>CAVONI010000001.1:0-527074 GCA_963697285.1 uncultured Acidobacteriota bacterium
GTGTCGCAGAGCCTGACGGAGTCGCCGCGATGAAGGAGACGGCGACGTCGACGTTGAGACGTCCTCTGGCTATTCCAGTTTAATTCCAGCAACCGAGGATTCTGTAGATTCGATGGCTTCGATAGCGCCGGAATGCCCAATTCAGGCCGGTTCTTGAAGTTCAGACCGTTCCGAATTCCACCCTCTCCGCCAAACAGACATCCAGCGAATTCGGCGTGCAGGACCGACTCGGGCGTTGGCGAGCAGGCTCTTCGGGCCGATCTTCGGAGCCGTCTGGCTCCTTACCCATATAGACGCACGGCTGATCACGAGATCCTGCTCGACTTGGAGGGCCTGGACCCATGGCGCCTGCGCCCGCCATTCCGTGATGTAGTCGTGGGGAATCACGGGTCGGGCTCCACGCTCGCGTTGATGTCCAACTTCCAATCGTCGCTTCGCTCCGGCCTGCGCGTGCGTGCGCTGTGCCGACTCGGCGCTGCGGTCTGCAGCGGTGCTGACTCTGATCCGCGCGGCGCATTGAGGCGCTGGACGGGCACCTCGCGCAGGCGCTCGGTGGACCTGAACCAGCGTGTTCACCCTACGCTGGACGATCAGCCATGCGGCGATCACCGTCTTGCCGAAGACCGTAGTCGGCGACGAGGTCGTCGACAACGCCCTGCTTGATGAGGCTCTGTATGAGGGCGACATCAATCAGACCTGTCGTTCGCTGGCGGCCGCCGGCCACACGGCCGATTCGATTTCGCCGGAACACCGAGGAACGTCGAGAGTCGCTCGACCCATTGTTCCGGCGCACGGTCCAGGGAGTCTCGACTAGGTCCGAGCGTGTCGACGAGGCGGCGTCTGCACGTGAGCGTCCTGTCCGGGGCTGTTCCCATCCCGTCGGATCGCGTCGGCGACCGGAACGTGAATGCATGCGGGGGAGTCCCGTCGAGTCAACCCGATCGCCATGCGCCACTGCGACCAGGGTGTCGCGATAACGTCAGACGAGGGCGGATGCTGGTCAGGCTGGGTTGGCCTGCGGAAGGGGGCTGTGATGACGAACCGTGAATGGCTTGAGCGACTGTGGGCCGACGGACAGATGCCGATTCGGCGTGCGCCGCTGTTCGGCCGGATGCCGCGGGGCGCGGTCACCGACTGGGGCCGTGTTGAAGGCATGCTCCTCGGGCTCGCCATCGGCGATGCCCTGGGCAACACGTCCGAGGGCCTGTCGCCGCGTCAGCGCACCGAGTTCGTGGGCGAGGTGCGCGACTACCGTCCGAACCGGTATCTGGACCACCGCGCGGTCGGCCTGCCATCCGACGATTCCCAGATGGCGTTCTGGACGGTCGAGCACCTCCTCGAGCACGGACACCTCGAGCCGGGCAGACTGGCGGAGCAGTTCGCGCGGGAGCAGATCTTCGGCATCGGGTCGGCCGTGCGCAGCTTCCAGCACCAATTGGCTGAGGGCACGCCGTGGCCCGCTGCGGCTCCAGTGTCGGCCGGCAACGGCGCGTTGATGCGTATTGCGCCGATCCTCCTGCCGCACGTGCGCCAACCGTCGCCCGCGCTGTGGATCGATGCGGCGCTGTGTGCCCGCCTCACTCACTGCGACTCCTCGTCGGTCAGTGCGTGCGTGGCCTTCGTCGGGCTCCTGTGGGAGTTGCTGACCCGCGATGCGGTTCCCCCGTCGTCCTGGTGGCCCGAGGTGTTCGTGCCGGCCGTTCGGGAGTTGGAGACCGACGCGACCTACAGCCCACGGGGTGGACGCTTCACCGGGTGGGAGGGCACGCTGTCGGCGTTCCTCGACCACGTGATCCCGGACGCGGTGGCAGGCGACCTCACCACGCTCGACGCCTGCAACGGTTGGTATTCCGGTGCCTTCCTGCTCGAGACGGTGCCGTGTGTCCTCTACATTCTCATGCGGTACGGGCACGACCCAGAGGAAGCCATCGTGCGGGCGGTCAACGACACACGCGACAACGATACCGTTGCCGCGATCGTCGGCGCCGCTGTCGGCGCCCTGCACGGTGCAGACGCGCTGCCGCGTCGCTGGCGCAACGGGCTGCTTGGCCGCACACGATTCGATGACGATGGGCACGTGTTCGAGTTGATCGAGGAGGCGCGGCGGGTGTTCTGGTCGTAGCGGGGGAGTCGCGGACGTCGTGCGGTGCTCTTTCGATGTTGGCGAGGCTGTGCGCCGTCCAGGGAACCATCACGGCCTGCTCCAGCACCGACACCGGCATCCCCGGTCAAGCACAACGCCGCGCTTTGATCGACCCGCGGAGATTGGCGCATCCAAACGGCGCGCGCCCCGCCGCGAGGCCGTGTCCCGGCATCCCCGGCAGCTGAGCCCGGCTATGATTCGGACTCTCTCGCGGAGACGGTGGCGGCGATCTCGACGCGTCGGGCGCCCGCGGAACAAGGGGCTGCGATGGATCCTGACTATCCCTTCTACAACGGCCAGCCCGTGCAGTTCACCGGCGCGCAGTGGGCGTTCGTCATGCTGACGGTGGTCCTCGGCTTTGCGTCGCTGGTGTGGCCGGCGCTCGCAGCCCTGGGCGGATCCGGCGAATTCGTGGGCGCGGTGCTGCTCTCGGCCTTCCCGCTCCTGGGTCTCGCGCGGGTAGCCCACCGGCATTGGACGGCCCTGTTCAGGCGTGTCGGCAGGGGCGGAGGTCGGCCAGTGACCGAACGCGACCGCAGGGCGTCCAGCGAGGCGCCGCAGACAGCAAGAGCCGCGTGCAGGAATCTCACGTCGACGCGTTGGCACGCTGCGAGATCTGCGGTTCGCTGAGCCAGTGCGATTGAGCTCCGCGTCCGCGGTGACGTTCGGCGGAAACTGAGGATGCCCTTGGGAATTCTGCCCGCGGAGCGGCCCCAGACCGGTGTGCCTGAATCCTTTTGGGGTCGGCGCACTCTATCCATGCTAGTTGCCGCGGTGGTGCCCATGAGGGGCGTCCCAACCCGGCCCAGGAGGATTCCATGGGTACTTTCTTCTCCCGTAACGAGCACCCGGTCGAGCGCGCCGTGCGGGTCCTGCTCGGCCTCGGGTTGATCGGATTCGCGCTTGCGGGGCCGCTGGCACCGTGGGGCTACATCGGGATCGTGCCGCTGCTGACCGGCCTCACCGGGAACTGCCCGGTCTACTCGGTTCTTGGAATCTCCACGTGCCCGACCCGGACGCCCTCGAGCGGCCGCTGACGGACGTCGGGCTCATCGCCCGCTCTGCGGCCGGGAACCGGGAGGCGTTCGACGAGATCGTCCGACGCCACCAGGTTCGGGTCTTCCGCCTGGCGCGCGCGCTGACCGCTGACCTCGGCGACGCGGAGGACGTGCTCCAGCAGACCTTCCTGTCGGCGTGGCAGGCGGCGCCCCGCTTCCGTGGCGACGCGAGCGTCAGCACGTGGCTGCTGACCATCGCCAGGAACGCAGCGTACCAACTCCGGGGGCAACGCAGCCGCCTTCGGTTGGATGACACGCCCCTCGAGGACCTGGGGATGCGTGCGGGGTGGGGCGCGCCAAATCCGGAAGCGTTGGCGGTTCGTGCACAACAACGGGAGATGCTCGATGCGGCCTTCGCACGCCTGGCCCCCGACGATCGGCAGGTGCTGACGCTGCGCGACATCGAGGGGCTGAGCGGAGAGGATACCGCCGAGGTCATGGGGGTCGCGCTCGCGGCCATGAAGAGCCGTCTGCACCGTGCGCGTCTGCGGCTCGCCGCCGAGTTGCGGCAGGAGGAGCCTCGTGCTCGACAAGGAACGTAACGTCGCGGGCGTGTGGTGCTCCGAAGTCCTCGAGCAGTTGAGCGAGTTGGTCGACGGCGACCTCCCGCCGGAGGTTGAGGCAACGCTGCGGGCCCACGTCGCGGGGTGCGATGTGTGCGAACGGTTCGGCGGCGCGTTCGCGTCGCTCGTCACGTCGATCCGACGGCAGTCCACCGACGACATCGATCCCGCCGTGGCGGGGCGCCTGCGGACCCGCCTGCAGCGAGACGCCAAATGACAGAGGGCGGTCAGCCCTTCGCGTCACCGGGCGCGAGGACGCGCGAGCTCCGGCCGAAGCGCTCCTGAGTACCCACGATGTGACATGATTGCCCCCCGGTGGGGGGCGTCCTGCGAACACTGAAGCGTGAACCGGGGTGGAAGGTCGGCGCCGGCTCCGTCGTGTTCGGGCCGACCCAGGCGGCGACGGATGGGGGAGACTCCACACCCGAGCCGCCGGAAGAGCCCGAGCTGCGGCGGCTGCTGGGGTGGTTCATCGGGGTGCGCTGGCTCTTCGTTTGCGGGCTGGTGCTCGCCGTGGCTGTCGCGGTCAAACTCTTCGGGATCGAACTCGCGGTCGGCAAGACGCTGGCCGTGGCGGTGGTCATCGCCGTCTACAACGTCCTCTTCGCCGCCTATCACCGTTACCAGCGGCGGCTGAACCCGGTTCCGGCCGGCGGCGGCCTCGAGGCGGGCCTGCAGATCGGCCTCGACCTCGTCGCCCTCACGGTGCTTCTCCACTTCGTGGGGGGCAGCACGAGCCCGCTGGTCTGCCTCTACCTCATCCACGCAAACGCTGGGGTGATGCTCCTCCCGCGGCGCGCGGCGTGGACGATCGGCGCCGGCGCCTTCGGGTTGTTCCTCTCGCTGGTGGTGCTCGAGTGGGGCGCGGTCCTGCCCAGCGACGCTCTCACCGGCGTCTCGGCCGTGGCGGGGGCCGAGGGCCCGTTCCGTGCGGTGCTGGTCCTCTCGCTGCTCGTCACCATGAGCGCCTCGATGGCCATCACCAGCACAATCGTGCGGGGGCTGCGGACGCGCGAGCGGCAGCTGGAGGAGGCGCTCACCAGCCTCTCCGAGAAGCAGATGCAGCTGGTGCAGACCGAGAAGCACGCTTCGCTGGGGCGCCTCGTGGCCGGCATCGCCCACGAGATCAACAACCCCATTCAATTCATTCACGGCAACATGGGCCTGCTCTCCGAGGCCTTCACCGACGCACTGCCCATCCTGGACGCCGAGGCCGGGCGGCGGCCTGACTTGCGCCTGGCGCGGCTCGACTACCCCTTCTTCCGCAGGCAGGTCCCCGGTACTGCTGCAGGATCTGCGCGACGGCGCCGATCGCATCGGCATCATCGTCCGCGAACTGCGGGCGTACGCGCGGCAGGACGAGGGGCGGCTCGACCAGAACGTGGACCTCGCCGCGGTGGTCCGGGCCTCCACGAGGCTCCTCCACAACCGGCTCAAGCACTACCAGGTGGATCAGGACCTCGATCCGGCGCTGCCCCCAGTGCAGGGCAACGGAGCCCAGCTCCAGCAGGTGGTCGTGAACGCGCTCGAGAACGCGGTCCAGGCACTCCCCGCAGACGGGACGGGCCACATCGCCGTGCGCGCCCACCCGGCGAAGGGCGGCAAGGTCATCGAGTTCACCGTCGAAGACAACGGCTGCGGCATCGCGCCCGAGCACCGTGGCCGCATCTTCGACCCCTTCTTCACCACCCGTCAGGCCTCCGGCGGCACCGGCCTGGGCCTGGCCATCATCGACGAGATCGTGAAGCAGCACCGCGGACGGATCGAGGTGGAAAGCGGAGTGGGCCAGGGGACGATCTTCCGTTTCCTGCTGCCGGTGAAGCGAGGCGGCGCCGCGTGAACCGCATCCTCATCCTCGACGACGACAAGGCGGTCCTGAACTGCTTCGAGACGCTGCTGGCGCAGACCGGGCGCTACGAGACCCAGGTGCTGGCCGACAGCACCCAGGCGGCCGACCGGATCGCCACCGGCCGGTTCGACCTGTTGCTGCTCGACATGGACATGCCCGTGGTGACCGGTGGCGAGGTGCTTCGCCACGTCCGGCTCCACCACCCCGAGGTGGCGGTGGTGGTGATCACCGGCGTGGGCGACGTGGAGCTCGCCGTCGAGTCGATGAAGCTCGGCGCCTTCGACTACCTCTGCAAGCCGGTGAACAGCGAGCGACTGGTGACCTGCCTCGACCGCGCCCTGGAGGGCTCGCGCCGCCGCGGGGAGCTGCACCAGCTCCAGGCAGACGGGACGGCGGGCCCGCGTTTCCGGGAGGTCTTCAAGGACTTCGTCACCCAGGACAAGGCGCTCATGCGCACGCTGGGCGACGTGGAGCGGATCGCCCTCAGTAACAACAGCGTGCTGATCCGGGGCGAGAGCGGCACCGGGAAGGAGTTGGTGGCGCGGGCCGTCCACCAGCTCGGGACCCGGGCTGGCAAGCCCTTCATCCCGGTCAACGCCGCCGCCTTCGCCTCGTCGCTGTTCGAGGCGCAGTTCTTCGGCCACGAGCGCGGGGCCTTCACCGGCGCCGACGCGGCCCGGCCCGGCATCTTCGAGGAGGCCGACGGCGGGACCCTGTTCCTGGACGAGATTGGCGACGTCGAGCTCTCGGTGCAGGGCAAGCTGCTGCGGGCGCTGCAGAGCGGTGAGTACCTACCGGCTCGGCTCGACCCGGAAGCGCGACGCCGACGTGCGCCTCATCTGCGCCACGAACAAGGACCTGGAGCGCGAGATCGAGGCCGGGAGGTTCAGGGCCGACCTCTACTACCGCGTCTCCATCTCGACCATCGTCGTGCCGCCGCTGCGAGAGCGACGCGGCGATGTCGAGCTCCTCGCGTACTTCTTCCTCGATCGCTACTGCCGCCAGAACGGCAAGACCATCCAATCCATCTCCGCGCCGGTGATGGAGGTGCTGGAGGCCTACGACTTCCCGGGCAACCTGCGCGAGCTCGAGAACGTGATCGCCGGCGCGGTGGTCCTCGAGCCCGGTCCGGTCCTGGGCCTGTCGTCGCTCCCCGCCCACCTCTGCGCGGCCGCTCGCACCGATGCGCGGGTGCCGCGGGACGTGCGCAAGACCCTGGCCGACCTCGAGGACGAGCACATCCGCGCGGTGATGAGCTACACCAGCGGCAACCGCAGCGCCGCCGCCCGTATCCTGGGCATCTCGCGCGTCGGGCTCCTCGCCAAGCTGAAGCGCCTGGGGATCGGGGCCGAGCCGACGACGTCCCAGCGCGCACCCGGCGTGTAGATCCCCAGCCCAGCCGCGCGGCTGACCCACCCGCACAACAGTCACGTGCGCACGCGCCCACGCGCCCGAGCCCGGCCGCGACAATCTCCACCCCTCGAGTCAGTGACTCACATCAAGGGGTGACAAGGCCGTTAACACCTGCCAACGAACTTAACACCCGCCTCGCTTCTCCGTGCCCTTGTTTCCTCGACATTCGGGCAATTCACGACGCTCCGCGCGCGGCCCGCGCCTTGCTCAACCTTAGAGCGGTTGTAATCCGCAGGAAGCGAGGCCCTCAATGTTCGTCAGTCAGATCCGGTTCACGCCAGCGCTCTCCCGCACGGCGCCGCCCTCCTGGGCAGTCCTGTCAGTGAAGTGCTGCGTCGTGGGTATCCTGGCCCTTCCCCTGGCCGTGCCGCTGCTGCTGGGAGCTAGCACCGCGCTGGCCCCGGTGGCCGACTCCTTCCGTCGTGCCACCTTCTTCACCGCCGCGGGTGTGTGGGTGACCATGTTCGTCCTGGCCCAGTACCTCATCACCGTCTATCCGCCGGTCCCGAGGCGCTGATGGCTCTCCGGTTCTCGCGCCGCGCCTGGTTCGGGGTGGCCGCGGCGGCGACCTGCGCCGCCGCGATCCCCCGGAACGCGTCGGCCCGCGCCCGCGTCGTGGTTGAGCCCGAGGCGGTGGGGCTGCTCTACGACTCCACACGCTGCGTCGGCTGCGGCGGCTGCGTGGCCGCGTGCAAGGAGTCGAACGACCTGCCGTGGGACGGCGAGCCCAGGGAGCTCGACTGCACCACGAACAACGTGGTGAAGGCGCGCCACCTGCGGCAGCCCTCCGCCGCCGGGGCCACTACCGCCTTCGTGAAGCGCCAGTGCATGCACTGCGTCGATCCCTCGTGCGTCTCGGCGTGCATGCTGGGCGCGCTCCACAAGCAGGGGCACAGCAAGCGCGTGGCCGAACCCCAGGGCACCGGCATCGTCGTCTGGGACGCGGAACTCTGCCTGGGCTGCCGCTACTGCCAGATCGCCTGCGCCTTCTCCATCCCCAAGTTTCAATGGCATGCGGCCAATCCGCGAATCGTGAAGTGCGAGCTCTGCCGGCACCGCGCCGATCCTGCCCAGGACGGCCCCCGGGCCGTCGCCAACCCCGCCTGCGCCGAGGTCTGCCCGGCCGAGGCGGTGATGTTCGGCCGGCGCGCCGACCTGCTGGCCGAGGCCTGGCGGCGCATCTCTGCCGAGCCGGGCCGGTACGCGTCCCGGGTCTATGGCGAGAGCGACGGCGGCGGCACCCAGGTGCTGTACCTGGCGGCCGCGGGCGTCTCCTTCCAGGACCTCGGCCTGCCCGAGCTGCCCAGCCAGTCGCCGGCCAGCCTCTCGGAGACGGTCTCCCACGCGCCCTACCTGCACGGCCTCACCCCCATCGCCCTCTACGCCGCCGCCGCCGCGATCGTCCGGCGGAACCGCAAGCGCGCCGACGAGGAGCCCGCCCACCGTGGCGAGGAGCCGAAATGAGCCTGCACCCCCACCCCCGGCCGATTGGCGGCCATCTGCTCGACCGCGGCATGATCACGCTGCTCGCGCTCTTCGGGATCGCCGAGGGCGTCATCATCTGGCGGTTCCTGGCCGGCATCGGCGCGGTCAGCAACATGAACGACGGGTACGCCTGGGGCATCTGGGAACCCGTCAACGTGGTGGTGTTCACCGGGATCGGCGCGGGCGCGTACTCCGTCGGGCTGCTCTGCTACCTCCTCAACCGCGGCCAGTACCACCCGCTGGTGCGGCCCTCGGTGCTGGTGGGCGCCATCGCCTACTCGCTGGGCGGCGCCTCCATCATCGTGGCACTGGGCCGGCCCTGGAACATGTACTGGCTGGCCATGCCGCCCATGTGGAACCTGTCGTCGGTCTTGCTGGAGGTGGCGGTCTGCGTGATCGCCTATGTGGGCGTGCTCTGGCTCGAGATGCTCCCGGCGGCGCTGGACCGGGCCTCCACCAGCCGCCACCAGCGCTGGTCGGCCATCGGTCGGCGCTGGGGGCCGCGGCTGGCCCTCGCCATGCCCTGGGTCATCGCGCTGGCCATGCTCCTGCCCACGATGCACCAGAGCTCGCTGGGCGGGCTGATGATCGTGGCCGGCCCCAAGCTCCACCCGCTCTGGCACACGACGATGCTGCCGCTGCTGGCGCTGGTCTCCTGCCTGTCCATGGGCCTGGGCACGGTGGTGGTCCTCACCGCCCTGATGAAGCAGTCCTGGAACGCGCGGCACGACCACGAGCTGCTGGTGGACATGTGCCGGGTGAACGGCGGCCTGCTGGTTCTCTTCGTGGGGCTGCGCTTCGCCGACCTGCTGGCCGCCGGGAAGCTGGAACTCCTGGCCGTGCCCGACTTCTTCCTCATCGTCTTCGTGCTGGAGACGGCGCTCTTCCTCATCCCCGCCTTCGTCTTCCTGAGCGAGCGGGTCGAGAACGCCCGCGCCCGGTTCGTGGCCGCGCTATCGGCGGTGGCGGCGGGCGCGCTCTGGCGGGTGGACGCCTTCCTCACCTGCTACAACGGCGGCGAGTCCTTCCAGTACTGGCCGTCGTGGGGCGAGATCGCGGTCACCGTGGGCATGGCGGCCATCGGCGTGGCCGTCTTCATCGCCATCACGCGGCTGCTGCCGGTGGTGGTGGTGCACGACACGCCCGTGCCGGCGTCCATCGCCGCGTTCGTGCTCTCGGCCAAGCCGGGAGACGACCCGGCGAGGCCCGGCGCGCTGGCAACCCCTTGACGGGCGCAAGAGCCTGCAGCGTCGGCAGGGACTTCGCCCTGGGGCCTCCGCAGTGCGAGTGTCGGCTCCACGCGCAGCGCGCGGCGCGTCGGAACGACGCACGCGAGGAGGCAGACACCCAGCATGAGGATGGCGTAGGCGACGAGCATCGCCAGGTCGCTGAGCGTGAAGACGCCGGTCACCAGATCGACGAAGCCTTCATCGACGACGGCGACGTTGACACCAGGGGCCGTGTCGGCAGCCGTGAAGGCGCGGCCGGCCGCGATTTGCGCACCCAGCGCGTCGACGCCGTAGCGCCGCAGTCCGGCCCTGGTGACGACGGACAGGCACACCGCGCTGAGGGGCAGCGCCTGCAGGCGCTCGAGCACTGGCGGATGCGTCCCATGACGCACGAACAGGTGTCGGCGTCGAGCATGTCGCGAGGCATGCAGTCTGCACCCTCGCCGCCCAATCACGAGTTCCAGAAAGAGGCATGTGCCGAGGGTAAGGTCCCGCCGCTCCCGCCGCAGCCGCGGTCACGCCGCACGCGCGGCGCGCGGCTTCGCTCATGCGCGGCGCCGTGACCCGCCGGGGCGCCGAGCGTCCCCCGCGGGGAGCCACATAAGAAAATGTTGAAGACATCAATTTTTTGTTGACACCCTCGTTCGACGTCACTAAGCTCATCTGCAATTGCGACCAGACGTGACTCCGGCCGCGCAAGAACACAAAAAGAGAGCAGGGCCCATGCGTCCGATATCTTTGCGAATGTGCGTGGTGGTGTGTGTGTGTGTCGTGTTGCTCGCACGCATCGTGGATGCGCAAGTCCCGATGGCTGCCATTCGGGGCAAGGTCACCGACGAGCAGGCAGCCGTGGTGCCTGGTGCAACAATCACGGCCCGTCACGTCGCCACCAACACCCTCAAGCTAGGCGTGACGAGCGAACTGGGGGAGTACTATCTTCCGAATCTCCCCGCCGGCGAGTACGAAGTCGGTGTTGAGCTTAGCGGCTTCGGCAGCCAGCGACGCACGGGCATCGTGCTCCTGGTCGGCCAGGAGGTGGGCCTCGACTTCAGGCTGACCCTCGGCGCCGTTGAGGAATCAGTGACGGTCGTCAGCGAGGGGACGCTGGTGGAAACGACGCGCAGCTCGGTGGCCACCGTCGTCAAGAAGGAACAGATCGACGAACTGCCGGTGGTCGAGCGGGACTTCAGTTCGCTCGCCTTGCTGGCGCCGGGGGTGACGACCGGCACCGGCGGCTACACCGCTGGCGGGACGGGTCAGTCGTTGTCGTTCAACGGCCAGCGCGCCTTTACGAGCGGCGTGTTCATCGACGGTGCGTCGGCCATGTGGCAATTCTACGGCAAGCAGGCCTCGACCTTCCCCCAGGACTGGGTACAGGAATTCCAGATCCTGACCAATTCGTTCAGCGCCGAGTTCGGGACCGCCTCGGGCGGCATCATGAACGTGATTTCACGGAGCGGCTCAAACGCGATGACGGGCCGCGTCTACGGCTTCTTCCAGGATTCGGCCCTGGACAGCCCGCCGTTTGCCGGACGTTTCGTGGATGGCGAGCCTGACGTACCTGGACGAACCGGCGCCGTTGAGCCAGCAGCGTTGGGGCGCGTTTCTCGGCGGACCGGTGATCAAGGACCGCATCTTCTTCTTCGTGGGCAATGAGAACCTCAGCACCAAGGGCACCGACGTCCTGGGCATCTCCGAGTACTGGCGACAGCAGGGCGAGCCGACGGTGCTCGACCGGAACACGACCGATCACCCGTTCATTGTGAAGACCGACGTCAACCTGGGCACCAGTCACCGCGCCTCGGTGCGGTTCGACCGCAGCATCAACACGCAGACGAATCAGGGCGGCGCCCTGCAGGTCCTGTCCTCCCGTCAGACGTTCGGCGGCCCGGTCTGGACCGTGGTGGGTGGGCTCACGAGCACGCTGGCCAATGCAGCGTTCAACGAGGTCCGCGCCTCGTTCCTGTCGAACAGGCCTCCCATCATCTGCAATCAGGCCGGCGCTGGCGGCTCGGCGCTCCTGGCGCTCGGCCCGCCCGGGACGTTTGCACGGCGAAACTACCCCGGGGCCACCCTCGGGTGCGGCTTCAGCGGGCTGGAAGCCGAAGAGGATCTGTACATCGGCGACACGCTGTCGTTCCTGTACGGCAAGCACCAGATCAAGGTTGGCGTCACGGCGGCGCAGGTCCGCACGATCATCGACAGTCTGAACGTGCGTAACGGCGCCTGGACGTTTACGAGGGACCTGGCCTTCGACATCAACAACCCGGCAAGCTACCCGGATCGCTGGTCGGGCGGCACGTCAATCCCCAATTACAGCGAAGCGGTATGGGGCCTCAACGCGTTTGCCCAGGACGCATGGAGGGTCCGCGACGACCTGACGCTGAATATCGGCATCCGGTACGACATCGATCGGGCCAACACGATCGTCAACGGCTTCATCGACACGAAAAACGACCAGATCGTCAGCAAGCTCGGCGGCGAGCCCTTCTTCGAGCCGCAGCACGCGCAGCACAACGTCTCGCCACGAATCGGAGTCGTCTGGACCCCCCGTGAAGGGATGACGTTCCGGGGGCAGCCGGCGTCTTCTACGACATGAGCCACAACAACTACGCCATCTTCTCGATCAACAACAGCCTGCTCGCCGAACAGTCGGTGTCCCTGATTGCGAACAACTCGCTCAACAACCCGTTCTGGAGACCTTCGGACCCGGCAGGCAGCGCCCGTGATCTCCGTGCGTACCTCGCTCAGAACTTCCCCTACTGGCCAGATCTGTCGGTGGTGCCGGACACCAAGCAGCGCTTGGTGACTGTCAACGACATGAAGGTTCCGTTCACGCGTCAGTACTCAGGAGGCGTCAGCTACCAGCTTCTCTCCAACCTGACCGTCGACGCCGATGTCGTCTTCTCGGAAGGGGTGGATGGCATCGTCGCGAGAAACGACAACGTGGCCCTCGTCAACGGCGTCTACGTCACGCCTGATGCGCGGTTCGGCGAGATCAACGCCTACCATAATGACGGCTGGACGCAGTACACGGCCCTGCAGACGCAGGCACGCTACCGCAGGGCCCGCGGGAATGTGGGGGTGTCGTACTCCCTCGCGAAGTCGACCTCGAACTACGCGACGGGAATCAAGGGCGGCGCCGCGACCAACGCGCTGGACCTGAGCGAGGACGAGGGGCCAGACGACTCGGACCGGCGCCATAACCTCGTGATCAACGGCTCGTATACCCTGCCGTTCGACCTGCAGACGTCGGGGATTTTCGCGTACCGCAGCGGGTTGCCGTACAGCGTTTCGACCAGCATCCAGCTGGACACCGACCCGTTCATCGACCGGCCAGAACCCCGGAACTCGCGCCGTGGCGCGGCGCTGAAGAACCTGGATCTTCGGGTCAGCAAGCTCGTCAAGCTCCCGAAGAACACGCGAGTGACCGCGTTCTGGGAGTTGTTCAACGTGTTCAACACGACCAACTTCACGACGTACCAGGGCAGCCTTCAGGCGTCCAACTTCGGCCTGCCCATCGAGGCCCTGGCGATGCGCCGTCAGCAATTCGGAATCCGGTTCGACTTCTGAGGCCCACCATGACATCACCAACATGCAGGTTCGCGGCTTTCGGCCTGCTTCTCGCTCTCATGTCGGCGAGCGCGTATGCCCAGGGCCCCAAGAAGGTCTTCATCTGCGCCGACATGGAAGGCATCAGCGGCGTGTCAAGCGCTGAGCAAATCGGCGGGACCGGCGCCGACTACGGCCGCGGCCGCAAGATGTATGCGGATGACGTGAATGCCGCCATCCGGGGAGCCGTTGCCGGCGGCGCGACCAGCATCGTCGTGATCGACTCTCACGGCAACGGTCATAACCTCCAACGCGACGACGTCGACGCTCATGCCCAGCTGATCAGCGGGAATGCCATCAGGCGCTACGGCATGATGGAAGGCTTCGACGAGACCTTCGACGCGGTGTTCTTCATCGGCCTCCATGCCAAGGCGAGCTCGCCGGACGGGGTGTTCCCGCACACCCAGAACGGCAACGTCCGCGACGTGCAGATCAATGGGCGCTCGGTCGGCGAGGGGGGCATGAACACGCTCTACGCCGGGTGGTTTGGCGTGCCGGTGGTCATGGTCACCGGCGACCAGGTTGCCGTGGCGCAGATCAAGGAAGTGGCGACCGACGCCAGCAGCGTCGTGGTGAAGCACGCCCTCAACGGGCGCACGGTCGAACTCCGGCCCACGGGCGAAACTCGCGACGAGATCCAGCGCAACGCCGAGCAGGCGACCCGCACCGCCAGGAAGTTCGAGCCCCGCAGGACCGGACCATACCGGATTCAGATCTGGTACCGTGACACGTCGATCCCCGAAGTGGCCGAAGCCATCCCGGGCATCGAACGGCCGACACCCGATTCGTTGGCGTTTACCGCCGATTCCATGCCGGCCGCGTTCGCCCTGTACCGCGTCCTGTACCGCCACATTGACGCACGGTAACGCTGACCTGCCATGCCCGCGTTCGCGTTCGCGTGGCGGACAGCAGGAAGAACGCCCCTTGCGCGCGGCGCTCCGAAGGCGCTAGACAGAGACATGCAAAAAAGAAGAGTGAAGACCAAACCACACGACACCCAGGAGGCGACCCAGACCGAGAGGGAGTACCTCTTCCGGGGGCTGGCGCAGATCGCCGATGCGATCGTCGCGACCTTCCCTCGAGCGTTCGAGGTGGTCATCCACGACCTCTCGCAGCCCCACAAGTCGATCCGCCACATCGTGGGCGACGTCACAAAACGCAGGGCCGGCGGCCCCGTCACGGACCTTGTCGTGAAGGCCCTGCAACTCGAGGGCGATGACATCCGCGACAGGCACAACTATCGGACCACGAACAAGGATGGTCGGACACTGAAGTCCACCAGCGTGTTCATTCGCGACGGCACCGGGGCCGTGGCGGCGGCCTTCTGCATCAACTTCGACATGACCGATTTCCTGAGCCTGGTCCATGCACTCGAGATCTTCACCACAACGGCGAATGCCCCCAACGGCGCCGGGAAGGTGGAGACCTTCGCGACGTCGATCAGCGAGACCATCGTGGCGTTGTTCGAGCAGGAGGCCGCGAAGATAGGCAAACAGGCGGCGTACATGACCACCGGAGAGAAGAAGCTGCTGGTCAAGGGACTCAAAGAGAGCGGTGTGTTTCAGATCAAGGGGGGCATCGACCAGGTGGCACACTTGTTGGGGATCACTCGCTACACCGTTTACAACTACCTGAAGAGCATTGAGACACAAGAACGTCTCGGTCGACAGTAATCCGTCCGACAAAGGCCACCCCGATGCCCAGCGTCAATGAGCCGTACTCGGTATCCACGCAAGACGCACCGTGCGCCATCGGTCCGTATTCCCAGGGAGTTGCGGCCGGTCACCTGCTTTTCATCTCAGGCCAGTTGCCCATAGATCCCGCCACGGGAGCATTCGCAACCGGGGGCATTGTCGAGCACGCCCATCAGTGCTTGAGGAATCTCTCGGCCATCGCGAAAGAAGCTGGGACCCGTCTCGACCGGGCGGTGAAGGTGACGGTCTTCCTGGCTGACATGAATGACTTTGCGGCCGTGAACCGTGTGTATGCTGAGTACTTCAGGACGAACCTGCCGGCACGCTCCACGATGCAGGTGGCCGCCCTCCCGAATAGCGCAGACATCGAGATCGAAGCGATTGTCGGCCTCTGATACCTGGTGAAGGAGCCTGGATCCGTATGAACCTCTCGATCTTCCCCCGACGACGCTACACAGAGGGTCCCACCCCGCTCGAATTCCTTCCCCATCTGACTCGAGCCGTGGGCGGGCCCAATATCTATGTCAAGCGCGACGATCTCCTGGGCCTCACCGCCGGCGGCAACAAGACCCGCAAGCTCGAGTTCCTCGTCGCCGATGCCCTCGAACAGAAGGCCGACACCCTCGTGACGTGCGGCGCGGTCCAGTCCAACCACTGCCGGTTGACGTTGGCGGCCGCGGTCAAGGAAGGGTTGAAATGCCGGCTCGTGTTAGAGGAACGGATCCCGGGTAGCTACAATCCCGAGGCGAGCGGAAACAACTTCCTGTTTCGCCTGCTCGGTGTGGAGACGATCGACGTTGTCCCCGGCGGCTCGAACATGATGGCCGCCATGCAACGGCAGGTTGAGGCGCTCGATCGCGCCGGGCGCAAGGGCTACATCATTCCCGGGGGCGGTTCCAATCCGATCGGCGCAACGGGCTATGTGGCCTGCGCCCAGGAGATCCAGGACCAGCTGTTCCAACAGGACGTCCGTATCGATCGCGTCGTTGTCCCGTCTGGCAGCACCGGAACCCATGCGGGCCTGGTTACGGGGTTCTTCGGGTGCAACATGAACATCCCGATTGTCGGTATCGGGGTCAGCCGCGACCCGGAAGAGCAGAACCCCCTGGTGTTCGATCTCGCTCAGCGTACCGCGCTGCGGGTCGGCGTCCGAGAGAGTATCCCCAGTGACGCCGTTGTCACCTTTGGCGACTACTGGCGCCCCAAGTACTCGGTCCCCAACAAGAAGATGGTTGAAGCGGTCAACCTGGTCGCGAAAACCGAGGGGATCCTACTGGATCCGGTCTACACAGGTAAGGCCATGGCAGGGCTCATCGACCTCAGTCGCAGGGGCTTCTTTCGTAAAGGGGAGAACGTTCTTTTCGTCCACACAGGCGGCTCGCCGGGTCTCTACGCGTACCTCAAACCGGTGCTCGGGTTGGAAGACGTGAGTGATTGAGACCATCAGCCCGGACGCTGACGATCTTTCTTGACAGCCTGACGGCGGGTGTCGACTCGCCTTCACACCCGGGCTGCGTACGGGTGGATTCCGGTGTGACCTCGACGCGATCGAGCGGCGCGTGTCCCGCGTGCGCTCACGCCAAGACGACGGGGGGCCGGCGGGCGCTGGCCCCTCGTCGTGCGCGATGTCGGGCGGGCCGTTCGGGTCGCTCGCCAGCGCAGCCCTACCCTTCCCGACAGCGAAGCATACCGACGAGGCCACTTCTGGCAAGGCGGCTTGGAGAAGATCCGCAGCGCAGGCGCCACGTCACCGCGCGGTTCATGAGGAAACGGCCATGGTGAAACTCGACGTTCCGGCGACCCCGCAGGCTCCCGTCCGCCCCTCGCGCTGGCCCGGGGTGACGACGCGAATCTTCATCGGTCTGGCCGTCGGCGTGCTCGTCGGCTACCTGTGGCCGTCGGTCGGCAAGGAGATCAAGCCGCTGGCCGACGCGTTCCTGAAGATGATCAAGATGATCATCGCGCCGCTGCTGTTCTCGACCCTCGTCGTCGGGATTGCGGGCACCGGCGACATGAAGGCGATGGGCCGAATCGGCCTGAAGGCCATCATCTACTTCGAGGTGGCCACCACGATCGCGCTGTTCTGGGGTCTCGGGTTGGTGAACTGGTTCCAGCCCGGGGCTGGCATGGCGCTGACCGTTGCCAAGGACACGGCGGCCCTGGCCGAGCTCGCGACGAAGCAACAGGGGCCCTGGGATATCTTCCTCCACCTGTTCCCGACCTCCGTCATCGATGCGATGGCCAAGAACGACATCCTGCAACTGGTGGTGTTCTCCACGTTCTTCGGTGTTGCGGTCGCTGCGGTCGGCGAGAAGGGCAAGCCCGTCATCGACGTCCTGGAGAGTACGGCCCAGGCGATGTTCAAGTTCACCGGCTACGTGATGAAGTTCGCCCCGGTAGGCGTGATGGCCGCCATCGCCTATACGGTCGGCGACAAAGGACTCGGGATTCTCTACACGCTCGGCAAACTGGTCCTGCTGATGTACGGCGGGCTCCTCGTCTTCGTGTTCGTCGTCCTCGGCGGCGTGTCCATGCTGGTGAGGGTGCCATTCCTGAAGCTGATCAGAGCCATCCGCGAGCCGTTCCTCCTGGCCTTCACGACTGCCAGCGCCGAAGCGGCCCTGCCGAAGGCGCTCGAGACCATGGAGCGGTTCGGGGTTCCCAAGAACATCGCCGGGTTCGTCCTGCCGACGGGCTACAGCTTCAACCTCGACGGGACGACGCTCTACCTGTCGCTGGCCAGCGTCTTCGTGGCGCAGATGGCGGGCATTCCGCTCACCTCCGGCCAGCAGTTGATCATGATGCTGACGCTGATGCTGACGAGCAAGGGCGTGGCCGGCGTGCCCCGTGCCGGGCTCGTCGTGCTGACCGCCACGCTCACGCAATTCGGCCTGCCGCTGGAAGGCGCCGCGATCCTGCTGGGCATCGATCAGGTCATGGACATGGGCCGGACCGGGGTCAACGTGATGGGCAACTGCGTCGCCACGGTGGTCGTGGCGCGGTGGGAGGGGGTGTTCGACGACGAGAAGATGCGGGCGTTCTCGGCGAACGGCCGCACGGCGGCATGAATCGCCCCACGCACGTCAGACCTTCAGCGATCCCCGTCGACATGATCACGTCGATTCGAAGGCTCCCCACGCCGAACCCCTGTCGCGCCAGGGCGTCGGGGGCACATCGGTACACCGTTCGTTCTGACGTGGAAAGCAGGTCTGCATGACGATTGCCCGCATGTGGTGGAAGCGGCTTCCCGGCATTGCTCTGGCGGCCGCCATCGCCGTACTCGGGAAGTGGCTGGCCGCGTCGCTCAGTCTCAACATGGCCCGACTGTCTGGACTCGACGCCTCGGGAAAAGACGCGCACAACCTCGTCAGCGGGATCGCCGTCGCCGTGGTTCTCGGGCTCGTCTGGCGCAACCTCGCTGGGTTACCTGCCGTGTTTCGACCCGGTGTCGCTTTCATGGTGAAGACCGGCCTGCGGATCGGGATCGTCCTGCTCGGCTTCAAACTGGCGCTGGGGACCGCCGGCCGCATCACCAGCATCGCACTGCCCGTCGCGGCCGCCTGCATTCTCACGGCGCTGTCGGTGGTCACGTACCTCAACGACCGCCTCGGCCTTCCAAGGAGGCTTGGGGCGCTCATCGCGGTTGGCACCAGCGTCTGTGGCATCACAGCCATTGTCGCCACGGGCCCCGCGATCGGTGCCAGCGAAGACGAGACCAGCTACGCCGTGGCGTGCATCACGATCTTCGGGATGCTGGCGCTGTTCGCCCATCCCTGGGTCGCCCACGTCGCGTTCGGTTCCAATCCCCTGCTGGCCGGGATCTTCCTGGGAACCAGTATTCCCGACACCTCGCAGGTTGCGGGCGCGAGCCTGGTGTACCAGGAGGCGTTTGGCGCGCCTCTGGCGGTGCAGGCCGCCACCGTGGCCAAGTTGCTCCGCAATATGTCGATGGCCGTACTGATCCCGCTTGTCGCGACACGGTTCCGGACAGACCGACGCACGCTGACGTTCCGCGACGTGCAGGCGGCTGTCCCCGTGTTCGTCCTCGCGTTTGTCGCGGCGGTGGCACTGAGGACGGTCGGCGACGCAGTCACCGCCCGGCTCGGGGCTGCCGAACCGTCGGTCGTCACGGTGTGGGCGATGTTTCTGGAGGGTGCGGCGACGGTGTCGGCGTGGGCACTCGCGGCGGCACTGGCAGGCATCGGGCTCACCACCGACCTGGCTCGACTGCGGGGGCTCGGATGGAAGCCGTTGCTCGTGGGCCTCGTGGCGGCCCTGTGGGTGGGCGTCGTCAGTGCGGTGAGTCTGCTGGCGATCGCGACCCAGATCCGATGACACGCCAGCGGCGCCTGCGAGGTTCGCTGGGCGGCATGAACGCACCGCCGGCACCGTGACGCGTCGTCAGACCGGGGCCTCGATGGCGTACAGGCGCATCTTCTCCCACAGCGTCTTCCGCGTCACGCCGAGGAGCACAGCCGCTTCCGTGCGGCGGCCGCGTGTCGCCTGCAGTGCCACGCGAATCGCGGTGATCTCGGCGTTCGCCACCGCGTGCTGCAAGCTGACCGGCGTCGCGACGTCTCCCGATGGCGCGGCGGGTTCGGGCTTCCCACGCAGGTTGGCCGGCAGGTCGTCCACGCCCACCCGCGTGCTGCGGCAGAACAACACCACCCGTTCGACCGCGTTCCGCAACTCGCGCACGTTGCCGGGCCACGAATACGCCATCAGGATCTCGAGCGCATCGTCGGTGAACGCCTCGATGGGCGACGGTCGCTGGCTGCCGAACTCGCGCAGGAACGCGTTGGCCAGCAGCGGGATGTCCTCGGGCCGACGGCGCAGCGGCGGCAAGTGGATCGGCACCGTGTTGATCCTGAAGTACAAGTCGCTGCGGAAGCTCCCTTCCGCAATCTCGTCCTCGATCGGACGCAACGAGGCGGCGATGATCCGCACGTCGATCGGAATCGGGCGGTTCGACCCGAGCCGCTCGACCTGGCGTTCCTGCAGGACCCGTAGCAGCTTCACCTGGAAGCCCAGCGACAACTCCCCGATCTCGTCGAGCAGCAGCGTGCCCGTGCTGGCGGCTTCGAACCTGCCAATCCGGCGTTGGCTCGCCCCGGTGAACGCGCCCTTCTCGTATCCGAACAGCTCCGACTCGATCAGCGACTCCGGGAGCGCCGCGCAGCTCACCCTGACGTAGGGCTTCGCGCGTCGCTTCGAACTGAAATGGATGGCGGCGGCAACCATTTCCTTGCCGGTGCCGCTCTCGCCCTGGATCAACACGGTCGCGTCCGAATCCGCGACGTGCCTGATCACGTCGAACACGTCGGCCATGGCCTTCGATCGTCCGATGATGTTCGCGAACGCGTACCGATCCTGGAGCTGCTCCTGCAACCGGACGTTCTGCTCACGCAGCCGGCGCACCGAGCACACGGTGTCGAGTCGCACGAGCAACTGCGCCACCGAGAACGGCTTGGCGATGAAGTCCGATGCGCCCTCGCGCATCGCCTCGACCGCCCGTTCGACCGAGCCGTGCGCCGTCATGATCACGACGACCGTGTCGGGCGACAACGCCTTCACGCGCCGCAGTACCTGGATGCCCGGCAGCCTGGGCAGCATCAGGTCGGTCAACACGACATCGTACTGCCCCTGTTCGAACAGGGCGGCACCACGCTCGCCGTCGGGCGCCACGTCGACCTGCCAGCCCTCCTTCGTCAAGGCGTCAGACAGGCTGACCCGCAGCAGCGGCTCGTCCTCGACGATCAGCAGGCGTTGTCCTGACACCGTCATCGTGCGACCTCCTGCACCTTCGTCCGTGTTGCCGCGCGCACCGGCAGCAGCACGCGGAAGACCGTGCCCTCGCCGACCCGGCTCTCGATCTCGATTTCTCCGCCGTGCGCTTCGACGATGCTGTCGCTCACCGACAGGCCGAGCCCCGTGCCTTCGCCCACCGCGCGAGTCGTGAAGAACGGATCGAAGATGCGGTCGCGCACGTCGTCCGGGATTCCCGTTCCCGTGTCACGCACCTCGGCAACCACCACGGTGTCGCGACCACTGGTCATCAGCGTCAGCAGCCCGCCGTTCGGCATGGCCTGCGTCGCGTTGAGAATGAGATTCAGGAAGAGCTGCTGGATCTGGAAGCGGTCGGCCTCGATCGTGGGATCGGCCGGGTCGAGTTCCAGGCGGAGCTCGACGTTTGCCTGCCGCAGCTTGTACTCACTGAGTTCGACGAGGTGCAGCAGGCAGCGATTCAGCGAGGTCGGCTCGACGCGCATCTCGCGTTGACTCGAGAAGTCGAGGAGGTTGGCGACCGTGTGTTCGATACGGCGCAGCCCGCCGTCGATCAGGTCGAGATATCGCAGGCGCATGTCGGCGTTGTCGGGGTCGGCGCGCATGTTCTCGATGCACGCCAGAATGCCGCCCAGCGGGTTGTTGACCTCGTGCGCGACACCGGCGGCCAGGGAGCCGAGTGCAACCATCTTCTCGGTGTGCAGCAACTGCGCCTGCCGGCGCTTGTCACGCTCACGACTCTCTTCGAGCTCGTCCATCAGCTGGTTGAACGCGGTACCGAGTTCCCCGACCTCGTCACCCGATCGCTCCGCCACACGCACGCCCAGGTTGCCCTCGCCGGCGCGGTTGATCGTGTGGTGCAGGAGCAGGATCGGGCGGATGAGTGATTCGACATAGAGTGCCGTGAGCACAGAGTTGCCGAGCATCAGCAACAGCGCGACCTGGATCAATCGCCACGTGAAGCCGGCCAGGTCGTCTTCGATCGGCGACAGGGAATACCCCAGCGCCAGCGTCCCCCAGAACTTCGTCGAGATGCGCAGCGGGACGCGAATCTCGAGCAACCGCTCGCCGTTGTTCTCTCGTTCGTCCGCGGCGACGGGAACATCGATGCGCTCGCGCGGGATGGCCCGCTCGAACTGGTGGCCGAGCAGGTCCCACCGATTCGAGTGCGTCACGATGCCGCGGTCGTTTGTGACGATCACGTAGCGCACGAACTGCTCGTCACCCCGCATGGTCTCCGAGATGTAGTTGTCGGTCAGCCCGGTTTCCGACACCAACCCCAGATCTTCGTACATGAGGGCGTCGGTGACCGGAATGGCCATGGCGGTGGCGAGGCTGCGGGCGTGGCGATGGGCGGCGCCCATCGCGCTCGTACGGTCGTGCCACGCAGCCAGCAGCGTCGCGACGGCCATCGTGACCGCGATCACGGTGTTCGAGTACAGGAAGAACTTCGTCCGGAGCCCGAGCTTCAACACCCTCAACGCTCCGGGCCGCAGGCCAGTGCCGCTATCGGAAGGGTGAGCGACCGCGGGCCGAACAGCCCCGTCGCGAGCGTCTTGATCGGGGCGTAGTCGTTCGTGCCTCCCCTCGCGAAGCCGCTCGACAGTTCGTCATCCCACGAGGCAAACAGGCGACCGACCCTGGGGTCGCGGCGGGGCAGGTCCACGAGTGCAGAGACCAGCGCCTCTTCGAACCCCGCCGGCGCGGTACGGGCCACCGCCAGCGGGAAGTTGGGGAGCGGGTCCGACCGGGCGAGCACCCGCAGGCCGCGATCCTTGAAGAGGTCGCCGACGATGTCCCTGACGCCGCAGGCCGACACTTCCCCCATCAACACGCCCCGCGCCGCACGTTCGTGGTGTCCGAAGTAGTCGCAAGCGACGTTGGTGCCGGGGCGCAACCCGGCGCGCTCGAGCATGACTCGGGGTACCAGGTGCGACGAGGTCGACATGACCGACCCGAATCCGAAGCGCGTGTTTGCCAGGTCGGCCAAGCTCCTGAACGGGCTGTCCTGGCGCACCATGATGTACGACTGGAAGGTCGCCAGCCCACGCGTGTTGAGGCGCACCGCGACGCGCGCCCCACAGGCCTCCTGGGCCCGGAGATACGTGAATGGCCCAAGGTACGCCAACTGCAAGCGCCCGCTGCACAGGCCCTCGACGGTCTCGTCGTACGAGTTCTGGAGATCCAGTTCCACGTGCCACGGTGTGTGCGTATTGAGGTAGTCGACCAGCGGCTGGTACTTCAGGTACATCAGCCGGGGATTGTAGAAGCTCACCACACCGAAGCGGATCACCTGGTGGACGGCGTCAGGGGCGTCTGTGAGCGGCACGTCGCGCCTCGCCCCCAGGGGCACGAGCAGCATGACCCCAACCAACACGGCGGCCAGCACCAGCGCCCGGCGATACCTGGCCCTACGCACGCTGACCACGGCGTCTGGCGATCTGCTGCGCCACCTGCGTCGCCGGGCCGGTGGCGAGGCGCTCGACGTTCGACCATCCGGCCGACATGGCCCACCGCTCGCCCGCCTCAGACAGGCACCACGCGGTGGCGTCCCGCGTGTGCTTGGCGAAGGACCCAGTGGCATGCAGACTCTCCAGTGACGCGTCGTCGATGATGCATCCGGTGATCGGACGCGCCGCGACCACGACGTGGACGGCGGCTGACGGCGTGCCGGCGACCCTGACCACCTCGGCGCCGGCGTCTTCCAGCGCGTCGTCCAAGCCCGCGACCGCCGCAGCCACGACCAGGCGTTCGCCCCACAGGGGGCGCCGCGTGGCCCAGTCGAGCGTAGCCGCCCGATGCACGGTCGGGCCGATGACGAACAGTGCCGGCGCCTCGACCCCGGCGTCGGCCACGACGTCGGGCAACTCGACAACGGTGGCCGTGACGGTGCGCTGCTGTGGAGTCGTGCCCCGTTCGATCATCGCTGCGGGAGTGTCGCCGGCGAGCCCGGCCTCGAGCAGGCGCGCAACCGTCTGGCGCAGGCTCGTGACGCCCATGTAGCCTACCAGAGTCGCGTGGGTCTGCCGGGCCAGGGTCTCCCACTGCACCTGCACGCCGCCCTCCTTCGTACTCTCGTGCGCGGTGAGGAGGGTGACCTGCATCGCCTCACCGCGATGCGTGGCGGGGATGCCCGCATAGGCGAGCGCTCCGATGCCCGCCGTGACGCCCGGCACGACCTCGAATGGAATCCCGGCCGACGCCAGCGCCTCGGCTTCTTCGCTTCCACGTCCGAAGACGTACGGATCCCCGCCTTTCAGTCTGACCACGCGTCGTCCAGCACTGCCCAGGCGTACCAGGAGCGCGTTGATCTCGGCCTGCGGGACCGGGTGATCGCCCGCCTGTTTCCCGACGTCGTGCAACTCGACACGTGACGACAACGTCGTCGGTAACACCGCCTCGGCGAGGTGGTCGTACACCACGACGTCGGCCTGGTGCAGCCGCTGCAGGCCGAGTACCGTCAACAACCCCGGTGTGCCGGGGCCGGCCCCAACCAGGGAGACGAACCCCAGGGGCGCGTTGGCCTGGGTCGCGGGTGCCGACGCTGACATCTGCCCGGCCGTGGTCCTGGCCACGGCGATCCAGGACGCGCGCTCCACACCCGAGGGAACCCGCACCCGCAATGCGGTCGGGTCGAGCGTCTCGCTGACGAAACGGTCGAAGCACGCTTCCTGGTCGGCGACCGACAGGCCGCTCGTTCGCACGGCGATGCGCAGGTCGGCGGCCGCGTCGGCCCAGGCGTTCCACTCCGGCCCGAGCAGGGCATCGAGGCGATCGCGGAGCCGGCGCACCAGGAACGGCGCTCGTCCGTCAGACGCCAGGGTCACTTCGAGCGGGGCCCGCCGCACGCGTCCCAACAGGTGGAAGGTGCAGAGTTCGGGGTCGTCGGCGACGTTGACGAAGATGCCCGCGGCGTTGGCGTCGTCAAAGACCTGCCGGTTCACGGCGCGGTCGTTCGTGGCGGCGAACGCGATGGCGTACCCCTGGCCCGCCTCGCCGGGGCGGTACGGTCGGTGCTCGAACGAGAGACGGCCTTCGGCGATCAAGGGCTTGAACCCGGGGACGTGGGCCGGCGACACCACAGTCAGGACGGCGCTCTCGGCGAGGAGCGCCTGGGCTTTTCGCAGGGCAATCCCGCCGGCGCCGACCAGGATGCATCGGCGCCCTGCGAGATTGAGGGTGACGGGAAACATGGGTCCTCCGGTTCAGCCGACTCGACAACGCGGCGCGCCTGGAGCACCGCACGCACGACGTGAGCAGGCACCGGGAGCCGCTCCCCGCGACAACCAGTCGGGCACTTCTTGCGCGATGATAGCCTCCGCGGCATCAATTGCGTCACGACGACGATTGACGTCGTCGCTCAGGACGCTGGCAAACGTCGCCACGTCGAAGATCTCGACACCGGCGAGACCGTGTGCCGCGGTGTTCGGGGGAACGCCCAGATCGGCCACGATGAGGGGCGTCGATCGCCGCTTCGCGGCACAGGCCAGCGCACCTGGATCGATCACGTGGGCGGCCGATGTCGCGCAGATCACCACGTCCACGAGCGGCAGCGCGGTCGCGCGCCACTCCCACGGCGTGCATTCGCCCCCGACCGCCTCAGCCAGGGCTCTCGCCCGGTCGGGTGACCGGTTGGCGATGATGAGGCGACCCACGTCGCGGTCGACGAGCGCACGCGCGGCGAGCTGCGCCATGTCGCCGGCGCCGAGCACGAGCACCGGGCGCCCTCGCAGGCTGCCCACGCGGCGGTGAACGACCGCGATTGCCGCTCCGGCAAGCGACCGCACGCCACCGGCCAACACCGTCTCGCTCCGCACCCGGCGGCCCACGCGGAACGCCACGTGGAACAGCCGGTGCAGCGGCCCCTTCGTCAGGCCGGCGGCATTGGCCGACCGGTAGGCTCCGCGGAGCTGCGTGAGGATTTGGTCTTCGCCGAGCACCGCCGACTCGAGTCCCGCCGCCACCCGCAGCAGGTGCCGAGCGACATCGTCGCCGCGACGAAGCGTCACCGGTGCGCCGGACGACGCGCCGCCGACCCAGCGCTCGAAGATCTCCATGGCGTCGCGATCGGTCACCTCGTGCAGGTACAGCTCGAGGCGATGACAGGTGGCAACCGACACGACGCCCGCGCCCAGCGGCAGCGAGAGCGCTGCGGCGGCCGACTGTCGTCCGGCGTGCAGGGCAGCCAGGTGAGCGAGCCCGTGGCCTGCGAGGTCGACCCCGACCTGGACGACGCTCGCGCAGGGCGGCGCCGTGGAGACGGGCACGCTCATGCGGCAACCTCGCCGCGAACCGACAGGGCGATCTTGTAGAACCCCGTCACCATCAGCGCGCCGAACGCGTAGATGCCCGCCGAGATCCCCAGTTCTGGCGCGGTGGGCATGTAGGCCGTCACGTGTCCGAGGGGGGTCGGCACGAACCCGGTGACCACCATGCCGAGGCCCTTCTCGATCCAGACGCCGACGATCACGGCGACACAGGTGGCGACGAGCAGTCGCGGTTGCCGTCGCAGGCGCGGCACGAGCAGCACGACGAGCGCGAACAGCGCGAGCGCCTGGCTGAACCACATGAACGGCACGAGCTCTGCGTGACCGTCGAGACCCAGGAACAGGTAGCGGAAGTGGGCCACGTGCTCGGGGATGCCACTGTAGAAGGCCGTGAAGAACTCCACCCCCACGAAGAACACGTTGGCCAGCAGCGCATACGTCATGATGACCGACAGCTTCTGGATCGCGATCTCGCCGGCTCGGAAGCGCGTGACGCGCTCGAGGACCATCGAGACGAGGATCAGCAGGGCCGGCCCCGACGCGAAGGCCGATGCGAGGAAACGCGGGGCCAGCACCGCAGTCATCCAGAACGGACGGGCGGCCAGGCCGGCGTAGATGAACGCGGTGACCGTGTGGATGCTGATCGCCCACGGGATCGACAGCAGGATAACCGGCTTGATCCACGCCGGCGGGGCTTCACCCTTGCGCTCGGCGGCCAGGCTCACCCGGGTGATCGTGACGTTCAGGACGAGGTAGCCGTTGAGCACGATCATGTCCCAGAACAGGATCGACGAGGGCGACGGGTGCAGGATCATGTTGAACGCACGCCCTGGCTGCCCGAGGTCGACGAGGATGAACATCAGGCACATCGCCACTGCGGCCACCGCGAGGAACTCGCCGAGCACGGTCATGCGGCCGAACGCTTTGAAGTCGTGCAGGTAGTACGGCAGGACGACCATGACGGCTGACGCTGCCACGCCCACGAGAAACGTGAACTGCGCGATGTAGAAGCCCCACGTCACGTCGCGGCTGAGGCCGGTGATCGCCAGACCTTCAGTGAGCTGACGCAGGTAGCACGCCAGCCCCACGGCCATCGCCGCGAGCAGCACTCCCATCCAGGTCCAGTAGTGCCGGTCGCCCCTCAGGGCTTTCTCGAGCATGACGGCCTCACAACAGGTAGTAGATCTGCGGGTTCGTGCCGAGCGCCGGTCGGCGGCGGACGCTCGTGCGTTCGGCCAGGACGCGGCGCACGTCCGACTCGGCGTTCTCGAGGTCACCGAACACGATGGCCTTGTGTGAGCACGCCTCGACACACGCCGGTGCCCGCCCGACAGCGAGGCGTTCTTCGCAGAGGTTGCACTTCTCGACCACGCCGCGCGTGCGCGTCGGGAATCCGGTGTCGATCGCGGCGATCTGCGGACGTGGGTCGCGCCAATTGAAGCTGCGCGAGCCGTACGGACAGGCGGCGATGCAGTAGCGGCAGCCGATGCACCGGTGCCAGTCCATCATCACGACGCCGTCGTCGCGCTTCCACGTGGCCCCAGTGGGGCACACGCGCGTGCATGGCGGATTGTCGCAGTGGTTGCAGACCACCAGCACCTTGGCATCGTGCAGCTTCGTCGGCAGGTGTTCGTGAAAGTGGTCGGGCAGCGCCTCCTCGAGGGGCTCCTTCCAGATCCACTTCACTTCGTCCTTGGGGTTCTCGAAGTCGGGCACGTTGTGCGCGCGGTGGCACGCGGCCGTGCACTCGCTGCACTCTGCCTCGCCCAGGCAGGCCTCCACGTCGACCGCCAACGCCCAGCGGGGCGCCGTCGGGGGCGCGGCGGCAATCGCGGGGGCTGAGGTGGCCGCGCCGCCCGCGGCCGGGGCGGGCATCGCCGGCTCGGTCGTCGGCACCGTCGCCAGGGAGGCCGACGAAGACGCAGGTGAGGGGACTGCCATGGCGCGTCCCACCAGCCCCACGGCCGCCAGGCCGCCGAGCGTCATGAAACGTCGTCGCTCGAGCGCCATCACTGCTGCTCCGGATGATCGACATGGCAGTCCCAGCAGTAGGGGTGCACGTCGAGGTAGGTGTGGCATCGGTCACACGACGTCTGCTTGTCGCGATGACACTGCAGGCACGTTCCCGTCAGGCTCTTGCGGAACTGGCGACCGTCGGCCGTGACGTGCACCCGGTCGTCGCGGCGGACGGCGTCATCGCGCCAGCTCACGAGCAGTTGCATGTGGTCGCGCCGCATCGTGGCCGCGTCGTCGATGCAATGGCCGACCCCGACCGGCACCTCGATGGTCGGCACCGTGGGCTGGGCACCCGACGCCAGGTTCCACCAGAACGGCCCCCCGGCAATCGCGACGAACAGCGCAATGCCGGGCAGGATCATCTTCGCGTCATGCACTGGCGACCTCCCCGACCAGCATCGGTCGTCCACGCAAGTCAGACGTGCGCGGAGCCTCTCCGTCCATGACGAGCGCATTGCCCACCATCTCGTGCACGCCCGTCACCTCGACGCCCGGTGCCCAGTACTCCACGAGGGGAGGCAGCGTCGCGCGATCGATCGCGCAGACACACGCCAGCTGGTTGACGCCGTGCGCGTCGCGAACGTGCGCCACCGCGCTGCCACGTGGCAGACCGCCACGCAGGCGCATCTCCATGTTCTCGTCGTTGCCCAGGCCCGCGCCCCCTGCGCAGCAGAACGTCTGCGCGCGAATCGTGTTCTCGGGCATCTCGAAGAAGTGATTGCACACGCCGCGGATGACGTCGCGCGGCTCCTCGAGCAGGCCCATCGCGCGCGCCGGGTTGCACGAGTCGTGGAACGTCACGCGGAGGTGGTCGTTGCGCGACCGGTCGATCTTCAACTTGCCTGCGTGCAGCAGGTCGGCGGTGAACTCGCAGATGTGCACCATCTTCGTCGAGGCGGCGTTGTCGAAGTGGCGGCCGGTGATCGGCGATACCGGCGGCTCGAGGAAGTCGGCCGGGCCGTTCATCGTGTCCATGTACTGGTGAATCACACGCCACATGTGCCCGCACTCGCCGCCGAGGATCCACTTCACGCCCAGCCGCTTCGCCTCTGCGTAGATCTTGTAGTTGAGGCGCTTGATCGTGTCGTGCGAGGTGAACAGGCCGAAGTTTCCCCCCTCGGAGGTGTACGCACTCAGCGTGTAGTCGAGCCCGATGTGCTCGAACAAGAGCAGGTACCCCATGAACGTGTAGATCCCCGGATCGGCGAAGAAGTCGGCCGACGGCACGACGAACAACAGTTCGGCACCCTTGCGGTTGATCGATGGCGTGACGCGCACGCCGGTCATGTCGGCGAGCTCGTCACACAGGAAATCGATGTTGTCCTTGAAGGTGTGCGGCTGGATGCCCAGGTGATTGCCGGTGCGGTGGCAGTTGGCCACCGGCTCCATCACCCAATTGATGTTCAGGCCCACGAGGTTGAGCAGTTCGCGCGCCAGCATCGTGATCTCGGCGGTGTCGATGCCGTAGGGACAGAACACCGAGCACCGGCGGCACTCGGTGCACTGGTAGAAGTAGTAGAACCACTCCTTCAGCACCTCCGGAGTCATCTTGCGCGCCCCGGCCACTGCGCCGAGCAGCCTGCCCGCCATGGTGAAGTCGTTCCGGTAGATCGACCGCAACAGCTCGGCCCGCAGCACCGGCATGTTCTTCGGGTCGCCCGAGCCGATGAAGAAGTGGCATTTGTCTGCACAGGCCCCGCAGCGCACGCATGTGTCGAGGAAGACGCGCAGCGAGCGGTACTTGTCCAGACGCTCGCGCAGGCCCTCGTGCAGGATCTGCTGCCAGTTCTCGGGGAGCTGCCAGTCGGCGTCGGTCGGAGACCACTCGCGGGGATTCGGGAAGCCCAGGTACTTCAGGTTCTTCGGCGCTGCCGGATAGCACCAGCTACCCCTCCGCGCCTCGAAGTCGATCGTCGGATCGAGCCAGTCGCCCCCTCCTGGGGTCCACTCGTCGCGCAGGAGTTCGTCGGCGGTCTTCTTCATGATTGCGCCTTGTCGAGAGGGATGCCCGCCGCGACGAGCTTGTCGTGGAACTCCGCTTCCCACTGCGCGTAGGTGTGCGCGTCCACGACGGGGTTCCACGGGTTGATGTGCCGCCTCCGACGGTTGTCGTTCGCCAGGTTCCTGGTCGGGCTCAGGAAGATCCCCGCCATGTGCAGCAACTTGCTGAACGGGATGTACGCCAGCAACGCGCTCACGAGGACGAGGTGCACGAACACGCCGACGCTCAGCGTCGCGGGCACGCGCGGCTGCATCGTGACCAGTCCCAGCGCGAGTTCCTTGACGGCCAGCAGGTCGACCTTGCCGACGTAGCGCATGTAGATGCCGCTCAGCGCGATCCCGAGGATCAGCAGCAGCGGAAAGTAGTCGGCCGGAAGCGAGAGGAACCGCACCTGACGATCGACCAGCCGACGGCCCAGCAGAAAGGCGCCCGCGCACACGAGCAGGACGTCGCTCGCAAACAACGTCGGCGTCGTCAACTGGAAGAAGCCGTCCCACTGTTCGATGACCGCCAGAAACGCCGGCGTGGGCTCGAAGACGTAACGGAGATGACGCACGACGACGATCAGCAGCGACCAATGAAACGCGACGGCGGCCGCCCACAGCAGGCGTTCGGCCACGTAGACAGGGTGCCGGGCCGCCCCGCGTCGCACGCGCGTGTTACGAAACAGCGTGCGGAAGAACAGCACCTCCATCGCCACACGCCCGGCAGCCTCCCAGCCGTTCTTCGGGCTGTCGAGCGGCGATCGCTGCAGCCAGGGCAGCGAGGCCTGCTGCCCGCCCACGCTCGTAATCCGGAACGGTACCGGGGAGCGGCCCCACACGATCACCCGGTAGACCACGCCAACCAGGAAGATCGCCATCCCGGCACCGGGCAGGACGACGCCAAACAGCCACGGCTGGGTCGGGCCGAGCCATCCGAGCAGGCCGATGGCGACGACCGCCATGAGCCCAATGAGGGCCTTCATCCCTGTTCCTCCGACTCGACCGGCTCAGGGTCTTCGATGGGGGCGAACCGCTGGATCAAGGTGGCCACGCGCCGACGTTCGGCGCGCATCCGGATGTCGTGCACCTCGTCGCGACATCGCGTGAAGACGTCGAACGCGACCAGAGCCAGGGCGTCGATCCCGGCGTCGATGTCGAGTGCCTCGGGCGCCGTCAGATCGGCCCCCATCACGCCACGCACGGCCGACTTGAGATCGAACACGAACCGCAGCGTGGTCGAGGCCCCGTGACCCTGCAGCGCTCGCGCCCGGACGAAACCGTCGATCGCATCTGCCGCGTCCTGCGCCGCAACGTCGCCGACGAGGACATCGACCATGCGCTCGGTGGCTACCCGGATCCGATGCCCGAGGGGATTGCGGAACGGATCGTCTTCGCCTCGAAGGAAGCCGACTGCGTCATGCGGGAATCCATCGAAGACGCGCTCACGCCAGGCCTCGACGACCGCCGCTTTCCGCCGCTGCAAGGCTGGCGACAGGCGGGCGTGGATAAGCCATTCTTCGAGGGGCGAGCGATCGGCAGTCACAATCAGGCAGTGAGCAACCGTCGTGCCGGTCGTGCTCCAATGGCCATGTTGAAGGCACATAGGCCGAAAACAGCCGTTTCTCGGGCTGGCGCGGGGGATGGCGGCGAGCGCGGCCGGCAACGACGTTACGCCAGCGTAACGTGCAGGCTGGCGGTGGGAGCAGCGCGATACCGTTGGGCTCACGGGCAGCGCACGAGGCAATTCGGCTTCCGGGGTAACAGGCGGCACGGCACACGGTGGAGGTCAGGCGGCTGGGCGTGGCTGGGCCGCAGGATTACTCGCGAATGCGCGTGCAGCCTGGCTGGCGGCCCCGCCACTGGCGGACGATCGAGCGAAGCGTGCGGCTACACGCACCCCGTCGGCTTGGGGAGACCTGCGATCTTGCAGGCGCCCTTGGCCGGCCCTGACGGGAACAACTCGTAGACGCGCTTGAGATCGAATCCCGTTTCCTTGCAGAGCTTGCGAATCATGGGCGCCACGCTGAACTTGGTGTAGTAGTTGCGCAAGTAGGTGACCAGCTTCCAGTGGTCTTCCGTCAGGTTGTCCACGCCCTCAGACGCCGCGAGTGCTGCGGCCACGGCCTCGTTCCACTTCTCGGGTTCCGACATGAAGCCGTCTTCGTCGACCTCGATCGAGACGTCGCCGTGTGAGTAGATCGCCATGCGTCACTTCTCCTTGTTCGGATTGAGAATGAGGGTTACGGGGTGCACGGTCGCCGACGCCGCTTCAGCGTGTTCCAGCTTGCGCAGGAATTCAGGCGTCGGGCGATGCCCGAGCGCCATCGCGCGGCTGACGGCCGACCGGGCATCGGTCGGCCGATCGAGCGCGAGCAGGCCGACGGCGAGAAAGTAGTAGCCGGCCGCGTGACTGGAGTCGAGCTCGACGACGCGCGTGCAGCAGTCGACCAGTTCCTTGGCCTCTCCCATGTAGAGATGGGCCTGGCCCAGGTTGTAGTGGGCCTCGACGAGGCCTGGACGCCGCGTGAGTGCCTCGCGGTTCGACGCGGCCGCGGCGGCGAAGTCCCACGCGAGCAACTGGGTGCCCCCGAGGTTGACCCACGCTTCGACCAGATCAGGATCGATTGCGAGGGCGGCGCGGAACTCCTGCTCGGCGCGGTGCATCTGGGCCTTGGCGATGAAGGCGAGGCCCAGGTTGTAGTGCGCCGCCGCAGAGTCGGGTGCCTGTTCGACGGTGGCCTGACAGCGCTGCAGGCGCTCACCGAGTGGTTCGGTCGTCATGTCGTTCTCCAGTCAAGATCGCCGCGAGCGTGTGGAATGCGATGTGCTCGTCGGGGTGCGTATGGTCCACGGTGCGTGCCAACGCCTCGATATGCGGAGCGACCAGGGCAGGCGCGACCGATGCCACGGCCGCGAGCGCTCGCAGCAACTCCACCCGCACAGCGTCGTCTTCGATCATCGAGACGAGCGCAGGGACATAGGGGGCGATGAGGTCGGGCGCGCGTCGGCCGATTTCGCCGAGCCCGATGAGCGCGCTGCTGCCGTTGGTCGCCGATTCGTCGTTGAGTCCCCACATGACCCGCCGGACGACCTCCCTCGCCAGGTCGGGGTGCCGCACGGCGGTCTCGCCGAGGGCGCGGGCAGCGGCTGCGCGGACGCCGTCGTCGGCATCCCAGAGGCGCGGCAACAGGTGACGCACCGCCTGCGGCTGGGTGCGGACGATGTCCGCGACGCTCACGTCGTCGCCAGACTGCAGGAGGTCGGCCATGTCGTCTTTCACGCCCACGCGCCAGCCTCGGCCTGCCGACGCACGCCAGCGGTCACCAGGGCCGGTGCGAGCGAGGGCGTGCCCAGAGGGTGGAGGTGGGTATAGGCGGCCCACACGTTTCTGTCGAGCAGGCCGTCGCGACCACCGCCGATGCCCGCACCGCGCACGAGCCGCAGCGCGGACGTTGTGGCGCAGGGGCCGCTCAGGCGCGAATAGTGGAACTCGTGGCCCCGCAGCGCGGTGCCGATCGCGAAGAACGGGTTCTCGGTGTCGACAATGGCCTCGACGTACCCGTGCCCCTGCGGGCGACGGGTCTGCTCCACGACGACGTCGAGCACGCCAGCCATCGCGTACGAGTGCCCGTCGACCCGGAGCTCGCGTGCGAGGTACATCAGGCCGCCACACTCGGCATAGACCGGGATGCCGGCGTGCGCTGCGGCGCGTACCGACGCGAGCATGCTGGCATTCGCAGCCAGGGCGGCGACGTGGACTTCCGGGAACCCGCCACCGATGTAGAGCGCGTCGACGTCCGGCAGCGCGCCATCGCGCAGCGGCGAGACCTCGACGATCGTTCCACCGGCGTCGACGATCGCCTCGAGCGTCTCCGGGTAGTAGAAGCTGAAGGCCTCGTCGCGCAGCACCCCGATGCGGGGAACGCCGATGGCCGCCGGCAGCGGCGCCACGTCGGGAAACGCCACGGCCGCCGCCGTGTGTGCAAGGGCCACGATCGCGTCGAGGTCCACGTGGGCCTGCACGAGTTCGGCGGCGCGCGCAAGGGCACGCTCGCGATCGTCGTGCTCGGCAGCCGTCACCAGGCCGAGGTGCCTCGACGGGAGGGGGTCGCCGGCCACGCGGGGCAGCGCACCCAGCACCGGCGGACCGCCAAGTGAGGCGAATGCATCGCGTATCGTGCGCTCATGTCGCGGCGTGGCAACGCGGTTGAGGACGACGCCTCCGACGACCAGATCGGGGTCAATCACCGCACAACCGCGCACACACGCCGCGAGGGTCCGCGTCGCCTTGGTCGCGTCGACGACGAGCACGACGGCGGCGCCCAGCCGCTTGGCCAGTTCCGCGGTGGAATGGGTGCCTGCGGCGTCGACCCCATCGTGGACGCCGCGATTCCCTTCCACGACGATCAGCGAACCTCTCGGCGCCTTGCCCAGCGACGCACCGAGACTCCCGGCTGTCATCAGAAACGTGTCGAGATTGCGTCCGGGGCCGCCGGCCGCCGCCCCGAGCCAGGCGGCATCGATGTAGTCGGGGCCCTTCTTGTACGCCGCCACCGGGATGCCGCGAGCGCGGAGCGCGCGGAGCACGCCGAGCGACAGCAGCGTCTTGCCGCTGTCGCCCGACAGGCCTCCAATAACGATCCGCGCGGCGTCGAGCATCATGGCGTGAGCGTCCGGGCTAGACCAGGTCGAGGAAGCCGCAGGGGCACTCTTCCGCACACTTCCGACAACCGTCGCAGACGCCGAGGTCGATCTTGTAGTAGTGGCCGCGACCAGGAGGCGTCACCTTCTTGAAGCAGTTGTTCTGGCAGTACATCCAGCAGCGTTCGCACCCGAAGCACAGGCCGCACGAGAAGCAGCGTGTCGCCTCGGTGAGCGCGTCCTCGAACGAGGCGCCCTTGTCGACTTCCTCCTTTGGGCGCGCTAGCCGTTCGGCGGGCGCGAGCACCGTGCGCACCGCGCGCGGCTTCTTCTCGTAGAAGTCCAGCTTGAGTTTCTCGGGGCCGATGGTGGGCGTGTTCGCGGGGGTCGGGAGAGCGATTCCGCGCAACGTGGCGTGAATCGACTCGGCGGCCTTCCGGCCCTGCCCGATCGAGATCGTCGCCAGTCCAAGGCGCACGGAGTCGCCGCCAGACCACACGTTGGCGACGTCGGTGTGTCCCCACGCGTCGATCTCGAGCCACGACCCACTGCCGGTGCCGCCGCCGAGCGCCGACCAGTCGGGCTCCTGGCTGACGGCAGTGATGACGGTGTCGGCGGCGATCTCGAACACCTCGCCCTCGATCGGCACGGGACGGCACCGGCCCGACGCATCGGGTTCCCCGAGGCCCATCACCTGTACGGCGATCCCGCGCACGCGTCCCTCGTCGTCACGCAGCACGCGCAGGGGCGCCGCCAGGAACTCCAGGCGGATGCCCTCGGCGATGGCGTCGTCGATTTCGCTGCCGATGGCCGGCATCTCGGCGCGCGTGCGCCGATAGAGCACGGTGACGTCGGCGCCGCGGCGGCGCGAGATCGCTGCCGCGTCTGATCCGAGCCGCAGCGATACGCGGGCGGCGTCGAGGGCGGTGTCGCCGCCACCGACGACGACCACGTGTTCACCGATTTCGACGTCGGTCCCGCAGTTGGCCCGGTTGAGGAACTCGGTGCCCGTGTAGACGCCGGGACCATCCTCACCGGGGATGCCGAGACTGCGACCCTTGTGTGCCCCGATGCCGATGAACACCACCGCGAACTCCGCCCGCAACTGCTCGAGCGTGACGCCGTGTCCGATCGTGACACCGCACCGCAACTCGACGCCGAGCTGGAGGATCCGCTGGATTTCGGCGTCGAGCACCGCGCGGGGCAGGCGGTATTCCGGGATGCCATACCGAAGCATGCCGCCCGGCTTGTCGAACGCTTCGAAGACCGTCACCGGATAACCACGGCGTGCAAGTTGGTACGCGCACGAGAGCCCCGACGGGCCCGCCCCGATGACGGCGATCTTCTCTGGGAATGGCCCGCCGACGTCGAGGCGCGGCAGCGCGAGCGCTTTGGCGATCGCGTGATCGCCGATGGTCCGCTCGACGGTGTTGATGGCCACCGCCCCGTCCTTCACCTTGCGATTGCACTCGCTCTCGCAGGGGTGGGGACAGACGCGCCCCATGACCGACGGGAACGGGTTGGTCTCGACCTCGATACGCCACGCGGTTGCCATCGCATCGTCGAGGCTCACACCGAGCTTCTCGCGCTCGGCGATCGTGGTCAGCCAGCCGCGGATGTCGTTGCCGCTCGGGCAGTGTGCGATGCAGGGCGGGTGCTTCTCGAGCGCCACGGGGCGCAGCGGCGAGATCTCCGAGCCCGCGCCACTTGCGCTCGGACGTGCCACGAAGGGCTTCTTGTCGTCTTTCTTCTTGAGGAGGGCCATGGCGGTGTCTTTCGTGCAGTGCGCGAGGGCGCCGATCGATCAGGCGTACGGGTACAAGCTGCTCTTGAACTTCGCGAGTTCGCCGAGCAGCATGTCGTGCTTCTGCTCGTCGTAGATCAGGTATTCGAGCAGGGAGCGTTGCACCGGGAAGCGGCAGTCGTCGCGCAGTTGCTTGCCAAGCTCGATCACTTCACGCTCGAGCTCGTCGTGTGCCGTGAGCTCGCTCCATACGCTGCCGAGGTCCTCGGGGGTGAGGTTCACGGGCGTCGTGGTGAGCGTGTCGATGATGAACTGCTGCACGCGGTGGTGTTGCACCGAGTCGTTGCGGATGATCTCGAGGATCTGTCGAATCAAGGGGTTGGGTGTCTTCTCCATCAGTTCGGCGCAGTGCTCGACCGCCTTGCGCTCGATGGCCTGCCACTTCTTCATGGCATCCACGAGCCTCGCTGAGCGTTCAGGACCGGTCTCGCGCAGTCCGCGTTGCTTCTTGGCCATGCGTCTCTCCTGGGGCGGGCCGGGGGTCGGCTGTGCCGACCCCCGCGGGCCGCTACTGGGGGGTGTCGGGCGGCAGCGTGATGAAGCTGCCGCCGATGTAGCTGTAGATGCAGCGTCCTGAATCGATCAACTCCCGGATCGCCGCCTTGCACAGCTGCTTGTCACATGCCTCGGCGCCGAACTGCTCGATCATCGCCTTGGTGAGATCCATGGCCTTGAGGTTCTTCTTGCCATGGGTCGACGTGATCAGGGCGAACATCGCCTCGACAACCTGGGTGGTCTCGACCATCACGCCTCCTTACGACTTGATGTGCGTCGAGCGATGGTACGTCTCGCCCGCGTGGGTGAAGTCGTCGATGTGGTACTTCGTGAACGGGATGCCGGTGAGGCGGAAGAAGCGCGGCCAGCCGATGCGCTCGATCCACTCGCCCATCCGCTCGTGCTTGCGGGCGTTCTTACGCCACACGTCGACCAGGTTGACCACCGCGTCGACCACTTCGGGCCAGCGCGGCGGGTTCTGCGGCAGGAAGGGAATTGCGAGCTTCGAAAACATCGGCTCGTGGCGCGCGTTCGAGACCTTGCCGCCGACCCAGATCGAGAGGCCGTCGGTCTGCGCGCTGTTGATCTTCATGGCGGGACACACCGTGTAGCAGTTCCCGCAGTACATGCACTGCGCTTCCTCGACGACGACCGAGGCCTTGCCATCGACGGTCGTCGGCCGGATCGCGCCGGTCGGGCACGACGCCACCAGGGTCGGCACCTCGCAGATGCGCGGCAACTCCGAGTGGTCGATGCGGGGCGGGCGCGTGTGCACGCCGAGCACGGCGATATCGGAACAATGTACGGCGCCGCACATGTTGAGGCAGCAGGCGAACGCCACACGGAGCTTGGATGGCAGGTCCATGTTGACGAAGTGCGGGAACAGTTCGTCCATCAGCGCCTTGACGACCCCCGACGCGTCGGTGGCCGCCGAATGGCAGTGCACCCAGCCCTGCGTGTGCACGATGGCCGACATCGCGTTGCCCGTCCCGCCGACCGGGTACCCGGCGTCGATCAGCGCCTGCTTGAGCGGGGCCACGTTCTCGGCCTTGTCGAGCAGAAACTCGACGTTGTTGCGGCTCGTGAACCGCAGGTACCCGCCGCAGAACCGGTCGGCGAGTTCGGCGAACTGCCGGATCGACTGGATGCTCAGCAGCCTGGGCGTGCCCGCGCGCACCGTGAAGAGCTTGTCGCCCGACTCGCCGACGTGCACCAACACCCCCGGTTCGGGGATGGTGTGGTACTTCCACTTGCCGTAGTTCGCCTTGATGATCGGCGGGAGGAACTGCTCGTAGTGTGGAGGGCCGATGTCCGTCTTGCGGCCTGCGATGACCATGCGTCTATTCCTCCCCGGCTCAGGCCTGGTTCGCCCCGACGATCTCGTCGTCGAGGAAGATGTAGGGGTTGGTGCGTGGATGCGAGACCATCTCCGGTACGGGATCGAGCCCGATCTGCTCCAGGAACTTTCCGAGGCCGATGCGCTGGATGAACTCGCCGATGCGCTCGCGGCCCTTGCCGTGCTCGCCCCAGAAGTCCCAGATCGCTTCCATCAGCTCGCGCAGGTCGGTGTAGGGCGGCTTCATCTCGAGGAACGGCACGAAGACCGAAGCGAGGAGCGCGCCGTCGACGATCGGTGCCTTGGCGCCGATGAGGATGGTGGCGCCGCGGTCGAGCCCGGGGCGCAGGGCCTTGGGCATCACGTTGATGCAGTGCATGCACTTGACGCACTCGCCGTTGGCGATCGTCAGATCCTTGCCGTTCCAGTCGATGCACTTCGCCGGGCACATGTCGACGACTTCGTCGTTGATATCGACACCGTCCCTGGCATACGCCTGCACCTGTTCCTGGTCGATCTGGATCTGGTCGCGCCACGTGCCGATGACCGACATGTCGGAGCGCGCCACTGAGGCCACGCAGTCGTTCGGGCAGCCGGCGAACTTCAGCTTGAACTTGTAGGGGAATGCGGGTCGATGCAACTCGTCCTGGTAGGCGTGCGTCATCTCGTAGCACGCGTTGAGCGTGTCGTAGTTCGCCCACTCGCAGCGAGCCGGCCCGGCGCAACAACTCGGCGTGCGCATGTCGGAGCCCGACCCGCCCAGGTCCCACCCGGCGTTGGTCAACTCGGCGAACAGCGGCTCGATCTCAGCGGTCTTGCCGCCGAGGAAGACGATGTCGCCCGTCGAGCCGTGCATGTTGGTCAGCCCCGATCCGTGCCGATCCCACATGTCGCACAGGCTGCGCAGGGCGTCTGAGGTGTAGAACCATCCCGAGGGCTGGTTCACCCTGAACGTGTGGAACTCCGCGACGTCGGGGAACTCTTTCGGCAGATCGGAGTAGCGACCGATGACGCCGCCGCCGTAGCCCATGACGCCGACCAGGCCGCCGTGCTTCCAGTGCCCAACCTTCTCTTCGTACGAGCGTTCGAGCTGTCCGAGGAGATCCCGGACCATCGGGCGGTCGGCTTCCTTCTTGATCTCCCTAACGAAGCTGGGCCAGGGGCCCTTCTCGAGTTCGTCGAGGAGTGGGGTCTTGACGGGCGTATCACTCATGATGGCTCCTTGCGGGACGCGTCTCGAGATCTGCGACCAGAACCCCGAGAAGAAGACCGTGGACAGGAAACAGCCGAGCGGCACGACGATCGATGGCACCAATCGTCGTGACTGCCCTGAGACTTCCTGGGGCGCCCCGCCGCTTGTTGGGGGAGCCGCGGAGGTCTTCAGTAGCAACCGACGCGCCATCGGGGTGATGACGCGTCGAATGGCGACTCTTCGCGGAATTCCTTGGATTCCTGCACGAAGGCGGGCTGACGTCCGACGAGCGGTGCCCGCCGCGTGTTACCGTCGCGTAACATCGCGCGAAACGGCGGTGTCGGGGCGCACCACCTCGTGATGCGGGACGGCCGTCCGGTGGCACGTGGCGCACCGCGCGAGGTCGGGCTTGAGCTGGGCGAGCCCCGGGGTGGTCTTCAAGGCCGTTTCGTGACAGCCGATGCACACCTTGTGCGCCGCCGGACGGAGTCCCGGTGCCCACGCAGAAGCGAAGGTAGGGGCCCAGGTGCTCGGCGTCACCCGATGACACGAGGTGCACGGCTGCGTGACGGCCGCCGCGAGCGGGAGGCCGGCGCGGTGGCACCTGGCACACGAGGCGTTTCCGCCAAGGCTGTCGACGTGCCGGTCGTGCGCGAAGACGAACGTCGCCTGATACAGATCGCGGTGACACTCACTGCACGGCGTTCCCGTGTCACCGGGCTTGTTGGCGTGGTGACAGACGTGGCACGCGTCGTTGCCGATGCGGCTGATATGGTCGGTGTGGGGGAGTCGCACGGTGCCGGTCGGATAGCCGAGCAGCAACACCTCGCGCCCGCGGGCACGCGACACCGGCTCGGCATGCAGGAGCGGCTGCCAGGGCGTCAGTGCCAGGCCAAGGGCCATGGCCAGGGTGAATACCAGCGAGTACACCCGACGCGCGGCGAACCCGGGATCACCCAGCCACGTGTGCAGCCCCCGGAATCGCGGCAACTCGAACAACTGCAAGTTGCGCGCGGGGATCGTGGCCATGCTGTCGGGATCGACGGGGAAGTGCTCGTAAACCCACAGAAATGCCAGCGAGGCCCCCGCGACGATGCCGAAGCTCACAGCGAACTCCGTCCACGAGGGCAGGTAACTGCTGCCCGTGACGCCGACGTGCGCCAGGCCTCCCACGTTGATGCGGTGGAACAGAAACCCCGCGACACACGATGCCGACCCGATCAGCGTCGGAACAGGCCGTGTGCGCCACGCCGGGACCGCGAACATCGCCAGCGGCAGGACGCTCGTGAGCACGATCTCGATGTTGAACAGCCAGGCCTCCCGCGTGCCGTCGAATGCGAGGGGAAGCGTGCCCGCCCACGCCAGATCGCCGAGACGGACCACCAGTTGGAAAGTGAGGGCGTAGGCCGCCATGCGCGCGAGACCCGCGATCATGTCGGTGTGGGGCGTCCGCTGGTAAAGCCAGGCGGTCACAGTCGATTCGAAGATCACCATCGCCAACCCCAGGCAGATGGCTGTCGTGAAGAACAACTCGGGCAAGAGGGGCGTGTACCACAACTCGTGCACGCGGAACGGCATGATCAGGATGAGCGTGCCGAGCGACGATTGGTGCAGCGTCGACAGTGCGATGCCCACGACGATCAACGGCAGCTGGAGGCGGAGCAGTGCCCGGTAGGCGCCCTGGAACGGTGTCCGTTCGAGCAGGACTGGTGCGAACTCCAGCGTCAGCACCGTCAGGTACAGCATCACGCACCAGCCGACCTCGAACAGCGGCGACCGAGGGTTCCAGAACACGGTCATGTGCCAGATGTTCCACGGCAGACCCAGGTCGTACAGCAGGCCGACAACCACGGCGGCATAGCCGAGCATGGCGGTGAGGATCGCCGGACGCACGGCATGGTGATAGCGGCCGCGGTGGAAGATGTGGGCCAGCGCCGCGACGACGAATCCGCCGGCGGCCAGTGCGACGCCGCCCATCACGTCGAATCCGACCCAGAGGCCCCATGGCGTGGCATCGGTGAGGGCCGTGGTGACGCCGAGGCCACGCGTGAAGCGCAACACCGTCACGCCAAGCGCCAGGCCGAGGAGCGTCCACAAGATGCCCTTGGTCGTGCGAATGCGGGGGTTCATCGCGGCGGCTCCTCTCGCTCGGGTGCGTGCGGCACGTCGCGCGTCGGGTCCGGTCTGGCGTCGCCGAGCGATCCGCCGGCCAGGCGCTGCCGTCGCTCGATGACCCACCACACCCCGGTCATGAGGGCACTCATGCCGACGAACTCGAAGGGCACCTTGCGCAGCGCGTCCCACGTACGCGCGGGGAGCGGATCCGTACCGAGGCGCTCCGACGGCTTCCACCCGAGCACCGCGAGATCCACGTGCGACACGTACAGGACGCTGGTGCCGCCGACTTCGTCGAGGCCCCAGATGCGCGGAAGGTAGAGCCCCGGTCGGCTGTCGATGCGCCGCTGGGCCTCGACAATCATGGCGTCACGGGTGCCGTAGACGGTGGCGTCGGCTGGGCACGCCGTGACACAGGCCGGGCGTTCGAGGTGACCGTTGTTGATCTCGTTGTAACAGAAGACGCACTTGCGGACCGACGGGCTCACGGAATTCCACTCGTAGCGCGGGATGCCGAACGGGCACGCCATCATGCAGTAGCGGCACCCCATGCACAGGTGCTTGTCGTAGATCACCGGACCTTCGGGGGTGCGCTGCAGCGCACCGACGGGGCAGGCCGACACGCACGCCGGCGATGAGCAGTGCCGGCACAGCTTGCGGATGTTGCCGCCCTGGGGCAGCCTGACAATGCTCGTCCAGCGCTCGGCCGATAGGCCGTCTGGCGAGGCGCCGATGCGCGGCGGCGGGTCCTCGCTCGGCATGCCGTGCGTGCTCTTGCAGGCCGCGACGCAGCTTTCGCAGCCGATGCAACGCGTGACGTCGTTGAGGATGCTCGGTTGGGTGATCATATGCCTTGCGCCGACTTGCCGAGACTGGCTCGCACGCGGGCGCCTGCCCCCGGCGAAAATCGCCAGCCCAGTTCACTCGAGGTGTGGCTCGTCCAGAACAGCACGACGTGCTGCAGTTTCGAAAACGGCACCAGCAGCAACACGACGTTGGCGGTCATCACGTGCACCAGGTAGGCGACCCTCGCGTCGATCGGGCTCGAGGCCGGGTGCGCCGAAACCCAGCCCGCGACGAAGCAGACCAGGAAGAGCGAAGGCAACAGCCAGTCTTGCGCGTGACTGAGGCGACGGCGCTGCGCGGTGATGGCGCGTGCGCCCAGCATCCAGGTCAGGGCGACAAGCGCACCGAGGGTCAGCGCGTCGGCGATCGCGGATGGGAGGGCCGGCAGGCCGAGCCCTGTCCAGCGGCGCCACAGCGCCACGTGGCCCGGCGCGAAGAGCGGCAGCGCGAGGATGGCGATGTGGAACGCGAATGACGCGATGCTGTAGACCGTGCGATCGCGGGGTCGCAGGGCGCGCACCGGCACCAGCCACGCGAGCGTGCGTTTCAGGGGCAGTCTCCAGGCGACGGCCTTGTCGCCCGCCTGTCGCCACGCCAGCACGAGTTCCGCCACTTGCAGCAGTGTGGTCCGGGCGAGCCCGAGCCCCAGGATGAGCAGTGACAGCCGCAGCAGCGGGCCCTGTGCGAAATCGATCCAGGCGTCGAGCATGGTCAGTCCAGTGCGATGGCGCGGTAGAGCAGGTCGTGAAGTCCGACGACTTGCATGTCGAGCTTGTGGTCTTCGACGAGTTCGCGCAGTTGCTTCTTGCAATTGGCACAGGGGGCGACGACGTATTTCGCGCCGGTGGCCGCCAGTTGCTCGGCTTTCTTGGCGCCGCACACACCCGTGCGGTACGGGCGGAGTTCGTCGACCGACACGGTCCCGCCTCCGCCCCCGCAGCAGAGGTTGTGCTCGCGGTTCGGGGTCATCTCGACGAATTCGCTGCAGCAGGCGGCGAGCAGCTCACGCGGTTCATCGAGCAGCCACTTGTTCCGCCCGATGTTGCACGGATCGTGATAGGTGACGCGCTCGGTGATGGCGCCGGGGGTGAGCGTGAGCCGGCCGTCCTTGAACGCGCGGTGGGTGTGCGTGATGATGTGGACGACCTCGGGGGCGTCGGGGCCGCAGAACGTCGAGGCAAACGCTCTCGCCGTACGCGCCGCGTGCCCGCACTCACCGATCAGGATCTTCCGTGCCTTGAGGCGCCGGGTTTCCTCGACCAACTCGGTGATGATCCGCTCGAGCACCCAGTCGTTGTAGAAGAGGCCGTAGTTGATCCCGTCGAAGAACTTGCTGCCGATCGTCCAGTCGTCGCCCGAGCCCCCGGCCGACAGGGCGAGCCCGATGCCCATCAGCGTATCGGCTTCCATGATGAAGTCGCTGACGGGCGCGAAGAACGCGTACTCACGGCCTTCCTGATCGACGGGGAAGTTCACGGTGTGGCCGCGACCCTCTTTGATCTCGTCGGCGAGGAACTCGAGCGAGTCACTGATGGCGGGGAACGGGATGGCAGACGTGTTGCGCGTGGGTCCCTCGAGCTGCGCGCGCGTCGACACCACGAGCGCACGCGGCACGAGTCCCACCTCTGACAGGACGTAGCGAGCCAGGTGCGTGATGAGCCCGTGGTCAAGGCCGAGCGGACACTCGAGGCTGCACCGGCGGCAGGCCGTGCAGTCGTAGTAGGTCGACGCCATCTCGAGGATGTCGGCCTCGGTGACCGCCGGGCGGCCCATGACGCGGGACTCGATGCGGCCCCGGAGCGTGAAGTGCCGTCGGTAGACATCGAGCAGGAGGTGCGACCGGTAGCACGGGACGTCCTCCGGGGCCCTGGTGTGCTGATAGATTCTGGCACGCCGACGCGCAGTTCGCACATCGGGACGACAGGCGCGAGTAGGTGTCGACGACGTTCCGGTAGTTGGCGTGCGTGAGAATGGCCTCGAAGGCCTCGAGGAAGCGGCGCGGGAGGTTGCCGACGACGACCGTGCTCTTCTCGACGATGTAGCGCAGTTTCCCTTGCACGTCGTCTGCCGTGAGCGGGCCGACGGATGGAACGGTCTCTCGTGAATCCCCTGCCGTGTGCACGCGACTCCTCCCAGGACCCAGCGCGGTCAACAGCCCAGCAACAGCAACGGACGTGCCGCCCGCCCCGCAGGTGCCAAAGGGCCAGATTCCGCACCACCACGACTACGGGGACAGCTGGAGCCTTCGGGGATGTTACGTGCAGGGAACGGCGAGGTGACGTTTCGGTGCCGACGGCAACCGTGGCAATCGGCTCGTGCGGGCACGAGCGCGATTGAGGCCGCGCCTCCGGTGCGGTGGCCGGCCACAGGCTCGCAGGGGTCAGGCCCTGCCGACCGGCGCCCGTCCGGCGCCGAACCGCAAGGCGGCGCGCGGCTATCCGGGCGCGCGACGCTTGCTGGCGGCGTAGGCGGCGATTGCCGCAACCAGCGCGGTCGTGCTGGTGTCAGCGGCGACGATCTCGACCGACAGTCCGGCCGCACGGGCGGTCTCGCACGTGATCGGCCCCAGGCAGGCCACCGAGAAGCCAGGAGGTTCGAGCGCGACGCCCTCGTCGCGGCACGCCTCGACGAAGCGCGTGGCGACCACGCCACTCGTGAGGACGACGATGTCGATCGTCCTGGCGCGGAGGCGGCCGGCCGCGGCGGGTTCGAGTGGCAACGGGGTGGCGCGATAGCCCGTCACCTCGGTGACCGAGGCCCCCTGTTCGCGGAGCTGGCTCGACACGACGTCGCGCGCGGTCGCCCCCTTGATGAACAGCACCCGGGTTCCGGCACCGACACCGGCGTCGCGCAACGCCGCGACCACCCCCTCGGCACGATGCACTGACGGGACGACCACCGCCGGCCATCCGCCTCGGGCCAAACGGTCCGCCGTCGCCTCGCCGACGGCACACACCGATGGCCTCGCTGCGCCGACACCCGGCTCGACGCGCTGCGCCGCACGCAGGAAGGCCTCGGCTCCTGGGACGCTCGTGCATACCACCCAGGCGAAGTCTCCGAGCGAGCCAACGTCGCCGGGAAACCGGAGGTCGTCTAGCGGCGTGATTTCGAGCAGCGGCGCGTGCAAGACCTCGGCGCCGAGGCCCGACAGCGCGCCGGCCAGTTCGCTGACCCGGCCCCGGGGCCGCGTCAGGAGGATGCGCCAGCCGCCGAGGGGCGCCTCAGGCACGTGCCGCGGCGAGAGCCGCGTGTGCGGCGGCAATGGTCGAGTCGATCATGGCGGCGGTGTGCGCGGCCGAGATGAAGTTGGCCTCGAACTGCGACGGGGCGAGTGCGATGCCCTCGTCGAGCATCGCATGAAAGAACCGCCCGTACGCCGCTCGGTCGCACTCCGAGGCGCTTGGCCAATCCCGGATGGGCCGTGCGCTGAAGAACCAGGTCCACATCGATCCCACCCGGGCGACCTGGCCGGCGACGCCCTGCGCGCGAGCGGCCTCGACGAGACCGCGCTCGAGGCGCGCACCCAGCACGTCGAGCGCCTCGTAGAAGCCGGGATCGCGTTCGATGCACCGCAGGGTTGCCAGGCCGGCGGCCATCGCGAGGGGGTTTCCGGAGAGCGTGCCCGCCTGGTAGATCGGGCCCTCAGGCGCCACCTGTGACATCAGGTCGGCCCGGCCGCCGTAGGCGCCCACCGGGAGCCCGCCGCCGATGATCTTCCCGAACGTGGTCAGGTCGGGACGCACGCCGTAGCGCTGCTGGGCACCGCCGCGGGCGACGCGGAATCCGGTCATGACCTCGTCGAAGATCAGGAGGGCTGCGTTTTCGTCACACAGGCAGCGCAGGCCGTCGAGGAACCCCGCCGAGGGTGCGACGACGCCCATGTTGCCGACCACCGGCTCGACGATGACCGCGGCGACCTCGCGGGGCGCAGCGGCGAAGCAGGCCGCGACGGTGTCGAGATCGTTGAAGCGCGCGGTCAGGGTGTCGCGCGCGGTGCCGACGGTCACGCCGGGGCTGTCGGGCAGGCCGAACGTCGCGCCGCCCGAACCCGCCTTGATCAGGAAGGCATCAGCGTGGCCGTGGTAGCAGCCCTCGAACTTCACGATCTTCGGACGGCCCGTGACCCCCCGCGCGACACGCACAGCCGCCATGGTCGCCTCGGTGCCGGAGTTGACCATCCGCACGCGCTCCAGAGACGGCAGGAATCGCTGGACCGTCTCGGCCATCTCGATCTCGAGGCCCGACGGCATGCCGAAGGTCGTGCCGAGGGTGGCCTGCGCCTGAATCGCTGCGGTGACCTCCGGGTGGGCGTGACCGAGGATCATCGGCCCCCACGACCCGACGTAGTCGATGTACGTGTTGTCGTCGACATCGACGACTGTGGCGCCGCTGCCGCGGGCGATGAACCGCGGATGACCGCCGACGGCGCCGAATGCGCGAACCGGTGAGTTCACGCCGCCCGGCATGAGGGCCAGGGCGCGCTCGAACAGGCGTGCACTGGTCTGGCCAGGTCGCGCAGGTGCTGATGGGGGCATGGGACGTCGGCGCGCTAGGCGAGGGCCTCGGCGGCCTGCCTGGCGAAGTACGTGAGGATGATATCGGCGCCCGCCCGTCGAATGCAGGTGAGCATTTCGAGCATGACACGGTCTTCGTCGAGCCACCCCTGGCGCGCCGCCGCCTTCAGCATCGCGTACTCCCCAGAGACGTTGTAGGCCGCCACGGGCACGCCGAACCGCTCCCTGACGCGCGCCACGACATCGAGATACGCGAGCGCGGGCTTCACCATCACGATGTCGGCGCCCTCCTCGATGTCGAGCGCGACCTCGCGGAGGGCCTCGCGGCCGTTCGCAGGGTCCATCTGGTAGCCGTGGCGATCGCCGTGCGACGGCGTCGAACCGGCGGCCTCGCGAAACGGACCGTAGAACCCCGAGGCGAACTTCGCCGCGTACGAGACGATGACGACATCGTCGCGGTGTGCCGCATCCAGCGCGGTGCGAATCGCGGCGACGCGGCCATCCATCATGTCTGACGGCGCGACCACGTCGGCACCGGCGTGCGCGTAGGCCAGCGCCGCCTGGGCGAGCTTCGGCAGCGTCGCATCGTTGTCGACCTCGACCTCGCCGCGCGCCGTCCTCCGCAGCGGTCCGCAGTGGCCGTGGTCGGTGTACTCGCACAGGCAGACGTCGGCCCAGAGCGAGAACCCGGGCAGCGCGTGCCTGACCGCGCGCAGTGCTGCAGGCACGGGTCCCTCGGCGTCCCACGCCGCGCTACCGACATCGTCCTTGTGGGCGGGCAATCCGAACAGGATGACGCCCGGGATGCCCAGCGCCGCCAGGGCCCTGCACTCTTCGACGACCACGTCGGCGCTCATGTGAAAACACCCGGGCATGGCGCCGATCTCGGTCCGCACCCCTTCGCCCGGGCACACGAACAGGGGGGCCACGAGGTTGTCGGGGCTGAGGCGCGTCTCTCGGACGAGACGACGGATGGCGTCTGACTGCCTGAGGCGGCGCGGTCGACAGGAGGGAAAGGGCATCGCGGTCGGTTTCTTTCGGTTACGTTGCGCGACGGGCGCGCGCGAGTACGGCCCCTGCGCCCTTGTCGAGCAATCGATGGGCGAGCGATGCGCCGGCGGCGGCAGCCGAGAGGTCATCGGTGATAGCGACGACGACCTCGTCGGCGACCACGTCGCGGCCGTCGAGCGAGGCCACCAGGGCGCGAAGGCGAAGACCACTCGGCTCGAAGGTGGCTGACGCGGCGATCGGAACCAGGCACCCACCACCGAGTGTGTCGAGCACCGACCGCTCGGCGCGGGTGGTCAGGCGCGTCTCGCGGTGGTCGAGGATCGCGGCCAGGTCTTGCAGCGCGCGGTCGTCGCGCCGCCCTTGCACCGCCACGGCCCCTTGTCCTGCCGCCGGCAACATCTCGTCGTTCTCGAGCACCTGCGTGACGTGATCGGTCAGGCCGAGCCGCACCAGTCCCGCGTGCGCCATGACCGCGGCATCACTGTGGCCGGCCTGGAGCTTGTCGATGCGCGTGGGCACGTTGCCGCGCAGATCGCGCACGGTGAGGTCAGGGCGTCGCGCGAGCACTTGCGCGCGGCGGCGCAGCGACGATGTGCCGACGGCGGCGCCGATCGGCAGGGTTGCGAGGGTGAATCCGCGTGGCGACACTACCGCATCGCGACGATCGCCGCGCTCGAGCACGGCCACGATCTCGAGGTCCTCGGGGTCGTCGGTGGGCAGGTCCTTCAGGCTGTGCACGGCGAGGTGGATCGCACCACGACGCAGCGCGTCCTCGAGTTCTCGTGTGAAGATCCCCTTGTCGCCGATGCGCGAGATCGACTGGTCGAGCACGCGATCGCCGAGCGTGCTGAGCACGACACGTTCGATCTCCAGGTCGGGGCGGGCATCACGGAGTCGTGCGATGACGTGATCGGCCTGCCACAGCGCCAGGGCGCTGCCGCGGGTGCCGACACGCAGCGTGGCGGTGTCGGTCATCGGGCTCCGGCGGTGCAGCGCGAGGCGAACATCGCGACAGATGATACCTTTCCGGTCGGCGGGCCCGCGACCATCGTCGCACGCCCCGGCGCTACCGCTGCGGCTCCATCACGAGTCGGGCGGGCGGGCGTGCGCGCCGGTGAGCACCTGCGTGGCCGGCACGCGGCGGTCACGGTCACACAGCAGGAGCCCGGCCGCCATGTCGCGCGTGGGCCAGAGACGGCGTCGTCTTGCCCTGGCCCATTACCGTTCACCCCGCGGGCGATGCCTGGGTGAGCCGCGCAATTCCGGACGGTCGAGAACGTCGCGCACGTAGCGCATGCTCGTCTGCAGGGAGTCGCGCGGCGTGGTCGTGGTGGCGTCCTGCTCGACGTTGATCCAGCCCCGGTAGCCGATCGCCGCGAGCGCGCGCATCACCGCCGGGAAATCCACCTCGCCCCGGCCCAACTCGCGGAGGTTCGGGAAGAAGTCGGGCCGGACGAAGGGGCGCACCGCGTCCTTGAAGTGGAGGTAGTTCAACCGCTCGCCGTGCCGTTTCAGGACGCTGGTCACGTCGCCACCGGCCAGGTGGACGTGCCCCGTGTCGAGGGCGAGCCCGACGTACTTCGCGTCGCAGAGCGACAGGATCAGGTCGGCCTCCTCCACCGTCTCGACCACCGTGTTGAGGTGCGGGTGGATCCCCGTGACGATGCCGTGGTCCAGCGCACGCTTGCCTATCTCCGTCAACACGGGGGCCATCCGCGCGATGGACCGCCGGCGATCGCCGTCGGCTGGCGGCGCCGGAGGCCCGATGACGAGGTGCGTCGCGCCGAAGGTGCGCAGGCTGTCGATCTTCGCCTGCGCGGCGGCCATGACGTCGTCCTTCCTGGCGGGCTCGTCGAAGGGGCCCGAGAGGTAGTGCGCCGAGACTTGCAGCCCGTGGTCGCCCAGGAGGCGCTTCACCTGCTCGACCGTGAGCCCGGCCGCCTCCAGTTCCCCGGGTCGCGGCGTCAACTCGATGCCGTCGGCGCCGACATCCCGCAGGTCGCGTAGTGCCTCGATGAGTTCGATCCGGCGCGGCGCGAAGTCGCGCCACAGCAGCCAGCCGGCGGCCCATCGGTACGGCCCCGGCGAGCGCTGCTGCTGTGGGTCGGCCGAGGCCCCGGCCCGCGCGCCGAGCGCCAGCGTTGCCATCCCGGTACGGGCCAGGAGCTCGCGGCGCGACAGGTAGGTCAAGCCCATCGTGTCGTCGCCCTCAGCCGCGCGGCGCCAGGTCGAGGCCGAGCGACACGTGCTTGGTGTCGAGGAACGCGTCGAGGCCCTCGACGCCCAGCTCGCGCCCCCACCCGCTCTGCTTCATGCCGCCGAACGGGCACTGGCTCGTCGAGGGCACGCCGTCGTTGATGCCGATCGTCCCGGCCTCGAGCGCCTCCATCACGCGGAATGCCCGCGACAGGTCGCTGGTGAACGCGTAGGCGCTCAGGCCGTAGATCGACGCGTTGGCCTGCTCGATCGCCTCGGCCTCCCCGTCGAACGCGCAGACGGGCGCGACCGGCGCGAACGTCTCCTCGCTCATGCAGGCGCTGTCGGGGCTGACGTCGGCGAGCACCGTCGGCTCGAAGAAGTAGCCCTTGCGGCCGGGCACACGATGCCCGCCGCACAGCAGCCGAGCTCCTCTGGCCACCGCGTCCTGCACGTGCGCGGCAGCCTTCTCGACGCCGGCCTCGTCCACCAGCGGGCCGATGTCGACCCCGGGCTCGAGGCCGTCGTCCACCTTCAGCATGCGCGTGCGATCCGCGAAGGCCTCGAGGAAGCGGTCGTAGATCGGGCGTTCCACCAGGACGCGGTTGGCCGCGATGCACGACTGGCCCGTGTTGCGGAACTTGGCCATCATCGCGCCCTCGACCGCGACGTCGAGGTTCGCGTCTGCGAAGACCAGCACCGGTGCGTGGCCGCCGAGTTCGAGCGACAGCGGCTTGATCGTGGCCGCCGCACCCTGGATGAGCACCCGGCCGACCTCCGTCGAGCCGGTGAACGTGATCTTGCGGCACCGCGGGTTGGCGAGGAACTCGTCGCCGAAGGCGGCCGACGGCCCGACCACCACCTGGAACACCCCGGGCGGCAGGCCGGCGTCGTGGACGCACTCGGCCAGGAGCAGTGCGCACACCGGCGTCTGCGACGCGGGCTTCAGCACCACCGTGCACCCCGCCGCCAGCGCGGGCGCGACTTTGCGTACCGCGAGCACGAGGGGAAAGTTCCACGGGCTGATGGCACCGACCACACCCATGGGCGTCTTGATCACCAGGTGCCGCTTGCCGTCGACCTGGTTGGGCACCACGCGGCCGTAGGCGCGCCGCGCCTCCTCGGCGAACCAGCGGAGGTGATCCACCGACATGGCCACCTCGCCCAGGCTCTGCGCGAGCGGCTTGCCGTTCTCCATCGTGATCGCGCGCGCCACCTCGTCGCGTCGCGTCTCCAGCCGGTCGGCGATGGCATGCATGAAGGCCCCGCGTGCCTTGCCGGCGAGGCGGCGCCACTCGCGGAACGCCCGGTGGGAGTCGTCGATGGCAACGGCCAGCCTCGCACGGTCGGTGGTGCACACGCGAGCAAACGGCTCGCCGGTCGAGGGGTTGACGATGGGCCGCGACGGCTCCGAGGCGACGAACTGCCCGTTGAGGTATAGCGGGTACGTCTTCACTTGGGCACCTTCTCCCAGTCCTTCAGGAAGGTGTCGAGCGCGAGATCCGTGAGCGGGTGGTCGTAGAGCTGCTGGAGGACGTCCATCGCCATCGTGCAGACGTCGGCCCCGGCGAGTGCCGCCTCGAGCACGTGCGTGGGGTTGCGCACGGCCGCCACGATGATCTGGGTGTTGAAGCCGTAGTTGTCGTAGATGGTCCGGATCTGCCGGACGAGGTCCATTCCGATGTGCCCGACGGCGTCGAGCCGGCCGACGAACGGGCTCACGTACGTGGCGCCGCACTTGGCCGCGAGCATGGCCTGCAGCGGCGAGAACGTCACCGTGACGTTGGTCTTGATGCCCTCCTCACTGAGGGCCTTCACCGCCTTCAGCCCTTCCTTCAGGACCGGCACCTTGACCACGACGTTGGGGTGCAGGGCGGCGAGCACGCGGGCTTCCTTGATGATCTCGGGCGCCGTCAGCGTCACGGTCTCGAGGCTCACGGGGCCGTCGACGATCTGGAGGATCTCCGCGTAGATCTCGCGTGCTCGTCGCCCGGTCTTGGCCACGTGCGAAGGGTTGGTGGTGACGCCGTCGATGATCCTCCAGCTCCACGCTTCGCGGATCTGCTCGGGGCTCGCGGTGTCGAGGAACAGTTTCATGCTCACGCCTCCTGAATGCGCCGGCATGGCTGCGCGGCGGTCACGTTTACCGCTTCGCGCGCGCCAGCGGCTCCACTTTTGCCCGCACGTCGTCCTCGGAGAATGCGAGCTCGAGATCACGGTGCAGTTCCCAGCGCTCTTCGTGTGTCACCGTGGCACCGGGCTGCAGGGTGACGAGCGGCGCCAGCGTCTCGAGCTCCAGCATCCGGTTGTTCGAGAACACCTCGAGCGAGGAGTTGTAGTCGGGGTAGCGCGTGCCCTCGACGTAGGTGAAACGCTTGAGGAACAGGTAGGGCTTCAGGTAATAGGCCGCCCAGCCGAGGTTGCTGTTGATGCCGACCTTGGTCCGCTCCTGACCCGACACCACCTTCTGGCGCAGCAGTACGTAGTCGGTGCCCCACAGCCAGCGATCGTCGCGCATGTCGGTGTAGGGCCACAGCGTCAACGCCCGGTTGGGCAGCAGGCGATCGGGGTGGAACGCAGTCGGCATCGGCGCGATCGCGAAGCCGCCCGGCGCCATCACGGTGATGGCCCACGGCGCCAGTTCAATCGGCCACGGGCCCGCATTACGCAGCCGGTGGACGACGCGGACCTCGGAGGAGGCCGGGTCGAGCGTGATCTCGATTTCCTTCTCGATCCCGCTGCGCTGTTCCGGCTGCATCGTCAGCTTCAGGCCGTTGTTGATCGGCGTGGCCGCGATCGGGGAGTTGTCGGGCTCGTAGGTCCGCACCTTGTCTTCGGGTGCGTGCCAGATCCGGTGACCGCCGTAGTTCTTCCACTCGGTGCCGCCGGTCTGGCCGGCGAAGTCGTCGCGGACGAAGAACAGGTTGGCGCCGCCCACGAACCCGAAGCGGATGATCCGCGGCCCGACGTCGGTCGTCGCGACGAACTCCACGACGCCGTTCGACACGCGGTAGCAGTTGGGCCAGCCCTGGAAGGCGATTTTCTCGATGGTCACGGTGGGCTCCGCATTGGCCGACGCCGCCACGAGCACGACACAGGCGGCGGCGTGCCAGAGAGAACGCCGGCCTGGCCGGCGTGAGTGCGTCATGGCGGTCACGGTCGCCGCGCCGGGGCGCGTGTTGAGGCCGGTGGCAGGTCGAGCGACACGCGCTCGAAGCGGCCGCCCATTGCGAGCAGGACCAGCAGCCCCGCGGCGGGCATCAGCGAGGCCATCGCGAACACCGGCGTGTAGGAGACGCGATCGATCAGCACGCCGGTGAGCAGCGGGAACAGCATGCCGCTGATGCCCGAGGCGACGCCGGTCAACCCAGTCACGCGCGCGACCGCGGAGCTTGGGAACGTGTCTGAGACGGCGGCGAACATGTTGGCCGAGAGCGCCGTGTGCCCGAGCAGCACGAGGCAGATGGCGACGAGGGCCACCGGCACGGTCTTGACCAGCACCACGGCGAGGCTCAGAAAGCAGAGGGTCGCCCCGCCCCCCATCGTGATGATGCGCGCCTGGCGGACGGTGAAGCCATGACGAATCAGGTATCCGGCGAGCCAGCCGCCGCCGACGCTCCCGAGATCGCCGAAAAGGAACGGGACCCAGGCGAAGAAGGCGATGTCGGTGAGCGTGAAGCCGCGCTGGCGGTAGAGGTACTCGGGGAGCCAGTAAATGTAGAACTGCACGACGGGCCCGACGAGCAACCGGCACAGCATCAGGCCCCAGGTCTGCGGCAACCGCAACAGCACGGCGTTGGGGGGAGCGGGCTCGGCCTTCGGCGGGTCACCTTCGCGGATGTAGGCGGCCTCTGCCGGCGTCAGCGCGTGGTGGTCTTCGGGGGCCCGGTAGTAGACGTGCCAGACCAGGGCCCACGCCATTCCGAGCAGGCTCGGGACCAGGAAGGCGGCCCGCCAGCCCCAGTAGTGCATGATCGGCACGATCAAGAACGGGGCGATCGCGCTGCCGAGCATCGACGCGCTGTTGAAGATGCCCACCGCGAACGCGCGCTCGCGAATGGGGAACCACTGCGACACCACCTTGTTGCCGCCCGAGAAGTTGCCGCACTCGCCGGTGCCGAGCAAGAACCGGAAGAAGGCGAAGTGCGACATCGCGCCGGCCACGGCGTGCAGGGCGTTGGCGATCGACCACCAGATCACCGCGAAGGTCAGGCCGAATCGCGCGCCGCGGCGGTCCATCAGCCAGCCCATGGGGAACTCCCCGGCGACCATGCCCAGCTGGAAGGCCGAGACGATGAACCCGTATTGCGTATTGGAGAGCGTGAAGATCTCGCGCAGCTTCGGGGCGGTGACCGAGAGCGTCTGGCGATCGACGAAGTTCACCATCGTGACGAAGAAGAGCATGCCCAGGATCCGCCAGCGCACCTGTCGGCGCACGGGTGGCATCTGCTGGCCGGCGCCGTACGACGACCCGGCCCTGGGCACGGCCGGGGCCGCCGGCACCGCCCCCGCCCGCTCGTCAGGTGGTGATGGCATCACCCTGTCCGGTCATGAAGCTCTTGTTCTTGTCGCCGACCCAGTACCGCTCGCCCGCGATGCACCAGATGAACTCCAGCGGGTCCTCCTGCGAGAACACCGGGTGGTAGTTGAGCATCGGGATCGTCACCAGGTCGCCCTCGCGCACGTTGTGCACGAAGGAGAGGGTCTCGGGGCTCGCGTACACCTCCATCGAGCCGTGCCCCTTGATGAAGATGTAGGTCTCCTCCTGGTCGGTGTGGTTGTGGGGCGGCCACGACCGTTGGAACGGCTGGAAGAACGTGTACCCGGCCACCAGCTTGTCGGCGCGCTCGCCGACGTCGAACATCAGGTACACATCCTTGCCCTTCAGCCGCCGGATGCGCTCCTCGCGGGTCGAGAACTCCGCGAAGCTCGAGTGGAACACCGGGTGGACGTGCTCGGCCGGCGCGCTGCACTGCACCAGCACGGCGGGCTCGGTCGCGGGATTGTGCAGCCGGAACGCGGCGCCGCGCGGCACGTACAGCGTGTCGTAGGTGGCGAGGGCGTAGCTGCTGCCGCCAACCTCGACCGTTGCCGCCGCCTTCCACATGAACAGGAGGCTCTCCTCCTCGGGGCGGCAGAACGTGACCGAGGTGGCCCCCGGCGGCAGGCTGAACTCGCCGCAGCTGAGGAACTTCAGGTTGGCGGTGCGCGGCTCGAAGCGCTGCCGGTACACGACCTCGGACTGCGCGGCACGCGACAGGATCGCGGGCTTCACCTCTGACGCGGCAGGACTGGCCTGGGTTGTCTCCACGTGGCTCATGGCTGGATCGACTCTGGAAGAAGGGAACTCCGGGTAACGGACGTCGTCAACGGTGCGCATCCTCCGTCGGCCGTCGCTGTCGGCCACCGCCGTCAGCCCCGCGCGGCGCGACCGGCGCGGCCAGGGCTGACGGCTCACGACCGAAGACTCAGAAGACGAACCTCAGCCCGAACTGCATCACGCGCGGTTCGGCGGCACTGAGAATCTTGCCGAAATTCGCTCCCGCGGTGACGGTGGCGTTGGGGTTGTTGAAGTTCGTGCGGTTGAGGAGGTTGAACGTCTCCCAGCGGAACTGGAGCCGCGCGCGGCCCGCGAGCTTGAAGTTCTTCGCCACGGCGAGGTCGAGCGAGGCGTATCCCGGGCCACGGAACGAATTGCGCGTGACGTTGCCGAACGTGCCGAGGGCGGCCTGCGTGAAGGCCGCCGGGTTGAACCACACCGTCTCGTCTGCCCCGGACGGGGGGGCCGGATCGCCGACCTGGTCGGCGTTGTCCTGCCCGATGGCCGTGAGCGACCGGTCGGTCCCGCTCTTCACCGTGTACGGCAGGCCGCTCCGAGCGGTGAAGATGCCGTTGACCTGCCAGCCGTTCAGCAGCACGTCCGAGAAGCCGGAGAGGGACTCTGCCCGCGGAAAGTCGTACACGAACGAGAAGTTCATCCGGTGCCGGACATCGAAGTCGGCGGGACCCCAGTCGATGTCGGGATCCGACGAACTGCGCGGATACGAGCCCGTGCCCTCGATGGTCGACGAGTTGTTGTCCTCGGTCTTCCCCAGGACGTAGGTGCCGAGCAGCGTGAGCCCGCTGGCCGCGCGCTTGGTGGCGGTCACCTGGAAGCCGTTGTACTCGGACCGCTGGAACGGCGCCGCGATCTCCATCGCGCCCATGCCGTCGGCGGCGTAGAGGCGCCGGGCCTGGGTGTTGCCGGTCGTTGCGCCGGGCCCGTAGACGGCCGGGTTCAACTCCATCGCCCCCATGATGTCGGTGCCCTTGTTGCCGACGTAAGCGATCGAGAGCGCGACGTCCCACCAGATCTGTTGCTCGAACGTGATGTTCCAGTTCTGCGAGTACCCCTTCTTGGTACTGGGATCGAGCACGCCACCCGAGACCGGCCGGACGTACTTGAACGTGTCGAAGTCCTCAGGCTCCACGCGTGGGAACGGATAGGGGTTGCCCGGGGCGTAGTTCCGGTACGGATCCTGGAAGCTGTAGGGGTTGACGAAGTCCACCGTGAGCACGCTCGGCTGCGTGCTGACCGTGCGGGTGTAGATCGTCAACGCCGGGTCGATGTAGAAGATGCCGTACCCGGCGCGCACCACCGTGCGGCCCGTGCCAGACACGTCCCACGCGAAGCCGACGCGCGGCGCCAGGGCGCCCCAGTCCTTCGCGAACAACGTGTCGGGGATCTCCGCGTCACCGGGATACACCATCCCGAGCGGGGCGTCAGGCGCCATCGTCGACCGCTGGCCCGCCACGAAGCCGACCAGGTTGTTCAGCGAATCGGTGGCAGGCAGCCAGGGCTCCCAGCGCAGGCCCGCGTTGATCGTGAGCTTGTTCGTGATCTTCCAGTCGTCCTGCACCCAGAAGTGGTACTTCGACTCGGCCAGCTCGATCGTGCGGCCCGAGTCCTGGACGAATCGCGACGGCAGGCCGAGGACGATGTCAGCGGGCAGGTAACCGGTCCGGGAGCCGTTGAACGTCCAGGTGCCGACGGTGAATGACGCGTCGAGCACGTAGAGCCGATCGAACTGCGTGTCGACGCCGAACTGCAGGTTGTGGCGGCCCTTGCTCCAGATCGCCGTCGCCTTGAAATCCCAGGTGGACGGCGTCTGCTCGAGGCCACCGCCTGAGAAGAGGTTGAACAGAGGTGCGGCCATGAAACGCACGCCCGGGAAGAAGTCGGTCTTGATGCTCTGCGGGGCATTGACGCCGTAATCCTGGAGCGTTTTCACGTTGGGCGTCAGCGGTTCCTGCACGCGGCGGAACTTGGAGTACGCGCCCGACACGCTCAACAGGAAGCTGCTCGAGAAGATGTGGTTGTCGCGCAGGAGGAAGCTCTGGTTCCGGAAGTCGTTGTCGGCATAGAACCCCGGCGGCGCCGTGAACGGGCGCTGGAACCGGTTGGCGTCATAGAAGTAACGCGCCGTGACCCGGTCGTTCGAGGTCAGCTCGTGGTCGAGCCGCGCCGTCACCTGGTCGTCGTCGAGGTTCTGACTGATCGGCGCGACGAGGTTGAGGCCGCTGTTGGGCAGCGGCAGCAGATCCGTGAGGATCTGCGACACCAGCGGGTCGAGCCGATTCGAGGGGACGATGTTACCCGGGAACGGCTGCCCGGTGAGGGGGTCGATGATCGGCGTGGCGACGTTCGAGAAGTTCCCGGCGCGCTCGGCCTGCGTCAGCGACCGGATGGACGCCGAGCCGGGGTCCGAGCGTCGCCGCGTGCCCTGGTACGCCCCGAAGAAGAACGTCTTGTTCCGGACGATCGGTCCGCCCAGCGTCGCGCCGAACTGGTTCTGCTCGTACGGGGGCTTCTCCTGCCCGGCCTTTTCACGGAAGTAATCGTTGGAATTGAACGCGGTGTCACGCAGGAACTCGAACGCGCTGCCCCGCAGCAGGTTCGTGCCCGACTTGGTCGCCAGCTCGACGAGGGCACCGGCCCCCGCCGTGCGGGCGCTGTAGTTCGCCGACTGCACCGTGAACTCCTCCAACGTATCCGGGTTCGGCATCGTCGGTGCCGAGCCGAAGAACCGGTTGTTGTAGTTCGAGCCGTCCAGCCTGAAGTTGTTCTGCGTCGCACGCAACCCGTTGACCGTGAGGCCCTGGTTGTCCTGTTGCCCCACGACGGTCCCGGCGTTGGTCACCGACGCCCCGGGCGTCAAGACCACGAGCTGCAGCGGGTTCCGGCCGTTGAGCGGCAGTTCCTCCACCTGGCGGACCGTCATCGATGTCTGCACCGTGGACGATGTCGTCTGCACCAGCGGCGTCGCGCCGGTCACCTCGATGGTGGTCTCCACGCCGCCGGGCTCCATCGTCAGCCTGACGTCGAGCGACTGCCCGGTCACCAGCGTGATGTCGGAACGGACGATCTTCTGGAACCCGTCCAGCACGCCCGTCACCTCGTACTGGCCGATTGGCAGCTCGGGGCACCGGAAGATCCCGACCTCGTTGGTCGTGGACTCCACGGTCAGTCCCGTGCGGATGTTCCTGCACGTCACCAGCACGCCGGGCAGCACGGCGCCGGTTGAGTCGAGCATCGTGCCGTTGAGGCTGGCGGTGGCGCCTTGCGCGCGCGCTTCCCCCTGTAGCCCCCCGACGAGCAGGGCCAGCCCCGCCGCGCACCGCAACCACTTCCCGACACCCCTTCCAGAAATCAGAGACATGGACCACCCTCCGGAATCGAGCTCGACTTGCGAACGTTGCCGTCAGAGCACCCCGTCCGGCGGCGCCGGCCGGGGACTCGGGTGTTGCTCAGGCGTCTTCTTCGATGGTGGCGCCCGCCGCGTCCAGGCGCATGCGCTTGCGGCGCCAGTAGGCCGCCGTCGCGAGGTGGACGGGCCGGCACGCGTCGATGCCGGCCGTGACGTCGGCGCTCGGCGCCCGTCCGTCGCGCACGGCGTCGAGAAAGTCGGTGACGTGCGCCACCTCGAGGACCTCGGTGGACTTCACCTCGACCGGCGTGCCGCCGTTCGGGCGGTAGACGTAGCCGTCGCGCGCGATGTCGAGGCTGCCCTCTGTGCCCTGGAAGAACACCGAGGGACGCGGCGTGGCGACAGGGAGGACCGACGATTCGAAGTGCAGGTTCCAGCCGCCGGCGTACTGCAGCACGGCGCTGACCGTGTCGGGGTTCTCGCGGCCGTCCTTCAGCTGGTAGATGCCGCCGGTGGCGACCGCGTTCAGTGGGCGGGTCTCGCCGAGGAACCACTGCGCCACGTCCACCCAGTGGGCGAGGATGTCGGCGAGCAGGCCGCGTCCGTAGTCGGGGAAGTAGCGCCACGAGTCATAGCGGATCCACTCGTAGGGCACGGGCCTGGCCGGGCCCAAGAAGCGCGGCCAGTCGAAGCCCGCGGGCTGCGGCCGAGGCTCGATGCGGCGCCGCTGCCACGGGAAGTCGCTCCACACCGCCCGCACGAAGATCACCTGGCCCAGCTTGCGCGTGTCGAAGTACTCGGCCTTGGCCCGCTTGTAGTGCGCGCCGCTGCGCTGCTGCGTGCCGGTCTGGCAGACACGGCCCGCCGCACGCACGGCGGCGAATAGCGTCGGGCCCTCCTCCAGGCTGTGCGTGGTGGGCTTCTCGAGGAACACGTGCTTGCCGGCCGCCAGCGCCGCGAGCGCCTGCGGCAGGTGCAGGTGATCGGGGGTGGCGATGAGCACCGCATCCACGTCGGGCCGCGCGATCGCCTCTTCGTGGGCGATCGTCTCGGGGGCCGTGACGCCCAGCGCGTCTCGGGCGCGCTGCCGCTGCACGTCGTAGATATCGGCGACGCAGCGCAACTCGGCGCGGCCCGTGCCGAGGAACGCCTTCATCACGTCACGTCCCCGGCGGCCCGAACCGACCAGCGCCACGCCGAGGCGGTCGTTGGCGCCGAGGATGCGGCCATAGGACAGCGCCGAGACCGCGACTGCTCCTGTCGTTGCAAGGAACTCTCGCCGCTTCATGTTCACCTCCCGAAGCGCGCGCGCAAGGTCTCGCGCGCGGGACCGGCCGCACTCTCTCCGGGCTTTGACCCGTCCGCACGTTCTTCCTCGGCCACGATCCAGCCACTCCAACCGGTTCGCGTGACAGCTGCCGCCAGCGGCCTCCAGTCGACGTCGCCCTGTCCGAGCGGCACCTGCTGCTCGCCCTTGAAGTCGCGCAGGTGCATGCCAACGATACGGGCCCGGTGCTGCGTGAAGAACGCGGCAAGGTCCACATTGGCGCGGTAGGCCCAGCCGCAGTCAACGAGGAAGCCGACAAGCGCCGGGTCGGTGCCATTGATCAGGCCGGTGATCTCTGCACCGCCCGCGGCGAACTCGGGGCCGTGGTTGTGATAGGCGAACCCAAGGCCCTTCTCGCGGCAGTAGCGGGCGGCGGCGTGGAGTCCCGCCACCTTGTCGGCGAGGGCCTGCGCGGCGACGACGCCTCCCTGCTCCAGCCCACCACCGCTGACGATGACGCGCTGTGCGCCGAGCGCGGCGGCGCCGTCCGCCGTGGCCCGCACGAGGTCCATCGAGGCGATCCGGGTCTGCGGGTCGTAGGCGTTGAGGAAGATGTGCAGGCCGACGCACACCAGGCCGGTCTGCTCGATGCGCGCCCGCGCGGCGGCGGCCGTCGGGTACTGGGCCGCCACGTTGCGGAAGCTGGTCTCGAAGCCCTCGAAGCCGAGCGACTTGACCTTGCCCAGCACCGACAGGAACTGGTCGAAGTCGTCGGGCTTGAGCGCCCAGGCGTTGGTCTGGCAGCCGATGCGTGGGCCGGCCGTCGCGGCGCCGGAAGGCCGGGACGCGGCGAGCGCGATACCGGCCGGAAGGGAAGAGAGGAACTCGCGTCTCGACAACGCCACGGGGGTAACCTCCCCAGCCGCGCCACGAATCATCCTGGCCCGGGTCTGAGCGGCCCGACATGGACCCCGCAGCCCGTGCCCGAATCCTGCGCTGGCAACGGCTACCGGCAGGCCCCGGGTACGCCGGATCCTGCTTTAGCGGTAAACTAGAACATGAGCTAGTTGCCGTGTCAAGCGGAATTCCGCACCGCGACAGCCCCGCCCTCAGCGCGTGGCAGCCGGGGACTTCCGGACGCCCGGGGCCGGGCCCAGCGACTCCCGCAGCTTCAGTTCCACCGGCAGGATCAGGCTGCACGGCTCGGACAGGTTGCCCTTCATCGCGTCGAGCAGAGTACGAAAGGCCAGTTTCCCAATCTCGTACCGTGGTGTCGCCACCGTCGTCAGGCTGCGATGCGTGAAGTCGGCGAACGGGGTCCCGTCGAAGCTCCCGACCGACACCTGGCCCGGAACGTCGATCCCCGTTTCGTCGAGATAGCGCAGCACGCCGAGCGCAGCGATCTCGTGGGAGGCCACGATGGCCGAGGGCTTGCGCGGGTTGGCGTCCCACAGCCGCTGGCACGCCGCGTAGCCACCGGCGCCCGACAGTTCGCCCACCTCGAACAGCGACTCGTCGCAGTCGAAGCCGTATGTCTTGACGCAGCCCTTGAAGGCCTCGAGACGCTGCCGGAACGGGAGCGCGGACTGGTGGCCCGAGATGTAGGCCACGCGCCGGTGCCCGCGCTCGGCCAGCGCGCGCGCCAGCATCACCACGCCCGCCATGTAGTCGGCCGCCACCTGATGAAAAATCGGCGGGTCGAGTTGCCGGTTGATCAGCACCACCTGGAAGTCGCTCTGTTGCAGGTCTTTCCAGAACTTCGGCAGCCGCGGTCGCTCCGACGTGAACGGCGGCGCCGCGATGATGCCCTTCATGTGCAGGCGCTGCATCTCACGCACGCGGGCCGTGTACGTCTCCATCCGGTACGAGCCGTTGCCCAGCAGCACGTGGAGGTGGACCGCGCTCGCCGCGTCCTCGATTGCGCGAATGACCTCCGCATAGTACGGGTCCGAACTGTTGGGGACGATGACGCCTATCAGGTTGGAGTAGCCAATGGCCAGCGCGCGCGCCAGTTGGTTGGGCTCGTAGTTCAGGCCGCGGATCGCCGCGCGGACCCGCTTCTTGGTCGCGTCGGAGATCCGCGGGCTGTCGCGGAGGACGAGCGAGACGGTCATCGCCGACAGTCCCAACTGTCTCCCGACGTCCCGCAACGTCATCTGGCGCGCCATAGTCAGCCCGCGAACCGGCGTGCCATTCTTGCACAGACCGCGCGCGCGCGGCAGGCCCATCGCGCGGCACGGCGTGTTGGCACGGCGTGTTGGCACGGCGAGTCCGGCCGCGACCATTCCTGCTATCCTCAGGCCCGCGGCCGCCACTCGCCTCTCGCGCGCTGGCTGCAGGGTCGTTCACACCATGACCATCCACCGCCTGCCGTACGGTCGCGGGTTCGTCGAGGTCGATCTGTCGACCGCGGCGCAGCGACACGTCGTCGAGACGCTCGCGCCCCGGGTGACGACCCCCGCCGCGGACCCGATCGCAGAGGTGGAGGCCGCGCTCGAGGGCGCCGTGTTACCCGAGTGCCGGGGCGGCCGCTGCGCCGTCGCCATCAACGACGCGACGCGGCCCGTGCCGCACGACGTGCTGTTGCCGCCCTTGCTGCGCCGGCTCGAGCGCGCGGGCGTGACGCCCGGCGACGTGCTCCTGATCATCGCCACGGGCACCCACGCGGTGGTGCCGGCGGAGCGGTTCGGCGACATCGTCCCGCGCGCGATTCTCGATCGCTGCCGTGTCGTGAGTCACGACGCCCACGACGCGCGCGGCGTCGTCCATCTCGGCGAGACGTCGCGCGGCACGCCGATCTGGATCAACCGCCAATACCTCGAGGCCGACCTCCGCCTCGTCGTCGGCGCGATCGAGCCGCACCAGTTCATGGGCTTCTCGGGTGGAGCGAAGAGCGCGGCCATCGGCCTGGCCGGCTACGAGACCGTCGTGCGCAACCACTCGATGATGTCGCACCCGCTCGCGCAGTTAGGGCGCTACGACGACAACCCGTGCCGCCAAGACATCGAGGAAATCGGGGCGCGCGTCGGCGTCCACCTCGCGCTCAACGTCCTGCTCGACGATCGCAAGCGCATCGTGCGGGCGCTGGCCGACGCGCCGGCCGAGTTGATGCGGCGCGGCATCCCGCACGTGCGTGCCGTCAACCAGGTGGAAGTCGATCGGCCGTTCGACCTGGTCATCGCGTCACCGGGCGGGCATCCGAAGGACATCAACCTGTACCAGGCGCAGAAGGCACTCGCCCACGCCGCGCTTGTGACGCGGCCCGGCGCCACGATTCTCGTCGCTGCCGCCTGTCCCGAGGGCACCGGCAGCGAGTCGTACGAACGGTGGATGAGCGATCCGCGGATGACGTCGCACCAGGCGGTCATCGACCGGTTCGCCGAGGAGGGCTACCGGATCGGGCCCCACAAGGCCTTCCAGATCTCCCGCGACGCGTCGCGGTTCCACGTGTTGCTGCACACGGAGATGCCGGCAGACCTGGTGAGGCGGCTGCTGCTCGCCCCTGCGCCGGACCTCGGCCGAACCGTGGCGGAGGCGATCGACGCCCTGCCGCCCGGATCGCGCATCGGGGTGATGCCCTTCGCCAACGGCACCATCCCGGTAACGGCCGGCGCGCGCGGGTGAGCGTGACGCCGGCGCTGATGTATGATTTCTTGGTCTGGTTGACCGTTAAACTCCCAGACCCTTAGAAGGAGCGCACATGAAACACGGGATTCTGATGCACCGGCCCGACGACGACGTCGGCGTCGCCGTCGCGGACCTCGCGCGCGGGGCGGAGATCGGCGCGATCACGCTCGAAGGGCAGCCGGTCCGCGCCGTGACGCTCGTCGACGACGTGCCGCTGGGCCACAAGGTGGCGATGCGCGACATCGCGAGCGGCAAGGACGTCGTCGAGTACGGCCGGATCATCGGCATCGCTGTGCAGGACGCGCCGGTCGGTTCGCACGTTCACACGCACTGCGTCAAGACGAAGAGGTGGGCATGATCAATCCACGCGATTTGAAGCTCTGGGGGTATCGCCGGCCCGACGGGCGCTTCGGCGTCCGCAACCACGTCCTGATCATCCCCGTCGACGACCTCTCCAACGCCGTCGCGGAAGCCGTCGCGCACAACATCAAGGGCACGATGGCCCTGCCGCACCCCTATGGCCGCCTGCAGTTCGGTGCCGACCTGGATCTGACCTTCCGCACCCTTGCCGGACAGGGCCGTAACCCCAATTGCGCCGCGGCGGTCGTCGTCGGCATCGAGCCCAAGTGGACCGAGCGCATCGTCACGGAGATCGAGAAGACCGGCAAGCCCTGCGTCGGCTTCAGCATCGAGCGCTCCGGAGACCTGAAGACGATCGAGGCCGCCTCGCGCAAGGCCAAGGAATACGTCCACCTCGCGACCGAGATGCGGCGCGAGCCATTCGGCGTGGACCAGTTGACGATGAGCACCAAGTGCGGGGAGTCGGACACGACCTCCGGGCTGGCGTCGAACCCGACTGTGGGCCGCGTGTTCGAGCGGCTGGCCGACGCAGGCGCGACGCTCATCTTCGGCGAGACGACCGAGTTGACAGGCGGCGAAGACCTCGTCGTCGAGAAGTGCGCGACGCCCGACGTCGCCGCGCGCTTCCAGGCGGCCTTCGACGACTACCAGGCGCTGGTCAAGTCGCAGGGCGTGAGCCTCGTGGGTTCGCAGCCGACCGAGGGCAACATCCGGGGCGGGCTTTCGACGATTGAGGAGAAGGCGCTCGGGAACATCCAGAAGGCCGGCCGCTGCACGGTCGTCGACTTCCTCGAGCCTGCCCACGAGCCGCGGAAGCCAGGCCTCAGCTTCATGGACTCGTCGTCGGCCGCCGCGGAGATGGTGACGCTGTGCGCCGCGGCAGGGTCGGTCGTGCACTACTTCCCGACGGGGCAGGGCAACGTCATCGGCAACCCCGTCATCCCGGTCATCAAGCTGTCGGCCAACCCGCTGACGGTGGCGACGATGTCGGAACACATCGACGTGGACCTGAGCGCGCTGCTGCGAATCGAGATGAACCTGGACGAGGCCGCCGACGCGGCGCTCGAGATGCTCGAGCGTACGATCAACGGCCGGATGACCGCGGCCGAGGTGCTGCGACACAACGAGTTCGTGCTGACCAAGCTGTATCGCAGCGCGTGAGCGGGATGGAATCGGGCCGGTGCCTGGTGCGCCGGCCCGGCCCGCTGCCCGTCACCGCGCCGGCGGCCGCCGTTGTACGGCCTTGCGCCCGTCGGCAGGCGGGCACCAGAAGTCCTCGGGCCGAAGCTCCAGCGCCCGGGTCACCTCGGCGCAGGTACTCGTTGCGGCCCAGGTCGGCGGCGCCCGCGTTGTTCGTGCCGCACGCCAGCTTCACGCCCGCCTGCCTCGCCTGCCTGATGAAGGCCACGCTCGGGATGCGCCGCCGGTTGTTGATCTCCATCGCGATACCGTTGGCGGCCAAGCCATCGACGATGCGCGTCATCCGCGCCGGCGTCCAGAGCGTGTCGTATTGCGCCGCGAGTTGGTCGGGCACATAGGTCGCGTTCACGTAGAGGTCGATCTGCTCAGTGGCGAAGATCGTCGTCGCCCGGTCGACGAGCTGGTCCATGAAGTCCTGGGGATCCTCGATCCGTCCCACTTCGTCGGCGACCCATAGCCGCATGCGCCTGCCGCGATCGTCGGTCCACGTCATCGCGTCGGTGAAGACGTAGTCGAACTTCTCGAGCGTTGCCCTGCTGAACAGCCGCACCCACTCGCGGCCCTCCCCTTGGAAGGCCGTGAAGACCGGCCGTCCCCGCATCTCGGCGAGGAAGGCCTCGAGCCCGGCGTCGGTGTCGATCGGGAAGCCGACGCCGCCGTTGACGGCGACGCCGTAGGTGATGCCGCTCTCGCGGGACCGCCGCAGCGCCTCGTCGAGCGTGAGGTCGCCCTTGACGTGGACGTGGAAGTCGGCGCGCGCGCCCGCGGGGCACGCCGGGGGCCCGGTCTGCGCGAAAACCGCGGCCGACATCAGAAGGCAGGCGATCGCGAGCAAGCCTCGCATGGGTCCGGTCCTCCAGTTCCTCATGCCGTCAGTGACGCCGGCTGCACTCCGCTGCCGGGTCGGATGGGCGCGGCTATCTTCGTGTCGCTCGCGCCAGCCGTCAAGCGCGGCGCAGACGGCCTCGCGCACCTGCACCGGCTGGTTCGACACGAAATACCGTACCGTCCGCGTCGCGAGGTGATCGCGGTACACCTGCAGGCCCTCGCGGGCGGCACGCTCGTCGAGTGTGCCCGCCGGGCTGGCCATGACCGCATCCGACACCGTGGGCAGGCCCGTCGCGTTCGCCGCGGCGTAGAGACTGAGGTCGGCGTCCTGCGGCACGTAGAGCGCCAGCCGGCGTCCGCGAGCGAGCGCGGCGTTTCGCGCCACATCGTCGGGGGTCTTCACGAGGACCGACACGATCGCCTGGTGCGCCATCCCCAGCAGCGTCGTCGTCGTGGCGTCATCGAAGGTGAGGATGATGCTGCGGCCGTCGAGCCCGCGCGTGACCAGCGCACGCACGAGCGCGGGCAGGTCCACGCCCTTGATGTCGAGCATCAACTGGACGCCCGGCTCGGATGCTGCCCACGCCATCACGTCGTCGAAGCGGGGAAGCGGTTCGCCGGTTGAGGCGCCGTCGGCGCCGGTCAACATCACCCCCGCCAACTGCGCGTCGGTGGATGCCTCGATGCGCCCCGTGCCCGTCGTCGTCCGATCGAGCGTCGCGTCGTGCAGCAGGAACAACGTGCCGTCGCGCGACGCCCGCAGGTCGATCTCGAGCACGCCGACTCCCGCACGCACGGCCGCCTTCATCTCGCGCAGGGAGTTCTCGACGTGCGTCGGCGACAGCCACCCTCGGTGCGCGACCACCGAGATCGTCTGTCGCTGGGCCACGCCGTCGGCGCACACGCCCGGCAACGGCGCGCGTGACGCGCACGCGCTGGATGCGACGATCACGAGGAGGAGGGCAATCACGCGCGGCGGGTGCTGCTCGGCGGGATTCACGACCACGCTATCTTAAGGCTCACCTGTGTTGAGGGCGTAACGAATCGAACCCTCAGGTCTGGCAGGGTGATTCGCACGCGACCTGCCCTCAACACAACTGAGTCGAAGGGTAGCCTCTCCGCAAGGGCGCGAAGTCGCGGAGCGGCTTGAGGTGTGCGGAGCGGCCAGGAGCCCGAGATGTAGCCACATGCACTAGAATGTAGGCACACGGAGGGGTCAACGGGATGAAAGAACGCAGTATCGGCATTCGCGAGTTGAAGTCGAAGCTCAGCGAATGTGTCCGCGAGGTCAAACGCGGGGCCACGGTGGTCGTGACGGAGCACGGCCGACGGGTGGCGCGGCTGGTTCCCGAGGGCGATTCGCTGGACGACCGGCTCGCGGTGCTGACGAAGGCGGGTGCCATGCAGTGGAGCGGCCGGCGACTCGGCCGCGCCGCACCTGGCGTGCACCGGCGCGGGAAGCGGACCTTGGCCGACATCGTCGTGGAGAACCGCGAGTGATCGTGTACGTGGATGCGAGTGCGCTCGTGAAACGGTATGTCACGGAGGTCGGCTCGGCCGACGTGAACGACCTCACGACTGGTGCGATGGCCGTGGCCACGGCGCTTGTCACGCGCGCTGAAGTCTCGGCAGCCTTCGCGCGGGCCGTGCGTGTCGGCGTCCTCGACGACGTCGCGGGACGCCGGGCCCAGCGGCGGTTCTCGCGCGAGTGGCCTGATCTCATGCGAATCCCCGTCACCGAGGCGCTGGTGGCTCGAGCCGAGGCGCTGGCGTGGGCACATGGGCTCCGTGGCTATGACGCGGTCCAGTTGGCGTCGGCGCTGACGTGGCAGGATGCCCTGGGTCAGGAGGTCGTCTTGGCCACGTTCGATCGCCAGTTATGGGAAGCCGCTCCGGAAGCCGGCCTACGCGCGTGGCCGGCGAAGTTGCCGAACTGACAGCCAGGGCGTCCCATGTCGGTGCCAGGCACGTGTCACCATGCCATTGGTCAGTGCGCCGAACCGCGCGGGAGAACCCTTGATCGTCAACTGGGTCCCGCCAAGGCCCAATCCAACCTACGGCGTTCGCCGCAGCATCCCGACCGCAACCAGCAGCCAGGACACCGCGAGGAACCCGAAGCCGACGAACACGGGGAGCAGCGTCTCGGCGATGCCCGCGTACACGCGCGGCATGTCGACGCCGCCGGCCGACGTCTCGGCCAGGTACTGGCACATCAGCGAGGCGCCGGAGGCCAGGGCGCAGATCGCGGCGAAGATCACGCCGAGCGAGACGGGCCTCATCAAAAGCAGCTTCCGCTCGGTCGGACGGATGGCGTAGGCGAGCGCCGCGGCGAGCGGGACGACGCTCACCAGCACGCTCAGCTTCGCGAACGGACCGATCTGGTTCAGGATATCCATGGGACGCCTCCTCTGCGGGTGTGACGCAGGGTAGAACTCAGAACCCGCGTCGGCGTGACGCAGGGCGGGCAACCGTCACGCCGTGTCGCGAGACGCGTTATGGCCGTGATGGAGCGCGACACCGAGCTCTCGCTCGTCGACGGGCTTCGCCGCGGGGAGCCCGGGGCGTTCGACGCGGTCTACGAGGCGTACCGCGCGCGCCTCTTCGGGTTTCTCGTCCGTCTGAGCCGGTCTCGCACCGTGGCCGAAGATCTGCTGGACGAGACCTGGCTGCGACTCGTCTCGAATGCCCCCCGCCTGCACGCCGACACCCGCCTGGCGCCCTGGCTGTTCACCGTCGCCCGGAACCTGTATTGGACGTACCGGCGGACATCCGCCCTCGAAGAGACACAGGACCCGCACGCGCTGGCGCTGTGGCCGTGTCGCGATCGGTGGTCGTCGCCGTTCGAGGTTGCGGCGCAGCACGAGTTGCAGCGCCGGCTCGAGCGCGCGCTGGCGCAGCTCTCGCCGCGGCACCGCGAGGTGCTCCTGCTGGTCGGCGTCGAGGGCCTGACGCCTGGCGAAGCGGCCCTCGTCTGCGGCCTCACGCCGGAGGCGCTCCGCCAGCTGCTGGCACGGGCGCGAGCGGCGCTCGCGCGGGCGATCGATCTGTCGCGCGACCGCACGACAAAGAGGAGTGTGCACGATGACATCGCATGACGATTACGGCGACGCCGATCTCGCGGCACTGAACGAGCTGCCCGTGCAGGACGTCGACGAACGCCACGCGCGGAGTCTCGGGATCCGTTGCCGGGCTGTGCTCGCGGCGCAGACGCGTGCGACCGCGGCTGCCGCCGACACGAGCGCTGCCGGGCCGACGCGTGCGGCAGGCCTGGTGCTGCTCGCCGCCTGGTGCGCGATCTACGTGGTCGAGATCGTGCGACGTGGGGCCGCGGCCTGGGGGTTGTGACCTCGATTTCCTTGCCGGCAGAACCCGCCTGTCACTGGCCGTCCTCGGCCCGTCTGGGCGCGAATTCTTGTCGCGGCCCAGCGCGACAAAGGGTCTTTCTTCATCGGACATCGTGAGAAAGAGGGGCGAAGATCCCCTGGAAGCCCGAGTCGAGACAAAAAGGCTGTCTGGCCCGGATAATGCACAGTCGGTCCCGACAGCAGTGTTGGCCACAACCGGTTTTCCTCCCTCCATGCACGACGCAGGGTACATAGAGCTATGAGACAAATGAGATTGGTCGCGATGCTGGGTGTGGTCGCCGCGCTGTTGATGGCTCCGGTGACGGCGCGCGCGATGTCGTTCACGGTCGACGCGTCCCACGAGGTGGTGCAGGGCGGCTCCGTGGACTTCAATGCGACGCTGACGCTCGACGCGAACGATCCGGATCCGCTGGACCTGCTCGGGGTCGACATCACCTTGAGCGGCCTGGGGCTGACACTCGACGATTCTCCGTTTTTCAGCGGGTGGCCGCTTCAGCTCGACTCGGCGAATCCCGGGTTCAGCGGGCCGCTGTTCACCGTGCTCGCCGATCTCACGGCGGTGCCGCCGGGGCCCTACGTCGGTTCGGTCCGCATCAGGGCCAGTGACCCGGCCAACGCCGCTGTCGATCTCTACACCGACTGGCAGACATTCGAAGTGACGGTGCGGGGGACGCCCGCGATACCCGAGCCCGCGACGATGGGGCTGATGGCTCTTGGCGTCGCGGTGTTTGCGACGCGACGGAAGCCGGCGCGTTAGCGGCGGATCCGCCGCTACCGGCGCGACACCCGCTCCGCCGGAACCGACAGCGCGCGCAGGCCGAAGTCCGACTCGCCGGCCTCCTCGAGCAGTCTTTCGATGTACACGGGCATTGTCGGCGTAGACGGTTTCTTTCGAGCGGTTGCACCCGGCGTGAGTGTCTCGCGGGGGGTTGTTGTGTGATAGAAAGCTGGTACCGTTGAAAAGTCGTCCCTCGCGACACTGCACTGCACTCTTCGACGCCTGCAGGAGGCGCGAGACGAGAGACAGAGGTTGCCGATGAAGCGCGTGCCCACACGTATGACTGTCCTGAGCGTCACAGCGGCCATCGCCAGTGTGCTCGTGTTCTGCCCGCGGGCCGATGCGCAGATCACTGTTCCCGCGTCCACCTTCCCGGCCCCGGGAGATACGCTGAAACTGGCCATCGACAACGCCCCCGGTGCCTGCGCGATCGCGACGTACACCCCGCCGGGGGGGAACCAGACCTGGGATCTCAACTGCCTGAACGTCGGTGCGACGCAGGACATCGTCTATCGACCCGCCAGCCAGGGCAGCGCCACGGTGACCGGTGCCACGATGTTCGCGGTGGTCCCGCCCTCCACGTTTGACGGGACCTCGCCGACCACCGAGGAGTACTACAACGTCTCGAACGACGCCGCCGGCAGTCGTTTCCAGTTGCTGGCCAGCTACGGCAAACACTACAACCTCGCCACCAATTCGGTCTTCAGTCTGCTTCCGCCCCTGCCTGAGCGCTACGCGCCGATGAATTTCTTCGATATCAAACAGGCGAGTTCGGGCACACTTCAGGCTTTCGCTGCCTCGGCGGTTCCGACCTTCCTCCCTGTCACGGCGGACTCCGTCCGCTACAGGGTGTCCATCCAGGAACTGTCTGTCGTGGATGCCTGGGGCACCATGACCATTCCCGGCGGAAGCTACCCTGTGCTGCGTGAAAAGCGGACCAGCTACACAGAAGCCCGGATAGACGCGAAGGTTCCACCCCTGGGTTGGCTGGACGTCACTGATAACGCGATTCAAGCCGGATTCATCGGCCTGGGCGTCGATACCGTCGTCCACTTCAACTACTACAACGACGCGTCGAAGGAACCCATCGCCTCGTTGCAGTTGAACACTGCACAGGACGCCGTGGTGAAGGCGACGTTCAAGAGGGTCCAGCCGGTGTGCCAGAACGACGGTGACCCGTGCGGCGACCCGACGGTGAGCGCGTGCAACCTGGCCGACACGTGCCTGGCAGGCGTCTGCGTGCCCAACTACGTGGCGGCCGGCAGCGGGTGCGGCTCCAACGCCGCCACCACGTGCACCAGCCCCGACACCTGCAACGGCGCCGGTGCGTGCGTGCCGAACGACAGGCCGAACGGCACCGCCTGCAGCGACGGCAACGCGTGCACGACCGGCGACAGTTGCCAGAACGGCACCTGCGCGGGCGGCGCGCCGCCGAACTGCAACGACAACAACGCCTGCACGATCGACAGCTGCAGCCCGGCGACCGGCTGCGTCTCGCAGCCGGATCCGGTGTGCACGCCGCAGATTGCGCTGCTCACGGCGGTCCAGCAGGTGGAGAGCTGCGCGCCGGCCAACGGCGTCCTCGACCCCGGCGAGCGCGTGACCTACGCGGTGACGTTGAAGAACAACGGCAGCCAGCCGACGACCAACCTGGTGGCCACGCTGCTGGCGTCGGCAAGCGTCAACTCGCCGAGCGGGGCGCAGAGCTATGGCGCCATTCCCGCGGGCGGCACCGCCACGCGCTCGTTCACGTGGACGGGCATCGGGGCCTGCGGCGCCCCCTGGTCCGCGGCCCTCGCGCTCGCCGACGGCGCGCAGAGCATCCCCGCCGTGAACGTCTCGGGCACCTACGGGGCACCGGGAGGCGTATGCAACACTGGCTGCGCGGTGGTGCGGATCGCGACGAGGACGGTGTTCACGCGCAACCCCGACGGCACCGTGCGGGCGACGGTGACGGTCAGCAACACGGGCAGCATCCAGGCGAACAACGTGGTCCTGACCAGCGCGCTGCTGGGGACGGGCAGCGGCACGCCGCTGCCGCGGACCCTGAGCAGCATCCCTCCGGGCGCGTCGACGGCTGTCACGGTGACGTTCCCGTCGAGCGTGCTCGCGGGCGCCAACGTGCTCAGGCTTGGCGGCACCTACTCGGGCGGCACCTTCAGCAGCTCGTTGCGGGTGACGGTTCCGTAGCGCGGGATTCGCTGGTTCCGGGTCGGCCTCGGAGTAAGTGTCGGGACAGTGCCCCGCGCTCGTGGAGCGCGGGGCTGCCGAGGCTAGAGGACTAGTTCAACCCCGAGCTTGTCACGACCCAGCACGACAAAAAGTCCGCCTCCGTCTGACATTGTTGCGGCAGAGTGGGCCTTCAATTTGCGAACTCATTTATTTGCAGCTGGTCATTAGCGGCATGGATTATGCATTCATATCGCCGACCAGCACCTGAGTTTATTGCCGGTTCTTACCCTCCGTTGAGGGCGTGAGTTTTCCTCCCTCTACTGAGGGCACAAGGCGTACAGGGCGATGAGACAAACGAGATTGGTCGCGATGGTGGGTGTGGTCGCAGCGCTGTTGATGGCTCCGGTGACGGCGCGTGCGATGTCCTTCACGGTTGACGCGTCGCACGAGGTGGTGCAAGGCGGCTCGGTCGACTTCAACGCGACGCTGACGCTCGAGGCGGGCGATCCGGATCCGCTGGACCTGCTCGGGGTCGACATCACCTTGAGCGGCCTGGGGTTGACACTCGACGATTCTCCGTTCTTCAGCGGGTGGCCGCTTCAGCTCGACTCGGCGAATCCCGGGTTCAGCGGGCCGCTGTTCACCGTGCTCGCCGATCTCACGGCGGTGCCGCCGGGGCCCTACGTCGGTTCGGTCCGCATCAGGGCCAGTGACCCGGCCAACGCCGCTGTCGATCTCTACACCGACTGGCAGACATTCGAAGTGACGGTGCGGGGCGTGCCCGCGATACCCGAGCCCATGACGATGGGGCTGCTGGGGTTCGGCTTCGCGGGGTTGGCGATGCGACGGAAGATGGCGCGCTAGCGCCCAACTCTCCCACTTTTTCGACAAGTCTTTCCACTTGCACTGTCCAGGCCACGGGGTCGGGTCGTTCAAGCGATTGAACCAACGTGCGTGCTTCGCGCCGGACTGTTGGTGATAGGAAGCTGGTGCCATTGAAGAGCTGCCGTCTAGGTCTGTCGCTGGGACTCCTTGCGCTCATCCTGCTCGTCGCGACCCCCGCGTGGGCACAGCCGGCGCCGCCGGACGATCTCAAGAAGGAGATCGAGGCCCTCAGCGTGGCCGTCAAGGCCATGCAGCGCGACCTCCAGGAGATCAAGGCGCTGCTGCAGGCCCGCCCCCAGGCGCCGCCGGCGCCGTCGGCGGCGCCCGCGGAGAACGTCGTCCTCGACCTGCGCGACAACCCGGCGCGCGGCGAACGCACCGCCACGCTGACGCTGGTGGAGTTCTCAGACTACCAGTGCCCGTTCTGCAGCCGGCACGTTCGCGACACGGCCGCGCAGATCGAGAAGGACTACGTGGCCACCGGCAAGGTCAGGCACGTGTTCCTCGATTACCCGCTCGAATCCCTGCACCCGCTGGCGTTCAAGGCATCCGAAGTCGCCTTCTGCGCGGGCGAGCAGGGCAAGTACTGGGAGATGCACGACCGGTTGTTCGCCAACCAGCGCACCCTGGAGCCGTGGGCACCGCACGCCGAGGCGGTGGGCCTCGACGCGGCGAAGTTCGACGCGTGCCTCAAGAGCGATCGCCCGGCGGCCGACGTCCGCAGGGACATGGCCGAGGCGCAGAAGGTTGGCGTGTCTGGCACGCCGTCGTTTTTCCTCGCCTACACCGATCCGAAGAGTTCGCAGGTCAAGACGCTTGCCCGGTTGACCGGCGCGCAGCCCTACGCCGCCTTCAAGGCGCAGCTCGACAGGCTGCTGGCCGAGGCGACAGACGGCAAGGCCGCCGGGAAGTAGCGCCGCAGGATCTGTGCGGCGCAGCACATTGCAGTTGACGAGTCGATAAACGGAGGTTGCCCCTGATGAAGCGCCCGCCCGCACGTGTGAATGTACTGAGCGTAACAGCGGCCATGGCCGGTGTGCTCCTGTTCTGCCCGCGGGCTGACGCCCAGAGCCCGATCACCGTCCCTGCCACCACCTTGCCGGCTGTCGGCGATACGTTCCGACTGGCGCAGGACAACTCGCCTGGCGGGTGCGTGGTCCCAGTGCACTCAGCGGGGGTGAACCAGACGTGGGACCTCAGGTGCCTGGGCGTCGACGCGACACCCGACGTCGTTTACTACCCCGTCGTCGGGGGGGCCAGGGCCCCGTCAGCGGCCGTACCCGGCGCGACGATGTTCGCCGTGGTTCCACGCAACGCAATTCGGATTCCTGGGACGTCGCCAACGACCGAGGATTACTACAACTTCGACGGCAACGGGAATCTTCAGCTGCTGGCCAGCTACGGCAGGCACTTCAATCACGTTGCGGATAGTGTCTTCAACTATCTTCCGGTCTTGCCGGAACGCGCCGCGACGCTGACTTACTCACAGGTTGTTCCGTGGAGTCACAGCGGCACCCTGGAGGTCCCTGCCTCGGCGCTTCCCCCCGGAACGCTGAACCCGGGAGTGACTGCCGTCCGCTACACTACGAGATCATACATCGCTAGCGCTCGCGTGGATGGCTGGGGCACGTTGACCATTCCCGATGGCAGCGTGCAGGGTAGAACCTACAATGTGCTACGCGAAAAGCGGTCGTGGTATCGAGAGTGGGGTGCTCAGACCTACGATCCTTCATCTGGTTGGTCTTCCGCAAACGTGTACCCGTTTGCGTGGGCAGACACCGTGCACCACACCAGCTTCTACAACGACGTGGAGAAGGAGCCGATCGCCGTTATCGATTGGCAGAATTTTTGGACCCCGGTCCGGGTGACGTTCAAGCGGGTCCTGAACGACGGCGACCCGTGCGGCGACCAGTCGTCGAGCGCGTGCGACCAGCCCGACACGTGGTCGGCAGGCGCCTGCGTGCCCAACTACCTGGCGGCGGGCAGCGGGTGCGGCTCCAACGTCGATTCCGCGTGCGCCAACCCAGATATCTGCAACGGCGCCGGCGCGTGCGTGCCGAACGACGAGCCCAACGGCACCGCTTGCAGCGACGACAATGCGTGCACGAACGGTGACACGTGCCAGAACGCGATCTGCACCAGCGGATCTGCACTGAACTGCAACGACAACAACTCCTGCACGAACGACAGCTGCAACCCGGCGACGGGCTGCGTCGCCGAGCCCAATCCGGCGTGCGCGCCCCAGATCGCGCTGGTCACGGCGATTCCCCAGGTGGAGAGCTGCGCGCCGGCGAACAACGCGCTCGATCCCAGCGAGCGGGTCACCTACGCGGTGACGCTGAAGAACAACAGCGCCCTGCCGACGACGAACCTGGTGGCCACGCTGCTGGCGTCGCCAAGCGTCAGCTGGCCGAGCGGGGCGCAGAGCTACGGCGCGATTCCCGCGGGCGGCAGCGCCACGCGCTCGTTCACGTGGACGGGCATCGGGGCCTGCGCCGCACCGTGGACTGCGGTGCTCTCGCTCGCCGACGGCGCGCAGGCCGTGCCGAGCGTGACCATCTCGGGCGCCTACGGGACATCGCTCGGGGGGTGCAACACCGGCTGCGCGGTCGTGCGGATCGCGACGAAGACGGTGCTCGCGCGCAATCCTGACGGCACCGTGCGTGCGACGGTGACGGTCAGCAACGCGGGCAGCGTGCAGGCGAACAACGTGATGCTCACGAGCGCACTGCTGGGGACGAGCAGCGGCGCGCCGCTGGCGCAGGCCCTGAACAGCATCCCGCCGGGCGGGTCGACGACGACCACGGTGACGTTCCCGTCGAGCGTGCTCGCGGGGGCCAACGTGCTGAAGTTCGGCGGCACCTATACGGGTGGCACCTTCAGCAGCTCGCTCCGGGTGACGGTCCCGTAGCGGGCCGTTTGGCGGTCGGTTTCAGGGTAGGTATCCGGACAACGCCCCGCGCTCGTGGAGCGCGGGGCTGCTCCGGTTGACGGCGGGGCCCAGGTGCGAGACAGGATCTTCTTGGCCGCCTGCTGTGCGGCGCTGGTGCTCACCGTCTCCCTCGCGCTGCGCTCGGGGGTCAACGAAGACGACAGCTACCAGAACGAGTACTCCACCAGGCTGGTGTCGTACTACCTGACCGGGGGCGCCGACACGGCCGCGTTGCACGTCCCGAAGGGCAACCTCCACTACTACGGCGGCTTCTTCGAACTGGTCACGGGCCTCACCAACCACGCCCTCGGCCACACGCCGTCAGACGCGCGCCATCACGACGTGCGTCACGTCTTCAACGCCATCCTCGGGGTCGTCGCCATGGTGTTCGCCGCGCTCTTCGCCGGCGAGATCGGTGGACGGCGCGCGGCGATGCTGACCCTGGTCTTCCTGGTGCTGTCGCCGGGCTTCCTGGGGCACTCGCTGATGAACCCCAAGGACATCCCGTTCGCTGCCGGGTACGTCGTGTCGCTGTACTGCATGCTGCAGTTCATCACGGAGATGCCGCGGCCGCGGCTGCGCACCTCGGTGGGCCTGGCGCTCGGCATCGGCATGGCCCTGGGAACCCGCGTGATCGGCGTGATCCTGCCGGCGTATCTCGTGCTGTTCGTGGCGCTCGACCTGGTGCTCAAGCGACGTCAACATGCCGGGCCGTACCCGCTGCCGACACGCTACCTGCTCCACGTCGTGGGAATCATCCTGGCAGGCTACGTCGTGGCGTTGCTGTTCTGGCCGTTCGCCCTGCAGGCGCCGCTCCGGCACACCCTGGAAGCGCTGAACGGCCTGACCAACCTGAACGTGTCGATCCGGGCCCTGTTCAAGGGCGCCAACATACCGGCCAACCTGGTGTCGTGGGACTACCTTCCCCAGTGGATCGGGCGCACGGCGCCCTTGTTCACGCTGGTCGGTGTCGCGGGCTTCGTCTTCCTGGGAAGGCGTCTGACGCGCTACCCGATGCTGCCCGTGTTCATGGCGGCGTTCGCGACCGCCTTCCCGCTGCTCTATGCGACGGCGCGCGGCCCGGCCGGCTACGACGGCTGGAGGCACCTGCTGTTCGCGTATCCGACAATGGTGGTGCTCGCGGCGATCTTCTGGTCGGCGCTGGCCGACGGGGCCACGTCCACCAGGAACAGGGTCGCCGTGTACGCCGTGCTCGGATGCCTCGCCATCGAGCCCGCTTATTTCATCGCGTCGAACAGCCGATTCCCCTATGTGTACTTCAATCCCCTCGCAGGCGGCACCAGGGGAGCCGTCGGACAGTTCGAGATGGACTACTGGGGCCTCAGCATCCGGCCCGCGCTCGAATGGATGGAGGCCGAGGGCCTGATCGGCCCCAACATGCAGGAGCCGGTGACCATCGCCACGACCTTCTCCTACGCGACCCGCGCCTACGTGGAGGGGAAGTATCGAGGCAAGGTCCGGGTGCGCTACGTCCGGTACTACGAGCGTTACGGCGAGCCGTGGGACTACGGCATCTTCCCGTCCCGGTTCATCCAGGGGGCTCACCTCCGCAGCGGCTCCTGGCCCAACTCGCGCTCCGTGCACACCGTGCAGGCTGCCGGAGCGCCCTTGCTCTCGATCGAGAAAGGCGGGGGACCGGTGTTCGGGGGGAAGCAGGCCCTCGGCAACGGCAACCTGCCGGCGGCCACGGCGGCATTCCGGGCAGAAACGTCGGCCCATCCGGACAACGAACTCGCCTGGCTCGAGCTTTCCGCGAGCCTCGCTTCCGGGGGACAATACGACGAGGCGCTCGGCGCGGTTGACCGGATGCTCACCGTCGCGCCGGATCATCCTGCCGGGCTGCTGCAGAGGGCAAGGCTGGCCCTGCTCGCGGGAAACGAAGACTTCGCCGAGAAGGACCTGCGGCGCTCGATCCTGTTGCAGGAGAACGCCGGCGCGCACTATTTCCTTGCGGTGATCCTGATCCGTCGCGGAGACGCCGCCGACGCCCTGGCGCACCTTCACCAGGCACTCGAGACCGCGCCGGCGTTCACGGACGCGTACGAGCTGGCCGCGCGCATCTACGAACAGACGGGAGACGCCGCGCAAGCGGCCCGCATGCGATCGGCCGCGGCGCGTGCGATGGGTGCGGCGGGTGCGGCGGCCCCCACGGAGAAAGCAGAACGACCATGAAGATCCTCGTCATCGGAGCCGGTTTCATCGCCAGCCACGTCGTCCCTCTCCTGCGCGACATGGGACATTCGGTCACCGTCTTCGACCGACACGGGCCGGCGGGGGCCTCCCTGGACGGCTCGTGGGACGCGGGCTGCCGCGTCATCACGGGTGACGTGTGCGACCGCGCCCAGGTCGAGCGCGAGGTCAGGGCGCACGACGGCGTCATCCACCTGGCTGGCCTCCTGGGCACGTCCGAGACCATCGACGACCCGTTTCCCTCGGTCAGGGTCAACATCGAGGGGACGCTCAACGTGCTCGAAGCGTGCAAGCCGCCGCATGCGAACGCCCAGGCGCCGCGAGCCGTCGTCACGACGCTCGGCAATCACATCATGCAGAACACCTACTCCATCACCAAGAGCTGCGCGGAGCGCTTTGCACTCATGTACAACCGCGAACTCGGCACCCGGGCCGCCGTGGTGCGGGCCTATAACGCCTATGGAGAGCGGCAGAAGCGGCACCCGGTACGCAAGCTGATCCCCTACTGCATCGCGTCGGCGCTCGAAGGGCGACCCATCGAGGTCTATGGCACGGGTGAGCAGGAGATCGACCTCGTCTCTGCGCGCGACGTGGCCGCCGTGCTCGTGCGCGCCCTGCTGCATCCGCACGACGCGTACGACTCGGTGCTCGACGCGGGAACCGGCCAGCCCGTCACCGTCAACGAAGTGGCCCGCTTCGTGAACGACACGCTCGGTAACAGGGCCGGGATCAGGCATGTGCCGATGCGCCCCGGCGAGCTGGCGATGAGCGTGATCGTGGCCGACCCGTCCACCCTGGAGCCTCTCGGAATGAGCGCGGCAGACTTCACGCCGTGGCAGGAGGGCCTCGTCGGCACCATCGAGTGGTACCGGACCCACCCCGAGATCCTGGATCTCGTTCCCCTGTCGAGCTAATGGTTCCCCGGTCGTGTCAACGGCCGGGCGTCGCCGCCAGGTGGTATCCGACGTAGCGCACCCATCCGAGCCTGGTCTCGACGAACTCGCGTCGGCGGATCTCGAGGCCGCATTGCCGGAACAGCGCGTCGTACCCCTCGGGCTCACGCACGTGTGTGCCGCGATCCAGCCTGCTGAAGACGTTGTTGAGCCATCGTCCCCGGAAGTAGCTGACGTCCATCGTGACCAGCCGCGGCGGCGTCTCCTGGTCGCGCAGCAGGCGATCCACGAGCGATCTGAAGTCGTCATCGGAGAGATGGTGGACCAGCCCCATCATGAGCACGACATCCGGACGATGGTCGCGGAAGGCCTGGTCCCAGTCGTCTCCCTGGATGAACCGGATCCCGTCGCGCTCGAAGCGCGCCGCGCGCGCGAGGGCGGCGCCATCGAGATCCGCGCCGAGGTAGCTCGCGCACCTGAGGTGCTCGACGAGGCTCGCCGTGCCGCAGCCGAGATCGAACACGCGATCCGTCTTGCTCACGTCGCAGAACCGGGCGAGCCCCGCGATGTCGATGCCGCCCACCGCCAGCGGGCGGAGCACGTCGTACACCCAGGGGTTCGCGAGGAACCTATTCTTCGAGGCGAGAACGTCCATGCTGCGGCAGTCCTGTGCGGAGATCCCGCGGCAGGCGCCGCGCTTTCATCCGCAGAATCTCCCGGAAGAGTTCCCGGGCCGACGACCCCAGGACCACCCGGCTGTCGAGGTCGTCGGTCCATTCCACCGGGAGCTCGAGAACCCTGAACCCGTTTCTCTCGGCCAGGATGAGCAACTCGGCGTCGAAGAACCAGCCATCGCCGTGTACGTGCGGGAGCAGCACCCGGGCCACGTCCCGTCGCATGGCCTTGAACCCGCACTGGGTGTCGGTGAACCGTGTTCGGAACACCATGCGGATCAGCCGGTTGTAGGCACGCGACAGCTGCTCGCGCTTGAAGCTCCGCACCACGCGGGAGGCCGGCAGCAGCCTCGAGGCCACGCTCATGTCGTAGACCGTGCGGACGCTCTCGACCAGCATCGGGAAGTAGCGCAGGTCGGTGGAGAGGTCCACGTCCATGTAGCTCACGATGTCGGCCGTGCTCTGGTTCCAGGCCTCGCGCACCGCGACGCCGCGCCCTTTCCTCGACAGGTTCAGCACGCTGACGCGCGCATCCGTCGAACTCAGGGATTCCCCGATCTCGCGCGTGCGGTCCGTGGACTGGTTGTTGGCGATCACGATCCGCCAGCGGTGCGGGAGTTCCCCATCGAGAAACGCCGTGAGACGACGCACCGTCGCCGCGAGCACCCGCTCCTCGTTGTAGACGGGGATGACGACATCGACCATCACGGTGTCACGCATATCGGCGGGCGCCCTACAGCCCCAATGCGACGCAGGTCTTGCGGCCGCGCACGAAATACTGCCACACCACGCTCCCGCGGTACATGCGCGCCATCACGTGCGCGTCAGACACCACGCGCACCGCCTGTGCGCGGCGGCGGCCGGCCCTGACCGACGCGCCCTCGGTCGCCACGGCCCACAGCGCCTTCAGGATGCCCTGCGTCTGGTGCAGGTCGCCGCGCGCCAGGAAGTACGCCGCGGCCCCCAGCTCCAGGCCAATCCGGGCTGGCATCACCCACAGCAGCGTGGGCCAGGCGCAGTTCTTCAGCAGCATCACCATGCCGTTGCGATGGTTGAGGAAGATCTTGTGCGGGTGTTCCGGCGGCAGCGTCGTCCCGGCGTTGTGCTGCACGACGGCCTGTGGACAGAAGAGCACGCGCAGGCCGGCCAGGTGAAACCGCCAGTTCAAATCGATCTCCTCCATGTGGGCAAAGAACGACTCGTCGAGCTCGCCCACACTCTGCCACGCCTCGCGGCGCAGCAGGCAGCAGGTGCCGCTGGCCCAGAACACCTCGTTCACGGCGTCGTACTGGCCGGTGTCGGCCTCACAGGTGTAGAAGATCCGCCCGCGCGCGAAGGGAATGCCGAGCACGTCGATCAGGCCGCCTGCGGCCGCGGCGTAGTCGAAATGATCGGGTTGATCGATGGAGCGCACCTTGGGCTGCACCGCAGCGACGCGCGGGTCGCCCTCGGCCAGCGCCACCAGCGGCTCGAGCCAGCACGGCGACACCACGGCATCATTGTTCAGGAGCGCGACGTAGCGGCCGCGCGCCTCGAGCACGCCGGCGTTGCAGCCGCCCGCGAAGCCACGGTTCTCGGCGAGTCGAATCAGGCGCAGCCGCGGGCTCGCAAATCGTTCGGCCGCCGCCACCGCGCTGCCGTCGTGCGACGCGTTGTCAACCAGCAGGATCTCCAGGGCGGGATACGTGCTGGCGTGCAGCGCGGCCAGGCAGCGATCGAGAATCTCCGGGCCGTTGAAGTGGGGGATGACGACCGACACCAGCGGCGTGTCGCTCATCGGGTGCCGCTGCCGCCACCCAGCCTGCGGTGCAGCCAGGCCGAGACCGATTCGATCCCGACCGACGACCCCAGCAGCTTCTCGCGAGCGTTCAAGACCGACCGCGGGTCGATGGCGGCTGCGCCCGGACGCGAGAGCACCGCGGTGGCGAGCGCGTCGGCAGCGGCGCGCTCGCCCAGCGGATCCCACAGCAGCGAGGCCATGGTCATCGTGTCGTGGGGCGACAGGGTGTACCTGCGCACCATGCCGTGCACGCGGCGCGACAGGGCGGCCCGATCGCCGGTGAGCCACTCGAGCCGCGCGACGCGCAGGTCGTCGGTCACCGATTGCAGCGGCAGACGGGCCTCGGGCATGCGCTCGTCCATCTGTCGCAGCGTCACGGCGGCCTGCGCGGCATCGCCCATGGCGATGTCGCTCTCGGCCAGCAGCAGGAAGGCCGAGCGAAACCACGAGGCGACGCCCGCTGCCTCGGGGTTGGCCGCGGCCTCCGGGTGCGCGAACGCCTCGTAGCGATAGCGTTGCACGACAGCCTGTCGCAGCAGCTCGCGATCGATCATCCGCCACCCCTCCTGCGTCGGCAGCAGCCGCGGACGCGAGTCCCCTCCGTTCCGCAGCAGGGGCGTCAGCCCCATGTACCTCAGTTGGTAGGCGACCGCGGGGCTCAGGTAGACCGGGCGTCGAAACGCGTTCGCCGAGAGGAGGTGGAGCACGATCTGGTCGCGCGGCAGCAGCAGGGCATCCGCCCCGGCGGAGCCGACCTCGAGTGTCACGGCGCCCTGCCCGCCGCCTGGCTCTCCGGGCGGAGTGGCTGGTTGGGACGCGGCGTCCGGAGCGCCGACGGGACGCAACGCGGCGGACGGATCCACCGGGATGGCCACGGGCCGCGGGCGGAGCCACCGCAGCGCGGTGAGGGCGTCGATCTGCGCGTCGGTCAAGGCAATGGGACTGCCGGGTTGACGCGTGAGCTGCTTGACGTACCAGGGGCCGTTCAGCAGTTCCAGGTTGATCACCTGCACGTCACGCCGCACGCCGTAGACGATCTGCAGCGCCCACAGCGGATAGGTCTCGTTGTCGGCGAGGCTGAGCAGGATCGCGTCGGGCGCGCAGGTCGCCAGCAGGTTGTGCGCGACGTCGTACCCCAGGCTGTCGCGGCTGCGGTCGTGCGTCCCGTGACCGAACGCCAGCATCCGCCCGGGTACCAGGACCATCGCGACCGCGCACGTCACCGCCGCACCCGTTGCCGCGGCCCGGCTGCGGCCCGTCCGCGACACCGCCGCCAGCCCCCTGCCCGCCCCTTCGGCGAGCGCCGCCGTTCCCAAGCCCAATCCAGAGCGCGAACGCCATGAACGAGCCGGTGTACGAGTAGTCGCGCTCGCGCACCTGGGGATCCTCCTGGTTGATGTACAGGATGACCATCAGGCTCAGCATCAGGAAGAGCGCCAGGATCGCGCTCGCGGTGCGCCAGTCGAAGCGGAAGTGCGCAACCATCCCGACCAGTCCGAGCAGCAGGGGAAGCGCCCAGAGCCCGCGCATCGACACCAGCGTCGACAAGCGGCCATCCGGGCCACGCACGTCGTCTTTCCCGATGAACTGCCAGGCGAAGTACCGCACGTACATCTTCTTGATCTGGTAGTCCCACAGCGGCGCCCGCCGGTCGGTGATCGACCACTGCCCGTACTGCTCCCGCGCCATGTAGGTGCTGAAGCGCGCGAACGTCTGCGGGTCGCCCTGATCGATGGGCGGGTCGAGCGTCGAACGGACCACCGCCGTCGCATAGGTCGAGTACCCGAGCAGACACGAGCACGACGCTGAGCGCGATCACGCCGCGCGCACGGCCGCCGGCGCGGACGACCGCTGCCGCCGCCAGGGGGACGCCGCACACGAGCAGCAGCAGGCCGGTCAGCTCGAGCCTGTTCAACAGCCAGGGCACGCCCTGCACCACGCCCGGATACACGAAGGCGACGCCGAGAAGCCCCGCGGCCACCTGCCACGCGAATCGCGCGGGCGTCAGGCGCTCCTGCCCGAGGATCAGGATCAGCAGCATGGCCGGCAGCGCCAGCGCGTGCAGCACGTGCACGCCCAGCGCGAGCCCGGTGACGTAGGCCGCCAGCAGCAGCAGCCGGTCGGCGCCGGGGTCGTGCCGCCGCGGCACCCAGCGCAGGAGCAGCCAGAGCACCAGCACCGTGAAGAACAGGTACGGCGCGTACACCTCGGCCTCGAGCGCGTTCGCCCACTGCGCGTCGCTGAAGGCCAGCGCCAGCGCGCCGACCGCCGCCCCGCCCCAGCGCGCGATGCGTGTGGCCGCGGCCGCGGTCCGCTCGGGCGAATGCTGCCGTTGCTGCGCCCGCTGGATCAGCTCGCCCAGCACCAGCGCCACCATGACGGCCGTGGCCGTCGCGAACACCACCGACAGGTGATTGACCCGCGCGGCCACATCGAGCGGGAACGGCATCAGCGTCGCGAGGCGGCCCCACAGCACGAACAACGGCGCACCCGGCGGATGGGTGATCCCGAGGACGCGCGATGCCGCCACCAGTTCCCCGCTGTCCCACAGCGTGAGCGTGGGGGCGGCGGTGGTCGTGTAGATGGCAAAGGCGCAGAGGCCCACCAGCGTGGCCGTCCAGGCGCCTGGGTCGCGCACGATCGCCCGCCAGTCGCGCGGCCACAGCGCGCGTGGCCCCGCCAGCGGATCCACGACCACCGCGAGGGGCAGCACGACGCAGTACGCGGCGACCAGCAGCAGCGGCGCCAGGGTCAGCGAGAGCGTCGAGTCGTAGGGTCCCTGGCCCAGTGCCAGGTAGCCTGCGGCGAGCATCGCCAGCCCGACGGATGCCAGGGCGTAGTTCCACCACCCCAGCAGGGCGGCGGGCTGCGCCACGGCGACTGCTCGGTGCCTCGTCGGGCGCGTCGGCGGGGCGGAAGGCTCTGCTGCGGGCACTTGACGCAGAGTTTACACTTTCCAAACTCGAGGTTGGGTGATCGACCTTTCGGCGTCGGCGGTCGATGCCAGGAACCGGCGCTGAAAGGCACAGGCGAGCCATGTGTTTCGTCACCCCGGGCGTGCCAAATTGAAACCCGCACTGTCGATCGTCATCCCCCTGTTCAACGAAGCGGAATCGCTTCCCGAGCTGCATGCCAGCCTGAGCGAGGTGCTCGACCGGCTGCCGCAGCCCGCAGAGATGATTTTCGTCGACGATGGCTCGACGGATGGCTCGATGGAGGCGATCCGCCGGCTGTCGGAGCGTGATCCGCGCGTGCGCGGCGTGCAGTTCCGGCGCAACTACGGCAAGTCGGCGGCGCTGGCCGCGGGGCTGGCGCGTGCCACCGGCACGTGCCTGATCACCCTCGACGCCGATCTGCAGGACGACCCCGCCGAGATTCCGCGGCTCCTGGAAAAGCTCGACGAGGGCTACGACCTCGTGTCCGGATGGAAGCGCGGGCGCGCCGATCCCTTCCTCAAGCGGGCTGCCTCGAGAATCTTCAACCGCGTCACGCGCTCGCTCACCGGCGTGCGGCTGCACGACATCAACTGCGGCCTCAAGGCCTATCGGCGCGAGGTCACCGACTCCATCCGCCTCTACGGGCAGTTGCACCGTTTCCTGCCGGTGCTGGCGTTGAAAGAAGGGTTTCGCCTCGGCGAGATCGAGGTGAAGCACCATCCGCGCAAGTACGGCCGCAGCAAGTTCGGCCTGTCGCGCTTCACCGCCGGCTTCTTCGACCTGCTGACGGTGCTCTTCCTGACGTCGCTATACACGCCGCCCCCTGCATCTCTTCGGCATCGCCGGCGTGATGTCGGTCGTCCTCGGCGCCGCGATCAGCCTCTACCTGGTGTACCAGAAAGTGTTCCTGTCGGCGTACCTGAGCAACCGGCCGCTGCTCTTCCTGGGCATCCTCCTGGTGATCGTTGGCGTGCAGTCCATCTCGCTCGGCCTCATCGGCGAGATGATCGCGGCCAGCGCCGAGGCCAACCATCCCCGGCAGAGTTACGGCATCAGGAGCGAAGTCGGGTTTGCCGAACTGAAACCGTCATCCCGTGCAGTTCTGAACGACAGCTAGCCGATGGGGCAGAGGCACAGCGGTCCGATCGTGTTGGTGGGCCCCGTCCATCCCCTGCGCGGCGGCATCGCGCAATTCACCACCCAGGTATACGAAGGACTCTGCCGCACGCGTCGCGTGGAGGTCGTCTCGTTCTCGCGGCAGTACCCGGGCTGGCTGTTTCCGGGCAGGACCCAGCTCGATGAGAGCCGTGCTGTGCAGACGGTCCCGGCGTCGAGGCTGATCGACTCCATCTCTCCGTGGAGTTGGTGGCGCACTGCGGCACATATCGAACGGCTGCAACCCAGCGCCGTGATCTTCATGCACTGGATGCCGTTCTTCGCCCCAGCATACGGCACCATTGCACGACGATTGAAGGCACGCGCCGGCACACGCATCGTCTTCCTGTGCCACAACGTCTATCCGCATGAGCCCAGCCGGCTCGATCACGTGCTGACGCGCTATGGCATGCGCCACGTCGACGGGGTGCTGGCGTTGTCCGAATCCGTGGCGCGTGACGCCCGCAGCGTTCGCCCCGCACGCAGAGGTGCGCTGCGTGCCGCTCCCGGTGCCCACGATCTTCGCGCCGCTGCCCGCGGCGGCTGACGCACGCCGGACGTACGGAATACCACCCGATGAACTGGTGCTGCTCTTCTTCGGGCACGTCCGGGCGTACAAGGGCCTGCCGGTCCTGCTCCGCGCCATGCCGCAGATCCTGAGGCAGCGCGCGTGCCGATTGCTGATCGCCGGCGAGTTCTATGAGCCACGCGAACGATACGACAGGCTGATCGCGCAGTTGGGTATCGGCGAGCGGGTGACGATCATCGATCGCTATCTGCCGAATGAAGAGGTGCCGGAGGTGTTTGCCGCCGCCGACCTGTGTGTGCTGCCGTATGTCAGCGCCACGCAGAGCGCCGTGGCCAAGGTCGCGTATGGCTTTGGCACGCCGGTCATCACCACCGACGTCGGCGGCCTGGCAGAGGAAGTGATCGACGGCGAGACGGGATACATCGTGCCCCCACACGACCCCGACGCGATCGCCGCGGCCGTGGAGCGATTCTGCCTGGCACGCGCAGGGCATGATTTCGCAGGCGCCATCACGACGATCCGCACGCAGTTCTCGTGGGAGCCGCTGCTCGCGGCGCTGGAAGCGTTGATCGAGGCGTGATGCGCCGCAGGACAGATAACTCCCGGAGTGATTTCCCGTGAGACACATCCCCACTCAACGGGCGTTGCCGCATGTCGGCGCCGTGCTCATCCTGTTCAGCCTTGCCGTGCTCTACTTCCTCCCCCAACTGGAAGGGAAGGTGGTTCACCAAAGCGACATCATCCAGTACAGGGGCATGACCCAGGAGATCCTCCAGGTCGAGAAAGCCACCGGCGAGAAGCCGTTGTGGACGAACTCCATGTTCGGGGGGATGCCGTCGTATCAGATCAACACCCCGGACAAGGGCAACTACCTCGGCCTCGTGAACAAGGTGCTGCGCCTTGGCCTCGACCACCCCATCGGCCTGTTCTTTCCGGCCCTGCTGTCGTTCTACTTCCTCATGGTCGTCGTCGGCGCCGATGCCTGGGTTGCCGTCATCGGCGCCTTCGCCTTCGCGTTCTGCACCAACAACCTCATCCTCTACGAGGCCGGGCACATCACCAAGCTCGGCGCGATTTCCTACTTCCCGCTCGTCGCCGCGGGGATGGTCGTGGCCTATCGCGGCTCCTACGTGTGGGGCGCGTTGATCTTCGCCGTGGGTCTTGGCCTCAACATCATGGCCAGCCACGTCCAGATGACGTATTACCTGGCCCTGACCATCCCGGTATTCCTGGTTGCGCAACTGGTAAAGGATCTTCGGGAACAGCGCGTCGGCCATTTCGCCCGAGCCTCGGCAGCGCTGCTGCTCGGCGCCGTCTTCGCTGCAGGTTCCGCCACGTCGAACCTGTGGCCGACGTTCGAGTACTCACGTGAGACCACGAGAGGGAAACCCATACTTGCCGAGCGGGCGAACGCCGGGCAGGCCCCCCTGGCCAGCCGCAGCGAGACGGACGGCCTGCGGTGGGACTACGCCATGCAATGGAGCAACGGTCCGGTCGACCTGCTCGCGTCTCTTGTTCCAGGTGCGGCAGGAGGCGGCTCCGGCGAAATGCTGGACGATGACTCGGCCATTGCGCAGGATTTGAGGGCCAAGGGGTACCAGGTGCCCGCAGATCTCAGGTTTCCGCTCTACTGGGGACAACTTCCCTTCACGAGCGGCCCGATCTACTTTGGTGCCTCTGTTTTGCTGTTGTTCGTCATGGGACTCTTCCTCGTCGAAGGGCCCGTCAAATGGTGGCTGGCCATCGGCACCCTCCTGACCGCACTGCTGTCGATGGGCAGACACCTCGAGGGATTCAACGGACTCGTCTTCAACTACGTTCCGTTGTACAGCGCGTTCCGCGCTCCCAACTCCGTCCTGGCGGTCGCGTCCTTCCTGATTCCGCTGCTGGGACTGCTCGCCCTGCAGCGCATCATCCGGGGAGAGGCGCGGCGGCAGGACGTCATGCGAGGCCTCCTGGCCGGCGTGGGCATACTCGGCGGGATCTGCCTGGTCCTGTTCCTGCAGGGCGGGTCGCTGTTCGATTTCTCCCATCCCCAGGATGCGAGCCACCTGCGATTGGATGCGGGCGCCATCCTCGCCGACCGCCAGGCCTTGCTACGCTCGGATTCCCTCCGGTCATTGCTGTTGATCCTTGCCGCAGGTGGCGCGATCTGGGCATTCGTCAACAACAGAATCAACCGACGACACCTGATCATCGGCATCGGCGCCATCGTGCTGCTCGACCTCTGGATGGTCGACCGCCGTTACGTGCACTACGGCACGTTCGTCAACAAGGAGAACGTCGAGGTGACGTTTCGACCCCGGCCAGTCGACGAACAGATCCTGCAGGACACCGACCCGAACTACCGCGTGCTCGACGTGACCGTCAGCACCTTCCAGTCTGCGCACGGTTCCTATTTCCACAAGATGATCGGCGGGTACCACGCCGCCAAGCTGCGACGCTACCAGGACCTGATCGACCGGCACATCGCCAGGGGCAATCGCGCCGTGCTCGACATGCTGAACACCCGGTACGTGATCGTTCCAGGGCCCCGACAAACAACCGGTCGTTCAACGAAACCCGACCGCGACGGGCAACGCATGGTTCGTCGACACCATCCGCATGGTGAACACCCCCGACGAAGAGATCGACGCCCTGTCGGATTTCGATCCCGCAACCACTGCGGTCGTGCACCGGGAGTTCAGCGATTACGTCCAGGGACTGGCACCCTCTGCAAAGGGGACGATCCGGGCGAGCGGATATCGCCCCGACCACCTCACCTATCAGTCGGAGTCCCAGCAGGTGGCGCTTGCGGTGTTTTCAGAGATCTGGTACGGCCCGAACAAGGGATGGTACGCCTACATCGACGGACAGCCTGCGGAATTCATCCGTGCCAACTATGCCCTCCGCGCCCTGCGCATTCCCGCCGGCCAACACCAGGTCGAATTTGTCTTCAGACCCGCCTCGTTCCATACCGGCTCGACGGTCTCCCGGATATTCTCGGGTCTGATCCTGCTGGGACTGCTTGGCTTTGCGGGTTACCGGGGATATCTGACAGTGTGCCAATGGCAACAAGAAAGCCCCTCGGGCGCCCGTACCTGACGCGTGTCAAAAAGACGGCGCAGCCAACGGCGGCGATGCCTGCACGAAGACAGCAAGGAGAAGACACGATGAAGACGACGGTCAACGGCCCACGAACATACCCTTCAGGACCGTCCATCTGAACCATAGTAGATGCCTGCTCACCTCCGGGCGGCCACGGGCAAGATACAGCACCGCGAGGCCTGCTGCAGTTGCCAGTTTCATGAGGGTCAGGAGCACCTGCCAGATGCATCTGAAGCTGAACGCGCTCTTGCAGTACATCGTCCGCTGGGTCTGTCCTGACCCGAGCGCCAGTCTCCGGAGGTAAGGCCGCTCCGTTCTGGACCGATCGATCCGATGGAACACCACCTGTGCCGGGTCGTAGTAGAAAGGCACATCCTCTGCGAACAGGCGAGAGAACAACTCCGTCTCTTCCCATCCCAGCGCAACTTTCTCGCGCCGACCCAAAGCGGTGTCGAACCCCCCCGCCTGACGCAGGACTTCCGCGCGAAAGGTCATGTTGCAGCCAATGGGATATCCGGCGCGGCGGGTGAAACGAAACAAGTCGTTCCCCCGGTCGTAGTGACTGAAGAGCGCGCTGGCGCTGAATCGGTTGAACCAGCCGGGGCGATCTCCTGCGAAGATGGCCAGCACTTTTCCTCCGACGGCGGCCGCGTCCTCGTGACCTCGAAAGAAGGCTGAAATCTTTTCGACGAAGTCGGGAGTGGCAATGGCATCGTCGTCGATATAGGTGAGGAAACGGCCGTTCGCCTCCGCCATTCCCCTGTTCCGGGCGTGGGAGAGACCCGTGTGAAGCTCCGTGAAGTACGCAGTGTTCAGTTCAGGATGGGTCTCGACGAAGTTCCGGCACAGCCGATCGGTGCCGTCCGTTGAGTTGTTGTTGACAATGACGATCTCGTAACTGGCGGGGTCGGCCGTCTGCCGGCCCAGACTCTCCAGGGCTCCCGGCAGGACCGCCTCCCGGTTGAACGTGCAGACGATGACGGAAACCATCGTCCCTGAGCCGGAAGCGGCGTGATCGAGTTCATCACGCGCCATCGGCGTCAGTTCGTCCTTCGTTCGTCGCGACTCGTACATGCCGAAGACGTGCACGACGGAACAACTGATCGCGGATCCACCCATGGAGCTGGCGCACGCGAATCGGCGATGTGGTCACATGCGTCGCCACGAACGCCCAGACGCGAGACACTCCAGGTGCTGGGACGGACTTCCAAAGGAAGGACCGGGCGCGAAACCAGTGAGCACCAACGGTGCTCACCGCCCTTTCAAGTTCCTCGAATGGGTCCACGCCCTCGGCCCGCAGTTTCGCATACCAGGCACCCGCTTTCAGATCGATGGGCATGCCGTGGCGCACCGTGACGTCGTCGATGATCGCCAACGACATGTGACCCGCCAGTGAAAACGACCAACACACGTCCGTTCCCCATGTGCTCCTATTGAGATCGAACCAGTGCAGGCTTGAACGCAGGGCGTCACGAGAGAACAGCGGGCACATCACTTCGACGAAGTTCGTCTTCCGAAACAAGTAGAGGCTGTGACGCAGTGTGTGAGGAAAAGACCAGTAGGAGTCCCCCGTCAGCGCTGGCTGGCTGAGGTCGAGACCATACCTTTCCGCGATTCCAAACAGGCGTGAAATGCCTCCGGGGGCGAGCTCGAGATCCGGGTCGGCGATCCAGATGTACCTGTAGTGCTCGAAGAATCGTGGAAATGCCTCGTACATCGTCTTGAAGTGGTCGAGCTTGCCGAATCCACCCGTGACAACGCCGTCTCCCGCTACGCTGGCCGGGATGCCCTTGCCATAGTAGCTCGTGAGGCAGTCCCAGTTTCGACCAGGATCCTGCGCGAGCCACTGTTCGTGGAAGGAGTCGTCGCCGGCCCTGACGAACACGAGGAACTCATGCCGCGGCTCGAACGGGCCATGTGACGGAGCGTGGGTCTCCGACGCCGAATGCTCAGGTTGAACTCTCATTGCGGTTCGCGTTCACGTCGTCGTCGACCACGACCCTTCGGCGCTGGCAGACCCGTCTCCCGGAAGGCAGGGCGCGCCAGACACGACACATGTGGGCACGCCGTCGTGGATCTTACCTGACCGGACACGTATCGGGTAGGCGGACAAGGCTCGGCGCTGCGTGGCGATGTGCTCCAGGAAGGTCCAGCGCCATCCGGGAGTTCGATCGGCCGCTTCGCCACCGCGATCAGCTCATCCCTGAAGTCGCCGAAGAGCGGGGACATGTCCGCTTCGACCGGTGCCGGGTCCAGCCAGAGGATCCCGCATGAGCGGTTGCGCTTCGGCTCTCATGGTCGTTTGCCTTGCACCTTCAGCGGCCGCATCCAGCCCTTCGCCACGACGCGGTCCTCGTCGTTCATCACGGCCCGCCAGCAGACCAGGGCGAAGATCGGCAGGCCGATCAGCAGGAACGCGAGGCGACTCGACACATTCGGCAGCATCGCGCCGATGAACAGGACTGCCAGGGCGAACAGCACCCGGACCATCGCGCGCCGCGCCGGGGCTCGGGTCGCCGGCAGCAAGGTTCCCGAAATGAGGAAGAGCGCGACGGCATCGACGCTGACGCGCGCTGCCCAGACCGCCGCAGCGCCCGCGATGCCAAGCGGGCCGATGGCACACCACAGTGCTGCGACGTAACACGGCAACTCGATGAGGTGCAGCTTCGCCGTCAGATCAGGTCGCCCCACAGCCTGTATCGCCGTGAGCGGCACCCACGCAGCGCCGTTGACGAGCACGCCCGCGGCGAGCCACTGTGCGACCCGAAAGCTCTCGGCCGCGAACGCCGGGCCGATCCACAGGCGCAGGCCCTCGTGCGCCAGCGTGCAGGCGATCAGCGACAACGGCGTCAGCAGCGCGAAGATGGCCTTGTTGCCCCGGTCGAAGACCTCTGCCGCACGGTCAGGATCCGTCGTCAGGGTGGCGGCCAATGCGGGGAACAGCACGCCGACCACCGCGCTCGGGACGACGCTCAGCTTCGTCACCATCTCATAAGGTGTCGTGTAGTGAGCTACGGCGGACAGCGTCAGCCAGCTGCCGATGAGGAACCGGTCGAAATAGACCATGACGGGTCCGACCACGTGTGAGACGGTGATCCAGCCGCCGAACGAGAGCAGCCGCGGAATCAGGCCGGTCCGCAGATGCCGCGTCGCGAAGATGCCCGGGCGTACGCGACCGCACGCAAACGCGTTCGCGGCAAGTGCCATGCCACGCCCCGCGACGAGCACGAGCACGACGATGCTCAGCCTGTTCGAGAACGGAAGCACTAGCAGCGGACTGACGAATGTCCAGAAGCCGAGCGGCAGGACGACGAGATTCGCCAGGTCGAAGCGGCGATGCGCCTCGAGCACCGCACGCAGCCCGGTGGTGACGAAGACCATGGGCAGCGTGCAGGCCAGCAACCAGAACGTCTCGACGACCTCCGCCTGCAGCCCCGGCGGCACGTTGAGCACGTTGCCAGCGAGCCTGGGCGCGAGCAGCGCGAGCGCGATGCCGGCAACAAGACCGAGTCCGGCGAGCAGGCTGATGCCCGTCCAGATGAGCGCGGCATTCTCGCTGTCCCGCCCTTCGCCGAGCCGTTCGGCCAACAGCTTCGTCAACGCCCGGCCGAGGCCGAGGTCGAAGAGACCGAAGTACCCGATCACCATCCAGGCGATCGTCAGCACCCCGAACCGGTCCGTGCCAAGCGCGCTGATGACAATCGGCACGGTGAAGAGCGCCGCGATCAGCGGCCCGCCCTGACCGGCGAAGTTCCAGAGGATGTTCTTGCCCATGGGTCCTCGAGGCCGACGCGTCCCCAGATCGATTGGTTCGGCAACGCTCCGGAATGCCAAAGTGACGTCGACCCGGGCCCGGAGCGCCTTGGCCGTCGCGAGGATGTCGCAGGCGTGCCAGCCGTGCTTGCTCAACGTCTCTTGGCCGGGCGCCGCGCAACAGACTCGTAGGCGACCCGTCACGGGCCGACCGCGGTAAGTCGCCGGTGCAGTTGATCGACACCGGCGAGGCACGCTTGCCAATCGTAGCGCCCAACCACGAGCGCGCGGCCCTGTCGCACGAGCCGGTCGCGCAGGTCCGCTGAATCGAGCAACTGCGTGAGCCGCTCCGCAAACTGCGCGGCGTCCTCGGCGAACAGCACCGTCTCGCCGTCGGCGACGTCGAGTCCCTCGGCCCCGATACGGGTCGAAATGACCGGGCATCCCAGCGCCATCGATTGCAGAATCTTGAGGCGTGTCCCTCCGCCAGAGCGCAGCGGCGCGACGAAGGCCGCCGCGCGGCACACGTATGGTCGTATGTCGGGGACCTCGCCCGTCACATTTACACCCGGCCGGCCTCGCAGTGCCAGCACCCGTGCGGCTGGTTTCGCGCCAACGATGTCGAACGTCAGCCCTGCATGCCGAGCCTGCAGATGGGGAAGGATCGCATCAACGAACCAGAGCACGGCGTCCACGTTTGGCGGGTAGTCCATGGCCCCCGTGAACACCACCGTGGCATGGCGCTCGCCTCGCGACGCTGGCAGAAACGCCCGGGTGTCGACACCATTCGGTACGAGGGCGACCGTTCCCTCGGGCAAGCGTCGCTGAAGCCACGCGCGATCGTGTTCCGATACGGCCACTGCGCCGTCGAACAGGCAAACGGATTTCTCCTCCCAGTGCGGAAACAGCGTTGCGTTGGTCATCAAGGCCAAGCGCCGGAAGCCCCAGGGCGCGAGCAGGATCTCTCGCTCGAAGCGCTCCGATTCGATGTTGTGAGTCGACAGCACTCGTTTGGCAGTCGACGTGCGGCTAATCGACCGAGCGTATCGCGCGATCATCGAGAACTCGACCTGGATGACGTCGAATCGCTCGGTCGCGGTCAGCGCCTTCACCCGGTGCGCGAGTCGTCGACTGAAATAGACCGACTGTATGACCGGACGACCTTGGAGCATGCCTGCAGCAACGCGACCGAGGCGTGCCCGGCGGCTACCACTCAGGAACTCGACCTCCACGCGCTCACACAGGCCGCGCACCGCCTCCACGTGCCCACGATCCTGCTCCGAGGCAATGAGCGTCAGCAGTGTCACGTGATGCTGCGCCGAAAGGAATCGTAGCGTTTCCAGGAGGCGGATGCGTCCACCATCGTGTGGCGGCCAGGGCAACCACGGCGAGATCAGCAGGATCCTCAAGCTGAGGCCCCTGTCCGCCCCCGGGCGAGAGCCACCAACGCGTTGGCGGAGGGCGGATCATCGGCTGATGCACGAACGCCGCCAGGTAGAAAATGGCGATCCGGGGACCTGCTCCACCGTCCCCATCGGCATCCCCCTTGGACTCGGCCCTTGGCGCCGCCGGTCGAACAACCCGTCATACCCCTCCGCTTCCCATTTGTCCCGCCGCCGGCGCAGATGCCGGTCGCTGATCCCGAGCGTCGGTTCATGGATCCTCGACCGCGGCGACGGTTGAAGCTGACGAGCGGGAGTCGGGCCGGAACATACACGAAGCCCGGCCCGGGGATCCAGCGGGATCCTGGAAACTTCGGCGACCACCTCTTCGGCGGCCAGCACCGCGACCCCGTTGTTGCCGATCAAGTCGTTGTGCACGTTAGTCTCTCGAGTGAGACCGCGGCGACGCTCGCGAGAGCCTATCGTGATGACTCCGACGCCGGTGTGCGCGCGGAGGCGGTCAAGGCGTTCGCGCTTCTCGACCAGGCATCCCCGGAAGCCACGTCGGTCGTCAACGACGCCCTTCAGAGCAACGAGGTCAACGTTCTCGTCCATGGGCTGACGGGGGCGCCGAAACGGGGACTCGACGCTGGCATCGACAAGGGCGGGCGGGTTGCTCGGACGGACAGCCCGCGGAGTTCATCCGCGCCAACTATGCCCTCCGCGCCCTGCGCATCCTGCGCCAGCATCGCCGAGGGAAGTCACCAGGACGCGTGTTCGGCGGTGAATGCGCTGACATCAGCCGGCGCTCGGCCGCCGACTCGGTCGCGCCAGTGTCACCGAGTCGCCGACCTTGACGTCTCCGCCACGCACGACGTCTGCGTTCAACGCCAGTCGCCCGCCAAAGCGACGCCCGATGTCGCGCAACACTTCAGGATCACGTTCCAGGGTGTCAGGATCCACGGTGGTCATCGGGCAACGTCCGCGCAGCGAGTCGAGGCTGATGACGGCGGTCCCGAGACGCAGCTCGGCGCCAGGCCAGTGCGTTTCGTCCATCCCCTCGACGCCGCCGATCAGGATGTTGGGGCGGAGCCGGCGGATGTCGCGGCCGAAGGCCTCGACGGCACCATCGGTGGCAACGAGAAGCGGCAGCACGTCAAATCGTTCCGGGCCGGCGTAGGCCTCGAGCCACGCATTGTCGCCAGCGGCGCGCTTCACGAGGGCCAGCGCTTCCGGGCTGTCCCACGCATACCATTGACCAGGGGTTTGCCGTGGTCCCCCAGGGTGCCTCGGAGGCCCAGCAGCTTGTAGTGCTTGCGCGACGTTCTCACGCCCTCCGGGCCGTGCACCTGCACGATGCGGTCGAACGGCACGCCATCGGTCGTCAGGGCAGTCATCGGAAGTCGCTCACCAGCCAGGGTCTTGACCGGGTACCGCCACAGTCCTGCAACGTAGAGACTCATCGCCCTCCCTCGGGGGTTGTCGTCGTCAACGGCGTCAGAGGCATGCGCCGTTCGTCGTCACAAATGGGGGCGTCGTTGATGCTGGCATATCGACGCGCGATGTGTCCGTCCACACGAGGACAAGGCTTCGCACAAGTGTCCTGGCTGGCCTGCGCGCGTTCCCCCGCACCGAGCGACGTATCAACCTCACCCCTGTGTCTTCGTCTCCGCCAGGCGCGAAACGATCTGGCGAGCGATCTCCTCCATCCGAGGTGCCTGGGACTCCTCCCACTCCTGTCTCCGCTCGTGCTCCTGCTCGTAGAACTGCTCCGACTCCCAATCCCGGTACTCGCCGTTCTCGTCTTTCGGATAGAAGTGCCGGTTGGAGCGTCGAAACACGCTCGGAACGAAGCTCCGCAGGCCGCCATGCGGTTCGTCCTTACGAAAGTCGAGCCACTGATAGGCTCGGAGCGGCGTGGGGACGTCCGTGTCGTCGAGCAGAATCGGGATGACCTCCTTGTTGGCACTGATGCCTGCTTCGTACTCCTGGCGCACCCACTCGGAGGCTGCGGAGTGCTCGCACCAGAAGACCAGTACCGTCCGGCAGTGCCTCAGGGCGTTCATGATCTCGTCCGCCCACTTCTGACCGGGCCGGATACTCATGAAGTCCTGAAAGACGCTGTCTTTCTTCATCGCGCGGACCAGGCGGACGATCGGGTCAATCCTGTCCTTGTCCTCGGAGCTGTACGAGATGAAGACGTCGGCCGCTCCAGGTATTGACGTCGTGGTGTCGCTCATGCATTCACCTCTCCAACTGCCTGGCACACGTGCCGTCGGTCCGGCCCGTTCCTGAATCCAACAGCCGTCAAGTCAGAGACTAGCACCCGTCCGTCGGCCCCGAGCTCGCTAGTAGCCGAACCTCACCGTCCCCGTCAGGGCCGGACTCCACCCGTCGCAGCGGTGCTCAAAGTCGGCGTGGAACCGGGTGACCTCCTGCCCGGCACCGTAGGCGACGTCGTGCACGACGAAGCGCCCGGCGACCGTGTTGCATCCCGTGGAGTCTCCAGACACGGCGAGGGCAGGGATGAACGGATTCGCGGATCCGAATCGCGTCGCGTTCTCGTACACGCCGGCGCTCAGCGACTCTCCAGGTCGCCCGGAGAACTCGAGGAGCCAGTTCGAACCGGGGGCCACGAAGCTGACCTGCACGCCGTGGTCGCTCCGGAGCACCGTGAAGGTGCCGTCGCGGTGGCCGAAGAAGCGAGGGTAGCCGCGCCCGAGCGGATCGCCGATGTTGCTGCTCATCGTGAGCACGTAGTCGGTCCGCTCGAAGAGCCGTGCCCCGACGACGTTGGTGCCGGCCGGCCAGTACGGCGTGAACGTCGGGGGGCGCGAGTCGGCCGAGTACATTGCGCGCTCGACCACGATATCGGCCGGCGCGATGCCCCACGGTGCCACGCTCTCGATCAGGGCGCCGAACTTCTTGCCGACAACGCCGGGGAAGTTCGCGCGGACGTCGAGCGTCAGCCGGCTTCTGGCCGGCAGGATGACCGTTTGCTGCGCGATGAACCAGTCGACGCCGAGCAGCGACACCTTGGCCGTGCCCGGGTAGGGCGAGGTATTGGCGAGGAGGATGAAGGAGTCTACCGACGGGTTGTTGCGGACTTCTCCCTCAGCCAATCCCCACACGTGCGCCGTCCGCACCGCGCCCGGCGAGTTGTGTCCTTCTCGCCAATCTGCCGGCGTCGGTCCCGGCCACCACATCGATCGCTCGGCGATGACGGGCAACCCGTTGCGGCCCGTGACCACCATCGACACGGGGACCGCGGCCAGACGTTCGTCTTCCTTGTCGACCCAGATGGTGCGCCGGCTCTGCGCGGCCACGGGGTAGGCCTTGCTGACGATGCTGCCGTCTTCGAGCAGGTAATCGATGTCGACCGTCCCCGCAAACGTGTTCGGATTGGCGACCAGCAGGAACAGGTCGAACATGTCGCCCGTCGCCCCCTCTGCGAAGAACCAGCGGTCAGACGGTGCGGTCACGCCCAGGCTATCGTGCCCGGCCGACCAGAACTGGTCGCCAAAAGTCTTGTAGAGCGCGCGCTCGACGATGATCGGCACGTGGTTCGTCGACTCGATCACGGCCGACATCTCGGCGTTGGCCAGTCCCTCGACGGTATTCACCCAGATGTTCTCGCGCGCATTCGCCCCCACGGTAAGGTCCTGCGTCAGGGGCGGTCGCCCATCCTGGAGGAGGTACGTCACGCGCACCTGCGAGGGCGTCGAGGTCGGATTCTGGAGCAGGTAGAACAGCTCGAACCCGGAGTGGGTGGCGCCCTCGGCGAGATACCACGTGTTCGACGGTTGATCGGTCGCCATTTCACCGTGCGAGCCGTAGCCCGTCTGGTCCCAGGTCATCAGTCGTTCGGCGACCACCGGCACGTCCGATTCCACCACGGTCGCGAACTCGGTACCACTCGTGCCGAGGACGGTGCGTGCGTCAATCGTGGCGCGCCAGAACCGGCCGAGCGTCGCGGCATACAGGACGGGAGGACCGACACGAGGCAGGAACCGCACGAGAATGCGCGCATCGGCTGCCGACACGTTCGCCAGCGCGAGCCTCGTCGAGAAGAACGACACCGTTGCCCCTTCGGCCAGGTACTTGGTCACCATGCCTCTGGGGTGGGTCCCCTGGAGGTATTCGTCACGGTTCGTGACACCGTCGCCGTCCGGATCGCCGAACGCGCCGTTGTCGCCCGAACTGCTGGCAGGATCGAGCCCGAAGCGTCGCTCCCAGGCCCCGGGCAGGCTGTCGAGGTCGTCGTCAGACTGCAGGGCGATCCCAACCGTCACCGACGTTGTGACGACGCGGCCGAGGCGGTCGGTGACCGTGATCGGCAGCGTGCGCTGACCGGTCTTCGCATTGGCAGGGATGAAGAAGCATCCGACGTAATACACCGTCTCGTTCGACGCGCAGATCCCATCGGTCAACAGGAGCGGCACGTTCGCCGGCCCGCCGATTGGCCGTGTATCGACGACCACGTTGTATGGCCCGGTGCCGCCTGAGACCATCACGCGCACGGTGAGGATGTCGAAGGGAGCAACACTCGCGGGGTCGTGCTGGACCCAGGGCTCTGGCAGCATCTGTGCCCGTGCACCCGTGCCCATGATGCAGAGTGCCGCGATCACCATGCACCCTCTCGCCACGACCGTGCGCCACGTCCCAATCACGTGTCTGTCCTTCCTTCGCGCCCCGACCGGCTCGGTCGGGGAGCAGCCTGCCGTGTTACATCCCGAATCGAATCGTCCCGCGCAGGACCGGCGCCGTCGGGCCGCAGCGTTGTTCGACGTCGGCGTGGAAGCGTGTGATGCCGCCGTCATCACCATAGACGACGTCGTGGATCACGAACCGTCCGACGCTGTGCTCGATGCAGCCTCGCCCCTCTCCCGCGACCCGCAAGCCATTGCGATCGGGCGTTCGCAGGACGGCGTCCCGCGCGTCTTCGTACGTGCCACGTGCCAGCCGGGCGCCGTTGGCCGCCGCGAATTGCAGCGTCCACCACAGGCCATCGCCGATGTAGTCGAACGTCTGCAGGTTGGCCGAGTCGTAGTGCTGGTTCGTGAACGTGGCGCGATCGAGGCTCAGCCAGCGCGCCAGGCCGTTCCCGACGTATTCGCGGACGTCGCTCACGATGACGAGCGGAAAGTCGTCGCCGCTGATCTCGACGCGCTCGGCGACGGCGCTCGTCCCGGCGGGCCAGTACGGAAGGAACGACGGCGTGCGGCCGTCGGCGCTGTACATGGCGCGCTCCACGACGATCTCGGCTGGCGTCATCCCGGGAGGTGCCACGCTCTCGACCAGCACGCCGAACGTGCGGGGCAGGGGCATCGAGAAGTCGGTGCGCACGTCGAGCGTGACGCGACTGCGCGGAGCGAGGACGATCGTACGTGCAAACCCGCCCGACAGCGTCACCTTCGCCGTGCCCGCGAAGGCCGACGTGTTGGCCACGAGGACGAACGTCTCGCGCGTTGGCGCGTCACCCACCTCTCCCTCGGCCAACGCCCAGTACGTCCCCGTGGCCGTCGTTCCGGGCGTGTTGTGGCCTTCCCGCCAGTCGGCGGGCGTCGGGCCGGGCCACCACATCGATCGCTCGGCGATGATCGGCAAGCCGTTGCGCGCCTCGACCACCATCGACACAGCCGCGGCGCGCAGGCGTTCGTCTTCGCGGTCGACCCACACCGTCCGTCGGCTCTGCGCGGGTAACGCGTAGGCCTTCGTCACCGTGGTGCCATCGTCGAACAGGTAGTCGATGTCGACGGTTCCGTCTTGCGTCGTCGGATTCGCGAGCAACACGAACAGGTCGAACATGTCCCCCGTCGCGCCCTCCGCAAAGAACCAGCGAGGCGAAGGCGACGTCACCCCGAGGCTGGCATGCCCGGCTTCCCAGAAGTGGTGGCCGATTGTCTTGTACAGCGCGCGCTCCACGATGATGGGCACGTGATTCGTCACCTGGATGACCGCCGATATCTCGGAATCGGCCAGGCCCGCCACGTGGTTCACCCAGATGTTCTCGCGCGAGGCTGGCGCCACGGTCATGTGTTCGACGATGGGCGGTCGCCCATCCTGCAGCAGGTACGTGATCGAGATCTCGGCGGATGTCGTGCCTGGGTTCTGAAGCAGGTAGAAGAGCTCGAAGCCCGAGTGCGTGGCGCCTTCGGCGAGATACCACACCTGCGATGTCATGGGCGTGGCCATTTCAGCGTGGCTCCCGTAGCCCGTGTCGTCCCACGACATGGTGCGTTCCACGACCACGCGCACGTTCGACTCGACGACCATCGAGAACTCGGCTGCGGCGAGCCCGGGAACCACCAGCGCAGGATCGACCGTCAGCCGCTCGAACCCGCCCAGATTGAGGGCCTGGATGATTGGCGGTCCTCTCCTGGGCAGATAGCGGATCTGGCCGCGCGCGTTCTGTGGCGTGGTGTTGAACAAGGCAAGCCGGGTGTGAAAGCCGCCGACGCTTGCACCTTCAGCCAGGTACCGCACGTGCGCGGCACGCGGGTGGCTGCCGGCTCGGAACTCGTCGATGTTGGTGATGCCGTCACCGTCGGGATCCCCGTCTGGTGCCGAGGCCGACCCTGAGAGTTGATCGAGATCGGTGAATGCCTCCCACCCATCGGGCATGCCGTCACCGTCGGCGTCGGCGTCACCGCCCGCGGCGAGCACGGCGTTCACGACCACCGTCCTTCCGGCACTGTCGGTCGCGGACACCGGAAGGGTGACTGTGCGGAGCACCGTAGCCGCGGGCACGACCATGCAGAAGTCCAAGTCGCGCCATCGTTCGACGTCACACGGCATCCCGGCCGGGGGCACCTCGACGGCCGCAGGCCCGCCGAGTGCCCGAGTATCGACGGTGACACGAACCGGAAACACGCCGAAGTGCACGTCGATGTCGAGCCGCACCATGTCGTGCGCTGCCACGAACGGCGTCAGGACCTGCACGTCGAGCGTGAGCGGCGCCTGGGCGGCCGCAGGACTCTCGCTCGCCACGCTCATGGCGAGCGCCAGTGCCGTACACGATGTCCACCGACAGGCGTGCGCGCCAACGGTGGCGCCGCACGAGAACGGGCGCAACGATCTGGTGAGGAAGGTGCTGACGAGAGCGCGAACGATGCGAAGCACGAGGGGGGGCACGCCTTGCGCGATGCGACCAGCGGCGCTGATGACGACACGCGCGCAGCGCGGATTCTCCGCTGACCAGCGTCGCCGGTCAAGCGACCGACTTTGATCGATCGTGAATGAGCGCAGGCGTTCGCCTTCACGGACGCGCAGTTCCGGCCCCGGGGACTGTCTGTTGGAGGTCCAGGTCTGCCACGGCTGTCCGTCAGCGGTGTGGACCGTCGCTGGCTCGACATCCCCCGGTCAGGCTGTCTTGACAGAGACACTGATGCAACATAAGTAGAGGGGTCGCTGACCGCTGATGCTTGCCGCCGTCGTCGCCATCCTGATGGTCGTCGGGGTGCTGGCACACACCGCACCGGCGCCCTTCCTGCTCGAGGCCGTGCGGCCGGGGCGATCGCTGTGGCACGTCCCACAGGCTCCCGGGCAGCCGCCAACGGTGTACCTCACCTTCGACGATGGCCCGAGTGCGGAGTGGACGCCCCCATTGCTCGACGTGCTGCGTGAGTTCGATGTGCACGCGACGTTCTTCCTGATCGACGAGCACATCACGATCGAGACGGAGGGGATCGTGAGGCGCATGGCAGACGAGGGGCACGCGATCGCCCTCCACACGGGATCGCGTGGCCTCACGATGATGGCGCCCGAGCAGCTCGCCGCCACGCTGCGGCAGGCCGCGTCGCGTATCGCACGTATCGCTGGACGGGAGCCGTGTCGCATGTTCCGCCCGCACGCAGGCTGGCGCAGCGCGAGCATGTATGAAGGCCTGCAGCGGGCCGAGCATACCCTCGTGGGTTGGAGCTGGGGCATGTGGGACTGGTCGTGGTGGACACGGCCCGACGGACCGCGCGTCGCGGCGCGCCTCGCGCGCAAGGCATCACCCGGCGACATCATCGTCATGCACGATGGTCATCACGCGAACCCGCGTGCCGACCGGCGGCATGCAGCCGAGGCCGTTCAGCTCCTCGTTCCGTTGCTTCGGCAACGGGGGTTCACGACTGCGGCGCTGTGCGTCGGCGCACCACCGCAGTCGACGGAGGCGCCGCGAGCGAACGTTCAGGCCGTCCGGTGACGGCCGACCTGGCGCGGGAATCACGCAAGGTCGAATCGCTGGAACGTCAACGCCCGACAAATCACCGGGAACTGACGAGCCACTTCGGGTGATCGCTGGACGGTGACTGCCTAAGCCGTTCACACTGGCGGCTCGACACTCGTCCAGGGGCTGACGGCCGCACGTGGGTCTGGCACACCCGGCAGCGGACATCCCTGGCATCAGCGACCATGGCGATGCGCCGCTTCGGTGTTCATGCGCGTGCCGGGCGCGAGCGCGGCGGCGCCAACGAAGACGATCCTGGGACGAGCATGAAGAGACGTGTGGTGGTGCTGGTTGGCGTATGGCTCGCAGCCTGGTCGGCATCGGCCGTGTCTGCACAGGACCTGGCGTCCGTCGTTCGCGTCGAGGTTCGCAGCGAGGGGCAGCCCGTGCCTGGAGCAACGGTCGTCGCGGGGACCGTCGGCGTCGCGACCGACGCAACGGGCACGGTGACGCTGAACGTGCCCGCGGGGGCGGTGCGCGTCACCGTGTCGAAGGACGGCTTTCTCGACGCCACCGCGGAGCTCACCATCGAGGCCGGTCGCGATGCGACGCTCGAAGTCGAGTTGGTGCGTGAACCCACCCATGAGGAGGAGGTCGTGGTGGTGGCGTCCACCCGCACCGGCCGGCGACTCGAAGATCAGCCGACGCGCGTGGAGGTGTTGGGGCGCGAGGAGATCGAAGAGAAGATGCTCATGACACCCGGCGACATCGTGATGATGCTCAATGAAATGGGCGGCCTGCGCGTGCAGGCGACGTCGCCGTCGATCGGCGCGGCGAGCGTGCGGGTGCAGGGGATGAAGGGGCGATACACGCGGTTCCTGAGCGACGGGCTGCCACTGTTCGGCCAGCAGGTGGGAGGCCTCGGCCTGCTCCAGATCCCACCCATGGACCTCGGCCAGGTCGAGGTCATCAAGGGAGTGGCGTCGGCTTTCTATGGCGCCGGGGCAATGGGCGGCGTCGTCAACCTGCTCTCGCGTCGTCCCGGCGCCGAGCCCACGTATGACGCGTTGTTCAATGCCTCGACGCTGGGCGCGACCGATGCCGTCATGTTCCTGTCATCGGGTGCCCGCGAGGGCTGGAGCGCGTCCCTCCTGGCCGGTGGGCACGGACAGATCCAGAACGATCGCGACGACGATGGCTGGGCCGACGTGGCCGGCTATCGTCGCGCCATCGTGCGACCACGAGCGTTCTGGGACGGCGGCAACGGGCGATCGGCGTTCTTCACGGCCGGCCTGACGTGGGAAAACCGCGACGGCGGCACGATGGAGGGTGCGGTGCTGGCGGCGACCGGCGCGGCGTATCGCGAAGCGCTCGACACCCGCCGGTACGACGTCGGTGGGACCGCGCAGACCCTGGTGGCCAATCGCTACGTGCTCATCGCCCGCGGTTCCGCCGCGTGGCAGCGCAACGCGCACACGTTTGGCGGCATCGCCGAGCGCGACCACCACAGCAACATCTTCAGCGAGGTGGCCCTGCGCGGCACGGCCGGGTCTTCCACGTGGGTTGCTGGCGTCGCGTACGAGCGCGACGCGTTCACGCCGCTCGACGTGCCCCGGTTCGCCTACACCTACGACGTTCCAGGCGTCTTCGCGCAGGCCGACTTCCAGGTGGCGTCATGGCTGGCGGTGTCGGCTGGAGGGCGTGTGGACGTGCACAGCGAGTACGGGACGTTCTTCAGTCCCCGGGTCTCTGCGCTGATCAGCCAGGGCGTTTGGACGAGCCGTGCCTCGGTCGGTCGCGGGTTCTTCCCGGCTACGCCACTGACCGAGGAGACCGAGGCCGCGGGACTCACCCGTCTCACGGTCCTCGGGCCGCTCGAGGCCGAGCGCGGCACGAGTGCGTCGTTCGACCTGACGCGAGCGTTTGGCGCGAACGCGATCACCGCGACGGTCTTCGGCTCGCGCATCGCCGACCCGCTGCAGGTGGAGCGCGAGACGTCGTACACGCTCTTCAACCAGGCGACAGCCGCGACCAACGTCGGACTGGAACTGCTCGCGACGTGGCGGCGGGGCCCGTATGTCGCGACGGCGAACTACACCTACGTGCGGTCGCGAGAGGGGAACGGCGCGACGCACCAGGACGCTGAACTCACCCCACGCCACAGCGCGGGAGTGGTCGGCATGTGGGAAGCCGAAGACGTCGGGCGCGTGGGACTCGAGGTGTACTACACCGGGCGGCAACGGCTCGAAGTGAATCCGTATCGCGACGAATCGCTCCGCTACGTCATCATCGGCCTGCTGGCCGAGCGGAGGATCGGCCGCGCGCGCCTGTTCATCAACGCCGAGAACCTGACGAACGTCAGGCAGACGCGATGGGATTCGCTCCTCCGACCGTCACAAGGACCCGACGGCCGCTGGACCGTCGATGCCTGGGCGCCGCTGGACGGGCGCGTGCTCAATGGGGGAGTGCGACTCGACTTCTGAGGGTTACGCACCTCGAACGGCTTGCCGTTCGGCCAGTTCGACGCATTCTTCGAAGGCGTCCGGTCCCTGCACGACGCACGACATGGTCGACGACCTCGTCACGCCGGTCGCGCGTCGGTGGCGACGAGCGCCTGCAGGATCGCGTCGGCCAGCCACTTCTCGTAGGCGGCTGGCGTCCAGCCTCCTTCCGTCACGAGCATCCGGTAGACATCGCGGGACGTGTACATCCAGAGCACCCGCCGCGCGACGTCGATGGTCAGGCCGGGCCTGGCCTTCCTGGCGCCAAACAGGCGAGTCACTCGCTCTTCCTGGCGGGCGTAGCGCAGGCGTTCGAACTCCTGCTCGACGGCGCGTAGTGTCGCTGAGCCGGCCGCAATGTCACGCAGGCGGCCCAGTGCCCGGCTCTCTCCCTCGTAGATGGCTCGCGCGACCGACGCCGTCAGGGCGAGCGACCGGACGGGATCCGTCTCCCCCTCCAACCTGGCCGTCGCTGCCGCATAGCGCGGCCCGAAGAGCGCGCCTTCCATGAGCGCCCGCAGGATGCCGTCACGCGACGCGAAGGTCGAGTAGATCGTCGAGGGCGAGACCCCCGCGACCTCCGCGATGGTCGAGATGGTCACGGTCTCGATCGGACGCGTGGAATAGAGGCGCTTGGCGGCAGCGAGGATGCGTTCGCGCGTCTTCCTGGCGGCGGCGGCGCGGCCAGCCGAGTCGTAGGCGCGTTTGTGGCGGGTCGTGGTTCGCGTTGACATATTGGATGTAGTTCACTACAGTGAATATCACAACCCCGCAACCGCGCACCAGCGCGGACGAGAAGGAGCTGATGATGACCAGCGCAGCAATCGCAGGCGGCGTCGCCGTCTTCGCGACAAGTGTCGCGTTCCTCAGTCTCACGATCCTGCACGTGCTCAGCCCGGAGTTCCAGCCATCCTGGCGCATGGTGAGCGAATATGCCAACGGGCGCCATGGCTGGCTGCTGTCGATGATGTTCGCGGGATGGGGCCTGGGTTCGCTGGCCCTCGCCGCAGCGCTTGGCCCGTCGCAGTCCAGCCCGCTCGGCCGTGTCGGCGTCGCCTTCCTCGTCCTGGCGGGGATCGGCGAGATGATGGCCGCCGTGTTCGACATCAACCACCGGCTGCATGGGCTCGCGGCGATGATCGGCATCCCCAGCCTTCCGGTGGCCGCAGTGCTGATCACGATGGCGCTGCGTCGTGCGGACGGCCTGGCCGCTCCCCCGGCGTGGGCCGCTCACTTCACGTGGATCAGCTTCGTGCTGATGGGCGCCGCGATGGTCGCCTTCATGCGCTCGCTGTCGCAGGCTGGCGTCGATGTCTCGGCGCAGGCCGGACCGCTGGCCACGTTGCCGGCCGGCGTCACGCCGTTCGTCGGCTGGGCCAACCGGCTCCTCGTTCTTGCCTACATGACCTGGGTCGTACTGGCAGCGCTGCCGATCGTTCGCCAGTCATCGACGTCGCCGCCTTAGCACTTCGATTCGCAATTGCGGCGACGTATCGTGAAGCCGGCACGTCGCCATTACTGCTCACTCAGCACGAAGTCCTGAGCGAGCGTACGTGGTCATACTTGCGAGCCGAAGGACTTAGCCATCGACTCGGTTGTGTTGAGGACAGGTCACGGGCGAACCAACCTGGCGGACGTGCCGGTTCGGTGTCGGTACCGCCTCAACACGAGTGAGCTCAGGGTCGAGGCCGCGTGGGTTGCCGGCGAGGTCTGACTGCCATTGCGAAGGCGGTCTGTAGGCAGGCATCTGCCGCAGGCGTGCCAGGCGTCGCGTATGATCGGCGCGCCTCGGAGGTCCCACGATGACGCGCCGCGTACTGCTCCTCGCCGCCCTGGTCGTATCGGTGTCGCTGCTGCACGCCCAGGAACGACCCCCGTTCCAGGCTGATTTCCCCGCCGAGGAACTCGCTCAGCGGCGCGCCCGCGTCCTGGACGCCATCGGCGCCAACGGGATCGCCATCCTCCAGGGCGCACCTGGCGTCGATGGGTTCAGGGTCTTCCGCCAGACGAACGAGTTCTACTACCTGACCGGCCTCGAGACGCCGCACGCCTACCTCGTGCTCGACGGGCGGACGCGCAAGGCCACGCTGTTCCTCACGCCGCGGAACGAGGCCCTGGAACGGAGTGGCGGCGCGATGTGGGCGGCCGAGGACAAGGCCGAGGTGATCGCGCTCACGGGCGTCGATGCGGTCGAACCGGTAGACCGGCTGTCGCGCCAGACGTTCAACGCCATGCTGCGCCCGCCACGGCCGACGCTCTACACGCCGTTCAGCCCGGCCGAGGGCGAGGCGCAGAGCCGCGACGAGATCCTCGGGCACCAGGCGGGCGTCGCCGCCGACCCGTGGGACGGCCGGCCGTCGCGCGAAGCGCACTTCCTGCGCCTGCTCGCGGAACGCTATCCAGCGCTCGAGCGCCGCGACCTCACGCCCATCCTCGACACGCTGCGCGCGACGAAGAGCGAGCGCGAGATCGCGCTGATCCGGAAGGCATCGGTGCTGGCAGGGCTGGGATTGCTCGAGGCGATGCGCAGCACGAAGCCGGGCATCCACGAGTACGAGGCCGCTGCCGCGGCACGCTTCACCTTCCTCGCCAACGGCGCGAGGTACGAGGGCTACAACCCCATCGCCGGCGGCGGCACGAACGCGTGGATGGGGCACTACTCCCGCAACCTCGATCGGCTGAAGGCCGGCGACATGCTGTTGATGGACTACGCGCCCGACCTGCGGTACTACACGGGCGACGTCACCCGCATGTGGCCCGTGAGCGGCACCTACACGCCCGCGCAGCGCACGCTGGCGAACGTCATCCTCGCGTACCGCGACGCGTTCTTCCGCTACATCAAGGCCGGCGTCATGCCCGACGAGGTGCTGGCGCGCGCGCGCGACGACATGGCGCAAGGTCATTGCGACGACGACGTTCGCGAACGAGCACCACCGGAAGGCCGCCGAGGCGATGCTCACGTTCCGGGGCCACCTGCAGCACCACGTCGGGATGACGGTGCACGACCCCGGCACCATCTGGGGCCAGCCGTTCCGCGAGGGCCAGGTGTTCACCGTGGACCCGATGATGTGGATCGCCGAAGAGAAGCTCTACGTGCGGATGGAGGACACGGTGCTGGTCACGAAGGACGGCATCGAGAACTTCACCGCCTTCCTGGCCAGCACCCCCGACGAGATCGAGGCCGTGATGAAACACGACGGCGTGCTGTCGCACGTGCCACGCCTGCCCTGACGGGCGAGCCGATCAGCGCGCCTCGGCGAACGTCGCCTCCATCAGCACCGTGTGGTGCGGGTCGAGCACGACGCGCACGGGCCGTGGGCTCGCGATCTCGAACTCGTGCGTCGCCAGGTCGAGTTGCACGGTGGTGATCGCGGGCGTCGCGCTGCCCTCGGTGTAGACGGCCACCTGCAGCGGCATGGAGAAGAGCCGCGCCGCGTCGCGTTGCGCCAGCCTCACCACGACAGTCTGTGTGTCAGGGCGGTATTGCCACGTGCCATCGAGGCGCACAAGTCCGCCACGCGTGAGCCACTGATCGAAGAACCGCCCGAGCTCGCGCCCCGAGGCCCGTTCCATCTCGCCGCGGAAGTCAGCGGTGGTGGCGTGCCCGTCCTTGTGCGCACGGTAGTAGCTGCGGATGCCCGTCCAGAAGGCCTCGTCGCCCACGAGGCCGCGAAGCATGTGCAGCACCCAGGCGCCCTTCTGGTAGATCTGCCCGGTCGTCACCTTCGTCATGTCGTCGAGGTTGTCGTGGACGATGCGGTAGTCGGGCTGCTTCCGATCGAAGTCGATCACCCGCTGGCGGCTGGCCTCGAGCCCGCGGAGGAATTCGTCGCGGCCGTAGGCGTGCTCGATGAACAGCAGCGTGAAGTACGTCGCGAACCCCTCGCTCAGCCACACATCGTCCCAGTCGTACTCGGTGACCGCGTTGCCGAACCACTGGTGCGCCACCTCGTGGATGATGACGTTGCGCCAGCGCTCGCTGCGCGTGCCGGTGACCGATCCCTCGCTGTAGAAGATGGCGCTCGCCGACTCCATGCCGCCGCTGACGCTGTTCGACTGCACGTTGGCGAGCTTCTCGTACGAGAAGGGCCCGACCCGCTCCGAGTAGAACGCCAGCGCGTCGCGCGTCGGCACCGCGAAGTCGTGGAACCCGTTGTCGCGATCCCTGGCGTAGACCCAGGTCTGGATGGCCTTGCCGTCGAACGTGTCGACGTGCTGCACCGCGAAGCGCGCGACGCCGAGCACGTAGAGCCACGGCGAGATGGCGACCGACTGGCGCCAGTGCGTGCGCCGCCGGCCGTCGGGCAGGTCGGTCTCCTCGACGAGCAGGCCGTTCGACACCACCTGGTAGTGCGCGGGTGCCGTCACCACCATGCTGGACGTTGCCTTGTCGTAGACGTGATCGACCGTTGGCAGCCAGTGCCGTGCCTTGTCGGGCCAGTTGTCGCTGAAGAACGTGCGCTCGCCGTACTTGTTCGGGGCGATCCTGAGCCCCGAGGCCGGCACGCCCGCGTAGGCGATGCGCAGCCGCAGCCGTTCGCCCTTCGCGAAACGCCGCGGCAGCTGGACGAGGACCGCGTTGTCGCGGTGCGTGAACGCGGCAGGCGCTGCATCGATCGACACGGCGCTCACCGTCATGCCCTTGCCGCTCGCCGCATCGTGGTTCACGAGGTCGAAGCGCAGGCGCTCTTCGTCGCCCGCGAATCGGACCTCGATGTCGGCCGTTCCCGCGATGCGGTCGTCGGCGTCGCCCAGGTCGAGTTCGAAGCGATAGTCGACGACGTCGACGCGGGGGTTCTTCGGATAGGTGTCGGCGCGCGCGTCGACGAGCGCGCACACGACCCCGCACCACATGACGAAACACATGACCGGCAGCCGCATGGCTCGCAAGCCTACCCCAACGCGGGGGCTGACGTCGTCCCCGATCAGCGGTGTGGGGGTGGGTGCCTTGCAGATGAAGGTCTCGGTGTTCTGTCGTCGCCTGATCAGGGCCGCGTCAGGGCATCGACGAGCGGCTGATACCACGCGCGCACGCCGTCTCTGGCGGCACGAGAATACTGATAGAATACTGACATGGTGCGGAAGATCGTTCAGACCGGATCGTCGCTTGCCGTCACGTTGCCGAAGGAAGTCGTCGATCAGTTCAAGCTCAAGAAGGGCGACTCGGTCGACGTGTCGGTCCACCCGCAAACCGGCGCCATTGTCGTCAGGACCGGCGTGCGCTACATCGAGGGCGGGGAGGTCACTGCGCGGTTCAACGCGCGCGCGCAGAAAGTGCTCGCCAAGTACGACCCGGCGTTTGAAGAACTGGCGAAGTGACGGTCGAGTACCTGTCAATCGGCCAGGTGCTGGCGCTACACGCGCGGCAAGTGCGCCGGTATGGCGGCAGTGCCGGCGTGCGCGATCGTGACGCTCTCGAGAGCGCGCTGGCGCGGCCGGCGGCGACGTTTGGCGGAGAGGACCTGTATCGCGACATCGCCGACAAGGCCGCCGCGCTCATGCACTCGCTGGTGTTGAACCATCCGTTCGTCGACGGCAACAAGCGGGCTGGAGCCTTCGCCGCGATCGTCTTTGCCGAATCGAACGGCCACGAGTTCCTGGCGACACCGGGCGAGCTCGTCGAGACGACGCTCGCGGTGGCCGAAGGCGACATGGCCGTCGAAGCCCTCGCGATTTGGTTTCGCCAGCGCCTTCGATCAACAGAGTGACGGGCATTCACCGGGGCGCGAGTGATCCGCCCTGCCCTCATGTCATCTTGTCGTACCGAATCCCGGTGACCTCCAGGCGCTCGGGCCCGCGAGGCGTCCTGACCGTGACGACATCCCCGACCCGTGCCTTCAGCAGGGCGGTTGCCAGCGGAGAGCGCCACGACACGCGTTCGTCGCCGGAATCGAGCTCGTCGATGCCGACAATGGTCACGGTCCGCTCGTCGCCGGACGTGCTCTCGAAGGTCACGGTCGCCCCGAAGAACACCCGGTCAGGGACCCTCCCGGCGTTGTCGACCACCGCCGCGCTGTCGAGACTCTTCGAGAGGTAGCGGATGCGCCGGTCGATTTCGCGCAGCTTCCGCTTGCCGTAGATGTAGTCGCCGTTCTCCGAGCGATCGCCGTTGCTCGCGGCCCACGCCACGGTCGTCACGAGCGCCGGCCGCTCGACCTTCCACAGGCGGGCCAACTCGTCGTGCAGCCGCCGGTGCCCGGCGGGCGTCATGTAGTTCTTGAATCCGTCCATCACTGTCGCCGGCACCCGACCTCCCCCTGAGCATGACACGTCCAGAAGGGGTCACATCTTTCATTGCAGCATTTCTCAAGACCTGACCCCGACCCGCGATGTCGCGTGCAGGGCGTCTCGACTCGCCACGAGGACCGCCCGCCAGGCGTAACGTCAGCCAATCAGCCCGAAAGGCCGTCATCCTCGATTGCTGCCCCTGTCGTTGGCGGGATGTGTTCGCCGTGGGTTTCGACGGCACGATCGTGCATTACGACGGAACGGGCTGGTCGCCGATGCCGAGCGGTTGCACGCAGTGGCTCACCCGTGTGTGGGGACGGCCGGGAGATGTCTTCGCCATCGGGAGCGCCGCCCAGGTCGGCCCAATAAGGCCGACCCGGGCGTCGTGATCAGGCAAGGTCGAAGCGATCGAGCGTCATGACCTTGTCCCACGCGGCCACGAAGTCGCGCACGAACTTCTCGTGAGCGTCGTCAGACGCGTAGACCTCGGCGAGGGCCCGGAGCTCGGAGTTCGACCCGAAGAGCAGATCGACGCGACTGCCGGTCCACTTCACCGCGCTCGTCCCGCGGCCGCGGCCCTCGAAGGTCTCCGCCGCCTCGGACGTCGGCCGCCACTCCGTGCCCATGTCGAGCAGGTTCACGAAGAAGTCGTTCGTCAACGTCCCGGGCCGCCCGGTGAAGACGCCGAGATCCGACGAGGGCGCGTTCGCACCCAGGACGCGCAGGCCGCCCACGAGCACGGTCATCTCGGGCGCGCTGAGCGTCAGCATCTGCGCCCGCTCGACGAGCAGCGTCTCGGCCGGCAGATGGTGTCGCTCCCCGACGTAGTTGCGGAACCCGTCTGCCGTCGGCTCGAGCACGCCGAACGCCTCCACGTCGGTCTGCTCCTGCGACGCGTCAGTGCGCCCCGGCGCAAAGGGCACCTGCACGTCGTGCCCGGCGTTCTTCGCGGCCTGCTCGACGGCCGCACACCCGCCCAGCACGATCAGGTCGGCAAGCGAGACCCGCTTCTTTCCGCCGGCCTGTGCGTCGTTGAACGCCTGCTGGATCCTCTCCAGGGTCGCCAACACCTTCGCGAGCTCTGGCGGATTGTTGACCGCCCACTCCTTCTGCGGTGCGAGTCGGATGCGCGCCCCGTTGGCGCCCCCGCGCTTGTCGGTGTAACGGAACGTCGACGCCGACGCCCACGCGGTCGTGACCAACTGCGAGACCGACAGGCCCGAGGCGAGGATCGCGCCCTTGAGGGCGGCGATGTCGTCCGCGCCGATCAGGTCGTGGGTGACCGGCGGGACGGGGTCCTGCCACACCAGCGGCTCCGACGGCACGAGCTTGCCGAGATACCGCGAGATGGGTCCCATGTCGCGGTGCGTCAGCTTGAACCACGCCCTGGCGAAGGCATCCGCAAACTCCTGCGGGTTCTGGTGGAAGCGCCGCGAGATCGGCCCGTAGATCGGGTCCATCCGCAACGCGAGATCGGTCGTCAGCATCACCGGGGCGTGCCGCTTCGACGGATCGTGGGCGTCGGGCACGGTGCTGGCCGCGGCGGGATCCGTGGGCACCCACTGCCACGCGCCAGCCGGGCTCTTGGTCAAGTCCCAGTCGTAGCGGAACAGGGTGTCGAAGAAGCTGTTGTCCCAGGCCACCGGCGTGGGTGTCCAGGCGCCCTCGAGCCCGCTGCTGATGGTGTCGCCGCCCTTGCCGGTGCCGTAGCTGTTGCTCCAGCCGAGCCCCTGCGCCTCGAGCGGGGCCGCCTCGGGCTCGGGGCCGACATGCGTAGCGGCAGCCGCACCGTGGGTCTTGCCGAACGTGTGCCCGCCGGCGATGAGCGCGACCGTCTCCTCGTCGTTCATGGCCATGCGCTTGAACGTCTCACGGATGTCGTGGGCCGCCGCAAGCGCGCTCGGCTGGCCGTTCGGCCCTTCCGGATTCACGTAGATGAGGCCCATCTGCACGGCAGCGAGAGGATTGTCGAGCTGTCGCTCGCCCTTGTAACGCGCGTCAGCGAGCCACGTGTCCTCGGTCCCCCAGTTGACCTGCTCGGGCTCCCAGACATCCTCGCGCCCGCCGCCGAAGCCGAACGTCTTGAACCCCATCGACTCGAGGGCGCAGTTGCCGGCGAAGACCATCAGGTCGGCCCACGAGATCTTCCTGCCGTACTTTTTCTTCACGGGCCACAGCAGCCGGCGCGCCTTGTCGAGGTTCACGTTGTCGGGCCAGCTGTTCAGAGGTGCGAACCGCTGCTCGCCGGACCCCGCGCCGCCGCGGCCGTCGTGGATGCGGTAGGTGCCCGCGCTGTGCCAGGCCATCCGGATGAAGAGGGGGCCGTAGTGACCGTAGTCGGCCGGCCACCAGTCCTGCGACGTCGTCATGACCTGCTCGATGTCCTTCTTCAAGGCATCGAGATCGAGGGTCTTGAACGCTGCGGCGTAGTCGAAGTCCGCACCCATGGGATCGCGCACGGGTGGGTTCTGCTGGAGCACCTGCAGGTTCAGCTGGTTCGGCCACCAGTCGCGGTTCGACCGGGCGGCCTGCGCTTTGCCCGTGAACGGGCACTTCTGTTCGTTGCTCATGCTGTCGTTCACCTCTGCTGTGTTGGAGATGCGGTTCGGTTATCAGTCCGGGGACGTTCCTGGTAGTTGGACAACGGGATCTCAGGCTCTTCGTGTGTGTGTGCTGTCGCTGAACTCGGCGTCAGCGTGTCGGGAGGGCTGGAGCGGGAGGTCAACCTGATCAGTGACCATTGGAATAGGGTAGATCAAGATCGGGAATGATTCGAATGCCCGACCCTCAGACCTGGCAAAGCCACACCCGGGTCGGCTGGCACAGGTGGTCTCGTTCGGGTTGCCTGGTTCACCGTGTTCAGAAGACTGAACGCCTCGGCCCGCTCCTCGAGACGAACGGGGAACCACCGACGCGGTATGCGCAGCAGGCGGAGGCCGAGCCTCCACGGGACCGCTGCGGAGCCCTACAGCCTGACCAACTCGGTGGTGTACCCCATCCGCTGCAGACGAACCAACAGCGCATCGTCGCCGACGACGAAGTCGGGCGCTGCGCCGGCTGCCATGCCGGCCTTGACACGCTCGAGCAGCGCCGCGTCGGCGAGCACCTCCGACGTCACCGCGAAACGGAACGATCGCTGCAACTGCGCGGCCAGGAGCATGCCGACCCTGGGGAAACGGTCTGATGTCAGGCTCGTCAGGGCCTGAACGCCGGTTTGCCTGGCAAGCGTCGCTGCCTCGTTCGCATTGAAGCGTTGCGAGGTATCGACCTGGTAGCCGGCCGGCAGCACCGCCCGCAAGTCGGCCGATGAGCGGTCGACGGCGAGTTGCACGGCCTGGATGCCCAGCGGGCCGGCCGCCGCCGTTGACGCGAAGAAGCGGCTCGCCCGATTCGGAATCACGCCGATGCCCGGCGTGCGCGTCGTCGCACGGGCGAGCCAGCACCACATCTCGAACGTGCCACCGTGGCGTCCGTCGCCGCTCGGCATCCTCACGTCGACGTGATCGCCGCCGGGAACGCCGGAGCCTTCGCCGTCCAGGTAGAACTTGGGATCAGCCTCCGGTCCCCAGATGAAGTTTCCGCGAAGCGCCAGGCGAACCAGCACGCGCGGGTTCTGCTCGCCGGTCATCTCCGTGAACATCTGGAGCAGCCGGTCGCTGAGCCACTTCTGTGCCGGCGCGAGCGGCGTCCACGTGATGGTGTTCTCCCGCGCGACCACCTCGCCGCCGAGCACGATGGGCTGGTAGCCGATGATGGCGCCCGCATCCACGCCCCAGAACTGCCGCGACGGCCCATCGAGCGGCCACGGCACGTCGACGGTGACCGAACAGATCGGGTTCGGAAAGCCGTGTTTGTTGACGACGCTGCCTTCGAACAACCGCTCGTCGCAATCTATCCGGATGCCCTTGAGGATGTCGCCTGGCGTCACGAACGCATCGTTGACGAGGGGATTGCCCGATGCGACGAACACTCCCTTGATGTGAATGCCAGGCTCGTCGCCGCCGGTCGACTGGCAGAGCCTGTCGAGCGCCTGCTGCACCGTCTTCACACCCAGCAGGTTGGCGCACTGGGCGGGGTCGTACGACACGTCGCTCGCCTTGATCGCGGTGAGGGGCGGGAACAGTTTTCGGCAATCCTGCACGGCCGCCGAAAAGGTGCCGCCGGTGAACGACACGACGGCCAGGGGCGCGTGGTGATGGACCGTGCCGTGCCGCAACTCGAAGATCGAGTCGCCGGTACTGGTGCGGGGCCACTCGACCTTGCCGGTCAACGTGCGCGCCGGGAACGCCCAGTGGTCGCCGACCGCGAACGTCCCGCCGTCGAACTCGATCTGGACGCCGTCCTCGAGTTCCGCCGGTGCGTTCGCCGCGATCGTCCCGATGCCGTCCCAGCGCCGGAGGATCGCGTTGGGGCCCAGGGCGAGGCTCGAGTTCGATGGATTCTTGACGCGAATCGTCGTGCCCGTGACCGTGTCCACCTCGAGGAGCACTCCGGCCAGCCCGTTCAGCGTGCGCGTCTCGTCGAGCAGTTCGACGTACTTCGCGCCGGCGAAGCCGGTGACTTCGTCGCGGCCCGCATCCACCACGTCGATCACGCCGGCCGCCTGGTCGCTCGACTTGACCTTGCTCGAGAGGCTCGCGTTGTCCCTCGACCACTTGAAGGTCGGCGAACCGCCGGCAGCGTGGACCTCCACGCGATAGAGCTGGTTTTCGAGCCGGCGGTATCCGCCGCTGGTCGGCACCAGGCAATCGTTGGCCGCCGGCGTGCCCTTCACTTCGTTCGCGCGCAGCTTGCCGGTCGGCGCGGCGGGCGGCGTGAACGCGGTGCACGCGTTGCTCGTTACCTGCTGCAGCCTGACCTGCCAGACGACGCGGACGCGCGACGCGGAATCGGCACCTCCGAGCGCCGCCTCGCGGATTGAGGGGAACCCGTCGGCGAGCTGCTCGTTCGCGGACACGTGCCGCTCCCAGACGTCGAGATACACCGCGTAGAACCCGTTGGCCGCCGGCAGCACGGCGCCCGGAAGATCGGGCTGCGCCAGGAAGGTCAGACCCTCGGTGTCGTTCTCGCAGAGGAGGCCGTTGACGTAGATGCGACCCGGAGCGATCAGCAGATCCTTGCCGCTCTGGTCGGGCCTGATCTGGAAGTGACGGAAGACCGACGGCTCGTGGAAGGGCGCCCCCGTCGCGCCGATGACGTCGGCCGACGTCCTGCGGCCCGTGTGTGCCGCGATGTCGGCCTGCTCGTTCATCTCCGCGTCGAGGACGACGCGTCCCTGCTGCGCGCGGACCTTGCTGTAGTGGTTGGTGGCCCTGAAGGTCGTACGCGTGAAGTCACCAGTCATTTTGATCTCCGCGAAGTGCGAGGGCTGCGCGCAGGGCGCCGCGTCCGCACGGTCAAGGGCCGCATGGCCCTGAAGCTCCTGGTCGTCGTTGCGTCTCCGGCGACCTGTCCCGCCACGACGAAGATGCCCGCTTCGAGTCCGAAGCGGAGGTACTCGTCGAGCGCGAGGCGCAGGCCGCGCAGGCGCAGCGGCGCCTGGACGAAATGCCACGCGCCCATCTCGCCCTCATCGTCTGCGCCCTCGGTGATTTCGGGTGCGCATGTGCTGGCGAGCAGCGCGAACGCCGCGTCGCCGTATCGAACGGATTCGAAAGCGGGCTGGACCCGCGAGGGCGTCGATGCGTCCGCCGGCTGGCAGCGATACCGCCGCGGCACGTCGGACTCGAGCGGCAGATAGCTGTAACGCACGCACCCGACCTGCCGCCGCTGCACGGTCACCGTGTCCAGCAGGATGCTGTTGCTCGCGTGCAGGCTCAGGGCCTGCGTCGAGCCAAGCACCGTACACGCCTCGATGTGCACGTCATTCCCTTGCAGGTCGCCGTCGACGATGGTGTCGCGCAGGCGAAGGGTTCTGGCGGCGCCTGGGGTGAGGGTGCCGCACACGACGCGCTGCAGGTCGACGGTCAGGTTCGGATTGTCGGCGCACGACAGGTTGCTGGCGCCGGGCGGCAGCGTGCAGTGCGCGATCTGCAACTCGCCAAGGTTGCCCGCGAGGACCTTCAGCGCGCCTTCGAGCAGGACTCCGTTCAGGACGAGACGCCCGGCGGCGTTGCTGTCGGCCGCGGCGGTGCCGACGACCTCGATGGTGCCGTGCAGGTGCGTGCGGACGCCGCTCGGTGCGACGCGACCAGCCGGCCACGTGGTCACTCCGTCGACCGGTTCAGTCGGCCAGCCGGCGGAGACGATCAGGAGTTGGCTGCCCTCGGGGATCTTGATGCGCCTGGCCGCCGTGGTCAGGTCTTCGTCGTACGTGCGGCTGTCCATCAGCGCGATCACGCCGCGTGTGCCGGCCGGTTGCTTGTTCCACTCCTTCACCGCTTCGGCGAGCGTCGCGACGATCGAGGACTGGCTCGCGGGCGGTGCGTGGACGACGCCCATCTGCCACGTGACGACGGGCTGCATCGCCGGCTCGACCGACGCACGGCGATCGTACGGACCGCCGCCGAGATCGCCGCCGAAGCCGTAGGCATAGCTGACCGTCACCGGAGCACCCGGTGCGACGTCGAAGGCGAGTCGCCCAAGTTCGGGATCGACCGCGGTCTTGCCCGCCGCGGCGGTGTGCGCCCAGCCCGTGCCCTCGTCCGACAGGTCGCAGGCGCGAATGGCCGACGCCGGCCGCGGTGTGCCGCCGACCGACACGAGCAGGCTTCGCGTCGTGGTCGCGTCGCCGTCGTACTCGGGCAGGTCGTGCTGCAGCGTGTACCGCGAGATCGGCATCGGGACGTTGACCGGCTGCGTCGCCTGGATGATCGTGACCTCGGTGCGAGGCACCGCGTGGAGGGCGACGTCACGACCGAGCGGGTCGAACGAGTACCGCGTCGCGTCGACCTGGCGCGCCGTCACGTCGTCGAGCAGATAGCTCTGGACGCGCCAGAGGAACAGGCCGACGTGGGGGATGTTGTACCGGCCCCGGCGGTTGTCGACGTGCCGCACGTCCGCCAGGTGCGACACCTGATCGAACGGCGTACCGCAGAACTGGTTGAGATAGGTGCTCCGGACATCGGCCGTGAATGGACTCGACACCCGCGGATGGTTCGCGTGCTGCGTCGTGGCGACGCGCTGGAAGAACTCGACCGCCTTGCATCGCCAGCCCGTCACATCGGCGCCGAGCTGCTCGAGCACGACCGCGGTGCCCTTTCGTCGCCGGTACGCAAGCGTGTTGGCCACGTAGGTCCGTTGGCTGAACGCCGCGCGGCCCTCACCGGCCCGAGGTCCTGGCAGCGACCGCACGCCGAGCAGATCGGCGATGTAGGGCACGACCCACTCGTCGCAGGTCTCGATGAACCAGTTGTCGTACAGGCGCGCGATGTCGTCCTCGACCAGTTGCACCTCGCGATCGACGATGCCGAGGAGCGCGCGCAACTGGTCGCCCTGCGCAGCGTCGCGCAGCCGGTGAACGGTGGGCAGCAGGTCGAACAGGTGCTTCATGGCCGATCACACGCGCGAGAGCGCGATTCCCAGGGGATTGATGAGGAGCAGCTGCGCGAGCGCTCCAGGCTCCGACTCGTGCTCGTCCCACTGCACCCCGTTGGCAGCGAGCGCGCCGTTGACCGGGAGATCGGGCGACGCCTGATCGAAGCGCCGCAGGACGTCGACGTCCACGAAGACGACACCGTCCACGGAGTGGACCGCCTGAACGAGATCGGCAACCGTCACCGCCTGTCCGAACTGCCGGACGGCGAACGAGAACGTGGACAGGAGCGTGGAGCGGACAGCCGCCTCGACGACGGTCCACTCGTGGCGGGGATCGATGGACAGCTTCGCGCCGACATCGAAGTAGAGCGGTTGATAGGTGTCCAGCCGCAGCTGCATCGACGGCTCCCTGCAGGTGTCGATGGCATCCGCGAGATTCCTGCCGAGGGGCGATGCCAGGTCGACCCGGAAGTCGGGCAACGCCGTCGTCGCCCCGGCCTCGACCGGCGCGGGCACGCTCGCGGCGATGGTGAGGTGCACCCACGTTGCGCTGCCGCGCCACAGGGCGACGGCCTTCGCCTTGCCGATGCCGGCGAAGGCGCGCGCGAAGTCCTCCGCGTCTCGAAGCGAGACGATGCGGCCCATGGCCAGGACTGTGAGGGGCGCGTTGGCGCGGGCGTCGTCGCCGCGTTCGGGATCGGCAGCGCCCGACGCCGGTAGCGGGTTGGTCACGCCGCGAATGCCGAGGGGGCGTGTCGTCATCAGCGTGATGCGGTCGGCGCCGACCATGCCCGGGGTGCCGATGCCGCTGCGATAGACCGCAGACACGTTCTCGACGCCGCTCGGCAGCCGCGCACCGTGTTCCCCGTCGCCGAAGATCACGCTCGCCGTGCCCGAGTCGGCAATGCGGACGACGTAGCGCTCGCTCGTCGCGTCCTGGTCGAACAGCTGCGGCGCCTCTGTCCAGAGCAGTCCGTTGACGCGCACGCGCAACGAGCTCTCGGCCCCGCTCGCCGCCGACGAGGCGGTATAGGTGAGCGGCGCTCGCTTGAGCGAGAAGGTCTGGTGTGGCCGGCTCCCGACGCCGCTGCCCAGCACCTCGACGACCGTCTCGCCGTGCGTGGCGCGTGCGACGTTGGCGCAGAGGGTCACCGTGGTGCGCACGTAGCGATGCGTGAGTCCGGGCGACTCGAAGACGAGCGTCGTGAACCCTCCGCTGTGCTGGACCTCCTGCAGCACGACGATCTCGCTCGACTTCACGCCCGGCAGGTCGGCCCGCTCGCCGGTGACCGTCAGTGCCTGGCCGGTCTCGAGGTTCAGCACCATCCGGTCGAGCGTCAGGCGCGCGTCCTCTCCGGTGTCCTCGCCGATCTCGGCCTCGATCGGCAGCTGCGCGAGCGCCAGGCGGTCGCTCTGGACGTGTGCCGTGGTCGTCCGCACGAGGAACTTGTTGTCCCTGGTCGCGTTGGCATCCAGCACGAGACCGGTCGATCGTCCGCTCAACCCGAACTCCGCCAGCGACGCCTCGTTCGTCGTGGTGATCCGGAACGGTGTGAACTGCTTCGCGAGCTCCAGGACGAGCCAGCTATCGTTGGTGATGCCCGGGACGCTCCGCTCGAGAAAGCAGTCGGTGACACCCGTTCGCCAGATGGGCGTGGACGACAGGTCCTGGTTCGCCATCCCCGCGTTGCCGGCCGTGGGCACGAGGTTCGGTGCGTTGTGCCCGAAGATACCGAGGCGCGTGCGCATGGCGAACGCACCGGGCGCGGCCGGCGGCAGCTTCACCTTGGGCTCCGCGACGGTGTAGGCCTTGTAGTAGTACTGCACGAGCGAGGTCATGCCCCAGCCCTGGACGGCGCCGTAGGCGCCAAGTGCCTGCTCCGAGAAGGTCGCGCCCGCCACGGCATTGGCGCTTGCGGCATTGAGCGCGGTCGCCTGCAGCGACACCGCGGCGGCCACGTTGAGCGTCACGGCATAGCCGAGGGGCTTGGGCTGCGGCCCTTCGAATTCGACGCGCGTGCGGTTGAGCGCGTCCTGCGCCTCGACGCTGCGCACGACCTTCGTCAGCGTCTGCTCCGTGGCCCCGGTCACGTTCTTCTTCCCGACCAGCAGCACGACGTCGCCGGCCTTGACGCCCGTCGTCGTGCCCGAGAGGAAGATCGTGTTCACTTCCGCCGCCCTGACGTTGCCGCTCGCGGGGAGCGGCAGACCCGGATCGAGCGGATGGACGGTCGACGCGTCGACGGCGGTGGCGTCGCTGCCGAGGGCAACGCTGACCTCGAGCATGACCAGCTTTCCGGCGCTGATCGCGAGTTCCTGCGGCCGGAGCTGTCGCGGCCGGAGCGCATTCCACTCGACGCGAGCCGTGATGTCTTCAGCCGTCTCGAACGGTTGTGGAAGCTCGCCCTGGCCCGGCACGCTCTGCACGCGCGTGCCCCGCGGAATGACCGCCATCGGAGGAGCACCGACCGCGGTGTCGACCTCGAACGCGAGATGGGCGCTGGCCGACACGCCGGGATTGAGCTGGTAGCCGATGAGGCCCGCCAGTTCCAGGATCGATCGCCGCTCGGTGGCCGTGCGAAGGAAGCCCTCGTTGGCGAGTCGCTCCTGGTAGAAGGTGAGCACGTGGCCGACCACGGCCCAGGCGTCGAGCAACGCGATGGCGGGATCGTCGGCATCGCGGGTCGTCAGGCCTGCGAGGGGATATCGGAAGACGTTCGGGGCGTCCTCGATGCCTTCGCGCGAGAGTTGCGCCAGCATCCGGCGCAGGAAGCCGCCGTACGTGCTGATGCGATAGGCCAGCGACGGGAGGCCCGGCGGGTTGTGCAGTTCGGGCGGCGACTCGCCGGTCTGGCAGCAGTCGCAGAGGCGGGTGTCGTCGGCCATGGCCTTACGCCCCTCCCTTCATCACGAAGTCGATTCGACCGTTCTCGGGCAGGCTCGGGTCGTTGTCGGCTCGCGCAATCTCGAGGCGATGGATGGACAGGAACCCCGCCTCGCGCTCGCCGTGCGGATCCTGGCCGAAGCGCCTGAACCCGTCGGCGGCGACGTTGACGCTCTGCACCCCGGCGACCTGCATCGCGCGCGCGACGATCTGGCTCAGATACACCGGCTGGCCGAAGGTGAAGTTGTCAGGGTGGAAGAAGCCTCGCGTGCCATCACGCAGTTCGCCCGTGCCGAACGTCACGAGCAGTGCCTTCTTCACGGCCGAACGCCGGTATCCTGGCGCCACGCAGATATCGAGCGCCACGTCGAGGGGCACGTAGCGCGGGCCGTCGATCTCGAGGTCGTATCCGGCCATGCGGAATCGCTCGAGGAACTGCCGCAGATCGCGTTCGAACTCATCGGTCACTGGCCGGCCACCCTTCCGATCGACCGTGACGAACATCGTGTAGAAGGCACCCGTCCAGCGGCGCGTGCACGCAGCGCGCTGTACCTCGGGGTGCCGCTGCGCCGCGGCTGCGTAGTCTGCCTCCGTGACCGCCCGCTCCTGGATGCGAAAGGCCTCGGGCGCGCGCAACCGCACCTGCTTCAACGGCTCAGGGTCGGCGCCGCCGTGCGCCGGAAGCGGGTTTCTCACCGTCACCCCGGCGACCCGCGGCCGCAGTTCCTTCAGGGCATCGGCGCCGGTGTTGCCCGCCGTCCCGCCCCCGAGACGATAGGCACAGGTGAAGCGGGTGCCGACGGCGGGCAGGCGGCCGAGCACGCCGTCGCCGAATCGGAGGTGCGCCCGGAGTTCACCGCGACTGTCGTTCTCGGTCTCCACCACGAACTCCGGCACGAACCGGTCGCTGTTCAGGAGATTGCGCTGCGGTCTCCACGTCTCTCCGTTGGCGATGAGCGTCATGGCGGGCAGCGCGGCGGTGGGATCCACGGCGATCGCCGCCCGCGCCGACGCCGATCGGGCGGCCGTCTCGTCGAAGGGAACCGCCTGCGTCAGGCCCGCCCGTCTCAGGACCGGGCGATACGGACGGGACCCGACTTCGCGGGGGACCAGGTCGTCGCCTGCATTGGCCGACACGAACGTCTGCCCGTGATCGGCCAGCGCCACGTTGCCGCGAGCCACCGATGCGCGCACGCCGCCCGCGAACTCGCGCAGGCAGAGCGCGAAGGGCAGCGCATCCTCGTCGTGCCAGCGCACCTCGAGCACCGTCACGCCGTTCAGCGGATCGACGCGCTCGACCGGCTCCTCTGAGAGACGCACCGCGTGCCGATGCGTCCGGTCGGCGTCGGTCGGCAGGCCACTGCTGGCGCCGACGACCTCCTCGAAGACGAGCACATCTCCGCGGCGCAGCCCGAGGAGCGATGCGCCGCCTTCGAGCGTCGCGCCCGTGGCGCCAGCGGCCAGGCAGCAGTCCGCATCGCTCCACGTGTAGAACGCGATCGCGTTTCGGCTCGCCCTGAGTTCGACGACGTCGTGCAGCAACTCGAAGACCGTTTCCGGCTGAGTCTCGCTGGCCGGCGCGACGACCATCTGGTGCTGCCGGACGGCGGGCGCGGCGGCGTTGCCTCGGTCGGCGTCGGTCTCGAAGACCAGCCACGCCCGCGCATTGGCGCCGTCGTGCATCGTGTAATCGACCAGGCGCGCGTGCCGGCGCACGCTCGTCCGCCGCCGCGCCGTGGCGAGGTACGCCTCGGTGGCCACCGCATCCTGGTAGTAACTGAGTTGGTCGCCGGCGTACGCGAGCAACTCGACCAGGGTGATGCCGAGATCGGCCGGATTGCGCTCGCGCCACGCCGGCATCGTGACCGCAAGGCGATCGAGGATGAGTGTCCTGAAGCTCGCGTAGTCCTTGGCCAGGTAGCTGATCTGCGGCGCCTGCAGCGTCGGCATGGCGCAGTCGTCGACGGGTGCGCAGTCGAACTCCGAGGGACAGTTCACCTTGAACGAGAACGACACGGCGGCGAGCATCGGATCGAAGCCGGGCGGCGTGTCGCTGATCGACGGCGACGTGACGAGTTCCAGGGTGTAGGTCGAGAAGTCGCCGACGCGGTCGGTCTTCAGCGTCACCACCTCTGCTGCGATGCTCACCGGCGCCAGCACCTGCACGTCGGTGACCCTGACGCCGCCGACGATGCGGAAGTTGGCCTCGGTGAGGCCGGCAACGGGGTGGATGAAGTGGACCTGCAGGCCGCGCTGATCCGTCGGGTCGACCTCGAGGTAGTCGATGCCGTTGATGGAACTGACCGCGCGAACCTCGTCGCGGCGTCGCCGTGTGGCGCAGGTGTAGCGAGTCATGGCCTCAGATCGCGCCGGTTCGGATGATCGTCGTCTGCTGCAGCCGCGTGCGGCGCACGACGTAGTCGACCTGGACCTCGAGCCGCGACTCGGCCGCGTCGACGCGCACGGCTTCGACATCGATCAGGTCGCCGAGGTACTGCTGCAGGTTGCCCTGGACCATGAACTGCACGGTCGCCGCCAGCTCGGGGCTGTTGCCCGCGAAGACCAGCTGCTGAAGGCCGCCGCCGAACGCCGGGCGGTTGACGCGCTCGCCGGGACCGGTGAGCAGCAGTTGCTCGATCAGGTCGCGGATGTGGTCCTCGTCTGTCGTGACGGCGGTGCGTTGACGGCTGTCGACGTGAAACGGGTAGTCGATGTTCATGTGCCTGTCACCCTGGTCTGTGCCGCGGCAATCAGCAGCGGTGTTCCGTTCGGCGCGCACATGGCCTGGCTGTCCTGCAGCAGCAGCGGTTGGCCGTTCGACGTCACGCGCGTCGCCGCGGTGATCCATGTCGCGGTGACGCACGGCGACGGCGCGCCGCTCACGTTGAACGGACACCCGGCCACCACGTAGGGCGCGCTCATCATCGTCGTCGGCTGGCCGCTGACCAGCACCCGCGGGTTCGGCGCCGTCGGCTGCGCCTGTCCGCCATGGGCGCAGAGCACCGTGGCGCCGACGTGCAGGACGAATCCAGGCATGTTCCTCAGGCCCCTTTCCTACACGACCACCAGCGCACCGTTGTTGACGGTGACGGTCGGCCCGGTCATCACGAGGCTCGCGCCCTTGCCGTTCTGGATGTAGATGCCGGTGTCGTTCACGATGATCGAGGCGCCCGGTCGTGCTCTTCAGCATGATGCCGCCCGTCGGTCCGGGCAGGTCGCTGATGACGAGGGCGTTCTGCAGCGAGGTCTGCAGCACGATGCTGGGACTCGCCGGGTTGCCGGCGAGCGCGAGCGCGGGCACCTCGGCGGCCACGCCCCAGAAGCCGCCGGTCCAGATCGGGTGATCGGCATCCCCGTTCTCGAATTCGATCCACACGCCGGCACCGATCTGCGGCATGACGTAGGTGCCCTGCTGCTTGCCCGCGATCGGCACGCAGGGCATCGCCCACGACGAGGGCATCATGCCGAGGACGTCGGGCACCATGGCGGTGATGCGCCCCCGCTGTTCCGGATCGACGTTGTTGACGACCGTGCCGCGGTACTTGCCGTAGAACTTGCTCTGCGCCATGACTGGGGCCCTTTCAGGCCGGGACGTTCGGAAGTGTCGAGACCAGGCCGTTGCGTACCAGCTTGAACCGCTGCTTGTATTCGCCGCGCCTGATCTGGTGCGTGACGCTTTGCACGTAGTGCAGGCCATCGAATGCCAGGCCCGCGCCGCGGACGCCGACGAGCCGCCGCGGCTGCAGCACGCGCCCGTAGCGCAGCACGTCGAGTGAGCCGTCGCCCTTGACGGCGTCGGCGGTGCGCGCCGCCCTGGCCATGCCGATCAGCAGCGCCTTCGGGATCGAGTACTTCGACAGCCCTTCGATCGGCTTGAGCTTGAGCGTCAGCGGCTCGATGGCGCCGAGCGGCGGGCTGAGCGGCGTGATGTTCGGGATCGGGATCGGGATCGGGATCTTGCTCAGCTCGTTGTAGACCACCACCGTCGGCATCTCCCGCACCTGGTTGTCGAACGTGAACGACAGCGCCTCGCAGTTGGTGAGCGCGTCCATGTTGATGTTGAGCGCCGGCTGCGGCACGCCGACCTTGATCTGCGGTCCCCAGTAGGCGAGGCTCGTGCCGGGCGTCGACTGCGGCTCGAGGTAGAAGACGTAGCCGACCTTGTCTGCCAGCTCGGTGATGTAGTCGAAGTCGTTGCCCTGCTGCGACGGGATCTGGTTCGTCGGGATCGGCACGTCGAGCAGCACCGACGGGATCACCATCGGAACGATGCCGAGAAAGGCGTACTTCAGCAGCAGCAGGGCCACGCGCCCCTCGGCCGGCGTCGCCGGAAACGGAAACCCGCTGAAGTCGATCTGCCGCATCACGACCGTCAGGTCTTCGCCGGTGATCGACAGCGTGGAATGGGCCGAATCGGCGCCCGGCAGGACCTGCTGCTGCGTCACGACGCCGTCGATCAGCACCGACGAGGATCCGCCGACCGTCACCATCACGATGACGCGGAAGATCGGAACCGGTGACGCGCCGGCGGTGAGCAGGAACAGCGTCTCGAGCGGCGACCGCTTCTCGATCGAGAACTGGAGCTGGAACACGCTGGGGCCGGCGTCGTTGACCGTCACCTCGACGCTCTGCAGCGCATCGAGCGCGGCACGGGGCGCCGGCAGCGGCACGGCCGGCCCGATGAGCAGCGTGAGGTGAATCCCCTTGACCATGCGCGTCTACTCGGCGCTCGGCGCGGGCACGCCGTCGGGCAGCGTGATCCGGATGACGGCTCCGGCCGCCTCGGTGAGCTCGTCAGGGTGCAACACCGGGTTGGCGTCGCAGATGCGCCAGAACTGCTCGGGATCACCGATGTAGTGCGCGGTGATGACGTCCAGTCGCTCGCCCTCGACGACGAAGTGCTCCTGCAGCAACGCGAAGTTCTCTGGCGAGGGAACGAAACGACGGCGCAGGTACACGACCGACGTGCCGTCGGCCATCGCGTGGACCACCGTGTCGCTCGACGCGTATCGACTGTTGCCGGGGAAGTGCACTCGTCCTCCTCCTGGTCGGTCGGCTTACGGCAGCCTGGTCAAACCGAGCGCACCGAGGCCGCCGGCCTTGTGCCGCGCCGCCAGTTGCTCCTTGTTCCGCAGGTACGCCATGAAGATGTTCCCGGCTCTCGTGTCGAAGCCGAGGTCGTCGACCGTCAGCACGCGCAGGCCGAGACTGACCTTGGCGCGGATCGGATTGAGGTTCGGGTCGAACGCCTCCTCGGTGATCGACAGGTCCGTGATCCGGACCGGCGTCACCCGGTTCCTGCTCCAGACCAGGAGCGTCAGCGGCGACATCATCGGAGCGATCTCGAGCGTGCCGCTCCGCCCGAGGCGGTTCAGCTCGTTCAGCTGCGCGCTCGACGGCGACACCAGCGCCTCGAGCACGGCGAGGTGCGGGTGGATGCCGACCTCGGCGACATCGCGGTCGCCGCGCTCCATCATGATCGGCCGCGTCGATCTCGGCCTCGAGCTTGACGGTCTCGACCGCCGGGCCCTTGAGGCGCAGTGCGTCAGAGCGGTCACCTGCCTCGCCCGCCGCGCTCCGGGGCTGCAGCGTCCGGCTGAGCGTGTCGGGGTTGTACTGCAGCGCAATGACGCGCTGGATCGCGCCCGTCTCCGGGTCGATCACGACGAGGCCGCCCTTGAGCAGGCGAGGGGCGTTGGGGAACGTGGTCATGCTTATTTCTTCTTCGCGGCCTTCTTGGCGTCGGCGTCGGGGTCGAACGTCGACCAGACGTAGAAGCGCGGGTTGTCTTCACCAGGGTTGAAGTGCTCGTGCGGCTTCGCGTCGAGTGATTGATGGTGCAGGTCGGCGAACACGCGCCTGGCGACGACCGTGATGTCGAGGCGCGCGCCGGACGACGTCCGGACGACCTTCCACTCGTAGTTCTGTGGATTCGGCGAATTGGCCTTCGCGTCGCGCAGCAGGTTCGCATCGTTCACGGGGATGCCGCTGATCGATGGCGTCATCCACGATCCGTCCGTCGCGACGAACTTGTACTCCCTGGTTTCGGTCCCGTCGTCCTGCTTCGTCGCGGTGATCTCCACGTCCTTCTTTCGATCGGGGGTGAACCCCTCCTTGCGGAGCGATGCTCCGAAGACCTTGAGCGCCTGCGCCGACGTGGCGGGCACGTTCCCCGTGAACATCGGGAACGTCTCGGTCTGGACCTTCTGGTTCTTGAGCACGGCCTTGACCAGCGCAGCGCGCTGCTTGTCTGACAGGTGTCCGTACCGGCCGTCGATCTCCGCCTTCACCTCCGCTTCTGGGAACTTGTCCTTGCCGGGCCGTTGCATGACGACGCCCGAGGCCGACTCGTAGGCCTGCGCCAGGGCCGCCCCGGTGTCGATCTCGTCCTTCTTGTCAGTCAGCTTCTGGTTGATGCGCGTCTGCCTGTCCCTCAGATCCCTGGCGCGCGCGGCCTTCGCAGCCTTCGACGGATTCTTCTCTTTCTTGTCTTTGGCGTCGGCGAGGTACGTGTCGAGTGGCGCCGGCATCGGTTCCGAGGCTTCGATCTCCTTCCTGGCCTTGGCGCGCGCGAGCTCCGCCAGCTTCGGATCGGTGCCGTAGTCCTGCTCGTGCGTCGAGGCCACCACCCGGCCCTTGCCGCCGAAGGCTTCGTCGATCAGGTTCACGAACTCCTTGTTCTGGCCGAGGTCGCATCCGCGAATGTGGATGGTCGTCCTCTTGTCGATCTTCGCGCCCACCGACGGCAGCAGGCTCTTGCCAGACGCGGGGTGCATCGCCTCCTTCAGCTCCATCGGGCTGAGGTGCGAGTCGCCGTGGAGGCTCTTCGGGTGCGCCGGGTCCTTCTTCAGATCCTCGTCGTTCAGGCCGAACGACAGCGTGCCGTCCTCGTTGCCGTGCGACACCACGAAGAGGTTGCCGATCGGCTTCTCGACGTTGCGGTCGATGTACGAGAGGAGGCCCTCGAGCGTGCGCTCGCTGGTGACCATCGTGGCGTTCGGATAGTGCACGCGGAAGTACTTCTCGGCTTCCGTGTAGAAGGGGTTCGACTTCTTCGCCTTCGCGGAGTCCTTCCCCATGATGAACACGTAATCGTCGCGAGGCGGCTCCGGCGCGGCCTTGACGTCGACGCCCTGGCCGGCGCTCGCCGGCTGCGCACCGCTCCTGACGCGAACTTCGCCCTTCTCGAGTGCGGCGAAACCGCCTTCGAAGCGCCGCGAGAAGAAGTCGGCGAGCAGGTCGCTCTCGTGCCCGTGGAAGTCGCTGTCGATGCTCTTCGCGGCGAGGCCCTGCGCGGTGAAGAGGTCGGTGAGCTCGGCATCGGTGGCCGTGTTCAGCACATCGAGTATCGCCAGTTCGTCATCGTCGCCCGTGAAGCCGGATTGCATCTCCTTGATCAGGATCGCCTTCAGCTTCGGCGTGAGCGTGAACGCCGACCGGTTCGCCTTCCACGCCTTGACGATGGCCCTGGCCTTGTTGTCGCTGTCGGAGTGGCCTTCGATCGTGCCCTCGGCGTCGCGCTGCTGCAGGTAGGTCGAGAGCGTCTTCGGAGTGAAGTCGTCTCCCGCGAACCAGCCGCCGATCTCGTCGAAGACGTTCCAGCGCTGGAGCAGAGGACGCGCTCCAGCCTGCTGGCGCACGTGCATCAGTTCGTGAGCGATCAGCCGCTGCCCATCACGGCTTTGCGGTGCGTACTCTCCGGCCCCGAAGACCACGTCGTGGCCAACGGTGTACGCGCGGGCGCGCACGGCCCTCGCGCTCTCGGCGGCCTGCCCGTCGGCGTGGACGCGCACGCGCCCGAAGTCGAATCCCAGCCGGCCCTGCATCAGGGTGCGCGTGTCGGTGTCGAGCGGCTGGCCGTTCGTCCGCAGCACGTGGTCAACAGACGGTGGCGCGGCGGCGAGGCTGCCGCTCGCATCGCGCGACGCGCGCTGCAGCGAGGGGGGCGGCGCGGCCGAGACGCGGGCCGGGGCCGAGGCGCCACGCCCGAAGGCATCGGCGGCGCGGTCGGCTTCCTGCTCGAAGCGATCGTCGGTCGGGCCGACCGCGAGCGACGACGTGCGTGTAGCGGCCGGACGGGCCTCGCGCATGCGCGTCATGTGCCGCCCCCGAGCGCGGCCATCACCGCGCGTGCGATGCCGGCGCCGGTTGCCGCCGGAGATGCGCCGGCAGGCCTCGAGACGTTGCCGGCATCCGCGTGCACCACGTCACGCGAGGGCAGCGCGCCGAGCGCGTGCGATCGGGTCAGCGCGAGCTGCGACAGGTGCTGCTGGATCGCGTCGCCGATGGCGTGCCGCTGTAGCGGGTCGAAGCCATGCAAAACGATTTCGTCGATCACGAACTCGATGCGCATGGCCGTCACACCCAGTCCCGCGTTTCGGCCTCGGTGAGAGGCCGTTCGATCTTCGCGCACTCAGTCCTGGCGGCCTGGAGCACGTCGGCGGCCGAGACCGGTCGGCGCGCGTCGGCTGCCAGGAACGCCGCGTTCACCGCGATGTTGCGGATGTTGCCGCCCGCCACGTTCAGGCGGGCGAGCCGTGCCGGGTCGAGGGCGTCGGTCGGTGTCGCGGGCGGGAAGGCGCGACGCCAGATCGCCGTGCGGCTCGCCGCGTCGGGAAACGGAAAGTCGATGACGAAGCGCAGGCGGCGGAGAAACGCCGGGTCGAGGTGCGACCGCATGTTGGTGGCCAGGATGGCCAGGCCCCGGTACTCCTCCATGCGCTGCAGGAGGTAGGCGACCTCGATGTTCGCGTAACGGTCGTGGCTGTCCTTGACTTCGGTGCGTCTGCCGAAGAGCGCATCCGCCTCGTCGAAGAGCAGGATGGCGCCGCTGCCCTCGGCGCCGTCGAAGACGCGCCGGAGGTTCTTCTCGGTCTCGCCGATGTACTTGCTGACGACCTGGCTCAGGTCGACGCGGTACAGGTCGAGCGCCAGGTCAGCGGCCAGCACTTCGCTCGCCATGGTCTTGCCCGTGCCGCTCGGGCCTGCAAACAGCACGCTCAGTCCGAGGCCGCGGTTCGCATCGCCGAATCCCCATTCGTCGTACACCAGGGTCCGGTGCCGCACGTGCACGGCTATCTGCCTGAGGAGCCCCATCTGCGCCGGTGGCAGCACGAGGTCGTCCCAGCCGGCCCGCGGTTCGATGCGTTGCGCCAGGTCGCCCAGCGCCGGACGCGCCTGGAGCCGCGCCGATCGCCACAGCGAGCCGGCTGACCGTTCCTCGTCGGCGCCGTCGATCGCGGCGGTGATCTGCGCGGGGCTGAGCGCGAACGTGGCCGCCAGCGAATCGACGAGGTCGTTCGCAGGTTGTGATGATGGCAGCAGTGCGGTGCGCCACTGCGCGCGGCGTTCGTGCCCTGCAGGCCAACCGAGTTCGACGCGGACGTACGGCCGGGTCGCCCCGGTCAGTCCCTCGTCCGCGCTCACGACGAGCGCAGTCCCGATCCGCTCGGCCAGCGCCGCGGCCGGAGCCGAGGATCCCTCGATCATCAGCACCGCCGGCGAGAGCAGCGCCTCACGCATCCACGCGCGCGCCAGCCGATCGCGCGCGACCGGATCCGACGGCAGGTCGTCGGCCTGCATCGAGAACGCCCGCAGACCAGCTTCCGCACACGCGCGTGCGACGACGTCCCGGCGCGCACGTCGATCGCATCCGGTGAGGATCACGGCGGCGTCCGAACGCGCGGTCAGGTGCCGGACGACGCGAACGGCCGCCGCCTCCTCGGTCGGCCACAGGGCGCCGACCTCCGGGCACGGCGCCAGCCACGCATGAAGCGACTCGTCCAGGTACACGAGCCCCGTGAGGTGATGCAGCGCCCGCTCCGAGATGCGCAGCCGCGCAAGCGCCAGGCTGTCGGCGCGCGGCGTGTCGACGTCGAGGAGGTGCCAGTACCGAAGCGGTGATGTCGGGAGGAGCGCGCTCCAGTGCGCCTCGTCGAAGACGCGGCTCGCCAGCGCGAAGGTCGCCCACGTGTGGCCCGGGTGCCCGGTGATCGTTGCACAGTGGGTCGCGACCTCGGCGTCGAGTTCGACGGCGGCACACAGCAGCAGCAGATCCCGCTCGAACGGCGACAGGCCGAATGCCGAGGAGGCCTCGAGCAGAAGCGTCGACTCCACCGGGGCCGCTGCCGGGGGAACCGCCCCATCGCGTGCGAACGTACCGAGCCGGGCCCTTATGCCGGCAATGTCGCCGCGCAGCGAGGCGCCGAGGACTTCTCGAGGCGGCGTGGCGGAGGCGCGGGTCATGGCGTCACCGTCACCCTCGGCGTGTCGAACACGCCAGCCGCGAGGCCGAGCGGGCTTTCGGCGCCATCGACGGTGACATAGGCCAGATAGGTTCCCGCGACGACGTTGCTCACCGCGAACGAGATGCTGGCCGTGGACGTTGACGCGCCGGCGACACCGTTGTCTCTCGGGGCGGCAAAGCTGTAGGCGCGAGCCGGGCGCGTGTCGGGTGCGTTGTGCTCGTAGAGATACAGCGTGACGCGCTGCGTCTTGCCCGCTTCCGGGTTGAAGGTCACCGCGAGGGTGCCCGCGGCGAGAGAAAAGGCGACCGGCACGGTGATGACCGGATGCAGGACGAATGGCCTCACGTTCGATTCGACGCCGCGGTGAGGCGTCGCTGGATCACCCAGCATGAGTTCGTGAATCACCTGCGTTGCCTGCACCCCGGCGCGCAGGCCGGCGACGGTGCTCAGGTCGACCGCGATCTGCGCGTCGCCCGGATCGGCGATCGTCGTGGCGACCTCTCCGATCTGCACGCGCGTCAGGTCGGCACGCAGGCCACTGCCCTTGATCTGAATCGTACTGGACGCGGTGATCCGCGTGTCGGCAGGAGGCACGGCCGACGACACCACCTCGTCGATGTGCGGACGGGCGAGCGGGGCGACGTACAGATTCGGCTTCAGCACCGGCAGCGACGCGCGCGTCGACTTCTGGCTCTGGATGAGCACCACCGACGCCGTGTAGCCGGCGGTCAACCGGAAGTGGTTGGCCTGGAACGCGGCCCACAAGCGGCTGATCTCCTCGACGCTCAGCGGCTCCGGCACAATCTTCACGAGCTCAATCTGATCGGCCAGGTCGGACGCGGCCAGCGCCTGAAACGCCGCGGGCAGCATGCTGCCACTGACCTGCAGGGAAGGGATCGCAGACAGCGATGCCCGAATGGCGCCGCGCGTCAGCACCGGCGTCTCGTGGAGCTGCTGCACGGCGTAGCCCATGAGGATCTCGGCCTGGTACTCGTCCTTGCCGTACGCCATCAGCAGGTAGTGCAAGTCGAGCGCGAGCGGTGGGTTGCTCACGCGGTCACCGCGCGAGTCGAATGCCGGAAGGTTGTTGTTCCGTATCGTCGTGTTGTGCGTCGTGTGATACAGGAACAGGTTCAAGCCCGCCTGTTCATCGTCGCCTGCCTTGAGCAGGTCGGGTGGCTTCGACGTCACGCGCACCGGGTTTCCCGCCATCGACGCGAGGTCGTTGGCAATGACCCCGTTGTTCAGCAGGTCCTTGATCACTGCCGTCACGGCCGCCAGCGCGAGCGCACCGCTCACGATCGGCCTCCGCGCTGGACGTACTCGTCGAGCGTGATCAGGCCGCGGCGCTGCTCCCGGGCACGTGTCGGAGGTGCCGGGGCGCCCGTCGTGATCGCCCGGACGTCGATCCGCCCGATGTGGATGCGAATGACGGGATCAGCCGACGCGTCTGCAACCCGTGCGGCCGTGTCGCGCGGTGGCTCCAAGCGCTGCCGCACGTCGGGGTGCGACATGCTCGCCAACGTGAGGCGTTGCGGGCCGACTGCGGGGAGCCCCTGTTGCGTCGCGTGCGCCGCTTCGGGCCCTGGTGTCTCGCCGACGATGCGGCGCTCGGCGACCGTCGGGTGCGGTTCGAAGACGACCCGCGCGTCGTCGGCGCCGCCAGGCGCCTTCGCCGGAAGCGACGAGGAGATTGCCCGGATCGTCGGAGCTGGCACCTGCTCCTGCGGGCCGCGCCCGACACGCGTCTTTCGCATCACCGGCGCCACGTCTTCGGCTGCTGACCGTCGTCCGCCAGTCGGGTCGGCCGCGGGGTCGGAGTCCCGATCGAACGGCTCCGGAGCGTCGAGCGTCGGCGGAGCGACCGCTTCAAACGGCACGCGTCGTCGCGGCTGCACGCCCCGTTCCGGCTGCAGCACACGCGACACGAGCGCGCCGAAATAATCCCTCATGCGTTCATCTCGACATAGGTCTGCCGGCGGCGGGCGCTGAGCGTCAGGATCTCGTTCTCCGTCCACCCGTAGGCGCGGGCCAGGACGTGAATCTCGCGCAAAGTGCGCTCGGCCCACTCGTCGACCTCGCGCCACGCGAACGCCGCAATGTCGAACGGGGTGTCCCACGCGTGCGCGCAGGCCGGGCACGTGAGTGTCAGGCGGACGTCGGTGGGTTCCGCCGGAAGGAGCGCCGCAGCACGCTCGCGCGTTGCGCCGTCGTCACTCTCGATGCACCGCTCGACCAGGGCCGCCCGGGCGGCGGCCTCGTCGGCAAGGCCGACGACGGCCATCAGGTCCTCGGTGTTCGGGAGACGGCAGCGGATGCGCCGGCGTCCCAGCCGGACGGTGCGTGCATCACTTCTCCAGGCACGTTCGCGAGGCTGAACGGTCGCCAACGACAGCTGCATCTCGAGCGGTTCGTCGCAGCGCGGACACCGCGTCACGGCGTCGATGGCGTCGCCGAACATCCTGCCGCGGAACGCAAACAGCACGCGGTCGCGTCGCGGAATGCTCCAGCGCATGGCTTCGCCGAGCGGCCGGCTCGACGCGAGCGCCGCCAGGGCGGCGGCGCGCACCGGCAGGGGCTCGCCACGGACGGCCTCCCAGCCATCGAGCAGTTGTCGCGCGGGACTCGGACCCATCACGGCCCCGCTAGGCGAAGGTCGGCTCGCTCGGTTCGACCACGCCGGTGTCGCGCTCCCAGCCCTCGTTCTCGAGCTTCAGGCTCTGGATGAGCACGGCATTGGCGTTGGCGTCGAGGTCGGCCTGTGCCTGGTAGTCAGACACCCAGCAGCGAAACACCTTGTAGGCGATGGCGACCTGTCCGGCCTCGTTGTACAGCTCGATGATGATGTCCTTGCGGAAGTCCTTCAGCGAGGTCTCGGCGCCAAGTCCCGCGCCGAAACTCCACACCTTGTTCGCCCACTTCTCGAATTCGAGATCGTGCGTCACCCCGCGCTCGAGCGTGATGGCCTCGAACTCGGTCCGTCCGGGCGACTTGCGCGTGCTGCTGGGATCGCCGCCCTCGCGGTGCTTCACCACCTCGGTTGTGCGCTTGAGCGCGCTCACCTTCGACATGCCGGCGACGTAGCGTCCGTCCCACTTCACGCGGAACTTGAAGTTCTTGTACGGGTCGAAGCGCGATGGGTTCACGGAGAACTGGGCCATGGTCCCTCCTCGCTAGCTCTGAATCTGCCCGGCGAGCTGCTGCAGCTTGATGATCACGAACTCGGCCGGCTTGAGCGGCGCGAAGCCGACGACGATGTTGACAATGCCCAGATTGATGTCGTTCTGCGTCGTGGTCTCGGCGTCGCACTTGACCAGATACGCCTCGCGAGGCGTCTTGCCCTGGAATGCACCCTGCCGAAACAGGTTGTGCATGAACGCGCCCACGTTCAGCCGGATTTGCGACCAGAGCGGTTCGTCGTTGGGCTCGAAGACCACCCACTTCAGCCCGCGGTAGAGGCTCTCCTCGATGAAGAGCGCGGTGCGACGGACCGGCACGTACTTGTACTCGTCGGCCGCGGCGTCCGCACCGCGAAGCGTGCGCGCACCCCACACGACGGTGCCGAAGACGGGCAGCGACCGCAGACAATTGATCCCGAGCGGATTGAGGAGTCCGTTCTCGGCATCGGTCATCGTCACCTGCAGGCCGGCGACGCCGTTCAGGGCGGCGTCGGTGCCGGCGGGTGCCTTCCAGACGCCGCGCTGCGCGTCGGTCCGCGCCATGACGCCCGCGATCATGCCGCTCGCCGGGAAGATCTCGATCTGTCCCTCCAGCTTCGAATCCGCCTGCCTGATGCGCGGGAAGAACACTGCGGCGTTCCTCGCCGCGTCCCCGTTCAGGTTCATGCCGGGGACGCCCGTCTGCGCGCTGCTGACCGCGTTCCAGCCGGCCTTCGCGTCGACGATCAGGAAGGCGCGACGCTTCACGCAGAAGCTCATCGCGTCCGCATACACATCGTCGGGCACGTCGCCGCCGCGCGCGTCGGGAAGGATGCAGAGCAGGTTGAAGAGGTCGACCTTGTCGAGCGATGCGACGCCACCCTTGTACTCGGTCGCGCCCACCGCTGCCGAATCGACGGCTTCGGTCGTCGCGGTGTTCTGCGCCGCCGCCGACTTGGCTGCATCGGTCCACACATCGTTGTCCGTGAGCGTCCCGGTGTGGGCCGACGGAGCGGTGTCGGACGGCAGTGCCTGGGTCGAGCGAATCAGGACCGATTCGTTCTTCAGGACGCGGTCGATGCGACGCGCGCTCTCCTTGGTGCTGACATTCAGGAAGGTTTCGATCTGGCCGGTGTTGCCGTCCCGGACGACGACGTCGAAAAGGTCCGCGGCTGCAAGGCCGAGGCGAGCAGCGGCGGCCGCCAGGTTGGCGTCGGTTCCGGGCTTCTTCTCGATGCGTACGCGGAGCTTCATGCCCCATGCGCCTTCGTTGGCGGCTTCGAGCGCCAGGTTGGTGATGGCGAACGTCGCCCTGCTGCCTTTTCCGGTAGTCGGCTTGTAGAGTCGGGCAATGACCGCCGTGGCACCTCCGTTGATGAAGAAGTCGCGCACGGCGTATCCGAGCGTGAAGTCCCGGTGCAGGCCCCCAAAGGTCCTCTCGAAGTCGGCGAAACTGGTGATCGTGGTGGGCTCGGTGGGTCCGCGCACGGCTTTGCCGACGAACGCCGTGATGGAGGTGGCGACGTTGGCGATGGTTCGCACACCGCTCGGGATTTCGTCGATGTAGACGCCCGGAAAGCTGACGGACACAGGCATGGCGCGTTCCCTCCTGAACTCGGAGTTCGTCGACGTGCACGCAGTCGTAGCCGCGAAAATTGAGAGAACAAAAGAATACACGAAACGGCGACGTTTGCCCGCCCGCGATACCGTGATTGTCATCGGCTGACCTTCCTGCAGCGCCGCAATCACCAAGGGCTCGACAGTAGGCCCTACCGGAACCCTCGCCAGCTCACCCCCGAGTCCGTGATAATGTTCGCGCTTTCCCATGGCTGCCGTTCACGAAGCTCGGGCCGATGTGCCACGCGCCGGCGCGCACGCCGCCTGGGTGCGCGTGGCGCACTGGATCGTCGCCGCCAGCGTGTTCACGCTCGTTTTCTCGGGCGTCGAAATCCTGATGGTGCACCCGCGCCTCTACTGGGGCGAGGTGGGCAACGATCTCACGCCGGCGCTGCTGGAACTGCCGATCAGCCGCAACCACCAGCACGGCGGGTGGACACCGCCGCAGTCGTTTTCCCCGAGTGGCGCGGGGCCCATCAGCGCAAGCCGCACGTTCGACATCTTCAACCAGAACGGCTGGGGCCGCAGCCTGCACTTCCTCGCGGCGTGGTGCCTGGTGGTGCCAGGCGTGCTCTATCTGCTGGCCGGCCTCACTGGCGGGCACTTCCGCGCGCACGTCTGGCCGCGGCGCGACGAGTTGACGTCGAGGCGCCTGCGCGCCGACGTCGGGGATCACCTGCGGCTCCGGCTCGCGCCAGCCACCGGCGGACCAGACTACGGGAGCCTGCAGAAGCTGGCGTACACGGCGGTGGTGTTCGTGTTCGCTCCTCTCGTTGCGCTCACGGGGCTGACGATGTCACCGGCGGTCACGGCGTCGTTCCCATTCCTCCTGGCGCTCTTCGGCGGGTACCAGACGGCGCGGACCATCCACTTCGTCCTCTTCGTGACGCTCGCCCTCTTCGTGCTCGTTCATATTGCGATGATCGCCTTGACCGGCTTCAGGCGACACATGCGGTCGATGACCCTGGGACGCTGAGATGAAGACGACCTCCCGGCTGATCACGCGGCGGCGCGCCCTGGTGCTCGGCGCGACCGGTCTCGGCGGGCTGGCGCTGACGCGCGTGCCAGGCGACCTGCCGCCGACCTACGGCAACGTTTTGCGGATGGGCGACAACCTCACCTATGCCGCACACCGCGCGGTGCTCGCACCGGGGCAGCCGCTGGTCAAGGAGTACGGACGCGACGCGCTTACGCCGTTCCCGGCGGTGGGCACCGTCGATCCGGGTCGTAAAGAGTCGCCGATGGGCGCCGAGTATCGCGGCCTGCAACCCAACGGCTTTGCCGGATTCCGTCTGCAGGTCGAGGGCCACGTGGCCCGTCCGCAGGCTCTCTCGCTCGCCGACCTGAAGGCGCTGCCGTCGCGGACCCAGATCACCCGGCACACGTGCGAGGAGGGCTGGACAGCGATCGGCGAATGGACGGGCGTGCCGCTCGCCACGGTGCTCGACGTCGCGGGCATCCTGCCCACCGCGCGCTTCGTGGTGTTCCACGCCTACGACGAATTCGTGAACAGCCTCGACATGCTCGACGCGCTGCATCCGCAGACGCTGCTCGCCTACGGCATGAACGGCATCGACTTGCCCGTCGCCCACGGGGCGCCGCTCCGCCTGCGGGCCGAACGGCACGTCGGCTACAAGAGCCTGAAGTTCGTTCGCCGCATCGTCGTCACCGATGTTTTCGATGACGGTGGCGCCAATGGCGACATCCAGAATGGCTGGGCCTGGTACACGGGCATCTGACCAGGGCCAACATTCGCGCGGCCTCGGCTTGTCGGCCGCCGGGGTGAACCGTGCGCAGCATGGCGCGCGGCCGCCGACCTGATTCGTGGTCACCAGGCAACCTGCCGAATAGGTGAAACGCTTCAGGCGGCGTGGGCTACGGCATCAACCGCGCCCACTGCGTCGTGTCGGTGTACTGCTGGAACATCACCGCCTTGCCCTCGTGAAAGCGGTACACGTGGCAGAACGGCGCGTCGAGCACCGCGCCGCCGGCCTTCGCCGTGCCGCCGTAGCGACCGAGCACCACGACGTGGTCGCCGCCGTCGATGAACGTCGACGGTACCGCGGTGAAGTTGTCGATGGCCGCGAGCAGCCGCCCGAACACCCCTTCGCCCACGGCCTGGGGGCCGACGTACGGGTTGCGATCGGCCAGGGGGTTGCCCTCGGCTTCGTTCCAGCTGATGGCTGGATCCATGGCCCCGAACAGCACGGACGGATCGTTACGCCCGAACGCCGCGTACGCCGCTTTGATGGTCTCGAACGCAGACATGGTGCTGCCTCCCGGTGAAATTGACTGCCCAGTGAAGTGGCAAATCTTAGCGGAGACCGGGGGCCGCGTCCATCGAGACGGCGGAGTCGTCTTCGATTCCCGACGTGCTGCCCAGCGAGGAGCGCTGCCGCCGATCACGCGAGTGGTGCCACGCTCGCCGAGACGGCACCGACGGCTGCGGCGTTCGTGGGCGCACGCAGCGCACGCCGCACCTCCGCGGCATCGTTGGCCAGATCTGCCAGGGGCACGGCCAGCGCCATGCAGGTCCAAATCACCGCCTGCACCATCTCGACCGACTCGATGCCGGTGACCCCGAGGACGAAGCGGTTGGCGAAGAAGACGAGGCCCACCGCGTAACTCCGCGCCATCCACTGACGGTGTGCGGAAAGCCGCCGGCGAACCGCGAAGAACAGGGCCACGGCGGTCGTGAACACCTGGAGCACCGCGAGGACGACAGCCAGCACCGTGAAGGAGCGCGGCCACCCGTGAAGCGTCTCGGCGTTGTACTGCATGACGGCGCCGAGCGGCGCCAGCACCATCATCCCAATCACGTAAACGTATCCCAGCGTGCGATGCAGGCGCGGTGAATAGGTCCGCAGCCGATCCGAGAACTGGAAGGGCGCCACGAGCATCGCCGCGGCTCCCGCCAGTCCGTGGCCGACGATCGTCCAGCCGTACTTGCCGAAGTGCAGCCACTGCGGATTGGCCGGTTCGATGAGGAACCGTTCTACGCGCACGAGGACGTAGAGGCTCACGGCCATGATCACGATGAACAGGAAGGACTTCGGCTTGAGCATAGCAGGCTCCGCACACGAGGCCGCGCGATGTGCGGCGGAGACTACCACAGCACAGCCGTGTGACGCGCCTCGAGCCAGCTCGTGCGGGTTGGTGACCGCTCACTCCTTCTGCGGCGCGAGGCGATGCGCGCCCCCTCAGATCATGCGCGTGCCCAGCCGACTACGGCGTTGTCCCGTCCCCCAGCGGACCGCCGTCCACTGCCCCCCGCCGGGCCACGCGTGCCTGCAACAGCAGGAACGACATCGTCGTCACGACGCCTGCGAGCATCACGAAGAACTCGACGCCGGGGCCGCGCACGCCGGGCGTCGAGAGCAACAGGGCGACGACGAGCGGCGCAACGAACTGGTTCACGAAGAGTACGGCGAAGACGACGCGGTTCGACCAGCTCGCGCCGAGAAAGCCCCACAGGAAGAGCCTGGGGTTCGAGATGATGGCGGCCGTTGCGTAGAGGCCGAGGAAGCACATTTCGAGCAGCGAGATGCCGACGCGCGGGTCAGCGTGGATGCTCAGGTACGTTGGGTTCCCGAGGAGGTACCCGAGGAGGCTCAGGCCGCCGGGCACGAGTGCGAGGTGGATGAGCAGGTCGTCCATGATGAACGCCGACCGCGGCGTCTCGCGCAGGGTGATCACGAGGTCGTACGAGCAGAAGAGCACGAGCCCGAGGGATGTCATCGCCGAGGTCAGGACGATGTCGGGGAAGGTCGCCCAGAGCTCGCGCGGCGTCGTGGCGAGCATGACCAGCGACGACACGTTGCCACCGAGCACGAGGCCGGTCATGGCCAGGCTCATGGGCAGGTTCCACGTGTCGAGGTGGAGCCGCGCCTGCCTGACGGCCGTCATGATGAAGATCGACAGCGCGGTGAACGGCGACATGACTGGCGCCGTTGCCGAGTAGAGAACCGGGCGGCCAACGAGCCACGCCAGCATCACGGCGACGCTCCCGATGACCAGGACAAGGTCGATGGCGGTCGTCAGCCGGCGCTGCGCATCACCGAGAGGAACGTAGACGTCGTCTGCGTGTGCCATGTGCGGACCTCCGTGCCTCGTCGCCCTTCGGGGACGTGGCGCTCGTTTCCTGGACGGGCGACATCTTAGCCGCAACTCGCGTCGCGTGTACCCGCAGGCGTGATCGCGTAGGGGCCACCGCAGGCGTGATCGCGCAGGGGCCGCACCCCAGTGCGGCCCGAGCCCGGGCATCGCCGGCGCGACGCGCGTGTAACATGTGCGCATGGTTCGACGCCTTGCGCTCGTGTCGCTCATCGCCCTCACGTTGACCTCGCAGCCGCGTGCCCAGCAATCCGGCCCGGGCACACCGGCTTTCGAGGCCGAAACGCTCAAGCATTTCCAGGCGCTGCTCCAGCGCGACACCAGCAGCCCGCCGGGCAACGAGATCCGCGCCGTCGAGTACCTGAAGCAGGTGCTCGACGCGGAACGCATCCCCTACCAGGTCTTTGCGAAGGATCCGCAGCGTCCCAACCTCGTCGTCCGGATCAAGGGCAGCGGCAAGAAGCGGCCCGTGCTCGTCATGGGCCACACCGACGTCGTCACCGTCGACCCGAAGAAGTGGACGTTCCCGCCGTTCGCCGGAACGATCGATGGCGGGTATGTGTACGGCCGCGGCACGGTCGACGACAAGGACAACCTCGTCGCCGGCCTGATGCTCGTCCTGCACCTGGCGCGCACGAAGACGCCGCTCGACCGTGACGTGATCCTGCTGGCCGAATCCGGCGAGGAGGGGGCACCCGACGTCGGCGCGCAGTTCATGGCCGACCACCACTTCGACGCCATCGACTCGGAGTTCTGCCTCGCCGAGGGCGGCGGTGTCGTGCGAACCGGCGGACGAGTGCGCCAGGCCAACATCGGCACCACAGAGAAGGAGCCGCGGTTCGTCGAACTCGTCGTGACGGGGCCTGCCGGTCACGGGTCGGTGCCGAACCAGAACAGCGCCGTGCTGGGCGTCGCTGCCGCCATTGGCCGCATCGGCGCATGGACGCCGCCCCTCCGGCTCAACGAGACGACGGCGTCGTACTTCAGGAAGCTCTCGACGATCGTCGAGCCCGACGTGGCGAAGAAATACCGCGACCTGCTGAATCCCGACCCGACGGTGCACAAGCCGGTCGAAGACTGGATGCTCGCCAACGAACCGGCGCACTGGTCGATGACGCACACGTCGCTCGTTCCCACGATCCTCAGCGCCGGGTTCCGGTACAACGTGATCCCGTCCGAGGCGAAGGCCACGATCGACGTGCGGCTCCACCCCGACGAGGATCAGGAGGCGTTCCTCGACATGGTCCGCAAGGTGGTCAACGACCCGAGGGTCGAGGTGCGCTGGGGGCGTGATCGCTATCGGCCGGCTGGCGGATCACGTCTCAACACCGAAGCGTTCTCGGTCATCGAGCGGATGGTCACGAAGCACTACGACACGGTGACGCTGCCGACGATGGGCACGGGCGCGACCGACATGTCGAACATCCGCGCCAAGGGTCCGCAGTGCTACGGGATTGGCCCGGCGACCGACACCGAGGACGGCCAGAAGGGCTTCGGGGCGCACAGCGACCAGGAGCGGATTCTCGTCGCGGAGTTGCACCGCTTCGTGCGCTTCCAGTACGACGTCGTGATGGAGATGGCGAGGGCGCGGTAGGGAGCGGGGGATTTGTCTACTGGCGCGGTGGGTCGGGCATTGACGTCGCTCTACGCGCCGCTGCTGACCGACGACTTCAGAGGATTCTTGAGATTGCTCAGGGTACGACGCGGAAGCCCTCACGCGCGAAGTCGGCGTCGAGTGCGGCCGCTGTGTCGAGGCGCAAGCGGCGCATCAGGACGAACGACGTGCAGTCGGTCAGGCTGTAGGCCTGGTCGGCGCGTGCCAGGAACAGCGCCCACGCCTCGGCCAGGTCGTCGGGCGTGACGTGGACGAGATCGACGGCGTCGCCGCGGAGGACGGCGCCGACGCGCAGGGCGGCGGTGTGGCCGAGGCGCATGCGACAGAGCGTGACCGTCTCGTCGAAGACGAAGCTCGACGTCACGAGCCGCACTCCGGGTTCCTGGAGTGCGGCACTGACCGTCGCATGCGCTGCCTCGGCGCGGTTCGCAAGCGCCACCCAGGCGCTGGTGTCAACGAACAGTCGTGTCGTCATCGCGCCTTCGTGCGAGCGCGCCTGCCTGATGCCGTCGACGATGTGGGGCGGTGTCGGCGCGCACGAGTGGCCGGTCGTGACGCCGCGGCGGCCTTGGCGCCCGGGGGCTCGCTGGCGGGTCGCGCGGCCGGGTATAGCAGGACGTCGTGGTCTTCGCCGCGCAGGTCGATGTCTGACGCGAAGCCCGCGATGCTCCCGACTGTTGGTGACGCGGTCGGCACCGCGAGAAACGCCGCGACCGCCTCGCGAACGATCCCAGACAGGCTGCGCCCCTCGCGCGCGGCGCGCGATTTCAGTGCGTCGTATTGCCACCGCTCAAACTGCACCTGTGTACGTTCCAGGCTCGAGTCGCCTTGCATGACATCTAATGTATGCCATCAGATGGCATGCATCAAACGGCAGGCGCGGGATGCGACGCCAGGGGGACGGTGATGGCGCACGAGGCCCGGATGGTCCTTGGCGTACGCTCGCGGGGGTCGGGTGGCGAGCGCGGTCCTTCCAGGTCGCCGAACACACGCCGGGGCCCGGTTGGCACACGTTCGAGCGACGACACCGGTCTCCGCCCAGGTTCTCCGCGCGAGGGGGCTGTATACTGGCGCGGTGGGTCAGGCATCGACGTCGCTGTCGTTGGCTGTGAATCGCTCAGCCGTGGTTGTGCAGTCGCTGCACGACGAGCCAGACGATCGCGGTTGGTGGTGGGGGCGCTCTGCCTCAGAGCGCCTGGCGGCCATGGAGATCATGCGCCGGACCGTTTATGGACGCGCCGCTACTGACGGACGACTTCAGAGAGTTCTTGAGATTGCTCAACGCGAACCGCGTTGACTATCTGCTGGTCGGGGGCTACGCGGTCGGCCTCCACGGCTACCCGCGCGCGACCGTCGATTTGGATGTCTGGATCCGTGCTACGCCGGACAACGCCGAGCGCGTCGTTGGCTCTCTGCGGGAGTTTGGTTTTGACCTGCCCGCGCTCGAACCCACGCTCTTCACCGATCCCCGAAGCATCGTTCGACTCGGCGTACCGCCGTTCCGCATCGAGGTGATGACCTCGATCGACGGCGTCGAGTTCGAGGTGTGCCGGGCGCGGGCGGTGGAATTCGACCTGGACGATGTGCGGGTGCCGGTCATATCGCTCGCCGACCTGAAGGTCAACAAGCGGGCCGCAGGGCGACACAAGGATTTGGCCGACCTCGAGAATCTGCCGTAGCCGCCTCCGCGCCACACGCCGTTTCGTCAGCCCCGATACAATCAGTGCCGTGCATCCCTGGTCGGTCGGCGATCTCCTGGTCCACCGCTTCAACGAAGAACTCGGCACCGGACGGGTCACCGCGATCGAGGGACGCGTCCTGGTGGTCCATTTCCAGGAAGCGGGCGTCACGCTGCGGTTCGCCGCAGGCACCGACGCGCTCGCGCCGGGGAACGAGGCGCCCCGCCGACGTGATCGCCCGCCACTGGAGCGACTTGCCGCCGGCGACATCGACGAGGCCGACGACTGGCTGACGCGCCTCGCCATTTTCCGCCTGCTCGCGATGCGCGAAGCCGACGGGCTCGGATCGTTTCTCGGCGGGCGTGTCCGCCTGTTCCCGCATCAGTTGCACGTCGCCGAGCGCGCGACGGCGCGGTTGCCCGTCAGGTGGCTGCTCGCCGACGAGGTGGGCCTGGGCAAGACCATCGAGGCTGCGCTGATCATGAACCGGTTGCTGCACACGCAGCCAATCGAGCGCTGCCTCGTCGTCGCGCCTGAATCGCTCACCGTGCAGTGGCTGGGCGAGCTGTGGCGCAAGTACCACCAGGTGTTCACGCTGCTCGATGCGCCACGCCTCGCCGACGTCGAGCACGATTTCGGCCCCGGCTTCAGCCCGTTCGACGTGCATCGCCGGGCAGTCGTCGCGCTCGAGACGATCGTGCAGCGGCCAGAACTGACACGCCAGGCCGTCGCGGCCGGCATCGACCTGCTCGTCGTCGACGAGGCGCAGCGGCTGCGACGACGGCCAGGGCATCCCGGCGAGCCCGAGTACCGCGCCGTCGCGCCGATCGCTGCGCTCGGGCGCCACGTGCTCCTGCTCAGCGCCACGCCACTCGAAGACGATGCGCACGGGTTCTTCAGGCTGCTGCAGTTGCTGCGCCCCGACGAGTTCCCGGGGCTATCTGACGCGTCAGCCGCAGCGCGACGCGCCGAGGTGGATGTCGAGGCGCGTCTCGCGTCGGGCACCCCGCTCCCGCCGTGTACCAGTTCAACGCGACGCGTGGACATCGGTGGGCTGCCGCCGCGCGTGCCCATACCCATCGACCTGCCACCCGTCGATGACGCGCACGCGTCGCTTCCGGAACGACTCGCACGATCCGGGGAGCCGCCGCGGGATCCGGTCGAGCGCCGGCGTGTGATCGACCGCATCAGGCGGGCGCTGGCCTCCGGTGCCGCACTCAAGGCGGTGCTCGGACCCGACGAGGGGGAGTGGCGTGAACAGGCCGACGCGATGGATCGCGCCGATCCGCGACTGGCCTGGCTGCTGAAGCAGGCGAGACGGTGGAGGACAGCGCGCGAGAAGACGCTGGTGTTCGTCGCCCACCGAGAGACGCTCGAGATGGTGCGTGACGCGCTCAGCGCGCGTGCGAGCGTCGCCAGCGGCGTCTTCCACGAGGACCTGTCGGCGGCGCGGCGCGACATCGAGGTCGCGCAGTTCCGCGCGGGCGACGGCCCGAGCATCCTCGTGTCGACCGAAGCCGGCGGTGAAGGACGCAACTTCGAGTTCTGCCATCGTCTCGTGCTCTACGACCTGCCGTGGAAGCCATCGACCGTCGAGCAGCGCATCGGCCGCCTCGATCGCATCGGCCGGCGCATCCCCGTCGACATCGTCTACTTCCGCCCCGCCGCGGGGATCGCCGCCGACGCTGTCAGGCTGTTCGAGCGGCTCGGGGTGTTCAACGCCCCGGTCGCCGGCATCGATCAGCAGTTGGGGCAGGTCGAGCGCGCGCTCGAGGAGCTCGCACTCGCTCCCGCGGCAGCCTTGTCTGACGACGCGATCGACCGGCTCATCTCCGACGCGCGGGCGGCGCGCTCACGGATCCACGCGGCCGCGTATCACCAACTGCACCGGGATCCGTTTCGGGCCGAGATGGGCCCGGCGATTCTCGCGCGTGTCCCAGCGGGGCTCGATGCCCTGATGGAGCAGGTCGTCGTCAACGCCGCCGCGGGGCTCGGATTCCACGTCGTGGAGGTGCGCGACTACCGGACGTACGCCATCGAGTTCGGCAACGAGGCGGTCATCGATGCCTTGCCCGGCGTGCCGGCCGGGTCGTCGTTCGTCGGCACGTTCGACCGGGAGCACGCGGTCGAGAACGAAACGATCGACTTCTTCGCGTCAGGGCACCCGCTGGTCGAAGGCCTGCTCGCGCACTTCGAGGACGATCCGAAGGGGCGTGTCGCACGGCTCGAGGTGCGTCTGCCGGGACAACGCGGGATTGGACTGGTGGCCATCTACAAGGACGGCCCCGAGCTCGAGGTGGTCGCGCTCGACGCGGATGGCGACGCGCGTCGCGACTGGGCCGACGCGTTCAGGCATTCGGCGGTGCAGGCGCAACGGATGGCGCCCGACGACGTGGCGGCGCACGACTGGGCCACGCTGGTGACCCGCCTCGGCGCGCAGCTCGGCCCGCGTCGGCCGCACGCGATCGCCGCCGTGGTGGTGAAGCGAGCCTGACGTCGAGCCTTGACGAATGCCCGGTCGGACTGCAAACTGACGCCCTCCATCCTGGTCGTTGCGACGGTGTGCCTGTGAACGTCGGAAGGTAATGTGCGCCCGGCGACGGGCGCGAGGGTGAAGGATGCGTGTGTCTGGCTCCCCGGCCGACACGCTTGTCGTGGGGCAGAGGACGTTCCGCGGCCGGCGTGCAGGTTTCGCGTTTTCGCTCGTGGTCTCGTTGGCGGCGGTCTTCCCGGCGTTCGCCCAGCCTGTCACCGTTCCCATCGATCCGCGCGAGACCTACCTCGTCACGCAGAACGATCCGTCAGCGGTCTCCCCGGGGCACGCAATCTCGTTGGCGGCGCTGTCGATCAAGCCTGGGGACCAGATCCGCCTCAGCGTATTCGGCCTGGTGAACTACTGCGCGCCGCAATCGTGCTTCATGAGCGACCCCGGCGGCTTCGCGGCCTTCACGGACGGCCGCGTTCCACGGGATGGCGCACTGCTGACGAACCTCTCGCCTTACATCACCCCGCCTGCGGGCTGCGGGCAGGTGTCGACCGATCTCGCGAACGACTTCCTGCTACCGGGGTTCATGCCGATCACGGTGACGGTCCCCCCCGGTGCCACGACGTTGTGGGCGGCCTACGGCGACTGCTTCTACTCCGACAATGCGGGAACCTTCAATATCTCGATCGAGAAAATAGCCGGCCTGGCGGCTCGTTTGGATGTCGGCGTCGCGCGGATTCCGCCGGCTGGGACCAGCGGCAGCGGGTCGGTGCTCGTCGACGTGCGGTGCGAGTCGCCGGGAACGCCGTACGCGTGGCCCTTCGTCATCGGCCTCTCACGTGCAGGATCGGCGAATGGTGCGCACGATGATGCGACGCATTCGGGGCCTCGTCCGCTTGGCGCGCTCTTCACGGACCTCGACGGGACCGGGCAGAGGACGGTGTCGGGAACGACCGTGCCCGGGCAGCCGACGCTGCTCTTCTTCAGGCCGTCAGACGTTGCGGGAGGAGTCGACGTGACGTTGACGTGCGGCACCGGGCAGGCGACGACAGTGCGGCGCATTGACGTCAGGGTTGGCGTCAATCTCGTTCCGCTGGATTCCGCACTTTCGAGAATCGAAACGGGCAACTCGCACGGCCTGAGTGGCGACCATCTCGCGAAGGCGGTGCGGGACGACTATCTGCAAGCCGTGTCGGACTTCCGAAGAGGCCCGCCCTACCTCGGGCCATGGCCAGCTGCCGGGAAGGTGGTACAGACATCGGGCATGAGCCTTCCGTGGGGGGGGCGCTACGACACCGATCGCGACTGGGTGGCGCCGCACAAGGCGCACCGCGAGGGCACGAGCATTGACATCCGCCACAAGCTCCTGACCCCGTTCGAACGGTCGTGGCTCGCGGTGCTGCTGCGCTCGTCGAAGTTCAAGATGATCGTCGCTGACGAGCGACCGGAGGATCCGCTTTCTTCTCACTGGCACGCCGAATGGGCCGGCAGCGGCAGCGCGTCGCAGGGCAGCGCGCGTGCCGGCGCCGCGGTGTGTGACCCGTCCAGCGCGGTCCAGGTGTCGGTCACGCCGGCGGTGTCGCAGCGCGGCTCGGAGTAACCAGTACATCTACGACGTGGCGGTGATCACGGGCAGCGCGAGCCCGCTCTCGGGTTTCGCGATCGATGTCCCGACGCCTGTCAGCGCGATCGGCGGCCCCGCGGGATGGCTGCTTCTACCGACACCGAGCGGCGTCACGTGGATGGCGCCGCTCGCGGATCCCGCGGGCGGCGGCGCAACGCCCTCGATCGGTCCTGGTCAGTCGGCGCGCTTCACGTTCACCAGTCCCTATCGGCCCGGGCACGTCCCGTTCAGGGCCATCGACGAGACGCCGATCGACGAGAGACCGACAGAGGAGGACGCCGAGGACTATGTGGCGAACTGCCTTTCGGCGATGGCGCCATTGGGTGGGACGACCACCGGCCCGGTCGCGCCCGATCGCGACGGCGACGGGATCGTTGACGAGATCGAGCTGGCCTATGGACTCGATCCGGACAGCGGCGCCGGCAACGACGGGCCACTCGGCGATCCAGACGGCGACGGCGTCGGCACGGCCGACGAACTCGCACGCGGCACGCATCCGCGCGGTTTCGTCCAGCGCTACTTCGCCGAGGGCGCGACCAGTTCCACGTTCTCGACGCGCATCGCGCTGTTGAACATCGAGGCAGACCCGGCGCACGTGCAGGTGCGTTACCAGATGCCCGATGACACCATCCGCAGCCAGCTGGTCGTGGTCGACGCCCACGCGCGTGCGACCGTGGACGTGGGCACGCTTCCGGAGATGGCCACCGCGGAGTTCGCCACGACGATCGAGTCCGACGTGCCGATCATCGCCGATCGCACGGTGTCGTGGGCGGGTGCGAGCGCGTACGGAGCGCACGCCGAGACGTCAACCGCCTCGCCTGCACTGACGTGGTATCTCGCCGAGGGCGCCACGCACGGCACCTTCAACCTGTTCTACCTGCTGCAGAATCCCAACTCCGCGGCGGCGCAGGTGCGCGTCCGATTCCTGCGGACCGCCGGTGCGCCGCTCGTAAAGGAGTACACACTGTCCCCGAACTCGCGGACGAACGTCTGGGTCGACGTCGAAGAGTTCCCCGGGCTCGGTGCGGCACTCGCGAGCGCCGAGGTGTCTGCCGTCATCGAGAGCCTCAACGGGCAACGCATCCTGGTCGAACGCGCACTCTACATGGACGTGGCCGGGCAACCGTTTAGCGCGGGTCACGCGAGTGCCGGCGTGACGGCGCCAGCGACCACGTGGTTCTTCGCAGAAGGTGCCACGGGCCCGTACTTCGACCTCTTCGTGCTCGTGGCGAATCCCGGCGATACTCCAGCGCAGATCGAGGCCAGCTACCTGTTGCCGGATGGGTCGTCGGTCGAGAAGCAGTTCTCCGTGCCAGGCAACAGTCGCTACAACATCTGGGTCGACTACGAGGACGCACGCCTGGCAGATACCGCCGTGTCGACCAGCATCCGCTCGGCCAACGGAGTGCCGGTGATCGTCGAGCGAGCACTCTGGTGGCCGAGCCCCGACTGGTACGAGGCACACAACAGCGCCGGGGCCACGACCACCGGAACGCGCTGGGCCATCGCCGAGGGCGAGGTCGACGCCAGCCGCAACCTCGACACGTACGTGCTCGTCGCGAACCCCTCGGCCGACGTCGCCGACGTCCAGGTGACCGTATTCTTCGAAGACCGGACGTCGCTCCAGCGGACCTTCCCCGGCATCTTGCCCCGGTCTCGTTTCAACGTGCCGATCTCATCGATGTTCCCGGCGTCGGCCGGCCGCAGGTTTGGCGTGCTCGTTGAGAGCCTCGGACCGAGCGCCGCGCCCATCGTGGTCGAGTGGTCGATGTACTGGGACGCCGCAGGGCAGACGTGGGCGGCGGGGACGAACGCGCTGGCGACGAAGCTGCAGTGAGGGCACGTGCTCGTCAGCGGCCTGCGCCGACGCGGACGGCCCCGAACTCGAGGAGGACGCGCTCGACGCGGATGGCGTCGGCCGCACGCGGTCGCGGCCGTGGTGGTGCGGAGCCAGTCACGCCAGCCCGTGGATTTCGACCGCGTCGTATTGATATCGTGAGCCACGCTTTACCCCACACCGCGAAGGAGACTGGCAGATGCCTACGAATCGCCCCGGACGGCGTAGCGTCCTGAAACTCACCGCCATGGCTGGCACATCGGCACTACTCGGGAACCGGCTCGACCTGTTCGCGCAGCAAACGACGCTTCCGCTCATCACGAAGGGCGTTCCCTCGACCGGCGAGCAGCTGCCGGTCATCGGCCTCGGCACCAACGCGTACGGCGTCGACACGCCCGAGCAACTCGCGCCGCTGCGCGAGATTCTCTCGCAGATGTCGAAGCTGGGCGGCAAGGTCATCGACACCGCGCGCGGCTACGGACGGTCGGAAGAGGTCATCGGCCAGCTGCTCTCGGAACTGGGCAACCGGAACAGCTACTTCATCTCGACGAAGACGCCGATTCGGGGCGAGCTGGGAACCCCGGCGACCGAGATTGAGGCGGGCTTCGAGCGGCTGCGCGTCAAGACGATCGACCTGATGCTGATCCACAACCTCCACGGGCTCGACGTCCTGATGCCGGCGCTCCTCGACTTCAAGAAGCAGGGCCGGATCCGCTACGTCGGCATGAGCACGTCGAACGATGCCCAGTACGAGGCGCAGATGGCGGGCATGCGGAAGTACCCGCTCGACTTCATCCAGGTGGATTACTCGATCGCGAACCGCGGCGCCGCGGATGCCATTCTGCCGCTCGCGCAGGAGCGCAAGATGGCGGTACTCATCAACGTGCCCTTCGGCGGCCGCGGCCGCGGCGCGGCCAGCACGTTCGGCAAGGTCGCCAACGTGCCGCTGCCCGCCTGGGCGAAGGAGTTCGACGCCTCGTCGTGGGCGCAGGTGTTCCTGAAGTACGTCGTGTCGCATCCCGCGGTGACCACCGCGATTCCCGGCACGACGCAGGTGAAGAACCTGGTCGACAACATGGGCGCGGGCCACGGCCGCCTGCCCGATGCGGCGATGCGCACGCGCATCGAGCAGTTCTGGGACACGCTCTGAGCCCAGCGCTCTCGAGCCAGGCGATGGCCGGCGCCCGCGTGGATCCGCGTGCGCCGGCACCGCCGGTGATGATCCTCAGCAAGAACGCCGTCGCGATGACGCGGTAGCACGCCGGCCCCTTCACACTGCGCCCAATCCTCCCTTCACGCTGCGCCCGATCCTGAAGTGCTCGACGCAAGACCTGCCGTGTTACGGGTGGGACACAGATGTTGCGAGACGGACGCGTACGGCGACCCTTCGGCGCTACGCTGTTCCGCGTCGAGATGACGGAAAGGAACGCTCAATGAAGACGAGCAGAAGGGACTTCGTTGTCAGCACGGGAACGGGCGTCGCCGGCCTGGGGCTGTCTGCAGCGCTCCCGCTGCACGCTGCGCAGGCGTCAGGGCGCAGCGGCAACGTGGAAAGCACCGTGGCTCCCACTGCCGGACGCTCGGTGGCTCCGGCGGTCGCTGTGCGGAGGCGCAAGGAAGGCTGGCCCATCTCGTCACGACTGAAGTCGAAGCGCATCAAGTTCGACACGCCACAGAACCAGATCAGCTGGGCGTACATGAAGGAGCTGCGGGAACGCAACAAGACGAGACGGATCTATCCGGTCAACCCGTACGTCGAGGTCTATCAGTTCCGCGACAACCTCTACGAGCTGTTCTCGGAGAACTGCGACGGGCTCGGCGACTTCTTCATGCACCTGATTGTCGGGCCCGAGAAGGCGATGCTCATCGACTGTGGCTTCGGGCTCGGTGACATCAATGGGCTCGTCGCGCACCTCACCGGCGGCAAGCCGCTGATCGTCGTCAACACCCACGAACACCCCGATCATGCCTTCGGCAACTGCCGGTTCGACAGGGTCCACTGCCACGAGTATCTCGTGCCGTACCTCGAGATGCAGAACGCGCACCTGTGGGATTACCTCTTCGACGACTACGGCGACAACATCTGGCTCGAGTTCGACAGGGCAGACCTGCCCACGTTCAAGAAGTACGACATCGTCGGCGTCAAGGATGGCCACACCTTCAATCTCGGCGGCGACTACGAGGTCGAACTCGTGTTCACGGGTGGCCATTCGGCCGGACACGCGGCGTATCTCGACAAGAAGGACCGCATCCTGTTCACCGGCGACAACATCTGCAGCGACGTGTCGAGCTGCGGCTCCGTCAACATCACCCGGCCGGGCCCTCATGGCGAGAACACGGCGCTCCAGGTGTACCGCGACAACGTGAAGCGGCTCGTCGGCCGGATGGGGGAGTACGACTACATCTTCCCCAACCACTTCATGACCAACATCGAGAACAACCTGATGCCGAACGTCCTCGAGGCGTGCGACGCCATCCTCGCCAACCCCGAGGATTGTGACTACACGGTCGAGAAGTGGAACAAGGGCGGCACGGAGTCCTCGGTGAGGTACTACAAGTTCATCAAGGGATTCAGCGTCATCTCCTACGGTTACAGGAAGGCGTAGCCCTTCGACTCGCCACGACGACGAGGGCGTGCTCGCTCAGGGCCAGGGCCCTGGTGCCATCGGGGCCAAGACGTGGAGAACGACGATGAATGGACAGATGTGGCCGATTCACGGGGCGTCGAAGGCGAAGCGGATCTCGTGGGGCGCTCCCCAGAACCAGATCAGCTGGGCCTACATGAAGATGCTCCGCGAAGGCAGCGGCAGCATGAAGGTGTACGACATCAACCCCTATGTCGAGGTGTACCGCTTCTACGACAACCTGTACGGCCTCTTCAACCAGAACTGCGATGGTGCCGGCGACGTCTGGATGTGGCTGGTCATCGGCCCGAGGAAGGCGATGCTCATCGACACCGCCTTCGGCGTCGGCGACATGAAGGGCCTGGTGAACACGATCACCGGCGGGATGCCGCTCATCGTGGCCAACACCCACATCGGCCCCGACCACGTGCTCGGCAACTGCAGGTTCGACACGGTGTACCGCCACGAGTACGACCACGAGAGCATCACGAACCGGTGCAAGCCCGGCGCGTGGGACTACTTGTTCGACAGGAACGGCAACAACATCTGGCTGCAGTTCGACAGGAAGGACCTGCCCGTCTACAGGGATTACGAGCTGGTCGCTGTCAAGGACGGACACACCTTCAACCTCGGCGGCGACCATGACGTCGAACTCGTCTGGACGGCTGGACACACTCCCGGGCACGCCATGTATCTCGACAGGAAAAGCCGCTTTCTCTTCGCCGGCGACGATGTGTGCAGCGACGTCACCGGCTGCGGAAGCGGCCCCAGCCCGGGGAGGCCGAACGGGCAGTACGCGAACCTGACCACCTACCGCGATTGCCTCGCAAGACTGGTGGCGCGCCTCGACGAATTCGACTACGTGTTCCCGGGGCACTTCATGGTGAACCTCGAGAACAGCGTGATGGTGCGCCTGCTCGACGCGCTGAACGAGATCATCGCCAACCCGGACGGCTTCGACTACAAGGTCGAGCAGACCAGTGGCGACGGCACCAGGCGCGAGAGGATGCACAAGTTCGTCAGGGGGTTCGGCACGATTGCCTACACCAGGAACGGTGTGCGGCCCCCGACGGGCTAGTACCGCTCGGAGCTCTGCCTTACCAGCTGCGTCGGCCTGTCAGTGGTTACGGCCACCGGCCGTCGCATATATACTTGCCGCTCCACATCCAGATTAGAAGGTGCAGCGGGAGCATTGGCATGTCCTATGTCGGTGAGCCGTTCGACTTCGACATCTTCCAGAGCTACAGCCACGGCGCGGCCGACGCGTCCGATGTCTATCGCCTCAAGGACTGGTCGGTGGCGTTCGCCCGCGAACTCCAGGGCGAGCTCGGACAGTGCCTCGACGGAGAGTTCAGGCTCTTCCTTGATAGCAGTCCACGGACGGACGAGGGGCTGAATCCACTCCTGGAGCTGACGCCGCAGCTGCGGAACGTGGGCAATGCGGCCGTCCTGCTCGTCCTCGTCTCGCAGAAGTATCTCGACTCGAAGTGGTGTGAGGCGGAGCGCTCCTGGTGGTTGGCGCGCCAGGCGGAGTTGGGGATAGCGACAGAAGGGCGCATCGCGGTCGTCCATATCATGCCGACGGACCGTGGCCTGACCGATGCCGGCGTGACCGGCATGGCAGAAGACCCCCTTGGATTCTGTTTCTTCGATCGTGCCGGCGCCGATGCCCGTACACGGCCGTATGAATGGCCGGCACCAACGCCGATGAGCCGCGATCCGTTCCGCCGGCTCATCGTGGATCTCGCTGGTCGTATCGCCGACAAGCTGCGGTCGTTGAAGGCGCAGCAGGAAGCGCGGCGCAAGGCGCAGGAGTACGCCCGCCGCCTCGCCGGCGGGAGCGGACAGGTGGTGTACCTCCACGGACGGGAGACGCGGGCCGACCTCTGGAAGCGAACGCGGTCGGAACTGCGCAACCACGGCCTGATCGTCTTCCCAGGCGCGCCCGAGCCCGTGGTGTCTGACACGCGGCGCTCACTGCAGGTCCGCAACAGCCGCGTCCAGTCGATGAGTGCCTGCGACGCCCTGCTGCTCGTGAGCGCCAGCGACGAGTGGGAGGTGGACGCAGACCTGGTCGTCGTCGGGCGCCACGACCGAGCCTCGGCCCGCGCGATTTCGAACCGACCGTTGCCGTGCGCGGTGATCGATCCGATTGGCCCACCCATTGCGACCGACGAGCGCCGCGAAACGGCGCGTGACCTGAACGTCGAATGGATCGATGCCACCCGCGACCCGTGGGTCCCCGCTGTGCGTGACTGGCTGTCACGCGTAGCCGAGCAGGAGGCGGCCCTGTGACCGCGCCGCGCGACTCGTTCCGGGTGACGCTGCCTCCGTGGCCGTATCCTGGGCTGCGTCCGTTCGAGACACACGAGTGGCCCATCTTCTTCGGCCGGGAGTCCATGGCCGACGAGGTCGTGAGCCGGTTGATCGAGCGGCAGGTGGTCGTCGTCCACGGCGACTCCGGGTGTGGCAAGAGCTCGCTCATACGCGCCGGCGTGCAGCCGCGCCTCGAGCAGGAGCACGCGCGTGGCGGCGTGCGCTGGCAGACCTCGCGCGCCCAGCCGCGCGAAGCCCCGCTGCGGCGGCTCGCGGCCTCTCTGGCACCGCTGGACGGTGATGGGGCAGCTGACGAGGACCACGTCACCGAACTCCGGCGGCTGCTGAACCACGGGCTGACGGCATCGGTGGCGGTGGCCGAGCGGTTGCGACTCGGCGGCGCCAACAACCTGTGCGTCCTGATCGATCAATTCGAGGAGTTGTTCGACTTCGCGCGTACGCACGGACCGGACGAGGCCCGGCTCCTGACCCAGTTCGTCGTTGGCGCGCTGCGCGACAAGCCGCCCGGCTTGCACGTCATCATCACCATGCGATCGGAGTTCCTCGGCGCGTGTGCGCAGTACCGGGGCTTCGCCGAGGCGGTCAACGATACCCAGTACCTCCTGCCGCGCATGTCGCACGAGAGCATGGTCCGGGCGATCCGCGAGCCCGCGACGCTCTACGGCGGACACGTGACGCTGGAACTCGCCGAGCGGCTGGTTGCGGACGGAGGTGGTGGTCAGGATGAACTGCCCCTCATCCAGCACGGTCTCATGATGCTGCACCGGCGCGTCACCGATGAACCCGCGCAGCCAGGCGCCGCCGGCGGCCGGCGGCCCGATGGCTGGCGCCTCGACCTCTCGGCGTACGAAGGGACGGGCGGCCTCCGGTCACTCCTGTCGCGAAATGCCGACGAGGCGTGCGCCGCAGCCGGAGGACCCGACTCGCCCGTGATCCAGCACCTGTTCCGGGCGCTCATCGACATCAACGCGGAGGGCCTTGCGATTCGTCGTCCACAGTCGTTCGATGCGCTGGTCGAGGTGACGGGCGCGGACCCTGCGACACTGACCGACGTCATCGGTCACTTCCGTGCCGACCGTGTGTCGTTTCTGCAGCCGCACGGCGACAAGCCGCTCACGCCCGACACGCGGATTGACATCAGCCACGAGGCATTGATTCGTTGCTGGGATCGGATCGCCGACAAGAAGGTCGGCTGGTTGGCGCGAGAGTTCCAGGACGGGCTGATCTGGCGGTCGCTGATCGTGCAGGCCGACAGCTTCGAGCGCGACAGGTCCAGCGTGCTCTCGCACGCCACGGCGATCGAACGCCAGGCCTGGATGACCGGTACTTCGAACGACGCGACGCAGCCGGGTCACAATGCCGCATGGGCCCGGCGCTACAGCGACCGCGACGATGACTGGAGCCGCGTCGCGACCATGGTCACCGCCAGTCTCGAGGCCGCGCTGGAACGTGAGCGCATCGAGCGGCGAAATCGACGTAACAACGCACTCACCCGCGCCGGGGGTGCGGCGCTCGTGGTCGCACTCCTGGCCCTGGGCGTCTACGCCATTGCGCTCATCGGCGGCAACAGTGCCGCGGAAGCCAAGGACCTGTGGGGCCGGCTCGACTTCCGGCCCTATCAGGCGACTGACCAGGACCAGCGGATCGCCGCGTGGGCGCTCTCCGCCGCGCGCCCGTCGGTTCGGGATGCATTCATCGCACAAGCGTCCGGGAACACGTCCGACCTGGTGGGACTTGCGTCGAATCCCGAGGCGTTTCTGCGGGCGCTCTACGTGCGCTGGCCCGCTGGTCGCGCAGAGTCCCTCCTGAACACGGTGATCACGAGGGCCGAAGAGTCGCAAGCCCTCGCTGCGACCGAACTCGAACCTCTGCTCGACGGACTCGCCGAACGCATCGCGCCGTCGAATAGAGGCAACGTGTTTGCCACGCTCGTCACGCCGCTTCCGGTCACGGCAACACGTCGAGACGAACTGCGAAAGGCCGCCGCACGCAGCATCGGAACGCGCCTCGATCCAGGTCAGGCAGCCGTTGCCCTCAGTGCACGCCCGTCGCTCCCACCTGACGAAACGGGTGCGTACGCGTTCGGCGTCATCTTCGAACCGGTCGCGTCCCGTGTCAGACCGGATCGCGTGGCCGACCTCATGTCGCCGCTCATCGGGCTGCTTGCGGGCGCCAACAGCGCCCAGAGCGCGGGCCTGAGCCGGATCATCCTTGCCTTCAGGGGTTCGCCGCGACTCGACGATGTCTTGCAAGCCCTCAACGCCTCGGATCTCCTCGGCTCCTCGCCTGTGACCGCGTCCCGCCGCGACGTCCTGCAAGCGATTCTCGGTAGGCTCCCCGAAGAACAGGCTCCTGCCGTCGCATCCGCATTGCTGGCCCGTCTGCCGCAAGCTGCCGATACCGCCGGCACGCTCGCGTTTACCGCGCTCTGGACTGCGTTGCCCGGCGCGGCGCCCGTGCCCCAGGTGGGCGGGGTGCTTGATGCGATGCTGCTGGACCCTCCGGTGAGTTCCGATGCGCGGCGCGGGCTTCTCCTCGCCCTCGCCGGCCGCCTGTCGGAAGAGGACGCCATCCAGTTGGTGCGGTTGCTCTCGGCGTCCCTCGCGGCCACGCGGGATGCCGCGCTCGTCGACCGCCTGATGCCGGTCCTTCGTGCTGCTGCGGAGCGCGTGCGGGGTGAGGGCGTGCCGACGGCGCTTGCAGCGTTGACGGCGCCTTTGCCGACCGCGACGCCGGCAACGGTATGGGCACTCGGCACGGCTATCGGTACCCTGCCAAAGGGACAGAGCGAACTGGCGCTGCCCGCCATTGAACGCCTGCTCGACCGACGACGCGTCTCGGCGGCTGGGGACCACGGTGACCTCGACACTGTCGTCGCCACACTTGCTGGACGGGTGCGTGCGGCAGATGCGGTGGCGACTGTTGATCGGATCGTAGACGTCGCCCTCCGGGCACGGCGCGATTCGAATACCGACGCGCTTCTGAGAGGACTGCAAGCAGTGCCCCTGGCCGACGCTTCGGAGATCGACGAGACGTTCGCACGACTCTTCGCAGACCTGGAGCGAAATGCGTCCTACCCGCGCCGTCGGCTCGTTGTCGAGATTCTTCGGGCATTACCGCCCACTGCGAGAGTGGATCCATCGTCCGGCCGACTCGGACTCGAGGCCATCGTGCGGGAGGTGGTGCGTCCGTTCAGCGATGACCGCAGGTACCCGCTGCTCGACGCGTTCCGTGAGGTCAGCCTCCGGCTCCGGACCGAGCAGCGGTCGGTTGCTGTCGCCGTGTGTGCGCGCGCGCTGGGCCAGACGCTATCTCCTGAAGGGCGCACCGAACTGGTGAACCTGCTCAGTGTGCTGGCATCAGTCTTCGATTCGGCACCCGGCGCTGGCGTCAAGCCGCCTGGTGAAGACACGGTGAGCGCCACGATCGAGTTGTTGATCACGCAGATCGCCGCATCACGGGATGTTGGCTCGACTGTCGACTCGCTTGGCACCGCCTTGAACGGCCTCATCGCGGTGGCCGGCCAGGAAGAGCTCCCGCGAATCATCGACAGGCTGCGCACCGCGGTGAAGGCTCACGGCGAATCCGCGAAGAGGTGGCATTTCGAAGGTGGGTTGCGGATGGCATTCAGTCACCTCTCGCCCACGCAGGCGCAAGAGCAGGTGAACACGGCCCTGAACCAACTCCGAGCCAGCACCGACGACGAGAGCAGGCAGGCGGCGGAACAACTCATCGACCTGGTCTTCAACCGTCTTACCCCCGAACAGGCCGCGGCCACGATGGCCGAGGCGCTGCGAGACTTTGGCGAAAACCACAAGTCCAAGCTCGGGTCGCTGGCGGGTGCACTGAGATCGATCAGCTACTCCAGCAACGCTCAGGCGCTGGATTTCGTTCGTGCCCTGGCCGAGGCGGTGGCCATTCATCTCGCGAGTCCTGCCGACCCGGCCGGCGATGAAGTCAGTCGCGCTCGCCAGGACGCCGCCGGGCGCCTGGTCGCAGCCTTGCAAGCCATTCTGGCGACGGTGGGGGGCGCATCGGGTGAGCTTTCCGATGTTGTCACTGCATTGCAGCAGCGCGAATCGCCGGCCGACGACGCGATGCTCGTGTCGGCCGCGAGGGCGGTTGAGAAGAAGTTCAATCGCTCTCAAGCTGACCTCATCGTCACCGAGTTGAAAGGTGTTCTTGGTTGGCACCCCGACGCGTCCGCTGCACAGGAGGCCGCACTCCTGTTCGTCGCGCTGGTGTCGTCATGGCCCGAACAGGATCGGTACGCCGCGACAGCAGAAGTGCTGACCTATCCATTGCTCGGCCCAGACCTCACGAGGGGCCTGCTGGATGCGCTGTACGAATGGACCGGGAAGCAGTCGCCGGGCGCGCCGGAGGGGCTGCAAGCCAATCTCGAGTGGTTGGCCGCCCGGAGCAGTGCTCTGAAGGCCATGCTCGACGGCGAGCCTCCTTGCCCGGCAGCACGAGCCAGGGAATTGCGATGCCCGTGACGCACTTCGGGGTCGTCGGCCTCGTGACCCGCGCGCGTTGACCTGCTTTTGATGCCGTTTTACCTGCTTTTGCCTTGGCAGATTGGCCGACGGCGCGTCTGATGGAGACTCGCGCCAGACGGTCGTCGCACTCCGGCATTGACGAGGAGCGTCGGGCACAGCACGGTCTGAAGATACCGCGCGGTGGGGTTGTTCCTCAGGGCCGTCGCCGCGCCCCTTGCCGCCCGGCAGCAGCATCTCAACGAGTCGTCACTGCATGGCCAATCAGCTGCACCTCAGAATCGCGGTCGCCGAGCATCCGCACACGTCGGCGATTCGAAATGGGTCGATTTCGATCGAAGGCGTCGACGCCGAGATCATCACCGTCAAGCCGCAGATCGCCGCGTTCCGCCGCATGGTCCGCCAGGTCGAGTACGACGTGTGCGAGCTTGCGCCGACGACCTACGTCATTGCCCGGTCCTACGGAGCGCCCTTTGTCGCGCTGCCGATCTTCGTCCAGCGGCGGTTCCATCACGCGGGCCTGCTGGTCCGCCCCGACGCCGGCATCAGGACGCCGAAGGACCTCGAAGGAAAGAAGGTGGGCGTCCGCGCGTATTCGGTCACCACCGGCGTCTGGACGAGGGGGATCCTCATCGACGAGTTCGGCCTCGATTCCTCGAAGGTCACGTGGGTGGTCGATGACGAGGAGCACGTGACGCAGCTCCCGCTGCCCCCGAACGTCGTCCACGCCCCTGAAGGGACGTCGCTGGCCGACATGATGGCAAGCGGAGAACTCGTGGCCGGGTTCCAGGGCAATGCGGGTGTCGGACGCACCGGGGCGCCGACAGGCGGGTGGCAGACCGTGGAGGCCGATTACCCCGACCTGTTCCCCGACGCGAAGGAACTCGAAGCGGCATGGTACAGGCGGACGGGGATCTACCCGATGCACGGCACCATTGTCGTGAAGGACTCGGTGCTGGAGGAGCATCCGTGGGTTGCCACGTCGCTCTTCAGGGCCTTTTCCACGGCCAAGGACGAGTGGCTGGCCAGGCTCGACGCCGGCACGCCGGTCGATGCGTCCGACAAGAAGTACGCTTCGCTGCGCAAGATCGTGGGACATGACCCGTTGCCCTACGGCATGCGACCGAATCTCGCGACGATCGCGGCGTTGGAGGACACGGCGTTCAAGCAGGGGCTGACCCCGCGCCGCATGCGGCTCGATGAACTGTTCGTTGATCCCGAGAAATGACATGACCGAGAAGATCTCACGTCGCGCGGTGCTGGGGCAGCTCTCCGCAGCCGCACTCCTGGCCGCGGCAGGATGCGGAGGGCGGTCTTCGGGTTCCTCCAACGAGGTGCATCTCGCCACCGCCGCCGGTCCCTTGAACCTGACCATGTCGGAACTGCTGCGCCAGCAGAGGTTCCTCGAGTCCTTCGACCTCACGCCGACCGTGGTCGCGATGGCTGACGGGACGAAGATCGTCGGCGGCATCTACAGCGGCTCGCTCGACCTGTCGCCGATGTCGGGGTTCGGGCAGGTGTTTCCCGCAGTCGAGCGCGGTGCGGATCTCAAGATCATCAATGCCGCGACGCTGGTGCCGGGGCTTGCGCTGTTCAGCATCAAGCCCGAGGTGCGCACACTCGAGGATCTCGAAGGCAAGGTCGTCGGCGTGGGCGCCATCGGATCGCTGGTGCACCAGCTGACGGTGACGCTGATGCGGAAGTACTCGGTGGACGTCTCGCGCGTCCGCTTCGCCAACATTGGCTCCACGGCAGACATCTTCAAGGGAGTGGCGGCCGGAACCGTGGATGCCGGCACCGGCCCCGCGGCGTTCTTCGATGACGCCGCGTCGCACAACATGCACGGCGTCGAGCACGGCAACATGACGGTGGAACTGCCGGAGTTCACCTACCAGGCGGGCTGGACCTCGACCAAGATGATCGAGACAAAGCGGGATCTCCTGGTGCGCGTGCTCGCGGCGTACGCAAAGCTGTTTCGCTTCGTGGCGCTGCCCTCGTCGCAGGACGCGTTCCTGAAGGCGCGCATGGCGGTGTTCCCCGACCAGACGCACGCCCAGCACCTGACCGAGTGGACCTACCTGCAGAAACACAAGCCGTTTGCGGCCGACCTGCTCATCACTCCCGAACGCGTCCGGTACCTGCAGCAGATCAACCTGGACTTCGGCATCCAGGACGAGATGCTGCCGTTCGACCGTGTCGTGGATCTGTCGCTGGCGAAGGACGCGCTGAAGCTCCTGGCCTGAGGCCGGCGAGCGTCAGCTTCCCCGGACGCCGTTCTTCTTCAGGAGATCGTTGAAGGAGCGGCTCGCTCGCAGGGCGTTCCACTCGGGCGCGACGCGCAGACTGAAGGGGAGGCGCACGCCGTCGCGTCCTGTCCGCTCGAGCCACTCCATCGCTTTCGCGGGTTCGTCGAGCCCGGTGAGGATGAGGGCAATGGCCACGCCGTTATGACCGGTGCCGTCGACGGGAGTGCGAAGCAGCGCTTCGAGGAGCTCACGCGCTTCGGCCCGCCGACCCGAGATCGCGTACGCACGCCCCAGGTGACCCAGGGCCACCTGGCCCGCCTTCTGGTAGGCCGCGATGGCTTCGTCCTGCCTGCCCACGGCCTCGAGGCACTGACCCAGTGTACGAAACGACCACGGATGCGAGGGGTCGAGCTGCAGCGTCTGGTGGGCCTGGGCCATCGCGGCGTCGTACTGGCCTGAGTAGAAGAGGTCGTTCGCCATTTGCCAGTTGGTCATGACCGACTGGGGATCCAGCTCCTTGGCCACGCGCAGTTGCTCGAGGGCTTCATCGAAGCGCTGTTGCTCGTGCAGGAACGCGGCGTAGCGCTGTCGTGCATAGGCGCTGCGGGCCTCGAGCTCGAGGGCCCGGGCGAATTCACGCTCCGCGTTGCTGATGTCGCCGTTGAGGCGATAACTCAGTTCCGCCAGCGCCACGTGTGTTTCGGCCAGGTGTGGACCAAGCGCGACCGCCCGCTCGGCCGCGTGCCTCGCCTTCGCCATCGACTCCGCGCGTGCGACACCCGTCGCCGCTCGATCGAGGTACGAAACCGTCAGGCTCGCGTGTGCGAGTGCAAAGTTGGGATCGAGTGACGCGGCGGTCTCGAAGTACGGCAGTGCCCAGGCGGGCCGCCGGCCTGTTGCCCGATCGTAGTAGCCGCGACCGCGCCAGTACCAGGCGTACGCCTCGGAATTCGGGGTGGGCCAGGGACTCGAAAACGCCACGAGGTTCAGGTTCGGCCCTGCTCCGGCGGGCGCAGGCGCGGCGGCCACCCCGGCGGGGGTGGTGGAGTCGCGGGCATCCGTGTTCGGTGACGTCTGGCGCGACCAGGTCAGTCCCGCTGCCAGCACCGACACCGTCACCAGCGACATGGCGGTGGCCGCGACCACCCAGCGGCGAATACCAGGCCAGTTGCCCGGCGCTCCTGGGTTCCATCGCGCAAGGCGAGGCCAGCGCGTGTCTGCCAGGGGTCTCACTGAAACGCCCAGCCGGTAGCCTTCCCTCGGGCACGTCACGACGATCTGGTCGCCGTCTCCGTTGTCGGCCAGGGCCTGGCGTACCTGCCGAATACAGACATTCAGGCCGTGCTCGAAATCAACGTGGACGCGGTCACCCCAGATTTCCTTCTGGAGTTCTTCGCGGCTGACGAGTTCGCCCCGCCTCGACACGAGCAGGGCCAGCGCGCGGAACGCCTGGCGGCAGATCTTCACCGCCTCGCCGTTCTTGCGGAGTACACCAGCTGCCGTATCGAGCTCGAAACCCGCGAAAGCCCACCGCACACACTGTTTCATTTTGGCCTGCTGGACGGCCGATTATCGGGCCTTCACCCGTGTGGCGCAAGGGCCATGACAGGGCCATGACACGCGCCTCGCGACAGGAGAGGCGCAGACGACGCTGTCTGGACGCAGGCGCCCCAGGGGCGCGCGGACACGGTTTACGGGCGTTTGCACCGATTGAGGAGGGTTTGACCTTCGTTTTATCTACTTTGCCTTTCGCGGACGATCCCGAGTCGCGACAATCCACGTCGATTCATGTCCTCAGGTGTCGGCCGACGGTCACGACGCGCGAGTCTGCCGGCCGCACGCACCGCGAAAGGAAGTCTCGATGGCACCGTACTCCCCGCGGCGGCGGACGTTCCTCGAGGCCTGCGGCCTCGGGTCGCTGGCGCTTGTCCTGCCCACGATCACGCCGCTCGGCGCTCAGCAGGCGCCGACCAGCGACGCACGTCCATCGTCCACGATGCTCGCAGACCTGGCGTCGTGGGTGGCGCGGGTGCGGTACGAAGACTTCCCCCCCGAGGTGATTGCGAAGGCGAGGCGACTGCTTCTCGACACCCTCGGCTGCGCCATCGGCGCCATCGATGGCGAACCTGTCCGGATCGCGGCGGAAATGGTTCGCCACCAGGGCGGCCATCCCCAGGCGACGGTGATCGGCGGGGGCTGGAAGGCCTCGGCTGAACAAGCCACGTTCCTGAACGCCCTCGCCATCCGCTATCTCGACTTCAACGACTACGCGGCGTTCGGCTATCCGCATCACCCGAGCATCAATGTCGGGGCGGCGCTCGCGATCGCGGAGATGCAGCAACTGACCGGCAAGGACCTGCTGCTCGGCCTCACGGTCGCGTACGAGATTCACATCAGGTTCCGCGATTTCTCGGCCGATGGGAAGGGGACCAACGGTGCCCGCAAGCGCGGGTTCGACCTGCCGTCGATCGAGGCGCAGTTCGCCTCCGCGGCGGCGGCGGGGAAGCTGCTCGGCCTCGACACGCCGAAACTCGCCAACGCGTTGGCCATTGCCGGCAGCTTCGGGAACACCCTGCGCGAAGTCAGGAGCGGCGGCGAACTGGCCATGGCCAAGGGCTCGGCCGAGGCCATCGCGTCGAAGAACGGCACGTTTGCCGCGCTGCTCGCCCGGGCCGGCATGACCTATCCCGACACCTTGCTCGATGGCGCAAGCGGCTACTCCAGGGTCATCGTCGGTGAGGTCAACGAGAAGATCCTCCGCTCACAGACCACCGACTTCCACATCCTGAAGAGCTGCTACAAGATGTGGCCCTCCATCGGGACATCGCAGGCACCGATTGCCGTGGCCCTCTCGCTTCGCCCGCAGGTGCCGGCCGACGACATCGCGGAGATCACCGTCGCACTGAGCGATTTCGGCTACGAGCAGCAGCGGGACTTCTGGGGCGAGATCAACACCCGCGAACACGCGGATCACAGCGTGCCGTACCTCGTCGCCAGGGCGTTCATCGATGGCGACGTCAAGGTGAGCGACTTCGAGGAGCATCGCTTTCGCGACCCACGCGCCCTGGCGCTCGTCGAGAAGGTGAAGCTGGCCGTCGACCCGTCGCTCAACGGCGAGGCCGAGATTCTCGGCGTGAAGATGGCGGTCACCACGCGGAGCGGCGCCGTCAGGAAGGCCGAGTTGCTCTACGGGCCGGGCAGCGTCAGGAATCCCGCCGACGATGCCAGCCTCGAGGCGAAGTTCCTGTCGAACACGGAAGCCGTCCTCGGCCGCGACCGCGCACATCGCGCCGTCGAGGTCATCCTGGCGGTCGATCGCCAGGCCAGCCTGGCCGACCTGCTCGCGGCGGTTGCTCCGCAGCGTGCGGCTGGCCCGGCGCGTTGACCTCGAGATCCGTGATCCGACCGTCGATCGCGCGGCTTGACCGCATTTGACGAGGGTTTTACCAGGTTTTGACTTGTGGCGGCGTGGCCCGGCCCCTAGGGTCAGCGACACAGGTGAGGGAGTTCATGAACGCACAACACATGCGGCGTGGCGCGGTCCTGCTCGCGGTCGTGGCGCTCGTGACGACGCACGGCCAGCGGGCCGATGCGCAGCAGCCGGCGCTGAAGACGACGTTCGTCGCGCTGGCGAATGGCGCCAATGCGGTGCTGCTGGAATCAGCCGAGCCCAGCCCGAAGCGCCGCATCGTCGCCATCAACACTCATCCCGATCACAACAACAACTTCAACTACTTCATCGGCCGGGAGCTTGCCGCGCGCGGGTACCGCGTGCTGCTGATGAACTACTACGGCCCCGAGGACGAGTTCGAGGAGTTCCTTCCGCCGATAGCGGCGGCCGTCAAGTACGCCCGTTCGCTGCCCGGCGCCGAGAAGGTGGTGTTTGCGACCCACAGCGGTGGCGGTCCCGAGCTGACCTACTACCAGGAGATTGCCGAGAAGGGGCCCGCCGCCTGCCAGGAAGCCTCGCGCCTGTACCCGTGTCGCAGCGAGGGCCTCACCGGCCTGCCGAAGGTGGATGGCCTGCTGCTGCTCGACATCAACATCGGCGCGCCGCACCGGATGCTGTCGCTCGATCCCGCGGTGGAGACCGCTGACCCGAGGAAGCGCGAACCCTCCCTCGACCTCTACAACCCCGCGAACGGGTTCGATCCCTCGACCAACACCGCGCTCTACTCAGCGGCATTCGTGAAGCGCTACTTCGCCGCGTTCCACGCACGCGGTGAGCGCCTCATCAAGGACGCGCAGGCCCGGCTCAAGGCGATCGACGCCGGCACGGGGCCGTTCACCGACGACGAACCGTTCGTGATCGCCGGGATGGCGGGCAATGCGGTCGGTGCCCGGCTGAACCTGGCCGACCCGCGCTTCCTGTCGCGCACGCGCGCGCCGCACGTGCACCTGAAAGCCGACGGCACCGCTCCGGTCGAGATCGCCCACTCCACGCGCAAGCCGGCGGCTACCAGCGTCGAGTTGCGCGACACGCTGGCCGAAACCACGCAGAACAAGACCGTGCGGCACTTCCTGTCGTTTCTCGCGCTGAAGACGACTCCCGAGTTCGAGTTGACCGAAGACTCGATCAAGGGCGTCGACTGGCGCTCGTCTGCCAACAGCTCCGCCGGCAACGTCGAGAACATCACGGTCCCCACCCTGGTGATGGCGGGGACGTGCGCGATTCACCTGGTGCCACTGGAAATCGTCTTCGACCACTCGGTGGCCCCCGACAAGCAGTTCGTGGCGGTCGAAGGCGCCAACCATGCGTTTCAACCGTGCAGGCCCGAATTCGGCGACACCCGAACGCGCACGTTCGACTTCGTCGACGCGTGGCTGAGCAAGCCTGGACGGTTTTGATCCACACCCCGTAGGCCTGAAGGAGCGAATGTATGAGTAGGTTGTCTTGGAGCGGACGGGTCGCGGTGGTGCTGGCGTTCTGCGTCTCGTTGACAACTGGCGCGGCATCGGCGCTGGCGCAGGGCACGAGCGCTGCGGCCATCAATGGTGTCGTCAAGGACACGTCGGGCGGCGTGTTGCCCGGGGTCGACGTCGAGGTCGCGAGTCCCGCGCTGATTGAGAAGGTCAGAACCACGGTGACCGACGAGCACGGCCGCTATCAGGTCAACGAACTGCGCCCGGGCACCTACACCGTGACGTTCTCGCTGTCAGGCTTCTCGAAGCTGGTCCAGGAAGGCCTGCAACTGACGTCGAGCTTCACCGCAACGGTGAACGGCGAGCTCAAGGTCGGCGACATTTCGGAATCGGTGACGGTGTCGGGCGCTGCGCTGCTCCTCGATGTGACGAAGGTGACCCAGCAGAGGGTCATCACGACAGAGGAATTCAGCACCGTGCCGACCGCGAAGAGCACGCTGTCGCTGATCGCGCTCATGCCAGCGGCCGCCGCGCCGCCGTCGGCGCAGGACGTCGGGGGGAGCCGGGGCGAGGCGTCGGTGCGCATGTCGATCCACGGCGCCCGGCAGGGTGACCAGCGCATGCAGCAGAACGGGATGTCGTTCAACATGCTCGACAACCCCACCGGCCGCACCTTCTTCATCAACCCGTTGGGCGCGCAGGAAATCGTCGTCGAGGCCGGCTCCGGCGGGTCGGCCGAGTATTCGACCGGCGGCGCGCAGATCAACATCATCAGCCGGGATGGCGGCGACCGTTTCACCGGCACGATCTTCACGGCAGGGACGACGCACAGCCTGCAGGCGAGCAACCTCTCTGACGACCTGACGGCCGCGGGTCTCAAGTCGGTGAACAGCATCCGCTCGATTTACGATGTGAACGGTGTCATTGGTGGTCCGATCGTACGGAGCAAGTTGTGGTTCACGACGGCGCATCGCCGGAGCGGCCGCCGAACGCGGATCGCCAACCTCTATCACGATGCGGACGAGACCGACTGGGTCTTCACCCCTGACTTCGACCGGCCGGCCGAGGCGCCCGAGGATCTGCGATCGGACGGCGTGCGGCTGACCTGGGCCGCCACCGAGCGGCAGAAGTTGTGGTTCTCCTACGACTGGCAGAACAACGACTCCCTGAACCAGAGCGGTGACCTCGACTCGGGGACGCTGGCCATCGAAGCCTCCGAGCGCGCCAACGCGTACTGCAACGACGTCAAGGTGATCCAGGGCGGGTGGACGCATGCCGCCACCAACCGGCTCCTGTTCGACGCCGGCATGAGCCTGATGGACAATTTCTACTCGATCGGTTTCGACGACATGAACTGCGGCGGGAACGCCGACAACATCCGAATCCTCGAGCAGTCGACCGGCTTCAACTACAACGGCATCATCAACCGCCGCCGGAACATCGCGTCGCCGTTGATCGTTCGCGGCTCTGCGTCGTACGTGACGGGACGCCACAACTTCAAGGCCGGGTTCGACATGCTCGCCACCCGCGAGTACTACGACTACCGCGAGCGGGGAGGCATCGGCCTTCCAGTCAGCTACAGGTTCAACAACGGCGTGCCCAACCGGCTCACGCAGTACGTCACGCCACGGTTGAACCCGGCGTTCGTTCGTCCGGCCCTCGGCCTCTTCCTCCAGGACCAGTGGATGATCAGCCGCCTGACACTCCAACTTGGCCTCCGCTACGAGTACCTCAGGGCGTACTCAGGCGAGATCGACCAACCGGCCGGCTTTCCGAGCAATGGCGTGGACCACTACGAGGCAGTGGACTGCCTCCCGTGCTGGCACGACCTGAGCCCGCGCATGGCGGTGGCCTACGACCTGTTCGGCAACGGGAAGACGGCCGTCAAGGCTGGTCTGGGCCGCTACGTCGAGTCGCTCAACTCGGCCTACGCGACCGACTTCGGTCCGGGCGCCTCCATCGTGCTCAACACGAACCGGACGTGGACCGACGCCGACCGCGACTTCTTTCCCGACTGCGACCTCGCCAACCTCGGTCGGAACGGCGAATGCGGGCCGACCGACAACTCCGCATTCGGCCAGGCGGCCCCCAACAGGGTGCCCGAGTCGGGCTTCATGGAAGGATTCGGCAAGCGGCAGTACAACTGGCAGGCCTCGATCGGCGTCGAGCACGAGCTGAGGCCCGGGATCGCGCTCAGCGGGACGTACTACCGACGCTGGTTCGGCAACTTCACCGCGACCGACAACACGCTCGTGACGTCTGCCGACTATGACCCGTACTGCATCACCGCCCCGACCGACGAGCGGCTCGGATCGGTCAGCGGCTCCCAGGTCTGCGGGCTGTACGACATCAATCCCGCGAAGTTCGGGCAGGTCGCCAACGTTGTCGGCCTCGCGTCGAAGTTCGGCGAGGCGTCGGAGGTCTACAACGGCTTCGACCTGAACGTGGCCGCTCGCTTCGGAAAAGGCGGCACCTTGTCGGGCGGGTGGAACGTCGGGAACACCTTCGTATCGGGATCCGCCGGCGGGACGACGTTCTCGAGAACCGACAACTGCTTCGTGGTCGACTCCCCGCAGCAGCTCTACAACTGCAAGAGCCAGAACCCGTACCAGCATCGGGTCCGCCTGAGTGGATCGTACCCGTTGCCCTGGGATTTCCGCATGGCGGCAGTGTTCCAGAACTTGCCGGCGGCGAACTACGCCGCCAACTACACCGTGTCGAGCGCCGCGATCGCACCGTCTCTGGGCCGCCCCCTGGCCGGCGGCACCGCCAACGTGACGATCGACCTGCTGGCACCAGGCGCCGAGTACCTCGACCAGCGCATCACGCAAGTCGACGTCCGGCTGACGAAGACCCTCCGATTCGGCGGAGCCCGCAGGCTGCAGGCAAACCTCGACCTGTTCAACCTGTTCAACGGCAGCACCGTGCTGCAGGTGAACTCGACGTACGGCCCGAACTGGCTCAAGCCGGCGCAGATTCTCGACGCGCGGCTGCTCAAGTTCAGCATGCAGTTCGACTTCTAGCCCAGTCCTGGAATCGCAGGAACGCTCATGAGGACGGTTCGTCGACACGCACTGGCAGTTGCCTTCATCGCGGTCTGCGCCGCACCGGACGCGACGCCTTCGGGGCAGGAAGGCCCCGGGGCGCAGCCCGGTCCTCGCGGAACCTACGTGCGGGTGGGTGGCCGCGGCGAGACCGCCAGTGACAGTGTGCTCTTCGAGCCACCGCCAGGCGTCGCATCGTCCGGTATCGCGCTGCTCTTCGCGCATCCCGGCGAGAGCACCTTCAACCACGTGGCGGGCCGTGAAATGGCCCGCCGCGGCTACCGCATCCTCATGGTCAATCATGAGGACGATCTGAGTCCGGCCGATGCCTACGCGCCATCCACGTCCGCTGCGCTGAAATACCTGCGCGGCCTGCCGGGTGTCGCGAAGGTCGTGGTGATCACGCACAGCGGCGGCGGGCACCACATGGCGTTCTACCAGAACGCCGCTGAGAACGGTCCGAAAGCATGCAACGGACCCGAGAAGATCTACCCGTGTCGTGCCGAGCGCGTCGCCGGCCTCGAGAAGCCCGACGGCCTGGTCCTGCTGGATCCGACCCTCGGCGCGTTTCACCAGATGAGTTCGATCGATCCCGCCGTCGATTCTGCCGCACCCCGCCAGCGCAAGCCCGACCTCGACATGTTCGACAGCCGCAACGGCTACGACGCAGCCAGCCGTCGAGCGACATACACCGCCGAGTTCTCGCGGAAGTTCTACGCGGCCCAGGCCGTACGCAATGCCGCGCTCATCGAGCAGGCCCGGGCGCGGCTGGCAGCGATCGAGAAGGGCAGCGGCGACTACCGCGACGACGAGCCGTTCATCGTCGCGGGCATGGGAATCAGTGCGACGGGTGCCAGGCTCTACCAGCCCGATGTGCAGTTCGTCGCCTCGACGCGGGCACCGCACGTCGTGCTGAAAGCCGACGGCACGCGCTCAACCGAGATCGTGCGGTCGATGCGGCCGCCGTCGGGCGCGCGGCCTGACGAGGCACTGGCAACGCTGTCGATGATGACGCAGAACAGCACGGTACGCCGCTTCCTGGCCACATCGGCGATTCGCACCGGGAGCGACTTTGCGTTCACCGCGAACGACATCGTCGGCGTCGACTGGACGTCTGCGATGAACAGCACGCCTGGCAACGCAGAGGGCATCACGGTACCGACGCTCGTCCTGTCGGTGACGTGTCACTACCTGATGGTGCCCGATGAGATCATCTTCGACCACCTGGCGGCCAGGGACAAGCAGCTCGTGTTCGTCGAAGGGGCGACGCACGGCTTCTCGCCCTGCCGGCCCGAGTACGGCGACACGATGGCGCGGACGTTCGACTACGTCGATGGCTGGCTGACGCAGGCAGGCCGGTTCGCGCAGAATTCCCCGAACAGGTAGAGACTTCATGGCGGTAAGGCAATGATCATCGATTGTCACGGACATTTCACGACCTCGCCCAAGGCGCTGCACGCGTGGCGCAAGAGGCAACTCGAGAGCATCAATGACCCGGCACACGCCCCGGCCAAGACGGACCTCGTCATCACCGACGATGAGATTCGTGACGCCATCGAAGGCGGCCAGCTGAAGCTGCAGAAGGAGCGCGGTGGCGACCTGACGCTCTTCTCGCCGATCGCCGGACAGATGGCGCATCACCTGGGCAACGAGCAGACGAGCCTGGTGTGGGCCGAGGTCTGCAACGATCTGATCCACCGCGTCTGCAACCTGTTCCCCGACAACTTCGTGGGCGTGTGCCAGTTGCCCCAGTCGCCGGGCGTGTCTCCGGCCAACTGCATTCCCGAGCTGCGGCGGTGTGTCGAGGACCTGGGATTCGTGGGCTGCAACCTGAACCCGGACCCGTCCGGAGGTTACTGGCAGGATCCGCCGCTGACCGACCGCGCCTGGTACCCGCTGTACGAGGAGATGGTCCGACTCGACGTCCCGGCCATGGTGCACGTCAGCTCGTCGTGCAATCCATGCTTCCACGGGACGGGCGCGCACTACATCAACGGCGACACGACGGCGTTCATGCAGTTTCTCCTGTCGGATCTCTTCAGGGACTTCCCGGCACTGCGATTCGTCATCCCCCACGGCGGCGGCGCGGTCCCCTATCACTGGGGACGGTATCGTGGCCTGTCGCTCGAGCAGGTCAAGCGGCCCCTCGAGCCGCTGCTCGACAACGTCTTCTTCGACACCTGCGTGTACCACGAGCCGGGCATCCGCTTTCTGACAGAGGTCATTCCCGTCGACAACATCCTCTTCGGGTCAGAGATGATCGGTGCCGTTCGCGGGCGGGATCCGAACACGGGTGAGTACTTCGACGACACCAAGCGGTATCTCGACGCCTGCGCGCACCTGAGCGCCGAAGAGCGTCACAAGATTTTCGAGGCGAATGCCAGGCGCGTGTATCCTCGGCTCGACACCCTGCTGAAGCGGCGCGCGGCCGCGGCAACGACCTCCTCCTCATAACAGAGTGGCCATGGCACCTGCACGGTACGTCGACATTCATCCGCACATCATCTCGACCGACGTCGTCCGGTATCCCCAGAGCCCACTGTTCGGCGTGCAGTCGGTGTGGTCGAAGGAGAGGCCGATCACGCTCGAGCAATACCTCGCCGAGATGGACGCGGCGGGTGTGCAGCAGGCAGCGATCGTCCAGGCCTCGACCTGTTACGGGTACGACAACAGCTACGTGGCCGACTCGGTCTCGAAGTATCCAGGTCGCTTGACGGCCGTCGGATCGGTAGACCTGTTGCAGCCCGACGCGCCTGAGCGGATTCGCCACTGGATGACGCGCGGCGTCACGGGGCTCCGGCTGTTCACCGGCGGCAGCACCAAGGCCATCGACCCCAGTGCGCTGGACGACCCGCGGTCGTTCGCGGCGTGGGAGCTGTGTTCGGACGCCGGTATCACGATGTGCCTGCAGACCGACCCGACGGGCCTGGCGCAGGTCGCGGGACTCGCGAAACGCTTCCCGCAGGTGAGGATCCTGCTCGATCACCTGAGCCGGCCCGACATCTCGGACGGACCGCCCTACAAGAAGGCCTCGTCGCTGTTCGGCCTGCAGCCGTTCGAGAACATCTACCTGAAGCTGACGCCGCGGACCGTCGACAAGGCCAGTGGCGGAGAGGCGACGCCGGAGACGTTCTTCCCCCGGCTGGTCGAGGTGTTCGGCAGTCGCCGGATCGCGTGGGGCTCGAACCTCCCGGCATCCGCCGGTCCGCTCGCGGTCACCCTGGACGCGGCGAAGGATGCCCTGCGGTGCCTGTCAGCCGACGACCAGGAGTGGATCTTCGCCCGGACGGCCCACACCCTCTATCCGAGCCTTGCGAACGCGTGATGCCGGTGCGATTGGCGGTCCGCAATGTGCGCAAGAGCTTCCGCATTCGCGGACGACGCGAGGCCGAGGACCGCATCCTGAACGTGCTCGGTGACGTGAGCTTCGACGTCCGGCAGGGAGAGGTCGTCTCGCTCATCGGTGAGAGCGGCTGCGGAAAGACCACGTTGCTCAGGCTCATCCAGGGCCTGAGCCACCCGGACGGCGGCACCATCCTCGTCGACGGCATCCCGGTTACCAGGCCCGGGCGTGACCGGGGCTTCGTGTTCCAGCAGGCCAGCCTGCTGCCCTGGCGCAATGCCCTCCAGAATGTCGAGCTCGGCCTGGAGATCCAGGGCGTGCCGGCCAAAGAGCGCGCCGAGCGCGCGCGGACGCTGCTCGGCCTGGTAGGACTCGAGCAGGCAGCCGACCAGTTTCCGCACCAGTTGTCGGGCGGCATGCAGCAGCGCATCGGCCTGGCACGCGCCCTGGCCATCGATCCGGCGATCCTGCTCATGGACGAACCGTTCAGCGCGCTGGATGCCCAGACGCGTGAGGGGTTGCAGGCCGAACTGCTCCGCATCCATGCCGAAACGCGCAAGACGACGCTGTTCGTGACCCATGACCTGGACGAGGCCATCTACCTGAGTAACCGGGTGGTGGTCCTGGCCGCCAAGCCGGGGAGGGTGCAGCAGGTGATCGACATCCCGTTTGCCCATCCCAGGCCGGAGCTGCCCGAACTTCGTGGCGATCTTGCGTTCCAGGCGATACGGGCCAACATCTGGAGCCTGATTCGCGGTTCGGAGACGGCGACGCAGGGAAGCGGAGTCCTTCGGGAAAGGACGAACGGCCAATGACGCAGCACGAACCCGATCACGGCGTGCCGGTCGAGGATCCCGCTGTGGCCGCGGCAGGAATGGCCGCGACGCCCATCGAGGATCTTGCTCCTCCTCCGCGGAGCAAGAGCCGGATGTGGATGATCCGCCTCGCGTCGATGGTGACGGTCATGGGGCTGTGGGCGTTTGCCGCAACGCGAGCCAACCCGCTGTTCCTGCCCTCGCCCGCGGCCGTGGCGAAGGCCGGCGCCACGATGATCGCCACGGGCGAACTGGCGGGCGCACTGTTGAGCAGCGTGCAGACCGTGGTCATCGGCTTCTTCATCGCGGCGACGGTGGGGATCGTGCTGGGCCTGCTCATCGGCCGCTATCGCGTCGTGGATGCCGCGACCGACTGGCTCATCAACGCGCTGTACGCGACGCCGCTCGTGGCCGTGATCCCGCTGGTGATTCTCTGGCTCGGGCTGGGTGATCCCGCCAAGCTGTTCGTTGTCACCATCCTCACGGTGTTCCCCGTGTTGATCAACACGGCGGCAGGCGTACGGAACGTGCCGCAGGCGCTGATCGACGTCAGCACGGCGTTCGCCGCGAACGAACGCCAGGTGTTCGTCAAGATCATCCTGCCGTCGGCCGTTCCCTACATGATGACGGGACTGCGCCTCGGCATCGGGCGCGCGATCATCGGCATGGTGGTGGCGGAATTCTTCACCGCGATCACCGGCCTCGGGGCCTTGATCGTGAAGTACAGCAACCGGTACGACACGGCGTCGACGTTCGTCCCGATCCTGGTGCTGATGTTGCTCGGGATCCTGCTGACGACGCTGGTGCGGCGTGCCGAGGAACACTTCGCGCCGTGGCGAGTGGCCGACGACTAGCCCCTGTGGCGGGCTCCGCAACTCCCGCACCCGGGGAACTGGATTCACACACATCATTCATCGCGTTCGACGTCATACGTCAGGGGGCACACGCACATGGCCGACACAGGTCGCTTGAACAACATCATCCGTGCGTGGGAAGAAGGGCGTCCCGCGTTTGCGTCCTTCGCGCACGCCGACCCACAGACCGCGATCGAGTTCAGCACCGCGCCGTACGACGGCATCATCTTCGAGATGGAGCACAACCCGTTCGACGTGCAGGCGTTGCAGGATGCGCTGCAGTACCTGCTCAACCGGAAGCAGATCGTCGCCTCCGGATCGCTGGCACCTGCCGTGACGCCCATCGTGCGCGTGCCCGCCAACGGTGTCGAACGGAACCAGTCGTTTGCCAAGCAGGCGCTCGACCGCGGCGTGTACGGCGTGGTCTGGCCGCACATCGGCGATGCCGAGCAGGCCTACAACGCCGTGGCATCCTGCCGGTACGCGCGGCCGGAGACCGCCGACCGGTACGAGCCGGCCGGAGCGCGCGGCGATGGTCCCACGTCGGCGTGCCGCTACTGGGGGCTGACGCCGCAGGAGTACTACGACAAGGCCGACGTCTGGCCGCTGAACCCCAACGGCGAGATCCTGGTGTTCATCATGTGCGAGAGCCCGAAGGGGCTCGCGAACCTCGACGACATCCTCACGCGCGTTCCGGGCATCGGCTGCGTGCTGATCGGCGAGGGCGATCTCAGCCAGGCGCTGGGGTTCCCGCGGCAGTACGACCACCCCGTGGTCAAGGACGCCATGGACCACATCGTGGCGACCTGCAGGAAGCACGACGTGCCGGTCGGTCACCCGCATGTGACCTCGAGCAACGTGGAGCGCCTGGTGGGCGAGGGTTACCGGTTCCTCATGTCAGCGCCCGTCCGGACCTATGGCGCCATCCAGAAGGCGAAAGATCTGCTGGGCCTGAAGTGAGCATTGCGTCGAACCGAGCACTGGAGTCATCGCATGTCCTACGCGTCTGTTGCATCCCTGAGAACCAACCTCGCCGACTATCCGATCACGATGCCGATCAAGGACGGCCGCGTCACGCCCAGCGTCGTGCCGCTCGACTACTGCGGGCCCAGGCTCGCGCATGACGGCTTCAAGGCGATGCTGCGCGAGCACGCCTTCGACGCGGGCGAACTCGCCATCGTCACCTACCTGCAGGCCAAGGCCTACGGCAAGCCATTCGTGATGCTGCCGATCCCCATCTCGGGGCGTTTCCAGCACCGCTGCGTCGCGTACAACCAGGAGTTCGGCCGCCTGAATCCGAAGGACATCGAGGGACGCACGGTGGGCGTCCGCACCTACTCGCAGACGACCGGCGTGTGGGCGCGAGGCATCCTGCAGCACGAATACGGCGTCGATCTCGACAAGGTCACCTGGCTGACGATCGACGAGTCGCACCTGAGCGAGTACCACGATCCCTCGAACTGCCAGCGTCTTCCTGCCGGTACCAAGCTGATCGACATGATGTTCAAGGGCGAGGTGGCCGCGGCGATCCTGGGAAACGACATGCCCAAGGACCCCCGCCTGCAGACCCTCGTGCCCGACGCAGCCTCCGAAGCCCAGAAGTGGTACGAGCGCGAGGGCGTGCTCCCGATGAACCACGTGTTCGTGGTCCGCGAGGAACTCTCGACGGAGCGGCCCGACATCGTCCGCGACATCTTCCGGATGCTCGCCGAGAGCCGCACGCTCGCGATGGAGGCGGCGGCCATCGTCGTCCCGCCGATCGGCCTCGAGGCGAACCGCAAGGGCCTCGAGATGGCGATCGAGTGGGCCTACGAGCAGAAGGTCCTCCCGCGCCGTCTCTCGGTCGACGAGCTGTTCGACGAGACGACGGCCTCGCTCACCGCTTGAATCCATCGCCGGCCAGTCGCGGGGGCGTCCTCGACCCGGGCGCGCCGTCGGTGTCCTGGTTTCACGGCACCGCGAACTACCTGGCCGAATCGTGCCATCATGGCGGTTCGATTCAGGCGACGCAGCGGTGAGGTCGGTGGGGAGGCGTTGCCTCGCGACCACGGGAATAGACGACTCTCCGGCTTGACCGGATCTCAAGAGGAGGACTGACACATGGAACGCAAGACCGCTCACGATTTCGACCAGGAACTGCTGATCCTGTTCGATGCCTATGTGCACGGCGCGCTCGATCGCCGCGGCTTTCTCGACAAGGCGGCCAAGTTCGCCGTTGGCGGCGTGACCGCCGTCGATGCTGCTCGATCAGCTCAGCCCGAAGTTCGTCGAGGCGCAGGTCGTCAAGCCCGAGGACTCGCGCATCAAGGTGCAGTACCTCGAATACGACTCGCCGAAGGGCTACGGCAAGATGCGCGGCTACCTGGCCCAGCCGGCCAAGGCCGCCGGCAAGCTGCCGGGCGTCCTCGTCATCCACGAGAACCGCGGGTTGAACCCGCACATCGAGGACATCGCGCGCCGGCTCGCGCTCGACAACTTCGTGGCGTTCGCGCCGGACGCGCTCTTCCCGCTCGGCGGCTATCCCGGCGACGAGGACAAGGCCCGCGAGGTGTTCCCCAAGCTCGATCAGGCGAAGACGCGCGAGGACTTCGTCGCGGCGGCCCAGTGGCTGAAGGCGCGGCCTGAAACCAACGGGAAGGTCGGCGTCGTCGGCTTCTGCTACGGCGGCGGCATGGTCAACTTCCTGGCGACCCAGCTGCCCGACCTCGCGGCCGGCGTCGCGTTCTACGGCAGCTCGCCGAACGTCGAGGACGTGCCGAAGATCAAGGCGGCGCTGGTGATCCAGTCGGCCGAGGTCGACGAGCGCATCAACGCGAGCTGGCCGGCGTACGAGGCGGCGCTGAAGGCGGCCAACGTGCGCTACGAGCGCCACCTCTATCCGGGGACGCAGCACGGCTTCAACAACGACACCACTCCGCGTTTCGATGCGGCCGCCGCCAAGCTTGCCTGGGAGCGGACGCTCGCCCACTTGAACAAGTACGTGCGCTGAGCGCAGGTACTCCAGCAGTCAGGGCCGACGCCGACAGCACTTTGCTCGGGGCGTCGGCCCCTCGCGCCCTCCTCGCGGGGCGCAACGCAACCCCGGCCCCTCCGCACCTGGCGGCACGTGACCTATCCTGCGGACCGATCGCGGCGGGCTCGATCGTCCCATGAAGGCGCGGTGGACGGTGACGCGAGGTTCGCCACCCGTGGAGGTGGCACTTTCGCTTAACATGGCCACGGCATCGGCGTCGTTCGCCAGCCAGATCGGTCGGTTCGCCGGAGCCCGGCTGACCGTCGCGGTCCAGGAGCGGGATGATCGCTGTCGGGGGAGGCACATGACTCTCACTGCCCGCGTGGCTCTGTCAGCGCTGCTGTCGTGTGTGGCGGTGGCCGAGGCTCAACAGTCGCCGTCGGCCCAGGTCCCGGCTGCGGTGCAGGAACGCCTCGCAGCGCTGGTGCCCAGCCCCCTGCCAGCGCAGGCCACGGCCCCACAACCACCGGCGTACTACGATTCCCCCACGTTGTACCAATACATGGACGGGGCGGCGGACGCCTTCCAGGACTACGACGTCGTGGCGCTGTTCCACCACGACCTGACCGCGGGTCCGGTCGATGTCACGGTCGACATCTTCGACATGGGCACCCCCGAGAGCGCGTTCGGCATGTATGCCGCAGAACGCTCGCCGGGATACGACTTCGTCACCATCGGCACCGAGGGCTACCGCAACGAAGGCATCCTGAACTTCTTCCAGGATCGCTACTACGTGAAGCTCGCCGCCTTCGGTGACGGCGCGGATGCCGTCCTGCAGCAGTTCGCGACCGCTATTGCCGTAAGGATCGGGGGGAGCAGGTCCTTTCCGTCCGTCCTCTCGAAACTGCCCGAGGCACAACGGAAGCCCCGCACCGAGCTCTACCTCAGCAAGGATCCCCTCGGCCATCCATTCCTGCGCCCGGCGTATCAGGCAACGTATGGCCTCGAGGGCGGCGAGGGCAAGCTGCTCATCTCACTGGGGGCCAGTGCCGCCGACGCCGCGTCGAGGTTCACGTTGCTCGAGGAGCACTTCCGCCGTACGGGCCAGTGGACACCGGCGCCGGAGTTCGGCAGCGGAGCCGCGCGTGCCACCAACAGCTTCGAAGGGTCCCTCGTCGCAACGACGGCCGGATCCTGCGTGGTCATTCTCCTGAACCCTTCCAGCAGCGCCACCACGTTCTTCAAGGAGGCGGTAGCGCGGCTGCGGTAACCGATGCGCCGAGGCACAGATGCACACGACGACAGCGCACTCGCGAAGAGCATTCCTCCGTCACGGGGTCGCAGCGGGACTCGGGGTGTACGCCGGCGGGCTTGTGATCGACGCGCAGGGCCCCGGGACGTCGCTGGCCATCGCGCACTACAAGAGTTCGCCGCAGGCGCCCGACGGCATTGCCGAAGAAGCGCGCCGGCTCACGCGGGCATCCATTGATGCCCTCGGTGGCATGGGGCGGTTCGTCAGTCGCGGAGACGTCGTGTGGGTGAAGCCGAACATCGGCTGGAATCGGCGACCCGAACAGGCGGCGACGACGAACCCGGACGTCGTCGCGACCCTCGTCGCGCTCTGTTACGAGGCGGGCGCGAAGAAGGTCATCGTGAGCGACAACTCCTGCAATCCGTCGGTGGCCTGTTTCGCACGCAGCGGCATCCAGCAGGCCGCACAGAAGGCCGGAGCCGACTCGTTCATCATGGACGAGCGCAAGTTCCGGTCGACGGCGTTGAGGGGACGCGTCCTCTCGAGCTGGGACATCTACGGCGACGTGCTGGGCGTCAACAAGCTGATCAACGTCCCCATCGTCAAGCATCACGGCCTCTGCAAGGCGACCCTGGGGATGAAGAACCTCATGGGGATCGCGGGAGGGGAGCGTTCCCGCTTCCACCAGGACTTGAACAACTCGCTCGCCGACCTCGCGGCGGCCGTGCGGCCCGCGCTCGTGGTGATGGACGGCATCCGCGTCCTGACGGCCAACGGCCCCGTCGGCGGCAACCTGGCTGATGTCCAGCGTCGGGATACGGTGGCAGCGGGCGTCGACCAGGTCGCGGTGGATGCCTTCGGCGCCACGTTGCTTGGTTTGAAGGCGCAGGACATCGGTTACATCGTCGAAGCCGGCAACCGCAGGCTCGGGACGATGGCGTTCGAATCGCTCCAGCCGAAACGGATCGAACTGTAGGAGCGGCCGGGGACCACATCATGGCGAGGGAGAGAGCATCCACCGCGGTCTGGCTCAGGCGCACGTGCCAGACGTTCTTCGGCGTGCTCTTCGTGTACCTGTTCCTGCAGACCGTCTACAAGCCGATCAACCAGACCGGGACGGGCATCTCGCTCTTCTTCCAACTCGACCCGCTGACCGCACTCTCGAGCGGCCTCGGAGCCTGGTCGATCGCGTCGGGCCTGCTGCTCGGCGGACTGACCCTGGTGGTGACGCTGCTGGCCGGCCGGTGGTTCTGCGGCTGGGTCTGTCCGTTCGGGGCCCTGCACCACCTGGTCACGTGGTTTCGCGGCGATCGGGTCAAGGCGCGAATCGCGTCCGGGGCGTATTCCGACTGGCAGAAAGCGAAGTACTACGTCCTCGTCGCGATGCTGGCGGGGTGCATGGTGGGATTGAACCTGTCGGGGCTTCTCGATCCCTTCTCGTTCCTCTACCGCTCGCTCGCGATCGTGGTGTTCCCGGCGGTCAACGATGCGGTGACGAGTGTCTTCACCTGGGTCTATCAGGCGGATCCGGGGATCGGCAGCTTCAAGGCGACGGCGGTCACCGAGCCCGTGTACGAGGTCCTGCGACGCAACGTCCTCGCCCCGTCGCAGCCGCATTACCACGGGACGTTCCTGGTTGCCCTGCTCTTCGTGTCGGCGCTCGTCCTGAACCTCTATCGCGCCCGCTTCTGGTGCCGGTACATCTGCCCGTTGGGCGCGTTGCTCGGCGTCGTGGGGAAGAACCCGCTGGTTCGGCTCCATCGGAGCGGTGACGCGTGCAACGACTGCGAGTTGTGCGTGGCCGATTGCCAGGGCGGTGCGAATCCTGCGGGGGGAGACTCCTGGAAGCCCGCCGAGTGCTTCTACTGCATGAACTGCCAGTCGGCCTGTTCTCGCGAGGCGCTCATGTTCGTGCCGAAGGGACGGGGGCTGTGATGGCGGGCCTCCTGCACTGGCTCACGTCGTTCGTCAGGCCACCGCGCCAGGAGCGGCTGGACCTGGGCCGCCGCGCCCTGCTCGTTGCCGGCGCCGCCGGCGTCGGTGGTGCGTCGCTCGCACGCATCGGCGCAACGGAAGGCCAGCAGAGCTTTTCGCCGTCCCTGATCCGCCCACCGGGGTCCACGGCCGAAGCGGAGTTCCTGGCGCGCTGCATCCGCTGCGGGGAGTGCATGCGCGTGTGCCCGACGAACGCGCTGCAGCCGGCGTTCGGTGAAGGCGGATGGACGGGGCTGTGGACACCGGTCCTGAAGATGAAGTCCGGGTATTGCGAGTACGAGTGCAGCCTCTGCTCGCAGGTGTGCCCGACGCACGCGATTCAAGTCGTCACCCTCGAGCAGAAGCAGAAGATTCGGATCGGCACGGCCTTCTTCGATCGGAACCGGTGCCTGCCCTATGCCTTTGCACGCACCTGCATCGTGTGCGAGGAGCACTGTCCCACGCCGAAGAAGGCGATCTGGTTCGAGGAAGTGTCGGTGCTCGGCGCGGGGGGCGTGCAGGTGACCGTGAAACAACCACACGTCGATCCGGAGTTGTGCACCGGGTGCGGCATCTGCGAGACCAAGTGCCCGATCGCCGATCAGCGCGGCGTGTACGTGACCAGCGTCGGCGAATCGCGTCATCCGAAGAACCAGATCCTGCTCACGATGGGCAGCGACAGCTCGCTGGGCTACTGACGTGGCCTTCACGACAGACAGAGGAGGACGTATGCGCGAGAAGCACGGTCGCAGAGAGTTCCTGGTCAAGCCGGTTCAGTGGGCCGCCGCGGCCGGACTGCTGAGTGGAGTGGCGCCTTCCCTGCTGGCATACGCGAGTGCGGCGCAGCGCACCGGAAAGGCCCTCTCGCGAACCCTCGGCAAGACCGGCATCTCGCTGCCCGTCGTCAGCATGGGCGTCATGAACGCCGACGTGCCGGGGTTGATTCGACGGGCGTACGAACTGGGCATGCGTCACTTCGATACGGCGGCCTCCTACCAGGGCGGGCGGAACGAGGAGATGGTCGGCGCCATGATCAAGGACATGGGCGTCCGCGGCGACGTGGTCATTGCCACGAAGGTCAACCTTCGGGGGCGCGTGGGGGAACCCCAGGCGTACACCATCTTCAGGGAGACGTTCGAAGCCAGCTTGAAGCGCCTGCAGATGGACCACGTCGACATCCTGTACTACCACGGGGTCGGGTCTGCCGAGGACCTGCGGGCCGAAGGACCGCTCCGGGCGCTGGCAGAGCTCAAGAAGGAAGGAAAGGCCAGGTTCACGGGACTCTCGACCCACCAGGCCACCGCCGTGTTGCCCGAAGCCGTGCGCCTCGGCGTCTTCGACGTCGGCCTCGTCACCATCAACTACACCATGGCGTCTGACAAGGCGCTCCTCGAGACCATCGACCAGGCCGCCAGGTCGGGCATGGGACTCGTGGCGATGAAGACGCAGGCGGGCGGAGTCAGGCGACCCGATCCAAAGCTGCCGAAGTCCTTGCCGCCTCACAGCCAGACCGCGCTGCTCAAGTGGGCGCTGCGCAACCCGTCGTTTGCCACGGCGATTCCCGGGGTGACCACGTACGAGCAACTCGAGCAGAACTTCACCGTCGCCTTCAACCTTGAGTACACGGATGCCGAACGCGAGTTCCTCGCCGACGGGGCCTTCGCCGCGAACGCGCAGTTCTGCCAGCAGTGTGGCCAGTGTCGTGGCGACTGCCCACTCGGGGTCGATCTTCCCACGCTGATGCGGTCGCACATGTACGCGTTGCAGTACTCGAACCTCGAGGTCGCGCGTTCGACGCTGACGTCGATCGATCCCGGCAAGGGCCTTGACGGGTGCAGTTCCTGCGCCGTCTGCAGGGCGACGTGCCGCCACGACGTGAACATCGGGGCCAAGATCGCGCAGTTGAAGGCGGCAAGCGCGTACCTCGCGGTCTGACGGCTCCGGCGGCCTTTCGGCGAACACCGACACAGTGCTGCGCCGCGCGGTCTGGCATAAAGTGCACGGGCGGGCGACGGCGGAGTATGCTGCCCCGAAAGGTGCGTGGATCGGACTGGCCATTGCTCCGCGGCCAGGGAGTCCGTAAGGCGCAAGAACTGCGTAATCATACTGATCAATCCCTGCGCCGGCTCGCAGGTGGTCGTCGCGGCCGCGAGACCGCCTTGGGCGCCGCGCGCGTTCGTTGAGGTTCGATGTCACAGGTGAGGCGAGGGTTCGTCGGTGTCGTGCTGGTGGTCGCGTGCGCGAGCTCTGCGGCATCGGGCGCGCCGCAGGCAGTCGGGCCCGTCGTCGGGGGACCGCGTGCGCAGGCGGTGCGCGTATCGGACGGCAGCATCAGTGTCGACGGGGTGCTCGACGACGAGGCGTGGCAGTCGGCGCCGGTCGTGTCGTCGTTCTCGCAGGTGCAGCCAGACGAGGGGCAGCCGGCCTCCGAAGCGACCGAGGTCCGCATCGTGTTCACGGCGAACACGCTCTACGTCGGCGTGCGCTGTCTCGACCGCGAGCCTTCAGGGATCATCGTCTCCGATGCCCGGCGTGATGCGTCGCTGATCGAGAGCGACAGCTTCACGATCATCTTCGACACGTACCGCGACCGGCAGAACGGCTTCGTGTTCGGCACCAACCCGGCCGGCATCGAGTACGACGGGCAGGTGACCAACGAAGGTCAGGGCGGTGGTGGCCTCGGGCCCGGGCAAACGCAGTCGAGCGGGTCGGGCGGTGGCTTCAACATCAACTGGGACGGCGCCTGGACGGTGAAGACCCGGACCGATGCGTCGGGATGGGTCGCCGAGTTCGCGATCCCGTTCGGGACGCTGCGCTTCCCGCCTGGCGGCGAGCAGACGTGGGGCGTCAACTTCCAGCGCAACATCCGGCGACGCAACGAGCGGGCGTTCTGGGCACCCATCCCGCGGCAGTACGACTTGTACCGCGTCTCGCTCGCGGGCGAAGTGACGGGCATCACCGTCCCGGCCCAGCGGAGCCTGGTGGTGACGCCCTACGCGCTGGGGAACCTGGAGGCGTCGGGGCCGACGCCGACCGAGGGCGTCGTGCTCGGCGACGCAGGCGGCGACCTCAAGTACACGGTGACGCCAAGCCTCGCACTCGACGCCACGGTGAACACCGACTTCGCGCAGGTGGAAGTGGACGACCAGCAGGTCAACCTCGATCGCTTCAACCTGTTCTTTCCCGAGAAGCGACCCTTCTTCCTCGAGAACGCCGGGTTCTTCACCGTCGGCAATTCCGGTGAAGTCGATTTGTTCTTCAGCCGACGGATTGGCCTTTCAGATGCCGGCGAGACGATCCCGATCCTGGCGGGTGGCCGGCTGTCGGGCAAGGTCGGCGCCTACAACGTGGGGATCCTCGAGATGCAGACGGCGACGCAGGGGACGTCTGCCGGCGACAACTTCGCCGTCGTCCGTGTGAGCCGCGACCTGCCCAACCGCTCGGCCTTCGGCGGGATCTTCGTGAACCGGCAGGGGATCGGCGAGTACGCGGGCGACAACGATGCGAACCGCACCTACGCCCTCGACGGCAAGGCGGGCCTCGGGCAGAACACGGTCGTGTCGAGTTTCATCGCGCGCACGCAGACACCTGGCGTCGAGTCGGGGCGGCAGTACGCGTTCAATGTGCGGTCGCGAACGAACCTCCCGAAGATCGATCTCGAATTCGGCTACCAGGAAGTGGGCGAGCGGTTCAATCCCGAGGTCGGCTTCCTGAGCCGCTCCGGCTACCGCAAGCCCGACGCGCGGATCATGACGCGCTTCAGGCCGCGGGACTTCCTCAGCCTGCAGGAAGTGCGGCCGCACGTCTCGTACCGGTCGTTCTGGGGGTTCGACGGCTTCCACGAAACCTCGTTCACCCACATCGACACGCACTGGCAGTTCAAGAACGCCTACGAAGTGCACACCGGCATGAACCTGACGCTCGAGGGTGTGCGCAGGCCGTTCCAGATCTATCCCGGCGTGTACGTGACCCCGGCGACGTACCAGAATGCCGAGGCGCAGCTCGTGTTCATGACCAACCAGGGTGCGCCGCTGAGCCTCAACCTGCAGACCTTCATCGGGGGATTCTTCGGCGGCGACCGCGTCACCCTCAATCCCACCGTGCGCGCCAGGCTGGGCGACAAGGTCACCACCGAACTCGCTTACACGCGCAACGACGTGCACCTGCCCGAAGGCGACTTCACGACGAACCTCGCGAAGCTGCGCGTGTCGTACTCGTTCACCACGCGGACCTTCCTGCAGGGGCTCGTGCAGTACAACGACCGCGCCGATCTGTGGTCGGTCAACGTACGGTTCGGATGGCAGCAGGCCGCCAACACCGGCCTCTTCATCGTCTACAGCGACACGCAGTACCTCTACGACCTGGTGCAGCAGCCCGAGCGGACGGACCGCTCGCTCGTAATCAAGTTCAGCCGCAGGTTCGACCTGCTCAGGTGACGGCGGACGTGTCGTGCCCGCGACGCCCAACGTCGTGACACGAGCACTATCGGGCGAACGGATCGACGATGCGCACGCCGGCCTGCGCGAAGTCCGAACGGTTGCGGGTCACCACGGTCAGGTCGTGGGTGAGAGCGGTGGCGGCAATGAGGCTGTCCTTGACCGGCATCGCTTTCCCGGTCGTGCGGAGGCGCGCGAGCAGGTACTGCCCATCTCAGTCCGGTGTCTGCGTCCCAGGGCACGCACTGAAGATGTCGGACCCCGGCGTCGAACCACCGCTCGAGGGCTTGGCGTTTCTTCCCCCTGGGCAGCAACAGGATGCCGAATCGCAACTCGCCGAGCACGATGGGATCGACGACGATGTCGTGTTCGTGGGCGCGCAGCCACGCGAGCACGCCCGGATCGGGGGCGGGTCTGGTCGGCTCGCTCAGGACGTTCGCGTCGACCAGGTACTTCACAGCGTGTCCGTCGACTCTGACGTGACCGGAACGAAGAAGCCCTTCGCGGGGCAGGCGAGCAACCAGTCGACGACGCCGTCGTTCGCGCGAACTGTGCGGCGGATGAGACGATAGTCGCCGCGGTCGAGTCGCTCGACGTCGAACTCCTGGCCGGGTTCGATGCGGTCCATCTGCCTGAGTTCAGCAGGCAATACAATCTGGCCCTTGGAGGAGATCGTGGTCTTCATGATGGTAAGATATCGTCTTACGTCACGGGAATCAAGCATCATGGCGCGCGTCAACGCTACAACGTGAGGTCATCCAGATGAAGAACGTGTTGGCGGTCGTTGTGATTCTCACGAGTGCGCTGGGGCAGCCGGGGGCGAGGGGAGTCGTCGCTCAGCAGGGGACGGCGACCCCGTCCTACGAGGCGCGCCGCAGCGGCGACGTCGTGCAACTGGAAGACACGAAGCACCAGGTCGTCGTCTCGATCCTCACGTCTGTGGGCAACATCGCGTACGGCATGACCGTGAAGGGCCACGACATCCTGCGGTTCCCCTTTGCGACGGTTGACGAGTTCAGGGCCCGGCCGACGGGCCTGCATGGCATCCCGCTGCTGGCGCCGTGGGCGAACCGGCTCGACGAGCAGGCCTTCTACGCCAACGGGAAGCGGTATCCGTTCGACATGCAGCTCGGGAACGTGAACGGCGCCACGCCGATCCACGGGTTCGTGAGCCGGACCGACCGGTGGGAGGTTGTCGAAGTGCGCCACGACGGGACGGCGGCATGGGTTACGAGCCGGCTCGAGGTCTTCAGGCAGCCGGCGTGGATGAAGCAGTGGCCGTTTGCCCACACGATCGAGATGACCTACCGCCTGGCCGACGGCGAACTCGAGGTGCGCACGAAGGTCACCAACCACGCGAGCGAGCCGATGCCGGTGTCGATCGGCTTTCACCCGTACTTCCAGTTGACCGACTCCACGCGCGACGAGTGGACCATCACGGTGCCCGCCCGCACGCGCTGGCTGCTCTCGGCCCAGAAGCTGCCGACGGGCGCGACGGAACCCACGGGCAGCTTCTTCACCGACTCCGCTGGCGCCCTGAAGGACTACAACCTCGACGATGTATTCAGCGACCTGGTGAGGGATGCGCGGGGTCGGGCGACTGCCACGCTGAAGGGCCGCGCCCAGCGGATCGACGTCACCGTCGGGCCCAACTACCGGTCCCTGGTGGTCTACTCGCCGAACCCGCTGAATACCGGGCGCGGCAGCCAGATTCCTCCGCCGGATCCGAATCAGCCGGCGGCCCCCGCGCGTCCCGCCACGTCGGCGCCGCCCAACCCGCGCGCGACGCCGAATTTCATCTGCTTCGAGCCCATGGCCGGAATCAGCAACGCCCTCAACCTGGCCCAGAAGGGCCTGTATCGCGAGCTGCAGTCGATCGCGCCCGGCGCATCGTGGCAAGAGAGCTTCTGGGTCAGACCCAGCGGCTTCTGAGGGGCATGCGCGTCGGGCCGACACGGGTCGAGTCGCGGTAGCCCGCACCATCACCTCGCGCGAGCTCGCGACTCACGCGGCAACGGGGCACGGCGCACACGCCGACGCCCGGGGCCCACTCGTGACGCCCATGTCCGGCTTGCGACAAATCGCTTGCACGTGCCCGAGGCGTGCGGCGCAGACTGGGCGGTCACAGCGCGCACGACCTGTCGGACCGAACTAATCGAGGAGGTTGATTCATGACGTTGAGTCGAGTGAGTGGGATCGGAGCCATCGTCTTCGCGCTCCTCTGCACATCCGCGGCGTTTGCCCAGCCAGACCCGGCCGCGGCGAGCCGGCCTCCGGCGCCGAAACTGCTCTCGCCGGAGATTCATCCCGACAGGACCGTGACGTTCCGGTTCTACGCCCCGAAATCCCAGGAGGTCACGCTCAACGGGAGCTGGGACGGCGGCTCCGACATCAAGATGCAGAAGAACGCCGAGGGTGTCTGGTCGGTGACCGTCGGGCCGATGGCCCCGCAGCTGTGGGGCTACTGGTTCATCGCCGACGGCGTGAAGGCCCTCGATCCGAACAACGGCGAGACGCAGCGCGACGGCAACCGGTACGACAACCTGCTGATGATCTCGGGCCCGGAATCGGCGCTCTGGGACTTCAAGGACGTTCCGCACGGGACCGTCGAGCAGGTCTGGTTCCCCTCGCCGACGCTGAAGCAGGCACGCCGGCGCATGTACGTCTGGCTGCCGCCCGACTACAAGGAGACCACCGCGAAGTATCCCGTGCTCTACCTGCTGCACGGCGGCGGCGGCGACGAAGACGCCTGGACCACCATGGGCCGCGCCACGATCATCCTCGACAACCTGCTCGCGGCCGGCAAGATGAAGCCGATGATCGTCGTCATGCCCAACGGCAACGCCACGCAGACCGTGTCGCAGGGCTACGCCTACGGCCCGACGCCCGCGCCACAGCAGGTCGTGGCGCCCGCGCCCCCGCCGATCCAGGCAGCCGCGCAGGCCTCCGGGCAGGCCGCACAGGCGCCCCGGCCGGTGCAGCCGTACGAGGGGTCGTACCCGCACAGCCTCGTGAAGGACGTGATTCCGTTCGTCGAGAAGAACTACCGCGTCATCGCGAACAAGGACAGCCGCGCCATCGCCGGCCTCTCGATGGGCGGAGGGCACACGATTGCCGCCACCAACAACAACCCGCGCGAGTTCGGGTGGATCGCGGTGTTCAGCTCGGGCCTGCGCGGTGGCATCGACGACACCATGAAGAAGCAGTTGGCCGAGATGAAGGCGAGCGGGCTCCATTACTACTGGACCGGGGCGGGCACGACCGATACGGCACGCGAGCGCACGATTGAGCTCGAGGCCGCCGTGAAGGCCGCGGGCATCAAGACCTCGTACAAGGAAATCCCCGGCCGCCACTACTGGTTCCTCTGGCGCGACTTCCTCGGCGACTACGCGCAACTGCTGTTCAAGTAGGCACGCCCTGCTGGAGGCCACGGAACGTGTCCGGGCGGGTCGAGGACGACTCGCCCGGACCACGGCACGACGTGATCCGGCCTGGAGGCACGCATGAAGACACCGCCGATCCTGATCCTGGCAAGCGTCCTGTTCGCATCCGTGTCACTTGCCCAGACGCCACGGCCCGGTGCGAGAGTCGATCCCACCGAAGACATCCCGCAGTTCAACCCCGTGGAATTCAGGGACGGCGTCGTCACGTTCCACATGTACGCGCCGCAGGCCAGGACCGTCGAGGTGCGCGGCGAGGCCATCACGGTTGCCGGGAAGGAGTTCCTTCCCATGACCAAAGACGACAAGGGCGTGTGGAGCGCGAGCCTCACCGGGCTGCGCCCGGACGGCTACACCTACCTCTACATGGTGGACGGCGCGCCCGCCATCGACCAGAAGAACACTGGCGTCAAGGTGGGGCCGCGCGGCAACAACAACCGCTTCCTCATGCCGGGTTATCCAGATTTCTACGCCGACAAGCCCGTGCCGCACGGCAAGGTGGAGCTGAACTTCTACCCCTCTGAACTGCTGAAGGAAACGCGCACGCTCTGGATCTACACCCCCCCGGGGTACTCGACGGGCAACCAGAAGTACCCGGTGCTGTACCTGCTGCACGGCTCGGGTGATCTCGAAGGCGGATGGGTCGAGGAGGGCCGGGCCAACTTCATCCTCGACAACCTGCTCGCGGCGGGCACGGCGAAGCCGATGATCATCGTGATGCCGCGCGGGCACGTCATGGCCAATGCGCAGATCGACCGCGAGAAGAACAACGACGTGCTGCAGCAGGTGCTGTACAAGGAGATCGTCCCCTACGTCGACTCGCACTACCGCACGCTGACCGACCGCGACAACCGGGCCATCATGGGGCTCTCGATGGGCGGCGGGCAGACGCTGCGCTTCGGCTTGCAGAACACGGCCCTGTTCGCGACGGTGATCGGGCTGTCGCCCGCCATCCGATATCCCGAAGATACCTACAAGAAGATGTTCGCGGACCTGATCGCGAACCCGGAGCAGACCAACCAGCAGATGAAGCTGCTGATGCTCTTCTGCGGAACGAAAGACCACCTGGTCGACGCCAGCGACGCCTTCGACAGGTTCCTGACGGCCAGCCGGATCACGCACGAATACCGGCGCACCGAGTACGAACCGATGTGGCCTGGCCGGCGCGACGACCACACGTGGCCGATCTGGCGCATGAACCTGAGGGATGCCGCGCCGCTGTTGTTCCGCTGACGAGGGCGTCGACTGGTCGACGTCCCACAGGCCAGCGATCACCGAGGCCTGCACGAAGTGCCTCGACGAAGGCACGGCAAGAAGACTGGCCGCGCTCACCGCCGCTCCGTATGCTGTCAGTGTCTGTTCAGGAAGCCGATGACCGCCGTGTTGAACGCCTCCGGGGCCTCCCAGTACGCCGAATGCCCCACTCCGTGGAGCACCAACTCCTGGGCTCCCTTGATGCGGGCGGCGAACATGCGCTGAATCGGTGGCGGCGCGTAGAGGTCCGCGTCTCCCGTCAGCAGCAGCGTCGGCACGCGAATCTTCTCGAGTGACGCGAGGGTCAGCGTGTTCTTCATGTTCTGGCTTGGCGCCCTCAGACCAGGCGGCCGGCTCACGTGCTCGAGTTCCACCCAGCGGCGCGTGCCCTCGACGTTCTCGGCACGGTACGTCGGGCCAACTTCCTTCAATTCTGGCGGCAGCGCGTTGAAGGCCGGTGGCCGAAGGAGCCGACCGAGGGCGAGAAAGTCTTCATCCTGGACACCACCGATACTGTTCGCGATCACGAGACCCATCAGGCGCTCAGGAAACGAGAGCGCGAAATCGAACGCCACGAACCCACCGCCAGCCGTGCCCACGAGGTGAACGCGCTCGACGCCCAGCGCGTTGAGCAACTCGTTGAGATCATCCGCGCCGGTACCTGGCTGTTCTCCGCTCGGATCTATCTCCGAACGGCCCCACCCACGCCGGTCTGGCACGACGACTCGATACCCCGCGGCCTTCAACGCAGGAAGCTGGTATTCCCAGACGGCACTGCTGCCAGTGTTCGGGTGCAGCAGGACGACCACCTCGCCGCTGCCACCTGTGTCGACGCACCAGACCCGCACGCCAGGGATCGGCACGAAACGCCCTGCGGCTGTCGGTGCCGCCTGTTCCTGCACGGCCCCGAGTGATGGCGACTCGCCGGCAGCGGGTGACGCTGCGGTACACGCGAGCGCGACGAGAACCTGTGCTGTCTTCACGGCGTCCCCCTCATCAACGCAACTCAGTCGTCCAGGCGTTCGAACACGACGGCCGTGCCCTGCCAGCCGCCAGCGCACATCGTGGCCTGCGCCTCCGTCAGGAGTGCGTGCTGGCGTCCGCGGCGTCGCGTGCGCTCCAGAACTCCGCCATGTTGTTCTTCAGGTACCGCGAGCCTGTGTCGATCTCCTGCACCTCGAATGTGAGCCCGAGTGGGCGTGTCTCGAACACCGGGGCGAGGTACTCGCACATCGCATCGAACACGGTCTCTCCGATTCCGCCGCTTCTCTTCTGCGGGCCGATTGGGCCGGATGCGGAGGACGACGTGCACGAAGCCGTTCTCTGGCCGCCCGTCGGCCACGCGATAGCAGCTTCGTTCCGAGGCACGGGTCCGCAGCGACATCGGAGGAAAGGCTCCTGTGCCGACGGCGGCGTCGTGCAGGCGGTCGATGAACGCCGGCGGGTCGATGCTGTCGCGGAGGTTGTCAGAGTACTCGACGATCAGATGCGGCATGGTTCAACACCCCGTGAAGCCGTAGAGCGATGCTGGATTCGTCACGAGGATCTCGTGCCGCAGCCTCGCGTCGGAGATCCACTCGTCGAACAGATCGATGAGGCGGCCGACGTCGGGCGACGTGTCGCCCATCCGCACGAAGGGCCAGTCAGACGCCCACAGCAGGCGCGAGGGATTCGCCGCCACGAGCGCGTCGTGGAAGGGACGCAGGTCTGGATAGTCGGGCCCGGCCGTCGAGTTCCTGCACAGCCCCAGCTTCACCCACGCTCGTCCGTCGCGCACCAGTTCGACCAGGCGCAGGAAGTCCTCGTGCGCAGGACCGAGCGCCACATCGACCATGCCCATGTGCTCGACGACGATGGGCACACCAGCGCGCTCGGCGATCGCAACGCATGCGGGCACGTCCGCGCAACGTGCCCATACTTGCGCGTGCCATCCGCGATCGCGCAGGCGGCCAGCCAGTCGCTCGAGGTACTCGATGCCGACGCTGCCAGCGAACCGCCGGCCCGTGCCACGGTCGAGCACCTCGGCGAAGCGCGCGCCTCGCACGCCTGCTGCGTCAAGGGCATCGAGTTCGGCGTCTTCCATCCGATCGGTGACCGTCGCGATGCCTCGGGCGCGGCCCTCGTAGCGACGTAGCGCATCGACGAGTGCGCGGTGGTCGTGCGCGTAGGGTGCCGGCTGCACGATCACGACGCGCTCTCCACCGATCCGGGCGAGCATCTCGGCATGCCTGTCGAACGGCGCCAGCGGCGGGGCATAACTCGACGGCGTCACGAGCGGGAACACGTCGTACGGCCCGAACACATGCGTGTGCGTATCGCACGCACCTGCCAGCAGCGGCCGTCCCGGCGAGGACGGCATCCGTGGTTCAACAGGTGTGAGCGCCGGGCCCGTACTCACGTGGGCACCGCCGGCTGCGGCGGGGCCAGGCCCAGCTCGCGGAGCACTTCATCGGTGTGCTGCCCGAGCAGCGGCGGTGGGCGCTTGAACTCGAGCGGCGCGTCGGTGAAGCGCATGGGGCACTTCACCATCCGCAACGTACCCGATGTGGGATGGGGAACGTCGACGAGCATCTCGCGATGCTGGATCTGTGGATCGCGGAACACGTCGGGGATGGCATTGATCGGTCCGCACGGGATTCCCGCCTGATCGAGCAGCGCACTCCACTCGGCTGACGATCGCTCGGCCATCGTGCCACGAACAACCGGCATCAGGTCGCCGAGGTGACGCACGCGCGCGGCGTTGGTCGTGAAACGCGCATCGCCGGCGAGGTCGGCGCGTCCGATCACGTCGCAGAACTTCGTAAACTGCCCGTCGTTGCCCACGGCCAGCGCGAGGTGGCCGTCCTTCGTGGCGAAGACGTCCTGCGGCTGGATGTTTGGATGCTTGTTTCCCGCCCGGCGCGGCGGCGTGTCGGTGAGCAGGTAGTTCATCGCCTGGTTGACGAGCGTGCCCGCCATGACGTCGAGCATGGCGATGTCGATGTAGTCGCCTCGTCCAGTCGCGTCACGGTTCGCGAGCGCCGCGAGAACCGCGATCGCGGCGTACATCCCGCTCAGGATGTCGACGATGGGAATGCCGACCTTCTGCGGACCGCCGCCCGGCTGATCGTCACGCTCGCCGGTCACGCTCATCAGGCCGCCCATCGCCTGGATCATGAAGTCGTAGGCTGCCTGGTCACGGCGGGGTCCATCCTGCCCGAAGCCCGTGATCGAACAGTAGATGAGGCGCGGATTCAACTCGCGGAGTTGCGCCTGTCCGAGCCCGAACCGCTCCAGCGTGCCGACCTTGTAGTTCTCGAGCAGGATGTCGGATCGAACCGCGAGCGCACGAGCGACCTCCTGCCCCTCTGGCGTCGCGAGGTCGACCGTTACGGATCGTTTGCCACGATTCACGGAGAGGTAGTAGCCCGCCTCACGCGAATCCCTGCCCTGCTCGTCCTCGAGGAACGGAGGTCCCCAGCTGCGCGTGTCATCGCCGGCGCCTGGGCGTTCGACCTTGATCACTTCGGCCCCAAGGTCGGCGAGCAACTGCCCCGCCCATGGCCCCGCCATGATGCGGCTCAGATCGAGGACCCTGACGTGTGAGAGCGGGCCTGCCATGCGCCTCATGCCTCCCGAGGTGATGCCAGTACGACGGCCGCGCGCCGCCGCCCGCCGATCGCGAGGGCGAAGGCGCCGAGTGCCGTCACGACTGCGTAGTAGGTACTGCCCGGCAGCGAGCGACCCCGTGCGGCGCGCGAGCCAGCCCACCAGCATGGGGCTCACGAGGTTGGCAAAGCTGCCAACCGTGCTGATCAGCGCGATACCCGCCGCGACGGCCGTTCCCGTCAGCAGCGTCGGTGGAATGGTCCAGAAGGGCACCATGCTCGCCAGCGTCCCCGCGGTGGCAAGGCACAGCATCACCAACGCCGGCACGGGATGGCCGCCGAGGATGGGGAGCAGTCCCCAGGAGGTTGCGGCGATCAAGGCCGGGACGGCGGTGTGCCATCGCCGCTCGAGGTACTTGTCGGAGTGGCGGCCGACGAGGATCTGCGCGCACGCCCCGATCAGGTACGGGATCGCCGACAGCACGCCGATGAGCCCCACGCTGCGAACACCCGAGTCCCTGATGATGGACGGCAGCCAGAACGACACCGCACCGATGCTGGCAAACAGCGCGTACGCCATGCACACCAGGACGTAGAAGCGCGGATCACGCAGCACGGGCGCAAACGATCGGTGTACGCGACCAGTCGCACCTGTGTGATCACGCTGCAGGTCGTCGAGGATCGCCGCGCGCTCCGCCGCATCGAGCCACAGTGCCTCGCCGGGACCGTTACTCAGGTACGCGTACGCGATCACGCCCAGCACGCACGACGGCAGGCCTTCGACGAGGAAGAGCCACTGCCAGCCGGCGAGGCCCATCGTCCCGTTCAACCCACCCATGATCAGGCTCGACAGAGGCCCTCCAATCAGGCCAGAGAGCGCGATCGAGACCATGAACACCGAGGTGAATCGCGCGCGGCGACTCGCGGGCACCCAGAACGTCAGGTACAGCAACACCCCAGGGAACAGCCCCGCCTCGGCGGCGCCGAGAATCACGCGCAGCACGTAGAACTGCACCGGCGTCTGCATCAGCGCCAGACCCGCCGACGCCAGCCCCCAGAGGATCATGATGCGCAGCAGCGTTCGTCGTGCTCCGCGCTTCGCGAGGTACAGGTTGCTCGGCACCTCGAAGATCATGTACCCCGCGTAGAAGATGCCCGCACCGAAGCCGTAGATCACCTCATCGAAGCCGAGGTCCTTCATGAACTGCAGCTTCGCGAAGCCGATGTTCGACCGGTTGACGAACGCGCAGACGTAGCACAGCACGAGCAGCGGCATCAGGCGCCATCGCACTTTGGCGTAGAGCGCCTCGCGATCGATCTCAGCCATCGCGCTCACCGGTCCTGTTGGCTGCGCTGCGTCGTCATCGTCAACGCGACAGGATGGTGACGGCGCAGTTGCCACCCGCGCCCAGCACGTGCGCGAGCCCCGTGCGCGCACCGTCGACCTGGCGCGGCCCCGACTGCCCGCGTAGCTGCGACACGATCTCGACCACCTGGCCGACGTGCGACGCGCCCACGGGTTCACCCTTGCTGATGAGCCCGCCGCTCATGTTCACCGGCCGCCTGCCCGTGATCTCGGTGATGCCCTCGTCGATGAGGCGTCCGCCTTCGCCCAACGGGCACAGGCCGAGCTGCTCGTAGATCTCGAGCTCGCAGAACGCGTCGGTGTCCTGCACCTCGAAACAGTCGATCTCGTCGGGCCCGAGTCCGGCGCGCTCGAACGCCTGCTGCGCCGTGACCTCGGTGGGTCCGGGGTTGTTCGCGGTGGCGCTCATGCTGTCTGCCGGGCACCTGAAGTCGGCCGAGTAGCGTGCGATGGTGTGGCTGCACGCGGCGACGCGAATCGGCGCCGACGTCGGCGAGGCTCTTCGCGCCCGGTCGGCAGACGCGACCACCAGCGCCGCCGCCCCGTCGTCGGGCGCGCAGATCTCCAGGCGGCGGATCGGGTCGCAGACGTACGGTGACGCGAGGATCTCGTCGAGCGAGAACGGCTTCCGGTACATGGCGTTCGGATTGTGCTCACTGTTGCGGTGATTCTTGTACGCGATCTTCGCGATCTGCTCCTCGCTCGTGCCGAACTCGTGCATGTGACGGCGCGCTCGCATCGACCAGTACGCGGGGTTGAGCGACATGCCCATCTCGATCTGCCAGGGGCTGTAGATCATCGACGGGTCCATGAAGCCGCGCGGCATCTTCTCGACGCCGAGCACCAGGACCATGGCGGCTTCACCCGATCGGATCGCGATCACCGCCTGTCGCAACGCCGCGCCGCCACTCGCGCACGCCGCCTCGACGTCGACGATGGGGATGTCGCTGCTGCCGAGATGCCTGAGGATGCGCGCACCCGACGTGGCGGGCAGGTACATCCGCGACAGGTACGCGGCGTCGATGTCCCTCCACGCGGCGCCCGCATCGGCCAGCGCAGCACGCGCCGCGTGCACGCCCAGTTCCTCGTAGGTCGCGTCGAAGCGTCCGAACGGGTGGATGCCGACACCGAGGATCACGACGTCAGACATGATCGCCTCGACCGTCGAAGGGCTCGAACGCGAACACCACCACCTCGGCACCGTCGGGATCGACGCGCACGTACGGCACGAAGGTCAGCGACATGCCGATCGTGAGCGCACCCGGTACGCAGCGGATGGGGCTCATCACGCGAACGCCTTCGGGCAGCTCGACGAGTCCGAGACCGAACGGCTCGAACGGCTCCGGGCCACGGTAGTCGCCTGGCGGACGATGGCGGACGATGGTGTACGTCCACAACACTCCGCGCGCACCGAGCGGCAGGTCATCGAGCGGTGCGTGGCTGCACTGGGGGCACAGGTACGCCTGCCGAAGGCGGTCTCGCCGCAGGCGGGGCAGCGCGAGCCTTGCAGCCGAAGTGTGGCGACATCCGCGAGGTCGCCTGAGAACAGGCCCTCGCGTATCGCGCGTCGGCGTGTTGCGCCCGCATCGGTCATCGTCAGCAGCCCCCCTGCCCGTTGGGCCCTGGCGTCGATGCTGGCGGCACGTCGGTGAGCCCGACGAAGTCGCGCCTTCCGCGCGCCGGCACCAGGGGCGGCGGCGCATCGTTCTCCATGGGGATCTCGTGCGCATTGAGCGTCATCGACACGAGCGTGTAGTAGCCGATCACGGCGGTCAGTTCGACGACGCCGACCGCCTGGAAGTGCTCGACGACGTTCTCGTAGACATCGAGCGGCACCTGTCCGGTCATTTGCATGGCGCGCGCGTACTCGTAGATCAGGGCATCGAGTGGATCGTCGAATACAGGGGGATCCGCCGCGCGTATGGCCTCGAGGACGTCCTCTGGCAGGCCCGCCCGCCGCGCCGCCTGGGCGTGGATGTGCCACTCGACCTGGCTGTTCCAGCGTCGTGCCGTGACGAGGATGGCCAACTCACGTAGCCGCGCCGGAATGGTGGTACCGAACCGCAGGTACTCGCCGAACTTCGCCCACACGCTCGCGAGTTCGGGCTGGTGCAGCGCCGGCCCGAGCGGCCCGACGACGCGCGTACGGGGACCCGAGAGGATCTCGTCGTACACCCGGCGTTGTTCCCGGGTCATGGTTTCCGGCGTCGGCAGCGGAATGCGCGGCAACGATGAGCTCCTTCGAGAAACGGCGCGTGCCCGATGGCGGGCAGCTGCCTTGTACGCCGAGTCTCGTCGTTCTGTGAAATAGATTGTTTCGAAGACAGTATTCCGCTGCCTAGATTGCATGCAGGACGTGGGCAGACCCGCCCATCACGGTCATCGTCCGGCAGGGCCGCGCCGGGTGGCGCGTCGTGCTCGGGCGCGCGTCCGGGTGGCCTGGCGCGTGGGCCTCGCGGGCTGTGCGTCCGGGGCAGGCCGAAGCGCCAGTTCACGAACGATCTCGATCAGCTTCTGCACCGCCGGGGTCAGCGCGCGTCCCGCGCGCGTTGCGATGGCGACACGGCGTTCCAGTGGTGGATCGCCGATCGGCACGCACGCGAGATCTGCGGTGGGGAAGCACTCGAGCGCTCGCCTCGGCAGGATGCCGACGCCGAGGCCAGCGCTGACCAGCCCCATCGTCGTCGTGAGGTGGCTGGTCTCGTGGACATGACTGAGGTGTATCCGCCGCTGATCGAGGGCCCGCTGCAGGATGGTCCTGAGGCTGCCGTGGCGCTGCGGCATGATCACCGGGTACTGCGCCACGTCGGCGAGGGCCACGTGGCGCCTGGTCGCGAGCGCGTGTCCCTTCGGCACGAACACGCAGATCGGCTCCGCGTACAGCTCCTCGACCGACACGGCCGGATCGCGCTGCGGATCGCCGCCGACGCCGAGGTCGGCGTCGCCCGACTTGACGAGCTCGATGATGTTCCTGGAGTCGCGAAGGCGGACCGAGATGCCGGGATACGCGCGGCAGAACTGCGCGAGGGCTGCAGCGACGAGGGTCGCGGCAAGAGAGGGCACGGCGGCGACCGTGACCGTGCCACGGCGCAGCTCTGCGTGGTCGCGCCCGGCTCCCATGACCGCCTCGACGTCGGCGAGGATGCGCTCGAGCGGCCCCAGCATCTCTTCGCCGGCCTGCGTGAGCGTCACCGTGCGTTTGTTGCGATCGAGCAGCGTGACACCGAGCGACTCTTCGAGTTGCTGGATCTGGACCGTGAGTGCTGGCTGCGACACACCGAGCGCGATCGAGGCGCGCGTGAAGTTGCCGCACTGCGCGACGGCAAGGAAGCCGCGGATGTGACGCAAGCCGTGGAGCATGGGGTGTCGGGATAGTATCGCACCGCGCATCGGGGCGGTGCACGACACGGCGACGCCCTGCCACACTCGCGCACAGGCCGACGGCCACCTGCCCGCCGCCCGAATCAATCCAATGATCGGAATACTGACTTCAAAAGAATCTATTTCCATCAACTCCTGTCACCACACTAGATTGCGCAGGCGCAGAGATCTCGATAGCCCGGTCGCGCCCGCGCGCCCGTACTCGAGGACGTGTCAGTCGACGCTACTGGAGGTGTCACGTGGGAACGGTGAAGACTGTCCTGTCGCTGGCCATGGTGTGGGGGCTGTCGGCCGGTGTGGCCTGGGGACAGGCCGTGTCGGGTTCACAGGTGTCTGGCGTGGTACGCGACACCAGCGGAGGCGCCCTGCCCGGGGCCGAGATCACGATCACGAAGACCGACACCGGCCAGACGCGCACCGTGTTCGCGGGCGGCGATGGCGGGTACACGATTCCGAGCCTCTCTGCGGGCCCCTACGAACTGCGCGTGGCGCTCGACGGGTTCACGACCTATGTGCAGAAGGGCATCGTGCTGCAGGTCGACTCGAGTCCCCGGGTAGACGTCGAGCTGCAGGTCGGGGTGATGAGCGACCAGATCACCGTGACCGCCAACGCCGGCATGGTCGAGACGCGCAGCACGGGCGTCGGGCAGTTGATCGACAATGAACGGGTTGTCGAACTGCCGCTGAACGGTCGCCAGGCGACCGAACTGGTCCTGCTCTCTGGCCTCGCGACACCGGCCCCCACGGCTGACCTCCAGACGAACAAGAACTACCCGACGACCACCATCTCGGTGGCCGGCGGCGCCGCCAACGGCATCACCTACATCCTGGACGGCGGCTCGCACAACGATCCGTTCAACAACCTGAACCTGCCGACCCCCTTCCCCGATGCCCTGCAGGAGTTCAAGGTCGAGTCGAGTTCCCTGTCGGCACGCTACGGGCACCATGCCGCCGCGGCCGTGAACGTCATCACGAAGTCGGGAACCAACGAGTTCCACGGCGCGGCGTTCGACTTCGTGCGTCACTACGCGTTCAACGAGAAGAGCTACTTCGCCCTCGAGAAGGACAGCCTGCGGCGGCAGCAGTTCGGCGCGACGCTCGGCGGGCCGCTCGCGGCGAACCGCGCGTTCTTCTTCGGTGCGTATCAAGGCCGCATCGAGAAGACGAAGCCCTCGACCGCCCAGCGCTTCGTGCCGACGGCCGCCATGCGCGCCGGCGACTTCACGGCGTTCGCCTCGCCCGCATGCAACAGCGGGCGGCAGATCACCCTGCGCGCCCCCTTCGTCAACAACGCGGTATCACCGTCGCTGTTCAGCCCCGCGGCGACGAAGTTGCTGCAGTCGGTGCCGGTCAGCACCGACCCGTGCGGGCTGTACCAGTTCGCGATTCCCAACGACAACACCGAGCACCAGGCGCTGGGCAAGGTAGACGTGAAGCTCAGCCAGGCCCAGACGGTGTTCGGGCGCTACATGTTCGCCGTCTACGACAATCCCGCGTACTACGACGGCAAGAACGCGCTGACCATGAGCCGGATTGGCCAGCGCAACGTCGTGCACTCGGCGGTGGCCGGGCACAACTGGATCCTCTCGTCGAACGCGCTCAACGCCGTCCACGTCTCGTTCAGCCGCACGTTCAACGACCGCATCCTCGAGGACTACTTCTCGCCCGCGGATCTCGGCATCAACATCTACACCGGCCTCGAGGGCTACACGAACGTCTCGGTGACGGGCAGCGGCTTCAGCATTGGCACCGGAGCCACGAACCCGGGGTTCTTCGACTCGACGAGCCTCCAGGTTGCCGAGGACTTCGACCTGATTCGGGGTTCACACCAGCTCGCGGTCGGGGCGAACTGGATCCACACGACCGACCTCACCGAGTTCTATCGCTTCGTGAACGGCGAGAACACGTTCAACGGCACCGTCCTGGGGTTGCCGCTCGCCGACTTCATGCTCGGCCGCGCCAGCAACTTCCAGCAGTCACCTCCCTCGCGCACGAACCAGGTGCTCGACTACGTCGCGGTGTACGCGCAGGACGCGTGGCGCGTCTCGCCGACGGTGACGCTCAACTACGGCGTGCGATGGGAACCGTTCCTCCCGATGGGCAACCGCGACGATCGCGTCTTTCTGTTCGACATGGATCGGTTCAACGCGGGGACCAAGAGCAAGGTGTTTCCGAATGCGCCGGCGGGCCTCTACTTCCCGGGTGACGAGGGGTACCCGGGAAACCGCGTGACGTCGACGCGCCTCGGGTACTTCGCTCCCCGCGTCGGAGCCATCTGGCAGCCAACCGAGCGCACGAGCCTGCGCGGCGCCTGGGGTGTCTTCTACGACACGTCGCACCTCTTCTACAACATCGGCTACCAGGGCTTCGGCCAGGGGGTGAGCATCCCGAATCCGGCCGGCGGGTTCGACGATCCGTATCGGAACTATCCCGGGGGCAATCCGTACCCCGCCGCGCTGACGCTCTCGCCGGGCTCGGTGTTCAACCAGTTCGCCGGGTACACCTCGTATCCGGAAGAGACCGATCGTACCGCCCTGCAGCAGTGGAACATCAGTGCGCAGCGGCAGGTCGGCGCGTGGTTGTTCACGGCCAGTTATCTCGGCAGCCACACATCGCACCTGTGGAGCGGCGTGGCGCTCAACCCGGCGGTCTACATCGCCGGGCAGTCGACCACCGCCAACGTGAACACGCGCCGCGTGCTGTACTTGAGGAACCAGGAGGAAGGCCGGCTGATCGGTGCCTTGTCGATGCTCACCGACACCGGCACGGCTGATTATGCCGGGCTGCTGCTGTCGGCCGAGCGCCGACTCACCGGCAGCTTCAGCGTGTTGTCGAACTGGACGGTGTCGAAGTGCGAGTCCGACCTCACCGACACGCAGTTCGCGTCGGGCACGTCCGTCGTCGACCCTGAGCACCCGGAGTACGATCGCGGTCCGTGCGCATCCGACCGCAGACACGTCGTCAACCTTGCCGGCGTGATCCGCACGCCGGAGATCCAGAAGTGGGGTGTGCTCGGTTACCTGCTGAGCGACTGGCAGTTCTCACCGCTGGTCCGCTGGCAGAGCGGCGGCTGGTCGACGCCGGTCACGGGCGTCGATACCGCGTTGACCGGGCAGGGCAACCAGCGCGCCATCCAGATCAACTCGAACCCGTTTGCGGGGATGGTCGTCGAGTCGCGTGCCGATGGCTCGCCGGCAGCCGTGGTCTACCTGAGTCGCGACGCGTTCACGGCACCCGCTGCCGGCACCTACAGCACCGACCGGCCCGGATCGATCGAGGGACTGTCGGTGCTGACCAACGACCTGGCGGTGACGCGCCGCGTGCGGCTTGGCGGGAGCAGGACCCTGCAGTTCCGCGCCGAGATCTTCAACGTGATCAACCGCGTGAACTACGGAACGCCCATCGTCTCGCTGAACAACTCGAACTTCGGGCGCATCACCACGACCGGCGACCCGCGCATCATGCAGTTCGCCCTGAAGTTCGAGTTCTAGTGGCTTCGGAGCCAGCGGACCCGAAGCCCCAAGTTCACTTGCGAGCCCCGAAACTCGACCTGGCAAGTCGAGTGTCGGGTCCTCGAGGGTTCGAGAGGAGACGGCCATGCAGCCATCCACGCTTCGCGTCGTCATCGCCGTGGTCGCGCTGGTCACCGCGGTGCGCGGCTCGGCCGGTCAGCAGCGCGCACCCAACGAGGGGCGGCCCCAGCCTGGGCCTCGCCTGAAGATCGAACGCGGCATCGAGTACGCCAGCGTCGATGGCCGCTCGCTAACGCTCGACGTCTACCGGCAGGATCCCGTCGACACGCCTGCACCACTCGTCGTGTGGATCCACGGCACGCGCGGAGGTGATGCCACCAGGGCGACGTCGCCGGCCGTCGCGCTCGTCACGCCCGGTTACGTGGTCGCGAGCATCGACTATCGCAGTGGTCCCGACGTGCCGCTCGCCACGAGCGTGGCTGACGCGAAGGACGCCGTGCGATGGCTGCGGTCGAACGCAGCGCGCTTCAACATCGACGCGGCACACGTTGGTGCCTTCGGTCACGACACCGGCGCGGCGATCGCCGCGATCCTCGGCGCCACCGACGACGAGTCGGGTGCAGCGAGCGGAGCGCCCTCCGCGCGTGTGCAGGGCGTCGTCGCGGCTGCCGGTCCGATGAGATCGTCCGGTCCGGTTCGCGCCCTCGACCACGTGACCGCCGACGATGCCCCGATGCTGCTCGTGCACGGCACGTCCGACGCCGTCGTCTCGCCGCTCGAGAGTCAGGCGCTCGCGTCGGCGCTCAAGGTGGCCGGCGTCGACACGACATTCGAGTTGCCGATGGGGGCGACGCACGACATCGGACAGATCCTCTCGCCAATCGTCATGCAGCAGGTCACGGCGTTCTTCGGTGAGACGCTGCGCGGCGTGCGACGGGCACGCGGGCTTGGCGACTTCATGGCGACGCCGGCAACCGAGGTCGTCGATCCCGTGGCCCTCGATCTCGGCGGCACGCTGTACAGGACGTATCCCACGCCCGCGCGCGGCGAGGGAGCGTTCGCCAGCTATCGCGTCTACCTGCCTCCCGCCTACGAGGCGAGTGGGCGTCGCCGCTATCCCGTGATCTACTTCCTGCATGGCGCGTCGGTCGATTCCAAGCGGCCGATCACCGCCGGCTACGTGTCGCGCATCGACGCGGCGATTCGTTCAGGCGTCATGCCGCCCGTCATCGTCGTGATCCCGCAGGGCTACAACCAGGGCCGCTGGACCGACTCGCGCGACGGCGCGCATCCGATGGAGTCGATCGTCGTGAAGAACCTCATCCCCCACATCGACGCGACGTATCGGACGGTGGCCACGCGCGCGGGCCGGGCGATCGAGGGCCATTCGATGGGTGGCTACGGGACGCTGTTCATCGGGTTCAAGAACCCCGAGCTGTTCACCGCCGTGACGGCCAACTCACCGGCGCTCGTCGAGCCGGCGCCTGGGGCGCCCCTGCATCCCGTGTATGGAAATGACGCCGATTACTACCTGGCCTCGAAGCCGTCTACGCTTGCCACGAAGAACGTGGCGCAGCTCAAACAGCAGGCGATCCGCGTGATCTGCGGTACCGAAGACGCGTTGTTCGCCGGCGCCCAGGTGATGCACGAACACCTCACGGCGCTCGGCGTGACGCACGAGTTCCTGCCCGTACCCAAGGCGCCGCACAATCATGATCAACTGCTGGCGTACGAGTCGTTCGACACGATGGCGTTCTACGGGAAGGTGTTCGGGCGCGCGAAGTAGCGGCGGCCGAGCCCTGGGTTCTTGGCTCCGATCGTCACCGTATTATCCTTGATTCGCCATTACGGCGTCGGGCTACAGGCTGCGGGCGACGGGCCTGGCTGGCTTCAGGGGTTCCCCGTCGCCGAATGCCTCATCAGGGCGGGAGGTCATCTCATGAAGCGCGCGCTACCGCTGGTCGCACTCTGCACGACGCTGTGCGCGGTTCCTGGCGCAGCCGTGGCACAACCAGCCGCGCCGAGCGAGGGGCGCGCCCAGCCGGGGCCACGCCTGAAGATCGAGCGTGAACTCGCGTACTCGAGCGTGCAGGGTCGCGCGTTGACGCTCGATCTCTATCGCCCTGACCCGACCAGCGCCCCGACCGCGCTCATCGTGTGGATTCACGGGTCGACGGGGGGAGACCGGACGAAGACCACGACACCGGCCGTGGCGCTTGCCACGTCGGGCTATGCCGTCGCCAGCATCGACCACCGCGGCGCGGCCGGTGCCACGGTGGCCGAGGGCGTCGCCGATGCGAAGGCGGCCGTTCGATGGCTGCGGGCCAACGCCGGCCGCTTCAACATCGATCCCGAGAAGATCGGTGTGTTCGGCCACGATTCCGGGGGGACGATCGCTGCCATCCTGGGGACGGGCGGCGATGTCGCGGCGCTCGATGGCGACGGCGTCACGCCAGACCAGAGCAGTCGGGTGCGCGCGGTCGTCGCCGTCGCCGCCCCTCTCGGTCGCCAGCACGCTGTGAATCCCCTGGCGTACGTCACGAAAGGCGACGCGCCGACCCTGTTGCTCCACGGAACCGCCGACACGATCGCGTCGACGCTCGACAGCCAGGCCCTGGTGTCGGCGCTGAAGGTCGCGGGTGTGGACGCCACACTCGAACTGCAGATCGGCGCGACCCACGATCTCAATGTGTTGCTGACGCCTCTCGCCATGCAGCAGGTCGCCGCCTTCTTCGACCAGACGCTGCGCGGCGCCCGACGCCAGGGCGGCACCTCGAGCTATCTGTCGACGCCGCTGACCGAGTACGTCGATCCAGTCGCGTTGGACTTGGGGGGCACGCTCTACAAGACCTACCCGACACCCGTGCGTGGCCCTGGGACCATCGCCAGTTACCGCATCTACCTTCCGCCCGACTACGCAGCGAGTGGAACGCGCCGCTACCCGGTGATCTACTTCATGCACGGGTCACTGGTCGACTCGAAGCGCCCCATCGTGGCCGGGTATGTCGCACGCGTCGATGCGGCCATTCGCTCGGGCGTGATGCCCCCGACCATTGTCGTGATGCCCCAGGGTCTCAACCAGAACCGGTGGATCGACTCGCGTGACGGCAGCAAGCCCATGGAGTCGATCATCATCAAGGACCTGATTCCCCACATCGATGCCACCTACCGCACCATCAGCCGGCGCGAAGGGCGCGCGATCGAAGGGCACTCGATGGGCGGATTCGGCGCCCTGCACACCGGCTTCAACAATCCCGACCTGTTCGCGGCGGTCACCGGCAACGCCCCGGGGGGTGTCACCTTCGACATCACGCCACCCGAAGCGGGGTCTGGCCGCATCGATGCGTTCACGATCGTGTACGGCAGCGACCGGGCCTATTTCGAGGCCATGCAGCCCACGACACTCGCGGCCAAGAACCTCGCGAAGGTCCGGCAGCAGGCGGTCAGGGTGATCTGCGGTACAGAGGACGGCCTGTTTCCGGGTGCCAAGTTCGTGCACGATGAACTGACGAAGCTCGGCGTCACGCACGAGTGGCTGCCGGTGCCAGGTTCGCCGCACAACCACGACCAACTGCTGCAGTATCAGACCTTCGACACGATGGCATTCTACGGAAAGGTATTTGCGAACGTGAGGTGAACACGTCGCGGCACGGCTCTCGAGTGGCCCATCCTCTTACCTGAACAGCAGCGGCGCCATGTCGGCGAGCGAGTGGCGCCAGACCTTCCACTCGTGCTCGCCTGGATACGTCTTGAGCACCGCGTTGATCTTGCGGCTCTGCAGGTCCTGCACGGCCTTGGTGAAGTAGCGTGATGCGCGCTGTCTTCGGTGCCGCACGCGAAGAAGAACACCTTGAGCTTCTTGTTCGTCGACGCGGGATCGGTGACCAGCCCCGGCGAGATCTTCTCGAGCAGCATCACCCCATCGGCAGGCGCCGCCGCCGCATTCGAGGCGTTGCCGAACATCCCCGCGCTGATGATCCCCACCGACGCGAAGACGTCGAGCCGCTTGAGCCCGACGTTCGCCGCGATGCCCGAGCCCATCGACAGCCCGGCCAGGGCCCGGTTCTCGCGGCCCGGCAGGGTGCGGAAGTGTCTTCTCGACGAACGGCACCAGGTCGGTGACGATGTCGACCTCGTTGGCGTCGAAGCGCTGGTTGCCGCTGCCGACCCCTGGAGGGGGCGCGGTGCGCGGGCCGGCGGCGTCGAGCGACGCGAGCTCGTTCCAGTACGCGTTCGGCATCACCACGATCATGGGCTTCGACTTACCCTGCGCGATCAGGTTGTCCATGATCACGTTGGCGACGCCCATCACGGGCCACGCCTCTTCGTCGCCGCCGCTGCCGTGCAGCAGGTAGAGCACCGGGTAGCGTTCGCTGCCCGCTTCGTAGCCGGGCGGCGTGTAGACGATCATGCGCCGCGGCGTCTTCATCGCCGTCGACGGGAACCACGCCGTGGTCATGGTGCCATGCGGCACCGCCTGCGGCTGGAAGACTGCCGACGCGTCGCCGGGCACCAGCAGCGTGTTCATGAACCCGACGCCGTCGCGCACGACGTTGTAGTTGCGCGGGATCAAGCGTCCTGACCCCGTTCACCGAGAAGGTGTAGGCCCACAACTCGGGCTGGAGCGGCGCGGGCGTCGTCACCGACCAGAGCCCCTTGTCGTCCTTGGCCATCGCCAGGTCGCGACCGCCTTCCCAGTTCCCCTGCACCAGCACCTCGGTGGCGTTGGGCGCGAGAAGGCGGAACGTGACTCTTCCGTCTGCGAGCACCTCCGGAGAACGGATTCGCCGCTTGCGCACGGCCGCCCCCGGTGCCCACCGACGTCGCGGGCGCCTCCTGTGCGAGCAGGGGCGTGGAAAGAACGACGGCCGCACCGATCGTAGCTATCGTGTGCATCAACTTCATTGCGTGTCTCCCTGGCGAGCGATGATGCCGCCTCGCGTGTAGGCAATCGAAAACACTTTCGGAGTGGTTTTGCGCCGCGAAATCACTCCGGGAGTGTCTTCTTCGCGGCGGGTTGGAACAGCCTCGGCAGCAGGTCCTTCAGCGACACGCGCCACACCGGCCACTCGTGGATGTAGTCCGGGGAACTCCCTGAGCGTGAACTTCAGCCCCTTGTCGTTCAGCACCTGCTTCACGACCTTGTGCGTTTCCTGCAGCGTGTCTGCCGTGCCGATCGAGATGTACAGCAGGCGCAGTCGTCCGTTCGCGCTGGCATCGAGTTGCGGCATGAGCGCCGCGAACTTCACCGGGTCGAGCGACTTGGTGATGTCGGGTCCCTTCAGGCTCGCAGCATTCGGTGGGGGCGGGACGTCGATCGCGGCACCGGGCATGACGGGATAGCCCCCGCTGAAGGCCGCCACCCATGCAAACAGGTCGAGGTGGTTGAAGGCCGCGTACATGGTCTGCGCACCGCCGACCGACAGGCCCGCGATGGCCCGGTTCTCGCGATCCGTGCGCGTCCGGTACGTCTTGTCGATGAACGGCACCAGGTCGTTGACCAGGCTCTCCGGAAACCGCCGGAACCGGCCCGGATCCTGGTTCGCGGGAAGCGCAGGCGGGGCGGGCAGCAGATCGGGAGCCGCGATCCGCGTGGTGTTCCCGTTGGGCATCACGACGATCATCGGCTTCGCCTTGCCCTGCGCCATCAGGTTGTCGAGGATCTGGACCGCCCGCCCACACGACGCCCAGGCATCCTCGTCGCCGCTTCCACCATGGAGCAGGTAGAGCACGGGATACCGCTCCGTGCCGTTCTCGTACCCGGGCGGCGTGTACACGTAAGTCCGTCGCGTCGCGCCAGCGGTTGGTGACGCATACCACTGGAGCGAGACCGTGCCGTGCGGCACGGCGTTGACCATGTAGTCTGCCGATTCCGGTCCAGGAATGAGCAGCGTGTTCTCGATCCGGGTCGTGTTGCGCCTCGTGTTGACGTTGCGCGGATCCAGGGTGGGCACACCGTTCACGTTGAAGGTGTAGATCCAGAACTCCGGCCTCAGCGGCCCCACGGTGACCGACCAGACGCCCGTGTCGTCCTTCGCCATCGGCGTCGTGGTGCTGTCGATGCCACCCGGCCAGTCTCCGGTGACCGACACGCTCGTCGCGTCGGGCGCCATGAGACGGAACGTGACGCGCCCGTCGGGCAACACCTCGGGCGAGACGATGGGTGGCGGGCCCTGCCTGGGCACCTGCGCGCTCGCCGTTCCCGTGAAGAGGCTGAATCCGATCAGTGCCGCAGCAAGAACCCTCATGAGTCTTCCTTTCGTGCCGGGTGTCAACGCCAGCATGGTTGGCCGAGCATGGCACGCCCGTTGAGCACGCCCAGGTTGGCGCCGCCAAGGCGTCAGACGTCGACAGTGTTCCCGGGACCTGCCATGTGCCGCTGAACCGCCAGGCCCCTCGCTCACACGCTGCGACAGGGAAGCGTCACGTCCACGCACGTGCCCCCGTAGCCGTCGGGGCCGACCTCGAGGGTGTACTGTCCCTTTCCATAGAGGTGTTCGAGCCGTGCCCGGGTGTTGCGAAGCCCGATGCCCACCTGCCGGTCGAGGCTCCATCCCGGCGGCAGGCCGGGCCCGTTGTCGCGCACGCGCAGGTGGAGGCGCTCGCCGCTGCGCCACGCCGTCAACTCGATGAAGCCCGGCGTCGTGAGCCTGGCGACGCCGTGGCGAATCGCATTCTCGATCAGCGGCTGGAGGAAGAACGTCGGCACGGCGGCAGCGGTCACCTCGGGGTCAACCCGCACCTGCACGTTGAGCCGGCCGGCAAACCTCACGAGCTGGAGCTGGATGTAGCAGTCGACGAACGCCAGCTCGCGCTCGAGCGGGACCTCCTGCTCGGAGGCGTGCTCCAGCGAGAGGCGCAGGAGATCGCCCAGCCGCTCGATCATGAGGCGCGCCTCGCGAGGGGCGCTTTCGACGTAGGCCGACACCGAGTTCAGCGTGTTGAACAGGAAGTGCGGGTCGAGCTGCGTGCGGAGCGTCGCGAGGCGCGCCTCCGACAGGAGCCGCTCCAGTTCTGCTGCGCGGATCTCGCGGTCTTTCAGGTCGCTCTGGTAGTCGTACGCGACGCAGACCATCGCGATGGCCCAGTAGATGAAGGTGCCGAGACGGTAGGTCACGCGCAGGGCGGTATCGAGCACCGTCGGGCCGACCCAGACCGGGTCGTTGGGGGCGTCGAGCAGGCGCGTGACGCCCAGGTTGATGTAGCTGAAGGCCACGGTGAACACGAGGCTGAGCGGGACGTGCACCAGCAGTCGCCTGAACAGCGCGTTCGGGGCGAAGGGCAGCTTCCGGTTCACCCAGTAGATGCCGAACGACAACAGGCCCCACGTGTACCACTGCGCCACGGCCGACTTGAAGGCCTCGAACCACGAGATCGGCATCCACTCGTACGGCCCAAGGCGCAGTTCCCTGCGGGTCGAATAGGCGAGGACGATCAACGTCCAGAAGCCAAACGCCAGCAGCCAGCGCGGCACACGTGTGCGGCCCGTGACCTGCGTCCCTTCGGCTCGCCGCTGGGCCGCGGTGCCGAGACCCGGGAACTCATCGACGAACGAGCGTTGCATCCGGGAAGGTCTCCTCAGCTCCGAGTGTGCCGCGCGACCCGCCTCGACCCTCACGCTGCCCACCGCGCAGAAGGGTAGCGCGCCCGCGCCGGAACGGCGTCCGCCTCGTGACACCGGCGTCCCACTCGTAACAAACGGCTCAGTGGCCCACGAGGTTGCGTGTACACCGTGTGCGCATGGTGGACGCCGACTCATGAAGCTGACGCTGATCGACTGGATCCTGATGGTGGTGTACTTCGTGTTCGTGCTCGGCATCGGCTGGGTGCTGAAGCGCTACATGAAGACGAGCACCGATTTCTTCCTCGTCGGGGCGCTCGATTCCGGCCTGGATCGCCGGCCTGGCGTTCCTCTCGGCCAACCTCGGCGCCCAGGAGGTGATCGGCATGGCCGCCTCCGGCGCGAAGTACGGCATCGCGACCAGCCACTTCTACTGGGTGGGCGCGATCCCGGCGATGGTGTTCGTCGGCGTCTTCATGATGCCGTTCTATTACGGCTCGCGCGCCCGCTCGGTGCCCGAGTACCTCAAGCTGCGCTTCGACGAGAAGACACGCGGGTTCAACGCGATCTCCTTCGCGGTGATGACCGTGTTCTCGTCGGGCATCTCGATGTACGCGATGGGCCTGCTGCTCAACCTGCTGCTCGGCTGGGACTTCAACGTCGCCATCTGGCTGTCGGCCGTCATCGTGCTCGTCTACATCTTCCTCGGCGGGCTGACCTCGGCGATCTACAACGAGGTGCTGCAGTTCTTCCTGATCGTGTTCGGGTTCGCGCCGCTGGTCTTCCTCGGCCTGCGGGACGTCGGCGGCTGGAGCGGCCTGCAGGCCTCGCTCGCGACCGTGTCGACGAGCCGCGGCTTCGCGCCCGAGGCGTGGACGGCCTCGTGGCAGCTGATGGGCAGCCCGACGGCCAACCCGATGGGCGTCGAGTGGTTCGGCCTGGTGATGGGGCTCGGCTTCGTGCTGTCGTTCGGCTACTGGTGCACCGACTTCCTGGTCGTGCAGCGCGCGATGGCCGCCGACTCGATGACCGCCGCGCGGCGGACGCCGCTGATCGCCGCCTTCCCGAAGATGCTGTTTCCGTTCCTCGTCATCCTGCCGGGCATGATCGCCATGGCGCTGACGGCGCACGCGGGCACCTCGGGCTTCGCGCTGCCGCCGAAGCCCGACGGCACGCTCAACTACAACATGGCGATCCCGATGATGCTCGCGCACTACTTCCCGACCGGGCTGCTCGGGCTCGGGCTCACGGCGCTGATGGCGAGCTTCATGTCGGGCATGGCCGGCAACGTCACGGCGTTCAACACGGTGTGGACCTACGACATCTACCAGTCGTACATCCGCAAGCACGCGAGCGACGCGCACTACCTGTGGATGGGGCGGATGGCGACGGTGTTCGGCATCGGGCTGTCGCGTGGCGGCGGCCTATGCCGCGACGCGCTTCAACAACATCATGGACATGCTGCAGCTGGTGTTCGCGTTCGTGAACGCGCCGCTGTTCGCCACGTTCCTGCTCGGCATGTTCTGGAAGCGCGCGACCGGCCACGGCGCCTTCTTCGGGCCTGCTCGCCGGGACGCTGGCCGCCGCGCTGCACCACGGGCTGACGCTGCCGCTCAACGCCGTCGCGGGCATCAAGGGCGGCTGGCTCGCGACGCTGCACACCTACCCGAGCGAGATGGCGCAGAACTTCTGGACCGCGATCTTCGCCTGGACGACCTGCTTCGTGGTGACGATCGTCGTGAGCCTGATGACGCGGCCACGCCCGGACGCTGAGCTCAAGGGCCTGGTCTACTCGCTGACCGAACGCCCGCGTGACGCGCACCTGCCGTGGTTCGAGCGCCCGGCCGTGCTCGGCGTCATCGTGCTCGCGTGCGTGACGGCGCTGAACGTGATCTTCTGGTAGGAGGCACCGACGATGGTAGGACTCGACATTCGCTGGGCGATTGGCCTGCTCTTCGTGACCTTCGGCGTGCTGCTCGCCGGATTCGGCGCGACCTCCGACGCGGCCCTCTACCAGCGCTCGCTGGGCGTCAACGTGAACCTGTGGTGGGGCGTCGTGCTGCTCGCGTTCGGCGCGGTGATGCTGGCGCTCGCCGTCCGGGGCGGCAGGAAGCAGGCTGGGGGCCGGCCCGACGAGGCGGACCGGCCGCACTCCTGACGCTGGGAGTTCCGCGCGTCCGCCACCATCTGTCGATCCGCTCACGCAGAGCCCCGGACGAGGGGCGCCGCCCTCCCTACGGCTTCAGCATCGTCATGAATGTCAGCTTGAAGCCGTCGGGATCGTTGATCGAGAACGCGCGCATTCCCCAGTTGTCCTGGGGTTCGTGCTCGAGTTGCCCGCCCCGGGCCTTGATCGCGCTGGCGTACTCGTCGATATCGGGCCCCGTCATGATGTACATCCGCGTGCCTTGGCCCTTGATGCGATCGCGGCCCATCTTCCAGTCATCCTGGCCGATGTAGATCGTCACTGCGCCTGAGGCAATCTGGGCTCCGCGGAACTCGCCTTCATGTTCCCACCGCTCCCTGACCGTGAAGCCCAGCACGTCGCAGTACCACTTGACGCTCGCTGCAGCATCGTTCGCCGTGAAACCCGGGGCCACGCTCACGAGCGCGGCTCCGCCCGCGGCTGGCGCTGACGCTGCCGGCCTCGCCGTCGCGCGCCTGGCCGCCGCTGGCTTGGCAGCGGGTTTCTTCGCAGGCTTCTTCGCGGTCGTCTTGGCCGGCTGCCTCGCGGACGTCTTCGCCGCCGACGTCTTCGCGGATGCCTTCGCCGCCGGTTTCTTCACGGGCTTCTTCGCCGCCGACGTCTTCGCGGATGTCTTCGCCGCCGGTTTCTTCACGGGCTTCTTCGCCGCCGACGTCTTCGCGGATGTCTTCGCCGCCGGTTTCCTCGCGGGCTTCTTCGCTGCCTTCTTCGCCATGGGTGAATCTCCTGTGGTGAACGAATCCGCGTGCAAGTCTACTGCGTGACGCACGTGACGACGAGTCATCCGATCGTGATCCGAGCGGGTACGGCCCGACCCGGCCGCCCGCCGCAAGACTCATGTCGAATCGCGAGATCCCATCGAGTTCCTGGCCGCCACGCCAAGGCTTCGCGACCGGCCCTCCCGGGCCAGTTCATCCACGTCGGCGGCGACGAGGCGGCTCAGGGAAGGATGGAGCTACGTCGCCAGGAACTCGGCGAACATCTCGTCGACCGTGACCCGGCGGCTGGTCATGCCGTCGCGGAATGCGCCGTCACAGAAGACGTCCAGCACGTGCCGGTTGGCCTCCATGCCGGGCGCGTAGACGCGTGATCCCATCACCTGCTCCGACTGCTCGACGTCCTCGAGGAGCCACGGCGACGCGTAGGGGTAGAGCCGCTGGGCGGCGGTGAACATCTCGTCGGCGCGCTGGAAGGCGTCCACCAGGCGCTTGCCTACGCCGGGGTTGCGCTCCCACACCGCCTTGCGGATCAGGATCACGTGCTGCGGCGGGAAGCACTGCGTGTCCTTGAAATACCGCTGTTCCACCTGCCGGTAGTCTGGGATGAGGCGCGTCATCGTGCCGCTGCCGTCGTAGAACCTGGCTGGAGGCAGCGACACCATCATCGCCTCGATGTCGCGGGCGAACAGCAGATCGGTGAGGTTCTTGCCCTTCGGCGCGTAGGTGACGTGCGGCGGCAGGACAGACGCGCCTGTCCCCGTCGACGGGACGTCGGCATCACCAACCACCCACGTCACCTTCGCGGGATCCTGCTTGTACCACCGCATCATGTGCCGCTTCCAGACGGCTCCGCTTGCCGCCCAACCGTAGATGCCAATACGCCGGCCCTCCATCGTGGTCGGCGTCAGCGTCGAGCCCTTCGCCACGTAGATGTCACGCGCGGTGAAGTTGCGCAGCGGGAAGATCGGGATGGCCACCATCGACCGATCGCCGCCGGCCACGCGCACGATGTGCTGGGCCATCGACGACTCGCCGCCGTCCACCGCCGGGTCCTGCGCGGCTCGGCGCAGCATCTGTGTGCGATCGCCGCGGACCCACTTCAGGGTCACGCCTTCGGGTTTCACATCGCCGCTGGCGATGTGCATGTAGCGGACGTAGTCGGCGCAGGTGAGCGTGATGGTCGGCGCCTCTGCCGCGCTCTGTGCCGCGCCCTCCAACGACCGGGCGCCCAGCGAGGCCCCCGCCAGACTTCCCGCAGCCCGCAACATCGACCGACGCGACAGAACCGTCATGGCGAATCCTCCTGCATGTCAAACGATTGGCAACCACTCCGTTGCCCGTCAGCGACGCTGATCTCGCGCACCGTCAGCGACCCGACCTGTCAGGCCAGCGTTGACCCGGCGAGCCAGATGTCGCATCAGCGTTCGCTAGGCTCCGCCCGCGCGGCTCTTCCACTCGTCCTCGAACCGCTCACGCGTGACGAACGACTTCTGCGTGCCGACGCTCGTCGTCGAGAGGGCCGCGTAGAGGTTCGCGCGCGTAATGGCGTCACGCTCCGACAGGCCTTCGCCGAGGAACACGGCGAAGCTCCCGACGAACGCATCCCCCGCACCGGTGGTGTCCTTTGCGGTGACCGCGAACGGCGCAATCAGTTCCGTGCCGCCTTCGTGCGCCAGCAGTGCGCCCTTCTCTCCCAGGGTGATGATGACGCGCCGCAGTCCCTGGGCGACCAGGTACGCCGCGCACGCCCTGGCGTCGTCGACCGACTCGACGGGCATCCCGGTGATCGTCGCGGCCTCGGTCTCGTTCGGCACGAAGTAGTCGACGCCCGCGAGCGCCGCAAGGTCCACCGGCTGGGCAGGCGCGGGGTTCACGATGCAGCGGATGCCACGCTGCCGGGCGAACTGCACGGTGTAGTAGACGGTCTGCAGGGGGATCTCGAACTGCAGCACGATGCAGTCAGCGGCCTCGAGCACGGCGTGCGCTTCGTTGACATCGGCGGGCAGGAGCCGATCGTTCGCGCCCTTGACGACGATGATCCGGTTCTGGCCGTTCGACTCGACGAAGATCGGGGCCACGCCGCTCGACGCGCCGGCGACGACGCGCACGTGCGACGCGTCGATGCCCTGCGACTCGAAGTTCGTGATCGTGGCCGGCCCGAAGAGGTCTTCGCCGACGCGGGCGACCATCGAGACATGGGCGCCGCAGAGCCGTGCGGCGACTGCCTGGTTGGCGCCCTTGCCACCCCAGCCGAGGTGGAACTGGTCGCCGAAAATCGTCTCTCCTGCCTTCGGGAACCGGTCTGAGAAGGTCGTCAGGTCGACGTTCGCGCTGCCGACCACTGCAATCCTGGATTGTTTCGTCATGTGTCCTCTGTACGCTGTGGTCAACGGCTCATCAACTGGACGAACTGGTCGTAGAACTTCGGCAGATCGAGATCCCACTGCACGGTCGACACCTGCCACCATGACGCCATCGTCCTGGCGCGCGCCGGCTGGCCTGGCGGGCCCGGCATCTCCTTCTCGACGAAGATGGTCTGGCCGTACCCGGCGGTGTGGTCGATGTCGATGTTGACGTAGAGCTCCTGCTGCTTCGTGATGATGCTCGGGTCGAGGAACGCCAGCACCGAGATCTCGTCCCACATGAATCCGCCGCCGCCCCCCTGCCCGATGGGCATGAACTTGGTGATGAACTGCGCCGCCTTCGAGTTCGACGTCGCGATCCGCCGCTTCACGTCGTCGCTGAGCGACGTCTTCACCGAGATGTCGACCGGCGTGATGGTGATCTTCTTCCAGGGCGCGCTCATCGCGATGCGCGTCGCCTCGGGATCCCACCACCAGTTGAACTCGCGGCGGCCGTTGATGCGGTGGTTGCCACCCTGGTCGACGTTGAAGCCTGCGCCCATCAGCACGAGTTCCTTGGCGAGCGTCGCGATCTCGGGGTCGAGGCCGAGTGCCAGCGCCACGGTCGTGAAGGGTCCGCCGACCCACAGCGTCACCTCGTTCGGGTACTTCCGGATCTGCTGGATCATGAACAGCGCGCCGTGCAGGTCGATCGGCTTCAGCGTCGTCACGCCCGTCGGCGGTGTCGGCACCTCGTCGGGCGCGTGATAGCGGCGCTCGTTCCACGCGCCCTTGTACGAGAACTCGCCGTACTGCGCTTCCCACGCCTTGGCCAGGTCGCGCGAGTTGATCAGCGGGAACGCGGCACCCTGCGCCACCGGGATGTTGCCGTGCCCCGTCAACTCGATCATGCGAAGCATGTGCGCCGTGCCGGCCTTGACCCAGGCGTCGCCGGCGGTCACCGTGATGCCGAGTACCTCGACGTCGGGCGACTGGAGCATCGCGAGCGTCGAGATCATGTCGGTCCCGAGCGCCGCGCCGTCCTGGTCGATGAACACTTTCTTCTTCGGCGCGGTCGGCGCCTGGCCTGCGGCCGTTGACGCCACGCCGGCGTTCACCGCGGCGACGAGGGCCGCGGCCACCATGGCCCGTCTCAGTGCATGCATGACAGTTCCCTCACGTATGGCGCCCAGGCGCCCGCAGTTGCGATGTCAGACTGGTGAACGTCTTCACGGTGCGTGCTGTGACACTCCCCGTGCGGGTCGCCGGAGCACCACGCACGCATCACGGCTTGCGCGTCATCAGGTTCACGTAGAGATCCCAGAACCCCTTCCGGTCGATGTCCATCAGCACCTTCACCTTCTGCGTGCCCGCCGGAAAGTCGGCTGGAGTGTCGAACGAACGGCGTCGCGACTGGTGATACCCGATCGAGCGGCCGTAGTTGGGGCCGTACGTCACGTCGATGTCGAGGAAGCGGTCGTCGAGCCTGGTGGCGAGGGCCGGCTGCAGGAAGATGGCGGTCGTCAGCGCGTCCCAGACGAACGATCGCATGTCGGGATTGCGCTCGAACCGCGGCCCGTGCATCTGCTTGAACAGCTTCGTGATCGGCGTTTCAGGTGCCGACACGATCCGGTCGTACTCGGCCTTCGTGTAGAAGACACGCTCTGCCACGTCGGTGGGCACCACGATCTGCTCGCGGAACGGCGCGCGCACCGTGATGCGGGCTGCCTCCGGGTCGAACCACCAGTTGAACTCCGCCGCAGGCGTCGAGTTGCCCGGGACGTCGATCGAGCCGCCCATGTAGTACACGCGCTTGACCAGCGGCACGATCTCGGGGTTCTTGCGGATGGCGAGGGCCACGTTGGTCGCGGGGCCGATGACGAACAACGTCACCTCGTTGGGATGCGCCTTGACGGCCCTGACGATGAAGTCCACGGCGTTCTCGTCGGCGGGTGTGGTCGTCGGGTACCCGATGGCGGGTTCGCGATCCAGCGCCAGGTACGACGCCGCCCTCGGCCGCCCGTAGGCGCCGAGGACCTCGGAGCGGCCCCAGAGGCGCTCCTCGGCTTCGAGCCAGGGCTGGCGAGAGCCCATCAAGGGCTCGCGCACGCCCATGAACACGCGAATGTCGGTGCGGCCGATCAGCTCGAGCTGCCGTAGCGCGCTGGCCGTGCAGTGCTCGGCCCACGAGTTGCCGGGCACAATGGTCACGCCGAGCACCTCGACGTTCGGGGAGTTCAGCAACATGAACAGGGCCACGGCATCGTCGTTCAGCACGCCCATGTCGGCATCGACGATGACCCGCTCGCGCGCCGCAGGTGGCTGCTGCGCCATGGCTCGCGACGGGACCACCACGAGGACGAGTGCGCAGACGGTCGAGATCAACCACCTGCAGGGTGTTGTACCAGTCACGGGTGTACCTCCAGGGCCATCTCGCGGATGCGGTTCAGATAGCCGACATAGATCGGGATCGGAATGTCAGGCGAATCGCCATCGTCGAGAAAGTGATCGAGACGGCGTCCGGCGGTGGAGCGGATGACCTCGTTCAGGCGGGGCATCTTCAGGAACTTGACCTTCCAGATTTCCAGCATCAGCTCCTGGAAGTCGCGGCTGAGGAAGGCGAATCGCCCCCCGGCGTACCCGGTCAGGTACACCGCATCGAAATGCCGCGCAACAAGCGCCTCGCGGATTGCCGCAAGCCCTGGTACGGCCGGTGATCCGGGCTGGCGATCCCCACGTGTCGACGACGCGTTGTAGGGGCCGCGCCCCTGCGCGGCCCGGGGATCCACGAACGCCCCGTAGGGGCCGCGCCCCTGCGCGGCCCGGGCATCCGCGAACGACACGATCAGGTGCAGCACGTCGGCGAGATCGCCCCACAGCACCTTTTCATCCAGCGCCGCAAAGCGGATGGGTGCACCGGGAGCGCGATCGATCCGCTGCTGCGCGGCCCGGGCACGCTCACTGTCGGTGGCCACACGCCCGAGTTCCGCGTGGAACCACTCGAGGCGCTCGCGCGCCAGGTTCTTCTTCAGGAACTCGACAGCGTACGCGTTGGCGAAGTAGAAGTCCTGATCGGCCGCGAGCGACTCCACCCACGGGCGCCAGTCGACCGTCATCAGGGTGCCGACGAGCGTCCGCAGTTCGCCGACCGTGAGGTCGGGGTGATACTTGACCGCCTGCCAGAAGTGCTCGGTCGAGTCGTAGGTCGCTCCGTACAGCTCGATGCCCTCGTCGATGACGTACCAGTTCGAGAGCACCCGGCCGGGGATGGACGAGGAGGCGCTCCAGCAGTTGAGGCTCTGCGACCAGCGATCCCTGACGCGCAGGAAGGCGTCGCGGTAGACATCGGTCGTGAGCTGCCAGTGCCGGCCCTTGAAGACCAGCGGCGCGTCGCGCCTCGACAGGCCGGCCACGGCGCGCTCCAGTTCGCCACGGGTGTGCGTCAGCAGGATCTCGAGCGGCAGTTCCGTTTCCATCGATACGACACGGCTCTCGACGCCGCGACTCAGGAGACCGTCCGCGAACGCCTGTCGTGCCGCGGGCGAGTCGAACCGCCACCGTCCGGCCTCGGTGTCGATGAAGCCGAAGAGGTCGTCGAGCGTGTCGAACTGAATCAGCGCGTGGAGCGAGAACCGGATCGGCCGCCCCTGCACGTCGACGCGCGAGGCGGGATCGACCAGGCGGCGCAGCGTGAGGCGTGTCGCCGGTGCGGGCCCTTGCGCCGACTGGCGAAAACACCCGCTGAGAAACCCGCTGACGCCGGGAACACACTGCGCGACTGATTGTCGCGCGATGCCCGCCGCTGCGGGCGGAGCACCCGCCAGGGCGATCGCGAGGACCATCGACACGGCGATCGTCAACGTCTGCATGCGCACGCGGGACCTCAGAACACCACCGGCATGCGCTGTTGCGTTTCGAGGTTGAACAATCCCAGGTCGGTCAGCGAGTACTTCCACGGATCGCAGGTCAGGTTCATGAACGTGATCTTGTCGGTGGGGTGGTCCGCGAGCGCCGCCGCCGGGCGAAGCTCGGTCGCCACCTTGTCGAGCGTCCTGATCTTCTGCGCGACAACGACCGGATCGTCGTCGCTCATCAGGCCGCCGATTGGCAGGGACAACTCGGCGAGCACCTTGCCATCCTTGACGATCACGTATCCGCCCTCGATGGCCGCGCACCGGTTGGCGGCGACCGCCATGTCTTCGTCGGTCGCGCCGATGACGCCCAGGTTGTGATGGTCGTGGTTGACCGTCCAGGCGATGGCGCCCTCGAAGCCGAGTTCCCAGAACGAGACGCCGATGCTCATGCCCTTGCCGTACCGCTCGACGATGGCGTACTTGGTGATGCCGCGCGGCAGGTCGCGCTGCACGCGGCCGCCACCGACCTGGAGCGTCTTCGTGATGGGCCCCAGGTCGCGCGAGAAGTAACGCGGCGGCAGCACGTACGCCTGCACCTCGCGGCGATTCGGCGGCGCCAGGACCTCGAAGTCCGACGCACGCAACTCCCGCGACAGCCGCACCGTGTTGCGCAGCGCCGGGTCGATCGGGCCGGCGTCGAGCGTACCGGTCAGCCGTCCCCGCTCCGCGACGAGGCGACCGTTCGCGATGACGCGATCGATGACCACCTTCTCGAAGTCCGACACGAACAGCACGTCGGCATAGCGGCCGGGCGCCAGCAGGCCGTGGAGGTGCGAGACCTGCCAGTGGGCCGCGTTGTTGACGGTGGCCATCTGGTACGCGGTGATGGGATCGACCCCGAGCGCGATCGCCGTGCGCACCTCGTGGTCGATCCCGCCGCGGTCGAGCAGCTCGGCGACCGTGCGGTCGTCGACGGCGAGGCCGACGTTGCGCCAGTCGCGCAAGGGCAGGCTCACGAACTGCTTGATCATGTCGGCCGTGCGTTCTGTCTTCAGCTGCAGGTGCACGCCCTTGCGCAGCATGGTGAGGGCTTCGGCGACGCGCGACGAGTGGCTCGACATGACGCCGGCCGCGATCCACCCGTCGAGCACGTCGAGGGGCGGGCTGCCATGGCCCGCGACGATGCGGCGATCGTCGAGCGCAGCCTGGATGACGCCGTGCAGGCGGGTCGACCCGTCCAGCACGCGTGGCAGATCCATCACCTCGTCGATGCCGCGCGTTTCGTCGGGCCACCGCTTGAAGGCGAGCGCCGTTTCCGCGTAGCCGATGTAGCCGCTCGTCGTTTCGACGGGGCTCGGCGGCGTGGCCGACGAGACGCACGGGTAGATCTTCTGCGGCAGGCGGCGGCCGGCCTCGACGAAGTACTCGACACCGGGAAGTCCGGCCGCGGCATTCGTGATCTCGTGCGTGCCCTCGAAGTAGGCCGTCAGCCCCTGGGGGAGGGTGACCTCCGCGTGCCGGCGCGCGCTCAGGCGACTGCTCTCGCAGTGGTAGTGCGCGTCGACGAAGCCCGGGACGAGCGTCATGCCCGTCGCATTGACCCTGACGGTCGCGGCGCCGACGTGCCGCCCGACCTCGCCGATCGCGGCAATCCGGTCGCCCGCGATGGCGATCCCCCAGCCTGGCAGCAGTTCTCCCGTGATGGTATCGAGCAGGGTACCGCCCTCGATGACGAGGTCGGCGGGTTCCTGCGCGAGCGCCACGCGCATCAGGCGGAGCCTTGCGCTGACCCGCGCTTCGGCCGCGTCAGGCAGCGCCGGCGATCCGGATGCGCCGGCCGGACGTGGCCCCGCCTGCGCCGCGCTCACGTCGTGCGGCACCGCGGCCAGCGCCGACGTTGCGGCCGCACCGGCGAGGAACCGGCGCCGAGTCCACCCGTGTGGTCGATCGTTCGTCATCGTGCCCCGCTCCAACGTGTGATCGTGGCTGCACCGTCGCCCGCGCGTCGACGTGCGGCGCGCGTCCGCACGCGTTTCGTCGTCAAGCGGGTGAGCACGCTCAGCCGTCTCGTTCTCGCCCCGGCGTCCAGAACGTCTTGACAGGCTCTAGCACGCGTGTTCTAGTCTGCTCGACGATTACACGGCCGCCGCCGATCCTACGGACAAACCGTGAGAGTTGGTAGCGAATTCGCTGAATCGCCCTGTAATCGTTATCAGCATTCTCGGGCAATTGTGTCATCACGAGACCAGGGGTTGGGCGAAGCCGACGTCGCCCGGATCGGCTTCGACAGGCGGCACGACCGAGGACGTCTTCGTGCCGGCCGCCGCGCCGCTGCGGCCGACCCGGTGACTGGCCCGGTTCGCCGGGTTGCCGTTCAGCGATCGCAGCTTCGTCCAGCGTGGAATGCAGGGCCATAGCAGACAGGTGGGGACATGAGAGTGCCGTGGTTGCGCGTTACAACGTTCGTCATGGCCGTGGCGTTGCTGCCAACGGTCCCCGCGTTTGCCCAGTCGGTGGGATCCATCTCCGGCACCGTGCTCGATGCCTCGAAGGCGGCGATGCCCGGGGTGGTGGTGACCGCACGGAACGAGGGCACGAGTGCGTCGCGCGAGGTCGTGACCGACGGCGTCGGCCGCTACGTCATGCCGCTGCTCCCGATCGGCACCTACACCGTCAGCGCCACGATGCCCGGCTTCCAGACCCAGGAACTCAGCAAGGTCGTCCTGGAAGTGCAGGCGAGCCTCACGATCGACTTCGTGCTGCAGATTTCCTCGCTGTCGACAGAGGTCACCGTCACGAGCCAGGCCGCCGCCGTTGAACTGCAGCGCAGCGATGCCTCACTGGGTCAACTCATCAACGCGCAGCAGGTGGCCGAGTTGCCCTTGAACGGCCGCAACTTCGTGCAGCTCGCCCTCCTGGGGCCCGGCACGGTGACGGGGCGTGCGGGCAGTTTCCTTGCGCAGGGGACCAGCAGCGAGGTGTCGTACCGCGGCAGCATGTCGGTCTCGGCGCAGGGCATGCGTGAAAACGCCAACGACTGGCTGTACGACGGCGTTGACGACAACGAGTTGACGGCGGGCGGCGTCGGCATCCTGCCCAACGTCGACTCCATCCGCGAGTTCAAGGTCCTGACCCACAACTACCTGTCGCAGTATGGCAGCCGCGGCGGCACGACGATCCTGGTGAGCAGCAAGTCGGGCGAGAACAAGTTCCGCGGCAGCGTGTACGAGTTCTTCCGGAACGACGCGCTCGATGCCCGGAACTTCTTCGACGGCGCCCACGAAGCGCCCGTGGAACCAGAACACGTACGGCGGCTCGCTGGGCGGCCCGATCAAGCGCGACAAGACGTTCTTCTTCGGCGGCTTCCAGGGCAACAACATCGACGAGGGGCTGACCACGCTGCTCACGGTGCCGACGGCGCTGATGCACCAGGGCAACTTCACCGAGTCGTTTCCGGGTGCGCCCGCGGCGATCATCTACGACCCGGCTACCACGCGCATCGACCCGGTGACCGGCCAGTCGATCCGCGATCCATTCCCTGGCAACATCATCCCCGCTGACCGCATCAGTCCGATCGGCAAGGCGCTCCTCGACCTGCTGCCGCTTCCCACCTACACCGATCGGCTCGGCAGCAATTACCTTGCGAACCCGGTGAAGACGCTGGACGACTACCAGGGCGACCTCCGGGTCGATCACAATTTCAGCAACGACGATCGACTGTTCGCACGCTTCAGCTTCGAAGAGGCGGAGCAGTACCTGCCCACTGGCCTGCCGGGTTTCGGCGCGACCGGCGGCTTCTCCAGCAACCAGACGTTCAAGACGCACGCGAAGAACATCGCGGTGTCGGAGACGCACATCTTCAAGAACAACGTCATCAACCAGTTCACCGCCGGCTACAACCGGGTGTTCAACTACATCACGTCGTTCGGCTACCTCTCGAACAAGTCGCAGGAACTGGGCATTCCCGGCGCCAACCTGGGCACCGACGAAACGTCGTCGTTGACGCGGATGACGATCCAGAACTTCGTCGGGCTCGGAGACCGTGGGTTTTCACCCTTCCAGGGCGGCACCAACGTCTTCCACTACAGCGACACCGTGACGATGGTGAAGGGCGCCCACTCGCTGAACATGGGCGGCACCATGCGGGCGATGCAATTGAACCTCCTGGGCGACACCGCGCTCGCCGGCCAGTTCGCGTTCACACGCTCGTTCACCGCCGGCTTCACCAACAACGCACTGAACGCCACTACGGGCAGCGCCGTCGCGAGCCTCCTGCTCGGCCTCCCCGCGTCAGGAGGGCGCAACGATCAGCTCGAGGGGTCGGTCAAGGGACGGCGATGGAAGGAGTTCCGCGTGTTCGTCGACGACAGCTGGCGGGTGAGCAACAGCCTCACCATGACCATGGGCCTGGCCTACATGGTGACGACGCCGCAGTCCGAGGCCAAGGATCGCTTCAGCAACTTCGATTTCTACACTGGCGAGATCTTCGTCGGCGGAACGATCGGCGTGAAGACCGACTGGAGCAACATCCAGCCTCGCATCGGGTTCGCGTGGAGCCCGAAGGAAAGCACGACCACGGTTCTGAGGGGCGGCTACGGCATCTACCATGACGTGTCGGCGATGGGCGGCTCCACGGGTCCGTACCAGAACCCGCCCTACGCGAATGCGTATTCCTTCACGAGCAACAACATCACGCCGGTTCGCACGCTGGCCACGGGTTTTCCCGTCAACAACCAGCCGGTCGATCCGGCCAATTACACGGGCACCTGGACCACGATCGACCCGAACTCCAAGCAGGGTCGCGTGCAGCAGTGGAGCCTCAACATCGAACGCATGCTTCCGTGGAAAACCGTCGCGAGCATTGCCTATGCCGGCTCCTACGCCGATCGGCTGTTCGACAAGACCCGCAACTTGAACACGGCGACGCCGGGCCCTGGCTTCAACCCGGCTGCCCGCCGTCCGTATCCGCAGCTCCAGAACGTCGACGCCGCCCTCAGCCGCGGCTGGATGAAGTACAACTCGCTGCAGCTCAGGGTCGAGCGGCGTACCTCCGGCGGCTTCTACCTGCTGGGCGCGTACACGTATGCCAAGGCGCTGACCAACGGCGTGTCGGGTTTCGGCGGGGACCCGGGCATCGTCTACTTCCCTGTCGTGACCGACGACAAGGTCGACGAGGGCTCCGCGAACACCGACCTGCGTCACAACTTCACCGTCAGCGCGCTCTACGAGTTGCCCGGCAGAAACCTCACGGGGCTGGCTCACGCGATCTTCAGCCAATGGAGCGTCAACACCATCTTCGTGGCCCAGAGCGGCTACCCCCTCGGGATGGTCATGTCGACCAACCAGTCGGGCACCTCATTCGGCAATCGACCCGACCGGGTGTGCGACGGCAAGCTCGACAACCCGACGGTTCAGAAGTGGTTCGACACGAGCTGTTTCGTCGCACCGCCGGTCGGGGTCCTCGGCAACGCGGCGCGCACGACGCTGTTCGGGCCGGGACGGTGGAACGCCGACCTGGCGATCACCAAGAAGGCCGGCAAGTTCCAGTTCCGCGCCGAGATCTTCAACGTGTTCAACCACGCGCAGTTCCAGGTGCCGAACACGACGGTCGGGTCGGCCACCTTCGGCGCGATTACGTCTACCGTGAAGTCCTCGAGGCAGGTCCAGCTCGCGCTGAAGTTCGTGTTCTGAACCAATGCGAGGGGGGGGAGCCCCCCTCGCGCCCGCACACCGCGCAGGTGACAAGGCGAGAACCCATGAAACGTGCTATCCGTGTCTGTGCGGTACTCCTTGCGATGTTCGCCGCGGCGCCGGCCGCGGCGCAGCAACCCGCGAAGAAGATCATCTTCGACACCGACTTCGCCTTTCCGCCGCAGGACGACGCCATGGCGTTGTTCTTCGTGCTCAACAGCCCCGAACTCGACATCCTCGGCATCACGACCGTTGCCGGCAACAGGAGCCTGAACGTCGCGAACGCCGACGTCCTGAAGGTGCTCGAGGTGACGCGTCGGACCGAGATCCCGGTCTTCCCGGGGGCGGCCAATCCTCTGCTCCACGTGGGCACCGAGTGGGACAAGCCGCGGCACGGTGGCTGGTATGCGAACCCTCCGGCGCCGGAACCTCCCGGTGGATTCGCGACGATCAAGAAGCTCGAGGCGAAGAGTGCCATCGACTTCCTCGTCGGCACGGTCATGCAGAACCCCGGGCAGGTGACCATCCTCGCGCTCGGCCCGCTGACGAACATCGCGATCGCGATCCGCATGGAGCCCAACTTCGTCCGCAACGTCAAGGAGTTGGTGATCATGGGCGGCGCCATCGCGTCGTTGCCGGATGGCGGCGGCAACCACACGCCGAACGCCGAGTTCAACTTCTACGTGGATCCCGAAGCGGCCCAGGTCGTGCTGCGGTCGGGCATCCCGATCGTGCTCTCGCCGTTGAACATCTCGCGCAAGGCGAAGTTCACGAAGGAGTCGTACGAGAAGATCGTCGCCGTCGACACGCCGATCACGCGCCTGATCAAGGAACGCATGGGGCCGGGCTTCGAGCGGCGGCCCGACAGGACCGCGCTGATGTACGACCAGATCGCGGCCGTGGCCCTGATCGATCCGACCCTGATGAAGACGGTGGAGTGGCTCGTTGACGTCGACATCAACCCCGGCCCCAACTACGGCGTCTCGGTCGGCGCCCCCGAGACGTGGCCAGGTGGAGAAGGCGCGCGAAAGATGCTGGTCCAAACCGATCTCGACTGGGACAGGTTCATCCGTCTGTATGTGGAGCGCGTGACAAGATCGCTTCCGGCTCGAAATCCGTAGGGATGTGTGCGCGCCGCCTGGATCAGGCGTCGGCACCGGAGGAACGACATGACCGTTGTTGAGTCATACGCTGTCGCCGTGGTGATGTGCGTCATCACGATGTTCTGCTGGGGCTCCTGGGCCAACACGCAGAAGCTGGCGAGCAAGGAGTGGCGCTTCGAGCTGTTCTACTGGGACTACGCGATCGGCGTCGTGCTGTTTTCGCTCATCCTCGCCTTCACGCTGGGGAGCACGGGCACCGCGGGACGCGGCTTCCTTGAAGACTTTGCCCAGGCTGACGGCGCGTCGCTGAGGTCTGCCTTCATCGGCGGGGTCATCTTCAACCTCTCCAACATCCTGCTGGTGGCCGCGATCGACATCGCGGGCATGGCCGTCGCCTTCCCCATCGGCGTGGGCCTCGCGCTCGTCCTGGGCGTGATCACGAACTACGTGGCCACTCCGGTGGGCAACCCGGTGTTGCTCTTCGTCGGCGTGGGGTTCGTGGTCGCGGCCATCCTGCTGTCTGCCGTGTCGTACAGCCGGCTGCCGTCGAAGGGGCAGCGGACAACAGGCAAGGGCATCGCGCTGTCAGTCGTCGCCGGCGTCCTCATGGGCTTCTTCTACCGCTTCGTGGCGGCATCGATGTCCACCGACTTCATCGACCTCGAAGCCGGCAAGCTGAGCCCGTACACGGCGATCGTGGTGTTCTCGGTAGGGCTCCTCGCGTCGAACTTCCTGTGGAACACGCTGGTGATGAAGCGGCCGTTCGTCGGCGAGCCAGTGCCGTTCGGCGACTACTTCTCGAAGGGCTCACCGCGGCTGCACCTCATCGGCATTCTCGGCGGCGCGATCTGGAACCTCGGGATGTCGCTCAGCATCATCGCCGCGGGCGCCGCGGGCTTCGCGATTTCCTACGGGCTCGGCCAGGGCGCCACGCTGGTGGCAGCCCTGTGGGGCGTCTTCATCTGGAAAGAGTTCAAGGATGCGCCCGCGGGCACGTCTCGCCTGCTCGCGCTGATGTTCGCGGCATTCGTGATCGGCCTGACGTTGATCGTCGCCGCGCGCCTGGCCTGAGCCGACACTGCGTGCCGGCGGGGATGCCCTCTCTGCCTTGACGGCACTGAAACGACCTTCAGCCCGTTCCACTCCGCGCCGGTCCTCGACGCGGAGTGGAACCACTCAGTCCGCGCACTCCCCCCCGCAGATCCCTACTGCAGCGTGAAGTTGATCGTGACCGTCATGACCACCGGCACGGGCGCGCCGTTCAGGAGCGTCGGCCTGTACTCCCACTGCCGGACGGCATCGAGTGCGGCCTCGTCGAGCATTGGAACCGAGCGCAGGACCTTGGTGTCGATGACCTTCCCGTCAGGGCCAATCGTCGCCTCGATGATGACAATCCCGGAGACGCGCGCCGACCGCGCGAGCGGGGGATAGACCGGCCTGACATCCTTGATCTTCGTCGGCGGCTTGACCTTGCCTCCGACGCGGATCGCGCTGGCCCGCGCCTTCGCCCTCGCTTCGGCGTCTGCCTTCTCCCTGGCCGCCGCAGCCTCGGCCTTCACCCTGGCCGCCGTCGCATCGGTGGCCGCCTTGTCGCCCGCTGTCTTTGCAGCGGCCGCAAGCTCCTTGGCCTTGTCGTACGACTTGAACCACTTGCCTTCCTGGGTCTTCAACTCGGCATCGAGCGCTGCCCGCGCATCCTGGGCAGCCTTCAGTGCGTCGGGGGCGTACTGGCTCGCGCCGTCGGCGACGGCCTTGTCCACGGCGGCCCTGGCTGCATCCACGTCCGCGGCGGGCGGGCCCGCGCAGCCAGCGACCGTGATCGCGAGGCCCAGGACAATCGCCGGGAATCTGAGGCTGACACGCATGAGGTGTTCCTCCCTTCAATGGTCGATCAACAGCATTGTGCGCCCGATAGCCCCGAGAATGCACTGCAGTCCGACGGCGTTGACGTCGGATTCCTGCTCTCGTGGTAAAAAGGCGTCGCCAATCGAATCCACCTCGTTTCGACCGAAGACGCGCGTGCCGCGGCTTCGCCTCGCGAGGCACGGTTGCGCATCCGCAGGAGGTCTCGCACCGTGACTCAGCCTTTGACGCTGATGGCCGTGCTGGCCCATCCCGACGACGAGTCGCTGGGCCTCGGCGGGACGCTGGCGAAGTACGCGTCCGAGGGCGTCGACGTGGCGCTCGTCACCGCCACCCGAGGCGAAGGCGGGCGTTTCCGCGGACACCGCGATCCGCCCGAGCACCCCGGTCCCGACGCACTGGGGGTCATCCGCGAGGCCGAACTCCGCGAGGCGGCCACCGCACTCGGGGTGCGCCACCTCGCGGTGCTCGACTACCGCGACCGCGAGTTGGACCGCGCGGATCCGCGCGAGGCGACACGACGAATCGTTCACCACGTCAGGCGACTTCGCCCGCAGGTCGTCATCACGTTCGCGCCCGACGGCGCCTACGGCCACCCCGATCACGTCGCGATCTCGCAACTGGCGACCGGTGCGGTCGTGGCCGCCGCCGACCCGTCGTTCGTCTGCGGCGAGGTGTCGCTGCCGCCACACGCCGTGTCGAAGCTCTACTACGTTGCCTGGCCCGCACCGACGTGGGCGGCCTACCAGGAAGCGTTCAGGACGCTGGTCTCGACGGTTGACGGCGTGGAGCGCCGGGTCGTGCCCTGGCCCGACTGGGCGATCACGACGGTCGTCGACACGCGTGCATGGTGGCCGACTGTCTGGCGGGCCGTGTCGTGTCACCAGTCGCAGGTCACCGCCTACGAACGCCTGGCCCATCTCTCGCCGGAGCATCACGAGGCGCTGTGGGGATGGCAGTCGTACTACCGCGTGTTCAGCCTGGTCAACGGCGGACGCGTGCGTGAGTCCGACCTGTTCGAAGGCGTGCGTGCCTGAGCAGACGTGTCGCGCGTCGGCCGCACGCGCGTGTCGGCACAGCGTCGCGCAGGCTACTGGCTTCGCACGCGTCGCCTGCGCCAGTGGCTCGGGGCTTCGCCGACCGCTTTCTTGAAGGCCCGGCTGAACGCCGCTTCGCTTTCGTAGCCCACCCGCTCGGCCACCGTCGCGATGCTGTCGATGCCGGTGAGCAACTCGTTGGCGGCCAGCTGCATCCGCCAGTTCGTCAGGTACTGCACGGGCGGCTGTCCCACGAACTGCGTGAAGCGCTCCGCGAGCGCCGACCGCGACAGCCCGACCTCGTGTGCGAGTCGTTCGAGCGTCCACGCGCGTGCAGGATCCCGGTGCAGGGCTGTGAGTGCTCGGCCGACGAACGGTTCCCGCAGCCCGGCCAGCCATCCCAGGCGGTCTGGCGGCAAGGCCTCGAGATACCGGCGCACGACATCGACGAACAACATCTCGCTCAACCGGCCGAGCACACAGTCGCCACCCAGCCGCGGCTCGTTCGATTCCGCGGCGGCGAAGCGCGCGAACGTGGCGATGGCGCCGCCTGCGGAATCACTCACGCGGATCACGCGCGGCAACGCCGCGAGCAACGGGTTGAACGGGCTGGCATCGCACCCGAGGAATCCGCAGACGATATGGCTCGACTCGCTCGTCGCGCCATTCATGGTGATGGCAAATGGCAGCCGGCCATCTCCGGGACGCTGAAACAGCGACGGGTCGGGCGCCTGGCGCAGGCCGGGGGCACTCGACATGGCATGCGCATCGCCGTGCGGAAACAGCACGACATCGCCCGCCGAGAGCCGGATGGGCGCTTCGCCATCCAGGCTGGCCCACGCACGTCCCCGCGTCACGACGTGGTAGGACATCAGGTGGTCTGAGCTCGGGAAGATCGATCCGACGATCGTCGCGCCAGCAGGCGACTCGGCCACCCACGGCTCCGAGGCGCGCACGTCGAAGAACACGGCTCCCGTCAGCCTGACCGCACGCAGCACATCCGACAGCGCATCCATCCCCTGCTCCCCGGACGTTCGAGCAACTGCGGCGGACGCGCGAGCAGGTCGCGCGGGGATTCGGACGCGCAGCAACGCGTCGCGGACGCAGGGTCATTCGTGCGGCCCCAGCGCCTGCCTACACTCGCTCGCAGTTCACAACGTGAAGCGATTCTAACAAGGAGGCACACCCATGGTGAATGCAATCGCGTGCGCAACCGAGCCGACCATCGTCGACAGCACCCCTGCCGTCCCGTTCGAGGCCATCAAGGCACGTCAACGCGCCACATGGGCCTCCGGCGACTTCGGCATCGTCGGCACCACCCTGCAGATTGTCGGCGAGATGCTGTGCGAGGCGGTGGACCTCCGCGCAGGATCGACGGTGCTCGACGTGGCAGCCGGCAACGGCAACTGCTCGCTGGCGGCGGCCCGGCGATGGTGTCACGTCACCTCGACCGACTACGTCCCGGCGCTCCTGAGCGACGGGCGCCGACGTGCCGAGGGCGATCGGCTGCCGATCACGTTCCAGGATGCCGACGCCGAGGCGCTGCCGTTCGCCGACGAGGCGTTCGACGTCGTGCTGTCGTCGTTCGGCGTGATGTTCACGCCCAATCACCGCCGGGCTGCGGGGGAACTCGTGCGGGTGTGCCGCCGCGGCGGCCGGATCGGGTTGGCGAACTGGACCCCGCGCGGCTTCGTCGGCCAACTCTTCTCGGTAGTGGGGAAGTACGTGCCGCCGCCCCCGATGGTCGTGCCCCCGTCACGCTGGGGCGCCGAGGAGTACATCCACGCGCTGTTTGACGCCGAGGCCGCCGACGTCCAGGTGACGCCGCGCGACTTCATGTTCAGGTATCGTTCGGCGGCGCACTGGATTGACGTGTTCCGCACCTGGTACGGTCCCGTGCACAAGGCGTTTGCGAGCCTGCCCGCCGATGCGCAGCAGCAGCTCGCAGGTGACCTGCGCGAGCTCATCGCCGCGTTCAACACCAGCGGCGACGACACCGTGGTGGTTCCCAGCGAGTACGTCGAAGTGGTCATCACCAGGAAGTGACCGTGTCAGGACGACAACTCACGGGCACGGGGGGCGGCGGCAGCCTGCGCCGTCCCCTGGGCTCTGTGCTGAGGCTATCGAATCGACAGACGCGTCGCCGCCGCGTCGGCCGCTCAGACGTGCTGATCGAAGAGGACAGGGTTGCCGTCGGGATCCACGGCGACGAAGCTGGCCGGCCCTGTTGTCGTCTCGTCTGCCTGCTGCACGAGCGGCACCCCTTGTGCCTTCAGCCGGCGCTGAAGGGCGCGGATGTCGGTGAACGAGTCGAGCTTCTTCGCGTTGCTGTCCCAGCCGGGGTTGAAGGTGAGCATGTTCTTCTCGAACATCCCCTGAAACAGCCCAATCACGTGATCGCCGTTCTTCAGGATCAGCCAGTTCTGTGAGGCATCCCCGGCGAAGGCCGTGAAGCCGAACGCTTCGTAGAACTTCCTCGACGCCGCGAGGTCCTTGACCGCAAGGCTGATCGAAAACGCACCAAGGTCCATGCTCGGTTCCTTTCACATGGGGAGACAGCCGGTTCCGTTGCGCGCCGGCATGCGGTTGCTCGCCGCCTTCGTTCGGGCCGGCAGGATACCACCAGATCGATCCCGGTTTGGGAGCGTTGTCACGAGTGTTGTCACGCGAGCGTTGTCACGAGTTCTCACGAGCTTGTCTGACACGAGCGTGTTTGGAGCTTGTTCGGAGGCACGCGCGCCTGTACCCTCGCCGGGTTCGCATGTCGCGGCGTGATCCGGGGGCAGAGACGATGACGAGTGTACTGACGGTGGCAGCGGGGCACGCCGAGGCGTACCTGCGCAGCCTGGCCGATCGGCCCGTGCACGCGACGTGGACGAGCGAACAGCTTCACGCAGCGCTCGGTGGGGCACTCGCACCCACAGGGCAGGCGCCGGCGGATGTCATCGATCGGCTGGCTGCGGCGGCGGGCGGTACCGTGGCGACCGCCGGGCCGCGCTACTTCGGCTTCGTCGTGGGTGGGAGCCTGCCGGCGGCGGTGGCGGCCGACTGGCTGGTCTCGGCATGGGATCAGAACGCGGGCATCTACGCGCTGTCGCCCCTGGTCGCGGTTGTCGAAGATATTGTCGCCGGGTGGCTGCGAGAGCTGGCCCGCCTGCCCGAGTCGATGTCGGTGGGCTTCGTCACCGGTTGTCAGATGGCGAACTTCACGGCGCTTGCCGCCGCGCGACACCACGTCCTGCGCGAGGCGGGCTGGGATGTCGAAGCCCAGGGGCTGGCCGGCGCGCCGCGGGTGACGGTGATCACTTCGGACGAGTCGCACTACACGATCTTCATGGCGCTCCGACTGCTCGGGTTCGGTGCCGGCACGGCGCATCGCGTGCCGACCGACGGCCAGGGACGGATGCGGGCTGACGCGCTCCGCGCGGCGCTCGAACAGGTCACCGGCCCGTTCATCGTCTGCGCGCAGGCGGGCAACGTCAACACAGGTGCCTTCGATCCTGTCGCGGAGATTGCCGACGCGGTGGGCGAGAGGAATCAATGCCCCGGAACACGCGGCTGGTTGCACGTCGACGGGGCCTTTGGCCTGTGGGCGGCGACGTCGCCCGGGCGCGCGCACCTCGTGACCGGGGTCGATCGCGCAGACTCGGTGGCCACCGACGGTCACAAGTGGCTCAACGTTCCCTACGACAGCGGCATCGTGTTCTGCGCACACCCCGAGGCGCATCGTGGCGCGATGTCGCTGTCGGCGGCCTACATCCTGGCCACCACGACGGAACGCGATGCGCACGAGTTCGTGCCCGAGGAATCGCGGCGCGGCCGCGCCGTGCCGCTCTACGCCGCGCTGCGTTCGCTGGGCACGTCTGGCGTGGCCGACATGATCGAGCGTTGCTGCCGCCACGCCGTCCGGTTGGCCGACGCGCTCCGGGGCCATCCGCACGTGCGCATCCTCAACGATGTCGTCCTCAACCAGGTCCTTGTGCGTTTCGAGGTGCCCGGCAGGGATGCCGATGCACTCACCCGTGCGGTCATCGCGGGCGTGCAGGGCGAGGGCACGTGCTGGCTCGGCGGCACGACGTGGCACGGCGTGGCCGCCATGCGGGTGGCCGTCAGCAACTGGTCGACCACCGATGCCGACATCGACCGGTCGGCGGCGGCGATCCTGGCGGTGCTCGCTCGCGCGTAGACGTATGCAGCACCACGCGTGACGGCGCGTTGATCATTCACGCGTCGCCGCGCCACGGTATCGATACCGTTACAGGCCTGACCCGGCGCGTTGCACGCCGTACAATCCGAAGCTCGTAGCTCGCGGTACCTGCTGCGATTCGCCATGGATCCCCTCGTCCAACGCCCTGCGTGCGCAGGGCAGCGGTTCCATGCGCCGGCCGACCCGGCCCGGCGCCTTTCGCAAGGAGCGTTCGATGATCGGTAAGTGCCTGTGTGCCGGCGTTGCAGCAACGGTATGCCTCGCTCTCGCCCCCGACGTGTGGGCGCAGGGGCCGGGCGGGTACCGGGACGTCACGGTCAACAAGGACGGCAGCGTCACGGTCAAGAGCGCCACCGTCCCGCTGCCCGGACTGATGAGCGAGGCCAGCAAGGCCGTCCTCATGCGGACCAAGCCCACCGAAGGACCGGGCGCGCCGGTGCCCGTGCCTGGCGACATCCCCGACATGGCCGAACTGCGGAGGGTCTACAACGAGAACCTGAAGCCCGTCGTCGATCACATGCGCGAGGTGTTCCCCGTCGACATCGAAGAGACCACCATCGATGGCATCTCGGCCGCGATCATCACGCCGAAGGGCGGCGTGCCCGAGAAGAACAAGAACCGCTTGTTCCTGAACGGGCCAGGCGGAGGGTTCCGCACGGGTGTCAGGGGCAACGGGTTGCTCATCAGCATTCCCGTCGCGGCGACGCTCGGTGTCAGGGTGGTGTCGATCATCTACCGCCAGGCTCCCGAGTACCGCTTCCCGGCGGGGAGCGAAGACCTGCTGAAGGTGTGGAACCACTTCACCAAGACCTACAAGCCGCAGAACATCGGGATGGTGGGCTGTTCGGCGGGCGGCTCGCTCATCTCGCAGACCACGGCAATCCTGATCAAGGAAGGCAAGCCGACGCCTGGGGTGCTCGGCGTTTACTGCGCCGGGATCGGAGCGCCCGGGGCGGGTGACTCACAGTTTATGAGCGCGCTGTCGGTGACGAACGTGCCGCAGGCGCTCACGCAGGCCGGGGCACCGGCTGCAGCTGCGCCGGCGCGTGCGCCCGAGCCGACGTACCTGGACGGCATCGACCGGAACCAGTTCATCGTGACCCCGACGGCCGACGAGACACTGCTGGCGAAGTGGCCGCCGACGATCTTCTTCACCGGGACGCGAGACTTCGCGATGAGCGCGGCGCTCTACGGACACCGCAAGCTGATCAAGCTGGGCGTCGACTCGCAGTTGATGGTGTTCGACGGCCTGTACCACGGGTTCATGACCAACCCCGACTTCACCGAATCCCAGGAAGGCTACAAGACCGCCGCCGCGTTCTACGACAAGCACCTCGGCAAGTAGCGGCTGGCACGTCATCACCCTGTCCCTGGGCCCCATCGAAGGGCCCGGGGCCAGGGTGACCCGTTTCGATTCGACCGGTGCGCGTTACTTCTGCCGGTGCTGCTCGAAGAAGTTGAAGATGTTGGGCAGGTTGATCCAGATCGACATGTCGTGCGTGCCGTCCTTGATCTCGTTGATGGGGATCTCGAAGCCGTGCGCCTTGGCCCAGCGGACCATCTCGCGCGACCGTTCGACATTGTCCTTCTCACCCACGGTGTACAGCAGCGGCATGCCCTTGAGTCTCTCGTAGGGGAAGCCTTCTCCGACCGTGGTCGCCGCGCACGGCGCAATGGCCGCCCAGCGTTCGGGATACTTCGCACCAAGGTGCCACGTGCCGCTGCCGCCCATCGAGTTGCCCATCAGGTAGGTGCGCTTCCGGTCGACCCCGTATTCGTTCGACACGAGTTCGATCACGTTGAAAGCGTCCTTCTCGCTCAACTCCGCGGTGCGCACGCGCTGGGGATCTGGAGGGGCGGCATTGGGCGTGGCCATCGGCGCCGCCGAGCGTCCCCACCCTCCGGTCGGCCGGTAGCCGAGCGGGGTGACGATGATGAAGCCGTGCTTCTCGGCTTCGGTCGTCAACACCGGACCGCGGAGCTTGAAGTACGTGTCCTGGTCGGCCCCGCCGCCGTGCAGCACGACGACGAGGGGCAGCTGCTTCTTGCCGTCGTAGGTCGACGGCACGAACACGCGGTAGGGCATGATCTCGCCCGCGTCGGCGAATGCGTAGTGCCGCGCGTGTTCGCCCTTGATGCGCAGCAGCGGGTCGGTGCCGGCCTCGATCGACTTGAGCAACGCGAGCGAGTTGCGGATCTCGGCCGAGAAGTCGAAGTACGCGTTGACCGTGCTGTCTTCGGGGTTGCGCCCGGCGATCAGGTCGCGGCGCCCGAGATTGATGACGCGCGCATAGTCGAAGGGATAGCGGATGGTCGCCTTGGCCGAGTCGAACCCCTGCACCTTCGCCAGCCGCTGCTCGATGGCGGCCTGTTGTGCGTCGAGGTCGCGCACGATCAGGATGTTCAAGGTCAGGCGCCGCACGACCGAGTCACCGGCGCTCAACTCCGCGGCCACCTGGTAGGGGCCGTCGGCCAGTCCCGCCAGGCTCCCGGAGAACGGATAGGGCTCCTCGGCGAGGTCGCGTGCGTAGACGTCGAACGTGCCCAGGTCGCGAAGCACCTTGTCGGGCGCGGCGAAGTCGGCGACGGTCACCCGCAGGCGCATGCCGCCCGGTGCGGGAGGGGGTGCCCAGTAGGTCTGCGTCAACGAGGCCGAGAAGGGGCGCAGCGAGTCGGTGACGGTCGTCGCGGTGCGGAGGCGAAGCGACCCGCTGAACTGGGCCCGCTCGTTCCACGGCAGACCGCGCTGCGCCGCGATCGCCTGCAGCAGCATGCGGCGCGCGCCGCTCGCGTTGCCCTCGGCGAGCAGCTTCGTGGCCGCGGTGTTCATCGCCTCGACCTGCGCCTTCACCGCGTCGGTCACGGTCATGTTGGCCTGCAGGGTGCGCAGGGCCTGTGAGAGCCCCTGCACGGTCATCTGCGTCTTCTCGAGGTTGGCGACGGTCGCGGTGATCGCGGCCTCACCGGTCAATCCGGGGGCCGGTGGTACCTGGGCGTAGACAATCGTTGCGCTCAGAACGACAGCGGCAGCGATTCGGATGGGATGCATGAAACCTCCTGGAAGGGGAAGGCCGCGGGGAGGCGGACGTGCGGAGGGTATCGCAGTCCCGCGCCGCCGCATGCGGTGTTACGGTAGGCGCACCGTAGCAGGGCAGTGAGCCCTGGTGACAGTGCACCGAGCTGGCTTCAACGGTGCGATCGCGAGGCGGGGCAGAGCAGCCGGACGTGGCTGCTCCTGCCCCTTCGACGACTCACCGGGTGCGACAGGTCACCAGTTGAAGCGCAACATGATTTGTCCGACGCGTCCGCCGGGATCGAACGTGTTGTTCAGGTCGGTGTAGGCGGTCGTCACCTGGTTGATGGTCGGCAGGCTCGACGCCTGGAAGACCGGGTTGAAGTTGATCGCGTCGAACACGTTGAGCATGTCGAACTGGAAGTCGAAGCTGCGCGAGCCGCCGAGGCGGATGCGCTTCTTGATGTTCAGGTCGAACCTGGTGAAGACCGGCCCGGTCACGTAGATCTTCCGCGGTTCGCCGCAGTCGCCGATGTACACCTCGACGCAGCTGCCCGTGCTCGCCGGCGCCATGTACCGCCCCTGCGGCTCACCGCGCGTGTAGCCGGTGACCGAGGTGCTGAACGCCCGGATGGTGTTGTCGATGATGTCCTGGGGCAGCGAGTACACGATCCGGTTCGCGTCGTCGATGCGGATCTTGAACGCGTCGCGCAGTTCACCCTCCGACATGCCGACCAGGCGCACGCCGCTCAGCGCCAGCTGCGCACCCGTCTGGACCCGCCCCGCAACGCTGGCCGTCCATCCGCCGGCGAGCAGATTCGAGCCACCCCGGCGCGTCTGCACCGAAGCGTCGCTCACGGCCGAACGGCACATCCCAGACGCTGGTGAGCTTGAAGGCCTGTGGCACACCGGTGAGCGCACGCTCGAGGGTGTAGGACTCGCGTATCGTGTCGAGCACCTTCACCTTGCTCGACGCCACCGTGTAGTTGGCGGTGAAGAGGAGCCCGCGCGACATGCGCCGGCGCAGGTCGATCTGCAGGGCGTCGTACTCCGTTCCCGGGCCGTTGGTGACGATGTCGGCCAGGCCCACGTTCGGGTTCAGCGCCCAGAAGTTCACGGGCAGCCCCGCCGCGACACCGTTGTTGCGGAACGTCGTGTTGCCGTAGAGGCCGGTCGACGTGTTGGTCGAGGCGAACCCCAGGACGCTGGGGTTGAGGCGGCTCAGGAAGCCCGTGAACGTGCTGTTGGTCCAACTCGTGCCCGTGTACCTCGAGGCGTCGCCCGCCTGTGCGGCCGGCACCGCGTTGAAGTGCGCGGCGAAGATCGGCAGGGGCGACGTGCCCGTGCCGGGGCCCATGTAGGCGAAGGTCTGTCCACGCCCCGCGCCGATGTTCGCGTAGAGGTTGGCCTGGGCGACCTTGAACTCGTTGAGGAAGCCGTTCTCGATGGTGTTGATCTCGTTCCAGTTCTCGGTGGCCCACGTGCCGATGTTCCGCGTGCGCACGTAGCGGAGCTCGACCGCCATGTCGCTGGACAACTGCCGCTGGAAGCCGGCCGAGAACTGCCGCGAGTAATCGAGCTGGAGGTCGGGATCGTAGATGCGCAGGTTGGTCGCGATGGTCCCGGCAATCGGGTAGACGGGCGTCGTGGCCATGCAGGCGGCGGTCACGGTCCCCGTGCACTCGGCCGGCGGACCGAGCCGAGCCGTCTCGCGATAGAGCAGGGGCCACTGCTGGCCGGGATAGACCAGGTTGCCGTTGGCGGCGTTCCGGTTCGCGTTGGTCGTGCGTCCCGGGTTCTGTAACAGGTTCGTGCGGAACGTGCCCATCACGACGCGGTTGTAGGCAATCGAGTAGCCCGCGCGGATCGTCGCTTGTTCCGGATCGCCCAGCAGCTTCCGCCAGAATCCCGACTGTGCCATCGGCCGCCAGGCCGCTCCGACGTTCGGCGCTAGGTTGTTCCAGTCGGTCTTGTAGAGCTTCTCTCCGGGCTCGAGCGCCGTGAACTGCGTTCTCGATCCCGTGAGCGTCCCAGGCATGAACAGGTTGCACCCGCGACCCTCGATTCCAGTGCCGGTGCCCGAGACGCCGCACAGATCGGCGAACGTTGCGTACGAGTAGCCGGGGATCGTCGCAACGGCTGGCAATTGCAGCTGGTACCGTAGCCCGCCATTCAGGGTGAGGCCGCGCGCCACACGCCACTGATCCTGGACGTAGACCGACGTCTCGGTCATGCGCAGCCTCTGGTCCACTTCACCGTTGTAGATGTACTTCCCCGTCTCATCGTCGAGGGCGCCGGTGGCGTTGATGGCCGACACGCGACCCGTGAGGAACGCGTACAGCGCACGCGCGTTGGCCAGGTCGGTCGACTGCGCGCCTGGGAAGTTCGCCGCAGTGAACATCGCGTCAGCCGGATCGGCACCTGCCTGCACGTCGAAGGTGATCGTCGACACCGGGTTGCGGCGGTTGTTGATCTCATAGATCTGCGTAAAGCCGGCGCCGATCGTGATCGAGTGGTTCCCGCGCAACACGCTCAGCGTGTCGTCGATGTTGAAGATCGGCGTGTGGCGGTACTCGTTCTGCGTGAGGGTGCCGGTCACCGTCGCGGGCGTCGCCAGGAGCGGGAACGTGAGGCTGTATCCGCCCTGGTTCACGAACTGCTCCGCCGACGCGTTGCGGTTGAAGTTGGTCGGCGTCGACGTGACCCCCGCCACCAGCTCATTCACCAGGGTCGAGCTGAGGGCCGAGCGCAGCGCCATCGAGGCGGTCTGGCGATGCGTCCTGAAGTCGCCGTAGTTCGGGAGTTCCGGAAACGTCGGGTCGTCGTTCAGCGTGGTCTCAGGCGTGCGGTTGATTGATTGCCAGTACCACGTGCCGGTCAACCGATGACGGTTCGTGAGGTTGAAGTCGAGACGCGTCGTCGGCAGGTGATTGTAGAAATCGGCCGGGTTCAAGAACACGTACCGGTTCGTGTTGGGGTCAGAACTCGCCGAAATGGTCCCTCGTTTCTGCGCCGCGGCCTGGACCTCGGCGAGCAGTGATCGCACGGTGGGGTCCATCGTGTTGGTCTGGCCGTTTGCGGTCGCGAGCGCCAGCAGGTCGACCTGGCGCGTCTGGCCGCCACTGACGTACTGGAACTGGCCCGCCTGCGCCTGTGCGCTGAGCATGGTGCGGGTGCGCGTGACCTCGGTCGGCTGCCGGAACTCCTCGAAGTTGAAGAAGAAGAACCCCTTGCCGCGCTTGAGCAGCCCCGGGATGATCAGCGGTCCACCCACGCTGCCGCCAAACTGTCCGACCTTCACCTGGTTCTTCGGCAGGCCGTTCAACTCGTTGAAGTAGTAGTTGGTGTTGAAGTCAGGATGCCGCAGGTAGTAGTAGAACGTCCCCTTGTACTTGTCAGTGCCAGAGCGCGTCACGAACCGGATCGTCACCGAGCCTTGGCCGGCGCTGTCGGCGCCGGCGGCCGCCGACGTCATCGTGACCTGCTCGATCGCGTCGGCCTGCGGCTGGATCATGCTGAACAGCGCGCCGTTGGTCGCGGCGTTGTCGCGCACGCTGACGCCGTCGAGCGTGACGTTGAGCGCGTTGCCCGGCAAGCCGCTGATCGTCGAGTTCCGTGGGCTGCTGCCGGTGCCCGCGGCCGTGTCGACGCCCGGCAGCAGGGTCACCGAGTAGACGACACTCCGGCTGACCTGCGGAAGCGCCTTCACCTGTTCGGACGTGAACGTGGAGGCGACGGTCGACGATTGCGTCTGGACCAGCTCGGTGTTGGCACGTACGACGACGGTTTCCTCGACGTTGCCGATGGCGAGCGTGATCCTGACGCTGGCCGGGGAGCCCGACACGAGCTTCACGCCCGTCAGGACCGCGGTCTTGAATCCCGAAAGTGTCGCGGTCACGACATACGTGCCGACGTCGAGCGCTGGCACCTGGAACTGGCCCTCGCCATTGGTCACCGTGGTGAGCGTCACCCCCGACTCGGTGTTCTTCACGTCGACCGTCACGCCAGGGATGGCGCCGCCATCCGCGTCGAGGATGGTGCCCCCGAGCGTTGCCTTGGAGCTGCCGCTCTGTGCTGCAGCCGGTCCGACCACGCCGGAGAACAGGGTGAGAGCCGCCACGATGCCGACAAGGACGCGTCGCATAGACCTATCTCCCTCGGGGAACCGCGATCGAACAGTCGGGCACACGTGCCCGACCGTGTCGTCGCGGGCTTGCGGAACCGCGCGGCCGGTCAGCCGGCCGAGCCCACGGAGGCAGCGACGCCGATCCGCCTGGACCGGCCCCCCCGCCTTGCGTTGCACGTCAGAATTCGAAGGCGCTCAGTTGCACGCGTCCGTACCACACCCCCTGGAAGCCGGCGCGCGAGTCGCCCCACACCAGGTGCATGGTCTTGCTGTCCATCGAGAGATCCTGGATGTCGTCGCCGAACCCGCCACCGTCACGGAACGCGTCGCGCGCCGGAGACCTGGCGTGGCTCACCCGGAGCGGCGCGCTGAACGTCTTGCCGCTGTCGCGCGAGATGACGGCCCAGATGTCGTACGAGCGGTCGGCGTACACGGCGCGCCACATGAGGCCGAGCACGCCGTCGCGCGAGAACTCGAAGCGCGGCTTGGCGAAGCTGACGGCGTCGGGCACGGCCGCCGCCGCGACGTAGGCGGCCCCACGTCTGCCCGTAGTCCTCGCTGATCGCGACGCTGTAGCGCGGACCCTCCGTCTTCAGCATCGCGAAGCGACCGGCCTTCGTCTGGTCGGCCGTGATGGGGCCCGGCATCGGGCCGGTCGGGCCGCGTCCGCCGCCGCGTGCCGGTCCGCCCGCGCCAGGCGCGGGCGGCGCCGGCGTCGGCATCGGCGACGGAGCCGCAGTCGGTGTCGGTGTCATCAGGTGCTTCAGGACGTGATAGGTGAACGTCTGCCCGCGGTCGCGACTGATGCCCCAGACCGGGCACGGGCACGTGACGCCTTCGTTCGCCGGCACGGTGCTCGCTGTGAACGTCACCGCGACAACACCGAACGCCGTCGCCTGTCCGACGCCGCGGCTCGCCTGGACGTAGTCGGGCGAGTCCCAGGCGTACACGGTGCCAAAGCTCCTGCCGCCGTCCGTCGACGCGGTGATGTACGCCTGCGAGCGTCGCTGGGTCCCTGCCTCGTCGGCGTACGCCTGGCCTCCCTGCGCGACCGCGTAGACCACGCCGGTCGAGTCGTCGATCTCGGTGAACGGGCGATCCCACGGCGAGTTGCTCGCGACGCGGTTGGGCGCTCCCTTGGGGAACCCTCCCGAGACGGGTCTCAGCCCGGAGCGAACCGGTCGAGTTGGTAGTCACTGATCAGCGGAACGGCCGGTCCCCACGTGTCGCCATGGTCGTTCGACACCTGGAGCGCCGACATGCCGTAGTAGTCGGGGTCGCTGGCGGTTTCGCGCGGTTCGCAGCCGGCGAGGAACGTGCCGTCTTTCAGGACGTCGGCGAAGGCATCCGGGCAGCGCGTCAGCTTGCCGGCGAGGATCCGCTGCTCGCCGACGGTGAACGTCGTGCCGCCGTCGTGGCTGACCGCCAGCCAGTTGATCGTCGAGTTCGCGACGCGCGTGGTGGGCGTCGTTGCCCGTGGTCTGCTTCCCGTCGATGACGTGCAGGTTGCCCATCGCCACCGCGATCACGTGCCGCGGGTCGACGGGATCGACGGCGACCATCGGCTCACCGGCGCCACGCAGCGAGTTGCCGAAGAGCAGGAACTCCTCGCTTTTCGGAGGCGGCGCGGTGGCGTCGCGTGCCCCGCCCGGCCCCCGCGGGGTTTGCGCCTGCAGCGCGAACGCGGAGGCGCAGGTGACGACAACGATCGCGCGAACAGTCCGCATCGAGTTCTCCTGCCACGTGGTCGGAACCGACGCGGGACGGCGGCCCACCCAGGCCGTCCCGTCGTGCACATGAACCCCGACGAGCGTCAGTCGCGCGGGAAGCGTCGCGGCCCCGGCGTGGGCGGTCGCGGCGCGGGCCTGTGCTTCGCCATGAAGTCGAGGCGCTCCCGGTTCATCGTCTCGAGCGAGATCGTGTCGCCGAAGCTGACGTAGCGTTCGTCCTGCGCTGACCAGGCGGGCCACGCCACGTCGCTGGTGGCCGGGTTGCCCGTGTTGGCGAACGCGATCAGCACGGCCGTCATCTTCTGCGAGAGCTCCCGATCGAACGGCGTCCAGTTCCGCGTGGGGCGGAACAGGTTGTACGCATCCTGGGTGCCGAAGTAGTAGGGGATCTCAGACGTGTGATACGCGCCGATCGTGGCCGTGTCCTGGTCGGCGATCTTCACGCCGGGCACGTACGGGTGCTTGCGCGCGAAGACCGTCACGTAGGTGGGCGACTTGTGGTACTGGGCCTGCAGGGTTGCGCACGTGCGCGCGTTGAAGAGGCCGGCGGCGTCGTTGGCGGCCGCCTGCGCGCGTCTGGGCGATGTCGGCGTCGGTGGTCACCGGGTAGAGCGACAGGAACTCCGTCGTCGCCTCGCCGAACAGTTCCTTTGCCGCGGCGTTGTACTCGGCCACCGTCTTTGCCGCCTTCAACGGGCTGCCGGCTTCGTCGTGCGTGAAGCTGGCGATGATGGGCACGTCGGCCGCGCCGCGTGCCGCGAGGATGGCGGCCTTCGTGTCGGGCATGAAGTAGCCGTCGATCACGCCGCCGACGCGGATGCCGGCGACCGTCCGCCCCACCTGGAACTCGTTCTGGATCGCCAGGATGCGATCGGCCGGCACCTGGCGCATCTCGTCGAGGTTGGCCGCCTCGAGCCGCGACTGGATTTCGAGGCCCGTCGCTTCGGCTTCTGCGAGCGGCGTGTTCGAGCCCGTGTAGTTGCAGCCGCTGAACATCACGCCGCCGCGGAACAACCCCTTCGAGCGCGGGCTGAAGATCTGCTGGGCGACCGATCCGGCACCGGCCGACTGCCCCGTGATGATGACCTTCGCGGGATCGCCGCCGAACGCCGCGATGTTGCGCTGGATCCACTTGAGCGCGGCGCTCTGATCCATGTAGGCGTAGTTGCCGGAGTGGCCGCCTTGCTCCTTGCGTCAGCTCCGGATGTGCCATGAAGCCGAGAATGCCGACACGGTAGTTGAAGTTGACCATGATGGCGCCGCGCCTGGCGACCTGCTCGCCGTCGTAGTTCGCCATGCCCGACGAGCCGATCGTGCTGCCACCGCCGTAGATGAACACGATGACCGGCAGCTTCGCGGCGGGCGTGGCATCGGGCGGGGCCCAGATGTTCATGTAGAGGCAGTCTTCGCTGGTCGCCTCTTCGCCGAAGTAGTGGTTGATGTTGTGCGGGCGCAGCACCTGGATGCACTCGGGCATCTTGCGGTCGGCGTTGTACACGCCCTTCCAGGTGGTCGTCTCCGCCTCTTTCCAGCGCAACTCCCTGACGGGCGGCTTCGCGAACGGAATGCCCAGCCAGGCCTTGACGCCGGAGTCGAGCACCCGTCCAAGCACGGTGCCTCCGTCGGTCTGGACGAGCGTCGGCGGCGGTGGCGCCTCCCGGCTGCAACTGCTGATGCCGACCGCGACGAGATACGGCTACGCCCAGATACGTCAATCGTGTCATGGAGAACCCCACTGGTCTTCCTGTGCGAGAACCTCGTACGACGCCCAGATTGATGACGGTGTGCGCGGATGAGTATGCACGGAACGCATGGAACGCGGGCAGATGTTACGGTGCCATCACCGTTACACGCCGCCACGGTCGAGTGCAGGTGACGCGCCGCGCGGCGGATCGCCCACTCAGAACCCGGCGGGCAGCGTGAGCCGGTGTCGCACCATTTGGCGCATAGAGCACCGTGGTTGCCAATGACGGCGATCGCGGAGGGCTGAGGAATGAACGGAAGGACGAAACACGTGCGGCTCGTCACGGTGCTTGTCGTCGGCGTCCTGGGCGGGTCAGTCAGCGTCAGTCGTGGCCAGGTTGCCAACCCCACCGGAAGCCAGCGCAGCGTCGAGGTGAAAGCCGTTGCCGGCTATGGCGGGTTCATCGACGAGGAAATGATCGACCACGGTGTGGTGGGCGGGGCTGTCAGGGTTCCGCTGACGGAACGCTTCGGCCTGGAAGGTGAGGTCCTGTACCTGAGCGGGCCGGATGGCGACCACGACTGGCTCGTCATGCCGAGCGTGGCGTTCGATCTGCGACGAGGAGGGAAGGTGGTGCCCTACCTGGTGGGCGGCGTCGGTTGGCTGAGGACTACCCAGAACGTCGGCACCGGACGGTACACGTCGAACTCGTGGACCGGCAGCGGCGGAGCTGGCGTGCGGCTCGACCTCGGGCACGGCGCGTTCGTCGCGTTCGAGGGACGTCTGGGGTCAGAACCCCTGACGCGTGCCACCGTGGCGTTTGGCTGGCGCCTGCCCGCGCCAAGCCGTTGATCGAACCGGCAAACGGGTGTGCGTCGCGGCTCGCAGCCTCACCGCTTCGTCGCGACAATCACCGCTTCGCCGGCAGCAGCGCCTTCGGAAACTTCGCGACCACGGTGTAGTTCGGATCGACGACGTTCGCGACGCGGGCGGTGCCGACCTGCGACAGGACCTGGAAGGCCTCGAGCTTCTCGAAGCCGTACTCCTCGACCAGCCACTCGACGAGTTCGACGTGAGCGATGCGGTAGGCGTCGATTAGCGGCCGCACGCTGCCGGCGACCATGATGAACTGGTCGTTCTCGATGCGCGGCCACCGGATGCGCCGGCCCTTGATCAGGTCGAACTGGAGCGTGACGTCCATGGTCGTTTCGAGGCCCGAGCCGACGATCTCGCCATCGCCCTGCGCCGCGTGACCGTCTCCGAAATAGAAATACGCACCGTCATGGAAGACGGGGAGATAGACGGTGGCGCCTTCGCGGATATCGGGAACGTCCATGTTGCCGCCGAAGTCGCCGGGCCACAGTCCGCCGAACTCCTCATCGCCTCGCGGCGCCACGGCGACGCGGCCCAGCATGGGGGCGAGGGGGATCTCGATCCGCTTCGAGGCGGAGTTGGGGAGATCGAGTATGCCGACGTTGCGGGCACGATCGAGGCGCCAGACCCAGCGCCGCGCGGGCGGTGGATCGTTGAGCATGCGAGTGCGAACGTCGGCGAAGAGCGCGCTGATGCCCTGGGGATTCACCGCCGAGATGGCCGTGTCGCGATTGGGGCGGAGCCGCACGATCCTGACCACCAGCGTGTCGTCCGGCGTGGCGCCTTCGATGTAGAAGGGTCCCACCTCGCCCGGCCACGGCCCGGCCTTGTCGGTCTCGTAGTAGTCACCGGGCTTCGAGAACGTCCGTGTCTCGACCGTCGTTCCCGGCGTCACGCGCAGCACGGGATCGCGTTTCGCGAAGGTGGGAAAGCCGACCGACGGCGTGAACGTGATCACCTGTGGTTGCGCGGCGGAAGCGTTTGCAAGGCCGAGCACCAGTGCTGCCGCGAAGATCGTCCGTCGCATTGTGGTCTCCTTCGCCGGCGCAGCCGGTCGATGTGCGGCAGTTTAGCGAGATGCCCGGCATGCTGGCCAGCTGTGTTCCTCGTCGTGTTCGCCAGCATCGCCGCCCTCCCCTTGAAATCACTCCGCGAGTGATCTTCACCCGGGGGGTCACGCGCGTTGTGGCCTCTGATGCGCCGCCTCCGCTGGCACCAACCCGCGCACAGCGGCTTCCACCCTTTCCGCCAGCGCCGCGTAGTCGTCGCCAGTCAGGGTGATCGGGGCACCGAACACGACGCTGACTCGCCCAGGCTTCGGCCACCCCCACCCGCGGTGAAGCACGCGGTCGAGCCCGACGATTCTCACGGGCACCACCGGTAACCCGAGGCGCGCGGCCATCATTCCGACGCCCGCCTGGAACGGGTTGATCTCGCCATGTTCGGTACGCTTGCCCTCGGGAAACAGGAGCAGCGAGTACCCGTCGCTGACGAGACCGCCGGCATACCGCAGCGTCTCTCGCGTGCCGGCTTCGCGCTGCGGCAGCGGAAACGCATTGAAGAAGAGCGCCGCCGACCAGTAGGCGACGCTGCTCTTCAGCCACGCGACGCGGCCGTGCGCCTGCGGCGAGAAGTGCGAGGGGAACAGCTCCTTCGCCATTGCCACAGCCACGCGGTAACGTGCGCGTGACGGCATCGCCGCAAGGATGGTCGGCGTGTCGAACAGGCTCTGGTGGTTCGCGGCGAAGAGCACGGGCGCTTCCAGGTGCCTCACGTGATCCTGTCCGCGGACGTCGAGCCGGACGAACAGCCGCAAGAGGGGCAGGATCCACGACGGCAGGCTGACATGCCTGAGCGCCCGCGCCCACGCACGGCGATTCCACGACGGGAACGGCAGGGGCTGCACGGCGGCTGGGGCGACAGCGCGGGTCGCGCCCGGCGTCGCGACGTCGGGCCGCTCCACGTCCACGAGCGCGTGCAGGTCGGCGACGCTGCGAGCGCGAGCCAGCACCGACTCGTCGAGCGTGACGTCGAACCGCTCCTCCAGTGCCATCAGCAACTCAACGCGCTCGAGCGACGTGAGGCCCAGTTCGTCGAGCGTGGTGTCGCGGTCGATCGGGTGAGATGAACGGGCGAACCGTCCGAGGAGTGCTTCGACGCTCTCTCCCTGGAGCCGAGCCGGCGAGGTGTCGTCGCTGCCAGACTCCACCCACGCCTTGATCGCCTGCCGTTTCAGCTTGCGTGTGCCTTCGGTGCGTGGCAACTCGGCCCCTGGCCATTTCGACACGCCGCGTATGCGCTGGTGCGCGTCGAGGGCGGCATTGGCGGCGCGGACGACGGCGTTGACGTCGGTGCCGTCCTCGACGATGAGCACGGCGTGCACGCGCTCTTCACCGTTGTGTCGGCGCCCGACCACCGCCGCGTCGCGAACGCCCGGTTGCGACACGAGCGCCCGTTCGACGTCGTCGGGGAACACGTTGAGGCCTTCGGGCGTGACGATCATTTCCTTCTTGCGCCCGCGGATGAAGAGCCGCCCCTCCTCGTCGAGGTGACCGATGTCGCCGGTGTGCAGCCATCCCCCGTCGAAGGCCTCTGCGGAGGCAGCCGGCGCAGCGTAGTAGCCCGTGGTCACGTTGTCGCCGCGCACGAGCACTTCACCGTCGGGCGCGATCCTGACGTCCACGCCGGGGAGCGGCGTGCCCACTGAACCCCGCGAGGTCGCCAGCGGATGGTTCAAGGTCACGATCGGCGCCGTCTCGGTGAGGCCATATCCCTGGATCACGAGCAAGCCGAGGCGACGGAAGTAGTCTTCGAGCGCCGGATCGAGTGGTGCAGCGCCGACGACGAAGCTCCAGAACTTCATGCCGAGGGCGCGGTGCACACGTCGATGCCGCCACCACCGCCGCGTCCAATGCCCGTGCGTTGCCGGGGCCACCGTCGTCTCGGGAAACGTCGTGGACAGGTATCGCGCGAGCACGTCGAGCATCTTCGGCACCGACACCATCACCGAGATGCGCCGCGTGTTGATCTGCCGCACGATCTCGTGCGGCGAGTAGCCGCGCATGAACACCACGACACCCGGCAGCACCGGCGGGATGAAGGTGGCCATGGCCTGCCCGAACAGGTGACTGAGCGGGAGCAGGTTCAGGAACCGGAGCGGGAAGAACGGCCGTCCGTACTTCCGATACTTCGCCACCTGGGTTTCCACGGGAACGAGGTTGGCGAGGATGTTCCTGTGCGTGATGACGACGCCCTTGGGTTCGGCCGTCGCTCCCGACGTGAAGAGAATCTCCGCGACGTCGTCCTTCGTCAGGTGCACGGGTGCAGGCGCCTCGCAGGGGCCGCGCCCCTGCGCGGCCCGTGACCCTGTCGGCGATGCGGTGTAGGGGCCGCGCCCCTGCGCGGCCCGTGACGACTCCAGCAGCCCCGCAAGTGGCCACCGCATGACATCGGGCGGCAAGTCAGCCTCCGCCACGTCGCGTCCCGTCAGGATCAGCCGTGCCTCGACGATGCCCGCCACCTTGGTCAGGAAGGTCGGCGAAGCGTGCGCATCGATGGGCACGACGATGATGCCGTTGAGGATGCATCCCCAGAGGGCGACGACCCACTCGGGGCAGTTCTCGCCCACGATGATGACCTTGTCGCCCTTCCGAAGGCCCCGGTTGGCCAGTCGGGCCGCCAGGCCTCGCGCGGCGGCGGTCATCTCGGCGTACGTGTAGCTCCAGCTGCGGAGCCCGTCGTCGTAGACGAGGAACACGCCGCGCGTGGTCGAGAGGTCTGCGAAGAAGTCGAGCAGGGTTTCGCGTGACATCCCTGTGTCGATAGTAGCCCTGGAGTGGCAGCGCGCGCCCGCTGGATCACGCTGCAGGCCGACGCGGCAAGGGCTGGCGGGATTGAGCGTGTGGCGCGGGTGTACGTCCACCGTTACGGCCTTGTGATACCGTCCACAGCGCCCGCGTGGACGCCCACTGCGGCGCGTCGTGCGATGGAATTCCTCTTCCTCACCGAACTCGTCGGCCTCCCGGTATTCGACTTGAAGCGCCGCCGCCTCGGGCGCGTCCGTGACGCGTCGATTCGGCCCGCCGTCGATCGGGCGCGCGTCGACCGCTACCTGGTCGGAGGCGGGTGGGCCTGGCTGACCGTCAGGTACGACCAGGTCGAGAGCATCAGCCTCGACGGGCTCTTCCTGAACGATGAGCAGCTCACGCCCTACCACGACGACGAGAACATCCTGCGCCTGGTGCGCGACCTGCTGGATCAGCAGATCATCGATGCCCGCGGCCGCAAAGTCGTGCGCGTGTCGGATGTGACGTTCGACGTGCTCGACGCCGCCGGTCGACAGGAACTCGCCCTGTGCGACATCGACATCGGCCTGCGCAGCGTGCTTCGTCGCGTCGCCCAGGGGGTTGTCCCGGCGCGCTGGGTCCGTCGCCTGCAGGGTCCCATCGCGCCCCGGTCGATCCCGTGGGCGGCCTGCAACATCGTCGAATCGGACCCGCAGCGCCGGCTTCGCCTGAACATCTCGTACGACTTCCTCGAACGGATGCATCCGGCCGACATTGCCGACATTGTCGAGGAACTCGGGCCGGACGAGCGCGAGGCGATCTTCGAAGCGATCGACGAGGAGGTTGCGGCCGATACCCTCTCGGAGGTCGAGCCAGACCTGCAGGTGAGCATCCTCGAGTCGCTCGACCGCGACAAGGCCGCCGACATCATCGAAGAAATGGAGCCGGACGAGGCCGTCGACGTGCTCAAGGAACTGCGCCACGAGACGGCTGGCGAGATCCTCGAGGAGATGGATCCCCAGTCGCGGAGCGACGTGACCGACCTGCTCGGCTTTCGCGACGACTCCGCCGGCGGCCTGATGAGCACCGACTTCCTGGCGTTGCCCGAGTCGGCAATCGCATCTGACGCCAGAGCCGAGCTCGAGCGCCACGAGAACCTCATCGAGTCGCTGAGCGTGGTGCACGTCGTCGCGAGGGACGAACGTCTGCTGGCTGTTGTGCCCCTCGCGCGCGTGGTGGTCGCACCCGCAGACACACCATTGCTCTCGCTTGCGCGCGAGGCGATGCCGACGGTGACGGTGGCCGAGACGTTCGACCGGGTCGCCGAGCGTTTCGACAAGTACAACCTGCTCTCGTTGCCCGTCATCGACGACGCGGGCCGGCTGGTCGGCGTCATCACGGCGGACGACATCATCTCGATGCTGAGGGAATCGTGACGCTGGGACTTCTCCGTCGGGGGAAGTACCACATCGCCGTGTTCTTCTCGGTCATCGGCCCCGGCTTCATCACGGCCATGGTCGACAACGACGCCGGCGGCATCTACACCTATTCGCAGGCTGGCGCCAGCTTCGGCTACCTGCCCCTGTGGACCCTGCTGCCCATCACCGTGCTGCTCATCGTGACCCAGGAGATGTGCTCGCGGATGGGTGCGGTCACCGAAAAGGGCTTGTCGGATCTCATCCGCGAGGAGTTCGGCCTCCGTACGACGTTCTTCGTGATGACGGTTCTCGTGCTGGCCAATCTCACGAACGTGATGGCCAACTTCGCGGGCATCGCCAGCTCACTCGAGCTGTTCGGCGTGAGTCGCTACGTGTCGGTGCCTGTCGGCGGAGTTGCGGTCTGGTTGCTGGTCGTGAAGGGAACATATGCGCGCATCGAGAAGGTGTTCCTCTTCGCGACGCTGCTGTATCTGGCGTATATCGGCGCGGGGATCCTCGTGAAGCCCGATTGGCGGGAGGCGGCCATCTACAGCGTCAGGCCTGTCCTGGTCTTCGAGCCGGCCTATCTCACGATGCTGATCGGCATGGTCGGCACGTCGGTCGCCCCGTGGATGCAGTTCTATCTGCAGGCGGCCATCGTCGAGAAGGGCGTGACGGTGAAGGAGTACGCCGAGTCGCGCATCGAGGTCATCGTCGGCTGTGTGGTGATGTCAGTCGTCGCGTTCTTCATCATCGTGGCCTGCGCCGGCGCGATCCACGCCGTCCAGCCGCGCGAGATCGGCGGCGCAGCCGACGCGGCGCTCGCACTGCGCCCCTTCGGACAGTACGCGTACCTGCTCTTTGCGGCGGGCCTCCTCAACGCGTCGGTGTTCGCCGCCTGCATCCAGCCGCTCTCCACGGCCTACACGGTCTGCGAGGGCCTGGGGTTCGAGTCTGGAGTGAACTTCTCGTTCGGTGAAGCGCCGATCTTCTACTGGCTCTTCACCCTGCTGATCGTCATCGGCGGTGGGGTGGTCCTGCTCCCGGGGTTCCCGCTCGTTCGTGCCATCCTCTGGTCGCAGGTGTTGAACGGAATGCTGCTGCCCGTCGTGCTGATCTTCATGGTGCTGCTCATCAACAGGCCGGCATTGATGAAGGACTGGACGAATACACGGGCGTACAACATCGTCGCGTGGTCTGCCGTCGGCCTGATGGTCGCACTCACCCTTGCGCTGATGGTCATCAGCGTGCGCGCCTTGTTCGACTGACGTTGCCCGCCAAGGCGTCGGGAGTCAGGTGCCCGGCTGCCGAGCTCGTGAGTCACCCGAGCACACAGTGGACGAGCTTGCACGGCAAACCAGCTTCGTGAGAGCTTCCAGTCCTCACATCACAGGAGGAAGGGATGGGTAAACCCACTCTCGACGAGTTGCGCGCTCGTGTCCACGGACAGGTGGTCGTGGAGGGCGACGCTGCGTACGACACCGCTCGCCGCGTCTACAACGGAATGATCGATCGTCGGCCACGCGTTGTCGTGCGCTGTACCGACGCGGCCGACGTCATGGCCTGCGTTGACTTCGCACGCGAGAGTGGCCTGGACGTATCGGTGCGCGGCGGCGCCCACAGCGTGCCGGGGTTTGGCACGAACGACGATGGCGTCGTCATCGACCTCTCCGGGATGACAGGCACCCGCGTCGATCCCTCTGCACGGACCGTGCGCGCCGAAGGCGGCTGCACCTGGGGCGCCTTCAATCACGCCACCTACCCCTTCGGGCTGGCGACGACGGGAGGGATCATCGCGTCCACCGGCATTGCCGGCCTGACGTTGGGAGGCGGTATCGGATACCTCGCGCGGGCCTTCGGGCTCACCTGCGACAACCTGATCTCGGCCGACGTCGTGACCGCCGATGGCCAGTTCGTGGTCGCAAGCAAGAAGGAACACGAAGACCTGTTCTGGGCCCTGCGTGGGGGCGGGGGCAACTTCGGGGTCGTGACCTCGTTCGAGTACCAACTGCACCCGGTGAGGGACATCCTTGCCGGCCTGTTCTTCTTCCCGCTGGAACACGCCCGCGACGTGCTCGAGTTCTATCGCGACTTCATCGAGACGGCCCCCGAGGAACTGGGCATGTTCCCCGCGTTCCAGATTGCGCCGCCCCTCCCGTTCATCGCCGAGAAAGACCATGGCAGGACGTTCTGCATCCTCGTCTGCTGCTGGGCCGGCCCGATGGACAAGGGCGCGCAGGCGCTCGAGCCGATCCGGAAGATCGCACCGATCGCGGCCGAGATGGTTGCGCCCATGCCCTATCCGGCACTCAACGGCATGTTCGATCCGCTCCTCCCGGCCGGCTTGCAGCACTACTGGAAGGCGGATTTCGCGACGCAACTCACCGATGGAGCCATCGCCGCGCATCTCGAGTACGGCCCGAAGGTCCCGGCCGTGAGCGCGACGATGCACATCTACCCGATCAACGGTGCGTGCAACCGGGTGGCGTCCGACGCGACGGCGTTCGCCTATCGCGACGCGAAGTTCGCGACCGTCATCGCCGGCATGTGGCCCGATCCGGCAGACAACGACAAGAACATCAAGTGGGTGAAGGACTACTACCAGGCCGTCCACCCGCACTCACTGCCAGGCGGCTACGTCAACTTCATGGCCGGCGACGACCAGGACCGGATCAGGGACAACTACAAGGGCAACTTCGACCGGTTGGTCGCCATCAAGAGGACGTACGATCCGTCGAACCTCTTCCACTTGAACCAGAACATCAAGCCGTAGGGTCGAGGGTCGCGCCCGGCGTTTCAGCGTCGGATGTCGTCGGGCGTGACCCGCCACGCGCGGAGGATCGCGTCCTCGTCGGCGGCGCTCGTGGCCTTCTTGAAGAGCGCGCCCGGGCGACCCTTCACGCGCGCCTCGCACTCCGCCCAGGTGGCGTGGCGCATCGGCTTGCCATCGACGACGCTGAGATAGGAGTGTGCGGCGGCCTTTGTCCGTGTCGCGCCGACCGCCGGCGCGCTGCGCCTGGGAACGCTGGTGTCATCGGGCAGATCGAGGATGGCAATCGGATAGCCGGTGAGTGGACCGTCGTACAGCGCCACGGGCCGGTGCATGGCGAACGAGTCGGCGATCTCGTCGACCCGCTCGTTCCCCGGGGTCCCCACGTGCCCGCGCACGTAGTGCCACGCGATCGCGCGCGGACCGCGCGCCGTCGCGAGGTCTGACAGTTCCTCCCACAACTCCCGGTTCAGCACCTCGGCGCCGGCCGCAGTCTTCCAGCCGCGCCTCTTCCAGTTGTGGATCCACTCGCGGATCCCCTGGATGACGTACGTGGAATCGGTGTAGATCGCCAGGTGGCCGTTCGTGCCCTGGAGGTGGGCGAGCGCCCGGATGGCGCCGGTGAGCTCCATCCTGTTGTTGGTGGTGGTCTCGGCGCCACCGCCCAACTCGGTGACGCGTCCATCGGGACCGACGACCACCACGCCCCAACCGCCGGGGCCGGGATTGCGTTTGGCGGCGCCGTCCGTGAACACGATGATCGGCTGCGTGCTCATGCCTGTTGCTTCACGGTGCCAGCCTTCTGCGCGGAGTGCCACGGGGCCATGCGGTCAGGCCCGGTTCAACAGCCGTGCGTCGAGCAACGCCTTCGACGTCGCGAGCAGCGCGCTGAGGGCCACGCCCTCGGCCGCCGCGGCGACCTCGGCACGGTCAGGAAAGGTGGGGGCGATGCGGACGTTGCGGTCGCGGGGATCGCGGCCGAGCGGATAGGTTGCGCCCGCCGGTGTCAGCGCCACACCGGCGTCCTTCGCCAGCCGGACGAGTTCCTTCGCACAGCCGTCGAGCACGTCGAGGCTGATGAAATACCCGCCCTTCGGCACGATCCACGACGCGACGCCCGTGCCCCCGAGATGGCGCTCGAGGGTTTCGACCACGGTCGCGAACTTCGGTGCGACGATGGCGCGGTGGCGATCCATGAGGGCGAGCAGGCCCTCGGTGTCGCGAAAGTGGCGCACGTGCCGCAACTGGTTGACCTTGTCGCCGCCAATCGTGCGCTTGCCCATCCGGCCGAGATACCACGCGACGTTCTCGGGCGACCCGGCGAAGAGCGCGACGCCTGCACCGGCCAACGTGATCTTCGACGTCGATCCGAAGACGAACGCGCGGTGCGGGTGTCCGCGGCGTGCGCACGCCTCGAGCAGGCTCCGGATCTCGATCCGCTCGTCGGTCAGGTGATGGACGGCGTAGGCGTTGTCCCAGAAGACGCGGAAGTCCGGTGCCGCCGCCGGCATCGCCGCGAGTCGCTCGATGGTCTCGGCCGAGTAGACCGTGCCCGTGGGATTGCTGTACTTGGGCACGCACCAGATGCCCTTGATGGCGGGATCCCCGGCGACCAACTGCTCGACCGCATCCATGTCGGGACCCTCGTTGCCGAGCGGCACCGCGATCATCTCGATGCCGAGGTCCTGGCAGATGGCGAAGTGGCGGTCGTAGCCAGGTACCGGGCAGAGGAACGCCAGGCGCGATTCGCGTGACCATGGACGCGGGCTGTCGACCGTGCCCGTGAGCAGGGAGTAGACCACCGCGTCGTACATGAGCCCGAGGCTCGAGTTGTCGCCGAGAACGACCTGCGCCGGGGTGGCGCCGAACAGGGGAGCGAACAGGGCCCGCAGTTCAGGCAACCCCTGCAGGACGCCGTAGTTCCGGGTGTCGGTCTGCCCGGCGGCCATGTACGCGTCACCCGGCAGCGAGAGCAACGCGTTCGACAGGTCGAGCTGCTCGCTCGAGGGCTTGCCACGGGTGAGATCCAGCGTCAGGCCGCGCTGCCTGAACGCATCGTAGTGGCGTTGGACCCGGTCGTGGAATGCGGAGAGGTCGGCGGTGGCAAGCGTGCTCAGGTTCGGCATCGGCGTCAGGTGATCATGGTAACGCGGGCGACGGTCATCCCGGGGCGATTCATGTGCCATATCACGCGATTGGTCGTCCTGCATGCGCCCGCGTGATGCGTCGCCGGCCGATCCATGACCGTCGCGCGTCGCCACGGGCTCGCCCCGCACGAAGGCGCGAGCGCTGGCTGACGGTCGACTGACGGCCTGGGCCTGCACACGGTAGAGGCAGTGCAGTCAGCAGCACACCAATCACGTTGCGGCACGCCCGCCGGCGGCGTTAGTCTGTGCATCACAACGTGAGCGCAACGTCAACCATTACGGTCCATGTGCCCGGCCCGCTCCGTCCGTACTGCGCGGGAGCCGCGCAGTTGTCGATCGTGGCGTCGACCGTGCGCGCCGCACTCGACGAGCTCGAGCGGAGCCAGTCCGCCTTGTATCGCAACGTCTGCGACGAGACGGGCGCGGTGCGCCGGCACCTGAACGTGTTCGTGAACTCCGACAATGTGCGCGACCTCGAGGGGATCGACACGCCGCTGTCACCGGGCGACGTGCGTCACGATCCTGCCGGCGGTCTCAGGAGGTTGAAGATGGCGGATCGAGTCATTCTCACCATCGGCACCAAGAAGGGCGTGTTCGTCGCCGAGGCCGCGAAGACCGCGACGGCAGCTTCGCGCTGCGCGGGCCCTTCGGCCACGGCGTCCCCGTGTACTCGACGCTGATCGACACGCGCGGCACGCCGCGCCTCTATGCCTCGAGCTGCAATCCGTTCTTCGGCATGAAGGTGCTGCGCTCGACCGACCTGGGGAAGAGCTTCAAGGAGACGAAGTCGGCACCGGCATTTCCCGAAGGACGACGGGCGCGCGCTCGCCAACATCTGGTCGCTCGAGCCGGCGGCGCGCAAGAAGGAACTGTGGTGCGGCGTCGAGCCGGCGTCGCTTGTTCAGGAGCCGCGACGGCGGCGACTCGTGGGAGATGGTGCCCGGCATCAGCAACCACGAGCACGCGCGCAAGTGGCAGCCGGGCAACGGCGGGCTCTGCATGCACACGATCATCCGCGACGGGAATCGCGTGCACCTCGGCATCTCGACCGGCGGCCACTACCTGAGCGAGGACGGCGGCGAGACGTTCAAGGCGTCCAACCAGGGCGTCGGCGCCGGCTTCGCGCCCGATCCCGTATCCCGAGTTCGGCCAGTGCGTGCACAAGATCGCGCGGCACGCCGACGCGCCCGGGCCGGCTCTACATGCAGAACCACGGCGGATGGGCCGAGTGGACCGGGCCAGGCGGGCCGCGACCCGACATCGGCGTGCTGCGCAGCGACGACCACGGCCACACCTGGCGCTCGATCGCCAAGGGGTTGCCCTCGGACTTCGGGTTCCCCATCGTCGTCCATCCGCACGATGCCGACACGGTGTACGTCGTGCCGCTCGAGCCCGAGACGCGCACGTGTCCCGGCGGCGCGCCCGCGGTGTGGCGCAGCGAGAACGGCGGCGGCTCGTGGAGCCGGCTCGCGCACGGGCTGCCGAAGAAGCAGAGCTACTTCACGATCCAGCGCGACGCGATGGACATCGACCACCTCGCCGCCGCCCGCGCTCTACTTCGGGACGACGACCGGCCAGCTCTGGATCGGGAGGGAGGGCGGCGAGCAGTGGGACTGCCTGTTCGATTCGCTGCCCCCAATCCACAACGTGAAGGTCGCGGTCGTCTAGCCAGGAGCCGGCTCGAACCGCGGTGTGCTCACGTGTGACACGCTGCCCGTGTGCCGCGGAAGGCGCCGGGCAGCGTCTCAGCATCCAGGCCTGGACGCTTCTCGCCAACGCCGTCCACCATCCGAAACGCCGGATCGCCACCCGATCCCGATCCACCTGCTTGGACCTCCAGCGTCGCGCGACGGCTCGATTCGCTGTCTCCACGTTCGTCCCACGCACATCGCGTGTTGAACCGTCACACGAGCGCGCGGGGCTCGTACCGCGTGCGCGGCATCACGTCACTTCGACGGGATGACGTGGACCGCACGTGAGACGGCCGCGCGCCGGCGGCCACCTGCTTGCTCCGTGGAGTGCACCGGCCTTCGACCATCGCATCCAGCGATGCACCGTGAGGGCCTGACCGCGCTGGCGCACCGTGCGCCCGCAGTCGGCAGGCGTGCGGTCGTGCGAAGGCACGACGGCCGGCACATCCAATGGAGGGCGGAATGAAGAGAACGTTTGTGGCGATGCTGGTGATGGGGTGTGTCGCGCTGTTCACGGCGCAGGCAAGCGCCCAGGAACGGTTCGGCGCGTTGTCGGGCGTCGTCAGGGACGCCAGCGATGCCGTGCTGCCAGGTGCGACCGTGACGGTCACGAGTACGACCACCGGGGCGGTCCGTGCGGTGGTGACGGGATCGGACGGGGGCTACATGATCACCGACCTCGATCCGGGTCGGTACACGGTCACCGTCGAGCTGAGTGGCTTCTCACGCGTCGAGGTGAGAGACGTCAGCGTGATGCTGGGCAAGGCGCTCAAGATCGATGCGGCACTGAAGGTCGGCGACTTCGCGGAAGTCGTCAACGTGACGGCGGCCGACACGCCCGCCATCGACTTGCGCAGCACCCTGGTCGCGCACAACGTCACCGCCGAGGAAATCGAGCGGATGCCGAAGGGGCGCAGCTTCCAGTCGTTGGCGCTCACAGCGCCGTCGGTGAACTCGGGCGAGATCGAAGGCGGCTTCCAGGTGAACGGCGCCAGCGGCGCCGAGAACGCGTTCACGGTTGACGGCGTCGTGACCAACAGCCTGATCAGCGGGCAGTCGCGCCAGAACACGGTGTTCGAGTACCTCCAGGAGGTCCAGGTCAAGACCACCGGCATCGGCGCCGAGTACGGCGGCGCACTGGGCGGTGTCATCAGCGCCGTCACCAAGTCGGGCGGCAACACGCTGCGCGGCGAGGCCCACTACTTCTACGAAGGCAGCGCGTTGAATGCGGCGCCCGTCAAGCGGCTCGTGCTCGACCCGTCAGACGACAAGACGGTCAGCTACGTGCAGGACAAGGAGCAGCCCGATCACCGCAGCGAGATCGGCGGTTCCATCGGCGGGCCGATCCTCCGCGACCGCCTCTTCTACTTCGGTTCGTACTCGCCGCGGTTCGGCAGGACGACCAACGACTACCAGTTCAGCAACGGCACCGAGTCCGGAACGATCGAGCGGAAGCAGGACACGACACAGGCATTCGGCAAGCTCACCTACAACGGGTCGCGGTTCACGGCGTCAGGGTCGGTGCTCTACACGCCGACGAGGACCGAGGGGACGCTGCCCGCGTACAACGGCGCGGCACCGAACGTCCTGGTCAGCTCCTTCGAGGCCAACCGCATCAACCTGGAACGCGGATTCGAGCTCGACCAGCTGAACACGTCGGGCAGCCTCGACTTCACCCTGACGCCGTCATCGCTCCTGAGCGTGCGCGGTGGGTACTTCCAGGACAGCTACAAGGACACGGACATTCCCGACGTCACCAACTACATCTACCAGACGTCGAGCGTCGGGCTTGCAGGCGTCCCCGCGTCGGTGCAGGGGCCGATCAACACCCAGAACACGCCCCGCGCATTGATCGTGGACCAGGACGTGACGAAGCGAGGCTTCGTGAACGTCGACTACAACCACAGCTTCAGCCTGGCGGGCAACCACTCGCTGAAGGGCGGCTTCGGCTACCAGCACACGGTCAACGAGGCCGAGCAGTCGTACCCGGGCGGCTACGTCGACATCTTCTGGGATCGGAGCTTCTCGTTCTCGGGCGATCGCGGGCGCGGCACGTACGGCTACTACGCGGTCAACGACCGCGGGGTGCGCGGCACGGCGGGCGCGAACATCTACTCGCTCTACGTGCAGGACCAGTGGACGCTCGGCAATCGGCTCACGCTGAACCTCGGCGTGCGGACCGAGAACGAGACGATCCCCTCGTTCAAGACCGACATCCTCGAGAACGCCATCCAGTTCGGGATGCGCGACAAGATTGCGCCGCGCCTCGGCGCCAGCTTCGACGCGTTCGGTGACGGCCGGCTCAAGCTCTTCGGAAGCTGGGGCCGGTACTACGACTGGACCAAGTACGAGCTGGCGCGCGGATCCTACGGTGGCGACACGTGGCTGGTCTACTACCGCGGACTCGACACGCTGGATGTCGGCAGCCTGAACCTGGGCAACATGCCGGGACCCGACCTGTGGCTCGTGCCGGGCGGCGCGCGCGATCGCCGCGTTCCCAACTTCGACTCGACCGACCCCGACATCAAGCCGATGCGCCAGGACAGCACGAGCGTCGGCGCCGAGTACCAGCTCGGCGGCAACGTCGTCGTCGGTGCGCACTTCGTGCACAACAAGTTGAGCCGCACGATCGAAGACATCGGCGCGGTCGACGCCACCGGCAACGAGGCCTACATCATCGGCAATCCCGGCGAAGGGCAGGCCCTGATCCAGTTCCCGAGCGGCGCGACCCCCGTCGGCTTCGAGGTGCCGAAGCCGCACCGGCAATACGACGCGCTCGAGCTCACGATGACCCGCCGGTTCGCGAACAACTACTTCTGGAGCGCGAGCTACGTGTGGAGCCGGTTGTACGGCAACTACTCCGGGATTGCCGCGACCGAGGAGATCCTCCCGCCGACCACGGGCACGAGTTCCGCGACGGCGCAGCAGCAGGTCGGCAGCATCGCCCGCGCCGGCGGCAACGCCAACCGCGCGTGGGACATCGACGAACTGCTCTGGGATTCGCACGGCAACCTCGACGTCATCGGACGGCTGCCCACCGACCGCCCGCACGTCTTCAAGTTGTATGGCGGGTACACGCTCCCATTCGGCACGCAGGTCGGCGCCTTCTTCTACGGTGCCAGCGGCACGCCGCTCTCGACCTACGTGGTCACGACCAACGGCACGTACCTCTTCGTCGAAGGCCGTGGCGACATGGGCCGGACGCCCAACCTGTTCCGCACCGACCTGCTGCTGTCGCACGAGATCCACGTCAGCAGCAACCGCCTGCGGTTCGAGCTGAACGTGCTGAATGTCTTCAACCAGCAGACGGCCCGTCACGTGTACAACTGGCTGAATCGCGGCGGCGGCGTCAACCGCGCCTCGTCGGCGATCGACCTGAGCCACACGGACCTGTCGAAGGGTTACGACTACAACGCGATGATCAGGGCGACCGCGGATGGCGCCAACGCGTACGACCCGCGCTACGGCAAGGCGGATCTCTTCAGCCCGGGCGCGCAGGGGTTCCTCACGGTGAAGTTCATCTTCTAGGCCCGGGGCCCACATGTGTGGGCCTGGAGTCGAGGGGATCTGGCCCCGGTGCACATGGGCACGACGAGGGATCGACGAGGTCGATCCCTCGTCTGGTCTCCATCCTCAGCCTCCGAGCACGCGATCGATCCACTGCTTCGTCCGTGCCTGCTCGAGCCGAGCCTGGGCGTCTGCCGCAAGAGCCGCGTCACCTGCCGCCGTTGCTGCCTGTGCGAGCAACGCGAGCATGTCCGATTCGTCGCGTCCGATCAGGATGAGGGCCTTCTGCAGCGCCGTCACGGCGTCGCGTGGAGCGCTCAACGACATCAGCGCCTGCGCCCTGAGCGCCAGCGCCTTCGCCTCGGCCACCGCGAACGACCTCCGCTCGCTGTTGATGCCGCCTTCGATCCCGTCGAGGTCGCGTACCAGTGGACCCCTCTGCAGGCGCTTGGCTTCGAGCGCGTCGACGACCTCCGCGAGTTCGCTGGCCGCGGCATCGGCTTCGCCGCGGTCGAGCCGCCGGAGCGCACGCGCCATGCGCAGGCGTTCGTTGTCGGGATAGCGTCTCAGCGCGAACTCGAGCAGGGCCTCGGCGCCGACGGCATCGGCCCGCAGCAACGCGTCTGCCCGCGCGCGCGATCGCCAGCCCTTCCACCATCTGCGCCAGGCGGATTGCTGCGTGGCCTCGACATCCGACGCAAGGCGCCGCGACACCGCATCTACCATGTCGCGCGGCGCCAGCGAGTCGAAGCACGGCGGCCAGCGCCGGGCGAGTTCGTCGAGCAGCGCGCGCGGCCGCTCACCACGGCCCGTCGCGCCTGGCGCCGTGCAGCAGACCAGGTGCCGGGGATGTTCGCCGTGCAGGCGTTCGGCGGCCATCCAGGCCCGATCGGCCACGACACCCGTCCGATCGGCCGGCGCACGCGTCCCGTCGCCGCGCAGCAACGCCATCAGCCATCCGAGTCCGCGAGCACACGCCCCCGCACCCGGCAGCCTCGCCATGGCGCTCGCCAATGCCACGGCAGCCCCGGCATCGCTCTGCAACTCCGCGACACCTCGCCACACGGCATCGATACTGTCTACGCCAGCCACGCCCATCACACCGCGCACCGCCTGCACGAAGTCGTCGCGGGTGATGCACACCAGCCTCCGGGTGCGGCCGTACGGTTCGAGCCAGGCCTCGATGCCCAGCACGTTCAATCCTGGCAGCAGGAGGAATTCGTCGGGCCAGACGTCGAGAAACCGGATCACCCCGGCGTTGCGGTCGATGGAACAGGCAAACGTCACGTGCGAGTTGACCCCATCGCTGATCTCCACGGTGTCGCCAACGCGCACGAGTTCCCACAATCGAGCAGCCGACAGGGCTACGGCATCCACGTCGTCGTACGAGATGCCACGTCGGCACAGGACCCACGCGGTTGTGTCAGGGGGAACGAGCATGCCCGACCTGGCCGCGATCTCCCCGCTCAGCTTGCGCGCCATGGCAGGCAGGGTCGCCGGGCTCGGCTTCGTGGGGTTGGCGGTGAACGCGTTCTCGACCAGGCCCTGATCGCCGGCGATCTTCGCCAATCCGAACGACACGAAGTAGGCGCGCGCCTCGTCGCGGTCGGCCTGCGCCAGCAGGTCGGCGCCCTTCGTCGCGGCATACGGTGCCGAACGGCGCAAGGCCTCAGGCTGCAGCACCTCGAGACGCGCAGGGTCGTCCCAGGATGACGCCTTCAGCGCGCGGCCCAGGGCCATGCGCGCAGACAGTTCACCGGTCACGCACGCAGTGCGCAGCCAGGCGTAGCCGTCGGCGGCACGGCCCAGGTCGTCGCCAGCGCCACCCAGCAACTGCTCGCCGAGTTGTGTCATGGCGTCGGTGTGCCCGCCCAGTGCGGCTTCGGTGATCCATGCCTGGGCGAGTGCGCTGTCGGTTCCTTCCGCAGCTGGATCGGTATACGACAGCCCGAGATTGAACTGCGCGACCGCATCCCCCGACAACGCGGCACGTTCCCACCACGGACGTGCGGCGGTGACGTAGGCGTGTCCCAGCGCACCCATCGCCAGGATGTTGCCGACGAGACGCTGTGCCTCGTGATCGCCTTGCTCGGCCAGCGGCAATGCCGCCTGGTACGCGGCCGCGGAATCGCCCGCCTCGTGCTGCACGATAGCGGCACGCACTGCAGCGCGCGTCGCCGAATCGAAACGCTTCTTTGTCGGCGCGGGCGTCCGATCGTCAGCCGGCAGACCTGGCACGGCCTACTCTCCCTGCACGAGTCGCAGCGGGGCGGTGGTCACCGTTGCCGATTCGCCCGACACCGTGACGCCGATGCGCCACCGCAGCGTGTAGCGGCCTGGTGCGACGAGGCGCACGACACCCTGCAACGACATCGTGTCGTCGGCCTTCGCATCGAGGTGGATCTGGCGCGGCGGATCGGTGTTCAGCAAGTCGGCGTCGATGGTCTTGACCACGCCCGTTCCGACTCCCGTGGTCCACGACGAGCTGCGCCGCTCCGGCCCCGCCAGCACGAGCGTGAAGCGCTCGGGCGTGAAGAAGCCCTGCGGCGTCAGGGCGGCGCCATCGATTTCGTAGTGCACTGGCGCGCTCGCGTCCAGTGGCTCGAAGGTCCACACCGGCACCAGGCTGGTGACGATGATCCCGTGGTCGCTGGTGTGGTCGTGGGCGAGCACGAGGTTGACCAGCGCGCCACCCGTCAACGCGGCGCCCTGCGATTCTTCCAGCACCGGGTAACCGGGGAGCGGCCGAAGCGTGTGTCCCAGTTCCCACGGTGTCACGCGAAGCGCGGCGACACGGGTGATCCGCTCGGTGCTGCGCGAACCCTGCCAGGCCGCGCGTGCGCGCATGGCTGCTTCGGTGAGCGCGACGGTGAACTGCGGCAGCGTGTCGAAGGTGTAGGCCTGCTGTTCGGCCTGCGCGCGCGCACGGAACCGCCGCATCCGGGCTGCCGTCTGCGGATGCGTCTCGTCGTCGTTGAAGCGATCGGGGTTGGTCGTCCGCACGAACACCAGGCGGGAGACTGGCGCCGACGCGTCGGCGACGCAGGCGTCGTACTCCTGCTCGGTGATCGACGTCGCCTCGGGGTCGGCCTCGCCGGCCGGCACCCATCCGTATCGCCTGCCCATGATCAGCACATACAGCTGCGATCCGCGCACATCCGAGAGGCAGTTCGCGACCGTCGGCTCGGGGCCCGCGCGGTAGCTGTCGATCACGCGGCCGTGGCGCCGCAGGATCTCGACGGCGGCCGCACGCTCCTCGCGCAGGTCGTCGAGCGTCGACGACAGGTAGATCTGGAATTCACCGTTGTCCGGGTCGGCACGCCCGCGACGCGCATCCACTGCAGCGGCATGTTACAACGCCGCAGCGGTGCTGTTACTTCGACAGTCGTGCGATCGCGGCGCGCGTGAGGTCGGGCAATCGTCCTCCGTGCCGCAGCGATCCGTCTCGGGCCATGCCGTCGTGCAGCTGCCGGTAGCGCGCAAGGGCCTCGGCCCGGCGACCCGCACGCTCTTCGAGCATGGCGAGCATGAGCGCGTGCTGGTCACGCTTGCCCGACGGAACCTCAGATGCCGGAAAGAGCCACTCGTACGTGGCGAGATGGTCGGGCGGTGGCAAGGCCGTCTCGAACGACTCCACCTCGTACCGGTTCACGAGGCGGTCGTAGTAGACATCCCAGATGCGCCAGCGGTCATCGTGCGTCCCGTCATCGCCGGTGAGCACCTCGCGACCCACGCGCATGGCGTTGGCCATCCGGACCACCTCGTCTTGCGCCGCAGCGTCTCGTCGCCACAGCAGGCCCGCAAGCTGAAGGTGACGCACGAACGTGCGCTCGCGTCCAGAGGCGAGGGCGGCGTCGAAGTGTGATGTGGCGAGTGCGATCGGCCCGTGTGACCTGAGCACGTCGAACCCCCACATCGCGTGTGCGAACACGTTCTGCGGGTCGCGCTCGAGGGCGCCCCGGTACGCGGCGGCAGGGTCGAGCCCGCCCTCGCCCTCGCGCAGCCTCAGGAAGCGTCCCCATCCGACGTGTGCGAGGCAATCTGCCGCGCGCTGCGGTTCTTCAGACGTGGCGCACGCGGCCAGCACCGGTTCGACCCGGGCGACGATGGCGCCGAACGTGGCTGCGCCCGCCGGCACGCGCGCGTTCTCGAGCCACGCCATCGACAGCGCTTCGCGTGCGCGCACCACCGACCGATCGTCCGGATCCAGCGCGGCGGCCCGGTCGCAGGTGTCCCAGGCCTGGGAGTAGTTCCCTCCGTGCTGCTCGACGCGCGCCGTCGCGAGCAGGGCCGAGACATCGCGTGCGAGCTGCCGGTCGCGCACGACCCACCACGCCGTGACACCGACGATCACGAGGCCCGTCAGCCACACGGCCACCCAGCGGCGCGCGACGCGGCTCCACCGTGGAGACAGGGCGGCGACGGACGCCGCCACGGCCGCGGGGATGTTCCCTTGCGGCTCGAGCAGCGTGAGCGGTTTCACGTAGGGAGGCAGCATCGCGAGATCCGTGGGCTTCACGACGACTGGCAGCACGCGTGCGGCCGGACGCCGCCACTTCTCCCTGGCAAGTTCCAGCTCCGTCAGGGTGTAGCGGCCAGGAGACACCGACTCGGGGCTGACGAGGAAGATGAAGAGGTGGCTGTCGCCGATGGCGTCGCGGATGCGATCGTGGTATGTCTCGCCCGAAGGCAGATCCGACCTGTCTACGAAGACCACATGGCCCTCGCAGGCGAGCGCGGCTTCGATCGCTTCAGCGATGGCGCGCTGCTCCGACGCATGCGACACGAAGATCTTCACGGGTCGGGATACTGTAGCAGCCCTTGATGTCGGTCGGGATGCCGATACTCGTGTTCCTGCTGGCGATATCGCCCAACGCGTGTCTCGCCTCAGCGCGTCAGGATCCGCCGGCGCCCGTTGCCTGTAAACTCATCCGTTGCCGGTGCCGTGCCGCAGTTCGCGTCGCCAGCCGGCCCCAGGAGCACACATGACACGCACATCCGGCTACGCTGCCCACGGCGCAACGTCGCCGCTGGTACCCTTCCAGTTCGACCGTCGCACGCCTGGCGCGCGCGATGTCGCGATCGAGATCCTCTTCTGCGGCGTCTGCCATTCAGACCTGCACACGGCCCGCAACGAGTGGGCAGGCACCGTGTACCCGGTCGTGCCCGGGCACGAGATCGTCGGCCGCGTGACACACGTGGGCGACAACGTGACGGGATTCAAGGCAGGCGACCTTGCCGGCGTGGGGTGCCTGGTCGATTCGTGCCGCACCTGCGCAAGTTGCCGCGAGGATCTCGAGCAGTATTGCGGCGCGCCCGTCCTCACCTACAACAGTCCCGACGTGCACACCGGTGGAATCACCTACGGCGGCTACTCCTCATCCATCGTCGTGGACGAGGCCTTCGTGCTGCACGTGCCGGCGAACCTCGACCTCGCTGCCACCGCGCCGCTGCTGTGCGCGGGCATCACGACCTACTCCCCGTTGCGGCACTGGAACGTCGGCCGCGGCAGCAAGGTCGGTATCGTCGGCCTCGGCGGGCTGGGGCACATGGGCCTGAAGCTCGCGCACGCCTTCGGGGCCGAGACCGTCCTGTTCACGACCTCGTCAGCGAAGGAGGCGGACGGCAAGCGCCTGGGTGCCGACGAGGTCGTGCTCTCGCGCGATGCGAGCGCAATGGCCAAGCATGGTGGGCGCTTCGACTTCATCCTCGATACCGTCTCGGCCGAGCACAATCTCGACACCTACCTCTCGATGCTGAAGCGTGACGGAACGCTGTGCCTCGTGGGCGCGCCCGAGCGCCCGCACCCGTCGCCGACCGTGTTCAACCTGATCCTCAGGCGGCGACGCCTCGCCGGCTCGCTGATCGGCGGGATCAAGGAGACGCAGGAGATGCTCGACTTCTGCGGCGCCCACGGCATCGTGTCGGACATCGAGACGATCCGGATGCAGGACATCAACTCCGCGTACGAGCGGATGCTGAAAAGCGACGTGAAGTACCGCTTCGTGATCGATCTCGCCTCGCTCGACAAGGCGTAGGCCTTCCGGGCGACAACACGGCGCGCCGGCGAGGCGCGCCGTGTCGTTCATGTCGCGTTCCTACTTCGTTGCCTGCTCTACCGCCTGCTCTACCCAGTGGCGGATGCGCTCGTCGAGCCAGCCCTCGTCGCGCTGGAAGGTGAGCCAGCTGTTCAGGAAGTTGAGGAAGTCGGCATCGCCCTTGCGGATTGCCATCGCCGTCCGCGTCGTCTGCAGGGATTCGGCAAACGGCAGGACGAGCGTGTCGGGCGCCTTCGCGACGAGCGTCCGAGGTGCGAACGTGGCGACGATGGCTGCGTGCGCCTTTCCGGCGAGGACTGTCGTCATCTCGTTGTCGTCGGGTTCCACGGGCACCAGCGTGGCCTTGGGGAACAGCCGTGATGCGACGCCCGCCTGCAGCGTGCCCGGATACACCGACAGCCGCACGTCCGCACGATTGTAGGCATCGCGCGTCGTCAGCCCGGCGGTGAGTGCCTTGTTCGCCACGAGGTGAATACCCTCGATCGACGTCGGATCCGAGAAGTTGACCACCAGGGCACGATCCGGGGTGATCCACAGTCCCGAGGCAATCACGTCGAAATGGCGGTCGAGCAGGTCGGCGATGACCTGTGACCACGACGTCTCGAAGAACTCGACACGCACGCCGAGGTCCTCGGCGAGCCTGGTCGCCACGTCGATGCTGAAGCCCGACAGCTTGCCGTCGGCATCTCGCATCACCATCGGTTCGACGGCCGCCACGCCGACCCGGAGGACGCCCCGCTGGCGGATCGTCGCGAGTGTGTCAATCAACGGTCCACGGTAGACCGGTTCGATGTCCGGTGTCCGCGGGCGCGTTGGTATGCCCGCGGGATCGGCATAGCCCCCGGTGGGGGGCTGTGGCTGGGCCGCCTGCTGGGCGACGACGTCGGTCGCCATCACGTGCAGGACGATTCCGGTAGACAGCGTGAATGCGCAGAGCGCGCCAGAGATCTTGGTCGTCACGATCGTGTTCCTCCTGTGAGGCGAGGCCTCAGTAGCCACCGCGCGAATAGCCGCTGCCGGCGCGACTGAACACGACCTGGTGACGGCTGTCGTTTTCGTCGGTGGCGACGAAGCCATTGCCCGCGCGTTCGACCCGGAAGCGTTGGCGCCCCGCCTCGAGGCGCTTGTCGTCGAAGAACCCGGTGAACTCACTGCCGTCGGCGAGGCCGGTCACCGATCCGCCTGGAAGCACGGTCACTTCCACGGTCGTGCGCTCCCGGGAGTCGTACCCGCGGAACGAGCCCACTGCCCACGACGGCACCCTGGTATCGTGCTTGTCACGATTGGCTGCGATGGCCGCGGCGATCGCGAGGCCGGCGACGGTTGCGCCCACGGCCACCGCGGTTCCAGAGCTGGAGCCACCCCGGCCGTCGTAGCGTCCGACTTCGAATTCGGCGGCGCACCCGCGATCAACCCAGACACCCCGCGCGTCATAGCCCCAGTTCACGCCCTGCCGGCAGTGCGTGCTGGATCGCTGGTGCACGAGCCGCACGCGATAGTCGGTGTCGGCCCGGCAGAACTGGTATCGATAGTTGCGGCTCTCGCACCGGATCGTCCGCTCGGCGAACGCCGTCGACGGCAGCGCGGCTGCCACACAGAGTGCACCCGCAATGGTCTTCATCGTGGACTTCGTGAACATGCCTTTCCTCCTCGGCGAGTCGGTCACGCGGCGCGCCTTCGACGCGCTGCAGACGACCCCGGTCCCTGTTGTTGCCTGTCAGTCATTCACCCGGACGGTTCACCACGGTCGTTCCGGGCGTCTGGCGACTTCATGCCCGGTCCGACACCGGTGCCAGCCACCGATCAGTACGACGTGATCCTGTCTGCGCGGAGCACCCAGCCAGCCTCTCCCTGCGCCACCGTGTACTGGATCTGCCGCATGCCCCCGGTTGGCTTGTCGTCCGGGTCGCCGGCGCGATAGACGGGGAAGCGCCGCACGAGACCGTTCTCGACAAGGCGCATCTCGTCGCGGCCACGGTAGCCCTCGGCCTCCTTCGAGGCGGGGTCCACCGGCGGCAGGTAGATCCCGCTCATCGACTTGCGCCGATTGGCGGAGTAGGCGACCAGCGACGTGCCGGTGCTCGCGCGCGCAGACGTGACGTAGACGTAGACCTCGGGCGAGCGATCGTCGTTGAGGTCTGCGACCTCAGCGAAGGTGACGCGGCCCTCGACCTGTTGCGTGAGCGGAGCGTTGTCGATTTCGAGGTGGCTCGGTGTGATCGGCGCCGGCCCTGGATGCGACTGTCGTCATCGGAGCGATGGTGCCCGAGGTGTTGCGCGTCGGCAATCCAGATCCTGCCATATGGGGCGAGCGCCGACGAACACGGCGGCCTTCGCCCTCTACTTCACTCTGCACACCTGGCCACGTCGATCTGCGCACGCCTCATCTTGAAGACGGCCACCCAGGCGTCGATGCCGCGATGGATCGTGCCGGTGGCAGGGTCGCGCCACTCCTGGACATCGCCGAGCGCATCGAGGCGACCCGCCTCGAACAGCGCACGGATGTGAGCATCGGTCAGCCGGTCGAGCAGATCGGCCAGGATCCGCCGGCCAGCCTCGCCGATCTTCGGGTAGGCCCGTGTGCGCGTCTTCGCCGTGAAGGCGGCGACGACGTCGCCGCGACAGAGGCGCGGGATCGTCTTGCCGGTCGCATCGACGACGGGCACGAACATCGGGTGCCTTGCCCACGACGCGAGGTGCACCTTGTTGGTCCGGGTGGTCAGGTGACTCGACCTGCCGAACGTGGCGCCGAGATCCTGGATGAGCGCGACGGGCGCACGGCACGAGGTCGCGCCCGGGCGCTCGAAGAGCGCGGGCACGGCGAAGGTCCCGCTGTCGTTTTCACTCAGGGGATGGACGTCACCCGCGGTCTCGTCCACCTCGCTCGCGCAGACCAGTCGTTGCTGTTCGGCCTTGCGGTCGCCGTGCTGCACGAACACCGCCAGCAGGCTCAGCGCATCGAAGTAGGCGCGCTGCCTGTCGCGGGCCGGACCGGCTGGCATGTGGGCAATCGCGTCGTCGAGTTGGCCGAACCTCCAGCCCTGGTCAGGGTCGGCCTTCGACAGGATGAGCGTGCCCGCAAAGCGAGGTTCCGTGACGCCGACGAACCGGCGTGCCGCCCGCGGGCCCTTGCCTGCCATCGGATCGGCCGGGCAGTCCTGGCAGTTCACCGTGATCGTCTGCACGGTGTCGGCGGCGAAGCCGAGGGCACCTGCTCTATCCGTTTTCTGCCGCATCGCTGCGGCGTGGCGGGAATCGGATAGCGACGACCGGGCATTCCCAAACACGATTGGCGCTTCTCTCGGCCGTCGTGGGCGTGATCGCCCGCGACGGCTCGCTCGACCACGACATCCCCTTGCTGATGCTGGAAGCACTCCGTTCCCTCCTGGCAGCCACGGCGGTCGTCGCCGCCGCACCGATCGTGGTGGCATTGCTGCCGGGACGCATTCCCCAGGTCGTGGCCCTGATCGCCGGTGGCGTCGTGATTGGCCCCGAGGTGCTCGGCTTCGGCGACCCTGAGAACGTCTCTCTCTTCGCCAACCTCGGTCTCGGGTTCCTCTTCCTGCTCGCCGGCTACGAGGTCGAGCCAAACCTCCTCCGCGAGCGTGCCGGACGCCTCGCCAGCGTCTCCTGGGTCGTGTCGGCGGTCGTTGCCCTCGGCATCGTCGGCATGCTCGAACGTGCGGGGTTCGTGCGCGCGTTCCTGCCCGTGGCGATTGGCCTCACGACCACGGCGCTGGGCACACTCCTGCCGATGCTTCGCGAACACGCCATGCACACCGGACCCTTTGGACGGTACGTGTTCGCCGCCGGCGCGGTGGGTGAAATGGGCCCGGTGCTCGCGATCGCGATCCTCCTTGGCCGGCACGGATCGCTCGTGGAAGTCGTTGGTGTCGCCGCCGTGGCGGCAGTGGCGTTCCTGCTCTCGGTCGTGCCGCGTCTCGTCCGGGGCACCTTTCTCGAGCGCATCATCGCTGACCGGGCGCACGACACATCGCAGACAACGTTGCGGCTGACGCTCCTCCTGCTGGTGCTGTTGCTGCTCCTGTCAGCCGAGTTCGGGCTCGATGTCGTGCTGGGGGCGTTTTTCGCCGGCATGGTGCTCAGGCGATCGGCGTTCGCCGACGTGACCACGCTCGAGCACAAGCTCGACGCGGTGGGGTACGGGTTCTTCATCCCGGTGTTCTTCGTGTCGTCAGGGATGGGGCTCGACGTCTGGTCCATCGTCGAGTCGCCGGGGCGGCTCTTCGTGTTCTTCGCGCTCCTGCTGCTCGTGCGCGGCGTGCCCGCGTGGTTCGTCTACAGGAAGGCACTGCCCGCAGTGCGTCGCATCCAGCTCGCACTGCTCACGGCGACCGCCCTTCCGCTGCTCGTGGCACTCGCAGAGGTCGGCCTGGCCAATGGTTCGATGCTGCCCGAGAACGCCGCCGCGCTCGTGGGTGCCGGCGTGCTTTCGGTCGCGCTGTTCCCCATGCTGGCGATGCGCCTCGAGCCCCGGGCACGCCGCATCGACGAGACGAGCAGTCACGTCGCGTAGGCACGCCCAGGATCGGGGCCTTCGTGACGGCTCCGCGGCCGACCGGCGCCTGGCGCACATGTATCGGTGATGGCGGTGTCGGCTGCCCGGCGAGCCCGTCCGCTGGTAGGATGCTCAGTCGAATGACGATGAGCGGCGCGGAGATGCTGGCGATCGGCGCGGCAGCCTTCGCTGCGGGGGTGGTCAACGCCCTCGCGGGCGGAGGCACGCTGATCACCTTTCCAGTCCTGACGGCCGCGGGTTTTCCTGCCGTGACGGCGAACGTCACCAACACCGTGGCGCTGTGCCCGGGTTACTTCGGTGGCACCTACGCGCAACGTCGCGATCTGGTGGGGCAGGGCGCGCGCATGCGCCTGCTGCTGCCGGTGGGTGCCGCCTTCGGGGTCCTCGGGGGCTGGCTCCTGCTGAATTCAGGCGAGCGGCTGTTCCGCGCGCTGGTGCCGTACCTGATCCTCGGCGCATCACTGTTGCTGGCCGTTCAGGATCCCCTGCGACGCTGGCTCCAGGCGCGCAACGCGCGTCATGCCGCGGCCGGTCACCGCCAGGCCGGCGCCGCGGTGCCCGTCGGCGCCGCGGCGATCTACGGCGGCTATTTCGGCGCAGGTCTGGGCGTCATCATGCTGGCCACCCTCGGCCTCACGCTCGACGACACGCTGACCCGTCTCAACGCGCTGAAGCAGTCGCTGTCGCTGGCGATCAACGTCGCCGCGGCCGTGTTCTTCGTCTCGTCGGGACAGGTGGCATGGGACGCGGCGGGCGTGATGGCGGTGGCCGCCCTCGTCGGAGGCGCCGCAGGTGGGCGGCTCGCGGGCCGCATCAGGCCGGCGCGGCTGCGGGTCCTCGTGGTCGCCATCGGGATGACGGTCGGGATCTTCTACCTGGTGCGGTGAGGCGGCGCCGGCGTCCGCGTGTCGCATAGTTAAGATTGAAAAATAGTATTTCGAGCACTAATATTCACGAATTGTGTCAGTCGACCGTGCAAGCTATCGTCAGCAAGTCCAGGACGCCCTGGCCCGGTTTCGGGTCACCGCGCTGCTCGGCCCACGCCAGTGCGGCAAGACGACCCTGGCCAGGGAACTGGCGACCCGGCCAGACGCCTACTTCGATCTCGAGGATCCCCTGGATCTGGCCCGCCTGGACGCACCCAGGCAGGCGCTCGGCACACTCACCGGGCTCGTCGTCATCGATGAGATCCAGCGCCGGCCCGACCTGTTCACGCTGCTGCGCGTCCTGGCGGATCGCCCGGGCACGCCGGCACGCTTTCTCATTCTGGGCAGCGCCTCGCTCGACCTGGTCAAGGGCGTGTCGGAGTCGCTGGCGGGCCGGGTGGGGTTTGTCGACCTGAGTGGCTTCGATGGCACCGAAGTCGGTTTCGACCGCCTCGACACGCTCTGGCTTCGTGGCGGGTTTCCGGAGTCGTTCCTCAGTGACTCCGACCAGGCGAGCCTGCACTGGCGGCAGCAGTTCATCCGCACCTTTCTCACCCGCGATATCCCGCAACTGGGCATCACCGTTCCCTCGGAACGGCTTCGCCGCTTCTGGCTCATGATCGCGCACTATCACGGCCAGTTGTGGAACGCCTCGGAGATCGGGACCTCGCTCGGGATCAACTACAAGACCGCGCAGCACTACCTCGAGATCCTCACCGGTTCGTTCATGATCCGGGCGTTGCCGACCTGGAGCGAGAACCTCGGCAAGCGCGTGCGCAAGGCTCCGAAGATCTACCTCCGCGATAGCGGCCTGTTCCATGCGCTGCAGCGAATCGCGTCGATGGCCGACCTCCAGGCACACCCCAAGCTGGGTGCGTCGTGGGAGGGACTGGCGCTCGAGCACGTCCTGCGCGTCCTCCGCGTCGAGCCGGGCCAGGCGTTCCACTGGGGAACCCACGGGGGCGCCGAACTCGACCTGTTGCTGGTCCGCGGCGGTCAGCGCCTGGGCTTCGAGTTCAAGTTCGCCGACGCGCCGCGGACGACCAGGTCGATGCGCGTCGCCATGGACGATCTGAAGCTGGAGCGCCTGTTCGTGGTCTATCCGGGCGAGAAGGACTACGCGCTGGATGAGCGCATCCATGTGATGGCGCTGCGGAACGTTGAAGCCCTGATCGAGTGGGCCTGACGGGCGCCGCTCACCTCAGAGAGGCGCACCAGTTCTGGTTGACCGATACCAGCTTCGTGCCTGCACCGCTTATGATGACGGCAATGTCCGAGGCCCTCGCGTGAAGTGGCCGCTCGCACGCCGTATCTGGGACTCGATCGTGCGTCGCGGGCCGGTGATCCCGCGCACCGATCGCGACCGTGCGTTCGTCACCATCCACACCCCGCTCGAATCGAAAGCGGGCGCGACGGGTGCGCCGGCGGCACTGCGGCGCTGGAAGGTCGCGGGGCTCGTCTCGCTCGCCGTCATCGTCGCGGCCGTGCCCCTCTCGTTGCTGTGGCCGTCGCGCCCATCGAACGCCACCGACCCGGCCACGGTGGTGCCAGCCTTCGTGGGCAGCACCGCGTGCCAGGCGTGCCACGAGAACGCCTACCGCGCGTGGAAGGGCTCGCACCACGAGCGCGCGATGGACGTCGCCACCGAGGCGACCGTGCTCGGCGACTTCGACAATGCCACCTTCACGCACCGGGGCGTCACGTCGCGCTTCTATCGTCGCGACGGCAAGTTCTACGTGACGACGCAGGGGCCCGACGGCACGCCTGGCGAGTTCGAGATCACGCACGTGTTCGGGCTCACGCCGCTGCAGCAGTACCTCGATCCCGTTTCCCGGCGGGCGCAGGCAGAGCCTCACCATCGCGTGGGACACGGTCGCCAGGCGCTGGTTCCACCTCTATCCCGACCAGGACATTCCACCGACCGACTGGCTGCACTGGACGCGGAACGCGCAGAACTGGAACGGCATGTGCGCGGAGTGTCACTCGACCAACCTGAAGAAGAACTACGACGCCGACACCGACACGTACGCGACCACGTGGTCTGAGATCAGCGTCGGTTGCGAGGCGTGCCACGGGCCGGGCTCGCGGCACGTCGCCTGGGCGAAGCTCCCCGACATGGCGCGCCCGCCCCTCGAGCGGAAGGGACTGGTCGTGTCGACCTCGAACATCCCGTCGACGCAACTGGTGGAACTCTGCGCGCCGTGCCACTCGCGGCGGGCCGAACTCGGCGACTACGACCACACGGGCCGACGCCTGCTCGATCACGCCCTGCCCTCGCTGCTCGACGAGGCGCTCTACTACCCCGACGGCCAGCAGCAGGACGAGGTCTATATCTACGCCTCGTTCCTGCAGAGCAAGATGTACGCGCGTGGCGTCAAGTGCAGCGACTGCCACGACAGCCACAGCGCCAGGCTCCTGCGGCCAGGCAACGAGCTCTGCGTGCAGTGTCACCAGCGTGACGTGTTCGACACGCCGGCGCACCATTTCCACAAGCGCGAGGTGGACGGCACGCCCTCGGATGGCGCGCTGTGCGTGAAGTGCCACATGCCCGAGCGCGTCTACCTGGGCGTGGATGCCCGGGCCGATCACAGCTTCCGCATTCCGCGCCCCGACCTCACCCTCGAGATCGGTACGCCCAACGCCTGCAGCCAGTCGGGGTGCCACGCCGACAAGGCGGCGACGTGGTCGGTCGATGCGTATCGCCGGTGGTACGGGATCGCCAGGCGTCCCCACTTCGGGCCGGCGTTCGCGGCGGCGCGGACGGGAGCGATCGGTGCCGACGCCGATCTGATCCGCATCGTCGACAACCCCCTGCAGCCGGCCATCGTGCGCGCGACGGCGCTGTCGCTGCTCGAGCGCTATCCCGGCGCGGCCGTCATGCCGGTGATGCAGCGTGCGCTCGTGGCCGACGATCCGCTGCTGCGCCGCGTGGCCACGTCGGCACTGGCATCGCTGCCGGTTCCCGACCGTGTCGCCCGCCTGGCGCCCCTGCTCGCCGATCCCGTGAAGGCCGTGCGACTCGACGCCGTGTCGGCGCTCGCGGGCCTGCCCAACGACCTCTTCACGCCCTCCCAGGCCGATGAACTGCGGCGTGGCCTCGACGAGTACCAGCAGGCGATGGCCTACTCGCTCGACTTCTCGTCGGCGGGCCTGAACCTGGGGAACCTCCAACGGTCACTCGGGCAACCGGCGCTGGCCGAGAAGTACTACAGGCTGGCGCTGCGCGTCGACGACCTCTTCTTCCCGGCGAAGATGAACCTCGCGACCCTGCTGAGCGAGCGCGGCCGGAATCCCGAGGCCGAGCAACTGCTGCGCGAGGTGACGACGGCCTACCCCGAGAACGCCGAGGCCGCGTATTCGCTGGGGTTGCTGCTCGTCGAAGTCGGCAAGGCCGACGAGGCGCTCGTCTCGCTGCAGCGGGCCGTGACCCTCGCGCCGTCGCGGGCGCGCTGGCGCTACAACCTCGGGCTGCTGCTGCAGCGGGTGGGCCGACTCGACGATGCCGAGGCCCAGCTCACGGCGGCGCTGGCGCTCGAACCCGCGCACCCCGATCTGCTCCTGGCGCTCGCTGACCACTACCTGCGTCGCGGCCGGCCGCGCGACGCGTTGCCGCTCGCCGATCGGCTCATCGCCGCGGCGCCCAATCAGACGGTCGGTCAGAAACTCAGGGACGCTGCCGTGCGGGCGATGCGGTGACGTGGACGCCGGTCCGGGCGACGAGCCGTCGGCCGAAGGGACTGTCGATGTGATCCCTTCGCGCTGGTACAATGCGACCAATGGCATCCGACCCGTCGGCCCTCGCGTCGTGGTCACCCGAGCAGATCGCGCTCGGGCGGCGCTGGGTTGAGGCCTGGAAGCACGCTGCCCCGGAGTTGGAGCGGATCCGGCGCCGGGAATTGCGGGAACTCGATGCCTACGCCGCGATCGCTCTCCTCTGCGGACCCGCCGATTACCGCGAGGCGCCGCGCGCGCCGAAGCCCACGTCTGGTCTGATCGACCAACAGCGCGTCTTTCGAAAACTGCGTCCGTGAACGAGGTCATTCGCGCCGCGGCCGCGCTTCAGGCTGTCTGCGAGGCCGAGGGCTGGCGGTTCTGCTTCATCGGCGGCCTCGCGGTCCAGCGGTGGGGTGAACCGCGTGAGACGGTCGACGTCGATCTCACGCTCCTGACCGGGTTCCACGATGAGGCGCGATTCGCCTCGACGTTGCTCGAACACTTCGAGCCGCGCATCGAAGACCCGGCAGGCTTTGCGCGAGTGCATCGCGTCCTGCTCCTCCGTGCGCCCTCGGGCGTCGGTCTCGACATCGCCTTCGGCGGACTGCCGTTCGAAGAAACCGCCGTGAACCGATCGAGCTTGTTCACGTTTCCTCCCGACATCCCGCTTCGCACCTGTACTGCCGAAGACCTCATCGTCCTCAAGGCATTTGCCGATCGACCCAAGGACTGGGTCGATGTGGAGGGCATCATCATCCGGCAATGGGGCCGCATCGACTGGCCCTACGTGCTGGCGCAACTGGTCCCGCTCGTGGAACTCAAGGACGCGCCCGAGATTCTGCAGCACCTCGATCAGCGACGGCGCGACCTCGCCCCGTAGGGGTCACATCGTTCTACACGTATGAACTCCGGGCGACGCCGGTCCCCGGCGCGGCGTCTCGTCTACGACGGGCGAGGTTCCACTCCGTCCGCCTGCCAAGGCTAGGCGGTCGTCGCAGGATGCTGGCCCGACGTCGACAGGGCCCGATACTCGCGCCCGATGCGGATGGCCAGGTACAGCCACGCGCACACGAGCAGCACGTTGATGAAGGCGAAGCCGCGCGGGTGCAGCGTGAAGACCGTCGTGCCCACGAACACGATCAACGCCGACAGCACGTCGCCCATGCGCACGAAGAACGAGTCGATGGCCTGCTTGGCGCTGTACTTCTGCTCGCGCGTGCAGGGCAGGAAGAGCATGTTGCGCACGGTGTTGTTCAGCGAGTAGTCGGTGGCGTTCTCGGCGACCTTCGACGCGAGCACGGCGTGCAGGAGCGGGATGAAGCTGATGATGCCGTAGGCGGTCACCGAGACGATCGGCAGGATGACCACGCCCACCGGCACGCCGAGGTACTTGACCACGCGCGACACGACGAACAACTGCAGGAAGAGGCCGAGCGCGTTCACGTAGGTGAAGTAGGTCGAGTAGAACTCGCCGATCTCCCGCTGGACCGCGGCGCTGTCGCCGCCCACGTGCTCGACCGCGGCGTCCTTGACGATGCTGCCGAGGATGTACTCGCCGGTCGTGTTGACGGTGTTGAGCAGCAGCAGCATGAACGCCATCAGCAGCAGGTAGCGCGTCTTGAACACCATCTGGAAGGCGTTCACGGGCGCCGGCGTTGCACTGGCCGCCGCCGCGACCGGGGTGGCGGCGACCGTCGGCCAGATGGCCGCCAGCCTGGCGTTGCGGCGATCGATGTGGTTGGTCAGCGCGACCTCGAGCGCGAGAAGCACGGCGCCCACGAGCATCAGTTCGTAGACGCCCAGCCGCTCGATGAACACGCCCGCGAAACGCGAGCCGAACACGGCGCCGAGTGACGCGCCGAAGCCGACGATGGGGAACAGGCGTTCGCCCTGGTCCTTGGTGTAGATGTCGTTGGCGAACGACCAGAACTGCGCCACGATCATCAGGTTGAAGATGCCGATCCAGAGGAAGAAGACGATGCCGAGCGGGACGCCGGCCTGCCCGAGTGCGTAGAACACAATCAGGCAGGCGATGAAGAACGTCGTGACCGTGTTGATCACCCGCCGGCGGTCCATGCGCGCCACGAGCCGCCCGTAGTACGGCACGGCGAAGGCCAGCACGACGACCTGCAGCGCCGACATGTACGTCTTGAGCTCGGCCGACCCCTGCCCGAGGATCAGGGCCTCGCGCACGGGCTTCAGCACGTAGTACGCCATCAGGATCAGGAAGATGTTCAGCGCGAGCAGCAGCGCGGTGATGGATTCACCGGGCCGGACGTCGGTGAAGATCTTGAGGACGTAGTAGAAGCGCGACGGGACGATCGGGGGCGGTGTCGGCGGCGTGTTCATCGTCAGTCTATCCAGTGGAGGACGTCGCGGACGATCGACCACCGTGGCGCGTGCCTGGTGGCGCTCTTGCCGAGAATCCAGTGTGTGTTGAGGGCGTCGATCGTGCCGTCGCTCTGCTTCAGGCGGATCCAGGTGTTGACGAACGTCGCCCACTCCTCGTCGTGCCGTGCCAACGGCCACGCCAGCGGGATCTTGACGATGCCCGGCTCGGGCACGACGACCGTCCATTGCGGATGCAGCAGCGTGAGCACCGAGCCACGCTCGCCGGGCATCATGACCGCGTCGAGCCCGAGCCGGGCGTCGAGCGGGTCGACCTCGGGGGCCAGTTCCGAGAACGTCAACTGCGGAGCCCGATCGCGTAACTCGCGGATGTAGTAGGGCAGCGGCAGGACGCCGACGCGCAGGTCGTGGATCTCGCGGATCGACGCCCACGACTCGAAGCGCGCCCGCAGGTGGTCCTTGACGACGAACGAGAGGGTCGAGTCGAGATACGGTGCCGAGAAGCGTGCCGCGAGCATGCGTCGAGGCGTCACCGGGTGGCCGCCGATGATCAGGTCGCAGGCCCCGCTCGTCAGGACGTCCACGGCCTCGGCCGAGGGGATGCTGACGAACTCGACGCCGACCCCCAGGTCTCTCGCGAGCAGGTGCGCGAGTTCGACATCGAGGCCGACGAGTTCGCCGGCGCCGTTGAGGAACGCGTACGGCATGCGCATGGGCACGAACGCCACGCGCAGCACGCCCCGCGCGCGAATCGTCGCGAGCACCGAGCCCGTCGCCGCCGTCGCATCGACCTCCGGCACGGCATCGACGACCTTCGACGGCTCATGGACGAGCAGCGACGACATGCCGTACACCACGCCCTCGCCCTTGAACTCGTGCGCCAGCACCGTGGCGAAGGTCAGTCGCAACCCGCCGAGCGTCGCGGCCGTGAGCAGCACGGTGACGAAGACGTACCGGCCGACGCGCGCGGCGTTGAACCGCAGCGCGCCCGCGATCGCGGCGCTGCCGAGCAGCGCCACCGCCACCGTGTGGACGGCAGCGACGAGTGTGCCGACGCGGGAGTTGATGACGCCTGCCGCGAGGAACAACTGGAACGTGTCGGCCGGGATGCGGAACAGGTCGAGCAGGAACGGGATCGCCGCGTTGAGGCTGGCGAAGAACGTGAGGAACCCCGTGAACGCCAACTGCGGATACTGCGGCAGCGTCACCGCCGCGTCGGCGAACCACCCGGCGAACAGGACGAAGCTGAGCGACAGCAGCTTCCCGGTGTGGGGGAAGTTGAACGAGGCCGGCACGATCACGTCGGGCAGGCTGGCCGTGTGGTGGTCGGTCATCCGGTGCCGCTCGAGCAGGCCGCGGCACGCCTCGATCAGGATCGGCAGGACCATGAACAGATCGGCCGCAATGAACGCCGTGATGAAGGCGTCGCGGAACGGACCGAACACCTCGCGGTAGCCGATGGGTGTCAGGGCAGCGACGAGGCCTGGCAGGACCCACAGGGCCACGAGCATGGCGACCGCCACGTAGGTGATCAGGAAGACCTGCAGGCGCTCGACCTGCTCGATGTCGATGGTGCCGGCGGTCGAGGCCGCGATGGCGAACAGCCCGTAGGGCGTCAGCGTCACCACGTACCGGTTGGTCCTGGCGAGCGCCTGGCCGGCGACGTGGAGCGGGTCGAGCAGGACCTGCTTGCGCTCCATGCCGATCAGGGCGATGCCGAGCATCACCGAGAAGAGCACCACGGCCGGCACCACGTTGTTGGCCAGCGAGTGAAACGGGTTCGACGGGATGTAGAGATCGACGAAGTTGAAGGCCGCCGGCTGCGTGAGCAGCGAGGTGCTGAAGAACGAGGCGGTCTCGAGGGGCGGAAACGCGAGCGGGATCAGGAACGCGAACAGCAGCGCGATCAGCCACAGCCCGGCCAGCACCGCCCCGAGCTTGCGCCCCAGGGTCCTGGCCTCGTCGAAGCTGAGGCCGCCGAGACTCGAGATGATCGAGACCGTCACGTAGGGCAGGACGGTCATCTGCAACAGCTTCACGAAGCCGTCCGCAGCGATCTTCAGTGGCGCAACGGCCTCGCCGAGGAAGATCCCGAGGGCGATGCCCGACACCAGTCCGACGAGGATCTTGCGCGAGAACGTCAAGCGGTCAGTCCTTCTCGGCGTTCAGGATCCGCCGAACCTCCTGGAGTTCCTTCCTCTTCTCCTCGCTCACCTTCGGATAGGCGAGCTTGAGGTCCTCGATCGTCTGGTACGTGATCGCCGCGACCGCCAGCCGCGTGAACCACTTGTTGTCGGCCGGGACGATGTACCAGGGTGCGGCTTCCGTGCTGGTGTGCGTGAAGACGTCCTCGTACGCCTTCATGTAGTCCTTCCAGAAGGTGCGCTCCTTGGCGTCGTTGACCGAGAACTTCCAGTTCTTGTCTTCTTCGTCGATGCGAGCCAGGAACCGGCGCTTCTGCTCGGCCTTCGACACGTGGAGGAAGAACTTCAGGACGGTCATGCCATTGTCGACGAGGTAGCGCTCGAAGTTGTTGATTTCGCGGAATCGCCGCTTCCAGATGCCGTCGTCCTTCAGATCCTCGGGCAGTTGTGATGCCGCCAGGATCTCCGGGTGCACGCGGCACACGAGCAGCTCTTCGTAGTACGACCGGTTGTGGATGCCGATCCGGCCGCGCTCGGGCAGGGCCTTCATCGAGCGCCACAGGTAGGTGTGGTCACGCTCTTCAGCCGATGGGGCCTTGAAGTTGTACACCTGGCACCCTTGCGGATTCACGCCCGACATCACGTGCCGGATCGTGCCATCCTTGCCGGCCGCGTCCATGGCCTGGAAGATCATCAGCACGGAGTGCGTGTCGTCCGCGTAGAGAATGCCCTGCTGCTTCGACAGTTGTTTCACGCCCTCGGCGAGGCGCGCCTCGGCCTTCTTCTCGCTCTGAATCGAGCCCGTCCATCCAGGGTCGTAGTCCTTCAGCGAGATCTTCTTGCCTGGACGCGCAGCCAGCCGTTTCATCAGTTGCCGGATTGCCTTCATTGTTGCCTCGAAGTGCGAAAAGCACCTGTATCACGACCGACACCCCGCGTCGTGAACCGGCCGTGCCCATGAACGCGCGGACTCATGGTCAGCGGGTGCCGCGCTCACGCGCGGCAATCGGCCGATGCGCCCGGGTTGCTGGCGTGTTCCTGGCTCTTGCGCAGGGCATCGCGCACCTGGCGCTCGGTCCAGCCGTCGTCGATCATGTTGCGCCGGTAGGTGCGCAGCCCCTCGGCGTCAGGGGCGCGGCCCAGGACGTCCTGGTAGGCGTTCCGGATGATGCGATCGACGTCGTACGAGTCACGGTCGCGCGTGGTGCGATCGCCGTGGCTCATGTGGTCGCGCCGGCTGCGGAGGTCGTCCGCGATGTCGTCTTCGTTCCAGTGATCTTCGTCCACGCGCACGCGGTAGCGGCGCAGCTCACTTGCGTCGGGTGCACGCCGCAGCGTGTCCTGGAACGCACGCTCGATCATGCGATCGACGCTGGACCCGCTGCGCTGGTACTGCGCAGTCTCGCCCATCGCTGCCACGCTGGCCTCTGCGGGTGACTGCGCGACTGCCGCAGACACCACGACCATGATCGCCAGAACCTTCCTCATCTTCACGTCTCTGCTCCTGCGGGTACGGGGACCAGGCTGAAAATATCGGAGGGCGCCGCAGGCAGCTATCCGTTTCGTGCCACGGCGGCGATCCACGCGTCGCGAGGCGCCCGTGACAATGCAGGCACCCACACACGATTTCCGAGGGGCAACGACAACGACTACAACAACAGGCTGGTGTTGCTCGAAGGCGTCGTCAACGGCGTGTCTTGTCTGCCGCGGGGTGGTGCGGTGCAGGAGACACTCACCGAGGTGGCGGTCCGACCGTCAGGCGGTTGACCACCGACGTCACACCGTTCGTTTCGCTTGCGATCCGTTCGGCGCGCGTGCGTTCGGCGTCGGCCGCCACCCTCCCGGTCAACGTCACGACCGAGCCGTCTGTGGTGACGCTGATGTCGCTGGCCTTGACGAGATCGTCGAGCGCCATCTTGCCCTTGATGCGGGCGGTGATCGACGCTTCCGACAACTCGGCCCTCGCCCTGGCCCCCGCCGTGGCAGCTTGCTGCCGGGCCTCGGAGCCGAACTCGCTCGCCCGGCCCGCGTCAACCGCTCCAGAGGATGGGAACACGTCGGTGATCGGCCTGCCCGACACGCCGGCCTGGTAGCCGAAGTAGTACCCGCCCACGGCAAAGATCACCACCAGGACCAGTGTGCGCATGACGTCCTCCGATGCTTAGAAGATACGCCTGTCGGGGATGAAATCTCGACCGCGACTGATCTCGGCGAGGTTCTTGGCGCCGCCGACGAAGGGGACGAAGTCGAGCATCGTGTCGAGCGTCCCGCCCACGAGTCCCTTCCGCCGCACGGCCCGACCAATGGCCACCAGCGCGACGATCCCGCCAATCCAGGGGACGGCACGGATCAACCGCCGGGTCACCCGCCGTGTCGCGTATTGCCCGATCCGATGTGTGAAGGCCATGCTCTCGCCGGTGCAAGCGGTGTTCCGGAATGGCAGTCGGGGGTTTCGTCTCCACTCCGATGGAGAAACCCCAACAGAGATGTTGCCCCGGGTCGGCATCCGTGCCGGACGACGCCCGTTGGGGTACTCGGCTAACCCCAAGAAGCGCAATACAGTTGCGTCATCCGCGCGAGCTACGGTAGAAGTGGCGTAGCATGTGCAGTTGGGCCGTCGGTGTGCGGTCGTCGGCGCGCGGAGACGGCGAGGTCGTCCCGGGAGTTTCCGTGGACGGCATCGACGGAGGGACGCGCAGCGTTTTTTTAACGAACACGGAGGAGTAAATGAACCGGATCATCGGCACCATCATGGCGGCAGGGCTCGTGGTTCTCGCAGCCCAGCCTGCAGCGGCGCAGTCGAAGACCATCATGGGCGAGGCAAAGACCGAGACGGCGACGATTGAAGCCATCGAGGTGTCCAGCCGCACGCTCACACTGAAGAAGGCAGACGGCACTTACGTGACCACCAAGGCGCCGGCCGAGATGAAGCGGTTCTCCGAGCTCAAGATCGGCGACAAGGTCACCGCGCGCTACTACGAGAACGTGGTAGTCCGCCTGAAGGCTCCCGGCGAGAAGGACGTGGACACGGGCGGATCGTCCGTCACGCGCGCCCCGGGCGCCATGGCCGCCACGCAGGCAGAACAGCGGACGATCACGGCGACGATCACCGCGATCGACCAGGCCATCCCGTCGATCACGTTCACCGGACCGAACGGATGGAAGTACTCCTCCAAGGTCCAGGACAAGGCCGCCCTTGCGAAGGTGAAGGTTGGCGACAAGGTCGACATCGTCTGGACCGAAGCGATACTGCTGGCGGCTGAAACGCCGAAGTAGCCGCCCGAGAAGACGCCGGAGTCTCTCGACCACGCCCTGGCTGCCGAGAGACTGCCGGTTGAACGAGCAGCAGCAACCGGGAACGACGGCGGTTCGCACGAAGCGCCGTCGTTCCGACGATCGTGTGCGCCTGGAGTCCAACGTGTCCAGAATCCCCATTGCAGTCGTACGTCATGCACTGTGCCTCGGGGCTGCCGGGCTGGTCCTTGCAGCTGGTGCGGCTCGGGCCCAGTCTCCGGCCGACGCCGACAGTCGCGTCGCGGTGATTGCTGCGGCCCAGGCCAAGAAGGCGACGGTGCTGGCCCCTTACGTCCCGAACAAGGCCGAAGCGCTGGCTGAGTTCGTCGAGGATCAGTTCCTGACCGGCCTGTTCACCTGGCACCCGTATTTCGAGAGCGCGTACGCCGGCGGCGGTTTCACCCTCGGGGTGGGGCACGTCTCGCACGTCGGGGCGTACAACGCCTTCGATGTGCGCGGGAGCTACACGCCGTCGGGCTACAAGCGGGTCGAGGCCGAATTCCGTGCCCCCCGCCTCTTCAACCGGCGCGGTGTCCTGTCGGTCATCGGCGGCTGGCGCGAGGCCACGCAGGTCGGGTTCTACGGCACCGGGACGGGGAACACGTCTACCGACGACCGCGCGAACTACGGCTTCCAGCAGCCCTACGTGTCAGCGCTGCTCGATGTGCGACCTACCCGGCGACTGCTCGTGCTGGGCGCCGGCGTCGAGTACGCCAAGTGGGACACGCAGGCGGGTGACGGCACCGCGCCCTCGATCGAAGAGGTCTACAGCGAGCAGGACCTCCCGGGGCTCGGCGCGAGTCCCACCTACCTTCACACGCAGGGCACGGTGGGCATCGACTGGCGCCCCGCCGCCGGGTACGCGAGACGCGGCGGGTACTACGGTGTCACCGCTCACAATTACTCGGATGCCGACGGCAGCTACGACTTCTCGCGGATGGAGTACGAGGTGGTCCAGCACCTTCCCGTGCTCAGGGACGCCTGGGTGCTCTCGCTGCGCGGCCGCGTCGAGACCACGCACACCTCTGGCGATCAGCAGGTGCCGTATTTCATGTTGCCCGCCCTGGGCGGCGGCTCGAGCCTGCGAGGGTTCACGAGCTGGCGCTTCCGCGACCGCAACAGCCTGCTGATGTCGGCCGAGTGGCGCGTGCTCGTGAACCGGTTCATCGACACTGCGGTCTTCTACGACGCGGGAAAAGTGACCAGCACGACGTCAGACCTCGACTTCGATGGCCTGAAGAGCAATTTCGGGTTCGGCATCCGGCTGCATGGTCCTGCGGCCACGCCGTTACGCATCGAGTTCGCCAAGGGCAACGAAGGCCTGGCGATCGTGTTCTCGGCCAAGGCGGCATTTTGAGGAGCGATCGCATGCCCTGCCGATTTCCACGACCCTGTACGCTATGCTCCAGTCACGCTGACATGACCTCACACCACCGAACCCCTTCACGCCGCTGGTCGCGCGGTGCATCCGTCCTGGCGCTGATGCTCCTGGCGAGCATCGTCTCCACGGCGACCGGCGAGCGCAAGTTCTACAACGACGATCCGATTGCGCGCGAACCGGCGACGCAGGATGCCGCCGGGGCCCAGCCCTGGGACATCAACCTGTTCTACGACCTCAGCTACAACCTGTTCGTGACGCAGCGGGCAGGACGGTGACGCCGACGCGCGCGCAGAACCTCAACACGATCGACGAGGTGCCCGACTCGCACTGGTTCACCAACCGCATCGGCGCGCGGAGCCTGACCGAAGCCGACTCGTGCGGGGCCCAACGTCGGCACCGGCCCCGACGCCGTCGCGCTGGACGCTGACGCGCGAGAAGTCGGCGGGCTTCGCGCCGGGCTTCACGGCTCGCGACGCGCAAGGGCGAGACGTGGTTCGTGTCGTTCGACCCGCCCGTCCAGCCCGAAGGGTTCGACCGGCGCGGTCGCGGTGGCCATGCGGATCTTCTGGGCGCTCGGCTACAACCAGGTCGAGAGCTTCCTGACCGAGGTGCGCCCGGACGCGATCGACATCGACCCCGAGGCGACCATGCGCCGCCCGCGGGGCCGCGCACGCCGTTCAGCCGCGACGACCTCGACGGAAGTGCTTGGGCGCGCCGCGCGGCGCAACGACGGCTCCTATCGCGCCATCGCCGGGCGCCTGCTGCCGGGCAAGGTGCTGGGCGGCTTCAAGTACGCCGGGACCCGCCCCGACGATCCCAACGACATCGTGCCGCACGAGCATCGGCGCGAGTTGCGCGCACTCCGGGTGTTCGGCGCGTGGACGAACCTGACCGACATGAAGGCGGGCAACACCCTCGACACGCTCATCGACGAGGGCGGCCGCAAGGTGATCAAGCACTACCTCCAGGACGTCGGCTCCACCTTCGGCATCGGCGCCAACGGCCCGCACGACTGGGACGAAGGCTGGGAGTACATCTACGACGGCGGCGGCCACCCGTCGGCGGTTCCTGCTGTTCGGCCTGCCGCTCAGCCCGTGGCAGACCGTCGACTACGACGAGTACCCGTCGATCGGCCGCTTCGAGGGCGACGCAGTTCGACCCGACGACGTGGAAGCCGCGCGTGCCGACGGCCGCCTACCTGCAACATGCGCGACGACGACGCGTTCTGGGCCGCGCAGCGGGTGATGGCATTTTCTGACGGGATGATCAGGGCGATCGTCAAGACGGGCCAGTACTCCGACGCCGCCGCGGAGCGACACCTCGGCGACGTGCTCATCAAGCGACGCGACCGGATCGGGCGGGCCTACCTCCCGCGGATCAACCCGATCGTCTCGCCGGCGCTCGATGCGTCGGGTGTGCTCACGTTCGACAACGCCGCGGTGCGCCATGCCGTCGCGTCGGCACCGCGCGCCTACAAGGCGGCGTGGTTCGCCTTCGACAACGAGACGGGCAAGTCGACGCCCCTCGGGCGAGTCGTCGAACCCGACCCCGCGTCTCACGGCGCCGCCGAGCCTGCCAGGCGATCGCCGGCGCGTTCATCCGCGTCGATCTCTCGGCCGACCATCCCGAACACGCGAGCTGGAGCCAGCCCGTCAGTGCGTATTTCCGCCGGCTTGGCACGGGCTGGCAACTGGTTGGCTTCGAGAGGCTGCCATGAGTCTGGCGTTCGCGGCCAGCCGATGACCGGCCCAGGCGCGCGGGCGAGGGTGACATGTCTGTCATCAGCATGTCGGAGCGGGTCGCTCCCGACATTGATCTCGAGCGCATCGCGGAACTCGCCGTCACGCTCTCGCGGCGATTGACCCGCACGTTCGACGACGACGTGGCTGCGGTGATTGCGGCGAGGTCCTTGACGAGGTCGCCGCGGCGACCTGTGGCGATTGCTGCCAGTTCCTCGAGTTCACCGAGTCGGTCGCCGCGCCGCAGGTGTATCTGCCCACGCGACGCACCATCGCCCATGGTTCGACCGAACGAGGCGGCCGCGCCGGAGCCGTGGCTCGTCGAGCGCCTCGCGCGGGGCGAGATCGTGGCCATCTCACGGCCCGACGAACTGCCGCGCGAAGCGGTGCTCCACCGCGAGCGCGCGCGTGGCGCGTGGGCGGCTTCGATCGTCGGGCGTGCCGGCCTCGGTCGGCGGACGCGTCGTCTGCGCGCTGGTGCATCGACTCCGGCCCCATGCCGCGACGGTGGCCGCCGCTGCTGGTCGAACGCCTGCAGCTGCTCGCCGAGATCCTGGGCGCCGCGCTGCAGCGCGGGCGGTACGAGAACGCGCTGCGCGCCAACGTGGCGGTGATCGAACAGCTGAACGCCCGGCTCGCAGGCCGACAACGTCTACCTGAAAGAGGAGATCAAGAACTACCACGACTTCGACGACATCGTCGGCGAGAGCGCGCCGCTGCGCGTGGCGCTGGCGCGCCTGTCGCAGGTGGCACCCACGAATTCGACCGTCCTGCTGCTCGGCCCGACCGGGTCCGGGAAGGAACTGTTCGCGCGGGCGCTGCACGAACGGAGCCGCCGCCACGCGCGTCCGCTGGTGAGGGTGAACTGCGCGGCGCTGCCGCCCACGCTCGTCGAGAGCGAGTTGTTCGGCCACGAGAAGGGCGCCTTCACCGGCGCCGTCGCCATGCGGCAGGGGCGCTTCGAGCTCGCCGACGGCGGGACCATCTTCCTCGACGAGATCGGCGACCTGTCTCACGACATCCAGGTGAAGTTCCTGCGCGTGCTGCAGGAGGGCGAGTTCGAGCGCGTGGGATCCTCGCGGACGCGGAAGGTGGATGTCAGGGTGATCGCGGCCACCCACCGCAACCTCGAGGCGGCGATTGCCGATGGCAGCTTCCGGACCGACCTGTATTACCGGCTGAGCGTCTACCCGATTCACCTGCCGTCGCTGCAGGAGCGCGCCGTCGACATCCCGAGGCTCGTGTGGTTCTTCATCCATCGTCACCAGCGCGAACTCGGTCGCCGCATCACCAAGGTTCCACAGTCGGTCATGGACGCCCTGCAGCACCACACGTGGCCGGGCAACGTCCGCGAACTCGAGAACGTGATCGAACGCGCGATGATTGCGTCGGACGGCGAGGTCCTGCAGCTCGACGAGCCGCTGGCGTTCAGGAAGCCCGGCACCCTGCAGGGCCGAGACCTCCGACAACCTCGACGCCGTGCAGCGCGCCCACATCGAGGCCGTGCTCGAAGCGTGCGGCTGGCGGATCAACGGGAAGGGCAATGCCGCCGAGCGGCTGGGACTCCATCCCAACACGCTGCGCTTCCGCATGAAGAAGCTGCACGTGGCTGGCCCCGCGGCCCGCGGCCGGACGGCGCGGCCGTAGCCCGGAGGGCGAAGGCGGGACCGTAGCCCGGAGGGCAAAGGCGGGGCCGTGATCTAGCGCTTCGGCGGTTCCTGCCCGCCAGAGAACGGTCGGCGTGAGGGGAGTCGAGCTTGAGTTGCAGGTAGCCCGGCGTGCCCACCAGCGATGCACCCTGGCTTCGCAGGCGCTGAAGCGACTCGATGCCAGGCAGGTCCGCGGAGACCAGTTCAGTCAGGTCGATCTCAAGCCGTGAGACGCCGGCACATGCCCCCAGCAGTTCCGGGACCTGGGCAACCGTCAGCCGACCTGCGAGGCGCACAACCCGCCGGGTGTCTTCCTGTGCGACTCCGATCCAACAATCCACCGTGACCTCCGTGGCGTAACAGGCAAGACCCACGCCACTGCGACTGGCGCGGCCCGGTGTCACAAACAGGCGCGTTGTCATGGCGTGCTCGCCCGTGTCGCGCCCACTGCCACGCGCCCACACCGCGTGCGATCACCGCAGGCCGTGATCGCCGCTCGAGGCCTCACGGCAGTCGTGAAGCCGGGAGCGTCAATCAACCCAGTGCAGCACGTTCCTGACGATTGACCACCGCGGTTGGCGGGGCACGGCGTCTTGCCCGAGAATCCAGTGCTTGTACGCCGCGTCGAGCGTGCCGTCCTTGCGCTTCAACGAGATCCAGTTGTTCACGACACTCGCGAACCGTTCGTCGTGCCTGGCAATCGGGTAGGCGAGCGGCATCCGGATCGGGTCGGGGCCGGGCACGACCACCGAATACGACGGATACCTGAGCGTCCACGCCGAGCCGCGCTCGGCGGGCAGGACCAGCGCGATGGCCGGGGCGTCGGCATCTCCGAACAGTTCCTCCATGGAGCCGCGCACCTGGATGTCGGCACGCGGAAGCAGTTCCCTGATCTTCTGCACGTAGTACGGCACGTTCGGGACGGCGACCGCGAGGTGGTCACGGGCGCGAATGGCGTCCCACGTGGCGAACTGCTCCCGCTGGTGGTCGGGCACCACGAACGCGAGGGTTTCGTCGAGGTACGAATCCGAGAGCAGGACCTCCCGCGCCCTGCCCGTGGTGACGACCACCCCTGACATGACGAGGTCGCAGTAGCCCTCGGCAAGTTGCGAGGCCATCCGCGCGCGGTCGATCGGGCACCAGGGTCAGGCCCACTCCCAGGTCGCGTGCCAGGGTGTGGGCGAGCTCGATGTCGAACCCGACCAGGTCGCCGCCCTTGTTGAAGAAGGCGAACGGCAGCGCGTCGGGCAGGTATCCCACCCGCAGCATCTTCCGCTGCTCGATGGTGTCGAGCACCGGCAGGCTCGTGGCGGGGGCCGGCGACTCGACGCGCAACACCGTGGCATCGCCCGGTTCCCTGAGCAGCTGCATCGACGCGAGCACTTCGTCCTTCGAGTACTCCGGGGCCATCGCGGTCGCGAAGAGCACGCGCGTGCCGCCGATGACCACCACCACGAGGACCAGCGTGACTGCGACGTACTGCACGAGCCGCCGGCGCTGGACGCGAAGGTGACCCGTGATGGCGCACGTGGCCAGCAGCGCAATCACCAGCGTGTGCACGGCCGCCACGAGCGACCCGACCCGCGAGTTGATGACGCCCGTCGCGAGAAACAACTGGAACGTGTCGGCCGGAATCCTGAACAGGTCGAGCAGGAACGGCACGGCCGCATTGAGGCTGCCGAAGAAGCTCACGAGCCCCGCGAACGCCAGCTGGGGATAGCTCGACACGGGCACGACCGTGTCCGAGAACCAGCCGGCGAAGAGGATGAAGCTCAGGGAGAGGAGCTTCCCGGTGTGCGGGAAGTTGAACGACGTCGCCACGATGACGTCGCTCAGCCGACCCCGTTCGCCATCGGCCGGTGACAGCCGGCCGAGCAGCGTGCGGCTGGCCTGCGTCAGCCCCGGCAGCACGATGAACAGGTCGCCCGCGACCAGCGCGGTGATCAACGAGTCACGCGACTCGCCGAGCACGTCGCGGCTGCGGATCGGCGTCAGCGCACCGACCAGCCCCGGAAGCACCCACAGGCTGACCAGCAACGCGACGGCGACGTACGACACGAGGTAGATCTGCAGGCGGCTGACCTGCTCGACGTCCATCGTGCCCGCCGCGTTGGCCGCGACCGCGAACAGCCCGTACGGGGTGAGGCGCGTCACGGCCCGCGTCGTCCTGGCGATGGCGTTCTTCGCGACCTCGAGGACGTCGAGGAGCCGCTCGCGGTGCTCGAGGCCAATCAGCGCGATGCCCAGCGCGATCGAGAACAGGACCACGGCGGGCACGATGTTGTTCGCCAGCGAGTGGAACGGGTTGGCCGGGATGTAGAGATCGATGAAGTTGAACGCCGTTCGCCGCTCGACGAGGCTCGAGCTGAAGAACGACGCGTTCTTCATCGCGGGGAACGTGAGCGGGATCAGGAAGGCGCACGTCAGCGCGACGATCCACAGTCCGGCGATGACGGCCCCCGCACGCATGCCGAGCGTCCGCGCCTGCCCGGCCCCGATCGAACCCAGGCTCGCGATGATCGAGACGGTGATGTAGGGCAGCACCATCATCTGGAGGAGCCGGACGAACCCGTCGGCCGCCCACTTGAGCGCCGCCGCCTCTTCACCGAGGAACAGCCCGGTAAAGATTCCCAGGGTCAGGCCGACGAGGATCTGCGTGGAGAACGTCATCGTGTACCCGCGCACGCAAGAGGCGGACCGTTTGGTGTGCGCACCTCGGGGCCGCGACCGGGCGCAAGATGCCTGCATCCCCCGGCCTCGACACGGCGTGACACGCCATCGTCCTCGCGACCCGTCGGGATCGTGGTGACAACATACGGTGACGTCGGAGATCCGCGCCGCAGGGGCCGGCGACGCACCGACGATCTGGCCGCCACTTGCGCAGTCGCTGCCAGCGGCCACGATGGCTTTGCTCTTGCTCTGCAGAACCCACGGGATCCTTGTGCCTTTTCGCACATCGAAGGGTTCCGTCCTGTTCCCCGACGCTGTCGGCGCCGTCGTTGCCGCAAGGGAGTCGCGATGATTCGTCGTTTGGTGGTGGCCGCTGTGGTCGGCCTGGCGATCTCGCTGGCCGCTGCGCCCACGGCCCACGCGCAAGGCCCGTCAGCGCCTCCGGCAGCGGCGCCGGCAGCGGCGCCGGCAGCGGCCAGTCGCTCAAGGGGCTGCCGCCGAAGTTGCTCGACGACCTGATTGCCACTGCCCGTCCCGACACCCCCGCCACCCTGAAGATCGCCAACCGCGACGTGGTGGTGCTGCGCGCAGCGGTCCTCGGGCGCACTGCCGCAGATCGCGTCGCGGCCGTCTCGCAGATCATCTCGACAGCGGCTTCGGAGGGGAAGCCACTGCCGGTCACAACACGGCAACTGGCTGCAGCGTGGGTGATCAGCGTCGGCGACCATGACGTTCTCGTGATCGTGCCGGCAGATGCCGACGAACTGCTCGGCGAAACGGCCGCGGCCAAGGCAGCGACGACCGTCACGCGCCTGCAGCAGGCACTCGACGAGACGTTCGAAGCGAAGCGCCCGCGCGTCCTGCTCTGGGCGACGGTGCAGGTGGTGCTCGTCACCGTCGCATACGCGCTGATACTCGTGGGCCTGCGCCGTGCCAACGGGTGGGCGGGCGGGCTCGTGGAGCGCACGACCGAGCACAAGCTCTCGCGGTCGTCGGTCGGCGATCAGCTCGTCCGCCAGACGCATCTCCTCCAGCACTTGCGGCGCGCCGTCAGCACCGTGCTGACCATCGTCGGCCTGACGGTGACCTTTCTCTGGGTCACGTTCTCGCTCCGGCGCTTTCCCTACACGCGGCCGTGGGGCGAGTCGATGCGCAGCTTCCTCATGGACCGCCTGCTCGGGTTCGGCCAGAGCGTTATCGCTGCGATCCCCGACCTGTTCACCATCGTCCTGATCGTGATCCTGACCCGGATGGCGACCCGACTCGTCAGGCACCTGTTCAACTCGGTCGAGGAAGGCCGGACAACGCTGCCGTGGATCTACCCGGAGACGGCGGCGCCCACCCGGAAGCTGGTCACCGCGCTGTTGTGGATCCTGGCCGTGGTCGCCTGTTACCCCTACATGCCGGGGAGCGACACCGAGGCCTTCAAGGGCATGAGCGTGCTGCTGGGCCTGGTGTTGTCGCTGGGTTCCAGGGGGATCGTGGAACAGAGCATGAGCGGCCTGTCGGTGACGTATTCGCGCGCACTGCGAACCGGTGATTTCGTCCGCATCGGTGACGTCGAGGGCACGGTCGCCCACATCGGCTCGCTCTCGACGAAGATCGAGACCCCCCGTCACGAAGAGGTCACCATCCCGAACGCGGTGCTGATCTCTCAAACCGTGGTGAACTACTCGCGCTTTGCCGAGACGACGGGCGTGTTCGTGCCGACCGAGGTGACCATCGGTTACGACGCCCCCTGGCGACAGGTCGAGGCCATGTTGCTGCTCGCTGCCAGCCGGACGTCGGGGCTGCGTCGTGACCCGGCGCCCGTCGTCCGCCAGGTGGCGCTCGAGGACTTCTACGTCCGCTACCGGTTGATGGTGTGCCTCGAGGTCCCCCGGCTGCGCGGGCCCGTGCTCGACGAGCTGCACGCGAACATCCAGGACGCGTTCAACGAGTCCGGCGTCCAGATCATGTCGCCCCACTACGAAGGCGACCCGAACGCGCCGAAGGTCGTGCCGAAGGATCAGTGGTTCGCAGCCCCAGCGGGCAGGCCCATCGACAAGGACGCCGGTACCGAACTGGTTGCCAAGGGCCCGGAGTGACCCCGCCACGCGGGCGTGCGCAGGCCCTGCGCGACTCGTTTGCGCGTGACCCAATCCACCGACCCATCCAGAGGGGTGTTGTCCACATGAATGCTCGAGACCAAATCAGGCGCCACGATCGATGGATCCCTGGCCAACGGCACGTGTTCGCACGGGTCTCGTTCGCGTGGCTGGCGCTCCTGCTCCTGCCGGTCTACGCATCGGCGCAGGAACTGACGCCGGGCGCCTACTGGCCGTTGCCCGGCGGGTTCAACGTCGTCTCCCTCGTCAACAGCGTCAACTGGGGCGACGTCTCCTTCGATCCGTCGATGCCCGTCGAGGACGCCAGCGCCATCATCGACACCACCGTGGTGGCCTACACGCGCACGCTGTCGATTGCCGGCCGATCTGCGAACCTCGGGGTTCAACTGCCGATCACCGCAGGGCACATCGAGGGCCTGTATGCCGGGACGCCCACGGAAGTCGACAGGTTCGGCTTCTCCGACCCCCGGATCTCGCTCGGCATCAACCTGTATGGCGCCCCCGCCATGACGCCGAAGGAGGCTGTGTCGTACCGGATGCGCACGATCGTCGGCGCCAGCGTTACCGTGGTGCTACCCCTGGGCGAGTACGACAACACCAAGGTCATCAACCTGAGCAACCATCGGTGGTCGATGAAACCCGAGATGGGGCTGGCGCACGCCATGGGCCCGTGGGTCATCGAGTTGATGGCGGGGGCCTGGCTGTTCACCGACAACACCGACTTCTACGGCGGGCGCACGCGTGCGCAGAAGCCCATCGGATCGGCCCAGGTCCATCTCACGTACCGATTCAGCCGGCGAGTCTGGCTTGCCGGCGACGCCAATTTCTACACGGGTGGTCGGACGTCAGTGGACGGCAAGCCTAATCAGGATCTTCAGAAGAACTCACGGGTCGGTTCGACCTTCTCCTGGGCGCTCAATCAACGCCACTCGCTTCGCGCGTCGGTGAGCCGCGGGGCGTACACGACCATCGGCGCCGACTTCTCGTCCATCGCCGTGGGTTACAACTACGCCTGGTTCTAGCGAGCACCGGCGCAACGTCGCGGCGTCAGGCTTGTCTTTCTTGCTGCCCTTCTTGCCGCCTTCGCACTGCCGTCCGCTGGCGTGAGTTCGTCGAGCCCAAGGTCGCGCCGTGCCTGCGCGATGAGGGCCGCCTGTTCGTCGGAGAGTTCAGGCGGCTTGTCGCCGAGGCCTTCGATGGTGCGCGTGATGATGCTCGCCACCAGCGTGCGCGTGACCCACTTGTGGTCGGCCGGGATCACCCACCACGGTGCCCACTCGGTGCTGGTGTTCTGCAGCATCTGCTCGAACGCCTTCTGGTAGTCGTCCCAGTACTTGCGCTCCTCGAGATCGCCGAACGAGAACTTCCAGTGCTTGGCGGGGTCCTCGAGGCGCGCGGCGAAGCGCTCGCCCTGTTCCTTCTTCGAGACGTTGAGGAAGAACTTCAGGATCACCGTCCCGTTGCGCACGAGGTGGCGCTCGAAGCGGTTGATGTCGTCGTAGCGGTCTTCCCAGAACTTCTTGGTGCCTGCCCCGCGAGGCAACCGTCCTGCCTCGAGCAACTTCGGGTGCACGCGGACGACGAGCACGTCTTCGTAGTACGAGCGGTTGAAGATCCCGATGCGCCCGCGCTCGGGCAGCGCCTTCATGTAGCGCCACAGGAAGTTGTGGTCGAGTTCCTCGCTCGAGGGCTTCTTGAACGCGAACACCTGGCAGCCCTGCGGGTTGACGCCCGACATGACGTGCTCGATCGTCCCGTCCTTGCCCGCCGCGTCACTGGCCTGCAGCACGATCAGCACCGAGTGGCGGTCGGCGGCGTACAGGTTCTCCTGCGCGGCCGCTAGGTCGGAGACGTTCTTCCGGAGGAGCTCGCCAGCGCGGGCTTTCAGCTCGTCACGTGACAGCTCCTCGAATTCGCCTTTTCCCGCCCATCCCGGATCGTAGTCGTCGAGTCGAACTCGCTTGCCGGGGGGAACCTGGAACAACCGCTTGATGTCCTTCCGTGTCAGCGCCATGAGCGACGACGTTCGCAAGAGTCGCGCCAGCCCGGAGCGGGCTCTCTGCGGGCATCAGTCGGCGGCGGATCACGACATGCCGTGATTCCGCTGCTGCAGCGTGGAGAACGGCGGTGAGTGCGCCCCGGTTTGACCGCCCGGTGACCGTTGCGTCCGCGGCCCGCCCTGCGGCCCCGGTCTTGCGTGCTGTAGGATAGTCTGCCGTGTCGACAGGCGCGCTGGCGCGCGGGCACACTCGCAGGCACGCGTCTCGGCGTTCCCGCGCACTGACATCCGACGCAAGCGGGAGGATCATGTTGTCTGTCAATTCGAAGATCGTTGCCCTGGCCGTCGTGCTGGCACTTGCAGGCACGGTGACCGCGCTGCGCGCGAAGATTGCCGTGAAGGTGGAAGCCGACAAGGACTTCAACTTCACCACGGCGCGGACGTGGGGCTGGAACCCGCAAGGGGCAGGCGATGTCATCATGGCGCGCACCCCGGACGACGATCCCGCGGCGATGAAGGCCAGGGCAGAACCCGTCATTCTCGATGCGGTCGCCTCCGAGATGACGCGCCGCGGTCTCACGCGCGCCGACACGGCACCTGACCTGACCGTCTCGTACTACCTCCTGTTGTCGACGAGCCAGTCGGCCCAGACGATGGGCCAGTTCCTGCCTGGCGAGACGGCGTGGGGGCTGCCGCCGTTTGCGTCGGCGACCCAGTCGATGAAGGTGATGAACCAGGGGTCGCTCGTTCTCGATCTCAGCGCGAAGGGCGTCGTCGTGTGGCGCGGTGTCGCGCAGACCAAGATCGATTTCGGACTCGACCAGAAGAAGCGCGAAGCCATCCTCCGCGAGGGCATCAAGGAACTCCTGGAGCGCTATCCGCCGAAGCAGAAGAAGTAGGGTAGCGCTTCCCACGAGGAGACAGAATGAGCACTGGTCCGAACGGCACGCCGACGCTGGATACCGGCACCCGGTTGGCGATCGACCGCACGCGCATGGCCTACGAGCGGACGCTCATGGCCTGGGTGCGGACGGCTGTCTCGCTCATCTCGTTCGGGTTCACGATCTACAAGTTCTTCCAGTTTGAACTGAAGAACCGGCCCGACGTTGCCGAGCCCCTGCTGAGTCCGCGCGCGTTCGCCCTGGTGATGATCGCGATCGGCCTCGTGGCCTTGCTGTTGTCGACCATCCAGCACCGCCAGAGCATGCGGCAGATGCGCACCCAGTACGGCCAGATGATCGTCCCGCTATCGACCGCTGCCGTGGTCGCGGCGCTGTTCGGGGGGCTCGGGTTGGCCGCGCTCGTCGCCGTCCTGCTGCGGCAGTGACCTACGCCTTAGGGAATCAACTTCTCCTTCCGCATTTCCTTCATCGTCGCCTTCACCAGGTCCTTGATCATGGCCTGGGCGTTCTTCGGGTTGGTCCGCTCGCTCACGGCGGCCCACAGCAATGCGTTCTTCGGCACGCTGAAGATCAGGTTCTCGATGACGACCACCATGTCTTCGCGCATGTAGCCAGGCTCGTAGACGGCCCCCCACCCGTACCCGTAGTAGCCCCAGAGCGTCGAGTAGTACGGCGAGCCCCAGTACGCCGGCGTGTAGGTCCGCTCGGTCTGGGCCTTGACGAGGCGAAGCGCAATCACGCCCTCGATGCCCGCGCGCTCGAACCAGGGCTTGGCGGCCTCGGCATCCCGGAGCAACTCCCGGGGAATCACGCGGTAGGCGGCGACGGCGTCGGTCAGGCCGATGGCGTTGAGTTCGCGAACGAGGGCCTCTTCGCCCGACACCTGCAGGTTCTGGTCGTCGCTGATGACGAGCGCCACGACCTTCTTGCCCTTGAAGCTGGTGCCGGCGGCACCAGGCGCTTTCCAGGTGCTCGTGAACGTCGGGCCGGCGAACACGATCGCGGGCAAGGCGAGAACTGCGACGAGCGTGCTGCCTGCCCACGCCAGCGCCGCGGTCCCGGTGAGCGACCTGAATCCGATGCTGCGAAGAAACATCTGCAAACTCCATCCTGGACGGCGAACTGACCCCGCCCTGCCGTGTGAGCCGCCGGCGAACGTCAGCGGTCGTTGATACGCGCCAGCGCAATCCCGCCGCCGCCTCGCACCACGAGGGGGCGAAGCGCGAATCGGTTGTTGCGCAGGTGCAGCGTGACCGTTCGCGCCGACGCGACGCCCACTGCAGCGCCGAAGACCACGTCGCTGGCCCAGTGCTTGTTGACGCTGATGCGCGAGGCGGCCGTGTAGGCGGCGCCGGCGAAGAACGGGACCCCCACCTTCCAGCCGTAGTGTTCCTGCAGGACCATCGCGGTCGCAAAGACGGCCGTGGAGTGACCTGACGGAAACGATCGGGGATCGCCGTTGGGCCGTGTCCGATCCACCGCGTACTTCCACACATAGGCCCAGCTCGTCGCACTGATCTGCGCCCGTACCAGGTCGCGTCCCGCATCGGCCGCCCTGGCACTCCCCTTGGTATGCCCGATGATCCACCACGCGGCGGCCAGTGGCACCTGGTAGGTCAGGTTGCCGTAGTGATCGCCGCCTTCCAGCGCCGTGACGGTCGCCGACGGCGGGTCTTCCAGTGCCTCGCGGATCTCTTCGTCGGCCAGGTGCGTGACACCGGCAGCGGCGAGGCCGCCGATGTACCACTCCGCCGTTTCCCGCGAGAAGAAGTGCTTGTAGTCGCCGCCGACGTCGCGGATGAAGCGGCCGAACGCCGACCCCGTGTCGGAGCGCCGGGCCGCCATGACGGCTTCGTTCCCGACGATGGGCGTGTCGAGGCGCAACACCGACGGCGAGCGCCCGCTATCGGGGGCGCATTCAACACGAGACGCGACGGTGTCAACTGCTACCCCTTCGGGGAGGCCGACGCTCGTGTGGGGCGCTCGACACGTCACCGCCGTGCCTGTCGGGGCGTCTTCAGCCCCGACCCCGGGCACGTGCACCGTACCCAGGAACAGCATGAGCAACACGATCAGCGGCCTTCGCATCGGCGCCTCCAGGCGGTGAAGAAGATCAAGCAAGAATCCAGCCGACTCATCCGTGGCCGACTCGCCCGCGCTCGACGTGTGAATGACCACCATCGTCATGCAGCGGCTGGAGGGACGTGTCGCCTCACCGTGGGCCGTCACCCCGTCACAAAGGGCAGTCACGACGGCGCGGCCGCGGGCGCGTCGTACGCACGGTTCGACACGTTCCCGCAGCGGACGTCCACTCGGCGCGCTCGCGTTGCGATCAAGCCGGCTGGCGGCAATCTTGCCCATCACATCCGGGGCCGTGGGATGACACCTGGATGGATCGCAATCGTGACGGTGGCGGCCGGGTTCGTGCTCGCGGGCGTGCCTGCCGCGGCGCAGGATCCCGCCGCGAGCCCGTACCGCCCGAACCCGGCCGATGAAGACTGGACGTTCCTGAAGACCGCCGAGAAGAAGACCGATGTCTGGGATCCGATCAAGTACATCGCGCTCGGCAAGGAGGACTGGTCGCTGACCCTGAGCGGTGAGCTTCGACTCCGGCCCGAGGCCTTCAGGGTCCGTGAGACCGCGACCAGGCCCTCGACCATCGACAGTTACCTGCTGCAGCGGTACCTGTTCGGCGCTGACCTGCGCCTCGGGCGGCGCTTCCGGGTCTTCGGCGAACTGCAGAGCGGCATCATCACCGGCCAGCTGCGATCGCCGCGGCCGAGCGATTCCAACCAACTCGACTTCCACCAGTCATTCGTCCAGTGGCGACAGCCAGTTGGCAAGGCGCGCGAGGTGAGATTCACCGCGGGGCGCCAGGAAATGGAGATCGGCAGCTCGCGGCTGATCTCCGCCAGCCCCGGGCTGAACGTCAAGCGCAGCTTCGATGGCGTGACGGTCGGCTACCGCTCGGCGTCGTGGGGGGTGGCCCTCGCCGCGGCGCGACTGGTGGACGTGAGAACCGGCACGTTCGACGACTGGACCACCTCAGACCAAAAGGTCTGGGGAGCCGGCGTCGGGCGACCGGCGTCGATCCCGGGGCTCACGCGCAGCGAAGTCGGGGTGTACTACCTGGGCATCGACAAGCCGGTTTCGACCTACGCACAGGGCAGCGGGCCTGAAACCCGGCACACCGTCGGCGTCAAGTGGAGCGGCGGCGGGCGCCTCGACCTGAACCACGACCTGATCTTCCAGTGGGGAGACTTCGCCGGCGAGCCCATTCGGGCGTGGTCGTATGCCGCCGAGACCGGGTATCGCGTGTCGTCCACGGGATGGCGGCCGCGGCTCACGGTCCGGTTCGACATCGCGTCGGGCGATGCCGACGCGCAGGAGGCGAAGCTCCAGTCGTTCAACCCCCTGTTTCCCGGCAACGCCTACTCGGGAGCCGTCGGGCTCCTCGGGCCGACGAATCTCACCGACTTCACGCCCACGATCACGGTGACGCCGCGTCGTGACCTGGTGCTGGGGTTCGAGGCGCCAAGCTACTGGCGGACCTCGCAGGCAGATGGCGTGTACTCTACCGACCTGCGCCTGCTGGTTGGCCCGGACAGCGGTACCGGCAAGTACGTGGGCACCAACCCGGGGGTCGTCGTCGTGTGGCAGGCGACCCGCCACCTGCAGATCCTGGGCGTCGTCACACGATTTCTCTCGGGCCAGTTTCTCGAAGACTCGTTCGTGTCCGAGGGATTCGGCTTCTACTCCTTCACGATGCGCTATCGCTTCTGAGCCGATCGTGATACCACACGCATGGTGCGCCGGCGGATCACCCGCCGCGCGCACCGTGGAGCGCTCGTGAAACAGACCCTCCGCACCGACATCGTCGCCGGCCTGACGACGGCCGCGGTCGTCATCCCCAAGACGATGGCCTTTGCTGCCATCGCGGGGCTGCCGCTCGAGACCGGCCTCTACACGGCGCTCATCCCGCTGATGGTCTACGCAGCGACGGGCTCGTCGCGGCCGCTGAGCGTGTCGTCCACGTCGACGATCGCCATCCTGACGGCCGGTGCGCTGGCGCCGCTGGCGACTCCGGCGGGGAGTGCCCAACTGATCGTGGCCGCATCGGCGCTCACGCTGATGGTGGGCCTGGTCCTGGTGCTGGCGTCGGCGCTACGTCTCGGATTCCTCGCGCATTTCATCTCGGCGCCGGTGCTCACCGGCTTCAAGGCCGGCGTCGCGATCGTGGTCGTCGTCGACCAGGTGCCGAAGTTGCTGGGCATTCACCTCGCCAAGGCCAACTTCCTGCAGTCGCTCGCAGACCTGATGCGCCACCTGCCGGATACGTCGATGCCGACCCTGGCACTGGGCCTCGCGCTGCTCGGGCTCATCGTCGGCCTCGAGCGGTGGTCGCCGAAGTCGCCTGCGCCCCTCGTGGCCGTGGCCGCAGCCATCGCGGTCTCCGCGTGGTTCGGCCTGGAACGGCTCGGCGTCGAACTCGTCGGACAGGTCAGGTCGGGCCTCCCTCCGTTCGCGCTGCCCGATGTCGCTTTCGCGACCGCGCTCTGGCCGGGCGCGCTCGGCATCGCGCTCATGAGCTTCGTCGAGACCATCGCCGCCGGGCGCGCGTTCGTGAAGCCCGGCGAGCCGCTGCCGGCTCCGAACCGCGAGCTTCTCGCGCTCGGGCTGGCCAACGTTGCCGGGAGCGCGTTCCAGAACATGCCCTCGGGTGGGGGCACGTCGCAGACGGCCGTCAACCGCGCGGCTGGCGCCCGGACGCAGATCTCGGGCGTCGTGACGGCGGTGGCCACGCTCGCGACGCTGCTGTTCCTCTCGTCAACCGTTGCGCTGATGCCGCATGCGGCGCTTGCAGCCGTGGTCGTGGCGACGACCGCCGGGCTCTTCAAGCCCGCGGAGTTCGCCGCGATCCTGAAGGTGCGCCAGATGGAATTCTGGTGGGCGGTGGCGGCGATGATCGGCGTCGTGCTGCTCGGGACGCTGAACGGGATCCTCGTCGCGGTGGCGCTGTCGGTGCTGGTGCTGTTCTACCAGGCCAACCGGCCCCCGGTGTACCTGATGGGGCGCAGGCGCGGGACCGGTGTGTTCGAACCGCTTGCAGCGGGCGATCCGGAGATCGAGACCTTTCCCGGCCTCATGATCATGCGGACCGAGGGCCGCGTGCACTTCGCGAACGCGCACCGGATCGGCGAGCAGATTTGGCCGCTCGTGAACGACGCCAGGCCACGCGTCCTGGCACTCGACCTCAGGGCCGTTCCCGATCTCGAATACACGGCACTCAAGGCGTTGACCGAGGCCGAGGAGAGGCTGACCGACGCCGGAACCGAGCTGTGGCTCGTCGCCCTGAACCCGCGCGTGCGGGAGGTGATCGAGCGCTCACCGCTGGGCGCACGGCTGGGTGCCGGCCGGGTCTTTCCGACCCTGGGCCACGCCGTGGAGGCTTTCGCGCACCGGGATTGACGCCATCGCCCGGGGGCCGGCGAATACGACCGGTTGATAGCCGAGTCACGGCGCGCCGTGATCTCGGCAGCGACCGCGCGCCGCCTTGCCCGGCGCGAGTGCCACAACCGCAAGATCGGCCATGATTTTCGCACGGGCGCCGTCACAGCGACGTGGCTCGACTCTTGCCCCCAGCCCAGGCGACGCTGGAAGCCATCCCGATGACGACGAGAGGAGACCGCTGTTCATGACGACCACATCCACCGCGCCGTCGCTGGTCAGGAAGTCCCTGGGCGAGCGGTTGCTCTCGCCCATCGCCGACGTGCGACGTGAGGAAGTGCCCAGCGCGCTCCTGCTCACGCTGATCATGTTCCTCGTCCTCGCCGCCTACTACATGCTCAAGACGGCGCGCGAGGTGTTCATCCTCAGCGAGGGTGGCGCCGAGGTGAAGAGCTACTCGGCGGCAGGGCAGGCGGTCCTCCTGCTGTTTCTCGTTCCTGCCTACGGCGCGTTCGCGTCGCGCGTCGGCCGGATCCAGCTGGTGCAGTGGGTGACGCTGTTCTTCGCGTCGCACCTCGCCCTGTTCCTGCTCGCCATCTCGGTGGGGTGGCATGTCGGCATCCCGTATTTCCTGTGGCTGGGCATCTTCAACCTGATGGTGATCGCGCAGTTCTGGGCCTTTGCCAACGACCTCTACACGCAGGATCAAGGCAAGCGGATCTTCCCGCTCATCGGCGTCGGGAGCAGCCTCGGGGCGTGGGTCGGTTCGGTGCGCGCCGGCCAGGTCGTGGCGACCATCGGCACGCAGCGGTTACTCGTGGCCGGCGCGGCCATCCTCGTGGTCTGCGCGCTGCTCGCACGCGTCGCCAACCGAAAGCGACCCAACGCCGCGGTCGGCGCGGGGGTGAAGGCCGCTGCACCCGCCGACGAGAAGCCGCTCGGCAAGGAAGGGGGCTTCTCGCTGATCTTCTCGGACAAGTACCTGATGTCGATTGCGTTCCTGACCGTCCTGCTGAACATCGTCAACACGTCGGGCGAGTACCTGTTCGGCCGGTACGTCGTCGAGATGGCCAACTCGACGTATGGGAGCGGACCCGAGGCAGCGGCAGCGCGGGAAGCCTTCATCGGCGGCACCTACAGCCGGCTGTTCAGCACCGTCAACCTCGCCGGGTTCCTGCTGCAGATGTTCGTGGTCTCGCGCGTCTTCAAATTCCTGGGCGTGGGGAAGGCACTCTTCATCCACCCGATCGTGGCGCTGTTCGGCTACCTGATGATGCTTCGGGCGCCGTCGCTCCAGTTCATGACCTACCTGAAGATCGCCGACAACAGCATCGATTACTCGCTGGGCAACACCACGAAGCAGGCGCTGTGGCTGCCGACGAGCCGTGAGGCCAAATACAAGGCCAAGCAGGCCGTCGACTCGTTCTTCGTGCGTGCCGGCGACGTCGTGCAGGCCAGCATCGTCTTCGCCGGCGAGCGGCTGGCGTTTGCCGTGCCCATGTTCGCGAGCATCAACGTGGTGCTCGCGGGAGCCTGGCTGGGCGTGGTGGTCCTGCTCAATCGCCAGATGCGGGAGAAGGCCGCCACACCTCCCCCCGCCAAGACGGTGGCATGATTCGTCTATCCCATAAACCGGATGTCGCGTGATTGCGACCACAAAGGAGCACATATGTCGAGTCGGTTCAGGATCATGGCCCTTGCGGGCGTCGTGGTGGTGGGCCTGGCGAGTTCGGTGACGCTGGCTGGCGCGCAGAGCAACCAGAAGCCCGAGACGTTCACCGCGTTCGCGGTCAACATGAGCGGTGTCGGACCGTCGGGTTCAGGGGTGGTCGACCTGGCGATCGAACGCTGGTCGTCTGATGCCGAGCGTGAAGCCCTGAGGAAGGTATTCGTCGAAAAGGGTCCCGAGAAGCTGCTCGATGCGCTGCAGGACACGAAGCGCGTCGGCTACATCCGCACGCCGACGTCGCTGGGCTGGGACGTGCGATTCGTCATGCAGGTGCCAGACGAGGAGGGCGGCCGTCGCATCTACGCGCTCACCGACCGGCGGATCTCGTTCGCCGAGGCACGGAACCAGCCCCGGACGATGGACTATCCGTTCACCTTCATCGAGATTCACCTCGACAAGACCGGGAACGGCGAAGGCAAGGCCTCGGTCGCCACGAAGATCACGCTGAACAAGAAGGGCCAGCTGGAACTCGAAAACTACGGCACCCAGCCCGTGCTCCTGACCAAGGTGACTGCGAAGGACCGCAAGTAGCGGCGCTGCGGGCCCGCATCGCTTGCGGGATCATCTCGTGCCGGGCGGTTCGCCAACCCTCCGCCCGGCACGTCGCGTATCGGTGTGCGAGAAGTACAGCTCGGCGACCTACTGCTTCCAGCCCAGCGCCGCGTATTCCTGCGCGGCGCGCTCGGTCAACTGGCCGGTGACGCGAAGCCGCAGCGAGGTGGCACCGAGTTCAGCCTGTGCGCGGGCGGCGATCTCGCGCAGTGTCGCGGCCGAGGCCTCGGAGTAACGCACCCAGTCGAGCGGCAGCAACGCGATCACCTCGCCGGTGGGCATCCGCGCCACCATCGCCCGCGAGTCGGTCAGCACCGCCGCCACCCGCGACTGCTTGTGCAAGGCTTCGAGCATCTCGGCGCTTTCGACGAAGAACAGCGCCTCGCGCTCGCCGGTGGCCTCGACCGCCGACGCGACGTAGTCGGCGCCGCCAGGCACGCGCACGGCATGCAGCGCCGCGACCAGGCGCGTCTGCAACGTGAGCGTGTACACGCGGCTGCCGAAGAGCGCCTTCGCGGCATCCTGGCTGACGCCGATCTCGCGCGCACGTGCCTCGTTGAACTTGCGAAGTTCCTCCGGGTCCTTGCCCCACACCAGGTTGCCCACGTCCGCAGTGGTGCTGACGACAACGGGTATCGGCACGACCACCTTGGCGGCAATCCCCCCGGCGACGTCCACGTTGGCGATGCTCTCGAGTGCCTGCTGCAGCGCGACGTTGGTGGTGTAGGGATCGACGCCGACCTTCTGCGCCCAGCGCCGCATGCTTCCGTTGACGCCCATGACACTCTTGGCGGCGCCCGTCGCGGCGTTGCCGCCCTCGTCCTTCGCCTCGCCCTCGGGCTTGGGATCGTCTGACGTCGCGTCGTCGACAGCCCGCTTCGTCCGGCGGCCCAGATTGACGCCGACCCGCTTCACGCCGCTGCCGATGCCCTTGGCCGTCGCGCCCGGATCGGTCACCGCACTGGCGACACCGGTGGCGACGTTCGCGACCGACTGGCCTGCGGCTTTCACGAAGACCTCGGATTTCGACACGTCCTTCAACGCCGCAATCGCCGCAATCTCCTGCAGCCGCGTCGCGAGCTGTGACCGACCCACGGCCGCGAATGCCCCGTATTCGGACGTGATCGTGAACTCGTGGTAGAACGCGGTCGTCGCGACGCCGTCCTCGACCTTGTGATGTGGTCCGGCGAGTTGTGCTGGGGTCAGCAGCGCCGACGCTTTCAAGACAGGGTCGGGTTCGTCGTTGGCACGCTGCGCCTGGCCATGTCCTAGGAGCGACGCGACGACGAGGCCAGCGACGGCGACGACACGGCATGAATGTTCCGGTACTCTCACGTATCCCTCCTGTTGCCGTGTCGCCTGTCTCGCGGCGGCGACGCGGAAGCCCAGCCTGCCTGGGCCGACACAAGGATACGTTGACGACGGCAGACGACTCCAGCAATCCGGTCGTCTGCTATCGCCGAACGGTCACCCTCACGTATCCGCCTCGCTCGAGGGCCACGTTGCCGCCCACGGTCGGCCATTCCACGTGCTTCGGCTGGAGCAGGTTCTGTCCCACGACCGCGAGTTCGACCTTCGGCGACAGTTGCCAGGCCACCCGGAGATCGGCCGTGGCATAGCTCGGAACGGGACCATCCCGCAGGTCCGACACGTAGCGGGCAAGTGCGTCAATCGACAACCGGCCCGGCAGGTCGAGCGACGACTGGACCTGCACCTGGTGGCGCGGGCTCGCTCGCTCGTTGTGGCGCTCCTGCGACCCGTCGTGACTCCCGGGCTGCCGCGACAGCTGGATCCGGACGTAGGAGTAGTTGGCCGTCCAGCGCCACCACGCGGCGGGCCGAACGTCGAGCGACACCTCGGAGCCGTAGCTGTCTCCGCGCAGTCCATTGGCGAACGTCACGGGGACGACCAGCTTGGCGGGTGTGGGCACCGCTTCTGCGAACGGGATGCCGATCTCGGTGCTGAGCACGTCGTCGAGCTTGTTGAAGAATCCTGCGAACGACAGGAACGTCCGCGACATCGGCTGCACGCGGTAGCCGACCTCGTAGGCGAGCAGTGTCTCGGCCCTGAACCCCGGGTTTGGCACGAGCCGGACGAAGTACGGGATGGCAGGGTTCAGCAGGCTCGTGGTCGTGTAGTCGGTCTCGACGCGTGACGGCGTGCGCACGGCTCGCGCCACCGACGCCCAGAACGTGTGCACGACGTTCGAGTCCCACAGCAGGCGCACACTCGGTTGCACCTCGAGCCCGCTGTAGTCGTTGTGCTCGAACTTCGCGCCGAGCGTGAGTCGCAGGCGGTCGGCGACCAGCCCGACGTCGTCCTGCGCGAATCCGCTGTACAACGCGTCAGTTCGCCGGTCAGGCGTGAATGCTGTTGGCGCGATGGCATCGATGCGATCGGATGTGACGCGATAGCCGAGGCCCCATGCCACATGGTGCCGGCGCCACCTCGGGAGCATGTGCTGGAAGTCGACGTCGAATGTGTTGCGGTCTTCGCTGACCGGCCGCTCGTCGCGGCTCGTTCGCGCGTAGAACGCCTGCACCTGGAAGCGGGACACGTCGCGGAACCGGCCCGTCCAGCGCGTCAGCACGTTGCCGCCCGCGAGCGGCGCGTCGCGCACGATGACCTGTGCGTACGGGGGCGTGTAGGTCGTCACGGTCGGGCGTGTCCCGAGGCGTCCGACATAGAGGTCGCCCTGCACCGTGAGGCCCCGGCTCGCGTCCGGTGCCCAATCGGCCCTGAAGCCGCCCTGCGCCATGCGCAGGCCGTCGTAGTTGACGCCATCGAGGTGAAACGCCGGAGACCTGTCGAACGCCCTGGCGTACACGCGGTAGTTCCATGCGTTCCCGGCAGGGGCGCCGTAGCGCGCCTCGGCGAACGCGCGATCGTTCGACCCGCCTCCGGCCGACGCGAAGACGCCCGTGGTGTCCCTGGCCGACTTCGTGATGATGTTGATGATGCCGTTCACCGCATTGGCGCCCCACAGGGTGCCGCCCGGACCGGGAATCACTTCGATCCGGTCCACGTCCTCGAGCAGCGTGTCCTGCGTCTCCCAGTACGTGCCGGCAAACAGCGGCGAGTACACGGCGCGCCCGTCGATGAGCACCAGCATCGATCGCGCGAGGCGATCGGCGAAGCCTCGCATGCCGATCGCCCAGGTGCCGGCGTTGATCCTGGCTATCTGCATGCCCGGGGCGAGGCGCAGCGCCTCTGGAATCGACAACGCGCCGGATCGGCGGATGTCGTCATGAGTGATCACGTGTACCGCCGCGGCCACCCGCGTGGTGGGCTCGGGGATGCGCGACACGGTGGTCACGTCGATCTTCAGCAGGTCTCCGAGGCTCATGCGCTTCAGGTCCTCGGTCGTCGTCTGCGCGCCGGCGGTCGTGGCCGCGAGTATCGAGAGCCCTCCGATGGCACGTGCGATCCGCCCGCCGTACTGCACCCTCACACGACCACACATCATCGACCTCACACCTGTTCGAACGCGCTGCGGACGGCCAGCGCCAACTCGTCGAAATCGCAGGGCTTCGCGACGTGCCGATGGAAGCCCGCGTCGCGTGCCCTGGCGGAGTAATCGGACGACGCGTGCGCGGTGAGCGCAATGGCGGCCGTGTGCCGCCCCGCCGAGCGATCGCGCTCCTGGATCCCGCGCAACACGGCGAACCCGTCCATCTGCGGCATGGCCAGATCGCAGATGAGCACGTCGGCGGGCTCGCGTTCCCACTCGCGCATCGCCGCTTCACCCGTCGTGGCGACCCGCACGTCGGCGCCCCTGTGTGCGAGCGACGACGCGAGGACCTCGAGGGCGTCCGCGTTGTCATCGACCGCTAGCACGCGGATTCCGGCCAACGTCACCGTCCCGGCGTCCTCGGCGGCTTCGGCCGGCACGACATCCAGCGCACGGAGCCCGTCGAGGTGCGGCAGGCGCACGGTGAACGAGGCGCCGAGGTTCGGGCCAGGGCTGGAGGCGGTGACGACACCGCCGTGCAGTTCGGTCAGTTCCTTCACGATCGACAGCCCGAGCCCCAGCCCTGAGTACTCACGGGTGCTCGAGCCGTCGGCTTGCCGGAACCTGTCGAACACGTGCGGCAGGAAGGACGCCGGGATCCCGATGCCGGTGTCGGTCACGGTCAGCTCATAGCTGCCACTGGCGTGTGTCAACGCGACAGACACCATGCCGCCCTGCGGCGTGAACTTGATGGCGTTCGAGAGGAGGTTCCCGACGATCTGCTGCAACCGGTCGCGATCGCCGTTCACGAAACACACGTCGTCGGGCGCCCGCAGGGCCAGCGCGATCCGCTTCGCCCTGGCGGGTGCGCGCGCGGCCTCGACGGCGCTCTCGGCCACCTCCCTGAGGTCGACGACGTCGAACCGGATGTTCAACTTGCCGGTGGCGATCCGCGACACGTCCATCAGGTCTTCGATGACCCGTGCCTGCGCACGCGCATTTCGCGCGATGCTCTCGATGGCCTTCGCGGTCGTCGCTGCCTGCGGGTTCGTCGTCGCCAGCACCTGCACCCAGCCGGTGATGGCGTTGAGTGGTGTTCGCAGTTCGTGCGAGACAGCCGCGAGGAACTCGTCCTTCAGGCGGTTCGCCTCGCGTTCGCGCGCCAGCAACTGCTCGCGATCGGCCCGTTGGCGCCTTAGCATCTGGTTGCTCTCGACGAGCCGCGCGTTGCCGTCGTGAAGGCGGCGGAGCATGTCGGTGAACGCCCGCACGAGATCGCCGACCTCGTCGTCGCTCGCGGTGATGTCGGGAAGCGCGACCTCCCGCGCATCGGGCTGGATGCTGCGCGCCACCGACGCGAGTTGCGTGATCGGCCGCGTCACCGTGCGGTGCAGGCGGTTCGCGAGCGCCAGCGTCACCGAGCCGACCAGGACGACCATCCCGAGGCCGGTGATGCCCGCGATGGCCATCCTGGTGCCGAGTTCCTGCAGGTCGCGTTCGACGTACACCGTGGCGAGCACGCGGTCGTTCCGCCTCACGGGCGCGCTGCCGGCGACCACGCGCCAGGTGACCTCGCGCGGCATCGCCGGCGGGCACGCAAACTGCGGCGAGCGTTCGAAGCCGGCAAACAGCGAACCGTCGGGCAGGTAGAGGCACGCGCGCTGGACCGTCGGGCGCCTCCGAACCGTGGCGAGCGTGGTGCGGGCGGCGCCAGGATCGTTGAACGCCACCGCCGCCGCGGAGTTCTCGGCGAGCACCTCGGCCAGCGACCCGGTGTCGCCAGTCGCCGTCGCCCGGTAGCGCACCAGGTCCACGACGGCCAGGCTCAGCGTCGCCAGCACCAGTGCAACCGTCGTGACCAGGAGCGACACGACGAACAGCTTCCGGTGGATCGCCAACCTGGCGAACCATCGTCTCATTCCGGCCCTCCCCTGGTGGAGAAGGCGAGCTGCAGCAACTGCGAGCTGAGGCGGAGTCCAGCGCGGTTCGCAGCGCCGAGGTCGATATCGAAGCGGATACGGCCGTCGACCAGCCTCAGGTTGACGATTCCGCCCTCGTCGAGAAAGGTCGGGTAGTCGCCGACCGTCAAGACGGGTAATGTCGCTACCTTGGCGAGGAACGCCCTGCGCTCGTTGAACCCCACGTGCGTGACGAACAGCACGTGACACGTCGTGACGGCCTCGGGCCCGTCAACCGTCCGGACCACGAGCGGCTTTCCGTGCACGCGCTCTCCAACGAGCAGTTCGTCAAGCGACTGCCCGAACGGGTTGGGTCGCGCCACGCACACTTCGACCGCTGTGCGGTTGGCAAGCGCGGAGTCGGGCCATGAGGCGAAGGAGGGAAACTTCGAGACGAAAGCGGCCTTGAGACGATACTCGGGAAACGGCGTGAATGCAGACGGGGCTCCGCGCCCGGCGGACGCCACAAGTATCAGGCACACGACAACGGCATGCCCGCGCATGCGCGGGCCGGAGGAACGGCGCACGGGTGCAGGACTCACAGAACAGAGGCCACCTTACCTGCACGCCGACTGATTGCGAAGAGAAACCACTTGATGAGGTGCCACAGCACAGCCGTACGGTCCGCACCCACATCGTGGCGTGCGGACCTCATCGTTTCCTCGCGGCGAAATCACTGACCTTCTGGAATGATTTGCAGTGTCGATTTCACGTCTTTCACTCCATCGGCGCGGCGCGCAATCGCGATGGCCTGCTGGCTCTCGGCAGCCGATTTGACCCGCCCCGAGAGCGTGACCACACCCTTGAACGTGTCGACGTCGATCCGGAGGCCGCCGACGGTCGGATCGTCGAGCAACCTGGCCTTGACCGTCGTCGTGATCGTGGCGTCGTCGATGGTCTCACCCACGGTCTTGCCGCAGCCGACGGTGATCACCGCCGCGAGCATCAAGGCGACTGCGTGGACCAGGAGGGAGGAACCCAAGCGATGCATGGCACTGTCTCCTTCTCGGGGGAAATGGGCTTCAGTACGATCCAATGGGATCGCTGGCCGGGAACGTATCGTCGAGCGCGTCGTCGAGTGCCTCGTCCATATGCACGGCCTGGGTACGACTACTCAACGAGGACTGCAGCGCACGGAGCGCCCGGTAGGCGGCGTAGGCTCCCGCGGCCATGGTGACGACGCGCATGAGGCGGTTCGTTGCCGCCGCGTTGGCAGACGTTGACGCTGTGTTCATCCTGATCACCTCGACGAAGACGCGAATGAAGTATGTGAACGGGCGACGCGTGTGGGCGCGGGTCGTCCGAGTGAACTCAGCCTGGGTGAAAAAGACTGACGTTAGTCAGTTCGTTTCTTCACGACAAAGCATGTCGTGTGCCATCGGAGCGGGATATGTGGACTGAGAGCATGCGGCGCAAGGCACTGACAGATGCACCGGCGAGTCGGACGAACGTCAGCGCCCTCGGTCACCTGCGCGTCGGACCATGTCGCTTGTTCAGTCACGACGTCGCCGGATCGAACTCGACCGTGACGCGCCACGCCGCGCATGTCAACGCGCGGGGCCACCCGCGCCTCAGCTGTCGAGCAGGCGCTTGAGGGCGTCGAGTTCCAGGGGCTTGACCAGGTGGTGGTCGAGCCCGGCTTCAGCTGACCGCCGACGATCGGCATCCTGCCCCCACCCGGTGAGCGCGATGAGCTTGCACCGCGCCGTCTTCGGGTCGTTGCGGAGGGCGCGCGCGACGTCGTAGCCACTCATGCCTGGCAGCCCGATGTCGAGGAGGGCGACCGACGGCTCGAAGGCCGACGCCAGTTCGAGGGCCGAACGCCCGTCTTCGGCCACGCGGACGTCGTGCCCTTCGAGGCGCAGCAGCATCGAGAGGCTCTCTGCGGCATCGGGGTTGTCGTCGACCACCAGCACGCGGTGAGGGCGGAAGGACGGCTGAACGGCCGGCCCGCCGGCGATCGGGTGTTCCGCAGTGCGGCGGCGTGTCGATGCGAGTGGCAGTCGCACGACGAACGTGCTGCCCATCCCCGGCCCTGCGCTCGAGGCCTGCACCCGCCCTCCGTGCAACTCGACGATCGACCGCACCAGCGTGAGGCCGATTCCCAGGCCACCGCGCGCCCGTTCGCGCGAGTGGTCACCCTGCGTGAACATGTCGAACAGCCGAGGCAGCATCTCCGGATCGATGCCGATGCCTTCGTCGCGAACGCGGACGGTCGCTTCGCGCGCGGTCGTGTCGAGCGAGATCTCGATCGTGCCGCCCCGCTCCGAGTACTTGGCCGCGTTGTCGATCAGGTTCGCAAACACCTGCGACAGGCGGGCATGGTCGGCGAACGCAACGACCGGTTCGAGCGGCAGCGACAGGTGCAGGTGGTGCCCCGACGCGTCGATCGACGGGCGGCACGACTCGACGGCGTCACGGATGACCGCGCCGACGTCGAGGCGATCCTGGCGCAATTCGAGCTTGCCCTTCGTGATCCGCGAGATGTCGAGCAGGTCGTCGATCAGGCGCACCATCTGGCGCAACTGCCGTTCGAGCACCGACGCGGCGTCCTTCAGCGTGGCCGCCTCGGGCGCACGCTTGATGATCTCGATCACGTTCCGCATGGGGGCCAGGGGATTGCGGAGCTCATGCGCCAGCGTCGCCAGGAACTCGTCTTTTCGGCGATCGCCCTCGCGGAGTTCCTCGTAGAGCGACGCACCCTCGAGTGCGCTGGCCGCGAGACGCGCCAACTGCGCGACGATCGGCTCGTCGTGTTCGGTGAAGGTCGATTCGTCGCGGCTCGTCATGTGGATCGCCCCGAGGTGCTGGCCGTCGCGCCCGACGAGAGGGACGCCCATCCACGCCCCGGGAACCCCATGTCCCGCACCGGCGAAGAACGTCCGCCACGCTGGAATCGCCTCGAGTTGCGCGCGGGTCAGCCGCATCACCCGCTCGAGCGGCTCCGAGGGTGCAGACCGCCACGATGACCGCCCCCCGCGCGAGGGCGACTGGCCGGGATCCGGTTGCGGCGCCTGTGCCTCGTTCACGAGCCCGTCTGCACCCGCAACGGCGTACGCGACGACACGCTCTGCGTCGAGAATCCCGCGGGCGCCTGCCGTGACCAGTCCCAGGACCGACCGCACGTCTTGCGCCGCGTTGACGAGGTTCGCCACGTCGGCCAGGCGCTGCAACTGGTCTGATTGCCGCTCCGTGCGTATCTGCGATTCGACGCGTTCGCTGATTTCCTCGTGCGCGACTACCGCCTTCACCTGCTCGAGCCCGTCCAGCGATGTGACCTGGATCTGGAACCAGCGGAGCTTGCCAGGAACGCGGCATGTGTATTCGGCGCTGAAGTCCGGACGATGTCCCTCGAGGACGGAGCGGATGCCGTCCGCAATCTGCCCGGCCCTGTCCTCGTCGCATCCCGCCGCCAGGTGGTCTGCGACCCCCGCATGGCCCGTGCCCCGGAAGCCGTTCTCGTCGGCGAAGCGTCGCCAGGCCGCATTGACTGCGACGATGTGTCCGTCGCGATCGAGCATGGCGACGTGCGTGGGAAGCGCGTCGAGGATGGATCGGAGGAACCCTCGCGATCGCTCCAGGTCGATCTCGAGGTGGCGACGCTCGCCCACGTCGCGAAACGCGACCACCGCGCCCGCGATGCGGTCGTCACTCGCCCGGAGCGGCCTGGCCCGGTGCTCCACCGGCACATGGTCGTCGGTGCGCGACAGCAGCACCGTCCGCGCGTTGAGACCCACGTCGTGTCCGTCGCGGATGGCCCGCAAAGCGGGATTCTCGGCTGGCACGTGACCGTCGGCACCACGAAGCGAAAGCACGTGCGCGATCGGTTCTCCGACGGCGTCCGACGGCGTCCAGCCGGTGGCCCGAACCGCGGCCTCGTTGATCAACGTCACGCGGCCATCCGTGTCCGTGGCGATCACCCCGTCTGAGACGAGGTCGAGTGTCGAGCGATGATGCGCCTGGGCCTCGGCCTCATGGACACGCGCCCGCTGTTCGCGCTGTGTGCGCACGTACGCGATCACGAGCATCGCGACGCTCAGCAGGCCCGTGCCCGCCTGGAAAGCAATGGCCAGCATCACCTGCCGATCGCGTCCAGGCGCCGACGCGGGCACGGCCTCGAGGCGCCTGATCATGCTGTAGCCCAGCAGCACGGTCGCAACGATCGCCAGCAGCGCAAGGGCGAACAACGCTTGCGTCCGCCACGGAGACGCCACGTGTGGCGACGGCGACTCAACGACAGCGATGTCACTCACTCGTGTGAGACCTCGTCCGTGGCGGTGCGGCATTGGTGGCTGCCTGGCTCAAGCAAGCCACCGTGGTGCGGTGAAAAGGGCGTGAGCACGGAACGGCGAACCGTTCCGTGCCACGCGATGCGTCGCTCTCAGCGCGATGCTGGGTCGCGGGAGGTACTCGTTCAGGAAGTCGTCCAGGTCGCGCTCGGCGCGGTCCCTGGCATACCCGTAACGCTCCTGGATGCGGCCCGCCAGACTGTCGAAGTCGCCCTTCGACTGGTCGAGCTCGTCATCGGTCAGTTGTCCCCAGCGGCGTTTGACTTCGCCCCTCAGCTGCTTCCACTTGCCAATCAAGATGTCGCGGTTCATCGTGGGCCTCCTTGGCTCGGGTAGACGTTGGGCCTACGCGTCATTGATGCCGCAAGATCAGCGCCACCGTCGTGATCGGAGCCTCGGCCTTCCCGGGGGCGTCAGGTGTTGCATTCCGCGACGAACCGTTCCGGCTTCGACGTCGCGGAATGCGTCATGACGGGCCCAGCCCGGCCGCACGCGACAACGTGGCCAGCCTGTGGACCGCCATGCGCAACTGAGCGGCGTCGACGGGCTTCGTCATGTGTACCTGGAATCCTGCAAGCAGTGCCCGGCGACGCTCGTCGGCGTGTGCGTGCGCCGTCAAGGCAATGGCGGGCGCGCCGTTGTGCCCGGTGGCGTGGGTGCGCACCTGGCGGATGAACTCGTGGCCATCGATCTCCGGCAGGGCAACATCGCTGACAATCACGTGCACCGCGTCGTCTGCCAACAGGCCGAGCGCTTCCAGGGCACGACTGGCCACGATCACCCGGGCTCCGGCGTCTTCGAGGATACGCTCCAGGTGCGCCCGCGATTCCCTGTCGTCGTCGAGCACGAGCACGTTGAGCCCCTGCAGCCTGACGTCAGGAGACGCCGCCGCCGGCGCTTCGGCGACCTCGCACGACGCCTCGGCGCCTGTCGGTTCGGCGATGCCTGCCGGCAGGTGCACGGTGATCGTGGTTCCCCGATCGAGGCCAGGAGACGAGGCACCAATCGTGCCCCCGTGCAACTCGACGACGTGCTTGACGATGGTCAGCCCGAGGCGATTCGTGGCCGCGCGTCGTGGCGCCGATGACTTCGTGAACGTGTCGAAGACCGACGACAGCGATTCCGGCGGGATCCCCGCGCCCGTGTCGCTGACGACGATCTCGAGACCCCCGTGCGGCGCCGCGACGACGGCGAGGTTGATGCTGCCTCCTGCGGGCGTGTCATGCAGCGCATGGTCGAGCAGGGAGCCGATCAACTGGTCGAGCCGTGCGGGGTCTGCGACCACGGGCGCCGGCTCGAGCGGCGTCGAGGCAACGAACGAGACCCGGGCCGCTTCCGCGCGCGGCCTGAAGGCCTCTGCGGCGCGGTGTGCGACATCGACGGCGTCCATGGGGCGCCGGTCGAGTTCGACGCGGCCGCTCACCAGGGCGTCGGCGTCGAGCAGGCTCGTGATCAACTGCGCCTGCGCACGCGCATTGCGCTTGATGACGTCGGCAGCGGCCGTGACCTGATCGGGGTCGTGTGCACTCATCCGGAGCACCTCGGACCACCCGAGGATCGCGTTCAGCGACGTGCGGAGTTCATGCGAGAAGACCGAGAGCAGCACGTCGCGTGCAGGCGTGTCGTGAACGGATGCTCCTGGCGCCGCAACCCTGCCGGGTTCGGGGTCGGCGAATGCGGGGGTGACCGGTCGGCCAGCCACTGCCTGCGGCGCTGCGCGCAGGTCGCGCTCATCGGCGGCACGGGCACGCTGGGCCCGGCGAGCGTCGCTCACGTCCGACACACGCAGCGACAGTCCGCCGTCCGCAGACGGGTTCACCTTGACGTCGAGCGTCCGGTCGAGATTGTCGTCGACCTCCTCGAACTGCCTGGCCGTACGCGTGAGCATGGCCTCACGGCACGTCGTGCGCGCCTGCTCGCCGAAGATCGCCCACGAATCCTCCCACGGCCGTCCCAGCACCTCGGTGCGCGTCCGGTTGGCCAATCGCAACGCGGGATCGTTGGCGTAGAGGGTCCTTCCCTCGCGATCGACGGCGATGATGGCGTCACCCAGGCTGCCGAGCACCCCCTCCGCGAGCAACGCCGCGGCAACGGCCTGTTGTCGCGCATGCTCCAGGTCGACGACGAGCTGACGCCCGCGATCAGCGACCCAGACGACCAGTAATCCGGCGAGGGCGAAGAGAACCTGCGTCCAGAATGACGGGCGTGACCACTCGTGGGCACCCAGGTCGCGTCCCTCGACCAGCGACACCGCCACCAGCGACAGCACGAGCGAGGCGAGCCCAGGCCCGAAGCCCCCGACGAGCCCGGCGATCATGACCGCCGGGAAGTACGTGAGAAACGGCACGTCGATGTCGAGCAGGGGCATCAGGGCGAGCCGGCAGAGCACGCTGATGATCACGAAGACAACCGCGAGGGGATAGCGGAGGTGCGTGCGGATGATCACGGCAGGTCACGTCGGCAGCGGGGATGCCAGTGCGACATCGATTCACCAGTGCTGAGCAGCATCCATGCCACGACGTGGTACACGGTGGCACGAGCCTTGTAACGCTTGTGCTGCAGACTGTGAACCGACACGGGAGCACATGCACCGGTAGTGGCGCTTTGCAACCACCAGACGCGCGCCCTCACGATGGAGAGTGACCTCCGCAACGCCACATCCCTGGTGTAGTGAATCGAAACGCACCATGTACAAATCCGAGTCACGCAACGACGTTACGCAGGACCAAGGACCATCAGCGCCAATGCCCACAATCCGTCAGAAACCACGCGTGCTGCTCGTCGAGGATCACGAAGATTCCGCGGCGTGGACGAAACAGATACTTGCCCGGCACGGCTACGAGGTGAGCGTCGCCTCGAACGGGACAGGGGCAGAGCAGCAGCGCCTCGTTGCGGCGCCAGATCTCGTGATCATGGATCTTCGCCTTCCCGACGTGGACGGGCTCGACCTGTTGAGGCGGTTCAAGGCCGCGCAGCCCGATCTGCCCGTGGTCATGGTCACCGGCCACGGCAGCGTGACCGATGCGGTCGAGGCCATGAAGCAGGGGGCACTCACCTTCATCGAGAAGCCCGTCGATGTCGATGTCCTGCTCGCGGTGCTCGAGAAGGCCACCGACTACCTCCGCCTGCGCGACGAGAACGTGCGGTTGCGCCAGCAGGTGAAGGAAGAGCAGGCGTTGCTCGGCGGCATGCTGACCAAGAGCGAGAAGATGCGACAGGTGTTCTCGCTCGTGCGGTCGGTGGCGCCGACCGATGCGAACGTCCTCATCGCGGGAGAGAACGGCACGGGCAAGGAACTGATCGCCAATGCGCTCCACCAGTTCAGCACCAGGGCGAACGGGCCGCTGGTCAAGATCAACTGCGCCGCCATCCCGGCCGAGTTGATCGAGTCGGAGTTGTTCGGGCATCGCCGTGGGGCCTTCACGGGCGCGATCGCCGACAAGACGGGACTGATGGAGCAGGCGCACGGCGGCACGCTGCTGCTCGACGAGATCGGCGACATGCCGATGTCGCTGCAGGCGAAACTGCTGCGTGTGCTGCAGGAGCGCCACGTCACGCCGGTGGGTGGCACGCGCGTCGTGCAACTCGACTTCAGGCTGATCTGCGCTACGAACAGCGACTTGCAGGCATTGATGGCACAGGGGCGGTTTCGCGAAGACCTGTACTTCCGCATCAACACGATTGCCGTGTCGCTCCCGGCGCTGCGCGACCGTCCCGAAGACATTCCCCTGCTGGCTGCCCACTTCGTGAAGAAGTTCGCGAAGCAGTACGATCGTCCGGTCACGACGATTCACCCGGACGCGTTCGAAATCCTGATGCGCCATTCGTGGCGGGGCAACGTGCGTGAACTCGAGCACGTCATCGAACGCGCCGTGATCGTGGCCGAGGGCGCCGAGATCGAGGTCGGCCACCTTCCCGACCACTTCGGTTCAGGTCCACAGATCACGCGGCCTGCCGTTGTGGCTGGCGAGACGACGCCGGTCGTGCGGCAGGGGTTCGCGCCTTCACCACCGTCAGCGGCCGCGCCCCTGGAAGGCACGCCGCCGATCTCCAGCCTCGACGACCTCGAGAAGTGGGCCATCCTCAGGACGCTGCGCCACACCCGCGGCAACAAGCGGGCGGCCGCATCGATCCTGGGCATTCATCGCCCGACGCTCTACAAGAAGCTCCAGCGCTATGGCTTGACCGAGGACATCGGCACCCGGAATGTCATCGGTACCAGGGAGGTCGCGTCCGAGGTGCCGATGCGCGCCCCTGCCGAGTGACGTGGTCGGGTGGTCGAGCACGAGACCATGGAAGGGCGACCGGCAGTGTCACGTGAACACGGGGACGGTCGCAGGCTGGAGTGCCCGCGACCGTCCGGGGATGCGCGCTGCGGAAGCGCCTACGACTTGGCGGGCTTCACCTTGACATTGCTCGACACGCGTCGCACGCCCTTGACGGCGTGAGCGGCCTCAACCGCCTTCAAGTGGGCTTCGACGCTACTTGCCGTCCCGGTGAGCAGGACGACGCCCTTGCTCACCGACGCGATCGAGATACTGCTGTCCTTCAGCATCGGATCCTTGTCGAGCACGTCCTCGACGCGGTCCTGAATCACCTCATCGGTGTCGTTGCTGACTTCGCGCGCGGGCTTCGGGACGACCTGCAACAGGTTCTTGACCTGCTTGACGCCGTCGAGTTTGCGTGTCTCACGTTCCGCCAGCGCCTTGGCGGCTTCGGATTCCACCTTGCCGTGCAGCGTCACGACGCCGTTGTTGGTGTCAACGTTGAGGTCCCACGTGTCGATGCCCTCGGTCGTCATGAGGGCGATGCGTGCCTTGGCGGTGATCCAGGCGTCTGGTGTGTCGGCCTCAGCCACGTTGAAAGCGCCGGCGCCCACGCTGCACACCGCAGCCAACGCCATCGTCATCAGGATTTTCTTCATCACTGTATCCTCCTCGAGGCCGGCGTTGAGTCGCCACCTCGTGCTGAGTCGTTGATCAGCAAGGGCCACGCCAAGACGGAATCAGTCGAAGGGATGTGAATTGCGCGGACTGGGTTGGCGTCAGCATCATCATTATCGCGGGTGCATCAGCTGCCCACGGGCGAAGTTACCAGGTGTCTGGTTCAGCGACACGTCATGGCGCCGAGCAGTGAGTGGTGAGTCAGAACAGGATCCCGCACGATCGTCAACGTGACTCGCCGAATCCGAGCGTCGAAGCGTCCCACTATTACACCTCGTGTCGCGTGACGCATCACGCTGACCATGCGGGTGTCTGCAGGACGAGTCGCCTGTGTCTGACGTGGACGGTCGGTCACGGGAGCCGGTGAATGCATCAGTGAAACGCCGTGGGGAAAAGCGCTGAGTCAGCCTCAGTAAGGCTGTTGCCACTCTGCCGACACCGCACCTCACGTCGATGCACCGACAATCCGTGGCGTCCGCCCAAGCAAGACAGGGCGGTGTTCACTGAGGCGACGGTTGATGTTCAAGAACTGAACGATTGCGGCTCCCATGTTAAGCGCCTACCGACGCGCTGGCCCCGTGCAGGCGGCCGTCGGGTTGCATCGTGCCGATGCATGTCGCGACCGCTCCCTGCCGCAACCGACCGCCTTCAGTTGCACGCCGGGTTCACGTTCGACGATGTCGCACGCGTCGTCCCATACCTAGCATCACTGGGGATCACCGACTGCTACCTGTCGCCGATCCTCAGCGCCAGGGCAGCACCCACGGCTACGACATCACCGACCACGCGGTCGTCAATCCCGCGCTGGGTGGCGTCGGGGGCTGGCGTCGGCTGCGCGACGACGCCTCGACTTCGCAATGACCCTCCAGCAGTACAGCGGGGCCGTCCATGCCAAGGCGGTGGAAGACACCGCGTTCTACCGCCACAACGTGCTCGTGTCGCTGAACGAGGTCGGTGGCGATCCCGCGACGTGTGGACGCGCCCCTCAGGAGTTCCACGAGGCGATGCGCGCGCGTCATGCCCGGTGGCCGTTCGAGATGTCTGCGTCATCGACGCACGACACGAAACTCGGCGAGGACGTCCGCGCGCGAATCAGCGTCCTGTCTGTGATGCCGAGGGAGTGGGCGGGTGCCCTGTCGCGCTGGTCGAGGATGTCCGTGGAGCGCCTCACGGCGTACATGCTCAAGTCCGCCAGGGAAGCGAAGCTCCGCACCAGCTGGATCGATCCTGATCCCGCCTACGACGAGGCTGTGGGGAAGCTTGTCGCCGGCGTGATCGCGGGTCCGTCGGCGGCGACATTCTTCGAGACCTTGCGCCGTTCTGGCGCCGGGTTGCGCGCGCGGGCTGGTGAACAGCCTGGGCCAGCTCGTGGCGAGGATGGCGGCGCCGGGCGTGCCCGACGTGTACCAGGGCACCGTGGCTGGGACCTCGCGCTCGTGGCGCCACGTCGGTCACCGAGTTCCATCCGCGGCTGAAGCTCATGGTGACCGCAAGTGCGCTGCGCGCGCGAACGGCGTGGCGCGACGTCTTCCTCGATGGCGAGCACATCGCCCATGTCGCTCGCGGCAGCCGAGCCGATCACGTGCTGGCGTTCGAGCGTCGACTGCACGGGACGCGCGTGCTCGCGCTGGTCACGCGCCTGTCGTGCGCCCTGGAGGCACCCGACGGCACATTGCCGTGCGGCGCCACGTGGGGCGACACCGTTGTCACGCCCGGTGGGACGTTCCGTGGGCCGACTGGACTGATGTGCTGAGTGGCGCGCGTCTCAGCGGAGAGTCGCTGCCGCTTCACACCGTCTTTGCCGTCCTGCCCGTCTCGCGGCTGGTGTCTGTCTCGTGAGGGCGCACAGCGGTGTGGGTTGCTCCGACGGACCACGACCATGGACAGTGGCACGCGCATTGAAGGACAAAGCGGCAGGAGGCACGTGCCAGATGGAACAGTTGCGTCAGTCGTACGACGCTCGCCCGGCGGCGCCGACGATCCTCCTGGGAGCGTTGGGCGGCGTCGTCATCGCGTATCTCCTCTTCACCGACCGGGGCCGTGATCTCCGTGCGCGTGGCGAACGTGCCCTCGATACGTGGACGAACGACCTGTCGCGCGTCAACGAGGCGATGCGGCGCGTACGCCAGGTGTACACCGAAGGGCGGTCTGTGCTGGCCGGAGTGATCGATCAGACGTCCACCGACCGACCTTGAAGGGGGATCCGGCAATGAACAGCAGCCTCGATACGACCAACATGTGGCTGGCGGTCCTGGCGATCGCCGCGGCCATTCAGACCCTGATGCTCCTGGCAGGGGCCATCGCGGTATTCCTCGCGCTTCGCACGGTGCGCAGCCAGATCGAGCAACTCGAGCAGCGGCACATCGCGCCCATCAGCAACCGCGTGTCAGCAGTGGTCGACGACGTGCGCGACATGATCGCGCGTGCCAGGCAGACCGAAGCCGCGGTGCGGGCGCAGGCACAGCGCATCGAACACGCGGTGCACGTCGGGCGCCAGGTGCTGCTCCAGCGGGTATGGCCCGTGATCGGCGTCGGTCGCGCCATTTCGGCGGGACTCGGCGTCCTGACACAACGTTCTCCTCACTCCACGTCTCCGTTGACACCGCGCGACAGGCGCGCAACCACCACTTCCTGAAGGAGGAATGCACCATGCACAACTACGAAACAGGTTCGATTGGCCAGGGCAGCAGCTTCGTTGCCGGCCTCCTGTGGGGTGCTGCGGTCGGCGCGGCGCTCGGTCTCGTCTTCGCGCCGCAGGCCGGCGCAGAGACGCGACGCACGCTGGCCGAGTCGGGGCAGAAGCTGCGCGAAGGCGCACGCCGCAAGTTCGACGAGGCCAGCGAAGGCGTGAGCAACGCCGTGGCGCAGGGGCGGCAGGCCATGGATCGGGGCCGGGACGCGTTCGAGCGCACCAGGTCTGAACTCACCGACACCATCAAGGAACAGACCGGCGGGCCGGCGTACTCCACGTCGCCCTCGTCGTAGCGGTGACACGCGCGCGGTTGCACATCACCTGCGGGGGCCGCACATCCTGTGGCCCCCGCAGTGACGAATCCATTCATGCTCGCTGCCGATGTGGGCACGGTTGTGCCCAGGGGCACCTGGCAACTTGCTGTCCAGTTGCCAGGCACTTTCATCCATGCGTTGGCACAGCATCGGCACTTCGGACGAGAGACCGATCCGCCGCGCGTCTGAACATGCGCCGGCGCGGAGCGCGTGCGACACGACAAACAGCACGCACAACACAGTGTGTCGTTCGACGATACCCGAGAGGAGCGTGACCCATGGCAGACACAGGAACACTGCACGACGCGTTCATCGACGAACTTCGCGACATGCAGATGGGGCACTCCGAGGTCGTCTCCGCGCTCCGCGTGACGCTGGAGGAAGAGAAGGCGACGGATCAGAAGCTGTCGTCGCTCGGCGAGGGTGGCATCAACCAGCGCGCGGCAACTGGCGCAAGCTTTCCCCAGGACGACGACGAGGAGGAGGAAGCCGACAAGGAAGAAGGAATGTCGGCCCGGATGACTCAGCGCCGCACGGCGGCCCCGCGGGCGGCCGCGAAGAAGAGGGCCGTCAAGAAGACCGGTGCGCCGAAGTCCACTGCGCGCGCAGCAGCGCGACGCAGGTGAGCGTAGAGGTGTGCTCGCCTGCAATTCGGGGGATGGGAGCGGGTGGATCGAATCCTGCTAGGAACATAGGCATGAGGTGAGCGCCGATCCGACCGACGCTCACGAAAGATGCGACGCACACTGTCGCGCCTTGTCGGGTGACTGGTGTAGTGCCGAGGAGGAAATGCCATGCTCGAGACCATCGTCGTATTGCTCGTCGTGCTCTGGTTGCTGGGAATGGTCAGCTCGTACACGCTGGGTGGCTTCATCCACGTGTTGCTGGTGATCGCCGTGGTGGTGGTCATCCTGCGCCTGGTGTCGGGGCGAAGAGTCTGACGACGCCTCACCGGAGGAGAGTAGCGGTATCCGCTTCTGCGGCGTGCTCGCCGTCGCCGGCATGGCCGGCGACGCCCCGAGCCGGACACGGATCCGTCGACGCCTGGCACCAGCACGGCGCCGTGCATCACCGCTTCTTCGACGCTCGGCTCGCGCTGCGGGGCGGTACTTTCGCGCCCTTTTCCCTCGCCTCGTTCAGTCCAATGGCGATGGCCTGCGCGCAACTCGTGACTTTCTTTCCGGAGCCGCTCTCGGCGCAAACGGCCAGGAAAGCTCCTCGCCAGCCTTCACCTGAGTGGCAGCCTCGGCAGTGTTCGGTGGCACCCTCGTTGCACAAGCATGACGTAGGCACCCCAGTGGACGTCGTCGGGTCAACCGTTGCGTCGTGTTCGCGCCCGGCGACCTGCATACCGACTTTCGCGCACCCATCACAAGGAGAGGCATCATGGCAGAACAGAAGACGAGCTTGGCGGGCAACTGGATGGATGAAGACGACTACTGGCGCACGAACTACTCGACCCGGCCATATGCGACGGGCGGTTCGTACGACACCTACCAGCCGGGCTACCGCTACGGGTACGAATCGGCGTCCCGGTTCCGCGACCGCGACTGGAGCGACGTCGAGCGTGACCTCGAGCGAAACTGGGACACGTACGAGTACCGCGGCACGTCGACCTGGCAGCAGGTGAAGGATGCGGTCCGCGACGCGTGGAATCGCGTGACCGGTCACTGATCCGTTCAGCAGGCGGGGCGGCGCCAGAGGCGCCGTCCCCCATTCCGCCGCCGGGTGATGCACCTGCCGGGGCGCAATCGATTCAGACGTCGCGCGCACAGGCTGAAGCGAGTGCAGTAGGCCCGCAAGCGGCTCAACGATTTGGTGTGCTGTGTGCTGCCTGCCGCTCAGCGCCCGCCGATCACCCGCGTCAGGTCCTCGAGTTCCACTGGTTTCACGAAGTGATGCTCGAAGCCCGCCGCGGTTGACTGGTTCTTGTGTTCGGTCTGGCCGTACCCGGTGAGCGCGATGAGACGCGTGGAACGACACGTCTCCAGGGTTCGCAACTGCCGCGCGACCTCGAACCCGTCAAGGCCCGGCAGGCCGAGATCGAGTACGGCCACGTGGGGCTTGAATTCCCGGGCGACGGAAAGCGCCTCGGGGCCATTGAATGCCACGCGAACGTCGTGACCGAGCAGCGTCAGGCCCTTCGCGAGGACCTCCGCTGCGTCGACGTTGTCGTCGACGACGAGCACCCGCTGGCCGCTGTCGTCGTGCGCGTCTCCGGAGACGTCCGCCATGGGCCGCTCCACGTCCGCATGCTCCCTTCCTGGCGCAAGCGGCAGCCAGACGTCGAAGCGGCTGCCCTTGCCCCGCCCGTCGCTCGCAGCCGAGACGCTGCCGCCGTGCAATTCGGCGATGCGCTTCACGAGGGCGAGACCGATCCCGAGACCTCCCTCGGCGCGATCCAGCGTTTGCCCGCCCTGCGTGAACAGATCGAAGATCCCCTCCATGACCTCGGGATCGATCCCGATGCCCGAATCGCGCACCGACACGCGAGCCTGGCCGTGGTCGGCCCGGGCTTCGATGGCGACCGCACCCCTGTTGGGCGTGTACTTCGAGGCGTTGTTGAGCAGGTTACCCAGCGCCTGGACCAATCGGGTCAGGTCTGCGCTGACCCAGATTGGCGTGTCGGGCACCAGCACATCGAGGCGCTGACCGCGTTGCTCGAAGAGCGGCCGGTTGATCTCTGCGGCCTCCTCGACAGCCAGCCTGGCGTCGATCGATGCAAGGCGCAGCCTGATGCGCCCCGCCGTGATGCGCGAGACTTCGAGCAGATCGTCCAGCAGGCGGCTCATGTGGCGGGTCTGGCGTGAAATCACGTCAGCGAGCCGGATCAAGGTGGGATCGCCGCGCGTCACCAGTCGCAGCGTGTTCACCGAACTGACCACTGGCGCCAACGGATTCCTGAGTTCGTGCGCCAGCATCGCGAGGAACTCGTCCTTGCGCCGGTCGGCCTTCCGCAGTTCTTCTTGTGCGCGCTTCACGCTGTCGATGTCGCTGGCCACGCCGATCCATTTCGCCGGGTGGCCGCCGTCGGCCAGCGGCACCGCGTGCACCTTGAACCAGCGGGGCGTGCCGTCGCCGGCGCGGAAGCGCAGTTCGGCGCCGAATGCGGTGCCGGCGGCCACGGCCGCCTCCCACAGCGCCCGCGTCTGCGCACGGTCTCGCTGGTCAACCTTGTCGATCCAGTTGCCGAGGTCACGGCGATCCCCGACGTCGCCGCTGAATTCGTAGAACCAATGGTTCACGTAGTCGCACTCACCGCCTGGCGCACACGTGAAGAGCATGGCGGGCACCGCGGCCGTCAGCAGGGCGAGCGTGGCCTGGCTCTCGCGCAGGGCCGCGATCATCGTTTCACGTGCCGTGACGTCGACGGCCAGCCCGTGCAGGTACACGAGGCCGCCCTGGTCGTCGAACACCCCGCGCGCGGTCTCCTCGAGGGCGACGACACCCCCGTCGGGGCGCACCACGCGGTAGACCGTCGTGTAGTTCGCCTGGGAGGGGGTCAGCTTCTGCACCAATGAGGTGAGGCGACCACGATCGTCAGGGTGAACCACGTCGACGAACGCGGCCCCCCCGTGGTCGCCGCCGAGGCCGAGGATGGCCGTGCTCTCTTCCGAGTAGGTCGTGGCTCCGGTGCGGAGGTCGCGCTGGAACGAGAACATGCGCGCGGCGCGCATCGCCAGGTGCATCTGCTCGCGGCCACGGGCGAGTTCCGCCATGATCCGCTTCCGCTCGGTGACGTCCTCCGACACCTTGTTGATGGCCACCACGGATCCGGCGGCATCGGTGATCGGATAGTAGCTGGCGTTCCAGGTGCGAGCCTCGGTTGGCGCCGCGGGCGTGTTCCCCCCGATCTCGACGTCGAGCACGGTCTCGCCCTGCAGCACGCGGCGCAGGACAGGTTCGACCGAGTCGGCGAGCCCGGGCACCACCTCGCGAATCGTGCGGCCGATGTGGTCCGACACGGCCACGCCGTGCATGGCCGCCAGGCGATCGTTCACGCGCACGAAGCGCAGGTCGCGATCGAGAACGCCGAGGCCGACCGGTGCACTTCGGTACACCGATTCGAGTTCCGCGAACCCGCGCTCGGCCATCGCCTCGCTGTCGCGCAGGCGCTCCCGGAGCTCGCGCTGCTCGGTGACGTCGATGATCGAGCCTGTCGCGCGCCTGGTCGTCCCGGCGCCGTCCGAACGGCTCGCGCGACCCCGCAGCCATCGGGCGGCACCGTCGGGGCGCACGACACGGAACTCGACATCGAGCGTCGTCCCGTGATCGCGGAGGTCGTCCCAGGCGGCTGCCACGCGTGCGCGATCGGCGGGGTGGGTCGCGGCCAGGAGCGCACTCACGGATGACACGCCCGCACGCGGCGCATGGCCGAGCATCTCCCACGTCGTGGCGTCGTGCTCCAGGCGACCGGCATCGAGATCGATCCGCCACGTCCCCACCCCGGTACCGTCAATTGACACAGGCATTCCGTTCTTGTGGAGTTGTCCGCGCCGTCGGAGGGACTCGCCTTCGGGATCGTCTGAAGTGACCGGCCGGTGCACTGGGCAGCTCGCTTCAGATGTGCTTATGCAGCCGCAATGCCAGCCGCTCGGCTGTCGGGACCCATGCAAGGCGCGGCCTGCACATTCGAGCGTCCAGCACGTCCGTGAGCGATCGAATTCCACCTACGGGGCGCCACAGGCCCTGCCGACCAGTCACGGGTTCGTAGCGGGTGGGCGCTCTCCGCGCGATCTGGTTCGTCGAGCAGGCCCGGAGGCTGTCGGCGAGCGGGCACGATGAATGGTGCCGGCACGAGCCGGTGTTCGCTTCGACGACGGCGAGTGTCGTGCTATCCGACAGGTGCGCGCAGCGCTGGCCGCGAGACGACAGGTACGCGGGTTGCTCATCGCCCCGACAACGCCGAGAGCGTTACAGCGACAGGTACTCAGGCGTCGCGAGGGAGATTCAAGCCGGCTGGCCCGTTGAGCACCGACCCGTCGATGCCGAAACGCGACCCATGGCAGGGGCAGTCCCACGACGCCTCCACGGGATTCCAGCGCACGTGACACCCGATGTGCGTGCACGACGCCGACACGCGGTGCAGCGATCCCGAGGCATCGCGTGCCACGGCGATCGAGCGGGCACCTTCGGTGAACACGGCGCCTTCGCCTGGAGGAAGCGCGTCGTGCGAGGACCATGCCCGGTTCCTCGAGGTGACGCGGTCGAGCACGGCGATCGAGACAGCCGTCACGTTGCTGCTTCACGAACTCCGGCACCGTACCTGCAACGCGACTGTTTGTGCGTGTCGCCGATCGCAACGCCGGCGCGACGCGCCCGCGTCGGGAAGCCGGGATCGACAGTGCCTGTCCAGGGGTGAGTCGCGATCGACTGATGAGCCATCCGGCCCTGCTGCGACGACGACGGAGCAAGGCCAGTGCCCATTTCTCGACTGCGAGCATCGCACTTGCAGTGGGCCGGCCGTATGACCGAGCGCCGCCACGAAGCCGACTTCAGCCCGACAGATCGCCTGGCGAACAGCGTGAAGCAGCTGAGCGACCTCGAGGACGCCCTCGAACGCCAGGCCGGGCGTTCGGTTCGTATCGGGCATGCCGCGATACGGCTCATCGGCAGCCTCGGGTCGTCGTGTCGCAGCTGGGGCTGTGGGGTGCGTGGGTAGCCTGGAACCTTTGGGTGCCCGCCCACCTGAGGTTCGATCCGTTTCCGTTCGGCGTCCTGACGATGGCGGTGTCACTCGAGGGGGTTCTGCTGGCCGCGTTCATCCTGCTCGCGCAGAACCACATGCAGCCGTCAGTCGGAGCGCCGCGAGCGCCTCAACCTGCACGTCGACATGCTGGCCGAGCAGCAGGTGACGATGCTGTTGCGCTACCTGCAGCGGGTGAGTGAGCACCTTGGCGTGAAACCGCACCCTGACGACGCGGCCCGCACGCACGCGTACGCGGCCGACACGGACGTCGAGCGCCTGGCGAGCGAGATTGACGAGACGATGAAGAGCCGATCGCAGCCGTGAGTCATGTCTGCACGATGCGTCGCCGATTTCGCCCGTCGGTGTCGCCGCCGGAGACGCCAGCGACCCGTTTCTGGGGCTGCTGACGGAACAGGCCTTGCTACGCAGGGACCGCAGCAAAGGGAGGCAACTCATGGCCGAGACAGCGACACTGCACGACGTATTCCTCGATGAACTGCGCGACATGTATCACGCAGAGAAGCAGCTCACGCAGGCCCTGCCGAAGATGGCGAAGGCCGCGAACAACCGGGAACTCATTGACGCCTTCGAGTCACATCTCACCGAGACGACTGTGCAGATCGAGCGCCTCGAGCAGGTGTTCGCGAGCCTTGGCGAGAGTCCGAGCGCGAAGACGTGCGACGGGATGATGGGCATCATCGAGGAAGCCACCTCGATGATGGGCGAGGATCTCGACCCCGATACGATGGACGCGGTCCTGATCGCCTCGGCGCAGCGGGCAGAGCACTACGAGATCGCGGCCTACGGCACGCTCGTCGCCTGGGCGCGCGCCATGGAACACGACACCGCTGAGGACTTGCTGCAGCAGAATCTGGACGAGGAGAGCGCGACCGACGAGAAGCTCTCCAGCATCGCCGAGAGCGGTATCAACGACAGTGCCGCCAGCCGCGCCCACCCCGAACTGGAAGGGGATGACGACGACGAGGAGGAGGACGAAGACCAGGTCGAAGGTGGCATGTCAGGCGAGGAGCGCTGACGCGCCAGCACGAGGTGCGGCGGCGCGACCGGCGAATGGTCGCGCTGTCGCACCGGTGCTCGGTGACATGCGATGTGTACGGCGTCTGCCCGCCGGTGGCCCCGTACACTTCACCGGTCACGAAGCGGGCCTCGTGTGACGCGAGGAAGACGAACATCGTGAGTCCGGCTGTTTGTTCCTGCCCACGACAGTGAGTGTCGCCGTTTCACACAACGTCAAACCCGGCCAATGTTCACGGGCGAATATGCCCCACCACGCAACCCAGAGAAGTCGAGGAAAAGTGACATTCGACTACCTGGGGAAGTGGCATCCATAGTGCAACAGAAGCCGCCAGCACAGGGGCAGCGTCAGGTTCGCTCTTACTGCGCCTGGACGTCAGTGCCTTTGTCTGCTCATGAGGTTCCCATGCTCAAGAACTGGTTGCTGTTGCACGCGTCGCGTTCTCCTGGCGATACGCCAGGGCGCGCATCGGCGCCGCCCCTTCGCCAAGAGTACGGCGGCCCGCGCCATGCGTCTGATGGCTCGCAGGTGTCACCCGATGGATCGGAGCCCGAACGTTCCGTAGACGCGCCTCCCACGCCGCACCAGGAGTCACCCGCAGGCAAGACGCCCCCGCTGCCGGTCCCGCCTACCGTGCCGCCCTCTGAGCCGCAGCCCGTGCCGGTCGACGACCCACCGCTGCCGCCAGACGTTCCATACACAGTTCGGAAAGACCACAACGCGGACGAGGACCGCTAGTTGTCGGCGCGTTGCCGCCCTGCGTGCTCGTGAGAGTGCGCCAGGCGGCGAAGCGCGAAAGGGGGAGCAATGAGAGCTCGACCAGGGATGTTCACCGGGATGTTCATCGCGTTGTTCGCCGCGGCGATGGCACAGGCGCAGCCGCAGCCCACACCGGCACAGCCGCCGCCGGCGCCCGGCCAGACGCGACCGCAGTCACAGCCTCCCGCGACGGGTCAGGCGCAACCGCAGCCTGCCGCCCGGCAGGCGCGGCCGCGCACGACGGGCACCCAGTCGGCGACGGCCGCCGAGAGGGCAGCGCGTATCACACGCCTTGGCACGTCAGACGCGCTGTTCCGGCGCATGACGTCGTTCGACGATATGCGGCGCATGGCAGGCGACAAGGCCGCGCAGCGCCGGGTGTCGACGGCCATGGACGCCGCAGGACTCACCGGACTCACCAGCGAGGTGCTCGCCGTCCTCAGCGCGCCCGATACCCGGCGCGTGAGTGAGGTGCGGGTCGAGCCTGGTACCCGCCTCGAGTGGATGGCCTTCCGGCAGGGCACCCGCGGGCGCATCCAGCGCCCCGCGATCTGGGCAGGCCGCCAGCCGTTCGACGCGTGGCGCTTCACCGTCGAGAGCCAGGGCACCCGCTACCACTTCCTCCTCCCCAAGGCCTGCGGCAACCTGAGTCTCGAGGGAACGGAAGCGGTGCCGCCACCGCCGCCCACCACCGTCGACGACTCCGCCGAGCGGCTGCGGCGTGAGCAGGAGGCTCGTGATCAGGCAGAACGCCAGCGCCTCGAACGCGAGCGCGCCGAGCGCGAGAAGGCGGAGGCCGATCGTCGTGCTGCCGAGGAAGCGCGGAAGGCGCAGGAGGCCGAGCAGGCGCGCCTCGCCGAGCAGCGTGAGCGCGAGCGGATCGAGCAGGAACGCCTGGCGCGCGAGCGCGTCGACTGGTTCGTCGCCGGTTACTTCGGCAAGGAGCGTCGCGTCAGGGAAGTGGACGTCAACGGTGCGAACGGACTCTTCGTCATCGAGACCGGCCAGTGCTCGCCACTCGTCGGGGCGAAAGCTGGTGCCGACATCCGCCTGACGCCGACCTGGCGCATGGCCCCGGCCGTGGGCGTCGCCTTCAACACGGATGAGGGAGATGACTCGAGCCTCTTCGCCGAAGTGGAATTCAACCGCCACTGGGATCGCGGCTTCGTGGGCACCGGTATCGGCGTGTGGGACTTCACGCACTCCGACACGGTGGCGCCAACGTGGCTCATCCACTTCGGCCGCGAGATCCATCGCCAGGCCAACGAGAACCGGCTGTTCCTGGTCGCCGAGGGGCGCCTGTTCCTCAACGCGCTCGACGACATCGACAACAACTACCAGTTCTGGGGCGGCCTGCGATACGTCGTCCGCTGAGCAGGGCGCGTGACGGAGGCGGTCGCCCGACGACCGCCTCCGGGCGCACGTGTCTCGCACTTCATGCTTCGGTGTGGCCGGTCCTCCCGCGACCTCGCGTCGGGATGCGATGGGTGCTCACGAATGTCTCACGCGAAAGGGCGCGACCATGCAAAGACGTGGACTGATGATCGGAATCGGCGCATTCCTCGTGGTCGTGTCGTTGGCGGCTGTCGTGTCGTCGATGTCGCACGTCTGGGTGCAGAGCGCTGCGGTCGAGCGTTACAACGAGGAACCTGACACGTCACGTGCTCCATCGCTCCTCGCCGTGATCGGCGGCCTGGGACTCGCGGGCGGCTTCACCCTGATCGGCATCGGGATGGGACGATGGGGGCGGCCTCGTCGACCGCTCAACGAGGCCGACTACACCGGCCCGGGCACGTCGAACGACTCCCACGGGACGCCGCCGCGGGTGGTCTGAGCGGGCTTGTCTGGGGGCCCGCGGCGAATCATCTGCAGGTGCGGAACACCGGGTCGGGCTCGTCTCGTAGATCATCAGGCATGGACCGGAAGAACAAGGTCGCTCCGAAGGCGGCACCCTCCACGCGAGCGGCACGCCCGGCACGCCGGGTCGGGTCGGCACGCCCCACGACGCCCCTTCACGCCATCATCGAGGGCACGTGCTCGTTGCGCATCCCCGACGTGCCGTCGCCGCCGCCACTCGACGGCTACGCCTTGCGGTGCAAGATCGAGTTCTCGGCCGACCGCAGGGTGGTCACGCTCCACGGCTTCGATCCGCTCTCGACACCGGAGTACGCCGCCACCGTGGGCTTCGTCACGGTGACGAACTCCACGACCGTGCACCTGCGGTCGGCCAGGCCTGGCACGGTGTCGCGTGATGGACACGTGGAGATCCCGATCGTGCTGCACTTCGATCACTCGGTGGATGCGCCGTTCGTCGAGGAAGACAGCGACATCGCCCTCACGCTGAGCACCCGTCGTCAGGGCGGGCGTCCCGTCGGCGCCGACGGCGCGGTGACGCTGGTGGGCGAGGGGACCTTCGACGGCGGGCACCTGGCCGGCAAGCGGTGCGTCCTCACCTACATCGCCACCGTCGCCCCGATGCCGTGGTAGGGGAGGCGTTCCCGGGCCGGAAACACCGACGGCGGCGTGCAACGACGCCCGCCGCCCGCGTCGGCTGCGCGAATGTTCGACCGTCCGGACGAGGAGCACGCGTGGCGTGAAGTGGATAGCGGCCACGGCCGGCCAACTGCTATCCTCCTCCCACTCATGCGGAGGATTGAATGACTGCTATCTGGAACAAGGCGAGCGCGGCACTGGTCGCGATGGCGGCCGTGGGGTTGCTCACGACCGCTGCCGACGCGGGCGCGCAGCAGCACAGGATGACGAGGCTGGGGAGCCCGGCAACACGGATCACCCCGCCAATCAAGGACACAGCCGGACTGCAGAAGACATTTGCCGTCCCGCGGAATCAGGCTGCCCTCAGCCGGGTGCTCGACAAGGCCGGGCTCACGAAGCTGACGCCGCAGGTGCTGTCGGCCATCACCGACGGCCGCGTCACCGAGACATCGGTGGCGCCGGGCACCGCGATCCAGTGGATGGCGTTGCGACGCGCCGGCAAGGCCGACGTCGTCTCTGACGCCGTGTGGGCGGGCAAACAGCCGTTCGAGGCCTTCGCGTTCTCGGTGGATGACGGCGTGAAACGCTACAACTTCGTGGTGCCCAAGGCGTGCGGCAACCTCGCGCTGGTCTCGGTGACCGACGTGCCGTTGCCCGAGTGTGTTCACGTGGCGGTCAGCCGCTCGTGCGAGACCAAGCAGGCGACATTCACGGCCTCCGGCACCGCGATCTCGACGAAGCAGGCGACGAAGGTCACCGTGTTCCGCGATGCATCGAAGGTCGGCGAGATGCTGCCCGAGGGCTTCACGCTCACGCTGCCCGTGCAGGCTGGCCGCTACACGTTCATGGCGACCGACACCCACGGACGCGAGTACGGCACGTGCGAGCGCGACCTGACGGTCGAGGCCTGCGCGGCCCCGCCGCCAGTGGCCCCGCCGACTCCTCCCCCCGCGCCGACCTCATGCGGCGCGCTGCTCACCGCCACCCGCGTGTCGGGCGGCCTGAACATGGTCATCGACGGGTCGGCGAGTGCCGCGGGTGCATCACCGGCCGCGCGGGCCCATCTCACGCTGGTGGGGCCGGATGGCACCGTGCTGCCGTTCACGCACGACGGCACGCAGAAGTCCGAGCTCGAACTTGCGCCGCCCTTCCAGGCAACGCTGTTCGTGCAGAAGGCCAAGCCGGGGACCTACACGCTGCGCGCAAAGACGTCGAGCGCCGATCCCAGAGCCGAAGGGCGGTCGTGCGAGTCGACGGTGCTCGTGCCCGAGAACGACACGGTCGACTGGGTCACCGACGGGGCCTTCGGCAAGCAGCGTCGCCAGTACGAACTCGCGGCGATCGCGCCGGCCACGGGCACGATCGAGCCGGGGTTCTGCGACCCGATGCTGGGCGTCAAGACGGGCCCGTTGTTCTGGTTCAGTGATGAGCGGGCGAGCTTCGTGCCCTCCATCGGCGCCGCGTTCATGTTCGGCGACCTGGGACGCTTCGAAGGCAACGACAACGACTACAACAACATGTCGGTGTTCCTCGAAGGCGTCGTCAACTACCACTTCAGCCCACGGGGCGCCTTCATCGGCACCGGGCTCGGCTGGTGGGACCTCTTCGACGGCGATCACGACACGGGCGCCTGGATCGTGAACTTCGGCGCTCCGCTGAAGAAGTCGGCGAAGGGCGACCTGCTCGTCATCGGCGAGGGGCGTGCGTTCTTCGATGCTCCCGACGGCGTCGACAACAACTACCAGATGTGGGGCGGCCTCCGCTACGTCTGGCGCTGACGACACGTACGCGGGTTGACGATCGATTGGCGGGGGCTGCAGTTGGCGGCCCCCGTCAATGACACCTTGACGCGTGCAACGCTGCGGATGCAGTGTTGCACACCATGGAATCACGAGATCTTGGCCTCCTGGTGGCCCTCGACGCGCTGCTGCAGGAAGGCAGCGTGACACGGGCGGCGCTGCGCCTCGGCCTGAGCACGCCGGCGGCCAGCCACGCGCTGGCGCGCATCCGCGAGCGCCTGGGTGACCCACTGCTGGTCAGGTCGGGCCGGTCGATGTCACGCACCCCGCGTGCAGAGGCGCTCCGGCCGCTGGTGCGCAACCTGCTCGAAGACGCCTCGCTGGTGCTGTCACCTGCCGGGGCCTTCGACCCGCGAGCCCTCGAGCGCACGTTCACCATCTACGCCACCGACCACGCGCTCCTGGTGCTGGGCCCGGCGGTGATCCGCCTGGTCTCGGCCGAGGCGCCCGGTGCCGCGCTGCGGTTCCTTCCCAGCGTCGTCGACGACTGGGTGCCGTTGCGCGACGGCGCCGCCGACCTGTCAATCTGCCTGCCCGGGTCCTTTCCACCTGAGTTCCGCACGCGGCCGTTGCTGACCGAGCGCTTCGTGTGCATCGTCCGCCACGACCACCCGCGCGTCGGACGCCGCCTCACGCTCGACACCTTCCTCGCGCTCGATCACATCGTCGTCGCGCCGCTGGGCAAGCCGAGCCACGTCGACACGGTGCTCGCGGAGCGCGGCCTGAAGCGTCGCATCCAGTGCGCCGTCCCCTACTTCGCCGCCGCGCTCCACCTCGTGTCGGACAGCGATGCCGTGCTCACCGTGTCGGAGAGCGCTGCACGCGCGGTCGCGGCCACCTTGCCCCTTCGCGTGCTCGAGCCGCCGCTCCCGCTGCCCACGTACCCCGTCAACCTGCTCTGGCACCCCCGCCTCGAGAACGAGCCGGCGAACTGCTGGCTCCGCGAGGTGTTCGTGCGGGCCGCTGCCGGCAAGACCCACGCCCCCACCGCCCGGTCGTCGCGGCGGAGGACGCCGCCGCGATGAGCGTCATCATCCGCCGTGCCCGGTGCGCTCCAGCGGCGGAGCGGACGCCCCCCGCCGTGATCGCATGCCTGAGATCGATGGCGGTGAATATTGCATGGCATGAAACACAGGCTTGCATGCCAGTGCATTGATTGAATGCATCCCGTCGCTCTACCGTGGCTGCGTCCGTTGTCACGAGGAGCACGTCCGATGAGCGCGAACCTGAACCTGACCAATCCCGCCGCCCGCAGGCGCATCCTGCTGGTGGTTGCGAATCCCTCCACGTCCACGACCACCGGCTGGCCGGTCGGCTTCTGGTGGGCCGAACTCACGCACCCGTACTGGGTCTTCGTCGAAGCCGGCTACGAGGTCGACGTGCGCAGTCCGCTGGGCGGTGCACTTCAGGCCGACGGCTACAGCGATCCCGAAGACGCGAGCGGCTACTCAGCCCACGACATCCTCAGCCTCGGGTTCAAGAAGTCTCCAGGGCACGCGGCGCTGCTGGCGAACACGCCGAGCATCGCGGATGTCGATCCGGCTGCCTACGACGGCATCTTCCTGGCCGGCGGGCAGTCGCCGATGTTCACCTTCCGTCGCAACACCGCACTCGAACGCCTCGTCGCCCGTTTCTACGAGGCCGGCAAGGTCACCGCCCTGGTGTGCCACGCGACGTGCCTGCTGCTCGACACGACGTTGTCGAACGGCGACCTCCTCGTGAAGGGCAAGACGTGGACGGGGTTCGCCAACAGCGAGGAGCAGTTCGCCGACAGCGTCGTGGGCACGCGGATCCAGCCGTTCTGGATCGAAGACGAGGCGCGGAAGATCCCCGGCACCAACTTCATCGTCGACCAGATGTTCAGGGAGTTCGCGGTGCGCGACGGCCGGTTGATTACCGGCCAGCAGCAGTACTCGGGTGCCGCTGCGGCCCGCCTTGTCGTGGAAGCGATCGGCCGCTGACGAACCGGAGCAGGACGCGAGGACAACGATCATGACCATTGCATTCATCGGATACGGCAACGTGGGCGGCGCGCTTGCCGACCGCCTTCAGCGCGCCGGGCACGACGTCACGCTGGCAGCGGCAGATCCGGCATCAGACAGCGTGACGAGGCTCCTGGCCAGGAACCCGCGGCTGCGGGTGTCGTCGCCACGCGAGGCGGTGCAGGCGTCGGAGGTCGTGGTGCTCGCGACGCCGTTCCAGGCCAACGAGCAGGCCCTGGCGGCCGTCGCCGCAGAACTCGAGGCGAAGGTCCTCATCGACTGCACGAACCCCGTGGGGCCTGGCCTGGCGCACGGTCTCGGCAGCGCGCGATCGGGCACCGAGATGATCCAGGCGCTGCTGCCCGCCACGAAGGTGGTCAAGGCGTTCAGCATCTACGGCTTCGAGAACTTCGAGGACTCAGCCTACCCCGGGTACGACGTCAAGCCCGTCATGATGTTCTGCGGCAACGACCGACAGGCCAAGCAGACGGTGGCTGGATTGATCGCGCAACTGGGCTGGCAACCGCTCGACGTCGGCGGGGCCGAGCAGGCCCTGCACCTCGAGCACATGACGCTGATGTGGGTGCGCATGGTGCGCGTGGGCGGGCATTCGCCACACGTGGTGTGGGCAGCGCTGACGCGCTGAGGCGCCGGTGAAAACACCAACGGCGGCGTGCATCGAAGCACGCCGCCGTCGGTCGAGCACTCACATCACTTCAGCGCTACGGAAGCGCGCCCTGCAGATCCACGCGCCACGCGCTGCGACCGTGCGTGAACGCGTACAGCCGCTGCTGGCCCGTCTTGTTCAGGCGCAGTGACTCGGTCACCACGTTCGCGAAGCCGGTGACCTCCTTGTACCAGTTCAGCCCGCCATCGATTGACGTGAACACGCCCGCGTCGGTGCCGAGGTACAGCCGCTGGGTGTTCATCGGGTCGATCACGATCGTGTGGACCGGGATGTCGGGGATCCCTGTCACGCCGCTGCCGTCGATGCCGACCCAGGTTGCGCCCGCGTCGGTGCTCTTGTAGACGTGGCTCTGGCCGGCCACGGTGTTGAACGTCGCATACGTCGCGTACACGACGTTCATGTCGAAGGGATCGAACTCCACCGACGACACGTACCCGGTGCGCGGCCGAACGACGGGCCAGGCGGTTGCCGACGTCGCCGTGCCGGCGACGTTGGTGCGGTGGATGTATCCGTCGCTCATCCCCACGACGGCGTTGTTCTGGTTGACGGGAGAGACGGCGAGGGCCGACACGCTGCCGAGCCCGGCCGTGATGGTGCTCGCGCGGACCCAGGAGGCGGCCTGGTTGTTGGTCCGCCAGATGTACCAGCCGCCCGTCCACAATTGCTGCGCGTTCGCGTCGTTCATCGTGAAGGCGGTGATGAACGGGAAGCCACCGTCACCGGTGATGCCGGTGACCGCGTCGGCCCAGTTGAGGCCGCCGTCCGTGGACTTCTGGATGGACAAGCCGGTGTACTCGGCGAACAGCACGTTGGTGTTGCCCGGGTCGACGGCGGTGTAACCGCCATCGCCGCCCTGGAGATCCTGCCAACTCTGGCTGGCGGTCGTGCCGCGCAGCGTGCCGTTGTCCTGCGTCCCGCCGAAGAACGTGTTGCCGTCCGGATACGCCGACCCGTGGTAGAACTGCGTCACCGCGTAACCGTTGTTGAGCGGCGTCCACGCAACCGCACCGGCCGTCGGGCTGCCGCACACTGCGTTCAGCGTGGTGCCCACGTTGGCGCGTGCGTCATCGGTTCGGTAGATGCCGCCATCGCTGGCGACGAACATCTTCTTGTTCGTCACGCCGTCGTACTGCGGGTGGAACGCGATCACGTGGTTGTCGGCGTGGGCGTACTCCACATCGACGCCCCTGGTGAACCACCAGTACGACGCCAGGCCCCAGTTTGCGCCACCGTCATCCGAGCGGAACAGGTCGATGCCGCCGGCCCACACCTTGTTGGGATCCTTCGGATCGACCGCGATGACGTTGTCGTACCAGCCCTGGTTGTAGAACTGGTTGCTCGGGCCGTAGCCGCAATCCGCGAGGAAGGCGTAGACGGGGTTGCTGAGCAGCACTGTGTTCAGCTTGTTCGCGTCGGTGTTCCGCACCTGCGCCGTGAACGACCCGGCCGCGCCGCTCGTCGTCGAGCGGAAGACCGCCAGGAAGCCGTCCTGGTAGGCGTTGCCCGCGGTTGACGCCGTCAACGCGTAGAGGATGTTCTGGTTCGATGGCGCCAGCGCCAGCGACGTGCGGCCCATGGCCGGCTCCTGGGCCGGTCCCAGCACCTGCTGCCACGGCAGCGTGGTGCCGCCCTCGACGGTGCGCCAGATGCCGCTCGCGGCCTGTGTCACGAAGCTGCCGCACGCGGCGAAGATGTAGCCGACCGTGCGATCGGTCTGCGTGACGAGGTCGGTGCAGCCTGCGACGCTGGGGCCGGTCAGCACGCGCGTCCACGTCGTGCCGCTGTCGAGACTCCTCCAGACACCGGTGCGGGTCGCGGCCCACAGGCGCGCCGAGTTGCGCGGGCTGACGATGATGTCGTTGACGTAGTAGAAGTTGCTGTTGGCCGTGCCGGCGACCTGCGACCAGGTGGCGCCGCCATCGGTCGTCTTGAAGATCCCCGCGCCACGCACGCCGTCGGCGTTGTAGAAGCCTTCGCCCGTGCCCGCGTACAGGATGTTCGCGTTCTTCGGGTCAATCGCCAGCGAGTTCACGGCGATGTTCGGCACCGCGAGGTCGGTCAACGGGGCCCAGGTCGCGCCGCCGTCGGTCGTCTTCCACACCCCGCCGGCCACGGCGGCCGTGTACATGATGTCGGGGTTCGTCGGGTTGAACACGATCTGCCGCGTGCGGCCACCGATGTTGCCCGGGCCCAGCGGGCTCCACGTCCCGAGGGTGGCGCCGGCAGCGGGTCCGGCTGCCGAGGCCATGACCTGCGGCCCGGCAGGCAGGATCTCGTTGGTCGCGCTCGAGTACTGCGGCATGCGATCGATGCGCGCCGCGGCCTGCAGATAGCGCTGCACCGGCAACTGCGGGAACGCCCGCGGCGTCTGCGCGCCATTGCGGGTCTCGATGCCCGTCGTGCGCTTGCGCGCCGCGAACATGTCGGCTTCGGCGGGCTGGTCGTAGCGCTTGAGGCCATCCTTGGCCGGCGGACGACGCGTCGTCGCGACCGACGGGGAGGGCGACTGCGCCTGCTCGGCACGGCCGACCGTGAACACGCCAACAGACACCGCGGCGACGAGCGCGGCGGTGGCATACGTATTTGCTGAGAACTTCACAAGGGACCTCCAGGCAATGGGCCGGCGGGAGCGCGCGCGATCCACGCGCCCTGACGACGAGGGTCTTCCGCGTCAAGCACGCGGACGACCCGTGACATGCGAGAGACGATGCGCGAGCTTATCGCGAAGAGACGCGCCGACGGAGGGCACCGCCGGCGAGGCCGAGGCCAACGAGCAGCAGCGTGACGGGTTCAGGCACTGACCCGCGTGGCGGGACCTGGACGAGAGGCTGGTTGATGGCGAAACCCGCGGGAGCATTCGGATCATCAGGGACGGCGTCGAACGTCACCCGCGTGATGCCCGCGGCGCTGTCGGAGATCCCGATGAAGATCGCGGAGCCGTCCTGGTCGCCGGTGCTGTTGCCGTCGTTCCGTGTGAACGAGCCGAGCAGGACGTTGCCGGCGCCATACGCCGTGATGGTGGTCTGGAACGCGCCGAAGCCGAGGGTCTGTATCTGTGCGCCGACCGCCTTCACGGCGCTGCTGAAGTCGAGCGTCAGCAACCCGCCACCCACGGTGTTGAAGTTCTGGTCGAATCCGCCGCTCCAGAGGAGGGCTTCACCCAGGTTGAAATTCCCTCCCCAGAGTCCGCCCTCGTCGACACGCGTCTGCAGCGCGTTCTGATTGCTGAACGCGACCGTGCGAGTCAGATCACCGGTGAGCGTCACGGAGGCGCCCTGCGCGACGGGGACAAAATTCTCGACGCCAAGAAGAGCGAGGTTGGCCGACGCGTTTGCGCCAAGCGCGCCGGGAGTCGAGATGCCAATGACGGCAGCGGTTGATGGCAGGGCAGTAATCGCCAGGATCGCCGCGACCGCGGCGCTTCGTACAAGCTTCATTCGGAATCCTCCAAGAGGTAAGTAATCATTGGCACGCAGGTACTGTGCCAGCAGAGCTTGATGCCGATTACCTGAGATCGTGCCAGAGGTGGCCGAACTAGTTAGCTCGCAGGCTGACAAAAGCTCGTCGTTTCGAGCGCAGCGCCGCGTTCGGCATGAAGTACCATGGCCGCGGTTTCTCTCGTCCGGAGGCTCCATGGAAGGCTGTCACTACATCGGCAACGCGTGGGTGCCGTCAACCGGGGGCGCGACGATCCCGGTCGTGGACCCGAGCGACGCGCAACCGTTCTCGACCATCGCGCGCGGGAACGCCGCCGACGTCGATCGCGCCGTTGCCTCGGCGCGCGCCGCCATCGGCGACACGTTCGACGGCCCGTGGGGACGCCTGACGGCGTTGCAGCGCGGTCGGCTCATGACGAAGCTGTCGAACGCCGTGCTGGCCCATCACGAGGAACTGGCGCTGCTCGAGGCGCGCGACACGGGCAAGGCGCTCCGCGTGGCACGCAACGACGCCACCGCCCTGGCGCGGTACTTCGAGTACTACGCCGGCGCGTGCGACAAACTGCACGGCGAGACGCTGCCCTACGAGGCCGGCTACACGGTGCTGACCATCCGCGAGCCGCACGGCGTCACGGGGCACATCATCCCGTGGAACTACCCGATGCAGATTTTCGGGCGGACGGTCGGCGGCTCGCTCGCCGCGGGCAACGCGTGCGTGGTGAAGCCGGGCGAGGATGCCAGCCTCTCGTCGCTGCGGCTGGCCGAACTTGCCGCCGACGTCGGCTTCCCGGCCGGCGCCCTCAACATCGTCACGGGCTACGGCCCCGAGGCGGGCGCCGCGCTCTGCGCGCACCGTGGCATCGATCACATCTCGTTCACCGGTTCGGCCGTGACGGGCTCGGCGATTGCGCACGCCGCGGCGGAGCGTCACTGTCCCGTCACGCTCGAACTCGGCGGCAAGTCGCCGCAGATCCTCTTTGCTGACGCCGACCTCGACGCCGCCCTGCCCGTGGTCGTCAACGCCATCATCCAGAACTGCGGCCAGACGTGCTCGGCCGGCAGTCGCGTGCTCGTCGAGCGGAGCATCTACGAAGACGTGCTCGCCAGGCTCACGGCGAGATTCTCGACGCTCCGGTCGGGGCCGCCGGCGCTCGACCTCGACATGGGACCTCTCGTCAACGCCAGGCAGTTCGAGAAGGTGCGTGGCTTCCTCAGCCAGGCCGAACGCGAAGGCATCGCCGTTGCGGCGCGAGGCAGCGTGGCAGCCGAGGCGGCCTCCACCGGCTACTACCAGGAGGCGGTGCTGCTGCGTGACGTGCCGCCAGGCAGCAGCCTCGCGCAGCAGGAAGTGTTCGGCCCCGTCCTGGTCGTGATGCCGTTCGACGACGAGGCCGGCGCGATCGGGCTGGCGAATGGGACCGAATACGGACTGGTGGCGGGCGTGTGGACGCAGGATGGCGGTCGACAACTGCGCGTCGCGCGCAAGCTGCGCTGCGGCCAGGTGTTCGTCAACAACTACGGCGCCGGCGGCGGGGTCGAGCTGCCCTTCGGTGGCATGAAGGGGAGCGGCTACGGGCGCGAGAAGGGCTTCGAAGCGCTGCTCGGCTTCACGACGCTGAAGACCATCGCCATCAGGCACGGGTAGCAGAGAGAATCACTCCCGGAGTGTTTGTCGGTGGGCGGCGGAATCACTCCGGGAGTCTCTTTCGGTCTACCGCGGCGTCGCCATCAGCTGATCGGCGTGCCTGAGCGACACGCTGAACACCTTCGACGACCGTGTCGCGCCTTCGACGAAGTTGACCGTGTTCACCTGGTCGGCGAACAGGTCGACGAGGAGGACATTGGTCATCGCCGATTTCGCGAGCGCCTGCGCCCAGTCGGCCTCGACGTAGATCCAGGCGGTCTTCACCGTCACTTCGGCGCCGACGTACTTGAACACCGTGCGCTTCCCGCCAGACTCGAGGGCGAACGCCGCGTTGAGCCAGGGCTCGAACGCCGCGGCGAACGCCTTCGTGTCTTCGACCACCACGCGTCGCCCCGCCGCCCGGCCCAGCGCGGCTTCCAGGTCGTCGGGGAAGAACCGCAGGGCGACCTCGAGGCGACCGTCGGGCGTGCGCTCGACCTGCGCGAGCGTCGCGTGAAAGTCGTGGGCCGCCAGCGTAGCCACCGACGCCACGACGAACGCGAGTGCCGCGACGAAGCGCGCGCGGTGAGCCACCAGGGTCACGGCTGCGTGCCCGGCTTCTTCTCGAGTTGCTGCATCGGATTGCGCTGGCGCTCCTGCCTGAACAGCTGGAACCGCGACTTCACCGGTTGCGCGGGCCAGGTGTTGTTCGAGAGATCCACGTCGGCGATCTCGAGGTGCGGATCGAGCGTCAGGCTCTTGATTTCCTTGCCCGTCACGATCATCTTCTCGACCGACACGGCGTTCCTCCGCCAGATCTCCGCCGGGATCCGAAGCTCCTCCGACGTCCCGTCGGCGTAGTCGATCTTCAGGATCACCGGCATCACGAGGCCACCGATGTTGCGGAGGCCGACCAGGTAGAAGTTCGCGGTGGTCCCGAGCAGTTCCTTCTCTTTCGGTTCGAGCTTCGCGACGAGATCGGCGAACGCCTTGCGGTCGGCGTCCGTCACGTCGAGCTCGTCGTAGCTGTTGTAGAAGTCCTTGAGGTCGGGCTGTGCGTCGACCAGCTTCGCCAGCGGTGCGTTGCGCTGCTGCGAGAGCGAGTCGGGCATGGCGTCACGCGTGGTCTTCTGGATGGCCTTCTCGGTCTCGGGGTTGCGCGTGTCGACGGTGTAGAGCTTGACGCCGTCGATGGCCTGGTCGGCGTGGTCGGTCGAATAGAACCACCCCCGCCAGAACCAGTCGAGATCGACGCCCGAGGCATCTTCCATGGTCCTGAAGAAATCGGCCGGCTCGGGCCGCTTGAACTTCCAGCGCGTCGAGTACTCCTTGAACGCGACGTCGAACAACCCCCGGCCGAGGATGGTCTCGCGCAGGATGTTCAGGCCCGTGGCCGGCTTGCTGTAGGCGTTGGGGCCGAGCTGCTGCACCGACTCGGAGTTCGTCATGATCGGGTCCTGCGTCGACGCCTGCATGTACTCGACGATGGCGCGCGGTTCGCCCCGCGACGAGGGGTAGTCTTTCTCCCACTCGTTCTCGGCGAGGATCTGCAGGAAGGAGTTCAGCCCTTCGTCCATCCACGTCCACTGCCGCTCGTCGGAGTTCACGATCATCGGGAAGTAGTTGTGTCCGACCTCGTGGATCACGACCGAGATCAGGCCGTACTTCGTCCGCTCGGCATACGTGCCATCCGGCTCGGGCCGCGGGCCGTTGAAGCAGATCATCGGGTACTCCATCCCGCCGACCGGACCGTTCACCGAGATCGCCACTGGATAGGGGTAGGCGAAGCTGAACTTCGAGTAGACGTTCAGCGTGTGGATCACGGCGGCGGTCGAGTACTTCTCCCACAGGGGGTTGCCCTCGTTCGGGTAGTACAGACATCGCCATCACGCGGTTCGGGTTGCCGTCGACCATGTGGCCCTGGGCGTCCCAGATGAACTTGCGCGACGAGGCGAACGCGAAGTCACGGACGTTGTCTGCCTTGAAGACCCACGTCTTCTTGCCGGTCGACTTCTCACTCTCGTTGGCTTTCGCCTCGGCGGGCGTCACCACCAGCACGGGCCGCGTGGCGGTTGTCGCCTGGGCAAGCCGGTCTCGCTGCGCGGGTGTCAGGACCTGTGCCGCGTTCTGCAGGACGCCCGATGCGCCGACCACGTGGTCGTCTGGCGCGGTGATGCGCACGAGGTAGTCGCCGAACTCGAGGGTGAACTCGCCCGAGCCCAGGAACTGCTTGTGGTGCCAGCCGTTGACGTCGGTGTAGGCGGCAAGCCGCGGGAACCACTGCGCGATCTCGAAGATGTCGTTCCCGTCGGCGGGGAAGTGCTCGTAGCCGCTGCGGCCGCGAATCCGCTTCGCGTCGTTGATGTTGTAGTTCCACCCGACGTTGAAAACGAAGACGCCCTGGGGCGCGAGCGGCTGCTGCAGATCGATCCGCATCATCGTCTTGACGATGGTGTGGGGGAGTGGCGCGCCCTTGGCGTCGGTGACCGACGTGATGTTGTGGCCGCCGTCGAACGCCATCGACGCAAGGAGGCTCTCGAGGCTGTCGTACGACATCCGCGGCCCGCGCGGAGTGCCTTCGGCCGCCTCGGCGGCGCCGCCCCCGCCGCCCCGTCCGCCCATCCCCGTGAACGACGGGGCGGTCTGCGTCAGGGCCGTGTCGGAGTCCTTCCTGAAGATGTTCTGGTCGAGTTGCAGCCAGAGATACGTCAGGGGCTCGGGCGAGTTGTTCCTGTAGGTGATCGTCTCGCGGCCGGTGATGCGCCGGTTCACCTCGTCGAGTTCGACGTCGATGACGTAGTCGGCACGCTGCTGCCAGTAGCGGTAGCCGGGTGCTCCGGAAGCGGTCCGGTAGTCGTTGGGCGTCGGCAGGATCTCTTCGAGCTGCCTGAACTTGTCGACGGGGTTGACCAGCGTCGTCTGGGCACCGGCGCCTGTCGGGACGGCAAGAAGAGCGAGGACCAGGGCGGTCCCGCACCGGAGCGGTGCAGGGGATGAGAAGGTCACGCGGGAGACTCCTTGAGAGGAGGCCACGAGGAAGCGGCCGCGCGTAGTCTAACCGCAACGCGGGTCATTCCTCGTCCCGGGCGTCGTGCGTGGGTGGACCGAGCGGCCCCGCCGCGCGGACGGTGCGCCGTCGGCCTGTGCCTGCGCAACCTCGCCGCGACAGCGAGGGGCTCTGCGAATCGACGATAATCGGCACGCACGAGGTGGCCCGCGGGGCGACCGCGCCACACGCGTGCGGGCGAGCTGTTCACCGGGAGTACGGACATGCGGAAGTGGTTCATGCGGCTGGTCGGGCTTGTGCTGCTTCGTGGCCGCGACCCTCGTAATCGGCGGCGGCGTCCAGGCGGTCATGGCCGTGCCCGAGTTGCAGGCATGGCACCGTTTCGTGCCCCAGGCGGAACTGCGCGCGACTGACATCGACGCATCGTTCACGCTGGCTCAGTACCTCGAGCGCGAGGCGACGGTGTTCGCGCAGGTGCACGACAACGTCGAGGCGCCCACCGTCGCGACCGCCGGCGCGATCGTCGTCGGCAGCCGGTACGATCCGTCGAGCATGAGCTCGCCGCGGCACGCCGACCGCGATTGGAACCGCACGTTCGAGATGGTGCCCGCCGACATTCGCGGCGGCGTCCTGCTCGTGCACGGCCTCACCGACTCGCCGTACAGCATGCGGACGATTGCGGGCCTGCTGAAAGCGAAGGGCTACTACGCGCTGGCGCTGCGGATGCCCGGCCACGGGACGGTGCCGGCGGGCCTGGTACACGCGCAGGGCGAGGATTGGCTCGCCGCCGTCCGCATGGGCGTGCGCCACGTGCGGCGCACGATCGGCCCCGATCGCCCGCTGATGCTCGTCGGATACTCCAACGGCGGCGCGCAGGTGATGCGCTATGCGCTCGAAGCCACCCTCGATGCCACGTTGCCGGCGCCGTCACGCATCGTGTTGATCTCGCCGATGATCGGCGTGAGTCCGCTGGCGCGGCTCGCGCGCATCATCAGCGCGCTCGGTCCGTTCCCCGGTTTCGAGAAGGCACGGTGGCTCGACGTCATCCCCGAATACAACCCGTTCAAGTACAACTCGTTTCCCGCAAACGCCGGGCTCCAGAGCTTCCGTGTGTCGTCGAGCCTCCAGGACGAGATCGCGGCCGCCGTCGAGAGCGGTGCGATCGAACGCCTGCCGCCGATCCTGACGTTCGTGTCGGTGGTCGATTCGACCGTCAGCACGCCGGCCGTGGTCGAGGTCCTTTACAACCAGCTACGCGGGCGCGGCCACGAGCTCGTCGCCTTCGACATCAACCGCTTGTCGGGGCTCGAGCCGTTCATCCGTCCGTCAGACGCGGCGATGGTGGCCAGGCTGGCCGCCGGCGGCGCGCGCACGTATGGGCGCACGCTGATCACGAACGTCACCGCCGAGACGCTCGGCGTGAAGGCGCGGTCGGTGGCCCCGGGATCGACGAACGTCGAGGATGTGCCGTTGGAGCTCGCGTGGCCAGCCGCCATCTTCTCGCTGTCACACGTCGCGCTGCCGTTTCCGCCCGACGACCCCATCTACGGGCCCGGGCCTGGAACGGGCGCGCCGCGCTCGCTCACGCTGGGCCGGCTGGCGCCGCGCGGAGAGAAGGCGGTGCTCACCGTGCCCATCGAGACACTGATGCGAGTCAGCTGGAACCCGTTCTTCCCTTACATGGCGCAACGGATCGAGGCATGGGCCGATGAGGCCGTCGCGTCGGCGCCGGTCGCGGGTGCGGTCAAGCCGTAGCCAGCGCGTCAGTACGCCAGCAACCGTCGCAGCGCCGCCGCCACCTTGTCTGCCGTTGGCAGGTGCGCCGCTTCCAGCACCGGTGAAAACGGGACCGGGGTGTCGGCCGCCGCCACGAGGCCGACGGGCGCGTCGAGGTCGTCGAAGCAGTGCGTGACGATCTCGGTGACCACGGTCGCCCCGAACGATCCCCTGCGGGGCGCCTCGCAGGTCACGAGCACCCGCGACGTCTTCGCGACCGAACGGCGGATGGTGTCGATGTCGAGCGGGATCAGCGATCGCAGGTCGATGACCTCGATCGACACGCCCTCCTCGCGCGCAAGCAGCGCCGCGGCCTCGAGCGCGCGGAAGACCTGCGAGCCGTACGTCACCAACGTCGCATCACGACCCTCACGGATCACCCGTGCGCACCCGAGCGGTACGACGTAGTCGTCGGGTGGCACCGGCAGGTTCATCCCCGCGGGCAGCCGATCGGGGACGACGCGGTAGTGCTGTTTGTACTCGAGGAACAGGACCGGGTTGCCATCGCGAACCGCGGCCTTGAGCAGGCCCTTCGCGTCGAACGCCGTGATGGGCGCGACGATCTTCAGTCCCGGCGTCGAGGCGAACCACGACTCCGGGTTCACCGAGTGGTAGAGCGAGGTGCCGTGCGCCCAGCCCGACGGCATCCGGAACACGATGGGCACCGGCCCCATGCCGCGGACCTGCTGCGTCGCGGCATAGTTGACGATCATCTTGAACGCCTCGGAGGCGAAGTCGGCGTACTGGAACTCCACCACCGCGCGCAGGCCGAGCAGGACGGCGCCTGCGGCGAGGCCGCAGAATCCCGCCTCGGCAATCGGCGCGTCGACGACGCGCCGCTGAGCCGGCGGCCGCTCGGCGTTCCAGTCGGTCTTCCACTCCAGCCCGTCGAACTGGCGCGAGAAGCCCTCGGTGATCTTGAACGCGCCGTTCGAGATTCCGATGTCCTCGCCCACCAGGAAGAGCGACGGATCGCGCTCGAGCTCTTCGCGCAGCGCGTCGTGGATGGCGCGGTGATACGTGACGTGCGCGCCCGCGTGCGGCGCGGCGGCGAGCGACGTCCCGAACACCGCCGACGGCGCGAACACGCGCCGCTCGATGTCGCCGGCGTCTGGCTGCGGACAACGCTCGGCCGCGATTGCCGCGGCGAGCACCTCGGCGGCGATCCGCTCGTCGACAACGGCGAGCGTCGCCTCGTCGGCGAGGCCCTCTGCGAGCAGGCGGCGGCGGAATCCCGCGACCGGGTCCTTGCCCTCCCACTGCGACAACTGACCGGCGGGCACGTAGGTACCGAAGGGGTCCGCCAGCGAGTGGCCTTCGAGCCGCATCGTCATGGCCTCGATGATCGTGACCGCCCGCTCGGTGCGCGCCCGTGCGAGCGCGGTCCGCACGGTGTCGTACACCGTGGTCACGTTCGTGCCGTCGATGAGGTACCCCTCGGTCGCGCTGCCGTACGCCAGCGCGCGCAGCGCCAGCGTCGGCGCCGCGTACTGCAGCGTCCGGGGGGTGCCGAATGCCCACTGGTTGTTCTCGATCACGAGGACGAGCGGCAGGCGCATCACCGTGGCGATGTTGAGTGCCTCGTGCACGTCGCCCGTGCTCGTCGACCCCTCGCCGATGAAGGCGAGCACCGCGTTGTCGGTGTCGCGGTACCGCTCGGCAAACGCGCAGCCCGCGCCCACGGCGACGAGGGTGCCGAGATGGCTCACGAGGCCGGCGATCCGCGCCGCACGGCTGCCCATGTGCAGGCTGCCGTCCCAGCCGTGCGTCAGGCCCGGGGTGCGTCCGCAGACCTGCGCGAGGATGTCGACGATCGGCACGCCGCGCACGATGTAGGCGCCCAGATCGCGGATCGCCAGCGTCGTCCACTCCTCGGGGCGCAGCGCGGCCGTTGCCCCGACGGCCGTGGCCTCGTTGCCTGTGCACGTGAGGTGCTTGCCGAAGCCGAGTCCCTTCCGCAGCAGCTTCACGATCTCGCGATCGACGGCGCGGGTCAGCGCCATCAGCCGGTAGAGATCGACCTGGTCGGGCGCTGGGAGCGGTGACGCGGGGACGTCGTGCCACGACATGCCGTCGGCCGTGACGTGGAGCACGCGGTGCTCGAGATCGGCAGCCGGGTCGAGGCGCTCGAGGTCGCGATAGGTGACAGAAGGCGCAGGGGCGCCGGCGTGGAGTCGGGTCATGGGGGCAACGATCCGATGCTACCCCTCCTCGCAGGAAATCGGATTCCGTTTCTTGCTCGAGGTCAGCTGTTTCACGGACGCGTGTCCTGCGCGCTATTCCTCGTGACGCTGCCGGCGCGAGCGCGAACGGCTCCCCGGCGGGCGGACGGCCGCTTCCAGCCGCGCCGCGTGCGCCGCAAACGCGGGCGTCGGCCCCGTCCAGCGCAACCCGTCCACGTCGTCGAACAGGGCGATGTCGGTGCGCAGCGTCGCCAGAGTCCGGAACAGCAAGGCGCGGTCACGCTGGTCGACGAGCGTGCGCGCGAGGTTGTCGGCACCGGTGACGTTGACGTGCCAGTCGCGCGGCGAGGGCGGGATGTCCTCCAGGTGGCCGAACCTGGCGAGGACCGCCGCAGTCGATTTCGCGCCCCAGCCTGGCAGGCCGGGGTACCCGTCGGCCGCGTCGCCCACCAGCGCGAGGTAGTCGGGAATGGATGCCGGCGCGACGCCGAACTTCTTCACGACCGCTGCTTCGTCGTACGTGACGCGCGTGCGGCGGTTCTGCTGCACGACGCGCGTTCCGCGCACGCACTGCGCGAGGTCCTTGTCGGGTGAGCAGATGACGACCTGCCCGACGCGCGCATCGCGCGCGGCCGCCACCGCCGCGGCCGCGAGCGCGTCATCGGCCTCGAACGCCACCATCGGCCAGACCACGAACCCCGCCGCGCCGAGGACCTCCTCGAGCAGCGGGAACTGCGAGAGCAGGTCAGGGTCGATGCCGTCGCCGGTCTTGTAGCCCGCCCAGAGGTCGTTGCGGAACGACTCGATCACGTGATCGGTCGCGATGGCGACGTGCGTGGCGCCGGCGCTGACCATGCCCAGCATCGACGACACGACCGCGCGCACCGCGCCCACCTCGCGCCCGTCGGCATCACGTGCTGAAGGCACGGCGAAGTAGTGGCGGAACAACTCGTAGGTGCCGTCGACGACGTGTACATCCATGCGTATCGTTGCTTTCCTCAGCGCGCCGGCCGTTCGGGACCGCGCCCTCCAGCATGCCTTGGAAACGGCCGGACGGCAGATCCGCGACGCGGCGCCCCTGCGTTCGACGCCGCGCGGTTTCGTGGCATGATGACCGCTTATGTCTACCGCGATCTCATCCCCTTCACGTTTCGACTGGAGCGACCCGTTCCTCCTCGACCAGCAACTGACCCCTGACGAGCGCATGGTGCGCGACACCGCGCGCGCGTACTGCCGCGACAAGCTGGCGCCGCGCGTGCTCGAGGCCTTCCGCAACGAGCACACCGACCCCGCGATCTTCCGCGAGCTCGGTGCCCTCGACATGCTCGGGATCGTCATCCCCGAGGAGTACGGCGGCTCGGGGCTCGGCTACGTCGCCTATGGCCTGGTGGCCCGTGAGGTCGAACGGATCGACTCCGGTTTCCGCTCGATGATGAGCGTGCAGGGGTCGCTGGTCATGGTGCCGATCAACGAGTTCGGCACCGAGGCGCAGAAGCGGAAGTACCTGCCCAGGCTCGCCACGGGCGAGTGGGTCGGCTGCTTCGGCCTCACCGAGCCCAACGCGGGATCGGATCCCGGCAGCATGACGACGCGCGCGCGCCGCGTGGACGGGGGCTTCGCGCTCACCGGCACCAAGTCGTGGATCACGAACAGCCCGATCGCCGACGTGTTCGTCGTCTGGGCGAAGGATGACGAGGATGTCATCCGGGGATTCGTGCTCGAGAAGGGCTGGAAGGGCCTGACGGCGCCGGCGATTCACGGCAAGGTGGGGCTCCGGACGAGCATCACCGGCGAGATCGTGATGGACGAGGTGTTCTGTCCCGACGAGAACGCGTTCCCCGAGGTGCGGGGACTGCGGGGGCCGTTCACCTGCCTGAACAGCGCCCGGTACGGCATCGCGTGGGGCGCGCTCGGCGCGGCCGAGGATTGCTGGCTGCGCGCGCGATCCTACGTGCTCGAGCGCAAGCAGTTCGGCCGGCCGCTGGCGGCCAACCAGTTGATCCAGAAGAAGCTCGCCGACATGCAGACCGAGATCGCGCTGGGCCTGCAGGGCTGCCTCCGCCTCGGGCGCATGAAAGACGAGGGCGGGGCGCCGGTCGAGATCACGTCGCTGCTCAAGCGCAACTCGTGCGGCAAGGCGCTCGACATCGCGCGGATGGCGCGCGACATGATGGGCGGCAACGGCATCACCGACGAGTTCGGCGTGATCCGCCACCTCGTGAACCTCGAGGTCGTGAACACGTACGAGGGCACGCACGACATCCACGCGCTCATCCTCGGGCGCGCGCAGACGGGCATCCAGGCCTTCTCGAACTGACGCCGACAATGATGAGCCTTTTGCCGTCGTCCCCCTGCTGTCGTTCCCTGTCCGAACCGAATCCGCGCAACGATGCCCGGGCGCTCCCGTGCCTCTCGCGAAGGCTGAGACCCTCGCGGGTCGCCCGGCTACTCGCGGTCGCACTCGCCGTCCTGATCACTGCTGCGACGGCAGACGCGCAGCCGGCGCCGCCGAGCGACGGATCCCCGGCTGTGGAGATGCGCGACCCGACCTGGACCAGCAAGGCCGGCACGAAACTCACGCTCTTGCCGGCGGGCAACGTGTTCCCCGTGTATGTCGCCGATCCCCATCGGCCGACCAACTCGATCCAGGAGCGGTTCTACACGCGCACCGACATCCCGGACTCCATGAGCCCGCGAACCGGACTGAGCGGCGGAGGGAGCTTCGGCCTGCTGCGCCTCGACTCCGGGGGCACGTCGGGTCGCAGCTGGCAGGTCAGCCTCGACGCGGGGCTCGATGCGCTGTTCGATTCGATGCACAAGCTGGATGCCATCGGGTGGGATGGCAACTACGGCCTGACGTTCGAGACGGCGTCGCGTGGTCCGCTGGCGCTGCGGCTGGCGCTGTTCCACATCTCGGCACACCTCGGCGACGAGTACGCGATTCGCACCGGCGCCACGCGCTTCAACTACACGCGCGAGGAAGTGGCCATCGGGGCGCGCTGGCGCTTCTCGAATGCCTGGGGCGCGTATGCGGAGACCGGTGTCGCCTGGACGATGCGCAGTGAGCAACAGGAACCCTGGCGCGTCCAGGGGGGCCTCGAGTGGGAGGGCGGGCGCGTCATGGGCGGGCGCTTCGCATGGTACGGTGCGACAGACCTCGCGGCGATGCAGGAGCGTGGATGGCGCCTCGATGCCGCCCTCCAGGGGGGCCTCGTCGCGCGAACCAACGGACGTGCCTACAGGCTGTATCTCGAGTACCTCGATGGACGGCCCACGCTCGGCGAGTTCTACCAGTACCACGAAGCCCACCTGACACTGGGCTTCAAGATGGACCTGTAGGCCACCGCGCCCAGCCTGCGTGTGGCGCTCACGCGCAGCCGGTCAACCCGCGGCGTCGTGCCGGTGATCGAAATGGGCAACATGACCATGGTCTCTGACCATGGTAATATCCGGCGATGGACACGATGGCGATCTCGACGTTCAAGGCCACCTGCCTGGCCGCGCTGGAGCGCGTCCGCCGGACGGGGCGGCCGCTGCGCGTCACGCGGTTCGGCAAGCCCGTGGCCGACATCGTCCCCCCAATGCCGGACCCCGCGCCGCGCGAGTGGCTGGGGACGCTGCGGGGGACACTCGACATCCAGGCCGACGTGACGGTGCCGTCAGGCGAACTCGTCACGTGGGACGCCCTCAAGTGAAGCTGCTGCTCGACACCCACATCTGGCTCTGGAGCCACGTCGCGCCCGAGCGGCTCACGAAACGCGTCGCCGCTGCGCTCGCGCGCGAGGGCAATGAACTGTGGCTGTCACCGATCAGCGTCTGGGAGTTCCTGCTGCTCGCCGAGCGCGGACGTGTGCGGGTCAGAAACGGCATGGCCCCGCGCGACTGGGTGGAGTTGGCCCTCACTACGGCGCCCATGCACGATGCGCCATTGAGCCGCGAGGTGGCGATTCGCAGCCGGGCGCTGCGCGTCGACCACGACGATCCAGCCGATCGGTTCCTTGCGGCAACGGCAGACGTCTACGACCTGACGCTCGTGACGGCCGACGAACACCTGTTGCGAGGCAAGGGCTTCCGCACGCTCGCCAATCGCTGAGGGTGTCGGTCGCCGCCCTGCACGCGCCCGGGATCTGCCATCGGCGCTAGCGCGGCGATGTCTTGCAGGTGATCGAAATCCCCGACCAGCTCGCACGGTTGATCGTCGTCCGCCCGTCGGTGAGGCGGTCGAGCGCGGCGAGGAAATCCCTGGCTCCGCCGCCGCGCATCGCGACATTGTGCGCCGTGAAGCAGCCGCCGGGGGCGACCTTGGGCCACACGGCCGCAAGGTAGTTCGGGTACCACTCCTTGTCGGCATCCGAGAACACGAAGTCCCATGGGCCCTGCAGGGTGCGCGTCAGCTCGTGGGCATCGCCCAGGCGGGCGTCGATGTAGCGCTCGAGGCCCGCGGCCTTGAAGTGCGCCACCGCCTCGCGGTGACGCTGCGGATCGATCTCGAGCGTGGTCAGGCGCCCGCCCGTCTTGCTCAGGGCCCACGCGATCCAGATGCCGGAGTGCCCCGTGGACGTGCCGATCTCGAGCGCCCGCGTGAACCGGTGCTCGAGGATGAGGTCGTGCAACGTCTGACCATCGACGGCATCGACGTTCATGTCACGCCACGTTCCCCGGCGCGCATCGAGATAGGCCCGCACGCGCGCGTCGAGATCCGGCGTCGCCGTGGCCTGGTCGCCGGCAGCGCCGGCGCTGCCCCGGGCAGCGTGATGCGGCGGGCCTGCCGTGATCAGCACCGCGATTGCGAGCGATAGGCCCAGGACGAATGAGTTCGCATGGAACCGCATGGACGCTCCTCCGAACGCGATCGTGTCGCGTCGCGCTAGTCTAGCGCGCCACCAGGCGCATGGCGTCGCGGCGGCCGGCCCGACGCTCGTCATCCGGCGTGCCGGGCGCAGCCGGAGCGGTCGTCATGCCCAGGGGGCAACGGCGCGGGCCGACTTTCGTCCACATACCCATTCTGGTAGGTTCACCCGTGCGGACCGCCGGCCGGGCGCTCACCCACGCGGGTGGCATGACTCTTCACGCCCTGGCCGCCGAGGGCGCGGCGTGTGCCGCAGGCGGTCTGAGAGGCCTGCCGTGACCATGTCGAGCCCGACCGCAACGCCTGCGCACAGGCGGCTGCCAAACCCACACTGCGAAAGCGTCGACGCCGTGCTGTCGGCCCTCGTGACCGACGGTGCGCGAGGGCTCAGCGCGTCGGAGGCCCAGGCCCGGCTCGCAGACGACGGACCGAACGAACTGGCGCCAGACGCGCCCGTCCCCCGGTGGCGGAAGCTGCTGGCGCAGTTCGAGGACGTCCTCGTCATCCTGCTCCTCGTGGCCACCGTCATCTCGGCGGCGCTGTGGGTCTACGAGCGCGACTCGCTCCTGCCGTACGAATCCCTGGCCATTCTCGGCGTCGTCCTGCTCAACGCGGTCATGGGCTACGTCCAGGAGGCGCGGGCAGAAGTGGCCGTGGCGTCGCTGCGCAAGATGGCGGCGGCGCAGGCGACGGTCGTGCGAGACGGGCTGCCGCAGCGGGTGCCCGCTGCCGAGGTCGTCACGGGTGACATCCTCGCCATCGAAGCGGGCGACACGATCGCCGCCGATGCGCGCGTCATCGTCTCGACGTCGCTGTCCACGGCAGAAGCGGTCCTGACGGGCGAGAGCGTGCCCGTCTCGAAAGGTGTGGCGGCGGTCGCGGTAGACACGGACCTCGCCGACCGCCGCAACATGGTCTTCAGCGGCACGCTGGCTACCCAGGGACGCGGCCGCGCGGTCGTCGTCGCCACCGGGATGCAGACCGAGATGGGCCGCATCGCCGGGCTCCTGAAGAGCACGCCACCCGAGACGACGCCGCTGCAGGTCGAACTCAATCGCGTCGGCAAACTGCTCGGGATCGTCGTCATCGTCATCGCCGTCGTGATGATCGCCACGATCCTCCTGGTCGAGGACGTGCAAGGCTTCGCGGCGCTGGCTCGACGTGCTCATCCTCGGCGTGGCGCTGGCGGTCGCTGCCGTTCCAGAAGGGCTGCCGGCCGTGGTGACGGCGGTGCTGGCCATCGGCGTCCAGCGCATGGCGCGCCGGAAGGTCATCGTGCGGCGCCTCTCGGCGGTCGAGACACTCGGGTGCGCCAACGTCATTGCGTCAGACAAGACCGGTACCCTCACGCAGGAACGAGATGACCGTGCGCGCGGTCGTCACCGCGAGCGGGCACGTGACGTTCGGGGGCATCGGTTATGCGCCCGAGCGGCGACGTCGCGCGCGAGGGCGGAGGCGCCATTGACGGCCCGCTGCGGATCGAGCTGGATCGCACCCTCGCCATCGCCGGGCTCGCCAACAACGCGCTGCTCCACGATGCCGACGGGCAGTGGGAGGTGCGGGGCGACCCGACCGAAGGCGCACTGATCGTGGCCGCGCGCAAGGCCGGACTCGAGCCGGGCCGGCTCGAGGCGCGCTTTGCGCGCGTCGGCGAGGTGCCGTTCTCGTCAGAACGAAAGCTGATGAGCACGCTGCACGCCGACGCCGAGCACGACGGGCAGGTGCTCCTCTTCACCAAGGGCGCTCCCGGCGTCCTGTTGACGCGCTGCTCGCACGAACTGCGCGGCGACGCGACGCGGCCGCTCGACGCGGCGCGCCGCACCGCAGATTCTCGAGACCAGCACGGCGCTTGCCGACCGCGCGCTGCGCACGCTGGGCGTCGCCTTCCGGCGCTCTCGAGCCCACGGTCGCCGTTGCAGACGACGTGGGCGAGCACCTGGAGCACGACCTCGTGTTTGCCGGGCTGGTGGGGATGGACGATCCGCCCCGCGAAGAAGCCCGTGCCGCCGTGGCGCGTGCGCAGCAGGCCGGGATCCGGACGTTGATGATCACCGGCGATCATCCGCGCACGGCCGCCGTCATCGCGCACGAACTCGGCATCACGCGCGACGCACGCGCGGCCACCGGTGCAGACCTCGACGCGATGGACGAGGACGCCTTCACGCGCACGGTCGTCAGAGCGTGTCGGTGTACGCGCGCGTGAACCCCGAGCACAAGCTGCGGCTCGTGAAGGCGCTGCAGCGGCAGGGCGCCGTGGTGGCCATGACGGGCGACGGCGTCAACGACGCCCCGGCGCTCAAGGCCGCCGACATCGGCGTGGCGATGGGCGTGAGCGGCACCGACGTCTCGAAAGACGCTGCCGACATGATCCTGATCGACGACAACTTCGCGTCGATCGTCGCGGCGGTCGAAGAGGGCCGCGCCATCTTCTCGAACATCCGGAAGTTCCTCCGCTACCTGCTGTCGTCGAACATCGGCGAAGTCCTGACCATGTTCTTCGGCGTCCTGCTGGCCGTGCCGATGGGACTGCAGGCCGAGGCAGGCGTCGTCGTGCTGCCCGCTGCTGGCGACGCAGTTGCTGTGGATCAACTTCGTGACCGACGGGGCCCCCGCGATGGCCCTCGGCGTCGATCCGGTCGATGCCGGCGTGATGGAGTTGCCTCCGCGTCCCAGGGGCGAGGGCATCCTGACGCTTCGCATGTGGCTCGGCATCGTCGTCACCGGCGCGGTGATGGCGGCCGGCACGCTGTACGTCCTCGACGCCGCGCTGCCCGGGGGCTTCGTCGAGGGCACGGGCGACATGCGCTACGCGCACACGATGACCTTCACGGTGCTGGTGCTGTTCCAGATGTTCAACGTGCTCAACGCCCGTTCGGATGAGCACAGTGCCTTCCGGGGCCTGTTCACGAACCGCTGGCTGTGGGCGGCGGTTGCCCTGTCGGTCGTCCTGCAGTGGGCCGTGGTCACCGTGCCGGTGCTCCAGCAGGCGTTTTCGACCATGCCCCTGAGCGGCGACGACTGGCTGCGCTGCACGATCGTCGCAAGCACCGTCCTGTGGTTCCGTGAAATCGAGAAAGCCGTCGGGCGCCTTGCTCGCCGCCTGAGTCGAACGCCTGCACGTGGCAACTGATCAGTGATCGCGCGGTGCTTCCTGACCGAGGCGCAACTCGTGTCGGAACTCGGCGCCGCCGGGTTCGCACCCGACCCTGCCGTGCCCCTCAGGGAACTCAACCTGCCGCGTCCGGGCACGCTGCGTTCGGGAGGCGCGCCGGTCATCTTCGAGGGCGCTTTCCGCCTTGGCGACTGACCTCACGAGAGCGCCGCGTCGCTGCGGGCTCGACGGCGCCATCGAGGCGACGGAACTCAGGCTGCAGAGCTGAGAAAGGTATAAACTCGTGAGGCTGAACGGGTGTCCACCCGTTCTGCGCGACGACCGAGTTCCCGTAACGGAGGAACAACCAATGTCTGACACGATGACCCTTCCACGCCGCCGGGCGGCCCTCGGCATGGCCCTCGGGCTGATCGCTGCGGCGACGCCGCTTCGCGCCCAGGGGGCGAAGCCGAGCCCCGAGGTGGAAGCGTTGAAGGCGCTGCTCGACGCGCACGACAAGGCGTTCACGGCGCACGATATGAAGGGCGTGCTCGCGCTGTTTGCGCCCAATGCGACCATCCTGGGCACGGGCCCGGGCGAGATTTGGGGTGGCCACGAGGAGATTGCGGTCGCCTACAGCCACTTCTTCGAGGACTTCGATCCCGGCAAGCAGACGGTCGAAGCGCTGTGGCGCGACGGTCACGTGCTCGGCGACATGGCCTGGCTGATGACGTCCACCAAGGTCACCATGACGAAGGGGGCGACGGTCGTCGAGGTCGGGCTCAACCTTTCGGTCACGTTCGAGAAGATCGCGGGCAAGTGGCTCGTCCGCACCATGCACTTCTCGAACCTCACCGGCGGCGCGCCGCCAGAGAAGAAGTAGGACCGTCATGGACGACACGCGCGACGACTTCCTTCCCGAGCCGGTCGACGAGGCCCGGCGCGAGTTCCTGCAAGGCGTCAAGTCCTGGTCGGCGGCCGTCGCCACGCTCGCGCTCGGCGGCTCGTTCGTGGCCGTGAGCACGCGGCCGGCTTCCGCGTGGGTCAACAGCAGCGCCACGTGGGTCAACACGCGAGGCGGCTGGATCAACAAGGCCGGGGCGTGGGTCAACAAGGCCGGCGCGTGGGTCAACGGCGCCGGCGGTTGGGTGAACAGGGCCGGCGGCGGCGGTTCCGCCGGCTGGGTGAACAAGGCCGGTGGCGGCAGCACTGCCGGCTGGGTGAACAAGCGTGGCGGCGGCGGCGCTGCCTGGGTGAACCGATAGCTCCGGACGACGAGCCGTTCTCAACAGTCGTCAGCGTGCCAGTGGTGTGCGCGGCAGACCATGGACAGGGCGCGCTCATCCTGCGCGTCACGAATCCCGGGGATGTGCCTCGCGTTGCGGATGTCGATCCGCGGCGCGTCGTCTGGGTCGAGACCCCAGTTGGGCTTGCCGGCAGTGACTGGCCGCCCGGCATCGGGCTCGACCTGCGCGTGGTGGAGCCCGGGACAGAGGCCGCGTTGCTCTACGCGGTCGCGCACGTCGCGAACGAGCGCCCGCTTCGCGTGACGATTCCGGTCGAGCGCGGAGTGGCGAAGGCTGCCCGCGTGGCGATGGCCCTCCACCTGCCTGTGCGCCTGGCGGCGCAGCAACCAACGCCTGCGGCAGTCGCCGAACTCGCGTCCGTCCTCGAGGCGTACCTGCACGACTCACAGGCGACCGAGCCGGTCGAGTTCTTCCACTCGGCCCTCGCCCACGACGTCCACGGCGTGCCCACGACGCTGTGGATGGCCGTGGAGCGTGACCCGGCGTTCCACCAGAGGATGGCAGAGGACGGGACTGCCGACCCGCGGGAACCCCCGCCAGACGAGGGCTTCGTTGCCGCGCACCTCTCCGGCGTTGACCGCGGCCGGGGCGGCGTGCGCGACGTGCCGTTTTCGCGACTTCTGTAGCGGGTTACTTCAAGTGGCCGGATCCCGCGTACGATTGCGGGCCGGTCATCGAACTGCTCGAGCAACTCCGGGCCGCCTCGGGTCAGCTCGCGCGCGACCTCGACGAAGCAGGGCCGGTGCAGACGTGACCGGGCCGCCGCTCAGCCTCATCCTGCTGCCGACGCTCGACTGCAACGTCGCCTGCGACTACTGCTTCGAGGAGAAGGCGCGCATCTCGCTGTCGCACGATGCAGCTGTCGCAGCTCACCGGCAGGATCCTCGATTACATGGCCGAGCGCGGGACGACGCGGGCGGAGCTGTACTGGCAGGGCGGCGAGGCGCTGCTGATGGGCCACGCGTGGTTCGAGCGCGCCTTCGAGACGATGGGGCAGGCCGCGGCGCAGCGCGGCCTCGTGTTCCATCACTCGCTGCAGACCAACCTGATCGGCTACGGGCCGCACTGGAACGCGATCCTGCGCACGATGTTCGACGGCTCGGTCGGCACGTCGATGGACGTTCCGAATCGTCACCGCCGGCTGAAGAACGGGAGCACCGAACGCTACACCGAGGTGTGGCTCCGATCGGTGCGACAGGCCCGCGAGGCCGGGCTGAAGGTCGGCGTGATCGCGGTGCTCCACGCGGGCAGCCTCGACATCGGGGCGCGCGAGTTCCTGTCGTTCTTCACGCAGCAGGCCGGCATCGACGACCTCCAGGTGAACCTGCCCTTCCCGGGCGGGCCGGGGCAGGGGGGCGACACGCTGGCGCCCGAGGCGCTGACCCGTTTCCTGATCGAACTCCTGGACGCCTGGATGGAGACCGGCGCCGACCGTGGCGTCCGCCTCGGTCCGTTCGACGCGCTCCTCGACGCGTTCTCGGGCCGCCAGGCGCAACTGCCCTGCATCTGGCAGCCGAACTGTGCGAACGAGTTCGCGGCGATCGATGCGCGCGGCTCGGTGGCGCTCTGCGACTGCTGGGTCACCAGCTATCCCGAGCACCGCTTCGGCAATGTCTTCGGCACATCGAGCCTCTCCGAAATGCTGGGCGCGAGCCCCGCGCGCCAGGCATTCCTCGATCGGCCGGCGCACCTCGTGGATCACGACGACTGCGGATCCTGCGCGCACCTGTCGCTGTGTCATGGCGGTTGTCCGGTTCGCACCTTCGCGGCCACCGGCACGATCCTCGCGAAGGACCCTTATTGCGAGGTCTACAAGGCGCTCTTCACGGAGTGCCGCGAGCGAGCGGCGGCGACCGTGCGGCGGCGCCATGCCGCCCTGTCATGAGCTGATAGCCAGTCCCGATACGGGCGTTTCACGATACTGTTGCGCCAGACAGCAGGGAGGTTCGCCATCGGCCAGCGCTTCGAGACCACCCACTGGAGCGTCGTGCGGGCAGCGCAGACCGCTGACACGCAGCGGCGTCGCGACGCGCTCGGGGTGTTGTGCGATGCCTACTGGCCGCCCATCTACGCCTTCCTCAGGCGGCGGGGCCTGTCACCGGAGGACGCGGCCGACCTCACGCAGGCCTTCTTCCTCCACCTCGTCGAATCGCAGCGGCTCGCGAACGTCGATCCGGCACTCGGCCGATTCCGCTCGTTCCTGCTCGCCTCGGTGAAGAACTTCGTCGCCAACGAGTGGGATCGCGAGCGCGCGCAGAAGCGCGGTGGACACATGGCCCGCGTGGCCTTCGACCCCGACGCGCTCGAACGCCGCTACAAGGCACTGCACCGTGACGATCTCGACCCCGAGCGCCTGTTCGACCGGCATTGGGCGCACATCGTCCTGGAGCGCGCCGTCGATCGCCTCCGCGCCCAGCAGGAACGCGCCGGCAAGGAACGCGAGTTCGCGCTGCTGCGCACGTTCCTGACGTCGGACGCGGGTGGGGAGCGTGCCTACCGCGAGGTGGCCGCGGAACTCGGCGCGACCGAACCGGCGGTGCGGACCGCCGTGCACCGCTTGCGGTTGAAGTACGGGACGTGCCTGCGCGAGGAGATCGCCGAGACGGTCAGCGATGCCGTCGCTGCCGACGCGGAACTCCGTCACGTCCTGATCGTGGCCGCCGCGTGACGCGGGGGAGCCGCGCCCGGCTCACCCTTCGACTCAGTCTTGTTGAGTGCAGGTCGGTGTCGGTACGGCATCAACACACGTGCGCTCAGGGTTTCAGGCGGCGATGGCCCGCGTGAAGCGCTCGAGGAACTCGTGCGCCGACTGCGGCCGGCTGGCCACGTCGTCGGCGAGGGCGGCAGCGACAAAGACCGCGAGCGCCGCACTGAGCCGCCGTGGCGTGTGCACCACCGGATAGGTCCCTGTGGTGAGCTCCGCGTCGCGCTGGTGGTTGGCCAGACCGCGCGGTCGCGAGCCCGTCAGCATCTCGGCCGTCATCACCCCGAGCGCCCAGAGGTCCCACAACGGCGATGTCTCCTCGCCGGCCAGTTGCTCGGGCGACATGTACGCCAGCGAGCCGACGATCACATCGGCGTGTGTGCGCGGCGTGGTCACCGACGATGACCCCGCAAGGACCTTGGCGATGCCGAAGTCGAGCAGTTTCGTCACCTCGTGATCGGTCGAACGCGCGAGGAAGACATTCTCGGGCTTCAGGTCGCGGTGCACGAGGCGTCGGCTGTGGGCCTCCTCCAGGACGTGGCAGATGTCACTGACCACGCGCGAGGCACGCGGCACGTCGAGCGCGCCGTCGCGGGAAATGGCGTCGCGCAACGTGCGGCCTTCAAGGCATTCCATCAGCAGGAACGCGCGCCCGCTGCGCGTGACGCCGACGTCGTAGACCGTCACGACGTTGGGATGCGTGAAGCTCGCCGCCACCTGCGCCTCGCGCCTGAATCGCTCGGCGGCGTCGCTGCTGCCCACGAGGTGATCCCCGATCACCTTCACCGCCACCTGGCGGACGAGGGCCTCGTCGCGTGCGCGGTAGACGCGCCCCATGCCGCCGGCGCCGATGCGGGCTTCGAACCGATACCGCCCCGCGAGTACCGGCGGCAGATCGTTGACCATCAGCAGCACGCCGTCGTGCGGGCACCGCGCGAGGGTGGTATCGAAACAGGCGCCGCAGTCAGGACACTCGGCCAGCGACGCGTCACCTTCGTCCGGCATCGACGTCGGCGTCGCCGACACCGCGCGATCGAGCAGGAGGCCAAGGCTCGCGGCGATCGCCTCGAGCAGCGCGATGTCGTCGCGCGTGTAGGGCTCCTCTGACCGCTTCGGCCCGAGCGCCAGCAGCACCTCGCGCCCGGCCTCGACCGTCACGGGGACGACCAGTTCCACCTCGGCGTCGAACACGGCGTGTGACTCGTCGGCGGTCAGGTGCTGCGTAATCCACGTGTCGTGATCGGGCGATAGCTGGAGGGCCGATCCCGTGGCACGCGCAAGTCCGACCAGCGTCCAGCCCGGCGCCGGGGCGAACTGCCGGGGAAACGATGGCGTCGCCGCGAGGATGGCAAAGGGACCGGTGTCACCACGGTGCGCGAGCGCACCGACGAACGCCGGTTGCAGGGCGGCAGCCACTTCATCGACCACGTGCGCGGCGGCGCCGGCAGGATCAGTGGCCGTGCGCAGCCGGGCGGCCACGCTGTGCAGGACCTGCTCGGCCCGGTGACGTTCGCGGAAGAAGCGGCGATCGAGCTCGTCGAGCCATCGGCGCCGGTTGACGAGCGTCACCCCGAGCGCTCCCGCGAGCAATGCGTAGAGCCATCCCCGTGCCTGCAGCAGTGGGCCGATCGGCTGGTCGTGGCGCAGCAGGATGTCGGCCATCAGCGCGACCGCCAGCACGGGCACGAGGCCGATCAGGAGCCGTCGCGCCAGCGCGTAGCGCACGCCCTGGCGCAGGATCGACCCGACATCGAACACGCGTTGCCGCAGCACCACGTACGCCACAGAAAGCGGGAAGGGCAGCAACATCAACACGCCCGCCAGCGTCAGCGGCGAGTGGAACAGGCCGCTCGTCACCTGCGATGAGCTGCCGAGCCAGAATTCCGTTTCGACCAGGGCGGCCGCCAACGCGCCAATGGTTGCGCCTGCCAGGAGCAGGCGCAGGCGGCGCACCTCGGCAGGCTCGTGCAGTCGGCGGTACTGGGCGACCAGCATCACCAATCCGCCGGCCGAATAGGCAGTCGTGAGCGCGACCATGTGCGGCATCCAGTCGCGGCCCGTGAGGGTGCGCGCCTCGAGCTGCACGGCGATGTACCCGAACGCGACGTGCCAGGCCAGGATGATCGCCCCGGGGACGCACAGGAGGGGCACGGCCCACGGGCGGTCGCGCAGGAGCGGCTGCGGAAACCGGGCACTGAACAGGAAGAAGAGCATCGGGCCTGCCATGCTGCACAGGAAGGGCAGCCACATGGCCCACTCGAGCGGTGCGGGAAGGCTCCGCCAGTAGCGGGCGAAGCCGAAGGGCAGGACGATGGTGAAGACCGCGAGGCTGCCGAGCAACAGCGCCGCGAGTCCCGCAAGCCAGTTGCCGGGGCGCCTGACCGCGACCATCACGCCGAGGGCGAGACACAGCGCCTGCACGAGCCGGGCGAACCAGAGGGCGAGGCTCTTGCTCTCGAGCGACTCCCAGCGACGTTGCACCGCCGACTCGATGCGCGTCGAGAACACGGCGCCGTCGCGCGTCACGTCGATTGCGATGGGACCGCCCGTGAGGTTCGCGTCCACCGCCATCCAGTCGAGGCGCGTCATCACGCGACGCTCCGCGTACGACCGCACGCGGTCGCCCGGCTTGATGCCCGCCTGCGCGGCGGGAGAGCCGGCCGTCACGCCGGCAACCAGCACGCCCGCCTCGTCGAAGGCGATGTGCAGTCCGGTGGGGGTGCGCTGGAAGAGGTCGGCGTAGAGGAGGACGCCGAAGTAGAGCAGGAACGCGCCGATGACGGCGTAGACCCATGCAGCTGGACGTGGCCGCCTGGTGCCGCGGGGGCGTGGTCGCTCAGGCATGGTCCACCGGCATCACGGGCCGCACCTCCAGCAGAAGCGTGCGGCCCAATCATACCGGAGTCTGTCGGCGGCAACGCGGCGTGCGCGTTCGCGTCGCGGCCTACCTGTTGCCGAAGGTCCACATGAAGTTGACCATGGGGAAGACGAACGTCTCGTCGCCATCGACCGGCACTGCGAGCGCGAGGTCGGCCGAGAGTCGGTCGCCGATGAACCGGACGCCCAGGCTCAGGATGCCGCCATGCTCGAACAGGTAGTTCTCGGTGATGACCTTCAGGCGGCGGCTCACCCGGTGCTCGCCTCCCACCATCCCGACTGCGGCGCCGCCGCTGTCGCCTTCCTCGTAGGTGTACCCCCAGCCGGCCCCGACCGTGATTGAGCGGTCAGTCGTGCCGAACGTCGACACGCCGTACGCAATCCCCACGCTGCCATCCTCATCGTCGTCGAACGCCGTGATGTGCATCACACCCACCGCGGCCTCGGCCGACTTGCCCTTGTAGACCTGCACCTTGGGTGTGAACCAGAACGGGTGCGACGTGTCGGCGCCGAAGAACAGGGGGGTGCCGCCGCCAACCGAGATGCGATCGGTGACGCCGACCTGCACGAACGGCATGAAGAACTCGTAGACGCCCACGTAGCCGCTGCCGGCAGGCAGCCCGCGGCCGGTCGGGCCGAAGAACAGACGCGTCGCGTTCGGATCCGCCGGAATGAACTCGGCGTTCTCATCGACACGTCCACGCGCGCGGCGCAGCACGACGATGTCTGCGCGCGACACGGTGACGCGCGCGCCTCCCACGGTCAGGAACACGATCGTGTCATCGGCGACCGATTCCACCCTGCCGTAGAACCTGGACCCATCGTGGAGTTCCAGTTCCATGGTTTCGCCGGGCGCCGAGACGACGATGGTCGCCGGCACGCGCGGTTGATCGGCGACCGCGGCCGACGCGAGGCCGGGGAGGGAGAGGAGCGCGACGAACGACACCGCGACCAGGGTGCGGTGCGTGAAGGCAAGGCGGCGATGTGCATGGCGTGACATGGCTGACTCCGTGAGAGAGGTTCCACACGGGAGAACAGCAGGCGGCCGGAAACGTGACAGCCGGCCGCCCGTAGGGGCCGCGCCCCCGCGCGGCCCGCCCCGCGCCCCTGCGCGGCCCGCCCCGCCCCCGCGCGGCCCGCCAAGGTTCCAAGGTCAGCGCTGTGACATGTACTTCCGCCCCGGCGACACGACGAAGTATCCTCTCGCGACCCACACAGGGCCCCAGGGCGACGAGAGGCCGCACGGTGCGCAGCACCGTTCGGCGTGTGACGGGCGGTGACGCCCGGAGGGACGACATGACGGAGCAGGTGCGCGCCACGCGGGCGGTCGTGGACTTCATCACCCGTGCGCGGTGGGACGACTTCGGGGCTGACGTGGTGGCGATGGGCAAGCGGTGCGTCATCGACGGCCTCGGCGTGACGCTGGCCGGGTCGACGACGGCCGGCAGCGGCATGCTGCGCGACTACATCTCGGCCTCGGGCGCGACAGCCGAGGCGACGGTCGTGGCGCCCGCACCCTTCGGCACGACCGCCTCCCTCACGGCCCTGGCGAACGGCGCCAGCGGGCACGCCCTCGACTTCGATGACACGCAGCTCTCGTCGAGCCCTGATCGCATCTTCGGCCTGATGACCCACCCCACCATCCCGCCGCTGGCGGCCGCGCTGGCGCTCGGCGAACGGCACCACGTGTCGGGCGCGCGCTTCCTCGAGGCGTTCCTCACCGGCTTCGAGGTCGAGTGCAAGATCGCCGAGGCGATTCACCCCTTCCACTACAAGAAGGGCTTCCACTCGTCGGGCACGGTCGGCACGTTCGGCGCCGCCGCCGCGGCGGCGAAGCTGCTGGGACTCGACGCGGCGGCGACGGCCCACGCCATCGCGATTGCGGCGAGCCTGGCTGGCGGCATCCGCGTGAACTTCGGCACGATGACCAAGCCCCTCCACGTGGGACGCGCGGCACAGAACGGCGTGATCGCCGCGGAGTTGGCGTCTCGCGGTTTCACCGGGGGCGCCGACGCGCTCGACGGGCCGTGGGGATTCTTCGAGGTCTTCAGCTTCAGCGGGGGCTTCGATCCGGCGGTGATCGTCGGGACGCTCGGCCAGCCGCACAGCATCGTCACGCCCGGCATCTCGATCAAGCCCTACCCGTGCGGCGTGCTCGGGCATCCCAGCATGGATGCCATGCTGAAGCTCGTGATCACGCACGACGTCAGCCCCGATCAGATCACGGCGATCCGGTTGCGCGCCGGGTCGAACATCCTCAACCCGTTGCGCTACGCCATCGCGCACAGCGAGCTCGAGGCGAAGTTCTGCCCGGCGTTCATGCTGTCGAGCATCGCGATCCGCCGCAAGGCGGGCATCCGCGAGTTCACCGACGAGTTCGTGTGCAGCGCGCCGGTGCAGGAGATGATGGCGCGGGTCCAGACCATCCTCGACCCGGTCATCGAGGCTCGTGGCTTCGATCGCATCCGCAGCACCGTGGAGGTCGATCTCGCCGACGGGCGGCGCCTCGTCCAGGAGGCCGACGAGCGCTATCGCGGTGGTCCCGATCATCCCTTCACGCGCGAGGACCTGCACGGCAAGTTCTCGGACTGCGCGTCGCTCGTGCTGTCGCCAGCCACGATCACCGAAGCGCTCGCGATGCTCGAGACGCTCGAGACCGTGAACGACATCGGGCAACTGGTGCAGGTGGTGACCCCCCGGTCGGCCGTGGCGTCAGGCTCGCACGCGACCAGCGCGGCGAAGGAGACCGCATGAGCCTGGCCTGGGTGTCGGTGGCCGCGCTCGTGATCGCGGTCGCCCTCAGCTGCACCACGGCGGTCAACGTGGGCGTCGTGTCGCTCGTGCTCGCGTGGACCGTGGGCGTGTACCTCGGCGGCATGTCGGTCAACGCCGTGCTCGAGGGTTTTCCGACGCCGCTGCTCGTCACGCTCGTGGGCGTGACCCTGCTGTTCAGTGGTTCGGAGGCCAACGGGACGCTCTCGCGGGTGACCGGCCGAGCCGTGCGCTTGTGCCGCGGTCATGCCGGCGTGCTGCCGATCATGTTCTTCGTGCTGGGCCTCGTGATCTCGACGATCGGCCCGGGCGGCACACCGACGGCCGCGCTGCTGGCGCCGCCCGCCATGGCCGTGGCGGCCAGGGCCGGCATCTCGCCGCTCCTCATGATCATCATGGCGGGCAACGGCGCGCTCGCCGGCACGCTGTCGCCGTTCGCCCCGACGGGGATCGTCGCCAACGGCGTCATGGGCCGCATCGGGCTCGGCGGCGTCGAGTGGCAGACATATGCCTACAACGCGCTCGCCCACTCGATTGTCGGGTTCGGCGGGTTTGCGCTGCTCGGCGGGCTGACGCTGTTCAGGCGACGGGATGCCGGCGTGGTCACCGCGGAGCCGGAGACGGGTGCCATGCAGCGCGCCCACTGGCTGACGCTGGCCGGGATCCTCGTCCTCATCGTGGCGGTCGCGGGCTTCGACATGCACGTCGGCATGATGGCCCTGGCGATCGCCGCCATCCTGACGCTGCTCGGTGCCGTGGACGAGAAGCAGGCCATCCGGGGTATGCCGTGGGGCGTGATCCTCATGGTGACGGGTGTGACGGTGCTGGTGTCGATCCTCGAGAAGACCGAAGGCCTCGACCTGTTCACCGCCGCCATGGCGAACGTCGCCTCACCGGCGACCATCAACCCGATCGTCGCGTTCGGTACTGGCCTTGTTTCGGTTTACAGCAGCACGTCAGGTGTGGTGCTGCCGGCGTTTCTCCCGATCGTGCCCGGGATCGCGGAGCGCCTCGGCGGGCTGCCGCCGCTGCCCATCGCGTGGTCGATGAATGTCGGGTCGAGCCTCGTTGACCTGTCGTCGCTGTCCACGGTGGGTGCACTGTTCCTGGCCGCGACCCCACCGCCGACCGACGCTCGCGCCCTGTTCAACAAGTTGCTGGCGTGGGGGTTCTCGATGGCGTTCGTCGGCGCCGCGCTGTCCTGGATTCTCTTCCGGTAAGGCGCGCGTGCGAGTCGCGATCCTCGACGACGTGCACCATGCGTACGACGGCACAACCGGCGTGCAGCGGTTGCGTGAGCGCGCCGAGGTGCACATCTTCACCGGCCCGATTGGCAACGCCGCGGCGCTGCGCGGGTTCGACGCGCTCGTGGCGAACCGCGAGCGGACGCGGTTCACGCGTGCCTTCCTCGAGCAGCTCATCGACGTCCGGATCATCGCCCAGACCGGCAATCACGCGCATCACATCGACCTGCAGGCAGCGGCCCAACTCGGCATCGTCGTCGCCAGGGCCAGCGGGGGCTACTCGATCGGCGCGGCCGAACTCGCCATGGGGCTCGCGTTGGCCGTCATGCGCCAGATCCCCGTGCAGCACGAGGCGGTCAGGCGCGGCGAGTGGCGCACGCCCTCGACGCCGGTGCTCCACGGCAAGACCCTGGGAATCGTCGGGCTCGGCCGCGTGGGTCAGCACGTGGCGCGGCTCGGGACGGCGTTCGGCATGCGCACGCTGGCATGGAGCCCGCGGCTTACCGATGCTGCCGCCGCGGCAGCAGGTACCGGCAGGTGTTCGCTCGAAGACCTCCTCTCGCAGTCTGACCTCGTGTCGCTGCACGCCTCCCTGACGCCCGTCTCGCGCGGGATGATCGGCGCACCACAGTTCGACCGGATGAAGCGCACCGCGTTCCTCGTGAACACCGCGCGGGGCGGCCTCGTCGACGAAGCCGCCCTCGTCGAGGCGCTGCGCACTCGGCAGATTGCGGGCGCCGGGCTGGACGTGTTCGCCGAGGAGCCACTGCGGACGGCGCATCCGCTGACCACGCTGGACAACGTGGTGCTCACGCCGCATCTCGGCTGGCCGACAGATGACGGCTACCGCCGCTTTGCTGCCGCGGCGTGCGACGCCCTGCTGGCGTACCTCGAGGGGCGCGAGGTGGAGCGGTTTTCCGAGTGAGTGTGGCGAGGGTGAAAGGCGGAGAGGCGTCGTCGGCGACGACGCCTCCCTGTGGACTGCGCGTCTACAAGCGGCAGATGAGCAACTCGCGCTCGTAGATCATTTCCTTGGGCAAGTGGTCGTGCAGTTGCAGGAAGAGTTCCTCGTGCTCGATGACCTCGCGGCGCCACTGCGCCCGGTCGACGACCTGCAGTTCCTCGAATTGCTCGCGTGACATCGGCATGCCCGTCCAGTCGATGTCCTCGTAGCGGGGCATCCAGCCGAGTGGTGACTCGCGCGTGGGCACGCGGCCGCGCACGCGATCGACGATCCACCTGAGCACGCGCATGTTCTCGCGGAAGCCCGGCCACAGGAACTTGCCGTTGGCGTCCTTGCGGAACCAGTTGACGCTGAAGATCTTCGGCGACTGGGGGAGCGACCGCTGCATCGTGATCCAGTGCCGGAAGTAATCGCCCATGTGGTAGCCGCAGAACGGCAGCATGGCCATCGGATCGCGCCTGACCGTGCCCACGGTGCCCACGGCGGCGGCGGTCATCTCAGATCCCATGGTTGCGCCCAGGTAGACGCCTGCCGACCAGTTGAACGCCTGGTGCACGAGGGGCATCGTCGTCGCGCGGCGGCCACCGAAGATGATCGCGCTGATGGGCACCCCTTCCGGATCCTCGAATGCCGGATCGATGATGGGGCACTGCGAGATGGGCGCGGTGAAGCGGGCGTTCGGATGCGCGGCCAGGGCGCCCGTCTCCTTCGCGATCGCCGGCGTCCACACCTGCCCCTTCCAGTCGGTGCACTCCTGCGGCGGCTCGTCGGTCATGCCCTCCCACCAGACGCCGCCTTCGGGCGTCAGCCCGACGTTGGTGAAGATGGCGTTGCGCGAGATGGTGGCCATCGCGTTCGGGTTCGTCTTGTACGACGTGCCGGGCGCCACGCCGAACACCCCCGCTTCCGGATTGATCGCGCGCAGGCGCCCATGGCTGTCGGGCTTGATCCACGCGATGTCGTCACCGACGATGGTCACCTTCCAGCCCTTCATGCTGTCGGGCGGTATCAGCATCGCGAGGTTCGTCTTCCCGCACGCGCTCGGGAACGCCGCGGCGAGGTAGGTCTTCTCGCCGTGGGGATCCTCGATGCCGACGATCAGCATGTGTTCGGCGAGCCAGCCCTCATCGCGCGCGATCGCCGAGGCGATCCGGAGGCCGAAGCACTTCTTGCCCAGCAAGGCGTTGCCGCCGTAGCCGGAACCGTATGACCAGACCTCGCGCGTTTCGGGGAAGTGGACGATGTACTTCTCCGGGTTGCAGGGCCAGGGCACATCAGGCTGGCCGGGGGCGAGGGGCGCGCCGACGCTGTGCATGCACGGGACGACGCGCTTCACGTCGCGCTCGATCTCGCGCAGGACCGGCACACCGATGCGGGCCATGATGCGCGTGTTGACGACCACGTAGGGCGAGTCGGTCAGTTGCACGCCGATCTGCGACATCGGCGAGCCCACGGCCCCCATGCTGTAGGCCATGACGTACATCGTCCGGCCGGCCATGGAGCCGTTGAACAGGTCCTTGAGCTTGTGGCGCATCTCGACCGGGTTGACCCAGTTGTTCGTGGGGCCCGCACTGTCCTTCGACAGCGAACAGACAAAGGTGCGCTGCTCGACGCGGGCGACATCGCTGGCGTCAGACCTGGCGTAATAGCAGCCGGGCCAGAGGTCCTCGTTCAGCTTGATGAACGTCCCCGCCTGCACCATCTGTGCACAGAGCAGGTCGTATTCCTCCTGCGACCCGTCGACCCAGTGCACCGTGGCGGGCTGTGTCAGCCGGCGCATCTTCTCGACCCACTTGATCAGGGGGGCATTGGTGGTGATGGGGATGGACGGATCACGGGATGGCAGGTTGGCCATCTACAGACTCCTCGGCGAGCGCCTCGCGGCGAGTTACGTACCAGCGTAGGTCAGATGCCCTCACGGCATCGCGCTGGATGATCGTAACGCATCGCGCAACCGAGCGGGTCCATATGACGTGCGGACGCTGGCGGTGCGACAAATCGCGACGAGCGTGGGGGAGCGAGGGGCCCGCAGCAGGGCAACTCGCGGCTGCCCTCGCCTGAGCGGGGTCGGGTGGGTGTTCGCAGACCGATCAGGCCGCGGCGTTCCTCAGCGGCGACTGTCCTGGATGCTCTCGCTCATGGTCTTGTCGGGAGCATTCCAGAAGTGCCACATGACGAGCGGTGGGAGGACCGCCAGCGCAGCCATCACCAACAGGCTGCTTCCCGAAGTGACGTCGAGGGCAAAGCCGACGACGACGGCTGCGACGAGCCACACCGTAGCGATGCTGGTCTTGATGGCATTGGTTCCCATGGCTTGAGCGTACGCCCCTTCGCCTGTCCTCCGCTGTTCAATAGTGCACACGCCTGTTCCGGTGTTCCGGGCCGCGCGGGGGCGCGGCCCCTACACCCCCCCGTAGGGGCCGCGCCCCCGCGCGGCCCGACGCCCCCGCGCGGCCCGACGCCCCCGTGGCACCGCGGCACCCCTGTGCCTTGACACCTCGGGAACCGACGCGCTAGCGTTCATGGCGCAGGGCGGCGGTCTACCCGCTCTCGACGGACTCCCCACCGTAGTCGTCTGTTCTCCTCAGCCGAAGTCAGGCCGGAACCATGAACGTCCTCGTGCTCAACTGTGGATCCTCGTCCGCGAAGTTCGCGGTGATCGATCCGTCGACCTCTCACCAGGCCATCGCCGGGATTGCACAGCGCCTCGGATCGCCGGACGCCACGTGCGACTGGGTGGTCGATGGCACGAGGCAGTCGCGACCCATCCCTGGCGCCGCTCACGAAGAGGCGCTGCGCGCCGTCGTGGCACTGCTCCGCGAGATGGGCCTCGCCGACTCGATTGTCGGCGTGGGTCACCGCGTCGTCCACGGCGGCGCGCGCTTCGCCAGCTCGATGCGGCTCACCCCCGAGGTGATCGCCAAGGTCGAGGAGTGCGTGCCGCTGAGCCCGCTGCACAACCCGCCCAACCTGCTCGGCATCCGCATCGCGCAGGAGCTCTTCCCCGGGCTGCCGCAGATCGGCGTGTTCGACACCGCGTTCCACCAGACCATGCCGGCGGTGGCCTACACCTACCCGGTGCCGCACCACTGGCTCGACACGCACGGCGTCCGCCGCTACGGCTTCCACGGCACGAGCCATCGCTTCGTCGCGCGCCAGGCCGTCATCCAGGCGGGCCTCGACCCCCACGACCACGCGCTGGTGACGGCACATCTCGGAAACGGGTCGTCGTGCACCGCGGTCCGCAACGGGCGGAGCGTCGACACGACGATGGGCATGACGCCGCTCGAGGGCGTGATGATGGGCACGCGGTCGGGATCGATCGACCCGGCCATCATCGGCTACATGGCCACGGCCACGAACCAGAGCGAGTCGGCCATTCTCGACGCGCTCAACAAGAAGTCTGGACTGCTCGGTGTGTCTGGCGTGTCGAACGACATGCGGGCGCTCGAGCAGGCCGCCGCCGCCGGCGACGTGCGCTCACAACTCGCCATCGAGATCTTCTGCTACCTGCTGGCGAAGTCGATCGCGGCGCTCGTCGTGCCGCTCGGCCGTCTCGACGCCCTCGTGTTCACCGGCGGCATCGGCGAGAACTCGGTGCCGACGCGCGCGAAGGTCGTCGGCCTGTTGCCGTTCCTGGGATTGACGCTCGACCCCGCATCGAACGACACGCATGGCCGCGATCGCGCGGGATGCATCACCACTCTCACGCGCCCGCAAGCCATGGTCGTCAGGACGAACGAGGAACTGATGATCGCCATGGATACGGCCGAGATCGTGCAAGGCGGCTGACACCACGCCGCGAAGGAGTTTCGTCGTGCTTACCACCATTCTCGTCGCCCCTGCCGGCCACGGCGTTGGCCTGACCAGCGCGTGTCTCGGCATCATCCGCGCCCTCGATCGCCAGGGCCTGCGCGTCGGCTTCATCAAGCCCATCGCCAACCGCCGCCAGATCCAGACCTCGACGCTGCTGGCGCTCGCGGGCCACTCGTCGGAACCGTCCATCGATCGCGATCTCGCCGACGAACTGCTCGCCTCGGGCGACGACCAGTTGCTGATGGAGCACGTCGTCGAGGTCGCCGGTCGCGCGGGCGCCGAGGCCGACGTCCTGGTCGTCGAGGCCCTCGCGCTCGAGCCCGGCGTCGTGTTTGCCACGCGCGTGAACGCGCTGATGCTCAAGGCGCTCGACGCCGAACTCGTGCTCGTCGCGTCGGCGCGTCGCCAGGAACCCGACCCACGTGGCCGAGATGCTGGCCATTGCCGCGCGCGGGTACGGCATGATCGGCGAGGAACAGACCGTCGGCTGCATCCTGAACCGGGTCTGCGGCGGCGCCGGTGCTCCGCACACCGCGAGCAGCGAGGCGCTGGGGTCCGCGTGTGCCGAGTGCCAGAAGTGCGACGGCGCAACAGAACAGGCCGCGCTCGAAGCCGCGCACCGCGTCGCGCTCGAGGCCGAGCACCTGCGCGCGATCGCCATCGTGCCCTGCAACACCGACCTGGCGGCGCCACGCGTGCTCGACATCGCGCGCGTGCTGGGCGCCAAGATGCTGTCGGTCGGCCGGGCCGCGACCCAGCGCGTCCGCGACGTCGCCGTCTGCGCCGGCACCGTGCCGACCGCGCTCACCGTCATGAAGCCGGGGACGCTGATCATCACGCCGGGCGACCGAAACGACGTGCTGCTGAGCGCCGCCGTGACCGTGCAGGACGGGGTGCCGCTCGCCGGTGTCCTGCTCACCGCGGGCCTCGAGCCCCATCCCAGCGTCGTCGCCTTGTGCAAGAAGGCCGTGCAGGCCGGCATGCCCCTGATGACGGTGCCCGTCGGCACGTACCGCGCGGTCACCAACATCGCCGCCATGGATCCGGGCATCCCGATCGACGACGCCGACCGTGTGGAGCGGACGATGAACGCCATCGCCGATCGCGTAGATGTCGCCTGGGCCGGGAAGTTCTCGCAGGCGACGCGTGTCGCGCGCCTCTCGCCGCCCGCCTTCAGGCACCGTCTCGTCGAGGCCGCCCGCGCCGACGTGCAGCGCATCGTGCTGCCCGAGGGCTCCGAGCCGCGCACCGTCGAAGCCGCCTCGATCGTGGCGTCGCGTGGCATCGCGCGCTGCGTCCTGCTCGGCAACCCCGAGGAGATCCACGACGTCGCCGAGAAGCAGGGCGTGAAGCTGCCGTCGAGCGTCGAGATCGTCGATGTCATGGACGCGATCCCGCGTTACGTGGATGCCCTCGTCGATCGGCGCAAGGCGAAGGGCATGACGCCCGAGCGTGCGCTCATCGAGCTGCAGGATCCCATCATGCTGGGGACGATGATGCTGGCGCTCGACGAGGCCGACGGCCTCGTGTCGGGTGCGATCCACAGCACGGCGCACACCATCCGCCCGGCGCTGCAGATCATCAAGACGCTGCCCGGCTGCAACCTCGTGTCGAGCATCTTCTTCATGTGCCTGCCCGACCAGGTGCTGGTGTTCGGCGATTGCGCGGTGGTGCCGAATCCCACGGCGCCTGAACTGGCCGACATCGCGATCCAGAGTGCCGACTCGGCCATCGCCTTCGGCATCCCGGCGCGCGTCGCCATGCTGTCGTACTCGACCGGCACGAGCGGCACGGGCGAAGACGTCGAGAAGGTCAAGGAGGCGACGCGGATCGCGCGCGAACGCCGGCCCGACCTGCTGCTCGACGGACCGCTGCAGTACGACGCGGCCGTGATGCCCGATGTGGCGCGACTCAAGGCCCCGAAGTCGCCTGTCGCCGGGCAGGCCACGGTGCTCGTCTTCCCCGACCTGAACTCCGGCAACATGACCTACAAGGCCGTGCAGCGTTCGGCCAACGTGGTGAGCATGGGCCCGATGCTCCAGGGCCTCGCGAAGCCGGTCAACGACCTCTCGCGCGGATGCCTCGTCGAAGACGTCGTCTTCACGATCAACCTGACGGCCATCCAGGCCCAGCAGTCGGCGCGCCGGAGCCAGAAGGTGGCGGCGCCCGCCGGCGTCGTCCTGGCGTAGGCGCGTCGTCGCGTGCGCCGGCCGTGAGCGTGGCAAGTGACTCCCGGAGTGATTTCGCAGCGTCGAAATGACTCCGGGAGCGTTTTCTGACCCGCCTCACTCCACCCCAGGTCAGAGGCGGATGTCTGCGCCCAGCACTTTCAGGAACTGCGCCATCCACGCGGGATGCGCCGGCCACGCGGGCGCCGTCACGAGCTTCCCGTCGGTGACCGCCCCCGCGATGGGAATCTCGGCGTACCGCGCGCCGGCGCCCTCGACATCAGGGCGGCAGGCCGGATACGCCGACACGTGCCGGTCCTTCAGCAGGCCAGCCGCGGCCAGCACCTGCGGGCCGTGGCAGATCGACGCGATCGGCTTGTCCTGCGCCGCGAAGTCGCGCACCAGCGCAATCACCTTCGGATCCAGCCGCAAGTACTCGGGCGCTCGTCCGCCGGGGATGACCAGCGCGTCGTACTGTGCGGCGGTGGTCGTGGCGAAGTCGGCCGTGATGCCGAAGTTGTGCCCGCGTTTCTCGCTGTAGGTCTGTGCGCCCTCGAAGTCGTGGATCGCCGTGGCGACGTGGTCGCCCGCAGCCTTCCCGGGACACACGGCCTGCACGTCGTAGCCGACGGCCGCCAACGTCTGGAACGGCACCATCACCTCGTAGTCTTCGACGTAGTCGCCGACCAGGAACAGGATTCTCTTCGTTGCCATGACAGCTGTCCTTTCGCGCAGGCGCCACCGGGGCGGGGCGCTCACACACTGTAACGCGCCACATGACTCCCGGAGTTGTTTTCGCGCCCGTCACATGACTCCGGGAGTGTTTTCCTCCTGACGACAGCAACTGCGTCGCGCGCGATCTACAATGCGCCAATGGCCCGCTGCATCCTTGTCGCGACGCTGCTGATCGCCACGCTGCTGACGTCTGCGCCCGTGGCCCAGGCTCCGAACCAGTCGGTGCGCGTCGTCACCGCGACCCTCACCGTCGAGGCGATTCACCGGTCCACCCGCGGTCTCGTCTGCCGCGGCCAGGACGGCATCTCCCACGCCATCACCGTCGACCCGAAGGTGACGCTGTACGACGAACTGGCCGAAGGCGACGTCGTCGTCATCGACTACATCGACGCGACCGTCGTCACGCTCAAGCCCGGTGCCGCGCTGACGGTCATGTCCGACACCACCAGCGAGGCCAGGGCCAAGGTCACCGATCCGATGGTGAAGGTCGATCAGCAGGTGAGCGCCATCGTCACGATTGACGAGATCGACCTCGACGCGCGCACTGTCGTCTACCACGGCAAGGACACGCGTCGGGTGCAGCGCGCGGTGCAGGACATGAACCTGCTCCGCGGCCTGAAGGCTGGCGACGTGGTCGAGGTCATGTTGACCCGCGAGCGCGCCATCAGCATGAGGCGCCCGGGGGCCTGAGGCCAGGCGTCCTGAACCCTGAGCTCACATGTGTTGAGGGCGAATCGAATCGAACCCTCAGGTCTGGCGGGGTGATTCGCACGCGCCCCGCCCTCAACACAACTGAGTCGAAGCGTAGTCTGCCAGCGCGTCCGCCGCCGCCGCCGATCCCGCGCCGGGCGGGCAGCGATGACCCGCGACCCGCAGGCCGTGCTCGAGCGCCGTGAGGAACAGCAGCACGAGCGACGGCGTCGAGCTCGCGCCCATCAGGCCGACGCGCCAGATCTTCCCGGCCAGTGGTCCGAGTCCCGCACCGATCTCCATCGAGAACGTCGAGAGCAGCGTGCGCCGCACCAACGCCTCGTCTACGCCGGCGGGGACGCGCACCGCGTTCAGCGTCCACAGGCGCTCGCCCTCGGGTGGCAGCAGCCCCAGGCCCATGGCCTCGAGGCCCGCGGCCAGGGCGCGATGGTGCCGTTCGTGGCGCTGCCACCGCTGCGCGAGGCCCTCTTCCTCGACCGCGACCAGCGCTTCCTGGAGTGCGTAGATCAAGGTCGACGACAGGGTGTGGTGGTACTTGCGCCTCGCCCAGTAGTCCTCGAGCAGGCCGATGTCGAAGTAGAAACTCCGGCACGGCACCCGCCGCGCGTCGGCCGTCGGCGTCCACGCCACCGGCGCCATCCCCGACGGTGCGCCGATGCACTTCTGGGTGCAGCTGTAGACGGCATCGAGACCCCATCCCGCGACGTCGAGAGGATGGCCCCCGAACGACGTCACCGCATCCACGAGGATGAGCGCGCCGTGCTCGTGCGCGAGCCGGGCGACCTCCCGGACGGGGTTCAGCACGCCCGTCGAGGTCTCGGCGTGCACGCACGCGACAACCGCGAACGGGCGGGTGCCTGCGCCCGCGAGGGCGGCCCTGACGGCCTCCGGATCGACGGCGCGTCCCCACTCGACGTCGAGGCGTGTCACGTCTGCACCGTAGCGTCGGCACATCTCGGCGAGGCGGTCGCCGAAGTAACCCGAGACGACGGCGAGCACGCGCGTGCCGTCGGCAACGAGGTTGGCCACCGTCGTCTCCATCCCCGAGGTGCCGGTACCCGACACGGCGAAGGTGAACGCGCCCTCGGGGGCCTGGAACACGCGGGCAAGCCTCGCCCGCACGTCGTCCAGCAGCACGACCAGTTCGCCGTCGAGATGGCTGAGGACGGGGGCAGCCATCGCGCGCATGACGCGCGGGGCGATCGTGCTGGGACCGGGGCCGAGCAGGAGGCGTTCGGTGGTGGGCAAGGGCAGTCGGGTCATGGCGAGCCGATTATCGCCGTGGCCGGTCGGCGACGCCAGCACGTGGCCCTGATCCTCGCCGGCATGACACAGGCGTTACACTCTCGACCGTGTCCCACCCCGTCGACGGTTTCCCGCCAGCGTCCGACCGCCGTACGGCCGCGCAGCACGAGCGCTGGCAGGTGGGGCTCGCCTCGGTGGCGTACTGCCTCCTGCTGTGCAGCTACTACATCCTGCGTCCCGTGCGCGACGAGATGGGCGTGCAGAACGGCGTCAACCGCCTGCAGTGGCTCTTCAGCGGAACGCTGGTGCTCACGCTGGTCACCGTCCCCGTCGTGGGCTGGGTCGTGAAGCGGATGCCGCGCGCGCGCATCGTGCCCGTGGTGTACGTGTTCATGATCGCCAACCTCGTCGCGTTCTACCTGGCGTTCGCCAGGGGGATCGGCGTGACGGGGGCTGCGGCGTTCTTCATGTGGCTCAGCGTGTTCAACCTGCTGGTCGTGTCGCTGTTCTGGAGCGATGTCAGCGACGCGTTCTCCACCGAGCAGTCGCACCGCGTCTACGGCTACGTCGCCGGCGGAGGGACTGCGGGAGCGCTGGCTGGCCCGGCGCTCACCACCTGGCTGGCGCCGCGCGTCGCGACCTCGTCGCTGCTGGCGCTGTCGGCCATCCTGCTCGCCATTGCCGGCCTCGCGCTGGTCGTGCTTCGCCGGCTCGGCTCGCGGCACGTGGAGGCCGATGCCCGGGCTATCGGCGGGTCGGTCATCGCGGGCATCTGGCTCACGGTGCAGTCGAGCCGACTCCGCGGCGTGGCGCTGCTGATCATCTGCTACACGGCGGTCTCGACGGTGCTCTACGTCGAGATGATCGACATCGTCGGGGCGACCTACTCGGATTCCGGCCGCCGGACGGCGTTCTTCGCGTCGATGGACTTCGCCGTCAACGGGCTCGCCCTGGCGATGCAGATGATGGGCACCCGGCAGATCGTGCAGCGTGCGGGACTGCGCAAGGCCCTGGCCGTCGTGCCCCTCGTCGTCACGGGCGGGCTCGTCGCCATCGGGTTCTGGCGCACCGCGTTCATGTTTGCCGCCGTGCAGGTGGTGCACCGCGCCGGGGAGTTCTCGCTCGTGCGCCCCGGCCGCGAGATGATCTACACGACGGTCGACGCCGAGGCCCGGTACAAGGCCAAGAGCTTCATCGACACGACCGTCTATCGCGCCAACGACGCCGCGTCGGCGTGGCTGGTGGCGGGCTTGCGCTCGGCCGGGCTCAACACCATCCTGTGGTTCGGGATTCCCGCCGCGATCGCGTGGATGGCCACCGGTGCGAGAATCGGGGCGCGACATGATCGCGAGCAGCCGTCGTGACGTCCTTTGCGACTTCGCGGTGGGGCTCCGGCAACGTCACGACCATCGGGCAACAACGGCCTCATCCTCGCGCGGCCATCTGAATCTCGCGAAGGCCGTGGCTCGCGGCAGGCGGGCGGATTTCGGAAGGGATAGCAGTGGACACACAGTCGATCCAGACGCGTCGCCTCGGGACGAACGACATTCCGGTGATCGGGCTTGGCACGTGGCAGACGTTCGACGTCGGGCGCGGCGCTGCCGAGCGGCTTCCGCTCGAAGAGGTGCTACGGGTGTTCGTGGTGCTCGGCGGGTCGCTGATTGACACGTCGCCGATGTACGGGTCGTCAGAGGAAGTGGTCGGCGACCTCGCCTCGCGCCTGTCGGTGCACCCGAAGCTGTTCTTCGCCGGCAAGGTCTGGACGGCGGGGAAGGCGGCCGGCATCAAGCAGATGGACCTGTCGAAGCAGCACCTGCACGTGAAGCGGATCGACCTGATGCAGGTCCACAACCTCGTGGACGTCACCACGCACCTCGACACCCTGACGCTGTGGAAGCGCGAGGGCTACGTGCGCTACATCGGCGTCACGCACTACGCGGCCGGGTACCACGACGCGGTGATGCGGGTCATGCGGTCGCATCCACTCGACGTCGTGCAGATCAACTACTCGGCCGGCGAGCGCGAGGCCGAGGAGCGGCTGCTGCCAATGGCGCTCGAGCGTGGGATCGCCGTCATCGCGAACCGGCCGTTTGCCGGTGGCGACCTCCTCAGCCGGATGCGCGGCACGCCGCTGCCGGCGTGGGCCGCGGAGATCGACTGCACGTCGTGGGCACAGATCCTGTTGAAGTTCGTCGTGTCGCACCCCGCCATCACGTGCGCGATTCCTGCGACGGCCAACGTGTCGCACCTGCGCGACAACATGCAGGCCGGCCGGGGACGGATGCCAGACGAGGCACTGCGCCGCCGCATCAGCGACGCCGTGGGATAGATGTCGGCGTCGCTCGAAACCCTGTACGCGGCACGACGCATCGCGAGCCTCGCCGAGCGCGATCGCCGCGATCGGCAGTCGCTCATCTTCTCGGCGGCCAGGTTCCTCATCTTCGCGTGTGCCGTTGCCCTCGTGTACGCCGCCACGCGGGCCGCATCGATCCCCGCCGTCGTCGCGTGGCCGATCGGCGCCGTGCTCGTCGCCTCGTTCCTCGTCGTGATGGCGCGCCACGAGCACGTCGAACGCGCGAAGCAGGCGGCCGCCGCGCGCGCGCAACTCTGCGACGAGGCCGTGGCCCGCATCGCGCGCCGGTGGGACGAGATGCCCCCGGCGCGGGCCGCACTGGGGTGCGGCCCCTACACCTCTCCCCCCCACAGCTCTCCCCGCTCCACGTCTCCCGGCACCCAGGGCCGGGCTGTACTGGCGGCAAGCCTCCAGCTCGCGCATGATGTCGACCTGCTCGCGCACGATCTCGACCTGCTCGGCCATGCGTCGCTCGGGCACCTGCTCGGCCGCACCGCCACGCCAGGCGGGGCCGAGCGGCTCGCGAGCTGGATGCAGGCGGCCACCACAGGTCACGTCGAACCGACCGAGATCGCGGCGCGCCAGGCGGCGATACGCGAGCTTGCGCCGCTGCTCGACTTCCGCCTCGCCCTGGTGTCTGACGCCATGGTGGGCGATCCCCTCGCCCCACACGCCACGGGCATTGTCGACGGCTGGATTGCCGCGCCCCCTTCTCCCGCGTCGCGCCCGTGGATGGTGCTGGTGGCCCTGGCCATCCCGCTGGCGTCGGTCGCAGTGGCCGCGGGGATGGTGCCGCAGGCCGGGTCGCTGGCGGCGACGTTGTCGATTCCGCTCGTGGCCTGGGGCGTGCGCTACGCGCTGGCCACGCCCATCGGTCGCGCGTTCGCCGCTGCCGACGCGCTGTCGGGCGAGGGACGCCGGTACCTCGCGATGATCCGCGCGTGGGAGGCGTTCGAGCCGACGACCCCCCGCCTGGTGGCGCTGCGCGCACGTCTCAGGCGCTCGCCACGCACCGCGTCGGCCGAGTTCGCGCGCCTGAAGCGGCTGATCGATCTCGCCGACCTGCGGTGGTCGCACCTCCCGCACTTCTTCATCCACTCGGCGACGGGTTGGGACCTGCACGTGGCGGCCGCGCTCGAGCGCTGGAAGCGATCGGCCGGACCGCACGTCGCCGAATGGTTCGACGCGCTCGCCGAACTCGACGCGCTGGCGACGCTGGCGGGGCTTGCGCACGACGAGCCGGGGTGGAGCGATCCGGTCATCGACGCGGCGCGCGATCGCGTCGCGGCGTCGGCGATCGGGCACCCGCTGCTGGCGAGCGCGGTGCGGGTGGCCAACGACGTCGAGGTCGGGCCGGCTGGCACGTCGCTGGTGGTCACCGGATCGAACATGTCGGGCAAGAGCACGCTGCTGCGGGCGCTGGGCCTGAACGTCGTGCTGGCCCAGATGGGTGCGCCGGTCTGTGCCACGTCACTGCACCTGCCGCCGCTTCAGCTCGAGACGAGCATCCGCATCACCGACTCGTTGTCGGACGGCGTGTCGTATTTCATGTCGGCGCTGCTGCGGCTCAAGGCCATCGTGTCGGCGGCCGACGCGATGCAGCACAGGCAGGGCCCGGTGGTGTGCTACCTGCTCGATGAAGTGCTGCAGGGCACCAACAGCGAGGAGCGGCAGATCGCCGTGCGGCGGATCTTCGCGCACCTCGTGGCCACCCGTGCGATCGGGGCGATGACCACGCACGACCTCCACCTCGTGCACGCGCCGGAATTCGTCGCCCACGCGCGGCACGTGCACTTCACCGAGCACGTGACCGAGGGCGCGGGCTCACCGACGATCACGTTCGACTATCGGCTGCGTCCTGGGCCCGCGACGTCGCGCAACGCGCTCGCGCTGATGCGCATGGTCGGCCTGGACGCCTGATGGCCTCATTTGTCAACGGATTCCGCTGAGGGAACACAGAGGGGGCGCGCGACGAGATGTTGGCGAGCAGCGATCCCTTAAGTCTTCCGAATGGACGACAAGTCGGAGTGGCCACGTCAAGAGTCGGCGGTTCTGGCCGCATTTCCTCGGAATTGCGCTCGCTGACTCGACTGGCGCGGATCTTGTGTAAGGCTGCGGCACTGGCGTCGCCCCCGTGGTGCGGTCCGTTCGTGGGCACCGCCACCGATCGCCTGGCGTAGGACGGTTTCCTGGAGTGGATGCGATGAAGCGTTGCGTGCAGGTCTGGCTGATCGTTGTTGCCCTCGTCGTTGCGGTTGGCCAGGCGTCGGCAGCCACCATCGCCGACTTCCAATGGACCGAAGACGCCGCGTTCACGGGCGACGTCGAGTTCAGGCTCACCAATCAGGACATCCTGGGCCGACCTATTACCGCCGTGGAACTGTACGTCGATAGCGCCCGCCTGGCCGATGCGGAGCTCTCGGCCATCACGCTCGGCGGCCTTGGCGTCGCTGCGTTCAACGTGAACCCGGCGGCGTTCATCCCTGACGTCGTCCAGACGGCGATGTTCTCGTTCGTGTTCGAGGGCCTGACCTACTCGGGCACGCTGACGCGAGCCGACCTGGCGCCGGATGCCCTGTATAGCGCCTACGGATACAAGACGTTCGACTATTCCGTTCCCTCCATTCCCGAGCCGGCGGTCCTGTCGCTGCTGGCGTGTGCCGCAGGCGTGCTCGTTCGTCGTCGTCTCAACTGAGCGTTTCGCGCACACGCGCGACCATTCGTCAGCACCCCGATACGACCCGGGCAACTTTTTTCACCAGGGGTGAGGGAGTTGCCCGGGTCGAGTCGTCTTACCTCTCGCAATCATTCGTCGTGTTTCCCCTCGTCGCGCGTCCCGCCAGCAGCCCCCAGGCTGGGTGCGGACGAGGTGTATGCAGTCCAGGTTCTGCCCGTCGCGCACCCTCCGTGCGCTGACGCTGAAGCACATCGGTTGGCGACATGACCATGACGTCCCCCCAGAAGTCACCAGCGAGCCGACCCGGTTTCCTGCGCACATCGATGCGGCATGCGGTCGCCACCTTCGCGTCGGGCGTGGTGCTCGCGACGGCCGTTACCCTTGCCGGGCAGGTCGTCTCGGTCGAGACCACCGGCGTCACGCCCGGGGCAATCTTCTCGGTGACGGCGACGGGGCTCGATGCCACCGCCGCGAACAACCGCATCACGTTCACGCCGGTCTCCGGCGCGCCGGTCACCGTGGCAGCAGCGTCGAGCGCCCTGGTCGATGCGACGAAGGGCACCCGCCGCGTCGCTGTCAGGGTGCCTGGCGGACTCGAGACCGGGACCGCCACCGTCTCCATCCTCAACACGGTCACGAATGACTCGACGAGCGTCGGCACGATCAATATCCTCAGCCTCTCGTTGCCCGAGGTGCGGAGCGGCGCGCCGGGGGCGACCGGGGTCGATGTCCTGGTGCGGGCGGGCGGCGCGGCCAACTTCGTCGCCGGCCAGACGCGCGTCACGTTCGGCGCGGGCCTGACGGTGCGCAGCGTCTCGGTGATCTCGGCGACCGAGTTGCGTGCCTCGGTCGACATCGCCTCGACCGCCGCCGAGGGCCCGCGCGCCGTGTCGGTCACGGTGCCCCGCCAGAGCCTCGTGCTCGCCAACGCGTTCAGCGTCTCGACCGCGTCCCCCGTGAACCAGGATCCAGTTGCGCGCTTCACGATCACGCCGGCGTCGGCGCAGACGGGGCAGTCGGTGGCGTTCGACGGCACGACCTCGTCTGATCCGGACGGCGACGCCCTGACGTACGAGTGGGCGTTTGGTGACGGCACCTCGGCCACGGGCGCGAACGCCGCGCATGCCTACCTCGCCGCCACCACCGTCTCGGTGACGCTCACCGTTCGTGACGGACGCGGAGGTGTCGGCACGGCCACCCAGTCGCTCGTCATCACGGCGCCCCCGCCGACGAACCACGATCCGGTCGCGGACTTCACGTTCCAGCCGGCGTCACCGCAGACGAACCAGGCGGTGAGCTTCGACGCCAGCGGCTCGACAGACCAGGATGGCGATCCGCTCACGTTCGAGTGGGCCTTCGGCGACGGCGGCACGGCGGCCGGCGCCCAGACCTCACACACGTTCGCCACGCCGAACACCTTCACCGTGTCGCTCACGGTGCGTGACGGCCGCGGTGGTGCGAACACGACCACGCGCCCGGTCGTGGTCACCGCGCCGCCTCCCGGCAATCGTCCGCCCACGGCAGCGTTCTCGGCGTCGTCGCTCAGCGTGTTCACGGGACAGGACGTGACGGTCGACGCCGCCACCTCGACGGATCCCGACGGCGACGTGCTGACGTATGGCTGGACGTTCGGAGACGGCACTGCGGCGTCGGGTCTCCAGGCGGCACATGCCTACGCCACGGCCGGAAGCTTCACGGTGACGCTCACGGTCAACGACGGCAAGGGCGGAACCGACAGCACGTCGAAATCCGTCACGGTGACGACACCAACGCAGGAGAACCGCCAACCGACGGCCGTGATCACCTCGTTCACGAGCGGACTCGTGAATCAGCCGTTCGCGTTCGACGGCGGCAGTTCGACCGACCCCGACGGCGACGCGCTCACGTACGCCTGGCAGTTCGGCGATGGCGCCGTGGCGGCCGGCGTGGGTGTGACACGCACCTACACCGCGACGGGATCCTTCACGGTGACGCTGACCGTCAGCGACGGACGCGGCGGCTCGAGCACAGCGACGCGCCCGATCACGATCAACGCGCCCGACCCGTCGAACCAGGCGCCCACCGCGCGCATCGCGGCCCCTGCGTCGGCCGACGAAGACACGCCCGTCGCGATGAATGGCCTGGGCTCGTCCGATCCCGACGGCGACGTGCTGTCGTATGTCTGGGACTTCGGCGACACGACCAGCGGCACCGGTGCATCGGTGACGAAGACCTATGCCGAAGCCGGGCCGTTCACCATCTCGCTCACCGTCAGCGACGGCAAGGGCGGCACGCACACCGCCACGCAGGCGATCACCATCAGTCGCGTCGTGACGCAGAACGCAGACCCCACCGCGGTGATCACTGCGGGCGACACGGGAGCAGTGAACCAGCCCGTGCTGTTCAACGCCGGCGCATCGAGCGATCCGGATGGCGACCCGCTGAGCTACGCGTGGACGTTCGGCGACAGCACGAACGCGACGGGCAAGGACACGTCGCATGCCTACGCGACCGAGGGCACGTTCACGGTCACGCTCACGGTGAGCGATGGCCGGGGCGGCACGGGCACGGCGACGAAGGCGGTGCGGATCAGTGCGGTGTCACAGCAGAATCAGCCACCGACGGCCGTGATCAGCGGTGCCGCCTCGGGCGTCGCCGGCGTCGAGTTGCAGTTCGACGGCCGCGGGTCGAGCGACCCCGACGGCGACGTGCTCACCTACGCGTGGTCGTTCGGCGTCACGGGCGCGACGAGCGCGAGCGATGCGCCCGCGTTCATCTATCCCGACGCCGGGACGTTCGTGGTGACGCTCACGGTCACCGACACCGCCGCCAACAGCGATTCGACGACACGCACGATGACGATCAGCGCGCCGACCGACCGCGCTCCGCCCGTCGTGGGCCTCGACGGCCCGACCGAGGCCTTGCCGGGCACGATGGTGACGTTTGCCGCGTCGGCCACCGACAATGTCGGCGTCACGAACGTGCGCTTCGAGGTCACGGGCATCGACGGCGTGCCGCCGACCGACCTCCCGGCCGCCCCCTACTCGCGCGACATCACGCTGCCTGCCGTGGTGGCACCCGGACAGCAGGTCACGATCACGGCCATTGCCAGCGACGCCGCCGGCAACACCGGCCGCGCCACCGCACCGCTCACGATCACGACGCAGCAGGACTCGACCGAGCCATCGGTGACGCTGGTGGCGCCACCGCGCACGTCACCCGGTGCCTCGATGCTGCTCGTCGCGCGCGCGTCAGACAACCGGGGCGTCACGCGCGTCGTGTTCTTCGTCGACGACGTCGAGGTCGGCACCGACACGACCGCGCCCTACGAGGTGACGACGAGCGTGAGCGCGGCGGCGACGAGCGGGCAGACCCTCACGGCCCTCGCGCGGGCCTTCGATGCCGCAGGCAACAGTGCAGAAAGCGCAGCGGCCATCCCCGTCGTCGCGACCGCCGACACGACGGATCCGTCGGTGACGCTGCAGGCGCCGGCCGACGCGCTCCCCGGCGCCCGCATCGACATCGTGGCGACCGCGCAAGACGACACGGGCGTCGCGACGGTCACGTTCGCGGTTGACGAGGCGCAGTTGCCGGCCGTGTCGGAAGCGCCCTACGCCACGACATACGTGGTGCCGCCGACCGCGCTTCCGGGCTCGACCATCGCGCTGAGAGCGGTGGCACGCGACTTCGCCGGCAACTCGGGCCAAGCCACGGGCAGCGTCAAGGTCATGGCCCCGCCGGCCTCGTCGCGCGGCGTCGTGTTGGGCGAGGTCTACAGTGACGCCACCGGGCTGCCGCTGGCCGACGCGCTCGTGACCCTGGTCGGGACCGACGCGCTCGGCAAGCCCTACGCCGAGGCGGCATTCTCGGATGCCCGGGGGCGCTACGTGCTCCGCGCCGCCGGCGGCGATGGGAGGCTGGTCGTCACGCTTCAGAACCACACGCGCGTCGATCGCGCCGTGACCATCCGTGGCGGACAGGCCACCGAGGCCTTCGACGCGCGGCTCACGCCGCTCGTGGGATCCAACATCATCGTCTCGGCCGTGCTCGGCGGGACGCTGGATGCCGCGGGTGTGGCCCTCACGCTTCCGGCCGGATCGCTGTCCACCGATCGCGCGTTCCGCGTGGCGGGGATTGGCCAGCAGGGACTCGCGAACCGCCTGCCGGCCGGATGGTCGCCCGTGGCGGCCGCCGAGATCCTGCCTCACGACGCGGTGTTCTCCGGCGCGGCGATGCTGCGCGTGTCGAACGCATTCGGGGTGCCCGCCGCAACGCCGCTTGCGCTCGTGCGCTACGACGAGGACGCAGGTATCTGGCGCGTCGTGCGGTCGCTGACCGTTCCGAGCGGCGGCACGGTGGTGGAGGCCGAGGTGCCGGGCGGCGGCCAGTACGCGTTCCTCCTCGCTGACACGTCGCCCGTTGCACCGGTTGTGCCCTCCGATGGCGCCGAACTCACCGGCGTCACTGCCGCCGTGCTTCCGACATCGCTCGACACCACGGTCGCACCGCAGCCGAAGGTCGTCTTCTACTCGCCGGGCGTGCGTTCGCTCGTGACGTCGACCATTGGTGGCGCCACGGCGCTCTCGTCTGGCGCGCACATCCTGTCGCGCGTCAGCGAGCGCTACACGTTCTACGCAGGCAGCAGTGTCTCGAGCACGCCGTACGTGCAGGACCTGACGTTCTTCCAGGTCGGCGCCCGCACGAACGCCCTGGAGGCGATGGCGCCGGTGACGCCGTCGCTCACATTCGAGGCCATCACGCTGAAGGAAGGCGTCATCACCGTCGAGCTCTTCGTTCCCGGCACCGACCTGCTCACGCCCGTTGCCGGTCCCGACGGCGGCACGCTGACGGGACCCGGCGGCGAGACGCTGGTGCTGCCGTTCGGCGCCGTCGATGACCAGACGCCGATCTCGATTTCGACGCTGGCCTCGGCAGCGCTTGGTGTCGCGCTCCCGGAGGGCGTGAGCGTCATCGCCGCGGCGCAACTCGACTTCAGCGGCGCCTTCAACGCGGCGGCGACGTTCTCGGTGCCGCTCCCGGTGGGTCTCGCCGACGCGAGCGCCGTCCTGTTCGTGCAGGTCCGTGAGGTTGCCGGCGTGTCACGCCTCATCCTCCGCGGGATCGGACGCATCAGCAGCGACCGGCTCCTGTCTGACACGCGCCTGTTCGGGCAGTCGTTCTGGCTGGCCGGCGTGCGCGAACCGGGTCGGTATGCATTCGTGCAGGTAGACGGTGCGATTTCGTTCGCGGCCGGCCTGCTGAGCGGCGTGGACGGGCAGCCGTTCGCGGGCGGCCTGATCACGACCGACACGCTCGGGATCGCGTCCCTCACGACCGCGGGGGGCAATTTCGTCGCCAGCGGCCGGGTGGGTGCCAACAACTTCACGGCGACCGACACGTCCACCAGTGACACGGGCCACGCCGCCGCCGCGCTCGTCGCGGGCGTCGTCGCCCCGGTCGGCCTCGCGCTGGTACCGCAGCCACCGCGCGTCACGTCAATCGTGCCGTCGGGCGACGCCGTCAACGTCGCCCTCAGCGCGCCCGTGGTCGTGACATTCAGCGAACCCATCGATCCCGCGTCGGTGTCTGGTGCCAACGCGGCCAACGTGATCGTGGCCGACGCGAACGGTGCCGTGCTCGCCGGTGCGCTCGGGCTGTCGAACGGCAACACGGTGCTGACCTTCCGCGCCGGCACGGCGCTCGCGCCGAACACGCGCTACACGGTGCTTGTCGGGACGGGGGTGAAGGACCTGTCGGGTTACTCCCTGGCGTCGGTGTTCCAGTCGTCGTTCGAGTCGCTCGACACGGCGCCGCCCCCGGTGCCGCCGGCAGGCACGATCACCGCGGGCATTCCCGTGGGCGGCAACGTCACGGTGCGCGCGACGCAGGGCACGGCCAGCCCCCGCGACACGGTGACGATTGTCAACACCACGACGGGCGCCATCACGCCCGTGCTCATCGACCCCAACGGCGGATTCAGCGTGCTCGTGGTCGCCTTGCCGTCGCACAAGTTGCGCGTCCGCATCGTCGACCCGGCCGGCAACGAGTCGATGGTGGACCTCGGCGCGTTCACGCAGACGAATCCGGACGGCTCGATCTCGACGGCGGTTGACGCGTCGGGCGGCATCGTCAAGGGACCCGGCGGCACGGGCGCGAGGTTCAAGCCGGGCACGTTCCCCGAGGGCGCGGTCGTCACCCTGAAGCAGGTGGATCCGGCGACGCTGCCGTTCGCGCCCGACCCGGCGCTCGGCGACACGCTGACGATGCAGTCGGCGCTCGAGATCGACTTCGGCGGCGCGACGCCGCAGATCTACGTCGACCTGATCTTCCCGGCGCGGGGCGACGAGCAGCCCGACGACGACTGGATCGTGACGCAGGTCTACAACCTCAACGGCGTGGACATTCTCAACGTCGTCGACACCGCGAAGTTCAAGCAGGGCAACATCGTCACCTCGTCGCCGCCCTGCCCGGGCGTGCTCGCGCGTGGCGTGTACGGCGCGATGAAGTCGAAGCAGAGTGTCGGCATCAACTACAGCGCGTTCTACAACCAGTACGGGACGCAGTGGCCGGTGCGGTACGAGACAGGGTGGCTGCCGGTAGGCGGCTTCGTCTTCCTGCCGTTCATGAACGTCGTGCCCGAGACGAACCCCTTCACGTGCTACCCGGTGCTGACCGGTCGCGCCACCGTGATCGCCAACGGCGCGCGCGCCAGGATCGCCGGCGACCAACTCGCGCCGTTCCATCGTGAAGTGCTCGTCACCAACACGACCCGCGGCGTGACGCAGCGCTTCCCGCGCAACGTGGTCGAGTACACGCTCGACATGACGGGCACGACTGCCGACTCGTACACCGTGAAGGTCACCGGGCCGACCGGCGACGTCGCCGTCACGAGCCTTGTCGTCTCCAACTCCCCGTCGCCAGGCACCGTGGTCTTCAGGCTCGACATGGACAAGATCCAGGTCGCGGTGTCGAAGATCGAGATCAGGAACGTCACGAAGAACATCGTTCGCACCTACAACATCCCCTACGTCGACTTCGAGGTCGGCGTGGCCGGTGGCGCGAGCGATGGGTACCTGGTCGAACTGGTCAACACCAACGGCCAGAAGACGAGCGTGCCGTTCGAGGTGCTCGACGGCCCATACGGCACGGGCAACCTGCTGTTGAAGGTCGCCGACGCGACCATCGACCCGCCTGCGTCGGAGTTGCCCCCGGATGCGCCGCGGTATCGCACGCGCGTCCAGTTGACGAGTTCGGCGGGCCTCGACATCGACGTTCCCAACGACAGGATCATCCAGGGCGGCATCAAGTACGCGTTCACGGGCGACCCGGCAGACGAGTTCCGGCTGACGGTGCACTACAACGAGGGGATTCCGACGTCGACGCGCATCCCGTCGTTCCGCCTCACGGTCACCGACGAGCAGACCGGGCGCGTCATCAAGACGATCACGGCCCAGGCGCCGCCAAAGGATGAGCCGCTGCAACTGCCGCCGGTAAGCGACGACGTGCGGCCGCCGATGGTCATCTCGGGACCGACCCGGATCAACAGCTTCGACCCTGCGGGAGTGATCGAGTTCCGGTTCAGCGAGTCGATGGATGCCTCGACGATTGCGAACCTGTCGAACTTCATCGTCAAGGACAGCGCCGGCGTCGTCATCACCGGGTCGTTCCGCGTCTCTGATCGGAACAGGCGGCTGACGTTCATTCCGCACAGCCCGCTGCGCCTCGCCGAGGAGTACAGCGTCACGCTGAAGGGCAACGACGCGCTCGGGACGTTGCTGGCCCCCGGAACCGGAACCGGCATGACCGACCCGTCGGGCAACCCGCTGCCGACGATGCGGCTGACGATCAAGACGTTCAGGCCGCGCCTGGTGGGCACGTACGACGCGCCGTTCGCCATCAAGGACGTGGTCGTCAGCAAGAAGACCGTGTCGGGCCCGTCCGGGCCCACGCTGAAGACGTACGCCATCGCCACGACCGCTGCAGGCTCCGGGCAGCCCGACAAGATCATCTCGCTCGACCTCACCAACCCCGAGGATCCGCAGCGCGCGGGTGGGTCGTCAGAGAAGGCACCGACCAAGCAGTGGATCACCCTGCTCAAGGACGCATCGTTCACGGGGCGCGACGGCACGCCGTTCACGGGCGATCTCGCCTTCGCGAGCACGTTCAACACGTACTACACGTTCGGCGACTGGTACGACGTCACCAACCCGGCATCGCCGACGCTCATCGGCGGGAAGATCTTCACGACGAATCCCGACAACGTGACCGGCTTCAACTCGAAGGGGACGTACAAGATCCTCGGCTTCGGCAAGGGCGTCGCGATGCTGCGCACGTCGCAGGGCGTGACGGCGTACATCGCCATCGAGAACGGCGGCGTGATGGCCGCCAACGTCAGCGAGAGCGTCCCTGAGCGTGGCGCCGCCGACCGCATCCTCGAACCCTACTTCCAGGGGAACTTCACCGACGTCATCACCTACAACGCCGGCCTGCTGGCGATCGACCGCGACACGAAGCGCCTCGAGGTGATGTCGGCCGACCTCGCCCCGACGGCGTCGGTCGATCTCACCGACGTGCCACGGCGGCTGGCGCAGGTCCAGGGCCTTACGTCCGACATCAACAAGGACGGCCTCATCACGCCCGACGAGCAGTTCGACCTGGTCATCGTCGGCGCCGAAGGCGCGGTGTTGATCGTCAACATGGCCAATCCCGATGCGCCGCAGGTCATCTCGCGCATCCCGATCCCGAACTTCACCCTGCGCGGCCTGTCGGTGGATGGGGAACGCCGGCGCCTGTTCGCGGCCGACTTCTCGCGGATCTTCATGATCGACCTGTCGGATCCCACGCAGCAGTTCTCGAGTGACGGCGACAACAACGGATTCGACGACCGTGTCATCTGGAGCGCGGCGTCGAGCGCCAACGGCGTCACGATGGACCCCGCGCGCGGCCTGCTGTACGTGCCGACGGGATCAGGGCTGGACGTGTGGGCGGTGTACGACAACTGTTGCGACCTCCAGGTCGATCTCACGGCGCGCGCGAAGAGCCGCCAGGTGGGCGATCGCAACACGCTTCTGGCCAAGGAGAAACTCGGCCTGCAGACGGCCATCGCCAAGGGCCTCGTGGAAGGGTCGTGCGGCGCCGTGACGATGCTCGAGCAGGGCAGCGGCGCCTGCCTGTGGAAGTCGAACCCGGCGTCGGCCTGTGCCGAGAACTACCAGCCGGGCCTGAGCGATCACGACTTCGAGGTGTTCGTCGCCAATCCCGCCGATGCGGCCGTGAAGACGTGCATCAACAAGCTCACCGAGCAGTTCTTCGATCCGGTGACCGGTGCGCCGAAGGAGATCACGCTGTCAACGGGCGGGACGATCACGTTCGAGGACGTGACGTTCTTCCCCGTGTCGAAGACCGAGTTCGAGAGTGCCAGGCTGAACATCGATCGACCGACGGGCAGCGGTGGAAGCGACAACGTCGGAGACATCGGCCTCGGTCGGCAGCAACTGCTGCTCAAGTGGCTCCTCGAGGGCGAGTACATCAACGTTCCGGGCATGCTTGCGACCGGGAAGCCGCTCGAAGAGATCCTGACGACGCTGCGGATGACCACCCGGATCCCCCGGTCCGAGGGCTACGAGTGGGCGAACCTGATGTTGTTCAACCTGGCCAAGGCGAAGGTGTACCTGCGTGTTGCCGGGGCGACGAGCGGCGATTCGGCGTTCTACGACTTCAACATCAAGCAGTTGCACGACGCGGGCAAGGCAGGCATCCGCGCCACGATGGCACGCATGGTCGCGAGCGGCGCCGGCAACGCCTTCGTCCTCGACATCACGCGCGCCCGTTACAACACCAACGCGTGCCTCTACATCACGCCGCTGACGACGAACCCGGCGGCATGGTCACAGAAGCCGTGCGGGTCGTTCGAGGAGTACGTGGCCTCGTCGGCGGCGCGGTCGCTGCTCGCGGTGCCTGCCTTGAACCTCTTCACGACGTCGCAGGTGCTCAACGACGTGAACCGCTTCTACCGGGTCAAGGCCGACCTGGATCGCATCCTCACCGACGCGCAGGCCGACGAGTTCATCCGGCGCGCGCACACGTTCGTCTCGAACGTGAAAACGCAGACGCAGCCGGCCTTCGGTGGCGAACCCGACGACGCGCAGCGCCTCGACAACATCAACTTCGCGCAGGGCAAGACGACCGCCGCGCTCACGGGCGCCAAGGTCACGGTCGTTCCGCACGTGGCGAACAAGGGATTCCGCGGCGGCGACAACCTGCGCCTGCGGTACTTCGAGGCGCTGCCGGGCGCGGCGGCGGCGCAGAAGGCCGAGTTGAACGTGACGCTGCCTGGAGGCGACGAGCAGTACCCGGACTTCCAGCGCAATCCCGACGGCACGCTGAAGAAGGACGCGGACGGCAAGGCCATTCCGCTGTTCGTGCTCGGGCCGATTGACGTAACGCAGAACCTGGGGACGCTCGGCCACATCGCCTTCAGCATCGACCTGCCGAACCCGCAGATGCGCGAAGCCGACCGCACCAACAACATCCACGGCACGTTCTTCTATGCGCTCGACACCGCCGCGACCTCGTCGCCGACGTTACCGGCTGCCGTGCCGACGCCCCCGGGCCTCGGGTCGCTCGCGCCCGACGCCGAGTGCAACGATGCCCCGCCGCTTCGAATCACCGAGCGGGTCCTGATCGATGGTGTCGCGGTCGGCGGCACCGTCAACGTCGGGCGCGGTGAGTCGATCACCGTGCAGTTGAAGGTCACGAACCTCTCGGGCGACGTGATCAACAACATCGTGGCGTGCGACACGCTCGGGAACCTGTGTTACCCGGTGGGGAGCCTGAACCCCGGCCAGACCTGGACCAAGAACATCACCTTCCAGGTGCCGGCCCAGGGCGTCATCCTCGAGGGCTCGCCCTCCACCATGTCGCCGACGTCGGGAATCATCACGGGCGGCGTGCTGCGCATCGTGGCGGCCTGCGAGGCGTACACGGCCGTGCCGTTCGACCCCGATCCGAACCCGCTGTTCGATGCGGATCCCCTGAAGAACAAGTCGACGGTGATGCGCGGCGGCACCGCGCTGCGGTACTTCCGCGTGATCAACTACATCACCGGCGCGCCGGTCGCCAACGCGACGGCCGCCATCGAGGTGACGACGGCCAACGGGCTGTTCAACTACACGGCGACCTCGGATGCCAAGGGCGTCCTGAAGTCGACGAACGAGGAGGGCGTCGCCATCCCGTTCACGGCGGCCTACAACGACGGCACGGTGTTCGCCATCACGGTGACCAAGATCAACGGCATCGAGCTGGTGTGCAGCCCCGTCGACGCGCGCCGGACCAAGGTCGAGATGAAGGACTTCAGCTATGTCACGTCGTACTCGCGTGGCACCTTCATCGAGGGCACCATCGGGCTGGTCAAGTACATCCAGGGTGCTGCCGAGACCGGCTTCAAGGTTGACAAGACGTACCTGACGACAGCGACCGGCACGACGCAGAAGGACCTGTCGCTGTCGACGACGATCGGCGGCAGCCTCAAGAGCGGTGTGAAGTTCGCCCTGTTCGAACTGGGCCTCGAGACGCCCGTCCTCAGAGGTGAGCTGAAGGCCGAGGGCACGGCGAGCGTGACGGGCACCGCGACCCGGACGGCGAAGTACACGTTCTCCTACCCGTTCACGCCGGATGCGAACTGCAGCATCGCGCGCATCTCGCTCGAGTCGCTCTACGGCGTGAATCCGCTCTACAACAAGGTGCTCGACCTCTCGCGGCTCCTGTTCACCGGGAACCAGTGCTTCCCGCCGGAGCGCTACCTCGTGAGCTTCGGGACGACCTTCACCGATGCGTCGTCGGTTGGCGCGACGCTCGGCGGGAAGATCAACTTCCCGTTCGGCGAGGCGCTCGCCGACAACAAGATCAAGGCGTTCACCATCAACGGGTCGGCTGCCGCCTCATCGGCGTTTTCGATGGCTGCCACCTACGAGGGCACGGCGAAATACGTCCCGGCACAGAACGCCACGAAGAGGGTCGGCGCGAAGGAGTCGTACACCCTCCGCGGCGGCATCGACTACCTGGCAAGCCTCGGCCTGGCCCAGACGAAGATCACGAACGATCCCGACATTCCGCCGGCGGCCAAGCCCCCGGCGACCGACGCGGTCAAGATCGAGTTCGACAAGTTCAAGGAGTCGCTCAAGGCGGGGAGCGTTGGCGTGGCGGGCACAACGGCCGAGACGTTCACCGTCGCGTTCACCTACAACTGGGAGGATCCGTCATTCCTCCCGCCGAGGCCGACGAGCATCGGCGTGACGTTCGCCGGGCCGAAGACCACGGGCTGGAAGGTCACGACGCCGGGCGGGACCGAGACGAACCTGCAGGCCCCGCCGTCAGGATCGCGCCTCTACACGATCACCAAGCCCGACGACGTCGACCGGCTGACGCGGAAGCTCGCCAACATGAAGGAGATCCGCGACGCGTGGAGCGGTGCGGGCGCCCTGTCGCAATTGACGTTCATCCCGTCGAAGCTCCAGGAGGAGTACGCCGACTTCCTGGCGCAGCTGCCCTACATCGGCGGGACGTTCGCCGACTCGGATGCGCTCGCGAAGGGCGTGTCGGCGCCCATCGGAGGCACCGCGACGATTCTCGGCGCGAGGCTCGGGTTCAGGTTCGGCGTGAAGGCCGACGCACTGGTCCTGCGCACGCTCGCCAAGGGCGGCCTCGTCGGCGGGCGCGGCTACACGCTCGAGAAGTATCCCGCGACGCTGTATCCCCAGCCCGAACTCGACATGATCGACAGCGTCGGCCTGACGTGGGACGCCCTGATGGGATCGTTCTCGAGCGAGTTCTCAGACCACTCGGGCGACATCACGCCGGGCGGGCCGACGACGTTCACGAGCGACTTCACCGCGCACCTGACGATCGACGGGCGCCTGGAGCCGGAGCCGTTCACCGGCCGCCTGTTCTCGTGGAAGTACCGCCTCGTCTCCGGCCCTGTGCGCGACTATCGCGCGCTGCCCATGGACGTCTCGGGTGCCGAGGGACGTCCGCACTACGGCATCGGTGCCTTCCACCAGTTCGAGCCCGATGGCCGGAGGCTCGCCGTCGCGACACCGCTGATGATCGACTACCGCGACGAGGAAGTCGCAGGGTTCGACGAGTCGATGCTCAGCCTCTACCGGTGGAACGCCGAGCTCAACGACTGGCAGCGGCTCGACGGCGTCCATGACATGAACGCCAACACGATCACCGTGCCCATCCAGGAACTCGGGCTCTACACGCTTGGCCTGCGCATGCCCGCCGGGGCCATCGGCCTGACGGCGACAGGCGGGGCCATGGAAGGTGAAGGCGAGTCGGCGACGCGCACGTTCGCCGTGGAGTCGGGGACGCTGCGCACGAACGATGGCCTCGTCGTCCCGGACGGCACGCTCTACACGGTGAAGTCGGTCGTGGCCGAGAGCACCGACGGCAGCGCCTACGGAGAGCTCCTGGCGGCCGACGTCGACCCGGCACGCGACGGCGTGCAGGTCGCGGCGGCCGGCGGACGCGTCGTCTTCTCGGTGCGGTACGCGAGTCCGTTCGGGGTCTACGTGCCCGGGCAGGCGGTGGTCTACGCGGCGGCGGGCACCGCCGCCGGCGAACTCGTCCTGGTGGCCCAGTAGGGAGGCTGTGATGATGCGACGCTTCTCTGCCCTCGGTGTCGTCCTCGCCGGTGTCGTGGTGGCGGCAGCGGCCCAGCCCGACGCGACGCTCGCGGTCGTGGCTGGCCGCGCGATCGCTGCGCGCGACTTCTCGCGCGTGTTGCTGGGGATGCGCGGCAACGACTACGCGACGACGCTGAAGACGCTGACGCCTGACGGCCGGAAGAAGATCCTCGAAGACCTCGTCGGCACGCGCGTCCTCGCGCAGGCCGCCCGCGACGCCGGGCTCGACCGCCAGCCCGATGTGGCCTTCGACGTGGAGCAGGCCGTCGCCGAGGTCCTCTCGCGGCGCTATCGCGAGACGCTGCGCGAACAACTGGCGCCGACGGAAGGCGAGATGCGTGAGTGGTACCAGGCGCATCGTGCCGAGCTGACCACGTCGCCGCGCGTGAAGGCGAGGCACATCCTCGTCGCGACCGCTGACGAGGCCGCTGCCGTGGTGGCGGCCCTGAAGGCCGGTGAACCGTTCGAACGGCTTGCCGACACACGCTCGCTCGACACGCAGACCCGGGCTCGCGGCGGCGACCTCGGCTGGGTCCCGAAAGGGTTCATGGTCAGCGCATTCGACGCGGCCCTCTTCTCACTCCGGCCGGGCCAGGTGAGCGACCCGATCCAGACATCGTTCGGGTATCACGTGGTCAGGGTCGACGAGAACGACGAACGCGCCATCCCCGCCTACGACGCCGTGCGGGATCGCATCGGCGAACGCCTGATCGACGAACGCATCGAGGCGGCCCGCGCCGACCTCGCGCGCAAGTACGGCGCCCGCATCGACACCGACGCGCTCGACCGGTTCGGCCGGCCCGAGGGGAGGCCGTAGCCATGGACTCCGCGCGCGTGCGACCCGACAGCCGATCTTCCCGAGAACCTGACGTGATGCGACGCCACACGCCCTATGCCTGGTTGCGCGGCCTGACGACGCTCGTGGTGGCGACGGCGATGGCGACCGCTGCCTCGGCGCAGACGCCGGCCCGGTTCCTCGGCAAGGAAGACATCCGCCTCTACGGCCTCGGCCTCGAGGTGGAACCGGCAGAGCAGACCGTGCCGCGCGACATCGCGACGATCGTCTCGACCTTCCTGCAGGCGCCGTCGAACCCCGGCGACCTGCCGCCGTTCGCACCCGATGCCGAGGTGCGCGCCACGCTGCGTGGGCCGAGCTTTGCCGATCCGGTGGAACTGCGGGCGGCGCCCAACTCACCGCTCAACATCCCCGCGCTGACCGTTGCGGGCGTCCACACCGTCGAGAACATCCGCCTCGTGAGCCACGGCGAGGTCGTGCTGTACGGTTCGCCCGAGACCGCCACGATCAACGTCATCGACAAGCTGCTGATCACGCAGATCACCGCGCGTCCGCTGACCGCCGAAGAGATCCGCGAGAAGGGCATCGTCTTCGACAAGTCGAACTTCCAGGCGTTCAACTTCAGCGCGGCGTTCGCGATCTCGCCGGGCAACGACATCCGCATCGACTTCCCCGTCGTCCTGCCGACCATCGCGGGCGCTGCCGACGCGAGCGCGCCGTCGTTCGACATCCAGACCATCGAGGGGCCGCTGCTCAAGGACCTCTCGACCATCGTGCCCGACACGCTGAAGATCCAGGCCGCGATTCCCAACCTGAGCGTCACCGGCTTTGCGCTGCGCGTGCCCACGTTGCAGGGCCAGAACTTCGTCGTGCCGCCGATTCCGGGCGTGGTCGTCATCCCCGGCGACATCGGCTTCCTCAACCAGTACTTCAGCGTGCTGCTGATGGTGGCCAACGTCGCGCCCGACGGGTCGCGCCTCGTCGTGAGCGACCTGACCGCATCGATCGTGCTGCCGCCGGGCAACGACACCGTCGTCGGGAGCATCGACGATCCGCTGCGGATGGCCAACACGGTTGACGGCGAATCGCCGCGCAGCGCGGCCGTGACCCAGGCGGGGCCCGACGGCAAGCTGGGCACCGGAGACGACATCACGACCATCGGCCCCGGCGAGTCCGGCAACGCCGAGTTCCTCGTCGAGGGCCGCCGCGAAGGCTCGCACGTCATCGAGATGGAGCTGTCGGGGATCCTGAACGGCCTGCCCGTGGGCCCCGTGCCGATTCGTGGGCGCGCGGCGGGCGCCGTGCTCGTGCGCAACCCGCGCTTCACGCTGACGTTCACGCATCCCGAGATCGTCAACGCGGGCGAGCCCTACACGCTCGACGTGACGGTGACGAACACGAGCGAAAGCCCGGCGAACTTCGTCTCGGTGAACCTGCACGGCCGCAACATCAGCGGCGCCACGCTGGTCGGTGAGCCGTCGAAGGAGATCGAGCACATCGCGCCGGGCGACTCGCAGTCGGTGACCTTCGACCTCGTGTCGAACCTGACCGGCCGTGTGACCGCGGCGACGCTCGACTCCGACGAACAGGTCGCCGGGAAGTTCGCGCTGAAGACGGCGGTTGGTGAACTCGGCGTGCCGCTCTCCCCCGACACGCTCGTCCTGCCGAAGGAGTCGAACGGCCTACCGAAGTCGCTGCGGGATGCGGCACTCGGCCTGCTCGGCAAGGCCTACGCCGTGGCGACGGCCCCGGCTGCTGCGCTGCCGAAGGACGTGACGCGGTTCTCGCGGAAGGTCGTCTACGACCGCGCCGTCGAAGTGGCCGAAGCCGGCTTCCGCGTGACGCTCGGCGAGCCGCTGCCCGACAGCGCCCTGCACCTGTGGTTCGACATGGCCGGCAACAACTACGCCCGCCTTGTCGAGCGCACCACCGCGCAGGAACTGCCCTTCATCCAGGCCGACTATCGTGGCTTCGACGACCTGCGCCGCCGATCGGTGCGCGGCGACGTGCTCGCCCGCACGCTGGCCTCGATCCTCTCGGAGCGCCTTGCGCAGCAGGGCGGGTCGGCCTTCCACGCGGCCATGGCGTCGGCCACGTCGTTCCGTGCCGGACACGTCAGCGTGTTGCTGACCTCGCCCGGCGGACCGCTGCCGGTGACGCTCGTGATTCGTGACGCCAGCGGCGCCCGCACGGGGCAGACCGGGGACGCGGGGAAGATCGTGAAGGAGATCCCCTTCTCGGACCTGCTGCCCTTCTCGAACGGCAACAGCGAGCTCATCGCGCAGCTCGGCCTCGTGGCCTCGCCGGCGGGCGACTACGTGATCGAACTGCATCGCGACGCCGGCGCCGCTCCCGATGCGCGCTTCTCGTTGAGCCTCGTCATCCCGCAGGCGGATGGCACGCTGCGGCAGGTGGTATTCACCGACACGCTGGTGTCACAACTGCCTGCCGTGCAGCGGCAGGCCGCCGACGCGCATGGCGTCGCGTTCGAGGCGTTCGACGGCGCGACGCAAGGCACGGGCACGCCTGCGATGAGCCCGACGCTGCTGTCGGTCGCCGATCCGGCGCCCAGCGTGGTCGGCGTGCAGCAGCAGGCCGAGGCCGATCAGTTCGTGTGCGAGGGCACGCCGATTGCCAAGGGCGCGCGCGTGATCGCAGTGCTGTTCAGCGAAGACATCTCGCCGCTCGAGGCGCAGGACAAGGTCGGCCAGGGCGAGTTGACGAAATACGGGGTGGACGGCAACAAGGTCGTGGGCGTGGCCCTCCAGCCGGGCCGCCGCATCGTCTTCCTCGCGCTGCGCGATCCCATCGGCCCGTTCGTCGACCGGTCGCTGACCGTCAGCGACATCGCCGATCGCCGCGGCCAGCGCATGGCCGGACCGCAGACGCTGCCGATCGGCATCACGGTGCCGACGAGTGCCGGCGTCGTGTCGGGCCAGGTCCTGAACGCCACCGGTCAGCCGGCGGCCTTTGCCAACGTGCGTTTGTTCTACCAGGCCGTGTGCGATGACGAACTGGTCACGTTCGGCGTCAGCTCGAAGCCCGCCGACGAGAACGGCCGCTACAGCTTCGACTACGTCTGGCGCCCGAACATCTCGAACGTGAAGATCGTCGCGCTCGATCCCGACACCGAGCAGTTCCGCGAACTCCGCTTCAACGTCGCGCGCGACGCCCAGCGCCTGACGGTCGACATCGTGTTCCTCGGCCGCGGATCGATCGAAGGCCACACCTACGACGAACTGGGACGCCCGCTGCCGAACACGGTGATCAGGGTCACGAGCCTCACCGACCAGAGCCAGTTCGGCACGACGACCGACGGCGACGGCAAGTACCGCTTCGATCGCGTGCCCGTGGGCAACGTGCTGATCGAGGCTGTCAGCGTCCAGCCGCCGGCGCAGGTGTTCATCAGCGAGCACATCCCGTCGCCCGGCGCGATTGTCGTGCGCGACTTCACGCTGTTCGACGTGAACACCGCGCCCATTCAACCGACGGTGGGAACGATCACCGGCTTCGTGTTGCGCGCAGACGGGTCCACCCCGGTTGCGGACGTGCCCGTGTACGCCTGGTACCGCAATCGCTCGCAAGCGGCCGTGCGCTGTCCGGCGCCTCCGGGAGCGCCCGAACCCGAGGAGTGCACGATCGCGGTGACGCGCACCGATGCGAGCGGCGCGTTCGCGTTCGACCGGATTCCCAGCGGGGAACTCCGCCTCGTGTCGTTCGACCAGTCGGGTCTCGAGCAGGGGGATGCCAGCATCCGGCTTGCGGCTGACGGCAGCGCACGCCTCAACATCCTCATCGTGGGCGGCATCGGCACCGTCACCGGCGTGGTGCTCGATCCCTCGGGCGCCGTCGTGCCGGGCGCGCGCGTGGGCGGCGGCCTCAGCATCCAGACAGCCGACGGCCAAGGCCGCTTCACGCTCACCGACGTGCCCGTCGGACGCCGGACCATCGTGGCGGTCAGCGACGCGCTGGCGACGAAGGGCGAGACGGTCGTCGACGTGATCCGCGCGGGCGACACCTACAACGCCACGATCGTCCTGTCGTCGATTGGCGCCGTGGCGGGCATCGTCCGCGAGAGCAACGGGACGACGCCGGTGGCGGGCGTGACGGTCTACCTGTTGCGCGACTGCGCGATCGTCGATCCGCAGACCGGGCAGAGCGTTCCGGCGGTCTGCATCGACGGCCAGGCCACGACCGACACCAACGGCGGCTACCGCATCGACGGCATCAACGTCGGCGCGTACCGCGTGTCGGCGTTCCGGGCCAACTTCAGCGACGGCAACATCGTGCCGGTCGCGGTCCAGTATTTCAGGCAGGTGGCACGCGGCGACATCACCTTCCGCGGCCAGGGACGCATCACGGGGACGGTATTCGACGATGACGGCGTGACGCCGCTGCCGGCATATGTCAGCGTGTCGGGCGACCAGTTGGTGATCGCCGGCGGACGCGTCGGTTCGAAGTTCCAGCGCGTCGACAACTACAAGATCGTCGAGACCAGCTTCGACGGCTCGTTCAACTTCAGCAACGTGTGGGCAGGCGCGTTCACCGTGCGCGCGGCGGGGCAGTTCAGTCCCGACCCGATCGCGTTCGAAGGCACGATGACCGCCGGGGCGACGGCGACGCTGAACCTGCGCCTGCAGCCGACCTCTGAAATCACCGGCACCGTGTTCCAGCCCGACGGCGTGACGCCGATGGGCGAGAACGTCATCGTCAAGTACAAGTCGGAAGCGTTCAAGGTCTTCTGCGCAGACGACGAGTTCGGCGACACCGTGTGCCGGACGATCCCGCAAGGCATCCAGGAAGAGATCGTCGTCACCGACGCGCAGGGTAAGTACCGCCTGGCGATCGTCAACGCGGGCGCGTTCACGATCACCGCCGAGGATGCGGCTACCGGGCGATTCGGCCTCATCAAGGGATCGGTGCGCGCCGGTGAGACCGGCGACTTCGCCGTCCGCCTGCTGGGCATCAGCGACGTGCTCGTGCGGGTGTTCGCGGCCAACCGCGATGCGAACGACCAACTCGTGCCGATCCCCGGCGCGAAGGTCGAGGTCGAGCAAATCGACGGGCAGAAGAAGAAGCTCGAACGGATTGCCGGCGCCACCGGCGCCGACACCGGCATCGCACGCTTCGCCGGCGGCGACGCATTCAGCGAAGGCGAGTTCATCGTGCGCGTGACCGACATGCGCAACGGCTTCGTCGGACGCAAGTCGGGACGCGTGACGAGCGACGGCCAGGTCGTGACGGTGGATGTGTTCCTGTTCGACGCCACCGGCACCGTGACGGGCACGATCTTCCATCCTGATGGCATCACCCCCGTGGCGAACGCTGAGGTGATCATCTCGAACGCCGGCGGCGCGATCGCCTTCGCCGTCACCGGGGCCGACGGCGCCTACGACGAGGCCGAGATCCCGCTCGGGAACGTGCGTGTCGAGGCCTTCGACCCGCGCACGGCGTCTCGCGGTGCCGGGCAGGCCAGGGTCGACTTCAACGCGCAGGAAGTTCCGATCAACGTCACGTTGGCGGCACTCGGTGTCGTGCGCGGGACGCTGCTCGAAGCCGGGTCGCTCCTGCCGCTGAAGAACTGGCAGGTCACCCTCGATCAGACCGCGCCGTCCGGGCGCGCCCTGCCGCAGTTGCGGACGAGCACCGGCATCGACGGGAGCTTCTCGTTCCCCGGCGCAGCCGTGGGCACCTTCCGCATCTACGCGTCGAAGATGAACGTGAACGGGTCCGCCACGGCAAACGGCGAGCTCACCCGGCCGGGCCAGATCGTCGACGTGCCGATGGTCGTGAACGTCATCAGGCCGGCGACGGGACGCATCACCGGCATCGTGGTGGATGCCGACGGGTCGCCGGCAGGCAACAGCGAGATCGTGATCGGCGGCCCGAGCGGCATTCGCCGCCTGACCGCCGACAGCGGCGGCGCATTCCTCATGGAAGACCTGCTGCTGGGGCGCCACAGCCTGACGGCGACGTCGCAGGTCACGAACAACACCGCGACCATCTACACCGATCTGAGCTACGACGGCCAGACCGCCAATACGGTGATCGCGCTCGTCGGCCTGAGCCGCGTGTCGGGTGTCGTCGTGGACGGCAACGGCAACGCGCTGCCGCGGCCCGTCAACGTGCAACTGACCGGCTCGCCGGCGACCGGCTGTGACGGTGACTGTTTCGGCGCCACCGACGCCTCGGGCAACTTCTCGTTCGTCAACCTCGCCGCGCGGACGTTCACGATCACCGCGACCGATCCCGTGACCGGGTTGCGCGGATCGATCGGCGACCAGATCACCCCCGGTGCCAACCGCACCGGCTTGCGCATCGTGCTCGAGCCGGCAGGCAGCGTGGGTGGGACGGTCACGTTCCCCGACGGTTCGCCTGCCCCGAACATCGTCGCCGAGCTCGTGCGCGGGGCGACGCGCTTGTTTGCCGAGACCGGCGCCGACGGGCGCTTCTCGTTCCCGACCGTGTCGCTGGCCCAGCCACGAACGTGGTCCGTGACGCTCAGCGATCCCATCGGGCCGGGCCTGGCCAGGCGCACCTTCTCGATCGACGGTCCCGTCGAACTCGGCTCGATCGTGCTCGACACGGCCCCGCCCGCGATCACGCAGATCGTTCCCGCCAACGGCGCGACCGGCGTGCCGCTGAACAGCGAGATCGTGATGACCTTCAGTGAGGCCCTCGATCTCGCCACGGTCAACACGGCCAACATCCTCGTCCGCGATGCCGACGGGCCGGTTGCCGGCACCGTCACGGTGACGGACGGCGACAAGCGCGTCACGTTCCGGCCGCTGTCGGCCATGCGTGATCAGACCCGCTACACGGTCAGCGTCGAGGGCGTCGAGGATCGCCTCGACAAGGTGATGACGCCGTTCACGTCGGCGTTCACGACCATCGACATCACGGCGCCGACCACCGTTGACATCTCGCCGCTCCCGAATGCCAGCGGCGTGACGATCTACGCGGCCATGCGCGTCAAGTACAACGAACCGATCGATCCGGCCCGCTACGCCGGCGCGCCGATTGCGCTGACGCTCAACAACGTCGCCATCGACGGTCGCATCGACTACGCGCTCGGCAACACGGTCGTCGTGTTCTCGCCGAACCGCCCGCTCAGCGAGGACCTCGCCTACCAGCTCGTGATCCAGGCCGCGACCGACCCGGCCGGCAACCGGCAGGCACAGGGCACGTCGTTCACGTTCACGACGACCGACCGCACACCGCCGACCATCCTCAGCCTCGTTCCCGACGGCGGCAGCAGCGTCATCGAGAACGCGGTGAAGCGCGTGGTGGCGAGCACCGGGAGTGCCGACGTCTCGTTCGTCGACTTCTTCATCAACGGCGTGCCCGCGGCTGTCGCGCGCACGGCGCCGTTCGCGCTGTCGTTCCAGGCCATCCCATCGTTCGGGCGCCCCGGCGACCAGGTCCGGATCGGCGCCATTGCGACCGACACGTCGGGCAACCGCGGCATCGTGCCCGTCGAGACGACGATCACCGTGACGCCCGACCAGGTGCCTGGCGTGGCGATCACCGCGCCGGCCACGAACATCAGTGCGCGCAACGGCGATCGCGTGACGGTGACCGTGCGGGCGACAGATGACCTCGGTGTCGCGCAGATCGGCTATCGCGCCAACACCGGCGACACGCGCACCGCGGGTTCGATCGCGGTGGCGCCTGGCCTGCTCGATCGCAGCGAGACGTTCGCCTTCGACGTGCCGGCGTCGGTCATCCCGGGAACGACATTCACCATCGACGCGACCGCCCAGGATTCCAAGGGTCAGCTCACGCAGGCCACGCCAATCACTGTCACCGTGCTCGACGCCGTCAAGCCGACCGTCCAGATCACCGGGGTGACCACGGGCGATCGCGTGCGTCCGGGGCGGACCGTGACCGCTGTGGTCGTGGCCTCGGATCCGGGCAAGGTGGCTTCGATCGGCTTCACCGCCACCGGCGCCGCCGTGGCGAGCGAGACGCGCACGATCACGCCCGCGCAGGCGTCAGTCGCCTCGTCGTTCACGTTCACGGTCGATCCAGGTGCAGCGCCGACGGATCGCGTGTTCCTCGACGCGTTCGCCATCGACGTCGCCGGCAACCGCGCCGAGGCAGGCCGCATCATCCTGCCGATCGCCGACGCCGTGCCGCCGACCGTGACGCTTCGCACGCTGGACGGACGGCTCGACATGGTGCCCGGACGCTCGTTCAGCATCGTGACCGATGCCCAGGACGAGATCGGTGTCACCCGGATCTCGTTGTCGGGCACCGGCGCCTTCGCGTTCAGTGACGCGAAGTCGATTTCGCCTGCGCTCGGGTCAGTGTCGGCCACCTTCGTCGTCAACGTGCCCGCGACGGTCGTCAACGGTCAGTCGTTGACGTTGACCGCCCGTTCGGTCGACTTGTCGGGCAACGTGAGCACTGCGGCGACGCTGACGCTGACGGCCCGTTCACTGTCGGACGTCACGCTGCCTCCGTCTGCGCTCCTGCTGGCGGGCGACACCTCGACCATCACCATCGAGATCCCGACGGCTGCGGCCGTCGGCGGCCTGCGCATCGACCTCTCGAGCCAGGACGCGAACATCGCGACGGTGCCTGCCTCGGTGGTCATCCCTGCGGGTGCGACATCGGAGACGTTCGCCCTGGTGGGCATTAGCGGCGGCACGACCACCGTCAACGCGGCCATCGACAGCGTGCAGCGCACCTCGATGACGGTCACGGTGCGCGGCGGCGTGGTGCGCGGCCGCGTGCTCGACACCAGCTTCCAGCCCGTTGAAGGTGCGCGTGTCACGGTCTCGGGCAACAACGTCGTGACGACGACCTCGAGCGCCGACGGTGGGTTCTTCGTCGAGGGCGTCTCGGGTGCTGGTTTCACAGGCCGCGACATCGTGGCCCGCGTGTTCGACGACGCCACCGATCGGCTCGGCGTGGGCAGCGGCACGTTCAACGTGGCGAACGGATTCGTGAACCTGGCCGACATCATCCTGTTGCCGGCGGGCACGTTCGTCGTGACGACCCGTGACCAGGCAGCCGCTGCGACGGGCGCGGGCGTGCGCGTGGATCTTCACCGCGCAAGCAACGGACAGGTCGGCGACCTGCTGGCAACGGCCTTCACCGACGTCCAGAGCGTGGCGCGGTTCGACCTCGTGGCCCCCGGGGCGTACTTCCTCTTGTCGAGCGACACGAACGGCAATCGAGGGCGAGCGTCGGGATCGATCGCCACGACGGGTGCCGAAGTGCCCGTGACGGTCACCTACCTTGGGCGTGGAACCGTGCAAGGCACCGTGCGTGACTCGTCAAACGCTGTTGTCGCGAACGCCGGCGTGCGCCTGAATGCGTCGAGCATCTTCGGGAACGCGCCGGAGCGCACGATGACGGCGGGCACCGATGGCACCTTCAGCTTCACGGGGGTCTTCGTCGGGGCGTTCTCTGTCAGCGCGACCGATCCGATCTCGCAAACGACCGGCGGCACCAGCGGGTCAGTGGCGCAGCACAACGAGACGGTGACGGCCGACATCAGCCTGACACCGTTCACCAACCTGCAGGGCACGGTGTTCCGCGCAGACGGCGTGACGCCGGCAGGCGCCGGCGTTGTCGTGACCGCGCAGTTCTGCTCGGTACTACGGCTGCTTCTTCACCACGTCGACGAACGAGCAAGGGGTCTACAGGTTCAACTTCCTGCCGCTGGCCGGCTACACGATCACGGCGAGTGATGCCGCCACGCGGTCGCTGGCACGGACGACGGCTCAACTGTTCGTGAACGGCGCAACGCCCACGGTGAACCTCACGTTCGCGGCCCAGGGCTCGCTCAACGTGCTGGTGACCGACAGCAACGACACCGCAGTCGCCGGTGCCAGCGTCTCGATCAGCGCCAGCAACGGCAACGTGTCAGACAACCTGTCGGCCACGACGGGCGCCAACGGGCGCGTCGTCGTCGAACACGTGCTGGCCGGCAGCATCGCGGTGAGCGCCACGCAGGGCGGACTGTCGGGGTCTGCGTCAACGACCCTCGCGGCCGACCAGGTGAGCGACGTCACCGTGAAGTTGCAGCCGACCGCGACGATCACGGGGACCATCTTCCTGCCCAACGGCCAGTCGCCGGCCACGTCGGGCAGCCTGCGCGTCAGGCAGGACAACGTCTATCCGTACGCCGAGTTCGTGTTCAACCTTGCCACCGCCACCGACGGCGTGTATCGGTTCGAGCGGCTCCCGCTCGGCACCTACACGCTGAGGGTGTACGACGCGAAGGGGCAGTTCAGGGCTATCGCACGGGACATCGGCCTCGAGACCAACAACGAGGTCGAGACACGCGACCTCTCGTTCGTCGGCCTCGGCACCGTTGCCGGGAGGGTCGTCAACCCAGATGGCTCGAGCGCCTCGGGGATCGGTGTCGTCGTGCAGAGCCTGGTGTCGGACTTCGGCTTGACGCGGTACGCGTCGGCCGACGGGGCCGGCAACTACGAAGCCCTGAACGTGCCCGTCGGGACGGTGGTCGCGACGGCCCAGACAGGCGCCCTGATCGGAGAGCGGCGGTCGCGGCTGGCGCAGGACGGCGAGACGCTCGTGCTCGACATCCTGCTCGAGAACAACGCCATCAGCCTGCCGACGACGCTCTACGATGCGAATGCGGGCCCGTACGACGTGCAGCAGAACGGGGCGATGCACGACGGTCATACGAGCGTGTTCCGGGGAGACTACGCCAGCAACGTGGGTGCGTCGCAGTTGACGATCACTCGCAACGGCACGCCCGAGGCCTTCGCGGGCGCGAGCTTCGGGACCTTCGAGCAGCAGCGCCGCGAAGTCGTCATCCGGCAGGAGAACGTGAACGGCGTCGCGGTGACGCGCAAGGTGTTCGTGCCGGCGACGGGCTACTTCGCTCGTTACCTCGATGTGCTGACGAACACGTCGAGCGAGCCGGTCACGGTCGATGTCAAGCTGACGACGAACTACCGCGCTCCGTATTGCTGCTCGGTCAACCTCGTGACGACGTCGAGCGGCGACCGGTTGGCGACGGTTGCGGATCGGTGGGTCGTGCTCGACGACTCCTACGACCAGGATCCGTACGAGTCGTACCAGGGACCTTCGACCGCCGTGGTCTTCGGCGATGCAAACGGCCTCGATGCCCCCGATGAGGTCGGCGTCGTGCTCAACAACCCGGGTCGCCTCATGACGACCTGGCAGCAAGTCACGATCCCAGCGGGCGCGACGGTGGCGTACCTGTCGTTCGTGTCGCAGCAGGCCAACCAGAACGCCGCACGGCGCACGGCCGAACGGCTGGTGCAGTTGCCGCCAGAGGCCCTCGACGGGCTGAGCAGCACCGAACTGGCGGCCATCGTGAACTTCGTGACGCCGGCCGACGGCGTGGGCACGGTGACGCCGCTGCCCGTGCTGACCGGCGTCGTGACTGGCACGGTCTTCGAGGGCGACGGCGTCACGCTCGCGAGCAACGCGACGGTCACCTACCAGAGTGACAGTCCCTTCTTCAACCGGCGGATCAACGTGGCGGCCAACGAACTCGGGGCATTCGAGGTCCGCGGGCTCGCCAGCGGGCAGCTTCCCGTCCCGGTCGATGGCTTCAAGTTGCAGGCGCGCCACGCGAACAACTCGGTCACGAGTCCGATGGTGCCTGGCACGTTCGCAGCCGGCGAGACGGCGGCCACGCGCGACGTGACGTTCACCGGATTCGGGGTCATCGACGTCACCGCGACGCGGCGTGACGGCACGCCTATCGCGGGGATGTACGTCTACGTCAACAGCGGCCCGCAGGGCGGCGGCAACTACACCAACGCCGAGGGCCGCGTCGTGTTCGGAGGCATGCGTCCGGGGACCTACCAGCTCTACGGCGAAACCTCGCATCAGTACGGCACAGGCGCCCGGCTCGAGACGACGCCGCTCACCCTCGTGGCCGGCCAGCACCAGGTGGTCGCGTACCAGTTGGAGCCGACGGGCACGCTCACCATCACCGTCCTCGATGGCGATGGCAACCCCGCTCCCAACACGTACGTCAACGTCTACAGCACCGCGCGGAATTTCAGCCGGGGCTCCAACACCGATGCCCTCGGTGTCGTCTCGCACGACCAGATGCCCGTCGGCAGCTACGTGGTCTACGGAAGCGAGCCGCTGTCGGGTTACCAGTCGCAGGTGACAGCCGATGTGGCCGCCGATACCGCCAACGCCGTGACGTTGAGGTTCGTTGCCCTCGGCTCGGTCACCGTGCAGGTGCTGCGGTCGAGTGGCGCAGCTGCAGCGGGTGTGTATGTCTACATGCAGTCGTCAGGGTTCTACGCCGACAGTCGAACCAACGCCAACGGGCTTGTCACGTTCTCGAACGTGCCGGTGGGCGTGCCCCTCACCCTGAACGCCTATCTCGAGTCCAACTCCAACCTGCGTGTTGCGACCCCCTATACCCAGGTGAGCCGCGACGCGGCGACGACGTCGGTGACGCTGCCGCCCTATGGCGCGATCACCGGCCTGAACACGACGGCAACGGGAGGCCTGGTGGCGAACCGGTGCCAGGTGTACGTGTCGGGCACCAACTACAGCAGCAACGCCTGCACGAATGCGCTGGGCGTCTACCGCCTCGACGGCGTTCCGGCGGGCGTGCCGCTGACGATGACGGTCTACGACAACAACTACAACTACCAGAAGCGGTACCAGGTGCAACTGGGCGCCGACGGCGAGGAACTGACCAAGGACGTGGCACAGCCGGCGATAGGGACGGCCCTCCTGACGGTCAGGCAGGGCGACGGAACGCCGTTGGCGAACGTACGCATCGAGTACAACCACGAGACCCAGGGCTACTTCTCGTATCGTGGGAACACCAACGCGTCGGGGCAGTTCACCATCACGAACGTGGTCGAGGGCGCGTTCACGATCCGGATCCGGAACAGCAGCAACACGTTCACGCTGGCGCAGCGTGATCTCGCCATGCTGGCGTCAGGGCACGGCGTCACGGTGCCCTACGACATCACCGTGAACACGTTCACCGGCACCGTCTCGGGCACGGTCACGCTGAAGGACGGCGTCACGCCGACGACCGGCGTCACCGTCGAACTGCGCGTCGCGTCCGACAACGGCCTGCTGACCTCGACCTCCGCGGCAGCCAATGGCGCGTTCTCGTTCGCCAACGTGACGATGCCCGACGGTGGCTTCTCGTTGCAGGCCTCCTGGCAACGCGATTCGCAGGTGCGCGCCACGCCACAACTCGTCCAGTTGACCGCCGGTGGTCAGACACAGACGACGACCGTGGTCATGCCGCTCGTGATGGGCACGGTCGAGGGCCAGGTGACCTCCGGGCCGGATCGCACGCCAGTGTCGGGTGTGCAGATGTACCTGTATTCATCGCCCAACTACGGCTACATCAACGGCGTCGTCACCGACGCCGACGGTCGCTATGCCTTCAGCCAGGTGATGAGCGAGGGCTTCAACCTCAGGCTGAACCTCCAGGGCGTCAGGGGCGGGCAGCTTCGCGCCGACGGGCGGTCGCTCGACCCGGTGACGCATCGCGCAACGGTTGACTTCGTGGTCGAGGAGCTCGTGGGTCGCGTCAGCGGCACCCTGACAGCCATGGACGGCACGACGCCGATCAGCTACGCATCGGTCGAGTTGATGGCGCCGTGCGGTGCAGGCGACGAGTGCGACATTGGCGAGTACGTCTATCGCACGTCGTTCAGCGTGAACAGCGCTGGCGCCTACAACCTTGCTGCCGTCGCCATTTCGGATGGCTCCGTGTTCAGGGTGCACTCGCCGAGCCGGTACGAAATCCGGCACGACGTGCCCGTCGCCTTCGCCCAGGCGGGCGAGCAACTGGTGTTCAACATGGCGGTGCCGTTCAGCGTGGTCTCGGGAACGGTGACGTTCAGCAATGGAAGCCCCGTCCAGAATCCGAATGTGTTCGGGACGTCGTCGAACGGCACGACGCAGTCCACGATCAACGACTCGCAGGGGCGATACCGCATCTACTCGATGCCGGCGGGCGACTTCACGCTGACCGCCAACGACAACAACTCGGGGCTGTCGAGCACAGTGGAGGCGTCGCTGGCGTCCGCAGACGAGGTCAAGGTCATCGACCTCGTGATGCCGCCCTCGAACGACATCGTCGTGACCGCGCTGGGTCCGGACGGCACGCAGTTGTTCAACAGGTACTTCTGCGTGGCCGTGCAGAGCGCCAGGCTCTCGTACTACCGGGACGAGTGCGATGACAGCGCCACGGGGAGCATCACCATGGCCAACGTCCCACTCGGCGTGATCCATGCCCAGGCGTACTACTACGACAACGTCCTGAGGCAGGATCAGTACGCGTCGGTGGTGGCCGACGTGGCCGCAAGCCCGACCCCGTTCCCGGTGCAGGTCAGCTACGCGACTGCCACGCGCAGCAACCTCCAGGTGACGGTGCTCAACGCCGACGGCACGGCCACGAGCGACAACGGCTGGGTCTACGTCTACCCGTTCGGGGCTCCGGGTCCCCTGGGCTACGACGACATCTACAAGGACATGGATGTCGAGGGCAAGGCCGCGTTCACCAGCCTGCCGCCCGGGCCGGCTCGCGTCGAAGTCGAGTACCTACAACCAGTCGCTCGGCGACTACGAAGTCGCGGTCGAACCGCTCGTGCTGATGCCGGGCGAGACGACGCAGCTGACACTGCGCCTCGGGACCGGCGCCTACACCGAGTACGACCTGACCGGCGACGACGGGTTCACCTATACGATCGACTCGGAAGGCGAGCTCGACACGTCCAACGAGGGTGCCTACTCGTCGGTCTTCTCCTCGAACATGGAGGTGGAGATCAACGACGACTACGCCTGTTGCCAGTACATGGTGAAGCTGGCACAGTCGGGTCGCGAGGTGCAGTTCGGGCCCTCGTTCAACGACGCCTCGGTCATCACGTACCGCAAGATCTACTCGCCGACGGAAGGCGGCTTCGTGCGGTACTTCGACACGTTCACCAACATCCTGCCGTACGAGCGCGTCATCGAGGTGCTCTACTACCAGCGGTTCTACGACACGGCTGATCTCGCGTTCGTCGACAACGTCAAGGGGGCGTTCACGGCGGTAATGGTGGACTATCCGACAGGGGCTGTTGGGGGCATCGTGACGCACGGCGCCGGGAACGTGACCGCCGCCGAGGGGCACGATCCGTCGGTTCCCGTCAGCAATTACCGGACCACCTACCGCTTCCGTCTGCGGGTGCCGGCGTATGGCACCGTCGCCCTGCTGCACTTCGCGTCGCAGCGTGGACCGACCGACCTCGCGGCCCTGCAGACGCAACTGCTGGTATTGCAGGACCTGACAGATCCCAGGGCGCTCTTCGGGCTCACGGCAGCCGAGAAGGCGCAGATCAAGAACTTCATCATCCCCTGATCGTGGGGACCGGAGACGACCAACCATGGTGCAGACATTCCTGAAGCGCGCGGCGGCAGTGGCCGCCGCGAGCGTCGTCGCGGTGGCGGCCCTGCAGGCCATCGAACAGCGGCCGCTGCCGGCCTTCGAGGTCGTCAACGCGGCCGGCGAGGCGACACCGTCTGCCATGATGGGGCCGGGTGGCAAGTGGGTCCTGATCTACGTCGCTCCCGAATGCCGGAGCTGCCAGCGGTTGTTCATCGCCATGGAAGACTGGAATTCCGCGCCGCTGAATGCCGCAACGGTCGTGATGGTCCAGGGCGACCATGCGACGGCGCGGGCCTACGCGGCTGACCGGCTCCCGGCGGCGGTCGTTGGCACCCGCTGGTTTGCCGATGCGACCGGCGCGGGGCGCAAGGCGCTCCAGCTGAGCGGGTCGCCGGTGATCATCGGGATGCAGGACCAGCAGATCAAGTGGGCGCTCGCCGGGGTGCTCAACGATCCGGCGGCCCTCGAGTCGGCGCTGAGGACGTGGGTCGAACAACCCTGACCGCCAACGCCGTGCAGCCGTGCGAGGGCCCCGCTGACGGCCCGCGTGTGCGATGTCGCACACCGCTCTCTACGGCTGCGCTGCATCATTTTTTGCGTGCGAACGTCGTGAACTTGGGCGACCATACCGCCCCAATCGTGTAATCGAGGCGTCTGCGCCCGCCCTGCCGCGAACGTGGCAGGAGTGTACGCGGATCGTGGCCGGGAACCACGCGGGACGTCCCCGCCTCTTCCCTCGTGCTCGATGCATCCCCAGCGCCCGTTCACGCGTCTTGCCGCAGGTCAGGCATCGTCGTTCCCCTCACGGTCGTTCGTGCGCGTGATGGCGCGACTGCTGATCGTCGCGTTCACCACGCTAGGCGGCACCGCCTCGGCTCGCGCTGGCGAGGTCGTCTCGGTCGAGACGACCGGCGTCACGAGCGGCGCGATCTTCTCGGTGACGGCCACCGGCCTGGACGCGACCGCATCGCAGAACGCGATCACGTTCACGCCGTCTGCCGGAGCACCGGTGGTCGTGCCGGCATCGAGCAGCGCGCTCGTCGATGCGACCAGGGGCATCCGTCGCCTGTCGGTGCGCATGCCCGGCGGTATCGCCGTCGGACCCGCGGCCGTCGTCATCCGAAACACGGTGAGCGGCGAGACGATCGACGCGGGCGTGATTCAGATCCTCGAGCTGTCGGCGCCGGATCCTGCGCGCGGCACCGTCGGACGCACGGGCCTCGCGGTCCGCCTGCGCGCCAGCGATGCGACCCGCTTCGTCGCAGGCCAGACGCGCGTGACGTTCGGAGCGCAGGTGCGTGTCGGCTCGGTCACCGTCGTCTCGTCGACCGAGTTGGTCGCCACGATCGACATCGCGGCCGCGGCGACTGCGGGACCGCGCGCGATCTCGGTCACAGTGCCGCGCCAGAGCCTCGTGCTCGCCAACGGGTTCACGATCGACGCCACCGAGCCGCCGCCGAATCGACCCCCGACGGCGCGTTTCACGTTTGCGCCGGCGTCGCCGACGGTGAGCCAGTCGGTGGCGTTCGACGCGACGAGCTCGTCGGACCCGGATGCGGGCGACACGCTGACGTATGCGTGGACGTTCGGGGACGGGGCGACGGCGACGGGGGCGACGGCAGCGCACGCGTATGCGGCGGCGGGCCCGTTCACGGTGACGCTGACGGTGACCGACGGGCACGGCGGCAGCGACAGCGCGACGCAGACGGTGACGGTGACGTCCGCGCCGCCCCCGAACCAGGCGCCGACGGCGCGTTTCACGTTTGCGCCGGCGTCGCCGACGGTGAGCCAGTCGGTGGCGTTCGACGCGACGAGCTCGTCGGATCCGGATGCGGGCGACACGCTGACGTATGCGTGGACGTTCGGGGACGGGGCGACGGCGACGGGGGCGACGGCGGCGCACGCGTATGCGGCGGCGGGCCCGTTCACGGTGACGCTGACGGTGACCGACGGGCACGGCGGCAGCGACAGCGCGACGCAGACGGTGACGGTGACGTCCGCGCCGCCCCCGAACCAGGCGCCGACGGCGCGTTTCACGTTTGCGCCGGCGTCGCCGACGGTGAGCCAGTCGGTGGCGTTCGACGCGACGAGCTCGTCGGACCCGGATGCGGGCGACACGCTGACGTATGCGTGGACGTTCGGGGACGGGGCGACGGCGACGGGGGCGACGGCGGCGCACGCGTATGCGGCGGCGGGCCCGTTCACGGTGACGCTGACGGTGACCGACGGGCACGGCGGCAGCGACAGCGCGACGCAGACGGTGACGGTGACGTCCGCGCCGCCCCCGAACCAGGCGCCGACGGCGCGTTTCACGTTTGCGCCGGCGTCGCCGACGGTGAGCCAGTCGGTGGCGTTCGACGCGACGAGCTCGTCGGATCCGGATGCGGGCGACACGCTGACGTATGCGTGGACGTTCGGGGACGGGGCGACGGCGACGGGGGCGACGGCGGCGCACGCGTATGCGGCGGCGGGCCCGTTCACGGTGACGCTGACGGTGACCGACGGGCACGGCGGCAGCGACAGCGCGACGCAGACGGTGACGGTGACGTCCGCGCCGCCCGAACCAGGCGCGGGCGCGGCGGCAGCGACAGCGCGACGCAGACGGTGACGGTGACGTCCGCGCCGCCGCCGAACCAGGCGCCGACGGCGCGTTTCACGTTTGCGCCGGCGTCGCCGACGGTGAGCCAGTCGGTGGCGTTCGACGCGACGAGCTCGTCGGACCCGGATGCGGGCGACACGCTGACGTATGCGTGGACGTTCGGGGACGGGGCGACGGCGACGGGGGCGACGGCGGCGCACGCGTATGCGGCGGCGGGCCCGTTCACGGTGACGCTGACGGTGACCGACGGGCACGGCGGCAGCGACAGCGCGACGCAGACGGTGACGGTGACCGGCAGCGGAGCGACCACCAACCGCGCGCCCGTTGCCGTCTTCACTGCGAGCGCGACGCAGGCACTCACCGGGGTGGCCATCACGCTCGACGCCAGCGGGTCGTCGGATCCTGACGGTGACCCGCTCACCTTTGCCTGGTCATTCGGCGACACGACCAGCGGCGCAGGGGTGTCGACGACGAAGGCGTATGCCTCTGCGGGGTCGTTCACGATCACGCTGGTGGTCAGCGACGGCCGCGGCGGGGCGACCAGTGCAACGCGCGAGGTCACGATTGCGCCTCAGCCGTCGCCGAACCTCGCACCCATCCCCAGTTTCACTGCGTCGACGCTCGAGGCCGAGGCTGCCCAGGCGGTTGCGTTCGATGCATCCGGATCGACCGACCCGGATGGCGACCTGCCGCTTTCTTTCTCATGGGCCTTCGGAGACGGAACCACGGCGACGGGCAGCCAGGCGGCAAAGGCGTGGCCGGCAGCCGGCACCTACGATGTGGTCCTCACGGTCACCGACGCCAAGGGACTGGCGGCGACCACGGCGCGCCAGGTCAATGTCGTCCCGCGGCCCGCAGGCAACCAGCCGCCGACGGCCGTCATCAGCGGGCCGGTCTCGGGTGAGGTCGGCCTGCCGCTCGCATTCGACGGATCGGCCTCCACCGATCCCGAGGGCGGCGCCCTCACGTTCGAATGGTCAGCCGGGACGGGCGTTGCCGCGACCGGCGCGGCGTCATCGTTCGTGTTCGACGCGCCCGGTGCCAGGGTCGTCACGCTCACCGTCCGCGATGCCGCAGGCGCAAGCAGCAGCGCCTCTACCGATGTGACCATCACGGTTGCCGCCGATCGCCAGCCGCCTTTCGTGTCGCTGGCGGGCGAGGCCAGCGCGTTGCCTGGCGAGACCGTGACGTTCACGGCGACCGCCACCGACAACGTCGCCGTTGCCGGCATCGACTTCACGGCAGGGGGCCTTGCCGGCATCCCCGGTGCGAGTGACTCGACCGCGCCCTACCAGTTCGCCGTCACGATTCCACCGGTGGCCTCGCCCGGCCAGGCAGTCACCGTCACCGCGGTCGCGCGCGACGCCGCCGGCAACACGGCGTCGGCCTCGGCGTCGGTGGCCGTGTCGGTGCAGCCTGACAGCGAGCCACCGCTGGTCACGCTCTCGGCGCCCTCGCAGACATCGCCAGGTGCAACGCTGCGCACAGCGGCACAGGTGGTCGATGCCGTGGGCGTCGCTCGCGTCGTCTTCCTGCTCGGCTCGACCGAGGTCGGCAGCGACACCGAGGCTCCGTACGAAATGACGATGCCGGTGGCGCCAGACGCGGTGGTCGGCAGCACGCTCGTGGTGACGGCGCGCGCCTTCGACGCGGCTGGCAACATGGGCGATGCCGTTGCCACGATCTCGGTCGCCGGAACGGCAGACACCGTCGCGCCCGTCGTGACGCTCGACGCCCCGGCGGATGTGCCGGCCGGGACCGTACTCGACGTGTCGGCGACCGTCACGGATGCTGGTGGCGTGGCGCGCGTCGCGTTCGCGTTCGACGGTGCCGCCACCGCCGCGCAGACCAACGCGCCGTTCCAGGCGAGCCAGGTCGTAGCCGACGGCGTGCCCGACGGAACCGTGATCACCGTCACGGCCGAGGCGCGCGACTTCGCCGACAACGTCACGACGGCCAGCAAGGCCGTGCGCGTGTCGGCACCGCCGGTGTCGTTGCGCGGCATCGTCACCGGCGAGGTGTACGACGATGCGACTGGCCTGCCACTGGCAGGAGCGTCGGTGTCGCTCGACGGCGCCGACAGCACGAATCGCCGCTACGCGCAGGCGACGACCACCGACGCGCGCGGACGGTACCTGCTGCGCGCAACCGCGGGATCGGCGGTGCTGCACGTCGCACGCATCGGCTACACGCGCGTCGACCGCGCGGTCACGATCGCCGGCGGGGTGGCCACCGAGGCGTTCGACGCGCGCCTCACGCCGTTCCCCGGCGCCGCGGCCCCCGTCTCGCCCACTCTCGGCGCCACGCTGACGTCGGCAGGCGTCACGCTGGCGTTCGCGCCAGGCACGCTGGCCACGGCGACCGCCTTCGAGTTCGCCGCGGTGTCGGCCCAGGGGCTGCGTGCGCCGCTGCCAGCGGGATGGTCACCCGTGGTCGCAGTCGACCTCGCGCCTGCGGGCATCGTGTTCGCGGGAACCGCGACGGCGCGCGCGGCCAATACTGCTGGCCTCACGCCGGGCACGCCGCTGGTGCTGGCGCAATTCGACGCGACGGCCAGGAGGTGGATGGTCGTGTCGGTCGAGCCACTCGGCGGCGACGGGTCGCTGTTGGATGCAGCGCTGCCATCCTCTGGACAGTTCGCCCTGCTCGTTGGTGATGCCCAGCCCGTGGCGCCGCCGTCCCCGGTGGTCGGCCAGGCGCTGGAAGGCGTGGCCGCTCCGGTGCTGCCCGCGGCGTTGGCGTCGATGATCGTTCCGCAGCCGCGGGTGCTGTTCTATGCGCCAGGCGTGCACTCGCTCGTGACCGGGCGCACCGAGGCGGCCACGCGGCTCAGCAGCGGCGCGCGCGTGATCGCGCGGATCACCGAGCGCTACGACTTCTTCGACGGCGGCGCCGTGACGCCCGAGCCGTTCGAGCAGGATCTCGTCTTCTACCAGGTGGGCGCGCCCGGACTCGCTGCCACGCACGTGGTGGGCCCGTCGCGGGTGTTCGACGCCATCACGCTGCGCGAGGGCGTGATCACGGTGGCGATGTTCGCACCTGCGACGTCGCCGGTGGCGACGCCCCTCGTCTCGGCCGGTGGCACGCGCCTCGAGACACCGACCGGCGAGGCCCTCATCGTGCCCGCCGGCGCGGTGACCGATGCCACGCCGGTCACGCTTGGTGCCATCCCCGCGAGCGATCCCGGCATCGCGGTGCCCGACGGCGTCACGGTCATTGGTGGCGTGTCGGTCGATGCCCCCGAGCCGTTCCTCAAGGGCGCCGTCCTGTCGATGGCCGCGGCTCTCGCGAGCGCGGCGGATGTCGTCCTCGTGCGAGCGACTGACATCGAGGGGCAGACGCGCCTCGAGCTGGTCGCCGCCGCCCGCCTCGAGAGCGGGCGCCTCGTCTCTGACACGACGGTTGGTGCGCAAGCGACCGCGATGTCAAACGTGTTGCAGCCGGGACGCTACTTCTTCGTGCAGGTGCCGGGCCCGATCGGATACGCGCAGGGTATCGTGACGGCGCCGGGCGGGTCGCTCGCCGGCGCGCTGGTCACGACCTCGTCGCTTCCCATCGTGTCACGCTCGCGGCTCGGGGGCGTCTACGTCGCCGTGTCGAAATCCGGCGCGCAGGTGCTCGCGGCGCGCGATCTCGTGCGCAACGACACCGGCCTTGCGGCGACGACCATCGTGGCGGCCGCCGTCGTGCCCCTCGACATCACCCTCGTGGCGCAACCGCCACGCGTGACCTCGGTGTCGCCGGCAAACGATGCGGTGAACGTGCCGCTCGGATCCCCGGTCGTCGTGTCGTTCAGCGAGGAAGTCGATCCCGCCTCGGTGACCGCCAACGGCGGTGCGTTTGCCCTGTCAGGTCCCGACAACGTCGCGCTGGCCGGCTCGATTGCGTTCGCCAACGGCAACACCGTCGCGACGTTCCGTCCCGACGCGCCGCTGGCCTCGAACACGCGCTACACCTTCCGCGTCAGCACCGCGGTGCGCGACCTGTCGGGCAATGCGATGCCTGCGCCGGTGGTCATCGCCTTCGACAGCCTCGACACGTCGGCGCCGCCGCCACCGCCGGCGGGCTCGATCTCGGCGACGATCCCCGGCGCCAACGGCCGCACGACGGTGAAGGCCACGCAGGGAACGGCGAGTCCTCGCGACACGGTGACGATCGTCAACACGAAGACCGGCGCGATTACCCCGGTCCTTGTCGGCCCGAACGGCGGCTTCGAGGCGAGCGTCGCCGCTGGTCTGGCCGACAGGCTGCAGATCCGGATCGTGGATCGTGCCGGGAACGAGACGCTGGTCGAGGTCCCGGTCTTCTCGCAGCAGAACGCCGACGGATCGGTGTCGACGGCGGTGGATGCCGGAGGTGGCACCGTCGTCGGGCCATCGGGCCTGCAGGCCCGGGTGAAGGCCGGCACGTTCCCCGACGGCGCGGTGGTGACGCTGCGCGCGATTGGCGAGGCCGCGTTCCCGGTGCAGCTGTCTGACGTCGACAAGCTGAACTTCTCGTTCGAGCGCGGCTTCGAGATCGACTTCGGCGGCGCGACGCCTCAGAAGTACGTCGACGTGTCGTTCGATCCGCGCGGCGGCGAGACGGCCGACGATCGCTGGATCGTGACGCAGGTGGTCGACGTCGAGGGCAGGCAGGAACTGGTGGCGGTCGATACCGCCAAGTTCCGCGGGGGCCGCATCACCACCGCCTCGCTCCCGTGCCCGGGTGTGACCGCCCGCGGATTCTACGGCGTGATCAAGGCGCACCAGCCGGTCGGGGTCAACTACGGGACGCTCTATGCGTCGAACTACGGCGGCATGCGCGCCGAGGTGCGGTTCATCCCCGAGACCATCCTCGTGGGCGTGCCGCCGTTGCCCTACGTGCTCTACACGCCGCCGAGCCTTGGCGCCATGTGCTACCCGTCGCTCACGGGCCGCGCCACGGTGTCGCTGAACTCGACCGAGGTGACGGTCGCCAGCTCGCGCCTCGCCCCCAACGAGCGCGAGATCGTCGTGCGCGACCCGGTGACGCTGGTCGAGCGGCGAACGCCGGTTGACGTGGCCGTCGAGTACTCGGCGGTGATCGCCGGCACGCTGCGCGACACGTTCGAGGCCGAGGCGGTGCCGTTCTCGGGCGCGCCCGTCGTGCTGAGCACCTTGCGCGCGAGCACCGGCCAGGTGCCCGACACGATGCGCCTGTCGGTCGACATCGCGGGACTCGGCGAACCCATCAAGGAGATCGTGTTCCGCAATCGCACCCGCAGCCTCACCGAAACCGTGACCGTGCCGGTCACGAACATCACGGCATTCGCACCTGGCGGCACGCTCGGCCCGCCCATCGTGATGGCGGTCAACGACGCCGGCGTCACGCGCGCGGTGTTCCACACGGTGTCACCGCCCGTGCTCGGCGCGGGAAACCTCGTCGCGCGCGTACTTCCAGGGACGATCGATCCCTCCGCGGCAGAGTGTCCCACCTGCGGCCGCCCGCGCGAGCGCGTCGAGATCGTCATCGAGCCGCCCGTCGTCCCCGACGTGCCCACGCCACCCAGCGTGACGCTTCCAGTGCCCGAGGCGGCGATTGTCGGGGGTGGCCTGACCTACGCGTTCATCGGCAGCCTCGAGAACACGTTCCTCATCCGCGTGCGCTACACCGACGGGACGATCGACGACATCCGCGTGCCGCGCGTGCAATTCACGCTGACGAACCCGCGTACCGGGCGCGCGATCCGGACGGTGGTGCTGCAGGCGCCGCCCCGCGACATCCCGAGTGACCTCGGCACGATCACCGACGACACGACCGCGCCGCGCCTGATCGAGGCGCCATCGTTCCTCGGGGCGTTCGATCCGGGCAGCGCCCTGACGTTCAGGTTCAGCAAGCCGATGAACACCGCGAGCCTGCAGGATGCCTTCCGCGTCTTCGACAGCAACGGCAACCGCGTGCTGGGGACGTTCAGCTTCACCGGCGGGAACACGGTGCTCACGTTCGTGCCGCTGTCGCCCCTGCGGATCGGGCAGACCTACAAGATCGAGATCGCCGGGCTGGATGCGTCCGGCAACGTGCCGGCCGGGGCGGCGGGCGTGGCACGCGACATCAGCGGGACCGTGCTCCGCGGGCTGACGCTCGAGTTGAAGACGTTCACGCCCAGGCTGGCGGGGCGGTTCGCGGCGCCGTACCAGTACAAGGACTTCGCGTTCGGCACCGCCACCAATCCAGCGGGGCAGACGGTGTCGCTGGTCTACGCGGCGACCGCCAGCCAGGTCTTCGACAAGTTCACCGTCATCGACGCGACCAATCCCACGAACATGACCAGGCTGTCGTCGGTCACCGCGCCCGCACCGACGCGGCACAAGCTCGAAGTGCTCAAGGGCCTCGACTTCGCCAAGCGCAAGAACGGGCGCTTCCAGGGTGATCTCGCGTTCACGACGACCACGAACCTGACGTTCACGTTCCTGAGCATCTACGACGTCACGAACCCGTTCGCGCCGTCGTTCCTGTCGAACAAGCTGCTCACGGCCAACCCCGACAACTCGAGCGACTACGCGCGCCAGGGGACGGTGCGTGCCAACGGCGCCGCTCGCGGCTTCACGCTCGTCGAGACGGCCGATGGGCCGGTGGCCTACGTCGCAGTCGAGTTCGTCGGGCTCTTCCAGACGTCGATCAGGGAGCAGATCCCCGAACGCGAAGCGTTCCCGCTCGACCCGCGCGACAAGGTCATCGCCGAGCCCTACACGACCGGCAACTTCTCTGACGTCGCGCACCGCGACAACCGGTTGTTCGCGTTGAATCGCGATACGAAGTCGCTCGAGGTGTTCGACCTGAGCCTCGCGCCGATCACCTCGTTGTCGCTCAACGGCGAGGACCCCAGGCGGATCAAGATCGTCGAGGGTCTCGCCATCGACCGCAACGGAGACGGGCTGGCCGACCCCGATGAGCAGTACACGGTGGCGCTCATCGCGACGCGCCGCGATGCCGTCGACGCGCTGGGGCAGGCGGCGTCGGGCAGCGTGCTGGTGATCGACATCTCGTCGCCCTCGTCGCCGACGCTGCTGACGCGCATCGAGACGAAGGGGATCCTGCGCGATCTCGACGTCGACGTGACGAAACGGCGCGTGTTCGCCGCCGGTGAGGCCGACGCCGCGGGCCCCGGCCGGCCGGTCGGTCAGCGCGCGGTCTACATGCTCGACCTCTCGCGCCTCGGCATCGCCCGCGACGACGACGGCAACGGTGAAGATGATCGCGTGTTGTGGAAGCAGCCACTCGACGCCAACAGCGTGCGATTCGACACGAGCCGGGGCCTGCTCGCCGTCGGCAGGGACGCAGGCATGGACCTGTGGGCGGTCTACGACACGTGCTGCGACCTGGGCGTCGACACCACGGCGGCGCCGACGCGCGAGATCACGGCCGACCGTGCGTCGCTGTTGCGCAAGGAGCGTGACGCGCTGCAGGTCGGCATCAAGCAGGGGTTGACGACCGCGACGACGACGTGTGGTGCGGTGGCGGTGACGATGCTCGAGCAGGGCAGCGGGGCGTGCCTGTGGAAGGCCGATCCGGCGAGCGCCTGCGGCGACAACTACCAGCCGGGGATCAGCGATCACGACTTCGAGGTGATGTTCCCGGCGGGTGTGCCCGAGGCTACGCAGACCTGCGTGATCAAGTCGCTCACCGACGTCTTCCTCGACGCGCGCACCAACGATCCGCGGCCGGTGCCGTTGCCGGGCGGCGACGAGATCGTCTTCGACGAGGTGTCGTTCTTCCCCATCCTGCGCGAGGAGTTCGAGCAGGCGCGCCTCAACATCGACCCGCCGACGTCGGCGGGCGGCACCGACGTCACTGGCGACATCGGCCTCGGGCGGCAGCAGCTGCTGCTCAAGTGGCTGCTCGAGGGCGAATACGTCATCCTGCCCGGCAACGATCGGTCGCTCGTCGGCGCCGACCTCGAGCAGGTGCTGTCACGGCTGCGCGCCGAGACGAAGATCCCGGCACTCGAGGGCTACGAGTGGGCGGCGCTCCAGCGCTACAAGATCTCGGACGGCGGCATGTTCCTGCGCGTCGCCGACGCGTCGCAGGCCTCGTCGGCGTTCCACAAGCGGTTCGTCAAGCAGGCGCACGACGCCGGCAAGGCCGGCATCCGTGCGGCGCTGGGCCGACTCGTCGCCGATCCGGATGCGGCCGCCCTCGTGCTCCGCTACACGCGGGCCCAGTACGGTTCCAGCGCCTGTCTCTCGATCGCGCCACGCCAGTACAACCCGATGCAGTGGCCGAGCCGGCCGTGCCAATCGTTCGAGGAGTTCATCGCGTCGATGGCGGCGCGCACGTTGCTCGAGCCCCTGCCCACGCCGATCTTCACGCCGCAGCAGGTGGTCGACGAGGTGCATCGCTTCTACCGCATCAAGGCCGATGTCGAGACGCTCGCGACCGACGAGGACGGCGATCAGTTCATCGCGATGACGCACCGGGCCATCGAGCGGATGCGCCAGGAGACGTTGCCGGCCTGGCAGCAGGGGCTTCTCACCGATCCGCAGGCCGCGCAGCGACTGGCCAACGTGGCGGCCGCCGACAGCAAGTACGACGCCGGCCTGACGAAGGCGAAGCTGCACGCCGTCCCGCGGGTCTTCAACCGGGGCTTCCGCGCCGGCTACGACTTGCGGGTGGCGATGTACCACACGACCACGGCAGGCGTGGCGCAGCCCGCGGTCGAGACGACGGTGTCGCTCATCGGCGGCGAGGAGCGATTCCTCGACTACCGGCGCTCGGCGAACGGCGAGCTGGTGCTCACGGCCGGGCAGGCGACGAAACTGTTCGACGTGAAGAACCTCGACCAGCGGCCGGCACAGGCCGGGCGACTGGGCAGGCTCGCGTTCGTCATCGACCTGCCCGACCGGACGATGAAAGAGGCCAACCGCGAGAACAACGTCGGCGGCGCCTTCTACTACGTGATCGATCCGGCGCATCCCGTGCGGCCCGCGGTGCCCGCGGTGATGCCGCTGCCGCCGGCCGTCGGGGCGCCCGACGTGCTCGATCCCGACGCCGAGTGCTACGACGCACCCGCGCTGAAGGTCACGCAGACGCTGCTGATCGACGGCCAGCCGATCAATGCCAGCGACGTCACGATCGGCGTGGGCGAGGTGATCACGGTCAGGCTCGCGGTCGACAACATGTCGGGCGAGCCTGCGACCGACGTCACGGTGTGCTCGTCGCTGCGGCCGCAGTGCTTCGAGATCCCGCTCATCGCGGTCGGCGGCACGTGGCGTACGGAGTTCAGCTATTCGGCCGAGGGTGGCCTCTATGCCGTCGAGGCGACGGCATCGGGCGGCACGGTCGGTGTGGTGAATGCCCCGGGCGCGACGCTGATGGTGAACTGCGACGCGTACACGGTCGTCCCGCTCGATCCCGATCCCAATCCTGACGCGGGTGCGTCCACGGTCATGCGCGGCGGAACGGCGAACCGCTGGCTGCGACTGATCTCGCGGCGCGGCGGGCCGGCGCGGGGCATCGACGTGTCGGTGGCGGTGTCGAGTGGTGGCGTGACCCGCGAGTTCAACGGCGTCACCGACGACAACGGCCTGGTGATCGTCAACGGCGGTCCGGGCATCGCGATTCCGTTCACCGCGGCCGATCCCGACGGCACGACGTTCGACATCTCGGTCACCGGCGCCAACGGGCGGCCGTTCACCTGCAGCGTGCCGTGGCAGACGTCGGTGACGGTCAAGGACTTCCAGTACAGCACCAGCTACTCGCGCGGCTTCGCGATCAGCGGAAGCATCGGCCTCATCGCGTCGGTCGAGGGCAGCGCCGAAGCAGGCTTCGAGGTCGAGCGCGGCTACACGCGCGACGTCAACGGCATCGAGCAGCCGACGTCGGTCAGCCTGACGCCGTCGGCGCAACTCGGCCTGAAGACCAGCGTCGAGGTTGGCGTCGGTCCCGAGTTCAAGTTGCCGCTGGGCATCACGGGCAGCTTGTCGGCAGGCTTCTCGGAGGCCGAGAAGCGCACCACGAGCAGTGCGGCGAAGTACGCGTTCACGTATCCGCTCGACGCCGACGAGCAGTGCAACATCCTGCGCGTGTCGCTGTCGCAGCTGGGCAACTCGGGGCCCTTCGTCGGCTGGCTCATCGACGCCGCGCGGCGCTTCATCACCGACAGCAACTGCAACCCGGCGTCGAAGTACCTTGCGTCGATGTCGACCGAGTTCTCGGCCGAGACATCCACGGCGGCGAACATCGGCCTGAAGGTCCAGCGCGCGTTCGGCAGCGCCATCACGGGCGACGAGCCCGGAGATCCCGACAAGTTCCGCAGCCTCCAGATCAACTTCGGCGCCGGCGGGTCGAACGGCTTCAGCTTCACCAACGGGAACGAGGTGGGCTTCGAATTCGACACGGCCTCGAACGCGCTGAGGCCGAAGACGTTCACCGACTCCTACAGCATGCGCGGGGGCGTCGACTGGTCGCTGGGGTTCACGGCCGGCCTGGACGAGGTCGACCAGGACGGCTGGGATCAGATCGCCACGGTCGAGAAGAAGAAGAACGTGCAGGCTGAACTCGAGACCTTCAAGAAGGAAGTGAAGGGTGGCCTCAGCGGCACGACGGCGGAGTTGTTCAAGGTCGACGCCGAATACGACATCAGCAACGCGACGTCGCAGCTGCCGTCGTCGATCTCGTTCACGTTCGCCGGGCCCAAGGCATCGGGCTGGAAGGCCGAGGCGGGCGGCGTGGCGGTGCCGCTCACCGGGCCGCCCAGCGGGTCGCGCAGTTACACGCTCAGTCGCCGGGAAGACATCGAGCGCGTCGTGACGCGGCTGGCGACGCTCGACGCCATCAACAAGAGCACGGTGATCCAGCTCGGGGCCTCGCAACAGCTGTTCTTCGAGCCGACGGTCCTGCAGCAGGAGTACGGCCGCTTCCTCGCGGCGCTGCAGCGTTCGGTGGCGTCGTACAGGAACTCCGAGAGCCTGTCGAAGGGCATCGAGTTCCCGATCGGCCTGACGATCAAGGGTCTCGTGGTCAAGGCCGGGTTGTCGGCGGGCGTCAAGGCCGACGCGAAGATCGGCTACACCAGGGAGAAGGGCGCAGTGGTCGAGGGCCGGTCGTACGCCCTCGAACAATACCCACGGGCGCTCTTCCCGGCGCAGCCCGAACTGAACCTGTGGGACTCCATCGAGACGCCGTGGCGGGCGCTGCTCGGGTCGTTCAGCGCCGAGATCAGCGACCAGGCGGCGCAGGTGACGCGCTCCGGCGGACTGGTGACGCTGCAGTCGACGAACACCGCCACCATCACGATCAACGGGGCGACCGAACCGGCCGACTTCACCGCGACGCTGTTCTCGTGGAAGTACCGCTCGATCGACGAGCCGGTGCGCGACCTGCTGCAGCAACCCGGCGACGCCGCAGGCATCGCCGGGCTTCCGCACTACGGGATCGGTGGCTTCCACGCCCTCGGGCCCGATGAGCACGTGCTGGCGGTGCCGACGAACCTCACCATCGACTGGCGTGACCCCGACATCGTCGGCCTCGACGAGCAGACATTCGCGATGTATCGCTGGAACGAACTGCGCCGCGACTGGGATTACGTTGGCGGACTCCTGAACACGGCGAGCAACACCGTGACGGCGAGCATCCAGCGATTCGGCCTCTACACGCTTGGCGCACCGATGCCGGCTGGCACGATCAGCATGACGGTCACCGATCTCGGCCTCGCGGGCGACGGCCCGACGGCGGTCCAGCGCTTCCGCGTCACCAGCGCGCCGCTGGCGCTCAACACCGGCGCGCAGGTGCCGGACGGCGCGGGCTTCACCGTCAGGCCCGTTGCCGGCCAGGGGACGAACCCGGCGCCGTATGGCACGGTGCTCACATCCGACGCCGACGCGCAGCGCGCGGGCACGCAGGTGGCGGCGGCTGGCGGAGTGATCACCTTCGAGGTGGAGTTCCCGGCGCCGGGGCGTGTCTACGTGCCGGGCCGGGTGGTGGTCTACGGCGCACCAGGCACCGCGTTCGGCGAACGCGTGCTCGTGAAGGAGGTGCAGCAGTGAGCCCGCGCCTCGGAAGGTTCCTCGTCCTGGCCCTGCTGACAGGGGCGGCCACGGCACACGCACAGCAGGCGCCGCGGTTCCTTGCGAAGGAAGACATCCGCCTCTACGGCATCGGGCTCAAGGTCGAACCGGCGACGCAGGTCGTGCCGCGCGACATCGCCACGATCGTGTCGGCGTTCCTGCAGGTGCCGGGCGCGCCGCCCAGCGAGGTCCCGGCCTTCGCGCCAGGCGCCGAGGTGGTCGCCACCCTTCGCGGACCGAGCCTGCCGCAACCAGTGGAACTGCGCACGACGCCGAACACGCCGTTCAACCTCCCGGCGTTCGGCGTGGCCGGCATCCACACGCTCGAGAACATCCGGCTCGTCTCGGGCGGCGAGGTGCTGCTGCGCGGCACGCCCGAGATCGCGACGATCGAGGTCATCGACAAGCTCCTTGTCACGCAGGTGACGGCGCGGCCGCTGACCGCCGACGAGATCCGCGAGCGCGGGATCGTGTTCGACAGGAGCAACTTCCAGGCCTACAACTTCACCGCGGCGTTCGCCGTGCAGACCGGGCAGCAGATCCAGCTCAATTTCCCGGTGCTGTTGCCGACGCTCGACTCGACGCAGGACCGCACCAATCCGCTGGCGACGCTCGACGCCATCAACGTGAGCGCGCCGAGCCTGCGATCGCTGCAGACGATCATCCCCGACACGCTGAAGATCCAGGCGGCGATTCCCAACCTGCAGGTCGTCGGGTTCTCGCTCAAGGTCCCGCAACTCCAGGGGCAGAACCTCATCGTTCCGCCGATACCCGGCGTCGTCGTGATTCCCGGCGACATCGCATTCCTGAACCAGTACTTCAGCGTGCTGCTGATGGTGGGCAACGTGGCCCCGACGGGATCGAACCTCGTCGTCAGCGACCTGCGCGCGACCGTCGTGCTGCCGCCAGGCGACGACACCGTCGTCGGCACCGGGGACGACCCGCTGCGGATGGCACAGCTCACCGCCGGGCCCGCGCCCACGGAGCAACCCGTGACGCAGTCGGGGCCCGACGGCAAGCTCGGGACGGCCGACGACCTCCTCACCCTCGGACCGGGGCAGAGCGGCAACGCGGAGTTCCTTGTCGAGGGACGCCGCGAGGGCAGCCACGTCATCGAGATGGCGCTCAGCGGCGTGCTGCACGGGCTGCCGGTAGGGCCGGTCAACATCACCGGTCGAGCGGCAGGCGCCGTGCTCGTGCGCAACCCGAAGTTCACGCTGACGTTCACGCATCCCGAACTCGTCACGGCCGGCGAAGGCTACACACTCGACGTCACCGTCACGAACACGTCGGAGGCGCCGGCGAACTTCGTCAGCGTCAACCTCGCGGGGCGCAACATGTCTGGCGCGACGCTGGTGGGCGAGGCCAGCCAGTCGGTCGAGTCGATCGCCCCCGGCGACTCGGCGACCGTGTCGTTCGACCTCGTCGCGCAGGTCACCGGCAAGGTGACGGCGGCCACGCTCGCCGGCGACGAGAACCTCAGCGGCCGGTTCGAGTTCAAGACGGCTGTCGGCGAACTCGGTATCCCGCTCTCGCCCGACTCGCTGGTCCTGCCGACCGAGGCGAAGGCCCTGCCGAAATCGCTGCGCGACGCCGCCCTGGGACTGCTCGGCCGCGCCTACGCCGTCGCAACGGCGCCGGCGGCGGCGCTGCCGCCCGATGTCGCGCGCTTCTCGCGGCAGGTCGTGATCGACCGCGCCATCGACGTGGCCGAGGCGGGATTCCGCGTCACCCTGCACGAGCCCATCGCCGACAACGCCGCCCAGTTGCTCTTCGACTTCGCCGGCAGCACCTACCTGCGCCTGCCCGAGCGCCTCACGACGCCTGAGGACCTCGACTTCGCGCAGCGCAACACGCGAGGCTTCGACGAACTCCGCCGCCGATCACGCCGCGGTGACGTCCTCGCCGCGGTCGTCGGAGGCCTGCTCGCGCCGGGTCTCGCGGCGACGACCCCGGCAGCCTTCCACGCCGCGCTCGCATCGAAGACGTCGTTCAGGCCGGCGCAGATCTCGGTGCTGCTCACGGGCAACGGCGGCCCGGCGCCCGTCACGCTGGCACTGCGCGATGCGTCGCAGCAGCGCACCGGGCTGGCGGATGCGAACGGGAAGTTCGCGAAGGAGATCCCGTTCTCTGACGTGGTGCCGATCGTCGATGCCGGCGGCCAGGAGATTGGCAGGCTGTTGCTTGTCACGGCACCGGATGGCGACTACGTCGTCGAGGTGCACCCGCTGTCGTCTGCGGCGCCCGCCAGCACCTACTCGATGAGCGTGGTGCTGCCCGCCGGTGACGACCGGATGCGCCAGGTGGTGTTCGAGGGTGTCGGCCTCGACAAGGTGCCCACCGTCGCGCGCCTCGGTGGCGACCCGCACGGGCTGTCGTTCGAACTGATCGGGACCGCAGCGGCGACACCTGCCGATCCCACGAGTGCCGCGACCGTTGTCGACCCCGCGCCGACCGTCCTCGGTGTCGTCCAGCTTGGCACCACCGACGCCGTGACGATGTGTGCCGCCGAGCCGCCGATTTTCCCCGGCCGGATCGTCGGCGTCCTGTTCAGCGAGGAGGTCACTCCCGACGCCGTGCAGGACAAGGCGCTGCCCGAGGCCATCACCCGCTTCGCCGTGGGCGGCAACCGCGTCGTCGGCGCGGCGCTGCAGCCGGGCCGGCGCATCCTGTTCCTTGCACTCGCAGAAGGCGTGGGGCCCTTCGTTCCCCGGACGCTGACGATCACCGACGTCGCCGATCGGCGCAACCAGGCACTCGGCACCCAGGTGCTGCCGATCGAAGTCACGGTGTCGGGCATCGCCGGTGTCGTGACGGGCACGGTGATCGGCGCCGATGGCAAGCCGCTGGGATCGGCCGAAGTCCGCCTGCTCTACATGCGCCAGTGCGGCGAGAGCACGACGGTCGTCGGCATCACGAGCAAGAGCGCCGACAACTCGGGCGCTTACTCGTTCGACTACGTCCTCGGAGGCGTGACCACGAAGGTGATGGCCGTCCACCCGGAGACCGACGAGTTCCGCGCCGTCTCGTTCCAGGTGCAGCGTGAGGGGCAACGCATCAACGCGAACATCGTGCTGCTCGGTCGCGGCTCGGTTGAGGGGCGCACCGTGTCAGAGGACGGACAGCCCCTGCCAGGGACCTCGTTGCGCATCACGAGCCTCACCGACAACTCGCAGTACGGTGCGCGATCCGACGCGCAGGGGGCCTACCGCATCGAGCGCGTGCCAGTTGGTCCCGTGCTGATCGAGGCCGTGAACACGACCAGGCACGCGCAGGTGTCTGTGTCTGATGTCGTGCCCGCCTCTGGCGCGGTCGTGATCCGTGACGTGACGCTGCTCGATGCGGCGCGCCCGCCAGGCCAGACACCGGTCACGACCGCGACGATGAACGGACTCGTCCTGCTGTCGGGGTCATCCGAGCCGGTCGTCGACGCGCCCGCCTACGCCTACTACCAGGACAACTCGCAGCCAGGCGTCCGTTGCCCCGTTGGCTCGACCGGATCTCGTCCGCCCGAGTGTCCGATCGCCGCCGTGCGCACTGACACCGCGGGACGGTTCGAGTTCACCGACCTGCCGTCGGGCAGCTATCGGCTCGTGTCGTTCGACGCGAGCGCGCTCGCGCAGGGCCAGATCGCGGTCACGGTCGCCGCCAACCAGTCCTTCACCGGCAACATCCTGCTCATCGGCGGCCTCGGGACCGTCACGGGCATCGTGATCGACCCATCGGGTGCCCCCGTGGCCGATGCGCGCGTCGGCGGCGGCCTGAGCATCACGACGACGGGCGCCGACGGACGCTTCACGCTGACCGACGTGCCGATCGGCACGCAGAGGATCGTGGCAGTCAGCGACGCGTTCCAGTCGAAGGGTGAGACCGAGGTGTCGATCGTCCGCGCCGGCGACACGGCCGGCGCAACGATTGTCCTCGAGGCGTTCGGTGCGATCGCGGGAACGGTGGCGCTGCCCAATGGCCTGCCAGCGGGAGGCGTGCAGGTCTACGCCTTCTACAAGGAGCAGGGCAGCGCGATCATCGTCGGCCAGGCGGCGACGGACGACCTTGGGCACTACCGGATCGCGAACCTGCCGCTCAACTCGTACCAGGTCTCGGCGTTCACCGCCGGCTTCACACAGGGCAACATCGTGCCGGCGACGGTCGCCGCCTTCCGCCAGGTCGCGCGCGCCGACATCCGCATGCGCGGGATGGGTCGCGTGACCGGCACCGTCCTCGACGCGAACGGCACCACGCCGCTCAAGGCGATGGTGGGGATATCGGGCGACCAGGTGCAGATCGCCGGCGGTCGCGTCGGTGTCGGGTTCGTGCGCGTCGACAACTTTGCGATCGCCGAGACGAGCCTCGCCACGGGCGCCTTCTCGTTCGGCGGCGTCTTCGAGGGCACGTTCGTCCTCCGGGCGGTGGGGCAGTTCAGCCCTGACCCCGTGGCGTTCGAGGGCACCCTGCCAGGTGCAGGGCAGACCGTGAACGTGAACCTGCGCCTGCAGGCGACCAGCGTCATCACGGGGGTGATCGTCGAACCGAACGGCGTCGTGCCGGTCGGCGCCGACGTGATCGTGCGCTACAAGTCGGCGTCGTACAAGACCATCTGCGCCACCGGCGACAGCGGCGAGGAGAGCTGCACGTCGATCCCCCAGGGCATCCAGTCGGAGGTCGTCACCACCGACGCCAACGGTCGTTTCGTCGTGCCGCTCGTGAACGCCGGCCCCTTCACGCTCGACGTCGAGGAGCCCGCCGGCCTCGGCCGGACGACGCTCTTCCGCGGGTCGGTGAAGCCGGGCGAGACCGGCGACTTCACCGTGCGCCTCCGGGCACGTGCGCCGATGGTCGTGAAGGTGTTCGAGGCCGACCCCGACATCAACGGCAACCCGATCCCCGTGCCCGGTGCGCGCGTCGACCTGACCAGCGTCGACCCGCGCCGTTCGATCTCGCGCATCGCCGGGACGGTCGGAGCCGAGGCCGGCGTGCTGCGCGTCGCGGGTGGCGACGCGTTCTCGGAAGGCGAAGTGGTCGTCGTCGCGACCGACCTGCGAAACGGTTTCGTGGGCCGCGCCTCGGGGCGCATCACCGAGACGGGTGACGAGGTCGCCGTCACCGTCTTCATCGCCAACCAGACGGGCACCGTGGCGGGCACCGTGTTCGGGCCCGACACCATCACGCCCGTTCCGAACGCCGAAGTCGTCATCTCGCGCGGCGGCTTGCCGATTGCCTTTGCCGTCACCGGCGCCAACGGCGCGTTCAGCGAGTCGTTCGTGCCGCTGGGCGACTTCTCGGTCGAAGCGTTCGACGCAGCAACCGCCGCGCGCGGGTCGACCACGGGCCGCATCGACCTCTCGGGCCAGACGGCCTCGGCCAGCCTGTCGCTGTCGGCATTCGCGCTCGTGCGCGGACGCGTGTTCGAAACCGGCTCGCTGATTCCGCTGAAGGGCTGGCAGGTGTCGCTGTCACAGCAACTGCCTTCGGGGCGTCCGGTGCCGATGCTGACGACCACCACCGGCGTCGACGGGAGTTACTCGTTCCCCGGCGCAACGCTCGGCGCGTTCACCGTGCGCGCGTCGCGCCAGGGCATCAACGGCAGCGGACACGCCTCGTCGGTCGTCGATCGTCCCGGACAACTGGTCGACGTGCCCGTCGTCGTCTCGATCATCCAGCCGGCCAGTGCCACCCTGAGCGGGCTGGTCGTGGGTGCCGACGGCACCGCGGTCTCGAGTGCCGAGGTGATCGTGAACGGCCCGGCCGGCCGGCGCGAGCTGTCGGCAGGGGTCGATGGCACGTTCACCCTGTCAGACGTGCCGCTGGGACGGTACGCGGTGTTCGCGAAGTCGCAGGATGCCAACGACGGCGGCACCGCGTCGGCCGACCTCCTCTTCAACCAGCAGACCGCCGAGGTCGTCGTCGTGTTGCAGGGGCTGAGCCGCGTCACCGGCACGGTGCTGCAGAACGGTGTGCCAGCGCGCGACATCACCGTCAGTCTCGACGCGCAGCCAGCCAGCGGCTGTCGCGGCACCTGCCAGACGGCAACGGATCAGAACGGTCGCTTCGCGTTCGAGAACCTCGCCGCCAAGCGGTTCACCGTGACCGCGATCGTCCCGAACTCGAACCTGAAGGGCTCGGCGTCCGACGAGATCACCCCGGGTGACACGCGCGACGTGACGGTCGTCATCGAGCCGGCGGCGAGCCTCACCGGCCTCGTCACGCGCCAGGGCGGGACGCCGGCGCCACAGATCCTCGTGGAGTTGAACGGCAATGGCCGCCGACTTTTCATCGAGACCGGTGCCGACGGACGATTCACGTTCCCGGCGCTGCCGGTCGCTGGCAGCCGCACCTACGCGCTCACCTTCACGGATCCGATCGGGCCCGGCATTGCCCGTCGGACGATCGAACTCGTCGGCGACACCGAGATCGACGTGACGGTGCTCGACGAGGCCGCGCCGGCCGTGGGCCTGACGTCGCCGACCAACGGCGCCGTCGGCGCATCGCGCACCTCGCCAATCACCATCGAGTTCACCGAAGCGATCGACCTCGCGACGATCACGGCCGACAACGTGCAGGTGATCGATCCGGGGGGCAGCGCGGTCGCTGCGACCCGCTCGCCGTCGAACGGCAATCGCACCATCACCGTGACGCCGCTGTCGTTGCCGCTCGTCGATCAATCGCGGTTCACGATTCGCGTGGCGAACGTCAAGGACGTGATCGGGAAGGTCATGGCGGCGCCCTACGTCGGCACCTTCACGACCGAAGACATCTCGGCGCCGCTGATCAGCGAGATCACCCCCGGACCGGGCACGAGCGGTGCGGCACTGTCGGCCCCGGTACGCGTGAAATACAACGAGCCGATCGACCCCGGACGTTTCGCGGGCGCGCCAGTCACCATGACGGCGGCCGGTTCGCCTGTCGCTGGACGCACTGACGTCATCCTCGGCAACACGGTGGTCGTGTTCACGCCCAACCTGCCGCTCGTCGAGGACACCGTCTACCAGGTCAGCGTGCAGGCCGCAACCGATCCGGCGGGCAACACACAGCCGCAGCCGACGACCTACAGCTTCTCGACGACCGACCGCACGCCGCCGGTGATCACGTCGCTCCTGCCGGCGGGTGACGCGACCGTGATCGAGAACACGATCACCAGCGTCACCGCTGCCGCGGGAAGCGCCGATGTCGCGGTCGTGGACTTCTTCATCAACGATCAGCCCGCGTTCGCCGCGCGGGCCGTGCCGTTCACGCTCAGCTTCAAGGCGTTGCCCGCGTACGGCCAGCCCGGCAGCCAGATCAAGATCACGGCGGCCGCCACCGACACGTCGGGCAACCGCGGTCCGTTCGCGACCGCATTCGTCGGCGTGAAGCCCGACCAGGTCCCGACGGTGTCGATCACCGCGCCCGCAGCCAACGCGACGTTCCGCAACGGCGATGTCGTCAGCGTCTCGGTGCAGGGCACAGACGACGTGGGCATCTCGCAGGTGGCGTACCGCGCCGCAACCGGCGATCCGCGGCATGCCGCGACGCGCACCATCACACCTGCGGCCGGCACTCGCACGGAGACGTTCTCGTTCGAGGTGCCCGCCAACGCCGCACCGGGCGCGCCGCTGCGCATCGACGCGACGGTCGTCGACACGAAGGGACAGGTCGTCGAGGCGTCGCCGGTCACGGTCGCCGTGCTGGATGGCGTCGGGCCGACGGTGTCGATCACCGGCGTCAGTTCCGGCCTGCGCGTGCGGCCCGGCAGCACCGTCTCGGTGGTGGTCGTCGCCGAGGACGCGGGGCTCGTCTCGCGCATCGACTTCAGCGTCGGCGGTGTCACGGTCAAGAGCGAGCGCCGCGACCTCGTCCCGCCCCAGGCGTCGGCCGCAACGACGTTCTCGTTCGTCGTGCCGCCCACCGCCGCACCGACCGACCGCGCGTTCCTCAACGCCACGGCGTATGACGTCGCGGGCAACCAGGCCGCCGCGGCGCAAGTCGTCCTGCCGGTCAGCGACGCGGTGCCGCCGCAGATCACGTCGTTCACGACGGGCAACGGGCGCCTCGACATGGTGCCCGGCCAGCCCGCGTCGCTGACGGTGACGGCCAGCGACGAGATCGGCGTTGCCCGCGTGGTGGTCAGTGGCACAGGTGCCTTCACGTTCAACGACAGCAAGTCGACCACGCCGCTCGGCGAGGTGTCGACGACGTTCACCTTCACCGTCCCGGCGACGATCGTGGCCGGGCAGACCGCCACGTTCACGGCACGTGCGATCGACATCTCGGGCAACCAGAGCGTTCCGGCCACCATCACCCTGACGGCACGCCTCGTGGGTGACGTGACGCTGCCCTCGTCTGAGATCGTGATTGCGGGAGAGTCGACGGACGTGACCCTGGAACTGGCGGCGCCCGCCGGGGCGGGGGGACAGGTCGTCGATCTCGCGAGCACCGACGCCAACATCGCCAGCGTGCCGGCGTTCGTCGTCGTGCCGCAGGGCCAGGCCTCGACCACCTTCGCGCTCGCAGGCGTGTCGGGCGGAAGTGCGACCATCCGCGCGTCGATCGACAGCATCGAGCGAGCGTCCATGGTGGCGACCGTCCGCGGCGGCGTCGTGCGCGGGCGCGTCGTGAGTCCTTCGTTCCAGCCGGTGTCTGGCGCCGACGTGACCATCACGGGCGGCAACCAGCCGAGGGTGACGCAGACCGATGTCAACGGCGAGTTCTTCGTCGAGGGCGTGCCGGGGCCGTCGGTCCAGGTGCGTGCATTCGACCCGGTGTCGCGCCTCGTCGGGTATGCGTCGGCATCGATGAACCGGGCAAACGGTCACGTCCACTTCGCCGACATCGTCCTGGTCAACGCCGGCGCGTTCAGCGGCACCGTCGTGACGGCACAGGGCCAGGCCGTGGGGGCTGGCGTGCAGGTGGATCTCTTCACCAGCAATGCGGGCAGCCGCGGGACGCTGCAGGCGAGCACGTTCACGGCTGCTGACGGGACGTTTGCGTTCCAGCTCGTGTCGGTGGGCAGCTACTGGATCGAGGCGGGTGACACCGACGGCAATCGCGGCCGCACGGTCGCGTCGATTCCCGCATCGGGCGATGACGTGCCGGTGACCGTGACGTTCCTCGGCCGCGCGACCGTCAGCGGCGTGGTGAGCAGTGCCGCCGGCCAACCCGTGAACGGCGCCCAGGTCACGCTGCGGGCATCGTCGATCTTCGGCGCAGCGCCGGCGCGCTCGGTGACCACGATCGCGGGTGGCGCATTCAGCTTCGACCGCGTGTTCGTCGGTGCGTTCACGGTGGAGGCCGTCGATCCCGTCACGCAGACGTCGGGCCAGGCCACTGGGAACGTTGCGACGGATGGGGTCGGCGTGTCTGCACCCATTCAGCTGTCGTCGTTTGGCACCATCACCGGCACCGTCTACCGCTACGGCGGGACCGAACCCGTGGGCGCCGGGGTGTCGGTCACGCTGTCGTTCCCGTCGCGGACGACGCAGACCGACGCACAGGGGCGCTTCACCTTCACGTTCGTGCCGCTGGGAACCTATTCACTCACGGCACGCGAAGCGACGACGCGTGGCCAGGGCACGGCGATGGCGACGCTGTCGCAGAATCTGCAGACCGTTGACCAGGCGATCACATTCGTCGGCCAGGCCACAGTCATCGTCACGGTCACCAACGCCAACGGCGTGCCAATCGAGGGCGCATCGGCGACCGCGCGATCGATCAACGAGTTCTCCCAGTCGGAAGACGAACTCACCGGCACGACCGACGTCAGTGGCCGGGCGGTGATCGAGCGGTTACGCGTGTCGCGCAACCTGATCGTGTTCGCGTCGGCCAATGGACTCAGCGGCCAGTCGGCGGCGCTGGCGGGCCTGCTGCCCGGCGAGACGCGCAACGTGACGGTCGCCCTGCAGCCCACGGCGACCATCACGGGCACGATCTACCGTCCAAACGGGCAGACGCCGGCGAGCGACGGCACGGTGACCCTGAATCCCGGGTCGTTCAACGCGCAGCACATCACGATCACGTCTCAGGACAACGGCGTGTTCAGGTTCGAGGGCCTGCCGCTGTCGTCGTACAGCTTGCGCTACACCGACGCGAACGGGCGCATCAGGGCCGTCGCGTTCAACGTGCAACTCTCGCAGAACAACGAGGTCGTCACCCGCGACATGACGATGATCGGGCTCGGCACGGTCACTGGTCGCGTGTCGAACCCCGACAACTCGTCGGCCGCAGGATTGTCGGTCACGGTGTCGAGCAACGCGCCCAACCTCGGTGGGTCGTGGTCGGCAACGACGAACGCGTCGGGCGTCTACACCGTGGGCAACGTGCCAGTCGGCGCCATCGTGGCGACCACGGGCAACCCCGCCCTCAACCTGCTGGGCGAAGCGACGGGGACGCTGTCGACGGACGGCCAGTCGCTGACACTCGACATCGTGCTGCAGACGAGCGCGGTGAACCTGCCGCTGTCGACGCCGCTGCGTGACGCCTTCGGCACCAACTACTTCGTGCAGCGCGATGGCGGCTTCACGGGCCCTGCAGGTCTCGCCACGAGCCTGCCCAGGCTGTCGATCGTCGTGAACGGCGCCGAGACGGCGTTCACCGGTACGACCATCGGCCAGTACGAGGATGCCCGGCGCGAGATCGCGGTCCGCCAGGACAACGTGGCGGGTGCGAACGTCACGCGCAAGGTGTACGTGCCGGCAGCCGGCTACTTCGCGCGTGTGATCGACGTCGTCAGCAACCCGACGGTCGATCCGATCACGCTCGACCTGAAGCTGACCGCGAACCCGCGCGGCGCATCGAGCGCCCTCCAGACGCCGTTCACGTCGTCGGGCGACAGCGCCGTGGACGTCGGCGACGCCTGGATCGTGGCAGACGACAGCAACGCCGAGGATCCGCAGCACACGCCGTCGCAGTCGAACAACCCGCCCGTGGCGTTCGTGTCGGGCGGCCAGGGCGCGCGCGACGTGATGGACGCCGTGACGTGGGTGTCGAACACGAGCGGCACGACCTACACGCGCACCTTCCAGTCGGTGACGATCCCTGCCGGCGGACGCGTGGCCGTGATGCACTTCGTCGTGCCGCATTACAACCGGCCTGGTGCGCTGGCGTCAGCCGAACGGCTCGCGCAACTGCCGCCAGAGACGCCTCGCGGCGCTGACGTCGTCGGAGGCCGCCGATGTCGTCAACTTCCAGATCCCCGCCGACTTGGCGAGTGCCGTCGCGGCGTTGCCGGCGATCACCGGCCGCGTGACGGGCACCGCGTTTGAAGGCGACGCGACGACGGTGGTGCCGAGCGCGAAGCTGACGCTGCGTTCGGGCGTCGAGCCGTTCGCGCGTGACATCGTCGTCACCGCCGGCGCGACCGGGACATTCGACGTCCAGTCGTCGTCCACGCGGCCCATGCCGCTGGCGCCGATGTCGATCGTCGGCGTCCACCCGGAGGGTGGCGCGATCGCCCCGACCGTCAACGCCGCGTTGTCGGTGGATCAGCCCGTCGTGAACGTCAACGTGCCGTTCACGGGGACCACGATCATCGATGTCGCGGTCACGCGCGGGATCGACGGGTCGGTCGTGCCGAGCGGTCAGCTGACGGGGGCATCGGTGCAGGCGTCGACGTCTGTCAACGGCTACTTCCGCTCGAAGACCCTCAACGCGCAGGGGCGCGTCAGGTTCACGGGGGTGCCGCTCAACGCCGACGGCTCCGTCTCGTTCCAGATCACCGCGTCGCACCAGCAGGGATCCCCGCTGTCGAGCTTGCCTCGTTCACCGCATCGCCCAATACGGTCAACCAGGCGAACCTGTCGACGACGGGCGGCGTGGTGACTGGCGTCGTGACGCTCGGGTCGGGCCTTCCAGCGGCGGGGCTGCAGGTGCGAATTGCCGACTCGCCGAACTTCGCATCCTTCCAGCGGACGACGCTGACTGACGCGACCGGGCGCTTCACGACGACCGACGTGCCAGCGGGTTCGTACTACGCAATCGTGACGCACCCGACCAATGGATTCCGGCTGACGCCGTCCGTGTTCGTTCCCCAGAACACCGTATCGACCGTGAACCCGACGTTCCCGACGCTCGGGTCCATCGCCATCACGGTGCGCCGGGCCACCGGCGGAGTCATGGGCGGCGATGCCACCCTGCGGCAAGGCAGTACGACCATCCGCAGTCGTACCACCATCCCGGCGACGGGAGCCACGGCGGGGAGCCTGTCGTTCACGAACATCGCGGCCGGTACCTACACGCTGGACGTGCGCCCTGGCGGCGCCGACATCCTGGCCGTCTCGCGGACCGTGACCGTCGCCACCGATGGAGAGGTCGTGCCCAACGCCATCGTCGCGGCGCCGTTCGGCCGTGTCGTCGGCACCGTCAAGCGTCCGGATGGGACGGTTCCCAACAACGTGTCGAACCTGTTCAACATCAGGGCCGGCGACAACTACGTCGCGTTCGACAGGGCCGTCGACAGCGCCGGCAACTACACGCAGGACTTCGTCCCGACGGGCGTGCCGGTGCGAATCGACGTGCGCTATCCCTCGGGATTCTGCTGCACCGAGCGCAAGACGACCGAGGGCGGGCCGATCGTCAACGACGGCGACGAAATCCGGATCGACGCGCTCACTCCGGCCCGCGCCACCATCGCGTTGACGGTCGTCTCGGGGAGCGGTGCCGGACAGGTCGTCGGCGTGGCGATCGAGCACGGCCTCAACGGCTACTTCGAATACAGGGGCAACACCAACAGCGACGGCCAGTTGACGTTGCCGACCATCGGCGAGGGGCCGTATCGCATCCGACTGACCGATCCGGCCACCTCGCTCACGCTCGACGTGATTACCGGGACAATCGCGCCGGCCGACGACGGGACCACCGTGGCCCGCACCGTGACGTTAGGGCGAATCGCAGGGACGATCACCGGCCGCGTCGTCTCGCAGGATGGCATGACGATGACCACCGGCGGTGCGTTCGTGCGTCTCGTCGCTGCCGATGGGACAGACGTGGCCACGGGTGTGCCCACCGACGCCTCTGGCCGGTTCACGTTCGCGAACGTCAGCGTCTCGATCAACGGCGTGACCCTGCGGGCCGAGTGGAACCCGCAAGGCGCGACTGGCGGCCCCATCGGCACCGAGCGCTCCGTCGTGATCACGATGGCCGGTGAGACCAGGGACACGGGCGACATCGTCCTGCCCGTGAGCACGGTCACCATCACAGGTCGCGTGGCGACCAGCGTCGGCGACGTCGGCGTTCCCTCGATGTCGATGGACCTGTCGTTCCAGGCGCCGCAAGTGTCGCAGGCACTGGTGAGCACCGTGACCGGCGTCGATGGCACGTACACCATCGGCCCGCGCCTGCTCCCGACCTCGAACCTCGTGCTGAGCGCCTCGGGCTGGGACGCCGGCATCGAGTTCTCTGAGAGCAAGGCGGTGGTCGTTGTCGCCGGCGCGGCGACAGTCGACTTCACCATCCCCGGCCGCTACCTCTCGGTGACAGGCCAACTCGTGGCGTCGGCTGACAACTCGGTGCGGATCCCGAGGGCGTCGGTCACGTTCTACGACGGCAACGGCAGCTATCTCGGCGCGCAGGACGTGTCTGACGGCACGTTCTCGAGAGCGTTCCTCGTGCCCCCGGACTCGACCGCCGTCGAGGTGCGCGCCTACGGCGACACCGAGTACGGGCACTCGCTCAACTTCAGCGTGGATCAGACCTTCACGTTCGGCGTGACCGACACGACCGTCGACGCCACCCTGGTCGTGCCGGCGTCGGTCGTGCGCGGGCTGGTGACGTACAACGGTGCGACACCGGTGCCGTGGCCGAACGTGTCAATCGAGTACACAGGGCCGGGCGGCGCGACCGAAACGGCGTTCGGTGTCGGCACCGACGACGGTCACTACTCGGTCGTCGGCGTGCCGGTCGGCCAGTTCTCGATCACGGCGTCTGACGATGGCGGACTCAGCATCACGGTCAATGACTCGACCACGGTGATGCCGACGACCGAGGGCCTCGTTGCCCTCGACATCACGCTGCCGGTCACCAACACCGTCGTGGTGTACGTGCGGCGCGACGACTTCGGTGTCGCGGACGCACTCGTCCGCGTCGTGTCGAACGCTGCCGGCCAGGTGGTGCGCGACAACTACACTGGCCCCGACGGGGCGGTCGCGCTCGATGGCGTGCCGGTGGGCCCCGCGACCTTGCACGTGGAGTACGCGGACAGCGAGACGTTCAAGGTCACGCGCGCCATCTCGGTTCCCGCCCCGTCCGGCGGGCAGCACGAGGAGTTCGTCGACCTCTCAGACACGTCGGGCCTCAACGTCCGCGTGTTCGTGAACGGCCTCGTCGCCGGGTCCCCGGAGCGCATGAACGCGAAGGTGTCGCTCGCAATCAACGGCGTCGTCCGCGAGGCCGACACGCACGACGACGAAGACGGCACGCCAGGGGTCGTCGACTTCTTCAATGTGCCCAACGGGCCCTACGTGGTCTGGGCCGACAACGGAAGCCTCGAGCAGGTTGGTGAAGAGGTCTCGCGTTGGAACGACGGCAACGGCACCGATGTCGTCGCCGTGCAGATGAGCAGCGTGTCGGAGTTGTGGGAGCGGTTCACGAGCGATGGGTTCCGCTACGCGATCACCGTGGACGGCAGCGTCTTTCGCGGGGGCAGCAACAGCCTCGTGGATCCCTTCTCGTACAACCTGGCCGGGCAGTTCCAGGTGGGCAACTACTCGGTGTGCTGCAACCTCGGCGCGCGCGACGAGCAGTGGATGACCGGATGGCCGCTGGATGGCCTGCACCGCGTCTACGGGCCGGTGCACCAGGCTGGCGTGACGCTGCGCCGCAAGGTCTGGCTGAGCGAGTACAACGGCCAGGGGTTCGTGCGGTACTTCGACACCCTGACCAACAACACGATGGCGCCGCAGACGTACCACGTGCGGATCGGGTCGGACTTCCAGCCCATGGTGAACGGCGTCGCGAGCACGTCGCCCAACGGTCCCGAGTGGGTGGTGAGACGGAATGACATCTCGGCGAGCTACCCGGCGTGGGCCGAGGTCTTCGGGTCGGTCCTCGCACCTGCATTCTCGACGGTTGTCTCGGAGACAGACCGCAGCCGCTACAGTGATTACGCGGTGGTTCTGCAGCCAGGTGAGACCAGGGCGTTCCTGCGCGTGCTGTTCCAGCGGTCGGGCGTCCTCGACCAGTTCGGGCTCGCCGAGACCGAGGCTGGTCTGTGGACGTCGCTGGGTGCCCGTATGCTCGAGGGATTGACCCCGGCCGAGCGCGCCCTGATCGTGAACTTTCCATGAAGGACCGTGAGGGTGCGCGTGAAAGCGGGAATCGTGACAACCACAACAGGGAGGTGGACGCGATGAGGCACGTGATCGGCCGCATCCGCCTGCAGGCATTCGCGCTTCTGGCGATCACGGTGGCAGGCGCGGCCGCCGGGCGCGTGGGCGCCATGGAACCGCGTGCGCTTGCGCCCTTCCAGGTGCAGGCGCCGGATGGCAGCCCCGTGGGGAGCGGGCAGGTCGCGATCGCCGGCCGGCAGGTCTTGATCTACCTCGACGCGAACTGCGAGTCGTGCGCGCTGGTGTTCACGGCGCTCGACGGCCTCGATCCCGACGAGGTCGGCGCGTTGACCGTCATCGTGCGCGGAGACCAGGCGTCGGCGTCGAGCCTCATGGCGAAGGCACCGCCATCGCTTGCTGGCGTCCGCTGGTTCACCGATGGCGCGGGCTCGGCGTACACGGCGATGAAGCTGCAGTCATCGCCGACGGTGCTTGGGTTGTGGTCGGGCCGGATCCACTGGGCCAGGACCGGACCGTTGAACGACGCCGGCAACCTGCAATCGGCTGTGCGTTCCTGGTTGGGGCCGTCGGCGCCTGCGCGTCAGCCGCAGTGATCGTGCCCCGGAGACGACGATGAAGACGTTCGCGACGCTGGCGCTGATGCTGACCCTGGCAACGTTCGACGTGGCGTGGAATACCTGTGGCGCCACGCTGAGATCGCGGACGGTGGCCGCCGCGGAGAAGCGGCCGCTGCCGGCCCTGACGCTCGTCGGGGCCAACGGCGCGACGTTGACGACGGCGGCGCTGTCGCCGGAGTCGCAGTGGCTCCTGATCTACGTGACGCCTGGAGCACCGGCGACAGACCGCCTCATCGAGGCGATGAAGACATGGGAGTTGGGCACAGGGCTGCGCAAGGTGGTGTTCGTCATCGATGCGCGTTCGCCAGAGACGGCGGCGTGGGCGCGACGCCTGCTCCCGCAGACCGAGGAGACCCTGCCGCCGCGCTTCTTCGATGCGACCGGTGAAGCCCGGGCAGCGCTGCGCGTCACCGGGACGCCGACGCTGATGGGGATCAAGGATGGCGAGATCTCGTGGGGCCTCGCCGGCGTCCTGAACGACCCCGCTGCCGTGGAGCCGGTGATCCGCAACTGGATCAGGTAGGGGCCGCGCCCCCGCGCGGCCCGAGACGGTCGCACCGTGCGCGCCCCGCGCGGCCCGTGCGCGTGGGGATACCGTCTGCCTACCTGATCTTCACCGCCGTCGCGTTCGTCCCACCGTTCCAGAACTGGTTCGGATGGGTGGTGAAGTACATCGCGCGTTCGACGGCGATGCCGACGTTGTCGAGCGATTCGACGATGGCGCCGAAGCGCTCGCCGGCAGGGTCATAGTCCGGCGCGTTCAGCAGGGCCGTCATGTCGGCGTTGGCGCGGGCGTTGGCCTCGAGGAGTTGCTCCGACACGATGGGCGCACGGTTGCCCTGACGCAGGAACGTGACGCGGACGCGTGTGGCCGTGTTCGTCGGGTTCGTCAGCAGGATGTAGGTCTCGAAGTGCTGCGCGAACCCGAAACGCCCTTCTGCAAGTCCCCACGCCACGCCCGTCGATGTCACGCCGAAGCTGTTGTGGGCTTCGTACCACTGGGCATACTCGCCTGGCCAGTACATCGCGCGCTCGGAGATCACGGGCACGTCCGAGGTCACTTCGGTCGACACGTCGTTGTCGGGAAGCCCGGGGATGCCGTCGACGTAGATGGTCTCGCGGCTTTGGCCGGCCACGGTGCGCGTGGTCGTGATGGGCGTGTCGTTCGCACGCAGGAAGCGCACGGTCACGTGCGCCGGGGTCGATGCCCGGGTTGCCGATGAGGATGTACGTGTCGAAGAACGGTCCCGTGCGCCCTTCGGCGTGGAACCAGTTCGTGGACGGCGCCGACACGCCTGCGCTTTCGTGCCCGCCGTTGAACAACGGAGACCCGAAGTACATGGCACGCTCGGCGATGATCGGGATGTCGCTGGTCACGACCGTCGAGAACGACTGGCCGTTCAGTTGAGCGGGCATCTCCGCGGCCCAGAAGTTGTCGCGCGACGTCGGGCCTACCTCCTTGGTGGTCGACACCGGCGACGCGCCCTGGCGCAGGAAGGTCAGCGTCACGGTCGCCTTCGTCGCGTTCGAGTTGGCCAGCAGGATGAACGTGTCGAAGACGGGCGACGACTGGAATCCTTCGCCGAAATACCAGGTCGTCTTCGGCCCGTCCACCGCATTGCCGGTGTGGCCGCCGTAGTAGGTGGCGTCCCAGAACAGCGAACGCTCGACGATCAGGGGGAGGCCGCTCGACGAGGTGACGATCGTCGACACGTCGGCGCTGGCCAGTTGCGGCACTTCAGTTTCGACGGCGACCGTCCGCGAGCGCTTCGCGGGAAGCGTGAAGTTCAGCGGATAGGTGTTGCCGAACTTGTCGAGGAAGGTCATCACCACCGGGGCGTCCTGGTCGTTCGGATTGGCGATGACGATGTCGAGGTCGAAGAACGCGCCGGTCGCGCCCTCGGCGAGGTAATACGACAGCGGCACAGGCGTGAAGCGCTGGGTGAACGTTGTCGTCTGTCCCGAGACGGTGATGATGCCGATTCGCTCCGCGTCAGTGGTGTTGGCCTGGCGGGTCACGGTCAACGTGCCTGATCCCGTGCGTTGAAGGGCCGGCACCGTCAGCCATGGGACGTTGCTGGCCGGCGTCCATGGACATGCGTCGCCCGTCGTCACCACGATGTCGGTGGTCCCGGCGCTCTCGGCGACGGGCGCGATCTGCGGCGTGAGCACGTACGTGCACGACGCCGACACGTCCACATTCGCCGATGCCGACCCGTTGATCGAGATGTCGTAGCCGGCGCTGGCGGTGTTGACGGTGAGTGCCTGCACGCCCGGCGCCGCCGGTGCGATCACGGACCACTGCACCTGCGCCGACCCTCCTGGTGCGATCGGGGCGACCGCCTGCGCGGCGTTTCCAACGATGGCGAATCCGCCTCCGGGCGGGGGAACCAGCGTCGCCGTTGTCGAGACGAGCGGCAGCGCCGGCAGTCCTGCCACCGGCGACGTGTTGGTCAGCGTGGCCGTGACGGTGAACTGCGACAGGGGGCCGACGGTCGGCGGTGTCGCCAGCGAGAGAGCAGGCGACGGCAGGGCGCTCCTCATGAACCCGCCGGAGTGGGCCAGCGCTGCACGTTGGGAACCACCGGAGACGTTGTCGACCCGCAGCACCGTGGCTGTGCTGGTGCTGCCCTGCACCTGCTCGACGTTGTCGACGGTCGACGACCGAGTCCGCGAGCAGCGCTCCCGTTGCCGCGCTGTACAGGCGCAGGTCGAGGTTCTTCAGGGGCGACGCCACCGGGTTCGATGTCGACGTCGTCACGTCGCGTGTCCACACGAGCGTGGCCTTGGCCGACGTGGTCGCAGGGCGATGGAAGTACGTGGCTCCTGTGCCCGCGCCTGTCACGTCGAGGGCAACGACAGATGAACGCTGCGCGAAGGCAGTGCTGCCGTTCACGTAGCCCCATCCCGATGACGGACTCCAGCCCGCGGTGAAGGGATCGATGTCGTCGGCGCTGTTGATGATCAGCGCCTTGGCGGCGATGGCCTTGTCTGGCTCGAGCACGGTCGCGTCACCGACACCCGCATCGAGGATGAGCGCGGCGAGGCCGGCAACGAAGGCCGACGACAGGGACGTGCCCATGCCCGGGATGTCGCTCGTGAGCCCTGTGTTCCCGAGGTACGAGGGCGAGACGACCGGAGCGCCAGGCGCGACGACGTCGGGCTTCTTGCGGCCCGAGACAACTGTCGGCCCTCGGGCACTGTCCAGCAACACGGTGTCGTTGGCGCGTTCGATCGTGCCGTGCGGATCGGTGGCGCCGACGGTCAGGGTGTTGTACGCGATCCCCGGCGTGTCGATGTCGAAGTTGTTGCCCGCGGGCACCGTGATGACCTTGAAATGGACGTCGGCGACCGCGTCGAGATACCGTGAGAGTGCCTCGTTGTCGTAGGGATCCGGGAATGGCGCATCGGCGAACGCGATCGTGCCGAAGCTGTAGTTGATGACCTCGGGCGCGTCGTCGCCGAGCGTCAGCGCCATTTCAACCCCGCCGATGACATCGGAATCCTGCTGGGTTATCCCGGAGATCGTGGCGCAGGCCGCCTTCACGTTCACCAGCTTCCGCACTCCTGGTGCGACGCCCGCGTACATGGCGTCGACACTCGCAATCACACCGGCGATGGCCGTGCCATGCCCCTGGTAGTCGTCGGCGCTCGTGTCGTCGTCTGGCGCCGCACACCCCGAGGCGAGCGAGATCCGGTTCACGAGGCGTGACGAGGGTCCCGGGGGGTCGATGAGCGTGTTGAGCGAGAAGACGCCCGTGTCGACCACCGCGACATCAACGGACGTGCCCGTGAACCCCGCCGTGGTGAAGGCAGATGTCAGGATGCTGGGCACTGCGATGCTGAGCCGGGGGTAACGCGCGCGATCGGGCGTGACGCGGTCCACATCCGGGTGTGCACGCAGGCGATCGATCGTCCCTGCGGGGATCCGCGCCGCAAGCGACGGGAGCGCATGGAAGTGCCGCGTGACCGTGCCGCCGAGCGCGCGGATGACCGACACGACGCGCGCGCGTGGCGTTGCGGCTCGACGCTCGTTGTCACGAAGGCGGACGCGGTCGCGCGCACCGCGCCACGCGTTGCGCTCCTCGTTGCCGAGCCGGGCGGGCTGCGACGCATCGAAGGCCCGGGGCGCCGCGTCGACGCGAAGCACGACGATCACCGCCTCGGCCGGCGCCGGGGCCTGGCCGTGGACGCGGTCGCGTCGCGGCGAGCCGATCACGAGGGCCGACAGCGCTGCCAGGCACGCAAGCACTGCCCATCGACGAGCTGGTGGCACGAGGCATTGTAACGGGACGTGTCGCCCCAGGCCACAGCCAGCGCGGCGGGGTGCATTCCGGTGCCTGTCGCCGGTCGGCCCGCAGGTGATAGATTCCCCTCATGTCCGCGCACCCGTTGGCCTCGACGTTCGCCGCGCTCGCTCGTGGCGTCCATTCCGACCCGTTCAGCGTCCTCGGGCCGCACGCACACGGAGCTGGCGTGATCATCCGGACGATCCAGCCACACGCATCCGCAGTGTGCGTTGTCGACACAGCGGGCCGCGCGCATCCGATGACCCGCGTGCATGCCGACGGTGTCTTCGAGGCCAGTATCGGCGACATGGCGCCAGGCGACGCCTACCGCCTCCGTGTCACGCGCGGCGACGGGTCGAGTGACGATCACGACGATCCCTACCGCTTCGGGCAGGTGATGGGCGACATCGACCTGCACCTGTTCGCCGAGGGCACGCTGCGGCGGGCCTACGACGTGTTCGGCTCGCGCATCATGACGATGGCGGGCGTCGCAGGGACGTATTTCGCGGTGTGGGCGCCGAACGCGTCGCGCGTGTCGGTGGTCGGCGACTTCAACGCCTGGGACGGCCGTGTGCACGTCATGCGTCGCCTCGTGCCGAGCGGCGTGTGGGAGTTGTTCATCCCCGGCATCGCGCCGGGCGCCACCTACAAGTACGAGGTGCGGTCGCCGTACGGCGTGCCTGTGCTGAAGGCCGATCCCTTTGCGCGGTATGCCGAGATCCCGCCGGCCACCGCGTCGGTGGTGTGGGATGCCCCCGCGTATGCGTGGCGCGACCGCGAGTGGCTCGACGCGCGCGCCGCTGCCGGGCCGTGGTTCGAGCGGCCGGTCGCGATCTACGAAATGCACCTGGGATCGTGGATGCGCGCCGACGACGGCGTGACCTTCCTGACGTACCGGGAGCTGGCTGCGAAGCTGGTGCCGTACCTGCGCGACATGGGGTTCACGCACATCGAGTTGATGCCGGTGCTCGAGCATCCCTACACCGGCTCGTGGGGCTACCAGGTCACGGGGTTCTTCGCGCCGACCTCGCGGTTCGGCACGCCCGACGACTTCAAGTTCTTCGTGGACGAGTGCCACGTGCACGGCATCGGCGTGCTGCTCGACTGGGTGCCGGGACACTTCCCGAAGGATGCGCACGGGCTGGCCCGGTTCGACGGGACGGCGCTGTACGAGCACGAGGATCCGCGCCAGGGCGAGCACCAGGACTGGGGCACGCTCATCTTCAACTACGGCCGCAACGAAGTGCGCACGTTCCTGATCAACTCCGCGCTGTTCTGGCTCGGCGAGTACCACCTCGACGGGCTGCGTGTCGACGCGGTGGCCTCGATGCTCTACCTCGACTACTCGCGCAGCGCGGGCCAGTGGGTGCCGAACCGGTACGGTGGCCGCGAGAACCTCGAAGCGGTGGCCTTCATCCGCCAACTGAACGAGGTCGCGCACACCGAACACGCGGGCACGATGATGATCGCGGAGGAATCGACCTCGTGGCCCGGCGTGAGCCGCCCGGTGTACGTGGGCGGGCTTGGCTTCACCTACAAGTGGAACATGGGGTGGATGCACGACATGCTGCAGTACGTGAAGTGCGACCCCATCCACCGCCGCTGGGAGCACAACAAGGTCACGTTCTCGATGATCTACGCGTACAGCGAGAACTTCATCCTGCCCTTCTCGCACGACGAGGTCGTGCACGGCAAGGGCTCGATGCTCGGCAAGATGGCGGGCGACGAGTGGCAGCGCGCCGCCACGCTCCGCGCGCTCTACGCGTACATGTACTCGCATCCCGGCAAGAAGCTGCTCTTCATGGGCGACGAGTTCGCGGTGCGGGAGGAATGGAACAGCGAGGCGAGCCTGCCGTGGCAGGCGGCCGACGTGATGCCCCACCTCGGCGTGTCGCGCTTCACGCGCGATCTCAACCGGGTCTACAGGCAGGAGCCCGCGCTGTTCGAGCTCGACTTCGACCCCGCGGGCTTCCAGTGGATCGACGCCAACGACAACGAGAACAGCGTGTTCTCGTTCATGCGCGTTGATCGCGGTGGCCACGAGGTCGTCGTCGTGGTGCTGAACTTCACCCCGGTGGTCAGGACGGGTTACCGGATCGGCGTGCCGCAGCCAGGCACATATCGAGAGGTCCTCAACAGCGACGCCGCCGCGTACGGGGGCACCAACGTCGGCAACCTGGGCGTGGTGACGGCCGAACCGGTTGCCGTGCACGGCCGCGCGCAGTCGATTGCGCTCACGCTGCCGCCGCTCGCGGCGCTGTACCTGAAGTGGCAGCGGTAGGGCGGCACACGGCCACCGAACAGGTCACCGAAGGCGTCAGGCGTCGGGCCGCGCGGGGCCGAGGCCATCGGCGTCATTCGGGGGCACGGTCGTAGACCTTCTTCACTTCCATGGGACGCCGGGCCATCGGCATGTTCGCCACGTAGGTGACGACGAGCCGCGTCGACGTGCCATCCGCCGCGGATTCGAGAGCGAATCGGCGCTCGACCTTGATCCCGTCCTTCGTCGTCGTCTCGACGCGGAGCACGCCGTCCTTCCACGCGGCGCGGTTCGTGACGTCGCCGGCGTCAAGCGTGTGCGGGTATTTCTTGCCGTCGGCCACGAGGCGCTCGCGGCTGCCGTCGGGCGCTTCGATGACGACGGTGTTCCCGTCGTTCGCGATGGAGAGATGTTCGGGGGCGTCCATCAGCTCGCGCATCGTGTCGCGCGCCCGGCGCATGCGCTCGGGATCCATCCCGGCGCCTCCGGCGCCCGACATCGGACCGCCTCCAGGGCGCCCACCTCCCATGCCACCCATGGCGCCGCCTCCGCCGCCCATCCCGCCCCCGACGGGGCCTGTCGGGCGGGTGCCATCCTCCATCCCGCCGCGTGGCGGCTCCTGGCTCAGGCCGGGGTTGAGGGTCCATGACCCCGACAGGTCGCGGGATGCCGGCCCGGCGGCAGGCAGGGTGGCGACGAGCGGGGCGGCGATGCACAGCGACGCGGCGAGTGCCGATGGCAGCAGCGAGGCGAACCGGCGGGCGACTGGCGACATGAGAGACCTCGTGGCAGACCTGCGAGACGTCACTATTCTGCATCCTTGACGTCGTTGCCTCTGGCCCGGCCATTCCCCATACAATACGCACCGTCGAACGCCGTCTTCCCCTTCAGCGCCACGGTGCCCTCCATGTCTACCCCCGACACGTCGACCACGCGCCTGCCAGACAACGCCTACGTTCCGCTGAAGCCCGGCGAGGTCTACCAGCCCATCGTCCCGGCGTCGGTGCGTGAACCCGAGGCGTCGACCAGATCGATCGTCGTCGGGTTGATCCTGTGCGTCGTCTTCACGGTGGCGTCGGCCTACTCGGGCCTCAAGGTGGGCCAGGTGATGGAGGCGTCGATCCCGATCTCGATTCTCGCGATCGGGCTCGCGCGGGTCTACAAGCGACGGTCGTCGCTGCTCGAGAACGTCATCCTGACCAACATCGGCGGGACGTCGGGATCCGTCGTGGCGGGCGCGATCTTCACGCTGCCGGCGTTGTACATCCTGCAGCTCAATCCGCATCCGTTGCAGTCGGTGTTCATCTGCCTGGCAGGGGGGTGCCTCGGCGTCCTGTTCCTCATCCCGCTGCGACGCTACTTCGTGCGCGAGACGCACGGCGAGTTGCCGTTCCCCGAGGCCACGGCGATCACCGAGGTGCTGGTGACCGGCGAGCGCGGCGGTTCACAGGCGCGCCTGCTGATCGAGGCCACGTTGATCGCGGGCGTCTACGACTTCTTCGTGACGACCTTCCAGGTGTGGAAGGAGTACATCAACCTGCGCTTCGTGCCGGCCATCGACGCGCTGGCAGAGCGGGCGCGGATCGTCATCAGCTTCGACGCCGTCGCCTTCATCCTGGGGCTCGGCTACGTGATGGGGCTGCGGTCGTCGATGATCCTGGTCGCGGGCGGCGTGCTCTCGAACTTCGTGCTGGTGCCGCTGATCTGGATGATCGGAAGCAGCATCACCGACGCGCCGGTGTACCCGGCGACCATCCCGCTGGCGCAGATGACGGCCGAGCAGATCTTCCGCGGCTACGTGCGCTTCATCGGGGTCGGTGCGATTGCCGCGGCGGGGATCTTCGGCATCCTGAAGTCGCTGCGTGTGATCGCGGCGTCGTTCTCGATCGCGGCCAGGACGTTCAGTGGTTCGCACGTGGCGAGCACCGAGCGTACCGACGTCGACCTGCCGTTTGCGCAGATGCTGATGGGTGTGATCGCGTTCGCCCTGGCGATCGCCGCGTTCTTCGGCATGCTCTCGACGTCACCGATGCACATCCTGCTCGGCGTGGTGCTGACGCTCGGGTTCTCGTTCTTCTTCGTGTCGGTGGCGGCGAACGCGATCGCGACGACGGCACGCAATCCCGTCTCGGGGATGACGATGCTGACGATCATCGTGTCGTCGATCGTGCTGTTGCGTTTTGGCGTGTCGGGGCAGAGCGGCATGTTCTTCGTGATGGCGATCGCGGGGATGGTCTGCACGTCGCTGTCGATGTCTGGACAGACGATCACCGACCTGAAGACGGGGTACTGGCTGGGGTCGACGCCGGCGACGCAGCAGAAGGTGAAGTTCCTGGGGGTGATTGCGGCGTCGGTGGCGGCCGGGCTGTCGATCGTGCTGCTGGCGCAGGCGTTCCAGTTTGGTGAAGCGGCGCCTGGCGACACGCGAGCGGTGCTCGCCTCGCCGCAGGCGTCGATCATGAAGGCGCTGGTGGAAGGGTTCATGAGCCAGCAACCGGTGGCGTTCGCGCTGTTCGGCGCCGGGGCGATGGTAGCGGTGATCATGGAGATGCTGGGCGTGCCGGCGCTGGTGTTCGCGCTGGGGATGTACCTGCCGCTGGAACTGAACCTGCCGGCGCTGGTGGGCGGCGTGCTGGCGCACTTCATCGGCAAGCGCGCCGACGTGGCCGGCGAGCGCGGCCGCGACTTCCGCGAGCGCGGCGTCATCATCGCGTCGGGCCTGATGGCCGGCGGCGCGCTTGGCGGCGTGTTGGGCGCTGCGCTGCGCCTGTTCGGCTGGTACCGCGAAGACCTGATCCAGACCCCGTTCTACGCCAACGAGCCCATCTCCCAGACCATCTCGCTGCTGATGTTCGTCGCCCTGTGCGCCCACCTCTGGTGGCACTCCCTCTATCGCAAGTCCTAGCCCCGACGAACAGAAGGGGCCGTCGACGAACAGAAGGGGTCGTGTCTTTCATTGCTGCATTTTGCTGCAATGCAAGACGTGACCCCTTCGTGCGTTTCCCGCCCCGACGCGCCCCGACGGGCCGCGACGCTTGGCCGCGTGTGCGCGAATAATGGCGCATTCTGCGCAGAGGGGTGGGGTCAGGTCTTGCGTTTTGCTGCAATGAAAGACGTGACCCCTACGGGGCTTGACCCCTACGGGGTTTTCGCGGCGAGGATGCGCTGCACGAGGCCGTCGAGGGCGCTGCTCTCGATCCAGCGGGCGACGACCACCAGGTCGTTGACGGGATCGCAGTAGATCACGTTGGTGCCGTTGCCTAGGTGATACCAGACCTCGGCCGGGGCGCTCGGCAACGCCTTGCGGTCGGTGTTGAGGAAGTAGTTCATGTAGCCGTACAGCGGGTTGGCCCCACCGGGCGTCCGCGCCTGGCGGACCCACTGCTCCGACAACAGCTGCGCGCCACCCCACTTGCCGTTGCGCAGGGTCAGCAGCCCGAACCGCGCCATGTCTTCGGCGTTGATGAACATCCCCCCGCCCCAGTGACCGCCGCCGCCCACCGCGTGCATCATCACGCCGTCGATGTTCACCCACGCGGCGTCGTACCCCTGCCACTGCCACGACCGCGACGCGCCGATCGGATCCATGATCTGCTCGCGCAGCACCTGCGGCAGCGGACGCCGCCACACGTGCAACGCCGCCAGCGCGAGCGCGTTCACGCGGACGTCGTTGTACTTGTAGACCGTCCCCGGCGCATTCCGCGGCCGCGTCATCCACGTCGACGCATCGCCCTGCGGGCGGTCGGCCCAGTCGGGCTTGCCCCAGAGCGTGCCCTCCCAGTCGCTGGTCTGGCGGAGCAGGTGATCCCACGTGATGGCGCGGTTGTGCTCGGAGGCAAACTCCGGGATGGGCACCGACACCGACACCCGCTCGTTCACGTCCCGGAGCAGGCCCCGGTCGAACGCGAGACCGACGACCGTCGAGACGAAGCTCTTGGTGACGCTGAACGTCATGTCGACGCGCGCCGGCTCGCCCCACTCGGCGACGATGTAGCCCTTGTGGATGACGAGGCCCGACGCAGGTCCGCGCTCCTTCAACGGGCCAATGGGCGCGTCGTACGGCTCGCGTCCCCACTGGAGGTAGTGCGCGACGGCCAGGTCGCGCGGGCTCTTGCTCTCCTGCTGCTGCGCGAACGCCACGGCCTCGGCGATCTTCGCCCCGTCGAACCCGGCGTCGGCGGGCGCGCGGTGCTCCCACGCACCCCGGGGCGGAACGTACGGCGCAGCAACGGCCGCGGCGGGAGGCGCGGTCGTGGCCCGGCGTGCCTGCGCCGCCACCGGCAGCGCGGCGACAGACAGCATCAGGGTCGACAGGAGGACGCGGCAGACCACGAGTCGGATGCGCATGGCGAGAATCTATCACCGCGCGACAATTGGCAGGGGCAGGGGATGGGCGACATCCCTGCGGGGCGCATGACGGACCCGCGCCTCCGGTTACAATCACCGCGCCACCATCCAGAAGGACAGCCCATGATGCTCAGCTCCATCCGCCGCACCGTACTCCTCGTCGCGCTTGCCCTCACCCTCGCCGCACCGCTGGCTTCGGCCCAGCCGCAGGGCGCGCTGTCACCACAGGACATCCAGCGGCGCCTGGATCTCGAGAAGGAACTCCAGTCCCTCGCCATCGTCGAGCGCCGGGTGATGATGCCCATGCGCGACGGCGTCCGCCTCGCCACCGACATCTACCGCCCGAAGAACGCCACCGGCCCCGTGCCGATCGTCTTCGTGAAGACGCCCTACAACTTCAACTTCTGGGATGTCCGTAACGGCGTGCCGGCAGACATGAACAACATCCTGACGGCGATCAAGCGCGGCTACGCGTACGTCGGGCAGAACGAGCGCGGCCACTTCTTCTCGGAGGGGAACTACGACATCCTCGGCGCCCCGATCACCGACGGCTACGACACGCTGGAGTGGCTGTCGAAGCAGCCGTGGTCGAACGGCAAGGTGGGAACGACCGGGTGCTCGTCGACCGCGGAGTGGCAGCCGGCCGTGGCGTCGCTGGGACACCCGGCGTTTGCCGCAATGAACGTCCAGGGATTCGGGGCCGGCGTCGGCAAGGTCGGGCCCTATTACGAGCAGGGCAACTGGTATCGCGGCGGCGCGGTGCAGATGCTGTTCATCACGTGGCTCTACGGCGAGCAGAACCAGGTGCGCCCGATGTTCCCGCGCGACACGTCACAGGCTGACCTCATCGCCGCCTCCCGGCTCTTCGATCTCGCTCCGCGCATGCCGCCGGTCGACTGGAGCAAGGCGCTGTGGACGCTGCCTTCGCAGGACATCCTGAAGAACGTGCAGGGCCCGCGCGGGATCTTCGCCGACCGGATGCCCGTCGACACCGGCGGCGCGATGATGCAGCGCACGCCGAACGATCCGGCCTGGTACAAGGGCGGACTCTGGCACGAGACGATGCCGCTCAACGTGCCGGGGCTGTGGTTCATGTCGTGGTACGACGTGTCGGTCGGCCCGAACCTCGAGATGTTCAACCACGTCCGCAAGACGGCCCGGGGCGCGGTCGCCGATCAGCAGTGGGCGATCATCGCGCCGGTCGCGCACTGTTCGTACACGCGTGCGGCCGAGGACACGGTTGTCGGCGAGCGCAGCATGGGTGACGCGAGGCTCGACTACAACGAGATCGTGTACGGGTTCTTCGACAAGTTCCTCAAGGGTGAAACGGCCACGCGCCTCGACAAGCTGCCACGGGTCACCTACTTCACGATGGGCCTGAACAAGTGGCAGACGTCAGAGACGTGGCCGCCGGCGGGGGCGCAGCCGATGACGCTCTATCTCTCGAGCAACGGCAGCGCGAACTCGCTCTACGGCGACGGGGCGCTCGCCTCGGCTCCGCCGGCCACGGGCAAGCCCGACACGTTCGTGTACGACCCGCTGAACCCGGTGACCTCGTACGGCGGCAACGTGTGCTGCACGGGCACCGCCATCCAGGCGGGGTCGTTCGACCAGCGCAAGATGGAGAGCCGCGCAGACGTGCTCGTCTACACGTCTGAGGCGTTCACCGAGGGCCTCGAGGTGAGCGGCCCGATTACGCCGACGCTGTACGTCTCGTCAGACGCCAAGGACACCGACTTCACGGTGAAGGTGCTCGACGTCTATCCCGACGGGCGCGCCTACAACCTCGACGAGTCGATCCAGCGGATGCGTTACCGCGACGGCTACGACAAGCCGGTCGTGTGGATGGAGAAGGACAAGGTCTACAAGGTGACGCTGCAGCCGCTCAACACGAGCAACTACTTCGCCCCCGGCCACCGGCTGCGGATTGAAGTGTCGAGCAGCAACTTCCCCCGCTTCGACCGCAACCTGAACACGGGCGGCAACAACTACGACGAGGCCACCGGCGTGGTCGCGCGCAACGTCGTGCACCATTCGAAGCAATACCCGTCGAGCATCACGATCACGGTGGTGAAGAAAGCGGGGACGTCGTCGGCGATGTAGTCAATGGCACCATGCCACCACGGATCGCACGGGTCATCCTCGGCGTGCTCTGTCCCGGATACCTGCTGATCTACCTTTTTGTGCTCGTCGTGGCCCTGGCGACGAGCGGGGCGGGCCTGGTCGGCTCGGGTGGCGCATGGTACGCCGCAATCGCGCCCGTGTTCTACGTCAGCCTGGCAGGCGCGTACGCCTACCGCCTCGTGTCCCGCCAGTTCCCGATGGCTGCATGGCTCGCGCTCCACGTGTTGATGCTGCCAGCGCTGGCCTATTCGTTCCTGGGGCTGGGCCTGCTCCTGCCGGTGTTCTCGGGCCTCTGGTGGTGGATGTCTCGCGAACAGGCCGAGCCGGCCTGACCGAGCGGCGGGCGTTCTGGACGGGCTGCCGTATACTGTAGTGTAAGCGACACGACAGGAGAGGTGCATGCCCAAGCATGGAGGGTCGACGGTGCTGACGCTGCGAGTGCCGGATGCCGTGGATCGCCGCATTCAACAGGAGGCGCGGCGCACGCGGCGAACGAAGAGTGCTGTGATGCGCGACGCGCTGCAGCAGGCGTTCGGCGATGCGCCGCCGCCGGAGGATCCCGCCAAGGAGGCCCGCCGTCAGTCGCTGCTCGTGAGCGGTCGGGCGTCGGAGACAGACGCCATCGCATTCGTCGAGCACGCCGGCGACCAGCGGGGCTGGCGATGAAGCGTGGCGCCATCGTCGTCGTTGCGGCGCGCGGTGCCTACACGGGCAAGCCTCGGCCGGCGGTGATCGTGCAGTCCGACCTCTTCAACCCGACCCATGCCAGCATCACGATCTGCCCGGTCACCTCGGATTGCGTGGACGCACCGCTGTTTCGCCTTACCCTGCCGCCAGGGTCCCGCACGGGACTGAAGGTCGTGTCGCAGGTCATGCTCGACAAGATCGTCAGCGTGCCACGCGCAGCGGTCACCGGCGAGATCGGCGAGTGCGACGCCAGGGAACTGGAGGCCCTGCAGGATGGGCTGCGCCGCTGGCTGCAACTCGACTGACGGGCAACCAGAGAGTCGCGCGCGCTCTCGCCTGGCCCGTAGCCCGGCGTTCACTGCGCCGACAGCCACACGGCGCGACGCACGACTTCGGCCAGGAACGCCACGCTGACGCTCGCGACAATGGCCGGCTCCAGCCGGGCAAGCCAGGAGGCGACACGCGGCCGCGATGCCGCCTGCCTCGGATGGAGCCGCTCGAGGCCGTCGTGCGCCCGCTGCCGAATGCGTTCTGCTCGTGCAGGTGCCACGTCGAGCGTTACCAGGGCGCCGAGCATCCGCCGCACGTCGTCGTGTTCGTCGTGGGTGGTCATGGTGACACGTCCAGTTCCTGCATCAACCTGGCGCGGGCCCTCGCCAGGCGTTGGCGAAACGCCTCGGGCCTGATCCCGCAGACCCCGGCGGCTTCAGTTGGCGTCAACTCGTCTTCGCCGACCAGGAGCAGCACGTCGCGGTCGCCGGCGGGGAGCCGCGACAACGCGCGCTCCACGCGGTGCGCGCGTTCGTCGGCCGCCGCAATGTCGAACGGCGAGGGGCCGGCCGCTTCGTCGGCCCGCGGCCACGCCGACGACACCACGCACCCGTCCTCGATGTCGCGCGACCGGCAATAGCTCCAGAACAACCGGCGCGCGACCGTGAAGAGCCACGCGGCCAGGCGCGTGTCGGGCCGCAGCCGTCCGGCGTGCATCACCAGGCGCAGCCACGTCTCTTCCAGCAGATCCTCGGCAACCTCGCGCCGATGGCTCACCCTCAGGAGGTAGCCATACAGGCGCGCGCGATACGCGTCGTAGACGACGTCGAACGCGGCAGCATCGCCCGCGCGCAGTCGCTCGACCAGGGCGAGTTCCTGGTCCCGCTCCATACCTGCAAGAACGCGCGACGTGCCCCTGCGTGACAGGTGTCACGCCGCAGCCTCACGGGCGTTATACCTCATGTCAGTGAGAAGGGAGGCCCGCAATGATTGGCATCTACCTGATGGGGTTCGTCATCCTGGTCGCCGGCGTCGGCGCGCTCGGCACGTCGATCGCCTACGCCGTCCGTCCCACCGAGAGTCGGTTGGCCCTGATGCGGCCGCTGTCGCTGGCAAGCATCTTCGCAGCGGTCTGCAGTTGCTCGGTCGGGATGGCCACGGCGCTGAAGGGCGCGGCCGACGCCGGGGCGAGCGCAGACGGGATCCGCGTGATGATCGCGGGGCTGTCGGAGTCGTTCGTCCCGTTGTTCGTGGCGTTCGCGTTCCTCTCGGTGGCGTGGCTGCTCGTGGTGCGTGGGGCTCAGGCGGCAAGCCTGAGCACCTGGTCGATCCCCCGGCGCATCAGACGGTCATTACCCAGGACGGCTGACGGAACCCGATCGCACGTGCCTCGACATCGAGGCCGCCCGGCGTCTGCGCCCCATGATTGCCGCGCTGCGTTACGACCATGCCGCGGTGCGTCTTTACTCCGATGACGGCAGGCGCATACTGAGGCCCGAATCAATCCGTAGTATCCGGTGGCCCGCCTGTTGGGAGCATGCCCATGCCTCTCGAAACGCCGCTGATGAAGACCGCGTGGATCCTCACCGTCGGAGCGACCTTCGCCGCGTTGAGCCTCATCGTCGGATTGCTGCTCTTCGGCCAGTAGCCGGCACGGACTTCCGCCTCTTCCCACTCGTGGGGCGCAGCACGCGGCGTCCCACATGCGAATGGAGTGTGCCTGGGGCACACCGGCGGCAGAGCGTCTGCGCCCCTATCGGTGGGGCAGAACGACCACGCGGGGGAAGCACGCCGGCAAACTGGTTGCCTGCCGGTGTAGAGTCCTGCCGTGCACCTCTCCACGACCACCTCACGCTCAGGCGTCCATCCCATCGTCGCCCGGCTCGCGGTCGCGCACTTCGGGGTGGACTGGTTCTCGAACTCCCTCGCGCCCCTGTTGCCCCTGCTGATCCCCCGCCTCGGCCTCTCGTTTGCTGGCGCCGGCGTGCTGACCATGGTGTTCCAGTTGTCGTCGAGCGTGGCGCAGTTGCTGTTCGGCGGTCTTGCTGACGGCGGCCACGCCAAGTTGCTCGCCGTGGCGGGTGCGGTCACGACGGTGCTGTGTCTCGGCACGCTCGGCCTCACAGGCTCGTGGAACGCGGTCGTCGTCGCGCTGATGCTGGGTGGCCTCGGCGTGGCGGCGTTCCATCCGGCGGGCGCCATGCTGGCACACCGGTTCAGCCAGGGACGGCCCGGCTACTCGATGGCGGTGTACGTGACCTCGGGGACGCTCGGGTTTGCCGCGGGTCCCATGGTGATCGCCGTCGTGGCCGAGCGCCTGGGCGTGGGCTCCACCGCCTGGTTGATCGTGCCAGGACTGGCGCTGGTCGGCACGGCCCTGTGGCGCCTGCCTGCGTTCGCGCCCGTCGCGCCGCGTGCACGGCACGCGTTCGGCTTTGGTGCGCTCAGGCCGTATGCGAAACCCCTCACGCTGCTGTACTTCCTGGTCGTCATCCGCGGCTTCGTCAGTGCCTCGGTGACGACGTTCGTGCCAGTGCTGCTCGCGCGCCGTGGCGCGAGCGTGACATTGGCCGCCGCAGGCGTGGCCGCCTACTTCGCCGGCGGCGGGCTCGGCGGGTTCTTCGGCGGGTCACTGGCCGACAGCGTCGGGCACCGTCGCGTGATCCTGATGTCGATGCTCATGCCGGTGCCCTTCCTCGTCGCCGCGCCCATCGTTCCGCCGTCGCTCACGCTGCTGTCGCTGGCGCTGGCTGGCTTCTTCCTGCAGTCGACGCTGCCGGTGAACGTCTCGTTCGGCCAACTGATCGCGCCGGTGAGCGCCGCCACCGTGGCCTCACTCCTGATGGGATTCGCATGGGGGCTCGGCGGCCTGCTGGTGCCGATGACCGGGCTCGTCGCCGATCGCGTCGGCCTCGAGGCGACGATGGTCGGACTCGGCCTGGTGCCGTTGATCGGCGTGTTGCTGGCGTGGCCGCTACCGAAGCGCGTGCCGTGAGCAGGAAAGGAAGTGACATGCCGTCTCGTTGCCGCCTTCGTCAGATGACCCGTGCCTGGCCCTGGGCGCTGATTGCTGCAGCCATGTTGGCGGCCTGCGCACCTCCACCAGAACGACCGACCACATGGCGGATGGCATCGGACTCGCCCGTGCCGCTCGACGACGCGGCGCTGGTGGGTCGCATCGGGCGTGCGCTCGATGCTGCTGCGCAGGCGGGCACCAACCCGGTGATCTCGAAGTACCAGGTGCGCGCGGCGACGGTCGTGACACCACCTGGTGCGACCGAGCAGGTGGTGGTCGGCGGGAAACACCGAGTACGGCGTGCCCGAAGCGATTCACGGCGAGGTGTCGGTGGTGAACCACGTGGCCGCCAGGTTCGGGGCCGAGGTGGCGCGTGGCGTGCAGTTCGTCGCCTTCTACTCGCAGTCGTGCGGCGACTCGCGTGGGTGTGGCGACTGCCGCGACTACATGCGCGCCTCGACCGAGTACCGATCGTTGCTGTGGGTGTGCGGCCGCGCCACCGACCACACGATTCACGTGCGCCGCTTCTCGGACGGCCTCCTCGACGAAACCGATTTCCCCGACGCTGCCCCCGAACAGATCGACCTGCCGAAGGCCGACCTCGATCGCCTCGTCGAGGCCGCGCGAACGGCGCGCGAGGGCGGTGTCACGCTGTTCACCGGTCCCGAGCGGCACACAGGAGCGGCGGTGCTGACGTGGTCGGGCCGCATTTACCGCGCAGCGGGTGCTGACGATGCGGCGTTCCACTACCGGTTCCCGGTGGGCGGTGCGCTGCAGCAGGCAGCGACCGAGCGCGACTACTTCGTCCGGGCGGTCGCGGTGGTTGGCGAGCCCGGAGCGTGGCCGCAGGTCGCGTACCGCGACCGGCAGTACGGGTTCGAGTTCAGCAGCTTCAGCACGGCACGCGGACGCCCTGCGACCATCCTCGTCTTGTCGGACGGTCGCGGACGCCTGAAGGCGACGACCTTCAACGCCGCGCTGCCGAAACCCTTCAGCGTTGCCCGCTTCAATCCCGACGCGCTCGAGCGATTCCTCGACAGGCAGCGCGCCAGCGCCACCGGGGGCGACAACCGGTCAGCCCCCGTGCCGTCTTCATCTGAAAGGTAGTCCTCATGACGATTCGATACCGTTCACCGTTCCGCGTCGGGATGCTCACGGTCAGCGTGGCCCTGCTGACGTGCGCCATGCCGGGTGCGGCCCAGCAGCCCCGCGCGCCACAGGCCGCCGACCTGATCGTGACGAACGGATATGTCGTCACGATGAACGACAGCAAGGAGATCGTCGAGAACGGCGCGGTCGTCATGGCCGGCGGCCGCATTGTCGCCGTCGGTCCCGCCGCCATCGCGGCGCAGTTCACCGCACCCAGGACCATCGATGCTCGTGGCGCCATCGTCATGCCCGGCATGATCAACACGCACACGCATGCGTCGATGACCGTGTTCCGCGGCCTCGGCGACGACGTCCCCGACCGGCTGCGGAAGCTGATCTTCCCGCTCGAGAAAGCCCTGGTCGATCGCGACCTCGTGTACTGGGGCGGCCTGCACGGCATGATCGAGATGATCGAGGGTGGCGTCACCACCTTTGCCGACATGTACTACTTCGAAGACGAGGTCGCCCGGGGCGCGAAGGCGATCGGCATGCGCGCCGTGCTCGGCGAGACGATTGTCGATTTCCCGGCTCCCGATGCGCCGGAGCCGTACGGGGGGATGGAGTACACGAAGAAGTTCATCGCCCAGTACCGGGGCGATCCGCTGATCACGCCGGCGTTCGCGCCGCATGCACCCTACTCCCTCGACGCCGACCACCTGCAGCAGATCGCCAGGGAGGCCGAGGCGCTCGACGTGCCAATCCTCATGCACGTCGCAGAGATGACCGACGAGGTCGCGCGGTTCCGTAAGGAGCGGAACCAGACACCAGTGGAATACCTGGATGCCATTGGCCTGCTCAATCGCCGCCTGCTGGCTGCCCACTGCATCTTCGTCACCGACAGCGACATCGCGCTGCTGAAGACGCGCGACGTGGGCGTCGCCCACGCGATGGTCGCCAACATCAAGTCGGCGAAGGGCGTGGCGCCGGCGCTCAAGATGTTCAAGCAGGACGTCCGCGTCGGGCTCGCCACCGACGGCCCGATGAGCGGCAACACCATCGACGTGATCGGCCAGTTGGGCTACGTCGCCAAGCTCCACAAGCTCGACAACCACGACCGCAACGTCATGCCGGCGGTTGACGTGGTCGAGATGGCCACGCGGGGTGGGGCGCGCGCCTTGCACATGGACGACCGCATCGGTTCGATCGAGGTGGGGAAGCTCGCCGACGTGATCCTCATCGACCGCGACACGCCGCGCATGATCCCGTTCTTCGACGTCTACGCAGCCCTGGTCTACGCGGCGCACGCCGGAGACGTGCGCACCTCGATCGTCCACGGCCGCGTCGTCATGGAAGATCGGAAGGTGGTGACCGTCAACGTGCCCGAGGTCAGGGCACGCGTGGTCGGCATTGGCGACAAGATCCGCGCGACCGTCGCGAAGGGGATTCAGTAGGGCCGGCGCCGCCTGTCGCCCCCGGGTGGATCCTCGCCCGGCAGGCCGTATCCACTCGCTCACGGAGGCCGATTACCTGGACAGTGGCGACGTGCCGCCCGGCTTCCGGGTTGGCGGTGCACGAGGTGTTCGAGGAGCCGGACGCGCTCGACGACGTCAAGGTGTGGGCGAATCCGAGGTAGTTGCAGGTAGTCCTTGCCCTGCGGTGGGGCACCGACGACAATGCCGTCGATGCGCCAGCTCAGCGGCTACGACGCGACGTTCCTTTACTCGGACAGCGCGCGGGCGAACTCCAACGTCACGCTGATCCAGATCTACGACCAGTCGACGGCGCCCGGGGGCGCGGTGCGCTTCAAGAGCATCCTGGCGCACATCGAGGGGCGACTCCATCGTTCGCCGATCTTTCGCCAGAAGCTGCACCGCGTGCCGCTCGAACTCGACTACCCCTACTGGATCGAGGACGAGGACTTCGACCTCGAATATCACGTGCGCCACCTCGCGCTGCCCAAGCCGGGCGACTGGCGGCAGTTCTGCATCCAGGCATCGCGCATCCACGCCAGGCCGCTCGACCTCAACCGGCCGCTGTGGGAGATCTACGTCATCGAAGGCCTCGATGGCCTGCTCGAGTTGCCGGCCGGCAGCTTCGCGATGCTCACGAAGATCCATCACGCCGCGATTGACGTCGAGCATGGCGCCGAGATCACCACGCTCCTGCACGACACCACCGCCATGCCGTCGGCCCCGGACCCGCCCGAGCCCTGGTTTCCAGAAGGACCGCCGGGCGCGGTCTCGACCATGCTGCGCGGCGTGGTCAATTCCCTGACTTCGACGTTCACGCTGGCAGGACCGCTGGTGCATGCGCTTGCCCGAGTCGCGCCCGTGGCGCTGTCACTGGCTGGCGACGTCCTGTGGCGTCCCGAGCGCGTCGCGGCCACGCGATTCAACTCGATCGTCTCGCCGCACCGGGTGTTCGAGACCCGGCGCTTCACGCTCGACGAGTTCAAGGCGATCCGCACCCTGGTCCCCGGCGCGACGGTCAACGACGTGGTGCTGGCGGTCTGCGGGGGGGGACTCCGACGCTATCTCGAGGCCGAAGGGGAGCTGCCAGACGCCAGCCTGACCGCCATCGCGCCCTTCTACGTCCGCAATGGCGACTCGCGCCCGGGTGACACACCGACCCTGTCGTGGCTCCGGGTCAGGCTCAGCACCGACGTGGCCGATCCCGTGCGTCGGCTCGAGCAGATTCACCGCGAGACCGCGTCGTCTGACACCGTGGCGCAGGCGTTGAGCGTGCAGGAACTCACCGACGTCGGCAGGCACGCCCCGGCCGCGACGCTGGCCCTGACCAGCAAGATGCTGGGAAGCGCGGTGGCCGGCATCGGGAGCCGCGTGCCGATGGCCAACTGCACCATCACGAACGTTCCCGGGCCGTCGGTGCCGCTCTACATGTGCGGGGCCCGCATGACGTATTTCTCGGCGAGCATGCCGATTGCCGACGGCATGGGCCTGGTGTTCGCCGTGACCAGCTACGACGGGCGCATCGTGATCTCACCGACCTCGTGCCGCGACCTGATGCCCGATCCCGAGCACTTCGCCCAGTGCGTGCGCGACAGCTTCCAGGAGTACCTCGCGCTCGTGCCCGTGGCGCCCCCGCCTCCGGCCCCGCCCGCTGTCGCACGCCGGACGGCGCGGCCGAGCGGCACGCCGCTCACACCGGCACGTACGCGTGGGTCATCATCCGGTACAGCGCCCCTGAAACGCCCCCGGGCTCGAAAGGCCGCCACTGCCCCTCGGGCTGCGCCAGGCGATCGGCCACGATACAAAGCACGATCGCATTGAAGCCAAGCCCGGTGTGACTGCCGGGCACGCGGATGTTCTCGTGCATCGCCGCGTTGCCGTCGATGGTGGCTTCCTGCGGTGGCACCACGCCGTCGCTGATCGAGTACAGGCAACTCATCGGCACGGCCGGCGACTTCTTCTCGCGAAGGTGCCTGGCGCGCGGCTGCATCGCATGCGCCGCGGGGCCCAGCGGGTGCGCGATCAGGCGGTAGAGCGCCTGCACGATGGGCGAGACCTTGCTGCCGTCGGCGTCGATGCTGACCGGGCTGCCCAGCGTGACCACCGAGCGCACGCATTCGGGGGCCTGGTGGGCGCCGTACAACGCGAACACGCCTCCCAGGCTCCAGCCCACCAGGCTGACCGTGCGTCCGCTCACGTGGTGCATGTGGCGGATCTTCTGTTCGAGCGCGTGGGCGTACTTGTTCCGGAAGCCGACGTTGCGTCCCATGCCCCACGTCTGGACGCCGTAGCCACGGTTGCGGAGATACAGCTTGAGCGCCAGGAGCGAGCTCTCGGTGGCCATGAATCCGGGCAGCAGCAGCACCGGATGGCCGTCGCCGCGCGGGGCGCTCATCAGCAGCGGCCAGGAGTACGGCAGGAGCGCGAGTTCCAGGAGCGCGCGCAGTTCGATCGCCGAGTGCAGCGGGTGGGGTGCGTCCTTGTGCGGATGCCGGGTGGCCATGATCAATGCTCGGATGCGGGGCGCCGTCGCCCGACTGCCTTCGTCGGCGCCTTGCGCGCGGTGGTGCCAGGCGTGATGCGTCGGGTGGAGCCCGGCGTGATGCGGGTGGTGGAACCGGGCGTGATGCGTCGCGTGGTGCTCGCCGCTGCGGGGGGCGTGTTCGCGACCAGTTCGTCGAACGCCGATGCGAGCGCCGCCGCGATCTTGCGGGCATCCGGCACCGCCGTGCGCGCGGCCGTGACGCCGAATCCCATCGTGCCGGCGTAGCTCATCACCGTGATGTTCAGCCCCAGGCCGTGCTCGACGATCGACAGCGGCCAGTAGTCGCGCATCCGCGCCCCGGCGGCATACAGCGGCACCGGCGGCCCCGGCACGTTCGAGATCACCACGTTGGCGATCGGCGGCACGACGTCGGCGATCCGCAGGCGACCGTAGAGCACGGCCAGGGCCTGCACAATCAACGGCGTGGCGATCGACGGGAAGTCGGTCGGGATCATCTGCTTCGCGCGCGTCGCCAGCGACTTCATCGCCCCCGCGGCGTCACGAATCGCCGCAAGGCGCTGCAGCGGATCGGCGATGTGGGTGTTCAGGCTGACCAGGCTCAGGGTGGCCTGCGTGGTGAACTCGGTGTTGCCGGCATCGCGCAACGAGATCGGCATCAGCGCGATGAGCGGCTGTTTCGGGATGCCGCCGCGGTGCGCGAGATACCGGCGCAACGCGCCGCTGCACAGCGCCAGGACGATGTCGTTGACCTTGGCACCGTGGGCGGCGGCCAGGCGCTTGATCTCCGCCATGGGGAGCGACAGGCCGGCGAATCGCCGCGTGGCCGTGATGGTCGTGTTGAGCGGTGTCTTCGGGCCGAACGAGAAGTTCTGGCCAAGTGCCCCCGTCGTCGGCTCTGCCCGGCTTCCGAGCATCCCCGACAGCGTGCCGGCAACCTCGGGGAGGTGGCGGATCAGCGCACCGATCTGGCCGGCATCGTGTCGGAGCGCCGCCGCGGCCAGGGCGCCCATCCCCGGGCGTCGCGCGTCTCGATTGCCGGTCCGGGCAGGGGGCGGCAACCTGCGCACGGTGGGGGTCACGTCGAACAGGAGCCGCGCGAGCAACACGCCGGCCTGGCCGTCGAGCACCGCGTGGTGGACCTTGATGTAGTAGGCCGCCTGGCCGGTCGCGAGACCGTCCATCACATACAGCCGCCACAGTGGCCGGTCGCGGTCGAGCACCTCGGCGTGAAGGCGAGCGACGCAATCCTCGAGTTGCGCCTGCGTTCCGGGGCGCGGCAGGGTGACGCGCTGCACGTGGTAGCCGAGGTCGACGTCCTCGTCGTCGATCCACACCGGGTTGGCGAAGTGCAGCGGCATCGGGGCCAGCCGGCGCGTGAACACCGGGGCCAGGTGCAGGCGTTCGGCCACCTGGCGCGTGACGTCGGCGTGGAAATCGCCTGTGTAGTGCGGCGGCAGGTCGAAGACGTGCAGCGAGGCGACGTGCATCGGCGTCTCGGGCGTTTCCAGGTGGAGGAAGGCGCCGTCGAGGCCGCTCAGCGGCTTCATGGAGGGCCGGTGTCGCCAGCCGCCACGTGCGCCTGCGCCGTGACCGGCACCTGCGTGACGACGGCCGCCGGTGCGGCCACGGGTTCCTGCGCGGCCACGTGCGCGTGTGACATCACGTGTTCCTGGGCCGCCCGCGCGAGCAGCGCCCGTTCGCGCACCTGCTGGATGTCTTCATCCGAGAACACGCCGTTCACGCCGGAGATCGCGGCCAGGCGCATCCCGTGCTTGAGGCCGAGGCGATAGATCTCCTTCACCTTCTCCCACTGGATGTTGCGTCCGACCGTGTACGTCTCGAAGCGGCCCTCGAGCGCGAGCACGATCGTCTCGGCAAGGCAGGCATAGGCCACGCCTTTCGGGAGGCCGATGTTCCGCATGTGCACGTCGCCGGGGAGCTGGATCTCGCCCGACTCGATCACCAGGACGTCGGGCCGCTTCGCCACCTCGGATGGCGGCAGGTCGAGCGGGCGCGCCACGTCGGTGATCACGCACCCGGGCTTCACCTTCATGATGTCGAGCACCTTCTTGCCTGCCCCGGACGTCGCCGTGACGATGATGTCCATGTCGCGGAGGTTCTCGTCGGCACGGCTCGACAGGTGCAGCTTCACGTCGGGCGTTTCCTTGAGGATCGACTCCTTCAGCGTCAGCAGCTTCGCGATCTCGGGCGAGACCAGGTAGACCTCGTCGACGGCCATCGCGAGCAGCCGCGCGCAGACCGAACCGATGGCGCCGGTCGCCCCGACCACCATCGCCTTGCCGGCCATCTTGCCGTTCGGCGCTCGCGACACGAGGCCCATGCGCTTGACGGCGTCTGACGCGGCCCACAGTGCGCCCGACGCGCTGTAGCTGTTGCCGGTGGTGATCGGCACGTTGGCACGCTTGGCCACCGTCACGCCCGCGTCGCCGACCACCTTCGTGAACGCGCCCAGGCCCATGATCTGCGCGCCGAGCTGCTCGGCGATCTTCGCCGCGGCGAGCAGGCGCCGGTAGGTGAACTCCGGGCTGTGCGCGAGCAGTTCCTTCGGCGTGCCGCCCACCGTGATCAGCCAGCCCTCGGCCTCCACGCCCGTCGGCGACTTGATGCCCGTGACGTGCGAGTACACGAACGGGGGCGAGTAGGCCATGACCTTCTCGAGCATCGACATGAACAGCGATGGCGTGTGGCGCGACATCACGTCGACGGCCTTGAGCGACTTGAAGTACTCCTTCGAGAGCGGGTGGATCACGAACGCGAACCGGTTGACGCGGCGCCGCTTGCCCGACGGGTACAGGATCCGCGGCTCGAGGTTCATCCCGCCGAAGATCTCGAGGTAGTCGTCGTGGGCGACATCCTCGCGATTGTGCTTGCCGAGCGCGGCGAGCACCATCGCGTCGAGCACGTTGAGGCCGACGACGTGGTCGAGCAGTTGCGGCGTGCGGTCGATGACGAGGTCGACGCCGTGGGAGCCGAGCCGTGTCACCCACTCATCGGGCACGGCCGATGTCAGGACGATCTTGCCGGCGAGATCCTCGAGCGTGAACTGTCCGAGCTGGTAGTACGGCGCAACGATGACACTGGCCTTCTGCATCGCCTTGCGGAGGACGTGCTTGTTCCACGTCGTCCGGATCTCGGGCACATCGGCGAGCGGGCCGTGGGGCAGCCACCGCTGCACCCGGCTGGTGGCAGCGGCATAGGACTCGAGCCGCTTCACCGACGAGATCAGGGCGGGGATCCCGAGCTGCAGCAGTGGGTCGGCGAACGTGATGTTGCGCGTGTACTCGCTCATCACGTGCGCCATGTGGTAGTTCGTGATGCCCGACAGGAAGAGGACGCGCGCGTTGGTGAAGTACTGCGCGTCGTCGTTCTGGATGTGGCGGATGGCCCACTCGTCGAGGAACGCGCGCAACATGGCGCCCGTCGTGACGGGGACGCGCGTCACCGCCGCCTCGAGGCGCGCGGTCGTGGCGTCGGCGAAGCGGCGCGTGCCGACGAAGTGGTGGTCGTTCACCATGCCGAGGCCGATGACGTCGGCCTCGGCCTGCCAGCGATCGATCAGCGCGAGCGCCTTCTGCATGTCGTGGTCGGCGCCGACCCGGCGGATGCGGAAGGTCTGTCCGAGAAACGTCGTCGTGTGGTCGTAGTCGGCCGCGCTCGTCCCGAGGCTGATGCTGACAATGTGCTTCATCCAGGTGCGTCTCGAAGCTGCCGCCCCCGATTGTAGCGCGTCCATGAAGGGGTCGTGTCTTTCATTCCAGCAAAATGCAAGACGTGACCCCTTCCAGCGGTCCTACCGCGGGAGGTCTGGACAGAACCCTCGGGCGCCCTCGCGGCGCGTCAGGGGATCGACCTGGGTCTGGCGCGGCGCGAGGATCCCCAGGCGCACGAGTTGTGCCCGAAACTCGTAACGGATGTTGACCGTTGCGACCGCGACCTCCTCGAGGTCGAGCCACACCTGCCGCACCGGATGGTCGGTTCGCCGGCCGATGCCGGTTGCGGCGTATTCATCGGCCGCGGCGGCGTGGGCCGGGCCTTCAACGGCCCGAGCGGCCGACGGGGCAGCGGCTGAGTCGGCGGACGGCGTCGACGGCGCCGGCGGCGACATGCGCGAACGCTCCCGCTCGGCCTTCGAGGTGAACGTGATCGGCATCGGTGCGCGCTCCCTGAAGAACGCGGCCGAAATGACGCCGAAGTTGGCGGTCTTGCCGAGCGCCTGTCCGTAGGAGCGCTCCTCGGTCGTGAAGTGGAACCGCCGCGCCTGCGTGAGGCTGGTCTGCCATCCACTGATGGTCACCGTTTCATAGGGCCCCAGGACCCACTTGCGCGCGCTCGCCGCAGACGTTTCGCGCGCGTCGATGGTATTCAGGCCGTCCACCGAGAGGGCCACCGCCACCCGCACGGGGTACGGGTTGCGCAGGCGGATCTCATACTCTTCGCCCTTCAGCGCCTCGACATACGTCTGCCCGCGTCCCTCCAACTGGGCCTGCGGGGTGCCGTTCACGAGGATCTCGACGCCCGGCGGCGGAAGAGTTTCGGCCGAGGTGCCCGAGGCAGATGGCGCGACCTGGTGCAGCGCAATCGCGAGGATGGTGGCGGTCAGGGGTGTGAATCGGTGTGGCATGGCGTCCTCCTGCACTTCGAACGGTGCCGGCCGGATTCCTTGCAGGCGGGGGTCAGAGCTTGAAAAATGCGACAAAGAAAGACGTGACCCCTTGTAGGATTTGCCGATGATTGCTCACGCCGATACCGAACACATCCTGCCCGTCGAGATGATTCGCGCGCTGTTTCCGGCGATGGCCCGACGGCACAACGGATATCCCGTCGCCTACCTCGATGGGCCCGGCGGCACCCAGGTTCCCGCCAGCGTCGCCGACGCGATGCGCGACTACCTGCTGCACCACAACGCCAACACGCACTGGCTGTACCCCACGAGCGAAGAAACCGACGCGCTGCTCGCCGGCGCGCGGGCCGCGCTCGCCGAATTCCTCAACGCCTCACCCGACGAGATCGCCTTCGGCGCCAACATGACGACGCTGACGATGCACCTGGCGCGCGCGCTGGCACGGGGTTGGACGGCCGGCGACGAGATCATCGTCACCGAGCTCGACCACCACGCGAACGTCGACACCTGGCGCGCTGCGGCGCAGGACTTCGGCCTCGTCGTCCGCACTGTGCCCTTCGACGTCGCCACCGGGGAACTCGACTGGAGCGCGCTCGAAGCCGCGTTCACCCCGCGGACGAAGCTCCTGGCGATTGGTGCCGCCTCGAACGCCCTCGGCACGATCACCGACGTCACCGCGGCGACACGGCTGGCGCACGCGGCTGGCGCCCTCTGCTTCGTCGACGCGGTGCACTACGCGCCGCACGAACTCGTCGACGTGCGCGCGATCGGCTGCGACGCCCTTGCGTGTTCACCCTACAAGTTCTACGGACCGCACGTCGGCGCCGTGTACGTGCAGCGCGACCTGCTCGCGCGCCTCGACGTGCCGAAGCTCGTGCCGGCCGCCGACAACGGGAGCGAACGCCTCGAGACGGGAACCCTTTCGCACGAGGCCATCGTCGGCGCCGGCGCCGCGGTCGACTTCCTGGCTGGCCTCGCTCCAGGGGCTCCTTCGCGGCGGGCGGCGCTCTCGGCGGCGTTCGCCGGGCTGCACGCGCGGGGGCTGCGGCAGGTGACGCGCCTGTGGAACGGCCTGTCGGCCATCGACGGCGTCACACTCTACGGACCACCGCCGGCGCGCCCCCGCACGTCTACCGTGTCGTTCGTGATGGCGGGGCGAACCTCGGACGATCTCGCCCGCGCCCTGGCCGCGCGTGGCCTGTTCGCGTCGAACGGCGACTTCTACGCCACGACCGTCGTGACACGCCTCGGGCACGCGCAGGATGGCCTGCTGCGGGTAGGGTGTTGCGCCTACACGACCGACGAGGAAGTGGAACGGGTGATTGCGGCGGTGGGGGAGTTGCGGGGATAGGCTGCAGACTGCGGCGACACCGCCGCGCGTCGCTCACCCTCCCTGCCGGGCGCGCCCTGCAGGCTTGCGGTTCGACAGCCCCCGGCCACCTGCCGGGCCACCCCGGACGCGCGTCCTCGCTCGCCTTGTTCCGGGCGCGACAAGGCGCGCTTTCCGCAGGCCATAGTCGGTTCAGCGGCAACGAAAAGTATGCGCCCACGGCGACAAATTCTGTTCAGAATTCGCGCGCGACTCTGTGGCCTTGATTCCTTCAAGCAACTGTAAATAAGCGTGTTGTGTCCGTGTGTCACAGCTGACGTCGAGGTTGGGGCGATTCTTGCTTAGATGCACTGCCGTGTAATGGTAGTCGTGCCTTGTGCGAGGACCGCCCACGGGCGCGTTCACATGGAGACCGAGATGGTAAAGAAGGCGTTCGCGGCGTTGTTGGGATGTCTGGGCCTGATGGCGTTTGCCCCTGCTGATGCGGCGGCCCAACTCCAGTTGAAGCTCCAGAGCGGGGCAACGACGGTTGTCGTAACCGATGGCAGCCCCGCTGACACGAATCCTGCGGTGAATGAGGTCAGCTACGGCGGTCCGATTGCCGGTTCCACCGTCGTGGTTACCACTGCTCTGTCGAATCTGGGCGGACTCCCCTCCATCAGCTTCTCAGGGATCTCGGTTGCCGGCAGCGCCCCCAATGTGCTGACATTGTCGGCCACGGACGTCAACTTCCCTGGGTTGGCAGGCGCCGCGACTACACTGACCAGCGCCATAGGGGGCACCACAAACGGGCAGTCGGTGTTTCAGGGGTTCCTCGACCCCGGCAATGTGCCGTTCGGAACATCGTGCACCGTCGGCCCACGGGGCCCGTTCTTCGGCGCCTTTGACGACACGACGACCACTCCATGCGTCCTGACCGGCAATTACTCAGTAACCGCCGTGATGACGGTGGCGCTTGATGGAGGTGGATCGCAGAGTTTCGGCGGACAGGTCTACACCAGTTGCGCGTCATCGCTTGGCGACTTCGTCTGGCACGACCAGAACGGCAACGGCATTCAGGATGGCCTCGAACCTGGCATTGATGGCGTCACGGTCGAGCTGCGCGACACGAACAATGGGAACGCGCTGATCGCGACAGACGTCACCGGGCCGAACGGCGCGTACCTCTTCGGCGGGCTGTGCGGCGGGACGTATACGGTCGGCGTGAAGGCCAGCACGGTCCCGGCTGGGTTCTTCCCGACGATCACCGGGCAGGGCACACCCGCCACCGACAGCAATGCCGATCCCTTCACGGTCGTGCTTCCCAACAACACCTCCGATGTCACGATCGACTTCGGCTATGTCAGCAACTGCGCCGCCGAACTCGGCGACTACGTCTGGCTCGACCTGAACCAGAACGGCGTGCAGGACCTGCCGAACGAGCCTGGTGTCGACAACGTGACGGTCCTCCTGCTGGATGGCAGCGGCAACCCGCTGAATCCGCCGCGCCAGGCGATCACGGGCAACGGCGGCCTCTACAAGTTCACAGGACTGTGCCCGGGGCGCTACATCGTGAAGTTCGTGCCCCCTCCGGGCTACACGTTCACGACGCCAGACCAGGGCCTCGACCCACAGAAGGACAGCGACGCCAACCAGGTGACGGGTCAGACGCCGGTCATCACACTGATCAGCAACGACAAGGACTACAGCTGGGACGCGGGCCTGATCGGGCAGCCGGCGGTCACCATCAAGAAGTACACGAATGGCGCAGACGCCGATGACCCCGACGGCGCCGACGTGCCGGTTGTGGTGCCTGGTGGTGGGGTGACCTGGACTTATGTCGTAACGAACACGGGAAGCATCGCGGTGCCGAAGGCGCAGGTTGTCGTGACTGACAGCACCACCGGTGTCGCGCCCGTCTTCGACAACGCGGGCACTGACGGCACGCCGGCAACTTTCGACCCCGGCGACATCTGGTACTACAAGGCCACCGGCACGGCGCTCGACCTGGCGCTTCCGCCCCCAACGGGGACGACGCTCCAGGGCGGGGCCTGCACGCACAACGGTACCGAGTCACCGCGAACGGCCTACGTCAACGTCGGCACGGTGATCATTCCCGGCGACTCTGATACGGATCCGTCGAGCTACTGCAACCCCGCGCCGCGCATTCAGATCATCAAGTACACGAACGGCGAGGACGCGAACGATCCGACCGCCTTCGGCGTGCCGGTAATCGCGCCGGGCGAGACGGTGACCTGGACGTATCACGTCAAGAACATCGGCCTGGTCAGCATTCCCCAGGCCGACATCACGGTGACCGACAACATCGTCGGCGGCGTCGGCACGATCATCAACAAGGGCGATGGCGACGCCACCCTGGCGCCTGGCGAGACCTGGGTCTACGAGAAGACCGGCCCTGCCCTCAACCTTGCGACGGCGGTGGGAAACAACATCGTCCCGAACGCCTGTCAGCAGGGTCAGGTGGGCGGCCCGGGCCGGAACGCCTACACGAATCTCGGTATCGTGACGATCCCTGGCGATTCGGACGACGACCCATCGAGTTACTGCAACCCGGTGCCGGCGTCGCTGGGCGATTTCGTGTGGGATGACAAGAACGCCAACGGGACGCAGGATGCGCTCGAACCTGGCATTCCGAACGTGCCGGTGACACTGCTCGACTGCGTGGGCAACCCCGGCAAGGACTTCAACGGCAACGCCGTGCCCCCGACCGCGACCGACGGCACGGGGTTCTACCAGTTCACGAACCTGCTGCCGGGCGCCTGCTACAAGGTGCAGTTCGGCACGCCGGCCGGTTACGCGCCGACGCTGCCCAACGTGGGCAACGACGCGACCGACAGCGACGCGGTAGGCGGCGTCACGGGTAACTACACGCTGGCCTCGGGTGAATACAACGACACGGTCGACGCGGGCTTCTACAAGTTGGTGCCCAACGTCGCGATCGTCAAGTACACCAACGGTGCAGACGCGAACGATCCGGACGCTGCGGGCGTGCCGAACATCCCGGTGGGCGGTGTCGTGACGTGGACCTACAAGGTGACCAACACCGGCAACGTGGCGGTGGCCAAGGCCGCCGTGGTGGTGACGGATAGCACGACGGGCGTCACGCCGGTCTACGCGTCCGAGATCACCGGCAACGGCGATGCGACGTTCGATCCGAACGAGGAGTGGCTCTACCAGGCGGTCGGGACGGCGCTGAACCTGCTGTTGCCCCCGCCGGCGGGTGTGACGGTGAAGAGCAACGTCTGCCGCCAGGGGAACGTGAACGTTCCCGGGCGGACGGCGTACACGAACGTCGGGACGGTGACGATCCCGGATGCGTCGGCGACTGACCCGTCGAGCTACTGCAACCCGCCCGACCCGAAGGTGGCGATCATCAAGTACACCAACGGCGCCGACGCCAACGATCCGGACGCTGCGGGCGTGCCGAACATCGCGGTGGGCGGTATCGTGACGTGGACCTACAAGGTGACCAACACCGGCAACGTGGCGGTGGCCAAGGCCGACGTGGCGGTGACGGACAACACGACCGGGGTGACGCCGGCGTATGACTCGGAGGCCAGCGGGAACGGCGACCTGGTGTTCAACCCGGGCGAGGTGTGGCTCTACAAGGCGGTCGGGACGGCGCTGAACCTGCTGCTGCCCCCGCCGGCGGGTGTGACGGTGAAGAGCAACGTCTGCCGCCAGGGGAACGTGAACGTGCCCGGGCGGACGGCGTACACGAACATCGGGACGGTGACGATCCCCGGCGCATCGGCGACCGACCCGTCGAGCTACTGCAACCCGCCGCTCACGAGCCTCGGCGACTTCGTGTGGCACGACCTCAACGCCAACGGACAGCAGGATCCAGGTGAGCCCGGTCTTGCGGGCTCGACCGCGACGCTGTGGCAGTGCGGACCGAACGGACAGGTGGGCGGCGGCGACGACGTCAACACCGGGATGTCGCAGGTGACTCTGGCGACGGCACCTGGCGTGGGCAACTACCTGTTCACCAACCTGAACGCAGGCTGCTACTTCGTGACGTTCACGACGCCTGCAGGCGGATTCGTACCGACGGCGGCCAACACGGGTAACGACGTCACCGACAGCGATGCGGTGGCCGGCGTGACCGGACCGTACGTGCTGGCGGCGGGCGTGCCGAACATCACGGTTGACGCCGGCTTCTACAAGCCGACGAGCCTCGGCGACTTCGTGTGGAACGACATGAACATCAACGGCCAGCAGGATGGCAACGAGCCCGGCCTGGCCGGATCGACGGCGAGGCTGTATGGGTGCGGTCCCGACGGACAGGTGGGCACGGCGGATGACGTGAACACCGGGCGCTCGCAGACCACGGCGGCCTCGCTGCCGGGGGTGGGCAACTACCTGTTCGCCAACCTGATGCCTGGTTGCTACTTCGTGACGTTCACGACGCCGCTCGGCTTCACGCCGACGGCCGCGAACAGCGGCAACGACGTGACCGACAGCGATGCGGTCCTGGGTCGCACCGGGCCGTACGTGCTGGTGTCGGCCATGCCAAACCTGACGGTCGATGCGGGCTTCTACGTAACGCCCAGCTGCAGCGTGTCGCTGATGAAGGAGTGCGCGATCGTGCCGCCGCCGGTGGTCCAGAACTACACCTGCACCAAGCCGATCGACTCGCTGAGCATGCGCTGGACCGGTGCCAGCGGTGTCACCGTCAAGGCGTACAAGGGCGCAGTGGGCACCACGACGCTGCTGGGCACGAAGACGAACGTCCAGAACGGTGAGATCGTCACCTTCACGGGCTTCGGCGGCACGCCCAACGACGTCCAGTGGGGCATCTACGAGGCCAACGGGACGACGCTGATCGGGAAGTCCGACTTCCACATCTCGTGCTCGGACCCCGACATGACCGGGGCCGACGACTGCGGCAAGCCTCAGGGCGACGGCAAGGCGCTCTCTGGTTCCTGGATTCAGACGTGGGCCTTCGAGGGCATGTCGGGTGGCGGCAAGACGCTGACCTGCACGCAGGACACGCAGCTGGATTGGAAGCCGTCCTGCGAGATCACGCCGCAGGCCAACCCGAGCTGTGCGACCGAGGGCAAGCCGACCAGCCTGACGTTCCGCCTCGAGGACAACGACAACACGATCACGAACCTGCAGGGCGGGAAGGCCACCAGCACGGGCACCTTCAACACCGCCCTGCCGGTCACGGTCACGGCCAAGAGCGGGACGACAACGCTCAAGGTCACGCCGTCAACGGTCAGCCTCAACGGTCAGTTCGTGGTGTCGGGGTCGTTCGGCGCCGACACGACGATCACGCTGAGCAACTCCGGCGGCACCAAGACGATCAAGCTGCACACGTCCTGCTCGCAGGTGCTCGCCGTCGGTAACGAGTTCGGCGCCATCGAACTCGTGGCCTTCAACGGCAAGACGGGCGGAACGGACGTGAAATACCGATACGTCGTGCAGAACAACTCGAGCGGAGTGCTGACCTACGACCTGATCGACAAGGTCGGCAATACCGTGGTGAAGCAGTACCTGAACCAGAGCCTGGGAGGGAACCAGAGCGCGCTGTTCGATGACTTCATCGCGAAGCTCACTGGCACGACGACCAACACGGCGACCGTCACCGGCACGATACCGAACCTGGCACAGTGCTCGGCGACTGCCTCGGTAACGGTGACCCAGGTGGCGCCGCCGCTGCCGATCGGCACGTGCTCGGATCTCAAACCGATTGATGGGCTGAAGCTCACGGCTACGGTCGGGGTGCTCAACGTCGATTGGTTCGACACGACAGTCGCCGACATCAACAACCCCAACCTGGCCGATAAGCTCGGGAGCAGCGGACCCATCGCAGCCAATGAGGTCTTCACGTTCAGTGGCTACGCCGCCGCAGGGGCACCCAACGATGTCGACTTCGTCGTCACGCTCAGCAATGGAACCAAGGTGCGGTCACGGTTCCACCGCTCGTGCTCGGACGCAAACATGAACGACATCACCGACTGCGGCAAGTTGCAGGGTGACGGCAAGGACAACACCTTCCCGACGGGCAACATCTGGCGCCTTGCCGACCTCCTGGGCAACGGGAAGCGGCTCGGCTGCCCAGTGCCATAGACCGGCTGGGTAGGGATCTGTGATGACAGGACGGGCGGCCCTCTCCACAGGGGGCCGCCCGTTGTCTTTGTGGCGCGACCGCTGTGGGCGACCGTCCTCGAAAGCCCAATCGCGTCGACTTCTCACGTTGTGCTGAGTCACGCTCCATCCATGCTGGCGCCCTCAATTCCTCCTGATGTCGACCAGGTGCTGGCCTGGCTGAAGCGCCGCGGCACCCAGCGCAATCGCGACGGGATGGCCCGCTACGGCATCCGTTCGGCCAGGGTCTTCGGCGTGTCGATGGCGACGATGCGTCCGCTGGTGAAGCGCCTGGGCCGCGACCACGATCTCGCCCTCGCGTTGTGGGAGGCAGGGTGGCTCGAGGCCCGCGTGCTCGCCTCGTTCGTCGATGAACCTGCCCGCGTCACGCGCGCGCAGATGAACCGCTGGTGTCGCGACTTCGACAACTGGGCCGTGTGCGACTCGGTCTGCATCCACCTGTTCGACCGCACGCCGCACGCGTTCGCCAAGGTCGCACAGTGGAGCAGGCGCCGCGACGAGTTCGTGAAGCGTGCGGCGTTCGCCCTCCTGGCAGGCCTGGCCGTGCACGACAGGCAGGCGTCCGACGCGATGTTCGAGGCGTGCCTGCCACTGGTCGAACGTGCTGCGACAGACGACAGGAACTTCGTGAAGAAGGCCGTGAACTGGGCGCTGCGCCAGGTGGGGAAGCGCAACCTCGCCCTGAACGCGTCAGCGGTCGTCGTCGCGCAGCGCCTCGCCGCCTCATCGTCGGCTCCGGCCCGCTGGGTGGGCAGGGATGCGCTGAGGGAACTCACGAGTGAGGCCGTCGCCTCACGGCTCGTGGCGCGAGGGGTCAGATCTTGAAAAATGCTGCAATGAAAGATGTGACCCCTTCGGTCCTACGGCAGTTTCGTTGCTAGTGCGTTCGTGCCGGCGGCCCAGAACTGGCCGGCGGCATCCCAGTACATCGCGCGCTCGACGACGATCTGCGCGGGCGTCGGGCCGAGGCTCTCGATCACGGCGCCGAAGCGCTTGTTGAGCGCGGCGGGGAACTCCGCCCGCACGTCGACGTTGAAGCGACTGCGTGGCGCGACCTGGAACTCCTTCTGCACGGTGCCCTGGGTCTCGAACAGCAGCGTCACCAGCACGGTCCCCGGCGTCGTCGACGTGTTGGCGAGCAGGATGTACGTCTCGACGTCGCGCGCGCCGCCGACCTCGCCTTCCGCCAGCGCCCACCGCGTGCCGGTGGAGGTCGCGCCCGGCGAGTTGTGCGCCTCGTACCACTGGCCGTACGCGCCAGGCCACCAGAGCGCGCGCTCGACGATCACCGGGCACGCCGTTGGTCGAACGGATGGTCGTCGATACGGCGGTGTTGACCAGCCGCGCATCCTCGTAGTCGACCCAGATGTTGAAGCGGCTGTTCGCGCCGACGGTGTACGGCTTCACGAAGGATGTCCCATTCGGGAGCAGGTAGGCGGCTTCGATCGCCGCCGGCGTGGAGCTCGGATTCGCGATCAGCACGAACAGGTCGAAGTAGTTACCCGTCGCGCCTTCGGCGAGGAACCACTCCAGGGCCGGCGCCGTCACGCCCGCGCTCTCGTGGCCGGCGCCGAAGAACTGGCCCGGCACCTCGGCATACAACGCGCGCTCGACGATGATGGGCTGGTTGTTGAGGACGGTGAAGACGGCCGACACGTCGGTGTTGGCGAGCGCGACGCCGAGCCCCGGGAACTCCTCGACGTCGACCCAGATGTTCGTGCGCGAGTTCGGCTCCAGCGTGTAGACCTTCTCGATCGGGCCGCCGCTCGGCCGCAGGTAGCGCACGCGCACCTGCGCCGCCAGCGGCATTCGGATTCTGCAGCAGGTAGAACAGGTTGAGGGTCCCCGTCGTCGCGCCCTCGGCCAGGTACCAGACCAGCGCAGGCGCGGCGACGGCGGTTTCGGCGTGCGCGCCGTAGGCATCGGTGCCGCCCCACGTCAGCGTGCGATCCACGATGAGCGGAAGGTCGGATTCGACAGCGGTCGCGAACTCCGCCGTGCCCATGCCCGACAAGGTCTCGACGTCCACGGTCGCGCGACGCATGGCCGGCACGGCGACCGTCTGCGTCTGGATGGTGCCATTGGCTTTCGCGTAGCGGAGCAGGGCGGTGGCAGGCAGCACGCCGGGATTGGCGAGCGCGATGCGTGTCCTGAACAGGGTCCCCGTCGCGCCCTCGGCCAGATAGCGCGTGTCGGTGCCGGTGGGATGGTGCTGTTGCGCGCGCGCCTGGACGGGCGTCAGGCCGTTCGCCTGCACCACGCCCGCATCAGCGGCCAGGTTGGGATCGAGGCCGTAGGTGAGCTCCCACCAGTCGGGGAGCGTGTCCTTGTCGGTGTCGGTCGTCGAGCCGGGGACCAGGGCCATCGCCTTGAGGGCGACCGGCAAGGTGACGACTTCGCCGTCCGCGTACCGAATGACCGCCACATTGCTGCTGCCGGCGGCGAGCGCGGGCGCCGTGAACCGCAACGTGTTCACGTCGGGTGTCGAGACGCCCGTTGCGGCGACACCGCCGACGGTCACCGTGGGCTGGTCGGTGAGGGCTTCGCGCAGGGGGGCCGTGGGGTTCATGAAGAAGTGTTCCCAGTCCTCGATGGTCTCGAGGCGCCGTTCGCCGACCTTGGGCCCAGGAACATCGACGACCGTGTTCACGGGACCTGCAGCGGCTGGAGGGAGCGCGATGATCGACATCGGCCACCCCGCCGCCGCGCGGCGACCGATGGCGCGGGCATAGACGTTCAGGTGGCCACTCAGGGCTGCGGGCTCTGTGAGGTTCAAGGTGTTGGCGCTTGACGACCACACGACGAATTCCGGGCCGGTCGCCGAGGGGGCCAGCGACGCCTGCGCGTAGGTCTCGCCGTTGGCGTTATCTCCTGACGGCGTGCGCGAGGCTTGCGTGACAAGGGGCATTCCACTCCACAAGAATCCCAGCGGCGTCAAGGTGCTGAGGTAGACCTGATTGTCCGCTTCGTACGCGACGACCGACCCATCGTGATTGATGCTCGCGCGAATGCCAGGTGCCGCCGAGCCGCCGCCAGTCCTGCTCGCCATCATCGTCCGCTGGGGATCGTTCGTGGCGAGGTCAGTCCGGTAGACCCGGTAGACGCCCCCCGTGGTGGGCTCCAACAGGTTGGCGAGATTCGTGGCTTGTGACTCGTAGGCCACGAAACGCCCGTCGCCGCTGATGGCCGGCCGCAGGCTGGTGCCGTTGGGTTGCAGTCCCGTCCTGGGGTCCGAGACGTCCGCCATCACCCGCTGCAGCGATCGCGTCTCGAGGTTCTTCACGAAGATGTCGACGAAGCCGTTCGTGTCGTTGGGGACGAGCGTGCGTGCGTACGACTCGAACACGACCAGCCTGCCGTCTGCACTGATGGACGGGTATTGGCTGGCGCAGGATTCGTAGGGGAAGCTCCTCGCCTCGACGCCGCCGCTCGTCGTGCTCACGCGCTCGATGGCGACGCCATCGACATCGGCCACGAACACCTCGCCGCACTCGTTCCGGTCACTGGGCACCATGTTGTTCGCCAGGGAATGGCACTCGAAGGCGACGAGGCCCACGTCTGACATCGACGGCCGGCCGCAGTGCCCGTTGGGCACCTTGCCGTCGTAGGCGCGGCTCACCCATTCCGTGAACCACGTCAACGTGGTCATGCCGCTGATGTTCCTGACGTAGACGTTCGACCAGCCGTTGGTGGGAGGTGCACCCAGGTTCGTGGCAGAGGAGTTGAACGCCACGTAGTTCCCGTCGGGCGAGATCGACGGCCACTCAGAAGGACCGTTGGCCGGTGCGCCGTTGGGGGCCATGCTGATGAGACGAATCACCGGCGGGTCGGCGCGACCGTCCCAGAGGAAGACATCCTCCTTTCCGTTGAAGTCGCCGGCGACCAGGTTCGAGGCTTTGGAGACGAACACGATGCGACGGCCGTCGGCGCTGACTCTCGGCTGGTAGGAATCGTGATTGGCCGCCTTCCTCCCCGTCGCGAGCGACACGATGTGAGTCTGCGCGCGGAGGCCTGACGGGAACCCCATCGCCACCAACAGGCCCAGGACGACCAATCGCCGAGACATGAGGATCTCCCATGCGGCGACCGGGAGCGGTGTCGGCAGGCGGTGCGTCGCGACGTGCGCCACGAAGGAATGGAGGGTGCGAGGATGGAGGGCGCGGCGCTGCGATACTGTCGCGCTTGCCGCCACGCAGATCAAGGGGCTCGACGTAACATCCCCGGCATGTTACGTAGGCGGTCTGCATGCAGCCCGCGCGTCAGGCCCGGCCCCGACCTTCCTCTGCCGTCGAGGAGGAATCCCGTGACTGCAGCGGTGCCGTTTCAGCACACGGCGTGGCCCTTCTGCGCGGGCTGTTCAATCGCCACGTGACCGTGGGGGGTAACTCGCGACCATGCGAATGCCGAGGTATAGAGTAGGGCGCGACGACATCCCGTCGTCGCGTCCGTGCCGTCGGTGCCATCCGGTCGATGACCGTTGACCAGCTACCCGAGGATCCACGCAGATGAAACTGGTGCTTGCCGCCTCCCTGTGTTGTGCCGCCGTGATCTCGTTGGTGCCTGAACCGGCATCCGCGCAGTCGGCCGTCGAGTACCGCGTGCTGGCCACGAACAAGACGTCGACCATGCAGCGCGAACTCGACCTCGCGGCTGCCGCGGGGTTTCGCTTCGGTGCCGTGATGGGCGGCGAGACGGCGTTCGGCGGGGCCGAAGTCGTGGTGGTGATGCACAAGGCGCAGGGCGCGGCCCAGGACCAGTACAAGTTGCTGGCCACCAGCAAGACGTCGACGATGCAGAAGGAAATGCAGCAGGCGGCTGACGCCGGCTTTCACTACGTGGGCCAGAGTGTCTTCAAGTCGATGTTCGCCGGGGCCGAGGTCGCGTGCATCCTCGAGCGCGAACGCCTCGTCCCCGTCAGCCGAGCGGTACGAGTACCGCCTGCTTGCGACGAGCAAGACCTCGACCCTGGAGAAGGAACTGCAGGCAGCCGGCAACCAGGGGTTCGAGATCATCGGCATGACGGTGGGCCAGACGGCCATGGGCGGCAGTGAACTCGTAGCGATCACACGACGAAAGAGCAAGTGACGCCCATGCACCCCTTTCCGCGCGACGAGGAGGCCGAGCCGGTCTCGCGGTAAACTGAGCCGCTGCACGGCCCCTCTGGGAACTTCCATGGACAAACGCACGGTACGGACGGCCAAGGCCGACTACTCGACCAGCACGGCCGCCGACACGGCTCTCGAGCAGGCGAACACGATCTTCAGCAGCGCCTGGGCGCACATCCGCGACCGGATCGAATCCGGCGCGGCACGCCTGCCCCGGGAGATCATCTGGCTCGGCGGCGCACCGGGCGCAGGCAAGGGCACCAACACGCCCTTCATCCTGCGCGAGCGCGGCATCGTCGCGCCGCCCGATCGTGACGAGCGACCTGCTCAACACGCCCGAGATGCGGAGGATGAAGGACAGCGGCAGCCTGGTCGGCGACGCCGACGTCGTCCGCCTCCTGTTCGAGCGCCTGCTCGAGCCGATCCACACCACCGGCGTCGTCGTCGACGGGTTTCCGCGCACGCGGGTGCAGGTCGAGTGCGTGAAGCTGCTGTACCAGCAGATGCTCGACCTGCGCGCGAAGCACCGCGAGTCGTCGCTCGCGCCGCTGTTCCCGAAGCCGATGTTCCAGATCGTCATCCTCTACGTCGAGGAGCGGGAGTCGGTCGAGCGCCAGCTCAAGCGCGGACGCGAGATCGTCGCGCACAACGAGCGGGTGCGCGAGACCGGCGTCGGGACGCTGCTCGAGGAGCGCGCGACCGACCTGAACGAGGAGGCGTGCCGGAAGCGCTACCGGGTGTTCATGGAGCAGACCTACAGCGTCCTCCAGAGCCTCAAGGAACTCTTCCACTTCCACGTCATCAACGCCCAGGGCGACATCGCGTCGGTCGAGCGCGCGATCATGCAGCGAGTTCAAGTACCAGAGTTCACTCGAACTCGACGACGAGACCTTCGACGCCATCCACCGGATCCCGCTCGCGACCGAGATCGTCGTGGCGGCCCGCCAGCGCCTGGTCGAGCGGCTCGAGAGCTACCAGCGCGACTCGCGCGACCTCTTCCGGAGTGTCGTCCTGGCGATCGATCGGGATTTCGTCCCGGCGCTCGTCCTGCACGCGATGACCGGCCTCGCGAAGCTCACCAGCGACGACGAGCTGTACGCCAATCCGCTGGCTGTCTCGATGCTGGTCGACGTGCTCAACGAGCGCGGCTACCGCACCGTGCGCCACCGTCGAGATGCGCGAGGTGCCGTCGCACGTTCGACCCGGCGACATACGTCATCACCTGCACGCGAAAGCCGCGGTACAAGTTCGAGATCCTGTTCGAGGGCTCGCGCATCCGACGCGGCAACTGACGGCTGGCCACTGGCCTCGCGGTGACGGTTGCCCAGGCAGCGCTGACGCCTGTCGCCGTCAGAACCGCGGGCAGCCTGTGCAGCAGGTATTCGCCTCCGTGCAATTACGGGAGCATACATGTCGTCGCACGTCGTTGGCCCCGATCCCGTCACTGCCCCGCACAGGCAATCGCCTCCGCGCACGCCGTACTCGCCGGTCCAACCTCCGAAGCCCCAGCGCCGCCGTGAAACCGTTCGCCAGGCGCTGCGACTGCCGATCACGTTGCTGGCGATTCGGCGAATCATTGCCGCCGACTACCAGGTGCCTTCGCTCGATGCGCACCTCTGGTCGTTTCGCGGGTTTCACGAGAACGCCGACGACCCGCGCTACCGCGCGCGGCCATGGCAGAGGGTGCAACTCGGTGCGATCACCGCGCACGACGTCGTCGGGCTGGCGGTCTGGGAAATGGCGTTCATGCTGAACGTGGCGAGAGAGTTGGAGGAGCCGATTCTCGAATACAGCCACCAGAACGGCGAGGGCTTCCGGTTTCTCCTCCCGTCGCTGGCCCGCTTCCTTGGCAAGAACCAGGACGAAGTCGCCTACGCGACAGAACACAGCCTGCCGTGGTGCGAGAGCCCGTGGTGCGCCGAAGAGCGGCGTCACGCCAGCACGTTTGCCCGCATCATCGAACGGCTCACAGGCACGTCGCCCGGCCGGGAGAATCCCAACAGCCCGAAGGTGGTCACGGCGTCCGAAGCGGATGCGGTGAGGCTCGTCATCAGCCGCCAGGCGGCAGAATGGAATTCGTCATCGACCTACGTGGTCATGGCGGCGCATGCAACCGGTGACCTCCACCACCTCCTGCGCAACGTGGCGCGCGACGAGATCAAGCACCTGGCGATCCTCGGCGCCGTCGACCGGTACCTGTTCGGCCCGCGCCGCTGGCGGCGATTCGGCGACCTGCTGCGGCATGGCATCGACCAGTTCAAGGCGCAGAAGCACCGCCGCTCCGGAGGGGGCCTGATGGGAACGAACCCCGTCACCGCGCTTGAGGTCGTCGCAGCGCACGTGATCTCGGAGTACTACATCCGTCGGTGGCTCGAGACGCTGCCGCTGCGGTCGCTGGAGGCGATCTTCGAGGCTCCCTCCAGCCTTGCCGAGCTGGCCGCTGCCGCCTTGCCACCGGAGCAGCGGGCCGCGTCAGAGGCCACGCGGCGGAAGGGAGCCGAGAAGCGCGCCACCCTGGCCCGCTGGGCACCGGACGAGCAGCGGCACGCGTTGGAACAGCGCGCCTTCGAGACGAGTCAGGCTGGAACGATCGACGAGATCGTGGTGGCGGGGCTCGGCGGCTTCCACGGGGCCGAAGCACCTGGAAGCCGCGAGGACAAGGTCGCACGGAGCAGGATCCGGCAGCACGGGGACGCGTGCTTCGGACGTGCCTTCGCGATCGTCTCCGCGACTACCAGATCAGGCACAACCGGCACGTCATCGTTCCCGACCGACGCGCGCACGCGCGATAATGAGCTGCCGACCGACACGCACGCACGAGCTGCCCACGCGCGCACCCTCAGCTGATGGTCGAGTGGGTGGGTGTCAGGTCACGTGTACGATTGGTGTTTGAAATCGCGACGACGATCAGTTCCGGTATCTGGCTGTTCCCGTTGGGGCCGTTGCCCATGAACTGCACGACCCCGGTGGCCGAATGGAAGTTGATGTCGCCGTCCAACAGATAGAGGACCGGGTACCGTTGCTGCAACCCCCCGCCGGTCTCATAGGATGCAGGCAGGTACACCCAGTAAGGACGGTCCTCGTTGAGAAGCTCAAATCGAACGCTGAACTTCTCGCCGATTGTGACGGTCCGGTTCGCATCCTGCGCCGATGCCGAGAGCGCGGCAGTGGCTGCCACCAGAGCAAACAGAGCTGTTCGCAGCATGGCTCGAACTCCTGACGGTGGGAGGGGCAGATGTCTGGGGGCGGCAGCGCAAAGCGCCCCCTACCACTTCTACGCCCGCCCCCGTGCCACGTCAACGCGAACTGTGTGCTCCACTGATAGCCAAGCCGCCGTCGCCACGGGAGGCAGAGGAGCGGGTGAGCTTCTGAGCGAGTCGCGATCGACACAGATGACGATGAGCTGCACACGCATGGCGTTGCTGCGCCGCCGCGCGAAGAGCGATACTGATTGCCTCCTCTTCACGAAAGGTCTGCCATGGCATCGCCGTCTTCAGTTGTGCGTGCCGGGATACTCTCGCTGCTCGTCGCCGGCCCGGTGCTCGCGCAACCGCGAGAGCACGCGTCTGCAGAGAACGAGACGCTCGGCACCGTCCACTTCCTGACGTCGTGCAACCCCGACGCGCAGCCGCTGTTCGATCGCGCGGTCGCCCTGCTGCACTCCTTCGAGTTCGCGCGGGCGATCGAGGGGTTCCACGCGACGCTCGCGAAGGATCCGTCGTGCGCGATGGCCGAGTGGGGCATCGCGCTCAGCCGGTGGGGAAATCCGTTCGGTGCCGGCGTGCGTCCGGCCGCCCAGCTCCAGCAGGGGCGCGATGCCGTCGAGCGCGCAAAGGCGATCGGGCTGAAGACCGCTCGCGAGGGCGCGTACGTCGACGCCGTGGCGCAGTTGTTCGCCGCGTCCGAGACCGTCGATCAGCGCCAACGCGCGCTCGCGTACCGCGATGCGATGGCCGGCGTTCGCAGCGAAGTATCCCGACGACCCCGAGGCGGCGATCTTCCACGCGCTCGCGCTCGCGGCCGCCGCGCCGCCGACTGACAAGACGTACGCGGATCTGCTGAAGGCCGGCGCGATCCTCGAGACACTCATCGTCAGTCAGCCCGACCATCCGGGCCTCGCGCACTACATCATTCACGCCTACGACGTTCCGCCGCTCGCGCCCCGTGCGCTCGATGCCGCGCGTCGCTACGCGAAGATCGCCCCGTCGGCGCCGCACGCGCTCCACATGCCGTCGCACACGTTCACGCGCCTCGGGCTGTGGCAGGAGTCCATCGACACCAACACGGCCTCGTGGGCGGCTGCGAAGCGCGATGGAGCGACCGCCGAAGAACTGCACACGATGGATTACCGGATGTACGCCTACCTTCAGACCGCCCAGGACGGCGCCGCGCGCGGCATCCTCGACGCCCTGCCCGAGGTGAAGGCTCGCTTCGACCCCAACGCGATTGGCTCAGCCGCGCCGGGGTCAGCCGGGGTGTTTGCGCTTGCCACGATTCCCGCACGCTACGCGCTCGAACGCGGCGCATGGGCCGAGGCGGCGAGGCTCGTGCCTCAGCCGAGCCGTTACCCCTACACGGAAGCGATCACGTACTTCGCGAGGGCGCTCGGCGCAGCACGCACGGGAGACGCGGCGGCCGTGCGTTCGGCGATCGACGCGTTGACGACAATCGGGCATCGGCTCACGGAACAGAAGGAAGCCTACTGGGCCAATCAAGCCGACATCCAGCGTCGCTCTGCGTCGGCGTGGCTCGCGTTCGTCGAGGGGCACAAGGCCGAAGCGCTGGTAGAAATGCGTGCCGCCGCGGCGCTCGAAGACGCCACCGAGAAGTCGGCCATGACGCCTGGCTCACTGACACCGGCGCGCGAGCTCGTCGGCGAGATGCTGTTGCTGCTCGACCAGCCCGCCGACGCGCTCAAGGAATTCGAGACGACGCTGGTGAAGGAACCCAACAGGTTCCGGGCGTTGTCTGGCGCGGCGAGGTCGGCCTGGCTCGCCGGCGATCACGAGAAGGCACGCGTGTACTACGGGTCGCTCCTCGAGATCTGCGAGCGCGCCGACAAGCCAGAACGACCGGAGCTTGCACAGGCGCGCCAGGTGGCGACGGACGCACCGAAGCACGAATGAGTTGAGGCCTCGCGGCGACGACGGGGTGATTGCGCATGTGCCCGAGGCCCGCAGTCTGCCGCGACGGAGGCTTTTTCCTCCGTCACGGCCAACATCCTCCGCGTGATCGACGCGACGGGTCCCTTGCTCCGCGCTCACGCATATGGCACTGGAAGTGCAAAGGGAAACTGATTCCCGGCTACGAACGAAATGTCCCCTGCAGCCCGGGAGTGAGGAGGGACCGTTGAAGAGACCCGTCGCGTTGCTTGTCCTGGCTGCGGCGCTGTGCCTGCCGGCATCGGCGTCAGCGATCATCATCGGCGTACCGCCGCCGAAAGCCACGATCCTGGTGGACGGCAAGGAGATCGACACTCGCGCGTTGGATGTCACCTACGATCCCATCAAGAAGGTGGGGGGGATCGTCGGCACCCTTCAGGGCACCGACTGGGAGATCTACGTCGACGTAACGACCAACCCGGACCCGTTCGTGAACTACGCGGTCGGCGTGAGCAACTTCACGGCTGTGCCCATCACCTTCTCGTTCACGTTCACGACGCCGGTGGTTGGGGGACCCTACAACACGCTGACCAACGGCTTCAACGGGACCGCGACCGATCGGCTGGGTGACGGTGTCACGGCGTCGGGCATCGTCCAGAAGGCGTTGCTCGACGCGGTCAACGTCCCAGCAGTGCAACTCGGGACGTACACGTGCACCGGTGGCCCCGGAGCCGGAATGACGATCTACCCGTGTCCGGCCGGGCCTGGATTCGGCCCCGTGACGGCTGGCGTGCCGTCGGCTTCCTACGCGTCCCTCGGCGTCAACCTCAATTTCACGATCTCGGCCAACGACAACGCGGGTTTCACGGGTCGTGCCGACCTCGTGAACCAGGTGCCCGAGCCGGTGACCACGTCGCTGGTTGGCCTTGGTGTTCTGGCCCTGTCGCTGGCGCGACGTTCACGGACGTCGTAGCGACCTCACCTCCCCGCAGTAAGCGCGCGGCGTGCCGGCCTGGGCCGGCGCCGCGCGCGTACGACCGCTCGCCCTGCGCTGTCGACCGCGGCACGGCGATCTCCCGCCACCGCGCCGTCGCGCGCCGACGACCTCGCCGATCGATATCGCCGTGATAAGCGTGTATGGGAGTCATGTCCATTTTGCTCATGAGTAAAATGGACTATCCCTGCGGTGCGCTACTGCGCCGAGCGCACGCCGATCCCGCAGTTCTTCCAGGTCCATCGCGGTGATCGCCACTACGTGTCCGGCAAGGTCACGGTGCTTCCGTTTTCGGCGTTCTGCACGGAACTCAATCTGCCGTGATCGCAGGCGCCTCGCGCACCCGTGCTGGCCGACGATCGGCGCCATGCCACGCGTTCATCTCACACACGTGAGCACCGGGTTCCGCGGTGCGCCCGCGGGTCAGGCCGAGTAGTTTCCGCGTCCGAAACTGTCGAAGATCGCAAGTGCCTTAAGCGGCCACCTTTGTCCGGACGGCGGGTGTGCTTCCCGAGAGGGGTAGGCTGGCGGAGAGAGCGGGATTCGAACCCGCGATACGGTTACCCGTATACGCGCTTTCCAAGCGCGCTCCTTCAGCCTCTCGGACATCTCTCCGCGCGTGGGCTGACGGGCGATTCTACCATCGACGCAGCAGCGCTTGTGAAGTCATCAAAAAAGAAGACAAAAGACGGCTTGAGCAGGCAGACTAATTAGCCTTCCTCGTGTTCAGCAGCCATTTCACGGCGTCCCGACACGGGCATGACCCTTGCCTAGGTCAGAGGTGTCAGGACGGCGCGCATCTGCGTGCCAGGCATCGCCGTGGAGGGCGTGATGAAAAAGATCTGGTGTGTGCTCGCCGTCGTGTGCCTGTTCGGCGCCAAACGCGCGAACGCGGCCCCCGTCGTGCTCGATTTCGAAGACCGCCGTGGCCCGGGCGCCGCGTCGTATCAACTCCTGCCGTCCAACTATCAGGGCCTCACCTGGGCGGGCGACTTCAACGGCGGCTGGTACTCTGCCGGATACGGCCTGCCCGCCGATTGCCCCGTCGGCGGATGCTCGCCAGACTACCTGCCCGAGTCGCCGTGGATGGCCGCCTTCACGCGGAACGGCACCGTCAAGTTCAGCGCGCCGACGCGCTTCATCGGTGCGTGGTTCTCGTCGCAGACCAACACCGCCCTCACGTTCTCGTTCTACAGCGACCTGGGCATGACCAACCTGGTGGGGAGTTTCACCGAGGGCATCGAGCACACGAACAACCCGCTCCGCAACGAGTTCGTGGCCGGACCCAACGCCCTCATCCAGGTGGTGCGGGTGCAGTCGACCAGCACGGTCTGGATCATGGACGACTTCACGTACTGCGCCGCCGGGCAGGCAGACTGCCGCGCGCAGGTTCCCGAGCCGGGCATCGTGGCGCTGCTCGGGATGGCGCTCGCCGGCCTGGCCCGCCGCCGCGTTCGCTGACACCAGCGGCCGGTGTGCGCGCTCGCCGGCCACACCTGCTGCAGCACCCTCGAGCACCCGAATCCTGACGAGACGAGTCAGGTTCGGGTGCTCCAGTGAACGCCGCGGGCTAGGCTCGCTCGAACTCCCGCCGCAACTCCACCGTGTATGACGGCCCCTGCGCCGACAACACGCTCCTGAACAGCACCACCCCAGACACCGTCCACGTGCCGAACTCCGTCGTGGCATGACGCTCCAGGAACGGCTGCAACGCATGGCGCGTCGCTGAGCGCACGCGGCCAATCGTGACGTGCGGATGGAAGGGTGCCGGATCGGAATCGAGCCCCGCGCGCCGCACGGCGTCGCTCACCTGCTGGTGCAGGCGCTGCAAGTGCGGATGGCCGCCGGAGAGCCCCGCCCACACGATGCGCGGGCGCGAACCTCCGAACGCGCCCACACCGACGATCCGCAGGGTGAACGCGGGCACCTGCACTGCAGGCAACGACGCACGGAATCGCGCCTCGCGTTGTGCATCCACGTCGCCGAGAAAGGCGAGCGTGACGTGCAGCAGATCCTCGCGCACCCAGCGCACGCCCTCGACGCCGTGATCGACGTGCGCGAGGGCACGCCGGCACGCGTCAGGCAGCTCGAGGCCGACGAAGAGGCGTTTGGCGGCTGCCGGCGAACGAGGCGAGTCGCGAGGATCCGCCATGGCGTGTCACTGTCGCGCGGACCCTGCAAACGCGTCAAGCACGCAGGGGCAATCAGAGAGACAATCAGAGTCCGGGAGGTGTCGCATGGTGAAGGTCGCGCTGTGGTTGTCGGTGGCACTGCTGGTCACGGTGCCTGCAACGGTCGCACCCCTCGCGCGCCAGTCGGCCGACCGTGACGCCTTCGCCGTCGTGCGCGCCATTGCGGGCACGAAGGCGCGCGCGAGGTGTGGCCGGGCTTCGACCCGTCGGAGTGGCCGATCGCGGTCTTCGATGGCAGGCAGACGATCCTCGCTGCGCCATCCCGCCCCGCCACCCGACTTCACGCACGGTCCAGGCCAGCCAGGCGTCGTCACGATGGCCGGACGCCATCCGGCGGTCGTCGCCAACTCGACCCGCGAGATCGCGGGCGTGCGCACGGCGACCGTCATCGCGCCGCCGACGCAGCCGCTCGACAACATCCTGCTCGCCTACGTGGAAGAGGTCTTCCACGTCTTCTGGCTGCGGCGGCACGCGAACTTCCGCCCGAACGAGATGGTGCGCTACGGCTACCCGGTGTCGGATGCGTGGAACCGCGAACGCCTCCTCGCCGAAGACGAGGCGCTCGCGCGCGCGTTGGACGCGGTGGCCCTGCCAGAGGCTGCAGCATGGGGACGGGCGGCGCTGCGCATCCGCCGCGAGCGGCTCGGCGAGCGAAGTGCGGACGAACAGGCGTTCGAGAAGGCACTCGAGATGATGGAAGGGACGGCCAACTACGTCGCGCGCGCCGCGGTGGGGCAGCCGCCCAGTGCGACTGCGGTGCGCCTGCGATCGTCGAGACAGGCCGACGCGATACGGTGGCGGTTCTACGACTCCGGCGCGGCGCTGTGCTTCCTGCTCGAGCGCTTCCAGCCTGACTGGAAGTCACGCCTCGACGCTCAGCCCGACATGACCGTCGCCGACCTGCTCGACACCGCGATCACGCGAACGGGCGAACAGCTGGCGGCGTTCTCCGCGGCGGAGTCGTCGGGCTTCGAGCGACGGGCGGCGACCGACATCGCGGAACTGGCTGCGCGCCAGCGCCAGGTTCGCGACGACCTGCTCGGCCGTGCTGGCCCGCGGATCGTCATCGAGATCGCCGACGGAGACGAACCGTTGCGCATGACGCGATTCGATCCGATCAACCTGCTCGTGCTCGGGGCTCGCGAGGTCGCGCACGCCAACTACCTCACGTTCACCCGAGCACGACAGCACGATCGAGCTGACGAACCCGGCGTTTGCGCGCGGATCCTTCGCAGGCACGGTCGCACTCGCGCGCGCGACGGGCCCTCACCCGATGGAAGGCGTGCGGATGGTCTCCATCGTCGGGGTACGCGCGATGCCGACGATTGACCGTCGCGACGACGGCGTGACCGTCGAGGCCGAGGGCGTGCGCCTCACGCTGCGCGGGGCCGACGTGCGTGCCGAGGGCGACACGGTGCGCGTCACGTTCTCGCGTCGGCGGTAAGTCGCGATGTCCACGCGCGTTCACCCGGACGGCGCCCTTCGTCGCACACGGATCGCCTGTGTGCTCATCGGCGTGGCCAGCCTGGTGCTCAAGCGCCATTACGGCGGTCCGGGGCAGGACCTCGTCATGTCGTACGGCGGCAACCTGTCTGCGTCGTTCGCCGTGTATTTCATGTTCGCCGCGTCCGTGCTCGGCGTCCGCGGCGGCGGGTGGGTCCCGACCGTCCTCGCGGTGGCGGTCGTCGAGTTGTTCGAGATCACCGACGGGTTCGGCGTCATGAGCAACGTCTACGACCCCTTCGACCTCGTCGCCAACGTCACGGGTATCGCGCTGGCCTGGGCCTGCGATGCCGTGCTGCGCAGGGCAGGCTCGAGCCTCGAGCCGCGCCGGCGGTGATGGGGTCTCAGGGATGTCGTAGCTGCGCGGGACGGCCTTAGCGGCAGACTCGCAACTGCACGCTGCCGCTCACCCGCAGGACCTGCAGCTGATAGGGGACCCGCGACACCATGAAGCGGCCCGCGTCCGTTCCGTCGCCGCGCGAGACCGACACGGGCGTAGCGCTCACGTTGGCGCTGGCGCGGAGCTTCGCGAAGCTCCCTTCGTCGAGCACGCCGTTCGACTGCACGAACGGCCGGCCGTACACGCCCTCGACGACCCACAACTGGAACGGCTGGAAGCCCTTGCCCTTCGAACGGCGGCACGTAGACGAACACGCGTCGCCCGAACGGCGGCGCGTTCACCTCGGCGTAGCTCGACGGGGGAACAGTCAGCGTCGCCAGCGGTTGCTGGCATGCGGGCGCCTGCGCGGCGCTCGCGGTCGGCGCACACACCGTGAGCGCGAGTAGCAAGAATCCGTATCTCATGGTCCCTGAACCTCCGTGTGTCACGGCGACGGCTGTGCGGCCGCCAGCGCGACGCTCTGCGGGGCCGTCCCGGCATCCATCGCCCGGACGTCGACCCTGAGTTCCTTCGAGAAGAACGCGAAGCCCGGCTTGACGACGCTCAGCACCACGGGGTCGCCGTTCCTGGCCTTGATCTTCGTGAGGTTGAGGGTGAACTCGCCCTCGGTCGTCGTGGTCCTCTTCGTGCACGCGGGCTCTTCGCACGTTGAAGGATCCTGCACCTCGCCCTCGCGCGACACCATCACGGTCGCCCCGTGGACCGGGCTCGAGCCGGGACCCGAGCCCGACGTCACGCGTCCCTTCAGCACGAGGAACATCTCGGCGATCGAGGCCTGCGCTTCGTTCAACTGCTGGATGGTCGCCGCTTCGATTGCCGAATCATCGTGCGGCACTGGCGCCTGACGCAGGCCGGCGTAGACCAGCATCGCCAGGCCCGCCACGACGAGCACCAGTCCGGCCGCATTCCGCTTGAGCCACGACATCGTCCGCGTCCGCTTCTCGCCGGCCAGCGAGTAGAGCTCGCCCGAGAACTGCTGCAGGTCGTCGAGTGCCGGCTTGTAGGCCAGGAAGTCGAGCGGCGGCCTGTCGAGGCTCCTGCCCACAGCCTGCACGAGTTCGTGCAACTCCCCGTCGTTGTCGAGTTGCAGGCATCGCATGTCGGCGACGGGCGCCAGGAGCGGAACGAAGCGTGCCGAGGGCACGACGAAGATCGGCGGCGGCTTGTCGGCGCACCCGAGCCGGTTGCCCGCCTCGAGCCAGACCCACGGGCTCGCGGCCGCCTTGGGCGTGAGCAGCACGACCAGGGCCGGCACGGTGCGCAACTCGCCCACGATCGACCCGCGGATGCTCGCCGACGGCGCGACGCCGTGGCCTTCCTGCGACGACAGGAAGAAGTCGGACGGGTGCAGCCCGAGCGCGTCGCCCAGCAACGTGCAGACCTTCCGTGCGAGCGACTCGTCGCTGTGTGCGTGACTGATGAAGACCAGGGCCATGGTTGGCGCGCCGATCGCGACGTCCTTTGGCGAGATGATCTGCGCCACAGGGCACGGTGTCAAGGACGATGGCCCGGGTCGGTCAGAACGACACGACCAGCGCCACACCGGGATTCCCCGAACGCAGCGGCCCCACGCCGATCGTCATCGTCTGCCGCGGCTCCGCGACATACCTCACGTGCGGCTTCGAGTGTGCAGCGTCGATGGCCCAGCCAGTGAGTGCGCCCACCCCGGTCACGACAGCTCCGCCCAGGACGTACCCGGCGGCCCACTCATCCATCTCGTTGCGGTCGACCGCCACAGCGTAGGCGACCATGGCGAGGGCGAATCCCAAGCCGACGCCAGCGCCGATCAGCATGCCGTTGCGCGACGAGTCACGTGGGCGCTCGATCGACAGGATCGCGCTGCGCGGAATCGTGAGGTCCATGACGCGCTTCGGTCGCCCGGACTCTCGCGCCTCTTCACGCACGTCAACGTCAACGTCGCCGAACCGGATCAGCCGGCCCTTGACCCGGTCGCCCGTAGTCTGCACGACCGAGACGACGTCGCCGGGGCTCACCTCGCGCCGCAGTTCGTCGAACGTCACCGAGCGAACCTGGGCGAGCGCTGGGGGGGCTCCGCACAGGAGCAGTGTCGCCGACAGGTACCGGTAGAGAAGGAATCCAGCAGGACGAGGTGCGCATAACGCCTCCCTGTCACGTCGGCCGTCCAGGCCGGGTGACGCGACAGGGACGAAAGCACCCACGCGCGACGTGCCACGTCGGCCCGCCGAGCCAGTACGATTATGAACCTGTTGGGCCAACCGCGATGCGCATTGCGCCGGGCTCCACGCGCACCTGGAACACGCACTCGCATCCCAGGTATTCGCCGTCACCCGACGCCGGCACGGGCGATCCGAACTCCAGGCTGGTCTCGCGCACCGGTGCCCACGTGAGCGTGCCGGGGGGCAACGCCCGGCCGAGCGACAGCGCGAACAGCGTCCGCGCAAGCGCGACGCGGCTGCCGCCGCGCAGCGTCGCCATCTCGCAGACTCCATCGTCAGGCACCGAACCAGAGGGCAGGTGCAGGTTGCCGCCCAGGCGCGCCACGTTCGCGAGGAACACACCGGCAAGGGGATCTCGGCCGCGCGTGACGATCATCTGCGCAGCGGCCGCCCGGTACGCAAGGGCGCCGAGCCACGGCGCGCCTCGTCGCATCCGGTCTGCGAGGCGCACCGCTTCGGCGACGGCGCAGAACACGCCGACCGTGAGCACGCGCCGGCCGTTGATCCGGATGACGTCGATGTCGCGATCCGCGCAGCCGAGCAAGGTCCGGGCAGCGTCGAGCGGCGACGCCGGCACGCCGAGGTATCCCGCCAGGTCGTTGGCGGATCCCACCGGCAGGATGCCGACACGCGTACCCGCAGACTGGAGTCCGTTCACCACGCGGTGCACGGTGCCATCACCGCCCGCGGCGACGATGAGCGACGCGCCACGCGCTTCGCACTCGCGCGCGGCGACGCTCGTCGCCTCTGCAGAGTCCGGCGTGATGAACTCCACGCGGCCGAGTGCCGACAGGATGCGCTCGACAGGCGCACGCCACGGCGGCTGGCGATAGCCGGCCGTGGGATTGGCGATGATCGAAACAGCCGGCGGCATCCGTGGCGGAGGCTACCCCTGGGCGAGGATCAGCTTCAGCGAGTCGGCGACGGCTTTGCTCTCGGCGTCAGCGGTGACCAGGTCGATGGCGTCGGCGCTGGCGACGCCGAGCTGCAGGTCGACCGCACGCGCGATCTGCTCCTGCTCGAAGATCCGGCGACTCATGATGGCGTCGTTGGCGCCCAGCGATTTCAGCATGGCCACGCCGACCGCATCGACGGCCACGCGATCGTGGCCGGCGATCATGACGTTGGCCTGCTTCAGCTGGCCGCTCGACGGACCGCCATCCGTGAACGCCGACACGCCGTCGAGCACGATGAGCTGCGGCGTGTAGCCGGCGTTGAGTTCCGCGATCATCCGGCGCATGTCGGGAGAGCGGTGCATGCCGCGCCGGATCGACTTCGGCGTCAGGCCGACCGCGAGCTTCAGCGACATCGTGAACACGCCGCCGTAGCCGTGCGTCTTCAGGCAGCACGTCGAGACGTTGTACTCGGCGTTGACGACGAGGCGGGGCAGCGCGAACCCTTCGGTCCAGTGGCTGCTGGCCGATGGGAACGACACCCACTCGTTCTCGGGCATCTCGTCGTAGTTGACGATGTCGAACCTGAGGTCACGCGCGAGATCGAACGTGCCCTTCTTCTCCATGACGCCGCGCGTCTGCGGCGGGCCGCTCGACTCGCCGAGCGTGATGCTGCGCGCGTTGCGCGCCTGCAACTCGGTCACGAGCTGGGTCAACGTGTCGTTGTGTGTCGATCCCGGCGTGTCGTCGGCGGTGTTGAAGTTCGGCTTGATGACGACCTGCTTGCCCGTGACGCCCTTCAGGTCGAGGAGTCGGAGCGCCTCGGTGACGCCGTGCTTCCGATCGCCGGTGCGGACGATGGCGACGCGGCTGCGGCGTTGACCGATCACCTGCGCCAGTCCCGCGGCGCTCAGCGTCGGCAGCAGGGCCATCCCCGCCGTCATCACGCGGATGAAGTTGCGTCGGTCGATGTCATGTGCCAGGCGAACCATGCGATCCTCCACGACGGTGAGGCGCGGATAGAGGCGGGCATCGTGCAGATGCGCGTCCGCGGCCGTGTCGGCAGAATCCTACGCCTGTCGAGGTGCCCGCGCCAGCCTCAGCGTTCTCCCGCGAGGTATCCGGGACGCGCCCGCGACGTTGCGTTCTTCCCCTTGATGCGCACCGTGATGGGGTGCCATCCACCGGAGGCCACGCCGCTCGGCGTGTAGCCAATCACGTACCGCTGGCGGAACTCCTCGAGGATGCCTTCGAAGGCGGCGCCGATGTCCTTCGTCGACTCGACTTCGAACTGCCGGCCGCCCGTCTGATCGGTCAGCGCGCGCAGGAAGGGCGACACGCCCATGCGTCGCACCGACACGCCGTACACGACGACGTCGGTACGCTTCGCGATGTCGAGCACCGCTTCGGGGCGCAGCCAGCTCGCGGTGTCGGCGCCGTCGCTGAACACGATCACGAGCGCGCGCCCGACGTCCGACTCTCCGACCATCATCGCGCTGTACGTCGCGTCGATCAGCGACGTGTCGCCGCCTGCCCAGGCGCGTTCGAGGGCGCGCGTGACCTTCTGCGCGTCGGTCGTGAGCCCCGAGCGGAGCCGCACGGGATGGCTGAACAGGACGAGCGCCGCCTGGTCGCTGGGCCCGAGCCGTTCGAGCACGGCGCGACTTGCGGCCGTCAAATGCGCCAGTCGTTCGCCGGCCACGCTCTCACTGAGGTCGAGTGCCAGCACCACGTTCAGCGGGAGTTGCTCGAAGCTGACCAGGTCGACGGTCTGCAGCACCCCGTTGTCGAGCACCTCGAAGTCGGCGGGGCCGAGCCCGGTGAGCGGCCGGCCGGCGCTCGTCACGAGGACGTCCACCCGCACGACCTCGGTCGTCGCCTTGAACGTGGGGACGTCCTGAGCCTGGGCGCTGATCTGGCCCATCGTGCCCAACAGTCCGCCGACCAGGCACCACGCGATCAGCTTCATGGCAGCCGCCCCTCGTCGAGGCGCGCCCGGGCGCCGTCGAGCCACTCGACCGCGTGCCGCCCGGGCGCCCTGAGGAACGACCACCAGGGATCATCGTCGAAATCGGCGCGTGACGGCAGGCGCGTGAGGCGATCCAGGGCATCCATGGCGCCGGCCCGATCGCCGCGCGCACGGGCCAGATGGCTCAACGCCAGCAACGGCGACTGCGCGTTCGGGAACAAGGCGTGCGCGCGCTCGAAACACGTCCGCGCTTCGTCCGTACGTCCGAGCGCCATTTCCTGTTCACCGAGGAACAGCGCCGCGAAGTACTGCAACTCTCGTTCATCGTCTGCGACGATGGCCTCACGCAGGAGTGCGACAGCCTCGTCTGGCGAGCCTTCGTCGGCGAACACCCGGCCCAGCAGGAGTCGCGCTTCGACGAGGCCGGGGTCGAGCCGCACGGCGTCCTGGTAGGCCTGCCTGGCGCGGCGGAGTTCCGCATCGCGCGAGCCGACGCCCAAAGAAACGCCAGGCGACATGACGATGGTGGCGATCGCTGCCTGGATACGCGGCGACGACAGCGCATGGTGTTGCACGCCGGCCATCATCGCCAGCACCGCATCACGCGGCAACACCTGGCGGCCTTCGTCCAGGTGTGGCTTCAGTTCGCCGTAAGCCCGCTGGTCCACGAGGTGCGCTGCTACCGCGCGATACCACAGGCCGACGGCCGGGTCAGCCTGCGGGCTGGGGCGCACGCGGTCGAGCAACCGCCTGGCGAAGCCCCAATGGTCGCTGTTGAGGCCATAACCCGTGAACTGTCCATCGAGGACGGTCACCGATGTCGCGCGACCCGCGCGTGATGTGTCAGCCGGGCCGGCCCGCAGGCGTTCCTCCACGAGCGCCGCGATGTCGGTGTGGAGGACGACAGCGCGTTTCAGGATGCGCGTCGCGTCGCCCTCGAGCAGTTCGCCGGCCGTCAGGCCGAGCCACCCGGCGCTCTCGCTGCTCTCGGCGAATGCGGCACGCGACTCGCGGGGCATCGCGCGGACGGCCTTCTGCGCGTCCTTCATCGCGGCGGCCAGTGCGGCGAGCACGTGTTCCAGGCGCCCTTGCGGCCACGGCGCGATCTCGAACGCGGGGCCGTCGAACTCGCCGGGCACGTGGCGGGCGACGGCCAGGCGCCAGGTCTTCAGGTTGTCGAGGCCGGGCGCGGTTGGCGGGCCCTGGGCTCCGACGGTCGCGTGCCACGGCGTGGCACCGGCGATCGCCAGCACGACGACCAGCATCACCAGCCCGTGACGACGATCAAGGCCACTGGTTCGGGTCACGCCGAGTCGGGACGAGGCGCCCATCACGCGTCCATTAGAATCCTCCGCATGCCTGATGTCGAGATGCAGGGGTCACGCCCCGAGCCGCCAGCAACCTACCGTTGGATCGTGTTGCTCTTCCTCAGCCTCGCCATGGCGGGGAACTACTACGTCTACGACAGCATCGCGCCGGTCGCCGACCTGCTGTCGTCGCAACTCGGCTACAGCGACACGCAGATCGGCTGGCTGTACTCGATCTACAGCGTGTCGGCGATCGCCACGCTGCTGCTTGGCGGCGTGCTCGTCGATCGCGTTGGCGTGCGGAAGGCGGGACTCGCCTTCGCGCTGCTGTGCCTCCTGGGCGCGGCGATCACCGCCTCGTCTGGCTCCTACACTGCGATGCTGGCGGGACGCTTCGTCCTGGGACTCGGCGCCGAGTCGCTCATCGTGGCGGTCACGACCGCCCTCGCGAAGTGGTTCCGCGGCAAGGAACTCGGCTTCGCCTTCGGCGTGAACCTGCTCGTCGCGCGACTGGCGTCGGTGGCGGCCGACAACTCGCCAACCTGGGCGCAGGCGGTCTACCAGACGTGGCGTGGTCCTCTTGCGATTGCGGTCGTCGCAGGCGCGATCGGCGTGATCGGCGCAGCGGTGTACTGGCTGCTCGAGGCGCGCGCCGAGCGCGTCTACACACTCGGGACCGCGGGTGAGGCCGATCGCCTCGTGGTGGCTGACCTGTTCAGGTTCACACGCTCCTACTGGCTCATCGTCGGCCTGTGCCTGGTCTTCTACTCGGCGGTGTTCCCGTTCCGCTCGTTCGCGGTGAAGTTCTTCATCGAGGCGCACGGCGCCACGCGCGAACTCGGCGGCTTCCTCAACAGCGTGCTGCCGATGTCGGCGATGATCGCGACGCCGCTCTTCGGCCTCCTCGTCGATCGCGTCGGGCGCCGCGCGCTGTTCATGCTTGCCGGCTCTGTGCTGCTGGTGCCGGCCTTCGTGCTGCTCGTGCCCGGCCTCGGCCTGGCGCCGTCGCTCTACCTGCCGATCGCACTGCTTGGCATCGCGTTCTCGCTGATCCCAGCCGTCATGTGGCCGTCGGTCACCTATGTCGTCGAGCCGCACCGTCTCGGCACCGCCTACGCGCTCATGACGCTGCTGCAGCAGGTGGGCGTGCTCGCGCTCAACTGGGGCATCGGCGCGGCCAACGATGCGTCGGGCGCGAGCGCGCAGAACCCCGGGGGCTACGCGCCCGGCATGTGGTTGTTCTCGGTGATGGGCGTCGCGGGCGTCGTGTGCGCGCTGCTGCTGCGGCGTGCAGAGACCGGCCCCGGCGCGCACGGGCTCGAGACGATCACGGTCAAGAGCGGACACCCGGCGTAGGGTGGGCGGGCCGCACGGGGGCGGAGGACGGGCCGCACTGGGGTGCGGCCCCTACACCTGGCCGTGTTAGCGGGTGGTGTTACGGGTGACGGGGCGCGGTGTGACGGGTGACGGGTGGCGGTGTTGCGGGGCGACGGGTGACGGGTGACGGTGCGACGTGGGGCGGCGTGACGGGGCGCGGTGTGACGGGGCGCGGCGTTACGGGTGCGCTTCGGCGCGCTCGACGATGGCCAGGACGATGTCGCGCCACCGCGCCGTGGCGCGCAGTCGTCCAAGGTTGCCGAAGTGGCCGCCCAGGGTGCGGTGGACGAACACGATGTCGGGCGGGAAGCGGAGCTCGACCGCTTCGCCCGCGTGCGCCCATCCCAGCGTGAGCACGCGATTGTAGAACTCCGGATCGGCACCGAACGTGTAGGACGCGTCTTCGGCGACGATGCCCTTGAACAGCTCGAGGAACGGTGTCGTGGTGTCTGACGAGAGCGGCGAGCCGTCGGCGAAGCCGATGCCCATCTCGTCGAGGATGCGCGGGATCGCCGCCCGCTGGCCATCGAGCACGGCCCGCAACAAGCCCGCGTAGCCACGCGCGACCGCCTCGGGCACTTCCTTCACGCAGCCCAGGTCGTAGACGACGATGCGGCCGTCGTCGCGGAAGGCGAAGTTCGAGAAGTTCGGATCGGCGTGCAGCAACCGGTGCTCGAAGAGTCCGCGGAACACCCACTCGAACAGCACGACGCCCCAGCGGTTGCGCAGGGATTGCGGATAGCGATCCGAGCAGGCTTCGTCTGGCGGGATGCCTGCCACGTACTCCATGGTGAGCACGTTCCGCGTCGTCGCCTCGTCCACGACCGAGGGGATGATGATCTGGGGCAGGTGCGCGTGGAGGGCCGCCGCGCGGCGCAGCGACGCCGCTTCGCGCGTGTAATCGAGTTCCTCGAACAGGCGATCGCGGATCTCGCCCCAGATCGGCGCGAAGTCGGCTTCGGAGAACAGCCCGAAGAGGCTGCCCGCCAGCACGCGCAGGTTCGACAGGTCGGCGCGGATGATCTTGTCGATCGCGGGATACTGGATCTTCACCGCGACGCGCCGGCCATCGCGCAGCGTGGCGCCGTGCACCTGGCCGATCGACGCCGACGCGAAGGGTGTCGGATCGAACGTGGCGAACAGCTCGTCGAAATTCCGCAGCGCGAAGCGGGCTTCGCCCTCCATGACCTCGCTCGGGACGCTGGGGGCGCTCCGCTGCAGCGAACTCAGCACCTCGGCGACGCCTGGCGGCAGCAGTTCGGCGTGCAGGCTGAGCATCTGGCCGACCTTCATCGCGCCGCCCTTGAGGCGGCCGAGCGTCTCGACGACCTTCGTCGCATTGCGGACGAGAAGCTCTGCGCGGTGCGCCGCGCGCGCATCAGGGTCGCGCGCCAGGTCGGCAACGCTGGCCGTCAGCAACGAGGCCCCGACGCGCCCCGCCAGCGTGCCGAGTGACAGGAAACGCCTGACCGCAGACGTGAGGATGGGGGCGTCGGCCACGGTGGTGATCGTAGCGCGTCAGGCCCCAACGGCGTGAACGCCGGCGCCCGCGCCATGAGGCCGAGCGACCGGATGGTGGCGGGTGCCGAGCCACCGCGGTGGGCCGGCACCCGCGCAAGACCTAGCTGTGTCGCCGGGCTCGCGCCCGGCCCCGGGCGAATGCGCCTGTGCCGAGTAACCCCATCGCCAGGAGCGAGAGCGTCGCAGGCTCAGGCACGGCCGAGAACGTCGCGTTGAAGCCCGCGTCGTAGTCGCCATAATTGCCCTGGACCAGGCCACCCAATGCAAAGAGGTCAGCGCCTCCGGTGTAGATATCGTTCGGGCCATCGTAGATGGACCTCTGTTCCGGAAGGATGGCGTAGTACTGCGTGTTGAAGGTGAGGAGCAGATTGCTGAAGTTGTAGACGCCTCCCCCGACATGCGTTCCCGTCCCGATGCTCCCGGCACCCGTGGCGGCAGCTGCTGGCGTCGGTGGAGCCGTATAGATGTAGAGCACTGGCGACGGCGTTCCAAAGGCGTCTGCTGCGAAGTCGAAACTGAACGACGTCAGGAGCACCGTGCCCCCGGGGCCCGCGGCGGGCGTCCCCAGGCCGTCGTTGCCCTGCACCGACGGTACGAAGCTCTGGCCCTGGATGAAGTACAACGTGGTCGCCGGCGCATTGCCGATCGTGAACGACGATGCGTCGGCGTGCAGCGCAGCACCCAGCATTGCGACCGCACACAACCCAACTCGGACAAACAGACGGTAGCGCGTCATCTCCAACTCCCTGTGCGAGTACGTTCGGATCAACAGTCCTTCAGCGGCAAACTGCCAGCGACACGGAGTCGAGGGACAGCCGGCACCCACGGGCCGTCAACGTTCGACTGCTAAGACTGATCGGCGTTTGAAACGCAAATATCACGCCAGGCAACCGTCGGCGAAAGTTGCCTCGTAGGCAGATGACCCCTTCACGAGTCCGCGGCAGAGTCTTGGCTTCGGTAGACTTCCGTCTGCCTAGGGGGCGCCCGGAGCCGGCGCCGTCGGTTGTGAATCGGCCACGCTCAGCGCAGGCGGTCCGCGGCTCACCGCTCGCCGGGCATCGACCCAGCGACAGGTCGTCGCGTCTCAGGCCACCACGCTCTTCATCCAGCCTGCCGTGTTGTGGAAGTTCGTGATCACGCTGCCCGGCGGGTTGATCTCGTCGCAGGCGAGGCGTTCCTCGTCTGTGAGCCGCATCTCGAGCACGGGCAGCAGCTCGGTGAGCTGCTCGATCGTGCGCGGGCCGATGATGGGCGAGGTGACGCCGGGTTGATCCTTGCACCACAGCAGCGCGAGTTGTCCGGCTGACTTGCCGAGCGCGCTCGCAAGCTCGGTGAAACGCACGCCGGCCGCAATGCCGCGCGGTGTGACGCGCCTGGAGTAGATGCTGTCGGGGATGCGTGCCGCGCGCGAGTCGGCGGGCGGTGCGGCCGCCGGCGCGTAGCGTCCCGCAAGCACACCCTGCGCGAGCGGCGCCCACGGCAGGATCGCCAGCTGGTATCGCTGGGCCAGCGGGATCAACTCGTTCTCGATGCGCCGGTCGAGCAGGTTGTAGGGCGGCTGCTCGCTCACGAAGCGCGCCAACCGGCGGTGTTCGCTCGTCGCCAGCGCCTCCATCACCATCCATGCGGGGTGCGTCGAGCACCCGATGTAGCGCACCTTGCCGGCGCGGACCAGGTCGGTGAGCACGCCGAGCGTCTCCTCGATCGGGACGTTCGGGTCGGGCCGGTGTACCTGATAGAGGTCGATGTAGTCGGTCTGGAGCCGACGCAGCGACTCGTCGCAGGCCCTCAGGATGTGCAGCCGCGAGGTGCCGCCGTCGTTGGGGCCGTCGCCCATCCGGTTGAAGACCTTGGTGGCGAGAATCACGTCGTGCCGGCGCCCCGCAATCGCGCGCCCCACGATCTCCTCGCTCCGGCCGCCGTTGTAGTTGTTCGCGGTGTCGACGAGGTTGATCCCGGTGTCGAGGGCGGTGTGCACCAGGCGGACGGCGGTGTCGGCATCGGTGCCGAGGCCGAAGTTCAGCGTGCCGAGAGACAACGGTGCGACACGCACGCCGGTGCAGCCGAGCAGTCGGTAGTCCATCTGGGGAGTCTAATCCCGCACCGGGCCGAGTGCATTCCCTTGGTCCGTCCCTGCGTGCCCACCAGCCAGCCTGCCTGCGGGCTCGCGAACGCGACTGCCCAGTACCCGTACAGGTCCAGGATGGGGTACCAGGTGTCGTCCTCGTCTGGCGTCCACGACACGCCGCGGTGGCCGGTGGCAACGACCGTCTTCGTCCGCCCGCGGACGGTTCGGCGGTGTCGCGGTCTAGAAGTAGAACAACTGCAGCTGCAACAGCGCCTGAGTGCGCGAATCCTGGCGCTCGATGCTCTGGCGGCCTACGCTGAACTTCATGTTCCGCTGATGCCCGGCCAGCCACCACGCCACGCCCACCTGCAGGCTGTTCTGGTCTGGCGTGGCGGCGTCGCAGAAGTCGCGCACGACGTACTGCACGAACGGCGAGAGCTTGCGGTTCGCCACGTGGTACGCGGCCTCCACGAGCCACGCCTGCTGTTCCGGGAGGTTCGACAGGAACGCGCCGCCGTCGTACCGCATCCAGTTGAACTGGAGCGTCAGGCCCTGGGTCTTGTTCACCGTCGGGGTCTCGAAGAACGCGTCCGCCGACAGGATCGTCGCATCGTCCTGGACGGCAAAGCCGCCGCCGAAGCCCGCCTGCTTCTTGGTGCCCTGGAACGTGCCGCCGTAGAAGAAGCCCGTTTCGGCGCCCCAGGGGTAGTAGACAGCCCGTCCCGAGTATTGGAGCGGGTTCTTCGCATTGACGCCGCGGACGCCCTGGGACACCACCACGCGGTACTCGAGGTGCTGTTTCGCCGGGTAGCCCCGCAGCTGGATACCGTAGTCGCGGCCGCCGCGTTCGCCCGAGGGGCCGGCGTCGAGGAACGTGTAGCCGCCATAGTCGACGGCCAGGAGGGTCGCGGCCGACTGCGTCCCGTTGCGCGAGTGCGGCAGCATCAGCATGCCGACGTCGACCTTGAACGCCATCGAGTGGGTGTAGGTGACGTAGGCGTCCTGGATGAACATGTCGCCCGAGTCCTTGAGGCCCGTGACGGGGTTGGCCTTGCCAATGTTGGGGCTGTCGGTCTCGAAGAAGTACGACCACTTCTCACTGAAATCGCCGCCGAACAGGACACGGAAGCGGCGCACGAACATGTTCGTCGACGTGGCCGTCTGGTCCGCCGTCTCGAGCGTCTCCAACTGGGGCTGTACGAGGAAGCCGAACTTCAGGCTGGCCTTGCCGTCCTTCGATTCAATCTGCCACTGCGCCAGGGACGTGCCGGTATCCAGGGCCAGGACTGCCACTGCCGCTGCGCCGAGTCGCAGCCATCCTCGTGTCTGCATCACTGCCTCCGTCTCCCATCCGTGTGACGAAGGGCAGCTCTAGACAGGGACTGGGGTGACGGCATGGATCTACGGGGGCCTGCCGGCGCGGTAGCTCGGCGCCGGCAGCTGGTAGCTGGCGAGCTACAGCCCGCCGGACGGGCTAGAAGCGCAGTCCGAGCAGAAACATCAGCGTCCGGGTCTTGAGGTCGGCCGCAGGCTCGCCGGCTTCCACGATGGCGATGTCGGTGAGGCCTTCGCTCCATCGACCCTCGAACAGGACCGGCCCGATCTCAATCCCGCCACCGAAGACCACGGCGAACTCGAACTTTTCGACATCTTCGCTGATGTCTTCCTCTTCGGACTCCCCGGGAACGTCAATCTCGGTCTTGGCGCTCATTCTGAAGTTCATGGACGGGCCGCCGAACACATACCCGCGAAGCACCTTGCCGAACGTGAGACGCGCGAGCACGGGGACCTCGAGATAATCCACCTTGATCTTGAAGTTGCTGCCGAACTCGTCGACTCTCGTGTCGAGCTTGACGCCCTTCTGGGTGTACAGCACCTCAGGTTGCAGCATGAATCCGCCGCCGAAGTTGACGGTCAGAAAGCCGCCCGCGACGAATCCGATTCGCTGCGAGGTGTCGACGCCCTCGTCGTCAAACTGTTCGGTCACCTCGGGAACGTCCCCGAATGTGAATCCGCCCTTGACGCCGCCGCCAACCTTCTGCGCTGCCGCCATGCCGGGCAGGAGCGCGAGGATGACGGCGGCGACGACCAACGTGCGTGTCTTCATGAGACACCTCCACTCCCCATCTTGCTCTTCCCGAGGTGAGGGCGCAAACAGCCTCCTTGACCGCGCAAGTCGTTCGACGCCCGGAGCGACAGGGCGCGCCAGGCGTCGAACGTGACCCGCGGTCACAGGTGCACGATGTTCAGAAACTGATCTTCACGATCCGCCCCTGCGTGCCCACCAGCCATCCTGCCTGCGGGCTCGCGAACGCGACCGCCCAGTAGCCCGCCAGATCCTCGATGGGGTACCACGTGTCGCCCTCGTCGGGCGTCCACGACACGCCGCGAGGCCCCGTGGCCACGACGGTCTTCGTGCGCCCGCGCACGTAGGTCAGGCCGTAGATCGCCCCGGGGAACGTGGGAGGCGCTGCGAGCTGCCAGGTCTGTCCTCCGTCGCTCGTGCGGGCGACGGTGTCGAGAACGGCGTCTGGCGCTGCCAGATCTCCTCCGCCGACGATGCCGCGGAACCCATCGCGGAAGGCAACGCTGAGTGCTCCGGATGACGCCGTGCCCTGCGCGATGGGCAGGTCGTAGGCAGCCCACGTGTCGCCGCCGTCGATGGTCGCGAGGATGCGGGCCCGCTCCGCGGCGCCGGTGACGAGCCAGCCGCGCTGCCCGCCCTGCGTCGCCGCGCAGGTGCCGCTCGCCGCGAACGCCGCCTCGCCGGGCAATGCCGGTGGCAGTTGATCACCGATGTCTTCCCACGTGGTCCCGTTCGTCGTGCGGAGCACCGGGAACCGGTCACCGACCGCGTCGGCCATGACAATCGCGCGCTTCTGCGTCCAGAACGCGAAGCAATCGTAGAATCCGTTCGGGTCCTCGTTCTGGAATTGCAGCGTCCAGGTCGCGCCCCCGTCCACGGTCTTGTAGATCCGCGAGTCGGTGCCGACGCCGGCCGACAGCAGGTAGGCAACACGTGCGTTCACACCCTCCACGTCGCGGAACTGCAGCGTTTCGGCGCCAGGGACCACGCCGGCCCGCCATGTCGCGCCACCGTCGGTCGTGACGGCGAACGTACCCAGGACGCCGCTCGCCCACACGATCTGCGGCGTGACCGGGCTGATGGCTTGCAGCCGGTTGACGGTGCCGCTCTGCTGGACGGTGAGGGTGGGTCCATCGATCGCCGGCGATGACGCCAGCGAGGTCACGCCCGCAAGCGCGACCAGTGTCAACGAGACTACGCGTGTACGCATGGTCCACCTCCTCGGTGGTTCTTGCGAGACGGCCATGGCGGGCAACGCTGCGCCACCACGGACGTCGACTGCAGACACGCCCGGCGCACGCCTCGGTGCAGCGGACGTCGTGACTGGCATGCGAGCAGGATCGAGCGGGTGCGAGGTGCCGACGCTGGATCCTCGGAGACCTGCGTTTACGGGTGGGGGCAACCCCTATTTCTACGCCCGCCGCAAGCAGGCGTCAACGAGAATGCACCCGTGGTCAACGCTCGTTGGACGTGTCGACGTTCGTGACTCGGCCGTAGTCGGGCGTCACGGCGATGAAGCCCATCAGGCGTGTGCGCGTCGACACGGTCGACCAGGGCCAGGCCGCCTCCCAACGGCGAGACGTCGGGTCCGGTGCCGAAGAGGCGCATCGCCTGCAGCATGGCGCGGTGAGTCGTTCGCCGATGGCCGCCCATTTGATCCCGCCGCCCGGCTCCAGTACACTCCCAAGACGCGTTCCCGGCGAAACGTCGCGACGTGGACGATTGCACCGCGGTCCGGAGCCTGTGCAAGGCCAGACCACGAACCGCGTCAGGACCGGAAGGTAGCAGCGCTAAGAGGATCCTGCCCTGTGCCGCAGGGCCTCCGGGCCGCGGTGGAATCGTTCACCTCTCGCGAGCGTCAGGCCAAACATCCGCGCCGAAGATCCGGCTTATCCCCGACCCCGCAGGCACCGTGTCGTACCAGGTCATCGCCCGCAAGTGGCGCCCGCAGTCGTTCGACGCCGTCGTCGGCCAGCAGGGCGTGACGCAGACCCTGCGCAACGCCATCGGCGCCGGACGCCTCGCGCACGCCTTCGTCTTCGCCGGCGCTCGTGGCGTCGGCAAGACCACGACCGCCCGCATCCTCGCCAAGGCCCTCAACTGCCACGCGGCCGAGGCGCCCACGCCGACGCCATGCGGCACGTGTGACGCGTGCGTCGAGATCGCCGAGGGCCGCAACCTCGACGTCCTCGAAATCGACGCCGCCACGCACACCAAGGTCGAGGAGACGCGCGAGGTGATCATCGGGTCGCTCGGCGTCAGGCCGGTGCGCGACCGCTACAAGGTGTTCATCATCGACGAAGTCCACATGCTCTCGAACTCGTCGTTCAACGCCTTGCTGAAGTCGGTCGAGGAGCCGCCGCCGCACGTCGTCTTCATCATGGCGACGACCGAGCTGCACAAGATCCCCGACACGATCACGTCGCGGTCGCAGGTCTACGAGTTCCGCACCATCGGCGTGAAGGCGATCACCGAGCAGCTGCGGGTGATCGCCGAGGCCGAGGGCATCGCCATCGATCCCGCCGCACTCACGCTCATCGCCCGCGCTGGCGAAGGATCGATGCGCGACGCCGAAAGCGCCCTCGACCAGGTGATCGCGTTCGCGGCCGAACGGATTACCACCGACACGGTCGCGCTCGTCCTCGGCCTCGTCGGCCGCGACGTGCTGCTCGACATCGTCGAGGCGGTGGCAGCGGAGGATGCGGCCCGCATCTTCGACCTGGCCGGACGCATCGTCGAGTCGGGACAGGACCTGAAGCTCGTGGTGCGCGAGTTGACGCGCCTGGTGCGAGACATGCTGCTGCTGTCGATCGATCCATCGGTCGCTGCGGATGCCGAGTTCGCACCCGAGGGCGACATCGAGCGGCTGTCGGGCCTGGCGCAGCGGTTCTCGCGCGAGGACCTGCTGCGTGCGTTCGACCTCCTGCAGAAGAGCGAGTTCGACGTGCGCACCGCGTCGCAGCCGCGCTACGCGATGGAGATGGCGCTGCTCAAGTGGATTCACCTGCGCCGCCTGACGCCGATCGAAGAGGTGATCGCGGGCCTCGAGTCGCCGCCCCGTCCGGGGATGCCGCTTGGACCTCGACCCACGGCGGCGGGGAACACGCCAGCAGGGCGAGCCGCCCCGACGGCGCCTGGGCCGGTGCGGCGGACGGGGCCTCAGACTGCGATACCGCGACCGAGCGCGCTGTCGAACGTGGCCCGGCCCGAGGGTGCGCCGCACGCTGCGGAACCCCGAGCGGCGATGCCGCGGGTCAGTGCGCCTGTGGCGGCGACCGCGCCAGCGGCTGCAGCGCCCGGTGCGGTGTCACCTCCCCTCGTCGCAGCCGTTCCGAGGGTTGCCACCTCCGCGCCAGCCGCCGCCGCGGCGGCCGCTCCGCAACCATCCCGGCCTACGGCAGCGGTGACGGGCCCATCGACCGGGTCGTCCACCCTGTCTGCCCCGTCCGCTCCCCAGGTGTCGGCACTGTCGTCGGGGATTTTCGATCCCGAGACGTTTCGTGCCGCGCTGAGCGACGAGATCAGGAAACGCAAGAAGGCGTTCCACGCGATGACGTTCGCGCAGGCCCGGCGCATCGACATCGACGAGCGCTCGATCACGTTCGTGTTCAGCGCCATCCACAAGATGAGCGTCTCGCAGGTCGAGCAGGCACGCCCGTTCCTCGAGGCGCTCGTCGTCGAACTTGCCGGGCGTCCGCTGACCATCAGGACCGACGTGGTGGCCGAGGCATCTGCCGACGAGGGACCCACCGACCTGGCGCGCGAGCAACTGAAGGCGCGCGCGCTGGCCGACACGGCGGTGCAGGGGTTGCTCGATGTCTTCCCCGGCGAGATCCGGGACGTGCAGGAGATCAAATGAACATCCAGAAGATGATGCAACAGGCCCAGCAGATGCAGGAGAAGATGCAGAAGCAGATGGCCTCGATGAAGGTGGAAGCCACCGCGGGCGGCGGCGTCGTCTCGGTCTCGATGAGCGGGTCGAAGCAGTTGCTCGCGATCACGATCGATCCTGAGGCCGTCTCGAAGGACGACGTCGAGATGCTGCAGGACATGATCGTCGCGGCGGTGAACGACGCGCAGCGCAAGGTCGACGAGGCCCTGCAGCAGCAGATGAGCGGCATGATGGGCGGGATGAAGATTCCCGGCCTCGGTTAGGCCGTCACGTTCCCGTGACCCTGCCTGAACCGATTGAACGGCTCGTCGAGGAACTGCGGCACCTGCCCGGCATCGGCGCGAAGAGTGCGCAGCGCCTGGCGTTTCACCTGCTGAAGTCGCCGCGCGAGGGCGTCGAACGCCTCGCGCAGGCGATGCGCGACGTGAAGGACCGCGTCACGTACTGCTCGATCTGCAGCAACATCACCGACGCCGACCCCTGCGGCTACTGCACGGGCGCCGATCGCGACCAGGCACTGATCTGCGTGGTCGAGGATCCGCAGAACGTGGCGGCCATCGAGAAGACGCGCGGCTTCAAGGGCGTCTACCACGTGCTGATGGGGACGCTGTCGCCGCTGCACGGCGTCGGGCCCGACGACCTCAAGATCAGGGCGTTGCTGGATCGCGTGGCGCCAGGGGCGATCAGGGAAGTGATCCTCGCGACGAACCCAACGGTGGAGGGTGAGGCGACGGCGATCTACCTGACGCGGCTGCTGAAGCCGCTCGGCGTGCGCGTGTCGCGGATCGCGATGGGCGTGCCCGTCGGCAGCGACCTCGAGTACGCCGACGAGATCACGATGCAGAAGGCGATGGAAGGCCGCAGGGAACTGTAGGGGCCGCGAATCGCAGGGGCCGCATTTGTAGGGGCCGCACGCCAGTGCGGCCCTGACGCTGGACATGCCATGACCGACGATCGGATGGTCTACCACCTCGCCCTGACGCGCACCATGCTCGAGGGCGCCACGATCGCATTGTTGCCCGGCGATCCGGGGCGCGTGGAGGGCATAGCGCGCACCGGGCCGTTCGTGAACGCGCGCGAACTGGCCAACAAGCGCGAGTACCGATCCTGGATCGCGTACGTCGGCACGACGCCCATCCTCGTGATGTCGACGGGCATCGGGGGGCCATCCGCGTCCATCGCGATCGACGAGCTCGCGCAGATCGGGATCACGACGTTGCTCCGCGTCGGGACGACCGGCGCCATCCAGGCGCACGTCGACGTGGGCGACGTGATCGTGACGACGGGCGCCGTGCGGCTCGACGGCGCGTCCACGCACTACGCGCCGATCGAGTACCCCGCGGTGGCGCATCCCGACATCGTGAACGCAGCGGTCGCGGCGGCACGTGCCCTCGACATCCCCGTGCGCGTCGGGCGTCTCCGCCTCGTGCGACACGTTCTATCCCGGGCAGGAGCGGGTCGACTCGTTCACGGGATACGTGCCGCGGCGCTTCCAGGGCGCGACCGAGGAGTGGCGCCGGCTGCACGTGCTCAACTACGAGATGGAGGCCGCGACGCTGCTCACGATGGCCGCGTGCATGGGGCTGCGCGGCGGATGTGTCGCCGGCGTGGTCGTGAACCGCACTCGTGGCGAGCACGTTGAACTCGAGGCGCTCAGACGCGGCGAGCACAACGCGGTACAGGTCGCCGTGCGCGCGGTCGCCGACCTCGTTCACGCCGCCAGCTGAACCCGGGGGAGTCGCCCCCAGCCCCGTTCCACCTCAGCCGCCACCAATTGGGGTCAGACCCCAATTCGGCGCAAAATCGCGAATTCTGGCGCGAATCTGGCCGACTGGTCGCCAGATCCGTGAATTGGGGTCAGACCCCAATTCACGGCAGTTTCCGTTTGGTCAACGGGAGGTGCCGGCGCGGGTCGAGAACCACCACAATCCGACGGACGACAGCGTCAACACGCGTGCTTTCCTGATGATGGCCATTGTCACGCCGAGCCCGGCGGGCAGCGCGAGCGTCCGCACCAGCAGCTCGCTGCCGGCTTCATCCACGCCGAGCCGCAACGGGACGAACTTGAAGGCGACGATGATGGCCCGGTTGACCGCTTCGAGGATGAACACGGCCAGCAGCGACGGCAGCGTGCCCGTCAGCAGCGCCAGCGTCACCCACATCTCGACCACCGCCAGCACGTGGAAGCCGGCCTCGACCACGACGACCTGCGGCGTGCGCTGTGGATGCCGCGCGTGGAATGTGTAGACCTGATCCTCGAGCGCGCGCAGCTTCTCGAGCCGCGATCGCAGCCCCTTCGGCCCGCGTTCGTGGCGTCCCAGCCAGGCGACCGACGACGACACCGGCTTCCACCCGCCACCCAGCACCACCAGCAGGCCAATCGTGCCGACGACGAGGGCGCCGAGCGCGCCGAGGCTCATCGTGCGCAGCGCGCCGCTCACCTCGAATTCGAGCAGCAGCAGCGCCAGGCCGATCGCGATCATGACGACCACCGACGCCGTGTAGAACAGGTTCTCGACCGTGATGCTCGCCAGCGCGTCGAGCAGCGACACGCGGTGCCGCACCATGGCCGCCTTGACCGGCTCTGACGCGAGCAAGCCCAGCGGCGTGACGTTGCCCACGGCGTCGCCGGCCATCACCGCGCGCAGCGCGTCGCCGAAGCGGATGGGCGTGTCGCGACCGGCGCACACCGTCCAGGCGAGCGCACGCAGCATCATCCTGCCCGCTGCACAGGCCAGCACGACGAGGAATCCAAGCACCCCGAGGCGCTGGATGCCGATGAGGATCGGTTCCACGCCCGCCTGCCGGACCATCAGCGGCGAACAGCACGAGGCCGACGACCGCCGAGATCACGGCCAGGGGCGAGAGGCGGGTCACGTTCGATAGTCTACAGGCCCGGCGGCCTCGCGGCCTCGTGACGGCCTGCGGACGGCGCCAGGTCACCTGAGGCGAAGGGTATAATCCCGGCGCATGTTGCCCGGCAGCTACTCGATCCCCGCCGCTGTGCTCTTCGTCGTCGGAGGGGCGCTCGCGTGCTTCCTCGGCTACCGGGTGTTCCGGCTGGTGCTGGGGATTTACGGGTTCGTCCTCGGCGCGCTGATCGGCACCTCGGTGCTCGCGCCCGCCGAGTCGTGGCTCACGCTGGTCGTCGCGATCGGCGGCGGGCTGGCCGGCGCCGCCATCCTCATCCTGGCGTACTTCGTCGGCGTGGCCTTCGTCGGTGCCGCGATCGCCGCGTTGCTCGTCCACCTCGCCTGGGCACGCTTCGGCAGCGGCGATCCCCATCCACTGCTCGTGGTGGTCGCGTGCATCGCCGGCGCGCTCGCCTCGATGAGCCTCCAGCGCATCGTCATCGTCGTCGGCACGGCGACCGCAGGGGCGTGGACGCTGCTGGTCGGGGTCCTCCTCGTCATCGGCAACAAGACCGCCCAGGCCGCCGCCTCGAAGGGCGACGTGTGGCTGGCGTACCCGCTCAATCCTGCACCCGACGAGAAGTGGGTGCCGTTTGCGTGGATGGGACTGGCGCTCGTCGGCATGCTCGTCCAGTTCGGGATGAAGGGCGGCCGCCCCAAGGCCCGCGCCGCCCGCGCCAGGAAGTAGTCGTCTGCGCCCGTGACCACGGGCCTGCCCTACCCGAGCCCACCCGCCGAATGTGCCGCGGGCGAGTCGAAGGGTATAATCCCCCGCACCACACAGGATTCGTGATTCGGGTCGGACCCTCGCGGGTCCGGATCCCTGCGAGGTCGTCTGCGCATGCAACGTACCGACGTCGGCAATCCCCGCTACTACCACAAGGTCGTCGACTGCCAGTGGGCCTGCCCGGCGCACACCAACGTGCCCGAGTACATCCGCCTCATCGCGCAGGGACGCCACGCCGACGCGTACATGCTCAACCGCGAGTCGAACGTGTTCCCCGGCATCCTCGGCCGCACGTGCGATCGTCCCTGCGAGCCGGCCTGCCGACGCACGCGCGTCGATGGCACGCCCGTCGCCATCTGCCGCCTCAAGCGCGTCGCCGCCGACCTCAAGGGCGACATCACCGATCGGCTCCCGACGATTCCGACGCAGAAGAACGGCAAGCGGGTCGCGCTGATCGGCGCCGGGCCCGCCTCGCTCACCGTCGCCAACGACCTCATGCCGCTCGGCTACGAGGTCGTGATCTTCGAGAAGTTCGATCGGCCCGGCGGGTTGATGCGCGTGAACATCCCGGCCTTCCGCCTGCCCGACAGCGTGCTCGACGAGGAGATCGGGATGATCCTCGACATGGGCGTCGACGTCCGCTACAACACGCCCGTCACCAGCATGAAGGCGCTGCTCGCCGAAGGCTACGACGCGATCTTCGTCGGGACGGGCGCGCCCAAGGGAAAGGAACTCGACATCCCCGGCCGCCACGACGCCGACCAGGTGTTCATCGGGATCCAGTGGCTCGAGTCGGTGCACTTCGGCCACGTCACGTCGATCGGCCCGCGCGTGCTCATCATCGGCGTCGGCAACACCGCCATGGACTGCTGCCGCACGTCGAAGCGCCTCGGCGCCACCGAGGTGAAGGTCATCGCCCGCAAGACGCGCAAGTACTTCAAGGCGTCGCCCTGGGAACTCGAGGACGCCGAGGAGGAGGGCATCGAGATCGTCGAGAACCTCTCGCCGCTGCGCGTCATCGTCGAGAACGGCACGCTCACCGGGATGGAGTTCGAGCAGTTCCGCTCGACCGAGGTGGATGGGAAGCTGCGCCAGGAGTCGATCGGGGCGGATCGTCATCCCGTGCGACAGCGTCATCCTGGCGATCGGGCAGGAGAACGCGTTGCCCGTGGATCGAGCGCGACATCGGCATCGCGTTCGACCAGTGGGACGTGCCCGTCATCGACAAGCACACGCTGCAGTCGTCGCACCCCGACGTGTTCTTCGGCGGCGACGCCGCGTTCGGCCCCGCGAACATCATCTGGGCCGTGGCGCACGGCCACGACGCCGCGACGTCGATCCACCACCACTGCATGGGCATCCCGGTCGCCGATCGCCCGGTCGAAGACATGTCGCTGTCGAGCACGAAGATGGGCCTGCACCAGTGGGCCTACAGCAACGACTACAATCCCGTCGCCGCGCGCGAAGATGGTGCACATCGAGATGCCGGAGCGCTTCGACGCGATGCACCTCGAGGTCGAGAAGGGCTTCAACGACGCGCAGACGCGGCAGGAGGTCGAGCGCTGCCTCAACTGCGACATCCAGACGCACTTCACCGATTCGCTCTGCATCGAGTGCGACGCGTGCCTCGACGTGTGCCCTGTCGACTGCCTGACGATCACGCCGCAACGGCGACGAACCCGACCTGCGCACGCGCCTGCGCGTGCCGGCGCTCAACCTCGACCAGGCGCTGTTCGTGTCTGGGCCGCTCAAGCACACGTCGCGCGTGATGGTGAAGGACGAAGACGTCTGCCTGCACTGCGGACTCTGCGCCGAGCGATGTCCCACGCACGCGTGGGACATGCGCAAGTTCCTCCTCCAACTCCCCAGAGCCGGGCAGGCAACACCGTGCACGACATCCGTGTAACCCCCGCCACGCGCGTCAACGACTTCGCCTTCAAGATCGCCACGGCCAACGGCACGGGCTCGGCCAGCGCCAACGGCCTGCATCATGCAGGCGATCTTCCGCATGGGCGTTCCCGTGTCGGGCAAGAACGTCTTCCCGTCGAACATCCAGGGCCTGCCGACCTGGTACGAGATCCGCGTCAGCAAGGACGGCTACACCGCCCGCCTGCCGCGCTTCGACCTCATCGTCGCGCTCAACGCCGCGACGTACAGGCAGGACGTCGCCGAGGTGCGCCGACGGGCGGATGGCTGCTGTACGACTCGACCTGGCCGCTCGACCAGGCGCTCGTGCGGCCCGACATCCACTACCTCGGCGTGCCGCTCGCCGAGATGTGCAACGCGAGCTTCACCGGCATCCGCGACCGGATCCTGCTCAAGAACATCGCCTACGCCGGCGCGCTCGCGGCGCTGCTCGATCTCGACACCGACGAAGTCCGCACGCTGCTCGACGAGAACTACGGGCGGAAGAAGACGCTGCGCGACGCGAACCAGAAGGCCGTCGATCTCGGCTACGACGTACGCGAAGGCGCACTTCGACTGCCCGCTGCCCATCCGCCTGCAGCGGATGGACGCGACACGCGACAGCATCCTGATCGACGGCAACACCGCCGCCGGCCTCGGCTGCGTCTTCGCGGGCGCGACGGTCGGCGCGTGGTATCCGATCACCCCTGCGACGTCGGTGATGGAGGCGTTCAAGGCGTTCTGCCGCCAGTACCGGCGCGACGAGGCCAGCGGGAAGAACAACTACTGCATCCTGCAGGCCGAAGACGAGCTCGCCGCAGTGGGGATGGTGATCGGCGCCTCGTGGGCCGGCGCGCGCGCGTTCACGCCGACGTCGGGCCCCGGCATCTCGCTGATGGGCGAGTTCATCGGCCTCGCGTACTACGCCGAGGTGCCGGCGGTCATCTTCGACGTCCAGCGCACGGGTCCCTCGACGGGCATGCCGACGCGCACGCAGCAGGGCGACCTGATGCTCTGCGCCTACGCGTCGCACGGCGACACGCGCCACATCTGCCTGTATCCGGCCGATCCGCACGAGGCGTTCGAGATGGCCGTCGCGTCGTTCGATCTCGCCGAGCGCTTCCAGACCCCCGTCTTCGTGCTCTCGGACCTCGACATCGGCATGAACGACTGGATGGTGCCGAAGCTGACGTGGGACGACGGGTACCGCCCCGACCGCGGGAAGGTGCTGAACGCCGAGGAGCTCGAACAGGTGACGCAGTTCCACCGCTACCTCGACGTGGATGGCGACGGCATCGCCGCCCGCACGCTGCCCGGGCACGCACCCGAAGGGCGCCTACTTCACGCGCGGGTCGGGGCACAACAAGCTCGGCGGCTACACCGAAGACAGCCGCGAGTACCAGGAAGTGATCGACCGCATCGACCGCAAGATCCTCGCAGCCGGCAACGCCGTGCCCGCCCCGTTCGTGCGACGCACGGCGGGCGCCCGGATGGGGATCATCAGCATCGGCGGGTGCCATGCCGCCGCGATGGAAGCCGTCGATGCCCTGGCGCGCGACGGGATCGCGATCGACTACCTGCGCGTGCGCGGCTTCCCGTTCGGCGACGAGATCCGGGCGTTCCTCGACGCCCACGATCACCTCTTCATCGTCGAGCAGAACCGGGACGCGCAGTTGCGCAGCCTCCTGATGATCGAAACCGGCGTGCCGGTCGACAAGCTCACCTCGGTGCGCGACTACGGCGGGATGCCGCTGAGCGCGCACGTGGTGGTCGATGGCGTCAGCGAGTCGGACGCACGCGATGCGACGCCACGTGCGCACGACGCAGGCGATCCGCATGACCTACATCACCAAGCCCCGCGTGCACCATCCGTCGCTGAAGAAGAACGCGGTCGGCCTCACGCGCCGCGACTACGAGGGCAGCATGTCGACGCTGTGCGCCGGCTGCGGGCACGACTCGATCACGGCCGCGCTGATCCAGGCGTTCTGGGAACTCGACATCGCGCCGCACCGCGTGGCGAAGCTGTCGGGCATCGGATGCTCGTCGAAGACGCCCGCGTACTTCCTGCGCGAGGCGCACGGGTTCAACGGCGTCCACGGCCGCATGCCCGCGCTGGCGAGCGGCGCGAGCGCCGCCAACGGCGACCTCACGATCATCGGCGTGTCGGGCGACGGCGACTCCCTGTCGATCGGGCTGGGGCAGTTGAGCCACGCCATCAGGCGCAACCTGAACATGCTCTACGTGCTCGAGAACAACGGCGTCTACGGCCTCACGAAGGGGCAGTTCTCGGCGTCGGCCGATCCGGGGAGCACGTCGAAGCGCGGCGAGGCCAACACGATGACCGCGATCGACAGCGTGCTGCTCGCGCTGACGCTGGGCGCGACGTTCGTGGCGCGCAGCTTCTCGGGCGACAAGGACCAGCTCGTGCCCATCGTCAAGGCCGGCATCGCGCATCGCGGCTTCGCGTTCATCGACGTGATCTCGCCGTGCGTGACGTTCAACGACCACGAGGGTTCGACGAAGAGCTACGCCCACACCCGCGAGAACCTCGTCGAGGCCATCGAGTCTGACTTCGTGCCCATCCAGCGCGAGATCTCGGTCCACATCGACGAGGGCGACGTGCGATCGGTGCGCCTGTTCGACGGATCGACCGTGAAGCTGCGGAAGGTGGCGGCCGACTTCGATCCCACGGATCGCGACGGTGCCTACGCCTACGTGCGCGCGCGCCAGCGCGAGGGCGAGATCGTCACCGGGCTGCTGCACGTCTCGACGAGCGCCGACGACATGCACACCCACGCAGGCACGGTCGAACGGCCGCTGATCGACGTGCCGTTCGAGTCGCTATGCCCGGGGGCGGCGGCGCTGGAGGAATTGCAGGCGCAGTTCAGGTAACGAGCTGTGGCATGATCCACGGCCACATGCCCATCACGTTGCGTCGCGTTCCCCTGTGGGTCTTCGCCTGCCTCCTCGTCATCGCCATCGCCCGTGTGGGTGACACCGTGAACGGCCAGCGCCCCGTCACCGGACCCGCCGCCGCGCCGCTCATCGACGTCACCGTCACCGAGGGCACGTCGATGTCGGTCGCCGTATCGCCGGATGGGCGCACGCTCGCCATCGACCTGCAGGGCAGCATCTGGACGTTGCCAGCGACCGGCGGCACGGCGCGACGCATCACCGGGATCTTCAACGATGCGCGGCAGCCCACGTGGTCGCCAGACGGATCGCAGATCACCTTCTTCGCCTACCGCGACGGCAACTACGACATCTGGACGATGGCGCCCGATGGCAGGAACCTGCGGCGGCTGACATGGGGTCCGTTCGACGACCGCGAGCCGGTGTGGTCGCCCGATGGCGCGACGCTGGCCTTCTCGTCCGACCGCGGAAGCCCGCTGGGCAGCGACTACAACATCTGGACGCTCGACGTCGCATCGGGTGCACTGCACCAGGTCACGACGGGGCCATCCGACGACTTCATGCCGACGTGGTCGCCCGACGCCACCGCGATCGCGTTCGCGTCGACGCGTGGCGACGGGCAGTCGGTGTGGGCCGTGCGGCGTGCGGACGGCCTCGAGCGCCTGGTCGCCGCGCCCGGCGGCGCTCGCATGGATGCTCCGTCGTGGGGCCCAGGCGGACGGATCATCGTGCACGCGACCGGCGCCAGCGCCAACCGCTTCGAGATCGACGGCCAGGCGGTGACCGGCGCCGAGAACGTGTTCGCGTTTCGCGCGTCATGGGCGAGCGCCACTGACTTCTACTACGTGTCTGACGGGAAGATCCGCAAGCGCGCGATCGGCGGCAGTGGCGCGAGCACCGTGGAGTTCCGCGCGACCCTCCAGGTCACGCGCGCAGAGGGCAGCTACACGCCGCGCCCGCGCGACTTCACATCCACCACGCCGCGCCCGGTGAAGGGCATCGTCCGTCCCGTCATCTCGCCCGACGGGACACAGGTCGCATTTGCCGCCGTGGGCGACATCTACGTGATGCGCGTGGGCGGCACGCCCGTCAACATCACCAACGACCAGGCGCTCGACACCGATCCCGCTTGGTCGCCCGACGGCACGGCGCTGGTCTACTCGTCAGACAAAGGCAGCCCGCACCTCCAGCTCTGGATCCGCGACATGGCGACCGGAGTGGCACGGCAGGCCACCACGCTGGCCACGCAGCCGCAGGGCGCGACGTGGTCACCCGACGGCACGCGCATCGCCTTCTTCAACGTGGACGGCATGTGGCGGGTGGCGCAGATGTCGGTGCTGGATGTCGCCACGGGCGCGGTGACGACGATCCACGACACGCTCGCGCAGCCGGGCACGCCTACCTGGTCGCCCGACGGCAGGCGCATCGCACTGGCGCAGGTCGCGCCGTTCTCGCGCCGGTTCCGCGAAGGCACCAACCAGGTCCTCACGATCTCTGCCAGCGGCGGAAACGGCGACGACAAGTGGTACGCGCCCGAACCACTCCTGTCGATTGACTCGCGCGGCGGGTGCGGGCCGGTGTGGTCGCCCGACGGCACGAAGATGGCCGCCATCTACGAGGGCCTGCTGACCGTCTGGCCCGTCTCGCGCGCAGGCGAGCCGCTCGGACCCCCACGTCGCATCACGTCGGAGCTGGCGCACGCCCCGAGTTGGACGGGCGATTCGCAGCACATCCTCTACCAGGCGCTCGACTCGTTGCGCATCGTCAACATCGAGAACGGCGAGACACAGGACGTCACGGTCGACCTCACCTATACGCCTGCCATCCCCATCGGCCGCACCATCGTCCACGCGGGAACGCTGATCGACATGACGAGCGCCACGCCGAAGACGAACGTCGACGTGATCATCGATGGCAACGTCATCACCAGCATCGTGCCGCACGACGAGGCCAACCGGTCGCGTGGTCGCTTCATCGACGCGTCGGCGCAGACCGTCATGCCGGGCCTGGTCGAGTTCCACTCGCACCTGCAGAAGGACTTCGGCGAGGCCGCCGGCCGCGCCTGGCTCGCCTTCGGCGTCACCACGGTGCGCAGCCCGGGCAACACGCCGTACGAGGCCGTCGAGGATCGCGAGGCCAACGAGGCCGGCGTGCGTCCCGGGCCGCGTGTCTACGGGACCGGCTACCTGATGGAGTGGCAGCGGGTCTACTACAAGATGGGGATCGCCATCTCGAGCCCTGCGCACTTCGAGATGGAGCTCGAGCGCGCGAAGGTGCTCGGCCACGATCTGATCAAGAGCTACGTGCGCCTGCCCGACCTGCAGCAGAAGCGCATGGTCGAGTTCGCGCACGCCCACGGCATCCCGGTCGCGACGCACGAGATCTACCCTGCGTCGTTCGTCGGCGCCGACAACACCGAGCACACCGGCGCGTCGAGCCGTCGCGGATACTCACCAAAGATTGCAACCCTGCAGCGCAGTTACGACGATGTCGTGCAGTTGTTCGGGAAGAGCGGCCGGACGCTGTGCCCGATGATCTCGGGAGGCGGGGTGCGGAAGCTGCTGACTGATGATCCGGCTCTCCCGAACGATCCGCGCTTCGCGCTCTATCCCGCGTGGATGCGCGAGCAGGTGGCGCGCAACGCGCAAGGCAATCCAGGCGGGGGAGGCGACCCCACAGGCGGCAGCGGCAAGATGGTGATCGATGTCATGCGCGCCGGCGGGGTCATCGTCGCCGGCACCGACACGCCGAACGGGCTGAACCTGCACGGCGAGCTCATGTCGTACACCCTGGCCGGCATGACGCCGTTCGAGGCGCTGATGACCGCGACCGTGAATCCCGCGAGGGCGCTGGGGATGAACGCTGGCACCCTCGAGCCCGGCAAGCTCGCCGACCTCATCGTCCTCGATGGCAACCCCCTCGCGAATATCGCCAACACGCTGAAGGTGCGCCAGGTGATCGCGAACGGGCGCGTGTTCGACGCCGGTGAGTTGCTGGCGCAGCGGGGACGCCCGTGACATCGTCGACGGTCGAGTACTTGGCGATCCGTGCACGTCGACGACCGTGCGGACGAGGGGATCGTGCTCCACTGACGCTGAGCGAGTGACAGGAGCCGGCGCGACGCGAGCGCGACGGGATCGACGATCCCGGAACAGCCGCGACGGTGTAGGCTGCGTCGGTGCGTCGTCCGCGCGGCCCATAGGCGCTGGACATCGTGCGCCTCGGCACCTCGTAGATTCTCAGTGACACCCCCCGTAGTTTCCCGAGGTCACAGGACCCGGCATCCCGACAATACTCCGCTGGGAGAGGGACCGCCGCATGGGGAAGCACGTGCCCCCGGCCGCTCCCTCGAGAGCCTTCTCGCGTTCGAGAGGCTGATTGCCGAACGCTCTGCCCGGGTCGTCAACCTCCCGCCAGGTGAAGTCGATTCGCAGATGTCATTTTTAGAGGTGTAAGGGTGGCCGACCATACAGACGACCGCTGGAAGCGACTCAACTTACGTCCGCCGCCGCCGTCCGATGCCCCGGAACCCGAGCAGCCCGTGCTTGTCGACTACGTCTCCGACGGCCGGGTGGCCATCATCACGCTCAATCGGCCGCACGCAGACAACGCGATCTCGACGGAGCTGGCGGCGAGCCTGATCGCGATCCTGGAGAAGATCGCGGCCAACTCACCGACGGCCGTGCAGGCCGTGAAGCGGGCGGTTCGCATGGGCGACGGGCAACCGATCGAGCAGGCGGTGGCGATCATGATGGAAGCCCACTGGCGCTCGGCGGTCCATCCCGACCGCATCGACGGCATCCGCGCCTTCAACGAGGGCCGCGAGCCGGTCTTCCAGGATCCGGACTTCTAGGAAACGCTCACTTCGGTTTCACCGTCGGGGTCAGTCCGACCGATGGGCAACTACTGACGCCGTCCGTTCGACGACCAGGAAAGGACACGAGCATGAACGCCGCCCTGCATGCGACGAAGACGATCATCAAGGCCGACGAGAGCCTCTGCATCGGATGCGGCGGGTGCGTCCGTGCCTGCCCAGGGGGCCTCATCACCAAGGACCAGTTCCCCGTTCCGATCCCGAATGCCTGGGATCTCTGCATCGACTGCGGCCACTGCGTCGCCATCTGTCCGACCGAAGCGATGCACCAGCGCTCGATGGGGCCCGACGACTGCGAGGCGATCGACATCCACCTGATTCCGAAGTGGGACCGGGTCAGGCAGTACCTGATCTCACGGCGCTCGGTCCGCACCTATGTCAGGAAACCGGTCGAGCGAGAGAAGATCCTGCAACTGCTGGACGTCGCCCGCTGGGCGGCCAACGGCGCCAACCGCCAGGTCCTGCGCTGGCTCGTCATCAACGATCGAGACGAGGTTCACCGCATCGCCCAGATGACGGTCGATTGGATGACGGTGGTCAAGGACAAGAACCCGGCGCTTTACCACGAGGCGAACCTCGAGTTGTTCGTGGACCCGTGGGGCGCGGGCCAGGATCGCATCTCCAGGGGCGCGCCCTGCGTCATCCAGGCCTGGGCCCCGAAAGATGAGCGGACGGCCCCTCCGGCGGCCATGATCGCCATCCACCAGATCCAGCTGGCGGCGCCAGCGCTCGGTCTCGGCACCTCGTTCACCGGCAGCATCAACACGGCCAGCCAGGCCTATCCGCCGTTGATCGAGGCACTGGGGATCCCCGCTGGCTCGATGCCGTACGGAACGTTCGTGATCGGCTATCCCGCGGAGAAGTACCAGCGGATTCCCGCGCGCCGGCCCGTCGACGTCGTCTGGCACTGAGCGAGCACGGCGGCCGGTCCAGCCGGCGCCCCTCGTCGCGAGATCAGGCAGGAACGTAGGTCAACCTGACGACGTCCTCGCCAATCCGTTCGTGCGTCACGAGGCGGAGCGGCGGCCTGGGCCCGGCAAAATAGGGCGTGCCGTGACCAAGCACGACGGGGTGCAGGTAGATTCGATACTCATCGATCAGGCCAAGCCCAGTCAGGCTGTGCGCCAGGTCGGGGCCGGCAACTTCGATCTCGCCGTCGCGCTCGGTCTTCAGCACGCGGATCGCGCCGCCGAGGTCACCCGCGACAAGCGTGGCGTTGGGGCCGACCGACTGCAGCGAGCGCGAGACGACCCATTTCGGCTGGTTCCGCCACGCCGCCGCGAAGGCGTGTTCCTCTGCGTCCCATTCAGGGCGGTCATCGTCCCAGTAACGCATGACCTCATACATCCTGCGGCCGTAGACACTGCCCGCCTGCCCCCGGGCCTCTTCGATGAAGTGGCGGAAGAGCGTGCGATCTGGCCCAAACGCCAGATGGTCAACGTAGCCGTCGAGCGACTGGTTCATGCCGAACACGAGCCTGGCCATGGCACTTCCTTTCTCACGCGGCACGGCCGCGTGGCGGCAGGTCCTCGGTCGCGACGACGGAACCACCGGCATCGACGACGACTTCGCGGTGAGGTCGTTCGAGAATCTCGGCGCCTGGATCATGGACCGCAACATGTTCGGCCCCGTGCGCGGGCCCTGGCTCGACCATGAGTGGAAGGGCCGGTGGGGCGCCAATCCGCCGTACCACGTGCCGGTCTTCGTCCTGACCCACCTGCTCGGCCAGGGCGAGCCCCTGCTCCAGGGCATCGACCTTCGCGCGCTCGGGTAACACGGTGAAGGAGCACGTCTCCACCGCGGCGGCGATGCACCTGGTGGTGGGACGGTAAGTTGATATCCGTCTCCTCAGGGCACGCCTGAGGCGCAGCCGTGTCGTTGCCCTGTCTGGTGCGTCGGGCTGAGCCCGGGGCAGTATCCTGCCCCGGGCGCAGGATCAGGCGCGTCGCGGGCCGGCCTCGACCACCTCGCGTGGGCATCCGCTCGCGTAGAGCGCGAAGTTCGCAATGAACCGTGCGGCCAGCGCGTCGTAGCGCGCGTCGTACTCCTGCCGGTTCGGCCACGTGCTCGCCGGATCGAGGATCTCGGCCGGGACGCCCTCGCACGCCTGCGGCACGTCGAATCCGAACACCGTGTCCTTGCGGTACGCGACCCCATCGAGCTTTCCGCCGAGGGCCGCGTTGAGCAGGGCGCGCGTGTGCCGGATGCTGATGCGCTTGCCGACGCCGAACGGGCCGCCCGTCCAGCCGGTGTTGACGAGCCAGCACGTCGCCTTGGCGCGCAGCATCCTGGCGCGGAGCAACTCGGCGTAGACGAGCGGCTGGTGCACCATGAACGGCGCGCCGAAGCAGGTGCTGAACGTGATCTCGGGCTCGATGCCCAGTCCCACTTCGGTGCCCGCGATCTTGCTCGTGTACCCGGAGATGAAGTGGTACATCGCCTGCTCGGGGCCGAGCCGCGAGATGGGCGGCAGCACCCCCGACGCGTCGCAGGTCAGGAAGACGACGTTCGAGGGCTGGCCCGCCATGCGCTCGGGCACCGCGTTCTCGATGAACGTCAGCGGGTAGGCCGCGCGCGTGTTCTCGGTGACCGACGCGTCGTTGAGATCGAGCCGGCGCGTGAGCGGGTCGAGCGTCACGTTCTCGAGGATGGTGCCGAACCGGCGCGTGCAGGAGTAGATCTGCGGTTCGGCCTCGGGTGACAGGCGGATCACCTTGGCGTAGCAGCCGTCTTCGAAGTTGAAGACGCCGTTGTCGCTCCACCCGTGCTCGTCGTCGCCGATCAGGTGCCGCGCGGGGTCGGCCGACAACGTCGTCTTGCCGGTGCCCGAGAGGCCGAAGAACAGGGCGACGGTGCCGTCGGCGCCGACGTTGGCCGAGCAGTGCATCGGCATCACGCCGTCGAGCGGCAGCAGGTAGTTGAGGACCGTGAAGATCGTCTTCTTGATCTCGCCCGCGTAGGCCGACCCGCCGATGATGGCGAGGCGCTCGGCGAAGTTGGCGATGATGAACGTGCCCGTGCGCGTCCCGTCGATCACCGGCGACGCCTGGAAGCCCGGGGCGCAGATGACCGTGAACTCCGGCACGTGCCGGTGGTACCCCTCGAGGCCCGACGGCTTCGCGAACATCGTCCGGGCAAACAGGCTGTGCCAGGCCTTCTCGCAGATGATGCGCACGGGGAGGCGATGTTCGGGGTCGGCGCCGGCGAACGCATCCTGCACGAACACGTCGCGGCCCTGGAGGTAGCCCTGCAGGCGCATGGCCAGCGACGTGAAGTTCGGGGGCATGAACGGGCGGTTGTACTCGCCCCACCAGACCTTGTGCTCGCTGGTGGCCTCGCTGACGATGAACTTGTCGGCCGCCGCGCGCGCGGTGTGCGCGCCCGTGCTGACGACGAACGCGCCGTCGGCGGCGATGCGTCCCTCGCGGCGGAAGATGGCTTCCTCGTACAGCGGGCCTTCCGACAGGTTCCAGTAGACACGCTGCAGGCGGGTGAGGCCGTGGTGCTCGAGGCCGTAGACACTGGCCGCGAGGCCGGCGTCGCGCGAGGCCGGCGTGGCGATGCCCAGGTAGTCGCTCATAGCGCATCCCTCAGCAGCTTCTTCCCGCCCAGGAACAGTTCGTTCGGCGCGTTCGGATCGAGCGCCCACTGGATGCGCTGGACGCCCTCGGTGATCTCCTTGAGCGTGCCGCAGAAGCTGACGCGCAGGTGGCCCTCCATGCCGAACTCCTTGCCGGGCACGGTGACCACGCGCACGCGATCGAGCAGGAACGCCGCGAGCTTCTGCGACTGCTTCTCGTAGGCGCTGAAGTCGGGGAAGGTGTAGAAGGTGCCCGCCGGCACGGTGACCTTGACGCCGGGGATGGCGCGCAGGCGCGCGACCAGCACGTTGCGGTTGTTCTCGAGCGTCGCGCGCAGGGCGTTGACCGAGTGCTGGACGCCGTTGAGCGCACCGACGGCGGCCCACTGCGACGGCGCGGCCGGGCCCGACGTCTGCTGCGACTGGATGTTGGTCATCGCCTTCACGAGGTCGCGGTTGCCCACGGCCCACCCGATGCGGAAGCCCGTCATCGCATACATCTTCGACACGCAGTTGATGACCACCAGCTTCGACCGCTCGACGTCTTCCTTCGTGAAGGCGTAGCAGTTGGTGGGCGTGCGGCCGTCGAACACGAGTCGGTTGTAGGTGTCGTCCATCAGCAGCCAGATGCCCTTGCGCTCGCAGAGGTCCACGACCTGGGCGACGAACGCGTCGGCGTACACCGCGCCGCTCGGGTTGTTGGGGCTGTTGAGGATGATGGCTTTCGTCGAGGAGCCGACGGCGGCGGCGATCTCGTCGAACGTCGGGTGGAACGAGCCGTCGGCCGCGGTCACCGGCACGGGCACGCCGCCGGCGAGCCGCACCATCTCCGGGTAGCTGACCCAGTAGGGCGCCGGGTAGATCACTTCATCGTGGGGGTCGAGGATGGCGATCAACGCGACCATCAGCGACTGCTTCGCCCCGCTCGAGACGATGACGTTCTCGGGGAGGACGGTGCGCTCGTAGTGTTCCTCGGTGTAGCGGATGACCGCCTTCTTGAGTGGCGGGATGCCGTCGGCGGGCGTGTAGCGCACCTCCCCGGTGCTGAGCAGCGACGCGCACCCGATGATGGCGTCGATGGGCGCGCGGCTCTTTGGTTCGCCGCCGCCGAGATGGATGACCGGCTCACCCTTGTCGCGGAGGAGCGCGGCCGTTTCATTGAGTTTGAGCGTGGGGGATTCTTTGATGGACAGCGCCAATTGGCTGAGCATGATGCCTCGCGTGCTCCGTCCGGCGGGGTCGCCCCGGGCGGGACGTGAGAACCCGCCGCCGAACCAGCGCCATCCTACCTGTACATCAGCGGTGGGGGAACAGCCGAGATCGCGCGGCGGGGCAGTGGGCCAACGGGCACCGTGCGGCAGCCGCACGCATCCGGCAGCCAGGCGGCAGCCCGCGACCGAGGGATTCCCCGTTCGCGTTGACAGGCGGCAGCCCTGCGATTGACCATCCGCAGGGATTCGGCTACGATTTCGGTTCGCTCTGAAGCGCGCCAGCGTCTCAGGGCACCGCGCACTCCGCGCCGACGCCTGTCGGTGCCGGACCCGTGTTCCTCGGTAGCTCAACGGCAGAGCATCCGGCTGTTAACCGGAGGGTTGCTGGTTCGAATCCAGCCCGAGGAGCCAAACTCCTTTCAGTCGTTTCGTCTCCCCGGTCTGGCTTGCGGTTCATCGTGCCGGCCTGGCGTCCGGCACGAAGTGCGAATCCGCGTCAGGCGCCAAACTCCTTTCAGTCGTTTCGTCTCCCCGGTCTGGCTTGCGGTTCATCGTGCCGGCCTGGCGTCCGGCACGAGCGCGATGAGCTGATTGACCGTCAGCAGACACGAAGCTGAACCGCGACGTCGCCATGAAGGTGCTGCCCGCGGCGCTGACGTGTGTGGCAACTTGCTCGTTTTTCTGCGGCTGTGGGACTAACCCCATGCACCGCGAGCACACAAGCTAATAGTCGGCGAGGAGTCCTTCAACCGCACAGGCAACGTTCAAGCGCGCACCCCGCCAGAGACATGCCGCTAGTGCCAGCGACGATCAGCTCAGCGGCACACTGCACCTGGCGGGACGCCGAGGCTCGATAGCGGCGTTGCTGCGGCGCTGAGTCTGTCAGCGTGCATCGCCTCTCGAACGCCCCGCCTCCTTCACGATCTTCTCCCTTGGACTTCTTGCCGACGACGCCAGCCACTGCTCCACCGCCGCCAGCGTCACCCAGTGCTGTAGGGGGGGGGGGGCGGCAGCACGGTCACCTCCAGGACTGTCGTCGCGGGCAGCTCCGTCAGCCAGCCCTCCTCCCGGAGAGCCGCCAGGGCCACCGTGGCGGCTCGAAAAGAGAACCAGGGGTGACTTCCACCTTGTGGCTCGCGCCGTCCGCTTCCAAAACGGGCACGCAGGCGCGGCGGAGGGGCACGGCCAAGAATCCTGACACTGACCGACGGCGAAGGCGAGGCGATACATCTCAACAGGGGTTTCCGCCAACCTGCTCCCGCTTATCACCGAACGTGAACTCCTGCGTCAGCTACAGCGCCAGCGAGAATTGCTCAGCGGCCCGTGCCGCCAGTTCGACGACGGGTACGTCGGCTGAGACCCAGCCCGCCTAGGGCGAGTGCGAACAGGCTCAATGCGACGGGTTCCGGCACGTGGCTGAGTTCTATTTGTACACCGGGCATGAACTGAATTCTTCCAAAAGAGCCATACGTCCCTACTGGGTCAAGGTCACCTTCGATAAACCACAGTTCCTCAAGCGTATCCGCGCCTGGCGTGCAACTCCCGTCGCGCGTCCTCAGGAGGCACACGTCGTCCATCGGTATTTCGGTACTGCCAAACTAGGTCGGCAGCATGAATCGAGAGAACGTCGAACAGGTAGTTCCCCCGAGTGGTGTCATTGCCTATTCGGAGGCCGACCAGAGTTCGGTTCGCCGGGATTCGGGGCCGGTCGGTCGTTTCGTCTCCTCGGGCTGGCTTGCGGCTCATCGTGCCGGTCTTCCGTCCGGCACGAAGTGCGAATCCGGGCAGGAGCCAAACGTCGCGCAGCAGGGTGGCGACGTCCCCGGTACACCGACGTTCACACTGAAGTCCGGACCCGGATGACGCAGCGCTACTCCCGCTCGAGCAATTGTTCAGCGGAGAGGCCAATGTCCCTGGCGATCTTCCGGAGCAACGTGGGGGAGATGTCGCGCCCGGCGTGGAAGGGCACAGTCGTTCCTCGACCGTCTGGGTGCCGGTACTGCCTGTGGGAGCCACGCTGTCGCACTTCCGCGAACCCGAGGCCTTCGAGGATCGCCGCCACTTCTCGCGGCTTGAGCACCGGCAGGTTGCCCACTATGCGACCTTGATCGTGTGGACCCCGACGAACTCCGACTCGAGCCGGGGCTCGCCGTCCTCGAGGAGCATGCTCACGACTTCCTCAAGATTGCGCTGCAGTTCGTCCAGGTTCTCACCTTGGCTGTGGGCACCGGGCCAGCCCGGGACGTGACCGACGAACAGGTTGGTCTCAGGGTCTCGCTCGACGACAACGGGAAAGCTTCGCATGGCAGGGGTCCTCGCCACGAGAATACAGGGGGCCAGCGGACTCGTCCATCTGGTGTGGGCGACGACGGTCCATTCCGGACACATGAGTAACGGATTATTCCGGAGGCATGGGTAACACCTTCGCTCCGAAGGGATTATCGATCGGCTCCAGGCGGCAGGTCTCGTCGTCGAAATACCCCAGGTCGTAGTCCATGAAGGTGACGAGCCAGATACGGTCGCTCACCTGTCGGACGCCCACGTCCAGCCCGGCGAACACCACGCTGAGGTTGATCTTCCGTTGCGAGGCGTGCACC
>CAVONI010000002.1:0-739865 GCA_963697285.1 uncultured Acidobacteriota bacterium
TGACGTCCAGGATCATCTCCACTCGGGCTTGTTGTTCGACTTGCGGAAGGCGTCGACGACGCGGAGGCGCTTGGCGTACTTCAGGGCCTTCTGCGACAGCGTCTTGCGGCGCTCGTCGGCGTTCTTGTCGAGTTCCTCGCCGTATTTCTCGCGCAGTTCGCCGGCGAGGCGCTCGATGCTCACGCGGCGCAGCAGTTCCTTGATCGCCTCGGCACCCATCTGCGCCTTGAACTTCGGCAGCGTGGTGCGGGGATCGGCCCACTCTTCGCGCTTCTTGCGGTACTGCTCCTCGTTGAGGAGCTCGTTCTGCTTGAGGTCGGTGTCGCCGGGATCGATGACGACGTACGCCTCGAAATAGAGGATGCGCTCGAGATCGCGCAGGGTGATGTCGAGCAGGTGCCCGATGCGGCTGGGCAGGCCCTTGAAGAACCAGACGTGGCTCACGGGCGTGGCCAGCGTGATGTGCCCGAGGCGCTCGCGCCGCACGCGTGCCTGCGTCACCTCGACGCCGCACTTGTCGCAGATCACGCCGCGGTGCTTCATCCGCTTGTACTTGCCGCAGAGGCACTCCCAGTCGGTGACCGGGCCGAAGATCTTCGCGCAGAACAAGCCGTCGCGTTCGGGCTTGAACGTGCGGTAGTTGATCGTCTCCGGCTTCGTGACCTCACCGTGTGACCACGAGATGATCTTCTCTGGCGACGCGAGGCTGATGCGAATCGCGTCGAAATCCGACGTGAGCGCGTTGCGATTGTCGAAGCTGGGTCTCATTTCAATCCTTCGTCGATGACGGGCTCGCCCCCGTCGCGGCCGGCGGACGCGCTGGTCCGCACGAAAATGGAGCGGCCGCGTCGCGCCGTGCGCGACGGGCCGCCTCCACTATCGAGACGACCGACAGTCGTCTCGCAGCGCTGGCGTCACCCGACCGGCTGGGGGTCGGGTTCCGGCGTGGCCGGGACCTCGACGATGCGCCGCTTGGTCTTCATCAGTTCCACGTCGAGGCACAACGCCTGCAACTCGCGGATCAACACGTTGAACGACTCGGGCAGCCCGGCCGTGAAGCTGGCGTCGCCCTTGACGATCGACTCGTAGATCTTCGCGCGTCCCGTGACGTCGTCCGACTTCGCGGTGAGCAACTCCTGGAGGATGTGCGCGGCACCGTATGCCTCGAGCGCCCAGACCTCCATCTCGCCGAAGCGCTGGCCCCCGAACTGCGCCTTGCCGCCCAGCGGCTGCTGGGTGATGAGCGAGTACGGCCCGATCGAACGCGCGTGGATCTTGTCGTCGACCAGGTGCGAGAGCTTGAGCATGTAGATGTACCCGACGGTCGTGATCTGCTCGAACGCCTCGCCGGTCATGCCGTCGTAGAGCTGTTCCTTGCCACCCTCCGGGAGGTTGGCCTCGTTCAGCCACTTCTTGATCTCGGTCTCGTTCGCCCCGTCGAAGACCGGCGTCGCGAAGTAGTGACCGAGGGCATGCGCGGCATAGCCGAGGTGCGTCTCGAGGATCTGCCCGACGTTCATGCGCGAGGGCACGCCGAGCGGATTGAGCACGATCTCGACCGGGGTGCCGTCCGGCAGGTACGGCATGTCTTCTTCGGGGAGGATGCGCGCGATGACGCCCTTGTTGCCGTGGCGGCCGGCCATCTTGTCGCCGACCGACAGCTTGCGCTTCATCGCCACGTACACCTTGACGAGCTTGATCACGCCCGGCGGCAGCTCGTCGCCGCGGCGGATCTTCTCCTTCTTCTCCTCGAACTGCTGGCGCAGCACCTCGATGCGGCGCTCGATGCGGTCCTCGTTCTCGCGGAGGTCGTTCTCGAGCTTCGGGTCGTCGACCTTGGCCCGCACCAGCGATGCGTAGCCGACGTCGGCCATCGAGGCGTCGTCGAGCACCGCGCCCTTGCGGAGCACGCGGTCACGGCCCACCTCGTCGTAGAGGTCGGCGCGCAGTGCCTGCCCGCGCAGGAACGCCACGACCTGCTTCTTCTGCTCCTCGTGAAGGATGCGAATCTCGTCCTGGAGATTCTTCTCCATCATCTCGAGCTCGGCCTCTTCGATCGACTTGGCGCGGTCGTCCTTCTCGATGCCCTTGCGCGAGAAGATCTTGACGCCGACGATGATGCCCTCGATGCCCGGCGGGCAGGTCAGCGACGCGTCGCGCACGTCACCGGCCTTCTCGCCGAAGATCGCCCGCAGCAACTTCTCTTCGGGCGTCAGCTGCGTCTCGCCCTTCGGCGTGACCTTGCCCACGAGGATGTCGCCGGGGCGCACCGAGGCGCCGATCCGGATGATGCCGCTCTCGTCGAGGTCACGCAGGAACGTCTCCGACACGTTCGGGATGTCGCGCGTGATTTCCTCGGGGCCCAGCTTCGTGTCGCGCGCCTCGATCTCGAACTCCTCGATGTGGATGGACGTGTAGTAGTCCTCCTTCACGAGCTTCTCGGAGACGAGGATGGCGTCCTCGAAGTTGTACCCGCGCCACGGCATGAACGCGACGAGCACGTTCCGGCCCAGGGCCAGCTCGCCCAGCTCGGTGCACGGCCCGTCCGCGAGGACCTGGCCCTTCGTGCACCTTCTGGTCCACCTTCACGATCGGCTTCTGGTTGATGCACGTGTTCTGGTTGCTGCGCTTGAACTTCGTCAGCTTGTAGATGTCGGCGCCCATCTCGGTGGTGGCGTCGCCTTCACCTTCCGCGCGCACGACGATGCGCGTGGAGTCGACGTAGTCCACGGTGCCCGTCCGGCGGGCCACGACGACCGCGCCGGAATCGCGCGCGGTGACGTACTCCATGCCGGTCCCGACGTACGGCGCCCGCGCGCGCAGGAGCGGCACGGCCTGGCGCTGCATGTTCGAGCCCATCAGCGCGCGGTTCGCGTCGTCGTTCTCGAGGAACGGGATCAGCGAGGCCGCCACCGACACGAGCTGCTTCGGCGAGACGTCGATGTACTGCACCGTCGCGCGCGGGGCCAGGATGAAGTCGCCGGCCTTGCGCGCGTTCACCCGTTCCTGCACCAGGCGGCCGTGGTCGTCGACCTCGGCGTTGGCCTGCGCGATGATGTACTGGTCTTCTTCCCAGGCCGACAGGTAGTAGGGATACGGCTCCCACTCCAGGCCCTTCTTCTTGCCCGAGACGGCCGGCGCACCCGCCTTGCCCGTCACGTCGTCGAGCCGCACGATGTCGCCGATCTTCAGCGACGGGTGCCCGCCGGCGTTCAGGATCTTCACGTAGTCGACGACCCGCGCGTCCTCGACCTTGCGGTACGGCGACTCGATGAAGCCGAACTCGTTGATGCGGGCAAAGCACGACAGCGACGAGATGAGCCCGATGTTCGGGCCTTCAGGCGTCTCGATCGGGCAGATGCGGCCGTAGTGCGTCGGGTGGACGTCGCGCACCTCGAAGCCGGCACGCTCGCGCGACAACCCGCCGGGCCCGAGGGCCGACAGGCGACGCTTGTGCGTGATCTCCGAGAGCGGGTTGGTCTGGTCCATGAACTGCGACAGCTGCGACGACCCGAAGAACTCGCGAATCGCGGCCATGACCGGCTTCGCGTTGATCAGGTCGTGCGGCATGGCGGTCGCCATTTCCTGGTAGACCGACATCTTCTCCTTGATCGCCCGTTCCATGCGCACCAGGCCGATGCGGAACTGGTTCTCGAGGAGCTCGCCCACCGAGCGGACGCGACGATTCCCGAGGTGATCGATGTCGTCGACGTTCGTCGGGTTCTTCTTCAGCTTGAGCAGGTACTTGATGACCTCGTAGAAGTCCTTGGGGTGCAGGATCTTCTCGTCGAGGGGCGTGTCGAGCTTCAGCTTCGTGTTGAGCTTGAGGCGGCCGACCCGCGAGAAGTCGTACTTCTGCGGGTTGAAGAACATGTTCTCGAAGAGCGACCGCGAGCTGTCGAGCGTCGGCGGGTCGCCGGGACGGAGCTTGCGGTAGATCTCGATGAGCGCCTCTTCGTGCGACCGCACCGCGTCCTTGCGGAGCGTCGTCGAGAGCACCTCGCCGATGTCGTCGCGGCCGGGGAAGAAAACATCGACGAACTCGACGCCCTTCTCCTGCGCCAGCGCGAAGTCACGCGGCTCGAGCGCCTCGTTGGCCTCGCGGATGATCTCGCCCGTCTGCGGGTCGACCACGTCTGCGGCCGTCCACGCCCCCTCGAGCTCGGCTTCCTCGACGTCGATCGTCTTGACGCCGGCGTCGCGCAGCTTCTTCACCGCGCTGGTCGTGATCTTCTTGCCCTTCTGGATCACGACCTCGGTGCCGGGGATGTGCGTCTCGCGCGCCGACCGCAGGCCGACGAGGCTGTCGGACACGGCCCAGGCACGCCCCTCGCCCTGCAGGAAGATGCGGTCGCAGGTGTAGAAGCGCTTGAGGATCTCGTCGGTCGAACGCAGGCCCAGCGCGCGCAGGAAGACCGACGCGAGGAACTTCCGCTTGCGGTCGATGCGCACGTGCAGCAGGTTCTTGGCGTCGTATTCGAACTCGACCCACGACCCGCGATAGGGGATCAGCTGCCCCATGAACAGGACCTTCTCCTCGCAATGGAAGAAGGCGCCGGGCGACCGGTGCAACTGCGAGACGATGACGCGTTCGGTGCCGTTGATGATGAACGTGCCGTTGTCCGTCATCAGCGGGATGTCACCGAAGTAGACCTCCTGCTCCTTGATGTCGCGGATGGTCTTGGCGCCCGTCTCGGGATCCTTGTTCCAGACGACGAGGCGGATGGTGACCTTGAGCGGGACGGCGTACGTCATGCCGCGCTCCTGGCACTCCTCCATGTCGTACTTGAGCTTGAGATCGACGCTGTGGCCGCACGTGTCGCACACGTCACCACGGGCCTCGTTCACCTTCCCGCACGCGGTGCACAGCACTTCGCGATCGCCGTACGGGTCGAGCACCAGGGTGTGGCCGCAGTGCGCACACGGCTTCCTGAGGTGATGCAAGCCCTGCAGGCGGCCGCACTTGCACTCCCAGTTGCCGATCGAATACTCGATGAACTCCAGCGAGGAGTTCTCGCGGAAGTCACTGATCGGGAAGACCGACTTGAAGACCGACTGCAGGCCGGCGTCTTCACGCTCGGCGGGCAGGCGGTTCATCTGGAGGAAGCGCTCGTAGGACCGCTTCTGGATCTCGATCAGATTGGGTACCGGGACGACCGTCTTGATCTTCGAGAAGTCGATGCGTTCACGGTAGACGTTCTTGGCCAGGCTCTGCATGCTCGAACGAACCTCAGGTCCGATCCCCAGGGATCGGGCCGGACAGGATGGCCGCACGATACGCGCCCCGCGGCGGAGCGCGAAACAGACACGGGGCCGCGGCCCCTTACCACGCTTGGTAAGACGCGCGCGACCCCGGATCCGTCGAAACGGGTCTTACTTGACGTCGACCTTCGCGCCGACTTCCTCGAACTTCTTCTGCAGGGCCGCCGCCTCGTCCTTCGTGACGGCTTCCTTGACGGGCTTGGGCACGCTCTCGACGAGGTCCTTGGCTTCCTTCAGCCCGAGACCCGTCACTTCGCGGACGACCTTGATCACGTTGATCTTGTTCGCGCCGAAGTCGGTGAGGATGACGTTGAACTCGGTCTTCTCCTCGACGGCCGCCGCCGGCGCCCCGCCGCCCGCGCCCATCGGCATCGCCATCGGCATCGCCGCGGCGGCCGAGACGCCGAGTTCGGTCTCGAGGGTCTTGACGAGCCCCGAGAGTTCCATCACCGAGATGTTCTTGATGTAGTCCACCACTTGCTGCTGCGTGAGTTCGGCCATGATACGAATTCTCCTACCGGTCTGATGTCACTCGATGTCGTGCGGCGCGCGCTACGCGGCCCCGCCCTGCTTCTTCTGTTCCGCTTGCACGAGCACGCTCATGAGATCGCGCGGCACGGCGTTCAGCACCCTGACCAGCTGCGTCATCGGAGCCTGCAGCAGGAAGAGCAACTTCGCGTAGAGTTCCGGCTTGCCGGGCATGTTGGCGAGGTCGACGACCCCTGCGCCTTCGATGGCCTGGCCCTGCACGACCGCCGCCTTGATCTTCAGCGCGGGGGCGGTCTTGGCAAACGTGGTGAGCACCTTGGCCAGCGCGACCGGATCCTCCGCGCTGTAGGCCACCGCCGTTGTGCCCTCGAAATACGATTCGAGAGCCTCGAACCGGGTGCCCTTCAGCGCCCGCTTCGCCAATGTGTTCTTGACGACCTTGTACTCGGCTTTCGCGCCTCGCACCTGGCGACGCAACTCGGTGACCTCGGGAACCTTCAAGCCCCGGAAGTCCACCAGGATGGTCGCGTCGGCCGAGCCGAAGGCCTGCTCCAGCGCGTGGAGCTCGAGTTCCTTGTCTGCTCGTGTGACTGCCATGTTTGCGTCCTAGTGCTTCGCGCGCGCCTCGACGCTCGTCACGTCGATGCGGATGCCGGGGCCCATGGTCGACGAGACCGTGAGCGTCTTGAGATACTTGCCCTTCGCCGCCGCGGGCTTTGCCTTGAACACACTCTCGACCAGCGCGTTCGCGTTGGCCAACAGGTCGCCCGTCGCGAACGACACCTTACCGATCGGCGCGTGGACGATCCCGGTCTTGTCGACCCGGAACTCCACCTTGCCGGCCTTGATTTCGCGCACGGCCTTGGTGATGTCGGTCGTCACGGTGCCGGTCTTGGGGTTCGGCATCAAGCCGCGGGGCCCCAGCACCTTCCCGAGCCGTCCAACCGCGCGCATCATGTCGGGCGTGGCGACGACGGCATCGAAATCCGTCCAGCCGGCCGCGATCTTCTCGACCAGCTCCTCGCCACCCACGATGTCGGCGCCTGCCTCGTGCGCATCCTTCTGCTTGTCGGCGTTGGCGATCACCAACACCGTCTTGGTCGTGCCGAGCCCGTGCGGCAGCACGACCGTGCCGCGCACCATCTGGTCGGCGTACTTGGGATCGACACCGAGGCGCAACGCCATCTCGACGGTTTCGTCGAACTTGACGTACTTGATCTTCTGGATGAGCGGGATCGCCTCGTCGAGCGAGTAGTCGCGATCCGCCACCGAAGCCCGCGCCGCAGTGAACTTCTTGCCGGCTTTGGCCATGGACACCTCCGTGGTACCAACGGGCGCGTCGCTCGCACCCTCCCACGCCTTCACGCGCTCACCGCGCGGCCGCAGCCGCCCCGTGAGCACTGGATCGGGCACCGACACGGCACCCGAACTTCCTGCGGGCCGCACGCGACGTGCGGCCGTGACATCCTTCCCGTCGGTTCGCCTTGCACACCGGGCCCGTCACGGGCCGCACGGCGTGCGGCCCCTACGAGAGGACGTCGAGTCCCATCGACCGCGCCGTCCCCGACACCGTCTTGACCGCCGAGGCCAGGCTGTCGGTGTTCAGGTCGGGCATCTTCTGCCTGGCGATCTCCTCGACCTGCTTCAGCGTCACCGTGCCGACCTTCGTCTTGTTCGGCTCGGCCGACCCCTTCGCCAGGTTCGCCGCGCGCTTGAGCAACACCGCGGCGGGCGGCGTCTTCAACACGAACGTGTACGACCGGTCGGCGTAGATCGTCACCAGCACGGGGATGATCAGGCCGTCTTGACCGGCAGTCTTCGCGTTGAAGTTCTTGCAGAAGTCCATGATGTTCACGCCGTGCGGGCCGAGGGCCGTGCCGACGGGCGGAGCCGGGGTCGCCTTGCCGGCGGTGATCTGGAGCTTCACGACTGCTTGAATCTTCTTGGCCATCTCTCGTCCCTACAACTTCTCGACTGCTTTGAAATCCAGTTCGACCGGCGTGGCGCGTCCGAAAATGGTCACCATCACCTTGAGCGTCTGCTTCTCCTGGTTGACCTCTTCCACGACCCCGTTGAAGCTCGAGAACGGCCCCTCGTTGATCTGGACCTGGTCGCCCTTCTCGAGGTTGACGGTCGGCGGCGCGCTGGCCTGCAACTGTCCTTCGAGGATCTGCTTGACCTCGTCGTGTGACATCGGCGTCGGCTTCACGCCGGCGCCCACGAACCCGGTGACCTTCGGCGTGTTCTTGACCACGTGCCACGCTTCGTCGGTCATCGCCATCTCGACGAAGATGTAGCCGGGGAACACCCGCCGGCTGGCCACGATCTGCTTGCTGCCCCGCTTCTCGTACACCTGCTCGGTCGGGATGAGCACCTCGCCGATGGCGTCCTGCAGGCCGTAGGCCTGCGCACGCTGCTTCAGCGAGTCCGACACCTTCTTCTCGAAGCCCGAGTAGGTGTGGACGATGTACCAGCTCTTGTCCGACTTGTCGGCGACGTCGGTCATCACGCCCCCAACGTCCGGAAGATCCAGCCCACGACGCGGTTGAGCCCCATGTCGACGAGCCAGAGATACACCCCGAAGAACACCGACGTGATGATGACCACCACCGTCGTGGCGTACACCTCGCGGCGCGACGGCCACGAGACGCGCTTCATCTCGTTGCGGACGTCGGTGAGGAAGGCGCGAGAGCGCTGCCACCACCCGGCAGACGTATCCTTGACGGTTTCGATCGTCGTCGACATGACTCGAAGCATTGAACCCGGCGACCGGGACTGGCGCGCACACACCCGTGTGACGCCGCTCGATCGCGGGCCGCTGGTTCAGCGGGAACCAGCGGGGGAAGAACCTTGGCAGGCCAGGAGGGACTCGAACCCCCAACACCCGGTTTTGGAGACCGGTACTCTACCAGTTGAGCTACTGGCCTGTGTGAACGGCGTTACTTGCTCTCCTTGTGGACCTTGTGCGAACGGCAGAAGCGGCAGTATTTCTTGATCTCGAGCTTCTCGGTCTGCTTCTTCTTGTTCCGCGTCGTGTTGTAGTTCCGACGCTTGCACTCGGTGCACGCGAGCGTGACGAGGTCGCGCATGTGCGGCTCCTACCCTGTCGCCGCCGACACGCCGTCCCCCGGAGCCCGGCTCCGGGGGCACGTCGGCGCGGCGTGACCGTTGTTACTCGAGGATCTCGGTGATCGTGCCGGCGCCCACCGTGCGGCCACCTTCACGAATCGCGAACCGGGCGCCCTTCTCGAGCGCCACCGGCGTCAACAACTCCCCGATGATCGTCGTCCGGTCGCCCGGCATGACCATCTCGACGCCTTCCGGCAACTTCAACGTCCCGGTGACGTCCGTCGTCCGGATGTAGAACTGCGGGCGATACCCGTTGAAGAACGGCGTGTGACGACCGCCCTCTTCCTTCGACAGGATGTAGACCTCGCCCGTGAACTTCGTGTGCGGCGTGATCGAGCCGGGCTTCGCCAGCACCTGGCCGCGCTCGACGTCGGTCTTCTCCACGCCGCGCAGCAGCACGCCGATGTTGTCGCCCGCCTCGCCGAAGTCGAGGAGCTTGCGGAACATCTCGACACCGGTGACGACCTTCTTGACGGTCGGGCGGAAGCCGACGATCTCGATTTCCTCGCCGACCTTGACCTTGCCACGCTCGACACGGCCGGTGACGACGGTGCCGCGACCCGAGATCGAGAACACGTCTTCGATCGGCATCATGAACGGCTTGTCGATCTCGCGTTCCGGCAGCGGGATGTAGCTGTCGAGCGCTTCCATCAGCTTGATGACGGAGTCGACGCCCGCCTGCTCGCCGTTGATGGCGCCGAGGGCCGACACGCGCACCACCGGCAGATCGTCGCCGGGGAAGCCGTAGCCCTTGAGCAGGTCGCGCACCTCGAGCTCGACGAGGTCGAGGAGCTCTTCGTCATCGACCGCGTCGCACTTGTTGAGCGCCACGACGATGTACGGCACGTTCACCTGCTTGGCCAGCAGCACGTGCTCACGCGTCTGCGGCATCGGGCCGTCGACCGCGCTGACCACGAGGATGGCACCGTCCATCTGCGCCGCGCCCGTGATCATGTTCTTGATGTAATCGGCGTGGCCCGGGCAGTCGATGTGCGCGTAGTGGCGCGCGCCCGTGGAGTACTCCACATGGCTGCTCGCGATCGTCAAGATCTTGGTGTCGTCGCGGCGTCCCTGCGACTCGGACGCCTTGGCGACCTCGTCGTACGAGACATACTTGGCCCAGCCCTTGTCGGCTGCCACCTTGGTCAACGCCGCGGTGAGCGTCGTCTTACCGTGGTCGATGTGGCCAATGGTGCCGACGTTCACGTGTGGTTTTGATCGATCGAACTTTTCCTTCGCCATCGTGGACCGTTCCTCGCGCGTTCGGCGCGTCTAGTTAGTGCTGGAGCCGATGACCGGGATCGAACCGGTGACCTCGTCCTTACCAAGGACGCGCTCTGCCTACTGAGCTACATCGGCCCGTGCCGTGATACCTGAGTGCTCCGACCCGGAACCCTAAATCAGAACGTCGTGGAGCGGGAGACGGGGATCGAACCCGCGACCAACAGCTTGGAAGGCTGAGACTCTACCACTGAGTTACTCCCGCTCTCTGCGTGCTAGCCGACCGTCGAATCTGCCCCCCCGTCGTGCTGCCACGCCCTGCCAAGCTTTCTTCCACCCCGGACCGCCCGGCACTGCGCCAGCGCGATGTCTGCTTCCAGCGTCCCTGACGCTCCCGTGCGATCCAGGTCGAACTGGTGGCGAGGGGAGGATTCGAACCTCCGAAGGCGCTGGGCCGACAGATTTACAGTCTGTTGCGTTTGACCGCTCCGCAACCTCGCCACACATCGCAGCGTGCGACCATCCAGCGCCGCGCACTGCGTTCTTGCCGCTGCGCGCCGCTAACTGCTGCAAACACGCACGCTTACTGTTTGGAGCTGGCGAAGGGATTTGAACCCCCGACCTGCTGATTACAAATCAGCTGCTCTACCGACTGAGCTACGCCAGCCGACAAACCGACAGTTGTAGCACAGGGTGTGCCATTCCGCAACCCCCTGACCCGCCCCGCCTACGTCTTTCGCACCCCGCGACGCTGCCGCACCGCCTCGAACAACACCACCGCAGACGCCGCGCTCACGTTCAGGCTCCCCACCTGGCCCGCCATCGGAATCCGCGCGAGGTGATCGCAGCGGTCGCGCACCAGGCGGCGCATCCCCGTCCCCTCGGCCCCGACGACCAACGCCGTGGGCCCCGTGAAGTCGAGCGCGTCGTACGCGTCCGTCGCGTCGCCAGCCAGGCCGGTGACCCACACGCCGGCATGCTGCAGCTCCGTGATGGCCCGCGCGATGTTCACCACGCTGGCCAACCGCACGTGCGACGAAGCCCCCGCCGACGCCTTGGCCACCACACCGCTCATCGGCGCCGAATGGCGCGTCTGCCGGATGACGCCATCAGCCCCGGCGGCATCGGCATTGCGCAGGATCGCCCCGAAGTTCTGCGGATCCTCGATGCCGTCGAGCACCAGGATCAACGCGGGCCCCCTCGCGGCCGCCACCAGGCTCGCCGGCGTCCAGTCGTCACGAGGCGGCCCGACCTCGGCAGCCACGCCCTGGTGCACCGCCCCGCGCGTCAGCCGGTCGAGTTCGTCAAGGTCGACGAACCTGACCTCGATCCCCCGTGCGTCGGCATCGCGCGCAATCTCGCCGAGCCGCGCCGCCAGTGATGGTGCCACCTCGCCAACGCTGCCACGCGCGTGCGCCCCCAGCACGCCCAGCCCGCGCGCGCCAATCGTCACGGCCTGCGTCCGCCCCGACCGCAGCGCCTCGAGCACGGGGTTCACGCCGAAGACCAGCATCGGCTACACCAGCCCTGCCACGGCCGCGACGAACGACGCCGCCCGGTCGCGCACGCTCATCACCCGTGCCAGCCCACAGCCTTCCGGCAGCAACGCGCCACGCTCGATTGCCGGGACGGCCAGGTCGAGTTCCATGCCGCTCACGTCGCCCGTGATGGCCACGCGCATCGGATGGAACAACGCTTTCCCTTTCTGTCCCGTCCGCGCCCGCACCCGACCCGCCAGCGCCCGGAAGGCCTCGCGATCGCCCAGTGGACCCGACACGGCCGCCTCGTCTGCCAGCGCGGCGACGACCTCGAAGACGCCGGGCTCCTGCAACTCGGCCCGGATGTCGTCTCGCGCCACCGCGCCCGGCGCGTCGAACGCGAACAGGAATCCCAGCCGCTGCGGCAGCTCGTCGAGCCGATCCACCGAGCCCGCTGCCAACCCGACCATGTCGGCGAGAAACGCCATCGCCTCGTCCGTGATCGCCGCCTGCACGACCCCGGCCCGCTCGAAATACGGGCGCGACAGCACCGCCAGCCGCATCGGGTCGGCCACCTTGATGTAGTGGCGATTCACCCACGCGAGCTTGCCGGTGTCGAACACGCCGGCGCTCTTGCCCACGTCCTCGAGCCTGAAGCGCGCCGCCAACTCGCGCGCCGGCAGGATCTCGTCTCCCTCTCCGGGCGACCACCCGATCAACGCCAGGTAGTTCACGAGCGCCTCCGGGAGAATCCCCCCGGCGCGGAACTCCGACACCGACGTCGCGCCGTGCCGCTTCGACAGCGGCGCGTGGTCTGGCCCGAGCACCAGTGACAGGTGCGCGAACGTCGGCGGCGTGTAGCCGAACGCCCGGTACAGCAGCACCTGCCGCGGCGTGTTCGACACGTGATCCTCACCGCGAATCACGTGCGTCACCCCCATCAGCGCGTCGTCAACGACTACGGCGAAGTTGTAGGCGGGACGCCCGTCAGAACGGATGATGACCGGGTCACCGATCACGTCGGTGTGGAACACCACGTGACCCCGCACCACGTCGTCGAACGCCACGTCGCCCACCGGCTGGACCTTGAACCGGAGGGCGGCGACCTCGCCCCCGGCCAGCCGTGCCGCGGCCTCGTCGGCCGGCACCTCGCGGCATCGCCCGGAGTACTTCGGCGGCTCACCGGCGGTCATGGCCGCCTTCCGCTCGGCATCGAGCTGCTCGGGCGAGCAGAAGCAGGGGTAGGCATCGCCCTGGGCCACCAACCGTTCCGCATGTTCACGGTAGAGGTGGAGCCGCTCCGACTGCCGATACGGACCCACCGCCCCGCCAGCACCCGGCCCTTCGTCCCACGTCAGCCCGAGCCACCGCAGGTCGTCGAGGATGCTCGCCTCCGACACCGTCGTGGAACGCTCCGCATCCGTGTCTTCGATGCGCAGGATCAGCGTGCCTCCCTGTCCACGGGCCAGCAGCCAGTTGAACAACGCCGTGCGAGCGTTGCCGACGTGCAGGTGGCCGGTCGGGCTGGGAGCGAAACGCAGGCGCATGAGCAGGAGACGGGGGACCTTGCCAGACGGCGAGCGTCCGGGGGAACTGTGGATTATAGGGGATCACCCCGCCCGGCCGCTACACGGGAATGTTTCTGACGAGCATCGCGACGGCGTGCACGGCGATCGCCTCGCCGCGGCCGGTGGCGTCAACGCCTTCGTTGGTCTTGCCCTTCACCGACACGTCGCCCGGCGCGACCTGCAGCGCGCGCGCCAGCACGGCACGCATCGCGTCGGCATGCGGACCGATCTTCGGGCGCTCGCAGATGACGACCACGTCTACGTTCCCCACCGCGTAACCGGCCGCGTGCACGCGCGACACGGCCATCTCGAGCAGGCGCACGCTGTCGGCGTCCTTCCACGCGGGGTCGGTGTCGGGAAACAACCTGCCGATGTCACCGAGGTTGGCCGCGCCGAGAACGGCATCGGTCAGGGCATGGCACACGGCATCGGCGTCGCTGTGACCCGCCAGGCCCCGGTCTGACGCGATGTGCACGCCGCCGAGGACGAGCCGCCGGCCTTCGGTGAACCGATGCGAGTCGTATCCGATCCCGATCCGGAACGGCGGCAGCATCGCCATCACTCCACCTTGCGGTCAGACGTGTTGGCGCGAGCCGTGGCGATGGCCCGGGCCAACACCAGGTCGGCCGGCACCGTCACCTTCAGGTTCGTCGCGTCGCCCGGGACAATGGCGACACGCACGCCGAGCGCCTCGGCCAGCGCCGCCTCGTCGGTCGCGTCGTCGGTGGCCGACAGCGCCACGATGCGGGCCAGCACCTCGCGCGTGAACCCCTGGGGCGTCTGCGCCAGGTAGACGTTGTCGCGAGGGAGCGTCCGGGCAACCATCAACTCGTTGTCGACGACCTCGACCTGCTTGACGGTGTCGAGCGCGCGCAGGGCGACGATCGCGGCGCCGTGCCTCGTGGCGGCGGCAATCGTGGCGCCGATCAGTGCGGTGCTGACGAACGGTCGAGCGGCGTCGTGGACCAGCACCACGTAGGCCATCGTGTTCACGGCGGCCACCCCCGCGGCCACCGAGTCCTGCCGCCTCGGTCCGCCGGCCACCACGCGAAGGTTCACCGAGGTGCGTCGGCCCATGATCGCCTCGGCGTCGTCGATGAACGCCGTCGGCAGCACCACCACGATGTCGTCGACGAGACCGCTGCCGACGAACGCGTCGATGCTGCGCTGCACGACCGTGCGGCCGTTGATGTCGAGGAACTGCTTCGGGCGGTCACCACCGACGCGGCTGCCGCTTCCCCCGGCGACGATGACCGCGGCCACACACGGGCGAGTTGTCACAGCGCCTCCTCGGCCACGACGTGGCCGCCTGCGTACGTCGCGACGCGCCCGGCCGTCAGGCGCATCGCGTCGCGCGCGGCGCCAGCGCCAAGGCTTCGTGGTGTGAAGATGACGATGACCGTGGACGTCGTGGCTGCGGTCACCATGGTGCGCGCCGAATCCGAGGAGGGGTTGCCGAACGGCCCCGCGGCATCGACCAGGGTCAACCGTCCGCCGACGTGCACGACGTCCTTGCGGATCCCGGCGTACGCCTCGTCCTCGGCGCCGACCCGCAGCAACACGTCCCCGCGAATCGCATCGGCGTCGTAGACCCCGAACGGCAACTGCGTTTCGAGGGAACACCAGTTGCCCACGTCGACCAGCGTGTTGATCCGTGGAAGCGGCTCCCCCTTCCGGACGCGACGGAGCAGTGCTTCAGACGAGGGGCGCGTCCGCGTGGGATCGACGCCGAACCGGCGATACATGCCACGGACCGCGGTCACGATCGCTGCGCGATCTGCCGACTGCGCCATCGCACGCGCCGCGCGCTGCATCGCGTCGCCCAGGGCCGCGTCATCGAGCGCCACGACCACGCCATCGAGGCGCAGCACGCCGGCCACGACGTGCACGGCCACGTCGGGCGCCGTGATGAACGTCACGTGGGCTCCGCCTGTGCACGGCTCACGGCCGCCACGACGAGATCCTCGACGCGCTTGGCGAGCGCCTTGGCGTCGTCGCGCGTCAGGCCGGTCGTCTCGATGGGATCGAGCACCTCGATGGTCACGTTGCCGGGTGACGTCGTGAGGTGGTTCTTGGGCATGACCCTCGTCGTGCCGGTCACGGCGATGGGCACGATGGGAAGGCCCGACTCGATGGCGAGCGTGAAGATGCCGGCACGGAATCGCCCCACGCGGCCGTCAACACTCCGCGTCCCCTCGGGGAAGACGACGAGCGAGTGGCCCGCGGCCATGAGCGCCGCCACCTGCGCGAACGTGGACGCACCAGGGTTTTCGCGCTGGACGAGGACGTGGCCCGTGCGGCGCAGGTGCCACCCGATGAACGGGACCGGCCCGAGCGACGCCTTCGCGATGATGCGCAGGCCGAACGGCACGAACCAGAAGATCACGGGGATGTCATAGAAGCTCTGGTGGTTCGAGACGAAGACATACGATCGCTTCGGCGGCACGCGCTCGATGCCCGACGCCGTCACGTTGACGCCCGTGGTCGCGAGGATCATCCATCCCCACCATCGCTGGCATCGATGCGCGAGCGCTCCGCTGCCGCCGAGCAACACCGATCCGATCGACACGATGCCGAACCCGACGGTGTACAGGCCGATGACGGGAATGAGGAAGAAGACCGTCCGCCACCAATGGAAGGTCGGGATTCGCAAGGGCGTGGAGCTAGGCCTGCGGCACCGGACGGCTGCGCTTGGCGCCCTCGTCCTTGTCCGCAGCCGGCAGGGCCGCGCCGGAAGCAGGCCCGGCACCCGTCGGCCCGGATGCGGCCTGCGTCGCCCCGGATGCCGGCGCACCTTGCTGCGCAGCGTCGATGTGGCGACCGAAGATCATCTTGCCCGCCGTCGTCTGCAGGACCGACGTGACGACGATGTCGATGTTCTTCCCGATCAGCCGCCGGGCGTTGTCGACCACGACCATCGTGCCATCGTCGAGGTAGGCCACACCCTGGTTGTACTCCTTGCCTTCCTTCAGGATGAACACCTTCATGAACTCGCCGGGCAGCACGACCGGCTTGAGCGCGTTGGCGAGTTCGTTGATGTTCAGCACGGCGATGCCGCGCAGTTGCGCGACCTTGTTCAGGTTGAAGTCGTTCGTGACGATTTTCGCCTGCAACGTGCGTCCCAGTTCGATCAGCTTCAGGTCGACTTCGCGCACGGCCGGGAAGTCGACATCGGAGATGAGCACCTCGACGAGCGCCATCTTCTGGATGCGGGCAAGGATGTCGAGCCCGCGCCGGCCGCGGTTGCGCTTGAGCGCGTCCGACGAGTCGGCCACCATCTGCAGTTCCTTGAGCACGAACTGCGGCACCACCAGCGTGCCGTCGATGAAGCCCGTCTCACAGACGTCCGCGATGCGGCCGTCGATGATCACGCTGGTATCGAGGAGCTTGTACCGACGGTCGGCCGGGGCGGTGTGGAAGAGTCCCAGCAGTCGCGCCGGTTCGAGCCACTCGGCGCGGCGCGCGCCGGTGACCAGGCCCAGGTAGGTCAACAGCAGCAGCACGGCGCTGTGCAGGAACGCGATCCTGTGGTCGGAGACGTTCGCCCAGAACAGCGCGGCGCCAATCGTCTTGGCGATCAGGAGGCCGATGGCCCCGCCGAGCAGGGCGCCCAGCAGGGTCGTCACCGACGCGGTCTTCAGGCGCAATTCGAGCAGGACGCAGACGCCGCCCAGGCCGAGCCCGAAGGCAGCATTCGCGACGACACCTCCGACCGGCAGGGGCTCGAGAAAAACAGCCGACGCGACAAGGCCGACGACGAATAAGGCACGCGCGAGCAAGAACCAGGTCATAAGACGGCGACGCCGGCTGCCATCATACCCTTATCGTCCCGGTGGGTACGCCACTTAACGTGTCATCACCTGCCCGGGGCTGTCACCAGTCCACGAGCGCCTCGATGGCCTCGCCCACGCGCCTGACCTCGACGAGGTCGCATCCAGCCGGCACCTCGGAAGGGGGACACGTGCCCTCTGGGATCACGCACCGTGTGTAGCCCAGTTGCGCAGCCTCCCTGACCCGGAGGGCGCCCTGCGGCACGCTGCGGACCTCGCCCGCCAACCCGATTTCACCGAACACGGCGGTCCGCTCGCGAATCGGTCGGTTGCGCACGCTCGACGCGATGGCGGCCACCACGGCCAGATCGGCAGCGGGTTCCTCGACTTCGATCCCCCCCGCGAGGTTCACGAAGACGTCTTCGGCGACGAGGTTCAGGCCGGCGCGTTTCTCGAGGACGGCGAGCAGCAGCGACAGCCGCGTCCGATCGAGGCCGTTGGCCGTGCGCTGGGCATTTCCGTAGCTGCTGGTGCTCACCAGGGCCTGCACCTCGACCAGCAGGGGCCGCGATCCCTCGAGGCAGCAGAGGACCGCCGAGCCAGGGGTGTTGGCGGGCCGCTGTGCCAGGAACATCTCCGACGGGTTTGGAACCGGCGTGAGCCCGCGGCCGGTCATCTCGAACACGCCCAGCTCGGAGATTGCGCCGAAGCGGTTCTTCACCGCCCGCACGAGGCGGTGCGCGTGGTGCCGGGCGCCCTCGAAATACAGGACGGTATCGACGATATGTTCGAGCACCTTCGGCCCGGCCAGGCCACCGTCCTTCGTGACGTGGCCCACGAGGAACGTGGGGAGGTTCTGGCCCTTCGTGGCAAAGAGGATCTGCGTGGCGGTCTCGCGCACCTGGGCGACGCTGCCCGGGGCCGACTGCAGCTTCAACGAGAACATCGTCTGGACGGAGTCGATGATCAGCAGCGCCGGCCGGAGCCGCGCCACCTCTTCGAGGATCCGCTCCAGGCAGGTCTCGGCGAGCAGGTAGAGTTGCGCGTGGCCGATCCCGAGACGCTCACCGCGCGACTTGATCTGGTGCTCCGACTCCTCGCCCGAGCAGTACAGGACCGGGGCGTGCTGCGCGAAGTGGGCCGCGGCCTGCAGCAGCAGCGTCGACTTGCCAATCCCGGGCTCGCCGCCGAGCAGCACCAGCGAGCCCGGCACGATCCCGCCGCCGAGCACGCGATCGAACTCGGTGATCCCGGTCGTCAGGCGCTCGGCGACGAGGGTGTCGACATCGCCGTAGAGGCGCGCCTCAGACCGTGCGCCCATCGTGTAGCGCTGCTGGAACGCCGACGGCTCTGCAGCTGCCGGCGACGGCAGTTCCTCGACGATGGAATTCCACGCGCCGCAATCGGGACAGCGCCCGACCCACTTGGCGTGCTGCGCGCCGCATTCCTGGCAGGCGAAGACGGTCTTCGGGGGTTTCGTCATGTGTAGACCCGCTCGATGCGTGTGCCGATGCGGCAGAGGATCTCCCAGGGGATGGTCCCAATCGTCGCGGCCATCTCGCGCACGTCGATCCGCTCGTCGCCCTGCGATCCGATGAAGACGGCTTCGTCGCCGGGTTCCACGTCGAGACCCGTCACGTCGACCGTCAGCATGTCCATGCAGATCGAGCCGACGATCGGCGCGCGACGCCCACGAACGATCACGTGGCCTCGGCCGCCGAGCCGGAGGTCGAGGCCGTCGGCGTATCCTGCGGGGATGACCGCAATCGCGCGCGGCTCGTCGGCCACGTACCGGGCGCCGTAGCCCACGCTCTCGCCGGCCCTGATCTGCTTGACGGTGACCACGCGGCTCTGCAACGACAGGACCGGTTCGAGCGCGAGCGTCGACGTCACCGGCGGTGGCACGACGCCGTAGATCAGCAGGCCCGGCCTGACCGCGTCGAACCAGACGCGCGTGTCTCGCAGCAGGGCCGCGCTGTTCGCGGCGTGGACGGCGACGTCACCGAGGCCGAGCCGTGACGCGGTCGCGCGCGCCGCCTCGAATCGCGTGCGCTGCTGCGCGAAGAGGGGATGCTCGTGGTCGTCGGCGGTCGCGAAATGCGTGTAGACGGCATCGATGCGCAGGTGGCCGCGCGCGAGGATGGGCGGCAGCGTGCGCGCGAGGTTGTCGTGCCTGAAGCCCAGGCGATGCATGCCCGTGTCGATCTTCAGGTGGCACCCGAGGATCGTGCCCCGCGCGCGCGCGGCGTCGGCCAGCGCCCGCGCCGCCCACGGCGATGACACGGTCGGCGTCAGCCGGTGCTCGAACAGGCCCGCCACGTCGGAGATCGACAGCGCGCCGAAGACGAGGATCGGGACGGTGACGCCCGCCTCGCGCAAGGTGATGCCTTCTTCGATGTCGGCCACGGCGAGTGTCGACGCGCCCGCGCTCTCGAGCGCGCGCGCGACGCGCGCCGCGCCGTGCCCATAGGCGTTCGCCTTCACGACCGGCATCACCGTCGGCGGGGCGTGCGGTTGCTCGGCGCGCACGAAGGCGTCGAGCACGGCGAAGTTGCGCGCGAGGGCGGCGAGGTCGACGCGCGCGCGTGTCTGCCTGACGGTGCGGCTCATCTGGCCACTCCGCGCGTCCTACTCACGCGGCTGTTCGCGCCACTCGATGTTCTCGAAGCGCGTGTACTCGTTGAGGAAGGCGAGCTTGGCGGTGCCGATCGGGCCATTGCGCTGCTTGGCGACGATGATCTCGGCGATGCCCGTCTCCTCCTCGTTCTCCTGGCGGTAGCGGTCTTCGCGGTAGATGAACATCACCACGTCGGCGTCCTGCTCGAGGGCGCCGCTCTCGCGGAGGTCCGACAGCTGGGGGCGATGCTCGGAACGCGTCTCCGGCGCGCGCGACAACTGCGAGAGCGCGACGATGGGGACGTGCAGTTCCTTGGCCAGGCCCTTCATCTGCCGCGAGATCTGGGCCAGTTCCTGTTGCCGGTTGTCGGCTCGCCCGCGTCCCTGCATCAACTGGATGTAGTCGACCACGAGCAGGTCGAGGCCGTGCTCGGCCTTGAGGCGGCGTGCCTTGGCGCGCATCTCGAGCATGCCGATCGAGGCCGAGTCGTCGATGAACACGCGGGCCTCGCGCAGCACGCCGAGCGCGGCGCTGAGCTTGCCGTAGTCGCGTTCGTTGAGATAGCCCGTGCGGAACTTCTGGGCGTCGATGCGCGCTTCCGACGTGAGCATGCGCATGAACAACTGCTCTTTCGACATCTCGAGGCTGAAGAAGCCGACGGTCATGTCGGTGGTCGTGCCGACATGCTGCGCGATGTTGAGCACGAAGCTGGTCTTGCCCATCGACGGGCGCGCCGCGATGATGACGAGGTCTGACGGCTGGAGGCCGTTGGTCAGCTTGTCGAGCTCGGCGAAACCGCTCGGCACGCCGGTGATCATGCCGCGGCGTTCCTGCAGTTGCTCGATGGTGCTCCAGCTCGAGTCGACCAGCGCGCTGAGCGGCACGAAGCCGCTGCGCAGCGAAGCGTCGGCGATCTCGAAGATCGTGCGCTCGGCGCCGTCGAGGATCTCGTCGGCCTCCTGGTCGCTGTCGTATGCCTCGGCCACGATCTTGCTCGCCGAGGCGATCAGGTGGCGGCGGGTCGACTTCTCCTTGATGATGCGCGCGTAGTACTCGACGTTCGTCGCCCGCGGCACACCGTCGACGAGCGACGTGATGTAGGCCGGTCCGCCGACGCTCTCGAGCACGCCCGCGCGGCTGAGTTCTTCCTTGAGCGTGACGAGATCGATGGCCAGCCCGCGCTCGCTGAGCGAGATCATCTTGTCGAAGATGAGTCGATGCGCCTCGCGAAAGAAGTCGGTGCTGTCGATCAACTCGGTGGCCTGGTTGATCGCGTCGTTGCGCAGCATGACGGCGCCCAGCACGGAACGCTCGGCGTCGAGATTGTGTGGCAGCGTGCGCGCGGATTCGAGGACGTCGGGCATGGGTCGGCAGGACGACGGGCGTGTGAAGAAGGCGGATCATACATCCATCTCGCCCCGCCGCCGCGATCGCGAAAAACGCGCCGTGATCGGCGCCGGAGAGGCGAGGATCACATCCGTCGCGAAAAGACAACGGGCGCTGCAGACGGCCATGCCGTCCGCAGCGCCCGCCCTGGTATCCGGGCAGCCGGGCGCGAAGCCCGGCGGCGTCCTACTCGGCCTTCACCACCTGCACCTGCACCTGCGCGGTCACCCCACTGTGCACCTTGACGGGCACCGTGAAGTCGCCGAGCGTCTTGATGGGCTCGGGCAGCTGGATCTTGCGCTTGTCGATCACGATCTGCTGCGCGGCGAGGACCTCGGCGATGTCGGCCGAGGTCACCGACCCGTAGAGCGTGTCCTTGTCGCCGACCTTGCGGGCGATGACACACACCACGCCCGACAGGCGTGCGGCGAGCGCGTCGGCAGCCGACCGTTCCTCGGCCGCCTTGATCACCGCCACCTTCTTCATGTGTTCGATCTGGCGGCGGTTGCCTGCGGTCACCTGCAGGGCGAGCCCGCGCGGCAACAGGTAGTTGCGCGCGTAGCCGGGCGCGACCTTGACGATGTCGCCACGGTCGCCGAGGTGCTCGACCGGCTCCTTGAGAATGATTTCGATCATCGGTGGGCCTCCGCGCCTAGTCGGTCAGATACGGGATCAGCGCGAGCTGGCGCGCGCGCTTGATCGCGGTCTGGAGCTTGCGCTGGTGCGCGGCGCAGGTCCCCGACAGCCGGCGCGGCTGGATCTTGCCGCGCTCCGGGATGTAGCCCGTCAGCAGACGCACGTCCTTGTAGCTGATCACGTCGATCTTCTCGACGCAGAACTTGCAGACACGACGACGACGGAAGCCGCCACGGCGTCCCCCCTTGTCGTCACGACGACCACGGCCCGCGCCGCCGCCGCTGCGTCCTCCTCCGAACGACGACCCGGACCCGCCGTCGCCACCCGATGAATGATTGTGTTCGGCCATCGCTACACCTCTTCCTGAATCATCGAATCGTCACCGGCCAGATCGTCGACCGGGGCATCGTCCGGACCGCCAGCCGGGGTCTCGACCGGCTCGGGCTCGCCACGGGCCGCGCGACGCGCGGCCGCGGCCGCCTGGCGCTCGGCCTTCTTGCGCTCGGCGATGCGGGTCTCCTCGTCCACGCGAACGACGAGGAGGCGGATGACCTTGTCGCTCACCTTGAGGCGGCGCTCCATCTCGTTCATCATCGCCGACGGGCCGTTCAGGGTTTCGAGGACGTAGGTGCCCTCGCGATGCGGACCGATCTCGTACGCCAGCTTGCGGCGTCCCCAGTTCTCGGTCTTCTCGAGCGTGCCCGCGAACTTCGCGGCGATGGTCTCGACCTGGGTGTGCAGGTCGGCGACCTCCTGGTCGGTCGCGACGGGCGACACGATGTAGATCAATTCGTACTGACGTGTTGCGCTCATTCAGTGTCTCCTTCTGGACTGAGCGGCCACCACGATGGTGGCAAGGAGCGCGCGCGGCCCGTTGTCGTCAGGCCACCGCGTTGCGATTGAAACGGTTCATCGCTTCCTCGAGCCCCTGCTCGACGAAGCACTCGGCCGCATCGGCGGCACGTGTCGTGACCTCGCGCATGATCACGCGCTCGTCGTCGGGAACCCGGGACAGCACGTGGTCGGCGAGATCGCGTCGCGGATCCCCGCGACCGACACCGACGCGCAATCGCGGAAACGCGTCGGTTCCGAGGTGTTCGATGACCGACTTCAGGCCGTTGTGGCCCCCCGCCGATCCGCTCGGGCGCAACCGCACCCGGCCTCTCTCCAGCGCCACCTCGTCGACGATGACGAGCAGGTCGCTGGGTTCGAGCTTGTAGAACCGCGCGAGCGCGCCCACGGCGCGCCCACTCAGGTTCATGAATGTCAGCGGCTTCACCAGCCACACATCGTCGGCCAGGCCGCGCACGCGGGCCGTCAAGGCCTCGGCCGTCGACGTCCCGAACACGGCGTGGTGACGTGCCGCCACCTCGTCGACCACGTCAAACCCGATGTTGTGGTATGTCGCGCGGTAGCGCGGCCCCGGGTTGCCGAGCCCGACGAGCAGCTTCACTAGTCTTCCTTGTCGGTCTTGCCCTTCTTGATCACTTCCGGTTCCGGCGTCGCGGTCACGGCCCCCTCGACGGCGGCCTCGGCCACGGCCTTCGGCGCCACGAGGTGCACGAGCATCAGGTCGCCATCGACCAGCGGCGTCCACTTCTGCCCCTCGGCCACGTCGCGGACGCGCACCGACTGCCCCATCGTCAGCTCGCTCACGTTCACCGTGATCGACTCGGGGATGTCGGCCGGCAGGCACTCGACCTCGATCTCGCGGGTCAGGAACTCGAGCACGGCACCCTGCAGCTTGACGCCCTTCGCCTCGCCCTCGACCTCGATCCGCACCGACACCGTCAGCAGCTTGTCCATCGCGATGCGATAGAAATCCGCGTGCAGCAGCGAGTGATCGACCGGCTGGAGCAGGAAGTCCTTCACCAGCACCTTGGTCGGCGCCTCGCCATCGACCTTGAGGTCGACGAGCGTGTTGACCCCGGACTCCGAGTGGAGGATCCGCGAGAGCGCCTTGGGATCGACCGAGATGGCGACCGCGCCCTGCTCACCGCCGTAGACCACCGCCGGGATGCTGCCGGCGACGCGCAACCGCCGTGCTTCGTTCTTCCCCCGCGACTCGCGCTTCACCGCATTCAACGTGGCTTCCATGTTCGCTGCCTTTTTCTTTTCCTGTTCGCGTGCTTCAGACAAACAACGACGAGACCGAGGTCTCTTCGTGGATGCTGCGGATGGCCTGGCCAAGCAGCCGCGCCACCGACAGACACACTACCTTCTCCGACTGCTGACAGACCTCATCCTGGGGGATGGTGTTCGTCACCACGAGCTGATCGATCGGCGCCTGCTCGATGCGGCCAACGGCCGGTCCCGAGAGCACCCCGTGCACCGCGCACGCGATGATCCGCGCCGCGCCGTTCTGCTTCAACGCCACCGCCGCCTTCTGGATCGTGCCGGCGGTATCGATGATGTCGTCCTGGATGATGCAGGTGCGCCCCTCGACATCCCCGATCACGTGCATCACTTCTGCCGCGCCCGTATCGCTGCTGCGCCGCTTGTCGATGATGGCCAGCTCCGCGCCGAGGCGCTTGGCGTAGGCGCGCGCGCGCTCGGCCCCCCCGGCATCCGGCGACACCATCGTGACGTCCTTGAACTGCTGCCGCGCCAGGTAATCGATGATCACCGGCGCCGCGAACAGGTGGTCGACCGGGATGTCGAAGAACCCCTGAATCTGCGCCTTGTGCAGGTCCATCGTCAACACCCGGTTCGCCCCGGCCGCGCTCAGCAGGTTCGCCACCAGCTTGGCCGAGATCGGCACCCGCGGCTTGTCCTTCCGGTCCTGCCGCGCGTAGCCGTAATACGGAATCACTGCCGTGATCCGCGCCGCCGACGAGCGGCGGAACGCGTCGATCATGATGCACAGCTCGACGAGGTGTTCATCCACCGACCGGCAGGTCGGCTGCACGATGAAGACATCCTTGCCGCGGATGTTCTCGTCGATCTGGAACGCCACCTCGGTGTCGGGGAAGCGGTGCAGGCGTGCCTGCCCGATCGGAACCCCGAGCACATCCGCAATTTCCTTCGCCAGCAGCGGATGCGCGCTCCCTGCAAAGAGCTTGAGTTCGGCCCGGTGCATACTCGGCGTTTCCCGCGTGTCACCAGCGTGAAAAGTGCATTGCGACGAGCCTACGGAACCCGCGGGTGGCTGGGGCGGGAGGATTCGAACCTCCGAATGCAGGCTCCAAAGGCCCGTGCCTTACCACTTGGCGACGCCCCATCTGACCACGTGCGCGTCCACAGCAATGTCCCCGCACGCGAGTCCGCCCCTGCGACACCCTCCCCCCTGTCAAGGACCACTTCGAGGCCGTGCTGACCGTCTCGACGAGCGACTTGGAGGAGAGGAACGCGATGGGAAGCGCTGCCCGTGCGGGCACAAACGGGCAGTATAGACGAACTCTGCCCGGCCCGGCAATCTGGACGCCATCGCCGGCCACCTTGGCCCCCGCCCGGCTGGGCCGTCGGGCGAGCCGCCCGCTGAGTCGCCGCAGCGTCGCGCCTCGACCCCTGCCCAGTACTTCCGGAGCTTCAATACCCGCAGTCGGCCGACGAGGCTCCCGGAGCGATGCCGTCGGCGCGATCCCAGCACGCAGCACGCGTCAGCGTCGTCGTCAGCCACGTTCGCGCTCCCTGCGCAGCGACGGCGTCGAGCGCGCGCTCCGCGTCGCGGGCGCGGTCGAAGACCCCGAACACCGCCGACCCGCTTCCGGTCATCGCCGCTTGCCTGGCGCCGCAGGCTCGCAGGGCGATCACGAGGCGACCGATGGCCGGGAAGCGCGCCGCCACGGCCGCCTGCAGGTCGTTCGTGCACCCCGTCGCGCCCGCGTCGGCGACAGCGCCGGAACGCCGGAGCCGCTGCCCGCGCCCGAGGCCCGACGCGTCGGCAAACCAGCGATACGCATCGGCCGTCGGCACGCCGAAGCCCGGTTGCGCCACGACCACCGGCCGCATCGGCGCCTCGTCCAGTGGCCGCAGGTGCTCGCCTCGACCGGTCCCCAGGGCACGTCCCCCGACCAGGAAGAACGCCACGTCGGCCCCGAGGCTGGCGGCCATCGCCCAATCGTCCGGCGCCAGCACGTCGCGCGCGTCTGACGGATGCGCGATCCCCTCGGCGTGCATGGTCAGGGCGATCAGGGTTGCGGCCGCATCCGCACTGCCTCCGCCGAGACCTGCTTGCATGGGAATCCGCTTTTCGATGTGCACGTGGATGCCGCCGGTGACGCCCCGACGGTGGCGCCGGCACCAGGCCTGCACCATCCGCGTCACCAGGTTGCCGTCGTCTGTCGGCAACGACGGATCACTGCAGGTCACGCGCAAGGGGCCGTCAATCGCGTCGAACGATATCGTGTCGTGCAGGGCCAGCGTCTCGAAGACGGTCGAGATCAGGTGATAGCCCTCGTCATCGCGCCCCGCGATGCGGAGGTCACGGTTGATCTTGGCGAACGCCGGCAGGGTAATGGTCGGCATGGCTCAGTGCGTCGACACCGGTGCCGCGGCAAACGGACTCATCCGCCGCAGGTCGTCGAGCGTCAGCGCTCGCGCCCCGGCGGGGATGGCCACCTCGAAGGCGGCCGCCGCGAGTGTGCCGCCCGTGTCGAGGTCGCTGAGGGTGAGGCGCAGTTGGGCCAGCGGCGCCGACGACGGGCCGACGGCGACCTCGATGACCCGGCGCGCCGAGCCGGCCGGCTCCTGGTAGACCGCCGCCACCTGGCGCTGACGCGCCGTGTTCGGCGGGAACAGCAACCCCGTCACCCGTTCGCGCGGGGACGTGCGCGCGAACGCGACGATCCCTGTCGCATCGGCGGCCGAGACCGTGCCGTCGCCGTGGCGCCGCGACTGCGCATCGTCGAGCGCGCCCGAGGGGCAGGCCAGCGTCAACGCGGCGAGATCGTCGGCCGACAGCGGCAGCTGGACGAGCGCGTCGAGCAACTGCTCGACCGACACGCCCGTGATGAACGCGTGCTCGCGCGGCATCACCAGCGTGGTCGAGCGGCCATCCGCGGCGAGGGTGAACACCGGCGCGCCGAATGGTGCCACCGCGTCAATCCGCAGCTGACCCGGGCGCGCGATGCCCACCTGCAGCGTGCCGCGCACGCGCTGGCGCCCGACGCGTCCGGACACACCGATGTTGGTCGTCACCGTGCGGATCGCCGTGCAGGCGGACGCCAGCCGCGCGATCACGGCGTGTGCCGCCGGATCGACCACCGCTTGCCCGGGATCGGGCAACGCCACGCGAACCGCTGGCGCACACGCGACGGCCAGCCCCACGAGGGCGGCTGCGGCGACGCGCGGCCACGCGCGCCCGCATCGCCGCCCTCTACCGGGGCGTTCGCTCTGCGTCATCGATCTTCTTCTGGATGGCCGCCGGATCCACCTGGTCGCGATCACCCGCGAGCGCCTTCTTCCACGCTGCGATGGCACCCGCGACGTCCTTCTGCGCGAGCAGCACGTCGCCGTAGTGATCCTGCACGATGGAGTTCGTGGGCAGCTGCTCGGCCGCCGTCGCCAGGTAGGTCTTCGCCCTGGCGACGTCACCCTTCCTGAAAAGCGCCCATCCGAGCGAGTCCTGGTACGAGCCGTTGTGTGGATCGGCGAGCAGCGCGCGCTCGATCATCTGGACGGCTTCGTCGAGCCGCTGGCCACGCTCGACGAGCATGTAGCCGAAGTAGTTCAACGTGGGCGCGTGCAGCGGATCGCGCGCCAGCGCCGAGCGGAACGCCGACTCGGCCTCGTCGTACTGCTTCTGCTGCTCGTAGATGGCCCCACGCTGGAACGGGACGTCGGCGTCGTCGGCGAACTTCGCCTCGGCCTCGGTGAGCACCCGCAGCGCGTCGCTGTACCGCTTCGCATCACCGTAGATGTTCGCCAGCGCCTGGTAGGCAGCCGACGTCGCGCCTGGCTTCTCGACAAAAGGCGTGAGGATGCCGACCGCGCGGTCGACCTGTCCCTGGCCACGCCACGCCTGGGCCTCGAGCCGGGCCAGTCGCAGGTCATCGGGCGCCGCGCGCCGGGCCGTGGCCAGTTCCGTCGCTGCCCTGTCGAACTGCTTCGACGCCAGCAGCGCCTGCCCGACGTACATGCCCAGCGAGACGTCGTTGGGGTTCAGCGTGCGGGCACGCTCGAACGCCGCAATCGCGCGGTCGTATTCGCCCAGTTCCTGGTAGGCGAAGGCGAGGTGGACCAGCGGCGCAAGCACCTGGCGGCTGCCGGCGGGCTGTTTGTCGATGGCCGGCGCCAGCGTGGCGATCACGTCGCGGTAGGCGCGGCGCTGCTCGAGGGCCAGCGCCAGCGAGTACGCGCCGCGCAGGCCGGAAGGCTCCAGCACGATCAGGCGCCGGGCGGCCGACTCTGCCTCGGGCAGCGCCTCGGCGCGACGTTCGGCTTCCGACAGCAGGTAGAGGACGTTGCCATCGGTCGGCATCTGCTGGACCAGTTCGCGCAGCACGTCGCGCGCCTTGGCGGGCTGGTCGGCCGCGAGCCACGACGACGCCTCGCGCATCCGGAGTTCGGCCGCGCGCGGCGCCTGGCCGGCGGCCTGGCGGTAGGCCTCGGCTGCGCCGGCGCTGTCGCCCTGCTTCTCGAGCATCTCGGCGAGCACCGTCCATGCGCGCACGAACCGCGGTTCGTAGGCCACCACCTCGCGCAGCACGGTGATCGCCTCGGCCACCTTGCCCACCGCCTCGTAGGCCTGCCCGAGCAGCAGGCCGGCATCGGCCATACCCGGCTCCTGCTGCCACAGGGTGTTGAGCGGCTCGATCGCCGCCTCGGCATGGCCGCCCGCCAGCTGCAGCCGCCCCAGGGTGAGGAGCAACCCGAGGTCGTACGCGCGGTTCGGTCGTGCTTTCTGGAGATGATCGATGGCCGTCTCGACGTCCTCGGCCGCCGGGACCTGCGATTGCTCGCCACGCTGCTGGAGGCGCGACGCGTAGAGGGTCCCGAGCACCCAATGGGCCTCGCTGTTGTCGGGGTCGAGAGCGAGCGCCTCCTTGGCGGCCTGCATGGCCTCGTCGGCGCGACCGGCGCGGGCCAGCAGGCCTGCGAGCTCGGCGCGGACCTCGGCCGAGGCCGGGTCACGCTCGGCGGCCCGGCGCAGGGCCGCAACAGCGGCCTCACCCTCGCCCTCGCCCTCGAGGTACCGTCCACGGATGAAGTCGAAGTAGGCCTCGGCCTGCGATGCGGTCGGAGGCGGGGCCGGAGGCTGGACGGGCGCGGGGGCCGGGGGCTGCAACACGAGCGCAACGAGCAGGGCGGGCAACACGGACATGCCACGATTGTTCCACAGGCAGACGGCGGCGGTATACTCGCGCCCGGAGGATCCATGCCCGTCGATCAGCAATTGCTCGAAATACTCGCGTGTCCGGCCTGCAAGACGCCAGTGGAACTGGTGCGCAACGGCACCGCCCTGAAATGCGCCACCTGCCACCGCGTGTACCCGATCGTCGACGACATCCCGGTGATGCTGATCGACGAAGCCACCATCGACGCCTGAACGACCCGATCTTCCCGATGACCGCCGGCACCGCGACCCTGCCCCTGCCCACCCGCGATCGGCTCGCTGATGCGAGCCTGATCGCGCTGGCGGCGTGTGCCGGCGCCACGCAGGTCTCGATTGCGGCCTCCGAGATCCTGCTGGCGGTCGCGCTGGTGGGGTGGCTGACCCTGGTGCTGGTGCGGCGCGAGCACGTCGCCACGCCGCGCTTCTTCGTGCCGCTCACGGCGTATGCGGCGGCGACGCTGGTCTCCGCGGCGGTGTCGTCGGATCCCGCGCGCAGCCTGCTCGACGCGAAGGAAGTGCTGCTCTTCCTCGTCGTGCCGATGACGATGCGGCTGGCGCGCAACGGGCGCGCCGGGCGCATCCACACGGTGGTGCTCTCGGTCGGGGCCCTGGCGGCCATCGCCGGCATCGTCCAGTACGGCATCCTGCACTACGACAACCTGGGCAAGCGTCCGCAGGGCACGCTCACGCATTACATGACGTATTCCGGCGTGATCATGCTCGTGATCGGGGTGGCCATCGCGCGCATCCTGTATCGTCCACGCGATCGCGCGTGGGCCGCGCTGGTGCTGCCGGCCGTGGTGGTCGCGCTGGCCCTGACCTTCACGCGCAGCGCGTGGGTCGGCGCCTGCCTCGCGATCGGTGTGCTGTTCATGCTCAAGGACCGCCGCCTGCTCGCGATCACGCCGGTGGTCGCCGCGCTCTTCATCGCGCTGGCGCCCGGGCAGGTGACCGACCGGATGTACTCGATGTTCGACCTGAAGGATCCGTCGAACCGCGATCGGCTCGCGATGATGCAGGCGGGCGCGGCGATGGTGAAAGACCATCCGCTCACCGGCGTCGGCCCCGACATGGTGACCGTGCAGTATCCGCAGTATCGCGTCGCGAGCGCCGTCCACGCCGAGACTCCACACCTGCACAACGTGCCGATGCAGATCGCCGCCGAGCGTGGCCTGCCGGCGCTCGCCCTGTGGCTGTGGTTCGTCGCCGTGACGGCGTGGGATCTCGTGAAGCGCATGCGCACGAGCGCCGACCCGTCAATCGCCGCCGCCGGTCTTGCTGCGCTCGTCAGCATGTTCGCCGCGGGGTTGTTCGAGTACAACTTCGGCGATTCCGAGTTCCTGATCCTGTTGCTCGTCCTGATCACGTTGCCGTTCGCCAACGATCAGCCGACACGGGCGAACGCCCGGTAATGGCCCAGCACCTGCACGCGACGCGCGCCCGCGCGCTCGTCGACCAGTTCGCCTCGCGCCGCGTCCTCGTGGTCGGCGACGTGATGCTCGACGAATTCATCATCGGGGGCGTCGAGCGCATCTCGCCAGAAGCCCCGGTGCCGGTCGTGCGCTACCACCGCAGCGACGCCCGCCTCGGCGGCGCCGCCAACGTGGCGCAGAACGTTGCGGCATACGGCGCGCGCGTCGCCATCGTCGGCCTGACAGGCACCGACGAGGCGGCCACGACGCTCGCGCGACTCCTCGAGGCCAGCGGCATCGATGCGAGCGGCCTCACGCGCGACCGGTCGCGCCCGACCACGCGCAAGCAGCGCATCGTCACCACGCGAAACCAGCAGGTCGCGCGGATCGACTACGAGGAAGATGCCGACGCGAGCGGCGACGCCGACGCGGCCCTCGCGACAGACGTGCGCCGCCTCGGGGCCGACGCCGACGTGATCATCGTCTCCGACTACCTGAAGGGCGTCGTCACGACGTCGGTGATGGGGGCGGCGGTCGATGCCGCACGGGCGCGACAGATCCCGCTCCTGGTCGACCCGAAGATCCCGCACATCGATCGCTATCGAGGCGCCACGCTGGTGACGCCGAATCACCACGAGGCCGAAACCGCGACCGCCATGCGCATCCGGACGAACGACGACGCGCGCGACGCGGCGCGGCGGTTCCGTGCGGCGGCGGGCTGCCGTTCGGTGATGATCACGCGGGGCGAGCAGGGGTTGTGGTTGCTCGACGGGCGGACGATCGTCGAACAGGCCACACAGGTGGACGACATCGTGGCCGAGATGGGTGTGGACGCGACCGCGCAGGAAGTGTCGGATGTCACCGGCGCCGGCGACACCGTGATCGCGACGTGTGCGCTCGCCCTCGCGTGCGGCGCGACGCTGCCGGAATCCGCGATGCTCGCCAACGACGCCGCCGGCGTCTCGGTGAGCAAGTTCGGTCCGGCGACGGTCACGCGCAACGAGTTGCTGGCGCGCCTCGCGTAGCCGCGACCCTTCCCCCCTCAGTGCCTGAAGTGGCGCCGGCCCGTGAACACCATCGCCAGGCCGTGGGCGTCGGCCGCGGCGATCACTTCGGCGTCCCGCACCGACCCTCCGGGCTGCACGACGGCCGTCGCCCCGGCCGCCGCGACCGCGTCAATCCCGTCGCGGAACGGGAAGAACGCATCGGAGGCCACAACCGAGCCAGCCAGTGACCGGGTGGCCTTCATCGTCGCCACCTTCACCGAGTCGACGCGGCTCATCTGACCCGCACCGGTCGCGAGCGTCCGGTCGGCAGACGTGAACACGATCGTGTTCGACTTCACGTGGGCGCACACGCGCCAGGCGAACCGCAGTGCCTGCCACTCAGCCGGCGTCGGCTGCCGTGTCGTCGCGACGCGCAGGCCCTGCGACGCGAAGGTGGTGTCGTTCCAGGGAGTCCGCGCTTCGGCGACGCGATCGCTGGCCTGCACCAGGAGGCCGCCGAGGATCGAACGCCACTCGACGTGCGCCTGCTGCAGGTCGGCGAAGCGGCTGAAGTCGGCGACGACGACCCGCAGGTTGGGCTTGGCCGCGAGGATGGCCAGTGCCGCCGGCTCCGCGGCCGGCGCGATGACGCATTCGATGAACGTCGTCGCAATGGCCGAGGCCGTCGTTTCGTCGAGCGGGCGATTCAGTCCCACGATGCCGCCGAACGCCGATAGCGGATCGACGTCACGAGCGGCCACGTAGGCGTCGGCGATGCGTTCGGCCGTGGCGACGCCGCTGGGATTCGTGTGCTTGATCACGCAGGCTGCCGGCTCGTCGAATTCCAGGACGAGGCGTGCCGCGGCATCGAGGTCGAGCAGGTTGGTGTACGAGAGTTCCTTGCCCTGGAGGACGGTGGCCGCGCCGAGGCCGGTCGAGCCGGGAATCGCGTACCAGGCCGCGACCTGGTGCGGGTTCTCGCCGTAGCGGAGATCACGCACCTTGGCAAACGTGGCCGAGAGCACCAACGGCAAGCCCGGGGGCGACGGCTCGCGGACGAAGGCCTCGCCGGTGCGGACCTCTGCCAGCGTCCCGCTGATCGTCTGGTCGTAGCGCGCGGTGTGCGCGAAGGCCTTGCGCGCCAGCTCGAAGCGGAACGCCGGCGTGAACCCCTCGGGGGTGTCGAGCGCGGCGACCACCGCGTCGTAGTCGTGCGGTTCGACCACCACGAGCACGTCGCGGAAGTTCTTGGCGGCGGCCCTGACCATCGACGGACCACCGATGTCGATCTCCTCGATCAGGTGGTCGAACGGCAGGTCGGGCCTCGCCGCGGCCGCGGCGAACGGATAGAGGTTCACGGCGACGAGATCGATGAGCCCGATGCCATGCTCGGCCAGGGCAGCGAGGTCATCCGGGCGATCGCGCCTGGCGAGTATCCCGCCATGGACGCGCGGATGCAGGGTCTTGACCCGTCCGTCGAGCATCTCGGGAAACCCCGTGATGTCGGCCACGCTGGTGACGGGCAGGCCGGCGGCTGCAAGCGCCGCGGAGGTGCCGCCGGTCGAGACGAGTTCATACCCCCGGGCTACCAGGGCGGTGGCAAACGGGATGAGGCCGGTCTTGTCGGATACGGAAAGAAGTGCGCGAGGCATGCGGGGATTCTACCCGTCCAGCCGGGGTCCGCCCGACGGATTCCTGCCATGTGACAGTTCGTTGACAACTTCGATAACTGATCGTTATGCTTGCGCGGGCGAGGCTGAGGGCCAGCGTCGCCACCCTCTTTGTGCAGGTGGAGGGTGCACTGCTTCCCTGCGTCACGCGACGCGTGGGGAGCGTCAAGAACAGGCGGCCCCTGGGCCGCACGCAACAGTAAGGCAGGAAGTCGCATGACGCGCATCACCGGTAAGGTCAAGTGGTTCAACAACGCCAAGGGTTACGGATTCATCGAGCGCGAGTCAGGCTCGGACGTGTTCGTGCATTTCTCGGCGATTGGGGGCTCGGGATTCCGCTCACTCGAAGAGGGCCAGGCGGTCGAGTTCGAAATCGTTGACGGTCCGAAGGGCCCGCAGGCCGGCAACGTCACGAAGGCCAACTAGGTCCCAGCGAACGGCAGTCTCGTGGGGATGGACGCCCCGGTGGCCATCCCCACCGACCATGGTGCCCCGCAGCCCTGCAGGCGCGTGCACCACACCTTGACCATCGCCTACAGCCTAATCCCGCTCGACCCCGCGCTCACGTTTTCCTGCTGCTTCATCCCCTTCAGTGCCCGCGCCGTCAGGTGCACGTGCCCGTCCTTGACGGCCACGCGCAGTGCCACCTCTGACGTGCCCTGCGATCGCAGCGCCCGCACCTGATCGCGCACGAGATCGACAAAGCGATGGAACGGGACCGGATTCTCTCCGGTCTCGCTCCGCGCGGCCGTCAGTGAGCTGAACAGTTCCTGCAGTTTGTCGCGTTCCGACAGGGGATCGACGAACGACGTGACGAACACGATGCGGTCGGCATGGTCGCTCGTGCTCCTCTCGGTCCGGTCGACGGCTTCCCGGACGCCCCGGCGCGCAAATGGCCCCGGCCGGCCCTCCTCTCGCGCACGAAGGCCGCGGTCCCACAGATCGACGAATGCGGCATATCGTGCCTGCAGTTGCTGGAGCCGGAAGCGGGCGCCGGTGCCATCGATGGAAAGGCGCTCGACACGCTTGAGCTGGGATTCGAACTTCGTCCTGGATTCCCACGGTGGACGCGCCTGCCCCCCGGAGAAGAACAGGTTGTACTCAGCTTCGAGCTTGCGCAGTTCGGCCCCGAGCGTCTGCAGGTCACGGTCAGGGTCGCTCGGCTCGGCCACGGCGGCGGCTCCGGCGCGTCTCAGCGCGGAATCAGAAACCAGAACAAGGGCAGCCAGAGTTCTCGCGCATACGGAACCGGCCGGTCGTCGATGAGCACCTCGGTCTGGTCGAGTCGCCCGACGATCTCGAACAGATCGCGCAGCTGCAATGGCTGATCAGGCAAGAACCGCGCCCGGTGCCTGAGCCCGTCACCATTGCCTGTTTCGCGATACTCCGCTGACGCTTTCGCCATCGAAACCGCACGTTCGTAATCGTCGCCGTCGAAGCGCGGGAAGACCAGAGTGAGCGAGAACGGCCGCGCGTCAGGCCCATAGAGCGCGGCGCGGAGGTCGGGATCGAGCGACACCAGCTCGTCGTGGTCGGGCTGCTCCGGCAATTCGACGTACGGCCAGAAGGTCTCCTTCGGCTTGAAGGCAGGAACGTCGGGCGCGGGGATGCCAGCGGGTGTGGGCTCTGATGACATGTCGGATGGGCCGGGCGCGGCGGCGCGCGGGAGCCGAATGGTATCCTGACGCCGCTGCCGTCGCAATCGCACCGTCCATGCCCGCATCGCCACGCGACATCCCGTCCATCGACGCCCTGCGCCAGCACGCCGACGCGGCTGTCCTCATCCGGCAGTTCGGGATAGATGCGACCGTCGCCGCCCTTCGTTCGGCGGCGTCATCGGCACGTGAGCGGCTGGCCGGGTCGGCAGGGGCGTCGAGTCGGGGGCACGCAGAAGGCGGGGAATCGCTGGCGGCAACGATCGTCGCGGCTGCCGCGGCAGCCCTGCGGCTCCGTGCCCGCGGCTCGTTGCGACGGGTCGTCAACGCCACCGGGGTCATCATCCACACCAATCTCGGGCGGGCGCCGTTGCCCGATGCGGCCATCGAGCGGATGGCCCAGGTCGCGCGCGGATACGTGAACCTCGAATACGACCTCGAGTCGGGGACGCGCGGCCGGCGCGACGTGCATGCCGAGGCCCTCCTGCAGGACCTCACGGGCGCCGAGGCGGCCGTCGTCGTCAACAACAACGCGGCAGCGACCATGCTCGTGCTGGCGGCGCTCGCGCACGGCCGCGAGGTCATCGTGTCGCGCGCGGAACTCGTCGAGATCGGCGGCGGCTTCCGGGTGCCCGACATCATGCGCCAGTCGGGCGCGGTCCTCCGCGAGGTCGGCACGACGAACCGGACGCGCGCGGCCGACTTCGCAGCCGCGATCTCCGATCGCACGGCCATGGTGCTTCGCGTCCATCCATCCAATTTCCGCATGGATGGATTCGTCGAACGCCCTGATACTGCAGAGTTGGTGGCCGTCGCTCATCGCTTCGGGGTGCTCGTGGTGGAGGATCTCGGCAGCGGCAACGTGCTCGGCCGCGGGCTGGGCCTCTTGCCGGGCGAACAGCAGGGCGTCAACGTCGCCGCCCTTGACGAGCCGACGGTGCGCGCGAGCCTCGAGGCCGGGTACGACGTCGTCACGGTGAGCGGCGACAAGCTGCTCGGCGGCCCGCAGGCGGGCATCGTGCTCGGGCGGCGCGAGGCACTGACGCCGATCCGGCGGCACCCGCTGATGCGCGCCCTGCGTGTCGACAAGCTCACGTATGCCGCGCTCGAAGCCACCATCCTGGAACACCTCGCAGGGCGTGCGCGCGACACGGTCCCGGTCGCGCGCATGATCGCGCTGCCGCTGCGCGACGTCGCGGCGCGCGCCGACGCTCTTGCCGGGCAGCTGCAGCGGGTGCGCGGCCTCGACGTCGCGGTCGTGGACGGCTACTCCACCATCGGCGGCGGCAGCGCACCTGGATCGGCGCTGCCGACACGACTCGTCGCGCTGCACGCCGCCGGCGTGTCGGCCGACGAACTGGACCGGCGCCTGCGGCAGGGCGACCCCGCGGTCGTCGCGCGCATCCAGGACGGTCGGCTGGTACTTGATCCCCGCACCATTCACCCGAGCGAAGACGCCGACGTGGCGGCGGCCGTTGCCGTCGCCCTCGCCAGCGATCCGCAGTAGCTGCGTACTTGCGCCGCCGCCGGTGTAGCAGCAACTGAATTCGGGTCTGACCCCAATTCCGCCGGCGCAACGCGCGGTTCCGCGCCGCGGACTTTTCCACGCAAAGCGCCCTGCGAGCCCGCGCACGCAAGCGGTTGCAGATCCCCGAGTTGCGGAACAGTACCCGAATTGGGGTCTGACCCCAATTCATCGCAATGCAGGCGAGGGGAAACGTGGGGTGCGTTGTGACGCCGCGCGGAGGCGCGGCGTCGGAGCACAGGTCAGAAGATGGTGGAGATCGAGCGGGTGGCGAGGTCGATGAGGCGCGTCGGCAGGATGCCGAGGTAGAACGTCGCCACGGCGGCAAGGGCCAGCCCCACGGTGCCGACGACGCCGAAGGGCGAGACCTCGAGTTCGGCCTTGCTCGTCGACATGAACATCATGACGACGATGCGGAGGTAGAAGAACACCGAAACCACGCTCGACAGGACACCGACGATGGCGAGGGCGTAGTGGCCCTCGTTGACCGCTGCCGCGAAGATGTACCACTTCGCGATGAAGCCGGCCATGGGCGGGAAGCCTCCCAGTGAGAGGAGGAACACCGCCAGCAACGTTGCGAGCATCGGCTTCGCGTACCAGAGGCCCGTGAAGTCGGTCAGTTCGCCGTTGGGCCGCTCGCGCGTCGCGACCAGCGCGATGACACCGAACGCGCCGACGTTCGCGACCGCGTAGGCCGCGAGGTAGAACAGGACGGCCGACTTCCCGATCGCGCCGGCCGCGATGAGGCCGACGAGCAGGTACCCGGCGTGCGCGATGCTCGAGTACGCGAGCATCCGCTTGACGTTGGTCTGCACCACACCCAGCACCGTGCCCAGGACCATCGTCGCCAGTGCTATCCAGGTCACGACCTCGGTCCAGTTTCCGCGGAGCGGCTCGAACGACGACAGGAACACGCGCAGGAAGGCCGCCATCGCCGCCGCCTTGACGCCGGTCGACATGAACCCCGTCACGACGGTCGGGGCCCCTTCGTAGGCGTCGGGCGTCCACATGTGGAACGGCACGGCCGAGACCTTGAACGCAAAGCCCACGAGCAGCAGGCCGACCGCAAGCCAGACCAGCGGGCTCGGCGACGCGGCCGACTGGGCGATCACCGCCGAGAGCGTGTCGAGGCGCGTGCTGCCAGAGACCGCGAAGGCGAAGGCGATGCCGTAGAGGAAGAACGCGCTCGAAAAGGCGCCGAGCAGGAAGTACTTGAACGATGCCTCGGTGCCGGCCGGATCCGTGCGCTTGATGCCCGTCAGGACGTAGACGGCGATCGACATGATCTCGAGCGCGAGGAAGATGACGAGCAGGTCGGTGGCCGACGCCATCATCATCATGCCGACGACCGAGAACAGGACGAGGGTGTAGTACTCGCCCGTCGGAATCCCCTCGCGCTCGATGACTTCCGACGAGAACATGATCGTCAGCAACCCGATGGCCGCGACGATGATGGTGACGAAGAGCGAGAAGTTATCGGCCTGGATGACGCCGAATCCGACGACATTGCGGTCCCAGAGCAGGCCGGCCGCGACGATGGCGCCGACGAGGCCGATCACGCCGAGGCCCCCGATCGGCATGCGCTCGTCCTTGCGTCGGAACGCTTCGGCCAGCATCGTCGCCATCGCGGCGAGGGTGACGATGAGCATCGGCATGATGGCTTGCAGGTTGTCCATGATGTCTCTAGTCGGTCGCGTCGGTCGTCTGCGAATCGAAATCGGTCAGCGCGCCTGCACACCCGGCGCCTGCGGCATGACGTGCGTGATCGCGGTATGGCGCGTGTCCATACGCTGCAGCATCCGCTCGACCGCGGGCGCCATCGGCCGCAGGAAGATGTTGGGGAACACGCCCATGACGACGACGAGCGCGACGGTCGGTGCCAGGACACACCACTCGCGCACGCTGAGGTCGGGCAGGTTCTCGTTCTTGGGATTCGTGACCTCGCCGTAGTTCACGCGCTGGAACATCCACAGCATGTAGACGGCCGACAGGATCACGCCGCTGGCGGCCACGACGGTGAAGCGCGGCAGGAGCACCTGCGAACGCCAACTCCCGAGCAGGATCAGGAACTCGCCGATGAAGCCGTTCAGCCCCGGCATCCCGATCGACGACAGCGTGATGATCAGGAACGCGGCCACCAGCTTCGGCATGACGCCCTTGAGGCCGCCGAACTCGGCGATGAGGCGCGTGTGCCGCCGCTCCGACAGCATGCCGACGATGAGGAAGAGCGCGCCGGTGCTGATGCCGTGGTTCAGCATCTGGTAGGCGGCGCCCTGGACGCCGTTGAACGTCAGGGCGCACAGGCCGAGCACGACGAAACCCAGGTGGCTCACCGACGAGTACGCCACGAGCTTCTTCATGTCTGGCTGCACCATCGCGACCAGCGCACCGTAGACGATGCCGATGACGGCGAGCGTCGCGATGAACGGGGCCCACGCCGTCGCGGCTTCGGGAAACAGCGGGAACGCGTAGCGCATCAGCCCGAAGGTGCCCATCTTCAGCATCACGCCGGCCAGGATGACCGACCCGGCCGTCGGCGCCTCGACGTGCGCGTCGGGCAGCCAGGTGTGGAGCGGGAAAAGCGGCACCTTGATCGCGAAGGCCAGCGCGAAGGCCAGGAAGCACAGGTTCGCCGGCCCCGCCGGGATGTCGAGGGCATAGAGCTTGAGGAGGTCGAAGCTGTAGGCCCCCGTCTGCTGCTGGTGCAGCACGGCGAGGAAGATGATGGCAATCAGCATCAACACGCTGCCGGCCATCGTGAACAGCATGAACTTGATCGACGCGTAGATGCGCCGGTCGTAGCCCCACACGCCGATGAGGAAGTACATCGGGATGAGGACCGCGTCCCAGAACACGTAGAACAGGAAGACGTCGAGCGCCGAGAACACGCCGAGCATCGCGGTCTCGAGGACGAGCATGAAGATCGAGAACTCCTTGACCTTCTTCGTGACCGAGCCCCACGACGCCAGCAGCGAGATCGGCGTCAGGAATCCCGTCAGCACGATCAGCATCAGGGCGACGCCGTCGATGCCGACGTAGTACTCGACGTTGAAGACGCCGATCCACATCGTGCGCTCGACGAACTGGAACTCGGCGCCGCTCGGCTCGAAGCCGCGCCACAGCGCGAGCGTCGCGCCGAAGGCGACGAGCGAGAGGCCGAAGGCGAGTTGCCTGACGAGGCCGTCGCGCGAACCGTCGCGGTTCGGGATCAGCGCCAGCAGCAGCGCGCCCACGGCGGGCAGGAAGATCGTGAACGAGAGGAGCGCCATCTGGTCCCTTCGATTACCTGGCGAAGAAAGAGCCGATCACGACGAGCACGCCGATGAACAGCAAGGCGGCGTACACGCGCACCGATCCGGTCTGCACGAGCCGCAGGATGGCCCCGCCCGTGCGGACAAAGAATCCCGTGCCGTTGACGGCGCCGTCGATCACGCCTGCATCGACAACCTTCCAGAGCAGGCCTTCAGAGGTCCGCTTGATTGGCTGCACGATGGCGCGATCGTAGAGCTCGTCGACGTAGTACTTGTTGAGCAAGGTCCGGTGCAGGCCCGCAAACGACTGCTGCATCGCGTCGGCCTTCTCCGGGTGCACCTTGAAGAAGTAGGTCGCCAACCCAATGCCCGTGAACGCGAGCAGCACCGAGAGGCTCATCAGCGTGATCTCGGTCGTCGGGTCGGCGTGCGCCGCCGCCCCTTCGCCGTGTGCGGCCGGGGCGGCTCGGCGTGCCCGCCCACTTCGGGCGCGACGGTCATCTCGGCGTGGTCGCCGGCGCCAGGCACCGCATGCTCGACCGGCCCAGCGCTGTCGCGCCCGGCGTCGCCGGGGAACATCGTCGCGTCGACCTTCGACGGGTGGAAGCTTGGCTCGAGGAACGTCTCGATGCGATTGCTGCCACCCAGGACGTGCGGAACGCCGACGTACCCGGCCAGCACCGACCCGAGCGCCAGCACCACGAGCACGATGGCCATTGCCGGCGGCGCGTCGTGCAGGTGCGCACCATGCCCGTGGCCGCCGCTGCCGTGCGCGTCGTGGCCGTGCCCATGCCCGCCACCATGCGCCATTGCCGCTTCCCACTTCGCGGCGCCGAAGAACGTCATGTAGATGAGCCGGAACATGTAGGTGGCCGTGAGCAGCGCCGTCAGCGCGCCCATCGCCCACAACACGGGATGCCCCCCGAATGCGTAGGACTTGAAGAGGATCTCGTCCTTCGAGAAGAAGCCCGACAAGCCTGGGACACCAGCAATCGCGAGCGCGCCGATCAGGAACGTCCAGTACGTGATCGGCAGCGCGTTCTTCAGGCCACCCATCTTCCGCATGTCCTGTTCGCCGTGGAGCGCGTGGATCACCGCGCCGCTAGCCAGGAACATGAGGGCCTTGAAGAACGCGTGCGTGAACAGGTGGAAGATGCCGCCCGCGAACGCGCCGACGCCCATCGCCATGAACATGTACCCGAGCTGCGACACCGTCGAATACGCCAGGACACGCTTGATGTCGTTCTGCACCAGGCCGATGGTCGCGGCCATCAGCGCGGTGGCGGCGCCGACCGTCGCCACGATCAACATCGTCGTCGGCGCCAGCGAGAACAGGTCGGCGTTGCGCCCGATCATGTACACGCCGGCCGTCACCATCGTCGCGGCATGGATGAGGGCCGACACGGGGGTCGGGCCTTCCATGGCGTCGGGCAACCAGACGTACAGGGGAATCTGCGCCGACTTGCCGGTGGCGCCGACGAAGAACAGCAGCGTCATCACCGAGAGCGCACCGAAGACGACCTCGGGCTGGTACAGCGTCGTCTTCTCGGCAATGGCCAGGAAGTCGAGCGTCCCGAACTCCTGGAACGCCATGAACATCCCGATCAGGAACGCGAAGTCGCCGATGCGGTTGACGACGAAGGCCTTCTTGCCCGCGTCTGACGCCGACTTCTTCTTGTACCAGTAGCCGATGAGCAGGTACGAGCAGAGGCCCACGCCCTCCCAGCCGACGAACATCACGACGAAGTTCGCGCCGAGCACCAGCACGAGCATGAACGCGGCGAACAGGTTCAGGTACGAGAAGTAGCGGGCGTACTCGCCGTCGGTCTCCTCGTGCATGTACGACGTCGAGTAGACGTGGATGAGTGCGCCGATGCCCGACACGACGAGCACCATCAGGGCGCCCAGCGGATCGAGGCGGAACTGCATCGGTATCTGCAGGTCGCCCGACGAGATCCACCAGAACACCGTCTGCTCGATGACGCGCGCCGACACCGGCTGCTGCACCAGCGACCAGACGTTGACCACGGCGACCGCGAAGGCCGCGCCGACGGCGAGGCAGGCGACGAGGCCCGACACCGGCTTCGAGAGCCGCCGGCCGAAGAAGCCGTTGATGAGGAAGCCGATGAACGGCAGCAGCGGAATGAGCGCGAGAGGCACGGACGTCCCTACCATTTGAGCGAGGTGAACGCGTCCGGGTTCAGGCTCTCACGGAGCCGGAACAGCTGGATCACGATCGCGAGGCCGACGGCGGCTTCGGCGGCGGCAACGGTCATGACGAAGAACGTGATGATCTGCCCGTCGACCGTGCCGAGGTGACGCCCCACGGCGACGAACGTCAGGTTCACGGCGTTGAGCATGATCTCGATCGACAGCAGGATCGTGATCAGGTTGCGCCGCAGGAACACGCCCGCCGTCCCGATCGCGAACAGCAGGCCCGAGAGCACGAGGATGTCGTTGAGCGTCGGCATGTCAGAGGTTCTTTCGCGCCAGGACCACGGCGCCCACCATGGCGACCAGGATCAGCACCGAGGTCGCCTCGAAGGCGAAGGTATGGGTCGTGAAGATCTCGCGACCGATCGCGGCAACGCTCGACACACGGTCGCCGATGCCCGGCGCATCGTTCATCGTCGTCGACGGGACGCGCGACAATGCCCAGCCGATCTCGACCAGGAAGATCAACGACAGCACCCCGCCGATCCGCCGGGGGCCCGTCGACAGCAGGGGCCGCCGCGGATCGACGACCGGCGGATCCTCGCGCGGCGCGTTGAGCAGCATGACCACGAAGAGGAACAGCACCATGATGGCGCCGGCGTACACGATGATCTGCGTCACGGCCGTGAACGGCGCGTCGAGCAGGACGTAGAGACCGGCGAGGCCGACGAACGACGTGATGAGGAGCATCACGCTGTGCATCGGGTTGCGCTGGGCGATGACGAAGAACGAGGCGACCACCGTCAGCGCGCCGAAGAGGTAGAACAGGTAGAGGTCCACCGCGCTCAGCTCCAGTAGAGAACGCCAGCCGCCGTGAGCAGCAGGTTGATGATGGCGACGGGCAACAGGAACTTCCAGCCGAAGTGCATGAGCTGGTCGTAGCGATACCGCGGCAGCGTCCAGCGCATCCAGATGTAGAAGAAGAGGAGCGCGAAGACCTTCGCGAACCACCACAGCGACGCCCAGCCGCCGGTCAGGAAGGGGCCGTGCCAGCCGCCGAAGTAGAGGCACGTCGCCAGCGCCGAGACGAGCGTCATGTTCACGTACTCGGCGAGGAAGAACAGGGCGAACCGGAAGCTGCTGTACTCGGTGTGGTACCCCGCGACCAGTTCCTGCTCGGCCTCGGGGAAATCGAAGGGCGCGCGATTGGTCTCGGCGACGCCCGCCGTCATGAACACGAAGAACCCGACGAACTGCGGAATGATGTACCACCGCGGAATGAACCCGAACCACGTGCCGGACTGGGCGTCGACGATCTCGCGCAGCGAGAGCGAGTTGGCCATCAGGATGACCGCGGCCAGCGCCGTGCCGTACGACAGCTCGTAGCTGATCATCTGTGCCGAGCTGCGCAACCCGCCCAGCAGCGAGTACTTCGAATTGCTGCTCCACCCCGCGAGGACGATGCCGTAGACGCCCATGCTGGTGACCGCGAACACCACCAGCACGCCGACGTTGACGTCGGACGCCTGCAGCTTGATCGCCTCCGGCAGCAGGCCGAAGAAGTCGATCGCCGGCCCGAAGGGCACTACCGCGAACGACGCGAACGACGCCGTGGCCGCCAGGATGGGCGCCAGGTTGAACAGGAACGCGTCCGAGGCCTTCGGCCGCAGTTCCTCCTTGAACAGGAGCTTGAGAATGTCGGCCACCGGCTGCAGCAGGCCCCACGGCCCCGTGCGGTAGGGTCCGAGCCGCTGCTGCAGGAACCCGGCGAGCTTGCGCTCGAGCAGCACGTTGATCGCCGCGGAGTTGAGCGCGATGAAGAACGCCAGGAAGATGACGACGAACTGCGCGATGGTGATGATGTCCACGGATGTCGCCGGGTGAGAGGAATCTACCTAGTGAGCGTGCGCCGAGGTCAGCGCACGCGGCATCCAGTCGGCGCGCGGCACCAGGCTGCGCCCCTCGCGGATGTAGTGTTCGTACTCGTGGCGGAAGTGCTGCAACGTCGAGACGACGGGCGCGATCTCCGCGTCGCCGAACGGGCACAGCGTCTTGCCGCCGATGTTGTTGGCGATGCTCAGGAGCAGGTCGAGATCGCGCATGGCGCCCTCGCCGCGCAGGATCTTCTGCAGGATCTTGTGCATCCAGTCGCTGCCTTCGCGGCACGGGGTGCACTTGCCGCACGACTCGTGCTTGTAGAAGTGGATCAGGTTCTCGGCGAGCCACACCATGTCGGTCGTCTCGTCCATCACCATCATCGCCGCCGACCCGAGCATCGACCCGGCCTTCACGAGCCCGTCGAAGCTCGCCTGCGCGTCGAGCGACGCGGGCGTCAGCACGTTGACCGACGAGCCCCCGGGAATGATCGCCTTGAGCTCGTGCCCGTCGCGGATGCCGCCCGCGAAATCGTAGATCAGCTCGCGCAACGTCACGTCCATCGACGTCTCGAACACGCCGGGCCGCTTCACGTGCCCGCTCACGCAGTACAGCTTGGGGCCGAAGTTCTTCTCGGGGCCGATCCCCTGGTACCAGGCGGGCCCGCGCTCGATGATCGGCGGGACGTTGCAGATCGTCTCGACGTTGTTGATGATCGTCGGCGATCCGTAGAGGCCCACCACCGCGGGGAACGGCGGCCGCAGCCGCGGCTGGGCGCGCTTGCCCTCGAGCGACTCGAGCAGTGCGCTCTCCTCGCCGGCCTCGTACGCGCCGGCGCCGCGGTGGATGAAGATGTCGCAGTCCTCGCCCGTCCCGAGGATGTTCCGGCCGAGGTAGCCCGCCGCGTACGCCTTCTTCAACTCGGCTTCCATCAGCAGCTGCACGTGGTAGAACTCGCCGCGGATGTAGATGTACGCCGTCTTCGCGTTGATCGACCGGCAGGCGATCACGCACCCCTCGAACAGCAGGTGCGGGTTGCGCTCCATGAGCACGTGATCCTTGAACGTGCCCGGCTCGCTCTCGTCGGCGTTGACGCAGAGGTACTTCGGCTTGGGGATGTCCTTGGGCACGAAGCTCCACTTCAGGCCCGTCGGGAAACCCGCCCCGCCCCGGCCGCGAAGGCCCGACGCCTTCACGTCCTCGATGATCTGCTCGGGGGTCATCGCGAGCGCCTTCTTCATCGCGGCGTAGCCACCCCGTTTCACGTAGTTCTCGAACGTGTACGAGAACGGTTCCTTGACGTGCGCGGTCAGAACGGGTTCGGGAAGCCGCACGGCGCTATTCCTTCTTCAGGTGGCAGCCCGGGAGCGCCGCAAGCCCGCGTTCACGCAACCCCTCGAGCAAGGCGGGCACGTCGTCGGGGCGCTGGCACTCGAGCCAGTGCTCGTTGTTGACCATGATCACCGGGCCGCGATCGCACGCCCCGAGACACTCCATCTCCATCACCGTGAACGTGCCCGTGGCGTCGGTCTCGTTCGGCGCGATGTGGAGGTGCCTGCACAACTCCTCGGTCACCCGTCCCGCGCCGTTGAGCGCGCACCCCAGCGTGCGGCACACGCCGAGCACGTACTTCCCGACCGGCTGCGTGAAGAACATCACGTAGTACGAGACGACGTCCTCGACGTCGGCGCGCGAGCAGCCGATCAGGTCGGCGACGTAGGCGATGGCATTGCCCGTGATGTGGCCTTGCTGCGCCTGCACCAGGTACAGCGCCGGCAGCAGGGCCGACTTGCGGCGATCCGCGGGATACCGCGTCACGAGCTCGTCGAACTGCGCCTTGCGCTCGGGGGTGAACTCGAAGGCCGGGCCCTCGTCGGGCAACTTGCGCTCCGACTTGTGCCACGCGGGCGTGCCGTAGGGCATCTGCGGGTGAAAACTCATCGATCCACGTCTCCAAGCACGATGTCGGTCGAGCCGATGATGGCCACGACGTCGGCGATCAGCGAGCCGACGATCATCTCCGGGATGGCCTGGCACGCGTAGAACGACGGTGCCCGCGACTTGACGCGCACCGGCCGGTTCGACCCATCCGACACCACGTAGAACACCTGCTCGCCGCGGGGGCCTTCGATGGGCACGCCGGCTTCGCCGGCCGGCACGTTGAACCCCTGCGAGAACAGCAGGAAGTGCTGAATCAGCGCTTCCATCTCGGTGTAGACCTTGTCCTTCGGGGGCGGCACGATCTTCGGATCGTCGATCTCGAACACGCCGATCGGCGTGATCTTCTCCATGCACTGCCGCGCGATCTTGAGGCTCTCGTGCAGTTCGCGCACGCGTTGCCGATACCGGGTGAACACGTCGCCCTCGGTGAACACCGGCACCTCGAAGTCGAGCTCGGGGTACTTCAGGTAGGGAAATGCCCTGCGCACGTCGTAGTTCACGCCCGACGACCGCGCCATCGGCCCGAGCAGCCCGTACGACACCGCGAAGTCCTTCGTCACGACGCCGACGCCCCTGGTCCGCTTCAGGAAGATCGAGTTCTTGGTGAGCAGGTCTTCGTAGTCGCGCAGCTTCGCGGGAAAGTCTCCGAGGAACGAGTTGACCGCGTCGTGGAAGCCCGTCGGCAGGTCCTCGCGCAGGCCCCCGATGCGCATGTAGCTCGGGAACATCCGGAACCCGGCCAGCATCTCGTTGATGTTGAGCAGGAGTTCGCGCTCGCGGAAGCAGTAGAGCATCACCGAGACGGCGCCGAGGTCCATGGCGTGCGTCCCGAGCCAGACCAGGTGGCTGTTGATGCGCTGCAGTTCGGCGATCAACGTGCGGATCCACTGCACGCGTTCGGGCAGCGTGATGCCGAGCAGCTTCTCGACCGACATCACGTAGGCCAGCGAGTTGCTCTGCGCCGACAGGTAGTCCATGCGCTCGACCAGCGGGACGACCTGCTGCCACTTCTTCTGCTCGGCGGTCTTCTCGATGCCGGTGTGCAGGTACCCGATCGTGGTCGAGGCCTTGACGACCACCTCGCCATCGAGCTCGAGCACGATGCGCAGCACGCCGTGCGTGCTGGGGTGCTGCGGCCCCATGTTGACGGTCATCGTTTCGGTGCGGACTTCAGCCATGGGCGTCAACGCGGGGCCGGCGTGCGGCTCCCGCTGCTCTCCTCGGATGTGGCGCACGCCTGCTCGACCAGCTCGCAGATCACGTGCAACACCGACAACTGCACTTCCTGCACCCGCGCCGTCGACGCGTCCGGGACGTTCACGTGCACATCGGCGAGCCGCCCGAGCGCCCCGCCGTCGCGTCCCGTCAACGCGATGCTCACCATGCCGCGCGTCCGCGCCGTCTCGACGGCCGCCAGCACGTTGGGCGACTCACCGCTCGTGCTGATGGCGACCAGCACGTCGCCCGGTTGCCCGAGCGCCTCGACCTGCCGCGCGAACACCCGCGCAAACCCCGCGTCGTTCGCAATCGCCGTCAGCGCGCTGGTGTCGGTCGTCAACGCCAGGCCCGGCAGCCCCCGCCGGTCGAGCAGGAAGCGTCCGGTCAACTCCGCGGCGAAGTGCTGCGCTTCGGCGGCGCTCCCCCCGTTCCCGCAGACGAGCACCTTGCGTCCCGCCGCCACCGCCCCGCTGATGCATGCCACCGCGGCGACGACCGCGGCCGTGCCCTCTGCCGCCATCTGCTCGTGGGCGCGTGCCGCCTCGTGCAGGCGATCCCGCACCGTAGCGGCAGCCCGCGCGTCCTCGAGAGGCTGGCTCACCGCCCGCGGAACCTACGACCGCTTCGACAGCACGTTCCGCTGCCGCAGGATGTTGGCGACGAACTCGCCCTCGGTCACCTGGAGCGGTTCCATGACCCGCACCGGCACGTTCACCTGCACGGGGTAGTCCTTCCGCAGCGGATGGCCTTCCCATTCATCGGGCAGCAGGATGCGCCTCGGATCCGGATGCCCCTGGAACCTGATGCCGAACAGGTCGAACACCTCGCGTTCGGCCCAGTTCGCGTTCGTGAACACCCCTGACACGGTCGCGACCTCGGCGACGTTGCCCGGCACCTCGACCTTGAGGCGGGCTCGAGCAGGCGTGTCGAGGTTGACCAACTGGTAGACCACCTGGAACCGCGGCTCACGCGGCCAGCTGTCGACGCAGGTCAGGTCTGACAGGCAGGCGAAGCCCAGCACGTCGCGCATCGCACGACACGTCTCGACGATGTGGGCGGCGGGGACGACGACCGTGGGCCAATCGCTCGCCTCCGCCGCCACGAAGGCCGCGTCGGGAACGAGTGGCTGGAGTTGGGCGATCAGGCTGGAAGCATCCATCGGGTGACGTCGGGAGCGGGCGGTCGGCGACCGCCCCGGCTGCGTTGTGCGCCGGGGCCGCCGCGACGGAACATGCTAGAACAACTTCGTGCGCTGCGACGCCATCTTGCGCTGCAGTTGCACGATGCCGTAGATCAGCGACTCGGGACGCGGCGGGCAGCCGGGCACGTAGACATCGACCGGCACGACCTGGTCGACCCCCTGCACCAGCGCGTAGTTGTCGAACACGCCGCCGGCCGACGCGCACGCGCCCATCGAAATCACCCACTTGGGTTCGGGCATCTGGTCGTAGACGCGTCGCAGCACCGGCGCCATCTTCCGCGACAGCCGTCCGGCGACGATCATCAGGTCGGCCTGGCGGGGTGAGGCACGGAAAGCCTCGGCACCGAACCGGGCGATGTCGTAGCGCGAGGCCGCCATGGCCATCATCTCGATCGCGCAACAGGCCAGGCCAAACGTCACCGGCCAGATCGCCGATCGCTGCGCCCAGTTGACCACGCGCTCGACGGTGGTCAGCAGGAACGGCATGTCGTCGTCCGGCGCAATGCCGGGGTAGGGATTCTGCACGGGCAGGAATTCGGGTGGCATACAGCTATGTCCTCGCGCAACGCGCGTGAATCCTTGTCGTTTCAGCCGGGGGCGCGCACCGTCCTAGATGCGCTCTTCGCTGCCCCAGTCGAGCACGCCCTTCCGCCACACGTAGATGAATCCCGAGAGCAGCAGGGCGAAGAACACGAGAATCTGGAAGTAGCCGACCCAGCCAAGGTCCCGAAGCGCCATCGCCCACGGGTAGAGGAAGGCGATTTCGATGTCGAACAGCAGGAAGATCATCGCCACCAGGTAGAACTTGACCGACATGCGCTCGCGGGCATCGCCCACGGGCGGCACCCCGCATTCGTAGGGCGCCAGCTTCTCGGGCGTCGGATTCCTCGGCCCCAGGAACTGTGACGCGGCCACGCCGGCACCGGCAAATGCCGCGCCGAGCAGGATCATGACGATTACTGGCAGCCAGCCGTCCATGTATGCACTCCGCGACCCCGTGGGTTGGGCGCAACACACTCCGCGCCCACCTGGGCCACGGCGCGATCGGTAATTTCGCGCAAACCACTCCGCGAACGGGCGCTATGCTAGCACATCGGGTTTTGCATGCGCCTCGCCTGGTTCACCCCCCTGCCACCCCTCCGTTCGGGCATTTCGGCCTACAGCGCCGAACTGCTCCCGTTGCTCGCGCCGCACCACGAGGTCGACGTGGTGACGGCACCCGGCGTGGCCCTCGATCCGGTTCATTCCACCATCCCGATCATCGACCTGTGGGAGTTCCAGCGCCGCCACCTGCGGCATCCCTATGATGCCGTCGTCTACCAGATGGGGAATGCGCCGTGCCACGACTACATGTGGCCCGCCCTGTTCCGCTACCCCGGCCTGGTGGTCATGCACGACGGGCAACTGCACCATGCGCGGGCGCGCGCCCTCCTGCGCCGCGGGCGGCGCGACGACTACCGGGCGGAATTCGCCGCGAATCATCCCGACGCGCCCGTCGACCTCACCGAGTTCGTGGTCAACGGACTGCAGGGTTCGCCGTATTTTCTCTGGCCGATGCGTCGCCTCGTCATCGAACAGGCGCGCATGACGGCCGTCCACAGCGCGCCCCTCGCCGAGATGCTGCGCAGCGAGCATCCCGGCTCGGCTGTCGCGCACATCCCGATGGGGGTCAGGGCTCACCGGGCGGCGCGCCCCGTTGAGGCGGCGAGCGGTGGACTCCTCCTTGGCGCCTTCGGCCTCGTCACCGAGGAGAAACGCATTCCGCAGGTGCTCAGGACCTTCGCCGCCGTGCGGTCGCGCATGCCCGGGAGCCGCCTGGTGCTCGTGGGTGGCTGCGACGACCACTACGACCCTGCACGCGACATCGACGCCCTCGGCTTGCGCGACCACGTGACCGTCACGGGATACGTCGACGACGCCGACATCGACGGATGGCTCTCGCGAATCGACGTCGCCGTGTGCCTGCGGTGGCCCACGTCGGGTGAATCGTCGGCCTCGTGGCTGCGATGCCTGGCCGCCGGCTGCCCGACCGTGACCACCGACCTGGTGCACTCGAGCGACGTGCCCTCGCTCGACCCCCGCACGTGGATGGTGCAGCACGCGAGCACCGACACGGCCGCCACGCGCGTCGCGCCGACGTGGCGTGACGCCGTCACGGTGGCGGTCGACGTGCTCGACGAGGAGCACTCGCTCGGCCTGGCGCTGTCACGGCTCGCGAACGATCCCGAACTGCGCGAGACGCTGGCCACCAACGGGCGCGCGCACTGGCGCACGCACCACACGCTCGAGCAGATGCGCGACGCCTACGAGTTGGCGCTGCAGGCGATGGTGGCCGAGCCGGTGCGCGAGAGACCCGCCCGTCCGGCCCACCTCGATGCCGACGGCCTTCACCTCGTGCGTGCCACTGCCGCCGGGTTCGGCATCGCGCCGCCGTTCTAGCCAGGGCGCGTCGGTCGAGACGGCGGGGCGGTGTGATACCTTCGGCGGCGGATGATCGAACGCACCGTCTCGCCCGCCGATCTGGCGCGCCTGAAGGCCCAGCGCGAGGCTGCCGATCGCGCCTACAACGCCGCGCTCACGGCCCTTGACGCGGCCACGGGGCGCGAGCCCGACCTCCCGCATCCTCCCCCCGGCCCCGACGAACACCAGGTCACGCCGCTGAACAGTTCTTGGCTGGTCGAAGGCGCTTCGGCGCCCGTTCCGTTGCCGGCTGGCTGGAAGGGACGCGTTGCCGCGCGGCTCTGGGCGCTCGTGTCGCCGTTCGTCGGCGGTGCCGTCAGGGATGCGCTGGCACGCCAGCAGGTGTTCAACAGCCAGCTCGTCGATCACATCAACCGCAACATCGCGCCTCAGCGCGCCGTGCGCGAGTCGATCGCGAGCACCATCGCACTCATCAACGACCAGACGCGGGCCCTCCTCGCCTTCCAGTCGCACCTGATCGTCTTCCTGCAGCAGTTGACGCCCTACGTCGACACGAAGGACTACGAGTTCTCGGGACTCGGTGCGCGACTCCACGAAGACAACCGCGAGCTGATCGACTGGATCGATCACCGCACGGTCGGGCTCGGCGGCGCGATCAGCGGCGTGGGCGACGAGCTGGCCAAGCGCTGGGAGTCGATGACGGTCCGCGAACGGCGGCTCGAGGCACACGTGACGCGCCTCGACGCCTCGTTCGAGGAACTCCGGTCGTCGCTCGCCGTGGTCACGCAGACGCACCTGGCGGTGAAGCGGGAACTGGAACGGTCGTCGCCTTCGCCGACAGCATCCGGGGCGGCTTCGGCGAACCAGGGTGCGTCGGCAACTGGGGTGGTGGCGCACGAGGGAGCCGACGCGTCACTTGCCGGCTTCCAGCAGGCGGCGGCCTCGTCGATCGATTCCTACAAGTACGTGGGGTTCGAGGAGCGCTTCCGCGGGTCGCAGGCCGACATCCGCGCCCGCCTCGAGTCGTACCTGCCCGTCTTCGCCGGCGCGTCTGACGTTCTCGACATCGGCTGCGGCCGTGGCGAGTTCATCGAGTTGCTCCAGGCCAACGGCGTCACCGCGCGCGGCCTCGATCTCAATCACGAGATGGTCGAGATCTGCCGGGCCAAGGGGCTCGCGGTCGACGAAGGCGATGCGCTGAGCTACCTGCGTTCGCTGCCCGACGCGTCGCTGGGTGGCATCTTCGCCGCGCAGGTCGTCGAGCACCTGCAACCCGACTACCTGATCGGGGTGCTCGACGTGGCGTACCACAAGCTTCGGCCGGGGTCGCGGCTGGTGCTCGAGACGATCAACCCCGCGTGCTGGTATGCGTTCTTCAGCAGCTACATCCGCGACCTGACACACGTCAGGCCGGTTCATCCCGACACGCTTTCGTACTTCATGCAGGCCAGCGGTTTCCAGCGTGTCCGCGTCGAGTATCGTGCCCCGTACCCCGAGCGCGACAAGCTGCAGCCCCTGCAGGGCGCCGATGTGCTCACCGAGACGTTCAACCACAACGTGGCGGTGCTGAACGCGTTGATGTTCACGCACCTCGACTACGCCGCGCTTGGCGAACGGATGTGATGCCGCTCGTCGGTGTCACGCGGTCGTGTCGGTGTCGCGCTGCCCGGCGCTGACCGGCGGATGCCCGGGCCGCACAGGGGTGCGGCCCCTACACCAGAACACCTGCACCTCGGGCCCCTCTGATCCGCGGCGTCAGCGCCGCCGGGTGTCGCTGGACGCGGGCGTGGGTGTACATCGTCCGCAGGAATGTAGGGAGCGACCGCGGGAAGCGATACCCGACGGCGCCGCCGCACAGAGCGACGCCGTGTCCGCCGTCATCGTGAGCGAGCGTACGACGAGCGACGACAATCATGCCCGGGCCGCACGGCCATCATGCCCGGGCCGCACAGGGGTGCGGCCCCTACACCAGAACACCTGCACCTCGAGGCGGGGATCCGCGGCGTCAGCGCCGCCGGGTGTCGCTGGACGCGGGCGTGGGTGTACATCGTCCGCAGGAATGCAGGGAGCGACCGCGGGAAGCGATACCCGACGGCGCCGCCGCGCAGCGCGACATCTGTCCGACGCAATCGTGAGCGAGCGGCGTCAGCGCCGCGCGACGAGGCTGCCGCAGGGTCGGCCGTTATCGCGCCTCGCGAAGCGTGAGGTTGAAGTTGCCGACGGCGACCTCGGCCTGCATCCGCACGGGTAACCGCCGCGCATCGTCTGAAATCCAGATCGCGAGGCCGCGCGTGCCGTCAGGCTTCCCCTGCATGTCGGTGATCGTCGGCGTGATGCGGTAGGCGTTCACCGTGCCCATCCCGGTCTTCACCGGCTCGACGTTGCCGATGCGCATCTGGACCTTGTACATCTTGCCGCTGTCGGTCACGGGGATCGACACCGAGCTTCCCGGCTTGAGCGGGATCGCGCGCAGGACGTAGAGCGCCGACAGCGCGTCCTGCGTGAAGGGCGCGAGCGACAGCGGCTTCTTCACGAGCGTCGCGGTCTGCAACTCGTAGGTCGCCGCGCGCGCGCCCTGGTTGAAGCTCGTCGTCTTGGTGCGCCGGCGCCCGCCCTCGTCGCTGAACACCGAGCCGCGCTGCGGGAGCAGCGAGTAGGCGTCGAGCAGCGTGTCGGCCTTGTAGTACAGCGTGTAGAGCTTCGACAGCAGCGGCGTCGGACGCCCCTCGGCAACGACGTAGTAGGCGGTGGAGCCGTACGAGGCCTTCTTCTCGCGCACCGAGAGGGTCGCGGTGCCCGCCGTGACATAACTCGACCATGACACGTCGTAGTTGAGCACTTCGCCGGCACGGAACGGCACGGCGCGTTCGGTCTTCGCCGCCGTGGGCACGGCCCGGCGCGCGGGGGCGGCGGGGCGCGGCGTCTGCGCGTCGAGCGTCAGCGTCAACGCCAGGGCCGGCGCCAGGATCAACGACAGGATCGTGCGATTCATCGCGACCAGTCTATCAAGTGGTGCGCGCACCTGGAACTGCGCGATCATCAGCGCGTGACGTTCCGACCACCGCGCGCACCGCGTGCCGGACATCTTGCGGCCATCGCGTTGCTCGTCGTTGCCGCACGGCCGGCCAACGCCCAGGATGGCTCGACCATGCCCGACGCACCAGCCTCGCCGTCATCGATGGCGTTCCGGTGGAACGTCGAAGTGATTGGTGCCGGCCGCACGCTCGATCCTGCCCAGACGCCGATCAACCCCGGCAACGACGTGCTGCGCCTGCCCGGCGGAGCCCTCATCCTCGACGTGCGCGGCAACCTCCGCCTCGAGGCCGGATCGCGCCTGTCGGTCATCCTGCGACCGCGCGTGCGGGGCTCCCTCGAGCGCATCGACGCCGACGTGACGCCCTCGAGCACCACGGGCGATGCCGAAGTGCAGTTTCCCGAGGCGTACGTGGCGTGGCGTCCATTCGACGCCCTGGCCATCACGTACGGCCTGCAGAACTTCCAGTGGGGTCCCGCCGAACTGGTGAGCCCGAGCAACCGCATCTTCCACGAGACGGGGCTGTTCCGCGATCCGCTGTATTCGGTCCGCGGGAAGCACCTCGTGCGCGCCAACGTCTCGGCCGGCCGGCAATGGAGCCTGGTCGCGCTTGCCGAGCTGTCGCACAACGGCGCAGGCGCCGACGAAGCCTTCCAGGCCGGCGTGCCGTTCGAGCCGCAGGGCCTGGCGAAGCTCGAGTTCGCGAGCGCCGGCGGCGGCACCTACGCGGGCGTGACCTTCGGTGTCGTGGACGGATCGCGCAGTTGGTTCGGCGAGTACGCGACGTGGATGATCTCGGATGCGCTCGCGCTCTACCTCGACGCCAGCCACGCGCGCGGGTCAGGGGCCTGGTACCCGGCACGACCGCCCTTCGTCGCCCCAGCCTTCGACCGCCTGTTGCACGACAGCGACACGTGGAACACGATGGCCGTGCTGGGCGCGCGGTATACGTTCTCGCGCGGCGACGAGCTTCGGCTCGAGTACTTCCACCAGGACGCCGGCTACAGCGACGGGCAGTTCCATGATGCGGTCGCGACGGTGCTGCGGGCGCAGAGTCGCGAGCAGTTCGCACGGTTCCTCGCGCCTGGCCTGGAGTTCACGGGGCGCGATCTCGCGCTGGTGTCGCTCCGCCTGCCCGACATTCCGCCCGCGAAGCGCATCAACGTGCAGGCCCGCTACCTCGTCTCGATCACCGACGGCAGCGGCGTCGTGTTCACCACCGGCTCGCTGAACGCCACTGACGCCCTCGTCGCCTTCGCGACCGCCGCCGTCACGCACGGCGCGTCGCACGCCGAGTTCTCGCGACTTGCGCGCGCCACGTTCACCGCAGGCATGGTGTACTCGTTCTGAGCCGGCCGCGGTGCTCAATGCCCAAACACCTTCTTGATGCCACGCCACGACTTGCTGGCGACGCTGTCGTTCTTCCGCGCACCCGATGTCGTCGTGGACGGACGCCCCAGCAACGATGCCGCAACCGCTTCGCCTGAGGTGCCGGCGAGGCCGCGGCCGAGGTCCCTCATGGCCTCGTCGGTGATATCCCCGGTGAGCGCCTTCACATCGCCGAGCGCGGCAGCGCGCACCAGCGGAGGTGCAGCCTTCATCGTCTCGCGTGTCATGCCCGCCTGCACCACGTTCAGCGTGCGGTAGCCGGGGTCGAGCAGCGATCCGTTGCAGACCTCGACCACCCGCCCCGAACCAGTGACACTCGCCAACTGCGCGGCGAGCAACCCGGGCTTCAGCCCGGCGCGCAGCGCGGCGTCCTCGTTCACGGTGAACTTCACGTCGCGCATCTGCAGGTTCGTCTTGCAGTCGACCACCTCCCGGTCGCGCAGGAGGAACTCGACGTCGCCGGTGACGTACCCGGCGATCGGCACGAAGGTGGCGCGGCTGATCATCCGCCCGATCGCCGCAGCCCCGACGTTGTCGAGGTAGACCCTCAGACGCATGTTCGGCGCCCAGTCCACGTCGGGGCGATACGGGGCGACCTGCATCGTCGCAACGTTGCGGAGGCCCGGCGCCGCCTCCACCCGGCCCCAGCGGAACACGTTCACGCTGCCCTCGACCACCACGCGCCCGTCACCGGCCCGCGCCTTGAGCACGAGCGTCGACGGCGCGGGACGGGGATCGTCCGGGCCGGCCAGATTGGAGATCGACAGGTCGGCGTCGTCGAGGTGGATGGTGCCGAGCGACTCGTTGACGATGCCCGACCCGGAGGCGCCGCGCAGGTGCTCGACCCACCTGACCCGCAGGTCCGACGCGACGAGGTGCGGAATGCTCACCTCGGGGAACTCCTCGCGCCCGGCATCCGACTCGGCGACGTCGCTCCAGTTCCAGTGGCCGGTCTGGAGCCGCTCGAACGTGAGCTGCGCCCCCTCGATGCGGACCTGCTGCGTCCACGTGCCGCGCGTGATCCGCCGCCACAGGCTCAGGTCGATGATCACGTTGTCGGCATTCACCAGGTCGGGCTGCGAGTACTTCGCGTGCGGTGTGACGACGAGCTCATGCGCGGTGACCTTGAGGTCGACCAGGTCGGCGCTCCAGTCGCGCACGTGGACGTCGACGCCGTAGGCCTGCGCCCAGGTTTCGAGCGCCGCCGAGGCCAGGTGCGGCACGACCACGTACTTGCTGGTGGGAACGAGGATGGCCAGCATGATCCCGAGGCTCCGTGCCAGACCAACACGCCTCCAGAGATCGACGAACTGCTCGACCAGGTGTGATTCGAGGCCCACCTGCTTGAGCCGCTCGAGACCATGTTCGAGGTGGTGACGCGAGCGTTCGATCGCAGGGCGCACGCGGGCGAGCGCGGGGCGCACGCGGGCGAGAACCCAGCGGACCTGCTCACGCGCCGCGGCCAGTGATGGCCATGGCGGCACAGACGCGTGGGGGGAGCCGTCGTCCACGTCCATTGGAATCTCCTGGTAAGAAAGGGATTATAGCCGGATGCAGGCCACGGACGACCGACACCAGGCCGGACACCAGGCCGGACAGCAGGCCGGACCACCGGATGGCGACCGGGCCCGCAGCCGGTCGCCTCTTTGCCCAGTACAATCCCCCCGATGCCTCCTGCCTCGTTCATCCGCCTCGACGCCGTCCACAAGACCTACCGCCTGGGTGAGACGCTCGTGCCCGCGCTGCGCGGCGCGTCGCTCGACCTCAGGCGCGGGGAGTTCACGGCGCTGGTGGGTCCGTCGGGGTCGGGCAAGAGCACGTTGCTGAACATGATTGGCTGCATCGACGAGCCCGACCAGGGCGCGGTGCTCGTCGAGGGCCGCGACGTGGCGCACCTGTCAGACGATGACCGGAGCCGGTTGCGGAACGAGAAGATCGGCTTCATCTTCCAGTCGTTCAACCTCGTGCCCGTGCTCGACGTGTACGAGAACGTCGAGCTGCCGCTGCTGATCAACGAGCGCATCCCGGCGGGCGATCGGCACGACCGGGTCCATCAGGCGATCAGGGACGTCGAACTCGACCAGTACGTCCACCACGCGCCCGACAAGCTCTCGGGCGGGCAGCGCCAGCGCGTCGCCATCGCCCGCGCGCTCGTCACGTCGCCGCTGCTGGTCCTCGCCGACGAACCCACGGCGAACCTCGACTCGGGAACGGCGCATCGCCTGATCGACCTGATGCTGGCGCTGAACGAGCAGCGGCACGTGACGTTCTTCTTCTCGACGCACGACGAGAAACTGATGGCCCGCGTGGCGCGGACGGTGTTCATCACGGACGGCGTGATCGCCCGCGACACGGCGGCGGAGTCGGCATGAGCCGCGGTTGGCGATTCGCGTGGCGCAGCCTGCGGCGCAACCGGCGGCGCAACCTGGCCACGGCCCTGGCGATCACGCTGGGATACACGGGGCTGGTGCTGATCGGCGGCTACGCGGTGCGGATCGAGCGCTTCCTCCGCACGACGGCGGTGTACCTGCAGCACAACGGCCACGTCATCGTGTATCGCGAGCAGGGCCTCGAGCGCGTCTGGGTGAGGCCCTCGCAGTACAGCTTGGCGCCAGATGCGCAGCAGGCCATCGTCACGACGTTGTCGGCCGACACACGGGTCGAGTTCACGGGCCGCTATCTGCGTGGCCAGGGGCTGGCGGGCAACGGTTGCCGCACGGCACCCTTCATGGCCACCGGCCTCGACGTCGAGACCGAGGGCCGCATCCTGGCCCATCCTGAAGTGCAGCGGCACGCGGCCGATTTCGCGGCCCCGGTCCGCGGGCGCACCCTGGCCGACGCACGTGACGTCGCCGACGCGATCGGCGTGTCGGCGGGCCTTGCCCGCCTGTTGCAGAAACCGAAGGTCCACGACGAATTCGCCTCGTCGGCGACGTTCGTGGTCCCCGAATGCGGGACGGAGCGTGCGGCCGCGCAGATCGCGTCTGATGCGAACGTGCAACTCGCGGGCCTCGCCTTCGACGGCGGCCTGTCGGCGGTGGACGGCGAGATTGTCAGCGTGTTCCACACGGCCAGCGGCGACACCGAAGACCAGACGATCGTCGCGCCGCTCGAGACCCTGCAGCGGCTCTACCAGACCGATGCGGTCACGTTCGTGGCGGCGTGGCTGCACGACCCCTCCGATGCCACGGCCGTCGCCGCCGACCTGCGGGCAGCACTGCGTGGCCGCGGAATCGCGGCATCGGTCTACACGTACGAAGACTACGACGTGAACCCCTACTACGTCGGATCGATGCAGTTCATCGCCTCGCTGGTCACCTTCATCGGACTGCTGGTGGTCGCCGTGGTCGTGCTCGGAGTCTTCAACGCGACGACCCTGACGGTGTTCGAGCGCACGCGCGAGATCGGCACGTTCCGGGCGCTGGGTTACCGGCGACGCCAGATCTCGGGACTGTTCGTGCGCGAGGTGCTGCTCCTGTCGTCGGCCTCGGTCGTCGCCGGCATCGCGTTGGCCTACACGATTGCGTTCCTCGTCAACGCTGCAGACATCCGCTTCACCCCGCCCGGCGTGCCCGGTGCCATCCAGTTGCTCATTACCCCAAACGCCGCGGTCTGTGCCGTCGTCGCCCTCGCCATGCTGCCGCTCAGCCTGCTCGCGACGTGGCTGGTCGTGCGGCAGCGCGTCCGCGTGGGTACGGCCGACCTGTTGACCGCGACGACCGCGTGACTCAGAGAAGAGACATGACAAGACCTTCACCGTTCAGGATTCTCACGGGACATCCCGATGTTCTCCCGCACCGTCGCAAGCACACCTGCACCGCGGTGCTCTTCACGGCCATGACGCTGGTCGCTGCGGCGCCGTGCAGGTCGCAGACGCCAACGCCCGACGAGTTGCTGCGCGCGGCCGACAGGGCGCGCGGGGGGCTCGGCACCGGCATCACGTGGAACGTGACCGTCGAGTCGACCGACGAGGGCACCAGGACATCGCGCACGTTTCTCGTGAAGGCGCGCGGTCTCGACGCGCTGGTCGAGGCGCTGGCGCCCGCGCGCTACAAGGGCGAGATCATGCTGTTCAACGACCGCACGATCTGGTTCGTGAAGCCTGGGCTGCGCAAGCCGGTATCCATCAGCCCGCGGCAACGCCTCACCGGCGACGCGGCCAACGGCGACATCGCCACCACCAACTACGCGCGCGACTACGACGGCACCATCACGGGCGAGGCCGCCGTCGAGGGCGATCCCTGCTGGACGCTCGAGTTGAAGGCCCGGGCGAAGAACGTCACGTATGACCGCATCCGGTACTGGATTTCGAAGAAACGTCGGCTCGGGCTCAAGGCCGAGTTCCTCACGGTCGGCGGCGACGTGTTCAAGTCGGCGACGTTCACGTACGGGAACGTGCTCAAGACTGCCGAGGGCACGTTCGAGTTCGTCAGCCGGATGCACATCCGCGATCAGACCGGCGCCAACACCGAGACGACGATGACGTTCGCGCAGCCGAAGGCCGAGACGCACGCCCCGAGCCTCTTCAACATCAACAACGTCGTCCGATGACCCCCAGCCCCGGTGCCACGTCGTCCATCCCGACGCGGGCTGCCGCGTGGCGCCCGATTGCGCGCATCGCGTGGCGAAACGTCCGGAAGCACTGGCGGCACAGCCTCGGATCGCTGCTGTCGATCGTGGTCGGTTTCCTCGCGATCGGCATGTTCGAGGGTTACCTCGGTGACCTCGAGGACCTGCAGGCGAACTGGTACGTGCAGCGCAGCATGATGGGGCACGTGATCGTCGAGGAAGCGGGCGCGTCGCGCAGCTCGCGCGAGAGCGCCTTCGAGCACGCCATGCACGAGGGCTCGCAGCGGTTCACCGACGAGTTCATCGCCGCGCATCCCGACGTGGTGAGGGCTCGTGCGCGTGTGTTGACCCTGAGCGGCCTGGCGAGCACCGGCAAGACGGGCGTGATGTTCGTCGGGTGGGGCTACGACGTCGAGGGCGCCGCCGCCGTGCGCGGGGCCTGGGCCTGGAACACCACGGCAGGCGTGCCCCTGCAGGAGGCCCAGGCCGACAGCGTGATTGTCGGAAACGGCCTGGCGGGCCTGCTCGACTGCACCGGCCCGCCTGCCGCGGCGGCCGTGGGCGCGGACGGAACGCCAATCAGGGCCGACCGTCCGTTCTCGTGCCGCAACACGCGACTCCAGCTCACGGCGTCGACCGAAACCGGCCAACTGAACGTCGTCGAGCCTACGATCGTGGGCTTCTTCGACGCCGGCCTCAAGGAACTCGACGCGAAGTTCGTGAGCGTGCCGCTGCCGATCGCGCAGCGCCTGCTCGACACGTCAGCCGTCTCGTTCTACAGCATCGCGCTGCGCGACGAGGGCGAGGCGGCGCGCTTCACTGCGGCCTTCAACGAGGCGGCCACCGCAGCCGGGGCCACCGTCACCGCGTCGCCGTGGCGTGAGCACCGCTTCGCCGAACTCTACCGCCGTACCACGCAGGTGCTCGGCCTCTACCGCACGTTCGTCGTCCTCATCGTCGTCACGATCGCGGGCATGTCGGTGTTCTCGACCATGCTCAAGGCCGTGAACGAGCGCGTCCGCGAGATCGGCACCTTGCGGTCGATCGGGTACCGGCGTCCGCACATCGTGCGGCTGTTCACGCTCGAAGCCGTGATGCTGGCGCTCGTGGCTTGCGCCGTCGGGTTGGTGGCGCTCGTGGTCGTCACCGCGCTGATCAACAACGCCGGCGTGACCTACCGCGGCGGCATCTCGGCGACGCCCATCCCGCTGACGGTGAGCCTGCGCCTGCAAGCGTGCGTGTTCGCGACCCTGTTCCTGTCGGGCATCGCCGTGTTCGCGTCGTGGTTCCCCGCGCGGCGCGCGGCACGGCTGTCGATCACCGACGCGCTGGGGCATGCGGCATAGGGCGCAGTGAGTTCCTCGTGAACAAGAAGGCGTCAACACGCCTCAATGATCTCGCAGACATCGAGGCCCTGGAGGGGCCCAACGACTGAGCCCACGAGCCATGAATGGCAGTGCGGGGCGCAGCGGCGGGAAAGGGGTGCTCCCACTGCCCCGCGAACGCGCGCTACGGCACCGTCTGGGTGTTCACCGACGACATCGGCACGTAGGACGGCACCAACTGGGCGAGGTGAGCCAGCACGGTGAGCCGATCGCCAGACTCGGCCACCTCGATCAGTTCGTCGATGCGCCGCTGGAGGTCGGGCACGCGATCTGCCGAGTCGCGCACGCGCAGGACGTTGGCCGCCTCGGTGGGTTCGACCGTGTCGCCCTCCTCCCACAACCGCTCGTGGAGCTTCTCGCCCGGCCGAAGGCCTGTGAACTCGATGGGGAACTCCGCCGGGTCGAGTCCCGAGAGACGGATGAGATCGCGTGCGAGGTCGACGATGCGCACGGGCTCGCCCATGTTCAGCACGAACAGGTCACCCGACGTGCCGATGCCGCCGGCCTGCAGCACCAGGTGCACCGCTTCGGGAATGGACATGAAGAAGCGCGTCATCTCGGGATGCGTGATCCTGATCGGCCGCCCCGCGGCGATGTGCGCCTTGAAGATCGGGACGACGCTCCCGCGGCTGCCGAGCACGTTGCCGAATCGGACGACGACGAAAGCGCGTCCGCTGCGGCGTGCCGCATCGTGGACGGCGAGTTCTGCGACACGTTTCGACACGCCCATGACGCTGCTCGGCCCGACGGCCTTGTCGGTGGAGATCATCACGAACCGTGACACGTCGAACTGCAGCGACAGGTCGACGACATTGCAGGTGCCGCGGATGTTGTTGCTGACCGCCTCGGCCGGTTGTGCCTCCATGAGGGGCACGTGCTTGTGGGCGGCCGCATGGAATACCACCGACGGGCGATGCGCCGCGAACACCTGCGCCAGGCGTTCGCGGTCGCGGATGTCGGCCACCACCGTGTGCACTACCGTGCCCGGGTAGATGCGGCGGAGTTCCGCCTCGCTCTCGAAGAGGCTGTTCTCGCCGTGCCCCAGCAGGACGAGCGTGTGGGCGCCGGCCGCCGCGACCTGCCGGCAGAGTTCGGAGCCAATCGAGCCTCCCGCGCCGGTCACCAGCACGATCCGGCCATCGAGGTAGCGAGCCGTGTCGGTCTCGCCCACGACTTGCTCACGCCGCAGCAGGTCGGCGATGTCGACCTCGCGCAGGCGGCTCACGCTGACGTCGCCGCCGAGCAACTCGAACACGCCCGGCAGTGCCTGCGCCTTGACGCCCAGCACGCGACACTCGTCGAGCACCTTGCGCACGGCCGTGCCGCGCACCTTGGGCATCGCGATCACCACGTCGGAGATGTGGTACCGCTGCACCACGTCGCTCAGCGATCCGAGCGTCCCGAAGACCGGCAAGCCCTGGATCTGCTTGCCCACCTTCGCCGCATCGTCGTCGAGGAACCCGACGGGACGCATGTTGATCTGTGGATTGCGGCGGAGTTCACGCATGACCATGGTGCCGGCCTCGCCCGCACCGGCAATCACGACACGACGAGGCTGGCCGTCGGTGCCTCCGGACGGGGCCCGCTGCCATGCCTCGCCCACCACCCGCACCGACGCCCTGAGCCCGCCGACGCACAGCAGGGTGAGGACCCAGTCGCTGACGATCACCGAACGAGGGAAGGCGCCGAGCAATCCCGTGACCGACAGGATGGCAACTACCGCCGCCGTCGCCACGCTCGCTGCGGTCACGCCAAGTGCGACCGCGACGAGGTCATGGGTACTCGCGTATCGCCAGTAGCGGCGGTAGAAGCCGAACTCGAAGAACACGATCGGCTTGATCACGAGGACGGTCGCGAGCAGCACGAGAAAGGGCTGCCTGAACTCGCCCTGCATGAACAGGAGGTCGAGCCGCAAGGCGAAGGCCCCGAAGGCGCACAACGCGATGAGCAGGACGTCGAACAGGAGGATGAAGCGGTTACGCATGGGTGAACCAGCCTGGAACCCAGCCCAGGGGAGTCGGGCAGTCTGACACGTCCTACCCGCGAGGCACGTCGGCCCGACGTTCCTGGTGCCGGGTCAACAGCCAGAGTCCGGCCGCCAGCAGTGGCACCCCGAACGCCAGCGAGCCGTTCGCCATCGCACAGTGTCGCGCGTAGCATACTCCAGCGATGGCCCCATAGAGCGCGAGGCCACCGTACAGCAGAGTTGCGCGTCCGTGCGACCAACCGGCAATGACCAACCGCTGGTAGAGGTGCGACCGATGGGCGGCCAACACGTTCTCACCGCGGAGCGCGCGCCGCACGAACGTGAACGACGCATCGAACACGAACGGCCACACCACGGCGACGCCGACGAGGGCGGCACGTGGCTCGGCGTGCGACACGGACATCGGAATCGCGGCGAAGAGAAACCCCAGGAACGCGCTGCCGACGTCGCCCATGAAGATGCGAGCGCGCGGACGGTTGAACACGAGGAAGCCGAGCGATGCCGCCGTCACCACCTCGCCGAGCACGACGAGCGGCCAGGAGCCTGCCGACCAGCCCACGGCGGCCCACGCGGCCCCGGCGATCACGGCCTGCAGCGCCGCCAGGCCGTCGATCCCGTCCATGAAGTTGTAGGCGTTCAGCAGGCCCACCACCCACACCACCGACAGCAGGGGTGCCAGGACGCCGAGCGACACGGCGCCAGCGACGGGCAGGTCGACGACGTTCCACCCCCCGGCAAGCGCCCATGTCGCGAGGCCCACGGCGAGGTGTACCAAAAGGCGGACCGGCGCGGGCAGGGGGCGCACATCGTCGATTGCGCTCACGATCGCGACCGGCGCGCTGACGATCAGCAGGACCAGGACGGGCAGGGCGAGCGGGTCGCGCGACGGCAACGCGGCCAGCGCCGCCATCGCGGCGAGCGACACCAGCACGATCGCGAGTCCCCCGCCACGCGGCGTCGGAACCACGTGCGAACTCCGCTCGTTCGGCACGTCGATGATCTCGAGACGTTGCGCATGGCGAATGATGGCGGCCACGAGCGCGGCCGACACCGCAAACGCCAGGCCGGCCAGGCCTGAGACTGTCCAGCCGTCCCACGCGATGCTCACAGCAGCCCCCGCGAGCGCAGGCCATCGACAGTTGCCTGCCATCCGCGATCCAGCGGCGTCATCGCCAGCGGCCCGACCACCTCCTGCAGGCGGCGGGCGTCGATCCGCACGTCCTCGACGTACTTGTCGAGCGTCGCCAGCGACACGGGAAGCCGGAGCCTCAGCAACGCGCCGACGCGATCCGCGACGACGATCCCGGCGCGGATGGGGCCGATGGGAATGGCCGGCCCCGCACCCCGGCGCCCCGTGGCGGCGCGAATGGCGGTGACGATCTCGCGCATCGTGTGGAACTCGCCGTCGGTGACGTTGAGCGCGAGCCCCGCCGCGCCGGGAACGACGGCGGCTGCCGCCGCCACGCGGGCAACGTCCTCGTCGAACACGACCGCGCGATGGTTCGAACCGTCGCCGAGCGACACGAAGCGGCCCTTCGCGATTGCGCGGACGAGCCGCAGGTAGTTGCCCTTGAGTCCTGCCCCGTACACGGCCGACAACCGCAGCACCACCCCGAAGGGCGTGCCTGCAGCCGTCGTCGCGTCGAGCACGATGCGCTCGGCATCGAGTTTCGTCCGGCCGTAGATGGTGTCCGGGGCCGGCGGCGTCGCCTCCGACACGATGTGCGGTGACGTCCCGTACACGGCGATGGTGCTGGCCGCCACGACGCGAGCGACGCCGTTCGACATCGCGGCGGCGACGACGTGGCGTGTGCCGTCGACGTTGACGCGCACGAACTCGGCGTCCAGATCGGGTCGCGGGTGCATGACGTGGAGCAGGGCCGCGAAGTGGAACACGACAGACGCGCCGCGCATCCCGTCGTCGAGCGCGCGCAGATCGTCGAGGTCTCCACGCACGAGGGCGACGCCGGGCGGCAGGACGTCGGGGGCGACGTCGCCGCGCACGAGGGCGCGCACCGCCCAGCCGTCGTTCACGAGACGGCTGACCAGCGCCGGGCCCACGGCGCCCGTTGCCCCGGTGACGAAGGCGATCCGACTCATCTCGCGGCTCCCATCGTCAATGCGTACTCCTCGAGCGTCTCGTCGAGCACGCGCGCCTCGCTGAAATGCGCCTCGACACGCGCCCGCGCCGCGGTGCCGTAGCGCGCGCGAAGCTCAGCGGAGCCCAGCAACCGCGAGACCGCGGCGGAAAGCGCCCCCGCGTCACCGACCGGCACGAGCAGGCCCGTCTGCTCGTGCACGACCAGATCGCGGCAGCCCGGTGCGTCGCTCGTCACGATCGCGCGCCCGCACGACGCAGCCTCGATCAGGATCTTCGGCACGCCCTCGGGGTATCGCGTCGGCAGGACCACCACGTGCACCTGGGCCAGAACCTGGGGCATGTCGTCGCGGTGGCCCCACCATTCCACCACACCCTCGTCCACCCACGCGCGTACCGTTGCCTCGGGCACGTGCTGCGGGTTCTCCACGTCGGGCGTGCCGACGATGACGAACCGCGCATCGGTGCCCGCACGTCGCAGGCGCCGCGCGGCATCGACGAAGTCGCCGAGCCCCTTGTCCCACAGCAGGCGCGACGCGAACAGCACGATCGCGGGCGGGGAAGGTTCGGGCAGCACGACATAGCGATCAGGATCGACGCCCGATCCGCGGATGACCCTCACGCGCTCCGGTGCCACGACGCCTTGCTCGATGAACAACCGACGGTCGTCGTCGTTCTGGACGATGACCCTGACGCGAGGCCCGCCGAGCGCGAGACGGTAGAGGGTCGTGGCCAGCGTGCGCCTCGCACGTGCGCGCCAGCCCTGCCCGCTGAACATGAAGCCCAGCCCTGGCACCGTGTTGAGGATAGCGGGCACACGCAGCACCCGCGCCACGATCGATCCGTATATCACCGGCTTGATCGTGATGTGGTGCACGATATCGGGCCGCAGGGCGCGATACGTCTGCCACAGGGCCACGACCGTCCGGATCTCGTGCACGGGATGGCGTGAGCGACGCGCGAGCGGCAGCAGCACGTGGCGGAAGCCGGCGGCGGTGATGCGCGCTGTCTGCCCGCGCTCGTCGGCGGTCATGACGGTGACCTCGGCCCCGGCACGTTTCAGCGCCAGCGCCAGCGACAGGCGGTGCGACAGGAAGTACCACTCGGCGTTGACGACCATGAGGACGCGCCGGCCGGCGAGTGCCGGGCTCATGTCGATGGCTGCCACCGGTCTGCCCACTCCTGGTACATCAGCACGACCCACAGCAGGTACTGGTGGTTGCGATGTCCCTGCAGGTGTTCGCGCCAGACGCCCTGGATGGCCGCCGCGTCGAACAACCCCTGCGCCTGCAGCCGCGCGGGCGCCAGCAATACTTCGGCCCAGTCGCGCAACGGCCCGCGCAACCAGGCATGGATCGGCACCGAGAACCCTGACTTGGGACGGTCGATCAGCGGGCGAGGCACGTAGCGGTCGAGTACCCGCCGCAGCACCCACTTGCCGACCCCGTCGCGCTGCCGAAGCGACAGGGGCAGCGTCCAGCTCCACTCGACCAGCCGATGGTCGAGCAGGGGCGCCCGCACCTCGAGGCTGGTGCCCATGCTCGCGCGATCGACCTTCACGAGGATGTCGTCGGGAAGGTATCCGACGAGGTCGCGATACATCATCCGCTCTGCAAACGACGGAATGCCCTGCAGCGGCGTCAGGAGGTCGGCGCCCGAGTCATCTCCCTCGCCGGGCACGGCCACGCGAGGCTGCTTCCAGATCGAGGCGAGCCCGAGATACAGCTGATCTTCGGAATCGACCGCCAGCACAGACGCCAGTTTGTGGAGCTTGTCGCCTGGTTGACGCTGCCGCGCCGCACGCGGCAGCAACGGCTGGACCTTGCCGAACAGGGCGTCCCATGTCTCGGGCGCCAACGCGTTGAGACCCCGCGCCCCGGCGCGACGCACCGCACGTGGCCACCAGCCCGTTCGCTTCCAGATCTCGCTCGCCCACCGGTAGCGCAGGTACCCGCCGAAGAGTTCGTCGCCCCCATCGCCCGAGAGGCTGACGGTGACGTGCTGGCGCGCCATGGCGCACACCAGGAAGGTCGGGATCTGCGACACGTCTGCAAACGGCTCGTCGTAGAGGTCGGCCAGTTGCGGGATCACCTCGAGGCACCTGTCGGGACGCACGTACAACTCGGTGTGATCGGTGCCGAGATGCGACGCGACCGCCTTGGCCGCCTTCGCCTCGTCGAAGCCCTCTTCGTCGAACCCGATGCTGAAGGTCTGAACCGGACGGCTGCTCTGGGCCTGCATCAGGGCCACGATCACGGACGAGTCGACACCGCCAGACAGGAAAGCGCCCAGGGGCACATCGGCGACCATCCGGCGCGCGACGGCATCGCGCAGCAACGCGTCGAGTTCGTCGATGGCGTCTGCATCGGCCGACACCTGCCGTCGAGACAGTGACGCCTGCACCGCGGTCGACGGATCCCAGTACTGCGTGCGCGACGTCCGTCCATCGGCGGTGATGCGGACGACGCCACCAGGAGCCACCTTGCCGATGCCCGTGTAGATGCTGCGGGCTCCCGACACATACCCGAACCGGACGTATTGCAGGAAGGACGTGCGATCCAGGCCTCGCCCGCACGCGGGGTGGGCACGCAGTGCCTTCAGTTCCGACCCGAACAGCAGCGTGCGTCCTTGCCATCCGAAGTACAGCGGTTTCTTGCCGAGGCGGTCACGCGTGAGGTAGAGCACCCGCGCCTCGCGATCCCACAGGGCAATCGCGAACATGCCCCACAACCTCGGCCACGCGCGTTCCACGCCCCCCTGTTCACAGAGCGCGAGGATCACCTCGGTGTCGGATCCGCCCCGGAACACGTGCCCCTGTGCGGCCAGTTCGGTCTTGAGTTCGCGGTAATTGTAGATCTCGCCGTTGAACGCGATGACATAGCGGCCGCTCGCGGACGGCATGGGCTGGTGACCCATCGGCGAGAGGTCGAGGATGGCGAGCCGGCGGAACGCCAGCGCAACCCCTGCCGATGCATCCGTCCACACCCCGGAATCGTCGGGACCACGGTGCGCGATCGCCGTCGCCATCGCCTCCGCGTGTGCCGTGCCTTCATCGGCCGGGAACGGCCCTTGGGTCAGGAATCCAGCGATGCCGCACATGAAGGGATGGGATGGGTCGGGTCGACGGGCGACCGGCCCGAGCGGCCCTGCCTCGAGGCGAGGAGCGCTGTCGGGTATCTGCCGCGTGGAGCGGCGCCATTCTATCATCCGGACGACAGTGGCCCTCCCCGGCGCCGGCCGTGACACGATCGGGGCCCCTGCGGGCGCCGCACGACGCACCACGTCGATCACGGCGATATACACTGCGTCGCGTGGTGACGTCGCGCTCGCCAACCCTGGTCTGCGGCCTGCTGGCGGTCGCCGCTCTCGTTACCGCGTCGTATGCCCTCGTGCGCCCGATGTTCCAGTCGTCCGACGAGGTGAGCTACTTCGCGGCCGTGCAGGAGGCGGCGCGCACCGACTGGGCGCGCACGCCGGCCGACCTGGCGCGGCTGCTGCCCGACGGCAAGGTCGTGCACGACTGGCACTCGGGCAAGCGGGTCTTCGCCTGGACAGGCGGTGGCGTGCTGATGGCCGCCACCCGTACGCTGGCGCCGGCGGATGCGGCCATGGTCGCGCGCCTGGCCTTCTCGGCGAGCCACCTGATCGTGGTGCTGTGTACTTGGTGGATGGTGACGCTGCTCGAACCGGGGCACCGCTGGCGCGCGCCCCTCGCCGGCGCCATCGTCGCGTTCCAGCCGGTCGTCGCGGCGACGAGCGCCTCGCTGTCGCCCGACGCGCTTGCGAATGCCGCGAGTGCCTGCGCCCTGGCGTGCCTCGTCTACGCGACGCCACGCCGCAGCATCATGGGCCTCGTCGGCGCGGGCGCGTTCGCCGCCGTCGCGGTCGCCTGCAAGGACACCGCGTTCGGGGTCGTGTTCTCGGTGCTGGTCGCTCTCGGCCTGGCGATTCGACGCGCGCAGGCGACCGCGCGGCAACGCCTATCGACCTGGCTCGTCGCACCCGCCATCGGGGGGATCCTCGCCATCGCGGGATGGGTGCTCTACCGGTCGCCGAACATTGCGATGGCCGCGATGCGGCAGGGCGTGGACGGCCCGTCGTGGCGGTGGCTGGTCGACGTCCCCGCCACCGTTGTCGTGCAGCTCCCGACGCTGGTCACATCCGGATGGATGGCGGTATCGAACTTCGGCGCGCACGACTTGCCGGTGCCGGCCGTCGTGACGTGGGCGGCCTGGCTCGCGACCGCGCTCACGGTGGGGGGAGCCTGGCGCACGACCGTCGAGGCACGCCACCCCGGAGCGACACGTGAGTTGTGGCTCGTGCTTGCCGCCGGGTTCGTCGCGACCGTGTTGCTGGCACCCCTCCGCCAGGCTTTCATGGGCACCGCCGATGCCCTGCAAGGTCGGTGGCTGTTTCCGTTCGCGCCCGTGATGGCCTGGTGGCTCGTGCGCGGATGGGCGACCCTGGGGCGCGATGCGCGGGTGGCACCCGTGGCGACGCTGGCGGCGGTGTGGTTGGGGCTGGCTCCGCTGGTGGCTGTCCTCGTGCCGCACTTCTACCAGCCGTTCCCGGGCACCTACGACCTGGGCGGCCTGTACTTGCAGGGCGTGTATGGACGAGGCGCCGACCCGGAACGCCTCCTGCCATTCGTCACGCCGATCGCCGGGTGGCTCATCACCACGCGCGGGTTCGTGCTCGGCGGTGTCTGCCTCGCGGGCGTCGGGCTAGTCGTCGGTGCGGCGGTGCTGGCGAAAATGGCTGCGTCACCGCTGGGCGAGGATGCCCCGCGCGAGGACGACGCCGCAGGCGATCATGCCGGCGACGAGCGCGCCGAGCATCGTGTTGATGGCGGTGGCGCGCGAGAGCGGCTGTGACGACGCGACCGCAGGGTCGACGACCTGCAACTGCGGCGTGCGCGACACCACGCGAAGCCGCGCGATCTCGTACTGCGTCGCCACCTGGTCGTACAGCCGCCGCGCGAGGTCGCGCTCGCCCTCCAGAGCCGACAGGCGCTCTTCGCGAGTGTACAAGTCGTCGAGACGCTTGAGCGTCGCGCCGCCAACGCCAGCTCGGGTCACCAGTTCGTTGATGTACCGCTCGAGGCCTTCGATCTTGGTCCGCGTCATGGCCACGTCGCGGTCGATCGCCTCGAACACCTGGCTGATGTTCTCGCTGGTCGCCGTCGCGCTCAGCAGCGACTTCGGCAAGGCACCCTGTGCCCCAGCCGCCATGCTGAGAGTCGGATCGAGATCCACCGCGCGCGTGAGCGCATCGACGCGCGGCCGGCTGGCGCGCTCAGCCTCGAGACGCGCAAGCCGGCCACGTTCTCCCGCCAGGTCTGCTCGCGCCTTGAAGAGGTCGGTCCGCTGCACGAGGAACGTGTCGATGTCCTTCCGCAACAACTCGATCTGTGCCGTCTTCCGATAGGCTGCGAGCGCGACGTCAGCAGCACGCCAGCGCTGTTCAACCTGGTCGAGCTGGCTCTTGATGTCATCCCGCGCCTGCGCCAGGCCCTCCTGCGTCGCCCGCCGCGAGGCGACGATCGCCTCGCTGACAATGCGGTTGACCGCGCCGGCGGCCACCTGCGAATCAGTGTGGCGCATCGACACCACGAGCAGGTTGCTCTGGGGGATCTCGTTCACCGTGAGGTACGAGCGCAGGAACTCGGATGTCGACAGCGGTTGTCCATCTGGCGTCGTCAGCTTGAACTGCTCGATCACCGCCGCCCCGATGGCGTGGTTGGCAACAAACGGGCGGAAGTTCGAGACGACGGGCCGCACGTCGGGAGACTCCTCGTCAGCCTGCGAGGGCACGACCGCGACAGTCGCCGACGCTTCGTAGACAGGCGCCCTCAGCTGTGACACGGCCACGCCGAGCAGCGCGCCGACGACCACCACGACGCTGATCCACACCCGGCTGTCCCACAGCGTGCCGAACAACCACGCGAGGTCGACATCATCAGGCGGGCGACGCGTTGGCCGTCCTGAGCCGTCGGGATCGAGGGGCACGATCGGTGTCACATTCGAGGTAGACATGCGCTTCTCGTCAGCGGGGGCGCGACGCGACAATGTCGACACCGTGCACGATCAGGTCGCCATCGCTCAGGTGTGCGAACTCGCGGTGGAGGGCCGACCGACGCATGGGGATGGCCGGCCAGCGATCATCGCGGCGCGACACGACATCATAGCCCGCGCCCCTGAACGCCGCGTCGATTTCCGACGCTCGCAGCCGGTTGGTGTAGAACCCCGATCGACGTGCAAACCACTCGGCTTCCCAGAGATGGCGCGGAAACCGCAGGGAGTGCAGCCCGTGCGCGAGGTGATCCTGGAGATCGACCCGGTGCGACGAAACTGCCCCAGGCTTCATGACCCGCAGCAGTTCCTGGAGCGTCGCGTCGAACTCGCCGAGGCCGACGTGCTCGAGCACGGCCTGCGAGAACACGAAGTCGACGGACTCCGACGGGATCTCGCGCAGCGACGCCAGGCCAGCGGTCAGGTAGCGTCCGCCGGTTGACTCGAGCATCGCAGCGACCGAAGGGGCCGGCGGAGGGACGCGATCGCCGAGAGCCTCGTAGAAGGCCCGATAGGCCGCGATGTCGCTCGAGGCGAACGCCCCGGCGTCCACCAGCCAGGTGCGGCGCCCGCCGTGGGCGTAGGCGATCAGCGCGGTCGCCAGCGAGTCACCCGGGCCGAGTTCGAGCGTCGTGTAGCCGTCGGCGAGTTGGCCGCGGGCATGTGCCAGGTGCGACTCGAAGATGCGACCGGCGTACTCGGGTTCAAGCATGAAGCCGTGCTGGAACACCCCGATACGGCGCCAGCGGTCGTAGTCGAGCGGCACGCGCGCCAGCGCGACTTTGAGCCCGACCTTCGCCCACCAGGGCGTGGCATTCTTCAGAGATGCGAGCATGGCGACAGGGGGCATCCGCGCGATGCCGTCGACGCATGGCAGGCGGGATGCGGTGTCGGTGAGAATATCACCTCAGCGTGGAATCGGGGCGGCCGTCGCGTTCACCCCCGCGGCCCAGAAGACCCCGGCGGCGTCTGAGTAGAGCGAGTGCTCGACCATCACGGCAACGTCTGACAGCGACTCGACGACGGCACCGAAGCGTTCGCCGTCACCGATCTCCGTGAAGACGTGGGCCACGTCGACATTGAAACGGCTTGCGGCGCCCACGGTGAACTCGCGGCTCACCGGCGCCAGTCCGTTCTCGCGGAGCAGGGTCACCCGGACCGGCGTCTCTCGCGTCCGATCGGGGTTTCCAATCAGCACGTACGTCGCGGTGGCACGCTGCCCCCCTACCTGCCCCTCGGCCATCATCCAGCGGAGCGCCGGGGCCGTCAGTCCGAAGGCATTGTGCGCCTCGTGCCACTGATACCACTCTCCCGCCCAGTACATCGAGCGCTCGGCGATAACGCCGACGTCGGCCGCAACCTCCATCGAGAACGCGGCGTCGGCCAGGCGTGGATCCTGCGTTTCGGCGTTGATCGTCAGGCGCGTCTGCGGCGGCAGCACGTGCAGGTGCTCGATGGTCGTGCCGTTGGCGAGGAAGTACGACACGCGGAGCGTCGCCGCCGTAGCGGAAGGATTCGCCACCAGAAAATACGTGTCGAACATCGGGCCCGTCGCACCTTCGGCGAAATACCAATGACTCGCCGGCGAACTGACCCCAGGCGAATCATGGCCACCTGCCCACCGTCCGCCCGATCCGAAGTACATCGCGCGCTCGGTCATGATCGGCCTCGACGAGGTGACGACGATGCCGAACGACTTGCCGACCAGTTGCGGGATGTCGCCGGCGAACACCGTCTGACGCGACTGCGCGCGCACCGTCCGTCGCGCGGTGACGACGTCGCCCTGCTCGGTGAGGAACTGCACGTCGACCACGGCGTCGATCGGCCCCGTGTTCGCCAGGAGCAGGTAGGTGTCGAAGTAGCCTTGCGCCCCCTCGGCGAAATACCAGGACGTGTTCGGCTGTCCCGCTCCCGCCAGGTGGCCGCCTTCGCCGCCGCCCCAGGTCATCGTCCGTTCGATCGCCAGCGGCAGCGTGTCGAGCGATTCGATCAGTGTCGACACCGACGTGTCGGCCAGGCCTGGCAGGTCGTTCACGCGAATCGACGTGCGTGACAGGGCGGGCAAGGTGCGCCGATCGACGACGGGAGCTCCGGTCGGCAGGAGGTACGTGATGGCGATCCGCGCCTCGCGATCGCTGGCGTTCGCGAGGCTCAGGTCAAGCGTGAAGGGTCCCGTCGCCCCTTCGGCGAGGGTGTAGGTCAACGACCGGACGATCGCCTGCACGTCGATCGTCGACCGCAGTCCGTTGGCGTCGGTCGTGGTAACGGCAATCACGTTGGTCCCCGGGTGCAGCGGCACGCCCGGCACCGACCACTCCGTCGTGCCGGTGGCGTACCCGCGCTCACCCGTGTCTGACACCCACTCGACGCGGGCAATCGGTATCGTCGACGTGGTGTTCCCGCGCAGTTCGAGCCCCCCCTGCCCCACCTCGAAGTACGACGCGCCGCCGTTCGACGTGAGCGTCATCGCGATGCCCGACGCGCGGTCGGGAGACGTCACGAACGACCACGTGGCGCTCCACGGTCCCCAGCGCCCATCGATATCCTGGGCCCGCACGCGCCAGTAGTAGGTCTGACCCGGCTGCAGCAACTGCCTGTAGGGCACCAGCCACTTCGTGCCCTGGCCGATGTAGTACCTGTCGTCGCTGTCGCCCCGGATCCCGTTCACCCCGGGACCGACGTAGCTGTTCGAGTCGTGCTCGAGTCCCGCGACCAGGGGTGACGTGCAGATGGCATCGGCACAGACCTGGATCCGATACTGGCCGGCACCCACGGGCGAGGTGACCGTCGGCCACTCGAGCCACAAGGGTTCGTCGAGCGACACGGTCGCACCCGGCGCCGGCCGCACCGGCCCACCCGCGATCGTGGGAACGGTGCGATCGACGAACTCCTGCCAGACGTGGGTGACGTCAAGCGTCGCGTCCGAGTCCTGTGAGACCGAGTAGCTCGCGACACCGGTGTCGTACGAGGGTAACGAGGCGCGTGCGACCTGGAAACCCGACACCAGCGTCACGTCGCGCACGTGCGGGCGGGCGGTCGCCGACCCCTCGAGGCGCACCTTCACGTAGAGGTCGTAGCACGGGGTCACGTCGCAGCCGTGCGCCAGCGGCGCGAGGTCGACCTGCCATCCGTCGAGATCGTCGATGCCGGTCGCCGCCGCCACCTCGGTATACGTCTCAGGCTCGACCCCTTCGAACCGCAGTTCATTGAACCCGGCCGTCCAGAACTCCACGCCGGGCGTGAACTCGATCTTCACCTTGAACTCGCTGACACCTGCCACCAACGCTGTGATGTCGAGGTCGACGTCGACGAGTCCGGTGGTCGCCTGCGTCCACTGGTGAACCCAGGTCGTGCCGTCAATCGACACATAGAGCCTGACGTCGTCGGCTGGCAGGTGCCGGTAGAACGACCCGCCAATGCGCACCTTCCCGCCGTGGTCCGACGCCTTCTTCACGTCGAAGTTGAGCCACGACGTGATGCCCGGCGCCACACCGTGCACCGCGGGGAAGTTCCAGTCGCTCCCGTAGAGCGCGACGGCACCCTCGGCCTCGAATGCGGGATGCGACCGGTACACCCCCTGCGCCAACGTCCACCAGTCCCAGGTCTTGCGAGGCCCTTCCCAACTCGCCAGCACCCGAATCGTCGAATCGTCCGGCGCAGCTCCCTCGAGCGTGAGGCCGCTTGCGAGCAACGGGTAGGGGATGCGCTGGGCAACCACGAACTCGCCGGCGTTCGCAGACCCTGCCGCGACGAGGGCGGCGTCGCCGTCGATCTCGGCCACCTCGAGGCCCGAGAACGAGTGCATCGCCTCTCGTGCGGCCTGGTCGCCGACGTCGACCACTGTGGCGTACCGGCCGCGAGCGATACTGGGCGGCACGAAGGCAAGGGCGCCGCTCTGGACGAGTGCCCTGTCGGGAGGCGACCACTCGAGTGTCACGGTCTCACGAGGACGGAGCGTCCACGAGATCTCATGCCCCGTGCGATACCCATGAACGGCGTCGTAGTAACTCGTCGGCCGAGTACGGGACAGGTACTCCTTCACCGCCGCCAGCTCCGGACCCGCGCGGTCGAGCAGCCCGGGATCCGCCATCATGTCGTCAACGCCGGCGACGGTGCGGTTGTCGCGTTCGAGCACCAGCGTCAGCAGGTCGGGATCGTACACGTGCCACTGGCCGGCGTAGAAGAGTTCGGGGAACGTGTGTTCGCCGTCGCCGAGAATCCAGAATCGCGAGGGCATGCCTGCCGCCGCGGCGAGGGCGCCCAGGGCCGCGGTCATGTCGTCACAGAATCCGTAGCCGTAGCCGTTGAGCAACGTGACGGGATCGTGCGGGTCGAGTCCCAGCGTGCCGGGCCACCAGTGATAGACACTGGTGCGCACGAAGTCCCAGATCAGCCTGGCCTTCTGCTCATCGGTCGCACCCGTCGGAATCAGGCCGGCCACGATGGCGTCGACCGAGGTCCAGTCCTGGCCCTGCCGGGCCCAGCGGACACGCGTGGCGATGACGTCGCCGGGATTGGTAATCTGCCAACTGACGCCGTCTCTCGCCCCGGTGGATGCCGGGATGTCGTAAGTGGTGACCGCGCCCGACACCGAGTGCCGGAACGTGATCGTGTCCTGCGCCGGTGAGGGTCGGGGCGTGACCACGACCGACAGAATCGTCAGGAGACTGACGATTCGTGTCTGGCGCCAGCCGAACGATGTCGGACGGCACAACGCGTTGTGGACGGGCGGAACGGGAGAGGTCAGCACAATAGGGGGTGAGCGGGCCTTCGCGCCGAATCACGCATGCAAGTCTCGAGCCCGAGCGACTGGCACTGCGGCGGCAGCCACGCTCCGTAAGACCGTGCGTCACGCGCCGGAGTTTGATCCCGTGGGCACGCGGGCCGAAATGAGTTCCGCGAGGTGCCCTCGAAAGTGGCTGGCCAGGTCTTCGATGCCGTAACGCTCCACGATGCGTGCACGTGCGGACGCGCCCAGAGCCGCTCGAGTGGCGGTCGGCAATTCGGCCAGTTGGCCCCAGGCCGTCGACAATCCGACATCGTCCCCTGCTCGAACCACGACCCCGGCGTCGCCGACGATCCGTGCCGCGTCACCGACATCGGTCGTGACGACCGGCACGCCGCACGCCATGGCTTCGGCGACCACGTTGGGAAACCCCTCGCCGAACGACGAGGTCAGCGTCGCGATGTCCAGTGCCGCATACACCGGCCGCAGATCCGACTGCGCGTCCCGCAGGATGATCCGATCCCGCAGCGCCGGATCCTGCGTTGCGGCGATCAACAGCGGCGACGCTGGCACGCCGGTGCCCACGGCCAGGAACTTGACCCTCGGGCAGAGCGAGGCCAGTCGGCGAGCCGCGGCAACGAAGGTGGCGTGATCCTTCATTGGATCCACCCGTGCCACGAGCCCGACGAGGACGTCTCCCGACGCGACACCGAGTGCGTCCCTGCTCGACACCCGCAACGCGGCGTCTGGACGCAGGTAATCGATATCGATGCCGTTCGGGCAGTCGATCCATCGCTTGGGCGTGTAACCCAGTGCCTCGTGCGCGCGCCGGCCCGCGTCGGAGTTGGTGATGACGGCATCGGGCGTCGTCGACAGGCGGGCACAGGTCGCGCGCGTGATCCACGAGAGCCACCGATAGTGCCGCATATCCATGTCGGAGGCACGCAGGTTCCACGCAAGCGGCGGCCTGGGGTCGCGAAGGTGGCGCCATGCGACAGTGCCAAGCAGGTCGGCGTGATAGAGCCACGTCACCACGATGTCGGGCGACCACGCCCGCATGACGCGCACCAGGTGACGCAGGGCCCCCCACGACGGCCGTCCCGCGTGCATCCCCAGGCTCGTGACCGTGGCGCCCGACGCGCGAAGGGCGGCGCCTAGCTCGCCCTCGTCGACGAGTGACACGACGTGCCACTCGTCGCGGCGCCATGCGTCACTCGCGATGAAGCGCGTCAACGCCTGCTGCGCACCGCCAATCGACAGGTCCGTGATGACGTGCAGGCCGCGCATGGGCGTCATGACGCCGCCTCGCGCAGCACGGCGGCGATTCGCGGCGCGATCACGTTCGCCGCGAACTGCTGCTCGACGATCGCCCGCCCCGCCTGCCCCATGCGCAAGGCGGCGTCGCGGTCGCGCAGCACGTCGTCGAGCGCCGCGACCCACTCGTCGCCCGTCCGCGCGGCGTGTCCGAGCGGCCCGAGCAACAGCACCTCGGCGTTCATCCCCACCGGTGACACGACGACGGGCACGGCGCAGCTCATGTACGTGAGCATCTTGTAGCTGCACTTCCCGCGCTCCACGTCGGTGTCGTGCAGGGGCATGATCCCCACGGAGAAGCTGGGGATCAACGCAGGCTCGACCACCGGCGTCCACTTCACGAACCTGACCCGGTCGGCAGGGAGGTCGGGCGAAACGAAGGGCTCCGACGAGCAGATGACGAACTCCGCCTCCGGATGGAGTGCCAGCACCTGCGCCACCGAGGGAGCGATGCGGGCAAGGTAGCCAAACCCCGCAATGGTGCCGACCCATCCGATCCGCAGCCGCTCAGGAGGCCGGTCCGCGGGCACGAGGACGTCGGTGTCGACCGCCGTCGGGATCACGTGGACGCGAGGGATGTACTGACCGAACCAGTCGGCCAGGAAACTGTTTCCGCAGATGGCGACCTGGCACAGCCGCGCTAGAGAGATCGCGAACCTGCCGCGCGCATGCATGAAGATGGCGTCGTCCACATCGAGCACGCGCGGCCGGGGCGTCCAGGCTTCCAGCGTCACGAGCGTCGACACGAACTCGCGCTGCAGCCACGTTACGTCGGCGTGCCGCGCGTCGGCGAGGTGAGCGACACGCGCGGCCAGGTTGCCGAACAACCACGCCGGGCGCGCGATGCGCCTGGGCGGCGGGTATGCCGACCCGCGCGTGTAGTACTCGGTGACATCGAGGCCGTGGGCCGCAAGGGCGGGCACGTGCTGCCTCACGCGGTAGCGGGCACTGGGCACGTCGCGGCCGGGCGTGAAGGCGGCGACCCGACGACGAATCACGCGGTCACCTTGGGCGCAGGCGTGCCGTACTGCTCACACCAGTTGCACCACAGCACGAGCAACGGCACGAAGCCGAGAAATCGAGGATAGAGAAGCGGCGTGAACCCGATCTCGAACAGCACCGTCACGCCCCACAACCAGCCGGCGACGGTGCGACTCCGGAGGTTCCGCCACAGGAACGAGAAATACGCGAGGTAGATCATGACCGGAAGCAGCACGGTGCCTCGCACAGCATAGACGACGATGCCGCTGTCGCCGTAGAAGAGCGCCGGTGAATACGAGAACCCCACCGGCTCGAACGGATGGTCGCGCAGCCAGCGCAGGTTGCCGGCCAGCACGCCCGCATCGCCGTAGCGGGCAATGAAGCCGGCGTGCTCGTGGCCCAGCAGCGCGCGGGCGATCGTGTCGAGCAGGGCGCCGTCGGCGCGGACCGTCGGCAGCACGACGACACCTGCGACCAGCACGAGCCCCAGCGTGGCCAGCAGCACACGCCGGGGCGCGATGACGAGCACAGAGGCATACAGTTGCAGGAGCGCAAGGCCCACGAAGGCGAAGGCAGCCGTCGACGACAGCCTCCATGCCAGAACGAGGTGCGCGGCCGCAGCGCCCAGGAAAACCACGCGGCGCGTACGCCTCCACGCGACCAGGCACGATGCGAAGAAGAGGTAGTAGAAGAAGGCCGCCAGTGAATGCGTGCCGAACGTCAGGACGGGCTTGTCATACCAGTCGAGCATCCAGTTGAGGAGTTGCGGGTAGAACGCGGAGTAGTGACGCTTGAAGAAGGCGTCGGCGCCCGGCGCATCGACCGCCAGGGCGGCGCCCGCTCCCAATGTCACGACGTGAAGCAGCACGAACACCCAGGCGCCCCAGTTGGGTAACGTCACTCGCTTCAGATCCACGAGCAGGAGCAGGCCCAGGCACAGGAAGACGGCGAACGCCCCTGGCGTGATATCGAGAAACGGCGACGTCAGGGTGAACACCGTCGGCAGGCCCAACACGCCCAGGACGAGCAACAGGTCGAGGCGCGCGACACGCCCTCGCTGCAGGACGAGCAGCACGAGCCACGACACGCACAGGCCGACGATGCTGATGGCCAGCAGTGACGTCGAGATCGCGCCGTCGATCGACGACGGCAGCCACAGCGCCAGGATGGCAGTGACGACGATGACCCCGGCCGACAGCCCGTCCGAACGCATCAGCGGCCCGACCTGGCTTGTCGAAACAGGTCGAGCATCCGCGGCGCCAGGCGATCCCATCCGAACTCGCGGATGTCACGTGCGGCCTTGGCGATCCGCCGCTCGCGCGTCTCGGCGTCGGTGATGATGTTCAGCACCGCATCGGCGATGGCGCGGGGAGCCTCGGGCGGCACGATCCAGGAATTGTCGGCGCCAGGCAGGGCAGGAATGGCACCCGTCGACACCACGGGGACGCCACATGCCATAGCCTCCATGGCGGGACAGTGTGGCGCGCCGATATGGATCGTCGCCGGCGCGACGAGCACGTGCAGCGACTGGTAGAACGCCACGAGTTCGTCGTCGTTGCGGCACGGAACCACCTCGCAGCCCTCGGGCATCACGCGCCCTGCCGGGAAGTGACCATGCGCGATGCGCAGGCCCACGTTGTGGCCCTGCGCCCGCAGCATCTCGTACGCATCCACGACGTCGACGGTCCCCTTGAACCGCTCCGGTCGGCCGATGCACCCCATCAGGAACGGGCCGCCATCCCACGACTGTCCGCCGGCAGGCGGCTGCAGGCGGTCGAGATCGACGCCGGCCGGCATCCACTCGGTCGCATGGAGGTTGCGATAGCCGACGTAGGTGGGCGAATTGACGATCTGGTAGAGCGGCAGCCAGTAGGACGCGTACGCCAGGCTGCCGAGCACGCGACCGGACGCGGTGCCGAGATGCCAGTAGTCCTCGGCCTCGTACGCCTGGATGTAGTAGACCTTCGTCGCCGGTGTCCGGAAGAGGGCCACCGGCCATGCCGTGACGCTGTGATTGGCGACCACGACATCGGCGCCAGGCGACAGGACCTGCAGCCCCCTGGTGAGCGCACGCATCGTCGCCCGAACGACGGCGATTCCGGAGAGCGCCGGCGACGGCGTCGGATGATCCGCGACGTCGCCGGTGGTCGTCACGTAGCGGGTGCCAATCGCACCGGGGAAATACGGCGGATCGGCATGGGCCGGGGCGAAGAAGTCGACGACGTGGCCATCGGCCCGCCACTTCAGGGCGAGCTCGCACAACATGCGGTAGCCGCCCGACGGACTGGTCGCGGCGACGGGAATCAGGATTCTCATTGCACTCCTAAGCTGGCAGGATCGCGTCGGCGCTCCTGCGCTGCATCCACGATCGTTCGCACATGAGGGCGACGCCAAGGTTGACCGCCCCGAACACGACGTAGGTCGACAGCGTCGCCCACACGGCCCCGCGCGCGCCCATGGTGGGCACCAGGGCGACGCTGAGGATAAGGTTGAAGATCCCGGCGGCGGCCGTCAGCGCCGACGCCTGCACGAACCAGCCACGGACGATCCACTGCGGGGCCATCACCGACGTGATGGTGAGGCCCGGCAGCGCGAGCACCTGCCACTGCAACAGCGGCACCGACGTGGCGTACGCGGGGCCCGCCACACGGTGGACGAGCCACGGCGCCACCCACAGTGCGAAGACGATGGCCCCCACCGTCATCGCAGGGGTCATCACGGCCAGGACTCGGCGCTGCATGGCCCACCCCTCCACCGGCCCGTGCGCCGCCAGGTGTCCGTAGAGGACTGTCGCCGCGGCCGCGGGCAGCAACGTCATCGCTCCGAAGAACTGGGCACTCAGCTGGTAGAGCCCGGTCTCGGCAGCGCCACGATAGTAGTTGATGACCAGCACGTGGGCGGGCAGCAGCAGGAACGTCCCCAGCGTATTGAGGTGGAGGCGCAACGCACCCCACGCGAGCCGGGCGATCGCCGCGCGCTCGACACGAAGCGGCCCGGCACGCCGCGACAGGTCGCGCAGGGTCAGCACGCCGGGGCCTCCGACGGCGACCCAGTTCGTCAGCATGACCCAGATGGGCCCGCCGCCGCGGCTCAACCCGGCCACCAGCAGCCCCAGCGCCATGATCTTCCCGGCCAGTTGGGTCAGGTTGTAGAAACGGGTCCGACCTGCGGCAGCCGTCAGCGACACGGCATGCAGGTCCCAGAGGTACGCCGGCAGCAGGGCAACGCCCAGCAGAGTCACGGCGACCGGTACTTCTCCGTACAGTTGCGGGAAGCCCGTGAGCAGGACCGCGACCGTCAGCCATCCCAGCGCCGCACCGAACGCCGACAGGACCAGGACGCCGCCGAGCGTCTGGGGGAGCCAGTCAGTGACCGGGCGCCCGGCGGCCTCGTGAATGCTCACTTGTCCAAGGCTGAGCGAGGCAACGGTGGCAAGCAGGGTCGCCCAGTTGGTCGCGGCCGCGACCACTCCCTGGCCATGCGGCCCCAGCGCGCGTGCCACGACGAGCACACCGAGGAAACTGCACGCCACCGCGAGGATGCGGGTGAGGCTCGTTTCACCGATCAGTTGCCAAACGGGCCGCGAACGGAGCAGCGCCGTCACGCTCGCGCCTGCCCGGCCATCGAGTGGAGCAAGACACGACGCCACCGGGATCTCATGACCGGGATTATGCCATCCGCCGCGGCGGGGCTCGGGTCCTGCACTAGAATCTCCGAGGATGATGCGCGTTCGTGGAACCGCGCAACTGGGAGCAGTCGTCGACATGGCGCCAAGCGGTGAGTTGCGAGGAGGGATGGAAGGCCGGGCCCCCGGCCCCTGGGACGCGCGGCGCCGCCGCACGCTCGGCACCTGCGACGGCCCCCGGCAGGAGCCAGCGGCATGAAGGCCGTCATCCTGGCGGGAGGGCTCGGAACGCGGCTCAGCGAGGAAACGTCGCTCAAGCCCAAGCCGATGGTCGAGATCGGAGGCCGCCCCATCCTCTGGCACGTCATGAAGATCTACAGTGCCCACGGCATCAATGACTTCATCGTGTGCCTCGGGTATCGCGGCTACGTGATCAAGGAGTACTTCGCGAACTACGCGCTGCACGGGTCGGATGTCACCCTCGACCTCGAGGCAGGCACGATGACCACTCACCAGCGCACCGTCGAACCCTGGCGCATCACCCTGGTCGACACGGGCACCGACACGCTGACCGGGGGCCGGCTGAAGCGTGTCGCACCGCACCTCGGTAATGAGACGTTCCTGATGACGTACGGCGACGGCGTCGGCGATGTCGACATCACCGCCGCCATCGACCTGCACCGGCACCACGGACGCGCAGCCACGCTGACGGCCACGCAGCCGCCAGGCCGGTTCGGGCGACTCGTGATCGACGCGGCGGGCGACGTGCGTGCCTTCGAAGAGAAGCCGCACGGCGACGAAGGCTGGATCAACGGGGGCTTCTTCGTACTCGAACCGCGCGTGCTCGACGCGATCGACGGCGATGGATCGTCGTTCGAGAGCGATGTCCTGCCCCGGCTCGCGCAGCAGCACGAACTGGCCGCGTATCGGCACCATGGATTCTGGATGCCCATGGATACGCTGCGCGACAAGACCCGGCTCGACGAGTTGTGGGCTTCGCACACCGCGCCATGGAAGAGGTGGGCGTGATGATCGACGCCGCCTTCTGGCGCGGGCGCCGCGTGGTGCTCACGGGCCACACCGGGTTCAAGGGCGCATGGCTGGCCAGGTGGCTGACCGACCTCGGCGCCGTGGTCACCGGGGCCAGCCTCGATCCACCGACCACGCCATCGCTGTTCGTGGCCGCCGGCATCGGCAGCCTGGTCGTCGATCGGCGATGCGACATCCGCCAGGCCGACGCCATCCGTCGCGTCGTCGCCGACGCCAACCCCGAGATCGTCTTCCACCTGGCCGCACAGCCGCTCGTGCGTCTCGGGTATGAACAGCCCCTCGACACGTTCTCGACCAACGTGCTCGGCACGGCGAACGTGCTCGACGCCTGCAGGTCGCTGCCGGCACTGAAGGCGGTCGTCTGCATCACGACCGACAAGTGCTACGAGAACAGGGAATGGGTCTGGGGTTACCGCGAGGACGACCGCCTGGGCGGGCGCGATCCCTACTCGGCCAGCAAGGCGGCCGCCGAAATCGTCGCCAACGCCTATCGGCAGTCGTACTTCCCGCCCGGGCAGGGCCGCGCCGTGGCCACGGCGCGAGCCGGCAACGTCATCGGCGGCGGCGACTGGGGCCTCGACCGGTTGGTACCCGACGCCATGAAGGCGTTCGCCGCGGGACGACCGCTGGCGGTGCGCAATCCCGGGTCGCTGCGCCCCTGGCAGCACGTCCTCGAGCCACTGGCCGGTTACCTGGTGCTCGCACAGGCATGCGCGACGGACCCCGACCGGTACGCCGCAGCCTGGAATTTCGGTCCTGCCGACAGCGACACCGTCGACGTCGGCACCGTCGTGACCCTCCTGTGCACGGCCTGGGGCGATGGGGCCGCGTGGACGACCGACACCCCGGCGTCGCAGGCGCCGCACGAGGCAGGCCGCCTGCAACTCGACACCAACAAGGCGCGCGTGGCGCTCGGATGGTCACCGCGCTGGCGGCTGAGCCGCGCGATCGATGAAACGGTCACGTGGTACCGCGCGTTCCACGATGGTGCATCCGTCGAGGCACTCCGTGACCTCATGACGTCGCAGATCGCGTCCTACTCCGCCCAGGACATGTCGGGATGATCACGGCCGTCGTGACGGGAGGCAGTGGGTTCCTTGGCCGACACGTCGTTCGGCAACTGCGGGAACGTGGCAATCGCGTCGTCGTCGTGGCTCGGCCCGCCAGCGACGTGGCGCACCTCGCGTCCCTTGGCGTGGATGTCTGGCGGTACGACGGAAGCGCCGCGTCGCTGCAGGCGCTGTTCGAGCAGGTGAAGCCTTCGGTGGCGTTCCACCTGGCGGCCGATGGCCAGCAAGGACCAGACCTCGCTGCGGTGGATGCGCAGGTTTCGAGCATCGTCGGGCTCGGCGTGCAGGTGCTCGCCGCCGCGGCGCCGCTGGGGCTGCCGACGGTGATCGCCGGCACCTACTCCGAGGCCGCCGGCCCAGGCGCGACGCCGGTCAACATGTACGCGGCGGTCAAGGTCGCCTTGCGCGACGTCGCCCGTTACGTCCATGAGGCATACGGCGTGGGGATCGCGTGGCTGCGGCTGTACGACAACTACGCTCGCGACGATCCGCGTTCGAAATTCCTGACGCAGTTGCGCGACGCCGACCGGCGACGCGCCACGCTCGCGGCTGGCAGTGGACTCGACCTGATTGATCTCACGCACGTCGACGACGTGGCACGCGCGTTCGTGGTCGCCGCCGACAACCTCGCAACGGCCGGTGGCGCAACGTTCATCGACGCGGACGTCCGGACCGGGGTGGTCTTGACGGTGCGCGATCTCGTTCAGGTCGTGGAACGGGTAGTCGGCCGGACGATGCACGTCGAATGGGGTGCGCGCCCGGGTGTGTCCCGCCGGGCGTCGGCGCTCCCCGAGCGCGCCTGCCTGGCCGGCTGGCAGCCTCGCGTGTCACTCGAGGACGGCCTGCGCGACTTCTTCGCCGACGACTGAGGCGGCTACTCGCGCCCCACCCGCTCCATGTCGGCGTCGACCATCATCGTCACGAGCCCCTTGAAGTCGACCGACGGCGTCCAGCCAAGTTCCTTGTGGGCCTTGTCGGGATTGCCGATGAGGTGATCGACTTCGGCGGGGCGCAGGAACGCGGGATCGACCTTTACGAACTCCTGCCAATCGAGGCCGACGTGGCCGAACGCGATCTCGACGAGTTCGCGCACCGAGTGCGCCTCGTTCGTGGCGATGACGTAGTCGTCTGGACGATCCTGCTGCAGCATCAGCCACATCGCGCGGACGTAGTCGCCGGCAAAGCCCCAGTCACGCTGCGCGTCGAGGTTGCCGAGCTTCAGGTCCTTCTGCATCCCGTGCTTGATGCGTGCGACGCCGTCGGTGACCTTGCGGGTCACGAACTCGAGCCCGCGCCGCGGCGACTCGTGGTTGAACAGGATGCCGCTCACCGCGAACAGGTCGTAGCTCTCGCGATAGTTGACGGTGATGTAGTGCCCGAACACCTTCGACACGCCGTACGGGCTGCGGGGGTAGAAGGGCGTCGTCTCGGTCTGCGGCACCTCGCGCACCTTGCCGAACATCTCGGACGAGGAGGCCTGGTAGAACCGGATTGATGTGTCCACCTGCCGGATGGCCTCGAGCACGCGGGTCACGCCCTGCGCGTTGAACTCGCCCGTCAGCATCGGCTGCGCCCACGACGCGGGCACGAACGACATCGCGGCGAGGTTGTAGACCTCGTGCGGCTTGACCTCGGCCATCGCCTTGATCAGCGACAACTGGTCGAGCAGGTCGGCCTGAACGATCGTGATGCGATCGCGCAGGTGGGCGATGCGCCAGTCGTTGGGCGCACTCAGGCGCCGGGCGGCGCCGAAGACTTCGTATCCCTGCTCGAGCAGCAGTTCGGCGAGGTACGAGCCGTCCTGCCCGGTGATTCCCGTGATGAGCGCGCGCTTGGCCATGATCCCCTGTGGCGAGCCCGACGAGGCCCGCAAAACGCAGCATTATACCGTGCCCAGGCCGCTCGCCGGGCGGCGGCGTCGGGCCCGCTGCTGCGACCGCAGACGACCCCTGGCGTTGCGGTACAATCCGCCTCAGTGTCGCAAGTGACCGACCCCGGCACGGCCTGACGATGATGACCGACCTCGATCCCCACTATCGGGAGAGCGTCCTGCGGGCGAGGCGTATGTCTCCGTCTGACAAGTTGCTCGAGGGGCCGCGCTTGTTCGACTTCTCGTGCCGGATCATCCTCGACGGCCTGCGCCATCGACATCCGGAGCTCAGCGACGCGGCGTTGCACGAACGGCTCCGCTCGACGCTCGACACGGTGCGCCGCCTGGAGCGGGGCACGTGAGGGCAGACGAGGCCCTGGTCGCGGTGATCGATGCCCTCGAACAACTCGGACCGCCCTACGTCCTGGTGGGATCGCTGGCGACGAACTTCCACGGGATCCCCCGCTCGACCCGCGATGCCGACATCGTGGTCGCCTTCGAGGCGTCCACGCTCGACGGCTTGGCCGCCTCACTCGTGCCAGAGCTCCGGATCCAACCCCAGACGTCTTCTGAAACCGTGACCGGGACGATTCGCCATGTCATCGACGTCCACGACAGCCCGTTCATCATCGAGCTGTTCGGGAGCAGCGACGACCCTCACGATCGATCCCGCATGGCGCGCCGCCAGCGCGTGCGCGTGCTCGACCGCGACACGTGGGTGTTGACGGCGGAGGATGTCATCGTCACCAAACTGCGCTGGGGACAGCAACCGAACCGGTCCAAGGACCTCGATGACGCCCGCAATGTGCTGGCCGTCCGCCGCGACGAGCTCGACATGGGATACATCCATCGCTGGTGCACCGAGCACGGCACAGAGGCGACCCTGGACGGGCTATTGGTCTGAAGAGGCACGGCACACCCCATGCGCGCGGACGTTCCCAGCGCTGACTTATCCCTCGATCAAGTGCACCGTTCCCGGCGCGGTCGCATGAACCAGGGCCCGACGGTCGAAGGTGATGAGTCGGCCCTTGTGCCGTGCCGCCACGTGCACGAGGTACGTGTCCATCACCTGCTGATGGCCCAGCGCACGCTCGAAGCCGTGGCTGGCTGGTTCGGCCAGTGCTGACCAGGTACTGATGTGCGGTGTGGGCTGTGAACTGATTCAGCAGGATCGCCGCGGTGCGCGGCGTCACCGGCGCCGGCGTGTACGCGGGATTCGACGACAGGCGGATGAAGCCCAGCTGGGTCAGCGCGCAGGTGGCCCACCCGTGGTCGGCTTCGCGATGAAACCACGCATGCGCGGCGCCATGGTGCTGATGGTTCGGCCACGCCAGGGCAAGCATGACGTTGACATCGAGGAGTGCGACGCGCGTCACGGTTCGTCTGCCAGGATGTCGCGCGCCCGGTCAGACGGAATGATGGCCGCGCCGTCGGGGACCCTGAACACGGGCAGTCCATTTCGTGCCGCGGCGGCCGGGGGGGCCTGCAGGCTTCGTCGCAGCAGTTCTGACACCACCTGACCGAGGCGACGTCCCGATGCGCGGGCCAGTGCCTGCGCGGCTTCGAAGACGTCCTGGTCGAGCGTGAGGGTGGTCCGCATGACGCAATGATACGCTGATGCGGTGATGTGCAACAACCCCGATGCGCTCGGGTGCGCGTGTCGCAGTCAGCCGCTCAGGTGATCGACGCACAACGTCGAACACGAAGCCAGTGCGGTGGTGTTGCCGTGTCGGCGCCGGCCTCAGCGGGAGCCGGAAGAACCACTCCGGGAGTGGCCTACGGCCGCGCGGCGCGGCGGCGCAGGTAGCGCCCGAGAGCGTCGCGCCACGTGGGCATCTCGATCCCCGCCTCGCGCAACTTCTCGTTCGACAGCGCGCAATACCGCGGCCGCGCCGCGCGCATCCGGACGCTGTCGACGCTCACGCCCTCCAGCAGGCGCGGATCCGCGCCCACCAGTCGCGCCACTTCCTCGCCGATCCCCGCCCAGGTCGTCGCCCCCGTGTTCACGCAGTGGTAGAGGCCCGGCGCGGCGTCGCGTGCCAGGAGCGATTCCGTCGCCTCGGCGACGTCCTCGACGTAGCTCGGCGACACGGTGCGGTCGGTGAACACGCGCGCAGGCTGGCCCGTGGCAAGCGCGTCGACGATGCGATCGACGCTGCTGCGCGCCGCTGCGCCGCCGAACAACGACTCGACACGCAGGACGTAGTGTCGCGGTGCATCGGCCGCGAACCACTCGCCAAGCAGCTTCGACTGCGCGTACACGCTCTGGGGATTGGCGCGATCGCTCTCGCGGTAGGGATGGTCGGCAGTGCCGTCGAACACGAAGTCGGTGCTGTAGTGGACGAGCGTCGCGCCGGCCTCGGCGCACGCGCGCGCCAGCGACCGCACCGCGAACGCGTTGACGGCCAGCGCCTCTGACGGGCGATCTTCGGCGCCGTCCACGTCGTTGAACGCCGTGCAGTTCACGATCACGTCGGCCGACACGGCCGCGACGACCTGCTGCACGGCCGCGTGATCGGTGACATCGACCTCGCGGCGCGTCAGCGACACGACCTGGTGCCCGCGCGCGGCGAACACGCGCGTCGATTCGTGGCCCAGCTGCCCTGCAGCTCCAATGACGGCGATCTTCATACGTGCTGCGCCAGGAATCGCTTCATCTTCTCGTCGTCGAACACGCCTTCCCAGCGCGCGACGACGGCGGTCGCGATGCAGTTGCCCATGACGTTGACGCCCGTGCGGCCCATGTCGAGGACCTGGTCGATGCCGAGCAGGATCGCCGCGCCCTCGAGCGGCAACCCGAACGTCGTCAGGGTCGCCGTGAGCACGACGAGCGCGGCGCGCGGCACGCCCGCGACGCCCTTCGACGTGAGCATCAGCGTCAGCATCATCACGATCTGCTGTCCGATCGAGAGGTCAAGGCCCGCCAGCTGCGCCACGAACACGCTCGCCAGCGAGAGATACAGGGTGGTGCCGTCGAGGTTGAAGCTGTAGCCCGTCGGCAGCACGAAGCCGACGATGTTCTTGGGCACGCCGAAGCGCTCCATGACCTCGAGCGACTTGGGCAGGGCCGCCTCGCTGCTGGCGGTCGTGAACGCGATCAGGAACGGCTCGCGGATGCGTGCGCATGAAGCCGAGCACTGGCACCCGGATGAGCAGCGCCGCGCCGACGATCACGACGAACACGAAGATCGCCAGGCCCGCGTACATCACGATGACCAGCTTGCCGAGCGTGACGAGGATGCCGAGGCCCTTGCTGCCGACCGTGGCGGCGATGGCGGCGAAGACCCCGATGGGCGCGAACGTCATCACGTAGCCCGTGAACTTGAACATCACCTGCGCGACGCTGTCGAAGAACTCGAGGACCGGCTTGCCCTTCTCGCCCACGGCGGCCAGCGCGATGCCGAAGAAGGTCGCAAAGACGACCATCTGCAGGATGTCGCCTTTCGCCATCGCGTCGAAGACCGACGTCGGGAAGATGTGCAGGAAGATGTCCCAGGCGCTCTGCTGGGCGGTCGCCAGCTTGGCGAGTTCATCCGTGTTGGCACCGATGGGCACGGCGAGCCCGGCGCCGGGCTTGAAGAAGTTCACCATCGCGAGGCCAACCACGAGCGCGAAGGTGGTGGCGAGCTCGAACCAGATGATGGCCTTCGCGCCGATCCGGCCCATCGACTTCAGGTCGCCGGTGCCCGCGATACCGACGACGAGCGTCGAGAACAGCAGCGGCGCGATGATCATCTTGATCATCTTGAGGAACGCGTCGGCCAGCGGCTTGATCCCCGCGCCGAAGGCGGGGAAGAAGTGGCCGATGGCGATGCCGATCGCGAGGCCGATGAAGATCTGTGTCGTCAGCGACGGCCGGCGTGACGACGTGGGAGCGGGAGCGACAACGTCGGTCGAGGGCTTCATTCAGGCGTCTCGCGTACGCCGCGGTCAGCGGGCGTAGAAAGTAGCGATTGCGTCAACGACGATGCGCAACTGCGCATCCGAGAGTTCCCCGTAGATGGGGAGCGCGAGCGTGTCACGGGCAGCGGCTTCGGCGTGGGGGAACGCGCCGGGCGCGTATCCCAGGTCGCGGAAGCACTCCTGCTCGTGGAACGGCACCGGATAATACACCTCGGTGCCGACGCCCTGCGCGGTGAGGTGCGTGCGCAGTGCGTCACGCTCCGGCACGCGGATCACGAACTGGTTGTAGATGTGATACCCGTGATCGTGCTCGGCCGGGAGGCCGACTTCCGTCAGGCGCGCCTCGGCGAACAGCGCGCGATACCGCGCCGCGTTGCGCCGGCGCGCGGCGGTCCATCCCGCCAGGTACGGCGCCTTGACGCGGAGCACCGCCGCCTGCAGGGCGTCGATCCTGAAGTTGCCGCCGATCATGCGATGGTAGTACTTCGGCTGCATGCCGTGACCGCGCAGCAGCCGCACGCGCTCGGCCAGCGTGTCGTCGTTGCTCGTCACGAGGCCGGCGTCGCCGAACGCCCCGAGGTTCTTGCTCGGGAAGAACGAGAAGCACCCGAACGCGCCGAAGCCGCCGACGAGATGGTCGCGGTAGGTCGTGCCGATGGCCTGCGCCGCGTCCTCGATGACGGGGATCCCGCGCGCCGCGGCGGCGGTGAGGATCGGATCGAGTTCCGCGCTCTGCCCGTAGAGGTGCACCGGGATGATCGCCTTCGTGCGCGGCGTGATCGCGTCGATCGTGCGCTGCGGGTCGAGGTTGAACGTGACCGGGTCGATGTCGACGAACACCGGGCGCGCGCCGAGGCGCGACACGCATCCCGCCGTGGCGAAGAACGAGTAGGTCGGCGTGATGACCTCGTCGCCCGCCCCGATCCCGAGCGCCATCATCGCGACGAGCAGCGCGTCGGTGCCCGACGAGACGCCCACGGCGTGCTTGACGCCGATGCAGCGCGGCCATCTCGCGCTCGAAGGCGTCGACCTCGGCGCCCAGGATGAACTGCTGCGCGTCGCAGACGCGAGTGATGGCGGCGAGGACGTCTTCGCGAATCGGACGGAACTGTGCAGTGAGGTCGAGCAACGGAACCCGCATCGTGGACCTGTCTTTCGCACGCCCTGTGCGGACGACCCCAATGGCCGCCCGGTCCACCGGTCGTGCCGGCCCGGGAACGCGCCCCGGGCCATCCGCTATCGCGACAAATAGATCTCCGGCTGGCCCAGCAGCGCCCAGTCGTAGCGCGAGTCGGTGCTCTTCCCCGGGCCGGAACGGGTGTTGAAGATGACGTCCACTTCCTGGCCGGCGTACGGCGACAGGTCGAGGTTTATGGGAATCCAGCGGCGATCGTTCGGGTTGTGGAGCGGGTCGAGGTGCTGCTCGACGAGGACGTCGGCCTTCCGGCCATCCGAGACGATGACGTTGAAGAGCACACCGTCGGCGCTCTGCTCCCAGGCCGTCTCGCGAATCCCGAACGACACGCGCAGCCACCCGTCGTCGGGCACGAGCACCCGCTCGAACGTGAGCCGCACCGGGGGCGTCACGTAGATGGCCTTCTTCGTTTCGCCGCCGATCGTCTCGTCGAGGACCTGCCACTGATCCGGAGCATTGACGGACGTCTGCTTCTTGGCCGAGGCGACCCTGGCGAGCAGGTCGATGGCGACGGGCTGCCGGTTCGACTTCACGAAGAAGATGGCCGCGGCGACGAGGGCGAGGATGGCGACGAGGGCGAGGAGCTGGCTGCGCTTCATGGTCGAGATGAAATGCTACACTCGCAGCGCCGTGATCGCCAATCTCCGAGTATTGTGGCGCTATCGCGACCTGCTCCGCGGCCTCATCCAGCGCGACCTGCGCGTCAAGTACAAGGGGTCGGTGCTCGGGATCGGCTGGTCGCTGGCGCATCCCCTGGTGGTGGCCGCGGTCTACACGCTGGCCTTCCGCTACATCCTGCGGGTGCCGATCGACAACTTCGCCCTCTACCTCCTGAGCGGCTTGCTCCCTTGGACGGCGTTCACCGCCTCGCTGGCGCAGGCGACGGGTTCCATCGTCGACAACGTGGCCCTGGTCAGGAAGGTGGCGTTCCCCCGGATGGTGCTGCCGCTGGGAGCCATCGGGTCGCAGTTCGCTCAGTTCGGCTTCATGTACGCGGCGCTGCTCGTCGGCGCCATCATCTTCGGACCCGGCCTGGCCCCCGCCCTGCTCCTGGTGCCGGTGGTCGCGGTGCTGCAACTGGCGTTCACGGCCGGGCTCGGCCTCATGCTGGCCACGCTCCACGTCCATTTCCGCGACACGCGCCACCTGCTGGACGTGGCCGTGCAGGTCTGGTTCTGGCTCACGCCCATCGTCTACACCGTGTCGCTGATCCCGGAGCGATTCCGGCCGCTCATCTACCTGAACCCGATGACGGCGTTCGTCGAGAGCTACCACGCGGCCGTGGTGGACGGCCGGTGGCCCGATGTCTCGCTCGTGGCGCTCCTGTTCGTGATGGCCGGCGTCAGCCTGGGCATCGGGATGGCCGTGTTCTCAGCCGCCGAGAAGCGCTTCGCCGAGCACGTCTGACCCCAACCGGCTGGGAATTGGGGGAATTGGGGTCAGACCCCAATTCGCCTGTTTTCAACGAATGAGGCCTGTTTCAGCGATTTTGCCTGAATTGGGGTCAGACCCCAATTCAGGGCGCGGTCAGGGTGCCAGGACGCGCGGGGCGCACCACAGCGCGGCGTCGTGCACGGCGTTCTGCGATGGTCCCGGCTCGACGTTGAAGACGATGTTGAGGCGCTGGCCGGCGAACCGCGCGAGGTCGAAACGGAGCAACTCGTACCTGCGGTCCTCGGGCCGGTGGTACGGGTTCAGGTAGACGCGCCGCAGGTCTTCGTAGCCCCGCTCGCCGGCGACCCCGACTCGGAAGACCGCGCCGTCGCCGTTCACCTCCCACGTGTCGGGACGCAGCCCCACCCGCACGCTCAGCATGGCCGCGCCGGCAACGTCCACCGTCCACGTGATGCGAGACGAGGGCAGGGCGAGGATGCACGGCTCGACGACACCGACCGTGGGAAAGTCGAACAACGCGAACCCCTCGTGCAGCGTGGGCATCGACGTCCGCTTTGCCGCCGACGGGAACACATCCGCCAGGTCCACGAGTGTCCGTCGCCGTTCCGACGCCGCCATCCACGTCACCGCCACGGCGACGAAGACGAGCGCCGTCATCACGACGGGGCGTGTCCGTCCGGTTCGCCATGCGCCTCGGGCTGCGGCCGCAATGTCGAGACCCGGCGCCGGGGCGACAATCGGCGCGGCCGACTCGGGCCGCGCTGACACGGCAATCCACACGGCCCACGCAAGCAGCGCGTTCGCCAGCGCCAGCAGTCCGATGGCGACCGAGGCGGAGCGCAGCACTGGCGGATAGGCGCGTCCCATGTCGTGCAGCCGTCCGACGAGGCGTGCGCCGCGTGCATCGGTATCGAAGACGAGGTCGCCCCACACCTCCTGCGCGTTCACGACCAGGACGCCGCCGGTGTAGCGGTCGTGCTCGACACCGTCGATGAAGAAGCCCTCGCCGAACTTCGCGTCAGGCAGCGCGATGCGCATCTTGAACGTGCGCGGCGCCGGCAGGTCGATGGGTGGGAACTCGAGCGTGTAAGGCCGACCCTGAACGACGGATGTCCCCTTCTTGACGACGCGGAAGAATGAACGGTCACCGTCCGGCGTCACATCGTAGAGATCGAAGACGACGCCGCCCGTCACGCTGGCCCCGACCGCCCTCGGCGTGAAGGTGAAAGCGCGCAGGCCCGGGACCCGCATGGTGAACGTCTGCTCGGCGGTGATGCCTTCGGCGATCTCGCCGACCTTCCACACGGGCCCGGATGGCGGATTCGTGGCCACGCCCCACCGCTCACCCCACAGTGCCCACGCTTGCAGCCCGAGCGCGCCACCGAGGATGAGACTGAAGGTGAGCCAGGTCCGACGCCGCACGGTGGGCATGATACGGCAAGGGCGCGGCGCGGCTCCCGTCGCGGGGACACGTCGCGGGGGGCGCGGGACGTTCAGTGCGCCCCTGCCGCCGCGGAGCCAGAGTCGCCGGGCAGACTGACTGACCCGGAGCCTGCTGGCAGCGCCTCGCCGGCCCACCTGAGCACCAGGGATCGCTGACCGGGCAGCCACTCGTACACGCGCACCTGCCGATCCGTCGCCCGCGAGCGAAGGCGGGCCACCACGCCATCGACAGGTTCCCATTCCAGGTGGAAGGTGACGTTTCGACTCGCCGACTCCGAATAGTGCAACGCGAGCGCCTGCGGAAAGTACGTCAAGAACACCAGCGCGGAGTGATGCCTGACCGGCATCCAGACGAAATGCAGATCCACTGGCTCGCGCGGATCGGGCTCGTGCCGAAGGGCCTCGGCGACGACGGCCTCGGCGACCTGACCCGCCTCGACCCAATCGCGGCCGTGCTCGCGGAGCGCGTGCGTCCAGAGCCCCGCCATCAGCGCCACCGCGCCAAGCCAGATCGGCAGCCTGCGGCGCTTCTCCCCGTTCGCGATGGCGCCGGTCGCGGTTCCAACGAGCGCCGCGACGGCAGCAACGCTGAGATAGCCGAACCGATCGGAGAATCCCGCGTAGGCGGCCACTGGCGCGAAGAAGATGAGTCCCCAGCAGAGCCAGAACGCCGCGGCGGCGCAAAGATCCCGCGATCTCACCAGGTACACGACGGCCGATGCCACCACCGCCGTCGTCAGCAGCGCCGTGGCGCTGACGGTGATGTCACTCCCCCGGTCGAACCACGGCCACGCCAGCAGACGCAGCGTGAAGAAGAGGGCGTTGCGCATCAGGCGCTCGCCGATCTGTCCGACAGCTGGCGCCCATTGCGATGCCCGGGCCGCGACCACGAGATCGGCGTTGAAATCGGTAATCCAGAGCCAGCGGAACGCGAGATAGAGGAACAATGTTGCGACGTAGGGCAACAGGAACCAGGCGGCAGCTCGCATCGACCACTGGCGCTGGCGGTCGATCAGCAACAGCATGCCGAGCACCAGCGGAAGGACGACCGCGAACTCGTAGGAGGCGAGCGCGGCGGCAAGCAGTAGAACGCCCACGAGATGCTGCAGCCACTGCCGCCGCGTGGCCGCCCCCATCGTCCACCGGCACAGTGCCAGCCCGAACACGGCCGACAGGGGATAGGTGCGTCCCGAAATCCACAACACGCTCTCGTGAACGATCGGATGAACGGCGAAGAGCAGACCGGCGACCAAGCCAGCGAGCCGGCGGCCCGATACAACAGCAACGACAGAGGCAAGGAGCGCACTCGCCACGCCGTGCAGGAAGTAGTTGAACAGCCGGTAGGACTCGGGGCCACCGTGGAGCGTGGCGGCCGAGAACAGGTAACTCAACAGGACGACGGGACGCCAGGCACTCGTGCGCCCCAGCGAATGCGGCCAGGGATCCGTGAAGAGCCCGGTCCACGACGTCAACTTGTACATGTAGCCAAAGAAGATGTCGTCTGACACGAACGCGGCATGGCGGTAGGGCCACAAAACGATGGTCGGCAAGACCACGAGCGCAACGAGCGCCAGGGCATACGCCCGGGTGCGTGGAGCGTCGTTTGCGGCGAGTGGTGTGGTCATCACGGAGTCCGGCCGACGAGGCGCGAGCCGGCGGCAAGCCACATGCTACACTCCCGCCGTGCCAGTCCCGTTCGCCGTCGGCCTGGACGGCGTCTCGAAAAAGTACCTGCTCGACCCGCGCCGCGGCACCGGCCTCAAGGATCGGATCCTCGACATCATCAGGGGGCGTCGTGCGCCCCGTGAAGAGCTATGGGCCCTGCGCGGCGTCTCGATCGAGATCGCGCGCGGCGAGACGTTCGCCCTCGTCGGGCCGAACGGCTGCGGCAAGAGCACGCTGCTGCAGGTCGTGGCGGGCATCCTGGTGCCCGATGAAGGCCGCGCGACCGTCAACGGCCGCGTGACCTCGCTGCTCGAGCTCGGCGCGGGGTTCAGTCCCGACCTCACGGGCCGCGAGAACATCTTCCTCAACGCATCGCTCCACGGGTTGTCGCACGCGTCGGTGGCGCCCCGTCTCGACGCCATCATCGACTTCGCCGAACTCGAGCGTTTCATCGACATGCCCGTCCGGAACTACTCGTCGGGCATGTACATGCGGCTCGGCATCGCCGTGGCCGTGCACCTCGACCCCGAGATCATCCTCATCGACGAGGCCTTCGCTGTCGGTGACGAGGCGTTCCAGCGCAAGTGCATGCACCGGCTCAAGGCGTTCCAGCAACAGGGCATCACGATCGTGCTGGTCTCGCACGACCCGCTGCTGGTGGAGCGCATCGCCCAGCGCGCGTGCCTGCTCGACCACGGCCAGGTGGTGACCATCGGCGGCACGGCCGACGTGCTCGCGGCGTATCACCAGCTCGCCTCGTCACACGGGTACGTGCCCGGCGAACACCGTTGGGGCTCGCGCGCCATCGTCATCGACCACGTCGCGCTCGAGACCGACACCCGCGAGGATGCCACCATCCGGCGCACGGGTGAACCGCTCACGATCGCCATGCACTACACGGCACCAGACCGCGTGGAGCGCCCGGTGTTCGGGCTGGCGATCTACCACGAGACCGGCACGCACCTGACAGGGCCCAACACGCGGATGAGCGGCGTCCCCGTCGATGCGGTCGAGGGACGCGGTGTCGTGCGCTACCGCGTACCGTCACTGCCGTTCCTCCCCGGCCGTTACATCGTGTCGGTGTCGGCGTACGACCAGGATCTCGCGGAGGCATACGACCATCGCGAACGCGTCGCAACGTTCACCGTCGTCGAAGGCGGAAGCCTCGAGCGCTTCGGCCTCATGACGCTCGACGGCGAATGGTCGCTCGACCGCGAGGCCGGCGGAGCGTGAGTCACGTGAGCACGCAAGGCGTCACGCTCGTCGTGCACGGGATGGCCGCGCCGCCCGCGGCGGTGGTGGCCGCACTCGCCCGCCAGGTTGGCGCCATCGCGCACGACGTCGAGGTGCGCACGTCATGGGTGGCGAACGCCTCGGCGACCAATCCGCTTGCGGCGCTCGACGCACAGGTGCGCGCGGCGGCGTATCCGCTGCTGGTCGCGGTCGCGATCGACAAGTCGGGCCGGCACGTGTCGATCGCCGGCATCCTCGACGCACTCGTTGCACGCGGTGGCCTCGTGATCGCGCAGCAGGATGGCGACGCGGCACGGCGTTGCGAGTTGCTCTCCGCCGATCGCTACCTGGAACGGCTCGCTGATGCGGGGGCTCCGGCATCTGCCCGGCCGTGGCCGACGATGACGTGCGGGGCGTGGGCGATGGAGCGCTCCATGTATGCAGCGCTCGGCGGACTCGACACGTCGCTCTGGGCGATTGGTGAGGCCGACGACCTCGCGCGGCGGGCCCTGGCTGACGGCATGGCGGTGGAGTTCGTGGACGCCGCAGTTGACAACCAGGACGCCTACGGATTGACCGACGCCGCGACGCGCTACCTCGGCATCCGGAACACTGTCGTGAGCACAGCCCTCCACGGCGACACCGTCCAGCGTGGCCGATCGGTGGCCGTGAGCGCCGCGCACGCGATCGCCGAGGCGTGGACGGCGTGCGGCATCGACCCAGCCACGTTGCGGTTCGGCGGTGCCTGGGCACAGCAGCGTACGCTGGATCGCGTGCTGGCCACGCCTGGACTGCGTGAGGGCGACGCGCTGTGGCCGCGCGACGTGGACGGCGCTATGCGCCCCATGCTGGCGCTCGACGCGGCGCTGTCGATCGTGGTCGCGCGACGGGGAGAGATCAGGCGCGATCGAACGCCGGCTGACCCTGTCGTCGCCCCCCACACCAGGGAATCCAGTGTCGCGACGCCGGCTGAGCCTGCAGACACGGCGACGTCGGCGCCTGCAGCCCTGTCAACCGCTACTGTCGCGATGGTGTCGGTCATCGTCGTCAACTGGAACGGCCGCGAGCACCTGGCGCCACTCTTCGCGTCGCTGCGGACGAGCGACTATCCCCGCGAACGACTCGAGCTGATCTGCGTCGACAACGGATCGGGCGACGGCTCGCGCGACCTGCTCGCTGCTGACTTTCCCGAGGTGCGGGTCGTCGCGCTGCCCGAGAATCGTGGATTCACGGGAGGGAACATCGCCGGCGTGGAAGCCTCGCGGGGCGATGTCCTGGTCTTCCTCAACAACGACATGCGCGTCGAGCCCGACGCCATCCGCCGCCTCGTCGATGCGATCTACGACGATCACCCGTGCACGGCCGCGTGCGTCCTGAGCTGGGACGGGACACGCATCGACTTCCTGCGCGGCACCGTGTCGTGGGAGGCGCGCGGCTTCCAGGAACATTTCGGCGCCCCGCGGACGACCATCCCCACGCTCGACACCGACGCGACGTTCTTTCCCAACGGCGGAGCGTTCGCGATCACGCGCGACATGTACGCCCGGGCCGGCGGGTTCGACGCGGCGTTCTTCGCCTACTACGACGACCTCGACCTGGGATGGGGCGTGCGCACGGCCGGAGGCCACATCCGCGTTGTCCGCGACGCCATCGTCTACCACCGTCACGGCGCGACGAGCGCGGGCCAGCCGCTGGGCCAGAAGCGCTTCCTGCTCGAGCGCAACGCCGTGTGGATCATGGTGAAGCGGTACGGCGATGCCGCGCTGGCGCGCGTGCTGGGCCCCGCACTGCTGCTCGCCGCCCGGCGCTTCGTGCAGGACGCCTCGTTCTCGGCCGTGCGCGACGGGGCGGGCGTGCCCGGACCTGTCACCTTGCGCCGCGCGCCACTGGAATCGCTGGCGGCTCTGGGCGAAGCGACGCGGGGCCTGCCTGCGATGGTCGCCGCGCGACGACGGCTCGATCGGCACCGGCGCGTGCCCGACGCGATGGTGCTGCCGCGACTCGGGCGGGCGCTCGAAGCCTTGTCGTCACGATCCGCATACCAGGCCGCGCAGGAAGCGCTGGTCCAGAGCTTCGGACTCGCGTCGGTGTTCAGGGCGGGCTCACGCATCCTGCTGCTGACGCACGACCCGCTGCGCACCAGCATGTCGGGACCCGGCGTGCGTGTGCTCGAACTCGGGCGGGCGCTGGCGGCGTCGGGCGCGTCGGTGACCGTCGCATCGCCGTTCGACTCCGACCTGCGCGAGACGACGTTCGCCGTCGCGAAGTACCAGGCGGGCAACGACACCTCGGTCAGCGAGCTGGCCGCGCTGCACGACGTGGTCGTCATCCAGGGGTTTGCGCTCGAGTTGTACCCGACGCTCTCGACCATGCCGCTGGCGCTCGTGGCCGATCTGTACTGCCCCTTCACGATCGAGCACCTCGAGATGCGCTCGGCTGCGCTCGCCGCCGAGCCGAGCCCGTCGGCCGAGGCGCAGTTCGCCTCTGAGGCGGCGAGTGCCCTCCAGGCCCAGAATCGCCAGCTCGCGCTCGGCGACTTCTTCCTCTGCGCCAGCGAGCGCCAGCGCGACTTCTGGCTGGGGGCACTGCAGACCGCCGGCCGCCTCACGCTGCAGACGTACGGCCAGGACCCTTCGCTGCGCTCGCTGATCGACGTCGTCCCCTTCGGCCTGCCCGACACGCCGCCGCCGCCAAAGCGCCGGAACGTGATGAGGGGCGTGTTTCCGGGCATCCGCATCACCGACACGGTGCTGCTGTGGGCGGGATCGATTCTCGACTGGCAGGATCCGCAACTGCTGATCCGGGCTGTCGCCCGCCTCAGCGAGACGCGCGACGACGTGAAGCTGGTGTTCATGGGCACGAGGCATCCGAACCCGGATGTCCCGCCGATGCGGGCCGTGCCGTCGTCACGGGCGTTGGCCGAGGCACTCGGTGTCGCCGGCCGCCACGTCTTCTTCAACGAGTGGGTGCCGTACGCCGAGCGGCACGAGTGGTTGCTCGAAGCCGACATTGGCGTGAGCACGCACCGCGAGCACCTCGAGACGCACTTCTCGTTCCGCACCCGGATGCTCGACTACCTCTGGACGGGCCTGCCCATCGTCTCGACCACCGGCGACGTGTTCGCCGAACTGGTCGAGAGCAAGGGCCTCGGCCTCACCGTGCCGCCCGGCGACGAAGATGCCCTGGTGTCGGCGCTCGCGCGCATGCTCGACGAGCCGGGGCTCCGCGCCCGCAGTGCCGAAGCCGTGCGAGCGACCGCGGCGTCGATGACGTGGAGCCAGGTCGCGGCGCCGCTGATCCGCTTCTGCAGCGATCCGCACCAGGCCGCAGACCGCAAGCCGGCGACCGAGGCCTTCCGCCGGCGGCTCGGCGGCCAGTTCAAGGGCACGAAGTGGCTGAAGCGCACGGCCGTCAGGGCCGGGATCTCCGAGGCGCGCATCGAGCAACTGAAGCAGACGCGCCTGGTGCGCGAGTTCACGATCTGGCGCAACAAACGCGCATACGCCCGTGCCCGGCGCGAGTGAGGGGGGCGGTCTGCATGTTAGAATCCGCGGGTTTGCCGCTCCACTGACCAGCCTCCTGTCATGACGCTCACGCTCGTCATCCCCGTCTACAACGAAGCCGCCACGATCGCGGCGCTCATCGAGCGCGTCCGGCGGGTCCCCGTCGAGAAGGAAATCATCGTCGTGGACGACTGCTCGCGTGACGGCACCCGCGACGTCCTGGCGGCACTCCCGCCGGCACACGACCTCCGCGTGCTCTATCACGACGTCAACCAGGGCAAGGGCGCTGCGCTCCGGACCGGATTCAAGGCCGCCACGGGCGACGTCGTCGTCGTGCAGGATGCCGACCTCGAGTACGACCCGATGGACCTGCCGAAGCTGATGACGCCGATCGCCGACGGCCGGGCCGACGTGGTCTACGGTTCGCGCTTCGCGGGCGGCGAGTGTCATCGCGTGCTGTACTTCTGGCACTCGGTCGGCAACGCCGCGCTCACGCTCCTGTCGAACATGCTCACCGATCTCAACCTGACCGACATGGAGACGTGCTACAAGATGTTCAGGCGCGAGGTCATCCAGGCGATCACCATCGAGGAGGATCGCTTCGGCGTCGAGCCCGAGATCACCGCGAAGCTGTCGAAGATGCGCCTGCGGATCTACGAGGTGGGCATCTCGTACTCGGGTCGTACCTACGAACAGGGGAAGAAGATCGGCTGGAAGGACGGCGTGCGCGCCGTCTGGTGCATCCTGAAATACAACCTCGGGCGCTAGACCCTGAGCGCTCCTGAGTTCACTTGTGTTGATGCCGTACCGACACGAACCAGCACGTCCGGCAGGTTGGATTCGCACGTGCCCTGCACTCAACCCAACTGAGTCGAAGGGTAGCCCTCACGCATGACGACACCAGGGTCCGACACGCGGATCGAGATCTCGGTCGTGATGCCGTGCCTCAACGAAGAGGACACGATCGCGGCGTGCATCGCCAAGGCCCAGGCGGGCCTCGCCGCGCTCGGACGCCCCGGTGAGGTCATCGTCGCCGACAACGGCTCGACCGACCGGAGCATCGCCATCGCCGAGGCGGCCGGCGCGCGCGTCGTCCAGGTGCCGCTGCGCGGGTACGGCAGCGCCTATCGTGGTGGGCTTGCCGCTGCCCGCGGCGACATCATCGTCATGGGCGACAGCGACGACACGTACGACTTCTCGAAGATCGACGCGCTCGTGCACCTGGTGGACGCCGGCGCCGACCTCGTGCTGGGCTCGCGCCTGCGCGGCGAGATCTCGCCGGGGGCGATGCCGTTCCTGCACCGCTACGTGGGCAATCCCATCCTGTCGTTCACGCTGAACCTGTTCTACGGCACGCGCATCTCAGACACGCACAGCGGACTGCGCGCCTTCAGGCGGGCGCGTTACGAGACGTTGCCCATCCGTTCGACCGGCATGGAGTTCGCGTCCGAGATGCTGATCCTGGCGGCGCGTGCGAAGTGGAAGATCGCCGAGACGCCGATCACCTACGCAGCGCGCGGCGGCGAGTCGAAGCTGCGCACGTTCCGCGACGGGTGGCGGCACCTGCGCCTGCTGCTGCTCTACAGCCCGAACCACCTCTTCACCATCCCCGGCTGGACGATGACCATCACCGGGACGCTGTTGCTGGCCTCGCTCGCCAGGGGGCCGGTCCACGTCGGCGGCGTCTTCCTCGACTACCACTTCCTCTTCCTGGGCAGCCTGCTGGCGACCCTCGGCACGCAGGTGCTGCTGCTCGGGCTGTTCGCCAAGAGCTGGCGCCGGCCACCGACATGGTTCACGCTCGAGCGCGGGCTCGTTCCGGGCGGACTGCTCTTCCTCGCGGGCATCGGCATCAACGTCGGCCTCCTCATCGAGTGGCTCCAGTACGACTTCGGGCCAACGGGCCGCGCCCGGCCCGCCATCATCGCGCTGACGCTCACCGTCGTGGGGGCGCAGATCCTCTTCTCGTCGTTCTATCTCGACCTGCTGCGAAGCACGCGGGAAGAATGGCACCCGGACCTCGATGGCGACGCTCCAGCCGATCTCGGCCATCGCGGCCGCTGACGTCCGACTCTTCTACCCTGGCGTCAGCGTCATCGTGGCGGCGCGCAACGCGGCGGCAACGCTTGCGGCGTGCCTGGCGTCGCTGCGCACGCTCGACTATCCCGACGTGGAACTCATCGTGGTCGACGACGGCTCGACCGACGACACGGTGGCAATCGCGCACGGGGCAGGCGTGCGGATCCTCCGCGCCGAGGGTCGCGGACCGTCGTACGCGCGCAACCTCGGCGTGCGAGAGTGCTCGAACGAGATCGTGGCCTTCACCGATGCCGACTGCGTGGTGCCGCGACACTGGCTCAAGACGCTCGTGGACGCGTTGCGGTCATCCGAGGCGGGCGCAGTGGGCGGCCCGCAACGCAACGTCTTCCCCAGGGGCGCGGCCGCTGACGCCGCCGACCTCGACGCGTTCTTCGCGCTGGCGTCGGTCGTCGCCGAGTACACCCGCGGAGACGACGTGGCGCGCGACGTCGATCACAACGCCAGCTGCAACGTGGCCTACCTGAAGCACGTGTTCGACGAGGCGGGCGGCTTCTCCGAGGGTCTCTTCCCCGGTGAAGACGTGGACCTCGACCTGCGCGTCCGACGCCTCGGCTACCGGTGCCGCTACGTGCCCGAGGCGTGGGTCGAACACCACCGCCCGGGCACACGCGAGTGGTTTGCGCGCATGATGCGGCGCTACGGGCGTGCCCAGCGCGAGATCGTCGAACGGCACGGACGCTTCCGCGCAATCCACTACGTCCCGATCGTGCTGGTGCTGCTCGGGGCCGCGCAGGGCCTGCTGATCCCGCGGTCGACACGGATGCTGGCGGTGGCGCTCGACGCCGTCGTCGTGACGGGCGCCCTCGCCGTGCTCGCGCGCAAGGTTCCGGTGACGCGATGGGGAGCGGTCGTGCGCTACGCGGCCATCGCCATACGCGAGTGGACGATCGGTTACGGCGAAGGCATGCGGTCGTCATGACCAGCGTCCTCGACGTCGAACGGGCCCACGAGGACCAGTGGTATCGGCGCGTGATCGCCGAACGCTTCTTCGAACGCGAGGGATTCAGGCAGCTCATCGCAGCGAACCTCGCGGCGCTCGAGCGACTGGTGCCCCTCGGCGCCGACACGCGCGTCCTGTCGCTCGGATGCGGCACCGGGGAGTACGAACGCGTGCTCGCCACGCGCTGTCGCTCGGTGCTCGGCGTCGACCTGTCGCCTGTTGCCATCGAACACGCGCAACGTCGTGCCCGCGACGAACGCCAGTCCGATCGCCTGTCGTTCGTGTGCGGCGCGGCCGAGACGCTCGATCTCGAGCCGTCGAGCATCGACGTCGTGGTGATCTTCGGCGTCCTCCACCACCTCGGTGGAGGCCAACGCGCGGATCTGTACGCACGCGTCCGAAGCTGGCTCGCGCCCGGCGGCTGGTGTTACGCGCGCGATCCGAACGCGCGCGGCCTGCTGCGGCGACTCGCCGGCCCGTTTGCGCGCCGCGACGACTTTCACAGCCCCAACGAAGCCGCCCTCGACCCGCGCGTCGTGATCGACGAGTGGAACGCGGCGGGATTCGTCGACGTGAGGATCGATTACACCGACGTCGTCGGCGGTCCTCTCCCGTGGATGTTGCCGGTATCATCGGCCATGCTCTGGAAGCTGGTGTTCGCCTTCGATCGCGCGTGGCTGTCGGCGTCCGTCCTGCGCCCCCTCGCCTCGCAGTTCGCGATCGCCGGACGATCCGGGGGCGCGGCCGACGTCGCGAGCGGGTCATGACGCGCCCATGCGGGGATGCGGCGTCGTGACGCCTGCACTGGCGCGCTCGACTCGTGATTACCTGGGCGCCATCCTGCTCGTGGTCGTGATGCTCGCGAGCCTGGCCCTGCTGTTCGACCGGACGTGGCGGCGGGGCGAGCGACTCTCGCCTGCCGATCTCGTCCTGACGACGTTCCCCTGGGCGGCTGACACGACGCGGGTCATCCCGAAGAACCCGGTCCGCAGCGACGAGGCGTTCTACTTCGCGCCGATTGGCACGACGCACTTCGCGCGCTTGCGCCGCGGTGACTTCCCCGATCTCGACTCGTCGATGCTCTCGGGCGTGCCCGCCTTCCACCACGGCCTCGACGTGGGGCGCGCGTACTCCCCGCTCAGCCTGCCGTTCTACTTCCTGCCCAACGACGTGGCGACGACCGTGTACGCACCGCTGCGGCTGCTCATGGCCGCGCTCTGCATGTGGTGGTGGCTCCGCTGGATTGGCACGGGGCGGCTCGGAGCGATGGCGGGCGCCGTGGCGTTCGGACTCAACGGCGCGTTCATCGTGTGGCTCTCCTCTCCGCAGCCCAACGTGGGGCTGTTCCTGCCGTTGCTGGCCCTCGGCGCCGACCGCATCGTGACGCGCGGCGATCGCCAGGGTGTGGCGATCTTCGCCGTCGCGCTCGGGATGATGTGGATCGGCGGCTACACGCCGGCGCTGATCATCGCGGCGGTGGCGGTGACCATGCTGATCGCGGCGGCGCTGTGGGAGCGCGTGCGCGACGAAGGGCTCGGTGCCGCGCGAGCGCCACTCACCATGCTCATCGTCGCGAGCCTCCTTGGCCTCGGCGTCGGCGCCGTGGCGCTGTTCCCCACCCTCGCGAATCTCGCCTCCTCGTCCATCGTCAACCGCACGATGAGCCAGACCTTGCCGTGGGAGAACCTGGCCACGTTCAGCCTTCCGGATTTCTGGGGCACGCCGATCAGGCAGAACTGGTGGTACCCGGGCGATGGCAACTACTCGGAGTTCGTGACCTACCTTGGTGTGACGACGATGGTCCTCGCGGGTGGAGGCCTCGTCACGGCGTGGCGCCAGCGCGACAGGCGCGTACTCTCGGTCGCACTGGTGGGCGTGTGTGCGGGATTCGCGATGTACGGCGTCGCCCCGATCACGTGGCTCACGTCGCTCCCGCCACTGCGCCAGACGAATCCGTATCGCTGGCACGTGGTGCTGGCGTTCGCCGTGGCAACGCTGGCGGCGAGGGGAGTGGATGCGCTCGCGCGTCGCGACGAGGGTACCCGCGACGCTGCCCGACTGAAGCCTCGCGCCAGCGGTCTCGCGGTGGCGGGCGTCGTGGCCGCGAGTGTCGTGCTCGCCGCCGTCACCGGCCTCGCTGTGTCGGCGCACATCGACGACATCCGCCGGCTCGGCCTCCAGGCATTCGAGCGCGCGCAGATGATTCGGGCCGCGCAGTACGCCGGAGTCACGGTTCTGCTCGCCACCATCGCGGCGTGGTTTCGCCCCTCGAGGACGCTCGTGGGCGCTGGACTCGTGCTCCTCGTGGCGAGCGATCTCGTCACGGGAGGTTACGGGTTCAATCCGACCCTCGCGCCGGGCAAGATCTTCCCGCCCACTCCGGTCCTGGATCGCCTGCGCGGCATCGCGGGCCAGGGACGCGTGGCCTTCGTCGGCGAATCAGATACCGTGTGGCCGACGCACGTGTGGGGTGTGTACGGTCTGCAGACGGTCGATGGCCACGACTTCTACGGCGATGGCCCCTACCAGCACTTCATGCAGCGTGCCTCGGGGCGCCCTGAACGTCCTCCGCAGTGGGCCTACGTCGAACCGGGTCCGCCCGAGCAACTCCGCGTGCCGTTGCTCGACCTGCTCAACGTGACCGCCATTGCCACGCCCCCGCTCGACACGGTGGCGCGGGGCTCGGGCTACGTGCCGCTCGGCGAACTGACCGGTGGGCGACGCGTCGAACAACCGTTCATCGCACGCTTCAACGGGCTGCGCGCGGTGGACGTGCTCACGGCGACATACGGGCGCTACAACGCCGGCATCTTCAGGATGTCGCTGGTGGACGGGCGCGCGGGCGACGTGCTCGCCTCGCGCGACATCGTTGCCGCGCAACTCCTCGACAACGGGTGGACGCGCCTCACCTTCTCTCCTATCCCCGATTCCGCACGCCGGCCCTTCCGCATCGTCGTCGAGACCTTCGACGCGCCGCTGGATCGCGCGTCCACGATGTGGATGACGGGCACCGCTGTCGCCGACGATCAGCGCGCGATCGTCGATGGAACGCCCGACACCCGCAGCGTCTGGTTCCGGACGTTCTCGTCGGCTCCCGACCGCATCCCCGGGGCGACGCTCGCCGAGAGCGGTGAACTCAACATCTATCGCAGCACGCACGCCATGCCCAGGGCCTGGTGTGTGCCCCTGGTCGAAATTGCACCGACCGCCGAACATCTCGACCGACTCGGCAGCCCCTCGTTCGACCCCCAGCGGGTCGCGCTCGTCGCGGCGCCACCGGCGCACCCAGCGACCGAGACAGCGCGGGTCGTCTCCCTCGACATGTCAGCTGACGACACGCGACGCCTTGTCGTCGATGCGCCCGATGGCGGCGTGCTCATCGTGGCCGAGCGCTACCATCCGCGCTGGACAGCCGTCGTCGACGGGCAGCGCGCCGCCGTCACCGTCGCCAATCACCTCCTGCTGGCGGTCGCGCTTCCGCCGGGCGCCAGGGACGTTGCGCTCGACTTCCGCGACCCGACTCGCCGCCCTGCAGAAGCCCTGACCTTCCTGACGATTGCTGGTATCCTCCTGGTACTGCGACGTCGCGGCTGACGTCTTCACCCCCCCAGCCGTCGCACGCCATTTCGACCGTTCTTGCGGAGCGTCTCGAACGGGTTGAGATCAACGGCGGAGCCGGTGCGTTCCACGAGGGCGTGACCGACGATGACCACAGTGAAGCTGCGACTGATCGTCCTGTGCGGGATCGCCGCCGGGGTTCTGCTCGTCACGCCGCCGCAGGCCCTGGCGCAACGCTTTGAATTGCAGCCTGCCACGATTGGGCCGACGGGCGCCGGGTCTGCCCAGGCGAGCCCGGGCTTCGCCGCCGCGCGCGACTTTGCGACCGAAGTCATCGGCGATCCGTGGGACTTCGAGCAGGCGACTGACTACAACTACATGTACTCGCTCGAGCCGGGCTCCAACAGGCCGGCGTGGGTCAGCATGCCGACGTTTGCCGACGGCTACTTCCACGGAATTTCACAGTCGAACACCCCCAAGCTGAGCATGCAGTTCGAGGGCGTCTCGATCGCTCCCGGTGCCCTCAACGCCGCGTTCCGCACCGGGGTTCGGTACCCGATCGACGCGAACACCTACAGGCGCCTGTCGTTCCGCATCCGGAGGAGCGTGGGGTTTGCAGCCACGGAACTGCTGAGCGCCCTCTGGTTCACGGCGACCTATCGCAGCGAGAACGACTACGGCGTTCGGTACTTCACGAGCATGAACTTCAATGAGCACGTGGGCCGGTACGAGAACCAGATGCCCCTCGGCAGCCAGGGCCGCGCGGACGAGTGGCAGATCTACAAGGTCGATCTTACCCAGGCGCCGACAGCGCTGTTCTTCGGCAAGCCCTGGCAGCAGACGGTGCGGGGCTTCGAGTTCACGGTCGGCAATGGTGCACATGTCAATCGCGCCGCCATCGACGTCGACTGGGTGCGCCTGTACGAGCCTGGCACGGCCATGGCCACGCTGTCGTTCAGCGGGTTCACGTCGGGCAACGTCATCACGCTGACGGCGAGGCACACCGAGACGAACGACACCATCCAGATCTATCCCGACAACGGCACGTCCGAGACGAAGTTCGCGAACGGCACGTTTCCGTGGGACTACGGCTTCCTGCCGCCGGGGACGTGGACGATCACTGCCACCGGATTGAACACGTCGAACCAGATCCGCACGGTCACGCAGACGCTGGTCATCGACGCGCCGCCGGTGCTGACGGTGCTCGAGCCCGACGTGAAGGGCGGCCGCGACTTCGCGCGGGCGGTGATCGGCGACGCCTGGGACTTGTCGAACGTCGAAGACGTGACTCGCTACGGCCGCCTGCAACAGATCACGAACCCGGTGTTCGGCAACTCGGGCCTCTCGGGTGGCACGACGGGTGGAGCGGGCACCGGCACGATGAGCGACGCCTCGGTCATCTTCCTCGATGATGCGGGCAAGGCGCCGGGCACCGAGTTCCTGCTCGATGCTGACACCTACTACCGGCTGTCGTTCACGCTCGAGTACACCGACCGGAAGGATCTCACGGGGCCGGAATCGCTTGGCACGGAGTGGGGTGGCGTGTTCCGCGTCATCTGGCGTCCGCCGCATGCGCCGAGCTACACCGACATGAAGACGCCGATGATGATGGACGGTGGCCCGCAGGACTTCGCGCTCGACATGCGCGAACTCACCATGACCGGCCCGATGGGCGAGCCGGGCCTCGAGCCACACTCGCAATACCTGTGGCAGGGAAAGCTCGGCACGTTTCGTATCGACATCGACGAGGGCCTGCGGCCACGCACGTTCACGCTGTCGAACGTGCGACTGGCTGCCGATGACGAGCCAAACGGCAACGGCTTCTTCGTCATCCGCTGGCGGACGCCCGACGCCACCCTGTCGCGCGGCCTGGCAGACGCCGCGGGCAGCGACGCCACCGTGAAGCTGTACTGGGACGTCGACCGCAACGCCGCAAACGGCCGGACCCTGATCGCACAGAACATCGGTGCCGGACTCGGGGCGTCACTCGTGGAACGTCGCCGGACTCGTGCCCGGCGCGTACTGGGTCTACGTCGAGGTGACCGACGCGGCGGGCAACACGCAGGGACGTTACTCGACCGGGCCAGTGCGACTCCGTGCGACGTTCGCGCCGCCGACCGACAACGACGACGACGGCATGGCCGACGCCTGGGAGGCGAAGTACGGCGTCTCGTCGCCGGGCGCCGACCAGGACGATGACGGCGTCAGCAACCGCCAGGAGTACCAGCTGGCAACGAACCCCCTGCTGGCCAACGCGTGGACGCTACCCGAGGGCTCCACGGGGTTCTTCAAAGAGCGGCTCGCGCTGGCCAACCCTGATGACGACGACGCGAACGTTGCGATCTCGTTCCTGCGCGACGATGGGTCGCCGCCGGTCGCGCGCGACTACGTGGTGCCCGGCAAGGGACGGCTGAGCATCGAACGTCAACAGCGTCACCGGCCTGTCGTCCACAGCGGTCTCGACAGTGCTCAACACCTCGACGGGCGGCATCATCGTCGAGCGCACGCTCTTCTGGGGCGACGACCTCTATGGCGGGCACACCGGGAAGGGGCTCACGGCTGGGCGCACGACCTGGTATCTCGCCGAGGGCGACGCAAGAGTGTTCGACACGTACATCCTGCTGGCCAATGGCGGCACCCTGCCTGCTGCGGTCACGGCGACTTACCTGCTCGAATCGGGGCAGACAATCGTCCGGGCGTACAGCGTGGGAGCCAGGCAACGGGTGACGATCTACGCCAACGATGTGGTGGGCAGCAGCGGCCTGGCCCTGCGCGGCAAGTCGTTCTCGACAACGATCGCAAGCACGGTGCCGATTCACGTCGAGCGTGCGATGTACTACACGACGGGCGGTCGCTTCTGGAACGTCGGCCACGGCAGCGCGGCCGTCGCGGAGCCCTCGCCGTCGTGGTTCGTCGCCGAGGGCCACACGGGGCCGCTCTTCGACGTGTACCTGCTACTGGCGAACCCGGGGCCGAATCCGGTGACGGCAACGGTACGCTACCTGCTCCCCGGCGGGCGCGCGCTGTCGAAGAACTACGCACTGGCGCGCACGAGCCGCACGACCCTGCTCGTGGACGCGGAACTCGTCGGCCTCGATCCGTCGCTCGCCGAGACCGATGTCTCGGCCGAGATCACGGCCAACGGCGACATCATCGTCGAGCGTGCGATGTACTGGCCGTACGACTTCACGCAGTGGTACGAGGCGCACGCCAGCGCGGGCATCACGGCGACCGGCACACAGTGGGGCCTCGCCGAGGGCGAGTACGGCGGCCCACTCGCGTTCGATTCCTACGTGCTCATCGCCAACCCGTCGGCGCAGGATGCGAACGTGCAGGTCACGCTGCTGCGCGGCGCCTGGCTCACGCCGCTGACCATGACCCTCACGATCGCGGCCAACAGCCGCGGAACGGTGTCGGCCGGGCAGTTCGTCGCGCTCGGCCTCCAGTCGGGAGAACGTTTCGGGGCCATCGTGACATCGACGAACAACGTACCGATCGTTGTCGAGCGGGCGATGTACTGGAACGGCGGTGGCGTGTTCTGGGGCGGTGGCACCAACGAAACCGCCGTCAAGATCAGGTAGCCCCAGCCGCCCACCACGCCCGGCATCCCTGCCGAGGCGGCCAGTCACCCGCGCTATCGATCCCTCACCCTGCCGAGATCGTCACGCGGCTGGCGCTCGCTGGTATCGTCCTTGCTCTAGGTCATCGCGACCGACGTCTCCCTCCCCGGTCGGCATGCGTCAACCAACCGTTCTTGCGAAGGAACTCGCACGAATTGAGGTTGCGGGCTCAGCCGGTGGGCGGCACATGGGGCGTTGGCACGGATGACCATAATGAAATTTCGACTTACAGTCCTGTATCTGGCAACCGTGGGGATGCTGCTCGTCGAGCCACCCGGGGCAGTTGCCCAGAGCTTCGAGCTTCGGTCCGTCCATGTCGGGCCAGCCGGAGCGGTGTCTGCCCAGGTCACCCCTGGCTACCCCGCCGCGCGCGACTTCGCGACCGAAGTGATCGGCGACCCGTGGGACTTCGAACAGGCGACCGACTACAACTACATGTACTCGCTCGAAGGCTGCAATCCGACCTGCAGGCCGACGTGGGTCAGCATGCCCACGATTGCCAACGGGTACTTCCACGGCATCGCGCAGTCGCCCACGCCGCGGATGAGCATGCAGTTCGAGGGCGTTTCACTCGCGCCCTGGCGCCCTGAACGCCGCGTTCCGCACCGGCGTGCGCTATCCAATCGATGCGAACACCTACAAGCGGCTTTCGTTCCGCGTCCGCCGCACGGCTGCGTTCAAGGCTGACGAGCTGCTGAGTGCCCTGTGGTTCACGGCGACGTACCGCGACGTCAGCGAGTTCGGTGTCAGGTACTTCACCGCCATGAACTTCAACCCGCATGTCGGCCGCTACGAGAACCAGATGCCGCTCGACAGCCAGGGGCAGGCCAACGCGTGGCAGATCTACAAGGTGGATCTCACGCGTGGCGTGGGAACGCCCATCTACGGTGGCAAGGCGTGGCAGCAGACGGTGCGCGGCTTCGAGTTCGGCGTCGGCAACGGCGCCCACGTCAACGGCGCAGCTGTCGATCTTGACTGGGTGCGCCTGTACGAGCCGGGCACGGCGATGGCCACGCTGTCGTTCACGGGGTTCAAGACCGGGAAGGTGGTCACGCTGACGGCCCGGCACACCGAAACCGGCGACACCATCCAGATCTATCCCGAGGATGGGACGTCCGAAACGAAGTTCGCGAACGGTACGTTCCCGTGGGACTACGGCTTCCTGCCGCCAGGCACGTGGACGATCACGGCAACAGGATTGAGCACCACGAGCCAGACGCGGACCGTCACGCAAACGCTGGTCATCGATGCGCCGCCCGTGCTGACGGTGCTCGAGCCCGACGTGAAGGGCGGCCGCGACTTCGCACGGGCGGTGATCGGCGACGCGTGGGACCTGTCGAACGTCGAGGACGTGACGCGCTACGGCCGGTTGCAGCAGATCACGAACCCGGTTTTCGGCGACTCGGGCCTTTCGGGCGGTACGACCGGCGGGGCCGGCACCGGCACGATGAGTGACGCATCCGTCATGTTCCTCGACGATGCGGGCAAGACTCCAGGCACCGAGTTCCAGCTCGATGCAGACACGTACTATCGGCTGTCGTTCACGCTCGAGTACACCGACCGCAAGGACCTGACGGGGCCGGAATCGCTCGGCACCGAGTGGGGTGGCGTGTTCCGCGTCATCTGGCGTCCGCCGCATGCGCCGAGCTACACCGACATGAAGACGCCGATGATGATGGACGGTGGCCCGCAGGATTTCGCGCTCGACATGCGCGAGCTCACCATGACGGGCCCGATGGGCGAGCCCGGCCTCGAGCCGCATTCGCAGTACCTGTGGCAGGGGAAGCTCGGCACGTTCCGCATCGACATCGACGAGGGCCTGCGGCCACGCACATTCAAGCTGTCGAACGTGCGATTGGCCGCCGATGACGAGCCAAACGGCAACGGCTTCTTCGTCATCCGCTGGAACGCGACCGACGCCACCTACTCGCGCGGGCTGGCAGACGCGGCCAGCGGGGATTCGACGGTACGCCTCTACTGGGACACCGACCGCGTCGCGTCGAACGGCAGATCGCTGATCGCGCAGAACACCGGCGCCGGACTCGGGGCGTACTCATGGAACGTCGCCGGGCTCGTGCCCGGCGTGTATTGGATCTACGTCGAGGTGACCGACGCCGCTGGCAACACGCAGGGACGCTACTCGACCGGACCCGTGCGCGTGCGGACGACGTTCGCACCGCCCACCGACAACGACAGCGATGGCCTGAGTGACGCCTGGGAATCGAAGTACGGCGTCTCGTCACCGTCCGCCGACGAGGACGAGGACGGCGTCAGCAACCTCGCCGAGTACCAGCAGGGCACGAACCCGCTGCTGTCGAACGCCTGGACGCTGCCCGAGGGCTCAACAGGGTTCTTCACCGAACGGCTCGCGCTCGCCAACCCCGATGACGACGACGCGGCTGTCGCCGTCTCATACCTGCGCGAAGACGGTTCCCCCCCGGTGGTGCGCGACTACATCGTGCCGCGCAAGGGACGCCTGAGCATCGAGGTCAACAGCGTCAGTGGGCTCTCGTCCACGGCGGTGTCAACGGTGCTCAACACGGCCAGCGGAGGCATCATCGTCGAACGCACGCTGTTCTGGGGCGACGACCTCTATGGCGGGCACACCGGAAAAGGCCTCACCGTGGGGCGCACCAGTTGGTACCTCGCCGAAGGCGACGCGAACGTGTTCGACACCTTCATCCTGCTGGCCAACGGGGGATCGCAGGCCGCCACGGTCACCGCGACGTACCTGCTCGAGTCGGGACAGACCATCGTCCGGACCTACAACGTCGGGGTCAAGCAGCGCGTGACGATCTTCGCGAACGACGTCGTCGGCGACAACGGCCTCGCCCTGCGCGGCAAGTCGTTCTCGACGACGATCGCGAGCACCGCACCGATCCACGTCGAGCGATCGATGTACTACACGAACGGCGGCCGGTTCTGGAATGTCGGCCATGGAAGCGCGGCCGTCGCGGAGCCGTCGCCGTCGTGGTTCGTGGCCGAAGGACACACGGGGCCCTTCTTCGACGTCTACCTGCTGCTGGCGAACCCCGGCCCGACCACGGTGTCGGCCACCGTGCGGTATTTGCTGCCTGGCGGCCGCGTCCTCACCAGGACGTACTCGCTGCCGCGCACGAGCCGCACGACCCTCCTGGTAGACCAGGAACTGGTGCAGCTCGATCCAACCCTCACTGAAACCGACGTGTCGGCCGAGATCACGGCGACCGGCGACATCATCGTCGAACGGGCGATGTACTGGCCGTACGACTTCACGCAATGGTACGAGGCGCACGCCAGCGCCGGCATCACGTCGACGGGCGTCCAGTGGGGCCTGGCAGAAGGCGAGTACGGCGGCCCCCGCCGGTTCGACACATTCGTGCTGATCGCGAACCCATCGGCGCAGGCCGCGACGGTACAGGTGACGCTGCTGCGGGGCGCGGGGCTCACGCCGTTGAGCAGGACGGTGACCGTCGCCGCCAACAGCCGCGCGACAATGTCGGCCGGCGAGTTCGTGGCCTTGGGACTTCAGTCGGGCGAGCGCTTCGGTGCGCTGGTGACGTCGACCAACAAGGTGCCGATCGTCGCCGAACGCGCGATGTACTGGGATGGCGGCGGCGTGTTCTGGGGCGGCGGCACGAACGAGACCGCCGTGAAGATCCGGTGAGGATGCCGCACCGCGCGCTCCACGACCATCACTCCCGGAGTCGTTTCTGCCGGCACAGACACTCCGGGAGTGATCTGCCGACGTCAGCGCGACACGGCGAGCGCGAAACAGGGGCCGTGGACGTGGTCAGGCTCCTCGAACGCGATCTCGATCTTCGTGAATCCCGCGTGGCGGACGCACGCGAGCATGTCGTCGCGCGACATCCAGTGCGCGTGCGGATGCAAGCCGCCAGCGAACGTCGCGAACGCCGACGTGGCCCCGTACTCGTAGCGGTGCTGCGTGCAGGTGAACCCTGCATGTGACGTCTGCGACACGCCGCTGAAGCGGCCGGCACTCGCGCTCGCCTTCACCCTGGCGTCGTCGTAGTAGTGCGTCCAGATCGTTGCCCGCCTGGCCACGCGGGCGATCAGGTGCACCACCAGCGCCGGCTCGCGCATGTGATAGAGCACGCCGTTCGCGAAGCATGTGTCGAAACGCTCGCCGGTCGTGCGCATGTACTCGACGAAGTCACCCAGCAGGTAGTGGACCCGATCGAGGCCCACGACTTCCTTCATGACCAGGCACTTCATGAAGGCCCTGGCATTGCCCTCGATGCCGATCACCTCGCGCGCACCGTGTTGCTGCGCCATGTAGCTGTGACCCGCCTCGAGGGGACCGAGTTCGAGGATGCGGTCGCCGTTCACGCCACCCAGTTGCTCGATCGCCCACGACACCCGCGGATCTTCGAACAGCGGCATCTGCCCGGCCGACAGGTGCGCGTACGCAGGGGGCAGGCGCGATATCCACTCGTCCTTGAAGACGTCGAGCGCGTTCTGGGGCGTCGGGGCGCTGGTCACGAGCCCTGGGCCATGCTCGAGGACGCGCGGCCCCTGCGTCACGGGCGAACCCCGGAGGGCACGTCTCACCATCGACTTCGCGGTTCTCAGCATTGCCGGTCATTGTAAGGGAGACGAGCCGCGCCGCGGCTGGAGGCCAGGGGCGAGGCCCGGGCGGATGGCAGGTGTCGGCCGCGCCCACCGTCGATGTCTACGCCGGGGTCAGCATGTCGCGCAGGGCGACCACGGTCGGTGGACGTTGCGCCGGCTGAGGCAGGAGCGCAGACATCACCCCCGCGGCGAACGCCTCCGGGATGTCTGGCCGCAGGTCGGCGAGCGACTTCGGTGGCGACATCAGCATCGCGCCCATCAACTGGTGCAGCGTCGGCGCGTTGAACGGCAGCCGCGACGAGGCCATCTCGTAGATCAGCACGCCCAGCGTGAACACGTCGCTTCGTTCGTCGGACGGCTGGCCCATCAGCAGTTCGGGCGCGACGTACGGCACTTCCATGTCGAGCGGTCCCGTTCCGCGCAGCGATGACTCGCTCAGTGTCGACAACAGGTCCTGCACGTGGCAGATTCCGGCCGACGAGACAAGCGCGCGCTCGCCGTACTCCTCGTCTGGCGCAACCCGGATGATCTCCGGGCTCAGCCCGCAGATCCCGCCGCCCTTGCGCCGCAACGCGATCGTGGCGCCGACAATCTGCCGCGTGAACACCCTGAGGATGGGCCACGGCAACGGTCCTTCGCGGGTGAGCCGCTCGCGAAGGCTCATGCTCTCGACGAGTTCGGTGACGACGTAGACGACATCGCGCTCCTCGCCGTAGTCGCGCACCTGGAGCACCGACGGGTGCGGCACCTGGAGTGCGCGCGCCTCGCGAAGGAACCGCTGACGTGCGGCGTCCCAGTTCGACGAGGCCGCCCGGCGCAGCGTCCTGATCGCCACCGGGTGATCGAGGGCGCGATGTTTCGCGGCGTAGATGTCGCTCCCGAGGCGGCCGGTGCCGACGCGCTGCTGCAGCTCGTACTTCGACAGGAACCCCCACGACTCGGCTGCGGCAAGCGGGCCGGTCTCGAGGGTCGAGTCGGCGTCGCGCCCCGACAGGGCACGCGCGAACGACGAGACCGAGTCGTACCGCTCGTCCGGCGACTTCGCCATCGCCTGCTGCACCACGGCCTCCACGCGGCCGGGCAGGTCGGGCCGCTCTCCCCGGATCGAGGGTGCATCCTGCTGAAGGTGCTGCGTGACCACGGCGATCGGATCGGGCGCGTCGAAGGGCGGATGCCCGGTCAGCATCTCGAACACGACCGCACCGAGCGAGTACACGTCGCTGCGCGGATCGGTCGGCTCGCCGCGCAGCTGCTCCGGCGACGCGTACGCCACCGTGCCCAGGAACTCGCGTTCGACGGTGAGGCGCGTGCGCGTCTCGTCGGCAGCTGTCGTCGTGTCGCGGATGTTCGCGAGGCCGAAGTCGATGACCTTGTAGATCTTCTCGCCGGAGTCGAATCGATGCGAGACGAGGTTGGCCGGCTTCAGGTCGCGGTGGACGACGCCGCGGTCGTGGGCGAGCTGCAGGGCGCCGGCCACACTGCTGACGATGTGCGTGGTCGCTGCCAGCTCGAGCGAGCCGCGAACCGAGAGTTCCTGCCGCAGGCTTGGCCCGTTGAGCAGCTCCATCACGAGGTAGGGACGATCCTCTTCGTCGATGTCGAAGTCGAGGATCGAGACGATGTGGGGATGCCGCAGCTGGGCGCAGGCCCTGCTCTCGCGCAGGAACCGCTCGCGCAGGGCCTCGATCGCCTGCGGAGACTGCGGCCCCCGCTGCATGACCTTGATGGCCACCTCGTCGCCGAGCAGGCGTCGCCGGGCCCGGTACACCTCGCCCATGCCCCCCTCGCCGAGGAGGCCTACGATCTCGTAGCGATCGTCGATGAGCTGGCCCGGGATGAACATGGCAGGCTCACCATTCTACAGATTCGCTCGATGAGTCGGCGCCTGGTCGCGCGATGTCCGGACGCGTCCAGGTTCGCGTCGCTGCCAGGTCCTGAGATAATGGCGCGTCGTCTTCCTGCTCCGGAGTCCCTGTCGATGTCGATCCGCTCCCGTGCACACGCGCTTGCCGTGCTCGCGCTCCTTGCCGTCCCGATGACTACAGACGCCCAGCCCGCCGCTCCAATCGCCTACACGCTCCGGTTCCCTGCCGCCGCAACGCACTACGTCGATGTCGAAGCGCGATATCCGACGCAGCGCCAGGCGAAAGTCGAGTTGCTGATGGCCGTCTGGACGCCGGGCTCGTACCTCGTGCGCGAGTATGCCCGCAACGTCGAGCAACTCGAGGCCCGGGACGCCGCCGGCCGCGTGCTCCCGTCGGTGAAGTCGACCAAGAACCGCTGGACCGTCACCACCAACGGCGCCGACCGCATCGTCGTCACCTATCGCGTCTACGCGCGCGAGATGTCGGTGCGCACCAACTGGGTCGAGGCGGGCATGGCCATCCTCAACGGTGCGCCGACCTTCATCACGCTAGCCGAGAAGGGCCCGCGCCCCCACGAGGTGACGCTCGAACTCCCCGCCACGTGGAACGACGCGGTCATGGCGCTCCCGAAGGGACCGGGCGGCGCGCACCACTACGTTGCGCCCGACTACGACGCGCTCGTCGATTCGCCGATCCTTGCCGGCGATCTCGCGCTGTATCGCTTCGACGTAGGCGGCACGCCCCACACGCTCGCCAACCTTGGAGAAAGCGGCACATGGGACGGCCCGAGGAGCGCCGCCGACACCAGGAGCATCGTCGAGGCGAACCTGAAGCTCTGGGGCGGCCTGCCGTATCCCCAGTACATCTTCATGAACGCCATCGTCGAATCGGGCGGCGGACTCGAGCACAAGAACTCGACGATGCTGATGACCAACCGGTGGCGGACGCGGACGCGGAAGGATTACGTGGGGTGGCTCGGCCTCGTGTCGCACGAGTTCTTCCATGCCTGGAACGTGAAGCGCTTCCGGCCCGTCGAACTCGGCCCGTTCGACTACGAGAGGGAGAACTACACCACGGGCTTGTGGATCAGCGAGGGGTTCACCGACTACTACGGCGACCTGATGGTGCGTCGCGCCGGCCTCACGACCCGCGACGAGTACCTCGACGAACTGAGCAACCTGATTCGCAGCCTGCAGACGACGCCTGGCCGAACGAACCAGTCGGCGACGGCCTCGTCGTTCGACTCATGGATCAAGCAGTACCGCCCCGATGAGAACTCGCCCAACACGTCGATCAGCTACTACACCAAGGGCGCGGTGATTGCGTTCGTGCTCGACGCGAAGATCCGCACGCTGACGCGCAGCGCCAGGTCGCTCGACGACGTCCTGCGTCTCGGCTACCAGCGTTTCTCGGGTGAGCGGGGGTTCACGCAGGACGATTTCCGCAAGGTGGCGAGCGAGGTCGCGGGCGCGGACCTCACCGCATGGTTCGCGACACATGCCGACACGGTGGACGAGGTCGACTACGCCGAGGCCTTCGACTACTACGGCCTGCGCTTCAAGCCGACGGCCGGTCCGCGCGGCGACAAGGGCTGGATCGGGGCGACAACGAAGATCGACAACGGCCGGCTGCTCATCACACAGGTGCGCCGCGAGACGCCCGCGTTCGCCGCCGGGCTCAACGTCGACGACGAGATCCTGGCGATCGGCGACTTCCGTGTCCGCGCGGATCAACTCGAGACGCGACTCGAGCAGTACCGGCCCGGCGACACCGTGTCGGTGCTCGTCGCCCGTCGCGAGCGCTTGATGCGGATCGACGTGACGCTGGGCGCGGAACCGCCCCGCGGCTACGTGGTCGAAGTGAGAGACGATGCCACGCCCGAACAGCTCGCGCGCCTGAAGGCATGGCTGTGGGAATCGTGACGGCACACGACCGGATGCTGCAGGCCACCGGCGACGTCGGGCTCGATCCTGACGCCCGCAGGGGCCGGCACGACGTCAGCCCGGCTTGATGCGATTCCAGAGGCCGCGGAAGAAGCCCTTGATCACGCGCTGCGCGTCCTCGGTGAACGAGCCGTCGTGCAGCGTACACGTCTCCGCCGGCACCTCGTCGCGCGCCTTGAGGTACTCGGTGTAGCGCGGACAGCCCTTCACGGGCTTGCGGTAGGTCACGCGGCACAATTCGATGCCCGTCAGGCCCCCTGGCCGCGCAAACTCGCGCGGCTTGGTGGCGCGGGCGCTGCGCTTCATGAAGTCGGCCCAGATCGGCCCCGCGAGCCGCGCGCCAAAGGCGTTGCGGCCCATCGACTTCGGCGTGTCGTATCCGACCCACACGACCACCACCAGCGACGACGAGTAGCCGGCGAACCACGCGTCCTTGAAGTCGTTCGTCGTGCCCGTCTTCGCGGCCACCGGGAACGTCACGCCCCACTCGCGAACACGTTCGCCCGTGCCGCGTTCGACGACATCACGCAGCATCGAGGTCACCTGGTACGCCACCTCGGGCGACAGCACGCGCTCGCGCATCGGCTCGACCGACAGCGCGACGTCACCGTCGGCGTCGGTCACCGTCACGAGACCGCGCGGGATCGAGAACGTGCCGCCATCGGCGAATGCGGTGTAGGCAGAGGCCAGGTCGAGCGGCGACACCAGCCCGGTGCCGAGCGCGAGCGAGGGTACGCCGGGCTGCTCCTCGAGGTGCACCGCGCTGGCCATCGCCAGCACGTTGCGCGTCCCGACGCGCTGCTGCAATGCGACCGCCGCACGGTTGTTCGACGACAGCAACGCCTGTCGTAACGGCATCTCGTCGGCATCCTGGCGCACCGAGACATTGCGAGGCGTCCAGTCTTCACCCGTTTCGGCATCGGGGAGTGCCACGCTGGCGAGCCCGTCGATCGTGGAGACCGGCGACCACCCGTTCGAGAGGGCGGCGGCGTAGACGAACGGCTTGAACGCCGATCCTGACTGCCGCTTCGCGCGCACGGCACGGTTGAACGGGCTCTCGAGGAAGTCGCGGCCGCCGACCAGCGCGACGACGTCACCCGTCCTGGGATCGATGGCCACGAGTGCTGCCTGCACGCCGGGCACGCCGGCGCGACGCAGGCCGGCCTGGACGGCGCGCTCGGCCGACTCCTGCAGCTCACGATTGAAGGTGGTGGTCGCCGTCCAATCGGGCGGATGGTCACCGCCGAACCGGTCGCGGAAGAGTTGCCGGGCGTACTCCTTCGCGTACCCGGCCTTCGCATCCATCGCCACCGAGTACGGCCGCACGCGCAGGCGCGCGCGCAGCGCGTCGCGTTCCTGCGCCTCGGTGATGTACTCCAGCTCACGCATCCGTGCGAGGACGACGCGGCTGCGCGCGCGGGCGCCATCGAGGTTGCTCCACGGCGACAGGGCCGACGGCGCCTGGATGAGTCCTGCGATCAACGCTGACTCGGCGAGCGTCAGGTCCTTCGCGTGCTTGCCGAACAGGCGCTGCGCCAGCGGCTCGACACCGTACACGCCCGAGCTGAGATACACGCGGTTCAGGTACAGCTCGAGGATCTGGTCCTTGGTCAGCAGGAGCTCCAGCAGCACCGCCAGTGCGGCTTCCTTCCCCTTGCGGACAAGCGTGCGCTGGTTCGACAGGAAGAGCGTGCGCGCGAGCTGTTGCGTGATGGTGCTGCCGCCCTGACGGCTGTCGGTGCGCGCGGTCACCCACACCGCGCGCGCGAGTCCGACGGGGTCGATCCCCAGGTGGCTGCGGAAACGATGGTCCTCGATCGCGATGACCGCCTGACGCAGCGGCAGCGCGATCTGCGCGAGCGGCACGTCGTTCCGCTGCTCGTCCATGCGGAACCACGCGCTGCCGTCGTTCCACGTGAAGACCGTGTCGCCCACGCCCTGCTGCAGCGTCCGGATGGCTATTGCGTGTTTCGACATCCACCACGCCGACACCACGGCGCACGCCAGCGACGTCGACAGGGCGAGCGCGAGCGCCCACTGGCGCCACGACCATCCGCGCCACGAAGCGAGGCGAAGGCGCATCAGCCGGCCTGCCGCGCGCGCCAGTGCAGCACGAGCGAGAGGGCGAAGTAGTAGATCGGGAACACGAACGCGTGCCAGCGCAGCCACGCTGGCAGGTCAGGCATCCAGGCCAGCATCAGCATGCAGCCGGCGCCCCAGAGCACACCCAGCACGTTGGTGACCAGCATGAACGCCGTGGTCCGCGACGGGTAGAGATACCGGATGGGCACGAACACCAACACCGCAAACAGCGCAATCCAGGCGGCGTTCACGGCGGGGCGCGAGGACAGCGCCACCATGTAGAAGACGAGGATGTTCCAGTATGAGGGGAAGCCGGTGAAGAAGTGGTCGGAGGTCTTGGCGTCGGAGCGCGAGAAGCCGTACGCGCTGCTGACGATGATGGCCGAGGCCAGCGGGAGCGCCAGCGGCGCAGGCACCAGCGGCTCGTGCCAGAGGATGAAGGCCGGCACGAACACGTAGGTCAGGTAGTCGACGATGTCGTCGAGGTGCGCACCGCTGAACTGCGGGAGGCGCTCACTGACGCGCGCCGCGCGGGCGAGCAGGCCATCGGTCGCGTCGATGATGACCTGCACGATGAGCCACGCAAACGCTCGGGCGAGATCGTGGTCGATCGCGGCGGCAAGGGCGAGGAAGGCGCAGACAGCGCCACTGGCGGTGTAGGCGTGGACGAGCCACGCCGCGATCAGGCCGGCCACGCTCGGGGGCCTCGATCCATCAGACGCCACCCGGCCCGCGCCGGCTCCTGGCGTGCCGCTCCTCGATGAAGCGTTCGAAGTGCCCGACGGTCAGTGCCACGCACAGCGCCTCGCCTTCGACGTAGAGCGTGCCGTCTTCGCCGGTGATGCGGCCGCGGGTGTACACCTTCCGCCCGACGACCTTCTCGACCCAACCCTCGAACAACGTGTCGGTGCCCAGCGGGATCATCGCGCGGAAGTCCACCGAAAGGCGGCCGACGACGATCGGATGGCCGGCGGCCCACGCGGCCCCGCCGAGCACCTCGTCGAGCACCGCCGACATGGCGCCGCCATGCGCATGCCCCGGCGGACCTTCCGACTCGGGGCCGAACCAGGCCCGTCCGACCAGGTGGTCGTCGGTGCTGCGCTTGTAGTACGCGACCCGGAAGCGGCTCAGGGCGTTGGTGCCCGAGACGAACGAGAGCGTGGCTTCCGTGATGGGAAACGGCGTGAACCGCGTCCAGTCGTCGGGAACGACGAGCGGTGGCGGCACGAGGTGCGCGAAGGCGTGCGACATGACGTGGAAATACCCGCAGACCGGCGTCTCGTCCTGCGGCCATCGGCGCGATGGACGGCACGACGCGCGGCTGGGGGGCAGGTCGCCCGCGTGGGCGACCCTCACGCGCCGGCCAGCATCACGCTAGGCCGAGGCGAGGCGCTTGTCGATCTCGGCGAGGGCCGAATTCAACTGCTTGCGGCGCACGTCGTGTGTCGTCGCGTCGAGCTGCCGCTCGAGGTCGGTGCGCGCAAGGCGCAGCGACTCGGTGGCACGGACCTTCTCTGGATCCTTCACCGGTCCGCTGGCGCGGCGACGCCGCTCGGCTTCCCGGGCTTCGATCTGTTCCTGCAATCGGGCTTCTGCGTCTACAAGCCCTTCACCTGAATCACTCATCGTTCATGCACCGCGTCGTGACCAGGACCGCCCTACGCGGTCGCCGGGACCACATAGTGTATCCGAATTGGGGTCTGACCCCATTTGGTTGGGAAATCCGTCCCAAGTGCCCTTTTCCGCCTCCCGCGGTTGTCGCCAGCCCTCCCGGATCCGCGCCAGCCCCGCGGTTTCGTTGGCGGAACCGCAGTTTCCGCCATGACAACCGGCGGGAATTGGGGTCTGACCCCAATTCCGGCAAATTCCCCCTATCATCGGGGGATGGACGGCGCGGGGTTCGCACCGGCAGTGCGGGAGTGGTTCAGGGGTGCGTTCCCGGCCCCGACGGCACCGCAGACGCTCGGATGGCCGGCCATCGCGCGTGGCGAGTCGGTCCTCCTGCTGTCGCCCACCGGCAGCGGCAAGACGCTCGCCGCGTTCCTCTGGGCCATCAACCGTGTCATGTTCGAGCCGGCACCGCCGGCGCCGGCCCGCTGCCGGGTGCTCTACGTGTCGCCGCTCAAGGCGCTCGCCGTCGACGTCGAACGCAACCTGCGCGCTCCAATCGCCGGGATTGCCAACGTCGCCGACGCGCGCGGCCTCGCCTACACGCTGCCACTCGTCAGCGTCCGCACAGGCGACACGCCGGCCGCTGAGCGCGCACGCTTCCAGCGGACGCCCGCCGACATCCTCGTCACGACGCCCGAGTCGCTCTACCTGCTGCTGACGTCGAACAGCCGCGAGGCCCTGCGCCACGTCGAGACGGTGATCGTCGACGAGATTCACGCCCTGGTCCCCACCAAGCGCGGCACGCACCTCGCGCTTTCGCTCGAACGCCTCGAGGCGCTTTCCGGGCGCCGCCTCCAGCGGATCGGCCTCTCGGCGACACAGCGCCCGCTGGATGAGGTCGCTCGCTTCCTGGGGGGCACGGCGCCGTCGCACAGGCGGCCGCCGCTCGACTCGGTCCCGGCGCGGGCGCACATCGCGGCCGTCGGCGACGCAGGGTTGGCAGCCGCGGCGGTGAGTCGGACAACGGCCGGTGTTCGGAAGGACGAGCGCACCGCCGGCCCCTCTCGGCGCACCGCCCGACAGCTGCCAGCGCCCGCCGACGAGATCCACGCGGAGTTCGAGTCGGACGCGACGCCGCCCAGCTACCGCCCCGTCACCGTCATCGACGCGCAGGCCAGGAAGTCGCTCGACCTCACCATCGAAGTCCCCGTCGAGGACATGGCGGCGCTGTCGCAGCCAATCGACATCCCCAGCGGCCCGGCGTCGCAGGGGCCTGTCCGCCCGTCGATCTGGACGGCCATCCACCCACGCCTGCTTGCACTGATCCGCGAGCACCGCTCGACGCTCATCTTCGTCAACAGCCGCCGCGTGGCCGAGCGTCTTGCCGGCGCCCTCAACGAGTTGGCAGAGGAAGTGCTCGTGCGCGCGCACCACGGATCGATTGCGCGTGCACAGCGCGTCGAGATCGAAGACAGCCTGAAGGCCGGGACGCTGCGTGCCCTCGTCGCGACCTCGTCGCTCGAACTCGGGATCGACATGGGCGCCATCGACCTCGTCGTCCAGATCGAGGCGCCGCCCTCGGTCGCTTCCGGGCTGCAGCGCATCGGGCGCGCCTCGCACCAGGTCGGCGCGACCAGCAGCGGCATCATCTTCCCCAAGTACCGCAGCGATCTCATCGCCTGCGCGGCCGCGACGCGCGCGATGCACGACGGGCAGGTCGAGGCGACGCGCTATCCGCGCAACCCGCTCGACATCCTCGCGCAACAGGTCGTGGCCATCGCGGCGATGGACACGTGGCACATCGACGCGCTCTTCGGGCTGGTCCGCAGCGCGGCGCCCTTCGCCTCGCTCACGCGCAGCGTCTTCGAGGGCGTGCTCGACATGCTCGCCGGGCGCTATCCGTCGGACGAGTTCGCGGAACTGCGCCCGCGGATCACGTGGGATCGCGTTGCCGGCACCATCCGCGGACGCGATGGCGCGAAACGCGTCGCGATCATCAACGGCGGCACCATTCCCGATCGCGGGCTCTACCCGGTGTTCCTCGCAGGCGCCGAGAAGGGCACGGCCCGCGTCGGCGAGCTCGACGAAGAAATGGTGTTCGAGAGCCGCGTCGGCGAGACCTTCCTGCTGGGCGCGTCGAGCTGGCGCATCGAAGACATCTCGCACGATCGCGTCGTCGTCTCGCCCGCCCCCGGCGAGCCGGGCAAGATGCCGTTCTGGAAGGGCGAGGCCGCGGGACGACCGCTCGAGTTCGGCCGCGCGATCGGCGCGCTCACGCGGACGGTCGCCGCGATGCCCGCCGCCGCAGCCATCGCCACGCTGACGAAGCGGCACGACCTCGAACCCGGTGCCGCCGACAACCTCGTGAGATACCTGCACGAGCAGCGGGCGGCCACCGACGCCATCCCCGATGACCGCACGATCGTCGTCGAGCGCTGCCGCGACGAACTGGGCGACTGGCGCGTGTGCGTGCTCACGCCGTTCGGCGGGCGCATCCACGCCCCGTGGGCGATGGCCGTGTCGGCGCGCATCCTCGACGAGCTTGGCATCAGCGTCGAGACCATGTGGACCGACGATGGCTTCGTGGTGCGGTTTCCGGAGACGGATGCGCCACCGGATGTGTCGCTGCTGATGCCCCCCTCGGGCGACGTCGAGGCGCTCGTCGTGCGGCAACTCGGCGCCACGGCCTTGTTCGCCGCGAAGTTCCGCGAGTGCGCGGCGCGCGCGCTCCTCCTGCCGAGACGCCGCGCGGGCCAGCGGACGCCGCTGTGGCAGCAGCGCAAGCGCGCGACCGACCTGCTGCAGGTGGCGTCGAAGTTCGGCTCGTTCCCGATGTTGCTCGAGGCGTATCGCGAGTGCCTGCGCGATCAGTTCGACATGCCGGCGCTGGTCTCGACGCTGCAGGCGGTCGAGCAGCGCACCATCCGCGTCGCCTCGGTCGAGACCACGACGCCCTCGCCGTTCGCTTCGTCGGTGCTGTTCGGCTACGTCGCCAACTACCTCTACGACGGCGATGCCCCGCTCGCCGAGCGGCGGGCACAGGCGCTGACGATCGATCACGCGCAACTGCGCGAACTGCTTGGCGAGGCCGAGCTGCGCGAGTTGCTCGATGCTGATGCCATCGAGAGCGTCGAACGGCAACTGCAGCACCTGGATCCCGCGTATCACGCCAGGTCGCCAGACGGCCTGCACGACCTCCTGCTGCGCATCGGCGATCTGTCGCCCGACGAGATCGCCGCACGCACGGTGGATGGTGCAGGCGCGGCGTGGCTCACGACCCTCGTCTCGGAGCGCCGCGTCGTCGCCGCGATCGTGGGCGGCACGGCACGACTCTTCGCGGTCGAGGATGCCGCCCGCTACCGCGATGCGCTCGGCATCCCGCTGCCTCTGGGACTGCCCGAGTCGCTGCTGGCGCCCGCCCCCGATCCGAAGGGCAACCTCGTGCTGCGGTACGCGCGCACGCACGGGCCGTTCACGGCCGCGGAGTGCGCAGCACGGTTCGGTCTTGGCCGCGCCGCGGTCGGCGAGATCCTGCACCGCCTCGTCGCAGGCGGACGCCTGCTCGAGGGTGACTTCCGCCCGGGCGGACTCCAGCGCGAGTGGTGCGATGCCGACGTGTTGTCGACGATACGCCGGCGTTCGCTCGCGAAGCTGCGCCACGAGGTCGAGCCCGTCGAACCGCACGTGCTCGCGCGCCTCGTCACGACGTGGCAGGGTGTCATCAAGCCGCGAGCGGGGCTTGACGCGCTCCTCGACGCGGTCGAACACCTGCAGGGCGCACCGCTCGTGGCGTCACTGCTCGAACGCGAGATCCTCGCGGCACGCGTCGCGGGCTTCGTGCCGTCGGACCTCGACGTCCTCATCGGAGCAGGCGAGGTCGTGTGGGCGGGCGTCGAGCCGCTCGGCGATCGCGACGGCCGCATCAGCCTGTTCCTCGCGGATCACCTCGCTCGCCTCTGGCGCGGACCACGCCCTGGCGCCGAGGACGATCTCGACGAACGTCAGCGCGCCGTGCTGGCCGAACTGGCACGCGGTGGCGCGGCGTTCTTCGCCCCGCTGCACGACGCGCTTGGAGGCGGCTACCCGAACGACACCGTCGATGCCATCTGGTCGCTGGTATGGCGCGGGCTCGTCACCAACGACTCGCTGCACGCGCTGCGGGCGTACACGCGCCCCGCCGCACGCGAGAAGCGGAAGCACGGAACGGGACGCGCCTTCCGGTCGCGACGGACGACGCCGCCGGCGGCAGAAGGGCGATGGTCGCTGACGTCGGCACGCGCCGGCACACGGCCGACCGACACCGCCTGGAGCGCCGCCTTCGCGCAACAGCTCCTTGCGCGCTACGGCGTGGTCACGCGCGAGGTCACGCAGAGTGAGGCCGTCAGCGGAGGCTTCAGTGTCGTGTACGATGTGTTCAAGTCGCTCGAGGAACGCGGGCGCGTGCGGCGCGGCTACTTCACGGCGGGCGTCGGCGCGATGCAGTTCGCGATGCCCGCGGCACTCGACCTGCTGCGCTCGCTGCGCGCCGATCCCGAGGAGCCGCAGGTCGTTCATCTCTCGGCCACCGACCCCGCAAACCCGTACGGCGCCATCCTGAAGTGGCCCGCCCCCGACGTCGCGCTCGCGGGCAACGGGCGCGGGCCCGTCGCGCATCGGCCGGCACGAACGTCATCCTCGTCAACGGCCGGCTCGGCGCCTACGTGTCACGCAACGCGCGCCAGGTGATCAGCTACCTGCCGGGCGCCGATCCCGATCGGACCGTGGTCGGGCGTGCCGTCGCGCAGCGTCTCGCCGTCGCCGCGCAGGACGCCTTCGAGCGTGCCGAACCCTTCGTCATCCACGACATCAACGGCGGTCAGCCCGGCGAGCATCCGCTCGAGCCGTTCCTGGCCGAGGCCGGGTTCGTGCGCTCGTCGCTCGGGCTGCACCTGCGCCGCGAGCCGCGCACGCCACGGTGGGACGGCACGCCACGCACGCCGGCGCGCGCCCCGCGCTCGGTCAGTTCGCCGTTCGGGCAGCGCGACTCGTAGTCATGCCCGAAGGCGACAGCATCTACCGCACCGCGCAGACGCTCCACCGTGCCCTTGGCGGCGGCACGATCACGCGCTTCGAGACGGTGTACGCGCACCTGTCGGTCGTTCACGATCAGTCGGCGATCACCGGGCGCAGGATCGATCGCGTGGAGTCGCGCGGCAAGCACGTGCTGATGTGGCTGTCGGGCGACCTGGTGCTGCGCACGCACATGCGGATGTCGGGCAGCTGGCACATCTACCGCCCTGGCGAACGCTGGCAACTGTCGCCGTCCCGGATGCGCGTGCTCGTCGGCGACCAGCCACTTCGTCGCCGTGGGGTTCGACGTGCCAGATGCCGAGTTCCTGACCACGGCCGCACTCGCACGATCGCGGAAGATCGCGCCACTCGGACCCGACCTGCTGGGTGACGCGTTCAATCGCGTCGAAACGCTCGGGCGACTGCGGGCCCGCGGCGATCGCGACATCGGGCGTGGCGCTGCTCGATCAGCGCGTCATGGCCGGCGTGGGCAACGTGTTCAAGTCAGAGGTGCTGTTCGTCGCGAGGGTGCATCCCTTCACGCCGGTGGCGCGCCTCGATGACCGCACGCTGCTCGCCGATCATCGATCTGAGCCGGCAGACTGCTCCAGGCCAACGTAGCGCCGACGTCGGGCGACGCCATCATCACCCATGCGGCAACGCCAGGCATGCGACGCACCACCGGTCACGCCGACCCGTCATCGCGCCTGTGGGTGTCGGGACGCCAGGGCCTGCCCTGCCGCCGGTGTGCCACGCCGATCGAGATGCGCAAGCAGGGAGACGATGCACGCGTCACCTACTGGTGCCCGACGTGCCAGCCTCCTATCCCTGAGGAGACTCCGCGAGGGCCGTCCTGAGGGTCTCGAGCAGCCTCACGGGATCGCACGGCTTTGGCAGCACGATGTCACATCCGCACTCGATCGCCCGGGCCAGTTCGCTTGGATAGTCGAGGCCGCTGAGCGCGACGAGGCGGGTGCCCGCCAGGGCCGGCTCACGCCGGATGGTGTGCGCCACCCGCCACCCGTCGATACGCGGCAGGGCCAGGTCGAGCAGCACGATGGAAGGGTGCCGCTGCTGCACCTTGGCGAGAGCCTCGGCCCCGTCGGAGGCCTGGATGACGCGGTAACCGCAGGCGACGAGGAACTCGGCCAGCCCTTCCCGGCCGTGCTGGTCGTCGTCGACGACGAGAATCAGGGGCGCTTCGGAGGTCGGTGGCTGGGGAAACCGGACGACGCGCTCCGTCGCGCCGACGAGCGGCGTGGGCGACTGAGCAGGAGCGGGTTTCATGATGCCAGGAGCTCTAGCAAGGCTTGGGCCGAGCGCGAACTGGCACGAAACCGGGTGCGAACGAGCAAGTCACCGCCACCGGGTGGTCGCGGCCGGCTGCGTCGCTCGTGCACGGTCTGTAATTCCTGCACGGCAGAATCCAGCCGCCAGCCTGTCGTCTGCCATTTCCGGCAGGGTGAGCCGCGCAGCCAGCCTGGTCAGGCCGCCGCCAGCACATAGAACGCGTAGCCGTAGCGGTCGCTGAACGCCCGGAACATCGCGATTTCGTGCTCCGTGGCCCGGATGACCGCGCTCATCGCCGCGTCGGCGCCGGCGCGCACCGACGCGATGCGGGCTTCCAGGGGATCGTAGTAGCTCGTCCACCACGCCTCGGACGGAAGCCGGTGGACACCCACGACATCGAAGCCTGCCGCCTCGGCGCTGGCGGCGTTCTCGCTCTCGCTGCCGATGGACGGGTACTCCGCATCCCAGAATTCCCTGAGCTCAGGCGGCCGGTCGCCGGTGAACCAGCTGAGTTCGGAGATCACCGCGACTCCACCGGCCGCCAGCAGCGGCCGCCACGCTCGGCAGGCACCCGCGAACGTCAGGTTGTAGGCCGCGCCCTCTGACCACAGCAGGTCGAGCGATGCCTTTCGCCACCCGAGCGCCCCCATGTCGGCTTCGACCGTGCGAATGAGGTCGGCGAGGCCACGTGACCGTGCGAGGCGTTCGAGTTCATCGAGAAACACGCGCGTCACGTCCACGGCCGTCACCGGCGTGCCGAACCACTGCGCCAGGAGCAACGCGCCAGCTCCGGCGCCGCATCCGAGGTCGGCAATCCGTGGGTTCGCGGGCAGCGGCGGCAGCCCCGAGAGGAGTTGCCGCGTGAAGTGGTCGTCGCCGGGTCCCAGCCGTGCAAGGCCGCGGTGGATTTCGATCAGGGCGCCAAGAGTGTCGAGGTCCGAGTCCATGTCGGGAGTGCCCTCTGTCGACGAGAGCCGGATCGCGTCGGCTGCGCTCATTGCGCCACGACGCCCTCGGCCTCGACGACCTCGGCCCGCGAGGGGACCGATGCCCAGAGCGCGATGAAGTGCCGCGCGGCCTCGCGCGCGGCCGCGGCATCGTGCATGCGCGACGCGGCGCGCGCCAGCCCCAGCAGGGCGCGCGCGTCGTTGGGCTGGCGCGCGAGCGCGCGCGTGAAATGTTCGCGCGCCTCGCGGTAGTCGTGCAGGCGCAGGTGGAGCTCGCCGGCGAGGCGATCCACGCCGACGAGTCTGGGTGCCCCCAGGCGCGACGCGTCGAGCAGGCGTTCGAGGTCGCCAGCCTGCACTTCGTAGACGAGCAGCTCGTCGCGCGATTCGTAGGCACCCGCGAGCGCCATCGACACCAGCAGGCGATTGAGCTCGATGGCGCGGGAGTGCTCGGGATGCGCGCGGGCCAGCGCCTCGAGGTGCTGCACCGCTGTCCGGGCCCCGCCGATCAACTCCGGCTCGCCGCGGGGCCACGCTGCCCGGGCGTGATACAGGCCGCTCGCCAGGATGACCAGCGCGTCGGACTCCACGTCGGCCGTTGCCGACGCGTCGTCCGCATGGCCTGGCGGCACTGGCACAGACACAGCGCCCTGCCAATCGACGTCCGCCCACCAGGCGCGGATGTCAAGGCGCAGGCACGCGCCGGCAACGCGAGACGCCAGTGTCTCGTCGAGTGCCGTCGCCGCCGTCGCCGACGCGCTCGCACACGCCTGCGACATCGCACCTCCCTGTCGGCCCCGGCCGCGCTGGGCGTTGGCGACGACCGCCCATTCCGGGAGGAGACCAATCCACGCGGGGGGCGTGAGCACCAGCGGCTCGAGCCATCCTCCCGCGATCCGCCTGGCCGTCTCGGCCGCGGCGATCGCGTCATCCCAGTGCCCGACACGATGGAAGATGCGCGCGGCAGCGTGCGCAGGCGCGGGCGTCGGCGTGTGCGCGGTCTTCAGTCGTGTCGCCACGGCCATCGTCTCGTCTGCCGCGTCGTCGGCGACGAGCAGGCGGAGGAACGCAATCTCGAGCGGCATCGCGGGCAGGTCAGGATATGCGTGCGCGATCTGATCGCGCGCGCGCCGCACCGGCTCGTCGTCAGGGAGCGTCGTGCGGACCAGGTCGGTGAGCACCGCGCTGCCGAGTGCGAGCACGTCGGCGGGATCGTCGTGCGCGAGCCCGTGCATGGCGTCGCCGAACGTCTTGATCCGCAGCGGCGCGGACGCGATCGTGGCATCGAACAAGGCGTGGGTCGCCGCGATCAGGCGCGTGTCGCGGCGCGACGCCCTGGTGGCGGCTGCCGCACCGGCGAGCGCCGCGCGGCCCCGGGCGAGGGCCACGGGCGTGGTGTCGAAGGCCGGCAGACGGGCGAGCGCCACCGACTCGCCCCATCGTGCGAGCGCGCACTCCGGGTCGCGTTCGCCGGCACGCTGGAACGCGACCAGCGCCTCGTCGGCCATGGCGAAGAACAGGAGCGACGCCCCGCGGTGCAGTTCGGCCGACGCCTCTGACGTGCACACCGTGTCGAACACGAGCGAGGTCTGGATGGGTGACGCGTCGTAACCCTGCGCGACCGCACGGGTGTCTACCGCGCACACGACGAGAACGGCGACAGCCGTCGCGACGATGGCGCGCGCGCGATGGCAAGGTGGCTGGCGCATGGGCCCGGGCACCCGTCCGTCAGGGCGTGACGCTCGTCAACGCGTCGTGCGTAGCCACCGCGCGCTCACTTCACGCAATCCGCTCGATGGCGACCGACTGGATGACCACGTCCTTCACCGGCCGGTCGCGCGGGCCAACCTTGACGCTGCCGATCTTCTGCACGACGTCGAGGCCTTCGACCACTTCGCCGAACACGGAGTGCCGGTTGTTGAGGTGCGGCGTCGGGCCCAGCGTGATGAAGAACTGCGACCCGTTGGTGTTGGGGCCCGCGTTGGCCATCGACAGGATGCCTGCCTTGTCGTGCCGCAGCGCCGGGATGGAACTCGTCAGCGAACTGGAACCCCGGGCCGCCGATGCCGCTGCCGATCGGGTCGCCGCCCTGGATCATGAAGCTGTCGATGATGCGGTGGAAGATCAGCCCGTTGTAGAACGGATCCGAGCGCTTCTTCCCCGTGCGGGGGTCGGTCCACTCCTTCGTGCCCTCGGCGAGGCCGGCGAAGTTGGCCACCGTCCTGGGTGCCTGCTCGGCGAAGAGCCTGACCACGAAATCGCCTTCAGACGTCGTGAAGAGCGCGTAGGTACCTGCGGGTCGTGACATGGTCGATCAAGTCCTTCCGTTGGAAACGGGATGCGTCGGTCAATCTACACGGCGTCGAGCGCCTGGCGCAGGTCGGCGATCACGTCCTCGGGATGTTCGATGCCGACCGAGATGCGCACCATGCCGGGCGTGACACCCATCCGGGTGGCCCGCTCGGTCGGTACATCACTATGCGTCATCGTGGCCGGATGTTCCATCAGGCTCTCCGTTCCGCCGAGGCTGACGGCCAGCTTGATGATCTTGAGCGCGTTGAGGAGCCGGAAGGCCTCGGCCTCGCCGCCGATGACCTCGAACGAGAAGGTCGCCCCGGGAGCGCGGCACTGGGCGCGGAAGATCCGCTGGGCCTCGCTGCCGTCGGGCAGGAAGCCGAGGTAGTGCACCTTCGCGACCTTGGGATGGTCCTGCAGGAACTCGGCGACGTAGCGTGCGTTCTTCATCGAGCTGGTCATGCGCAGCTTCAGCGTCTCGAGCGAGCGCAGCAGCATCCAGGCCGTGTGCGGATCGCTGATCGTGCCGAGGACCGTCCGCATGGCGCGCACCGGCGCGATGAGGGCCTCTGCGCCCAGGCATCCGCCCGCCACCAGGTCGCTGTGGCCGCCGACGTACTTCGTGAGCGAGTAGACGACGAGATCGGCCCCGACCGCCAGCGGTTGCTGCCAGAGCGGGCCGAGAAACGTGTTGTCGACCACCACGAGCGGGCGACGGCCGTCGCGGCCGACCAGCGAGGCGGCGACAGCGGCCACCCCGGCGATGTCGACGAGATCATTGGTGGGGTTCGCCGGGGTCTCGATGAAGATGAGGCCGACGCGGCCCGCGCGCCTGGGCCCGGGCAATCGCTTCGTCGAGCGTCGAGGCTCCGGGATACGTGCCCCACACTTCGCGCTGAATGCCGAACTGCGGCAGGATGCGCTCGGTGAGGAACTCGGTGCCGCCGTACACGGGCTCGTTGTGGACGATGACGTCGCCGGGCCGCAGGTACGTCAGAATCGTGGTCGCAATGGCCGCCATCCCCGTGGCGAACACGAGGCTCGACTCCGCGCCATCCCAGAGAGTGAGGCGATCCTCGAGCACCTGCAGGTCGGGGTTGTTGATGCGCGAGTAGATCAGGCCCGGCTCTTCGTTCGGCCCCTGCGGGCGCAGACCGTACGCCAGTTCGAAGAACGACTTGCCGGCCTCGGCACTCTCGAACACGAAGGTCGACGACATGAACAGGGGGCACTTGACGGCGCCCTCCGACAACCGCGGATCGTAGCCGTAACCCATCATCTGGGTCTCGGGCGCGAGGGTGCGATCACCGACCGAACGATGACGATACGGACGCTCGACAGACATGAGAGATGACCCCCCGGACGGGCGCCGGCAACAGGCGCCGTGTGCAGGCCCGCTTCACGATCACCGCGTGATGCGCGGGATGTGTTCGAAGCATACACGATGACTTCACGGGCACCGTTCGTCGTGGGCGTCAACCTGCCCTGGATCCGCTACGGAGGGGATTTCGGCGCGAACGCCTGGCATCCGGAGGGCGGCGTGCACACGCCGGCCGGGCGAGCCGAGCTCGAGGCGGCCTGCGCGCGAATGGCTGACGCCGGCATCGGGCTCGTTCGCTGGTTCATGCTCGCCGACGGCCGCGCCGGCCTCGTCGAAGATGCCGGCGGCACCATCGTCGCGCTCGACGATCACGTGAGGCGCGACCTCGACGTGGCGCTCGCCGTGCTCGACCGCTACCGCCTGCGCGCGATCTTCGCGATCACCGACTACCTGCTGTGCGCGCCGGCGCAGATCGTGTCGGGCGTGCAGACGGGCGGACGCCGCCACCATGTCGCCCGTGCCGACGATTGCGAACGCTTCATGGCGCGTGTCGTCGAACCGCTCGTGATGCACGCCGGCGCGGCCGATGTCGTGTACGCGTGGGACGTGATCAACGAGCCCGAGTGGGTGACATGGGGCGAGGGCAGCGTGGAGGTTCTGGCGCGCGGTGTCGCCCGTCGCGATGCGGGCGTTCATCGAGGCGGCCGTCGCGCGCATTCACGGCGCGGGCGCGCGGGCCACGGTCGGCCTCGCGAGCGTGCGGGGGCTCGACCTGGTGCGCGGCATCGGGCTCGACCTCTACCAGGTGCACTGGTACGACCACGTGATCGACCGGGCGGCGCTGGCGCAGGTCGTCGCGGCGTTCGATCTCGACGCGCCGCTGCTGCTCGGGGAGTTCCCGTCGCGGGGATCGGCGTGCGCGGTGAGCGAGGTGCTCAGCCTCGCGCGTGCCGCGGGATACAGCGGGGCGCTTGCCTGGTCGCTGCTTGCGGACGACCCCTTCTCGGCACGCGAGGCGTGTGTCGAGGAGACGGTGGCGTGGCGAGCGGTCGAGTAGGATAGTCGGCACACATCGTTTCCATCCCGTGTTGCACGAGGAGACCGCAGTGGATCCCATCCTGGCCTCGCACTCGCAGTTGTTCGCCATCAACTCCGTCCTCGTGAATCGCGCGCTCGACGGGCTCACCGACGATGAGCTGTGGGAGCGCCCGGGCGACGGCTCGAATCCCATCTACTGGCTGATCGGCCACATGGCCTGGTCGCGCAACGCGCTGCTCCGGATCCTCGGCGGCGAGTTCGTGCCCATCCCCTCGGCGAAGCTGTTCGAGCGGGGCGTCGAAGTCGCCGCCCGTTCGGCGTTTCCGGCCACGGGCGAGGTCCTGGCGAGCTTCAAGGCGGTGAACGCCGCGTTGAAGGCGCGCATGGAGGCGGCGACCGATGCGGAGCTGTCGGCCGCCTCGCCCCGCGACTTCCCCCTCCCCGACAAGAGCGTGCGCGGGGCGGTGGCGTTCCTCGCGTTCCACGACGCGTATCACACCGGGCAGATCGCGTACCTGAGGAAGTGGCTCGGCAAGGGACAGCTGGTCGGGTAGGCGCGGGCGGGCGACGGTCGTGGGCGGCTCATGCCGCGTGCGCGGTCAGGCGGGTCCGACGAGGCGGCGCGCCTTGGCGACCATCCGCCTGAAGGCGTGGTCGGCGGGCATCGACGCGACCTCGTCCCAGGTGAACCAGCGGGCGTCCTTCGTCTCCTCGAGGTCGCGGGCGATGCGGGCGCCGGCCGGTGCAACGACGAGGTACCGGACGTCGAGGTGGTCGTGCGCGGGCACGCCCTTCCGCTCGGGGATGCGGTGCACGTCGACGTCGATCGGGCGCGGCGCCGTGGGATGCAGTTGCAGGGTCGCGATGCCCGTCTCCTCGCGGGCTTCGCGGAGGGCGACGAGCTCGGCGTGGACTTCGCCCGCCTCGCCGTGCCCTCCCGGCTGCAACCAGAGGTCGAGGCGCCGGTGGTGCACGAGTAACACGCGCGTTCCATCGTGCGAGACGACGAGGGCGCTGCCCGTGACGTGCGCCTCCAGGTGCGTGCGCGCGAACGGGTGCTCGCGGCTCGCGACGAATGCACGAATCGTGGCGAGATCCAGGGCCTCGCGCGCATCGGCCGATACATGCCGTTCCAGTTGATCCACGAGCGGATGCATGCCCGATAGGGTAACCACAGTTCCCCCCGCCGCCACCGCCCGTATTTGGGGTCTGACCCCAATACGGCGCTCTGCACCACAAACCTTCGATTGGCGTGCGGTTTCGCGCATGAGCGGGCCAATTGGGGTCTGACCCCAATTGGCTGGCGGACCGGAGGTGCAGCGGGATTTCGTCAACGGAGGGTGCCGGAAGACCTACAATTCCGATGCCGTGGCCATCGACCTTCGCAGCGATACCGTCACCCTACCCACTGACACGATGCGCCAGGCGATCGCCAACGCCCCGCTCGGCGATGACGTGTTCGGCGAGGATCCCACCGTCAACGCGCTCGAGGCCGACATCGCCGCCCGCACCAACAAGGAGGCGGCCGTCCTCGTGGCGAGCGGCACCATGGGGAACCTCGCGTCGGTGCTCGCGCACTGCGAACGCGGACGCGTCGCCGTCCTCGGCGACCAGTCGCACATCTTCTGCTACGAGGCCGGCGGCGCCTCGGCGCTCGGCGGAGTGGTCTATCACACGTTGTCGAACGCCAGCTGACGGCACGCTCCCGCTCGACGCGCTCGACGGCCGTGCTGCGGCCCACCAGCGTCGATCCGCACATCGCGCAGACCGGCGTGATCTGCCTCGAGAACACGCACAACCGATGCGGCGGCACCGTCATCCCGGTCGCGTATTTCGACGAGGTCGCGGCGATCGCCGCCCGGCACGGGGTGCCCGTCCACCTCGACGGTGCACGCCTCTTCAACGCGAGCGTCGCCACCGGTGCACCCATCAGCGCGTGGACGGATCTGCGTGACCTCGGTCTCGATCTGCCTGTCGAAGGGACTCGCAGCCCCGGTGGGATCGGTCATCGCCGGCCCCCGGGACTTCATCGCCCGCGCCCGGCGCATCAGGAAGATGCTCGGCGGCGGGATGCGGCAAGCCGGCGTGCTCGCCGCCGCGGGACGCGTGGCGCTCAACCAGATGGTCGACCGGCTCGCCGACGATCACGCCCTCGCCAAGCGACTGGCACTCGGCCTGGCCACACTCCCGGGTCTCTACCTCGATCCGGCGCAGGTCGAGACGAACATCGTCGTCGTCGAACTGGCGCGTGGCCTCGATCCAGACACCGTGCTCGAACGCCTCGCCCGCCGGGGCGTGCGCCTCGTCGCCTTCGGCGGCCAGCGCCTGCGTGCCGTCACGCACCTGGGCATCACGGCTGACGACTGCGATCGGGCCGTGGAGGTATGCGGAGCCGTGCTGCGCGATCTCGGAGGCGATGCGTTCGAACGCGAGCACTCGCGGTTGGATGCCTTGTCGGGACGGCGCTGAGCGCCCCACCGCGTCGGCGCGGCGCGCCTACAGGCTGCGTCCCTCGCGGCGCAACCACGCGCGCGCACCAGCGTGGTCGGGACACACGCGAACGACCTCGGCCCAGAACCGCCGCGAGTGATTGGCCACGCGGATGTGCATCAGTTCGTGCCACAGCACGTAGTCGCGCACCGCGTCAGGCATCTGGACGAGCCGCCAGTTGAGGCTGATCGCACCGCCGTGCGCGCACGAACCCCAGCGCGTGCGCTGATCGCGAATGACGACACGCGACACCTGCAGGACGTCGCGCGCCGCGAGTTCGCGCAGGCGCGCGGGCAACTCGACGGCTGCGATCGCGCGCATCCGGCGCGACAGCACGGGACGGAGATCGACCGGCAGCGCGCTCATCGCGGCCGACGTCAGCACGCGCGCGTCGCCAGCCGCGATTTCGCATCCGCCATCCGGCGCGCTGGCAACAGTCACCGGCGTCTTCACGCCGCGCCACCAGACGACCGTGCCGACGCGCCATCCTCGACGCACCGGCGTGGCGGCGAGACGCGCGCGCTGCCGCACGATCCACTCGTCGTGACTCGCCACGAAACGGGCCGCCTCGTCGAGCGACCCGCCGCGCGGAATGGTGACGCGCGGCACACCGTCGGCACGCAGGCGCAGCACGTAGCGCCGTGCGCGCGGGTTCCGCACGAAGACTGGTGGATGTTCGGGCTCGAACGGAAGGCCGGGCTGCGCCAGCCGGAGCGGATCGGCACTCGGGGAAGGGGGCGGCACGCGGATGGTGGATCGGGGAGAAGGGGAAATGGCGGTCGGGATGCGGCCGAGGCAGCCTGCGCTCCCCGCCCACAGCAACCACGTCGGCCTACAGCGACGGCCCCGCCGCGTACTTCACCGAACAGCCGTAGGGCTTGGTCATGGCCGTCGTGACCGCCTTCCCCGCCATGGCTTCGGTCAAGGCAGCCGACAGATAGTTCGTCGCGGTCGCGATGTCGTCGACGTCGGCTGTCGGCTTGCTGTCAATGGCGCCGTCGTAGAGCAGCGTGCCGTCGGGCGAGATGACGTACAGGTGCGGCGTCGTCTTCGCGCCGTACAGGTTGCCGACGATGCCCTTCGGGTCGAGCAGCACGGCACTCGGCGCGGCTCCCTTGTCCTTCACGTAGGCGTTGGCCTCTGCGGGGGTCACGTATCCCTGTTGGCCGACTGCCGACGAGATGACCGTGAGCCACACGACACCCCTGGCGGTCCACTCCTTCTGCAGCTTCTGCATGTTGCCGCCGTAGTGTTTCTTCACGTACGAACAACCCTGGTTGTGCCACTCGAGCACCACGAACTTGCCCGTGTAGTCGGCCAGGTTGTGGGTCCTGCCGTTGCTGTCGACGGCGGTGAACGACGGGGCCGTCTCGCCTGCCCGTGCCGCATCGAGCGACACTGCGGTCACGCCGAGCGTGGCGAGTGCAAGAGCGGCGGTAATCCTGCGAATGGTCATCGAGGGCTCCGGGGACGTGCCGCAGGGGCGGCGAGGCGCATCACCAGATTCGTACGACGTACCGTCGCCGAGCGTGAGCACTCCGTGCAATACGGTTGGTGTCGTGGTGAGCAGTTCCGACTTCTTGAGGCTGAGACGCGTGCCGCGGGCCGTTGGTGTCACCACGGGCGCGGCGGCCTCCTCGATGACGCCTTCGTCGATCGAGAAGAACAACGGGCTGACGAGGGGCTTCGGCGCCGCGATGTCGATGTCGAACCCCGTCGCGGTGACCGTCGCCTTCGCCGTCCACCCCTTTGGCAGTGCGGCCGGGACACGACGACGGGCCTCGGCAATGGTCGTGGCCCAGTTGGTGGTCGCGGCCGCGGCCATCCCCTGCAGCGGGAAGGTCACCGCGACGACGTGCCTTGCCCTGGACGCACACGTCCTTGCAGACGAGCCAGCTGGCGTTGAGCGCCACCGGGCCCTCGACTCGGGAGGCGGCGCGCACGCGCACGGGCAGGATCGACGTCACCGTGGTAACCGTAGTTGACGAGCGACCCGAGTGGGATGCGTTCCGGTGCCGGCCACTCGACATCCCCGACGGTGACACCGGCCGGGGCCGTCCAGAGCAGCATCGGCGGCGTCCCCGAATCCCCGGGATTGCGCCAGTAGAGGTGCCAGCCGGGCTCCAGCAGGAACCGCACGCCAATCCACGTGTCGGCGCCGGCCTCGAGCGACGCCGAGGCCGACAGCATCTCGATGGTCGCGTGTGGAGCGGTGCCTGTGCGCGATGTCTGCGCAGCGGAAGCCGACACGCCCAGCACTGACACGACGACCAGAAGCGGAAGACAGCGTTGCAGTCGCATGGCCGAGCAGAAAGTATACGCGGACACCATCCCCGCACAACCCCGACCGTCGGTCAGCCGACACGGTTTTGCCAATTGGGGTCAGACCCCAATTCGGGAGCGGCAACGGGGGGTGTCGGGGCGGCAACGGGCGGAGGCAGACGGTATACAATCTGCCGCCAGTGGCCACTTCGTCGCGCTACAGCGGGCAGTCGGTCTCGCGCGTCGATGCCCTGGGCAAGGCGGGCGGCGCGACGCAGTACCTGCGCGACCTGATCGCGCCCGACGCGTGGGTCGGCGCCGCCGTCCGGTCGCCGGTGGCCGCGGGCCGGATCCTCGGGCTCCGCGTCGATCCCGCCTTCGACCTCGCACGCATCGTGCTCGTCGAGCCGGCCGACATCCCGGGCGTCAACACGATCGCCTTCGTCGAGCGCGACATGCCGTGCCTGGCCACCTCCGAGGTGCGCTACCTCGGTGAGCCGGTCGCGCTTGTCGCCGCCCCCGACCGCGACACGCTTGCGGCCGCCCTCGGCGCGATCACAGTCGATGTCGAGCCGACAACCCCGTTCGTCGGCATCGACGCCATCGCCCAGGCGGTGCGGCAGGCTCCCGCCTCGCTGCACGACCTCCACGCGCTGACCATCTCGAAGGGTGACGTCGCGCGCGGGCTCGCCGAGGCCGACCTGGTCGTCGAGGGTGAATACATCACCGGCCCGCAGGAACACGCGTACCTCGAACCACAGGCGATGGCGGCCGAGGTGCTCGGCGACGGATCGCTGCGGGTGTTCGGATCGCTGCAGTGTCCCTACTACGTGCAGCCGGCGGTCGCGCTTGCGCTTGGCCTTGCCCCCGAACGGGTCATCGTCGAGCAGTGCGCCACGGGCGGCGCCTTCGGCGGCAAGGAAGACTTCCCCAGCGTCATCGCCGCGCACGCCGCCCTGCTCGCGCGCAAGGCCCGGCGCACGGTGGTCTTCGACTTCGATCGGCAACTCGACATGGCGGTGACGACGAAGCGCCATGCGTCGTACACGCGCCTCAAGGTCGGCGTCACGCACGACGGGGTGATCACGGCGATCGATGCCGACTTCGTCATCGACGGGGGTGCTTACGTCACCCTCTCGCCCGTCGTCCTTTCGCGGGGCTCGATCCACCTCGCGGGGCCGTACCGCACGCCCCACGTGCAGGTGCGCGGCCGGGCGGTGCGCACGAACACGGTGCCGGCCGGCGCGTTTCGCGGGTTTGGCGCGCCGCAGGCGATCTTCGCGATCGAGGCGCACCTCGACAAGGTGGCGCACGCGATCGGGATGGATCCGCTGCTCCTTCGCCGGCGCAACGTGCTGCGGATCGGCGACACCACGGGCACCGGCCAGGTCCTGCACAGCAGCGTCGCCATCGACGAGTGCTTCACGGCGGTCGTCGAGCGCAGCGCCTTCATCGCCCGGCGCGATCGGATTCGGCGCGCACGGCGCGAGCACCCGTTCTCGCCCACGGTGACCGGACTCGGCTTCGCCCTCTTCTGGCACGGCGGCGGGTTCACGGGATCTGGCGAGAAGAAGCTGGCCTCGCGGTGCGCGATGACGCTCGACCGCGATGGCGCCGTCACGATTCTCGCCGCGAACACCGAGTTCGGCCAGGGCGCGCAGACGACGCTCGCGCAGATCGCGGCCGACGCGCTGCAGGTTCCGCTCGACCGCGTGCACTACCCGCTGCCCAGCACGCTCCACGTCCCCAATTCGGGACCGACGGTCGCATCGCGGACGACGATGGTCGTGGGCAAGCTGGTGGAGCTGTGCGCGCACGCACTCGTGCGTGAAGTCGAGCAGCGCCTCGGCGCCACGCGCGTGGCCGATGGCTTCCGCCTTGACGCGCACACGGTCGTCACCTGGTACGAGGCCGCATCGCGCGCGTGCGCGGCCGGCCCGCTGCGTGTCGAGCAGCAGTACGCGCTGCCGCCCGGCCTGCACTGGGACGACGTCACGCACAGCGGCGATGCCTATCCGGCCTACTCGTGGGGCGCGGTGGCGACGGAAGTCGAGGTCGATCGCGTGACGAGCGATGTCACGTGCCGCCACGTCTGGTGCACGGTCGACATCGGCACCGTCATCAATCCGCGCGAGGCACGCGGCCAGGTGGAGGGCGCACTCGCCCAGGCGCTGGGTTGGGCACTGCTCGAGCACGTCTCGTACACGCCAGACGGCACGCTCCGCGAGGATCGCTTCCAGACCTACACCATCCCGACCACCGCCGACATGCCCCGCATGGACGTGACGTTCGTCGAAGCGCCCTGGGAGGGCGGGCCGTTCGGCGCCAAGGGCCTCGGTGAGCTGCCGATGAACGGCCTCGCGCCCGCGCTGCACAACGCGATTCGCGACGCCGTGTCAGTGGCCGTGGCACGGTTGCCGATGTCGCCCGAGCGCATCGACGCGTCGCGGCTCGACGCGGGTGCACGGGGAGTCTTGGCGACATGAGCCCGACCATCGAACGTTCCTGGCACATCAACGGCACGCTCGAGACGGTGGCGTTCGCCGCCGACGTGCGCCTGCTCGACGTCCTCCGCGATCGGCTTGGGATCACCGGCGCCAAGGAAGGCTGTGGCGAGGGCGAGTGCGGCGCGTGCTCGGTGGTCGTGGATGGCGAACTGCGCGTCTCGTGCCTGCAACTCGCGGCGGCCCTCCCCGACGGGACGACGATCACCACGGCCGAGGGCGTCGTGCACACGGCCGCCGGCGAGCGGCTGCGCCGGATGCTGCTCGAGCGCGGCGGCCTGCAGTGCGGCTTCTGCACGCCGGGGTTCATGGTCGCGGCCTGGTGGTACCTCGAGACCAAGCCGCCCATCGACGCGCGCACGGCCCTGGCCGGAAACCTGTGTCGCTGCACGGGCTACCAGTCGATCGTCGACGCCGTGGATGCGGCGGCAACGACCGAGGAGGGCCTCGCGTGAACGTCGTGACGCCCGCCTCGCTGGCCGACGCGCTGCGCGCGAAGCACGCACATCCCGAGGCGCGCGCCATTGCCGGCGGCACCGACCTGCTGGCCCAGTGGCAGGCTGGCGTGGCCCGTCCGCCCATGGTCATCGCGCTCGAACGCGTGCACGACCTGCGCGAGATCTCCGCGGAGGCCGACGGCCTGCGCATCGGCGCCGGCGTGACGCATGCGCGCCTGATCCGCGAGCACGAGGTCGCGCACACCTATCCCGCGCTGGCCGAAGCCGCTGCCACGGTCGGGGCACCGGCCATCCGGGCGATGGGCACCATTGGCGGGAACATTGCCAACGCGAGCCCGGCGGCCGACATTCCCCCTGCGCTGCTCGCCTACGACGCCCACGTCATCGTCATCTCGGTTCGTGGCGAGCGGAGCGTGCCGCTCGATCGTTTCTTCGTCGGATACCGCAACGTCGATCTCGCCCCGGATGAACTGCTGGCGGCGGTCTGGATGCCGCGTCCCCGGCCGGGCACGCACGCGCGGTACCTGAAGGTGGGCACGCGGGCCGCGCAGTCCATCGCGAAGGTGGCGCTCGGAGCCGCCATCGGTGTCGACGCGGCGCGTGTCGTGACACACGTGCGCCTGGCCGCCGCATCGGTCGCCGCCACGCCGATCCGTCTCCACGACGTCGAAGCTGCGCTGATCGGCCGGGCGCTCGACGCCGCGACGATTGCCGGGGCCTCGGCAGCCGCCCGCGCGTCGGTGACGCCGATTGACGATGTGCGGTCGACTGCGGCCTACCGCACGCGGATCCTCGGCAGCCTGGTCGAGCGCTTCCTCTGCGGCGTGGCGTGATCATCGACATCTCGCCCCTGGTCGACGCGCGCCTGGCGGTCTGGCCGGGCGACACGCCGCCGTCGCGCGAGGTGCTGCTCGACATCGCGGCCGGCGACACGGTCACGCTCTCGACGCTGCGCCTGAGCGTGCACGCCGGGGCGCACGCAGACGCTCCGAGCCACTACGGGAGGGATGCGGCCTCGATCGAGACGCGGCCGCTCGAAGCCTACGTCGGGCCGTGCCGCGTCATCCGGGTGCCGGCGTCGCGCGGCCACCGGGTGCGCCTCGCCGATCTTGGCGATGCGCCCCTCGACGTGCCGCGCGTCCTGATCGCGACCGGCACCTACCCCGATGCGGCCCGTTTCTCGACCGACTTCGCGGCACTCGATCCGGGGCTGGTCGACGCCCTGCACGCGGCCGGGGTCGTGCTGGTCGGCATCGACACGCCCAGCGTCGACCTGTTCGACGACGCGGCCCTCCTGGCCCACGGGCGCTTCCTCGCGCACGACATGGCCATCCTCGAAAACCTGGCGCTTGGCGATGTCGCCGCGGGCCGCTATGACCTGATCGCCCTGCCTCTCAGGCTCGCAGGCTTCGATGCCAGCCCCGTGCGGGCCGTCTTGAAGACGCTCGACTGATATACGATACGCACGCGTTGCGCTGTTGCGGCGCCATCCTCCCCACTCACACGACCGCTATGGACATCTTCTCGAACCTGTTCGTGTTCGTGCTCGCGACCTTCCTCGGGCTGGACGTCATCCGCCGGGTCTCGCCGCTGCTCCACACCCCGCTGATGTCGCTGACGAACGCGATCTCGGCGATCAGCCTCGTGGGCGCGGTGCTCGTGCTCGGCGAGGAACAGAGCCAGGAATACCCGCTGATCCTCGCGCTGGCCACGATCGCCGTGGCCGCCGCGATGACCAACGTGGTGTCGGGCTTCCTGATCACCGACCGCATGCTCAAGATGTTCAAGCGTCGCGAGCCGAAGGTCGCCGCGGTGGCCATGCTGCTGCCGCTGGGGCTCATCGCGACGACGGTCGGGCACGAGAGCCTCCCGGTGCCGCCGTTCACCCAGGCGAGCTACCTGATCGCGACCGGCCTCTTCATCATGTCGCTCAAGTGGCTGAGCGCGCCGACGACGGCGCGCCAGGGCGTCATCGCCGGCGAGATCGGGATGGCGCTGGCCGTCGTCGGCACGATCATCCAGCCGCAGGTGCAGTACTACACGTGGATCATGGTCGGCCTCGTGGTCGGCACCATCGCGGGCCTCCCGCTGGCGCTGCTGATGCCCATGACCGCGGTGCCGCAGCGAACCGCGCTGTCGCACAGCTTCGGCGGCCTGGCCGTCGGCCTCATCGGCACCTGCAAGTACATGCTCGCGATGTACCAGGGCGGCATCGACACGGGCGCGATCGACACCTTCCGGATGGGTGTCATCTCGTTCGAGGTGCTGCTCGGCTTCCTGACCTTCACCGGATCGCTGATGGCGTTCGGCAAGCTGCAGGAGGTCCTGCCGCAGCGGCCGATCACCTACCGCGGCCAGAACGTCCTCAACATCGGGTTGCTCGTGGCCGCGCTCCTGCTCGGCATCTACCTGACGCTGAACCCGCGTCCCGGCTTCGAGGTCTACTACTGGGCCATCGTCGGCATCGCGCTGACGTTCGGCGTGCTGCTGATCATCCCCATCGGCGGCGCCGACATGCCGACCGTCATCTCGCTGTTGAACTCCTACGCCGGACTCGCGGCCTCGGCCATGGGCTTCGTCCTCGACAACAAGATGCTGATCGTCGCCGGTGCGCTCGACGGGTCGTCGGGTCTCATCCTGTCGATCATCATGTGCAAGGCGATGAACCGGTCGTTCACCAACGTCCTGTTCGGCGCCTTCGGGCAGGTGCAGGCGTCGGTGGCCGCAGGCGGCGAACAGCGCAGCGTCCGCAGCGCCTCGCCGGAGGAGTCGGCGTCGATCCTCAGCTCGGCCTCGAGCGTCATCATCGTGCCCGGCTACGGCATGGCCGTGGCCCAGGCGCAGCACAAGGTGCGCGAGCTCTACGATGCGCTCACGCGCAAGGGCGTGGACGTGAAGTTCGCGATCCACCCCGTCGCGGGGCGCATGCCCGGCCATATGAACGTGTTGCTCGCCGAGGCCGACATCCCCTACGATCGGCTCGTCGAAATGGACGACATCAACGGCGACTTCCCGCAGGCCGACGTGGCGCTGGTGATCGGGGCCAACGACGTGACCAATCCGGCGGCGCGCACCGACAAGTCGAGCCCGATCTTCGGCATGCCGATTCTCAACGTCGACATGGCGCGGACGGTGATGGTCATCAAGCGCGGGATGAGCAGCGGGTTCGCCGGGATCGACAACGAGCTGTATTTCATGAACAAGACGCTGATGCTCTTCGGCGACGCCAAGGGCTTCGTCTCTGAAATCGTCAAGGAAGTGCAGGGCGGAGGACACTGACATGCCCACCCGGCGCGATGTGATCAAAGCCTCGATGATTGCGGCCGCCGCGTCGGTCGTGGAGTCGTTCGCGTTGCCGCTTGGGCGCGTCGGCGCAGCCGGCGGCAACGCCAGCCGGCCCGTTCACGCTGCCGCCGCTGCCCTACGCCGCCGATGCGCTCGAACCGCACATCGACGCGCAGACGATGACGATCCACCACGATCGGCATCACGCGGCGTACGTGAACAACCTGAACGGCGCGCTGGCCGGCAAGAGCGACCTGGCCGGGCGCTCGATCGAACAGTTGCTGGCGAACATCGACGCGCTGCCAGCCGACATCCGCACCGCGGTGCGGAACAACGGCGGCGGGCACCTGAACCACACGATGTTCTGGACGTCGATGAAGAAGGGCGGCGGCGGCACACCGCCGGCCGATCTCGGCAGGGATCTCGACGGCGCGTTCACGTCGTTTGCGGGGTTCAAGGACGCCTTGACCAGGGCGGCGATGGGCGTGTTCGGGTCCGGATGGGGCTGGCTGGTGCTGGAGCCCGGCAAGGGCCTCGCGATCCTGGCGCTGCCCAACCAGGACTCCCCGGTGATGCAGGGCAAGGTGCCCCTGCTCGGCATCGACGTGTGGGAACACGCCTACTACCTGAAGTACCAGAACCGCCGGCGCGACTACGTCGACGCCTGGTTCAACTGCATCGACTGGGACGCCGTCTCGGCACGCCACCAGGCCGCCCGGCGCGTGTAGCACCCGCGGGCCGCGCGGGGGCGCGGCCCCTACACCTGGTCAACGACCATCCGAACAAGCCCCGTCACGGGCGACACGACGTCGGGCGTTTGCGGCACGCGGGCGTGATCGTACAGCGTCCACGCGAGTGCAGGTCCCGCCCGCGAGAGCAAATGCCCGGCGGCGCGAGCCCCATACGGGCGCACCGGTGGTGCGACGCCGTGATCCCTCTGCAAATGTCACGCGCCCGGGCCGCGCCCTTCGACAGGCTCAGGGCAGGCGGGGGCGCGGTCCTGCACCTGGGCAATGAACCCGATTCGCACCAGCGGGCCGCGCGGGGGCGCGGCCCCTACTTGCCGCCGTACCAGCTCGGAATGGGCAGCGAGCGCATCGTGTGCAGGCCGCTCCTCGCCGCGATCACCTTGGGGATGGAGTTGACCGTGATCGAGGCGGTCGCGACGTCTCCGTGCACCCCGCCCGCGATCTTCATCGACAGCGCGGGCGTGCCTTCGATGGTCACCGTGTCGAACGACTCGGGCGCGCCGAGATACGCCTCCATGTGCAGCACGATGACGGGCTCACCCTTGCGGTAGCCGATGCCGTCCTGCACGAGCCCGCAGACCCTCCCCTTGTCGATCGTCAGGTACTGGCTCGTCAGCTCGCGCATGGCGATCTTCGGCTCGAGGACATCGGTCACCGAGTCGAGCTTCCACCCCATCGCGTCGGCAATCATCGAGATCGACTCGATGACGCCGATGCGGCGGATGGTGCCGCCGTCGACCCTGGCCTGGAACTCGTCGACGGTCAGTCCAGCGCCAATCTTCTGCTGGAACTGGAGGCGGCGCACGCTCGCGTCCTGGATGCGATCGACGCGAATGGCTCTCACGTCGCTGCAGACACCGGTCAGCGTGATGGGCAGCGTGTCCATCGTGAAGCCGGGGTTCACGCCGGTGCCCAGCACCGCGACCCTGGCCTTCTTCGCGAGCCCGTCGATCTTCTTCGCCAGTGACCTGTTCTTGGCCGTGGGGTAGGCGAGTTCCTCGGTCGTCGAGACGATCGGCACCTTGAGCTTGAGGATGGCCTCGACCTGGGGCATCACCTTCTTGAGCGCCGAGCTGGTGCACAGGACGGCAATGTCTGGCCTGGTGGCCTTGATGGCCTTCGCGATGTTGTCGGTGACGGTGATCTTGAGCTTCTTCGTGTGACCGATCACGACACCGAGGTCACGGCCGATCTTGGTGGGGTCGATCTCCACCGCACCGACGATGGTGAATCCCTTGCGCATCGCGCACTGCCTGGCGACCGCCGTGCCGATGGGCCCGAGCCCGATGTGGAGCGTCCGAATACCCATGTGAATCGCGACTCCCTGCGAGCGGTCGGTGCCGCCTCTGGTGACCGGCCGATTATAGCGATCCCGAGAGCTTCTGGCGGGCCTTCTCGACGTCGCGGTGGAACACGAACAGCGGGTCGGCCGTGTCGGTCCTGGTGGTGAAGTTCCACGTCCGTCCACCGCGCTTCTTCACCTTCAGTGCCTTGGCGAGGTAGTCGATCTCGAACGTCTCGACGTCGCGGAACGACATGGTGAACGCGTCGCCCTTGTTCGCGGTCTCGTAGCGAACACCGGCGGGCGTGGCGACCAGCCGCCCTTCGCACGATCCCATCCCGTGCTTGTGCACGACGGCCACCGTGGCGTCGAGACGCACCTCCTTGAAGCGCACCGTCACGCTGGTCGTGCCGGTGTCGGCAACATCGATCGACTGCGCCACACCTTCCTGGCCTTCCATCGAGACGTTCAACTGGTGAGTCCCCGGTGTCACGTCTGTCGTGGTCAGCGGCGACACGCCCACGTACTTGCGGTCCACGAACACCGACGCGCCCGGCAGGTCGGTCTCGACGTGCAGGGCAAAGGCGGGGGCCGCCGGTGCCTCGGGCGCGGCGGGAGCCTCGGGCGCCTTTGGCGCGGGTCGGGCTGGCGCCTTCCGCGCGACGGTCGGCGACGGCGAGGGCTCGGGCGCCAGCGCGGGCGGGGCCGACGGCGTGGCGCGCGTCACCGGGGCAGCAGGGGCCTTCGCAGGCGGGGCCTCCGGTGCCGGTGCGGGCCAGAAGTACCAGGCGAGCAGGGCCACCACGACGGCGGCGCCAATCCAGGCAGGAACGCCGATGCCGCGGCGTCGGGCGTCGGGAGGAAGATCTCCGGGATCGTCGTCGAGAATCGCCATGGCCGGGGAGGATAACACCTCCAGGGGCGACGCCGACGGGTCCGGGCCTCGTTGGCGCGAGCCACTGGCCTCGACGGGTGTAGGATGTGCCGACAGTGACATGGATCGACACGCCTCGCGACTCGTCGCCCTCGTCGTCGCCTTCACCCTCACCGCAGTGACGGCGGTGGTCGTCGCGCAGCGGTCTGCCGTGCGCGCGGCGCCCGCGCTGCCCCCCGAACCGCCTCCTGCCGCGCCCCGCGCCGACCTGACGTCGCCCGAGTACTTCGCACCGGGCGCGCGGTCGGCACGCAACGCGAACTACTCGATCGACGCCGTGCTCGCGCCGGCCACGCGCACCATCACGGGGCGCGCCGTGATCACCTGGCGCAACATCGCCCGCCGCGAGACGTCGGTGTTGCGCATGCACTTGTACTGGAACGCGTGGCGCTCGTCGGAAACGACGTGGATGAAGGAGCGTGCCCTGGCCGCACCGCTCGGCGCCATCCTCGATCGTCCCGAGCGCGACTGGGCCTCGACCGACATCACCGCCATCCGCGTCCTGGGCATCGGGGCGGCGCCGCCGGTCGATCTCCATGCGGCGATGCGCTTCGTCCGCCCCGACGACGGCAACGCCAGCGACTACTCGCTGGTCGAAGTGCCGCTGCCTGTGCCCGTCCATCCCAACGACACGATCAACCTCGAGGTCGAGTGGACCGCGCGCGTCCCCCGCACGTTTGCGCGCACGGGCGTGGTGGGCGACGCCTACTTCATCGCGCAGTGGTTCCCGAAGGTGGCCGTGCTCGAGGGCACCGAGTGGAGGGGTCACCAGTTCCACTCGGGCACCGAGTTCTTTGCCGATTACGGCGTGTACGACGTGCGGCTGCGCGTGCCGACAGGGTGGGTGGTTGGTGCCACGGGCGAGGAACGATCGCGCACCGACAACGGCGACGGCACGACGACCCACCGCTACTACCAGGACGACGTCCACGACTTCGCGTGGACGACGAGTCCCGACTACATCGAGCGCCGCGCGAAGTTCGAGGAAGCCGGGTTGCCCGCCGCCGAGATGCGCCTGCTGCTGCAACCGGAGCACGCGTCCCAGGCCGAACGTCACTTCGCGGCCACGCGCGCCACGCTGCGCAGCTATGGACGCTGGTTCGGGCCCTATCCGTACGGGCACATCACGATCGTCGATCCGGCGTGGCAGAGCGCGGCCGGCGGGATGGAGTATCCGACGCTGTTCACGGCGGGCACGCGCTGGCTCGCACCTGCGACCGTCGCCCAGCCCGAAGGGGTGACCATCCACGAGGCCGGCCACCAGTTCTGGTACGGCCTGGTGGGCAACAACGAGTTCGAGCACGCGTGGATGGACGAAGGGCTCAACACGTTCTCGACGGCGCGTGCGCTCGACGTCGAGTGGGGGCGCGGACGCTACGCCGAGCGGTACTTCGGCGGATTCGTCCCCTGGGTGTTCAGCGACATCGTGCTGCGCCGCCAGACCGACGGCAACGGCCTGCACGGGTACCGGAGCGTGGCGACCAGCGACCGGCAGGACGCCCCGTCGTGGCGGTACTTCCCGGCGACGGGAGGCGGCATCACCTACAGCAAGACGGCGCTCTGGCTGCAAACCCTCGAGAACTACCTCGGGTGGGACGTGCTGCAGCGCGCGATGGCCACCTACTTCGATCGCTTCAAGTTCCGTCACCCTTCGCCCGACGACTTCTTCGCGACGGTCAACAGGGTCAGCGGCCGCGACCTGACCTGGTTCTTCGACCAGGTCTACCGCTCGTCGGTGGCCTTCGACTACGGGGTCGACTCGGTCGTCAGCGAACAGCCATCGACGACGGGATTCGTCGATCGCGAGGGGAAGCGCGCGTTCGTCACCGACCCGCCCGAGGGGGTGTACGAAACGCGAGCGATCATCCGGCGCCACGGCGAGGGCGTGTTCCCCGTCAACGTGCGGATCACGTTCGACGATGGCTCGCAGGTGACACGCGCGTGGGATGGCAAGGAACGCTGGACCGCGATCCGGGTCGCACATGCGCGGCGCGCGGTCTCGGTGGTGGTCGATCCCGACGAGGTGCTCGCGCTCGACGTCAATCGCACGAACAACAGCCGGTCACTGCACCCGCAGGCCCGCGCGGCCGCAGCCGCCTGGTCGTGGCGCTGGGCGATCTGGCTGCAGGATCTGTTGCTGACCTATGGCTTCTTTGCCTGAGTCCGTCTCCGCGCGCGCCGGCACGGTGACCGGCGCGTTCATCGCCGGCTTCGCCCGAGTGCGCCGAGCCCGTGCGGTGTGGCTGGGCACGTGGGCGCTGACCCTGGCGCTTGCGGTCGCCCTCTCGTTCGTCGTCCGCGACATGATCGCCGCACACCTTGGCGACAGCGTGGTGGCCGATCGCGTCGCGCAGGGCGTCGAGTGGGACTGGTGGCAGGAGTTCCGGGCGCAGGCGTCAGGCCTGGGCACCACGTTCGTCCCGTCCATCATCGGTGGCGCGGCGCCGCTCAGGAACCTCAGCGACATCGCCGACGCGAGACCGCAGGCCGTGGTGCTGACGGCCGTGCTCGTGCTGTGGCTGCTCGTGTGGTCGTTCGTGTCGGGCGGCGTGCTCGACCGCCTGGCGCGTGATCGGGCGCTGGGTGCGCAGGCGTTCTTCGGCGCCTGCGGGCGGTACGCGCCTCGCCTCGTGCGGCTCGGGTTGCTGGCGTGGGCGGCGTACTGGGTGCTGTTCACATACGTCCACGACCTCATCTTCTCGACCGGCTACAGCGCGCTCATACGCGACGTGACCGTCGAACGGACCGCGTTCCTGGTGCGCCTGTGCGGTTACGCGTTGTTCCTCGTCCTCCTTGTCGCGGTGAACATCGTGTTCGACTACGCGCGCATCCGCCTCGTCGTCGAGGACCGCCGCAGCGCGCTGTTCGCGCTGACTGCCGGCGCGCGCTTCGTCCGGCGGCACCTTGCCCTTGCGACGGGCGTGTATGCACTGAACACCGCGGTCTTTCTCGTCATCGTCGGCCTGTACGTGATGTTCGCCCCGGGCGCGCGCAACGATGGCGGACGCCTCTGGCTCGCCGTCGCGGTCGGACAGGCCTACATCGTCGCCCGCGTCATCCTCAAGTTGCAGTTTCTCGCGTCGCAGATCGGCGTGTTCCAGCACGTGCTGGCGTCAGACGTGCTGGTATCGGCGCCCGCGCCGGTCTGGCCGGAGTCTCCCGCGGCGGAGTTCGTGCGCGGGGCCGACATCGCATCCACCCCTCCCCAATGAACGAAATCGGCGTCATTTTCCTCGGGCTCGCCGCGCTGGGTGGCGTGGCGCTGCTCACGCTGGTCCTGCCCATTCTCTCGTTCGTCAGGGCCGCACGGGCCCGGCGGATCGCCGAACAGGCCAACGATCGGCTCACGGCCATGTCGCGCCTGGTCGACGAGCTGCTGCGCGATGTCGAGCACTTGCACGCGACGGTCGCTGAACTTCGACGCGGAGCAACGGCAACGTCCGGCCGAGGCCGCACCGCCCGATGCCCTCGCCGCTGCTCATGGCCCGGATGAGACCGTCACCTCGGGCGTGCCGCCTGTGCCAGCGGTGCCCGGCGAGGCGACCCCGGCGCCCGGAACTGCGGCGGAGCCCGACGCGGGGCGCGCGCACGAGTTCAGCGGCGAGGCTGTCGGTGCCGTCGAAACGCCCGAGGCGCCACGCGACACGGCCCCGGAGGCGCTGCCCCGGGAACCGCCGCCCGCGCCGGCGCACCCACCATCGATCGAGCAGCGGATCGGCCAGCACTGGCTGCTCTACGTTGGCGTCGCCGCCGTCGTGCTCGGCGCCAGCTACCTGGTGAAGTACGTGTTCGACAACGAGTGGATCACACCGCTCATGCGCGTCGTGCTCGGCCTCGTGGGCGGGAGTGCTCTCGTGTTTGCCGGTGACAGGGTCGCGCGTCGCGACGTCGCGCTGTTCGGCCAGGGCGTCGCGGGAGGCGGTCTCGGCATCCTCTACCTCTCGCTCTACGCCGGGCTGCACCTCTACGGCGTGCTCGACCCGTCGACGGCGTGGTTCGGGATGGTGGCGGCGACAGGCCTGGGCACGTGGATGGCGACACGGCATGCGTCGCAGGCCCTGGCCGTGATTGCCGCCGTCGGCGCGTACGCCACGCCGTACCTGATCGCCACCGAGACCCGGTCACCCGCACCGTTGCTCTCGTACCTGACCGTGCTGGCAGGCGGCACCTGGTGGCTGGTGCGATCGCACGAGTGGCCGGCGCTCGCCATCGTGTCGTTCGTTGCGACGCTGACGACCCTCGCCGGCTGGCTGTTCGTGAGCTACCGCGACACGCAGTACCTGGTCGTCGAGGCCTACCTGATCGTGCTGGCCGCGGTGTTCCTGAGAATCGCGTTCGACCTGCACCGGCGCGCCACGGTGACGGCGGCCCGCGCGACCTCGGTGGGGGCGCTGTGCGCGCTTGGCGCGTTCCTGCTCGGCGTCATCGGGCCGGTCTGTGTCCACATGGCGTCACTGGCCATCCTCGTCCCGCACACGCTGGCGCTGCTCATCTACTTCATCGCCGTCACGCTGGCCGGGTTGCTGCTGGCAGGCGACGGCGACCGGCCGTGGATTCGCGTGGTCGCGTGGGCCGCGATCGTGCCGCCGTTCATGGGCTGGCTCGACACCCACTCGCAGGCACGGGGCGCGCTGGTCACGCTGCTCGCCATCTACGGACTTCACCTCATCGCCGAACTGCGCGCGCTCTGGCACGACCGCACGCGCCTGCGGTTGCCCGACGGCGCACTGCTCCACGCCAACGCCCTCGCGCTGCTGATTGGGTTGCTGACGATCGTCGATTCACCGAACCGGGCCGACATGGTGTTCGTGGCCCTGGGCCTGGCCGCGTGGCACGTCGCGCTCGCGGGGATGGTGCGACCGCGACACGATTTCGCACCGTGGCACTACGTCGCGCTTGCCGCGGCATTCGTCGCCACCGCGATCGCGTTGCGCTTCGACGGCCCCGTCATCGCCATCGGATGGGCGATCGAAGGCGCGCTCGTCGTGTGGCTGGGCCTGCGTCAGCGCCTGGCGTGGATGCGATGGGGCGGCTGGGTGTTGTTCGTGGTGGCCCTGGCCGACGCGATAGTGGTCTACGGGTCGGGTCCGTCGGCCGACATGACGCCATTTGCGAACATGCACGCGGCGGCGTTCTTCATCATCGCCGGCCTGTTGCTGTGGCTCGCGTCACGCTATCGCGCGGCGCGCGACGCATTCGAGCGCGCGCCCTCACAGACGCTGGCCACCTGCAGTGTCGTCGCGTGCGTGCTGGTGCTTGCCACGCTCACCGAGGAGGTCAACGGCCTGTTCGGCGCCCGCGCGTGGGCGGCACAGGTCAACGAGGGCGCGATGGCCGCCGGATCGGTCGACTTCGCGCGCCTGGCGACGATCTCGGTGCTGTGGGCGGCATACGCGCTCGGGCTGGTCCTGATCGGGATCCTGAAGCGCTACCGCCCCATCCGCTACCTCGCCATCGCGATCTTCGCGGCAACGATCCTCAAGGTGTTTTTCGTCGATCTCGCCGAACTCGACACGTTGTATCGCATCCTCAGCGTGATGGGACTCGGCGTGCTCCTCCTGGGGGCGTCGTATCTCTACCAGCACTTCCTGCGCGATGCAGACGATGAACCCGCGGGTGACACGCGGTGACCGCGCCCGGCCTGCCCGACGTCCGCGATGCGCGCGACCGGCTGCGGGGTGTGCTGCTCCCCACGCCGTTGCTCAAGCATCCGCTGCTCGACGACGCGCTGGGCCTCGACATCTACGTGAAGCACGAGAACCACCTGCCCACGGGCGCGTTCAAGGTGCGCGGCGGCGTGAACCTCGTGTCGCACCTGGTCGAACAGGGCGAGACCCGTCCCCTGCTGACGGCCACGACGGGCAACCACGGCCAGTCGATCGCATTTGCCGCCCAGCGCGCGGGCCTCGGGTGCACGATCATCGTGCCCGAGGGGAACAACCCCGAGAAGAACGCCGCCATGCGGGCGCTCGGCGCCGAGGTGGTGGAGCACGGCCGCGATTTCGACGCCGCTCGCGAAGAAGTGGAACGGCGCGTCGCCCGGGGCGACGTCCGCTACGTGCACTCGGCCAACGAGCCATGGCTCATCGCCGGCGTCGGCACCTACGCGCTCGAGATCTTCGACGCACTGCCGGACGCCGACGTCGTGCTCGTGCCGATCGGTGGCGGGAGCGGTGCGAGCGGGCTGGTCACCGTGCGAGACGGACTCGGTGCGCACGCGCGGATCGTCGGCGTGCAGGCGACCGGGGCCGATGCGTTCGCGCGATCGTGGCGCACCGGCACGCGAGTGGTCGGCGAGCGTGTGGCGACGTTCGCCGAGGGCCTCGCCACCCGCGTGACCTTCGACCTGACCTTCGGCATCCTCAGGCGGGGGCTCGACGACGTCGTCACGGTCGATGACGAGGCCCTGGCTGATGGCGTGCGGCTCGCGCTGTCGGCGACGCACAACCTGGCCGAGGGCGCTGGCGCCGCCGCGCTCGCCGCAGCCGCGGCGAAGCGCAGACGAACTGCGCGGCCAGCGCGTCGTGTGCGTCATGAGCGGGGGCAACATCGACCGCGCCACGCTGGCGCGCCTGGTCGCCTGAGAGCCCCCGCGCGTCGGCCCGCCGTCCAGCGGATTTGGAGGCCCGTGGCGTCATAGCCGATATTCGTGGTGCGGCCGGATTACAATGCCGCAAACCGGCGTCGCACTCCGCGATCGGGGTTGCCGCCGGATCACGCCTTATGAGCGAGCACACCCAGGGCCGGATCCTCCTCGTCGACGACCAGGAGAACAACGTTCGCATCCTCGAGCGGATGCTGCGGCGGTCCGGCTTCCAGCACCTGGCCGGCACGACCGACCCTCGCCAGGTCATGGCGCTGTTCCACCAGGTGCACCCCGACCTGATCCTGCTCGACCTGCACATGCCGCACCTCGACGGGTTCGCCTTGCTCGAGTTGTTGGCACCGTACCTGGGCGAGGGCACCTATCTGCCGGTGCTGGTGCTCACCGCCGACATCAGCAGCGAGGCCAAGCAGCGGGCCTTGTCGATGGGTGCGAAAGACTTCCTGGCCAAGCCGTTCGACTCGACCGAGGTCGTCCTCCGGATCAAGAACCTCCTCGAAGCGCGCTTCCTCTACCTCGCGCTGCAGGAGCAGAACGACCTCCTCGAGACAAAGGTCCAGCAGCGCACGCACGAGCTCGAGGAGGCGCAGGTCGAGATCCTCGAGCGCCTCGCGCTGGCTGCCGAGTTCCGCGACGACGCAACGCAGGAGCACACGCAGCGGGTGGGCGACTTGTCGGCGCGACTGGCGCGCAAGGCCGGGCTGCCCGAGGCACTGGTGTCACTCATCCGGCGCGCCGCGCCCCTGCACGACCTGGGCAAGATCGCGGTGCCCGATCACATCCTGCTGAAGCTGGGGCGGCTCACCGAGGACGAATTCACGGTCGTGCGGAACCACACCGTCGTCGGCGCCCGCATCCTCTCCGGCAGCCGGCACCCGCTGCTCCAGCTCGCCGAAACCATTGCCGCAACGCATCACGAGCACTGGGACGGCGGCGGCTATCAGCCCACCATCCGGGGCGACCAGATTCCCCTGGTGAGCCGCATCGTCGCCGTCGCTGACGTCTTCGACGCCCTGACCCATGCGCGCCCGTACAAGCCGGCCTGGCCCGTAGGCGAGGCGGTCGCCGAGATCAGGCGGCAGCGCGGCCGCCAGTTCGACCCGCAGATTGTCGATGCGTTCCTCGAACTGCTGCGCGAAGACGGGTTGCTCGTCCACGAGGCCGAGTCGGTGGTTCCGGGCGCGATGTCCCTTCGCCAGGCCACCGGCACGGACTGAGGCGACTCAGCCGACCCCGAGATCGGGCGCGATGGTGAAGATGCCGGTCTCGGCCGCCGCACCCGGCCGCCGCTCGACGGGTGCGACCTCTCCGGCCTCGAGTCGGGCGAGCGCCGCGCGCACGGCCTCCTGCAACAACGGATCGGACGCCGACTCGAGCGCCGCAACCCTACCGCGCAGCGACGTGAGGCGCAGGACGCCCACCGCGTACACCCCGCACGACTTGAGCCACGGGTCGTCGCTGGCCACGAGCGCCGCGACGGCCTCCTCGCGTGTCTGCATGGTCACGCCGACAATCTGGCTGGCCCGCGTCACACGCTCCGGAACCGTGACGCCCGGATCGACGAGCGGCACGATGAGCTTGCGCAGCGCTGGCGTCAGGACGTTGTCGAGCAACTCGAGGGCGTTCGCACGCAGCGTGCTGTTGTCTGACCTCAGCCCGGTCAGCACCGCCGGCAGGTCGTGCTGGGGCCACAACAGGCCCAGCAGCGTGAAGATCCGATCCAGCTCCTGCGCCATCGAGTGCTGCACGCCGACGACCACCGGGTCGTCGCCGGCGAAGGCATGGTCGAGTGTCCCGATGATGCCGTAGGTGCGGTAGTGCCCGACGACCTCGCTGGCCAGGGCCGCCTCGACGGCCGCTCGATCGAGCGACGTCGCGGGGTGCAGGCGGATCAATCGGCCGAGCGCCTCCATGACGCGGGCACGTAGCGCGGGATCACTGTCGATCAGCGCCTCGGTCAGGGTCTCGTTTGCCTCACCGCCGCCGATCCGGGCCAGCGCCTGCGGAATCTCGCGGCGAACGGAGGGCGTCGTGTCCGACGAGGCGAGCGCGCGGCAGAGGGGCGTCACGGCCGGCTCGCCGATTTCCACCAGCGCCTCGACGGCGTCCGATGCGAGCGACTCGATCCCGAGGCTGTCGATCAGCCGGGGCACGAAGGCCGCGGCGCGCAGCGCACCGGTCGCCACGATGGCCTCCCGCACGACCTCGGGCTCCGGGTCTGCGAGCAGCCGCGCCAGCGCGTCGCCGTGGACGACAGGCAGCCGGGCCACGAGGCGTGCCGCCTCGATCCGGCTGCGGGTCGTGCCGCCCACCTCGTCGTCGATCATCGACTGGAGGAAGAACGCCGAGGCCTCGAGGTTCTGCAGCGGCCCCGGCTGGCTGAGGAACGCCACCATCCCGGCCTGCACGGAGTAATCGGGGAATGCCCCGACCTCGTTGATCTTCTGGAGCGGATCGATCTGCGCGTGGTGCGCGAGGAACAGGAGCGCAAGCGTGCGTGTTTCGAGGTCGGGATCGCGCAGCAGGGGTTCGACGAGCGGGATCGCGGCGACGTCGCTCGCCTCGTCGAGCACGACGAGCGCGCGGCGCCTGACCTTCGGCGCGGCGTGCGTGACGAGCGAGCGCACCGCTGGATGGACGGTCTGCCGATGCTGGCTGGCAAACAGGTCGAGCGCGTAGAGGATGTCGTCCGGGTCGGAGGCGGTGAGGCGCGCCGCCAGCACGTCTGACGTGGAACGGTCGAGCAAGGCGGGAGCCCGGTCGATGTCGAGGCCGTGCTGCTGGATGCTCTCCTGGATGGCGTCGACGTAGCCGCGTCGCAGGCGGTGGGCCACGACGAACCACACGACGATGCCCGAGAGGCTGAGCGACGCGATGCCCCTGAGGCCCAGGTGAAAACCGTCGATGGCGAAGAAGTAGAAGTTGAACCCCTGCGTGGCGACGCCGAGGATGATGCCGCCCACGCCGTCGGCCACCCGGTTGATGATGAGATCGATCGCACCCTTGACGTGCGTCTTGATCGCCGCGGGGATCGGCAGGTAGAGCAATTCGAAGGTGGCCTTGTCGACCGAGAAGCGCAGGCCCTGGTCGAACGCATTGGTGAGCAGCACCGCCCAGAGCATGGGGAAGACGAAGATGAGGCTCGACCCGAATCCCAGCGCGACCGGCAGGATCAGGATGGTGACCGCGATGCCGAAGTGCCGCAGCAAGGGACCGGTGATCAGGATCTGGACGAGGAAGGCGGCAATCCCCATCCAGAAGTTGAACATGCCGAAGAACCGCGTGAACGCGTCGGTGTCGTTGAGGAACCGTTGCGACGCGGCCAACCTGAACTGGAAGTCGGTCCACTGCGTGACGATGGCCACGATGAAGACCATCGCGGCCAGCAGCCGCAGGTACCGCGTGCGCCCGATGAGCGCAAGGGTCGCGGCGAGCGGGGCCGCCTGCCGCTGCGCGCGGCGCGACGCGACGTCGTGGCGGCGCACCTTCCATCCCGCGTTGACGACCGCCGCCGTCCCGAGGATGAGCAGGGCCAGCACCAGCAGCAGGTTCGTGGTCCCGAGGGGGCCGACGAGGAACTGGGCCAGGAGGCCGCCCACGATCGCGCCGAGCGATGCGCCGCTGCCGATGAGGCCGAAGAGGCGCCGGGCCTGCCGCGTGTCGAAGACCGCGTTGGCGAACGTCCAGGCCTGCACCGGCGCGATGACACCGTAGCAGTTCACCCAGACGTAGAAGGCCACGGCGAGCCACGGTGCGGGATGGTAGGTGAGCCCCCACCAGAAGCCGAGCACGTTGAGGCACAGGAAGATGAGGCTGCCGGTGATGACCCGCCGCTGCCCCACCCGCGCCGCGAGGCCCTGGTAGAGCGGCACGAACAGCGACAGCACGATCGGCACGGCGACGTAGACGTAGACCAGCCGGTAGGGACCGAACTGGGCGAGGAACAGTCCGTTACGGATCGGCTTGGCGAGCAGGAAGCTGGCCACCGCGATCGCGATGTACAGGAAGGTATAGGTGACGGCCTGCGTCTCGCCGGGCCGGACGTCGAGGAATCGGCGGAGCCACCCACCCATGCCGGTGCAGTGTACTCGCGGAGGGTCACCAGCGTCGCCGCTGGCCGCCTTTGTTGTACGATGGGGCGCTTTTTCTGCGAGTCCCATCTGCCCGCCCATCCGGGGGCGCGAGTACACCACCCATGGCCTTGCTCCGCCGCGCGCTGCGACCCATCGTCGACCTGCAGGACTCGGAAACAGGCACCGCCCTGTTGATGTTCCTGTACTCGTTCCTCGCGATGACGTCGTACAACATCCTCAAGCCCCTGACGCGCTCGCAGTTCATCAAGAACCTCGGCGCCGACAACCTGCCGTGGGTGCTGCTCGCGGCGGGGGTCCTGATCGGGTTCATCATGCAGGGCTACAGCAAGGGTGTGGGCCTGCTGCCCCGCAAGTGGGTGATCCCGGTCACGCAAGCGATCATGGCGGGCCTGCTGGTGGCGTTCTGGCTCGCCTTCCAGACCGGGTCCGACTGGGTCGCGGCCGCCTTCTATTTCTACGGCTTGATCCTCGGCGTCCTGTTGATCTCGCAGTTCTGGACGCTGGCCAACGAGGTCTACGACCCGCGACAGGCCAAGCGCATCTTCGGGTTCGTCGGTGGGGGCGCGAGCCTCGGCGGCATCATGGGCTCGTACATCCTCACGTCGCTGGTCGGCGTGATCGGGCCGACGAACCTGCTGCTGGTGTCGGCGAGCATCCTCGGCCTGTGCGCGCTGATCGTCACGAGCATCCTGGGACGGGAACGACACCTGGAACTCGCCAGCGTGGTCTCGACGGGCGAAGAGAAGGGTGTCGGCGGCTCCGAGGCGATCAGGTTGCTGGCCAAGTCGAAGCACCTGCAGATCATCGCGCTGGTCATCGGCTTTGCCGCCATCGGCGCGGCCATCATCGAGCAGCAGCTGAACATGGCGGCAGCGCAGTTCGCCAGCCAGGGCACCGACCTCGAGCAGATCCTCGGCAAGGTGCAGCTGTGGCTGTCGATCATCGGCTTCGCGATCCAGATCTGGCTCACGAGCCGCATCCACCGGTTGCTGGGCATCGGCTTCGCGCTGCTGATCCTGCCGGTCAGCCTCGGATCGTCCGCGCTGATCATGCTGTTCAACGCGGCGATCTGGGCGCCGATGCTGGCGCGCGTCAGCGATACCTCGTTGCGCTACACCGTCGACAAGACGACACGCGAGATCCTGTTCCTGCCGCTGTCGTCAGACACGAAGGCAAAGGCCAAGCCCTTCATCGACGTCACGATGGACCGGCTGTCGAAGGGCATCGGCGCAGCGTTGCTGCTCGTGCTGATCAAGGACTGGGGCTTCAGTCTCACCTGGCAGCAGCTGAGCTACGCGTCGATCACGATGACGGCGTTGTGGATTTTCGCCGCGCTGGCCGCCAAGCGACGCTACCTGCACGCGTTCCGCCAGAGCATCGAGCGCAAGGACGTGGTCGTCGACGACGTGGCCATCGCGGGCGCCGACCTGCAGACGATCGAGACCCTGGTCGGCGAACTCGCCGATCCGAACGAGCAACGCGTCATCTACGCCATCGATCTCCTCGAGTCGCTCGAGAAGCGTGGCCTCGTCACGCCCCTGCTCCTCCACCACGAGTCGCCGAAGGTGCGCGCCCGGGCGTTGCGTGCGCTCGGTGGTGCCGCGCCCGAGATCGCCGAGCGCTGGCTGCCCGGCATCAAGCGCATGCTGCAGGACGCCGACGTGGACGTCCGCACGGCGGCGGTCGGCGCGCTGGCGAGTATCACGTCGTCGAGCGCGGTGGAACTGGTGCGGCCGTACCTCACGCAACCCGATGCACGCCTCGCGGCGACCGCGGCCGTCGTGCTCGCGCGGAGCGGCGGCGAGGAAGACCGTGCCCAGGCCGAAGAGACGCTGTCGCGGCTCGCGGCAAACGCGGCTGACGCGCCGGCGCGACGCGACGTGGCGATCGCCATCCGCCAGATCAACAGCGACCGGTTCCACGACCTGCTGGTGCCGCTGCTGTACGACGCCGACCCGACGGTGGCGTCCGAGGCCATGCGCAGCGTCCGCCAGATCACGGTGGGCGACTTCAGGTTCGTGCCGACGCTCGTCTCGCTGCTGCGCGATCGCCGCGCGAAGAGCGAGGCGCGCGACGTGCTCATCGGCTACGGCGAGGACGTGGTCGATGCGCTCGCCTTCTTCCTCAACGACACCGACGAGGATCCGTGGGTGCGGCGGCACATCCCGGCCACGCTGGCCCGCATCCCGTGCCAGAAGTCCATGGATGCGCTCATCGCGGCGCTGCAGCCCGAACGCGACGGCTTCGTGCGCTACAAGCTCGTGTCGGCAATCGATCGGCTGCACCGCCAGCATCCGGAGCTGACGTTCCAGGCCGAGACATTCGAACCGCTCGCGGTACGTGAGGCGAAGCACTTCCTCAACGCCCTCAGCCTCGGCTACAACCTCACGGCCAGGGGTACCTCTCGGAACAGTCGCTGCTCGCGCGCGCGCTCCGCGATCGGCAGGCCCGCAGCCGCGATCGGCTCTTCAGGCTGCTCGGGATCATGTACCCGCACGCAAGACGTCGATGCGGCACGCTACGCGATCGAGCACGGCGAGGCGAAGTCGCGGGCCAGCGCGCTCGAGTATCTCGACAACGTGCTGAGCGGCACGTTGCGCAAGAAGGTCCTGCCCGTGCTCGACGAAGCGCCGATCGCCGACCGGGTGCGCAAGGGCAACGCGATCATCGGCACGCGCGAGCGCGACGTCGAGGAGACGCTGGTCCAGCTGGTGAACGACGACGATCAGGTGATCGCGGCGTCGGCCATCCTGCTCGTCGCCGAGCAACGGATGACACCGCTGGCCGACGACCTCGAGCACATCCTGCAGTTCCGCGACGCACACGACTGGTACGTGTTCGAGGCCGCCTCGTGGGCGCTGGCCGGGTTCCGGATGTCAGAGGACCGGCGACGCTCGCTGTGGAACGAGCCGCTCCCCGCCGTGGAAATCGCGTCGCGCCTGAGCACGCTGCCGATGTTTGCGACCACGTGGGTCGATGAACTGTTCAGGTTCGGCGTCACCGGGCACCAGGTGCGCCACGAGGCGGGCGCGAGCCTCTACCAGGAGGGCACGGCGCCGCACGCGCTCCAGTTCCTGCTCGATGGTGAAGCGGTCGTGACCGTGAAGGGAGCGACCGTCGGATCGATCGCGTCGCCGGCGGCCATCGCGTTCGAGGAGGTGGTGCAGGGAGCCGCGATGAGCGAGTCCATCCGCACCACGACGCGCGCCATCACCCTGTCGCTGTCGCTCGACGAGAGCCGCACGCTGCTCGCCGAGAACACCGAGCTCGTCCAGGGGCTGTTCCGCACGATCGTGACCGACCCGTCGTTCAGCCAACAGCGCACGCTGTTGCGGTCGGCCGGCGAGCACGGGATGGCCGACATGGTGGGCGACGGCGTGTCGCCGATCGAGAAGGTGCTGGCGATGCAGCGCATCTCCACGTTCGCGCCGATGGCCACCGACGACCTGTTGCACCTGGCCAACGTGGCGCGCCGCGTGACGCTCGATCCGAAGACACCGGTGTTCAACAGCGGCGATGCCCCGTCGGTGGTCATCGTGCTCAGCGGCGAGATCTCGCTCGAGGCGCAGGGCGCGGAGCCGCTCGTGGCCAACGAGGGCGATGCCATCGGTGTCATCGAGACGCTGGCCGGCGTCCCCGTGGGCCGAACGGCCCGCGTCACGATGCAGGGCGCCGCGCTCGTCATCTCGCACGACGACCTGTTCGACCTGCTCGGCCATCGGCCGGCGCTGCTGCAGCAGTTGTTCGCCGTGCTGTTCGGCACCCGCCGCGAGGCGCTGCCGGCGTAGGGGCCGCGCCGCTGCGCGGCCCGGACGCGTGTCCATCCGGCGGGTGTTGCGACCCGTGCCGCGTTCGAATACCCCGGGGGGGCGCGGGGGCGCGGGCGGGCCGCGCGGGGCGCGGGACGGGCGCGCGGGGCGCGGGACGGGCCGCGCGGGGGCGCGGCCCCTACAGGAGACCCTTCACCGCAGCCACGATCGCGCGGGCCGAGATGCCGAAGTGGTCGATCAGTTCGTCAGGCGTTCCGCTGCGGGGCACGTCGCGCACGGCGAGGCGCTGCACGGGGATGCGATGGGCCGACACCGCTTCGCTGACCGCGTCACCGAGTCCGCCGGCGGCGTAGTGATCTTCCACGGTGACGATCGCCACGGTGTTACGTCCGGCCTCGATCAAGGTCGCCGCATCGATCGGCTTCACCGAATAGGCGTCAATGACGCGGATGGCAATCCCCTCTGCGGCCAGCGCATCGTGTGCCTCGAGCGCTTCGTACACCGTCACGCCCGCGGCGACGACCGTCACGCGATCGTGCTCGCTGCGCCGCAGGGTCTTCGACCCCCCGACCACGAACTCCTCGTCGGAAGCGTAGATGACGGGCGTCTTCGGCCGCGATGTCCGGATGTAGGCGGGACCGGGGGTGTACGCCGCGAGCGCCACGCACCGCTCGGCACTGACCGCATCGCACGGATACAGGACGGTCGCCGCCGGCACCGCCCGCATCATCGCGAGATCCTCGAGCGCCATCTGCGAGGGACCGTCCTCGCCGATCGACACGCCGCAGTGTGAGCCCGCGAGCTTGATCGAGTTGTGGCCGACACCCGCCATCCGGATGAAGTCGGCGCCGCGCGTCAGGAATGCCGCAAACGTCGAGGGAAACGGGATCGCGCCCCGGCTCGACAGGCCCATCGCCGCGCCGATCATCGCCTGCTCGGCGATGAAGAACTGGTAGAAGCGCTCGGGAAACACCTTCTCGAAGCGATCGCTGAAGGTGCTGTTCTTCACGTCGGCATCGAGGGCCACGATGCGCGGGTCGGCAGCGCCGATCTTCGCGAGTGCCGTGCCGTAGGCCTCGCGGGTCGCGACCTGATCGCCGAGCGCGTACCCAGGAGCGCTCAGCACGGGCGTGTCGACGTGCGCCGGGCTCGACGGCTTCGCGGGCGCCGGGGGCGTGAACCTGGTGTCGCGCGGCTCGACGTACTGCGCCTCGAGTTCCGCGATTGCCTTCTGCATCTCGTCGCCGGCCTTGAACGGCTTGCCGTGCCAGCCGTCCTTGCCCTCGGTGAACGACACGCCCTTGCCCTTCTGCGTTCTCGCCACCAGCATCGTCGGACGGCCGTTCGTCGCGCGTGCCTCGGTGAAGGCCTGCTGGACGGCGGCCAGGTCGTGGCCGTCGATGATGATCGTGTGCCAGCCGAAGGCCTGGAACCGCGCCGCGATCGCATTCACGTCGTGCCCCAGCAGCGTGGCGCGGCTCTGGCCCAGGCGATTGACGTCGACCATGCCGCAAAGGTTGTCGAGACCGAAGAAACTCGCGCTCGAGGCAGCCTCCCAGACCGAGCCCTCGGCGATCTCGCCGTCGCCCATCAGCACGTAGGTGCGATAGTCGCTGCCGATCCGCCGCGCGTTCAGCGCAATGCCAACCGCGGCAGCGAGGCCCTGACCCAGTGACCCCGTGGCCACGTCGACGAAACTCAGGCGGGGGGTCGGGTGTCCCTCGAGGTCCGACGTGAGTTGCCGCAGCTTCAGGACCTCGTCGCGCGGGAACAGGCCGGCCGCGGCCCACGCGGCGTACAGGATGGGGGCGGCGTGCCCCTTCGACATGACGAGGCGATCGGCATGCTCGTGCTGCGGGTTCGTCACGTCGTACCGAAGCTCCGACGCGAAGAGCACCGCCATCAGCTCGGCGCACGACATGCACGTCGTCGGATGCCCGCTGGCCGACGCGGTGGTCGCCCGGATCGAGTCGATGCGGAGTTGCGTGGCAAGGTTCGTCAGCAGGGCTGGAGCAGGGATGGAACGAGACACGGTCGTACCTCCAAACGCGGGAGTCTACCACCCTTCGACTCGCTGCGCTCGGCTCAGGGCAGGCCTGCCATTTCGCGCTCGCTCAGGACGGGCGGGCGGCGCGATCCATGCGACGCGCGGCCAGGGCCAGCGGTACCGCTGATGCGATGCTCACCCCGATGCTGATGAGCAGGCCGTTCGTGAGCGACGAGCGGTCGCCGATGAGGCCGGTGATGTACGCACCGGGGCTCACCCCGAACACGTTCGTGACGAGCAGCGCCACCCCGACGATGGATGCCCTCACCCTGGCCGGCGCCAGGTCCTGCACTCCGGCGAACACGGGACCGTACCAGGCGCTCAGGCCGACGTTGTTGAGGAACCACAGGACGTAGAACAGCGGCGAGTCGGGCGACGCGGTGATGAAGAGCACGCTGACGGGCGCAAAGACGAGACACGAGATCGCGAGGCTCCAGATACGCCCGCCAGCCCAGCGCGCGCGGCACCAGTCGGCAAACCACCCGCCGAGGAAGTTCCCGATGAGGCCCGCCACCGCGATGATCACGCCCCCGCGAAAGGCAATCTGCCCGAACGGCATCCCCCGTTCCTGCACGAGCCAGGTCACCGCGTGGATGGCCGCTCCCGACGCGAACGCCACGCCCGAGCCGCCAATCATCAGCAGCCACAGCTCGGGCGACGTCTGCAGCGCCCCCCTGAGGTCGTGCACGATGCTCGACAGCGACGGCACCGGCCGGGCTGACGCGGTGGCGCCGCCGGCGCGCGCGTCTTCGCGCGGATCCCTGACGAACAGCAGCGCGACCACGAAGAGCAGGCCGGTCAGGCCCAGCACGTAGAAGCAACTGCGCCATCCGAGCGTCGGCACCAGCACCGAGGCGATGACGAGGCTGAGGCCCATGCCAAGCGGGACGCCGATGTAGTAGGCGCCCACCGCGAATGCCCGGCGCGACGCGGGGAACGCGTCGGCCAGCATCGACAACGCGGCTGGCGTCAACGTGGCCTCGCCGGCTCCCACCAGCATCCGCGGGATCAGCAGGTGCACGAACGACTGCGCCAGCCCGGAGATCGCGGTCACCGAGCTCCAGAGCGTCAGGCCCGCCGCGATGAGCCGCGGCCGATGGAAGCGGTCGGCTGCCGCGCCGAGGATCACCCCCATGAGCGTGTAGAACACGACGAAGCCGAAGCCCTGCAGCAACCCGATCTGCGCACGCGACAGGCCGAGGTCGGCAATCAGGAATGGCGCCACGCTGGCGATCAGTTGGCGGTCCACGAAATTGAGGACGTTCAACGTGACGAGCAGCGCCAGCAGCGACCACGCCGCGGCAGGCGGACCCTCAGGAGGCGACACGGGTGGCGTAGACACGAAGGGCTGGGTCCTCGGATGCGTGAAACGATCGGCGCCGGGTGCCGCGCAGTCCTAAGCGAGCACCCGGGTGGCGATCCGGCGGTCGATGGCGATGCGATCGATGGCCGGGCGCGCGCACGCCGCGCGCACGGCGGCCCGGCAGGTCGCGGCCGCGGCGGCGTCTTCGACGAGCGACCCGGCGAGCGTGCCGGCACGTTGCTCGACGCGCGCGGCGGCATCGTGCAGCGTGGCATGCGCGAGGTCGGCAGCCGCGGTGGCATCGGCGCCGTCGCCAGCGGCCTGCGCCGCGCGCGCCATCGCGGACTCCGCCGCGTAGGCGTCGATCACGAGATCGGCCAGTGCCAGCAACACCTCCTGCTCGTGCGCCAGCCCGTCACCGAAACGCTGGCGCGCCAGGTCGATCGCGCCACGCGCACACAGCTTGATGCCGCGCAGCAGGGCCGTGTCATCGGCATCGTCGCGGCCTGCGTCTGCAGCCGCCAGCAGCGCCTCGGCTGCGCCCGCAATGCCGACGTCCTCGCGCGCCGCGCGCTTCAGCAGCATCGTCGGCACGAGGAGGCGGTTGATCTCGTTGGTGCCCTCGAAGATCCGGTTGATGCGGGCGTCGCGGTAGCAGCGATCGGCCGGGTACTCGGCGCTGAAGCCGTTGCCGCCGAACACCTGCACCGTCTCGTCGGCGACGAAGCTCAAGATCTCGGACCCGACGATCTTCAGAATCGACGACTCGATCGCGTACTCCTCGAGCGCCTTGAGGATGGCCTCGCTTCCGGTGACACCCTCCAGCGCCCGATCGATGTTGCCGACCGTGCGATAGACCATCGCCTCGCCGGCCCATGTGCGGGTCGCCATCTGCGCGAGCTTCTGGCGGATGGCGCCGAACGCTGCGATGGGCTTCCCGAACTGCCGCCGCTCCTTCGCGTAGGCAGCGGCCGTGCCCATCGCCACCCTGGCGGCTCCAAGGGCTCCCGCCCCCAGCTTGTAGCGGCCGACGTTGAGCACGTTGAGGGCAATCTTGCCGCCCTGTCCCTTTGCCCCGAGCAGGTTGCCGACCGGGATGCGCACCTGGTCGAGGTTCACCGCGCGTGTCGATGAGCCCTTGATGCCCATCTTGCGCTCCTCGTTCCCGAACGAGAGGCCCGGCGCGTTGCGCTCCACGAGGAACGCCGAGAAGTGCTCGCCGTCGATCTTCGCGAACACCGTGAACAGGTCGGCGAACCCGGCATTCGTGATCCACATCTTCGTGCCACTGAGGATCCACTCGGTGCCGTCGGGCGACAACGTGGCGCTCGTGCGTCCCGAGAGCGCATCCGATCCCGCGCCCGGCTCGGTGAGCGCGTAGGCCGCGATCATCTCGCCGCTGGCCAGCCTGGGCAGGTATCGCGCCTTCTGTTCGGCGGTGCCGAAGTAGAGCACCGGCAACGTCCCGATGCACACCTGCGCCGCATGCGAGACCGAGAACGACGCGCACGGCCCGACCGCCGCCGCCACGATCGTCGAGCTGACCTTGTCGAGTCCCAGCCCGCCGTGCGCTTCGTCGATGTCGACGGCCAGCAGGCCGAGGGCGCCGGCGCGCTTCAGCAGGGGCACGTTGAGCTGCGGGTCGTGCTCCATCGCCTCCTGCTGCGGCACCACCTCGCGCGCGAGGAACTCCTCGGCGGTGCGCGCGATCATGCGGTGTTCTTCTGTGAAGCGTTCGGGCGTGAACACATCGCCGATCGGTGCCGATTCGAGCAGGAACGAGGCACCGCGCTGGCGGATGGCAGACGAAGGGGTTGTCGAGGCCATGAAAGCAGCTCCCTGCGGGCGGGGGTCGTCCCGGGAAATGCGGCCCCTGGGCAGGATCCCTGCCCGCGGCACGCGTCAGGGGATTCTCTCACGTCGTGAATCGCTGGCGGAATCAGGCGGGGTCGCGGGCAGGACCGCCCCCCCGTGCGGCCCGGATCATCGACACCAGCCGAGCGTGCGACGGGTCGTCGAGGTCGACGCTTGCCAGGCAGGCCGACAGGATGGCATGCGCGCGTTCGCGTTGACCCGGGTCGTCGCGGTAGACCGCGAGCTGCAGAAGGCACTCCGCAGCCGTGACGTTGTGGGCCGTCGGATACGCCGCGTGCCCGAGGAGGCCGACGTCGCCGGCTCCCGCCGGCGTCGGGATGCGGTCGCGGAGAAGGCCGGTCGCGGAATCGGTGAATTTCCGCACGGTGGACCGCAGGAGTTCGTCGGCGGCGTCGAGGTAGACCGGGCGGGCCGACACCTCCCAGGCGTCGAGCAGCGCGGCGGCCACTGCGACCTGGTCGCCGAGCAGGCCGCGCAGCCGAGGGGCGGGGTCGAGCACGTGCGCCACCCCGCCGTCACGCCGGTAGGCTGCCGACACCAGCTCGTCGAGGCGATCGATGGCCCGTGACGTCCAGCCGGGCATGTTCATCGCGCCGCCGGCACGCATCAGCGCGTGCGCCATCCGCGCCTGCACGTCTACGAACCCCCGTCCGTCGCGCCGGCACTCATCGTCGAAGGCGACGCGCAACGACTCGTCTGGCGCCCCCAGGCGGTAGCGTGCGTGCGCGACGCCCCCGGGGCCCGCGAACGACCGCTCAATCGTCGTGACGAGCGCCGCAATCCGCCGCCCCCGGCCTGGGATGGGCTGCGCCGCCTGCGCGGCGACGTCGGCCGACAACCACGCGGCCTGGTCGTCGAGGAGCTGGACCGGCTCCCACCCGGCGCGTCCCAGCGGAGCGGCCCGGAACCACGCTCCACTCGTTGCATCCCGCAGCGGTGAGGCCGCCAGCCGCTCCAGGACGTCCACGGCACGCCGGACGAGGTCACCGCGACCCGTCCGGCTGGCCACATCGATCGACGTCTCGATCGCCTGCGGCGTCTCGGCGGCCCGAAGGATGCCGTCGGCCCCTTCCCATCGGGCCAGCCAACCGGCGATCACCATCACGGGATCCGGAGCGTCGGTGCCGATGGGCGCCGGAGGTGACGGCGCTGGCACTTCGCGAAGAATCTGGGCCCGCCTGCTGTCGAAGGCGGCGGCGATGTCGCGGAGGCCGGCAGCGCACTCGACGGGGTTGGAGGTCGGCACGGGCGCCAGCGGCCAGCCGTGCGGTGTCAGCACGACCAGCGTCGGCCAGCCGTCCGCCGTGTAGCGGTCGGCCAGGTCGGGGCGGAGATCGGCATCCGCGCGCACGGCCACGTACCGTGCGCACATGACCTCGTTCACGCCCGAATCAGTGAGAATCTCGCGGTCGAAGGCATCGCACGGCGTCGACCACTGCGTCTCGATGAGCAGGGCGACGGGCATCAAGGCGGCCTGCGCGCGGGCAAACGCGGCGGTGCCCCACTCGGCCCAGGCCGGAACGCGAGACGCGGCAGGCATGTGGCGCGATTATAATTTCGCCATGACTCATCGCATCACGCTCATTCCCGGGGACGGCATTGGTCCCGAGGTCACCGAGGCGGTCGTCCGCATCATCAAGGCGTCGGGCGTCTCGATCGAGTGGGACAAGCACGACGCTGGCCTTCTTGCCTTCCAGCGGCATGGCCGCTCGCTGCCCCTGGAACTGCTCGACTCGGTCGCCAGGAACAAGGTCGGCCTCAAGGGGCCGGTCACGACCCCGATCGCCGAGGGCATGACGAGCGTCAACGTGGGCCTCCGCAAGGCACTCGACCTGTACGCAAACCTCCGGCCGGTGGTCAACCTCCCTGGCGTCAAGTCGCGGTTCCAGAACGTCGACCTGGTGATCGTGCGCGAGAACACCGAGGACCTGTACTCGGGTCTCGAGCACGAGATCATCCCCGGCGTGGTCGAGAGCCTCAAGATCATCACCGCCAAGGCGTCGGAGCGCATCGCGCACTTCGCCTTCGACCACGCCCGGGCGGGTGGGCGCAAGAAGGTCACGGCGGTGCACAAGGCCAACATCATGAAGCTGGGCGACGGGCTGTTTCTCGACAGCGTCCGCACGACGTCGCTCGACTACCCCGACATCAAGTACGACGAGCGCATCGTCGATGCGACGTGCATGCAGCTGGTGATGTACCCCGAGCGGTTCGACGTGCTGGTGCTGCCGAACTTGTACGGCGACATCGTGTCGGACCTGTGCGCGGGGCTCGTCGGGGGCCTGGGCGTCGTGCCCGGCGCGAACATGGGCGAGACCTGCGCGGTCTTCGAGGCCGTGCACGGCAGCGCGCCCGACATCGCCGACCAGGGCATCGCGAACCCGACGGCGCTGCTGCTGTCGGCGCTGATGATGCTGCACCACATCGGCGAGCACGCGGCCGCCGATGCGATTTTCGCGGCCCTCGGCACGGTGCTGGTCGAGGGCACGACCATCACGCGCGACCTGGGGGGCACGGCGTCCACGCGCGACTTCACGGATGCGGTCTGCCGCGCAATGCAGACGACACCGTAGCCCGGCGCGCCGGCGGCGCCATCGACCTCGTCGCCGGCACGGCCTGCCGCGTGTCGACACCCGGGACGTGCCCGCTGCGACCTGCCGCAGGGGGCATCCCACGCGCTCCGATTGACGCACCCGCCGAGGCCCCGCGGCGTATAATCGGCACGGAATGCAGGACGAGATCACGCAGGCCGTCCTCGCGCGCGACGATATCGCGAAGTACTTGCGAGGCGACGACGACGAATCGAGACTGCAGGCGCGGGAGCGGATCCAGGGCTACCTCGACGAACTGCGCACGACGCAGCGATACAAGATGTATCGCCTGTTGCGCCATCCCCTCTATCCCATCCTGCGCAAGGTCGAACGGCGGCCCGAGGGCCTCGAGCACCCCAGGCGTGCGGCGCGGGCCGGCCGCGTCATCTACGTCTCGAACCACCGGAGCCACCTCGACTACCTCGTCGAACTGCTCGTGCTCGACGAAGCCGGGTTTCGCCCGCCCATCATCGCCGCGGGCATCAACATGTTCGGCGGCGCGCTGGGGTTGCTGCACCGGCACGTCACGGGCGCCATCCCCATCAGGCGCGATGCGAAGGACCCCGTCTACCTCGCCACGCTCAAGGCCTACATCGCCGAACTCCTGACGAGCCACGACCTGTTCTTCTATCCCGAGGGCGGACGCAGCTACAGCGGCGAACTCAAGTCGCTCAAGACCGGGTTGCTCCAGGCCTCGCTCCACGCCGACCGCGAGCACATCGTGTTCGTGCCTTGCGCCATCGCGTACGACCTCGTGCTCGAGGATCGGATCCTCTCGAAGCAGGGCACGAAACGACGCCAGCGCCCGTTCTCGCGCGAGGTCGCCGAGATGGTCGCCGCCGCCGTGGGATTCGAGTCGCGCGCGTTCGTGTCGTTTGGCGAGCCGATTGCGCTGAAGTCGATCGACCCCGAATCGCGGCGTGACGTCGTGCACCTCACGCACCTGCTGCGCGACCGGATTGGAAGCCTCGTCAAGGTCGTACCCACGGCGATCGTGGCGCAGTGCGTGAAACCCGGCCAGCCGCGCGGGGCGCTCGTGGAGCGCGTGGGGGCGCTCGTCGGCGCGTTGGCCGCCATCGGCGCAAACCTCGACGAGCGCGATCCCGCCACCATCGTCGACACCGGCGTTGACCAACTCGTCAGGCGCGGCATCCTTGCAGACAGCAGGACGGGCGTGCGCGTGCGCGACCGGATCGTCCTCAAGTACTACGCCCGAACGATCGACCATCTCGTCGCGGCCACGAACCTGGCACCGCGGCCGTGACCCCCTCATGATCGATGCACTGTCGAAGAGCTTCTTCCATACCCTCGCCGGCAGCACCACGCTCAAGCGGATGGCGTCGGCATACGGAATGCGCAAGCCCACGAGCTTCGCCCGTCGCTTCATCGCCGGCGAGACGATCGACGAAGCCCTCGTCGCCGCTCGCGCGGTCGAGGCGCAGGGGCTGAGGCTCACGCTCGACCTGCTGGGCGAGAGTGTCGGCACGCTCGACGAGGCACGCGCGGCCAGCCAGGGCTACATCAGGATCATCGAGACCATCGTCGCGTCGGGCATCGAGCGCAACCTCTCGCTCAAGCTCACGCAGCTCGGCCTCGACCTCGATCGCGCGCACACGGTCGACAACCTGCGGCGTATCCTCGAGCTCGCGCAGCAGCACGACTTCTTCGTGCGCGTCGACATGGAGGACTCGCCCTACACCGACGCGACGCTCGACATCGTCGAGACCATGTGGCAGCACGGGTACCGGAACGTGGGCACGGTGCTGCAGTCGTGCCTGTTCCGCAGCGAGAAGGACCTCGCGCGCCTCAATGCGCTCGGCATGCGGGTGCGCCTCGTGAAGGGTGCCTACCGCGAACCACGCGAGGTGGCCTACCAGCAGAAGGAGGACGTCGACGCGGCATTCGCGCGGATGACCGAGACGCTGCTGCGCGACGGGAACTACCCCGCCATCGCCACGCACGACGAAGCGATGATCGCGGTCGCCACGGCGTTTGCCAGGAACGCCGCGATTCCGCAGGACCGCTACGAGTTCCAGATGCTCTACGGCATCCGCCGCGACCTGCAGTCGCGCCTCATGCGCGACGGATACCGCGTGCGGGTCTACGTTCCCTTCGGCACGCAGTGGTTCCCCTACTTCATGCGCCGTCTCGGCGAACGCCCGGCCAACGTCGGGTTCGTGCTCAAGGGCATCCTGAAGGGCTGACGCAGCCCCCGTCGCACCGCCACCCGCCCGGCGTGCCCGCGACCGGGTCGATGTGACCATGTGGGTCGATCGGGCCGCGCGGGGGCGCGGCCCCTACAGGTATGCGTCGGCCAGGTCGACGAGGATGTCGCGGCAGGCGATCACGTCGTCGATGACGACGTATTCGTCGGGCGAGTGCAGGCCGGCGCCGCCGGGGCCGAACACGACCGTCGGGATGCCCGCGGCCGACAGGATCTGTGCGTCGGTCCAGAACGACACGCCCGAGGGTTCCGGGTTCAAACCGCGCCGTGCGACGAGGCGGCCGAGCAACTGCGGCAGTTCGGCGCGCGGATCGATTTCGTAGGACGCGCGCGCGAGGACCTCGCGCGCGTGGCCCGTGAATTCCGGGTCGTGCCCGGCCAGCGATGCGAGGATCGCCTCCACCTCCCCGAGCGGTGTGCCGGCAGGTTCGCCGGGGATCGTGCGCCGCTCCAGCAGCATCCGGCAGGCGTCGGGATAGGTCGTGGCCTCACGTCCGCCTTCGATGATCGACGCGTGCAACGAGGCCGGGCCGAGCAGCGGGTGAACCCGGCCACGCTGGAGGTTGTGGTCCAGTCGCTCGAGCGCGGCCAGCACCCGGCCCATTCGGAAGATGGCGTCGCGCCCATCGCGCGGTCGCGATCCGTGCGCGGCGACGCCGGACGTCGTGACCTCGACGTGCGCGAAGCCCTTGTGTGCCACGGCGATGCGCATGTCGGTGGGCTCGGTGATCACCGCCGCATCGGCCTGCCACTCGCGCACGAGCGCCTCGGCGCCGAGGCTGGCGTACTCCTCGTCGACCACCGCGGCGACGACGAGGCGGCCGCGCGTGAGCCCGCCACGCGTCGCGATCACGCGCGCGGCGTCGATCATCGCCGCCACGCCGCCCTTCATGTCCTGCGACCCGCGGCCGTGCATGCGCCCGTCGCGGACGCCCGCGACGAACGGATCGCACATCCCCGCCACGCCGACGGTGTCGGTGTGGCCGCAGAACATGAGCGTCCTTCCCGGCGACGGCCCCGAGAGGACGGCGACGACGTTCGGACGCCCCGGTGCGACCTCGGTGACGTGCACCTCGAGACCGGCCGCCCGGCAGACGTCCGCGACGCAAGCCGCAATCGCCGCCTCGCCCGCGGCACCGGCGACCAGGCTGGGGTTGACCGAGTCGATCCCCACGAGGTCACGCAGCAGGGCGAGGGTAGGATGCATGCTGTCCACCGGCGACGGGGTGCAACCGGACGTCGCGGCTACTTGTCGACCCAGTCGGCGATGAAGATGTTCGTGTCGCCTTCCCTGGCGTTGCTGCGATTCGATGCGAAGACGAGCGACTTGCCGTCGGGCGAGAACATCGGGAAGCCGTCGAACGACTCGTTCATCGTGACACGCTCGAGGCCGCTGCCGTCGAGGTTCACCAGGAACAGGTCGAAGTTGCGGCCACGCGGATCCAGGTGGTTCGACGAGAAGATGATGCGCTTGCCATCGGGAAGGAAGTAGGGCGCAAAGCTCGCCCCGGGCAACTTCGTCACGCTGCGGACGTTCGTGCCGTCGGCATTGGCCACCATGATCTCGAGATCGGTGGGCCTCCAGAGGCCTTCCTTCAGCAGCGCCTTGTACTCGGCCAGTTCCTTCGGGTCGGTGAGCGTCTTGCCGCGCCACACGATCATCGTCCCGTCCTTCGAGAAGAACGCGCCGCCATCCGGGCCCTCGCGGTGGGTGATGCGCCTGACGTTCCTGCCGTCGGCGTCCATCACGTACAACTCCATGTCGCCGTCACGGACGCTGGTGAAGATGATGCGGCCATCGGGGCCGACCGTGGCCTCGGCGTCGTAGCCGGGCGTATCGGTCAGGCGCTCGATGCCCGAACCATCGGGCTTCGCCCGGAAGATGTCGTAGGTGTCGTAGATGGGCCAGACGTAGCCGCGCGAGAAATCGGGCTTCGGCGGGCACGCGGCGCCGCCGAGGTACGTGGACGCGTACACGATCGCGTCGCCGCGCGGCGTGAAATACGAACACGTCGTGCGCCCCTGGCCGTTGCTGACGCGCGTCTGCTGCGACCCGTCGACAGCCATGGTGAAGATCTGGTCGCAGGCGACGCCTTCGCGGGTCGACTGGAAGGTGAGCCGCTTCCCGTCGAACGAGAAGTAGGCCTCGGCGTTCTCTCCGCCGAACGTCAACTGGCGGATGTTGCGCAGGTGGACCTCACCCGGCAACGGCGCCACGGTCGTCGGTGTTCCCTGGGGCGCCTGTCCGGCCGCCAGATACACTCCCCCGAGCGCAACGATCCCCACGAACACGAACGGCATACCACGGCGCATCAGTGAATCCTCCGTCGGACATCTTACATGGGCTTCCCTGCCGGTCTATGATGCCCCATGATCGAATGCCAGGGCCGCGTCGCGGCCATCACCGGCGCCTCATCGGGCATCGGCGCTGCCTGCGCGCGCCTGTTTGCGGCTGCCGGGATGCCTGTCGCCCTGCTGGCCCGTCGACGCGATCGCCTCGAGGCCCTGGTCGCGGAGATCGAAGACCGCGGGGGCCGCGCCCTGGCCGTCGACGGCGACGTGACGCGTGAGGCCGACGTGCGGGCATTCGTGACCCGCACACTCGCCGCGTTCGGCCGCCTCGACATCATGGTCGCCAACGCGGGCGTCGGCTTCCACGGCTCACTCGAAGAGACCGCCGCCGATGTCTTCACGCGACTGATGGACGTCAACGTCAACGGGACCTACTACGCGGCGCGCGCGGCCCTGCCCCATTTCGAGGCGCAGCGCCATGGCCACCTCATCATCGTCTCGTCGATCGCCGGGAGGCGCGGCACGCCCACGGCATCGGCCTACTCGGCCACGAAGTTCGCGCAGGTGGGATTCGCCGAGTCCCTGCGGTCTGACCTCGTCGGCTCCGGCATCCACGTGACCAGCGTCTTTCCGGTGCGCACGACCACCGAGTTCCACGACGCCATCGCCCGGGACTTCGGGTTTCGCGTCGAAGGCAAGGGCCCGACGCAGTCGGCCGAGCACGTGGCGCGGTGCATCCTCGGCGCCATCAGGCGACCGCGGCCCGAGGTGTATCCCTACCGGCCCTCGAAGCTGCTGGCCGTGGCCACGGTCATCGCGCCGGGCCTGATCGACCGCTTCGTCACGCGCTTCGTGCGGCACCGGCGACCGGCGTGAACGGCCGACCTGGCCGAGATCGTCTCCGACGCCCTCACTCGCTACGACGGGTCGCCACGCTGTCAAACACGTTGGCCAGGTCAGCGGTCAGCGACCGGCGCGAGTACCGTGCGATGAAACTTGGTTCTCGCACGACGGCAATGCGACCAGTCCGAGCGAACTCGTCACCGAGGCGTTCCAGCGTCTCCTCGAGAGCATCGACTGTCGGCGCCAAGGCTCCGGCGCGGGTGTCCCGCAGCAGGCGATCGACCTCCCCGCCCGGTGCCGCGGTCGCGAGGACAAAACGACCCGCCGCCAGGTACTCGAAGAACTTGCCTGCCACGGCACCGCGCGTCCACTGTTCTGGCGACTCGAGCAGCAACAGCACCGAGGCGCGGCGCTGTGCCTCGCGCGCTGCTGCGTGCGACACCTCGCCCCTGAGGCTGACCAGCGGGCGCACACGCGGAAAGCGCTCCAGGGCCACCGCCGCTACGTCCTGACCGCGGCCGTAGAACTCCACGGCAACCCGCTCGGCATCGAGCCGTCCTTTCGCCAGCGCCCGATCCATGGCAGCAAACAGCATCCCGGCCGTTGACGTCTCGTAGAGCAGGCCCGTGTAGGCGAGCACCATGCGTCCGCTGGTGCCGCAACCGCAGGACGCTGGCATGTCGTCATCGAAGCCATTCGCGACGAGGATCGTGGGCCTCTGGTGCTCGGCCGAGAAATGGTCGAGGAACGGCTTCGAAACAGTCGTGATCGCCCGCGCAGCGCGCAGTGTGCGTTGTTCGAGCCACGACTCGGCACGCCGGTGCAACGCTGACCTGACATGCCACTGGTTCCCTGCCCACAAGTCCCTGAGGTCGGCCACCCAGGGTACGCCCAGGTCGAGCGACAGGCGCCGCGCCAGGAGATGCGCGGTCGCCGGGGGTGACGAACTGAAGATGACGTCCGGTTGCACACGGGCGACGGCCTCGCGGAGGCCCCGATACCGCAACAGCCACGGCCATGACTCGTCGGGGAAACGGAGGACCTCGTTGTAGGCGCGGAACGCGACGCGGCGCGACCAGTCCCGTTTTTCACGCAACAGTGGTCGCGTCACGTCGTTGCCCGTCATCGAGCGCCACAGCCGGTCGACGACGGAATGGACCGACGGGTCAGCGATGCGATGAACGTGACCGGGCAGGCCTTCGTCGGGCAGGGTGCCGGCGCGCGTATATCGGTCGGTGCGCGGGGCGACCGTGAACACGAAGGGCTCCCACCCGTATTCCGGCAAGTACTTGACGAACTTGCCGATCCGGAGCGACGCGATCGTTTGCGTCGGCGGGTACCAATAGGAGCAGACCGCAACGCGCTTCATCGGAGGAGAACCCAAGAGTAGCACCGGACGAGATTCGGCGCGCAGATCCCGTCTGCAGGGGATGCAAGGGCGACCCGCGCATCACGCGCCCTCGACGAGGGCGCGTGCAGCAGCGATCGCCTCCTCGACGGTCGTGACCGAGCCGTCGAGTTGCCGATCGTAGACCTGCGCAATGATGTGCCCGACGCGCGGGCCGGGGGCGATGCCGAGGGCGAGAACGTGGCGGCCGAGCAGCAGCGAACGCGGACCGTCGTGCTGAACACCCAGTGCACGGGCCCGATCGAGGAACCACGCGCCAGCTGAACAGTCGAAGCTCCCCGTGCGGCCACGACAGTCGGCGTCGCTCAGCCGCGCCAGCAGCTCGAGATCGACCTTCAACGCCAGCCGCCTGAACGCGCCGTCGCCGACGGGCTGCGGCGCCTTGTGCCACGCGCCCGGCTTGAGGTGGTGCGCCACGAGCCCGCACACCTGCCCCCGCACGTCGTACCCGTCGATCGTGTGGACGTGCAACCGATCGAGGAAGCGCACTGCAGGCGCAACCCCGGCTTCCTCGTGCCCGAGCGAGCGGATCCGACCATCGCTCACCGCGGTCGTCGCCGGCTTGCCGAAATCGTGCGCGACGGCGGCCAGCATCAGCGCGCATCGATGCGGATGCGGCAGGTCGTCGATGCGGGCGCGCATCTCGTCGACGACCATCAGCGTGTGCACCCAGACGTCACCTTCCGGATGCCAGTCGGGCTCCTGGGGACAGTCAACGAGGGCGAGACACTCCGGAAACAGCTGCTCGATCGCACCAAGGTCGAGCCCGAGGGCCAGGCCCACCGAGGGCCGCGAGGCCTTCAGCAGCAGCTTCTCGATTTCACCCCACACGCGCTCGTGCGGCAGGTCGTCGAGCGGGATCGCCCTGCACACGTCGGCCGTCGCCGGATCGATCGTGAGGGCGAACCGCCCGGCAAACTGCATCGCGCGCAACACCCGCAGGCTGTCGTCGGCGAAGGTCGTGCGATCGACCATGCGCAGGCGGCGGGCGCCGAGGTCGGCCAGGCCGCCGAACGGATCGATGATCTCGTCGCCGATCGGATCCCATGCGACCGCGTTCACGGTGAAGTCGCGCCGTCGGGCTGCCTCGGCCGGTGACATGTGCGGGTCACCCGCAACCACGAATCCGCGGTGCCCGCGGCCGACCTTCGACTCGCGCCGTGGCAGCGACACGTCGAGCGTGTCGAGCTTGAACACGGTGAAGCTCTCGCCCACCGCGTTGACCGTCCCGAATCGCTCGAGCACGGGGCGCAGCGCTGCGACCTCGAGCCCGTAGACCTCGAGGTCCACGTCCTTCGACGACTGCCCCAGCCAGGCATCGCGCACCCACCCGCCGACGACGAGCGCACGGCCGCCCGCCTCGCGGACGGCGCGCGCGACCTCTGCGGCGAGACCGGGAAGCGGGGGGAAGACAGACACCAGCGGATTGTACTTGGCATCTGGCTCGTCGCCGGAAGGGACGAGCACCTCTGCACGTGTTCGCCGTGGTTGCGCTACGAGGGCCCCGGACGTTCGAGGTCGCGCCGCACGGCATCGAAGAACGCCGTCGCGATGACGCGGTAGCCTTCCGAGGTGGGGTGCAGGCCGTCTTCCGACAGGAGGTCGTAGTTCGTCCCGAACAGCAGCTCGAGATCGACCAGGACCGCGCCCTCGCCACGGGCGATGATGCGGATTCGTCGATTCAACTCCGACACCAGCTCGGCCGCCCCGGCGCGTGCGCCACCCGGGCGCTGGGTCGGCAGGGTTGCCAGGAACACCCGCAGCTTGCGCGTGCGACCGGCGCGCGCCATGGCCTCGATGGCGGCTTCGGCACGCGAGACGCCCGACGCGCCGAGCGCGTTGAGGTCGTTGACCCCTTCGAGCAGCAACAGCGCCTGGGCGGGAGGCTGTGCGCGATCGAGCGTCAGCGGCAAGCGGAACTGGCCGTCCTGGGCCCACTCGCCCGAGCGGCCCTCGTTGGCGACGGTGATCGACTGGGACGTGTACGTCGTGGCGAGCAACTGCTGCAGATAGGACGGATACGACGTGACGTTCACGAGCGCCATCGTCCGGCTCACCGCGCTCTGCCCCTCGGTGAGCGAGTCGCCGAATGCCAGCAGGGAGGTCACGCCGAGCACGGGCGGAGGCGGCGGGGCGGGGCCACCCATGTTGGGCGGTTGCGTGGTGTTGCTGTCGGTCGACGTCGGCGGCGGGGTGAGCGACGTCGGCGGAGACACGTTCACCGTGCTGGGCCGTGTCGGTGAACCTCCACCACACGCGCCCAGGAGGGCACACGACGAAAACACGACCGCCAGGCGGACGCGGGTCACAGTCTCTTTTCGAGGGGGAAGCGCTCGGCTCGAACTCGACGCAGTGCCCAGCGAGTCCTCGGCGCTGGGACGCGCGAGGTGGATGCACAGCGGAGGTTTACGTGCCGGGGCGCCGCTCCGGCCGATGATTATAGCGCCTGCGGTATCATCCGCGTGCCATGTTCTTCATCCGTCCGCATCGGCGCGTGCGCCTCGTCGTGGCCGCCGCCATCTTCTGTGCCGCATCCGCGCACCACGCTGCGGCCCAGGCGCGCGAGCCCCTCCCGCTGTTCGTCGTCGACGTGCAGGGAACGCTCCCGAAGTTTCCGACGTCTGCGGGCTTCGCCTCGCCGCGAGGACTCAACGAAGAAGACCTGCCCGCGTGGGGCCCGGGCGTCAACGTCGGGGGACAGGTCTACTTCAAGCGGGGCACGCGGCTGTCGTTCGGCATTGGCGCGACCTACGTCTTCGCCCGTGGCTCGCGCACACCCGAACCCGCCGAGGGCCAGACGACCGCCGACGGACCGACGGTGACGACCACCTACAAGGGGCTGATCCCGCAGGCGTCGATCAACTTCGGGCATCGGCGCGGCTGGAGTTACATCAGCGCGGGAATCGGCCAGTCGACGCTCACCATCAACCGCGATGACGCACCCGAGGAGACCGGATCGGGCACCAAGACCATCAATTACGGTGGGGGCGCCCGATGGTTTGCGAAAGACCACCTGGCCTTCTCGTTCGACCTGCGCTTCTACGCGATCAATCCCGTGACCGCCGACGCCGAGTCGTACGGCCACCCTCGCAAGACGATGCTGATCTTCAGCACCGGCGTGTCCATCCAGTAGGGGCCGCACCCCCGCCTGCCCTGAGCCTGTCGAAGGGTGCGGCCCGTCACCTCGTCGGGGGCGGGCGCTCACCCTTCGACTCAGTTGGGTTGAGCGGCGCGTGCGAATCACCCTGCCAGACCTGAGGGTTCGATTCGTTTCGCCCTCAACACATGTGAGTCAGGGTCAGGTGGCCCGGGCGTTCCGCCACTCTTCGAACAAGCGTGGCACGTTGCGGGTCAGCGACGCCAACTGCGGTTCCCATCCGATGGCACGGGCGCGCGGGCACCGCACGACCTGGTCGAGCGCGAGCGCGTCTGCATACGGTCCGAACTTCTTGCGCGCCTCGGTGAGCGGCACCATGCGCACGTCGGGACGCTGCGGCGAGTGCGAGGCCAGGGCTTCGGCGATTTCGTTGACCGTCTCGTCGTTCTCGTCGACACCGTGGAAGATCCCCGAGGCGGCCGGGTCGGCCAGGACGCGCACGTAGAGATCCGCCAGGTCGCGCTCGTACACGAGCGGCCACCGGTTCTCGCCCGACCCGATGACCCGCATGAGGCCGTTCTCGGCGTTCTTGATCATCTCGGCGACGATGCCGCGGCCGCCTCCGAACACGATGCCGGGACGGATCACGCTGGCACGCGCGCCGGACGCGTTGAAGCCGAGCACCTGCTGCTCGTGGCCGACGCGATACGCCACGAGGGGGGTCGGATTGGTCGGTGCGTCTTCGTCGGCGGGTTCGCGCGTCGCGCCCAGCACCCAGACGCCGCTGGTGTAGATGAACGCCGCACGCGCGTCGCAGGCCAGCTGGCCAAGGGTCGTGACCGTCAACGCGTCGATGGCCGCCCCATCGTCGGAGCCGTCGAACGCCGCGTGGACGTAGGCGTCGAACCCCGTGGCGTTCTCGCGGTACGACCCGACCTTTGACAGCGAGCCGACGAAGGCGCTGATGCCGCGGGCCTGGGCGCGCTCGGCGGCACCCGGGTTTCTCACCAGCATGGTCACGTCGTGCCCGGCCCGGATCAGGGCCTCGAGCACTGCGGCGCCGACATACCCCGTGCCACCGGTCAGGAACACTCGCATGTGGATCACATCTCCCAGAGCTTCACCCGGTCGAAGCACGAGATGTTGCCATCCTCGCTCACCTTCAAGACGGGTCCAAAGCGGCTGGCCGCCAGCGCCGCCGTCGAGCGGGCGCCTTCGGCCGCCTGCGTGCCACTCAGCTCCGTGGCAGGATGCCTCAGAATCGCGCCGACCGACAACAGGCGCCCTTCGCGATCGACGATCGTCGCGCCATCCATGCTCGCGAGTGCGACCAGGACGCTTTCGTCGATGTCGACCACCGAGCGGGCAGTCAGCAGGTACATGAAATCGCGTCGCGACACGACCCCGTCGGCGTCACGCACGGGGTTCGAGCGCAGCACGTCGGCCGGCGCGACGAGTTCGGCGATCGCGTTGATCGGGTTGCGCAGCACGACGAACAGTGCGCCCTGCCGGGCGTCCGACAGGTCGAGCGCCGTCTGGAACAACCGCTGCGCCACCTTGGGATGGCCGACGGCCCGCTGCCACTGCGCGTACTTCGCCGCGAGGTCGAGCAGGTGCCACGTGGCGCTGCGGAACGAGAAGACCTGTGTGCCTTCGGCGAAGACCTTGATCTCGTGGGTCGGGCTCAAGACGATGCAGACGCGCGACGAGCCGAGCGTGGCGAGCGCATGCGCGTGGAAGGCGTGCGCGCACGGCACCTCCAGCGTCTTCCCGGCGCTGACTTGCCCGGCAAACCGCTCGATGTCGACGATGTCGAGGATGTGGCCGTGCTGGTTCGTCAGGTAGACGGTACGCAGGCCATCGCACAGGCGATAGAAGCTCTTGACGCCCGACAAGGCCACCGAATACTGCACCGGCTGTTGCGGGATGCGCCGCTCACTCGTGGCGTCTCCCTTCGTGTCGACAATCAGCACGCCCGATGAGATGGCGCGATTCTCGTAGCTCGAGAGCGCGGCGACACGCAGGACGTCGATGGCGTTGGCGACCTGGTCGGCGTGGGTCTGGCCCTCGCCCGGCTCGTACTCGCGCTGGTCGAGGAACGCCCCGATGTAGCGGTCGTCGATCACCCCCTGGAAGAGGTCGCTGTGTTCGGTCATCCGCCGCGGGTCGAACAGGGCCGAATAGCGTGCCTCGAGCACTCCGGCGATGGCGCGCGCCAGGCGGACTTCGTAGGACGAGAACGGGCGATCGGCGGGCGTGCGCAGGACGTGTCGGGTACCGAACCACCGCAGCGCCAGCGCGCACGGATCCTCGGTCGGCTCGATCGACAGGCGACCGGCCGACGAGGCCGACGGCGTGGCCGATGTCTCGAGCGTGGCGCGCGAGAAATACCGGCGCATGGCCGACTGGAGCAACCGGTCGTACAGGGCGCTCACAGCAAACGCGGGGGGCGGCGACACTGACATGGATGGCGACAAGGACGACGGGCGCGCCTATGATAATGCACCTCGTCGGCCTCGACGTGACGAGATGTGCAGCAAACCGGCACAAGGTTTGCCGGATCCGGACGCGTGTGGCACACTACCGCGGGAGTTTGCTTGAGCAAAGACGATCTAATTGACGTACAGGGCACTGTAGTCGCCGTTCACAGTGGTGGGTTGTATCGCGTGCAGTGCGATTCTGGCCAGGAAGTACTCGCCCAGTTGAGCGGCCGCATGCGCCGCTTCCGCATCAAGGTCGTTCCCGGCGATCGCGTCACGGTTGGCGTGTCACCGTACGATCCAGTGCGCGGCATCATCACGTTCCGCGCCCGGTAACCGCCGTGGTTCCACGCGTTCCCATGCACCACGCAACGTCATCGCACCGACGTCGCGTTGCGGGATGCGTGTAGCCGACTTGCTCGACCATCCGACCTCACATGATCGATCCCACCGACCCGATTAGCCCTCCGGCTCCGCCAGCGCCCGTGGCGACCGCACCCGAGCCCGAGGCGCCGGCCCCCCTCTCGCCGGCGCTGGCGCGGTTCTATGCGTGCCGCTGGCACAAGGCGGAAGGCGCGGACGGCCCCCGGCACTGCACGCAGTCCGACGTGCGGTCGCTGGCCGGCATTGCAGGGTTCAGCGCCGAGTCCTGGTGTCGTGACTGCGCGTACTTCAAGGTCAGGCGCGGGTCGAAGAAGCCGGAACCCTTCTCCTGACCCCGGCGCGATCCGTCTCTGGCAGACGGATTCAGGGAGAATCGTCGCCGAGTTCCCGCGCCAGGTCGATCCACTCGCCCTGGGGCGCCAGTTGCTGGTACGCCCGCCAGTGCGGCCGCGCCGCCTGGGGCTGGCCCAGTTTCTCGAGCGTCACCGCCAGGTAGAAGTGGGCATCGGCATGGTCGGGGCGGATCCGCAGGGCCTCGCCGTAGCTCGCCGCTGCATCCTCGAACCGCCCGCGATCGTGCGCGATGTTCCCCAGGTTGTAGTGCGCTTCGTAGCACTCGCTGTCGATCACGGCCGCCTGGAAGTACAGGGCGTGCGCCTCGGCAAAGTGGTCGCGCAGGTAGTGCAGGTTCCCGAGGTTGATCATCGCCGGCACGAGGTCGGGATCCAGGTCGAGTGCTGCACGATAGGCACTCATCGCGGCCGCGATGTCGGCCGTCGGGCCCACGTCCATCGTCGTCGCCTCGAGGAACTTCGTCTCGGCGGGCGTCCGCATGGCCACGACCGTGCCGGGCTCGAACAGCGGACGCGCGGCTGGCATCCGCGGGCGCGGCGACAGGCTGACGACCTTCGCTGGCTGTGCATCCGAGTTCCCGGGGCGGAAGTCGAGCGCCAGTTGGCCCTCGCGCTCGGCCATCAGCGTCCGCAGCATCTGCTTGAAGGCGACGCCGCGTTCGAGTTCCCCGTGCGCCTGCCGCAGGATCGCCACGTCGCCGAACGAGTAGTAGACCTCGTGCGGGGTGCGCACGACTCCGCGCAGCACGCCCCACTGCTCGAGCAACCGCAGGTGATCGGCCTTCAGCAGGGGATAGCGTGCCTTGAGCGCGCGTGCCGGATGGTGCTGCGTCCTGAGCGCAGTAGGCCCGACCCGGCCGAGCCGTGCACACAGGGCGTCTTCGTCGATCACGCGCGCGTGCGGGGCGACTACCGCAACCGTGTCGCGCTGGTCTGGCGACGACACGACGACCAGCGTCGTGCGAATCGTGGGGACGGCGTCCACGTCGCCGCCGGCAGTGCGGATGGCCGAGGCCGCCTCGTCGGACGTGAGCGTCGTCAAACGTCCAGCGAGGGCGACGACTTCTCCCGAGAACTCCGACGCGCGCATCACGGACAGGATATATCCTTGCGAGCATGATCCTCGCGGGAGATCTTGGCGGGACGACGACCCGCCTCGGACTCTACGACGACTCGATCCCACGGCCGGCGGCGGTGGTGGCGCACGAGTACGTCACGCTCGACCACGGCAGCCTCGCCGACATCGTCGCGCGCTTCCTCGACGAGACGGCGACCCCGCCCCACGCGCTCGGCTCGACATGCATCGGCGTGGCCGGCCCGGTGACCGACGGCGAGGCCATCCTGACGAACGTGCCGTGGCGCATCACGGCACGCGAGCTCGCCGATCGCGTCGGCCTCACACGCGCCACGATCATCAACGACGTCGAAGCCGTTGCATGGGCCATCCCGCTGCTCACAGGCGAGGAACGGGTCACGCTTCAGGAGGGCCGCCCCAGCGCGCACGGGAACATCGCCATCATCACGGTCGGCACGGGTCTCGGGGCGGCGATGCTCCACGACATCGACGGCAGGCTCGTCCCTTCGCCGAGCGAGACCGGGCACACCGACTATCCCGCGCGGACCGACCGCGAGATCGAGTTGCTGAAATACCTGCGCGCGGCGCACGGACGCGCCGACATCGAGCGCGTCGTGTCGGGGATCGGCCTGGTGCAGGTCTCGGGATTCACCCACCGAGGGCGCTGTCCCCGCCTCGCTGCCGACGCCGACGCGTCGAGGGTGCCGGCGCACGTGGTCGCGGAAGCGCTCGCGGGCGCCTGCCCCGCCTGCGTCGAAGCGCTCGACCTCGTCCTCGATGGCCTGGCCGCCGTGTCGGGCAACCTGGCGCTGATCACCGTGGCGACGCGCGGGCTCTACATCGGAGGCGGCATCCCGCCGCGTCTCATCGACAGGTTGCGACGCCCCGAGTTCCTGCGCGTGTTCCGCGCCAAGGCGCCCCTGGCTGGCATCCTCGACGACGTGCCCGTGCACGTCATCATGAACCCCCTCGCCGGCGTCGTCGGCGCGGCCCTCTGCGCCCGCCGCACCGCGTAGGCAACGCGCGTCCCGCACCTGTCGCCGCCAGTTGACACCAAGCTGGCACGCTTCTGCTCCGCTCCCCGATCGCCCCCCGATTGGCGTCGAATCCCCCGCGATCGCCCCGAGTTGGGGTCTGACCCCAATTCGGGGCTTTTTCGGCACGGGGGAAGCGCGAGTTGTCAACGAGGGCGCATCGCGCGTTCGAGGGCAGCGGGCTCGACCGGAAGGGAGGCCGACAGGTTCTCGTAACCGGTGTCGGTGATGAGGATCACGTCTTCGATGCGGATGTAGATCTTGTCGTCGGGGATGGTGAGGGCCGGTTCGATGGTGAAGATCATCCCCGGCTGCAGGGTGTCGAACGGCGCATCGACGTCGTGGACCTCCATCCCGACCCAGTGCCCGAACATGCCGTTGCCGCTCTCGCGGTACCGAGCGACGAAACGGTCGGCTGCGGCCTTCAACTTGGGATCTCCGATCGCGGCCGAGGCGAGGAACGCGTCCATCTTCGCCACGGCCTCGGTGACGATCGCCTTCGGCGTCTTGCGCGGCACGATGGAGGTCAGCAACGCCTGGTAGAGCCGCAGGTAGACCGTGTACATCTCGCGCTGCGCCGGGGTGAACGTACCGTTGGCGGGAAACATCCGCGTCACGTCAGACGTGTAGTAGCGGTAGTCGGGCGCGTAATCGAAGAGGACCAGATCCCCCTCCGTCAACGCCGACGACAGCGCGTGGTAGTGCGGATAGTGCGCGTTGGCGCCGGTCGCCACGAGCGCGAAATACGCCGGCCCCTGGGCACCACCGGCCGTGAAGACCTGATCGGCCGCCGCCGCGATCTCGTACTCGAACCTGCCCGCCGACGCGACGCGCATGCCCGCGAGGATGCCCTCGCACGCCAGCCGTGTCGCCTCGCGCACCGCCACGATCTCGCGTGGACTCTTCACCAGGCGCATCGCATCGAGGATGGGATCGAGGTTGCGCAGTTCGATCGCCGGATGCGCCTGCCGGATCCGTCCCATGAACGCCGCCTCTTTCGACGTGCGGCCGTCCCAGGGGTCGTTGGCCGACGCCGCCGCGTGCGCGTTCACCTGTCCCCACGTCGATGAACCGAGCGTCTCGGGCCTGAATGGCACGTACACGAGCCGCCCATCCTGGGCGATCTGCGCCAGGGCGGCCGCGAAGCCCTCGCGCGGCACGACCCGCTCGATGCCCGTCAGCGCCTGCGCAGGCTCGCCTGGCACGAGCACCGGTCCCTCGCTGCGCTCGAGCCGTTCGTTGCGCGACGCGATGTAGGCGGTCGTGATCTTCGAGCGTCCATCGATCACGACGATGGCGCGCGGGACCTCGAGGCCGGTGAGGTAGTAGACCTGGTTGTTCTGGCGGAACCGCTCGTAGGCGGGCCGCTCGGTCGCGCCGCTGAGGATGGCGACCCCGTCGCCGATCTTCGCCATCAGGGCCTGGCGGCGCGCCGCGAACTCGTCCTTCGGAAACGCGGTGGTGAACAGCGGCTGGGCCGATGCCGTCACAGCGCCCAGCAGGCAGATCAGGTTCGACAGGGTGAAGACCAGCGGAAAACGGTAGTGTCGACTCGTCACGTCAGGATCCTCGGAGGGTGTGGTCGGCGCTCAGTGCGCCGCATTGCGCAGCGGCAGGACGGGTGACCAGCGTGCCGTGAGACGCGAGACCAGCGGGAGCAGGACGATGCCCGTGCCCGCGGCCAGCGTCTTGAAGGGGAACAGCAGCGCCGCGCCATCGTACCAGTCTGCAGGCTGGCCCGGCAGCCACGACGCGAAGATCTCGGGATAGGGAATCGTCGCCGGCAGCCCCAGCAACGGCTCGCCCCCGCCCAGCCGCAGCACGAGTGCGACGACGAAGGCCGTGACCGAGCCGGCGAGGTTGGCCTTCGAGTCGTAGAGCGCGAACACGAGCTGCGGGAAGAGCAGCACGAACACGAGGTCGCTCGTGAAGAACCACAGCGCCTGCACGCTCTGGACGCGCAGGGCCATGACGGCCGACGCGGCGCCGAGCAGCACGATCGTGATCCGGATGAGCGACGTCAACTGCCCGGTCGTCAGGTCGGGCTTCCACAGGCGGTAGCCGCAGTTCCACGCGAACATCGACCCCGCCGAGAGGATCGAGGCACTGAAACTCGAGGTGACCGCCCCGATGATGGCGCACAGGCCCAGCACGCCGACGAGCGGCGGGAGCGCGTGACGGAACATCATGGGCAGCGCCTGCGCCGGCTGCAGTTGCAGTTCGGCGGCGAGGCCGGCCGGCCAGGCGTGCAGCAGCGCCGCCTGCCCGATCAGGAGCGGCGGCACGGTGAAGGCGATGGTGAGCACACCGGCCAGCAGCGAGTGCGCCTGCGCGCGCCCCGGCGTCCGGCACGACAGCACGCGCTGGAAGTAGCAGTTCCAGGGCACGCCGCCCAGCATCAGCATGAGGCTGACGTCCCACCACGCGGTTGTGCTCTGCAGCGTCCACAGCGACGCGGTTGGTCCGGTGGGCGGCCACAGGGTCGATCCTTCCGGGCGCAGGGCCGCATAGCTGTTCCAGATGCCGCCGAGCCCGCCGGCGTACGTGCCCAGCGCCACGAGCGCGGCGGCGAGACCAAGGACGACGAGGCCCAACTGGATGACGTCGGTGTAGGCGACCGACCACATGCCGCCTGCCACCGTGTACGCCGTGACGACGACCGCCGACAGCAGGATGGCGGTCGTGAGCGACATCCCGAGCGTCACGCCGAGCGTCGATCCGATCGCGACGAGCAGCTCCGCGCTCCAGAAGATCTCGGCAAGCATGGCAGGAACGAAGAGCACGGCAGCCCAGCGCTTCCCGAAGCGCGCTTCGAACGGATCGATGAGCGTGGTGAAGGCGTGCCGCCGCATCGTCCGCGCGAAGAAGAGCCCGCCGATCAGCAGACTGATGCCGAAACAGACGCCACCCTGCAGCCCCGACACGACACTCGATCGGTAGACACCTTCGGCGGTGCCGAGCAGGTATCCGCCATCCACCCACGTGGCGGTCATCGTCAGCGTCGCGATCCAGACGGGCATGTTCCGCCCGGCGACGATCAGGTCTGACGTGTCGCCACGCCTCACCCGCCGCGCGGCGAACCATCCGATGCCGAGAAACGCGGCGTACATCACGAGGACGACGACCGTGGCCATGTTCGGGCGACAGCATACACGGGGCGGGGTACTGATATCCTTCGCGGCCACTGACCCTCAGGAGCCTCCACATGCGTCGTGTCGTTCCGCTCTCGCTCTCCCTGTGTTTCGTGTTCGTGGTGGCGTCCATCGCGCCCAGTGCCCAGGACGCGAAGCGGCCGCCACTCGGCTTCACACAGGCGACAGCTGACGCCAGCGCACGCTTCGAGCGCATCGCGCTCGACACGCCCACGCCCGACAACGCACGCCGATGGCTCTTCCAGCTCACGGGTGAGCCGCACGTCGCAGGGACGCCGGCCGAGAAGAAGGTGGCCGAGTACGTGCGCGACCGCTTCAAGGAGTTCGGTCTCGACACCGAGATCGTTCGCTACGACGTGTTCCTCAACCACCCGCGGCAGGTCTCGCTCAAGATGACCCGGCCGCGCGAGGAGTCGCTCTCGCTCATCGAGGACGCCTACGCGCAGGACAACGACTCGACGCCGCTCGGGATGTTCCCCGCGTTCCACGGTTACGGCGCGTCGGGGACGGCGTCGGGTGAAGTGGTCTACGTCAACTACGGCTCGCCCGCCGACCACGAGCGGCTGAAGCAGATGGGGATCTCGGTCGAGGGCCGCATCGCGCTCGTGCGCTACGGGGGCGCGTTCCGCGGCCTGAAGGTCAAGGAAGCCCAGGACCGCGGGGCGACGGGCGTGTTGATCTTCTCTGACCCCGCCGACGATGGCTACATGCGTGGAGACGTGTTCCCCGACGGGCCGATGCGGCCCCCGTCGGCCATCCAGCGCGGATCGGTGCAGTACCTGTCGCTGCAGCCCGGCGACCCGTCGACGCCCGGTGGCATCGCCTCGACCTCGTCGGCGAAGCGCATCACGCGCGACCAGATGACGAACGTGCCGAAGATTCCGTCGCTGCCCATCTCGTACCGCGAGGCCGAGAAACTGCTGCGCGCGCTGGGCGGACCGCGCGTGCCCGACACCTGGCAAGGCGGCCTGCCCTTCTCGTATCACGTCGGTCCCGGCGGCACGGCCGTCGAGATGAGCGTTGACATGGACGAAGGCCTGAAGCCCATCTACAACGTCGTCGCCAGGGTACCGGGCACCGGCGACCAGGTGCTGGTGGTCGGCAACCACCGCGATGCCTGGACGCCTGGCGCGGTGGATCCCAACTCGGGAACCGCGGCCATGCTCGAGGCCGCGCGCGCCCTCGGCGCGGCCGTGAAGGCGGGATGGAAGCCGAAGCGCACCATCCTCTTCTGCTCGTGGGATGCCGAGGAATACGGCCTGGTCGGATCGACCGAGTGGGCCGAGGACAACGCCGCGATGCTCGGCGCGAAGGCCGTCGCGTACCTGAACGTCGATGCCGCCGTCACCGGACCGAACTTCGGCGCGTCAGGTGTGCCCTCGATGCGCGATGTCGTGCGAGAGGTGGCCGCCCTCGTGCCAGAGCCGAGGCGGGGCGGCACCGTTGGCGCCGCCTGGGAGCAGCGATCGAAGACCGCGTGGGCGCAGGCGGCCCCCGTCGTCCTCGACGGCAAGGACGCCGCCTTCGACCTTCAACTCGGGCGCCTCGGCTCGGGTTCCGACTACACCGTGTTCCTCGACCACCTCGGCATCCCGTCGGCCGACATGGGGTTCGGTGGATCGTACGGGGTCTATCACTCGGTGTACGACAACTACTACTGGATGTCGCACTTCGGTGATCCCGAGTTCCTCTACCACCAGGCGGCGGCGCGCCTGCTGGGCCTGCTGACCATGCGGATGGCGACAGCCGACGTGGTCCCGCTGCGGTTCGCCGGATACGCGACGGCGTTGCGCGATGACCTGGATGCCATGCGCAGCGATGTCGTGCGCACCGCACGCACGGCCACGGGCGATCCCTTCCTGCCAGACTTCGCGCCGATCGTGAAGGCGCTGGCCGACTTCGACGCGGCGGGCCGGGCCGCCGACGCGGCTGTCGATCGCGCGCTGGGCGCGGGCGATTCGGCGGGCTTCGAGCGCATGAACCAGGCCCTGAACGTGGTCGAGCGTGCGTTCCTCGACAAGGACGGCCTCCCGGGGCGCCCCTGGTTCCGGCACCAGTTGATCGGTCCAGGGCTGACGACGGGCTATGCGCCGTGGCCCTTCCCCGCCTTGCGCGAGGCCGTCGAGAAGAAGGACGCTGCCATGTTCGACCGCGAGTCGCGCCGCATCCAGGCCGCCGTGGCCGCGGGAACCGCGAGGCTGCGCGAGGTGTCAGCGCGATAGATGCGGGTGAGCGGCGTGCACCGCCTGCGGGATGCACCGCTTCGACGATGTGCCACAATGAACGGTCGGTCAAAGGACCTCAACGATGCCTGTTCGCGCGTGGACCGCTGCCGTCACCCGGGTCCTGCATGGCGCAGTCCCGACGATGGTGTTGATCGCGTCTGCCGCCGTTGCCCAACCCCAACCGATGAAGCTGATCTATCCACCGGCTCACAAAGCCGACGTCGTCGACTACTACCACGGTACCCGGGTGGCCGATCCGTACCGCTGGCTTGAAGATGCCGGCGACCCTGACACCGTCCGCTGGGTCGATGCGCAGAACCAGCTGGTGCGCAAGTATTTCGATGGCGCAGAGCGCGACGCCATCCGCGCGCGCCTCGCGCAACTGCGCGACTTCGCACGCACGGGGACGCCGTCGCAGCACGGATCGCGACTGTTCGTGACGAAGAACACGGGCCTCCAGAACCAGGACGTGCTCTACGTGCAGGACGGCCTCGGCGGCACGCCCCGGCTCGTGATCGATCCCAACACGCTCAGCGCCGATGGCACCGTCGCACTCACCGATGTCACGCCCACCGACGATGGGATGCTGATGGCGTACGCGCTGTCGACGAGCGGCAGCGATCGGCAGGACCTGTTCGTCCGCGACGTCACGACCGGAAAGGACCTGCCCGACACGCTGCACTGGGTGAAGTTCACGAGCATCAGCTGGCTGAAAGACAAGAGCGGCTTTTACTACACGCGCTTCCCCAGGCCCGGCTCGGTGCCCGAGGGCGACGAGAACTACTTCTGCCAGGTCTACTTCCACAAGATCGGTGATGCGCAGGAAAAGGACACGCTCGTGTTCGAGCGTCCCGACGAGAAGGAAGAGATCTTCGCCGTGTCGACCGCGCTCGAGGATCGCGTGCTGGTCATCACCGGCTACAAGGGCTCCGGGAGCAAGAGCGAGGTCCGCGTGCTCGAGCGCCGGCGCCGCAGGTGCGGCGCCGATCGTGCTCTTCGAGGGTTTTGCTGACGCCTGGAACTTCATCGACAGCACCGCGGATCGCCTCTTTTTCACGACCGACCTCGATGCGAAGAAGGGCCGGATCGTGTCGGTGACGTTGCCGGCGACGCTTGCCTCATCGCCGGCCGAGGGTGCGGGCCGTCGCGGCGTCCCCGGCATCGCCGGCGCAGCGGTCGCGCCGGTGGTCGCCCAGACCGACGACCGTCTCGAGAGCGCCACGCTCGCGAAGCGACACCTCGTCATCTCGTACCTGCACAATGCGAGCGCCAGGGTCGTCACGGTCTCGCTCGATGGCGGTGCCGTGCACGAGGTGACGCTGCCCGCGATCGGCACGCTGCGCGCGCTCAATGCCGATCCGTCGAGCACCGACGTGTTCATCGGGCTCGAGTCGTACACGTTTCCGCCGACGCCCTTCCGCTACGACCTCACCTCGAAGACCCTGACGGTGTTCGCAAGAGTCGAGAGCCCGGTAGACGCGTCGGCCTATGACGTGCAGCAGGTGTGGTACCCGTCGCGCGACGGCACCAGGGTGTCGATGTTCCTCGTCCACAGGAAGGGGCTCGCACTCGACGGCACGCGTCCGACGCACCTGTACGGCTACGGCGGATTCGACATCAGCCTGACGCCGGCATTCGACCCGTCGGAGTTCGTGTTCCTCGAACGCGGGGGCGTCTTCGCCGTGGCCAACCTGCGCGGTGGCGGCGAGTACGGCGAGGCCTGGCACGAGGCCGGGATGCTCGAGAAGAAGCAGAACGTCTTCGACGACTTCATCAACGCGGCCGAGTGGCTGATCGCCAACAAGTACACCGCGACGCGATACCTGGCAATCGAGGGCGCGAGCAACGGCGGGCTGCTGACGGGCGCCGTCCTGGTGCAGCGCCCCGAGCTGTTCGGCGCGGTGGTGTGCCGGGTGCCGGTCGCCGACATGCTGCGCTATCACCGCTTCACCGTCGGGCGGTTCTGGATCCCCGAGTACGGGTCGGCCGACGACCCGGCGCAGTTCCCGTTCCTGTTCACGTACTCGCCGCTGCACAACGTGAGGGATGGTGTCGCGTATCCGACAACGCTGGTGATGACCGCCGACACCGACGACCGGGTGGCCCCCGGGATGGCCAAGAAGTTCGCGGCCCGGCTGCAGGCGGCGACCGGCGGGTCGGCGCCCATCCTGATCCGCATCGAGTCGAAGGCCGGCCACGGCGCGGGCAAGCCCGTCGCGAAGATCCTCGACGAAGACGCCGACATCTACACGTTCCTGATCCAGAGCCTGCGGTAGCGGCCGACCGGCGGATCGCGCCGCGTCGCCCTGCACCGCACTGGTGCAGGCGGGCCCGTCAGCCGACAATGGATCCGGGACTGATCCTTGCTTTGCCCTCTCGCGGACCCCTGATGAAGACCCTGCCCGTGCTTCGACTCTTTCGCGCGTTGTTCGCTTCTGCGCTGCTCCTCGTGCCAGCCGCCCTTGTGGCCCAACCTGCTCCCACCGGACCGGTGCCGGAGGCCGCACGCTGGGGCGTCGTGAACGACCACATCCTCACGTCTGACGCCGCGCTCCAGAAGGTGCGCAACGCCGGCTTCGGATGGGTGCGGTACCTGGTGTTCTGGAACCTGGTGAACCCGACCGCGTCCACTTACGACTGGCACCAGGTAGACCTGGAGTTGACGCGACTCGAAGCCGCGGGACTCAACGTGTACTTCCAGGTGGCGGCGCCTGCGACATGGGCGCTGTCGGGCCCACCCGTCAGCTATCCGAACGACCAGGCGCTCTACTACTGCCTCGATCCGAACGCCGTGCTGGGCACGGCCGACCCGTACAAGCGGATTCCCGACTGCGAAGACGACCACCACCCCCGCCCCGAGGCGGTCCACGCGTTCGCGACCGCCCTCGCGTCTCGTTACAAGGGAAGGGTGAAGGCCTATGGCTTCGGCGGCGAGCGGCACAGCCGGGTGTTCTGGCAGGGCGCCGCCAACGGCGACGTCTCACGTGATCAGTTCGTCGATGAACTCCTGCGGCCCGCGTACCTGGCGATCAAGGCAGCGGATCCCGGCGCCCTCGTCGTCGGGCCCGACGTGGACCGGACCGATGAACTCGACGCGTTGCTCCGCCGCGAGCGGGATGGCGTGGCGGCGGGGAAGAGCCCGGTGGCCGACGTCCTCACCTTTCACACGTTCCACCACGGCACGTGGTACGACCCGGAGTCGTTCGAACTCGGCATTCCGGGTGCTCCGTCGCTGGCTCCACTGCGCGACGTCATCACCGAATTCAGCGCGGGCCGCCCGCTCTGGCTCACCGAGACGGGCTTCTGGGTGAAGGAAGGCGAAACGACACGCGCGCAGCAGGCTGCGTGGCTCGACACGTTCATGCGCGGCATCGCGGCCCGGCCCTGGATCGACAAGACGTTCGTGTACAGGATGCTCAACGACACACCGACGGACTTCGGCCTGCTGAATCGTGATGCGACCCTGAGCGCGACACCGGCCTTCACGGCCGCCGCCTCGTACATGGGATCGCTGGCGCTGCCGAAGTTCTACTTCCTCGCCGAAGGCGCGGCTGGCACGTTTTTCGACATGGACGTTGCGGTCGCGAACCCGAGCGGCTCCAGCACCCCGATCAAGGCGACGTTCCTGAAGAAGGACGGCACGGTCCTGGTGAAGACGCCCACCCTGGCGGCGAACTCGCGCTCGACCATCCGGTACGAACTCGACGTCGATCCGTCGCCGTTCAGCGAGGTCTCGACCGTCGTCGAATCCACCACCGGTGTGCCACTCGCCGTGGAGCGAACGCTGTTCTGGAACAACGACTACTACGGTGGCCACACCGGAAGTGCGGTCTCGGCGCCGGCGCGCACGTGGTACTTCGGCGAGGGCTTCCAGGGCCTGTTCGACACGTTCGTGCTGCTCGCCAACGCCACCGCGACCGACGCCAGCGTGACGCTGACGTTCCTGCGCGAGAGCGGCTCGCCGGTCAGCTACGACGTGGCCGTGCCGGCGAACTCGCGACAGACCGTCTGGGCCATCCAGGTGCTCGAGAACGGCGTCGCCGCGCTCGACGGCCAGGCCTTCGCCATCCGCGTGGACTCCGACGTGCCGATCATCGCGGAGCGATCGATGTACTTCAACGCGGGCGGCCTGTTCTGGGGCGCCGGGCACGAGTCTGCCGGCGTCTCGGAGTTGTCGACCACGTGGTTCCTCGCCGAGGGCAAGACCGGCGACATCTTCGACACCTACATCCTCGTCGGCAACCCGAGCCCCGATCCAGCCCAGATCACCTTCACGTTTCTCATCGGCGATCCCGGGGTGCCGCCCGTCGTGGCGACCACGACCGTCGCTGCGGCCAAGCGCTTCACCCTGGATGCCGAGAGCGCGTACCTGAACCTCGCGAGCGACGGAGGCGCACTGACGCTGGTCAGTGGCGATATCAACGTGCTGCGTGACGCGCCGTTCTCAACCAAGGTCGAAGCGACCAACGGCGTACCGATCGTCGTCGAGCGCGCGATGTACTGGCCTGGAGGATTCGGCACCTGGGCAGAGGCCCACAACAGCTTCGGCGTCACCGCGACGGGCCTGACGTGGGCGCTGGCCGAAGGGCGCACAGGCCGCGGGCGAGGGTTCGAGACCTACATCCTGGTGGCCAACCCGTCGCTGCAGGCCGCAGAGGTGACCGTAACGTTCCTGAAGACGTCCGGTGCGCCGTTCAGCCAGACGTACACGATTGCCCCGACGAGCCGCTTCAACATCGTGCCCGGCGACCTGCCCGAACTCTCCGACAGCGAGTTCTCGGCGATCATCAGGTCGACCAACGGCGTCGAAATCGTCGTCGAGCGCGCCATGTACTGGAACGGTCCGGGCGCATCGTTCTGGGCAGGCGGCAGCAATGCCACCGCCGTGAAGCTGCAGTAGGCGCCGGCGGCCAGCGACGACCCCGACATATCATTCAGGCATGGAACACCCGCACGCGCAGCGGGACGAACCGACATTCGCCGCCGCGAAGGGCACGCCGCCCGCTCCGCTTCGGCATCGCGTGCGTGCGGCACTCGCACCAACCGCGGCCATCCTGGCCTCGGCGCTGGCACTCGCCACGCTGATCGTCCTCACCAACTGGTACTACGTTGACGTCCCGTTCTGGGACGAGTGGTTGCTCCTGCCGCTCCTGAAGCTCGATGCCCAGGGGCAGCTCGGGTGGCTCCACCTGTTCGCTCCGCACAACGAGCATCGGCCGGTCATGTCTCGCATCGTCCTGATCGCGCTGGCGCGTGCCACCCACTGGAACATGTGGCACGAGTGCATGCTGAACCTGGCGTTCGGCGTGGTGACTGCCGTCCCGCTCTGGATCGCCGCGTGGCGCGATCGCGTCGTGCCCTCAGCCGCTCGCGCCATCCTGTTGGCAGTTGCCGCGGTCACCTTCCTGTCGATGAACCAGTGGGAGAACTGGCTCTGGGGATGGCAGGTGAAGGTGCTGCTGACGTGCGCGGGATTCACCTGGGCGGCTCTTCTACTGTCGTCTGCCCGCCCGCGGGCAGCCACCGTGCTGACCGCAGCCGCATGCGGTGTGGTCGCGACGTTCTCGTTCGGAAACGGCTTCCTCGTGTGGCCCGCCCTGCTCCCCGTGGCGTGGATGCGGCTGCGTCCCCGGCCCTGGCTCGCCCTCACGTGGCTGGTGGCGGCGGCTGCCAGCATCGTCGTGTTCTTCAGGGGCCTGGGCCAGCCACTCGAAATCAACAGCGCCATCGGCACGGCCAACGTGCCACGGGTGCTCGGAACGATGTCCCGGTTGCTGGGCTCATCCCTCGCTCCAACCGCGCAGCCCTGGCTCCCCATGTCGCTCGGCGTCGTCGGCCTGCTGGCCGTTGCTGCCCTCGTCGCGTCGGCGCGATGGAGGCGTGAGGACGCGAGGCGTCTGGAACTCGTCGGGTGGACGCTGACGATATTGGGGGTCGGCAGCGTCGCGCTGATCGCGATTGGCCGTCAGTTCGGCGACGCCGAGGTCATCCCCGCGCGCTACATGGCGTTCGTGAACCTGTTCTGGATCGGACTGGCCTTCGTGGCCGTGCCTCGTTGGCCGCGACTGGCGCCCGCACTGCTGGCGATACCTTTGCTCGCCACGGGCGCAGGACTGAACGCCCGCGAGGCGTACGTCGGTCGCCACGAATCGCTGATGAAATGGCGCGCGTCGCTCTACGCCCCCGTCGACAACCCGCTCGTCGATCGGTTCTTCTGGGCGCCGGGATACGTCGCGCCCTGGCTCCTGGATCTGCGCGGGCTCTCGCTGTCGCTGTACGACTGCCACACGCAACTCTCGCGCAGCGACTGGGAGGCGGCCGCCGACATCATCGCCGGCCACGGCCGCGCGGGCGATGTCGTGATCACGTCGTCAGACTGGGCTGCCGACTGCCTGCGCGGCCGGCTGGCCGCCAGGCGATCGCGCGTCGAAGTCGTGCCCGCGCACGAGTCGGCAGGGGTCGTCACGGCGGCCCTCGCCCACCGGACGTCGGCCTTCCTCGTCTCCGGTGGCGATGCGGCTGCAGCCGACGCCCGACGGCTGGTCGAGGCGAGCGGGTACCCCATCTATCGCTCGCCGGTCGGCAGCATGCGCCTCTTCTACTTTCCCGGCCGGATCGAATACGTCCGCGACCGCCTGACGCCCGACGAGGTGGCCGTCGACCACGCCGCATTCACCGGCCTCGGAGACCTGGCGCAGTCGATCGACGAGCGGTTCATGCTCAAGGGATGGCTGAGGGCCAGCGCCGCGGCCGCCTCGGGCCAGCGGACGATGGTGACGCGGAAGGCCGCGGTGTACGTCCCCGTGCTTCGCGAGGCGCCATCGACGCTCGAGATCGCCATCAGCCGCCTTGCCCCGGCGGCGTCAGCCAGGCTTGCCATCATCGTCAACGGCTCACAAGCGGGGGCGGCGGTCGTGCATCGCTCCGGATCCAGCCTCGTCTTCGACCTCTCTCGCGCCGGTTGGCGCTATGGGACCAACGTCGTGGAGCTGGAGGTCGGTTCGGACTCCGATGACCTGTCGGGACTGACGGATGACGCTCCCGTCGCCGTGTTCCAGCGCATTGCCTTCGCTGCGACCGTGCCACACCTGCAATAAACTCCACGTCGAGCCACGTGCCCGACACTCCCCTGATCTCGATTGGCATCGTCACCCACAACAGCGCCGACGACATCGCGGCGTGCATCGCCGCGGTGCGCGCCCAGACCTATCAGCCCGACATCGAACTGCTCGTCGGCGACAACGCGTCGACCGACCGCACGTGGACGCTCGTTACCGGCCTCACCATCTCGAGCGAGCGCGTGCGGTTCGACCGGAACACGGGCTTCAGCGCGGCGCACAACGCCTTGATCCGCCGCAGCCTCGGCGCGTGGTACGTCGCCCTCAACCCCGACGTCGCGCTCGCACCGACGTTCGTCGCCACGGCCATCGAGGCCCTGGCTGGCGAGGATCGCGTCGGATCCGTGAGCGGCAAGCTGGTTCGTCGCGACCCGTCGGCGGTGATCGACTCGACGGGGATCGTGATGGTCCCGTCGATCCGTCACCTCGACCGCGGAGCCGATGAGCCAGACCGTGGCCAGTTCGACCGTGACGAAGACGTCTTCGGCGCCTCGGGCGCCGCAGCCGTCTATCGACGCGCAATGCTGGACGACGTCGCGATCGAGGGCGAGTACTTCGACGAGGACTTCTTCGCGTACCGCGAGGACGCCGACCTGGCGTGGCGCGCGCAGTGGCGAGGCTGGCGCTGCCGTTACGTCGCGGCCGCCGTGGCCGTCCATCGGCGCCGGGTGACTCCCCAGCGACGCGCCCAGTTGCCGGGTGAGATCAATCGCTGGTCGGTCAGGAACCGTTTTCTCCTGCGGATCAAGAACCAGAGTCGGCCGCATTTCAGGCGGTTCCTGCTGCCGTCACTCGTCCGCGACCTGCAGGTGGTGGGATACGTCGTGTTGCGTGAGTGGTCGTCCATTCCGGGCTTGCTCGACGTCGTCCGGCTCTGGAGGCACACCTGGAGGAAGCGCCGGCACATCATGGCGACTCGCCAGCTGAGCGAAGCGGCCATGGCGGCGTGGTTCGAGTCGGAGCCGCAAGCTCGGCACACGCGTGCGGGCGATCGGTAGTGCCAGGCCCTATTGCCGCGACGCGCGTGGGCCGACAAGAGTCACAGTGGGACTCCGTGGCGTCGTGAGCTACAATGTCGTGGCTTCCCGGCCTGTGACTGAATTGTGATTTCCCAACGGGCCCGTCTCCTCAACGTGGCGTACGTTGCCGCCGATGCCGTTGCCACGGTGGCGGCGTTCGGCGGCGCGTATTTCATCCGCGAGCGCCTCTCGGCGCTCGGGGAGCCGTTCGGGCCGCTCTTTCCCTTCGCGAGCTACGTGCCGCTGCTGGCGCTGATCGTTCCACTCTGGATGATCGTGTTCCAGGCGAGCGGGATGTACGGGTCGCGCGCGGCGCGAACGTTGACGACAGAAGTCTCGCGCCTGGTCCGGGCACTGAGCATCGCGGCCCTGCTGCTGTTCGCGATCATCTTCACGGCAAAGCTCGACTACGTCAGCCGGCCCGTCATCCTGTTGTTCCTGTTGCTCAACGCGCTCACGATCGAAGGCTTCCGCTCGCTCGTGCGCGGCTTCGTGCTCGACTCGACCATCCGCCGCCGCATCGTCGTGGCCGGGGGGTACCACGCCGTCCAGCGCGTGGCCGCCACGGTGGACGACCACCGCGACTGGGGCCTGGACGTCATCGCCGTCGCGACCGATGGCACCTGGGAAGCCGATGACTCGCTGCCGCACCGGGTGCTTGGCACGTATGACGACATCCCTGCCTGCGTGACCAGGGGTGAGATCATCGACGAAGTCATGATTGCCCCGGCGGGCGACCGCACCGACGACCTCCACCGCATCGAGGCGATCCTGCTCCACCTCGAGCAGCTCGGCATCGTCACCCGCCTGGTCGTCAACTTTCTGCCCTCGCGCCTGCCGCACCTGGACTTCGACGAATTCGGCGGCCTGTCGCTGCTGACGATGGGGACGAAGCCGCGCGACGAGGTGCTCCTGTTCGTGCGACGCATGGCCGACGTGACGCTCGCCTCGGTGCTGCTCGTGGTCCTCAGCCCGCTGTTTGCGGCCATCGCGCTCGCCATCAGGATCAGTTCGCCGGGCGCCGTGCTGTTCAGGCAGATTCGCTGCGGCCTGCACGGGCGGCCGTTCATCTTCCTCAAGTTCCGGACGATGCGCGAGGATGCCGAGGCGCTGAAGCCGGCACTGGCCGAGTTCAACGAGATGGATGGCCCGGTGTTCAAGATGACGAACGACCCGCGGGTGATGAACCGGCTCGGGCACATCCTGCGCCGCACGAGCCTCGACGAGTTGCCGCAGTTGTGGAACATCCTGCGCGGCGACATGAGCTTCGTCGGTCCGCGGCCGGCCGTGCTCGACGAGGTGCGCGAGTACGAGCCATGGCAGCGTCGCCGTCTCTCGATGCCGCCCGGCCTCACGTGCCTCTGGCAGGTCAGCGGACGCAGCGACCTCACGTTCGCCGAGTGGATGCGGCTCGATCTCGAGTACATCGACAACTGGTCGCTGTGGCTCGACGTGAAGATCGCGCTGCGCACGATCCCGGCCGTCCTCCTCAGGCGCGGCGCCAAGTAAACTTCCGGCGTGACGTCCGGCCCTGAGCGAGCCACCCCCGATCCCCTGCCGAGCGGAGCCCGCCCTGAGCGAGCCGTCCCCGATCCCCTGCCGAGCGGGGCCCACCCTGAGCGAGCCGCCCCCGATCCCCTGCCGAGCGGGGCCCGCCCTGAGCGAGCCGTCCCCGATCCCCTGCCGAGCGGGGCCCGCCCTGAGCGAGCGGACGCAGGGACTGCGGCGAGTCGAAGGGTCCACATCCTCGGAACCCGCGGCATCCCGAACGCACACGGCGGCTTCGAGGCGTTTGCGGAGCGGCTTGCGCCGCACCTCGCCTCGCGCGGATGGTCGGTCACGGTGTACTGCCAGCGGGGGCCCGGTGACACCGGCGGCGAACGCGAGTGGCAGGGCGTGCGGCTCGTCGACATCCCGGTCGTCGACGAAGGCGCGCGTGGATCGATCGCGTTCGACTGGACGTCGGCGGCGCAGGCCATGCGCGAGGGCGGCACACTGCTCACGCTCGGCTTCAACACGGCGCTGTTCTTCGTGCGCCACCGCCTGGCCGGCGTCCGTCACATCGTCAACATGGACGGCGTCGAGTGGCAACGCGCGAAGTGGTCGCCACCGATCCGCGCGTGGTTCTACGCGAACAGTTGGTGCGCCTCGACACTGGCGACGCACATGGTCGCCGACCATCCCGAGATCGCGCGGATGATCGAGCGTCGGCCCCTGCACGCCCCGGTGACGATGATTCCCTATGGCGCCGACGTGTTGAGCGATGTCGATCCGGCACCACTCGCGCGCTTCGGAGTCGCACGCGGATGGCTACGGGCTGGTGATCGCCCGCCCGGAGCCGGAGAACTCCATCCGCGAGGTCGTCGGCGCGTGGACGCGCGCGATCCCGGACCTGCCGCTCGTGGTGCTGGGCCAGTACGATGCCGGCGCACATCCGTATCACCGCGCCGTGCGTGACGCGGCAGGCCCGATGGTGCGGTTCCCCGGTGCGGTCTACGAGGCCGCGACCGTCAACGCCCTGCGTGCGCATGCGCGGGTCTACGTGCATGGCCACACGGTGGGCGGCACGAATCCTTCACTGGTCGAGGCGCTCGGGGCCGCGTCGGCGACCGTCGCGCACGACAACGTGTTCAACCGCTGGGTTGCGGGTGAGGCGGCCGTCTACTTCTCGGGCCAGGACGGCTGTGCCCGTGCGATGCGGGCGGTCGTCGACGATGCCGGCCTGCGCGATCGGTTGCGCGCGCACGCGCGTCGCCGCCACGCAGAGGCGTTCACGTGGCCAGCGGTCTTCGCGGCGTACGAGGATCTGCTCGCGTAACCCCTACCGGGTGTTGCGGTGGGCTTTGACGGCGGCGCGGGTTTCGCGATCGGCGTCGCGGCGGCGGACGGTCTCGCGCTTGTCGGGGGCGTTCTTGCCCTTGGCCAGCGACACCGCCACCTTCACGCGGCCGTTCTTGAAGTACATCCGCGTGGGCACGAGCGTGAGGCCCTTCTCGGCGACCTTTCCGATCAGCTTGCGGATTTCCTCGCGGTGCAGCAGGAGCTTCCGCTTCCGCTTCGATTCGTGGACGGCGTAGCCCTGGTGGCTGTACGCGCTGATGTCGACGTTCAGCAGCCAGGCCTCGCCGTTCTCGATGCGCGCGTAACTGTCGCGCAGGTTGACGCGCCCCTCGCGGATGGACTTCACCTCGAACCCGGTCAGCGCCACCCCTGCCTCGAACGTGTCGAGGATGTGGAAGTCGTGCCGGGCCTTGCGGTTTTCGGCGATGAGTGCGTTGGCGCGGTCGGTGGTCTCGGCCATGGTCAGTGCTTCATGGTCGCACGTCCTCGAGGTCGCGGTCACCCGCGTGGAGGAGCGCGGCCCGCGCTCGGAGGGGTCAGGGCTTGAAAAATGCGATAAAGAAAGACACGACCCCTTCGGCGCTACTTCGCCAGGCGGGCGGCGAGGCGGATGGCGGCGACGAGGCTGCCGTGGTCGGCGAGCCCTTGGCCGGCGATGTCGAACGCGGTGCCGTGGTCGACCGACGTGCGGATGATGGGCAGGCCCAGCGTCACGTTCACCGACTCGCCGAACGACACGAGCTTGACGGGAATCAACCCCTGGTCGTGATAGCACGCCACGACCACGTCGAACTCGCCGCGCAGGGCGCGCACGAAGACGGTGTCGCCAGGAATCGGGCCGACGATGTCGATGCCCCGGTCACGTGCGGCCGCAACCGACGGCGCGAGCACGTCGATCTCCTCGCGCCCGAACAGGCCCTCCTCGCCCGCATGCGGATTCAGCCCGGCCAGCGCGATCCGCGGGTGTGCGAACCCGAAACGCGGAAGCGAGGCATGCGTGAGGTCCACGATCGTACGGACGCGCTCGGCCGTGAGGAGGCGCGGGACGTCGGCCAGCGCCACGTGGATGGTCGCGAGCACGACGCGCAGGCGCTCGCTGTCGAACATCATCGCCACGCTCGGCGCCTTGCAGAGGTGACCGAGCAACTCGGTGTGCCCCGGCCAGGGCAGGCCCGCCTTCGCGAAAGCGTCCTTGTTGATGGGCGCGGTCACCATGGCGGCGATTGCGCCGTCCTGGGCGGCCTTCACGGCGGCACAAATGGCGTCGTAGGCGATCATCCCCGCCTCGGCCGACACCTGTCCCACGGCGACCGCCGCTCGGGCCTGGGCCTCCGAGAGGCCGTAGCGGACCGGGACACACACCTCGAGCACGCGCGAATCCGCGAGGGCCCGCTCGACGATCTCGGGACCGATGCCGGCGGGATCGCCAACCGTGATCCCGATGCGTGGACGCGCGCTCATCGTGTTCTCGTCACCTGACCGCACACGAGCCGCACCCGCCGTCGCCGCCGCTGCAGCCGCCGTCACCCCCGCAGCCGCCGCTGCACGTCGACTCGTGTGCACATCCGGCGAACGTCTCGCCCCTGGCGTTGGGCAACTCGAACCGCAGGCAACACTTCAGCCGTCCGCAGACTCCCGACAGCTTCGACGGGTTCAGGCTCAGGTGCTGCTGCTTGGCCATCTTGATCGACACGGGTTCGAAGGTGTTCAGGAAGGTGGTGCAGCACAGCGGGCGGCCGCACGGGCCGTAGCCACCGAGCATGCGCGCCTCGTCGCGCACGCCAATCTGACGAAGCTCGATCCGCATCCGGAACTCGGCCGCCAGGTCGCGCACGAGTTCCCGGAAGTCGACCCGTCCCTCTGCCGTGAAGTAGAAGAGCAGCTTCGACCGGTCGGCCAGCTGCTCGACCCGCGTCAGCTTCATCTGCAGTCCGCGCTCGCGGATCTTCAACAGGCAGAACTGGTGCGCCTGGCGTTCGCGCTCCGCGATGCGCTCGCGGTCGAGCCCATCGTCGTTCGACGCACGACGCATGACGACGTGTGTCGATTCGGCCGGGGGCTGCCGGCGCTGGGCGAGCTGCGGCACCGACGGGACGATCAGGGCATGCGCGTGGCCGTTGGGGCCGTCGCAGACCACGACGTAGTCGCCGACGGAAGGCGGCGGCTGGATGGCCAGGTCGGCCAGCAGGTATGTATGTACACGTCCGACGCGCGTGAACTTCACGCTGACGTACGGACGACCCGGGTCATGCATGTCGGCCGCAAGCTATCTATACGCGTCCCGGTGACGCGACGGGCTCAGAGCTGGAGCGCGAGCCAGTCGGCAACCACCTTGGGCTGCGCGTTGCGATCGAGCGCACTCTGCGCGCGATCGATCGCGGTGAACGCACGGACGAGGCGCGACGCGTCGAACGCCGCTGCCAACCGTGCGAGTCGATCAACGACGTCGCTGTTTCCTATCGCGTGCGCGTCGGCCTGCGCCGCGGTCGCACACGCATCGCGGACGATGCCCTGCAACGCGTCGAGGCGCGCCGAGACGGCCTGGCGCGACAACGTGGCGTCGCCCTTCTTCCCGCGTCCGCCGCCCGCACCGCCGCATGAGGGCCTGCATGGCCAGCAGGCGCGCGGCCGGCGCGGAGGCACCCGCCAGCGCCTCGAGCGCATCGATGGCGGCATCCCGGTCGGCGGCAAATGCCCCCGCATCGCGCGCCAACGCCTCGCCGATGCTTCCGCCCGACACCGCGGCCAGCGCCACGGCCCGTGCCCGGTCGACTCCGTGGTCGCGGACGAGCACCTCGACCACCATATCGGGCGATAGCGGTCCGAACCGCACCCGCGGACAGCGCGAACGCACGGTTTCGAGCAGGCTGTCTGGACGCGACGTCACGAGCACGAACACAGTCGCCGGTGGCGGTTCCTCGAGGGCCTTCAGCAAGGCGTTCTGCGCCCCGACTTCGAGCGCGTCGGCCCCGTCGATGACGGCCACCCGGCGCTTGCCGTCGAACGGCTTGAAGGCCGTACGCGACAGCAGGGTGCGGATGACGTCGACCTTGATGGACGCCTTGTCGTCGGGAACGATCCGCACGAAGCAGTCGAGGGCAACCTCGATTCCCTCGCGCATCTGCCGCAGGATGCGCGAGAACCGCTGGCAGGTCTTGCAGGTGCCGCAGGCGTCCAGGTGCAGGGGCGCGTCGCCGGCGACCGGCGATTCGCAGTTCAGCGTCTGGGCGAGCGCCGCGGCGACCGTGAACTTGCCCACGCCGTCCGGGCCGGCAAACAAGAGGCTCGGTGGAAGGGCTGCGCGCGACGCAGCGCGCGTCAGCAACCCCAGTGCCTGACGATGGCCTACGCAGTCGGCAAGAGGCATGTCCGTAAACGCCCGAATCCTATCACACGGTCCGCGGGCCGCCAGACCGCTCCGAACGGGTCAACCGGGCGGCTTCGCCGGGGGGGCCTTTGGTTTGGCCGGCGGTGGCTTCGGCTCGTCCTCGTCCTTGCCCCGACCGAAGATCTTCGACCAGAAGCCTCGCTTCTTGGGCGTCTCGGCTGGGGCGTCGGCCGACGCTGGCGCAGCAGTCGCCTCGGTGACCTCTGCGGGAGCCTGCACCTCGGCTGGCGTGGGCGGCCTCAGGATCGCCGGCTGGGTGACGTCGCGCCCGATGACGGGCGGGGCGCTGTCGGTGCTGAAGGCGCCGGCCAGTTTCTCGAAGAACGACGTCCCGTCGTGCAATGGGCAGATGTCGGAGGGTTGCTGGCCACGCACGAAGTACTCGGTGTAGACCATCGACCTGGTGGTGACGTTGCCCTCGCTGTCCTCCACCTCGACGTGCTGGCAGCCGACGTTCGGCCGCAGTCCCGACACCCGGCACACCTCGACGGCGACCAGGCCCTGGGGCCGCGTCAGCCAATCGGGCTTGGCGTTGGCGGTCGCGCCTTTCATGATCGAGGCCCACAAAGGGACCGCGACGTCTCCGGCATAGCCGTTGGGCATGATGGTCCGGGGCTGGTCGAACCCAATCCACACGCCGGTCACCACGCTGGGCGTGAAGCCCACGAACCACGCGTCGTGATAGTCGTTCGTCGTCCCCGTCTTCCCGCCGGCCGGCAGCATGAATCCGTTGGCACGCGCCCGGTAGCCGGTGCCGCTGTTGACCACGTCGGCGAGCATGCTCGCCACGAGGAACGCGGTCGTCTCGCTGACGGCGCGTTGCGGCGTGCCGGCATCCTCGAACAGCACCTGCCCGTCGGCGTCCTCGACCCGTGTCACGAGGACGGGCGTCCGCACCAGCCCGCCGTTCGCAAACGTGGCGTAAGCCGACGTGAGCGACGCCAGCGTGACCTCGCCCGCCCCGAGCGCGATGGACGGCACCGCCGGCAGGTCGCCGAGCCGCATCCGCTTCACGAGGTCAACGGTGCGCTCGATCCCGACGTTGCGAATCAGCTTCACGGCGGCCCGGTTGCTCGACGTCCGCAGCGCGGTGCGCAAGCGTCATGCTGCTGGCCGACGAGTGCTCGTCTTCAGGCATCCACGTGCCGTCGGGTGTGAGCACCGCTTCGTCGAGCCCCGTCAGGACCGTGGCCGGCGACAAGCCCTCCTCCATCGCCATCGCATAGACGATGGGCTTGAACGCCGACCCGGGCTGGCGCCTGGCCTGGAACGCGCGATCGTAGCGGCTCTCCTTGAAATCGCGCCCTCCCATGAGGGCCAGCACCTGGCCCGACGCCGGGTCGAGCACGACGACCGACGCCTGGAGGTAGTCGGGTAGCGCGTCCTTCGCGGGAGGTCCAAGCGCGGCCCGCGTCGGGTGCGGATACCCGCGGCGCGACTCGATCCGGCCCAGTTCCTGCTCGACGCTCCGCTCGACCTCGCGCTGGATGTCGGCATCGATGGCGGCAAACACGCGGAGGCCGCCCTGCGAGACGCGTTCCCACCCGAATCGATCGACCAGGGCCCGGCGCACTTGTTCCTTGTAGTAGAGGCCGAACGCCTCGTCGCGCTGCAGGCCGTTCTGCAGCGCCAGCTGCGCATCCTTTGCCTGCGCGAAGGCCGCGGCATCGATGACGCCCGACGACTTCATGGCCGCCAGTACCGTCGCCCGACGGGCGAGGGCGCGCTCGGGATGCTCGGTCGGCATGTAGTTCGACGGCGACTGGATGAGACCCGCCAGCAGCGCCGCTTCGTCGAGCCGCACTTCAGACGACGACTTGCCGAAGTAGCCGCGGGCGGCCGCCTCGATTCCGTGGAAGCCGTCACCGAAGTAGACCTTGTTCAGGTAGAGACCGAGGATCTCGTCCTTCGTGAACGAGTGCTCGATCTGCGCGGCGAGCATCACTTCCTTGAGCTTGCGCCGCAGCGTCTTGTCTGTCGTGAGGAAACTCTGGCGCGCGAGCTGCTGGGTGATCGTGCTGCCGCCCTGCGAACGGCGGCCGCTCTGCACGTTGGCCACGAGCGCACCGAGCACGCGCACGACATCGACGCCGCGATGCTCGTAGAAACGCTGATCCTCGATCGCGACCACCGCCTGCTTCAGGATCGGGGCCACGTGCTCGACCGGCACCTCGATCCGCTGCTCCTTGAAGATCGTGAAGACCGGCTCGCCGCGGCGGTCGAAGATCGTCGTCGCCTGCGCCATGTCGCCGATGCCGGAGATCGCGTCGCGGCCGGGCAGGTGCATCGTGATGTCCCAGAGCACCCACGCGGCCGCCACGGCCATCGTCCAGGCGACGGCCGACGCCAGCAGGATGGCCGCCGCAACCGCCGTCGGGCGTCCCTGCGCGAGGCTCCGGATGGACCGCTTCACCTTCGCAGTGTACCCCCGGTCGCGCCCTGCCGGCGACCCGGTCGCCAGCGACCGGGAACCCACCACGGCAGCAACGGGGCGCTCGTCGCCAGAGGATTCACGCTCCCCGGCGACACCGCAGGTTTCCAGCGCCCACGGCCAGATGCGCCAGCGGCGGCCGACATCCGCCTGACCGGCGCGGTCGACGCCATCCTGCGGCGGACGGCCGAGTTTTGACTCTGGACGCCGTTCGTTGCACGATCACACTTCACCCGCGCACGTCAGCAGGTCGCAGACGGACGAGGAGTATGGAGATGATCATGACCCCAACCCGCACCGTCGCCGCCCTGGGAATCGTGGGCCTCGGCGCGTTGCTCGTGACGTTCGCGAATTCCGGGGCGCAGTCGGCCGCCCCCCCGGCGACGCCCGTGGGCGACAGCGCGCGCGTGCTTGCCACGATCGACGGAACCCCCATCACCGAAGATGAAATCGAGAAGGCGCTCGGCCCGGAGCTTGGCCGTCTCGAACGCGAGATCTACGACCTCAAGCGCAAGCAACTCGACGCGATGATCGCGCAGCGCCTCGTCGAACGCGAGGCGGCGAAGCGCAACGTCGCGGTCGAGCAACTGCTGGCCAGCGAGATCGACGCGAAGATGGCCCCCGTGGCCGACGAAGAGGTCGATCGGTTCTACGAGACGAACAAGGCGCGCATCCGCGAGATGCCCGACATCAAGGCGCGGATCCGCGAGTTCCTGGTGACGCAGCAGCGCGAGTCCAGGCGCGAGCAGTTCATCGCGACCCTGCGGAGCGCGTCGAAGGTCGATGTCACGCTGACCGCCCCGCCCGTCAGGCGAGCCACGATCGACAACGGGAACGCGCCGGTGCGCGGTGATGCCGCGGCACCCGTCACGATCGTCGAGTTCTCAGACTTCCACTGCCCCTTCTGCCGCACGGTGCAGCCCACGCTGCTGCAGTTGCTCGACCGCTACAAGGGCAAGGTGAAGGTCGTCTATCGCGACCTCCCGCTCGACTCGCTGCACCCCAACGCCAGGCGCGCCAGCGAAGCCGCACGATGTGCCGGCGAGCAGAGCAAGTTCTGGGAGTACCACGACCTGCTGTACGCGGGCGGCACCGACGTGTCTGACGCGACGTTGAGCGGGCACGCCGCCAAGATCGGACTCGATGCGCCGGCCTTCACGGCCTGCCTGGCCAGCGGGAAGTTCCGGTCGGGCATCCAGAAGGACATCGAGGAGGCCGGCAAACTGGGCTTGCAGGCGACTCCGGCCTTCTTCGTCAACGGCCGGCTCGTCTCGGGCGCGCAGCCGTTGGAAGCCTTCGTCCAACTCATCGACGAGGAACTCGGCTCGAAGTAATTCCCTTGTCTGACGGGGCCGCCGTCGCCTCGGCTCGTGTGCGCTGCCGACGCCGCGCCCCCTCACGGGGCGCGGTGGGCCTTCTTGCATCCGCACGCCGCCAGGATGGCCTGCACCAGTTCGGCGGGGAGCGCGTCGCACGCCTTCGCGTCGGCGACGGCCTCGTCGCGGCACCCACGGCTCGCCTTCACGGTCTGCAGGTAGGTATCCAGGTAGGCCTTGCACGGCCGGCACTTGCCCATGTGGGTTTCGAAGACCGCCCGGACGTCAGGCCTGAGCCCGCCGTCGAGATAGTCGTCGATGAACTCGAGCAGCTCGCAGCACGTCATGCGAGGGCCTCGCGGAAGCGTGGGTCGAGAAGCGTGCGCAATGCGGCACGGGCACGATGGAGTCTGATCTTCACGGCATTCTCGGTCAGGCCAAGGGCGCGAGCGGTCTCGGCCGTGTCCAGTTCTTCGATGTCGCGCAGCAGCAGCACGATACGGTACGACTCCGGCAATTCGTTGATGCGGGCCCTGACGTAGCGGCGGGTGTCCTCGCGGGCAAGCCGGGCCTCGGCGTCGGGCCATGCCATGACCCGCGCCGCGTGGTGCCCGTCGCTGTCGAACGCGGGCAGCAGCGGATCGAGGGCCTCCTCGGGACGCCGTCGCTTGCTGCGGAGCTTCATCAGCGCCGCGTTCACGACGATGCGGTGCAACCACGTCGAGAGCCGTGAGGTGCCGGCGAAGTTCGCCATCCCCCGCCACGCCGACACGAAGGCGTCCTGCAGCACGTCGTGGGCGTCCTCGTCGTGGAGCACGAACCGGCGGGCCACCGACAGCAGCCGTGGACCGTTGTCGCGCACGACGAGCGCGAAGGCGTCTTCGTCGCCTGCGCGCAACCGTGCGACGAGCGCCTGCTCCGCGGCGTCGGCGGCTGCCGGCGGGGGCGGAGCGTCAGCGTGGAGGCCGGCCTCCGCGGAGGACCGATCGTGCGGGGAGTCACTCATTCGTGGGCTCGGCAGGGTGTGCCGGCAGCTCCTTGTCGTCAATCCGGGCGATCAGCACCTTGTCGATCCGCCGGCCATCCATGTCTATCACTTCGAACCGCAGGCCGCCGTAGACGAATGATTCGCCCGCACGGGGGATGCGCGCCATCCGGGTCATGACGAATCCCGCCAGTGTCTGGTAGCTCCCGGCCTCTTCGTCGGGCAGCCGCGGCAGCGTCACGGCGTGCGCGAGTTCTTCGATCGGGGTGATGCCGTCGACCAGCCAGCTCCCGTCGGCTCGCGCGACGATGTAGGGGTCCTCTCCCGCGTCCGCATCCGACTGCATTTCACCCACGAGGCCTTCCAGCACATCGGTGGGCGTGACGATCCCCTCGACGGCACCGAACTCGTCGAGCACCAGCGCCACGTGCATCTTACCGGCTCGGAACGACTCGACCAACTGGAACACCGACAAGGTCGCCGGAACGAAGATCGGCGGCTTCAGCATGGCGCGCAGGTCGACCTGCCGGTGCGTGAGCAGGTGCATCAGCACGTCTTCCGAGCGCACCACGCCGAGCACGGTGTCGAGCCCGCCATCGCAGAACAACAGCCGGGGATGCTTGGCCACCGACAGGTGCGCTTTCACTCCCTCGAGCCCTTCCTGGATGTCGAGCCAGTCGATGTCGGGCCGCGGCGTCATGATGCTGCTGACGCGGCGATCACCGAGGCGGAAGACCTGCTCGACGATGGCCTGCTCGACCTTGTCGACGTCGCCGGTCTTGGTCGCCTGCTTGAGCAGGGCGCGAATCTCGTCTTCGGTGACGGTGCCTTCGCGGACGGGGGCAATCCTGAGCAGCTTCAGGACGAAGCGCGTCGACACGTCGAGGACGACCACCAGCGGCGAGGCGAAGCGCGCGACGGCTTCGACGCGCGTGGCCACGGCCGACGCGATCCCCTCGGGGTTGCTCAGCGCGATGGCCTTGGGGACGAGTTCGCCGATCACCAGCGAGAGATACGTGATGACCGACACGACGGCCGCGAACGCCACGACGTCGGCTGACTCGCCGATCCAGGCAAAGCGTCCCAGCCACAGTTCGAGCGGAGCCGCCAGGGTCGTTCCGCCGTAGGCACCCGCGAGGATGCCGATGAGCGTGATCCCGACCTGGACGGTCGACAGGAACGAGGTCGGATTCCTCGACAGGCTGAGGGCCCGGCCGGCGCGCGTGTCGCCATGCAGCGCGCGTTGCTCGAGGCGCACCCGGCGCGCGGTGACCACGGCGATCTCGGCCATCGCGAAGACGCCGTTGGCCGCCAGCAACAGCAGGATGATGGCGAGTTCAGCGCTCATGCAGGTCAGTGCACACGGGCAAGCCTAGATCGTGGCGGTCTTCTCGACCGTGAAGAGGTTGTTCTCGGTCTCGATGATGGTCACCGACACCACGTACGCCTTCCCGCGTCCCGGGAACTTGTCGCGGATGTGGTCAACCACTTTGTCGAAAGCGTAGGCGGCGACGTTCTCGACGCTTGGGCCCTTTCCCTTGAGCAGCACGACGCCCTCGGGCTCGAACACTGCGGGGTCCAGGAATGTTGCGTCGCTCTCGGTCACGAGCATCTTGTGGTCGAGGAACCGCAGGATGCGCTTCAGGTCACCGAAGTCGAGCGACATGTCGAGTTCGTCGCGCGGGAACTCGTCGGTCGTGACCGTGATGGTGGCGCGCCAGGTGTGGCCATGAACGAACCTGCACTTGCCGGGGTATCCGATCTGCCGGTGACCGGTGTGGAATTTGGCGTGGACGGTGATGCGTTCCATGAGGCTCCTGCACGAGGCGCGCACGATCGCGGGCTCACCGACAATTCTACGTCGCCGTGCGAAAACCGGCACCACTTACCCGGCAGTCCGCACATACTGCTGTGAGGCTGGCAAGAGCCCCTCCAGGAGCGCTGGCCATGCGTATCCGACCGCCGGCGGGCAGTCTCGTCAGACGCGTATCGTCGTCGGCGTCCGTCGGTCCCAGCGGCGCGCCGGAGCAGGCGGCGACTCCCGCCTCCGGCGTTTCGACCACAGCCACTCCTTCGACAGTCGTCGAGCGTCCGTGCGCACCGAGCCACAGTCTCCTGCTGATGGCGCGCCTTCATGCGCCACACGCAATGGGTGTGGTATTGGCTCTCGCCGCAGTGAGCGCGGCCGGAGTGGCTGCAGAAGCGCCTTGCCCGCGCGGCCAGGAACTTCGAGAGCAGTGGTACAGCCCGACCCAGGTGAAGGCCCGCGGGTGCGTCGCGCTGGAACCGGGCGGGAACTACCGGTTGTGGGGCGTGTGGCAGTTCTTCTACCCCGACGGGCAGAAGAAAGAGGAGGGCGCGTACAGGGGCGCGTTCCAGCCGAGCGAGGGGTTCACCGGCGACGCACCGGCGGACCAGCGCGATGGACGATGGGTCTCCTGGTACGAGAACGGGCAGAAGCGACAGGAGGGGGGCTACAGGGCCGGGAAGCGCGACGGGCCGTGGGTGTCCTGGTACGAGAACGGGCAGAAGCAGGAGGAAGGGTCCTACGAAGCCGACCGCCGCGAAGGCCACTGGGTCTCGTGGTTCCCCCTCGGTCGCAAGAAAGAGGAGGGAAGCTACAAGGCCGACACGCGTGACGGCGCCTGGGTGTTGTGGTACGAGACCGTCTGCGTACTGGCGGGGCCGCCGGAACCGGGGCCGCCGGAACTACTGTTGGAGCCGTTTGAAGATCGCAAGCAGTCCTGCATCTATTACGACTTCGACAGTTGGCCAAGGCACGCCGAAGGGCGCTACAAGGCCGGCGAACGCGACGGACCGTGGGTGTCGTGGCACGAAGAAGGCAAGAAGAAGCAGGAGGGCAGCTACAGGGGCGGCAAACGTGAGGGGCGTTGGGTGGCGTGGCACCCGAACGGCCAGAAAAGCGACGAGGGCGCGTACGTCGCCGACAGGCGCGAGGGGCGGTGGGTGGCCTGGCACCCGAACGCGCAGCAGAGCGAAGAGGGAACGTGACGTCGCCGGCAAACGCGAAGGTCCGTGGGCCTTCTTCCGCGAAGACGGCGAGAAGGACGAGCAGCGGATTTACCGGAACGGGCAGGTGGAGGTGCCGGCGGCTGTGGTCGAGTTCGATCGGGAGCTGAAGCGGCGGCTGCTCGACACGCTGGACCTCGCATCCGAGTTGCGCGGATCCTGCCAGGAAGCCGTCGGGATCATTCGCGCGCACAGCGGGGGAGATGCGGCCTTTGGTATCGAGACGGCCTTCATCAAGTCGGCGGGCGATGCCGAACTGTGCCGCCTGTACACGAGCCGGGCGGTGCACTTCTTCGAGTTCGCGATCGCCGTGCTCAGTGAGCTCTCGCTCGCAAACCAGGACACCATGGAGGAGGACGCATTCCAGGGCGAAGTGGACCGGATCGGGCGCCGCCTTTTCGCCCGCTTCTGGCCCGAGCGGTCTCTACCGATCGATCTGGATCCCGACTCGGATGCGGTCGCGGACGAACTGTTCCCGCCCATCAGCACGCGCGATGACCTCGCGAGCTACGCCAGGCTGCTCGAAGGGTACCGTCCCCTCGCGACGCATGGCATCCCGTGGAAGACACGCGTCCTCGAGGAGAACGAACAGTACTTCGAGCATGCCTTCCGGTCGTCTCTGAAGAGGGACTTGTCGCCCGATCTGCCAAGACAGGTGTTCGGGGCGGTCTACTTGAGCCGTCTGCTGAACATGCAGCTGTACATCGGCGAACGCGACGGCTCGCTGAAGCTCATCTACATCTTCCCGTATTCGCCCTGAGCTCCCAGGACGCGAGGACGATGGACGCATGCGTTCGTCCTCAGTGGTTACCTGATCGACGCGTTCCAGTTGCCGCGGGTCCCACGTCTACGACGACGGTACTTTCACCTCGGCCCAGGCTGCGTCCGGGTTGAACGCCTTCAACTCGGGAGCCGCCTTCGACGTCTCCTCGCCGAGGTCCGATTCGTAGACGACGCCGTCCTGGTTCACCATGAACGTCATGATGCCGCTCCGGCCGTACTCGGCCGGATAGGCGATCAGGCCGAACCCTCCGGACATCTCGCCGTTGACGACGTAGTCTTGTGCCCCGCCCTTCGCCGAAGGGCCCTGGGCCGTGAGCACACGGAAGTAATACCCGTAGAACGGCGTCGAAGGGTTCCTGTTCTCGTCGTAACCCTCGGTCGTCGCCTTGGCGGCGAGATCCCCGAGCGGGCTGTTCCGCTCTCCCGGGCCCACCTCCCAGTAGAGGCCGTTCTGCCGGCCCGGCTCGCTGCGGAGCCGCTGTGCGTACAGGCCGGCGCGCTTGCCGTCGCGCGGCTGGCTCGCGTACTCCCGCTGAATGAGGACGTAGGCGCGACACAGGTCGATGACGCGCAACTCGTTGCGGCCAATGCGACGCGACAGGATCTCGTCCTTGCCCGCGTCGGTGTCGAACTCCCAGCCGCTCCCGGCTTTCACCAGCGGGATCGGCATTGGCCACTGCTCGTCGCCGATCACCAACTCGCTGCGGTCGGCGCCACTCGGAACCCACTTCCAGGACTGCCGCATCGCGAGCGCGATCACCTGGCGGTCGTGTCGATCAGACACAGGGTCACCCGACGAGAGATCCTGCTCGGCGTTCGGGCCGAAGATCGTCGTCAGCCCGGTGGTGTTGTTCGTCTCGAGGGCCGCGAGCAACGCCTTCGCGGCGTCGTCCGGCGTGTTGAAGCGCGTGCGGTCGGACGGTCGCGAGCAGGCCGGAAGCAGGAACGCCAGCAAGCCCAGCACGGCGGCCGCGGTGCGGATGTCAGAAAGTCTCATGTGGATTCTCCCAGGATCGTCAGCGGACACCGGCTCGTCGAGCGCGGTGCACCTCGGTCAGCTACCGCCGACGGCCTCCGCCGCCACCGCTCCGTTTCGCGGAGCGACTCGAACTCCCCCTGGCACTCTCGGCCCTGGCACTCGCGCCGCTCTGGTATCCCGAGAATCCGCCGCCCCCCCCGCTGCGCGCGGTAGCCGCCTTCCCGCTCCCGACGCTCGACGTGGTGGCCGAGGCCTGTCGCGTGGTCCGGTTCGACTGGGCCGTCGACTGACGTTGTGTCTGGTTGGCCTGCGTGCTCGCCTGACGCTCCGATTGGCTCGACTGGGCGGTCGACTGGCGTTGCTGCTGGTTGGCTTGCGCGTTCGATTGCCGGTCCTGCGCGTAGTCCTGCCGGCCCTCGTAGCGATCCTCCGCGAAGTCCTGGCGGTCGTCCCAGTAGTCCTCGCGGCGGTCCCAGGCCTCGTTGTACATCGCGGCACCGTGCCACCCATAGGGCCCATGGTAGTAGTGGTCAGAGGCGGCCCCGATGATGACCCCCACGGTGAAGCCCACGATCGCCGCACCCGCCACGCTGGCCGAGGAAGGGGGCGGCGCCGGCTGCACGTAGACGGTCTGCGTGTTGTAGACGGGAACGTAGACCACCTGCGGGTTTGCTGGCTGAACGACGATCACCGTCTGCCCTGTGGACGTGGTCTCGGTGACCACCTCCTGCTGCTCGGTGGTCTTCAGGTTGCCGAGTGCCTGTGCCGCCGCGCGCAGCCGCTGAATCGAGTCGAAGACGGCGGTCTTGTCGGCCACGAACGCCTTGCCGAGTTGCGCGGTCCAGTCCGGCTTCTGCACCAGCATCTGCACCACCTGGCCGAAGGGCGCGAGCGCGATGTAGCAGGCTGCGAACCCGGCCGCCTGCGCCGCATCCTGGAGGGGCGTGCCCTTGAGGCTGGTGTTGCTCCCGAGCCACGCAGAGAACTTCTGCAGGGCCGCGACGTCTGTCGACGCCTGCAGGATCTGGGCAATCAGCGCGTCGGGATAGAGCGCGATGGGCGCGGTCAGGGCATCCATCGCCGCCGTCGAGGCGCCGCCGGATGTGGAGGCCGCCTTCGTCTGGGCCTGGGCCGGTCCGGCCGCCGCAGCCGTCTGGTAGCTGGAGTCGCCGCCCTTCAGGCCGACGGCCGTCGTCTCGACCCACTTGAACTGCCTCTGCAGTTGCTGGTCCGCGGCCAGCGACTGCTTCAGCGCGCCCATCCTGTACTGCTGCGCCTGGAGCCCGTGCGGGACCAGCAGCACACACAACGACAGCCAGACCTTCCACGCCGCACCGGGTTTGCATCTCATCGGGAAGTCTCCAGTCCGGGTTCCTCGCCGACCGCCATCCATCAGCACCTCGAGCGGCGAGGACCGAAGCACCCTCCGGCTCCACGGGCCGGCGGCTTTCGAAGTATACGTTGAGGCGGTTCAGCGCGATGAGTTACGTCGCCGACGAGCGGGTGTCGTGCTGAAGGTGACATGGCTCCGGGCGCGCCGGCACCGTGCAGGTTCCTGCAGGCACACCGGGCCAGAGAGCCCCGGCCTGACTTGCAGGGCCGGAGCCCCAGCAAACAGCAGACTCCTGTGAACTGAGGGCTGAGGATTGGCGGGGTCGACGGGGCTCGAACCCGCGACCTCCGGCGTGACAGGCCGGCGTTCTAACCAACTGAACTACGACCCCGCTCGAGTCGTGTCTGCCGCATCCCGGTGCCGCCGCGTGGTGGGCGGTGCAGGATTCGAACCTGCGACAGCCGGTGTGTAAGACCGGTGCTCTACCTCTGAGCTAACCGCCCTTCTCGCCATGTCCGGCCGGCGACAGAAGTCGAATCATATGCAACGGCAGGGCAGAGAGTCAAGCGAACGACGACCTCGCGACGGTGACGTGCGTCTCCCGCCATCGGCGGCGCCTTTTGCCGAATCCGCGCTTTCTTGCTACAACGGTCGCTCGCAATGTCAACGCCTCCGCTGCCCTCGAGCACCGTCGAGAACTACCTCAAGGCGATCCTGCAGGCGCAGCAACACCTGGACGGCGACGACGCGCTGGTTCCGATGGGGCGACTGGCACAGGCGCTGGGCATCACGCCCGGCACGGCCACGACGATGGTCAAGGCGCTCGCCGACGCACAACTGGTCGATTACGCGCCGTATGCCGGCGTGAGGCTGACGCCCAACGGCGAGACCCTCGCCACGATGGTCCTGCGGCGCCACCGCATCGTCGAGTTGTTCCTCGTGGAGGTGCTGGGGCTGTCGTGGACGGAAGTGCACGACGAGGCCGAGCGCCTCGAGCACGCGGTGTCTGACCGCGTGATCGAAGCGATGGACGTGATGCTGGGGCACCCCGACGCCGACCCGCACGGCGACCCCATCCCGGCCCAGGGCAGCCGGTTGCTCGAGCCCGACCACGTGACGCTGGTGACCTGCACGCTGGATGCGCCGCTGCGCGTGACCCGCATCCTCGATCAGGACACCGAGTTCCTCGCGTTCGTCGAGCGGCATCACCTGCGGCCGGGCGCGCGCGTCACGTGCGTGTCGCGCGACGACGTCGTCGACCGGGTCAAGCTGCGGGTCGGCGGCAGGCGCGCCATCACTATCGGCTGGCGAGCCGCCTCGCGCGTGGCCGTCGAGGGCTGAACGGCCGACGGGCACAGTGCTGCCCATCGGCCGCTGGTGTCAGGCGCGACCCATCAGCGCGTTGATCCGCGCCTCTGTCGGCGGGTGCGAGCTGAAGAGTCCCATCAGCCCGCGCGCCGAGAACGGCTTCATGATGAACATGTGCGCCGTGGCGGGGTTCGCATCCATCGGGATGCGTTCGACGCCGCGCTCGATCTTCCGCAGCGCATTCACCAGGCCCATCGGTGAGCCGGCGATGGCCGCCCCGCCGGAGTCGGCCAGGAACTCGCGTGAACGCGAGATCGCCATCTGGATCAGCATCGCCGCAAGGGGCGCGAAGATCATCATGGCGATCATCGTGATCGGGCTTGTGCCCTCGCCCTCGTCGTCGCGGCGTGCGCCGCCGAACATCGCGGCGAACTGCGCCATGCGCGCGAGCATCATGATGGCCGCGGCGATCGTTGCGGCGATCGAACTGATGAGGATGTCGCGGTGCTTGACGTGTGCCAGTTCGTGCGCCAGCACTCCGTCGAGTTCGTCGGACGAGAGCATGCGGATCAGGCCCTCGGTCGCCGCAACCGCCGCGTGGTCGGGATTCCGTCCTGTCGCAAAGGCGTTGGGCGACTGGTCGGGGATGATGTAGACCTTCGGCATCGGCAGTTCGGCCCGACGCGCAAGTCGCGCAACGGCGGCGTGCAGGGGGTGCCCTGCGGCGACCTCCTGCGCGCGATACATGCGCAGGACGATCTTGTCCGAGAACCAGTACGAGACGAAGTTCATCACGATCGCGAAGCCGAACGCGATGACGAGGCCGCTCGACCCACCGGCGAGTTCGCCGATGAGCAGGAGCAAGCCGCTGAGTGCCCCGAGCAGGATGGTGGTCTTGAACGTATTGGCCATGGTCATCTGTATGTCTGCGGGCCGTGCCCGCTGATCAAGTGTCTTCTCTTTGATGCGGACGCGTGCCGCACGTGTCTGTCTATACTACTGGCATGACGACTCGATGCCTCGTGGCATTCGCCGGCCTGGCGGTCGCCCTCGGCGCGGCACAGGCATCGGCACAGACCCCCCAGCCGTTTCCCCGGCCAGGTTCCTCGCGAGGCGTGCTGCCCCCCGGGGCTCCAGTTCCTGATAAGACGCCGCCTGTGGGACAGGTGACCCCGCCGGGGGGCGTCCAGCCGCCGGCAGGCCCGACCACTGCTGCCCCGGGCCAGGTGGCGCCGTCCTCTGAGGCGCCCGACGAAGCGACCCTCGGTGTGCCCGTGTACCCCGGTGCGACCTTCCTGACCGCGTTCGACGCCGGAAGGGGACAGCGGTACTACCTCTTCGGTACGCCGGCGTCGTTCGCCCAGGTGGTGACGTTCTACCGTGGAATCCTGAAGACGAAGGGTGACCTGGTCTTCGAGCAGCCGCCGACCCATGCCTTCGACGTCGGCCGCTTCCGCGAGGATTCGATGGCCTTCCCGCCGGGAGTCACGGTCAAGGACTACACGTTTGGCGGCTCGGAGGGCTACCTGCACGTGGGCCCGGGGACGACTTCCCAGCGATTCGCGACCGTGCTCCAGATCGTGCCTCCGCCACCGGCCGCACCGGCCACACGGCGATAGACGCGCATGTTTGCCTTGGTTCTTGCGGGCCTGTTAGCGGGCTCTGCTCACGTGCTGAGCGGGCCCGACCACCTGGCCGCGGTGGCGCCGCTGGCGGCCGATACGCCGCGGCGACGCTGGCTGGCCGGGATGCTGTGGGGGATCGGGCACACCAGCGGGGTGGCCGTGGTCGCCGCCGTGGCATTCATCGCCCGGGGATGGCTCGACATCGGCGCCGTGTCGTCGTGGAGCGAGCGCCTGGTCGGGGTCGCCTTGATCGCGGTGGGGCTGTGGGGCATGCAGCGCGCGATCGACCAGCGCGTGCATGTCGATGACCAGCGGCACATGCGCACGCATTCGCACACCCACGCGTCGTTCGGCTTCGGCATCCTGCACGGCCTCGCAGGCAGCGCACACGTGCTCGGGGTGCTCCCGGCGCTGGCCCTGCCAACCGGGACCGACGCTGCCGTCTACCTGGGCGCCTACGGCGTCGGCAACGTCGCGGCGATGGCCGCGTTCTCATCCCTGATGGGCGCCTTCGGCCTGCTGAGCCGCCGCACCGGCGTCGACATGCATCGCGGCTTCATCGCCGCCTGCTCCCTGGTCGCCATCGGCGTCGGCAGTTACTGGCTCCTCCCGTAAATCCGACCCCTGCCGTTGTCGCACTCCCCGAAACCGCGAATTGGGGTCTGACCCCAATTCGGGGTTTCTTCCGGCGGCTGTAAGCAGAATCGCGTATTGGGGTCTGACCCCAATTCAGCCAACTGGGGGTTGCGGGGCGACTACGGGCGTTTACCCGACGCGGCGGACGATGAAGCACTTGAGGTAGTAGGTCTCGGGAACGCCGAGCAGGACGGGGTGGTCGCGGCCCTGCATCCGCTTCTCGACGACGGCCACCGGCACCTGCGCATCGAGCGCGGCGCGGTAGACGACATCGCCGAACATCGCCTCGTCAACGTGGTAGGAGCAGGTGCAGGTCACCAGCACACCGCCCGGCTTGAGGATCTTCAGCGCCCGGAGGTTGATTTCCTTGTAGCCGGTCAGCGCCTTGCGCAGGGCGTCGCGGTTCTTCGCGAACGCGGGCGGATCGAGCACCACCATGTCGAACCGGTCGTCGGAATGCTCGAGCTCGCGCAGTTCGTCGAAGACGTTCACGGCGCGCGCCTCGATGTTCTCGCGGCCGTTCAGCGCGGCGTTCTCGCGGATGTGACGCACGGCCTCTTCTGACACGTCGAGTGCCACGACCGACTCGGCCCTCGCGGCAAGGTTGAGGGCGAAGCCGCCGTTGTAGCTGAACGCATCCAGCACGCGGCCTCTGGCGTACCGGGCAGCGGCCTCGCGGTTCTCCCGCTGGTCCAGGAACAGCCCGGTCTTCTGGCCCAGCCGCAGATCGACGTAGTACTTCACGCCGAGTTCACTGACCTCGATACGCTCCGGGACCTCTCCGTGCAGCACGTCGACGCGACGCTCGAGCCCCTCGAGCTCGCGCACGCGGGGATCGTTGCGGGCGAGGATCCCCTTCGGCGCCAGCTGCTCGTTCAGCACCTCGACAATCTGCGGGAGTCGTCGGTCCATGCCCTCCGACAACGCCTGGAGCACCAGATAGTCGCCGTACCGGTCGACGATGAGCCCCGGCAACAGGTCGCCCTCGCCGTGGACGACGCGGTACGCCGTGCCCACGATCCCCAACGAGGCGCGATACGCGATCGCCGTCGCGACGCGCTCGCGCAGGAACTCCTCCGGGGGCGGGGCCTCACCGCGCGAGACGATGCGGAGCGCGATTTGCGAATGCCGGCTGTACAGCGCGTGAGCGAGGACGCGCCCTCGGGGATCGGCAACCGCGACGAGGTCGCCCCCCTCGGCCGCCACGTCCTTGACGTCCGACCGGTAGATCCACGGATGTCCGATCTTGACGCGATCAGCTCCACGGAGTGAAACGACGATGCGTGGCATAGGCATGGCGGGAAGGGATCAGCCGGCGCCAATGCACACCCGGACGCCGCAGACCCGACGTTATAATACGCGCCATGACGATCGCTCTCGGCGCAGACCACGCCGGCGTCGCGCTGAAAGACGCGGTCAGGCAGCTGCTCGACGCCCGTGGCATCCCCTACACCGACTTCGGCACCAACGGCGACGCGTCGGTCGATTACCCGGATTTCGCGGCCCAGGTCGGGAAAGCGGTCGCCAGCGGCGAGGCCGACCGCGGCATCCTCGTCTGCGGCACGGGTGTCGGGATGGCTATCGCGGCGAACAAGTTCGCCGGCGTGCGCGCCGCGCCAGTCTACGACGCGGCCACCGCCCGCATCGTCCGCGAGCACAATGACCTCAACGTGCTGGCGCTCGGGGCCCGCACGACCACCGCCGACGACGCCCGCGACATCGTCGCGGCCTTCCTCGACACCCCGTTTGCCGGCGGTCGCCACGGACGCCGCGTCGACAAGATCACGGCCCTGGACACATCACGATGAGCACTGCAACGCCTACGTCTGCCTTCCTCCGCACGCTGCGCGACACCGACCCCGAGATTGCCCAGGCCATCGCCGACGAACTCGGCCGACAGAACACCGGCCTGGAGTTGATCGCCTCCGAGAACTTCGTCTCGACCGCCGTCCTCGCCGCGATGGGCACGGTGATGACGAACAAGTACGCCGAGGGCTACCCCGGGAAGCGCTACTACGGCGGCTGCGAGTTCGTCGACGTCGCCGAGTCGCTGGCCATCGACCGCGCGAAGGCGCTGTTCGGCGCGGATCACGCGAACGTGCAGCCGCATTCGGGTGCGCAGGCGAACATGTCGGTGTACCTGTCGATGCTGCTGCCCGGCGACACGATCCTCGGCATGAACCTCGCGCACGGCGGGCACCTCACGCACGGCCACCCGCTCAACTTCTCGGGGAAGTACTTCACGGTCGTCCCCTACGGCGTGCGCCAGGACGATGAACACCTCGACTACGAGGAACTCGAGCGGAAGGCCCATGAATCGAAGCCGAAGCTGATCATCGTCGGCGCGAGCGCGTACCCGCGCGTCATCGACTTTGCACGCATCGCAACCGTCGCCACCGCCGTCGGCGCGCGGATGCTGACCGACATGGCGCACATCGCAGGCCTCGTCGCCGCTGGCGTGCACCCGTCGCCCGTGCCCCACAGCGACTACGTCACGACCACGACCCACAAGACGCTGCGCGGACCGCGTGGCGGGCTGATCCTCTCGAGGGCGGCCTACGCCAAGGATGTCGACCGGGCGCTCTTCCCGGGCGTCCAGGGTGGACCACTGATGCACATCATCGCGGCCAAGGCCGTGTGCTTCAGGGAAGCCGCGGAGCCGACCTTCGTCACGTATCAGCAGCAGGTCGTCGCCAACGCGAAAGCGCTGTCGGCGTCGCTCGCCTCGCACGGCTTCCGCATCGTGTCGGGCGGCACCGACAACCACCTGATGCTCGTCGACGTGTTCTCGAAGGGCATCACCGGCAAGGTCGCCGAGGCCGCGCTCGGCAAGGCGGGGATCACCGTCAACAAGAACGCCATCCCGTTCGACACGAACCCGCCGATGGTCGCCAGCGGGATCCGCGTGGGCACGCCAGCCATCACGACGCGCGGGATGCGCGAGGCCGAGATGGCGCGCGTCGGCGATCTCATCGCGCGCGTGCTGGCGGCTCCCGAGGATGCCGGGTCGCTGGCCGCGGTCAAGTCAGAGGTCGAACGCCTGTGCGAGGAGTTCCCGCTGTACCCGTCGGCGATCTAGCGCTCCGGGTCGACCAGGTCTTCGACGCGACCGGGCAACTCGCGCGCATCCTCGACGGCTACGAGCCGCGGGCGTCGCAGCGGCAGCTCGCCGTCGAGATCGCACGCGCGTTCGACGAGGGCGGACGCCTGCTGGCCGAGGCCGGCACCGGCACCGGCAAGACGCTGGCCTACCTCGTGCCCGCCATCCTCAGCGGACATCGCACCCTCGTGTCGACGGGCACGAAGAACCTGCAGGAGCAGATCCTCGAGAAGGACCTGCCCATCCTCAGGCGCGCCCTCGACCGGCCCTTCAAGGCCGTCTGCATGAAGGGACGCGGCAACTACCTGTGCAAGCATCGCTGGGCGCAGTTCCGCGAGCAGCCGGCCATCAGGTCGGCCGCCGATCGCATCTCGCTCACGCTCGTCGACGAGTGGTCCACCACCACACGCTCGGGCGACCGCGCCGAAATCGACGAGTTGCCCGAGGACGTGTCGTTCTGGGGCGACGTCTCGGCGACGACCGAGAACTGCATCGGCAGCTCGTGCCAGCAGTTCGCCGACTGTCACATCACGACCATGCGCCAGGAGGCCGCCGAGGCCGACCTCGTGATCGTGAACCATCACCTGCTCTGCGCCGACGCCGCCGTCCGCCATCACAGCTTCGGCGAGGTGATCCCGGAGTGCACGCTGCTGGTGGTCGACGAGGCGCATCAACTCGAGGACGTGGCGACGCAGTACTTCGGCCTGGCGGCGAGCAACTTCCGCCTTGACGAACTCGTGCGCGACGGCGAGCGGATCGTCAACCAGAAGCGCATCGGCAACAAGGCGCAGGCTGCGGATCTGCGCGGGGCCATCGTCACCGCGTCGCTGAACGGCAAGGCGTTCTTCACCGACCTGACCGTCAGGCGCCCCGGCCAGGCGCGCGGCGCGCGGCAGTCCGACAGCCTGTTCGACGAACGCCTGCGCCTCACCGCCGACGTGATGCAGGGCGTCATCGAGTCGGGCCTGCTGCTCGCGGGCGCTCTCGACCAATGGGTTGGCGCGATCGGCCTGATCGAGGACGCCGACGATGATCTCAAGACGCTGGGCAAGCGGGCACAGGACTTCCGCGACGACCTGCGCTTCCTGCTCGCCGCCAACGATCCGTCGTACGTGTTCTTCCTCGAGATCCGCGGGCGCGGCACGTACCTGCGCGCCATGCCCATCGACGTGTCGGCCATCGTCCGCGACAACCTCCTCGAGCGTCCGCGGGCAACCGTCCTGACGTCGGCCACGCTGTGCGTGAACGGCGAGTTCGATTACGTGCGAACGCGGCTCGGCATACGCGACGCCGACGAGGTGCGCCTGCCGTCGGAGTTCGACCACGCGCGGCAGTCACTGCTGTACCTGCCGCGCACCATGCCCGATCCGCGCTCGCCGGAGTTCGTCGAGCACGCCGCGCGCGAGGTGGTCGAAATCCTCCAGCGAAGCGAGGGACGGGCCTTCGTCCTGTTCACGAGCTACGCCAACATGCGCGACGTGCACGGGCGGATTGCACACCGGCTGCCCTACCCGATGCTGGTGCAGGGCTCGGCACCGCGCACGCAGCTGATCGAGCAGTTCCGGCGCACGCCCAACGCGGTGCTGCTGGCGACGTCGTCGTTCTGGCAAGGGGTGGATGTGGTCGGCGAGGCGCTGTCGTGCGTGATCATCGACAAGCTGCCGTTCGCCTCGCCTGGCGATCCCATCGTCCAGGCCCGGATCGAAGCGATCACGGAACGCGGCGGCGACGCCTTCCACGGCTACCAGGTGCCGCTGGCCATCCTCTCGCTGCTGCAGGGCCTTGGGCGTTTGCTGCGCCACAAGGAGGATCGCGGCGTGCTCGCGGTGCTCGATCCGCGGCTCAAGACGATGGGCTACGGGCGGCGGTTTCTCGCGTCACTGCCCCCGTCACCGGTCACGCACCGGCTCGACGACGTCACGAAGTTCTTCGCATCGTGACGAGGTACACCACCAGCGTGGCGGCGAGCGCGATCAGGGTGGCGCCGTATCCCTGCGCGCCGTAGTACGTCGCGGCGCCGATGATCCACGCGACGGCGGCAGGCCTCGACAGTCCCGCGTAGCGTCCCGCCACCTCGTAGAGGCTCGGCACGTCGACCTCGTGTGCCGAACCCATCGGCGAGAGGCGTGGCAGCACGACGAAGTGCCCGATCAGGATGCCGCCGATGGGCACGAGGATGCCGCCGATCAGGATCATGAAGCTCGCGAACTGGTCGAGCAGGTCGGGCGACAGGAGTCCGACGGCGGTTCCTCCCAGGCCGATGGTCCAGATCGCGGCCGGCTGGTGGGTCTTCGGGGCCAGGCTGCGCCAGGCCAGGGCCGACATGTAGATGTTCACGAAGTTCGTCGTCACCGTGGCCAGCGTGACCAGGATCGCCCCGGTGCTGCCGAGCCCGGTCGCCATGATCATCGCGCCCGGGTCAGACGTCCCTGCCGCGCGCGACACGATGAAGCCGAGCGGCATGAGCCACAGCGCCGGCAGGGCCAGCCCGAGAAACACGGCCCGTGCGCTCGACGCAGCTGACCGCGAGTATCGCGGGTAGTCGGCGAACATCAGCAGCCACGATGCCTGGTAGCCCATCACGACATCGAGCCCGCGCCACCAGGCCGTCGCCGACGTGTCGAGCGCGACTGGAGCGGCTGGCGGCATGTGCAGCGCGGCGAACGTGATCAGAAGCCCTGCGATCCCCATCGAGGGTACGGCCAGGCGATCGGCGACGCCCACGGCACGCGGCCCACGTGTGACGATGAACGTGGCGATCACGCCGAAGGCGAACGACCACCAGCGTGGATCGATCGCCGAGTCGCCGAACGCCCGCGACGACACCGACGCGGCAATGACGTTGTTGAGGGCAATCCAGGCGAAGTTGGTCAGCCACAGGACGAACGCGACGAGCGCGGCCCCGCGCAGGCCCAGGGCCGCCCGGGCCGCGACGATCGACGGGACGCCGAGGCGCACGCCGACCGGCGCGAGCAGGGCGGTGAACGACGCGCCGACGAGGCTGCCCAGCGTGATGATCGCGATAGCCGTCGACGTCGGGATGTCGCCGAGCGACGCGCCGACCTGCCACGTCGTCGCGACGATCGACGCGCCGGCGAAGATCAGGAACAGGTCGAGTGGTGACTGGGTGCGCGCGTCGGCGGCGACGGGCGACAGGTCGGCAGCGTTCATCGGGCGGCGCGTTCGGCGACGTAGCCTTTCCGCGAGCGCACGCGGTAGCCCTCCGGTTTCGTCTTGACGCGGATCGAGTGGTACTCGCCGTCTGCCCCGTGCGGCGCCACGTAGCCAATCAGGTACTGCTGGTTGAGTTCCTCGGCGATGCGCTGCGTCGCGCCTGGCAACTCGCTGCTGTCGTGCACGACCTCGGTGTAGCCACCGCTGTCGGTGGTGATGGCGTTGAGCGCGGCGGCGTCGACCTTGATGTTGATCCGCTTCGTGTCGGGCGGATCGATGGCCACGGCGTAGACGAACGCATCGGTCCGCCTCAGGCTGCTGCGCAGCGAGCGGAGGTCGAGATCGCTCGCCGTGTCGGCCCCGTCGGAAATCAGCACGATTGCTGCGCGCTGGTGGCGGCGGCTCCGGAACTTCTCGAGCGACTCACCGAGCGCGTCGTAGACGGCCGTGCCGCCGGTCGGGATGACGCCGTCGAGGGCGTTGCGCAGCGTCGAGGGGACCGAGGTCCACGGCGACACCACGCGCGGCTTGTGGTTGAACACCATCAGGAACGCCTCGTCCTCCTCGTTGAGCAACTCCCCGACGAACCGATCGAGCGCGCCGCGTGCATCGTCGATGCGCTTGCCGGTCATGCTGTCACTGACGTCGAGCACCACGCCGAGGCTGACGGGCACGCGTTGCCCGACGAACTGCGTGATGGGCTGCTCGACGCCGTCGTCGAGCACGACGAAGTCGTCCTTCGACAGCCCGGGCACGAGCCGCCCTTGCCCATCGGTGACGCTGACCGTGACGGTGATCACGTCGATGGCAGTCCGGTACGAGGGCTTGCGCGGCACCTGGAGGCCCTCGTCGGGCGCGGCGGGAGGCACCTGGGCGGCGATCGTCGAGCACGCAACGACGACGGCGAAGGCAACGACACTGCGTCGGATCATTTCAGGTATCCCACAGCCGAAGAGCGGGCGTAACGATGGCGAACATCTGTCGAAGATCGCCGTTTGATCGTGATCGCCGTATTTTTGCCGAAGAAACAGCGATCCCGCATGTTATATTCCGCGCGCGTGTCCATCCCGCGCGAGCGCTCACCAGGCCGTCCAGGACGACCGATCCGACAAGGTCGAAGCCCACGGCGTCGCGACCCTGTGCCGCTGAGGGCAGACGCTGCCCTCGAGCGCCACGACGACCACCCCAAGCCGTTCCTCAAGTGGGCCGGGGGCAAGCGTCAGCTCCTCCCGGCCATTCGGCGATTCTACCCCCAGACCTTCGGCGCGTACATCGAGCCGTTCGTCGGATCGGGGGCGGTGTTCTTCGACCTCGCCGCGCAGCAGAGGCTCGGCGGGCGCCGCATCGTCCTCGCCGACGTGAACCCCGACGTGGTGGGCGTGTTCGGCGCCGTCAGGTCGCACCTGCCCCGGATCCTGGTCGCGCTCGAGCAACTCGCCGACGAGCACGCCCGCCTCGGTGCCGCCTGTTACTACGACGTCCGCGACAAGCGCTTCAATCCGCTGCGGGCATCGACCGTGGCCGCGGCGCGCGCCCTGAACCGCGAGACGATCAGCTATCCGCCCGAGTTGGCCGCGATGCTGATCTACCTGAATCGCACGGGCTTCAACGGCCTGTTCCGCCTGAACTCGCGAGGGCTCTTCAACGTGCCGGCCGGCCGCTACGCGAACCCGCGGATCTGCGATCACACGACCCTCGGACTCGCCTCGCGCGTGCTCAAGACCATGAAGGTGGACCTCCGGTACGAGTCCTTCGAGCGCGTGCTCGAACACGCCTCGAAGGACGATTTCGTCTACTTCGATCCGCCTTACGCCCCGCTGAGCGCCACCTCGAGCTTCACGTCGTACACCGAGCACGGCTTCGGCGCCGACGACCAGCGCGAACTGCGCGACGTCGTCGTCTCGCTCGCCCGACGCGGGGCACACGTGCTGGCAAGCAACTCGACCGCGCCGATCATCCGCGAACTCTACACCTCGCCTGACGCAGTCCGTGCCGGCATCCACCTGCACATCGTCCCTGCGAGGCGCGCGATCAACTCCCGGGCGACAGCCCGGGGGCGGGTCTTCGAGTACCTGATCTCGAACATCGCCCCGCGCGACTGATTCGCAGGATCGTCGACGACTCCGGGCCGAACCCGTGCGACGATAGCCCCGCTGCTCGCGAGTGACGCAGCGCATCGCCCTTCTTCTCCTTTTCGGAGGCTTCATGCATCCATCGACGAGAACCCGCCTGGCCGCGCGTGCGTCCGCGGCGTTGGCCGCCCTGCTGATCGGCAGCACGGCACTCGCCCAGGCACCTGCGCCCGCACCCGCAGCACGGCGTCCGAACCCGCGCGCCACCATCCCGGTGGACCCCGACCGCGCCAGGCAACTCTATGTGCCGACCGATCCGTCGCTGCAGTCGGTGGGCCGCGACTTCGCGCGCGACGTCGAGGCCAAGGAAACCGAGGACGCGCGCTACGTCGAGGCCTGCCGCGGCGTGCTGGCGTGCACGAAGGTCACCTATCGCAGCAGGATCGGCGACCTCGACGTGCCGGCGTATCTCTTCCAGCCGCTGGTGCCGGGTCCGGCGCGGTCGCGGGCGGCACTGGTCTGGGTGCACGGTGGCGTGCACGGCAACTGGTCGATCGGCATGTTCCCGTTCGTCAAGGAGGCCGTCGCGCGCGGCTACGTCGTCATTGCGCCCGAGTACCGGGGCAGCACCGGCTACGGCGAGGCCCACCACCTGGCGATCGACTACGGCGGCTACGAGGTGGACGACGTGTTGACGGCCGTCGACTACCTGAAGACGCTGCCGCACGTCGACCCTGCACGCATCGGCATCATGGGGTGGAGCCACGGCGGCTACATCGCCCTGCTCTCGGTCTTCCGCGACGCGCACCCCTTTGCGTCGGCGGCCGCGATGGTGCCGGTGACGAACCTCGTTTTCAGGCTGTCGTACAAAGGGCCCAGCTACCAATGGGACTTCGCGACGCAGAAGCGCATCGGTGGCCTGCCGTTCGAGAAGCCCGACATCTACATCGAGCGCTCGCCGCTGTACCACGTCGACAAGCTGGCCGTGCCCCTGCTCGTGCACGTGGCGACCAACGACACCGACGTGAACTTCGTCGAAGACCAGCAGATCGTCGATGCGCTGCGCTCGCGCAAGCCCCACCTCGCCGAGACGAAGATCTACGTGGACCCGCCGGTCGGGGCCGCCGGGGGCGGCCATACGTTCAACCGCCGTGTCGACCTGAAGACGCTCGAGCGGCAGGACACGCCGGAGCAAGTTGATTCGTGGAACCGCGTGTGGACGTTCTTCGAGTGGACGTTGCGGCCGCGGTAGGTCGATCGAGGCGGCAAGGCCGGGCCGGCGCCCCTGAGGCGGCGGGTGGTGCCGGCGCGTCACCTCTTGCACCCGGAGGGCGAATGCGGGTGTAAACTACGCAGGTTGTCTGCTGGGCCGCTTCAGTGGCGGCTCGACTCCCGCCTCTGGAGGTTCCCTCATGCTGCGCATCAACCCGGTGCGGCGTCCCCTCGCCCTCATCGCCGCCCTCGCCCTCTTCTGCTCCGTTGCCCCTGCTCTCGCCCAGAGCACCGGAGCGATCAAAGGCAAGGTCGTCGACGTCAAGGGCGAGCCTGTCGTGGACGCCAAGATCACGATCGAATTCAAGGACGGCATGGCTCGCAAGTTCGAGACCAAGTCGAACAAGAAGGGCGAGTACTTCCAGATTGGCATCCAGCCTGGAAACTACGCCGTGACGGCCACCAAGGAAGGCGTGGGCACGCAGGCATTCGACGTGCGCGTCCGCCTTGGCAACCCGATGGAAGTCAACTTCCAGCTCGCGCCGGCGGCGCCGGGCGGCGGTCAGATGTCGAAGGAAGACGTCGAGCTTCGCGCCCTGACGACCGACGGGATCGCGGCCCTCAACGCCCAGGAATGGGACAAGGCGTTGCCGCTGTTCCAGAAGGCGCTCACGCTGCGTCCCGACTGCTTCCCCTGCCAGCTGGGCGTGGGTGAGAGCTACCGCGGCAAGGGCGACTACGAGAATGCCGAAGCCTCGATGAAGAAGGCGATGGAGATGAAGCCCGACGCGCCGGAGCCCTACCGCGTGCTGCGCGACATCTACAACAACCAGAAGAAGTTCGACGAAGCGGCCAACATGGCTGCCGAGGCCACGAAGCGCACGCCAGCCGGGGGTACCGGGGGCACGGGCGCCAGCGCCGCCGACCTGTACAACCAGGCGGTGACCTACTGGAACGCCAACAAGTACGCCGAAGCCAAGACTGCGCTGACGCAGGCCCTCGAGGCTGACCCGAACCACGCCGAGGCGCACTTCCTCCTCGGGACGGCCAACCTCAACGCCGGCGAACTCAAGGAAGCCCTCGCGCACTTCGAGGCCTACATGAAGGTCGCGCCGACGGGGCCGAAGGCCAAGGAAGCCGAGATGTTCGTCACGCAACTGAAGACCATGGTGAAGTGACGGGACCAGACCTCCTCACAGCAGCCATCGCCGAGCGATTGGCGGCGGTGCGCGCGCAGATTGCGCGCGCCGCCGCCAGGGCCGGCCGTCCCGCCTCATCAGTCCGACTCATTGCGGTTTCCAAGACGTTCGACGCCGACCACGTCAGGGCCGCCCACGCGGCCGGGCAGCGGGCCTTTGGCGAGAACCGCATCCAGGAAGCCCTGCAGAAGATCGCGAGTACGACCGAACTTCCTCTCGAGTGGCATTTGATCGGCCACCTGCAATCGAACAAAGCGCGAAAGGCTGTCGGCACGTTTACGCTGATCCACTCGGTCGACAGCCTCGGGTTGCTCGAGAAGATCGCTGCCGCCGCAGCGGAACAGCAGATTGTCCAGCGCGTGCTGTTGCAGGTGGACCTGGCCGGTGAGACGACGAAGTTCGGTGCACCGGTCAACGAAGTGCGTGACATGCTGCGCGCGTCGGCCGACCATCGGCACGTCCAGGTCGATGGGCTCATGATCGTGCCGCCGCTGTGCGAGGATCCCGAGGACGCCCGGCCGTGGTTCGCACAGCTCCGCCGGTGGCGCGACACGTTCGTCGCCGAGGGCCTCACGGCCTCGCCCCTGCATGAGCTGTCGATGGGGATGAGCCACGATGTCGAGGTGGCCATTGCCGAGGGGGCGACGCTGGTTCGGGTAGGATCGTCGATCTTCGGTTCGCGCACGTAAGAGGAAGCTTGGATTCGCTCCCCGGCGTATCACGTCGCCCCAGATCCGCAGCACGCTGACGCCGCGCGCGCCGCCCCAAGGAGTCGTCTTGCCATGAAAGTCACGCCGCTCGACCTGCGACAGACCCAGTTCGGCACCTCGTTGCGCGGGTACGACAAGACCGAGGTCCGGGCGCTCCTCGCCGACGGTGCCGACGAGTTCGAGAACGCCCTGCGCGAGGTCGATCGCCTGAAGCAGGATCTGCAGCGGGCCGAGAGCTCGCTGGCCGAGCACCGCGACCGCGAGGTGAACCTGCGCAACACGTTGCTCACCGCCCAGCGGCTCGCCGACCAGATCAAGGAGAGCGCCGAGCAGGAGGCCCGGATGATCATCCGCGAGGCCGAGGGCCGCTCAGACCTGCTGCTGCAGAAGACGCAGGCACGCCTGTCTGAGGTCGAACGCGAGATCACCGAGTTGAAACTGCGGCGGCGCGACGTCGAGGCGTCGCTCGAAGCGTCGATTTCGGCGCTCAACAACGCCCTCGATTTCATCCGCGCCAAGGACCAGAGCGATCGCGACGAGAGGCTGTTGCTCCACCGGCCACGTCCGACCAGCGAGGCGAGCCGCTCGGCACTCCTCGAAGACCAGCTCGACGAGGACCAGGACGAGCGCTCCCGCGGCGCCGTGTAGGCGTCCGTGCCCTGGGTGCGTGCGCACGCGAACGGCGTCAGGATCGACGTGCGGGTCATCCCGCGCGCGAGCCGGACCCACGTCGCCGGGGAACGCGACGGCGCACTGCTCATCCGCCTCGCCGCCCCGCCCGTCGACGGTGCCGCCAACGAGGCCCTGGTCGCGTTCCTGGCGAAGGCGCTCGCTGTGCCCCGCCGCAGCGTCACCCTGGTGCGTGGCGAGACCGCCCGTGCCAAGACGCTCGACGTCGCCGGCGTCAGCGACGCGACGGCTCGTCAGCGCCTCGCCGTCACGCCATGACCACCCTCATCCTGAACGCGACCCACCTGCTCACGCCACGCGGCACGACGCCGCTCGCCGGCGTGCGTCAGCGCGAGATCGAACGGATCGAACGGCCCGCGATCGCGGCACGCGGCGGCCGCATTGTCTACGTCGGGCCACAGCGGAACCTGCGCGACCACGTTGACACGGCCGACGCAGACGACATCATCGACGCCACGGGCTGCACCCTCGTCCCCGGCTTCGTGGATCCGCACACGCATGCCGTCTGGGCGGGTGACCGGCGCGACGAGCTCGAGCGCCGCCTGGCCGGTGCCACGTACGCCGAGATCGCGGCCACGGGCGGCGGCATCGTGGGCACCGTCGGTGCCACACGTGGCGCCACCGAAGAGGCGCTCGTGAGCCAGGCGCTGCCACGCCTCCGCGAGATGGCGCGGTGTGGGACGACCACCTGCGAGATCAAGAGCGGCTACGGACTCGACACCGAGACCGAGTTGCGGATGCTGCGGGTGGTCAGGCACCTGCAGCAGCGCCAGCCGATCGACATCGCCTCGACGTTCATGGGCGCGCACGAAGTCCCCGTCGAATGGCGCCACGATCGTGCGCGCTACGTGTCGATCGTGACCGACGAGATGCTGCCGCGCGTGGCGGCCGAGTCACTGGCCGAGTGGATCGACGTGTTCTGCGAGGACGGTGTCTTCACGCCCGACGAATCGGCGGCCATCCTGCGCGCCGGGATCGCCCGTGGGCTGAAGGCTCGCATCCACGCCGACGAACTGGCCTCGAGCGGCGGTTCGGTCGTCGCGCAGCGGGTCGGGGCGTGCTCGGCTGACCACCTCGTGCACGTCGACCAGCGCGGGATCGAGGCGCTGCGCGACGGCGGCGTCATCGCGACGCTGCTGCCCATTGCGGCGTTCTACCTGAAGCTGGGACGCTTCGCGCCGGCGCGCGACCTGATCGCCGCCGGTGTGCCCGTCGCCCTCGCCACCGACCTCAATCCGGGGGGCGGGTTCTCGCCCTCGATGCCCTTCGCGATGACCCTGGCCTGTTTCGGCATGGCGATGACGGCCGACGAAGCGCTGGTCGCGGCGACATTGAACGCCGCGTGTGCCCTCGGTCGGGGCACCACCGTGGGCACCCTGGAACCGGGTAAACTCTGCGACGTCGTGCTCGTGCGTGGCACGCTGATCGATGTCCTGCGGGTGGGCGTCGAGGCGGTTGCGACGGTCGTGAAGCGCGGACGGATCGTTTCCCCCCTTGTGAGCTGAACCCATGTCCCTGCTCGATATGTCTGGCCGTGATCTGCTGGCGGCCTTCTCGTCTGAGGCCCCGACACCTGGAGGCGGGTCGGCAGCGGCCTATGCCGCCGCGATGGGGACCTCGCTCCTCGTGATGGTGTCGCACCTCAGGAAGTCGCGTCACAACACCGACGAAGAGCGCGGCGTGCTCCGCGACGCGGGCGCCCGGCTGCTCGCGTTACGCGACGAGCTCGCACCGCTGACCGACGAGGACGCGTCGGCGTTCGATGCGGTGATGGCCGCCTTCAGGCTGCCGAAAGGGTCCGACGATGAGAAGGCCGCGCGGGCCGACGCCATCCAGGGTGCAACCCTGCGGGCAACGCTGGCGCCCCTGCGCGTGATGCAGTTGTCGACCGACGCCCTGATGCTCGCGCTGACCGTCGCGCGTTTCGGCAACCGGAACGCCGCCAGCGACGTGCATGTCGGCGTGTCGCTGTTGCTGGCGGCCGTTGGCGGCGCGAACGAGAACGTCGAGATCAACCTGGCGTCGCTGGCCGACGAGGGCCGCCGCCTGAGCCTGCGCGAAGACGCCTCGACGCTGCGCACGCGGGCAGCGCAGGCCGCCAGCCAGGCCAAGGCCGCCCTGCGGGAGTGAGCCCGGCGGAGCCTAGATCGCTGTATCGAGGGGGGACCCCCTCGACGGCGATCACGAACTCGTGCGGCTTGAAGCGATTGGGAAACCACTCGAAGCGCGCCATGTAACGCGCGTTCACCGTCGTGACGTTCCCCCGCCTGGCCACGGTGAGCTCGTCGAACGTGATGTCCATGTTGCGGGCGATCGTCTCGATCCGTTCGCGCAATCTGCGCGTCAGACTTCTTCCCGGCGAACTTGGCGGTCTCGGAGATCTGGTCGCTGAGGACGACGTACGACCAGTACACGGGCACGCATTTGACGCCCGCGTGCACGAGCAACAGCACCAGCGCAAGCTTGATTGCAGCCCGAATCATCGCACTCTCCGTCAGCGCCCCGGTGGTCAGCGGATCTGGTGCAGCAGCCGGTTCCAGCGCGTCCGTGCGAACACATTGGCACCCGCCGCCGTGCCCTCGCTGTCGTACAGACCAGTACACGACGAGGGCCTTGCCTTTCACGTAGGGAGCCGGGAGGAAGCCCCAATAGCGGCTGTCCTGGGAGTTGTCGCGATTATCGCCCATCATGAAGAAGTGGCCGGGCGGAATCGTCACCGGGCCGTACGCCACCTTCACGTCGCCCGCCGTGAACTCGTGGGCGTTCGCCGTGCCGGGCGGCTCGAGGAAGTGCACGTACGGTTCGTCGAGCATCGTGCCGTTGATGTAGACGCGCTTGTCGCGCAGCTCGAGGGTCTCGCCGGGCAGGCCGATGACGCGCTTGATGAAGTCGCGCTCCGGGTCCTCGGGGTACTTGAAGACCACGATCTCTCCGCGCCGCACGTCGGTGATGGGCAGCAGGGCCCGCTCGAGCGCGGTGGCCGTCGGCGCGAACACGAACTTGTTCACCAGCAGGTGATCGCCGATGAGCAGGTTGTTCTCCATCGATCCCGTCGGGATCTTGAAGGCCTGCACGACCCACGTGCGCACGAACAACGCCAGGATCACGGCCACCACGATCGACTCGAAGTACTCGCGCGTGTTGCTCTTCCTGAATCCGCCGTGGACGGCGGCGGGCGCGGGGGGGGTGGATGCGGGCTTGGCCATGGGTCGTGTCTCTCTCGTCTCGGGTCGCATCGAGCGGCGTCGCTCAGTCGTCGCCCATCTTCAGCACGGCCAGGAACGCTTCCTGCGGAATCTCCACGCTGCCGACCCGCTTCATGCGCTTCTTGCCTTCCTTCTGTTTCTCGAGCAGCTTGCGCTTGCGGCTGATGTCGCCACCGTAGCACTTCGCGAGCACGTCCTTGCGCTTGGCCTTCACCGACTCGCGCGCGATGATGCGCCCGCCGATGGCGGCCTGGATCGCCACCTCGAACATCTGGCGCGGGATGAGCTCGCGCATCTTCGACGCCAGCATCCGGCCGCGTGCGTACGCCGTGTCGCGGTGCACGATGATCGACAGCGCGTCCACGGGCTCCCCGTTCACGAGGAGATCGAGCTTCACCAGCGGCGACACCCAGTACCCGCTCACGTGGTAATCGAGCGACGCGTACCCGCGCGATACCGTCTTGAGCCGATCGTAGAAGTCGAGGACCACCTCGTTGAACGGCATTTCGTACGTCACCAGCACGCGGTCGGTCGCCTTGTACTCGAGCGTCTTCTGCACGCCGCGCTTTTCCTGGCACAGTTGCAGGATGGGCCCGACGAACTCCGACGGCGTCAGGATCATCGCGGTGATGACCGGTTCCTCGAACCGCGAGATCGCCACCGCGTCGGGCAGCTTCGCCGGGTTGTCGATCTCGATCACGGTGCCGTCGGCGGTCGTCACCCGGTAGAGCACGCCAGGCGCGGTCGTCACGAGGTCGACGTTGAACTCGCGCTCCAGCCGCTCCTGCACGATCTCCATGTGCAGCAACCCGAGGAACCCGCACCGGAAACCGAACCCCAGCGCCGCCGATGTCTCAGGCTCGAACACGAACGACGCGTCGTTGAGCCGCAGTTTCTCGAGCGCCTCGCGCAGTTCGGGGTACTGGTGGCTCTCGACCGGGTACAGGCCCGCGAACACCATCGGCTTCATCTCGGTGAAGCCGGGGAAAGCCGACGCCGTCGGCCGCGCCGCGTCGGTAATCGTGTCGCCGATCTTGGCGTCGCCCACGTTCTTGATGTTGCCGATCAGGAACCCGACTTCACCCACCCCGAGCTCGTCGATCGGCGTCGGCTTCGGCGAGAAGGTCCCCACCTGCTCGACGTCGAACTCCTGCCCCCTGGCCATCAGGCGGATCCGCATGCCCGCGCGCACGGCGCCGTCGATCACGCGCACGAGGATGATGACCCCGCGGTACGCGTCGAACCACGAGTCGAACAGCAGCGCCTTCAGCGGCGCGGCCGGGTCGCCTTTCGGCGCCGGCAGGCGGTGGACGATCGCCTCGAGCGTCTCCTTCATGCCGGTGCCGTCCTTGGCACTCGCAAGGATCGCGCCGTCGGCGTCGAGCCCGATGATGTCCTCGATCTGCCGCTTGCACTCGTCCGGCTGGGCCCCGGGCAAGTCGATCTTGTTGATCACCGGGCACGATTTCGAGGTTGTGGTCGATCGCCAGGTAGGCGTTGGCCAGCGTCTGCGCCTGCACGCCCTGCGACGCGTCGACGAGGAGCAGGGCACCCTCGCACGCCGCCAGCGAGCGCGTCACTTCGTACGAGAAGTCGACGTGCCCCGGGGTGTCGATGAGGTTCAGGATGTAGTCGTGCCCGTTGTCAGCCCTGTACCGCAGCCTGACGGCGTGGGCCTTGATCGTGATCCCGCGCTCGCGCTCCAGGTCCATCGAGTCGAGCACCTGGGCCTCCATCTCGCGCGCCTGCAGGGCGCCCGTCATCTCGAGGAAGCGGTCGGCGAGGGTCGACTTGCCGTGGTCGATGTGCGCGATGATTGAGAAATTGCGGACGAACTGCGGATCCATCAGAACCAACGATTATAGCCGGGATGTGCCTTGCCCCGGGGCCAGCCTGGCCCACGGGCACATGTGGCCCTCCCGATCGCCGCGAACCCCAACGAAACGCGCCCCGCTGCGCCCCACGTGCCACGGGGCACGAGCCGCCTGAGGACGGCTACCGCGTCTCGACCGGCATCCAGGTCTGCGGGTACGGCGGGCCCGACGTACTCGGCGCGCGGGCCGGATCAGGCGGTTGTTGGCGTACTGCTCGAGCACGTGCGCCGTCCAGCCGGCAATCCGGCTCACCGCGAAGATGGGCGTGTAGAGGTCGATCGGGATGCCCATCGTGTAGTAGGTCGAGGCCGAGTAGAAGTCGACGTTCGGCAGGAGCTTCTTCTCGGCCGTGACCACCGCCTCGATGCGCTGCGACAGCTCGAACCATCGGGGCGTGCCCGCGCGCTGGCCGAGTTCCTTCGACATCCGCCGCAGGTGCGTCGCGCGTGGATCCTCCGTCCGGTAGACGCGGTGCCCGAAGCCCGGGAATCTTCTCCTTCCGCGCGAGCTTGCGCGCGGATGTACTCCTCGGCGCGGTCTCGCCGTCGCGGTCTCGCCGATGTCGAGCAGCATGCGCATCACGTCGGCATTGGCGCCGCCGTGCAGCGGCCCCTTGAGCGTGCCGATCGCCGCCACCATGGCCGAGTAGATGTCGGTGAGCGTCGCGGCGGCGACGCGGGCGGCGAACGTCGACGCGTTCAGCTCGTGGTCGGCGTGCAGGATCAGCGCGATGTCGAACGCGCGCACCGACATCGCATCGGGACGCTCGCCCGAGAGCATGTAGAGGAAGTTCGCGGCGTGGCCGAGCGCGGGATCAGGCGTGATGTGGCCCTTGCCCTGGTTCAGGCGGCCGAAGGTCGCCACGAGCGACCCGATCTGCGCGGTGAGCCGCACGGCCTTGCGATAGTTCGCGGCCGCCGACGGATCGCTGGCTTCGGGATCGTAATGGCCGAGCGCCGACGTGAGCGTGCGCAGGGCGTCCATGCCGTCGCCCTGCGGCAACAGCTTCATCAGCCTGAGGATCGGCTCCGGCAACGACCGCGCCTGCGGCCAGCTGCGACTGCAGGTCGCCGAGTTCGGCCCGTGTCGGGAGCCGGCGGTGCCACAGCAGGTAGCACACCTCCTCGAAGGTCGCGTTGCGTGCCAGGTCGTGGATGTCGTGGCCGCAGTAGGCGAGGACGCCGCGATCGCCGTCGAGGTAGCAGATGGCCGATGAGGCCGCAACGATGTCCTCGAGGCCGGCCTTGGGTTTGGGCTCAGTTGACATGGATGCGCAGCGTACATCACACGGGCGCGGGAACGAATCGAATCGTTCACGCGCCCGCGGAATCGTGCCGGTGCCAGAGACGAATCAGGGCCGCACCCTTCGACAGGCTCAGGGCAGGCCGGGGTGCGGCCCCTACAGGTTCGCGGTGTCGGGGAGCGGCGTGTCGCCGGCGAACTGCTGGACGAGCGACAGGAGCCCGGTGTAGAGGAACCCGACCTGGAAGAGCATCAGGAACGGCAGCGAGCCGTAGATGCCGTTCGACAGCGCGTAGAACACCGTCGCCGTGAAATAGAGGCCGAGCGTGACCTCGATCAGCGGCTGCGTGATCGCGACCTGCGTGTATTTCTTGCCCGCCCACTCGTCGCCTTCGCGCTCGACGCCGTACTTGGGGGTGCGCGCGAACTCGGTCTGTTTGCCCATCAGGGCCTCGATCACCGCGCGGGCGTTGTTCACCGCCAGGCCGATCCCGATGGCCATGAGGAGCGGCACGTACTTCAGCCGCGACGTCCACGTCTCGGGATAGAGCTCACGCTGGCAGACCATGTAGAAATTGGCCACCGAGAACGTCGCCGCGAAGAAGAACGGCACGTCGATGAGCAGCATCTCGTACCACCCCATGTTGTAGCGGACGTACATCGCCGGGAACATGAGCACCGAGAGCAGGATCATCAGCAGGTAGTTGAAGTTTGCGGTCAGGTGGAAGAATGCCTCGATCTTCTGGTGCACCGGGATGTCGGCCGCGAGGATCTGCGGGAGGTTCTTCATGCACGTCTGGATCGACCCCTTCGCCCAGCGATGCTGCTGCGACTTGAAGGAGTTCATCTCGACCGGCACCTCGGCGGGCGAGACGAGCGTCGGCAGGAACACGAACCGCCATCCCGCCAGCTGCGTGCGGTAGCTGAGGTCGAGATCCTCGGTCAGGGTGTCGTGCTGCCATCCGCCGCCGGCGTAGATCGCTTCCTTGCGCCAGATCCCGGCCGTGCCGTTGAAGTTGAAGAAGCAGCCCGAGCGGTTCCGCCCGCCGTGCTCGAGGACGAAGTGGCCGTCGAGCAGGATCGACTGGATGCGGGTCAGCAGCGAGTACTCGCGGTTGATGTGGCCCCAGCGCGCCTGCACCATCCCGACCTTGGCATCGCGGAAGTGCGGCAGGGTGCGCTTCAGGAAGTCGACCGGGGGCACGAAATCCGCATCGAAGATGGCGACGAACTCGCCCTTGGCGACCTCGAGGCCCTTCTCGAGCGCGCCGGCCTTGTAGCCGGTGCGGTCGGTGCGATGGATGTACTTGATGTCGAAGCCCTGCGCGGCGAACCGGCGGACGGCGAGCTCGGCAATCGCCCGCGTCTCATCGGTGGAGTCGTCGAGCACCTGGATCTCGAGCAACTCGCGCGGGTAGTCGATCTTGCACGTCGTCTCGACGAGCCGATCGACCACGTACATCTCGTTGTAGATGGGCAACTGCACCGTGACCGGCGGCAGCGTTGCCGGCAACGGGAGATCCTCGCGCGGCACGTTCTCCTTGTTTTTCATGTACACATAGACAAGGTAGTACCGGTGCCATCCGTACACGGCGAGGATGGTCAGCACGAAGAAGTACGATGCGAGAATGAGTGTTTCGAAAGGTGTCATCGTCCTACCGCTCGGCCACCAGGTGGAACGGGGCCTCAAACCGGAAAGTGTAGTGGCTATGAACACATACCGTCAAACACCCGGAGCCCGTGCATGAACGATGCCCGACTCAAAGCCATCATCAACGACCTGGCCACCGGGGCCATCTCGGCCGACGAAGCCGAGGTGCGGATGGCCGAAACCCTGCGGGATTTCCCGTTCGAAGACCTCGGTTATGCACGGGTGGATCACCACCGTGCCCTGAGGCAGGGCTTCCCCGAGGTGGTGTTCGGCCTGGGCAAGACGCCCGAGCAGGTCGCGGGGATCGCACAGCGCATCGTCGCGCAGGAGCACACGCTGCTCGTCACGCGGGCGAGCGATGCAGCGTTCGCCGCCGTGTCGGCGCACGTCCCGAACGCCGAGTGGCACGCGCTGCCCCGCTGCATCGTGTGGCGTGGCACCACGCCACCGTCGGGCCACGGCACGATCCTGGTGGCCGCGGCCGGCACCTCGGACCTTCCCGTGGCCGAGGAGGCCGCGCTGACAGCGGAGTTGATGGGCAACACCGTAGACCGCCTGTACGATGTCGGGATTGCCGGGCTTCATCGCCTGCTGCACGCCCGCAATCGCGTCGACGCGGCACGCGTGATCATCGTCGTCGCCGGGATGGAAGGCGCGCTGCCCTCGGTCATCGGCGGCCTCGCCGCCGCGCCGATCATCGCCGTGCCGACCAGCGTCGGCTACGGTGCCAGTTTCGGCGGCCTGTCGGCCCTGCTCGGGATGCTGAACTCGTGCGCCGCCGGCGTCTGCGTCGTGAACATCGACAACGGCTTCGGCGCCGGGACCATGGCCTCGCGGATCAATCACTTGTAGGGCTGCTCTTGTAGGGGCCGCACCCCAGTGCGGCCCGGCGGGTGGCGCGGGTGATTGCGGTCACGAACGCTGGGCGGCTCTGGGGAGCCGCCCCTACACCTCGCAGAGCATCCGCGTGCCTGGCCTGTGCAGAGGCCTGCGTCTCCTGTGTCGGCTGCCCTGACGTTGCGCCTGTCGCCCGCAGCCCGTGGCCTGCCCGCTGCCCGTGGCATGATACTATTCAAGGTTCGCGTTGGCGGCCTCTCGCTAACCCACCCCACCATGCATCCGGGCACACTCAAGGCACTCGAGTTCGATCGTGTGGTCGCAGCGTTGCGCAGCCTGGCGCTCACTCCGCTGGGTGAGGCGGAACTCGCCCTGACTGCCCCGTCGTCCGATCCCGAGGTCGTGATCGATCGGCAGGCACTCACGACGGAAGCGGTCCGCCTGCTCACCGACGCGCCGGGGTTTCCCCTGCGTGCGCCGCGCGACCTGCACGAGACGATCGCCCTGCTCGGCGTCCAGGGACGCGCCCTCGAGCCCGTGCGCCTGTTCGGCCTCGCGTCGTTCCTCGAGTCGATCGAACAGTGCGGCCACCTGCTCAGGCGGCAGACCCGCCAGACGTTCCCGAAGCTGTCGAAGATCGTGTCGGGCATCACCTCGTTCGACCGCGAGATCGGCGACATCCGGCGCGCGATCGATCCGACCGGCGAGATCTTCGACCACGCCAGCCCGGCCCTGCGCAGCATCCGCGACCGGCTGCGCAAGCAGCGGCAGCGCCTGCGCGGCACGCTCGAGTCGTACCTCCGCTCGCGCGACACGTCCAAGTACCTGCAGGAACAGGTCATCACCGACCGGAACGGCCGCTACGTCCTGATGGTGCGCGCCGAGCACCGCGGCTCAATCCCCGGCATCGTCCACGGCAGCTCGGCGAGCGGCGCGAGCCTCTTCCTCGAACCCCTGTCGACCGTCGAGATCAACAACGACATCGTCGCCCTCCAGGAGGAGGAGCAGGAGGAAGTCCTCCGGATCCTGCTCGCCCTCACGGATGCCTTCCGCGGACGCGGCGACGAACTCGCCAGCTCGTTCGAGATCGCGACCAGGCTCGATGTCGCGCAGGCGCACTCGCGCCTGTCGCGGCTGATGGATGGCACGGAACCGACGATCGCGCTCGACGGCCGGCTCGAGTTGCGCAACGCCAGGCATCCGCTGCTGATTCCGGCCGTCATCGCTCGAATCGACGACGAGGAAGCCGACACCCGCGTGACGCGTGAACGTGGCCCGGTGCCGATCGACGTCGTGCTCACACCGCCGACCACCGTGCTGGTAATCACGGGGCCGAACACGGGGGGCAAGACGGTTGCGATCAAGACGACCGGCCTGCTCGCGCTGATGGCGCAGGCGGGACTGCACATCCCCGCCCTCGAGGGCTCGTCGCTGCCGATCTTCAACTCGATCTTCGCCGACATCGGTGACGAACAGTCGATCGCGGCGAACCTGTCGACGTTCTCGTGGCACGTCACGAACATCGCGTCGATCGACCGGCAGTTGCAGACACCTGCACTCGTCCTGCTCGACGAAGTCGGGTCGGGCACCGATCCGGTCGAGGGCGGCGCACTGGGCATGGCGATCATCGACCACTTCCGCCAGCGCGGCGCGATGCTGATCGCGACGACGCACCACGACACGCTCAAGACCTACGCCTCGACGACGCCCGGCGTGGGGTGCGCGGCGTTCGGGTTCATGCCGCAGACGTTCGAGCCGACCTACAAACTGCTCTACGGGACCCCTGGCACGAGCCTGGCGCTCGAGATGGCCGAGAAGTACGGCCTCGCCCCGGCCATCATCGCCGCGGCGCGGTCGTACCGCACTGTGCGGGAAGAGCAGCTGGCCGAGCACCTGGCGCGGGTCGAGCAGGAACGCAACCGCCTCGACCACGAGCGCCGGCTGCTGACGCGCGAGCGTGAGCAGGTGGCCGACGAGCAGGCCCGCTTCCGTAACCGTGAAGAGTCGCTACGCCAGCGCGAGGAGCAGCTGAAGAAGCGGCTCGACGCGCAGCTCGAGGAACGCCTGCGTGATGCGCGCAAGGAGATCGACGCGGTCGTCGACGACGTGAAGCGGCGTGCCGCAACGCTGGTCTCACAAGCGGCGCGACGGGCGGTCACCACGGCCGTCCCACTGTCGACGGGCGAGACGGGCGGCTTGCGGGCAGGCGGACGGGGGACGTTGGATCAGCTTGGCGATCGGCTCCGTGCGGATGTCGTCGAGGGGCGGTCGTCCCCTGCGGCCACCGTTCAGCCGTCGACGTCGGCTCCTGCGCACGTCGGCGACAAGGTGGCGGTGGGGGCTCTCGGCCTCGAGGGTGTGGTCGAATCGGTGCAGGGGCGCGAGGCGCAGGTCAACGTCCGGGGGAAGCGCCTGCGGGCGTCGCTGGATGACCTCCGGGTGATCGGACGCGGGGGGAGCGCGCCGGCGCCGCGCCGCGTGTCGGTCTCGGTGTCGTCGCGCGATGCGATGGCGCTCGACTTGAACGTCATCGGCTGCTCGGTGGACGAGGCGCTCGCGCGGGCCGACAAGTTCCTCGACGATGCCGTGATGAGCGAGCAGCGGGTGGTGCGGGTCATCCACGGGCACGGGACCGGGCAGCTGCGGAGGGCCATCGGTGCGTTCCTGCACGACCATCCCATGGTCGAGCGGCATCAGCCGGCCCCTCCCGACCAGGGCGGATCGGGCGTCACCGTGGTCGAGCTGAAGGAGTAGTGGAACGCTGATGGCCCTGTTCCCGCAGTCGTTCATCGAGGACGTCCGCGCCGCCGCCGACATCGTGGCCGTGGTGCAGGAGACGGTCGCGCTGCGGCGTGTCGGCAACAGCTACAAGGGGTTGTGCCCGTTCCACAACGAGAAGAGTCCCTCGTTCAACGTGCACCGCGACCGGGGCTTCTTCCATTGCTTCGGGTGCGGCGTGGGCGGCGACGCGATCAAGTTCGTCGAACTTCGCGACAAGATCGGGTTCACCGACGCCGTGCGCATCCTCGCGCAGCGATTCGGCATCCCAATACCCGAGGCGGGCGAACGTGACGGGCAGGAAGGCGAGCGCGAAGCCCTCCTGAACATGCACGAGCTGGCGGCGGCGTATTTCCGCGAACAGCTCGCCTCGCGCGACGGCAGCGATGCCCGGCTCTACCTTGACGAGCGTGGCCTCACCGCCGAGACCATCGAGGCGTTGGGGTACGGGCTGGCGCCGGGCTACCGCGAAGGCCTGAAGGCGCGCCTCGTGAAGCAGGGCTTCCCGCTGCCGCTGATCGTGAAGAGCGGACTGGTCGTGCAGCGTGACAACGGCGAGGTCGTGGATCGGTTCCGGAACCGCCTGATGATTCCGATCTACCGCGAGACAGGGGCGGTGATCGCGTTCGGGGGACGGGCGATGCTGCCCGACCAGCAGCCGAAGTACCTGAACTCGCCCGAAACGCCGATCTACACGAAGAGCCGGACGCTGTATGGCATGCACCTGAGCCGCGCGGCGATCCGCGAGGCGCAGGAAGCGGTGCTCGTCGAGGGCTATTTCGATTTCGCGCAGCCGTGGCAGGCGGGGGTCAGGCATGTCGTCGCCACGTGCGGGACGGCGCTGACGCAGGCCCAGACGCAGACGATCCGGCGATTCGCGAACCGTGTCGTCCTCAGCTTCGACCCCGACACCGCGGGGCAGAACGCGGCGGTGCGTTCGAGCGAACTGCTTGTGGCCGAAGGGTTTGACGTGAGGGTCGCCCTCTTGCCCGGGGGGGAGGATCCCGATACCTTCGTGCGGCGGGCCGGAGGGGCCGCCTACGCGACGGCAATCGCAGAAGCACGCCCATATTTGGATTATTTGCTCGATCGGGCTGCAATACTGCACGATCTAGGGTCGCCCGAGGGGCGGCGGGCGTTCGTCCACGACATGCTCACCGTGGCCGCGAAGATCCCCGATGCGACGTCACGCGACCAGTTCGCCGACCAGATATCGCATCGCGGACGCATCAGCGAATCGGTGATTCGCGACGAGATCCGCAAGGCGGCCGTAGCGAAGAAGACCGACGTGCCGAGGACCAGCGGGGTCGGGACCAGCCTCGGCGGCCTGAAGCCGGCCGAGAAGGAACTGCTCGCGGCGCTGCTCAACGACCCCGAACGGGCCGTGCGCGCGGTGCTCGAGCTCGACGACGAAGACTTCGAGGGCCTGGCGGCGGCGCAGGTGTTCCATCACACCCGCGCCCTGGCCGACGCCCCGATCGCCCGGTTTCCGGGAATGCTGCTCGCGCGTCTAAACGAGCAGCAGCAGCAGTGGTTGATCGGGATCGCGGCGCGATCCGATTCGCCATCGCTGCCGGCAGAGTGTGCGAAGGCGTTACGGCTGCTGCGGTTCGAGCGGGAGCGTGCCGCCGTGCAACGAGAGATCGACCGCATGCAACAGCATGGCACCGACGATGGCAGCATCGAGGCGCTGTGGCTGCGGAAGAAGGAATTGGTACTGCGAATCGAAGCGCTCGACGCGTGATCCCACCACGCCACGGGTAGAAGGAACCAGGAGGCGGCCTTGTCCATTGAAGAGAAGTACGACGAAGTCAGGCAACTCATCTCGGTCGGCAAGGAGAAGGGCTATCTCCTGTACGACGAAGTCAACGAGCTCCTGCCGTCGGACATCACCTCGTCGGAAGATCTCGACGATTTGTTCAGCGCGTTCGGAAGCGCTGGCATCGAGGTCGTGGACTCCGAGCAGAAGTACCGCGAGGACAAGCTGCTCGACCGCGCCGAGCCCTCCGAGGAAATGGAACTCGACCTCACGCCGGGTGCCCTCGACAAGACGAACGACCCGGTTCGCATGTACCTGCGCGAGATGGGGACCGTTCCCCTGCTGACCCGCGAGGGTGAGGTCGAGATTGCCAAGCGCATCGAGAAGGGCAAGCTCTCGGTGATCAAGGCCATCTCGCGGACGCCGAGCATCGCGCGCGAGATCATCCGGTACGGCGACCAGCTGCGGGCCGGCGAGCGCACCGTGCGCGAGCTCGTGATCTTCAACGACGAGGAGATCACCGACGAGCGCATCGAGGAGCGGGCCCGTGAGGTCCTCAAGCAGATCGAGGCCGTCAAGAAGGCGAACGCCGAGTGGAAGAAGCGCGAGGAGAAGCTCCTCGAGACGCTCAAGAAAGACAAGAAGAAGTACCGCAAGGCCTGGTGGCGCACGCTGCGCGCGCGCATCGAGCTGTCGCAGCTGATCCGCCGCATCGAGTTCACCGAAGGCGTCAAGCGCCGCCTGATCGACCAGGTGAAAGACGCGGTTGAAGACGTGCAGCGCGTGCAGCGCGAGGTCGACTCGATCGAGAAGCAGCTCGTCGCCGCCGCGAAGCCGACCAAGAAGGCCCCGAAGCTCAAGGAAGAAGACAAGAAGCTGATGCTCAAGCGTCAGAAGGAGCTGAAGGTCCGCGTCAAGGAGATGTCGGAGGTCCAGGAAGAGACGCCCGAGCGGCTGAAGCACACCATCGAGACGATCGTGATTGGCGAGATCCGCGCCGAGCTCGCGAAGAAGGAACTCGTCGAGGCGAACCTGCGCCTGGTGGTGTCGATCGCGAAGAAGTACACGAACCGCGGGCTGCAGTTCCTCGACCTGATCCAGGAAGGCAACATCGGGCTGATGAAGGCGGTCGACAAGTTCGAGTACCGCCGCGGCTACAAGTTCTCGACCTACGCGACGTGGTGGATCCGCCAGGCCATCACGCGTGCGATCGCCGACCAGGCGCGCACCATCCGCATCCCGGTCCACATGATCGAGACGATCAACAAGCTGATCCGCACGTCGCGTGCGCTCGTGCAGGAACTCGGGCGCGAGCCCACCAGCGAGGAGATCGCGCAGCGGATGGACATCCCGGTTGCGAAGGTCCGCAAGGTGCTGAAGATCGCGCAGGAGCCCATCTCGCTCGAGACCCCGATCGGCGAGGAAGAGGATTCGCATCTCGGCGACTTCATCGAGGACCGCAACGTGCTGTCGCCCTCGGAGGCCGTGATCAACTTGAACCTCAAGGAGCAGACCGAGTCGGTGCTCAAGACGCTGACGCCGCGCGAGGAGAAGGTCATCAAGATGCGGTTCGGCGTGGGCGACGGCAGCGAGCACACGCTCGAGGAAGTCGGCCAGAATTTCGCGGTCACGCGCGAGCGCATCCGCCAGATCGAGGCCAAGGCCCTGCGCAAGCTGCGGCACCCGTCGCGGAGCCGCAAGCTGAAGGCGTTCCTCGAAGGTCGCACGTAGGGGCCGCGCCCCTGCGCGGCCCGTTTCCCGGCCCCTGCGCGGCCCGTTCGCGCGACGGTCGTGCGGCCCGGTTCGCGGGGCGCGTTGGGAATGATCCTCGTATATGCTGTTGCGGCGGATGCCGGTCGTCAGACCGCATCCGCCGTTTCTGCTTCCAGGCAGGGCCCATAGCTCAGCGGTCAGAGCCGCCGGCTCATAACCGGCCAGTCCCAGGTTCGAATCCTGGTGGGCCCACCATCATTCAAGGGGTGCCGTTCGGCGAGGCTGAATGGCGCGCGGCCTCCACGGCCTTCAATCGCTTTGGACGGGGGCGCCACGAGGCGGCCCTGAACTTCGGCGACTACCTCGCCTACGCGTCCGCGATGACCGCAGGCGATTCGTTACTGTTCGTGGACGACGACTTCGGTCACACCGACATCGCGCAGGCGTTGTGAGCGCCCGGCCGCGCGGATCGCGAAAGGCGCGTTCACCAGAACGCGCCTTTCGTGGTCGAGACGTTGCTGACGCGACTAGCGACGTGCGCGCCGGACCAGCATCACCGCACCCAGTGCGAGCAGCGACAGGCTGGCCGGTTCAGGCACCGTGGGCGGCGCGGCGTCGTTCACGTTCGCGGACCCGGCGAGGATGAAGCCGCTCGGATTGCGGCCGGGCCCGTCAAGGTTCTCGACGAGCGCGGTGATCGTGACGAGCCCGCCAGCGACGGAACCGAAGTTGAGCAGCCCCGTCGCCGCGGTGACCGCATTCTGAGTGCCGGCGCACAACGTTCCAGGCCCCCCGGCCGTGCAGCTGTACAACGTCGAGCCGTTGGTCTGCACGACCGACAGCGACCTGACGCCGTTGTCACCGGTGAAACCCGAGATGTTCAGGCTCCCCCCCAGCGACCCGTCGAACGCAAACGTGTAGGTATAGTTACCAGCGGTCGCGCCGCACGGGCTGCCGCAGGTGATCGACCCGCCGTTTGAGAACTGACCGTCGGTCGCCAGCTGCCCGACCCACACCGCGCCACCGAACGGGTTCGCCCAGGCAAACGCCTCGAACCCCGGAAGGTTCGCCGCGAACGGCAGCGTGCCGGTGAGCACGACGGCGTTGCCGGTTGCCGAAGAGCCGACGGCGCCGATGCCGACCGCCGAGTTGGCCGTTGCGCCTGCGGTCTGCGTCACCTTCCAGGCGGAACCAGCGGCTCCGGTGTTGAGGTTGATGGTGGCCGCCGATGCGGGGCCAGCGGCGAGCAGGCAGGCCATGATGGTTACACTACGAAAAGTCATCCGGAATTCTCCCTGGCCAGGACGTCGTCGCCCGGCCGGATTCTCATGCTGCTTTCACGGCGAGGGTCGCCGTGCAGGGCATCTTGGTGGAGTGTTTCGGGAGTGCAAGAACGTGACCATCATGTGAACGGTCTCCGCGCACGGCAGACGGGGCAACAGGGCGGCAACACCCGTCCGAAGTCTGCCGGCGACGGGCGTTTAGTCTGAGCATCGCGCCATCCGTGTCGTCACGCTCCGTAGTAGCATCTCCCGCCAGGAGAGCCTTGATGACAGCAGAACGTACTGGCGCGGTCCTGATGGCGGCGCTCGTGTTGGTGGTGCCTGCCGGCGCGCAGACGAGTGCCGACCCGGCGCTGGTCGCGAAGGCCAGGGCCATTCACGAGCGCGTGATCACGCTCGACACCCACGACGACATCGACGTGCGGAACTTCACCGCCGAACGCAACTACAGCCAGCGCCTCGACAACCAGGTGAACCTGCCGAAGATGGAGGAAGGCGGCCTCGACGCCGCGTTCTTCATCGTCTACGTCGGCCAGGGGCCGCTGACGCAGGAGGGCTACGACAAGGCCTACGCGCAGGCCATCGCAGAAGTTCGACGCCATCCACCGCCTGACCGACATCTACGCGCCCACGCGCATCGGCCTGGCACTCTCCGCCGACGACGTGCGGACAATCGCCGCATCGGGCCGCAAGGTGGCGCTCATCGGCGTCGAGAACGCGTATTCGGTCGGCACGGACCTCTCGCGCATCAAGGCGTTCTACGACCGCGGCGGACGTTACATGTCGCTCGCGCACAACGGGCACAGCCAGTTCGCCGATTCGAACACCGGTGAACGCGATGGCAAGTGGCTCCACAACGGGCTGAGCGACCTGGGCAAGCAGGCCATCGCCGAGATGAACCGCTGGGGCCTGATGGTCGATCTCTCGCATCCCTCGAAGGCGGCCAACATGCAGACCATGGCGCTGTCGAAGGCGCCGGTCATCGCGTCGCACTCGGCGGCGCGCGCCGTGGCGAATCACAGCCGCAACATGGATGACGAGGAATTGCTCGCGCTGCAGAAGAACGGCGGCGTGATCCAGGCCGTCGCGTTCGACAGTTACGTGAAGGTCAAGCCCCCAGACTCGCCGGAACGCGCCGCGGCACTCGCGGAGGTGCGCGCCGGCATGCCGGCGGGCGGGCCGGGCGAGATGACCGACGAGGCGCGCGCGCAGTTCCGATCACGCATGGCCGAACTGAACAAGCGATTCCCCCCGCCCCCGAAGGCCACGATCGCCCACTTCGTGGACCACATCGACTACCTCGTGAAGAAGATCGGCATCGACCACGTGGGGATCTCGTCGGACTTCGACGGCGGCGGCGGCGTGGACGGCTGGAACGGTGCCGACGAGACGTTCAACGTCACGCTCGAGCTCGTGCGCCGCGGCTACACCGAGGAACAGATCGGCAAGCTGTGGAGCGGCAACCTGCTGCGGGTCATGACCGACGTGCAGCGCGTGGCGCGGGAAATCCAGAACGGCACCCGCTGACGTGCCTCAATCACGTTGACGGCCGCGTGCCGGAAGGGCGGGCCGCGGGCCAGGCGCGGGGGCGCGGCCCCTACGCGAACACGTGTCGCGGGCCTCGGGCCGCGCGGGGGCGCGGCCCCTACACCTGGCCGGCTACCTCCTCGTCGACGCTGCCTCCGTGCCGATACCACCCGCTCGGCGTGGTCGAGTATGATCACGATTCATGCATCCAGATTTGGCGCGTCTGATCGAGCTCCAGCGAATCACGTCGGCCATCGACGCGGCGACGAAGACGGTCACCGCTCATCCGCAGCGCCTGGCGGCCATCGACGCCTCCGTCGCCGCAGCCAGGAACGCGGTTGACGCCGCCAAGGCAGCCCTCGAGCAGCACGTGGCCGAGCGCAGGGCGGTCGAGAAGGACCTCGCCGTCGTCTCGGGACGACTCGAGCGCTACAAGGACCAGCTCATGGCGGTGAAGACGAACCGCGAGTTCCACGCGATGCAGACCGAGATGTCGTCGGCGCAGGAGTCGGTGCAGAAGTTCGAGGAACGCATCCTCGTGCTCATGATGCAGGCCGACGATGAACAGGCGACCCTCAAGACGGCTGAGCACGGCCTGAAGGCTGCCCTGGCCGCCGCCGATGCCGATCACAAGGCCATTGAAGCCGAAAGCAGCGCGCTGACAGTCAGCATCGCAGCGCTGCAGAAGGAACGCGACGCCGTGGCCGCGGAGCTTCCCGAGAACGCGCGGCGGCTCTTCGATGGCATCCGCGCCAAGCGCGGGATCGCGGTGGTGCAGATGATCAACGGCCACTGCGCCGAGTGCCACGTGCGCGTGCGTCCGATGGTTCTCGGCACGGTGAAGAAGAACGACGACATCGTGCTGTGCGACAACTGCGCACGCATCCTGTACCACGTGCCTCCGGCCGCACCGGCCGATGCCACGGCTCCATCGCCGGCGTGACCCGGGCGCCGCAGGCGCCTCGACACGGCACCGCAGCCCTCGCTGGCGCCACGAGGCCGGCGCTCACAACTACGAGGCGCGCGGTCGAATAGCGGCTGCCATGCGCCCCGTCGCAGGTCCGTCGGCGCGATGCGAGAAGAACCAGTCGCGATGCTCGAGGGTGCAGGCGCCCATCACCACGACCGACTCGGCCGGCACACCGGCGGCAACCAGCTGATCGCTGTTGGCCGTCCACAGGTCCGCGTGCGGCTTCGGCCCCTGGCCATACACGAACCAGCGCGACAGCGCATCGGCGTCGTGCCCGGCGTCTCGAAACGCATCGACGACATCGAGGCCGACCTCGAAGCGCTCGGGCCCGGCGCTGGGACCGATGGCTGCCACGAGGTCGGCGGGGTTCGAGGCGTAGCGGGCGCGGAGGTCGGTGACCGTCGCTGCCGCGATTGACGCGCACGTCCCTCGCCATCCCGCGTGCACTGCGGCGACGACGTGCGTGCGGCGATCGGCGATGAGGATCGGGACGCAATCGGCGACGCGCACCGACACGGCAATCGAGGGATCGTCGGTCACGAGCGCGTCGGCCTCGGGTGGATCCGGACCGCCGGGCACGGCGCGACCGGCCTCGACCGCCACGACGCCGCAGCCGTGCACCTGGTGGACGCGCGCGAGGCGCTCGGGCGCCACGCCGAGGATGTCGGCAACGTGGCGCCAGGCACGGGCCGACGCCGGGTCAGTGGCCCGGAAGTTGGCGTCGCGCGTCGTGAAGACGTGCGCGGCAACTTCGGCCAGGGGGCGGCAGACCAGGGCGCGGCCGAGCGGCGTATCAACCACCTCGACGCGCGCATCGAACGGATGCACACTCACGGTGCGCATCATCGCACGGGCACAGACCCGCGAGGACCCGTCTCATGGACATCGTCGGCATCGGCATCGATGCCTGTGAAATCGACCGCATCGCCGCGTCGCTCGCCAAGTACGGCGATCGCTTCCTGCGCCGGATCTACACCGAAGGCGAGATTGCCTACTGCAACCGGAAGCGCGACCCCGCGCCATCGCTCGCCGCGCGCTTCGCCGCGAAGGAAGCCGCCGCGAAGGCGCTCGGGACCGGCCTCTCGCGCGGCGTGTTCTGGACGGATCTCGAGGTCGTCCGCGGCAGGGGCGGCCCCCCGGTGCTGGTCTTCCACGGCGGCGCGGCTGAGCGACTCGCCGTCGTCGGCGCCTCGTCGTCGCTCCTCACGCTGACGCACGCCCGCGACCTCGCGTTCGCACAGGTCATGCTGCTCCGCTGACACCGTTCAGCCGACGTGCCCGGGCATGCAACGCAAGACCCACCGGCGGCAACGTGCCCGGGCCGCACTGGGGTGCGGCCCCTACACCTGGCCGGTGAATCTGACCTCGCCATCCTGACGTCGGGCGCTTGCGGAGCCCCGGCGACGGGCTCACCGGACCGCGTGCCGAGCGCGCATCAGGTCGAGGTGCTGGCGCGTCTGCCGGTCGATACGGCGTTGAACGAGGGACTCCTCTGGCACCCGCCGTTGTCGTCCGCAACCTCGCGGATGCGGGGTTCTCGCCTCGCGGAATGCGCGCCACGCTGCGATCTTCCCTCGCTGCACGGTCTTGCGCGATCACGCTCACGGCGAGGCGCTGGCCCACGCCGTGCACTCCCCTGCAGCGTCTGCTGCGCGCGAGCCAGGGTAGTCGATGGAGTCGGTCGATCGACGTTCCCACGCGCGCCTTCGCATGGGAGTCAACGATGGTGGTGAAGTTCACGCTCAACGACAAGGGCAACCCGCCCGGCAAGCTCGCCGACGCCGAGGTGCACTTCGACAGTGACGTCCTCGCCGGACTCAAGCTCGTCGGGTTCGCGATCTGGGAACGGCGCGACGGCAGCGGCCGCAACGTCACGTTCCCGTCGCGCCAGTATTCGGTCAACGGTGAGCGACGCAGCTTCGCGCTGCTGCGCCCCGTGGTCGATCAGCACGCGCAGGATCAGCTGCGCGACAGCATCCTTGCAGCGTTCATCGCTTTCGAGGCCGAACAACACCTCGCCATGACCGGCTAGCGACGGCTGTCACCGGGATGGGCGCGTGGCCGACCGGTGGGTGAGCGTGATGACGACAGGTGGGTGAGGATTCGGTACACCGGCGATTCGTGTGTGGGATGTGTAGGGGCCGCACCCCTGTGCGGCCCTGATCACCTGCGCAACAGTTGCGGACTCCACCTGGCGCCCGCCTCGAAGCGGGCGCGGTCGGGCAACTCGTAGGCGCGGGCGCGCTGCGGGGGTGCCGTCTCGAAATGAGCCGGCCAGTCGAGGCCCGCCCATGGACCGCGACCGGCGAAGCGGGCGCGGAAGACGGGCTCCTCTTCGGCGTCCACGAGGATCACCGGCGTCACCCCGCGCGCGGTGAACCACGCGAAGGCGCCATCGAGGGCGTCAGGGTCGATGAGATCCCACCGCACGACCGGCGCGCCCGTGTGAAACAGCACGGCGCCACCGTGCTGCTGCGTGACGAACACACGCGACGCCGCATCGGACTGGTAGGCGTGTGCGAGCAACTCGTGACGCGCGTCGATCGTGCGGCGCTCGAAGACGCCGCGTGCCGATGCGTCGCGAACGCCGACACCGACGACGAGGCCGCAGAGCATCGCCGTCGCCGTCATCCTCGCGCTGCCACGCGGGGCTCGTTCCAGCAAGGGGTCGAGCGCTGTCGCGGCAGCGATGGCAACGAGCGGAAACGACGGAAGGAGGAAGCGCAGGTAGGTCCAGTTCTCGAAGGGAGCGTAGACGAGATACGCGCCGACGTTGATCGCGACCACGCCTGCGAGCGCGAGGATGGCCGGGCGTGCATCACGCTGGGCACGTTCGGCCGGCCGCGCGAACGGCCGCCACGCGATGAGGAACAGCACGGCGCCCAGCAAGGCCGCGATGGCGGCGATGGGATGCACGTCGGCAATCCATCCGAAGTAGCGGGCGATGTTCGTGGCGACGTACGAAAGGCTGAAGAGATCCGAGGCCGACCCATAGCCCGACTCGAGCGGATGGCCATAGAGCGTGTAGTTCAGCCACGCGGCTCCGACCACGGCCGGCAGCGCGCCCAGCACGAACGCCGCCGCTCGACGGATGCGCCTCGTGGAGCGGTCCGACGCAGGGTGGCCGGCGGCGGCGGAGGCAGAGGCAGAGGGGCGGTGCGTGAAGAGCAGAACCAACAGCAGGGCGCCAGCAATCGGCGCCAGGTTTGGTCGAGTCAGGATGGCAACGCCGGTCGCGAGCCCGCTGGCGGTACTCCACCGCGTGGTGCCGGACAGCGCGCAGGTCACGGCCAGCATCCACCAGGCTGTCGCGGGTACGTCAGACATGGGCTGCACGGCGTGGAACAGGAAGACGGGGCTCGCGGCCATGCCGCAGGCGGCCAGCAGGGCGGCGCGCGGCGAGGTGAGGCGCGCCCCGACGAGGAACGTCACGAAGACCACCGTGGCGGCGAGCGATGGGCACCACGAGCGTCCAGGCACGGGGATGAACGCGCATCGCGGCGGCGAACACGAGCGGCAATCCGGGCGGATACGTTGGCACGAGGCGCAGTGGTGTGCGGCCGGGACGGAATCCCAAGGGCGCCATGGTCCGCAGCGCGTCCGGCCACGGGGCCTCTGCGGCGAGCGGTTGTGCAATCGAGGTCGACCCGGCGGCGAAGAGCTTCGCCGCGTTGAGATACCCGGAGGCATCAGCGCCCGCAGCGCTCTCGGTCCCGTACGCCCACGCGACGAGGCCGGCAGACAGGGCAACGGCGATTGCGGCCGTGCGGTGTCGGCGAGTAGACGTGCTGTCTGGCTGAGCCCCTTGTGCAGGCGTTCGGCGGAACCACGCGGCAGCCAGGGTGAACACCACGCCGATACCGAGCGCGGTCCACGGCTCCCTGAGGCCGACAGTAGCCACCCGAAGGTGGGCGACCCCACCCCCGGCTGCGGCTATTGCCGTGGCCACGAAGACCCCGGCGGCGCCGACGGCTGCGCACGCTGGTGCGAGACGTGGTGCCGTCACGAGGCGCTGGGGGCCGATGGTCACACGATTACGGGATGACCGGCAGGAACCGTTCGCTGTCGGCGTGGCGCTTGGGCGGCAGGGTCCACTCTTCGCGGAGGCCCTTGTCGAACTCGTTGCGATAGAAGCTCTGCTTCAGGCCGCCGTCGATGATGTCCCAGGGCAGGATGGCGTCGGCACTGCGGTCACGGAAGATGTAGAAGTCGGCGTCGATGCCGGTCTCGGCGACGGCAGCACGCCAGTTGCCACCGTTGCGTTCGGCGGCCTCGATGATGGGCGCGACGCGGCGGTCGCCCAGCGAGAGCAACGCCTGGTAGTACGAGTGTCGCTCCGACTTGATCGTGAAGTAGACGTTGTCGAGATTCGCCGTCAGTTGCCGCAGGCGCTTCACCTTCTTGTCGGTGATGGCGGGATCCTCCATGGGCAACCACTGGTACGCGGTACCCGGCTTGGGGATGAGCGGGTTGACGCTCGCGACGATGCGCCCGATGCGCCCCCTCGGGCGCGCGTGCCTCAGCATGATCTCGCGCAACTCGACCGTGAGGTCGCGGATGGCCACGAGGTCGTCGTCGGTCTCGGTCGGAAGCCCGATCATGTAGTAGAGCTTCAGGTTCTCGACGCCGTTGGCGAAGATCACCTCGGCACGCTCGAGGATCTCGGCGTTCGTCACGGTCTTGTTGATGACACGTCGCAGTCGGTCGGAACCTGTCTCCGGGGCAATCGTGATCGACCGTTCACCGCTCTCCACGAGCAGGCCCACGATCGTGTCGGTGAGGTCATCCATGCGGAGCGACGCCGGGCTGATGCCGTAGCCCATCGCGAGCAGCGACCGCAGGATGTGCTCGATGTCGGGGTGGTCGCACAAGGCGATCGAGACGAGGCCCGTGCGGTTCGCATACGGCCTGGCAGCCGTCGCCAGTTCGAGGATCCGCTCGGTGTTGAACGGCCGGACGGGCAGGTAGTTGTACCCTGCCCAGCAGAACCGGCACAGGTTGGCGCAGCCCCGCACGACCTCGATCAGGAAGCGCGAGCCGAACTCGGTGTCGGGCGTGAAGATCGACGTGCTCGGCGGATCGAGTTTCTCGGTGGCCTTGACCGCTGCCTTCTTCACCGGCACGGGGGCGCCGGTGCCTTCGCGCGGCACGACCCGCGCGATGGTCCCGCGATCGTCGTGCACGACGTCGTAGAACGACGGGATGTAGAACCCGCGCTGCGGCGCCAGCGTGCGGAGCACCTCGTCGCGGCTCGAGGCGCCAGACACGGCTTCGACGAGCGCGGGGACCAGGTGTTCGCCCTCGCCGGCGGCGATGACGTCGGCAAACAGCGCCAGCGGTTCCGGGTTGACGAAGGTGACCGCCCCGCCGATGACCACCAACGGCTGACGCTTGTGTCGTTGCGCGGCGTAGACGGGCAGTCCCGCCAGCTTGAGCATCGTGAGGACGTTGGTGTAGTCCCACTCGAACGACACCGAGAACGCCACGATGTCGAAGTCGGCCAGGCGGCGTCTGCGACTCGAGGGTGACGAGCCTGTCGTCGCGCCGCAGCATCTCGGCCAGTTCCTGCTTGGGCGGCAGGAACACGCGCTCGCAGACGACGTCGTCGATGTCATTGAAGAGCCGGTAGACCGTCTGCAGCCCGAGGCTCGACATGCCCACGTAGTAGGTATTCGGAAACGCGAGTGCCACGCGGAGGCGGCCCGCGTGGGGCTTGGTGACGTAGCCGACCTCGCGTGCGAGGGTGGCACGCGCGCGGTCGCGCAAGTCCGGGATCGGTGGTTTCATGATGGTCTGGAGCGACGCCTGCGCCTGACGAGGCGGCGCACGCCTGTTCCGTGGGTGCTCCGAGTGTACCACCGTCGCGAGGTCAGCCGGGGTGCCAGGCGGTGCCGGTGCCGGGGCGCAGGTGGCTGCGCCCCGGCCAGCGTAGCCTACTCCTGTCGCCGCAGGAAGGCCGGCACTTCGAACGGCGACGCGTCGATGTCGACTTCTGCGCCCGTGGTGGCTTCGCGCAACCGGGCTGCGGGAAGCTCGATGGTAGGACGTCGGCCCACCTGCGCCCGCGCCCCGCCGGTCACGCGTTCGGCCGCCTGCTCCTGCTTGAGGCCGGCGTAGTAGGTCAGGTCGACCGGTGTGGTCGTCTGTGTCGGCTGTTGCTGCTGCACCGGCTGGCGGTCGAATCCCGTCGCGATGACGGTGATCTTCACGCGCCCTTCCATCCGCGGATCGACCACGGCGCCGAAGATGATGTTGGCGTCCTCGTGCGCAGCTTCCTGGATGATGGTCGAGGCCTCGCTCACCTCCATGAGCGAGATGTCGGGGCCACCCGTCACGTTGATGATCACGCCACGCGCGCCGTTGACCGACGCGTCCTCGAGCAGCGGGCTCGAGATCGCCATCTTCGCGGCCTGCACGGCACGGTCTTCGCCCGTCGCGGTGCCCGTGCCCATGATGGCGAGCCCCATGCCCGACATGATCGTCTTCACGTCGGCGAAGTCGAGGTTGATGAGGCCGGGGACCAGGATCAGGTCGGAGATGCCCTGGATCGCCTGCCGCAGCACGTCGTCGGCGGCGGCAAACGCCTCGGAGAGCGGTGTGCGACGATCGATGGTCGACAGCAGGCGCTCGTTCGGGATGGTGATGACGGTGTCGACGCAGTCGCGCAGGTCGTTGAGCCCGCGCTCGGCCTGCTGCATGCGCCGCTTGCCCTCGAACTTGAACGGCTTGGTCACCACGGCAATCGTCAGGGCCCCGAGTTCGGTGGCCAGGCTGGCGATGACAGGCGCGGCCCCCGTGCCGGTGCCGCCACCAAGCCCCGTGGTGACGAACACCATGTCGGCGCCGTCGAGCGCCTCGATCAGCTTCTCGGTGTCTTCGAGCGCGGCTTCGCGGCCGATCAACGGATCCGCGCCGGCGCCGAGGCCCTTGGTGAGCTTCTCGCCGATCTGGATCTTCACCGCCGCGGCGTTCTGCTGCAGCGCCTGCAGGTCGGTGTTGCAGACGATGAACTCGACGCCCTCGAGACCGGCCTGCACCATGCGGTTGACCGCATTGCTGCCGCCTCCTCCCACGCCAACGACCTTGATCCGCGCGCCCGACCGCAGTGGCCGGTCGAGCTTCAGCCGCAGTTCACCGTGCGTCTTCCAGTTGCCCTGGCCCTGAAGGCCGTTCGCGGTCTGCGACTGGGGCTGTTCCATGACGAATCCTCCCGATCCTGATCGACGTGCCGCCGCACCGGAGTGCGGACCACATGTTTTCAATTCACGGGCCGCACTGGGGTGCGGCCCCTACACCTGTACACAACGTCGCCTGCCGAGTTACCCGAAGAATTCCTTGAACAGGACGCGCAGGCGTCCCGCGAATCGTCCGATGGCACCGGCGGCAACGGGACGCCGTTCATCGGCCCGGTGCGTCCGATGGGCATGCATCACGAGACCGACCGCGGTGGCGAACTCCGGGCTGTTGATGTGATCGACGAGCCCGCCGACACCGGTCGGCACGCCGCGACGGATCGGCAGGTCGAAGATCTGCTCGGCGATCTCGGCCATCCCGTCGAGCAACGCACCGCCACCCGTGAGGACGATCCCGGAGTGGAGCGACTTCTCCCAGCCGGCTTTGCGGATCTCGTCCCACAACAGGTGGAACACCTCCTCGGCCCGAGGTTGCAGGACGTCGGCGAGAATGCGGCGCGCCATGATGCGTGGCGGGCGCCCGCCGACGCTCGCCACGTCCATCGTCTCGTCGTCATGCACCATCGCCGAGAGGGCGCACCCCGCGCGACGTTTCACACGCTCGGCATCGGGCACCGGGGTCCGCAGGCCGACGGCCACGTCGTTGGTGAAGTGCTCGCCGCCGATGGCGATCACGCCCGTGTGCCAGAGACTCCCCTTCTCGAAGATCGCGAAGTCGGTGGTGCCGCCGCCGATGTCGACGAGGGCCACGCCGAGTTCACGCTCGTCGGGCGTGAGCACGGCCTCGGCCGCGGCGATCTGCTCGAGCACCGTGGCGACCACCGACACGCCGGCGCGGTTCACGCACGACACGACGTTCTGCGTCGACGAGGCATTCCCGGTGATCAGGTGCACGTTGACTTCGAGGCGCGACCCGGTCATTCCCACGGGCACGCCGATGCCGTCCTGGTCATCGACCACGAAATCCTGCGGCTCGATGTGCAGCACCTCGCGGCCGCTTGGCAACGCCACCGCCTTGGCCGCGTCGATCGCACGCTTCACGTCGTCGCGGTTGATCTCGCGGTTGCGCCCGGCGACCGCGACGACGCCACGGCTGTTGAAGCCCTTGACGTGCGCTCCCGACAGGGCGAGGTAGACCGAGTCGATCTCGATGCCCGCCGTCAGTTCGGCCTCGTCGATGGCGCGCTTGATCGAATCGACCGCGGCCTCGAGGTTCACCACCATGCCCTTGCGGATGCCGCGCGCATCGGCCAGGCCGATGCCGATGATGTCGAGGCCGCCGTCGTCCATCATCTCGCCGACGACGGCCGTCACCTTCGACGTGCCGACATCCAGCCCCACCAGGTATCGCTCTTTACGAGCCACTTGCCCTCCCAATCCTGCGTCGACCAACCGCCAGGCGCGTCATGACCGGGCGCGTCCCGCGCCGCTCGGCCAGACCGCTGGCTTCACACCTTGCACGTCCGCACCATCCGCCGGCCGGACATAGACACGCGAGTCGTACCTGAGATCCACGTAGTCGAGCATCGACACCCTGGCGCGCAGCGCCGGCGCCAGCTCGAGGTACGCGCTGATGCGCGCGGCGAAATCACCGTTCCCGAGAAACAGGCGGGCCGGATCGCCGTCGAGTGTCACGACGGCGTTGGCCGGATCGGCCACGTCGATCTGCGACACCCGCGCAAGCAGATCAGGGCGCCGCGTCATGGCCGTCAGGAACTGCGACGCCAGTCCCGCGCGGGCCCCGCGAAGGCGTTGGATCCCCCCGTCAGAAGGCCCCGCAGCGTCGGCGTCGAGCCCGTCGATGATCGGCAGGTCGAAGTCGGCATACCGGGGACCGAACTCGTCGATCACGAGCCCGGACGCGTCGATGAGGACCAGTCGCTCGCCCAGGCGTCCCATGCCGATCGGGTGTCGTTCGACGACCTCGACGTCGAGAGTCGACGGCAAGACACGGCTGACCCGTGCGTCGGCAATCCACGGCGTGGCCTCGAGGCGTGCGCGCGCCGCGTCGAGATCCACCTGCAGCAGGCGCGTCCCCCGCAGCGACGCAAGCGCGGCAATCACGTCTTCCTTCGCGAGGTGCCGGTTGCCCCGCACGGTGATCTCGCGCACGTCGAACTGCCCCGATCGCCACGCCGACCATCCGGCCCACGCCGCGCCGCCGACGACCATGAGCACGACGAGCAACTGGCGCACGAATCGCACCACCCCCGAGGGGCCGCGGCGGCGACGCGCCGTCGAGGGTTGTGCGCGATGAAAACGGCGGTCTTCGGGCGCGACCAGCGCCATGGCAATCACGACCGCACCTCCTGCCGCGCCTGCAGCGCCTTCACGATGCGTTCACCGACCGTGCCAATCGACCCGGCACCGAGGGTGACGATGAAGTCGCCTGGCTCGGCGATCTCGGCGACGGCCGGCGCGATGGCGTCGAGCGGCCGCACGATCCTGACGCTCTGACGGGTGTGGGTCAGCACGGCCTCGGCCAGGGCCTCGACGGTGACGCCCGGCAGCGCCTCTTCGCCTGCCGCGTAGATGTCGGTGAGCACGACCGCGTCGGCGCGCGCGAGCACCAGTCCGAACTCCGCCATCAGGTGCTGCGTCCGCGAGTACCGATGCGGCTGGAACACGAGCACCAGCCGCGCCGGGTCGCACGCACGCGCGGCGTCGATGACCGCCGCGATCTCGCTGGGATGATGCCCGTAGTCGTCCACGACGGTGACGCCATCGACGACACCGACGACCTGGAACCGACGCTCGGCCCCGCGGAACTCGACGAGGGCCTCGGCAATGCGCGCGAAAGGAATCTCGATGTCGAGCCCCACGCCCACCGCCGCCAGCGCGTTCAGCACGTTGTGCCGGCCGGGCACCGACAGGCGCAGCGTGCCGAGCGTGCGCACCGAGCCGTCGCGGGCGCGCTGCTCGACGGTGCACGTCGAGGCGAACGCCTCGAGCCGCACGTCGACCGCGCGCAGTTCGGCATCCTGCGATGCGATGCCGTACGTCACCACGCGCCGCGTGAAGCGCGGCAGCAGCGTGCGCAGCGGCCGGTCGTCGGCGCACGCCATCACCGCACCGTAGAACGGCACGCTGTTGGCAAACGCCACGAACGCGTCGCCCACCGCGTCGAAGGTTCCATAGTGGTCGAGGTGCTCGCGATCGACGTTCGTGATGATGCCGATGACCGGCGTGAGCTTGAGGAACGATCCGTCACTCTCGTCGGCTTCGACGACCATCCACTGGCCGCGCCCGAGCCTGGCGTTGCTGCCGAACGCGCTCAGCCGGCCGCCGATGACCGCCGTGGGATCGAGGCCCGCGTGCTCGAGCATCAGGGCCACCATCGACGTGGTCGACGTCTTGCCGTGTGATCCCGCCACGGCAATGCCCGATCGCAGCCGCATCAGCTCGGCGAGCATCTCGGCACGCGGGATGACCGGCACGTGCCGGCGGCGCGCCTCGATCACCTCGGCGTTGAGCGGCTTCACCGCCGACGACACCACCACGACGTCGGCGTCACCCACGTGCGCGGCGTCATGGCCGTCGTGGACGCGCACCCCGAGCGTCGCGAGCCGCGCCGTGATGGGCGATGGCTTCGCGTCGGATCCGCTGACGGCATATCCGAGGTTGGCGAGCAGCTCCGCGATGCCGCTCATGCCAATCCCCCCGATGCCGACGAAGTGGATGGTCCGTGTGCGTCCGAGCACTGCGTCCTTCCCGCGAGTCGCCGACTCGCGTCGCCGCCGCCATGGCGGCTCCCCTTGCCCGTGCGCCGCGACATCGCGGCGCGCTCCCGTTGCTACCGGCCCGCCAGTGCCAGCACCCGCGCCGCGATCGTGTCGGCGGCGTCGGGATGCGCGCTTGCACGCGCGGCGCCGCGCATCGCCTCCAACCGCACAGCGTCCCCGAGCAGCGCGACGATGCGCCCGGCCAGCGCCTCACCCGTGAGCGACGATTGCGGCATCACCTCTGCCGCGCCGAGCCGCGCCAGCGCCTCGGCGTTCTTGCGCTGGTGATCGTCGGTCGCCGTCGGCAACGGCACCAGCACCGACGGCCGGCCGGCCACCGTCAACTCCGCGATCGTCGTCGCCCCCGCGCGCGCGACGACCAGGTCGGCGTCGGCCATCTCCCGGTCCATCTCGTGCAGGAACGGCTCGACCCGTGCCTCCACCCCTGCGCGCGCGTAACCCTGTCGCACCTCGTCGAGATCGCGCTCGCCCGTCTGGTGCGTGATCGCGATGTCGCCGGCGGCCTTCAGGCGCGGCGCCGCAGCGACCATCGCGACGTTGATCGCATGCGCCCCCTGCGACCCACCGAACACCAGCAGCCGTGGCGGCCCGGCGCGTCGTGGCGCCCTGGTGTCAATGGCCACGAAGCCCGCCCGCACCGGGTTCCCACTCACGAACGCGCGGTCGCCGAACCATGGCCGCGCCTCGTCGTAGGTGAGCGCTGCCGCGGTGACGAAACGCGCCAGTGTGCGATTCGCCAGGCCGGGCATCGCGTTCTGCTCGAGCACCAGCGTGGGAATGCCTCTCAGCGCCGCGAGCCCCACGACCGGCCCCGAACTGAATCCGCCGACGCCCACCACCACGTCTGGTTGCCGGTGCGTGAGCACCTGCCACGCGTCGAGCGCACTCACCGGCACGAGCGACACCCCGCGCGCGATCGCCGCCAGCGACTTCCCCTTGAGCCCGGCACTCCTGATCAGGTCGAGCGCAAGGCCTTCGCGCGGGAGCACCCGCGCCTCGATGCCCTGGGCCGTCCCGACGAACGTCACGACCGTTCCAGGCGCACGCGCGACGAGTGCCCGCGCGACCGCGATCCCGGGTACAGGTGTCCGCCCGTTCCCCCTCCCGCAATCACGACGCGCGCGTTCCCTCGGTCGTCGCTCATCGCTAGCCATTGGCCGACGACTGCTGGGCCACGTTCAACAGGACGCCCATCGCGATGAAGCTCACGATCAGCGACGAGCCCCCGGCGCTGACGAACGGCAGCGGAATGCCTTTCGTGGGCAGCAGGCCGAGCACCACGCTGATGTTCACGAAGGCCTGGACCACGATCATCGACGTGAGGCCGAGCGCGAGGAACGCCCCGAAGCGATCGGGGGCGCGCAGCGACGCGCCGAGGCCGCGCCAGGCGATGACGCAGAAGGCGATGAGCACGAGCGCGGCGCCGATCATGCCCGTCTCCTCAGACAGCACCGCGTAGATGAAGTCGGTGTGCGGTTCGGGCAGGTACGCCATCTTCTGCGTCGAGTTGCCGATGCCGACGCCGGTGAGGCCACCGCTGCCGACGGCCATCTGCGATTGCCACGCCTGCCAGCCGGGCCCCTGCCGGTTGGCCTGGCTCGAGTCGACGAAGCTGAGGAGCCGTGCAACGCGATAGGGCGCGGCGAGCATCGCGAAGATCACGATCGGGATGGCCGCGACGGCGATGCAGAGGATGTAGCGGTAGCTGAGCCCCGCCGCGAAGAGCATCACGGCCACCGTGACCGACAGCGCGACCGCCGTCCCGAAATCGGGCTCGAGGAAGATGAGCGTGGCGAGCCCGAACGCGACGCCCCCGATCGGCCCCAGGCTCGCGCGCAGGTCGTTGACCGACTCCATGCGCCGCTCGAGCATCATCGCGGTGAAGAGGATCACGGCGAGCTTCGCGAACTCCGACGGTTGCACGCCCACCGACGCGACGTTGAGCCAGCGATGCGTGCCGTTCGACGCGGGCATGGCGAACACGATGAGCAGTCCCATCGTCACGCCAGCCAGCGCGCCGTAGACGACGAGCGGATGCCGATAGATCTTGTAGTCGATGCGCATCAGCAGGATCAGCAGCGAACCTCCGATCAGCGACCACGCAATCTGCTTCGACAGGAAGTAGTACGGCTGGTCTGGCACCTTGAACGCCGAGGCGCTGCGCACCATCACGAGGCTGGTGCACACGAGCACCAGCATCGCGATGAACAGCATCCAGTCAGATCTCAGCTTTCGTGCCATCGATGCGTCCCTTCGACTCGCCCTTCGACTCGCCTGCCGCCATGCGCTCGCTCAGGGCGTCACCGCCCGTGGTCCCGATTGCCCTAAAGTCGCGGTGCCCTGCACCCGAAACGTGTCTTGCACCGAGCGTGTGAGCGGTCAGCAGTCATCAGCCGATTGGTGGACGAGGACGACAACCACGCAGACCCGGGTAGCCTGCGCTCCCAGCGGTCGTCTCCCCGCCGCGGCCATCGAACTGATGACTGCTCACCGCTCATCACGTGCACGCGACGCCTCCAGGCGCCGTACTGCGTCGCTGAACACCCGCCCGCGCTCGGCGTAGTCGCGGAACATGTCGTGGCTCGCACACGCCGGCGCGAGCACCACCACGCCTCCCCGGGGCACCCGGCGCCACGCCAGGGTCACCGCCTCGTCGAGTGTCACGGCATCGTCCACCGGCACCACCTCGTCGAACGCGGCATGCACCAGCGGCGTCGCCTCCCCGATCGCCACCACGCCCGCCCCGCGTGCCCGCAACGCCGGTCGGAGGTCGCGCAGGTCGCCCCCCTTGAACCGTCCGCCGACGATGGCCACCACCCCTGCCTCGAAACTCTCGATCGAACGACGCGCGGCTTCCACGTTGGTCGCCTTCGAGTCGTTCACGAAGCGCACGCCGTCGATCGTCGCGACGAGTTCGAGCGCGTGCTCGAGGCCGCCGAACGAACCGATCGCCCTGGCAATCGCCTCGGCCCGCACGCCACCGACATGCGCCGTGCACGCCGCCGCCACCACGTCGCTCACCAGGTGCGGCCCCAGCAACCTGATCGACGACACCGGCGCCAGCGTCGTCACGACGCCATCGCCGCCGCGGTGCACGACCTGCCCATCGACGATGCCGGCACCCACGCTCGGCACCGGACCGACCGTGAACCACTCGCGACGTGCCCGCGTGTGCCCGACCAACCGCGCCACCGCGGGGTCGTCGGCATTCAGCACCGCCACGTCGCCGTCATCCTGATGCGCCACGATCTGCGCCTTGGCCGCCCCGTACGCCGCCTCGCTGCCGTGCCGGTCGAGGTGGTCGGGTGAGAAGTTCAGGAACACCGCGATCGCCGGATGAAACGTCGGCGCCGTCTCGAGTTGGAAACTGCTCGCCTCGATCACGTGAACGGTGTCGGGTGTCGAGTCGTCGATCTGCGCCGACAACGGCACGCCGATGTTTCCGCCCACCCGCGTCCTGAACCCGCCCTCCTCGAACATCCGCCCGACCAGCGTGGTCGTCGTCGACTTGCCCTTCGTGCCCGTGATCGCGACGATGCGACCACGAAAGCGCCGCGTCGCGAACTCGAACTCCCCGATCACCTCTGCGCCGGCCCGCCGCGCCACCGCGATGACCGGCAGATCCGGCGGAACCCCCGGGCTCAGCACGACCAGGTCGGCGTCGCCGAATTCCTCGTCGCGATGCGGTCCGAGAACCACCCGGACGCCCGCCGCCTCCATCGCCGCCCGATCGACCAGCGTCTCTTCGCGATCGACCAGCACCACCCGCGCCCCGTGCGCGGCGCACCACATCGCCGCTGCCATCCCGCTGCGAGCCGCGCCGACCACGAGCACGCGTCGGCCGCTGACATCGCCCGTCGCCATCCGCTCACCGCAACTTCAACGTCGTCAGGCTGAACAGCGCGAAGATGATCGCGACGATCAGGAAGCGCGTGATCACCTTCGGCTCGCTCCATCCCGACAACTCGAAGTGGTGGTGGATGGGCGCCATCTTGAACACGCGCTTCCCGCGCAGCTTGAACGACCCCACCTGCACCATCACCGACAGCGCCTCGATCACGAAGACGCCGCCAACCACGATGAGCAGGAGTTCCTGCTTGATCAGGATCGCGACGGTGCCGAGCGCACCGCCGAGGGCGAGCGATCCCACGTCGCCCATGAAGACTTCCGCGGGGTACGAGTTGTACCAGAGGAAGCCGAGGCTGGCGCCGACGAGCGACCCGCAGAAGATCGTCAACTCCGCTGCGTACGGGAAGCGCACGATCAGGAGGTACTCGGCGAGCACCCGGTGCCCGGTGATGTAGGCCAGCGCGGTGTAGGTGGCCGCGGCGACCGTGAACGTGCTGATCGCGAGCCCGTCGAGGCCGTCGGTCATGTTCACCGCGTTCGACGCGCCGACGAGCACGACGACGGCGAACGGCACGTAGAACCAGCCCAGGTCGGGAATCAGGCGCTTGAAGAACGGGAAGATCAGCCGCGTGTTGTACTGGCCCTGGTCGGCCAGCACCAGCAACGCCACGCCCACGGCGATCGACACGAGGATCTGCCCGCCCATCTTGTACCGGGGGATCAGGCCGTGGTGCGATCGCTTGGTGACCTTGAGGTAGTCGTCGATGAACCCGATGGCACCGAACGACGCCGTCGAGAGCACCGCGATCCAGATGTAGGGATTCGTGAGGTCGGCATAGAGGAGCGTCGGCACGAGCGCCGCGACCAGGATGAGCAGCCCGCCCATCGTCGGCGTGCCGGCCTTGGACTGGTGACTCTTCGGCCCCTCGGCGCGGATCACCTGCCCGACCTGGAACTCGCGCAGGCGCCGGATCATCCAGGGGCCCAGCAACAAGCTGACCACCAGCGCCGTGATGCTCGCCGCGGCCGTGCGGAACGTGATGTACCGCATCACGTTCAGCAGCGAGATGCTCTCGTGCAACGGGTACAGGAGGTGATACAGCATCAGCCGCGCTCCCGTTGCAGGCGCTCGACCACGCGTTCCATGACGACGCCCCGCGAGCCCTTGACGAGCACGAGGTCGTCGTCACGCACCACGTGGTGCGCCACGTCGGCGGCGGCCTCGCTGTCGGCCACGTGGTGCACCGCGTCGTGCGGGATGCCCGCACGGACGGCTTCGTCAGCCATCCGCTTCGCTGCGGCGCCGCCGACGGTCACGAGTTGGCGTACCCCCGCGCGATGTGCCGCCCGCGCGACCTCGGCGTGCAGCGCGTCGGCCTGGTCGCCGAGCTCGAGCATCTCGCCGAGGCAGGCCACGAAGCGGCGACGCGTGTCGCGCCCGCACGCCTCGAGCATCCGCTCGACGGCCGACGGGCTCGCGTTGTAGCAGTCGTCGACCACCACGACCCCACCGCGCAGCCGGAACACCTCGCCGCGATGCGTCGAGGGACCGAGCGATCCGAGGCGGGCCGGCATCGATGCGATCGGCACCTCGAGTTCCAGGCCCACGGCCACGGCAGCCAGCAGGTTCGAGACGTGGGCGCGGCCAATCAGCGGCGACACCACGGTCAGGCCTCCGCGCGGCGTGCGTATCGCGACCTCAACGCCGTCGACACCGCGTTCGTCGATGCGCACCGCGGCGACGTCGGCGTCGGCTCTGGTCCCGAACGTCACCACGCGCCCGGCGAAGCGTGGCGCGTGGCGCATCACGAGCGCGTCGTCGGCGTTGGCGACGAGCGCCGATGCCGGCGTCGCACCCTCGAGGATCTCGGCCTTCGCATCGGCAATGGCCTCCATCGACCCGAAGTAGCCGATGTGGGCCGTGCCGACGTTGGTCCATACCCTCACGTCGGGCTCGGCAACCTCCACGAGCCGCCGGATCTCCCCGGCGTGGTTCATCCCGAGTTCGACGACCGCCACATCCCAGCCCGCCTGCAGTTCGAACAGCGACAGCGGGAGGCCCAGGTGGTTGTTGAGATTGCCCTTGTTGCGCAGGGTGCGGTACCGGGCTTCGGCGAGCGTCGCGATGGCTTCCTTGGTGGTCGTCTTGCCCGCGCTGCCGGTAATCGCCACCACGCGGGCGCGCGACGCCCGACGCACCGCCTGCGCCATGTCCTGCAAGGCGCGAACGCTGTCGTCGACGAGCACGACCGGCACATCACCCGTGTCGACGGTGCCGAGCGCTGCGGCCGACTCGAGCACGACCGCCGCCGCGCCCCGGACGAGCGCATCACCGACGAAGTCATGGCCGTCGAAGCGGGGTCCCCGCACCGCGACGAACATCGCGCCCGCCGGGATGGTGCGCGAATCGATCGAGACGTGTTCGCACACGCGTCCGGCTGCGCCACCGAGGAGGCGGCCGCTCGCGGCAGCAGCCAGCGCACGCACGTCGAGGGCGGTGGTCGCCACGATCACGCCGGCCCTCCGGCCGTCACGCGGTCGCGCCGTGCCCGCAGCGATGCCCGGGCCACCTCGACGTCGTCGAAGGGCAGGCTGCGTTCGCCGATGACCTGCGTCTTCTCGTGTCCCTTGCCGGCAATCACCACCAGGTCGCCAGGTCGGGCCTCGTTCACGGCCATGTCGATCGCTGCCGCGCGGTCGACCACGGCGGCCCACGCCACAGTCTTTCCTGCCGGCGTGGCTTCGCCCGAACTGGGCGGCGGCGCAACCGAACCCCCGCGCGAGGCGGAGCGCTCGGGCGACACGATGCCGCGCTTGATCTCGTCGATGATCTCCTGCGGATCCTCCGAGCGTGGGTTGTCGGAGGTCAGGATCACGCGATCGCTGAGTCGCGCGGCGACCGCGCCCATCAGCGGCCGCTTCGCCCGATCGCGATCGCCGCCGCAGCCGAACACGGTGATCACGCGGCCCCCTGTCATGGGCCGGGCGGTCTCGAGCAGGCCGCGCAACGCGTCGTCGGTGTGCGCGTAGTCGACGACCACCTTCACCGCGTCGTCGGCAGACGAGACGACCTGGAAGCGGCCAGGCACCGCGTCGAGCGCGGCGATGCCCTGCTCGATGGCCGCCGTGGGCAGGTCGAGTGCCGAGGCCGTCGCCACGGCCGCGAGAATGTTGTACGCGTTCGGGCGTCCGACCAGCCGCGACCGGACGTGCACAACGCCCCTGGGCGTCTGCGCGTCGAACACGAGGCCGTCGAGCGAGTACGCGATGTCGGTGGCCCACACGTCGGCCGGTCGACCGAGGGCGTAGGTCACGGCGTGCGCGAAGTCGCGCTCGAGGCGCGCGCCGTAGGGGTCGTCGATGTTGAGAATCGCGGGGGCACCGGGCCCGAGCATCTCGAACAGGCGCCGCTTCGCGATGAAGTACTCCTCCATGCTGCGATGGAAGTCGAGGTGGTCGCGCGTGAGGTTCGTGAAGACGGCGGCAGAGAATCGGATCCGCTCGACCCGGTGCAGCGCCAGGGCGTGCGACGACACTTCCATCACGCAGGCCGCGCACCGTTCGTCGACCATCTCGCGCAGCATGCGCTGCACGTCCGGCGACTCGGGCGTCGTCCGCGCCGCCTCGCGTTCGACGCCGCCGATGCGATACCCGATGGTGCCGATACGGCCAATGCGGAAGCCTGCCGCCTCGAAGATCGATGACACCAGGTACGTCGTGGTCGTCTTGCCGTTGGTGCCCGTGATGCCGATGGCGAGCAGTTCCTCGCTCGGGTAGCGATAGAGGATGGCCGCACACGCGGCCAGAGCGCGGCGCGCGTCCGGGACCACCGCCCAAGGCACCTCGAAGCCGGCCGGCGGCGGGGCCTCGCTGACGACCGCGAGCGCTCCGCGGTGCACGGCGTCGGCAGCGAAGGCCACGCCATCGGCGTTCGCGCCGCGCAGCGCGACGAACACCGAACCCGACGCGGCCACGCGCGAGTCGTAGTCGATGGCCGTCACGTGCTTCTGCATCGCCGCCATGTCGCCAGCCGCGATATCGACGGGCGTGTCGTGGGCGAGGCGCTCGAGCAGGTCGCGCAGCGTCATGGCTCGTTCGCCTCGGTCTGGGCCGGTGCGCGGCGGGTCAGCGTGAGCCTGCACACGGCGCCCGGCTCGACGGGAGCGCCGGCCGTGACATCCTGCTGGACGACGACGCCGTCCCCGGCAACGCGGACGATCATTCCCAGTCGCGTGGCGACCCGCACGGCCTCGCGGGCGCTCAAGCCGGTCAGGTCGGGCATCTGTCCAGGCGTGATGGCGACGTTGGTGACGTCGGCCTGCCGACGGCCCGACGAGGGCGCGGCCAGCAGGACGGGAGCGCCCGCGGCCGGTGTCTCGGCGCGGGTGACGATCACGCGCGACCGCTGCTCGAGTTCGACCGTCGGTGGCACGCCGAGGTACCGAAGTGTCTCGTCGGCCACGGCCTGGAACACCGGCGCGGCGATGGTGCCACCGTAATACCCGCCGGCCTTCGGGGCGTCGATGACCACGAGAATCGAAATCGCAGGCGACTGCGACGGCACGAAGCCGATGAACGACGACGTGTAGGTGTCGGAGTACCCACGACCACCTTCGCGCACGCGGCGGGCGGTGCCGGTCTTCCCGGCCACGGTGAACCCAGGCACCCGCGCGCCCTTCCCGGTGCCCGTCTCGACCACCGACTCGAGCATCGACGTCACCGTCGCCGCCGTCGAGGGCGCGATCACGCGGCGAATCGCGCGCGGCGTCACCACGCTGCGCTGCTGGCCGTCGATGATCGCCCGCACCACGTGGGGTTCGACGAGCGTGCCTCCGTTGGCGACGACGTTGATGGCACCGATCATCTGCATCGCGGTCACGCCAACCGAGTACCCCATGGCCATCGATCCGAGCGTCACGAACGTCATCCGCTCCGGCGAAGCCACGATCCCGCGGCTCTGTCCCTTGAAATCGCGGAGGTTCGCCTGGCCGAAGCCGAAGCGGCGCACATAGTCCGAGAACTGCTCGGCGCCGACGCGCTGGCCCACCATGATCGCGCCGACGTTGCTCGACTTCGCGACGACGTCGCGCAGGGTCAGGTCGCCATAGACGTGCGTGTCGCGGACCACGTGGTTGCCGAGCCGATACTGGCCATTCCCCAGGTGGAAGACGCTCTCCGGCGTGAAGAGCCCGAGGTCGATCGCCACCGACGCGGTGACGAACTTCATCGTCGATCCCGGCTCGTAGACTTCCTGCACCGCGCGATTCGTCCGGAGTTCGTTCGGCACGCGCGTGAACGCGTTGGGATTGAACGAGGGCCACATGGCGAGCGCGAGAATCTCGCCCGTGTGCGGTTCAGAGACGATGCAGAGCCCCGACGACGACTTCGTCTCGGCGATCCGTCGCTCGAGCGCCTCTTCGCAGGTGTGCTGGATGCGGCGATCGACGGTCAGTTCGAGCGTCTTGCCGGGCACCGCGGCCGCCGTCTCGATCGAGTCGAACGCCTGCTGGTTGGCGTCGCGGTACCGCAGGCGCGAGCCCGCCGTACCACGCAGGTACTCGTCGTAGCTGCGCTCGACGCCACCGAGGCCGACGTGGTCGTTGCCGACGAAGCCGACGATGTGGGCGGCCAGTTCGCGGTTGGGATAGAAGCGTCGGGGCTGGCGTTCGACCCAGAACTCGTCGCGGTCGAGCGCACGGACGCGCTCGGCGTCGGCCGGTGAAGCCTGTCGCCACGCGACGGCGCCGCGGCTCTTCCTGCCGAGCGCCGCCAGGATCGCGGCGCGGCCGCCTTCGTCGCATCGCTCGAGCAGCGCGCACAGCTCGCGCGCGACCTTCTCGCGCTCCGCGACGGGGATCTTGATCGCGTTGACCATGATGACGTCGCCGTCAACGCTGCTGGCCAGCGTGGCGCCGTTGCGATCGACGATGGTGCCGCGCATGCCGGGCACCTCGACCTCGTGCGTGAGCTGGTCGACGACGTGGGCCTTGAGCTCGTCGTGCTTGATCACCTGCAGGTGCACGAGGCGCACCTGGATGCCGATCGCCCACAGCAGCAGGAAGGAGGCGAGCACGACGATGCGGCCCCGGACGGCGCCGCGCCAGTCGATCCTGGCCGCGTCGGCCTCGGCGTCGCGGGCATCGCGGACGAGATCCGGCCGGTTGTAGGGAGATCGCGGTAGGTCCGGCGTCGCGCCTGGCATGAGGTCGAAGTCCTGCACGGCGGGCTCCTATCGCGACGCGACGATCGACCGCGCCGGTGGCGGCGACGAGGTCACACGTTCGACGATCACCGACGACTCGGGTCCGGGCGCGACCATGCGCAGCGCGGCGGCGCGCTGCTGCAACACGTCGGGTGCGCTGTGCGTGTCAACTTCGAGCTTCAGGTGTCGTTGGATGCGTTCCTCTTCCTTCAGTTCGGCCGCCACGATCTCGAGCCGCTTCCCCAGTTGGCGCGAGGTGTCGTGCTGGTGCACGTTGAGCGTGAACAGCAGGACGAAGAACACGCCCACGAGCGCTGCGCGCAGGAGGCGGAACTGACGCTCCCGATCGATCTCGCGCACGATCGTGGTGTTGCGCACGTCGCGCCGCACGGCGAACTCGAATCCGGCGTCTCTCATGCGCACCTCTCGAGCACCCGCAGATGCGCACTGCGGGCGCGTGGATTCCGCTCGCACTCGTCGTCGCCGGGCGACAGGGGCCGCCGCGTGACCACGTGCCACGACGCGCTGTCGGCCGCCATGGCGCGAAACGTGTGCTTCACGATGCGATCCTCGAGCGAGTGGAACGCGATGATCACCAGCCGCGCGCCCACGGCGAGCAGGTGCGCGGCCTCGACCAGGAACGCATCGAGCTGGTCGAGCTCGCGATTCACGTGGATCCGAATCGCCTGGAACGTCCGCGTCGCCGGATCGATGCGCTGCCACCCCCGTCGCGGGAGGGCGCGCCGCACGATCGACGCCAGCTGCCCCGTGGTCTCGATCGGCCCCTCGTCGCGCGCCCGGACGATGGCCCGCGCAATCCGCCGCGAGAAGCGCTCGTCGCCGTACTCGAAGATGACGCGTGCCAGTTCCACTTCCTCGGCATCGGCCACGAACACGGCCGCGCTCACCGGGTCGCGGACGTCCATCCGCATGTCGAGGGGCTCGTCGCGCCTGAAACTGAAGCCTCGCCCCTCGCCGTCCAGTTGCATCGACGACACGCCCAGGTCGGCCAGGACGCCGTCGGCGAGCGGCACGTCGGCCGACCGGAGCGCGGCGGCAATCGCGCGGTAGTCGTCGTGCACGTAGACAACGCGATCACCGAACCGCGCGAGACGCTCGCGCGCACTCGCGAGGGCGGCGGCATCGCGATCGATACCGATGACGCGCGAGGCGCCGGCCTCGAGCAGCGCGGTCGCGTGTCCGCCCAGACCCAGCGTGCAGTCCACGAACACGCCGCCCCGCTCGGGCCGCATGGCCTCGAGCACTTCACGCACCATGACCGGCTCGTGCGACGCCATCGGTGTTGCCACCACGTCAGATGCCGAGCGCCTTGAGCAACTGCCTGTCGGCAGCCGTGAGTTGCTGGTCCTTGATCCGCTGGCCGACCAGCGCCTGGTTCCAGATCTCGAGCCACCGCACCTTGCCGAAAATCTCGACTTCCTGGTCGATTCCTGCCATCGTGCGCAGGCGGGGACTGATCACCAGGCGCCCCTGGGCGTCGAACTCGCCGGTCGAACCGTAGTAGTTGACGATGTCGAGGTACTTGGCGACCGCCTCGTCGGTGGTCGGGGCGGCCGCGAGCCTGGCTTCGATGCCTTCCCAGATGGGCAGGGGGTAGAGGCGGACGGTCAGCTGGTCGTCGCTCGTCATGAAGACGCGCGAACCAAACGTGCTCTCGATATAGGCGCGATACTCGGATGGAATCTTGAGTCGCCCCTTGTCATCGAGCCGAACCGGGTAGGAGCCTCTGAGCGCCATTTCGTTCCACTGCGGACCACTTCGGACCACCGGCATCCTACGCACCCCCCGAAAGGGTGTCAACGCCGAAGTTTCCGCAAGTGCGGGCGGCAAAAGACTTACGCCTTTTGTTCGTTCTCCGGGGATGAAGTGCGACCCCCTGGTGATGAGGTGCGGACGCCCCGCGAGACACGTGATAGCCGGGTCGGCCTGACCCCGTGATAGGATGTCGGGTTTGCGTGGCGCCGCACGCGAGCAGGGCTCAGCGTTCTTCCTGGCTCCTGAGGGCCACCGGCGCACTCCCTCCAACCATCCCCATGCTGCGCGCAGGCCTCATAGGACTTCCGTCGACCGGCAAGACCACGTTGTTCCGCCTGATGACCAGCGCACGCGAGGGCGCCAAGGGCAGTCACGGCAAGGCCGAAGCCCATGTCGGCGTGTCGCGCGTCCCCGACCCGCGCCTCGACACGCTCGCCGCGATGTTCAAGCCCCGGAAACACACGCCGGCCACGGTGGAGTTCGCCGACATGGCGATGCCGGGCGGCGGGGGCGCGAAAGACCTCGTGGACGTGGCGCCGTTCCGCAACGCCGATGCCCTCGTGCACGTGCTGCGCGCCTTCCGCGATCCCACCGTGCCGCACCCCGCCGGCAGCATCGATCCCGCGCGCGACGCGCAGACCATGGCCGACGAGCTCATCCTCGCCGACCTCAGCATCGTCGAGCGGCGCCTCGACCGGCTTGCGCGCGACCTGAAGAAGTCGGCCACCCCCGACCTGAAACGCGAACACGAGGTCCTGCTGCAGTGCCAGGAGGCACTCGAGAACGGCCGCCCGCTGCGCGCGCTCGGCCTCTCGGGCGACGACCTGAAACGGCTGCGCGGCTTCCAGTTCCTGTCGGCCAAGCCGATGCTCCTCGTGCTGAACATCGACGAGGCCGACATCGGCACAGTCGACACCGCGACTGCCCACGCGGGCCTCGAACGGTTCCTCGAGGGCGCCGCCACGCGCGCGGTGGCGCTCTGCGCGAAGATCGAGCTCGAGATCGCGGAGCTCGACCCGGCCGACGCGGCGGCCTTCCTCGCCGACCTGGGCTTGCGCGAGTCAGGGCTGGGGCGGGTCATCCGCGCCAGCTACGACCTGCTCGGCTACATGTCGTTCTTCACCGTGGGCGAGGACGAGTGTCGTGCGTGGTCGATCCCGGTCGACACCATCGCACAGCTGGCCGCCGGCGAAATCCACAGCGACATCCAGCGGGGCTTCATCCGCGCCGAAGTCGTGCACTACGACACCCTCATGGCACGCGGCTCGATGGCGGCCTGCAAGGAACACGGCGAGTTCCGTCTCGAGGGCAAGGAATACCTCGTGCGCGACGGCGACATCATCAACTTCCGTCACGCCACCTAGCGACGCCGGCGCCGACCTCAGCGACGACATCCCCCTGCCCAGTGTCGAGCATCTCCACCATCGTCGTGTGCGAAGCGCAGGTCCCCTTCGTCTGGGGCGGCGCCGAGGTGCTCGTGCGCGAGCTGGTGTCGCAACTCCGCGAGCACGGCTACCGCACCGAGCTGGTGAGCGTGCCGTTCAAGTGGTACCCGCGCGACGAGATACTCGCGCACGCAGCGGCCTGGCGGCTGCTCGACCTGAGCGAGAGCTGCGGGCGGCCGATCGATCTCGTGATCGCCACCAAGTTCCCGACGTACTTCGTGCGGCACCCGCACAAGGTCGCGTGGCTGGTGCACCAGTACCGCGCGGCGTACGAGTTGTGCGGCACGATGTTCAGCGAGTTCGAGGTGGCAGGACTCGACGTCGCCCTGCGCGAGCGCGTGATCACGCTCGACACCCAGATGCTGGGTGAGTGCACACGGCGGTATTCGATCGCCCAGACGGTGACCGACCGGCTCGCCCACTACAACGGGCTTGCGGCCCCGGCGCTGTATCACCCGCCACGCCTGGCCTCGCAGTTGCGGTCGGGACCGTACGGCGACCACGTGCTCGTGGTCGGTCGCCTGGAGTCGATCAAGCGCGTCGATCTCGCGGTCCAGGCCATGGCGTTCGTCGACGAGCCGATACGCCTCGTCATCGCGGGCGTCGGGACCCACGAGGCGGCCGTGCGACAGACCGCCGAGGCCTGCGGGGTCGACGACCGCATCACCTTCGCCGGATCCGTGGACGACGAGGCCCTCCTGGCGCTGTATGCTGGGGCGCTGGCCGTCGTGTTCGTACCGTACGCCGAAGACTACGGGTACGTGACGCTCGAGGCGTTCCTCGCGCGCCGGCCGGTTGTCACGGCACGCGACAGCGGCGGACCGCTCGAGTTCGTGATCGACGGCGTGAACGGCACCGTGGTCGAGCCGCGTCCCGAGGCCATCGCCGACGCCATCAACGGCTACGCGCGCTCGCGGGCACGCGCGGCATCCCATGGCGACGCGGGCTACGATCGTGCCCGCACGATCACGTGGGAAGGCGTCGTCGAAGCGCTGGTGCACGGGGCCGGCGCATGATGCGCGCCAGTCGCAGGCGAGGCCGATGAAACTGATCATCCAGATCCCGTGCCTCAACGAGGCGCAGACACTGCCGGCCACGCTGGCCGACCTGCCGCGCCAGTTGCCGGGCATCGACACGATCGAGTACCTCGTGATCGACGACGGGTCGCGCGACGGCACCGGCGACGTGGCCCGCGCGCATGGGGTCCACCACGTCGTGCGCTTCACGCGGAACAAGGGGCTCGCCGCCGCCTTCGTCGCGGGGATGGACGCCGCCGTGCGTCACGGTGCCGACATCATCGTGAACACCGACGCCGACAACCAGTACCTCGGGTCGGACATCGCGACGCTGATCGCGCCGCTGGTCAGGGGCGAGGCCGACATCTGCATCGGTGATCGCAACATCCGGGCGATCGCCGAGATGTCGCCGTCGAAGAAGTTCCTGCAACGCCTCGGCAGCTGGGTGGTGCGGCAGGTCTCGAGCACGAGCGTGCCCGACACCACCAGCGGCTTCCGCGCCTACACGCGCGAGGCGGCGCTTCGGCTGACCATCGTGTCTGACTTCAGCTACACGCTCGAGTCGATCATCCACGCCGGCAAGCGGCGGATGGCCATCGCGCACGTGCCGATCTCCACCAACCCGCGCACGCGCGAGTCGCGGCTGTTCGATTCGATCTTCTCCTACATCAAGAAGTCGTCGGCCACGATCGTGCGCATCTACGCCTCGCACGAGCCCCTCAAGGTGTTCTCGTACATCGGTGGGGCGATCTTCTCGGTCGGCTTCCTCGTCTCGCTGCGCTTCCTGTACTACTACGCCACCGGGACGGGCTTCGGTCACCTCCAGTCGCTCATCCTCTCGGCGGTGCTGATGATCGTGGGGTTCCAGGTGATCCTCATCGGCCTCGTCGCCGATCTCATCTCGGGCAGCCGCCGGATCACCGAGGACGTGTTGTACCGGGTCCGCTCGCTCGAACTGAAGCTGGATGCGGCCGTCGATTCCACCGTGACGCGCCGCGAGGATCGCTAGTGGCCACACCCGCAGAGACGACGGTCCTCATCCCGGCCTACAACGAAGGCCCGGTGATCGCGCAGGTCGTGGCCGCGCTGCAGGCCGAAGGCCCGTGGCACGAGATCCTCGTCATCGACGACGGCTCGACCGACGAGACCGCGACGCAGGCGGTAGCGGCCGGCGCGCGTGTCGTGCGCCACCCCTACAACAAGGGCAATGGCGCCGCCGTGAAGACCGGCATCCGCAGCGCCACCGGGCAGTACCTGCTCATCGTGGACGGCGACGGCCAGCACAGGCCGAGCGACGCGCGCCGGCTCGTCGCGCGCCTCGGCGAGTACGACCTCGTCGTCGGGGCGCGATCGAGCGCCACACAGGCGTCGGGCGCCCGACGGCTGGGCAACGGTGCGCTCAACGCGCTGGCGAGCCATCTCACCAATCGCCCGATCCCCGACCTGACGTCGGGCTTCCGAGGGGCGCGCCTCGAGCACCTGCGCGAGTTCGTGCACCTGCTGCCCAACGGCTTCTCGACGCCCACCACGACGACCCTCGCGTTCGTCAAGGCGGGCTACAACGTGACGTTCGAGCCCATCGAGGCGCGCCCGCGCGTCGGCAAGTCGAAGATCAGGCTTGCGCGCGACGGCGTGAAGTTCTTCCTCATCCTGCTGCGTGTCATCACGATCTTCAGCCCGCTGCGGATCTTCGTGCCCGTCAGCGCTGCGGCACTGCTGACGGGGATCGGCTACGGCGCCTGGAACGTGTACACCGACCACAAGCTGCCCAACGGCTCGGTGTTGCTGCTGATGTTCGGTGTCATCGTCTTCCTCGTGGGGCTCGTCTCGGAGCAGATCGCCGCGATGCGAGGCGACGGACGCCGATGACGTCGCGCGTCGCGGGCCTCGCCATCGTGGTGGGTCTCGTGGCCAGGCTCGGCTTCGCGCTCGGCTACTGGCACGACAAGCCCCTCACCCACGACGAGCAGGAATACCTCGCGTACGCCATCAACATCGCCGCCGGACACGGGTTCACGCGCGTGCTGCCGGGCGCATTCGAGGGCCCGTCGGTCAACGAGTTCTCGCGGGCGCCGCTGTATCCCGCCTTCCTGTCGATGGCGCTGCGCCTCTCGCCTGCGCGCGACTCGACGTTGCCGGCCTCGGTGCCGCCGGCGGTGCAGGTGGTGCAGAGTCTCGTCGGGGCGTGTGGCGTGTGGCTCGCCTGGCGGCTCGGTGCACGACTGGGAGGCCGAACGGCCGGGCAGGTGGCCGCGTGGCTCATGGCCCTGTGGCCATCGCAGGTGTGGATGAGCGCCTACGCGCTGAGCGAGGTGCTGTACGCGCCGCTGGTGCTCGGTGCCACGCTGGCGCTCGGTGCGGCGCTCGACTGGCATGGGCGCGTGCCGGCGGACGCGCGACGGAAGACGTCGCTCGTTGTCGCGGGACTCTGCCTGGGATTCGCGGCCTTGACCCGATCGGCGGCGTTCTCGTTCCTCGTCGTGGGATGTGCGCTGACGTGGTGGCGTCTCTCGTTCGCGCACGCCGCCGCGCTGGCCCTGGCGGCCCTGCTCGTGGTCGCGCCGTGGACATGGCGCAACTGGGACGCACACAACCGCTTCATCCCGGTTGCCGCCGACGCGGGCGTGAACCTGTGGATCGGCAACCATCCCCTCGCCACGGGTGAAGGCGACCTCGCGACCAACACGCCGCTGAAGCAGGCGTATCGCGCGCGCATCGCCGTCCACCCGGGGAGCGGCCCCGAGGAGCTCGACCGTGTGTTCGCGCGCGAGGCGGCCGGGTGGCTCGCGGAGTCTCCGGGCAGGCTTGCCGTGCTCGGGGCCCGGAAGGCGTTCTACGCCGTCGTCCCCATCGGCCCCTCGTACCGGGCCCACTCGCGGGCCTACATCCTCGCCTCGGTGGTGCCTTACGCGATCGCCCTGCCACTGGCGGTGGCCGCGACGCTCGGCTGGCAGGCATTCAGCCGACCGCCAGTCGCGCTGCTGGCGCTCGTGGCGTCTGCCTGGCTGCTCATGCTCGTCTTCTTTCCGCATGAACGTTACCGCCTGCCCGTCATCGACCCGGCCCTGGTCGTGCTGACATCCGCGTGGGTGGCACGTCGAATGCCGTCGCGCGACCAGACGGTCGTCGCTGCATGAGGGGCCTCGTCGCCGGATGAGCCCGAATCCGCCGCCCTCACCGCCCATGTCCCACACCGTCGTCATGGTCGCCACGTCGTACCCGCGTTTCGAGGGCGACATCGTCGGCACCTTCATGGCGCCGATCGCGCACGGCGTCGCCGCGCGCGGCCACGCGGTGCACATCGTGGCGCCGTGGCACCCGGCCATCGCACGACCCGCGCGCGAAGGCAACGTGCACTTCCACTTCTTCCGCTACGCACCCGTGCCGTCGATGAACGTCTTCGGCTACGCGGGAGGATTGAAGGCCGACGTGTCGCTGCGTGCGGCCGCCTGGATGGCCGCGCCGCTGGCGCTCGTCGCCGGATGGCGCATGGCGCGCCGCGTGGCGCGCGACGTCGGTGCGACCGTGATGCACGGACACTGGGTCATCCCCGGAGGCGTCATCGCCAACTACGCGCGAGGCGGGCGTCCACTGGTCGTGAGCCTGCACGGCTCGGACGTGTTCGTCGCCGAGAAGCACACCTTGCTCGGCCGCCTTGCGCGCGGCGTCTTCAACGATGCGGCGTACGTCACCGCGTGCAGCGCCGATCTCGCGGCACGTGCCGTGGCCCTTGGCGCGCGCCCCGGCACGACCGAGGTCGTGCCGTACGGCGTGGACGTGGGCCGCTTCGCGCCCGACCCGTCGCAACGTCCGCTGATCCGCCAGCGTCTCGGGCTGCACGCCGACGCGCCGCTCGTGTTCGCCGTGGGCCGCTTCGTCAGGAAGAAGGGCTTCGAGTACCTCATCGACGCCGCGGGACGCCTGTCGCAGGCGCATCCGTCGCTGACGACGGTGATTGCGGGCGATGGCGACCTTGCCGACGAGTTCCGCGACCGTGCGAGGGCGCACCGGCTCGGGGATCGCGTCCGGTTCCCCGGCCTGCTCGCCCACGACGAGGTCGCCGCCTGGTGTGCGGCCGCGGATGTGATCGTGGTGCCCTCGGTGCGCGACGACGCCGGAAACGTGGACGGCCTGCCCAACGTGGTGCTCGAAGCCCTCGCGACCGCGACGCCGGTGGTGGCCACACCCGCGGGAGGCATCGGGCAAGTGATCACGGACCGCGTCACGGGACGCCTGGTCGCCGAACGCGACGTTCCCGCGCTTGCCGACGCCATTGCGGACCTGCTGCAGCACCCTGCGCATCGCCGCGCGCTTGGCGTGGCCGCTCGCGAACACGTCACCCGGCGCCTCGGCTGGAACCGCGTGGCCGAGCGGATGGAAGCGGCGTACGACCTCGCGACGGCGGCGCCGCAGGGCCTGCCGCGCCGCGTGCCTGATCTGCCGGGATTCCGTCAGCCTGGCCAGGACGGCTGCTCTGCCGGCCGGGATCGGCCCTGATCGCGACTGAGCACGAAGGTTGCTCTACCACGGAGCATGTCTGACCTCGTCCTCCTCGGCGACGAAGCGGTGGCACTCGGTGCCGTCCACGCCGGCCTGAGCGCCGCCTACGCCTACCCCGGAACACCGTCCACCGAAATCGTCGAATACCTGGTCCGTTACGCGGCACAGCACGGAGGACCACCTGCCCACTGGTGCACCAACGAGAAGACGGCCTACGAGGCCGCTCTCGGCGTCTCGTTCGTCGGGCGCCGCACGCTGGTTGCCATGAAGCACGTCGGGCTCAACGTGGCGGCTGATCCCTTCATGAACAGCGCGCTGGTCTCGATCCACGGCGGGCTGGTGGTCGCCGTGGCCGACGACCCGGGGATGCACAGCTCGCAGAACGAGCAGGATAGCCGCTTTTATGCCGATTTCGCGCGGATTGCCTGCTTCGAGCCCGCGACGCAGCAGGAAGCGTACGACATGACGCGCGAGGCCTTCGACCACTCGGAGCGCTTGCGCATCCCGGTGATGATCCGCCTGGTGACGCGGCTCGCGCACGCGCGGTCGATCGTGCGGACGCGCGCCCCCCGCGAACAGAACGTCGTGACGCACCCGCCCCGCGACGCGTCATGGATTCTCCTGCCAGGCAACGCGCGGCGGCAGTGGACCGCGTTGCTCGATCGGCAGGACGACCTGCGTGCGCACAGTGAACACCACGCCGTGAACCAGCTCGACCTCGCAGGCGAGGGGCAGGATCTCGGGGTCGTGACGGCCGGTGTCGGGCGCAACTACTACCTCGAAAACGTCGCCGAGCTGGCCATGAGGCCGCATCACCTGCACGTGGGCGCCTATCCGCTGCCTGTCGAGAAACTGCGTCAACTGGCGGCGCATTCCAGGCGCATCCTCGTGCTCGAGGACGGTTACCCGCTGATCGAACGCCAGTTGCGCGGGCTCTTGCCGACCGGGGTCACGGTGCTCGGACGCGAGTCGGGCGACGTCGTCCGCGAGGGCGAACTGACCCCCGACAACGTGCGCGCGGCCCTGCAGTTGCCCGAACGCCACGGCCTGGCCCTCGAGGGCTTGTCGCTGCCGGTGCGTCCGCCCCAGTTGTGCCAGGGGTGCCCGCACGGCGACAGCTACCGGGCGGTGAAGGAGGCCCTCGCCTCGGTCGGCGACGCCCTCGTCACGTCCGACATCGGGTGCTACACCCTCGGGGCATTGCCGCCCTACTCGTCAATCGAGTCGTGCGTCTGCATGGGTGCCTCGATCGGGATGGCCAAGGGAGCATCCGACGCCGGGTTCCGGCCCGCCATCGCCGTGATTGGCGACAGCACGTTCCTCCACTCGGGGCTGAGCGCGCTGATGGACGCCGCGGCGAACGACACCGACATGACGCTGCTCATCCTCGACAACGAGACCGTGGGGATGACGGGCGGACAGCCGACCGTGCTGCCCTCGTCGCGCCTGCAAGCACTCGTGCTCGCGCTCGGCATCGATCCGGTGCACGTGCACGTGCTCGACGCCCACCCGAAGCACTCGCACGCCAATGCCGCCTGCCTGAAGGACGAGATCGACCACCACGGCCTGTCGGTCGTGATCATGGTGCGCGAGTGTATCGAGACCGCGAAGCTGCACAAGGCCACGCGGCGGGTTGCCGTGGGAGGACCCGCATGACGTTCGATATCGTGCTCGCCGGTGTGGGCGGACAGGGCGTGCTGTCGGTCGCGGCCGTCATCGCCTCGGCCGCCATGGACCAGGGACTCGAGGTGAAGCAGGCCGAGGTGCACGGGATGGCGCAGCGCGGCGGGGCCGTGCAGGCGTCGCTGCGCCTGTCGGATCACCCGATTGCGAGCGACCTGATCCCACAGGGCACCGCGTCATTGGTGCTGAGCATGGAACCCCTCGAGAGCCTGCGCTATCTCGGCACGCTCAAGGCCGACGGCGCAGTCATCACCGCCATCACCCCCGTCAGGAACATCAGCGACTACCCGCCGATCGACGACGTGCTCGCGGCGATCAGGCGCGTGCCCGTGCACGTGCTGGTCGACGCCGATGCGCTCGCCCGCGAGGCCGGCTCGCTGCGGGCGGGCAACATGGTGATGGTCGGAGCGGCCTCGCGCGTCGTGCCGGTTGCGGCCGACGCCATCGAACGCTACATCGCGACCCGCTTCGCCTCGAAGGGCCAGGCGGTCGTCGACTTGAACCTGCGCGCCTTCCGCGCCGGCCGCGAGGCCGCGTCGGCATGAGCACCAACGGACCCCTCGTGACCCACGCTCCACCGGCCCCAACGTCACTGCCCGAGCGCTTCTGCGAACCAGACGGCTTCGCCCTGCTGGCGTCGTTCGGCATCCAGTGCGCGACGACGATCGTCATCGATGACCTCGCCGCGATCACCCCTGCCGACATCACATCGCTCGCGACTCCGCGGGTCGTCGTCAAGATCGCCGATGCGCGGGTGGCCCATCGCAGCGACCACGGCGGGGTCGTGATCACCGACGCGGATCTCGATGCCGTCAGGCGCACCGTCGACGACATCAGGCGCCGGTTCACCGCCGTGTCGCCCACGCGGTTCGTCGTTTCGGCCTTCGTGCCACACAGCCACGAACTCCTGATCGGCCTCCGACGCACGGTCGACTTCGGTACCGTGGTCACCGTGGCGTCCGGCGGCATCCATGCCGAGGTGTGGGCAAAGGCGATGCGTCCCGAGTGTGCCACGGCGATCGTGTCGGTCACCGACACGTCGGCCGAGTCGGTGACCGCCGCGCTGCGGGCACTGCCCGTCGTGCGCTTTCTCACCGAGTCGCAGCGCGGCGCCCCGCCCATCATTGCGCTCGATGCGATCGTCGCGGCGGTCGTCGGGATGCAGACGCTTGCGCGCGAACGGCCGGACGTGTCAGAGCTCGAAGTGAATCCCTTCGCTGTCACACCGGCCGGCCTCGTCGCGCTCGACGTGCTCGGTCGGACGAGTCCTGACGACCCGGGCGCCGCCGAGCCGGAACGTCCCGTCGACAAGCTCGTGCACCTGCTGCGTCCTCGCACCATGGCCATCGTCGGCGTGTCGAGCGGCATGAACGTCGGACGGATCATCCTGACGAACACGCTCGCGGCGGGCTTTGCCGCCGATGCCATCACGGTCGTGAAGCCGGGCACCGCCACCATCGACGGCTGCCGCTGCGTGCCCTCGCTGGCCGACCTCGGCAGCCCGGTCGACCTCCTGGTCGTGGCGGTTGCGGCAGCGCAGGTCCCGGCGACCATCGACCAGGTGCTCGCGCATCGGGCAGCCGAAGCCGTCATCGTGATTCCCGGAGGTCTCGAAGAGAAGGCGGGTGGCGACGCACTGGTCGCCCAGATGCACCTGCACCTGCGCGCCTCGCGCACGACCGCCTGGCGGGGCCCGCTGATCAACGGCGGCAACTGCCTCGGCGTGCGATCGCGGCCCGGTCACGTCGACACGATCTTCATCCCGCACGAGAAACTCCCCGTGCCCGCGGGGCCCGAGAGTCCGCTCGCGATCGTCTCGCAGAGCGGCGCGTTCGCCATCGCGCGCCTGAGCAAGCTCGCCTCGCTGAACCCGCGGTACGTCGTGACGCTCGGCAACCAGAGCGACATCACCATCGGCGACTACCTGCACGGCCTGGCCGACGACCGCAGCGTGCGCGTGTTCGCCGTCTACGTCGAGGGCTTCCGCCCGGACGACGGGGCACGCACGTGCGAGGCGATCGCGCGCATCCGCCAGTCGGGGCGCCGCGTCATCGTCTATCGCGCCGGCCGCACGGCCGCGGGCGCGCAGGCCTCGGCGAGTCACACGGCCTCGCTGGCTGGTGACGCGCTCGTGTCACAGCACCTGCTGGCACGTGCGGGTGCGACGATGGCCGACAGCCTCGACGATTTCGACGACCTGATCGCGCTCGCGCTCGCGTGTGACGGGCGCACGTTGGGACGCGGGATCGCGGTGGTCTCGAACGCAGGATTCGAGTGCGTCGCCGCCGGCGATCACCTCGGGTCGCTGCAACTGGCGACCTTCGGGCGCGAGACGCGCACCCGCCTGGCGGCCCTGTTCGCGTCGGCCAGGCTCGACGGGCTGGTCGACGTCCACAACCCGCTCGACCTCACCCCCATGGCGGGCGACGAGGCGTTCGTGGCCGCGGTCGACATCGTGGCCGCCGACCCCGGCGTCGGGGCGGTGGTGGTGGGGCTCATCCCGCTCACCGCGGCGCTGTGCACGCTGCCGTCAGCGGACCCGGCCACCGATCTGGGGGCTGTCCACGGCATCGCCCCACGCCTGGCGCGGTTGGTGCGCCGGATGCCGCTGCCGCTCGTCGTCGCGATCGACAGCGGCGCGCTCTACGATCCGCTGGCGAAGTTGCTCACGGAGTCCGGAGTACCCGTCGTACGGGCGCTGGACCGTGCCGTGCGGGGGCTTGGGCGCCTGTCGTAACCCGTTTCGCGCCGGGTCGGCAGGAACCGCGTCCTGGCAGCGCCGGATCAGCGCCACTGAGAAGGCAGCCGCGGTCGCGGGGTTGAACGCGACCACCGGACGACGCACGCCTTGCGCGCGAGGTCAGTCGCCGGCCGCGTCGTCGGGCCGTTCGCGCCAGAGGATGAGGACCTTGCCGACGGTGCCCACGGCCGATGCGCCGGTCTGCTCGCAGGCGGCCACCAGCAGGCTGGCGCGCGCCTCGCGGTCATCGCCACCGACCCTGACCTTGATCAGTTCGTGTGCCGCCAGGGCGTTGTCGAGTTCACGGACGACGCCGGGCGTGAGTCCTGCGCTGCCAATGGTCACGACAGGTTCGAGGGCGTGTGCACGGGCCTTCAGGGCCTGTCGCTGGCGCGGGGTGAGGTCGGTGGGCATGGGCGGCCATTGTACCGTCCGCGAGGTCGCGGATCTATGCTAGCCTCTCGTGTTTGCCATGCCGCCGACTGCGACGACACGGCCCGCCGGCCTGAGTATCTTCTTCCCCGCCTACAACGACGGGGGCACCATCGCCAGCATGGTGGTGAGCGCACTGCTGACCGCACGGTCGCTGACGCCCGATCACGAGGTAATCGTGATCAACGACGGCAGCCGTGACGCGACGCCACGCATTCTCGACGAACTGGCACGCCTGTACCCCGAAGTGAAGGTCGTCCACCACCCGCAGAACCGCGGGTACGGCGGGGCGTTGCGCAGCGGCTTCGCGCGGGCCAGCAAGGACTTCGTCTTCTACACCGACGGCGATGCCCAGTACGACCCGCAGGAACTGGCGCTGCTCTGGGAGCGGATGTCAGACGACGTGGACCTCGTGAACGGGTACAAGATCAGCCGATCCGACCCGCTGCACCGGCTGCTGATTGGCCGCGTGTACCACCACACGGTCAAGCGGCTCTTCGGCCTCCAGGTCCGCGACGTCGACTGCGACTTCCGTCTCATGCGGCGGTCGATCTTCGACACGATCGAACTGACCAAGGACAGCGGCGTCATCTGCCTCGAGTTGATGAAGAAGATCACCGACGGCGGTTTCAGGATCGCCGAGGTGCCGGTGCATCACTTCCACCGCGCGTACGGCAAGTCGCAGTTCTTCAACTTCCGTCGCATCTTCAAGACGGGCGTCGACGTCCTGGCGCTGTGGCACGACCTCGTGATCAAGAAGGTCCACCTTGCGCCGGGCGGCCGGTCGGCCACGGCCGGCAAGCCGGGCGCGGGGTCGTCGCGCCCATGAACACGGGCTACTTCGAGTTCTACCGCGGCCGGCGCGTGATGATCACCGGCGGCCTGGGTTTCATCGGCAGCAACCTCGCGCGCCTCCTGGTCGACGCGGGCGCGGACGTGCTGCTGGTCGACTCGCTGATCCCCGACTACGGCGGCCTCCACGTCAACATCGAGGGCATCGCCGATCGCGTCCACGTGAACATCGCCGACGTGCGCCAGCAGTCGACGATGAATTACCTGGTGCGCGACTGCGAGGTGATCTTCAACCTCGCGGGGCAGGTGAGCCACATCGACTCGATGCGGGATCCGTTCACGGATCTCGACATCAACTGCCGCAGCCAGCTCACGATTCTCGAGGCCTGCCGCCGCAACAACCCCGCCGCCAAGGTCGTCTACGCCGGCACGCGCCAGGTGTACGGCAAGCCCGACTACCTGCCCGTCGACGAGCGGCACCTCGTGCGGCCGACCGACGTGAACGGCATCAACAAGGTGGCCGGCGAGTACTACCATCTCGTCTACAACAACGTGTTCGGGGTTCGCGCGTGCTCGCTCCGCCTCACCAACACGTACGGCCCGCGCCAGCTCATCCGCCACAACCGCCAGGGCTTCATCGGCTGGTTCATCCGCCTCATCGTCGAAGACCGCGAGATCGAGGTGTTCGGTGACGGGTCGCAGGTCCGCGACTTCGTCTTCGTCGACGACGCCGCCGACGCGTTCCTGCGCGCTGGCGCCGACGACGCCTGCAACGGCGAGGTGTTCAACGTCGGCGGCAACGAGCCGATCAGCCATCGCGACCTCGTGACCCTGCTGATCGACATCGCCGGCACGGGACGCGTCACGTTCCGCGAGTGGCCGCCCGAGAAGAAAGCGATCGACATCGGCAGTTTCTACGCCGACTCACGCCGCTTCTCGGATCTGACGGGCTGGCAGCCCCGCGTGCCCCTGCGCGAGGGGTTCGCGCGGACCATCGCGTACTACCGCGAGCACCTCGCCCGCTACATCGCCGAGCCGTCGCCGGCGTCGTGAGCCCATGTCGATGATTCCTTTCAACGCCCTGCGCCCGGCCGATGACGCGGCGCGCGTCGATGCGGCCATCCGCCGCGTGATCGAGAGCGGCTGGTTCGTGCTCGGTCCCGAAGTCGAAGCGTTCGAGCGCGAGTTCGCCGCCGCCTGCGGCACGGCGCACGCGGTGAGCGTGGGCACCGGCACCGACGCCATCGCGCTGGCGTTGCGGGGCCTCGGCATCGGCGCAGGCGACGAGGTGATCACCACCCCGCTGTCTGCGGCCTACTCGGCGCTCGCGATCATGATGGCCGGCGCCCGCCCGGTGTTCGCGGATATCGATCCGGCGCGCCTCACGATCGATCCGGCTCGCATCGAGGCCGCGATCACGCCGCGGACGACGGCGATCCTGCCGGTGCACCTGTACGGCCAGGCGGCCGACATGGATCCCATCCTGGCCATCGCGGCACGGCACAACCTGGCGGTGGTCGAAGACTGCGCGCAGGCGGTGCTGGCGACGTGCAAGGGCCGGCGCGCCGGCACGATGGGCGTCGCGGGCGCGTTCAGCTTCTACCCGACGAAGAACCTCGGCGCCCTCGGCGACGGCGGCGCGATCGCGACGAACGACGCTGCGCTGGCCGCGCGCCTCGTGCGGCTGCGCAACGGCGGGCAGAGCAAGCGTTATCACCACGACGAGTTCGGCGTGAACACGCGCCTCGACGAGTTGCAGGCGGCGATCCTGCGCGAGCGCCTGGCGTTCCTGCCGCACTGGACGGAACAGCGCGCGTGCTATTGCGGCCGAGTATCGTCGCGGGCTCGCGGGCGCACCGGTGGTCGTGCCCGACGAGTTCGATGCAGGGCACGTGTACCACCTGTTCCCGATCCTCACGGCCGAGCGCGAGCGCTTCCAGCAGCACATGCGCGAACACGGCGTCGAGACGCTGGTGCACTACCCGATCGCGATTCCCAACCAGCCGGCGCTGGCCACCGAGGCACCCGGCACGCTGCCCGATCGCCGATCGCATCTGCGACGAACTGGTGTCGCTTCCGATGTATCCGACACTGACGCATGGAGCAGGTGCGACACGTGGCGGCGGCCGTGCGCGCCTTCGTGCCGTCGACGTCGTCGCGCGCCTGAGGTCCGATGGCGCTCGCGATTGTCCAGGCGCTGCTCGTCGGCCTCGTCCCCGGCTACCTCGCGTTCCGCCTGCCGGTGCTCTCGCGCGAGGCGCGTGCGTCGCTGCACGCTGACGAGCGCGTGTTCTGGAGCGTCGTCATCAGCGTGAGCTGGTCGCTGACCGTGACACTGGTCCTGGCGTCGCTCGGCATGTACCGCTTCGGCACGCTGCTCGGCATCAACGCTGTCGTGTCGGTGGGAATGGCGCTCTCAGGGCGGAGTCTCGCCTATCGAGGCACGGCGAAGCGCCTGACCGCATCGGCGTTCCTGCCGTTGCTGATCGTCGCCGCGGCGTGGTGGACGTACCTACCGGCATCGGAGTTCATCGTCGGTGGCAAGGACCCCGGCGCGTACATGAACGAGGGAATCCAGATCGCGCAGCGCGGCGCGTACCTGGTCGCGGACCCCGTTGTCGCGAAGCGTACCTGAGGCCTCGCGTGAGCTGTTCTTCCCGTTCTACGGCACGTCTGACTACTACTCGCTGCGCTTCATGGGGTTCTTCGTCAAGGATCCGCAGGCCGGCACGGTCGTCGGGCAGTTTCCACACCTGTTTCCCGCATCGATTGCGATCGGCTACGGCCTGAACGGGTTGACGGGCGCGCGCGACACCGTTGTCTGGTGGACGCTGCTCGGCTTCGCGGGCGTCTACATGCTCGGCGCGCGACTGTTCGGACGCGGGCCTGCGTTCGCCGCCACCGCCCTGCTCGCCGTGAACGTCGTCATCGTGTGGTTCGCGCGGTATCCGAACGCCGAAGTCGTCATGATGGCGTTGTTGTCGGCGGCCTTGCTTGCCACGACGCGGGCTCTCGTCGACGGCCGCCGCGTGTTCGGCCCCATCGCCGCGTGGTTGCTCGTCCTGCTCCTGTTTCTTCGGTTCGACGCCGTCATCGGCATCGCGGCCATCATCACCGCGGTCACGCTGGCACACACGCAGGGTCACCGTATCGGCGCGTGGTTCTGGGTCATCCTGGCGGGCGGAACGGCGCTCTGGTGGCCGTATCTCACCGGCCCGATGGCGGGATACGCGCAGTACCCGCTGCTGTTCACGCGCAACCAGGGCGTCGTCTACTTCCTCGTGATCGGGGTGGTTGCGGTCATCGCGATGTGCCGCATCAAGGTCGGGACACGTCTGTCGGGCCTCATCCGCACCGTGACCCCGCTGGCGATGGCGGTAATCGTGGTGGCACTCGGGGCTCTACGCCTTCTTCTTCCGCGTGGCCGGGGGCAAGCTGGCACCGCACGACGCCGAGTCGATGCGCACGTACGCGTGGTACGTCGGCCCGCAGGTGCTGGCGTTGCTCGCCCTCGCGATCCCGACCGTCGCGCGGCAGTTGTTCTGGCGCGATCCCGCGTTCTTCACGACCGCGTGCGCCTACGCGTTGTTCTTCTTCTACAAGATCCGCATCGTCCCTGAGCATTTCTGGATGACGCGGCGATTCGTGCCGATCATCCTGCCGGCCACGTTGCTGCTCGTGTGCGCGCTGGCGGCGTGGGTCGCCCGGCGCGTCGCCTGGCGTGTCCGGCCACGAGCCGCGTCACTCGCGGCGTCGGCCGCAGTGGTCGCCCTCGCGCTGCCGCTGGGCGTGCAGTTCGCGGCGCAGAGTGCGCCCGTGGTTCGTCACGTGGAATACGCGGGACTGATTCCGCGTCTCGAGCGACTCGCGCAGCGCTTCGGCGACACCGACCTCGTCGTCGTCGAGTCGCGCAACGCGTCGGATGCGCACGTCCTCGCGCTGCCACTGGCGTACATCTACGCGCGCAACGTGCTCCTGTTGGCCTCGCCCGTGCCCGACAAGCGCATGGTCGAGGCGTTCATCGCAGAGGCGAAGGCGCAATACCGCGAAGTGTTCTTCATCGGCGGGGGCGGGACCGACCTGCTCACCAAGCGCGTGGGCGTGCGACCGGTGGACGATGATCGGTTCCAGGTCGACGAGTACGACGCGCCGATCAACGCGTACCCGCAGGGCGTGAAGCGCAAGGAGTTCGACTACGGCATCTACCGCTTCGTCGACGCGCAGGACCTGGTGTCGCAGCCGTCGATCACGATCGGTGACGAAGACGACCTGCAGGTGCTTCGCTTCCACGCCAAGGAACGCGACCCGCGGAGCGGCCGGACGTACCGCTGGACGCGCGACGCGTCGTACCTGGCGATCCTGAGCCTGCGACCGGAGTCGCGGCGACTCGTGCTCAGCATGGCCAACGGCAACCGGCCCGCGTCGGCAGGCGTGGCTCGCGTCGTCGTGTCGATCGGCGACGTCGTGCTGGGCACTGCCGACGTGGGTCCCGACGTGCAGGCACACGTGTTCGACATCCCGGCAGAGGTTGCAGCGCGCGGCGCCGCGAGCGAGGATCCGACACGGGTGAAGATTGCCGTGTCGACATGGGTTCCGCGCAAGGTGATCGGCGCACCGGACGATCGCGAACTCGGCGTGATGCTCTGGCGGGCCGAGGTGCAGTAACGGTGTTCGGCCACCTCCAGATTTACGACAGGCGAGAGCGGATTGCCGTTGGCGTGGCCGACCTGGCGTTGCGTGGCCTGTCGTCCGTGCCAGGGCTGACAGGACGACGCAGGCGCGTGCAGGACGTCCGACGCATCCTGCTCCTGCGCCTGGAACGCATCGGCGACCTGCTGATGACGCTGCAGGCGATCGCCGAGGTGCGCGCATACTTCCCGTTGGCGTCGATCGATCTCGTCGTCGGGTCGTGGAACGCGTCGCTCGCGTCGGTCATCCCGGGCGTGGATCGCGTCGAGACAATCGACGCGCCGTGGCTCGCGCGCGGGTCGGCGCGGACGACGTGGCCGGCGATGATCGCGCACGCACACCGCTGGCGCGAGCGTCAGCTACGACCTTGCGATCAACTTCGAGGGCGACATCCGCTCGCACCTGCTGATGGCGCGGTCTGGTGCACCGATCCGCGTGGGGTTCGCGCATGCCGGCGGTGGTCCCCTGCTGACCGACGTGGTGGCGTTCGACCCGTCGCAGCACACCGCGACGAACGCGAGCGCGCTGGTGGCACGCGCGTTCGCGGCCGCGCATGACGGCGGCGTGGCAGTAGGCGCGGCGAAGCTCGACCCCAACGGCGCGGATGCCGAGCAGGCTGGAGATCCGGGCAGCCCCGCGGCGCCGCTGCAGGCGCATCCGGCGCGCCTCCGGCTGGAGTTGATGCACACCCAGGCCGGGCGCCTTCGCCTCGAGGCGGCCGGGTGGCGAGGCGAGCCACTGGTGGCCCTCCATACCAGCGGCGGGCGCGAAGTGAAGCAGTGGCATCCCGATCGCTTCGGCCGCGCCATCGCGACGATCGCCGCCGATCACGGGGCCACGATCCTCATGACGGGGGCGCCTGGGGATCGTCCGCTGGTGGACGCGGCGCGCGCCGCCATCGATCCGGCGCGGACGGTGATCGATCTCGTCGGCGACGTCGACCTGCTGACGCTGGCTGCCATCCTCGCGCGATGCGAGGTGATGGTGACCGGCGACACGGGACCGATGCACGTCGCCGCGGCCGTGGGCACGCCCATCGTCGCCGTGTTCGGACCGTCGATGCCGTGGCGGTATCGGCCCCTGGCCCCGCACACGCGCGTGGTCCGCATCGATCTGCCATGCGCGCCGTGCAACCAGATTCGCCTGCCGCCCGAACGCTGCCGTGGCCACGTGCCCGACTGTCTCGAGGGCATCGACGTCGCGAGCGTCGTGCGTGCCGCACGCGAACTCGCCGCCGAGGTGGCCGCGGCGCGCGCCGCTGCGGGCGAGGCGTCGTGAGCGTGATGCTGCGCGTGCGCGGCGCCGACGCCGTGGCACGCATTCCGCTGATGGCCTTCCTCGACGCCGAACTGCGTGAGGGCGCGGCCGAGCGCGGCGTCGAGTGGATCAAGGCTGTCCGCCACGTGCGCGTTGACGGCGAGACGTTCAGGGATCGCTTCACCTATCGCGGCGAATCGCTCTGGTGGTTTGCCGAACTCTACCTGCACAAGGTCGATCGCATCACGCGCTGGATGGCGACGATCGGCGCCATCAACCGCGCCATCGATGAGCACGGGCCGCGAGGCATCGGTCTCGACGGCGGCGACGATGCCCTGGTGCGGATCGGGATGCGCGTGGCGGCCGCACGCGGCGTGGCATGGGATGGGCCGGTGTCGCGTCCTCCGTCGTGGCGGGTGCGGGCGTCGGCCGACATGCGCGCGGCGTTCCTGATGTTCAGCCCGCTCGTCGCGCGTTCCCGCGTCGAGACCATCGACGCCCTCGGCCTGCGAAAGGGCGCCATCGCGGCGTTCGTGCACACCGCGTTCTGGCGCAGCCGTCCCGGTGAGGGCGAGGGCGAGGAGGGGTACCTCGGCCCCATCCTCGACGCGATCGAGCAGACACCTGGAGGCGAGGGGCTGCACCTCGTCGGCGTCGGGCCACGGACGAACTTCCGCGCGCGCCGCTGGTGGAGCGGTGCCACCGAGACGACGGCGCCGGGCCTGCCGTTCACTGCGATCGAGCAACTCGTGGCGCGCAGCCACCTGAAACCGTCGCTGGCGGTGTGGCGACAGCGGAAGCGGAATCTCGCGGCGATGCGCGCCAGCGCAGAGCTGCGCGCCCATGCGGTCGTCGATGGGTGCGACCTGTGGGATCTCGTCGACGAGGACCTCCGTGGCGTCGCGTGGCTGCAGTTCCCGTGGTCGGCGCGCGTGTTCGACGAGGCGTCGGCTGCGCTCGAGGTGCTCGAACCGTCGGCGGTCGTGACCTATGCCGAGGCGGGCGGATGGGGACGTGCGCTGATGCTGGCGGCGCGGGCGCGTGGCGTGCGCAGCGTCGGGGTGCAGCACGGATTCATCTACCGGCACTGGCTCAACTACCGGCATGCGGCCGACGAGCACGAGCCGTCGCCGGGGAATCCGGCCGATCGGGGGTTCCCGCGGCCGGACCGCACGCTGCTGTTCGACCGCTACGCGCGCGAACACCTCGAGACCACCGGGCACTTCCCGCCTGCATCGCTCGAGGTCACCGGCAGTCCGCAGCTCGACCGCCTCGTCGCGCGCATCCGGGCGCTGGGCGACGACGATCGCGGCGCCGCGCGGGCGCAGGTGGGAGCCGCCAGCGGCGACCGGATCGTGCTCGTCGCGGCCAAGTACGCGCAGATGGGGGCCACATTTGCGGCGCTCGTCGAGGCGACGCGCGACATGTCTGCCGTGCGCGTCGTCGTCAAGTGCCATCCTGCCGAGACGCAGGCGCCATACGAGCGCGATGCCGCCGGCGCGTCCCACGTCGCCGTCGCGGGCGCGTCGCACGACCTCGCGGCACTGCTGGCCGTGTCGAGCGTCGTGGTGACGGTGAACTCGACTGTCGCCATCGACGCCCTGGTGATCGGCGTCCCTGCCCTGGTCGTGGCGCTGCCGAACAACCTGTCGCCGTTCGTCGAGGCAGGGGTGATGGTGGGCGCGGGCCGCGATCCCGCAGAAATCCGCCGCGCCCTGGTCGACGTGCTCGACGGTGACGCCGCCGTCGCCGCCCGTGAACGCATCCGTGCCTTCGCCGACCGCTACGCCTTCCGGGCGGATGGCCATGCCGCCCCCCGCGCCGCCCGCGTCATAATTGGGGTCTGACCCCAATTGGCGCGAATCCGCGCACGATCGGCTGATTCCGACTCCAACAGGTTACGTGAACGCGCCGCCGGGCTCCGCTGACTGTGATGCGCTGAGCCGTCGAGCTGGATCTGCATGCACTAGACGCCGGGTGCCGTAAGTCTTTGCCGCACCTGCGTTACCCGTTGCCCGACACAGCGGAACGCCGGTTGTTGCTGGACAGCGCCGCCGCAGGTGGTCACGATGACCACTGGCTCGAATTGGGGTCTGACCCCGATTCGAGCCCTGCGATAGAATGGCCGTTCGGCCAGTGGAGGCCTTACCTCACATGCGCGCACTCATTACCGGCGGGGCCGGATTCATCGGGTCGCACCTCGCGGACCTGCTGCTGGCCGGGGGGCACGAAGTCTGGGTTCTCGACAACCTGTCGACTGGTTCGATTGAGAACATCGCCCACCTCAAGGACCATCCTCGTTTCCACTACACGATCGACTCGGTCATGAACGAGCCACTGCTGGCCGAGATGCTCGACCACAGCGACGTCGTCTTCCACCTGGCCGCGGCTGTCGGCGTGAAGAAGATCGTCGAGGAACCGGTCGCCACCATCGAGACGAACGTGCACGGCACCGAGGTCGTCCTCAAGCACGCCAGCAAGAAGAAGAAGCTCGTCGTGGTCGCGTCGACGTCGGAGGTTTACGGCAAGAGCCTGCAGGTGCCGTTCAGCGAAGACGCCGACCTGGTGCTCGGCCCGTCCGACAAGCACCGATGGGCCTACGCGTGCAGCAAGCTGATCGACGAGTTCCATGCGCTGGCCTACTACAAGGAAAAGAAACTCCCCGTCATCGTCGTCCGGCTGTTCAACACCGTCGGCCCGCGCCAGAGCGGGCAGTACGGCATGGTCATCCCCAGCTTCGTGAAACAGGCGCTGTCGGGGCGCCCCATCACCGTGTTCGGCGATGGCACGCAGTCGCGCAGCTTCACCTACGTCGGCGACGTCGTGCGCGCGCTCGTGGCGCTCGTCGAGCATCCCGGCGCCATCGGCAAGGTGTTCAACATCGGGAACGGCGAGGAGATCACCATCCGCGGACTCGCCGAGAAGATCAAGGCGATGACGGCCAGCACGTCGGAGATCGTCACGATCCCCTACGAGCAGGCCTACGAGGCGGGGTTCGAGGACATGCCCCGCCGCGTGCCCGACATCACCCGGATCAACGCGCTCATCGGCTATCGTCCGACGGTGGACCTCGACGAGATCCTGGCGACCGTCATCGAGTTCTTCAGGACCCGGTAGTGCCCATCCGCAAACAGGCCCGCCAGCTCGTCGAACGCACGCTCTCGCGCAATGCGAAGACCGTGCGCACGCTGATGCTGGCCACGGGCAAGGACCGCTCGCCGGTCTTGCCCGACATCGTGCAGATCGAGAGCACGAACATCTGCAACGCCAAGTGCGTGTTCTGCCCGCGCGACGACATGGAGCGCAAGCAGGGCATCATGGACATGGACCTGTACACGAAGGTCGTCGACGAGTGCGCGGCCCTCGGCATCACCCACCTCCGCATGCACAACTACGGCGAGGCGTTCGTGGATCGCCGGCTCGTCGAGAAGGTGCGTTACGCCAAGCAGGCGGGCATCAAGGAAGTCGGGATGATCAGCAACGGCTCGCTCATTTCCGACGACGTGGCCAGGGGGATGATCGACGCAGGCCTCGACGCGATCAACATCAGCCTCGACGCCGCCGGCAAGGAAGTGTTCGAGGCCACGCGCGTCGGCCTCAAGTACGACAAGGTCATCGCCGGCATCGAACGCATCCTCAAGTACCGCACGGAGTCGGGCAAGCGCCGTCCGAAGCTCATCCTCTCGTTCGTGCGCCAGGACAACTCCGCCGAGGAGCACGCATTCATCGAGCGCTGGGGCAGCCTGGCAGACAAGATCCACATCACCGACCTGCACAACTGGGCCGGGACGCTCAACGCGGAGTCTGACGTCAACTACCCCTGCTACCGTCCCTGGCTGACGCTGACGGTCCTGTGGGATGGGCGCGTCTCGCTCTGCTGCGCCGACTTCGACGGCCGCGAGATTCTGGGCGACCTGCGCACGCACTCGATCGCGGAGGTCTGGAACAACGACCGCTTCCGCGAGGTTCGCCGCGCGCATCTCGACCACGGCGGGCCGTCGATCTGCCAGTCGTGCGACCTGCCCAAGAAGGACTCGCCGCTGTGGGTGACGAAGCTCGTCTGAGGTGCTCGAATCCCGCAGCGCTGCGCCGCCTTGGCATCGCGTCGGCGATGTGGTGGATGGCGCTGGCGGCATCGCACGTCGCCGCACAGCCGGCGGCGACCCTGTCCGACGCGCGGGCGGCGCTCCGGGCCGGACGTCCCGAGCGCGCGCTGGCGCTCCTCTCCGATGCATCAACGCCCGAGGGTCTCGGTCTCAAGACCCAGGCGGCCGTGCACGCCGGCCAGGTCGATCTCGCCATCGACACGTACGCGGCGCGTTTTGCGCTCGCGTCGTCGCACGATCCGGAACTCCTGAAGTCAGTCGCCGAGGGTTACCTGACCCGCTACGCTCCGGCTGATCCACGACACGCCGCGGTCGCGCGCTGCGGACGCGAACTCGCGCCAGCGGCTGAGCCTGAAGCTCCGCGCCGTGCGACGCGAACCTCGTCGTGCACATCCGAGATGAAGGCGGTCGCCGAGGACGGCTCGGCGCCACCGGCCCTGCGGGCCGAGGCGGCGCTCGTGCTGGTGCGTGGCGGCGACGCAAAAGCGGCGTCGCTCATCGTCGGCCTCGCGGTCACGCCTGTCGCAGCCGAGCGCCGTGCGTTGCTCCCCGTCCTGCGGCGTGCGCCCGCGTCGGTGGCGCTCCCGCTCCTCATGGCCATGCTCGACGATGACGACTACGGGATCCAGGGCGCAGCCGCCGCGGCAATGGGCGCGTTTCCGACGGACGAAGCGAAGCTCGCGCTGAAGGGATACCTGTCGATTACCTTCCGCCGGATCGCGCGCGCGCCGACGATCGTGTCGCTCGCCACGATGGGGGATCCCGACGCCCTGCGCGAGCTCCGCAGGCTCCTGACGCAGTTGGTGGGGATGGACCTGGTCAACGGCGCGGCAGCCCTCGCCGCCATCAACGATCCGCGCGGTGTCGATACGCTCGTGCACGTGACCGCGAGCGACAACGACGTGCTGCGCGCTGCGGCCGGCGCGGCGCTGGTGAGCAGAAAGCCCGACGCCGCGCGCGCGGCGTTCGAGCGCGGGATGGGGCACACGGCCGGCGGCGTTCGCCTGGTGACGCTCGATGCCTTCGCGAAGACGCCGCTCGTGGACGAGACGCGCCTCGTGGCGTTGCTGCGCGACCGCGAGCCGCAGGTTCGAACGCGAGCCGCAGAACTCCTGTGGCAACTCGCCGCGCGCCGATAGCCGGCGAAGGCGCAACCTCTGGCGCAACAGCGTCGTCGCCATCGGCCGCAAGATGGCAGGTCAGCGCAGCCAGCCCACCCACTGCTGGGCGCCCAGCACGATGGCAGCAATCGTCAGCAACAGGGCAAGCGCGCGGGTGAGCATCCCGGCACGCCAGGCCCACGCTGCCGCGAGCGATGCGAGGATCGTGAACGCCGGAGCCAGCGTGTAGTTCACGCGGTCGAGGAATTCGATGGCGTAGCGCTGAAAGCGCTCGTCCACGGGCGCCACCATCACCACGGCGACGAACGCGAGCCACGTCACGCCCCACGCGAGCAGCATCAACCCGAGCCGGTCGCGCGCGCCTCGCGCCCACAGGCGCCACATCCCGAGCACCGCAAGCACGAAGATCGGCCATCCAACGGCCCGGCTGCTCAATGACACGGCCAGCACCGTCCGCTCGGGCAAGGCACTCGCCATCGTCCCGCGCACCTTGCGGGGCGGCTGCGCGCCGGCAGCCTGGTGGCCCGCGGTTCCCTCTGCCGGTGTCGCGGCAGCGCCCTCGGCACCGGCCGGCACCGTCGCCGACATCGCCTCGCGTGACCGGACGCGTTCGAGCGTCTTGAACACGTCGGCAAAGTGGCCGTAGTACGTCACGACCGACAGCAACGCCGCGAGCACCACCGATGCGGCCAGCCATCGCGCCGGCGCACGCAACCCGGCGCCCCCCTTCCACCAGTAGAGCCCCGCGGCCACGAACAGCGTCACCGACAACAGCGACAGCGTGCTCACGTGTGACAGCAGCGCGACGCTGATCAGCAGGGTGAGGCCGACGAACTGCAAGAGCGCGCCTCGTTTCGACAGTGGCAGCCACACGGCCGCCGCGACGGCCACGAGCGCTGACGAACGCCCGAAGGCGTTGGTCAGGTTCGCGTTGCCGACGACGATGAACGCGAGGGGAGTCACCGCGAAGTAGACGACCGCGAAGACGCCCGCGAGGCGATCATCCCAGGTGCGAACGATCATCGGGTACAGCAGCAGTCCCGCGAATGCCTCGACGGCACAGACGACAACGCGCAACAGCAGCACGTGATCGGTGGTGAACGCCGCCCATGGCAGCGCGAAGACGTAGAGCGCGATGGCGTACGGGAACTGGACGCCGTCGGGCATGGTCTGCGCAAAGAAGTAGCGTCCTGCCTGCACGCCCTCGAATCGGTGTGCGTGGAAGACGGCATCGACCAGCAGCTTCGAGGGGTGCAGCAAGGCGAGCAGTTTCAGGTACAGCGTCGAGAATGACACCGCGACCGCACAGGATGCGTACCACGACAACGGCTGCCGCCGCACGGCTTCCACGGCCTTGATGGCGACGAGCATCAGCACGCTGATCCACATCGACAGCGCGATCGCACGGCCAGGGAAGGTCCCGAACGCGGCCGTCCCCGATGCCAGCGGCATCGTCTGCGCCGCGGCCGTCAACAGCGTGAGCGCGAGCGCCGCCGTCGTTCCGAGACCCGACAGCGCGAACGCGGCACCAAAGGCCGCCCCGGCCACTGCCGCCGCCCCCAGAACCGCGAGCGGCGGCCACGCCATGCTGTCGTCCGCGGGACGACACGTCACGCGGTCTACCTGCACGCCCAGGGCCCGCGGATCGCCAGGCCCGGGCACCCATGTCGGATCAGTCGCCAGCATGAGGGTGAGGCCGTTGCGTTCCTCGCGTGCCGCGACAAGCGCGTCGATGTCCTGGTAGGTGTTCGACGCAGTCGCGCTCGCGAGCGTGACGCCGTCGGCGCCAATCTGCACGTGCGGCTGGGGAACACCCGGCGGTCGGCTCCCCCGGATCCGGAACACGCACCGCCACGTCACGGTCCGATCGAGCCCGGGGAGCAGCACCTGCGCCCGGCCACTGCTCCACGCGTACGTCTCGTCGAGATGCCGCTCGACAGGCGAGAACCCCGACGTGGCACCCGGGATGTCGCGGTCCATCTCGAGCGCAATGGCGGGATAGCGCCAGAACGCCAGCGCGACCAGCGCCGCCGACGCCACGGCGCCGACCAGCGCCATCACGACAGCGCGCGTGAAGAGCCGACTCATGCAGGAGAACTGTATCAGGCCCTTCGACTCGCTCGATTCACTCGGCTCGCTCAGGGCAAGCCCTTCGAGTCGCCTGGCTCGCCTGGCACGCCCCCGGCAGGCCCGGTTGCTCCGGCCTGCGGCGCAGCGGCGCTTGCCCCCTTTGACTCGCGGGGCAGGGCTCGCTCAGGGTGCGCTGCCGGCCGAGCGAGCGCGGGCATCAAGCGCGGCCGCGGCGCGCAGGCGCACGCCCGGCGACGCGTCGATGAGGCCACGCTTCAGGAGGATGAGCGCGGTGTCGGGACGATCCGCAACGAACCGCATCGCCTCCTCGCGCATCACGGGATTGGGATCGGCGAGGGCGCCCGAGACGATGGGCATCGCCTCGTCGGCGAGCGTCGAAAGCAGCATGGCGGCCGCCTGCAGGCGCAGGATCGGGTTGGCGTCCTTGAGCACCGGCCTGACCGCCGGCTGCCACGTGTCAATCGACGCGGTGCGCAAGGCCTGCGCCGCCAGCAACGTCACGTCGGGCAACGATCCGGTCAGCGCCTCATCGACCCTCGCCCGCATCGTCGTGTCGCCGAGCGCCACGAGCGCGCACGCGGCACGCAGCGGCGCGTCGAGCCGCCCGGTCGCAACGACCGTCTTCAGTTGCGGGATGAGCGCTGTTGCACCCAGTTCGCCCGCGAGAGTCGCCGCCGTGCCCTGCAACATCGGGTCGTCGAGCGCCAGCGCGTCGCGCAGCGCGGTCACAACCTCGGGTGTCACGGGCAGGCCACGGAGGGCGTCGAGCGCACCGAGTCGCATCGACCCCATCCCCTGCCGGGCGCGCGTTGCGAGCACGCCAACCGACGCGCGATCGCCGAGCCGGGCGAGCGCCACGCGCGCCTGCCACGCATCGGGTGTCGCCGCCGACTCCTTCGCGTGCTCCATGAGCCGTTCGCGAGCCTGTACATCGCCCCCGCGTGCACGCGCTTCCAGTGCCTGCGCCCGCAGATCACTCGACGGTGCAGTCTCGAGTTGGCGCAGCACCGCGCCCGCGAGCCGGCGCAGCAACGGGTGGTCTTCACGCGCAGCCGCCTTCGACCACGACTCGTAGGTCACCAGCGCCTCGGGCACACGTCCCATGGCCAGGTGAGCAGCGAGCTTGCGCGTCGTCGCCTGCCGGTCGGTTGGAGCCTTCGCGAGCACTGAATCGGCGGCCTCGATCCACGCCGCTGCCTCGGCCTCGCCCAGCGTCGCTGCCTGCTCGAACAGCTCATCGTCAGCTGACCTGGGCGCTGCGGGTGCGATGGCGGGCTGCCGCGGGGTCGCCGGGCGCGTAGTGCGCGGAGCTGGCTGCTGTGCCTGCACGCCGATCGCCGCAGATGTGGACACCACGCCGACCAGAAGAACTGGAGCGAGCAGGCGCCTGGCGTACGTCGTCACGGTCATGGGGTTTCTGACGCTGCGGGCACCGTGAGAGTCTGGGGCCGCAGTTGCGGGCCGCACCGAGGTGCGGCCCGAACGGGGAACGACAGGTCGGCCCACACGAGGGCCGTTGACGGATGGGACCGCACCAGGTGCGGCCCCCACGTCAGGGATGCGGGACGCCGAAGGCGCTCGCGCCCGCGCGCCAGAACACGCCGGGCTGGAAGTCCCTGTAGATGGCCTGCTCGACGATGACCGGAGCGTTTGGCGTCCTGCTGGTCACGCTCACACCGAAGGAACGCCCCTTGAGCTTGGCCAGGTCGTCGGCGGTGAACTTCAGCGTGCCGCCGATATTGCTCATGTCGATGGTCGTGCGGGAGTAGGCCTTCACCAGCAGCCGCTCGTAAGGCGAATACCGGCCTGCATTGGCGTCGGTGCCCTCGACGAAGATCTGCACCTCGGCCTCGATGTCGAATGAGTTCGGGTTGGCGATCAGGACGTACGTGTCGAAGCTGCCGGTGTCTGACCCTTCGGGCACTTCCCACTCCATCGCAGGCGCATTGACCCCGAGGTCGTTCGTGCCTTCCACCCAGTTCGGGAAGCCCGTGCCCCAGTAGATCGACCGCTCAACCACGATCCCGGACCCACCGATCGCCGAGAACGTCGCGGCCACCGCACCGATATTGCCGAGTTCGCTGTTGAGGTGCACGTTCGCCCTCGAGTTCGCCTTGACGATGAGGAGCGCCTGGGCGCGCCACGAAGCCAGTGGCGGTGAGGTACGCGACGTCAACGCTGACGTCGAAGGGGTTGGGATTGAGGATCAGGTAGTAGGTGTCGAAGTTCTTGAACGCAGCGCCCTCGGCGAACACCCAGGTGGGCTGCGACTGGCTGACGCCAATGGACGTGTGGCCGCCCGCGTAGTTCGGCCCCCAATACATCGCGCGCTGCGCGACGAAGCCCTGGCCGTCGAGCGCCCGGAATCGCGTCGAGAAGTCCTTGCCCGCCAGTTCGGCGATGCTGTTGGCGAACACGGTGAACCGGCTCGATGGCGGCAACGTGTAGGTGCGCGTGACAGGCGTCGCCGACCCATCGGTGAAGTACTCGCCGATGATGCTGATCGGCGAGAGCGACGGGTTGAAGAGCTGGAAGAACGTCGCGAAGAAGTCGTTCGCGACGCGCGTGCCCTCGGCGAAGAGCCAGGTCGCGCTCGTGCCGCGCGCCGACGACTCGCTGCTGCTGCCCTCGAGGTTGGCTCCCCAGAACACCGATTGCTGCGCCTCGATTGGCGCGCCAATCGTCTGCGACTGGAACACGGCCGACCAGGCCCCGTTGCCCACGAGCGCCTTCAGATCAACCGTCGTCCGGCCCTTCTTGGGCACGGTGACGGTCGTTTCCTTGAGCACCACCGACCCGTTGTCGGTCTGCTTGGCGAAGTACGCCCGCACCGACGCGTCGAGGCTCTCGCTCGTGTTCAGGAGCTGGTAGTAGGTGTTGAAGTTGTAGGTGCCGTCAGACGTCGCGTTGCCCTCGGCGAAGTACTCGCTGCCGTTGGGTGCGTTCACCTGGTCGATCTGGGTCGCATCGGTCACGGGCGGCTTCGGAGTCGGAGGCGGGGGATCGACGACGCCACCGCCCGGATTCCGGGTGGCGCTGGTGATCACCTGCGCCGTCAGGAGGCTCGTGGGCTTCCCGTCCGACGTCTGCACCGCGAGCATCCACTGGGCCGAACGGGAGCGCGCAGCGACGCGTGGGTTGTAGTTGCCTTCCCTCACGCCAGTCGCCGTCGTGGTGATCACCGTCCCGGGAATCCCTGCGCTGTCGATCTCCACACCGAAGTCCTCTGCCCCCGTCCCGTGAAACACCGAGAAGAACGAGTTCGAGGTGTCGTTGTAGGCCACGCTCCAGGCGTTGTAGGACCCTGACCCGCTGACCACAGGGATCGGGCCGGTCGTGGCGTTCCCGTTCGCGTCGGTGAACAGGCCGTAGTGCACCCGGTTCGAGAAGTAGGTGACGAAGAACTTCCCGCTGCCCGGGTGGTAGGTCACGTCGGGGGTGTAGCCATCCATCCCGGTGAAGATCTGCACCGTCGGGTAGACGGTCCCGGTGCCGGCATCGACGCGCCGCACCTGGACGCCTCCAGGTCCCCTCGGCTCGGTGTAGTTCTGCCAGGCCACGAGGAAGGAGTTGTTGACGGGGTCGTAGCCGACGGCAGGGTCGTCCTGGAAGTGGACATCGAAGGTGAGCGGGATTTCTCCGCCGAGCCGTGAGCCGTCGAGCCCCACGCGCTGCGCGTACACGTTCTGCAGACCACCCTGGAACTGCTTCCACGTGACGAGGAACTCCTTGCTCGACGTCGAGTACGCCGTGGCGGGCGCCGTTTCGGCCCCCGCGCCACCGGTGCCCGCGGCGATGAAGAAGTCGGCCGAGTCGAGCACGACCTGCCCGGCGGTCGTGTCGTACTTCACGAACCGGCCTCGGATGTGGGTGTTCTCTCTCGGATCGCCCCGGAAGTCGAGCCAGGTCACCAGGAACCCGCCCCGGTCGGCGCTGTAGGTCACGCGCGGCGCATAGGTGCCGGCCGACACGTCGGGAATCAGCGCGACGTTGCCGAGCACCGCCCCGTCGCCCGACACGAAGCGGGCAAAGAGGCGTCCCGCCCCTGACACGACGAGGTAGACGTTGTTGGCCGGGTCGTAGCCGACGTCGGAATAGCGGATCGACCCCTGCGCCACCGTGATCATGCCGCCCAGCCTGGCAGGCTGCGCGAACACGGCCGACGGAGCCAGCCACACCAACACCGAACACGCCAACGCCAGCATCGCTGCGCGGCGCACGTCACGCCTGTCGTCGAATCTCATCATTTCTGACCTGTTGTTGCGGAACAGTGGGAGCCGTTACCTGTTCCCCGTTACGGTATCGGTCTGACGCGCCGCGGGCAGAAGTGCCTGCCAACACTTTTTTCAGGGACGAACTGTCCAACAACTCTCTTGCTGGCTCATCTTTCCGACGGGATAGCTTACACCGCCTTGCAAGCCACTCAATGCTTTGCGTCCCCGGCGGGGATCCGCTCGAGCACGACGAGATTGGCGGCCGGGTCCTTCACGAGGTACCGGAAGTGCCTGGCGAGGGTCCCGCTGTCGCGCTCGTCCTTCACGCTCGCGGGGTCGTCCATCCACCGGGCGAGGCCGAACCAGTCGACGATGAACCGCGCCTGGGTGTCCTCGACGACGTAGCGGAACAGCCGTCCCTCGTCGCGGGCGCGCAGCGACTCGGGATTCACCTTGCCGTCGAGATTGATGGTGCGATCGTGGAAGTAGCCCACGGTGCCGCTCTGCGGGGCCGCGACCCAGTCAGACGCGTCTGCGTTGGCCCTGACCCACTCGACCACGTGCATGTGGGGGTGGCGATCGGCCCGCTGCGCGAACCGGGCATCGGCCACCAGGAGCGCCACGAGGCCTGCTCCCGCCAGCAGCCCCCCGGCCACGCCACTGCGGGCCGACACGGTCACGAGGAGTGGCTGCCACCAGGCCGATCGACACCAGCGACAGCGGGAAGAGGTAGCGCGACAGGAAGTGCCCGGCCGCGAAGAAGGCCCCGTAGTACGTCGCCAGCCCTGCCACGAAGACGCAGAAGCACGACGAGCGTCACGTCCACGACGAGGCCGAGTTCGCGGCGATGCCGCCACGCCATCGCAAGCGCGAGCGACGACCGACCGCGGCGATGACGAACGGCCAGGGGCCGGGCACCTGCGCAGCATCCGGCAAGGGCAGCCCTGCCAGCAGGTACTCGGCGAGTACGCGAGGGACCTTCACCAGACTTTCGCCGAACGCGGTGTCGAGCGACTGCGAACGCCCGCTGATCGGGACAATGTGCCCGAACCGCGCCAGGTTGAAGAGCAGCCAGGGGGATGCGGTGACCATGCTGGCAAGGCCGGACACCACCGAGCGCGACAGCCTGCGCCCCAGCCCGTCGCCGGCAGCGGCCGGCACGAACAGGGTCACGAGCGTGTAGGCTGCCACCAGCAGCGCCGCGTCGTTCCGCACGAGGACAGCAAGTCCGAGAACCACGCCGATGGCCGCCGAGCGGCCGAGAGACGGTCGCGCGCGCCAGCGTGCGTCGAGCAGCAGCACGGCCGCGAGGCACGCGGCGTACAGCCCGGTTTCCAGGCCATTGGTGGTGTGACGCAGCGCAATCGGCGAGGCGAACCACAGCGCGGCCGTGAGCCGCGAGACCGACTCGACGTCGCGGTGGCCCCCGAAGATGCGGCGGGCAAGCGCTCCAACCAGGAACGCCCCCGCCACGGCGGTCAGCAACTCGATCAACACCACCCCGCGCAGCGCCGCCCCATCGTCTGCGGTCACGGCATGGACGCCGGCCCACACGAACGTCACGAGCGGTTGCACGCCGTTGGTCGGGATGGTCCCGGCCGCCGTGCTCAATCCCCGCCCGTCGGCGAGGTTGCGCGCGACGGTGAGCATCAGGTACCCGTCTTCGCTGATGGACGCGGCCACGCGAGAGGGCGACGACAGCGCCAGCACGCGCGGCACGAGGCCCGCGACCAGCAGCAGGAACAGCACGGCGCGATGCATGCGAGCGACCGTCATCACCGGCGTCGGCCGAACCTCGTCACGCGGCACTGTTGGCGGGCGCGCTGCGGGGCCGAACCGCGCGGACGTAATAGCCACTGGTCATGATCGAGTGCGCGATGGGCGTCCCCAGGCTGTCGCCGCGCTGCGCGGTGATGAGGAACTTCCACGGTGCGATACAGCGAGCAAGCAGGTGCCACCCGAGCCGCAGCGGCCGCCATCCGAGCGTCTCGGCCTGGATGCCGATGCGCTGGGTGAGCACCGCCAGGGTCCCGATCGGATCCGTTTCCTCGACGATCTCGACCTGCTCCCACCGCTTCAGGAGGTGCTGCAGGCCGAAGCGCGTGTAGCGGAAGAAATCGCCGGGCGCATCGTGGATCGGGAACAGGAACCGCGTGGTCAGCAGCAACACGCCACCGGGCCGCAGCACGCGCATCATCTCGTCGATGGCCCGCTGCGGCTCGCACAGGTGCTCGAGGACCTCGGTGCACAGCACCACGTCGAACTGCCGATCGCAGAAACACAGGGCGTGCGCGTCGCCAACGACCTGCACACCGCTCATCGGCCTGATGTCGAGCGTCACCCTGCGCGGGAACAACGTCGCGTAGAAGCCGACGCTGGAGCCCAGGTCGAGCGTGAACGCGTCGGTGGCGTGGGCGCGAAGAAAGCGCTCGAGCGGGGGGCGGGTGAGCTTGGCGGTGATCCGACGGTCGAGGCGCTTGAGCAGTGAGGCCATCAGGACGTGCCAATCCGGCGGCGGGCCGTGCGAGGGGTGGCGGGCGACATGCTGGGTTAACGGCTCGGCCGCAAGGCCCGATTATATGCAGGTGGCCCGGTGGAGGCCCGACCAACGGGCGTGCGCGGGCGTATACTGACGTGGGAGTTCTATCGCCATGACGATGACGCTGCGCGCGGGATGGGTTGCGGCCTGTGTGTTCGCATTCGCTGCGTCGGCGCAGGCCGGCGAGCTGAAGGTGACCATGCACGACGGTCGGGTCACGATCATCGCCGACAACGTGCCGGTCAGGCAGATCCTGGCCGAGTGGGCGCGGGTGGGCCAGGCCAGGATCGTGGGCGCCGACCGGATGCCGGGCGGTCCGGTGACCCTGCGGCTCGAGGACGTCCCGGAACGTCAGGCCCTTGACATCCTGCTGCGCGCGGCCAGCGGCTTCATGGTCGCCGAGCGGCCCGAGCCGGTCGCGACGCTGGCACGGTTCGATCGCGTCATGATCCTGCCCACGAGTTCGGCACCGAGCGGCCCCCCAGCCCAGGCGACGGGTCCTGGCGGCCGCGGTGGGGCGGCGAATCAGACGTCGCCGTCGATGTTGCCAACGGCACCCCAGCAGCCCGTTGCCGATGAACCGGCTGAACCCGAGAGCGAACCCGACAACGCCGATGTCTCGAACGACGGCGACGCGCGCCCGCCCGAGACGAACTTCGACTACGCAAACCCGCAGCAGTTCCTCCAGCGGCGCCTCGAGCAGCTGCAGCAACAGCAACAGCAGATGCAGCAGGGGCAGGCGCCGGCGATGTTCCCCGGCACGGTATCGCCGTACGGACAGGCGGGCACGCCGACCGCCACGGCGCCGACAGGTGTCGCCGGGGCCGGCGCCACCGCGGCGAGCGCGCGCCCGGGCGAGATCATCAAGCCGCCGCAGCCGACGATGGTGAATCCCTACGGGATTCCCATGACGCCGGCTGGCCCGGGCGCCCCGCCGATGCAGCCCGATCGGGCGAAGTACGCGAACCCGTATCAGCCTCCGCCGCCACCGCCCGATCGATGACCGGCGTCCCGTCTGACGTGCGGCAGGGGGAGTACGCCGCGCGGGGTGAGTACCATCGCGAGCTCGATCGCGACTGGGACTACCTGCCCACCTATCTCGCGAAGCGGGCCTACGTGCGCCGCTATCTCGACCCGCTGCCGTCCACGACGCGCGTCCTCGACGCCGGGTGCGGCGAGGGACTGATCGTCGAGGAGTACCGCGGCCGTCTCGCGATCGAGGGCCTCGATCCGAACTTCACCTCGCCCCTCGTGCGGCAGGGATCGCTCACCGCGTTGCCGTACGCCGACGCGTCGTTCGACCGCGTGCTGTGCCTCGACGTGCTCGAGCACCTGACGTACGAGGATCAGCCGAAGGCGCTCGCCGAGATCCGGCGCGTGCTGGCACCAGGCGCCGAGGCGCTGATCTCGGTGCCCAACCTGGCGCACCTGCAGTCGCGCGTGCAGTTCCTGCTGCGGGGGCGGCTGATTCGCACCGCAAGCGAGATCAAGCACCCGGGCGATCGCCCCGCGTTCGAGTACATGCGCCTGTTCGACCGCGCGGGCCTGCAACTCGTGTCGCGATCCGGGATCTTCCCGACCATTCCGGTGATCACGGCGCTCATCCGGCGCCATCCCGCGACGCTCACGCCGCTGCACAAGGCCCTGACGGCGCTGTTGCCCGTGCCGGGGTGGTGCTTCCTGAACCTGTTCGTCGTGAAGCGGCCGGCGTAGGCCGCACGTCATCGACGAGGCGGCCGGGCCGCCTCGTCGTCGGGAGGCCGGGCCGCGCCGTCATCGGGCGGCCGGGCCTGCAGGGGCCGCGCCCCCGCGCGGCCCGGATCGTCGCGGTGGATGCGCAGGCGTTACCGGCGCGGCGCCGTCAGCACCGGCAACACGCGCTCGATCTCGGCCCGGTGGGGTTCGAGGAACGGGGGCAGGACGAGCGACTCGCCGAGGTGCTCCGGGGCCTCGTCAACGGCAAAGCCAGGACCGTCGGTGGCCAACTCGAACAGGACGCCACCCGGCTCCTTGAAATACACCGACTTGAACCAGAACCGATCGATGACGTCTGTCGCGTGGGCGCCAGCGTCGCCGACCTGTGCCCTGGCAACCAGCAATGCCGCGGGGTCGTCGACGCTCCACGCGATGTGGTGGACCGCGCCCACCCCCCAGGCCCCGCGATGCGCAGTCGGCGAGAGCGCGACGTCGATCACGCCGCGCGCGGCGTCGATGCCGTAGCGCGTCCAGCCACCGTCCACGGCCAGGACCGTCAGCCCCAGGCCCGACGCGAGGAACGCGGCCGTGGCGGCCGGGTCACGCTCCCAGAGCCGGGCACCGTGCAATCCGCGGATCTGGTGTTCGGCGGCGACGGGGCTTCCGTCCCATGGCGTAAACGGCCGGTGACCCGCCGGACGCTCGACGAGCGCGAGTTTCATCCCGTGCGGGTCGCTGAACGACAGGACCCGCTCGCCGAACCGGGTTTCACCTTCCAGCCCGCGGGTGCCGTAGCGTTCGAGGCGCGACGCCCACGCGGTCAGCGAGTCGGTGGGCACTTCGAGGCTGACCTCGACGGCCAGGCCGTGTCCCATCCGGGGTGGTGCCATCTGGGCCCACGGAAAGAACGTCAAGTCGGTGCCCGGGCGCCCTTCCGCGTCGGCGTAGAAGAGGTGGTAGGTCGTGGGATCGTCCTGGTTGACGCTCTTCTTGACCAGGCGCATCCCCAGGACACCCGCGTAGAAATCGAGGTTCTCCTGCGCGTTCCCGGCAATGGCCGTGATGTGGTGGATGCCGTTGACTGGTTGCATGACGCTTGGATGTGGCTCGCGCCGCGGGCGTTTCGTCGCTCTCGGCTCGGCCCTTCGACTTGCCTTTCTCCCTTCGACTCGGCTCACTTCGGTCGCCTCGCTCAGGGCCATGTACAATCGCCCGCCGGTGCTGACCCGCCTGACGACCCTCTCGAAGCAGCTCGCGATCTACGGCCTGGGTGACGTGGCCACGTCGATCGTCAGCTTCCTGCTGCTGCCGGTCTACGTGCGCTACCTGTCGCCTGCCGACTACGGGGTCATCGGGTTGCTGCTCACGGTCGAGGCCGTGGCGAAGATCGCGTTCCGGTGGGGACTCGACGCCTCGTTCATGCGGCTGTGGTACGACTGCAAGGACCTGAAGGCGCAGCAACGGCTGTCGAGCACGCTGTTCTGGTTCCTGTCGGGCCTGAATGGGCTGCTCCTGGCCATCGCGCTGCTCGCGGCCCCGGTGATCGCGCGCCACCTGTTCGGCGACGTCCGCTACGCCATGCTGCTGCGGCTCGTGCTGACGAACACGTTCGTGGTCGGGCTCTATTTCATCCCGTTCCACGTGATGCGCATCCGCGGCGAGAGCGGGCGTTTCATCTCGCTCACGTTCACGCGCTCGGCGGGCACGCTGCTGCTGCGCCTGCTGTTCGTCATCGGGCTGGGCTACGGCGTGCTGGGCGTGGTGCTGGCCGACCTGGTCATCACGTCGGTGTTCACGCTGCTGCTGTCGCGGTGGTTCGCGCCGCTGATCCGCTTCACGTTCTCGCGCGCGCTGCTGCGCGAGGCGCTGCACTTCGGCCTGCCGCGCCTGCCGCACGGCATCGCCCACCAGATGATCGCGGTCGCCGATCGGTACATCCTGACGTTGTTCGTGACGCTGCGCGAGATCGGGCTGTACTCGGTGGGCGCGAGCTTCGGCCTCGCGATGAAGCTGTTCCTGTCGGCCTTCGAGAACGCGTGGGCACCTTTCTATTTCGCCACGATGAACGAGCCCGACGCGCAGCGCACGTTCAAGCTCGTCACGACCTACGGCCTCGCGGTGCTGGTGCTGCTCGCGGCCGGCCTCGCGGCGGTCAGCGTCGACATCGTCAGGTTGATGACGACGCCGGCGTTCTACGACGCGGCACGCGTGATCCCGTGGATCGGCCTCGGCGTGTTGTGCCAGGGGGTCTACCTGCTCACGTCGATTGGCCTGAACATCACGAAGCAGACGAAGTACTACCCGATCGCCACCGCGATCGGCGCGGCCACGAGCGTCGGCATGAACTTCCTGCTGGTCCCGGAATTCGGTGCGCTCGGCGCGGCGTGGGCCAACACGATCGCCTACGCGGTGCTTGCCTTCGTCTCGATGCACTTCTCGCAGCGCTTCTACCCGATGGACTACGAGTGGGGCCGCATCGCGCGCGTTGCCGGATCGGGCCTCGTCGCGTACGGCCTCGCCCGGCTGCTGGTGCCGCGGCAACTCTCGCCGCTGCCCTCGCTGCTGCTTCACGGGGGCACCGTGGTGGCCGCTTATCCGCTGATGCTGCTCGGGCTCGGGTTCTACCATCCCGCCGAGATCGCGATCATGCGACGATTGGCGTCGCGGCTGCGACGCCGGACGGTCGCGGCGCCCACCGAAGAGAGCACGGAACTGGCCGGCGAGATCGTGCAGGCGGCCATCACCGACGAGATGATCGACTCCCCTGAACCCGATTCGCCCGAGGCGGACGTCGTGGCCGGCCCGCAAGGTCGCCCGGCCCCGCCCACGCGCGCATGAGACGCCTGGCTGCCCTCGCGTGCGCGTTTGCGCTCGGATTCGGCGCCTTCGAGGGCGGGATGCGTCTTGCCGGTGGGTCTGAGGCCGCCCCCGCGTTCCAGCGCCTGTTCATGCCCGACCCGCGGATCGGCCACCGCCTGCGTCCCGGGGCACGCACGCATTACGCAACCCCCGAATTCGCGGCCGACATCGCCATCAACGGCGACGGGGTGCGCGGTGAGGAACTCGGGCCGAAGCAACCGGCTGAACGGCGCATCGCCATCCTCGGCGATTCCATCGTGCTCTCGGTGCAGGTCGATCTCGCCACGACGTTTGCGGCACAGTTGGAGGCGCGGCTCAATGCCGGCGCGGCGTCGCGCACGCGCGTCATCAACGGAGGCGTGCAGGGATACGGCCCCGTCGAGGAACTGCTCTTCTACCGGCACGTGGTCGCGCGCCTGGAGCCTGACGTGGTGCTCGTGATGGTCTTCGTGGCCAACGACGCGATCGAGGCGATCGACTCGGCACCGAAGCTCGTCGCGCCGCCCGACAACGTCGCGCCGGTGAGCGACGATGCCACCTTCTTCGCGCGGCGCCTGGTCCGCCGCAGCATGGTGCTGCAGACCGTGCGGCTCCGCGTGAACGAGGTGATCGACTGGATGCGGCCCGAGGCTGCGCCGTCGCTCTCGCGTCCACTCGGGACGTACGCCGCCAATCCGCCCGCAGAGATCGCGCGGGGACTTGCCCTCACGCGCGACGTGCTGGCGACGCTCGCGCGCGAGGCCGACGCGCGAGGGACGCGCGTCGGGCTGGTGCTGGTGCCGGCGAGGCTGCAACTCAACGACACCGATTTCGCGCACCTGCAGGCGAGCGCGCGCGCGGCCGGCCACGAACTGCTGCGCGACGCCGCCACGACCCGCTTCGCCGACGCGCTGGCGCCGCTCGGCCTGCCGATGCTCGACCTCCTCCCCGCCCTCCGCGCGCAGCCTGATCCGGCCGGACTGTTCTTCCGCGAGAACATCCACTTCACGCCGCGGGGCCATGCCGTGGTCGCAGAGGCGCTTGCGACGTTCGTCGGGCGGATGCTGGGCGATCGTGCTCGGCTGTCTGCCTCCGCTGCGGAGATCACCAACGCGGCTACGGCGAGACACGCCGCCGGGAACTGAGAGGCGGCGTGGTCTTCAACTCCCTCCACTTCGTCGTCTTCTTCGCGGCCGTCTACGCGCTGTATCGGGTGTTGCCGCATCGCGCGCAGAACGTGATGCTGCTCGGGGCGAGCTACTACTTCTACGCCGCGTGGGACTGGCGCTTCCTGGGCCTGCTGATCGCCCAGACCGTGCTCGACTTCACGATGGCGCGCCTCATCGCCGCGACCACGGACCGATCGCGCAAGCGGCTGTGGCTGCTCGTGAGCCTCGTGTTCAACCTCGGCATGCTGGGGTTCTTCAAGTACTTCAACTTCTTCGCGGCAAACCTGCACACCCTGGCCGCGTCGGTCGGCTGGGAGGTCGACACCGTCACCCTCCGAATCGTGCTGCCGGTGGGCATCAGCTTCTACACGTTCATGACGATCAGCTACGTCGTCGACGTGTATCGCGGGATCTGGGCCCCGACGAGCAACTTCATCGACTTCGCGCTCTACGTCGCCTACTTCCCGCACCTGGTGGCGGGACCGATCCTGCGGGCCGCCAAGCTCATCCCCCAGCTCGAGATGTCGCGACGGGTCACGTGGGCGCAGAGCCGCGAAGGGCTCTGGCTGGTGGCGTGGGGCATGTTCCAGAAGGTGCTGGTCGCCGACAACCTCGGCAAGATCGCCGATGCCGTGTTCGCGCCTGATGCCACGCCGCACGCCGGCGAGATCCTGCTCGGGGTGTACGCGTTCGCGTTCCAGATCTTCGGCGACTTCGCCGGCTACTCGAACATGGCGCGGGGCATCTCGAAACTGCTGGGCATCGAACTGTCGCTCAACTTCCTGACGCCGTACTTCGTGACGTCGCCATCGCAGTTCTGGCGCCACTGGCACATCTCGCTGTCGGAGTGGCTGCGCGATTACCTCTACATCCCGCTGGGCGGCAACCGCCACGGCACGTGGATGACGAGGCGCAACCTGATGATCACGATGGGCCTCGGCGGCCTGTGGCACGGTGCCGCCTGGACGTTCGTGATCTGGGGCCTGTACCAAGGGGTCGTGCTCGTCGCGGCGCAGATGATCGAGACGGGGTCCGCGCGGGCGGGAATCATGTTGCGACAGGGCCTCACGGCCAGCCGCGTGCTGCTCGGCCTCCTCATGTTTCACGTCACCTGCGTCGGCTGGCTCATCTTCCGCGCCAGGTCGGGGCGGCAGATCGGCCACCTGGCGGGCGAACTGGCGACCGGCTGGACGTGGGGCCCGAGCGCGCCGGCCTACGCGTGGGCGCTGGTCGCCTACGCGTTGCCGTTCATGCTGATCCACGCCGTCGAAGCGCGACGGGGCGACGTGCTGTTCATCTTCCGCACGTCCACGCCGGTCAGGTACGCCATCTACGTGTTCATCTTCTACGCGACGATGCTGTTCGGCGACTTCGGCGGCTCGGAGTTCATCTACTTCCAGTTCTGAAGGGGCGAGGAGACCCATCGATGAGCCTTCATCTGCTCGAGCGCGTCCCCGGGGGCCTGCGCACGCCGATCACGATCGTCCAGTTGGATGACATCCCCGGCGGAGCACGCATCCGGTGCCCGAAGTGCGGATGGGAGCCGTCGGCTGGGGATACCTGGGCCTGCGAGTGCGGACACACGTGGAACACCTTCGACACGCGCGGCACGTGCCCGGCCTGCCAGCGGCGGTATGCCGAGACGCAGTGTCCGAGTTGCGGCGAGTGGTCGCTCCACGAGGACTGGTACACCGGCGACGAACCCCGGCAATAGCGTGACAGCCAGGACGGGGTCACGTCTTTCATTGCAGCAAAACGCACGCTCTGACCCCGGGTGAATCGGACCTCGCGCCGCGCTGCAGGGCCGTTCGGCGGGGTCAGAGCGTGCAAAACGCTGCAATGAAAGACGTGACCCCTCCGGTTGGCGCCCTACGATAAGATGGTCCGTTCGATGTCGCTCGTCCGCCGCCTCCGCCGTGCCGTGGGTGATACCGCCCGCGCCATCCCGCTCGCCCGGGAGGCGTCGGCACGTGTCGCCAGGCGGAAGTACGCACAGCGCGTCCACCGTTTCCTGGTCGAGAAGTCGGGGATCGCCGACCCGCGGCCCGACGGCGTGCTCTACGAAGCCGCGGGCGCCCTGCCCTCCGAGCACGTCGTGGCGCCCCTGGCCGTCGAGGTGTTCACGCAGGCCATCCCCAGGCGCCACCGGGGGCAGGTGAACCTCGCCGGTGACCGGCCGTTCACGCGCGACGACATCCTCGACATACTCGAGGTGTTCCGGACCAAGGGATACCGCTGCGAACGCCTGGCGACCGACGGCACAGCGCTGACACCGGCGCGCGCCGACGCGCTCGTCGCGCTGGCCGGCAAGGGGTTCCTGCAGCAGGTGTCGCACGCGATCGACCGCCCGCGGCAGGTGATCCGCGGCTTGCCCCCGGCCGACGACGGCGGGACGGGCATCCGGACGCTGATGCAGGCGGCCCGCCACCGTGGCGAACCGCTGCGGCTGATTGCCGACACAACCGTCCATGGCGAGACGCTCGACGCGTTGCACGCGAGCGCCGATGGTGCGCGCGACCTTGGCGCCGACGCCGTCGAGATGCACCACCTGATGTTCGCGACGCCCGACGAGGTCGACGAGACACTGCGGCTCGTGGGCGAGACCGACCGGACGCTCATCGCGACGAACATCACCAATGACCCGGGGATTCCGGCGGCGCGGGTGCGCGTCCAGGCCGAGGCGCTCCGGTCGCGATGCGGAGCCCTCGGGCTCCACTTCGATCAGCGCCCCGAGGTGCACGACGCCATCCTCGACGACTACTACACGCCGGGGGCCAGGCTCGACGGGCGGTGCCTGTACCCGTTCCTGCACGCCAGCGTGTCGTTCAGCGGCAAGGTGCTGTTCTGCCCCTACATCCGGATCGTCGTGGGCGACCTCACCGCGCAGACGCTCGCGGAGGCGTGGAATACGCCGCGCTACACCGCCCTGCGGAAGTCGCTGCTCGAGCAGCAGTTGTTCCCCGTCTGCCGGCGATGCTGCAAGGCGGAGTTGACGGGCAAGCCCCTGCCGCAGCCCGTGCGCGTCTTCACCGCCCCGCTACCCGCCATGGCGGGAACCGCCTGATCAGATTCGTGACCGAACAACAAGTGGATTCGATGGAGCCGATGCCTGAACGTGTGCTGCTGGTCAACCCACCCGCCATTGGTGGGATCAAGTTCACCCGCCAGGGCCGCTGCCAGGAGCGCGAGGAGGTGCTCGGCACGACGAAGCCCCCCTACACGCTGGTGGTGATCGCGGCCTTGCTGCGTGCGCGGAACGTCGCGTGCCGGGTCATCGACCAGACGGCGTCAGACATCCCGACCGACGAGGTGATCCGCACGCTCGAGCGCGATGGTTTCACGCCGACGACCATCATCTTCCCGAGCACCACGCCAACGCTCGACGCCGACGTGGCCGAGATGCGCCGCCTCAAGGCGCATTTCGGCGCACCGATGTTCTGCTTCGGTCCGCACGCCAGCACCGTGCCGCAGGAATCGATGGCCCGCGTGCCCGACGTCGACGGCATGTTCGTCGGCGAACCCGAAGACGCCGTGCTCGCCCTCGTGACGCGGGCCGACCGCACGTCGCTCTCCGGCATTCCCGGGCTGACGTACCGCGATGGCGACACGGTGGTGCCGCACTCGGCACACGGGACGTTCACCGGTTTCGCCGAGATGCCGATCCCCGCCTGGGACATGCTGCGCCTGAGCGACTACACGCTGCCGCTCGAGGGCAAGCCCTACATCCTGATCGAAACCAGCCGTGGCTGCCCGTACACGTGCGATTTCTGCGTGGCGCCCATCCACCAGGGCCACAAGTTCCGCGAGCGCGACGCCACGCGTCTCGTCGACGAGATGGAATACGCCGTCACGAAGCTCGGCGTGAAGCACTTCTACCTGTGGGGCGATACCGTCACGCTCAACGCCAAGAGCTTCAGCCGCTTCTGCGACGAGCTGATCGCGCGCAACCTCGGCGCGCGCTGGTTCGGCAACGCGCGGGCCGACAACCTGGTCGATCCCGCCTTCGTCGCGAAGCTGAAGGCGTCGGGCTGCTGGATGCTCGCCATGGGCATCGAGTCCGAGAGCGAGGAAGTCCGCAAGGACATGGTGAAGCGGCTCGAGGAGCAGAAGGTCCGCACGGCGTTCAGGAACCTCCGCGCCACGGGCATCAAGTCGTTCGCGTTCTTCATCTACGGCTACCCGGGCGAGACGCTCGAGACGATGGAGCGCACGACGGCGTACGCGATCGACCTGGATCCCGATTTCGCCAACTTCTACCCCGCGGTGCCGTATCCCGGGACCGACCTGTACGAGAAGGCGAAGCGCGAGGGCCTGCTGGCCAGCGAAGACTGGACCCGCATGGAATACAGCTACTACCTGCTGCGCGACGGCGACATCAACGAGACCACGGTGATGGCCGCCATCCAGCGCGCACGGCGCAGGTTCTTCCTGCGGCCGCGTTACATCCTGCGCAACGCCGGCGACCTCGTGAAACTCATCTTCACCAAGCGCCACATCGTCGCCGACGTGATGGGCCAGTTCCTGTTCGGCAACCCTGTCACCGAGGCTCGGCCACAAGCGCGTCAGGTGTAGGGGCCGCGCCCCTGCGCGGCCCGGGCGATCTGACCCACGGGTGTGGTGCGATGACCCCTGCAAGGGCCGCACTAGGGTGCGGCCCTTGCACCTGGCCCCTGCACCTCGCCCCTATACGAGCCGCGAGTACGTCCGCTTCACGGGGTGCGCGCGCCGGTACAGCCACAGCGCGCGGAGCTGCCGGAGGTATCCCAGGGCCTCTCGCAGGTTCATCTTGCTGTCGCCCACCGTGCGGCCGGCGAAGACGTACGGCACCTCGGCGATCGCCGTCGCCTGGCCGCGCACGAGCAACTCGAGGCAGATCTTGAAGCCGCCCGCCTCGATCGTCACACCCCGCATGATGCTGCGGCGGACCAGGAAGAAGCCCGACGTCGCATCGACCACCGGTGTCACGGGGCGCGAGAGCAGGCAGGCCGCGCGCGACATCAGCAGGCGCCCCGTCCCCCAGTTCGTCGTGCCGCCTCCGGGAATGTAGCGGCTGCCGATGACGAAGTCGGCCTCGCCACGCTCGATGACGTCGAGCATCCGCGGCACGAGGCCTGGCGGATGGCTCAGGTCGGCGTCGATGACTCCGCAGATGTCGCTGGACGAGGCGTCGAACCCTGCGATCACCGCCGTGCCGAGCCCGAGTTTTCCGCTTCGGTGCACGACCTTCATGCGGTAGCGTGTGGCGAGCTCGTCGGCCAGCGCGCCCGTCCCGTCGGGCGAATTGTCATCGACGATGACGAGCTCACCGTCGATAGAATGAGCGCGGAAGACCCCGAAGACTGCCTCGACCAACTCGGCCAGCCGGCCATGTTCGTTGTAGGTGGGCGCGACCAGCGAGAGTCGCGGGCGCGTGGCATCGGAGGGGATTGGCTTGGATTCGGTCACGCGTCTGAGACTCGGTGGCGAGGATTCTGACGCAACAGGCGGGAACTGCACCAGTGCTTTCGTCCGGACGCCCGACTTCCCTGAGCCCGCGCGCGCGCCTCCTGGCGGCGATCGCCATCGCCGTGCTGGTGCTCGTGCGCGTGCCGTCGATTGCCCAGCCGCCCGGGGGAGATCAAGGTCTGTACGCGTACGCGGGCCAGCGGATCCTCGCCGGCGACGTCCCGTACCGCGACGCGTGGGATCAGAAGCCGCCAGCCATCCACGCGACCTACGCCCTGATGTGGGCCGCGTGGCCCGATGGCCGGGTCGTCGCCGCCACCGATCTCGTGGTGAGCGCAGGCATCGCGTGGCTGCTGTTCCTGATCGCGCGCCGCCTCACGGGCTCGGCAGGCGCCGGCGTGACGGTGGCGGTCCTGTACCTGTTGCTCGCCAATCCCGTGCACACGCGCCTCGGGGGCGCGCGCATTCGCGCGCAGGGCGAACTCTTCATCGGCTTCTGGATCGCGTTCGGGATGCTGATGCTCCAGCGCGCAGCCGACGAGACCGAGCCGACGCCCCGCGCCGCAACCGTCCGCTCGCGGCTGACGCTCGTCGCCGGGATGTGCCTGGGCGTCGCCGCACTCTACAAGTACAACGCCATCTCGGCGGTTCTGCCCGCTGTCGTCGTGTTGCTCGTCGGGCGCATCGGGATGCACGACTCTCGACCGGTGCTGCGTCGCGTGGCCGCGACGTATGGTCCGCTCGTGGTCGGCGTCGCGCTGCCCGTGCTCGTGATGCTGGGCGTGTTCGCTGCCGTGGGCGGGCTCAGCGACCTGTACCGCGCCACGATCACCTACAACCTGATGTACTCGGGCGAAACCTATCGCGGCGCCGGCGACCTGCTCCGGTACCTGGTCACGTTCCCCGTGCAGTACGCGCGGGTTGACTCGCTCTGGTGGATGGGCGGCCTCGGCTGCGTGATCCTGCTCGGGCGCTCGGTGGCCGCGCCACGCTACCTGGTCGTCCCCGCATGGGTCGTGGCAGCGTGCGTCTCGATCGCCGTGAACGGCAGCCGCGGGTTGCCGCAGTACTTCGTGCAGGCGTGGCCGCCGCTGGCGCTGGCCGCGGGCCTCGGGCTGGCGTGGACGTGGCGCCACCTGGGGCACGTCCCGCGCGTGGTGCTGCTCGTCGTGCTGGCGACCGGCATCTGGCGCGTCACCACCATCCCGAAGGCCATCGACTACACGCTTCACGATTTCAGGGGCCTTACCGGGCAACTCCCGCGCGAGGCGTATCTCGAGCGGTTCGGGCGACGGGAGTCGGGCGACAAGTTCAGTGCCCTGGCCATCGAGGAACTGGCCGCCTACGTGCGCGTCAACAGTGCGCCCGGCGATCGCGTGCTGGTCTTCGGGTTTTCGCCCTTCGCGCTGACGCTCGCCGGACGTCAGAGCGCCTCGCGGTTCTTCTGGAGCCGGCCCGTCATCGTCTCGTTCCTGGAAGGGACGCCAGGGTACGGTGTGACGGGCATGCTCGACGAACTCACACGCACACGCCCGCGGCTGGTCGTGCTCCAGCGGCACGACTGGGATCCCGACGGCCCCGACTCATTCAGCTTCTTCCTGAGCGATCCGAGGCTGCGGGCGTGGCTCGACGCGGGGTACGCCCCGGCCGGCGACGTCGGCAACTTCGCCATCTGGAAGCGGCGCGGATGAGCGGCCTTCCCGCCACCATCAACGGCTCGGTCGCCGTCATCCCCCGGCGCGTGCGCGACCTGACGCCGCGCGCGTATCTGGTGCTGTTCGTCGTGGCCGTCGGCGTGGCCGCGGTGCTGCGCGGGGCGTTCCCCCGCGCCGATCCCCCGTGGCAGACGCCTGTCGGCGTGGTCTGGCACGACGAGGGCGCATGGACCCACAACGCCCGCAACAAGGCGTTGTGGGGCACGTGGACGGTGGCGCGCGACAACTGGAACCCGATGTACGTGGCGCCGGTCTTCACGGCGCTCGAGTACGCCTCGTTCGAGGCGTTCGGCGTGGGGTTGTGGCAGGCGCGCCTGGTGTCGATGCTTGCGGGGATCATCGCCGTCGTGGGGCTCGGCGCAGGCATCACGCGGCTCGGCGGGCGCGCGGCGGGACTGATCGCGGCATCGTTGCTGGCGACGAACTACGTGTGGGTCATGTACTCGCGCGCGGCGTTGATGGAAGCGACCATGGTCGCCTTCATCGTCGCCGGATGGTGGGCGTTCGTGCGCGCCACGACCACGCGGCGCGCCGGGTGGGCCCTGCCCGCCGCCACCTTCGCGTGGGCGGCCTACTTCACGAAGGCCTCGGCCGTGTTCTTCATCGCGGCGATGGGCATCGTCTGTGTTGCCGGCCTTGTCGAGTCGTGGTGGGCCCGACGAGGGCAACGCGCGCAGCGCTCGGAGTCGGCCCCTGGCTGGGCCTCGGATCTCGGCGTCGTCTTCCGCTCGGCCGACGGCCGCATCCTGGCGCTGACGCTGGCGTCTCTCGTCCTCGTCGGGCTGGCGGCGTTCCTCGTGTTCGTCCTCCCGAACCTCGCCGACTACGTGTTCTACAACTGGCAGATGTCGGTGACACGGAAGCCGAGCTACACGTTCAGGGCGCTGGTGGATCGCTTCTCGTGGTTCCCCGTCGTCCACGACATCTTCACCCGGATGTGGTTCACGTTCGTCGTGGCCCTCGTGGCGGCCGCCGGCATGCTCGTACGCTGGCGCGAGGCGCATGCCGGCGACCGCCTGCTGCTGGCGTGGATCGTCGTCGGCACGGCCGAACTGCTCGTGCACGACGTCGGCAACGAGCGACGCCTGGTGTTCCTCATCCCTGCGCTCGTCGGCGTGGCCGCGCTGGCGCTCGGACGCGAGGGGCGGCTGCTGCCGGCCTCGCTCGCCGACTGCTCGCGACGCCAGGCCGCGTGGGCCCTGCCGCTCGTCCTCTACGCGGCCTACCTGCTGGTCGGCTCGATCGCCCGGCTGGTGTTCCTCTACCAGATCGGACCATCGGTGCGGCTCTCTGCCGTGCTCGCGGTGACCGTCGTGGTGATACTGGTCGCCACGTGGCCGCGGCTGCCACGCCTGTTGTCGGCCCAGCGGATTGGCCTGCGGGCGGCCCTGGCGCTCACGGGCCTGCTGTGTGCCGGCGACGTCGTCCAGTACGGGCAGTGGGCCCTGGGGCGCACGTACGAGAACTACGGGGCGATGCGGATCGTGGCCGAGCGGCTGACGCCGGGCACCGTGGTCCAGGGCAAGCTGGCAAACGGTCTGGCGCTCGAGAGCCGGATCGTGCCGATCTTCGTGGGAAAGAACTTCGGCAACTACGACGACCGCCTGTTGCGCGACGATGCCCGGTTCATCCTGACGTACGTGAAGCCGCGGGTGGGATACGAGGGTGCCGTGATCACCGAAGTACTCGACGCGTATCCTCGCCACAGAGTACGCTGGATGGTTCCGGTTGCCGAGTCCGGCACCGGCGAGGACATGGCCGCGTTGATCGAGAAGAACCCTCCCAGCCCAGAGTCGCCCCGTGCGCACGATTGACGAAGGCGCCATCAAGGCGCACGCCGATCGTCGTTTCAGGTCGGAGTACGACTACGCGCTGTTCGAGTACTGGCGAAGCGCCAAGGTGCTGACGTGGCTCAGTCGGCTTGGCGTCACCCTGCACGGCCAGGTGCTCGACGCGGGCTGTGGCGGCGGTGGCATGCCGCTCTCGTTCGCCGAGGAGTCGGATCACGTGTTCGCCATCGATCTCGTGGACCGCTTCCGCGACGCCGGGACGCGGCTGGCCGGCGAGAAGGGCATCACGAACCTGTCGTTCGCGCAAGCGGATGGCTGCGCCCTCCCGTTCGCGACCGCTGCGTTCGACGTCGTGCTGTCGCACGCGGTCATCGAGCACGTGCACGACGCGCCGCGTTACCTGCGCGAGTGCGCGCGCGTGCTGAAGCCGGGGGGCTGGATGTACCTCTCGACGTCGCCGTACCTGTCGTTCGCGGGGGCGCACCTGCCCCGCCTCAAGGTCCCGATCCCGCTTCACCTGCTCCTGGGACGCACGCTGGCGTTCAAGACGTTCGTGTGGCTCGCCGCGCATGCGCCCGGTGCGCTGCGCGAACCCGCCGACGAGAACTCGTTCATCAAGCTCGCCCGGCAGGGCAGGATGAAGGACGACGACCTGCTGGAGCTGGTGACGCTCGAGCGGCTGCGCGGCCAGATCGCCGGCGCAGGCTTCTCGGTGGCGCACGAGCACCTGCACGTCACGAAGACGTTCAGGAACCTGCCGTCCCCCCTCGCCCGCTGGTTGCGCGAGAGCCCGTTGACCCAGGACATCGTCATCGGGAACATGGAGTACGTGCTGAGGCACTGATGCCGACGATCGAACCTTTCCGGCCAGGCGATCGCCACGCGATCGAACAGCTCTATCGGCGCGTGTTCGGGGCCGACATGGCGGAAGCCAATCGCTTGCGCTGGGACTGGCAGTACACCAGGAATCCGAACAACCCGCCGACCGGTCCGCTGATCTGGATCGCCCGCGAGGGACCGGCCGTCATCGGCCAGTACGCGACGATGCCCGTGCGCGCCCGCGTGCAGGGTACCGACGTCGACGCGGCCTGGGGCATGGACGTGATGGTCGCGCCCGAGCGGCAGCGCCAGGGCCTGGGCGAGGTCCTGTTCAGCACGTGGGACACCAATGTCGGCGCCTCGCTGGGACTGGGCCTGTCTGACGCGTCGTTCCGCCTGTTCAAGAAGATGCGCTGGCCGAACGTGGGCCCCGTCCCGTGCCTCGTGAAGCCCCTGACGCGCCGCGCCTTCAGGCATCCGCGATGGCCGACGCCGGTGAACCGGCTCATCTCGGCGCTGACGTATCCGTTGGTGAAGATCGTGGCCCGGGCCAGGCCCCTCAGGGGCGAGACGACGGTCACGCGACATTTCGACGAGCGTTTCACGGCGCTCTGGGAGCGCGTGAAGGATCGTTTCGCGTTCGTCGTCCGCCGTGATGCGGCCTACCTCCAGTGGAAGTACATCGCGCCGCCGCACGTGCGGTACATCGTCGCGGTCGTGACGCGCGACGACGACGTGGCCGGCTACGCGGTGTACCGTCACGCACACGAACCGCGAGGCAAGGTGACGCTGCTGGTCGACTTCCTGACGGATCCCGGCGACGACGACGCCTTCGTGACGCTGGTGCGGTTCGTGGATCGCGCGGCACGCGATGCCGACTCAGACAAGATCCGGACGTTCTCGCTCGACGAGCGCTTCAGGGCGATGCTCAAGCGAAACGGGTATTTCGAGGTCGCCTCGACCATGGAGTTCGTCGCCAAGGTGAACGCGTTCGGCGTGGGCGAGGCGTTTTACAAGGACACGAGCACGTGGCACGTAACGCTGGGCGATTCGGACCAGGACCGATGAGCCCGTGGCCCGCCCTGCTGGTGGGCATCGACACCGAGAGCGACGACCAGTGGTCGGCGTCGAAGCGCGCCCAGCCGACGTTCGAGAATCTCTACGCGCTGCCAATGCTGCACGCGCTGTTCCGCAGGCACGGCGTCCGGCCCACCTACGTCATCACGTATCCCGTCGCGAAGGACGCGCGGTCGGCCGATGTGTTGCGGACGCTGCGCGAGAGCGGCACGTGCGAGATCGGCGCGCACCACCACGTGTGGGAGACGCCGCCTGTCAGCGAGGCCGATCGCGCCGGGCACGCCTACGCCTCGATGCTGCCGCTCGCGCAATTCTCGGCCCAGTTGACGCAACTGACCGACGCCATCACCGACGCGGTCGGCGAGCGTCCACGCGCATATCGCTCCGGCCGGTTCGGGTTCGCGGCCGAGCACGTGCAGGCGCTCGAGCACGCCGGCTACACCGTCGAGTCGAGCGTCGCGCCGCTGTTCTGCGAGGCGCACAAGGGGGGGCCCGACTTCGCCGATGCGCCGCTCACGCCCTACTTCCTCGCCTACGACGACGCGGCACGGGCCGGCACGAGCCAGTTGCTCGAGTTGCCCGTCTCGTGCGGGCTGAGCCGTAACGTGCCACACGCGCTTCAGGTGGCGTGGACACGCGTCCCCAGGCCGTACACGACGCGGCGCGTGCTGAAGAAGCTCGGTATCGTGCGCCCGCTGTGGTTGCGGCCCTCGTATTCGTCGTTCGACGACATGTGTCATCTCGCCCGGCGGCTGGCGGCGGCTGGCGAACCACTGCTCAACATGCTCTTCCACTCGAGCGAGATCGTCGTGGGCGGGAGCCCGTACAACCGCACGCAGGCCGAACTCGATGCCTTCCTCGATCGCCTCGACCGGTTCCTCGCGTTCGCCGTCGGGACGCTGAACGCCACGCCTCTCACGCTGAGCGAGTGCCGCAACGCGTGGTGTGCGCCACGCGCATGACCGCGACCATGCCGTCGTTGCGCATCTGCCACATCACGCCACACCTGCCACCCGATCAGGCCGCCAATGCCCTGCTGCCGGCCCACCTGGGCCAATGGGCCATTGCAGCGGGGCACGAGGTCAGCTTCGTCTCCCACCCGCCGAGGCAGACGCGGGGCGCACCGGTGATTCCGGCCACCTACATCCCCTCGCGCCATCGTGACGCGAAGGTGCTGGGCTCGATGAAGCTGGCGTCGCTGCTCGAGACCATGCGGATTCAGCGCGACGTGGGGCCGGTGGTTGACCACGCCGACGTGGTGCACGTGCACAGCAACGGCCTGCTGGCCGAGGCGGCCGGGTTGCTGGCGATCCGGCACCGCAAGCCCGTCGTGCTCACGCTGTACGGCACCGAGATCTGGCACTACCGCAAGAAGCCAGGCATCGACCTCTTCACCCGCCTGTATCGGCGCGCCTCACGTGTCACCTTCTACAGCCGCGGCCTGATGGAGCATGCGATTGGCGAGGGGCTCGGGCGGGCCGGGTTGAGGTGCGTGTACCCGCCGGTGGCCGACGCCTTCTCCTTCGTCGACGCCGCCACGCAGGCGGGCCTCCGCGCGCATCTCGGCGTCACCGCATCCCGACTCCTCGTGAACGTGAAGCGGCTCCATCCGCTGGCGGGCCAGCGCTACCTCATCGAAGCGATGCCGGCGATCCTCGCGTCGCACCCCGACACGCACCTGGTCATCTGCGGCACCGGGCCGCTCGCCACCGACCTCGAGATGCGGGTGCAGGCGCTCGACATCGAGCAGCACGTGACCTTCACGGGCCTGATTCCCAACCAGCGCGTCGCCCAGTACGTCGCGGCTGCCGACCTCTTCGTCCTGCCGTCGCTGCTCGAGGCGCTGCCCACGGTCGCGGTCGAGGCCCTGGCGTCGGGCACCCCCGTGGTGAGCGCCGATCATCCGGGTGGCGTGGAGTTGCAGGAGTTGTTCGGTGACGACGTGGGCGTCGTGCCTCGCGAGCAGGCTGCCGCGCTCGCCCGGAAGGTGTCGGAGCGTCTCGCTGTGCCAAGGCGGACGTTGCCCGCCACCCACGGCACCATCGACCGCGAGTTCAGGCCGGCCGTCGTCCTGCGCCACTACCTCGACGTGTACCGGGACGCGATCGCCGACTCCCGCCGCAGGCGGTGACCTGGCCATGACGCTGCGCCACGCGTGCGTCGGGTCGGGGCGTCCAAACTATTTGGCGGGCGCCGTCGTCTCATCCTGCACGACAGGCCAAGCACGAGCCTCTCAACCATCCTCCTTGCGGGTCGCGGCGCCACGCTGCGGCCCGTCCTTTTGTACGCCGGGCACGCCAGCGTCACGCCGGTCGCGTGCTACGCTGGCGCCTGCTTGACGATGTCCGCGTCAGAACCCGATCGCCCAGGAACCTCGACATCGACGGGGCTCGCGCGCTCGGCGGGACTCGTGGGCATCGCGACGATGGCGAGTCGCGTGCTCGGCCTCGTGCGCGACGTGCTCTACGCCGGGCTCTTCGGCGCCGGCGACGTGATGGACGCGTTCACGGTCGCCTTTCGCATCCCCAACCTCCTGCGCGACCTGTTCGCCGAAGGCGCCATGAGCGCGGCCTTCGTCCCCGCGTTCACGCGAGCGCTGACCGGCCAGGGTCGCGCGGCCGCCTGGCAACTCGGGCGCCGGATCATGAGCCTGCTCCTGCTCGTGACGTTCGTGGTCGTGCTGCTCGGCATGGCGTTCGCCGGACCCCTGTCGCGGTGGTACGCCGGCGATTACGCGCAGGTGCCGGGCAAGCTCGAACTCACGGTGTTCCTGACGCGGATCATGTTCCCGTTCCTCGTGCTCGTGGCGCTGGCCGTGGCGTGCATGGGGATGCTCAACGCCTTGCGGCACTTCTTCGTGCCCGCCCTGTCGCCCGCGCTGTTCAATGTCGGGGCCATCATCGCCGCCGTGGCCATCGTGCCGCTCATGCCTGCCTTCGGCCTGCACCCGGCCACCGGCCTGGCGATCGGCACCCTCCTGGGCGGGTTCCTCCAGTTCGCCGTGCAGTGGCCCGCCCTGCGACAAGGAGGGCTTCAGGTTCAGGTTCGAGCTTGCGCCGCGTGACCCCGGCGTCCGCGAGGTGCTGCTGCTGATGGTGCCGAGCACCGTCGGTCTGGCCGCCGTCCAGATCAACCAGTTCGTGAACACGCTGCTCGCGACGGGCGAAGGCACGGGCGCCGTCTCGTGGCTCAATTTCTCGTTCAGGTTGATGTACTTGCCGATCGGCTTGTTCGGCGTCTCGGTCGCCGCGGCCTCGCTGCCGACCCTGTCGTCGGATGCCGCACGCGGCGACCTGCCGGCGATGCGGCGCACGCTGTCGAGCGGCATGCGGTTGATGCTCATGCTCAACGTGCCGGCGACCATCGGCCTCATGGCGTTGGCCACACCGATCGTGGCGCTGATCTTCGAGCGGGGAGCCTTCACGCCTGCCGACACGACGGCCACGGCGACTGCCCTGCTCTGCTATGCGCCAGGCCTGCTTGGCTACTCGGCGGTCAAGCTCACCACGCCGGCGTTCTATGCCTTGCGCGACGCGCGCACGCCCGTGACCGTCAGCATCCTCTCAGTGTTGACCAACGTCGGCCTGAACCTCGCGCTGGTCGGTCCGTTCGGCTACCGTGGTCTCGCCCTGGGCACCGCGCTGTCGGCCATCCTGAACGCCGTCGTGCTCGCGTGGTTGCTTCGCCGACGGCTCGGCGGGCTCGACGAATCCCGGATCGGGGCGTCACTCGTGCGCATCGTTGCCGCCTCGCTGGTCATGGGTGCCGTGGCGATGGGCACCAACTACGCGCTGCAGGGGGTGCTGGCCCAGAGGGGGTTTGCGGGGCACTTGCTGCAGGTGTCAGTGTGCATCGGTGCGAGCGTCGTCACCCTGGCGATCGCCGCGCGCGTGCTCGGCCTGAGCGAGTTCACCGACGCTGTGGCGATGGTGAAAGCACGGCTGGCCCGTCGCGCTACCAGGCAGGGCCAGGTTCCCTGAGGCCCGGCGCGCTGCTCGTGCGCCGAGCCGCAGCGGGGGCCTGACGGGCAGGGGGCGTGTGGTACGATCCGCCCGTGCGCCGCAATCCGTATGCCCAGTCAGTGTCGTTTGGTCCCGGGTCCGCTGACGCCGGCCGTCAGAAGCCCTCATCATCGCCAACGTCGTGATGTTCATGATCACGGCGGTCGTCCCACGGATCTCGATCCTGCTGGGATTGATGCCTGCCGCCGTGTTCGGCGAGTTGGCCATCTGGCAGCCGGTGACGTACGCGTTCCTGCACCTCGACCTGATGCACCTCGTGTTCAACATGCTGGCGCTGTGGATGTTCGGTGTCGAGCTCGAACGCCTCTGGGGCACCCAGTATTTCGGAATCTACTACGCGGTCTGCGGGATTGGCGCGGCCGTCACCACGCTCCTGGTCTCGCTGCTGCCGTTCGAGGCAACCTCGCCGATCTTCTACACGAGCACGATCGGGGCCTCGGGCGCCGTCTACGGGCTGCTGTTCGCGTGGGCCAAGTACTTCCCGTCGCGCCAGGTGCTGATGTTCTTCGTGTTTCCCCTGCCCGCGCGCATGTTCGTCTTCATCATGGGCGCAATCACGCTGTGGTTTGCGGTCACCGCCAGCGGGAGCGGCATTGCGCACGTCACCCACCTTGGGGGGCTCGTCGCCGGCTGGCTCTACCTGCGCGGCCAGGGCGGCGGAGGCGGTGGGCTGGTGGCCGAGGTCAAATACCGATACCTGAAGTGGAAGATGGCGCGCCTGCGCCGGAACTTCGACGTGGTGTCAGGGGGCCGCTCGCGCTGGGACGGCAGGCACTGATCCCCACGCGCCAGGCGCAGTCCCGCGGCACCCGGGGCGCGACGGCCGTGCTCCACCGCGTCACCGGATGGCGCTGGCGGGTGTCTCGGTTCGGGTAGAATCCCGGCTTGCGACCTTGGAAAGCGAGCAGTCGATGCAGCGTGGCAGCGACCGCGCCCCTGCCAGGCCAGAGAGAGCCCGATGAGCGAAACGCCGACACCTGCCGTCAGATTGCACCGCTGGGACGAGATTGCCCTCGAGAAGGTCACCGAGATGATCTCGCGCAAGTTCGTCACCGGCCAACGCGAGATGCTGGCCCAGGTGTACCTCAAGAAGGGGGCCCTCGTGCCCATGCACCAGCACGAGAGCGAGCAGATGACCTACGTGCTCCAGGGGGCCTTGCGCTTCCTCGTCAACCACGAGGAGATCACCGTGCGCGAGGGCGAGGTGCTCCACATTCCCTCGTGGGTTCCCCATCAGGCCGAAGCCCTCGACGACACGTTCGAACTCGACCTCTTCAGCCCCATCAGGCAGGACTGGCTCGACAAGACCGACGACTACTTTCAGAAGTAACGGCCGTGCCGCGGCGGTCGGCCCTGGTGGCCGACCCGCGCCTCGCGGGACGTGCGCAGGATGTTACCGGGCTGCACCCTTCGACACGCTCAGGGCAGGCTGGGGTGCGGCCCCCACACCTGGCAATGAAACGTATCCCGGCCCGACGCAGGCGACACGACGTCTGGCGTCCGCGGACGCGACACGACGGACATCCCGGGGACGCGACGCCAAAGCACGGCCGCGGGCGTGACACGAGGACCTGGCCGCGGGCGCGACACGAGGACCCGAATCGGGCCGTCTTCGTCGAGGCGGCCCGGCGGGGCCGGGAGCGTCGAATCCACGAGGCGCAACGCTTATAATCAGTCGTTTGTGCAGTCCCGAAAGGAACCACGCTGATGAAGAGCGCCGTCAAGTCTGCCGCCTCCGGTGACCGCCTCGCGATGGCGCGCGAGGCGGGGCTCACCCGCGACGACCTGATCCGGGCATACCGGACGATGCTGCTGTCGCGGCGCATCGACGACAAGGAAATCCAGCTCAAGAACCAGAGCCAGATCTATTTCCAGATCAGTGGTGCCGGGCACGAGGCCGTACTCGTGGCGGCCGGGATGCACCTGCGCGCCGGGCACGACTGGTTCTATCCCTACTATCGCGATCGGGCGCTGTGCCTCGCGATCGGCGTCACTCCGTACGAGATGCTGCTCCAGTCGGTCGGCTCCTCAGACGACCCTGCGTCGGCGGGGCGGCAGATGCCCTCGCACTGGGGCCACCGCGCGCATCACATCGTGTCGCAATCGAGCCCGACGGGGACCCAGTGCCTCCAGGCGATCGGCTGCGCCGAGGCTGGCCGCCTGGCCTCGCGTATTCCGGGCATCGACCGGGCGAGCGTCCCGTTCGAACACGACGAGGTGGTCTACGTCTCGCTCGGCGACGGAACGACCAGCGAAGGCGAGTTCTGGGAGTCGCTGAACACCGCCTGCATGAACCGGTTGCCAGTGCTCTACCTGGTCGAAGACAACGGCTACGCGATCTCGGTGCCGGTGGCGGCCCAGACACCCGGGGGCGACATCTCGACGCTCGTCGAGTCGTTCCCCGGCCTGCGGGTCGTTCGCGTCGACGGCACCGACTTCGTCGAGAGCTACGCCCAGCTCGGCGAGGCCGTGGCGCACATCCGCCATCGCAAGGGACCGGTGCTGGTCCATGCCAGCGTCACCAGGCCCTACTCGCATTCGCTCTCGGACGACGAGCGGCTCTACAAGACGCCCGACGAACGGGCGGCCGAGGCCGCACGCGACCCCCTCGTGAAGATGACCGCATGGCTGACCACGGCAGGTGTGGCCACGGCCGACGATCTGGCGTCGATCGCGAAAGACGTGGACGGCGAGATCGCCGACGCCGTGCAGCGGGCCATGCAGGCGCCCAAGCCGGCCGCCGACACGGCGACGTGGTACGTCTACTCGCACGATGTCGATCCCACGTCACGTGCGTTCGAGCGCGAGGCCGAGACCGACGGCCGCGCCGAGACGATGGTTGCGGCGATCAATCGCACCATCAGGAGCGAGATGGCGCGCAACCCACGGATCGTCGTCTTCGGCGAGGATGTGGCCGACTGCGGCGAAGAGAAGCTCGCGATCGTCTCGGGCAAGGGCGGCGTGTTCAAGGTCACGCATGGCCTGCAGCGCGCGTACGGATCGGACCGCGTGTTCAACTCGCCGCTCTCCGAAGCCAACATCGTCGGCCGCGGGGTCGGCATGGCCACGCGCGGGCTCAAGCCGGTGGTCGAGATCCAGTTCTTCGACTACATCTGGCCGGCGATGATGCAGATGCGCGACGAGATGTCGATGTTGCGCTATCGCTCCGGCAACAGCTGGAGTTGCCCGATGGTCATCCGGGTGCCCATCGGCGGCTACCTGCGGGGCGGCGCGCCGTATCATTCCCAGAGCGGCGAGAGCATCTTCGCGCACTGCCCCGGCATCAGGATCGTCTTCCCGTCGAACGCCGTCGACGCCGCCGGGCTGCTGCGCACCGCCATCCGCTGCGACGACCCGGTGCTGTTCCTCGAGCACAAGCACCTGTACCGGCAGACCTACAACAAGGGCGTGTACCCGGGCGACGACTTCACCATTCCGCTCGGGCGCGCCGTCACCAGGCGCGAAGGCACCGACCTCACCGTCGTCACCTGGGGCGCGCTCGTGCAGCGCTCGCTGCTCGCCGCGCAGCAGGCCGAGAAGGAAGGCATCTCGGTCAAGGTGATCGACCTGCGCTCGATCATGCCGTTCGACTGGGACGCGATCGTCGCCGCCGTGCACTCGACCAACCGGGTGATCATCGCGCACGAGGATCAGCTGACGTGCGGCTTCGGTGCCGAGATCGCGGCGCGGATCGCGGATGAGTTGTTCGGTGTGCTCGACGCGCCCGTCAGGCGCGTGGCAGCGCTCGACACGCCGGTGGCCTACGCGCCGGAGCTCGAGGAGGTCATCCTGCCGCAGACCTCCCACCTGCTGAAGGCGATCGTGCAGCTCGCGCGGTATTGAGCTGCCCACCGATGGAGCCTCGATGCGCCGTGTCTCGCTGACGCGTCGCCAACTGCTTGCCGCAGTGGCCGCCACCCTCGGCCATCGTGCCGCGCGCCTCGACGCCCGCGCGCTCGAGACGCTGGTCGCGACGGGCGCCGTCCCGGCCCACGTCGCCGGCGTGTTCGAGGAACCGGTGGCGTTCCAGCGTGCGAGCGACGGCACCCACTACGTCTTCGACCGGCGGGCGCACACGGTCTATCGCCTTCCACCCGACCTCTCGGAGGCCACGGCCATCGTGAGGGTGGGCTTCGAGGAGGGCCGGCTGCTCGGCCCCTCGGCGTTCGACCTGGGCAGCGAGGACCTGTTCGTCGTGGCCGATGCGCCGCAGGGGCGCGAACGCGTGCAGTTGTTCGACCGGCACGGTGTGCGCATCTCGGGCTTCACCTTGCCGGGCCGGTCGGCCCCGCGCGTGATCATCGGCGCAATGGTGCTCAACGGTGTCGGATCGCTGGCCTTCACGGGCCGCAGCGTGCTCATCAACCAGCCCGAGACCGGCGGGCTGGTCACCGAGTACGGCATGTCGGGGACACCCCTGCGAACGTTCGGGAACCTCCGCTCGACCGGGTTCGAGCGCGATCGCGCCGTGCACCTGGCGATGAACGTCGGCATCCCGCTGCTGCACCCGCAGGGCGGGTACTGGTTCGTGTTCGTGGCGGGGTTGCCGATCATCCGGCGCTACACCGCGGCGGGAACGCTGCTCTTCGAACGCATCCTCCAGGGGCGTGAACTCGATCCCGTGGTGACGTCGCTGCCGACCACGTGGCCGAGGCGAACGCTCAACGGCGAGGAGATCCCGCTGGTGCCGCCCGTGGTCAGGGCCGCGGCCGTCCGCCCGAACGGCGAACTGTGGGTGTCGTTCGTCGTCCCGCACACCTACGTCACCGATCCCGACGGCGACCAGGTCCGCTCCGTCCAGTTCAGGGCCGCGGGCATCATCGCGCCCAACAGCCTGTCGTTCGCGTCGGGCAGCCGGCTGCTGGTCACCCCCGGCCCCTCGGAGTTCAAGGTCTGACACCAAAAGGGGTCGCGTCTTTCATTGCAGCATTTTTCAAGCCCTGACCCCGGCGCCGCCGTGAAGGGTCGTCGAATGCCGCAGGCGGGCTGGTGTAGGCTGGGGACATGCCCTTCGCGCCAGGCACGGCCCTGCTCATCGTCGATGTCCAGAACGACTTCTGCCCCGGGGGCCGTCTCGCGGTTGCCGGCGGTGACGAGGTCGTGCCCGTGTGCAACGATGCGGCCTACCTGGCGACCGATGCCGGCGTGCCGGTGTTCGCGAGCCGCGACTGGCACCCGGCCGGTTCGCCGCATTTCGCCGAACAGGGCGGGGCCTGGCCCGTGCACTGCGTCCAGGGGACGCCCGGTGCGCGCTTCCATCCGGACCTGGATCTGCCCGATCGCACCCTGGTCGTGACGAAGGGCGACTCGCTGGCGGATCCGCACGGATACGACGCCTTCGACGGCCACCTGGAAGACGGGACGCCCCTGGCTGACGCGCTGCGCGCGCGCGGCGTGCGGCACCTCGTCGTGGCCGGCCTCGCCACCGACTACTGCGTGAAGAACTCCGTGCTCGGTGCGAGGCGGGCGGGCTTCGACGTGACCGTCATCCAGGACGGCGTGCGCGGCGTCAACCTCGCCCCGCACGATTCAGAACACGCCCTCGGCGAGATGCAGCGCGCGGGCGCGCGCCTGCTCACGCTCGAAGCATTCGCCGACCCGGGCGACGGCAAGACCACCTAGCCTCACCCTCCCGCAGCATCACCGCAGCTCGCGCTTCAGGATCTTGCCGGTCGGACCCAGCGGCAGGGTGTCGCGGAACTCGATCACGCGCGGGTACTTGAACGACGCGAACTGTCCCTTCGCCCACTCGAGCATCTCGTTCTCGGTCGTCGTCGCGCCGGCCTTGCGCACGATCACGGCCTTGACCTCTTCGCCGAGCCGCTCGTCGGGCGTGCCCACGACCGCGCAGAGCGACACGTCGGGATGGGTCATCAGCACCTCTTCGAGCTCGCGGGGGTACACGTTGAACCCGCCGCGGATGATCATGTCTTTCTTGCGATCGACGATCGACAGGTAGCCTTCGTGGTCGAAGCTGCCGATGTCGCCGCTGTGAAACCAGCCGTTCTTCAGGGCCTCGGCGTTCGCCTCGGGACGCTTGTAGTAGCCCTTCATGATGTTGTGGCCGCGAATGACGACCTCGCCGAGTTCACCGGCCGGCACCGGCTGGTCGTTGTCGTCGACCACCGCCACTTCGCAGTGCGGCACGGCGAATCCCACCGTGCCGGGCTTCGAGGGACGCTCGACCTGATTGAAGGTGGCCACCGGCGAGGTCTCAGACAGCCCGTAGCCCTCGAGCACGCGGACGCGAAACACCTGCTCGAAACGCGTGAGGACCTCGACCGGGATCGGCGCGCCGCCTGACGTGGCGCTCTTGAGATGTTCGCTCACGGCGGCGGTCGGCACGTGGTGGCGATGGACGTGGTCGAGCAGGGCCCAGAACATCGTCGGCACGCCGGCCCACACGTTGACCTGCTCGCGCACCATCGTCTCGAGCACCGCGGCCGGTTCGAAGCGCGGCAGGAGGACGACCGTCGAGCCGCTGAGCAGGCCGGCGTTCATCAGCACCGTCTGGCCGAACGAGTGGAACAGCGGGAGCGTCGCCAGCAGCGTGTTGCGCGCGCCGGGCCTGAGGTCGAGGAACGGCAACTGCAGGTCGCGCGTGATCACCGCGTTGATGTACATGTTCGAGTGTGTCAGTTCCGCACCTTTCGGCTGGCCGGTCGTGCCCGACGTGTACAGCATCACCGCCGTGTCGTCGGGCCGCGTGGGCCACACCGGGCACACCGGGCTCTGCCCGGCCATCACCGACGCCAGGGTCTTCTGCCCGTCGTGCTCGGTGGCCTGGGGATTGCGCGTCATCACGATCAGGTGGCGACAGGCCGGCGCGTCGGGCAGGGCCTCGACGGCGAGTTGCGCCAGCGGCAGTTCCGGTGTCCCCTCGAACACCAGCAACCCGGTCGCATCACTGTCGTTGAGGTGATAGGCGATCTCCCGCGGACGCATGAGGACGTTGAGCGGCACCACGGTCGCGCCGATGCGGAGGATCGCGTAGTAGGCGATCGGAAAGAACGGGAGGTTCGGGCAGCAGAGGGCGATGTGATCGCCCGGACCGTATCCGAGGGCCTTGAGGCCGTTGGCGAGGTGACCGACCATCCCCGCGAGCGTGCCGTAGTTGATGCGGACCTGATCGAACACGATCGCGTCGGTACCGGGACGCATGCGTGCCTGGTGATCGAGAATCGACGCGAGGTTCAGGGAAGTGGCCGTCTGCATGACTGCTCCCGAGCACTGAAAACTGTTGAGTGCGCGAGAGTGTAGCAGACGGCAGCACGTTGCAGGCAGGCAGCCCCTACATCGCCGTCATTCCGCCGTCCACGGCGAGGATCTGGCCCGTCACGAACGACGCCGCGGGCGATGCGAGGAACACCACCGCACCCTTCAACTCACCCTCGCGGCCGATGCGTCCCATGGGTGTCGACACGGCAATCGCGTCGCCGTGGCGGTCGAGGATGGCCTCGCTCATCCGCGTGCGGAAGAACCCGGGCGCGATGGCGTTCACGGTGATGCCGTCGGGTGCCCACTTCACGGCGAGGTCACGGGTCAACCCGATCAGCGCGGCCTTGCTCGTGCTGTAGCCGACGGCGTCCATCACGCCCGACGGTGTCCCGACGAGGCCGGCGACCGAGGCCACGTTGACGATGCGGCCGAAGCCGCGGGCGCGCATGCCGGGTGCGAAGGCGCGCGCAAGCAGGAACGCGGCTGTCACGTTCACGTCGAGCACCTGGCGCCAGCGTTCGATGGGCATGGCCTCAGGCGACGCCGCCCAGGTGAGGCCCGCGTTGTTCACCAGGATGTCGATCCCGACCGCGCGCTCGCCGAGGTGTCGGATGAGGGCATCGACCTGCGCAGGGTCGCCGATGTCGCACGGCACGGCGTCGGCGTGGCCGCCAAGGCCGCGCAGGTGCGCGAGCGCCGGTTCGAGCCATTGGGTACGCCGGGCGGTAATCCAGACGTGCGCGCCGGCTTCGACCAGGCCTTCGGCTATCTCGAGGCCCAGTCCGCGTGATCCGCCGGTCACGAGCGCCGTGCGGCCGGTGAGGTCGAAGAGTGAGGAAAGTGTCGTCGCCACGGCGCCGATTCTACGCCGTCGCGGCCCGTCGCGTCGCGGCCCCTCGCCTGCCGGCGGGGGCGGAGGCCGACGCGACCGTCAGGCGTGCGCCTTCGCCTCGGAGGCCTTGCGGATCAGGCGGCGGATCTCGTCTACGAGCATGCCGGGGAGGCATGGTTTCGTCACGAACACGTCGCACCCCGCCAGCCTGGCGCCTTCGGCATGACCGGCCAGCGCGTGACCGGTCAGCGCGACGACGGGGATGCTGCGGGTGCGGTCGTCGGTCTTGAGTCGGCGCGTCGCCTCCCAGCCGTCCATGCGCGGCAGGGCGAGATCCATCAGGATGACGTCGGGGTGCAGTTCGAACGCCCGATCCAGCGCCTCGATGCCATTGCGTGCCTCTGCCACCCGGAACCCGGAGAACTTGAGGTACTCGACATACATCTCACGGGCGTCGGGATAGTCTTCGACCACGAGGACGAGGGGAGCCGACGACAGGTCAGGCGCGGTGGCCGGGGAGACGGATGGCGTCACGGCGTGTCCTACTTTCAGACGGGTGCTGTATGGATTCCCTGCATCCATACCGGGATTCGTGTCCTGCCGGAGACATGAAGCAACACGTGTGCCCATCACCTGTCGCCGCTCAGCGCAGCCACCACCCCGTCGAACATCCGAGAAACCAGAGGGCGACGAGCCCGCACACGAGGATCAGGCCAACCCAGCGCCACATCACCTCGCGGCGCGAGGTGCCCGACCCGTGCGCGGCAACCGACGCCTCCTGCCGGAAACGGGCCCTCGCCCGCGCGATGGTGACGGGATCCCGTGCATCGGCCCCGACCATGTCATGTCCGCACCGTGGACAGGTGTCGCGCTCGCGTTCGTCCCAACTGGCGAAGCAGACCAGGCATGTCATGGTCAGCAGCGCACCCGGAGGCGCGCGTCCACGGCCATCGAGGTGTCTGCCGTCGGGCCAGCCATGAAGGGATTCATGTCGATCTCCTCGATCTGCGGATACGCCGTCAGCAGCGCGTTGACCCGCAGGAGCACCTCGCGCAGCGTGGCGCGATCGGCGGGCGCATGGCCGCGGGCTCCGTCGAGCAGCGGGGCGCCCTTGATCTCGTCGAGCATCTCGGCCGCGTCCACGTCCGACAACGGCTGGAGCCTGAACGCCACGTCCTCGAGCACCTCCACGAATATACCCCCGAGCCCGAACATGATCAGCGGGCCGAACTTCGGATCGCGGGTCGCGCCGATGATGACTTCGGTGCCCCTGGGTGCCATGCGTTGCACGACCAGCGTGGCGGCCGGATCGGCCGCGCGTGCCTGCGCCAGCACCTCCACGGCCGCCCTGGCGACCTCGTCGGCGTGTGCCAGCCCGAGTCGCACGCCCCCCATCTCTGACTTGTGCGTGATCACCGACGAACTCACCTTGAGCGCCACGGGGTAGCCCACCGTGTCGGCGGCCTCGACGGCGTCGAGATCACTCGACGCCTCTCGCCACGGTGCGACACGCACGCCGCACGCTTCGATCACCCGCTGGGCCTCGACGAGCGTGAGCATCTCGCGCTGTCCGGCGCACGCGCCGTCGATGACGGTCCGGATGGTCGCGTGGTCGATGTCGGCGAATTCCACGACCCGGCCCTCGGGTCGGTCGAGCCACTGCCGGTACCTGGCGAGGGCCCACATCGCCTGGGCCGCCTCCTCGGGGAAGGTGTAGACCGGCAGGCCCGCCGCCTTCATGTGGGCGATGGCCGGCTTGGCGCTGACCTTGCCCATGAAGCAGACCATCACCGGCTTGCCGTGTCCGGCGGCACCGCGGATGATGCCATCGGCCACGGCCATCGAGTCGATGATCTCGAGCGACGTGAAGATGGCGATGACGGCATCGACCTCGGGGTCTTCGATCGCCGCGCGCATGCACACTTCGTACTGCGCGCCGCGCGCCGACGCGATCATGTCAACCGGGTTGACGGTGCTGGCCTCGGGCGCGATGTGGGGACGCATCCTGGCCTGCGTCGCCTCGCTCAACGGGGCGACGGTGAGGCCCAGTTGCACCATCGCGTCGGTCGCGAGGATGCCCGGCCCGCCCGAGTTCGTGACGATGGCGACCCGGTTGCCGCGCGGCACGGGCTGTGTCGCCAGCGCCGACGCGTAGACGAACATCTCCTCGATCGAGTTGCAGCGGATGACGCCGCTCTGCTGGAACAGCGTCTCGACGGCTGCATCGGTGCCTGCCAGCGAGCCCGTGTGTGACACCGCGGCCCGTGCACCCGCTGCCGTGCGTCCCGACTTCATCGCCAGGATGGGCTTCTTCTTGGTCACGCGCCGCGCGATGTGGAGGAACCGCTGCGGGTTCCCGAAGCTCTCGAGGTACATCAGGATGACCCGCGTGCGGGGGTCGTCTTCCCAGTACTCGAGCAGGTCGTTGCCCGAGACGTCGGCCTTGTTGCCGAGCGACGCGAACATCGAGAGGCCGAGGCCGAGCTGCGTCATCAGCGCCAGGATGGCCTCGCCGAGCGCACCGCTCTGCGACGAGAAGGCGATGTTGCCCGCCAGCGGCTCCGTCGTGGCCGAGAACGTGCCCTGCAGGCGGACGTCGGGGTCGCTGTTGATCAACCCCATGCAGTTCGGACCGATCATCCGCATCCCGTAGCGGCGAACGATGTCGCGCACCTCGGCCTCGAACACGGCGCCCTCTTCGCCCACTTCCTTGAACCCGGCGGTGATGACGACGATGCCGCGGACACCCTTGCGGCCGCACGACTCGACCTGCGCAGCGACGAAGCGGCGGGGAACGGCGATGATCGCGAGGTCGACGTCATCGGGGATCGCCTCGACCGTGGGATAGCACTTGAGCGAGTGGACGACCGAGGCCTTGGGGTTGACGGGAAACACCAGGCCCTGGAGTTCGTAGCGGAGCAGGTTGTGGAGGATGTCGGCGCTGATCGAGGTGCGGTCGCGCGACGCGCCGATCACGGCAACGGAGCGTGGACGAAAGAGCGCATCGAGTGCCGTGGACATTCGGGGATTATAGGCCCGGCCCGAATTGCGCTACGCTGTCGCGAGCTCACCGATGTCACCTTCCGCACTGGCCACGGACCTCTACCAGCTCACGATGATCGCGGGGTACGACGCCGCCGGCGTCGAAGGCACCGCGACCTTCGAGTTGTTCGTCCGCACGCTGCCACCCAACCGCACCTTCCTGGTGGCGGCCGGGCTCGAGCAGGCACTCGACTACCTCGCCGGGCTGCATTTCACGCCCGACGAGATCGCGTGGCTCCGGTCGCTCCAGACCTTCAACTCCGTGCCGGCGAGGTTCTTCGACGAGACGCTGCGGCGCCTCCGCTTCACCGGAGACGTCTGGGCGATGCCCGAGGGCACGCCGTTCTTCGAGAACGAGCCCATCCTGCGCATCACGGCCCCGCTGATCGAGGCGCAACTGGTCGAGACGACGCTGCTGGCGATCATCAACTTCCAGACACTGGTCGCCAGCAAGGCTGCCCGGGTCGTGCTGGCGGCCGACGGCCGCAGCGTCATGGAGTTCGGCACGCGGCGGGCGCACGGCCCCGACGCGGCGCTGCACGCGGCGCGCGCCGCCTACATCGTGGGCTGCTCGGCGACATCGAACGTCGAGGCCGGCCGGCGCTTCGGCATCCCGCTCGCAGGCACCATGGCGCACGCGTGGGTGACGTCGTTCAGCGACGAGGTCGAGGCGTTCCGGGCGTACGCCAAGGTCTTCGGCGATCGGTCGGTCTTCCTGATCGACACGTACGACACCGTCGCGGCGTCGAGGAAGGTCGTGCAGTCGGGCCTGCGCCCCTATGCCGTCCGCATCGACAGCGGCGACCTGATCTCGCTGAGTCATGAAGTGCGCGCGGTCCTCGACTCGGGCGGGTTGCTCGACACGCGCATTCTCGCCAGCGGCGACATGGACGAGTGGAGCATCGCCGAGCTCCTGTCACGCCGCGCACCGATCGACGCGTTCGGCGTCGGCACGGCGATCAGCACGTCGCGCGATGCCCCGGCGCTCGGCGGCGTCTACAAGCTCGTTGAGATCGAGCGGGGCGGCGTCGGCATCCCGGTGATGAAGCTGAGTGGCGGCAAGGCGACCTCGCCCGGGCGGAAGCAGGTGTGGCGCCGCGTGCTCGATGGGCGCGCCGTCGGCGACATCATGGGACTCGAGAGCGAGGCGGCACCGCCCGACGGCCGTCCGTTGCTGGTGCCCGTCATGCGCGGTGGGGCACGCGTGGCCGCGCCCGAGACACTCGATGCGATCCGGCAGCGGCACCATGCCCTGGTGCACGAACTGCCGGTGCCGGTGCTCATGCTGCGGGCCCGCGAGACCTATCATGTCGGGCGCTCGCACGCACTCGAGATGCTCACCGATTACACCGGACAGCAGTTGCTCAACGGCTGACGAGGATTCGGGGCTGCGATAGACTGCGCCGCATGATCCGTCCGGCCGCGCCTCGCGATCACCTGCAGGTCAGACTTCCCGACGGGCGCATCTTCGAGGCGCCCATCGACACACCGCTGTCGGATGTGCTGGCTCTCGCACAGGAGGGCCGCGTCCCCGCGGTTGCGGCAACGATCAACGGACGGCTGGTCGAACTCGGCACGGTGCTCACGCACGACACCGAGCTCACGCCAGTGCTGCTGACCGATGCCATCGGCGCGCGCATCTACCGGCGCTCGCTGATCATGCTGCTCGTCACCGCCGTGGATGAGCTCTTTCCGGGCACACGTGTCACCGTCGAGCACGCCGCGGCAACCGCCGGCGCCTTCTACTGCCGCGTCCACAACCGCGAGCCGTTCTCGGTGCGCGATCTCGAGGTGATCTCGTGGCACATGAGCGAGATCGTCGTCGCCGACGATCCGATCACGAAGGTGCCGATGTCGGTCGACGAGGCCGTCCAGTTGTTCGAGGTCCGCGGAGAGTCAGACACGGCCAGCCTGCTCCAGTCGCGCACCAAGCCCGACCTGACGTTGCACGATCTGCGCGGCCACAAGGAGTACTTCCAGGGCCTGCTCGTGGCCTCGGCCCGCGTGCTGCAGTGGTTCGCCCTGCACGCCTATCCCCCGGGCTTCATGCTGCAGTTCCCGCACATCGACCGACCGGGCCGCCTCGACCAGATCGCGCCGTACCCGAAGCTGTTCAGCGTGTACGCCGAGCACGGCGAGTGGCTCACCCGCCTCGGCGTGCGAGGGGTCGGCGCCCTGAACGAAGCCATCGACGGCGACCTGCTGCCCGAGATCTCGCTGGTGGGTGAAGCGTTTCACGAGTCGCAGATCGCGCGCATCGCCGCAGACATCGCCGAGCAGCGCGATCGCATCAGGGTCATCCTGATTGCCGGGCCTTCGTCATCGGGCAAGACGACGACGTCGAAGCGACTTGCCGTGCAGTTGCTGGCACAGGGCATCCGGCCGTATCCGATCGGGCTCGACGACTACTTCCTCGACCGCGACCAGACGCCGCGCGACGAGCGCGGCGACTTCGACTTCGAGTCACTGGCTGCCCTCGACGTGCCGCTCTTCAACCAGCACCTGCTGCAGTTGATGCGTGGCGACGTGACCCAGTTGCCGCACTACTCGTTCCAGCGCGGGCAGCGCCTGCCCGGCGCGGAGGTCCTGCTCACGGCCGACCAGATGATCATCGTCGAGGGGATCCACGGGCTGAATCCGGCGCTGGTCACCGACCTCCCTGAAGAGTGTGTGTACCGCGTCTACGTGTCGGCGCTCACGCAATTGAACCTCGACGGCCACAACCGCGTGAGCACGTCCGATTGCCGCCTGATCCGGCGCATCGTCCGCGACGCGGCGACACGGGGCTACGACGCGCGCGCGACGCTGAAGCGGTGGGACAGCGTGGTGGCTGGCGAGAAGAAGCACATCTTCCCGTACCAGGAGAACGGCGACGCCATCTTCAACTCGGCGCTCGCCCACGAACTGGCCGTGCTGCGGCCCATGGCCGAGCCGCTGCTGCTGCAGGTGCGCCCCGAGCATCCAGAGTGGCTCGAGGCGAATCGGCTGCTCTCGTTCCTGCACTGGTTCCGCCCGGCCACGACCGAGGTGGTTCCGACGAACTCGATCCTGCGCGAGTTCATCGGCGGCTCGGTGCTCGAGACGTTCGACTTCTCGTTGCGCCGGGCGCCGGGACGCTGAGCTCGTTTTTTTGATTGTTCAAAACGCCCGCGTGCCGTATGCTCCCCCCACGATGAGTGTCGAGGATCGCGAGACAGGCCGCGACGTGCCGGCCGCCGCTCCCCTGGCTCCGCCGCCCGTATCCGAGCCGTGGCTGCGGCACGTCGGGCGCTCCGAGAACAGCCTGCCAGAGGTGCACGGGTCGGTGCCGATCCCGATCACCGCCAGTTTCTGGCGAAAGATGTTCGCCTTCGCCGGTCCCGGCTACCTGGTGGCCGTCGGCTACATGGACCCGGGCAACTGGGCCACCGACATCGCCGGCGGCGCGCGTTACGGCTACGCCCTGCTCAGCGTGATCATGATCTCGAACCTGATGGCGATCCTGCTGCAGGCGCTCGCCGCCCGGCTCGGGCATCGCCAGCGGGCGCGACCTCGCGCAGGCCTGCCGCGACAGCTACTCGCGGCCCGTGACCTTGTTCCTGTGGGTGCTGGCCGAGATCGCCATCGCCGCCACCGATCTCGCCGAGGTGATCGGCGCCGCCATCGCGCTCAACCTGCTGTTCGGCCTGCCGCTGCTGGCGGCGTCTGCATCACCGCGCTCGACGTGCTCATCGTGCTCTACCTGCAGCAGCACGGTTCCGCTACGTCGAAGGCGCTCGTGCGTGCTGCTCATCCTCGGCATCGCCGGCGCTTCGCGATCGAGCTCGTCCTGTCGCAGCCCGCCACTCGCCGCGGTGCTTCGCGGGTTCATCCCGACCACCGAGATCGTGCGCAATCCCGAGATGCTGTACATCGCGATCGGCATCCTCGGCGCCACCGTCATGCCGCACAACCTGTACCTGCACTCGTCGATCGTGCAGACGCGGAAGTACGGCGACGACCTCGCGAGCCGGCGCGAGCGCCGTGAAGTTCGCGACGATCGACTCGACGGTCGCCCTGTTCGAGCGCCCTGTTCATCAACGCCGCGATCCTCATCGTGGCGGCCGCGACCTTCCACGGCACCGGCTACGACCACATCGCCGACATCGGCGACGCCTACAAGATGCTCGCGCCGCTGCTCGGCACGCAGATGGCGTCGACGCTCTTCGCGCTGGCGCTGCTCTTCGCGGGCCAGAACGCGACCATCACGGGCACGCTCGCCGGGCAGATCGTGATGGAAGGGCTTCCTGTCGCTGCGACTGCGCCCGTGGCTGCGGCGGCTCGTCACGCCGGCTGATCGCCATCATCCCGGCGGTGATCGTCATCGTGCTCTACGGCGACGAGGGCACCGACGGCGCTGCTGATCCTCAGCCAGGTCGTGCTGAGCCTGCAGTTGCCGTTCGCCGTGTTCCCGCTGGTCATGTTCGTCTCGAACCGGAAGCGCATGGGCGCCCTGGTCGCTCCGCCGTGGATGCTCGCCCTGGCGTGGCCGGTCGCCATCGTCATCGCCGCGCTGAACGCCTGGCTGCTGGTCCAGACGATCGCGGGATTCTAGTCGTCATCACAGTGGGACTGTGCGAGGCTTGGGAAGCATGTACACACGCATCCTCGTCGCCGTCGAGCACTCGGCCGCCGACGCGACCATCATCGACCACGTCTGTCAACTCGCGCGCCTCACGCACGCCGAGCTGATCCTCGTGCACGTCGCTGACGGCTGGGCCGCCCGTGCCTACGACGAGTTGGCCCTGCGCGAGTCAGAGGAGATGCGCGACGACCGTGAGTACCTCGAAGGCCTCGCCGCCCGCCTGAACGGCCAAGGGTTGGCGACACAGTGGCGCCTGGGACGTGGCGAGCCCGCGAGCGAGCTGGTGCGGATCTCGCGCGCCGAGGGCGTCGACCTGATCGCGATGGCGACGCACGGGCATCGCGGCATCAACGACCTGATCCGGGGCACGACCGTCAACAAGGTCAGGCACGATGTCAGCGTACCGGTGCTGCTGCTGAGGGCGAAGCCGTAACGCCGCCGACGACCGGCCGCCTCCGGCGCAGCCCGCCCACGTCGAACCTGAGACCGTAGGGGCCGCGCCCCTGAGCGGCCCGCGCACGACTACCGCCGGCTCCCGCCCAGCACCACGGCATTGAGGAACAGCAACTGCGAGGCTTCGGCGAACGCCCGCGCGTTGGGATCCTCGGCGAACGCGATCACACGCCCTCGTCCCATCGGCTGCTCGATCAGGTAGGCCTTCTGTGCCACCTGCGTGCGCGATTCGTCCCAGATGATGCCGCTCATCAGCAACTGGTCCTGCTTCGCGTAGACGCCGACGTTGACACCCTTGTCGAGCGTGATCGGCGTGAAGACCCGCTGGCTCTCGACGATCACGCCGATTTCGTCGTCGTGGCCCGAAGCAAGCCAGTGTTCGCCGTCGAGACGCAGGCGCAGGATGGCCCCAGGCACGAGGTCGGGCCGCTCCTGCGCGGGCGTGATCGCACGGTTGAAATCGAAGGGCGTCTTCGACGCATCGGCGCGCGGCTTCGATGGCCCCTCGGTCTCGGGTGTGCCGTCACTGAGCTCGGTGCGCGTCTCGAGCAAGCCCACGCTCTCGCGCGCCGCCCAGCGCGAGGCCTCGGCGATCGTCACGAGCGTCCCGCCGCCGCTCACCCAGTCTTTCAGGCGGCGCAGCATGTCGCCGCCGAGTGCCGGCGTGTAGCTGCCCGAGGGCAAGACCACCACGTCGAATGCCGAGAGGTCTGCCCGCCCGAGCGATCCCACGCGAATCGCGCTGACCCGCTGCCCGTACCGCCGCTCGAGCACGTAGCGCGCCCAGCCCGCCGAGAGGCTCTGCGCCGGCGCATCCCAGGCGAGAAGCACGCGCGGCGACGCCAGCGCAAACACCTGGCTGCTGCCGAGCGAGATGCCCGACTCGGTGAACGCCGAGTCGATGCCGACGACCTCTGCACCAGCGGCCCGCGCGTGCGTCGCCAGCGTGCGCAGCGCCTCGGGTGAGTTGTCGCGGATACGGGCAATCGCCGTGCCCCGCGAGAACGTCCGGCCGTTGAGCGTGAACGTGCCCGGCGAGAACGAGAGCCTCACGCCGTCGGCGAGCGACCGCGCGACGGCAGACGCGGCCGACGCGTTCCATGGCAGAAGGTAGCCGAGCCTGGCTGCCGGCACGACCGCCGTCCCGCTCGCCGCGTCGGCTGTACGGTGACGTGCGGACCGTCACCGGCGTCGCAGACGGCACGGCCTCGACATCCCACAGGAGCGGCAGGCTCCAGGCGGTCACGTCGTAGATCTGATCGGGCTGACGCCGCTTCCGGCGTTCTTCCTGGAGTGCCACGAACGCGGGATCCATCGGCGTGTGCGCATCGAGGAGGTTGCGGACGAGGCGCCCCGCCGGCTGGGCCAGCGACACGGCGAAAGCGCCTGCGGGCACGGTGCGCGTGCCGATGGTCACGGGCTCGAGCGTCTGCCGAACCTCGATGCCGTTCTTCACCAGCAACTGCGCGAGTCGCGCGGCCTGACCACCATCCCGTGGCGACGTCAGGAGGTACTCGCGTGTCGGCCCCGTCTCGCCATCACGCACGGCGCTTCGCCGAAATTCGAGGAACTCGCGCAGCATCCGCTCGCGGTTGCGCGCGGCGGTCTCGGCCGTGCTCATCGCCGAGGTGAAGTGGTGCAGGATGCCGTCGTAATAGGTCAGGGTCGTCCCATCGCGGCGCTTGAACTCGAGGCCGCGCGCGCCGGCCTGCTCGAACGTCATGCCGATGAAACCCTGTGCCGTCGGCCACGACACGCCGTAACCCGGATAGAAGGCGTCGTAGACCTCGCGGTTGAAGTACGCGAAGCCCCGCGCGTCGAACTTCGCCGCGATGCCCTTGCCGATGTCCTCGAGCATCCGCGCCTGCGAGGCCGTCATGTGCGTGTTGCCGGGTGCCGCCGCCGGCGGGAAGTAGTACGTCGACTCGCCGCCCATTTCGTGAAGGTCGGCCACGACGTGCGGCATCCACTCGAGGAGGAAGGGAATGCGTCCACGCGACTCGGCCTGGGTCAGGGCAAACCAGTCACGGTTGAGATCGAAGAGGTAGTGGTTCGTACGCCCGCCCGGCCATGGTTCGTCGTGCTCGGCGGTGGCGGAATCCGGGTCGGGCGCAGGCCCGCGGCCGACGCGGTACTGGTAGACGAACCTCCCGCGCCCGTCCGGGTTCTGCGCGGGATCGATGATCACGATTGCCTCGCGGCGAATGAGATCGGCCACCGGGTCGTTCTGGGCGGCGAGCAGGTGGTACGCCTCGCTCATCGCTGCTCCGCCCGACGAGACCTCGTTCCCGTGCACGCCGTGGATCAGCGCCACGACGACCGGGAGTTCGCGCACCAGCCGTTCGGCCTCGGCTGGTGCGAGCCCGCGCGGATCGGCGAGCTTGCGGATGTCGGCCTTGATGCGGTCCAGGCTCGCGATGCGTTCCGGCGTGGCGATGATCAGCGCGATCAGCGGACGCCCCTCCCAGGTGCGGCCGAACTCGACCAGTCGCGTGCGTTCAGGTGACGACAGGTGGAGGGCCTGGAAGTAGGCCACGATCTCTTCTGGCGACGAGATGTCTTCACCGACGTCGTGCCCGACGACCTGGTCGAGCGTCGGAATGCGCGGGTCGTACGTGACGCCGGCAACGAGCGGCGGCACCACCACCTCCGGGCGCGGCGCGGGAACTGCGCCGAGTTGCACCGTCAGGGCAAGGACAGGAATCAGCATGGCGCGATGAGTATAGTCCGCGCTACTCGAGGTCTTTCACGCGCGTGCCGCGAAGCATCCTGAGGGCATTGAACGTCACGGCAATGGTCGCGCCGGTGTCGGCGGCCACGGCCATCCACAGCGTGGCGCTGCCCAGGCCTGCCGCTGCCAGGAACAGCACCTTCGCACCGATGGCGATGGCCACGTTCTGCTTCACGACCTGGACGGTGTGTCGCGCGTGCGCAAGCACCCACGCGACCATCCGCGGATCGTCGGAGACCGACACGATGTCGGCGGTCTCGATTGCGCTCTCGGTGCCGTGCGCACCCATGACCATGCCGAGCGACGACGCTCCCAGCACGTTGCCGTCGCGGCGTCCGTCGCCGACGGCGACGACGACCATGCCACGCCGGCGCATGCCGGTGAGGTAGTCCACGCGCGCATCGCCCGGAACCAGCGCCTCGGTGGGCGCACCGCTGCCGTCTGCAGCCGGCGCGTCGCGCGGATCGGTCATCACGACGACCTTGACCCCGAGCGGCTCGAGAGCAGCATGGAACTGCGCCATGGTCGATGAGGCGGCGCGCCCGACGATGGCCGGCGAGTCGATGGCCACGTGCGTGGCCTGTGCCGCCGTCTCGAGGAACTCGCCGCCCTTCACGAGCACCCCTCGGCGCGCCGACGAGGCCAGCGCCGCGACGATCGTGACAGGCGTCGAGATGACCAGCGCGCACGGGCAGGCGATGAGCGTGACCACGAGGCCACGATAGAACCAGTCGTGCCACGCGCCGCCCAGCACCACGGTCGGCACGAGGATGACCAGCAGGGCGATGCCCAGCACGACGGGCGTGTAGTACAAGGCGAACTGCTCGACCCAGCGCTCCGAGCCGGCGCGTCGCGAGGCCGCGTGCTCGACGATCTCGACCATGCGCGCGACGGCGCTCTCGGCAGGGCGCGCCACGACCTCGATCTCGAGCTGACCGTCGCCGTTCTGGGATCCCGCCACCACGGCATCGCCCACCGTGCGGACCTGCCTGTGGTCGTGATCGCCGTGCGTGTCGACGACCGTTGACGTGCCTGCGCGCACCACGCCGTTGGCGGGGATGCGCTCACCCGGCCTGACGATGATGGTCGTGCCGGCATCGATGTGCGCCGCGGGCACGCACGACTCGCGCCCGTCGGCCACGACGTGCGCATGGCGGGGCGCCGTGCGCATGAGCGCCGCGACCTCCCGCCGGGCACGCGTCACGCTCCACGACTCGAGCAGGTTCGCAACGGCAAAGAGGCTCGCGACCGTGGCGCCCTCCGACCATTCGCCCAGTGCCGCGGCCCCCGCGATCGAGACGATGACGAGGACGTGCATGTCGAGGCGGCGGCCCTTCACGCTCCGCCACGCCTTGGGGAGGATGGCCGCAACGCCGGCTGCCGCCGCGAGCACGAACAGCACGACGACCTGGGATGGCATGCGGTCGCCAGCATGATGGTCGAACAGCACGGCCAGGACGCTGCCCGACTCGACGGCCTCCGCCGTGAGCGCCGCCACCAGCAACACTCCGCTGGCCAGGCCCAGCCAGCGTGACCACCGCCCGCGCTCGCCCGGCCCCACGTCGTCGCGCCACGGCTCGACCTTCATGCCCAGCGCGCCGACCGCGTGACGGACGTCGGCCTCGGAGCCCACCGCAGGATCGAGATCGACGAACATCCGCTCGGCCACCAGGTCGAACCCGAGGTCGCGCACGCCGGGGGTGGGCGCGAGCGCGTTCCGGAGGGCACGAATCTCCTCGGCGCAGTGCAGGCCGTGCACGCGGTAGACGAAGCGCTGGGTCATGAGTGGGGACTCCGGCACCGGCGGAGCCGGTGCAGTCGTCCATCATCGCAGACTGCGAACGCGTGTTCAAACACGCCGCCCGGCCACAACTACGCCTGACTCGACAGGCAGGCCGGCCAGGCCACGGCCATCCGACGGTAGAATGGGCCGCCGTATTGCCTCGTTGCCGGAAGGACTCTCTATGCCCGCTCTCATCCCCAATCGCCGCGCGTCGCTCGTCGTCGTTGCCCTGGCGCTCGCCGTCGGTGCCTTCGTCGGCGCACAGACCCCGGCCGACTCGCTGCGTGCCACGTTCACGAAGTACCGAGTACATGGTGCCCATGCGCGACGGCGTGAAGCTCTTCACGTCGGTCTACGTGCCGAAGGACACCTCGACGACCTACCCGATCCTGCTGAACCGGACACCGTACAGCGTTGCGCCCTATGGCGTCGCGAACTACCGCGACAGCTCTCGGCCCGTCGCCGACGGGCTACGTGGAGGACGGGTACATCTTCGTGTACCAGGACGTGCGCGGCCGGATGATGTCGGAGGGCGAGTTCGTCAACATGCGTCCGCACCTCGCCACGAAGTCCGGCGCCACGGCCATCGACGAGAGCACCGATACGTACGACACGATCGACTGGCTGGTGAAGCACGTGCCGAACAACAACGGCCGCGTCGGGCAGTACGGCATCTCGTACCCGGGCTTCTATGCAGCCGCCGGCATGATCGACGCGCATCCGGCGCTGAAGGCGGTGTCGCCGCAGGCGCCGATCGCCGACTGGTTCATGGGCGACGACTTCCACCACAACGGGGCGCTGTGGTTGCCTCACGCGTTCAACTTCCTGTCGTCGTTCGGCCAGCCCCGCACGCGGGCCGACGTCCACGTGGGGCCCTCGCTTCGAACACGGCACCCAGGACGGCTACCGCTTCTTCCTCGAGGCCGGGCCGATGCCCACCTTCGACACGAAGTACCTGAAGGGCAACATCGCGTTCTGGAACGAGATGATGGCGCACGAGCAGTACGATGCGTTCTGGCAGGGCCGCAACCTGCGGCCGCACCTGAAGAACATCGCGCCGGCGGTGATGACGGTCGGCGGATGGTTCGACGCCGAGAACCTCTACGGCGCCCTGCAGGTCTACCAGGTCGACCGAGAGCACAGGGCGCGAAAAACCAGAACATCCTCGTCATGGGCCCGTGGTTCCACGGCGGGTGGTCACGCGGCGACGGCGTCGTCGCTCGGCGACGTGCGTTTCGATTCAAAGACGTCGGAGTATTACCGCGACTCGATTGAACGGCCGTTCTTCAGGCATCACCTCAAGGGCGAGGGCGACGATGACGCTGCCCGAGGCGTCGGTCTTCGAGACCGGCACCAACATCTGGCGCGCGCATGACGTGTGGCCGCCGAAGGCAGCGACACCGCACCGCGTTGTACCTTGCCTCTGACGGCACGGCTGTCGCCTGAGGCGCCCGCCGCCGGCGCGCGGCTTTCGACGAGTTCGTCTCGGATCCGAGGAAGCCGGTCCCGGCCGTCCCCTACATCGCCCTCGGGATGACACGCGAGTACATGGTCGACGATCAGCGGCACGCCGCCACGCGTCCCGACGTGCTCGTCTACCAGACGCCCGTGCTCGACACCGACACGACGATTGCCGGCCCGATCGACGTATCGCTGCTGGTGTCGACATCGGGCACCGATGCCGATTGGGTGGTGAAGGTGATCGACGTCTATCCCGACGACATGCCGAACCCGACGCCCAATCCACGCGACGTCAAGATGGGCGGGTATCAGCAACTGCTGCGTGGCGACGTCATGCGCGGGAAGTTCCGGAACTCGTTCGAGAAACCCGAGCCGTTCGTCCCGAACGAGGCCACGAGGGTGACGTTCACGATGAACGACGTGTACCACACCTTCAGGCGAGGCCACCGGATGATGGTGCAGGTGCAGAGCACGTGGTTCCCGCTCGTGAACCGGAATCCGCAGACCTTCACCAACATCAACACCGCGCCGGCGAGCGCCTACGTCAAGGCGACGCACCGCGTCTATCGCGAGGGCCAGAACGGATCGAAGATCGTCGTGCGGGTGATGTGATCGCCGGCGGAGCCGCCCTGGGGTGCGGTGCGGGGAAGCCGGGCCGCACTGGGGTGCGGCCCCTACACGCGGCCGCAGGTGCAGGGCCGCACCGGGGTGCGGCCCTGCACCACATTACGGCCGCTTGCCCAGGCTCACCAGGTTCGCGACCATGCGGTACGCGCCGGGAACGCCGGCCGGCAACTGCCGGAACCACGCGTACGACGAGTACACGTACTGGCCCTTCCCGATCCGTGCGTACAGTTCGCCCCCACGCTGCGGAGCCTCGCCGGGATCGGCGGCTTCCAGGAGCGACTGCCACTGCGGATCGAACTGAGCGAACGAGTAGAGGCTCCGCTCCTGGACCCAGCCGTCGAAGTCCTCCGCGACGATCCTGTTCGGAGTCGTAAAGGCCGGGTGCTCGGGCAACAGCACCACCACCGGTACCGTCTCGTCGGTCACGCGCGTCGCCCCTTGCGCCGGCAGGGGCGGCAGGTTCCGCGCCGCGTAGTCGGGCTGTTGATACTGCACGACGAGCGTCCCGCCGCCGCGCACGTAGTCGAGCAGGCGCCCGTGGTTCGACACGAACTCCGGCCGGCTCTCTGACGCGCGCACACCAACGACGATCGTGTCGTAGACCGAGAAGTCGGCAGTTCCCAGTGCCTCGTCGTCGAGCATGGTCACATTGAGGCCGAGTTTACGCAGCGCGTCGGGCACCTGGTCGCCACTGCCCATCACGTACGCCACCTTGACCGGCGCGACCTTCACGTCGAACACCTGCACCTTCGCCTGCGCCGGCGCGTAGAGCCGCCGCGTCTGGATGTGCGGATACGCAAGCGTGCGCATCGCCAGGGAGTGTTCGGCGCCGCCGACAGACGCCACTGCCGTGATCGCGTAGCTGCCGGCCTTCGTCTGCTTCGCCGAGGTCACCGTGAACACGACGGCGGTCCGGTCACCCTTGCGCGGCAACGAGAACGCCGCCTGCGCGGGGGCCGATGTCCATCCCTCGGGCAACGTGAGGCGGACGGTGCCGCCCTGGGTCGTCTGCGACTGGTTCTGCAGGCGCACCGCAATGCGCCGCGACGTGCCGAGCGCATCGAGCGGCACGATCTCCAGCGTCGAATCGAGCGCCACCGACAGCGCCGGCACCACCTCGACGTTACGGCGCAGTTCGCCCCTGACCTGGTCGATCAACCTGAACTGCACCGGCTGCCGCAGCGTGACCGGCACGCCGCCGATCACGACCCTGGCTTCGGCGAAGACGAGTGGATCGGCGAACGGCTTCCCCTTCGGTGCGTCATCCGGCCACACGAACCCATCGCGCTCGCGCGGCGATTCCAGCCAGTAGGGCGTGGTCGGCGCGGCGGATGCAGGCACCGTGACGGTCATGATGTCTGTGCGGTCGGCCGTCTCGCGGAAGAAGCGTGCCATCGGATTCTCTGACGCGTCGTCGCGAGGCTTGCCGGCCGCCGTCGTCCAGCCCTTCGGGGTGACGAGCGTCACGCCCTCGACCTTCACGAGCGTCGGCTGTGCCAGGAAGCTGCGGACGGTCGCCGTGTACGACTCACCCGGTGCGACGGTCTCCTGATCGCTGACCGCGTCGATCACCGTGCCGCTCGCGCGCTGGAGCGCGACCACCGCGTCTCGCTCCTTGACGTCGAGCAGGAAGTCGGCGTCGGCCCTTGCCGCCGCATCGGCCGGCGCACCGTGCGCTGCCGCGCGCGCCGCCCGGATGGCGGTGAGCGCCGTGGCGAGGGCGGGCACGCTCCTGGCCGGCGCAGAGGCGTCGAACTCCGACACGGCCTGCGTGACGGCGGCATCGATCGCTGCGAGTTCTGCCTTCAGCGCACCACCGGGAAGCCCGGCCAGCGTTGCGAGCCCGCCAATCGTCGTGTCGAGCCCGTCGAACACGTTCGTCTCGCCAGCCTTTGCCGCGACGTCGCCCGCGAGAAACACGAGCCCCGACATCTGCCGGCCGCGCGATTCGGGCACGCCCATCTCCTGCGACTTGTGCTGGCTCCGTCCTTCGGCGGCGATCTCGAAATAGCTTCGGCCGAGGAGCCCGTCGTAGCGTCCCGTTTCGACGACGGATGTCGGCGGGTTCGCGGGATCGGGTCGGAAACCGACGCCGCGGTACAACTTGCGCACCTTCCAGGGCCGCAGGCCCTCCTTCGAGATCTGTTCAGGAAACTGGCCGGGATCGGCCGCGGCGGCGACGGCCAGCGGCGTGAGCTTGCCCACGAGCTGGTGCTGGCCGTGGCCGTCGGCAGGCGTACCGCTGAAACGCGAGTACACGACCAGCGGGCGGTACGTCCGGATCACGCGGACCATGTCGCCGAGGACGAGCTGTTCGCCCCACTTCCTGGCGGCTTCGTCGATCGTCTTCGAGAACCCGTAGTCCATCACCCGCGTGAAGAACTGGTCGCCGCCGTCGAGCGCGCGGGCCTGCAGGAGTTCCTCGGTGCGGATGACGCCAAGGGCCTCGAACAGCTCGCTGCCGATGACGTTCTGGCCGCCCTCGCCGCGGTTCAGCGAGAGATACGCGACGCGCCCGTAGTCACCGCGCGCAATGCGTGCGATGAACGCCGAGTCCTCGTCGTCGGGATGTGCCCCCGTGTGCAGGGCGCTGGCGGTCGTCTGCAGCTTCTTGATCTGCTGCAGCACGCCGGAGGCTCCGAGGCTGTAAACGGGCTTGACCTGTGCGTGGAGCGGCAACGACACCGCGATGGCCACGAGCGCTGCGATGGTGACCGGGATGAGTGCGAAACGCCTGAGAGTAGACATAGAGCGCCAGTGTACATGGATCGCGCGCATGCGGAGGGCGTCGCCGGCGCGGCCCCTACTGTCCGGCGGCGGTCGGGCTCTTGCCTCGCTCGGCCCGCGCCCTGGCCACCATGTCTCTCACTTCACGCATGAGCGTCGGCCCGTGGTACGGCACGCCGTCCTTGATCGTCCATTCGACGCCACCGCCGCGCACGTTGCGGCCGTTCGCGTTCGTGTCGGCCCCGGTCGGGTTCAGGAGGTGCAGGTTCTCGAGCGGATTGCCGTTCACGACGATCAGATCGGCCAGGTAACCCTGCCTCACGCGCCCGAGCCGGTCGCCCATGCCGAGCAGGGTGGCGCCGTTGACCGTCGCGTGCCTGATCACCTCGAGAGGATGAAAGCCCGCTTCCTCGTGCAGTTCGAGCTCGCGAACGAGTCCGAACCCGAACAGGGAGTAGATGAACGACGTGTCGTCGCCGGTCGTAATCGTGCCCCCTTTCACGCCGAACTCGCGCAGCACGTCCATCCAGATGCGGTACTGCTGCTTCCAGCGCGTTTCCTGCGTGTTCGTCCACCCGATGAAATAGGACCCGTGGTTCTCGAGGTTCGGCTTGAAGAACTCCTCCAGGGCGGGGTGCAGGTACTCGCGGTACCACGGCAGGTTCTGCGCCCGCGTGAGGTCACGGTTGGCTTCGTAGATCGACAGCGTCGGGCTCCACGCAACCTTCTTCGCCACCATCGCATCCACCACCTGCGACAGCTTCTGCCGGTTCGCCTGCGCGTACAATTCGCCCGCCCGACCAAATCGATGGACCTCGTTGCTGGCGTTGTGGTCAGCCGGGAAGTCCTGCACCCCGTCGAGGGCCGCGTCGGCGACACCGTAGAAATGTTCGATCGAGCCCACACCCAGTTCGATGAAGTCTGCGGCCGTGACCTCTTCGACCGCGATGTGCGTCGTCGTCTGCAGCGCCTGCGCGCGGGCCTCGTCCATCACCGCCTCGAGCTGGTCCCGGTCCATGCCGAAGATCTTGAGCCCATCGGCCCCGCGGGCCTTGGCCTCGCGCACGTTGGCCCGCAACGCTGCGGGCCCGCCCTTGCTGGCGTCGATCGTCCAGTACACCTGCATGCGCGGCGCGATGACCGTGTTCGCGGCGCTCTCTGCCTGCCACCGCTTGCTCTTGTCGAAACGGCCTCCCAGTTCGCGTGTGAGGGTGACGCCGGAGGCGAGATAGAGGTTGCGCTCGTACTGAATCGGCATCGCGATGCCGGCGCGCTCGTCCTGCCAGTGCATGTGCGTATCGACCAGGCCCGGGAGCACGTACTTGCCGGTGGCGTCGATCACCGCGTCGGCATCACGAAGCGTTCCCGCAGGCTCGATTCGCGCGATGAGATTGCCCTCGATCAGGATGTCCATCGGACCGAACGCGGGCTTCGCGTTGCCGTAGACGACCATCGCGTTGGAGATCAGCAGGCGTCGCGGGCGCCTGGCATGTTCGGGCGCCCTGGACACGGGAGCCTGGGCCAGTGGGGCTGCCAGCATCGTCGCAATCACCGTGACGACGGCCAGCAGGGACGACAAACGGGCGAGTGGATGGGGACGAGCCATCTGACACGACTCCTCGGAGAGACTGACAGGGAGGGACGATTGTACCCGGATCCCCGCCCACGTCGCCTCGCCCGGCGGTTCGGGCCGCCACCCGTGTCACAATGGAACCATCACGCCAGCCAGCGCTGACCTGCGGCCACCCAGACACCCATGACCATCCGACGTGCCATTGCTGCCTTCACTGTTGTTGCGACCGGGATGATCCCGGCTCACGCGCAGCAGTCGTCACAACCGACGTTCCGGGCGGTGACACAGATCGTGCCGCTCTACGTCACCGTCACCGACGCGAACGGACGACTGGTCGGGGGGCTCACGCGCGACGATTTCACCGTCCTCGACAACAACGTCGCGCAGGAACTGATCGTGTTCGAGAACGAACCGGTGCCGTTCAGCGCCTCGCTGATGCTCGACACGAGCCTGAGCATGACGCTCAACCTCGACCTGGTGAAGAACGGGGCCGAGCAGTTCCTGATGCGGCTCGAGCCCACCGACCAGGCGATGGTGGGAGCGTTCAACGACAAGATCCAGTTCGCATGCGACCTCACCAGCGACCGCGAGACGCTGATCGGGTCACTCGATGATCTCGGCTTCGGCAATCCCACGCGGCTCTATGATTCGGTCGACGCCAGCATCGACGAACTCCGTCGTTCCGACAACCGGAAGGTCGTCCTCGTGTTCACCGACGGCGACGACACGGCGTCCAAGGCGAGCCTTGGCAAGGTGATCGAACGCTCGCGGGCAGAGGAAGTGATGGTGTACGCCATCGGGCTCGAGAGCGACCTGCGGGTCGGCAACCAGCGGATCCGCACGCGCCCCGATCGCGGGCTCAAGCGCCTGGCCGAGGAAACCGGCGGCGGGTTCTTCGAATTGAAGGACACCGACGAACTGGGCCCGACGTTCACGAAGGTCGCCCAGGAACTGCGCAGCCAGTACGTGCTCGGGTTCTCGCCCGCCACCTTCGACGGCAAGGTGCACAAGCTCGAAGTGAGGCTGAAGCAAGCCGGGTTGGTGGCACGGGCTCGGAAGACCTATCTCGCCGCGCCGGCGAAGTAACCTCGGCGAGACAGGTCAACCAGGTAGAGGCACGTACCCTGGAGCCTTGCAGAGACCGCCGCCTCGCCGAGGCCCATCCTTGAACCGACGGGCGAAGGCGGGGCCGGACGGAGGCGGGATCACGCGAACAGGGCGACAACGACGACCGCAGCCAGCAGCGAAGCGATGACGATGTCGGCGGTGTCAGAAAACGTCCAGTCAATCGGGCGTAGACGCATATCAGAGTCTCCTTTCTCACAGGTAGACGGATCGCCGCAAGCGCGGGTTCGGCCTGGTCGCGGTCACCTGACCGCCGCTTTGTTACAATGCCGGCGGTGTGAAACTCATCAGTCGTCGGTCTCATCAGTCGTTCAGGCGGGGGGCAACAATGCGTCAATGGATGCACGTCGGATGTGTCGTGATCGCGACCATGGCGATGGTGGCGTGCGGGAAGTCAGACGCCGAGAAGAAGGTCGAAGAGGCCGCCAAGCAGATGGAGCAGGCCGGCAAGGACATGGAGAAGGCCGGCCAGGAACTGGCCAAGGCCAGCGAGGGCGCCGGCGGCGACTTGGCCAAGGCCAGCGAGGCCTTTGCCAGCGCCATGCAGCAGATGGCCGGCGCGGGTGCCGGTGATCAGAAGCCGGTGGATCCGATCGGCTTCAGGGAGCTCCAGACCGTGCTGCCCACCGTGTCTGGCTGGGAGATGTCCAAGCCCACCGGCGAGCGGATGACGGCGCCGGTCCCGTTCTCCAAGACCGAAGCGCGTTATTCGAAAGGCGATGCCAGCATCGACGTCGAGATTACCGACTCGGGCTTCAATCGGCTCGTGTTCGCGCCGTTCATGATGATGATGGCGGCCGGCTACGAGAAGGAAACGGAGTCGGGCTACGAGAAGTCGACGAAGATCGGCGGCAATCCCGGCTTCGAGAAATGGAACAGCGAGAACAAGGACGGCGAAATCACCGTCCTCGTCGCGAACCGTTTCGTCGTGAAGTTCGCCGGAGACGGCCTCGACGATATCAAGGCCCTGCAGTCGTTCGCCGCCGCCACCGACCTGTCGAAGCTCGCCTCGCTGAAGTAGCGCGACGCACGCGGCGCGCGTGAACGCGCCGGTGGGGGACGCATCGTCCTGGTGCGTCCCCTTCCCCGCCGTGTCACCGATCCAGCGTCACCGCCGAGTCGAATCGCACACGCAGCACGGTTCCCGCGGGGATGTTCACGTCCTTGCCCTCGGTCGCCGCCACGACGCCGCCGCCGCCGATCAGCACGCCAGCGATGGCTCCCTTGACGCCACCCAGGAGGCCGCCGATGATGGCGCCCACGCCAGCCCCGGTGCCCACCTTGGCCATCTCGCCCTTGAGGCCCGTGCTCTCGATGGTGTCGGTGACCGTTGCCCGGATGCGATGACTGCGTCCGCGCACGACCAGCTCGTCGAATGACAGCGACAGACGCCCCTTGCGATCGACCCGGCCCGCGCGATCCACCGCAGACACCACCCCTCGCATCAGGCTCCCCGCGGGAATCAACTCGTTGTTCTCGTTGTAGAACGACACGAGGGTCGTCGCCTCGAAGCGGTCTTCGACGTTGGCGGTCTCGGAGCTGAGCGGCACCTGCACGCGCACGTCGAGTTCCTGGCCCGCGCACACGTCCATGGGGCCGCAACTGGGGGGGCGCTGCACGGGCGCTGGGGGTAAGGGCGCGGCGTCGCTGCCGCCACGCGACCGCGACGTGCCTCCAGCCTCCGCACGCACGTCGTCGATGCGACGCCGCACCTGGTCGTACTCGCTGCGCGACACGCTGCCTTCCCGTCGCAGCTTGCCCCGGAGGTAGGCGACGTCGTCGCGTATCTCGTCGAGATTCGTCTCGAGCCGTGCCGCGAGCGCGGAATCCGACCCTCTGAGGGCGGCGACCTCGCGGCTGGCGTCGAACACGGCATCCTGCAACTGCTGCACATCGGCAGACGTGACCGGCTGGGCCGATACTGATGGGCTGGAGGCCAGCAGGGCCCCGAGCACCAGCATTCCGGTGAACCACTTGTATGTCTTCATAGGGAGTTCTCTCCTGTCATGTGTGTTGACCGGGGCGGACCCACGACCGGTCGAGCGGGTGCCTTCGCGTGGTCCGGATCGTGGGCCGGCACCGGGCAACTGCCCGACGACGGTCTGGGCGCTATCGTCCCTGACCGGTGCAAACACGGTTCCGTCGCGCAATGGCCGGAAACACGTTTGCCGAGAGCCCGGCAGTCGCAGCGGAGTGTAAGAAAAACAGACGTTCTGTGCTGCCCAGGGGCCGCACGGGTGGCACCAGGGTCAGCGCCAGGGGACCAGGCGCTCGATCCACTCGATACGCATCAGGTCGTTGTAGATGACGGTCACCATGAGGGCCATCAGGACAACGAACCCCGCGAGCAGCATCTTCTCCTTCATCGCGACGCTGAAATCGCGGCGGAACAGGCCTTCGACGGCCATGATGAAGATGTGCCCTCCGTCGAGCACCGGGATCGGCAGCAGGTTGAGGATCCCGAGGTTGAGGCTGATCATCGCCATCAACCCGAACAGCGCCGCGTAGCTGACGCGCGCGGCACCGCCCGACAACTGGGCAATGGCCACGGGTCCCATCAGCTGCTTGGGTGAGGTCTCGCCCTTCACCAGCCCGATGACTGCCTCGAAGATCATCGTCGACCACGCCAGGTTCTGCTTGACGCTCAACGACATCGCCTGCGTGAAACTCGGCTCGATCGTGCGCACCTCGAATGGCGCGAACCGCACGCCGATCTTCCCCACGTTGCCATCGAGCGCCGGCGTGACGGTGATGGTCTGCAACCGGCCGTCGCGCCTGACCTCCATCGCGAGGGCATTGTTGGCGTTCTCGTTGATCGTCTTCACCAGGTCGCGATCGCTGGTCACCGGCTTGCCCTGCACGGCGATCATGACGTCGCCGACGCGCAGGCCAGACCTCTCAGCCGATCCGCCCGCGACCAGTTCACGAATCTGCGGGTGCATCTCCGGCGCCACGCCGATGTCGCCCATCTGGAACCGGGACTGGGCCGAGGGGGTGATCTGGACTGCCTGACGCGTGCCCGCCCGCTCGAACTCCACCGTGAGCTCGCGCTCGGCGCGGGGCATCACCGTGAGGAACAACTGCTCCCAGTTCTGCACCGGCTTGCCGGCGACGCTCGTAATCCGGTCACCCGGCTGCAGGCCAGCCCTGGCTGCCGGTGAGTCGGCCACGACGGAACCCACGACGGCCGGCTGCTCCTCGTACGCGGGCGCCTCGGCGCCCGCGTAGAGGACAAAGGTCATCACCACCAGCGCCAGGACGATGTTCATCGCGGGCCCGGCGATGTAGACCTGGAAGCGGGCCCACTTGCTCTTCGACATGAACTCGTCCGACGCGCCGCTGCGAGGCTCGTCGGGGTTCTCGCCGGCCATCTTCACGAATCCGCCGAGCGGAATGATGCTGATGCAGTACTCGGTATCGCCCCGCTTCGTCGAGAAGATGCGGGGACCGAAGCCCAGCGAGAACGTCAGTACCCTGACGCCATGCCAGCGGGCCACGAGAAAATGGCCGAGCTCGTGCACAAACACGAGCACGCCGAGCACGAAGATGAAGGCCAGCAGATTGGTGAACACCTGAAACTACCCCCGGACAGATGATTGTAACCCGTTCGCCTTCGCCTGCGGGATGGCCGACACCTGCGTTCCGCTGACCGGCGGGTTTCGGCCCGTATTCCGGGCGATCGCTCCTGCGCTGGGGGTCAGGCGACGCCGGTGCGGGCCCGTTCGGCGGCGAATGCCTGGGCCCACGCGTCGACGGCCCGGATGTCCTGCAGGTCGCGGGGACGAGAGGCGCCGGATGCCGTGTGGGCGTCGAGAGCCTCGTCGATGAGACGCGCAATATCGGGGAACCGGATCCGGCCGTCCAGGAAGGCCGCAACCGCGACCTCGTTCGCGCCGTTCAGCACGATGCAGTGTGACGGCCCCGCGCGCAGCGCACCGAATGCGAGGCCGAGACACGGGAAGCGCGCCAGGTCGGGCTCGAAGAACTCGAGGGCGCTGGTGCTGGTGAGGCTCAACGAGGGCAGGGCCGCCTCCCAGCGGTGTGGATACGAAAACGCATACTGGATGGGCAGCCGCATGTCGGTCACGCCGAGTTGGGCCATGACCGAGCCATCGCGCAACTCGACCAGTGAGTGCACGACCGACTGCGGGTGGACGACGACGTGGATCCGATCGGCCTCGACCCCGAACAGCCAGCGCGCCTCGATGACTTCCAGCCCCTTGTTCATCAGGGTTGCCGAGTCGATCGTGATCTTGCGGCCCATCTTCCACGTCGGGTGGCTCAGCGCGTCGGCTGGTGTCACGTCGGTCAGCGAGGCCGCATCGCGGAGGCGGAAGGGCCCGCCGCTCGCGGTCAGGATGATGCGGGTGATTTCGTCGCTGTGTCGCCCGTGCAGGCACTGATGCACCGCGTTGTGCTCGCTGTCGACGGGCAGGACCGCCACCCCGTGGCGGGCCGCCGCTCCCATGACGAGTTCGCCCGCCATCACCAGCACTTCCTTGTTGGCGAGGGCGATGGTCTTGCCACATCCGATGGCCGCGAGGACCGCTTCGAGCGCGGCCGTGCCCGACGAGGCGCACAAGACCAGGTCCACGTCGGGCTGCGTGGCGATGTCTACCAGGCCGTCGGCGCCGTGTCCCCACACACGGACGTGCTGGCTGGTGTCGACGCCGACCGCGCGCCTCACGTCGAGCAGCGCGTCGGCCGTGGCCATCGACACGGCGCGGGGGCGCCAGTGCGCCACCTGCTCGGCCGCGCGCGCGACGTTCTGCCCCGCGGCAAGCCCGGTGATCTCGACCCGCGTCGGATGGGCCTCGGCCACGGCGAGCGCGCTTTGCCCGATTGAGCCCGTCGATCCGAGGATCGCCACGCGAAGCCGGCTGCCTTGCTGCGTGCTCATCCGAGCAACACCAACGCGACGTAGTAGACGGGTGAGGCGAACAGGAAGGCGTCGATGCGGTCGAGCATCCCGCCATGGCCTGGAATCAGTCCGGAGGCATCCTTCACGCCGGCGCTGCGCTTCAGCAGCGACTCGAAGAGATCTCCCGCGATGCCGAGCGCGACCAGGGTCAGGCCGAGGAGCACCGCGAAGGCCAGCGGCATCTGCGGCAGCCAGGCGTACGCCATGGCCACGAACGCACCGCCGCCGACGATGAAGCCGGCATAGGCCCCCTCGCGCGTCTTCTTGGGGCTCACCACGGGCGCCAGCGGTGAGCGCCCGAAGGCGCGGCCGCCGAAGTACTGCGCGACGTCGCTGATCATCACGGTCGCGACGAGGATGAACAGCGCCACCGCACCGAAACGCGCGGGAATGGCGGCGACGGCGCCAAGCGGCACCGCGAGGTACCACAGGGGCATCGCCAGCACCGACACGCGTCGCATCACGTCCTCGCCAGGTTGCATGGTCGACAGCGCAACCGTCCCCAGGACGATGGCGGCAGTCATCCAGACGACATCGAGCTGGGGCGATCCCGGCCAGGCGAACGCGACGAAGACGCTGAGGGTCATCAGGCTGACCAGCGCGCGTGGGGGCCGTTCGCCGTCGCGCGCGCCCATGGTCAGCAGTTCGTCGCACGCGAGCAGCAGCACGATGCCCACCAGGACGAGCGTCGCGACGGGCGGCAGGTAGAAGATCGTGCCCAGGACGACGGGCAGGAGGATCAGGGCGCTGAAGATGCGGGTGCGGAGCACGCGGGCGTGGGTTCGCGCCGGCTAGCGGCCGGCGAGCGCCGGCGCCACGATGCCGCCGTAGCGTCGTTCGCGCTTCTGGAAGGCGAGGATCGCCTCGAGCAGGTGCTGCCGCCGGAAGTCGGGCCACAACGTCTCGGTCACGTAGATCTCCGCGTAGGCAATCTGCCACAGCAGGAAGTTGCTCACGCGCAGTTCGCCGCTCGTGCGGATGAGCAGGTCGGGATCGGGTTGACCCGCCGTGTAGAGCAGCGAACCGAACACGTCCTCGGTGAGCTGGTCGGGCCGCATCCCACTCGCCATCGCCCGGCGGGCGGCATCGACGATCTCGGCGCGTCCGCCATAGTTCAACGCGATGTTGAACTGCATCCCGCCGTTGCTGGCGGTGCGCTCGATGGCGTGCAGCAGTTCCTTCCGCACGTCCTCGGGCAGTTCGTCGACACGACCGATCACGTTGAAGCGGATGCCGTGCTGGAGCAGTGTCCGCAGTTCCATGCGGAGGTAGCGCTTCAGCAGCACCATGAGCGTCCCCACTTCGGTGGCGGGCCGCTTCCAGTTCTCGACCGAGAACGCGTAGAGCGTCAGGACGCGCAGGCCGAGGCGGGCGCACGTCTCGACCGTGTCGCGCACGGAGGTGATGCCCGCACGGTGCCCCTCGACGCGCGGCATGTGCCGCTTCGCCGCCCAGCGCCCGTTGCCATCCATGATGATGGCGACGTGCGCCGGCAACCGCGTCTCATCGAGTTCACGAACGAGTGCTTCGTCTGGAGACCCCGGTGGAACCCAGGCGAGCAACTCAGGCAAGCCCATTGGCCCCCCACGCTCCCGGCTGTACGTCTGCGACCATGCTACTGGCCGTCGTCGCCCACTTCAAGCGGCGGAGCCACGTGGTCAGCATACTCGACCCGCGCCAGATACAGGCCGTGCGGCGGGGCCGTCCGCCCTGCCTGCCGGCGGTCGCGCGACGCGAGGATGTCTGCCATCGACGCGGCCGGGCGGGCGCCACGGCCGATGTCGACAAGCGTGCCGACCATGGTACGCACCATGTGCCTGAGGAACCCATCGCCGACGACGTTGCAGACGAGCAGGCGCCCCGGAACCGCGTGGACGACGCCCTCGGTGCCGTGGGCAAGGCGGCACTCGTCCAGCCGCGCCTCGATCACCGTCCTGGTGGTGTCGCGCACCGAACTGCGCGGCCCCTCGAAGGCCGCGAAGTCGTGCGTGCCGACCAGTACCGCCAGCGCAGCGCGCATCGCCTCGAGGTCGAGGGCCTGCGGCACGAACCATGCGCGTTGGTGCTCGAAGGGATCCTCGATGCGCGCATTCCACACCCGGTAGGCATACGCCTTCTGCGTTGACGAGAACCGCGCGTGGAAGCGCGGCGCACGCTCAGCGGCATCGATCACCCGAATCGCCGACGGCAGCCGCGCATTCATGGCCCGCACCAGCACGTCGCAGGGGATCAGGTGCGCCATCCGGCACGACACGACCTGCGCGAGCGCGTGTACGCCGGCATCCGTCCGTCCCGAGGCGTGCACCGTCACGGGGGCTTCCTCGATCGACGCCAGCACCTCTTCGACGACCTGCTGGATCGACACGCCGTTGCGCTGGCGCTGCCATCCCGCGTAGCCGCTGCCGTCGTATGCCAGCGTGAGGGCGATCGTGCGCATGGGGCGCTACGGCGGCGTCGGGCGGGAACCGGGCTTCACCACCGGCACCTGCCGGGCACAGAGCGGGCAGTCCGCGGGATCCCAGATGGGCAGGTCGATCGCCGCCAGCGCGTGGAACGGCACGCCCACGTCGGTGCGGCCGCCGGAGCGATCGACGATCGAGGCCGCGCCGACGACCGTTGCCCCGGCATGCTCGGCCACCAGCATCGTCTCCCTCGTCGACTTGCCGGTCGTGACGACGTCTTCGACGACCAGGACGCGGTCTGTCGCCGAGAGCGCGAACCCCCGCCGCAGGAGGAGGTGGGCATCCACGCGTTCGGCGAAGATGGCACGTACGCCGAGGCCGCGCGCCACCTCGTGGCCGATCACGATGCCGCCAAGCGCCGGCGACAGGACGACCGTCGGCGAGAGGCTGCGCACGGCCTCGGCGAGGGCCGCGCCGAGCCGGGACGCCCGGTCAGGGGCCTGCAGGACGAGCGCGCACTGCATGTAGCCGTTGCTGTGGAGGCCGGACGAGAGACGGAAGTGCCCTTCGAGCAGGGCGCCAGTGGCACGGAACAACGAGAGGACGTCTTCAGGAGTCATGGATGTGGTTGTCGAAGCGGACGAGGGCATGGAGACGGCGCGAGCGCCTGAAACGGGGTGCGTGACGGGCCGGACGGGGCCCCTGGCCGTCGTCCGACCGCGATCGGGAGGGTAGTATACAATCCGCCGAACTGCGGGCCTCCCCGGTCCGTCTACTCCGGGCAGTCTGGGAGCCGGGCCAGGTGTCTCTCCTTCCCGTTCCCCATTTTCCGAGGCCAGAGGAGTTCTCGTGATGCGAGTGGTGCCAAACGCGACCGCGCGTGTGTTGACCGCGGCGATGTCGCTCATGTTGACCTGTGCGGCGACGACATCGGCCCAGATCCAGACGGCCGCACGCGCCCAGGCGGCCACGCCGTCGGCACAGGCGTCGGCCGTCAGGACCCTGACCCTCGACGACGCGGTGAGGCTGGCCCTCGAACAGAACATCAACCTCCAGGTCGAGCGACTCAACCCGGCGATCCAGGACGAAATCGTCAACCTGGCCCGCTCCGCCTGGACGCCCAACCTGTTCGGCACCGCGAGCTACAACGATTCTTCCAGCCCGCCCGACAGCTTCCTCTCCGGAGCATCCGACAAGTTGGAGAGCAACCTCTTCTCGGGCAGTGCAGGCGTCGAATCCTTGTTGCCGTGGGGCGCACGATACAGCGCCAGCCTCGAATCGTCGCGCGCGACGACCAACAACGAGTTCAGCACGTTCAACCCCCGCGTCCGCGGCGGCCTGAACCTGCAGTTCATCCAGCCGCTGTTTCGCGACCGCGCCATCGACAATCCACGCCAGCAACTCGTTGTCAGCAGGCGCAACCGTGAAATCAGCGACGTCACGCTGCGCGGGACCGTCGTGTCGACCATCCGCACGGTCAAGAACGCCTACTGGGAACTCAAGTACACGATCGCCAATCTCGACGTGCAGAAGCAGTCGCTGGAACTCGCCCGGCAGACCCTCAAGGACAACCGGACGCGGGTGGAGGTCGGCACGATGGCGCCCATCGACATCGTCGAGGCCGAAAGCGAAGTCGCGCGCAACGAAGAAGCCGTGATCGTCGCCGAAGCCGCCATCAGGGACGCCGAGGACACGCTGCGCGCCCTGATCTTCGATCCGTCGTCGGCTGACTTCTGGACGATGACGCTCGATCCGGCCGAAGCGCCCGTCCTCAGCCAACCGCCGATTGACGTGGACGCGGCCGTGCGCAACGCGCTCGAGAAGCGCACCGACCTCGTCCAGGCGCGCAAGAGCCTCGAGAACGTCGATGCGAACATCGAGTACTACCGGAACCAGTTGCTGCCGCAGGTCAACCTGCAGGCAGACGTGAACACGGCAGGGCTCGGCGGCACGGAACTCGACAGGGGCGACATCTTCCCCCCGGGGCCGGTGGTGGGCAAGGTCGCACGGGGCTACAACACAGTGCTCGGCGATGTCTTCGGCTTCCGCTACCCGAACTGGACGCTCGCCGTGAACGTCTCGTACCCGCTGGGCAAGAGCAACGTGGAAGCCACGCTGGCGCGGACGAAGATCGAGAAGAACCAGGGCCTGCTGCAGGTGAAGAACCTTGAACTGCAGGCGGCCACGCAGGTGCGCAACGTGGCGCGGCAGGTGAACACGAACCTGAAGCGGATCGACGCCACCCTCGCGACGCGGCAGTTGAACGAACGCCGCCTCGAGGCCGAGCAGAAGAAGTTCGCGGTCGGCACCTCGACGAGCTTCCTGGTGTTCCAGGCCCAGCGCGACCTGGCGACGGCGCGCGCCAACGTGCTCCGGGCGGTCCTCGACTACAACAAGTCGCTGGTGGACTTCGAAGCCGTGCAGGAATCGGCCGTCGGAGGTGGCGGGGTGGCGATCGCCGGGACGGGCGTGCGGTAACAGCGTCGGGTCGGCCGTCATATACTCCGGCACGTGCCGACCATCACGGCGATCGTGATCACGTACAACGAGGCAGCCCATATCGGTGCCTGCCTCGATTCGCTTGCGTGGACTGACGAGCAGATCGTCGTCGACAGCCTCAGCACCGACGACACCGTCGCGATCGCGCGCGCGCACGGGGCTCGCGTCGAGACGCGCCCGTGGCCCGGGTACGGGGCCCAGAAGAACATCGCGACCGCGCTCGCCTCGCACGACTGGATCGTGTCGGTGGACGCCGACGAGCGCGTGCCGCCGGCGCTGGCCGCCGAGATGCGCCGCATCATCCACAGCGAGGCACCGCGGGGCGGCTACCGCGTGCGGCGGGTGTCGTTCCATCTCGGCAGGTGGATCCGCTGCACCGATTGGTATCCCGACTGGCAGCTTCGTCTCTACGATCGCCGGAAGGCACGCTGGAGCGAGACTCGCGTGCACGAGTCGGTGCAGGTAGACGGCCCGGTGGGCCACCTCGAAGGCGAGCTCCAGCACCTGCCATACCGCGACCTCGCGGATCACATCGATACGATCAACCGCTACTCGACCCTCTCGGCACACGCGCTCGTCGAGCGCGGCGCGACCTCGGGCCCGCTTCGCGCGATCGGTCACTTCACGTTCGCGTTCTTCAGGAACTACGTGCTCCGCACCGGCTTCACGGCAGGTGCACCTGGCCTGGTGATCTCGTTCATCAACGCGTACTACGTCTGGTTGAAGTGCATCAAGGTCTGGGCATGGCGCCGGGACCATGCCGGGACGACGGGGACTCGCGACTGAGGCGACATGTTCTCGCTGCACCTCCACACGGCGCCCGCGTGGCGCGGCGGTCACGAACAGGTGCTGCACACCGTGATGGGCCTGCGCTCGCTTGGCCATCGCGCTGAGCTCGTCGCGCATCCCGACGGCGAGCTGCGGCGCCACGCCCGCGAAGGCCTCGACCTCATTCCCCTCACCGCCGAGCGCGAGATGGACTTCCGTGCCGGCATGCGCCTCGCGCGGGTGCTGCGCCGGTTGCGTCCCGACCTGCTGCACGCGCACGACCCGCTCGCGCTCGGGATGGCGTCGGTGGCGATCTCGTTCAACAGCAAGCTGCCCACGCCGCTGCTCATCGCGACCCGACGCGCCGACGTGCGCGTCAAGCAGAACGCGTTCTCACGGTGGAAGCATGGGCAGGTCGACGGTTTCATCTGCACATCCGACGCCACGCGGGCCAGGGTGCTTGCCGAGGGCGTGCCCGACAACCGGGCCTTCACCGTCCACGAAGGCATCGACCTCGCCCACGTCGATGCCGCGCACACGATCGACGCGCGGGCGGAACTCCTCCTCCCCCGCGGCGCCCCCCTGATCGTGGCCGTCGGGGCACTGGTGCCGCAGAAGGGACATTCGACGCTCGTCGATGCGATGCGCTTCGTGCTTCCGGAGGTGCCCGACGCTCGACTCGTGATCCTCGGCGAGGGCGAACTGCACCAGGCGGTCGACGCGCAGGTGCGCCAGATGGGGCTCGAAACCCACGTGCGGCTGGCCGGCCTCCGCCCCGACGTGCTGTCGGTCCTGAAGGGCGCCGACCTGTTCGTGGTTCCCTCGACGCACGAGGGCATCGGGACGTCGCTGCTCGAGGCGATGGCGTGCCGGCTCCCCGTCGTCGCCTCGCGCACGCAGGGCGTCGCCGAGGCCGTCAGGCACGACTGGAACGGCCTGATCGTGGAGCCGCGCGATCAGCGCGCACTTGCTGCGGGCATCGTCACGCTGCTCCACGACGAGAAGCTCCGCCAGCGCATGGGGGCCGCCAGCCGCGCGCGCATCGAAGCGCACTTCACCGTCGATCTCATGGTCCGCGAAACCCTGGCGGTCTACCGCCTCGTCGCCGGATTGCGGAAGGGGTAGCACCCGTTTCCGATCACGCTGGGCGTCGGCGCACCCGTGCGGGATGGCAGACCCCCTTCAGTGGACAGCAACTGTCGCCCTGCGCACTGCCGTACCCGCAGGCGCCTTGCATCCCCAGGTGACACAACGCGAAGTCGAACCGGACCGGATCGTCCGGATCCACCGCACGCAAGGCGGTGGTGATGTCGTGCGCCATCGCCCACCCGGGGCTGACGCGCCTCGTGAGGCCGAGGCACCGGCCCACGCGGATGATGTGGACGTCGAGCGGGATGACGAGATGCCTCGGCGCCACGCGCGTCCAGCCCCCGGGATCGATGCCGTCACGCCGCACCATCCACCTGAGATAGAGGTTGAGGCGCTTGCAGGCGCTCCCCGCGCAGGGACGCGGGAAGAAGTACTTCACGCCATGGCGCGGCCGACGCGCCGGATAGCACGCGCTCACGTCCACGGCACATGCCCACGCGCCGAAGGCGTCGAGGCCGTCGCTCACGTCGCTCGACGATGATTGCATGCCCTGCGCGACGGCGGCCTCGATCGACCCGAACGCCTGCAGCACCTCGCGCAGCACGACGCACAGCGCGACGATGTCGTCGCCCCGCGTCCAGCGGTGCACGAGGTGATCGACGCGATGCGCGTCACGCGCCGGCGAGAAGTTGCCGACGAACTCGGCCGGCGAGGGGCCCATCGCGGACAGCGTGCTCCGCACCGACTGCATCACCGCCTTGACGTTGCCGAACGCCAGGCCAGCGCCGAGGAACCCCGCGATCTCGCGATCGCGAAGCTCTGCGTACGGCCGCACGCACTCGATCGGATCGTCGACCGCGTGCGGGCGATTGAACTGGTGGTAGATCGCCTCGAGCGACGACGCGAGCGCCTCGGCGCGTGGCCGCGAGAGCCTGGTCACCCCGGTGCCGCCGATCAGAACTCGGTGATGGGCTTGCCGTCGCGGCACATCGGGCACGTGTCGGCGGCGAAGTTCTCGGCCTCGACGTACTCGACGAGCGCATGATTGGGCACCCCGAGATCGACGATGGCGGTGCGCCGATCGTAGATCTCGGCCGTCGCGATCACCGTGCCGCCGGCGGCCTGCACGAGTTCGGCGCAGCGCTGGAACGTCGTTCCCGTGTTCCGTACGTCGTCGGCCAGCAGGACGCGCTGGCCGTCGAGGTGCTGCCGGTAGAAGCGTCGCAGGGTCAGCCCGTTGCGCGCGTCGACGTTGAACGGCGCGAACTGGCAGGGCGGGCGCGACAGCGGACGACGTCCATCGAGCAGGCCTGCCAGCGTGTGCGCGAGCAGCGCGCCACCGGTGGCAGGGCCCGCGACGGCGTCGATCTGCTCGAGCAGGTCGTAGGGCATCAGGTCGAGCAGGTCCTGCGCCACGCGCCAGATGGTCGACGGGTGCAGGAACAGGCGGTGCGGATTCAGGTACACGCGGCCGTGGAACCCGTTGCCGTAGTCGAAGTGCCCGTCGAGCATCAGCACTTCGCTGCGTTGCAGTTCGTCGAGCGCCCTCTGGCGCAGGAGGTCAGACGTCATGGGTGTCGGTCTCTGGAGGCGAAGGACACGTCGGCGACTATCGCCCGAAACCCGCGACCAGCGCGTCGGCGCCTGGCGCGAGCGGATTGGCGTACACGAGCTTGCCCCCGACGATGGTTGCGACGACGCCCCCGCGCAGCGTCCAGCCGCCGAAGGGCGTGTTCTTCGACCTGGACTTCATCGATGCCACGTCAACGGTCACGGCGAGGTCGGGCGCGAGGATGGTGATGTCGGCCGGCACGCCGTCCGACAGGCTCCCGCCGGGTACGCGCAGGATCCGGGCGGGATTCATCGACAGCAACTCGACCATCCGGCGCACGCTGATGATCCCGCGATGCACCAGGCGATCGAACGTGAGCGACACGCACGTCTCCAGGCCGGTGATGCCGAACGGGGCACGATCGAACTCCACGTGCTTCTCGTCGGCATGGTGCGGCGCGTGGTCGGTGGCGATCGCGTCGATGCTGCCGTCGGCGAGCCCGGCGATCAGCGCATCGCGATCGCGATCGGTGCGGAGCGGCGGGTTCATCTTGACGTTGGTGTCGTAGCCTTCGAGCGCTTCGTCGGTGAGCACGAAGTGATGGGGCGCGACTTCGGCGGTCACCGCCACGCCGCGGTCCTTGCCGTGCTTCACCGCGCGCAGCGACCCCGCCGTGCTCATGTGCGCAACGTGGAAGATGCCGTGCGTCATCCCTGCCAGCGTGATGTCGCGCTCGATCCAGAGTTCCTCGGCCTCGCCGGGGATGCCTCGCAGGCCCAGCCGCGCCGCGTGGTAGCCCTCGTGCGCGACGCCGTCGCCCTTGAGCGACGGGTCCTCGCAATGGTCGATGATGGGCATGCCGAACATCCCGGCGTACTCGAGCGCACGACGCATCAGCAGTGCCGTCGCGACCGGCTTGCCGTCGTCCGACAGCGCGACGCAGCCCGCGGCGCGCAACTCGGCGATCTCGGTCAACTGCTCGCCCTTCGATCCGCGCGAGACCGCGCCAATCGGGTAGACGCGCGCGAGGCCGGCCTCGCGTGCCTTCAACTTGATCAGGTCGGTGATGGCCGCGTGATCGTTCACCGGGTCGGTGTTCGGCATGCAGGCCACCGCCGTGAAGCCGCCCGCCACCGCGGCGGCCGACCCGGTGGCAATGGTCTCCTTGTGCTCCTGCCCCGGCTCGCGGAGGTGCACGTGCATGTCGATCAGCCCGGGGGTGATGAGCGTGCCGCGCGGCAGCGCGATCACCTGCGCACCGTCAACGGGCAGGTCCTTGCCCACGGCCGCAATCACACCCTGGTCGATGCGGACGTCGAAATCGCCGTCGCGGCCGTTCCTGGAATCAACCACCCGTGCGTGCTTGAGGAGAATCGCCATCACATGCCGACCCGGACTGGAGAGGTGTTGGAGAGCGTCAGCCCCGTGGATGCGCAGGCCATGTCAGACCTCGCTCCCACCGGCCAGGAGGTAGAGCACCGCCATGCGCACCGCGACGCCGTTCGACACCTGCTCGAGAATGACCGAGTTGGCACCGTCGGCGACGGCCGAGTCGATCTCGACACCGCGGTTCATGGGACCCGGATGCATGATGATCGCGTCGGGCTTGGCGAGCGCCACCCGCTCGGGCGTCATCCCGAACACCGAGAAATACTCGCGCAGCGACGGGAAGAACAGGCCCTGCATCCGCTCGAGCTGAATCCTCAGCATCATCACGACGTCGGCGTCGCGCACGGCCTCGGTCACCGATGTCGTCGCGTGCACCCCGTAGCGCTCCACCCCGGGCGGCATGAGCGTCGGCGGGCCGCACACCCAGACCTCGGCGCCGAGCTTCCGCAGCAGGAGCAGGTTCGACCGCAACACGCGGCTGTGCAACAGGTCGCCGAGGATGGCGATCTTCAGCCCGGCGATCCGCCCCTTGTGGCTGCGGATCGTGTACGCGTCGAGCAGCGCCTGCGTCGGGTGCTCGTGCATGCCGTCGCCCGCGTTGACGATGCGCGACTTGCAGATGCGCGATAGGAACTCGCACGCCCCCGACGAGGCGTGGCGCATCACGATCATGTCTGGCGACATCGCCTCGAGGTTGTGCACCGTGTCGGCGAGCGACTCGCCCTTGACGACGCTCGACGAGGCGACCGCGATGTTGAGCGTGTCGGCGCTGAGGCGCTTCTCGGCGATCTCGAACGACGTGCGCGTCCGCGTGCTCGGCTCGAAGAAGAGGTTCACGACCGTGCGGCCGCGCAGGGCCGGCACCTTCTTGATGGCTCGCGATCCGACCTCCTTCATCGCCTCGGCCGTGTCGAGGATCAGGACGATCTCGTCCGGCGTGAGATCGGCGATCCCGAGCAGGTGTTTCCCGCGCAGCACCGTGGCTTCACCCGACGCGCTCATGACGCTTCTCCTTGGAGCGTGACCTCGTCAACCCCGTCGGTCTCGGTGAAGTGCACCTGGACGCTCTGCTCGAGCGAGGTCGGCAGGTTCTTGCCCACGTAGTCGGCCTTGATGGGCAACTCCCGGTGTCCCCGGTCGACGAGGACGACGAGGTGGATGGACAGGGGCCGCCCGAAATCGATCAGCGCGTCGAGCGCCGCGCGCACCGTCCGTCCCGTGTAGAGCACGTCGTCGACCAGCAGGATGCGCCGGTCATCGATCGAGAACGGGATCTCGGTGCGGCGCACGACCGGTTGCGGGCCGACGGCCTGGCGCATCAGGTCGTCGCGGTAGAGCGTGATGTCGAGGATGCCCACCGGCACCTCGACGCCGCCGATCAGCGCCAGTTGCCGGCTGATCCGTTGCGCCAGCGGCACACCGCGCGTCCGGACGCCGGCAAACGCCAGCGTCTCGAGCGAGCGATGCCGTTCGGCGATCTCGTGCGCAATGCGCGCGATCGTCTTCGACATGCGCGCGGCATCCATTACGAGCGTCGTCATAGACACCTCGCGCCGGCAAGGGGTGCGATCGAGTGGGGGGATGGAAAGGTGTGCGCAGCCGTGAGCGTGCGCCGCGCCAGTCGCGCGTGTCGTTCGGAAGGATGGGCCATGTGTCGCCTCTTCGCGGCCTCTCGGGACCGCACTTAAAGAGCCGGGCGAGAGTGTAGCACAGCCCGCGTCAGCGATCGTACGTCTGGATGAACGTCAGCGGACGCGTCTCAGAGAACTCGCGCGAGAACAGGTCGGTGCGCGCGGTGCCCTGCATGTCGCGACCGACGGGCAAGCCCAGCAGGTAGAGCAGCGTCGGCGTCACGTCGGCAATGGATCCCACGGGCAATCGAGCCTTGCGAACGCGCGCACCGTAGGCGATCAGGAACCCGTCGGGTGCGCCCTCGTGCGTCCCCGTGATGTCGGGCTCGCCGAGCGCCCGCGCCAGCAGCCGCTTCCCGATGCTCACCGGCTCCATGCCGAACGCCGACACCACGAACAGCACGTCGTCGGGGCCCAGCACCGCCAGCCGCGCGCCGATCTCGCGGTCGATGGCCGCGTACTGCTGATCGATGACCATGCCCAGGCGCCGACGGTCGGCATCGCTCACGTCGCCGAACGCGCGCGGCTGCGCGAACCGCAGGTAGTAGTGACCTGCGAGGTCGATGCCGTCGAAGCGGATCGCCCGCAGCTGCGGTTCGAAGCGCCCGTCGAGGTCGCGCGCGATCGCGCGGTACCAGGAATCCCGCGGGCTCAGGTCGCGCGCCAGCCGCTCGGGATCGAGCGTCGACTGCGGCGGATCGATGACCGGGGCGTCGGGCGTCTCGCCGAGCGGCGACGGCGTCGCGAACGCGTCGCGCGGGTAGACGTAGGCGCCGGTCACGCCTGGCGTGGTCGCGTCAACGACCGTGTGCGCACGATCCGACACGAGGAAGCCGCGCACCGGGAACACGGGGTTCGTCAGCGGGAGCCCGGTGATGCCGACCGACATCCCGAACGCGCTCAGGATCTGCCACACCGGCCGCGCGCGGAGCGTGGTCGACAGGTTGAGGTGCTCCTCGAACAGGCCCAGGTGCACGAGCGCGCGGGCGAAGCACAGGTCGGGCAACAACTCGATCTCGTGATTCCCCGCCCCGAACGAGAACGTCGCCGCCGACCTGACGCCGTTCACCTGCGGCAGCTTGCCCGTGGTCGCGACTGCCCACGCCGGCGCAGGCTGCGTCGGCCGGATCGTCGCCAGGTGCATGGCCGCCCCGCCGTCGAGCAGCTTGCCGAAGTTCGGCAGGCGTCCTTCGGCAGTGGCCGGCGTGATGTAGCTCAGCGACGCGCCGTCGAGCAGGATCATCGTGACGCGCGTGTTCGTCGGCGGTGGCGGCAGCACCTGGCCGAGCTGGAACGGCTCGGCGATCGCGCGGAACGACGTCGCGTGGCCCCGCGCGGTGAGCGGCAGGATGAGGGCTCCCACCACGGTCAACGAGAACAGCGTCGCGCCCACGGCGCTGGCCGGACGTCCCCGCGAGTAGTGCATGACCGCGATCATGAACAGCAGCAGGGCGCAGCCGGCGAGCGCCCATGCGCCGATGTTCGTGCGGCGCACGACGTCCACGTCGAGCACCGCGCCGAACGCTGCGAGGTTGAGCCACATGAGCGCTGCGGCCAGCCCGCTGAGCACCGTCCCGAGCCATGCCAGAATGCGCAGGCTGATCCAGCCGGGCGACAGCATGCGCCGCGCCACCAGTTGCCGCAGCACGATCAGCATGTAGAACAGGCAGCCGAGGTTCACGCCGTAGAACAGGAGCAGCCGGCCGTAGAGCGCCGACACCACCTCGAGCGAGATCGGCAGTTGCGGGTTGATCTGCAGGATGAGGATGGCGACGAAGGCCGCCCCGAGGGCCCCGCCGAGCACCGCGTTGCTGAACATCCGCAGGTAGCGCACGCCGCCGATCATATGCTGCGCACGAGGCAGCGCGACGCCCGATATACTGACCCGCATGCCCGTTGACGTGGCCGCGCGCGTTGTCGCCAACACGGCCCTCTCTCCCGACTACAACGTCGTCGCCTTCCACGCCCCGGATCTCGCCGCGCAGGCACAGGCCGGTCAGTTCGTCATGATCAAGGCCCACCGGGGCTATCACCCGCTCCTCAGGCGGCCCTTCTCGATCTTCGAACTCCTGCGCGATCCCGAGGGACGCCCGCAGGGCATCTCGATCCTGAGCAAGCGCGTCGGACTGTCGACGACGCTCATCGCCGACCTGCACGTGGGCGACGTGGTGGCATGCCTCGGACCGCTCGGCACGCCGTTCGAACCCGTCGATCGGCCGGTCGACGCCTGGATGGCCGCGGGGGGAGTGGGCATCGCCCCCTTCGTGACCCTCGCCGAGGCCCTGGTCGCGCGCGGCAACACACCGACGCTGTTCTACGGCGCGCGGTGCGAGGCCGACCTGCACCGGGCTGAACTCTTCGAGGCCATGGGCCTGCGCGTCGTGTGCTCGACCGAGGATGGCAGCCGCGGCGTGCGGGGTTTCGTGACCGCGCCATTGGCGCAGGCATTCGCCGACCTGCCGGCCGGCCGTCAGGTGCGGGTCTACGCCTGCGGGCCCACGCCGATGATGCGCGCCGTCAACGACCTCGCGGCGCGGCACGGCCACCGCTGCGACGTCTCGCTCGAGCAGGTCATGGGCTGCGGACTGGGCGGGTGCTACTCGTGCGTGGTGCGCGTGTTCGACGACACGGGGCAAGGGCACTTCGTCAGGTCGTGCCTGGCAGGCCCGATCTTCGACGGCCGTACGATCGACTGGACCGCTCTCGGACACTGACGCCATGGATCTCTCCGTACAACTCGGCCGGCTCACCCTCGTCAATCCCTTCATCTCGGCGAGCGGTTGCTTCGGGTACGGCGTCGAGTACGCCGGCCTCATCGACTTGTCGTCGCTGGGCGGCGTGTGCGTCAAGGGCCTCTTCCTCGCCGCACGCGAAGGACATCCCCCGCAGCGCATCGTCGAGACTCCCGCCGGCATGATCAACGCCATCGGCCTGCAGGGCATCGGCGTCCATCGCTTCGTCGAGGAGCACCTGCCCGCCCTCCGCGCGGCCGGGGCCACCGTGTTCGTCAACGTCTGCGGCACGAGCATCGACGAGTACGCCGAGGTGTCGCGCATCCTGTCAGACCACGAGGGCGTGGCCGCGATCGAACTCAACATCTCGTGTCCCAACATCAAGGAAGGCGGCATCCAGTTCGGGTGCAGCCTCCACGGCACCCACGATGTCGTATCGGCCGTCAGGAAAGTCACCTCGCTGCCTGTCATCCCGAAGCTGACGCCCAACGTGACCGACGTGGCGTCGTTCGCCCGGGCGGCCGCCGAGGCCGGCGCCGACGGCGTCTCGCTCGTGAACACCTTCCTGGCCCTTGCCATCGACGTCGAGACGCGACGCCCGAAGATCTCGAACGGCATGGGCGGGCTCAGCGGACCGGCGATCAGGCCGATTGCGGTGCGGATGGTGTACGAGTGCGCGCAGGCCGTCAGCATCCCGATCATCGGGATGGGCGGCATCGCGTCGATCTCCGACGCCCTCGAGTTCCTCATCGCGGGGGCGAGTGCCGTCCAGATCGGCACCGCGAACTTCGTCGACCCGTTCATCTGGTCGTCACTGCGTGACGGGCTGGTCGACTACATGGCCCGTCACCACTTCACGTCGGTGTCGCAGATCGTCGGCACCCTCGATCGTTCGCACTGACCCATGGCCGACTACACGAACCCCATCATCGTCGCCCTGGATGTCGACACGGCTGCCCGCGCGATCGCCCTGGCGGGGGCGGTGGGCGACGCGGTCGGCGCCGTCAAGATCGGCAAGCAGTTGTTCACCGCAGAAGGCCCCGCGATCGTCCGCACGATCGCTGCGAACGGTGCGCGGGTCTTCCTCGACCTGAAGTTCCACGACATTCCGAACACCGTGTCGGGGGCGGTGCGCTCGGCGGCGCATCTCGGGGCCTGGATGCTTACCGTGCACGCCTCGGGGGGGCGCCAGATGCTGCGCGCGGCGCGCGAGGCCGCAGACCAGGCGGCCGCGCTGGCGGGCACGCGACCGCTCATCGTCGCGGTCACGGTGCTGACCAGCCTCGATCCAGCGGCGCTCGCCGAGGTCGGCATCACGCGCGATCTCGAGGCGCAGGTTGTGGCGCTGGCCCAACTGGCGAGGGATGCGGGTGTGGACGGTGTGGTGTCGTCACCGCGCGAGATCACCGCGATCCGACGGGCATGCGGGCCCGATTTCCTGATTGTGACGCCGGGGATTCGTGCGGCAGCCGACGCGGGCCGCGACGATCAGGCGCGCACGCTGACCGCGGGCGAGGCGATGGCCGCCGGCAGCAACTACCTCGTCGTCGGCCGGCCCATCACGGGGGCGGCCGACCCACGCGCAGCGGCCGTGGCGATCAGCCGCGAGGCGCGCTCGCGCAACCGTCGCGAACCGTGACGCACGGCTGGGGATGAGGCAAACGACACCGTCGTGAGATCCCGCCGGCGCGTCGATCGGTCACGTGCACGACCAGTCGGCGTGGCGGGCGACGTGACGTGAACGACGTCGCGCCCATCGGGGGCGCGACGTCGCCAGTGTCGCGGATTGCGGAGTGTGGCCTTACTTGCCCGTGAAGATGAAGTGACCGCGGCGGTTCTGCGACCAGCAGGCCTCGTTCTCCTCGGTGCAGAACGGCGCCTCCTTGCCCTTGCTGACGGTGGCAATGCGGCCGCTGTCGATGCCGAGGCTGATCACGTAGTCGCGCACGGCCTTCGCACGGCGCTCACCGAGCGCGATGTTGTACTCGGCGGTGCCGCGACTATCGCAATGACCTTCGATCGAGATCCTGGTGCTGGTCCAGCGCTGCATCCATTCCACGTTCTTCTGCAGGGCCTGTCGTGACGTCGGGCTCAGCTCGTCGCTGTCGAAGGCGAAGAACACGTCGCCGAGCGGCTTCTCGGCGTTCAGTTCCTCGACCGTCTTGCGGGCGAAGAGTTCGTCCTCGGTCAGCGGCTTCGGCGCCGGTGCCGGCGCAGGCGCTGGTGGCGGCGGCGGAGGAGGCGGCGGCGCAGGCTGAGTCGGCGGTGGCGGTGGCGGAGGCGGCGGGGCCGCCGCCGGGGCCTTCTTTGCACAGGCCGAAACGGTGAGGGCCAGGAGCACCACGGCGGTCAATAGCGAGAAGCGTGAGCGGGTCATTGTGGGCGACTCCATAAGGCGAACATGGGCCTAGGGTAACGATCAACTTTCACAACTGTCAATGCGGGATCGTACTGGATGACGACACCGTTGCGCCATAAATCCGCAAACCGAGGCGCCGGCGATCCCCGTTGTGGTCACGTTCATCTGGAACGAAGGTGAGATCCGTCTCGATTCGCACCCTCGCCACGCCTCCGGTCCAGTCGAGTTCCGCGGGCAATGCGACCTGCTCGGTGAAATCGGATTCCGGAGAAAACGTGTGAATCACCCGCGTGCCGACCATGATGCGGACGAGCGGTGCGCGGTCGAAATACCGCAGCGGAGACTCGCCGCGCAGCGTCAGCGTCAGGGCCTGCGGGTGCGCCGTCAGCACGCTGATCGTGGACGCCTCTGACGTCCAGCGCCAGAGGCGTCCCTGGCGAAGCGAGTACTCCGCCTCGTGCCAGCCGGCGTCGAACGCGGCCATCACGTCGGCGGGATCCTGCAGGTCGAACTGCTCCACCGACGCCCGCACCGGGGCACCGCTGCCGTCGGCGGCCTCGGCGGTGATGGCGAGCAGCGCGAAGCGATCGGTGCCCGCGAGTTGGCCGGGTGCGATGGTGAAGGTCTCGACGAAGAAGCCAGGGTTCGGGGCAACCGTCCACGTCGCGGCGTGCCGCCCGTCGACGGTCACCGTGTACCGCACGACCGGTTCGTCGGCACGGCCCAGGTTGCGGCCGCCGACGAGGACCGTCGCCGCCGTGTCGCGGCGCCTGACCCACGCGCTGATGCCACCAAGCGCCGGCCCGCGGCGGTCACGATTCGACACGCCCGCCAGTTCCGGCGTGAGAGACCATCCCTCGGTGGCGAACCAGCCCGGGACCTGTAACTCGTGCCAGTCAGCGATCGACGGACGTGTTCCCGCAAGCAACGGATCGGGCGCGAACCCCCACCGTTCGCTCGCAAGCAGGCGACGGCTCCGAGGATCCATCAACGCCAGTTCGTGATGGGTGTCGAGGCCATCCGGACCCGGATCGGCGATGAACCACACCGGCGCCGTGCCGCCACCGCGCCAGTAGTCGACGACCTGCAGCCACTGCTTCCGTATCGAGGTGGGCACCCTGGCGATGGGCAACGCCTCGCCTCGCCACGCCACCGCGAAGGGGTGGTTCATCATCAGGACGCGCGACGTGCCGTCGCCCCTGGCGATCGCGCCCTGGAGCGCGCTCAGCATGCGGGTGACAGGGCTCGGCGCTCCCGCATAGGCCGCCAGCGGCCTGGCGACGATCACGAGGCTGCACACCGTCGCGGCCACCGTCGCGATGACGGCCACACGATCCCCCGCGACGCGAAGGGCACGGACGGCCAGCCACACCACGGGCACGATGAGCGGGATCGCATACCGGGTGTAGTCGGTGTCGTGAAACGCGAGGTGGAAGAGCGCATACGGCAGGTAGGCGCACGTCATGGCCAGCAGCGCGCGCCGCGAACGACCGAGTGCCACCAACCCGCCGATCGTGGCCACCGCGAACACGCCGATGCCGAACGGCAGCCATCCCCACAGGTCGAGGAACGTGCGAACGAGCGCGCGGCCGATAATCTGCGGCGTCGGGTAGTTGATGAGCATCCTGACGTCTTCGAAGTCTTCGCGCCCCTGTGAGCCAAGCGCCGAGAGGTACTCGGTCACCCCCCCTGTCGCGATGAGCATCGGAATCGTCCACACCAGCCCGCCGAGCGTGAACGTCATCAGCGCACCCAGCAACGCACCGGCGGCTCCACGTCCGGCCCGGTCGATCAGCACCAGCACCAGCAGCGGCGCCGTGAGCCAGAGCGTCTGCGTGCGCATGCCGATCGCCAGGCCCGCCACGAACGCACCGGCGACAATGGCCGTGCCCGATGCGACGAGATCGTCGCGGGTGATGGCCTGGCCGTCGGCTCGGCGCGCCGCGTCGCGCTGGCGCACGAACGCCGTGATGAGCAGCGCCTGCGAGACCAGGGCAAACGCGAGCCCGGGGATGTCGCTCATGGGCCGCGACGCGTTGAACCAGAACATCGGGCATGCCACGACCAGCGCGGCGGCTCCGATCGCGACTGGCGTCGAACGTTCCACGGCCCTGAACAGCGCGAACAGCGGAAACACGCACAACGCGCCCAGCAAGGCGCCCCAGATCGCGAGGCCACGCGCCGCGTGCGCCGTGACGATCGGTTCGGGCCCGGACACCCACCTCACGACGGCCGTCGAGAGCTTGCCGAGGGCAATGAAAACCGGATACCCCGGTGGATGCGGCTGGTGCTGGGGCACGTCGTAGCGCTGCACGCCGAGCGCGAAGTTGACCGAGTCGATGTCCTCGAGGGTCGGAGCCAGGCACGCGACGTGCGACACGAGGAACACGAGGGCGATCGCGCCGAGCACGGCACGTGCGTTCGTCAGGATTCCCACGGAATCACACCGGCTGGAGCCGGATGGGCTCGTGCAGGCTGCCGAGGCGGTAGCCCTGCAGGTCGAGGGCGACGAACTGGTAGCCCGCCGCCTTCACGCCCTCCACCAGGCGCGCCGATACGTCGGGATCGAGCGCTCGCAGCATCTCGTCGCGCCCGAGTTCGACGCGTGCCACGGTCTCGTGGTGGCGCACGCGAAAGACCCGGAAGCCCAGGTCGCGCAGCACGCGCTCGGCGCGTTCAATCATCTGCAACTTCTCAGGCGTGACCTCGGAGTGGTGCGGAATACGTGACGACAGGCACGCCGAGGCCGGCTCATCCCACGTGGGGACGCCGCGAGCCTGCGCGAGCTCGCGAATCTCGGCCTTGGTCAGGCCCACCACGTCGAGGGGGCTCTCGACGCCGAGCTCGCGTGCAGCCTCGCGGCCGGGCCGATAGTCGCCGCGGTCGTCGGCGTTGCTGCCGTCGACCACGACCTCGACGGCACGCTCGCGGGCGATGGCTGCCAGGTGCGTGAACAGTTCCTGTTTGCAGTAGTAGCAGCGGTTCGTGGGGTTCGCCCGGTACTCGGGCCGATCGAGTTCGTACGTCCGGATGAACTCGTGGCGGAAGCCGACGACCGCCGCCACGTCGAGGGCCATCAACCGATGACGCTCGGGGTAGCTCTCGCTTTCGGCCGTGATGGCCACGGCGCGCGAACCCAGCACGTCGTGCGCATACGCGGCCAGCAGGGCGCTGTCGACGCCCCCGCTGTAGGCCACGATGACCGACTGCCGCGCGGCCAGCCACTGCCGCAGAGCTGCAGCCTTCGCCGCACTCGACGAAGGGGTCGGCTCCGGCGTGGGTGCCTGCGCGGTCCCGGTCACTCGTCCCAGTCCTCGGTCTTCTCTTCTTCGGCGTCGTCCTCGTCGCCGTCGCCGTCTTCCTCGTCGTCGAAGTCCTCGTCCTCGTCGTCGTCCTCGTCGTCATCGGCAACCGCATCGAATTCCAGCGGTATCACGCTGACGACCTTGAGGACAGACCCGCACTCCTCGCAGGAGACGATGTCGCCTTCTTCGACTTCGTCTTCGTCGATCACGACCGGTTCATCACACTCTGGGCAGATGGCCATTACGTAAACTCCAGGAGACGTACCGTCACGCACGCGCGAGACGCAAGGCGTGGCGAAAACGGGCCACGGCACGCCGACAGGGAGCCGGATTATAACGAGATCGTTTCCGGCGCCGCAATGCACGAACCGCCCGGCTCGCCTATCCCTGCTCGGGGTCGCGTCCGATACAAGGTTCGCATGGTGCCCGCGTCTGGTTCCACCAAAACCGTGCTCGTTGGCGACGACACGGCGTTCGTGCGCGAGCGATTCACCATTGCGCTCCATGAGGCGGGGCACCTCGCCGTGCCCGTGGCCAGCCTCGTCGAACTCCTCGCGGCCCTCGAGTCGCGGCCCATCGACCTCATCCTGCTCGACCTCGGGCTGCCTCCGGCGCGCGGCACGAGCGTGGTGCGTGCCATCCGCAGTCGCGATCACGGGCAAACGCCCATTGTCGTCTTCAGCGGCACCATCACCGATGCCAGCCAGGTGCGCGACCTCGCCGAACTGGGCATCACGGCCTATGTGAACGAGTATTCGGCACCGCAGCAGATCCTCGCCAGTCTCGCGCCGCACCTGTTTCCCGACAACTTCAACCGCCGTAGCAGTCCCCGCGTCCGGGTCGCCCTGGCCATCTCGTACCGGATCGGCAACTCCATCGCCTCGTCGGTCACCACCAACATCGGCAAGGGAGGGCTCGGCCTTCGCGCCACGTCGCCGCAGCCCGCGGGGACGCTGATGACCGTGCGGTGCAAGCTCCCCGTCAGCGGCCGCGAAATCGAGGCCGATGCCCGCATCTGCTGGACCGACCGTCACCTGGGCATGGGCGTCCAGTTCGAGCGCATCGCCCCCGCCGACCAGGCCGCTATCGACGATTTCGTCGAAACTCACTTCTTCAGCCGCCGCCGCTGAATTCCCCCTCCGTTGGCGCGCTCGAGGAATTGGGGGGGAATTGGGGTCTGACCCCAATTGGCTGGAAGTCGGGTCGCAACGGCCTGATTTCGTCAATCGCAGTTGACGCGAGCAGCCCCCCGGTCGCTCTTGAAGTGGGCAGGTCTCTTGCGGACGGCGCCGAGATGCCAGCCCTGGTCGGGCATTCAAACTACTGAACAAGAATGACTTGCGGTTTCAGCCGCAGCAGCTGTCAGCCTGCGCAGCAAAGATCCGGCGACGCCGGTTTCCGTCTGGACGACTGCGCGGAATTGGGGTCTGACCCCAAATCCCTGGTTTCGCTAGCGGACGCGCAGGAGGCGGAGGGCGTGCGCGACGACGATCAACGATGCACCGGTGTCGGCCAGGATGGCGAGCCACATCGACGTGTGGCCGGCCACCGCGAGCGCCAGGAACACCAACTTGATGACCAGGGCGAACGCGACGTTGAGGTAGATCGTCCGCATCGTCGCCCTCGCCAGGCGGACGCCAAAGCCGACGACGCCCACGTCGTCGCCCAGCACCGCCATGTCGGCAGTCTCGATGGCCAGGGGGCTCGCCGCCGCTCCCATCGCGATGCCGACATCGGCCGCCGCAAGCGCCGGCGCGTCGTTGATGCCGTCGCCAACCATGGCAACGCGACCGTGCAACTGCCGCAACTGCCGCACCGCCGCGACCTTGCCGTCCGGCAGCAACTCGGCATGCACCACGTCGGCGCCCACGTCGCGCCGCACGGCTTCGCCGACCGCTTGCCTATCGCCTGTCAGCATGGCTATCCACGTGATGCCCGCGCGGCGTAACCCGGCGAGCGACGCCGCGGCGTCATCTCGCACCTCGTCGGCTACAGCAATCAGGCCAACCGGCACCTGGTCACGTTCCACGACGACGACGCTCCCGCCGGCAGCCTCGAGGGCCTGCACGTGCTGCCGGGTATGGATGTCGAGCACGCCGCGCAGTTCGAGGTCGCGGATGGTCCCCACCCGGACGTGCGCCCCGCCTACCATGCCCTCGGCCCCGCGACCCGGCTCGGCTCTGAAGTCCTCAACCGCTGGAATCACCGTGCCGTGGGCCCTGGCGTGCGTGACGATCGCGCGCGCAATCGGATGTTCGGAACGCGCCTCGACCGCCGCCGCAATCCGCCTGACGTCGTCGGCGTGCATGGCGTGCAACCCGAGCACGTCCGTCACCGACAGCACCCCCCGCGTCAGCGTCCCGGTCTTGTCGAACGCCAGCGCGCTCACCCGGGCCAGGCGCTCGAGGTGCATGCCACCCTTCACCAACAGGCCACGGCGCGCAGCCGCCGCAAGCGCCGACACGAACGAGACCGGCGTGGCAATCACCAGCGCGCACGGGCACCCGATCACCAGCAGCACGAGGGCGCGATAGATCCACAACGCCCATTCACCGCCACCGGTCAACGGCGGGACGATGGCCACGAACAGCGCAATGGCCATCACGGCGGGTGTGTAGGCGCGGGCGAAGCGATCGACGAAGCTCTGCATCGGCGCCCGATCCGCCTGCGCACGCTCCACGAGCCCCGCGATGCGTGCCACGGTCGAGTCGCCCACGACGCGCGTGACCATGACGTCGATCGCACCGGTGCCATTGAGGCTCCCGGCGAACACCTGCTCACCGATCCGCCGCGTGACGGGCGTCGATTCCCCCGTGACCTGCGACTCGTCGAGATCCGACGTCCCGCGGACGACACGCCCGTCGAGCGGCACGCGGTCGCCCGGGCGAATGAGGATCCGCGCGCCAACGGGAACGCGGTCGACGGGCGTGGGCCGCTCATGATGCCCGTCGAGCACGCACGCCTGGTCGGGGGTCATCGCCACGAGCGATTCGAGTGCCCGCCGCGCCCGGTCCATGCTCGCCTGCTCGAGTGCCTGCGCGATCGCGAAGAGCACGACAACCGAGGCCGCCTCGAGGAACTCGCCGAGCGCGACAGCGCCGATCACCGCCACGACCATGAGGACGTGGATGTCGAGGATCCCTGACCGCAGTGACACCCATGACCTGGCGGCAATCGCGCGCCCGCCGACGACGACGGCGAGCAGCGGGAACACCTGGCCCAGTGCCGAGACACCCGTGACCGAACCCAGCAGGCCCAGGATGGTGCAGGCCGCCGCGACGATCACGGCCCACGGCCACGGTCGCGGCGCGGGACCCTCGCCTTGCCCGCCGGCGGCGGGCACCCGGGCCCGCATGCCGGCACCGGCGATGGCCGTGACGATGGAATCCTGGCCGATCACGCCCGGATCGTGGGTGACGTGCACACGCCGCGCGATCGTGTCGCTGCGCCACGTTGCGACGCCACTCAGGCGCTGAAGCTGGCGATCGATCAGGCGCACTTCGTCAGCGCAACACAGCCCCTCGACGTCGAACACCACGTGCTCGTGCCCCGGCGACACGTCGCAGCAGTCGTCGCCCGGTCGCCGCGCACTCACGTGCGGGATCCCCTGCGACGGGCGCGCCCGGGAGGCGGCGCGACCTCCTCGACGTGCCGGCGGCCCTGCTTCAGCAGCGTGGCGATGTGCGAGTCGTCCAGCGAGTAGAACACCATCCGCCCGTCACGTCGGGCGCGCACGAGCCGGAGGGCCCGCAGCGATCCCAACTGGTGCGAGACGGCCGACACCGACCCACCGACCAGCGTGGCGAGGTCGCACACGCACAACTCCTCGGCCGCGAGGGCGTCCAGCATCTTCACGCGCGTGGGATCCCCGAGCAACCTGAACGTCTCGGCCAGTGTCTGGGCATGATCGGGCCGCATCTGCTTCTCGCGGACGCGTGCCACGCGCACGGGATCGAGGTGCACCAGGTCGCAGGCGTCATGGGAAGGTTCAGGGCGTGGGCGGCGGCCGGCGCCGGATACTTGAGCGTTCATTCAAACGTCCTGTGACCAGTCTACGCAACTGGCACGACGCCGGCAAGGGATTGGCACCTCCTGCGGACGCGGCGAACGGCGCCCCGGGGGCATCCCGGCAACACCGCGCCCGTCGGTGGCGGCCCCGGCACCGCCAGTGGCCAGTTGACCAGCCCCCACGCTCTCATTAGCATCGTGAGCTGACATCCGCACCGACGTCGCCTGCAACGCCCGACGCGTGCGCAGCCATTTCCCGGAGCAGACCCCAGTGATCGAGGTCAAACACCTCACCAAACGCTACGGCCGCGTCACCGCCGTCGACGACGTGAGCTTCCGCGTCGAGAAGGGCGAGATCCTCGGCTTCCTGGGCCCGAACGGCGCGGGCAAGACCACCACGATGCGCGTCCTCACCGGTTACATGCCGCCCACCGAGGGCAGCGCCGTCGTGGCCGGGTTCGACATCCTCGAGCAGCCGCTCGAGGCCAAGCGCCGGACGGGCTACCTTCCCGAGACGCCGCCCCTGTATCCCGAGTTGACCGTGCGCGAGTACCTCACGTTCTGCGCCAGGATCACCGGGGTGCCGCGTCGCGAGCGCAACGCGCGCGTCGATGCGGCCATGGCCAAGACGCGGGTCGCCGACATGGCCGGCCGTCATTGCGGCAAGTTGTCGAAGGGCTACAAGCAGCGCGTCGGACTCTCCCAGGCGCTCCTGCACAACCCCGACGTGCTGATCCTCGACGAGCCGACGGCCGGGCTCGATCCGAAACAGATCATCGAGACGCGCGAGTTGATCAAGGGACTGGCCGGCGAGCACACGGTCATCCTGAGCACCCATATCCTTCCCGAGGTGTCGCAGACCTGCCAGCGGGTCGTCATCATCAACAAGGGCCGGGTCGTGGCGATCGACACGCCCGACGCGCTGACCGCGCGCCTCCAGGGGCACCAGTCGATGTACCTGCAGGTGGATGCGGGCGGCGCCGACGCCACCGAGATCTTCAAGTCGGTCGCGGGCGTCGTGCAGGTACAGCGCACCGACGTGCGCGGTGCGCTCGTCGGCTACGAGGTCGAGAGCGAGGCCGGTCACGACGTGCGCCGGGAACTGGCCAACACCGTCGTCGGCAGGGGATGGGGCCTGCTGGAACTGCGGCCGATGCGCGTGAGCCTCGAAGACGTGTTCCTGAGCCTGACGACCGAGGAAGCCGGGGAGGTGCGCCGTGGGTAACACGCTCGCCATCGCGGGCAAGGAGCTCCGCACCTACTTCGCGTCGCCCGTGGCCTACGTCGTCATCGGGTTGTACGCGCTGCTGTTCGGTTACTTCTTCCTGCTCTTCCTCACCGCGTTCGCCGAGCAGAGCATGCGCATGGCCGCCATGGGCATGAACCAGCCGGTGAACGTCAACCAGATGATGATCAGGCCGATGCTCGGCAACATGAGTGTCATCGGGCTGTTCATCCTGCCGATGCTCACGATGCGCGCCTACGCCGAAGAGAAGCGGTCGGGCACGTTCGAACTCCTGCTCACGGCGCCGCTCACCGACCTGCAGATCGTGCTCGGCAAGTTCATCGGCTCGCTGTCGCTCTACGCCATCATGCTGGCCGTGTCGAGCTTCAACGTCGTGTTGCTGTTCTGGTGGGGCAATCCCGAGTGGCGGCAGATTGCCACGTCGTACCTCGGCTTGTTCCTCATCGGCGCGAGCTTCATCGCACTGGGGCTGTTCGTCTCGAGCCTGACCAGGAACCAGATCGTGGCCGGCATCGTGACGTTCGCGATCGCGCTCATCCTCTGGGTCATCAGCTGGGTCGGCGACAACGCGGGCGACACGGCACGCGCCATCGTGTCGGGGCTGTCGGTGATCGAGCACTACGAGGACTTTTCGAAGGGTGTGATCGACACCAAGCACCTCGTGTACTACGCGTCATTCATCGCTTTCGGGCTGTTCCTCACGGTGAAGTCCGTGGACAGCGAACGCTGGAGGGGCTAGCGTCATGCTGAAACGGATCATCGACGGGCTCGGGTGGCTTGGCGTCGCCCTCGTGTTCGCGGCCGTCGTCGTGCGCTTCCGCCGGCCGGAACTCATCGACTGGTGGCGCGGCCTGGCGATCGGCGGGCTCGTTGTCGTGCTGCTCTACCTCGCGACGCAGTGGCGCGACATCGCGCACACCTTCTCGCGTCGCCAGGCCCGGTACGGGGCACTCACCGGCGTCAGCGTGCTCCTGGTCATCGCGCTGCTCGCGGGCCTCAACTACGTCGCGGGGCGCAACAACAAGCGGTGGGACCTGACCGCGAACCGGCAGTTCTCGCTGTCGGACCAGACGCGCCGCATCCTGGCCGCGCTCAAGGAACCGCTCCGGATCGAGATCTACTCGCGCACCGCCGACTTCGCGCCGTTCCGCGATCAACTCAGCGAGTACACGTACGCCTCGCCCAAGGTGGTCGTCGACTACATCGACGTCGACCGAGAGCCGTCGCGCGCGCGCGAAAACCAGGTGCAGGCCTACAACACCGTGCTGGTCCGCTACGGCGCCCGCACCGAGCGCACGACGAGCGCCAGCGAGCAGGACCTCACCAACGCCATCATCAAGGCCGTCGAAGGCCGCGCGAAGAAGGTGTACTTCGTCACCGGCCACAAGGAACGCGACACGGCGAGCAGCGACGAGCGCACGGGCTACAGCGCGCTGTCGCAGGCGCTCACGCGCGACAACTTCACCGTCGATCGGCTGATCCTCGCCCAGCAGCGCGACGTCCCCGCTGATGCCGACGTGGTGATCATCGCGGGCCCCGAAGGCGATCTGCTCGACGACGAGGTCACCGTGCTGACGCGGTACCTCGAGCGCGGCGGCAAGCTGTTCGCACTCGTCGATCCGCCGGCAAAGGAGGGTATGCCGGGCCCGGCCCGGCTCCAGGGCCTGCTGAAGCAGTGGGGCTTCACGCCGGGCGTCGACTACGTGCTCGACGTGTCGGTGAATGTCGCCGGGCAGGTCGTCATCCGCGAAGTGGCCGTGGCGGGCAATTACCCGGCCCACCCCATCACGGATCCGTTGCAGGGCGCGTTGTCGATCTTCCCCCAGGCGCAGTCCATCGCCGTCGCGACCGACGGCAGTCGGGTCCCGACGATTGTCCTGCAGTCGAGCGAGAACAGTTTCGCGCTGAAGAATCGCAGTTCGTTCGATTCTGGCGGCGACATCAAGATCGACGCAGGCAAGGGCGACAAGCGCGGTCCGATCACGATCGGGGCGGCGCTGTCGATCGATGCGCCGAACGCGCCGCCGGTGACGCCGCCGGCCGAAGGCCAGGAGCCTCCCCAGAAGGTGCAGACCCGCGTCGCCGTGTTCGGCGACAGCGACTTCGCGGCCAATGGCTTCATCGGGGTCGAGGGGAACAGCGACCTGTTCCTCAACACGGTGAACTGGCTGGCCGGCCAGGACAGCCTGATCTCGGTGCGTCCCCGCGAGGCGGACGATCGCCGCATCACGATGACGCCCGACCGCACCCGCTTCACCGTGCTGTTCTCCGTGCTGTTCCTGCCGTTGCTGTTCATCGGTGCGGGCATCGTCACCTGGTGGCGGAGGCGCTGAGATGCGGCGTGGACGCACCCCGCTCGCCCTGCTCGTCGCGTGCCTCGGGCTGTTCGGCTACATCTGGTTCGTCGAGCGCGGCCGCGACGTGAGCGAGGACGGCACAGAGAAGAAGCCCCCCGTCTTCGGCTCGCTCGAGGCCGACGACATCGACGAGATGACCGTCACGAGCAGCGCCGGCAGCACGACGACGCTGAAGAAGGACGGCGGCACCTGGCAGATCACGTCGCCGGTGGCGGCGCGCACCGATGCTGCCGAGGTGTCTGGCCTGACGACGAACCTGGCGACGCTGAGCCAACAGCGTGTCGTCGACGAGGCGCCCGGGGACCTGGCGCCGTTCGGCTTGAAGGCCCCACGCGTGCAGATCGCCTTCCGCACGACCGGCTCCACGACGATGCGCACCCTGCAACTCGGTGAGAAGACGGCCACGGGCGGCGACCTCTATGCGAAGACCGCCGACAGTCCCAGGGTCTTCCTCGTGTCGGCGTTCCTCGACACGACCTTCGACCGGTCGACGTTCGACCTGCGCGACAAGACGGTCGTGCTGTTCGACCGCGAGAAGGTCGATCGTCTCGAGATCACGAGAGGGGCGGAGCGAGTGGTGATCGTGAAGTCCGGCGCGCAGTGGGCGATCACGGCGCCCGGCGCAGCGCGGGCGGACGCCAGCATCGTCGAGAGTTTCATCGGACGCATCCACACGGGCACCATGAAATCGATTGAAACCGAGACAGCCGCAGATCTCGCATCCTACGGCCTCGACACGCCTGAAGTCGTGGTGACGCTTGGCGCAGGCTCGTCGACGGCGGCGTTCGCCCTTGGCGGACGTGCGACCGACGGCAGCGTGTACGCCAGGGATCCGGCCCGGACGATGGTGTTCACCGTCGATGCCACCATGGCCGACGACCTGCGCAAGAAGGCGGATGATTTCAGGCCCCGCGACGTCTTCGAGTTCCGCACCTTCACGGCGACCCGCGTCGAGATCGAACGTCACGGTGCGACTGTGACGTTCGAGAAGCAGAAAGGCAGCGAGCCGAACGCCGAGTCACGCTGGACGCAGACGTCACCGAAGAAGGAGGTCGCCAGTGACACGATTGGCGACGCCTTGTCATCGCTGTCGAATCTGCGCGCCGACTCGTTCCTGCCGGCACTGCCGACTGGCGCCGCGCCGCTTGCGTCGGCGACGGCGAGGTTCGGCGACGGCAAGATCGAACGTGTCCAGTTGTTCAAGGCGGGCGACGATTACATCGCGCTCCGCGCCGGCGACGCCGGCGCGATGAAACTGACCACCTCCGAGGCCGAAGCGGCCATGAAGACACTGGATGGACTCAAGTGACCTGCCGCGCGACCGTGGCGGGTGGGGCCCTGGCGTTGCTCACGTTGACGTTGAGCGTCGCGTGTGCGTCGGCCCCCAAGGTGACGCCAGCGACGCCGGGTGCAGCGGCGACCCCGGTTGCCACGCGCGTCGCACCGGCCGCAGCGGCACGTCGCGCCGCCGCGTGCGCGGGGCCCACCGCGCTCGCATGTGAACTCGATGCCCTGTTCGGGGCCCCCGACCTCCAACCCGCGCTGCTCACCGTGCTCGTCGAGTCGCTCGACACCGGGCAGGTGCTCTACAGGCTGAATCCCGACTCGCTTGTCGTCCCGGCGTCGAACCAGAAGATCGTCACGATGGCCGTAGCGGCCTCGCGCCTCGGTTGGGATTATCGCTTCACGACGACCCTCGACGTCGTGGGCAACGTCGAGGGAGGCGTCCTGACCGGCGACCTCATTCTGCGTGGGGGCGGCGACCCCTCGATCAACCCCCGCGAACAGCGGGTGGACGCGTTCTTCGACGAGGTCGCCACCGTACTGCGCGAACACGGGATCACACGTGTCACCGGCCGGCTGATCGGCGACGACGACGAGTTCGAAGACGAACGGTTCGGCTACGGCTGGGCGTGGGACGATCTCGCCTACGGCTACTCCGCTCCGGTGGGCGCCCTCCAGTTCAACATGAACCAGGTCGACCTCTCCGTCACTCCTGGTGCTTCGCCGGGCGATCCCGCCATGATCGTCGTGACGACCGACGGCAGTGACCTGACCATCGTGAACCGGGTGACGACCTCGCCGGCAGGCACGCCGACGACGGTCGACGTGGCGCGGTATCCGGGCTCGCGCCAACTCACGGTGTTCGGAACGATTGCGACCGGGGCCACCAGCGTGTCTCGGACGGCCGCGGTCGACAACCCGACACTGTTCTTCGTGAATGCCCTGAAGAGTGCGTTGCAGGCGCGCGGGATCACCGTGAGCGGCGAGGCCGTCGACATCGACGACGTCTCGGGGGCGGGTGCGGGCAGACGCACCATTGGCCACGTGCTGTCGCCCCCGCTGTCGATCATCGGCAAGACGCTGATGAAGATCAGCCAGAACCTCTATGCAGAAACCGTATTCAAGTCGATCAGTCGGCAGCCTGGGCCTGCATCGGCCTCGGCGTCGCGCGCGCGTGCCGAAGAGACGCTGGGACGCTGGGGCATCGCTCCAGGGCAGTACCGCATCGCCGACGGATCGGGGCTCTCGCGCGTGAACTTCGTGAGCGCGCAGATGATCGTGCGGATCCTGCGGGCCATGGCGAAGGACCCACAGAACTTCGCCGCGTTCGAGGCAACCTTGCCGATCGGCGGCAAGGACGGCACCATCGCCGCCCGGATGAAGGGCACGCATGCGGAGGACAACGTGCATGCGAAGACGGGGACGCTGGGACACGTCAGGTCGCTGTCGGGCTACCTGACAACCGCCGACGGCGAGCGGCTGGTGTTCTCGATGATCGCCAACAACTTCCAGGCGCCCTCGGCGACCGTGGATGCGGCAGTGGATACGGCGCTCGACCGCCTGGCGCAGCACCGCCGCTGACCTGACGACGTCTCGCGCGCGCGTCGCATGATTCGGCTCCGCGAGCGCCCCGACGACAGGGCGTCAGCGCGCTCCCGTGAGCGCGTCGCGGACGCACGTCAACTGCTCGTCGACCGCACCATCCAGGCCGCCGCCCTGTGCCGATTCCGGCCGTCCCCCCCCTCGTCCGCCGAATCGCAAACAGAGCGTCTTCACGAGGGCACCGCAGTCGAAGGTGTCGCTTGCGCTGCGCGCGCAGGCCACCAGGGCTGGTTGCTCCCGGGTGAAGACGACGGCAACGGCAGCGCCGTGCGAGCACGCCGCAGACACCAGCGGCTTGAGCGTCGATGCGTCGTAGCCGTCGACGACCGCGACCACGCAGGCACGTCCCCCTATCGTCTCGGCCGTGGTGGCCAGCGCAGCGCCCGCGTGTCCCGCGAGTTCGAGTTGCAGGTCGCGGATGCGTTTCTCGGCGTCCTTCACCTGCACCTGCAAGCGGCCGATGCCATCGGGCAGCTCGTGCGGCAGCACCGACAGCGTGCGCACGGCACCCGTCACGGCGTCCCGGTTCGTGCGAAACGCCGCGAGGGCACGTCCACCGCAGACGAACGCGATGCGGGCACCTCCCTTGTAGCGTTCCCAGCCGCAGACGGAAATCTGCCCGATCTCGCCGGTGTGCAACACGTGCGTCCCGCCGCAGGCCGACAGGTCGAAATCGCCGATGTCGATCAGGCGCAGGCGCCCTCCGCGCGTGGGCGATTTCCGGAGCGGCAGGGCAGCCGCTTCGGCGTCGCTGACGAAACGGATGCTCACTGGCCGGTTGCTCCAGACCACCTCGTTGGCCAGCGTTTCGGCGCGATCGATCTCGGCCCGTGTCACGTCGCGCGCCAGGTCGATGGTCGACACGTCGCGTCCCAGGTGGAAACTCTCGGTCCTGATCCCGAACAGGTGGTCAAAGGCCGCAGACAGGACGTGCTGCCCGGTGTGCTGCTGCCGATGGTCGTGACGCCGGGGTGCGTCAACCGTGCCGGCGACCTGGCTCCCGACCGACAGGCTGGCAGCATCGACAAGGTGGACAACCTGGTCGGTCGCCTCGTCGTCGAGCACGTCGACGACGCGAGCGTCGCCGAGCGTGCCAGTGTCGTGAGGCTGCCCCCCCGAACTCGGGTAGAACGCCGTCCGGTCCAGGACGATGCGTACCCCGTCGGAAGCGGATTCGACCGACACGACCGTCGCGTCGAAGGTCAGCCGAGCTGGTTCAGTGTAGTAAAGGCGGAGAGTGGGCACAGGGGAACATTGTAGACGTGGCAACCCCAGTTTCCAGATGGCCCGTCACCAACTCACCAATAATCGAGTTGGGGTCAGACCCCAATTGGGGGTTCTGCGGGAGGGGGGCGGCAAGGGCTGGGATGGCGGGGGGTTGCGCGATCCGTGGTGGGGCGGACACACTGGCAACCTCGGTTCCGGCGCAAACCTCCGGTTACAATCGGAGGTTCGACATGACGTTGACCATCAACGAGATCTTCTACTCCATCCAGGGCGAGTCGCTGCGCAGCGGCGAACGGTGCGTGTTCGTGCGCCTGACGGCGTGCGACCTGCGCTGTGCCTGGTGCGACACGGCGTACGCGTTTACCGAGGGCCGCAGGATGACGCTCGACGCCATCGTCGCGCAGGTCGAATCGTTTCCCTGCTCGCTGGTCGAGATCACCGGCGGCGAACCACTGCTGCAGAAGAACGTCGTCCCGTTGATGGAACGCCTCGTCGCGCTCGGCAAGACGGTCGTGGTCGAAACGGGCGGACACCTGCCCATTGCCCACCTGCCGGATGCGGTCGTGCGGATCGTGGACGTGAAGTGCCCCGGCAGCGGCGAGGCCCACCGGATGCACTGGCCGAACCTGGACACGCTCACGCCGCGCGACGAGGTGAAGTTCGTCATCGCCGACCGCGCCGACTACGAGTACGCGCGCCACGTCATCCGCACCCACGATCTCGCCGCGCGCTGCGCCGCGGTGCACCTCTCGCCCGTCCACGGTGCCGCCGACATGGGAGCGCTCGCCGCCTGGATCCTCGAAGATGCATTGCCCGTGCGGTTTCAGGTGCAGGTGCACAAGTACATCTGGGGCCCGGAGGTACGAGGGGTATGACCTCCACGTCTCCGCGGCCCGCCGTCGTCCTGCTCAGCGGCGGGCTCGATTCGTACACGGTGGCCGCGATCGCCCAGGTCGAAGGGTTCGACGTCTGCGCGCTCACCGTGCGCTACGGTCAGGTGCACGACCGCGAGATCGAATCGGCCCGCGCCGTCGTCCGGTCGCTTGCCGTTGCGCGTCACGTCGAGATCGACCTCGACCTGCGCGGCATCGCGCACTCGGCGCTCACCGGCACCAGCGTCGTCCCGAAGGACCGCGACGTCGATGCGACCGACATCCCGTCGACCTACGTGCCTGCCCGCAACACCATCTTCCTCTCGCTCGCGCTGGCCTGGGCCGAGACACTCGGGGCGAGCGACATCTTCCTGGGCGTCAACGCCCTCGACTACTCGGGCTATCCTGACTGCCGGCCCGAATACATCGATGCGTTCGCCCACCTGGCCGACCTCGCAACGCGTGCGGGCGTCGGAGGCGCGCGCTTCGCCATCCACGCGCCGCTGCTGCACATGACCAAGGCCCAGATCATCCGCCGCGGCGTCGAGCTGGGGCTCGACTACGGCCTGAGCCACAGCTGCTACGATCCACGGGCGGACGGACGCCCGTGCCAGCACTGCGACAGTTGCGTGCTGCGTGCCCGCGGGTTCGCTGACGCCGGCGTGCCCGACCCACTCGTGAACCCCGCTCGCAACGTGTGAGCCCTCCGGAGCCAGCCTCATGCCGCTGACCTTCTACACGAAGCCCACCTGAACGACGTGCATCAACGCCAGGCGTGCCCTGGATGAGCGCGGCGTCGCCGTCACACAGATCGACATCAACAAGAACCCGCCGGATCGCGCGTTCCTCGAGCGCCACGTGCCGAAGGAGGGATTCCTGGCCTTCGTCAGCACCCGGAGCCCGGTGTTCAAGACGCGCGCCCTGCCCGCGTCGAAGGCCGAGGCCATCGACCTGATGCTCGAGAACCCGAACCTGATCAAGCGTCCCATCCTCGTGAAGGGCACGTCGGTCACGTTCGGATTCGACAAGGGCGTGTATGGGGCACTCTAGGACGACGCGCGCGGCGAGTGGGCGGCAGGGCGAAGACGCCCGCGCGCCGATCGGGGCCTCGCAGGATCCCGGCGCCGGCAGCGCCTGATGTCGGAGGTCCGCATCGGCACGTCGGGATGGAGCTATCCGCACGGCCGCGGGACGTGGAACGGCGTGTTCTACCCCGCTGCGCCGGGCATCCGCACGCCTCGCCGTTTCGACGAGTTGGCCTACTACGCCGAGCACTTCGACACGGTTGAAGTGAACAGCACGTTCTACCGCGTCCCCACGCCGGAGACCTCGGCGTCGTGGGCGCGGCGCACCCCGCCCGACTTCGAGTTCGCCGTGAAGCTGCACCAGCAGTTCACGCATCCGGCCATGCACGCCGAGTCGAGCGGCGATCACTCGGGACGACTCAGCCAGGCAGACGTGGACGCGTTCAGGCGCGCGATGGATCCACTGGCGTCGGCCGGCAAGCTCGGCCCGCTGCTCGTCCAGTTCCCGCCATCGTTCACCAACGACGCGGCGGCGCAGCGTTACCTGGCGTGGATGCTGGACGCGTTCGGCGACTGGACGCTCGCCCTCGAACTGCGGCACCGATCGTGGAGCGACGCGCCGGAGGCGACGCTCGACCTGCTCGCGGCACACGACGCCGCCTGGGTGCAGATCGACGAGCCGAAGTTCAGTTCGTCGATCAGGCAGGATCTGCGTCCGAACGTCGAGCGGTTGTTCTACATGCGGATGCACGGCCGCAACGCCGCGCAGTGGTGGACCCACGAAGCGACCGAGGACCGCTACAACTACCTGTATTCGAGCGACGAGCTGGAGCCGTTCGCGGCGCGTGTCGAAGAGGCGCGCCGGCTCGCCAGGAAGATCTACCTCTTCATGAACAACCACTTCGAGGCGAAGGCGGTCGCGAATGCCGCCATGATCACCGACCGTCTCGGCCTCGAGGTACGCGGCACCTATACAGACGAGTTCCTCGAGAGATTCCCGCACCTGCGCGGGCGCGTCACTGCGGCGGCGCGCCAGTCGCTGTTTTGACCGTCACCTTCTTGATCATGTCGGTCACCTGCAGCCTGGCGACGACATCCATGCCAGACAGGACGCGGCCGATCACCGTGTGCTTCCCGTCCAGCTTCGGCTGCGGGGCCAGGGTGATGTACATCTGGCTGTCGGCGGTGGTGGCGTCGCCGGAGTGGGCCATGGCGACCGCGCCCCGCACGTGCGTGCGCTTCTTCGAGAACTCGGCCACGCCGATCGCCTTCCCGCTCCCGGCCGAGAATCCCCGTCCCCACCAGTCGCGTCTCGACATGTCACGCGTCTGCGGGTCACCGAACTGCACGACGAACCCCGGATCGACGCGCATGATGCGCTGGCCGTTGTAGAAGTTGCGCTTGATCAGGCGCAGCACCTGTTCGACGGATTTCGGGGCCTCGTCGGGATAGGTCTCGAACTCGATCGTCCCCTTGACGGTCTCGATGACCACGATGGGACCGGCTCCCGGCGACGGCTTCAGAGCCGCGGACGAGGCGGGCGCCTGGGCCTTGGCGGCCGGAGCCTTGGCCGCGCCACTGCCCTGCGCGGCCGCGACGCCTGCACCGACCAGGATCATCCCCACGGCCGCGACTCCCGCAGCCATCCACGACACCCTCCGCGTTCGCATGGCGATCACTCCGTTCAACGTGGGTCACGCGCGCCCGATGCGCGTGACGCCGATCCGTGGACACAGCGGCGCGATGGGACACGCCCCGCATCGCGGGTACACGGGCTTGCACACCTGCTGTCCCCACGTCACCAGGTACAGGTTGATGTCGGCCCACCATCGCCTGGCCGCCACCGCGTACAACGCCATCTCGGTCTGCTCGGGGGTCTTCGTTTCGACCCAGCCGAAGCGGTTCGCGATGCGGTGGACGTGCGTATCCACGCAGATATTATCTGCGCTCCGGTGCGCGACGATCATCACGAGATTCGCGGTCTTCCGTCCCACGCCCGGCAGGCTCGTCAACTCCTCCATGGTCCGCGGCGTCACGCCACCGAATCGGTCGAGGATGTGGCGGCAGGTCGCCTTGAGGTGCCGCGCCTTGTTCCGGTAGAAGCTGACGGGATAGATCAGGCCCTCGATCGTCTTCGGCTGCAGCCGCGCGATCGCCTCGGGCGTCGCCGCGCGCGCGAACAGCCGGAGCGACGCGGCGTGCGTCACGGCGTCGCGCGTCTGTGCCGACAGCAGCGTGGCGACGAGGGTCTGGAATGCTGTCGCAGCGTTGTCTTCCTGCAGTTTCTCGATCGCGGGCAGCTCCATGTCCTGGATGGCGACCTTCAGCCGCCGCATGATCGGGCCGATGGTGCTCCGGCGAGGCAGCACCGGTCCCCCCACGCGTGCCTTCGTGGTGCTCATCGGCTGCCGGCGCGCTGCACCGGCGCAACCGGTGTCAAAGGGGCGCGCCCCGCCAGCACTTCGACGACGTTGCGTGCCGCGAGATCGGCCATGGCGGTCCGGGTCTCGATGGTGCCTGAGCCCAGGTGTGGCACGAGCAACACGTTGTCGAGCGGCAGCAGGTCGGGATGAACGATCGGTTCGCGTTCGAAGACGTCGAGCGCGGCGCCGGCGATCACGTGGTCTCGCAGCGCCTGGGCCAGTGCGGCCTCGTCGACGACGGGTCCGCGGGTGGTGTTGACGAGATAGGCGCTGCGTTTCATGCGCGAGAGTTCGACCGGGCCGATCAGGTGCCGCGTCTCGGGCGTCAGCGGGACGTGCAGCGACACGACGTCAGACGACTCCAGCAGTTCCTCGAGCGACATCCACGTCGCGTCGGGTTCATCGTTGCGGCGCCGGTCGCCGCGGCCGGCGTAGGCAATCGCCATCCCGAACGCCCGCGCACGCTGCCCGAGGGCGCGCCCGATGCGACCATCCCCGACGATCCCCAGTTGAAGGCCGCGGACCTCGCGTCCCAGCATGAAGTCGAAGCCCCATCCCTGCCAGCCGCCGCGTCGAATCAGCCGGTCGCCTTCGGTGATCCGGCGGGTGATGTCGAGCACCAGGCACATGGTGAGATCGGCCACCGCGTCAGTGAGGACGTCGGGGGTGTTCGTGACGAGGATGCCGCGTGCCTGCGCCGCGGCGACATCGACGTTGTCGTAGCCGACGGCGACGTTTGCGACGATCTTCAGCGTCGGCAATCCCGCGTCGAAGACGGGCGCGTCGAAGCGGTTGGTGAGCAGTCCCACCACCGCGTCGGCGCCCACGATGCGTTCGAGGAGCTCAGCAGGGGTCAGGTCGGCTGGTCCGTCGTGGAGGTCGACCACGGCTACCTCGCGCACGCGCTCGATCGCGACCACGGGGAGGGACCTGGTGATGAGGACGCGCGGTTGTGACATGCGGCAATCCGTGAGGCAACCGCCGCGAGGCGGCGCGGGGCAGGCGCGCCTCGCCGATCAGTGGCCCATGCTCTGGCAGAAGCCGCAGTGTTCGCAGGCGACGTGCGGCTCGATCATGCACGGCCCGTCACCGGCGGGCACGAGGAACCGCGCGTGGCTGGCGGCCAGGGCACGTGGGAGGTTCCCCGGCAGCAAGCCCGGTGCGCCCGCCTGCGCGGGCATTGGAGCAGGCCCGGCCGAACCGAGTTGGCGCGCGATCGCCTCGCGGATCACGGCGCGGAGTGCATCTTCGTTCATGGCGTCGCCTCGAAAAGGTCGATCTCGTCGATGATACCGACGATCGCGGCGTCGACGGTGGCAAACGTGCGGCCGAGCACCTGCCCGGCCGACTTGCCCTCGACCACCACGAGCACGCGTTCACCCACGCCGGCCCCGACGCCGTCGATGGCCAGCAGGGCCAGGCCGCGGTCGGTGCCGTCCGGGGTGATCGGCTGCACGAGCAGCAGCTTGGCGCTGTCGAGGGTGTGCTGCTTGTGCGAGCTGACGACGGTGCCGATGACGCGACCGAGTTGCATGGGTCGTCTGTGGGTGAGGCGGTGTGACTGTCGTCCGGCCGGGCTCGCCTACGACTCCACGTCCCAGTGATCGATGATGCCGACGATGCTCGCGTCGGTGGGCACCGGGTCTGGCGCCCAGGGAAACGACGCCTCGGCACCCCGGACGTAGAACACGTGCTCTCCGACGCCGGCCCCGACGCCGTCCGCGGCCACCAGCGTCTTTCCTGCGTGGTCACCCGCGGGCGTCATCGGCTGGATGACGAGCAGGGTCCGGCTGTCGAGCCGTGCGTCCTTGCGGGTGGCCACTACCGTGCCCACCACCTTGGCGATCTGCACGCCGGTCACTCCTTCACCGTCATCGACACGGTGTCGACGACACCGATGATGGCCGCATCGACCGGACACGAACCGAGTCCGGTCGCCATGCGCGCCGAGCTGCCACTGACCACCAGCACGATCTCCCCCGGGCCGGCATCGACGGTGTCGATGGCGACCAGGTGATTGCCGTCGGCCTTGCCCTTCGGATCGACCGGCCTGACGAGCAGCAACTTCGTGCTCAGCAGCTTCTCGTCCTTGCGCGTGGCGACGACCGTGCCGACGACCTTGGCGAGGATCACGAGACCTTACTTGCCGCTGGCCTTGCCGATCGGCAGCACGTCTTCGAGGTTCGCATGCGGACGCGGGATGACGTGCACCGCGACCAGCTCGCCCACGCGGCGCGCGGCCGCTGCGCCGGCGTCGGTTGCGGCCTTCACGGCAGCGACATCGCCGCGCACGATGGCCGTCACGTAGCCTGCGCCAATCTTCTCCCAGCCCACCAGGGTGACCTTTGCGGCCTTCACCATGGCGTCGGCGGCTTCGATCATGGCGACCAGGCCCTTGGTCTCGATCATGCCCAACGCTTCACCCATCAGATTCCTCCAGCCTTACGTCAGTTGACGCACCGCGTCGGCGATCAATGTCGTCAGCGCGCGATATGTTAGTCGAATCTCCGCGTTCTCGTCCGGGATTCCCTCTGGCAGGTCGAGCAGGCGCACACCCGAGGGCGAGACCGGCGACTGGACGACCTGGCACGCGACGGGGTCGCTCTGCCCCCCCGGCGCGCCGGGCCCGGCGCAGATCGGTGCAGGCGACGCGATGCCGTACGTCGTGCGAAGCCCCTGGAGCCTATCGACCTCGGCGCGCGACAGCACCCGCTCCCGGCCGAGCAGCCGGGCCACCAGCGAGATGTGCGCGAAGTGCTCGATCGTCTCCATCTTGTAGTACGCCGCGAACAGGTCGGCGCCGCACGTCAGGGCCCCGTGGTTCGCGAGCAGGATGCCGTCGTGCGCGCGGACGTACTTGCTCACCGCCTCGGGAAGTTCGGCGGTCGAGGGCGTGGCGTAGTCGGCAATCGGGACGCTGCCGAGCGTCGTGATCACCTCGGCGAGCACGGCGCGGTCGAGGGGAATCCCCGCGACCGCGAATCCGGTCGACGTCGGCGGGTGGGCATGCACCACGGCATGCACGTCGGGCCTGAGCTGGTACACCGCCAGGTGCATCTTCAGTTCCGACGACGCGTGGCGTTCCCCCGCCAGCTTCCTGCCCTGCAGGTCGGTGATGACCATCATGTCGGGGGTCATGAAGCCCTTCGACACGGCGGTCGGCGTGGCCAGCAGGCGCTCGCCGTCGAGGCGCGCGCTGATGTTGCCGTCGTTCGACGCGACGTAGCCGCGCTGGTACAGCCGGCGGCCGACTTCGCAGATTGCGGCGCGGAGGTCTTCTTCGCGCGTCATGCGCTCCGCCGCCCGCCGTGCGCCGCACGAAACTTCTCGCGGCACTCGTCGGAACAGAAGTAGTGCAGTTCGTCACCGATGGTCGCGCGGAGGGCCCGCTCCCTGACGACGTGGGTTCCGCACTGCGGGTCCTTGACCAGCGGCACCGGCCCGGACGGCTGCATGCGGGGGCTCCGCCCGGCAGGTCGCCCGGAGGCGCCGTCGAGCAGTCCCAGGAAGAATCGCCACACCATCCGCACGAGGACAGCCAGCAGGATGAAACGAAGCAGCCAGGAAAGCACGGCGTGTCTGCGGGATGGGTGTGGACGGTTCGGACGCGCCCGGCGCGCCTACTTGGGGGCCGCCGATCCGGGCGTGCCAACCGTCGGATGCGCCGCCTTGAGCGCGTCGAGCGCCTGCTTGGCCGCCCGCGCCTCTTCGCTGCCGGGGGCCAGGTCCATCACCTGCTGCCACGAGGCGGCGGCACCTTCGAGATCCTGCTTGCCGAAGGCCCGCACGATGCCCCGGTTCAACAGTGTCTTCGTGTGCTTCGGGTCGATGGTGAGCGAGTGCTCGAACTGCGCCAGGGCCTTGTCGGGCTGGTTCGAGTAGTAGTAGCTCACGCCGAGGTCGGTGCTGACGTTGGCGTCCTTCGGGTTGACCTTGAGGGCGGCCTCGTACCACTTGATGGCATCGCCGAAGCGTTCTGCGTCGAAGTACATGTTTCCGAGCTGGACGCGCAGCGCCTCATCGTTCGGGCTGGCGTTGGCTGACGCTTCGAGAGCGCGCACGCGCGCCTCGTCGAGGACGACGGGCATCGCGCTGCCCTGCGGTGTGGCTGCGGCGGTGGCCGGCGCCGCCGCCGGCGCGGGCGCGGCGACGTTGCGCACCGTCGCCCCCCCTGCTGGCTGCCGACGATCCAGCCGAGCAGAAGACCGAAGAAGATGCCGGTGACACCGAAGACAATCGAATCTTTACGCATGAAATCCCTGCCACGCGGCAATCCCGCGGATCATGGTACCAGCAGCGCGACCATCTCGCGCACGGCGCGCTCCATCCCGACGAGCGAGGCGCGCGCGACGATGCTGTGCCCGATGTTGAGTTCCTCGATCTCGCGAATCTGCGCGATCGGGCGAACGTTGAAGTACGTGAGGCCGTGACCCGCGAGCACCTCGAACTCGTGGCGCACGGCCATCTTCGCGACGTCGGAGAGCTTCGACAGTTGTTCGGGCCGCTCGGCCGCCCGGGCGCTCGCGTACGCCCCGGTATTGAACTCGACGGCATCGGCCCCGACCTGGCGCGACGCCTTCAACTGCTGGTGCTCGGGATCGATGAACAGGCTGACGCGAATCTTCGCGTCGTGGAGCTGCCGCACGACGTCCTTGATCACGGCAGCGTGCATGGCCACGTCGAGCCCGCCCTCGGTCGTGAGCTCGTTGGGACGCTCGGGCACGAGCGTGACCTGGTCGGGCCTGATCGTCGACGCGATGCGCACCATCTCGGACGTCGCGGCCATCTCGACGTTGAGCTTGGTCTGGACGGTCTGCCGCAGCAGTTCGACATCGCGTTCGCGGATGTGCCGCCGGTCGGTGCGCAGGTGCACCGTGATCCCCTCGGCGCCGGCAAGCTCGGCGAACGCAGCAGCCGTCACCGGCTCTGGCTCGCGCGCCTTGCGGGCCTCGCGGATGGTGGCGATGTGATCGATGTTGACGGCCAGGCGCATCGCGGAACTCAGGCCTTCAGGAGCTCGAGGCGTTCGCCGGAGAACGTCTCCACGTCGCGGTGCAGGCTGTTGCCGTGCGCGTCCATCGTCACGATCGCGGGGAACTCGTCGGCTTCGAAGTGCCACATGGCTTCAGGAGTGCCGAACTCCATCAGCGAGACCCCGTCGACGCGCGGCAGGCAGCGCGCGTAGAACTGCGCGGCGCCGCCGATGCCGTTCAGGTACACGGCACCATGCTCCTTGAGCGCCGCCAGCGTCCTGGCGCCCATGCCCCCCTTGCCGATCACCGCGCGCACGCCGTAGCGCTTGATCACGTCGGCCTGGTACGGCTCCTCACGGATGCTCGTCGTGGGCCCGGCGGCGAGCACGCTCCACGTGTCGCCGTCCTTCTTCATCACCGGGCCGCAGTGATAGAGCACCGCGCCGTTCAGATCAACCGGAGGCTCGTGCGTCATGAGGTGGTGGTGCACCGCGTCGCGGCCCGTGAACATGCGTCCCGACACGAGCACGACGTCGCCGACCTTCAACGAACGCACCGTGGCTTCGTCGAGCGGCGCACGCAGCACCTTCTCGCGCCCCGTCTTGACAAACCCGCGCGTCCCCGGCTCGAACATGGGCGCAGGCGGGTTCGCGGGATCGCGGTAGAGCCACTCGCTGATCTCTCCCGTCGAGGCGTCGATGCGGACACCCAGGCGTCGAAACGCCCAGCAGTCGTAGGCCACCGACACGAAGTAGGACGCCGGCAGGCGGTTGAGCACACCGATCTTGCAGCCGATCAGCGACACGTTGCCGCCGAAGCCCATCGGGCCGATATCGAGCGTGTTCACCGTCGACATGATCTGCGCTTCGAGGTCGGCCAGTTCCGGCACGGGGTTCACGTCGTCGAGCGTGCGGAACAGTTGCATCTTCGCGTGCGCGTACCCGGACGTCCGGTCGCCGCCGATGCAGACACCGACGGCACCCGGCGCGCAGCCCTTGCCCTGCGCCGCCCACACCGCGTGCAGGATGCACTTGCGCACACCTTCGAGTGACCGGTCGGCGCGTCCGAGGTGTGCCAGCTCGACCGGCACGGCGTACTGCGCGTTCGTGTTCTCGCAGCCACCGCCCTTGAGGATCAACCGCACCTCGATGTCGTCGCGCTCCCACTGCTCGAAGTGCACGATCGGTGTGCCCGGGCCCAGGTTGTCGCCCGAGTTCTTCCCCGTCAGCGAGTCGACCGAGTTGGGACGCAACTTGCCCCGACGCGTCGCTTCGGCGATCGCTTCCCTGATGACCGTCTTGATCTCGATCTGGTTCACGCCGACAGGCGTCTTGACCTCGAAGGTCGGCATGCCGGTGTCCTGGCAGATCGCACCCTCGACGTCGGCCGCCTGGTCGATGTTCTCGGCGATGATCGACAGCGCCTGCGAGGCGCTCGATCCCGCCATCTCGCTGCCCAGGGCATCACGCATCGCACGGCGTGCGTCAGGCGGGAGGTCGGTGGAGGTCCGGGTGATCAGGTCGACAAGGCTGGTGTGCAGGGCGGCCAACATGCCGAGAAGTATAATCGCGAATCATGGCCGGAACGCACGTCGGTGACACACGCAGCACGCCTTGCGCGCGGGCGGGTGAGCGCCGTGGCCATCCTGTTGGTGGTGCTGGGGATGTCGACGCCGACGGCCCAGTCGCGGACCCGTCACGGCAACCTGTTCGATCCAGAGAACCTGGGCCTCCTCGAAGGCCCCGATCGCGATGCCTGGCAGCAACCGGGCCGCATCATGGATGCCCTCGGCATCGGCGATGGATCGACGGTCGCGGATCTCGGTGCCGGCGGGGGCTGGTTCACCGTCCGTATCGCGCGGCGCGTCGGGCCGAACGGCCGCGTCTACGCCGAAGACGTGCAGCGGCAGATGATCGAGTCGATCGAGCGCCGCGTGCAGCGCGAGGGCTTCCGCAACGTCCGCACCATCCTCGGCACCTACACCGACCCCAAGCTGCCCAGGGTGTCGTGCGACGCGGTGCTGATCGTCGACGCCTACCACGAGGTCGAGGATCGCGTGACGCTCCTCCAGAACGTCCGTGAGGCGCTTGCCCCGAACGGGCGACTGGGCATCGTCGACTTCAGCACGGACGGGGGCGGTCCAGGTCCCGATCTCGACGAGCGGGTCGATCCCGCGGTGGTCATCGCCGATGCCCAGCGCGCGGGGCTGCGGCTGGTCGCGCACGAGACGTTCCTCCCGTATCAGTACCTCCTCATCTTCGGCCGATGATGCCCACGGCGCAGACGCCACACCGGACGACAGCGCAGTGATGACCGCCCCGGCCATGCTCGCCGCCTATCGCGAACGGATCGACGCGGCCCTCGACCTGGCCCTGCCCGCCAGCGACACGTTCCCCGAAACGGTGCACGAGGCCATGCGCTACACCGCGCTCGCGCCCGTCGAAACGGATGCGGGCCGCGGTCTCGCTCTTGTCGGCCGCGCTCTTCGGCCGCGAGGAGCGTGCCATGGGCATCGCCCTCGCCGTGGAACTCGTGCACGCCTCGTCGCTCATCCTCGACGACCTGCCGTCGATGGACAACTCGCTCGTCCGGCGCGGGCGTCCGGCCTGCCATGTCCGCTTCGGCGAGGCCACCGCGCTGCTCGCGAGCTTCGCCTTGCTCGCCCGAGCGTTCCAGACGCTCACCGCGAGCTACGAACCCGTGCTGGCCACCCAGCTCACGACCCTGATCAGCGAAACCGTCGGCACGTCGGGGCTCATCGCCGGGACAGGCCGACGACCTGCTCGCCACCTCGCGCGCCATCACCTTCGAACGGCTCGAGCGCATCCACCGGCTCAAGACCGGCGTGCTCTTCACGGCGGCCGCCGTCGGAGGTGCCGTGGCCGCGGGCGCGCCGCGAAGGACAGACGACGTCGCTGGCGCACTACGCGAAGAACCTCGGACTCGCGTTCCAGATCGTGGATGACCTGCTCGACGTCACCGGCACCCAGGAAGAGACCGGCAAACCGGTGCTGGCGGATGCCGAAGAAGACGACCTTCGTCTCGTTCAGCGGCATCGAGGGGGCGCGTGCGCTGGCCCGCGAGCTCTGCGACACTGCCGACCGCGCGCTGACGCCCTTTGGATCGAGGGCCGACGCCCTCCGCGAGCTCACGGCCTTCGTGGCCAGCCGCCGTCAATGACCGCGCCCCCGCCGAAGGACGTCGACGAACTCCGCGAGCGCCTGAAGGCGCTCGGCTATCTCGATGCGGGCGTCGATCGCTTCGTCCTCGCTCCCGCACGCACGGGGCGGACGCGCGCCGCGCTCGCGCTCGGCGCCAGCCTGCGCATCGGTGTGCTCGCCGGGCTTCTGGTCGGCCTGTCGGGCACGATCGCCATGGCGCTGCGGCTGCCCAACATGGTCGCGACCGTTCGCGATGGGCTCGCGGTCGCCCTCGTGGTCGCCGTGACGTTCGGCGTCGCAGTCGCGGCCGCGACGTTCGCCTCAATCGTGCTCGCGTCGCACGCGGTGCAGGTGGTTTGGCCCGCGGGTGTCGCTGCACGCGCGCATGCGCCCCGTCGCGCTGGTGGCAGGGATCGTGGTGGGCTCGGCGTGCCTCGTGTACCTGACGCTCTGGTGGAACGTCACCAATGCCTCTGCCGGCATGTCGGCCACCACGCTCGTGGCCCTGCTCGTCGCGGTCGTCATCAGCGTCATGCTCGGACACGTGACCACGACGACAGCGCTGGCACTCATGGCGTTCGAACTCGACGATCGGCTGCCGACCACACCCCGCATCGCCTCGTGGCGCTCGTCGGTGGCACTTGCCGTGGTCGGCGTCGTGGCCGCGAGCCTCGTCGTTGTCGTCGCGACACGGACGGGCCGGCGTGAGCGCGAGGCCTCCGTCCCGACGCTGACAGTGGTCCCCACGGGCGCACGCGTCGTGGTCATCGGGATCGACGGCTTCGATCCAGCATTCGCGCGCACGCTCGTCCACGACGGCGACCTGCCGGCGCTGGCACGGGTCCTCGCGTCTCCGCATCTCGACATCCCACGCGGAGACGGGACGGATCCGGTCCCGCTGTGGGCCTCGATCGCGACGGGACAGCCGCCTGCACGCCACGGCGCCCTCGGCCTCGAGGCGCGCCGTGTCGCTGGCCTGGAGGGGCAATTGCCGGTGACCGGCTCGCGCCTCTCGCAAGCCATCTCCGGGGCCACCGACCTGCTCAGGCTCACGCGGCCGGCGATCAGTTCGGGACTCGAGCGGCGGGCGCCTGCCTTCTGGGAGGTTGCCTCGCGAGCAGGACTGCGCACGGCGGTGGTGAACTGGTGGACGACCTGGCCGGCGCGGGTCGAAGACGGCACGGTCATCAGCGATCGCGCCATCGTGCGGCTCGAACGTGGCGGGAACAGCGACGGCGAGGTCGTTCCGGTCGCGGCCTACACCGCCCTGCGGCAGTCGTGGACGGCGATCCGCGCCGATGCCGACGCGCGAGCACGGCGCCTCGCGTCCCCCGTGCCGGCGGGACTGATGAGCGATGCCGCCCGCGATGCGATCGCGCTCGACGGGATGCTGTCGTCGTTCGCACGCGTTCTTCCCGTCGAGCAACTCGACCTGCTCACGCTCTACCTGCCCGGCCTCGACATCGCCCAGTCGCGATTGTTCGCCGCGCGCGACGGCATGTCGCCAGCCGACCTGGCGGTCGCGGTCCGGGCTGTCACGGCCGTCTACACATCGCTCGACGACATCGTGTCGCGATTCACCGGCGACGACGTCATCCTCGTCGTCGTCGGTCACCCGGGACGGGCGGTTCCGCAGCGGGCCGCCTGGTTGAGCATCCTGTCGGCGCGAGGGAAGGCAGACTCGCCCGGCAACGACACCGTGGCGGGGGATGACCTGCGTCCACCGACCGCCGCCGCGTCGCTCGAGGACGTCGCCCCGACCGTGCTCGCACTGCTCGGCGTCCCGGTGGCCGACGACATCGCAGGGCATCCACGGTTCGACCTGGTGGCGCCTGCATTCGCTGCCGCACACCCCGTTCGGCGTGTGCCCACCTGGGGGATGCGACTCACGGACGTCCGTCGCCCGGCGGATTCACGCATCGACGACGAGGCTCGCGAACGCCTGCGATCGCTGGGCTACGTGCGATGACTGAACGTGCGTCCTGGCCGGTGCGCGCGTGGCGCGCATTCAGGCGACTGCGTCCCGAGGAAGCCCTGTTCGTGCTCGGCTTCGTACCATCGAGCATCGTGACGCTCTACGCCTATGCCGACCGCGTCGATACGGGGCTGTCGACGGCACGCATCGAGGGAGGCGTCGTCCGCCTCGTCGTGGCGTCGATCCTGGCGCTGACGATCCCGCTCATCGATCGTTCGCGCGCGTCGATTTCGCTGCATCCGCGCCTCGCCAGCGCGCTCGACGCCTACCGGACGATGCTGCCGTTCCTGCTGTGCATCGCCGTGTACACGAACCTCCATGACACCGTGCGGTTCGTGAACCCGCACGACATCCACGACTGGCTGGTGGCGATCGAAGGCTGGCTGTTCGGCGGGCAGCCCGTTGTCTGGGCCCAGGCGTGGATCACGCGCACCCGCACCGAGATCTTCAGCGTGTTCTACGCGAGCTTCTTCCTGATCGCGCCGTCGACGGTGCTGGTGATCTGGCTCAGCGGGCGGCGTGAGGTCGCGCGCGACGCGTTGCTCGGCATCATCCTGTGCTTCTACACGGGTTACCTGCTCTACGTGATCTTCCCCGCGGCGCCCCCGCGCCTCTACATGGAGTCGCTGGGGATGTTCACGGTCGATCTGCGGGGTGGCCCGATCATGGACTTCCAGAGCGCCCTGCTCCGGATGATGCCCGAAGACGCCTCGCGCGCCGCGTTCCCGAGCCTGCACGCCGGCGTGAGCATCCTGTCGCTCGTCTACGCGTGGCGGCACGCGCGCTGGTACTTTCCCATCCTGCTCGTGATCGTCACGGGGTTGCTGCTGTCGACCGTCTACCTCAGGCACCACTACGTCGTCGACCTGCTGGCGGGCGCGCTCCTGGTGCCGTGGGTGCTCTGGCTGCGGCCGCGGGTGAGCCGCTGGTGGGGAGTCGCCCCGGCGTGACCACCGGCTGAACGGCATCGCGCATTCCCGCACTGCGCTCGACAAGGCCGTCGAATACGGCATCGACCTCGTCGGCGGGCATGGCATGCGGAGCAGTGGCCGAGGCTATACTCGCCGCATGAACCCGTGTTTCGCGATCACGACGTCGACGCTCGATGTCGCGTCGCTGCTCGACGCGCTGCAGGCGTCGGTTGAACCCGGCCACGACGGCGCGTTCGCGACCTTCATCGGCGTCGTCCGCGGCAACAACCAGGGGCGCACGGTGGTCAGGCTCGAGTACGAGGCGCATGGCCCGCTTGCGGTGAAGTCGTTCGAGCGCATTGCCGACGAGTCGCGTGCGGAGTGGCCAGACACCCGGCTGGCCATCCACCACCGGGTCGGGACGTTGCAGCTGGGTGAGGCCAGCGTTGCGATCGTCGCAGCCTCGCCCCATCGAGGTGCCGCGTTTGCGGCCTGCCGGTATGCGATCGAGCGGATCAAGCAGATTTCCCCGATCTGGAAGCGGGAGTTCTTCGAGGGTGGGGATGTCTGGCTCGAAGGTGCCACCGCCGAGCCCGACAACGAGGCCGTGCGGCTCGAGGCCCGGAGGCGCGCATGCGCGTGACCGTCCGCCTCTTCGCCCGGCTGCGGGATCTGGCGGGCGCATCCGAGGTGCCCGTCGAGCTCGAGGCCCCGGGAACAATCGAGGACGTCTGGGCCGCTCTCTCGAACCGCTATCCTGCCGTCGCGCCGTTCCGGGCCTCGCTGTCGGCCGCGCTGAACGACGACTACGCCCGGATGTCCACCCTGGTCACCGACGGCGACGAAGTGGCCTTCCTGCCGCCGGTGTCGGGCGGGAGTGTAAACTAGAAGGTCCATGTCTGACCTGCTCGACAAGCTCACGTCGGTCGAATCGCGCTACGACGAGCTCATGGCGAAGCTCGGGGATCCTTCGACCCAGAGCGATCCCCAGGAGTTCAGGACCGTCGGCAAGACGCTCAGCGACATCGAAGAGCTCGTGCACAAGGGGCGAGAGTATCGAGGTGTCCTCGCCGCCATCGCCGGGGCCAATGAACTGCTCGCCAGCGGCGATCCCGACATGGCCGAACTCGCACGCGAGGAACTGGCCGCACAGCAGGCGCGAGAGCAGGTCCTGCTCAAGGAAATCCAGATCCTCCTCGTCCCCAGAGATCCGAACGACGACAAGAACGTCCTCCTCGAAATCCGTGCGGGCACCGGGGGCGACGAGGCCGGGCTGTTCGCCGCAGACCTCTTCCGGATGTACACCCGCTTCGCCGAGATGAAGCGCTGGAAGGTCGAGGTGATGTCGCTGAGCGAGGGAACGGTCGGCGGGCTCAAGGAAGCCATCGTGTCGATCGAGGGCGAACGCGTCTACAGCCAGCTGAAGTACGAGAGCGGCGTGCACCGCGTCCAGCGCGTCCCTGCCACGGAAGCCAGCGGCCGCATCCACACCTCGACGGCGACCGTCGCGGTGCTGCCCGAGGCCGAAGAGGTCGACGTCCAGATCGACGCCAAGGACCTGCGCATCGACACCTTCTGCTCGAGCGGGCCCGGCGGACAGAGCGTCAACACCACGTACTCGGCCGTGCGCCTCACCCACCTCCCTTCCGGTCTGGTCGTGTCGCAGCAGGACGAGAAATCGCAGGTCAAGAACCGCGCGAAGGCCATGAAGGTGCTGCGCTCGCGCCTCTACGAGATGGAGATGCGGAAACAGCAGGAGGCGATCGCGAAGGACCGGCGCAGCCAGGTGGGCACGGGCGAGCGCAGCGAGAAGATCCGCACCTACAACTTCCCGCAGAGCCGCATCACCGACCACCGCATCAACTTCACGACACACCAGCTGACCAACGTCCTCAACGGCGATCTCACCGAGCTCGTCGAGCAGGTCACGTCTTACTACCAGGCCGAGAAGCTCCGCGACGCAACTGCCGCCGAGACAACAGCCTGACTCGCCCCCGAGGCACCATGACTGTTCGCGAGTGCCTGACCCGGGCACGGACCCGGCTGAAAGCGGCAGGGTTCGACCTGGCAGACGCGCGCCTCGACGCCCGCGTCATCCTGCAGCACGTGCTGGGACGAGATGCCGCGTGGCTGCTCGCGCACGACGACCACACGCCGACGACCACGCAGGTCGAGCGCATCGACGCCGCCGTGGCGCGGCGTGCGCTGCACGAACCCGTGGCCTACATCACGGGTCTCCGCGAGTTCTACGGGCGCGACTTCGCCGTGTCGCCCGTGGTGCTGATCCCCCGGCCCGAAACCGAGCTCATTGTCGAGGCGTTCATCGAGGCCTTCCCCGACCGCGCGCGGCCGCTGACGGTGGTCGATGTCGGCACGGGCAGCGGGTGTCTGGCCGTGTCGATCGCCTGTGAGTATCCGCAGGTGCGGGTGACCGCGACCGACATCTCGGAGCCGGTCCTGGCGCTGGCGCGCGCGAATGCGGCGCGACACGGGGTCGCCGATCGCATTGTGTTCAGGCACGCATCGCTGATCCCCGACGACGTGGCGGGCTTCGACGCCATCGTGTCGAATCCGCCCTACATCTCGGTGCACGACCACGACGCGCTGGCGCCGTCTGTCCGCGAGTTCGAGCCACACACGGCGCTCTTTGCCGGCCGCACGGGCCTCGACGTCATCGAGCCACTGCTCGACGCCGCGGCACGGACACTCGCGGCAGGCGGCTGGCTGGGGATGGAGGTCGGCGCCGGGCAGGCGGACTCGGTCACGCGCCTCGCGGCGGCCCACGGCTTCACCGACGCGATGATGCTGAAGGACCTCGCGGGTATCGAACGCACACTTGTCGCCCGTCGTCCGGCCTGACGGGCGCGGGCCGCGGCGGCTGACCGCGCCAGCCCGCCCGTATCAGCCGGGGGGCCAGGTCATCGACCGGCCGGCGAGCAGGTGCAGGTGGACGTGGAACACGGTCTGGCCGGCGTCGGCGTTGCAGTTGAACACGGCACGGTAGCCCCGCTCGGCGTACCCGAACTCGGCAGCCAGGGCTGCCGCCCGGTGGACCAGGTTGCCCACGACCGCGTGATCGGCCGGCGTCAACTCGTTCAGCGAGGCGATGTGGCGCGTCGGCACGAGCAGCACGTGGGTGGGCGCCTGGGGATTGACGTCGTGGAACGCCACGACGTCCGCGTCACGATAGGCGATCTTCGCGGGAATCTCGCCCGAGACGATGCGGCAGAAGAGGCAGGCCATGCCGGATTGTAACCCGCGGGGTACAATGACGGGATACCTGCGTCGCCCGTGCGACCGCCATCAGAGCCAGCCCATGCCCGAGTGGAAAGACACCGTCAACCTGCCCCGGACGACCTTCCCGATGAAGGCCAACCTCCAGACCACCGAACCGCAGGTCATCGCGCGGTGGAACGAGACCGGGGTGTACCGTCGCCTCCGTGAGCGCCGGAAGGGTGCGCCAACGTTCATCCTGCACGACGGGCCGCCCTACGCGAACGGACGCATTCACACCGGGCACGCGCTCAACAAGGTGCTGAAGGACTTCGTCGTCAGGTCGAAGTCGATGGCGGGCTTCGACGCGCCCTACGTGCCGGGCTGGGATTGCCACGGCCTCCCCATCGAGCTCAAGGTCGACCGCGAACTGGGCCCGAAGAAGCGCACGATGAGCGTGGCCGACTTCCGGCGCGAGTGCCGCGCCTACGCGGAAAAGTACGTCGCCATCCAGCGCGCCGATTTCGAGCGCCTCGGCATCATGGGCACGTGGGACGACCCCTACCTGACGATGAACTTCGCCTACCAGGCCGCGATCGTGCGCGCCCTGGGGCGGTTCGTCGAACAGGACATGGTCTACAAGGGCAAGAAGCCCGTGCACTGGTGCATCCACTGCCGCACCGCGCTGGCCGAGGCCGAGGTCGAGTACGACGATCACTCGTCGCCGTCGATCTACGTCGAGTTCGCGCTGGATCCGGCGAGCGCGACCGAACTCGCCACGCGTGTGCCGGAGACTGCCGGCCGCGCCGTCTCGACGCTCATCTGGACGACGACGCCCTGGACGATCCCGTCGAACCTCGGGATCGCCTTCCACCCGGACTTCGCGTACGGGTTGTATCCCGTCGACGACCGGTTCGTGTTCGTGGCCGAGGGCCTTGCCACGCAGGTCGCCGCGAAGACCGGCGTGCCCCTGGCAGATCCCGTTGCCGTCGTCGAAGGGCGCGTGTTCGACCGCATCTCGTTCAGGCACCCGCTCTACGACCGTGCGTCGCTCGGGATGCTCGCCGACTACGTGACCCTCGAACAGGGCACCGGCGCCGTGCACACCGCACCGGGACACGGATCAGACGACTACGTCACCGGCGTGAAGTACGGACTCGAGATCTACGCACCCGTGGGCCCGGGCGGCCACTTCACCGACGATGTGCAGATGTTCGCGGGCGAGCGGGTCTTCGACGCCAACCCGCTGATCGTCGACGCGCTGAGCGAATGCGGCGCACTGTGGAAGCACACGAAGTACGACCACAGCTATCCGCACTGCTGGCGCTGCCACAACCCCGTGATCTTCCTGGCGACCGCCCAGTGGTTCATCTCGATGGACTCGGCCGGGCTGCGCCAGATGGCACTCGACGCCATCACCAGGGTGGCGTGGTACCCCGCCTGGGGCCAGGAGCGCATCCACAACATGCTCGCGCATCGCCCCGACTGGTGCATCTCGCGCCAGCGCACGTGGGGCGTGCCGATCCCGGCCCTCGGGTGCACGGCGTGCGGCGAAGCCGTGCTGACGCCCGACCTCGTGCACCGCGCGGCAGACGTGTTTGCGACCTACGGTGCCGACGCGTGGTACGAGCGGCCCCTCGAGGAGTTCGTGCCTGGCGGCTTCGCGTGCCCGCGCTGCGGGGGCACCGCGTTCGAGCGTGAGCAGAACATTCTCGACGTGTGGTTCGACTCGGGGTCGAGCCATGAGGGCGTCCTTCCCGTGCATCCGGGCCTGTCGTGGCCGGCCGACATGTATCTCGAGGGCAGCGACCAGTATCGCGGCTGGTTCCACAGCTCGCTGCTCGTCGGCCTCGGCACGCGGCACCAGGCCCCCTTCCGCGAGGTGCTGACCCACGGCTTCGTGGTGAACGAAGAAGGCAAGAAGATGTCGAAGTCGCTGGGCAACGACATCCCGCCCCAGCAGATCATCGACCACAGCGGCGCCGAGGTCCTGCGGCTGTGGGTGGCGATGACCGACTATCGCGACGAAGTGCGCCTCGGCAAGGAGGTGCTCGCACGCACGGTCGAGGCGTACCGCAAGCTGCGCAACACGCTGCGGTATTGCGCGGCGAACCTGTACGACTTCGACCCGGCCACCGACATGGTCGCCGTCGATCGCATGATGGAGATCGACCGCTACGCGCTTGGCCGCTACGCCGAGGCCGCGCAGAAGATCGTGGCGGGCTATGCCGCGTACGACTTCCCGGCCATCTTCCAGATCGTGAATGCACTCGTCACCGTGGACCTCAGCGCGTTCTACTTCGATGTCTCGAAGGATCGGCTGTACACGTGGGCGGCGGCATCGACGGGACGCCGCTCGGCGCAGTCGGCGCTCTTCCACATGGTGGATGGCCTCGTGCGCCTGATCGCGCCCCTCCTGCCGGTGTCGGCCGACGAGCTCTGGCGTGCGCTGCCTGGCGAGCGCGACGACACCGTGCACCTCGCGACGTTCCCGACGGGGCTCGACGCCTTCGTCGATCCGCCGCTGGCTGCGCGCTGGGAACGGTTGCTGGCAGTGCGCGAGGCTGTCCTGCCGCACATCGAGGGGATGCGCCAGCAGAAGATCGTCGGCCAGTCGCTCGAGGCACACGTCGTGCTCACCGCGTCGGACGATCTCTACCGGCTGCTCGATGCGTACCGCGACGACCTGCCCATGCTGTTCATCACGTCGACGGCCTCGGTGGTCGAGGGCGGCCCCGGCGATGACCTCGAGGTGGCAGTCGCGCGAAGCGACGGTACCAAGTGCGTCCGCTGCTGGCGCTACGTCGCCGACGTCGCGACCGACGAAACATTCGCCGGGCTGTGCGCGCGGTGCGTCGAGGCTGTGACGCCGGCGCCCGGCGCCGAGGCGCGATGAGCACAGGCGTCACGACCACGGTGCCGCCGCGCACGAGCACGGCGGTGCGCCGTGCCGACATCGTCGCTATCGCCTCGCTGGTGATCCTCGACCAGGTCACCAAGGCGATCGTGCTGCGCGAGTTGCCGTTGCACGATTCGGTGACGGTGATTCCCGGGCTGCTGAACGTCACCTACGTCCAGAACACGGGCGCGGCGTTCGGCATGCTCAACAATGTCGAATTCCCGGGCAAGACGTTCGTGCTGACGGGGCTGGCGTTGCTGGCCCTGGCCGCCATCGCCGTCTACGGCCTGCGCTTCGCCGGCCAGACGTGGCTTGCCCGCACGGGTATCACGCTCATCCTGAGCGGAGCGGTCGGCAACCTCATCGATCGTGCGCGCCTGGGGTTCGTGGTGGATTTCGTCGATGTCTACTGGCGCGGATGGCACTTCTGGGCCTTCAACGTCGCCGATGCAGCAATAACGATCGGCGCCATCGCCCTGTTGCTCGATGTCGTCGTGGGGGCACGCGATGCATCCTGAGTTGTTCCACGCCGGGCCGATCACGATCTACAGCTACGGCGTCTTGCTGGGCGCGGCCTACCTGGTCGGCCTGCAGGTCGCGATGATTCGCGCCCGCAGGCTGGGCCTCGATCCGCAGAAGTTCATGGACCTCGGCATCGCGATCATCGTGTCGGCGTTGATCGGCGCCAAGGCGCTGCTGTTCATCCTCGACTTCGATCACTTCACCAACAATCCCGCCGATCTGCTGTCGCTCGCGCGTTCGGGGGGCGTGTTCTACGGGGGACTCGTCCTGGCCGTGTTGGTCGGGATCTGGTACGTGCGCAAGCACAAGCTCCCGGTCTGGACCACGGGTGACCTGGCGGCGCCCGGCATCGCGCTCGGCTATGCCGTGGGTCGCATGGGCTGTTTCTTCGCCGGGTGCTGCTGGGGCGCGCCGACCAGTGTCTCGTGGGCGATCACGTTCACCGATCCCGTCGCGAACGCCGTCGTCGGGACGCCGCTCAACGTGCCCCTCCATCCCACGCAAATCTACGAATCCATCTCGGGCCTCGCGATCTTCTTGCTGATTCTCGCGTTCGAGCGCAAGGGCCGGCCGTTCGCCGGGCGGACGTTCTGGGGCTACATCCTGCTCTACGGCGTCTCGCGCTTCGTCATCGAGTACTTCCGCGGCGATCCCCGCGGCTTCAATGCCGGCTTTTCGACCTCGCAGTGGATTTCCATCGTGCTGGTGCCGTTGAGCCTCGTGATGCTCGTGGTGCTCGGGCGGCGGCGTGGCGACGGCAAGGCGGTGATGGCGTGACGACCGAAGACGTGGACACCGCCCCGGAACTCGTTCGCGTGGACATCGGACCCGACCAGGCAGGACAGCGCCTCGACCAGGCCCTGACGGCATTGGTGCCCGGGCTGTCTCGATCGCAGTTGCAGCGCCTGATCAAGGACGGCCGCGTCACGCGGGGCGACCGCGTCTGCGAGCGCTCGAGCGAGACCGTGACCGACGGCGAGTCGTACTCGCTCGACATCCCTCCCGTCGCACCGTCAGCCAACGCGCCCCAGGACCTGCCGCTCGAGATCCTGTACGAGGACGCGGACGTGGTCGTCGTCAACAAGCCGCCGGGAATGGTTGTCCACCCCGCCGTCGGCCACGCCGACGGGACGCTCGTCAACGCCCTCCTGCACCACGTGGATGACCTCAGCGGCGTCGGCGGCGAGTCGCGGCCGGGCATCGTGCACAGGCTCGACAAGGGCACGTCGGGCGTCATGGTCGTCGCCAAGAACGACGCGGCGCACCAGGAACTGTCGCGCCAGTTCCACGATCGCGAGATCGAGAAGGAATACCTGACGCTGGTCTGGGGCGTGGTGAACGCCGGCAGGCGCATCGAGGATCCGATCGGACGCGATCCCGAGAACCGGCAGCGGATGTCCACCAGGGCGCGTCGCTCGCGAACCGCGGTCACGCGCATCATTCGCGCCGAGCACCTGCCAGGCGTGACGCTGGCGCAGGTCGGCATCGCCACTGGGCGCACGCACCAGATTCGCGTGCACCTGAGCGGGATCGGGCATCCGGTCGTCGGTGATGCGCTCTACGGGGGCGTGCACCGGCGCGTGCCGCCGCACCTGAAAGCCGTCGGACGGCTCGAGCGCCCGTTCCTCCATGCACTTCGACTCTCGTTCGTGCACCCGCGCGACGGACGCAAGATGGAGTTCATCGCGCCGATTGCCAACGACCTTCGCTCGATCGTCGAGGAGCTGCGCGAGGCGCGCGAGCGCTTCGGCGTCTAGCCGGACCTCGAGTCGACGGGACACGACATGACCATGATGGAATCACCAGCCACCCGGCTCTCGTCGCGCCTCCTGTTCGAAGGACGCGTGTTCTCCCTCCACAGCGACGAGGTCCGCCTGCCGCACGGCCGCGAGGCGACAATGGACGTCGATCCGCCATGCGCCGTCGGTGGTGCTCGTGCCGATGCCGGACCCGGACCACATCGTCCTGATCCGCCAGTACCGCTACGCTGTTGACCGGTGGATGTGGGAAGTGCCGGCCGGCTCGATGGACCCTGGTGAGCCGCCCGAGGCGGCGGCCGTGCGCGAGTGCCACGAGGAAATCGGGCAGGTCCCAGTGTCGCTCACGCGCCTGGGGACGTTCCTGCCCACCCCGGGCATCTGTGACGAGGCGATGATTTTCTTCCGTCTCGACGGCCTGACGACGCCCGCCGACGAGGCCGATGCCGACCTCGACGAAGTCATCATCCCGCACACGATGCGCGTCGCGGATGCGCGGGCGCTGCTGGCGCGTGGCGAAATCACCGACATGAAGACGGCGCTCGCCCTGTCACTGATCCCGTAGCGCGGGCGCGAGGGCCGGGGCCCCGCCCGCCCTTGGGGCAGGCGGGCGGTGAGTTACTCGCCCCGGGCGGTGAACGCCAGGGCCAGCACCTCGTCGATCGTCGTCACGAGGTGGATGGTCAGGTCGCGCCGCAGCTCGTCGCTGAGATCTTCCTTCACGTTCTTCTCGTTGCGCTTCGGCAGGATGACTTCCCTCACGCCGAGGCGCCGGGCCGCGAGCACTTTCTCCTTGATGCCCCCGACCGGCAGCACGCGTCCCGAGAGCGTGATCTCGCCGGTCATTGCAAGGTCGCCACGGACGGGACGCTTGGTCAGCAGCGACACCATCGCCGTCACCATCGTCACGCCAGCTGAGGGGCCGTCCTTGGGAATGGCGCCAGACGGCACGTGGACGTGGATCTCGGCGGTCTTGAAGAACTTCGGATCGATCCCGTAGTTCGACGCGTTCGTGCGCACCCACGACAGGGCGGCGCGCGCCGACTCCTTCATGACGTCGCCGAGTTGCCCCGTGAGCGTCAGCGTGCCCGTGCCTTGCATCTTCTGCGCTTCGATGAAGAGCACGTCGCCGCCCGACGGCGTCCACGCCAGCCCCACCACCACGCCGGGGTTCTTGGTGCGCTCCTCCATCTCCTCGTCCATGAACCTCGGAGCGCCGAGCATGTCGACGACCACGTCGGGCGTGATGGTGACCGCCGTGTCGTCGCCCTCCGCGCGGCGACGTGCGACCTTGCGACAGAGCGCGCCAATCTCGCGTTCGAGGTTGCGGACGCCAGCCTCGCGCGTGTAGCCGCGAATCACCACGCGCACCGCATCGTCTTCGAAGACCACCTGTTCGCCCGTGAGCCCGTGGTTCGTGATCTGCTTCGTGAGCAGGTGCTCGGTCGCGATCTTGAGCTTCTCTTCCTCGGTGTAGCCGGGGAGTTCGAGCACTTCCATGCGGTCGCGGAGCGCCGGCGGCACCGGGTCGAGCACGTTGGCGGTCGTGATGAACAGGACCTCTGACAGGTCGAATGGCACGTCGAGGTAGTGATCGCGGAACGTCGAGTTCTGCTCGGGGTCGAGCACCTCGAGCAGGGCCGACGCGGGGTCGCCGCGAAAGTCGTTCCCGAGCTTGTCGATCTCGTCGAGGATGAAGACCGGGTTCTTCGACTCCGCGCGGCGCACGCCCTGGATGATCTGGCCGGGGAGGGCACCGATGTAGGTGCGCCGATGGCCGCGGATCTCGGCCTCGTCGCGCATGCCCCCGAGCGAGACCCGCACGAACTTGCGCCCGAGCGAGCTGGCAATCGACCGCGCGAGCGACGTCTTGCCCACGCCCGGAGGGCCGACGAAGCAGAGGATGGGCCCCTTCACGTCAGGATTGAGCTTGCGCACCGCGAGGTACTCGAGGATGCGGTCCTTGGCCTTCTCGAGTCCCGAGTGGTCGGCGTCGAGGACGCCCTTCGTTCTGGGCAGGTCAATCACTTCGTCAGTGCGCACCGCCCACGGCAGCATCACGAGCCAGTCGAGGTACGTGCGCGACACGGTGTACTCGGCCGCCGCGACCGGCATCTTGGCCAGCCGGTCGAGCTCGCGCATGGCCTCCTTGCGGACGGTGTCGGGCATCCCCGCCGCATCGATTTTCTGCCGAAGCTCGTCGATCTCCTTCTGCTGGTCGTCGTCGTCGCCGAGTTCCTTCTGGATGGCCTTGAGCTGTTCGCGCAGGAAGTACTCGCGCTGGTTCTTGCCGACCTCCGACTGGACCTGCGACTGGATCTTCGATCCGAGCTCGAGGACCTCGAGCTCCTTGATGAGGATGCGGTTGAGGGCGTCCATGCGGGCGCGCACGTCGAGCGTGTCGAGCACCTCCTGCTTGGTCGGCGTCGTGAGCGTCGACAGGCTCGAGGCGATGAAGTCGGCGAGGCGTCCAGGCTCCTCGATGTTCATCGCCAGCGTCTGGAGATCGTCAGACAGGAGCGGCGAGAGCGAGACAATCCGCTGGAAGTTCGTCTTGATGTTCCGCTGCAGCGCGTCGATTTCGAGGCGGTCGTCGTCGAGCGATGCCTCGTCGGCGGGGCCGACGATGGCGCGGAGGTAGGGGTGGAACGCGGTGACCTTCTCGAGTTGGAGGCGCGCGAGGCCCTGGACGATGAGGCGCAGGCTGCCGTCGGGCAGCTTGAACATCTTGTGGATGTGCGTGGCGGTGCCCACGCGATACAGGTCGTCTTCCTTGGGTTCCTCGACCGACGCGTCGCGCTGGGTGAACACCGCGATGAGCTTGGTGGTCTGCATCGCCTCGTCGATGAGGCGTACCGAGGCCTCGCGGGCGACGGCCAGGGGCATGAACGAGTTCGGGTAGAGGACGGTGTCGCGGAGGGGGAGTACCGGAAGTTCCGCGGGAAGCGGCGGCAGCCTGTCGTCAGAGGCCGGTTCAGTGCTGTCAGGCTGCTCGTCGTCGCGATCGCTCATCGGGGAGCATCTCCTTGGTGGAGGCCGCCCGACGAGGATCATGGAAGGGGCTCCCCGGCGGGGAGCCCCTCACCACACCTGTCTGGACCGCACCTCAGCTCGAGAGGTCGAGGAAGAGCGAGCCGCCGGGCCGACGCTGCGAGTAGAACCGCTCGCGTTGCGCCGCGGCTTCGCGGGCTTCCTCACAATCCTTGCAGCGTACTGCGAAAGGCAGGGCCCGCAACCGCTGAGGAGAGATTTCGTCTCCGCACTCAAAACAGTTGCCGTAGGTGCCCTCCTCGACGCGTCGCAGCGCCTCGTCGATGCGCTGGAGCGTCTCACCCTTCATCTGGATGAGCGCAAAGTCGATGTCGTCCTGAATTGACGCATCCGACAAGTCGCCCATCTCGATGGGCTGCATGATACCGCCAGCGCCTTCAACGCGCACATCCTTCATCTTGGAGGTGACCTCGCTGACGATCTCGCGACGGCGGTCTTCGAGGAGGTGGCGGAGTTCTTCGTGGCGGGCTGTATGTGGAACCGGTGTGGCCAGGGCCTTTTTCGTTTTCGTCATGATGACGCTCCTCAACGTCGGCGTCGGGAGACGCCAACGATTGCTACTGTGGATGCAAGAGCGCTTCCAATTGTTTCAAGGGCGGCTAGTAGCTCTGCAGTTGCACGGCACGACACATGACGTCCCGCGTGAACCGCACCCTTGCCCTGCTGCCCGGTGCATTCGACGTGATTCAGGACTGGGAAAGCATCGTGTCAGGCCCAAAACCGTCGGGAGTGTCGCTGTTACGCTATTCGTAACCCGGGCGCAGGGTTCCGGCTCGTGCGTCGGGGGTTTAGACGCCGCTGTCGCCCGGGCGGTTCTCTGCGGTCTCGGCCTGTATCCATTCGGGGACACCCGGTGCAATTTGCTACGGGTCGCTGGGCGCTGGCACGATCGCCACAGGTCCGTGTATACTTCCGGGTTCCGGCCGGGCACGATGGGCCGTGCAAGGGTATCCAAGGGAATCTCTCATGGCGATGCGGTGTGAAGTGTGTGGGAAGGGTCCGGCGTTCGGGCGCAATGTCAGTCATGCGCACAACGTGAGCCCGCGACGGTTTAACCCGAATCTGCAGACGGTCAGGGCAGTGGTCGACGGTGCCAGCAGGCGCGTCAAGGTGTGCACCCGCTGCATCCGCGGCGGCAAGATCGTCAAGGCAGGCGGAAAGACCGTCAAGGCGGCCTGACGCGCGCCGATGCCGAGACAGACCATCTCGACGCCGGCCGCGCCTGCGGCCATCGGCCCCTACGTCCAGGCCGTCCGCGCGGGCGATTTCCTCTTCTTGTCGGGACAGATCCCCCTCGACCCGGCCACCGGCCAGGTCGTGCCGGGCGACGTGTCGATGCAGGCCGAGCGGGTCCTCGACAATCTCCGTGCCGTGCTCGAAGCCGCTGGCGCGTCGTTCGCTGCCGTCGTCCGGACGACCGTCTTCCTGGCCGACATGAACGACTTTGCCGCGGTGAACGAGGTGTACGGGCGTCGCTTCCTCGCCAACCCGCCCGCGCGGGTCACCGTCCAGGTCTCGCGTCTCCCCAGGGACGTCCGCGTCGAAATCGACGCCATCGCCCACCTGGGTTGACACTCCGTCCCCTCTCGTCAATTGGGGTCTGACCCCAATTCACCAAATCCTCCGTTTCGTCGGGGGCTCTCAGCGCCTGATCGCCGTTTTCTGCCCATAAACGTCGAGAGTCCCGATCGTCACAGGGAATCTCGCGACAATTGGGGTCTGACCCCAATTGGTTGGGAATGCGTCGGGGTGGGGGTGAAAACGTCAACGCGTGGAGCGTTCGACGTTCAGGACGCCGTCGACGCCACGCAGCGACTTGATCACCTTCTCGAGGTGCTTGAGGTCGTTGATCTCGACGGTCATGTCGATGCGGCCTTCCTGCTCGTCGGTCGTGGCTTCCATGGTCTTGATGTTGGTGTTGATCCCCGAGACCTTGGCTGACACCTCGGCGAGGATGCCCTTCCGGTCTTCGACCTGAATGGTCAGGCGCACCGTGTATGCCGGCACGGATGACCGGTCGCCCTTGTCCCACTCGACTTCGATACGGCGGTCGGGATCGTAGAGCAGGCTGGTGACGTTGCTGCACGTGGCGGCGTGCACCGACACGCCCTTGCCGCGAGTGATATAGCCGACGATCTTCTCGCCCCGGATCGGGTTGCAGCAGCGGGCGCGAAACACGAGCAGGTCGTCTGCGCCCCGCACGGTGATCTTGTCGGCGTCGGGCTTGAACACCCGCTTGACGGCCGACGTGAGCGCGGAGTCTGGTGCCTTCTCCTTGAGATCGTCCTGCGGAACGATGCGGAGCAGCGCCTGCCGGGGGGCGATCCGTCCGTACCCGATGGCAGCGAACAGGTCATCGATGCGCGGCAGGCCGGATTCGTTGGCGGCCTTGGTCAGCGCTCCCGTGTCGAGCACGGTCTTCATGTTCACGTCGAAACGTCGCGCCTCGCGCTCGAAGAGCTTCCGCCCCAGCTCGATGCTCCGCGCCTTCTCCTCGTGGTGCAGGTAGTGCTTGATCTTGTTCCTGGCCCGCGAGGTGACCGCCAGCCCCAGCCAGTCGCGACTGGGCTTGTGGCCCGCCTGCGTCATGATCTCGACGATGTCGCCGTTCTTCAGTCGCTGACGCAGGGGCACCATCTTGCCGTTGATGCGGGCGCCCACGCATGCATGGCCCACGTCGGTGTGGACGGTGTACGCGAAGTCGATCGGTGTCGCGCCCTTCGGCATCGACTTCACCTCTCCGCGCGGGGTGAAGCAGTAAACCTCCTCGGGATACAGGTCGATCTTGAGGTTCTGGATGAACTCCTGCGGATCCTTCACCTCCTGCTGCCACTCGAGCAACTGCCGCAGCCACCGGAAGTACTGCTCGTCCTGCTGCGCGCCGACGCGGCCTTCCTTGTACTTCCAATGCGCCGCGATGCCCTCCTCGGCGATCCGGTGCATGTCTTCGGTCCGCACCTGCACCTCGAACGGAAAGCCGCGGTCGCTGACCACCGACGTGTGCAGCGACTGGTAGCCGTTCGGACGCGGCATGGCAATGAAGTCCTTGATGCGCCCGGGCACGGGCGACCACGTCTGGTGGATGATCCCCAGCGTCGCGTAGCAGTCCTTGATGCTCCGCGTGACGATGCGCACGGCGACGAAATCGTACACCTGCTCGAGATCGATCTTCTGGCGCTTCAGCTTCAGGTGGATGCTGTAGAGGCGCTTGATGCGCCCGTCGATCGAGATGTAATCGACCTGCGCCTCGTCGAGCTTCGCGCGTATGACACGGGTGAGGTCGTCGACCATGCCGGCGGTCGTCTTTCGGCGCGCGTCGACCCTGGCCCGGAGCGCCTCGTACGCCTTCGGCTCGAGGTGCTTGAAGCACAGCTCCTCGAGTTCGTTCTTGATCTTGCTCATCCCCAGGCGGTTGGCGATGGGCGCGTAGATGTCGAGCGTCTCCTGCGCGATGCGGATCCGCTTCTCCTCGGGCATGTGGCCCAGCGTCCGCATGTTGTGGAGGCGGTCGGCCAGCTTGACCAGGATGACGCGGATGTCGTCGACCATGGCCAGGAGCATCTTGCGGAAGCTCTCGGCCTGCCGCTCTTCCTTCGACGAGAAGGAGATGACCGAGAGCTTGGTGACACCTTCGACCACGTGCGCGATCTCGGGCCCGAACATCTCCTGGATGCGCTCGACGGTCGTCAGGGTGTCTTCGACGACGTCGTGGAGCAGGCCGGCGGCAATCGCCACCACGTCGAGCCGCAGGTCGGCGAGGATGTCGGCCACCTCGAGGGGATGCACGAGGTAGGGCTCGCCCGAGTGCCTGACCTGGCCCCGGTGCTCCATCGCCGAGAAGACGTACGCCCGCCGCAGCAGCTCGGTGTCGGCGTCCGGGTTGGTGGACCGGACCTTCTCGGCGAGATCCTCAAACCGAATCATGATGGTCGGTGTCTACTCTCAGGTGGGGAGATTGAGCGACTGTCGGAAGGGCCATGATAGGGACCGCGTCCCTGAAGGGTCAAGGCCGACGCATGACACACGTGGGATCGCTTGCCTGCATTGACTGGCTTCAATATACTGGCGCGGTTTGAGCTAGGCGGAGCGATTGTGGCGTGACGGCACGCCCGGGTTGTTGGCTCCCGCTCGATCATCTCGATGAACACGCTCCGGACGCGCAAGGCGCAGGGGGAAGACATGCAGAGGGTTTCGAAGGCAGGTCGTGTCGCCATCGTTCTTGCGCTGGCGAGCACGATGGCGGGATGCGGGTGGATGGGCACGTTGAAGGCCAAGAAGGCTTTCAAGGAGGCCAACGCGGCGTATGGTGCCCAGGACTACAAGAAGGCAGTAGCCCATTACGAAGAGGCCCTCGCCGCCAAGCCTGACCTCACCCAGGCGTATTTCTATCTCGGGAACAGCTACGACAACCTCTGGAAGGCCTCGAAGGTTGGTGATCCCGCGAACGACAAGAACATGGAACTGGCCATCCAGTACTACAACAAGGCCTACGAGCTCGAGACCGACCCGAAGATGAAGAAGCTCTCGCTCGACTTCCTCGCGGACGTCTACGGGCCGACCAAGCTCAATGACCCGGAGAAGATGGAGCCGATCCTCCAGAAGGTCATCGAGGTCGATCCGCGCGATACCACCGGCTACATCCTGCTCTCGAACCTGAAGTCCGAGATGGGCGACTACGAGGCGGCCGAGGCGGCCCTCCTCAAGGCGAAGGACGTCAACCCGGAAGAGCCCGCCATCTACGCGCGCCTGGCCGACTTCTACAACAAGCAGGGCGATTTCGACAAGACCATCGCGGCCTTGCGTGAGCGCGCCGCGAGGGAACCCGAGAATCCCGAGGCGTTCTACACGATCGCGACGTATTTCTGGGACAAGTCGTATCGCGACTTCCGCATCCCCGACGCCACCAAGGCCGACTATGCGGCCCAGGGAATCGCGGCCGCCGACCAGGCCATCAAGCTGAACCCCAGCTACCTCGAGGCGGTCACCTACCGGGGCCTGCTCCTCCGCGTCCAGGCGGCCATCGAAAAGAACCCCGCGAAGCAGAAGGCCCTCCTCACCGAGGCTGAGGCCATGCAGGCTCGCGCGCTCGAGATCCGCAAGCAGAAGGCCACGGGCACCACCGAGTAGTTGCCGTCCTCCTCCTGACCACCCCGTAAACGGCCGGCTCTCCCTTACCCGGGAGGCCGGCCGTTTCCGTGTTCGGGCGTGCGCGTTCGCCCGCACGATCCTGCCTGCCCCCAGCTGGGCCGTGGGCGCCGGAAGGTCTCAGCGTTCTGTCCAGCTGGCTGAGGAGGTCCTGTGGTGGCCCCTTGCCCCCGCCCGCGTGGCGGCGGGCTTCGCCCCTGGTCTGCTCAGGTCGCGCCCAGCCAACACGAATACGTCGACTGCGTCCAGCCGGCCACTGCCCGGCTGGCGGCCGCCGCAATCGCACGTTGTCTCCTCCTGGGTGTATCAGCCGCGGTCGGTCGTCGGAGCGGCCCCAGGGCCTCGCAGGACCTGCAGCGACACCACAGCGGTGGGGGAGGCGGCGCGACATGATTCGCATTGACCATGGACGCCGGGGAGTGTCCGCAAGGTCGCGTGCGTCAAGTTCTGCAAAAGGCTGAAGGCTTGGCCAGTTCTCCCGAGTCGCACAGGCACGCGCGACGTGCGAGCGCATCGGTGTACACACGAACGGCCGGCACGTCCCCGATGGACGTCCGGCCGCCGTGTGTGTATCCCAGATGGTGCGCGGGGCCTGGTTACTGGCCTCTGCGCATGCCGTCCGTGACGATGCCGACCTTCTCGACGCCAGCACCCTTCGCGGCGTCGATGACGCCGACGATGTCGCCGTAGAGCAGGGCCCCATCGCCGACGATGAACATCGTCTTGACCTTGCGCTGCTCGAAGATGTTCCGCAGGCGCTCTTCCAGCTGGGGCAGCGGGACCGGCTGCTTGTTGACCGAGATCTGCCGGTCAGCGGAGTACTCGAGCACGATCTGGTCGGTCGGCTCGTTCTGCTGGTTCGGGTTCTTGGTCTCGAGCGGCAGGTTGATGTCCATGCCTTTCTGCGCCATCGGCAACGCGGCCATGAAGATGACCAGGAGGACGAGGAGCACGTCGATCATCGGCGTGACGTTCATGTCGCAGGTGGTCTTCGGCACGGTTGCCATGACCACCTTGTCGGCGCCGAGGTGCTTGTGCGCGCTCATTCGCCACCTCCTGTTCCACCGGGCTCAGGCTTCTTCTCGGTAATCAGCCCGATGTCTTCGAGTTCAGCCGCGCGCAACTGGTCCATCAACTTCATGATGGCGCTGTAGGGTGCGTCGGTGTCGCCCTTGATGAGAATGATCTTCTGCTTCTTGGTTTCAAGGGTGTCCTTGAGTCGCTGGACGATCTCGGACTCGGCCACCAGTTGCCCATTGACGTAGAAGGTCTGGTCTTCCTTGACGGCAAGCACGGTCTGTTCCTGCGTCTCGGGCTTGTCGACCGTGTTGCCCGCCACCGGCAGCTTGACGTCCACGCCCTTCTGGAGCATGGGCGCCACAAGCATCATGATGATGAGCAGCACAAGCATGACGTCGACGAGTGGCGTCACGTTGATGTCTGACTTGACACCACCCTTGGCCCCACCCAGATCCATTGACATCGTCGTGTTCTCCCTGCGAAGAACGCCGGAGCGGTCGATCCAACCGGGAGGGGCATGCTGGATGCCCCGCCCGTCGGATCAACACCAACGTTCCACCGCGACCTTAGGCCGCGGTCTTCTTGATGAAGTAGTCGACCAACTCCGACGAGGAGTTGTCCATCTCGACGTTGAAGTACTCGATACGGTTCGTCAGGTAATTGTAGAACCAGACGGCCGGGATGGCCACCAGGAGCCCGAGCGCCGTCTCGACCAGCGCTTCTGCGATACCGGCCGACACCGCGCCGATACCGGCCGAGTCGGCCGAGGCAATACCTGTGAACGCGTTGATGACGCCGACGACCGTGCCGAGCAGTCCGACGAACGGTGCCGTCGAACCAATCGTCGCGAGCGTCGAGACGCCCTTCTTCAGGTCGTTGGCCGTCAGGGCCGACGCGCGCTGGATGGCGCGGCGCACCGTGTCGAGCAGGTCGTCACGCGTCAGGCCGGCATTGGCTTCCTGCTGGAACTGGTACTCCTGCAGGCCCGCCAGCACCACCTTGGCGAGGTGGCTGTAGCGATACTCCGGCTTCGCCGACATGGCGATCGCTTCCTTCAGCCGGCCTTCCTTGAGGTGCTTGGCGACCTGCGGGGCATACAACTTCGACTGCTGGCGAGCCTTGTTGAACGTAAAGATACGCTCGACGGCGACACCGACCGACCAGAACGACATGATGAACAACACGACGGCCACGGCCTTCGCGACCAAGCCCATCTGGTTCCACATTTCGATCAGATTCAGACCACCCTGCTCCATTGCTGACCACCCTCCGGAGGTGACTATGACTCGTTTGAGTCTGACGCGGAATCAGACGGTGCGCTCCGGACCCGTCTTCCCGCCCTGGACCGAGCCCACCGTGTGTCCCACACGGCGGGCAGTGCATCGTGTCGCGAGCTACTGCAAAGTAAAGTTCACGGTGACGGTCATGATGACCGGCACCGGCACGCCGTTCAGCAGTGTGGGCGTGTACTCCCACTGCCGCACGGCGTCGAGCGCGGCCTGGTCGAGCAACGGGATCGACCGCAGGACCTCGCGCGTCCTGCACCTTTCCGTTCGGGCCGATCGTCGCCTCGATGATCACGACGCCCTGCACGCGCGCCGACTGAGCAATCGGGGGGTAGACCGGGTTCACGTTACGAACCTTCTGCGGGGCCTTGATGTTGCCACCAACGCGGACCGGCTGGGCCGGCGGCGGTGGGGGTGGAGGCGGTGGCGCTTCGGGAATGCCACCTGCAATGCCGCCGACGACGCCACCCGGGACGCCACCTTCGACACCTCCGGGGACCCCTTCGCCGACACCGGCGTTCGCCGACTCAGGCTTGATTTCTGCCGGAGCCTCTGTCGGAGCCGCGTTGGGGTTGCTGACCGGCGCCTGCACCTCGGGTGCGGCCGCCGCGGGTGGCGGCGGGGGGGGCGGCGGAGGGGGCGGAGGCGCCGCCGCCACGAAGGCCGACATCGCGGCCTGCGGGGTGGGCAACACGTCGGCCGCCATCAGCGGAATGACGATAATTGCGCCAAGAATGACGACGTGGAGCACAATCGACAAGGGAACCGAGTACCACGGTCGCGATCCCACCTTGATCGACGGATTCACCACGTCGCCGAACATCTCACGTGGCACGGGCCTGCCCTCCCTGCTTCACAGTGCGGACTGCTTCGTTTCCAACTGAAGAGCCGCGATTATAGTCAGCGTTCGAATGCTCGTCAACGAACCGACTGGAACCTTAGACACCGGTTCCGCGTAGTCGGCTCGGGGTGTTCCAAAAAAAGATGGGACCACCCCGGGCCGCCTCTTCCTAGGCGTGCTCGTCCTCGATCCGCATCCGGTAGAACGACCGCCAGACGAACGTCACGGCCACCAGGAAACAGACCGCCGACAGCACGTGCGTCACCCCCGAACCCTTCAGGGCCGTCAGGTACACGCCGAGTTCCACCGCCAGCAGCCCGAACAGCGTCGTGAACTTGATGACGGGGTTCATCGCCACCGACGACGTGTCCTTGAACGGATCGCCGACCGTGTCGCCGACCACCGACGCAGCGTGCAGCTCGGTCCCCTTCATCTTCAGCTCGGTCTCGACGATCTTCTTCGCGTTGTCCCACGCGCCGCCCGCGTTGGCCATGAAGATCGCCTGGAACAAGCCGAACAGCGCGATCGAGATCAGGTAGCCGATGAAGAAGAACGGCTCCACGAACGCGAACGCCAGCGTCGAGAAGAACACCGCCAGGAAGATGTTGAACATCCCCTTCTGCGCGTAGATGGTGCAGATCTCCACGACCTTCTTGCTGTCTTCGACCGACGCCTTGGTCGCGCCCTCGAGCTTGATGTTGGCCTTGATGAACTCGACCGCCCGATACGCGCCCGTCGTCACCGCCTGCATCGACGCGCCCGTGAACCAGTAGATCATCGAGCCGCCGGTGATCAGGCCCAGCAGGAACGGCGGGTGCAGGATGGACAGCTTCTTGATCGCCTCGACGTCGGCCAGACCCTGCGTCAGCGCCATGATGATCGAGAAGATCATCGTCGTCGCGCCGACCACCGCGGTCCCGATCAGCACCGGCTTCGCCGTCGCCTTGAACGTGTTGCCCGCGCCGTCGTTCTCCTCGAGCAGGTCCTTGGCGATGCTGGAAGTTCGGCGTGAAGCCGAAGTCCTTCTTGATCTCGCCCTCGATGCCCGCGATCTCCTCGATCTGCGACAGCTCGTACACCGACTGCGCGTTGTCGGTGACCGGGCCGTACGAGTCGACCGCGATGGTCACGGGGCCCATCCCGAGGAAGCCGAAGGCCACCAGGCCGAAAGCGAAGATCGCCGGCGCCTTCATCATGCCGCTCGCCTCGAGACCCAGCGTCGACACGCCGTAGGCCGCCGCCATCAGGCACATGATCACCAGCCCGAGCCAGTACGCCGAGAAGTTACCCGCGACGAGTCCCGACAGGATGTTGAGCGAGGCCCCACCCTCACGCGACGAGGTGACGACTTCCCTGACGTGCCCGGAATGCGTCGACGTGAAGATCTTCACGAACTCCGGGATGATCGCGCCCGCCAGCGTGCCGCACGTGATCACCGACGACAGCTGCCACCAGAGCGACGAACTGCCGCCCAGCATCGGGAATCAACGCGTACGACAGCACGTAGGTGAGCACCACCGAGACGATCGAGGTCAGCCACACGAGCGACGTCAGCGGCGCCTCGAAGTTCATCTTGTCGGCGTGTCCATACCGCGCCTTCGCGATGGCGTTGTTCACCAGGTAGGAGCCGGCCGAGGCCAGCACCATCATCACGCGCATCATGAAGATCCAGACCAGCAACTGGACCTGGACCTGCTCGTCGGCCACGGCCAGCACGATGAACGAGATCAGCGCCACGCCCGTCACGCCGTAGGTTTCGAAGCCGTCGGCGGTCGGTCCGACCGAGTCGCCGGCGTTGTCGCCCGTGCAGTCGGCGATCACGCCGGGGTTGCGCGCGTCGTCTTCCTTGATCTTGAAGACGACCTTCATCAGGTCGGAGCCGATGTCGGCGATCTTCGTGAAGATGCCGCCCGCGATACGCAGTGCCGCCGCGCCGAGCGATTCGCCGATGGCGAAACCGAGGAAGCAGACGCCCGCGTACTCGCCCGGGATGAAGAGCAGGATCGCGAGCATGAACAGCAACTCGACCGAGATGAGCATCATGCCGACGCTCATGCCCGACCGCAGCGGGATGTCGCACACGGCGAACGCCTTGCCGCGCAGGCTCGCGAATGCCGTCCGCGAGTTCGCCAACGTGTTGATCCGGATGCCGTACCACGCCACGCCGTAGCTGCCGGCGATGCCGATCAGGCTGAACAGCAGGATGATCGCGATCCGATAGGCGGGGAACCCGATCAGCGCGAAGTACGCGACGATCACCGCCCCGATGAAGACCTCGAGGATCAGCAGGAGCTTGCCCTGCTGGATCAGGTAGGCCTTGCACGTCTCGTAGATCAGGTCGGAGATCTCGGCCATCGAGCGGTGCACCGGGAGCTTCTTCACCTGCAGGTACGTCCACGCGCCGAACAGCAGCCCCATCACGCAGACCACCAGCCCCGACAGCAGGATCTGGTGTCCCGTCATCCCCAGGAAGTCGCCCTGGTTCAGATCGGGCAGACTGGATGTTCACCTCACCCCCGGGCTGATGCGGGACTGCCCCGGGGGCTCCGGTTGCCGCCTCGTGCGGCTGTGCAGCCCATGCCTGCGTCGCCGTGCCGCCCACGCCGACCAGCACCGCGACGCTCAACACCAGGAGGAACGTCCAACGCGCCACGCGGCGCGTCTGCCGAGCCTGGAATCCCGCTCCACTCATCACTCTCTGCTCCAATACGCTATCGACCGGCACAGCAAAAGCGACGAATCGGTACTCATCGCCCATCAACAAATCAAGGAACGTCAATGCACGGGGGGCGTGTGCGAGGTCACCGACACCCGCGGTCCCAGCGCCATTCCGCCCGTGAGGAAGACCCGGATGCCCTGCTCCACCGTCAGATCGGGATACATCACCCTGGCACTGGGATAGACGAGGACGTCGCCCAGGTACAGGTGGTTGGTCGGCACGTAGACGGCCACGAGTGCCTCGTCGTGGGTGCCGCGCTCGAGCGTGAACTCGCGGGTGAGGAACCCCAATACCAGGCCGCGGGCGGGATCGTCGATCAGCACGACGCGCTTGAACCCCGCATCGTTGTCGGGGCGGAACGCGGCCACCAGTTGCCTGACCGGCGCGTAGATGGCGCTGAACACGGGAACCTTGAGCAGGTAGTACTCCGTACGCTGCAACAGGCGCCTGCCGATGACGTTGGTGGCGAAGGCGCCGACGGCCAGCACGCCCAGCACGATCGCGACAAGTCCGAGGCCGGGCACCTGGCGCCCCACGAACCTCGACACCAGGGGCCCGAGCACGCCGTCGATCAGGCGAAACGTCCAGATGAACGCCGCGACGCTCACCGCCAGCGGGACGGTCACGAAGAGCCCGGCCAGGAATCGCCGTCGCAGCCACTGCATCGCGGTGGTCATGGGATTGCGGACGCGCCTATCGCGTGACGAGCCAGACGACGACGATCGCCGCGACCGCCAACCGGTACGCGGCGAAGACGTCGAGGCGGTTGGTCCCGAGGAAGCGCATGAAGAACCTCACCGCCAGGTAGCCCACAACGGCCGACGTGCACATGCCAATCAGGAAGAGCGGCACCGCGTCGGCCGACATGCCCGTCCGGGCCAACACGGCCCCTTCCTTGGCTGCCGCGGCGAGGATCGCGGGGACGCCGAGAAGGAACGAGAATCGCGCCGCTTCGTCGCGCCTGATGCCGAGCACCAAGCCCATGGTGATGGTCGCCCCCGACCGCGACACGCCGGGCACCAGAGCCGCCGCCTGCGCGCAGCCGAACGCCAGCGCCTCGGCTGGCGAGATCGACGAGCCGACGCGCACGGCGGGGCGTAACCGTTCGGCAACGAGGAACGCGACGGCGCCCAGCGACAGCGTGAACACGGTCACCAACGGAGACCGCAGCCCGGTCTCGATCGCGTCGGCGTACAGGAGGCCGACGACCACGACCGGGAGGGTGCCAATCACGATGAGGCGGATTCGGCGCGCGTCGTCATCGGCGCCGAAGACCCGCGGCAGCGCGAGCGCCATGGCCCAGAGGTCGTGCCAGAAGTAGATGACAACGGCGAGCAGCGTGCCCACGTGGCACGCCACGTCGAACGCGAGGCCAAAGGCATCGGCGTCCCATCCGAACAGGGCACGGGCGAGAATGAGGTGGGCAGAACTGGAAACCGGCAGGAACTCGGTGAGCCCCTGCACGATTCCCAGCAGTGCCGCGTAGACAAACGTCACGAACTACGACACGCGCGCCTTGCCGGCCTTCTTGGTCGCGACTGGCGCGGTCACGGTCTTGGCGGCCGTGCGCTTGCTGAGCAGGATGGCGACGGCCGCCGCGATGAAGATCGTCGAGTAGGTGCCGCTGACGATGCCGACCAGCATCGTGAACGCGAAGCCGTGCAGCACTTCGCCGCCGAACAGGTACAGCGCGAGCACCGACAGGAAGGTCGTGCCGGCGGTGATGATCGTCCGGCCCAGCGTCTGGTTGACGCTCGTGTTCACCACCTGCTCGAGCATGCCCCGCCTGGGTCCGTGCGTGTTCTCGCGCACGCGGTCGAAAACCACGATGGTGTCGTTGACCGAGTAACCGGTGATCGTCAGCAACGCGGCGACGACGTTCAGCGACAGCTCGTAGCCGAAGAACGACAGGAACGCGAGGGTCACGAGGATGTCGTGGAACGTGGCGGCGATGGCGCCCACCGCGAAGCTCGGGCGGAAGCGCAACGCGATGTAGATCGTGATGCCGATGATCGACGCCAGCGTGGCGTAGATGCCCTTGCTCTGCAGGTCCTTGCCGATGACGGGGCCGACCACCTCGGTGCTGATGACCTCGAAGGCCCCGATGTTGGCGCCGCGGACGGCGTTGACGACGCTCTTGGCGCCTTCCTCGAGCGAGAAGCCCTCTTCCTTGCCGGTCTGCGGCAGCCGCACCAGCACTTCGTTCGCACTGGCCTCGCCGTACGTCTGGACGACCTTCTCGCCGGGCAGGGAGTCGACCGCGCGGCGCACGACGTCTTCCGACGTCGGCTGCTGGAACTTCAGGACGACGATGGTGCCGCCCGAGAAGTCGATGCCGAGGGGAAGCCCGCCGCGCGCGACCATCAGGCCGATCCCGGCCAGGATGACCACGAGCGAGAGCGCCAGCGCGTGCCAGCGCCACCGGATGAAATCGTAGTTCGTGTTGCTGAACATCTGCATGATCGCCTCGTCGCGCCCGCTAGATACTGAGGGTCTTCACTTCGCGGCGGCCGAGGACTGCCTCGAACACCGTCCGCGAAACGAACACCGCCGTGAAGACGTTCGCCAACAGGCCGAACGTGAGGGTCGTCGCGAACCCGCGAATCGGCCCCGTGCCGAACTGGAACAGGAACGCCGCCGCGATCAACGACGCCACGTGCGTGTCGAGAATCGTGAGGAAGACGCGGTCGAACCCGGCGCCAATCGCCTGCCGCACGCCCTTGCCGGCCGCGAGTTCTTCCTTGATGCGTTCGAAGATCAGCACGTTCGAGTCGACGCCCATGCCGATGGTGAGGATGAACCCCGCGATGCCGGGCAGCGTCATGGTCGCGTCGATGTAGGCCATGAAGCCCAACAGGATGATCAAGTTGAGCGCAACCGACAGGATCGCGTTGATGCCAGACAGCTTGTAGTAGAGCAGCATGAAGACCGCCACGAGCGAGAGCCCCGCAATGGAGGCATACACGCCGGCGCGGACCGAGTCGGCGCCGAGCGTCGGCCCCACCGTCCGCTCTTCGAGGTAGGTCAGCGACGCCGGCAGGGCACCAGACCTCAGCATGAGCGAGAGGTTCTGGACCTCGTCGGAGGTGAAGCCGCCCGCCCCGCCGCTGATCCGGCCCTCGTCGGTGATGCGCGACTGGATGACCGGTGCGCTCTGCACCTTCCCGTCGAGGATGATCGCCAGCTGGCGGCCGATGTTGTCCTGCGTGACCCGGCCGAACTTCGCCGCACCTTCGTTGTTGAGCGTGAAGCCGACGGCCGGCTGGTTGTTCTCGTCGAGCGACGCACGCGCGTTGCGCAGGTCGCGGCCCGTCACCGCCGCCACCTTCCGCACCAGGTAGAACACCGTCGCGCCGGCGTTGGCGCCATCGCCGACGCCGAGCACGACCTCCTGGTTGTCGGGCACGACGCCGCCGGTCGACTGCAGCAGGGCCTCGCGGGTGCTCGCCGGCCCCGCCTCGACGATCTTCAGCTCGAGCAATGCCGTCGAGCGGATGATCTCCTTGGCCCGGTTCACGTCGGTCACGCCGGGTAACTGGACCAGGATCTGGTCGGCCGCCCCGTGCGTGGCCACGATCGGCTCGGCAACGCCGAGCTCGTTGACGCGGCGCTCGATCGTCTGCAGGGCCTGCGTCACCGACTCGTCGCGCAGCGTCCGCTCGATGTTGGGCTTGAGCGTGAACCGGTAGGTGCCGCTTCCGCCAGACCGATCGTACCCCGCCGAGGTGATCTCGTCAGACGCCGCACGAAAGGCCTGCTCGTTCTGCACACCCGTGACGACCACCTTGTTCGGCGGCTCGGCACTGATCGTGGCAAACGCGATGTTCTTCGTCGTGAAGTCCTCGCGCAGCCGCTCGGCGACCGCCTCGGTCTCGATCTTGAGGGCGTCATCGGTCTGCACGCGCATCACGAGATGCACGCCACCCTTCAGGTCGAGGCCAAGGCGCACCTTCTCCCTGGGCGGATAGAACGAGAACACCGCCAGCCCGACGACCGCGAGGATGGCGAAGATTTTCCACTTGAGGTTGCTGTTCATAAGCGCACGCTAGAGCGCACCCTGATCGGGTACGACCGGTTCCTGGCCCTGGTAGCCGCCAACCGAGGCCTTCGCCACCTCGATCCGCACGTTGGGAGCGATCTGCAACTGCACAGACGACTCGTTGATCTTCGTCACCGACCCGTAGAGGCCGGCGGTCGTGATCACCTTGTCGCCCACCTTCAACGACGCCTGGAACGACGCCACCTTCTGCTGGCGCCGCCGCATCGGCAGCAGGATCACGAAGTAGAAGATCCCGAGAATCAGCGCAAACGGCACCAACTGCACCCACAGGCTCGGGGCACCGTCGGGCGGCGGGGTGAACGCGAACACGGAGGACAGAGAAGGAGCGTGAGGCATCATGCGTCGAGGATGCGGCGGGAAAACGTCTGGTGGAACCCTTGCCTGAGTGTTTCGAACGATCCGAACGAAATAGCGTCCCTGATCCTCTTCATGGTGTCAAGGTAGAAGTAGAGGTTGTGCACCGAGTTGAGCGTCGCGCTCGTCATCTCGCCGGTCACGAACAGGTGCCGGAGGTAGGCGCGCGAGAAGTGCCGGCACGTGTAGCAGCCGCACTCGGGGTCGATCGGGCCGTCGTCTTCGGCATACTGCACCCGCTTGATGTTCAGCCGTCCCCGGCGCGTCAGCAGTTGGCCGTTGCGCGCATTCCGGGTGGGCAGCACGCAGTCGAACATGTCGATGCCCCTCGCCACGCACTCCACCAGGTCGTCGGGCATCCCCGTCCCCATCAGATAGCGGGGCCGGTCGCCCGGCAGGTGCGGCGTCGTCTGGCCGACGACCTCGTACATCACCTCGGGCGGCTCACCGACCGACAGGCCGCCGATCGCGTACGCCTCGAACCCGATGTCGACGGTGGCCTGTGCGCTTTCGGCACGCAGGTCCGGATAGACGCCCCCCTGCACGATCCCGAACTGGGCCTGGCCGGCGTTCGTGACCAGCACGCCCGTCCCTCCGGCCCGGACGCGCTGAAAGTGGTCGCGATTGCGTCGTGCCCACCGCAGCGTCCGCGCCATCGACGCACGCGTCGCCTCGCTGGTCGCGGGATACGCCGGGCACTCGTCGAGGATCATCGCGATGTCCGATCCCAGGTGCGCCTGGATCTCGACGGCCTTTTCCGGCGTGAGCAGGTGCTGGCTGCCGTCAAGGTGCGATCGGAACCGGGCACCTTCCTCGGTGATGACACGCCGATCGGCCAGGCTGAACACCTGGTAGCCGCCAGAATCGGTCAGGATCGGCCGTGACCACCCGATGAACCGGTGCAACCCACCCCGGCGGGCGATCAGGGCATCACCCGGGCGCAGGTACAGGTGGTAGGTGTTGCCCAGGATGATCGTCGCCCCGACCCCCTCGAGATCGGCCACCGTCAGCGCCTTGACAGCGCCCCGCGTCCCCACCGGCATGAAGCAGGGCGTCTCGATCGTCCCGTGCGGGGTCGTGATGACCCCGCGCCGGGCGAGGCCGTCGCGGTGGGTGATCGCGAAGTCGAAGGAAGTCACTACGGTATACTCCGCAGGCGGATTGCGCGTGGATCCCGCCTTCGATTCCCAACAGGACTTGTCATCGTGAAGCGTCTGCGTATCGGCGTTGTCTACGGCGGCCGATCGGGCGAGCACGAGGTGTCGCTCGCGTCAGCCGCTGCCGTTCTGGCCAACCTGGATCGTACCCGGTATGAACCCGTGGCCATCCGCATCGAGAAGGATGGTCGCTGGAGCCTGCCCGAGCGCCCGCCGACCGCCGTGTCGGCCGCCGAGGTGATCGAGCAGTCGCGTGCCGACCACGCCCGCCACCTGCGCGCGAGCCGCGAAGTGTACCCGATCGCGCGCCCCGGCGATGACACCCTGCTCGCCATCGACCGCTCGCCCGCCACCGCCGACGGCGACATGGCCGACACCGCCATCGTCCGCGGGCTCGGCCTCGACGTGGTGTTCCCGGTCCTCCACGGCCCCTACGGCGAAGACGGCACGGTGCAGGGCCTGTTCGAACTGGCGAACCTGCCGTACGTCGGCGCGGGCGTGCTCGCCTCGGCCGTCGGCATGGACAAGGCCGTCATGCGGGTCGTCTTCGCCGCCCGCGGCCTGAGAGTCGCACCCTGGATGCTCGTGATGCGGCGCGAGTGGATCGCCGACGCAGACGACGTGGTCGCCCGCGTGCTCGACACGCTCGGACTGCCGCTGTTCGTCAAGCCCTCGAACCTCGGCTCGAGCGTGGGCATCTCGAAGGCGAAGGACGTGAACGGGCTCCGCGGCGCGATTGCCCTCGCGGCGGAGTTCGATCGGAAGGTCGTGGTCGAGGCGGCCGTGCCGCACGCCCGTGAGATCGAGGTCGCGGTCATCGGCAACGATGTCTGCGAGGCATCGGTCGCCGGCGAGATCGTGCCGTCGCGGGAGTTCTACGACTACGAGGCGAAGTATCTGGACGCGGGGTCGAAGCTGTTGATCCCGGCGCCGCTCGATCCCGGCGTGATGGCCACGGTGCAGCAGCAGGCACTCGAGGCCTTCCGCGCGGTGGATGGCTCGGGGCTGGCGAGGGTCGACTTCCTGCTCGACGGACAGTCGGGCGAGATCTTCGTCAACGAGGTGAACACGATGCCGGGGTTCACCACGATCAGCATGTATGCGAAGCTCTGGGCAGCCAGTGGAGTCGACTATCCCGTCCTCCTCGACCGTCTCATCGCGCTGGCGCTCGAACGCCATCGCGAGAAGCAGCAGCTGCGCACGAGCGCCACGTAGCGCCTGTCGCGTCGCGGCGACGCTGGGGGTGACGCTCGCGCTGCTGCTCACACTCGACGGGCTACCGGTGGCAGGACAGGCTCGCGTGGACCCGCTCCAGGGGGCCGACGCGCTGGCCGCCATCTACGCTCGCATCCTCGATGCCGATTTCGAGGCGGCCGCCGCCCAGCTGGCGGCGTGCGCCGGGATTCCGCGCGAGGCGTGCCTCGTGCTCGACGCCAACCGCATCTGGTGGCGCATCCAGCTCGACCCCGACTCGACGTCGCTCGACGCCGCGTTCACGCGCGCGGTGGAGCGCGCGATCGCCGGGAGCGAGGCATGGGTGGCGCGCGAGCCCAGGCGTGCCGAGGCGTGGTTCTACCTCGGTGGCGCGTACGGGGCGCGCGCGCAGTGGCGCGTGCTTCGCCAGGAGCGACTCGCGGCCGCGCGCGACGGCAAGCGCATCAAGGCCTCGCTCGAACGGGCGCTCGAGCTGGCACCCACGCTCGACGACGCGCAGTTCGGGATCGGCCTGTACCAGTACCTACGCCGACATCGCCCCGGCGGTCGCGAAGATCCTGCGGGTCCTGCTGTTGCTGCCGGGCGGCGACAAGGTCGAGGGCCTGAAGCGGATGTTGCGTGCACGCGAGGCCGGCAGGCTGATGCGCGGCGAAGCCGACTTCCAGTTGCACGTGATCTACCTGTGGTACGAGCGCGACTTCAGGAAGGCGCTGGAGTACCTGCGCGGCCTCGACCGGGCGTTCCCGAAGAACCCGCTGTTCCTGCAATCGATCGCCGAGATCAACGACGTCTACGTGCACGATCGCACCGAGAGCCTGGTGCAGTGGCGCGTGCTCCTCGGGCGCGCGCTCAGGCGCGACGTGCACGAGGCCGCGATTGCCGAGGTGCGCGCCCGGCTGGGCGTCGCCGTCCAACTCGACGCGCTCGAGCAGACCGACGCCGCGATCGACGAACTCAACACGGTGGTCTCGCAAGGTGCCACGGCGCCGTACGGGTCGCAGGCCATCGCGTCGTGGTACCTGGCGCGCGCCCTTGACCGGCTCGGGCGACGCGAGGACGCGACACGCACGTACGCCATCGCGCTGGCACGGGTGCCGCCTGGCGATGCCACGGGGCTCGCGGGACGGATCCGCGCCGCGCAGCGCGCCCCCGAAGACGCGACGGCGGCGGCCGTGCGCCGCGGCTCGATCGAGGGGCTGCGCCTCTACGAGGCCAGGCAGTACGACGCCGCGCGCGCAGCGCTCGAGCGTGCGCTGGGCCTGCGCCCCACCGACGTCGCCACGCTCTACCGCCGTGGCCTCGTCGCACGCGCGACGAACGACACGGCGCGCGCGATCGCGGTCTTCGAGCGCGCGTGTGCCTCGGCACCCGGCGACCATCCCACGTTCGTCGCCGATGCGTGCACGGCGCGCGCGGAGATCGCGGTGGAGGCGGGCGATGCCCGCGGGGCGCGCGCGATGTACGAACGCGCGGCGTCGATCTTCGGCGCGCACGAACAGCGACGTGCGGATGCGGCACGTCGTGCACGCGCGCTGCGCGACGTCGCGACGCGCTGATCGCCGCGGCGACCACGCGGCGATCGCGCACGCGCGGGGCGTCGCCTCCTTCTTCGCAGCGCGTCCGTGGTCATCTTGACAAGAATGACGAGATGTGTATCGACAGATCGCGATGCGCCTGCTGTCAAGCCTCTCGAGTTTTTGACAACAGGCCAGAATTTGTGCTTGACACGCGAACACGTCGTCCCTAATCTACATCTTGTATGCAGGCAGACCGCTCAATCCACCTGTAGTGACTGTTGTGGATGTCACAGGTTGAGCCGTCGCTGCACTTCCAAGGAGACGACGCATGGCGAAGAAGACCGCTGCCAAGGCCGGCGCCAAGAAGAAGACCGCCAAGAAGAAGTAGCACGCCCCAGGTCTTCGGCTCGCGGGGCGCGCATGACGCGCGCCTCGCCCGCTGATTCCGGGCGATGCGACGCGCTGGTATTGGGCGGAGTCCGGAATGCGTTGCACGAAATCGGGAGCACCGGCATCGTCGCCGATTGTGCCAGGCGGCATCGGCAGGACGATTCGCGCGGGGATGCACCCGATGGCCCCAACCACCCTTTGAAAGGGGATACGACCATGGCAAAGAAGGCTGCAAAGAAGGCTGCCAAGAAGACCGCGAAGAAGAAGTAGCTTCGCTGCGCGAGTGCTTCGCGCAACGTCGAGCGGGGGCCTCGCGCCCCCGTTCGCGTTAAGCCCTTCGACTCGGCCCGCTCGCTCAGGACCCTTCGACTCGCCGCTACGGCCTGTCAGCTCGCTCAGGACCCTTCGCTCAGGACCCTTTCGCTCAGGACAGGCGCGTCAGCGAAGTCCAGCCGGATCGATGCCGTCCCACACGCGCACCTTCTCGATCCGATCCCAGCGACGCAGCCGATCCACCACGTCCATGCCCTCGACCACCCGCCCGAAGATCGCGTAGCGTCCGTCGAGGTGCGGCTGCGGCGCGTGCGTGATGAAGAACTGGCTGCCGCCGGTGTCGGCCCACGACAGCGCCATGCCCATCGTGCCGCGCAGGTACGGCAGATCGCTCAACTCGTCGCGGATGGCGAACCCGGGGCCACCCTCGCCGTCTCCGCGCGGATCCCCCGCCTGCACGACGAAGTTCGGGACGACGCGATGGAACACGATCCCGTCGAAATACCCCCGCCGTGCCAGGGCAATGAAACTCTGCGACGTCAACGGCGCGTGGATCACGTCGAGTTCCAGGTGGATCACCCCGCGCGCCGTCTCGAGGTAGACCTGCGGCGAGAACTGCGGCGACACGAGGGCCGGAGCCTGGTAGAAGTCCGCCGCGTGCCCGGTCGGAGCCGGGCGCATGACCGAGACGTCGGCCGTCGCATCGAGGCGACGCCACTGGTCGGCGGCATGCCGCCGCACCGCCCAGTCAGCATCCGACAGCGCGCCGCGCCAGACCTCGACCGCGCGATCGGGCGCGAGCGCCGCCATCGCACTGAGCACCGCCACCCGCGCGTCGAACGACACGTCGCCCTTCGAGCGCTCGAGCGCGGCCGGCAGGCGCGGCGCCGCGCTCGCGTACTGCTTCTCAGCCACCAGCGCCGCCGCCGCCGCACGGATCATGATGTCGTCGTGCCCCAGGTGCGCGATGACCACCGACTCGGCATCAGGGGCGCCGAGCTTCACCAGCGACCGCAGCGCCGCCGGCACCACCCGCGCATCCGTGTCTGACAGGAGCAGGCGCACGAGCGGGAGCGCTCGCTCGGCCTCGAACGCCCCGAGCGTCGATGCCAGCTCGGCACGGACCGACCAGTCGGGATCGGCGTCCTGCCCTGAGAGCGCCGTGATCAGCGTGTCGGGATCGATGCCCGCCAGCGCCTGCATCGCCGCCGCACGCAATGACGGCCACGGCGACGTCGTGAGGTCGAGCAGCGTGTCGGTGGCCGCGGCCGGCTTGAGCGCCCCGAGGGCGGTCACCGCCTCGAGCCTGACGTTGTCATCCACGCGCACGTCGCGAACATGACGCAGCAGCAACGCCTCGACGGCCTTGTTCGTGGTCGGACCCACTTGCCCGAGCGACCGCACCGCGGCCGCGGCAATCCTCGGCCCCTGCGCGGCGGGGTCGGCCAGCGTCAGCAGCGTCGGGATCGCACGCGCATCCTTCAGCGCGCCGAGGCCGCGTGCCACGAATGCGCGCGTCTCGATCCCCTTCGACGTCGCCAGCGCCAGCAGCGGCGACAGGGCCCGTGCGTCGCCGAGTCGCTGCAGCGCGTACGCGATCGGCCACCACTGCGCCACCGGCTGTCCCGACGCGTCAAGGGTGGCGGCGGCCACCGCGTCCCATGATTTCAGGCGCGCAAGCGCGTAGATCGCCAGGCGGTACGCGTCGGGCCCCGGGGCAAGCGTCGGCGACTGGTCGTCGGGATCGAGCGCGGCGATCGCCCCGGTGGCCACGATGCCGGCCGCCAGGTCGCGGATGGCAGGAACCGCGTCGGTGTCGTTCAGGTTCGAGAGCGCCTCGGCCGCGCGACCGCGCACACGAAGATCCGCATCCGACGACAGCGCGGCACGAAGGTCGGCCGCCGCCGCGCGGTCGCCGATCAGGCCGAGCGCGAAGGCCGCCATCTCGCGCACCTCGGGATCGCTGTCGCGCAACGTGGTCAGCAGCGGCGCCACGCCGTCAGGCAGGCCGACGCGCCCGACGGCGAGCGCGGCCCTGCGGCGTACCCGCGCCTCACCGTCGGTGAGGAGGCGGATGAGGTCGGGAACCGGTGGCGCCACCACGACGGCAGGAACGGGGCGACGCTGCGAGCGGGACGATGCTGCCGGTGCGGCCGCGACCGCGACCGGTGCCGGCGCCGGGTCGCGGAGGATGCGCGTGTCTTCGAGGCGCAGGATGTCGGCGAGTTTCTGTTCCCACGTCGGCGGCGGGGGGGGTGAGACGACGGGAGGCGGCGCCGACGCGCAGGCCGCGGCGATGATGACGGCAATGAACAATGCGAGAGGTCTGACAGGGTGTGCCATGGCTCGCGGCCATGCTAGCACGCGCCAATTCCTGCTTTGGCGCACTCGACACGGCCGAGTTGACGGGTTAGAGTGCGCCGCGTGGAATTCAGGTACCTCGCCATCGAGGGACCGCCCGGCCTGGGCAAGTCAGCACTGGCCGAACGGCTCGGTACCCGTCTCGACGCCTCGGTCGTGCTCGACGAGACCGAAAACCCGTTCCTCGCCGACGCGTACGCGGGGCGCAGCGGGGCGGCGTTCCAGGCACAGCTCTTCACCCTGCTCGGCCGTCACCGCCAGCAGGGTCAACTCCGCCAGGGCGACCTCTTCGCCCAGATCACGGTCAGCGACTACCTGTTCGACCGCGACAAGATCTACGCCTACGTCACGCTCGACGACAACGAGCTGTTCATCTACCAGCGACTGTTCGACCTGCTGGTTCGCGACATCGCGCCGCCCGACGTGGTGGTCTACCTGCAGGCACCGGCCGACGTGGTCTACCGGCGGGTGCGCCAAGCCGCGAAGTCGCACCCCGAGCGACCGACGCCCGACCAGGCGTTCATCCGCGAGCTCTCGGACGCCTACAACCACTTCTTCTTCCACTACGCCGCGACGCCGCTGCTGGTCGTCGAGACCTCGCAGGTGGAACCCGACTGGCCCGACGCGGCCGTCGACGAGATCCTCCGGCAGATCCAGGGCATGTCGGGCGGGACCCGGTACTACGTTCCCCGCCTGGAGCGCTGACGCCCGCCCCCCGGTCGCGCCGTGATTGCCGCCCGATCGCTCCGGCGATCCCCGAGCCTGTAGTAGGCTGTATGACTCATGGCGTGGTTCAAGCGCGAAAAGCGCCCGATGGCGCCCTCCGCCGACAAGCCGGTTCGCGTGCCCGAAGGGCTCTGGATCAAGTGCCCTGATTGCTCCGAGATTCTCTACAACAAGGATCTGGCGGCCAATCTCCAGGTGTGCACGAAGTGTTCGCACCACTTCAGGTTGTCGGCCACCGACCGGCTGCGCTCGCTGTTCGACGGCGCCTGGGAAGAACACGACCGCGAGCTGGTGTCGCTCGATCCGCTTGGATTCACCGACACCAAGCCCTACAAGGATCGCCTCGCGAGTTCGTTCAAGGCGACCGGGCAGCGCGATGCGGTGATCGTGGCCTCCGGTCGCATCGACGGCATGGACGCCGAGGTCGCCGCGATGGAGTACAGCTTCATCGGCGGCAGCATGGGCGTGGTCGTCGGCGAGAAGATCACCCGCGGCATCGAGCGGGCCATCGCACGCCGGTGCGGGATGGTCATCGTCTCGTGCTCGGGCGGTGCGCGCATGATGGAAGGCACGCTGTCGCTCATGCAGATGGCGAAGATCAGCGCCGCCCTCGCCCGGCTCGACCGCGCGCGGCTGCCGTATCTCTCGGTGCTCACCGATCCGACCACGGGCGGCGTCACGGCCAGTTTCGCCATGCTCGGTGACCTCAACATCGCCGAGCCGAAGGCGTTGATCGGGTTCGCGGGCCCGCGCGTCATCGAGCAGACGATTCGACAGAAGCTCCCCGAGGGGTTCCAGCGCAGCGAGTTCCTGCTCGAGCACGGCATGGTCGACGAAATCGTCGATCGCCGCCAGATGAAGGCCACGATCGCCGCGGCCCTGCGGTTCATGCTGCCCTCGCGCTCGACGTAGCGCGAGGCACGCCGGCCATCCCCATGCACGCTCTCGACGCCCTGCTGGCGCGCGAGCAGTTCGGCATCAAGCTGGGCCTCGCCCCCATGCGCGCCGTGTGCGCCGCGCTCGATCATCCCGAACGGCGATACCGGATCGTGCACGTTGCCGGAACCAACGGCAAGGGCTCGGTGACGGCGATGGTCGCGCACGCGCTCGCGCTCGCGGGCCATCGCACGGGTCGCTACACCTCGCCCCACATCGTCGACCTCACGGAGCGCTTCGCGATCGACGACGAAGCCGTGAGCCACGAGACCCTGGAGCGGGCCGCGGGCCGCGTGCTCGAGGTCGAAGGACGCGAACGCGAGGCAGGGCGCATCACCGCGCCGATGACGTTCTTCGAGCTCTGCACGGCCATCGGCTTCGTGTTGTTCGCCGATGCCGGGTGCGACATCGCCGTCATCGAGGTCGGACTCGGCGGACGCTTCGACGCCACGAACGTCGTCGAGCCGGTCGTCGCGGCGATCACCAACATCGCCATGGATCACACCGCGCACCTCGGCACGACGCTCGAGGCCATCGCGTTCGAGAAGGCCGGGATCGTCAAGCCCGGCGTCCCGCTCGTGCTCGGGGCGATGCCGGCGGCGGCCCGGGCGACGATCGTGGCGGTCGCCGGTGGCGCCGCGAGCCCGATCATCGACGCCGCGCAACGCGTCCAGGTGATCGCCGAGGGCCTGGACGCCACCGGGCGCACACCGGCCCACGTCACGAGCTCCCTGGCCGACTACGGGGCGCTGACGCTCGGGTTGCGTGGCGCGCACCAGCAATTGAATGCGTCGGTCGCCGTCGCCGTGCTCGAGACGCTGCAGGCCCTCGGCGTCCCGGTCGGCCGGCTGGCAACGCGCGGAGGACTGGTCGAGACGCGGTGGCCGGGCCGACTCGAGATGTACGCGGTCGCGCCTGGCGCGCAGGTGCTCCTCGACGCGGCACACAACGCCGACGGGGCGCGCGCGCTGGCCGCCCATCTCGCCACGATCGGGTGGAACGACGTGACGTGCGTGTTCGGCGTGATGCGCGACAAGGACGCCGGCGAGATGATCGCTGCCCTGTCGCCGCACGTCGCGACCTTCGTCGTGACACAGGCATCGACGCCGCGCGCACGCGCTGCGGCTGACCTCGCCGAGGTGGTGGCACGGCTGACCGGCGCGCAGACGCTCGTGGCGCCGCTCGCCGCAGACGCCCTCGACAGGGCGCTCGACGGGGCCTCGCGGATCGTCGTGTGCGGTTCGATCTTCCTGCTGGGCGACCTGGTGCGCCCGCTGGCCGTCCGCGGCGGGATCCCCGTGTGACGCCTGTGATATCCTTTCGTCGATTTCCGGCCAGAAAACGCCTGCCCGGGCTGAACCTCCCCGTGACTCGATCGATGAGACGACTATTCGCGTGCGCGGTCCTGATCCTCGCGCTGGCCGGGGCCGCCGCCGCGCAGACCATTCCCGGGTTCTCGAGCTCGAAGCAGTTCACCATCGAACGCCCGACGACCACGCACTGGCGCCTGACGGGCGCGGTCGAGATGGAGCGCGAGGACCAGAGCTTCTTCGCCGAGGTCGTGGACTACTACTCCGATACGGGCCAGCTCGAAGCGAGCGGCAACGTCGTGTACGCGACCAGGGAGACACGCGTCGCGGCCGACCGCATGTCGTTCAACACGAAGACACGGACGGGGACGTTCTACAACGCCTCGGGCACCATGTCGCTGGGCGAGAAGGTCGACCGCAGCATGTTCGGGACGCAGGAACCGGACGCCTACTTCTACGGTGAAACGCTCGAGAAGCTCAGCGAAGAGAAGTACCGGATCCGGAAGGGCGGCTTCACCACGTGCGTGCAGCCGACGCCGCGGTGGGAGATGACCGCCTCGAGCGCCACGCTCACCGTCGACAAGTACGCCATCCTGAAGAACGCGCTCCTGCAGGTGAAGGGCGTCCCGTTGTTCTACCTGCCGATCTTCTACTACCCCGTGCAGGAAGACGATCGGGCGACCGGGTTCCTGCTGCCACAGTACGGCGCGTCGGTCGTCCGCGGCCAGATGCTGTCGAACGCGTTCTTCTGGGCGGTGAACCGCAGCGCCGACGTCACGGTCTTCCACGACTACTACTCGAAGACCGGGCAGGGGATGGGCGGCGAACTCCGCTACATCGCCGCGCCCGGCTCTGAGGGCAACGCCCGGGCCTATTTCCTCAACGAGAAGGCGGCGACGTACTCGAGCGGTGGCTCGACGAGCAGCACGCCCGACCGGCGCAGCTACGAGATCCGGGGCAACGCCTCTCAGCGGCTGCCAGGCGGACTGCGTGCGCGCGCGAACGTCGACTACTTCTCTGACATCGCGACCCAGCAGACCTACTACAGCAACCTGTACGACGCCTCGCGCCGGCAGCGCGTCTTCGGCGGCAACCTCGCCGGGACGTGGGGCGCCAACTCGGTCAGCGCGACCTACAACGTCACCGAACTCTTCTTCGGCTCGACCGACTCCACCGTGTACGGCAGCAAGCCGCGGATTGCGCTCAACCGGGCGGCGCGCAAGCTGGGCAACTCGCCGGTGTACTTCTCGCTCAACAGCGACTACTACGCGATCGCGCGCATTTCGAAGTCCGAGACCCGCGAGCTCGACAACGGCCTGACCCGCATCGACGTCAGCCCCACGTTCCGGCTGCCGCTGACCAAGCTGCCGTTCCTCACCCTGAACTCGTCGGTGGCTTTCCGCAACACGTGGTACTCCGAGAGCCTCAACGCCAGGGGCGTGCAGGTCGAGGAATCGCTCTTCCGCACGTACGCCGACATCCGTGCCGATGCCGTTGGTCCGGTGTTCACGCGGATCTGGGACACGCCGAACAACGGCTACGCCGAGAAGTTCAAGCACGTGATCGAGCCCACGGTCGGCATCCAGCGCGTCACGAGCTTCGACAACTACGACCAGATCGTGAAGCTCGACAGCTACGACTACACCTTCGGCGGCACGACGCGCATCAACTACGGGCTGACGAACCGCTTTCTCGCGAAGAAGCGCGAACCGGGAGGCCGCAGCGTCACGCGCGAGTTCCTCAACGTCGCCGTCGCACAGACCTACTACACCGACGAACGCGCCAGTCTCTATGACAGCGCCTACGCCAGCAGTTCGTACGGCGGGGTGCCGCAGAGCAAGTTCTCGCCGGTGTCACTCGTCGCACGCGTCTCGCCGAGCCAGCAGGCGGGCGGCAACTTCCGCCTGGAGTACGACTACAGCACCTCGGCGATCTCGACCCTCAGCGCCGGCGGCGTCGTCGGCCTGCACGGCCTGCAGGTGACGGGGGCGTTCAGCCAGCGTCGCATCAACGTCGAGACGGGCGAGAAGTACACCTACATGAACGGGTCGGGATCGTATCGCGCGCCCAACGGACGGTTCGGCGGCGGATACAACTTCAGCTACGACTTCTATCGCGACCGCATGATCCAGCAGCTCATCTCGGCGTACTACAACGCGCAGTGCTGCGGCATCACCGTCGAGTACCAGACCTTCAACCTCGACGGCCTGGTGACGTCCTACGCCATGCCGCGCGACAAGCGCTTCAACATCGGCTTCACGCTGGCGGGCATCGGCACGTTCTCGAACTTCTTCGGGATGCTGAGCGGCACGGGCACGACGGGCAGCCGCTAGGACGCCGACGTGAACCGCACCATCCTCGTCACGGGCGCCAGCGGATTCGCCGGCCGGCACCTCATCGACGCGCTGCCGGGCGACGCCGCGATCGTTGCCTGGGACCGGTCGCGCTTCGGCGCCTCGGATGCCCGCGTGACCTGGCATGGGATCGACATCCTCGACGCCGCCGCGGTGGACGAGGCGTTGGCCGAGGCGGCACCTGACGAGATCTACCACCTCGCCGGCGCGGCACACGTCGGCCAGTCGTTCGCTGCTGCCGAGATGACGCTGGCGACGAACGTCCGGGGCACGCATCACCTGCTGGAAGCCATGCGGCGGCGGCGCATCCCGGCACGCATCCTCGTCACCGGGTCGGCCACGGTGTACCGGCCGTCGCTCGACGCGCTCGACGAACGCGCGCCCATCGGCACGGTCAATCCCTACGCCTTCAGCAAGCTCGCGCAGGAACAACTCGCCGTGCGGGCGTACGACGAGGACGGCCTCGACACGCTCGTCGTGCGGGCCTTCAACCACATCGGACCGCGGCAGCAGCCGACGTTCTTCGCGTCGAGCTTCGCGCGCCAGATCGCCGAGATCGAGGCCGGCCTCCGCGAACCGCGCATGCTCGTCGGCAACCTCGACGCGCGGCGTGACCTCACCGACGTGCGCGATACCGTGCGTGGCTACATTGCGCTCATGGCGCACGGCCGCAGCGGCCAGGTCTACAACGTGTGCTGCGGTTCGGCCGTTCGCATCGGCGACATCCTCGAGCGCCTGCTGGCACTGGCACGGGTGCCGATTGACGTGGCGACCGACCCCGCCCTGCTGCGGCCCAGCGACACGCCGGTCATCCTGGGTTCTCACCAGCGGCTCACCCGCGACACCGGGTGGCGCCCAACCATCAGTCTCGACGTGACACTCCGCGACCTGCTCGATGCCTGGCGCATCGACGTGCGCGCCGCGACGCCGCAGGGTTAGACGACGTGCGCGTGCTCGTCACGGGCGCCACCGGTTATCTGGGCCGTGCGATCGTGCGGGCGCTGCGTCAACGGGAGCACACCACGGTCGCGTTCGCCCGCCGCGCCTCGTCAAGCGACCTCGGCGGCGAGTGCATCGACGGAGACGTCACCGATGCGCAGGCGGTCGATCGTGCGGTCGCGAACTGCCACGCCGTCTGTCACGCGGCGGCGCTCGTCGCCATCTGGCGTCGCGACCCCGGGGACTTCGACCGCGTCAACATCGAGGGTACGCGGCACGTCTTCGACGCCGTGCAGCGCCACGGCGTCAGGCGCTGCGTCTACACCTCGTCGTTCCTGGCGCTGCCGCCACGCGGGCATGCGGTGCCCCTCGTGTCGAACGACTACCAGCGCACGAAGGCGCTCGCGCTCCACGTCGCCGATGAATTCGTCGCGCGCGGCGTGCCCATCGTCTCGCTGTTCCCCGGCGTCATCTACGGACCCGGCGCGCGCACGGAAGGCAACCTCGTCGGGCGCCTCCTGGTCGATCGCATCGAGGGTCGCCTGCCCGGAGGTGTCGGACTCGATCGGATCTGGTCGTTCGCCTACATCGACGATGTCGCCCGGGCGCATGCGGTGGCAGTGGACGCCGCGCACGTGCAGCACCGCTACAGCCTTGGCGGAGAGAACCTCCCGCAACGCGCCGTGTTCGACTGGCTCGAGCGCCGTCACGGGCGCGGTGCACCCTGGTCGCTTCCCTCGCCCGTGGCGAGAGCCGTAGGATGGCTCGAGGAGTTGCGCGCCCGCATCACCGGCGCCACCCCCGTGCTGACGCGCGATTCCGTCAACGTGTTCGTGCACGACTGGCCGCTCGACAGCAGCGACGCCGTCCGCGACCTCGGCTACCGCATCACGCCCCTCGACGAGGGCCTCGACGCCACGTGGCCGTCGCTCCGCCCCAGCGCGTCCGTGGCCTGACCCATGTACTCGGAGACGCGCCGGAAGCTGCTGCACGTCGGGGTCGTCGGACTCGCGTTCCTGTTGCGCTTCCTGACCCCTGCGCAAGCCATGCTCATGGCGGTAGCGGCGGTCGCCATGAACGCGTTCGTCCTGCCGCGTCTCGTCGGGCGCTGGGTCATCCGTCCCGACGAGCATCGGTCGGCCGTCCCGGCCGGCATCGTCCTCTACCCGGTTGCCGTCCTGGTCACGATCCTCTGCCTGCCGCACAGGTTCGACCTCGTGGCGGCCGCCTGGGGCATCCTCGCCGTCGGCGACGGCGTCGCGACGCTCGTTGGCAGGCGCTTCGGGCGACGGGGACCCCGCTGGCCGTGGAACCCGCACAAGAGCCTCATCGGATCGCTGGCGTTCGTCGTCGCCGGCGGCGGCATGTCGATGGTGCTGATGCACTGGACTGCGCCGGCCGTGGCACCGGCCTCTTCTGCGGCATTCATCCTGTGGGCATCGATCGGCGCCGCGATCGTGGCCATGCTCGTCGAGTCACTGGACCTCCGCGTCAACGACAACCTCTCGGTGACGTTCAGCGCTGCCGCGACGCTGTGGCTCCTCTCGCTCGTCGATGCCGGATCCGTTCGCGACGCGTGGCCGACGATGGGCGAGCGCCTGCTTCCAGCCGTTGCGGTCAACATCGGTGTCGCCGCGCTGGTGATGCGCGTCCGGCTCGTGGATGCCGGCGGCGCCATCGCCGGGGCACTGGTGGGCATCGCCCTCGCGCTCGGCGGCGGCGTGCCGGGATGGATGATGCTGCTGGCCGCCTTCGTCGCCGCGGCCGGGACGTCGAAGTTCCGCGAACGTGAGAAGCGGGCGCACGGGATCGCCGAGGAGCGCGAGGGACGTCGCGGCGCTGGCAACGCGATCGCGAACTGTGGTGTGGCGGCGATCGCCGCGCTGCTCGCGGTCGGCACGCCGTACACCGCGCTGGCACTGATGGCGATGGTGACGGGGCTCGTCGCCGGCGCCAGCGACACGGTCGCGAGCGAAGTCGGCAAGGCCGTCCGCGGGACGACCTACTCGGTGCTGACGTTGTCGCGCGTGGTGCCCGGCTCGCCTGGCGCGATGTCGGTCGCGGGCACGCTGGCGGGGGTCGTCAGCGCCGCGATCATCGCGGCGTTCGCGGCGGCACTTGGCCTGATCGCGCCGTCTGCCGTGTGGATCGTCGTCCTGGCCGCGACCGTCGGCGCACTCGTCGAGTCGGTGCTCGCGGCCACGTTCGAGGCGCGCGGGCTGATGACCAACGACCTCCTGAACTTCCTCAACACCGCCGCGGCCGCTGCGATCGCGGTAGCATTGAGCCGCTGACCGTGCCCGACGCCCCTGTTGCCCCACGCTCAACGCTCGCGACGTATCTCGAGTTCTCGCGTCCCTTCACGCTCGTCGCGCCCGCGCTCGGGTTCCTGTCGGGAGGCCTGACGGCCATAGGCGCGCACCCTCGGGAGGCGCTGACGTGGGAGTCGGTCATATTCCCCCTGGTCGGCGCGCTGATGGCGGCGGTGCTCAACGCCGCGTCGAATGCGCTCAACCAGATCTACGACCTCGAGATCGACCGGGTCAACAAGCCGAAGCGTCCCCTGACGAGCGGGCGCCTGACGCTGGCACAGGCCTGGGTCTTCACGTGGATCACGTATGCCATCGCGTGGGCACTCGCGTGGGTGGTCGCACCAGGCGGCCGGCACGAATGCTTCTGGATCGTGGTCGTCGCGACGATCATCACGATCCTGTACTCGGCGCCGCCATTTCGCACCAAGCGGCTCGGGGTGTGGGCGAATGTCACCATCGCCATCCCTCGCGGGGTCCTGCTCAAGGTCGCGGGCTGGACGAGCGTCAAGACGGCCATGGGCTTCGAGCCCTGGTTCATCGGCGGGATCTTCGGGCTCTTCCTGCTCGGCGCATCGACGACGAAGGACTTCGCCGACATGGAGGGCGACGCGCGCGGCGGCTGCCGGACGCTGCCCATCGTCTACGGCGTGAAGCGCGCCGCGTGGATGATCTCACCGTCGTTCATCATCCCTTTCCTCATGATCATCGTCGGCGCGTGGTCGGGCGTGCTGACAGGCGATCGCACCCTGCTCGTCGGTCTCGGCATCCTGATGACCGCCTACGGCGCCTACGTGTGCTACCTGATGCTGCGCCGCCCCGAGGATCTCGCGGTCGAAGAGAATCACGTCTCGTGGGCACACATGTACCGGATGATGTTCGTCGCGCAGATTGGATTCGCGGTGGCCTACCTGCTGTAGGGCGACGCGGTGTCGTGTCGCGCGCTACCGCAGGCCGTCGGCGATCTCCGCGGGCCGATCGACGACCCAGTCGCTTTGACCGATCAGCGCCGGGTCAACCTGCTCGAACCCGAATCCATACCGCGCGAGGCAGAGGCACGTCCCAGCCGCGCGGGCGGTCTCGAGATCGATGCGCGAATCGCCCACCATCAGGGTCGCCTCTGGCGCCGCGCCCGCCTGCGCGATGAGCCACCGCAATGCCGAAGGGTCGGGTTTCCGCGCGAACGCCGCGTCGCCCCCGATGACGTGCTGCCAGCGAACCGCGGCGAGTCCGAGCCTGTCGATCAGCGTCTCGGTCGGACGCTGCGGCTTGTTGGTGAGCATCGCGACGGCGCTGCGCGACGCGACGGCGTGCAGCATGGCGTGGACGCCGTCATAACAACGCGTGTGCACGTCGAGCCGTTCGTCGTAAAGTTCCAGGAACCGGGGGAGCGCGCCCGGGGGCGGTTCGCCGAGGCCTGCGGCCGCGAAGGTACGTTCGAGCAGGACGCGGGCGCCCTCGCCCACCATCCGCGCCACGGCGTCGATGGGCAAGGCTGGTGCTCCGAAGTCGGCGAGCAGGGCGTTGGCGCTGTCGGCGAGGTCGTGGCGTGAGTCGATCAGCGTGCCGTCGAGATCGAAGACGACGAGCGAGAAGGCGCGTTTAGGCATCAGGGGCGGTGGCGTGGTGACGCAGGAGGGATCGTGGCCGACATGAGTGGCGTCACATGGACACGGTGATGGGTGCGCATGTCGATTCGGCGGTCAAGACCGCGGTGTTGTGCTCGGCGGGACTCGATTCGGCCGTCCTCCTCGCGCACGAGGCGCGCCGCGGCCCGGCGACCCCGGTCTACGTGAGCGTCGGACTCGCGTGGGAAGACGCGGAGCGACGGTTGCTCGCGCGCCTCCTGGAGTCGCCCGCGTTTCGCGGGCGCACCGAGCCGGTGGCCGAGCTCGCGTTCACCATGCGCGACGTGTATCCCGACGCGCACTGGGCCGTCCAGGGACGTGCGCCCGGCTACTTCACGCCCGACGAGGACGTGTATCTCGTCGGACGCAACCTCGTGCTGCTCACGAAGGCCGCCACGTTCTGCGCCCAGCGACGGCTCAATCGCATTGCCATCGGTCCGCTGGCGGGGAACCCGTTTCCCGACGCCACGCCGGAGTTCTTCTCGACGCTCGCCAGGGCCGTCTCGCTCGGACTCGACTGGCAGATCGCGATCGATGCGCCGTTCAGGACCATGGACAAGTCGGAGGTGGTCAGGCTTGGCACGACGCTCGGCGTGCCGTTCGAATTGACGCTGTCGTGCATGAGTCCGGTTGGCGATCGGCATTGCGGCGCGTGCAGCAAGTGCCGCGAACGCCACGACGCGTTCCGCGATGCCGCGATCCCCGATCCGACCGACTACGCGGCGGCGTTGCCCTCGCCGATCCGTTTCCAGGCCGACTGACGCGTCCGCGGCACGCGAATGCCCGCGGGACACCTGTTCGTCTCGCCGCATCATCGCCGCGTGTACGCGACGTGACCGCCAACGAGCGTCATCACCACCTGCAGGTGTTCGTCGAGGATCGTCAGGTCTGCGAAGGCCCCGACCTCGATTGCGCCCTGCTGCTCGAGACCGAGTTCGCGGGCAGGGGTCGTCGAGCAGACCATCACCGCATCGACCACCGACACGCCCATGGCCTGCACGAGCATCCGGAACGCCGCGTCCATCGTGAGCACGCTCCCCGCGATGGTGCCGTCGTCGAGGCGGGCGACGTCGGGGTGCGCCGTGATGCGCCTCCCCCCGAGCATCGCGGTTGATCCGATGGGCAGCCCCGCCACGCTCGACGCGTCGGTGACGGCCATCACGCGACCTGGTCCCTTGGCGCGAAGCGCCATGTGAGCGACCGCACGGTGCACGTGGTGACCGTCGAAGATGATCTCGGCTGCGACGGCGTCGCTCTCGAGGACGGCGCCCACGAGGCCAGGCGCGCGATGGCTCAGTGGCGGCATGCGGTTGAACAGGTGCGTCGCCTGCGTGGCTCCCGCGGTCATGCCTGCATGAGCGGCATCGTAGTCGGCGCCCGAGTGACCCAGCGAGACCAGGTGGCCGCACGAGACGAGGTCCTGAATCAGGGCCAGCGCGCCGTCGAGCTCAGGGGCGAGCGTGACAATCCCGACGTCGGCCGCATGCCGCGCGATCTCGTTCCGCAGGTCGTGGCCGCTGTAGACCTGGTCGAGGTCCTCGCCTGTCGACGAGCCCGGTGGCCTGCGCATGCACTCGAGCGGTTGTGCGCCGCGATAGTCGGGCGCGATGAAGTTGCTCTCGAGGTGTGCGCGCAGCACGCGAGCGCACCCGATGTCGGTCGATCGGCGGGCCGCCGCGACCGAGTCGAGGACGTCCGCGAGCGACGCGGGATCGCACGCCACCGTCGTCGGGCAGAACGCCGTGACGCCGAAGCGCGGAAGGTGGCGCGCGATCGCTCGCACGGGCGCGCCCGGGTCCATCGCGTCGTCGCCCAGGCTGCCGTGGACGTGCACGTCGACGAAGCCCGGCACGACGAGCCAGCGCGAGTCGAGCACGACGTCGGCGGCGCCGTGCGCCGCGTGTCCCCCCAGTTCCTCGATGACGTCGTGACTGATGGCGATCGCACCGTCGGGCACGAGGCGATCGGGGAGGACGACGGTGGCACCTTTCAGGACGCGGCTCATCGTGACGATCGATCTGGTGGCCAGTCGAGGTGTACCTGCAGCTTGCGGCCATCGAGCGGCAGGACGGCGCGCGGGGCGCCAGACACGCGAAGCACGCGTGCATCAACGCGGCGCAGCAGCTTCAACAGCGCACGCTCGTCTGGCGCCGAGAACACGATCACGCCACCGCCGTGCGCAGGTGGAAAGCGCCTGTCGTCGATGTAGTCGCGGTCGAGCGTGACGAGCGTCCGGTGCATCTGTCGCGCCAGCGCGAAATGATGCGTGTCACGTGCCCGGCGCAGGTCGGGGTGCTCCATGACGAAGAACACGTCCCAGGCGAGATCGCCGCGCATGAACGCGACGGACGGCGCCGGCATGTTGGCGTCCGCGTAGATCCGCGGACGGCCGGCGGTGTGTGAAAGGGCGGCGCCAAGTTCGGTGGAAAGCGTCCCCATGCCACCTCCGCGGAGTCCCCGTTGGCATCGTCGACGCCGCGAGGGGACGAACCTTGTCCCGCAGTGTATCAGAGGGTCACGCGCGTGCCGCCTCGCACCGGCACCGGGCGACGGTCCGGGGCCTGTCTACGACGGGGAACCCCCGACGTTGCGCTGCTGGTAGTACGACGTCTGGTACTGCTCGATGAGCTGCTTCATCCTGAGGGCGTCGTGCTTGCTGTGCCCCTTGCAATGGATCGGCGTGGTCCCGCCGGTCGTCTCGATATAGACGTCGCTGAACAGCAGGTTGGTGTCGATCGAGACCGACGCGACATGCGCCATGTGGATGGAATGCTCGAGGCGCCCGATCCACTGGGGCGTGTAGTGCACCACCGCCTGCGGCGTGATCAGGACCTGGGTCGGGAAGAGCCGGTTGCCTGCACTGAGGCGGCTTGCGCGAAACAGATCCCCCTGGGCGAATGGCCGCCCCTTCCGCCAGATCATGACGACGGGAACGAGCACGACGAGCGCGATGACGACGGCGGCGATCAGGGTGACGGGGTCCATGGCGGCGAGAAGAGTGCCGCCGGTGGGCCGACGGTGTCAAACTCGAGGTGTTCCGCGCTGGCCGGCATGGGGTGCGGCGCCCGTGATTCTGCGCTGCGGCATTGCGCTTGCCGCATGGCGGCATCAGGCGGTATCGTGTCGGACGGAGGGGTCAATCGTGCAGACGATCCAGGGAAAGCGAGTGCTCGTCACCGGCGGCGCGTCAGGCATCGGCAAGGCGCTCGCCCAGCGGTTCGCTCGTGAGGGCGCACACCTTGTGCTGCTGGATCTCAACGACACGGCCCTGGCCGAGGCAAGCGCGGCGATGACTGGTGCCGCGTCGGTGCGCACGTACCGCGCCGATGTCACCGACGTCGAAGGCCTCAGGGCCGTCCGCGATCGCATACACGCCGACGGCGGCCCGATCGACGTCCTGGTCAACAACGCGGGAATCGTGTTCGGCGGGCCCTTCCTCGACGTACCGCTCGAAAAGCACGTCACCACGTTCCGCGTGAACGTCGAGGGACTGGTGGCCGTCACGCACGTGTTCCTGCCCGACCTGATCGGGCGCCCCGATGCGCACCTCGTGAACATCGCGAGCGCGTCCGGTTACATCGGACTCCCCTTCGGTTCGACGTATGCCGCCAGCAAGTGGGCCGTCATCGGGTTCAGCGAGTCGATGCGGCTCGAGCTCGCGCAGCAGGGCCGGCGGCACGTCCACGTGTCGACGATCTGCCCGAGCTACGTCGCCACCGGGCTCTTCGACGGCGTGAAGCCGCCGACGCTCACGCGCATGCTGACCGCCGACCGCCTCGCCGACATGACCGTGCGGGCAGTGCTCGGCAACCGCGAGACGATGCGGACGCCATGGCTGGTGAAGGTCACGCCGTTCCTGAAGGGCGTGCTGCCGTCACGGCTCTTCTACATCACCGCCGACATCCTGGGCGCCACGAAGAGCATGTCTCACTGGAAGGGTCGCGGCTAGGGGCGTCGCCGGGCGCAACGCTGCACCACCGGGCGCGTCGGCACGTGACCGGGGGTCTCAGCGCCCGGGGGGCAGCTGTTCCAGGAGCACCTTCACCGCCACGTCGAGTTGGGTGTCGGCACCCCGCGTGTCTTCGCCCGGCGCGCGCGACACCGCGACGTCGACGGGTCGCGGCGCCCGTTCCATGTTCTTCCCATCGGCGCCGTCGATACGCATGCGCGGCAGGCGCAGCGTCGTCCCGTCCCACAGGCGCGTGTTCCACGTGTAGATGATCCAGCCCGCCGTCGGCTCGCCGACGACCGACCCCAACTTCAGCGCGCGGTAACCTTCGGTGAAGTCCTCGGCATCCGAGAGGGAGTGCTGGTTCACGACCAGCACCGATGGGCGTTCGAGCGCACGCTGGCCAAGCACGCTGCGCGCGGGCGCCGTCGGGCGTCCCCGCTCGGTCATCCACAGGTAGGGACGGCGCGCGAGCACGTCGATGGCGTAGGCGTTCACAAAGCCCCCGTTGTTGTTGCGTAGATCGACGACGATGCCGTCGCGGCCGTGCTGGGCGGCATCGAGGTCGAGGTACAGCTGGGTGAGCGACCCCGCCCCCATGTCTGGCATGTGCACGAATCCCAGACGGCCGTTGCTGGCGCGCTCGACGTAGGCTCGACGGTCGTCGACCCATGCGCGGTACCTCAGGCCTCGCTCGGTGGCGAGATCGACGGGCTTGATGACGACCTCGCGCGGAGCACCCGCCGCACCGGTTCTGACCGACAGGACCACGCGCCTCCCGACCGTGCCGTCGAGCATGCGAGACAGGGTCGACGTCGGCGTGACGGCCTGGCCGTTCACGCCCGCGATCACGTCGCCAACGGCGAGGGTGCGCGTGAGCGCGGCAGGGCCGAGCGGCACGACGGACGCGATGCGGAGCGTGCCGTCGAGCCCGTGCGCCGCCGCGTCGAAGTCGAGGCCCAGTCGCCCCGTCGTCGGCCCGCCGCCAGTGCCGGGCGGCGCGCTGACGCCGAGGTGCGAGGCGTCGAGGTCGCCGATCATCAGCATCATCGTCCGACGGAACTCGTCGTGCGTTGCAGCGCCGGCGACGATGGGTGTGAACCGCGCGCGCTGCGCGTCCCAGTCGACGCCGTGCATCTTCGGATCGTAGAAGTGCTCGCGCAGCATCGACCACGCCTGGTCGAACAGCGTCATGCGGTCGGTCGTGAAGTCGGCGTCGAACTCGGCCGTCACCGACAGGATGCGCGCTTCACGCTTCTCAATCGACGCGATGCCGATGCGCCCCTCCTCGACGAAGAACACGTCCTTGCCATCGGTGCTGATGGCGATGTCACCCTTTGCCGTCGACGAACTGGTGATCTGTCGCGCCGACGGCGGTTCCTTGGCCTCGTCGTCGATCGAGTACGTGTAGATGTTGGTCTGGCCCTCGGCGTCGCCCGTGACCACGAGGCTCTTCCCGTCGGGGGCGACGACCAGGTCGGACACATCGAGCCCGATGGGCAACAGGTTCACGCGGCGCAGGATGCCGTCGAAGACGACCTCGATCGGCTTTGCTGGGGCGGGGGCAACGGGCGGCGTGACCGCTGCCGGCGGGGTGTCGGGTGCCGCTGGCGTCGCGGGCCGGTCGGGCGCCGGGGCCGGCGGAGCGGGCGTGCCCGGCTGCTGGTCGCGCTCGAACAGCTTGCGGAATGCGTCCTCCTTGAATGGTGGCACTCGAGGGATGAGGTCGACCTGGGCGACCTGCCCATCCTCGGTGCGCTGCCCGGTCGCGAAGAAGAGCGCGCGCCCGTCGCGCGACCACGCTAGCGCATCGCCCGACGCGTTCGGCAATGCGCTCACCATCCGCAACTCGCCGCCCGCGAGAGGCACGAGGCCGACGTTGAGGAAGCCTTTGGCGCCCGCGGCGAACGTCGCCAGCCACTGGCTGTCGGGCGACCACGCCACCGGCCGGCTCACTGTCAGCGACCCTGCCAGCGCTCCGGTTGCCAACACGCGATCGCCGGCCGTGCCGAGCGTGAGCACGCGCAGTTCACGTCCACCGCGGATGAACGCGACGTGCTTGCCGTCGGGCGACGCGGTGGCGGCGTAGTCGTTGTGCCCCTGCGTGAGCCACGAGGTCGAGTGGTCGGAGAAGTCGAACAGGCCGACGCGCCGGACGCCCGCCTCGAGTGACGAGAACACGAGGCGACGGCTGTCGGGCAGCCAGTTCGCGTGGCTCTCGACGCCGGACGTTCGTGTGACGCGCACCGCGTCGCCGCCGTCCTTCGCCGATGCGGCATACAGCTCTCCGCGTGCGATGAATGCGACCTTCTTTCCGTCGGGCGACAGGGCCAGCGACGAGAAGTCGCGGGTGAGGCGCTGTCGCTCGGGATCGCGTGCCGCCGGCGCCCCCCGGCGTACCGATCGGGACTTCGCGGACCTTCCCGGTCGCGACGTCGAGCGTCCAGATGCCGAACTCGCGCTCGAAGGCGATCAGCGAGCCGTCGCCGGAGATAGACGGCCACAGCACGCGACCCGACGTGAACGTCGTCAGCGCCGTCGTCGTGCCCGAGGCGGCGCGGCGCCAGAGGTTCTCGGCCCCGCTGCGATCGCTCATGAACAACAGCGTCTGGCCGTCGCGGCCCCACATCGGCCAGAGCGCCTTGGCTCCGCGCCCGACGAGCACCTGCACGGCTGGGGCGGTGACGTCGGTGCTGCGCGTCCAGATCTCCGACTGGTCGATGTGGCTGTGACCGTTGCGCCACCACTGAGCCGCCGCGATGCCGCGAGCGCTGTAGGCGAGGCGTGAGCCGTCCGGCGATTCGGCGGCGAAGAACTCGTTCGTGTAACGCTCCGCGGCGAGCGGCATGGGCGTGCCGCCGTCCACCGGCACGCGCCAGACGTCGTTGAGCCCGGCGACCTCCCGGGCGGCTGACGAGACGTAGACGAAGCGCCCGTCGCGCGACCATCCGTCGAGCAGTTCACCCGCGTCATCCCACGTCACGCGATCGACGGCGCCAGTCGCGAACGTCAGCGTGTAGATGTCGCCGTTGCCGGTGCGCGACGACACGAAGGCGAGGCGCGTGCCATCTGGCGAGTACAGCGGGCGCGACTCGTGCGCGCCGTGCGAGACCAGCAGCCGTGCCTCACCGCCCGAGGCAGCGACGGTCCAGATGTCACCGCCCGACGAGAACGCGATTTCGCGTCCGTCCGGCGACACGCCCGGCTCGGCCAGCGCAGGCTTCGTCACGATCCGCGCACCCGGAGGGGCCGGAGCCTGCGCGTCGAGCGGCGAGCGAGCCGACGACAACGTGAGCAGGATGACGGGCAGGAAGACGAGAGCACGGCGCGCGGTAGCAGGCATCGTCGGAGGGTGCCACATCCCGCGCGAGGCAGCAATTGTGAAGACATCAACGGTGGACGCTGAGCAGTTCACGCGGTTGTCGTCCGCAACCCGTGTTTCCCCCTCGCCGGTCCCCGGGCAGGCGAGCGCCGCCAACCTTCCTCGCTCCAACTCCTTGCCCCCGCACCCCCGCTCGCCGCCTGAATTGGGGTCTGACCCCAATTCAGGCATTGACAACGCGGGGGGTCAGCCGCGGAGGCCGGCGAGGGCGAGGGCGGGGAGGGCCGACAGCGAGGGGGCGGCTTCGAAGGGGACGGCGCGACGACCGAGTTCGTGCAGGTTCCGGTGGTCGGCGAACCAGATCGGCCAGGGGAACATGATGAACGGGGCGCGCATGATCGACTTCTGGGGATGGTCGAACAGGTGCCCGTTGTGGACGACCCCGATACCCGAGCCGATGTCGTCGAGGCGGTTGCCCGGATAGGCTCCCCACGTCGCGTCGCCGATGCCGAAGTTCACGCCCGTCCACGCGTTCACGGCGATGTCGCCGTAGCGCAGCCGGGCCAGGGCATCCTCGAACTGCTCGCGGTGCGCCCGCTGCGTGGCTCCGTCAGCGATCACGACGCACGACAACGTGCCCCACACACAGTCGTTGGCAAACGGCACGGCCTGCGCGAGAAAGGTCGGTGCGTCGCTCGCGTCGAGCGACGTCTCGGCGATGAGGCCGCAGAAAGCCTCAGTCGTCAGCGCATACTCACCCGGTGTCGCGGGGACGTTTGGAATCAGCGTCCAGGGCACGACGCCCTCGCCGCGCGCGCCGAGGACGCGCGCCTGGGGATAACGCTCGACGAACGCCTGATGCCGCTGCTCCGCCCCCGGATAGTAGGCCTTGCGCGGCGGCAGCGACACCAGGACCTCCTGCAGGGCGTCGAGGAACTCCTCGCGCTGCGCCCATCCCCGGGCCAGCACGAGCACCTTGGCCGCATTGCAGTTGAAGCTGGCGTTGTGCGCGACCATGCTCGCCACGTTGCGGGCCTGGTACTTCATCCCCATCCGCGACCAGCGGCCCGGCACAACGAGCACCGGCGTGACCGACCCGAGTTCCGACGTCATCGCCTTGTTGATCCGTGGCGTGCCGGCGGCCTTGCGCCGCTCCCGTTCCTCGGACGTCTCGCCCCAGACGATGGCATCGTGCGTGCGGTCTGACCCGGTGAGGTGGATGCTCTGCACCAGCGGGTGCGCACAGAGGTAGCGTCCTTCGTCGACGCCGCCCGTCACGATCTCGAGCACGCCAGTGTCGATGAGCGGCGCGAACGCGCGCCTGAAGATCGGCGCGAGGTAGTCGTTCACGGGATTCATCTTGAGCACGACGACCTCGTTGCGGACGAACAACTTGTCGACCACGTCGAGTGGGCCGATCGACGAGATGTTCCCCGCACCGAGGACGAGGCACAACGTGCCCTCGCTCGACATCGGCGCGTCTGCCCGGTAGATGGCGCCCTGCGTGGCCGGCTTGCCTGGTTCGATCCAGACCTCCACCGACATCCCGGTGTACGCGAGGCGATCGATCAGCGTCAGCGGAAAGACCGTCGCGACGCGCTGACCGTCGTGGCGCGTGGTCCACTTCCTGACCGGCGGTGTGCCGCCGGCATCGAGCGCCTCGGAGACGAGCCGCATCGTCCGGATCGTGGGCACCGGTCCGCTCAGCCACTCCTCGCCTGCCTGCGGGCCATCGGGATCGAGGCCCTTGGCGGCACACCCGGCACGGACCCAGTCGGGCGCGACCGCGACCACACCGTCGATGACCGCGCGCAGCAACCTGACGCGTTCGTCGATCGGCACGCGAAGCCAGGCGTCGCGACGCGACGCGACGCGCTGCAGTGCTGCATCGAGGACGGCTCGTTCCTGGCCGGGGAGAGTGAGGACGGCTTCCATGGTCATGACTCGCTCACGCGGCGCCCGCGGCGCCCCGCTCGAAGTGGCGAAGCCCGCGGCTTCGCGTATACACTTGGCGCCCAGCCGCGACTCGCCGGCCACACCTATGATCAAGTTCCCGAACCTGCTGCTGCAGCGACTCTACACCTTCGGTAGTCTCGAATCGGCCAACGGTGGGGTCAGGTTCAGCCTGAAGAACCGGCTGACCGATGCCACGGTCACGCGCATCAACCGGATCGCGATCGGCGATCACGACGTCGACCTCGCGCGCGTGATGCTGACGGTTGGCGATGCCCGCGTCCCTGCCACGTCGGTCGATCCGCAGGCGCCGCTGGCCTTCCCGCTGCGGAAGGTCATCGGCATCGACGTGCCACTGGCCCTGGAGCCTGGCAAGCACAAGGTGACGATCTCGTTCGCGACCGACGGGCTCGGCGACCTGTCGTTCTCTGCCGACGACACCCTGGCCACGGGCACGGTGACGCCACCACGCGTGACGCTGCCGTACGACAAGGAAGAAAACCAGCGGCCCGACATCATCAGGCGACGCCAGGCGTTCGTGGCCGAGCAGACCGGGGCCGGCGTACACCACATCGGCCACTACTCGATCGACCCCGAGACGACGAAGGGCAACATCGAGAACTTCACCGGCGTGGCGCAGGTCCCGATCGGGATGGCCGGCCCGTTGAGGATCAACGGCGAGCACGCGATCGGCGAGTTCTACATCCCGATGGCGACGACCGAGGGCACGCTGGTCGCCAGCTACAACCGCGGGATGAAGGTGCTCAACCTGTCGGGCGGCTGCACCTGTACGGTCGTAGACGATGCGATGCAGCGCGCGCCGGTGTTCGTGTTCGATTCGGCGCGCGAGGCGCGCGACTTCCGGGCGTGGACCAACGCCCACATGCCCGAGATCGCCGAGGCGGCCGAGGCCACCTCGCGCATCGCGAAGCTGCTCTACATCGACACGTACCTGGTCAACAAGTTCGCCTTCCTGCGGTTCAACTTCTCGACCGGCGACGCGGCAGGCCAGAACATGGTCGGGCGTGCCACGTTTGCGGCCTGCTCGTGGATCCTCGAGCAGATCACGACCGTCAGGAAGTTCTACCTCGAGTCGAACTTCGCCACCGACAAGAAGGCGTCGCAGATCAACATCATGCGCACCCGCGGCAAGCGCGTGACCGCCGAGTGCGTCGTGCCGCGCACGGTGCTCATGGACGTGATGCGGGTCGAACCCGAGAGCCTTGCCTACCACTCGCACCTGGCGACGATCGGGGCGTTCTTCTCGGGCGCCAACAACAACGGGGCGCATTCGCCCAACGGGATCACCGCGGTGTTCATCGCCACCGGGCAGGACGTCGCCAACGTGGCCGAGTCGTCGGCGGGCATCCTGTACACCGAGATCACCGACTCGCGCGACCTCTACATCTCGCTGACGATTCCCTCGCTCATCGTCGCCACGCACGGAGGCGGCACGGGCCTGGCCACGCAGCGGGAATGCCTCGAGATCCTGGGGTGCACGGGCCGGGGCTCGGTGCACAAGCTGGCGGAGATCATCGCGGGCGTCGCCCTGGCGGGCGAACTCTCGCTCGGCGCCGCCATCTCGTCGCTCGACTGGGTGTCGAGCCACGAGAAGTACGGCCGGAACCGCTAGGCCATGAGCGACGTGGCGCCGGCACCCGTCTTCGCGACGGCGCCCGACACGCCGCCGCCCGGACTCCTGCGCCGGGTGCTGCAGACGCAGCGACACCTGGCGGGCGTCCTCGCCGGCGCGCTGATCGCCTCGGTCGACAACGACCGACGTCGGCCGCGCGAGCAGCGCCACGCGATCTTCCGCATCCGCTGGATCGTTGCCGCCCTGCTGCGCCCCTTCATCGCGCGCGATCTTCGCCACCTGCCGTTTCCGGTGCAGTTCCGAAAGCGCCTCGAACTGCTCGGCGCCACCTACATCAAGCTCGGCCAGATTCTCAGCCTGCGCGAAGACCTCCTGCCGCCCGAGGTCACCGCCGAACTGAAGAACCTGCTCGACCGCCTGCCCGCCATTTCGTACGACCGCGTGGTCACCATCATCGAGTCGACGCTGCAGCGACCCATCATCGCCACGTTCGCGTCGATCGAGAAGACACCGATCGGATCGGCCTCGATCGGCCAGGTCCATCGCGCGACCACGATCGAAGGCGACGCGGTCATCGTCAAGATCGTGAAGCCGGGCATCCGCGAAACGCTCGAGCGCGACGCGGTCCTGCTCCGTATCTCGGGGACCATCCTCAACTGGGTGGTGCCCCGCTTCAGGCCGAAGCAGGTGTTCGCGGAGTTCGTGGAGTACACCCTGCGCGAGGTCGACCTGCGCCGCGAGGCCGACAACGCCGAGACCTTCGCCGCGAATTTCGCCGACCGCCCCGACATCGTGTTCCCGCGGATCTACCGGCGCCTGTCGGGCCGAGACGTCCTGACGATGGAGTTCCTCGAAGGCGTGCGGCCGTCCGACATCGGCGCGACGATGCCGGAACCCGAGCGCGATACGCTGATTGACCTCGGTGCGACGGCCATCATCCGGATGCTCTACCGCGACGGGTTCTTCCACGCCGACCTGCATCCCGGCAACCTGATCGTGTTGCCAGGCCCGAGGTGCGGGTTCATCGACCTCGGCATGGTCGGCCGGTTCGACGAGGAACTGCGCCGCACGCTGATGTACTACTTCTACTGCCTCGTGATCGGTGACGCCGAGAACGCCGCGCGCTACCTGTCGGCCGTCGCGGAGCACGGACCGGGCGCCGATCCCCATGGCTTCAGGCGCGAGGTCGAGGACGTGGCGCGCCGATGGTCGCGCGCCGCGACGTTCAGCGACTTCTCGCTGGCCCGCCTGATGCTCGAGTCGGTGACGCGCGCCGCCCATTACCGGATGTACTTCCCCGTCGAGCTCGTGTTGATGGTCAAGGCGCTCGTGACGTACGAGGGCGTGGGCCAGATGCTGAAGCCGGGCTTCGACGTCGCCGCGGTGTCGCAGGCACACATCCGCACCATCTTCCTCGAACAGTTCAGCCCGCTGCGCTTCGCGCGCGAAGGGATGAAGTCGGCGCCGGAGATGATCGACGCGCTGCTGCGCGCCCCGATCCTGCTCAGCGAGGGCCTGCGCATGATCGAGCGCACCACGCGACAGCCGGCCGAGAATCCCCTGGCCGGCGTGCGCACCTCGCTGCTGGCCGGTGCGTGTCTCATCGGCGGCGTCATCGCGCTCGTGACGAAGGGGCACGTCGTCCTCTGGGTCAGCCTGTTCGTCCTGGCGCTGTTCTTCGCACTCAAGCGGAAGTAGCGCGCGTCAGCGTGCGGCGGCCGTCCGCCGTGGCGATCGCGAGGACCTCTCGCCTGCGGCGGTGAGTCGCCGTTCGAGCGCGTCGAGGGTCGTCGCCAGCCGATCGGCGGCCGGCATCTCGCCATCCACGGCATCGGGACGCGACCCCCCGATCAGGCCCACCCCCGTCCACAGGTTGCGCGAGCGATCGAGCAGGACGTCCTTGCGCAGCACGATGCCGTGCTTCCTGAAGATCGGCGCAAGCTCGTCGTACCGTCGCAACAGGTCGCGGCGGGTCGCGTTGTAGGCGTACTCCGCCAGTTCCCTGCGCGAGCCAAAGCTGAAGATGTTCGTGAAGAACATGCGGTAGTCGTCTGGCTGCGGTTCGAACAAGACCAGGCGCTGCTTCGGAAAGCGCGGGGCGTAGGCCGCCATCCCCACGCGCATCCGCGAGTGGATCAGCGTCCGGAACGTCTGCGACAGCACGGTCGGCAACCCGTGCTCCGTCAGGTGCTCCTTGCGCATCGCATCGTCGACCGCGCGCAGCGTGTCAACGGGGACGAGAGGGTTGATGCAGATCACGAGTTCGGCCCCGTGCTCGAGCGCCACCGACGCGTGAAGCGTCTTGTTCAGCACGCCGTCGACGTAGTGCCGGCCGTCGATCACGACTGGAGGGTACAGTCCGGGCAGCGCGGAGCTGGCTTGGATGGCTGTCGAGATCGGCACGTGATCGAGCCCCGGCTTGCCGAAGCGTGCGGGGCGCCCGGAGTCGAGCTCGGTGGCGACAATGAACAAGTGCGTCCGCAGGGTGCGGAAGTCGTTGCTGCGTCCCTTGATCGAGTAGATCGTCTCGAGGTACTTGCGGATGGGCTCGTTGGCGAACAGGCCGAGCGGCAGCACCCGCGACAAGCGCATGGCCGCCTCGTAGAACGACATCGCCTCGCCCCTGCGCACGACCTGCCACACCGCTTCGAGGAGCAACGCCGGCATGGCGATGCCACGCCGCAGCAACTCGCCGACGGCGGGCGTCACGAACGTCCGGGGGACGAAAGGGTGCTCGCCCGGTTCCACCTTCACGATCGCCCGGACGTTCTGGGCCGGCGTGATCTGGTTGGCGAGATTCGCCGCGACGAACGCGCCGGCCGACACGCCGACGTAGACAGGCAGCGCGTTGAAATCGATCCCGTCGAGCGACTCGTCGAGTGCCCGCAGGACGCCGATCTCGTAGATCGCGCCCTCGGGCGCGCCACCCGCGAGGGCGAGCCCGACGCGCGAGGAGTGGTCGCGAACAGCCGTCGTCAGCATGCGATCCCCGTATCGACCAGGCCGGCCGCCGCGGGACGACGGCCGGTCACACGTCTCCTACTTGCGTGCCTTCAGCGACTCGATGCTGGCGGTGAGCTGCTCGATCCGCGCGGTCAGCTTTTCCATCTCGCTGCGCGTGGGGATGCCCGCACGCTTGAGGGCCGCCGTCACCTGGGCATCCACCAACTCCTGCACGCTGCCGATCCACTCCGTGGCAGTCTTCGTGGCCACGTGCGCGGCGGCCGCCGGCGAGGGCAGCGCCTTCTCGACCTGCTTCCCGACGTCGACGAGCGTCTCGAACATCTTGCTGCCCTCGGTGCGAGCCAGCGTCAGGGCGCCGACACCGGCGAGCCAGATCTGCTCAGCCGTGTCCTTGACCTGCTGCGGCATGGAGTCGAAGTGCTTAGCGACCACGGCGGGTTCCTTTCGTCACCTTGTGGGTCGTCGCCACCTTGCGGGCCCGCACGGGAACGGGCTGCATCGCATCGACCTTCCTGATCAACTGCTCGACCCGGCGGGTGAGCGTCGTCACCTCGGCACGCGTTGGCACGCCCAGCTTGCCGAGCACGGTCTTGGTCGTGCCTTCGACCGCGTCCTCGACCGTGTGGAACGCCTCCATCACCGGCTTGCGCGCGCCCCTGATGACCGCTGGCATGTCGGGCATTGCCACGTCGGGTGTCAGGCGCCGCGCCTCGGCCCAGGCCATCTCGGCCACGGCCTTGCCGCCATTGACGACCATGCCGGCCGCCCCGAGTGTCGCGAGGTACATCTGCCGTCCTGCCTGCTGCATCTCCATGTCCTAGACTCCCTTCTTCTTTCCTGCATCGCTACGCACAACGCGGCGCGTGCGACGCTGCTCTTCGATCTCGCCTATGGCGTGCTCGAGCGCGTCGATCTTCTGGCGCATCCCGCGCACCTCGTCGCGAATATCGCGGATCGGCGCGACTCGGTCGACCGATGCCTGCAGCAATCGATCGACGCCGGTGGACAACTGCTCGACGCCGGTGGTGACGATCTCTTCACCGCGCCTGATGAGCGTGTGGAGGAACTGGCTGGAGATGGGCGAGAGGCCGCCCTTGCTCTCCTCGAGGATGACTTGCGCCAGCGTCTGCGCGGTCACGTCGTCGCCCGACTGGGTGTCGACGACCTCGACTTCCTGGCCCTGCCGCACGAGCTCGCCGACTTCCTCGAGCGAGATGTAGCGGCTCTCTTCGGTGTCGTAGAGCTTGCGGCTGCCGTAGCGACGAATGTGCCTGATCACAGTGGGTGACTCCATTATGCCGCAGTGCGGCAATCAGGGACCCACTATACCGCGATGCGGCAAGAGTGTAAATAGGGATGCGACGATCCCGGCCTAGACGGGGAAGTCGACGTAGTCCTCGGCGTAGACGTCGGAGGCAGACGCGCCGAGCACCTGCAGCAGGTCCGTGATGATCGCGGCCTTGTCCTCCGCATCGCGGCGCGACCACGTCCGCGACTTCACCTCGAGGAAGAAGCCTTCGCGCGCCGGCGCAATCAAACGGTCGAGGTGCACGTAGAACTCGACGCCCCGGTAGACCACCTGCCAGCGTCGGCGCTCCTTCTCGACTTCGCGCTCGCCGGCCGGCCGGAAGTACTCGCGGTAGAAGCGCCGCGAGTGCGTGGCGGGCGCGAGGTACCGCGACCGTGACAGCAGCACCGACCCGAACTGAGCCTCGCGCGCCTCGCCGGTCAGTGTCAGCCGGGCGCGCACGTTGGTGACGGTCCCCTTGTCGTCCAGGAACTCGTCTTCGCGATAACGCAGGCGCCCCTGGCCGGGATCCAGGAACGAGAAATACGAATCGTACTGGTGGTAGTGAGCGGCCCGGATGACGGTGATCTCGTGCGTCGCGAGCGCCGCGAAGACGGGCGCCGACGATGCAAGGCGCGCCTTGACCTGCACCTCGAACGACTCGGTCTCGACGGCGCCGCCGATGGCCACCAGTTTCTTGAGCACGCTCTCTTCGCGGGTGATGAGGAACGCATCGATGCGCTTCGCGTACTCCCTGGCGCCGTCCGCGAGCGTCCGCTCGTCGAGCGTGAGCAACTGGTGGTTCCGCATCAGCCAGGCGCCGTTGCACATCACGTCGCGCACGTCGCTCGCCTTGGCACTGTAGACAATGCGCGCCGAGATCGCGTGCGGATCGCGGCTGAAGTGCGGAATGCTGTGCATCGCATTCAGGTCGAGCACCATGAGGTCGGCGCGCTTGCCGGTCTCGAGCGACCCGGTGATGTCGCCGATCCCCAGTGCGCGCGCGCCGAGCCGCGTCGCCATCAGCAGCGCCTGCTGCGCCGGCAGCACGGTGGGGTCGCCTGTCGTGCCCTTGGCCAGCAACGCCGCGAGGCGCACCTCCTCGAACATGTCGAGGTCGTTGTTCGACGCCGGACCATCGGTGCCGATGCCGACGTCCACGCCGATCTCGAGCATCTTGGTGACGGGCGCCACGCCCGATCCCAGCTTGAGGTTGCTCGAGGGATTGTGCGCCACGCCCGCCCCGGCGTTGCGGATGGTGCGCATCTCGCCCTCGTCGATGTGCACGCAGTGCGCGCACGAGCACGTGCGCGTCGAACAGGCCCTGCTTCTTGACCCACGGCACCACCGGCATGCCGTAGCTCTTGCGCCACTGCTCCACTTCGAGGAGCGTCTCGCTCAGGTGCGTGTGGATGGGCACGTCGAACTCGACCGCGAGCTCGGCGCACGCCCGCAGGATCTCGGCCGTGCAGGTGTAGGGGGCGTGCGGCGCGGGCGCGGGAACGATCAGCGGGTGCCCCTTCCACTTGACGATGAACTCGCGGGCCAGCGCCAGCGAATCCTCGAAGCTCTCTGCGTCGGGCGTGGGGAACTTCAGCACCGTCTGGCCGCACAGGGCGCGCATGCCTGCGGCCGCGGTCGCCTCGGCCACCGACTCCTCGAAGTAGTACATGTCGGCAAAGCTCGTGACGCCCGAGCGGATCATCTCGGCGCACGCGAGGCCGGTGCCGAGGCGCACGAAATCCGGGTTCACGAACTCGCGCTCGACCGGCATCATGTAGCCCATCAGCCAGACGTCGAGCTTCATGTCGTCGGCCAGGCCGCGCACCAGCGTCATCGGCACGTGGGTGTGCGCGTTCACGAAACCGGGGAGGATGACCCGCCCGTCGCAGTCGATGCGTTCGCGGGCCTCCCAGTGTTCCAGCCTCTCGCCGACGGCGACGATGCTGTCACCCGTCACGGCGACCGACCCTCGTGGAAACACCTCGAGGGATTCGTTCATCGTGAGGATGGTCGCGTTCGTCAGGAGGAGGTCGCACGAGGACGTGCCGGCGGGTGCTGACATGGCTAAGCGTAACGATTCGGTGCGAACCCTTCAACTCGCCGCTGCGTCGAACGCCGAGTCGTCATTCCTGCAGGCATCGTTCCGGTATCCCCTGAACCCGACCGCCGACGAGCGCACCGCGGGCGAGCGACTGTACATGCCTCACCTGACCGCCTCGGACGTCTCGACGGTGTAGCGCCGCAGGTTGCTGTACGTGGCCAGGCCCTCGAGGAGGGAATCCGGAGACCCGACGTTCGCTGGACCCTGATACCACTCCCATAACGAGCTGGGCACGAGCACCGGAAGTCGGTCGGCCTTGCGGTACCGCACGTCGACTGAACTCCGCGTGCTCGAACCCCTGTCGAAGCGCATGACCGCGCGATGGATTGCACCCGTGACCGGCTCGATCCAGACCTGACCCCACGCGGGAACGCTGGCACCTCTCGAACTGACCACGATGGTCGGCCACACCTGCTCGCGGAACTCGAACACGCGGCACACGACGCCGTCCACGTCAGCGTTCCCCTTGCTTGTCAACGTCATGCGAGCGGCATTGCGTGGGTGCAGGTAGAAAATCGGCAGCGTCGGCAGGTTGACGGTCCGTCGCACTGACCCCACGTTGTAGCGGGCACTCTCTTCAGCGATGCGCTGCAACTGGGGTTCACGGGCCTTGGGGCCGTCGAGGAACAACCGCTGGAGGCGGTCAGAGCGATCCCGCACCATGTGCCGATCGACCTCGAAGACGTCGCGGTAGCCCGTCCACATCCCCCCGGCCGCCTGAACGAGCAGCAGGTCTGAACGCAGGTGTCTCGTCCTGAGCACGGGGGGCTGGCCGTCGCGCTTCATCTTCGGGTCCGCGTCGAAGTCGAGCGCAGGGTCGAGCCGATCGGCACGGGGCGGGCCGGTCCACCGCTTCACCAACTGGACGTATCTTTCCTCGAGCACGACCGTGGCCAGCGACGTCTCGAACGCGAGGACGTAGCGCCTCAGGGCATCGAGGACGTCGGCATCGGCGATGTCGCCGGGCGCCGCGGGAACCGTCGGCTCCAGCGGGGCGACGGTCGGCTCAGGCGGCGCGACCGGCGGCACTGGCTCGGCGGCGACGTCTGGCTCCTTCAGCACGGGAGCCGGTGCCGCGAGGGCAATTCGGAACCCACGCCGTGCGCGCAGCACGCGAACTCCGCGCCGCAGCGCCTTCACCTCGATGCGATGCTCCCGGTCGTCCTTGTCGCCATCCATCGCGTCGATGGCGAGCACCCAGGTGCCGGCCACTTCGCCGAGGAGCCGCCTGATCCCCTCGCGCGGGTCGCCCGACCACGCGCGCCCTCCGGTCGCCCCGGCCAGTCCCGCGGCCGCCGACGCATGCATCGTCGTCGCCAGCGAGAGCGACAGGGTCGACGTACGTGACTCGGCGTCGATGATCTGACCCACGAGCGGCGTGGTCAGGAGCGAGTGGATCGTAAGCCGCGATGCGTTGGCGATTCGCTCGATGTCGCCGAGCCACCTCGTCTCCTCCTTCCCGGCAGCCATCGGGCCGCTGACCATGACGACGTGCTTCGGGCCGTCGAGAGGGCCGAGCGCGCCGACGATCGCCTGCAGGGTGTCGAGCGAGACTCGCAGGTTGTCGCGTGTTTCGCGACCGAGTGCCTCGGCCTCCCGCCTGGCCACCCCGCCGCAGTCCACGAGGTCCCTGCCGAGTCCCCGCTCGACACATTCGCGACGGGTGACGTCGGCGAGCAACTGCACGTCACCATCGAGGATGGCCAGTCCTTCGTCGGGCGAAATCGTAAGGACCGTGTTGGGCCTGCCCCTGAGTCCCGTCGAGGCGCGCACCGTTCTGGCCAGGACGTCGCGTGGCGTCTTGAACTGCAGGCTGCGCGCCGCAGACGGCGTCACCCAGACGGCTACCCGGTCACCGGCAGGCAGGCCTTCGAGCAGGCTGCCCGCGGCATCGAGCAGTGCCTGTCCGCCGCCGGCGGCGATTGACTCCCTATCCACGACGACAACGAACCAGCGTGGTACCAACGGCGGCGGCGTGACGGCGGGTGCCTGCGTTTCACCGGCGGGAGGACGCACCGGTGCAGCCGTTGGGCTGGGCGCCGTCGACGGGGGGCCGCCGATGGGCTGCATCCACTGGACGGGCCGCGCAATGCCATCGACCCGGACGTCGATGTCAGATGGTTCCAGATCGCGTATCGGGTATCCGTCGTCATCGAGGATGACGGCGTCGATGAGGACGAGGTCAACGCCAGACCTGACGACGGGAACGGCCGGCTGGGCACGGATCAGCGAACTCAGCGCCACGCATGAGACGAGCACGGGCAACCGACAGAAGATGCGCATGTCGCCTGGGGCCTCGCGACCCGCCTGTGCACTGCCCGGCGTGAGTTACATGCCGACCGAGTGATATCCCGCGTCGACCATCATCACTTCGGCCGAAATCCCGCGTCCGCCCGGGCCGAGCAGGAACACGGCGGCGTCGGCGACTTCCTGCTGATCGATGTTGCGGCGCAGGGGCGCGCGATCGCGGTAGATCCCGAGGATGCTGGTGAATCCCGCCACGCCAGCCGACGCGAGCGTCCTGACCGGGCCCGCGGAGATCGCGTTGACGCGGATGTTCTGCGGACCGAGATCGCTGGCCAGGTAGCGCACGCACGACTCGAGCGCGGCCTTTGCCACGCCCATCACGTTGTAGTTCGGGAACGCCCGCGTCGCCCCCAGGTAGGAGAGCGTGACGATGCTGCCGCCGCCGCGCGCGGCCATGAGCGGGGCGCAGGCGTTCGACAGGGCGACCAGCGAGTAGGCGCTGATGTCGAGGGCGATGCGGAACGACTCTCGCGACGTCTTCGAGAACGGTTCGGCGAGGGCTTCGCGCGGGGCGAACGCCACGCCGTGCAGGAGCATGTCGAGGCCGCCCTTGTGCTGCGTGATCGTCGCGGCCAGGCCGGCGATGTCTTCGTCGACCGTGACGTCGCAGGGCACGAGCATGGCCGGACGCGAGAGCGTCACCGCCAGTTCCTCGACGTTTTCCTTCAGCCGTTCACCCTGGTAGGCAAGGATGAGATCGGCGCCGGCGGCATCCAGCGCCTGCGCGATCGCCCACGCGAGCGATCGCTTGTTCGCGACGCCCACGACGAGCGCCACCTTGCCAGTCAGATCCGACATCGAGGGTTACCGGGACTTCTTGTTGAAGCCGTTGGGACGTCCGGCCGGGCGACCACCATTGCCCGACTTCTGGCGCGGGCGGGAGTTGCCGTTGGCGTTCCCGCCGCCGTTCCCGTTCCCGAAGCCGTCGCCGAAGCCATTGGTGTTCGACCATGTCCCGCTGCTCATGACACCGGGCGCACCGCTCGAGCGAAAGCCGCCGGCACCGAAACGGGCGCCGCCCTGCCGGCCGAACCCGCGGCCCGGCCGCGGCTGCGGCTGGCGCATCGTGAACTCGGGAATGGGCCGGGTCGGCACCTCGCCCTCGATCCGCGGCAACTGCGCGCGGATGAGGCGCCGGTGCACGGGGCCTTCCTCGACGGGTTCCTCGGGAGGAACGTCGGGGGCGGCATCGAGACTGGCGAACAGGGTGTGGATGTCGGGAGGGTTGTCGTGCGGGTCGGGCGGCCGGTCGCTGGCGACGAGGGGAACGTCCTCGTCGAACTCCGGCGCCAGACGGGGCCGCTCGGCCGCCGTGTCGACGACCTGCTGCAGCGCCGCCGCCACGGGTTTCTTGCGGCGCGGCGGCACCTTCGCGTTCTTGTAGGGATGCTCGGTGTCGCACGTCGTGCAGCGGGTCTGCTTGACCTCGTCGCCAATGATGGCGACCACAACGTGATTCGCGAGGCGGCGCTCGCGCGGACAGTAGTCGTCGATGTTGTCACCGAGCCGGGGCCGGCGTGGATCCATGCATGCGCTCCGAAAGTGCGGGCGTGCGCGGGCGTCTGGGCAGTGAAAGCGTGACGCCCGAACGTCGAGGTCGGAAGGCGAGTGTAACAGACGCCACGATCCCGGCGCAAACTTTGAATTTCTCGCGGCCCCGCTGGCCGGGTCACCGCGAAGGCGAACGGAATACGGTCAGGGTGTCACCAACCGCCGTTTCGTGCAACTCCTTCGACCCAGGCACGGAAATCGACCAGCGCCGAGGCCACCGCGCCGGGGTGGGTCGACTGGCGTGTCTTCTTCCGCGCCACCGACGCTTCGGGCGTCACCGCGGCGGTGACGTCCTCGTCGAACAGGTCACTGAACGCCCGCCACTCGGCGAGCGAGAGCGTCGCGAATGCACGATTCGTCTCGACAAGGTCCCTGACGATGCCACCGACCAGCTCGTGCGCCGAGCGGAACGGCATGCCCTTGCCGACCAGGTAATCGGCGACATCCGTTGCCAGCAGCAGTCCCGACGCGGCGCGCGCCATCGGCTCCCGGCGCATCCGCAGCGTCTCGACCACGGTGGCGGCCGCGGCCGCGCAGCCGACGTAGGTGTCTTCGGCGTCGAACAACGCCACCTTGTCTTCCTGCAGATCCTTGTTGTAGCCCGACGGCAACCCCTTCATCGTCGCCAGGATGGCGGTGCTCTGCCCGATCGCCCGCCCGGCCTTCCCGCGCATCAGCTCGAGGGGATCGGGGTTCTTCTTCTGTGGCATCAGGCTGCTGCCCGTCGAGACCGTGTCGTCGAGTTCGAAGAACCCGAATTCCTCGCTGCCGAAGATGATGATGTCTTCGGCGAGCCGGCTCAGGTGCACCATCGCCAGCGCGCAGGTGTGGATGAAGACGGCGACGAAATCCCGGTCAGCGGTGGCGTCGAGGCTGTTGGTGACGACCCCGTCGAACCCGAGGCGCGTGGCGAGCGCGGTCGTGTTCACCGCGTAGGCCGTCCCGGCGATGGCGCCCGACCCGAGCGGCATCAACCCCGCTTCGGCCCGCGCCTGGCCGAACCGGACGTAGTCCCTGCGCAGCGCCGACGCATGTGCCAGCCAATAGTGTGCGACGAGGATGGGCTGCGCGCGCCGCAGGTGCGTGTACGACGGCATCAACGCATCGCCCGCCCGTTCGGCCTGGTCGAGGCACGCCGTGATGAGCCGCACGACGAGGCGCTCGATGGCCGGGATGCGCCGCCTGACATACAGCCGCAGGTCGAGCGACACCTGCTCGTTCCGCGATCGTCCCGTGTGGAGGCGCTTGCCCGACTCCCCCACGCGCGCGATCAACTGGCGCTCGACGAACGAGTGCACATCCTCGTCGTCGCCATGGACGAAGGCGGGGTTCGTCACCGCCTCGTCGAGGAGGGCCCGCAGGGCGTCGCCGATGGTCCGCGCCTCCTCGGGCCGCATCACGCCCGCCTCGGCCAGCGCGTCGGCCCACGCGAGGCTGCCCACGACGTCATCTTCGAACAGGCGCCGATCGAAACCGAACGAGGCACCCCAGGCGAAAACGTCGGCATCAGGGGCGCCGCTGAAGCGTCCCGACCACAGTGTGCTCACGATGGCTTCCTCGCCCGGCTGCCGTCGGCGGCGGGCGCTTTGCGGGCTGCCGTCTCGGCCGGCAACCCGAAGAGCTTGATGAAACCTTCGGCTGCCGCGTGATCGAACGTGTCACCGGCGCCGTAGGTCGAGAGGGCATGCTCGTACAGTGCGTGGGGAGAACGGCGGCCGACCACCGTGCAGTGCCCCTTGAACAGCTTCACCCGGATCACCCCGGTCATGCGGGCCTGCACGGTCGCCGTGAAGGCGTCGATGGCCTCGCGCAGCGGCGTGAACCAGAAGCCGTCGTACACCAGGTCGGCGTAGGTGCTGGCCAGGTGCGAGACGGTGCGCTCCAGGTCGCGCGTGGTCGTCATCATCAGCAGCGCCTGGCGCGCCGCGTGCAACACGACGCCCGCCGGCGCCTCGTAGACCTCGCGCGACTTGATCCCGATGACACGGTTCTCGACCAGGTCGAGGCGCCCGACGCCGTGGTCGCCCGCGATCGTGTGGAGCAGCGAGATCAACTCGAGCAGCGTCATGGCCACGCCGTTGATCTTGACCGGCACGCCGCACTCGAACTCGATCTCGACGTAGGCGGCGACGTTCGAGCATCGCTCGAACGACCGTGTCAGCCTGTAGACCTCCTCGGGGGGCTCGAGCCAGGGATCCTCGAGCGCGCCGCACGAGATGGATCGCCCCCAGAGATTCGTGTCGATCGAGTAGGGCAGGTCGATCGACGCCGGCACGGGGATGTTGCGCGCCCTGGCATACGCGACTTCTTCGGCGCGCGAGAGTTCCCAGATCCGGACCGGGGCGATGACGCTGATGCCGGGGCGCAGGGCGCGTGCCGACACGTCGAGCCGCACCTGGTCGTTGCCCTTGCCCGTGCACCCGTGCGCGATGGCCGTGGCGCCTTCCATGTCGGCGATCTGCACGAGGTGCTTCGCGATCAGCGGCCGCCCGAGCGAGGTCGACAGGGGATAGCGATGCTCGTAGAGCGCCCCGGCCTGCAGGGCCGGCAGGCAGAAGTCGCGCGCGAACTCCTCGCGTGCGTCGAGGACGTGGGCGCGGGCCGCGCCGATGCCCAGCGCGCGCTCGCGGATGTCGGTGAGGTCGCGCCCTTGCCCGAGGTCGAGCGTGACGGCGATCACCTCGGCGTCGAACCGCTCCTTGAGCCAGGCAATCGACACCGACGTGTGCAGGCCGCCGGAGTACGCGAGAACGATGCGTTGCATGATGGGGGACATCCTCGGCACCAGGCGCGCGTCGCCGACCAGGGCGACGCGCCCGGCGTCAGTTACTGCCTGGCCCAGTGCTCCAGCTGCGCGGCCAGGTGGACGGCGTGCTTCGGGCTCCTGACAATCACCAGGATCGTGTCGTCGCCGGCGATCGTGCCGACGACCCCATCGGTGGGATGACGGTCGAAGGCGATGGCGAGCGCGTGCGCCTGGCCGGGACCGGTGCGGAGCACGATGAGCTCGCGCACGGTGTCGACCCGCTGCAGGTAGTCTTCGACGGCCCGCCGCAGGGGGGCGTCGGAGCCGGCCTTCTGCGGGCTGCGATCGACGCCCGGGCGCTGGTAGGCGCCGTCGGACGCGCGCTTGACGAGGGCGAGCTCCTTGAGGTCGCGCGACAGGGTCGCTTGCGTCACGTCGATGCCGCGCCCGACGAGGCGCTGGCGGAGCGCCTCCTGCGAGTGCACGGCTTCACGGTCGACGATTTCGAGGATGGCGGCTTGCCGGTAGGATTTCATGATTATGCAAGAGCCTGCATATTCTTCCGTAGCCGGCCCGGCCCGTCAAGCGGGAAATGTCTCCCTGCCTGCGCGGAGGTCATTTTTCCATTGACGGCACGCGTGCACACCATGCATAATTCGCATCTTGTCTGCATAGTTATACGCTCCAGATGCAAACCCGTTGCCCCGCGACGCCATGCCCGACACTCCCCCCCGCTCGATCCGCGCTGCCGTTGTCGGCGCGACCGGCTACTCAGGCCAGGAACTGATCCGCCTGCTCGCCAGGCACCCGGACGTCGTCGTCACGGGCGCCTTCGGCTCGAGCGGTTCCGAGGCTCCGCGCCGGATACCGGGGCTCGCCCGCATCTACGACGGCGACGTCGTGCCGTACTCGGACGAAGCCGTCGCTGCCTGCGCCGACGTCGCATTCGTCGGCCTGCCCGAGGCCGCGTCGGCCGCCGTCGCCCCCGCGCTGCTGGCCCGCGGTGTCCAGGTGATCGACCTGTCGGGCGCGTTCCGGCTCCGCGACGCCGCGCTGCGCGCCCGGTGGTATCCCAACACGCCTGACCCGTTGCCGGCCGGCACCGCCTACGGCCTCGCCGAGTTCGACGCCGCAACGCTCCGCGACGCCCGGCTGGTCTCGTGCCCCGGGTGCTATCCGACGGCGTCGCTCCTGGCGCTCGAGCCGCTCGTCGGCGCGGGCCTGCTCGACCCGGCGGCCGACGTCGTCATCGACGCCAAGTCGGGCATCTCTGGCGCCGGCAAGGGCGCCAGCGAGCGCACGCACTTCAGCGAGAACCACGGGTCGGTCGCGGCGTACGCGCCGTTCGGCCACCGGCACACGCCCGAGATCGAACAGGAACTCGGGCGCGCGGTGACGTTCGTCCCGCATCTCGTCCCGCTCGATCGCGGGCTGATGGCGACCATCCACACGCGCCTCACCCGAGGCGCGAGCGCCGAGGCCATCGGAGAGGCCTATGCGCGCACGTTCGAACACGCGCCGTTCGTGCGGCTCACCGGCGAGGCGCTCCCCGAGATCAAGCACGTCGTCCACACGAACTTCTGCGACATCGGCTGGCGCGTCGACGCCCCCTCCGGGCGCGTGCTGCTCGTGTCGGTCATCGACAACCTCGTGAAGGGGGCGGCCGGCCAGGCCGTGCAGAACTTCAACGTCTCGCGCGGCATCGCCGAGACGGCGGGATTGCTGTGAGCGCGATGCGCCCGACGGTCGTCAAGCTGGGCGGCGAACTGCTCGAGCCGGGCGCAGGCCTTGCCGGGCTCGCCGCGGTGCTCGTCACGCTTGCCGCCGAGGGCCCGCTGGTCGTCGTCCACGGCGGAGGAAAGGAAATCGACGCGGAGTGCGGGCGACGCGGGATAGCGAAGGCCGCTGTCGATGGCCTGCGGATCACCGATGCCGCCACCCTCGACGCGGTGGTGACGGTGCTGTCAGGGGCAGTCAACACGCGCCTTGTCGCCGCGCTCGCCGCGGCTGGCGCCGCCGCCGTGGGCATGACGGGCGCCGACGCGTCGTGCGTGCTGGTCGAGAAGGCCGCCGCACACCGCGCCGTCGACGGACGCCTGGTCGACCTCGGCCTCGTGGGCACACCTGTCGGCACCGCATGGCCGCACGTGTTCGACGCGCTCATCGCGGCGGGCGCGATCCCCGTGGTCGCGTGCATCGGCATCGACGTCCGCGGGCAGCTCTACAACGTGAACGCCGACACGATGGCGGCCCACCTGGCCGGCGTGGGACGCGCATCGCGGCTCATCATCGGCGGCTCGGTCGCCGGCGTGCTCGACGCGTCGCACTCGGTGATTGCCCACCTCGACCCGGCGGCCATCGACGCGTTGATCGCAGACGGCACCGCGTCGGCGGGGATGGTGGCCAAGCTCACGGCCTGCCGGCACGCGCTCGACGCCGGCGTGGACGACATCTCAATCGTGGACGCGCGGACGCCCGCGCGATTGCTGTCGCGCGCGGGCACGCGCATCAGCCGTACCTCGCAGGAGTCGCTGTCATGAGCCATCCCACCGCGTCGCCACCGCTCGACGAGATCCGCGCACTCGAGTCCCGGCACGTGTTGCAGACGTACCGTCGCAACCCCGTGGCGTTCGTGCGCGGCGAGGGCGTCTACCTGTACGACACCGAGGACACGAAGTACCTCGACTTCCTGTCGGGGATTGGCGTGTCGTCGCTCGGCCACGGGCATCCGGGGCTTGCCGACGCCCTCTCCGACCAGGCGCGCACGCTCGCGCACACGTCGAACCTCTTCTTCCACCCCCTCCAGGGCAAGGTGGCCGCGCGGTTGGCGCGGCTCTCGGGCCTGCCTCGCGTGTTCTTCTCGAACTCAGGCGCCGAGGCCGTCGAGGCATGCCTGAAGTTCGCGCGCCGCTACTGGTTCACCCAGGGCGTCACGACGCGGACGTCGTACGTCGCACTCGATCACGGCTTCGCGGGGCGCACCATGGGCGCGTTGTCGGTGACGTGGGACGATCACTACCGCGCGCCGTTCAAGCCGCTGATCCAGGACGTGCGGTTCGTGTCGCCCGGTGATCCGGCCGCGCTGCTCGCGGCCGTCGACGACACAACGGCCGCCATCATCGCGGAGCCGATCCAGGGAGAGGGCGGCGTGCGGCCCCTGTCGCCGGCATTCGCGGAGGCCATCCGGCAGGCCTGCGATCGAACCGGCGCGCTGCTGATCGCCGACGAAGTGCAGAGCGGACTCGGGCGCACGGGGACGCCGTTCCACTTCCAGGCGCTGGGCCTCTCGCCCGACCTCGTGTCGATCGGGAAGGCGCTCGGCGCGGGCTTCCCCGTCGGGGCGGCGCTCATCTCGGAGCGCGTCGCCAGCGCGATTGCCTACGGCGACCACGGCACGACATACGGCGGCAACCTGCTCGCGTGCCGGGCGGCGCTCGTGTACCTCGAGGCGCTCGAGGAGGGCGGCCTGCTCGAGCACATCCGTCGAGTCGGCGCGCACTTCGAGGCGGGGTTGCGCGCGGTCGCTACGAGGCACGCGGTGGTCACAGAGGTGAGGGGCGCCGGCCTCATGTGGGGCATGGAACTCAGCGTCGATGCCGCGCCCATCGTCCCTGCCGCCCTGGCACGCGGCCTCATCGTCAATCGGACAAACGAGCGCGTGATCAGGATGCTCCCGCCCCTGGTGATCACCGAGGCAGAGATCGATCACGGCCTTGCCCTCCTCGACCGGGCGCTGGCCGAGACCTTCGGAGGCCACGCGTGAGCGCCGCCGTAGCCCACGACTCCATCGCGGAGTCCGCACCACCAGACGAGGACCAGGTGAGTTCCACCGACCGCGCTGCCTCCGTGTCGTTCAGGACCGGCGTCGTCGGCGACGCCACGCGCATCCTGCAGTTGATCGACGACAACCTCGAGAGCGGTCACCTCCTGCCCCGGACGCTCGACGACGTCACCGCGCATGCGACGCGCTTCATCGTCGCCACCGATGGCGACGGGGTGGTGGGGTGCGCAGAGCTTGCTCCACTGAGCCGGGCGGTCGCCGAGGTGCGTTCGCTGGTCGTCGATGCGGGGTTCCGCGGTCACGGCCTCGGGTCACGCCTGATCTCGGCGTTGTGTGAACGCGCCCAGGTGCACGGTTTCTCGACGCTGTGCGCCTTCACGCACGACCCGAGCCACTTCGTGCGCCTCGGCTTCACGATCGTGCCGCACCTGTGGTTTCCCGAGAAGATCGCCCTCGACTGCACGGGATGCCCGAAGTTCCGCCACTGCGGCCAGCACGCCGTCGCGCTGCAGTTCTCGTCGGCATCGTTCGACAAGCCGCGCGAGAACCACCTGCGGCTGCCGCTGACGGCCGGCCAGGGTATCGAACTCCGCCCCGAGCACGCTGCGCCGCTGGTCAGGCGCCTCACGGTATCGGCATCATGAGCATCGCGTCCATCGACGGGGGCGTCACGGCCCCGGCAGGATTCCGCGCCGCCGGAGTGGCAGCAGGGATCAAGAAGAACGGGGGCCTCGACGTGTCGCTGGTCGAGAGCACGTCGCTCGCCACCGCGGCGGCGGTGTTCACGACGAACAAGGCAGTCGCCGCCCCCGTGGTGCTCTCGCGCGAGCACCTCGTGGCGTCACGTGGGCACGCGCGTGCCGTGGTGATCAACAGCGGCTGCGCCAACGCCTGCACCGGCCAGCAGGGGATGCAGACGGCCCGCCTGATGGCTGCGGAGGCCGCCCGCGCGTTCGGATGCGAGGCCGAAGAGGTCCTCGTCGCCTCGACGGGCGTCATCGGCGTGCACCTGGATGCGGCCAAGGTCGCCCGCGGCATCATCGACGCCGCGCATCAGCTGTCGCCCACCGGTCACGCCGAGGCGTCGCGCGCCATCATGACGACCGACCCGTTCCCCAAGGAGCATGCGGTGCGCTGCACGCTCGCGTCGGGGGCGTCGTTCACGGTCGGCGGGATGGCCAAGGGCTCGGGGATGATCGAGCCGAATCTCGCGACGATGCTCGCCGTGGTCACGACCGACGCCGCGGTTGAGGGCGCGATGCTGCACCGGGCGCTCGTCGAGGCGTGCGAGGACACGTTCAACGCGATCACGGTGGATGGGGAGTGCTCGACGAACGACACCGTCTTTGCCCTCGCGGGCGGCGCGAGCGGTGTCACGATCGACCGGGCGACCTATGGCGAATTCGTGGACGCCCTGCGCGACGTCTGCATGGAACTGGCGCTCGGCATCGTGCGCGGCGGGGAGGGCGCCACGAAGCTCGTCGCCGTGCATGTCACCGGCGCCGCCTCGTACGCCGACGCGCGGCTGTGTGCGCGGGCGATCGCCAACTCGCTGCTCGTCAAGACCGCGATCCATGGCGGCGACCCCAACTGGGGACGCCTCGTGGCGGTCGCTGGGCGGAGCGGAAGCGCGTTCGACCAGTTGCGCGCCCGCGTGCTGGTCGGCGACATCGTGATGTTCGAGGGAGGCCGCCCCTTCGACGAACGCGCCGAACTGGCCGCCGAGCACCTGCGGCAGACTGACGTGAGCGTGACGGTCGATCTCGGCGCGGGCGGCGACCACGAAGCGACGATGTTCACGTGCGACCTGTCGGCAGACTACGTCCGCATCAACGCCGACTATCGAACCTAGGCTGCCTTCACCAGGACCGTATCGCCAATGCAGACGCAGGCGCGACAGCGCACGTATCCGAAGGACTTCCTCTCGATCCTCGACTTCTCGCACGATCAGCTCGACGAGGTGCTCGGGCTGGCATCGGTGCTGAAGTGCGATCGCAACCTGCTGCGGCACGCGCCGACGGCGCACGCGCTGGGAGGACGGCACGTGGCGCTGCTGTTCGAGAAGCCCTCGCTGCGCACCAGGTCGACCTTCGAGGTGGCCATTCACGAACTTGGCGGCGAGGTGCTGTCACCCACGGGCGACGCGGTGTTCGGCGGACGGGAGACGATCGCCGACGTGGCCAGGAACCTCGAGCGCTGGGTGTCGGCCGTGGTGATTCGCACCTTCGCCCAGTCGCGGCTCGAGGAGTTCTCGACGGCAGCGCCACGGCTGTCGGTGATCAACGCCCTGAGTGACCAGGAGCATCCGTGCCAGGCGATGGCCGACGTGCTGACGCTGATCGAGCGCTGGGGCGACGTGCAGGGCCGCACCGTCGCGTTCGTAGGCGACGGCAACAACGTCGCCTACTCGTTGGCACAGGCGTGCCTCGGGCTCGGGATCCATGTGCACATCGCCTCACCCGAGGGCTACGCGCTCGAGCCAGCCGACGCGATCCGGGCGAGCGGCCACGCGCGCTTCGGGGCGCAGCTTCGGCTCTTCGTGGATCCGCACGCGGCAGTGCGCGAGGCCAGCGCGATCTACACGGACGTGTGGGCGTCGATGGGCCGGGAATCAGAGAGGGCCGAGCGCGACCGCGTCTTCCGCCCCTACCAGGTGAACGAGGCGTTGATGGCGACGGCCCTTCCGGGCGCGTTGTTCATGCACTGCCTCCCGGCGCATCGCGGCGACGAGGTGACCGACAGCGTGATCGATTCGCCGGTCTCGGTCGTGTTCGACCAGGCCGAGAACCGACTCCACGTGCAGAAGGCCATCCTGCACGCCATCGTGCAGGCGTAGGGGCGGGCGGTGCGGCAACGCGGCCGCCTGCTATGATCGGCGCGAATGTCCAGCCGACGCTCGACCCGCATCATCGTGAGCTACGTGCTCTCGCTGCTGGTGACGATTACGCTGCTCGTGTACTGGGTCGTCTACGTCGTCTCGTCGATGTCGACCATCAACGAGCTGGCGCAGCGCGTCGGGGCGCGCGGCGACGCCTCGCATGTCTGGGTGCTCGTCGTCGGCTGCGTCCTGTTCGTCATCGTCATCGGCGGCCTGACCTACCAGCTCGCCCAGGCGCTCGGGGCGCGCAACTACTCGCACAAGCAGGACGAATTCGTGTCGAACATCACGCACGAGATGAAGTCCCCCCTTGCGGCCATCAAGCTGCACGCGCAGACCCTGCAGCAGCCCGACATGACCGAGGAGGAACGCCAGCGGTCGGTAGGATTCATCCTGCAGCAGGTGGATCGCATGGGGACACTGGTCGACAACGTGCTCGAGAGCAGCCGGCTCATCTCCAGGAGGAAGCGGATCGCACTCGAGCCCGTCCGCCTGCGACCCTTCTTCGAGGGATACTTCCATGAGCTGCGCGGACAGGTCGAAGCACGCGGCGTCAGGCTCGTCGTGGACGTCACGACCGACGCCGTGGTGATGGCCACGGCCGAGGCCCTGCGGCGCGTCATGACGAACCTCATCGAGAACGCCGTCCGTTTCTCGGCCCGCGGCGGTGAGGTCAGGTGCCGCGTCAGCGACGACCGGTCGCAGGTGACGATCGAGGTCGAGGACGACGGCGTGGGCATCCCCCGGAGCGATCTCTCGAAGATCTTCGACCGCTTCTACCAGATTGGCCGCGAGATCTCGGAACGGCGGGGCGGCACGGGACTCGGTCTCTCGATCGTGCTCGGGCTCGTCAAGGAGATGAAGGGCAGCGTGATTGCGTTTTCGCAGGAGGGACGGGCCGGCACCCGTCTCGTCGTGCGCCTGCCGGTGCGTCGGAGGGCGATCGTGACCCCAGCCCGCACACATCCTCGTCGTCGAAGACGAGGAAGCCATCGCCGACGGCATCCGCCTCAACCTGCAGCGGAAGCACCACGCGGTCGACATTGCGCACAACGGCCGCGAGGCGCTCGAGCGCGTGCGGAACGAGCGCTTCGACCTCGTGATCCTCGACGTCCGCCTGCCCGAGGTGGATGGCTTCGAAGTGTGTCAGCAGTTGCGCCGTGACGGGAACTTCACGCCGATCCTGATGCTCACCGCCCGGGCGCAGCCAGACGACATCGTCTACGGGCTGAAACTCGGCGCCGACGACTACGTGACGAAGCCGTTCGACCTCGCGGAACTGCTGGCGCGCGTCGAGGGTTTGCTCCGGCGGCAGACCTGGTCGCGCGATCAGCGCGCGGCCGGCGAGTTGGCCGACGCCGGCACCGAGCGCTACACCTTCGGGGAGTTCTGGATCGACTTCCGCACCTGGGAGGCGCAGACGCGGCAGGGCATCGTCCAGTTGTCGAAAAAGGAAATCGACGCGATGCGCCTGTTCGTGTCACGACCGAACGAGGTGATCACGCGGCGCGAGTTGCTCGCCGACGTGTGGGAACTCCCCAATCACCCCAACACGCGCGTCGTTGACAACGTCCTGGTGGCCCTGCGCCGGGCCTTCGAGGAGGATGCGACGAACCCACGCCACCTGCTCAACGTGCGTGGCGTGGGATATCGGTTCGTCCCGTAGCCGTCGACCCGGTCGTGTCGCGGGCCCGTATGCGCGGGACGCGGCGATGTTACGCGGCGGCGCGGATCTTCGAACCGGCGACCACGTGGGCGGGCGGTTCCTTGATGTCCCACACGACGCCCACAGATTGCAGGGCGCGGAGCGTGTAGTAGGTCAGGTCGATCTCCCACCAGAAGAACCCCTGGCGCGTCGACGCCTGCCAGTAGTGGTGGTTGTTGTGCCAGCCTTCGCCCATCGTCAGCAGCGCGAGGATGAGGCTGTTGCGGCTATCGTCCGTGGTCTCGTAGCGGCGCTTGCCGAACATGTGCGTCAGGCTGTTGATCATGAACGTGCAGTGCCAACAGGCCACGGTGCTCAGGAAGAAGCCCCACGCCAGCAACGGCAACCCGCCGATCAGGAACAGCGACACGGCCAGCACGATGCCGGGCACCAGGTGCCACCGGTTGAGCCACAGCAACTCGGGATACTTCGCCATGTCGGGGATGCGCTGGTACTGCGTCTCCTCGTAGTCGGGCGCGAGGATCCAGCCGACGTGCGACCAGTAGAAGCCCCGCAGGCCCGGCGAGTGCAGGTCCGGATCCTCGTCGCTGTACTGATGGTGATGACGATGGTGCGCCGCCCACCAGAGCGGGCCCTTCTGGACCGACGAGCAGCCGATCCATGCGAGGACGAACTGGAACACGCGGCCCGTGCGATAAGTCCGATGCGAGAAATACCGGTGGTAGCCGCCGGTGATCCCGAACATCCGCACGGCGTAGAGCGCGAATGCCACGGCGACGTACGTCCACGAGAACGTGACGACGAAGACCAGCAGCGCGGCGACATGAACACCGATGAATGGCCAACTGCTTGGCTTGAAGAGCGACTGGAGAATGGGTTCCTGTGCCCGACGCGAGGTCGGCGTGGGGATTGCTGGTGCGTGCATACCCCTTCATTATCCGGTTCAGCTACGGTCCCACGGTGTCAGGGTTCGCGGGCGAGTGTCACGGATGTGTCAGGGGACTACGCCAGCTCGCGGCCTTTGGTCTCCGGGATGGCGATCCAGCACGCAGCCGCCGCGACGAACGCCGCCGCCGCCAGCCCGAAGGCGAAGCCGAAACCACGGCTTTGCGCGACCGACCCGAGCATGAACGGAGCCGCAGCGCTCACGATCCGGCCGGCGTTGTAGGTGAGTCCCTGCGCGGTCGCGCGGATGGCGGTCGGATACAACTCCGCTGTCACGGCGCCGAACCCGCTGAAGTAGCCGGTCCCGAAGAAGGCGACGAACGGGCCGAGGAGCAGCAGCATCCACGGCTCGCGCAGCGACGCGTACGTGAACATCAGGACGGCCGCCGTCAGCAGGTAGGTGACGTACGTTCGCCGGCGTCCGACGGCATCGCTGATGAAGCCGAACGTCACGTAGCCGAACCACATCCCGACCTGCATCGCCACGATGAACCACGACATCGACACGGCGGTCAGGCCGATGCCGCCGCCCTCGACCGAAAGCGACAGGTACGCGGGAATCCACAGGTTGAAGCCCCACCACGCGAACATCGTGCACGCGTTCATCAGCGTGATCACCAGGGTCGTCAGCAGCAGGGGCCCGCGAAACATGGTCATGATCGACGGTGCGACGTGCGTCGATGCCTGCGACTGGCGCCAGACCTCGGGTTCGCGCACCTTGCGGCGCACCCACAGCGTGAAGAACGCGGGCAGGACGCCGACGAAGAACACCGCGCGCCATCCGAACGTGGGCAGCACCAGCATGTTGACGACGGCCGCGAGCGCGTAGCCGACGGCCCACGCGCTCTGCATCAGGCCGAGCGCCTTGCCGCGATGCTCCGCGGGCCAGGTTTCTGACACGAGGGCCGCGCCGCTCGCCCATTCGCCGCCCATGCCGATCCCGAGCAGCACGCGGAAGATCGCAAGCTGCATGACGTTCTGCGCGAGACCGCACGCGAACGTGAAGACCGAGTAGATGAGGATGCTGAGCACGAGGGCCCGTGTGCGGCCGAACCGATCCGCGATCACGCCGAAGATGACGCCACCGAGGGCGGAGGCCGCGAGGGTGAGCGACCCGAGCAACCCTCCCGTCGCCTTGTCCATGCCCAGGTCGGCCATCAATGACGCCAGGACGAGCGCGTACAGCATCACGTCGAACGCGTCGAGCATCCACCCCATGGCAGCGGCGACGAGCGAGCGGCGCGCATCGGGCGAGGCCGTCGACCAGAACGCGAACATTCCCGTGGCCTGCGCTGGCGCGGTCGTCATTCGTGGTGCTCCACTCCGTAACCTCCGCCACCCGGGGTTTCGATCCGCAGCCGATCACCGGCTTCGAGTTCGATGCGGGCCTTGCCGCCAAGCACCTGCACGTGACCGTCACGGCGGATCAGCGTGTTGCGTCCGCTCTTGCCAGGCGCCCCGCCGACGGCGCCGTACGGCTGCGACTTCCGACGTTCCGAGAGCGTCGTCACGCTGGTCGGGCACTGCACCTCGTACTCGCGCACCAGGCCATCGCCGCCAGGAAACGCGCCGGCCCCTCCGCTTCCGCGCCGGAGCGCGTACTCGGTGATCACCACCGGCAGGTAGTGCTCGATCGCCTCGACGGGCGTGTTGCGCGTGTTGCTCATGTGCGTGTGCACGCCGCTGATCCCGCGCTGCCCGTTGCGACCGCCCATGCCGCCGCCGAGCGTCTCGTAGTAGGCAAAGGGACGCCCCGTGAGGGGATGCACGCCGCCCAGCGTCACGTTGTTCATCGTGCCCTGGCTGGCGGCCGGGATCACCGCCGGCAACGCCTTCGCCAGCGCCCCGAGCACGACGTCGGTGATGCGCTGCGACGTCTCGACGTTGCCTCCCGCCACCGCAGCGGGCATGCGGGCGTTGACGATGGTGCCCTCGGGCGCGATGACCTCGACGGGGCGCCTGACGCCCGAGTTGTAGAGCACGTCGTCGTTGACGAGGCAGCGGAAGGCGTACAACGTCGCCGAGAGCGTGATCGCGAGGTTCGCGTTGACGCCACCGGTGGCCTGCGGGTCCGAGCCGGTGAAGTCGACGCGCGCCGTCTCTCCGTCGATGCGGATGGCCACGTGGATCTGGATCGGCGTCGAGCCGAACCCGTCGTCCTCGAGGGCATCGGTGAACTGGTACTCGCCATCTGGGATATGCCGGATGGCCGCCCTGATCACCCGCTCGGTGTAGTCCTGGAGCGCGGCCGCGTAGCCGTGCACGCGCTTCGCGCCGTATCGTTCGACGATCTCGCGCAGGCGCTTCTCGGCCACGCGGTTCGAAGCGATCTGCGCGGCGATGTCGCCTTCCCGCTCGTCGGGTGTCCGGACGTTGGCCAGCAGCATCGCCATCACGTCGGCAACGACCTCGCCGCGCCGCACGAGGCGCACCGGCGGGATGATCAGGCCCTCCTGGAACAGTTCGCGTGCCAGCGGCATCGACCCGGGGCTCATGCCGCCCACGTCGGAATGGTGCGCGCGGTTGGCCACGAAGAACGACGGGCGTTTCTCGCGCCCGATGAACACGGGCGCCACGAGCGTGATGTCGGGCAGGTGCGTGCCGCCGCGGTACGGGTCGTTGAGCATGACCACGTCGCCCGGCTCCATCGCCACGTGGTCGATCGCCGCGCGCACCGACAGCGGCATGGCGCCGAGGTGCACCGGCATGTGATCGCCCTGCGCGATCGTCTCGCCGTGGCGGTCGTACACCGCGCACGAGTAGTCGAGCCGCTCCTTGATGTTGGGCGAGAAGCCCGTGCGGCACAGGGTGACGCCCATCTCCTCGGCGATGGAGACGAAGAGGTTCTTGAAGATCTCGAACTCGATCGGATCGATGCGCATGATTCAGTCCGCCTGCGAAACCGTGGCTGCCAGGAGCGCAGACGACGCCTTGCGGACGCGTCCGCCCGCCGCGACACGCGACGCGATGACGTTGCCGAGCGCATCGACGCGGAAGCGGAAGTTCGGCGGGATCACCGTGGTGGCCTGCGCGCCGGCCAGGATGGCCGGCCCCATCACCGCCGCGCCGGCCTCGAGTGTCTCGGTGCGGAACACCGGCGTGTCGACGGGCCGGCTGGTGAACCACGCCGGCCGCACCGTCAACGGCGTCGGCGCCTCGCTGGTCGCGCTCGACGCACGCGGCAGGGCCGGCTTCGAGGTGATGCCGCTGGCCTTGACGCGCACGTTCACGATCTCGGCCGGGCGGGCCGGGTTCGAGTAGCCATACAGCCGTGCGTGCTGTGCGTCGAACGTCGCCCGGAATCCTGCGTCGAACGGCACGCTGATTTCGAACGACTGCCCCACGTACCGCACGTCGAGCATGCGGTCGATCACCTGTCGTGACGCGTCGAATCCTTCGCGATCCAGGTCGGCATGCGCGCGGGCGACCAGCGGGTCGAACTGCGCCTCGATCCACGCCTCGTCTACCGCGTCGGCATGACGCAACACGCTCTGCGAGTAGTCCTTCGTGACGTCGGCGAGCAGCATGCCGAGGGCCGACAGCACCCCCGCGTGCCGTGGGACGATGACCGTCGTGATGTCGAGCGTGTCGGCGATCTCGCACGCGTGCATGCCGCCGGCGCCGCCGAACGCGAGCAGCGCGAAGTCGCGAGGATCGAATCCACGCTGTACCGAGACGACCCGTATGGCGCGCTCCATGTTGGCGTTCGCGATCCGGATGATGCCGTGCGCCAACTGCGTCTCGCTCATCCCCAGCGTCTTGCCCATCGCTCGTGCGGCGACGCGCGCCCCGCTGACGTCGAGCGTCATCCGACCGCCGAGGAAGGCCCCGGGGTCGAGGCGGCCGAGCAGCAGGTTGGCATCGGTGACCGTCAACTCGGTACCGCGGCCATAGCAGATCGGGCCGGGATCGGCGCCGGCACTGCGAGGTCCCACGCGCAGGGCACCGCCCGGATCGATGAAGGCGATCGAGCCGCCACCGGCCCCCACGGTGTGGATGTCGATGATCGGCAGGCGCACGGGGAAGTCGCCCACGGTCGACTCGGTGGTGACGCCGATGCCCCCGTCGATGAGGCTCACGTCGGTCGAGGTGCCGCCCATGTCGAAGCTGATGACGCGGGGAAAGCCCGCCGCCTCGGCGACGGCGAGCGCCCCCACGGCGCCCGCCGCGGGTCCCGACAGGATGGTCTGCACCGCCGCTGCGCGCGCCTGTGTCGCCGAGATCGAGCCGCCGTTCGACTGCATGATGCTCAGCCGCGTGCCCTGCAGGGCGTCCTGGAGGCGGCCGAGATAGCTGTCCATCAACGGTGTGACGTAAGCGTTGACGACCGTGGTGCTCCACCGCTCGAACTCGCGGTACTCGGGCAGGATGACGTGCGACGCCGACACGCTGAACCCCTCGTCGCGAAGGCGGTCGGCGATCAGGCGCTCGTGAGCGGGGTTGGCGTAGGAGTGCAGCAGGCAGATGGCGACGCTGACCGCGCCGCCGTCGCGCAGCGACGTGACCAGGCCGTCGAGCACGGCGGGGTCGAACGGCGTGCGCACCGACCCGTCGGCCAGCAGGCGCTCGTCAACTCCGAAGGTCATGCCGTCATCCACCAGCGGTGCGCGATCGGCCACCTGGAAGTTGTAGAGCTCCTTGCGGGTCTGCCGGCCGATGCGGAGCACGTCTTCGAAGCCGCGCGTGGCGACGAGGCCGACGCGCGCGCCACGACGCTCGAGTACCGCGTTCGTGGCCACGGTCGATCCGTGGACGACGTCGAGGCCCGACATCGACGCCGTGGCGTCGTGACCGGCGGTGCGCAGCGCGAGGATCTCGTGGATCCCGTCGAGGATGGCGCGCGACGGATCATCGGGCGTCGAGCGCACCTTGTGAACGAACAACTCGCGCCCGTCGAGCAGCACGAGGTCGGTGAACGTGCCACCGGTATCGACACCGATCCGAATCATGAGCTGACTCCGTCCGACCCGCCACGCGGTGCCCACAGGTTGCCCCTGGGAGGTCTGGCAGGTGCACGTCTCCCGTGAGCTCGCATGGAGCCCTTGCGGCGGCCCGAGCGACCGGGCCCGGAGGCGAACGCCTCCGGGCCAGCGGCCTGCGGGACTAGAACATGTACCGCACGGCCAGTTCGACCTGGCGCGAGGGCGCGTTGATGTTCGGGAGCAGGGACAGCGTTTGTCCGAACGTCGCGGCGGTGATGTTGTTGGCCGGGATGCCGAAGTTGGCGCGTCCGGCAACGTTGAACAACTGTGCGATCAACTCGAGCCGCTGGCTGGCGCCGAACTGGAACACCTTCGAAAGGCGCAGGTCGATGTTGGCGAACCCGGGGCACGCCACCTCGGCAACCGGCAACAGGCCCCGCCCGGTGCGGAAGGTGTTGATCGCCTCCATGCTCAGGTCGCGGCAGCCGCTGAAGCGGGTCACGCCCGCCGGGATGTCACCCGTGTAGCCGTCGACGTTGAGGTCGAGGCTCGTCGTCGGGTTCATCGGCAGGCTCGAGCGAAGGTCGATGATGGTCGAGGCCTGCATCTCCCATGGCAACTGCACGATGCCGCTCATCACCAGGCGGTGCCGTCGGTCGGCCGCACCCGGGTACGTCTCCTTGAAGAACCCGTAGCGGTCGCCGTAGACGTTCTGGAAGCTGTCGTCCTCGGACTTGCTGAGCGTGTACGACGCCAGGTACTGGTAGCGGTTGCTCATGCGCTTCTCGAACTTGAGCAGCAGGGCGTTGTAGCGATTGTCGGCGGTCGACTGCCACTGCGACACGCGCGCGAACTGCGGGTAGGGGCGCACGCGCGTCACCTGGTCTGGCAGGTTCAGGTCGACGGTGTCGCGGTCGGACTTCCGCTGGACGATGATGACGTCGGCGGTGATGCCGAAGTCGCGGCCGAGCATCTTCGACGCCCCGGCACTGAACTGGTGCGCGTAGGCGCTCACCGTGGCGTTGTCCATCACCGTGATGTTGGGCGGAGCCGTCGAGATGAACTGGTCGCGCGACTTCCCCTGCAGCGGGTCGGGGAAGCTCGGGTTGCTGATGATGATCGGCTTGCTCTGCGGCCACGTCAGCTCGCCGAAGTTCTGCAGCGTCCGCATGTTGTCGTAGAACAGCCCGTACCCGGCGCGCAGGGTCAGGCGGCCGTTGTTGGTGGCATCCCACACGAGGCCGATGCGCGGTCCCCAGTTGTTCTTGTCACCGCGCGTGTCCGACCCTTCATGGAACGGGATCGGCAGCGGGTAGCCGAAGCCTGGCCCGAGCTTGTCCTCGATCCGCCCGAGCAGGTCGTCGAGATCTTCGTTGAACGAGCCGAACTGCCGGTCGTAGCGGAGGCCCGCGTTGACCGTCAGCGTGTCGCCGAGTCCTCCAGTCGTCCTGCACGAAAACGGCGAACTGCTTCGTGGGGATCTCGGCGTAGGTCGGCAGGTTGTTCGTGTACTGCGTCGGGTAGGTCGTGCGGTCGTTGACGTTGTACTCGACGTCGCGCGGGAAGGTCCACGACCCGAGCGGTGATCCCATGTTGTCAGACCGGAAGGTGATGTAGCTGAAGTCCACGCCGACCTTGAACTGGTGCGCGCCGGTGGTCCACGACGTGTCGTTCCTCGCCTGGAAGCGCTTCTCTGGACCCATCTGGCTGTTGCCGCATCCGCCCAGCCCCAGCGACGGGTAGTTGTAGATCGCCGTGCAGAGGTCGAGCCGGTCGGCGCCGAAGTCGCCTGGTTCCCACGAGCCGTGGCTGTAGGGCGGGGCGACCTCGTACTTCGCGTAGGCGTACTGCAAGCGGAAGTCGTTGATCAGCTGCGAGTTCGCCACCCAGGTGTGCCCGAAGACGTACGAGTCGCGCGGCACCGCGAAGTCGAAGCTGTTGGTCGGGTGCACGCGACCGCCGGCCGTGATGATCGGGCGGTACTCGACCTCCTGCGCCGCGCGCAGGAAGATGCTCTGCGACGCCGACAGCTGGTGATCGACCTTCGCTGTGTACGTCCAGCGATACTGATCGCTCTGGTAGGTGCCTTCGTACTGCGGCCAGCGACCGCCCGCGTTCACCGTGAAGAACTGGTTCTCGTCGGTGCGCTCGAGCGCGAGGAAGTAGTGCGTCCGGTTCTTGATGATCGGACCACCCACGGTGCCGCCGTACTGGTAGCGGCGGAAGTCGGGCTTCTCGGTTTCGAAGTAGGTCTTCGCCGTCAGCGACTTGTCGCGGAAGAACGTGAACGCGGAGCCGCTCAGGTCGTTCGTGCCCGACTTGGTGACCACGCTGAGCATGCCGCCGGTGGCCAGGCCGAACTCGGCCTTGTAGGTCGATGACGACACCTTGAACTCGCGGATGGAGTCCATCGCGAAGTTCTGGCGCGGCTCGCCCATCTGCGCCCACGTGTTGTTCACGCCGTCGACGACGAACCCGTTGGAGTACTCGCGGGTGCCGGCGCCGATGTTGACGTTGCCGCGGTAGAAGAAGCCGCGGATGTTGTCCTGCGAGACGCCCGGGGTCAGCATCGCGAGGTCGATCCAGCGGCGCGACGCGACGGGCAGGTCCTGGATCTGCTGGTTGCTGACGCTCGTGGCGACCGTCGACTGGGTCGTGTCGACCAGCGGCGTGTCGGCCGCCACGGTCACCGACTCGCTGACGGTCGCCGGCTTGAGCGTGACGTTGATGGTCACCGACTGGTCGATGACCAGCGAGAGACGCTCCTGCGTCTCGGTGTTGAACCCGGGGAGTTCGGTCACGACGGTGTAGAGACCGGGGGGCAGCGCCTGCAGGCGGTACGTTCCCTTGTCGTCGGAGACGGCCACGCGGGCCAGGCCGGTCTCGGTGTTGCGCGCCGTCACGGTGGCGCCGGGGATCACGGCTCCGCTCTCGTCCTTGATCGTGCCGACGATCTGGGCGTTCTGCGCCTGCGCCAGATCAGCGCCGAGCCACCAACGATCCCAGCGAGCACGACAAGTCCCACGTACCACTTCCGCATACCCAACCTCCTCAACCCGCACACTGGACGGCGAACGCCGCCCGGGGCGGCCAGTGAACAACGACACAGCGGGATACCGTGATGAGTAGCAAGCAGCACACCAACGGCGCCGCTCGCTCGATTTCTGCGAATTCGCCCTGATCCGCACGTGCGGCCGGCTCGGCCGGTCCGCACGCGCGGCTGGCGTGCAACACTCTGCTGCAACAGATCGTCCCGCCTTCGCGCTTGCGCGCTTCGGCGAGGCGGGCTCCGGTCGCGCTTGCGCGCGGAGGCGGGCAGGGGCTCACATCATTGCTGCGTGGTGCGGGCCGCCGCCGGTGGCTTCCCGGGCTTCAGCGGTCTCACCCTCAGCAAGGTGCGCGTCGCCGCGTCACGCTGCCCGTCCTCTTCGATTCGCTCGACCTTGCCTTCGCCCTCCTGGAGGAAGCGGACGTTCGCCATCAGGAACGAGAAGCCGGGCTTCGTGGTCAGGTCGAGCCAGGCGCCCTGCGCCGTCTCGTCGGGCGACTCGGTCATGCCGACGAAGTACGTCACCTGCGGCCACGCGTTCATCGCGAAGCGACCGCCGCCGCCACCGCCGCCGCCACGGCCACCGCCCGCGCGTCGAGGCCCTGACGGCTCACCGGTCTCCGGATCCGAGTAGTAAATCGCGGTGTCCTTGTAGATTTCCTGCCCATACACGAACGGCGCGTACCCGAACGCCCAGCGGCGATACCGCGACTGGTGCCTGAGGTTCATGGCGCGCACGTCGGCGTTGCTGTTCATCTCGCGCACCAGGTTCTCGCGGATGCGATCGAGGACGACGCCGTGCTCGGGATACCGCGGGTCTCGAAGCACGTTCATCGACGTCCACCACCCCCGCGACGACAGGTACGAACGGAAGCCCGGCGGCACGTAGCCTGCGAACTGCTGCACCCACTCGTGCGACGGGTACCCGTGCGGATTGAGGTAGATGTCTGGCAACCAGTCTCGCCAGACCCGCGTGCGCACCAGCGACTCGGGCAACAGCGGGTCGGCCATGCCCACCTGCGAGCCGACGTCCATGCCGAGCGCGCTGTAGCGCCCCGCGTGCAGCATGTGCGTGGGCGTGAGCTTCTGCAGCTCGTACGCCATGGCCGCGCCGTCGGGATTCTCGACCGGGTGCAGCACCACGTTCACACGCGTGAGGATGGCCTTGTACGCCGGGTCGGTGAGCAGCAACTCCCCCAGCCTGAGGATGTGGCTCGTCGACGAGACCTCGTTGGCGTGCTGGCGGCCGGTGATGAAGATGGTCGGCTTCGCGGTGGTCAGCTTGGCCAGCGACACGAGCCCTCCGCCGCCGGGCAGGCGAATCTCGAGGACCGATATCGGGAGGCCGCGATACGAGCGGCCCGCGCGGTACGCCGCGACCTCGGGGAAAGCCGACAGCTTGCGCACGATGTCTTCGCTTTCCTCAGGGCTGATCACGTGGTCCCACGTCACCAGCGGCGACGGCGGCTTCGCAGACGCGGTGTGCACGGCCGTCGGCGCGCTCTCTCCCGAGTACGGGATCACGGCGCGTGCGCTCGCTTCCTTCGACTCCACCGCCAGCGCCACGCCAGCCACGTGCTCGTACGACAGCGACTGCTTGTAGGCGCCGGCACGCTGGAGGCGCGCCAGGCCGGCGATGGCGTCGAGCGCGCGGGCAGCGTCGCGATCGTCTTTCACGTCGACCCGCAGCTCGAGTTCCGCCACCTTGTCTGCCGTCACGACGGCACGCTGCGCGACCGTCGTCGAGACATCCACCTTCGGGATGTCGCGTGAGACCTTCACGGGCTTCTCGGTTCCCTCCACCTTGTAGGAAATCTCGAACCGCGGCTTGGTCGAGGCGTTTCCGGCATACAGGAAGCGCACCGTCCCGGGCTGGCCGCGGCGCTCCGGGTGGATGATCGGGAACACCTTGCCGGGCGCCGCCAGGCGCCGACGGACCGTCGTCCGGCCGATCGCATCGAAGAAGTCGAGCGTCACGAAGTAGAGGTCTTCGTGCAGCGCCTCGAGCGACGAGACGAGTTCCTCATCGACGCCGATGCGGTAATCGGGCTCGCTCATCGTGACGTCGACGTCGAAGTCGCGGTGAAACGGCTGCTTGTCGGGCATCGGGCGGTTGTCGGTGACCTTCATCACGTAGTCGTACATCTTGGGCAGCACCGACGACTGGTAGTGCGCCCACACGCGCTCCGGGTCGGTCTCGATGCGCGCATCGGCCACCGTCGCGTCGCCCACCTTCGCCGTGAGCCAGCCCGTCGTCCCGGTGACGCGCGCCCAGCCCGGAAACTTCTCCAGGTACTCGCGGGCGACGGTCTTGGGGCTGAACGCGGCCTTGCTCACCGACTTCCCGCCGCCGTCGAACGCCTCGAAACGGTAGGTCTCGCCAGGCGTGTCGACCTGCTCGATGCTGAACGCGTCGACCGGCAGGCCCAGTTCGCGGGCGAAGATCTCGTCGACCGGGTACAGCTCGTGGATCCAACGCGTCGGCACCTCGTAGAACTTCTGCGCCTTTGACAGATCAACGGGAAGCCGCGCGACCTCGATGCGCACGCGGCGGACACCTCGCCCCTTGAGCGACGGGATGACTTCTTCGACCAGCCACGAGAAACCCTGCTTGTAGGCCGAACGCACGCGGACGTTGGCGTCCTGCGCTCCGGCCGCCTTGACCTGCGCGCGGATCTCGTCGGCCAGCTGCCGCCTGAACTCCGGCGCCTCGCTGACGCGGGCCTCGATGTCGACGCGTGCGCCAGCCGTGACCTTGGGCAGGACCTCTGTCTTGAGACGCTCGCGGAGATCGTCGACCTCCCAGGGCACCTGCATCGTGTCGTCGAACACCGTCTCGGGATCGGTCATCCCGCGGCTCTTGACGGTGACGTTCTGGATCTTCAGCTTCTCGCGCACCCGCGCACCCACGAACGCGTCCACCGCGGGATCGCCCGCCTCGAGGAAAATGGCCACCTCGGCAGACTGGATGCCTGTCGCGGTGATGCCGTCGAGGGCATTGTCGAGTTCAGCCAGCATGAGGCTCGCCTGCCCGGCGCCGGTGCGCGCCTGCAGGAACCGTGTCATCTCCGTCGACACGTCCTGGTACGTCAGGCTCCCGCGCCGGGCGTCCCAGACGTAAGGCACGCGTTCCGCGAGATAGCGGGCAGCGGCTTCGGTACCCGCCGCGTTGCCGCCGGTGACCACCGTGGCAGTCTGGTTGCCGAACGCGCGGGGCACGACCTGCACGAGTCCCTGGCCAGCCGCGAGGTCGCCGGGGCGCACGCGGCCGATCTTCGTCAGGGTGTCGGTAAGGGGATTGTCGCGGCCCACGAGAATCGGTGACGTCTCGCGCGTCGGGTCGCTGATCTTGCCGACGGGACGCGTGATGGGCAGCGTAATCCCCGTTGATTCGAGCCCGAGACGTGCCGCGATGTGCGCGGCGTGGACAGCATCGGGATCTCGACCGAGCACCAGCATCGTCTCGGTGCGGTCTGGGATGAGGTCGGTGTAGCTGTCGCCGAACCACCCGTCGATCGAATAGGGATTGGTCAGGTCGAACGTCTTGGCGGGCGCGGGCGCGGCGGCCGCGGTTGCCCCGCGCTCGCCGGGCGAGTCGGTCGCCAGTTCATCCGGATCGATCGGGGGCGTCAGGGTCCGCGGGTTCAGCCCCGCGCGGCTGACGCGCCCGCGTCCCACGACCTTGCCGCCAGCGACCACGTCGACGACGGTCTCGGCCGCATTGGCGAAGTTGAGGGTCTGGGGTTCGCGGCCGCGACGATGCGCGAGGTCGAGTTGTTCGAGCGCCGTGAGCGCGCGCGTGCCGTCGGCGGCGCCCACCGATACCCGCGCCACGACTTGCGCCACGCCACGGCGGTCCTTGTCGACGATGAGCGCCGTGATGGCGGGGGCCTGGGCAGTGACGCGCTGCGACCTCAAGAACAGGGCGATCTGCTGCTCGATTGCACCGATCGTGATGCCGGTCATGCCCCACAAGCGCGGGAGTCGCGCGCCGAACTCGGCGCCCGCTGCGACGGTGCCGTCGTTGTCGGCCCCGGCGATCACGACGGCCATCCCGCCGCCGACCGGCGATTCCACCAGTGCCACGAGGCCCTGTCCGGCCGTCAGGCTCTTCAGGTCGATGGCGCCGCGTCCGGCGAGCGCCGCGACGTGGACGTTGTCGCGGCCGACGAAGATGGGCAGGATGTCGCCGGTCAGGGTCTCGTTGTCGCGCATCAACACGGGCAGCACGGCCTCGGAGGTTTCGAACCCGAGGCGCCCGGCGATGTTGGTGGCCGCGTCCATGTCACCCACCGTCGGCGCCGCGGGCACGACGACACGCGCGGCGATGCGGTCGGCGATACCGTCACCGTTCGTGTCGCGCGCCAGGCCGCGCGACAGGTCGAACAAGGCGGTCAGGCTCGCGCCGGGCGCCTCGCCCACCGCAGGCGTCGATTGCTCGGCGGCGATCACCGCCGTTGCCACCAGGGCCACACACAAGGTCACTCGAGGCAGCTTCACGTCGTTGTCTCCCGTGGACGAATGACGGACTCCCGGAGCGAGCGTCCGTGCCGACCTGACTGGCTGAGAATGAGAACGGCGGGAACGCAGCAAGGTTCGTTCCCGCACAGCCGGCAGGGCGCGACTGCAGGAAACTGGCGAAAACGCGCTGGTGAGGGTCGCGCGAACGGTCGGCGCGAAACGAACTGCTGCAACAGAATGTGCTACGTCTCGATGCGGTGCTCGCGCAGCTTGCGCCACAAGGTCGTGCGGCTGATGCCGAGCACTTCGGCCGCGCGGCTCTGGTTCCAGCGGCTCCGTTCGAGCGCGCTCAGCAGGCGCGTGCGCTCTTCGTCGGTCCCTGCAGAAGCTTCCGCGACGACACCCTCCGAGGTGACCGTGACCGCCGCAGGCAGATCGGCTTCCGTGATCAGGTCGCCTGACGCGAGGTTGGTCGCCCGCTCGATCGCGTTTTCGAGCTCACGCACGTTGCCCGGCCACGTGTAGGCAAGCAGCAGTTCCATCGCGCGCGGGGTCAGGCCGGTGACCTTGCGGCGGGCTCTGACGGCCACGCGATGCAGGAAGTGGGTGGCCAGTTCCGACAGGTCGTCGAGCCGTTCCCGCAGGGGCGGGATGTGCAGGCTCACAACGTTGATCCGGTAGTAGAAGTCCTGCCTGAACCTGCCGCTCGACACTTCGTTCTCGAGCGAACGGTGCGTGGCGGCCACCAGCCTGACGTTCACGCGGCGTGTCTGCGTCTCGCCGAGCCGCCGTACCTCGCCACCCTGCAGGAAGCGCAGCAACCGCACCTGCATGCCCTGCGGCATCTCGCCGATCTCGTCGAGGAACAGCACGCCGCCGTCGGCCTCCTCGAGCAGGCCCTTCTTGTCGGCCACGGCGCCGGTGAACGCGCCCTTGCGGTGCCCGAACAGCTCGCTCTCGAGGATGCTCTCGGTGAGCGCGCCGCAGTTGACCGGAACGAACTTGCCGTGACGTCGCGGACCTTCGTCGTACAGGGCACGCGCCACCAGTTCCTTGCCGGTCCCGCTCTCGCCGGTGATCAGCACCGTCGAGTCGGACTGCGCCAGCTGATGCACCTGCTTCACCAGCGTCTGCATCGACCGACTGCGCGCCACGAGGTGCCCATGGTCGATGTGCGCGCGGAGTTGCTTGACCTCGACGGCCAGCGCCCCGCGTTCGGCGGCCCGGCGAATCGTCAGCAGCAGCCGCTCGGGATCGACCGGCTTGGTGAGGTAGTCGTAGGCCCCGCACTTGATGGCGTCTACCGCATGGTCGATGGTGCCGAAGGCCGTCGCGAGCACGACTTCGATGTCGGGATCGATCCCCTTGACGCTCCTCAGCAGGCTCACGCCGTCGTGGTCGCCCGGCATCCGCACGTCGCTCACGACCACGTCAACGTGCCTTGTCCTCAGGAGGGCAAGGGCATCCGACGCCGTGGCGGCCTCGAGGACGACATGGCCATCCTGCTCGACCATCAGGGCCATCGACCGCCGCACGTTCGCGTGGTCCTCGACGATCAGTACCGTGGCCATGCGTCCTCCGTTGCGGGACGACGTCCAGCGTCGAGACCCGTTGCCATGACCATGGCGTCGGCGTCGATCGGCAGGGTCACGGTGAAGCGTGCCCCGCGCGTCGCCGTGTTGCCGACCAGCAGCGCCCCACCGTGATCGCGGACGATTCGGCTCACGATGGCCAGGCCCAGGCCCGTGCCCTGTGCCTTGGTCGTGAAGAATGGCTCGAGTGCTGCCGCCGGGTCCGACACCCCGGGGCCATCGTCGGTCACCGAGATCTCGACCACGCCGCGCGCGCGAACGGCGACGACGCCGACGTCGATGACGGCGGGCCCCGTGACGGCTTCCGCGGCATTCGAGAGCAGGTTCCAGATCACCTGGCGCATCTGGTTGGGATCGGCGCGCAGGAACGGCAGATCGGCGGGACAGGTGACGCGGATCTCGGTTCCCGCGGTGAGTTGCCCTCCTTCGCGGAACAGCAGGACCGCGTGTTCCACGAGTTCCCTGACGTCGCACGGGATCGGCACGTGCCGCGGCGGTCGCGCGAACGTCAGCACCTCGCTGACGATCCCGTTGAGGCGGTCCGCCTCCTCGACGACGATGCCGAGCAGGCGGGGATCGCGGAGCGTCGGGCCGATGCTTCAGGAGGCGGATGACGTTCACGATGGCACCGAGCGGGTTGCGGATCTCGTGCGCGATGGTCGCGGCCATGCGGCCGAGGTCGGCGAGGCGTTCGGCGCGCGCCATCTGCTCTTCGAGGGCCTTGCGCGAGGTGACATCCTGCGCGATGCACTGCATGCCGGTGATCGTGCCCGCCTCGTCGCGCAAGGGGACGTTCGTCTGCGAGCACCACGCGACGCGCGTGCCGTCCCGGTGGACCACGCGGAACTCGACGGCGCGCATGACGTCGCCCCCCAGCATCCGCGGTAGCAGGTCGGCAATCCTGGCGCGGTCGTCGGGATGCACGAGCGCCAACACCGGGATGTCGCCGGTGCTGAGCACGTCGGGCCCATACCCGAGCAGCCGATCGAGGGCCGGGTTGGCGTAGACGATCCGGCCGTTGTGGTCGGTGAGGTAGATCACGTCCTCGGCGTTCTCGACCAGCCCGCGGAAGCGACGTTCCGACGCCTTCAGATCGAGGTAGAGGCGCGCGTTGCCGACGGCGAGGCCGATCTGGGCCGCCATCGAGGTCAGCAACTGCACTTCCTGCTCGCTGAACTCGCGCTCGTGCCTGGTGTAGACGTTCAGCGTGCCGTACGTCTTGAAGTTCGATCGGAGCGGCACCGACGCGAACGCACAGAACCCCTCGCTGCGCGCGGCCATCCGGGTCAGGCGCGGATCGTCCTTCAGGTGGCTGACGACGATCGGCTCGCCCGTGGCGGCGACGCGTCCTGACAGCCCCTCACCAAGGGGCAGATGGTCGAAGTCGCGCCACGCCGTCTCCGACAGGCCGTGATGCACAGCCAGCGTGAGCGTACTCTGCGCCTCGTCGAGCAGGTACAGGCCTCCGGCCTCGGTCTCGAGCACCTCGAGCACCTTGGCCAGCGCGTAGTCGAGCATCTCGTCGAGGCTCGAGAACCGCCCGATGGCGAGCGCCACCGAGTTGATCGCGGCAAGCGGGTTGGCTGGCATCGCAGAATGGCGCGAACGAGGCGCCGATTCAGAACACGAACAGCCTGATCCACGGCCGGCCGAGGTCACCTGCCATCCAGGGCCACGGGGTACGGAGGACGATGAAGATCAGGGCGAGGCCAAAGAAGATCAGCGCGGCCTTGTGCTTGGCGGGGCCGACGCTCTTCTTCACCCGTGCGCGGCCCATGTGTACCAGGCCAAGCGCCAGGATCATCATCGTCACATGCTCGACGGCCCAGAACCGCTGCACGGGGTCCCTCATCGCGGCGCCCATGTCGGCCATCGCCGCCTTCGCGATCGGGCTGATCCAGAGATACATCACGAGGCCGACGAGGAATTGCACGTTGACCGCGAGGCTGAACCATCGCGACGTGCTGTCGTCCCGGTCGGTCCAGGCGCGCGATGCCGACAGCCCACCGGCAGCGCGAACGACGACGGCGAGCCCCGTGAGGACGACGGCCCAGCGCAACAGGTTGTGGATGGCAAGTGTCACTTCGTACATCGGATTCTCCGGAAGTCACGGGCTGCACCAGGGTGCAACCCCGCATCGTCAATGTGCCGCGCCAGGGTTCACCCCTGCATCGCCAACGGGCCGCACGGCATCGTCAACGGGCCGCACTGGGGTGCGGCCCCTACACCTCATGGCGCCATTGCACCACTGGGGTGCGGCCCCTACATCTTCCACATGTTCCGCGTGGTGTGGCACCAACACGTTTCATCTGCCGGGTGTGGGGGCCGCACCCCAGTGCGGCCCGGGCATCCCTACATCGTCAGGACCGCGGCGATCGTCGTGATCCCGCGGAAGAAGTGCCCGAGCCGCAGGTTCTCGTTCTCGCCGTGCTGATTGTTGTCGAAGTTCACGAGCGGCAACGAGATCGCCGGCACGGCGAGCGCCTCGATGAACGGCGCGATGGGCACCGTGCCCCCGCTCGTCCTGATGCGCACGGGCGCCTCACCGAAGACTCGCGTCAGCGCCTCGCTCAGCCGCACCGAGATGGGCAGGAGCGGCGAGGTGCGATAGGCCTGCGACCCGCCATCGCTCAGTGTCAGCTTCGCGATCTTCGCGTAGCGCGTCCGCATCGCATCGTCGGGATCGGCCGAAACGATGAAGTACCCCTGCTTCGTGATGTGCGCCTTGACCTTCTCGATCATGGCCACCAACGAAGTTTCCTTCACCAGCCGGATGTCGATGTCGGCGGTCGCCACCTCGGGCACGATGGTGCGCGCGTTGGTGCCGACGAACCCGCTCGACAGCCCTCGCACGTTGAACGAGGGCAGTTGCAGCGCCTCCTGCAGCGAACGCTCGGGGTTCTCGCTCGATGCAATCCCGAAGAAGGCCTTGAGGCGCTCCTCGTCGTCGGGGACGGCGTCGATCATCGCCTGTTCGTCGGGGGTGAGGGCCGTGATGCCGCTGTAGAAGCCATCGACGGTCACGCGGCCGCGATCGTCCTTGAACGTTGCCAGCAACTGTGCAAGGCGCATTGCAGGATTCGGCGCCCAGTTTCCGTAGTGGCCGCTGTGCAGGGCCATCTTCGGACCGTACACGGTCAACTGGAAGGTGACGATGCCGCGCGCCCCGAACACGAGCGTCGGCTTCTCGCTGGGATGAACGGGGCCGTCGAGGATGAGCATCGCATCGGCCTTGAGTTTCTCGCGGTATCGGCTGATGGCCGGCACGAGGCTCGGCGAGCCGGCCTCTTCCTCACCGTCGAGAATGACGCGGATGTTCGAAGTCAAAGCGATCTTGCCGGCCTCGAGGGCGTCGAGCGCGGCGCAGAGCGCCACGATGGGCGACTTGTCGTCGGAAGCCGACCGGGCATAGATGCGCCAGTCGGGATCGAATCGCCCGTTGGCGGGCAACTGGCGATCGGTGCCGCCGTCCTCCGTCCGCCCGGTGCGGAGGGTGGGCGTCCAGGGCGTCGCCTGCTTCCAGGCCGCCGGGTTGGTCGGCTGCCCGTCGTAGTGCGCGTAGAACAACAGGGTGCGCGTCGCGCCCGGCACGTCGAGGGCGCCGTAGACGAGCGGGTTGCCGGTGGTCTCGAGGAGTTCGCTGCGGAGGCCCCGCCTTGCCAGCATCCCGGCCAGCATGGTCGCGTTGCGGCGGATGTTGTCGCGGTCGGACGCGACGTTGGGAACTGCCAGCACATCGATGAGTTCGCCGACGATGGGGCCCTGGTGCTCGGCGACGTAGGCGTCAATCTGGGTCTTCAGGCCGGCTGGCTGAGCCAGCGCGACAGCGCACGACCCGGCCAGCACCCCCGCCGCAATCAACAGTGTCCGCACCCGCGGATTATAGCGATCGCGGAATCCCTGCCAGAGCTGAATGTTGAAGGGATGGCATGGATGCGGTTAAACGGATGAGGGCGCCATCCTTGCGGACAGCGCCCCCTTCTCGGCCACCGGACCGGCTCCCCAGCACTCACGGCTCCCTGCCGTAATACAGCCCGGCGACGCACTGGGTGCAGCAAGGGGTGTGCCGGGCTTTCGAACAGCGCTCTCGCGCGAAACGCCAGTGATTTCGCCCATCGTGGCTGGGACTGTGCCGTCGCTCCGCCGTGCAGGAATTACACTTCCGAATCCGGATTGCATGGTCGTTCGACGCACGTGGCGTCACACACCCTCCGGATACTGCAGCGCCAGGCGCAGTTCCCTGGCCAACTGGTCGATCGACAGGCCCCGTTGCTTCCACGCGCCTTCGGTTTCGAACCGCATGTCGCCAATCCTTCGTCCCCAGGGGGCGATGACCCGGCCGATCATCCTGAAGTCGGTGCGCTCGGCCCGCTCCTGGTCGAGGCGCTTCACCACGTCGGGCGCGACTCGGATGAATGCACGAAGGGCGGGGGCCGTCCGGATCGCGTACTTTCTGCCGTTCCAGGCTGGCGCGAACAGCGTCGAGATCTGCTTGAAGTAGTTGACGAAGAAGCGTTTCGACTCCTCGCGGAACTCGTCGCCCTTGCTCCCGGCCCCGAAGGCACCGTTCGACAGCAGGGCCTTGAACTCCTGGGCGAGGGGGGCCTGGGCCACCTTCCCCTTGCCCACCCCGAGCAGCTTGATCTCGCCCGCCAGGGGCGAGTCGTCGCGGTCGTTCAACGCGCGGACGATGTCGTGCGCCGCGGCAAGGTTGGCGTCAGCGTAGAGTTGCCGCCCCGACAGCGACACGAGGTGCGAGGGGTTCAGCCGCGTGTGCTTCGCGTTGATCGTCACGAACATCTGGACCACGTGATCTTCGGGGAGCCGGTCGAAGATGACGGCCGGCACCGTGAACTCCTCCTGGCCGAACTGCTCGAGGTCGTGGTGCAGCGCCAGCAGGCGATGCTGCCCGTCGATGGCGCGCAGGATACCCTCGCGCTCCGGCACCTTCAACGTGCCGAGATTGCTGCCCTCTTCGACGGGATCGAAGCGCAACGTCTCGTCGCTCGAGATGATGACCGCGCCGGGGATGGACGGGAGGTTCCGCGCGGCTCGGCACTGTTCGTAGTACTGGACGAGCTCGTCGATCTTCTTCCGGATGATCTGGCGCTGGTAGGCGCGGTCGCTCCCGCCGATCCGCCGCTCGAGCAGATCCCAGTTCACCTTCGAGCGCGTGGGCCCCTGACCCTTGCGCCCGCGCACCGGTGGGTGTCTCTGCTCGCCATAGCTGAGCACTTCGAACCTGACGAGTCGGCTCACGTCACGGGCGGTCAGTGACGCCTGATAGAACGACACCCCGAACTGCTGCATGCGAATCGCGGCAACGTGAATCATCAGCGGCCTCAGCGAGAGTTCATCCGTCTGGGCGCGAATGATAGATCGGGCCGCGGGCCGGGGGCTACGGGCCGTGACTCACACGTGGCGGGCGACGGGCCGTCGCCTCGTCGGGATGAGAATCAGTCCGGGAGTCATTTCGCGGGGCGGTCCTTGACTTCACCCACCCGCTCGGGTAGAAGCCAGAGGCTTCGCCCTGTCGTCATCAGGGTCCCTGCCAGGAGACCGCGCAATGTCCTACCGCGTCGTGACGCGCCGATTGGTCGTTCCCTTCATCGCCGCGTGGCTCGTGACCGGCGTCGTCGCGCTTCCCGCGCAGGAACCGGCCCCCCAACGATCCGATCCCGAGTTCGCGAAGCTCGTGCGCGAGTGGACGACGGGGCCGGAGTTCATCAGCCCGCTGGTCGATCACCTGCCGCTGGCCGATGGCCTCCCGACGCCAAAGGACGTGCTCGGTTACCACATCGGGCAGCCGAAGACCCTCACGCGAACAGCCGACGCCATCCGGTACTACCGCGCCCTCGAGGCGAAATCGCCACGGGTGAAGGTCATGACGATCGGGAAGACCGACGAGGGCCGCGAGATGGTCGTGGTGTTCGTGTCGAGCGACGAGAACATCAGGCGTCTCGACGAGTTCCGGGGATACCTGTCGAAGATTGCCGACCCGCGGGGAACCGCCGAGGCCGAGATGAAAGCGGTGATCGCGAAGGCGAAGCCGATCTACCACTTCTCGGCGGGCCTCCACTCGGCCGAAACGGGCCCTCCCGAGATGGTGATCGAGCTCGCCTATCGCCTCGCCGCGGGAGAGTCAGACCTGATCCGCAAGATCCGCGAGAACGTCATCGTCTCGATCACACCTGCGGCCGATCCCGACGGTCGCGATCGTTATGTGGATTGGTACTACCGCCACCTGATCGACATCGACAACGAGCGCGATCGCCTGTCGGGTCCTCCCTACTGGGGCAAGTACATCTACCACGACAACAACCGCGACATTAACTACTCGCAGTTGTCGATGAAGAACGCGCTCGACTGGTACCTGTCGTGGCATCCGCCGATCTGGCACGACCTGCACGAATCGGTGCCCTTCCTGTACACCTTCAGCGGCCAGGCACCCCAGAACCCGACGCTCGATCCGATCATCTACGGCGAGCTGCCGTGGTTTGCGAACTTCGAGATGGCGCAGATGACGAAGTACGGGATGCCCGGCGTGTGGACGCACGGCTTCGTCGACATGTGGTCGCCAGGCTACCTCGCGTTCGCGGCGTCGAACCACAACGGGCTCATCCGGATGTACGAGACGTTCGGCAACGGCGGCGCGACGACGATGAAGCGACAGGTGGTCAACCCCGACTTCCCGGGCGGAACGAACCAGGCCACGCGCGAGTGGTATCGGCCGCTGCCGCCCTACAAGGAAGTCGTCTGGTCGATGCGCAACAACACGAACTACATGGAGACGGGGGTCCTCTCCGCGCTCCAGCTGGCGTCCTCGTTTCCGCAGGTCATCCTCGAGAACTACTACCAGAAGACGATCAACTCCATCGCCTCGGGTGAGAAGGACGCGCCGCACGGGTTCATCATCCCCGCTGGCCAGAAGGATCGGACGCGCGTCGGACTCCTCGTGAATCTGCTCCGGGTGCAGGGAATCGAGGTGGGGCAAGTCCCGGAGGAACTGAAACTCTCCGACGGCACCTACCCTGCCGGGTCCTATGTCATCAAGCGCAACCAGCCGTACGGCCGGCTCGCGAAGATCCTGCTCGAGAAGCAGGACTTTCCCGATCCGAACCTGCGTACCTACGACGACACCGGCTGGACGATGGGCCTGATGCTGCACGCCGACGTGAAGGCCACGGCCGACAAGGCCGTGCTCGCGGCCGAGACGAATGCCGTCGACAAGGTGACGCTGGCGGGCACCGTCACGACGACGGGCAGGGCCGCGGCCTACGTGGTGCCGAACACGGGTTCGAACTCGATGGTGACGCTCCGGTTCCGCCTCAAGGACTTCACCGTCAAGGCGAACGACGTGGCGTTCACCGTCGGCGATCGCGAGATCCCGGCGGGGTCGTTCATCATCCCGGCGACGCAGCCGGCCAAACCACCGACGAAGATGGCGATGGATGGCACACCCGGCTTGACCAGGGCGATCGAGACGCTCGGGCTCGATGCGATCGGCGTGGACACCATACCGACGGTCGCGATGCACGACGTCGATCCGCCTCGCCTGGCCATCTACACGACCTGGGGCAACACACAGGAGGTCGGATGGGTACGCCACGCCTTCGATCAGTTCGAGCTGCCCTTCGACCTGATCTACAAGGAACGCGTGCGGACGGGCAACCTTCGCGCGAACTACGACGTCATCGTCATCCCCAACCAGGGCCGCAGCGGCAAGGCCCTCGTGTACGACATCGAGTCGAAGGGCAAGCCGCTGGCATACAAGAAGGACCCGAAGTATCCGACGCTGGGCATGTACGGCGAGTCAGATGACATCTCGGGTGGGATGGGGCTCGAAGGAGTGGTCGAACTCCAGAAGTTCGTGAACGACGGCGGCGTGCTCATGACGCTCGCGGGCGCCAGTTACATGCCGGCGGAGTTCGGCCTCACGCGCAGCGTGAACGCATCACGTCCGTCGCCCCAGTTCTACGCCCCCGGCCCGATCATCGAGGCCGAGATCGTGAACACGGCGCATCCGATCTTCTACGGCTACACGTCGAAGAAGGTCAGCGTGCGCTACGGGAACGGTCCGCTCCTGCAGGTGCCGACGGTTGACAACGAGCAGGTGCTGATGCGGTATCCGGGTGGCGATGCCGGCGTGATGAGCGGCCTGTTGAAGGGTGCCACCGAACTTCGGAACCGCCCGGCGATCGTGGACGTGCCGTCGGGCAAGGGCCGCATCGTGCTGTTCGCCGGCAACCCCTGTTACCGCTGGCAGAACCACGGCGAGTTCGGGATGCTGTTCAACGCCGTCCTCCACTGGAACGACAGGCCGGCCGCAAGCGAGAAGAAGCCCGCGCCGACTGCCCCTTCCGCCGGAGAGATGTAGGGGCCGCACCCCTGCCAGGGGAAGGTGTAGGGGCCGCACCCCTGTGCGGCCCGCCAGGGAACGCGCAGGGGCCGCACCCGGCCTGCCCTGAGCCTGTCGAAGGGTGCGGCCCGTCGAACACGTATGCGATGCACGGCAAGGCCGTGCCCCGCCGGAGTCATCGTCATGCCGACAGCCCGCTCTCGCAGTCGCCTCCTCGCAACCGTCCTGGTCGTCGCCACTGTCGCCGCCGGAGCGCCCATGGCGGGCGCCCAGGTCAAGCAGCCCCTCACCCACGAGACCATGTGGCTGATGCCGCGCGTCGGCGCACCGGTCGTCAGCCCCGACGGCACGTGGATCGTGTACTCACGCACCGAGCCGGCCTACGACGAGAAGGACCAGTCGAGCGACCTGTGGATTGTTGCTGCCGACGGGTCGCGCGCGCCACGCAAGCTGACGGCGACGCGGGCAGGCGAGAGCGGTGCAACATGGAGTCCCGACGGCACGCGCCTGGCCTTCACGGCGCGACGTGACGGCGACGAGACCTCGCAGGTCTACGTCCTCGACATCGCCGGCGGCGGCGACGCGCAGCGAGTCACGAGTCTCAGCACAGGCGCCAGCAGCCCGCGGTGGCGGCCTGACGGCGGGGCCTTGCTCTTCTCGTCGATGCTGCCCGGCGGCGCTGCCACCGACGAAGAGAGCCGGCGGATCGCCGACGAGCGACGCAAGCGGAAGCCGTCGGCCCGGGTCTACACCAGTTTTCCAATCCGGTACTGGGATCGATGGCTCGACGATGGCCGCCCGGCGATCTTCGTGGTGGATCTCGCAAGCGGAACGGCGCGCAACGTGCTGGCCGGCACGGCGCTCGTGAAGGAAGCCGGTTTCGCGGGCTCACCGACCGAGACAGGCCAATCGCTCGACCCGGCGTGGTCACCAGACGGGTCGTCGATCGTCTTCGTCGCGACCACGAGCATCAACCGCAGTGCGTCCGCCGAGGTGGCGACGCGCCTGTACCAGGTCGGCGTGAACGGCGGCGAACCGGTCGTGATCTCGCCAGACGATGGCGCCTCGTACGCCCGCCCCGTCTTCACGCCCGATGGGCGAACGCTGCTGGCGATGCGCGAACCAGTGAACGGGAAGATCTACAACCTCGGCCGACTGGTGCGCTTCGGGTGGCCGATGATGGGCACGCCTCGCATGCAGCCCGTGACGGGCGGGTTCGATCGAGCCGTCGGGAGCCTCGCGGTCAGCCCCGACAGCGCCACGGTGTATTTCACGGCCGAGGACAGCGGCCTCGAGAAGGTGTACCGCGTGCCGACCGCAGGTGGGCCGGTGTCTGAGGTCGGCAGCACGACCTCGGGCGTGTACGGCGCGCTGTCGATGCCGGCGAAGGCTGGCGCGCCCCGCCTCTTCGGCACCTGGGAGAGTTCGGTGAACCCTGCCGAAGTCGTGAGCATCGATCCCGCCACCGGCACCCGGACGCCGGTGACGGCCGTGAACGTCGACAAGGCGTCCACCATCGACTGGCAGGCACCCCGGCACTTCACGGTCACCAGTTCGCGTGGGCGCGCCATCCACAGCATGATGGTGCTGCCGCCCAACTTCGACCCGGCGAAGAAGTACCCGCTGTTCGTGCTGCTCCACGGGGGTCCGCATTCGCAGTGGCGCGACCAGATCACGCTGCGGTGGAACTACCACCTGCTGGCCTCGCCCGGCTACGTGGTGCTGTTGACCAATTACACCGGCTCGACAGGATTCGGCGAGAAGTTCGCGCAGGACATCCAGGGGGATCCGTTCGCGGGTCCAGCCCAGGAGGTGCTCGAGGCCGCCGACGAGGCCATCAAGCGCTTCGCCTTCATCGACGGCACGCGGCAGTGCGCCGGGGGCGCGAGCTACGGCGGGCACCTCGCGAACTGGCTGCAGGGCGTGACGACGCGCTTCAAATGCCTGGTGGCCCACGCGGGCCTGATCGATGCCGAATCGCAGTGGGGCACGAGCGACACGGTCTACAGCCGCGAGTTGATGAACGGCGGGCCGCCCTGGGAGCAGGGCAAGGTCTGGCGCGAGCAGAACCCCATCCGCCTCGCGGCGAAGTTCAAGACCCCGGTCCTGATCACCCACGGCGAGCGCGACTACCGCGTGCCGGTGAACCACGCGCTGGAGTACTGGAGCGTGCTGCAGCGCTTGCAGATCCCGAGTCGCCTCGTCGTGTTCCCCGACGAGAACCACTGGATCCTCAAGGCCGAGAACAGCCGCTTCTTCTACGAGGAAGTGAAGGCGTGGATGGGAGCGAACCTGCCCTAGCAGGAACACGTTAAACTGGACGTTCGTCCCGATGATCGGCCAGACCATCTCGCACTACCTCATCCTTGACGAGCTCGGCGCGGGCGCGATGGGCGTCGTGTATCTGGCCGAAGACCTCCGACTCGGCAGGCAGGTGGCCATCAAGTTCCTGCCGCCGAGCCTGGCGCGATCGCCAGAAGGGATCGAACGCTTCAGGCGCGAGGTGCGGGTGGCATCGTCGCTCAACCACCCGCACATCTGCACGGTGCACGACACGGGCGAACACGAGGGCAACGCGTTCCTCGTCATGGAGCGTCTCGACGGCGAGACGGTGCGCGAGCTCGTCGACCGGGGCCCCCTGCCGTTCGACGAGGTACTCGGCGTCGCCATCGACGTGGCCGACGCGCTCAGCGCCGCGCACGCGAACGGCATCATCCACCGCGACATCAAGCCCGCCAACATCTTCGTGACGACGCACGCAGGCGCGAAGGTCATGGACTTCGGCCTGGCAAAGGTCGTCGACGCGACAGGGCAGATCCGTCCGGACGCCACGACCGCGTTCGAAGTCGATTCCCCGGCGGCACTGACGAGTCCGGGGGCCCCGCTCGGCACGATGGCGTACATGTCGCCGGAGCAGGCCAGGGGAGAGGTCCTCGACGCGCGCACCGACATCTTCTCGTTCGGTGCCGTCCTCTACGAGATGCTCACGGGACGCCGCGCCTTTCCCGGCACGGCCGTCGCCGTCGTCTTCGACGGCATCCTGAACCGCGAGCCGCAGCCGGTCGAGACGTTCGGCCTCACGTCGATGTCTGACCTGGCCGCCATCATCTCGCGCGCGCTCGACAAGGAGCTGTCTGCCCGCTACCAGTCGATGGACGAGATGCTGGCCGACCTGCGGGCGTTGAAGCGGCAGGTCGAGATGGATCACGCGGTGTCGGTGTTCTCGGTCACCGGATCGTCGCGTGGGATCTCGGGCGCCTCGCCGTCGCGCTCGAGATGGCAGACGTTGTTCATCGCGGTCGGCGTCCTGAGCGTCGCGGTCGCCCTGTGGGGCTGGAATGCGCGTCGCAGCAGCGTCCTCACCGAACGCGACTCCGTCCTGCTTGCCGATGTGGCCAACACGACGGGCGAAGCGGTGTTCGACGACACGCTGCGGCAGGCGCTGGCTGTCCATCTCGGCCAGTCGCCGTTCCTCGACATCGTCAGCGACGAGCGCGTGGCCGAGACGCTTCGAACGATGGGCCGCCCGCCCGAGACGCGGTTGACGTCATCGGTCGCACGCGAGGTGTGCACGCGGCAGGGCGTGAAGGCGATGATCGAAGGATCGATTGCCCCGATAGGAAGCCACTACGTCATCGCCGTCACGGCCACGACGTGCGACGAGGGACGCGTGCTCGCGCGCGAGCAGGAAGAAGCCTCACGAAAGGAAGACGTCCTCGGCGCGCTCAGCCAGGCCACGTCCAGGCTGCGTGCGCAGGTTGGCGAATCGCTGTCGACCATCCAGCAGCACGACGTGCCCATCGAGCAGGCGACCACGCCGTCGCTCGAGGCGCTCAAGGCGTATTCGCTCGGCCTTCGTCAGCGCGCCGCGGGCAACGAAATCGAATCGATCCCGTTCTTCCAGCGTGCCATCGAGCTCGACCCGGAGTTCGCCCTGGCGCACACGATGCTCTCGAACGTCTTCGGCAGCCTTGGCGAATCAGCGCGTGGGGCCGAGCACGGGCGGCTCGCCTTCGCGCACCGCGATCAGGTCACCGAACGCGAACGCCTGATCATCACGTATCAGTACTACGATCGCGTCACCGGGGAACTCCAGAAGTCGATTGCGACGCTCCTCTTGTGGGAGCAGGCGTACCCGCGCGACTATCGGCCGCCTAACGTGCTCGCGGTCATCTACGCTCGCGTGGGACAGTACGAACGCGCCGTGGAGAGTGCGCGCGAGGCCCGCAGACGCAATCCCGATCACCCCTTCCCCTATTCGAACCTCGCGCACGCGCTGCGCGGCCTGAACCAGTTCGACGAAGCGCGGCAGGTCGCCGACGAAGCCGCCGCGCGTGGAATCGAGACGCTGCCCACGCGCCGGTTGCTCTACCAACTGGCGGTCCAGCGGGGCGACGCGGCCGACGCGGCAAAGCACCTCGCGGTCGTTCGCGGCCGCTCGCGCGAATTCGACATGCTCGGCGCACAGGCACAGATGGCCATCTTCGCGGGCAAGCTCGCCGAGGCGGAGCGCCTGTACGCCGCAGCGGAATCCGGCGCCCGCGCCGCCGGACTCACCGAGATCGCCGATGGCTACATCGTCCAGGCTGGCCTGATGAACGCGCTGTTGGGGGCACGCGACGAGGCCATCGCGTTTGCGCGCCGCGTGCTCGCCAGCCGAAACGTCAACGTGCGCCTCGGCGCGGTGCAGACGCTGGGACTCGCGGGAGCGCCAGCACACCTGCTTGCCGAAGGCGATCGCATTGTCGCGGCCGTCGAACGCGACTTCCCCAGCGACACCCTGCTGAACGCCGTGTCGGTCGCGCAGGCGAAGGCCGCGCTGCACATGGGCCGCCACCAGCCCGCGCGTGCCCTCGAGGTCCTTGACGCGGCGCGTCCCTACGAGACGGGACGCATGGCGCTGCTCCTGCCCGTCTTCATGCGGGGACTCGCGCAACTCGATCTGAGGCAGGGTTCGGACGCGGCGGAGTCGTTCGCCAGGATTCGCGGCCTGCGGGGCGTCGACCCCTTCTCGGTGTGTTACGCCCTGGCACCGCTCGGCACGGCACGCGCGCTCGCGCTCGCAGACAACGGGGCGAAGAGTCGTGACGCCTACACACTGTTCCTGCGCGAATGGCAGGGCGCGGATCCCGACGTTCCCGTCGTGGAACAAGCCCGCGCCGAATTCGATCGCATGAGTCGGGACGCCCAGAAACGCGGCACGCGGTAGACTCCGGGCATGGCGATGCTCTACACCACGCACCCGACGCCGATAGGCAGGCTCACACTGGTCGGCGACGGCGACGCCCTGGCGTCAATTGGATTCCCTGAGGGGAAGGGAACGATTCGGATCGACCCGTCGTGGGAGCACGAGCCGGCGGCGTTCGCGGTCGCCATCGCACAGCTCGACGCCTACTTCGCCGGAACGCGGCGGGCCTTCGACCTGGTGCTTGCGCCCAGCGGGACGGCCTTCCAGCTGCGATGCTGGGAGGCGCTGCAGACGATCCCCTGGGGCGCGACCTGGTCGTATCGCCAGCTCGCGCGCGCCATCGGCAACGAGCGGGCGGTGCGAGCGGTGGGACTCGCCAACGGATCGAATCCACTGCCGATCGTCATCCCCTGCCACCGCGTGATTGGCAGCGACGGCTCGCTGACGGGCTTCGGCGGCGGCCTGACCACCAAGGCGTGGCTGCTCGCGCACGAGGGCGTGCGGGTCGGATCACCGCGGTTGTTTGCGTGAGGCTATTCGGGCCGCACTGAGGTGCGTGCGGGCCGCGCGGCGGCGCGGCCCCTACACCCGTCCCTGACGACGACACCCTGGGTGCTGACGTGGACCGGCACTGTGGGTGCCGATGTGCAGGGGCCGCGCCCCCGCGCGGCCCGGACGCCGGGCGCTGGTGCGGGGCCCCTACGCGCGGGCCATGTGCATCGGCGACGGCGTGGCTTTCCGGCGCGCGACGAAGCGGTCCTTCGCATAGCTGAGCCACAGCATCCCCAACGTGAACACCACGAAACACGCCAGCGCCAGCAGGAACGGCATCCTGGCCTTGATGGGATACGCCACGACGCCGTACGCCAGCTCCACGTGCACCCAGTAGAGGAACAGCGACGTCCGTCCCATCTGCACGATCGGGCTCTTCGCGGCGTCGGCAGCCGGACGCGCCATCCACGCGTACGACAACGACAGGAGGAACACCATCAAGCCGACCCGGATGGTGAAGTAGCTCAGGGACGTCGTCCAGAAGGACGTGCCCGCAACCAGTGGAGGGAAGTACGACGTCGTCAGCCCCAGCGCGAACAGGCCTGCACCTGACACCGCGAACAACCCCGCCAGTCGGCGTTCGCTCGCGGCGTCGCGTGCCCGGTCGATGACGACGCCGAAGGCCGACCCGGCCAGCAGCAGCGCCGTCCACGGAAACAGCGCAAACCACCCCTTGCTGGCTGGTGCCCGCATGTACCACTCGATGACATCCGGCAACGACGCAAGTGCCGTCGTCGCCCGCACCCACGGTGTCACGCCCACTACCAGGAGTGCGGCGATGCTGTAGACCGCAAACCGCATTCCGTCGCGCGACGTGCGTCCCCACAGCCAGGCCGCCGCAATCATCGACGGCCCCATGATGTTGAGGATGTCGACCTTGGCCAGCCCCGTGAACGTCGTGCCCGGATTGAGTGCCCACGACTGCACGCGGAACAGGAGCGCCAGCCCGAGGATCTGCCATCCGCGCCGCTGCAGCGCGCGTGACGCCGCTGCCGGCGTGGCGCCCTTGCGCACGCCCGAGTTCGCGGCCATCACCACGGCGAGACCTGCCAGGAACAGGAAGAGCGGCGCGCCCATGCCGGCGACGCGCACCGACTGGTAGTACAACCAGCTCTTGCGGTCTGACGCGAGCGTCCAGGCGTCTACCGTGTGGGCGTGGAACATGATCACCACAGCCACCCCACGCAACCAGTCGATCCATGGCCGTCGCATGGCTAGCGCGCTCCGCCACCGCCGTGCACGGCACGGTCCTCGGCGCTCGTCAGGCTCGGAAGCAAGATCCTCACGGCAGGCGAACGCTCGTCGTGCCGATGGTGATCACCCGCGGATCGGTCGTCCACGAGAAGGCGTAGGTCTCTTCCGGCGATCGGTAGAGGATGCGGGTCGTCGTCACGTCAACGACCTCGACCCAGGCCGTGCCGCCGTTGCCGACGACGTACGCGATGCGAAGGCCGTCGTTCGACCACTTCGGCTTCGAAAACGCGGTGTGGTCGAACTCGTTGGCGGGTTTCTCGGGTTGCCGTGTCGCCGCCAGCTGGCGCGGGTCCTCGAGGTTGGGCGAATAGAGCCACAACCCATTCACGGTGACGACGGCCAGGCGGCTTCCGTCCGGGGAGAACGCGGGGTCGCATGCCCCGGGCGATGATCCCAGTTGCCGGATGACCTCGCGCTCGATCACGTAGACGTACGTTGGCTTGATCGTCCGGGCACCCACGGTCGCGGTCTTGCCGCCTTCTTCGATCGTGCACATCGCCGTGAACTCGCCCGCGCGGTCCCAGTTGACGAGCGTGCCTGCGAAGGGCGGCACGCGCGGCGGATCGCCCGGGCCGCTGGCGGGTGCCTGCGCGTCCGCACGCACGGGTGCGCCCCCTCCCGCGACGAGGATGGCAGCGACGACGATGGCCAGCCGGTAGTGCATGCGCGTAGTGCCTCCTCGACGGGGGGCGGGGTCAGGCGACGACCTCGAACGTCACGTTGAACTCGATGTCCTGGCGCAGCGAGTGCCAGACCGAGCAGTACTTGTCGTGCGAGAGCGCGATCGCCCGTTCGACGGCGTCGCGCGGCACGTTGCCCGTTACGACGTAGTGCAGGTCCATTCTCGCAAATCGCGAGGGCTGCGCATCGACCTTGTAGCCGTCGAGCCTCGCAGACAGCGCGGTCATGGGATGACGACCCTTGGTGACAATGTTCGCGACGTCGATCGCCATGCAGCCTGCCAGGCCGAACGCCAGGAGTTGCATCGGCGAGGGGCCCGCGGCGGTATCGCCATCGATCGGGAGCGTGAGCCCGCCCGTGGTGCCAAGGAAGAGCTTGGCTCCCTGCCAGGCGAGATTGACGGTAATCGGCGGTTTCAGGTCGGCCATGTACGACTCCGGGGGGGATTCTAGTCTGCCTGGGCACTAATCACGATTAATGCCTCATGCAGCGGTGTGTCGAAGGCGGCGACCCCGGCGGTTCGTGTAATCTGTCGCGCATTCGATCTCCGACCAATCTGGTCGTGATACACTCGCCATCCTGAGATTGAGTCGCACTTTGACAACACTGCTCCTGACTCCCGCCCCGCTCATGTCGACGAAGAAGCCCATCCCGCTCTCGGCGCTCGCCCCGGGAACACGCGCCCGCGTCCAGAGCAACCTGCTGACGGTGGACGACTGTGCCCTGCTCAGGTCGCTCGGCCTGACCGACCACTGCCTCGTGAGGGTCTGCAAGGCGGGAGAGCCGTGTATCGTCCAGGTGCGCACCACCCGCATCGGGCTTGCCCGCTCGGTGGCCGACGGCATCATGGTGCTGCCAGAGAACCCGGCGACCGAAATCTAGCGCAATGCCAGCTCGCGCGGATCGCCCGGGCACGGGCACGAGTCCCCGTCTTTCGACCTCAGCTCCCTCGCGCATTGCCCTCCTGGGCAACCCCAACACCGGCAAGACGACCCTCTTCAACCGCCTCTGCGGCGCAAGAGCCAAGACCTCGAACTTCCCCGGGACCACGACGAACGTCCGCTACGGCCGGATGGCCTTCGATGCCACGACGGCCGCCGAGGTGGTCGATCTGCCGGGTCTCTACGAGTTGCACCTCGAGGTGGCTGAATCGCGCCTGTGCCGCGACGTGCTGGCCGGCGCAGGCCCCTACCGGGCGCCGGACGCCGTCGTCGTCGTCGTGGATGCCTGCAACCTGACGCGGAACCTGGTGCTGGCCGGTGAAATCCTCGCAAGCGGCCTGCCGACGGTCGTCGCCCTGAACATGGTCGATCTCGCCCAGCGCCGCGGACTGACGCTCGACACGGCGGCCCTGTCGCAGGATCTCGGTTGCCCGGTCGTCGCGATGGTGGCGCGCAAGGGCATCGGCATCGAGGCGCTTCAGGCCGCGCTGATGGTCCAGGTGGCGTCGGATCCCCTCGCACCGTCGACGGCCGCGATGCCCCCGCCCCTGAACGCAAGCGTCGAAGACCTGACGCTGTGGGCCGACCAGCTGGTCGAGCGCAACGTGGGGGGCGCCTCAGCGGTCGGCGGCCCAGCGGACACGTTCACCGAGCGGCTCGATGCGGCGTTCACGCATCCGGTGGCAGGGATCGCGCTCTTCGTGCTGGTGATGGGCGGGATGTTCTACACCCTGTTCGCGCTCGCGGCGCTCCCGATGGACCTCATCGAGGCCACCTTCGCCGAACTCGGCACCGTCGTCGGACGCATCCTGCCGCCGGGCGCCGTTCACGATCTCGTGGCTGACGGCATCATCGGCGGGATCGCGGGCACCGTGGTGTTCCTCCCGCAGATCTGCCTGCTGTTCTTCCTCATCAGCCTGCTCGAAGACACGGGCTACCTGGCCCGCGCGGCGTTCGTGATGGATCGCCTGCTGTACCGGTTCGGCCTGCCGGGGCACGCGTTCGTCCCGCTCCTGACAGCCCATGCGTGCGCGCTGCCGGGCATCATGTCGGCGCGGCTGATTCCCGATCCACGCGATCGCCTCGCGACGATCCTCGCGGCCCCGATGATGAGTTGTTCGGCCCGGCTTCCCGTGTACGTCCTGCTCACGAGCATGCTGTTCGTCGATCGCCCCGTGCTAGCCGGACTGGCGTTCGCGGGGTGCTACCTGCTCGGCGCGTCGATGGGGCTGGCCACGGCGTTCGTGTTCGGACGCACCATCATCAAGGGCCGCGCCCGGCCGATGGTGCTCGAGCTGCCGTCGTACAAGGCGCCGTCGTTCACCAATGCCCTGCTGGCCGCCAAGGACCAGGGATTCGCGTTCCTGCGCACGGCCGGCACCGTCATCATGGCCATCTGCATCGTCATGTGGTGGCTCAGCGCGTATCCGAAGACCGCTGCGCCAGCCGAAGCCGGGCACCGTCGTGCGGCGGCTGCGACGGCGACAGACGCCGCCACGCGCCAGCAGTTGCTGGCCGAAGCCGCCGCCATCGAAGGCCGCGCCACGCAGGCCGGCTCGTTCGCGGGATCGATCGGGCGCACCCTGCAACCCGTGTTCGCGCCACTCGGTTACGACTGGCAGCTCACCGTGGGCGTGATGACGAGCTTCCTGGCCCGCGAGGTGTTCGTCTCGACCCTCTCGGTCCTGGTCGGGGCCGGTGGAAGCGATGACGTCGCCGATGTCGGCGTGCTCGGCCGCATCCGGACCGCCACGCGCGACGATGGACGGCCGCTCTTCACGCAGGCGACCAGCGCCAGCCTGCTCGTCTTCTTCGTGCTGGCGATGCAATGCCTGCCGACGCTCGCCGTCACCCGCCGCGAGACGGGGAGCACGCGCTGGGCAGCCCTGCAACTGGCCTACATGTCGACGCTGGCGTACGTGATGGCCTTCTTCACGTTCCAGGGCCTGCACTTCCTCGGGATCGAGTAGCGCATGCTGGCCACATGGCAGGACGTGCTCGTATCGATGGCCGCGGTCGCGGCCGCGGTCGTGGTGCTGCGCCCGCTGATACCCGCCCGGTGGCTGGGCAGGAAGGCCAGTTCGTCGAGCGGCTGTCCGTCGTGTGCCGCGGGGAACGCCTGCGCGGCGGTGCGGCCCGTGTCGGCATCGTCCACGCCCGTCATCCAGATCCAGCGTCCCCAGTCGCCACGTCGCTCGTGACGCCACCGACGCCGCGGCATGACACGTCCGTCGTGATCGTGTCTGCAATCGGTCGTGCGGATGGTGGACGATCTACAATCGCTGCTGCAACAGTTGACGTTCCCCGGTGAGAGCCGCGCACGCGAGTTGGCGCAGGCGGACGTCTGGCGCGAATCCTGACGTGGAGCAGGCTGCCCTGATGAAGATCCCGATTACTCTTTCAGCCGCGAGCGTGCTGGCGCTTGCGATGGGCCTCACGATGCATGGACAGACCGGCGCCAACGCGCTCGAGAAGGCGCGTGCGCTCATGAAGCAGGCGCCGCTCGTCGACGGACACAACGACCTGCCGTGGGCGATGCGCGAGAACGCCCGTTACGACTTCGACAAGCTCGACATCAGGCAGTCTCAACCCAGGCTGCACACCGACATCCCGAAGATCAAGGCGGGGCAGCTCGGCGCCCAGTTCTGGTCGGTCTACGTGCCCTCGACCCTGCAGGGCACGACCGCGGTGACGGCAACGCTCGAGCAGATCGACACCGTGTACCAGCTCGCGCGCCGCTATCCCGACGTGTTCGAGGTCGCCCGCACCGCCGACGACATCGAGCGGATCTTCAAGAGCGGCAAGGTCGCGTCGCTGATCGGGATGGAGGGCGGCCATTCGATCGACGGATCACTCCAGGCCCTGCGGATGATGTACCGCCTCGGCGCACGCTACATGACGCTGACGCACAGCCTCAACGTCCCGTGGGCCGACTCGGCCACCGACGAGCCCAGGGCAGGCGGGCTCACGCCCTTCGGCGAAACGGTCGTCAGGGAGATGAACTACCTGGGGATGCTCGTCGATCTCTCGCACGTGTCGCCCGACACGATGCGGGACGCGATTCGAGTCAGCGAGGCGCCGGTGATCTTCTCGCACTCGTCGGCCAAGGCACTGTGCAGGGTCCCGCGCAACGTGCCAGACGAGGTCCTGGCGTTGCTGCCGAAGAACGGCGGTGTGGTGATGGTGACGTTCGTGCCGGGCTTCGTGTCACAGGCCATCGCCGACTGGAACGCGACGGTGCGTGATCAACGCGCGAAGTGGCAGGACGAGATCGCCGACGAGGCCGCGCGCAAGGACGCCGAGGCGGCCTGGCGGAGGGCGAACCCCGAGCCGAAGGCGACGATTGCCACGGTGGCCGACCACATCGATCACATTCGCAAGGTGGCGGGGATCGATCACGTGGGCATCGGCGGCGACTTCGACGGCATCGACTACGGTCCTGACGGGCTCGAGAACGTGTCCAAGTACCCGGAACTGGTGGCTGAACTGATCCGCCGCGGCTACGCGGACGAGGACGTGAAGAAGGTGATCGGCCTCAACACGATTCGCGTGCTGCGGCAGGCCGAGCAGGTCGCCGCACGCATCCAGACGCAGCGCGCGCCATCGGTGGCGACGATGAAGTAGGGCGCCCGTAGCCCGCCTTAGAACCTCACCCCGTAGATCACCTTGAAGTTGCGCCCCATCTCGGGCACGTGGTCCTTGATGAACGACAGGTGGTTCCTGTACAGCTCGTTCGTGGCGTTGTCGAGGCGCGCGGTGAAGGTGTGGAGTACCGAACCGCGCGCGACCGAGTACGACGCGAAGAACTTCGCCAGGCCGTAGCCGTCGGTCTCGGTCTCGTCGCCGTAGACACGATCCTGCTTCGACACGACCGACACGCTGCCGCCGACCTGGAAGGCGTTCCTCTGGTAACGCAGGCCGCCACCGAACCGCGAGGGCGGGATGCGTGGCAGGGGATCGCCAGAGTCCTTGAGCTGGCCTCGCACGAGATCGAACGACACCTCGGCCGTCAACCCTGCTGCCACCTCGAAGTCGGCGTGCGCCTCGAGGCCCTTCAGCACGCTGTCGGCGCCCGTGAAGACGACGTAGGGGAACTCGCCGTGATCGTGGCCCCCGTCATCTTCCCCGGCATCCTCGCCACGCTCGTAGTGGTCGTGGAACTCCTCCTCGGACACCGGCAACCTGAAAACGAAGTCCTCGATGTCGTTGCGGAAGAACGAGACCTCGCCAGACAGCCGCCGCAGGCGCCAGCGGAACGACAGGTCGACGCCGAGTGCCTTCTCCGACTCCAGCTGATCGTTGCCAATCTCGAACGCGAAGTTCCCCGGATGCGGCCCGTAGAAGTACAGCTCCTCGAGTGCCGGGTTGCGGGCAGACCGGGCGACGCTGGCGGCGATGGTCGTGTTGTGGGTCGGGCGCAGCAGAAGCCCCACCGAACCCGAGAAGTTGTCGAAGTCGCGTGCGAGCAACCCGCCGTCGGGCTCGAATGACGCGCGGTCGTACCGTCCGCCGAACTGCACCGTGGCATGCGCCCAGGTCAGCTCCTCGTAGGCGAAGAGGGCGAAACCGGCCTGATCAACGGGGGGCGACAGCGCTTCGTCGCCGATCGCCTCGAAGGCCCGTCGCATCGCCCACGCGCCGACCGTGCCCTTGAGACGACCGACCGCACGGTGGCCAGCCAGCACGTCGAACTCGACGCTGTCGTTCTTGAACTGTGTTTCGGGTGTACCGCCCAGTACCTCGTCGTGCCGGTAGCGCCGATAGGCGAACGAGCCCCGCACGGAATCGAGTGCGCCACCGAGTTCGCGGGCTTCACCGCGCAGGTTGACCGAGTGCCGTCGCGGTGTGAGCTCGACCTGGCCGTCTTCGACGAACGGGATGCCGTACCGCGTGTCATCGTACTGGTAGCTGGCGCCGAGGTAGCCCTTGTCGGTCGTGTACGCCAGGCCGACGTTGCCGATGGCAGAGCGCGATTGGCTGTTCTCGACGCGGAAGTCTGGCGTGCGCACGTCGCCAGCGCTTCGCGCACTGCCACCGACGTTCAGCGCCCACTGCCCGTTGCCCACGGTGAGCTCGGCCGCAGCGCCGCCCTCGGTCGCTCCCGTTCCGATGTCGAACTGCGCCGTCCCGCTCGTGCCGTCCGTACTGTGGGTCGGAATGAGTTCGGTAATGACGTTCACCAGTCCGCCAATGGCGTTGGCGCCGTAGAGCAGGGTAGCGGGGCCGCGCACGACCTCGAGCGTCGCCGCCGCAGCCGGGTTCGCGGCCACGCCGTGGTCGCCCGACTGGCTCGACAGGTCGCCGGTGCGCGCGCCGTCTTCGAGGATGAGCACCCGATCGCCGTCGAGGCCGCGGATGACGGGTCGCGACGGCCCGGGGCCGAACGACCGCTCCGCAATGCCCGGCTGCGTCGACAGGGTCGCCCCGAGCGTGCCCTCGAGCTGCAGCGACAGATCCTGCCCCGCCAGCACCGACGTGGGCTGATACGTCTCGAACTGGTTGCGTGACGTCGGAGCCACCGACACCACCTCGGTGTAGTGCAACGCCGGGGTCAAGGCGATGTCACCGGTATCGACGACGGCCCCTGCCGCGACCGTGAACTCGGTCCGCGAAGGCGCGAACCCGGTCACGTTGACGACCAGGTGGTAGGCACCCGGTGCGAGGCCGTCGATCCCGAACCGTCCGGCAGCATCGGACACCGAGGCCTTGTTGAGTTCCTCAACCAGGGCGACCGCGCCGCTGACAGGCGCTTTCGTCGTGGCGTTGACGATGCGACCGCGGTACGAGGCGGTGGCCTGCGCGAAGACGACCGAAGCGGCAACGAGCAGGCCGACGACCGCCAGCAACGGAATACGGGCAGTTTGGCGCGAGATCATGAACAACACTCCGGGGCGGCGACCGGCAGCGCCGCCGCGCGCGAGGCGCGGGGTCGCAGCGGCATGGCCGCACTGACACTGGACAAGAAACCGTGAGACACGTCGCGCCGAAGGGGCGCCACGAGCAGGATGCCGGGATCTAAGCCAGGGCTGGAGGCGGCGAGCGCGCCGGCAGGCGGTCGGCGACCGCGAGATCACGCGGGGTCTGGTCGACCGACGCCTGGGTCGCAGGGCGGCACGTGGAGGCCGGCACGCCAGCCACCGCCACGACCATGCGCACCTGCTGCAGGAGGTGGCACACGAGGCAGCCGGTGCCTTCGGGTACCGACCGGAGGTCGTGCGCCTCTGCGACGGTGGCCGTGCCGACCACCCCCATGCCGCGAGGCGACAGCCGAACGGTCTCTCCCGCGACGTGCCACGCCGCGAGCGGCCCGCTCGTCAGGAAGACGAGGGCCGCAATACACCACGCGTAGCGGCGGAAGAACTGCACTGGAACTCTCACCTTAACACAGTCATTGACGGCAGGTCACGCAAATCCCACACCAAATCCCACGCAAATCCCCTCGCAGATCCTTCGGGCAGCCCCTCCTGGCTCCGACACACCGCCAGGCGGCGGCAACCTCGACCGTCTGCAGGCGACTCACGCGAGGGCGGCCTGCGGCCGATTCACCTCATAGCCTGGACTCACCGGTGCCTAAGGCTCAGGCCTGTTCGCGCCGATGATCTCAGGGGTCGCGTGTCAGCCCCCGGCAGGTCACGCCGACGGTGCCAGTACGCGTGCGCAACCATGTCTTCACCTGTGCCCCCGGCCGCGCGTCGGTATCTGCTCTCCGTCATTGTCTGTGGCGGCGCGGCGATCGTCTGGGCCATCGCGCACCTGGTGAGTTACCCGGTCAGCCCCTGGTGGCTCGTCCTCCTCGGCCTGACGTCGTTCTCGAGCACGTTCAGCATCCGCATCCCGAACAACACCACCACCATCTCGGTGTCGGAGACGTTCGTCTTCCTGTGTGCGCTCCTGTACGGACCTGCACCGGCGGTGCTGATCGTCGCCACCGACGGGCTCGTCATGAGCATCTGGCGCGGATACCGCAAGCCGATCCAGATCGCCTTCAACGGCGCACAGCCGGCACTGTCGCTCCTCCTTGCATCGGGAGCCTACGCGCTGGTGGCAGGCGGCCCGATGGGATCGGGGCGGCCTGGACAGGGCGTTCAGGTCATCCCCATCGCCGTCTTCGTCACCACCTACTTCCTGCTCACCAGCGGCCTCAACGCCATCATCGTCGCGCTCCATCGACAGGTCGCGATATGGAGCGTGTGGCGCCAGCACTTCGGATGGGTCCTGCTCAACTACCTGGGCGCGACGTCGGTGGCCACGCTCCTGGTGATCCAGAACCAGCACGAGTTCCAGATCTCCACCATCGCCATCGTGCTGCCGCTGCTGGTCATCAGCTACTTCACGTTCAAGTCGTCGCTCCAGCGGGTCGAAGACGCGAACCGGCACCTCGAAGACCTGAACACGCTCTATCTCTCGACCATCGAGACCCTGGCGATGGCCGTCGACGCCAAGGACCAGGTCACCCACGGCCACATCCGCCGGGTGCAGGCGTACGCCGTCGGACTCGCCAAGGTCATCGGCGTGAACGACGAACGTGAACTCAAGGCCATCGAGGCTGCGGCCCTCCTGCACGATCTCGGCAAGCTCGCAATTCCCGAACACATCCTCAACAAGCCCGGGAAGCTGTCGAAGGCCGAGTTCGACAAGATGAAGAAGCACGCGAGCATCGGGGCCGACATCCTCTCGGCGATCGACTTCCCGTACCCGGTCGTGCCCATCGTCCGCCACCATCACGAGCGGTGGGACGGCAGCGGCTACCCCGATGGCATCAGCGGATCAGACATCCCGATTGGCGCGCGCATCCTGTCGGTCGTCGACTGCTTCGACGCGCTGACGTCGGATCGTCCATATCGCCGGGCGCTCACGGACGAGGACGCCATTGCGATGCTGCTCGCCGACCGCGGGCGGGCCTACGACCCCATCGTCGTGGATGCGTTTGCGCGCGTGTTCAGGACGCTGGCGCCGAAGACGCTCGACCTCGGCAAGCATGCCGAGACCCTCAAGGAGATTGCCGCCGTCGCGTACGTCGAACCGCTGGCCGCACCGCCGACGGCCACGCTGGCGGCGACGGTCCACGGCGAGGGAGAGGGAGCGACCGACCCCCTGATGGTGCCGCTGCTCGAATCGATGCACGCGTTCTCGGCACAGGCGGTCCTCACCGACGCCGCCGAGGATTTCGCGCGCGTCCTGCGGGCATCGACGCCCGCGACCTTGTGCGCGTTCTTCGTGACGCAGCCCGGAGGCCTGGAACTGACGCTGGGCCACGCCGTTGGCGACGGCGCCGCCTGCCTGCGCGGCATGCACTTCCCCATGGGCGAGAAGCTCTCGGGATGGGTGGGTGCAACGCACCGGACGGTCTGCAACTCGGATCCCTCGCTCGACTTCGTCGACCTCTCGCCGGCGCCCGAAGGGCTGCAGAGCTGCCTGAGCGTGCCCCTGCTGGCGGCAGACGGCCTGGTGGGCGTCCTCTCGCTGTACGCCCCTGAGCGCAGCGCGTTCAACGATCAACACCGTCGAACGGTCGAACGATCGGCGCGTCCCCTTGCGCACATGATCCGTGGGGTGCTCGAGTTCGAACGCGTCCAGGAAGCGACGGCGCAGAGCGCCCTGGCGGCGTTGCCCATGCTCTCGGCCGCCACCAGCGGGCCCGAGTTCTGCACCACGCCGACGGCGGTGATCTCGTTCAGCGTGGTGGCCACCAGCGGGGCCGTAGTGCCCGATGTCGTCGTGGCCCGTGCCGCAGCGGCCCTGAGGCGTGACTTGCGCGTCGCCGACTTCCTGTATCGTGATGGGGTGGCGGGTCTGCTCGCGGTGTTGCCCCACGTCGATCGACGGGGGGCAACCGCACTGGCTGCACGCGCGTGCGAGCGGGTGGCGGCAAGCCTGGCATCGCAAGCCGGCGAGGTCGGCGCCTGTTCGGTCGTGACGGGCGTGGCGACATCACCCGGCGACGGGATCGATCTCGACCTGGTGATGCAGGCAGCGCGCAACCGAGCAGCCGCGCCGACGCGAGATGAAGATGCGGACGTGGCGCGCATGCGGCAGCCACTCCTGTTCGACCTTAATGCCAGCGCCTGGGTCGACGTCGCCTGACGTCGGCTCCCATGTGACGCAGTCGGCGGGGTGACGTGCCCCGGCGGCGCGCGCTGCCGCTGGCGAGTTCCGCACGTGTCGCACCGCTCGCCCGGGGTGTGGCAACGGGCCATTGCGTGGTTTTCTCGATCGATGCGGATTCTCCGGATAGCGCAGCGTCTGGCCCTGGGAGCTGCCGGCATGGCGCTCGGCGTGGCTGCCGGCCGCACGCTGACGCGACGACGCCCGCCTGCGAACCCGCCGTTGCCGGGGGCACATGCAGAAGGGGTGTTGGCCGCCACCGTGGCGGCACTGGCACGTGCCATCGAGGCCAAGACGCAGAGCGTCTCGGGCGACGTGCGGCGCGTCCGGGCCTTCGCCGTCGCGCTGGCGACCCGCATCGGGATGTCGCCGGGTGACATCGAGGCCGTGGGATTCGCCGCCATCCTGCACGACGTCGGCACGCTGGCGGTGCCGCCGCACATCCTCGCCAAGCCCGGACCGCTCACCGTCGAGGAGTTCGACAAGGTGCGCGTGCACCCGAGAGTCGGTGCCGAGATCCTCGCCGACATCCCGTTCGCCGTGCCCGTGACACCGCTGATCCTCGCGCACCACGAACGCTGGGACGGCCGCGGCTACCCGCAGGGGTTCGCCGGCACGACGATCCCGCTGGGCGCGCGGGTCATCGCCATCGCCGACTGCTTCGACTCGCTCACCAACGATCGGCCGTATCGCGATCGGTTCAACCACGATGCCGCCATCGACGTGCTGCGCCACGAAGCCGGCCTGTCACTCGACCCGCACCTCGTCGAGGAGTTCATCGCGCTGTTGCCCGCCTTCGAGCGCTCGGAAGCGACCGCTGCACGCGAATTGCCGGGAGTCGAGCACAGCCTGTCGGTGCTCGAGAACATCGCAGCCGCGCACCGGGAGTTCGCCGCGCTGTTCGACATCTCGCAGGCCATCTCGGCCACGCTGGGGGTCGAAGACACGTCGCGCGCGCTGGCCAACCACCTCAGGGAACTCGTCCCGCACGATGCCTGCGCGGTCTTCCTGCCCTCGGATGACGGCTCGATGCGCACCGCTTACGTGAGCGGAATCGATGCGGGCGTGATCCGCGAACTCGTCTGCCCGCGAGGCAGCGGCCTGGCGGCGCGCGCGATCGCCTCGGCACGTCCGCTGATCAACGTCGATCCGGTCGAGGACCTGCGCGCCTGCGGGGCCACGCACCAACTGTCGCTGTCGTCGGCGATCGTGATGCCGCTCTTCTCGGGGTACCGGGCAGTCGGGGCACTGGCGCTCTATGCCAGCCGGGCGCGCGCCTTCACCGACGATCACGCGCGGCTGCTCGACTACCTGTCGTCGCAGGCTGCGTCGGCGCTCAGCAACGCGGTGCGCTACGAGCAGGCCCACACCGCCTCGCTGACCGACGCACTGACCGGTCTTCCCAACACCCGCTTCCTCACGATGCACCTGACGCAGGAACTCGCGCGCGCAGCACGGCAGGGATCCGACCTGGCGCTGCTGCTGATCGATCTCGACGACTTCAAGCAGATCAACGACACCGTCGGCCATCACATCGGAGACCGCGCCCTGCGCGAGGTCGCGAAGGTCCTCCAGGCCAGCGTGCGCGCCTACGACGTCAGTGCCCGCTACGCCGGCGACGAGTTCGTCGTCATGCTGCCCGAGTGCGGTGTCGAGGGTGTCGAAGATCGGCGCTTCGAGATTGCCCACCTGCTCAACACGCTCAGCGTCCCGACAGACGACGGGCGCCGCGTCGCCGTGCGTGCCAGCGTAGGCGCAGCGGTCTTTCCGCTCGACGGCGACACGTTCGAGGAACTCCTGGCCGCCGCCGACGCGCGGATGTACGCGAACAAGGCTCACGCGAAGGCGGGGACGAACACCGCCGTGCCGCGACCGGCGTACGGCCGCCACACGACGGCGGCGCGTCTGCACTGGTAGGGGCCGCGCCCCGCGCGGCCCGCGTGCGTGTCGGTGTAGGGGCCGCGCCCCCGCGCGGCCCGATCCCCGGGTGTCGGTGTAGGGGCCGCGCCCCCGCCTCAGTGCACCGGCGCGAGGATCACCGCGTTGATGAACAACAACTCGGTGGCTTCCGTGAACGCTCGGTAGTTGGGATCCTCGGTGAAGGCGACGATGTGTCCCTGTCCCATCGGCTGGTGCACGAGGAACGCCTTCTGCGCGACGAGATCCTGCGCGTCGGGCCACATCAGCCCGCCGGCGACCAGGCGGTCCCGCTTCTCGAACACGCCGACGTTCGTCCCCTTGTCGAGGGTGATGGGACGCAACACGCGCGAGCCCTCCTGGAGCACCTGGATCTCACCGTCAAGACCCGCGCTCAGCCAGTGCTCGCGATCGACGGTGACGCGCAGCATCGCGCCCGGTGTGTTCTCGGGCCGTTCGCGCACGGGCTGGATCGCCTTCTCGAAATCGAAGGGAATCGGCGGCTTCTCGTCCTTCTTCGCGTCCTTGTCGCCGGGTTCGACGTCTGGCCGCCCGTCGCGCAATTCCATGCGCGTCTCCAGCAACCCGGTGGCCTCGCGTGCTGCCCACCTCGACGCCTCGGCGATCGTGATCAGCGTGCCGCCTGCCGACACCCAGTCCTTGAGTCGCCGCAGCGTGTCGCCCGCGATGGTGTAGTTGCCCGACGGCAACACCACGACGTCGAAGTCGCGGACGTCGATGCGTCCGAACGACGCGACGCGCACGGCTGACACCGGCTGGCCGAAGCGGCGCTCGATCACGTATCGCGCCCATCCAGCCGAGAGCGATGACGTCGGCGCGTCCCACGCGAGCAGCACGCGCGGCGCCTTCAGCTTCACCACGGTCCCGCTCCCGAGCGAGCTGCCCGCTTCGGTGAACGCCGAGTCGATGGCGACCGCCTCGGCACCGTGCCGCACGACGATGCTCCCAAGTGACGTCGGCAGGTCAGCGGCATTGTCCGACGTCCGGACGATGGCCGTTCCCGGGGGGTACGCGCGCCCGCCGAGCGTGAAGCCGAGGTCGTTGGTGCGGACCGAGATGCCCGCCTGCAAGGCCTCGATGACCACGTTGGCCGTCGCGCTGCCCCACGGCAGCAGGTACCCCACCCCGGCTGCGGGCAGCGTGGCCGTCCTGGCAGCCATCTCGCCGTTGAACGCGGCCGTCCGCACCGTGACCGCCGTCGGCGAGGGTACGGCCTCGACGTCGAAGGCGAGCGCAAGGCTCCAGGCGGTCGTGTCGTAGATCTGGTCGCCCAATCGCTTGACGCGGCGCCGTTCCTGCTCCTTCACGAACGCCTCGGGCTGCGGCACGTGCGGCTCGAGCAGATTGCGCACGAGCCGGCCGGCCGGCTGTGCCGCCGGCACGATGTAGGTGCCCGCCGGCAGCGTCCGGGCCCCGACCTTGATCGGCTCCTCGGCGCGGCGCACCTCGAAGCCCTGCGAAACCAGGAGCCGGGCAAGGCGATCGGCGCGCGAGGGATCGGCACCTGGCGGCAGCAGGTATGCGCGGACGCTGCCCGTTTCACCCTCCCTGATGGCGCTCCGGCGGTACTCGAGGAAGTCGCGCAGGATCTGCTCCCGGTTGCGCGCCGTCGTCTCGAGGGTGGTGAGCGCGGCCGTGAAGTGGTGCAGGATCGTGTCGCGGAACGACAGCAGCGTGTCGTCTTCGCGCCTGAACACGAGGCCCCGAGCCGACGCCTGCTCGTAGGTCATCCCCACCGACCCGTGGAAGATCGGCCACGACTCACCGTAACCCGGGTAGAACGAGTCGTACACCTCGCGGGTGAAGTAGGCAAAGCCCCGTGCGTCAAACGCCCGCCCGTTCTGCCGGCCGAACTCGGTGAACCAGCCGGCCTGTTCCTTCGTGATCAGCGGATTCAGCGGATCCGCGGGCGGCGCGAAGTAGTACGTCGAGTCTCCGCTCATCTCGTGGAGGTCGACGGTGACGTGCGGGTACCACTCGAGGAACAGCTTCGTCCGGCCGCGGGTCTCTGGCTGCGACTGCGAGAACCAGTCGCGGTTCATGTCGAACAGGTAGTGGTTCGAGCGTCCGCCCGGCCACGGTTCGTCGTGCTCGGCCGAGAAGCGATAGGCGTCGGGCGTCGCCGCGCGCCCCTGCGTGGTCGTCGCCACGAACCGGGCACGCCCGTCGGGATTCTGCAGGGGATCGATCAGGGCAATCGACTCGCGCAGGATCAGGTCGACTGTTGTATCGCCCTGGGCCGCGAGCAGGTGATACGCCTCGAGCAGCGCCGCATCAGACGATGAAATCTCGTTGCCGTGTACCGCGTGGATCAGCCACGTCACCGCGGGCAACTCGCTGATCAGTCGATCGCCCTCGCCAGCCGCGAGCGTGCGCGGATCGGCCAGTTTCTGCAGCCCGGCTTTCACCGCGTCGAGCCTGGCGAGACGCTCGGCCGAGCCCACGACGATCAGGAACAGGGGCCGTCCCTCCCAGCTGCGGGCGTACTCGACCAGCCGCGTCCGCTCGGGGGCGGCCGCGTTCAGCGCCTTCAGGTAGACGGTGATCCCGTCGGGAGACGTGATCTCGTCGCCCCAGTCGTGTCCGACGACCTGCTTCAGCGTGGGGATCCTGGTGTCGTACCTCACGCCGGGAGCGAACGGTTGAGCCGCCGCCGCCCGGGCCGGGACCGCAGCCAGGGCCGGGGCGGCGGGTTGCGCGCCGGCGGTGGCCGCGGCAGTCAGGGCGGCAATCAGGATGGCGACTCGACACACGCGATGCATGCGGGCTCCTCCGGGCAGCGACACGCGCCGCCCCGTGCAGAATGACGACGAACGACCACCGAAATGATGAGCTGGCGGGACTCAGGGTGGCGCTCAGGCGGCGCCATGATAGCGCGGCCCAAGGAGGCGCTGAGGGACGAGAGCGTGAACGAAGGGGCCGTATGCACGATTAAGTCCACCCCCGGCCGGAGGCGTTCTATACTGTCAGGTTCCTATGTCTCCACGCCGCCCGCCTGTGCCTGTCGCCAACCCGCTCCGCCGCAATGTCGCCATCGTCGCCCACGTCGATCATGGCAAGACCACCCTGGTCGATGCCCTGTTCCAGCAGAGCGGCCTCTATCGCGCAAACGAACGCGTGGTCGAGCGGGCCATGGACAGCCTCGACCTCGAGCGCGAGCGCGGCATCACCATCCTGGCCAAGAACACCGCGGTCCACTACCACGACCTCCTGATCAACATCTGCGATACCCCCGGCCACGCCGATTTCGGCGGCGAGGTCGAGCGCACCCTGTCGATGGTCGATGGCGTCATCCTGCTCGTGGATGCCTCGGAAGGACCGCTGCCGCAGACGCGCTTCGTCCTGCGCAAGGCCCTCGAGCGCCGCCTGACGCCCATCGTGGTCATCAACAAGATCGACCGCCCCGACGCCCGGCCGCAGGAAGTGCTCAACGAGGTCTACGACCTCTTCATCGATCTCGACGCGGCAGAAGACCAGCTCGACTTCCCGGTGCTCTACACGAACGCCCGCGAAGGCACGGCCAGCCCCGACCCAGCCGTGCGCGGCGAGGATCTTCGCCCACTGTTCGATGCCATCGTCGACTCGATTCCTCCCCCGAGCGGCGACCAGGACGCCCCGCTGCAGATGCTGATTGCGAACCTCGACTCGAGCGACTACCTCGGGCGGATCGCGATTGGCCGCATCTTCAACGGGCGCGTCAAGGTGGGTGACGACATCGTGGTCTGCCGGCTCGAAGGCAACCACATGAAGACCCGCGTGACCAAGCTCTACGCCTTCGACGGCCTGAAGCGCGTCGACATCACCGAGGCGGGCGCCGGCGACATCGTGTGCCTCGCGGGCATCGAAGACATCACCATCGGCGAGACGGTGGCCAGCGCCGAGAACCCCATCGCCATCCCGCCCACCGCGGTCGACGAGCCGACGGTGTCGATGATCCTCGGGGTGAACACGTCGCCCATGGCGGGCCGCGAAGGCCAGTACGTGACGTCGCGGCAACTGCGCGAGCGCCTCGACCGCGAGTTGATTGGCAACGTCTCGATCCGTGTCGAGGAGACCGGGTCGCCTGAGGCCATGAAGGTCGTCGGCCGAGGCGAGCTCCAGCTGTCGATCCTGATCGAGATGATGCGTCGCGAGGGCTTCGAACTCCAGGTGTCGCGCCCGGAGATCGTCACGAAGCGTACCGAAGAGGGCATCCTCGAACCGGTCGAGGACGTGGTCATCGACGTCCCCGAAGAGCACCAGGGCGTCGTGATGGCGCAGGTCGGGGCCCGGAAGGGCATCATGACCAAGATGGTGAATCACGGCAGCGGGCGTGTGCGCCTCGAGTTCCGCATCCCGGCCCGGGGGCTCATCGGCTTCCGCTCGCAATTCCTCACCGACACGCGCGGCACCGGGATCTTCAACCACCTGTTTGCCGCCTGGGAGCCCTGGGCGGGCCCCATCCCGTCGCGGGCGACCGGTGCGCTGGTCGCCGACCGCAGCGGTCCGGCGACGGCGTATGCGATTGCCAACATGCAGGAGCGCGGCGAGATGTTCGTCGAGCCGAGCCTGGTCGTCTACGAGGGGATGATCGTCGGCGAGAACTCGCGCGCCAACGACCTCGACGTCAACATCTGCAAGGAAAAGAAGCAGACCAACATGCGGGCGTCGAGCGCCGACGAGGCGATTCGGCTGATTCCGCCGCGCAAGCTCGGACTCGAACAGGCCATCGAGTGGATCAACGACGATGAACTCGTCGAAGTGACGCCCAAGGCCATCCGCCTGCGCAAGCGGGTGCTGGCGTCGAACATGCGTCCACGGAAGGCCGAATAGCCCAGCGCGGAAGCGACCTTCGCCCCGCGCCGAGCAGGTACCCCGCAGGGCGACCGCAGTCTCCGGTTCGAGCCGGCCCTGCCTGCGCCGACGGCCCGACCTGCGAGATGATGTGCCTCGTGCGTCGGAGGCTCCCCTCGCTGTTCGCAGCCCTGCTGGCGTCGCAATTGATCCTGTCGCCCGCGTCGGCGCGTGGGCAGAGCCTCCCGTCCACGACGATCCGTGGAACCGTCGTGGACGGCCGGACGGGTACTCCGCTGGCCGGCGTGCGAATCCGCCTTCGCCCTTCGGGGCTTCGGCGAGACGAGTCGCCCGGTCGCCGCGGTCCGGGGTCTTGCGATGTTTCAACCGACGCCGCCGGTGCCTTCGCATGCCCGGGCGTTCCACTGGGTGCCCACATCGTGCGGGCGTCGATGCTCGGATACGTCCAGCCCGATGTCGAGGTCGTCGCCAGCGACCAGCCCGTCGACCTGCGCATTGCGCTCACCGAGACGCCGCAGCCGCTCAACGAGACGGTCACTGTCGTCGGCGATCGCTTTGCCACCCGCGACATCGCCGCGCCCGGCGAGACGATGATCACCAGCAGCGACCTCTTCGCCCTGCGCGGCGTGCTGGCTGATGATCCCTTGCGCGCGGTGCAGGCCATGCCCGGCGTGTCGTCAAACGACGACTTCACGGCAGACATCGTCATCCGTGGCGCCGCACCCGATCGGACGGCGCTCCTCATCGACGGCACGCGCGCGCGGACGGCCGTGCACGAACTCCAGGGTCGCGACGACAGCGGCTCGGTGTCGCTCGTGAACAGCGACCTCCTCGGAGGCGTCACCGTCTCGCCGGGCGGCCGCCCCTTGCGGAGCGGCGACCGCACGAGCGGCCAGGTGGAGTTCTCCACGCGCGACGGCGCGCGTACCGCCACGCGCGTGAGGGGAATCGTCGGCGCAGCCATCGCCTCGGTGGTGGCCGAGGGACCGCTGGGCACCCGGAACGGGTCCGCTGGCTGGATTGTTGCCGGCCGCGCCAGCTACGTTGGCTGGATAGCGCGCCGCATCGAACCGGCGACGACCACGACGTTCGTGTTCGGTGACGTGAACGCCAAGCTCAGCTGGGACCCATCGCCGCAGCACCGTGTGGAGTTGCTGGGTCTGGCCGGACGGCTCGTCATCGACGAACGCGACGATGCGCCTGGCCGAAACTCGCTCGACCACGCGGTGACCGACTCGGGCTTCGCCCTGGCGTCGTCGCGCTGGCAGGCGACCCCGTCCTTCACCGTCAGGCACCGCGTCGCTGTCGGGGCCGACCGTTTCCACAACCAGAACGCGCAGGGCGAGGAGCTGGGGCGCGGTCGGCGTGTGGACGTGTCGGTGTTCCACGACAGCACCTGGATGCCTCATCCGCAGCTGGTGGTCGAGGGAGGGCTGATGTTCGAACGCGCCCGCGAGTCGCAGTACCTCACGCGGCTCTCGACGCGACCGCCGCTCAGCGTCGCCCTCGAGGCAGTCTCGGGCATGCGCGACACCACGGGTGGGCACCTTGGCACCACCTGGACACCTGTTGCGACGGTGACCCTCACGTCGGGCGTGCGCCTCGACGCCGATTCACTCGTGCATGGCGGACCCACGGCCTCGGCCTGGGCGCTCGGTGCATGGCGCCTCACGAGCGCGTGGGCGATCCGCGGGGGCGTCACGCAGCTGCACCAGGCGCCGACGATTCCTCAGCTGGAGGGCACGCGCGGCAGCCGTGCGCTTCCGGCCGAACGCGCCGTGAACACCGACGTGCTGCTGTCGCGGCGCGTGGCGACGGCGTGGCGCGTGCACGTCGCCGCCTATCGCCGGGTGGGCACCGACGAGGCGCGCCTGCCGGACGCCGAGCCTCAGCTCGTGAACGGGCGGGTGCAGCCAGCGTCCACGACCTCGCGCTGGGACGCGCGGCTCGACTCGGTCTCGGAGGGCCTCGAACTGCTGGCGCAACGCAGTTCGCCAACTGGCCTGTCGGGATGGGTGTCGTATGCGCAGGGCAGGATGCGGGTCCACGACCGTGTCACGGGCGAACGGTACCCGGGCGACTACGACCAGCGGCATGGCCTCAACGCGTACCTCGCGTGGCGGCTTTCGTACCGGACGGCGCTCGCGACGAAGTTCCGTTACGGTTCGAACGTTCCCTTTCGCGGGTACTACACGGCAACGGCACCGGCCCCGGACGGGACGCCCCAGTACGTCATCGCGGGCGAACGGAACACGGCGCGACTGCCTGTCTACGCGCGGCTCGACGTCCGCGTGCACCGCGCATTCGTGCGCGGCGCGCGCCGGCTCACGCTCTTCGCCGAGGTGCTCAACGTGGTCAACCGCGAGAACTGGGGCCCGACCGGCGGCCGGAGCGCCGAGCGCCTGTTTCCCATGGTGCCAACGGCAGGACTGCTGGTCGAGTGGTAGGTGGGGCCGTCACTCTTCGGGCGGCTGTTCGATGCGGTTGCGGTTGGCGATGCGGGTCAGGGCAATGCCGACCAGGATGCAGGCGGCCCCGAGCAGCTTCGAGCGCTGGATGGGTTCGTCGAGCACGAGCCAGGCGAACGCCAGGCCGGCAATCGGCACCATGTTCGAGTACACCGACGTGCGCGCCGCACCGATGCGCTGCACGGCCGTGTTCCAGATCATGTAGGCGAGGTTGATCGCGAGAAGCGCCGAGACGACCGTCCCCACCCACACCCACGGCGACAGCGCATCCCAGGCCACCTGCCGCATCGCGGGCACCGACACCGGCACGAAGACGAGCATCCCCGTCACGATCGTCAGGGCGTTGATGAACAGCGGCGAGTGGCGCGTCATCAACCCGCGGCACCCGACGGTGTAGGCTGCCCAGCACCCGACCGACGCGAGGATCATCAGGTCACCCGCGACCGACTCCCCGCTGAACCGGGCGCCGTGGCCGGCGACGAAGTACAGCCCGAGCAGCGACAGGCCCACCCCGGCCCAGTGCCCGCGGACGATGCGCTCGTGGCCGGCCGCCGCCGAGGCGAGCGCGATCGCCACGGGCGAGCACCCCATGATCAGCACGGAGTTGGCAACACTCGTCATCGACAGTCCGACGACGAAGAGCGTCTGGTAGAGGAAGTGGCCGACCAGGCCGAGCGCGGCCACCCGGGCGACATCTGGCAGGGTCAGTGCCGCGAACGACGACCGGCCGCGGCCGCGATCGTTCCACCACACCAGGCCCAGGAACACCAGCGACGAGATGACCAGCCGGGCCGCATTGAACGGCAGCGGCGGAACCTGGGTGAAGAGGACCTTGAGGAGGGAGTAGTTGCCGCCCCAGATGACGACCATCAGGAGCAGCACCGCATCCATGGCCGCATGCGATCGGTGAAGCGGCAGCCGCGCGGGGGGAGTCGGGGTCATCCATCTCCGAAAACGCAACGGAGACACCCGGCCATGCGCGTCGCGCTGCGGTGAGCCGCAGGCGAGACACGCATCGACCAGGTGCCTCCGCACCGAACACGTGGCAGGCCGCGAGCGGCCTGGCGGCGGTTACCCGACGAACGGGTTCGCGAAGAACAGGATCAGCGCGACCAGCAGCACGTAGATCACCAGCGACTCGATGAGGACGAGGCCGAGGATCAGCGCGCCGCGGATTTCGCCGGCCGCCGCGGGGTTACGGGCGATGCCCTCGGCCGCCGCGCTCAGACCGCGCGCCTGGGCAAGGGCGCCAAGGCCCGCCGCGAAGGCGAGTGCGAAGCCGGCCGTGATGACCGACCACATCTTGACGCTACCGTCAGCGGTTGCCGCAGCCTCCTGCGCGTAGAGCGGGGTGAACAGCGACGCCACAGCAACGAGTGCGAGTGTCAGGACGAGACGATTCCTCACGAGCAGAGCCTCCTCAGATACGGACCAATCGAAGAACAAGATGTGCGACACGAACTTGACCTCGGGGCCCGCGGCCCCGGGGCGCTACGCGGTCGCGTGCGCGTGCGCGTGACCGGGCTCCGCCTCGTGTGCGTCGTGCGCGTGTTCGTGATCGTGCTCGGTGTGCACGGCACCCGCCAGGTAGATCATCGTCAGCAGGACGAAGATGAAGGCCTGGAGCGTTCCCGTGATGACCCCGAGCACAATCATCGGCAGCGGCGCGATGAAGGGAATCAGGCTGGCAAGGATGGCGACCACCATCTCCTCGCCGAAGACGTTGCCGAACAGCCGCAGCGAGAGCGACAGCACGCGCGAGACGTGACTGATCAACTCGATGACCAGCATCAGCGGCGCCATGAAGAACGAGAGCGGGCCGGTGACGCCGGGCACGACGGCGAAATGCGCCAGGTACTTCAGCAACCCCTGCGCCTTCACGCCCTGATAGTGGTAGTAGACCCAGACCGTGAGCGCGCACCCCAGGGTGACGTTGATGCTCGCCGTCGGCGACATCAGGCCCGGGATCTTGCCCAGCATGTTGGCCGTGAAGATGAACAGGCCGATCGACCCGACCAGCGGGAAGAACTGGGGCCCCTTCGGGCCGATGTTCGTCCGCATCATGTCGAGCACCGCCGACACCGTGTCTTCGAGGACGATCTGCAGCTTGCCGGGATGCTCGACCGACAGGCGCGACCGGACCACGAGGCCGAGCGCCGACAGCACCAGGACCACCAGCGCGCACATCACCAGGTAGTCGGGGATGGGCTTGAGGGGATCGGTGACGTGGAAGCCCAGTGCGGCGAGCGCACTGGCCACCATGGGGCCAAAGATTGCGTTGACCCACTTCACGAGCAGCAGTTCGTGGTGTGGCATGAGTCCGAAACGTCCGAGACTGCGTGGTGGGAAACGACGCGGTCAGCGTGCGCCAGGGCGAAACGTCCCCGTCAACGCACCGGCCGCCTCGACGAACGCGGCGGCCACCGCTGACGTCACCCCGACTATCAAGCCCACGGGGTGCAGGCGCAAACGCGACATACTAACGTACGCCAAAAAGCCGAGTAAAGCGTAGCGGCCGACGAACCGCAGGATGTGGCCCGCCGCTGTCCGCGCCGGGGGCGCGTCGCCCGCCCCGTCCTCGCCGCCCACAGGCGCGGCCGTGCCGGTCGCCAGGTCGGCCAGACCCTCGATACTGCTGCGAATCGTGCGGTAACTGAGCCACATCAGGCCGCCGCCGACGAGCACCGCCAGCGAGAACCACCACCCGCCGCCCGTCACCACGAGCGCCCCCGCAGCCGTCGCCACGCAGAACACCAGCGCACGCCGCTCGAGGCGCTCGAGCAGCACGTCGGCCCGTGCGGGCCGGAGGCCGGTCATGGCTTGCGCCCCCGCGCCTCGCGCATGGCACGCGAGGTGATGCGGTAGACGTTCAGCACACCCGCCGCGAATCCCAGCCCGAAACCGATGAAGAACCCCCACGGGGCGGTGCCGAGCCACTTGTCGGCCCACCATCCGCCACCGACCCCCATCACGAGGGCGACCACGAACGACATCCCCACCGTGCCGAGCTCGCCGATGGTCTGCCACGTGGTGGGTGTCGCAGGCGGCGCATCGCCGGGAGTGCCAGGACGGGGATCAGGCATGCCGCTAGAGGATACCGCCCCGCAAGCGCGAAGGGGTCACATCTTTCTTTTTGACTTTTTTCAAGCTCTGACCCCTCACACCGGGGGCCACAGCTTGAAAAATGCGATAAAGAAAGATGTGACCCCTTCGACAGGTCAGCGCAAGGTCAGCGCGGGCAGGGTCGATACGACACCGAGTGCGCGCGCCGAGGATTCGGCCCAGGTGAACAGCGTGTCAGGGAACAGGCCCCCCACTGCCACCGCGAGTGCCGCCAGCGAAATCGCGATCGCCATCGAGGGCGCGATCGGCAACACCTCGTCGGTCTCCTCGGGCGTCATCCACATCCAGATGATCACGCGACCGTAGTAATAGATCGACAAGACGCTGTTGAGGACGGCAATCACCGCCAGCCACGTGTAGCCGGCATCGAGGGCCGACCCGAACAGCCACATCTTCCCCATGAATCCCGCCGTCGGCGGGATGCCGCCCAGACCGAGCAGGAAGACCATCATGGCGAACGCCATCCACGGGCGGCGATGCCCGAGCCCGCTGAACTCGTGGAGATCCTCGCCGGGGACGCCCTTCTGCCGCAGCGCCGCGACGACGCCGAAGGCGCCCATCTGCATGCACGCGTACACCGCGATGTAGATCAGCGACGCCGTGATCCCGCGCGGGGTCGCGGCCACGATGCCGATGGTGACGTAGCCCGCGTGCGCAATCGACGAGTACGCGAGCAGCCGTTTCAGGTTGTTCTGCGTCATCGCGGCGATGTTGCCCACCGTCATGCTCATCGCGGCGAGCACGTACAGCGCACCACGCCATTCGCTCGACACCGAGGGGAAGGCCTCGAACGTCAGGCGGATCAGCATCGCGAACGCGGCGGCCTTCGACCCGACCGACAGGAACGAGGCGATCGGCGTCGGCGCCCCCTCGTAGACGTCGGGGGCCCACATGTGGAACGGCACGGCAGCAATCTTGAACGCCACGCCCGCCACCACGAGGGCGATGGCGAACCGCCACGCCACCAGCGACGCGCCGGGCGCCGCCGCGGCAACGGCGATGTCGGCGATGCGGGTGCTGCCGGCCAGGCCGTAGGTCCAGGCCATGCCGTACAGCAGGATGCCCACCGAGAAGGTCCCCAGCACGAAGTACTTCACGCCGGCTTCGTTCGACCGGCGGTTCGGCTTCAGGTAGCCCACCAGCACGTAGAACGACACGGCCATCGTCTCGAGGCCGATGAACATCGTGACGAGGTCGACGCCGCTCGCCAGCACCATCATGCCGAGTGTCGCGGTGAGCACCAGCATGACGTACTCGTTGGCGCGCAGTCCCTCGATCGTCAGCCAGTGTCTCGAGATCTCGAGCGTGAACATGGCCGCGATGATCGCGACGACCTTGATGAACAGCGCGAACCCGTCGATGGCGAACACGCCGTTGGCGATCGTGATGTCGACGCCCCGCTGGGGCACGAGCGCAGCCAGCGTGGCCCCGAGCACGATGAAGCCGGCCCAGAGGATGGCCGACTGCCGCTCGCGCGGCACGAACAGTCCGGCAATCAGCAGGATCAGGAGGCCGGCGGTCAGCGTGAGCTCAGGAGCGAGCCACGCCATGTCGGCCAGGGTCGGGACGACCGGCATGTCAGTGCACTCCCGGGGCCGCGTGCGTCGATTCCGGCATGGCCGGCGTCACGGGGGCCGACGCGGTGTCGGCCAGTTGCGGTGACACCCGCTCGACGACGCGCTGCACGGCCGGCGCGAGGCGATCGATGAACGGCTTCGGATACAGGCCGATCCAGAACGCGAGGATGATGAGCGGCACGAACGTGAAGACCTCGCGCAGGCCCATGTCCTTCAGCGACCGGTTCTCGTCGTGCGTGACCTCGCCGAACATCGTCCGCTGGTAGAGCCACAACATGTAGGCCGCGCCGAGGATGATGCCGAGGCCGGCGATCGCCGCCCACGTCATGCTGACCGTGAAGACGCCCTGCAGGATCAGCACCTCGCCGACGAACCCGTTGAGCGCCGGCAGCCCGATCGACGACATGGTCATCAGCAGGAAGATGGCCGCATAAACGGGCATGACAGCGGCGATTCCCCCGTAGGCCGAGATGGCGCGCGTGTGGCGCCGCTCGTATACCACGCCCACCAGGAGGAAGAGCGCGCCGGTCGAAACGCCGTGGTTGATCTGCTGGACCAGCGATCCCGTGATCCCCGTCGGCGTCAGGGCGAACAGGCCGAGCATGATCATGCCCATGTGGCTGACGCTCGAGTAGGCGACCAGCCGCTTCCAGTCCGTCTGCGCCATCGCGCACAATGCGCCGTAGACGATCCCGATCATCGAGAGCGCCGCGATCCAGGGCACAGCCTCGCGCGTCGCATCGGGCAGGATGGGCATGCTGAACCGGAAGAACCCGTACGTGCCCATCTTCAGGAGCAGGGCCGCCAGGATGACCGACCCGGCCGTGGGCGCGTCGGTGTGCGCGTCGGGCAGCCACGTGTGGAACGGGAACATCGGCACCTTGATCGCGAAGCCGAGGAAGAACGCCAGGAACACCCAGAACTGCAGGCGCCCCGGGATGGCGAGCGTGTAGTAGCGCGTCACGTCGAACGAGTACTCGCCGGTGACCGCGTGCAGGTGGAAGTACAGCGCCAGGATGCCCAGCAGCAGGACCACGCTGCCCACCAGCGTGTAGAGGAAGAACTTGATCGCCGAGTAGAGGCGCCGATCGCTGCCCCAGATGCCGATCAGGAAGTACATCGGCACCAGCATCACCTCGAAGAACAGGAAGAACAGCAGGAAGTCGAGCGCGACGAACGCGCCGATCACCCCGGTCTGCAAGACCAGCAGGGCGATGTAGTACTCCTTGATGCGCAGCGTCACCGCCGTCCACGACGACGTGATCGAGATCGCGCCCATCAGCGCCGACAGCAGCACCAGCAACGCGCTGAAGCCGTCGATGCCCATGTGGTACTCGGCGCCGATCGACGGGATCCATGGCGAGCGCGTCACGAACTGGAACTGGCTCGTGGCCTGCGGATCGAACTGCCACCACAGCGGGAGGGCGACCAGCAGGCCGGCCCACCCGGTGATGTTCGCCACGAGCTTGATGCTGCCCTCGAGCCGCCGCGGAATCGCGAGCAGCACGAGCGCACCCACCAGGGGAGTCAGGAGTATCAGTGTCAGCGACACAGCGCACGATCCTTCATGGCACAGGCCTCACGCCCAGCGACCGATCTCATCGCACCACCAGATAGACACCGACGAAGACCACCACGCCCAGGACCATCGCCAGCGCGTAGTTCTGCACCAGCCCGGTGTGCATCCGCCGGAACCCGAAACTTGCATCGTGCAGGGTGTTCCCCACACCGTTCACCACGCCGTCCACTCCGCGGCTGTCGGCCACACCCGACAACCACGCCGAGAACCGCGTCGCCGTCGCCGATCCGTTCACGATCGTGTCGACGACATTGCGGTCGAACCAGAACGACACGCGGCTGGCGGCATACGTGCCCGCCACCACCGTCGCGTTGTACAACTCATCGACGTAGAACTTGTTGGTGAGCCAGCGATGCGCGGTCGAGAATCGAGTCGCAAGCCGGTCGGCAATGGCCGGGCGCACGATGAACATCCGCTGCGCGACCCAGATGCCGGTCAAGGCCACGAGCACCGAGAGCGCCATCAACAACCACTCGGCCATGTGCGACAAGCCGTGTGCGCCGCCCTCGCCATGGGTCGACGTTTCGAGCACGGGCGCGATGAAGGCCCCGAACGCGCTGCCCAACCCGAACACCGCAGGCATCCCGAAGAACCCGACTACCGTCGCGCCGGCAGCCAGCACGACCAGCGGGCCCGTCATCGCGGCCGGTGATTCGTGCGGCGCGCCGTGGCCGTGCCCGTGGCCGGCACCGGCACCGTGCCCCTGCGACGGCGCTGCCTCGCGCCTCGACCCCAGGAACGTCAGCGCGACCAGGCGCCACGTGTAGAACGCGGTCATGGCCGTGGTGATGATCCCGAGCGTCCACAACGCCTTGTTGGCGACGAACACGTCGGCCAGAATCTGGTCCTTGCTGAAGAACCCGGCGAACGGCGGCAGTCCGGCAAGGGCCACCGCACCGATCGTCATCGTGACCGCCGTGATGGGCAGCGCGGTGCGCAGTCCGCCCATGTATCGCATGTCCTGCTCGCCGCTCATCCCGTGGATGACCGACCCCGACCCGAGGAAGAGCAGTGCCTTGAAGAACGCGTGCGTGATCAGGTGGAACATCGCCGCGCCGTAGGCCCCGACGCCGGCCGCCAGGAACATGTAGCCCAGTTGCGACACGGTCGAATACGCCAGCACCCGCTTGATGTCGTTCTGCACGAGACCGATGCAGGCCGACACGATTGCCGTCAACGCGCCGATCACCGCCACGATCTCGAGCACCTGCGGCGCATGCGAGAACAGCATGGCGTTGCGGCACAGGAGGTACACGCCCGCCGTCACCATGGTTGCCGCGTGAATCAGCGCCGACACCGGCGTCGGGCCCTCCATCGCGTCGGGCAGCCAGACATACAACGGGATCTGCGCCGACTTGCCCGTCGCGCCCACGAACAGCAGCAGGCAGGCGATCGAGAGGGTCGCGAACGTCGTGGTCTCGACCGGCAGGTGCGCGACCGCCTCGCGGACGACCGCGAAATCGACCGAGCCGATGGTCATGAAGATCAGCAGCACGCCGAGCAGGAAGCCCCAGTCGCCGATGCGGTTGACGATGAAGGCCTTCCGGCCGGCGTTCGACGCGCTGTCCTTCTTGTACCAGTACCCGATCAGCAGGTAGGAGCACAGCCCGACGCCTTCCCAGCCGACGAACAGCACGAAGAAGTTCGAGGCGAGGACGAGCGTGAGCATGAAGAAGCAGAACAGGTTCAGGTAGCTGAAGAACCGCGCGTAGGCGCCGGGCTCCTCGTGGTCCATGTACGCGGTGGAGTAGATGTGGATCAACGTGCCGACGAACGTGACCATCAGGATCATCGCGGCCGAAAGCGCGTCGAGCCTGAACGTCCAGTCGACGCCGAACGACCCGATGCCGTGCGTCGTGGGCGATGCCATCGCCGGCAGCCACACCCCGAGCGTGTGCTCGAGCACGCGCGCCTCGACCGGCAGCTTCACCAGTTGCCACACGCTGAACACCGAGAGGATCAGCGACAGCGACATCGTCGTGCAGGCGAGGTAGGCCGTCAGCTTCTTCGGGAAGAAGCGGATGCCGAACAGGCCGAGCACGAGCGCGCCCGCGGCGGGCAGGAGGGGAATCCAGGCGAGCGTTACCATCGCATCACCGTGATCTCGTCGATGTTCACGGTTTCCTTGTTGCGGTAGAGGGCGAGCACGATGCCGAGGCCGACCGCCGCTTCGGCCGCCGCGACCGCGATCACGAACAGGGCGAACACCTGTCCGGCCACGTGGCCGTGCACCTGCGAGAACGTCACGAGCGCGATGTTGCCCGCGTTCAGCATCAGTTCGATCGACATGAAGATGATGATCAGGTTGCGGCGCACGAGCACGCCGATCATCCCGATGGCGAACAGCGCTGCCGAGAGCGCGAGCCAGTGGCCGGGCGTGATCATGCGTCCCTCCGCGCCAGCACGATGGCACCGATCATCGCAACCAGCAGGAGCACCGAGGCGACCTCGAATGGCACGAGGTACTCCACGTAGAGGGCCCGCGCGACGTCGACGACGTTCCCGCGGGCAGACGAGACGACGGTGGCGGGCCCGGCGGGTGTGTCGAAGGCGTAGAAGGCCACCGCCGCGAACTGCGCGAGCAGGGCGCCCGCCAGAACCAGGGCCCAGCGGTCGCGGCGCTGCGCGTGCACGAGCGCCTCGGCCGGCCGCTTGAGATTGACGAGCATCACGACGAACAGGTAGAGCACGACGATGCCGCCGGCGTAGACCAGGATCTGGATGACGGCCAGGAACTCTGCGTGCTGCACCACGTAGAGCGCCGCCACCGAGACGATGGTGCCGACCAGCCACACCACGCTGTGCACGGCGCTCTTCGCCGTGACGACCAGGACGGCCCCCACGAGAATGAGCGCCGCCAGCAGATAGAAGGCAATTGCGGTTCCCATCAGACCAGCACCTTCACGACAGCCGACACCACGAGGTTGATCAGGGCGATTGGAATCAGGACCTTCCACCCCAGGCGCATCAACTGGTCGTAGCGATACCGCGGCCACGTCGCGCGCACCCAGAGGAAGACGACCAGGATGCCGAAGGTCTTCAGCGAGAACCAGATCCACCCCGGCACCACGCCGAGCCACCACAGCCACGACACGCTCGAGAACGGCGCCAGCCATCCGCCCAGGAACAACGTCGAGGCCACGGCCGAGACCACGATCATGTTGGTGTACTCGGCGAGGAAGAACAGGGCGAACCGCATCCCGCTGTACTCGGTGTGGAATCCGCCGACGAGTTCCTGTTCGGCTTCCGGCAGGTCGAACGGCGCCCGGTTCGTCTCGGCCATCGCGCCGATGATGAAGATCACGAACGCCACGGGCTGAACGAACACGAACCAGACCCCGCTGTTCTCCTGCGCGCGCACGATCTCGACCATGCTCAACGAGCCCGCCGTGATGATGAGGCTGACCAGCGTCATCGTCACCGCGACCTCGTAGCTGACGATCTGCGCCGAGGCACGCAGGCTCGACAACAGCGGGTACTTGCTGTTCGACGCCCAGCCTCCGAGGATCAGGCCGTAGAGGCCGATCGATGTCACCGACACGATGTAGAGCAGGCCGACGTTGATGTCGGTGATGTACATCGACACGCTGGTACCGAAGAACGTCGTCGTCGTCCCGAACGGGATCACCGCGAAGACGATGAGCGCAGGCACCACCACGAGCACCGGGGCGAGCGAGAACAGGAAGGGGTCGGCGTTGGCCGGCCGGAGGTCTTCCTTGGCGATGAGCTTCACCACGTCGGCGATCGGCTGGAGCAGGCCGTGCGGCCCCACGCGCATCGGCCCGAGCCGCACCTGCACCCAGGCCTGCACCTTGCGCTCGAGGAGCACGAGGTACGCCACGGCGCTCAGCACGCCCGTGATCACGACGAGGATCTTGAACACGGGGATGACGACCATCTCGATCATCGGTCGACCTCCCCGAGCACGATGTCGATGGTGCCGATCAGCGCGACCACGTCAGCCACCAGGTGTCCTCGCGCGAGGCGCGGCAGGGCCTGCAGGTTGCACAGCGACGGCGGGCGCACCCGCAGGCGATAGGGCGACAGCGACTGGCCGTCGCTGACGATGAAGTAGCCGAGTTCGCCCTTCGGCGACTCGATCGCGTGATACGTCTCGCCGGCCGGCGGCTTGATCAGGCGCGGCACCTTGCCCATGACCGGCCCCTCGGGGAGCCCGTCGAGGGCCTGCCGCACGATGCGCAGTGACTGCCGCATCTCGGCGAGGCGCACGGTGTACCGGTCGTAGGTGTCACCGCGCGTCCCGAGCGGGATCTCGAAGTCGAACTCCTTGTACGCGGCATAGGGCTCGTGCTTCCTGACGTCGCGCATGACGCCCGAGGCACGCAGCGGTGGCCCCGTCAGGCCGATCGCCACGGCGTCGGCGCCCGAGATCACGCCGACGTCCCTCGTCCGTTCGAGCCAGATCCGGTTGCTCGTCAGCAGCGTCTCGTACTCGTCGATCTTCCCCGGCAGCAGGTCGCAGAACGCGCGGACCTTCGGCTCCCAGCCGGTGGGGATGTCCATGGGCATCCCGCCCACCCGCATCGCGTTGTAGGTCAGGCGGGCACCGCAGTACTCCTCGAACAGGTCGAGGATCAGTTCCCGTTCGCGCAGGCAATACAGGAAGACCGTCACCGCGCCGATGTCCATGGCGTGCGTGCCGAGCCACACGAGGTGGCTGGCGATCCGCTGCAACTCGGCGAGCAGGGTCCTGATGTAGTGCGCCCGGCGCGGGACCTCGAGACCCATCAGCTTCTCGACCGTCTCGACGTAGCCCAGGTTGTTCGACGCGGCCGCCACGTAGTCGAGGCGGTCGGTCAACAACACGATCTGCGTCCAGTCGCGCTGCTCGGTGAGCTTCTCGACGCCACGGTGCAGGTACCCGATCACGACATCGACGTCGACGACGCGCTCGCCGTCGAGCCTGAGCACCAGCCGCAGCACGCCGTGCGTGCTCGGGTGCTGGGGCCCCATGTTGATGACGAGTTCGTCGGTGTCGAACGCCGACGTGATCGCCAGGCGGTCGGTGGTCATTCGATCTCCACTCCCCGCCTTGCGTCTGGCATGACGAGCCAGTCCTGCGGAGACTCCAGGACCAGCTCTCCCGGCCCCTCGAGCGGATAGTCCTTGCGCTGCGGATGGCCCTGCCATTCCTCGGGCATCAGCAGGCGGCGCAAGTCGGGATGCCCGCTGAAGGTGACACCGTACATGTCGTAGACCTCGCGCTCGAGCCAGTTGGCCGCGGGCCAGACACCCGTCGCCGTCGGGACGGCCACCTGGTCGGCCACGCGAAGCTTCACGCGCACGCGGTGGTGGAGGGTCGTCGAATAGAGCGTCGTCACGACGTCGAACCGCTGCTCGCGCGCCGGCCAGTCGACGGCGGTGAGGTCGGCGCAGGCGTCGAACGCGGCGCTCGGCTCGTCGCGCAGCCACGTCAGCACCTCGACCCAGCGGTCGGCCGTCGTGATCAGCGTCCAGTCGCCCACCCAGTAGCTGGTGTGGATGACGGCGCCCGGCAACGCGGTGTGCAGCGACTCGAGGTAGGCAGGACGGGGAAGATCGTCTGGCGGAGGTGGATCGGGGGGCCCCGTGGGCGCCGCGACTTTCTTGTCGGCGGCGGGCGCGGGGCGCGCGGCAGCGGGGGTCGGATCAGCCATGACGATTATGCCCAGTCGAGGGCCCCCGTCCGCCACGCGTAAGCGTAGCCAACGACGAGAATCCCGAGGAAGATGCCCATTTCAATCAATCCGAACACCAGCAGTTCGTCGAGGATGACCGCCCAGGGGAACAGGAAGACCGTCTCGACGTCGAACACGACGAACAGCATCGCGACCAGGTAGTACCGCACGCTGTAGCGATCGCGGGCATCGGTCGCGGTCTCGATGCCACACTCGTAGGCCTGCGACTTCACGATGCTCTGCTGCGACGGGTGGATGAGCCATGCGGCGGCAATCATCGCGGCAGTGACCACCAGGGCCACCACAAGGAACAGCACGACCGGAAGGTATGCGTCGAGTATCGACATGCGGCTACAACACCACAGGAAAACGTGTGGACGCCGCGATGGACAGTGAGCGCGCCGCGCACACGGCGGGAAACGCGGACCGCACGGCGCTCACGGCGCGTTATAACACTTCGGGTGGCATGCGTCAAAGCCGCGCCGCCTGCACGTGCGGGCGACGACACCGCAGGGCTGTGTCTTCGCCCTTCCGGGCCACGGCGTGACAGCGCTCGCGTCGGCCTTCCAGGCGCCGGCGCGACAGCGCGGCGTCCTTGACGCTGTCACGAATCGACTCCTATACTGCGAGAAGTCTGCCCCTTCTACCCCGAGGCATCCACATGCAGCCGTCGCGCTACCGCGCGAGCGCCATCGCGTTCGCGTCTGCAGTCGCATTCCTCCCGTCGCTGGCGCCCTCCGTGGCGTCGGCGCAAAGCCGCGAAATCACGGCGTACGTCAGCGCACTCGACGCGAAGGGTGTCCCCCTCGACTCGCTCGCCCCGACCGACGTGACGGTCCGTGAAGACGGACTGGCGCGCGAGGTGCTGCGCGTCACGCCGGCGACCGACCCGCTCCAGGTCGCCCTGCTCGTCGACAACAGCGCCGCGAGCCAGGACATCATCGCCGACATGCGGCGCGCCTTGCCGGTGTTCCTTGCCGCGCTCGGAGACGCCAGCGAGGTGTCGCTCATCACGCTCGGCGACCGCCCCACCGTCAGCGTCGCGCCCACGACCTCGCGACCGTCACTGCAACAGGGCGTCAACCGGCTGTTCGCACAGCCGGGCGCCGGGGCCTACGTGCTCGACGCCGTCGCCGAGGCTGCCCGTGACTTCGAGAAACGCGACGCCACGCGACCCCTCGTCGTCGTCGTCGCGACCGAGGGCGTCGAATTCAGCAACCGGCAGGCCGACACCGTCATCGATGCCCTGACGTCTGCGGGCGCGGCGCTCCACGTGCTGCTGATCACCCGGGATCCGGCGGCGGCACTCGCCACCGACGAAGGCCGGCAGCGGGCGATACTCTACGATCGCGGCACCACGACGAGCGGCGGCCAGCGCATCGACCTCCTCACGAGCCAGGCGCTCGAGCGGACGCTCCAGACCCTCGCCACCGAGCTCTCGAAGCAGTTCAAGGTCGTCTACTCGCGACCCGTGTCGCTGATCCCGCCCGAAAAGGTCACGATCGGCGCCGCACGCGCCGACATCACCGTCAGGGGCGCCAGCACCCGGACCCCACGAGCACGGCGATGAGTCATGGCCACCGGTCCGGCGGCGTGCGCGCGCGCGTGGCCTCGTTCTCGATATTGCGCCAGGGGCTGTTCGTGGCTGGTGCCCTCGTCGGCGCGTCTGCCGTGCCGGGACATGCGCAACAGCCGCCCTCGTTTCGCGTCGGCATCGACGTCGTGTCGCTCAACGTGACCGTCACCGACGAGATGCAGCACTACATCACGAATCTCGACCAGCCCAACTTCATGGTGTTCGAAGACGGCGTGAAGCAGGACGTGACGTTCTTCACCCGGTCGCAGCTTCCCATCGCCCTCGCGCTGCTGCTCGACACCAGCGCGAGCATGGAGGACAAGATCGCCACCGCCCAGGAAGCGGCTGTGGGGTTCGCGAAGCGCCTGCGCCCGCAGGACGTCGCACAGGTGATCGACTTCGACAGCCGCGCCACCATCGTCCAGACCTTCACCAACGACGCGGCGGCCCTCGAACGCGCCATTCGCGCGACGGCCGCCGGGGGGTCAACCTCGATGTACAACGCGATCTACATCGCGTTGAAGGAGATGAAGAAGGTGAGGGTGTCGTCGACCGACGAGATCCGGCGCCAGGCGATCGTCGTCCTGTCTGACGGCGAGGACACGTCGAGCCTGCTGCCGTTCGAAGAGGTCCTCGACCTGGCGAAGCGGTCGGAAACGGCAATCTACACGATCGGAATCCGGTCGCGGGATCCCGTCGGCATGCGGGGATTCAAGGAAGCGGAGTTCGTGCTGCGCCAACTGGCGCAGGAGACCGGCGGCCGCGCGTTCTTCCCGGCGGCCGTCGCGGAGTTGCCCGCCATCTACTCACTCATCTCTGACGAGCTCTCGAGCCAGTACACGCTGGGGTACACGTCGAAGAACCCGCGTCGCGACGGCGCCTGGCGTCGCGTGGTCGTGCGCACCGACCGCCAGAACTCCACGGCCCGCACGAAACAGGGCTATTACGGACCCACGCCGCAGTAGGGCACGCTGACGGCGCGGGCCCGCCCCGGCATCGCGCCCGATCCGCCTGCGTTTCGTCGCGCCGCGATTCCGCAGGCGCGCTACACTACGCGGCATGTTGTCGTCCACCGTGTTCCTCGTCGGCGCAGGGCCTGGGGATCCGTCACTCATCACGGTGCGCGGCCTCAGGCTCCTGGCCCGTGCCGATGTCGTCGTTCACGATCACCTCGTCCACCCGCGACTGCTGCGCGCCGCCCGCGCCGATGCCGAGTGCATCGACGTCGGCGCCGCCGCGCCCCAGCCGCTCGAACAGGAGGCCATCAACCTCCTGCTTGCCGAGAAGGCCCGCGAGGGCAAGAGCGTCGTCCGTCTCAAGTGGGGCGACCCGTTCGTCTTCGACTCGGGCGGCAAGGAGGCGCTGTTCCTCCACGAGCAGGGCGTGCGCTTCGAGGTCGTGCCAGGCATCACGATGCCCGTCGCCGGGCCGGCGTACGCCGGGATTCCCGTCACCTATCCGGGTGCCGGCGACACGCTCACGTTCGTGCGCGGCCACGAAGACGGCAGCAACAAGCCTCCCAAGGTCGACTGGGCCGCGGTTGCCAGGCTCGACGGCACCCTCGTCTGCTACGCGGGCCCTCGCCAGGTCGCCGGCATCGTGGACGCGCTGATCGACAGTGGGCGCTCACCGCGCGAGTCGACTGCGGTGGTCTCGCGCGCCACCGGACCTCGCCAGGACACCCTGGTCGGCACCCTGGCCGACGTGCAGGCACGACTCCGCGACGTCGTGCAGAAAGACCCCGCCGTGCTCGTCGTCGGCGGTGTGGTCGGCCTCCGCGAACACCTGCGCTGGTTCGACTCGCGCCCCCTGTTCGGCAAGCGCGTGCTGGTGACGCGGTCACGCGAGCAGGCGGGCGAACTGATGGACCGGCTCGAGGACCTGGGCGCCGAAGCCGTCGAGGCGCCGTTCATCAGGGTCGCGCCGTTGTCGGACGCGGCCCCGCTCGATGCGGCACTCGACGCTGCCGGCGACTACGACTGGATCGTCTTCACCGGCGCGACGACGGTCGAGCACGTCATGCGGCGGCTGCAGGCGGGCCCGCGCGACATCCGGAGCCTGAAGGGGCCGAGGCTCTGCGCCATCGGGCTCGTCACCGCTGAACGTCTCGCACGCTACGGTCTCAGGGTCGACCTCAAGTTCGTCGAGCACGAGGCGTCGGCGATTGCCGACGGCATGAAGAACGGCGGCTCGCTGAACGCGGCGCGCATCCTGTTCCCCATGGCCGAGGGCGCCCGCGATCTGATCGCCGAGGAACTGAAGCGCGCCGGTGCCGACGTGCACGAAGTGGGGGCCTACCGGCTGATCCGCGAAACGCGCGCCGACGGCGAAGGGCCTGGCCCCGACATCTACCGGATGCTGCTCGACAAGCAGATCGACGTGGTGATCTTCACCAGCCCGTCGACCGTGAAGAACTTCACCCACTCACTCGGGCAGGAACAGGCCGCCGACCTGCTCCAGTCGACGGTCGTGGCGTGCGCGGGCCCCGTGACCGCCGAAGTGGCGATGGGCATGCAAATCAAGACGACGGTCATGCCGACGGAGTACACGATCCAGGCACTGATCGCCGCGGTCGTCGATCACTTCGCCGGGTCGTCGGCGTAGAACACGTGGTCGCCGGTGATCGCGGCCTCGCCCGAGATGGCAGGCACGATCGCCGGCCTGCCCTCCTGGGTACAGCGTCGCGCGACCGTCGCGCGCAAGCGTGAACCACCCGGCCCTTCGATCGTGACGGCCCGGCTCGCGTCCAGCGCGCCCATCGCGTCGAGCAGCGCGCACAGCGCGCCCGTCGCTCCACCGGATGGTCCACGGTCGAGGCCGGTTCCCTCGTGCACGGCCCCGCACCTCACGTCTGCATCGTCGCCACGCGGCGGCCCCACGAACACCACGGCGTCGAGGGCCACGCCGGAACTGCGGGCCAGCGACGTGGCCTCGTAGCCCTCTGCGAGGAGGCGCGCCGCGCGCACCAGATCGGCCTCGGCCGCGAGGTCGAGGGCGACGCCGGCCGCCTCGCTATCCACGACGAGATGACGCCCCGTGAAGTCGACGACGTCGGCACGGACGATGCGAGGCCCCGTTACGAGCGGCAAGGCCGACTCGACCACCGACGCCGAGGGACCCCGGTAGGTCACGGCGAGCACTTTCTGCGCGGGCGGCGGCGCGAGGGTCCACTCGACCTCGAGGATGCCGGCCAGCGTCTCGATCCGCCCGCACTGGGCGCTCGGCGGTCCCATGTCGCCGGCGCGACTGGCGCCAGCACCCGCGTCAACCAGGGTGATCAGTCCGCGCTCGATGGCAATCGTGAGCACGGCAATCAGGCCGTGGCCGCAGATCGGCACCCAGCCATCGCCATCCATGAAGACAACGCCTGCATGGGCCTGCGGGCCAGGCTCGACGAGCAGTGCGCCCACCATGGCGCGATGCCCGCGGGGTTCGTGCATGATGAGGCGACGCAGGGCGTCGGCGTCGCGCTCGAGCGACCGCACACGGGCAGCGAACGACACGCCGCGCGGTGCGGGCGCGCCCGCCACGACGAGGCGCAGGGGCGCGCCCGCCACGTGCGCATCGACGGTGACGACACGGGAGGGCGTTGTCGCGCGTGCCATGTCAGGATCTCGGCTCGATCGGTGGCGACGTCATGCGGCGAGTCGGCTTTCGGTGGTCACCCGAACTGGTCGAGTGGCGCGGCGATGACCCTCCGGAGTTCACTCTCTCGATTCAAGGAGAGAGGAACTACCCCTTCCACAAGGAAGTGAGCGACGTCGGTTCGAGGGCCTGGCAGCGCGCGATGCGCTCGTGTCCGAACGATGCCGCAGGCGAGGAGTCGCGGTGGCGGTGACGATGGGGGGCGGCTACGCGCACGATGTCGACGACATCGTGCGCATCCGCGCACAGACAATCCGCGAAGCCGCTACTTCGCGGCCTTGGCGTTAGCGGCCTTCGCTGCCTTCGCCTTGTTCTTGCGGTACTCGTCCCAGCGACGGCGCATGCGCTCAGAGAGCTTCTTCCGCGCGTCGGACGACATGTTGTGCTTTCGGCGCCGACGCGCTGTTGCAGCACCGGTCTCCGCAGCAGCGGCGGGCGCGGCGGGCGCGGGTGAAGCCGACGGCCGGTTCTGGCGCAGCTGATCGGCGACTTCGGTCAGGCGGCGCAGGCGATCTCGAGTGGCTTCGATCTCCCGCTCGATGGACGACAATGCGATCTCGACGAACTCCTCCGACTGCATCAGCGAGTCGGCGGCAGACTTGCGGGAACGTGCCATTGAACCTCCGGATGTGGGTGACAACCCTTCGTATCATAACTCACTGATCAGTGGATCACTCGCGAGTGAACGTCAGCAGTACGTGTCATGCGTCGACACGTCTCGTCGCGTTGTTGAGGTGCGCGCCCCGAGCGGACACGTACGGGGCTTACCCGTAGAGTTGGGGCCGCGATGCCGCGCGCGACCTGTCGCCCCTCGACGCCATCTGCCAACCGGTTTTGAGGACAGGAGAACGGTCGCGCAGGCCGACATTCTTCGAACTTCCTCAGTGTTCTGGCGCATCTCGGACATGGATCGGCCCTTGCACAACAAGAGGCCATCGGAGGGATTCGAGCATGCGCACAATCAACTCTCTCGTGTTCGTCGTCGCTCTCGCCGCGGGTTCCGTGGCGGCGATGCCGGCCGAGGCGCAATATGATCGCCGGTCGTCGTACGACAACATAAACAACGAGCGCTACGCCCACGATCGCGGGTATCAGTCAGGGATCGCCATCGGCCGCGATGATGCCCGACGCGGGTGGTCACAGGACGTGTCGAGACATGATGTCTATCGACGTGCCAATGTCGGATTCACGGTGGGAGGCCTCAGTATCCAGTTCTACCAGACGAGTTTCAGGCGGGGGTTCGACGATGGCTACCGCACCGGTTACGCCGAGATCCGCATCGGCGCCGGGCGCACGCCAGGCTACGGCTACGGCGGCGCGGCCTATCCTGAGCAGGTGTACCGCGGTGGATACGGCGGGTACGGCGGATACGGGTATGCGCGACAAGACATCGCGTTCGACCGGGGCTTCAACGACGGTTATCGCGAAGGTCTCGAGGACGCGCGCGATGGCGACCGCTACGACGTGGTCGGACAGCGTAACTACCGGCGCGGTGACAAGGGCTACAACAGGCGTTACGGGCCGCGCGACGCTTACTCGGTCGTCTATCGCGACGGGTTCCGCGCGGGCTACGACCGCGGGTATCGCGAGGCCGCACGTTACTCGCGTCGCGGCGACTGGCGGCGCTAGAAACCGCTGCGCGGTATTACTCCGCGGCACCGCACTGTGCGCGAGGGTTCCCCAGCGCCCTCGCGTCAGTCGAGCTTGAGAAAGGCCCGAACCCGGTCGAACAAACTCACCTGGGTCTGCGCCACCACCGCTGACGCGTTCGCGTGTGCGGCCACCAGTTCACGGCGGCGCTCCTCGACGGCGCCCGTGATGTGCGCCAGCACTGCTGGTTGGTCGAGCACGAACCGCCGGAAGGCCTCCACGGTCAGTTCCATCACCACGCAATCGGTGGCCGCGGTGACCGTCGCCGTCCTGGGATCGCCCGTCAGCATCGACATCTCGCCAAAGAATCCCCCGGCATCGAGTTGCGCGACCTCGATGCCCGACGTGTCGAGCGTCACGCGCACCCGGCCCTTGCAGATGACGAACATCGAGTCACCCGGTTCGCCCTGCCTGACGATGACCTCGCCCGCAGCGTAGACGCGCTCCTCGCCGCACGCAGCGAGATCACGCCGGCCCTCCTCGGTGAGCGCCGCGAAGATGGTGACGTTGCTGAGCGCGTCGGCGAAACGATCAACCCGCTCGTTGGGCTCCGATGCTCGTTCGGCCCTCTGGTACTCGACCTGGATGGGATAGGGAATCTCGATGCCGCGGCGCCTGAAGGCGTAGTAGATGTTCGTCCGCACCTGGTCCCTGGCGTTGTCGTCGCGCGCGTAATCCAGCACCCAGAAGCGCCCGCGATAGGTGATCGACGACGCATCGAACCCGAAGAGGAGGACGTCGGGCCTGGGGTCGCTCAGGGCCAGCGGAGCGTTCCTGATGGCTTCGAGGATCGCCGCCTTCACCTCGTTCGGTGGCTTGTCGTAGGTCGCCCCGATCTCGACGTGCACGCGCGTCGGCAGCACGGGCTCCGAGTAGTTGAGGATCGCCTCCTTCGACATCACGTTGTTCGGTACGACGACGAACGTGCTTGCCTTGGTGCGGAGCTTCGTGGCCCGCCACGTGATTTCCTCGACGCAGCCCTCGAACTCACCGACGCGGATCCAGTGGCCGAGGCGATACGGCTTCTCGATCTGGATGGCCATCCCGGCAAACGCGTTGCCCAGCGTGTCCTGGAGCGCGAACCCGATCACGACGGCGCCGACGGCCGACATCGCAAAGACCTTCTCGCGCAGGACAATCACCGACACGAACGCGAACAGCGTGACGATGATGGCGTCCTGGACGATGGTGGGAAAGTGTTCGGGCACGCGGTCTGCACGCAGCGGGTTGATGGTCGCGATCACCAGGAGGTTGATCGCCGCCAGGGCCTGGAGGAGCGTGTCCATGCCCGTGGCCCGCTCGGTGATCTCCGCCGGCAGGTCGGCCACGTGCACCGTGAACGTGAGGATGGCGCTGGCGCCACACAGCAGAACGGTGAGCAGGAGGCGCCGCCTGACGAGGCGATTCACGGTCGCGGCATACACCACGACCGTCGCCAGGAGGATCAGCGCGTCGATACCGAGGGCAAGGGGCAGGGAGCGCACTACTTCAACTGGCCTTCCTTCTTGAACGCGTTGATGTCGGCCACCGTGATTTTCACGGCGACGAGCGCGGGATTGCTGCCACCCTTGGCGTTCCGCTCGGTGTCGACCCCTCGGCCCGCTCCCGAGCCCGTGACCTGCGCAGACTTCTTCTCGTCGCCACCGCCCGTGAGCTTGCTCGCGAAGCCTCCGAACCTGCCCTTCTTCTTCGGCTCCTCGTCGCTGGCTGCCGCGCCACCAGTCTTCTGGGGCTGTGGCGGCAGAGGTTTCTTCGCGTCGCCGCCGCCCGTCAGACCCGCTGCCCCGGCCGCCACGGTCGCGATCTCGGCCTGCGGCTTTGCCGTGTAGGTGATGAACTTCTTGTATCGCGGCTGCAGCGTCACGGTGCTGGCCAGTTTCTGCGACTTGATCTGGTCGTCGAGCTTCTTGAGGCGCTCGTCCATCTCGGGATGCGACGCGAAGAGCCCCCGCTTCTCCGACACGCCGGAGTTGCGTGCCTTGATGCTCGAGAGGAAGGCGCCAAGTCCCTGCGGCGCATAGCCGACGGTGTTGGCGAGCGCGAGGCCCTTGGTGTCTGACTCGAGTTCCTCGGCGCGGCCAAAGCCCGACAGGACGGCTTCTGTGGCGGCGTCGGCGAGCTTCGAGAGCGCCGCCTTCGTCAGGCCGCCGCCCGGCGCGAGGTCGGTGCCCAGATCCTTCGCCTTGCCCTTCTTGATCGCGTTGATGGTGTGCTTCTCGGTGACGTGGATGATCTCGTGCGCCAGCACGCCGGCCAGCTCGCTCTCGCTGGCGATCAGCCCCAGCGCGCCGCGCGTGATGTGCACGAAGCCGCCGGGCGCCGCAAACGCATTCACGCCATCGGTGTCGAGCACGATGAACTGCCAGTCGATCTCCGGGCGGGTGCTCGAGACCGCGAGCGCCGCTCCGACGAGCGTCACGTACTTGTGGACAGCCGGATCCTGCACGACGCCGTACATCTGGCGAATGCTCTTGCTGACCTGGGCGCCAATCTCGTGCTCCTGCTCGTCCGAGATGTTCAGGTCGGCCACCTTCTTGGCGACCTGCGCGCCCTTCATGAGCCCTCCGAGTTGCGCCGACGCCGGGTTCGCCCACAGTGCGAGCGCCACGCTCACGCACACGACGCGAATCGTTGTAGTCATCGTGCCTCCGACGGTGCCCGCATCCCGCGCACCTCGTAGATATCGACCGCCTGGCTCTTGCCCTTCACGGTCACCGTTCCCAGTGGACGTAGATCATAGCGCTGGCGGAGCCGATCCACCGTGGCCTGCGACACGATGACCTGCGTCGCGTAGTCCTTGTTGAGCGACTCGAGCCGCGATCCGAGGTTCACGTTGTCGCCGATCACGGTGTAGCTACGAATCGACTCGGCCCCGATGTTCCCCGCGATCATCTCACCGCTGTTGATGCCGATGCCGATGCCGAGGGGCGGACGTCCGTCCTTGCCCCACTCGACGTTGAGCCGCTCGAGCTCCTTCACCATGGCCAGCGCCGTCTGCACGGCATGGTCCGCGTGGTCGGGATCGTCCAGCGGTGCCCCGTAGAGCGCCATCACCATGTCGCCGACGAACTTGTCGAGCGTCCCGCGGTGGGCAAAGACGATATCCACCATACGCGAGAAATACTGGTTCAGCTGACTGACGATGGCCTCGGGTTCACCCCGCTCGGTCATGGCGGTGAACCCGCGGATGTCCGAGAAGAGCACCGACATGTCGCGCCGGTTGCCGCCGAGTTCCGCGAGCGCCGGGTTGGCGAGCACCTGGTCGTACACGTCCTTCGACAGGTAGCGCGAGAAGAGACGCTTCACCGCGCGCTTCTCGCGGCCCTCGACGAAGAACTGCCACGCCAGGGCCGCGAAGGTGGATGTCATCAGCGAGATCGCCGGCTCGGCCATCGGGGCCCAATGCCCCGCAGAGAACGTCCGGAATGCGGCCCAGGTCGCCAGCCCGGCCGCGAGGCCTACGGTAGGCAGCGACACCCGCAGCGGCGCCGCGAGCACCAGCCCCGCGGCGATCAGTCCCAACAGCCCGCTCGCAAGCACCGCCGCCCATCGTGGCCACGGCCTCAGCGAGCGGTTCGACACGACCTGGTCGACGACGCTCGCGTGGATCATCGGCCCCGACATCTTCCCCGTGCTGCCGAACGGCGACTGGTAGACGTCGTGCAACCCCGCCGCAGTCAGTCCGATGACGACGGTGGCGCCGCGAAGGCGCGAGAGGTCGATGCCGGGCTCCTCGCCGTCGAGTTGACGCTGACGGGCCGCGAGCAGCTTCACGAACGAGAACGACTCGTACAGCATCGTCTTCCCGTCGGGGGCCACGGCCGGCCCGCGATAGGGGATGAGGGCGCGTTGGGCCCAGGGGCTGGTCTCGCCGCTCGCCTCGAACACCGGCACCCGCTCTCGCAGCATGGGAACGGCGTGCGGTCCCACGTGAAGCGTCGGCGCATCGAACCGCACCTGGGCCGGGGTGAGCTGGTTACCCACCATCACGGCTGCCACCGCCAATGACGGCACCGCCGTGGTGCCGACGCGCACGAACGGAATGCTCCTTCGCACCGGGCCGTCGGCATCCACCACGAGGACGTTGTGCCCGAGCGCGCGCGCGGCGGCTGCCAGTTCTGGATACGGCAGTGTCAGCGCCGGACGCGGTTCGAAGCTGGGATCCGCGGTCACCTGCGCCCAGGGAACGTCGGGCAGCGGACCGGCGACGTCCACCACGTCGGATGTGGCCTCGGCCGCCAACACCACGTTGCCCGCGGAGCGGACCGCGTCGGCGAACGCGAGATCCGACTCCGTTCCGGTCCACGTCTCTTCGCCGACGAGGAACCCCGTCCTGGTGTCGCGTTCGGTGAACAGCACGTCGTAGACGATGACCCGGGCCCCGGCGTCGCGGAGCAGATCGACGAGCTGGCCGTGGACGAACCGTGGCCAGGGCCAGCGCCCGACGAACGGCTCCATCTGGCGCACGCTGTATTCGTCGATGGCGACGAGCACGAGATCGCGGCGAGCGGCCGTCCCGTCGGCGGTCGCGCGGAGGCGCTGGTCGTAGAGCTTGAGCTCGAGCGTCTGCACGAGCGCCGTCTGCCCGAGCGCCAGCGCGACGCACGCGGCGCCCACGCCGATGGCGAGGGCGATCCCGAGCTTTCGCAGGTTGAGGTTGAGCACGAAAGCCAATCATATCGTTTGCCCTGCCCCAGCGCCGTGCCACCGCGCTTGACCTCGGGTGACATGGCTCGATACACTTCTGTGCTCGCTCCTGGGTGCCGGTATCGTCTAGGGGTCAGGACACGTGGTTCTCAGCCACGGGACCGGGGTTCGAATCCCCGTACCGGTACCAACCTTCGCCAACCTTCGCCGAGCGCTCGCTTCGCTCGCGGCTTCGGCTGGCAAGCCAGACTCCAAGCCTCAATCGATCAAGCAGTTACGGAACTTCAGTGGTCGGGAGCCTGTCCGCTCTCTTACCACGTCCCCCTGAGGCACGTGTCGTGGACCGATACCCCTGATGGACGCTGGTTCGGGGCGCGAGGCCCGGTGCCGGACGCTCGACGGCGACCTTCCGGTCGTTTCTGCATCGGCTCGATCTATCATTCCCCCCGTGCTCACGGGTGGTGTCGCCACGCGGGGACAGACGCCACGTCAAGAACCGCTGTCAGTGCCGGTCGGGCATCGAGTTCGTCGACGCGACGGTGCGGCCCCGACGACGTCACCTCGGCCTCCTGCCCCACCGCGTTCTGCTTTCTCCCTGCGAGACGCGCCAGGATGCGTGGCTGACGTGAGCCGACACGAGTCGTTCGCGAACAGGGCGTCGAGGGAGGCGAGGTGAGCGCACGCGGTCCCATCTGCCTCATGTCGACGTTCCCGCCGCAGCCGTGTGGCCTCGCCACCTACTCCGCCGACCTGGCGCGCGCGCTCGCGTCGGGCGGACGGACGATCGTCGTGCTCTCGGAGCGGGGCAGCCAGCACGGGATAGACGAGGGCGTCGTGGTCCGTCCCACGTGGCACCGCGGCGACGACTGGGTCGACACCATCGTCGCGGCGGCACGAGCCGAAGGTGCAGCCGTGCTCCACCTGCAGCACACCCCCGACACGCTGGGGTGGGACGACCGGGTGCCGCGCCTGCTCGACGCCTGCCGACAGCACGGACTCCCGACAGCCGTCACGCTGCACACGGTGCACACGCCGACCTCAGGCTTGGTCGAAGGCCGACTCCGTCCGGCTCGGTATCATCGTCTCGTTGCCGATCGCGCCGACGTCGTCATTGTCCACGGCGAGTCGGCACAAGCCGAGGCACTGCGCCTGCAGGGCGTCCACGACGAGAAGATCGAGGTGATCCCGCATGGGACACCTGCGCCACGACTGCCCGGGCAGGCCGAGAGCCGGGCCAGCCTGGGCCTGGCCGGCACAGGTCCCGTCCTCCTCTACTTCGGCTTCGTGCACATGCTGAAGAACGTCCACACGCTGCTTCGCGCGATGGTTCACGTCGTCGCGCGAAGGCCCGACGCGCGGCTCGTGATCGCAGGCTCGATCCAGAACACGGGGTGGTACAACCGCCTGTACGTTCGGGCGTGTCGTGCCATGATCGAGCCGTTGGGACTGTCGGCGCACGTCATCTGGCGCGAGGAATACGTCCTTCCCGACGAGGTGCCGGCGCTGTATGCCTCGGCCGACGTGGTACTCCTGCCGCACTCCCAGGGATACGGGTCGGCAAGTGGCGTCCTGCACTACGCGCTGGGAGCCGGCAAGCTGGTGCTGTGCTCGGCCAGCCGGAAGTTCGCCGAGATCGGCGAACACGTGTCGCGCCGCCTGCAGGTGGCGACGTGGGACGCCCGCGCATGGGCGACGAGCATCGACCGCCTGCTCTCGGACGAACACGAGCGCGACACCCTGCTGGCGCGCCTGCGCGAACACGCCGCAAGCACGTCCTGGCCGGCGGTGGCGACGCAACATGGGATGCTGTACGACAGGATCCTGAACGCGACCTCCACACCGCGGGTCTGGAACGGGCGCGACGACGTTCGATGACCTGGGACCGCATCCAGCGCGACTACGCGAAGACGGCCAAGCCGCGCGCCATCGAGGGTGTCGGCGACATCTACCTGATTCGCCCCCTGGGATTCCTCCTGGTCGAAGGGCTCAGGCGGACCCCGGCAACACCGACGTTCGTGTCGATCCTGGCGGTGCTCGCCGGGTGGATGTGCGCCGCGTGCTACTACGCGTCGGTGCGGAACGGCATGGTGCCGACGCTGGCGGTCGCAGGTGCGTTGGCGATGCTCCTGCACAGCGCACTCGACAGCGCTGACGGGCAACTGGCGCGCCTCCTGGGGAGGAGCACTCCTCTCGGGCGCATCATCGACGGTCTCTGCGACAACCTCGCATTCGGCGCCATCTACGTCGCGATCTGCCTCGGGCACTGGTCTCGCGACCAGCGTTTCCCCGTGGGTGTCGTGGCGCTCGCGCTGCTTGCCGGGGTGTCGCACTCGGTCCAGAGTTCGCTGGTCGAATACGCGCGGACGCTCTACATGCAATGCGTTCATGGAGCCCGCGACCTCGCGGAGGCGCGCCCCTCGACACGCCCGCGGCAGCGCGACGCGGGCTGGGGTGGCCGGCTGCTCCATGGGCTGCACGGGTTCTACTACCGGCAACAGCGGGCCGTCCTGAGGTCGACCGACACGCTCGAGCAAGCGATCGCCGTGTGGGCGGCCGAGCATCCCCACCGGTCGCACGCGCTGGCAGAACGGTACGAGGCCAGCCACCGATGGCTGTTGCCATACTGGACGCTGTTCGCCTCGAACGCGCACAAGCTCGGGATCGTGGGGGCGGCCTTCATCCCCTCGTGGCCTGGCGGCTTCTGGAGCGCGCTCGGGATGGCCTGGTATTTCGTCTTCGTGCTCGCCTTGAACCTCGCCGCACCATTCCTGCTGCTGGCGCAGGCGCGTGCCGACGCGCGACTGATCGCCGATCTCGAGGCACTCGCCGTGCTCCCGTCGACCGAGAGGTCCCGGAATGGACGTCCGGCATGAGCGCCGTCGATGCCCGGCACGTCGGAGGCGTCACCGATTGCCTCATCATCGCCGCCGGTGATGGCAGTCGGCTCGCGCGACACGGACCATCGAAACCGCTAGTGCGCGTCGGTGGCGTACCACTGATTGACCGCGTCATGACCACGGCGTCACTGGCCGGACTGCGTCGTTTTCATGTCGTCACGGGTCACCGCGCCGACGAACTCGAGCAGCACGTGAGCCAGGAAGCCGCCCGCTGCCAACTCGACGTCCACTTCGTACGCAACCGACACTGGGATCAACCAAACGGTGTATCGGTGCGATGCGCCGCCGATACGCTGCCCGAACGCTTCGTGCTGCTCATGTCTGACCACCTCTTCGCGGCATCAATGCTCGAGGGTGTGCTCCAGGCAGGGGTCGACGAGGGTGGCGTGGTTCTCGCTGTCGATCGCAGGGTTGAGGCACATCCGACCGTCGATCTCGACGACGTGACGCGAGCCTTCGTCGAAGGCGACCGCCTGTGCGCCATCGGCAAGGGGCTGGTGCCGTACAACGCCTTCGACACAGGTGTCTTCCTCTGCACGCAGGCGATCTTCGCCGCACTCGACGACAGCAGCCGACACGGCGACGACTCGTTGTCTGGCGGGATTCGAGTGCTGGCATCACGCGGGCGCGTGCGAACGGTCGATGTGGGTGATCACGTCTGGATCGACGTCGACGACGACCGGGCGCTCACGTTGGCGGCACGGCTCTTCCCGATCGCGCGGGAGTCGGATTCGTGCCGCCCTCCCGCCACGACGTGATCACGATGGGAAGGGCCGCGGTGGTCCCCATCGACATGGTGTTCACGTGGGTGGATGGCACCGACCCCGCGCACCTGCGCGAGCGGCGCCGGTGCGAGGCGCACGAGGACGCCACCATCGGGCCCGCGACACGTGCCGACGGTCGGCTCGCGGGTCGCTTCGAGCAGGCCGGCGAGATCGTCGCGAGCGTGAACAGCGTGCTCAGGTACCTCCCGTGGGTCCGCACCGTCTACGTGGTCACCGCGTCGCAGGTACCACCGGTCGATCGGTCGCTGCTCCGGGGTGGCCGCCTGCAGATCGTCGACCACGCCGACATCGTGCCCGCTGCCTACCTCCCCACCTTCAACAGCCGCGTCGTCGAGTCGTGCCTGCACCGGATTCCCGGCCTGTCGGATGTTTTCCTGTACGACAACGACGACTACTTCCACTTCGCACCCGTTGCCCCGAGCGCGTTCGTCGATGCCCTCGACGACGGGCGGTTCGCGCTGCACCTGCACGTGCGGCAGACCGCGGTACAACGGGCGCTGCACGCGACAGAGTGGCTGTCGCCCATCGGCACGCGCGCTGGCAGCCTTCACGCGATCGGCATCTACAACGCCTACGCGCGGCTGCGTGGGCCCGCGCACCGCCTGCGGGCGCACGACGTCCTCGTGCCGCGCCACTCGACGCAGGTCATCAGGCGGTCGACGGCCGAACGCCTCGATGCCGAGTTCGCCGGCCTGCTCGACGCCGACCGCCGCCTCAGGTTCCGCAGCGCCCGCGGCCATCACTACGGCACGCTGCTCTACACCATGGAGAAATACTGGCATCCGGAAGACCGCCTGCACCGGGCGCTCCGCCTGGATCGGTCAACTGGGTTCCGGATGTTCGACTTCAGGGGAGCGTCGGGCACCAGGCGTGCGACGCGGCTATGGCACGGGGTCGCGCGATCACAGGACGCCTTTGCCTGCCTGAATAACCTGCCGCCGTCTGCGGCCGACCGGTTTCGGCAGGTGATGGCGCGGAAGGGACTGCTGCCTGACCCAGGCGATCGCGCGCCTGCGGCCGAGGATGCAGGCCCTGCAGCGACCGAGGCACCACGCAAGCGGTTCCTCATGATCTCCCCCTACTTTCCGCCGATGTCGCGCATCGGCGCGAAGCGTCCCCTTCACCTGAGCCGGCACCTCGCCGCCTTCGGGTGGGCGCCGGTGGTGCTGGCGGCCCCGCCCGGCGATGAGCACGTCGATGCAGGCTTGCTCGACCAGATCCCCGCCGACATCGTGGTGTCGCGGACGTACGAGAGCGGGTGGCGACGCCGTGCACGCGGCCGCGGGCGGGCCACCCCCTCGTCGTTCGAGAACGGCGGGACGAGGCGCGTCGCGAGGTGGCCTCTCGTCGGAGGCGATACGGACGTGCTGTCTCCCCTCGACCGGTACGCTCCAGACGTGCCCGCGTCGGTTCGTCACGCGGTGCAACTCGTCCGGCGTCACGAACTGCAAGCCATCCACGTGATCGGCACGCCCTGGACGGCGTTGCTGGCGGGGGTGCTGGTCCACCGGGTGACCGGGCGCCCCCTGATCGTCGACCTGCGGGATCCGTGGGCGCTGGACGACGCACGAATGGCGAGGCGGCCCCGGCTGACGCGCGCGGCGATTCGCGCGCTCGAGGGATTGGTGCTGCGGCGTGCGTCCCGGATCGTCCTGAACACCTCGTCGGCAGCCGAGGCGTACCGGGCGACGTACGCGGATCGCCTTCCGCCCGAACGCTTCACCTGGGTGAGGAACGCCTTCGATCCAGCGATGTTCAACGAGGGAGTCTCGATGCCGGCCGACCGGTTCCGTGTGCTCTACTACGGCCGCTTCCATCGTCACTTCACGCCGGAGCCGCTGCTCGAGGGCTTTCGCCGGTTCCTGGATCGAACCGGCAGCGTCGCCGACGACGCGCGGCTGACGTTCGTCGGCGGCCTCCGCCCTGCGGATCACGCCTGCCTGCGCGCGCTCCGCCTCGAGGAGCACGCGGAGTGCCCGGGGTTCGTTCCCTATCGCGACGCCTTGCCGCACCTTCGGCGTGCCCACGCGCTGTGCCTCGTCGTCCCCCCCGAATGTGGACTGCAGATCCCCGGGAAGTTCTACGACTACCTGGCGGCGCGGCGGCCCATCCTGGCAATCACCGACAACATCGAGATCCGGGCACTGCTGGAGCAGACCGGTTCGGGCGTGGCGGCCGCGTACGGCGACGCTGCCGCCGTCGCCGACCGGTTGTGCGAGTCCTTCGATTGCTTTCGACGTGGAGCCTCGTTCGACCTCGCTCCTGAGCACGCCGCCGCCTTCACCGCCCTCGAGCAGGCACGCGCGTTTGCCCAGGTGCTCGACGAGGTCACTGCGTGAGCGATTCGCCCCAGTTCGCGATCGAGCAGGGCCCGGCGGCGCTTCCCGACCAACTGCGGTCACGCACCCTCGCGTCGATCTTCTGGATCCTGGCGGCGAACCTCGTCCGCACCGTGGTGCTGTTCCTGCTTCCGGCGGGGCTGGCGTGGCTGACCGGGCCCGTCGAACTCGGGCTGGCGCAGATCGCGTACAGCGTGTACGTGGTGGCGCTGCCGTTCGTCACGCTTGGTGTGCGCGCAGCGGTGGTGCAGTGGCCTCGACCGACCCAGGCCTTTCTGTCGTCGGTGTTCTACCTGAACCTGTGTGCCGGCGTCGGCACAGCGGTCGTCCTCAACATCGCTGCGCCGTGGATCGCGGCGATCGGCCAGGGCGACCCGCGGCTCGAGACCGCCATCCGCTGGATCGGGGTCGCCTGTGCGGTGTCGGCGCTCACCGTGGTGCCAGCCGCCCGCCTTGCTCGCGAACTCGCCTTCCGCGCGGTCTCGCTGTCGAGCGTCGTAGCGGCGGTGGCCGCCACGATGGTCGGGATCGCGGCCGCCCTCGAGACGGCGGCCCTGACGGCCGTCGGCTGGGCGGCGGGCACCTATCTCGTCGTGAACACGCTGCTGCTGTGGGGCGTCGGGCGATGGCGTCCGTCGCTGACCTTCGACCGGGGCGAGGCGCGAGCTGCCCTGCGATTCGGCCTCACCGCCTCGGCGGCGACACTGGCGGGTGGTCTGGCAGGGCACATCGAGCGGTTCCTGATCGCGGGGCTCTTCGGTCCGGCGGCGCTCGGCCACTATGGCGCCGCGCGCAACCTCAATCGCGACGCCTTGCGGAACCTGATGACGGTCACCGACAACGTGCTGCTTCCCGGCCTGGCGACGCTGCAGGCCGATCCCGCCCGGGCCCGGACGTACTACCTGCACGCGCTCCGCTACGAGTGCCTCGTGTTCGCGCCGGCAACGGTCTTCGTGCTCGTCTTCTCGCGCGATCTCGTTCTCGCCGTCTACGGCGAGGCGTGGCTCGCGATCGTGCCGCTGGTCCAGGTGCTCACGCCGATGACCCTGTTCACCATCACCAACCACACCATCGGGTCGGTGTTCCTCTCGCACGGCCGGCCCGGGCTGCAGTTGCGCTGGACGCTGTTGTCGGTCGTGCTGACGGTGGCGTGGGTGGTCGTCGGCGCTCCATGGGGCCTGCTCGGGGCGGTGACGGCCCTGTCGGTCCTCGACGGCGTGGGCTGGATCGTCTCCCATCGCATGGCGAACGGCGTGCTTGGCCTGTCGTGGACGGCGTTCCTCGGAAACCTCGGAACGCCAGCGATCGCGGCGAGCTGCTTCGGCGCGGCTCTCCTCGCCGCGCGCAGCCTGGCTGACGGTCGGGCGCCTGCCTCTCCGACGGGCATTGCCGCCACGGTGCTCATGTCGGTCTGCCTGTACGCCGGCATTCTCTACGTCGTCGATCGCGCCCTCGCGCGTGACCTGTGGCGAGCACTCAGAGACGTGGCGCGGGCTCCCCTGCTGCCGCACGGTGACCGGGCGTGACAAGTCGCGCAGGCCGGTGGTGAGGCGATGAGCCGCGTCAGGGACCTCTCACTCGTCGGGCTGACGCTGGCCCTGCTTGCCGCGATCGCCGTGTCGGGAGGGTGGCGCCTGAACGGCGACGCGGCCGTCATGCTGTACGCCGCTGCCCTGCAGTCAGACCTGGGTCACGTCGTCTATCGCGACGTCTTCGACATGAACGCGCCGGGCGCGCATCTCGCGTTCCGCGCCGTTTACGCCGTAACCGCCGCGACAGACGCAGCCGTCCGCGTGCTCGACATCACCTGCCTGCTGGCGTTGATGGGACTCACGGCGGCGATCGTCCGTCGCTGGGGACGACGTACGATGTGGTCCAGTGCCGTGCTCGTGGGCCTGATGTACGTCGGGGCTGGCGACGGGTTGAGCCTGCAACGTGAGTTCCTCCTGCTGATTCCGACGGCGCTGGCGCTGGTGATCGTGTCCGGCGCATCCGAGCGCGTGCACGGCCACCCGGAACGCGTGCTCCGCGCGTTCGTCGCCGGCATCTGCGTGGGCGTCGCGAGCACCATCAAACCGCAGGCCCTCGCGTTCGTCGTGGTCGTCGTGGTGGCCATGATCGGCGGCAGAGAACGACGTCGCCACGTCGCCGACGCGGCGCTCGCCATCCTCGCTGTTGGCGTCGGCGTCGTACTCGCCTGGGTGCCCATCCTGGTGTGGCTGCGGACGCAGGGGGCACTCGAGGCGTTCGTCGACATCGCGCGGCACTATTGGCCACTCTACGACGCCATCACGCGACAGCCGTATCGCACCATCGACGGCCTGCCGAGAGTGGTGTACCTGCTCGAGGGCTACGCCTCGGCCCTGGCCGGGCGTCGCGCGTGCTGGTTGGTCGCCGCCCTCGGGGGCGCGTGGGTGTGGCGGGCGACCGCCTCCGAAGGTCGGCGTCCCGCGGTCCTGCCCTTCGTCACCTTCCTCGTCGTGACGCTGACGTTCCCCGGGATCACGGGGAAGTTCTGGGACTACCACTGGTTGCCGTTCGGCTATGCGGCTGCGCTGCTGGCGTCGGTGGCCTGGGCCACGCCGGTGCCGCACGCGGTACGAACCGACCGCCTGGCGGCGCTGGTGATGGTGCTGGCGGTTGTCGGACTACCGACCCGCGCCTGGGTCGCGGCGCCGCGTCGCGCCGAGGAGTTGCGGCAGACCGACGCACTCGTCGCCTCGCTCCAGCGGGCGCTGCAACCCGGTGACACCGTGCAGCCGCTCGACTGGACCGGAGTGGCGTTGCACGCGATGCTTCGCACGCGAGCGCCGCTCGCGACGCGATTCCTGGAGGACGTCCACCTGTACCACCACGCAGGCCACCCCTACATCGAGCGGCTGCGCTCCACGTTGCTCCACGAATGGCACCTGGTCCGTCCGCGGTTCGCGATCCATGTCGAGGCCCGGGGATGGGCCCAAGGGCCATCGGGGCGCGTGCCTTTCGCTGCTCTCGAGCGTCTGCTTGCGTCGGATTACGTGATCAGGGAACGGGCGAACGGAGTCATCCTCTACGAACGGGTCGGCCCGGGAGTCTCAGCGGGCGCGCATAATCCCGAGGCCGCGCCCGCGCGGCGATGACAGCGAACGACGTCGAGCACGGCGTCGATGACGTCGTCCACGTCGCGGTCCTGGAGCCGGGCCGACAGCGGCAGCGAGAGTGTCCGGCCGCCGATCCACTCGGCGTTCGGGAACGCTCCCGGCACGTAGCCGTAGCGCGAGCAGTAATACGCGTGCAGGTGCAGCGCGGTGAAGTGGACGCCGACGCCGATGTTGCGCGCCTTGAGCTCGTCGACGAACTGGTTCCGGTCGATCGTCAGGCGCTCGGGACAGATCAGCAGCGTGTAGAGATGCCTCGCATGCCTGATGCCCGGTTGCTCGGCGGGCGTCACCACCTCGGGGCAATCCGCAAAGGCTTCGTTGTACCGCGCCCAGTGGCGTTCCCGCACGACGAGGTTACGCTCGAGGCGCGCCAGTTGGTGCAGCCCGAGTGACGCCTGCAGATCGGTCATGTTGTACTTGTAGCCAGGCACGATCACTTCGTAGGGGCGGAACCCGTCGGCCGTGTAACGCTTCCACGCGTCGGCATCGAGGCCGTGCAACGAACGTACACGCACCTGTTCAGCCCAGTCGCTCCGGTTCGTCGTCAGCATGCCCCCTTCGCCCGTGACCAGGTTCTTGGTCACATAGAAGCTGAATGCCGAGATGTGCGCGGCACTGCCGATCTTCAGCGACCCCTGCGCGGCTTCGATGGCATGCGCGGCGTCATCGACCACCACTACCCGGTGACGCTCCGCGATGTCCATGAGGCGCACCATGTCGCAGGGCCGACCGCCCAGGTGAACGGGAACGATGGCACGCGTGCGTGGCGTGATGGCCGCCTCCACCGCCTGAGGATCGATGTTCATCGTCCGGCGATCGACATCCACGAACACGGGACGTGCCCGGCGGTGTTCCACGACGTTTGCCGTGGCCGGGAACGTCAGCGCCGAGGTGATCACTTCGTCACCGGCCCCGACGCCCGTGACCTCGAGCGCGAGGTGCAGGGCGGCGGTACAGGAGCTCAGGCCTACCGCATGACGGGCTCCCACGTAGGCCGCGAATCGCTCCTCGAACAGGTGCGTCTTGGGCCCGGTGCCGAGCCATCCCGACGCGAGCGTGTCGAGCACTTCGGCGACTTCTTCGTCGCCTATCAGCGGTGCGCCGAACGAAAGGAACGTGTCACGCACGGCGTCCACCCCCGAGGCGTTCACGCCAGCGGGCCACCCGTGTGGCGGGAACGACACGCGAAGAGGCCGCCTCGTCGTAGTGTCTGCGGAGCGTGGCGGCACATCGCTCGGCACTGAATTCGTCACGGACGCGGTCGGCAGCCCGCTCCCCCATCCTCTGCACGAGATCGGGCTCGCGTGCGGCGCGGACGAGGCACGCCGCCAGCGCGGGCACGTCTCCCTCGTTGACCAACCATCCTGTCGCGTCGTGCACCACGACGTCGGGGATGTCGGCATGTCGCGTGGCAATCGCCGCCAGGCCCGTCGCGCCGAGGTCGAGCAGGGTCACGGGCGCTCCTCCCTCGGTGTCTCCGTTACGGGCGGTTCGCGAGGGTTGCAGGAAGACGTGCGACCGGTACGCGTGCGCGAGCAATTCGTCGTGTGGGAGCGTGCCGACGAACCGCAGCCGATCCCCGAGGCCGCTCGCGCAGGCGGCCTGGTCGATGCGCGACGCTTCCCGACGGCCGGCGGGGGTGGGTCTGGCGTCTCCGACCACCGTCACCTCGAGGTCCACCTCACGCGCGGCGAGCGCTGCGGCGGCTATGGCGTCTGGAAGGCCTTTCTTCTCGGTGAATCGCGCCGCCAGGAGGATGGCGAGCCGCTCGTCGGGTCGTCGGCTCCGCGCGCGGACGTCGATGTCCGTCGTGTCGATTCCGAGGCGCTGTATCCCGATGCGTGCACGTGGGCAGCCGAGCGCCTCGAGCGATCTCGCCATGACCGGCCCCTCGCAGAGGAACCGGGTGCCGCAGGCGAAGAGACGGCGATACCGCCGTCGCCACACCGGGGCGCCTCGGGGCTGCGCCGACATGTCCCGCCCATAGAACGACGTCACCAGCGCAGCGCCGAGCCGCGTGGCCAGCGACAGCCAGCGCCAGCCGCTCTCGCCGAAGTGCGCGTGGAGCACCTGCGGCTCGCGACCCCGCAGGTAGCAGCGCGCGAGACGAGGCACGAGCCTCCGGCCAGGGGACCACGACAGGGTGCGGTAAGCACGTGGGAACGACGCCTCGAGGACGAACAGCTCGCGGGTCGGAAAGCCCACGGGTCCCGGTGAGACGACGCGCTCGGCGACGACGGCAACCTCCGACGGCGGGAGCCACCCGATCTGCCGATGGATCCACGTCTGGCTGTAGGGCAGGTAGTCCCTGAGCACGTGCACCACGCGGCGGTGGCCGTGCTCGTCGGCACGAGTCACCTCGAACGGTCCTCAAGCCGACGAAGCAGGTTCTGCGCGCGACGCTTCCAGATGCGGCATTCCGGGACGTAGTCCGTGTCACACGGAGCTTCGATGGAGGCCTTCAAGGCACGCCCGGCGTCACCCGGGCGATTGAGCGCGATCAGCGTCTGGCCGAGATAGTACCGCCCGGCGACGCTCTGCGGGTCAATCGCGAGACAACGTTGCAGCAGTTCTTCGGACCGTCGCTTGTTGCCGCCGAACACCACGGGCACTGCGTTGTAGTACTTCCCCAGGGCACAGTACGCGCCGCCTCTGGCAAAGGCGGGGTCCCGGGTCAGGACTGCCTCGAACGCGTCGCGGATCGCCGTGCGATACCTGAATGCGCGCACCAGCGACACGCCGGCGAACGCCCCCATGTTCGCGCCCAGCCAGAAATGGCCGTCGGGTCGGTCAGGCGCCAGGGCAATTGCGCTTCGTGCAGCCGCAATCCCCTGCTCCAGATGGCTGGCGCGCTGATCTCGCGGCAGCACCTCGCCCAACCAGTGCCGCGCCCTCGCGACCTTGCAGGCGACCTCGAAGTCCCTGGGCGAGCGAACCAACTGGGCGCTCCAGATGTCGGCCGCACGCTGTGCCAGGTCGATGTTCTCGCGTTGCGCGTACAGGGCATCGGGATCATCGTCCAGCCCGGCGGCGTATCCGCCCCCCGTGGCGACCAGGAGCCCTGCCCACGCGGTCACGGTGATGAACACCGCGTGCCACCGCAAAGGCGTGTCCCGGACGATGCGAAAGGGCGATGCTGACACGCGCGGATTGTAGCCCACGCACGCAGGTGCCGATGTGCGCGCCGCGCTGCCTTGACACCTCGCGCGGGGCCTGACTAGCATCGGCCCGATGTCCGTTCCTGACGGTCGCGACGAGACCAGTCGGGTATCGATCCCGCCCGGTGCCCACGCATGCCGCGATCGACCCGGACATCCGGCGCAGCCCTCCACGACGTCGTGCCGCGTGATCGCCGTGCGACGGCCGACGCGACATCGAGCGCTTCATCAGGCTGCCCGAGCGCCTGTATCGCGGCAACAGGAACTGGGTCCCTCCCCTGCGCCTGGAGCGCCGTCGCTTTCTCGATCCGCGCACCAATCCGTTCTTCGAACACGCGGATGTCCGCCTGTTCCTCGCCGTCACCCCGGACGACGTGGTGCGCGGCCGCATCGCGGCTATCGTCAACCATGCGCACCTCGCGCACCACCACGACGCGGTGGGGTTCTTCGGGTTGTTCGAGAGCGAGAACGACCCTGGCGTCGCCAACGCCCTCCTGCACGTCGCCGCCGCGTTCCTGCGCAGCCAGGGCATGGCACGCATGCGCGGCCCGGCGAGCCTGTCGGTGAACGAGGAACTGGGCCTCCTGGTCGCGGGCTTCGACCTGCCGCCCGCGGTGATGATGCCCTACAACCCTCCGTACTATCGCGACCTGCTCGAGGGTGTCGGATGCCGCCCCGCGATGACGCTCTACGCGTACAGCGCCGAGGATCGGGATGGCCGGGTGCCGGAGCGGTTGACGCGCGGCGTCGAACTGGCCAGGCGACGCTATCGCTACAGCGTGCGGAGCATCGACGTGCGGCGCCTGCCCGAGGAGGCCCGCGCGCTCCGCGGCGTCTACGAAGCCGCGTGGAGCGAGAACTGGGGCGCCGTGCCGCTCACGCCGCGCGAGACGGATCACCTCGTGCAGACGCTGCGCCTGATCGGCGATCCCGACCTGTGCCTGCTCGCCGAGTTCGAGGGGCGCGTCATCGGCTTCTCGCTGACCCTGCCCGACCTGAACCAGGTGCTGGCGCGAATGCACGGAACGCTGTTCCCGCGCGGCCTGTTCACCTTCCTCTGGCATCGGCGGACGATCGATGGTCTGCGGATGATGGCGATGGGCGTGATGCCCGGATATCGGCAGATGGGTGTGGATACCTATCTCTGCCATGAGACAATTGCGCGCGGCCTCGCGAAGGGCTACCGTCGCCTGGAGATGTCGTGGATCCTGGCCTCCAACGAGCCGATGAACCTGGTGCTCCGGAAGATCGGCGCCGAGGTCTCGAAGACCTACGAACTGTATGACTACACGTTCTGAGCACGCAGCGCCTGCCGACCTGTCCACCCCCGTCGCGGACGCCACGCCCCTAGCGCCAGGCGTCAGTGCACCCGACGCGGCGTCTACTCGCGACGACTATCTCGCCCGCATCGTCGAGGTCGTCCAGGACACGCTGAAGGTCGAGCCCGAGCGCCTCCGGCTCGAGAGCCGGTTCACTGACGACCTCGGCGCCGACTCCCTCGACCGGCTGTCGCTGCTCATGGAGCTCGAGGACAAGTTCTCGACGACCATCCCGGACGAAGACGCCAAGACCCTGACCACCGTCGGCGCGGTACTCGACTACATCGAGGCTCGCCTGGCCAGGACGTGAGATGCGCAAGCGGGCGGTCATCACGGGCATCGGTCTGGTCACCCCGCTGGGGCACGGGGTCGGCACGTTCTGGCCGCGCGCCCTCGCGGGCCAGACGTCCGTTGCCCCCATCCCGCCGCACTGGGCCCAGTACTACCAACCGCATTCGACGATCTGGGCGGCGTTGCCCTCTCTCGACCTGCCGGCCCACCACATTGCCCGTATCGAGGCGACGCAGTTCGATCGCTGCCAGCAGATTGCACTGGCGTGCACCCGGCAGGCCCTCGAGTCTGCGGGCATCGGCATCTCGCTCAGGGACGAGAAGAAGAACACGTTCACCGTCACGGGGGTTGACCCCGACACGTGTGGGGTGTTCATCGGCACGGGCGTTGGCGGCATCAGCACGAACAGCTCGGCGATCGTCCACCACGTGGGGGTTCCCGCAGCCTCGCGTCTTGAAGCGCTTGCCGGTGCGTTGCGCGCGGCTGGATCCGAGGCGCAGGTGCCACAGGCGCTCGACGACGTGCGTGCGGCGTTTCGCCTGCCCCCGCGGTTCAACCCGTTCGGCGTAACGATGGTCATGCCCAACGGACCTTCGGCCGCCGTGGGGATCAAGTACGGCCTGCACGGCACCAACCGCGCGTACGTCGCAGCCTGCGCCACGGGAACGATGGCCATCGGTGCCGCGCTCAACGCCGTGCAGTCCGACGCCATGCCGATCGCGCTTGCAGGCGGAGTCGATTACCTGGCCGACGACTGGGGCGGCGTCTTTCGGGCCTTCGACATGCTCCAGACCCTCGCGACGCCACGCGAGGCCGCCGCGGCGGCCAACCGGCCCTTCGACGTCGATCGGTCGGGGTTCCTGTTCGCCGAGGGTGGTGGCGCAGTCCTGGTCGTCGAAGAACTCGAACACGCGCGTCGACGGGGTGCGCCAGCGATCGCCGAGCTCGTGGGATACGCCGAGACGTTCGATGGTCACAGCATGATGATGATGGAGCCCTCGGCCACCCACATCGAGCGCATGGTCCGCGCAGCGCTCGACAACGCGGGCATCGCCCCGGCGGCGGTCGACTATGTCAACGCGCACGGAACCGGAACCATCCTGAACGACCAGGCGGAGTGCGCGATGCTGGATCGCGTCTTCGGGTCGGCCCCGGTCGTCAACTCCACGAAATCGCTCATCGGCCACACGCTGGGCGCGAGCGGCGCCATCGAGGTCGCCGTCACGGCCCTGAGCCTCCGCGACCAGACGACCCACGTCTGCGCGAATCTCGTGACGCCATTGAACCACCTGCGCTTCGTGCGGGCCGGCGGACCACTCCCGATGACGTGGGCCATCTCCGAGTCATTTGCCTTTGGCGGACACAACGCCGGCCTCGTCCTGAAAGCCCTCGACGCATAAGTGCACGACGACACGAGCCTGCCGACGCGGGCAAGCCGACACGCCGTGGTCACCGGTGCCAGCGGATTCATCGGCTGGCATCTCGCCACGTGGCTATGCGAACGCGGATGGACAGTGTCTGCGCTGGTGCGACGGAACAGCCGGGGTGAGGTGCCTGCGGGTGTCGAGCGCATCGTGCTCGACATGCAGGCATCTCGGATATCGCGTGCGCGATACGGCCAGGGAGCGTCGTGTTCCACTGCGCAGGACGGACATTCGCGGCAACTCGGCGGGCCTTCGACGCCGCCAACGTGGACCTCACCCGCGAAGTGGCGCTGGCGAGCCAGCGGGCGGGCGCCCGCCTCGTGCACATCTCGAGTCAGGCCGCCGCCGGCCCAGCGCCTCGCGATCGCCCCAGAACCGAGACCGACGAAGACAGCCCGTGCAGCCCCTATGGGGCGTCGAAGCTCGCCGGCGAACGCGTCGTCGCTGGCACGCCGGGCCTGGAATGGACCATCCTGCGACCGGTGGCGGTTTATGGACCACGCGATCGCGCGTTCCTGCCACTCTTCCGCCTGGCGCGAGCGGGGTATCTGCCCACGTTCGGCGACCCTGCCGTGTCATACATGCTGGTGCACGTCCACGACCTCGTCCGGGCGCTCGAACAAGCGGCGCTACGCGTCGAGGCGACGTCACACGTGTATTTCGTCGGTCACCCCGAGCCGAAGCGGGTCGATCACGTGTTCGACGCGATCGCGCGCGCCGTTGGTCGCCACGTGACGATGGTGCCAGTCAGCGCACCGCTGATTCACGGCGTTGCGTGGGTAGGCAGCCTCGCGTCGTGGCTCGGCCGGTCGCCCTCGTTCGACCGTTCGAAGCTCAGCGAGCTGGCAGCCGGCGGGTTCGTGTGCCGGGTGACGCGGGCGGCACAATTGCTCGGCAGCGTCCCGACGATCGCGGTCGAGGACGGCATGGCGGCGACGGCAGACTGGTACCGCGCGAAGGGGCTCCTGCGGCCGTTCAGGCGATGAGGCCGGCACGACGCCCGACGCGCGCGAGCACGTCGAGTGCGTCGTCGACCTGCGCATCGGTGTGGGCAGACGAGCAACTGAGGCGCAGCACGCACGCGTCGGCGCGACACGCTGGCGGCGCGATGAGGTTGACGTAGAGTCCGGCAGCCAACAGTTCGCGCCACACCTCGTGGGTCTGCTCCACGTCGCCGGCCAGGAGCGGCACGATGGGCGACGCCGTGGTGCTCGTGCGGAAACCCAGGCGCGTCACGCCGTCGCGCACGCGGTGCACGACCTGCCAGAGGCGATCGGCCAGCTCCCGCTGCTGCGTGACGATGCGCAGCGCCGCACGCACGCCGGCCATGTTGGCGGCCGACCCGGATGCGGTGAAAAGGTATGGCCGGGCCACCATGTGAAGCACGGCCAACTCGTCGTGGTTTGAGACCACGAAGCCACCCATGCCTGCCAACGTCTTCGAAAACGTCCCGACGATGAAGTCGACCTGTCCCAACAGGCCCTGATCCTCGACGCGGCCCAGGCCGCTGGCGCCGTACGGTCCGAGGGAGTGCGCCTCGTCAACCATCAGGTAGGCCCCGGCCTCGCGGCACACCGCAAGGATGTCGGCGAGCGGCGCGAGGTCACCGTAGACCGAATACAGGCCTTCGACGACGACGAGGCGATTCCGGGCGCCGGCTGGCAAGCGTGCCAGCTGGCGAGCGAGGAAGTCTGGTGCGTTGTGCCTGAACCCGACGATCCTCGCACCGCTCAGCCGCACCGCGTCGAAGATGCTGGCGTGGCAATCCACGTCGAGCACCACGTGATCGCCCTCGCCGCACAGGGCGCCGATAACCGCGAGGTTCGCCTGGTAGCCCGTGCTGAACACCGCGGCGTGCCGCAGCCCGTACGCCGCCGCCAGATCGTCTTCGAGCGCCCGATGCAGCGACAGTGTTCCGCTCGTGATGCGCGAGCCCGTCGTGGCCGTGCCGTACCGCTTCAAGTGCTTCGGTCGCGGCGCCCACGACGTCAGGGTGCAGTGTCAGTCCGAAGTAGTTGTTCGAGCCGAAGGAGACGGCACGCCGCCCGTCGATTGATACTTCACACGGACCCAGCACGTCGTCGATGACTGCCTCGAGCGGACGTTCGTCGCCGTGCGCACGGACGCGCGCGAGCAGCACGCGGAGCTTGTCGAGGAGGTCAGGCGGTGGGTTCATCGAGGCTGGCACGCGGGCGCGACACCATGATCGGACGAAGGGAATCGGCACCTGCTGCGCGTGCTCGCGTTCACGACCCCAGGCAGCCGTGGCATCATGGCGATGCGGGATTCACCACCGTGGGCCCGGACGCGTCGGAGGATATCACGGGGACTCGATGTGCCAGCGCCGCCGCGCGACGCGTGGCAATGCGCGTGTGCCGAAGCGGCGCGTTATGCCGTCGCAGGCGCGTCGCCCGGCGCCTAGCGGCCACCGGCGTGCGCCTGGTGCTGATCCTCGCCGCGACGGTGGCCGTCGCCGACGCCACCGGTCACACGGCCACGAGCACGCTGCGAGGCATCGTGACGGCGCTCGGCGGCGAGGTGGCGTTGCCAGACGCGCTCGTCGTCGTCGAGGCGCTTGCCGAGTCCGGCCAACCCTCCACGGTCGTCGCCTCGCTGCGCTCTGATGCGCGGGGCAGGTTTGAGACGGCACTCCCCGGGGGTGGTCGCTACAGGCTCGTCGTCTCGCTCCCCGGATTCGTCGCGACCGAGCGGGTCGTCGACGCCGGCGTGGCACCTTACGTCGACGTGACGGTCGATCTGGCACTCGAGGGAACGGCAGAGACCATCGAGGTCGCTCCCGACATCGAGGTTGAGGTCGGCGTCTCTCTGGGATCGGCGGGTGCCCTCGACTTCGCGCAACTGGAAACGACGCTGGCGACCGGTGCGTCCGTCGAGCACGTGTTGCCGCTGTTGCCGGGCGTCATCCACGGTCCGGAGGGCGTGAGTATCAAGGGCGGGCGTCCCACCCAGAGCGTGCTGCTGGTCGGTGGCGCCGATTTCGCCGATCCCGCGACGGGCGACGCCGACTTCCGCTTGCCGAGTGGAGCCGTTGGCACGCTGGAAGTGCTGCCGAGCCCGTACGCCGTCGAACTGGGACGCTTCTCGGCCGGCGTGACCATTGTCCATCCCCGCAGGGGCGGCGCGGCGTGGCGCTTCTCACTCGCCGGGATCAACCCCTCGTTCCGCACCAAGCGCGACAGCCCGCTGACGGTCATTGGCGTCGAGAGCTTCAGCCCCCGTGCGACCGTGGGCGGTCCACTCCTCGCCCGTCGACTGTTCCTCATGCAGAGTGCGCAGTTCCGCTACCGGAGCGACGATGTCGAGAGCCGCCCCGAGGACGAGCGCACGCAAACCGTCGGCGCGGCATCGTTCACACGCCTCGACCTGGTGGGCCGTTCCGGCAGTGCGTGGACGGCCGCGCTCGCCCTCCTTCCAGAGCGGCGCGATCAGGCGACGCTCGGTACCTTCGACCCGCCAGAGGCCACGGCATCGATCACCAGGCAAATGGTTGATGTCAGCGTGGGAGCGACGAACCCGATGAAGGGCACGCTGGCCGTGGAGACCCTGGCGCATGTCAAGGCGCATGGCGTCGACGTGCGTGGCCAGGGGACGGCCCCGATGGAGTTCCTTCCTGCGGGCAGACGCGGCAACTACTTCAACGACCAGCGACGCGACGCCTGGTCGGCGCAGTGGCGGTCGGCGGTGTCTGGGGTACGGCAGCACGATGGCCGGCACCCACTTCTTCAAGGTCGGTGGCGATGTTTCGTACGCGTCATCACACGAGCGGAGCACCTATCGGCCAGTACTGATCGAGCGCGCCGACGGTTCCCTGGCGCGCACGATCACCTTCGAACCCTCGGAAGGCGCCGCACGATCGGCCTTCGACCTCGCGCTCTTTGCCCAGGATCGCTGGCAGCCGCGCCAGGCGGTGCTCATCGATGGCGGCGTGCGGCTCGATCGATCGGGCGTCATGCGCCAGGCCACCGTGTCGCCTCGCATTGGCGTCCGAATTCGGATGGGAGCGCACGATCGTGTGACCGTGGGCGCCGGCGTGGGGCGGTTCGTCGAGGCGACGCCGCTGGTAATCGGCAACCGCGACGCGCTGGCGGCAAGGACGGTGGCGGATTTCGACGCCTCGGGTCAGCCGGTCGGGACCGTCACACGCCTGGTGCCACGTTTCGGCGCCAGTGACTGGCAGACGCCGCGCGCACTCACGTGGCATGCGGAGTCGGCATGGCAGGTCGGGCCCGCCGTCTCGCTGCGCGCCGATGTCCTGGTGCGGCGTTCCACCAACGAATACGTCGTGACGCAGTCGTGGTCTGGTGAATCGGGATGGCTCGACCTCGACAGCCGTGGCCGCTCGCTGTACCGGGAGGTCGCTGTCGGCGCCCGGTACTCGAAGGGCACGCAACTCACCATCGACCTGGGCTACGTGCGGTCGGCGGCCCGAAGCGACCTCAATGGCGCCGCCGGCTTCCTTGGAACGTTACGCGACCCCATCGTGCGCGAGCCGGCGTACGGCCCCGCGTCGGCCGACGCGCCGAATCGTGTCGTTGGGCAGTTCAGGGGCGGCGTGGGCCACTGGCGCGCCGCCTCGACGTTCGAGTTCAGGGATGGATTTCCGTACTACGCGCTCGACGAACGACAGGAGTACATCGGCCTGCCGCAGCCAGCGGGCCGGCGGCGCCGCATCATCGGGCTCGACGCGATCGTTGAGCGTCGCCTGCAGTTGGGCAAGCTGCGGCCGTGGGTCGGCCTCCAGGTGCTGAACGGCCTCGGCCGCTTCAACCCGCGCGACGTGCAGAACAATGCTGCATCCGGCGATTTCGGCACGATGTACGACTCCGATCGCCGACGTGTGCGACTGACGCTGCGATTCTGAGCGACGTGGCCAGCACCCCGTCAGCCGGACAGACCGAGGCCGACCATGGCGAGCGCGCCATTCGAGAATGCAAACTGCCGAAAGTTCCTGCCCGACGGTCGGGCACAGGGGCTCGTCACGTTCAGCAACTATGCGGGGTGTGGCACTGCGGCATCCGTCGACTGGTCCGCAACACGGCGCTAGAGAGAGCTGTATGCGCTGCCGGGGGGCGCTCGGCCCGACCGTCAGATCTGCGCCGGTCGGCGGGCTCGTCGCATGACCCACCACCAGTTCGCCGACGCAAGCAGCATGATCACCACGATCACGAGAAACTCCGCACGGCGCATCTGCGCAACGAGCGAGACGGCGAACGCGACCCCCAGCCACGCGAACACCGGCCCGCCAGGTGCCCGGTGCGCGTCGGCATCCGGACGCGTCTTGCGCAGGCGCAGCAGTGCCAGGCACACCGCGCCGTAGGTGAACAGGCGTCCCACCGCAGACAAGACCGCATTCCACACGAATCCGCCGCCCACCGCGAGCGCGCACGTCACCACCGCGTAGGCGCAGAGCGAGACCCATGGTGTATGAAAGCGCGGGTGCACGGCGGCGAACACGCGGGGGAAGTCCCCACCGAGCGCGAGGGCGTAGGGAAGGCGTGGCGTGTTGATCATGCCGGCGCTGAGGATCCCGAGGATCGAGAGCGTCGCGCCGATCGCCATGAACGGTGCCCCGGGCGGGCCCATGAAGGCGCGTGCGGCGTCTGCCACGGGGCGAGCCCCCTCCGCCGCTCCGGGGACCGCGAGGACCACGGCGTGAATACCGGTGTAGAGGCACGCGCACACGACGAGCGCGATGCCCAGTGCCAGCGGCAGGTCGCGACGCGGGTCCCTCACTTCGGCCATCGGAAGGAGCGCCGACTCGAATCCCCCGAAGGCGAAGACCAGCAGGAGCACCGCCTGCGTCCAGTCTGCCGTGCTGCCCGTCACCACCGGGACGGGCACCTGCGTTCCGACGAGCAGGAGTCCGGCCGCACAGAACACGACCAGCGGCACCAGTTTCGCGACCGTCACAAGGTTGCTCAGGCGCGCACCCTTGGCGACACCCATGACGTTGATGCCCGCCAGGACACCGAACACGCCGACGAGAATCGCGACGCGGGGCAGTGGTTCGGCCGCTGCCGGCACGAACTGTGCGACGTAGGTGACGAACACGTTGGCAATCGCGGCGTGCGCGGTCACCCTGACCAGCAGCGCCATCCAGCCCATCTGGATGCCGGCGAGGCGGCCGAAGGCTTCGCGCGCGTAGAGGTAGACGCCACCGGCCTCGCGGAATTGCGAACCCACCTCGGCGAAGCACGCCATGATCACGCCAATCCCGACGGCCGCCAGCAACGTCGCCAAGGTGGCCGCGCTGCCTACCAACCTGATGGTCTCGGCGGGCACGCCATAGATGCCGCTGCCAATGATCGAGTTGAGCGTGAGGGCGACGAGCGTCCATCGCCCGATCTCGCGGACGAGGCCCGGGCCCTCCGACGTGGCGGTTTCGGGATCGGGGGCAGACATTGGCGGGGGTGAGCGACGGGACTATAGCATCGCCTCGTCAGGGCGCGGATCCGCCTGGACGAATCCGTGGCACCCGTCTCGCGCCCCGACGCGAATCCGGTGAAATGAAGGACGAGGATCGAGGGTCGCGCTATGATCGTTGTCCCATGAAGGCCCTCGTCATCGCCATCCTCCTGATCGTCGCCCTCGTCCTCGGTACGTTCCTCGTCGCCGGACGGTCACCTGCCCCCGTTATCTCGATCGTCCAGCCCGGCGAGAACATCGGCCAGAAGTCGATGCTCGAGGTCCTCGTGGACGCACCGCGCGGAGAGCTGAGCAGTTTCACCGCCACGCTCGAGCAGAACGGCCAGTCGTTCCCGCTCTTCGCACAGGCCCCCGACGCCGCCGGGCTCACGCAGGACGGTCCCGACCGGGTGAAGCTCAGCCTGCCCATCGGCAAGGCCACCACGCCGCAGTTGACCAGCGGCCCGGCACGCATCGTCGTCTCGGCAGCCCGGACGGTCATGTTCGGGATGCGGACACGCTCGGCACAGGCGACCCGGGATGTCACCGTGCGGCTCGAGCCGCCGCGCGTTGCCGTGATGTCGCTGCACCACTTCGTGAACCACGGCGGATCCGAGATGGTCGTCTATCGCGCGACACCGAACGACGTCGCGTCGGGCGTCCGCGTCGGCGATCGGGAATTCCCGGGGTTCCCGGCCACGGGCGCAGGCGTCCCTGCCACCGATCCCGCCCTGCGCGTCGCGTTCTTCGCCCTCGCGTGGGACCAGGATCTCGACTCGCCGATGAGCGTGTTCGCCCGGGATGCCGCGGGAAACGAAGCCACCGCCACCATCGAGCACCGGGTCTTCCCGAAGCCGTTCAGGAAGTCGACCATAGACCTGCCCGACAGCTTCCTGCAGCGCGTCGTGCCCGCCATCCTGTCGAACACGCCGTCGCTCGAGGTCGCGGATCCCAACGATCTCGTCGAGAGCTTCCTGACCATCAACCGCGAGTTGCGCAAGTCGAACAACGAGACGATCGCGGCCCTCGCCGCGAAGACATCGCCGACGATCCTCTGGACCGAGCCGTTCCTGCAGCTCGGCAACTCACAGGTCGAGGCGAGCTTCGCGGATCAGCGCACCTACCGCCACGGTGGAGCCGAGATCGACCGCCAGGTCCACCTGGGCTTCGATCTCGCCGTCACCGCCCAGGTGCCGGTCCGATCGTCGAACACCGGCGTCGTGGTGTTGGCCGACTATCTCGGCATCTACGGGAACTGCATCGTCGTCGACCACGGGATGGGCGTGCAGTCGCTCTACGGCCACCTGTCGTCGATCGACGTCAAGCCCGGCGACGCGGTCACGCGTGACCAGGTGATGGGCCGCAGCGGAATGACCGGCCTCGCCGGCGGGGATCACCTGCACTTCACGATGCTGGTGAACGGCCAGCAGGTGACGCCGGTCGACTGGTGGAGCACGCAGTGGCTCGAGGATCGCGTGAACCGCAAGTGGCGCGAGGCGGGCCGTCCCCCCACCCCGTAAACCCGTGCCACCGGCCCGCCCGTAGGGGCCGCGCCCCCGTGCGGCCCGCCACCCGCCGCCTCGCCCGTCGCGCCCGCGCCCCCGCGCGGCCGCAACCCACGCCGCCCCCTGCCCGGGGCACCTCTGCCCTTCCCCGTCACCGCGTTGTACAATGTCCGACGCAATGAAGAGCGATGTCCTGAGCATGGCCGGGTCGCGCGGCCGATTCGCCGACTACGTCGAGTTGTCGAAGCCCCGCCTCAACCTGCTGGTGATCCTCACGGCCGCGGCGGGCTTCTACCTGGCCATGGGCCGCGACATCCACTGGATCGCGTTCTGGAACACGGTGCTCGGCACCGCGATGGTTGCCGGCGGCGCGTCGGCAATGAACCAGATCTACGAGCGGCGCACCGACCTGGTCATGTCGCGAACACGGATGCGCCCGCTGCCCGACGGCCGCGTCTCGCCGGTCGAGGCCGGCGTCTTCGCGCTGATGATGGCGGTGGGCGGCCTGCTCGTGCTGGCGGTCGGCACGAACACGCTGGCGGCGATGGTCGCACTCGCCACGCTGGTGACCTACGTTGGCATCTACACGCCGCTCAAGCTGCGCACGTCGTTCGCGACGGTGGTCGGGGCGGTGCCGGGTGCGCTGCCGCCGATGATTGGCTGGGCCGCCGCCACGGGCACGGTGACGCGTGAGGCGTGGCTGCTGTTCGCGATCGTCTTCCTGTGGCAGATGCCGCACTTCCTCGCGATCGCGTGGATGCTCCGCGACGACTACGCACGCGCAGGGTTTCCGATGCTTCCGGTCATCGAGCCCGACGGTCGCAGCACCGCGCGGCAGGTGGCGGCGTACGCGGCCGCACTCGTGCCGGTGAGCCTCGTGCCGACGGCGTTGAACATCACCTCCACCGGTTACGTGTACTTCGCCCTTGCGCTCAGCCTCGCGTTCTTCGCGTTGAGCATACGCTTCGCCCTGCAGCGCACCGACGCGCACGCACGCGCCCTCTTCTTCGGTTCGATCATCTACCTGCCGCTGGTGTGGATCCTGATGATCGTCACGCGCATCTGAGGCAGCGGCGCCCCCGCCCTGGCCGGGGCGCCCTCGATCCCGTGAGCGACTATCCACCGGCCCTGCACGTCTCGCACCTGACACATCGCTATGGGGATCGGGTCGCGCTCGACGACGTGTCGTTCGACGTGCCGCAGGGTTGCGCGTTTGCGCTGCTCGGACCGAACGGCGGGGGCAAGACGACGCTGTTCCACATCATCAGCACGCTGTTGCGCGCCTCGGCGGGTATCGTGCGCCTGCTCGGGTGCGACGTGCGCACCGACGCGGCAGGTGCACGGCGTTCGCTCGGCGTCGTGTTCCAGTCGCCCGCGCTCGATCCGCGCCTCACGGTGCGCGAGAACCTCGTGCACCACGGCCACCTGTACGGACTGCACGGCGCGTCCCTCTCCGGTCGCATCGATGACGCCCTCACCGTGTTCGGACTGGCCGATCGGCGCGACGAGCGGGTGGACCGCCTCTCGGGCGGGATGCAACGGCGCGTCGAGATCGCCAAGGCGCTCATCCCGCGACCGCGGCTCCTGCTGCTCGACGAACCGTCGACCGGGCTCGATCCGCGCGCACGGCGAGACCTCAACGAGGCGCTGCGCACCGTCCGTGAGACGACCGGGGCCACTGTCGTCCTCACCACGCACCTGATGGACGACGCGGCGCAGGCCGACCGCGTGGGCATCCTGCACCAGGGGCGGCTCGTCGCGCTCGACACGCCGCAGCGGTTGATCACGCATGTCGGCGGCGACGTGCTGTGGATCGACACCGCGGCACCCGGCGAGCTGCTCGCGCGCCTGCGCGAGCGATTCGCCCTCGAGGGCCAGGAGGTCGAAGGCCGCATCCGCATCGAGCGTGCCGACGCGGCGAACTTCATCCCGCAGGTCGTCGAGGCATTCCCGGGCGAGATCGACGCCATCACCTACGCGCGACCGACGCTCGACGACGTGTTCGTGCACCACACGGGAGCGCGCCTCCATTGAACGCCGATCGCCACGACGCCGCTGGCCTCGAGGTGCGGCCCCTGCGACCACCGTGGCGCGTTCTCGCCGGTGCCGGGTGGTGTCGCCGTTCAACCTGCGTGCGGCGCAACCGGGTCGAAGGGTAGCGGCACATCATGTGGCTGGCATCTCTCACCCTGTGGCATCGCGACATCGTCCGCTTCATGCGGCAGGGCAGCCGCGTGGTTGGCGCGCTCGCGACGCCGCTCGTCTTCTGGATCGTGCTGGGCTCAGGGTTTGGCCAGTCGTTCAGGCCGGCCGGGGGTGATGACGCCGGCTACCTGGCCTGGTTCTTCCCGGGGACGATCGCGATGATCGTGCTGTTCAGCGCCATCTTCTCGACCATCTCGGTGATCGAGGATCGCCAGCAGGGATTCCTGCAGGGCGTGCTGGTCGCGCCGTGCCCCCGCATGGCCATCGTTGCCGGCAAGCTGCTCGGCGGCACGACGCTGGCGTTGATGCAGGCACTGCCCTTCCTCGCCCTGGCGCCCCTGGCGGGCGTGGGGCTGACGTGGTCGGCAGTGCCGGCGACCGTGGGCATCATCGCGCTGCTCGGGTTTGCGCTCACGGGGCTGGGGTTCGTCATCGCGTGGCGACTCGACTCGACGCAGGGATTCCACGCGATCATGAACCTCCTGCTCGTGCCCATGTGGCTGCTGTCGGGAGCCGTGTTCCCGGCATCGGGCGCGTCGGGATGGGTAAGGGCCTGATGGCCGTCAACCCGATGACCTACGGGGTGTCTGCCCTCAAGCATGCGATGCTGGGCGCATCTGACGGACCGTCGCCAATCATCGCGTGGAGCGTCACGGCGGCGTTCGCCGTGGTCATGCTGATCCTGGGCGCCATCCTGGCCGGTCGCGAGTCGCGCACCGCCCGCTGATCGCTGCGCCGCGCACCGGAGCGTCACCCCATGCTGCACGTCACGGATCTCCCCGCACTCAACGCCACGCTGAACGGCATCGCCACCATCCTGCTCACGATGGGATGGGTGTTCATCCGGCGCCGAGACGTCGCGAAGCACCGCGTGTGCATGATCGGGGCGCTCATCGCGTCGGCGGCGTTCCTGACGTCGTATCTCGTCTACCACTATCACATCGGATCGCGGCCCTTCCCCCACGAGGGCCCGATTCGCCTCGTGTACTTCGCGATCCTCGTCACGCACGTCGTGCTGGCGACGGCAATCGTGCCCCTCGTCCTCATGACCGTGTCGCGTGCGTTCCGCGAGCAGTTCGCGCGCCACCGCGCGATCGCCAGGTGGACGCTGCCCCTCTGGCTCTACGTCTCGGTGACCGGCGTGGTCGTCTACTGGATGCTGTACCGGATGTAGGGGCGGCGCCCCTGTGCCGCCCGATCACGACGGGTCGTATGTGAAGAGGCCGCGCAGGGGCAGATTTCCGGGCCGCGCAGGGTTTCCGGGCCGCGCAGGGTTTCCGGGCCGCGCAGGGGCGCGGCCCCTACACATCAGTACAACAGGTACCTCGCCCGCACCAGGCGCCACTGCGCCTCGCCGGCCCCCCACGACGCGGCGATCGCGCCGGGATCCTCGCCCGCCGTCGCCCGCGCGAGCGACTCCGGCGAGCCGAACAACACCGCCGTGCGCTGCAACTTGTAGTCGTCGGGGTACAAGCGCGCGAGGGCAGCCGCAATCTCGAGGCCGACCCGCACCGGGCGCAGCGACTCGCGATTGGTGATCACCATGAACACGCCTTCGCACCGCACGCCCTTGTGCACACTCGATGCCGGCGTGAACGACACCGGGTAGAAGCGGATGCCCGGAAGCGACCGCGCGTTCAACGCGTCGGCGAGCTGGATGCCCTTGATGAACGGGGCGCCGACCTGCTCGAACGGGGTGTCGGTGCCGCGCCCGACCGAGATGTTCGAGAACTCGATGCTCCCGATGCCCGGGTAGAGAGTCGCCTCGTTCAGGTTCCGCATGTTCGGCGAGACGTTCACCCAGGGCAGGCCCGTCTCGTCGAACCAGTCACCACGCGAGTAGCCCTTCATCGCCACGACCTCGAGCGTGACGCCGATCTTCCGCTCGCCGTTGAACAGCCTCGCCAGCTCGCCGATCGTCATCCCGTGCCGTGTCGGCATGGTCGGCTCGTAACCGGCGAAGCCTGTCAGTGCCGGATCGAGCAGCGGGCCTTCAATCTGCCAGCCATTGATCGGATTCGGGCGATCCAGCACGACGACCCTGATGCCGCGCGTGGCGCACTCCTCCATGATGTAGGCCATGGTCGTCATGTAGGTGTAGAACCGCGCGCCGATGTCCTGCAGGTCGATCACGATCGTGTCGATGCCCTGCAGCATCGCATCGGTCGGCCGGCGTGCGTCGCCGTAGAGCGAGTGGATCTGCAGGCCGGTCTTCTCGTCGCGTTCCGACGGCACTTCGGCGTCGACGCTGCCGCGGATGCCGTGCTCCGGGCTGAACAGCGCCACGAGGGTGAGGTCCTTCTGCGCGAAGAACAGATCGATCGCCGTCGCCCCGTCGCGTGCAAGGCCCGTGTGGTTCGTCACGAGCCCGATGCGACGGCCCTTCAGGCGCGCGAAGTTCTCGGCGCGCAGCACGTCGAGACCCGACATCACGGAGCGACGCGCCGGCACGGCGATGTCACCCGAGGGGGCGAGCGGAATCCCGGGCGCCGGTGTCGCCGTGGCCTGGAGGGAACCGGGAAGCGCCGACGCCGCAATCGCGGCGACTCGCGCGCGCAGTGGCCCCACGTCGCCCTTCCCGTCCGGATGCACGCGGTTCGACACGAACACCACGAATGACCGCGACGTCGGGTCGATCCACAGGGAGGTTCCCGTGAATCCCGTGTGTCCAAACGACCCCACCGGGAACAGGTCGCCGCGGTTCGACGAGTACGACGTGTCGATGTCCCAGCCGAGCCCGCGCACCTGCCGCATGCCCGGCGGCGTGGATGGCGTGATCATCCGCTGCACGCTCATCGACGACAGGACCCGCACGCCGTCGAGCGTGCCGCCATTGAGCAGCATGCGCGCGAAGCGTGCGAGGTCGCGCGCCGTCGTGAACATGCCCGCGTGCCCGGCCACGCCACCCATGCGACGCGCCGTCGGATCGTGCACCACGCCTCGCAGCATCGCCTGGTTCGGCCCGTCGCAGGGCCATCCCATCGGCGTGCACAACTCGGTCGGCGCCACGCGTGGCTTCAGTGTGTCAGGGGGCAGGAACATCGTGTCGGTCATGCCGAGCGGCACGAACAGGCGCTCGCGCGCGAAGCGCTCGAACGGTTCTCCCGACACCACCGCGACCACGTGCGCCAGCAGGAAGAAGTTGATGTCGCTGTAGACGAAGCGGACGTCCGGCGCGCTCGTCGGCACCTCCTCGATGGCCCGCGCGATCGCGGTGCCCGCGCCGGTCCAGTCGTCGTTCAGGTCGAGATCGGGTCGCAGGCCCGAGGTGTGCGTGAGCAGGTGCCGGATGGTGATGTCGCCCTTGCCGTATCGCTCGAAGCCCGGGATGTACGCCGCCACACGATCGGCGAGCCGTATCTTCCCCTGCTCGATCAGCATCATCACCGATGGCGTCGTCGCGACAACCTTGGTCAGCGACGCGGCGTCGAAGACGGTGTCGACCGTCATGGGCTCGACGGCCGGCGCGATCGCCCGGTTTCCGAATGCACGCTCGAACACGACCCTGTCGTGATACCCGATGAGCACGACCGCACCAGGAAGCTTCTTGTCGCGGATGGCCTCGTTCACGAGCGGCCCGATTGCCTCGAGGCGGCGTTCATCCACCGGGGAGCGCGATGCCGGCGGGGCCTGTGCCCGCGACGCAGTCGCGGCGGCGAGCACCAGACAGGCGAGCACGAGCGACACCGCGCAGGGGCGGTGGCCGGGACGTCGCGCGGGCAGTACCGACTGATGAGCGAGGAATCATGATCGTTGGCCTTCCTTCACGATGCGCGTGGATTATACTGGCCCGGTCAGTCATACGTTCTGCGGTTCGGAGATCGATCATGCGTGGATCGGCGGGAGTTCTGCGTCCTGTGCTCGCCATGACCATCGGGCTGCTGCTCTCGATGCCAGTCGCCGCCCAACTCGGACGCATCAGCGGGACCGTTCGGACCGAGAACGGCCAGCCCCTCAAGGGAGCGACCGTCGTCGCGGAGAACGCCGACGCCACGCCGCCCTCGTTCACGGCCATCACCGACGCGAAGGGTCGTTTCTCGATGATCGGCCTGCGGAACGCCGTGTGGCACTTCACCGCGTCGGCGCCGGGATTCGTGTCGTCGGGCGGGGCCGGGCACGTGCAAAGCGTCGGCAGCAACGCTCCGCTCGAGTTCCGGCTCGTGAGGCGGACCGCACCGCAGGACAGGGGCGTCCTCGCCGGGGTCAACGCCAGCGACATACAGGCCGCCATCGACGGCGCCGACGCCCACATGCAGGCGGGCCGTTACGACGAGGCGATTGCCGAGTACCGCGCAGTGCTCGGCAAGGCTCCCGCGCTGACCGCGATCAACATCCAGATCGGACGCGCACACCGGCTGAAGCGCGACTACGACAGTGCCATTGCGCTGTACCAGCAGTGGCGTGCGAGCGATCCGACGAACGAGCGCGCCGCCATCGAGCTCGGCATGACGTACCTCGAGACGGGGGACGCCGTGCGGGCCGACGCGACGCTGAGCGCTGCTGCACAGGCGCCCTCCGCGGGCACCGAGGTCTTCTTCAGCCTCGGAGAGGCCAAGCTCGCGCGCGAGATGCGCGATGAAGCGACGCTCTACTACAAGAAAGCGGCCGACGCCGATCCCTCGTGGGCGAAGCCGCTGCTGAGGCTCGGCCTCATCGCGGCCTACAAGGGCGACCGGCAAGGTGCCGCGCGCTACCTCGAGCGGGTGCTCGTGCTCCAGCCGACGTCCGACGAGGCGTCGCAAGCCAGGACGGTTCTCGACCAACTCCCCAAGTAGGAGCGATCGCACCGACGACGGCGGGGCGCGACGACTGGCGCTACGATGGGCGACGACGTGATGCCTGACCAGGTCGATGTCCCGCTGCCAGTCGTCGTGGCCTCGAGCCTGGCGCGGCGCTTCGGCGCGCGCCTGGCCGTCGACGACTTGTCGTTCGAGGTGCGCCGCGGGGAGGTCCTGGCCCTGCTCGGGCCGAATGGCGCTGGCAAGACCACCACCATGCGGATGCTGGCCGGCCTGCTCCGCCCCGACCGCGGAGTGATTGCGCTCGACGGCGTGCCCATTGGCGATGACACCGGGCCGCTGAGGAATCGTATCGGCCTCCTCACCGAGACACCGGGGCTCTGGGATCGCCTGTCGCTCGCCGACAACCTCCTCGTGCACGCGCGCCTGCGAGGGCTGGATCCGCCAGGCGCGGCTGTCGTGCGTGCACTCGACCGGATGGGGCTTGCGGCGCGCGCCGGTGATCGCGCGGGCACGCTGTCGAAGGGCATGCGGCAGAAAGCCGCCCTCGCCCGCGCGCTCATGCACGCGCCAGATATCCTCCTGCTCGACGAGCCCACCTCGGGCCTCGATCCGGAAGTGGCCCGGGCGGTCCGCGACCACATCCTCGACCTCCGCGCCGGCGGGTGCGCCATCGTCATCGCCTCGCACAACCTCGACGAGGTCGAGCGCCTTGCCGACCGCGTCCTCGTCATCAACACCCGCGTCGTGGCCGCCGGCGCACCAGGCGAGCTCGGCGCCCTGGTACGACAGGGCGTGTCTGCGCTCGTGACGTTCGCCGCACCGCCCTCCTCGGTCGGGGCCCTCGCCACGGCCTACCCCGGGGCGATCTTCGACGCCGGCCGAGTCGCACTGCGCGTGCCGCTCGCGGCGGGTCACGCCGACGTTCCCAGCCTGGTCCGCGACCTGGTCGAGCGCGGTGCGGCCATCACGTCGGTCGTCGTGGAACATCCTGCGCTCGAAGACGTGTACCTGGCGCTGGTGCGCGACGACTCGGGGGACGCGTGATCCGCATCGCCTGGCCACGTGTCTGGGCCATCGTCCGCAAGGAGTGGGCCGACATCCGCTCGAGCACCGCCGTCTTCGCGCCGCTGCTCACGGCGATGGGCGTGGTGGCCGTGCCGTTCGGCCTGGTGGTGCTGGGAGGGTCGGCCGTGAGGGACCTCGTCGAGGATGCCGACCTGCGGCGTGCGCTGGCGCTGGCCGGCGCGCGCTGGCCGGCGTTCGCGACCCTGGAACCGCTGGCACAGGGGCAGGCCTTCCTCTTCCAGCAGTTCCTCGTGCTGGTCCTGCTCGTGCCCGTGCAGGGCGGGCTGGCGTTCGCCGCGCATGCCATCGTGGGCGACAAGCAGGCGCGGGCGCTCGAGCCTCTCCTGGCGACGCCGCTGACGTCGGCCGAGCTGATGCTGGGCAAGACGCTCGGCGCGTTCATCCCCGCACTGCTCACGGGAGTCGTCGCTGTGGCGATCTACGCCGTGGGCATCGTGGCTCTCTCCGAACCCGGGGTGGTGCGCGCGCTTGCGAACGTGCGCACCCTGCTCCTGGTCGGCGCCATCGGTCCGCTGCTGACGCTCATCGCCCTGCAGGTGGCCGTCATCGCCTCGTCGCGTGCCAACGACGTGCGCGCCGCGCAGCAGTGGGGCACCCTCGTCATCCTGCCGCTGGTCGGCCTGATGATCTCGCAAATGGCTGGCCTGTTCTGGCTTGGCCCGGTGGTGCTCCTCGTGGCCAGCGTGTTGCTGTTCGGTGCCTGGACGGCGCTGGCCGGGCTGTCGTGGGCACTTTTCGACCGCGAACGCATTCTCACGCACTGGAAGTAGAGCCGGGCTCACGGCGGCCGCGTGCGTGGGGCGGCCCGTCGTGCGCCCTCGGTCTTGACGCACTGCGGCATGATCGCCTACCCTGAACCACTGAACGACCGTTCAGAGGAGGCCGTCCTGCCCGCCATGCCGATCACCCGCGAGCCGCGACGACCGCGGCAGACTGCTGCCGTCCGCCCCGTCCGCGCCATTGCCACCACGCCGGAGGCGCGTGCCGACAAGCGTGACGCCATCCTGCGAGCGGCCATCGGCGTCTTTGCCGAGCGAGGCTACTTCAACTCGCAGGTCGCCGACGTCGCGCGCGCCGCCGGGGTCGCGACCGGAACGGTTTACCTCTACTACCGGAGCAAGGACGAACTCCTCGTCTCGATCTTCCAGCGCATGATGCGCGAAGCCATGTCGGACGCGCGCGCGGTTCTGGCCGGACTCGACGATCCAGCCGAGAAACTGCGGCGGCTTGCCCGCGGACACCTCGAACGCGTCGGACGCGACCGTGAGTTCGCCATCGTCTGCCAGGTGGAATTCAGGCATTCGACCAAGTTCATGGAGCAGTTCTCGTCGGCTGAACTCCGCGACTACCTCGGCGTGATCCGCGACACCATCGCCGAGGGACAGGCGCGCGGCCTCTTCCGCTCGACCATCTCACCCACCCTCGGCGCCAAGGTGCTCTTCGGTGCCCTCGACGAAATGGCCACCAACTGGATTCTCAGTCGGCGCCGCTACGCCCTCACGGCCGATGCCGACGCCGTCGTCGATCTCTTCCTCAATGGAGTGACAGCGTGATGCGTACCGTCGCCGTCCTCGGCGCGGGCACCATGGGCGCCCAGATCGCCGCTCACCTTGCCAACGCCGGCGTTTCGGTGTGGCTCCTCGACCTGTCGGAGCAGGTCGCCAAGGAACTGCTCGAGAAAGCCCGCAAGCTGAAGCCCGACCCCTTCTTCGTCGCCACGAACGTGGCGCGCATCAAGACCGGCGGCTTCGACACCCACCTGCACGTGCTCAAGCAGTGCGACTGGGTGGTCGAGGCCATCATCGAGCGTCTCGACATCAAGCGCGACTTGCTGGCGAGAGTCGAGGCCGCCATCGGCCCCGAGACCATCGTCTCGTCGAACACGTCGGGCATTCCGATCGCGCTCATCGCCGAGGGCCGCAGCGAGTCGTTCAAGCGGCGCTGGCTCGGGACGCATTTCTTCAACCCGCCGCGCTACCTGAAGTTGCTGGAGATCATCCCGACGGCCGACACCGATCCGGCCGTGGTGGGGCGCCTGGCCGACTTCGGCGACCGCCACCTCGGCAAGGGCGTGGTCGTCGCCCGCGACACACCGAACTTCATCGCGAACCACCTCGGGATGTTCGGCATGGCGCGGATCTTCGAGGCGATAGCCGACGGCAGCTACACGGTGGAGGAGGTTGACGCCATCACTGGCCCGGCACTCGGCCGTCCCAAGAGCGCCACCTTCCGCACGGCCGACATCGCCGGCGTGGACGTGCTCTGGCACGTGACGCGCAATCTCGGCGAGCGCGTGAGTCCCGAGGTGCGCAAGCAGTTCGAGCTCATCCCCCTCGTCGACGAGATGGTGAAGCGTGGCTGGACGGGCGAGAAGGCCGGCCAGGGCTTCTACAAGCGGGTGAAGGGCGCCGAGGGGAAGAGCGACATCCTGGCGCTCGACCTGAAGACGCTCGAGTACCGGCCACAACAGAAGGCGAAGTTCCCGTCCATCGAGGCCGGGAAGAGCATCGAGGACGTCGGCGCCCGGATCCGATCGATCTTCCTCGCCGACGACAGGGCCGGCGCGTTGCTCCGCGCCACGCTCGCGCCGACGCTGCTGTATGCCGCCAGGGTCGCCCTCGACATCGCGCATTCGATCGACGACGTGGATCGCGCGATGCAGTGGGGATTCGGCTGGGAACTCGGGCCCTTCGCGACGTGGGATGCGATCGGCGTGAAGGAAGTGCTGGCCGCGTGCCCCGGGGCCGAGGTGCCTCCGCTCGTGCAGCAGGTCCTCGACCGTGGTGCCAACCGGTTCCGCGAGGGCGGCGTGCCGCCGCAGGCGCCGGAACTGGCGATGCTGGTCACGTCGAAGGCCGCACGCGGCGTGGTGAAGAAGAACGCCGGCGCCAGCCTCGTGGACCTCGGCGACGGCGTGCTCTGCCTCGAGTTCCACTCGAAGATGAACGCCATCGGCGGCGACACGCTCGCGATGATCGATGCTGGCGTCAAGGAGGCCGAGAAGAACCACCTGGCGCTCGTCGTCGGCAACGACGCCAACAACTTCTCGGTGGGTGCGAACCTGATGCTCCTGCTGCTCGAAGCGCAGGAAGGCAACTGGGACGACCTCGAGATGATGATCCGGGCGTTCCAGAAGGGCACGATGACGCTCAAGTACGCGGGCGTGCCGGTGGTGGTTGCCCCGGCCGGCCTCGCGCTGGGCGGCGGATGTGAGGTCACGCTCCATGGCGCCCGTGTCCAGGCGGCCGCAGAGACCTACCTCGGGCTGGTTGAAGTGGGCGTCGGGCTCGTCCCGGCTGGCGGCGGCACGAAGGAGATGACGGCGCGCGCCGTCGAGCACGTGACGTCGTTGACCACCGACCTGCTGCCGCTGGTGCAGCCCGTGTTCGAGGCCCTCGCGTTCGGCACCGTCGCCACGAGCGCCGAACACGCCAGGGCGATGGGGTTCCTGCGTCCGGGCGACCGCATCAGCATGAATCGCGACCGCATCATCGCCGACGCGAAGGATCTCGCGCTGACGCTGGCGCGTGGCGGGTACCAGGCGCCGATCGTCAGGTCGCGGATCGCCGTGGGCGGCGAGGCGGTGCTCGCGTCGCTCAAGCTCGGCGTCCACATGGCCTGGCGCGGAGGACGCATCAGCGATCACGACAAGTTGGTGGGGACGAAGCTGGCGACGATCATCGCGGGCGGTGCGCTGCCGCATCCGGCCTTCGTCACCGAGCAGCAGTTGCTGGATCTCGAGCGGGAGGCGTTCCTCAGCCTGTGCGGCGAGCGCAAGACACTCGAGCGCATCCAGCACACGCTGAAGACCGGCAAGCCGCTGCGCAACTGACCCCGCCGGCGCAAATCACTCCCGGAGTGGTTATGCCGGCACCCAGATACTCCGGGAGTGATTTACGGGAGACCGATACAGGTGATTGACCTCGGCGACGGCAACCCGGTCGTGATCGTGCCAGGCATCCAGGGCCGATGGGAGTGGATGACACCGACCATCGACGCGCTGGCGGTGCACGGTCGCGTGATCTCCGGCTCGTTGTGCGGCGAGCCCAACAGCGAGGTGCGCCTGCTGGGCTCGATGGGGTTCAACGCCCACGTGACGCTGCTCGACCACTGGTTCGATCACGCGGGCGTGGATCGCGTCACCCTGTGCGGCGTGTCGTATGGAGGGTGGGTGGCGTTGCGGTACGCCGCCGTGCGCCCCGAGCGTGTGAAGGGCCTCGTGCTGGCCTCGGCGCCGGGGCCTGCGTTCCAGCCAGACGTGCGGCAGCAGCGCTACATCCGCACGCCAAACCTGACGTTGCCGCTCTTCGTGCTCACGTCGCGCGAGCGCATGCGGCGCGAGGTCAAGGCCGTCTTCCCCGACGTGCGCGACCGGTTCCACTTCACGCGCACGCAACTGTCGAGGATGGCGCTCGCACCCATCTCGCCGTCGCTGATGGCGCGTCGCATGCAACTGGCGATGCAGGAGGACTTCAGCCGCGATGCTCAGCAGGTCACCGCACCGACGCTGATCATCACCGGCGAACGCGGACTCGACCGCGTGGTGCCGGTCGAGAGCACGCACGAGTACCTGGCGCTGATCCCGCACGCGACGGCTGCCGTGGTCGAGCGCACGGGACACATCGGGTGCGTGACCCGACCCGACGCGTTCGCGGCGGTGATTCGCGCGTTCGACGCCCGGGTGGCCGAGGCATCGCAGGCCGCCGCCGCGGCCGAGGGGCACTGATGGTAGTCGACCTCACCGGAGCAGCGGGACGGATTGAAGCCGTGATCGACCTGCCGGTCGATGCCGTGCGGGCCGCCGTGGTGTTTGCGCACCCGCACCCGGAGTTCGGGGGATCGTTGCGCTCGCGCGTCGTGCACGAGGCCATGCGCGGTCTCACCCGTGCCGGGTGTGCCGTGTTGCGCTTCAACTTCCGCGGCGTGGGCACCAGCGAGGGGCGCTTCACGGGCGGCGAAGGCGAGGTACGCGACACGATCGCCGCCTGCGACGCCCTGCACACGCGGTATCCGGACGTGCCGCTGTGGTCGGCCGGCTACTCGTTCGGCGCATGGGTGGCGATGGCCACGGGCGCAGCCCATCCAGACGTCTCGGCGCTGATCGGCATCGCGCCCCCGCTCGATGCGCACGACTTCTCGATGGTGGCCGGTGCGGGCAAGCCCGTCTTCCTGGTCCATGGTGAAGACGACGACATGATTGACGTGCGCGAGGTGCGGCGCTTCTACGCGACGCTCCCCGAGCCACGCGAACTGGTGGTCATCGGGCACGCCGACCATGCCTTCGACGGGCTGGCCAGCGAGGTCGGCGATGCCCTTTACGAACTCTTGAGCGATTTCGCCGCGTGATCGCACGCGGGTGCATGGAGCCACGATCATGAACGACGCAGTCATCGTCTCTGCCGTCCGGACCCCGGTGGGCAAGGCCCCCAACGGCACGCTGCGGACGACCCGTCCCGACGACCTCGCCGCCCTGGTAATCGCCGAGGCACTCAGGCGCGCCCCCGGACTCGATCCCGCGACGATCGACGACGTCATCCTCGGCTGCGCGATGCCGGAGGCCGAACAGGGCCTGAACGTCGCGCGCATCGCGAGCCTGCGTGCCGGCGTGCCGGTGTCGGCGTCGGCCGCCACCGTCAACCGCTTCTGCTCGTCGGGCCTGCAGTCGATCGCGTATGCCGCCGAGCGCATCATGTGCGGTTTCGCCGAGGTCGTCATCGCGGGCGGCACCGAGTCGATGAGCATGGTGCCGATGGGCGGCAACAAGGTGTCGCCCAACCCGTCGCTGGTCGATCGCTATCCCGACGTGTATCTCTCGACCGGCCTCGTCGGCGAGAACCACGCGCGCGAGTCACAGATCTCGCGCGAGGCGCAGGATGCGTTCGCCTACCGCAGCCACCAGCGCGCGGTCGCCGCGATCGATGCGGGCCGCTTCAAGGACGAGACGATCGCCGTGCCCGTCCGTACGCTGGTCACCACAGGGAAGAAGCCCAGCATCGTCGGAATCGTTGTTCGAGACCGACGAAGGGCCGCGCCGCGACACCTCGGTCGAGGCGCTCGCCAGGCTGCGTCCCGCGTTTCACGTGAACGGCACCGTCACGGCCGGCAACTCGTCGCAGACCAGCGACGGCGCAGCCGCCGTGGTCGTCATGTCGGCGGCCCGGGCCACGGCCCTCGGCCTCAAGCCGCTGGCGCGCTTCGTGGCGTATGCAACGGCCGGTGTCGAGCCCGAACGCTTTGGTGTCGGTCCTGTTCCGGCCATCCACAAGGCCTTGAAGCTCGCGGGGCTCTCGCTCGATCAGATCGATCTCATGGAATTGAACGAGGCGTTCGCCTCGCAGGCGCTCGCCTGCCTCAAGGAACTGCCGATCGACCCCGAGAAGGTGAACGTCAACGGCGGCGCCATTGCCCTCGGTCACCCACTGGGCTGCACAGGCGCAAAGCTGACCGCCTCGCTGCTCTACGAGATGCCGCGGCGCCAGGCGCGCTACGGGATCGTCTCGATGTGCGTCGGCGGCGGGATGGGTGCAGCCGGCATCTTCGAACGGATGTGAGATGGGCGCCGCGTCGGCCGACGGCCGACGTGGCATGGCGATACGGAAACGGACGTTCTGCCGGCGCCCCCGGCGGGCCACACACACAGACACGGAGCACGAATCATGACGACCGCAACCGCAACTGCCGCCCCGAAGGGCGGAGCGTGGCTGCTCGAGGGCACCGCGCACGACACCGTGTTCACGCCCGAACGCATGAGCGACGAGCACAAGATGATGGCGCGCACGACGAGCGACTTCGCGCTGAACGAAGTCCTGCCCGTGCTCGACCGGCTCGAGAACAAGGAGTGGGCGCTCAGCAAGGCGCTCATCCAGCGATGCGGGGAGCTCGGCCTGCTGGGCACCGACACACCCGACGAGTACGGTGGCATCGACCTCGACAAGGCGAGTTCCCTGGTCGTCGCCGAGAACATCGCCAAGGCGGCGTCGTTCACCGTGACGTTCGGCGCGATGACCGGACTGTCGATCATGCCGATCCTGCTCTTCGGCACCGAGGCGCAGAAGAAGAAGTACCTGCCCAGGCTGGTGTCGGGCGAGTGGGCCGGCGCGTATGCGCTGTCGGAATCCGGGTCGGGCTCCGATGCCCTCGGTGCCCGCGCACGTGCCGTGAAGCGCGACGACGGCAACTTCGTCCTCAACGGCGAGAAGATGTGGATCTCGAACGCCTCGTTCGCCGATCTCATCATCGTGTTCGCGAAGGTGGATGGCGAGCACTTCACCGCCTTCATCGTCGAGCGGACGTTCCCCGGCGTGAGTTCAGGCAAGGAAGAGCACAAGCTGGGTATCCACGGCTCGTCGACGGCCCCGATCCTCCTCCAGGACGCCATCGTGCCGGCAGAGAACGTGCTGGGCGAAGTCGGCAAGGGCTACAAGGTGGCCTTCGAAGTGCTCAACTACGGACGGTTCAAGCTGGGCGCGATGTGCAGCGGCGGCGCCAAGGCCGTGATCGGCGAGGCGGCCAAGTACGCCCTCACGCGCAAGCAGTTCGGCACGTCGATCTCGAACTTCGGCGCCATCAAGCACAAGCTGGGCGAGATGACGCTGCGCACCTACGGCGTCGAGAGCATGATGTATCGCCTCGCCGGGCTCATCCAGGAAGCCAAGGTCGCGGGCACCGGCAGCGAGGCACAGAACGTCCGTGACGCGCTCGAGGAGTTCGCGTCGGAGTCGTCGATCGCCAAGGTCGCCGGCAGCGAAGTCATCGACTACGTCATCGACGAGAACGTGCAGATCCACGGCGGCAACGGATTCGTGACCGACTACCCGGCCGAGCGTCACTACCGCGACGCGCGCGTCAACCGCATCTTCGAGGGCACCAACGAGATCAATCGCCTGCTCATCCCGGGCATCCTGATCAAGCGGGCGGTCAAGGGTGACCTGAAGCTGATCCCGGCGGCCATGGCCCTGCTCGACGAGGTGATGTCGCCCGGAATGCCGGAACCACTCGGGGATGGCGTCCTCGAGGCCGAACTGGCCGCGGTCGTGGCCTTCCGCAAGGTCGCGTTGCTCGTCCTCGGCGCGGCCATGCAGAAGTACATGCAGAAGATCAGCGACGAGCAGGAAGTGCTGATGTTCGTCGCCGACATCATGATCGACGCCTACACCGCCGAGAGCGCCGTGCTGCGCGCGCAGGATGCCGCGGCCCGGTCGCTGCCGAACGCCGTGCTGCACGTCGATGCGGCGCGCGCCATCGTCAGCGATGCGGCAGCGCGGATCGACGCCAACGCCAAGAGCGCCCTCGCGGCGATGGCCGACGGCGACACCCTGCGGACGCAACTGGCGGCCCTGCGCCGCGTGCTGAAGGTCACGCCCGTGAACACGGTGGTCGTCCGGAGGACGCTCGCCGACGCGACGGTGGCTCGCGGATCGTATATCTTTGGATGATGCATCTGCGGACCCGGGCACGGCGCGCGCCGGCCAGCACGCACTGGTTGGGGCTCATCGTGCTCGGGTCCGCGATCTGTACAGCGGCCTGCACGCCCAACACCGAGGAGTCGCGGCCGTACGCCGAGCGCATCGCCGAACGGCGCGCGGCCGTGGAGCAGTTCCTGCTCACGCCCGACAGCCCCATCCTGCCGGCGACGCGGGCGGAGTTCCTGCCGCTCTCGTACTTCGGCATCGACCCGGAGTACGTCGCATCGGCTGAACTGGCCGCGTCACCCCGTGAGCCGTCGTTCGAGATGCCGACGTCGACCGGCCAGCGCCGACAGATGCGGCGCGCCGGCGCCCTGCGGTTCGTGCTCAAGGGACAGCCGCTGCAGTTGACCGCCTTCGTCGAGGCCGAGGCCGCCGACATGCGGCGCCTGTTCGTGCCCTTCGGCGATCGCACGAACGGCACGGAGACCTACGCCGCGGGACGTTACCTCGACCTCGAGCGCACGCCCACCGGCTTGTACGAGGTCGACTTCAACAAGGCGTATCATCCGTACTGCTACTACAACCCGACGTACGATTGCCCCTATCCGCCACCGGAGAACCGCTTGCCGCTGCCCGTCCGCGCGGGCGAACGCATCCGGCCGGCACGCTAGGACGTACCGCACGCCGATGACCGGTACCCGCCCGTCACCCTCCAGGCCCGCATCACGGCTCGCCGCCGTGGTCTTCGACTTCGACGGCGTCATCGCCGACAGCGAGCCCATCCATTTTGCCGCGTTCCGTGACGTGCTCGCGACGATCGACATCAGCCTGAGTCAGCACGAGTACTTCGAGCACTACCTCGGATACGACGACGACGGCGCGTTCAGGGCGGTCAGTCGCGATCGTGACCGGCCGCTGTCGGATGCCGAGGTGGCCACCCTGATTGCGAGAAAGGGCGATGTCCTGATCGAGCGGCTGCGGGGCCCCGACGTGCTCTTCCCGGGTGCGCGCGAGTGCCTCGAGCGCTTCGCGGCCGTGGTCCCCGTGGCGATTGCGTCGGGCGCACGGAGGGAGGAGATCGAGCTCGTCCTGCACGCGCATGGCCTGGCGCGCCATGTCGCGGTCATCGTGGGTGCGGGTGAGACGCCGCGCAGCAAGCCGGCGCCCGATCCCTACGTGCGCGCCACGCAGCTGCTCACCCCGCTGGCCCGCCACAACGTCTCGATCGCGCCATCAGCGTGCATCGCGGTCGAGGATTCACGCTGGGGACTGGCCTCGGCGCGCGCCGCCGGCCTCCGCACGGTCGGCCTCACCACGCTCGTACGAACGGTCGGCACTGGGCGACGCCGACGTGGTGATCGACAGCCTCGACGAACTCACCCTGTCGATGGCTGACGCCCTCGTGGTGTGACCCGTTCATCGCATGCTGACCCAGGCCGACATCCGCGAGTTCCTTGACGCGGCACGCAGCCCGGTCGACGGTGACGTCATCCGCGCCGCGCTCGTGCTCCCGCGCATAGAGCGCGGGGCGTACGATGCCTCGCAGTGCCTTGAAGCAGATCACGCGGCTCGGCGCCATCGCGACGCTTCGCATCGAGCGGCTCGGTGACCGTCCGTCTCCGCAGGCCCAGGTCGATGCGCTCAATGCCCTGCTGTTCGACGACGAGGGCTTCCGCGGCAACGTGGCGCAGTACGACGATCCCCGCAACTCCTTCCTGCCCGACGTGATCGAGCGGCGCACCGGCCTGCCGATCGCGCTCGCAGTGATCTACATCGAGGTCGGCCGCCGGGCCGGTGTGCCCCTCGAGGGCGTCAACTTCCCCGGGCACTTCCTCGTGAGGCACCGCAGCAGCGGACGGCGAAGCGCCGAGCGCGACCTGATCATCGACCCGTTCCACGCAGGCGCGGTCCTGGGACCGTCAGACCTGAAGGCCCTGCTCCGGAAAGTCGCCGGCGACGAGGCGGCGTTCGATCGCCGCCTGCTGCTGGAAGCGTCCACGTGGGACACCCTCGTGCGGATGACCACCAACCTCAAGCGGACGTACGTGTCGATGCGTTCGTTCGCGCATGCCCGCGCCGCGACCGACCTGCTCCTGGCGATGGATCCGCTTGCGGTGGCCGACCTGCGCGACCGCGGGCTGCTGTCGTACCACCTGCGTGACTTTGGTGCCGCACTGCGGGACCTCGAAGGTTATCTGGCCGCCGTGTCACGATCGGGAGGGCCGGTCGAGGACGAGCAACGCGAGGAGTACCAGCAGGTGTGGGAGCATGTGAAGGCTCTGCGCAGACGTGTTGCGGGGTTCAACTGACGAGGCGCTCCGCGCCCCGGTGAACACGTCGCGGCGATTGCCACTGCTGGTGCCATCCGGCCTGTCGCTTCGCACGCCCGGATCCTTGAATCCGCGGATCCAATGATCCGGTGCCCGGATGCTTCGCCGTGGCGGGTGACCCGCTCGCGCACAGGTAATCCCCCGCATCACGTCTGGCACAGCTGCTGCAACGACGCGGGTGTTCCTTTGTCTCATGTGGTCGACCGCCGATTCGGCGGGCCGACGAGTCCCCGCGTCCCGCCTCTGGCGGGCGCGGGGTTTTTGGACACGGGTCCCAGGCAGGAATCCCCCGAACCTCGCGCCCCCCGGCGAATCAGGTAGGATCCTCCAGCCACCCCATGGCCCTGCTGTCGATTCTCGTCCCCGTCTACAACGAAGCCGGCACGGTCGCCGAGGTGCTCGATCGGCTGGCGGTGATCGCCCTCCCGTGTGACCGCGAGATCGTGGTCGTGGACGATGGGTCGAGCGACGGGACGTCCGAGGTGCTCGAGCGCTTCAGTGGCGTGGCGCCGTTTCGTGTCATCCATGCGGCGAAGAATGGCGGTAAGGGCAGTGCCATCCGCCTCGGCCTGCGCGAGGCGCGCGGCGAGATCATTGCGATCCAGGATGCCGATCTCGAGTTCGATCCCGCGCAGATTGCGATGCTCGTGGCGCCGATCCTCGCGGGCGACACCGACGTGGTCTTCGGATCGCGTTTCCTCGAGCCGACGAGCACGGCGCCGCTCAAGACGGTGCTCGCCAACCGGTTGCTCACGGTGATCACCAACGTGCTCTTCGGCGCCGCGATCACCGACATGGAGACCTGCTACAAGGTCATGCGGACGACGACCGCGCGGTCGCTGGACCTGCAGGCGAATCGGTTCGACATCGAACCCGAGATCACGGCGAAGCTGCTCAAGCGTGGGCACCGCATCATCGAGCGTCCGGTTCGATTCGAGCCCCGGTCGCGTGCGGCGGGCAAGAAGATTGGCTGGAGGGATGGCGTGGCGGCCATCGGCGAACTCGTGAAGCACCGCCTCGCCTCGCGATGATTCGCGCCAGGTGGGTGGCGCTGGCGCTGGCGATGCTGGCCGTGGCAGGTGCCGTGCGGTTCGGCTCGTTCGCTGCGGGTGGATCCGACTCCTACTGTTACGTCGAGCAGGCCGAGCGTTGGGCGGCCGGAACCATCACGGCGCCCGTGGCGCCATCCGAGACACTGCCCTGGCAGAAGGTCTCCCTGTCGCTGGCACCCACCGGATTCATCCCGAGCCCCATCCACGAGCGCGCGATCGCGCCCATCTGCCCGCCGGGCCTTGCGCTGGCGATGGCCGTGCCGCGCATGGCCGGACTTCCCCGGGTGAGCGTGTTCTACGTCGTTCCGGTGTGCGCGGGCCTGGTGGCGTGGAGCGTGTTCCTCGTCGCACGCCGGATGGCGTCAGACTGGGCCGCGGTGCTTGCGGTGGCGCTGATGGTCACGACGCCGGTCTTCGTGTACCAGGGCCTGCAGCCGATGAGCGACGTGCCGGCGGCGGCCCTGTGGGGCCTGAGCCTCGCGGCGATCGGGCGCACGCGCGGGTGGAGTTTCGCCAGTGGCCTCGCGGCTGGCGCTGCCATCCTCGTGCGTCCGAATCTCGCGCCGCTGGCGGGCATCATCGGGGCCTACGCGATGATCACTGCCCGTGGATCCGGTGAGGGCACGGCGGTGACGTGGCGGGAGCGCATGGGCGCCGGCGGCGCGTTCGCGGCAGGCGCGCTCCCGGGCGTCGTGGGCGTCGGGTGGGCGAACGCGGTGCTGTATGGCTCGCCGCTGTCGTCGGGATATGGATCGCTCGACGTGCTGTTCTCGTGGTCGCACGTGCGCGAGAACCTGGGACGGTATCCCGCGTGGGTGATCAGTACTGTGTCACCGTTGATCGTGGCTGCGCTGGCTGCGCCCTGGCGTGCACGCGACCGTGGGTATGCGTGGATGCTGCTGGTGTTCGTCGCCGGCGTGTGGGCGATGTACCTGCCGTACGTGCCGTTCGACAACTGGAGTTACCTGCGCTTCATGCTGCCGGGCCTGCTGCCAGCGTTCGCGCTCGCGGTGACGGCCATGGCGCACCGTGGGCGCGCCGCGCGCCAGCAACGGGCGTGGATCGGTGTGGCGGCGGTGCTCGTTGTCGTGTCGGCGTGGGGCGGATGGCAGGTCTCACGCGTGAAGGCGCTGGGTGTGGTTCGCCTGGTGCGCGACGAGCGCCGCTTCATCGTCACGGGCCGCTTCGTCGGCGACTACGTGGCGCCCGACGCGCTGGTGTTCACGATCTGGCAGAGTGGCAGCGTGCGGTATTACGGATCCCGGTTGACGGTGATGTGGGATGCGCTCGAGCCAGCTGAACTCGATCCTGCCATCGACGCGCTGACGGCGCGGTCGCGCGACACCGTGCTGGTGCTCGACGGGTTCGAGCGCGACACGTTCCGGGCGAGGTTCGCGGGCGCGAGCCGCTTCGCCGATCTCGACTGGCCGCCCGCCGCGCGTATCGGTTCCACCGTGTCGGTGTGGCGCTTCACCGACCGTGCCCGCTTCCACGCCGGCGCCCGCCTCGACACCCTCCAGGTCAGATAGGACCCAGAAGGGGTCGTGTCTTTCATTGCAGCATTTTGCAAGAATCAAGACACGACCCCGGCTGAGAGTTGGCAGGCCGTTTCCTTGCCACCTGGACTCGGAACCGCTGATTTGAGGCCAATTGGCTGAGAAGGGCGGGGTCAGGTCTTGAAAAATGCTGCAATGAAAGACGTGACCCCTTCGGCTGTCTCAGAGGCGGCCGAATTCGTCGTAGAGCTGGGCGGAGGCGACGATGCCGCGCTGGAAGTTGTCGAGATCCAGCTTCTCGTTCGGGGCGTGGATGCGGTCGTCTGGCAGGCCCACGCCGAACAGCACGCTCGGCAGCCCGAGGATGTCCTGAAACGTCGCCACGACAGGGATGGACCCGCCTTCTCGCGTGTACACCGGTGACTTCCCGAACCCGAACTCGATCGCCCGCCCCGCCGCCTGCACGAACGGGTTGTCGAGCGACGCCTTCCACGCCTTGCCCCCGTGCATCCGCGTGAGCTTCAGCTCCACCGACTTCGGCGCGATGTCGCGGATGTACGCCTCGAACAGATCGCCGATCTTCTCCGGCTGCTGGTTCGGCACGAGCCGCATGCTGACCTTCGCCATCGCCACGGCCGGCAGGACCGTCTTCGCGCCCTCGCCCGTGAACCCCGACAGCAGCCCGTTGATCTCCACGGTCGGACGAGCCGTAATCCGTTCGAGCGTCGTGTAGCCCTTCTCGCCGAACAACCTCGGCACGCCAATCTCGCGCGCCCAGCGCTTCTCGTTGAACGGCAGCTTCTTGAACTCGGCGCGCTCGGCGTCGGTCAGGTCGACCACGTCGTCATAGAACCCCGGAATCCTGATTCGCCCGCTGCGATCCTTCAGCTGCGTCAGCATCTGGGCCAGCGCCATGGCCGGGTTCACCAGCCCGCCTCCGAACTGCCCGCTGTGGAGGTCGGTGCTCGAGCCCCGCAGGTCGATCTGGAAGTACGACAGCCCCCGCAGCCCGTAGCAGAGCGACGGCACGCCACGCTCGAACATCGCCGTGTCGCTGATCAGCACGACATCTGCTGCCAGCAGGTCCTTGTGCGACGCGATGAACTCGTCGAGATTCTTGCTCCCGACCTCTTCCTCGCCCTCGAGGATCACCTTGAAGTTGACCGGCAGGTTGCCCACGGTCTTCAGGTAGGCCTCGATGGCCTTGAAGTGCATGAAGACCTGGCCCTTGTCGTCGGCTGATCCGCGGGCATACAGCGCCCCGTCACGCACGGTTGCCTCGAACGGCGGTGACTGCCACAGGTCGACGGGATCCACCGGCTGGACGTCGTAATGGCCGTAGAACAGGACGGTCTTCGCGCCCGGCGCTCCCATCCACTCGGCGTAGACGATGGGATGGCCAGGCGTCTCGTGAATCGCGGCCCCCTGCATCCCGATGCGTGTCAACTCGTCGCGGCACCACTCGGCGCAGCGGCGCACGTCGCCGACATGCTCCGGCAGCGCGCTGATGCTGGGGATCGCGAGCAGCACCTTGAGTTCCTGGATGAACGTGTCGTGGCGGGTGTTGATGAAGTCGATGACAGGTGTCTGCATGGCGTGACTCGATGACGCTGCCGCGCACTGCGCGCGGGAGAGATGAATACTACGTGTTGGATTCTGACCGCATCCGGGGCACTTCGATCGGCAGGTCGTCGCGATCGCCCCATTCCTTCCACGATCCGAGGTACGTGCGCACGTCGGGATACCCGAGCAGGCGCAGCGCGAGGTAGCTGTGCGCCGCGCGGTAGCCACCCTGGCAGTACGTGAGCACCGTCCGGTCTGGTGTGACGCCCGCCGCCTCGTACATCGACCGCAGGTCAGCCGCAGGCTTGAACGTCCCGTCGGTGCCGAGATTGTGGGTCCACTCGATGTGGATGGCCCCGGGAATGGCGCCCCCGTGCCGCGCTCGCACCACGGTGCCGTCGTACTCGCCGTCACTCCGCGTGTCGAGGATGGCCGCCGCGGGATCACCGACCGCCGCTGCAACATCGCGCCAGGTGGCCAGGCGCGACACGTCCTCGGCTTCTGGCCAGTTCACGGCCACCGGGACCACTGGATCGTGGTCGATGGCGCCGCCAGCACGCCGCCACGCCGCGAACCCTCCGTCGAGCACGCGCACGTCGGGATGGCGGAAGTACTCGAGGAACCAGAACGCGCGGGCGGCGCGCACGCCGGAGTTCTCGTCGCAGATCACCACCGCACGCTCCGCGTTCACCCCCCGCAGGACGAACTGGTGGTGGATCATCCAGAGGAACGCGCGCATCGGCGCCGGATCGGTGTCGATCAGGCTGACGCCCCACAGGTCGAGGTGCACCGCACCGGGGATCTGCCCGCGCGCGAACTGCTCGGCCGGCCTCACGTCGAGCACCAGCGGCGGTATGCCACTGCGAAGCGCGACGGCGAGGTCGCCAGCCGGAATCAGCAAGCGGGGCTCGGCATGTGCCGTGGAAGCTGCACTCACACCCGGGATTCTACTCCGGGCCTGCCCCCCGCACCCATTACCGGGGCGCGCGGAGTGCGGCGGCCTCGTGTGCGATGTCGAGTTCGTACACCCGTTCGCAGAGTTGCGACAGTGTCTTGAGGTCCCTGGGCGGCAGCCGCGACGAGAACTGGGCATCGAGCGCCTCGATGCGCGGGTCGAGCTTCGTCAGCACCGCCAGACCCTTCCGGGTGATGCGCGTGATCGACAGGCGGCGATCTTCCGTGCTGCGGACGCGCTCGACCAGGCCGCGCCGCTCCAGGCGATCGATGAGGCGCGTCACGTCGGGCGCGCGGTCGATCATGCGCGATGCCACCTCGCCGCGCGGGTATCCGTCGGGATGCTTGCCACGCAGGATGCGCAGGACGTTGTACTGCGCCTGCGTCAGGTCGTGATCGACACACGCCTCCTCGACCATCTGGCGGACGTGCGCGGCAGCCACCATGAGGTTGAGCATGGCCTCGTGCGCGGGGTTCCGGAACCGCCGCTGCTTGATGCGTGCCTTCAGGACGTCGCTCATCGTGGTGATGATACCGCCGCTGCCAGCCGAGCCCCTACGATGACGCCGCAACGGCCGGAGTCGAACGCATGCGCCAGGTGTCTCCCCCGCCCACGCGCTCTGCGCGGCCGTCCTCCTCGAGCTTCACGAGATGCGCGAGCACGCTGTCGGCCGCCGCGCGCAGCAATGCCTCGGCGACGCCCCGATAGATCGCGGCGGCGATGTCGTGCGCGCTGGACGCGTCGTGACCCTGCAGGTAGTCGATGATCTGCTGCTCGCGCTGTTGCCGGTGCCTGATGTAGTTCCTGAGCAACGGGAGGGGGTTGTCGATGGGCGCGCCGTGTGCCGGCAGGATGCGCCGCGGCTGCAGGTCGAGGATGCGCGCCAGCGAGCGCATGTAGGCGCTCATGCTGCCAGAGCCCGAGGCCGGGATCACCACCGAGCTGCCGTTCACGACGAGGTCGCCGCCGAACAGCGTGCCCGACCTCGGTTCGAGGAACGCCACGTGATCCGGCGCATGTCCGGGCGTGTGGAGCGTCCACAGGCCGACGTTGCCCGCCTTGACCACCTCGTCGTCCTTCAGCGGCCGCCAGCCTGGGTCGTGATAGCGCTCGTCGCGCCCGGGCCAGGGAAACTTGTGAAACGTCGCCTCGGGCCATCGGGCCGCGATCGCGGCCACCCCGGAGATATGGTCGCCATGGGCGTGCGTGACGAGCACGCGGTCGAGCGTTCCTGGCAGGCCCAGGTCGCGGCCATCCGCGAGCGCGGCCGCGAGCGCGTCGAGGTGCTCGTCCTTCCCTTCGCCCGCATCGATGAGCGTGGTCTCACCGGCAAAGATGAGGTACGTCCAGTTGCCCTTCCCGGTGAAGGCACCGGGATTGTGTGCGTGCAGGGGAATGACGTGCATGTCCGCCTATTATCGCCGTACACGGTTCTACCCCCTTCGGGGGAAGAACCCGGGATTCCGGCGGGTCTTACTGCGGAAATTCTTTGCTTAGGATGGCTGTTGACCGCAGGCAGGTGTTGCCAATGAGGCCTGTCGGGTCCCCCGCGCGAGAGGTCATCACGCGGCGGACTTGATGGGAATGACTTACGTGCGGACCGAAATCCCGAAACAGATTATGTGAAATCTTTCACAAGAGGTCAACAATAAAAATAGAACGGTCGTTCGGTACCCGCCATTCCCCGGTTTCGCCCGCGTTTTCGCCCTCTCCTACAGGCGCCGGATGGCGTTTGGCCAGTCACGCCACACGGGAACGCCGCAGAAATGCGTCCCCTCGGTGCACCGGGGCGCGATCAGGCCGTTGCGAATCACGCACGGCGGCCCCAGGTGCGCCCCGAGCCTGGGATGTCGTTCCTTTACCTGTTCCACCTCGTCCACGGACGCACGATAGATCTCTTCCTGCGCGTTGAAACACGTGCGCATCGTCCACTTGTGCACGAGCGCGATCAAGGGTCCCGACTCGATGAAACGCACCGCGGTGGCGTTCGGAAGCACGTAGAGCGCGAACTCACCCGGCACGCCAAGCTCGAGCAGGCGATCACGCGCGCTCCACGCCCGCTGCACCTGCGCGTCGAACTCCGCCCGCGCAGCAGGATTGGCGGCGATCAACTGCGGCACGACCACGTCGGGCACCGGCGCATCGGCCAGCGTCATCATCGGTCTCGACGCAGGCACCATCCGGTGGCGCTGGTCCTGCGAATCGGCCGTGTGGCTGATCCGCTTCGCGAAGACGTAGTGGGCATGCTGCAACGCGCGCATCAGCGGCGAGTGGTACGAGAGATTCAGGGTGTCGAGCCGCAACCGGTTCTTCGCCGGATCGAGCACGCGCGCGATCGCCTCGTCGTCGGACAGCTGCGATGCGTCGAGGCCGCAGACCGCACGCACTGCCTCGGCCGTCACCCATTCGGCCTCGGGCGAGGCATCGATCAGCTTCGACACCCGGCCACCCAGGCGCGCGTCGAACTGCGCGGCGAACACCGCGGATTGCCCTCCGCTTCGCGCCTCCGGCACGTCGGTGAGCCGAAGGGAGGCCTCCGGCAGCTCGTCGCCGGGGATGGGTTCGACGGCAATCCGATCGAAGCACTGCGGATCGTGCGCGCGCACCGCATCCACCATGGCCGCCACGACCTGGCGCGACTCCCAGGGTGCGTCGCCGCTCTCGGCCATCCGCCACAGGCGGTACAGCGTGATGCCCGAGATGGTGTGCACCATCGCCGTGAACGCCGCGAGCGGGATGACATAGCGCGCCGTCTCGATCGCCTTCTTCTCGGCCTCGCGCTCGATCCCCCGCAAGCGCTCGGCGCTCACGTTCGGCGTCACGTACCGCAGTTCCTTCAGGATCCTGAACGTGTCGTCCTTGAGCAGCGCCGAGAGCCGTTCGTACGAGGCCCACGCGTCGAGGACGGCGCGCTCGTACACGTCGCGCGCTTCGCCCGACAGTGGCGGCACGAACGCGCGCGGCTCACCCATCTTCACGTAGCGCTGCGACTGCTGCTCGGAGTTGTAGAACGGATGGCTGTGCAGGAAGCTCCAGACGAACTGCCGCGACACCTGCTCGAGGCCGAACTCGTAGTGCGCGTGCTGGTAGACCGTGTGGTGCCCACCCTCGTAGGTGAGCTTGCCGATGTTCTCGCGCTGGCGATCGGTGACGTCGCGCGTCGTGACGAGGCGCGGCGAATAGCACGTGCGCGCCGCCGCGATCGCCCCGTCGTAGGGATCGGTGGGCGCGTTGCGCAGCGTCACGACCGGCGCGCCGGTCGCGAGCGTCATGGGCCTGGTGCTCACAGTCGTTTCACCCGCGCGCCATCACACGTCGTCGTCGCGTTCGCGCGTCCAGAAACGGCTGTACTCGTCGAGGAAGGTCAGCGTGTCGAACGTCTTCATGCGATCGAAGAACAGGATGCCGTCCAGGTGATCGGTCTCGTGGAGCACGACGCGAGCCGCATACCCGTTCAACGTCAACTCGAACGGCTTGGCACGCCGGTCGAGCGCACGGACCACGATGCTGCGCGGACGCACGACCTTGCCGCGAATGTCGGGAATGCTCAGGCACCCCTCCCAGTCTTCGTCGGTGTCGGTGCCCACGGGCGCGATGTCGGGGTTCACGAAGGGAAGGACGCGCAGCGAGCCATCCTTCTGCTCTATGCCCGCGATGAACAACCGGACCCCCTCGTGCACCTGCGGGCCCGCCAACCCGATGCCGCCATACTCCTGCATCGTCTCGATCATGTCGTCGATGAGCTTCTGGAAGGGTGGCGTGCGGACTTCGGTGGGTTCGAGCGCGCGAGCAACCGTCCGGAGCACCGGATGACCCATGCGCGCCACCTTCAGAATCGACATGGCGACGAAGATTGTAATACCGTCAGGCCCCTGGCTGCATGTCGCACGAGCAAATCGCTGCCCACCCCACGTCGGCCTTCAGGTTCTGTCCCCACTGTGCAGGCCCCCTCGCCACGCGCCTGCTGAAGGACGGCGACCCGCCCCGCCTGGTCTGCGACGCGTGCGGGCACGTGCACTACCTCGACCCAAAGGTGGCCGCAGGCACGATCATCCATCGGCCAGGCGAGAGCGCCGTCGTGCTGGTGCGGCGGGCGATCGAGCCCGGGCGCGGCCTGTGGGTCTTCCCCGGGGGCTATGTCGACCGCGGAGAGACCGTCACCGATGCCGCCAGGCGTGAGGCGCGGGAGGAGTGCGGCATCGGCGTCAGGCTCGATGCGCTGGTCAACGTCTACTCCTATCCCGGGCGGGTCCCCGTCATCATCGTCTACGCGGCCACCTGGATCGACGGCGAGATCCAGATCGACGACGAGTCGCTCGACGTGGGCCTGTTCGCCGAACCCGACATCCCGTGGGACGCCCTCGCATTCCGAAGCACACGCGAAGCGCTGGAAGACTACTTCGCCGGACGACTGCACCACGCGGCGATGGCACGTCACGCGTGACGCCCACGCGGCCGCGGGGCGGGCCGCAGTCACCCAGGGTGCCGGCGGTGAGCGTCTGTCAATCCCGCGGGAACACATCCCACGCCGGCTGCACGAGACATCGCTCGGCCGACTGCACGGCAACGTCGATGAGCGCGTCGAGCGGCAGTTCGCGTTCAACGGCAATGCAGGCGTCGGTGCCCGACCTGATCGCGGCCTCGGCGGGCGCGAACACCCGGCAGCAATCCTCGTCTGCTGCCACGGGAACCTGCGGCAGGCGCCATCGGCGCGCCTCGTCCACGACCTCGCGCTTGTCCCAGGCCACGAGGGGGCGAAGGATCGGCAGGGTCGATACGCGGTCGATCGTGGTGAGGTTGTCGAGCGTCTGCGACGCCACCTGCCCCAGGGCCTCTCCGGTGACCAGCGCCTGCGCACCTGCCTTTCGTGCGAGGCGATCGGCGATGCGCATCATGGCCCGGCGATAGAGCACCGTCCGCAACGACGCGGGCGCCACCGCGGCAACGTGCTTCTGGATGTTGGCGATCCCGACCAGCGTGAGCCGCACCTGCGATTGTCCGCGCGCGAGGAACGCCGCGGCGGTCCGTGCAGCGGCCTGGCTCGTGCCCGAGGTAATCGGGTGCGCTGTGCATGTGGACGACGTCAACGCGGCATCCGCGCCGCATGACGCGCCACGCGGCCACTGCAGAGTCGACGCCCCCCGACAACAGGCACATCACGCGACCGCTCGTCCCGACAGGCAGTCCGCCGGCCCCTGTGCTCCTGGCCACGCCGCATCTGGCACCCGCGCCGTCGACCTCGATCGCGACGGTCAGCGCAGGTGCCTTGAGCGACACCGGCCAGCCCAGCGTTTCGTGGATCCTGGCCCCGACACGACGCTCGAGCGTAGGCGAATCCACCGGGTATCGCTTGTCGCTTCGCGTGACGCGTACACAGAACGACTCCGGCGGGGCGGCGGGCATGAGCTCGAGCACCGCGCTGGCCATGAGATCCGGATCGAGGGGCACGTTCCACATCGGCGCCACGGAGGCGAGACCGAACACGTGCTGCAAACGGTGCATGACCGCAGCCACGTCGCGCGATTCCCGACACGGCCGGATGTCGACGTGCCCGCGCACCGGTTCGACTGCGGCGATGTCGCATCCGTTCAGCGTCTCGCGGATGTTCCGCGCGAGGCGCTCGGCAAACCAGCGGCGATTGGCGCCTTTGAGCGCAATCTCGTCGTAGTGGGCGACGAGGACGGACGGGATGGCGGCCACGCGGACGATGATACGCGCGCGGGGCGGAGGAGTCCTTCCGCCTCTGCTCATGGACCGACCGGGGAACGCCCAAGCGGGAACTCAGGTGCCTTGCAGGTACAGGGCGAGGATGTGTGACGACGGTTCGAGCGAGAACGGGCGGGCCACTGCCGAGGCGAGCGCCCCGCGCAGCGCAACACCGTTCACGCTCTCGTAGTGATACGTCATCAGGAATCGCGACAAGCCGGCCAGGCGTACGTCGGCGACCGACTCGACGGAACGCGGCAGGGTGACGCCCCGCACCTGGTCGAACTCCCGAACGATCGTGACCGACTTCACCCAGAACGATGGCCGGTCGGCGAGGCGGCCTTCAATCCGCTGCAGGACGCCCTTCGGGGACACCGTGGCCACGCCATTGATCAGCAGCGGGTCCTGCCGTCGCGCCGAGAGATGCACGAGCACGCGCGACGGCTGGCGCTCGACCCTGAAAACGTAGTTGTCGCTGGTGAGCGCCGTCTGGCGCGCCACGGGCTCCGACGAGTGCTCCACCTCGGCGTCGAGGACTGGCTTGAGCACCTTGTCGAGGACGCGCGACGATCCTCCGGACTGGAGCACCTTGTACGAGAGCCCTCGCGAGGGATGGCTCCAGGTGCGGGCGTGCAGCCACCCCTCGGTGTTCAGCTTCCGGCTGCCGGCGTCGAGACGACGGACCGCCACGGCCACCTGTGTGGGTCGTTGCAGCGCCGCAATGAGCCGGGCATCGGTCAACTGGGCCGGTCGGGGTGATTTGGCAACTCCCTTCGGCGGCGACTTGCGAACTGACTTCGCTGCGCCGGGCGGCTTGCGTTCTGCCGGACCGGATTGCGTCGCGGCGAGCGTGCTCGCGCCAACCGCCGCGCACAGACACGCTGCAACGAGCAGGGGGGCTGGCATTCGCATCACGGCAACCTCGTCCGGCCAGGGTCAGACCAGACTGACGGGCGCTCAGAGTGCGCGGCGTCCCTGGATGAGCCTGATGAGCAACACGGCGACGGCGATCAGGAGCAGCAGGTGAATGTAGCCCCCCAGCGTGTAGGAACTGACGAGGCCGAGGAACCACAGGACGAGCAGCACGACGAAGATGGTCCAGAGCATGGTTGTAATCCTCCACGCGGTCTCGACAACCGGTCGCGAGGTCCGCGTCGCCATCGTCATGAGCATCCGCCGTGCCATGCGCAGTGACTCGCTCTGGCCTCCACGTCATCAGGGGAATTTGGCCTGATCGGCTCTGTCTGGCCGCGCCTGGCACAGACGAGAGCCACCGGCGCCATGTCGCAGGGCGCGACACAGGCACACCCTCTCGCCGGATCTACTGACGTGATCCGCTACACGTGCACAGGGCGCGTTGATGCAACGGCGCGATCCCACGAAGGGTACATCTCTTGCTGATGACCGTGAGCCGTGCGAATCATGTGCGCTCGGCGCGAATGCGATTTTCGGGGATACGCGAATGGCAACTCACGTGGATCGTCTGAACGACCTGCTCCGCGAGATTCGCGAAGCCTACCGTGCACTGCCTGGATTGAACATCACCTTCGAGCAGGCGCAGCGGCTCTTCCGTTGCGATGCTGCGCATTGTCGTGCGGCCTTCGACTGGCTGATCGCAGAGGGCCTCATCTTCGAGACGTCAGCGCAGACCTTCACACGGGCCGACTGGGCAACCGCGACGGCGTGATCGGCGCCGGCACGGTGTGCGCCCCGACGACCGCCTCTGCTGCACGGTTCCCCGCGGCGACTGCGCCCTCGATGGTGGCGGGCAACCCGGTATCGACCCAGTCGCCAGCCAACCAGAGGTTCGACACTTCTGTACAGGTCGGTGGCCGCGCCGGTTGGCCGATGCCGAGCGAGAACGTCGCACGCGGCTCACGCAGCGTGATGGATCGGAGAGGCGCCAGGGCCCGCGCCGCCGGCACGGCACGCCTGAGGTCACGGAGGGCGAGGGCGACGATCGCGTCGTTGCTCTCGCGCAGGATCGCCTCCGCTCCCGACATCACGAGCGCGACGTAGCCCTCGCGCGCAAACACCCACTGGAACGTCTGCCCCACGAGCCCGAGCATCGGCACGTCGAGCAGCGGGCGTTCGAACCAGAGGTTGACGCTGACGATCGAGGCCGACAGGGTGGCGGCGGCATCGCGCAGCAACGGAGCCAGCGCCGAGCTGTCACCGGTGACGGTCGTCGGCAGGGCGTGCCACGGCGTTGCGACAATCACCGGACGCCCGTCCAGATCGATGGACGGCGCTTCGCGGCGCGTGATGCGCACGGCACGGGTGCCTTGCACCTCGATCCGCGCCAGCACATCGCAACTGACGGTGGAGCCGCGCGTCTCGAGGTAGCGGACGGCGGGTTCGGCGAACACCTCGCGCAGCGGACGTGCCGCGAGTGCGATCGATGCATCCTGTCGTCCAGGTCCGAACAGCTGCCCAAGCACGCGGACGAACGGCCGGGCCGACGCGACGTCGATCGCCTGGTTGAGCGCCGCGACGGCCAGGGGCTCCCAGAGCAACGAGACGAGCCGAGCGCCCTGCCCGTGACGTTGGAGCCACGCGCGCACGGTCTCGCCCGTGCGCACCGGAAGCTCGCCGTTACCGGAAGCCACGGCCTGGCGCGCGCGCACGAGGGCGGGCACCACGCGCAGCAACTGCGCGCGCTCGACGAAGGGAACGGCCGTCCACCTCGCAACGCCCGCGATGACCTGGAATGGCGAAGGCCACGACGGGCACGACAGCGTGGAACGCCTGCCGTCCGCTTCGATCACGGTGACCGACAGCGCAGGCTGGATGGCGATCAGGTGCCGGCTCCCGATGGCGTCGAGGAACCGGAACGCCTCGTGATAGCAGCCCATCAAGGCGTGCTGGCCGTTGTCGACGGGCTCGTGTCCCTCGCGATCGTCGAACGACGTCGCACGTCCGCCACACACGCCGCGCGCCTCGAAGACCACGACGCGCCGTCCCGCCTGGGCGAGTCGGACGGCCGCCGCGAGGCCCGAGACTCCTCCGCCCACGACGAAGGCATCCGCGTTCATGCGCAGGCGTTCACGGCAGGCCGACGAGGACGCGCATCCACGTCGCCGCGGCAATCATGGCTCGCTGCGGTCGCGGCACGCGGACAAGTTCGGTGAAGACGTCGTAGCGGCGCCGTTCAATCCGCGTCAGGATGGCGCGGTAGATGGCGCCCATGATCTCGGCAGCCACCAGCTTCCGCCGATCGCCCGGCGGCATGAGCCGCCGCGCCGCGGCGTAGTAGTCGCGCGCCCGTTGTCCCTGGTGCGCGAGCAGGGCCCTCACGGGACCGGTCATCTGCCCGTCTCGGAGGTCGTCTTCGCTGCAGCCGAAACGCGACAGCTCGTCGAGCGGAAGGTAGACGCGCCCGCGAGCGAGGTCGACAGGCACGTCGCGGAGGATGTTGGTCAACTGGAGCGCAATCCCGAGGTGCTCGGCGTAGGCGCGCGCCGCTTCGCCCCTGCAGCCGAAGATGGCGACGCAGATCAGTCCCACGGTCGAGGCGACGCGGTAGCAGTACTGGCGGAGCTCGTCGAAGGTCTCGTAGCGCCGGCTCCCGACATCCATCGCCACGCCGTCGACAAGGTCGTCGAACGGCGACCGCGGCAGGTCGAACAGCCTGACGAACGGCTGCACGCGCTGGCCCTGGGGCGTCTCGGGGTCTCCGTCGAAGATGCGCGCGATCTCGCACCGCCAGAAGGCGACCGCCCGTGCAGTGCCCGCGACGTCGTCGGCTGGCACCTCGTCCACCGCATCGTCGATCGCGCGGCACACATCCCAGACCGCGACGATGGCGCGGCGTTGATCGGCGGGAAGCACGAGGAACGAGTAGTAGAAGTTGGTGTCGCGCGCCATCGGGGCTGCTGAAGCATCCTATAATCGCGTCGTGAAAATCTACACGCGCACGGGCGATCGGGGCGAAACCGGCCTGTTCGACGGCACCCGCGTCTCGAAGGCCGACGCCCGCGTCGATGCCTACGGCGAAATCGACGAGCTGAACGCCGCCCTCGGCTTCGCACGTGCCCTGGATGTGGACACCGAGATCGCCGGCGAGATCGCGCACATCCAGCGCGACCTGCACGCCGTCGGCGCGTTGCTCGCCGATCCGCAGAAACGCATCGCCCCGCGCGTGAGCAAGGCCGTCATCGACGAGGCGCGCATCGTCGAGCTCGAGGCGCTGGTCGATCGATTCGACGAGGAACTGCCGCCGTTGCGCCGGTTCATCCTTTCTGGCGGCTGCCCGCCTGGCGCCGCCCTGCACGTCGCGCGGACGATCTGCCGGCGTGCCGAGCGCCGCATCGTCGCGCTCGGGGAATCGGCCGTGGACGCCGAGGTCGTGACCTACGTCAACCGGCTGTCTGACCTGCTCTTCACGATGGCGCGCGTCGTCAACCACCGCGCAGGCGTCGCCGAAACCGAGTGGTAACCGCAGCTCCCGACGCGGCGCGTGCCTACGCCGCTTGCATGGCGCTGGCCAGTGCCCACTACGAGAACTTCCCGGTGGCCTCGTGGCTCGTGCCACGGCCGATGCGTCCCCACGTGGCAGCCGTGTACGCCTTTGCGCGCATTGCCGACGACTACGCCGACGAAGGCGTACGGGCCCAGGCCGAACGGGAGGCGTTGATCGCATCGTGGCGGGAGCGGCTGCACGCGGCAGTCGAGGGACGGCGCGTCGCCGATGGGCCGCATCCAGAGGTCTTCGTGGCGCTCCGCGAGACGATCCGCGCGAGGCAGTTGCCCCTGGGCCTGTTCGACGACCTGCTCAGCGCGTTCGAGCAGGACACACGCGTGACGCGCTACGACACCTGGGATGACATCCGCGACTACTGTCGACGGTCAGCGAATCCCGTCGGACGCCTGGTGCTGAGAATCGCCGGCGTGAGCGATGCCCGGGCCGACACGCGATCCGACGCGGTCTGCACGGCGCTGCAGTTGGCGAACTTCTGGCAGGACCTGGCGATTGACTGGACGCGCGGACGCCTCTACGTGCCGCGCGAGGTTGCCGCGCGGCATGGCGCGACCGAGGCGTCGCTCGACCCGAATGCGCTCACCGACGCCTGGCGCGCGACCATCGCCGACTGCGTGGCATACACGCGCGCGCTGTTCCTGGCGGGACGAGGTGTGAGCGAGGACGTGCGGGGTCGGCTACGTCACGAGTTGCGTCTCACGTGGCTGGGAGGCATGCGGATCCTCGAACGTCTCGATCAACAGGCGGCGGCGTGCCGCCATGCGCGCCCGGTGCTTGGAGCGCGGGACGCGGCCGTGATCGGCGTGCGATGGCTCACCTGGCGCGCCTCGGATGCCCCGCGATGACCTCGCCGAAGCGCCTGGCGAAGGACGCGAAGGCGGGACCGAAGCTGCCGAAGCAACGCGCGAAGGCGGAACCGAAACGACCGGGACCGAGCGCGAGGACGGAGACTGGGCGACCGGGACAGCGCGCGACGGCGGAACAGAAGCGGGCCAGGGGAACAACGGTCGCGACGACCGTGCCGAAGCAGCCGGCGGAGTCGACGCGTGCGAAAGCGCTTCCGATAGCGGTGGCATCGGCGAAGCAGACGTTCAGGAAGAAGCTGCTCGCCTGGTACCGCGCGCAGGGACGCTCGTTGCCGTGGCGCGACACCGACGATCCGTACCACATCCTCGTTTCAGAGGTCATGCTGCAGCAGACGCAGGTCGACCGCGTGCTGCCGAAGTATCACGAGTGGCTGACGAAGTACCCGTCGTTCGAGGTCCTGGCCGCGGCCGACGAAGACGAGGTCGCCGAGACGTGGCGGCCGCTGGGTTACAACATCCGCCCGCGCCGCCTGCAGTCGATTGCCCGTGAGGCCGTGGCGCGTTTTGGCGGCCGCCTCCCGTCAGACGAACCGACCCTGCGGTCGTTCAAGGGTATCGGGCCCTACACCGCTGGCGCGGTGCTGAGTTTCGCGTTCAGGCAGCGGGCAGCCATCCTCGACACCAACGTGGCGAGGGTCCTGTACCGCGTCTTCGTGGGAGGCGGTGAGCAGGACGGCCACGCCATGCAGCGGCACCTCTGGGCGCTGTCGCGCGAGGTGTTGCCTCGGTCGCAGGCCGACGTCTTCGATTTCAACCAGGCCCTGATGGACTTCGGCGCCCTCCAGTGCCCGGCGCGCAAGCCCCAGTGCCCGACCTGTCCCCTTGCCCGCCTCTGCCGCTGGAGAGCGACGCACTGACCGAAGGGGTCACGTCTTTCTTTATCGCATTTCTCAAGACCTGACCCCACAGGCCGGAGGTATCACTCCGCGCGTGATCTTCAACGCGATTGCAACAAGGCGATCAGGGCGCGATCCGCCTCGGGGAAGGCCACGGCGCCGAGCTCGGCGCGCGGCAGCCAGCGCATCTCCTGGCCGAGTTGGGGCACCGGCTCACTCAGCAACCGGCATTCGAAGAAGTGGAGCTCGACGGTCTTTTCAGGATATGCGTGGGTCGTCACGAGGATGCAGGCGCCCACCTCGACGTCGACGGCGAGTTCCTCGCGCATCTCGCGGAGCAGGCAGTGCTCGAGCGTCTCACCCGGGTCGCGCTTCCCCCCCGGAAACTCCCACAGGCCCTCGAGGTGCGAGCCACGCAGACGTCGCGTCAACAGCACCGCGTCGTTGCGTTCGACCACGGCAGCCGCCACGACCGTCGCCCTCATCGCAACGTCATGGGTCACGCGAACGGCAGCGCCGCCACCACGACCGACACGTGGCGCGCACCGTCGGTCGCCACGAGCTCGGTCGCCTCGGCGACGGAATCACGGTGCACGGTGGCGAGCGCAAGCGAGGCGTTCGTCCTGGGGTCGCGGGTCACGCTCGTGACCATCCCGACGTCACGATCGTCGCGCCGCACGACGTCGCCGGCCACCATCTGCCGACCGTCGGTCGCCCGAAGCCCCACGAGCCGCCTGGCGACGCGTCCATGCCCGATGTCGCGCATGCGGACAATGATCTCCTGCCCGACGTAGCAGCCCTTGGTGTCGCTGACGGCCCGCGTCTCAATCCCCGCCTCTGGCGGGATGGTCTGGGTGCCCATGTCGACCCCGAAACGCGGCCGACCCGCGAGGATGCGCCGGTGCTCCCAGGCGGTGAGCCCCGCCGGCACGGCGCCGTTGGCCACGATGGCCCCCCACACGATGTCGTGGTGAGCTGCCGCCACGTACACGTCGGCCCCGTCGCTGCCGAGTTCGCGCGACACGGCAACAGTCGCCGGCACGCCACCCACCTCGCACGATACATGGTGGTGCTCGGCACGCGGCAACACCGATGACCCGATCCCGAGCGCAGCAGTGGCCCCGGGTCCATGCACCGACAGGCACGCGAGCGTCGTGGTCGCGTTGCGCACCACCACGTCCTCGATGATCACGAAGCGCTCGAATCTCGAGATGACGTCGTCCAGCACGTGGCCCGGCACGTCGACGAGCATCTCCTCGCCCTGTGCCATGACGACGAGGTCGGTGATCATCCGGCCCTGGGGCGTGAGATAGGCGGCGTAGGCCCCCATCCCGGGACGGAGCCCCAGGATGTCGTTCGTCAGGAGGCCGTGGAGCCAGCTGGCACGGTCGGCGCCCGCGATGACCACGCGCCCGCGCTCACCCGTCCGGTCGAACACCAGCGTCTGCGAAGCGTCGGGGATGGCTGCGGTCGTCATGTGGCGTCTGGGCATCGCGAAGCTTGCGGTCCTCGTCACCCGGCTTGTACTCTACTCCGCATGACGCTGCCGCGCTGGTCGCTCCTGCTCATTGTCGCACTCCTCTGCACACCCGTCCTGTCGTGGGGGCAGACAGCCGACCAGGACGCGTTCACGCTGAAAGTCCTGCTCCGCGGGGTTGCCGTCGGCGACGAGGTCGTGGTCGTCAATCGCACGGCAACCGGTTGGACCGTGTCTTCGTCGTCGCGCCTCGGCCCTCCGCTGGAGTTCGAGTTGCGCAACGGCGACCTCCGATACGCGCCCGACTGGACGCCGCTGGCGCTGACGATCGACGGCGCCGTGCGGAACGACCTCTTTCGCGTCACGACGACAATTGCCAGCGCGACGGCCACGAGCGACATCGTGCAGGGCAGCAACCGCTCGACGAAGTCCGATGCCCTGTCTCCCGGGAGCCTGCTGCTTCCCAACAACGTCTTCGGCGCCTACGTGGCCGTCGGACGAGCGCTCGTGGGCGCGGCGGCCGGCACCACGCTCAAGGCCTACATCGCCCCGCAAGCCGAGGTCGCCGTGACGGTCGAAAGCGTCACGGACGAACGGCTGCAGACGGCCGAGCGTGCGTTCCTGACGCGGCGCTACCGCCTGGCCATGGCAAATCCCCGCGGGCCGGTCGCCGTGGATGTCTGGACCGAGGAAGACGGCCGCCTGGTCAGGATCTCGATTCCATCGGGGCAGCTCGACGTCGTGCGCGAGGACGTCGCGTCGAGCGCGGCGCGCCAGCTCACGTTCTACCGCGAAGGCGACGAGGACGTCCGCATCGCGGCCAACGGATTCAACCTCGCCGCAACGATCTCGAGGCCGCGGAATCCGGCGACGCCGAAGGTTCCTGCCGTCGTCCTGGTTGCGGGGTCGGGGCCCATGGGTCGCGACGAAGTCGTGGCGGGCATCCCGATCTTCGGCCAGCTGGCCGCAGCGCTCGCGGATGCCGGCATCTTCGTCGTCCGGTACGACAAACGCGGCATCGGGCAGAGCGGCGGCCGGGCTGAATCGGCGACCCTCCAGGACTACGCCGACGATGTGCGGGCCGTGCTGAAGTTCCTGGACGACCGCAAGGACGTGGACGACAAGCGGATCCATGTCGTTGGCCACAGCGAGGGTGGCTGGGTGGCCATGCTCGCGGCGGCACGCGATGACCGCGTTGCCGGCATTGCCGTGTGCGGGACGCCGTCGACCACCGGCAGCGACCTCATCCTCGAGCAGCAGCAGGGCGCGCTCGACGCCCTGACCTTGACCTACGCCGAGCGGGAGGAGAAGCTCGCGCTGCAGCGGCGGATCAACCAGGCCGTGATCACCGGCCAGGGGTGGGAGTCGGTCACGTCAGACCTGCGGCGACAGGCCGACACGCCGTGGTTTCGCAGTTTCCTGATGTTCGATCCCGCGGTGCAGGTGCCCAAGGTGAAGGTGCCCATGCTCGTCGTGCAGGGGGAACTCGACAGGCAGGTGGCCGCCTCTCACGGCACGAAGCTCGTGGCGCTGGCGAAGGCTCGGAAGAAGGACCCCGGCTCGAGCCTGGTGACCGTGGCCGGCGTGAACCACCTGTTCGTGCCCGCCCAGACCGGCGCGGTATCGGAGTACGCGTCGCTGCCCACCAAGGAGATCACGCCCGAGTGGGGCAAGGCGCTCGTGTCGTGGATGGCAGGAATCCGCCCGTAGGGGCCGCGCCCCCGCGCGGCCCGGGCTCTGTCGACGACGCGGCCACGGCCGTGACGTGCGCGGCGCGCGCAGGCGTCATCATTCGTATCTGAGCGCCTCGATCGGATCCAGGCGTGACGCCCGGATGGCCGGCAGCAGTCCGGCGATCAGTCCGACGACCATCAGGATGAGCGAGCATGTCGCCACGAGGTCGAACGACAGCACCAGGAAGATGTCGCTGGCGCGGGTGGTGTCGTCGAGCAGTTCGGCGAGGAACGGCCGCGGGCTGAATCCCCACACGAGGGCCAGCGAAATCAGGATGCCCACGACGCCGCCCATGATCGACGTGGCCACGCCCTCGAGCAGGAACTGCAGCAGCACGTGACGTCGCTTGGCGCCGACCGCCTTGCGGATGCCGATCTCGCGCGTCCGCTCCTGCACCGACACGAACATGATGTTCATCACGCCGACGCCGCCAATCCCCAGCGTCAGCACGCCGATGAACCCCAGGACCAGCTTCAGGCCCAGCACCATCCCACCGGTGATCTTCGCCGTCTCGCTGGATCCGAAGTTGCGCAGCGCGCGCTCGTCGGTAGGGTTGAAGCTGTACTGCTTCGCGAGATACTCGCGAATCGACTGGTCGGCCTTCGGCTCGAGCGACACCGACACCGCCTGCCACACGAAGGTATCGACATACGACTGGTACCAGAGCTGGTCGGCCACGGTGTACGCCACGAAGATGCACTCGGCGTCCGGCCGGAAGTAGTTCGACAGCTGCGCCTTCTCCTGCATCACGCCAACGATCTCGAACGAGAGACCGCGAATACGGATCGTCTGCCCGATCGCATCACTCTCGCCGAACAGCTTGCGGTTCACCTCGGAGCCCAGGAACGCCACCCGCCGCTGCAGGCGCACGTCCTCGTCGTCGATGAAGCGTCCGCCCGGGAGCGGCCGTTCGCTGCGCATGATGCCGTACGACGGCGCCACGGCACGAATCAGGTACGACGTCTGCTTCGTGCCGAACGAAACGGGCAGCTCCTCGACGAGTTCCGGGCTGATGTTCTTGACCAGGGGCAGCATCGCCATCTGGTGCACGTCGTCGATCTTCACGCGGATGCGCCGGCCGGCGCGCTCGCCGCCCGCTTGTGAGCTCGTCTGGCCGGGCCACGCGACGTTCACGCCTTCGCCGAACGCGTTGGCAAACCCGCGCGCCAGCGCATCCCGGAATCCGTTGCCGTAGGCCAGGAGCATGACCACCGACACGATGCCCCACGAGATGCCGATCATCGAGAGCACGGCGCGGAAGCGATTCCGCGACAGACCCTGCGCCGCTTCGCGAACGATCTCGACCAGCATCTGCAATCCCGTGAAACGCGGGCGCACCAGCTTGACCTGGATGCCAGGGGCTGCGACCGAAGCACCGAAAGTACGTGCGGGCGTGCTCATGGTCTACATCTCGTAGCGAAGCGCCTCGACCGGCGGAAGTTCCGCCGCGCGGCGCGCGGGGTAGAGGGCCGTCACGATCCCGACCACTGCCAGGGCGATCACCGTCACGACGGCCGCCTGCGGCGTGAACACCATCCCCGAGAAGCGCTCGGGCATCGGCGCCAGGTTGACGAGCGCGCACAACGCCAGCGCGACCGTCATCCCCACCGAACCGCTGATCACCGTGATCAGCATCCCCTCGAGGAAAAACTGCCTCAGGATGTCGACGGTGGTGGCCCCGAGGGCCTTGCGGACGCCGATCTCGCGCGTGCGCTCCTTGACGGCGATCAGCATGATGTTCATCACGCCCAGCCCGCCCAGCGCGAGGGTCACGAAGCCCACGATGGCGAAGAAGTCCTTCATTGTCCCGATCATGCGTCCGAACATGAGTGACTGGATCGACGTGTCCCACATCGCGATCGCCTCGCGATCGCCGGGATCGAATCCCTTGGCACGGGCGAGCACCGCGCGGACGTCCTTCTCGAGCGCCCAGTCGATGTCGCGGATGCGTCCCTGCCGCTCGCTCAGCTGGCGGGGCAGGTCGTCGACCACCCACTGGTGCGGCGCGATGATGATCTGCGACACCGTGCCGACCGGCACGTCGGGCCGCGGGAAGTCTCGGGCCATGGTCTGGAACGGCACGAAGATCTTCTCGTTGTCGGGGCCGCTGTAGTTGCTGTCCTGCTCCTTGTACCGGATGGTCCCGACGATTGTGTAGGCGAGACCGTTCAGCGTGATCGTCTGGTTGAGCGGGTCGCGGGCGGCGAACAGCTGCTTGACCACGTCGGCGCCGACGACCGCCACCCGCAGCACCTTCCGCTCGTCGTCCCAGTTCAGCTGCCGGCCGCGCACGATGTCGAGGGTGCGGATGTCCTGGTAGCTCGGCTCGATGCCGTGCACCATGTTGGCGCTCGCGTTGTAGGGACTCTTGATGCGGAGGCCGCCGCGCTGGATCTCCGGGCTCGCGACGCGCACCAGCCGTGACTGCTCGACGATGGTGCGCGCATCCTGTGCCGTGAGGAACACGCGGCGGCCGGCGCGTTCGCCTCCGGCCTGCATGCTCGTCCGCCCGCCCCACGTGATGGCGATGTTCTTCCCCAGCTCGCGGAGCACGTGCTCGTTGCCCTCGCGGAAGCCCTCGCCGGTGGCCGACAGGATCACCACCGACACGATGCCCCAGGCGATCCCGAACATGGTCAGGAAGCTGCGGAGCTTGTGCGCCCACAGGTTCTGGACGGTCTGCTGGAGGGCTTCGCGCATGGTCGTGGTTCTCGCGGCGTCGCGGAGGTGCCGCCCTACGAGGGCAGCACCACCTTGTCGCCCTGCTTCACACCGTCGAGCACCTGCGTCTTGGTGCCGTTGCCGATCCCCGTCTTCACGCGGACCTTGCGATGCCCGTCCTTCGACGCCGGATCGACCAGGTCAACCGTCGGATTGCGTTCGGCATCGTAGGTGATGGCCGCCTCGGGAACGATGAGCGAATTCGGGTGCTCTTCGAGGATGATCTCGGCATTGGCCGTCATGTTGGCCTTGAGTTCGTTGCCGGGGTTCTGGATCGAGACCTCGACCTCGAAGGTCGTCACGTTGTCTTTCTCGACGCCGATCGGCGAGATCTGCGTCACCTTGCCGTCGAACGTCTTGTCCTTGAACGTCTCGACCGTGATGCGCGCCGGCATCCCGAGGCGCACCCGACCGATGTCGGCCTCGTCCACCTTGCCGCGCACGAACACCGACGTGATGTCGCCGAGCGTCATCACGAGCGTCGCGGCCGCGCCCATGTTGAGGATGGAGCTGACGGGGCTGCCCAGCTCGACGTCACGCGAGAGCACCGTGCCCTTGATCGGCGCGCGGATGGTGGCGTTCCGGAGTTCCTCGGCCGCGCGGGCCACGGCGGCGCGGGCCTGGGCGACCTTGGCACTGGCCTCTTCGACCCGGGCGCGGGCGACGGTGAGCTGGCCGCGGGCGCTGCGCTGCTTGTTCTCGGCCACGTCGCGTGCGCTCTTCAGATCGTCGAGCTGTGACTGCGAGTAGAGCTTCTCGTCGAAGAGCTTCACCCCGCGCTCGTAGGACCGGCGCGCGAACTCGACGTCGGGACTCTCGGCCTCGATCGTGTTCTTCTCGAGCTGCGCGCGGGCGGCGGTCAGGTTGGCTTCGGCCGCCTGGAGGTTGGCCTCTTCTTCACGGAGGCGGGCCGCCAGTTGCTCCTTGTCGAGCTCGGCCAGGACGTCGCCCGGCACGACGAGGGCGCCCACGTCGTACCGGAGCGCCTCGATGATCCCGTTGGCTTTCGATTTGATCTCGACCTTGGTGATCGGCTCGATCTTGCCCGTCGCCACGACCGACTTGACCATCGTTCCGCGCTCGATGGTCGCGATCCGCGACGCGTCGAATCCGGCCTTGGCGCCGTTCAGATTCGAGAAGACAGCGGCCGCGCCGCCCACCACGAGCACCGCGCCGCCGATGTACACCCACCGCTTGCGTCCGTTCTTCATCGCTTTGGCCCCGGCAGGCCGGCATGGCCCGCATTCGTGAGACATGGGGTTTGACGGAGCCGCGCGCCGATCGTTCCGCAGAGCGCAGAAGGGGTCACGTCTTTCATTGCAGCAATTTGCACGACCTGACCCCGCGAATCGCCCCGAAATCGCCTCCAGGCCCTCGCGCCTGCCGACCCGGACGCGCCGAGCGCTGCGAAGGGGTCGTGTCTTGCCTTGCAGCAAAATGCTGCAATTCAAGACACGACCCCACCGTGCGATACAATGCGCCGCGACAACGGGGGTCACGAGATGCGGATCGGTGTGCTGAAGGAAACGTTTGCCGGGGAACGGCGGGTCGCGCTCGTCCCCGGTGTGCTCGCGACGCTGAAAAAGGCCGGATGCGAGGTCGTTGTCGAACCCGGGGCGGGCACGGCCGCTGGTTTCCCCGACAAGGACTACGCCGACAAGGGCGCCACGTTCGCCTCACGCGCCGAGGTGCTGGCGTCCAGCGACGTCCTCCTGATGGTCCGTACCCCAGCCGCCAACCCCGAGGCGGGCGCCGCCGACGTCGCCGGCCTGCGCAAGGACCAGGTGGTGGTCGGCACCTGCGAGCCCCTGAATCCCGGGAACATGGTCGCGGCCCTTGCCGCGTCGGGCGCGACCACGTTCGCCCTCGAGCTCGTGCCGCGCATCACCCGCGCCCAGAGCATGGACGTGCTGTCGTCGCAGGCCACCATCGCCGGCTACCGCGCTGTCCTCATCGCCGCGACGCACCTGCCGCGCATGTTCCCCATGCTCATGACCGCCGCCGGCACCATCGCCCCCGCCAAGGTCCTCGTCATCGGTGCGGGCGTTGCCGGCCTCCAGGCCATCGCGACGGCGCGGCGGCTCGGCGCGAAGGTCGCCGCCTACGACGTGCGCCCGGCCGTGAAGGAACAGATCAACAGCCTCGGCGCCGTCTTCGTGGAATTGCCGCTCGAGACTGCCGGGGCCGAAGACAAGGGCGGATACGCCAAGGTCCAGGGCGAGGACTTCCTGCGCAAGCAGCGCGAACTGCTGACGCGCGTCGTCGCTGAACACGACGTGGTGATCACCACCGCGGCCGTTCCGGGCGCGAAGTCGCCGATCATCGTCACGGCCGACATGGTCGCGCTCATGGCCCCGGGCTCGGTCATCGTTGACCTCGCGGCCGAGCGTGGCGGCAACTGCGAGCTGACGAAAGCCGACGAATCCGTCATCACGCCGAACGGGGTGCTCATCCTCGGCCCCCTGAACGTCGCCTCGTCCATCCCTTACCACGCCAGCCAGATGTTCGCGAAGAACATCACCACGTTTCTGCTGTCGATGGTCAAGAAGGGCGAGCTCACCATCGACATGAGCGACGAAGTCGTCCGCGAGTCGCTGATCACGCGCGGCGGCGACGTGGTCCACCCCCGGGTCCGGCAGGCGCAGGGACTGCCCGACCTCGCCGTCGCCTCGGCCTGATGTCTGACAGCAGCACCGCACGAACGGGCACCGGCGCGCCGACGTGGGTCATGCACGCCGGTGCGCCGGACGCCGTCACCTTCCGCATCACGCCCGGCGCGGTCAAGACCGTCGGGCGCGCGGTGCGGGCTGACTTCATCCTCGACGCGCCGCTGGTCTCGCGCGTGCACTGCCGCTTCACGGCCGACGCGCAGGGCCGGCTGGTCGTCGATGATCTGGGCAGCACCAACGGCACGTTCGTCAACGATCGCCGCATCGACCATGCGGTGATCGTTGCCGGCGATCGCGTCCGCATCGGGCGCGTCGAGTTCGTGATCGCGCAGGCCTGACGGGGTCAGAGCTTGAAAAATGCGATAAAGAAAGACGTGACCCCTACGTCAAGAAGGGGTTGGTACGGCGTTCCTGGCCGATCGTCGTCTGGCCGCCGTGGCCGGGCCAGACAACCGCGTCGTCGCTGAACGCGAACAGCGTGGTCGTGATCGACCGGATCAGCGTCGCGTGATGACCGCCCGGCAGGTCGGTCCGGCCGATCGAGCCCGCAAAGAGCGTGTCACCCACGATCAACAGCGAGCCACCCGTCGCATCGTGCGGGGCGCCAACCTGCAGGCACACGCCTCCGGGGCAGTGCCCGGGCGTGTGGTGCGGACGCACGACGATCGTCGACCCGATCGCGATGCGCATCCCGTCCGCGTAGTAGACATCGACTTGCGGCGCCGGCTCGACGTCGAGGCCGTACCGCTGTCCGATCTCCACGAGCCGGTCGAGGAAAACCTGATCGTCGCGATGGAGGTAGATGAGCGCATCGGGGTAGGATCGGCGCACCCGCGCAAGCCCGCTCACATGATCGATGTGCCCGTGGGTGAGCAGGATGTGGGTCACGCGCAGCCCCTGCTCGCGGACGACGCCCTCGAGCTCGGGCACCTCGTCGCCCGGATCGATGATGGCGGCCTGCCGGGTCTGCTCGCAGGCGAGCACGAAGCCATTCTTGTAGAAGGGTGGTGCGACACGGACTTCGAGCAACATGACTGACAATCCCCGACCGGGCGGCGAGATGCGGCCCCTGACGTTTCGCTTTGCATTATCCCCGGAACCGACACCATGGTTGTAGCCGCCGTCGACGACCTGCTCTTCGCTTCGCGCATCCGCACCGCGGCCACAGGCCTCGGCGTGCCGTTGACCTTTGCACGCACGCCCGAGGCCATCGTCGACACCGTGAGACAGCAGGCGCCGCGGCTGCTCATCATCGACCTGAACGGCGAACGCATGAGCCCGGTCGACACCATCCGGACGCTGCGTGCCGACCCGGTCACGGCCGGGGTGCGCATTGTCGGATACGTCGCGCACGTCGACGCTCCCGTAATTGCCGCCGCGCATGCCGCCGGCGCCGATCACGTGCTGGCGCGATCGCAGTTCGTGGCGCAGCTCGCGCACCTGCTCGAGGAAGCCGCGCGGTGACGCCGATCGCCCTGCAGCCGGCTGACGTCGCGTCGGCCCGCGCGCTGATCGCCCCATACGTCATGCACACGCCGTGCGTCCGCTCGCCGTGGCTCTCACGCCAGAGCGGTCACGACGTGTGGCTGAAGCTCGAGTCGCTGCAACCGACGCATTCGTTCAAGGTGCGGGGCGCGACACATGCGGTCATGCGGCGCGCGCGCGACGCTGCGCACGGGTTCGTCACGGCGTCGGCGGGGAACCACGGCGCCGCGCTCGCCCACGCGGCAGCCGCGGCGGGCCTCGCGGTCACCGTGTACGCCCCCGGCAACGCCCCGCAGACGAAGCTCGAGAAGATACGACGGCTCGGCGCCACGCTCGTGGTCGATTGCGCGAACTACGACGAGGCCGAGGCCGCGGCGCTCGCCCACGCGACGCGCACCGGCGCCATCTACGTCTCGCCCTACAACGACCGCGACGTCATCTGCGGACAGGGCACCCTGGCGCTCGAAGTCGCCGACGATGTCGCTGCCTGTGACGCGATTGTCGTCCCCGTCGGCGGAGGCGGCCTCGCTGCCGGCGTCGCGCTCGCGGCGTCCGCGATCGGCCGGCGCCTCGACGTGTTCGGCGTCGAGCCCGAGATGAACCCGGCGTTCACCGATGCCCTCCGGGCCGGGCGCATCACGACCATTCCCGTGCGCGAGACGGTCGCCGACGGGCTCGGCGGGAACATCCAGGCGGGCTCGGTGACATTCGATCTCGTGAGGGATCTCGGGGTGAGCATGTCGCTCGCCTCGGAAGCGGCGATGGTTGCCGCCATCCGCAACGTCGCAGCACATGATCACCTCATCGCCGAAGGGGCGGCCGCCGCTGCAGTGGCCGGCGTGGCGGCCGGCGTCGTTCCCGGCGCCGGGCGCACCGTGGTCGTCGCGCTCACGGGCGCCAACATCGATCGGCGCACGCTGTCGCGTCATCTGGCCGAGCCGCCGGCATAGCCTCGACGCGCGTTCTGCCGGGCACGCGACGACGGATGTGAACGGCACGCGGCCATCGGACGTATCGTGGAGCGAAGTCATCCCTGGAGGGCGCATGACCGGACGCCGTTGGTTGACCATCGCGGGTGCAGTCGCCATCGTGCTCGTGTTCCTCGGCATTGCCGCGGCGATCGTCAGCGTGAGCTGGGTGAAAGCCCACACGGAGTTCACCACGGCGTCAGAGAAGGACGCCGCCAGCGGGTTTGCCGAGATTCGGACGAGATTCGGTGAGCAGCGGCCGCTGATCGAGGTACGCGAGGGTCGTCCGCACGTGAACCAGGCACGGGCAGACGCGCCCGCTTCCACGGTTGGCCTCACCACCATGCACGTCCTGGTCTGGGAGCAGCGCGAGAACCAGTTGATCCGGTTCGAGTTGCCGTTCTGGCTGCTGCGCCTCAAGTCGGCGCCGATCGAGTTCGGCTCCTACGCCAGCGGGCTCGACGACGTCGGGATCACCATGACGGCCGAGGAACTGGAGCGGTACGGCCCCGGCATCGTCATTGACCTCGTGGAGAAGCGGGGCGAGCGTATCCTGATCTGGGTCGAGTAGGCTTCGCCGCCACGGCCAGCGGCGCCCCGCGCCGAGCACCGCCCCGGATCGGCCGCCCTGAGTCGCCATTCACCTTCCCGGGACCGCCGGCGGGGCCCTCGGCGCCACCTTCCGTCCGACGGCATGTCCGGCCCCGGTCGTCTGCCGGGATCACGGCAACCCATCCCGCCCCGTACCGAATGCTCGGCCAATGGGCCGATTCTCTCGGCCAGAAGCTCGCCGTGCCCGGATGGTCGATATCTTGCAGACCGCCGGGGCAAGCCATTGCAGTTCCGGTTTTCCGACACGTCCTCGACCGCTCAGGAGTCTCCAATGTCCGATCGCGAATCGGATTACGCGCATGTCGTGAAGGTGGTCCTGCTGTTCGTGTTTGCGCTGGGATCCTTCATCGCCATCCGGTGGTGGTTCCTCCCGGCCGACTTCGGGGTCTACGGGTTCTACCGGGCGGGCGCCCTCGACGACAACCGCAACCACCCGCTCGTGCACGCCGGGCGCGCGGCCTGCGCCGACTGCCACAGCGACGTCGTCGAATCACGGCGCGGTAGCCGTCACGAGAAGATCGGCTGCGAATCGTGTCACGGGCCGCTGGCGGCACACGCGTCGGGTGCCGACGAGACGAAGCCCGCCCGTCCCGATGGGCGCGTGACGTGCATCCGGTGTCACACCGCGAAGGCGGGCAAGCCCGCAGGCTTCCCCCAGGTGGACGTCAGCGAGCACGCGCCAGAGGGCGCGTGCTCGACCTGCCACCAGCCGCACCATCCGGGCATCTCGTAGGAGCAGCACGCCATGGAGCAGGATCGTCGCGCGTTTCTCGTCGGCATGGGGCAGTACATCGCCCTGACCGGTGCGGCCATGATCGCGTGGGAGCACGTGCTCGCGGGAAGCCCGGAAACCTCGCCGAACTACACCGCCACCGATCACTGGTGGGGGATGATCATCGACATCGAGAAGTGCATCGGGTGCGGCACGTGTGTGAAGGCGTGCAAGGACGAAAACAACGTCCTGAACCAACCGGGCCACTTCCGCACGTGGGTGGAGCGGTACGTCATCGACCCGGCCGACATGGAGCACCCGAAGGTCGACTCGCCCAACGGGGCGTATGACGGCTTCCCGGACCTCGATGTCGACGTCAATCACCTGAAGATCTTCTTCGTGCCCAAGCTGTGCAACCACTGCGAGCACTCGCCGTGCACGCAGGTGTGCCCGGTCGGCGCGACGTTCGACGGCCCGGATGGCGTGGTCCTGGTCGACACGCAGCGGTGCCTGGGATGCCGCTACTGCGTGCAGGCCTGCCCGTACGGCTGCCGCTACATCGACGAGCGTACCCACACCGTCGACAAGTGCTCGCTGTGTTACCACCGGATCACCAAGGGGCTCACCACCGCGTGCTGCGAGACGTGCCCGACGGGGGCGCGGCAGTTGGTCGACCTCAAGAACCCGAAGGATCCGGTGCACGAGTTCCTGCGGACGCACAAGGTCCACGTGCTCAAGCCGCAGATGGCGACCGGTTCGAAGATGTACTACAACGGGCTCGACGGGGCCGTTCGCTAGGCCTCGAGCGCACTTGTGCCGTGCACGCCCGCACGCTCGACCTGCCGGTCGGCGTCGGCCGGCGCTGAACACGATTGGGTCGAAGGGCAAGGCAGGGAGAACGCGTGATGCCAGGCGTCGAAGGGTTCATCTATCCCAACGAGCTCGAGTTGCAGTGGAGCATCCTCATCGTGCTCTACCCCTTCGTCACCGGGCTGGTGGCGGGCGCCTTCATCCTGGCGTCGCTCGAGCGGGTGTTCAACGTCGTCGCCGTCAAGCCGACCTATCGGCTCGCCCTGCTGACGGCCCTCGCGTTCATGATCGTGGCGCCGCTGCCACTGCAGATGCACCTCGGCCACCCGGAACGGTCGTTCGCCATGTTCCTGACGCCGCACCGCGAGTCGGCCATGGCGATGTTCGGCTTCGTGTACCTCTGGTACCTGATGGTGGTGCTGCTGCTCGAGATCTGGTTCGACTACCGCAAGGACCTCGTCCTGGCCAAGCGGTCGAGCACGGGCGTCAGGCGCATGTTCTACTCGGTGCTGACGCTCGGCTCCGACAACATCAGCCCGGCCGCGTTGCACCTGGACGAGCGCATCGGCTACGTCCTGACCATCATCGGCATCCCGTCGGCCTTCCTGTTGCACGGCTACGTGGGCTTCATCTTCGGGTCGATCAAGGCCAACCCGTGGTGGTCGACGCCGCTGATGCCGATCGTGTTCCTGTTCTCGGCGATCGTCTCGGGGATCGCGGCGGTCATGCTCATCTACGTGGTGTCGTGCTGGGTCAGGAAGGTCGCGGTCGACATGCTGTGCCTCGACACGATTGCCCGATACCTGTTCTACGTGTTCCTGATCGACTTCTCGCTCGAGTCGCTCGACCTCATCCACCGCATGTACGAGTCGGACGAGTCGTTCCGCGCCCTCGACTTCATGGTCAAGACGCGGCTGTTCACGTCGCAGATCGTCCTGCAGATCATCGTCGGGACGCTCATCCCCCTGCTGCTTCTCGGGTTCGCACAGGTGAAGCAGATGGCGGCGCGCACGCGCCAGGCGCTGTACGTCACCGCGGGCTCGCTGGCGATCGTCGGCATCTTCGCGATGCGCTGGAACGTGGTCATCGGCGGGCAACTCTTCTCGAAGAGCTTTCTCGGCTACACCACGTACAAGATGGGCTTCGCCACGCACGAAGGCCTGCTGCCGGCCATCATCGTGATGATCCTGCCGTTCCTGATCCTCCTCGTCCTGCTGCGGATCCTGCCGCCGTGGACCGACGCGCAGGCCACGTCACACCACTGAGCATCCGTTGGGGGCCGCCATGGCCGATGACACTGCACTGGTTGGGGCGCGCCTCGATCGGATCGAGGCGGCGATGGCTGCGTACGAGCAGCGGTTGGCCACCCTCGAGGCAGCCGTTACGCAGGGTGCAGCCGTGTCTCGAGACGCGGGGGGCGCCGAATCGGTGATGTCTCCGCCTCCCCACGCGAGCACGGCATTCGAGACAGGCCTCGTGCTGCCGTTGATCGGCCGGACCTTCATCGTGTTCGGCGGCGCCTTCCTGCTCAGGGCGCTGACCGACGGAGGTCAGTTGCCGCTCGTGGCGGGCGTCAGCCTGGGCCTGTTGTACGCGATCGCGTGCGTCGTCGCCGCCGGGCGTGCGGCCGCGAGCGGCCGGCGACTGAGCGCCATGTTCCACGGGGTGGCTGGCGTCAGCATCGGGCTCCCCGTCATCTGGGAGGCCTCGACAGGCTTCAAGCTGTTCGCGCCAGCCGTCGGCGTCGCGATGGTGGCCATGTTCGTCGGATTTGCACTCGTCGTCGCCTGGTATCGCCGGATCCAGAGCCTCGCGGGTACCGCCACCGTCGGTGGGATCGTCATCCTGTGTGCGCTGGTCATTGCAACGGGCGCAATCGCGCCCGCAACGCTTGCGCTGATCCTGCTCGGGTTCGCGACGCTCTGGCTCGGGTACGACTGTGACTGGCACTGGATGCGGTGGCCGGCGGGCCTCATGGCCGACCTCGCGGTGCTCGAGATCGCAACGCGCGCCATGCGGCCCAACAACCCTGAGGCGCCGGGCGTCGTGATCGCCCTGCAGTTGCTGCTGCTCGGCGGTTACCTGGCCATCATCGCGAGCCGCACGCTGGTCAAGGGACGCCTGGTCATCCCGTTCGAGGTGATCCAGACACTCGGCGTCCTGCTGGTGGGGCTGGGTGGCGCAGTCGCGGTTGCGCACCGCGTCGGCACCGGCGAAGTCGCCCTGGGCATCGCAGGCGTTGCGCTCGGCGCCGGCAGCTACGGGGCCGCCTTCGCGTTCGTGGGACGTCGCCAGGGGCTCGGGGAGAACTTCTACTTCTACGCCACGCTGGGATTGGTGCTCACGCTCACGGGACTCGCCGTCGTGCTGCCCCGGCTCGAACTGGTGATGGCCTTCTCGGTGCTCGCCGTGCTCACGGCCTGGCTGGCTGCGCGTTTCGCGCGGCTCGCGCTCGTCCTGCACAGCGCGGTCTACGGAACGATGGCGGCCGGGGTCTCGGGCCTGCTCGCCAACGCCGCCGTGGCCTTCGTGGGGAGCCCCGCGTCGTCGTGGCCACTGCTCGGTCTCCCGGGTTGGGTCGCACTGGCTGCCGTCGGACTCTGCATCGCGGTTCCTCGTCCCACGCTCGACGGGTCGCCGCGGTTGGTGACGAGGGGTCCGCGGACGGTGCTCGCCCTGCTGCTCGTCGCCGGGTGCGGCGCGGCCGTCATGGCTGCGGTGGCCCCCGCGATTGCGGGCGTGCCGCCGGAACCTGGTGTGCTCGCAACGGTTCGCACGGCCGTGCTCGCCGCAGCCGCCATCGTGCTGGCCGTCGCGACCAGGCACGAGCGGTTGGCCGAACTCGGCGGGTTGCTCTACCCCGTCCTCGCCCTCGGAGGCCTCAAGCTCGTGATGGAGGACTTCCGCTACTCGCACGCGGGCACACTTTTCGTGGCCCTGGCGCTGTTCGGCGTCGCGCTGGTGGCTGCTCCCCGCCTCGCGCGACGAATCGCGTAGCCCGCCAGCCGCCGAGTGCCGTGAATCGCGAGGGAAGTGGACAGAGATCACGTATCATGCAGGGTTTCGGAGACCTGACGTGGCCAACATCCTGCAAGCACTGCCCATTGGCGAGAAAGTCGGCATCGCGTTCTCGGGAGGCCTCGACACGAGCGCAGCCCTGCACTGGATGCGGCAGAAGGGCGCGATTCCCTACGCCTACACGGCCCACCTCGGGCAACCGGACGAAGACGACTACGAGCAGATCCCGCGCAACGCGATGAGCTATGGCGCCGAACAGGCGCGCCTCATCGAGTGCCGCGAGCAACTCGTCGCCGAGGGCCTTGCCGCGCTCCAGTGCGGCGCCTTTCACATCTCGACGGCCGGGCAGATCTACTTCAACACCACGCCCATCGGCCGCGCCGTGACCGGCACGATGCTCGTCGCGGCGATGCACGAAGACGACGTGAACATCTGGGGCGACGGCAGCACGTACAAGGGCAACGACATCGAGCGCTTCTACCGTTACGGGCTGCTGGCGAATCCGAACCTGCGGATCTACAAGCCGTGGCTCGACCAGCAATTCATCGACGAGCTCGGCGGACGCGCCGAGATGTCGGCCTACATGGAGGGTGCGGGCTTCGAGTACAAGATGAGCGCCGACAAGGCGTACTCGACCGACTCGAACATCCTCGGGGCCACGCACGAGGCGAAGGATCTCGAGTTCCTGAACAAGGGCCTGTCGATCGTCAAGCCGATCATGGGCGTGGCCTTCTGGCGCGACGACGTCGTGATCAAGCCCGAAACGGTGAGTATCCGTTTCGAGGACGGCCTGCCCGTGGCGCTGAACGGCCAGACGTTCGCGACGCCGCTTGCGCTGTTCATGGAGGCCAATGCGATTGGCGGACGCCACGGCCTGGGCATGTCAGACCAGATCGAGAACCGCATCATCGAGGCCAAGAGCCGGGGCATCTACGAGGCGCCGGGCCTCGCGCTGCTGTTCATCGCCTACGAGCGGCTGGTGACGGGCATCCACAACGAAGACACGATCGAGCAGTACCGCACGAACGGCCGCCGCCTCGGGCGCCTGCTGTACCAGGGACGGTGGTTCGATTCGCAGTCGCTGATGCTGCGCGAGTCGGCGCAGCGGTGGGTGGCGCGGGCGGTCACGGGCGAGGTCACGCTCGAGCTGCGGCGCGGCAACGACTACTCGCTGCTCGACACGACGAGCCCGAACCTCACCTACCATCCCGAGCGCCTGACGATGGAGAAGGGCGATGAGGTGTTCTTCACGCCGCAGGATCGCATCGGCCAGTTGACGATGCGCAACCTCGACATCGCCGACACGCGCGACAAGCTGCTGACCTACTCCCGTGTGGGCCTGCTGGGTCCGACGGCCTCGACCGGCCTGCCCATGCTGCCGGCAGCGTCGCCAGAGTAGCGAGCCACATCTTGCTTCGTCGCGTTCTTCGAGCCCAGCCCCCCGTCGCGTCGCTCAGCGGCTGAGGACCCACCAGCCGGCCGCGAGCGCGAGGCCGGCGAGCACGAGGCCGGCGACGAGACCGCGCCGCGCGATCGTGTTGGGGATGCGCAGCCGCATGGGCGACGGTGCGAAGTCGTGCGCGACAGGCAGCCCGCGCAAACGCTCCAGGTCGGCGAGCAGGTCCGCGGCTGACTGGTAGCGTGCATCGAGCGCACGCGACAGGCAACGCGCCACGACGTCGCTGTATGCCGATGGCAGCGCAGGCCGCAGGTCGCTCACGCGCGGAATGGGCGCCTGGAGGATGCCGACCAGCACGTCCATCGAGTGTGCGCCCGAGAAGAGACGCGTGCCCGTCAGCAACTCGAAGAAGATGGCGCCGAGACTCCACACGTCGGAGCGATGATCGCCGCGCTCACCAAGAGCCTGCTCGGGCGAGAGGTATTCGATGGTCCCCGCCCACGGCTCCGCGGGGGCGTCGAGACTGGCGGCGGCAGCCGCGCGGATGGCGCCTCCCCGTGTCCACCTGGCGATTCCGAGGTCGAGGATCTTCGGCATCGACCGGGCATCCAGCCTGATGTTGCCGGGCTTGAGGTCGAGGTGCGCCAGCCCGTTCGCATGGGCATGCGCCAGGCCCTCGGCCAGGGCGATGGTGATCCGCAGGGCGTCTTCGGCGAGAACCGGTCCCCTCGCGAGGCGCGCGTCGAGCGTCTCGCCGTCCACGGCCTCGAACACGAGGGCGGTTTGCCCATTCACCTCGGTGATGTCGTACAGTCTGGCGATCGCGGGGTGCGCGATGTCGGCAGCCAGGAAGGCACCGGCCAGGAGTTCCTCGCGATCGCCGGCGGGGAGGTCGCGCGAGGCGTCGAGTGTCTCGATGACGACCGTGCGGTGATTGGCCTCATCGATGGCACGGTGCACCTGACCGAGTCCGCCGTCGCCGAGTCGCTTCACGAGGCGATACGAACCGAGGTGCCTGGGCATGGCACCGAGCAGTATAGCGGGCGCTCCTGCCGCCACGACGTCGTCGGGGCGTGCACGGCGTGGCCTCCAGGGTCGATGTGGCCTCGCGGGAACTGACATACGCCGCGCTCGTGCGTGGCAATCGCAACTTCAGGTACCTCTGGCTTGGCCAGGTGGTGAGCCAGCTCGGAGACTGGTTCAACGCGGTGGCCGTGTACGCGTTGCTGCTCGATCTCACGGGCTCGGCCACGGCGGTGGCGACCATGATGGTCGTCCAGCAGTTGCCCAGCGCATTCCTCGGTCCCTGGGCTGGCGCCTTCGTCGACCGGTTCGACCGGCGCCGCGTGATGATCGTCGCCGACCTCTGCCGGGCCGTCATCGTGCTCGGCCTGCTGTTCGTCGATCGCGCCAGCGTGATCTGGCTCGCCTACGTGATTGTCGGCTGCAGCGTGCTCGCCACGAGCTTCTTCGAGCCCGCGCGGTCGGCCATCCTGCCCAGCCTCGTGTCGCGCGAGGAGCTGCTTCCGGCCAACTCGCTGGCGAGCGCCACGTGGTCGGTGATGCTCGCGGTGGGCGCGTCGATGGGCGGGCTCGTGGCCCAGGGGTTCGGTCGCGAGATCGCGTTCGTCCTCAACTCGGCGTCGTTTCTCGCGTCGGCTGCGTTTCTCGCGCAGATTCGGCCGCCCGCGATGCCGTCGGCCGTGGGCGCCGACGGCGATGCCGCGCACCGCCAGGGCGCGCCGGGCCTGATTGCCGGGTTCGCGTTCCTGCGGGCACACAGGCGGGTCCTCGCGATCGTGAGCATCAAGGGCGCGTGGGCGATGGCGGGAGGCGTGCTGCTGTTGCTGACCGTCTTCGGCGAGCGCGTGTTCCGGATGGGCGAGGGTGCGGCCGGGGGAATTGGCATCCTCTACGCGGCGCGCGGCGTCGGCGCCGGGCTCGGGGCGTGGCTGGTGAAGTCGCTGCTGGGCAGCGATCGCGAGCGCCTCGCGCGCGGGATTGCGCCGGCCTATCTCTTCGTCGGTGTCTGCTACGTGGGACTTGCCGTCGCGCCGTCAATCTGGCTCGCCGCGCTCGCCATCGTCGGGGCGCACGGGGCCGGCTCGGTGCTGTGGGTGGCGAGCACCGTGTTGCTGCAGCTGAGCGTGCCGGATCACCTGCGGGGACGCGTCTTCGCGATCGACTTCGCCCTGCTGACGTTCATGACCGGCGCCTCGGGTTACGCGACGGCGTTCGTGCTGGATCACACGGCGCTGGGCCCGCGGGTGCTGGCGGCAGCGCTCGGCGCCCTGTTCATCCTGCCAGCAGCGGCGTGGGGGTCACGTCTTTCATTGCAGCAAAACGCACGACCTGACCCCGGCTAGAGGTGGGGTCAGGTCGTGCAAAATGCTGCAATGAAAGACGTGACCCCTCCTTCACTTGCGGGGCGGCATCGAGGGGCGGATCTCGACGCAGCTCGGAAGGCTCCGCGCAGGGTGCGCCACCAGGTCGACGACGACCTGCGCCACGTCGTCGGCGGTCAGCTTCCACGCCTCTGACGCCGTCGGCGTGCGTCCGCCGAACTCGGTGCTCACCGATCCCGGCATCACGTAGCTCACGCGGATCCCCTCGTGGCGCACCTCGAGCATCAGGGTCTCGCTGAACGCGTTCAGCGCCGCCTTCGAGGCGCAGTACGCGGATCCGCCGACGAAGTTGTTCTTTCCCGCCAGGCTGCTGATGTTCAGGATGTATCCGCCCTTGCGTGCGCGAAGGTGCGGCAGCGCAGCACTGCAGCAGTAGAAGACACCTGTGAGGTTGGTGTCGATGATCTCGTGCCACTGCTCGACCGTCATGTCGGCCGCGGGCACGAACCGACCGACGCCAGCGTTGTTGACGAGGATGTCGAGCCCGCCGAACGTCGCCACCGTGTGTTCGACCATCGCACCGACCTGCGCGCGATCACGCACGTCGGCCTTGATGGCCTCGACCGCGATGCCCCTGGCCCCCAGCGACGCCTGCGCGCGATCGAGGTTCACCTGCGACGTGCCCGTGATGGCGACCTTGACGCCGCGCGCGCCGAACTGCTCGGCGATCGCGTAGCCGATCCCCCGTGAGCCGCCGGTGATCAGCGCGACCTTGCCCGTGAAGTTGTCTGTCATGTGATGGATTCCTCGGTAGACCTCGGTTGCGGAACCACCCGCGTCCCGGCCGTGGCAGAGAAGACGAGCGCCTGTATCCCGACTAGAATACCGGGCGCATGCCGCGTGTCGCCATCCTTGGAGCCGGTCCCCTCGGCGTCGCTATCGCGGAACGTCTCGCGCGGACGGGGTGGTGCCGGTCGATCGTACTCGTGGATCCGGCACACGAGGTGGCGGCAGCCCGGGCGCTCGACATCGCCGATGAGGGCCCGCTCGAGGGCTTCGACACGCGCCTCGGCGCCACGGCCGACCCGGCAGCGTGCAACTCGGCGTCGCTCATCGTCGTTGCCGACAACGCGTCGGAGCCGCAGGCCGAGATCCAGGGCGAGGCGGCGTTGTCGCTCGTTGCCCGCACGGGGCGTGCAAACCGCGACGCGCCGATCCTCTGCGCCGGGAGCACGCACCGCTGGCTGGTCGAACACGCGTTGCTCGAGGTGCCGGGCCGGCGCGGCCGGGTGTTCGGCACCGCGCCGCACGCGCTCGCGAGTGCGGGGCGAGCCATCCTCGCTGCACACCTCGGAGTGTCGGCGCTCGACGTCCGCCTTCCCATCCTCGGCGTTCCGCCGGCGTCCATCGTCGTCATCTGGGAGCACGCGTCGATCGGCGATTCGCCGGCGCTGGCCGTGTGCGACACCCGGATTCGCCGGAAGGTCGAACAGGCGCTGGCTGCGATCTGGCCCCTGGGTCACGGCGTCCTGTCGTCGGCCGCCAGCGCGGCCGCGACCGCGTGCCTGACCGCCTCGCATCGCCAGTTCACCTGCTTCACGGCGCTGGATGTGGGCGACACCACGGGCGCGGCGGGGATGGCGAGCGTGCAGGTTGACGCCACGGGCGTTGCATCGACGCACCTGCCGCCGCTCACCGCGCAACAAGCCATCGCGGTGGAGCGGGCGGTCAGGATGTGATGCGCGGCGTCACGACGCCGCCGGATACAGTGACAACCCGCCGCCGAACGCGGCGAGGCGCTGGCGCAGGATGAGACGACCGCGGTGCAGGCGCGACTTCAGCGTCTGGCTCTTGACCTTGAGGACGGCACTGGCCTCCTCGGTTGACAGCCCCTGCAGATCGCGCAGGACGACCGGCACCCGGTAGATGGGCGGAAGGTCCTTCATCGCCTCGGCGAGCTGCTCGCGCAGTTGCCCGCGGAGGAACGCCTCGTCACCGAGCGACGTCCAGTCGGCAGCCTCGCGCATGGCGCGCTGCGGTTCGCCATCGACCGCCGCACCCCTCAGCACCTCCTCGGCCGACACTTCGGCAGGACGGCTGAACTTCGCGTTCCGCAGGCGCGACATCGCGGCGTTGAAGGTGATGCGGTAGATCCACGACGAGAGGGCGGAATCGCCCCGGAACGCGTCGATCTTCCTGAACACCTTGAGGAGCACGTCCTGTGCGACCTCTTCGGCGTCTTCCTTGTTCTTCATGTAGCGCATGGCGAGCTGGTGGATCTTCGGCCCGTAGTGATGAGCCAGGTCGGCCACGGCTGAGGCATCACCCGCCCTGAGGCGGTCGATGAGGATGGTTTCGGCTTCGCTGTGTCGTGTCACGGGAATCATGCCCTCCACCCATGAACAACACCGGGGCTGGCACCTTATTCCACGTTGAACAGATTTTGAGCAGATTAAATTCAAAAGGGGTCGTGTCTTGAATTGCAGCAAAACGCACGACCTGACCCCGGCTCAAGGGGGTCAGGTCGTGCAAAACGCTGCAATTCAAGACACGACCCCTTCGGATGGCTACGCGATCTGGCGGGCAAAGACGGCGGCGAAGTGGTGGACGACCGCGGCTTCGACGGCCTGGCGGTCGAAGGGGCCGACCAGGCGTTCGAGCGAGGTCACACCGCGGTCGGTGATGCCGCACGGAACGATCATCCGGAACCGCGACAGGTCGGTCGTCAGGTTCAGGGCGAACCCGTGGCTGGTAATCCAGCGCGACACACGCACGCCAATCGCGGCGATCTTCTCGTCGCCGACCCACACCCCGGTCAGGCCCGTGATTCGCTCTCCTTTCACCCCACACTCCGCGAGGGCTCGGATCAGGGCCTCTTCGATGTCGCGAACGTAGCGGTGGAGGTCATGGCGCCCCTCCTCGAGTTCGAGGATGGGGTACCCGATGAGCTGGCCCGGGCCGTGATACGTGACATCGCCGCCGCGCCCCGACTCGACGACCTGGATGCCCTCGGCTGCCAGCGACTCGGCCGGGGTGATGACGTGCGACCGGTCGTCGCGCACGCGCACTCCCAGCGTGATCACGTGCGGATGCTCGAGCAGCAGCAACTGATCCGGGATCTCTCCCCGGCGCCGCTGCTCGACGAGGTCCTTCTGCAACGCCGCCGCCTCGTCATACGCGACGACGCCGAGCCGACAGACCTGCAGCAGGCGCCCGTCGCCCGGCATCGGCAGCTGACCTCCGCCGTCCGCACGGGGGGCGGCCCCTACGCCGTCGATGGATCCCACCTTTCGATCGACTTCTTCACGACAGACATGAACTCGTCGGCGGTGGCGCCATCGACGATCCGATGGTCGTAGCCGATGGACAGGTACGCCTTCGACCGGATGGCGATGCTGTCGTCGTCGGTCACGACGACACGCTTCTCGATGGCACCGACGCCGAGGATGGCGACCTGCGGCTGGTTGATGATCGGCATCCCGAACAACGTGCCGAAGACGCCGGGGTTCGTGATCGTGAACGTTCCGCCAGACACTTCCTCGGGCTTCAGTTGCTTGCTGCGCGCCCGGTGGGCGACGTCGGCGATGCTGCGCGCGAGGCCCAGCAGGTTCTTCTCGTCGGCGTTGCGCACGACGGGCACGATGAGACCCTGCGCGAGCGCGACCGCAATGCCGAGGTTGATGTCCTTCTTGTAGACCACCGAATCGCCGTCGACCGAACTGTTGAGGATCGGCACCGCGCGCAGGCCGTCGATCACCGCCTTGCAGATGAACGCCATCACGGTGAGCTTGGTCCCGTTGGCCTCGTACTCGGCCTTCTTCTCCTGCCTGACCCTGAGCACCCGCGTGAAGTCGACCTCGAACACCGAGTGCACGTGGGCCGACGTCCGTCGGCTCATGAGCATGTGTTCGGCGATCTTCTTCCGCATGATCGTCATCGGGACGACTTCGGTCCGCTCTCCCGGCTTGAACACGACAGGCGGCGCGGCCGGCGCTGGTCCGCTGATCCGCCCCTCCTTGTCGGCCGTCGCCCCGCCCTTTGCGGCAGACGTGGAGATGTGCTCGAGAATGTCCTTCTTGGTGACGCGTCCCCCGAGGCCGGTTCCCGGCACCCTCGCGATGTCTACCGCGTGTTCCTCGGCGATCTTCCGCACGAGCGGCGACGACTTGGTCCGCCGCAGGGAATCCACCTCGGCCTCGTCGGACGGCGAGCCCGTGGCGTCGGCCCTGGGCATTGCCCCTGCAGACGGGGCATCGGCAGTCGTGACCGAGTCCTCGGGCCCCGCGGACTCCTGGGTCGCCGGAGCGGCTTGAGGCCACGAGAGCGCCTCGCCAGGCGCGGCAATCACGGCCACGACCGAGTCGACAGGCACCGTCTCGCCTTCCCTGACGCGCACTTCGACCAGCACGCCGGCCGCCGGCGAGGGAATCTCGGCATCGACCTTGTCGGTCGAGATCTCGAAGAGCGGCTCATCGCGGTCGATGGCATCACCGATCTTCTTGATCCAGCGCGTGACGGTGCCTTCGGCGACCGACTCGCCCATCTGCGGCATGACGACGTTTGTGGGCATGGCGTATCCGGATGTCTCCGGCCGAGCGCACGAGGCGCCCGGCCCTACATGTGAATGGCTGCCCCGTGGGCCGCGTGCGCGGCCTCGCCCACTGCCTCCGACATCGTCGGGTGCGCGTGGATGGTGCGGATCAACTCCTCGACGGTGCACTCGAGGCGCAAGGCCATCGTGGCCTCGGCAACCAGTTCGGTGCTGCGCGGGCCAATCATGTGCACGCCCAGCACTTCGTCGTACTTCTTGTCGGCGACGATCTTGACGAACCCGTCGATCTCGTTGGCGATCTTGGCGCGCCCGAGCACGCCGAACGGGAACGTCCCGACGATCACGTCGTACCCGCGCGCCTTCGCCTCGGCCTCGGTCAGGCCCACGCTGCCGATCTCCGGATCGCAGTAGGTGCAGGCCGGCACGTGGTCGTAGTTGATCGGACGCACGTCCTTGCCCGCGATGCGCTCGGCCGCAATGATGCCCTCCATCGACGACAGGTGCGCCAACTGCGGATGCCCCGGTTTCTCGAACGTGATCACGTCGCCCACGGCACTGATGCCGGGCACGCTCGTCCGGAACAGTTCATCCACCAGGATGTAGCCACGCTGCATCGCCAGGCCGATCTCCTCGGCCCCGAGCCCCGTCGTCACGGGACCGCGGCCGGTGGCCACGAGCAGATACTCGGCCGTGATCGTTTCAACCGATCCATCCGGCTTCTCGGCGGTGATCTCGACGGAGTCCTTCCCCGGCACGGCGCTCGTCACCTTCGTCCCGGTGAGCACCTTGATCTTCCGCTTCCGGTAGATCTTCTCGAGTTCGGCAGACACCGCCTCGTCTTCGTTGGGCACAATCCGCGGCAGCAACTCGATGATCGTGACCTCGCAGCCGAACGTGTTGAAGATCGATCCGAACTCGACGCCCACCGCACCGCTGCCCATGATGACCATCGACCGGGGGACGGCCTTCATGTGGATGGCATCGTCGCTGCTGATGATGCGCTGGTGGTCGATCTCGATGCCGGGGACGCTGCGGGCGTACGACCCGGTGGCGACGATGATCTCCTTCGCCTCGAGGGTCTTCGGCTCGCTGCCGCTGACGTCGATCTTTCCGCCGCCACGCAGGCGCGCGGTGCCCTTGATCCAGTCGATCTTGTTCTTCTTGAAGAGATACGCGACGCCGGCGGTGAGGCCCTTGACGACCTTGTCCTTGCGCGCGTGCACCTGCTTCATCTCGATGGCGATGGGCGTGTCACCGAGCGTGACGCCCCACTCCTTCGCCTCCTTGATCACCTTGAAGGCGTGCGCGTGTTCGAGGAGCGCCTTGGTGGGGATGCATCCCCAGTTGAGGCAGGTGCCGCCGAGCGTCTGCTCCTTCTCGACCACGCCGACCTTGAGGCCCAACTGCGCTGCGCGAAGGGCCGCGACGTATCCGCCGGTGCCCGCGCCAATCACCACGACATCGTAAGTGTTCGCCAAACCGCGATCTCCTCTGACGACGCCAGGGGCCGATTCGGGATTCCCCGGGGCGGCCAGTGGCAAACGCCGAATTATACCGGTATCGCTCCCACGTTATGGCTCGTCGATACGATAGAATGGCGGCCCCACCCCGCTCCCCGGCGTGGCTGGCGCGTCATGTCCACTCCACCGAAAACATTGCTCGTCGTCGACGACGACGAGGGGATGCGCGACACCCTTGCCGCGATCCTCAAGCGCGATTACCTCGTCCTGGTCGAGTCGAGCGCCGAGTCGGCCCGGGCCGTTCTCGCCTGCACGCGCATCGACCTGATGCTGCTCGACGTCCGGCTCCCGGGCATGAGCGGCCTCGAGTTGCTCAAGATCGTCAAGGACTCCCAGCCCCTGATCGAGGTCATCGTCATCTCGGCCGTGAGCGAGGTCGAGACCGCCGTCGCAGCGATGAAACAGGGCGCCTATCACTACATCACCAAGGATTTCGAGTACGACGCCCTCCGGTCGCTCGTGAGAAACGCCTCGGAGAAGCAGGACCTGAACCGGCGCGTGCTGACCTTGTCGGCGCAGGTCGCCGAGCAGAGCGACAGCGACTTCGTGATGGGCCCGAGCGGGGCCATGCGCGAGGTCATGGCGCTGGCCGGGAAGATCTCCAAGGTGTCGGCGACGGTGCTCATCCTCGGCGAAAGCGGCACCGGCAAGGAGTTGCTCGCCCGCTGGCTGCACCGCCACTCCGAGCGTGCCGAGGGACCCTTCATTCCGGTCAACGTGGGCGCCCTCCCGGCCGACCTGGTCGAAAGCACGCTGTTCGGGCACGAGCGCGGCGCCTTTACCGGGGCCGTGAAGCAGCAGTTGGGGAAGTTCGAGCTGGCGGCTGGCGGAACGCTGTTCCTCGACGAAGTCGGGGATCTGCGTCTCGATCTGCAGGTGAAGCTGCTGCGCGCCATCCAGGAGGGCGAGATCGAGCGCCTCGGAGGATCGCGGCCGATCAAGACCGACTTCCGCCTGGTCTGCGCGACCAACCAGGATCTCGACCGGGCCGTGCGCGAGGGACGATTCCGCGACGACCTGTATTACCGCATCAACGTCGTGCCGATCGTGCTGCCGGCGCTGCGGACGCGCAGCGAGGATGTGAAGCCGCTGACCGAGTTCTTCCTGGAACGCTACGAGGCGCGGTTTCGGAAGCAGGGCGTGCACCTCGCGCCCGAGGCGCTCGCGGCGCTCGAACGCTACACGTGGCCGGGCAATGTGCGGGAACTCCAGAACCTGATGGAGCGCCTGGTCGCCATCAACGACGGCCCCATCACCGAAGAGGATCTGCCGCTCGAAGTCCGGCGCGCCCGCGACGCGCGCGCCGCGGAGAGCGCCCTGCAACAGGCCGTGGACGACTTCGAACGGTCGTTCCTCCTGCGGGCCATCGAGCAGACCGACGGGAACGTCACGGCTGCGGCACGCGCCCTCGGCGTCCCCCTGAGCACCCTCAAGCACAAGCTCCAGCGCCTGGAGATCAACGACGCTCCACGGCGCATCCGCCGCCTGTAGGACCCTCATCCAGGTGGCGACCCGTCGCCGTCGTGATGCAGATCGCATCGCGTAGGGGGGACCTCCGCTCTTCACGTGGGCCGGGGGGGAGCCGAAGCGACCCCGGGCGGTCGTGCGGTTGGGACGATCTGTCCCCGGTCGGGCCGAAGCGGGGTAGCACCTACCCGGACTGGCTCGGCCGCCGGATGTCAGTTTCTGCCGGTCTCGAGGGGGTCGAGCCGTTGACATCCCTGCCAATCGACTGACACCCCGCTGACACCCCGGTGGCGCTTCCCGGATTCAAGTTCCACGAAACGCGGCCGATTCCTCGCATACCGCGGGATCGGCAGAGTCAGCGCCGCGGGTACGTAGATTGCCATGCTGCTTCGCGTGTGCGCTGAAGCACACGTTGCCCAAAGACCGGATTTCGGCCAGGAGTTCACCGCCAGTGCTCCCCTCGCGGTTCACCGTGCGTGTGCCGTTGCCTGACAAGGATGAGGTGTTCCTGCTCAACACCCTCACCGACGCCCAGGCGGTGGTCTCGACTGATGTCGCTGCCCTGCTCGATGACGGGAACGCAGACAGCCACGAGGCTCGCCAGGCCATCCAGACGCTCGCCGAACACGGGTTCCTCGTCGCCTCGCGCGCCGACGATGATCGGGCGATTGCCCGACACTTCGCCTCGGTGAAGCACGACACCGGCGAACTGCGGGTCACCGTGCTCACCACCGAGCAGTGCAACTTCGCGTGCGGCTACTGCGTGCAGGGCGACCACGGCGACGCCAACAGCTCCGGGCGGAAGATGACGCTCGAGACGGCCGATGCCGTCGCGCGCTGGTTTGCAGCGCAGCTCGACACGGTGGCGCCGAAGCGCGCCGTGATGACGTTCTTCGGCGGCGAACCCCTGTTGAACCTCCCGGTGGTCTATCGCCTCGCCGAACGGGCCCACGTCGCCGCGCGCATGCGCGGGGTCACGTTCCTGATCAACGTGATCACGAACGGCCTGCTGCTCACGCCCGACGTCGTCGATCGACTGGTGCCATTCGGCCTGAACGGCGTCAAGGTCACGCTCGACGGAGACCGCGAGACGCACGACCGCGCGCGGCCGCTGCGCGGGGGCCAGGGCACGTTCGACCGGATCCTGGCGAACGTCTCGGCCGTCGCCGGCCGGTGCCGCATCTCGATCGGGGGCAACGTGGCGCCCGATGCCGTGGAGAGCTACCACGCGCTGCTGGCCTTCCTCAAGGAGCAGCCGTTTGCACCCGCTCTCGCGAAGGTCTCGTTCAAGCCGCTCATCGACACGTCGTCGTCGGTCAACGCACCGGGGCCGACACCTGGTGTGTCAGGACGGATCATCCCGCTCGCCGTCGTCGGGTCACCGGGGGCGGCGCGCTCGTCGTGCGTGCCGGCCAGGGGCGCGGGCCGCGCCTCGGGGTGCGACTCGTGCGGAGTCGACGACCTGGCGCTCGACGACCTGCGCGAGCAGACGAAACGTGCAGGGTTCGAGACGCCCGACGGCGTGCACATGGGTCCCTGCGAAGTCCACCGTGCGCATGCCCACACGGTCGGCATCGCAGGCGAACTCTACAAGTGTCCTGGATTCAGCGGCGAGGCGACCGAGGTCGTCGGCCATATCACGCGACCCGCCAACGCGCAGGAGCGTGTCGCCGCGGCGCGCTTCGACGCGCTTGCCGCGTACGAACTCTGCGGAGACTGTGCGTTCGTCCCGGTCTGTGCCGGCGGATGCGCCGTCGCCTCGCACCACGAACTTGGTGACATGCATGCGCCGACATGTCATCGACGTGCATTCGAGTCGGCGCTCGTTTCAATGGCCCGCGACGTCTCATCGGCCACCGAACCCTGCGAAGGAGCAGCATGAACATCCGCATCGTGAAGCCCGGAACGCAAGCGCGTCCGCCCCTGTCGTGCCCCTGGTTGATCGACTATCCGAGCGAGCCGCCGCGCGACAGCAAGTAGTCAGCACCCGGGGCGACCCGTCGCCCGCATCACTGGCGCCGATCTGCGGATCGGGAGGCGAATGATGCGGGTCACGGGCCGCCCGGCGGGGTCCGGTGTACATTACGCGGCGTGACCGGCCCCGGCGCCTCGCTCGTCTCGCGTCGCACCCTGTTGCAGGCGCTGACCGCCCCGTCGGCCCTGGCCCTGGCGGCCGCATGCCGGCGTGGCAGCGCCCCGCACGCCGCCACGACACCCGTCACGCTCGTCACCGGCATCGCCCAGCCGCGGCCGGGTGCCGGCCTCCCGGCCGTCGCCAATCTCCTCAGCAACGCCAGCCTGGTGGTTCTTGCGTCCAACGGGCGTCCCCTGCCCGCGCTCGCCTCACACTGGACGGTTTCCGACGACGGGCGCACCTGGCGCTTCACGCTGCGCGACCGGCTCGTCTTTCACGACGGCAGCCCACTCGACGCCGATGCGGTGCGCGCGGGCCTCCAACCCGACCTCGGCACGCCCGGCCCGTTCGGAGTGGCACCCGGCCTGCGCGACGTCGTCAACGTGACGGCCGAGTCCCGCAGGGTCCTGCGGCTCGACCTGCGCACCCGCTCGTCGTTCCTGCTCGAAGCGCTGGCCCTCATGCCCATCAGCCGCGGCCCCGACGGCGAAGTCGGTGCGGGGCCCTTCATCGAGGACTCGCGAGAGCCGGGCCGCATCGTCATGCGCGCGTTCGACGGCTACTACCTGGGCCGGCCCGCCATCGCGCGGGTGGACCTTCGCTCGTTCTCGACGCCGCGCGTGGCCTGGAGCGCCATGCTCCGCGGCGAAATCGACTTCCTGTACGAAGTGGCGCCTGAGGCGGTGGAGTTCATCGAGGCCACGTCCGACGTCCAGCCCGTCACGTCGCTGCGACCTTACGTGTACCTGGTGGGATTCAACCTTGCGCATCCCGTGCTCGCGCAGACGGTGGTCAGGCAGGCGCTGAACCTCGCGGTGAACCGCAATGCGCTGATCGCCGGCATGTTCGGGGGACGCGGCCAGGCTGCGGCCAGCCACGTGTGGCCTCGGCACTGGGCGTTCGACGACGGATCGCAGCCGGCCGAAGACGATCCCGCACGGGCGCGCACGATGATCGAAGCAGCCATCCCGAAGCGGCACGGCTCGCCGTCGAGCGCGCTCGTGCAGTTCTCGTGCCTCGTGCCGTCCGGCTACCCGATGTTCGAGCGACTGGCGATCTTCGTGCAGCGGGCACTGCTCGACATCGGCGTCGACATGCAACTGGTCCCGATCCCGCAGAACGACCTGCAGCGCCGGCTCGCGTCGGGTGACTTCGAGGCCTACCTGCTCGAGATGGTGGCCGGGTTCGGCGTCAACTGGCCGTACTGGTTCTGGCACGCCGGCCAGGACGTGGGGGCGCGCTACGTGTCGTCCGGGTACCGCGCGCTGGACGAACCGCTCGATGCGGTCAGGATGGCGCGCCCTGGCGACGAGGAGCGGACCGCTGTCCGCGCGCTCGACCTGGCCATGCGCGCCGACCCGCCGGCGCTGTTCCTGTGCTGGACCGAAACGGCGCGCGCAGTGCGCCGGACGTTCACCCTGCCGAAGGATCCCGACCGGGACGCCGTCGGCACGATTGCCCAGTGGCGCCCTGCGCGTCTCTCGACGTGAAGCAGCGCCTTGCCTACCGCTTCGCGATCCTCGGCACGGTGGCTGCCATCGTGCCGCTGGTGCTGTACGGCTTCATCTCGATGCGAACACTGCGCCTCGGCACGCACCGGTCTGTGGTCGACGGGACCGAGAACGTGGCGCGGCGCACGGCCGAGCAGCTCGATCAGTGGTTCGCGCGCACGTCCGACACGCTCCTCGCCGTGGCCACCGAGTTGCAGGGCACCCGGCTCGAACGCTGGCAGCAGGAGCGCGTGTTACGCAACTACGTGCTCGCGTTCCCCGAGGTCCGCTCGCTGACGTTGTTCTCGGGCGGAGGCACGCCGCTGGTGTCGAGCCGCCTCTCGCTCGAGGGCCTGACGGTTCCGCCCATCGACCACGTGGATCGCCGCGGCATCGCCCTCTCGCCGATCGACATCGACGATGCCCTCCTGCCGCGCGCGACGATGACGCTGCGGTCGGGACGTGGCACCGATGAATCCGTGCAACTGGTCGCCGAGCTTCACCTCGAGCAGATGTGGCGGGTCGTCGATCGGCTGCGGATCGGCGAGCGGGGCTACGCGATGCTCGCGGATGCCGACGGTCGGTTGATCGCCCACGGTGACCCCGATCAGAAGGGGCGTGTGGCGCGCGGCGAGGACGTGCGCACGCATCCGGTGGCCGCGCGTGCGCTGACGGCGCCGCTGGCTGGCCCCATCAGCGCCGAGTACGCCGACGAGCATGGGCAGCAGTGGCTGGCCGTCGCAGCCACCCTCCCCACGCTCGGCTGGGTGCTCGTGGTCGAGCAACCCTCGTCTGAGGCGTTCGGCCTGGCCGACCGGCTGCAAGGCCAGTTGGCGATCGCGATCGTCCTGGCGCTCGTCGCCATGATTGTCACCGGGCTCTACTGGGGACGGTCGTTCATCGCGCCCATCCTGACGCTCATTCGCGGCACCGAAGCGCTGGCCGAGGGCAAGCTCGAGACACGCGTGAACCTCGAGCGGCGCGACGAGTTCCAACGGCTGGGCGAGGCGTTCAACCAGATGGCCGAACGGCTCGGCGAACTCCAGGAGCAGACGCGACGCCAGGAACGGCACGCCATGTTCGGCCGGATCGCGGCCGGGCTCGTGCACGATCTGGCGCACCCGATCCAGAACATCGGCAACAGCTGCCGCCTGATCATGAAGATGCCCGACGACACGGAGTACCGCGAGACGTTCAGGCGGACCGTCGACCGCGAGTTCAGCATCGTGCGTCGCGTGCTCGACGACCTGAAGCACCTCGGGCGACCGGTGCCCCTCGAGCGCTTCCCCTTCGACGTGACGCGCGCGGTGCGCGACGTGGTCGAGGCCATGCAGCCGCTGGCCGACGCTGCCGGCGTAACCCTCACCCTCGACGCCCCGGACGGGGACGCATGCATCGTCGACGGAGACGTGTTCGCGCTGGGACGTGTCTGGCGCAACACCATCCTCAATGCCCTGCAGGCGACGGCGCCCGGCGGCAGCGTTGTCGTCGAGGTCACCGGCGGCAATGACCACGACGCTGAGCGCGTGCACGTTCGCGTGCGTGATACGGGCTGCGGGATTCCGCCCGATCGTCTGCCGCGGATCTTCGACGACTTCGTGACGACCAAGCGGCGCGGGCTCGGCCTGGGGCTCGCGATCTGCAAGAAGATCGTCGAGCAACTCGACGGGACCATCACGGTCTCGAGCCTGGTGGGAACCGGGACGACGTTCGACGTGTCGCTCGCGCGGAGCGCGGGACGGCCGCTCGCGACGGCGCTCGAGCAGGCGAGCGTGGCGCCGGATCAACGCGCGCGGTGACGCGCGTTCGCGGAGCGACGCGCAGCGACTCCGGGTTAAACGCCGCGCGGCCGGCACTGCGTGAGCAGCAACCGGCCGCGCCTGCGAGTGGTGTGATTGGCCGATTGCCGCTACTTGCGCGGCAGGACGGCGTCCTTCATCTGCTTGACGACGCGCGCCTTCACGACGGTCTTGGCCGGGATCTTGATGGGATCCCCCGTTGCGGGGTTGCGGCCCATGCGGGCCTTGCGCTTCTGCACGACGAGCTTCACGATGCCAGGCATCGTGAACTCACCCGTCTTCTTCAGTTCCTTCTCGGCGAGCGTGTTCAGTTCTTCGAACACCTCACGCGCAGTCGCCAGCTTCCAGTCGAACTTTTCCGCGAAGTGGCGGAAGAGACCGACCTTGCCCAGCTTGCGGGCCTCAACCATCGCGTCCCCCTGGTGTTAGTCGCGCGTGTCGTTCGGGGCCGGCAGCAGGTCGCACGCGCGAAGCGAACCACTGCGGAAATCGTCGAAAACGTCGCAGCATGCTAGCGCGCACCCCGGACGCTGTCAATGACTCCACTGCGATCGGAGGCCGATTTTCCTGTGTGAATGTTACACTCGGACCATGAGCACGCCTGCGATCGAGACCTTTCCCAATCCACGCCCCGGGCGCGACTTCGAGGTTGAAACGAGCTTCCCTGAGTTCACCTCGGTCTGCCCCAAGACGGGCCTGCCCGACTTCGGCGAGATCATCGTCACCTACGTGCCCAGGGATTCCTGTATCGAGTTGAAATCGTTGAAGTACTACTTCATCGACTTCAGGAACAAGGGCATCTTCTTCGAGGCCGCGATCAACCAGATCCTCGACGACCTCGTGGCGGCCTGCCGGCCGAAACGCATGCGCGTCGTCGGCGATTTCTCGGTCCGCGGCGGCTTGAAGACCATCGTCACTGCCGAGTATTCAGACGACCTGGCGTGAGCGACGACCCCGTCCACCACGTGCCGATCGAGCCGTCGATCGACCTCCACGCCTTTGCGCCGCGCGACATCCCGTCGGTGGTCGATGAATACCTCCACGCGGCCGCCGACGCCCGACACCCGGTCGTCAGGCTCGTCCACGGCCGCGGCATCGGCGTGCAGCGCGCGGCCGTGCATCGGGTCCTGGCCACGCATCCACGCGTGGCCGAGTTCTACGACGCTCCCGACGCACACCTCGGCGCGACCATCGCACGACTGATCCTGCATCCCTGACATCATTGGCATCCGCTGGCATGACCTGGAGGTCACGCCCGTGACTGTGACGCTCACCCGTATCATTCCCCCATCCATGGCTGCTTTCCTGCACGATCGTCCCAGCCGCACCGGCGTGCGCGTTCGCCGCGCACTCCTCGTGGCGATGCTCGCCGTTGCGCCCGCCTCGGCCCAGGTCGCTGCCCCGGTCATTGCCCCGGTCGCGCCCGCGACGCAGGCCACCACGGTCGCGACGCCGGCGGTGTCGTCGCCCTACGTCGTGTTCGGCTTCCAGATGGGCGACGATGGCCAGCTCGCCTCGTGGGAGGAGATCCAGCGCTACTTCACCGAGGTGGCCGCCCGTTCAGACCGGGTGGAGCTGATCACGTACGGACGATCGACCGAGGGCCGCGCGATGCTCGCGGCGGTGGTGTCGGCGCCAGAGAACATCGCGCGCCTCGAGGCCATCCGCACGACGAACCTCAGGCTCGCCGACCCTCGCACGCTGACGAGCGACGAAGCCGCGCGCCTCGCTGCCGACCAGAAGGCCATTGTCGTGCTCGGGCACAGCATCCACGCCACCGAAATCGGGGCGACGCAGATGTCCAACGAGCTGCTCTACAAGCTCGCGACGACGAATGACCCGCGCTGGCTCACGATCCTCCGCGAGACGGTGATCCTCATCATCCCCTCGTTGAACCCCGACGGCCACGCCATGGTCACCGACTGGTTTGCCAGGATGAAGGACACCCCCTACGCCGGCGCGCCGATGCCGTGGCTCTACCAGAAGTACGCCGGCCACGACATCAACCGCGACGCGTTCATGCTGCAACTCGCCGAGAGCCGCGCCTTCGCCGATCTCTTCTACCGGACGTGGCATCCGCACGTGTTCCTCACGCTTCACCAGATGGGACCACGCGGGCCCCGGTTCTTCGTGCCACCGAACTACGACCCGATCGATCCGAACTCCGATCCGCTCATCTGGCGCACCGCGGGACTGCTCGGGCACGCCATGGCCATGTCACTCGAGCGCGAGAACAAGGCCGGCGTCGTCTCGAACGCGATGTACGACTACTACTGGCCCGGCTACGAGGATTCGGCCCCGATTGGCCACAACACCGTCTGCCTGCTCACCGAGGTCGCGAGCGTGCGGATCGCCAACCCGGTCAACATCGCGGCAGCCGACCTGCAGGGGACCCCGCGCGGGTTGCCCGAGTACCGCCAGCAGATCAACTTCCCCAACCCGTGGAAGGGCGGCCCCTGGCGCCTGCGCGACATCGTCGAGTACGAACTCACCGCCGTGGATGGCCTGCTCGACGGCGTCGCACGGTACCGGAAGGAGATCGTCGAGAACTTCGTCACGATGGGGCGGCGGGCCGTCGAGGCCGGACGAACCGGCGGGCCGTTCGCGTTCATCGTGCCGCAGGACCAGTTCGATCCGCAGGCGGCACAGACGCTCGAGCAACTCCTGATCGATGGCGCCATCGAGATCCATCGCTCGCTCGAACCGTTCCGCGCCGGCGATCGCGACTATCCCGCCGGCACCGACATCGTGTTCATGGCGCAGCCCTTCCGCGCCTATGCCAAGACCCTGCTCGAGACGCAGCGCTATCCCGTACGACGGCTCGCACCGAACGCGCCGGCCGAGCGGCCCTACGACGTCGCGGGCTGGACGCTGCCGCTGCAGATGAACGTCGATGTCGAGGCGGTGGCCGACCCGTTCGAACCGCCGATGATGACCAGGCTCGACCGCGCCACGCTGGCGTCGGCGCAGGTCTGGGGCGAACGCAAGCCGTCGTATTACCTCGTCGAGGGCAAGGGGAACGCACTCGCGAAGGCCGTCAACCGGCTTCGCGCCGCTGGACTGGCGCCCTCGTGGACGCTCGAGCCGATCGACGCGCAGGGTCACCGCTACGATGCCGGCACGCTGGTCGTACAGCACTCGACCTCGTCGCGGTCACTCGTCGAGGCCTTCGCGCGCGACCTCGGACTGCGCAGCATCGGCCTCAAGGGACGACCGCCCGGCAACGTGGCGCCCGTCGGCGGCGCGCGCATCGGCCTGCACCGACCGTGGGTCGAGAACATCGACGAGGGGTGGACGCGGCTGCTGCTCGAGCGCTACGAGTTTCCGTTCACCAATGTCACCGACCAGCAGATTCGCGCAGGCAACCTGCGCGCGCGATTCGACGTGCTCGTGATCCCCGATGGCGCGCCGGAGCGATTCGTCGACGGCCACACCGCCGGCTCGGTGCCCGACGAGTATGCCGGGGGAATCGGGCTTTCGGGGATCGAGGCGCTCAGGACCTTCGTTGACGAGGGCGGGACGCTCGTCTGCCTCGACACGTCGTGCGGCCTCGTGCTGCAGCACTTCGACGTCCCGGTCATCGATCGCGCCCGCGCCGCCGAGAACTCGCGCCTGTTCTGCCCCGGGTCGCTCGTGCGCCTGACGCTCGACCCCACGCATCCGCTCGCGTTCGGGATGCCGAAGGAGACGGCGGCGCTGTTTGCCTTCGGTGCCGCGTACGAGGTGCGCACGCGCGAGGCGGGCGGCGACGTCATCGCCTCACCGGTGACGGTCACGTTCGCCGGAAAGTACGGCACCGGCGACCCACTGCTCAGCGGATGGCTGGAAGGCGGCGACGTCATCGCCGGCCACGGCGCGCTGGCCGACCTTGGGTACGGGAAAGGCCGCCTGGTGATGGTGGGCTTCCGTCCCCAGCACCGCGCGCAGTCCTACGCCACGTTCCGCGTGCTGTTCAACGCCCTGCTGCGGCGATAAGGGGTCACATCTTTCATTGCAGCATTTTTCAAGCTCTGACCCCTTGTGGGCGCTGCGCGAGGCACCGGATTTGCTCCCAGACCTTCGACCGCCCCCCTAGCGCCCGCGATTCGCGGGAACTGCGTACCCGGGCGGCAGAAGGGATGGCAGTCACGTGCAATCGCCATTCGCCCCGGGGGAACGCGTGGGCGCCCGCGCCCAGCGCTGGCAAGTCGCGCACGCACGTCCGGCACAGTCGTGCGTCGCAATCACCCTCGATCCGCTCGATGGCGCGCCCGCCACGTCGCGGACGCTGATCCACCCCTTCGACCGCTTCACGCGACAGCGACGCCATGCGCGGCTTCGCCCGGCGCGCCTCGCTCACGCTGTCGACGTCATCGATCGCATGCTCGCCGCACCGCCAGCGACATGGCCGATGCCGCGCACCCTCGCGGGCGCATCCATCGACCTGCTGCCCCACCAGTTCATTGCGTCGCTCGCCCTCGTGCGGGGCATCGCGTCGCGGGTCTGCGTCATGGACGAGGTCGGCACCGGCAAGACGATCCAGGCGGGCATCGCCATCGCCGAGTTGATTGCGCGCGGCATGGCCGCGCGGGTGCTCGTCATCGTCCCGGCGCACCTTCGACAGCAGTGGGCCGCCGAACTCGGACGCGTCGGCATCGCGTCCCGTGTCCTCGACGCGCACGGCCGCGACGAGGCCAGGAACGCCCTTCCGCCCGACGTGAGCCCGTGGACGCTGCCGGGAACGATCATCGCGTCGCTCGACCTCGTGAAGCGCCGCGACACCCTGGTCGGCCTCGAGGACGCCCACTGGGATCTCGTGGTGGTCGACGAAGCGCACGGTGCCACGTCGAACTCCGACCGCCACGACGCGGTGGATGGCCTCGCCCGCCGCGCCGACCGGGTAATCGTGCTCACGGCGACGCCGCACGACGGCGACGACCTCCGCTATCGGCGGCTGCTCTCGCTCGGTGGGAGCGATGCGGTGGTGGCCGTCAGGCACTCGCGCCCGCAGCTCCCGCGACGCGCGCACACGCTTGCGATCAGGCCATCGGCCGACGAACAAGCGGCCTTCGCCATGCTCGATCGCTATCGAACCGCGATCGATCGCCTCGCGGCGACGGCGCGGGGCGGCGTCAACCGGCTCGTGGCCGAGGTGCTGGTGAGGCGCGCCGCATCGAGCATGTTCGCGCTTGCCCGCACGGCTGCCCGCCGCCGCGAGGCGCTGCAGCAACCCGACGCGACGCAACCGCTACTGTTCGCCGCCTGTCTCGCCATGCTCGACATCGATGGTGATGACGATGCCGCGATCGACGCGGTCATGAAGGCGCCTGGCGCACTCTCGGTGAGCCACGAGCGAGCGCTGCTCGGCGCGATACACGGCGCCGCCCTTCGTGCGTCGGCAGACGATTCGCTCGTGAACGCGCTGGCCCGCATCGTGCGTCGGGCACGCGAGCCGGTCATCGTCTTCGTCGAGTACCGCGACGCCCTCGTCCCCATCGCGAGACGCTTGTCGCGCGTTGCGTCGATCGAAGTGCTCCACGGCGGCTGCAGCGCCACCGACCGCGCGCACGCGCTCTCGTCGTTCACCACGGGCCGCGCACAGGCGTTGCTCACCACCGACACGGCAGCCGAGGGCCTCAACCTGCACCACCGGTGCCGCTTCGTCGTGCACCTCGACACGCCATGGACGCCGACACGAAGGGCACAGCGCGAGGGACGCGTCGATCGCCATGGCCAGGGGCGGCGCGTGCACGCGTGGCGGCTCGAACGGATGGGGCACGAGCAGGTGGCGCTGCGTGTGCGGCAACAGGATCGGTCACGCGCGATCGATGAGGCGCTCGCCCCACACGGCGACGTCCCCGTGCTCGTGACGGCGAATGGGGTGACGCTCCTCCCGGCCCTGCGGCGTGAAGCCGAGCAGGCGTGCGATCTCATCCGTCATCTTCGTGCCTCGGCATGCACCGTCACGCGACCCCGGTGTCTTCCCGAGCATGGAACGCCGGTGTGCAGGACGCAGGCCGCGGATCGCACGCGGGCCTTGCCGGTCGCCGCGTGCGCCGGTGCGTCGCGTCCCTTTTCGATGTTGCGGCCCCGCACGCGCCTCGTCGCGATCCGCCGCGCGGCGCTCCCCGCCGCATTGAGCGACGCAAGCGCCCTAGCCGTGCTCACGCTTGTCGTGTCGGCAAGTCCGGCCGTGTCGATCGCCCACCAGGTGGTGGTTACCGTCGGACCCATGCCCGGCACGCCAGCGCGAGGTCGCCTCCAGCGGACGTGGCGACGGCGGCTCGCCGTCCTGCGGCCGTGGCTCGAGACGCATGCTCGCGCGGCTGTGCACGAGATCGCCAGCACGCTCGCGGCCGACGAGACACGCAGGCAGCGCGGGCTCGACGATCGCGCGCGTCTCGTGGACGAGGCGCGGCAGACGCCGCTTGCAACACACTTCGTCCAGCGCGAACTGTTCGCCACGACGCCCTGCGCGGCGCCGGTGCGGCCACGCATGAATGCCGTGCGGCCGTTGTGTGGGCCCTCGTCTGGAGAGGTCCTGGTGGACGTCTCGCTGCTGCTCGTGCCCGCCGCCACACCATCCACCCCCTACGAGCACGCGATCGCTTCACTCCGGTGACCCGATGCACGCCCAGTCGTTGCCGCCACGTTCCTTCATCTCGGGGTCATTGCTCGCCTCGTCGTTCTTCGACCCGGTCGATTCGCGGCACACCGACGCGCGGGTCGAACGGCACGCGGCAGGCTTCGTTCGCCTCTGGGAGGCCGCGAACGCATCGCTCGGTCCCGCGAGCGGGGCCACCGCGGTGCTCGACGCCCTGACACGTCCGATGGCGTCGTGGCTGGGCTTCGAATCTGCCGGCCCTGCACATGCGCCGGACGCGATCGGCGATCACGGGCGTGCTGACCGCGCGCGCCTCGCGTATCGCCGTGGTGACGCTGCCCTGGCAGGCGAGCCTCGATGGCGCGTGGGCATCGGCGCTGGCGACGGGCACATCGACGATGAGCCGTTGGTGCGTGATCGTCAACGGCACCACGCTGCGTCTTGTCGATGCCCGCCGGCCGTGGGCGCGCGCGCATGCGGACGTGCACCTGGCCGCGGCCGGCCGCGACGCGCGCACGGCGGCCGCCCTGTCACGTGGCCTGCACGCCCGCGCGTTCGCCGGCTCGCCCTGCCAGGTCGACACCTGGGTCGAGGAGTCGGCCAGGCTGGCCGATCGCGCCAGCGCATCGCTCGACCGCGGATCGCGCGACGCGATTGACGTGCTCAGCGATGCGCTCGCGATGGTGCCGCCTCCGCGCTCCGCGCAGGCGATGCCCTCCGCGGCCGCCCAGTCGGTCACCTGGCTGTACCGCATCCTGTTCCTGCTCTACGCCGAGGCGCGTGGCGTGGTGCCGACGTGGCATCCGATCTATCGCGACGCCTATGCTCTCGCGCCCGTGTGCGAGCAGATCACGCGCGGGGCCCGACCACGTGGCCTCGGCCCAATGCTGCAGGCGGTCATGCGGCTGGCCCGGCTCGGCTGCGACGTGGACGCGCTGAAGGTGACGGCCTTCAACGGACGCCTCTTCGATCCGGAGCACACTCCGCTCGTCGACCGCCTGACGATGGACGACGCGACGCTGGCGGGCATCCTGCGTGGACTCACGTCGCGTCAGGGACCGCGCGGGCGAGGCCGCATCCGCGTGCGCTACGAAGACCTCGGCGTCGAGCAACTGGGCGCGATCTACGAGCGCCTGCTCGACGAACGGCACGACGCGCCCACGCCCTCGCGCCGCCCGGCGTCGTCGGCACGCAAGGCGTCGGGGTCGTTCTACACACCGCGTCCGCTCACCGAGTACCTCGTGCGCCGGACGCTGGCGCCGCTGGTCGAGGGCGTGTCGCCCGATCGCATCCTGGCGCTCCGGGTGCTCGATCCCGCGATGGGCAGCGGGGCCATGCTCGTCGCGGCGTGCCACTACCTGTCGCATGCCTACGAGCGCGCCGTGGTCGAACACGGCGTCTGCCGGGCGGGCGACCTCGATCCGCAGGAGCGCACGCGCATCAGGCGCACCATCGCCCAGCGATGCCTCTTCGGCGTCGACGCCAATCCCATGGCCGTCGAGCTCGCACGGATGTCGTTGTGGCTGACCACGCTGGCGGCCGATCGCCCGCTCTCGTTCTTCGACCATCACCTCCGCGTGGGGAACTCCCTGCTCGGCGCGACGCCAGCCGACCTCGCGCGTTCGCCGCTGACGGGCCGGCCGGCCACGCAGACGCGTGCAGGGTCGCTGTTTGCCGAGTTGGATCCTCACGACGCGCTGCGCGCCTCGATGCCCGACCGGCTCCGCCTCGTGGCGCTGCCAGACGACAGCGTGTCGGCCGTGCGCGAGAAGGCGCACCTGTTCGCCGCGCTCGAGTCGGCGCGCTCGCCGCTGGCCGGCTGGCGGCGCGCACTCGACGCATGGTGCGCCTGGGCGACGTGGCCACAGGCGGAGCGGGTCGCGCCGCAAGTGTGGCGCGACCTGATTGCCGTCGCGCTGGGGCGACAGGGCCTGATCGCCCCGCACCTGCACGCCGAATGGGCGGCGCGCATCGACAGCCACGCACAACGGCACCGGGTGCTGCACTGGCCTCTCGCGTTTCCGGAGGTGTTCGTCGACCGCGATGGCTCCCCTCGCGCCGATGCGGGCTTCGACGCCATCATCGGCAACCCGCCCTGGGACACGCTGCGGGGCGACGGCGGCACGTCGCGCGACAGCGCCATGACCATGGCGACGTTCGTGCGGCAGGCAGGCATCTACAGCGGCGCGCTCGACGCGCACGCCAACCTCTATCAGCTCTTCGTCGAGCGGTCGCTCCAGTTGCTGCGGCGCGACGGACGGCTCGGCCTCGTGGTGCCGTGGGGCCTGCTCGCCGACCAGGGCGCCGCGGCCGCGCGCACGGCACTGCTGGATCGCTGCCGCATCGATGCGGTGGTCGGGTTCGACAACCGCCAGGGAGTCTTCGCGATTCACCGGAGCGTCCGCTTTGCGCTGATGACGGCCGCCTCGGGAGGCCGCACCGACGCCATCCCCGCGCGACTCGGGGAGCGAGCAACAGACAGCCTCGAGCAGTTGCCGGCAACGGGACGGCGCAGCGGCGACTATCCCCTGACCATCACTCGCGAAAGCCTGCGCGAGTTGTCGGGAGCGTCGCGGGCCATTCCTCACGTCGAGTCGAGCGGCGACCTCGCGTTGCTCGAGCGACTCTACGCCAGGTGGCCCGCGCTGTCGTCGCCCGAGGGCTGGAACGTGACGTTCGGCCGGGAGTTGAATGCGACCGACGACAGCGCATGGTTCACGGGTGACCGGCGCGGCTGGCCGGTGCTCGAAGGCAAGCACATCGCCCCGTTCGCCATCGACACAGGGGATGTCACGCGGTTCATCGATCCGGATGTCGTGCGCGCTCGCCTGGGACGTCTTCAGACGACCGGCCGCGACCGGCTGGCCTATCGCGACGTCGCGTCGCCGACGAATCGGCTCACGCTCATCGCGGCGATCGTCCCGGGAGAGGCGGTGACGACCCACACGCTGTTCTGCGCGCGGACGGTGCTCGGTGTCGACGCGCAGTGGGTGCTGTGCGCGCTCATGAACAGCCTGGTCGCCAACTGGATGGTGCGCCGCTGGGTCAGCACGCACGTGACGACCGCCATCGTGGAGCGCCTGCCCGTGCCACCGATTCCTGTGGGCGACCCGCTGTTCGCCGAACTGGCCGCCCTGGCACGCTGCTGCCGGCGCCACGGGGTGGGCTCGTCGTCGTGGCACGGCCTGCAGGCGGCCGCCACCCGCGCCTACGGCCTCGACGCCGACGATGACGCCCGCATCCGCGCCGACTTCGCGTGGCTGTAAGGGGGCGGCCCACGGTATAGTGCATCGCCGGCATGCCGAACTACGGATTCGCCATCGACCTCCGCAAGTGCATTGGCTGCCACGCCTGCAGCATCGCGTGCAAGGCAGAGCACGACGTGCCCATCGGCGTGAACCGCTGCTGGGTGAAGACCGTCGAGAAGGGCACGTTTCCCGACACGAAACGCCTGTTCCTGCCCGTGCTCTGCAACCAGTGCGACAACGCCCCCTGCATCGCCATCTGCCCTACGAATGCGCTGTTCAAGCGCCGCGACGGCATCGTCGATCTCAACGGTGACTCGTGCATCGGCTGCCGCAGTTGCATGAACGCGTGCCCGTACGACCAGCTCTTCATCGACCCCAACACGCGCACCGCCGAGAAGTGCAATTTCTGCGCGAACCGCGTCGAGCAGGAACTCCTCCCCGCCTGCGTCATCGTCTGCCCCACCGAGTGCCGCATCTTCGGCGACCTCGACGATCCGACCAGCGAGGTCTCGCGCATCGCCGCATCGCTGCCCACGACCGTGCGGAAACCCGAGAAACACACGCTGCCGAAGATCCTCTACGTCGGCGCCGATGACTCGGTGATGCGGCCCGAGCAGCCCGTGCGGCCGCTGATGTTCCGCGAGGGTCAGGTGATCCTCCGTCCCATCGGCTCACCGGATCCCGTCGCGACGGATCCCGGCGCCGCACGCGTCGACTACGACGTGCCGCACAAGCAGGCCTGGGGCGCCGACCTGGTCACCTATCTCTTCACCAAGAGCGTCGCCACCGGCGCGCTGTTCCTTGCGGCGGTCCTCGCGCTCATGGGTGACACGAGCGCCCTGACCACCGTGGTGGCGCCGATCATTGCCGTCATGTTCACGGCGGCCACCGCCGCGGTGCTGGTGTTCGATCTCGAGCGCCCCGAGCGCTTCTACTACATCCTCACGCGCTCGAACTGGCGGTCGTGGCTCGTGTGGGGCGCCTGGTTCCTCACGGCGCACGGCCTGCTGGCGACCCTCTGGGTGGTGGCGTGGCTCTTCGGCCTCGACGACCTCCGGCGCCAGTTGCTCGTGCCGTCGCTGGTCACGTCGGTGCTCGCCACGGGGTATACCGGATTCCTCTTCGCCCAGGGGCTGGCGCGCGACCTCTGGCAGGGACCATCAGCAACGATCGACCTCGTGGCGCAGGCGGGAGCGGCCGGGGCAGGCATCCTGCTCATCGCCGGTGTGCCCTTCGGCCTGCTCGACCCGCGGGCGCTGCGCCTGTTGAGCCTCACCCTCGGGATCTCGCTGTCCGCCCACGTCGCCATCCTGTTGCTGGAGCATGTGCTGGCGCCGAGTCCGACGCGGCACCACGAGCTGGCCGCGCGCACGATCGTGCGGGGACCGTTCGCGAGGTTGTTCTGGGGCGGAGTCATCGTCGTCGGCGGCCTGCTGCCGATCGCCGTGTCGCTCGCGGTACCTGCAACGTCGGTCACCCCCATCGTCGCCGCGTCGTTCCTCGCCCTGGCGGGCGGACTCGCCTGGGAATACATCTGGGTCGAAGCCGGGCAGTCGGTGCCGAACTCATGAGACGACGTCTGGTCACGCTTCGCAGGGCCGCTCCCCGTGCAGTTCGATCACGTAGGGACCGCACCCCGGCGCAGTTCGATCACGTAGGGGCCGCACCCCAGTGCGGCCCGTCACTCGAGAGGGGTAATGGAGTTCAAGTCACATCCTGACCCGTCAACGTGGGACGACCACGTGGAGTTCGAGTCGCGCAGCTGGCCGAAGAAGGAACGGCGACGCTACTGGATCGTCCCGAGCATCTGCTTCAACTGCGAGTCGGCGTGCGGGTTGATCGCCTACGTCGACAAGGACACGCTCGACGTCCGCAAGGTCGAAGGCAACCCGCTGCATCCAGGCTCGCGCGGCCGCACGTGCGCCAAGGGCGTCGTCACGCCCAACCAGCTCGAGGATCCGGATCGGGTGCTGTTCCCGCTCAAGCGTGTCGGTGAGCGCGGGGCCGGGCAGTGGGAACGCGTGAGCTGGGACGCAGCGCTCGACGACATCGCCGCACGCATCCGTGCGGCCATCGTCGAGGGGCGCCGGAACGAGGTCATGTATCACGTCGGCCGTCCCGGTGAGGACGGCTACGCGACCCGCGTCGTCCAGTCGTGGGGCATGGATAGCCACAACAGCCACACCAACGTGTGCTCGTCGTCGGCGCGGCTCGGGCACTTCCTGTGGACCGGCACCGATCGCCCGTCGCCAGACTACGCGAACGCCCAGACCATCCTGCTGCTGTCGTCGCACCTCGAGTCGGGCCACTACTTCAACCCGCACGCGCAGCGCATCATCGAGGGCCAGGCCGCCGGCGCCACGCTGATCGTGGTCGATCCGCGCCTGTCGAACACGTCGGCCAAGTCGAACATCTGGCTGCCCGCCTACTCGGGCACCGAGGGCGCACTCCTGCTGGCCTTCGCGAGGATCCTGCTCGACGAAGACCTCGTCGACCACGTGTCGGTGCGGCGCCTCGTCGACTGGCGGACGTATCTCGAGCGCGAGCGTCCCGACCTGGCGGTGACGTACGAGAACTTCGTCGGCGCGCTCAAGGCACAGTACGACGCGTTCACTCCCGAGTACGCGGCCGGCGAGACGGGACTCGAACCGCACAAGATCCTCGAGGCCGGTCGCGCGATCGGCCGGGCACGCGGACGATTCGCGGCGCACAGTTGGCGCGCCGCCGCCGCGGGGAACCTGTGGGGATGGCAGATCACGCGTTGTCTCTACCTGCTGGTCGTCCTCACCGGCAGCGTCGGGACGAAGGGCGGCGTGAACCTGCACGCCTCGAACAAGTTCGTGCCCAAGCCACACACGACGCCGGCGGCGCCCGACTACTGGAACGAGCTGCTCTTCCCGCGCGAGTTTCCGCTGTCGTTTCACGAGCTCAGCTTCCTGCTGCCCCACTTCCTGAAGGAGGGACGCGGCAAGCTCGACGTGTACTTCACGCGCGTCTACAACCCGCTGTGGACCAACCCCGACGGGTTCACGTGGATGGAAGTGCTCACCGACACGTCGAAGATCGGACTGCACGTGGCGCTCACGCCGACGTGGAGCGAGACGGCGTGGTTCGCCGACTACATCCTGCCGATGGGGCTGGGCACCGAGCGCCACGACACGATGAGCCAGGAGACGCACGCGGCCAGGTGGCTCGGCTTCCGCCAGCCCGTGCTGCGCGTCGCGCGCGAGATGCGGGGCGACCCCGTCGAGCGCACGTACGAGGCGAATCCCGGCGAGGTCTGGGAAGAGAGCGAGATGTGGATCGAGCTGAGCTGGCGCATCGATCCCGACGGCTCACTCGGCATCCGCCAGCACTTCGAATCGCCCTACCGCAAGGGCGAGCGGATTCGCGTCGAGGAGTACTACCGCTGGATGTTCGAGCACTCGGTGCCCGGCCTTCCCGACGCCGCAAAGGCGAAGGGCCAGACACCACTCGAGTACATGCGCAAGCACGGCGTGTTCAAGGTCGAAGACAACGTCTACGCGCCCCACGAGCGCGCACTGACGCCGGCGGAGCTCGAGGGGTCGTCGATCGACGACCGCGACATCGTGCGCAAGGATGGCAAGGCCATCGGCGTGGTGATCGACGGCATCGCGCGCGTCGGGTTCAACACGCCCTCACGCAAGCTCGAGTTCTACTCGACGACCCTCGTCGAGTGGGGATGGCCCGAGCACGCGCTGCCGCGCTACGTGCCGGGCCATGTGCACTGGAAGAGCCTCGATCGGGCGCAGGGTGAGTTCGACCTGCTGCCGAACTTCCGCCTGCCCACGCTCATCCACACGCGGTCGGCGGTGAAGTGGCTCTACGAGATCTCGCACAACAACCCGCTGTGGATCGCGACGCCCGACGCCGCACGCTTCGGCATCGCAACCGGTGATCTCGTCAAGGTGCACACCAGGATCGGCTACTTCGTCACGCGCGCCTGGGTCACCGAGGGGATCAGGCCGGGCATCCTCGGCATGTCACATCATCTCGGCCGCTGGCGCCTCCACGAAGACGAGGGCGGCGCGCGTGCCGCGTCGGCGCTCGTCCGCCTCGTCAAGGAAGGATCGACGATGAAGATGACGCAGGTGCACGGCGCCCAGCCGTTCGCGAGCAACGATCCCGACAGCGGGCGCGTGTGGTGGAGCGAGATTGGCGTCCACCAGAACCTGACGTTCCCCGTGCAGCCCGATCCGGTGAGCGGCATGCACTGCTGGCATCAGCGGGTGCGCCTCGAGAAGGCCGGCCCTGCCGACCACTACGGCGACATCCTCGTCGACACCGACAAGGCGCACGCGGTCTACAAGGAATGGATGGCGCACACGCGGCCGGCGCCTGGACCGGACGGCACGCGTCGGCCGGCGTGGTTCGATCGGCCGCTCAGGCCGACGCCGGAGGCGTACAAACTCGGATGACCGTGGCGCCAGCGGTGCACGCGGGCTGACGCGGACGGGAAGACGGGCAGGACCGGATGGACCTGCCCGTGTCGTGACCCTGCGCAACGCCGTGACCGATGAACGCGCTCAGGCGCACGACCCGTCCTGCGTCACTCTACCCCTTCGACTCAGTTGTGCTGAGGGCGGGGCGCGTGCGAATCACCCTGCCAGACCTGAGGGTTCGATTCGTTTCGCCCTCAACACATGTGAGCTCAGGGCTTTTAGAAGCGCCCCAGCCCCGGCGCCACCAGCTTCGTTGACTTCAGCCGGCCGCCGTACTCGCCGAAGTGATCGGTCTGGATCTCCTCGATGATGGCGTACTGGCCCCAGACGCGGACCGCCGCCCATGGATCGGGGTCCGTCGGTGGGCCCACCCATACGATCTTCGCGAAATACGTGTAGTGGTGGAGTTCGCCGTCAGATCCCTCGTAGTCGCCCTCGAAGTGATTTGTCACCCATCCGAGCGACGTGCCGGTCGAAACGCCAGTCTTGGGGTTCAGACCGCGATCCAACTTGCCGTCCCCGTTGCAGTCCTGATTGCTCAGCCAGTCGTCGCTCCACTTCATCACGAGGTTCTCGGTCCCCTCGGTCACGACCGTGCCCGGACGTGAGAAGTTCTCGTACAGGCCGTTGAAGATGTGCGCCTGGTAGTTGTAGCCGTACTTGTCGTACCCCACCGTGATGGTGTTGCCGTTGACATCCGCCAGGGCGCCTGACTGAATCTTGGCGCAGGGCTGGCCATCCGACAACGCCGGCAGTGCGAGAACGACGCAGGCCAACAACAGGATGTGATACCGCTTCATGGTTGATTCCTCCTTGTGCGGGCTACGACTTCACGTACTGGGCCTGCTTCCCACGGATTCGTGGAAGGAGGCCGCGAACGACGGTGAGTGGGTAATGTGCACCCTGCCCGGGCTGGGGTCCATGGAGCAGGCGCACCGGTTCCATGGTGCGAACGCACCATGACCCTGCAACGGAGGAGACCGAAGGAGCAACGCTCAGAGAAGTCCGGCGCGGAAGCCGAGTGACACGAGTTCGGCGCGAGTGTGGGAGCCCGACTTCTCCATCAGGTGCTGGACGTGGTTGCGAACCGTATACGGACTCACGGACAGCCGCGCTGCGACGCTCTTCGTGGACAGCCCCTCGGCCAGCAGGCGAAGGACCTCACGCTCCCGTGCCGTGAACGCCGTCATCGACGTTCGGGGAGTGGACGCGCCCCTGGAGGGTGCGTCACCTGGCGAACCGCCGTGAAGCGGGGCACGGTTGGTGTGCCAGAGGGATCCGACCTGCTCCACGAATTCTACGGCGCGCCTGTGTTCGCTGACGTCGTGCAGGACGTGGACCAATAGTGGTCCTGGGTCATGTGGGATGACGAGCACGCTGGATCGGAGCCAGACTGGCCGTCCCGCGCTGGTGTGAGTCTGCAGTTCCATGCCCTCGGGCAGCTCGCCACGCGCAACACAGGTCTTGGCCGGGCAACTGGGTCCACAGACAGCATGCCCGTCGCGCGCCCGGGCAGCGATCACCTCTGCGCAAGGCTGATTCAACACGTCGTCAGGGCTGTGGCCCAGCAGTCGCTGTGCGCCGCGGTTCCACCCTACGATGCGCTGCCTGTGGTCCACCACAAACAGGGCCTCTGCGCTATCGCCAAAAGACCGGAGCCACCGAGGGTGATCAGCCGTCCTGGCCTCCTGATGTCGCCACCTCGCGCCAAGCCAGGCGCTGCCACGAGCGTTTCGCACACCAAGGCACGCCCGGTCGTGCGCCAGACGCAGTCAGGCGACGTTCGGGCATTCACCTCGTGTCAACGCGGCCACCAGAATATGCGCTTCCTCACAGTGGATAGCAAGCGACGCGCGGGTCGCCACCGACCTCGTGCGTCACGACAACGCGATCACGATCGCACAGGCGCCAAGCACCAGCACCAGCGGCGTGAAGTACTTCGTGTCGAGATCGGCGAAGCGTGACCCCCGCACGCGCTTGAAGAATCCCGCGTAGCGGAAGTCGCCCATCGCGCGCAGCAGGAACACGATGCCGATTGTCCAGGCGCCGGCGCGGGCCATCCAATCGGGAAGCAGCACCGGCCCGCCGCCACCGCGTTGCGCGAGGATCTGCGAGCCCAGCGCCAGCAGGAGGGCGATCGCCAGCGTCCCAGCGGGCCCGGGCGCGAACAACGGCTGGCCCTTGGCCCTCGGGATCACGGCATCGGCGCCCCAACGCCCACCGATCGCCCAGTAGACGTGCACGAACGCCAACACTGCGAGCACGAACGCAACGGCCAGCGACAAGGTCGCGATGCCCGTGCTCAAGGCGTCGCCGCCTTTTCTGCCTGCACGACGTCCCACGCGACCTGCAGCAGAGCCTTCGCGGTAGCCGGAGGAAGCTCAACCAGCGGCACGCGCAGGTTCGCGTAGGGCACGCCTTCCTCGGAGATCGGGCGACCGTAGATGGTCGGCGGCGCCACGCGTGGATCGCGGCCGGTGATGGTGGCGTAGATCACTGCCGCGGCGAGATAGGAACCCGCGGCTGTCGGATGAGATCCGTCGTAGATGTGCAGGTCGAGCGAGTAGAGGCGGCGATGCGCCTCGGCGAACGCGATGCCCACCGGCGCGACCCGGATCTTCAGCTCGCCGCCCAGGTCGCGGTAGGCCCTGGCCAACCCGTCGATCATGTCTGGCTGGTCGCGCCGGGCCCACGTCATGTACAGCACGGGCGTTGCGCCGCGGGCACGGGCGCGCGACACCAGCTCGCGTGCCGCGACCTGGAAGGCTCCGTTGGTCGCCAGCACCACGCGGCCGTCGACGACCCCGCCGCCGAGCATGCTCTGCTCCTGCAACACGACTACGTCCCAGCGCTGCGCCTCGATCGCGTCGGCGCGCTTCGACGTGATGTGTGACTCGAGCGTCGCTCCGCCTCGCAGCTGGAATCCCGGCACAACCCGCGGGGCCTGGGGATCGGACTCCGCAATCGCCGAGACGATGTCGCCGAGGTTGTTGAAGTAGGTGTAGCTGTTCCCGATGAACAACACGTCGGTCACCGGCCTGGCAGACGTTGGCGCGGGAATCTGTCCGGGCGCCGCCGTGACCGACACGATGAGCGACGCGAGAACGGTCAGGATCGAGCGGATGCGTGCCTTCACGGCGTCTCCAAGAACGAGTGTGGACGTCACCTTCGCCACCCCACCCTCCGGGGCAGTGCGGCTACGGGGCGCGTGGCGGCTTGCGCTCGATGAACGGCGGCACCTTGCGCCCGGCGGCCGAGCATTCAATCAGCTGCGCGAGTCTCCGGTCGCGCGTGGATTCCTGCTTCGCCGAGTTGATCCAGTACGCGGCCAGGCGCCGGTAGCTGGGCGGCTGAGCGTCGAAGTATGCCCTCGCGGAACGATTCGCGCGCAACCGCCGTTCCTGCGGTGGAGTCAGCGCGGCAGTTGCACGCTGCTCGTACGAGTAGACAGCGGTCGCCGCTTCGGTCCTCCGCTCGAACGCCGCGAGACCGGCCGGGTGCATCCGTCCCTCGGCGATCAGCCGCTGCGCCAGCTTCACGTTCACGGCACTCCACGTGCTCTTCGGCGTCCGCGGCGTGAAGCGGATGGTGTAACTCTCCGCATCGCGGCTGCGGCGCACGCCGTCGATCCAGCCAACGCACAGCGCTTCGGCCACTGACTCCGGCCAGGTGATGCTCGGCTTGCCGCTGCCCCGCTTGTAGAGGCCGACCAGCAGCTCCTTCGCACTGGCATGGTGCGCTCGCAGCCACGCGCCAAACGCTCCAGGCGTCGTGAAGAATGCAGGCGTGTCGCTCATGGTCTCGCTCGCACCGTGCGTGGCGCGACAGGGTTCTCGAACAGCGCCAGGGTGATGCCCTGGTAGTGCGGCGGCAGCGCCGGTTCGTCGCCGATTACGCGGGTCCCGACGCGGACGAAGCCGCAGCGCTCGTAGTAAGCGATGAGCCGCGTGTTCTCGGCCCACGTGTCCATGCGCACGAACGCACGCCCGGCTCCCTCTGCGAACCGCATCGCCCAGTCGAAGGCCTGCGCGGCGAACCGCTCGCCGCGGGTCGCGGTGTTTCCGCACATCCGGTGGATGTAGATCGCGTCGTCGCGATCGCGATCCTGCCAGATCGCCTCGTCGCGCCACACCACCGAGAAGTAGCCGGCGCAGACCCCATCGTCGCGCACTCCCATGAAGTGCCGAGCCTCGGCCATGTCGGTGGCGATGATCGCCTCGGGGAAGGTCGTCCACGCTGCGACTCCGATGGCTGCCTGGAAGGCCGCCGCCTGGTGCCACAGCGCCGTGAACAGGGGCATGTACGACGGCTCGCTGGGTACGATGCGCATCCCACCCACGCGACGGATCACGACATGAACGCCACGGCGATCGTCAGGGCCAACACCGCAAGCACCGCGCACGATGTCGCAACGAAGAACCAGTCGCGCCGGCGGGCGTACTCGACGGCAGACACGATCACGCGGACGACCGGCGTCGCCATCAGCGTGATGAGTCCGGCGTTCAGGATGTCGCGACCCCAGGTGCCATCGTAGCCGAGGACCCAGAGCAACAGCCCCAGTCCGAGCAACGACGCCGAGAGGACCACCCCCGAGACGAGCACCTTGCCGAACAAGGCTTCGAGGCGCGCGAGCGAGTCGTCGGCGAGATGCGTCATGCGAGCCTCGCCAGCATCAGCAGGGCGACCACGAACAGCACGCCGGCCATCAGCTGCTTCAGCCGCCGCGGCGATGTGTGCACGCTGTGTCGCATGCCGAAGGCCGAGCCGATCAGCACGCCGATGACCGCCGCCGCCGCAAAGTGCGGGACGACGTCCCCCCGCCCGTAGTAGATCGGCGCGGCCGACACCGCCGTGACGCCAATCATGAACGAGCTGGTTGCCGCCGCGGGTCTGATCGGGATCCCGCAGGCCAGGTTCAGCGCCGGGACGAGCAGCACGCCGCCACCGATCCCGAGCAGGCTCGAGACGTTGCCGCCCACGAAGGCCACACCCATTGCCAGCACCAGACGCCGTGGACGATACACGACGTCGCGGCCGAGCGGACCGTCGAAGAAGCGTCCGCCGAACGGCCCCGGATCCTCGCTGAGGTCGAGCACGTTGCGCCTGTCGAGGCGGCTGAGCATGAGTGCGCCCACGCTGCTCATCACGAACGCGAACAGTCCCGAGAGCACCGGCTCCGGCAGGTACCGCGAGGTGATGCCTCCCAGCAGCGCCCCGATGGACGTGGCCACCTGGAGCATCATGCCGAGACGGAAGTTGATCAGCGACCGGCCCGTGTTGATCGCCGCCACCGCGCTCGAGGTCGCGATGACCGTCATGAGGCTGATCCCGCGCGCCTCGTTGAACGGCAAGCCCAGGATGCTGACGAGGAACGGCACGAGGAACACGCCGCCGCCGAGCCCCAGCATGGCGCCAAGCGCGCCTGCGAAGACGCCGCTTGTCATGACTTCGAGCACGCTGAGCACGGCCATTCGCGATGGATCTTATACCGTCACCTCGTCGGCTGCGGCGGGCGCGCCGCTCGGAGCCTACCAGACCCGGCAGACCTTCGCTTCGGCCTTCACCATGGGCGCATCACCCTTGCACGCGAACGCCCTGGCAAACTCCGGGGTGTTCACCATGACCCCGTTCACGCGGTACCGGCCGGGCGAGTGCGGATCCGTCTGCGCCAGCACGCGCATCAGCTCCGGGCGCGTGTTCGTGCACCACAGCTGTCCCCATCCGATGAAGAGGCGCTGTTCGGGCGTGAAGCCGTCGATCACGGTGGTCGGCGTGGCCTTGACGTGGTCGAGCAGCGCCATCAGCGCGATGCGGAGTCCGCCGGCGTCGGCGACGTTCTCGCCGAGCGTCAGCTTGCCGTTCAGCTTCAGCTCGTCCACCGCCGTGTACTCGCCGAACTGCTGCACGAAGCACGCAGCCCGGCGCTCGAACTCCTTGCCGTCCTCGGCAGTCCACCAGTCCCTGAGCGTGCCGTCCGCGTCGAACTGGCGGCCCTGGTCGTCGAAGCCGTGCGTGAGCTCGTGCCCGATCACGGCGCCGATGGCGCCGTAGTTCACGGCCTCGTCGGCTTCGCGCGTGAAGAACGGCGGCTGCAGGATGCCCGCCGGGAAGTTGATGTCGTTCTTGAGCGGGTGATAGTAGGCGTTCACGGTGGGCGGCGACATCTCCCACTCGCCGCGATCGACCGGCTGCCCGATCTTCGCCAACTGGCGACGTGTCTCGAACGCCTGAGCGCGCTGGACGTTGCCCAGGTGATCACCGCGGACGATCGACAGCGTCGAGTAATTGCGCCAGGTGTCGGGGTAGCCGATCTTGTGGCGGACAGCCTTCAGCTTGGCCAGCGCCTGCACCCGCGTCGGCTCCGACATCCAGGGCAGCTCGCGAATGTCACGATCGAGCGCGCGGATCAGCCCTTCCACCATCGTGAGCATCCGCTGCTTGCCCTCGGCGCCGAACGTCCGTTCGACGAACACCTGTCCCAGCGCCTCGCCGAGTTGCTGATCCACCTGCGTCGCGCAGCGCTTCTCGCGGGGCCGCTGCGTCTGCGCCCCGGTCAGCCTGGTGCCGTAGAACGCGAAGCGCTCGTTGACGAAGGGCGACGAGAGGTAGGCCGCGTTCGATCGGATCGTGTGCCAGCGCAGGTAGGTCTTCCACGTGTCGAGGGGCGTGTTCCTGGCCAGCATCTCGATCTGCTTCACGAAGTCGGGCGCGACGACGTTGAGGTCGGCAAGGGCAGGGGTGCCGACCGCCGCGAAGTAGGCCTTCCAGTCGAAGGACGGCGACAGCGCCTGCAACTCGGCAAGGGTCATCCTGTGGTAGAGCGCGTTCGGATCGCGACGGGTGACGACGTCGAGCGAGGCCTGGGCGAGCGCGGTCTCGAACTTCGACACCGCCTGCGCGAACGGCTGGCTCGACTTCTCGGCCAGCCCGCTGAGTCGCAGCATGTCGCCGACGTGCGTGTTGTACGCCTCGCGCAGCTCGATGCTCTTCTGGTCGTCGTTGATGTAGTAGTCGCGATCGGGCAGGCCGAGGCCGCCCTGGTCGATCATCGCGATGACGCGGGTCGTGTCCTTGAAGTCCTGCTCGGCCTGCAGGTCGAAGAGCACGTCCACGCCTGCGGTGTGGAGCGAGGCAACCAGCGCCGGCAGGTCGCGCGTCGACTTCATGCTGTCGATGCGGGCCAGTATCTGCGCGAGGGGCGAGAGTCCCAGCTTCTCGATCGCAGGCTCGTCCATGCACGTGGCGTAGAAATCTCCGATCTGCTGCTCGATCGGGGTGCGCGTCGGCGTCGGTGCCGCGGCGGCCCTGAGGATGTCCTGCAGGATGGCATTGTTGCGGTCGTCGAGTTCGTTGAAGCGCCCCCACATGCTCTCGTCGCCGGGGATGGGGTTCTTCGACAGCCATCCCCCGCACGCGAACTGGTAGAAGTCGACGCACGGGTCGGCCGCCCGGTCGAGCGCCCCAAGGTCGACGCCCCGGGATGGCGATGTCTGCGCGACGGCGGCAGACGCGAGGAGCAGGACGAATCCTGCACAGCATGGCAGCGAGCGACGGCGCATCGGCGGCACCTCAGTGGCGCACATCGAAACACGTTTCTGGCGGCGGCGCCATGGTTCTGGGACGAACGGGCAGTGACAACGTGCGGAGGCAGCCCGCACATCCCGCACCAACATGCGGCCGGAACCCCGACACCAGAACGCCCAACGATTCGCTCGGATTCACCAAAACCGTCAATTGGGGTCAGACCCCAATTCGCGGTTGGTTACCTGGAGGTTCCGTCTGGTGACGGGGGGCCGTTGATCCAGGGCTTCAGGACGGCGTACAAGGTCGACATGATCGGCGAGGGCACGTCAGCGGCGCGGCTTCGGCGGACGACCGCACCTTGCAGGGCCTCGAGTTCGAGGCGCTTGCCGAGCGACAGGTCGATGAGCAGCGACGACCGCATCGTGGGCGACACGGCGTTCATGTAGCCCACCACCCGATCGAGCATCCCGGGCGACACGGCGACGCCCTCGGCACGTGCCAGCGCCTCGACTTCGCGCACGGCCGCGAGGAACTGTTCCCGGATGAACGGATCGTGCCAGGTGTAGCCCGTCGCCAACCGGGTCGCCGCAGTGAAGCCCGCCAGCGGCGCCAGGTAGATGAACTTCTCCCAGATCGGGACGCGGGCATCGGCAACAGCCTCGGCCTGGATGTCGGCACCTGCCAGGACGTCGCGGATCGTTGCCACGCGCGTCGACACGACATCGCCGGCGCCAAACACTTCACCGAAGACGATGCGCCGGAACGTCCCGGTCTGCTCGATGAGCCCCGGCGCCTTGAGCGCGGTCGCGATGTAGGTGGTGCCGCCGAGGACCCGCTCCTCACCGACCGCCGCGGCAACCGTGGCAGCCGACTCCACGCCGTTCTGCAGCGTCAGCACGACCGTGGAGGGGCCGCACAGCGGCGCGATCAGCGGAAGCGCCGAGTCGTCGTCGTACCCCTTCACGCAGTAGATCACGAGGTCGACCGGGCCAACCGTCGAGGGGTCATCCGTGGCCTCGGCGCGGGCCACGAAGTCGCCGAGCGGACTCCAGATCAGCAGGCCACGCTCGCGGATGGCGCGCAGGTGTGCGCCGCGCGCGATGAAGGTGACGCGTTGACGGGCCGCCGCGAGACGCGCGCCGTAGTACCCGCCGACCGCCCCGGCTCCAATGATGGCAATGTGCATGATGCTCCGTAGGGCCCCACCCCCGCCTGCCCTGAGCCTGTCGAGGGGTGCAGGCCGCCACGAGCATAGCAGGGGTGATCTGGTAGTGTATGCACCGTTCAACGGCCTGCTGAGGACCTTCGACTCATGGCAAACCTGTTCCGGATAAAGCCGCTGTCACGGCTCATCGACGAGATGGAGCACGGTGAACAGCGGCTGACCCGCTCGCTCGGGCGCATGCAGCTCACCTCGCTCGGCATCGGCGCCATCATCGGCGCCGGCCTCTTCTCGACGGTCGGCACCGCGGCAGCCGGCAGCGCCGGCCACCTCGGCGCCGGTCCGGCCCTGGTGATCTCGTTCATCCTCACCGCCATCGCATGCGGGTTCGCGGCCCTGTGCTACGCCGAGTTCGCGGCGATGGTTCCGGTCGCGGGTTCGGCCTACACCTACGCCTACGCGACACTGGGCGAACTGATCGCGTGGATCATCGGCTGGGACCTCATCATCGAGTACGCCGTCGGCAACGTGGCGGTGGCGATCTCGTGGTCGGCGTACTTCCAGGAACTGCTGCGCGGCTTCGGGGTCCAGATCCCCGCGTGGCTTGCGACCGATTTCCGCACGGCGGCGCAGGCGACGTCACAGCTTGCCGAGGCCGGCGGCAACATGGCGGCCCTTGCGCCGTCGATGCAGCTGGCCACGCAGGCGATGGACCTGGCGCCGCGCGCTGTTCGGCATCCCGTTCGTCTTCAACCTGCCCGCCTTCCTCATCGTGATGCTCGTGACGGTGGTGCTGGTGCGCGGCATCAGCGAGAGCGCGTGGTTCAACAGCGCGATGGTCGTCCTGAAGCTCGCGATCATCGGCTTCTTCCTCGTGATGGGCGCGTTCTACGTGAAGCCCGAGAACTGGACGCCGTTCGCGCCGAACGGGTGGCAGGGCATCTCGTCGGCCGCGGCGATCATCTTCTTCGCCTACATCGGCTTCGACGCGGTGTCGACCGCCGCTGAAGAGACGAAGAACCCGCAGCGCGACATGCCCTTCGGCATCATCGCGAGCCTCGTGGTCTGCACGGTGATCTACATCCTCGTGGCGCTGGTGCTGACGGGATTGCTGCCGTACCAGCAGCTCAACACGGCGGAGCCGCTGGCGACCGCGTTCTCAGCCCTGGGCATGAACTGGACGGCAGGCATCATCTCGCTCGGTGCCGTGATCGCGACAACGTCGGTGCTGATCGTCTTCCAGCTCGGTCAGCCACGCATCTTCTTCACCATGGCCCGCGACGGGCTGCTCCCGGCCTGGGCCGCGAAGGTCCACCCGAAGTACAAGACGCCGTACATCACGACCATCCTGACGGGCCTGGTCGTCGGCCTGTTCGCCGGGCTCGCGAACATCGGGGAGATCGTCGAGCTCACGAACATCGGGACGTTGTTCGCGTTCGTGCTGGTGGCGCTCGGCATCCTGATCCTGCGCAAGACGCTTCCCGATCAACCGCGACCATTCAGGACGCCGTGGGTGCCGCTGGTGCCGGTGCTCGCCATCCTGTCGTGCGGCTTCCTGATGGCGCAGCTGCCGCGCGTGACGTGGGTCCGCTTCATCGTGTGGCTCGCCGTGGGGATGGTCTTCTACTACCTGTACGGCTACGGCCACAGCCGCCTCCGCGAAGACGAACGCTGAAGCGGCGCACGTCGGTGCACGCAGTCCACCACGGCTGAAGCCCGGCGTGCGCAGCGTCGTCATCCCGCGGCCGTCCACGGGGGTGCCTTGACCGGCCGCCCCGTGGGCCAGTGACCTCGGTGCCTGTGGGTTGAGGATTTACAGCACATCCCGCTGGTAGTCGGGAGCGGGAGCCGCGTATGCGCTGTCGCCCGACATCCGTCGCGCTCGCGCGTAGAGCACCAGCCCGATCGCGACCGGCCCGCACACCCCCGCCAGCAGTTTCCCCTGGAAGATCAGCACGCGATCGACGTCGCTGGTGGGCACGAACGCCGCGACGATGCCGAGCGCGGTCACCGTGAGCCCGGTCGTCCCCGCAAGCCGCTGCCACCAGCGCGCATCGCCGAGGCGGGCCAGCCCGGCGAACATGTAGGCGAACGGGACGAGCGAGAGCACGACGGCACTCTTCAACAACACCTGGTACGCCTCGGCGACGCTCGATCCGACGAACGTGACCGTGATCAGCAACGCCGACAGGATGCCATGCGCCGCCAGCGCGACGTGCGGGGATCCCCAGCGTGGGTGCACACGCCCGAGGGCGGCGGGAAGGGCGTGATCGAAGCCCGCCATGAAGGGCACCCGCGTCGATCCCGCGAACCACGCCGACGCTCCGCCCGCAATCGAGATTGCGAGCGTCAGGGCGACTGGCGCGGTGATCCAGGCGACGCCGGCCCGCCGCGCGCCGGCGTCCACCGCCTGCACGATGCCCTGGATCGTCGCGATCCGATCGGCGGGCACGAGCCACTGGAGGGCCCACGTCACCGCCAGGTACGCGATGAAGGTCAGGACGCCTGCGGCAACGAGCGCACGCGGCAGGTCTCGCTGCGGATGACGCATCTCATCGCCCATCGTCGAGGCGAGTTCGAGCCCGTAGAACGCGAAGCACATCACGCTCAGGCCGGCAAAGAGTTCCGCGCCGCCGACGCTGGTCCACGGCACGGGAGCGCCGGCGTGCCGCGACGCGAACGCACCGGCCCCCACGACCATCACCACCGTGCACGCCGTCGCCAGGCCGCCGACGTTCTGCACCCACTTGCCCACCGACAGGCCCCGGATGTTGGCGAGGGTCGTCACCAGAAGCCAGCCGTACGCCACCGTCGCCACGAACCACTTCTGGTCGACCAGGTGCGCGGATTGCTGCCCCCCGACGTACGCCAGCACACCGGCGACGTAGATCAGTTGCATCGGGATGTAGAAGAGGTTGTTCGTCCAGTAACACCATCCCGAGACGAAGCCGTGCACCTCGCCGAACTGCTGGCGCGTCCACAGGTAGATACCGCCCTCACCCGGTGCGCGCCGGGCGAACACCAGCACGGCAATCAACTCGGGCACGAAGAACAGCACGAAGGCGACGACCCACATCGCCAGCGCAACGCGTCCCAACGCCGCCACGGGCGGCAGCAGGCTCACGTTGACGATGGCGACCAGCTCCAACAGGAGCAGGTCCCGTACGCCGAGCGTGCGCGGCAGCGCCACACGCGTGGATCCGGCCATGAGCCGGGAGGTTAACACCGTTTTTCGCGCTACACTAGCCGCCGCCTTCCCGGAGCCGTCACGCGATCATGGCCACCCGCCTCACGACGTTCATCGTTGTCGCCATCGTCACCATCACCCTGGTCGCCGGGCTCATCGTGGGCGCCAAGCGCGACGATGGTGGCGGTCCCGTTGACCTGATCGTCTACAACGGTCACGTGCTCGGTGCCGACGGGCAGCCGGGCGAGGCCGACGCCGTCGCGGTGCGCGGCAACACGATCGCCCGCGTCGGCGGATCACGCGAACTTCGCCGACTGCGCCAGGCACACACCGTCGAGATCGACGCGAACGGCGGATCGATCCTGCCGGGTTTCAACGATGCGCACCTGCACTTCATCAGTGGAGGGCTCGGCCTCGAGCGCGTCAACCTGCTCGACGCGACCACACTCGACGCGATCAAGGCCGCCATTGCGGCCTTCGCCGAATCGAATCCGACGAGCCCGTGGGTCATCGGCCGCGGTTGGTACTACGAGCCCTTCCCCGGCGGCCTTCCGACCCGCGAGATCCTCGATGCGCTCGTGCCCGATCGCCCGGCATACATGACCGCCTACGACGGACACACCTCGTGGGTCAACAGCAAGGCGCTCGCGCTGGCTGGCATCACGCGCAAGACGCCCAACCCGAAGTACGGCGTCATCGTGAAGGATCCGAAGACCGGCGAGCCCACCGGCGTGCTCAAGGAGGCGGCCAAGAGCCTGGTATCTGCGCACTTGCCCGAGGTCACGAGGGATCAGCAGATGCGCGCGCTCCGCAACGCCATTGCCGCGGCCCACGAGGTGGGCCTGACGAGCGTCCAGAATGCACATGGCGATTCGGACGAGTTCGCCCTCTACGACGAACTGCGACGTGCGGGTGAGCTCAACATCCGCGTCTACTCGGCGTTCTCGCTCGACGCGGTGCCCACGGCAGCCGAGGCGGATGCGATGGACGCGCTTCGCGCGAAGTACGGCAACGACCCGTTCTTCCGCACCGGTGCCATCAAGCTCATGGGCGATGGCGTCATCGAGTCGCACACCGCCGCGATGCTCGCGCCCTACAACAACGCCCCAGGGTCAGGCACCACCAACTTCACCGACGAGCAACTGCGCGACATCGTGACGATGATGGACAAGCGGGGCTGGCAGGTGATGATCCACGCCATCGGCGACCGGGCCATCAGGCAGGCACTCGACGCCTTCGAGCATGCCGCAACGGTCAACGGACCGCGCGAGCGGCGCCATCGCATCGAGCACATCGAATCGACCGACCCGGCCGACATGACCCGCTTCGCGTCGCTCGGGGTGATTGCGTCGATGCAGCCATTCCACGCGAACCCGAGTCCCAACCAGATCGACGTGTGGACGGCCAACATCGGCGACGAACGCGCCTCGCGCGGATGGGTCTACGGGACGTTGCGCAAGGCCGGCGCGCGCGTGGCCTTCGGCAGCGACTGGCCGGTGGTCACGGTCGATCCGCGCTTCGGCATCAACATGGCGCTGAACCGCACGACGCCGGAGGGCACGCCGCCTGGTGGTTGGTACCCCGCCGAGAAGATGCCACTGAGCGACGTCATTGCCGCCTACACGAGCGACGCGGCGTATGCGTCGTTCGACGAAGGGCGGAAAGGACGGCTGACGCTCGGCCAACTCGCCGACATCGTCGTGCTGTCGAAGGACGTGTTCGCGCTCGAGCCCGCCAGGATCATGGATGCCGTCGTGACACACACCATCGTCGATGGCAAGGTGGTGTACGTCAGGGCCGCCGGGGAACACGGAGACGAGTCGAAGTGAGCAACGAATCCAGGTTGTCGCTCCAGGAGCAGTACGCACCGGAGAGCATCTGCTACGGCTGCGGACCGGCCAACGCGCAGGGCTTCAGGATCAGGAGCTTCGTTGAAGGCGACGAGGTCGTCGCGACCTGGATGCCCTCGCCGCACCATCATGCGTTCCCCGGCATGTTGAATGGCGGAGTGATCGGAACGCTGCTCGACTGCCACTGCAACTGGGCGGCCGCGTATCACCTGATGCGCAGCGGCAACCTCGACTCGCCCCCGTGCACCGTGACCGCCGACTACGCCATCACCTTGAAGCGCCCAACCCCGATTCCGGGGGAGGTGTCGCTGCGTGCGAGGGTCATCGAGTCGCAGGGTGACCGGGCGGTGGTGGAAGGGACGCTCGAATCCGGAGGAAAGGTGACCGCGACGTGCCGTGGCACGTTCGTCGCCGTGAGGCCTGGGCACCCGGCGTATCACCGGTGGTAGATCCCCCGCGGGCCGCCGTCACGGTGCCGCGGGCAGCGCGGGGCGCGGCCCCTACGTTACGTCTCGCCGACGCCGCACCGTGGCACCACGTGTGTCGGCCGTCAGCCTCGTGACCGCACGAGCGGTTCGACTTCGTCGCGGCGGGGAGCGCCGTCGATGGCGCCGTGCCGCGTCACGCTGATGGCTGCGGCGGCGTTCGCGAAACGCAGCACCAGTTCGATTGGCCACTCCTGCACGAGCCCGTACGCAAACCCACCGCGGAACACGTCTCCGGCACCCGTCGCATCCTGGGTCGACACGGGGAACCCCGCCTCGTAGACCAGCCGGCCATCGGCGTCGAGGGCCATCGATCCCCGCGCGCCGCGCGTCACCACGATCGTGCCGCTGATCGTCTCGCGCATGGCCCGCACCGCATCGTCGAGATCACTGATCCCCGTCATCTCCTGCGGGACGTGTTCGGCGACGATCGCGTGCGTCGCCATCACCAGCACCTCGTGCGCGTGGGCATCGAGGCGATCGACGTCGGTGGTGACGAGGACGTTGCGTGCGCGCGCGCGCCGGACTGCTGCAATCGAGGCAACGGGATCGGTGACGTCCACGTGCAGGATGCGCGTGGCGTCGATCAACGCATCTGGCACCGCATCGGCGTCGAGCGCGAGACGCGGATCGCGATCCCAGAGCACCATGCGCTCGCCGGTGCGCCGGTCGATCAGGATCACGGCATACCGGTTGGGCGCGTCACGCACCTGGGCGTGCGAGACGTCGATGCCGTCGCGCTTGAGCGACGACCGGATCACGGTGCCGTACTCGTCGTGGCCGAACGCCCCGACGTAGGCGGCACGCAAGCCGAGCCGCGCCGCGGCCGTGACCGCAGTGGCCGTCTGGCCGCCGCAGCGAACTTCGCGATCGAGGATGCGCAACTTGTTGGCGGCGCCCGCGATCGTCGGAGGCTCCGGGACCGACAGCACCAGGTCGACGGAGTTCTCGCCGAGCCCGACGACGTCGAAGCGAAGCATCGTCACCGTTTCATCGCCGCGACGAACTTCGCGAGCGCCTCGATCTGGGCGGCCGAGAGCTGCTTCGAGAACGACAGCATTGGCGTGCCTTCGACACCGGTCTCGAGGATCTCGGTGATCGCCTCGACGGTCTCGCCGTTCATCAGGGGCGCCGCCAGCGGACGGCCCATGGGAGTACCTTCGCCCTTCTTCCCGTGGCACGCCGCGCAGTGATCACTGAAGAGCCTGGCGGCATCGATGCGGGCCTTGGTCGCCGGGCGTCGCTGAGGTGGCGCCTGGGCCGAGAGTCCCGGGAGCAGCGCGCACGCGACCACAACGACGGCCACACGGCAGCACACGTGAGCGTTCATGCGCGACATTGTCGGTGGTCAGCGCGAGCGGCGCAACCGCGACCGCGCCTCGCGGACCGTCTCGAGGGCCTCATCGGCCGAGTCGGCAAGAGCGGTCAGGTGGCCCATCTTCCGCCCGCGCCGGGCCTCGCGCTTGCCGTAGAGGTGCAGTTTCACGTCGGGCATCCCCGCGAGCGCCTCCCAATCGGGCGTTCCAGCCGTCCAGAGGTCTCCCAGCAGGTTCGCCATTGCCGCCGGCCGGTGCTGCCGGGTGTCGCCGGGTTCCAGCCCGCACACGGCGCGCAGTTGCTGCTCGAACTGGCTCGTCACGCAGGCGTCGATGGTGAAATGTCCCGAGTTGTGCGGGCGCGGCGCCAGCTCGTTCACGAGGACGTGGCCGTCGCGCGTGACGAACATCTCGACGCAGAGCACGCCGACCACGTCGAGCGCCTCCAGGACTCGCCGCGCGAGCGACACCGCCTCGTCGGCGACCGGCGCCGGCACGTCGGCTGGCGCGGTCGTGATGTCGAGGATGTGGTGCGCGTGCTCGTTGGCGACCACGCCGTAGTGCGCGAACGTCCCGTGGGCACTGCGCACGGCGACCACCGACACCTCGCACGCGAAGTCGACGAAACGTTCGTACACGCACGTGACGCGGCCGAGTTCGTCCCAGGCCGCCCGTGCCGTGGCAGCATCCGCGACGCGGCGCTGGCCCTTCCCGTCGTATCCGAAGCTGGCTGTCTTGAGAACGGCTGGCGTACCGATGCCCTCGACCGACGCCACGAGTTCCGTGTCGGAGGTCACGACCGCAAACGCGGCAGTCGGGATCCCGTTCGCGGCCAGCCACGCCTTCTCGCGCACGCGCTGCTGGGTCGTGTGGAGCACTGCTCCGCTGGGCCTGACGAGCGTGGCCGACGACGCAGCGGCGGTGGCCGCCGACGAGACGTTCTCGAACTCGAAGGTCATGACATCGACGGTGGCCGCGAAGGCGGCGATCGCCCCCACGTCGTCGTACGACCCGATGACCTCGCGATCGGCGAGCTGGCCCGCGGGCGAATCACGCTCGGGCGAGAACACGGCGACGCCGTACCCCATCTGTCGCGCGCTGATCGCGAGCATGCGGCCGAGTTGGCCGCTGCCGAGGATCCCGATGGTGGCGCCGGGGAGAATGGGCTCGATCACGGCAGGGTGGCGCCCAGGACGCCGTCACGCTGCTCGTCGCGGAAGCGACGCAACCGCTCGCGGAGATCCGGACGCGTGACCGCGAGGAGGCCGACGGCGAACAACCCGGCATTTGTCGCCCCGGCCCTGCCGATGGCCATCGTGGCGACAGGCACGCCACCCGGCATCTGCACGATCGAGAGCAGCGAGTCGAGCCCGTTGAGCGCGTGGCTCTGCACGGGGACCCCGATGACCGGCACCAGAGTCGACGAGGCGACCATCCCCGGCAGGTGCGCGGCGCCGCCGGCGCCCGCGATGATCACCTCGAGGCCGCGCGACTCGGCACCGGTCGCGTACTCGATCATCCAGGCGGGCGTTCGATGCGCAGAGACCACGCGCTTCTCGAACGGCACGTCGAAGCGCGCGAGCACCTCGGCGGCGTGACGCATGGTCTCCCAGTCAGACGTCGAACCCATGATGAGCCCGACAAGCGGCGCAGGCATGACGCCATTCTAATCCCTGGGCAGCCGCGGCCCCCGACGTTCTGGCCAGGACGGCCCTGGACAGGAACGCCCGCACGAGGACCGCGCACGGGCGCCCTCCCTTCTCGACCATTCGCCGGTCGATGCCCGCGAGCCGGGGGAGGCCGCGGCCGTTCAGGCGCCTGCCTCGGCGGCGCGGGGGTCAGGCTTGCGGGGCCAGAGCAGCGACGCCGCGATCGAGACGCCGATCACGCCGGCGATGATGGCGAGCGAGATGCCGATCGGGAACTTGCCCCCGAACAGGTCGTTGAGCCACACCATCTTCAGGCCGACGAAGATGAGCACCGTGGCCAGTCCGAACTTGAGCAGGTGGAACAGTTCGACAGCCCCGGCCAGGAGGAAGTACATGGATCGCAGGCCGAGGATGGCGCACACGTTCGAGGTGAAGACGATGAGCGGCTCGCGCGTGATGGCGAAGATCGCCGGCACCGAGTCGACGGCGAAGACGATGTCGCTGAACTCGAGGAACACGAGGGCGACGAACAGCGGTGTGGCGTGCCACTTGCCGGCGAGGCGCACGAAGAAGTGCGAACCGTCGAGGGTGGGCGTGACGGGCACGAGGCGCCGCACGAGACGGATCAGGGGGTTCTTCTCGGGCGCGATCGGCTTGTCGGGGGCGAACATCATCTTGACGCCGGTCAGGATGAGGAAGACACCGAACAGCACGACCACGATGTGGTACTGCATGAGCAGCGCGCCCATCGCGATGAAGATCGCCCTGAAGACCAGGGCCCCGATGATGCCGTAGAACAGCACGCGGTGCTGCAGTGCCGGCGGAATCGCGAAGAACGAGAACACCACGACGAACACGAAGATGTTGTCGACGGCGAGCGACTTCTCGACGATGTAGCCGGTGAGGAACTCGAGGCCGACCTGGCGTGCGGCGGCGTCGGGGTCGAATCCGGGAAGCGCAAGCAGGCGATCGTTGCCCGGAAAGCTCGCCTGCGCGTACGCGTAGAGCACGTAGTTGAAGCCGAGCGCGAGCGCCACCCAGACGACACTCCAGATCGTGGCCTCGCGGATCGACACGGCGTGGGCGGTGCGGTGGAAGACCCCGAGGTCGAGTGACAGCAGGGCCAGCACGCCCAGGGTGAACGCGGCGTAGAGCCACCAGAACTCGGCAAAGGGGAAGAGGAGTTCGGTCGTCGGCATGTCGGTGGAGGATCGTGCCCCGGAATGTCGATATGGAATAGTCGAATATTTCGTATTTACGATTCGTCAAATTCAATGTCAGACTATCGGCATGGACTGGCTGAACTATCACCACCTGCTGTACTTCCACACCGTCGCCCGCGAGGGATCGATCGTCAAGGCGAGCGCCGTCCTGTCGCTGACGCCGCCGACGATCAGCGGCCAGATCAAGGCGCTCGAGGACGCGATCGGGGCGCGGCTCTTCGAGCGGCAACGGCGGCGTCTCGTGCTCACCGAGATGGGTCAGACGGTCTACAAGTACGCCGACGAGATCTTCGGTATCGGGCGCGAGTTGATGGACGTCATCCGCCATCGCCCCGCCGGGCGGCCGGTTCGCCTCGTGGTCGGCGTGGCCGACGTGATGCCGAAGCTGATCGTGCGGCGCCTCCTCGAGCCGGTCCTCCACATGCCCGGGGGCATGCGCCTGGTCTGCCGCGAGGACACGCCGCAGAACCTCCTCGCCGCGCTGGCCCTGCACGACCTCGACGTGGTGCTCACCGACGCCCCGATGCCAGCTGACGTGCGCGTGAAGGCCTACAACCACCTGCTCGGCGAGAGCCACGTGTCGCTCTTCGGCCTTCCGGCGCTGGCGCGCTCGCTGACGCGGCACTTCCCGAAGTCGCTCGACGGCGTGCCCGTGCTGCTGCCCACCCCCCACACGGCCCTGCGCCGCTCGCTCGACCAGTTCTTCGCCGCGCACGCGATCGCCCCGCGTGTCGTCGCGGAGTTCGACGACTCGGCCCTGCTGAAGGTGTTCGGCGAGGATGGCGTGGGCGTCTTCCCGGCGCCGAGCGTCCTCGAGCGTGACATCTGCGAGCGATACGGCGTCAGGGTCGTCGGGCGGCTCACCGACGTCAAGGAGCGCTTCTACGCGATCTCGGTCGAGCGCCGGCTCACGCATCCGGCGGTCATCGCGATGACGCAGCAGGCGCGCACGACGCTCTTCAACGACGAACGCGGCGGCTGACCCGGCGCGACCCCACACCGTCGGCGCCGCCCGACGCGCCGTCGACGGACGCCGCCACGAACGGGCGCCGCCGTGTTGACACCTCGCGCGCGGGGCGATACGGTCGCCGGCTGAGGAGCGCCAACATGCCGCGTGTGACGTGTGGAGTCGTGGTCGGTGTCGCCCTGGTGGTGGTGGGGCTTGGGACTCGGGCAGGGTCACAGCCGGCGGCCGCTCCCCGCGGGCGGGTGACGGTGACGCTGCCGCAGGACGCGGGCCCCGGGCCGTTCGATGGACGGCTGCTCGTCATGTTCTCGACGCGCACGGACGGCGAGCCACGCTTCCAGGTCAGCGACAACCCCGACACGCAGACCGTCTTCGGCATCGACGTGGACGGTGCCCTGCCTGGGGCCGAACTCGAGATCACCGCCGACGTGCTGGGTTACCCGCTCGACAGCCTGATCGACATCCCGCCCGGGCAGTACACGGTGCAGGCGCTGTTCCACAGGTACGAGACCTTCACCCGTGCCGACGGCCACGTCGTCAAGCTGCCAATGGATCGGGGCGAAGGCCAGCAATGGAACCGCGCGCCGGGCAACCTGTACTCGACACCACGGCGCGTGTCGTTCGACCCGCGATCGGGCGACACGCTCCGCGTCACGCTCGACCAGGTCGTCGCGCCGATTCCCGACCCGCCGGCGACGAAGTACATCAGGCACGAGCGCATCCTGAGCGAGCGCCTGACGAAGTTCTGGGGACGCGAGATCCACCTCGGCGCGCACGTGCTGCTGCCCGAGGGATTCGAGGCGCATCCCGAGGCGCGGTACCCGCTCGTCATCAACCACGGCCACTTCCCCTACACGGTCGACGGGTTCCGCGAGGAGCCTCCCGACCCGACCCTGCCGTGCGAGAACAGCGCGCGCTTCAAGTGGGACTGCTACAACCGCACCGAGCAGGAGTATGCGTACCAGTTCTACCGCGACTGGACGTCGCCGAAGTTCGCGCGCGTCCTGCTGGTCGAGATCCAGCATGCCAACCCCTACTACGACGACTCGTACGCGGTGAACTCCGAGAATCTCGGACCGTACGGCGACGCGATCACATACGAGCTGATTCCGTACCTCGAGAAGAAGTACCGCGGGCTCGGGGCCGGGTGGGCCCGCTTCATGTTCGGCGGATCGACGGGCGGCTGGGAAGCGATGGGCGTGCAGATCAAGTACCCCGACGAGTACAACGGTGCCTACGCGGCCTGCCCGGATCCGATCGACTTCCGCGCGTTCACGCTCGTCGACCTGTACAGCGACACGAACGCCTACTACACGCAGGGGCCCTGGCGGAAGGTGAAGCGCCCCGGCTACCGCGACTACCTCGGGAAGGTGACCACGTTCGTCGAAGACATGAACCGCCTCGAGCTGGTGCTGGGCACGCGTGGACGGTCGGGCGGGCAATGGGACGTCTGGCAGGCGGTGTTCTCGCCGGTCGGCGGGGATGGATATCCAAGACCCATCTGGAACAAGCTCACAGGCGAGATCGACCGCGACGTCGCCACGTACTGGCGCGACAACTACGACCTGTCGTACATCCTGCGCCGCGACTGGGAGCGGGGACTCGGCCAGCGGCTCGCCGGGAAGTTGAACATCTACGTCGGCGACATGGACAACTACTATCTGAACAACGCGGTGTACCTGGTCGACGACTTCCTGCGCTCGACCCGCAACCCGCCGTTCGGGGGCGAGATCGCCTACGGCGATCGGGCCGAGCATTGCTGGAACGGCGACCAGTCGCAGCCGAACGCGATCTCGCGGTTGCGCTACGCGCAGATGTTCGCGCCGAAGATCGTCGAGCGCATCCTCAAGACCGCACCAGCGGGCGCCGACCTCACGTCCTGGCGGTATTGAGGCAGGGCCCGCCCGATCACCGGCGCTCGTCACCCTGCGTCACACGAGCCCGAAACGCACACGACAGGGCCGTTCGCTGATCCTGCCCTCGCCTGTCAGGCTCGATCGCGGCGCATCCGCGCCTGCAGGTGCTCGGAGGTCGCTGGCCATTCGTCGCGCAGGATGCTGTGGTAGACGGTGTCGCGCCAGCGTCCAGACGCCGTGAGCATGTGATGGCGCAACGTGCCCTCCTCGCGCGCGCCGATGCGCCGGATGGCCGCGCGCGACCGCTCGTTGAGCGCATCGGTCTTCAGTTCGACCCGCTCGCACCCCAGTGTCTCGAAGGCGTGGTGCAGCAGCAGCCACTTGGCGTCGGTGTTGAGCGCGGTGCGCTGCCAGGGCACGCCCACCCACGTCCAGCCGATCTCGACGCGGCGATGCTCGAGCGCGAGGCTCCCCAGGCGCGTGGACCCGACCACCATGCCCGTCGCCCGCTCGACCTGCACGAAGGGCAGGCACACGCCGCGGGCCTGGTCCGCGAGCGCCGACGCGACGTAGCGCTGCATGTCTCCGCGGTTGGTCACGGGCACGGGTATCCACGTCCACAGCGCCGGGTCACACCCCACCTGGGCGAGCGCATCCACGTGATCGAGCGTGAGCGGCTCGAGCCTGACGAATCGTCCTTCGAGGGTGACGGGTTCCAGCATGTTCGTGATGATACCTGCGTGCGCATCCCCGGGTGCGCGCGCGCCACGCCCCCGGGCGGGCGGTTCAGCCGAGACACGATAGAATCCAGCCCATGCGCAGACTCGGGGGTCTCGTGGGCGTGGCGCTCCTGCTCGGCGGCGTCATCTTCGCCGCCTCGGCGTGGCAACGTTCGAGCTCGCACCAGGCCACCGTCTACGACACCATCATCGAACACGGCCTGCTCTACGACGGCAGCGGTGCCCTTCCCCGCGCCGCCGACATCGCCATGGCCGGCGACCGCGTGGCTGCGGTCGGTGATCTCGCGGCGGCAGCAGCCACCGTTCGCATCGACGCGCGCGGGCTCGCGGTGTCGCCCGGCTTCATCAACATGCTGTCGTGGGCCGACGAAGACCTCCTCGTCGACGGGCGGTCGCAGGGCGACATCCGGCAGGGCGTGACCACCGAGATCTTCGGCGAGGGCTGGTCGATGGGCCCGCTCACGCCCGAGATGAAGACCGTCATGCTCGCGTCGCAGGGCGACCTGCACTACGAGATCCCGTGGACGACCCTGGCCGAGTACCTGGCCACGCTCGAGCGCCGGGGGATCTCGACCAACGTCGCGTCGTTCGTCGGCGCGACCACCATCCGGCAGCACGTGCTCGGCATGGCCAACGTCGCGCCCACGCCGGCGGAGCTCGAACGGATGCGCTCGCTCGTCCGCCAGGCGATGCAGGACGGCGCGCTCGGCGTCGGCACCTCGCTGATCTATGCGCCGGCGTCGTACTCGACGACCGACGAGATCATCGCGCTCTGCCGGGTGGCCGCGGAGTTCGGCGGGACCTACATCTCGCACATGCGCAGCGAGGGTGACCGCCTCATCGAGGCGATCGACGAGTTGATCCGCATCGCGCGCGAGGCCGGGGTGCCTGCCGAGATCTATCACCTCAAGGCCGCGGGCGAGGCGAACTGGCCGAAGGTGGGCGCGGCGATCGCGCGAATCGAGCAGGCCCGCCGCGACGGCCTGTCGATCACGGCAGACATGTACACCTACACCGCGGGGGCCACGTCGCTCGACTCGGCGATCCCGCCATGGGCGCACGAGGGCGGCTTCGATCGGCTGATCGCCCGCCTCAGCAACCGCGAGACGCGCGCTCGGATCGCGGCCGAGATGCGCACGCCGTCGCCCGGATACGAGAACCTCTACCTCGCCACCGGGTCGCCCGAGCGGGTGCTGCTGGTCGGCTTCAAGTCGGAGGCGCTCAAGCCGCTGACGGGCAAGAGCGTGGCCGCGATCGCGCGGATGCGGGGCCGCGATCCCATCGACACCGTCCTCGACCTCATCGTCGAGGACCGTTCGGGCATCGGCGCCGTGTTCTTCCTGATGTCAGAAGAGAACGTGAGGCGGCAGCTCGCCCTGCCGTGGGTGTCGATTGGATCCGATGCCGGGTCGAAGAGCACCGAGGGCGTGTTCCTCGAGAGCGCGACCCACCCGCGCGCCTACGGCAACTTCGCGCGTTTCCTCGGGAAGTACGTGCGAGAGGAGCGCGTGACGACCTTGCAGGATGCGGTCAGGCGGATGACATCCCTGCCCGCCACGAACCTCGGCCTGGTCGATCGCGGCGTGGTGCGTCCCGGTGCCTTTGCCGACGTCGTCGTCTTCGATCCCGCTCGCGTCGCCGACGTGGCGACCTACGACAGGCCGCACCAGTACGCCGTGGGCGTGCAGCACGTGTTCGTCAACGGCACGCAGGTGCTGCGGCATGGCGAGCACACCGGCGCCACACCGGGCCGCGCGCTGAGGCGCGGCGCCCGCACGACGCCGTGACCCATCCCGGGTGCACACGCGCCGATCGCGCCCGGGCCGCACCCCTGTGCGGCCCGGCGCAATGATCGGGGCGCCGAACCGTCACCACCTGCCGAGGTACTCGCGCATCATCTGCTTCCAGTACGGCCAGTCGTGGCCGCCCTGGGCGCCCCAGTCGTCGAGCGAGTGGGGAATCCCCTTCGCGCGCAGGATCGACGCGAGCTGGTACGACGGCGCCGGCTTCTCCCACGGCCCGCTCCCGGTGACGATGTGGATGTCGCAGCTCGCGTAGTGCGAGAAGTGCCACGGGTCGGTGAGGTTCGCCAGGTAGTCGACCGGGTTGTTGTAGTAGAAGTTCTCGTCTGACACGCCGTCCATGAAGCCCCGCATGTCGTACACGCCAGAGATGGCGTAGCAGCGCTTGAACACGTCCGGGTACTTGAACACGGCGTTGGCCGCGTAGTACGCGCCCAGCGACATGCCCGCCGTCGCGATGCCGATGTTCTGCGCCTGGCAGTGCGACCAGATGAACGGCACCACTTCCTGTCGCACGTACTCGTCGTACATGCGTTGCATCCAGCTGCGGTGCAGCGGGTGCGCCCCCTTGTTGTAGAAGGAGTCCTTCGCGTTGATGTTGACGCTGAAGACCTTCACCTTCCCCGCCTCGATGAAGTCGGCGATGGCGGGGATCACACCCATGTTCTGCATCTCCCATTCGTCGCCCCCGCTGGTCGGGAACGTCAGGAGCGGCGGGCCCCAGTGGCCGTACACCACGAGGCCGAGATCACGTCCGAGGCGGGGCGAATACCAGTGGTGCTGCTCTGTGCGCATGGGGAACCGTGGGATCGTGGAGGAGCCAGGCGAAATGGGATGGCGAGAATCCGGGAGGCGGGCGCTACTGCCCGTACGCCGTCTCGGCATCGAGGATCTGCAGTGCGCGCGCGTACAGTTCGTCGACCTCCGGCGGGCTGTTGGCGATCACGGTGATCCCCAGCTTGCCGAACTCCGACAGGGCGCCGATGAGGTGGAAGAGCACGCCCGACTCCGTCCGGTGGCTGTAGTGCAGGCCGTTGTCGGTCACCACGTCGATGAGGTCCTCGGGCAGCAGCGTGCGGTACCGTTCCGACCTGAGGTTGTCAGTGGCCTTGTAGAACTTCGTCCGACCGCTCAGCGAGATGAACTGTCCCGAGTGCATGTCGAGGTGACCACCCGTGAGGAACTGCAGCGCGAGGAACGGGTGCGTCGTGCCGAGCAGACGAAGGTTGATCTCGAGGGCCGACACGTCCCATGGTTCGCCTGGTCCCTGCCGGAACGCGAGGAAGTCGACGCCGTACCGCGAGACCACGCCCTTGCTCGCCAGCACGTCGCCGACGCGGCGGGCCATCTCGGTGATCACCATCCGGTACTCGTCGCGTGCCGGAAAACTGCATCCCAGGTAGATCTGTCCGCTCGCGCCGCCGAGGATCTGGTCGTGCGTCGAGGTCGCGAGCACCTCGCCACCGGGGCTGGTACGGAACTGCGCCGAGGGCGACGTCTTCTCGGGCGCTTCGATGAACTCCTCGACGACGCCGCCCATGCGGCGGAACTTCGCGAAGTAGTGCTCGGGGGTCTCGGTGTCAACCGCGAGCTCCAGCCCCGCCAGCGCCGCCTTGATGTCGATCTTCGGCGACGTCGGGTAGGTGACGATCGCGTTGCCCTCGCCCGAAAAGCTCTCGTTGAGCTTCACGACCGCACGCCTGATGCCCGGACGCCTGGCCTGGAGGTCGATCAACGCCTTCTCGACATCCTGCTCGTCGCGCAGGTCCTCGAAGCCTTCTGGCAGCGGGACGCCCGCCTCGCGAAAGACGCGGCGGCTGCCCGACTTCGTCCCGTAGTACTCGAGTTCGGGATCGAGGCCGTTGAGGGGAATGTTCAACAACACGGCGAGCTTGCGCTCGATTGGGGTCGAATTGAACACCGTGAGGTAGGCGCGGGCCGGGTCGGGGATAGCCGCGCGGATGCGCTGGATCAGCCGCGGCCGCTCGAGGATCTTCTCGGTGAGCGGGCGCGGCGACGCGTCATAGCAGCACAGCATCGTCAGGCGCGCGCGGGCGTGCGACGCAGGAACCCCGGCGAGCAGGTGCAGGTAGTACTCGAGGATGATCGGGTGCACGGGCTGCGACGTGACGTAGACCACGTGCGCACGCGGGTTGCGCAGCCGGGTCAGGAGGAACAGCAGGCGCTCCTCGTAGAACGCCACGCCCGCCAGTTTCTTCAGTTCTTCCTGGTCGAGCGTCAGCGACGGGACGACCACCGAGGTGCTGTGCGCGTCCTCGGTCGCCATCAGGACGTTCCACACCTCGGCGAGGCGGGGCTTGAGCAACTCGTAGGCAGCCAGTTCCTGGTCGAGGGTGAGTTCACTGGCGAACGGCGGCTTGGGGATCATCTGGGCGACTCGGTCAGCGTGACGTGAGCGTATCCTGCGCGAGGCTGTAGGTCAGCGGCCAGGCTGATTCGTGGACGCCGGTCTCGATACCGAGCGCCTCTCCACGCACGCGTACTTCGCGATACAGCATGTGGCGCATCGGCGCCATCAGCGTGTAGCTCGAGGTGAGGTGCAGCATCCGCTCGCCGAACTCGTCGGCCATCGGCTGGACCAGGGTACGAAGACGCTCGTCGAACCACTCGGGGTTCACGGGTCCGCGCGCCTTCTTCCGCTGGAGCACGACGACCTGGCGCTGGCGGTTGACGATCTCGGGATGGTGGTTGACGCCCAGGATGCGTGGCATCGTGCCGGCAGCGTCGCGCGCGACCTCGATCATGGTCAATGCGTCGCCAGCGGCGCCCGACGGCAGCGCCTCGTGCGCGATGGCCGTGAGGGCGGGGGGCAGCGCGCCGTGCGGGATGAGGTCGTACAGCCGGTTGTCGAGGATGCGGAAGTGCGCGCCGTCGGGCAGCACGCGGGCGAACTGCGAGAACCACGGATGGGCGCGACCGGCCGGCGTGAGCACGTTGTCGACGATGCCGGCGCTCTTGCCGCCCTTCTCGGGTCCGCGCAGCACCGCGTCGGCGACGCCCAGCCACCGGCACATCACGCCGAACGTGTGGCACACCGCGAAGAGCGACGCGTGCTCGTCGTCGCGGATCGCATCGAAGAGGTCGAACAGCGGCGCCTCCCACGCAGGATCCTCGACGATGCCCTGCGAGCCGTCGCGGCCGTCGTTGAGCGCCGGATCGAGGTGCCCCGGCCCTCCGGTGCCGATGTAGATCGCGTGACGTGCGCCCGGTGCCTCGGGCAGCGCGTGCCCGCGACGGATGTCGTACGAGATCACGCGCACGTTCATCCCCGCCCGCGCGAGGTGCACGCGCAGGTCGCAGACGGCGTTCTGCACCGCGTGCACGAGCGCGTCGTGGCCGAGGTTCGGCCAGCCATGGTGCATGTCGAGCAGGGCGACGTCGATGGTGCGCGGATCGGGCGGAGGCGGCGCCTGGTCGCGCTCGACGCGCGCGAACGAGAACCCACCCACGTCGACGTGCGTGGGGCACGCCGTCACGCAGACGTCGGCGCCATGCATCGCGCGGTGAGTGCAATCGAACGGCATGCGACAGCTTTCAGGGTGCGCGTTACCGCGCCCCTCGTTCCGAGACCACGTAGGACGGCACCTGGCCGCCGCCCGACGTCACGTTCGCCAGGCCACTCGCCGACAGGCGGGTGAGGAAGCCCGCCAGGCGGCCCCTGAACAGGTACGGGGCGAAGTCGACCAGCATGTCGCGCATCTCGACGCGATGCGGGTCGCTGGCGACCATTGGGAACGTCTCGCGACGGACGGCAATCCGGCGCTGCGCGATCCAGACGTCGCCTGACACCAGCGCGCGCTCGATCGCCGCGTCCCATCCCGACGCGTCGAGTTCCCACCCGAGCGTTACGCCCGTCCCGCCGTACTCGTCGCTCGGCTTCACGACGAAGTCGTCGCGGTTGGCGCGGATGTGCTCGACGAGGTCGATCGTCCGGCCGTCGAGCGTGGTGGTGCGCTCGCGCACCACCCGCGTCCAGGGTACGTGCGCGTCGATGACGTCTCGTTCGCCAGCGGTGAAGAGGCCGCGGAACCGCTCGTCGGTGAGCACGGCGAAGAAGGTCTTCTTGTGGGGGATCTTGCAACGGAACGTGTTCGCGACACAGACCGCGCCCGCCTTGTAGGCGTCCACGAGCGCCCGCGTCTCGTCGGGATGCGCGACGATGTCGTTGATCAGCGCCCGTCGATAGACCATGTCGATCGCGCGTCCGCCGACGGAGAGGGTCGTGCCGTCGAACTCGAGGTCGCGCGGGTCAGCCACGGTCGTGGGCACGCCTCGTGCCTCGAAGCGACCCTTGAGGATGAGGAACTCGTTCCAGGTCGGCACACCGCGGAAATCGACGATGGCGAGGTGCGGCGGCTTCGCGGTCCCGCCCCATTCGCGGTAGCTGGCGAGCAGGGCATCGAGCGCGAGATCGCAGAGCCGGTAGTGCGTCGCGTCGAAGCGCTCGCGGAACCGGGCCATGATCTCGGTCGTGTCGAACGTGTCGGCCAGCGTCTCGGTGTAAGCGAAGCCGGCCGGCGATTCCGCGTTGTACTCGGCGAACTTCAGCGAGTCCGGCAGCAGGAAGGCGTCGAGCCGCGACGAGGTGCTGGCGCGGTCGTAGCCGGGGGCGTACGAGACCAGCGTGCGCTCGGCGTCCGACAGTCCCAGCTCATCGAGCAGCGACGGGGCGTCCATCGCCGCCGCCACGACCTTCTCGCCGATCACCGCCATCGTCTCGGCGGCGTGCGTGACACGGCGCACTTCGTCGTGCGTGAGGAAGAACGGGCGCACGAACGGGCACGTGAGGCGATCGCCGAATGTCAGGCGCGCCGCGCGCATCCGTTCCGCGAACGCCTCCCACCACGCCTCGGACTGCTCGACGTCTGGGCGGAGCAGGCTGTGCCACACGTCGATGGGTGAGGCCACGCGATCCTCGCCTCAGTCGCCCGCGGGCGTCCCGATGAAGCCAGACACGCCCGTGGCGGCGCCCAGCATCTCTTCGAAGCGTGGCCACGGGCCCGACGGCTTCCCGTTGAGCGCACGGTCGATGACCAGGGCCGACATCTTGTCGAGCACGAGCTCGAAGTAGTGATCGGTGATGCGGTCGCGCTCGAAGTCGGGGGCCGGGTTCAGGAAGTCGATCGCGTACGGCACACCGTCCTTGATCGCGAACTCGATCGTGTTCATCTCGTAGCCGAGGGCCTGGTTGATCGTGCGCGCGTCGCGCACGACGCGTTCGCCCACCTCGTCGGTCAGGTACTTGTGGTCGACGATGTAGCGGCGGTCCTTGACGTCGTAGTGAACCGGCGTGATGTCGGTCTTGCCGAACGTGAAGCAGCGGACGTACTGGTCGAAATCGATGAACTCCTGCACGGTCATCGGGTACGGCGCGGTCAGGTCGTAGGCGGCGATCAGTTCCTGCGCGTTGTGCACCTTGTAGACGTGCTTCCATCCTCCGCCCGAGAACGGCTTGAGGATGGCCGGGCGCCCGACGTGATCGAGGATGCCTTCCCAGTCGATCGGGTAGTCGAGGTTGCGCAGCGACTCGGGCACGATGTCGACGTCGGCCGGGTATCCCTTCTGCGGCAACAGCACCGTCTTCGGGATGGCGACGCCGAGCCTCGACGCGACCGTGTAGTTGAAGAACTTGTCGTCGGCCGTCCACCAGAAGGGATTGTTGATGCAGTAGGTGCCCTGCAGGGCCGCGTGCTTCAGGTATCCCCGGTAGTACTCGACCTCGTGCGAGATCCGGTCGACGATCACGGCATATCGGGCCGGCTCGCCCATCTGCGTGCCGGCGAGCTTGACGAACTCCGCGGTGATGCCGTGAGCCTGCCCCCGCGCATTCACGCGTTCGATGAATGCGGGGGGGAAGGAGTACTCGCGGCCCACCATCAATCCGACGATCATGGGTGTGTCCTCGAAAAGCCCTGCTGCGCGGACGCGGCGCGCCGCGTGCCTACTTTGGGGCGCCGGTCTCGATGGGGTTCTGTCCCTGGACCCACGCGGCCCATCCCCCGAGAAGCGTCTGCGTCTTGACACCGGCCTCGATCAGCGTGAGCGCCGCACGGGCGCTCGAGTTTTCGGCCGGTCAACTGCAATAGGTGACCACCAGCTTGCCGAGCTTCTTCAAGTCGGCTGCGCGCTGTGCCGCCTGGTCCACCGGAATCAACCACGCGCCGGGGATGTGACCCTGGGCGTAGCCGTTGGCGTCGCGAACGTCGACGACGACCACCGTGCCAGCCGCCATCTGCTTCTTCAGGTCCGGCAGCGAGATGCGGACCACCGTGGCTTCCGTGAGCTTGTATTGCGCGACGGCGGGCTGGGCGGTTCCCAGCACCGTAACTGTCGCGACGATGCAGGCGGCCGCCAGTGCAGCGGCGCCGGCTCGGACTGTCAACATGAGCGCTCCTCCCCGTGAGTCGGGCGTAGATCGGCCATTGTAGCAAGGCTCGACCTCACGGCACAGGCGGAGCCGGTCACCCTGCCGGAAGGGTACGCGCCGAAGCGGGCGGGGCGGAAGGGGACGGAGGGACGCCCAGCTCAGGAGAAGAGGGCCCTGAGCCGTGACGGCGTCCGCACTTCGACGCGGCGCTTGCCGCGCCGCTTGGCGTCGTAGAGCGCCTCGTCGGCGCGCTTGACGACGTCCTCGGGCGAGTCGCCGCGCATCCAGATGGTGACCCCGCCGCTGAACGCAAAGTGCACGTATTTCGTGACGCCCATCTCGCGGTATTCGTAGGCGGGTGCGATGCGCTCGAGCGCCGAGGCCATCCGGGCGCGGGCCTGCGACGCGCTTGCCTCCGACAGCAGCAAGGCAATCTCCTCTCCCCCGTAGCGCGCCACGAGTTCGCCGGGCCGGGCCACGGTCTCGAGGAGGCGGGCGGCCGCGATGAGGACGCGGTCGCCCACCTGGTGTCCGTGCGTGTCGTTGATGAGCTTGAAGTCGTCGAGGTCGGTCATGACCAGGGCGAAGGCCTGGCCGCTCCGCTCGGCTTCGAGGAGCCAGCGGCGCAGGACCAGGTCGAACGTGCCGCGGTTCGCCAGGCCGGTGAGCGGATCGGTGGCGGCCTCGCGGCGTGCCGTGGCGAGGTTCTGCTCGAGCGTGTCGACCCGTGCGGCAAACGTGGCGAATCGCGCTTCCTCGTGCTGCTGCTGCTCGACGACCGAGCGCTTGAGCTCTGCCGCGGTCTTCACCAGCGCCCGTTTCAGTTCGCGGATGTCGTCCACGTCGGCGAGGCTGGCGATGGCTGCACTCGAGGCCAGGAGGCCATCCTGGAAGTGCCGCGCGTCGCCGCGCAAGGTCGTCACGAGGTCGTGCATCACCTGCACGACCCCAGCGAGTTCCGCGTCGCGGTCGACGTTGTAGGCCCGTACGCGCTCGAGAAAGCCCTCGCAGAGGGTGAGGAGCTGGCGCGACTCGTGCGACACGATGGCGTCGGTGTCGGCCTGTGCCAGCGCATCGCGCCGCTGCTGCACCTGTTCGCGGAACTTCGCCGTCCCCAATGACGGCACGTCGGGAACGTGGGCGGTCAGCAGCTCCACCAACCGGTCGGCGAGCGCCCTGAGCGCCCGCGTGCCGTGACGGGGCGGAGCTTCGACGACGGCCATCGGACTACCCAGGGCAAGCTCGATCGGGCGTGTGGACACGACTCAGGCTCCCGCGCGCTCAGGGAGTCTGGCGCGCCTGCATCAGGAATCGGTCACCTCGGCCGTCTTCTCCAGCCGTTGTCGTTTCCCGCCGTCGGCCCCCCCGTCCCCGCCAATTGGGGTCAGACCCCAATTCAACCCGAATACGCGACAACGCCCCGCCAATCGACGTGTTGCGTGGCCACATTCGTGAATTGGGGTCAGACCCCGATCATCACGCGGTTCCGCGACGACAACCTCGGGTGTCGCTCAGGAGGCTACTGGCGCGCGGAGGCGGCGGTGGATGGTGCGGACGTTGATACCGAGCAGGCGGGCGGCCTGCTGTTTGTTGCCGCCGGACAGGCGCAGAGCCTCGTGGATCAGCAATTGCTCGACCTCGTCGAGCGGAACTCCGAGGGGGACCGACACGACGGGGCGCATCCTGGCCGGGGGTGGCCGGCGCAGCCAGCACTGGCTGCGCCAGCCCGTCAGGCAGGTGACGGACCTCGATCGTCGAGTGCGAGGCCATCACGACGGCGTGCTCGATGGCGTGCTCCAGTTCGCGGACGTTGCCTGGCCAGGGATGGTGAATGAGCCTGGCCATCGCCGTCCGGCTGATCTGATCGACCTGCTTGCGATTGCGCTCCGCGTGCAAGCGCATGAAGTGTGAGGCCAGCAGCGGGATGTCCTCGACCCGATCGCGCAATGGCGGCAGCGTGATGGTGATCACGTTGAGCCTGTAGAAAAGGTCGTCGCGGAACGCTCCCCTGGCCACTTCCAGGCTGAGGTCGGTGTTCGTCGCGGCGACGATGCGGGCGTCAGACCTGACGGTCCGAGTGCTTCCCAGGGGCTCGAAGGCTCCATCCTGCAACACGCGAAGCAGCTTGACCTGGACCGCAGGTGACAGGCCACCGACCTCGTCGAGAAACAACGTCCCGCGGTGTGCCACCGTGAATCGTCCATCGCGGCGGCCGACCGAGCCCGTGTACGCACCCCGTTCGCACCCGAACAACTCGGCCTCGAGCAGCGACTCCGGCAGCGCGCCGCAGTTCACCTTCACCAGGGAGTGATCGCGCCGGGAACTCGCCCGATGGATGGCCTCGGCGATCACTTCCTTGCCCGTGCCGCTCTCTCCGGTGATGAGGACGGTCGCCTGGCTCGACGCGACCTGCCGCACCATGTTCAGCACCCGCTGCATGGCCAGACTGTGGCCGATCACGGGCAACCCGCCGAGCCCCGCCAGGGTGTGCGATTCGACGGTGGGCGCCACGCAGGTTTCGCGGTGCAGGTGCAGCCGCTGCGCCTGGTGCTTGATCGCACGAATGAGCGACCGCGCCTCGGCGCTCGCATGCGGACACGCCTCGAGCGACGACGCAAGCCGTTCAGAGTCGACGAGCAGCGCACCCAGGGGGTCGAGAAGGTCGCGGGCGACCTGGGGATCCATCAACGCACCTCCGCGGGGACCTCATCAAAGCCTGTGCCAGTGCTGTCGAGGTGCTTTCCTCCGCGATCTCCGCAAGCGCGACACTTTGTCACGGATAGTAGCCGTAACCCTGGCGGAGACGCGCGCACACCCACGGAATACCGACAAGTCGTCGCGACCGGCATTGCAGGTGCGACTTCTTGTCGCCATCGGCGCCAGGCTCTGCGCACAGGCTGTCCTCCCTGGCCTCACGGCTGTGCCGTAAGCCACATATCCACAAACGGTTACCAGGTACCTGCTCGGTGTTCAGGCCTGGTGGCACTGTGATTGCGACTCTGTGCACGCCCGGCCATGCCGGGCCGGAGGGTAGCGGCCGGCGCGGATGCCCCGCCACCTCTGTCATTGATACGCGGAGGCTCTCATGCCATCGGTACTCGGCGCGGCACTGGCCGTGGTCCTCATCCTTGGACCAGCCAACGCTCGCGCGCAATCGCCACCACCCACGACGCCTGCCACGGCCGTCGGCGCAGACACCTGCGCGACGTGCCACGAAGACACGGTCAAGCAGTTCTCGCGATCGGCGCACGGCGCACTCGCCACGTTCGAGACGCGCACCCCGCACGGACAGTGCGAGGCCTGCCACGGCGCTGGCAGCCTTCACGCCGAGAGCGGCGACGCCGCGATGATCCGATCCTTTTCGGATGCGTCGTCGGCCGATGCCAACCAGACGTGCCTCACCTGCCATCGGCACGATCACGCCATGGAGTGGGCCGGCAGTGCGCATGCGGCCAGCGGCGTGGGCTGCACGAACTGCCACACCATCCACCAGTCGCGCCAGGTTGCGCCCAGGCTCATGACCGCCGAGGGCATGGCGATCTCGCACGCCACGGCGCCGGCCTTCCAGGGCTCGCTCTCGAAGTCGCAACCCGAACTCTGCTACGACTGCCACAAGGAGCAGCGTGCGCAGTTCATGCAGTCGTCGCGTCACCCGGTGCCCGACGGTCGCATGACCTGCGCGAGTTGCCACGACCCCCACGGCACGAACCTCGGCGCGCTCAAGACCAGCGAGCGCCCGAACGACCTCTGCCTGTCGTGTCACGCCGCGAAGGCCGGGCCGTTCGTGTTCGAGCACGCGCCCGTGCAGGAGAGCTGCATGACCTGCCACAACCCTCACGGCACAGTCGCCAACAACCTGCTCAAGCAGAGCGAGCCGTTCCTCTGCCTGCAGTGCCACGAGATGCACTTCCACAGTGCCCGCATCTCGCCCACCATTCCCGCCGGTTTCGGTAACACCTACTCGACGAACGCCAACGGGGCCACCGGATTCATGGGCGCTTTCAACACGAAGTGCTCGAATTGCCACAACAAGGTCCACGGGTCGGATCTGCCCTCGCAGGGCGTGACCGGTCGTGGCAAAGCGCTCACGCGCTGAGGAGGACGTCATGCGATCACGACTCCTGCTCGCCACGCTCGCTCTCGCTCTCGCGCCCGCCGTCGCGCTTGCGCAGACAGCGGCGAAGGCGACTCCACCCGTGCCCACCACACCCACCGTCGAAGGCAGCGTCGTGCTCGGCGGCATCGGCAATGACACCTCGGGATCGATATTCCGCGTTGGCGAATACGACGTCCTGGCCGATCGCCCTGTCGTCGGCATCGACCTCTGGGGCGGCCAGAACGGCATCCGCTTCGACGTGCAGGCCTTCAACGGCGGCGACGCCAACGATCAGCAGTACAACGCGTCGGTCGACCTGAAGCGCATCGTCAAGGCGCATGTCAGCTACACGCGCTTCCTGCATCGCCTCGATCACGATCCGCTTTCCTACATGGACTCGGTGTCGAATATCGGCGGCACGTTCGCCGTGCGGCACACCGACACCGATCCCGACGCGCAGCACCAGTCGGCGGTCGGCGAGCTCAATGCGCGGGTCGACGTCTCGTTGCCGACCACGATCCCGGTGAAGTTCTTCGTGGCGCATCGCATGCAGACGCGTGACGGGAACCACCAGATCATGACGACGAGCCACTGCGCCACGTGTCACACCGTGTCGTTCACGCGGAGGCTCGACGAGCAGACGCGCGACCTCATCGCGGGCGCGATGGTGCAGGCGAAGGCATTGACGGTCGACTACCGGTTCGAAGCGAGGACGTTCAAGGACGACTCGCCCGACCCCGTGATGCAGTACGACAACGCCATCCACCCGGCGTCGCTGCTCGACGTGTTCCTGAACAGGGTGCAATACGACGATGGCGCTGGCTTGCTGCCCGTGGGCACGGTGCCCGGCATGACGAAGCGGCTGCACTCGCTGCGCGCCGCCCTCTCGCTGCCGCGCGATGCGTCGCTGGTCGGCATCCTCACGAAGTCGAACACGCGGAACGACAGCACGCGCCTCGAGATCGACTACTCGGGAATCAGCGGACGCCTCGTCGTTCCCGTGTCGTCGCGGATGACGTTCCGCGCCGACGTGCGCCGCTACGACATCGAGTCCGACGACGCGTTCGTCGACGTCGTCGAGCTCACGGCGCCTGCAGGGCCGTCGGCCGGCCTGACCTACCGCCAGGCGTTCCCCTCCATGGGCGAACAGGACTTCGTCAGGCAATCGAGCCTGTCGCGATCTCCGACCGAGATGAATGCCGAGCTGAGCATGCGCCTCGCGAAGAGGTCGTTCCTGCGCGCGGGGTACACGTTCGAAAGTGTCGAACGCGACAATTTCGACGTCGAGAAGACGACCACCGACACGCTGTACCTGGCTGGCCGGAGCACCTTTGGCAAGAAGGCGGCCTGGCGCTACCGCTTCGAGCAGAACTTCGTGAGCGACCCGTTCATGTACGAACACGCGGCGACGCCCGCCGTCCTCCAGCCGTACATGAGTCCCGGCAACGTGCCATTCACCGGGCTGCAGTACTTCGAGATGTACGACAGCCGCAGCTCGAACCTGACGGCGTTCCCGACGAGCTCCACGAAGGTCGAGAACACGTTCACCTGGACGCCCAACGCGCGCGCGTCGATCACCGGACACTACCGCTTCCGCAGCGCCAGCAACGACGAGCTGCAACTCGGCGACTGGAGCCGCACCGTGCACGCGCCCGGGGTGGATGTCTGGTTCGCACCCGGTGAGCGATGGACGCTCGCCGCCGGGTATCCTACCAGCGCGAGCGACTGGAGACGGTGTTCTCCACGCTCGCCTTCGTTGGTTGAGCGGCCGGAATCACCGGGGGCCAGTTTGGCTCCCTCGACGACGCCGCCGCGTATGAGAGCAATGTTCACTCGGGTTGGATCGGCCTTCAGATCTATCCCTCGTCTCGACTCGAAGTCTTCGGATCGGCCACCTGGAACGCGGCCGATGCCACGATTGCCGACTTCAGCTACGACGCCGGGGCGCTGACCTCGGTGCTCGTGGGCCTCGACTACCCCCTGCAGTCGCAATCGATGGCGGGCTTCTCGGATCTCGATTTCCGTGAGGTGGCCGTCAGTGCCGGGATCAACTACCGCGTGACCAACCACGCGATCTTCACGTCGACGATCAGCCTCAACGACCTCGACGACAAGGCACCCTACCTCGTCGATGCCAGCGGCAAATACGTCAACGTGTTCGCCGGGGTGCGCTGGCTGTTCTGAGCGCGGCCAGCCGGCGGCCACGAGACCTCTCTCGTGGTCGCCGGCACCGGTCTTCGCACTCCCCCTTCGCCCTCACCGCTCACCTCGTCGTGCCGGGCCATGGGGCGGCCACCCCGTTGGCGCGATAGACTGCTTGGGTGAAGTTCAGGCGCGCGGTTATTGCCGCGCTCTTCGCCCTCGCGACGCTCACGGTGATGCTCCACCTGCCATGGGTGAGCAGCTGGCTGGTACGCACGGCGATCGACCGGGTCGAAGGCCCACTCGGTCTCGACATCGAGACCAGCGGCGTCAGCGCGTGGCCCATGGGCCTGAGCGCCACGCTGCGCGATGTCCGCATCCGCGCGATCGCTGACGCGGAACCCTTCCTCTCGGCCGACTCCCTCACGATCGATCTGCCGTTGGCGGCCATCAGGAACCGGTCACGGATTGGGCACATCTCGCTTGCGCGTCCCCGCATCGACGTCGACGGGTTGACGCGCTGGATCGACAGTCGCCCCCCGTCGAAGACGCCAAACCCGACCGTCCCGCGGATCGACAGCCTGACGCTCACCGACGCGACGCTGTCGTCGGAACGACTGGCCTTCACGATTCCAGGCATGACGCTGACCATGGCATCGACCATGGCAACACCGCTTGGAGGCGCCATCGCCGCATCCAACGCAACGCTCCGGGTCGGGAACGTCGTCTTCGACCAGCTCGCGATCGACGGGGCACTGCGCTACGACGGCGCGGTCGTGATCGAGCGCGCCCGCCTCACGTCGCACGAGACGAGACTCGACGTCGCGGGCCGCATCGGGATGCGCGAGGGCGACCGGCAGATGGCTCTCACGGTCGGCGGCACCGTGGCACCACTTGGCCGCATCCTCGAGCCCTATCTCGCCCACCCGCGCATCGACGGAACCGTCAGGCTCGACGGCCGTGTCGACGGCACGTTTCTATCCCCTCGCCTGACCGCAACGCTCCGGAGTGGCGACCTGACGATGGACGACGACCCGGCGGGCGACGTCACGACGCGCCTGGTGCTCTCGCGGCAGCGTCTCGACATCCACGACGTGGCCTGGGAGCGCCTCCTCGGCGGACGCGCCACGGGCCGAGCGGCGTTCGACTTCAACGACGCCCTCGACTCGGCCATCCACGTCGATGTCGAAGGTGTCGCAACCGCGCCCGTCCTCGCCATGGTCGATCCGGCGTGGCCGTCGATCCGGTCGCGCGCGACGGGCGCGGTGCGCATCGAGGGTCCGCTCGCCAAGGGGCGCCGACCCCACGTGACGGCAGACATGACGCTGGCTCGTGCCGACGCGTCGCCGCTCGCAAGCGCGGGCCGGGTGGCGGTCACGCTCGATCCCCGCCGTTGGACGACGTCGGTGCGCGACCTGGTGATCGGCCAGGTCGCCTTGCAGGGCGACCTTGCGGGAGACCGTCCCGCCGACACCGAGGCGCCGTTCGCGACGTCGACGTTCACGGGGCAGGTCACGGCCTCGGCCGCCGATCCCGACGATGCGCTGGCGTTGCTGCACGCGCTCGACATCGTCGACATGGATTTCTCGGAGTACACGCTCGGGGGTGCGCTCACCGGATCGGCGACACTGTCGGGGACGCTCCGTTCCCGGATCCTGGAAGCCGTCGTCGATGTGCCGGCACTGACGGCGCACGGTGGACTCACCGGGACGCTGCACGCGACCGCGACGATTGATCCCAGGTCGATCGCACTGCACGACGGACGCGCGGTGCTCGGCGACACGACGGCGACCATGCGCGGGCGCGTCGACCTGGTCGCACGGCGCCTGGCGCTCGACACCACCGTCGATGCGCGGTCTACCGACGCCGTCGTCCGCCTGTTCGACCTCCCGCGGCAACTCACACCCGTGGGAGCGTTCACGGCCACGGGTCAGCTCACCGGGTCGCCTGACCTCCCGCGCATTGACGCGGCCGTCGCCGGATCCGACCTGGTGCTGGCCGGACAGGCGCCAGCCGCCGCGTCCGGCACGATCGGATGGGACGGCACCACCCTCACCTGCCGCCCCTGCACGCTGACGCGCAAGGCGTCGACGTTCGACGTCGCCGGCGAGTGGAACACCATCGACCGGCGAGTGGCTGTGCGTGGCACGCTCGCCGACTGGAGAGTCGATCCCGTCACGTGGCCTGCCGCGACGACGGGCGACGCCAGCACGACCTACCCGGTGCACGGCGTGGCCTCTGGGACCTTCGACGTGCTTGGCGTGCCCGATGCCCTGTCGGGATCGGCGCACCTGGCCCTGCGCGACACGCAGTGGAGCACGACACGTCCGGGAACGGTCGACGTGACCGCGACCTTGGCGCACGGCGAGGTCGACGTCACGCTTGCGGCGCCAGACCTCTCGGTCACCGGACACGCCGTGATCGACCAGGCGTCGCCCTACGCGTTCGAGGCAACGGCCGATCTCGCGGGTGCCGACCTGGCAACGCTCGTGTCGCGGCTGGCTCTCGACGCGCGCGGCACGCTCGGTCGTGTCACCGGATCGCTGTCGGCCTCGGGACAGCTCGCGAATCGCGACAGCGTCGTCGGCACGGTGTCGTTGTCGGCGTTCGACGGCACGTGGCGTGACCTGCCGCTTCGTCTCGAGCGTCCCTCGTCGTTCGCGTGGTCGACCCGCGCGCTGACGACGCACAACGTTGCCCTGTCGCTGGCCGACGTGCGGCTCGACGTAGATGGCGAATTGTCGTCGCGGGGTGAGGCGCGCGGGGTAACGGCAGCCATGTCGGGCCGCGCGGAGCAGATCGCCCGGATCCTCGCGGCGCTCGAGATCGCGGTCCCGGCGATGGAGGGCACTGTTGACGCGCGCCTGGCGTTCACCGGGTCGCCCGACGCGCCTTCGATCGACGGACACTTCGTCATCGCGGACGGTGTCGTCACCTGGCCCGACCTCCCCCCGGTCCGCGGGATTACCGCTGACGTCCGCATCGGCGACGGCGTCGCGACGCTGACGTCGGCGCGGGCCCAGGCACAGGACGCGACGATCGACGCGCATGGGCGGGCACCGGTGAGGATGTTCGCGCCCTTCCTGCCTGGCGCGCTTGCGGCGCGTCTTCCCGCGTCGACGAGCGCCGTGGCGTCGCTCGAGACGACGCTGACCAACCTGTCACACGTGACGGCCCTGGCATACCTGGGCGAGCGCGTGCCCGGACTGTGGCGAGGCGGCGTCGATGCCGCGGCGTCGCTCACGGCGACGCGACTGTCACCAGACGCCGTGGACGGCACCGTCCGCATGACGCGGGCCACGCTCGCGTCTGGCGACCTGTCGGTGGAACAGACCGCACCGGGACTCGCGCGCATCGCGCGCGGGACGCTCGTGCTCGAGCCCTGGCACTTCCTGGGAAGCGGCACCGACATCACCGTGTCGGGTTCGGCGAACCTTGCAGAGGTAACCTATCCGTATGCGTTCTCGCTCGACGGCACGCTCGACATGCGCCTGCTCGGGACGATCCTGCCGGGACGCGTGAACGGCGCGTTGCGGTCAGCCCTCAGGGTAGAGGGGTCGACGAAGGATCTCGACGTGCTGGGACGCGTGGAGGTGAACGACGCGAACTGGATTGCACGCGACCTCGGCCTCGCCATCACCGGCCTCAGCGGTCCGCTCGTGCTCGACCGGAATCGCCTCACGGTCGACAACGTCACCGCGCGGGTCAACGGTGGCGCGGTCTCGATCAGCGGTGCCTTGTCGACGGCCCGCAACGGGGCGCCATCCGAGGTCGTCTTCAAGGGCAGCGGTATCGCGCTCGACGTCCCGGCCGGCGTGGTGAGCGAGCTGAGCGGCGAGATTCGCGCCACGAGCCCGGGCCCACGCGGCCTCACGTACGGCCTTGCGGGCGACGTCTTCGTGCAGCCCGGCATCGTGCGCTCGTCGCTGCGCCAACTGGCGCTCTCGGCGATCGCCCTCACGTCGCCAGGCACTGCGGCCTCGAACCTCAGCGATGTCATGAGCGAGATCGGGCTCGACGTCCGCATCCGCACCCTCGACAACCTGGTCGCCGACAGCAACGAGTTGAAGCTCTCGGTGGCCGGCGACGTCACGGTGACCGGAACGCTCGCGGTGCCCGGCATGAAGGGCGCGCTGACCGCGACCGACGAGGGCGAGTTGTTCTTCGGGGGGAAACTCTACACCGTGCGGTCGGGAAGCATCGATTTCGTCAACCCAAACGAGATCGACCCACGGCTCAATATCGTCGCCGACACGCGTGTCGCCGGATACGACGTGACGATGCAGTTGCTCGGCCCGCCGACCGACATCACCACGAGGCTGACATCAGACCCCCCACTGAGCGAGGGCGACCTCGCATCGCTGCTGGCCACTGGACGGACGCTCGACGAGCGCGCAGGTGTCACCGAAGAGCAAGCGAAGACCCAGTTGCTCTCGGCGGTGTCGAGCGAATACCTCGGCGTCGTCGGGCGTTGGTTCGGCCTCGACACCGTGAGGATCGAGCAGAACGTCGACCTGTCGGCGACGGACATCGACCCGGTGGCGCGGCTGAACGTCGCGAAGTCGTTCGGGCAGCGGCTCGACGTGCTGTATTCGCAGAGCCTGAGCGAGAGCGGCGACACGGCCTGGGTGCTCACGTATCACACCGGGTGGAGACGCCTCGACGTGCGCGCGACGATCGAAACACTGCAGAACGAGGTCCTCGAGGTCAGGCAGGAACTGACGTTCGGCGGAGGCGCAAAGCCGCGACCGCAGCGGCGTCGGACCGACACGCGTCCCCGCGTGGCCGACATCACGTTCTCGGGGCTCGACGCGAACGACGAGCGTGATGCCCGCAAGCAGATGAAGCTCGACGTCGGTGACCGGTTCGACGTCTACACCTGGCGGCGCGACCAGGAACGCATCGGCGCGATGTTCCGCCAGCGCGACCGACAGCGCGTCACCGTTGCCTCGTATCGGCGCGACGTTGGCCGGCCAGACCAGGTCGCCATCGACTACGTCGTCGACGCCGGGCCCGTCACCACGCTGACGGTGACAGGCGCCACGCTTTCTGATCGGGCGATGGACGACATGCGCGCCGCGTGGTCGCGTGTCGGCATCGACGACTTCCTCGTGGACGAGTGGCGGGAGGTCGCGACCGAGGATCTGATCGTGCAGGGCTACGTCCAGCCACGCATCACCACCGAGATCACGACGCCGGGCAACCCCTGGATCCGCCGCGACGCCCGCATCGTGATCGACCCGGGTCAGCGCGTGGCCGCGCGCGAGATCGAGTTCACGGGCAACGCGCTGATCCCAGACGAGCCACTCCGACAGGTGGTCGAGCACGCCCGGATCGACCCGCGCGTCTGGGTGCGCCCGTCGCTCCTCGTGGCGCCGATTCGCGCGCGATATGCATCGCTCGGCCATCTCGAGGTCACGGTGCGCACCGGTGACGTGCGTGTCGAGGGCGATCGCGCCGTGCTGCCGGTGACGATCAGCGAGGGACGGCAGTACCTGGTGGGCGCGCTGTTGATCACCGGTGAGCACGCGGTCACCGAGGACGCGATCTCCGCGGCCCTGGGGCTCGAGGTGGGGGCCGTGTACCTGCCGGTCTTTGCCCAGCGCGGTGCCGACCGCGTCGCGGAGCTGTACCGGCGCGAGGCGTTTCCCGACGCGCTCGTGAGCTTCAACGCGACCATCACTCCGGCGACGGCGACCGCAGACGTTCACGTCACGATCAACGAAGGCGCGCGTCATGTGCTGGCCGAGATGACCGTGAGCGGCGACACCATCACGTCGCCATCGCTGTTCAGGCACGTTGCGGCACTGCCCCTCGACAAGCCGCTCGCCAACCGCGCCGTCGAGGATGCGCAGAAGCGCCTGTACAACACGGGGATTTTCAGCAGCGTGACGCCGGAGATCGAGTCCATTGGTGCGCCCGACGCGAACGGCGTCCAGCCGGTGCGCGTGGTGTTCGCGGTCGAGGAAGTGCCGCGGTACAGGCTGCGATACGGCCTGCAGGCGACGACGAACGTCCTGTCGGAGAACGGCTTCACGTCGCGCGATGTCCAACCAGGTGCATCGCTCGACCTGCGGAGGTCGAACCTGTTCGGGAGGGGGATCTTCGCGGGCGTTGGCGCGTCGGGAACGGCGAGCAGCAACAGGCTGCGTTTCCTCGTGGGCAGCGCCACCTGGTTCGGCTACAAGGCCGATACGATCTTCAGCATCGAGCGGCGTTACTCGCGATCGAGCGATCCCGTCATCGACATCGAGGGCGAGTCGCTGATCGCCAGGGGCGAGCAGCGGTGGCCCCTCACGCAGCACACGCGGATCGCGGCGGGGTACGAGTTCCAGTCTGAGAAGATCAGCCTCACGTTCATCGATCCGCTTTCAGGGTTCCCCCTGTCTGGCAGCGTCACCAGCGAGATCGCCTCGGTGTCGGGCACCTACTCGTGGGACACGCGCGACAACGTGTTCAACCCGTTGCATGGGTTGTTCCATTCGTCGCGTGTCGAACTCGGCGATCGTGCCATCGGGTCAGACCTCCGCTACTTCAAGGTCCTGATCCAGCAGTACGGGTTCCTGCAACGACGTGGCCTCGTGCTCGCCTCGGCGGTGCGGTTCGGCGTCGTGACCATCGGCGACGAGAACGATGTGGTCAGTCCGGCCGTGCGCTTCCGCGCGGGTGGGGCGACCACGGTGCGCGGCTACGCGCAAGACGCTCTGACCCCGCAGCTGTTCCCCGACCTCCCCGCGGGCGGCGACGCGCTGCTGATCCTGAACCAGGAGGTGCGCGTGCCCGTCTGGCGGTGGCTGGGCGGCATCGGCTTCGTAGACGCGGGCAACACCTTCCCCGGCGCGAGCGCCATCTCGTTGAGCGACCTGGCCGTCGGCGTCGGCGGGGGCGTGCGCCTGAACACTCCGTTCGGCATCATCCGCCTCGATTTGGGCTACCCCCTCAGCGGCCCCAGCGCCCTCCGCCGCCACCACTGGTACTTCGGGTATGGCCATGCATTCTGATCGTGGTCGGCCCGCCGCGGGGGCAATTGGGGTCTGACCCCAATTGGCAGGAGAGCCGCGGGGAGGCGGCGATTCCGACACCTGGTGGTTACGCGCGGCGCGGACCGGGGCGGCGGGGCTCCTGGATACAGACAGCGACCTCGTCGAGCGTCAGCGTGACGTCCAGCATCTCTCTCCAGGCGTCGGGCCGTTCGACGGGCCACTCATCCACGAGCGACTCGCAGTCGGCGTGTGCGCTACTCCACTCCCACTGTTCAGCACGCCGCACCAACCCCGCCCGCAGCGCATTCGCCTCGACATAGCGCGCTGCTGTAAGGAAGTACCGTTCGTTGTCGATCACCTTGGTCTTGAATCGATCTTGAAAGACGTGCCCTGTCCCGGTCGTGCCGCGACGCCGGTGCACACGCCTCGCATGCCTGAACGTCACGAAGTGGAGTGCGCGTGACAGGGCACGATCGCGCTGTGGCGTCGCCAGGATGTGCCAGTGGTTGGGCATGAGGCAGAACGCGAAGACCGCAACGCCGAACCTGCGGCGCGCGCAATCCAGATCTGCTCGGAACTCGAGATAGTCATCGGGGGAGTGGAACACGCGGGCCTTCGAGTTCCCGCGGTTGTAGGCGTGGACGATGGTTCCTGGCGGGACGGCTCGGAGCGCTCGGGACATTGGGCACCTCTCCGGCCCCTCGTTCCAAGAGTCGTGCCGCCCCCTGGTTGATCGACGTCCACGGAAATCGCCGCCATCTACGCTGTCGACCCCGCACCATCCCCGTCGTCGTCAACCACGGTTGTCTTCCTGGAAACGCCAGTCAATTGGGGTCTGACCCCAATTCCACAATTCCCACATGCCCATTCACTGCGTTCGCCTACGGCGCAGGGCGGACGCGGGCTTCGGCCCAGGCGTAGAGTTCGGCGTAGCGGTGCGCCGAGTGGTCCCATGACAGGTCGAGGCGCATGGCCTTCTGCTGCATCTCGCGCCAGGCAACGGGGTCGTGACGGTAGCGATCGAGACCGCGCGACAACGCGTCCCAGAACTCGCCCGCGGCAAACGGACCGAACGAGAACCCCGTCTCGCCATCATGCACGGTGTCGGCGAGGCCGCCGGTCGCGCGCACCACCGGCAACGATCCGTAACGCATCGCGATCATCTGCCCGAGTCCGCACGGCTCGAAGAGCGACGGCATCAGGAACATGTCGCTGCCACCGTACACGAGCGGGGCGAGTTCGGCGGCGTAGGCCAGGACGGCGCGCATGCGATCGCGGTAGTGCGACGCCATCTCGCGGAACATCCGCTCGTACGGCTCGGCTCCCGACCCGATGATCACGAACTGCGCCTCGCCCACCTGGCCGCCCAACAGGTGGTGCAGCACGGGTTCGGCCAGGTCGAGGCCCTTCTGCGCGTCGAGCCTGGTGATCATGGCCACGAGCGGGACGTCGGCACGCTCCGGCAGACCCAGCGAGTGCTGCAGCGCCTTCTTGTTCCTTGCGCGTGCCTCGATTGTCTCGACCCCGAACCGCGCGGCGAGGTGCCTGTCGGCCTGCGGGTTCCAGATGTCGGTGTCGATCCCGTTCAAGACGCCGTGCACGTCGTAGGCGCGGTGCCGCAACAACCCGTCGAGCCCGCACCCGCCCGACGGCGTCATGATCTCGTGCGCGTACGTCGGGCTCACGGTATTGATCATCGTGGCGTGGTAGATGCCGCGCGCGAGGGTATTCACGCCACCCGGGCTCTCCTCGTGCAGCCGTCCGTCCGGGATCCCGAGGTAGTCGAGCAGCATCCCCGGCGCACGCCCCTGATGCATCAGGTTGTGGATGGTCAGCAGCGTGGGCATCGCGCGATAACGAGGATCGTCGTTGCCCGCCGTCGCCAGCCATGCAATCGCGCCGGCCGCGTGCCAGTCGTGCGCGTGCACCACGTCAGGACGCCACCCCTTCGCCGCGATCTCGAGGTCGAGCGCCGCGCGGCTGAAGAACGCGAACCTGAACGGGTCGTCGTCGAAGCCATAGAAGGTCTTGCGTGCAAAGAGCGACCGCTCGGCAATGAACGACACCGGCACGTCGCTGCCCGGAAGGGTCGCTTCGAAGACCCCTGCCGGCGACAGCGTGCGCCCCACGGGCACACCCAGCACGATCGGGCTGACATGGATGCCGCCCGAGCCTGCCGCCGCCTTCTCTTCGATCGGCGCGTAGGCCGGCAGCACGACGCGCACGTCGTGCCCCATGGCACGCAAGGCCTTGGGCAGCGCGCCAGCCACGTCGGCCAGGCCACCCGTCTTGGCGAACGGCGCCACTTCTGAACTGATGATGAGGATCTTCACGCGGGTATCCTAGCCCGCCTCGATCCCCGAGTGCCACGGCATTGGGCCCGCAGACCACCAGACACAGCAACGCCCCGGATCGTTCGCGAACGAACGATGCCGGGGCGTGCCGTCCAGCGAACCTCAGCTCTGGGCCGGCTCGCGCGAGGCGCCAGCAGTGGCCGGGCCGAACTGCTTCCTGACCGCGTCGAACGCCTTGCGGGCCTGCGCGTCCTTCTTGCCCGCGAGCGCCGCCAGCACCGCGGCCTCGAGCGCCTGCTCGATGGCCAGCAGTGCCTGGTTCTCGTCGTGCACCGAACGTCCCTGCTCGGCGATCGCCACGCGCAGTTCGTGCGCGTTGTTGGTGGCATCGGCTTCGAGGTAGGCCTCGAGGACCTTGCCGAACTCGGCCTTCGACTCGGCCATCACGCGGGCGAGGAACGAGATGCCCGCGTTGTTGACCAGGTAGTTGACGACGCCGGTCGCGATGATCTCGCGACGCAGCGGATGCTTCTCGAAGTGCGCCGCGAACTTCTCGCGCAGCAGCGTCGGGAAGTAGTTCGTGAGGAACGGCCTGGCCGACGCCGCGTCGGGCGCCGACGAATGCATCGCCTCCTTGAACGCCCAGTTCTTCACCAGGCCCAGCAGCACGCACAGCACCGGCCGCGGCAGGCCGCGTTCGCGCATCGGGCTCGCCAGCAACTCGTCCTTCGAGGGCAGCGCCGCGTCGACGCGATCAACGATGCCCGCTGAGACGAGGCCCTCGACGAACGCGACCCACTCGTCGTACGCGGCCGCGCTGCGCAGGGAGTCAAGCGTCAGCGCCCGCGCCTGGCCGATGTTGTCGGCCAGCACGAGTTCCGACACCTCGTCGGTCATCTGCTCGATGATGACGTTGCGCTCGGCGCGGTCCTTGACGACGCCCTGCCGCACGAGCATGTCGAGCAGGATCTTGATGTTGACCTCGTGGTCAGACATGTCGACGCCCGCGCTGTTGTCGACGGCGTCGGTGTTGACGAGTGCCCCCTTCATCCACAGCTCGATGCGGCCCTTCTGCGTCAGCCCGAGGTTGCCGCCCTCGCCGATCACGCGCGCGCGCACCTCGTTGCCGTTCACGCGCAGGCGATCGTTCGCGCGGTCGCCCGCCGCGCTGTTCGATTCATCGGTCGCCTTGACGTAGGTGCCGATGCCCCCGTTGTAGAGCAGGTCGACGTTCGCCACGAGGATGGCGCGCATCACCTCTTCGCCGCTGGCTTCGGCCTTGTCGATCCCGAGCACGGCCTGCGCCTCGGCACTCAGTGGGATGGCCTTGGCCGTCCGATCGAAGACGCCGCCGCCCTTGCTGATCAACGCGGGGTTGTAGTCCTTCCACGACGACCGCGGGAGGTTGAACATCCGCTCGCGCTCCACGAAGCTCGCCTCGGGATCCGGCGTCGGGTCGAGGAAGATGTGACGGTGGTCGAACGCCGCCACGAGCTTGATCGTCCGCGAACGCAGCGCCCCGTTGCCGAAGACGTCGCCCGACATGTCGCCGATCCCGACCATGGTGAACGGCTGGGTCTGCGTGTCGTGCCCGAGCAGACGGAAGCTGTGCTTGACCAGTTCCCAGGCCCCGCGCGCCGTGATGCCTTCGCGCTTGTGGTCGTAGCCGACGCTGCCCCCCGAGGCGAACGCGTCACCGAGCCAGAACCCGTACTGACCCGACACGCTGTTGGCGGTGTCTGACAAGTGCGCGGTGCCCTTGTCGGCCGCGACGACGAGATACGGGTCGTTCTCATCGTGCCGCACGACGTCTGGCGGATGCACGACCTCGCCGTTCACGAGGTTGTCGGTCACGTCGAGCAGGCCCGCGACGAACTGGCGGTACCGGTCGATCAGGTAGTTGTCGAGCGCCGGGCGTGGCGGCACGTTGCCCTTCAGCACGAACCCGCCCTTCGACCCGACCGGCACGATGACCGAGTTCTTCAGCGTCTGCGCCTTCATCAGGCCCAGGATCTCGGTGCGGAAGTCGTCGTGGCGGTCGCTCCAGCGGATGCCGCCGCGCGCCACCTTGCCAGCGCGCAGGTGGATGCCCTGCAGGTGCCGCGAGTGGACGAAGATCTCGAACAGCGGCCGCGGTGCAACCATGCCGTCGACCTTGGCGCTGTTGACCTTGATCGAGATCACGGGCCGTTCGGGATGCTGGTAGTAGTTCGTCCGCACGGCCGCCGTGATCAGGTTGTGCAGCGCGCGCAGCATCTCGTCGTCGACCAGGGAGCCGACGTTCCGCAACGCGACCTTGAGGTCGGCCTGCGCCCGCGTGGTCGCCTCGTCGCGCGAGATCGTCTCGGCCGGATCGAAACGCGCCGCGAACAGGTCGAACAGCGCGCGCGCCACCGCGCTGTTGCGCAGCAGCACGCCGTTCAGCGTGTCGGCGTTGTAGCTCGGGCGGATCTGCAGGAGGTGATTGCGGAACATCCGCAGCACCTCGACCTCGCGCCAGGTGAGTCCTTCCTTGAGCACGAGGCCGTTGAGCAGGCACTCGGTCGCACGCTCCTCGTGCAGTGCGCGCAGGGCGTCGAGCAGGCGATCCTGCCCCGCGATCATGGCGGCCACGGTCGTCGCGTCGGCCTCGACCACGAGCTTCGACAGGAAGCCCTTCCGGCCCTCGGGCAGCATCAGCGGGATGCTGATCTCCTCGGTCACCGTGAGGCCGAGATTCTGCAGGGTGCGCAGCGTTTCGGTGAGGACGAGCGGACGCGGCGAGAACAGCTTGAGGACCGCGCTGGTCGGCGTGCGCGGCAGCACCAGCAACTCGAGACGTCCCTCGAGCTGTTCGAAGCACTCGACATCCCGCGGCACCTCCTCGGGCTTCGTGCTCTCGCGGTACAGCCCGCTGCGGGTCTCGACGCGCACGTACTTCTTGAGCAGCCGGCGCCCTTCGATGGGCCCGAAGTGCTCCTCGATCGCGATCGACGCCTGGTCTTCCCAGGTCGTGATCGTCTTGCGCGTCAGCTCGCGGATGACCTGCACGTCGAGCGAACGCTCGAGCGTCGAGGCGTCGAAATAGTAGACCAGCACGCCGTTGATGCCGCAGTCGGCCCACGTGTTGAACGAGATCGGCCCGAACTCGCGGCTCAGGACGTCCTTCAGCTCCTCCTCGGCCTTGCGCGAGTAGCGCATGTCGGTGAAGGCGATGAGCGCCGCCTCGTACCCACGGCCCGCGCGGACGGTGACCGCGATCTCCTCGTCGCTCGCGAGGTAGACCATCTGGTCGAGGATCGACTTGAGCGGGGGCACGTCGCTGTAGAGCAGTTCGCGCTTGGGGAAGTGGTTGAACGTCGCCCGCATCTCGCGGTACGCGTGCGAGTTCGGCAACGCGTGGCTCTGCTCGAGCAACGCGTCGAGCTTCTCCTTGAGGAGCGGGATGTCCTGTGCCTTCCCAGCGAACGCGCTCTTGGCGAGGCGGCCGAGAATCAGCGTGGCCCCCGACAGCCGGCCGTCCGCGCCCCACTCGCGCACGACCAGGTCGTCGACCGGGTCGAGCTGGTGGATGGCCGAGGCGTCGGTGCAGTAGTCGATGTCGACGCTGCGGACGTCGTCGGGTCCCGGCTCGACGTGCTTCGACACGCGCTCGGTGAGGCCCGGGAACACCGTGGGCAGCAGCGCGGGGTCCTTGAAGACGCCCAGTGCGCCTGACCCGTCCTGGTGCAGGGTGCCGTTGGTGCCCGGCACGTACCGGACCATCCCGAGGTGCACGTAGTTGTCGGCGAGGAGCCACTCGAGGAACGCCTTCGGCGCGTCGGCACCGCCCGGCACGTTGCGACGGCTGCGGATCTTCCCGACCAGGTCGCGCGTCGCGCGCTTCATGTCGGGGTAATCCTCGACGGCGAGGAACACGCTCTTGAGCAGCGAGTACACCTGGTGCTCGATGCGGCGCATCTTCTCGCGGGCCTCGATGCGCTCGATCCGGAACTGGCAGTACAGCTCGCGCGACCCGTCACCGGTCTGGCCGCCGATCCAGACGATCTTCTCCCACTGCCGCCTGACGGTGAAGATCGGATGGATCGCCGAGAAGACGCGCAGGCCTTCCCTCTGGAAGTAGTTCTTCAGCGACTCGAAGATGAACGGGGCGTCGGGCGTGTGCGTCTCGACGATCGTGACCTCGTGGTGGAGCCCCGACGTCGACCCCGAGGCCGACTCCTCGTGCGCGTCGGGATTGCGGACGGTGACGTGCAGCCCGGGAAGCCCGCGGTACAGCTGGTGCTCGGGCGTGATGGTGTGCGCGACGAACCGGAAGTACGCCTGGATGCGTTCGGCCATCGCCGCCGGCGACAGGTGGAACGCCATGGCGTCAGGTGTCTCGGGGAACACCACCGAGGCGAAGGCCTGGAGCAGGTCGCGGTCGGCGTCAGACGCCGACGAGCCCAGGATGTTCTGGATTTCTGGAAGGAGTGACGAGCGACGTGACGGATCAGCAGTAATCATGACGGGGTCCAGTATGAGCTGGCGGGATGAATGACCATGACGAACGCGCACGGAACGTGCGCGATTGGGGATGCTACTACTCGGCCAAACGAAAGAAAAGGGCGGGCCGCCTTCCCTCGCCTCGGGTGGCTGGCGGGCCGCACGGGGGTGCGGCCCCTACGAGCACTTGACATATCGGGTCGGCATGTTAACCGCGATATCCCTGTGCATCGAGCCGCTCGAGGTACCCCGCGAACGTGTCGTTGTAGAGCGCCCCCGGCCGGCGCTCGCGGACGCGCGCCGTCGCGTCGGCGCCCGTGTACCCGAGGTGGCACAGGATGACCCCCGCCAGGAGGGCCGAGCGGTTCAAGCCCATGGTGCAGTGCACCAGGACCTTCTGGCCCTTGCGGATCAGCGACGCCGCCATCAACCCCAGGGCGTGCAGGCGGTCGAGGTCGGGCAGGTCGTCGTCTTCGATGTGGCAGTAGACGTAGAGCACCTTCCCCGGCTCCTCGCTGATGCCGGGGTCGATGCCGCGCTCGAGGTCGATGATCACGTTGATCCCCTGCTGGTGCACGGGATCCCACACGTTCGTGGCCGGCGAGATGAACAGCCGGCCCTCGTCGTCGATCTGGAAGAGCTCGAACAGGTCGGTCTCGTCGAACATGCCTGCCCCCGCCCTCTAGCGGAACTCGATCGTGACCTTCGGGTCGTTGACCTTGATGCCCTTGACGCCCGACTTCGCCAGCGCCGCACGCGCCTCGGTCACGCTCATCCCCGGCCCGAACGGGAGGCCGTCGAGCCCGGCGAGTGCCTCGGGGTTCGCGAACACCTTCTCCATGTCGAGGTCGAGGAGGGTCACCCGATTGCCCTCCACGTAGGGACTCGAGGTCCGGACGAGCGTGCCCTCGACGTCGACCAGCATCTGCACACGGAAGCCCTTGAACAGCATCTGCGCCATCGCCAGCTCTTCTGGCCTGGGCGCCTGGCCTCTCGGCTTGCTGCTCGTCGTTGGGCCCTCGGCTCCCGCACCGGGCTTGTCGGGGAACTCGATCGTCAGCACCGAGCTGCCCGCGGCGTTCTTCGTCATCGCCAGCCGCAAGGGCTGATCGCCGGTGCCACCGACGTTCTCGTTCAGCGCGAGCTGGTTCACGTCGTCGAACGCCAGCACGACCTTCACGCCGTCGAGACCGTCCTGCTTGAGCGGGGTTCGCGACACGAGCCGCACGCCCTTCATCTTCGCCAGTTCCGCCTTCAGCTTCGCCTCGTCGAAGGCGTCTTCGAAGGGGTTCGACGGCTTGGAACTGACGCTCGACGACCCGCCCATCTGCGAGGCGATCATCTGGCCCACCTGCTCCATCATGGCCGTGTTCATCAGCATCACCTGCTCGACGGTGCCGCTGCCGTTGGCCTTGAGCGTGACGGTCGTCGTGGACGTGAGGCATCCGCTGGCGAGCACAGCGGCGGCGAGGAGCGGAATCAGGGCGAGACGTCGGAGCATTGGGGCCCTCCAGGGCACGGTGTCTAGTATCGGCGGATGAGACGCGAACGTGCAGGTGCCGGTTCGCCTACGTTCAGACGAAGTCGGCCACCCGCGACACGCTCAGGGTGCCCCGCCGCAGCGCGCGCAACTTCATCAGGTAGAAGATCACCGGCGTGATGACCAGCACGTGGATGGTGGACGTGACCATCCCCCCGAGGATGGGCGCCGCCATCGGCTGCATGACGTCGACGCCGACGCCGGTCGCCCACATGATGGGCCCCAGCGAGACGATGGTGGTGCCGACCGTCATGAGCTTGGGACGCAGCCGAAGCACCGAGCCCTCGACGGTGGCGTCGAAGATGTCCTCCGCCGTCAGGGGCACGCCCGCCCGGAGTCGTTTGTCCAGGGCCTCGTGCAGGTAGACGACCATCACGACGCCCGTCTGCACGGCCACCCCGTACAGCGCAATGTACCCGACCCACACCGCCACCGAGAAGTTGCTGCCCAGGTACCACTGGGCGATGACGCCGCCGGTCATGGCATACACGACCGACAGCATCACGATGAGGGCCTCCGACATCGAGTGGAACGCGAAGTAGAGCAGCACGAGGATCGCCACCAGCACCAGGGGAATCACGACCCGCAGGCGTTCGCGTGCGCGCAACTGGAACTCGTACTGGCCCGTCCACTGGAGGGTGTACCCCGCCGGCAGCGACACGCCCGCCGCCAACGCCTGCTTCGCCTGCTCGACGTAGCCGCCGAGATCGTGCGTGTCGGCGTCCACGTACACGTACCCGGCCAACTGCCCGTTCTCGTCGCGGATCATCGCCGGGCCCTCGCTCAGGGTGATGGTCGCGAGCTGGCCGAGGGGTACGTGCGCTCCACCCGGCGTCTTGACAAGGACGCGCTCGAGCGCCGGCAGATCGTCGCGGAAGGCGCGATCGTAGCGCACGCTCACGGGATACCGCTCGCGGCCCTCGACCGTGCGCGTCACGGTCATCCCCCCCACCGCCGCCTGGATGACGTCCTGCACGTCGGCCATCGACAGGCCATAGCGCGCAATCGCGTCGCGGCGTATGTCGATGTCGGTGAAGTAGCCCTGCGTCACGCGCTCGGCATACACGCTGCGCGTGCCGGGCACCGACTGCAGCGTCGACTCGATCCGGCGCCCGATCTGCTGGATCACCTGCAGGTCGGGGCCGAACACCTTGATGCCGACCGGGGTCTTGATGCCGGTGAACAGCATGTCGAGGCGGTTGCGGATCGGCATGGTCCACGTGTTCGGGAACCCGGCGAACTGCAGTTGCTCGTCGAGTTCCTGCTGGAGGCGGTCGAACGTCATCCCCGCCCGCCACTGCTCGCGCGGCTTCAGCACGATCGTGGTGTTCACCATCCCCATCGGCGAGTTGTCGGTCGCGGTGGTCGCCCGGCCGATGCTGCCGAAGACGCGCTCGACCTCCGGCACCTGCGCGATGAGCCGGTCCTGCACCTGCATCAGGCGGGTGCCCTCGGTCACCGACAGCCCGGGCGGCGCCGTCGGCATGTAGAGCAGCGCGCCCTCGTAGAGCGACGGCATGAACTCGGAGCCGATCTTCCCGATGAGCGGCAGGGTCAGCGGGATCAGCAGGACGTTGACGATGAGTGCGGCCCAGCGCCAGCGCAGGGCGAGCCGCAGGACGGGCGCGTAGATGGCCGTGAAGAAGCGCGACAGCGGGTTCGCGTGCTCGGGCCGGATCCTCCGGCCGCGCACGAGGTACGTCATCAGCGCCGGCACGAGCGTCACGGCCAGCAGCGTCGCGAACAGCATCGCGAACGTCTTGGTCCACGCCAGCGGCCGGAACATCCGGCCTTCCTGCGCCTCGAGCAGGAACACGGGCATGAACGAGACGATGATGATGGCCAGCGAGAAGAAGAGCGCCCGCCCGACCTGCTGCGCCGCGGCCACCACCTCGCGCGGTTGCTCGTCGTACGGCACGGGCGTACCGTCGGCGCGCGGTTCAGACAGCCGGCGATAGGCGTTGTCGACCATCACGATCGACGTGTCGACGAGCTCGCCGATCGCCAGCGCGATCCCGCCGAGCGACATGATGTTCGACGACACGCCGAGGTAGTACATGGGCACGAAGGCGGCCACGACGGTGATCGGCAGCGTGATGATCGGGATCAGGGCCGAGCGCACGTGGAAGAGGAACACCAGGATCATCACCGACACGATCACGACTTCCTGCACGAGGGTGTCGCGCAGGGTCACGATCGACTCGCGGATCAGCCCCGATCGGTCGTACGTGGTCACGACGCGCACCCCTTGCGGGAGCGCCGTCTGGATGTCGGCAAGCCGCTGCTTGACGCGATCGATCACGCCGAGCGCGTTCTCGCCGAAACGCATCACGACGATGCCCCCGACGACCTCGCCCTGTCCGTCGAGGTCGGCGGCACCGCGGCGCAGGTCGGGCCCCACGCCGACGCGCGCGACATCCTTCACGCGCAGCGGTGTCCCGCGCGCATCCGAGCCGACGGCAATCGACTCGATGTCGGCAATCGACTTCAGGTAGCCGCGGCCCCTCACCATGTACTCGCGTCCCGCGAACTCGAGCAGGCGTCCCTCGACGTCGTTGTTGCTGCGCTCGATGGCCATCACGACGTCCTTCACGCCGAGGTTGACCGACGCGAGGCGCTGCGGATCGAGCGTCACCTGGTACTGCTTCACGAAGCCGCCAATCGACGCGACCTCGGCGACGCCGGGCACGCTGGCGAGCTGGTACCGCAGGTACCAGTCCTGCAACGAGCGCAGGTCGGCCAGCGTCCGGGTGCCGCTGTCATCGACCAGCGCGTACTGGAAGACCCACCCCACGCCCGTGGCGTCCGGGCCGAGCGTCGGTGACACGCCTTCGGGCAGCCGCGCGCGCAGCCCCTGCAGGAACTCGACGACCCGGCTCCGCGCCCAGTAGATGTCGGTGCCGTCCTCGAAGATGACGTAGACGTACGAGATCCCGAAGTCGGTGAAGCCGCGGACGGTTTTCACTTTCGGCGTCGAGATCAGGGCCGACACGATCGGGTAGGTCACCTGGTCTTCGATGAGGTCGGGGCTGCGGCCCTCCCACTCGGTCGCGACGATGACCTGGACGTCCGAGATGTCTGGCACGGCGTCGAGCGGCGTCCGGTACATCGCCCAGACACCCCACAGGGCCAGGCAGAGCGACGCGATGATGACGATGACGCGCTGGCGGGCGCACCAGGCGATGAGGCGTTCGATCATGGCCGGCTCCCGCTAGCGTGCCGTGAGGCCAACCGTGTGCGAGGCGATCGCCGCGCCTCCACGGGTGACGGTGACTGTCGCGTCCCACCGGCCGGCCATGGTGAATCGGCCCTGTCCGCGGTACTCGCCGCCTGCGACGTGCAGGAGGGCCACGTCGCTCTTCATCGCCGGCATGTTCATCGACGGCATCGGCGCCATGTAGAGGCGCACTGCCACGGCGGCATCGGTGACCGGGGCACCCTGGGCGTCTTTCACCGTGACCACGAAGGTGTTGTCACCGTTGCGCGGGGGGTCTGGGTCGGTGCGCAGCGTGATCACGTGGCGAGGGCCCTGGCTGGCGGCGCCGGAACCGCCGTCGGAGGCGGAAGCGGGTGTGTAGCCGAGCATCGCCGCGCGCAACTGGCTCTCGGAGTCGAGGAAGAAGGCTGCCGCGCCGGCGACACGGTCGCCGATCTGGAGTCCGCGTGTCACCTCGATGCGGCCCTCCGCGCGGGTGCCGATCGCGATCTGCCGCGGCTCGAAGTAGCCGTCACCCTGCGAGACGAAGACGAACTGGGCGACGCCGGTGTCGATGACCGCGTCGGTCGGGACGCTGATGACCTCGCGGGCGAGCGTATGCAGTTCCACGTTGGCGAACATCCCCGGGCGCAGGCGCGCACCACGGTTCGCCATGACGAAGCGGACCTTCGCGGTCCGCGTCTCCGGCGAGAGCGACGGCAGGATGAGCGCCACGGTGGCCGTGAAGGTTTCGCCGGGATAGGCATCGACCGTGACCGTCGCGCGCGCGCCGCGTCTCACGGCCGACAGGTCGCGCTCGTACACCTCGGCTTCCATCCACACGCTCGAGAGATCGGCGAGCCGGTACAGGCTCTCGCCGGGCATCACGCGCATCCCCTCGACCACGCGCTTCTCGACGACCACGCCGCTCGACGGCGACGTGATGGTGATGGTCTCGCGCGGCGTGCGCGTCTGCTCGAGGGCCGCAAGGTCGGCCGCCGGCAGGTCCCACACGGCCAGCCGCTGGCGGGCGGCGTCGGCGAGGCGCTCGGCGTAGGCGCGTGCGTCGCCAATCGCGCTCGTGGCGGCCTGGTCGCGCGTGCGAAGGGCGAGCAGGTACTCCTGCTGCGTCGCGATGAGCTCAGGCGCATACAGGGTGAAGAGCGGCTGTCGCGCCGCGACCGATACGCCCGTGGCATCGACGAACAGCCGGCGCACGTAGCCTTCGACGCGCACGTTGACATCGCGATAGCGGGTCTCGTCGAACTGCACGGTTCCCACGGCCCGCACGTCGTGCGCCAGGCGCGTGCGCTCCACCGCCACGAGGCGCACGCCGATCAACTGTCGCCTGCGGAGGTCGAGTTCCAGCGGCGCTCGGGCATCGGGCGGCGCCGCCGACGCCGTCGACGTGACCGGCGCGGCGGCCGACTCGTCGGCGGCCGAACCCGGCGCGGCGGGAGGCAGCGAACTCGCCTTCACGAGGTCCATCCCGCAGAGCGGACAGGTGCCCGGCGTCGCCTGGCGCACCTCGGGATGCATCGGGCAGACGTACTCGTCGGCGATCGCCGGTGCGAACCGGTGGCCGATGAACGGCAGGTGCGCACGGTAGCGGTAGGCGGCAACGCCCGTCGCGGCGAGCGCCGCAACGAGGCCGGCCACGAGGGCGAGACGAGCGACTGGGAAGCGTGACATGGCGATCACCGTGACTCGCTGTGCGACTGGCCGACGAGGTCGCCGGTCAGGACATCGAGGGTCGTGAGCGCACGATCGCGGTCGGCGCGCAGGCGAATGACGTCGAGCGCCGTCTCGTTGAGGCGGCGCGTGAGCTCGATCAGGGGGAGGAAGCCCGCGCGGTTGGCTGCGTAGTCGATGCGCGCGATCTCCAGGGCATGCTGCATCGCCGGCACGACGCTCGTCGCCAGCAACGCCCGGCGCCGTTCGGCCGAGTGGGCGCGCACGAGCAACTCGGCAACGGCCTGGCGGATCCGCAGCGCGGCGCTCTCGCGCTGCGCCGAAGCGGCGACGATGGCGGCGTCGGCGCTCTTGACCATCTCGTCGATCCGGTGGCGTGCCCAGGGTGCGTTGGGCCACGAGATGCCCACGCGCGCCGTGAACGCATCGGTCATCGAGGGCATCGCCATGAGACCGCCCTGCACCACGTAGTCGGGCTTCCGCTCAGCGAGGCCGAGCGAGCGCTCGGCGACGGCCTGCTCGGTGGCGCGATCGACCTGGGCGAGGTCGGGATGCCACTGCACGACCCGCGCGGTCACGTCGGGTTCGGCCGGAAACGCGATGCCCGCATCGTCGCGTGGCGCGTCGAGCGGGCCGATGGGCGCGCTCGGAGCGCGATTCATCAGCGAGTTCAGTTGGACGCTGGCGAGGCGCTCGGCCTCCTGGGCCATCAGCCGCTCGTCTGCGAGGCGGCCCAGTTCGACGATCCCGGTCAGGACCTCCTGCTGTGCCCCGCTGCCCGCCGCGTATCGCAGTTCGGCGGCCTCGATGCCCTGGCGGACGAGCGACTCTGCCTCGTCGAGCCGGGCCTGCGTCTCGCGGGCGACCCTGATGTCCATGTACCGCTCGACGGCCTCGGTCGCCATGTCGAGGTGATGGCGATTCACGGCGACACCGGCGACCGCGACGTCGGCACGTGCCCGGGCAACGCGCAGGTCGCGTTTGCCCTTGCCGGGGATCTGCTGCTCGAGCATCACCATCCACTGCGCCGCGGCGGGGTTCCAGCGATCGAAGGGCCATTGCCAGATCTGCAGGTCGACCATCGGCGGCGGGAGTCCCCGCTCGGCCGAGACCCGGGCGGCCACTGCGGCCACACCGGCCTCGATGGCCGCGAGATCAGGATGTCGGCTGACGGCCAGGCCGACCGCGTCTGTGAGCGGAAGCGGTGGCGCGGTCTGTGCGACGACGACCGACGACATCGACAGCAGGAAGACCGCTGTCGCGACATGACGAGCCATGAACGAACCCCCTCCGGGCGTGCGCCCGGGATGGCGGAGCCAGGGCTCCGCGCACCGTGTCAGGCCGCAACGCGTGCGGCCCGCCTCCGGCATGCAACGGCGGGCAGACGTCGCCCGTCGCGTGAATGCCGACTCGCAGGGTTTCAGATCAGGAAGACGCCGTAGAGCAGGTGCGGTGAATCAGGGGGCCTGGCGCGGATGGTGTCGGCCAGGGCGCGAACGCGCCAGTGGCTCGCCAGGGTGGGCAGGTCGAGGGCGTATGCGTCCCAGTGCCCAGGGGCCGCAGCAACGGGCGCCGCACCGGTCGTGCCGGGGACGACGGGCGAGGTCGACTGCGAGGTGCTCGTGTGGCTGCAGCACGGCGCGCTGAGCGCTGGCGTGCGACAGTGGTCGGCCGCGCAGCACGCCATGTCCATCGCCTCGGCCTGCGCGGCGAACGCCGACACGGGCACGATGGGCGCCAGGAATGCCGCCAGCGCAAGAACCGCCACGAAACGACCCGACAACATGCGGTGCACCGTCCGACGAGTGTCGCGGGGATCTCCCCGCCGTGTCAAGGAAGAACCCGGCGGCCGGCACGAAGGCGGCCGGCGCCGGCCGCCAGGCACCGAGACTCAGGCCGCGGCCTTCTTGATGAGCTCGAGGTCGATGGTGATCTGGACCTGGTCGCTCACCACCAAGCCGCCGCCGTCAAGGGCCCGGCTCCACGACACGCCGAAGTCCTGCCGGTTGATCGTGGTCGTGGCCGTGGCGCCGACGCGGGTTTCGCCGCGCGTCCCCTTGATCTCGGCCGACGGCCCCTCGACCTCCAGGGCGACTTCCTTGGTCACGCCGCGCATGGTCAGGTCGCCGATGACGCGGAACTTGCCCGGGCTCACTGCCTCGGCGCGCTTCGACGTGAAGGTGATGGTCGGGAACTTCTCGACGTCGAAGAAGTCGGGGCTCTTGAGGTGCTTGTCGCGGCCCTCGTTGCGGGTGGTGATGGTGGTGGCGTCGATCGTGGCCGTGACCTTGAGGCTCGCCAGGTTCTTGCCGTCGTACTCGACCGTGCCGGTGGTCTTGCCGAAGTCGCCGCGGACGGTCGACACCATCATGTGCTTCACCGAGAACTGCGCCGCCGAGTGCGCGGTGTCGATGTCCCAGGTCTGCGCGGCAGCGGGAACGGCGGCGGCCAATGCGAGGGCCAGGACGAGAATCATGCGCTTCATGGACAAACTCCTCTGGAGGGTGACGTCACCGCGATAAGGCGAAGGTGGTGACTCGTGGTCTCTGCGAAAGTCTGTGTTATAACACGTTCATGGTCGGACGTCCAGCCTTCCGCGGTCAGGCGCCGAGCACGGCAGCGATCTCGGGAGCCTCGCGCACCGCGTCGAAATCGGGATCGACGCGCCCGCGCGCCAGGTTCAGCGGCCCCAGCTGCCGCACCGCCTGCGCCAGGTAGCGGGCGGCGGTCACCGCGTCTCCGCGCAGCGCGTGCATCGCGGCAACGTAGTACGTCGTTGCGCCGTCCTCGCCGCCTTGCGCCAGGCGCGACTGGAACAACGTCACCGCCCGCGAGAAGTACTCGTCGGCGCGCGCCCGATCGCCCTTCCGCCACGCCGCCGCCGCCAGTTTCTGGAACGCCTCGATCGTCGTCCTGGCGCGCAGGCCGTGGTCGGACGTGTTGAGGAACTGCAGCTCCGATTCGTACTGCGCGATCGCCTCGTCCCAGCGTCCCTGCCGGTACAGGGCGTATCCGAGGCGAAGGTACGCACCGACGATCTGCATCCCCTCGGATCCTGAGATTGCGCGCTCCTGCAAGTCGACGGCACGCCGAGCCGCGTGTTCGGCCGCCTCCGGGCGGCCGAGGAGGGCATGGAGCAGCGAGAGCTGGAGCCACGCGTAGCCGTTCTCCTCGTTCAACCTGACGGCGTGGTCGAGTTCGGGCACGCCGTCGGCCAGGCGCCCGAGCCCGAACCAGTAGATGCGAGCGAGCGACGCGTATCCGGCCGCGTTGCCGGGGTCGAGGCGGATCGCCTCGCGCGTGGCGGCAATCGCCTCGTCGAACCGCTGGACGTTCGAGAGCGCCGTGCCGAGCATCGCCTGCGCCAGGGCCAGCCGCGGGTTCAGCGACACGGCGTGCTGCAGGGCGTCAACCCCCTTCTCGACCAGTTCTGGAATCCCGAGGAACACGCCCTTGAAGTTCGACGCCGTGCCAAGGCCGGTCCAGGCTTCGACGTAATCGGGATCATGCTTCAGCGCCCGCTCGAACTGCGCGATCGCCCGATCCAGCGAATCGCGCGACGCCAGGCGCAGGCTGATCATCCCGCGCGAGAACGCCTCGTACGCCTCGACCGACCGGGTCTCGGGACGCTCGATGGCCTCGATGGCCGAGTCGTCGAGCGTCACGTGGAGGCCCTTCGACAGCTCGAAGACGATACGATCCTGGAGTTCGAAAATCTGATCGACGCGCCCGTCGGCCTTCAGCGTCTGGAGGACCGTGCCGCTGGCCACATCGACCGCCTGGGCGGTAATGCGGAGCATGTCGCCCGATCGTTGATATCCGCCGCACACCATCGCCTGCGCGCCAACGCGCCGCCCGACCTCGAGCGCCACGCGCTGATCGCTGGCGTCGCCGGATGGCGTCAGCATCCTGGCCGCCTCGAACACCTGCGCACGGCCGATGACGGTGAGGCCCTTGATCCCCTTCAGATCGCTCGTGACGGTTTCGGCGATGCCCGAACCGATCCACTCGTCGCCTGGTTCGCCGGTGATGTTGACGAACGTCATGACCGCCACCGACGTCGCCGCCGCTGGCAATCCCGGCAGGGACGTGCCGATGAACGAGGCCCGCCCGACGCTGCTGGCCAATCCCGGCAGCGACCCGGTTCCGGGCGACGAATCGAGCTGACGGCGCACTGTCGTGAGATCGATGTACACGTCCCGGGCCGACTGGAAGCGGAACGCCGGATCCTTGGCGAGCAGCTTCATCACGATCGCGTTGAGCGCCGGCGGGACGGCCTGGGCCGTCCGCATCAGCGGCGGCGGCTCCGCGTTCAGCACGCGGTCGATCACGTCCATCGCCGATGCGCCATCGAACGGAAGGCGTGCGCTGAGCATCTCGTAGAGCACGACGCCGAGCGAGAACAGGTCGGCGCGGGCATCGACTGGCTTGCCGAGCGCCTGCTCTGGTGCCATGTAGCCGAAGGTGCCGAGGATGGTCCCGGCGCGCGTCTCGAACGCCTGCGGAACCGTCAGGTCGATGTCGTCACTCGAGGCAGGCCTGACCACCTTCGCGAGGCCGAAGTCGAGCAGTTTTGCGCGTCCCCGGCTGTCGATCATGAGGTTCGCGCTCTTGAGGTCGCGGTGGACGATGCCGTGCCGGTGGGCCTCGTCCAGGGCATCGGCGGCCTGGGCGGCGATCTCGACGGCCTCGCGGATCGGCAGTGGCCCTCTCGACAGCCGCGCCGACAGGGTCTCGCCGTCGACCAGTTCCATCACGACGAAGATCCGCCCGTCGTGCTCGCCGATGTCGAAAATCGAGGCGATGTTCGACGATGAGAGCAGCGACGCCGCGCGGGCTTCGCGCAGCAGCCGTTGGCGCTGCTCGTCGGTGGCATCCCCGCCGGCGTGGAGGACCTTGATGGCGACGTCCCGTCCCAGGCGGGTATCCTGCGCCCTGTACACGGCGCCCATGCCGCCGGAGCCGATGGCCGACGTGATCTGGTAGTGGAGCACCCGGCTCCCCGGGATCAGCATGTCGTGGTCATTCGTCAACATCGTGAGACGTATCAGCTTTGATGCACGTCCCACTTGTGGGGTGTCTCGAGCAGGGGTCAGGGCTTGAAAAATGCGATAAGGAAAGACGTGACCCCTTCGCGTAGAGTGGGGGGGTCGGGAGAACCGTTACCGTGAACGAACTGAAACGAGACCTCGAGTCGCTTCGCCTTGACGATGACGGGCCGCGTCGTGCGCGGCGCTGGCCCCTGATTGGTGTGGCAGTCGCGGTCGTGGTGCTGGCGGGCTGGTACTGGACCCGCGCGAGCGCGCCGCCCGAAGTCGAAGTCACCCGTGCGGTCGTCCAGCAGAGCGCCTCGGCGCAGTCTGGGGCGCCCCTGCTCACGGCCTCCGGATACGTCGTGGCGCGGCGAAAAGCCGTCGTCTCGGCCAAGATCCAGGGCCGGTTGTCGGAACTGCGCGTCGAGGAAGGCAGCCGCGTCCGAGAAGGCGAGCTGATCGCCCGCCTCGAGAGCTTCGACTACGAGGCGGCGCTCGCGCGCAGCCGCGCGCAGGTCGACAGCGTCCGCGCACAGGTCGGCAGCTACGACGCCCGCGTCATGCGTGCCGAAGCCGACCTCTCCGAAACGCGGCGCCAGCAGGCGATGAACGACCGGCTCGCTCAGGAGCAGGTCGGGTCGATTGACGCACGCGACGCGGCCCGCAGCCGCGTGATGCAGGCCGAGGCGGCGCTCGCCCAGGCGCGCGCCGAGCGGCTGCAACTCGACGCGCAGCTCGCCCAGGCCCAGGCCGAGGTGCGGGTTGCCGAGGCGCAACTCCAGAACACGCTCATCCGCGCGCCGTTCGCGGGCGTGGTGGTGAAGAAAATGGCCGAGGTCGGCGAGAGCGTCGCGCCGATCCCCCCGGGCGTCAACATCTCGACCGCCTCGGGCGCCATCGTCGCCATGGCTGACCTCGAGACACTCGAAGCCGAGTTCGACATCGGCGAGTCGAACGTCGGCAAGCTCTCGGCAGGACAGCCCGCCGAGATCGTGGTCGAGGCCTTCCCGTCAAAGACGTTCAAGGCTGCCCTTCGCCAGGTGATCCCCACCGCGGATCGCACGAAGGCGACCGTGATGGTCAAGGTGGCGATTCTCGAGAAGGACGAGAACCTGAAGCCCGAGATGAGTGCGCGCGTGACGTTCCTCGAACGTGCGGCGCCGTCGTCAGCCAGCGCGCCCACTGCCACGGTGACGGCTCCGCAATCGGCCGTCGTCACGCGCAACGGGACAACGGTCGTCTTCGAGGTCACCGACGGCCGCGTCGTCCGTCAGAAGGCGGTGGTCACCGGGCTTGCGCAGGGCGGACAGACCGTCATCAGGCAAGGGCTGAACGGAAACGAAGTGCTCGTGCGCCGCCCCGGCGATTCGCTCAAGGATGGCGACACGATCCGGCTGAAGCAGGACTGAGGCGTCACATGCCTACCGAAACCCCCACGCAATCGATGCCTCGGGCCCCGCGAGCCGCCGGCACGGCGATCGACGTGCGCAAGGTCCGCAAGATCTACACGCGCGACACCCAGACCATCACCGTGCTCGACGGACTCGACCTGACGGTCCCCGAGGGCGAGTTCCTCGCGCTGATGGGACCGTCGGGGTCGGGAAAGACCACCTTGCTGAACATGATCGCGGGGATCGACCGGCCGACCTCTGGCCAGGTGATCGTCGCGGGCACCGACGTGGCGGCGTTGTCAGAGGGCGCGCTGGCCAGGTGGCGTTCGCGGAACGTCGGGTTCATCTTCCAGTTCTACAACCTGATCCCCGTGCTGACCGCGCTCGAGAACGTCGAACTGCCGCTGCTGCTGACCTCGCTGTCGCGCAGCCAGCGGCGCGAGCGCGCCATGACGGCGCTTCGCGTCGTTGGACTCGCCGACCGCTCGAAGCACTATCCGCGGCAACTCTCCGGCGGGCAGGAGCAGCGTGTGGCGATCGCCCGCGCGATCGTCACCGACCCGGCGGTGCTCGTCGCCGACGAGCCGACGGGCGACCTCGACGCCCACAGCGCCGAGGAGATCCTGAACCTGATGGGCTCCCTGAACCAGGACTTCAACAAGACCATCGTCATGGTCACGCACGATCCACGCGCAGCGGCCCGCGCGCACACGCAGAAGCACCTCGACAAGGGTGTCTTGACGACATAGCCATGAAGTACCTGCCCTACATCCTCAAGCACCTGCGGCGGAACTGGATCCGCACGAGCAGCACGATCGTCGGCATGGCGGTGTGCATCTTCCTGTTCTGTACACTGCAGACCGTCCTCGCCGGGATCGATGCGAGCCTCCAGAGCGCCGGTGCGTCGCGCCTGTGGACGCGGCACTCGGTGAGCCTGATCTTCACGCTGCCGCTGTCGTACCAGGAACGCATTGCCGCCGTGCCCGGCGTGCGCCGGGTGGCGAACGCGACATGGTTCAACGGCATCTACCAGGATCCGAAGAACTTTTTCGCGAACTTCGCCGTCGACATGCGCGAGTACCTGGAGATCTACCCCGAGCTGCAGATCCCGCCCGACCAGAAGGCGGCGCTGCTGGCCGATCGGCGGGGCTGTGTGATCGGCCGGGGGCTCTCCGAGCAGTTCGGGTGGAGGATCGGCGACACCGTCCAACTCGAGAGCACCATCCCGCCGTACCGCGTCGGGAGACCATTCGAGTTCACGGTACGCGCCATCTACGATGCCGACCTGGTGCGCAATCCGGGCACCGACCTCAAGCAGTTCTTCTTCCACTACAGCTATCTCTACGAATCGACCAACCGGCGCACGACTGCCGGCACGTATGTGGTCGAGATCGACGATCCTGCACGCGCAGCCGACGTGGGCAAGGCCATCGATGCGCTGTTCGAGAACAGCGATGCGCAGACGAAGACCGAGACCGAGAGCGCCTTCGTGGCCGGGTTCATCTCGATGGCCGGCAACCTGTCACTGCTGCTGAATGCGATCGGCCTCGCGGTGACGTTCACGATCCTGCTCGTGTCGGCCAACACCATGAGCATGGCCGTGCGCGAACGGCGCACCGAGATCGCGGTGCTCAAGACGCTGGGCTTCAGCGGCGGGCTGGTGATGGTGCTCATCCTGGCCGAAGCGCTGGTCCTGGGCGTGCTGGGTGGCGCACTCGGCCTTGGACTTGGCTCCGTGACCGTCCACGCCCTGACCAATGCGCCCATGGTCGGGCAGTTGCTGATCGGCGTCGGCCAGGGCGGGTTGCCGACGCACGTCGCCGTGCTGGGCATGGGCGTCTCGGTCCTCATCGGGTTCCTCGCGGGCGTCGTGCCGGCGAGCGTCGCGTATCGCTCGGGCATCACCGAGACACTGCGCCAGGTCTGACGTCCCATGGCCATCCCCATTTCGTACAACGTCCGCAACGTCCGGCAACGCTGGAAGGTGACGGTGCTGGCCATCGGCGGCATCGCGCTGGTCGTCGCGGTGTTCGTCGTCCTGATTGCGCTCTACAACGGGTTCCGCATCGCGCTCGCCTCGAGCGGCAGCACCGAGAACGGCCTCTTCGTGCAGCGCGGGTCGTCGTCGGAGATCACGTCGGGCATCGCGCGTGACGATGCCGAGTTCCTGAGCGTCGATGGCCGTGTCGCGCGCGACGAGCAAGGGCGCCCGCTGGCGTCACCCGAGCTCGTGGTCGCGGCCTCGCTCCCGCGGCGCGGCGATGCGATGGAAGCCAACGTCCAGCTTCGGGGGGTGTCGCCACTGGCGTTCAAGGTCCGCGAGGGCGTGGTCGTCACCGGGGGGCGGCTGCCGAGTCCCGGCACGACCGAGGTCATCGTCGGCACACGCATCGTCGAGCGGTTCAACGTCGATCTCGGATCGACGCTGCGCATCAAGAGCCGCGACTGGGCGGTCGTCGGCGTGTTCTCGGCGCAGGGCAGCAGCTTCGAGTCCGAGGTGTGGGGTGACCTGGGCGTGATGGCGTCGGTGTTCAACCGCGAAGGCGCCTACCAGTCGCTCACCGTTCGCCTGGTCGATCCCGCCGTGATCCCGGACTGGGCCACCGAGGTGCTGAGCAACCCGCGGCTGCAACTGGAACTGAAGCAGGAGCGCCAGTACTACGACGACCTCACCGGCCCCGTCGGCGTCGCCCTGCTCGGCCTGGCGGCGTTCGTCGCCATCGTGATGGGCATCGGCGCCGTGTTCGGGGCGATGAACACGATGTACGCGGTGGTCGCGCAGCGGACGCGCGAGATCGCCACCCTGCGCGCGCTCGGATTCTCGCGGATCGCCATCCTCTTCTCGTTCGTGATCGAGTCGATGTTCATCGCGCTCGTGGGGGGCGTGCTGGGGTGCGCGCTCGGCCTGGTGGCCGAGTTGTTCCCCTCGGCTGCCACAGGCAACGTCACCTTCTCTGAACTGGCGTTCGCCTTCACGGTGACACCGGTGTCGCTTGCCGGCGGCATGCTGTTCGCCCTTGTCATGGGATTCGTCGGGGGACTGCTGCCCGCGGTGCGTGCGGCGAGAATGCCCGTGACGGTCGCTTTGCGCGAAGCCTGACGCCGCCCGCACGGCCACAGCCCCCGATTCCGGGCGTGCGACAAAACGAGACACGACGAGACGCCACCGCGCGCGCCGGGGCGGCTATAATGCCCTGCTCGGGCTGCCTCGACTTTGCGTCTGCGCTTGTTCCTTCGGTTCGGCATGGTGACGATGGGCCTGTGGCTCGCGTCGCCGGTGCACGCCCAGTCATCGTCTTCGCAGCCGGTTACCGTCCCGCCTGACGTCGCACCGGCCCCCGTGGCGCCCGAGGTCGAATCGCGCACCCCCGACGGTCGTGTCACGGTCCGTGCGACCCGCATCGAGACGCCCATCACCGTCGACGGGCGTCTCGACGAACCCCTGTATCGCGACGTGCGTTCGATGTCGAACTTCCTGCAGGCCGAGCCGCACGAAGGCGCCCCGGCCACGGAGCGCACCGAGGTCTGGGTCTTCTTCGACGACCAGCAGCTCTACATCAGCGCGCGCTGCTGGCAAAGCGCGTCGGTGAAGATCGTCGCCAACGACATGCGGCGTGACGGGCAGAACGTCCCACGAAACGACAACTTCTCGGTGGTGCTCGACACGTTTCGCGACCGCCGCAACGGCGTCCAGTTCACGACGAACCCCGTCGGCGCGGTGAGCGATCAGCAGATGACCGACGAGGGTGCCTCGATCAACCGCGACTGGAACACCGTGTGGGATGTGCGCAGTTCGCGTGACGACACCGGGTGGTTCGTCGAGATGGCCATCCCGTTCAAGTCGCTGCGCTTTCCGCAGGGGCTCGTTCAGGTGTGGGGTATCAACTTCCGGCGGGTCATCCAGAACAAGAGCGAGCACACCTACCTGACGCAACTTCCTGCAGCGCTGGGACAGCGCGCGCTGTCGCGCGTGTCGCGGGCGGCGACGCTGGTCGGCCTGGAGATCGGCTCGGCACCCAGGCAATTCGAGGTCAAGCCGTACGGGATCTCGACCATGACGACCGACCGCGAGGCGGTGCCGCCCGTGAGCAACGACCTCAAGGTCAAGGGTGGACTCGACGTGAAGGCCGGGATCGGCCCGCTCACTGGCGATTTCACGCTGTTCACCGACTTCGCACAGGTCGAAGAGGACGAAGCCCAGGTGAACCTGACGCGCTTCAGCCTGTTCAACCCCGAGAAGCGCGAGTTCTTCCTCGAGGGACAGGGCATCTTCGCGTTCGGCGGCGTCCAGTTGGGCCGCGTGATGGGCGGCCAGCCCCCGATCGCGCCGGTCATCTTCTTCAGCCGCCGGGTCGGCGTGGCCGACGACGAGCCGGTCGATATCATCGCCGGCGGGCGCGTCACGGGTCGCGTGGGCGCCTGGACGGTCGGCGCGCTGCAGATCCGGCAGGAAGCCGGCACCGTGACACCGCTTCCCGCGACCGATTTCACCGTCGTGCGTGTGCGCCGCGACATCCTGAGCCGCAGCAGCGTCGGCATGATCTACACGCGGCGATCGCCCGACGAACTGGGGCACGAGGTGAACCAGGTCGGCGGGATCGATGGCTACTTCGCGCTGTCGCAGGACCTCACGGTCAACGCCTACGTTGCGGCATCGACGAAGGGGCCGGGGTCGCCCAGTGACGCGCTGAGCTATCGCGGGCGCCTCGAGTACATCGCGGATCGCTACGGCCTCGAGGCCGAGCACCTCGTCGTCGGCGACGACTTCCAGCCGGAGGCGGGGTTGCTGCGCCGCGAGGACTTCCAGCGCAGCTTCGTCGAGGGCCGCGTGAGCCGCCGGCCCGGGAGCGACTGGCTGCGCAAGTGGAATCTCCAGGGCAGCGTCGAGTACATCACGAACAACGATCGCGAACTCGAGAGCCACGTCGACCAGGGCCGCGGGTCGCTCGAACTCACCAACGGTGACCAGGTCGATCTGACGGTTGAGCGGTCGCGCGAAGTGCTCGACGAGCCGTTCGAGATCACCGACACGCAGACGATCGCTCCAGGCGACTACCGCTTCACCACCGTCCGGAGCAGTTATCAGCTCGGCGCGCGTCACCGCATGACTGGCGGCGTCGGCGGGTCGGCCGGCTCCTTCTACGGCGGCACGATCCGCGAGGCGTTCTACCGCGGACGCGTCGAGCTCACGAAACGGCTGTCGCTCGAACCGAACCTCTCGTTCAACTGGATCGACCTTCCTGACCAGGAGGGATTCACGATCAACGTCGCGGGCGTCCGCACGACGTGGACCATCACCCCGCGTGCGTTTGCGAGCGCCCTCGTGCAGTACAACTCCGGGAACGGCAGCCTCGCAGGGAGCGCCAGGCTGCGCTGGGAGTACCGTCCGGGCAGCGAGGTGTTCTTCGTCTACGCCGAGGGACGCGACACGGTCCTGCACGGCACCCCGATGCTCACGCGCAGCTTCGCGGTCAAGATGACACGCCTGATACGATTCTGACGTGTCTTCACGTCAGGCACTGCCGGGGGCGTTTGCACGTTTCCTGACCGCCCGCCTGCTCGGCGTGCTCTGCCGCCATTTCATCAGCATCGCGATCGGGTGGGAGGTCTACGACCGTACGCGGTCGGCCTTTGCCCTCGGGTTGATCGGGCTCGTGCAGGTCGCCCCCGTCGTCGGTCTCGCGCTCGTCACGGGCCCGATCGTCGACCGGCACGACAGGCGGCGCACCGCCGCACTGGCGCTTGTCGGTACCACGCTGATCGCCGCGCTGTTTGCGCTCGCGTCGTGGATGCAGTTGCCAATGTGGGTGCTCTACCTGGCCACGTTCGGGCTCGGTGTCAGCTCGGCGTTCTCTCAACCGTCGATGTCGAGCCTGATTCCGGCCATCGTCGAGGCGCCGATGCTTGCGCGCGCCAACGCCTGGAGCGCAACCATCTTCGAGATGACGAGCGTCGCGGGCCCGGCACTTGGCGGCGTGATCATCGGTGTCACCGGCGCCACCTGGCCGTGCTACGCCATTGGCGCGGTGATGGCGCTCGCCGCGTCGCTGGCCATCCTCAGGGTCGACCTCAGGCCTGGCTATGTCATGGCGACGGGAGGCACGTCAGCGGCACGTTCGACGGGCGACTGGGCGGCAGGCGTGCGCTTCCTCAGGCAGACGCCGCTGCTGTTGTCAGCCATCACGCTCGACCTGTTCGCGGTGCTGTTTGCCGGTGCGACGGCGCTCCTGCCCATCTTCGCGCGCGACATCCTCGACGTCGGGGCGTCGGGCCTGGGATGGCTCCGCGCGGCGCCCGCGGTCGGCGCCTTCTCGATGGCGCTGCTGTCGACGCGCCTGTCGCCGTGGAAGCGCCCTGGACGCGTGCTCCTGACGGCGGTGGCCCTGTTTGGCGTCGTGATGGTGGCGTTCGGGCTGTCGCGGTCGTTCCCGTTGTCGCTCTTCCTGCTGGCGTGTGCAGGCGTGCTCGACAACGTGTCGGTCGTCATCCGAGCGACGCTCGAGCAGGTGGTGACGCCCGATGCGCTGCGGGGGCGCGTCTCGGCCGTGAACTATGTCTTCATCGGCCTGTCGAACGAACTCGGCGCGTTCGAGTCGGGTGTCGCGGCGGCGCTGGTGGGCGTTGTGCCGGCCGTGGTCCTCGGCGGGACGGCGACGCTGGTAGTGGTCGCCGTCGTCGCACGCCTGTGGCCCGAGTTGACGCGAGTCGGCCCCCTCCACGAACTTCGACCAGGCGCGCAGGTGTAGAATCCGGACGTTCGCAGGTCGCGTTTGTCACATGAGCGAGGGGGACGTATGAAGAAGCTGTTTCGCGGAGTGGTGCTCGGCCTCATGGTGACCGCGGTTGGCGCGTGCTCCGGCACTGGCTCGTCGCCCACCTCGCCCAGCGCCGCGCCAGGCCTGACGTCCACCTCCAGTGGGTCAGGCACGAACAACGTGGAGGGCGCCGGCGCCGGGTCGGCAGTGGGCGTGAGCGGCCTCGTTCGCGACCTCGACATGGCGAGCCGGAGCTTCAACCTTCTCCTGACCTCGTCGACCACGACGTATGCGCGCGGCGATTCGCGGGTGGTGCGAGCCGATGACTCCACGCAGTTGACGGTGAAGGGGTCGCCGGCGCGGTTCGCAGCCCTTGCGAACGGCATGACGCTCAGCGTCCGGGGGGTCGACCAGGGCCGCTTCATCCTCGCCCAGTCGATCGTCGCGCGGTAGGGGTCGGGCCGGTTCCCCGCCGGCACGCGGGTCCGGGCCGTGCGTCCGTGCCACGGGCGGATGACGTCCGCGTTGCGCAACGGGCGCGTCCTTGCCTGGGGACTTGCGCGCGGGCCGCGCGGGGGCGCGGGGCCCCTACTTGCCGAGGACGCCGAGGAGGCCGCGGCCCAGGTAGTCGCTCATCGTGAACGCCACCAGGATCCCGAAGAAGACGAACGCGGTCGCGAACGTCAGCTTGTTCAGCGTCGGGCTCCAGTACAGGTGCATGAAGAACAGCACCACGAGCGTGGCCTTGGTGACGGCGATGCCCAGCGCGACGAACAGGTTGAATACGCCGAAGTCGATGCGCGAGGCGGCCACCGTCAGGACGGTCAGCACCATCAGTGCGCCGAAGATGGCGAGGTACTGTCCGATCGAAGCAATGTGCGTCGAGTGCGACGGTTGGGCGTCGTGGCTGTCGTAGGTGTCGTGCGCCATGGTGCGATGACTCCGTTCCCTGTTCTCAGTGATGTCCCACGAGGTAGAGCAGCGGGAACAGGAAGATCCAGATGATGTCGACGAAGTGCCAGTACAGCCCGGTGATCTCGACCGGCGTGTTGTACCGCGCATCGTACCGTCCCCGGTGCGCCATCCACGCGATCCACGCCAGGATGCCGATCCCGATGATCATGTGGAGCGCGTGCAAGCCCGTCATCGCGAAGTACACCGAGAAGAAGATCTCCGCCTGCCCGGCGATCGTCGGGTTCTCGGCAAACGCGAAGTTGGGGCCCGGCACGAGGTGATGCGTGAACTTGTCGGCGTACTCGACCACCTTGACGCCGAGGAAGACCGAGCCGAGGACGATCGTGAGCAGCAGGTACATCACGATCTGATTCTTCCGGCCCAACTGCGCCGCCCGCACCGCCAGCGCCATCGTCAGCGAGCTGCCGATCAGCACGGCCGTGTTGAAGAGGCCGAGTTCCCACGCCAGGTGGTTGCTGGCCGCCGTCCACGCCTCCGGGATACCACGACCGGTACAGGATGTAGGCCATGAACATCCCGCCGAAGAACAGCACTTCCTGCACCATGAACACCCACATCCCGAAGGTGGAGGCATGCTGCTGCTGCTCGAGCGAGTCGAAATGATGCTGGAGGGCCGGATGGTGCGCCGCGGGCGACACGGCGTGCGCCTCACTAGACAAGGGTCTTCTCCTCTGCGTAGGCGTAGGCCGGTTCGGTCACGATCGGCGTCTCGTGGAAGTTCTCAGTGGGCGGGGGCGACGCGATGGTCCACTCGAGTCCCTTCGCGCCCCACGGGTTTGCCGGAGCCAGCTTGCCGCTCCTGAGCGACGAGATGAAGTAGATGCCCGGAATCAGGTAGCCGAGTGCGAGCAGCGACGCGCCCGCCGACGACAGCACGTTCAGCACCTGGAACTCCTCGGGATACGCGTGGTACCGGCGCGGCATGCCCTGGTAGCCGAGCAGGAACTGCGGGAAGAACGTCAGGTTGAACCCGACGAAGATCAGCAGCGCCGCGAACTTCGCCCAGCCTTCCGAGTACATCCGGCCCGTCATCTTCGGCCACCAGAAGTGGAGGGCCGCCTGGTAGGCCATGATCGTCCCGCCGACCATCACGTAGTGGAAGTGCGCCACGATGAAATACGTGTCGTGCACGTGGACGTCGAGCCCGAGCGCGCCGAGGAACAACCCCGTGAGCCCGCCGATCAGGAACAGGCCGAGGAAGCCGAACGCGTAGAGCATCGGCGCCTCGTAGCTGATCGATCCCCGGTAGAGCGTCGCGGTCCAATTGAAGACCTTGATGGCCGACGGAATGGCGACGAGGTACGTCAGGAACGAGAAGATCAGCGCGGCGTACACCGACTGGCTGCTCACGTACATGTGGTGGCCCCAGACGAAGAAGCCGACCAGGGCGATCCCGAGGCTCGAGAACGCCACGAACTTGTAGCCGAAGATCTCCTTGCGGGCGAACGCCGCGATCACCTCGCTGATCACGCCCATGCCAGGCAGCACCATGATGTACACGGCCGGGTGCGAGTAGAACCAGAACAGGTGCTGGTACAGCACCGGGTCGCCGCCCAGGTTCGGGTCGAAGATGCCGATGTGCAGGGTGCGCTCGAGCGCCACCAGCAGGATCGCGATCGCGACGACCGGCGTGCCGAGGATCATGATCAGGGCGGCGGCATAGTGTGCCCAGACGAAGAGCGGCATGCGGAACCAGGTCATCCCGGGTGCGCGCATGGTGTGGATCGTGACGATGAAGTTCAGGCCCGTCAGGATCGACGAGAAGCCGCTGATGAACACCCCGAGCCCGGTGAGGATGACGTGGGTGTTCGAGGCCGCCGTGCTGTAGGGCGTGTAGAACGTCCACCCCGTGTCGACGCCGCCCAACAGCGCGGCCGACAGGGTGAACAACCCGCCGATCATGTAGATGTACCAGCTCAGCAGGTTGATCCGCGGAAAGGCCAGGTCCTTCGCGCCGATCATGATCGGCAGCAGGAAGTTCCCGAACACCGCAGGGATCGACGGGATCAGGAAGAAGAACACCATCGCGACGCCGTGCATCGTGAAGACCTTGTTGTAGGTCTCCGACTCGAAGACGTCGCCCCTGGGGGTCAACAGCTCGATGCGGATGCCCGCCGCGAACAGGCCACCCAGGATGAAGAAGAACGTGATGCCCAGCAGGTACAACAAGCCGATGCGCTTGTGGTCACGCGTGAGCAGCCACGACTTCGCGGTGTACGCGACGTTCAGGTAGTTCGGACGTTCGGTGCCGCTGGCTACGGTATGCATGGTCGTGTCTCGTCGCCTACATGGAGGGCGGAGCCGCAGCGCCAGCGGGTTGCGGCTGCTGCGGTCCGATCGACTTGATGTAGGCAATCAGCTGCATGAGCTGTTCTTCCGTCACCAGTCCCTGGAACGTCGGCATCAGCGGTTGGTACCCCTGGACGACCTTGGCTTGCGGGTTCGTGATCGACTCGCGCAGGTACGCCTCGTCGGCGGTCACCGTGGCACCGCTCTGCAGGTGGACGGGCGCCCCGAACAGGTTCTTGAGTGCGGGCCCACGGCCGTCGCTCGTGTCCTTGTGACACGTGACGCAGGCCAGGTCGGTGAACAGCTTCTGCCCCGCCTCGGCCATGTTCGCGGGGGCCGGCCCTCCAGCGAGCCACAGCTGGAACGCCCCCGGCTCCATGACGATGATCGAACCTATCATCGCGGAGTGGCGTTGGCCACAGTACTCTGCACAGAAGAGATGGTACGTCCCGGGCTTCGTCGGCTCGAACCACAACGACGTGGTCTTGCCGGGCACCGCGTCCATCTTCACGCGGAACGCCGGGATGTAGACGTCGTGGATGACGTCCTCCGAGCCGATCAACAGCTTGATCGGCTGTCCCACCGGCACGTGGAGTTCGTTGATCTCGCGTTGGCCCGTCACGTGCTGGAACTTCCACATCCAGCGCTTGCCGACCGCGTAGATCTCCATGGCGTTCGCCGGCGGCTTGGCCATGTCGAAGTACAGCGTGGCCCCCCACCAGAACATCACCATCGCGATGGCGAGCGGGATCAGCGACCAGCCGATCTCGAGTGCCAACGCCCCGTGAACCGGTGCGCCCACCTCGGTCTCGTGCTTCCGCCGGTACTTCACGGCGAACACGATGACCAGCGTCACGATGAGGACGGAGAAGAACGCCGTCACGGCCACCATGAAGAAATAGAGCGCATCGACACGTCCAGCGAAGTTGGACGCCTGCTGCGGAAAAAGCGGAATGCTTCCCATACGTCGTCTGCTACACGCCTCGGGGTGAATCGGTCAGGCGCGGGGTGCGCTTCGCCTGCCGCCACATCACGAACCAGAACGCTGCCATGCCGAGGATCGTCAGCCCGCCAGCGATACGCACCGCCGTCATCGCGACCAGCCCGTACGTGCCCGTCACCGGGTCGTAGTGGTAGCAATACAGCAGCAGTTTCTCGACCGGCGACCCGATCTTCGATTCGGCCGCCTGCATGAGGCCGAACTTCAGGTCGCGCGGCGCATACTCGATCCCGTAGAAGTACCTCGAGACCTTCCCGCCCGGCGTCAACACCATCACGCCCGCCGCGTGCGCATACTGCTTGGTAGTGTCATCCCACGCGTACTTGAAGCCCACCGCCTCGGTCAGCTGCGCGATCGACTCCGGCGGCCCCGTCAGGAAGTGCCAGCCCTGCTCGGTGCCCGGCCGCTTGTACCGCTCGATCGTCGTCTGCTTCTTGCCCTGCGCCAGCCCCGGGCCTTCCTTCGGGTTGAAGCTGACGGCCACCACGTCGAACTCGCTGCCGACGTTGAACTGCAGCACGTCGAGCGCCGACACGAGCCCCGACAGCACCTGCGAACACAGCATCGGGCACTCGTAGTACACGAGCGCCAGGATCACCGGCCGCGTGCCGAAGAACGACTTCAGCGGCACCGCACGGCCCGTCTCGTCCCTGAAGAGCAGGTCGAGCGGCACTTGCGCGTCGAGCTTCTGGTCGAACTGGATCTGCTTCAGCAGGTTCGACTGGTTCGAGGCGGCTTCGCCCGGCGTCGGGACATTCGGCAGCCGTTGCGCAGACGCCGACCCCGCCGTCGCCGCCACGATGGCCGCGATCACGCCGATGCCGCCGAGGAGCGACAGGCCTCGTCTCATTTCACCGTCCGTCTCGTGCGGCGCCTGGGTCGCAGCTCCATCCGCCGCATTCGCCGGGCCGCCAGGGACCTGTGTCGCCGAAGCCCCAGCCGCAGGCTGGGGCGAAGGCGCAATCGGCTTGGGAAGGCCGTGCGCCGCGACATGCTTGATGGCCTCGGCGATCGGGATGCGCACCACGCCGTTGGCCTGGTCGACCCACGCATACGTCTGCAGCACCTGCGCCTCGCCCGCACGGAACGACTTCAGGTCGGTCACCGGCAGCGTCTGCAGGCGTGGCGCCGGCGGCAGCCGGTCGGCGGTGCGCTGCGCGAGCGGCGACGGTTGCACGTCACTCGCCACGCCGCGCGCCTTGAACGAGTAGAACATCCAGGTCATCAGCAGGAACGACACCACCAGGAACGCGATCGTGATCAGCAGCAGGCGCGTGACGCCCGCGACGTTCGCGTCGGACGTTTCGTGATGCACCCCGTGCGCGTCAGTGTGAGCCATGAGACGCAAAGACCTCGGGCAGATACGGATCATTCACGGGCAGCAACGGCCGCCCCTTCAGGAAGAACAGGAACGCGGTGACCCACAGCCCGCCGACACCGATGAACGCCGTGAAGTCCATCCAGTGCAGGTGGAACTCGCCGTGGTGGAACTGCGGCGCCATCTGCCAGAAGAGATCCACGGCCCGCATCGTCATCAGGAGCAGCGCGATGGGCACCACCGTCTTCGTGTTCTGCTTCACGTCAGCCGACAACAGCAGCGTGAAGGGCAGGACGAAGTGGCCGAACACCAGCAGGAGGGCGATGAACTTCCACGGGCCCGTCAGCCGTGTCAGGTACCACGGCAGCTCCTCGGGCAGGTTCGCCGACCAGATGATCAGGAACTGCGAGAACGAGAAGTAGGCGTAGAGCATCACGAACGCGAACAGGAGCTTGCCGAGGTCGTGGAAGTGCTTCTGCTCGATGATCGACGACATCGGCGACGTCTTCGACAGGTGCGCCATGGTCGTAATCACGAGCCCCAGGGCCGCGAGCCCCGCGCCGCCGATGAACAGGAAGCCGAAGATCGTCGAGAACCAGTGCGGCGCCAGCGACATCACCCAGTCGACCGCCGCGAACGTCACCGTGAGGCCGAAGACGACGAGCCCGGGCCCGCTCACCTTGCCGAACCGCTTGTCGTAGGGCGCCCCGGGCGCCGCGTCCTGATCCTGCGACCACTTCGTCAGCAGGTAGGTCATCAGGCTCCAGATCACGAAGTACCCGATGCTGCGCGCCACGAAGAACGGCGTGTTCAGGTACGGGGCTTTGCGCTGCAGCATGGCGTCGCCGGCCACCACGTCGGGGCGCGCCCACTCGTAGAGCTGGGGCAACCCGAAGAGCAGAACCGGCACGAACAGCACGCCCATCAGCGGGATGGTCTTCGCCGCCGCCTCGAGGATGCGCCGGATCATCAGGCCCCAGGCGCCGCCCGACAGGTGCTGCACCATCAGCAGCCCCAGGCACCCCAGCGCCACGCCCGTCCAGTAGACGAACGCCACCAGGTACGACTGGAAGAACTGCGTCGAGCCGCCGAGCGCCCCGGCAAGCGTCGCAACCAGCCCGATGGCGCCCACGACCATCGCGCGGGAGCGAGCGTGGTCGACGCTGGCCGGCGCTTCGAACGACGCGGTCGTCAAGCGTTCACTCATGACTGGTCGTGCCTCCCTGGGCAGGCGATGCGGCCGTCGCCGTGTCGCTGTCGAGCCGCGTGCGATCCGCCGCCGGCACGTCGCTCAGCGGCGCATGCCGGCTGTACTGCAGCGTGCGGATGTACGCCGCGATCGCCCAGCGATCCTGCGGGGCCACCTGCGCCGCGTAATCGGGCATCGTCGCGAAGCCGATCGTGATCACGTCGTAGAAGTACCCGAGCGGTTGCGCGCGCAGGCGATCGACGTGGAACGAGCTGGGCTGCTTGTAGCCGCGCTGCACGATCATGCCGGTGCCATCGGCCGTCTGGCCGTGACAGGGCGAGCAGTAGATATTGAACCGCTCCTGGCCGCGCGCGACCATCTTCCCCAGGTCGCCGCCGAACGCCGCCATGGCTGCCGCCGGCACTTCCTCGACCGGCTGGCCGTCCACCTTCCCCGTGTAGAACACCGTGTCGTCGCGCAGGAAACCTCGCGCGACCGTGTGCTCCACCAGCGGGCGCGAGGCGCGCTGGTCGGCGAAGAAGTCGCTCTGCTCGAGCGGATCGTACCGCGGCGCCTGGTGCATGTCCTGGCGACAGCCCACGCCGAACATCGCCAGCACCATCAACACGACCGTAGGGGCCGCGCCCCCGCGCGGCCCGATTGCAGGCGTTGGGGCCACACCCCGTGCGGCCCGGGCACGCCCTGGCACCGCGGAGGCCTCAATGCGCGACATCGTTCACCTCTCGCGCCCCGAGCCCCTGCAGGAACGCCCGCGTACCGTCGGCGTCGAACTTCGGGTCGGTCGCCTCGATGCACAGGAAGAACCCGTCCTGCGATGCGTGCTCGCGGAAGCGCGCCACGTTGAACACCGGGTGGTACGGCAGCGGCAACCCGTTGAAGGCGATCATGCTGACCACCGCCGTGATGGCCGCGACGAGGATCGTCGTCTCGAACGTCGGCACGATGAACGACGGCCACGAGAGCAGCGGCCGGCCACCCACGTTCAGCG
>CAVONI010000003.1:0-181600 GCA_963697285.1 uncultured Acidobacteriota bacterium
CCCTGCAGCGCCAGGGCCACCTCGTCGAGCATGGCTCGCACCTGCCGGGCCTTGCGGCGGTCCTCGTCGCGCAGGTGCGCGCCGGCGACGGCGACGTAGATCGCCTCCATCCACTTCTGGACGTCGTCGAGCGACACGGCCGGCAACGGGGTCATCGCGCGCAGGATAGCGCACCGCACCCTCGTCTCGGTGCGCCGAGTGCGGGCGCCGACTGCCGGCGCCGTTGGGAGCGCCCTGCCGGGTGCGCAGAGGTCGCCCATTGCCCTTTCCGGCACGAAGCGAAGAAGATGTCGGTGCCTGTACTGCGTGTGGAGCGTGCCTGATGCCTCGTGTTGCCTTCCCGCCCGTCACGACTGCCGAATGGGATGCCGCCATCCAGCACGACCTGAAGGGTGCCGACTACCAGAAGACGCTCGTGTGGCAGCTCGACGAGGGCATCGCCGTCAAGCCGTACTACCGGAGCGACGACATCGGCGGCCTCGCCGCCGGCACACCACCAGGCGTCTTCCCGTTCGAACGCGGCACCGGCGTGCCGTGGCAGGCGCTCGACCCGTCGTCGCTTCCTGAGGACGCCATCCGCGCCGATGCGCTGCACGACGCGGGCGCACACGCGGTGCAGGAACTCGCGTATGCCATGGCGGCAGGCGTCGATCGGCTCGACACGGCGACCACGGCCGGCACGCCGCTCCTCGAGGCCGCGGCCGGCACGGCGTTCGTCTTCGCGGTGGGCTCGACCTACTTCGTCGAGATCGCGAAGCTGCGCGCCGCCCGCGTGCTCTGGGCACAGGTCATGGCAGCGTACGGCGCCGGCGACGATCCACGGGCCGCGATGCGGCTTCACGTGCGCACGGGACGCGCCAACAAGAGCACGTGCGATCCATTCACCAACCTGCTCCGGTGCACGACCGAGGCGATGTCTGCCGCGATCGGCGGAGCCGACACGGTCTCGGTCGAACCAGCCGGATTCGACGCGCACCTGGCCGACAACGTGTCGCGCATCCTCGACCACGAGTCGCACATGGCGGCGGTCACCGACCCGGCGGCGGGCTCGTACTACGTCGAGGCGCTGACCGAGATGCTGGCGCGCGAAGCGTGGCAGCTGTTCCAGCGGATCGAGCGCGAGGGGGGCTTCGCCGCCGCCGTCGCGAGCGGCACGGTCGCAGCGGCGGTGACGGCGACGCGCGAGGCCCGGGCCCGCGAGGTGGCGACGCGCGCGCGCACGCTCGTCGGCGTCAACAACTACCCCGACCTCACGGGACGTGGCGCGGGACCGGCGGCGCTCGAGGGCGACGATGCCCTGCTGTTCGGCGCCGAGCGGCTCGCGGCGCCGTTCGAACGCATCCGCGCGCGCACCGCGCGTCACGTCGAAGGCGGCGGCCGGGTTCCACGCGTGCGGCTCCTGACACGCGGCCCGGTGGCCGCCCGAAGCGCGCGTGCCAACTTCTGCCTGAACTTCTTCGGGTGCGCCGGGTTCGAGATCACCCAGGGCGAAGAGCTGGCCGACGCCGAACTCCTCGTCCTGTGCAGCGCCGACCGCGAGTACGTCGCACTGGCCCGGGCCATCGTGCCGGTGAGCCCCTGCCCGGTCATCGTGGCGGGCCAGCCGGCGGACCAGGTCGAGGCCTTGCGCGCGGCCGGCGTCGAAGGCTTCGTCCATGCCGGCAGCGATGCCGTGCAGACACTGACCCACTGGCAGGATCGATTCGGCCTCAGGCCGTAACCCGGCAGCACGGGCTCACGGCACGGCCACGAGTGCGACACGACATGAGACCTGACTTCTCCACCATCGACTTTGCCCGCCCCGCGCCGGCGTCCTCGGCCGCGCGGGGGGCCCAGCCGCGGGCACCATGGCAGACGGCCGAGCACATCGCGGTGCAACCGTTCTACACGGCGACCGATCTCGACGGCCTCGACCACCTCGACTACGCCGCCGGCATCCCGCCGTTCCTGCGCGGCCCGTATTCCGCGATGTACGCGCTGCAACCCTGGACCATCCGGCAATACGCGGGCTTTTCGACGGCCGAAGACTCGAACGCGTTCTACCGCCGCAACCTCGCCGCCGGGCAGAAGGGCCTGTCGGTCGCCTTCGACCTCGCGACGCATCGCGGCTACGACTCCGACAACGAGCGCGTCGTCGGCGATGTCGGCAAGGCCGGCGTGGCTATCGACTCGGTCGAAGACATGAAGATCCTCTTCGACCAGATCCCGCTCGACCGCATGTCGGTCTCCATGACCATGAACGGCGCCGTGCTGCCGATCATGGCGTTCTACATCGTCGCCGCCGAGGAGCAGGGCGTGGCGCCCTCGGCGTTGAGCGGGACGATCCAGAACGACATCCTCAAGGAGTTCATGGTCCGCAACACCTACATCTACCCGCCCGCTCCGTCGATGCGGATCATCGGCGACATCTTCAGGTACTGCGCTGCCGAGATGCCGAAGTTCAACGCGATCTCGATCAGCGGCTACCACATGCAGGAAGCCGGAGCCACGGCCGACATCGAGCTGGCGTATACGCTCGCCGATGGGCTCGAGTACCTGCGTGCGGGCATCAGCGCCGGCCTCGATGTCGATGGCTTCGCGCCACGCCTCTCGTTCTTCTGGGCGATCGGCATGAACCACTTCATGGAGATCGCCAAACTGCGCGCCGCGCGCGTGCTGTGGGCGACCCTCGTGAGGGACTTCGCGCCGAAGAACCCCAAGTCGATGGCGCTGCGGACCCACTCGCAGACGTCGGGATGGAGCCTCACGGCGCAGGACGCGTTCAACAACGTGACGCGCACCTGCGTCGAGGCGCTCGCGGCCGTGCTCGGGCACACGCAGTCGCTGCACACGAACGCGCTCGACGAAGCCATCGCCCTGCCCAGCGACTTCTCGGCGCGGATCGCGCGCAACACGCAGATTTACCTGCAGGAAGAGACCGGCATCACCCGCGTCGTGGATCCATGGGCCGGCTCGTACTACGTCGAGCGCCTGACCCACGAGCTGATGGAACGGGCGTGGTCGCACATCCAGGAAGTCGAGGCGCTCGGCGGGATGACGCGCGCCATCGAGACGGGCCTTCCGAAGATGCGCATCGAAGAGGCCTCGGCACGCCGGCAGGCCCGCATCGACGCCGGGCGCGAAGTCATCGTCGGCGTCAACATGTACCGCCGCGACCACGATGCGCCGCTCGACGTGCTCGAGGTCGACAACCGCGCCGTGCGTGCCAACCAGGTGCGCCGCCTCGACGAGATCAGGCGGAGCCGGAACGCCGCGACCGTCGAGCAGACGCTCGACGCGCTCACGCGCTGCGCCGAGACCGGCGACGGCAACCTCCTCGGGCTGACGATCGATGCGGCGCGCGCGCGTGCCACGCTGGGCGAGATCTCCGACGCCCTCGAGCGCGTGTTCGGGAGGTACCAGGCCGTGAACCGGACGATTGCAGGCATCTACTCGTCGGAGAGCGAGAGCGATCCCGAGTTCATCCGCGCGCGCGAGCGCGCGGCCACGTTCGCCGAAGTCGAGGGGCGGCGCCCGCGGATGCTCATCGCCAAGCTCGGGCAGGATGGACACGACCGCGGCGCCAAGGTCATCGCCACGGCGTTTGCCGACCTGGGATTCGACGTCGACATGGGCCCGCTCTTCCAGACGCCCGCCGAAGCCGCGCGGATGGCCGCCGAGAACGACGTGCACGTGCTCGGCGTCTCGAGCCTCGCCGGCGGCCACAAGACGCTCGTGCCCGAGGTGATCGCACAGCTCAAGGCGCTCGGCCGTCCCGACATCCTCGTGGTCGTCGGAGGCGTCATCCCGCCTCGCGACTACGAGGGCTTGCGCAGCGAGGGTGTGGCGGCGGTGTTCGGGCCCGGCAGCGTGATCCCTGTCTGCGCGCAACAGATCCTCGATGCGCTCATGGGCACGACGCGTGCGGCCTGAACCGCACGCGCCCCGACGCCTGTCGCTCTCGCGCTATGTCGAGGGCGTGCTCGCGGGCGATCGCGTCGTGCTGGCGCGCGCCATCACCCTCGTCGAGAGCCAGCGGCAGGCCGACGCCGAACTGGCGGGCGCGTTGCTCGATACCGTGATCCCGCACACGGGTCGATCGCACCGCGTGGGCATCACCGGCGTTCCCGGCGTCGGCAAGAGCACCTTCATCGACGCGCTCGGCATGCACCTGGTGCGCGAACGCAACGAGCGCGTCGCCGTGCTCAGCGTGGATCCGTCGAGCCCGGTGTCGGGCGGCAGCATCCTCGGCGACAAGACACGGATGGCGCGCCTCGCCGTCGAGCCACGCGCCTTCATCCGGCCGTCGCCGGCCCGCGGGCACCTCGGCGGCGTGGCCCCCCGCACGCGCGAAACGATCCTGCTCTGCGAAGCGGCCGGCTTCGAGAACGTGCTCGTCGAAACCGTCGGCGTCGGTCAGTCGGAGACGGCGGTGCGGTCGATGACCGACTTCTTCCTGCTGCTGATGCTGGCCGGCGCAGGCGACGAACTGCAGGGCATCAAGCGCGGCATCATCGAGATGGTCGACGGCATGGCCATCACCAAGGCCGATGGCGACAATCGTCGCGCGGCCGAGCGCGCGCGCGTCGAGTATGCCGGCGCACTCCATCTCTTCCCCGCGTCTGCCGATGGCTGGACGCCACGGGTGCTGACCTGCTCGGCGTTGGACGGCGTAGGAATCGAGGCGGTGTGGGCGATGGTGCTCGACCACCGCGCGATGCTCACCTCGAGCGGCCACCTGGCCGAACGCCGTCGAGGCCAGGCGCGCGAGTGGCTGCACGAGCTGATTCTCTCGGGCCTGGGCGACATGCTGCGCACCGACGTGCGCGCGCGCCACCTGCTCGCCGCGCTCGAACCCGCGGTGACCGATGGCTCGATGTCGGCCTTCACCGCCGCGCGCAGCGTGCTCGACCTGTTCCGCGGCGACCGCTGAGCGGGGGCGAAGGAACGGCGAGGCGGCTGGCCGCCTCGATCCACGGGGCGGCCAGTGGTGGGACGTCAGGCGCGCGCAGGCCGGCTGAAGAAGTCCTTGATCAGGCGCCGCAACAGCGCGAGCGATCCGAGCACCGCGATCAGGTTGGGGATCGCCATCATCCCGTTGAGCGTGTCGGCGACGTCCCACACGAGGTGCAGCGAGCCCACCGCGCCGAGGTAGACGAACACCAGCCAGAGCAACCGGTACGGCATCGCGGCCCGCGTCCCGAACAGGTAGACGACCCCCGTTTCGCCGTAGTAGCTCCAGCCGATGAGCGTCGAGAAAGAGAACAGCAGCACGCCGCCCGTGACGACGATGTCGCCCCAGGCGCCCGGCAGACCGGTCTCGAATGCCTTGGCCGACAGCGCCGCGCCTGTCGCGCCGCTATCCCAGGTGCCGGTCACCAGGATCACCAGGCCCGTCGTCGTGCAGATCAGGATGGTGTCGACGAACACCTCGAAAATGCCGTACATCCCCTGCCGCACGGGATGGTCGGTGTCGGCAACCGAATGCACCATCGGCGCGCTGCCGAGGCCAGCCTCGTTCGAGAACAGGCCGCGCGCGACACCGTAGCGCAAGGCCATCGCCATCGTGCTGCCAGCGAACCCTCCCGCAGCGGCCGTGCCGGTGAACGCCCCGTCGATCACGAGCGCCAGAACGTGCGGCAACTGCCCCATGTGGGTGACCAGGATGACGAATCCGCCACCGAGATACAGCAGCGCCATGAACGGCACCATGACCTGCGTGACCTCGCCGATGCGCGTGATGCCGCCGAGGATGACAACCGCGGTGACGATCACCAGCACGATGCCCGTGATGGCCGGCGCAATGCCGAAGGTCGCGCGCAGGCTGTCGGCCACCGAGTTGGCCTGCACCATGTTGCCGATGCCGAAGGCCGCCATCGAGGTCAGCAGCGCGAACAGCGTGCCGAGCCACGGCAGGCCAAGGCCCTTCCGCAGGACGTACATCGCGCCACCGCGCATGATCCCCTTCGCGTCGGGCTCGCGGTAGTGCAGGGCGATGACGATCTCGGCGAACTTCGTCACCATCCCCAGCACGCCCGACACCCAGAGCCAGAACAGCGCGCCCGGCCCGCCGATCGAGATGGCCGTGGCGACTCCCGCGATGTTCCCCACGCCGACCGTCGAGGCCAGGGCCGTCGACAGGGCCTGGAACGGGCTGACGTTGCCGACTCCGCCGCCGCGCTTCGTGAGGCGTCCCAGGACCTCCTTCATGGCGAACGGCAGGTATCGGAACTGCGCCCCGCCCGTGAGCACGGTCAGCAATGCCCCCGTACCCATGAGCAGCATGATCATGGGCAGGCCCCAGACATACCCGTTGAGCCACGCATTCCAGGACGCCAGCATGTCGAGCATCGATATCCTCATCGCAAACAGGGCGGCCAATGTGGTCGCCACCGGCCGGCATGATAGCCGCTTCCGTTATCATTCGCGGCAGCCATGCCCACAGACATTCGCGTCGGACTCGTCGGCTTCGGTCACGGCGGGGCCATCTTCCATGCCCCGCTCATCAGCACCACGCCGGGCCTCATCCTCGGCGCCATCGTCACCAACGATCGGGAAAAGCGGGCCCGGGCTGCGGCGGCGTATCCCGGCGTGCACATCGCGGGCAACGTGCAGGAACTGCTCGACGGTCCGGGGCGCGTCGATGTCCTCGTCATCGCGTCACCCAACCGCCTGCACGGCGCGCACGCGGTCGCCGCCCTCGACGCAGACATCGACGTGGTCATCGACAAGCCCATGGCGACGACCGCAGGCGAGGCACGCGCGCTGATCGCGCTGGCCGAGGCGCGCGGACGACTGTTGACGGTCTTCCAGAACCGGCGGTGGGACGGTGACATGCGCACCATCCAGCGGCTCGTGCGCGAGGGGCGCCTCGGCGACATCCACCGGTTCGAGTCGAGGTTCGAGCGCTGGCGGCCCGTCCCGCGCGCGACGTGGCGCGACAGCGGAGCGCCAGGTGAAGCCGGTGGCCTCCTGTTCGATCTCGGCAGTCATCTCATCGACCAGGCCCTGCAGTTGTTCGGCGACGTGTCGCTGGTGTACGGCGAGGTCGATGGCCGCCGCGACGGCGCAGCGGTCGATGACGATGTGTTCGTCGCGCTGACGCATACCGGGGGCGTGCGATCGCATCTCTGGGCTACGCAGTTGGCCGCGTTCGCGGGTCCGCGTTTCGTCGTGCGGGGTCGCGCGGGCAGCTACGAGAAGTGGGGACTCGACGTGCAGGAAGAGGCGCTGAAGCGCGGCGAGCGGCCTGGGGACATCGGATGGGGCGCCGAGCCCGAGAGCGCCTGGGGCCGCCTGCACGATGGGACGTCGGTGGCGCCGATCGAGACCGAGCGCGGCGACTACGGTGCGTTTTACCGGCAGTTGGTCGCGGCGGTCAGGCGTGAGGGGCCAGTGCCGGTCGACCCGCGCGATGCCGTGCGGGGACTCGAGATCATCGAGGCGGTGCGGCGGTCGAGCAACGAGCGGCGGACGGTGGTGATAGTCGGGGGCTGACTACCGTCCATCTGATTGCAGTGCTCCCCGGATTCCGTGCCCGAACTTCAGGTTCGCTTCGCCGACCGGGATCGGTGCCTGGTGCGCGGGGGTGGGGCGTTCGCGCAGCGGGAACAGGTCGAAGGTGCCGGCGAGATGCTCGACACAGCGGGCGGCCAGGGCCAGCAGCCTGGTGTCGAATCGATGGACATATCCTGGGTTACTATGCTCACGCTCAGTGTGGATCGGATGTAATGTCTGAGCCTTTATCCAGCTACTCTCACTACCTGTGACGGGGACGTTACAGAGGCGATGAAGTTCACCAGCTCCGCACCTGGTGCTCTGGTTCAGCAGTAGGTTCTTCTCTCTGTTGTTTTGGAAGGCTTGGGTTCTCATTCTATCGAGAACCCCGGCCCGTGCGACCGCAAGACCGGCCATTGCGCATTCCCGAGCACAATAATCGCGATCGTGCGGTCCGACAGGTTCTGTTGGTAGCGGAGGTTCTTGTCGGTGGTGACCAGCACGTCAAAGCCGGCGGCTTCGGCAGCGGTGAGCAGGTCGCCATTCTTGAACGTGTCCCACCCCTGCGCTTTGGCCTCCCTGACGGTATGGCCTGTCAGGCAGGATCGCAGTGGCGCTGGCGTGCCGTGGTCGAAGAGGATGCGCATCAGCGCCCGGGCACAGGCGCTTCAAGGCTGCGCGCGGCGAACTCGATGACCGCCTTGACTTGTTCGGGGGTCACGTCGAACCACTCGACGATCTCGTCGATGGTGGCGCCCGCTTCGAGGTTGTCGAAGACCACCGACACCGGCATGCGCGTGTTCTTGAACACCCAGGCGCCGCTGACCTTGCCGGGGATGCTCTCGACCGCCGGGCACTGCCACCAATCAAGCAGAGGCATCTCTACCTTCCTCCGGAATCTCAGTCTACGGGATCCCGTCTCCGCCGTCATGGCTTCGAGCGTCAAGTGGGAGGAAGCGCTCGTCCGCCGGCCAGCTCATGGTGTTCTTGCACTCGACGGAGTCCACCCGTCAGGCCGGCGCCAGGACCTCGGATGATCGCGGCACGACCGGGAGCGTCCGGCGATCGACGCCGAGCAAGTGCGCGAGCACGTCGGCCGCGTGGTAGGTGGTCTCACCGGGCGCGAGGAACCGCGCGATGGCGGTGAGATCGTCGCCCGCCGTGATCATCCCGGCCTCGACCGACTTGCCGCGCACCTGCGGGTGGCCGGCATTGGCCATCAGCGCGTTGCAGACGCACTTGCGTCCCACGGTCTCGGCGATGTCGCCACCTTTCGCAAGGTAGGCGTGCACGGGTTCCGACGGGCATCGGTATCCGAGTTCACCCTCCGGCGTCTTGTAGACCTCGCGGAGGTACCCGAGGTCGCAGACCCGGCGACGCGCTTCGTAGGTGGCCTTCTCTGAGACGGTGTTCGGCAGCAGCGCAACCTTGAAGGGGAACGACGTGGGCGACGCGAGCGGATCGGTGAACACGCGCGCAGCACCGGCCATCGCCTTGTCGAGCAGCGCGCGCTTGTAGTCTTCGCGCAACCCCGACTCCTCGCTGAAGGCGAACGCCGTGCCGACCTGCACGCCTGCGGCGCCGGCCGCCATGCACTCCTCGACCTTCTCGCGATGGGCCCAGCCGCCCGCCATCCAGAACGGGCGTCCCAGCGCCACCATCTTGTCGAGGTCCACCACGTCGCGCTCGCCGTAGATCGGTTCGCCGTCTTCGTTGAACTGCGGCTTCCCTCGCGGTGGCGCGTTGTGGCCGCCCGCGGTCGGGCCCTCGACGACGAAGCCGTCGACGTAGCCGTTGGCGCGCTTGATCAGCGTCGCGCCGAGCAGGCTCGACGAGATGATGGCGAGGAACTGCGGCCGTTGCAGCGGTGGCAGGTCGTGCTCCATGTAGTCGCGCGGATTGAAGACGACGGTCGCCGCCTCTTCATCCGGATCCTTGCCGACGACGTGGATCGGATACGTCGCCGGCTCGTGGTTGGCGAGGCGATCGAGCGCGCCGGGCACCTTCATCGGGATGCCGGCGCCCATGAGCACGTAGTCGACGCCAGCCAGCATCGCTCCGTAGAACGAGGGCAGGTGCGGGATCTGGATCTTCTCGAGGTAGTTGATGCCGATGATCCCGTCGTGGCCCTCGCGCGCGAGGAAGACCTCGGCGAAGTTCGACACGACGATCAGCTCGACCAGCGCGCGCGGCGAATCGACGGTGCGGATCGGCAGGGGCCGATACGGACGATCCGCGGCTCTGCCGCCGGGAATGTAGTGCTGCGCCCAGACACGCTCGGCCATCGCCGGGAACGGGAAGTGATCGAGGGCGCGGCGCATGTGCCCACCCGGATCCCCGTCCTGGAGGCGGCGTGTCATCATCATGTCGAGCGCGGTGCCCGACACGACGCCGAGCTGTCCACAGACCGACACCGCGCGCGCGAGCTTCCAGTCGGAAATCGCGACGCCCATTCCACCCTGGATGACGACCGGTCGCTGTTTCATGTCAGGCGGCAGTCTGCCAAAGTTCCCTGGCAATGGCCAGTAACCGTACACAGATCTGACACTCGGCCCCCGAATTGGGGCCGAATTGGGGTCTGACCCCAATTGGCGGGGATCGACGGATCAAGTGCCGATTTCCGCAACCTCGCGTTTCCCATCACGCGGGGCATTCCCTCACGGTGGCCCGTTCTGTTCGCAATCCAGGTGGTTCCTGGCGGTGTCGCGAACGCAAACAAGGGGAATTGGGGTCTGACCCCAATTCCGCGCACCCATCGGCCAGCGGATAGGCAACGCGAACGAGCAACTGCTGCGGGGGAAGGGCTACGACCACAACTTCGTCCTCGACGCCGGGCGGTCGCCGCTCGTCATCGCCGCGCGCGTGTTCGAACCGACGACCGGCCGCACGCTCGAGCTCAGTACCTCGGAGCCGGCCGTGCAGTTCTACTCGGGGAACTTCCTCGACGGAACCTTGAAGGGCCAGGGAGGCGCTGCATACGGCAGCCGGGCCGGATTCTGTCTCGACGCCGCAGGTCTGGTTGCGCCGGGGCGGCGAGTGTCTCATAATCCGCCACCTCGACCATCGCTGATGCTGCGCCTGCTCCTCGCAACGCTTGGCTACATTGCCCTCGCGGTCACGCTGACGTGGCCTCTCGCCCGGGATCTCGATGGCCGGCTGCCTGGAGATCCGGGGGGCGATACCGGGGTCTACGTCTGGAACCTCTGGGTGGTGGCGCACGAACTCGGCGATGGCAGGTCGCCGCTCCGCACCGAGCGAATCTTTGCAGCCACAGGCGCCGCTGACCTGTCGCAGCACAACACCACGCTCGCGCCGGCCGTGCTTGCGGCTCCGCTCGTCGGCCCGCTTGGGGTCGTCACCACCTTCAACCTCGTCTACCTGGGGTTGCTGGCGGGGTGCGGCCTCGGCGTCTACGTCCTGAGCGAGTACCTCACGCGGCGAAGCCTGGAATCGTGGATCGCGGGCGCCCTCACCGCGGCCTCGCCATGCGTGCTGGCTCGCAGCACCGAGCACCTGAGCCTGCTTGCCATCGGCATCGTCCCGATCTTCGCCTACATGTGGGTGCGCATGCTCGACGGCCGCTCGATGGCGTTTGCGGTGGCCGCGGGGACGGCGATCGCGGTCGCGGCCTACTGCGACCCCTACCTGGCCATCTACTGCAGCGTGTTGGCGGCGCTCCTGTTCGTGGCGCACGTCGCGCACGTCACGTTCGAGCGCCGGCCCTTCTTCGGATTCGGTGGCGGGCGGCGCATCGTCCTCGACGGTTTGCTGGTGGCGTTGGCGCTCGTCGTCCTCAGCATCCTGGTCAGCGGCGGATGGACGGCCACGGTCCTCGGCGTAAGGATCGTGGCCCACACCCTCTACACGCCGGCCCTGGCGATCACCACGCTCACGGCGGTGCGCCTGACCTGGTGGCTGAATCCACGGCTCGTGGCCAACGTCGACGTGCCGCTGAGCCGTCTCGTCGGGCTCGGTGCGGTCGGCGTCACGGCCGGCGCGTTGTGCCTGTCGCCCTGGCTGTTCGCGCTGGCGCAGCGCGCCCAGTCGGGCCGGTTGGCCACACCAGATGTCTACTGGCGCAGCAGCCCGCACGGGGTCGATCTCGCGGCCTTCCTTGCGCCGAGCCCCATGCATGTCCTGTGGGGACCCACCGTCCGCGCCTGGCTCGAACGCCTGAACCCTGCAGGATTCGCGGAGTACACCCCGTCGATCTCGCTCACGGCGGCGATCCTGATTGCGTTCACGCTGGTGATGAGACTGCGCCTGCCCCGTCGCTGGGTCTTCGTCACCGTGGCCTGTGCCGCGTGCGCCCTGGGCCCGTTCGTGCACGTGTGGGGCATCAATACGTACATTCCCGGACCGTGGGCACTGCTTCGCTACGTGCCGGTGATCGAGTGGGCCAGGTCGCCGTCGCGACTTGCGCTGGTCGTCAGTATCGGCGTCGGGGTGCTGTGCGCCCACGCGCTCGTGGCGCTCCGCGAGCGGTGGAGCCCGCGCACCGGGCGTGCGTTGGTCGCCGGGGTCGTGGCACTTGCGGTGGTCGAGTTCTGGCCGGCGCCGGCCACGTTGCATGCGGTGAACGTCCCGACGATCTTCTCGATCATCGCTGCGGACCCCGACCCATCCGCTACCGTCCTCGAACTCCCGGTCGGCATGCGCGACGGCACCTCGTCGATGGGAGACTTCAGCGCCCATACACAGTTCTTCCAGGCCTGGCACGGCAAGCGGCTCATTGGCGGCTACCTGTCGCGGATCTCGGAACGCCGAAAGGGAACGGCCCGCGGGATGCCGGTCTTTTCGTCGTTGCTGGCGCTCAGCGAGCGGCGTCCGATCGATGACACCCTTCGTCAGCTTGCCCACATGCGCGCCGAAGGCTTCGTGAAGCGGACAGGGCTGCGCTACGTCGTCATCGACACGCGGCGCTGCACGGCGGATCTCCGGGCGTTCGCAGAAGAACTGTTCACGCTCGAGTTGCTCGGCGCGGATGGCGGATACGTGCTGTACCGCGTGACCCCACGCACGGTCCCCGAGACGACGAGTGCCGAGCTTCTCGACGCCGCCTCCGTGGTACCGTGATCAGGCCCCCGGCTGCCCTGCCTGACCCGCGCGGGCGCGGTGTCGCCGGAAACCCGCGCAACCGCTTCGACCGGCTGCACCTCGTGATCGAGGCCGGCATCGACGACCAGGTCGCCGACGCCGAGGCGAGACCCGTTGCGACCGAGTACTTCCGCGACGCTTCGCGGTCGATCATCTCGCGCAACGACAGTCCCGACATCCCGTTCGAGACGAGCCTCAATCCCTACCGCGGCTGCGAGCACGGGTGTGTCTACTGCTACGCGCGCCCGACGCACGAGTACCTCGGGATGTCGGCGGGGCTCGACTTCGAGACCAGGCTGTTCGTGAAGGAGGATGCTGCCGCACTGCTGCGTGCGGAATTGACACACCGCCGCTGGACGCCACAGGAACTCGTGCTGTCGGGCGTCACCGATCCGTATCAACCGATCGAGCGATCCCTCCGGATCACCCGCGCCTGCCTCGAGGTGCTCGCGGAGTTCCGCAATCCCGTCGCGATCATCACCAAGAACGCGCTCGTCACGCGCGATCTCGACGTGATTGCGTCGCTGGCCAGGCGCGGCGCCGCCTCGGTCGCCGTCTCGGTGACGACCCTCGACGAGACCCTGCGCCGCACGATGGAGCCACGGACCTCGACCGCCGACGTGCGCCTCGAGGCGATCTCGCGGCTGGCCGCGGCGGGGGTCCCCGTCGGTGTGATGGTCGCCCCGATCATTCCCGGCCTGACCGACCACGAGGTGCCGACGATCCTCTCGAGGGCGGCGGGCGCTGGCGCGACCTTTGCGAGGTACACCATCGTGCGCCTGCCCCTGGCCGTGAAGGACGTCTTTGCCACGTGGTTGGGAACGCACTACCCCGATCGTGCGAACAAGGTGCTCAACCTGGTGCGCGACGTGCGCGGCGGGGCGCTCAACGATTCGCGGTTCGGCCATCGCATGCACGGGCGGGGCCCGGTGGCCGACCTGATCCGATCGCTGTTCACCTCGGCCGCCGCGCGGGCGGGGCTCGCAGGCGGCCCGCCGCCGGCTGACACGACGCACTTCCGGCGGCCAACGCCGCAGCCGTCGCTGTTCGACGAGGAGGCGTCGTAGGATCTCGCGTTCCGCAGGCACGCCCGGCACCCGGGGAGTCACCCATGCACGACAACGTCGCCACCCACATGTACGTCACGCTGTTGAGCGAGTTGAGCCGCCTCGAGGCGCTCGGCTGGAACGCCCTGACCCAGGTCACCAACGACGAGGCGTTCGCCTTCAGTCTCGGCGCGGAGTCGAACAGCATCAGCGTCCTCGTCCGGCACCTGGCCGGGCACATGCGGTCGCGCTTCACCGACTTCCTGCTGACCGACGGCGAGAAACCCTGGCGCGATCGCCGCCGGGAATTCGACGCCTCGGTGCCGATGACCCGCAGCGAGGTCATGGCCGAGTGGCGCGACGGATGGCGCTGCGTGTTCGATGCGCTGCGCCCGCTGACGTGGCGCGACATGGAGCGCACGATCACGATCCGGGGCGAACCCTGCACGGTGTTCGACGCGCTCGCCCGGCAGGTCGCCCACTGCGGGCTGCATGTCGGGCAGATCGTCATGCTCAGCAAGCATCTTGCTGGCAATCATTGGACTGCGCTGTCGCCGCCGCCTGACGTCGCCGAGACCGGACGCTTCGAGTTCAGGATGTTCGGCTTCCGGTAGGGCATGACCACGTCGTGGGGCACGCGGGTGAGCGCCCCTCGCCTGTCGCGTCATCGACGTTGCGTCATCGAAGCGTTGTCGCCGATCGCTCATTCGTCTATAGTCTCGCTCCGCAACCACCCGTACGACAGCGCGTTCCCACGCCCCACGCCACAGGTGCTCCCCGGTGCCGGACTTCGAAACCCTCGTCGCCCCTTATGTCCGCCAACGCGTGGACGTCGATCCAGGACGCTGTGAACTCCCCTCGGAGGTCGGCCTGGGCGACGACGCCGACGGCCTCGACGAACCCGAGCCTGTCCGCGAAGGCCTGCCCCCGGGGTACCGGATGCGGCACGACCGCCACTACGTCGAGACGATCTACACCCGCGAGGACGAGGCACGTGCGGCGGAGCATCGGGATGACGCGCTGCTGTCGGTCATTCGCGAGCTGGCAGAAGCGCTGCACGCGGTCGGTGCGTCAGCCTCGGAGATCGCGACCCGCGGGCGCTCGTTGCGTGAACGCGCGGCGATTGCCCTGGTGTGCGCCGAAACCCGCCGCGCGGCGTGGCTGGCAGACGCGGCCGCGACGGTCGCACACGATCCGTCGTGCACCCTCGACCCCGTGGACCTGGCCGACGTCCTGCGCCGCGTCGTCTCGTCGCTCGAACCCGCCCAGCGCATCACCGGGTTGGCCCCCTCGCTGTATGTCGCAGACGGGCTTTCGTCAGTCCGGGGCGACGGACGCCTGCTCGAGGCCGCGATTGGCGGGATGCTGGTGGCCATGGGCGCGGTCGTCGAAGATCGCGGCGCCGAGGCGCGGCTCGCGATCCGGCTGGTGCACGGCCATGACGATCCGTCAGAGCTGACAATCGAGGTCACGCAGGGCAGCGTCGTGCTCCCCGCGCGCGCCCTTGCACGCTTCTTCGACGAGCAGTTCGCCGACCACCCGGCCGGCCGCGCCGGCGCGCTGCACCTGGCGGCCGCGCAGCGCATTGCGCGCGTGCACCGCGCACGCCTCGGCGTCGACGCGGTCGAGAGCGGCGGGTGCACGCTCTCGTTCACGATCAGGGGTTCTGCCTGATGCTGCCGTTGCGCCATCGCCAGGCCTGCACGCTGTGCGAGGCGGTGTGTGGCCTCGTGATCGAGACCGACGGCGACCGCATCACCGCGATCCGCGGGGATCCCGACGATGTCCTGAGCCGCGGGCACGTCTGCCCGAAGGCCGTGGCGCTGCAGGACGTCCACCACGACCCCGACCGGCTGCAGCATCCCGTGCGTCGCAGCGGCACGTCGTGGCAGCGCATCGAGTGGAACGACGCGTTCGACGAGGTGGCAGCGAGGCTGCGCGCCGTCCAGCAGGCGCACGGCAGCGACGCCGTGGCAGCCTACGTCGGCAATCCCACGGTGCACAGCTTTGGCGCGATGCGGTTCACGCCCCCCTTCCTCCGTGCCCTGGGCACGCGCAACCGCTACTCGGCCTCGTCGGTCGACCAGTTGCCGCACCACCTCGCCGCCGCGCTCATGTTCGGGCACCCGCTGCTGCTGCCGGTACCCGACATCGATCGCACGCAGCACTTCCTGGTGTTCGGCGCGAATCCGGTCGCATCGAACGGCAGCCTCATGACGGCGCCGGGCATCGAACGACGCCTGAAGGCCTTGCGTGAACGCGGCGGCCGGCTTGTCGTGGTCGATCCACGCCTGACCGAGACGGCGGCGATGGCCGACGCGCACCACGCCATCAGGCCAGGCACCGACGCGCTCGTCCTGGCGGCGATGCTCGACGTGATCTTCGCCGAGGGCCTGGTGTCGCCGGGTCGCGTGGGTGGGTTCTCACGCGGCCTCGACGCGCTTCGTCACGGCGTCGCCGCCTTCACGGCCGACCAGGTGGCGTCGACGGCGGGCATCGACGCCTCGACCATCCGGACGCTCGCGCGTGACTTCGCCCGGGCCGACCGCGCCGTGGCGTATGGGCGCATGGGCATCTCGACGCAGGCGTTCGGCAGCGTGGCGTGCTGGCTGGTGACCGCGCTGAACGTCGTCACGGGGCGACTCGACGTCGAGGGCGGCGCCATGTTCACGTCACCGGCCATCGACCTCGTCGGGCCGCGCCCGCGCAACAGCCGGCCACGACAACCCGGACGATGGAAGAGCCGCGTACGCGGCCTGCCGGAGACGAACGGTGAACTGCCGGCCGCCGCGCTCGCCGAGGAGATCGACACGCCAGGGCCGGGGCAGGTGCGTGCGCTCGTGACGTCGGCGGGCAATCCCGTGCTCTCGACGCCCAACGGCGCCCGGCTCGACCGGGCGCTCGCGTCGCTCGACTTCATGGTGTCGATCGACTTCTACGTCAACGAGACGACGCGCCACGCGCACATCATCCTTCCGCCCGCATCGCCGCTCGAGCGAGCGCACTACGACGCGATCTTCCACGTGCTGGCGGTGCGGAACACCGCCAAGTACTCGCCCGCGCTCTTCGCGATCCCGAGCCATGCACGCCACGACTGGCAGATCCTCAGCGCGCTGACCTGGCGCATGGCGCACGGCGGTGCACTGGCGCGGATGCGGGCCCGGGCCGAGGCCCTCGCCTACGAGCGACTGGGACTCGGCGGACAACTCGACATCGCGCTGCGGACCGGCCCCTACGGCGCGGGGTGGTGGCCATGGCGCGCCGGGCTGTCGTTGTCGCGCCTCGTGGCGGCGCCCGGGGGCATCGACCTCGGCCCGCTGCGGCCATGCCTGCCGGGGCGGCTGCACACACCCGACGGGATGATCGACCTGGCGCCGCACATGCTGGTGGCCGACCTGGCGCGCCTGACGGAGCTCCTCGAGGCGCGCGCTGAACCCGGCACGTTGGCCTTGATCGGCCGCCGCGACCTGCGCAGCAACAACTCGTGGATGCACAACACGACGCGGCTGGTGCGCGGCGGCCCGCGATGCACGCTGATGATGCATCCCGCTGACGCGGACGCGCGCGGGCTCGTCGCGGGAACCCCGGTGCGCGTCACGTCGCGCGTGGGCTCGCTCGTCGTGCCGCTGGACGTGACCGACGCGATGATGCCCGGTGTCGTCAGCATGCCGCACGGCTGGGGCCACGGGCGGGCCGGCGTGCAGTTGCGGGTGGCGCGCGAGCATGCCGGCGAGAGCCTGAACGATCTGACCGACGATCAACGCGTCGATGCCCCCTCTGGCAACGCGGCGTTCTCGGGCGTGCGCGTGACGGTGACCCGCCACCAGGCCGATCCGGCGTCGCCGCGGTGAACCGCGGTCCCCCTCGCCGGGGGAATTGGCTTGATTGCATATGCGAATATTCATATATTGCAACTCGTGACCGAATCGGAGCTGCAGGTCGTCAAGGCCGAGTTGTTCCGGGCACTCGCCCATCCGACCCGGATCCGCATCCTCGAACTGCTGAGCACGGGCGAGCACACCGTCCAGGACCTCCAGGGGGCACTCGGCCTGGGCCAGCCAGTCGTCTCGCAGCAGCTCGCCGTCCTCAGGGCGCGCCTCCTGGTCAATTCCCGCCGCATGGGCACGGCCTCGTACTACACCCTGCGCAGCCCCCTCATCGCCGAACTGCTCGCCGTCGCGCGCGAGTTCCTCAACCACCGCTTCACGGCGAACCAGACGATGCTGCGCGAACTGCGTCGCGAGACGAGGCGCTGACACCGCATCGCCGATGGACATCCTCACGCCAGCCCTTGGGATTCCGACGGTGCTCGCGGTGCGCGCCGGCACGATTGCCCTGACGCTCGTCGTGCGGACGCGTCCCCGGGAGGCACGGCTCGTCGCCTTCCTGGGATCGGTGGCGGGCTCCCTCATCGTCCTGCTGATGGCCGTGGCCGTGCTCAGCGGCAGTGTTCTCCCGGCTGGCAACGTGTGGGCACACGCCGCCTCGGGGTTCGCCTTCTCCTACGCCGTCGACGGCTTGTCGGCGTGGTTCCTGCTCGTGCTCTCGTTCCTGGCGATTCCCGTGGCCGTCTACAGCATCGGCTACGCCGGCCACGGCCCACTGGCCCGGCGATCGGCGTTCTTCGGCGTCGCGTTCAACGTGCTCCTGCTCGCGGTCGAGGGCGTGTTCGTCGCCAACGACGTGGTGGCGTTCGTGCTCGCGTGGGAACTGATGACGCTGGCCACGGCGGCGTTGGTGGTCACCGAACACGAGGCCCCCACCGTGCGACGGGCGGCGTTCCTCTACCTGGTGATGTCGCACGTGGGCACCGGGTGCCTGATCGCCGCGTTCCTGATCCTCGGGTCGCATGCCAACGCCCTGTCGTTCGCATCCCTGTTGTCGGGCCAGGTGGTGTCGGAACCGCTGCGCAGCGGCCTGTTCGTGCTGTTCCTGGTCGGCTTCGGCGTCAAGGCCGGCATCATCCCGCTGCACGTGTGGCTGCCCGAGGCGCACCCGGCGGCGCCGAGCAGCATCTCGGCGTTCATGTCGGGCGTGCTGATCAAGACCGGGATCTACGGCCTGGTCCGCTTCTGCGCCTTCGGCCTCGGCGTGCCCGGCCCGGCGTGGGGCATCGTCATCCTCGCGATCGGCGCCGTGTCGGCGCTCCTCGGCGTGCTGTATGCGCTGATGCAGCACGATCTCAAGCGACTGCTGGCGTACCACAGCATCGAGAACATCGGGATCATCCTGCTGGGGCTGGGCGCGGGCATGATGGCGATGAGCGCGCACCGGCCCGATCTCGCGGTCATCGGGCTCGTCGCCAGCCTGTTCCACGTGTTGAACCACGCCGTGTTCAAGGGCCTGCTCTTCCTCGGCGCCGGCGGCGTCGCCATGGCGACCGGCACGCGGCAACTCGAACACCTGGGCGGCCTGCTGCGGCGGATGCCCTGGACCGGCGCCTGCTTCCTGGTCGGCGCGCTGGCCATCTCCGGGTTCCCGCCGCTGAATGGCTTCGCCAGCGAGTGGCTCACGTTCCAGGCACTGCTCCACGGGTTCAATGGCCTGTCGACGCCGCTGGCGCGCTTCGTGTTCCCCGTGGCCGGCGCCGTGCTGGCCTTGACGACCGCGCTGGCCGCTGCGTGCTTCGTCAAGGCGTTCGGCATCACCTTCCTCGCCCTGCCGCGCACCACCGACGCTGCCAGCGCCGTGGAATCCCCGCCGATCATGGTCGCGCCGCAGGTCTGGCTCGCCGCGTCGTGCGTGGCGCTCGGCCTGTTTCCCGGCGTGGTCGTCACCACGCTGACCGGGGTCGTCGCCCCCCTGCTGGGCGCGGCCGACACCCTGCAGATGGTGCACGGCACGACGGGGATCGCACCGGCCGCCGGATCGTTCGACCACGTGACGCCGTTGGCGATCGCCGTGGCGCTGGTGCTGGCGCTTGGCGTCGCGCGATGGCTGGGCACGCGGCGCCCGCGCGTCGTGCGCGCCGTGCCGACATGGGGGTGCGGCGGCGCGCTGAACGCGCAGACCGAGTACACGGCCACGGCCTTCTCGAAGCCGCTCATGATGATCTTCGCGGCCATCTACCGGCCCACCCGCGAGGTCGAGGCACTCGACAAAGGCTCTGTCGTACTTCCCGCACGCCGTCCGCTACCGGGCGCACATCGAGCCCACGTTCGAACGCTTCCTCTACGATCCGCTCGCTCGCGCCGTGCTCAGACTGGCTGATCGACTCAAGGTGCTGCAGGCCGGCAGCCTGCACGCCTACCTCGCGTACGTGATTCTGCTCGTCCTGATTCTCGTGCTGTTCGTCTGGTGGAGCGCCTGACATGCACCGCATGCAGAGGCTCCCGTCGATGTTGCTAGTCGCAGCCCTGGTGACGCACGCCGTGGCGATCGCTGTCGGCGCTCGCACTGGCTCGGCGTCCCGCCGCGTGCCGGTGGACGGCGTTCGGCGGGGCGGCCGTGGCATCGGCGTGGATCGTCGCGGTCGCGCTCCAGGCCCTGGCATCGGGGAGCGTAGGCCACGCCACGCTGTTCACGCATGCCGCGTCAGGGTTTGCCCTCACCATCACCGTCGACGGACTCTCGGCGTGGTTCCTGCTCGTCCTCGGCGTCGTGTCGGTCCCGGTTGCCGTCTACAGCGTCGGCTACATGGCCCACGCGGTCGCGGCCCCTCGCACCGCCATGGTGGGGATCGCCTTCAACGTGCTCCTCGCGGCGGTGGCGGTGGTCCTGGTGGCCGACACGGTGATCGGGTTCATCTTCGCGTGGGAGGTCATGTCGCTGGCGACCGCGGCGCTGGTGGCCACGGAGCATGAGCAGCGCTGCGAGCCGGCGCGCCGCGTACCTGTACCTCGTCATGTCGCACGTCGGCACCGGCTGCCTCCTGGTCGCGCTTCCTGACGCTGGCCGCCGCGGCCGGGTCGCTGTCGTTCGCCGACATCCTCTCGGGCACCGTCGTGACCGGGTCCACCCGCACGACGATGTTCGTGCTGTTCGCGCTGGGCTTCGGCGTCAAGGCCGGCATCCTGCCCGTGCACGTGTGGCTGCCCGAGGCGCATCCCGCGGCGCCCAGCAGCATCTCGGCCTTCATGTCGGGTGTGCTGATCAAGACGGGCGTCTACGGTCTCGTGCGCTGCTGCGCGTTCGGCCTCGGCGTCCCCGACGCCTCGTGGGGCTTGACGTTCCTCATCCTTGGTGGCCTGACCGCGATCCTCGGCGTGCTCTATGCCCTCGCGCAGCACGACCTGAAACGCCTGCTGGCCTACAGCACGATCGAGAACGCCGGCATCATCCTGCTCGGTCTCGGGGCCGCGATGATGGCCATGAGCCACGGCCGCGCCGACCTGGCGGTCGTGGGCGTCGCGGCCAGCCTCGCGCACGTCCTGAACCACGCGGTGTTCAAGAGCCTGCTCTTCCTCGGCGCCGGTGGCGTCGTGATGGCGACGGGCTCGCGCCGGATCGAGTCGTTCGGCGGGCTGCTTCGCCGCATGCCGTGGACGGGCGCGTGCTTCCTCGTCGGCGCCCTCGCGATATCCGGGATTCCGCCGCTGAACGGGTTCGTGAGCGAGTGGCTCACCTTCCAGGCCCTGCTGCTCGACTTTGCCGGGATCCCCGGACTGGTGCGCCTCAACTTCCCGGTCGGCGGTGCCCTCCTCGCGCTGACGAGCGCGTTGGCGGCGGCGTGCTTCGTCAAGGCCTTCGGCATCACCTTCCTGGCGCGCCCGCGGAGCGCGGGGGCGACGCACGCAGGGGAGTCACCGGTCATCATGCTGGCGCCGCAGGTCGCGCTGGCGCTGATGTGCGTCGGGCTCGGCGTCTTCCCCGGCGTCGTGCTCGACCGCCTGCACGCTGTGGTGATGGCCCTGCCGGGTCTCGGCGGCGCACCGGCGATCGCCCGCGGGGCGCTGGCGATCGCAGCGGGCCAGCCGGCCATCGACGTCGTGCTGCCGCTGGCCGTGGGCGGCACGCTGCTGGGCGGACTCGTTGCCGCGCGCCTGCTCGTCGCCCGTCGCGCGGCGGTCCGCCGCGAAGCGACGTGGGGATGCGGCGGGCTGTTGACGCACGAGACCGAGTACACGGGCACGGCGTTCTCGAAGCCGCTGATGATGATCTTCGGTGCCGTCTATCGGCCGACGCGCGAGGTCGCGGCGCTGGCCCACTCCTCTCCCTACTTCCCGCACGAGGTACGCTACAGCGCGCGCATCGAACCCACGTTCGAGCGGTTCCTCTACGGCCCCATGACGCGGGGCATCCTGTGGCTGGCCAACCGCATGAAGGTCCTGCAAGCCGGCAGCCTGCACGCGTACCTCGCCTACATCCTCGCCCTCGGCGTGGGCTTGCTGATCTGGCTCGGAGGCACACGATGATCACCAACCCGTTCGTGGCGGCAGGCTTCGCCGTCCTGCAGGCGGCAGGCATGCTGGCGGTCGCGCCCCTCGTGCGCGGCACGATCGCCAGGATGAAGGCGCGCCTCCAGAACCGCCAGGGTCCGCCGCTGCTGCAGGGCTACCGCGACCTCGCCAAGCTGCTGCGCAAGGAGGCCGTACGCTCCGAGACCGCGTCGTGGGTCTACTCCGCCGGTCCCCTGGTCTACTTTGCGGCGGCCGTGACGGCGACGACCTTCGTGCCCGTCCTCGTGGCGGCCGCGCCGCTCGAAGCGGCGGGCGGCGTCCTCGCGCTCGTGGGCACGCTGGCCCTGGGGCGGTTCGCCCTGGCGGCAGCCGCCCTCGACACCGGCAGCCCGTTCGGCGGGATGGGGTCGAGCCGCGAGATGACCATCGCGGCCATCGCCGAGCCCGCGCTGCTCCTCGGGCTGTTCACGGCGGCGCTCGCTGCCGGATCGTTGAACCTCGGCGAGCTGGTGCGCACGCTGCTCGCGCGCGGCCAGTCGTATCACCCGAGCGAGCTGCTGGCCCTGTCGGGGCTGTTCATCGTGCTGATTGCCGAGACCGGCCGCATTCCGGTCGACAACCCGGCGACGCACCTCGAGTTGACGATGATCCACGAGGCCATGGTGCTGGAGTACGCGGGGCCCGATCTCGCCCTCGTCGAGTGGGCCTCGGCCCTCAAGGAACTGCTCTTCATCACGCTGCTCATCGACCTCTTCGTGCCCGTGGGCATCGCCACGTCGATCACGCCGCTCTCGCTGGGGCTCGCGGTGATCGCGTGGCTGGGCAAGGTGCTCGTGGTCGCGGTGGCTGTCACGCTGGTCGAGAGCACCAACGCCAAGCTGCGTCTCTTCCGTGTGCCCGAACTCGTCGCCATCTCGCTGGGGCTCGGCTTCCTGGCCCTGACGTTCCGCTTTCTCTGAGGCCGTGATGACTCACAACATGCTGGTGCTCTGTGCGGCGGGAATGCTGGTCAGCGCGTTCCTGATGGTCGGACAGCGCGCCCTGATCACCACCATCCGCCTCTACGGCGCCCAGTCGTGGCTGCTGGGGGTGGTCGCCATCACGATGGGCCTGGCCGAGGCGCGGCCGCACCTCTACGTCACGGCCGCGCTCACCATCGGCCTCAAGGGCGTGCTGATCCCGTGGTTCCTCGTGCGCGTCGTCGATCGCATCGGCATCCACCGCGAGATCGAGCCGTTCCTCAACGTACCGGCGTCGCTGCTGATCTGCCTGGCGCTGACCGTGGTCGGCTATCGCGTGAGCGCCGGGTTTCCCGAGGGGACACAGGCGGTGGCGCACCACGTCATCGGCGTCAGCCTGTCGATGCTGCTCATCGGCCTGTTCCTGATGGTGACGCGCAAGAAAGCGGTCACGCAGATCCTCGCGTTGCTGACGGTCGAGAACGCGATCTTCCTCATCGCGCTCGGCATCACGGCCGGCATGCCGCTCGTCGTGGAACTCGGCATCTCGTTCGACATCATCCTCGCGGTGATGGTGCTCGGCGTCATGGTGTACCGGATCGTCGATCAGTTCGAGTCGATGGATGTGAGCCGCTTGTCGAAGCTGAAGGGCTAACGTGAATCTCATCGTCTGCACACTGCTTGTCCCCCTGGTCACGGCGGGACTCGGCGGGCTCGGTGGCCCCCGACGGTATCGGGAGGGCGTGCTGCTCGCAGGGCTTGGCCTGACGTTCGCCCTGTGCCTGGCCCTGGCGGCGGCCTTCCTCGGCGGCACCATGCCGACGGCGTTCGGCGAGACGCTGCGCGTGGACGCGCTGTCGGCCCTGGTGGTCGTGCTCTGCGGGTTCGTGAGCCTGTTGTCGGGGGTTTACGCGATCGGCTACCTGCGGCGCAACGAATCGCGCGGGCTGGTCACGCCACGCATGCGGCGCGAGTTCTACGCCCTGATTCCCGCGTACGTGTTCGCGCTGCTGTTCGTCGCCGTCTCGAACAACCTGGGCCTTCTCTGGATCGCGGTGGAATTGACGACGCTGGCGTCGGTCTTCCTCGTGGGCGTGCACAACCGCGACACGTCGATCGAGGCGGCGTGGAAGTTCCTGATGCTCGGCAGCCTGGGCCTGGGATTCGCGCTGCTCGGCACGATTCTCATCTACGCCTCGGGCGAGGGACACCTCGAAGAGACGATGGCGGCCCTCAACTGGACGCGCCTGGTGGAGGCGGCGCCGCAGCTGCACCCCTTCACCTTGCGGCTCGGCGTGGTGTTCGCGCTGATCGGCTACGGCACCAAGGCAGGCCTTGCGCCGATGCACACGTGGAAGCCCGATGCCTACCGCGAGGCGCCGTCGCCGGCCGGGGTCCTGATGGCCGTCGGCATGCTCAACAGCGCGTTGTACTGCCTGATCCGGATCCATCTCATCTCGCGGGCGGCCATCGGTCCCGACTTCTCGGGCGGCCTGCTGCTGTCGCTGGGCCTGCTCTCGGTCGTGATTGCGGTGCCGTTCATCCTGCTGCAGTGGAACCTGAAGCGGCTGCTCGCCTACTCGAGCATCGAGCACGCCGGCATCATCGCCATCGGCGTCGGGCTGGGTTCGCCCATCGGTGCGTTCGGGGCGCTCCTGCACATGACCTACCACTCGTTCGCCAAGCCGCTCGCCTTCATCTCGGCCGGCACGATCGCCCAGTTGCACAAGTCGTCTGACCTCAAGGCCATCGGGTCGGGAACGCTCGGCCGCACCCCGATCGCGAGCGGCCTCCTGATCCTCGCGGCGATCATGGTGACCGGGTCGCCGCCCTTCGGCCTGTTCTTCAGCGAGATGACCATCCTGAAGGCGGGATTCTTCAGCGTCCACTGGGTCGCGGCCGTGCTCTTCCTCGGCGCGCTCATCGTGCTGTTCTGCGGGTTCTCGTACCAGGTGGGACGAGTCGTGCTCGGCCCGCAATCTGAGGATCCGTCGCGCACGTTCGATCGCGAGACGTTCGACATGGGCATGGCCGCGGGCCTCGTGGCCGCGGTCGTGGCCGTGGTCTCGGCCTTCTATCTGCCGGCGCCCCTCCTGACGCTGATCCAGTCGGCGGCGCTGGTCGTCGCAGGGGGTGAACGATGAACGCGGTGACGGCAGTCGCCACGGCTCTTGGCGTGGGGGAGCACGCCGTGCAGGTCGTGCGCGACGGCGAGCTGGTGCTGGAAGTCGCGGCCGAGCGGTTCGGCGACGTGGCCGACGCGCTCGTCACCCTGCTCGACGCCCGATTGCTGACGCTGTTTGCGACCGACGAACGCCAGGAGCGTGGCATCTTCGTCGTGCACCAGGTCTGGTCGCTGCGGGCGGCGCACGCGTTCCTCCGCGTGATGGCACAGGTCGATGCCGCGCGGGGTGCCTTTCCCTCGATCGCCAACGCGCATCCCGCCGCCAACTGGTTCGAGCGCGAGGTGATGGACATGTTCGGCCTCACGCCGGCCGGGCATCCGAACCCCGCGCGTGTCGCGCTGCACGACGATTGGCCCGAAGAGGAATGGGCCCTGCGGAAGGACTTCAGCGACACGCGACACGTGCCCCGCATCGACGGCGCGTTCCACCCGTTCAGGCCGGTGACCGGCGAGGGCGTCTTCCAGGTTCCCGTCGGTCCGGTCCACGCGGGGATCATCGAGCCCGGGCACTTCCGCTTCGGCGTGGCGGGCGAGCCCATCCTCTACCTTCAGCTCCGGCTCTTCTACACGCACAAGGGCATCGAGAAGCGCTTCGAACGACTGCCCTGGCGTCACGGCCTGTACCTCGCAGAGTCGATCTCGGGCGACACCGCCGTGGGCCACGCGCTCGCCTACGCCCATGCCATCGAACGGCTCGCGCGGCTGCAGGTGCCGCGGCGTGCGACCGCAGTGCGGATGGTGTTGCTGGAACTCGAACGGATCTACAACCACGTCAACGACATCGGCGCGATTGCCACCGACGTCGCGTTCACGCTGGCGGCGAGCCGGTTCCAGGCACTGCGCGAAGGCCTCGTGCGGCTCAACGAGCGCGTGTTCGGAACCCGCCTCCTGCGCGGCACCATCGCCATCGGCGGCGTGACGCACGACCTCACGCTGGCGCAGCGCGACGACGTGGTGGCCCACCTCGAGGCGTTCCAGCGGACTTTCGACGACCTCATCGCGATGCTGATCGACGCGGGCTCGTTCACCGATCGGATCGACGGCCCCGGCGTGCTCACGCAGCAGGCCGCCCGTGACCTGGGCGTCGTCGGGATGGCGGCACGGGCATCCGGCATCGAGGGCGACCTCCGCCAGGATCACCCGCACGACGCGTACGACGAGGTCGAGTTCGTGGTGCCGGTGGAACGGGGCGGTGACGTGCGCGCCCGCCTGATGGTGCGTGCGCGCGAGGTCGAGCAGTCGGTCGCCATGCTGCGCGCGACCCTGCAGGTGCTCCCCGACACGCCGATCGCCATCCCGCTTCCGGCACAGCTCCCCTCGTCGGAATCGGCGCTGGGCTGGGTCGAGGCGTGGCGTGGGCCGGTCCTGCACTGGGTGGCGACCGACGCCCATGGTCGCCTGGCACGCGTGAAGGTCACCGATCCGAGCACGCTCAACTGGCCGGGACTGGTGCAGGCCGTGCCGGGCAACATCATTCCCGACTTCCCGGTGATCAACAAGAGCTTCAACCTCTCGTATTCCGGGAACGACCGGTAGGTCTCGGAGACCATCGCGATGCTGAACCTTCTCGCCAACAGCCTGCGGACTGGCCGCCTCACCGAAACGCGTCCGTTCGACGTGCGGCCCGCCTTCGGCTTCCCGGTCATCGACTTCGATCGCTGCACGCTGTGCAGCGCGTGTGTCGACGCCTGCCCAACGGGGGCGATCCACACCGCGCCAGCAGAACCCTGGCAGCAGACGTTGACCTTGTCGTACGCGTCGTGCATCCAGTGCCGCGCGTGTGTCACGGAGTGTCCCGCACAGGCGATCTCGCCGGGGCGCGACATCGAGATCGCGACCTTCACGCGGCGCCAGCTCGAACAGAGGGCCACGTTCAATGTCGACGCCGAGACCGGTCACGCGACGCTGCACGCGATCGACGCCCAGCCGCGACCCAGCCTCGAGGAGGGCGCGGCGCGCCTGCGGGCGCGGATCCACGGCCGCCTCGGTCGATCGCTTCACGTGCGGCAGGTCGATGCCGGCAGCTGCAACGGCTGCGAGCTGGAGATCGCGGCGACCACGAACCCGCTGTTCGATCTCGAACGCTTCGGGATTCACCTGGTCGCGAGTCCCAGGCACGCCGACCTCCTGCTGGTCACCGGGCCCGTCACGCGCAACATGGAGACGGCGCTTCGTGCCACCTACGAGGCGACGCCCGACCCACGCATCGTCGTGGCGGTCGGCGCGTGCGGCTGCAGCGGCGGAATCTTCGGCGCAGACACCTACGCCTCGAGGGGCGGCGTTGGTGACATCCTGCCCGTCGATGTCTACATCCCGGGATGCCCGCCCCGTCCGCAGGCGATCCTCAACGGGTTGCTCGTCGCGATGGGACTGCGCGAGGCGAAGAGCGATCCCGTGCGACGCGCCTGACGGGCAGGATCGGCGTCGGACCCGTTCGCGGAACAGGTCAATGTCGACAGGTCGGCCATGTCCGGTACAATGATCGACGATCATGCCGACGCTGTCTGAGGATACCGACCAAGCTGCCGAACGCGTGATGATCGCCCTGCTGCGCGCGCAGCCCGTCTGGAAGCGGATCGCCCAGGTCGATGCGCTTCATGCTGCCTGTCGCGAACTGGCCCTCGCCGACCTTCGGCGCGCGGCCCCGTCGGCGACGCCGTCCGAGCTCGACGATCGGTTGAGGTCACGGCTGATCGACGGCCTGTCAGACACCGCGCTCAGGAACGCCGTGTCAGAAGCTGTTCGCCGCCGCCGATGAACCCCACCGACGTGCTCATGCTCGTCGTCGCCGTGTTCGATCGGCTGGGCATACCCTATGTCGTTGTGGGCTCGTTCGCCAGTTCGGCACGAGGGGTGCCCCGAGCGACAAACGATGCCGACGTGGTCGCAGACATCCAACCTGGCCAGGCGGGCGCCATCGTCGCCGCCCTCGACGCTGCGTTTTACGTCGATCGTGTCGCCGTCGACCGCGCCATCTCGCACGGCCGCAGCTTCAATGCGATTCATCTGGCGACGGCGTTCAAGATCGACGTCTTCGTGCCGCCTCCAGGTGGGTTCGGCCGCCAACAGCTGGTGCGTCGGCAACGCGAGACGCTCGGCGATCGCCCGGCGACCGACGCAGCTGTTCGTGGCCACGGCCGAAGACGTGGTCCTCGCGAAACTCGAGTGGTTCCGCGCCTCGGGGGAAGTCTCCGAGCGTCAATGGCGCGACATCGTCGGTGTGATCAAGGTGCAGGACGAACACCTCGACCGTCCGTACCTGCAGGCGTGGGCGCGCCGCCTCGGCGTCGAGTCGCTGCTCGAACGAGCCCTGGCAGCGAGTCGTGACTGACGCGCCGTTGCGTCACGGCGCCTGGTTCACGTTCGTTTGGCGCCGCGGGCGCTGGCCCGGCGAATACGGGGGCGCTGACCGGCAACGGCACTCAGCGCGCAGGCCCGTTGGGCGCCACCAGCCCCTTGGTGAATCGCATGGCGGCCGCCGCCTCGAGGGCTTCGTTCATCTCGTGGAGCGCGAAGGTCTGTTCGCCGATGGCGTGCCACGGGATCCGTGCCGCATGGTGATCCAGGATGCGCAGCGCCCTGACGAAGTGTCCCGCCTCGCTGCCCCAGCAGCCGCGAATGTCGAGGTGCTTGCGGTTGATGTCGTGGTGGCCGCTGATCGTGCTCGGCCCGACGTCGGTGTAGTGACCGGCGATGACGTAGGTGCCGCCATCGCGCACGAGGCCGAACGCCTCCTCGATCGCACGCGGCGCACCGGCGGCTTCGATCGCCACGTCGGCGCCGCGCCGGCGCGTGGCGTCGAGCACGCGCTCGCGGCGTTCGTCCAGGCTCGTCGCCTCGAGGTCGAGCACGATGTCGGCGCCCATCCGCTGCGCCAGCGCGAGCCGCGCCCCCGGCGCGCCGATGGCGATGACCGTGGCCGCGCCCGACAGCTTCGCCAACGCGACGCAACTGAGGCCGACGGCGCCCACGCCCTGGACGACCACGACATCGGCGAGGCGGACGCCGGCCCGTTCGACCGCATGCACGGCCGTGATGAGCCCGCAGCCGCCGCCGATGTACGCCTCAGGTGAGACGCCGGCCGGCAATGGCGCCGCGATCACGCCGGGTTCGAGGTAGATCGCTTCCGCCCATCCCCCGAAGAGCCCATCCTCGACGCTGTCGGTGATGCCGTAGACACGGCGTGACGCGCAGCGTGTCGGCGTGCGCGTCACCGCGCACGCTTCGCAGTGGCCGCACGCACGGTGCACGTCGTAGAACGCCACGAGGTCGCCCTCGGGGATGCGGGCGCCGTCGTAGGCGCGAAACGACGAGGTGGCGGCGGCGAGATGCCCCACCGAGACGTGGCCGGGCACGATGGGATAGGGCACACCCGCCAGGCGCCCATGCCAGAGGTGGACGTCGGTGCCGCAGACCTCGGAGTACAGCGTGTGCAGCAGGGCGCCGCCCTCGGCGAGGCGGGGGTGCGGGCGCTCGGCGAGCGTGATCGGCGCGCGCGGGCCACTCATGACTGCAACGCGAAAAGTCGGCGAAGACATAAGTGCGATGCATTATACATATGGCCACCGATGATCCATGAGCGTTGTGTCATGGGTCGTCTCGATCCACGCGATCTGCGCATAGAATACGAGGGCACCAGACGCCAGACGTTCGAGGACACGACCACTCCGACGCCGGCAGCGGGACTGCCGGCCGACGGGTGCCCCAGTAAACGACGATTCGGTTCGCCGAGGCCCCGGTCACGACCCGACGGGGCCACGGCGCATCACTCTTCTCTGCTGGGTGGCCTTTGCATTCCCGGACAGTCCCGCGCCAGCGAAACGAGCGAGCCCATGAGTCACCGCAGCGCGTCATCGCCACCACAGGACGACCCCGCCGACCAGCGGGCCGCTCGGAGCGTTGGGCGCTCCACCCCCGATTGCCCACCGCCGTCGGCGGATGCCTCGTGGCTGCCGGCGCGGCAGGGGCTGTACGACCCCCGGTTCGAGCACGACGCGTGCGGGCTGACGTTCATCGTCGACCTCAAGGGCCGCCGCAGCCGCAGCATCGTCGCGCGCGGCATCACCGGCCTCTGCAACCTTCAGCATCGCGGCGCGCTCGGCGCCGAGCACAACAGTGGCGACGGCGCCGGCATCCTCCTGCAGATGCCAGACCGCTTCCTGCGCGCCGTCGTCGACTTCGACCTGCCGCCCGAAGGCCACTACGCCGCCGGCATCGCCTTCCTCCCCCGCGATCGTGCGGTCGCCGACCGGGTCGCGCGCGAGGCCGAGCGCATCGCCGCGCGATCGGGCCTGCGCGTGCTCGGCTGGCGCGACGTGCCGCACGACGATGTCGGCATCGGTGCCTCGGCACGCGCAACGGAGCCTTCGTTCCGCATGTTCTTCGTCGCGCGTGACGCCGCCGAGGGACTCGCGCTCGATCGCTACGCCTACGTCGCGCGGCGCGCCATGGAGCACGAGCTCGGCCGCGTGTCGGCCACGGGCGGCATCTACTTCCCGAGCCTCTCGAGCCGCACGCTGATCTACAAGGGGATGCTGACGACGCCGCAGCTCGCGTGGTTCTTCCCCGACCTGCACGACGAGCGGATGGAGTCGGCCCTCGTCCTGCTGCACTCGCGCTTCTCGACCAACACGTTCCCGACGTGGCCGCTCGCCCACCCGTTCCGTTTCGTCGCGCACAACGGCGAAATCAACACCGTGCAGGGCAACCGCAACTGGATGCGCTCGCGCGAAGCGGTGATGGCGAGCCCGGTCATCCCGGGCGACATCTCGACGCTCTTCCCCATCTGCACGCCCGGTGGATCCGACTCGGCCACGTTCGACGAGGTCCTCGAACTGCTGCACATGGGCGGGTACTCGTTGCCCCACGCGATGCTGATGATGATCCCGGAGGCCTGGGAGCACCACGGCAGCATGCCGGACGAGGTCAAGGCGTTCTATCGCTACCACGCGTCGCTGATGGAACCGTGGGACGGCCCGGCGTCGATGGCCTTCACCGACGGCACGGTCATCGGGGCCGTGCTCGATCGCAACGGCCTGCGGCCCTCGCGGTACTGGATCACCGACGACGACCTCGTCGTGCTCGCCTCGGAGGTCGGCGTCCTCGACATCCCACCCGAGCGCATCGTGCACAAGGGCCGCTTGCGGCCCGGCCGGATGCTCCTCGTCGACACGGCCCAGGGCCGCATCGTGGACGACGCGGAGATCAAGCGCTCGCTGGCGGCCGAGAAGCCGTACCAGGCGTGGCTCGACGAGCACCTCGTCGACCTCAGCACCTTGCGGCAGAAGCCGCACACCGTCCGCGCGCACAGCACCGTGCTGCAGCGCCAGCAGGTGTTCGGCTACACCTCCGAGGAACTGCGCCTGATCCTCGAGCCGATGGCCCGCACCGGCGCGGAGCCGATCGGATCGATGGGCACCGACACGCCGCTCGCCGTGCTCTCGTCGCGCCCGCGCCTGCTCTTCGACTACTTCGCACAGATGTTCGCGCAGGTCACGAACCCGCCGCTGGATGCGATCCGCGAGGAACTCGTGACGTCGATGGGATCGACCGTCGGCCCCGAAGAGAACCTGCTGGCGCCGACCCCGCGGGCGTGCCGCCAGATCCACGTCCCGCACCCGACGCTCGACAACGACGCGCTGGCCACGCTCGAGAGCATCCACGAGCAGCTGCCCGATTTCAGGGCCGTGACGATCTCGTGCCTCTACCCGGTTCGCGAGGGCGGTGCCGGGCTCGAGGCCGCGCTCGACGACATCTGCCGCCAGGTGAGCACCGCGATCGCGGGCGGGGCGAACGTCATCATCCTGTCGGACCGTCATTCGACGGCCACGCTGGCCCCCATCCCCTCGCTGCTGTTCACCGGGGCGGTGCACCATCACCTGCTTCGCGAGAAGACCCGGACGCAGATCGGCATGGTCGTGGTCGCCGGCGACGCGCGCGAGGTGCATCACATGTGCCTCCTGCTCGGGTACGGCGTCGGCGCCATCAACCCGTACCTCGCGTTCGAGACGATCGAAGACCTCATCGCCGAAGGCATGACCACGATGAACGACGCGCGCGTCGCGATCGCCAACTACATCAAGGCGTGCGACAAGGGCGTGCTCAAGGTCATGTCGAAGATGGGGATCTCGACCGTGTCGTCGTACACCGGGGCGCAGATCTTCGAGGCCGTGGGTCTGCGCCAGGACGTGGTCGATCGCTACTTCACCGGGACGGTCAGCCGCATCGGCGGACTCGGGCTCGACGAAATCGCGCAGGAAGTGGCGCTGCGCCACGCCGAGGCCTATCCCGACCGGCCGACGGCACGCGCCTACCGCGCGTTGCCCGACGGTGGGGAGTACCAGTGGCGACGCGAGGGCGAACACCACCTGTTCAACCCCGAGACCGTCTTCAAGCTGCAGCACGCGACGCGCTCCGGTCGATACGACGTCTTCAAGCAGTACACCCGGCTCGTCGACGACCAGGCAGAGCACCTCACGACGTTGCGGAGCCTCCTCCGCTTCAGGCTTGCAGGCGCGGGCGGCAACGACCGTGCGCCGGTGCCCATCGACGACGTCGAGCCGGTCGCCGACATCGTGAAGCGCTTCTCGACCGGCGCGATGTCGTACGGATCCATCTCGGCCGAAGCGCACGAGGTGCTCGCCGTCGCGATGAACCGGCTCGGCGCCCGCTCGAACACCGGCGAGGGCGGCGAAGACCCGGAACGCAACATCCCGCTGCCGAACGGAGACTCGCGCCGCAGCGCCATCAAGCAGGTGGCCTCGGGGCGCTTTGGCGTCACGAGCGAATACCTCGTCAACGCCACCGACCTGCAGATCAAGATGGCGCAGGGCGCCAAGCCGGGCGAGGGCGGGCAACTGCCCGGCCACAAGGTCTACCCCTGGATTGCGAAGACCCGTCACTCGACGCCCGGCGTGGGACTGATCAGTCCACCGCCGCATCACGACATCTACTCGATCGAGGACCTCGCGCAGCTGATCTTCGACCTGAAGAACGCCAACCCCGAGGCGCGCATCCACGTGAAGCTCGTGTCGGAGGTGGGCGTCGGCACGGTGGCCGCCGGCGTCGCGAAGGCTCACGCGGACGTCGTGCTCATCTCCGGGCACGACGGCGGGACGGGCGCGTCGCCGCTGACATCGCTGAAGCACGCCGGCGTCCCGTGGGAACTTGGGCTTGCCGAGGCGCAGCAGACGTTGCGACTCAACGGCCTGCGCGATCGCGTCGTCGTGCAGGTCGACGGCCAGCTCAAGACGGGACGTGACGTGCTCGTGGCGGCCCTGCTGGGAGCCGAGGAATTCGGTTTCGCCACGGCGCCGCTCGTCGTCGCCGGGTGCGTGATGATGCGCGTCTGTCACATGGACACGTGTCCGGTGGGCGTCGCCACGCAGAATCCGGCCCTGCGCGCACGGTTCACGGGCCAGGCCGAGCACATCGTGAACTTCTTCCAGTTCCTCGCGCAGGAGGTCCGGGAATGGCTGGCCGCCCTCGGCTTCACGCGCCTCGACGACGTCATCGGCCGCACCGACCTGCTCGAGGTCGATTCCACCCTGGGGCACTGGAAGACCGCCGGGCTCGACCTGGCGCCGCTGCTCCACGTGCCGGCGCAGGCCGGTTCCGCGGCGCGACGTCACGGCCGCGCCCAGGATCACGGCCTCGACGCGGCGCTCGACAACCAGCTCCTCACGCTGTGCGCCGACACGCTGCACGACGGCACGCCGGTCTCGGCCACGCTGCCCATCCGCAACGTGCATCGCACGGTCGGCACGATGCTCGGATCGGCCGTCACCCGACGCTTCGGCGGTGAGGGGCTGCCCGACGACACCATCGTCCTCAACTTCACCGGATCGGCCGGGCAGAGCTTCGGGGCATTCCTGCCCCGCGGCATCACCCTCCGGCTCGAGGGCGACGCCAACGATCACGTCGGGAAGGGGCTCTCGGGCGGTCGCATCATCGTGCGGCCACCGCAGGCGGCGCGCTTCGCGGCTGAAGACGAGATCATCGCCGGCAACGTCCTGCTCTACGGGGCCACCAGCGGCGAACTCTTCGTCCGCGGCATCGTCGGTGAGCGCTTCGCCGTGCGCAACTCCGGCGCCACCGCGGTCGTGGAAGGCGTAGGCGACCACGGGTGCGAGTACATGACCGGCGGACGCATCGTCGTGCTCGGACCGACCGGCCGGAACTTCGCCGCGGGCATGTCGGGGGGCGTGGCGTTCGTCTACGACACCGACGGCGAGTTCGCCAGCCGCGTCAACCGCGAACTCGTGGACCTCGAACCGCTCGACGCGCACGACCGCGAGTTCGTACGCGACCTCGTGGCCCGGCATCTCGGCGAGACCGGATCAGCCGTCGCAGGCCGCGTGCACGACCACTGGGACAGCGAGGCCCCGCGGTTCGTCCGCGTCATGCCCCGCGACTACAAGCGCGTGATCGAGACCGAGCAGGCCGCCCGCAAGGCGGGCCGCGATCCGGTTGCGGCCGTCATGGCCGTGGCCCGTGCATGACCCGAGGAGCCGCCGAGATGGGTGACCCGACTGGATTCCTCAAGCACACGCGGCAAGTACCCGCGTACCGGCCCGTGGCGCTGCGCGTGCGCGACTGGGAAGAGGTCTACGACGACTTCCCGCTGGCGAGCGTGGCCACGCAGGCCAGCCGCTGCATGGACTGTGGCATCCCGTTCTGCACCAGCGGGTGCCCGCTCGGCAACGCCATCCCCGAGTGGAACGACCTCGTCTTCCGCAACCGGTGGCGCGAGGCCATCGACCGCCTGCACGCCACCAACAACTTCCCCGAGTTCACGGGCCGCCTGTGCCCGGCCCCCTGCGAGGCCGCGTGCGTGCTCGGCATCTCGCAACCCGCCGTCACGATCAAGCAGGTCGAGGTCGAGATCATCGATCGGGCGTGGGACAAGGGCTGGATCTCCCCGGTCAGGCCGACGAGCAAGACGGGCAAGCGCATTGCAATCGTCGGATCGGGCCCGGCCGGCCTCGCGGCTGCGCAACAGCTGACGCGTGCGGGACATGACGTCGTCGTCTTCGAGCGCGACGACCGCATCGGCGGGCTGCTGCGCTACGGCATCCCATCGTTCAAGCTCGAGAAGCGGCACCTCGACCGCCGGCTCGACCAGATGCGCACCGAGGGCACGCGCTTCAGGACGTCGGTCAACGTCGGCACCGACATCACCGGCGACGACCTCCGCGCGTCGTTCGACGCCATCGTGCTCGCCGGCGGTGCGACCGTCCGCCGCGACCTGCCGATCGAGGGGCGCGACCTGCACGGCATCCACCAGGCCATGGACTTCCTGCCGCTCGCCAACCGCGTGCAGGAGGGAGACCTCGCCGAGTCGCCGATCTCAGCGCGCGGCAGGCAGGTCGTGATCATCGGCGGCGGCGATACCGGGGCCGACTGCCTCGGGACGGCCATCCGCCAGGGCGCGCGCAGCGTGCACCAGTTCGAGATCCTCCCGAAGCCGGCGCCGCAGCGGAGCGTCTCGGACCCCTGGCCGACCTATCCCACGATCTTCCGCGTCGCGTCGGCGCACGAAGAGGGCGTCGAACGCGTCTACTCCGTCGAAACGTCGGCGTTCCTCGGTGACGAGGCAGGCCACGTGCGTGCACTCAGGGCCCATTCCGTCGAGCGCGTGACCGTGGACGGGCGGATGAGCTTCGTGCCGGTCGAGGGCAGTTCGTTCGAGCTGCCGTGCACACTGGTGCTCCTGGCGATGGGCTTCACGGGTGCTGAACGCGGGGGCATCGTCGGACAACTGGGTCTCAACATCGACGCGCGAGGCAACGTGGCGCGGTCAGCCGGCTGGCAGGCGAGCGCCCCGGGCGTCTTCGTGTGCGGTGACATGGGCCGCGGCCAGAGCCTCATCGTGTGGGCGATCGCCGAAGGCCGCGCGTGCGCGGCCGCGGTGGACCGCCACCTGATGGGCACATCGGCGCTGCCCGCCCCCATCAGGCCCGAGTCGGTCCCGCTGCGCTGAGGGGGCATACGCCCTTCGTCGCATGTTTTCGAGGTTCGGCATGCGTGCGCCGAGGGGGTCCCCTCCTTCTTCCTGGCGTTCTTCGGGCTGTGGCACCTTCCGCTGGGTCCGCCGCATGGCCTCGTCTTTGCTAGTCTGAGGGTGGATGTCGAGCGCTGCCGGAAATCCGTCGGGCCCGCGAGGGCGGAGTGGAACGGCAGCGGCTGTGTTGCATCAGGACAATGCCGGGCGTATTGTCGACGGGATGGTCGGGCCACTTCGCCGGGCGCCGATGATGCGGGTGCGTCCGGGTGCGCAGCACGCGATGTTGTCGGTCCGATGGGCCATGACGGGCGTCCGACACCTGCTGCGGGCCCTTCCGGTCGGCCTCATCACCCTCCTCCTGGCGTTCCACGCCTGGCTGTTCGTCTCCAGCATCACCACCGGCCGCGTCCTCGAACTCGGGGTGGCGTTGCGTTGGGCCGCCGGGCTCGGCCTGTCGGCCGCATTCGTCGCGTTGTGGCGCCTCGGCGTGCCGCTCCTGCGAGGCCGCAAGGCCCTCGTGCTCTGGATCCTCGTCGGCGTCCTGCACGCGAGCGCCGTGGCCTCGACGCCCACGACCCTCGAGGGCGACGCCCACGGCGCGCAGACCCTCATTTCACTGGCCGTGCAGCTCGGAGGCCCGCTCGCCGCGGCCTTCGGCATCGTGCTCCTGGTCTGCTTCGTGCGGACCACCTGTCCCCGCGTCGAGCGTCGGCTGGTCCTGGTCCTGACGTCCGACACCCTCGCGCACGTGCGCGCGGGCGGCATCTGCATCGCCGCCCCCCGTCCTCCCCCGTTTCTCGGCTGAGCGATTACCACGTGTGAGGCGTGGCAGCGTGCCCCCCACCGGGGGCCGCGGGCCTCGCAGCATCACGTTTCTGTCCCGGCGGCCGCGTCCGCGGCCCGGGATGAACGGTCGCGTGCGCGAGATTCGCCGCACGACCCTTCTTCAACTGCTCAGAGAGACACCATGAACCGCACGTTCCTCGCACTTGCCCTCACTGCCGTTCTCGGCGTGGCGGAGTCGGCCTCGGCGGCCGACATCATCGGCTCGGCGGCTGACCCGTCGGGCGTCACCCTTCCGGGCGCCCAGGTCGTCCTGCACAACGTCGCCACCGGCGCAGAGGATTCGCTATCGGCCGACCAGGAGGGTCGTTTCCGATTCGAGAACCTCGCCATCGGCATCTACCGGCTCACCGTGAGCCTCGACGGGTTCTCGAAGGACTCACGCACCGTCGCCGTCGGTGCCGCCGCCGACACGCTGGAATTGACGTTCGTCCTCCGGCCGGGTGGCCTGAGCGACTCGGTCACCGTCACGGCGACGCGCAGCGAGCGCGACGCGCTCGAGGTGCCGGTGCGCACCGACACGATTACGCCGGAGCAGATCCTCGAGCGCGCACCCGGATCGACGGGCGAGGCGCTCCTGCTGGCCCCGGGCATCACGGCCGTCGGCTCGGGCCCGTTCTCGATGCGGCCCCGCCTCCGCGGCCTCGACTCGACGCGCCTGCTGGTACTCGTCGATGGTGAGCGCCTCAACAACGCGCGCACGGCCACCGATCGCGCGGGCACCGAGGTTGGCCTGATCGACCCGTTCAACATCGAGAGCCTCGAGGTGGTGAGCGGCGCCGGCTCGGTGCTCTACGGTACCGATGCGCTCGCCGGCACCATCAACATCATCACGACCCAGCCGAAGTTCACCGACAACCTGCGGCTCTCGTACGGGTTCGACGGGTACTACTCGTCGAACGAGGACGGACAGCGCGGCACGGCGCACGTCGGGGTGAGTTCGCGCCGGTTCACCTTGAATGTCGCCGCGACGCTCGAGGATCACGACACCTACACGGCCGGCAAGCTCTCGGTGGAAGACACGCGCCCGTACTTCGCCTCGGGCCAGTTGAACCAGGCAGACATCATCGACGACAACTTCGGGTTCAACTTCGGAGCCTTTCCGGATCCGTTCAACGCGCCGTACGTGCGCACCGACAACACGGTGCCGAACTCGGCCATGCAGGGCAACACGCTCAACCTCTCGAGCATGTTCGCGATCTCGAACACGCAGACGCTGTCGGTGAAGTACCTGCGTCGCCGTGTCGAGGACGTGGGCTTCCCCGACTTCGCCGAGCCGACGTTCTTCCAGCGGGTCTCCCTGCCCTCCAACAAGCTCGATCGCGTGTCGGCCCGCTACGAGGCCCGGGCGCTCACGCCGTGGTTCACGAACCTCAAGGTCTCGGCCTACTTCCAGGAACAGTCGCGGTTGCTGCGCAACGAGTTCCCGGTCGAGTTCCCGGCTCCCACCGCGGTGACCTTCTTCCCGATCAACGTGTTCAGGCTCGACATCCTGAGCGACACCGAGCAGCACGTGCAGACGCCCGGCGTCGACGTGCAGGGCACGTTCCTCGTGGCGCGCAGGCACGTGATCACGGCCGGCAGCACCATCTACAGCGACCAGAGCGCCGACGCGCGCTACTCGTCGACGCAGATGAGCATGCTCGGCAACGTGTCGCTCGGCGCACGCGGTCCCCAGGCCAACGTCTTCGCGTCGCCGATCAGGATGGGCGCGCCGACGGAATCGACGCCGACGCGGGTCCCGGATGCGTCGTTCCGTGACATCGGGTTGTTCGTGCAGGACGAGTTCAACGTGGCGCCGCGCGTGCGGCTGGTCGGGGGCCTCAGGTTCGATCGCTACGCCGTCACGACCCAGCCGACGCCCGGCTACGACGTCGAGTCGCTGATCGTCGGGGCGAATCCGCAGATCGATCCGGCGACGTTGCCTGACATGAACGGCAGCAAGATCGCCCGGTCGGCCCTGACGGGCGATGTCGGGGTCGTCTACCGGCCGAACGACACGGTGAGCATGCTGGCCCGGTACGGGCGCAGCTATCGGCACGCGAACCTCGAGGAACTGCTCTTCTCGGGCAGCGCCACGGTGGGTTACATCATCCCGAACATCACGGTGGCCCCCGAGACGGGCAACAACTTCGACGTCGGGGTCAAGTTTCGCACGCCCCGTTACGCAGCGTCGGTGGCCTACTTCAACAACAGCTACGACGGCTTCATCTCGACCGAGATCGTCTCGAAGGGCACCCTGGGTCCGTTGTCACAAGCCATCAACTTCAGCGACGTGCGCATCCAGGGCATCGAAGCGGACGGCGAACTCCCGGTGCGCTTCTCGCGTGGCCTGATCACGCTCTTCGGCAACGCCGCGTTCACGCGTGGCGACGTCGTCGAGGGCACGAATCCGCTCACCGGTGCCTCGCTCGACCACACGCCGTTCGACAACATCACGCCGTTCAAGAGCACCGTGGGGGTCCGCTTCAGCGACACGCGCGACCGCCTGTGGATCGAGTATGGGGCGCGCATGCAGGCCGACATCGAGCGCGTTGCGCCCACGCTCATCGACTCGCCGTACCTGATCGCGCAGGACCTGCTGTCGCTCGAGGGCTTCGTCGTCCAGCGGGTGGCGTTCGGCGTCGACCTGAAGCCGCAGGGTCATCGCCTCGGTGTCGTGGTAGCCGTCGAGAACCTGGCCGACGAGTACTACCGTGAACAGTTCCAGTTCGCTCCGGCGCGCGGCCGCACGTTTACGGTCGCCCTGCGGGTGCGCAACTAGGCCCTGGCGTCACCTGTGTGGGTGCCCCCGTCGCGTCGAATCGCACGCCCGTCGTCGCGACGGGGCACCCCACGGCAGTGAAGGCGGCAGGGCGCACGTTTCATGCAGAGGCAGTCATGACGCATCGCATCGTCTCATCGGCTCTCATCGGACTCGCGTTCGCTACGGCGTCGGCGCAGCCTGCTCCCGCGCAGACCGCACGCGAGGCGCAGTCCATCGTCGCACCGGCACCGTGGGCCAGCTACTTCCCGTTCCGCCTGGGTGATTCCTGGACGTACGAGTGGAAGGTCTCTGGCTCCCTGGCTCCGGCGGGCACATCACTGCGTACGCGGGTCTTCGACGGGACGAACTTCGTCGGAGACGCCGTCGGCTACAAGCTCGTCGGCGACGACGGCACGTATCACCTGTACACGTTCAGGAAGGGAGTACTGTCGATCCACAGCTCGTTCGAGGCTGGTCGGCTGCTCTACTACGATCCTGCCATCGTGCTCGCTGCACCCGACATGGCGGTGGGCGTCACGCGCACGGTCTCGCACCCTGACACGCAGCGCACGTGGAAGACCACGATCGTTGGCATCGGACCGATGACGACGCCGGCAGGCACGTTCGCGCACGCGCTCGAGATCAGGCTCGAGATGACGTCGGTCGAGTACACCTCGACGGCCACCCACTGGTTCGCGCCGCGCGTCGGCCTCGTGGCCTACCGGTATGCGCTGCGCGACGGCACGGGCAAGCAGGACCTTCTCGACGTCGACGCCACGCTGAAGTTCGCGCGCCTCGCCGGGATCACGGTGAGGACCGCCGACGAGATTGCGCAGCTCGACCTCAAGGATCGGGGCACGGCCGTCGAAGCACCGAAGGGCGACCGCGCCGTGAAGGCGCTCGTGCAGCGGGCGCTTGCGAACCGCTACACGTGGGACGCCTCGTTTCCCGGCCTCCGCGGCAGCGTCTCGGTCGTCGAACCCGGCAAGGAGCCGGTGACCGGCCGCTTCGACATCGGCCCCGACTTCTCGGTGACGGTTGACGCTCCAACCGATGCCGCGCGCGCGGCACTGCGCAACGAGCTCAGCTCGTTTGTGACGCAGCGCAAGCCCGCGGCGCCCGACGATCCGCTGAACGACCTCGCCTTCAGGAAGCGTGAAACGCGGCCGGACGGATCGGTTGCGGTGGTGGCAGACGGGGATCCCCTCGCAACCGCCTACCTCCTCAGAGGCGATCGCATCGTCGAGATGGGCCGCACGATGGGACGTCTCAGCTACACCGCGCGGGAGCGCGAGGCACTGCAGACCGACGACGGCCGCAGCATCAGCGTGGCGTACGACGTGGTCTATGCCTCCACTGACGATCGCCGGGAACTCTCGACCGAGCAGACGCGCGATGCGTATGTCAGGCTCGGAACGTGGTGGGTTCCCGCAGGTCGTTCGGTGACGCGCCTCGTGGCGGGAGCGCCGGCCGGCGGGCGCACCGTCCAGTTCACGAACGTGCAGCTCGCCGACGAGCCTCCCGTACCTGCGAGGCAGTAGCCGTCGAGGTCGGATGCCGGCCGCGATCGGGTATCGTGGCTCATGGATCTGCAAGGGGCGCCGGTCGTGTCGTTACGGCCGTCCGCCAATCGTCGCGTCGCATGGGCGGCCCTCCTGGTGCTCGCAGCCAGCCTCGCCCTCGCGGCCCAGTCGCCCTCTCGACCCGAGCCGGTTGCGTCCTCGCCTGCCGAGTCGGCGCAACTGCTGGCCCGCATCAAGCAGGGCCTCATGCGCGACCGCGAGCTCGAGGTGCAGTACACCTATCTCGAGAAGCGCCGCGAGGTGAAGGTCAGCAAGCTGGGCAAGGTCTCGTTGGGCGATGTGCGCACCTTCGAGGTCTATCCCTCGATCGAACCCGGACGGACATACAAGCGGCTCGTTGCCGTCAACGACGTTCCGGTGCCCGCCGTCGAACTGGCGCGCCGCGACGCCGCCCACCGGCAGCGCCTCGAGGCCGAAGCGAAAACGCTGGCGAGCGAGACACCCGCGCAACGCACCGCGCGCGAACGGCGCCGCGCGACGCGCATGGCGCGGCAGCGGCGCGAAGTCGACGAGACCTTCGAGTCGTTCCGCTACGCGTTCGAGGGACGTGAACAGCTCGATGGACATGCACGCCCGCTGCTGCGCGTCTCGATGAGCCCGCGCAAGGACTTCCGCCCGACCTCCGACAACGACTTCGCCAAGTACGCGAGGAAGTTCAAGGGCTATGCCTGGGTTGACGAGGCCGACGGGCAGGTCGTGCGCATCCGGCTCGAATCGGTCGAGCCGCTGAACCTCGGATGGGGCATCATCGGGCGCGTGCACCCTGGCAGCGTCGCGACCTTCGAACGGCGCAAGGTCAACGACGAGGTGTGGCTGCCCTGGCGGGCGCGTCTCGACGTGACCGGCCGCGCGGCCCTGTTCAGGCGATTCGACATCGAGACAGAAACGGTCTGGTGGGACTACAAGAAGTTCAACGTCGAGACGACGGTCACCGACGTGCGCGAACCGTAGAACGTCGTCGGGTCGCGCGGGGCGCGGCCCTTACAGCCGTGCATGCCAGGGCCGGTCGACCCAGGGCTCAGAGGGCGAACGCACCCGGGCCTGCATCGGTCGGGAAGAACACGGCGCGGTCGCCCCTCGCCGGGAACGCCCTGCCGTAGGTTGCGCGCCAGTGCGCCATGAAGTGGTGCACGTCGGGTCGCGGCACCAGTGCCCAGACGCCGCCGCCGAACCCGGCGCCGAACGACGACGCCGCCACGGCCCCGCATTCGCGGGCCATCCGCGCAAGGGCAACGGTCTCGGCGACCTGGTTCCCGAGGTGCGACTCGGCGAGTTCCTGGGAACGATCCACGTGCTCGCCGAAAGCCGGGAGATCGCCGCGCCGCAAGGCATCGGCCGCACCGGGGATGACGACGTGGGCTTCCTCGATGTACTGCCCGACACGGCGCGACCAGTCGGCGCGCTCACTGGCCCCGACCCGCGCCGCGGAAATCCACGCCAGGAGCAGCCCCGGATCCCCGGCCTGCTGCAGCACGTCGTCGAGGGTGGCCGCCGAGGCGCGCTGCTCGGCGTTCCATTGGGCGACGACGTCACGCACCATCAGGGGCAGCCGGTTGTAGGCGTCCTTCACGCACCCGATCTTCTCGGCGTGCACACCGCTGACGCCGATCACGAACGTCAGGTCGGGCGGCAGGGCAATCGTCTGCTCGTGCCTGACCGGGCAGAACGCGTACTGCACCAGCGCCCGGCGCTGTGCGCAGAGGATCGCCGTGTGATCCTGGCTGCCCCCGGCCGTTCCCACGCCGGCGTCTCCGGCGAGCGACTTGAATGTCTGCCCGTTCTCTAGCGTCGCGGCGTAGGCGGCGACGTCGGCCAGCGTCGGCATCACCTCGCTGTACCGCGCGTGGTCAACGATGCGCGTGGCATGCGCGACGCCGAGGAAGACGGCCACGATGAGCGCACTCGACGTGCTCATCCCCGCGGCGCTGGGCACGTCGTTGGCAAAGGCCACGTCGGCGCCGTGCGCGATCTCGGGGAAGTTGCGGACGAGCCTCCGCACGACGGCCCGCGGGTATGTCATCCACGGGTCGTTCCCCTCGTCGGTGCTGTCGAGCGGCAGGTCGAGCAGGCGCTGGCGCGCGACGTCGACGACCCGGATGATCCGGTCGGCCCGAGGGCGCGCGACGAGGCAGAAGCCCCGGTCGATCGCCGCCAGCAGACTTCGTCCGCCACAGTAGTCGGTGTGCTTGCCGAGGACCTCGATGCGGCCCGGCACGAACCATCGCGAGGCCGGCTGTCCGTCTGCACTCAACGACGCGAGCGCGTCTTCGACGCGCAGGAACATGGCCTCGGCGCGAGCTGCCGCTGCCGGAGCCATCCCCCGTTCGACGAGGGTCTCTACGAACGGCTGGATCACCAGTGCACCTCGATGCCCGACAGGCGCGCGCGGACGCGCGCGACGTCGGCGCGCGTCGAGAGGTCGAGCACGGGCAGATCGACGGGGACGGCCGTGAACGAGGCGTGCTGCCGGTCCATGGCGAAGCGCACCGCGTCGGGCAGTTCGAGTTCGCCCCGGGCCGATGGCTGGATTGCGGCACACGCGTCGAGGATGGAGGGCGGGAACGCCCAGAGATTCATGCTGACCCTCAGGTCGCGGCGCTCCGTGGCCGCGACCGGAGGCTTCTCGACGATGGCGAGCAGCGTGCCATCGTCGGCGATGTCGATGAGGGCGAACTGGGCGATCCGGGCCGCATCGATGAGACCATCGGCTATCAGGGCCGCCGCACTGAAGGCAGCGAGCGCCGGAGCGCCGGCCGTGATGACGGCCTCGAGCGCGCCGCGCGGATAAAGGTTGTCGCCGTTGAGCACGAGGACGTCGGCCTCGCCAATGAACGCGGACGCCGAGAGCACGGCATCGGCCGTCCCCCTGGGCGCAGCCTGGACGGCACACGTCACCTTGACCCGGGTGGGAACACAGTCTCGCGCATAGCGGTCACGGACGACCTGGTGCTCGTCGCCGATGACCAGGCACACCTCGGTGATCCCGACGTCGGCGAGCGACCCGATGACGTAGTCGAGGAAGGGCCGCCCCACGGGCATCAGGACCTTCAGCCCGGCGTCGGCCATCGCGTCCTGCGCCGCATCGAGGCTCGCGGCCGGGTCGTCGCGCCGCATGCGGGTCCCGAGGCCGCGTGCCAGCACGACCGCTCGCGTGATCCGACTCACTGTGCCTCGCCCGCCACGTGGGCGAAATGATACAGGAAACACTGACCGCAGGCGTTCACGGGCCGCCTGCCGGCCGACGCACCGCCCGGGTGAATGCCTATAGAATCAAGCGACCGTCGGGATGTTCCCGGCCGAACAATTCCCACAAGGCGAGACGAGCCATGCCTATCATCGAAGACAAGAAGAAGCGCAAGGAAATCATCGGGTTGCTGACCCAGGCCTACTGGATGGAGATCGAGACCGTGATGAGCTACATCAGCAACTCCGTGAACCTCGACGGCGTGCGCGCCGAGGAGATCAAGAAGAGCCTCGCGGCCGACATCACCGCCGAGATTGGCCACGCCCAGTTGTTCGCAAAGCGGATCAAGACCCTGTCGGGCGTGGTGCCGGGCAGCTATGACTTCAAGGCCGTGCAGAAGAGCCTGCAACCGCCGGCCGACTCTCGTGATGTCGTCCATGTCATCAAAGGCGTCATCGACGCCGAGCAGGGGGCCATCAACCATTACACGAAGGTGGCCAAGGCATGCGACGGTGTCGATTTCGTCACGCAGGACATGGTCGTGACCATCCTGGGCGACGAACAGGATCACCTGCGGGAATTCGAGGGCTTCCTCAAGGAGTACGAGTCGAAGTAACCTCCCTCCTCCCAGGTCTGCTGGCCGTACCGACGTCGATGCTGACGCGCTTCCTGCCGCTCTCACCCCGCGCTGCGCGCCTGTGGATTGCGCTGCTGGCGGCGGTCACGTTCGGGCTGGCGATCTCGTTGTTCATCGAGGCGGGATCCACGTCAACCGACGAGAACGTCTTCACGACCCCGCCGTCGGCCGTCTACCTCACAGGCCGCATTCCCGTGACCCCGAGCCGTGGCACCACCCTGCCGCCGGCCACGGCCGTCGACACGCTGCTGCCGGGCGACATCATCACGGGCATCGATGGCGAGCGCGTGTCGACGTTGGCCGACTTTCGGGCGCGCCTGTCGGGGCTGGCCCCCGGCTCGCGCGTGACCGTTCGCGCGCGGCGCCCGGCGAGGGCGGCGTTCGTGTCAGGCCAGGCCGAGGCGCGGGTCCTGGCCACGTCGCCGGTGCGCGACATCAGCCAGGGCGCGCTCGTGATCGGTGTCACGGCGGGTGGGGCGTCCGACCGTGCCGGCATGCAGGTGGGCGACGTCATCATCCGCATCGCCGGCAAGGGCTTCACGACGATCTTCGAGGCCGACGCGCGCATGCGGAGCGGTGGCGCCGGCCGCGCCTACACCTACGACGTGATCCGCGGTGGGCAGGAGGTCAGCCTGCACGTCACGCTGGCCCGGTTCGGGCTCCAGATCCTGGTCTTCGTCGCGATGCTGACGGGCCTCGTGCTGATGACCTTCGGAACATGGGTCGGCCTCATGCGGCCGCAGTTCCTCGGCGCACGGTGGCTGGCCTACTCGTTGATTCCGTTCGGCTACGCCGTCTCGACCCTGTTCGGGGCCCGCGCGCCGCAGGGCGGGCAGTCGGTCGTGCAGACCATCCGCACGCTGACGCTGATCGGGAGCATCCTGTGCGGGCTGGCCGGCCTGTTCTGGACGGCCGCGCACTTCCCGGTCGCATGGCCGCGGCTGCAGCGCGCGCGCTGGGTGGCGGCGGTGCTGTATGGCCTCGCAGGCGTTGCCTTCGTCTCGGTCATCGCCGGGCTCAACAACCTCGGCCTCGTCCTGGGCATCGGCGCCATCGTGACGTTCGCGTCGATCACCTACTTCGCCTGGCGGCGGACGCGTCCGCCCGAGTACGTGCAGATGACGCACGTCAAACGCCTCTTCGCGCGCGTCGGTGCGGGCGCCGGCATCGGGCTGTTCGTCGCGTCGCTCCTGGGCGGGTTCGCGGGAACGGACGGGGCGATTCAATCCTGGCTCGTGCCGCTCCTGCTCCTCATCCCGGCGTCGCAGCTCTACACGATCGCCAAGTACCGGCTGTTCGACCTCGACCTGCGCGTCAGGCGCAACGTCCAGTATTCGTTGATGTCGCTGGGGTGGGGAGCGGCCACGATCGCGATGCTGATCGTGATCCTGTCGATGCTGCCGCGGCTGTCGCTGCCGATGCCGTCGGTCCGGATGACGTCGAGTTCGATCGAGTTCGATGACGCCACGGCCGATGCCGCCTCGCACGCCGCCGCCGAGAAGGGGATGCTGATGGTCATCGCCATCATCGCCGCCTTTGGCCTGCGCAGCGCCGGGATCAGTGGCCAGCGCTGGCTGGCGGCACGTTTCGATCGTGGTGAGTACGACTACCGGCGCGCCTCGCAACTCGTCGGCGAAGCAATGACGACGCGACTCGATCTCGAGGGCCTGGCCGACGGAGTGGTCGAGACGCTCACGACGCTCATGGCGGTGAAGCGGGCCGCTGTGTTTTTCGCGCACGGGGGCCGCGTGCACTGGAGGCGGACAGCCGACGGGTTCGACGCCGATGGTTGGGACGCGTTCTGTGCGACGACCTCGCCCGACCTGCTGAGTGAACTGCAGCACTCGCGACGCACGCTGCGCGCCGACTACGCATCGCCGCGGCTCCGGCGGGCACTCGAAGCCATCCAGCTCGAGGTGATCTACCCCATTCGCGCGAACGACGCGCTGGTGGGCGCCCTTCTCGTCGGCGAGAAGCGCTCCGAGAGCCCGTTCCACGCCGCCGATTTCGAGTTCCTGGCGGCGATCGGCCAGCAGGTGGCGCCAGCCGTCGAGAACGCCTTCCTGTACGAGGACCTGCGCGGACAGGAGCGCCTGCGCCACGAGTTGCAGATTGCGCGTCAGATCCAGATGCAGTCGCTGCCGCAGGACATCCCGCAGGTCACCGGGCTCGACATCGCCGGGTCGTCGGTGCCCGCCTTCGAGGTAGGGGGCGACTACTTCGACTACCTGAACGGGCGCCCCAACCACTTCACCGTGATGGTGGGTGACGTGAGCGGCAAGGGCACGTCGGCCGCGCTGTACATGTCGAAGCTGCAGGGGATCGTGCGATCGCTCCACGACTTCGACCTTGGGCCGACCGAGTTGTTCGTCCGCACGAACCTCCTGCTGGGCCGCGACATGGAACGGCGATCGTTCGTGACGGCCCTCGGCGGCTTCTTCGACACCGCGGCGCGCACGCTCGTCATCGCGCGCGCCGGGCACCTGCCGCTGTTCCACTACTCCCGGCAGACCGGCACGATCGATCGCATCCTCCCGCGCGGCCTGGGCTTCGGCCTCTCGACGCGCCCGCTCTTCGAACGCGAACTCGAGGAGCAGCGGCGACCGTACAGCTCAGGCGACGTGTTCCTCTTCGTCACCGATGGGATCACCGAGTGCCAGGACGCCGACGGCGACCTCTTCGGCGAGGAGCGCCTCGAAGCCCTGCTGCGCTCCGCGGCGGGAGCCGGATCAACGGCCGAAGAGATCCGCGTGCGGATCACGCGCGCCGTGCGTGACTTCTCGGCCACGCCCGACGAGCCGTTCGACGATCAGACCATCGTGGTGGTCAGGGCCACCGACGTGTAGCCGGCGCGCCGCGCACGCAGGCGCACAGGCATGTGGCAGGGGCACCGACTCGGGTGCCCCTGCGGTGGATGTGTCGCCACGGTCGCCGGGCGGCTGGCGCTCAGGCGCGCGGCTTGCCCGCGAGCTGCATGGCGAGCGTGATCATCGATCCCACGTCGGCCACGTTGGCCGGCAGCACGACCGTGTTGCTGGTCTTCGCGATCTGGCCGAACTCGCGGATGTACTGCTCGGCGACGCGCAGTTGCACGGCCTCCATGCCGCCGGGCATCTGGATGGTCTCGGCGACCTTGCGGATACCCTCGGCCGTGGCGTCGGCGATGGCCTTGATCTCGGAGGCCTTGCCCTCGGCCTCGTTGATCTGCTGCTGCCGCTTCGCCTCTGACGCCTTGATGACTTCCTGCTTGGCGCCATCGGCGGTGTTGATCGCCGCGTCGCGCTCGCCTTCCGACTTCAGGATGACCGCGCGCTTCTCGCGCTCGGCGCGCATCTGCTTCTCCATCGCGGCCAGCACGTCTGACGGCGGCGTGATGTTCTTGATCTCGTACCGCAGCACCTTCACGCCCCACGGTTCAGAGGCCTTGTCGAGCTCGCTGACGACCGCGGTGTTGATGTTCGTCCGTTCCTCGAAGGTCTTGTCGAGATCGATCTTGCCGATCTCGCTGCGGAGCGTCGTCTGCGCGAGCTGCGAGATGGCGAAGTTGAAATCCGAGATGCCGTACGACGCGCGCTCGGCATTCATCACCTTCAGGTACAGCACGCCGTCCACGCCGACCTGCACGTTGTCGCGCGTGATGCAGACCTGCGCCGGGATGTCGATGGCCTGCTCCTTCAGCGAGTAGCGGTAGCGGACCACGTCGACGAACGGCGTCAGGACATGGAACCCCGCGTCGAGCGTACTCGCGTAGCGCCCCAGCCGCTCGACCACGAATGCACTCTGCTGCGGAACGACGATGGCCGTGCGGCTCAGGATGATCAGGGCGAGCACGGCGAGGAACACGAACACTACGAGCAGTTCCATGGCTAGTGAGCTCCTTCAGGCACGATGTCGATGGTCAGGCCCTCGACGCGATGCACCCGGCATCGCTGACCCTTTGCCAGCACGTCGCTGGACACATTGCGCGCCGCCCACGCGGAGCCGCGCAGTTCGGCCCGTCCGACCTCGCCGGCCCCGATGTCGGCGAGCGGCGTGGCCAGTTCCCCAACGAGGGTGTCGACCTGCGCGTGCGGCCTTTCGTTGCGCCGCATCCGCGACAGCAGGGGCTTGCGGAACACCGCAAGCGACACCATCGAGAGCGCCGTGAACATCAGCCACTGCACCCACGCCGGCCCCGACACCCCCATCATTCCCAGGACACCAACCAGCAGTGCACCGACGCCGAAGAAGATCACGTAGAACCCGCTGGGCGACACGAGTTCGATCCCGGCGAGGACGATGCCGAGCACGATCCACGCCCACCACGTCATGACGGACATCTGCACATCCACAAATCGGTGCCCCCTGAATCAGCGCGGATCATACCCCAGCGACTGATCGGCGTGGGCGTTGGCACGTCCCGGCGACGCACGCGCGGCGGCGCTCCGCGCTCCTGGTCTCGGATGCCAACGAACGCATCCCGGCCGCGACCGAGCGTGAGGCCGATCCGGCGAGCGGCGCCTATAATCGACAGATGCCTCGCGCGCACGGGTCTCGACCTCGAGCGACGAGGCGGTCCAGCGCCGACTGCCGATGCCCTCTCAGGTGACGCGCGATCTCTCGCTCACGTTCGCGGGCGGCGGCAACCGCGCCTTCTACTCGTACGGCGTGCTCTCGGCCTGGGGCCGACACCTCGCCCCGCGCCTCGCCGGGATGGCGATGTGCAGCGCGGGGGCATGCGTGCCGCTGATGTGGATCACGGGCCGCGAGGATGCAGCCCGCGAGACCTTCCTTCGCCTGACCCAGGGCCTCACACGCAACATCGATTGGCGGAGGCCATTGCGCGGCGAAGCACTGGCGCCTCACGGGCGCATCCTGCGCGAGATCCTGCTCTCGCTGCTTCGCGAGGGCGGCCTCGAACGTGTGCGCGCCTTCCCGGTGCCGCTCATGGTCCTGGTCGCGGCCTTTCCGCGCTGGATGCCCGGGGGCCTGGCGGTGGCCGTGGGGATCGGCGCCTACCAGCTCGAGAAAGTGGTCAGGCCCGCGATGCGGCATCCCACCTTCGGGCGCGCGGTGGGATTCCGTCCGCGTGTTTTCGATCTCCGCGCGTGCGTCTCGCCCGACGAGGCTGCCGACCTGATCCTCGCCTCGTCTGCAACGCCGCCGTTCACGCCGATCGGACGCTTCGGGGGTGAGTCGTTCCTCGATGGCGGGATGGTCGACAACGCGCCGGCCTCAGTCGGCGATGCCCTCCCCGGCGCCACGCGCAACGTGGTGTTCCTCACGCGGTGCTGCAAGCCAGGGACGGCAGGCGTGCACGAGGGCCGGCTGTACCTCGCGCCGCTGACGCCGCCGATGGCGCATCGCTGGGACTACACGCGACCCCACCTCGTGGAGGCGACGATCGCGCAGGGGCGCGCGGAGGCCGCAACGCACTGGACAGCGCTCGAGGCGTACCTCGCAGAGTAGGGGCGGCTCCCCAGAGCCGCCCGGACGTTCGCGATGTGCAGAGAGGCTCCCCGGAGCCGCCCGGACGTCTCGTCGTCAGGCGACGGCGTTGTCCTCGACACCATCGCTGCCGCACTCGGCCCGCAGCACCGCACGCACGCGCTCGAACTCCACGCAGGCTGCCTCGAGTGAGGCGCCCGCGTGCTCGAGCGCCCCCTCTGCCCCTGCCTGCTCGAGCGTGGCGCACATCGACGCCATGTGGATGGCGCCCAGGATCCCGCAACTCGCCTTCAGCGAGTGTGCAAGGCGGTTGAGACTCTGCGCGTCGCCCGATGCGATCGCGTTCCCGATGCTCGCGAGCCTGACCGGCGTCTCGACCATGAAGTGCTCGATCAGCTCGACCACGAACGAGGGTTCGTCGGGTTCCTGCAATTCGCGCAGGTTGGCCAGCGCCTGCCCGTCGACGGCAGCCGGCAGGCACGGTATCGCGCCGGGGTGTGCGTCGGTGTGCGCCGCCGCCGCGGTCGCTTCGAGCGCCCGCTGCAGTTCGTCCGGTCGCACGGGCTTGCTGACGTAGTCGTCCATTCCTGCCTCCAGGCAGCGTTCGCGATCACCGGCCATGGCGAGCGCTGTCATGCCGACGATGCGCGGGCGCCGTCCCGCGCGGTGCGTGAGGTGCCGCGCGGCCTCGAAGCCATCCATCTCGGGCATCTGCACGTCGAGGAACAGCACATCGTACACCTGTCGCCTGACGGCATCGAGGGCCTCGAGGCCGTTCGCCACGACATCGGCGCGGTAACCGAGGCGTTCGAGCATCTTCACCACGACCTTCTGGTTCACGACGTTGTCTTCGGCAAGCAGGATGCGAAGCGGCGTGCGCGCCGCCATGCGCGCGTCGAACTGCCGCCGCACTCTCGGACGTGTGGCCGCAGCCACCTGGCCGCTGAGCACCTGCACGAGCACGTCGTGGAGTTGGCCCGCCTTGACCGGCTTGGTCAGGTAGGCCGCGAGGGCGATGTCCGGGGGAATCGTCGTGTCGCGCCGGCCGAGCGAGGTGAGGATCACGATGGGCAGCTGCTCGGGCGGGTGTCGCTGCCTGATGGCGCGGGCGACGTCGACGCCGTCCATCCCCGACATCTGCATGTCGAGCAGCACGAGGTCGAACGGCGCCTGGCGTGCGAGCGCCGCGAGGCCCTCGAGGCCATCCGGGGCCGTCGTGACGTCGATGCCCCACGACTGGCCCTGCTTGAGCAGGATCTTCCGGTTCGTGGCGTTGTCGTCGATCACCAGCATCCGCTTGCCCGCAAGCACCGGCTGTTCGCGCGCGAGATAGCCTGGGCGCTGCGCGGGCGACTCGACCGCATCGACCAGGATCGAGAAATGGAACGTCGAGCCGACGCCATGTTCGCTCTCGACCCACATCCGGCCGCCCATCATCGTCGCCAGCTTGCGGCTGATGGCGAGCCCCAGGCCGGTGCCACCGAACTGCCGCCGGGTCGATGCATCGACCTGGCTGAACGCGAGGAACAGGCGGTCGAGTCGATCGGCCGGGATGCCGATGCCGGTGTCGCGCACGCCGACCTGGACGATGGTCTGCCCCGCATCCGTCTGCATGGCACGCGCCGACACTTCGATCTCGCCCCTCGCCGTGAACTTGATGGCGTTGCCGATCAGGTTCACCAGGATCTGCCGCACCCGCGTGACATCGCCGCCCACCAGCTCGGGCACCGACGGGTCGATGCTGCAGGCCAGCTCGAGCCCCTTGCTCACCGCCGACGGCGCCAGCAGGTCGAGGGCGTGCTCGATGCACTCGCGGAGGTCGAACGGGATGCGCTCGAGCTCGAGGCGTCCGGCCTCGATCTTCGAGAAGTCGAGGATGTCGTTGATGATCTCCAGGAGGCTGTCGCCCGCGTTCCGGATGGTCTCGACGAAATCCTGCTGTTCGGCCGTGAGCGGCGTGTCGAGCAGCAGGCCCGTCATCCCGATGATCGCGTTCATCGGGGTGCGGATCTCGTGGCTCATGTTGGCCAGGAAGTCGCTCTTGGTGCGCGCGGCGGCCTCGGCCTGGTCCTTCGCGTGGCGCATCGCCGCCTCGGTGCGCTTTCGCTCCGACACGTCGCGGAAGATGGCACGCGTCACCGCCGGCACGCCGTCCACGAAGCGCACGCTCTCGTTGCCTTCGACTTCGATCCGTCGGCCGTCCTTCGTGATGAACACCGCCTCGCGCAACGGCACCATCGCGTCTTCGTCGGGCGACACGAACAGCTGCCGGTAGCGCGCGTGGACGTCGAGGTCGGCGACCTGCCAGATCGTCAGGCGTTCGATGTCGTCGTTGTCGTACCCGAGCGTTGCCTTCCACGCGTTGTTGACGTACACGAACGATCCGTCGGGCCGGACGCTGTGGATCAGGTCGCTGGCGTTGTCGAACAGGTCGCTGTATCGCCCCTCGCTCTCCTGGAGGCGCCTCTCGGCCTCGCAGCGGCGCTGCTCCATCTTCAGCGCTTCGATCAGGTTCGTGCACGACGTGATGGCAGGCTGCAGGAATTGCGACAGCGCGTCGTCGTAGCCTTCGGGGCGGTTGCCGAGGCCCACCATGCCGACCAGGCGCGTCCCCTTGAGCAGCGGCCAGACGACCAGCGTGTGTGCTGGCCCCGGCGCCACCGGGCCCGCAGCGTGCGGTGACAGCGTCAGCGCTTCCTTCGACGCGACGACAGTGTCGATGAGGGGCTCGAGGTCATCGTAGGTCGGCATGCCGGCCACGTCGGTCGATCGCCGGGAGTTCCAATCGATGCGGTGGATGGCGCGGAACTCGACATACGGCCGGCCGTGCGCGCCCTCCTGCAGCTCGCCAATGAACCCGTAGCCGCTCCCGGTCAGCGTCGCCAGGTCGCCGATCAGTCCCGCGAACACGACGTCGGCATCTTCTTCGGCGAAGAACCGCGCCTGCACGCGACTCAGCGCGTTCGACAACTCGGTGTTGGTCCGCAGCATCAGCTCGGCCTGCTGCTGGCGCTGCAGGAACTCGCGGTCACGGGTCGCGCGGTCGCGCGCGACGGCGCGCAGCGCGCGTCGCGCCGCGAGGAGTCCGGCCACGGCGAGGGCCAACGGCGCAGCCAGGGCTCCCACCAGCATCACGCGCGGGACGTGGGGCGTCCAGAGCGCGGTCGCGAGTGCCGGAGCGCAGGCGATCACCAGCGTCGCCGGAACGGCGATGCGGCCTGCGAAGGATGCAGACCGACGCGACGGGGGGAGATGGCCGGCCAATCGATCTCAGCGCCCGATGCGCAGCGCGTCCAGCCGCTCGCCGTTGGTGATCACGCGGTTGCGTCCGGCGCGCTTGGCGGCGTAGAGGGTCGCATCCGCCGCCTCGAGCCAGCGCTGCAGGTCCATGACGTCGGGATCGAATGTCGCCACGCCGGCGCTGAAGGTGACGCGGAACGACTCGCCGCTCGGCGCGCGGTGCTCGCGCGACGTGAACTCGTGCAGGAGGCGCATGAGGAGGCGCGTGGCCTCCTGTTCGTTGACGTCGCTGAGCAGCACGGCGAATTCCTCGCCACCGTAGCGCCCGACGATGTCGGATCGCCGCAGGTGACGCCGCAGCATCGACGCCAGCGAGACGAGCACGCGGTCGCCGGACTGGTGCCCGTAGGTGTCGTTGACCGCCTTGAAGTGATCGATGTCGAGCATCGCCATCGCGGCCGGCGTGTGGTCGCGACGCTTCTGTGCGACGACCGCCGCCGCGTGTTCCATGAAGCTGGTGTGCGTCAGCAGGCGCGTCAGGCCGTCGCGGTTCAGCAGGCTCTTCAGGAATCGCGCGCGTTCGAGACGTGCCGCGACGTTCGCGATCAGCACCTCGTTCTTCACGGGTTTCGTCAGGTGGGCGTCGCCGCCGGCCCGGACCGTGTCGATGCGAGCCTTCTCGTCGTTCTCGCTCGTCAGGAAGACGATGGGCAACGTGATGTACTGGTCATCCTGCCTGACGTACTTGGCCAGGTCGTACCCGTTGATCTCCGGCAGGTTGATGTCCATCAGGATCAGGTCGGGCTTGAACTCCGACAGGACCGCGTCGAAGTGCCTGGGCGCGTCGCAGACACGCACCTGGTATCCCGCCGACTCCAGCACGACGCGGACCCTGGCCGACTGGGCCGAATCGTCTTCGACCACGAGCACGCGCTGCGACTCGTCGCCCTTCCGTTCGAGCAGGTGGTGCAGCTTGCGGACGATGGATTCCCAGTCGCTCTCGCCGGGCTTCTCGAAGCAGGCGTCGGCACCGGCCCTGATGGCCTCGGCGTTGTCGAGGAAGTCGGTCAGGCTGACGATGACGACGGCGGCGCGGGCCTGGGTGTCTCGCTCGATCTCGTCGTCGCGGCCGAACTGGCTGCGCTCGGCCTGCTCACGGGCCCGGAGTTCGCGCACGACGGTGTAGCCGGGCCCGTCGGGGAGCCGGAGGTCGACGATGGCGCCGTCCGGCATCTGGGCGTCGAGTTCGTCGATCGCGTCGGCACAGGTGCGCGCGGTGCGAACGTGGACGTTGTCGTGCAGGAGGAGAGACTTCAGCCGGAACTGCACCGTCAGGTCGTCGTCGACGATCAGGACGCTGTGCCTGCGCGCAGCGTCGTCGGGTTTCTGCCCTGGAGGTGCCGCGACGGCCCCGCCAGACAGGTGAGGCGCCGGTTCGGCTGACAACGAGGGCTCCGACGGGGTGAAGGTCCCGGCCAGGAGCTTGCTGTACTGCGTCTCGAATTCAGCGCGCACCGACTCGATCAGGATGCGGATGGCGGCGCGTTCGGTCTCGGTCGCGGCCCGGGACGCGTCCAGGATCGGAGTCACCGTGGCCTCGCCGCGGCGGCCGAGAGCCGAGAGCGAACTGCAGTCGTAGGTGGCCCCGGCCCCGGCGAGCCGATGGAAGTACAGACGCAGGTCGGTGAGCGCCGCGTGATCGCTTGCGACGCTCGCCAGGCGGTCGAGTGCCGTGGTGAGCTCGTCGGCCCGCTCGGCCCCCGAAGCCAGGAATTCACCCAGCAACGCCCGCAGTTCGTCGTCCAGCGTGGGCATCACACGCGGATGGCGGTGCACACCGACAGGCGCACACCTCTCCTCTCACTTGGCCTTAATCGGCACGAGAGGCACGGAACTGAAGGGATGGGCAGGCAGGGGCCGCACCCGTGGTGCAGCCCCTGCGTGGCTGGGGAGCCGGTGGAATCGTGCCTGGAACCTGTGCAGCGCTAGACGGCGGGACGGAGTTCCTCGTCGAGCGCGAGCACGTCCTCACGGGTGATCACGTGCTCGCCGGCGGCCTTCCCGGCCGGGGCACTGTACATGACGTCGAGCATGAGTTCCTCGAGGATCATGCGCAGTCCGCGCGCGCCCACCCGGCGCCCGATGGCCGCGTCGGCGATGGCGTCGAGCGCATCGGGGGCGAACCGCAGCGAGAGCTTCTCGTACTCGAGCAACTTCTGGAACTGCTTGACCAGGGCGTTCTTCGGCTCGGTGAGGACGCGGACCAGGGCCTCGCGGTCGAGGTCCTGGAGGATCGAGATGACGGGCAGGCGGCCCACGAACTCGGGAATCATGCCGAACCTGACCAGGTCGTCGGGCTCGATCATCGTGCTGCCCGAGCGGCGCCGCGGCGCATGGGCCTGGGGTTCAGACAGGAACCCGAGGGTCTTGCGGCCGGCCCGTTGCTCGATGGCCTTCTCGAGTCCCACGAACGCCCCGCCGCAGATGAAGAGGATGTTCGTGGTGTCGATGGCAATCGTCTCGGCTTGCGGGTGCTTGCGCCCGCCCTGTGGCGGCACGTTGGCGACCGTGCCCTCGAGGATCTTCAGGAGCGCCTGCTGCACGCCCTCGCCCGAGACGTCGCGGCTGATCGACGGGTTGTCGTCCTTGCGGGCGATCTTGTCGATTTCGTCGATGTAGATGATGCCCTGCTGGCACTTCGCGACGTCGCCCCCGGCCGCCAGCAGCAGCTTGCGGAGGATGTTCTCGACGTCTTCTCCGACGTACCCGGCCTGGGTCAGGCTGGTGGCGTCGGCGATGGCGAACGGCACGTCGAGCATGCGCGCGAGGGTCTGGGCGAGGAGGGTCTTGCCGCTGCCCGTCGGACCGATGAGCAGGATGTTCGACTTGCCGAGTTCGACCTCGGTCATCCCCTGCTGCACGAGCTCGATGCGCTTGTAATGGTTGTAGACGGCCACGGCGAGCTGCTTCTTGGCCTGATCCTGGCCAATGACGTAGGCGTCGAGAAAGGCCTTGATCTCATGAGGCTTGGCCAGGAGGCGACGGTTCAGCGCGCCTGGCCCGGCCGCGGGCCGGCGGTCACGCTCGGCAACGATGAGCTCCTGGCACGCCGCGATGCAGCCGTCGCAGATGTACACATCCGGACCGGCAATCAGTTTCTCGACATCGTGCTGCGTCTTGCGGCAGAACGAGCAAGTGAGCGTGTCCTGGCGGTCTTTCTTCAGCATGTCGGGGCTCCGGGCCACACCAGCCTGCAGCGATCCGGGGAGCGGAGGCGCTACGTCGCGTTGGCGGCGCTGCCCTGACCATCTCCACGATGTGTGCCACCCTGAAAACCACGTGCATATCCGCGAAATGCCCTGCGCGAGGCCCTGGACGGCACGCCATGCGACGACAAAAGACACCCACCCCGGAGACAAACAAATAACTTACATATTTGTAAGTAGTTAGGAGGTTTCATCAAAGGCACCCGACAGCGTCGCGTCGGCACGACGTCCGGTTCCAGGGCGTCTCGACACTGCCACGAAGGCGGGGTGGGCGCACCGGCGACACCGGAACCCGCGGCGACGATGGCCGTGGACGAGGGCTCGCAGCCGCGGGCCATCGGCGACGTCACGGTGTCGAAGAATTGACCGGGTCAGGTGGCCGTGCTACTGTCGCAGATCGTTCCTTGGTCCGACCGCGCGAACGTGGCGGAACTGGCAGACGCGCCGGACTTAGGATCCGGTGGCCGTAAGGCCGTGGGGGTTCGACTCCCCCCGTTCGCACCAGCATCCTCCTGACGCACTCCAGTTTCCAGGCGACACGCCGTGCAGCCTACTGTCGGGCCGCCGATGTCCATCCGAGATCACTAGACGACCGCAGCATGAAGACCGAACTCATCGACGTCAGCCCCACACAGAAGCGCATCGTGTTCGAAATCCCGGCCGAGACGGTGGCGCAGGAATTCGATCGGGTGACGCGCGACTACGCCAGGCAGGCTCGCCTTCCGGGGTTTCGTCCCGGCAAGGCGCCTGCCCGACTCGTCCGCCAGCAGTTCGGCGAGCGCATCAAGCACGATGCCCTCCACGAGCTGATCCCGCGAAGCGTCGGTGAAGCCGTGCGCGAACACGCGCTCGAGCCGGTCGAGTCGCCCGACATCCAGGACGTCACGCACAACGAGGGCGAGGCGCTCACCTTCACGGCGGTCATCGAGACGCTGCCGCCGATCCCGGCGATCGACTATGCGAGCCTGCGCCTCACGCAGGCGCCGATTGCCGTGTCGGACGTGGCCATCGAGTCGATGCTGGCACGGCTGGCCGAGCGGCAGGCGCGAGTTGAGCCGGTCGCCGACCGCCCCTCGCGCGACGGCGACACGCTCGTCGTCGACCTGACGCGGAAGACGCTGTCCTCTCCCAGGGAAGAGCAGGCGGAGTCGCTGGGGAAGGAAGAGTCGCACACCGACCTGTCGATCGAGATCGGGGCGTCGTTCAACCCGCCCGGCTTCGACGCCCAGGTGGTCGGGCTCAGCCCTGGCGAGACCAAGACGTTCGTGATCACGTTCCCGCCCGACTACCAGGTGGACGAACTGCAGGGCGCCCAGGTCGAGTACACGATCGTCGCCAAGTCGCTGAAGGAGAAGGTCCTGCCGGCGATCGACGACGAGTTCGCCAAGGAGATGGGCGACTTCGAGTCGCTCGGGGCCCTGCGCGAGCGGATTCGCACCGACATGCAGCGCGAGGGCGAACGGTCGCAGCAGCGCGAGTTGCGCGGCGAGTTGCTGAAGCAGCTGGCCGCCCACGTGACGTTCGACGTGCCCGAGTCGATGGTGACCCGTGAGGTGGATCGCCGGCTCGAGGAGCTGGTCAGGCGCCTGATGGACCAGGGCGTCGATCCGATGAAGGCGAACATCAACTGGGACGAGTTCCGGGCCGAACAGCGCCCGATGGCGATCGACACCGTCAAGGGCGCGATCGTGCTCGACGACGTGGCGCGTCGCGAGGGCATCGAGATTACCGAGGCCGAGCTCGACGAAGAACTCGGCAAGTACGCGAGCGCGTCCGGGCGGACGGTGAATGCCGTGCGTGCGCGTCTCGACCAGGATGGCGGGCTCGGACGCCTGTCTGCCGGCATGCGTCGCGACAAGACGGTCGAGTACCTGATGTCGCGTGCTACACTTGAGAGTGCCTGATGGCGCCTCGCGCCACCACACCCTCCTTCCCAGTCACGTCCATGACCGATACGCGGATGCAACTCATCCCGATGGTGGTCGAACAGACCAATCGTGGTGAACGGGCCTACGACATCTACTCGCGCCTGCTGAAGGACAGCATCATCTTCATCGGGACGCCCATCGACGACAACGTGGCCAACGTGGCGGTGGCGCAGATGCTGTTCCTCGAAGCCGAGGATCCGGATCGCGACATCCTGCTCTACATCAACAGCCCTGGCGGGTCGGTGACGGCCGGGATGGCCATCTACGACACGATGCAGTTCATCAAGCCCGACGTGCAGACGTATTGCATCGGGCAGGCCGCGTCGATTGCGGCGGTGCTGCTGTCGGCGGGGACGAAGGGCAAGCGGTTCTCGTTGCCCAACTCGCGGATCCTGATCCACCAGCCGTGGCTGCAGGGGCTCGCGGGCCAGGCCACCGACATCGACATCCACGCGCGGGAAATCATCAAGACCCGCGAGCGGCTCAACCAGCTCCTCGCCCATCACTGCGGCCAGCCGTACGAGAAAATCGCGGCAGACACCGAGCGCGACTACATCATGTCGGCCGAGCAGGGCAAGGACTACGGTATCATCGACGACGTCATCCGCAAGCGCACGTAGGCCCGAGGCCCGCATGGTCAAGAAGAACGGCGAGAACGAAGTCCTCCGCTGCTCGTTCTGCAACAAGGATCAGAACGACGTGCGGAAGCTCATCGCGGGTCCGACGGTGTTCATCTGCGATGAATGCGTCGAGGTCTGCAACGACATCATCGCCGACGACAGCCGGTTCGAAACGCGCGGAGCCCGCGCGACGCTGCCCACGCCCCAGGAGATCAAGAAGTTCCTCGACGAGTACGTCGTCGGCCAGGACCAGACCAAGAAGAAGCTGGCCGTCGCGGTCTACAACCATTACAAGCGGATCGAGATCCAGAAGCAGGCCCGCGGCCGTCACGACGTCGAACTGGCGAAGTCGAACATCCTGCTGATCGGGCCCACGGGGACCGGCAAGACGCTCCTCGCGCAGACCCTCGCCAAGCTCCTCTCGGTGCCCTTCACCATCGTCGATGCGACGACGCTGACCGAGGCCGGGTACGTCGGCGAGGACGTCGAGAACATCATCCTGAAGCTGTTGCAGGCGGCGGGTGGCGACATCGAGAAGGCCCAGACCGGCATCATCTACATCGACGAAGTCGACAAGATCTGCCGCAAGGACGAGAACCCGTCGATCACGCGCGACGTGTCGGGCGAGGGGGTGCAGCAGGCGCTGCTCAAGATCCTCGAGGGCACGGTCGCCAACGTGCCGCCGCAGGGCGGGCGCAAGCACCCGCACCAGGAGTTCTTCCAGGTCGACACGACCAACATCCTGTTCATCTGCGGCGGGGCGTTCGTCGGGCTCGACAAGGTCGTCGAGCGCCGGATCGGCAAGAAGACGCTGGGATTCAAGGCCGACGTGAAGACGGCGCGCCAGAAGCAGGCCGCCGGCGCGACGCACGAGATGATCGAGCCGCAGGACCTGATCAAGTACGGGCTGATCCCGGAGTTCGTCGGGCGCCTGCCCGTGGTCGGATCGCTGCACGAACTCGACAAGGCGGCGCTGGTGCAGATCCTGACGCAACCGCGCAACGCCATCACGCGTCAGTTCCAGAAGCTGTTCGAGTACGAGAACGTCAAGCTGAAGTTCTCGGACGACGCCCTCGAGGCGATCGCCGAGTCGGCGTTGCAGCGCAAGATCGGGGCACGCGGGCTGCGGATGATCATCGAAGACCTGATGCTCGACCTGATGTACAACATCCCCGGCCAGAAGAAGATGCGCGAGTGCGTGATCACCCGCGAGGTCGTCGAAAGCAAGGACAAGCCGATTACGCTGATGGAAAAGGCGGGCTGAGCCGCGCGACACGGCGTCTGCGCCCTTACCCCGCCCCTGCCACGAGAGCACGACACTTTTCGGCGCGAGGCCGACACGTCGGTCGCCATCGCTGCATCGCATACACATGGAAGTCTACGAGACACTGCCCATCGTTCCCCTGCGTGACGTCGTCGTGTTCCCGCACATGATGATGCCGTTCGTCATTGGACGTCCGTCATCCATCCGTGCGCTCGAGCACGCGCTCGCCAAGGACAAGCGCATTTTCCTCGCCGCCCAGCACGACGCGGCCAACGACGATCCCCAGCCCAACGACATCTTCACGATGGGCTGCGTCGCCAACATCGTCCAGAGCCTGAAGTTGCCCGACGGCAACATCAAGGTGCTGGTCGAGGGCGTCGATCGCGCCCGCGCCATCGAGTGGAAGGAAGACAAGGGCTTCTTCCGCGTCGTGGTCAAGGTGCTGCCGCGGACGAAGGACGCGGCCGGCGACGTCGAGGCCACGATGAGCCGCGCCGTGTCGCTGTTCGAGCAGTACGTGAAGCTCTCGAACAACCTGCACTACGACGCCATGGTGGCGGCTGTCCGCGTGGACGACCCGTCGAAGCTGGCCGACACGATTGCCGCCCACCTGGTGGTCGGCGTCGAGGAGAAGCAGAACCTGCTCGAGATCGTCTCGCCCCTCGAGCGCCTGAACCGCATCAGCAGCGTGCTCGAGATCGAGGTCGACAAGCTCCAGGTCGATCGCCGCATCCAGTCGCGCGTGAAGAAGCAGATGGAGAAGGCGCAGAAGGAGTACTACCTCAACGAGAAGATGAAGGCGATCCAGAAGGAACTCGGCCGCAAGGACGAGAAGGGCAACGAGGTGGACGATCTCAAGAAGAAGATCGACCAGTCGAAGATGCCCAAGGACGTCGAGGAGAAGGCCAGCCAGGAGCTGAAGCGGCTCGAAGCGATGCCGCCGATGTCGGCCGAGGCCACGGTCTCGCGCAATTACCTCGACTGGCTGATCGCGGTGCCGTGGCACAAGAAGACCAAGGAGAACCGCGACCTCAAGCACGCCGAGGCCGTGCTGAACGAAGACCACCACGGCCTCGAGAAGATCAAGGACCGCATCCTCGAGTTCCTGGCCGTCCGGACCCTGGTCAAGAAGCCGAAGAGCACCATCCTGACGTTCTCGGGCCCTCCCGGCGTGGGCAAGACGTCGCTCGCCAAGTCGATTGCCCGCGCCACGAACCGCAAGTTCGTCAGGCTGTCGCTGGGCGGCGTGCGCGACGAGGCCGAGATCCGCGGCCACCGCCGCACGTACATCGGCGCGTTCCCGGGCCAGATCATCCAGATGATGAAGAAGGCCGGCTCGCTCAACCCGGTCTTCCTGCTCGACGAAGTCGACAAGATGTCGATGGACTTCCGCGGCGACCCGTCGGCGGCGCTCCTCGAGGTGCTCGACCCGGAGCAGAACAACACGTTCCTCGATCACTATCTCGACGTCGAGTTCGACCTGTCGAACGTGATGTTCATCTGCACGGCGAACGTGCTGCACACGATCCCGCAGGCGCTGCGCGACCGCATGGAAGTGCTGCAACTGGCCGGCTACACCGAGCTCGAGAAGATCGAGATCGCGAAGCGCTTCCTCGCGCCGAAGGCGGTCGAGGGCACGGGCCTCACCACCAAGAACATCACGTTCACCGACGACGCCATCCAGACCGTGATCCAGCGCTACACGCGCGAGGCGGGCGTCCGCAACCTCGAACGCGAGATCTCGTCGATCTGCCGCAAGGTGGCGCGCCGGGTCGTCGTCGAGGGCGGGTCGTTCTACGAGGAGATCACGCCCGAGAAGGTGACGCAGCTCCTCGGGGTGCCGCGGTACCGCCCGACGGTGGCCGAAGAGAAGAACGAGGTCGGCATCGCCACCGGCCTGGCGTGGACCGAGGCGGGCGGTGAACTGCTCGTGACCGAAGCCACGCTGATGCCGGGCAAGGGCGTGCTCATGCTCACCGGCAAGCTGGGCGACGTGATGCAGGAGTCGGCGCAGGCCGCGATGAGCTACGTGCGGTCGAGGACCGAAGACTTCGGCATCGCGAAGGACTTCAACAAGAAGACCGACGTGCATATCCACGTGCCCGAGGGGGCGATTCCCAAGGACGGTCCCTCGGCAGGCATCACGCTGGCGACGGCGCTGGTCTCGGCGCTGACGGGCATCCCGTCACGGCGCGACGTGGCGATGACCGGCGAGATCACGCTGCGCGGCAAGGTGTTGCCGATCGGCGGCTTGAAGGAAAAGGTGCTGGCGGCCCATCGCGCAGGCGTGAAGACGATCATCCTGCCGAAGGACAACGAGAAGGATCTCGCCGACATCCCGAAGAACGTGCTCGATGCGTTGAACCTGTACATGGTCGAGACGATGGACGAAGTGCTGAAGATCGCCCTCACGGAGCCGCTGCCCGCGACGCCGCCCGTCGAGGCGCCCGAAGCCCCCGCCATCACCGACGACACCATTACCCATTGAGCGTCAACACGATACGACCACCCCGGGGGCGCCACATCAGCGCCGCCGGGGTTCCCCGGTGAACGTCGTCAGCGTCGAGTTCCTTCGGAGCGCCGCGAGCGCGGCCGACTTCCCACGCGATCCGTGGCCACAGCTGGCCATGGTCGGACGCTCGAACGTGGGCAAGTCCACGCTGATCAATGTGCTCTCGAAGAAGCGGGTGGCGCGCACGAGCGCGGCGCCCGGCAAGACGCGTCTCGTGAACCTGTACCTGGTGGAGACGTCGCATCGCGACCTCCGCCGGTGCTACCTGGTAGACCTGCCCGGATACGGGTACGCGCGAGGCGGCGACGCGTCGCGTGCGGAGTTCGACCGGCTGGTGCGCCTCTACTACGCGCATCCGCCGCACGGGCACCCGATGGCGGCCGACGTGTTCGGGCCCTCCGCCACGCTGGTGCTCGTGGATGCACGACACCCGGGGCTGGCCGCCGATGTGGCGGCTGTGTCGTGGATCGCGGCCGTCGGCCGACCCTACATGGTGGTCGCCACGAAGGTCGACAAGCTCTCCCGCGCCGAGCGCACCGAAGCGCTGCAGGCGTGGTCGGAAGCCCTGCACTGCCCCGTTGAACCGATCTCCTCGGTCACGGGAGAAGGACTGGACGTACTGTGGACGACGATCAGCAGAACCCTGAGCAACCCGTGAACGCTCCCGCCTCGACCGAGGCGTCGGCGCCGCAACCCAACGAGAACCGCGAGTCGCGCGAACCCCGAGAGGGGCGTGAAGGCCGCGACGCCCGCCCGGCGGGCGGCGAAGGCGGCGGTCACGGCAAGCGCGACCGGCAGCACCACGGACGCCACCGCGACCGCGGTGAACGGCAGCACAACCGCGGCGGAGGGGGTGGGGGCGGCGGCGACCGCCACAACCGCGACGACCGCGGCAACCGCGCCGAACACAGCGACAATCGCGGGAACCGGCACGTGCGGGGCGGCAACAACGAGCGCCACATGCCCAACCCGGATCGCGACCGCGAAGAGGCCGAGCGCCTCGAGCGCGCGAACGAGGGTCCGGTCGTCGACCTCTCGACGCTCAAGGACATGAGCATCGCGGAGTTGACGAAGATCGCCAAGGAACTCGAGGTGCCGGGCGCGACCGGCATGCGCAAGCAGGAGTTGATCTTCGAAATCCTCCGCGCGCGCACCGAGAAGAGCGGGCTGATCTTCTCGGAGGGCGTCCTCGAGACGCTGCCCGACGGCTTCGGCTTCCTTCGTGCCCCCGACTACAACTACCTGCCTGGCCCCGACGACGTCTACGTCTCGCCGTCGCAGATCCGGAAGTTCGACCTCCACACCGGCGACACGGTGTCGGGCGTCATCCGCCCGCCGAAGGACGGCGAGCGCTACTTCGCCCTCATCAAGGTCGAGGCGGTCAACTTCGAACCGCCCGAAAAGGCGCGCGAGAAGGTCTTCTTCGAGAACCTGACGCCGCTCTATCCGCTCGCCAGGCTCAACCTCGAGACCGCGACGATGCCCGACAACCTGTCGGCGCGTGTGCTCGACCTGATGACGCCGATCGGCAAGGGACAGCGCGGCCTGATCGTCGCGCCGCCGCGCACGGGCAAGACGATGCTGCTGCAGAACATCGCGAACAGCATCGTGGCGAACCACCCCGAGGTCTACCTGATCGTCCTGCTCATCGACGAGCGCCCGGAGGAAGTCACCGACATGCAGCGCTCGGTCAAGGGCGAGGTGGTGTCGTCGACGTTCGACGAGCCGCCGCAACGTCACGTGCAGGTCGCCGAGATGGTGATCGAGAAGGCCAAGCGCCTCGTCGAGCACAAGAAGGACGTGGTCATCCTGCTCGACTCGATCACGCGTCTCGCGCGCGCCTACAACACCGTCGTGCCCCCGTCGGGCAAGGTGCTGTCGGGCGGCGTCGATTCGAACGCGCTGCAGCGCCCGAAGCGGTTCTTCGGCGCGGCGCGCAACATCGAGGAAGGCGGATCGCTCACGATCGTCGCCACGGCGCTGATCGACACGGGATCGCGGATGGACGACGTGATCTTCGAGGAGTTCAAGGGCACGGGCAACATGGAAATCCACCTCGATCGGAAGCTGACCGACCGTCGTGTGTTCCCGTCCATCGACATCCAGAAGAGCGGCACCCGCAAGGAGGAGTTGCTGATTCCGAAGGACGACCTGAACCGGATCTGGGTGCTGCGCAAGGTGCTCAACCCGCTGTCGCCGGTCGAAGCGATGGAGTTGCTCCTGTCGAAGATGGGCAAGACGAAGTCGAACAGCGACTTTCTCGCGGCGATGAGCGGCGGCAAGTCGTAATCCTGTGTAGGGGCCGCACCCTGTGCGGCCAACTGCGACTACCCTTTGACCGGTGTCACGATCATGAGGGCCAGCTCGAGCAGTTGTCGCGCGGTCTCGGCGGGACGGCCGGCGTTCAACTCACCCACGGCCGCCTCTACCAGGCGCGCCGCGTGCGCCCGCGCCTTCTCCTGCGCCTCGGCCGGGGTGACGAACTGATCCAGCTCCGGCGGCGGCGCGTACTTCTTCCCGTCGGTCATCATCCGGTAGGCGAACGACAGGTACTGGCGCGCCTTGTCGTTGAAGATCGACTCCTTCTCGATCAACTCGCGCGCGATGCCGATCCGGTCCCTGATGTCGGCCTGATACGGCGACACGGGGCACACCGACGCGGTGATGTCGAGCAGGGCCAGCAGCGACGCGCGCACCTGCGCGGGCGTCACGGCTGGATCGGGAGCGCCCACGAAAACCGAGGCGGCCTCCCTGATGCGCGCCGCGGTGTCTTGCGCGGGGGCGGGAGTTCCAGGGAGCGACAAGAGGAGGATGCCGCCCGCCACGAGGGCGACGCGGGTCGTGTGGCGCATGGTGCCAGGCTCCCTTCTCGACCATGTGCCGCTTCGGGTCGGGGTCCCACGCCGGTGGCACGGTCGCTTCGGTCATCAGGCCCGATCGGCGCAGGCGAAGCCACCCCGCAGCCTGGCCACCCGAGCACGATCGGCGGCCGGCCGTCGAGCCTGACCTCGACTATCGCACTCGGGTCGGGCCGAGGCAAGGTGCCCCGCCGGTCGCCGGCCACGTTCGGTCGCTGACTGGCCAGGCTCACCTGCGCTACCATCGTCACTCGACAACAACAGAGCCTGGGGACGCACACGCGCCCACGCCTGAACCGACCTGGAGGTCGTCATGAAAGGCAACGCTGTCGGCTGGTTCGAGATCTACGTGCAAGACATGGCGCGCGCGAAGGCGTTCTACGAGCGCGTGTTCGACGTCACGCTCCAGCGCCTCAACGCCCCGGACATCGAGATGTGGAGCTTCCCCATGGACATGACGACCTGGGGCACCGGCGGCGCCCTGATCCACGTGCCGGGCATGCCGTCGGGCGGCAACAGCACGCTGGTCTACTTCAACTGCGACGACTGCGGGGTCGAAGAGGCGCGCGTCGCCGAGGCGGGCGGGCGCGTCCAGCGGGCCAAGATGTCGATCGGCGAGTACGGCTTCGTCACGCTCGCGGTCGACACCGAGGGCAACATGATCGGACTGCACTCGCTGAAGTAACGGAGCCGGCCATGCCAGCAGGTCGCATCGCGTCGGCCTCGATCGACGACTACATCGCCGCGTTCGAGCTGCCGGTGCAGAAGATCCTCCGGAAGGTACGCGCCACGGTGCAGAAGGCCGCCCCCGACGCCGAGGAGGCGATCAGCTACAGCATGCCAGCGTTCAAGCAGAACGGCGTCCTCGTGTACTTCGCCGCCTTCAAGCACCACATCGGGGTGTTCCCGCCCATCCAGGGCGACGCCGCGCTGATCGAGGCGGCCTCGCCCTGGGCCGGCCCGAAGGGGAATCTCAGGTTCCCCTTCGACCAGCCGATCCCCTACGACCTGATCGAGCGGATCGTCAGGCTCCGGCTGCAGCAGAACCTCGCGAAGCGGGCGAAGGGCACGCGAGCCAGGACGTCGGCGAACGCAGGGACAGCGGGTGAGAAACGCCAGGCTGCACGCCGGCGGGGGTGATCACGTTCCGCCGAACACCTGGTAGCCCTCGGCCCGCAACTGCTCGGCAAGCGCCACCTCCATCCGGACGGCGTCGGGGTAGCTCATGGGGTTCAGGTGCGCGTAGAGCTTCGGCACGAGCCGTTCGCCGAAGCGGCGCACCACGCCGGCCGACTTGTAGCCGCGCTTGTGGTTCTCGAACCGTTCCTCCGGCGTGAGCCCGGTCATGCCGACGTAGTACCCGGCGCGCCCGTCGCCCGACGGGTTGCGGAGGTAGACGACGTAGACGTTGTGGTGACCGTGACGACCGGGCATCGACCGCTCACCGTGGATTATCGGTTCGTCGGCGGCAGGGGCCAGCCCGCATCTTCGCCGCCTGTTCCCCACGCCGGGACGTGACGTGAGGCGTAAGCTGGTGGGGTGGACGAGGTCCGGCTGACGTCGGCGCTCCTGTGGCGCGCGACGGGCATCGCGCTGCTGATCGACGTGCCGCTGCTCGCGATCGTCGCGCGGTGGGTCTCCGACGACCTGTTCCGCGAGCTGAAGTGGCACCTCGCGGCCGCGGCGTTCGTGGTCTACGCCGCGCTGTGGGGCGTGGTCGCCTCGTTCGTCTACTGGGACGCGGTCTACAGCGCCATCTTCCCCGCCTGGTCGCGCTGGATGCTCCCACCCTGGTTCGGGCTGCTCTTCGGCGCGGCCGCCCTGCTCTTCTGGCGCATCGGCATGGCGGCGCCGCGGTGGCGGGTGGTGTGGTTCGTGGTGCTGGGCGGCCTTGTGTCGCTGGTCGGCCACAGCATCGGCATCGCGCGCGGCCTGATGCGCGTGCCGATGCTGCGCGACGCGAGCGCCGCCTCGGCCCTCGCGTTCGGTGTCTTCGAGTTCGCCTTCTACTTCTCGCTCATCGTCTTGCTGGCCGCGGTGGCGAGACGCGTGATGCGCCGCGCGGCGTGAGCACGTGTTCGCACGTCGGCGCCTGCGCCGGGCACGGCGTGGCGTCGCATGCGCGTTGTCGATGTGGAGTTCGCGTGTGGAACTGGAGGCGACGTATGCGATCGACGTCCTGGTTTCGACATCTCGTTCTGCTGGTTGGCTGCTTCGCGGTCGCCGTAGGTGTTCAACAGGCGCAGGGGCCGGACGCCTGGACCGAGCGCCTGCTCAAGACCGTGCCGGTCGGGTTGTCGCCCACGGTGCTCGCGTGGGACAACTGGATTTCGCTGACGCCGGATCTCTCGGCGCTGGCGTATGCGGTGCGGTTCCGCTCGGGTGATGCCTGGCGGGAGTCGGTCGTCATCGGTGACGACCGCGGGCCGGAATACAACTACGCAAGCCGCGCGGTCGTCAGCCCCGACGGCCGGCACGTCGCGTACATCGGTGTCGCGGCGTCAGGCACCAGCCTGCCGGCCTTCCTCTTTGTCGACAAGGCGCGGGTGCAGATCCAGTATGCAGACCGGCGGCTGGGGCCTGACTGGATTCCCGTGTTCGCGCCCGACAGCACCAGGGTCGCCTTCCTCGCCGAGCGGCCGGGCGGGAAGTACGCGGTCGGCGTCGCGTCCGTGGCCGCTGCGACGGCCGACGCGCTGCCCGTGAAGTGGGGACCGGAGTTCGACGCGGTCGATCGGCCGACGTGGGCTCCCGATGCGGCGACGTGGTCGTACACCGCCGCACGCTCCCGATCTGAATGGGTCGTGATGAAGGGCGACGAAGTGGTGGCGTCGTTCGTCGATGTCAGCCACGTCCGCTTCGCGCCGGATGGCCGGCTCGCGTTCAGGGGGTCGGACGGCCGGAAGCAGTTCATCGTGCTCGGCGCCCAACGCCAGCCGGCGTTCGACGTGGTGACGGAACCAACGTTCAGGCGTGACGGCGTGCTCGTCTACACGGCCTCTGACGCGGGGAAGCACTTCGCGGTCGTGGGCACCTCGCGCGTGGCGCTGCCCCATGCAGCCGAGGGAGCCGTGGCCAGCGCCGACGGCACACGCATCACGCACTGGTACCGGGAGGAGCGGGGGTCCGACAAGCGCCGGCTCGTCGTGAACGGCGTCGCCGGTCGTGACTTCATGCGCGTCAGCAGGCCTTCGATCCACGAGGAGAGCGGCCGGTTCGCGTACACCGCCGAGGACCGGCGAGGCTTCTACGTCGTCACGTCGCGCGGAAGTGCGTCGCGCTACGACGGGGTGCTCTGGAATCCGCGGATCAACGACGAGGGGACGCTGGCTGCGTTCGCGGCGCTGAAGGGCAACGAGCTGTGGTGGAAGGTCGAGGCGCTCAGGTGACGGTGCGTTCTCACTGAGGCACATCCTCTGACGAAAGACTTCAAAGAGACCGTGCGTGCCCGCTGATCCGGTCGTCTGGCTTCAGGAGAGCCGTCTGCAAGAGGCCATCGACGGCCTGCGCGCGGCGACGCCGACACGGGCAAGGCGTTGCGTGGGACTACGTCAACGGCCCGATCGGGTCGCAAGCGTGGGCCGACGGTCAGCACATCCCGCGGGAAGCCTGATGCGGATGCTGGGCTAACGGGCGACGCCGTATGGCAGGTTCACGAAGCGGAGCGAAGACGACATCCGGAGGTCCGTTGCATCGAAAGAGCGTCACCACGCTTCACGATTCCCAGCTGTCCGACGGGCATCGTCCAGTGGCGCCTCTGGGAGGCGCTGACGGCGCCGAACCCGACAGCAGCTGCGCCCTCGGGCGGTGTGGCCGCGAGCGATCACCCCGTAAAGCACGGCACACGTCTCGGTGCATCGAAACGACTTACGGCTCATTTTCGTCCTCGGGCGGGCCTCATGGCACTCGCCGCGTGCGCAGCCGTTTCGTTCGAGATTCCTGCGGCGGCAGTGGACGGGTGGCGCTATCAGTAGCCTTGCCTGTTTCGGATACCGGGTTCCCGATGGTTGCTTTCGCTCAGGTGCGGCAACCGAACGATGAGGGCAGTCAAGCTGAGGTCTCCCGCGCCTGCGCGAGCGCGCTAGAGACGCTTGAAACAGGAAAGGCCACTCTTCTCCCTTCCGGCACGCGGCTTCCTCCAAGCGTTTTTTTCCGACTAGAGACGTCGCCGCACTTGGAAGGTCCGTCCAGGACGCGATGCTACGAGACCTCTCAAGCGGCTGACGCTTAGTGCGATGAAGGACTACATCGCTCTCAGCTTCCCTAAGTGCACCACGACCGGACCTGAGGAGCGGATCTCGTCTACCGCAGGTATCGTCGGCTCGTGCGCCTCCTATATTGACGAGCTTCGTTCGTTTGTCGTCAAGATCGGGTCGCTCCGCAGTCTCACGCTTGACCTCAGAGATCGCCAACCACGAACCCTTCCGATGCCGACGTTCAACTGACGACCGCGGCCGTCACCTATCCAACCGCTCGCACGGACACGACGCTGAAGGACATCTATCGCGGGCTGTACACGCTCACGCTGACGAAACCCGGGTTCAGCCCGTCGCCGATACCCTGAACCTCGTCGACGACGCACGTGCTGAACTACAGTGTCAACTGGCGACAACGTCCGATCCACTCAGTCAATCATCCTGCCGTCGACGATAATGCCGACCGAACACACTCCGCCGACATCGGCACGAGTAAGTGCCCCGCCGCCTCTCACTCAGCGATGGGTTCGCCTAGTCGTTGGATTTGGCGTGGGTGTCGTCGTTGGCCTGGCGCCCTATCTTGGGACCATTGATGTCCCGTTCTTTCGCGCCGCTGCTGTCTTTGTACCCGGTCACTCTGCAGGACCGGCTGATCCCGCTCTCTGCATTCGTCATGGGGGTAATGGCGGTTGCAATTCAGTGGTACGGCGGCGAGCGGCTTTCGGCGCGATGGCTCCGTCGAGCGTTCCGGTCTTGGATCGTGGGCTGCGGTGCTCAGCTTGCTCCTGTTGCTGGTGCTCCGTGCCACGCTCGTTGTCGACGTGCCGACCGACGGCGGACGCGCTTCAGTGGCGTTTGCAATCAGCTGGAGTCGTCTTCCAGATTGTCCATGTCGACAGCAATCGGACGCGCTATGCATTTCGGAGACCTTGACTTTCAATCCCGCTCAGCTGGGTAGTTGCTGGGGAGCGAGACCGGTACGCATTACGGAGCTAATGCTCCAGGTCAGCTACTTGAGCCTTCTGAGTTGCTTCGGAGCGCTAGTCGGCCTCGTCGTACTTCGAACGCACCTGTCAGCCAGGCCACGCAGCGCTGATAGCGCCACACGTGGGAAGAGAAAGGCGCAACCATGAGACTATTTGCCTTTGGGGCCAGTCGCGTGGCCACTATCACGCATCTCAGCGTCCTCGCGTGCGCCCTGCTGCTGTTGTCGTCAACCATCGTTGGACAGCACGCAGAACGTCGGTTGGCCTTGGTGGTCGGCAACAACGGCTACCCTCAAGCACTTCTGAAGAACGCGCAGAACGATGCGGCTGCGCTGGCGCGGGCGCTCACGCGACTCGGCTTTTCCTCGGTGACTCAATCAGGCTCGCTTGATAGTCGAGGCGTTGTACCTGCGCTCGACGTCACACGCGAGAGCCTTACTCGTGCTCTCGCGACGTTTGCTGACGCACTTCGGAATACGGACATTGCAGTCTTCTACTTCGCCGGACATGGAGTTCAGGTGGACAACCAGAACTACCTGCTGCCAATAGATTTTGCGGGCTCAGGCGCACAGCTCATCAGCCTGAGCGGCATCAATGCGTCTGCGGTCGAGAAGCAGCTACGAACGGCACGCGTCGGAATCGTTATTCTCGACGCATGTCGCACGAATGCGTTTGCCGGAACAAGGCAGATTGGCAGTTCTCTGATACCAGTCAGCCCAACAGGAACGATGACTGTCTTGGCGGCGGCACCGGGCCAAAACGCCGAGGACAGCCCCACTCAACCCAACGGCGTGTTCATGACGGCGCTCCTTCAGGAGATTGAGAAGCCCGACGTGGATATCAACATGATGTTCAACAACGTCAAGAACCGGGTGTATCGAGCGACGTCTGGCCGCCAGCGACCCTCGGTTATAAACGACATATTCCTCGATCAATTCGTGCTTCGCCCTGGTGGCGCCAGAACCACTCCTCCCGCCGAGGTCGAACGTCGCCCCGTTGGCCCGCCACCCTCCGAGCCAGAGAGATCGCCAGCCGCCGAGACAGCCAAGGCCAGCCCCGGATCGACACGGCCCCAACCAGCCGCGAGTGACGCTCGCCCCGAAAAGGCCCGTGAACCCGGCCTAGTCACGCGCGGAACATCTGGCGCGGACGGTCGTTTCAGCCTGAGCGTTCCGCCTGGCACCTACACTGTTCGGGTCACGTTGGATGGGTTCGTTGGGGTTGAATACACAGGTGCTCGTGTATCGAGTACCGAGCGGAGTGCGGCTCTCGCCTCGCCTGGCGGTTGCCTCAATGTCAGAGGTGGTGACACTGAGAGCCCCGGGCGGCGGTCGAGGCGGCACGGTGGAAGGTCGCGTGACCGACCAACAAGGAGGCACCGTGCCAGGCGCGACGATCTCCGTGTTCCGGGAATAGCCGAGGACTGCGCTTGGATTAGGCTGCGACTGACCGGCGCTCGAGCAGTCGGGTGGCGGTCGGCGCAGTGATGGGCCGCCGCGGCGGAAGTGCAGACGGGGTACCCGTGACAAACGCGATCTGTTGAGTCTGACCCGCTGCAGCAGCTCCAGGACCGACACACGATCAGGCATCAAATGCAGCATCATTTGATGCCGCTTCAGGTGCAGCGGAGTGGTCGGGCAGGGCCCCGCCAGGCTGCTCATGGTGGAGCGGCCGGCGACAGAGGCGTCTGCGAGCGAGACCGGCGTGGTGCGTGGAGCGGTTGACCAGACGGGCGTATCCTCGTACCAGGAGGTCAACATGCGTACCACGTCATGTCGGCTGCGCTCCCTGCTGTGGGTCCCCCTCCTCGCCGCATCCCTGCTGGTTGCGGCCACACGCCCGACAAGCGCGCAAGTCCCGGCGCGCAACTTCGGCGAGCTTGCCCTCAAGGTGAAGACCGGTGACACGGTGTACGTCACCGGCGACACCGGCGGGCACGAAGACGAAGCGCGAGTTCTCGAACTGACCCCGGCGTTGCTCGTGGTGTCGGTTGACGGCCTTCGTCGTGAGCTGACCGAGAGCCAGGTCGACCGGATTCGCCAGCGCGTGCCCGACTCCCGGAAGAACGGCGCGCTGATCGGCTTCCTCGTCGGCGCCGCGGGCGCCACGGCGGGCGGGGTCGCGCTGGCGTCTCCTGAAGGGTCGTGCAAGGCAGGCTGCATCGCCGCGAACGTGGCCTATGGTGGCGGAATCGGCGCATTGGTGGGCCTGGGTATCGACGCGCTGATCCAGGGCCGGAAGGACATCTACGTGAAGAGCGATGGCCGGAGGTCTCACAATGTCGGGGTGAGTCCGTTCGTGTCGAAGCAGGCGAAGGGCCTCAGCTTAACGGTCCGGTTCTAGCTGGAACGGGCGCTGTCGTTCCTCGATTCGATGGCGCTCGCCAGGTGACGACCCATCGCGAGACATCCGCATCAGTGCGGAACCTGCCGCGCGGTGGCCAGCCCGAACAAGGGATGCGGCCGGACGGCAAACGCGTCGCTGAGCAGGAACCCCGCTGCCACAGCACACACGATGAAGGCGCACAACACCAGCAACTGCGCCCCTGACGTCCGTTGGATCGCGTGTCTCGACTTCACATCACATACCTCTCCCGGACAGAGTTCCGGTTTCTGCCTGTAGATCAACGCGTACATCTTGCACCCCAGGCAGATCCCGAACGCCGATTCACAGAAGAGGAACACGAGGCAAATCAGGCAGATGATCCCGGTGATCACGCTGAAGGTGTTCAGGAGCACCATGAGCCCGAACATCGTCGCCGACAGCAGGACCCCGATGGTCCATGCCAGCTTCTTCGGTGCCGCGCTGACATACTCCGGCACCTGGTTGCGGACGATCAACCGGCTCGCGATGAGCGTCGGCGCGAGGCGCGGACTGACGAACACACGGATCACGAAGTCGACCAGGAACACCGAGATCACGAACTTGATCGGGATGAAGTTTCCCCTGAACAGGATGAACATGAGTGACAGGAACGTGGCGAGAAACAGCAGCCCTGCCGCCGCGCGGATCTCGCGCTCGTTCAGGACCGGAATGCGGAACCCCTCGACGTGTTCTCCGAACCGGGATGTTGTCGTCACATTGTTCTCCTGGATGGACCGTGAGGAACTGACGAGTCACGCCCGCAGGATGTTCTGCCGGACGCGACCGGGCTCACGCCAGACGGGCCCAGGCCGCGCGAGTCCGGCGACGGGTCGGCATTCCGCCCTACGGTTTCACGGGCACCGAGCTTGCGCGACGCGTCGAACCAGACATCCCGGGATGACGACCATCCTCGCCCCGCAGGCCGGCGCCGCCCTGGCGGCGATGGCGCCCCTCATCCTGCTTCACTGGTAGGATGCACGCATGGCGATCGACACCATTGCGACATGGCACGACGTGCTCACGACGCGCGACGCGAAGCGACTCGACCCGCTGCTCGCCGACAACGTGGTCTTCCACTCGCCCGTCGTGCACACGCCGCAGGTGGGCAAGGGCATCACGCGCCTGTACCTGTCGGCCGCCCTGCAGGTGTTCGGGAACGAGTCGTTCCACTACGTCCGCGAGATCGTGGGTGCGAACGACGCGGTGCTCGAGTTCCAGGTCGAGATCGACGGCATCGTCGTCAACGGCGTCGACATGCTCACGTGGGACGACGAGGGCCGGATCACCGGGTTCAAGGTGATGATCCGGCCGCTCAAGGCGGTGAACCTGATCCACCAGAAGATGGCCGCCATGCTGCAAGCGGCCACGTCGCAGGGCGTGTGAGTCGTGGACTGAACATCCGCTGACCGACCAGGAGCGCGTCATGCCATCGATCGAGCCCCTCGCCTTCATCAGCTATCGACGGGTCGACAGTTCGGCCGCGTCACGGTGGCTGGCCAGCACCATCGCGCGGACGTTCGGGCCGCAGAGCGTCTTCATCGACACCGAGTCGATCCGCATGTCAGACGACTGGGCCGATCGCATCGAACACGCGCTCAGGACTGCCACCCTGCTCATCCCGGTCATCGGCCCCGGATGGCTGGCCGCCTCGGATGAGTACCGCCGCAGGCGCATCGACAACCCCGACGACTGGGTCTTCAACGAGATCCGTCACGCCCTCGAGGCGAAGATCCGCATCCTGCCCGTGCTGCTGTCGCGCACGCCGATGCCCGCGCGCGACGCGTTCCCCGAGGCCATCCGCCAGTTGGCCCGCTTCCAGGGATTCGAGCTTCGCGACGAGCGCTGGGAGTCTGACCTCGCGACCCTGCTTGCGCAGATGACCGAATGGGGCTTCCGCCGCGCTTCAACCGACGTCGTCCGCTACCCTCGCCCGCAGGTGACACTGCGCGAACTGACCGACGCCGAGTTGCACGGCGAGCTGCAACGCCTGCCGGGATGGGTGCCCGTCACCTCGGAGCTCCCCGGCGGCCAGGGCCGGCACCGCACGGAGATCTGCAAGTCGTACGAGTTCGCGTCGTTCGAGGACGCGATCGCGTTCATGGGCGCGGCCGTGCCGAAGATCGCCGCCATGCAGCACCATCCCCGCTGGCAGAACATCTGGCGCACGGTGATGGTGTGGCTCAGCACCTGGGACATCGGGCACAAGCCCTCCGCACTCGATCTGGAACTCGCCGCGCACCTGGAGTCGCTGCGGGCGAATTACGCGCCGCCGAGGCCCGGGACGTCCGGGCCGCGATGAACCGACTTCGAGGTGCGCATGCGTCACTTCAAGCCTGCCGTGCTGTACTTCGCTCTCGTCCTGGGCACCGGGTTCGTCCTGGGCACGATTCGGGTGCCGTTTCTCGTCCCCCGACTGGGGGAGCGGTACGCCGAGCTCCTGGAAATGCCCCTAATGTTCGTCGCAATCGTCCTGGCGGCTCGCCATGTCGTTCGGCGGTTCGACCTTCCAGCGCGTCTGCCTGTTCGACTGCGCGTGGGGTTCGCGGCATTGGCCATGTCGGTGCTTGCCGAGTTGCTCCTGGCCACCGTGCTGCAAGGTCGGTCGCTGGTGCAGTTCATCGCCAGTCGCGATCCCGTGTCTGGTTCGGTCTACCTCGTCATGCTCCTGCTGTTCGCACTGATGCCGTCCATCCTTGCGCGCATGCCCGGCGGCCACACACTCCGGCCATGAGCAGGCCTCACCGCAGACGTTCTCTGCCCGAACGCTGAACTGGCGGTATCCTTGGCGCAAGGTAGTGCTGGGCGGTCGCATGCCCCCAACGTGCCACTTCGGGAGACAACACATGCCCGCGACATCCGTCGGTTTCGAAACAACGCCAAAGCCATCAGACGTCACCTGGACGCACATCATCTACGCATTGCACGCGACCGGCGTCGCGCTCGGCATCGCCACGTCGGCCTTCATCGTCACGTCGTTCATCTTCGGATTGCCGTCCATTGTGGCGGTCATCCTCAACTACGTGAAGCGCGGCGACGTGAAGGGGACGTTCCTCGAATCGCACTTCCGCTGGCAGATCCGGACGTTCTGGTTCGCGCTGCTCTGGATCGTGGTCGCGTCCCTGGTGTCGATCCCGCTGATGCTCGTGCTCGTCGGGTTCGTCACGCTGTGGATCGCGATCGTCGGGATCGGCCTGTGGGTGATCTACCGCGTCGCCCGCGGATGGATCCGCCTCACGTCGAGCGAGCCGATGTACGTGTGATGCGCGAGAACGCGTTCGACGTGGCGGTGAGACGCACCTCGTCGGAACCGGGCGGGTGGTGTCGTCGTGGCGCGCATGCGCCGCCCTGGCGCATCGTTCCACAGCCGTGACGCACGCGCACGCACGCACGCCTCAGACTTTCGGTCGATCTATTGGACGTCGTCGGTCATTCTGGTAGGGTGGGTCTGTGAAGACCACGGCGTATTTCAGGCAATGCGAGTGCGCCCCGATCGAGCCGTGATCCGCGACGAATGGATCGAGCGGGCGCTTCGCGAGCCCATTCGCGAACACACCCAGGCCGATGGCCGGAGTCGACGTTGGGTTCGAGTCCCAGAGGCCGACGACCGGGTGCCGGGCGTGATCGTGCTGCCCGATGGTAAGACGGTTCACAACGCGTTCTTTGATCGGGGGTTTGCGCCATGAAGATCCGGTACTTCGCTGAGACAGACACGCTCCACATCGAGTTCCGCAATGTCCCGGTTTCTGAAACGCGCGACCTGGACGAAAACACGCTGCTCGACATCGATGCGGAGGGCAATGTTTCGGCGATCACCGTTGAGCACGCCTCTGAGCGAACCGGGATTCCGGAGTTCTCCTACGAACAGATCCCGGCTTGACCTTGTTCACTCCTGGCGCTGCCACCGCGCGTGGGGATCCGTGCGCCGGAACGCCTACCTGCCGCCTGGCACCTTCGCCTTGAGTTCCTCGGACCAGTGATCGACCAGCGTGATCTCTGTCGCCGGGGCCGGCGGCGGCGCGGGCAGTGGCCGGGACGTCATGAAACGTTCGCCGTCGGGAAACACGTCGTAGGCTCGGCCCGCGAGGCTTGGCGTGCGCGGGAAACTCGAACAGCGCCCGGGGAACGCCGACCGACAGCGTGGGCAGTGATCTGAAGCTCACGCTCATGAGCCACCGCTTCGCGTCCTTGCCTGGCTCGCTCACGTAGAACAGCTCGTCGCCCGTGGGACTCCACGCGGGATTCATCCCGCCGGCCGTCGACACGGCGATCCTGGCACCCGCCGCGGGATACGCCTGGAGGTACACTTCGGAGCGCCCCGTTTCGTTCGATGCGTAGAGCAGCCACTTCCCATCCCGTGAGAGCGCCGCGTTGATCTCGTTGGCCGGCGTGTGGATCAGCGGTTGCAGGACGCCGCCGCGATCGTCCAGTGAGACCACGTCAATGTCCCGGCTTCCATCGGGTTGGAGCACGTTGACGACAAGTCGCCTGCCATCGGGCGACCACGTGAGCGGAGCCACTGACGCCTCCGCAGCCATCGTCACGAGCCTCTCCGGCGGCGCGGTCGAGTCCACCGCCATCCAACCTACCGCGGCCGTTCCTCCGGCCCTCCAGAGGAACGCGATGCCGCGGCCATCCGGCCTCCACACAGGCCAGAAGATCTCACCCTCTGAGAGGCTGCGGGTTTTCGTTCCCCGCCTGACGTTCACCAGCCACAGGCCGAAGCCATCCCGGTCACGCGATGGAACGGCCACCGTTTCGCCATCGGGTGAGAGCGTTGGCGCAATGACGAAGCTCGACGCCTCGGTCGGAATGACGGAGGCATGTCCACCGCGATCGAGTACCAAGAGCTCGGAGCGCGCGGGAGGGGGAACGTCACCGTGGAGATAGATCAGCGTGCCTGTGGCCGAGACGGCGAACTGACCGGAACCAGTCACATTCCATTCGCTGATCGCTTCGACAGAATGAGCGACCTTCTCGATCAGCCCGTACTCGGCGCCGGCGACGCTCACCTTCGCGAGGTCGAACGCCCTGGCACACAGCGTGCCTCTCCGCAGGTAGACCAGGTGGCCCGTCGGCACGTACCGTGCGTCGCTGCCGCCCTGCAAGACGATCTTCCTCTCGGCTGTCACGAGCGACTGGGCGACGATCTGCTCCGAGCCCCACAGCCAGGCCGTGCGTCGCGACGTGAACAGCACCCATCTGCTGCCAGGTAGAACATGAGGCAGGCGATGGCTCACTTCGTCTGATGCCAGCGTGGTCAACGCGGCGGGCACACCACCGTCGGCAGAGACACGCATCAAGCCACCACGGAGCCGGCTGAACACGATCTGTCCGTCGTCGCCCCAGCTCATGCCCAGCGGTGGATCCACGGAGTCGAGGTTGCAGATCGGCGTCACCGGGCCGCCTGCAGCGGGCACCTTCATGAGGTTGCCGCCCGACCAGAACGCGATCCACCGGCCGTCGGGTGAGAACACGGGCGACTCCGCACCCTCCGTTCCCGGATACGGGACGCAGGTGTCGCTCGCGAGCGCGCGCACGTAGAGCCGGCTGACATCACCGGTCCGGCCGATGAAAGCGAGGCGCTGCCCGTCCGGTGCGATGGCAATCGCCGTGCGGCTGCCGCCGGTGACCGAGGCCGGCACGCTCTCGACGCGCTCGGCCGGAGCCACGCGAATCGATGATCTCGTCACGACGGGCACGGCGTGCGACGTGGTCGTCCAGGGTACCCAGCCGGTTGACGCGACCGCGCCGATCGCGACCACCGACGCCACCGTCAGCCAGAGCAGCGAGCGCCGCCACGGCCATCGACGCGTGGTCGCGGGAGCGGCGACCGCTGCACCTTCCGCGACGCCGCTTGCCGGGGGCACGGCCACGCGCTGCTCGTCGGCGATCCATCGCAGTTCGCGCTTCACGTCGGCCGCAGACTGCCACCGCTCGTCGGGGTCCTTCGCCAGGCACGTGCGCACGACGTGATCGAGCCCGGGCGGCGTCAACGGCTGCAACGTCGCCAGCGCCGGCGGCTCGGTGTTCATGATCGCGCCGATGAGACTCGCCTGGCTCTTCCCCTCGAACGCGCGGCGGCCCGCGGCCATCTCGTAGAGCACGCACCCGAGCGCCCAGATGTCTGCGCGCGCGTCGACGTCTTTCCCTTCGAGTTGCTCCGGCGCCATGTACGGCATCGTGCCCAGCAGGGTTCCCTCGGCCGTGACGTTCGCGGACTTGGTCGGCACGCTCTCGCCCCCCACGGGCCTGGCGGGCCGCAACTTGGCCAGGCCGAAGTCGAGGAGCTTCGCGCCCGACTTCGTCAGCATCACGTTGCCCGGCTTGAGATCCCGATGGACGATGCCCAGCCGGTGCGCGGCCTCGAGGGCCTCGGCAAGCTGCCTCCCGACGTCGAGGACATCGACGAGCGGCAGTCGCGCGTCGCTCGACGCCGCGTGGGATCGCCGCGCGAGCCGCGCCGCGAGCGACTCGCCCTCCACCAGTTCCATGACCAGGTAGACGATGTCGCCATCGCGGCCGACGTCGTGCAGCGTGCAGATGTGTGGGTGATTGAGCTGCGAGATCGCCTTGGCCTCGCGCTCGAACCGTGCCTGTCGATCTGGGTGCTGCCTGACGTCTGGCGAGAGCACCTTGAGCGCGATCACGCGATCGAGGCGGGTGTCGCGGGCCTTGTAGACCTCGCCCATGCCTCCCGCCCCCAGCAGGGCGAGGATCTCGTAGGGACCGAGGCGTTCGCCGGGCGTCATGGCCGCCGCCCGTGCGCGAAGACGCGGTTGCAGGACACGTCTGCCCCACATTCCAGCCGGCGCCACGCCCGGCCGCGGATGGCCAGCGCGACTGTCGACCAGGGCTGAGTATAGCGCTCGTGCCACCCGCTCGCGTGGCGGATCCGTGCAGGTCGGGCACGTGGGCGTTCCCGATGGAACGTCAGGGCCGCGCAGGGGCGCGGCCCCTACGGCCGCTCGCGTGGCGGATCCGTGCAGGTCGGGCACGTGGGCGTTCCCGATGGAACGTCAGGGCCGCGCAGGGGCGCGGCCCCTGCGGCCGCACGCCGATATCACCGCCGCACGCGCACGAGATCGACACGCAACCCGGCGCTGATGTCGAACGTCTGCGCCGAGGTGTACCCGAGGGCGGCGGGGTGGATGCGACGTGAGTGACTTCGTGAACTACCGGGCCGGAGTCACTACCCTACGAAGTATCCGCGACGCGCCCTGACCACGCCCTTGCGTGACTTGAGGCGCACGTCGATCTGGTGCCAGCCCGCGGCCGGCTCGCCCTGCGGCGTGTAGGCGAGCAGGTAGCGCTGGCGGTACTCGTCGAGGATCTGCACGAACGTGACGGCGAGCTGGTCGATGCGCTCCGCGGGAACGACGCGGCCGCCGCCCACGCTTGCGATCAGGTCGAGCACGGGACCGTGATGCAGCCACAGGTCGGTGTCGGGCCGCACGGGGCGGCGGTGGCGCGTGATGTCGGATCTCGCAGACGAAGACGGCTGCGAACCCACCGAGACGACATACGCAGACACGTCGGCGGCCTCGAGCACGCCCAGCATGTCTGACGGCCGCGTCCAGCTCATCGTGTCGCGCCCGTCGCTGAAGACCAGCAGGAGCGCACGCGACGGCTCACCTTCTCGCAGGAGCAGCGAGGTGAGCACGGCGTCGTACAACGATGTCGCGCCCCCTGCCCGCAACTCGGGCAATCGCTGCCGCACCGTGTCGAAGTCACCGGTGCGCTCGGCGAGCAGCGACAGGCCGTGGCCGAAGCCGAGGAACGTGACGCGGTCACGCGGCCCGAGCGCCGCGAGCACGGCGCTCGCCGCATCCACGAGTGCCACGAGCCGCGGGCCGGCGACGCTCTGGCTCGTGTCGACCGCGAGGTAGACGTCGAGCGGCAGGGTCCCGGCGGGCACCAACTGCACGTCCTGGGGCACGCCGTTGTCGCGAACGTCGAAGTCGCCTGCGCGAAGTCCCGCGACCGGTCGCCGATCGTCGGTCACGAGCACATCGACGCGCACCATCGCGACGTCGCTGCGAAACACCTGCTGGGCATCGCCGCGGACCTCGTCGCGGCCGGCGGGTGAGGCCAGGGCGATCGCGATTGCCACGCCGCCGAAGACGCGGGTGGCACTCATTGCCGCGCCGTCTCGCGCAGCTGGCGCAGCCACTCCGCAAGTGAAGTCGCGTAGCCGAGATCGTAGTTCCACCACGGGTCGTCGGCACGTCGCGCAGCTGCGTCCAGCGCGTCGCGCGTCACGGCGCGTGCGTCGAGACGGCGTCCCTGGCGGAACAGCACGTGGGCGAGTCCCACTGCCGCCGACTGCGCGCTCGGCGAGGCGTCCAGCGCGCGCCGATACTCCCGGGTCGCATCGTCGAGCCGCTGCGCGTCCTCGTGCGCCCTGGCGATGAACAGCGATGACAGGTACTCGATGCGCGCCGACGCCTGCCCGGCCCGGGCGCGCTCCAGGAGCGGCAGGCCTTGCGCAGCCGAGCCAGACAGCACGAGTGCCCGACCCAGGCGGAGTTGCGCTTCACGGTGGTCGGGCGCGACCTCCAGTGCCCGTCTGTAGGTCCTCGTGGCGACTGACATGAATGCGCGCCACCGGGTCAGCCGGCGGGCGGTGAGCACGTCGCGGTCGTCGCGCGTCTGCTGGGTGAGTTCACGTCTGACGTCGCTCGCGAACCTCGGGTCCAGTGCCGCGTTCGTCCCTGCCGACTGCCGCGTATCGCGCACGGTTCCCGCCCCGCGGGCCAGCGTCGATGCCGTCACCTCCGCCAGCATCCCTCGGGCGACGATCACCTCGGCATCCTCGCCCAGGCGATCGGCAGCAGCATCGATGGCGCGCGCAATGTTGGCCTCGAGCATCTGCGACTGGTGGAACGCGATGGTGGCCAGCAGCCACGTTCGCGAGAACGGGCCCGGCACGGTTGCCAGCCACGAGTGCGCAACACCCAGGTGATCGAGAGCGGCCTGCCGGTACTCCTCGCGCCACAGCCAGAGGGCGGCTTCGGTGTGCAGCATGATGCCGGCTTCCAGGAGCTGCCACTGTGACAGGCGGTCAGCCGCCCTGACCAGCACGCCGTGACCGGGCGGTCCGCCGCGCAACAGCGACCACGACCGCGTGCCCGCACGCCAGCCCGACACCATGGTATCGACCGCCGCATCGGCGTCGCCGCTTCGGTAGTCACTCACCAGTTGCAGGAGGATCGGATCGAGCGCCTCCACCTGCGCCGGCGACTGCGCTGCGCCTGCGCCTGCGCCTGCAGGGACGGCGTGTGACACGGCGCTGGCGCGACGAGCACGCACGCCGCGACCAGGCCGCACGCAGTCATGCGTGCGTGGCGCGGAGATCGCGTGGGCGCGACAGGCATCCCCGGTGAACGGCGGTTCCTGTCGCGCACGCGTGGATTATCAGCCACTGGTGCCGCCCGCTCAAGCGCCAGCTGCGCGACTGGCGAGTGACCCGCCGTGCGTCCACTCGCCTGCCGCCCCGACGGCGATCCCGTGGGCGCGCGGGCGCCGTCGCGCCAGGAGTAACTATCACCGGAAGGCTGGGTCGTCGCGCTATTGATCGGGTCACCGGGTCCTGGCGGCCGTCCGGGCCACGCGTGTATGACCTGTGGCATAGTCGATCCCGCGTGCGGCACGGCCCCCATGCACGCGGAGATCACATGACGAGCGTCGGGCTCCCGTCCGGCTCCGGCAGGGCATCGCATGCGGCCGCGCGCGGGGCGGCCATCATCGAGGACGCGTTCCTCGCCTACAACAAGGAGTTCCAGCGCTTCACGCTGCAGGCCCGCCTGCGGTTCGAGGCGCGCGACTGGCAGGGCGCGCTGCAGGATGCCGCCGACCGGCTCGACGTCTACGCGACGCTCGTCGGCCAGACCGTCGCCCACCTGCACGACCTGCTCGACGAGCACGCGCGCGACAAGGATACGTGGCGCGCGATGAAGGCCGACTACCTGGCGCTGGTCGGCGAGCGCACCGACTCGGAACTCGCCGAGACGTTCTTCAACTCGATCACGCGGCGCATCTTCACGACGGTCGGCGTCGATTCCGATCTCGAGTTCGACGCGGCGGTGAGCGGCCTGCCCGACCCCGACGCGGCCGCCGGCGACGTCTGCGAAGACTTCCCGTGCGCGCCGTCGCTGCGCGATGCGGTGACGCGGCTGTTCAGGCGCCACGAGTTCAGCGTGGGGTACGAAGACCTGCAGGGCGATGCCGCGCGCATCGCCGGCGCGATCGAGGCGCACTGCGCGGGCGCGCGCATCCTCGGCCTGCAGGTGATCCGCGCGGTGTTCTTCCGCAACAAGGCGGCGTACCTCGTCGGGCGCGTGCGCACGGCGACCGGCGACCATCCGCTCGCCATCGCGCTGCTGAACCGCACGGGACGTATCGGCGCCGACGCGGTCGTGCTCACCGAAGACGAGGTCAGCGTCGTCTTCAGCTTCACGCGCTCGTACTTCTTCGTCGACGCGACGCGGCCCGCGGCGTTCGTCTCGGTCCTGCGCGCGATCATGCCGCGCAAGCCCGCGTCTGAGCTCTACACGGCCATCGGCCACAACAAGCACGGCAAGACGGTCTTCTACCGCAGCCTGCTCAGGCACCTCGCCGAGACCGACGAGGCGTTCGACGTCGCGCCGGGCGCGAAAGGCATGGTGATGATCGTCTTCACGCTGCCGTCGTTCGACGCGGTGTTCAAGATCATCCGCGATCGCTTCGCGGCGCCGAAGACGACGACGCGCGAGGACGTGTTGGGGCGCTACCGGCTGGTGTTCAGGCACGACCGCGCCGGGCGGCTGGTCGACGCGCAGGAATTCGAGCACCTCCGGTTCGATCGCCGGCGCTTTTCTGCCGCCTTGCTCGACGAGCTGGCGCACGAGGCCACCGGCACGGTCACCATCACCGACGACAGCGTCGTCATCGGGCACGTGTACACCGAGCGCAAGATGGTGCCCCTCGACCTGTTCCTCGCGCAGGCCGATCGCGAGGCGGGGCAGACGGCCATCCTCGACTTCGGGCAGGCGCTCCGCGATCTCGCGGCGACGAACATCTTCCCCGGCGACCTGCTCCTCAAGAACTTCGGCGTGACGCGGCACCAGCGCCTGGTCTTCTACGACTACGACGAGCTGTGCCTGCTGTCGGACTGCCAGTTCCGCGCGCTGCCCGCGTCGCGGTCAGACGAGGACGAACTGTCGGCCGAGCCGTGGTTCCACGTCGGGCCCAACGACATCTTCCCCGAGGAGTTCCTGCCGTTCCTCGGCTTGTCACCCGATCTGAAGGAGACGTTCCTGGCAGCGCACGGCGAGATCCTCACCCCGGCGTTCTGGCAGGCACACCAGGCGCAGCACCGCGCGGGCGTGGTGTCTGACCTCGTGCCGTACGCGCCATCGAGACGTCTGCGGCACGAACACGCGTGAGGGGCACGGGCCGCGCGAGGGCGCGGGGGCGCGCGGAGGCGCGGGGCCATACGGCATCGGGGCGCGCGGGGGGGGGCGGGCCGCGCGGGGGCGCGGCCCCTACACCTGGGCCGGCGGTTCACACAATCGGCAGGGGTGGGCCCAACAGCGTCATCCCGTGAGCCTCGAAGAACTGCTCGGCCTCCTGCTGCGACAGCGTCGCCGTGCGCGTGGCGTTCTCGCGGAAGAACGCCTCGACCAGCCCGGCGGGCTGCACCAGGAAGAGGACGCGGCCGGTCGCGGCGCCCCGGTGCGACCACGTGTGTGGAACGCCGCGCGGAATGAACACGCTGTCGCCGGCGTGCACATCGTGCATCGTCTCGCCGAGCTTGAAGACGAACTCCCCCTCGATCACGAAGAACCACTCGTCCTGGGCGTGGTGCACGTGGTAGCTGGGGCCGCCCTTCCCGTTCGTCAGGCTCTCCCACACCGCGAGCGCACCGCCGGTGTCGTTCGACGACAGCTTCAGGTCAACCGGATCGCGTCCCCTGAGCCGGTGCGTCTCGCCGTACCGGCCCTTGCCGGCGCGAACGATCGGAGGCGTCGAGGCCGTGGGCCTGGCAGCGGGCGCCGCCTGGGCGGGCACGGCGTTCGAGGCAGCCGACGACGAGGCGAGCGGCGCGGCAAGGATGGCTGCCGGCATGGCGGCAGCGGCGTGGAGCAAGCGGCGTCGGTGCATTGAGGCGGACTCCTGGACCAGTGACACGTGCGATACCCTCGTGCGTGAAGACCGGGAAGATACACGATGCGCGTGGAGCTCGTCCATGGACGGGCAAATGACTCCGGAGTTGTTTCGCGCGAGGAATTGACTCCGGGAGTCGTTTACGGCTCAGCCTGCGAATGGCGTCGGATGATCGACAATGTCGGAGACTCCACCCCCCTGGGAATTGTCGAGGTGTCACATGCCACACGCATCGTCATCTGGACACGTCGTTGTCCTGCTCACCATCCTCGCGTGCGGCGCGGGTACAGCCGCGGCCGCGCCGGGAACTTCGCCTGCGGCCGCGCCACCGCCCGCACCAGTCGCACTCGCGATTCCGAAGGCTGTCCAGGTCGAACACGAAGCCATTCACTCGGCGCTCGTCGAGGCGACGAAGGCGCCCGGCGACGTCGGCGCGGCCGCACGGGCGCTTGCCGAGGTACTGCATCCGCACTTCGTGCGCGAGGAGCAGGTTGCGCTGCCGCCGCTTGGCCTCCTTGCGCCGCTGGCTGCCGGCACCGCGCTGCCGGGCACAGTTTCGACCGAGGCACTGGCCATGACCGATGCGCTGAGGTCGGAGCTGCCGCGCATGCTCGACGAGCACACGAAGATCCGCGCGGCCGTCGAGACGCTTCGTGCCGCGGCGCGCGCCGGCAAGGCGACGAAGCAGGAGCAACTCGCCGAGGAACTCGCGCTGCACGCGCAGACCGAAGAGGACGTGCTCTACCCGGCCGCCGTGCTCGTGGGAGACATCATCCGCGCCCGGGCGAAGGGCACGCCGTAGGGCGTCACGCGCCGCACGGGGCCACGGGCCGCGCGGGGACGCGGCCCCGATCTTGACCCGCATCGGCCGGCGGACCTAGACTTCGCCGCTGTCAACACATGTGAAGTGAGTGTCTGCGGAGCGCCGCCAGCGCCGGCGTTCGCGCGGGCGAGGTGTCGGTCGGCGCCGTCACCGCCCGTCAGCACCAGCGCGTCCCGTTTTGGTCCACGCTCGAAGGGAGGCCACATCATGGTGATCGTCCGCAACTGCTTCGTCGCCAGGCCCGGAAGCGCGAGCAAGCTCGCTGCCCAGTTGAAGGAGGCGGCCGGCGTAGCCCCGGGACTCAAGGGTTACCGCGTGCTGACCGATCTGACCGGGGATTTCAACCGGGTGATCCTGGAATACGAGGCCGAGAACGTCGGCGAGTTCGAAGACCGGATGCGGGACTACGCCACGAACCAGGCCTTCCGCGAGAAGATGAAGGGCTACACGGATCTGTACGTCACCGGGTCCAGAGAAATCCTGCAGGTCATGTGATCGCTGCGCCTGGTCTCGGAAGCGAATACGATGACCTGATGACGGCACAACCACCGGGAACGGCACCAGGCACCGAGGCACACGCGGGCCAGTCGGCCGAGGAACTGCGGACGCTGCTGCAGGCGCTCATGGACTCCACGCCAGACTGGATGTTCGCCAAGGATCTGCAGCACCGCTTCCTGTTCGTCAACGGGGCCTTCGCCGCGGCGCAAGGGTCTGTGCCCGACGAGATGATCGGGCGCTGCGACACCGAGTTCTTCGGGATCGGCCAGTGCGAGCCCAACCCCGCCACGGGCCACCGCGGATTCCACGCTGACGATCGCCGGGCCTTTGCCGGCGACGTCGTGCGTAACCCGCACTCCGAGGCCACCGTCGGTGGCCAGTTGCGCGTCTTCGACACCGTCAAGACGCCGCTGCGAACTCCCGACGGGCGCATCATCGGCGTGCTGTCGTACAGCCGCGATGTGACCGAGCAGCGCAAGACCGACCAGGCGCTGCGCGAGAGCGAGGAGCGGCTCCGGGCGATCGTCGAGGGCGAGCCCGAGTGCGTGAAACTGCTCGACCGCGACGGCAACCTGCTCGACATGAACGCCGCGGGCCTGCGCATGCTGCAGGCCGACACCCTCGAGCAGGTCAGGGGCCAGTGCGTCTGTCCGCTCGTCGCGCCGAGCGACGAGCCCGCGTTCCGCGAGATGATCGCGGCGGTCTTCCGCGGCGAGACGCAGATCCTCGTCTTCGACATCGTCGGCCTCAAGGGCGTCCGCCGCACGCTCGAAACGCACTCGGTCCCGCTGTGGGACGACCCGGAACACACCTCCGTGCGGGCACTGCTCGGCGTCACCCGCGACATCACGGATCGCGTCGCGGCAGAGGACGCCCTGCGAAAGAGCCAGGCCCAGCTCGTCGAGGCGCAGCGGATCGCCGGCATCGGCAGCTGGCAGCTGAGCCTCGACAGCGGCGAGCTGAGCTGGTCGGAAGGTGCCTACCGCATCCTCGAAATCGATCCACGCGACACCCAGGTCACGTATGAGTCCTTCCTGTCGCGCGTCCATCCCGACGACCGCGACCTGGTCAACCGCACCTACAACACGTCGCTCGAGCAACGCGTCCCCTACGACCTGGTGCACCGGCTGCTGATGCCCGACGGGCGGGTGAAGTTCGTCCACGAGCGATGCGAGACGCGCTACGACGCAGACGGCCGTCCCACCGTCTCGCTTGGCACGGTGCAGGACATCACCGAGCGGCGGCAGGCCGAGCAGACCCGCTTCACGCTCGAGGCCCAGCTCCGCCAGGCGCAGAAGCTCGAAGCGCTCGGCACGCTGGTCGGCGGCATCGCACACGACTTCAACAACATCCTGACCGCGATCCTGGGTCACGCCGAGCTGCTCGCCAGCGAGCTGCCCGCCGGTTCGACGCTGCGGGCCGGGGTCGACAGCATCCTCGACGCGTCGCACCGCGCGCGCGACCTGGTGCAGCAGGCCCTCACCTTCAGCCGGCGCCGCGAGCAGGAACGCAAAGTCATCACGCTGCAACCGGTCGTGCTCGAAGCGCTGCAGATGCTCCGACCCAGCCTGCCGACGTCAATCGAGATCCGCACCCTCGTCACCGACGAGCAGGCGTGCGTGCTCGCCGACGCGACGCAGGTGCACCAGGGCGTGATGAACCTGTGCACGAATGCCGCGCACGCCATGCGCGACACGGGTGGCGTGCTGTCGGTGACCTACGACATCGTGCAGGTCGACGACGCGGATGTGCGACGACACCCCGGCCTCACCGCGGGACGGTACGCGCGGCTCACCGTGGCCGACACCGGGCACGGCATGGACGCGGCGACGGTCGATCGCATCTTCGATCCGTTCTTCACGACGAAGGCACCTGGCGAAGGGACGGGCCTCGGGCTGGCGGTCACGCACGGCATCATGCAGGCCCACGACGGTCACGTGATCGTGAGCAGCGAACCTGGCGTCGGCACGTCCTTCAGCCTGTACTTCCCTGTATCTGGCGAGGCGGTGCCGGAGCCGTTGGACGAGCACCGTGACGTCCCGCGCGGCCGGGGCGAGCACATCCTGGTCGTGGACGACGAACCCATCCTGGTCTCGCTCGCATTGCGCATGCTCACGCAGCTCGGATACCGGGCGACGGGCCACACGCGCCCGGCGGATGCGCTCGAGGAGTTCCGCCGCGACACCGGCAACTTCGACCTCGTGATGTCAGACCTGACCATGCCGCAGATGAGCGGGATCGAGCTGGCGGCGCAGCTGCGACGCGAGCGGCCAGACATCCCGGTGGTGCTCACCTCGGGGTACGGCGGCGCCCTGGGCTCCGAAGAACTGCGCCGCGCAGGCGTTCGCGAACTGCTCGGCAAGCCGTTCACGCTGAGGACGATGGCCGAAGTGACGCAGCGCAACCTGCGGCAGGGAGCCTGAGGAGCCGGAAGACCGGGGTCGGCACTCGTCGTGGTCCCGACCCCGGATCGCGGGTCCGCGCCTGCGTGCGCGGATCAGTCGTCCAGGTCCAGGTCGACGAAGACGTCGAAGAAGCTGCTGACCCGCAGGGCGTCGAGGCTCTCGTTGGCGCTGTCGAAGCGCATGATGTGCCCCACGTCGAACGTCTGGAACAGGCCGCCGTGGCCGAACAGCGGCCTCACCGAGCCGTCGCCGAACGCCATCTGCGCCGAGAGGATCTCGGCGATCGAGATCTGGTCGTCGCCGCTGCCGTTCAGCACCTTCAGGGCCTCCTGCATCCGCCTGGGCGAGTTGCCGACGCCGAGCTTCAGCCCCCGCTGGAACTCCTCGACCTGCGCGATCGCGGCCTGCCGCAATTCGGCGAACATCGCCCGGCGCTCGGCGAGCGCGCCCGGCAGCAACTGACCCTGCACGGCCGGCAGCAGTTCACCAGCGCCTGACCCCTCGCGCTGCACCGCTGGCAGCAGGCACAACGAGAACTTGTACAGGCCGGTGCGTCCTGCATCCACCGGCGTGGCCACGGCGACCGCCGGCAGCAGTTCGCCGTCGGCGCCGCGGCACGGCTCGAGTTGCACCGCGGGGAGGCTCACGGCGATCTCGTAGCCGTCCTTGACCGCGACGATGGCGGTGGGTTGTTCCTGATCGTTCGTCCGCCATCCGCACTCGAACCCGCGCTCCTCGAGTGCGCCGCACGACTCCGACCCGCCCTGCAACACCATCCGGTGGACCATCGCGAGCGATCGGTGCGCGCTGCTGTGGGCGGCCGCCTCCCTGACCTTCTGCACGGCCGGCAGCAGGAGGCCAATCAGGATGGCGATGATGGCGATCACGACGAGCAGCTCGATCAGGGTGAACCCGGCGTCGCGCGCCGACACGCGCGTGTGCTTCCCGTCGATGCGCAGCGGAGTGGTCCTCGGTGTGTGCATGGCCATGCCCTCCAGTTCCGGTGTTGACGAACCCGTCCGTGCACGACGAGCCGTTTCGGGCAGCCGTCTGCGACGATCGGCGATGCGTCGCCGAAGTCGCCTCCAGGATCGACGACATGCCCCGACGCCCGCCGGGCTCACGTGCGACAGTGTGTTGGACCTCGCGACGATACACCCGCCCGACCGTGATGTCGATCGGGACCATCCGACGAAGCTCGAGCGTTCGTTTGAGATTGCGGCCGCAGCAGGCGTTCTCTATGATGCGTCCCACACGACAGGACGCCAGGCGCTGCCCGAACGGCCCGATGACGGCCGCAGCGGCGCGCCTGCCTCGACGACAGGAGCACGCGCGTGGCCGACGCTACGGTGGCGCAGGTTCGTCGCCTCAACTACGGCGGCGAAGACATCGGGATGGGCTTCAACAGCGACACCGGCCTCGGCATCGGCGTCGCGCTCGATTTCACGCTTCCGCCGGGCGAGCTGTCGCAGGAAACCGAGGCCGACGTGACGATCGTCACGTCACACGAGGAGCTGATGAGTTCGCTCCACATGTCGGCCGAGGTCGAGGGTCGCTACGCGTTCTCGACGGCCGGCGGCAAGGTCGACTTCGCCAAGAAGACCCAATACAACAGCACGTCGACGTTCGTCGTCGCCCGCATGGTGATTACCAACACCGTGAAGCGTGGCAGGGACTTCAGGATCAAGCCCGACCTGCAGCACCTGCTCGCCCCCGGCCAGCAGGAGGTGTTCGAACGCGCGTTCGGCGACTCGTTCGTGCGCGCCCACTACAACGGTGGCGAGTTCTATGCCGTGATGCGCGTGACCTCGGTTGACTCGAAGACCGAGTCGAGCCTCGCCGTCTCGCTGCACGCCGCGGTACAGGGCGGGATTGCGGCGGCCGACTTCAAGGCGAAGCTCGAGACGGCCAACCAGAACAGCCAGACACGCTCGGAGTTCTCGGTTCACTACTACCAGAAGGGCGGCCTCGGCCGCGAGGAAGCGGGCGCGACGCTCGACGTCGCCGAGATCAAGCAGCGGCTCAAGGACTTTCCCGAGGCGGTCAAGAACCACCCGTTCCCGTACTACATCGAGGTCGCGACCTACGACACGATCCCGCTGCCCCTGCCGACCAAGCAGCAGCGCGAGGACTTCCTGCTCGCGCTCAGCGATGCCAACACGAAGAAGCTCAGGTACCTCCAGCGCCGCAACGATTGCGAGTTCGCAGCCGAGCATCCCGAGTACTTCACCGATCCGCCGTCGCGCGCGGTGCTCCTCGCCATGGCGGGCACGTACTCCAGGCTGGTCAACGCCACCATCGACCACGCGCAGCGCCTGTCGAACGGCCGCATCGATCCGCCGCGCCTGTTCGAGCCCTCGGCGCTCGTGCCACCGATCGTCGAGCCCGACGTGCTGCTCCGCAAGCGCGACGTCGGCCTCGAGCGCAGCTTCAGCGACTGGTGGGTGACCCGGCAGAAGCCGGCGACCCGGCGCACGGATCGCGATCTCGTCACCGACATCGGCATGCTGGCCATGGAGGAACTGAACGCGTTCAACGAGATCGTCGATCCCTCGGGCGATCCCGAGCGCACGGCCAGGATGCAGGGCGACGCGCTCGCGCGGATCGTGGCCTCGTTCCACGAGTACGACTGGGCGCACGCCGGCATGCACGACGCCAACCGCGGGCCGTTGACCTCGCTCTCGGCCCTGCCGACGATGCTGCCGCTCACGATCAAGTCGCTGACGTTCGCGCAGAACAGCATCACCGGCACCGAGGGGCTCGACCAGTTCACGACGCTGGTGAGCCTCGACCTGTCGCACAACCAGGTCAGGTCGATTGCCGCCCTCGCCCCGTTGCGCGGGCTGCGCACGCTGCGGCTCGTCGACAACCGGATCTCGGACCTCGCCCCCCTGGCGGGCTGCACCTCGCTCGAGACCCTCGACATCTCGGGCAACGACATCACCGACCTGACGCCGCTCGCGTCGTGCAAGGCGCTGAGGAACCTCACGCTGGCGGGCACCGTGCTCTTCAGCCACGGCGTGCGCAGCCGGAGCGGCAACCCGATCGAGCACGCGGTGGCGCTACGCGAGATCCCGGGCATGCGAAACCCCTTCACCCTGGGCACCGTGCTCACGGTGCGGTACGGCGTGCTGAAGGACGGGCCCGCCGCGCAGTTCACCGGGACGGCCACGCGGGTCAGCGACTCACCTGCGTTCCGCGTGCGGCTGACGCGGGGCAACGAGGTCGTCGAGGACGTGTGGACGCTGCGCGCCGTGTCGGCGGTGAAACCGTCGGATGCCGAGATGCTGGCCATGTTCGCGCCCGGCATGCACGCGGGCGACGCGCCGCAGCACGGGATCTCGCTCAACATCGCGCGCGCCAGCGCGGGCGACGATTTCGACATCAACTTCAGCTACGTCGATCCCGCCGATGCCACGCGGTGCGGCATCGACGTGGTGACGTATCCCGCGCTCGGCACGAAGGTCCCGCTGCCGACCTTCGACGCGGTCGTCGTGTCGTGAGGCCGGGCAGTCTTCTCACTGCTTTCGCACCCCTTCGGTCGCCCTGGCGGGCGAATTCCTGCACGGACCCCGTGCAAGACAGCGTCACGGCTGACTAAGTTCAGCGTAAGGGGTGCATCGTGCTTCCGCGGCAACTTCTGCCGTAATTACGCTTGACGCCCCCCAACCGCAGGGGTAGGGTCGACGCTTGAAATGAAACCTAGACCGGTGACGCACCGATTCGGGGCGGATGCTCCGATGTGGGCGCCTGCGCCACCGGATGGGGTGCCGGGCGTTCCCTGCACTCCGTTGTTCCCCGCCGACGCCGCAGGTTGTCGTCAGGCTCATCGAAAGGTCCACCTATGCACCGTCGTTTCAGCAAGATAGCGAAGCTGGCCTTCATGCTCGGGGCGTTGGCACTGCCGCTGACCATCAGCGTCACTGCCGACCAACCCGAACAGGCCAAGGGGCGCGGCAACGCGCCGACCAACAACCTCTACATCGTCCAGATGGCCCAGCCCCCCGTCGTCGCCTACACGGGCGGCATCGACGGCCTGCGCGCGACCAAGCCGCGCCGCGGCCAGAAGATCGATCCGAACAGCCCCGAAGTCCTGAGCTACGTCGCGCACCTGAACGATCGACACGCCGAGGCCCTGGGCCGCGTCGGCGGCGCGCGCAAGGTCTACGACTACACGTACTCGTTCAACGGCTTCGCGGCCGAATTGACCGACGCGCAGGCCGAGGCGATGAAGAGCGTCGCCGGCGTCATCGCGGTCAACAAGGACGAGGCCCGGCCACTCGACACGTCGTCGACGCCGGCCTTCCTCGGACTGAGCGCCCCGGGCGGCTTGTGGGATCAGCTCGGTGGCGTCGGCAAAGCAGGTGAAGACGTCATCGTGGGAATCGTCGACGGCGGCATCTGGCCCGAGAGCCTGAGCTTCTCTGACCGCACCGGCCAGAACGGCAATGCCACGAAAGACGGCAAGCTCTCGTACCAGCAGATCCCCGGCTGGCACGGCAAGTGCGTGCCCGGCGAGATGTTCAACGCATCGAACTGCAACCAGAAGGTGATCGGCGCGCAGTACTTCAATGGCGGCTGGGGCGGCAACGACGGCATCGACGCACAGTTGCCCTGGGAGTACAACTCGCCGCGCGACTTCGGCGGCCATGGCACGCACACCGCCTCGACCGCGGCCGGCAACGCCAACGTGCCGACGACGGGTGCTGCCGCCGTGTTTGGCGCCGTGAGCGGGATCGCGCCGCGCGCCCGCATCGCCGCCTACAAGGTGTGCTGGCAGACCCCTTCCGGCGGCTCCTGCTTCTCGTCTGACAGCGTCGCCGCCATCGACCAGGCCGTGGCCGACGGCGTGGACGTCATCAACTTCTCGATCAGCGGCTCGACCACCAACTTCCGCGACTCTGTCGAGATCGCCTTCCTGTACGCGGCTGACGCCGGCGTGTTCGTGGCCGCGTCCGCCGGCAACAGCGGGCCGACGACGAGCACCGTCGCCCATCCCGGTCCATGGCTGACGACCGTGGCCGCTGGCACGCACAATCGCAACGGCGCGGGTTCTGTGAAGCTGGGCAACGGCGTCACGTATTCCGGCGCGTCGGTGGCGACGCCGGTGTCGGCACCGCTGATTGATTCGACAGCGGCTGGTGTGTCTGGTGCGGATCCGTCGCAGCTCGCACTGTGCTACGGCGCCGCCGACGGTGTCGTCACGCTCGATCCGGCCAAGGTTGCCGGCAAGATCGTCGTCTGCCAGCGCGGCGTCACGGCCCGCGTCAACAAGAGCCTGGCGGTTCTGGAAGCCGGCGGCGTCGGCATGATCCTGTTCAACAACCCGGACAGCTCACTCAACGCCGACTTCCATTTCGTGCCCACGGTGCACGTCAGCCTGGCCGACGGCACGGCGATCAAGGCCTATGCAGCCACTGCGGGTGCCACGGCGACCATCAATCAGGCGACGATCGTCTTCAACACGCCTGCTCCGTTCACCGCATCGTTCTCGTCGCGCGGCCCACTGCGCGCCGGCAATGGCGACCTGCTGAAGCCCGATCTCATCGCTCCAGGGCAGGACATTCTCGCGGCGGTTGCGCCTCCCGGGAACGCGGGACGCGATTTCGACCTGTACAGCGGCACCTCGATGTCGAGCCCGCACGTGGCCGGCCTCGGGGCCCTGCTCAAGAACCTGCATCCTGACTGGTCGCCGATGATGATCAAGTCGGCCCTGATGACGACCGGCTACGACGTCCTCGACGGGCCCAACACGAACCCGCTCGTGATCTTCCGCCAGGGTGCCGGTCACGTGAAGCCGAACTCCGCGGCCGATCCCGGCCTGGTCTTCGACTCGGGCTTCAACGACTGGCTGAACTTCATCTGCGGCACGCAGCCCGGATCGTTCTGCAGCGCGTTCACGCCAATCGACCCGAGCAATTTGAACGTCCCGTCAATCGCGATCGGCGACTTGGCTGGGATTCAGACGGTCACGCGCAAGGTGACGAACGTTGGTGCACAGGCGGAGACCTACACGGCGAGTTACACCGGCCTGGCGGGCTTCAACGTCACCCTGCCGGGCGCGATGACCATCGCCAAGGGCGCCACGCAGTCCTTTGCTGTCACGTTCACGACGACGACGGCGACCCCTGGCACTTACGTGGGCGGACAGCTCACGCTGACCGGCAACAAGGGTCACGTGGTACGCATCCCGCTGGTGGTGCGTCCGGTAGCGCTCGCTGCCCCGACCCAGGTGTCGGGTAGCTACAACGTGGTCTTCGGGTACAACGGACCGTTCGGGGCGACCGCGCGCGGGTTGATCCCGGCGGTGCTCACTGCCGGCACCGTGGCTGATGACCCGACCGACGGCGCATGCTCGCTGACGTCGCCTAATGCGCAGTTGATCACCGTGGCCGTCCCGGCCGGCACCACCTACGCCCGCTTCTCGCTCTTCGATGCGGACGTGAACCCCGGCACCGACATCGACCTCTGCGTCTACAGGGGAGCGACTCAGGTGGGATCGAGCGGCAGCGGCACGTCGGCCGAAGAGGTCAACCTGCTCAACCCGCCGGCAGACAACTACACCGTCGTCGTGCAGGGCTGGGGCGTCGTGGGCAGTTCGCCCTTCAAGCTCCACACCTGGCTGCTCGACAGCACTGCAGCCGGTAACATGACCGTCACCGCGCCAGCGAGCGCGGTGGTCGGCCCGGGGGCAATCACCCTGAGTTTCTCAGGGTTGGCGCCTGCGACGAAGTATCTCGGCAGCGTGGCCTACAGCGGCGTGGGGGGGTTGCCGAACCCGACGATCGTCCGCGTCGACCAGCCGTAACGCACGGCTCGACTCGAGCGAGGGGGCGCGCACGCAGCGCGCCCCCTCGACGGCGCGCGCGATCCTGCCGCGTCTTCCATCCAACCATCTCAGCACCTCATTGTCGGCTTCGCTGAACGGTCGAGGCCAGACTGCGTCCGTCCAGCCCCAGCGATGGGGGCTTGCGCTGCGTGCCTTGCGCGGCAAAGAAACGCGCGCCGCAGGACCGCCTCAGAAAATGCCTTGACGCCCTGCATCCGCAGGCGTAGCGTTCGACCCCTCCCCACCGTTTGCGACGCGCGAACCGCAGGGCGGCGCTGCAACCGGGACGCATCCAGCGACCATCGTCCGGGCGCGCGATGCGCACCCGGCGTGGCCGAAGGCCCCGTCCGCGGCCGGCGCGTCACCAGACGGAGTCATCTCTCGTCCACGTCTCACCGGCTTGCGGCGTTCGCGCCGCGCGAGGAGCGTCCATGACTCGAATGACACGGTCTCGAATGACGCGGTCAGCACCCCTGCTCGTGCTGTCGCTGGTCCTGTCGACCCAGGCGCAAGCCCAGGGACCCGGCAGGAGCAAGCAGCCCCCCATTGACCCCGCGGGTATTGCCCGCCTCGTCGCCGATAGCGGCGGCAGCGCCGACGTGACAGTCCACGATGCCACGGGCGCCGCTCGCTTCGTCCGGACGTCGCCCGGCCGGAAGCTTGGCATCCAACGGCAGGCCGCACGTGCCGTCAGCGACGACGCGAAGAAGGGCCGGGCCGCTGAGTTCCTGGCGAATTACGGCAGCATCTTCGGGATCACCAGCGTCGCCGGCGAACTCCGTGAGGTCCGTGTCACGAAAGACCGCCAGCAGGGCACGCACATCACCTACCAGCAGCTCCACCAGGGTGTGCCGGTCTTTGCTGCCGAATTGCGGGTGCACTTCGACGCCTCTGACGAACTCGTCGCCGTCAACGGCACCTTCATTCCCCAGATCGCCGTCAACCCCGACCCCACGCGATCGGCCGATGACGCCACCAGGACGGCGGTGGCGAAGGTCGAGGCGGACCTCGAGCGGGCAGGCCAACTGTCGGCGGCGGGGACAACGCTGCTCGTTTACCGCGAGGGGCTGGCCAAGGGCGTTGCCGGCCCGAACCACCTGGCATGGCAGGTGGAAGTCTCGGACGGCGCCAGCGTGCGCGAGTTCGTCTACGTCGACGCGCACTCGGGCAAGGTCATCGACCAGGTCACGGGCGTGTACGACGCCAAGTTCCGCCGTGCGTACGACGCCACGGGCCTGACGGCTCCAGGGCCCAACTACCCGGCTTCGCCGTACTGGGTCGAAGGCGACACCTTACCGACAGCGTCCACCGAAGCCAACAACATGATCTGGGCGTCGGGTGAGACCTATGACCTGTTCTGGACCGGCTTCGCGCGCGATTCGTTCGACGCCGCCGGCGCCACCATGGACTCGATCTTCAACCGTGGCAACGGCTGTCCGAACGCGTCGTGGAACGGCACCTTCATCTCGTTCTGCCCGGGCACCACGACCGACGACATCACCGCCCACGAGTGGGGGCACGCCTACACCGAGTACACCCACAACCTGATCTACCAGTGGCAGCCGGGCGCCCTCAACGAGTCGTACTCCGACATCTGGGGCGAGACGATCGACCGCCTGAACGGTCGTGGCCTCGACGCACCGGCAGGCGCCCGGACGGCGAATTCCTGCACGGCGTTCACGAGGCTCCCTGGCGAACTGGTCATCAACAGCCCCGCAGGCATCGCCGGAACCTACGCGGCGCAAGCGGCGCAGTTCGGCCCCAATCTCACGCTGGCCGGCACGACAGCCGGCGTGGTCCTCGCCCTTGACGCGTCGAACGCGGCAGGGCCGTCGACCACGGATGCGTGTTCGCCCCTGACGAACGTGGCCGCCGTAGCCGGCCGCATCGCCCTCGTTGACCGCGGCACGTGCACGTTTTCCGCGAAGGTGTACAACGCCCAGCTCGCCGGGGCCATCGGCGTCATCGTCGCCAACAATGCCGCCAGCGGCCTGCCGGGGATGGGCGCAGGCGTCAACGCGGCCCTCGTGACGATCCCCTCGCTCGGCGTCACGCTGGCGACCGGCAACTCGATCAAGGCCAACCTCGCCGGCGGCGTCAACAGCACCTTGCGCGCCCGCTTCACCGGCTCCATCGACAACTCCTACGCCTGGCTGATCGGAGAGGAGTCGTCGGGCTTCGGTGGCGCCATCCGCGACATGTGGAACCCCACCTGCTACGGCAACCCGGGCAAGGTCTCCGACACGCAGTACACCTGCTCGGCGGGTGATGGCGGCGGCGTGCACAGCAACTCGGGCGTCCCCAACCACGCCTACGCGCTGCTCGTCGACGGCGGGACGTACAACGGTCAGACGATTGCCGCCATCGGCCTGACCAAGGCGGCGCACATCTACTACCGGGCACAGAGCGTCTACCAGGGCCCGGCGAGCGACTTCGCCGAGCACGCAGACGCCATCGAGCAGTCATGTTCCGACCTGATCGGCGCGAACCTCGCCGACCTCCTGAGCGGCGCGCCGTCGGGGCAGGTCATCACGCCCTCCGACTGCATGCAGGTCGCAAAGGCTGCACTCGCCGTCGAACTGCGGACGCCTCCGACCCAGTGCAACTTCCAGCCGCTGCTGGCCAAGAACCCGCCGCCGCTGTGCGACGCGGGGGGCTTTGCCACGCAACTCTTCAAGGACAGCTTCGACAACGGCAACTCGTCGGCCGCCCGCTGGAGCGTGAGCCACACCGCGGCCACCGCCGACTTCACGCCGCGCGATTGGGAGGTCGTGTCGGACCTGCCCGACCACCGTGCCGGCAGCGCGTTCTTCGGCATCGACTTCCCGGGCGGCACGTGCGCGCCCGGCGGCGACGAGTCGGGCGTGCTGCACCTGGTGAGCCCGCAGATCACGATCCCGGCGTCGGTCGGCGCGCCCAGGCTCACGTTCGATCACTGGGTGGCGACCGAGGCGGGCTGGGATGGCGGGAACCTCAAGATCAGCGTGAACGGCGGCCCCTGGCAGCTGGTCAACGCGACCGACTTCCTCTACAACCCGTACAACGCGACGCTGGCAACCGCGGGAGCGGGCAACACCAACCCGATGGCCGGCGAGCCAGCGTTCACGGGCAGCGACGGCGGGTCGGTCGACGGGTCGTGGGGACGGTCGATCATCAACCTGGCTCCATACGCGAAGCCGAAGGACAAGATCAGGCTACGGTTCGACCTGGGAACCGACGGCTGCACCGGGACGTTCGGCTGGTACATCGACGACCTGATGGTCTACCAGTGCCACCCGTAGGCCTGCAGTGAGCGCGCCTGCCGGTCAGCGACGTCCGTGCTGCTGGTGACACACGAAGAGGGGGACGCCCGCGAGGGCGTCCCCCTCTTCGCGCCGGTGGCGTGGTTCAGCGGTCGGGCGCGCCCGACGATCCGCGGTTCACCTCGAGCGTCGCCACGTAATCGCCCTGCGGTATGGCCTTGCCGGCAACCGGATACGGGTCGAGACGCACGAGGCGCACCTCGTAGGTCAGGTAGCTCGCCGAGGCAGGCCCCTTCGACGAGGTGTGCAGTTCGAGCGTCTCCCTCGGGCCCGGCGCCTTCTGCATCCACACGCTGACGGTGGCATCGCCTTCCCAGACGCACTGCTCGCCCCTGGGACAACGCGAGTCGGCCGGGACCCCTGCAACGCCGATCTGCAGGCCCTCGCTGTCGATCCGCGCGACCTCGCCAACCCCGAGGCCGAAACTCGTGCCGAGCGCAATACCCTCGGGCTGCGATGGGCTGGCGACGCTGCAGGCAAGGAGCGCGTGGATGGCCACGATCACCGAGACGGCACCTCTCATTGCGACCTCATCCTGTGTGGCGGGTTCCTGATCGATTCTAGCTCACCGCGTGGAAACGCCCGCCAGCGGAGCGTCTCGCGGAGTCGCGGCGGCGTCTCCGTCAGCGACAAGTTGCGACAACCAGCAGGACTGATCCTGCCTATACTCTCGGCTGATTTCACTCAACTGGCTCATCTTCGGCGGGGAGGTCTGCTCCTTGCGGTTGGGCTGTGCCTGTCTGGGTCGACCCCCGTGCGCTGACGGCGAGGTCGATGCGTTGGTGGTTCTGCAGTCGGTGGACGAAGGAGACCGAGAGATGAGTCGCACACGGTTGATGATTCAGGCAGCGGGGTTGGCCCTCGTGATGGCCGTCCTGGCGACGGGCACTACGTGGGCGCAGTCGTCGCAGTCGTCGAGCATGGTTGGCAAGGTGGCCGACGAGTCGGGCGGCGCGATGCCCGGCGTCACGATCACCGTGACGAGCCCGCAGCTGCAGGTCAAGCAGCTCACCGCAGTGTCGGACGCGGACGGCAACTACCGCATCCTCGACCTGCCGCCGGGGACCTACTCGGTGCAGTTCGAACTCGAGGGATTCCAGACGGCCATCTACACCGACATCCGCCTCACGGTCGGCCTGGCCGGCCGCGTGGACGGCGTGCTCAAGGTCGGCGCGCTCTCCGAGACGGTCAGCGTCACCGGGTTGAGCCCTGTCGTCGACACGGTGAACACCTCGGGCAACACCACGCTGGTGCAGGATCAGCTGCGCACCATCCCCATGGGCGGCACGATGCAGGAGATGCTGCCGCTCGCGGCCGGCGTCACCATGACCGGCAAGCCTGACGTGGGCGACAGCAACCTGGCGAGCCGACAGGCCATCGTCACCTACGGTGTCGTGCTGCAGACCACGCTCGACGTCGAGGGCATCAACACGGTGACCGACCACGCGGCGAACACGGCCGTCTACTTCAACTCGTACTCGCTCGAGGAAGTCCAGTTCAAGACCAGTGGCAACAACGCCGACATCGCGTTCCCGGGCGTCGCCCAGGTGGCCCTGCTCAAGTCTGGCAGCAACCAGTTCCACGGCAGCGCGCGTGGCTCGTACGAGAACCCGAGTTGGCAGGGCAACAACGTCACCGAAGAACTCGCCGCCCAAGGCATCCGCGACACGAACCCCATCACGGATCCGGGGTACTACGAGTACATCTTCGACCTCGGCGGCCGGATCATCAAGGACAAGCTGTGGTTTTACGGGTCCTACAGCAATCAGGCGGTGGACCAGGGCCAGGTCGGTTTCGTGGCGGCGCCCAACGCGGAAGGCTGCTGGTTCGTCACCTGCGGGGGCACGACTCCGGCCACCTATCACACCGATCTCCCGGGATATGCCGCGAAGGTGTCGTACCAGATGACGCCGAGCATCAAGCTGATCGGCGTGGACATGTACTCGGTGAAGCACCTGTCGCAGAACGGCGGCAGCACCCTGGTGCCGCTGCCCTCGAGCCGGTACCAGCGCCAGCCGCAACACATCTGGAAGGGCGAGATGCAGATGGCGAAGCAGCGCTGGTTCGTCAACGCGCTGTTCGGCTACGGCGGTTACCACGTGAACTACATCACGCAGCCCGCCGACCAGGTCATCGGGTACCCCGATGGCACGGACGTCCCCGGGAATCCAAGCAGCCGTGAACTCAGCAACTCGCTGCGCTACGGGCCGTCAATCAACCCGGAAGACCGTCCGCAGAACAGGCATGAGGGCAAGGCGATCGTGACCTTCGTGCCGGAAAAGCCCAAACTCGGTGGCACGCATCAGCTCAAGCTCGGCACGACCCTCGACTGGGAGAGCGCCGGCACGAGGATTCTGGAGAACAAGAAGGCCGGCAACTACGAGCTGCAGTTCAACCGCGGCGTGCCCAGCCAGATCGTCGTCTACAACTACCCGTTCGCCACGTCGACGAACAAGCTCGACAGCCAGGCGTTCTATCTCACCGACACCTATTCGGTGAACAACGTGACGATCAACGCCGGGGTGCGGTGGGAACGTTACGACAGCTACTACCCGGAGCAGAGCAGGGAAGCCGGGCAGTTCGCGGCCATCTTCCCGGCGGCGACCTATCCGAAGAAGGACATCCTCACATGGATCGACTTCGTCCCTCGCTTGGGCGCCGCGTGGGACGTCACGGGCAACGGCAAGACGGTGCTGAAGGCATCGGCGGGCATCTTCGGTGACACGATGGGCGACCAGTATGCCAACGCGTTCAACCCGAACGCGCAGGCCACGAACACCTACCGTTGGTTGGGCCCGTGCGTCACGACCCCCTACAAGAACAACACGTTCCTCAACTCGAGCTGTGACGTGGACCCGGCCTTCCTGGCGGCACTCCCCTCGCTCACGCCGCTGAGCGCGACGGGCGGCGGCATCACCGAGAACAACCCGGACCTCAAGCAGAACAAGACGTACGAATACACCGTCCGCGCAGAGCGCGAGTTGATCGCCAACGTGGCGATCAGCGCCGGATGGGTCTATCACAAAGTCTCAAACCTCTACTACAACCTCCAGTACAACCGCCCGTACGAGGTGTGGATCCCGGCGACGCCCGCGACGCCGTTCCTGGATCACAACGGACAACCGGTCACGGTCTACACCTACCCGGCGAACCTGGTCGGCGCAGCGAACAACCGCCTCCGGGCTGGCAACGCGCCAAGTGGCAACTCCGACACGTTCCACACGTTTGAAGTTGCGGCGACCAAACGTTACTCCAGCCGGTGGACTGGCAGCGCGTCGTTCTGGGCCACCAAGAGCAACGAGTGGCTCACGCAGGGCACGCTCGCCGCGGCCCTCCCGCAAAGCCCGAATGACGACCGCTTCCCGAAGGATGAAACGTGGAGCTGGGAAGCGCGTGCCAACGGGACCTACAGCTTTCCGTGGGATGTCGCCGTCACGGCGTCGTTCCGCTCGGCGTCGGGCCCCTACGGTCAGCGGACGCAGGTGTTCACTGGCGCCGCGTTGCGCCAGGGCTCGACCACGCTGCGCATGGGCGAGTACGGCGAGTTCCAGTCGCCGGCAATGCGGCTCGTCAACCTGCGCCTCAACAAGAGCATCAAGCTCCCGAGGAACATGAGGTTCGCGCTCGACTTCCAGTGCTTCAACTTGTTCAACGCCGCCGCGATCACGTCGGTGAACTACGCCACCGGCTCGCAGTTCGGCCAGGTCACCGGCATCACGTCGGCCCGGGTCTACCGCCTCGGCGGCGGCTTCACGTTCTAGATCGCGTCCTTTCGCGCCGGCGTGGCGGGTCCCATCGGGATCCGCCACGCGGCGCGCTGACAGCACGCGGCGCGGTCGGTGACTTTTGCGCGACATCAACGTATCGTTGCGCGTGTCTTCGCGGCTTCCCCTGCTCTTGCTCTACGCAGCCTCCGGCGCTGCCGCCCTCGTCTACGAGGTGGCGTGGACCAGGCAACTGACACTCCTCATGGGCCACACGGTGGCCGCCGCCAGCACGGTGCTGGCCGCCGTCATGGGCGGGCTGGCCCTCGGTTCCTGGCTCGGCGCGCGCCTGGTGCGCTCGTGGTCAGGCGCCGCGCGCGGGTCACGCGCCCTCGTCACACTCGCCTCGCTCGAGATCGTCATCGCGCTCGCCGCCCTCGCCCTGCCCGTGCTGCTGTCTGCGGCAACACCCGCGCTTGCGTGGGCCTACGACGATGGCCAGGCGCCCATCCGCTTCGGGCTGACGCGCGCCCTCCTGTGCGCGCTGCTGGTTGGCGTGCCGGCCACCGCGATGGGCGCGACCTTCCCCGTGGCCGTGACCTGGTACGCGAGGGTCGCCGCCGACGCCGGCGTCCTGTACGCGGCCAACACGGCGGGCGCGGCGATCGGTGCGCTGGCGACGGGGTTCTGGCTGGTGCCGGCGCTCGGCCTGCGCGCCACGACGTGGGTGGGCGTCTCGCTCAACATCCTCGTGGCGGCCGGTGCCCGCTGGCTCGCCACGCGCCCCACCGCGCCAGAACGGTCTACTCCGCTCGCACAGGCCGGTCGCGGATCAGGCAAGGGAGCACGTGCGAAGGATGACGGCCGGCACGCCGCGCGCCGTCCCCTCGTGGATATGCCGCCCGCGCTGGCGATCGCGGCCACGGCCGCGGCGATGTCAGGATGCTGCGCGATGATCTACCAGGTGGTGTGGACGCGACTCGTCGCGCTCGTGATTGGTCCCACCACCTACGCGTTCGCAACGGTCGTCGCCGCGTTCATCGTCGGCCTCGCCGTCGGGTCGGCCGCCGGCGCGCGGGTGGCGCGACGTGCCGCGCGGCCGCTTGCGTGGCTGGGCACGACGCTGCTGCTCGGGGCCCTCGCGGCGGCAGCGTCTGGGTGGTACGCGGCCACGCAGCTCCCGCTCGTCGTGGCCCAGCAGGTGGCGTCCACCGACGCCGCGTTCGCGCCGATCGTGACGCGCCAGGTGCTCGGCGTCCTCGTGCTGCTCCTGCCGTTGGCGTGCGCGCTCGGCGCGTCGTTCTCGCTCGCTGTCGCCGCGGCCGCCGGTCGATCCGAGAGCCTGGGCGATCCCGCCGCCCGCGTGTACGTGTGGAACACCCTCGGGGCGATCGCCGGCGCGCTGGCGGGGGGCTTCGTCCTGCTGCCGTTGATGGGACTCCAGGGCAGCCTTCGCGCGGCGACGGCGCTCGGCTGGGCCGCGGCCCTGGTGGTGTGGGCGGTCGAGGCGCGACGTGCCGCAGGCCCGTCTCTCGCCCGGTTCTGGCAGACCCGCGGTGCGGCCCTGGTGTCGGGAGCAGCCGTGCTGGTGCTGCTGCCGGCGTGGGATCCCTACCTCCTCTCGGGCGGCGCCTACAAGTACGCGTCCTACATCGGCGTGGCCGACTTCCAGGAGGAACTGCACCTCTGGCGGATGCTCTACCACCGCGACGGGGCGACCGCCACCGTCAGCGTGCGGGAACTCGCCGGACAACGGTCGATGGCGATCGACGGCAAGGTCGATGCGTCGAACGTGGGCGACATGCTCACGCAGCGGCTCCTCGGCCTGCTGCCCGTCCTCCTGCACGACAAGCCCCAAGACGTGCTCGTGCTCGGCCTCGGCAGCGGCGTCACCGCCGGCGCCACGCTGGCGCCTGGCACGGTCCGCGCCGCCGACGTGGTCGAGATCTCGCCCGAGGTGGTGGCCGCCTCGCGCTTCTTCGCTCGCGAGAACGGCGACGTGCTGCAGGCGCCGGGCGTCCGCCTGCTCGTCGGCGACGGCAGGTCGCACCTGGCCTTCACGCGACGCCGGTACGACGTGATCGTGTCGGAGCCCTCGAATCCCTGGATGGCCGGCATCGCCCCGCTCTTCACGCGCGAGTTCTTCACGACCGTCCGCGATCGCCTGAAGCCCGATGGCATTGTCTGCCAGTGGGCGCACACCTACGACATCAGCCGCGACGACCTCAGGTCGATAATCCGCACCTTCGGATCGGTGTTCCCGCAATCCACCCTGTGGCTCGTGGGCGACGGCGACCTGCTGCTGATTGGCACCAATGGCGTGTCGATCGATCGGCACGTGGACGGCCTCGCCGCACGGGTAAATCGCGGCACGACGCCGAAGTTGCTCTCGGGCGTGGGCGTGGCCGGACCGACGGCGCCGTTCGCGCTGCTGTCGCTGCTGGCAGCCGGACCTGCGCAGATGGCGCAGTACGGTGACGGTGCCGCGATCCAGACCGACGATCAGATGGACCTGGAGTACTCCGCGCCCCGCGCCATCTACGGCCGCTCGAACGACGACAACGCGTCCGAGATCCGGCAACTTGGCGGCGGCGCGACGTCGGTGCCTGCTGCGCGCCTCGCCTGGCAGCAGGCGAGCGACACCGACCTCACCGCGGCAGGAACGATGTCGCTGCAGGCCGACGGATACCGTGCCGCGTTCGTACGGTTCGAGCAGGCCGTGCGCATGAACAGCCGCAACGCCGAGGCGCTCGCCGGCCTGTTCGATGCGGCAACGGGCGCAGGCCGACCGGATGACGCGAGGGAGGTGCTGGAACGGGTCGCGGCGGCCGAGCCGTCGAACGCCGCGGTGCGGACGGAACTCTCACGCCTGTTCGCGGCCCGGGGAGACCTGGAGCGGGCTGCGACCCTTGCTGCCGAGGCCGCACGGCTCGCGCCGGACGATCCGCTGGCCGGCGAGCAACTGGCATCGGTGTTCGTCGATGCCGGCGATGCCGCGAGGCTCACGTCATTGTCGGCGCACCTCGTGGCACGCTTCCCGGCGCGCGACCGGCCGCTCTACTTCAAGGCGATGGCGCTGATGCTCGAGAACCTGGCGCCAGAGGCCGTGGCGACAGCGCGCGAGGTCGTCGCCCGTGCACCGGGCGACGTGCGCAACCAGAACCTGCTGGGCGTGGCGTGCGCGACGGTGGGCGACCGCGCCTGCGCCCAGGCGGCGTTCGAGGCGGCACTGGCTATCGAGCCGCGTGATCCCACCACGCTCGTCAACGTTGGCGTGTTCCACCTGGCGTCAGATCCGGCCAGGGCGGCCACGGCGTTCCAGACCGCGCTCACCGCCGACCGCACGTCGGTGCCCGCACGCCAGGGACTCGCCGAGGCCCGCGCAGCGCTGGCGGCGCGCTGAAAAGGGGTCACATCTTTCATTGTCGCTTTTTTCAAGCTCTGACCCCGGACGCGTGGTGCCAGGTCTTGAAAAATGCGATAAAGAAAGACGTGACCCCTTTGGTTGCGGTCATGTACCAGTGCGGGCCGGGATCGTCGGCCGCGCAGGTGTTCATGTGGAACTCGTACGGCGTCCTTCACGGGTGACGTGAAAGGAGAAGGGCCCGGACGACGACGCCCGGGCCCGGTAGCGCGATTGCAGCTGGCTTACTGCTGTACGGCCGCGGCCGACGGCATCGCCGCGCCCGACAGCTTGATCGGCTGGACCATCGCCCCGTTGCCGGCCGTGTCCCACACCGCGAAGCGCACCCACTTCTTGCCGGTCGTGTCGAACGGGATCGAGAAACGCTTCTTCCCGAAGGGCGGCAGGTCGGTGGCCGGAATGACCTGCCGATCGGTCTTCTGCCCGTCGCCCCATACGACTTCCACGAACTCGAGCGGGAAGGTCCACTCCACATCGGCCGTAATCGTGCGCGCCTTGCCAGCACCCTCGACGGCGTACGACGGGATCAGCACCTCGCCCGAGGTGACGAAGTAGTCGCCGCGCTTCATGGCCTCGATGATCGTCGTCCAGTCAGACCCGTCGGGCAGCGCGTCGAGCTTCACGTAGTTGACCGGGTTGTTGGCGTAGATGTCGTCACCGTGGCCGCGCTGGTAGGTCTCGGTGATGGCCTGGATGTACTTCGGCGGCGTCGGCTGATCGGCCACCCAGTTGTTCATGTCGTCGAGCGTCGGCAGGCAGCGGTACTCGCACAGGCGGGTCTCGGACCCATCCACACCCATGCCCCAGCGGAAGCCGACGCCCCGGTAGTTCGGGTGACGGAAGTGCGCCGCGTCCTTCTCGGCCTCGGGATGGCCGGTCGATCCCTTCGAGCGCGGATGCGGCATGTACATCAGGACGTTTTCCTTCTGGACCATCTCCATCATGTCTTCCGTCGAGCCGACGTGATAGACACGCCCGAACTTCGGATGGTCCTCCACCAGCGGCTGGCCTTCCTTCCGGTCCTGCGCCCAGAAGAGCGGCTTCGACAGCAGCAGATCCATGTGGCCGCCGAGCAGGTTCGAGAAGTACTCCTCGTTGGGCATGATCAGGAACGTCTTGTCGGAGTGCCGCCGCGCGGCCTCGTAGTAGTCTGCACGCATCTGGAGAGCTTCCGGGCCACGACCACCGTCAATCGGCCCGAAGATGTTGACGCCGGCCGCCTTCATCACGTCGAGGTCGGGCAACCGCGTGTCGAGGCTGCCCGACGCGCGCAGGCGCCGCACCATGCTCGTGTGGAAGTGGGTTGCCATCACCTGGTACCCGGGCATGGGCTTGTAGTGGTCGCCTCGCGTGAACGCAAGCGCGCCCTCGACAGCGGCACGGGCGGGAGCCGCCGTGACGTAGAAGTAGACGGGCATCCGCTGCCACGGTGCCCGGCCGCGCGCTGCGCAGCGCGAAGTTCTGCGTCACGTCCTCGGCCCCTCGACCGGCGATCTCTGGCGGTTCCTCGCCTTCGGCCTGGCGCACGCCGAACGAGTAGGTCGTCGCGTCGAGCTTGCGGTAGTAGTTGTAGCCGAGGACGTTCTCGGTCTCACGGGCCCAGAAGAAGTTGTGCGGCGGCGGGAAGGCTGCCAGCGAGCCACCCGCGGCCTCGGTGGCGATGAGGCGGTTGCCGGCCTTGACGACCACCGGCGTCTCGTTGACCCACTTGTTGAAGCTGAAATCCTGCCACTGGTAGTCGGTGTCCTTCCACACCATCCGCGTGGTCGGCTTCACGGTGAGGCCCGTCAGCCCGGCCTCGTACTTGTAGGCGACCGATGTCTCGGCAGTCTTCGCGACCACCTCCTGGCGGATGAGGTTCGAGCCCCTGAACACCGTGTACTGGAGGCGGCCGTCGAACACGCCGACGTTCACGCCGGGGAACGACACCTCGATGCGTCCGCCGTTGGTCGCCACCTCGCACGCGGTGACCTTGTAGATGGCCGATGAGCGCTTCACCTCCTCGGGCTTGCGCGGCAGGCCGGGCTGGTTCGCGACGCCCTCGAGCGGCGGCGTCGATCCGCCGTGCGCCGCGTTGCCGCCGGGCACGTTCAGTGGGGCGTCCCAGAACGCCTCCCACTTGATGCGGTCGATGACCTCCTGCGTGATCTCGTACTTCAGGTCGCGCAGCGGCTTGATCTGCTGGTCGGTGGCGCGCCGGAACCCTGACACCACACGGAAGTCGGGCGCGGCGTTCTCGGCGACCGTGACCCACTCCGCACCGGCGCGGCGCACGGCGATCTCGCGGACCATGGGCGTGCCGGACGTGACGGCGAGCCGGAGGCGAACCTGCTGATCCTTGTCACCGTCCCACGTCAACGTCAGCGTGTCGGCCTGCACCGCGGCGGTGAGCCCCGGGCTGGCCTTGTACTGCGTCAGGTTGCAGTTCAGCGGATCGGCTCCCGCCGGCACCGCCAGCAGCGTCACGACCGCCGCCATCGCCAGATATCTCATCGCACATCCTCCACCCAAGGTCACTGGGTCTGTTCGTTCACTGTGCCTGGCTCGACGTCGTCGACGTCGCATCGACCCAGACGGGATTCACGAATGCGCCGTTGCCGGCCGAGTCCCACACCGCGAAGCGCACCCACTTCTTGCCGGTCGCGTCGAACGGGATACTCACCTTGCGGGTGCCGAATGCCACGGCATCGGTCATCGACACGACCTGCCGATCCACCTTCTGCCCGTCGCCCCACACGACTTCCATGAACTCCGGCGGGAACGTCCATTCCAGGTCGGCCGTGATCGTCCGCTTCGCACCGGCGCCGCCCACCGCGTAGTTCTTGATGAGGATCTGGCCCGTGGTGACGAAGTAGTCGCCGGCGCGCACGGCCTTGAGGATCGGGCTCCAGTCGTCGCCCGGACCCGGCACCTTGTCGAGCTTCACGTAGTTCACGGGGATGTTCGGGTAGATGTCGTCGGCCGGCCCCTTCTGGTAGGTGTCGGTGTCGGCGATGAGCAGCTTGGGCTTCAGCCCCGAGCCGGCGAACAGGTTGTTCATCTTGTCCTGGGCCTCGAAGCAGCGGTACTCGCACAGGCGCTGCATCGACAGGTCGACGCCCATGCCCGGCTTGAACGCCATCCCGAGGTAGCGATCGCTGCGGACCCACTCCTTTTCGAGACTCGCATCGGGGTAGCCCGTGGTGCCCTTCGTCCGCGGGTGCGCGTGGAACCAGTAGCCGCCCTCGCTCTCGAGGATCTTGATGACGTCGGCCCCGCTGCCGGGGTGATAGACCTTGCCGAACTCCGGCAGCGTCTCGGTGAACGGCTGTCCCGGGTCCTGCGCGCGTGACCAGTAGACGTTCTTCGGGAACATGACGTTGTAGTGGCCACCGAAGTACGCGTTCGGCTCTTCCCAGGGCGTCACGAGGAAGTCCTGGTCGGATGCCTTGGCGCTGGCCAGCGCGTAGTCGCGCATGTCCTCGAAGCGCCCGGCGCCATTGTCGCGGCCGCGCATCTTGTCGGCGTGGAAGTCGCTCAGCCCGACGATGTTGATGCCGAGCGCCTTCATGGCGATGACATCAGGCGTCTGACCGTCGAGCGAGCCCGACGCGCGCAGCCGATCCGTGAAGCTGATGTGGAAGTGGTTGACGAGCGTCTTGTATCCCGCCACCGGCTTGAAGGTGTCGTTGTTGGTGAAGGCCATCACCGCCGTACGAGTGGCGTCGGCCGCGTCGGGCGAGACGTAGAAGTAGACCGCCATCCGCTGCCACGATCCCGGCGGTGCGTTGTAGAGCGCGAAGTTTGCGCGGTACGCCTCCACGTCCTCGCGGTCGCCCTGCCGCACGCCCATCGCGAACGACGCGTCCGAGTCCTTGCGGTACCAGACGTAGCCCAGGTTCGTGTCCACTTCCCGGGTGAAGAAGAACGTGATCGGCGGCGGGAAGCTGGCGATCGACCCGCCGCGGCCCTCGGCGATCATGAGGCGGTTCCTCGCGCGGACTGGCACGAGCGCGTCGTTCTTCGCACCGCCGAACCGGTAGTGCTGTGCCTGGTCGGCCACGTCGCGCCAGACGACGCGCGGCGTGAGCGACGTTGACAGGCCCTTCAGCCCGCCTTCGTACTTGTAGGCCACGCCGGGCTCGTCGGTCTTCGCCACCGCCTCGAGGCGCACGAGGCTGGTGCCGCGGTAGACGGTGAACCGCGTGCTCCCCGAGAAGATGCCCATCGAGAGTCCCGGGAACTCGATCTCGATCCGCGCCCCCTCGGCGCGCACCGTGCACGAGGAGGTCTTGAACGACGCGTTCGCCCGCCTGATCTCCTCGGGCTTGCGTGGCAGGTTGGGATTCGTCGGGTTCCGGCCCTCTTCGAGGCCGGGCACATACAACGGCGCATCCCAGAACGCGTACCACTTCTCGCGGTCCATGACCTCGGGCGTGATCGTCACGCCGAGTCCCGTGAGTGGCTGGAGTTGCTGGTTGCTGACGCGGCGGAGGCCACTCGTCACGCCGAACTCCGGCACGAGGTTCTGTCCGAGCGTGCCCCACTGCCCTCCGGCCTTGCGCACGGCGAGCTCGCGCACGACGGGGGCGGCACGGTCGATCGACAGGTGCATGCGCAGGTCGGCGCCGCGATCGCCCGTCCACTGCACCACGAGCGCATCGTTGTCGACGACTGCGGTGAGCCCCTGCGATGGCTTGTAGGCTTTCAGGTCGCAGTTGAGCGGATCGGCCACGGCCGCCGAGGCAACCGCCAATGAGCACACGAACGGGACGAATCGCTTCAGCACCACACGACCCTCCAGGCAGGCAGTTCAACGAGACCCGCGGGATTCGCGCGGGTCACCACGGATGAGATCCTTCGATCAGCGCCGCATACCGCCGGCGGTGCGCATCGGGCCTGGCCCGGCGCTCGCCCGCCGCGTGGTACGCCGCAGTCGTCCACTCACCTGCACACGCGCGCCTCGCCGGTCGGTGCCTGCGGGACGGAGTGCCAGTTATCCAGATTGACGCCGCGATTCTAGCGCCCACGCCATGCGCGGCCGTGTATCAATGTGTCGCGGGCGGTGCCGGGCCGTGCCGGGCGATGTGGAGGCCAGGTGTAGAGGCGGTGCAGGGGGGGCGCGAGCGGTGCGCGACGGCACGCCTTTCCTGACCGGACAGGAACCCGGGGCAGGGGCGATGTTCACGCGGGCCGCGCGGGGGCGCGGCCCCTACGTCCGAACCCTACACCTGCACGTGTAGGGGCCGCGCCCCCGCGCGGCCCCGCTCGGCTGCGCCTCGTCAGGGCGGCGTGGGCCTGCCGAGCACGGGCAGCACGATTGACGAGGGGTGCGCCGCGTCGTGGTACAGCGTGTTGTCGGCAATCGCGATGCGGCGGCTGCGCCCAAGCGGTTCCCCGGTGTTCGGGTTCACGTCGAACCTGGGGAAGTTGCTGCTCGAGATGTCCACGCGGATCTTGTGGCCCCGCTTGAACACGTTGCCGGTCGGGAACGGCTCGATCGTCAACTGGTACACCTCGCCGGGCTTCATCATCTCGGGCTTCTCGGGCGACGTCCGGTAGCGCGCCCGGACGATGCCGTCGGTGAGGTTCATCTCGAAGCCGAGCGGGTAGTCGGCGCTCGGCGGATACACGTCGACCAGCTTGGCGGTGAAGTCGGTGTCGGGCGCGGTCGAGCCGGCGAACAGCTTCACCACGATCGGGCCGACGACCTCGGTGTCTTCGGTGAGCGGGGGCGTCTCGAACACGATCACGTCGGGCCGCACCTTCAGCGGCAGGTACGGCGCCCGCGAGCCGAAGACGCCAAGCTCGGCGGTCGTCTCGCGTTCGGCGTCGCCGCGCGGAGCCAGGTTGAACGGCTTCTCGCGCTGGTCGAACGCCCCCGCCGGTGACAGTTCCCGGCTGCCGGAGAACGACCCGCCGATGGTCGGGACGGGATCGCGTGGATCGAACGTGTAGGTCGTGGGCGCGTCGTTCGCGGCGGGTGCGGTGGTCGAGAGCGTCCCGTTGCCATGGAAGTAGTAGGTCGTGAAGCGCGTGCCAGGCAGGGGCCACGTCGCGGCCGTCTTCCAGTAGCCGCCGTGGAACAGCCGCCCGTTGGCGTCGCGGTGACCGTCACCGGTGCCCATCACGAAGACCTTGACCGCCGGATCGCGATCGACGCCGGTGTCCTTGTGCTTGAGCACGTGATCGAACCAGCGCAGGTGGAACGCCTCGCCGAAGTCGGTGATGGCCGCCGTCGCGCCGAACTCCACGTCGCCGGAGGCCGACCGGGTGTTGCCGCCGTGCAGCCACGGGCCGACGAGCAACTGCTGGGGCGCGCGCTTGATCTTCGACAGCTCGACGTAGTTGGCGATCGAGCCCGAGGTGTACGAGTCGTACCAGCCCGTGATGTGGATCATCGGGATGTCGGCGGTGCGGCCGTAATTGAGCGACCAGTTGCGGTCGGGCTGTGTCCAGTAGTCGCCGTAGTCGGCGTTGGTCATCATGTCGACGAAGAAGTCTTCGAACGACGGCGCGGCAGCCAGTGGGGTCAGACCGCGTCCGGCCTGCATCGAGCCGACCCAGTCAGACACGCGCGTCGCGGTGGCCTGGGCCTTGGCGGTCGGATTGCCGGTCTGTGCGCCGAGTTGGGTAAACGCCCACGTGAGCTGCTGGGCGAGTTCGAACGCGCCGTGGTTGCGCATCTTGTAGAGCCAGCCGTTGTGAAGGCCGCCGCAGTTGAGGACGATCGTCTTCAGGTGCGGCGGGCTCAGGATGGCCGCGCCCGCTTCTGCGTGGGCCGCGTACGACGTGCCCCACATCCCCACCTGGCCGTCGGTGTACGGCAGCGCGCCGATGTACTCGATCGTGTCGTACCCGTCCTGGCCGTATCCGAGGTACTTGGTCTGCACGCCCTCGGATGCGTAGGCGCCCCGTTCGTCCTGCACCACGACGACGTAGCCGTGCCGCGCGAACCAGCGGGCCTGCTGCACCGTCCCGCGCGCTTCCTTGTTGTACGGCGTGCGGTTCAGCAGCACCGGCAGCTTCGCCGCCTCGGGCACGCCGCCCGCGGCGGGACGGTAGATGTCGGTCGCCAGCTTGACGCCGTCGCGCATCGGCACCATCAGGTTCTTCGCAAACAGGACCACCGTGCCATCGTGGGCCGCCTGCGCCTGCGGCTGTGCCTGTGCCTGCTGATTCACCGGCGCGGCGTGGAACGCGACCGGCGCCCCGACCACGACCACGGCGAGCAACAGCCGCGCAATCGCCCGCGACGTCTTCCCGGCATTCCTCGGCATGCAAATCACCATCTGTAGGGGCCACGCCCCCGCGCGGCCCGGTTGTCGGACGGGCGAACCAGCAAATCACTCCCGGAGTGTTCCCGCAGGTGAGAATCACTCCGGGAGTGGTTTTCACCGCGCGGTCATCGTGTCGCCAGCAACTGGAACACGCGTTCGAGTTCCTGTTCGGCCTGCGCGAGCGACGCCTTGCGTCCTGCAGCGCAGCACTCCAGCAGCCACGGCTCACGCGGGAGCCTGGCCGCACTTCTGGCAACTCGGGACGTGACGCGCGGATGCTATGGCGCGTGGCGCTGCAGAGTTGTATCAAAGTGTCGCGCCTGGCCGCGCGACACGTCGCTGTCCTAGCGCTTCGCGAGGAACCGGTCGGCGATGGCCAGGTATCCCTCGGGGTCCTCGAGGTGCGGGTAGTGACCAAGGCCGGGCATGGTCACGATCTCGACCCTGGGCAACGTCCGCTTCAGGCGTTCCTGGGTCTCTGCCGGGACGATGGTGCTCTTGCCGCCGAGGATGTAGATGACCGGGCAGGCGATCTTCTCGACGTGGGCCCACAACTCCGTCGGGACGAATCCGTTCACCAGCGCGGGATCGCGCTTCCACACCAACCGCCCGTCTTCGCGCCGCGTCGTGCCGAAGTGCGCATGCGACCGCAGCAGCGGTTCCGCCATGCCGGGGTTCTCCTTCTTCAGCTGCGCGACGAGCTCGTCCTCTGAGCCCCAGCCGTTCTCCTCGGCCTTGACCCGGCGGGCGAAGCCGTCGGCGATCGCGGCGGGCCGCTCGGGGCCCACGTCCTCGACGATCAGCTTCGTGACCGTCTCCGGGTGCATCGCGGCGTAGACCTGTACCACGCGGCCGCCCGTGGAGTTGCCCAGCATGACGACCTGGCGCAGCCCGAGGTGGCGCACGAGCGCGTCTACTTCCTTGATGTAGTCCTCGACCATGTAGGCGCCCTGCGGGTCCCAGCCCGAGTCGCCGTGCCCGCGCATGTCCATGGCGATCACGTGGTAGTCGCGGGCGAAGTGCGGCGCGATGTGATCGAACGAGTGCGCCGTCCGCGCGATCCCGTGCAGCAGGATCATCGCCGGCTTCCCGGGTGTCCCCCACTCGAGGTAGTGGATCTTCAGGCCGTTGGCGGTGATCGTCCGATCGACGTATCCGGCGGGGGTGACGGGCTGAAGCGCCAGCAGCGACAGCGCTGCCACCACCAGGGCGGGAACAGTCATGACGTCTTCACCTTTCCAACGACGATCGCGCCTACGCGTTCAGATCCATCTTCCCGGTCAGGTACGAGTCGTACGCGGCGAGATCGAACAGGCCGTGGCCCGACAGGTTGAACAGGATGACCTTGGCCTCGCCCGACTCGCGCGCCTCGAGGGCGTGCTTCACCACGCTGTGGATCCCGTGCGCCGACTCAGGGGCGGGGAACGTCCCTTCCGACCGTGCGAACTTGATCGCCGTCTCGAAGACCTCGCCCTGCGGGTAGGCTTCGGCCTCGATCACGCCCAGCGACAGCAGGTGGCTCACGAGGGGCGACGAGCCGTGGTAGCGCAGCCCGCCGGCGTGCACCGGCTGCGGCATGAAGTCGTGCCCCAGCGTGTGCATCATCATCAGCGGCGTCATGCCGCCCGTGTCGCCGAAGTCGTACTCGCGACGGCCCTTCGTCAGGCTGGGGCACGCGAGCGGCTCTGCGGCAATCGCGCGCAGGTTCGGGCGCTCGCCGCTCAGCTTGTCCTTCAGGAACGGGAACGTGAGGCCGGCGAAGCTGCTGCCGCCGCCGTGGCACCCGATCACGATGTCGGGGTACTCGCCGGCCAGCTCCATCTGCTTCATCGCTTCCTGGCCGATGATCGTCTGGTGCAGCATGACGTGGTTCAGCACGCTGCCGAGGGCGTACTTGGTGTCGTCGCGGCCGGCGGCGTCTTCGACGGCCTCCGAGATGGCCATTCCGAGGCTGCCCGGCGAGTTGGGATCCGCGGCGAGCATGCGGCGGCCCTGCGCCGTCAGGTTGGATGGGCTGGCAACGACATCGGCGCCGTAGGCCTGGATCATGATGCGGCGGTACGGCTTCTGGTCGTAGCTGACCCGCACCATGTAGACCATGCACTCGAGGCCGATCAACTGGCACGCGCACGACAGCGCACTGCCCCACTGCCCGGCGCCGGTCTCGGTCGCCAGCCGCTTCACGCCTTCCTGCTTGTTCACCCAGGCCTGCATGATCGCGGTGTTCAGCTTGTGGCTGCCGACCGGGCTGACGTGCTCCGACTTGTAGTAGATGTGTGCGGGCGTGTCGAGCAGCTCCTCGAAGTGGCGCGCACGGTACACCGGGCTGGGGCGGTACAGCCGGTAGATGTCTCTCACCTCGTCGGGGATGTCGATGTACGGCTCCTGCGACACTTCCTGCTGGATGAGGCCCATCGGGAAGAGCGGCGCGAGGTCGGCGGGGCCGATCGGCTGGCGCGTCCCCGGGTGCAGCGGCGGCAGCAGCGGCGTCGGCAGGTCGGGCGCGATGTTGTAGAACGAGCGTGGAATCTCTGACTCTGGCAGGGTGATCTTGGTGTCAGTCACGGCATCCTCGGCACGTCGCAAAGCGGGGGTGTGAACGTGGCGCGAAGCTTAGCACGCAGACGCTGAGGCGGCCTCACCCAACCGCGGCGTCGTCCGGAGTATGACGTTGTCGCGACGCACCGCGGAACTGTTGCCCCGCGGCTCCGTCTACGTGGGGCAGCCACTCCCGGCGTGCGGAGCCTGCCCATGTTCGACGTCATCCTCAACGACCTGCGCGTGGCTGGCCGTATCCTCGCCAAGGACAAGGGGTTCATCGCGCTGGCCGTGTTCGTGATGGCGCTTGGCATCTGCGCCGTCACGACGATGTTCGCGGTCGTCAACGGGGCGATGATCCGGGGCTTCTCGTTCCCCAACGCCGCGCGGATGACCAGCGTCACGTTCATCGATCCCACCACGGTGACCTACTTCGGCGCCGCCACCCAGACCTTCTCGGCCGACTACGAGGAGTTCGTCGACGAGCAGCGGTCATTCGAACTGATGGCCGCGTACCTCAATGGTTCGACGGTCAACCTCACCGCCGACGGCCAGGCACGCCGCTATAGCGGCGCCTACGTCACCGAGCACTTCTTCCGCATCCTGGGCGTCGGGCCGGCCATGGGGCGCGACTTCACGCCCGCCGACAACCAGCGCGGCGCCGAACCGGTCGTGCTGGTGAGCCACGGCCTCTGGCAGCGGGACTTCGGCGGCGCCTCCGACATCGTCGGCAAGCGCATCCGGCTGAACGGCAAGCCTGCGACGGTCGTCGGCGTGATGCCGCAGGGGTTTCTCTTCCCCGACAAGGAAGAGCTCTGGATCCCGCTCTACACCGAGTTCCCCGTCACCGCACGGAACGATCCGCAGGCCAACAACCCGAACGTCATCGGCCTGATCCGCCCGGACGTCTCGGTCGAGCAGGCGCAGGCAGAGTTCACCGGCTTCGCACAGCGCTTCGCGCAGGCGTATCCCGACACCAACAAGCAGTTCAACGCCGCGCAGGTCGAGCCCCTCATCCGGACGATGACGCCGCCCCCGATCCGCGGGCTGCTGCTGACGATGCTGGCGTGTTGCGTGGGGGTGCTGCTGATCGCGTGCGTCAACGTGATGAACATGCAGTTCGCGCGGGCCACGTTGCGCACGAAGGAACTCGCCGTGCGCGCGTCGCTCGGCGCCACCCGCCTCAGGCTCGTGCGGCTGATGCTGACCGAGAGCGTGCTGGTAGCGGCCATGGGCGCCCTGCTCGGCATCGGGCTCGCCTACCTCGCCACCGGGTGGGTGGACCAGGCCTTCAGGATCGACGACAACGGGCCGCCCGGGTGGATGGTGTTTGCGCTCGACGGCCGCTCGCTCGTCGTCACCGTCATTGCGACCGCGATCGCCGCACTCGTCTCGGGATTGCTGCCGGCATGGATGTCGTCGCGTGCCAATCCGGCCGCCACGCTGGCCGAGGCGGCGCGCGGCAACACGGGCGGACGTGTCGGCCTGCTCACGCGCGGCCTCGTCGTGTGCCAGATCGTGATGACGTGCGTGCTGCTGATCGGATCGATCCTGCAGGCACGCTCGATCTTCAACCAGCAGGCCATCGACTACGGCTACGACACCGGCAGCATTCTGTCGGCGCGCATGGGGCTGATGGACGGCGACTATCCGACGCCCGCGGCGCGCAAGGCGTTCTACGATCGGCTGCTGCGTGACCTGCGCGACTCGGGGCAGTTCGAGTCGGTCGCGCTGAGCAGCCGGTTGCGCATGACGTTCGGCGGATTCGGGCCGGTCGAGATCGAGGGCGCCACGTATCGCGAGCGGCGAGATCGCACGAACGCGAACTACGAGCAGGTGACCGACGGCTACTTCTCGCTCATGGGCCAGCGGCTGATCGAAGGGCGCGACTTCACGAACGAGGATGTGGATGCGAAGGCCCCCGTCGCGATCGTGAACGCCGACTTCGCGCAGAGGCACTTCGGGCGCCAGAGCGCACTGGGACGACGGTTCCGCACCGGCGACGGCAGCACGCCGCAATACGGCCCGTGGCGGACGATCGTCGGCGTCGTCTCGACCGTGCGCATGTCGGGTCCCTTCAACAACCAGCGCGTCGACCTCACCGGGTTCTACGTGCCGTTCTACGCGTCGCCGTTCGGGCCGGCCCCGGCCGAGCCGTTCGTGAGCCAGTTCGCAACGGTGCTGGTGACGCCGCGCGGTGGGCAACAGCCCGAGGCGCTGATCCAGGAACTTCGACGCCAGGTGAGCAAGGCCGACGCGAACCTGCCGTTGTATTTCGTGGGCACGCCGAAGCACCACCTCGCCAGCGCGACGTCGGTGAACCGCGTGATTGCGATCATGTTCAGCGCCTTCGGCGTCGTCGCCATGGTGCTGGCGGCGGTTGGGATCTACGGTGTGATGTCGTTCTCGGTGAGCCAGCGCACGCAGGAAATCGGCGTGCGGATGGCGCTCGGCGCCGATCAGTCACGGATCCTTGGGATGGTGTTGCGCCAGGGCTCGCGGCAGGTGGCATTCGGCCTGGGACTGGGCCTGGTGCTTTCGCTCGCGGTCGCCACCCTGCTCCGCGACGGCATCAGCAACATGCTGTTCGGCGTGAGCGCCAGCGACCCGCTGACGTACGTCGCGGTGACGCTCCTCATCGTCGCGGTGTCGGCGCTGGCCGTGCTCGTCCCCGCGCAACGCGCCACGCGCGTCGAGCCCATGACCGCCCTCCGCCTGGAGTAGGGGCCGCGCCCCGCGCGGCCCTGAGCCTGTCGAAGGGCGCGGCCCGGCGCCCCAACACCCCCCGCCTGCCCTGAGCCTGTCGAAGGGCGCGGCCCGCTACGCGCACGCCTCGGCAGCGACCGCCGACACGGCTGAGCCTTGCGGCGCGCCGTGCACCTATAATCCATCCTGACTCCCAGTCATCTCGAGCGACACGCCGAGCTCCAGCGGCGATCGCTGAGGAGCATCCAGTGGAGATGGACGCGGCTCCGGACGTCACGCGCCTGCTGCTCGCCCATCGGGCGGGCGATCCGGAGGCCTTCGACCGCCTCGTGTCGCTCGTCTACCGCGAGTTGCGCCAGATCGCGCGCCGGTTGCTCGCGCACGACACGGCACGCACGCTGACCGCCACGGCGGTCGTGCACGAAGCGTGGATGCAGTTGTCGGCGGGCGCTCCCATCCCGTGGCACAGCCGTGCGCACTTCTTCGGCATCGCGGCACGTGCCATGCGCCACATCGTCGTCGACGATGCCCGGCGCCGCGGCGCGCAGAAACGCGGAGGCGATCGCGAGCGGATCACGCTCGTGCCGGATCGACTGGCGGCGCCGTCTCCCAGCGACACGGTGCTCGCCGTCGACCAGCTGCTGCAGCACCTTGCGGCCGTCAACCGGCGGCTCGTTGACGTCGCTGAATGCAAGCTGTTCGCGGGGCTCACCGACGGCGAGGTCGCCGAGTCGCTCGGGATCCCGGTACGGACGGTACAGCGCGACTGGCAGCGCGCGCGGGCGTGGCTGCAGCGAGGCCTGGCCGGCAACGGCCACGAGACCCTCGATGGCGCCCCTGACTGACGACCCCGCGCGATTGCTGGCCGTTGATCGCGCCTTCGACGACGTGCTCGACCTCGACGTCGCGGCACGCGAGGCACGCTTGCAGGCCCTGGCAGCGGTCGATGCGCGTCTGGCGGCCGACGTTCGCGAACTGCTCCATCAGGCCGAACACCCCGATGCGCGCCTTGAACCGGCGCAGTTGGGCAGGCACGCGTGGCAGGCTGCCGACGAGGCACTGCGCAGCGCCAGCGCGACGCCACTCGACACGATCGAGGGCTACCGCCTGTTGAGCCGCATCGGGCGTGGGGGTATGGCGACGGTCTGGCTCGCCGAGCGGACGGATCGCCCGTTCGTGCAGCGCGTCGCCCTCAAGGTGGTCGAGGCCACGGGTGACCCCGATGCCGCGCAGCGCTTCGCGCGCGAACGCGACATCCTCGCGACGCTGGATCACCCGTCGATCGCGCGGTTGCTCGATGCGGGCGTCGCGCAGGGCGATCGGGCGTGGATTGCCATGGAGTTCATCAGGGGTGAACCGATCGACGTCTCGTGCGATCGTCGCCGGCTGCCGGTCGCCGCGCGCGTCGCCCTGGTCGAGCAGGCAGCGAGGGCCGTGGCCCACGCGCACGCGCACCTGGTCGTGCACCGCGACCTCAAGCCGTCGAACCTTCTCGTCACCTCCGACGGGCGGGTGAAGCTCCTGGACTTCGGCATCGCGCGGCTGCTCGACGAGGGCACGCAGGGAGCGGCGGGTTCGGGCTCCACGCCGACCCTGGCGGTGGCACTCACGCCCGAGTACGCAAGCCCGGAGCAGTTGCGGGGTGGCCCGGTGACGACGGCCTCAGACGTCTACCAACTCGGCGTCCTGCTGTACGAACTGCTCACCGGACACAGGCCGCACGGCGCAACGCGGGGATCGCTCGCGGAGGTCGTGCGGAGGGTGTGCGACGACGACCCGGTCGCACCCAGCACTGCCGCGATCGCGTCGGCGAGCGATCATGCCACGCGCCTGCAGATCGCCGCCAGGCGCCGCACCTCGCCGCGGGCACTCGCCGATGCCCTCCGCGGTGACCTCGACCACATCGTCTTGCGAGCGCTCAACCGCGAGCCCTCGCGGCGCTACGCATCGGCCGATGCGCTGGCCGACGATCTCGAGCGCTACCGGCTCGGCCTGCCTGTCAACGCGAGGCGAGGCACGGCCCTGTATCGCGCACGCAAGTTCGCCGGTCGCCACCGGACGGGGGTGGCTGCGGCTGCGGTGGCGGTGACCGTGCTCGCGGGGTACGCGGTCTTGTCGACGATCCAGGCGCAGCGCCTCGCGCAACAGGTGGAACGTACCGAGCGTGTGAAGGCGTTTCTCGCGAGCCTCTTTGTCGTGTCGAACCCCGGCGTCTCGCGGGGCGAGCAACTGACGGCCCGGGAACTCCTCGATCGCGGCTCCCAACGCATCGACGCGGAACTGCGTGACGACCCGGACAGCCGCGCCGAGTTGCTCTCGACCCTCGGCTCGGTCTACGCGACGCTCGGGCTCTTCGACCGGGCGGCACCGCTGCTGCGCACCGCGCTCGACCTCATGGACGCCGCGGCGGGCCCTGCCGGGCAGCGGGTGGAAACCGGCCTGATGCTCGGGCGGGCGCTGCATTACGCGGGGCGGTTCGACGAGGGCGAACGTCACCTCCGCGACGCGGTGCAGCTCGCGCGCACGGCACTCGATTCACGCAGCGAACTCGCCACAGAAGCGGCGCGCGACCTCGGCAGCCTTCTGCAGACGCGTGGCGCACTCGACGAGGCCGAGCAGTTGCTCGAGGAGGTGGTCGCGATTCGTGCGAGCTTCGCGTCCACGGTCGGCGACAGCCTCGCAACGCCGCTTCGCAACCTCGCAGACGTGCTCGTCGACCGGGGCGACCTCGATCGCGCCGAAGCGCTGTATCGGCGGTCGAGCGACGAGGCGCGTCGGCGGCTCGGGCCCGACGACCCGATCCTCGCAATGAGCGAAGACTCGCTCGGACGGTTGCTGGTGCGGCGCGGGCGCCACGACGATGCCGAGCGCGTGCTCGTCGCGAACCTGGCCCGCCGGAAGGCCCTGTACCGCGAGACGCATCCGGCCGTGGCGATGAGCCTGCACCATCTGGGCGAACTGCGTGTCGCCCAGGGCCGCATGGACGAGGCCGAACCCCTGCTCCGCGACGCGCTCGCGATGTACATCTCGCTGATCGGGGCGCATCACTTCGTCGTGTCGAGCGTCGAGGTGGCACTGGCACGGGTCGCGTTGGCACGCGGGCTGGTGCACGAGGCCAGGCGGCTGACGTCGCAGGCCGTCGAACGCATCACCTCAGCCGGCCTGGCCACGCATCCGGCGCTCGCCGACGCGCTCTTGGCGCACGGCGACGTCCTCGAACGGTTGGGCCTCGGCCCCGAAGCAGCCAGGGCACGCGCCCGCGCGGCAGACATCCAGGCACTCAACCAGCGTCGTCGCAGCCGCCTGTGACGCTGGACACCCTCGCCGAGCCGGGCCGCGCCACGTGGTGGCGGTCTTCGTGCGTCGATTACGCATGGACCTGTGGGCGCCGGTGTGACGCGTGCGCCGAGGGAGACGAACATGACGTGCAGAACGACGATGGAGGTGGGCGTCGACGGCCGACGCCGCCGTGCACCCCGGCTGGTCACGCCGATCGCGTCGATGGTCATGCTGGGGATGCTGCTGGCTCCACCGGCGCGAACGGCCGAGGCCTCTTCCGACGGGGATGGTCGCCCGCGGCCGCGACCCTCATCGATCGACGACACGGCACGGCGCGTGGCCGAGATGCTGCGAGCATCACGGCCACGCGTGGAACTGCCGCTCGCGCAGGCCCCTCCAGACGAGCCGCTCGCGCGCTCGATGGCATGGGAAGACCTCGACGACACGCTCGAGGCCATCGATCGCTGGCTGGCATCCGACGATGCGGCGACCGGTCGTGCGCTGGCCTTCCGCAATCTCGTCACGGCGTCGCGGCGCACGGCAGGTGGCGCGTACGACGCGATGGTGCAGGTGCGCACAGACTTCGCCGGCGCGCTGCGGCAGCTCGAGCAGGCCGTGCGCGTGTTGACGGCGGCGCGCACCGTGGTTCGGGCCGGCAGTCCTGGCGCCGCGTGGGCAGACCAGATCATGAATCAGCTGACGGCCGTCGGTGCGCGTCTCGCTGAAGACGGCCTGCTGCGCGCGCGCATGGGCGGCGTCGATCCGCAGCGCATCGATCGCGCCGCGCGCGCGCTGGCCGAGGGGCTCGACTTCAAGGCACGTGGCGACTACGTCAACGCCTTCGACGGGTTCGCCGACGGCCTGACGGTCGGAGCGGTTCCGCAATTCGATCTCGACCTGTTCGAGGACAACCTCGACGACGTGTTCGATCCGGAGACGGTGGGGTTCCAGTACGCGATCGCCAGGAACGGGGTGCTCGAGCGCGTCAGCGAGTACGGCCAGACGGGCCTGGCCCGCACCAATGCCGACGTGCCGCAGGAATCGCAGGTCGGCACCAAGGAGATCAACATCGCGAGCATCAGCAAGCCGCTCACGGCGATGGTGCTGCTGCACCTGCTCGACGATCGCAACGTCGACATCGACAGCCCGATTGCTCCGTGGCTGCCGGCCGATTGGGTGCTGGGGCCGAACATGGCGCAGTTGACCTTCCGCGAGTTGCTGACGCACACCAGCGGCCTGAATGCGAACCTCAACTCCGACTACCGGTATGACGATCTGCGCGACTACGCCGAAGCCGGCATCAATCCGGCCGACAAGACGTTCAAGTACCAGAACGCCAACTTCGCGATGTTCCGCGTGGCGATTCCCTACCTCCGCTTCGGGGCGAACGGGGTTGACGGCATCGCGGCGCTGGTGCCGTTTGCCCCCTTCGCAGAAGTGATCGCCGGGATCTACATCGAGACGGTGCGCGAGATCGCGTTTGCGCCGACGGGCTTCGTCGAGGCCGGGTGCGTCCCGAGCGACCCCACACCAACGATGTACTATCCGCAGCCGCCCAACGGGCAGGCCGGTCTACCGCCAGGCGACTGGATCACGCAGTGCGGCAGCGGCGGGTGGTACATGTCGAGCGTCGAGCTGGTCGGCGTGATGGCGTTCAGGCGCTACTCGAACATGATCCTCTCGCCGGCCATGCGCCAGGCGATGGACTTCGGTTTCCTGGGCTGGATGAACCCGGCGCGGTCGGGATACGGGTTCGCGAAGGGCCTCTACGGCGTCTATCGCACACACGGGGGCGACCTGACCAACGCGCTCGACGCGTGCTACATGGAGTTCTTCAACGACGTGCAGGTGGCGGTGATCGCGAACTCGGCCGATGGCAACTACCTCGGCAACGGCAGCTACCAGTGCTCGGGGCTCAAGTGGGCCTTCGAGAACGCGTTCGTCGTGCCTTGAGCCGAACGGGGGTGCCCAGGTGAGGCGCGGGTCGGGCACGGCGTCGGGCGCCCCGTCGGCCGCAGCGTCGCGACATTCAGCCCGCTGAGTGAGGGGCGGCGGCCCGACCTACTCGAACCGCAGGGCTTCGATGGGGTCGAGCCGCGCGGCCTTCCGCGCGGGATAGAAGCCGAAGAAGACGCCGGTGATGGCCGAGCAGGCGAACGCGAGCGCGACCGCATCGGTCGAGATCGTCGTCGGCCACTCGAGGAGCCGCGTGACCGCCGTTGAGACGCCGACGCCGAGCGCGATGCCCACGATGCCGCCAGCCAGGCTCAGCACGATCGCCTCGACGAGGAACTGCAGCAGGACGTCGCGGCCGCGTGCGCCGAGCGACATGCGCAGGCCGATCTCGCGCGTCCGCTCGGTGACCGACACGAGCATGATGTTCATGATGCCGATGCCGCCGACGATGAGCGAGACGCCGGCGATGCTGGCGAGCAGGGCGCCCATGGTCTTCGTCGACTCGGTGCGGACCGCCGCCATCTCCTCGAGCGTGCGGACCATGAAGTCGTCGGTGTCGCCCTGGTAGATGTTGTGCCGGGCGCGCAGCAGGCTGGTCACGCCACCGGCAACGCCTGCCACCGCGCCGGCTGAGGCCGCCGAGATCGTCATCCCGTTGATGTGGGTGATGCCGAGCAGCTTCTTCTGCACGGTCGTGTACGGCACATACACCGCGTCGTCCTGGTCTTCGCCTCCGGTGCCCTGGCCCTTGCTCGACATGACGCCGATCACCTTGAAGGGCTGGTTGCGGATTCTGATCGTCTGGCCCGTGGGATCGGCGTCCTCGCCGTAGAGCGTGTCGCGCACGACCTTGCCCAGCACGGCGACCTTGGCAGCGCTGTTCACGTCCTGAACCGTGAAGAACGCGCCGTACTGGACGGCCCACGACCTAATCAGCGGCAACTCCACGTCGGTGCCGTTCACCCGTGTCGGCCAGTTCTGGTTGCCGGCGATCACCTGCGCCCTGGTCTGCACGCTGATGGCGAAGTACTGGATGCCGGGCACCTCGTCGCGCACCGCCTGTGCGTCCTCGACGGTGAGCGTGTTGGCCGCCCCCGATCCCATGCGCACGCCGCCGGCCTGGAAGTTGCCCGACATCACGTAGATCAGGTTCGTGCCCGCCGCGCGGATCTGGCTCTCGATCGTGGAGCGGGCCCCGTTGGCCAGCGCCACCATGGCGATCACGGCAGCCACGCCGATGATCATGCCGAGCATCGTCAGCGCCGAACGGAGCTTGTTGCGGAACAGCGCCTTGAAGGCGATCCGCAGCGTCATGAGCAGTCTCATGTCCCCTCTTCTGGCGGCAGGGCCGCGAGTTCCACCTCCGCGTTCCGGCGTGTCAACGTCGCGACGTCAGACACGATCATGCCGTCGCGGAACGCAATCGTGCGCGTGCCGTACTCGGCGATGTCGCGCTCGTGGGTGATCAGCAGCACCGTGATGCGGCGCTCGGCGTTCAGGCGCTGGAAGACGTCCATCACCTCGATGCTCGTCCGGGTGTCGAGGTTGCCGGTGGGCTCGTCGGCGAGCACGATGGCCGGCTCGCCCACGAGGGCCCGCGCAATCGCCACGCGCTGCTGCTGCCCACCCGACAGCTGGTTCGGGTAGTGGTGTTCGCGCTCGGCGAGGCCCACCGACGCAAGGGCCGCGCGCGCGCGGCGTCGGCGTTCCGATCCCTTGATGTGCGTGCCGCTGTAGAGCAGCGGGAGCTCCACGTTGTCGAGCGCGCTCGTGCGGGCGAGCAGGTTGTACCCCTGGAACACGAAGCCGATGCGGTGGTTCCGCACGGCGGCCAGCTCGTCGCGCGACAGCCGCGACACGTCGCGCCCATCGAGTTCGTAGCGGCCCGACGTCGGCCGGTCGAGGCAGCCGAGGATGTGCATGAACGTGGACTTGCCCGATCCCGACGGCCCGGTCACGGCCACGAACTCGCCGGCGTTGACGTCTGCGCTCACACCGCGGAGTGCCTGCACCGCGATCTCACCGCCCACCTGGTAGGTCTTCTTCAGATCGCGCACCGAGATGACCGGCATCTCGCCTACCTCCCGGTCGGGCGCGGGCCACCACCGCCGGGGCCGCCGCCGGGGCCGCGGCCCGGTGCGATGAGCGGCGATCGGCCGGCTGTGCTGCTCGAGGTTCCCTGAGTCGGCAGGATCACCGCAGACACCAGCTCGGCACCGGGCTCGAGGTCGCCCGCGATCAGCTCGGTGTAGGCGCCGTCGGAGATCCCGAGCCGCACGCGGACCGGCTTGAGCTGCCCGGCGTCGTAGCGCCACACGCGTCCTGTGGTCTCGGTCACCGGCAGCGGTCCGAAGAGCGAGTCGATGGTCTGCACCGTCGAGTCCCGTGCAGGTGCACGTGCCGCCTCTCCCGGTGACCGGCCCGATGCGCCAGCGCGGTTCCGTCGCTCGGCCTGCAGTCCAGGTCGTGCGTCAGCTGACGCGTCGGGGCTGCCGCCATCCGACGCGGCGTCGCTGCGCGGGCGCCTCCGCCCCCCGCCTTGGCCCTCGGCCGCTGCTCCACGTCGTGCCGCGGGGGGCGCGGACGCCTGCGGGGACGGCGCGCCAGACCGGGCCGATGCCGGCGCGGGCTCAGCGGCGACCGATGGCGTTCCGTTCGCCATCGCGGGGGTGCCGCGGGTGCCACCGGCACCCCCGGCACGCTGCGGCGCACCACCCTGCAACTCGGGCGGCACCGGCTGGTTCAGCGCCGCGAAGATCTCGGCCGACGGCCGGAAGCGCAATGCCGCGACGGGGATGCGAATCGCATCGGCCTTGCGCGCGATCTCGAGGCTCACCGTCGCGGTCATGCCGGGCTTCAGCTTCAGCTGCCGGTTCGGCACGTCGATCACCGTCGCGTAGGTGACGACGTTCTGCGACACCTTCGGCTGAAGGCGTATCAGCGCGACCGTTCCCGAGAACTCCTCGTTGGGGTAGGCGTCCACGCGGAAGCGCACCACCTGCCCCGGCCGGATGCGTCCCACGTCGGACTCGTCCACGTCGGCCACCACGCGCATCTTCGTGAGGTCGGCGGCGATCACGAACAGCGTCGGCGCCTGCATGCTGGCGGCAACCGTCTGGCCGACGTCCACGTTACGCGAGATGACGATGCCGTCGATCGGGGCCTCGATGACCGTGTGCTGGAGGTTCACGGTGCTCTGGTTGAGCGAGGCCTGGGCCTGCACCACCTGCGCCTGCGCAGAGCGCAGTTGTGCCTGCGCGGAGCTGACGGTGGCCTCGGCCGTCTCGAGCTCGATGGCGGGGATCAGGCCCCTCGTGGCGAGGTTCTTCGCGCGCGCCAGCTTGCTCTGCGCGTCGTCGAGTGCCACGCGCTGCCGTTCCACGTCGGCTTGCGCGCGGACCAGGTTGGCGCGCCCCTGGGCCGTCTGCGTCTCGAACAGCGAGGGATCGAGCCTGGCGATGACCTGGCCCTTGCGCACGATCGAATTGAAGTCGGCCGAGAGCGACTGGATCGTCCCCGAGACCTGCGTGCCGACCTGCACGGTGGTCAGGGCCTCGATGGTGCCGGTCGCGCCCACGACCTCGGCGATGTCGCCGCGGCTCACCGGGAGCGTCGTCAGCTCGGGCTGAGCTGTCTTGCGGCCGTAACGATAGTAGGCGCCGACGCCGGCGGCTGCCGCCGCGACGACAAGGAGGACGACGAGCAGACCCTTCTTCATGAGCGCTGCGACTCCGGGCGCATCCTCCCGGGCACGAAGCGTCGAGTTCCCGGGCGGCTGGATCCAGCCTAGCACCCACGACGCGCTGATCCTGTTCAAAGATGTAAAAAGTGAAAGGCACGTGACCGGTTGGCAGAGCCTCAACGCCCGCGTTGCGGGGAATCAACGGCCAGCAGCGCGTCGAACCAGGCCATCGCCAGCGTCGCGTGCAGCCCGTGACGCCTGGCCAGGTTAGCTGCGACGGGCCAGCGGCCTCGTGAGACAGGTTGGACCCCCACCGCCCTTGAGGCTGATCTCCGACCCGTCGTACTCCATCACCTCGGCACCTGCGTGCTCGAGGCGAGCGCGCGTGACCGGATTGCCGGCAACCATGACGCAGCGCCGCGGCGCAATCGCGAGCACGTTGGCGCCCATCGTGTCGAACTCCTCGTCGGGCACCTCGACCAGTTCGATGCCCCGCGCGATCAGCAATTCGCGAAACGGGACCGGCATCAAGGGCGAGTACACCACCGCCAGGCCACGGTCCACCGGGCTGATGATCGACATCAGGTGGAAGACATCCCCGGCGCCGCGCCAGTGGGGCAGCGGCACCACCAGCAACTCGTCGATGCCATCGGCGAGCAGCGCGCGCAGTTGCGCGATGCCGGCATCATTGGTGCGGTATCCGCGGCCGACGACGACGGTACGCGCGTCGAGCCACAGCACGTCTCCACCCTCCAGACGGCCGGGGGCTTCGATCGCGCCGACGATCGGCACGCCCAGGTCGCGCAGCACGGCCGCCTGTGCGTCGGGCTCGCCGGCACGCTGCGGCTTGCCCATCCTGCAAAGGATGACACCCCGATCGCACACGACCGCCGCGTCGCGCACGTAGATGGCGTCGAGTCCCACGCCCGGTGTCTCGGGCGCGTAGATCACGTCGGTGTCACCACCTCCGACGAGCGTCACGAAGTAGTCGTACTGTGCGACCGCGCGCGCGAAGTCGGGCGCGGCCGTGAAGTGGAGGTCGCGCCACTGTCGAGCGATGGCCTCTTCGCTCGCAAACGCCTCGCGCGGATGCTTCAGCAGCAGCCGCGACAGCCTCCCCGTTTCTGACTGCCCGGTCGTGTTCGTCATGATGTGCTCGACGGACTCATCCTCGCCCGGCATCGATCTCGGCGCGCATCTGGTCGGGGTCGCCCGTTGGCGCGCCGAGTGCGCTCAGGCGATCGAAGGTGTCGGGGCCAGGCGTGGCCACGGTCCTGTGCCGCACCACCCAGACGTAGACGGGCAACCCGCAGAGCAGGAGCAGGAAGCCCCAGTAGACCACGTCGGCACCCGCGCCGCCGATGGCCCACATCGAGTAACCGAACGCGACGAGCGCGACGAGCGTCGTCTGCAGCGAACCGTGCAGTTGCCTGGCACCGCCCTGCCGCTCAATCAGGAAGCCGGCCAGCGTCGAGAAGACGTACGGCACGAGGGTGCTGAGCGTCGAGAGGAGGATCACGAACGTGAAGAGACCCACGAGGTCTCTCGTGTAGTTCGAGGCGATCAGGAGGGTCGTCAGCACGCTCGACAGGATGAGCCCGAAGGCCGGCGTCCCACGCGGGCTGAGCCTCGCGAACGCACGGGGAAACAGTCGGTCGTTCGCGACCGCCAGGGGTACCTGTCCGGTGAGCAGGATCCAGCCGTTGAGCGCGCCGAAGCACGAGATGGCCGCGCCAATCGCCACGAACCCGGCGGCGCGGTCGCCGAGCAGCACGCGCGCGGCGTCGGCAAACGGCGCCGTCGAGTGCGCGAGAGTCGACGGGTCGATGATGCTCATCACGCCGACGGTGCTGACGATGTAGATGGCCGCGGCGAGCAGTGTGCCGATGATCGTCGCGCGAGGGATCGTGCGGTCCGGGTTGTCGATGCTTCCCGATGGCACCGTCGCCGACTCGAGGCCGAGGAACGCCCACAGCGTCAGCGTCGCCACCGCCGACAGCCCGCCTCCGAACGCGCCGGGCGTTGTCTGCGTGATGGTGAAGTGCGACGCGTCGAACACGAAGAGGCCGCCGATGCCGACGAGCGCCAGCGGCAGGATCTTCACCGCCGTCGTCACGACCTGCACGTGGCCCGCCGCCCGCACGCCCCACACGTTCACGGCGGTGAGCACCCACAGCGCGCCCACCGCCATCGTTGCGGCGGCGGTCGGATTGCGGACCAGCGCAGGAAAGAACGGGTCGAGGTAGCCGACGAACGCCACCGCCAGCGCCGCGCAGCTCGTCCAGACGGCGATCCAGTAGCCCCAGCCGACCAGGAACCCTGCGAAGTCACCGAAGCCGCGTCGCGTGAACGCATACGGTCCGCCGGCGGCAGGATCGAACCGCGCGAGCCGTGCGAAGACGAGCGCGAGGCAGACGGCGCCCGTCGCCGACACGACCCATCCCAGCAGGCTCAGGCCACCGAAGCCCGCGAGCGAGGCCGGCAACAGGAAGACGCCCGATCCGATCATGTTGCCCATGACCAGCGACACGGCCATCCAGAACCCGATGCGACGCACAGGCGGAGTTGTCGGCACCGCGGGAGTCTACTGCATGGGCCGTGTCACCACGCGGCGGCGCCGCTCCGCTCTACTGGAACCTGCGGCGCAGCGCTCCCACCAGGCCGAGCGACAGCAGGACGAGCGAGGCCGGCTCTGGAACCGCGCCAGCCCTGAGCCCTGTGTCGGGCGTGTCTTCATAGGCGGCGTCGAACACCGTGATGATGTTGGAGGTCTCCTCCACGAAGACGCGCGCCCACCCGTAATGCGTGTCGGCGCCGAGCAGGAACCTGAACCCGACGAACGCCGTCGTGTCGTTGTCCCAGAGCCCCTCCTCGAAAAACGTCACCGGCGGCGTTCCGGAGAAGTGGTCCTCTGCGAGCGTTCCACCAGACCCGAACTGAGACGCACCGGGGCCGATGAACGCGCCCGCGCCGAGTGGCGTCGGGCCGGTGAACCCGGCGACCGTGGAGCCGAGTACCGGCGCCCCCGGATCCTGCCGTGACCGACGCGTTACTGCGACAGTTCCCCACACACCCGAGGTCGTGAAAGAAGAACAGCTCCGGGAAGCCGTCGCCGTCGAAGTCCAGCCGGAAATTCCACTGGTTGACGACGCGATCGGGGACGATGTCCACGTGGATCACGGCTGCACCGGCAGGCGCAGCGATCACCCCGAACGACAAGACCAGGAGGGCACGAGCAGCAAGTGCCCGAACCCGGTTCACGAGGGTGTCCATTCACTGTCCTCTCTCGATCGGCACCGACACGTGACGAGACCGCCCGCCACGTGCCCTGTGCATTTGCATGGTGGGAGGACGCATCTCGTCCCCGCCCACGAAGCGCAAAGCAACACTCAGAAGCTGAGTCGTTGAGCAATTCACGCGCCACAAGTCATCAACGCAGCTCCCGCCGCCAGAACGCTGCCAGGTGTGTCCAGGCCTTCGGCAAGTCAACCAACGGGACTTTCGAAGTCCTCGCAGTGGGCGACATCGCGATCGCCTGGACGATGTGTGCCGATTCGGTTGACTCAGCGGGACCGTGCCTGTTGCATGAACGCGCGCAGGGCACGGATGTGCGCCGGGGTCGTACCGCAACACCCGCCGATGATCTGCACGCCCGCCGCTATCAGGTCGGGCGCGCTGGTTACCACGTCCTCGGGTGTCTCGGGATACACCGCCACGCCGTGGCTGCTCACGGGCAGACCGGCGTTGGCCTGGATCGCGATGGGCACCTCGGTGTGACGCCTGAACTCGCGGGCAATCTCGACCATCGTGCCGATGCCCACGCCACAGTTCGACCCGACGATGTCGGCGCCCGCCGCGTGCAGGCCACGGGCGGCGCCGGCGATCGAGACGCCCATGACCGTGAAGAACCCGCGGCGCGTCTGCTCGAACGTCATCGTGGCCATGATCGGCACATGCGGCGCCACGTTCCGGATCGCGGTCACCGCCAGCACGGCCTCGTCGAGGTCGCTCATGGTCTCGACGCAGAACAGGTCGACGCCCGCGCTCGCCAGCGCAGCCGCCTGCCGCTCGAAGGCCTCGGACATGCGCGCCGGGTCGGTGTCGCCAAACGGGCGCAGCAATCGTCCGGTCGGCCCCATCGATGCCGAGATGTAGGCATCATCGCCAACGGCGCGTCGCGCAGCGGCAACGGCCATCGCGTTGATGTCTTCGGTGCGGTCGGCGAGCGCGAACGACTCGAGCTTCAGGGGGGAGCCGCCGAAGGTGTTGGTGGTGATGATCTCGGCGCCCGCCTCGAGATACAGCGACGCGATTTCTTCGATCACCCCTGGCTTGTCGAGGTTGAACCGTTCAGGCGGTTCGCCGGCCGCGAGGCCACGCTCCATCAGCAGCGTGCCCCAGGCGCCGTCGCCGAGGATCACATCCCCGCGCGTCAGTCGTTCGCGGATGCCGTCCATCGCGCGCTATCCCATCAGGGCACGCGCGCGTTCCACGGCGCTGGCGGCGTCGTAGGCGTACGCGTCGGCGCCGATCTCCCTCGCGTAGTCGGCCGACACGGGCGCGCCGCCCACCATGATCTTGATCGACGACCGCAGGCCCCGGGCCGCCACGAGATCCACGACGTCCTTCATCACGGGCATCGTCGTCGTCAGCAGCGCCGACATGCCGATGATGGACGCGCGCTCGGCCACCGCAGCCTCGACGAACGCGTCGGCGTGCACGTCGGCACCGAGGTCGACCACCTCGAACCCGGCACCCTTCAGCATGATGCCGACGAGGTTCTTGCCGATGTCGTGCAGGTCGCCGCGCACCGAACCGATGACGACGGTGCCCTGCGTCGGGATGTTCTCCTTCAGCAGCAACGGCTTCACCAGGTCCATGCCCGCGTACATCGCCCGTGCGGCGAGGAGCACGTCGGGCAGGAAGATGTCACGCACGCGGAACTTCTCGCCGACGACGTTCATGCCGCCGATGAGGCCGAGGTTCAGGATGTCGGCGGCCGGCAGCCCGGCGTCGATGGCCTGGCGTGTCAGCGCGTGCACCCGTTCGTCGTCGCCCAGTTCGAGTTGTTCGGCTATCTGCGCCAGGATGTCCATCGGATCTCCCACATCGTTCACGCGCGCGCCAGCATCGGCACGCTGCAGTTTCGCACCGCCTACTGCACCGATCGCATGCGCGGCACGCATTGCCGCGTTGCGCACACCGCGCAACACGAGAACTCCGGACGGAACCGGTGAATCGCGGCAGCGCCCGCGACGAGCACACCCGACACCGACTTGAGCGGCTGCATCAGGAAGCTGTCGTTGAGCGTGACGCCGATCTCACCCGGCCGCAGCCGCTCGAACAGCTTGCGCTGCGCGCTGATGTGCCAGCCGCAGTAGCCCGGGCTGTAGCCCAGCACGCGTGTCGACGCACTCGACACGCGCTCGCCGTAGCGGTCGGCGAGGCGTTCGGTCAGCAGGTCGGCCGCGACCGACGCGACCGCGTCGAGCACGAACCCGCTGGCCATGTCGCGCAACGCAAACAGTTCCGAGATCCTCGCGCTGACTCCCGCACCAAGCGTGGCCACGAAGAGGGCCAGCGCATCGGCACGGGGATAGATCTGCTCGAGCGGCGTCTCGTGCGTGTTCCGGCCATCGCCGGCGTAGAGCACGGCGAACTCCTCGATCGACACGTCCTCGACCAGGCCTCGTGGCTCTGCGAGACGCTCGAACTCGGCGGTGGCCGACGCGACCAGCGCGCCGGTGCGCGATGACACGTCGGGCGCCGACGACATCCCCATGCGCTCGAGCACGCCCTCGCGCGGCGGCATCGCGTCACCGATCGGGAACTCGGCGCGCTCTCTCATGCGTCGTGTGCCGGCAGCGCCTGCATCCCGTGCCGGCTGGCCTCGCGTGCCATCACCGAGGTCAGGTCGCGTCGCACGTCGTCAGACACGCGCGAGGGCGTGTAGCTCGCCACCAGGCGCGACACTTCGCGCGCGGCACGCTCGCGCAATGTCAGGCCACCCTCTTCGAGCCAGCGTGCCTGGTTGGCGCGGTCGATGACCGCACCGGGAAACGTGATCTCGCTGCGCAGGTGCCGGCGCGTGTGCTTCGCAATCAGCAGGTGCTTCTCGCGCAGCAGTTCCTCGAAGAGCGCCCTCGACGGGAAGTCGTCTTTCGGCTCGATGCCTCGCAGCAGCCGCGCAGTCATGCCGCAGATCTCGTTGTCGACGACGAGCTTCTCGAGGCTCTGGCAGCTCTCGAAGTCGAGCATGCCCGGCCCCGAGATGCTGTTGATCCCCGACAGCGCGGCCAGCACGGCGCCGATCCCCGTCTCGAGACCTGCCTGCGCGTCGAGTTGCTTGGCATCGCTCAGCGAGATGTAACCCTGGGTGGGCATGCCGAGCCACTTGCCGATCTCGCTGTTGGCGCAGTCGAGCATCATCGTCTCGATGGCGCCCATCGGCGTGGTCTCGTAGCGCACGTCGAAGATGGCCGGCGACCCGCCGTAGAGGATCGGGTGCCCCGGCCTGGTGAGCTGGCTGATGACGATGCCGCTCAGCGTCTCGGCGGTCTGCTGGACGAGGCTGCCGACCAGCGTCACGGGCGCCATGAACCCTGACAGTGGCATCGAGATGAACTCGACCGGGATGGACCAGCGCGCACAGTCGACCAGGTTCTGGCTGGTCACGTCGCTCCACTTGATCGGCGCGGTCGGACAGCACGAGAACACCGCGAGCGGTTTCTCGGCGAGTGCCTGCGCGGTGCCCCTCACGGCCAGCAGCAGATCCTTCATGACCTCGAAGGCCTCGATGGTGAAGGCGCCCGTGACCACGGGCTTCTCGCCGTAGAGCAGGCTGAGATAGAGGCGGTAGCTGTCGGAGATGCGCGCGTGCACGTCGGCGGGAATGAGCGCCGTGCTCTGCGACGCGATGTGTGGCAGACCGCTCACGAGTTTCGCGTACTTGACGTAGTCGGCGGTCGTCGGCTTCCGGTGCCTGCCGTCCTCGTCGAGGATGTGGATGGCCGCCGAGCCCGGTGTGAAGTAGACGTTGTTGCCGGCGAGGTCGTGCGTCTGGTTGCCGAGCACGTCGAACAGCCTGAACGAGTGCGCGACGGTGCCGAGGGCGCGATCGAGGATGTCGGGGGTCAGGCGGGCATGCCAGCCGGCGAGGTTCACGTCGGCGCCGTGGCCGGCCAGCAACTCGAGGACAGGTGCGTTGTGAATTTCAACACCCAGGGAGCACAGGATGTCGCGCGCCTCGCCGACGATGCGCTGGATCAGGGAGTCATCCAGCAGCCTCAAGCTCGGTCTCATGGGCGTCCCTTTCGATCAACCGGGGGCGTGCCGGCAATCCACTGACGCGTGCGCCGCCCTGTGGCGATCCAGTGGTCACGACCAATAAGGTTCCTCCCGAGATCGCCGACGTCGGGAAGTCGCTGCCATTCTACTCACGAGTGAGATGGACTGGACCTGCCTTTCGTGGGCGTCGGCAGTGCCACATGGAATCGCTGTATTCGAGCAACAAAGTCACCAAGACAGCAGACTATCTTCGAGCCTTCCCGGTCAGAGCGACCCTTGCTGGCGCAACGCGCCAATGTGGCGCAGGCTCGACAATTGCTAGGGTAATGGAAGACCCGAGGATGCTCCCTCGGGGCGCGTGGGATTGGGTATGTACCCATCGGACACAACCACAGGGCGTCCACCCCCCTTCGCCCCAGCATGCAGGGGACGGCCAGCCCTCGCCGCCTCAGGCGCCCCCTGCCCCACCAGCCGCACGTCAGCATTCATTTTGATCGGAGGGAGATTCCCATGAGGAAACGCGTCATCGCACTCGTGCTTCTGGCGGTACTCGGCCTGGCCGCGCAGGTCGCCAGGGCGGCACCGGTCCTCAGTTTCGCTGAACTGGGCTTCAAGTCATCGATTGACGGCGTCGTGTACGACAGCGCATTTGGTCCATGGGCGCCAGTGGGAGCCGATCTGACGGGCTTCAACATGACGACGGGGCTCGGCACGGTCAAGTACACGTTCAGCGGCGCGGGAAGCTACTACGTGGCCGGGTTCTTCGACTACCAGTTCGTGGACCCGCTGGTCGGCGGGGGGATATTCGACGAGTTGGGTGCCGTGGTTGGCGCCCCTGGGGCCGGACAGAGTTGGGAGATTGACGAACCCGGTTGGGTGTTTGGGGACATCTACGACCATTTCAAGGTCTTCGACTTCGCGACGCCACTCGAGATGGCAAACACCAACCCGGCCGGACCCGAGGACGTCTCCGTGGCGTTGGGCTATGCCTTCACGCTTGGCGCCGGAGACCCAGACCGGGACGTCTACTTCACTGTATCGCTTGCACCACCGACGTCAGGTTACTACCTCGAGCATAGTGACCCATCGGGCTCGAAGGTCTACTTCCAGCAGACGACCCAGGCTCCGGGCCCCGGCCCGATCCCTGAGCCCGCCATGCTGACGCTCTTCGGTCTCGGTCTCGCGGCGGTGTCGCGGCGGCTTCGCCGGCGCGCGTAAACGAGGCACCGGCCTGACCGGTGCTTTCTGCTCTCTCTCCCGGTCGGGCGCGTTGCCCGACCGGCCCTCTTATGCGGAGGTCCCCCCAAAAGGCATGTGAAGGAGATGGGCATGATCAGGAAGGTTCCTTGGCGCATTGCCCCCGTGTTTGTCGTTCTCGCCGCGTTGCTCCTTCCCGCAGCAGCCATGGCCGCCCCGCCCGTCGTCAAGACGGTGCCCTGGGTCGCCACGAACCCGCTGATCGCACACGATACGTATGCCGGGAAGGCGGTCACGCTGAAAGGCACCTCTGACGTTCAGGGTGCCAACATCACGTACAGGTGGGCGTTCGGTGACGGCACCCCGGATGCGACCGGCACGGTCTCGAACCGGTTCGTCATCGAGGCGTCGCACACGTATGCGGGCTCGGCTGGCGACATCTTCGCCGCCACGTTGACCATCACGAACACGACCACAGCTGAGTTCGCTTCGGCCACGTACCTCGTCCAGATGCGGGCCAAGAGCCTGGAGGTCGAGGCCAACATCGCCATCGACGAAGGCCTCTGGTACCTGCACAAGACGATGTACCGCTACGTCCAGAGCGGCAAGGACTATGGTTCATGGATGTCGGGCTGCAGCGGCGTCGCATGCGCGGGCTACATCGCGCTGCAGGCCACCAACGTCAACGCGTTCTTCGTGAACGGCCACCGCGAAGATGGCCTGGCGTCGAATCCGTATGTCGAGACCGTCCAGCGCGGGATGCGCCGGTTCTTCGACGGCATCAGCGCGGGCTCGACGGGCCTGAAGACGTACACGGTCGGAACCTACAACGCCGGCTTTGCGTTCGCGGGCACCATGGATCCCGACTGCACGGACTGCGTCGCAGGGGATCCCTCGAAGAACGGCAAGTACCTCTACATCGGCAACGATACGTACCAGATGGGCATGGTGCTGACGGCGCTCGCGGCGAGCGGCACGCCCACCAGGCTTGCCGACACCGGGAATGTGAACGTCGTGAGTCGTACCTATCGCGCGATCCTGCAGGATCTCGTGGACTGGTTCGTGTGGGGCCAGAACTACAACGGCAACGGCTCGGGATTCGGCGGGTGGCACTACGGGGCGCAGTACGGCAGCGCCGACAACTCCACCGCCCAGTGGGGCGCCATCGCGTTGCTGGCCGCCGAGGGGTTCGGCAAGGCGCAGTACGGCCCGACCGACCCTGGCATCCAGATCCCGGAGATCGTCAGGCAGGCAAACCCGTACTGGCTGAAGAACACGTTCTACATGACCGGCTCGGGCGGCATGTACGGCTACTTCCTCTATTCGGCCAATTACAACCCCTGGTCGCTCTGGGCGACCACGCCCTCTGGCATGGTCCAGCTGGCGCTCGACCGGCTCGGTCGAGGCGGCGCGGACCAGAAGTGGGAGAAGACCGAGGCGTACACACGCAACCAGTTCGCCAACACGGGCTACTGCAACGGGGTCAAGGAGTACTACTACGGCCTCTATGCCTTCGTGAAGGCGATGCTGCTGCACGTGGACGAAGTCAGCGGGGTCAAGGACCCGATCACGCTGCTCGGGGGTGACCTGGATTGGTACGCGGCCGAAGTCAGCGCCGGCGCGCCAACCGACGGCGTGGCCAGGACGCTCGTTGGCGACATGAACGCGGGTCACTACTGGTCGGGTCATTACTGCGGCGACGGCGCCCAGAACTACTTCGAGACGTCGTGGGCGATCCAGATGCTCAATCGGACGGTCACGGAGTCGGGCGCGCCGGTGGCGGTCGCCAAGGCCATCCCGAATCCGGCGGTGGCGGGCGGCGAGGTGAAACTCGATGGGTCGTCCTCGTTCCACCAGGATCCGACCAAGAGCATCGTGAAATGGGAGTGGGACATCGGGAATGACGGGACCTACGACCTGTTCGGACCCATCGCGACGTGGACAGCGCCCGCTGTGCTCGGCAACTACGTGGTGAAGCTGCGGGTGACCGACAACTTCGGCGCCGGCGCCCAGGACGACGCGGTCATCACCGTCAACGTGTCGATCCCGCCGCTGGCGCCGACGGCTGATGCCGGCGGCCCGTACAACTTCTGCCCGGGCGCAACGCCGTGGTTCCTGGACGGCTCCGGCTCGGTCAACCCCGACCAGGGCACGCACGATCCGAACTGCCCTGCCTGCCCCGGCGACACGATCCAGTCGGTACGCCTGGGATCTGAACAACGACGGCACCTACGACATCGCCAACAGCAAGGTGCCCGACGTGACGGCCGCCTTCACGGCGAGGGGGTTCGGCAACTACCTGGTCCGCTTGAAGGTGACCGACACCACCAGCCTCTCGTTCCCGCCGCAGCCCGACTTGTCGAGCACCAGCACGGGCGAGGTGAACGTGCTGGCGGCGTCGGATCCGAGGTGCGCTGGCTGCACGGTCCTGACCGCTCGGGCCGCTGGCAGGCAGGTGCAGCTCAACTGGACGAATGTGTCGGCTGCGGGGTACAGGGTGTACCGCAGCCAGGTTGCTGGAGGCCCGTACGACCTGATCGCGCAGGTGCTGGGCACCCAGTTGCTCTACATCAACAGCGGCCTGACCGTTGGCAACACCTACTACTGGGTGGTGAAGCCGCTGGCACCGAACCTCGACGAGACCTGTCAGTCGAACCAGGTGATGGCGAAGATCGTCGGCCGGTAGCACCGCGACCGGTCGGCGGCCGTCCGTGAAACGACACTGGTCGAACCCGGAACACGTCCTCCGGGTTCGGCCAGTGCTTTATGGGGTCCCCATTCGTCCAGAGGTGCACATGCGTGCTCGTCTTGTCGCCGGCGCCGGGTTCCTGGCTGGAGTGTTGACGCTGACCGTGGCGGTCACCCTGCGGGCACACGCCACGCAGGTTCCGCCCGCGCCGCCTCCGGAGGCCTCGGCCGCGGTGAAAGCGCCGGTCTACGTCCTGCTGCAGACGACGCTCGACGACGAGATCAACGTGCCCGCCAGCATGGACGGCCTGCCTCGCACCCTCAAGGTGGTTGACAGGTTGCAGGCGCGCGCCGCCGCCTTCCACCCGGTGTGCCTGCTGCAGTTCAGCGGGGTCGCCGCCAACCTCCTGGGACGCGAGAACGGTTCGACGCATTCCGTGGATACCGTCAAGGACTACGTCCGGAGAGGCCTGGCCGAAGTCGGCTATGACGGCACCGAGGAACCGACGTTCGTCGCCCGGCCGCGGCCGAACCTGCGCGGCGCCGATACGCCCGAGAAGCGATGGCTGGCCAGGCTCCAGGCCCACCAGTGGTTCCTGACCGAGTGGAAGCACACGCTCACGGGGGAACCCGATCCTTCGCAGGTCGGAGGATTCAAGCGCGTGCTGGATGTCTTCGGCCATGTGGCCTTCGCGCGCGGCATCACCTACGAGCCCTGGTACGCCGGTGAACTGGTGCATGCGCTTGACGCACTCGGCTCACGTCCGGCACTCGTGGGCTTCCTCGAAAACACGACGTACCCGGCCCGCAACCTCGACGGCTACCGCATGGGCGCGCCCATGAACAGCAACCTGCTGGCGGCCGACGAGCGATGTGCCCCCGAGGTGTTCTGGCTCGACACGGCCCTCCGCGTGTCTGACTACGGCGTCTCCGGCGGGCGTGTGTTCAATGCCTACGAAGGGCCGGAGGCGCTGACGAAGCTGCTCGAGGGCCTCGACCGGTCGAAGCTGCATGTCGTGCAGGTGCGGCTCGGCCACCCGGCGGTGTACATGAAGCCCGGCTTCGGTGCCCGCAATTACCAGACGCCCCTGGAGCATGCCTACGACAACCCCAAGGCCCCGAACCTCCCGGCGGCGGCGAAACGTTCGCCGGAGGAACGGGCGGCGATGGAGGCCCAGGAAGACGCGGTACTCGACTGGCTGGTGACGACGTTCCTTCCGCAGAACCCCGGCAGTCGATTCGTCTCGGTGAAGCAGCTCGCCAGCCAGGCCGAGTCCGGCCTGTCGGAACCGGTCACGCGCGCGGACCTGGCGGAGGCGGCGACCTCGTTGATTCGCGAGACCGAGGCGGCGGTTGGGCAGCTTCCGCCGTTCGTTCGCGGCGGCACGCGGTACTTCTCGCTGGCCGACCTGTTCGGTCTCCTGGTCACGGCGCTGGGCGACACGACCCAGCCCGGTGTCTGGCCCGCGACCTCGCGACCCGTCAGGCTGTTCGGCCCCTTGAAGGTCGAACCCGACAACCAGGCGACCGGTGTCCGCATCCCCATCGCGGCGTTGACCCGGGAGTCGGCCGGAATCCGTCGCATGCTGACCGCCGCCGCCTGGACAGCGGTGCCGCGCAATGCGGTGCCCGCGTCTGTGACCGTCGAGGGAGTGCGCGTGACAGCGGCCCAGTTCCTTCGGATGGCCGCCGAGGCGTACGTGGCGGCACCGGGCACGACAGAGGTCGAGTTGAAGTGGACCGGAGACGACAGCGTGTTTGCGACGAGATTCCCGCCGACGAGGCCAATGGCAGACAGGGGAGGCGCCTGGACGGCGAAGCCGGCAGCCATCCGGTTGGACCAGTAGTGCGCCGCCGGACGGACGAGCGCATGTCATGGGGAGCAGGTCAGTGAACTCATTCAGAATGAAGGTCGCGTGCCTGGCGTTGCTCATCGTCAACGCGGGCGCCATCGTGGTGCAGGCGCAGTTGACGACGGGAACGATCACGGGATCCGTGATCGACCCGAGCGGCCAGCCGGTGGCTGGTGCCATGGTGGTCGCATCGGACGGGCTTCGCGCGCTGAGTCGCACGACCGTCAGCGATGGTGAGGGGCGCTATCGTCTTGCGGACCTGCCTCCGGCCCGCTACGACATCTCGGCTGTCGCGCAGGGGTTCGAGCGGGTTGAACGCCCACAGGTGCCCGTGGCGGTCGACAGCGAGCAGCGACTCGACTTCTACCTGCCCATCGCGGGCATTGTGCAGACCGTCGAGGTGACGGCTGAACTCGCGCCGCTCCAGGTCGAGTCTGCCGACCTGGGCACCATCATCGATCAGCGGCGCATCCAGTCGCTGCCGCTGAACCGGCGCGACTTCCTGCAACTGGCGATGCTGACGCCCGGCGTCAATCCGCCGGCTGAAGGCTCTGAGCTGTCGTCGCGCGGATCGTTTGCGATGCACGCCAACGGCGGCCGCGAGGAATACAACAACTACCTGCTCGACGGCGTCGACAACAACGACCCGTACGTCAACCGCTACGTCGTGCAGCCTCCGGTCGACAGCATCCAGGAGTTCAAGATCGCCACGAACAGCTACAGCGCCGAGTACGGGCGGAGCGCCGCCGGGCAGGTCAACGTCATCACGCGGAGCGGCAGCAACCGCTTCGATCTCTCGGCCTACGAGTACTACCGGAACGAGTCCCTGAACGCCCGCAACGCCTTCGACGACTCGGGCGAGAAGCCGCCGTTCGAACGCAACCAGTTCGGCCTGAGCCTCGGCGGCCCGCTGCTGCGCGACCGCACGTTCGCCTTCGCGAGCTTCGACTTCCTGCGCGAACGGCGCACCGTGACGCGCCTGTCGACGGTGCCGACCGACCTGCAGCGCGCGGGGAACCTGTCGGAACTCCCAACCACGGTGTATGACCCGTTCACGAGGCAGCCGTTCGCCGGCAACATCATCCCGCCGAACCGCATCGATCCGATCGCCCGCAACGTGATTGCCCTGTATCCACATGCCAACAGGCCGGGGCTGGCCGGCAACTACCTGTACAACGCGCCGTCGCGCGAGGACCAGGACCAGGCGACCATCCGTCTCGATCACCGGCTCTCTGCCCGCGATCAGCTGATGCTGCGCTACAACCACGGCACGGTGGACGCCTTCGACCCGTACGCCGAAGACACCGAAACCGTTCCGGGCTTCGGGAACACGTACGAAGATCCCGCGACCAACGCGATGCTGCAGTACCAGCGCGTGTTCGGCGACCGAACGGTCAGCACATCGCGGTTCGGGTTCAACCGGTACGCCCGCAACATCCTCCCGGAGAACTACGGGACCGACGTCGGCGCGCTGTGGGGGGTGAACTGGCTCGAGGTGCCCGAACGCGACTACGCGTATCCCGCCATGACGATCGCGGGGTTGTCGAAGGTCGGCGACACCGGCACGCTGCCCATCCAGCGAGAGACGACCACGTATCAGTTCAGCCAGACGATCGCGCTGGACCGGGGCCCGCACCTGTGGCGGTTCGGCGGCGACATCCGTCATCAGCGCCTCGACGGCAACCTCGACATCCTCGCGCGCGGGTCGCTGACCTTCTCCGGGCTGCTCTCGGGATCCGGCATGAGCGACCTGCTGCTCGGGTATCCATCGTTCACGCTGCAGTCGAAGTCCGACAACACGTTGCAGCTCCGCACCACGGCGTACACGGCCTACGTGCAAGACGACTGGAAACTCGCGCCCGACGTCACGCTCAACCTCGGCGTGCGCTACGAGTACAACACGCCGGCCAGCGACCCGACGAATCACATGTCGAGCTTCGACGCCGCCTCGGGCGCGGTGGTCCCTGTCGGAACGAACGGCATCTCGGCCTCGGGCGTGCAGGCGGATCACAACAACATCGCACCGCGGATCGGGCTCGCGTGGCAGCCCCGCCCCGGCCTGGTGGTGCGCGGGGGCTACGGCCTCTACTACGACGGGGGCATGTTCGAGGTGAACTCGGCGCAGTACTTCAACCCACCGCAGTTCACGCTCAGGGCCTACTTTCCGACGCAGTTCTCGCTGCTGACGCTCAGCAACCCGTTCCCGGCCAACGGCGGGTTCGCGCCTCCGCCATCGCTCAGCACGCTGAGCCCTGACCTCGTCACGTCGTTCATGCAGCACTGGAACGCAAGCGTGCAGTACCAGGTCGGGTCGCTCGGGGTGGTGACGGTCAGCTACGCGGGGTCGAAGGGAAACAACCTGATCCGTTCGCGCGACCTGAACCAGCCGCCCCCGGGTCCGGGCAGCGTGCAGGCAAGGCGGCCGTATCCCGCCTACGGCAGCATCTTCTACATCGAGAGCGCCGGCCGCTCCACGTTCAACTCGCTGCAGTTCCTGTTCAGCCGTCCGCTCGCGCGCAGCGTGTCGGTCTGGGCGTCGTACACGCTGTCGGATTCGAAGGACGACGGCTCGGCATTCCTCGGCACGACCGGGGATCCGAACTTCCCGCAGGACAGCCAGAACATGGCGGCGCAGTGGGGCCCGTCAGGGTTCGACATCCGCCATCGTTTCGCGGCGTCGTTCATCTACCAGCTGCCGGCGGGCAACGTCATCACGCGCAACACGGAGCTGCGCGGCATCGTCACCCTCCAGTCGGGACAGCCGTTCACGCCGCTGCTGCGCTTCGACAACAGCAACACGGGCAACACCGGCCAGCAGAGCGGGTCTGACCATCCCAACCTGGTCGGCAATCCCGACATCGCCAACCCCGGCCCCGGCGCGTGGTTCGACACCAGCGCGTTCGCCGTGCCGCCGCCGTACACCTTCGGCGATGCGGGGCGCAACATCCTGCGGGGGCCCGGGTACTCGTCGGTGGACATGGCGCTTGCCCGGCGCATCCCGCTCGGAGGCAGGCGCGGACTCTGGGTCGAGGCGCAGGTATTCAACCTGTTCAACCGGGCGAACTACGACCTGCCCGAACTCTACGTGGACGAACCGGCGACCTTCGGCCGGATCTTCTCGGCGAAGGCTCCGCGACAGGTGCAGCTTGCCGTGCGTGTGAACTTCTAGCAGGCCCGTCGACGACGAGCAGGCGTCACGCCCCCGACAGGCGGCGGGCGAGCGCGGCGATGTGGGCGGCGTCGGTGCCGCAGCATCCGCCCAGCACGCGCAGGCCGAAGCGGCTGCGCAGGTCGTACATCCCCGAAGCAAACTCGGCGGCGGCCTCGCCCTCGAGTTCCTCTGCACCATCGAGTTCCTCGGGACTCTTCGACGACGTGTTGGCCTGCAGGCCGAGGAACCTGCCGGTGCGTAGCGCGCGCATGCCAGCCGGCGTACCGAGCGCGGCGCCCAGTGTCGAACTGTGGACGCAGTTCACGAGGAAGCCCAGAGGGCGCGGGGTGACCTCGGTGTCGAGGCGTGCCATGGCCTCGTCGAGTGGCGTCTGGTCGAGCAGGCAGCCCGACGGCCGCACGATGAAACTCACGAGATAGGGGGAGCCCGTCGATGCGAGAGCCTCGGCCATACCGAGCGCCTCGTGGATCTCGGGCATGGTCGAGGCCATGAGGTAGTCGGCCCCGGCGGCGGCGAGCGCCGAGGCCTGCACCGCATGAAAGACCCGCGCCGCGTCCCGGGTGAGCGCCTCGCGGGGATTGTAGGCATCGCCCCGGCAACCCATGAGTCCGCCGATGTAGACATGCGCCGCGTAGTCGCCGCAGCGCGACCGGATGTCCTGGAGGAAGCGAACGGCATCGCCGTTGAGATCGCGCCCGGCGAACGCCGACGCTGCGAGCCGGTCGGGATTGGCCCGCCACGTGGGCGCGAGCGAGAAGAGCGGCAGGCCGTGCGCGCGCCCGATCTCGATGTACTCGCGGTAGATCTGCTGCAGCAGCGCGCGGCCGGCGTCGCCGTAGACCAGCGGCGCGTTCATGAGGAGTGGGTCGAGCAGCGTCGGCGCCCCGCGCCGTACGCGCTCGACCACCGCCCCTTCCATCAGCACGGTCACGCCCGCCGACACGAGGTCGGCGACGGACCGCCGCCGCTCGAGACGGCCCGCGTCGCTGTCGTGCTCGGCCACCGCGCCCGCCCGGCCTCTCTAGAACACCGTCACCAGGCCGATGCTCGCCCGTGTTCCCTGGTACTCGAATTCGCGGCCCACGTCGACGGTGAGGCGGACGTTGCGCGCGAGGAGGCGTCCCACGGTCGCCGACAGGCTGTGGTACTTCGCGTTCGGATCGTCTGACGTCACCTTGTTGTAGAGACCCGCGATCGACCACGGCGCGTCGGCGCCGAGCGGCAGGTAGATCAACTCCGCGAAGCCGCCTCGCGTCTCCCAGTCCGACCCGTCGGCAGTCGCCAGGAACTCGGGGTTGTCGTCGCGCCGCTCGAGGTACTGCAGGTTGAGCTGCAGCCGGTCGCTGAAATCAATCACCGCGTCTGGCCCGATGTAGTAGGTGCGGTTGCGGACCTCGCCTTCTCCCGCTTCCTTCCCGTAGTAGCCGAACAGGCCGACCCGCCCCTTCGTGAAGGACTTCGCCAGGCGGTAGGCGACGTTCTTCAGGTTGTCGCGGTCGAAGTTGTCGAACTCGTCGGCCATCTCGATGCCGTTGCCGTTGACGACCTGGAGCACCGACTCGACGCCGCCGGGGAAGTCCCAGCTGGCGATCAGGCCGCGATCGTACGTGAGATCGACGGCAGCCGCTCCGACATGTGTCTTGAAGATCTGGTAGTCGAAGCGCTCGAGGCGCAGTTCGCGCTTGAAGAGCGGGTCGCACACCTGGAACTGGCCGACCGTCAGGTTGATCGGAAGCTTGAAGGGCTTGTTGATCTGGATCCAGGCGTCTTCGAGGCCACCGTCGTGGCCCTTCTCGATGATGTAGTAGAAGTAGTAGGAAAACTGCTTGTTGATCTGCCCACCCGACAGGACCTTGAACACCCAGGGGAACTGCCCGTCGACGTTCAGTTGCTCGTTCTCGGCGAACGAGGCGTAGCCCTCGAGCCGGATGGCCAGCGGCACGTCGCGCATCAGGCTCAGCGTGGGATCGCCCACATCGAGTGTCGCGCGTGTCGGTTCCTGGCTGGGATCTTCGAGCCTGAAGCCACGGGCCGCGAAGTCTTCGCCGAACGGCTTGAGCCGTGGCGCCGGCGCGTGGCACGTCGAGCACGAGAACTGGTACTTGCGGGCGAACGCGGGGATGGCTTCAGACGACGCGACCTGGAGCAGCAGGCACGTCGCCGTGATCAGTGCGATCGAGATTGATCGGGACATGATCGTCCTCAGGGCAGGATGGTGAAGGTCGTCGAATGGCTGTTCACCTTCACGGGTTCGGACTCTTCGCGCGGCACCTTCATGTATTCGGCCACCGATGACACGAGCCGCGAGTAGTAGACGTCGGCCGTCACCACGACAGGGCCGGCCGGCAGGGTGCCCGGCAACCTCCAGGTGTAGGTTTCGCTGCGGGCCGCGAGCGGTGCGAGCCGATAGTCGGGCCCGAAGCTCGCGGTGGACCACTGCATGATGGTCATGCGGCCCTTCGGATCCAGGTACGGCAGGCGGAAGATCCGATCGCCCGCCGGGACCTCGCCGTCGCGCTTGAGACCGGGGAAGTCGGCGATGCCTTTCACCTCGCCGATGTCCTGGTATGCCAGGACGTCTGACGCGATGGTGAACTCCTCGCCGGCGAAGCCCTTCTTGTCGACCGGCAGGTGATAGACCTGCCCCTTTGCGTCCTTCGCGGTCACGTGGGCCCACAGGACGCGCTCCTCGGCCGATCCGCTGGGCACCTTGTGGCCGGCCTTGGCATTGACGAAGACGGCGGTGAGCTTCATCGTCTCTCCGGGCTCGGCCTCGCGGACGTCGGGATGGATGCGCACCTCGATCACGCCCGACAGCTTGCCGGGGTCGTGGGCGCCGTGGAACAGGTGCTGCCGCATGTCGGGCAGTTCCGATCCCATCAGGGCGCTGCGGGCCGCGGCCGGCGGCATGTGGCAGTCCTGGCAGACGATGCCGGCCTTGCCGTGCGGGCCTTCCTTCCACTCGAGGTGCGTGGCCTTGACCCACGTGCCGTACGGGCTCTTCTCGTTGTGGCACGTGCCGCAGAACTCGGCGGTCTTCAGGAAGTCGTTCTTCTGCGTGACGTGGTGCGGGCTCACCACACCGTCGCGTGGTCCCTGCTTGGTCTTGCCAGGCACCGAGATCCAGTTGAAGTTGAACGGCGTGTCGCCCTCGAACCCCGTGACCGTGTGGCACAGGTCACAGGTCACCGACTCGTTGGCGCGGCTGTTCGCCGAAGGCAGCGGCGGCGGGACGTCGCCGGCGAGGAAGGCGATGGGCGCATGGCACCCGTTGCACCCGGCCTTGACGCCCGCGACTTTCGGTTCCTTGTCGGCGTGCGGGACGGCAAGCCCGAAGTACTCGATCTCGTCCCAGTGGTGCGTGTAGGCCTGCGACATCATCGCCTGCTCGTGCTGCCGCGCGATGTCCTTGTGGCAGGCGGCACAGGCGGCGGGTCGCTCGTACTTGTCGTACGTCTGTGTGCCGAGGGCAGCGTCGCCTGCCTTGGGCGGACTCTGTGTCGAGACGATTGCGACGCCGAGCAGGAGGAGCAGGATTGCGGTGAAGGCAGTAGCGATGACGGCAGGGACCCTTGGAAGCATGCGACCTCCCAGATCGGTCGCATTCTACTCCTGTCCTGCCGAGCTGGCGGCGCTGCGCAGGAGGACCATCGGCTCGCCTGGTCCGCCGATGTCTCCTGCGCCCACGCGCGGTGACGATCGGTCTACGGCCGCCGCATCTGCTGTGCGCGTTCGGTCGAGGGCGGCACGATGCCCTTGAGCCGCAGGTAGACCACGCCCGTGCCGTAGATCTCGTTGCCGTGCGCGATGAGGCCGGCCAGGGCCGCACCCCGCGCGATCTCGTTCTGCCCCTGCTTGATCAATTGCAGGGCGCTTTCATCGGTCAATGCCGCAAAGGCGTCGTCGCAGAACGCGAACGAATCGGCCAACACCTTCACGAACTCGGCCTTCGTGGTCTTCTTCTCGTTGTCGTTGCCCTGGTTCGGGTTCGGCACGCCCTTCACCGCCGAACAGGCGTTGAACTGGCTGTTGGCGACGTGCCCGAACAGCTGCCCGAAGGCACGCACCTCGGGCGTCGGCTTGAAGCCGAACTGGTCTTCGGGCATCTTCTCGGCTTCCTGCGTGAGGTTCATCTTGATGTTCGCGTAGTTCCGCTGCAGGCCGGCCGCCAGCGAGAGCTTCAGGGGAGCCGCCGGCGGCGTGGCCGGGGGCGTCTGGGCAAAGGCCACGGTGGCAGACAACAGCACTCCGGACACGAGACACGTCGTTCGGGTCATTCCTGTCGCTCCTTGAAAGCACACACGGGGAAGACGTGACTCTACCGCCGCAGCGACCGCAACGCAATACGGCTGCGCGAGGTGGCGCGGGGCGCCTTACAGCTCGTACTTCTTCGCGTAGTACCCTGAACGACCGGAACGACATGCCGAGGAGTTCGGCGGCGCGGGTGCGCACGCCGTGGGCGCGCTTCAGCGCCTCGGCGAGGTACTCGCGTTCGATCGACTGCACGTGCTGCTCGAGATCGAAGCCGCCCTCTGGCAGCGTCGCCAGGGGCGCGGCGTCGCCGCCGTCGAGCCCGGTCGCGGCAGGCGGGTTCGCGAGCGCGCGCACGTTGTCGGGCAGGCTCTCGACGAGCACCATCGGCGTGGGCTCGAGCGCCACGGCACGCTCCATCGCGTTCTCGAGCTCACGGATGTTGCCGGGCCAGGCGTACCGCTCGAGGCAGCGCAGCGCCTCGCTCGAGAGGCCGGTAATCCGCTTGCCCATCTTCGCTGCGAACTCCGCGACGAAGTGCTCGGCGAGCAGCCGCAGGTCTTCGCCGCGCTCGCGCAGTGGCGGCAGGTGCATGGGGATCACGTTGATCCGGTAGAAGAGGTCTTCGCGGAAGCGGCCCTCGGCGACGTCCTTCGACAGGTCGCGGTTGGTGGCGGCGATCACGCGGATGTCGGCGTCGACTTCGTCGGTGGCGCCCACGCGGCGGAACTTGCGTTCCTGCAGCACACGCAGCAGCTTGACCTGCATGAGCGGGCTCATGTCGCCGATCTCGTCGAGGAACACCGTCCCCTCGTGCGCGACCTCGATCAGCCCCTTCTTGTTGGTCGCCGCGCCGGTGAAGGCGCCCTTCATGTGCCCGAACAGCTCGGATTCGAGCAGCGTCTCGGTCAGCGCGCCGCAGTTGAGGGCCACGAAGGCCTTGTCGCGCCTGAGCGACTGCCGGTGGATCGCCTGCGCCACCAGTTCCTTGCCTGTCCCCGACTCGCCGGTGACGAGCACGGTGCTCGACGTCGGCGCGATGGTCTCGATCATGCGGAACAGCGCGATCATCTTCTCGCTGCGCCCGATGATGGCGTCGAACGCGTGCGTCTGGCCGAGCGCACGCTTCAGCCGCACGTTCTCTTCACGCAGCCGGCGGCGTTCGAGCGCATTGCGGACGGTGATGCGCAACTCCTCGACGTTGAACGGCTTGCTCACGTAGTCGCACGCGCCGAGCCGCAACGCCTCGACCGCCGTGGCCGTCGACGCAAAGGCGGTCACCACGATGCCCGCCATCTCGGGATCGTGCTGCTTGGCCGCACGCAGCACGTCCACACCGCTCATGTCGGGCATGCGGATGTCGGAGATCACCAGGTCGAAGGGCTGTCGTCCGAGGGCCGCGACCGCCTGCTGGCCCGACTCGGCGAGCGTCACGTCGTACCCCTCGCGGCGCAGCATGATGAACAGCAGCTCGCGCATCGAGCGCTCGTCGTCCACGACGAGCACGCGGGGTGCGGCGACGGGAATGTCGGTGGCGGATTGCGTGAGCGCGGTGGCCATGAGCGTCGGGGTCAGGCAACGTCGGCGGCGACGGCCACCGGCTGCGGGTGCACGAATGGCAGGCGCACCATCACGGACGTCCCCTCACCCACCCGCGACGACACACGCACGAGTCCGCCGTAGTCGCTGACCACGCGCTGCACGATCGCCAGGCCCAGGCCCGTGCCTGCCGTGAAACCGCTCTTGAAGGGCTGGAACAGCGTGTCGCGCGTGGCCTCGTCGATGCCGACGCCTTCGTCTTCGACCGAGATGACGCACGCCGGCGTGAGGCCGACGCGCTCGACCTGCAACCGCAGGCGCAACGCGCCGCCGCGCGGCATCGCGCGCAGGCCGTTCGTCGCGAGGTTCCACACGACCTGGCGCATCTGGCCCTCGTCGGCGTCGTAGCCCGCGTCGACGGGATCGCCGATCACGTCGATGCGGTGATCGGGCCGCCGCTCGGGACTGTTGCGCAGCAAGGCGGCCGTCTCGTCGAGCACGCGCCGCAGGTCGACACGGTGCAGGTGACGCTTCTGCGGCCGCGCGTACGCGAGGAAGTTGGTGATGGTCTCGTTGAGCCGCTCCGACTCGCGCAGCACGATGTCCATCAACTGCGCCTGCTCGTCAGACAGCGGCAGTTCGTGGCGCAACAGCTGGATCGAACCGGTCATCGACGCCAGGGGGTTGCGGATTTCGTGCGCGATGCCGGCGGCCATTTCGCCGATCGCGGCCAGGCGCTTCTGCGCCTGCGCGTCGCGTTCGCGCTGCTTGAGCTCGGTGACGTCCTGGAAGGTGAAGACGAACCCGCCGTCGCCCTGCACACCCCGCAACGGCGCCGCGCTGATGCCGATCAACAGCCTCGTCCCGTCGTGGCGTGCGAAGTCGTACTCGATGCGTTGTGCGTCGACCATGCGGGTGGCTGTGCGCCAGCGCGAACTGCAGCACGCCCGGCAACTGCAGCACCTCACACACGTCCCGCCCGCGCGCGTGCGCCGGGTCGATCCCGGTGATCTGCTGCGCCGCGTGGTTGAAGGTCAGGATCCGCCGGTCGGGGGATGCGGTCGTCAATCCACCCGTGAGCGAGTCGATCACGTGCTGGTTGAAGGCCTGCAGGTCGGCGATTTCGGTCGACGCCTGCGCGAGCCGGGCATCGGCACTGCGCCAGCCGTCGGCGAGGTGCCCGGTGAGCAGGGCCACGGCGAGGAATCCGACACCCGACAGGCAGACGCGGTAGAAGGCCTCTGACGCCGCAGGCAGCGACACGTCCGCGAGGCCATCCGACAGCGGAAGCGCGGACGCGGCGCCGGTGTACTGGGCCACGACGATGCCCGCGAACGCCAGGATGCTGAGGCCGGCGACGACGAGGCCGCCGCGCCGGTCCTGGACGATCGCCGCGCCGACAATGGGCAGCACGTAGAGCCAGGCGAAGAAGCTGTCGAGGCCGCCGGTGGCGACGACGAGCAGCGACACGAGCACGGCGTCGGCCGCCACCTGGGCGTCGACGATCCACGGCCAGCGACCGACGTAGCGCACCGTCGCGGCGCAGACGCCGGTCACGAAGAACGTGGCGGCGATCAGCACGAAGAACGGATCGAACGGCGCGAGCGGCACCGGGCCGTTGATCCTGAGCAGGATGGCCGCCCCCAGCAGGAACGACACCGAGACGGCGCGCAGGCCCGCGAGCCAGAGCAGCTTCCTGCCGGTCGATGCGGCCTGCGCGCGTTCGTCCATGACCTAGGTCAGCTTCGAGATGAGGTCGAAGATCGGCAGGTACATCGAGATCACGATGCCGCCGACGACGACGCCCAGGAACGCGATCATGATCGGCTCGAGGAGCGTCAGCAGCCCGGCGACCGCGGTGTCGACCTCCTCTTCGTAGAAGTCGGCGATCTTGGCGAGCATCATGTCGAGCGCGCCGGTGGTCTCGCCGACGTTGATCATCTGCGTGACCATCGGGGGGAAGACGTTGGTCGCCGACAAGGGCTGCGAGACGGTCTCGCCGCGCTCGATGCTCGTGCGCGTCGAGATGATCGCGTCCTCGATGATCGCGTTGCCGGCGGTGCGGGCGGTGATCATGAGGCCGTCGAGGATGGGCACGCCCGAACTCATGAGCGTCGAGAGCGTGCGGCAGAACCGCGCGACGGCGACCTTGCGCAGGATGATGCCGAGGACGGGCATCTTGAGCAGGGCGCCGTCGATGACACGCCGGCCGCCCTCGGTGTTGTACGTACTGGCGCAGCGCGAACACCACGCCGACGACGCCCACGATGAGGAGCGGCATGAACGTCACGAGGCTGTTGCTCAGCCAGATGACGATGCGCGTCGGCAGCGGCAACTGGGCCCCGAGGCCGGCGAACAGCTGCGCGAAGGTCGGGATGACCTTCCACAGGATCACGGTCACGACCAGGGCGGCGATCGAGATGACGGCGACGGGGTAGATCATCGCCGACTTCACCTGCGCCTTGAGCTTCACGTTCTTCTCGATGTACGTCGCGAGGCGCTTGAGGATCGTGTCGAGGATGCCGCCCGCCTCGCCCGCCGCCACCATGTTCGTGTACAGGTTGTCGAACGCGCGCGGGTGGCGCTTCATCGCGTCGGCCAGCGACGCGCCCGCCTCGACGTCCTCACGGGTCTTGAGAATGACCTGCGCGAAGTACTTGTGCTCCTCCTGCTTGCCGAGGATGTCGAGGCACTGCACGAGCGGCAGGCCCGCGTCGATCATCACCGAGAACTGCCGCGTGAAGATGGCGAGGTTCTTGGTGGGGATGCCGCGCGCGCGCGCCACGGCCGGCTTGGCCGGCGCGGCGGTGTCGCGAGCCTTGATCGGCTCGATCTTCGTGACGCGGATCTGCTCGCGCCGCAACTGCGCCATCGCGCCATCGACCGAGTCGGCCTGGCGTTCGCCGCTGACCGTCTGACCGCTCCGCGTGCGGCCCGAGAATGCGTAGGTTGCCATGCTGCAGTCCTTCTTCGTGCGCTACCGGTGCATCGGTGCGGCGGCGCGGCCGAGGCCCGCGCCTGGCACCACCCCCGACCCGCGGTGGATCATGTCGGTGAGTTCGTCCTTCAACGACGACGCCGACATCGCCGTCTCGAGCGTGATCTGGCCCGACAGGTACAGCGTCGCGAGGCACTGGTTCATCGTCTGCATCCCGAGCTTCTCCTGCCCGGTCTGCATCGACGAGTAGATCTGGTGGACCTTGTCTTCGCGGATCAGATTCCGGATGGCGGGCGTGGGCACCATGATCTCGAGCCCGGCCACCCGTCCGGGCGACTTCGCCTTCCGCAGCAGCGTCTGGCAGACGATCCCCTCGAGCACCAGCGACAGCTGCGTGCGGATCTGCCCCTGCTGGTGCGCGGGAAACACGTCGATGATGCGGTTGATCGTCTGCGACGCCGAGTTCGTGTGGAGCGTGCCGAAGGTGAGGTGACCCGTCTCGGCGATCCGCAACGCCGCCTCGATCGTCTCGAGATCGCGCATCTCGCCGATCAGCACCACGTCGGGGTCTTCGCGCAGGGCGGCACGCAGGGCCGCCGTGAACCCCATCGTGTCGCTGTGCACCTCGCGCTGGTTCACCAGGCAGCCCTTGTGCTGGTGGATGTACTCGATCGGGTCCTCGATGGTGAGGATGTGCTCGTTGCGCTCGGTGTTGATCTTGTCGACCATCGCCGCCAGCGTCGTCGACTTGCCCGAGCCGGTCGGGCCGGTGACCAGGATCAGCCCGCGCGGCCGTTCGGACAGTTTCGCAATCACCGCCGGCAGGCCCAGTTCGGCGAACCCCTTGATCTTCTCGGGAATGAGGCGGTACACCGCGCCGACGGCGCCGCGCTGGTTGAAGACGTTGCAGCGGAAGCGGCCGATGCCGCGGACGCCGAACGAGAAGTCGAGCTCGCAGGTCTCCTCGAAGCGCTTCTTCTGCACGTCGGTCATGACGCTGTACGCCAGTTGCTTCGTGTCGGCGGGCGCGAGGTGCGGGAGGTTGAGACGCTGCAGCTTGCCGTGCACCCGCACCTGCGGCGGCGAGTTGGTCGTCAGGTGCAGGTCGGAGCCCTCCATCTCGACGGTCGTCTTGAGCAGTTCCGGCAGTGAAGGCATCGTGGTTCCCTGGAATGTGCAAGCGCTGCGCCGACGCACGCTGGCCACTCCCCGCCGAGGAATCGACCCGCGGCGCAAGAAGGTGAATGGCTGGGGAGCCAGGATCCGGCTGGCGATGACGGATCCGTGATCGCGCGGTGGCGTGGGCGCGGAGCCGCACGCTCCGCGGGGCGCCAGCGTGGCCTGCTACTTGATGGTCTCGCGCACCACCTCTTCAATCGTGGTCACGCCGTCGCCGATCTTGCGCACGCCGCTGCGCCGAAGCGTGATCATCCCGGTCTCGATGGCCTTGCGCCGGAGTTCGAGGCCCGACGCGCCCACCAGAATCAGCTCGCGGAGTTCCTCGGTGACGTCCATCACCTCGTACAGGCCCACGCGCCCCTTGTAGCCCGTGCCGTTGCACCGGTCGCAGCCGGCGCCCTTCATCGGCGTGACGCCCTGCGCCTCGTCGGCCGTGAAGCCCACGTCGAGGAGCGCCTGCGGGGGCACCGGGTGCGGCTGCTTGCAGTGGGTGCAGATGCGGCGCACGAGGCGCTGCGCGCAGATCAGGTTCACCGAGCTCGCCACCAGGAACGGCTCGATGCCCATGTTCATCAGCCGGCTGATGGTGCTCGGGGCGTCGTTCGTGTGCAGCGTCGAGAGCACGAGGTGCCCGGTGAGCGCCGCCTTCACGGCGATTTCGGCCGTCTCGAAGTCGCGGATCTCGCCGACGAGGATGATGTTCGGATCCTGGCGCAGGAACGACCGCAGGGCCGCGGCGAAACTCAGGCCAATCGAGTCGCGCACCAGGACCTGGTTGACGCCCTGCAGGTTGAACTCGACCGGATCCTCGGCCGTCATGATGTTCGTCTCGGACGTGTTGATCTTCGAGATCGCCGAGTACAGCGTGTTCGTCTTGCCGCTGCCGGTCGGCCCGGTCACCAGCACCATCCCCCACGGCTTGTTGATCTGCGCCTCGAACTTCGCCAGCGACTCGGCCTCGAACCCGAGCTTGGTCATGTCGAGCATCAACTTGTCGCGGTCGAGCAGGCGAAGCACGATCTTCTCGCCGAAGAGCGTCGGCAACGTCGAGACGCGGAAGTCGATCTCCTTCGACTGCCCGTTGTCGTTGATGCGGAGCTTGATGCGCCCGTCCTGCGGGAGGCGCTTCTCGGCGATGTCGAGCTTCGCCATGATCTTGATGCGCGACGAGATCGCGTCGCGGTGCTTCATCGGCGGCGACATGATGTTGTAGAGGATGCCGTCGATCCGGAAGCGCACGCGGAACTCGCGCTCGTACGGCTCGATGTGGATGTCGCTGGCCCCCTTGTGGATGGCCGACATGAGCACGAGGTTGACGAGCCGGATGACCGGCGCCTCGCCGCTCTGGCGCTCGAGCGCCGCGACGTCGAGTTCCTCGAGCTCGCCGAGCACCTCGACGTCGCCATCCGGGTCGTCGAGCGGCATCTCCTCGAGTGCGCGGGTCGCCGCGTCGAGCATCGACGGCCCAGGCGCCGGGGCGGCGGGCGCCGCCGACGTGTAGCGGGGCGTCGGGGTCGTCGACTGCCCCGGCGCGCCGTAGTACTTCGCGATCCCCCCGAGAACGGCCGTCTCCGACGCCACGACCGGTTCGACGTTGTAGCCCGTCATGAACTTGATGTCGTCCATGGCGAACACGTTCGTCGGATCGGTCATCGCGATCGTGAGCGTCGCGCCCGACCGGTTGATCGGCAGGATCTGGTACTTCTGGGCCGTGTCGGCCGGGATGAGCTTGATGACGTGCGGGTCGATGTCGAACTGCGTGAGGTTGATGGCCGGGACGCCGTACTGCTTGCTGAGCAACGCCGTGACGTCTTCGTCGCTGACGTACCCCAGCTTCACCAGGTTGAAGCCGAGCCTTCCCCCATGCGCCTTCTGGTAGGTCAGCGCTTCCTGGAGCTGCTGGGGACTGATCTTCTTCTCTTTGAGCAGAAGCTCGCCGATGCGAACGGCCATCCGGGTCCTGATCCTCGGTCGTGTGGGTCGAATCTCGACGCGCCCCGTGCGCCCCACCCGCGCACCGTGTGCGAGAGGCGTGCCGCGAGGCAGGTGACGTCCCACCGCAAAATCGACGGATCCGGGGCCGGCATGAGCCCGAGTGACGAAAACTGTCGTTTCCGCGGGAAACGCCAGGTGCCAGGCGCCCCCGAGGAGGCGAGGCGGAATCGGCTGGTGTCAGTACAGGAGGCGGCCCGACACCGAGAAACCTCGGTCGGCGAGGCGGCCGCCGACGGTCGCGTGGACGTCGATGTAGGTGAGGCTCCTGACGGCGACCGAAAGACCGGCCGAAGCGGACGGACGGCCGTCGTCGATGGTGTGCGCGCGTGCCCCCATCCGGACGGCGAACCGGCGGGCGGCACTCACCCAGTACTCCCCGCCCGCGGCGACGGCCCGTCGACGACCGTCGAGGCCCTCGGTGACGGTGAGGTCGGCGTCGACAGCAAGGGTCAGGCGGTCGAGGGGCAGGAAGGCGACGCCGGCGCGGGCCTGCCGATCGAGCTGGACGCGCCGACCAGACCGTGCCGTGAACGTCGGCGCGGCCAGGTTCCTGCCCACCACGCCCATCCGCCAGCGCCCGCGGTCGATCATGAGACCTGCGTCCACGTCGGCGGCGGTGTGGCTGTCGGCGCCGTCGGCCGACGACTCCCAGGTATCGGCGACGGTCTCGCCCGCCGCCACCGGCATCGGGTCGGCAGAGACCTGCCCCCTGACCAGCTTCACGGCTGCGCCGACGTGGATGCCGTCGGCCAGCGAGTGCACCAGCGTCACGACGTAGTTGTCGGTGACCAGGGTCGAGACGTCGCGCACCACGACGGGGCCTCCGGCCACCGGTGGGACGACGGCCGTGCCCGCCGCGGCGGCATCGACAGACAGGCGGTAGTACCCAAGGCCGAATGGCGGGATGCCGAAGGCCACGAACGTACCCGCCCTGCGGCCGCGCGGCTCGAGCAGGGCCGGTTCGCCGGCATCGCCGTTCTCCAGGCGCCCGTAGTCGATGACGACGCTCGCGAATGCGCCGCTGGCGAGCCCGGCGGGATTCCAGTAGATCGCCGAGGCATCGTCGGCCACGGCGACGAACGCGCCGCCCATCCCGAGTGCGCGCGTCCCGACCGATTCGACCGGTTGGGCGCCCGCCGACGACGCGACATTTGCGACCGCAAGAAAGACCAGCAAGACACGAAAACCCGTCGCGCTGAGTCGAATTGGGCGAATTGGGGTCAGACCCCAATTGCGCCAACTGCGCCGGCGGGGGGTAGGTGACAACTGTGGGAGGCAGGGCCGGGCGAGCATGCCATCGAGCATAACCCGGCGGCGTGGCCGACCCTGCAGAACAGACCCACGGCTGCGCTCGTATATGGGCGCGTGGGATAGAATCGGGGGCCAACGTGTCTCGCGCGGGGATCAGCCCCGCGCTCCCCCTCCTCGCGGTTCACGCCACCATGACTACACCAGCAGCGGTCCCGGTGCCTGCGGCACCTCCCATGTCCTTCCCCGCGCGGGTCATCGGCATTCTCACGGCACCTCGCGCCACCTTCCAGAGCGTCGTGGCGAACCCCAGCTGGGTCGCCCCCCTGCTCCTGGTCGTCGTGGTCGTCGCCGGCGCGAACTTCCTGTTCCTGAGGACGCCGGTGGGCCAGGAGGCCATGCTCGAGCAGCAGGTCTCGACCATGGAGTCGTTCGGGGCGCAGGTCAGCGACCAGCAGTACGCGGCAATGAAGGCCCAGGCGGCCTATTCCCCGTACATCCAGGCCGCCAGCATCCTCGTCATCAGCCCGCTGTTCCTGGTGATCATCACCGGGATCCTGCACGGCGTGTTCTCGGGCCTGCTGGGCGGAAGCGCGACGTTCAAGCAGTCGCTGGCGGTCGTGGCTCACGCCGGCATCGTGAACGTCCTGCAGGCGCTGTTCTCGACCCCGCTCAACTACGTGCGCGGGTCGATGAGCAGCGCGACCAACCTGTCGGTCTTCTTCCCGTTCCTGCCCGAGGGGAGCTTCCTGGCCAACTTCCTCGGCACCATCGACCTGTTCGTGCTGTGGTGGATCCTGGTGCTGGCCATCGGGCTCTCGGTGCTCTTCCGTCGCAAGACCGCGTCGATTGTGATCGGGCTCGGCAGCGTCTACATCATCATCGCCTTGGCGATCGCGGCCATCAAGGCCGCCATGGGGAATGCGTAAATGACGACCGGGAAGAAGGTCATGATCGGGGTGGGCGTCGTGCTGCTCGGCGCAGCCGTGGTGGCGGCCAACCTGTACTACAAGAAGGCCGACGGCAAGATCGTGGCGGTCGAGGCCATCAAGAAGCGCGACCTCGAGTCGATCGTCTCCGCCTCCGGAAAGATCCAGGCCAAGACGCAGGTCAACATCAGCGCCGACACGATGGGCCGCGTCACCGAGCTCGCGGTCGAGGAAGGCGACGTGGTCAAGCGGGGCCAGTTCCTCATGCAGATCGACCCGCGCAACCTGCAGAGCAATTTCCAGCGCGGCGAGGCCGGGGTGGCGGCCGCCGAGGCTACGCTGAACCAGCTGCGCAACAGCATCGAGACCGCCCGCGAGAACCTGAAGCTGGCGCAGGACAACCTGAAGCGTCAGCGCGACCTCTGGAGCGATCAGCTCACGACCCGCGAGGCGCTGCAGAAGTCCGAGAGCGAGGCCGCCGTTCGCGAGCGCGAGGTCGAGGATCGGCTCGCCCAGGTCCGCACGCAGGAGGCGCGCATCCGCCAGGAGCGCGCGGCGCTCAGCAGCGCGCGCTACGACCTCAGCAAGGTGCGCATCGAGTCGCCCATCGACGGCATCGTCACGCGCCGCAACATCGAGCAGGGCGAGACGGTCGTCATCGGGACGATGAACAACGCCGGCACGGTGCTGCTGACGGTTGCCGACATGTCGATCATCGAGGCCGAGGTCGAGGTCGACGAGACCGACATTCCCTTCGTCAAGATCGGGCAGGTCGCGAAGATCACGATCGACGCGATGCCCGACAAGGAGTTCACGGGCAAGGTGACCGAGATCGGCAACAGCCCCATCCAGGTCACGTCGGCCGCCGCGGGCCAGCAGGCCACGAACTTCAAGGTGGTCGTGACCATCGACGGGCAGATCGAGGGCGTGCGCCCCGGCTTCACGTGCACCGCGTCGATCACGACCGACACCCGCACGCAGGTGAGCTCGGTGCCGATCGCGGCCATGGTCGTCCGTGAGATGATCGTCGACGACAAGGGCGAGATCGTGCGGCAGAAACGCGACGAGAAGACCGGGCGCCCGGCGACGACCGCGCCGGGTCCGAACGACGACCTGCCCGCCGGCCAGTCACGCAAGGAACTCGAGGGCGTGTTCCTGATGAAGGACAACGCCGCGGTGTTCGTCCCGGTCAAGACCGGCATCGCCGGCGAGCGCTTCTTCGAGGTGCTCTCTGGCCTCAAGGACGGCGACCAGGTGATCACCGGCCCGTTCAACTCGGTGCGTGACCTCAAGGATGGTGACAAGGTCCGGCTCGATCCCGCCGCCGCGAAGGCCGCCAAGGACGGTGCGGGGTCGGGCGTCTCGGTCAGGGTCAGCTAGCGCTGCGATGAGCCAGTTCCTCGAAGCCGTCGTCCTCGCCCTCTCGTCGATCTGGGCCAACAAGCTCCGGTCGTTCATGACGGTGCTGGGCAACATCGTCGCCGTGACGTCGATCATCGCCGTGGTGTCGCTCATCCAGGGGATGAACGGCTACGTAGCCAACGCGATCGTGACGGAAGTCGGCGCTGGCACCTTCAAGGTCGAGCGCGTCGGCGTGATCACCGACGAAGAGCAGGAAGAGGAAGCGCGCCGCAAGAACCCGAACATCACCGTGCTCGAGGCGCATGCCATCCGCGAGACGAGCCCCGTGATCACCGCCGTGCTCGCCGAATCGTCGAACCGCGCCAACGTCGCGTTCCGCGACGTCGTCGTCGAGGCTGTGCCCGTGCGCGGCGTGTCGTCGGAGTTCGACCAGTTCAGCGGGTACTCGACCTCGTCGGGGCGCCTGCCCAGCCGTCTCGAAATCGATCGCGCGCGTCCCGTCGCCCTGCTCGGGTGGGACACGGCCGACAAGCTGTTCAAGGGGCGAGCGGCGATCGACCAGCTCGTGAAGATCGGCGGGACGCACTTCCGGGTCGTCGGCGTGAGCGAGAAGAAGGGTTCGATGTTCGGCAACTCGCAGGACGACTTCGTCGTGATCCCCCTCGACAAGGCGCTGCAGCTGTTCGGCACGCGCCGGTCGCTCGAACTCACCGTGAAACCGACCGATCCGTCGCTCATCAACGAGGCCATGGACGAGGCCCGGCTCGCGATGCGCATCCAGCGCCGGCTGCGACCGCGCGACGGCGACAACTTCGGCGTCTACACGAGCGACACCCTCATGAACCTGTGGTCGCAGTTCTCGAAGGGCGCGTTCTCGGTGCTGATCGGGATCGTCTCGCTGTCACTGGTCGTCGGCGGCATCGTCATCATGAACATCATGCTGATGGTCGTCAGCGAGCGCACGCGCGAGATCGGCCTGCGCAAGGCGCTCGGCGCGCGCAAGCGCGACATCGTCTACCAGGTGCTCACCGAGTCGACCACCCTGTCGCTGTTCGGCGGCATCGTCGGCACGGCGCTGGGTTTCGCGCTCGCGATGGCCATCGCGGCGCTGAGCCCGTTGCCGGCCGCCATCGAGCCCTGGTCGATCGTGCTCGGCATCACCATGACCGCCGTCGTCGGGCTCTTCTTCGGCCTCTATCCGGCGGTGCGCGCAGCCCGCCTCGATCCCATCGAAGCGCTGCGCCGCGAGTAACCCATGGCATTCCGGACCGGCCTGCTCGGCGAAGTCCTGCGGATGGCGCTCGACACCCTGCGCAGCAACAAGCTGCGCTCGGCGCTCACCATCCTCGGCGTGGTCATCGGCGTCACCTCGATCGTCGGGATGACCTCGCTCGTCCGCGGGTTCGGTGACCAGCTCCAGGAACTCATCCGCCAGATGGGCGCCGACAGCGTCTACGTCTCGAAGATGAGCATCAGCTCGTTCGCCTCGGGCAAGAGCTTCCTCGAGATCCTGAAACGGCCCAACATCTCGGAGGCCGACGCCAAGGCGATCAAGGAGCAGGCCTCGTCGGCCGGCATCGTGACCGCGCAGCTCGGGGGAGGGCCAGGCGCCGAGCTCCAGCGGCTGAACTACGGCCGCCAGGCGACCAAGCGGATGGCCATCGTCGGCGTCGACGCCAACTGGGCCGAGATCAACTACATCAAGCTCGAGGCAGGACGCTTCATCAGCGAGTTCGAAGTCCAGCGGCGCCGCGACGTCGTCGTGCTGGGGAACGCGCCGGCGAACGTCCTCTTCCCCGCCACCGACGCCGTGGGCAAGAAGGTGCGCCTCGCGGGCAAGGAATTCACCGTCGTCGGCGTGCTCGGCAAGCGCCCGAGCGCGCTGGGCGGCAACCCCGACGAGTTCGCCGTCATCCCGATCTCGACCTACGACAAGATGTTCCAGGCGCCCCGCATGGCGGGCTTCCTGATGCGCTTCGTCATGATCGGGGTCGTGCCGCGCGAGGGCGCCACACGCGAGATGCTGGTCAAGGAAGTCGAGGAAGTCATGCGGGCGAGGCACCGCCTGCGCCTCGACCAGGAGAACGACTTCGACCTCCTCACCTCGGATTCGGTGCAAGGCATCGTCAACCAGTTGACGCAGGCCGTGGCGCTGGCGCTGATCGTGATTTCGTCGATCGCCCTCATGGTCGGCGGGATCGGCGTGATGGCCATCATGACCATCAGCGTCACCGAACGCACGCGCGAGATTGGCGTGCGCAAGGCCCTCGGCGCGCGGCGCCGCGAGATCCTCACGCAGTTCCTCGTCGAGGCCGTCTTCCTGACGTCCGTCGGCGGCTTGCTCGGCATCCTGTTCGGCAGCGCCATCGGGCTCTCGATCAACTACTTCGCCGGCTTCCCCGTCTCGCTGCCACTGTGGTCGTTCGCCCTCGGGATCGGCTTCTCGGCCACCGTCGGCATCTTCTTCGGCATGTGGCCGGCCGTGAAGGCCGCCAAGCTCGACCCCATCGAGGCCCTCAGGTACGAATAGGGGCGGGCCGCCGTGCGACGGCCGAACTGGGCTGACCGCTCGGACACGCGCTTCCGCTCTTAGCCACGGCCGCTCGCAAATTCCCCTGTGAGCTTGTGGGTAATCTCCTGGGCAGCGGCGAGCACGATTGGCCGCATCGACTCGAGCCACTTCCGGTTCCTCCGCGAAATGGGAGCCGAAATCGACAGAACGCCGATGAACTTGCCGTCAATCCCGAATACCGGAGATGACACGCCGCAGAGTTCCGGGTCGCGTTCAGCCCACGTGGTGCACACGCGCTCGGCACGAATGCGGTCGTCCTCGCGGTGCCGTGGGTCTGCAAATGCGCGAATCATGCGGCCCGTCGAACCGCCCGTGTCAAAGGGCAACCGGCTGCCGATGTGCGTATGGACCCTCACGGAGCGTTGCGGTTCCGCCCGGAAGATGCAGAGCCGCGCGTCAGGAGGATTCCCCACGGGAACCCAGAACGACACGCTCTCGCCGACCTCGACAGAGAGCGCGTCGAGCACGGGCGGCAGCAACTGCTGGAGGTGCAGCTCGCTGTTGAACAGCATGCCCACGCGCCACGCCTGGGCGCCAATGCGATAGAGCCCCTCGTCGTCGCGATCGATGAACCCCAGCGCCTCGAGCGACACCAGCAGCCGGAGGACCGTGCTCTTGTTCAGTCCCGTGCGGATTGCGAGCCCGCTGAGCGTCAGCACCGGTGTGCGATGATCGAACGCGCTCAGGATGCGGAGCCCGCGCTCGAGCGCGGTGACGCCGCCGCGGGCCTTCGCTTCGTTGGCTTCAGCAGATGGCGAATGTTCGTCGACCCTTACCTTCATGGACCTTCCTGATCAACTCATCCGGCCGCGGGGCGAATCGGCCGCTGAGGCACCGCGCGGCAATCCATTGCCATTTCGGTACGTGGAACGGCCTTGCGCTAGGCACAATAAGGTGCGGTCACGTTGGCGTCAAGCCAGCTTGGCCGTTCGGTCGTGGCCCGGCACGCCTCACCGGCGCGTGTGGTCAGGGACTGCCGGGCAGTTCCATGGCAGGAGCGACCATTCCCGACCAGAACACCTTCTCGCTGCCTGCGTCGACGTCGTAGCGGCGTACGTGCCGCAGCGACCCGTCGGCAGCAATCGAGAACACGGCCAGGTTCGCAGGCGTCATCGTCAGCTGGTCGCCGTGCCTGACCAGCAGCGGCGTCGAGTTGGCGACCACCAGCATGCGTCCAGACGGATCGATGCGGAACGTCCGCGGATAGATTCCGTGCGTGTCAGCGTGCTGGATGACTCGCGGTTCGCCCGGGTCGCCGTCGATGTCGAACACCGCGATGCTGTTCTCGCCGCCGCTGAAGACCGACACCCCGCCGACCACGGTGGTGCCGAATGCGCGGTTCGCGATGTAGACGACGCGGCCCTCCGGGTGCACGTGCACGGCGCCCGCCATCTGCACTGGCCGCTCCCCGTCCGGATCGGCCAGCGTCGCGCACGTGCAGACCCGCCCCGGGTGAATCGACTCGTGCTCGACGCGGAATACGTCAAGCCGGTTCTGTCGTTCGAGCGACACGTAGAGCCACCGCTGCGACGGGTGGAGCGCGATGTTCCTCGGTCCGAATCCGTAGCCGCCGCCAGGCGCAATCGTCGCGGTGTTCGCGAGCACGCCGTCGGCATACCTGAAGACCTTCAGTGCACCGGGATCTTCAGGTGCCGCGGCACGGGCGTCGTTGCCACGTGCGACGACGACCGCGTGCGTGTTCGACGGCATGACGTGGACCTGGTGTGCGAACACGCCTGCATCGAGGTCGGGCGGCTGCACGACCTCGCCGCCGATGCTTCCATCGGACGCGATGCGGTGCACGGTCACCGCGCTTGGATTGACGTAGGCGATCAGGACGTGTGCCGACGCGCGGTCGGTGGTGACGTGAATGGGGCGGTGCCGTAACGGCACGATCTCGCCGTGTGCGTGGAGGCGACCGGTCGCCCATCCGATACGAAACGCACTGAGGTAGTGCAGCGTGCCGGCGACTCCCGGCGAACCGTTGCTCGACACGACGTACAGATACCGCCCGGCCGTGTCCGGACACGCATACTGCACGTCGGCTGGAAGGCGTGCGACGTCCTCGCCGCGCGACAGGGCGAGTCGGGCCGTGTCTGCGTCGAACCACAGCAGGCGCGGTCCAACACTCGCAAGGACCGCGAGTCTGGCCCGCGTGGCGGTCATCGCGTGACCGCGGGCGCCCCGACGAGTTGAGGGCGTACGCTCAGAATTTCGGCATCTCATACTCGTATTGTCCCCTGGTGAGGCCCTTCAGGAGCTCGAAGGCGCTTTCAGGCACCGGAATGCCTTCGCGGCGTCGCCTGGCCTCGACCTCGGCCTCGGGATCCCCGGGAATCACGATCGGCATGGACTGATCGACCGGCGGAACGGCGAGCATCGCGCTGCGGAGTTCCTTCATGCGCGCGACAAAGCCGTCCCACGGCATGAAGCGCACCGGATCGATCACGATCATGAAGTGCCCCACGTGCTGCGGTTCTTCCCATTGCTGCAGGAGCGACTTTACGCCGTCAGCAACACCAGCGCCAGTCATGACGCCAGCGATCATGTCGATCGCGAGTGCGAGACCGTAGCCCTTGTGACCACCGATGGGAAGCACGAAGCCTTTGAGGGCCTCGAGCGGGTCGGTCGTCGGACGTCCGTGCGCGTCCAGGGCCCATCCTTCGGGAATGCGCTGCTTCTGCTTCGCCATGTCGCGCATGCGTCCGCGCGACGACACCGACAGCGCCATGTCGAGGATGAAGGGCGGATCGTCTTCGCTGGGCACGCCAATGGCAAACGGGTTGTTCCCGACGACGTTCTTAGCGCCGCCCCACGGCGCCATGCTCGGGAACGCGTTCGTGGCAACGATGCCGATGAGTCGCTCTTCGCACGCCATGTGCACGAAGGGCGCGACGGCACCAAAATGGTTACTGTCGCGGCAACCGACGAATCCCAGGCCCCACTCCTTCGCCAGGCGGATCGCTTCCCGCGTGCCTTTCTCGGCCACGACCTGCCCGAGACCGTCGTCGCCGTGCACGAGGCTCATGACCGGACTGACGCTCTCGATCTTGATACCTGGGCGCGGGTTGATCAGTCCTTTCCGGATCCGCGGGATGTACATCAGCAGTCGCTGAATCCCGTGCGAACCGACGCCCCTGAGATCGGCGTAGAGCAGGATTGCGATGGCAACCTTCGCGTCGGCGGTCGGCACGTCCACCGCCTCGAGTGCCTCGACGCCAATCGCGCTCAACTCGTCATGCGACACCAGAACGTCACTACGCGTTACCATCTCACACCGCTTTCTGCATATCCGTGCGCCCGGCGTTCGTTGTCGCGTTGTTGTCGATTCCGCGTTACGGTCGCGGCCCTACACCCTGCTCGACGTCGCTCCACGCCGCGTCGACGATTTCGCAGCCCGCCTTGCGAAGGGCATCTTCGGTGTACGCCGAGCGGTCGTACGTGCCCGCGACGATCGTCTGGCGCGTCACTTCTTCCTTGCGGTGACGTTCGTGCGCTTTCCGCGCGATCGCTGCGGCCTCTGCCGGTCGGACGACGACGACGCCGTCCTCGTCACCGACGACGATGTCGCCGGGGAACACGACGATGCCGCCACAGGTGATGGGAACGTTGATCTCGCCGGGGCCGCTCTTGTAGGGGCCGCGGGGCTGGATCCCTGCGGCGAACACGGGCATCGACATCTTCGAAATGGCTTCAAGGTCTCGCATGGCGCCGTCCACGACGACGCCGCCGAGTCGGCGGTGGTGCGCCCACATCATCATGTTCTCGCCTGCGATCGCGTTCGACAGTTCGCCCTGGCCATCCACGACGATGACATCGCCTGGCGCGGCCATGTCGAGGGCGCGGTGAAGCAGCAGGTTGTCGCCGGGACGAGTGCGCACCGTCATCGCCACGCCGACAAGCGGCGCCTTGTTCATGGGCCTGATGCGCGCCTCCATGCAACACAGCCGGTTCATCTCGTCGCCGATCACGGCGACGGGCACACCCGTGAACTGCTCCACGAGCGAACCGTCTGGACGGTTGAACTTCGTATAGATGCGGAATCCGACGTTTGCCATAACGGTCCTTTACAACCGGGGCGTCTGACGTGCCATGCCGTTCGCGGAGATCCGGTTGTGATATCGCTCGAACGGCTGTAAGCGTCGAGCGTCGCGCTGCCGCTGCAGTTCGGCTGTCAGCGGGCCGCGCGTTCCTCCAGCCACTGGTAGACGCGGCGCATGCCGCGGATGTCGAGGGGCCGCAGGCGCGGAGGCCAGTTCTTCTCGTGCGCGCTGAAGTCGACCTTTCGCACCGCTTCCTCTGCGGGAATGCCACTGGCCCTGACGCTGGCCACCTGGTTGATGACGTCGGTGATGTACTCCTGCAGGTGCGTCACGCGCGCCTTGTCGCTGAATGGCCTGCCATGCCCGGGCAACAGCACGGCGAAGTCGAGTTGCTTCAGGGCCTCGAGCGTCTGTACCACGCGGTGAACGACAGGCCCCCGCTGAAGCGGCGACTCAGCTTCGACTGCAGCGAGTGATACGAGCCCGTGCCGTCCCACGAGTAGAACGTGATGCTGCCGTACTGGGGATACGGGCGCCGCGCGTTCACCAGCGCGGGCGTGCCGGGGCCGGGAGGGGCCTGGTTGATGTTCTGGCTGATCATCTGGTGCCGCGACGCGGAGCCCACGTACGCGACGTCTGCGACGACGCGCCACGGCAGCTGTCGCTGCACCGAAAGGCTCCACTGGTGTGTCCGCGGGTTCTTGAAGTCGGGCTCGACGCCCGTGACGGCGATGGAGGTGACCGCGTTCGACGAGGGGAACGGGTTGGCGAGGACGACAGGCTGCGTCCGGCTCGATGTGTAGGTCGATACCGTCGAGAACGGATACTGGCCCCAGATCAGGAACGACTGGCTGCCCACGGGGAGGCGGTTGAAGAACGTCCCGAAGCCGCCGCGGATGACCGTGTTGCCGCTGGCGGTGGGTTGCCACGCGAAGCCGACGCGTGGGGCGAAGTCCTTGTAGTCGTAGTCGTAGAGGTACTCCTTGTAGCCCCCGGTCGCAGCGGCGATTGGCGTGCCCGTTGCCCGGTCGAAGGAGTTGACGTAGTTGTGGTCCTCGCGGAGCGGCGAGTTCAGTTCCCAGCGCAGGCCGAGGTTCAGTGACAGGCTGCCCGACACCTTGTAGTTGTCCTGCACGTAGACGGCGGCGCTCGTCGAACTGAAGTTCATCTCGAGCGCCCTGTCAGTCCACGACGTGCTCGCCGGGTATCCCAGCAGCGCGTCGGCCACCGCGTTCCCAGATGTCGGACCCGCACTGGAGTTGGTGAAGGTCAGCACACCCGAGACCGGGATCGTCCTGACGTAGTTGGCCAACAGGCGCGTCCAGGTGAAACCGGTGGTGATGGCGTGGCGGCCCGTCGTCCACGACAACGTGTCGGTGACCTGCCAGCGCGGGTCCTTGCGGTACTGGGATCCCGGCTGGATGTTGGTGTATCCAGTCATGCTCGCGTTCGGCACGCCCGTCGTCGGCAGCCCCACCGGCATCTCGGTGCGGAGGTTCATTCCGAATGGCCCCCAGAAGTCGACGGCGGTGCCGTCGGCGGCGTAGGGTTGCTCGCCCATCGAGTAGCCCATGTACACCTGGTTGAGCAGGTTCAGACGTGAACGTGTGCGTCTCGGCGACGCCGTAGACGTCGGCGTTGTACGTCAACTGGCAGCCGAGATTCGGCAACTGGCTGCCGCCGTTGCATCCCGTGCGGCCGATCGGCTCGTGCGAACGGATGCCGATTCGGTTCGATCGAGACGTACGCCGTGTCGATACCGGCTGAAGGTGTGGTCGATCTTGAAGCTGAACGTGTCGGTGTTCTCGGGTCTGGTCGGATTCCAGAAATGGTTGTTCGCCGGAACGGCGCCCGGGGCGGTCGCCCCGGTCGGGTCCGGGTAGATGGCCAGGAGTGCGGAGCCGATCGGGCTGATACGGTCGCGCGGGATGATGTTGCCCGGAAACGGGAGGTTCGGTAGCAGGATCGCTGATGACGACGGTGGGCAGCAGCGCGCTGAAGTCGCCTGCCTTCATGGCCGCCGTGGGCACGGTGCTCGTGATGGCGACGCTTTCCTTCAGGCGCAGGCCCTCGTAGCTGAAGAAGAAGAACGTCTTGTCCCTGACGATCGGCCCACTGATCGTGCCGCCGAACTGGTTGCGGTTGTAGTCGGGCACGCTGGTCTGGAAGTAGTTCTTCGCCGTGCCGATCGCAGAATCGCGGACGAAGTCGAACGCGGTGCCGTGGTACCGGTTCGCTCCCGACTTGATGGTCGTGATGATCTGTCCGCCCGACAGGAACCCGTACTGGGCCGGATACAAGCCGGTCAGCACCGTCATCTCCTCGATCGCGTCGAGGGACGGGCGGAAGAGCGGCGTCGCCGTCACGCTGTCGTTGTTGTCGAGGCCGTTCAGGATGAAGTAGTTCTGTGCGTCGCCGGACCCCGACACGTTGAAGCCGCCGACGGAGACGTACCGGACGAGCCAGCTACAACCCCTCATGTGATCCTCCGCAGGATAGCCGTGAGCACAATCACCTGGCCCCGCCAGGCAGTCCGCGTGGCCCGAGATGTGCCGCGGGCCCTTGCCGGTGGTCTGCTTTCGCCCCGGCCGTCTGTCGGGGCGCCGTCCCTCATCCGCGGCACACCTGTCGTGCCGGAGCGGCCTGACGTAGCGAATTGATCGTGTCGTTAAACGAAATAAGAATGAAATCAAGTTTCATTTTCTGACGAGGCGTGTTTATATATGAGGCGTCACATGCTGTCAACAGGTTTCTGCTGGGGTGTTTGGTGGGTGTGTCTCTACTGGGGTGTCTGTCGCGGGTGAGCGGCGTTGTCGGGGACACCGCCGCGCGCAGCGACGGTGTCGGCTCGCCTGGAGCAGTGCTATTGATCTTCTCACCACGAAGTGAGGTAGGGTTCTGCCCGTAAACGACACTAGATTTCATTTGCGTCGCGTACTACGAAACGAAGTTCGCACTCGGGCTCCCCCACATCGCGCTGCAGAAGATGATCTCGGGCGGCGTGGTCGCGCTGCTCCTGTCGGTCCCGATTTCGGTGGCGTTCGCCACCCTTCTGGCCCCGTTCGGCGCCGCGATCAAGTCCTGGGTCGGCCCCGTCTTCGCGCTCGTCGGTATCGCGCTCGCGTTCACGTCCCGCGGCCGGTGGGCAAGCGTCGTCCTGTTCGTCCCCTATGGACTGACGATGCAGGCGCTGAACGGGGTCGCCATAGATACCAATCTCGGGCAGGGCCTGACCATCACCTTCATGCTCGGCATGGCACTGGGACCCATGTTCGTTGACGTCCTGACGGCACTCTCGCCGGCGTCGCGGCAACGCTTGCGCGCCAGCGGACCGCGAGAGATCTGGCTCGCTCCCGACGCAAAGATCCGGTCAGGCCGCGTTCCATTCCCATGGAGTGTGCTGACGTTGCGCCAGCTCGCGTACGTGCTGGTCTCCACCGTCGCATCGGCTGTCACCTTCACCTTCACCGCCATCGGCATGACGTTCCTCGTGGGCAGCATCGCCCAATCGCGCGTGAAGGGCTTCTACAACAAGATGACAACGGGGCTCAGCGTCATGAACGCGACGTCTGAGAGCACGTACATCGCCGAAATCCTGATTCCCCTTGTCGCGTTCGGACTCCCGCTCAGCCCGATCAGCCTCACCGTGGGTCTGCCCCTGTTCAACGCTCCGCCCGTGTACACGACGGCGCCGGTCAACAACCTCCACAACCTGCTCACGCCGGTCCAGGTTGCGATCTACGGGTTGCTCGCCGTGGTCGTCGCCTCGGTGATCACGTACCCGATCGTCATGCGGTATGCCCGCAGTGCCAGCGAGTGGGTGATGCGGAATGTGGCCCAGGAAGCGGTTCTGGCGATGTTTGCAGGACTCGTGGTCGTCATCTCGTACTATGAAGGCGGGGCGATTGGGACGGCTGTGGCGGTCACCGTCGGCGTCCTGGGCGGGACGTTGAACAAGGCCGTGGGGTTCGACATCGCTGCCCAGATGATGGCGTACTTCGCCGCGCCTTGGATCGTGAAGACACTGTTCGCGGCTGCCTGATCGGAGGCCCGCGGTCTCCGGGCCACGTGCGCCACCCTGTCGGCCGCCATCCATTCGCTGTCGACTGCGTCGGTTCGCCCTGGTGCTGCGCCACGTGCATCGGCATCAACTCACCCCCGGTGCAAGCCGGGCTCGAGAAGATGGCGCAGCCGCCCTCCCTCGGTTGCCGCGATGGGAAGATCCGGAAAGGGCACCTCAAGGGTTGTTTCACCCGCGATATGGCCTCGGCGATCCACGACATAAATCCGCACCCCGAGGGTTGTTTCACCCGTGGATCGGGCATAGCATGAGCGGTCGAGACGCGCCGGCACTTTGGTCGGCGTCGTCCTGCTCCGCGGCCGCCAGAAGACCACCGACGAGTCGCCGATTCGGAGGGTACCCGGTATGAAGGTCTACGACGCAGCCGGCATCAGAAACGTCGCCGTGGTTGGACACGGCGGTGCCGGCAAGACCCAGCTCGTTTCAGCCCTGTTGTTCGATGCAGGCGCCGTCAATCGTTTGGGAAGGGTCGACGACGGCACGACCGTCACCGACTTCGACGACGAAGAAATCGCCCGCAAGCACACGCTCTCCTCCAGCCTCGCCTTCGCAGAGTGGAACAAGGCCAAGATCAACCTGATCGACACGCCGGGGTTCGCCAACTTCCTGAGCGATGCCCGCGCCGCGCTGCGCGTCTCTGATGCCGCACTGGTGGTCGTCGATGCGGTCTCCGGCGTCGAAGTGCAGACCGAGAAGGTCTGGGCGATCGCGTCGGAGTTCGGCCTGCCGCGCTTCGTTGTACTGAACCGTTTCGACCGCGAACGCGCGAGCCTCGAGCGGTCGCTGGAGTCGCTGCGCGGCGCATTCGGTCGCGCGGTCGTCCCGATCTGCCTGCCCATCGGCGAAGAGAAATCCTTTTCGGGTCTCATCGACCTCGTCGGCAACGTGGCCTACACCTTTCAGGCCGATGGCAGCGGCACGGTCACACGGGGCGCCATTCCGGCATCGCACACCGAGGCCGCTGAGGCGGCGCGCGAGCAGTTGATCGAGCTCGTCGCCGAGTCGGACGATTCGCTGATGGAGCGGTTCTTCGACGAGGGCACGCTGACGCAGCAGGAGCTCGAGGGCGGCCTGCGTGCGTCGTTCACCGCGGGCAAGGTGTTCCCGCTCATCCCCGCGTCGGCGATCGCGAACATCGGCATCCAGCCGCTCCTCGACGCGATCGTGACGTACTGCCCGTCGCCGGCCGAGCGGCCGTTCCCGGCGGTGCTGCGGAGCTCCGGCGAACCGACGACCGTGACGCCCGACGCGTCGGCGCCGTACGCCGCGTTCGTGTGGAAGACCGTCGCCGATCCGTTTGCGGGACGCATCACGCTGTTCCGCGTGGTCACCGGCACGCTCAGGAGCGACAGCAACATCTTCAACCTGACGAAGGAGTCGCAGGAGCGCCTGGGACACCTGCTCACCGTCCAGGGCAAGCAACAGACGCACGTCACCGAGATCCAGGCGGGCGACCTCGGAGCGGTCGCCAAGCTGAAGGACACGCAGACCAACGACACGCTCGCCGAGAAGACGAGCGCCGTGACGTTCGCGCCGACGGTGTTCGCCGAGCCGCTCCTGGCTTACGCGATCGAGCCCAAGAGCCGGGGCGACGAAGACAAGATCAGCCAGGCCCTCCACCGCTTGCAGGAGGAGGATCCGACGATCCGCTACACGCGCGATCCGCAGACGAAGGAGTTGCTGCTCAGCGGACAGGGACAACTGCACATCGAGGTCACCGTCGCGAAGATGAAGCGCCGCTTCGGCGTCGAGGTGGCCCTCAAGCTCCCGCGCATCGCGTACCGCGAGACGATCACCGGCAGCACCGAGGCGCACGGGCGCCACAAGAAGCAGACCGGCGGTCACGGGCAGTTCGGCGACTGCAAGATCCGCGTCGAGCCCCTGCCGCGCGGCAGCGACTTCGAGTTCGTCGACGACATCTTCGGCGGATCGATCCCGCGTCAGTACATCCCGGCGGTCGAGAAGGGCATCCAGGAGACACGCACGCGCGGCTACCTGGCGGGCTTCCCGATGGTCGACTTCCGCGTGACCCTGTTCGACGGCTCGTTCCACGCCGTCGACTCGAACGAGCTGTCGTTCAAGATGGCAGGCCGCCTGGCGCTCCGCGACGCGATGACGCGCTGCCGCCCGACCCTGCTCGAACCGGTGATGACCGTCGAGGTCTACGCGCCGAGCGAATACGCGGGCGACCTGATGGGCGATCTCAACAGCCGGCGGGGCCGCATCGCGGGCATGGACTCGCGCGGGGCGATGACGGTCATCCGGGCGCAGGTGCCCATGGCCGAGATGCTCACCTACGAGCAGACGCTCACCTCGTCCACGGGGGGCCGGGGATCCTACCAGATGGAGTACTCGCACTACGAGGAAGTGCCCGCGCACCTGCAGGCCAAGATCGTCGCGCACTACAAGGCCGAGAAGGGCGACCAGGTCGAAGACGAGGAGTAGCGCGCGTCGAGCCGTACAGGCCACGAGCCCGGCGATCTCGCAGGAGATCGTCGGGCTCGTCGTGTGTTGGGTCGATCGACGTGCCGGGCACGTCGTGCGTGCCCGTCGTCGCCGGCCGGGTGTGCCCAGCCGGTGCGGCTACGCGTCGGTCTTCTTGGTCGCGCGGCGGCGGGTGGGCACGCGCGCCGTCGACTCGGCCTTGGCCTTCGGCGCTTCGGTCTTCTCGCCGCGCAGGCGCTTGGCCGCTGCAGCGAGGCGCGAGCGGACGCCCTTGGGCTTCGGAGCCTCCTGCGTCGCGTCGGGGGCGTCGGAGTCCAACGCCGGGTTGTACTCGCTGCCGACCAGCTCGATCTGTGCCATGTCGGCCGAGTCACCGCGGCGGAATCCCAGCTTCAGGATGCGCGTGTAGCCGCCGGGACGCGTCGCGAACCTCGGGGCGATGGTGTCGAACAGCTTCTCGACCACCGTCGTGTCCTGGATGTCGCGCGACACGGCGCGCTTGGCGTTCAGCCGCAGGACGCTGCGCGCCGGTTCGGCGGCGCCGTCCTTGGCCAGGGTGATGAGCTTCTCGACGAACGGCCGCAGTTCCTTGGCCTTCGGGACCGTCGTCTCGATGCGCTCGTGGCGGATCAGGTTCGTGGCCTGGTTCCTGAGCAGGGCGAGCCGGTGCTCGGTGGTGCGCCCCAGTTTGCGATGTGCTACTCGATGCCGCATGGCTCTACTTCACTTCGACGTGAAAGGTCGGGAGTCGGACCCGGGGCGCGGGCGTGGCGTCGCGCCACCCCCGCACCCACGGACGTTCAGGAATCAGTCGTTGGTCGCCGTCTGGTCGAGGCGCATGCCGAGCGTGAGGCCCATCTGCGCCAGGATTTCCTTGATCTCGTTCAGCGACTTGCGGCCGAAGTTCTTGGTCTTGAGCATCTCGGTCTCGGACTTGTGCACCAGCTCGCGAATCGTGCGGATGTTCGCGTTCTTGAGGCAGTTGTACGAGCGGACCGACAGCTCCAGTTCCTCGACGCTCTTGTCGAGGTTCTCGTTGGTCACCGGCATCGCCGCGACCTTGGGCTGGTAGATCTCGACGTCGTCGTCGTCTTCGTCTTCGTCGGCGTCGATGAAGACCTCGAAGAACTTGCGCACCGTGCGTGCCGCCTCGGCGAGCGCTTCTTCAGGCGAGATGGCGCCGTTGGTGTGCACCTCGATCGTCAGCTTGTCGTAGTCGGTGGCCTGGCCCACGCGGGCCGCGTCCACCTCGAACTTCACGCGCTTGACCGGCGAGTGCACCGAGTCCATCGGGATCCAGCCGATGCTCCAGTTGTCCTCGACGTTCCGCTCGGCGGGCACGTACCCGCGCCCGCGGCGGATCTTCAGCTCCATGTTGAGCTTGCCGTGCGAGGCCACCGTGGCAATGGGCGCGTCGGGATCGAGAATCACCAGCCCGGGCGGTGCCTCGATGTCCCTGGCCGTCACGAGACCGGCCTTCGCCACCCGCAGGGTGACGGTGCGCTCGGCCTCGTCGCCCTCGAGCTTCATCGGCACCTGCTTGAGGTTGAGGATGATGTCGGTCACATCCTCGACCACGCCGGGGATGGGCGAGAACTCGTGTTCCACGCCCTCGATCTTGACCGCGATGACTGCCGCGCCCTCGATCGAGGAGAGCAACACCCGCCGCAGTGAGTTCCCCACCGTCGTCCCGAACCCCTTTTCGAGGGGCTGGGCGACGAAGCGGCCGAACGTGGTGGATGCGGATCCGTGATCGGGATCCAGTCGATCAGGGAGCTGCAGGCTCTTCCAGAGCATCGATTCCTGTCCTTTCGTCGCAACGCCTCGCGGCACGCCGGCTCGCGCCGGCCGTTACCTACTTCGAGTAGAGCTCGACGATGAGCTGCTCCTGCACGGGCAGATTGATCTGCTCGCGCGTGGGCAGCGACTTGATGGTGCCAGCCGTCCGCGCGGCGTCGAAGTCGAGCCAGTCGGGAATCCCGCGGCCCTTGACCTCGTCCATCGCGTGCTGGATGGTGGTGTTCTTGACGCTCCCGGCCTTCACGGCGACGACGTCGCCCATCTTGACCGAGAACGACGGGATGTCGACCTTCTTGCCGTTGACCAGGAAGTGCCCGTGGCGGACCAGCTGACGCGCCTGCGCTCGCGACGAGCCGAAGCCGAGGCGGTAGCAGACGTTGTCGAGCCGCCGCTCGAGCAGCTGGAGCAGCGTGGCACCGGTGATGCCGCGCGTGCGCTCTGCCTGCTCGAAGTACCGGCGGAACTGGTTCTCGAGCACCCCGTAGGTGCGCTTGACCTTCTGCTTCTCGCGCAACTGCAGGCCGTAGCCCGCCAGCTTCGCCTTGCGCGCCTTGCCATGCTGGCCGGGCGGCAGGTTGCGCTTCTCGATCGCGCACTTCTCGGTGTAGCAGCGCTCACCCTTGAGGAACAGCTTCATCCCCTCGCGCCGGCACAGGCGGCAGACGGGACCGACGTATCGTGCCATCTCGAAACCCTTCGACTCGCTTCACTTCCTGGCGACGGCACCAGCCGTCGCAGCATCTTCGGCCCGCGTCCTAGACGCGGCGCCGCTTCGACGGCCGGCAGCCGTTGTGGGGAATCGGCGTGATGTCGCGAATCGACTTCACGTCGATGCCCACGGTGCCCAGGGCACGCACGGCGCTCTCGCGCCCGGCGCCCGGCCCCTTGACCTTCACTTCCACCGAGCGCAGCCCGACGGTCTTGGCCGCATTGCCTGCCGCCATCGCCGCCTGCGTCGCCGCGAACGGCGTGCCCTTGCGCGATCCCTTGAACCCGACCGCGCCGGCGCTCGACCACGAGATCACGTTGCCCTCGGCATCGGCGATCGTGATCACGGTGTTGTTGAACGAGGCGTGGATGTGCGCGATGCCGTGGTGCACGACGCGCTTCTCGCCACGCTTCTTGAAGACCTTCTTCTTGCTGCCGGCCTTCTGGTCGGCGCCTTGTGCTTCTGCCTTGGCCATCGCCTACACCGTCTTCTTCTTGGCAACCGCGCCCTTGCGCGGACCCTTCCGGGTACGGGCATTCGTGCGCGTGCGCTGTCCGCGCAGCGGCAGGCTGCGGCGGTGCCGCATCCCGCGGTAGCAGCCGATCTCCATCAACCGCTTGATATGCAGCGACACTTCCTTGCGGAGGTCGCCTTCCACGTTCCCGCCCTCTTCGATGACGCGGCTGATCTTGCGCACGTCGTCTTCGGTGAGGTCTTTCACGCGGATGTCGGGGCTCACGCCGGCTTCGGTCAGGATGTCTCCCGAACGCTTCCGGCCAATCCCGAAGATGTAGGTCAGTCCGATCTCCACCCGCTTCGTGCGCGGGAGATCCACGCCTGCGATACGTGCCATGTCGCTATCCCTGTCGCTGCTTGTGCTTCTGGTTCGTGCAAATCACGCGCACCACCCCACGGCGCCGCACGATCTTGCACTTGTCGCAAATGCGCTTCACCGACGCTCTGACCTTCATCGCTTCCTCACTCACCGTCTGCCATGCGCCGGACAATCCGTCCGCGCCCGGGGTCACGCGGTGACACCTGCACCCGCACCCGATCATCCACCAGGACGCGCACGAAATTGCGCTCCCGTCCCGCATCGAGGTGCGCCACGATGTCGTGTCCCGCGGCCACCCTCACCCGCACCAACCCGTGCGGCAACAGGGCCGTCACCTCGCCCTCGACTTCCACGGCGCCGCGCTTGGCCATCCGCCTTCGCCCCTTCGGGGGCTATGGCGCGACGGCCGCCTGGCCGACCCGCTTCGACCGGGGCACGGTCAGGACCTGCGGGCCGTCGGCGGTCACGGCCACCGTGTGCTCGAAGTGCGCCGACAGGCTTCCGTCCTTCGTCACGGCCGTCCACCCGTCGCGCAACACCTTCACCTCGGGACGTCCCATGTTCACCATGGGCTCGATCGCGAGGACCATCCCCACCCGCAGGCGCGTCCCGCGCCCGCGTTCGCCGTAGTTCGGCACCTGGGGCTCCTCGTGCAACGCCGCCCCGATCCCGTGCCCGACGAACTCGCGCACGACACTGAAGCCGTGCGCTTCCACATACGCCTGGACGGCATGGCCGATGTCGGACACGCGCCCGTCGACCGCCACCGCCGCGATGCCGCGCTCGAGCGAGGCCTTCGTCACCTCGAGCAGTCGCGTCACCGGTTCCGCCACCCGACCCACGGGGACCGTCACCGCCGAGTCGCCGAAGAACCCGCCCAGCTTGACGCCCATGTCGATCGAGACGATGTCGCCCTCGCGCAACACGGACGTCGCTGCGGGAATCCCGTGCACGACCTGGTCATTGACCGACGTGCACAACGTCGCGGGATATCCCCGGTAGTTCTTGAACGCCGGCGCCGCACCCGCCGCCCGCGCCAATCGCTCGGCCTCGGCGTCGAGGTCGGCCGTCGTCACCCCTGGTGCCACCATGGCCGCCAGCGTCTCGAGGATGTCGGCGACCAGCTCGTTGGCCGCCCGCATCTTCACGATTTCAGCCGGCGACTTGCAGACCACCATCAGCAGCGCCCCGCCCGCGATATCGACGCGGTCAGCCTGTCACTCGCCGAGGGGGTCGTCGGGACTCCGACCGCCACGGCGAGCCGTTCGGCAGACATCAGCTTCGACGACCGCGGATCCGCGTCTTCTTCATGAAGCCGTCGTAGTGCCGCATGATCAACTGCGATTCGACCTGCTGCACCGTGTCCATCGCCACGCCGACGATGATCAGCAGCGACGTGCCGCCGAAGTAGAACGTGACGTTCAACCCCTCGGTGACGAAGCGCGGCAGGATGGCATCGAGCCGCTCACCGATGAACGGGATCGGCGCCACCTTGAACCCCGTGATCAGGAACTCGGGCAGGATGGCCACGAGCGCCAGGTACACCGCCCCGACGAGCGTGATGCGCGCCAGGATGGTGTCGATGTACTCGGCGGTCTTCTTGCCGGGACGGATCCCCGGGACGAAGCCGCCGTACTTGCGCATGTTCTCGGCGACGTCGTCGGGATTGAAGACGATGGCCGTGTAGAAATACGCGAAGAAGATGATGCCCGCGACGTAGAGCAGGTTGTAGAGCGGCATCCCGTACGCCATCTGCGTCACGACGCCCTGGAACCAGCTGTCCTGCGAGAAGATCCCCGACAGGGTGGCCGGGATCGCCAGCAGCGACGAGGCGAAGATGACCGGGATGACACCCGACGTGTTCACCTTGAGCGGGATGTGCGTGCTCGAGCCGCCGTACATCCGGCGCCCGACGACCCGCTTCGCGTACTGGACGGTCACGCGTCGATGGCCGCGCTCGATGAACACGATGGCCGCGACCACCAGCACCATCAGCACCACGAGGATCACCAGCCGCAGCGGGCCCATCTGGCCCGTGCGCAGCTGATCGAGGGTGCTGAACACCGCGCGCGGCAGGCCGACGACGATGCCGGCGTAGATGATCAGCGACATGCCGTTGCCGATCCCCCGCTCGGTGATCTGTTCGCCGAGCCACATGATGAAGCACGTGCCCGTCGTCAACGTGAGCACCGCCATCAGGCTGAAGCCCCAGCCCGGGTCGAACACGAGCGGCAGGCCGCCGGCGATGTTCGTCTGGGTCTCGAGGAACGCCGCGATGGCCAGTGCCTGGACGACGCTGAGCAGGATCGTGCCGTAGCGCGTGTACTGCGTGATCTTGCGCCGCCCGAGCTCGCCTTCCTTCGACAGCCGCTCGAGGTACGGCCAGACGACCGTGAGCAGCTGCAGGATGATCGACGAGCTGATGTAGGGCATGATGCCCAGCGCGAAGATCGTGACCCGCGACAGGTTGCCGCCCGTGAACATGTCGTACAGGCCGAACATCGAGTTCTTGGTCTGCTCGGCGAGCAGGGCCAGGGCCTCGGTGTTCACGCCCGGGACGGGCAGGTGATTTCCGATCCGATACACCGCGAGCAACCCGAGTGTGAACAACACCCGGTTGCGGAGTTCGGGAACGGCGAAGATGTTCTTCAGACTCTCGAGCATCTTTGGCTCAGGCCTGTTCGGCCTCGGTCAACGTCGTCACCGAACCACCGGCGGCCGCGATCTTCTCGGAGGCCGACGCACTGAACTTGTGCGCATGCACCGACAGTTTCTTCGTGGCCTCACCGCGGCCGAGCACCTTGACGGGCATCGCCTTGGGCACCATGCCCGCGGCGTGCAACATCTCGACCGTCACCGTGGTGCCGTCCTCGAACCGCTCGCTGAGCTGATCGAGGTTCACGACGGCGTACTCGACGCGAAAGGGATTGTGGAAGCCGCGCTTGGGCGTCCGGCGATGGAGCGGCATCTGGCCGCCCTCGAAGCCGCGCTTCTGCTTGTAGCCCGAGCGCGACTGCGCGCCCTTGTGGCCACGTCCGGCCGTCTTGCCGTTGCCCGACCCCTGGCCGCGGCCGACACGCTTCTTCGAGAAGGTCGACGCGTCGGGCGGACGGAGATTGCTCAGATCCATGGCGTTACTCCTCCACCCGCACGAGGTGGCGGACCTTGTGGATCATCCCGCGCATCGCGGGATGATCGATCACGTCGACACTGTGCCCGATCCGGCGCAACCCGAGGCCGATGACGGTCTCACGCTGCGACTTCTCGTAGCCGATGACGCTGCGCACCAGCGTCACCTTGAGGCGCTTGCCTGCGCCGGAAGCCTGTTGCTTGGCCATGTGTCCCCTGCCTACGACGCGCTGGCGCCGGCCAGCTCTTCGAGGGCCTTGCCGCGCAGGCGCGCGACATGGACCGGATCCTTGAGCTGCGTCAGCCCCGTGATCGTCGCCCGCACCACGTTGTGCGGGTTCTGCGACCCGAGCGACTTGGTCAGCACGTTCGAGATGCCGGCCGCTTCGACGACGGCTCGCACCGCGCCGCCGGCGATGATGCCCGTGCCCTCGGGGGCCGGCTTCAGCAGCACGCTGCCGGCGCCGTCACTTGCCCACGATGGGGTGCGGAATGGTGGTGCCCTGCATCGGCACGCGGACCAGCGACTTCTTGGCCGCCTCGATGCCCTTCTTGATCGCCGAGGGCACTTCCTTGGCCTTGCCGACGCCGAAGCCGACGTGCCCGTGCCCATCGCCGACGATCACCAGCGCGCTGAAGCTCAGGTTCTTGCCGCCCTTGACGACCTTCGTCACACGGTTGATCGAGACCACCGTGTCCTTGAGGTCGAGTTGCGTGGCGTCGATCTTTTCGCGGGAATCGTACATGTGTCTCTCGTGTCCGGCCGGAAGCGTCCGGCCCAAACGTCAGAACTTGAGTCCGGCCTCGCGCGCGGCTTCCGCCATGGCACGCACGCGACCGTGATACAGGAACCCGCCCCGGTCGAACACCACCTGCGTGATGCCCTGCTCCTTGGCCCGTTCCGCCACGACCTTCCCGACGAGCGCCGCGCCGCCCACGTTGTTGCCGCGCGCCGTCTCGGCCAACTGTGCCTTCACGGCCGGCTCGACGCTGCTGGCAGACACCAGCGTCCGGCCCGACAGGTCGTCGATGACCTGGGCGTAGACGTGTGCCTCGCTCCGGAACACCGACAGCCGCGGCCGTTCGGCCGTGCCCTTGATCCGCTTCCGCTGGCGCAAGTGGATGCGCGTGCGGCGGTCCTGCTTCGTATCGATCTTCATAGCGACCCTCGACGGCGGCGCGCGCTTACTTCGCGCCTGTCTTGCCGGCCTTCTTCTTCAACACTTCGCCCGTGTACCGCACGCCCTTCTGCTTGTAGGGGTCGGGCTTCCGCAGGCGGCGGATATTGGCCGACACCTGGCCCACGAGCTGCTTGTCGATGCCCGTCACGGTCAGGTGCGTCTGCTTCTCGATGGCGATCTCGATGCCTTGCGGAATCGGGAACACCACCGGGTGCGAATAGCCCAGTGCGAAGTGCACATCGCGGCCCTTGACCTCGGCGCGGTAGCCGACGCCGACGATGTCGAGTTCGCGCTTGTAGCCATCGGTCACGCCAGCCACGGCGTTGGCGACCAGCGACCGGGCGAGGCCGTGGAACTTGCCCATGCCCGGCACGTCGGCCGGGATCAGGGCGCGGAGTTCCCTGGCGTCCTTGTCGTACTCGACGCGCACGCCAGGCGGCACCGCCTGGGTCATGGCGCCCTTGGGTCCCTTGACCGACACCGTCGCGTCCTGCACGGTGATGGTCACGCCCTGTGGCACGGGAATGGGTTTCTTGCCAATACGCGACATGTCGTCACCAGACGTTGCAGAGGATCTCGCCGCCAACACCCTGCTTGACGGCGTCCTTGCCCGTCATCACGCCACGTGGCGTGGTCAGGATGCTCGTGCCCAGGCCCCCGAGCACGGGTGGCACCTCGGTCCGGCCGGAATAGACCCGGCGGCCGGGGCGACTGACGCGCTCGATGCCCGTGATCACGCGCTCACCGCGCGGACCGTACTTGAGCGAGATGCGGAGGGACTTCCGCACGAACCCGCGGGGCGTCGGATTGTCCACGGTCTTGAACCCGTGGATGTACCCCTCCTGCTCGAGGATCTT
>CAVONI010000004.1:0-267011 GCA_963697285.1 uncultured Acidobacteriota bacterium
CAGCTGGCGCGAGGTCGGGCGCATGTCGTCGCGCTCGTCGAGCGCGCGCTGGTCGCCGTAGCCGACGTACAGCGCGGTCTGCCAGTTGATCTTGTAGGTGAAGAGCACCGACGCCTCGAGGTCGCCGGCCTCCGGGTCCACGGGAAACGGGAAGAGCGCGGGCTCGCTCCTCGTCGCCACCCACTGGCCGATCAGGCGCAGGTAGGCGCGCGAGGAGATGTGCAGCAGCGCTTTCGCGCGCAGGACGTCGGCTGTGAACAGCCGCTCGTCGGTGCCATCGCGTCCCGGGACGTCGAGCCAGCGCCGGGCGGCGAGCAGGTCGAGGGTGAGCCGCACCCACGGCCGCAGCGTCGCGAAGACGTTCAGGTCGGCGCCGCTCCCCACCCGGACGTTGTAGAGGTCCACCATCTCGCCGACGGTGCCCTGCACGCCGACGCGGGTGACCGTCCGCGACGGATCGATCTGGGCGTTGAACTCGACGTATGTGGTCGAGAGCAGCTGGTCGCCGGTGCGCTCCGCGTCGAAGTGCACGAGGGCGCCCGCCTGGAGGTTCCGGCTGCCGATGACGAAGACGCCTGGAGTGACGAGGCGCTGCAGCACCCGCCCTTCACGGTCCTCAGAGTAGACCAGCGCCACCTGGGGCCGTGCCTGGCGGATGACACCGTCGGGATAGACGTTCCACCCGCCCTGGATTGTCGCCTCCCGGTAGCCCACGCGCGGGACGAATCCGGCGTCGGCCCTGAAGCCATCAGCGAAGTCGCGATAGCGAACGAGCCAGAAGGGCCGGCGCTCCGCGTGGGTCCAGGAGGCGACCAGGCCGTGGCCCGAGAGGCGTCGGCCGTCCCACTCCGGGGTGAGTTCGGGGCGGTCTGGTGTGTCGGTTTCGCTCCAGAGCAGTTGGGCGGAGATGCGGTCTGCGCGCGAGACGCGCCACAGGACGTCTGGACCGAACACACGGTTGGAGCCGCCGCCGTCCACCTCGCGATCGGTGAGCAGCGCGCCGACGTACGACGCGCCAAGGTCGTGCCTGACGCGGGCGATTCCGGCAAACGAGCCGAAGTCCTGCGGCGCGAGGCCGGAGCCGGCTGGCCCGGGCAGGATTACGGAACCGCCGCCGCGGTCGTCAGCGGCGAGCACCGCGTAGGACGAGTTGCCCACGCGACCCGTCGCGCGCCCGCCCCAGCGCGGGGAGGTGATCGTCCGCGTGTAGACCGCCTGGATCGGGGTGTCGAACAGCTCGACCCCCTCCATGAAGAAGGGGCGCTTCTCCGGGTAGAAGAGGGCGAAGCGGTTGTTCACGGCAAGCTGCGCGACGTCGGCCTCCACCTGCGAGAAGTCGGGGTTGATCGTGACGTCGATGGCGTTGCCGGCCGCGGGCTGCCACTTCACGTCGATCCCGAGGTCGCCGTCGCGCTCCGCGTCGCCCAGAGGCGCGCCCGGGGCGAGGGCCGTCTCCACGGCCTGGCCGCTCGCGTAGGGGGCGAGCACGAGCCCACCCGAGGCGGGCAGGCCCGAGAGTCCGACGAGCGGCTGCGCGTGGCAGATGAGGCAGTCTGACCCGCGCGGGATGGGCCGGCTGTGGATGAAGTAGCGGTAGTCACGCGGGTAGTTGCGCCAGACCAGGATCCGCCACTGCTGCGCGTCCTCCCTCGAGTACCGCAACGACGAGAACGGGATGCGCATCTCGGCCGCCCAGCCGAACTCGGTGACCCGGGCGGCGGTGTCGTAGAAGAAGTCCGGCGAGAAGTCCTCGTTCTGCGACGCGTCGTTGTAGATCGCGTCGCCCTGCTGGCCGCGGGCGTTCACCCGCAACTCCACGGCGGTCATCCCGTCGCCACGGGTGTCGAGGAACACCGCCACGTTGTCGTCGGTGCCGACGATCTCGTCGCGCTCGACGAAGGGCGCCCGGATGCGGGACGGGGCAGGGTCCTCGCACCGCAGCGCGACGTAGAGGTAACGGTCGTCGTAGGTGACCCAGGCCACGGTCCTGGCCTTGGGAAGCAGGTTGTCGCCCGGCTGGGTCTCCCAGAACTGGTCGATGACGGCCGCGCCTCGCCAGCCGGGGTCGGTCAGGTCGCCGTCGAGCCGGATCTCGCCTGCGGCACGCTCGAGCCTCAGCGGAGGCGCAGGTTCGGGTGGCTGCGCGACCGAGGGAACCGAGATGAGCAGGGCGAAAACGGCGGCGACGGGCGCGGTCACCCGGCCCGTGAGCGTGTTCCTGGCTCCGTGCTTCACGGCCTCCTCCTTCGTTCTCCCACGCCTGCCTCAACCGCTCACACGGTCACAACGGTGTCGGCTGCCATGGTCGTGGCCACGATGTCCACCATCCCTCCCACGGCGATTCGGACGGCCGCGGAAGGTCGCACCGGACGTCCTTCTTCGCGCGCTTGTCGAAGGCCGTGTAAAAGGCATCGATCTGGAGGCGTCCGCCCTCGTCATAGTCCTAGACGTGGAACAGGCGCGTGCGTTCCTCGAAGCGGATGACGCGCGTGGAGACGACGGTATCGCGATTCGAGAAGGGCCTGGCGCAAGCGGGGAGGAACTCGGCTGGTTGGCAAACCGCCGCCTTCAGCCTCTCGGCCACCTCACCGCATCGACCGGCCAGCTGGGTGCGGGGACGGGGCTAGAACGCGTGGGAATCGCGTTCTTATCTGTCTACCACGCTAGACACGTGCGTCGTGCATCCGTTATCTTGATCTCGTGACGGCCAAAGACCTTCGGCGCATTTTGAAGGCCTTCGGCTGCGTGGAGTGCCGGCAGCGAGGTTCGCATCTCCGCATCGAATGCGGCCGGTGCGTCACGACCGTGCCGGTTCACCCAGGTGAGGACATCGGCCCCGGGTTGCTGCGCCGGATTGAGCGTGACCTGGAACCGTGTCTTGGAAAGGGTTGGTTGAGGAAGCCGTGAAGTCCTATCGCGTCACCTATGAGCGGGACCGGGCGGGATGGTGGGTCGCCTCCGTGCGTGGAGTCCGCGGATGCCACACACAGGGTCGCACCGTGGACGAGGCGCGGCGCCGTATCCGCGAGGCGCTGGAGCTCTTTGCCGACGACGCCCGCACCGCCGAGATCGTGGATGAGGTGAAGCTGCCGACGGCGGCGACACGAGCGATCCGGGTGTACGCGACTTCTCGCAAGCGGGCCGACGAGGAAGACCGCCGCGCAGCCCTCGCGGCTCGTCGCGCCGTTCGCGTCCTGCGAACCGGGAGGCTGAAGATGAGCGCGCGCGACGCCGCACGCCTGCTGGGGCTGTCGCATCAGCGGGTGCATCAGCTTTCGCAGGAGGACGCCGAGTAGCACGCCGGCAGGGACAGCCCCCCGGCACGCCTCGCGAGCGGGACGGCTGTTGCAGCGGCCAGGAGACGATCGTCCGCAGGAAGTCGCGGCGATGGAGTGCTCCATACGCACGCCTTTCATGAGTCGCCCCCTATCTGCCGAACGACTGCGAGATCGCCTTCGTCGCCTTGCTCCAGTTCGCGTAGAACGCCCAGAGGTACAGCGCTTCGAGCTCGGCCTCCTCGCTCCTCGCGATCTCAACGCGGTATGCCATGTTTGCGGCGCAGCTTGTCGAACACCTGCTGGGCGGGCTTGGTACGCCCGGCCTTCACGTCGGCGGCGCCGCGCTGGATCCCATCGGGGTTGGCGCCATCGTGCGGTTCTGAGGAACGGTGACGCACGGGCACACCCGCGGGCGTGCACGTCGGTGTATCGAGGCGGAGGTGCTCAGGGCGCCATCGCGGTGGCGGTCGCCGACGCGTCGACGAGCCGACGCATCTCGCGGTTGACCAACCAGCTCAGCGCGAGCAGCAACCCGGCCATCGTCGCGAAACTCGCCACCACCAGTCGCGTGCTCCAGAACTCGTCCAACAGGTCACCGGCCGCCACGCCCAGGCCGACGAAGGAGGCAGCCCAGATCGCCGACGTGAGCAGCGTGGTGATCGCGAAACGACCGCGCGACATGGCCGAGAGGCCGAAGGCCAACGACAGAGGCGTCCGCAAGCCCTTTGCGTAGCGCTTCAGCAGGCAGATCCAGACCGCGTGTCGCGCGATCACGCGCGTCAGCATGCCCGTGCGACCCTCCCACTTCGGGAACCGGCGCAGCGCGCCCGGTCCGAATCGACGCCCCAACTCGAAACGCACGAGGTCTCCCGCGACCGCACCCCACCACACGGCGAAGACCGCGGGCACCGCGTCGAGCCACCCCAGGGTGGAGGCGTACCCTGCCGCGATGGGCAGCGGACCGGTCTTGATGAACGCGTACGCGAAAAGCACGACATAGAGCCAGCCGGGCGAGCTGCTGGCGAACCGTTCCAGTTCCTGCACGGTCGACCTCGTCTGCGCATGGTATTCCGCTCGGGGTGAATCGGCCAGACGGAAGAACTGATGGTGTCCATCAGTTTTCTCGTCGCACGAGACGAACACGGGCCCGGCTTCTGTGGACGCGCCGCGCACAGCGCGACGATCGCCAACCTGGTTCGCTTTTGCATTGCGAGCCGCGCGCTGCAGGCTCAGACTCTCGGTGCCGGTCTCCGCGCCGGTGTGCCCCCTGGAAGCGAGGTCGCCAATGCCCCGGCTGCGGGCCACTTCCCTTTCGATCGCCCCGGCATCGCCGGTCGCGCGCCCAGATGTCCGGTCGTTCCGTCTCGCTTTAATTGTCGTCGCGATCGCTGCCGCGTCGGCCTGCGGTCCTGGCCCGCAACAGATGCATGACGCGGTGACACAGAACCTGACGCCGGTCGTCGAACGGCTCCTGCAGGAACGCCCTGCACTGCTCGAGGAGCCGGTCCGCAGCAGGGGCCAGCGCGGGAGCCGCACCGTCATCCTGTCGCGCCCTCTCTACGACGCCGCCGCGGCCGGCCACCTCGACATGGTCAGGCTGCTGCTCGATCGCGGCGCCGACATCGAGGGCGCTGGCATCCGGGGGCAGACGCCACTCTTCATCGCCGCGCGAGAAAGCCGCATGCCCGTGGTGCGGCTGCTGCTGCAACGTGGCGCAGGCGTCAACGTGCGCGGCGACGCGGGAACACCGCTGCACGGCGCAGCCGGCGGCGACAGTGCAGAGATTGTCGCGCTGCTCCTCGAGCACGGCGCACGCGTCGATGCGGTCGACGACACGGGCGGAACGCCGCTGCATGCCGCCATGGGCATCAGCACGCAGCACGCCGACCGCGTGCTCCTGCTCGTGAACCACGGCGCTGACGTGAACGCCCGCAACGCCGACGGCGACACGCCCCTGCACCTCGTCGGCAACAACCCGTGGTCCTCATCGGTGCTGTGTGCCCGGGGAGCAGATCTCCCGGCACGCAACAACGCGGGCAAGACGCCAGTCGACCAGGTGACCGACTCGAGGGATCCCGCATTCCGTCAATGGTTCCCCTCAGAAGAGGGCTGTCGAGGTCTCGCCGACACCTTTCGGAAGGACGGCATCGTGAGCGAGGACCGACGCGCTTTCGCGGTCGAGGTCTACAAGTGCGCCGCCGACTACAAGGGCGGCTGCAACAACATGGGCGTGGCATACATGGCCGGCCGGGGCGTTGTCGCCGACCCCGTCCGCGCCGTGGAGCTCTATCGCAGGGCCTGCGACGCGGGCGACATGATCGGATGCGCGAACCTCGGCGGCTGCTTCGAGACAGGTCGCGGTGTGACGCGTGATCCCGAGCGCGCCGGCGCGCTGTTGAAGAAGGCGTGCGCGGGGGGATACGGCGAGGCCTGTCGCTGACCGGGGATGCCGATCTTCGTCGCCGCCGCCTCACCGCGGAGAGAGCGTGGCGTTGTCACCGCTGTAGCGACGCTACGCGCCGGTGTGCTTCTCGCGCACACTGCGCACCTTGTCGGCCAGTGTCTGGTCGCGGTCGGTCCGTGTGCCTACACGCAGTGTGGTGCTCACTCGCGGAGCGCCCATCCCGTGCACCACCTCGTGGCAGCGCTTCACCGCTGCGAACACCTCGTCCCACTCTCCTTCGACGTTGGTGCCGTTGGCGTGCAGCGCGGTGGTCAGTCGCGCCTCGGCGAACACGCGCTCGCACGCGGCCACATAGGACGACAGCGACGTGCCCACGCCGAGCGGCACGACCGACACATCGATGAGCACCTTCACGTGTTTCCCTCCTGAGAGCTCTTTCCCGACGCGGGCGTTGCAGCCGATCGTGGGTTCCCTCGTGCGAGCTACGTCCGCAGGATCTTGTCCATCGCCTTGCCTCGCGCCAGTTCGTCGATGAGCTTGTCGAGGTCGCGAATCTCGCGCCCGATCATCTCACGGCCTGTGCGACACGGCTCGACCTCGCGGCCGCGCGGCCCACGGTGTGGCGCCGCACGGAGTTCCTTACGCGATGCCGATGACGATTGCCCCTATCCGCCTCTCGCTCTCGACGAGGCGATGCGCTTCGGCCGCCTGCTCCATTGGCAAGACGCGATCGACCACCGGCCTGATGTCGCCACGCTCGATCATGACCCGCAGCGTCTCAAGTTCCTCCTTCGTCTCGCGCGCGAACGCGAAACGGGCGGTCTTGTCGGTGAAGCGCGTCGTCACGACCGAGCGGGCCATGACGGAGAGGCGGGGATTGCCGCACAGGTAACGACCGCCCGGACGCAGCGCGCGGATGCAGGCGCTGTAGCCGCTCCGCGGCACCATGTCGAAGATGACATCGAAGCGGGGGCCGGCGGTGGTGAAGTCGTCACGGGTGTAGTCGACGAAGTCGTCGGCGCCCATGCGCCGGACGAATGCCTCCTTGATGCCGTGATCGACGCCGGTGACGTGCCCTCCCATGGCCCTGGCAATCTGCACCGCGTGCACGCCGATGCTGCCGCCGGCCCCGTTCACCAACACCGCATCGCGAGGCGCGATCTGCGCGAGCCGCATGAAGTGCAACGCGTTGAGTCCGCCCAGCGGGACCGCGGCGGCTTCCGTGAAGGTCATGGTGCGGGGCATGGGGGCGATCGCCGAGCTGGCCGGCAACACGGCGTACTCGGCGTAGGTGCCGAGTCGCAGCCCCGACGATCCGAAGATGGCCTCACCAACCGAGAACCCGGTCGCGCCAGGTCCGAGCGCCGCCACCTCGCCGGCGAAATACGCGCCCAGGATCCGGCGACGTGGCCTGCGCACACCGATCGCGAGCCGCAGCGGCAGCCAGAACCACTTCACCTCGTATCTGAAACTGCGCAACTCGCAATCGGCCTTGGTGGCTTCGGCGGCGCGGACCCTGACGAGGATCTCGCCCTGGCCGGGTTGGGGCGTGGGAACGTCCTCCACGTGGAGCACGTCGGGAGCGCCGTACCGTGAGTAGCAGAGGGCCTTCATGGATGTCTCTCACTCGAGTGACTTGCCGGCCGCACGCCACCCTGCAGGACTGCGGGTCGACCCTGCCGACTCAGGTCATTCAGATGGTTTGTCGCGGATGCCGCGCGGCCCCAACGCACTGCAGGATATGTCAGGGTCGCGCAGCGCGATGCCGGCATCGAACTGTCCAGCCGCCACGAATCCCGGGATCGTCAGGGTCGCCGTGTCCTTCAGGCCTTGTCCCCCGGTGGACTCGACGAGCAATTGGGGCAGAATACTGGGATGGCAACGGTGTCGTCGCTCGCCCTCGGCCGGTTCAGGCTCCTGCCGCAACGCACCAACGAAGTCTGGCAGGGCGGGCTGGTCGCCATGCCGATGTGGATCGACAACCCGGCCGACCCAGCCAGGCCGACGAGGCCGACGGGGGCGATCTGGCGCAGCCTTCGAAGTGGTCGCATCCACGCGGCCCTCGTCGCCGAGGGTGATGACGCCCCGACGGTGGCACTGGACGCGCTGATCGAGTTCGCCAGGAACGAGAGCAAGCTCGACGGCAGCCGCCCTTCCCGCGTCGAGGTGCGCGATCCCGCCTTGCGTGACTTCCTCGACGCGGCCCTCGCACCCACCAACACCAGCGTGGTCCTCGTGCCGAGCCTTCCCGCCGTGGACGAGGCGCTCAAGGATTTGGAGGCCAGCCAGGGCGACCCGTTGCCAGGGTTCCTCGAGGGCAAGGGCGTGACGGTCGAGCGCCTCCGGGCCTTCGCCGACGCGGCGGTGGCGTTCCACCGCGCAGGCATCTGGCGGCACCTCTCGAACGACGACCTGGTGGTGGTCGAGTCGCCCGCGACACCCAGGGCGTTGTCGCACCTGTGCGTGCTCGGCGACGGCGGTCTGCAGTTCGGCCTCGCGTTCTTTCCGACGCGCGCGGCCTTCGACACGTTGCTCACCGGCGACCCGCGCCGCATCGAACGGTCGTACGGGATCACGTTCGATCCGCCCAGCGCCATCCCGTTTGCCGACCTCGACGCCTGGGAGGCCCATGCGCTGCCCCTCGCCGGACCCGATGCCTACCCACTCTTTGCCGAGATGTCGCGCAGGGGCGGCGTGAAGCGGCCAGATGCTCGCGCCCTCACGCTGGGCGAAGCGCTCCTGCGCGCCTTCGCCGACACCACCGAAGCCGACCTGGATGCAGGGCGATGGCAACGCGACGTGGCGACGTTCGACGGCCCGGTCACCGTCGTGCTCAGCCTGCCCGACGTGCTCGACGAAACGCGGCAGGACGCCGCAGGGGCGGCGCGTTCGTTCGGTGGGCCGCTGCTGGCCGAGCAGGCCAACGCGAGGATCTCGCGGATCCTCGGACAGCAGTCGTTCGGGTCGATCGGCGAGGTCAACGCCGCGCTCGCGTCGGCGCGCGCGGCGGGATTCCTCGATCCTGATGCACCTGCCGACGCTGGGCTCGATCGCCCGATGACGCCGCTCGAGCGCGCGCAGGACCTGATCTACGAGGCGCACGAGGCGATCGGTCGCCGGCGCATCGTTTTGGCGCGCCGGGCACTCGCGCTGTCGGAAGACTGCGCCGACGCCTGGAGCCTTCTCGCTGCGGCGGCGTCAACGGCCGACGAGTCCATGGCGCTCTACGAGAAAGCCACCGAAGCCGGCCGTCGTGCGATGGGCGAGCGTGCGTTCGAGGACCTGGCCGGCCACTTCTGGGGCGACCTGTCGACCCGGCCGTACATGCGCGCCCGCGTCGGCCTGGCAGCGGCGCTCAGGGCGGCGGGCCGATTCGACGAGGCTATCGCGCATTACGAGGGGTTGCTTGCACTGAATCCCAGCGACAACCAGGGGAACCGCTACCTCCTGCTCGCGATGCTTCTGGACACCGGGCGTTACGAGGCCGCCGCGGCACTCCTAACGCAGTACGAAGACGATGCCAGTGCAGAGTGGGTGTACGCGCGCGCCTTGCTGGTGTTCCGTGCAAACGGCGACACGCCGGCAACGTGCACGGCACTGCACGACGCCATCCACGCCAACCCGCACGTCGCGCGCTTCCTCATCGACCCGGAGGCCAGGCCTGCCGGCGATCCACCGTACGTGACGCTGGGCAGTCCCGACGAAGCCATCGGGGCGTCGGACGCCGTCGGCCCTGCCTTCCAGGCGACGCCCGGCGCACTCGACTGGCTCGCGCGCGAGGCCGCTCGCGTGAAACCGCGCCGTCAGTCAAGGCGGAGTCGAGTGGGACGCAGCCCCCGCCGCTGACCGCACGGCGACGGCAGCCGCTAGCCTCGCCGGCGCGCCTTCTCGTCGGCATCACGCTTGATCGTCGGACTCCGCGCCCAGGGACAGTTCGCCCTGGCTCGTCTCCGGCGGCGCCGGAAAGCGTTCGTGAATCCACGCTTGCCACGGCGGTGTCTCGCGGGCGGCGGTCTCGGTCGCCCGGTCGCCGTAATGGTAGAAGCTCAGCGCAACCATGCTCTGGCCGCCGAAGCTGAAGGCGCCAAGGGCGGCGACACCTGATCCCGGCGTGTCGAGCCGCAGCAGGGCGTCGTGTGGACGCTCGCTGACGTATTCCACGACGCCGCCGAGCGCCGGGACACCCGCAGGGGTCGTCCAGCGCTGGCCGACGCTCGCGCCTTTCAATCCGAACGCCGTGGTCAGTGTCTCCCAGGCCTCGGCTTCGGTTCCCGCGACAGGAACCACGAACTGGATGAGGGCGGAGGGTTGGCCGCGGAAGTGCGTGAGGTAGATCCGCAGGGTGCGGAAGAAGCCTGGCCAGCCGAGTTCGGTACTCTCAAGCTGGCCGTCCCAGTCGTCGGTGCTGGCAACGAGGCTATGCACCACACGCACGCGGCAGACACCACCGGGGCGCGCTTCGACGCTCCACTCGGTGGCCATGGGCGGCGAGCCACCCCAGCCCTCGCCCTGCGCGGCAAACATCCGCGGCGGGTCCCACGCGGTCACGGCAGAACGCGACTCCATGCCCGGGCCGAAATTCGACGTCACCGCGACGGGCTGTCCGTCGCGCTCCTCGAACCCGGTCGGCACGAACCACGACGAGATGCCCGGCCCGGTGGCGACGGCCTGCCAGACCTCCTCGGGCGTGCCCGGGACCTCGACGTCGACCTGGACTGAACGTCGTCCCGAGGCCTCCTTCTTCACGCTCATGGTGACTCCTTGAAAACAGATGGCTGCCAGACGGTGGGCCCACCGCCGGCGAAGCGTCCGGCCGCAGCTGAAACGTCTGACTCGTGGCGTGCTGACGTGCTGCAGCATCGTCGCACGAATCAGTGTTCGAACGCGGAATCGGGGCCGACAACCAGCCGCCCCGCTCGCTTACCGCGCGTCGCCCGCCGGCGGCGCCGGCAGGGTCCCGCCTTCGGCCAGGATCTTCATGTTCTGCAGCGCCTGCATGAAGCGCGCGCGGCGACTCTTGACATCTGCTTCGCGCGCCGCGTCATCGGGCAGCATCGAGTTGTCGAACATGAGGGTGTAGAGCAACTTCGACGTGGTGGCGCTCACGGGCCGCGCTTCGAGCGTGCCGTGATACAGATCGAAGGGACGGCCCTCGCGCGGAGTCATCGCGTAGGTGTACGACAGCTCGGTCTTGCCGACGAGCACCTCGACGACGCGACCGCCGACCGATCGCACCGCGCCGATCTCGCCGTCCTGGCCAGCGATGAGCGTGCAAGACGCCCGCAACCACTCGCCCAGGTCGCAGAACTTGCCGACGCGTTTCCAGACATCTGCGGCTGGCCGGTTCACGGTGACTTCCATGGGCACCGACACGTACGTGGGGCTCGTCGCCTCGGTGCGCCCCTGGGCAGATGCGGTCAGCGTCGCGCACAGCACGGCGATGGTTGTCGCGACAGCCGAGCGCGTGATCGTGTGAGCAGGTGGCATGGCCATGACTTCTCAGGACTCCGTCGTTCGACTCATTCCTCGGTATCAGGCGCAGCGGGTTGACCTCGCCGACAAGACCTGGCGGTTCGCGCGCGAGGGCTCCCGCAGTTCGGTTCCTTCCGCCCCGAGTCGGAGAGTTTCCCGACACCGGCGCCCGCGGCAGGCGTTCCACTGTTCACTTACTGTATGTCAGCCCGGCAACGCCTGACCATGTCGCGATGCGCAATCGTGATCAACGCCTCCTCCGGCATTCCTCGCCGGCCCCTCGGATAGACTGCTGAGACACCATGTGAACGAACAAGAAGGGTCCTGAGCCCGGGCTCGGGCGACACAGGAGGGCTGACATGATCCGAGGGCTCCTCACGGCCGCTGCGTTCGTCCTCGCGGTTCCGCTCTTCGCGCAGCAGGCAGACGACGCGTCCAGGCTCGCAGACTTCAAGGCGTTTGCGGAGAAATACCGCACTGAGCGGTCGGTCCTCAGCTTCTCATACGCCATCGTCAAGGACGGCCGGATCGTCGCCGCCGAGGGAATCGGCTGGCAGGATCACGACGCCGAGGAACCGACGACAGCCGACACCAGCTACCTGGTCGCGTCGATCACCAAGACCTTCACCGGGGCGACGCTGCTCGCGATGGACGCAGACGGGGTGATCGATCTCGACAGCGAGTTCACGACGCTTTCTGACTGGAAGGAGCGGTGCGAGTGGCTCGCCACGAGCGGCAACATGTTCGGCGGCGGCAAGGCGCTCGACGATGGGTACGTGCCGCCGAAGATCGACTGCGCGGCCCACATCACGGTGCGACAGGTGCTGCAGATGCGGGCGCTCGGCAAGCCAGGCAGCAACTTCCTCTACAACCCGATCATCTACGGCAGGCTGGCGAACTGGGTCGAAGAGAAGACCGGCAGGCCCTTCGATCAGTGGGTGCGCCGCTACGTGATCGACAAGGCGGGCCTGAAGGACATCGCCGCAGGGTGGCGCGATGCGAAGGGCGCGATGGCGCTGGTGAACCTCGCGCCGCCGTTCCGGTACGACAGAGACGGGGCGGGTCGATTCGTGCCCTCGCCACTGCCCAATCCCGAGATGAACGCCTCGAGCGGCATCATCGCCAGCGCGCGCAGCCTCGCCGAATACTCGCTGGCGCTCGATCAGGGGCGCATCCTGTCGCGGCCGCTGCTCGAGCAGATGTGGACGCCGCCGAACGATCCCGATGGCAAGCCGGCGAGCTATGCGTACGGATGGTGGACTCAGCGCTGGCGCGGGCAGCAACTGGTCTGGCATGCGGGCAACTGGCCCGACGCCTATGCCGGACTCTTGCTCAAGGTGCCGGGCAAGGGGCTGTCGCTCGTCGCGCTCGGCAACACCGACGGCCTCAACTGGCCCAACCGCGTGCAGGTGGCCGAGATCGAGAAGAACCCGCTTGCGCTGAAGTTCCTCGAGCTGTTCGCGGTGCCCTGAACGGGCGCGTACGAGAAGCTCGCGAACGGGTGTCACGCGAGCTGGGAGGGGTAACCTCTTCGCGCCGGCCCGCCGCGGCAGCCCTCGGGCCGCGCGACGCAGCGGCCTCGAGGTCGAATGGCACCCGCAGCGGGAGGGTCGTCGCGGGCCGACAGTCTGGTGCGGGCTGCCGGCAGTTGCGTTCACCTCGCCCCCGGACCTGCCACTGCATGCCCTGCGCACCCCTTGACAGCGTGGCGGGGCGTTGCCTACACTTGCCGATTATGAGACGGCGTCTCGCCTAATGAGACAATCACCGGTCCGGTCAGTGGCGACCTCGAGCCGTAGCTCGTCGCCCTCGACAGCGAGATCCCTTGCACGTGCTCGGCAACAGGCAGAACGGCGGCGCTGAGATGCCCACGACCATGAACGCTTCGGTTCTCCTTGGTCCCGGAAGCGTCGCGTACCAGACGACGAACGCCCCCGTCCCCCAGGCGGGCCAGCTCCTGATCAGGGTGAGGCGAGCCGGGATCTGCGGCACCGATCTCACGATCTACGCCGGCCGGCACCCCCGCGCGAAGGCTCCGCTCGTCATGGGGCACGAGATGGTCGGGACCGTCGAGCACACAGGCCCGGCGTGCTCGGGCAGGCTCGAGACCGGCGATCTGGTCACGGTCAATCCCCTGTTGTGGTGCGGGGCCTGCCCGTCGTGTGTCGCAGGCAACGTTCATGTCTGCGAGAGCCTCCGGTTGCTCGGCATCGACGCAGACGGTGGGTTCGCCGAATACCTCGTCGCCAACGAGGATCGCGTGCACCGGCTCGACCCGTCGGTCCCCTGGGACGAAGCGGCGCTCTGCGAGCCGATCGCTGTCGCCATCCATGCCATCCGCAGCTCGAGGTTCAGGGCGGGTGACGAGGTCACCGTCGTGGGAGCCGGGATCATCGGCGCGATGACCGGGCACCTGCTCCTCTACAGCGGCGCGTCGCGCGTGACCATCACCGACGTGAACACCTGGCGGCTGGAGCAGGCCGTCAAGCTGGGCATGAGTGCCGTCGAACCTGCCGAACTGGGGCGCGACACACGCCAGGCGAGCGTGGTGTTCGAGTGCAGCGGGCACCCCTCGGCCTTCGACACGCTGACGCAGCTTGCGGTCAACTCTGGCCAGATTGTCTTTGTCGGCGTCCCTCCCGTGCCGGTACCCATCATGGTGCGCGACCTGGTCTTCCGCGAGCTGAACACGGTGGCGGTTCGGGTCTACCGCAACGAGGAGTTCGCCATGGCTGCCCATCTCGTGAGCCAGAGGAAGGTGACGCTCTCGCCCTTCGTCAGCACGGTCCTGCCTCTTGACCGCCTGGCCGAGGGTTTCGAACTCGCGCGTGCTGGTCAGGGCTGGAAGGTCGTGATCGATCCCGAGGCGTGACCGGTGACGCGTCGCCGCAAGGAGAAGCGCGTGAAGTTCACCATCACCGACACGATGCACCCGGATCTGCTCTTCGAGGCGCGCGAAGCTGAGAAGCTGGGCATCGAGTTCGACCATCACCACCTCCGCACTGCCCCTCCGCAACAACTGATCGTGGCAGCCGCCGACGCCGACGTCGTCCTCATCGACCAGGCTCGATTCGACAGGCAGGTGATCGAGGGCCTGCAGCATTGCCGGCTGCTGCTGCGCCACGGCATCGGCTACGACAACGTGGACGTGCCGGCCTGCACCGAGCGGGGGATCGTGGTCGGCTACTATCCGACGTTCTGCGTGCGCGACGTCGCCGAACAGACCATCATGCTCATGATGGCGTGCCAGAGAAGACTGACCCGCCAGATCGACAACCTGAAACGCGTGGACGAGGGCGGCTACCGCGATATCCCGGCCGTCACTCCGGTCCATCGCATCGAGCACAAGACGGTCGGGATCGTCGGCTTCGGGCGCATCGGCAAGACCGTCTACGAACTGCTGCAAAGCTTTGGCGTGCGGGTCCTGATCGACGACCCCTACCTGCCAGCCGACACGAAGGCCCGGCTCGGCGACCAACTGGTTGATTTCGAGCGCCTCCTGCGCGACTCGGATGTCATCACCGTGCACGTCCCGTTCAAGAACATGCCTCACGACACCCTGCACATGTTCGACGACGCCGAGTTCGACCGGATGAAGCCGACGGCCGTCCTCCTCAACACGTCGCGCGGGCCCGTCGTGAACCTCACCGCGCTCGATCACGCGCTGCGACGGGGCGCGATTGCCGGGGCGGGCATCGACGTCTACGAGCAGGAGCCGCCTCCCGGATCGTTGCCGCTGCTCAGCAACCCGCGCGCCATCTGCACCCCGCACCTTGCCTGGTTCTCCGAGGAGTCCACCGCGTTCATCCGCCAGTCGTACATGGAGGACGTCCGCCGCTTTCTCGACGGCGAGCTCCCGGTTCACCAGGTCAATCCTGAAGTCACTCGATACCGCCGGATCGGCGCGGTCTCGTGCTGAAGGAGAACGCCATGCCCGCTCAGACGATGAAGGCCCTGGTCAAGACCGCCAAGGGCCGCGGCAACCTGGAGTTGCGTGACGTCCCTGTTCCCACGCCCGGGCCGGATGACGTCGTGCTCGAGATCGCGGCCTGCGGGATCTGCGGCACCGACGTCCACATCAAGTACGACGAGTTCCCCTACTGGCCGCCGGTGATCCTGGGACACGAATTCGCCGGCGCCGTCGTCGCGGTGGGCACGAACGTGACCGGCGTGGCCGTCGGCGACAGGGTCGTAGGCGAGCCTCACACCCTGGCATGCGGCCGATGCGAGCTGTGCCGAACCGGAAACGTGCAGATCTGCGCCAGCAAACGCTCCCCCGGGTGGGGGATCGACGGCGGATTCGCGCGATACATGCGGATGCCGGACGCGCGCCTGCTGCACCGCATCCCCGACAGCATGACGTTCGAGGAAGCCGCGGTCGTCGAACCGGCCGTCAACGCGGTCCAGGACGCCGTGCTGCGTCCCGGTCTCGAGCCGAACGACACGGTGGTGGTGTTCGGGCCCGGCGCGATCGGACTGCTGGCCGTCATGGCCGTCAAGGCGGCGGGCGCCGGCAAGGTGATCGTGGTCGGCACCAGCGCCGACGCCTCGATGCGCCTGCCGGTTGCCGAGCAGATCGGCGTGGACGCGGTCATCGTGGCCGATCGGCACGACACCGTGGGCGAGGTCATGCGCCTGACGCACGGCCGCGGGGCCGACCTCGTCGTCGAGGCATCAGGGGCAGCCTCGGCCATCCGTGACTCCGTCGAATGCGTGCGGCGATTGGGGCGCATCTCGCAGATCGGCCTCACCGGCAAGGCGTCGATCGACTTTCCCTGGGACCGGGCCTCGTGGAAGGTCGCCACGGTGTTCTTCAACCTGAGCACCGCTTACGCCGGCTGGGACCGCACCATCGACCTGATTGCCACCCGCAAGATCGACGTGGCCAAGGTCATCTCCGGCGTGCTGCCGCTCGACGAGTGGGAGCAGGCCTTCGACAGAGTCGAGTCGCTCAGCGCGCTCAAGATGCTGCTGAAACCGTAGAGACCACGCCTCAGCAAGAGCTGACGGGCGCGTGGTGATCCACGGGAGCCGGGCGCGCTCCGCAGGCTGCCACTCGTCTGGTTCGGCAACCCTTCACGCGCGCCGCGGTCAGCGAGCTGGCAGACGCCGGGCGTCGATGACCGAGGCGTTGACCCAGTAGATGTCGTGGTCGCGGCCGAAGAACAGCACTCGACCGTCGGGTGACACGGCAGGGCAGCTCTCGTACTCTCGTGCGTCGTGTCCGGGGAACAGGCGCACGGCTTCCGACCATGATCCGTCTCGCAATCGGTACGCCGCGAACAGCACCCCCTTCGAACTACCCTCTGGCACGCCGTCAAACAAAAGGTACGAGCCGTCGGGTGCGATGAACGGGTGGCCCGGGTTGCTGACGCCCGGGAACGGCGGCACGCGCTCGGCTGGTTGGTACACACCGTCGCGCCAACGCGCGACGTTCAATCCGTATCGCTCGAAGTACAGGTTGCGCTCGCGATCGACAGACGGCATGTACTCGTTGCTCTGACCGTTCACGGCCGGCCCCAGGTTCCTCGGCTCACTCCACCCGGCCCCGGTGCGATCGACGGCCCAGACGTCGGTGTCGGGACGCCGCGAACCGCCCGGTGGCGTGGCGCGATCCGAAACGAAGAACAGCGTCGCTCCGTCAGTCGAGTATGCACACTCGAAGTCGGTGCCGCCCGATTGGAACGGGGCGCGTTCCGGGGGCTGCCACCGCCCGCCGATCTTCCGCATGAACAGCAGCCAACGCTGCGTCTGCAGGGCGTTGATACGCGACAGGCAGAGTTCGCCTCCGCCCGGGTGAAAGGCCAGGTTGGTCTCGTGCTCCTCGGAAGAGACGAGGCCGGCAGCGAACACGCGCGGGACGTCGGGCGCCTCGGACTCTCCCAGGTAGGGCCCTTCGAGGGCCGGCCAGGCCGACGGCGTCGCGACGGCGCCATGGAGAACGAGCACCGAGACGACCGCTGCGTGGTTGCCGTCGCGCGCGATGTCGAGCGCGGTGCGCCCGTCAGGCACTCGAGCATTCACCTGCGCGCCGCCGTCGAGCAGCACGCGCACCACTGACTCGCGACCGTAGAACGCCGCCAGGTGCAGCGGCGTCATGCCGTGAATATCGCGCTCGTTGGGTCGAGCCCCGGTCGCCAGCAGGTGCGCCGTGAAGTCGTCGAGTCCCGCGCGCGCCGCGCACGGCAACAAGGTGGTCGCGAGCGTGGCGTCCTTGCCAGGTGCCCCCTTGGCGAGCAGTGCCGACACCAGGGACGCTGCGCCTCCCTCGCACGCGTCCTGCAGCATGGCGGCGGCGTGCTCTGGACGAACGTCGAGCGGAAAGCCGCGCGCGAGGATCAGATCGATCATGGCGGGCCGCCGCCAGTGGAGGGCGAACTGCAGGATGCTGCGGCCGGCGTCGTCGCGTGCTGCGAAGTTCGCGCCCTTGCCCAGCAGGAATTCGAAGGCCCGCGCCTGTGCCAGCGGCACGGTCTGGAACAACGGGGTCTGGCCGCCCCGGGTCCTGGCCTCGATCGGGGCACCCCGCTGCAGCAGGTAGTCGATGATCTCGACACGCCCCGCCGTGGCGGCGATGTGCAACGGGGTGAACCCGGCCTCGTCTGGTGTGCGAGCCAGCGAGGGGTCGGCCTCGACGAGCCGGCGGACTGCGGCAAGTTCACCCTGCCGGATGGCGAGTGACAGGTCGGCCAGCTGACCCGCGTGCGCGGCAGGCGGCAGCCACGCCAGCACGGCCAGCGCTGCAACGATGGCCACGAGCGATTCAGCGCGTCCCGGCACGACGGCACCTCCCGTCCGGAATCGCGACCCTCACGGCATCGCTCTCCGGCTCCTCCCACAGCGTCTTCAGGAGCGAGCTGCTGTCGATGTAGATCACGGCGTCAGCGCTCGTCGCGCTCCTTGAGCAGTCCTTCGTCCACCCAGCGCGTCACCCTGCCTCCGCTCATCTTGCGCTGCCACGTGCCGTGGCTCACCGGATCGAACCGGGCGCGCGGCGTGCCGGGCTCCACATGGCGGACGATCTTCGCGACCGGCTTGGAGTCGCGCGTCACGACGATCTCACGCTCGACCTGAAGCGCCCGCTCGGTCTCGGTCCGACGCTGGCGCAGGTCGCAGACGGTGACGGTCTTCATGTCGACAAGGTAATACGTTTCACACCGTCCAAAGGTCCGACTTCGCGAACGGTGCCTGCACACTGGCGAACGTCCCGCGGCGCGCTCGCGAGTCGCCGGTTCGCCGGGGCTCGCAGCGATTCGCGGATCAGGGACGTGCCCGCTCGAAGGGCACGCCGAGGGCGACGGTGAACGCGCGCCCCGCGTGCGTGTCGCTGCCGGCGACGAACTCGACGTACGACACGTGAAGCTCCGCGCCGGGGAGGGCGAAGGACATCCCCGCACCCACGCGCCAGTAGTTGTCGCGCATCAGCCGGTCGTGCTGACGGAACAACGCCTCGGTCGTGATCTCGCCCAGCGGGTAGCCATCCGGTGGCGTCGGTGGCTGGGTGCCCGCGCGCAGGCCGCCGTGGGTCACCTGCCGGAGCACTGTGCCATCGACGCTCCATGCATCGGTGAGGCGGTACGCCACCTCGGCCGCGATGTTGCTGCGGTTGTTCGCCACGTCGAGGAAACGCTCGACCACGGCGTACGAGTAGCGGCCCTGCACGCCCAGTCGGGGGGAGATGACGTCCAGCCGAGTGCCGGCGTCGATCGCGAACCTCAGTTCGTGCAGACGCCGGCCAACCACCGCCTCTCCGATGTAGTTGTAGCCGTGGCTCGGCACCCCGACGGCTATCGAGGGCGTCACCGCCGTTGCCCTGTTCAAGAGGTTGAAATGCGCCGTGAACCCGAAGTCCTGCAGGCCCTGCTGCCAGCAGTGGCACGCGTCCACGTCCGGCAGTCGCATGCCCGCGGGGGCGGGTCCGACGAAGCGCGCGAAGACGAACGGGATGCCCGCCGTCACCGAGATCCGGTCGGTGATCGCGTAATCCACCTCGACGTAGATCGCGGCCGAACGGCTCTCTGCGACCGGCAGCGTTGAACCGTCGGTGAGGATGTGGCCTGTGTGAACCACCGCCTGCGTGGCCACCGTCACCGCACCCTCACCCTCCGGCCGGACCCACGCCTGCGCGAAGGCCGGCACGGCCTGCACGGCCGTGGCAATGGTCCAGACCGCCGCGAGCGTGATTCGCTTCATTTGCCTGCGTGGGCCACGGCCTTCCTGCCTGCCCGTGCACGGGCCGCGATCGCCTCGTCGAGATCGTCGAGCCAGGCGTCGTGCTTTCGTGACAGGTCGATGACGCGGGTGTACTGCCGCTTCGCTCCCTCCACGACCGCCTTTGGCACACCGTGCGCGACAGGCAGGACCACCGGCGCCGGCGCCGCAGAGAACCGGGCCTTGAGTGTAGAGGCCCCATCCAGGTCGATGACCAGCACGTCCCACCGCCCGCTGGCGAGCACGGCGTCGAGATCCTCGGGCGTCGTGAGCAGCGTCGGCCGGTAACCGGCGGCGCGAAGCCTGTCGTGCACTGCGAGCGTTCGCAGCGCCTGGTCGGACGCCGTGCCGGGCATCGCGTAGATCAATATGGCGGCTGACTCGCGGTTCACCTTCGCCTTGAACCTCACGCCCCGGCCCGGCACGAGAAACTTGTCGCCGCACGCCAGGAGACCGGCTGACAGCGTGACGGTCATCGCCACGACGGCCGCGGCGACGCTTCGAGCGAACATCGGTCCCTCCCCTCTCCTGTGGCGCCGCTCTACGACACCGGGCTCACGAGATCCCCACCCGCCCGACAATCTCGACGAACCGCGCGTCGCCGCGCACCGGCTCCCACACCGGGTCGGCCCTCAGCAGCATCAGGCCCGCGGCACGCTCGTCGAACGCGGCTTGCAGATGCGCGAACGCCTGCGACGCGTCACCCAGCTGCGCGTAGGCGCGGGCCCGGTCGAGCGCACAGACATACCCGCCGGCGGCCTCGCGGCCGGCCAGCCGTTCCAGTTGTCGGCGCGCCGTTGCACGGACGACCAACTGGTATCCGGCGTGGCCGCGGGCCTGCTCGAACATGGCCTCGAGGCCCTCGTCACCTGCCGCGGCGTGGGCCAGTCGCCTGGACTCGAGCGCCTCGTCGAAGCGCCCCTGCCGCCGCCGGGCCTCCGCGAGGCCGAAGTGCGCAAGCGCATCGTCGGGATGGTCGCGAATGATGCGCTCGTACGCGCGGGCCGCTTCGTCGAGCCGTCCCGTAGCGGCGAGCAGGTCGGCTTCACGGATCGCAGCGAGCGGGCCGAGAGGATCCACCTGCCGGGCGGCACGTGCGACCTCGAGCGCGGCCTGCGGACGACCGGACGCCCACTGCTGCAGTGCGTACGCGTCGAGCAGTTCCGACTGCACCTCGTTGCGCAGCCGCAGCGCATCGCTCCAGTGACGCTCAGCCTCGTGCCGATTCCACCGGTAGAAGAACGCCGAGGCCGCCGCCTCGGCGTGGGCGTCTGCCAGATCGGGGTCGACGTCGAGCGCCCGCGCCACGTAGTGGTCGGCCCGGGGCCAGGCGTGAGTCGGTGCCTCGTAGCCGTCCACCGCCATCACCGAATGCGTCGAGGCCAGCGTGACGAGCGCGAGCCCGAATCGTGGCGCCCTCTCCACGGCCCGCAGCAGCAGCGCCCGCGCTGCGAGGTAGTCCTCCTCCGATCCGAGGCGGAGATGGTGAACCGCCCGGTGGAACAGGTCGTATGCTTCCGGATCCTCGGGCAGCGCGCGCGCGAGATGTGCTCGCTGGCGCACGGTGAGCGCGCGGCGCACCCCGTCGCGCAGGATGGCGTCGGCAATCTCGCGGTGCACGGCCAGCACGTCGGCCACCGGCCGATCGAACTCGACTCCCCAGAGCCGGGCGCCCGACACCGACTCGACGAGTTCCGCCGAGATCAGCACCCGACCGGCGCGCCGCGTCACCGCGCCGGTCAGCGTCGCGTCGACACCGAGCCGCCGGCCGATGGCTCGCGGGTCCTCGTTGCCGCCCCCGAGGGCGAACACCGTCGCGCGCGCAATCACGGTGAGCGCCGGCACGACGGCCAATTGCCTGATCAAGGTCTCGGTGATGCCGTCGCACAGGAATTGGGTGCCCTCGTCCCCCGTCGGATTGTCGAACGGCAGGACAGCCAGCGAACGTGGGGAGCGGTTTGGCCACCACGAGCGCCAAGTCGCGGCACCGGAGACGGCCCCAAGCGCGGTCACGACGCCGAGGGCGAGGACGCGGCGCCTGGTGGGTCGCCGCAGCGCTCCGGCGCGCGCGCGGTCCCGCTCGATGGCCCGCAGCGCCGTCACGATTTGCCCAGTCTCGGTGAAGCGGTCACCCGGGTCCTTCGCCAGGCACCGCGCAATGACGGATGCGAGCGGAGCCGGTGCTTCATGGGGCGGGAGCGGCGCGGCCCGATCCGTGGAAGCCATGGCCTCCAGCGTCTCCCGGCGCGTCTCCCGGGCGAAGGGCAGTCGGCCGGTGAGCATCTCGTGGCAGATCAGGCCGAGAGCGAACTGGTCGGACGCCGGCACGGCAGGGCGGCTCCGGGCCTGCTCGGGTGACATGTAGCTCACCGTGCCCATCAGCGTGGCGGTCGGATCGGACGACGTCGAACCTGCGCCTGTTCGGTCGCCAGCAGGCCTTGTCGCGATCCCGAAGTCGAGCACCTTCACCCGCCCATCGCCGGCGATCATCACGTTCTCCGGCTTGAGGTCACGGTGAACGATCCCGAGGGCGTGCGCAGCGGTCATCGCGTCGGCGATTGCCACGGCGATGTCGATCACGCGCGACGGGGGCAGCGGTCCTCCAGCGAGCAGTTCCCGCAGGGTCTGGCCGCGCACCAGTTCCATCGCGATGTACGCGGTGTCACCCTCTTCGCCGACGCCGTAGATCGTGACGATGTTCGGGTGGGCGAGGACCGATGCTGCCCTCGCCTCGGCCTCGATCCGGGCGACGTGCTCGGTCGAGGCGGCGTGCTCGAACACCTTCAGCGCCGCCTCGCGCTGAAGGCGGACGTCGAGGGCACGGTAGACCTCGCCCATGCCGCCGCCCCCGATGCGCTCGAGCACCTCGTAGCCACCGAGACGCCGACCAGGCAGCGTGTCGTCACCGTCGCGCGCGAGTGCCTGCGCGGCGACGGCAAGCGCGGAGCGCTCGAGAAACCCCAGCTCGTCAGCGTCGTAGCGCAGCAGCGTCGTCACCTCCTCGTGCAGCACGACGTCCGCGCCGCACTCGGCGGCGAGCCAGGCCCCCCGCTGGCCGACGGGCCGTTCCAGCGCCCGGTGATAGAGCTGCTCGATCCGCTCCCACCGATCAGCGGCCATGTCGGCCCCCGCGGTCCAGTTCCTTCAGCAACCACGCCCGGGCAAGACGCCAGTCGCGCAGGACGGTGCTCATCGAGATGTCGAGCGCGACGGCCGTCTCCTCGACGCTCAGTCCCCCGAAGAAGCGCAGTTCGACGATGTCGCTCTTGCGCCGATCGACTGCCGCCAGCGCCTGCAGCGCATCGTCGAGGGCCACGAGGTCCGTGCCCGGCGCAGCGGCAATGGTCACCTCCTCGTCGAAGGGCTCGCGCTGCGCGCCGCCGCCGCGCTTCTGATAGCCGCGCGAGCGCGCGTGGTCCACGAGGATCCGCCGCATCAAGCGGGCTGACATCGCGAAGAAGTGTGCGCGGCCGTTCCAGGCGACTGCGTCCACGTCCACGAGGCGCAAGTACACCTCGTTGACCAGCGCCGTCGTCTGCAGCGTGTGCTCGCGGCGCTCGCGGCGCATCTCGCGCCTCGCCAGCCGGCGCAGTTCCGCATGCACCACGGGCACGAGCCGCTGCAGCGCCGACTCGTCTCCGCCGCTCCAGGCGACCAACCATTCCGTCACGGGAGACGACGTGTCCCGCATGCCCGACGTGGTGCCTCCGTTGTTTTGTGTACCGAGGATTCTACTGCGGCGACACCGGGGCCACGAAACGCTTTCTTGCGGTGTGCCTGACAGGGCGGCGACGGGGAGTGACGATCTGGCTGCCGGTTTCGCGCATACCCGTGCAAGGAGGATTCAATGAACGCTACATGGCACTTGCTGGCAGCGGCAGCGGCAACCTTTGGCACCCTTTCGCCCTTCGTGGTCGACGTACAGGCCCAGGCGACCGTCACCGTGCTGGCGACCGGACTGAACGATCCCCGCGGCCTTGCATTCGGCCCCGACAAGGCCCTGTACGTCGCGGAGGCAGGCCCCGGCGGCGGTACGTGGTCCACGGTCGGGCTCTGCGATCAAGTTCAGCCGCCGGTCGGACCCTTCCTGGCGGGCGCCGCTGCGCGGATCGTGAAGATCGACGCGGCGGGCGACCAGACGGTGGTCGCGGCTGGCTTGCCGTCCAGCGAGGCGACGCCGGCCGTCGGCGGCGATCGGCAGGGGGCGTCGGCAGTGACGTTCATCGGCAACCGACTGCTTGCGCTCGTCGCCGGAGGGGGGTGCTCGCACGGACATGCCGACGCCGACAACGGTGTGCTCGAGGTGCTCAACGGCACCACATCGGAGTTGGCCAACCTCAGCGCGTGGATTCTCGCGAACCCTGGCGCCAAGGGTGCCCTGCAACCTCGTGATCCAGATTACGAGCCGGATGGCGTGTGGTACTCGCTGCTGTTCGAGCAGGGCCGACTCTACGCGGTCGAGCCCAACCATGGGCTGCTCGTCAGCGTGCACCCCGAGCGGGGGACGGTGAGCCTCGTGGCCGACCTGCTCGCCAGCTTCGGTGACAAGACCTACACGGCCCTGGCCGCGGACCGTGGCGACCTGTATGTCGGCACGCTGGGGCGCATCGCATTTCTCCCTGGCGTGTTTCCACCAGTTCCCGACCTTGGCGCATCGTTCGAGGGAGACATCTACCGCCTCTCGCGGAACGGTGACGCTACGCACGTCGCGACCGGTCTCAGGGCCGTGCTTGGCCTGGCGTTCGACGCCCGGCATCGCCTCTACGCGCTCCAGTCGCCGATCTTCGTGCCGGGAACAGGCAGCCTGGTGCGACAGACCGCCGACGGCGCGTGGGAGACGATCGTCTCGGGACTGGTCTTCCCCTCGGGAGTGACGGTGGGACCCGACGGCGCCTTCTACATCTCGGAGTGTGGCTATCACTGCGCTCCCGGCCAGGGTCGCGTCCTGCGTGTCGCCGTGCCCTGACGGCGGCACCCGTCGGGCACCGAGCGCCGATCGCACGCTGTGGCTGAGCGACGCTTGCCCCCGTTTCCTGGCGGCTCCCGCGCTACGCGTATTTCTGGCCTGGCCGGCGACGCTCGCACCGTTCCATCCCGCAATGACCGTCGAAGGAGAACCGAGAATGACACACGAGAACAGGCTCGTCGCAAGCTTCGTCGCTGCCGCAGCGCTCACTGCCGCGGCGCTCGCTGCAGGACTGGGTGCGCCGCTGCGCGCAGCGTCCGAGGAGAAGGTGGTTGACGTCGTCGACATCGAGGAGTTGTACGCCGCCGTCAACGACCCGGCGAACGCCGGGGCCCTCGTGGTGATCGCGCCGGGCACCTACGCGCTCACGGCGCTCGATCCGAACGGGGCGCCTCGGCCAAACGGGGGACGCCTGGAACTCCAGGTCGACATGGGCCTGCAGGGTACGGTCGGCGACCGGAGCGCAGTCGTCATCAATGCTGCCGGCCTGCCTCTGACGTCCTACGTGACGACGGGCTCGGCCGGGGTGCCACCCGCTCCCACCGGCCCGCTCCGGATGGGGAGGGGCACCAACTCGGTCGAGTGGCTCACGATCAGGGACGCCGCCCGGCAGGGCGGCATCGAAACCGACCTCCTCGGGACGGGTCCGGCCTACATCCGCATCGCCCACGTCGCGACAACCGGCCACGTTCGCGGGATCGAATTGCGGAACTACGGCCCATGGACGGCCGGGAGGTTCATCGACGCGAGCATCGTAGACAACGACATCCACGGCAACACGGCCGGATTGGGCGAGGGCATACGAATCGTCAACATCCTGGGCGCGCACGGGAGTCGAATCGTCGCCCGTCTGAGCGGGAACCGCGTTTACGGGAATGACATCGGGCTGCTCGTCGTGAACAACGCATCGAACCTCGCGCACATCTCAGTGCTGTCCACCGGTGACCGGTTCTTCGAGAACGGCGGTGGCACGATCCTCATCGGCGGCCTCGCCTCGAACACCCCGGCCAACGGGAACGGGATCACCTTCGAGGCGCGAGGCAGTGACTTCAGCGACAACAACGGTTTCGCGGACCTCGACCGAGGCGGCCTGCTCGCCATCGGCGGAGAGAACATCGCCATGCCGAACGGCGCCTCTTACAACACGGTGCGGGTCCTCCTGAAGGGCTGCCGGCTGGAAGGCAACCAGATCAGGGACCTCGGAGCCTTCGGAGCGCGCTCCAACCCGGGCTCGATTGGAATGCCGGGGACTCACAATCAGGTCGAGGTGACGCTGACGGGCGGGCGGTTGCCGCGCAACCTCGAGACAGCGGACAGCATTCCCGACGATCCACTTTGGATGAACACGGTGGTTGTGAATCGATGACGCTGAGCGGCGAGCGGCAAGGGCATGACGGTGCGCGCCGTGTCGGTCGATGCGGCGCACGCCGCGTTCACGCACCGCGACAACGCGGTCCTCGTCCAGTTGCCGCGGCGTTTCGCGAAGGGCGAACGGCTGCGGCTGCGCATCGCCTACGCGGGCGTGCCGGCCTCGGGGCTCAGGATCGTCCCGAACAAGCACGGTGAGCGCACGTTCTTCAGCGGAGCAGTGGCTCACGCGAGGCGGACTTGTGCGCCTCGATGGCACGTGGCAATACCGCCCTGACACGCAGACCGTCGTGGTCACGCTCGCGCAACGCGACGCGGCGCGGCTCTTCTCTATGCCGCTGCAGGTGGCCGTCTACACCGAGGGCAGCGCGACGCCCGCGATCAGCACCGTGCAACTCGACCAGGCGACGCACGAGTTCGAGATCGCGAGCCCGCGGCCCGTGCGCGTCGTGCTCGACCCGCACCAGTGGGTGCTGATGGAGGCGACGTTCACCGAGGCGCGCTGATCGGGTCTGTTGAACCGAGCCCACGATCCGCAGTGAACCCGCTATGGGCGCCCAGACCCGGTGTGCTGCGTCCACCTCCGGCAGGCCTGCCTGACGTACGCAAGCCGGTCAGCCCCTGTCGGATACCGCCGACGGAACCAGTCCACCTGCTCGAGCACGCCTTCTCGTTCGGCGTGGGAAATCGGCGTCCGCAAATAGGCGTCGATCTCCGCGCTCGACAGGCGACGTTCGGCGACGGCATGCAGCCTGGCTCGGAGAATGTCGCGGGAGGACGCGGTCACCTCTGCTCCTCCTGCTCGAGGATCTGCAGCAACCGGATGTCCTCGAGGTCCTTCGGGCGCGCCGCGAACCGCTTGGTCAGGATGAGATCGCCAATCGAGGGCAGGTTGACGTTCGCCGACGCCGACAGTGGCGTGGTCCGCCGCCGGAGCCAGACGTCAGCGAACTCTACCGGCGTTCCGTCGACGGTTGGTACCGAGCGCGCCACCAGGACGTCGACGCGTTCGTCGTTCTCCAACACGTAGCTCCCGCGCCGCCGTGCCTCGGCGTCCGTATGGGTTGGCACCAGGCCGAACGGGGCAGCCGCCTCGTTGAGCCTCTCGACGTCCTCGTGGTGAATCCAGAAATCGTAGTCGGCCGTGAGGACCGGCAGACCGAGCACGACCAGCGCACGCCGCCCGATCAGCAGGGCACGGGCACCGCTCGCCTCTACGGCCTGAAAGAAGGCCAGTTCGTCGAAGTCGCTTCCTCTCATGCACCCTGATCCTGACCACAGTGTAGCCGTTTCATGACTTCGCCCGTTGATGGAGACGACGTTCGCCGAGGCGCGCTGATCAGCGACGATTCGTGCCAACATCGTGGAGCATCAGGCTATGGCGGTCGGTGCGCCGACAGTAGACTGTCTGGCGTCGGCTGACTCAACGCACGAGAAGGAGCCTCGCATGATTGGTGGGAGATACGGATGGCGCGTGGTCGTCGCGCTGGTCGGACTCGTCGGGCTCGTCGCGGCGAGCGTGACGGCGCAGCCCGCGCAGAGCACGCAGCCCGCGCAGGGCACGCAGAAACCGTTCGAGCCCGTCAGTGGCCAGGGTGGCAAGGACGTCGTCTGGGTGCCGACCCCGCAGGGAACGGTTGACAAGATGCTCGAGCTGACCGAGGTCACGGCGAACGACTACGTGATCGATCTCGGGTCGGGCAATGGCATCACGGTGATCACCGCCGCGAAAAAGGGCGCCACGGCACTTGGCGTCGAGTTCAACCCAGACATGGTGGCGCTGTCTGAGCGCCTGGCGCGCGAGGCCGGCGTGTCGCACAAGGCCACGTTCGTGCGTGGCGATCTGTTCGAAACCGACCTCTCGAAGGCCACGGTCATCACGCTGTTCCTGCTGCCCGATCTCAACCTGAAGCTCCGCCCGAAGCTGCTCGACCTCAAGCCCGGCACGCGTGTGGCGTCGAACACGTTCACCATGGACGACTGGGAACCCGACGCCAAGGAAACCCTGCCCGACTGCACGTCGTGGTGCACGGCGATGGCATGGGTGGTACCGGCCAAGGTCGCGGGCACGTGGCAACTCGGCCAGCAAGCGCTCACGCTCACGCAGCAGTTCCAGGTAATCTCTGGCACGCTCGACGCAACGCCGATCACGGCCGGCAGGTTGAAGGGCGACGTGATCACGTTCACCGCCGGCAGCCGCGCGTTTACGGGCCGCGTCACCGGCAACACCATGACCGGCGCCGGGTGGTCGGCCATCAGGAAGTAGCAGCGGGCTGGCCGGCGACGCCGTGCGTCGCATGTGAAGCAGCGTCGTGATGGTGCGCCAGGAGGGCGCCTGGCCGCGGCGATAGTCGGGACGAAGATCCGGCGTTTCGCCTTGGCCCCGATCATCTCACGGCCTGTTCGACATTCGTCGGCCGGATTCGCAAGACTGCTCGCACCCCGACAGGAACGGCCCGAGCAACTCGAGAATCTGGTCGACCTGGGCTGCGACCTCGGCCAGGGGTTCCTGTTGGCACGGCCGCTCACGGGCGATGCCGTGCTCGGTCTCGATCTCGGCCGACGTCAGCGGCTCGGCCCCCTTGCGCGCCCCTTTCGCTGACGGCTATCCTTCGTGGACCTGCGATTGGCCACCCAGGGCCGCCGGAGGTACCCGCCATGACGACCAAATCAGAGACGACCTGCACCACCAACGTCGAGGGTATCGCCTACTCGGCGACGCTCGGTACGGCGATAGCCAAGTACGGTCTCTACGAGGCGCGGCCTTCATCCAGTTACCGTGTGACGTTGCGCGCAAACGGGGTCGTTGTCGGGACAGGCCTGTGGGACGGCGCCGTGATCCTCAGTGGAGCGCACGTGGACGGCGATCCCGCCGTGGAGCAACGGGTCTTCAGTGCCCTGCAGCGCGCGCTCGCCGCTCGCGATACCCGCTTGTGACGAACGCGCCGCCGGTCGAACAGGTACGCGCCTTGTCCTTTGCGCTCCAGCTGGCTAGCGGCCATCGACGCGAAGTCGACCTGGAGCACAGGCGTTTCGCCGCGACCGGCGGCAGCGTCGGCGGTGTTCTTCGCCCTACAGCGTCGCGAGGATCCTGTTGGCGGCGGAGATCAACGCCTGCTCGTCGGCAGGCGTGATGCGCCTCGCGGGCAACGCCTGCACTTCATTGATGAACGCGCGCAGGGCCCCCATCGCGCCATGGCGCTTGCCGCGGTCAGCCTGGCGCTGGGCGTTCTCCAGTTTCTGCAGCAGGCTCCGGCGGATGCCGTCGGCGCCGCGGCCGCCGATCGACAGATCCACAACACGTGGGACGGCACCAATCGTCGCTTCGTCTCGGAAATGACACAATAGACTGTTGCGAATACGCAACGACTTGTTGCATCATATCCATGTGGCTACCTCGGACAGGCACCGGATCCATAACCGCTTGCTGGTGCTCCGGGCTGAACGGAACCTGACGCGCCAGCAGCTCGCGGATGCAGTCGGCGTCAACTCCCAGACGGTCGGCTTTCTCGAACGGGGCGACTACAGCCCGAGTCTCGATCTGGCCATGCGCCTCAGCGAGTTCTTCGGACTGCCGATCGAGGCGATCTTCGCACGCACGCCGTTCAAGCCGCTGACCGAGGAGATCTACGGAACCGGCGATCACCGCCGGCGCAAGGAGTGACGCATGGACAGAGCGCTTCGAGGCGTCTCATTCGAAACCCGCACGCGGCGACGGGCCGTCGTCGTAAGCCTGTATGCCAGCTACGCCGCGCTCGTGTCGTGCTTTGCAGGAGCCGACCGCTCCGGGCTCGGCTTGCTGGCGCTGCTCGCGCTCCTTCCGATCGGCGCATGGCTCATCTGGTCCTACCTGGCGCTTTCGCAGATCGCGCTGCCGTACGCGGCCGAAGGCGTCGGCGTGAAGCTGCCGCCCCTGGACGAACGCCAACTGCAGGTGCGCGACCGGGCGTTCTATCGCGCGTATCAGCTGCTGTCGTCTGTCGCCGGTCTCTGGATCGTGTACGAGACGATCGCGCGCACGAGCGAGCGTCAGTGGTTCTGGCTGCCGGTGGGCTTCGACCAGTACCAGGCGGTCGTGTGGGGATACCTGCTGCTCGCGATGACGCTCCCAAGCGCCGTCATCGCGTGGACCGAGCCGGATCCAGCCGTGACGGACGGCGGCGAGGTGGAATGGCGAGTCTCTCGGGACTGACGCGGCCACTGACGCGCGGCGCGTCGACCGCGCCCGCGCGGCTGCGACGCGCCGCGATGGCGGCCGCCACGTTGTGGATCCTGGCGGTCGCACTCGGGTGGTGGATCGCGGATCCGCGTCCCGGCCTCTTCGTCGCCGCGGCGGTTGTGCTCGCGGCGACCGGGGTTCACGTGAACGGGATCATCGGCGCGGACGTCGCCCGCCGAGACGAGCTGCAGCGCGACCTGCAGGCCGCGCGCCGGATTCAGCAGTCACTGCTCCCCTCGTCGGCGCCCGCGGTTCAGCATGCCGAGTTCGCCATGGCGTGCAGGATGTGCCGCGACGTCGGGGGCGACTGCGTGGATGCCGTCGTGCTCGACGATCATCGGCTCGCCCTGTTCGTCGGCGATGTCTCGGGCAAGGGGATCGCGGCCGCGCTCGTCATGTCGGGCCTCCAGGCCGCGTTCAGGACGATGGTGGTGGCGGGGACGCCGCTGGCCGGAATTGCGTCCGCGCTCGACCGCCTGCTGCTCGAGCGGGGATCCGAGCGCTACGCGACCGGCATCCTCCTGACGCTCGACACACGCGCGGCACGGATCGAGTACGTCAACGCCGGCCACCTGCCATTGCTTGTCCACAGCTCGTCGCACACGACCATGCTCGATGCGACCGGACCGCCGCTCGGATTGCTCCCGGGCATTGATCGGCCGTCGACGCTCCATGAACTGCCCTCCGGCAGCACCCTCGTGCTGGTCACCGACGGGATCACGGAACGAATGCAGGCCGACACAGAGTTCGGCATTCAAGGCGTGCACTCGACCCTGGACCGCTCGGGCGACGAGACGGCCTCCGCCGTGGTGACCCGGATCCTCGACGACTGCCAGGCCCATGCAGGCGGCGCACCGGTCGAGGACGACATGACCGTCGTCGTCGTGAAGGTGAGCGTCCGGGCCCCCTGCGCCTGACGCCGGTCAAGATGCCGAGCAGGGGGCAGCTTCCCCGACGCCGTGCCCAGGCGGACGCCACCGGTAGAGTCGGTGTCGGTCGAGCGTCTGGCGGAGGCGGAAGGCGTCTATGTCCGCAGGATCCTTTCCATCGCCCTGCCGCGCGGGACGTCCGGATCGACGCGGTGCTGACAAGCGCACCCTCGTGGACTTTGGCCTCCACCTCAATCAGCCAGAGCGGAACCTTAAGTCACTCGGCTCGCAGAACTCCTCCTCGCCGGTTGTTCGAGGTTGTCGAGCTGAGTTGAATCGTCCCTTCGCACCGGTCTTGCACGCGCACGATTACCTGCGGAAGAAGAGTACCGGTCCGTCGTGTCGAATCGCTACCTGAATGACCGCGCGGAGTCGTCGACCGTCCGCGTCCTGACCTCAGCCACCCGGGCCCACAACCACCGAAGGGAGTTCCGATGATCAAGCGAAGCACCGTCGTCACCGTCCTGACCCTCGCGCTGGTCACAACGACCTTTGCCGCATTCGGATCGGCGCAGGGTAACAATGCCATCCCCGAGCGGCTCGGCCGCATCGAGTCGGCGCTCTCGCGACTGCTCGGGTTGCTCCCGCCCGACCCGACGCCGCTGAATCAGACCCGGCTACTGATTCCCTTTGCTACTAACCTGTCAGGCTTCGATACCGGAATCGCCATCGCGAACACCGGCCTCGACAGCACCGGTGAGGTCGGCGTCGCGGGCCGGTGCACGTTCCACTATTTCGGCCGCCTGAGCGACGGAGCACCGGTGAACCAGGCACAGACCACAGACAGGGAAGTGGTGCCCGGGGAGACCTTCACGTTCGCGTTGAGCGCGGGGGGCGGCCTCGGCTTGACCGGACTGCCGGGCTTCCAGGGGTACATCGAGGTGGACTGCGCGTTCCCATTCGCACATGGGTTCTCGTTCGTCACCGATGGGCCCGTCGGGCAGGCCCGGGTTGCGTCGAGTGCCCCGGCTCTCGTGCTGCCGCGGGTCCGCACGAACACGACGATTGAAGGTCTCGGGCAGTAGCAGGCCACGGTTGACGATGCCGGGGTGAGGGCCCTCGCCCCGGCATCACGCCCTCAGCCGAGGTGCTTCCCGTACCACTCGAAGATCTTCTTCCACCCCTCCTGCGCCACCAGCGGGCGATAGTCGGCACGATCGATCGCGAAGATCGAGTGCCCGGCTCCGTCGTACGACACGAGTTCGTGCGTCTTGCCGAACTTCTTCAGTTCCTCCTCGATCCTGGCGACATGCTCCGGCGCGGGGCGCTTGTCTTCCTTGCCGAAGATGCCGAGCAGGGGGCAGCTCAGGTCCTTGGTGAGTTCGACCGGGTCGACGGGTTGCCGTGGCGTGAGCCCCGCGCTGCCGGCCCCGACGCCTCCCGGGTAACAGGCCACGGCGGCGTCGATCCCCTTGAGCGTGCAGGCTGCGAGGTAGACCTGCCGGCCTCCCGAGCAGTAGCCGATGATCCCCACCTTGCCGTTCAGTTGCCGCAGGGCGCGGAGGTACCGGATCGCGCCGTCGATGTCGCCCATCGTGCGGTCATCGGGCATGCCGCCGGCCTCGCGCACGCTCGCGGAGTTCGCCTGGGGTGTCGCCTTGCCTTCGCGGAAGTGCAGGTTCGGACAGATGGCGGTGTAGCCGCGCTGCGCGAACTTGCGGGTGATCTCGATGGTGGGCTCGTCCCAGCCGGGCATGTGATGCACGACCACGATGCCGGGGTAGTTGCCGGTGCCGGTCGGCCGCGCGACGTAGGCGTCGATCATGTCGCCGTTGTGGCCGCGCATCTGCACGGTCTCACCCGAGATGGCGCTGTAGAAGACCCTGCCCGCCGGGGCCGCGGCCGCCGGTTGCGCGGGTGCGGCGCCCTGCGGCGCCTGCGCATGCATGGCGTTTCCCATGGCGACCACCCCGACGACGCCTGACGCGGCGCCAGTGATGAAGTCTCTTCGATTGATGGCCTTCTCCGTTGGATCGGGACGCATGACGGTTACCCCTTTCGATTGACGGGCCGCTCTGGGGAGCGGCCCCTGACGGACGATCACGCTTTCGCACAGCACTTCTTGAACTTGAGGCCGCTGCCACACGGGCACGGATCGTTGCGCCCGGCATGAGGAAGCGCCTGCACGGTTTCGGCTCTGAGCTGCTCCATCAGCGCGTCCGGTTGCTGCCCATCCCACAGCAGTGCCGCCATCCGTTCGGTGTAGGGACGGCAGTGCCTGAAGAAACGCCGGTACCCCGCGCAGAGGTAGTTGAGGCCCGGCTCGCCATCCGGCGCCTGGATGATGCGGTCCTTCGGGCATCCCCCGTTGCACATCGTCAGCACGTCACATGCCTGGCAATAGCGTGGCAAGGTCGTCTGCTTGGCCTGCCCGAAGGCTTCCTGTGCCGGGCTGTCGAGGAGTTCCGCAAGCGGGGTGTCGCGGATGTTGCCCAGCCGATACTCGGGGGTGACGAAGTGATCGCACTGGTAGAAATCGCCGTTGTGCTCGATCACCGGCACGTCGCCACAGGTGGGACGGAAGATGCACAGCGAATGGCCAAGCCCGTAGGCCGGTCGCGCGGCTTCTTCGAACATCTGGACGATGATCCGCCCCATGTCGTGACGGACCCACTCGTCGAAGATCGTGCACAGGAACGTGCCGAAGGCCTCGGCCGGCACCGTGCACTCGCTCACGCCGCCGTCAGGGCCCGGTCGCGGGTCGACGAGGGGGATGAAGCTGAGGTACTGGGCACCGATCTCCCTGAAGAACCGGTAGACCTCGAGCGGATGCCGCACGTTCTGGGCGTGGACGACGCAGAGCAGGTCCACGGGGATGTCGTGCCGCCGCAGCAGGCGGTAGCCCTTCATCACCTGCCGATGCGACGCGCGCTGGTCTTTCGTGACGCGATACGCGTCGTGCAGATCGTCGCGGTCCGTCGAGGCTCAGCCCCACGCCGAACTTCTCGGCAGCAAAGAAGCGGCACCACTCGTCGGTCAGCAGCACGCCGTTGGTCTGGATGCTGTTGGCGACGTGCTTGCCGGCGGGGCAGTGCATGCGTTGGAGGTCGACGACGCGGCGGAAGTAGTCGAGGCCGAGAATCGTCGGTTCGCCGCCGTGCCACGAGAAGAGGATCTCGCGCCCAGGCGTCATCGCGATCTGCTGGACGATGTACGCCTCGAGCAGGTCGTCTGACATCCGGAAGGTCCTGGTCTCGGGGTAGAGCAGTTCCTTCTTCAGGTAATAGCAGTAGTGGCAATCGAGGTTGCAGATCGCTCCGGCCGGCTTGGCGAAGATCTGGAACTCACGCACCGACGCCATGGCTCATTGACCGGGAACGTAGGGTGTGTCGTTCACGTGCTCGAAGAGCCAGTTGCGGACGCCGGCATTCGCGTACGTCGCATCCCAGCACCAGTGCTGATTCACCAGGATCGAGCCGGGAATGTACAGCGTCACCAGGTGCGTGGCGCTTCTCGATCGGGCCCGCGCCAGCTGGCCCTCGGCAAGCTTCGTGGCCTTGTCGCCGCGGAGCAGACCGTTCCACATCAACTCGCCCTCGCTGCCGTATCCGATGTCGATGTTCGCACCAGCGCGGTTCGCCAACGCGGCAGCATCCCGGAGCCGTTCGCCCTTGAAGCGCGTGTCCGCGGGGCCAAGCACGCCGGCGCCGGTCGGATCCGTCAACCCGGCGAAGAACCATCCGGGCAACGTCCTCAACAACCGGGCGAATGCTTCCTGGCCCAGTGCCACGTCCTTGAAGGCATGGTACGGATCGTAGGCCGTGCTGATCTGGGCGGCGAACATCTCCGGGTTCGCAAGGATGGTGCTCCACATGGGCACCGAGCCTCCCGCCAGCGAGACGGCGTAGATGCGGGCGGCATCGACATCGTAGTCGGCCAGGATCTTCTGGACGATGCGCACGTAGTTCTGCTGCATCTCGCTGTCGGCGAAGTTCGTCGTCGACCAGCGGGGGTCGGCCGCTCCGCCCACCGTGACGACGAACGCAGGATGCCGGGCTTGCGACTCCTCATCGCTCCAGTACAGCGCGTCGTGATGCGTGAACAGGGCGCCGCGAGACTTCCCGGTCCAGTCGGAGTAGTTGAAGTCGCCCGACGGATAGTGCACCACCAGCGGCAGTTTCTTCAGATCCGCACGCCTCGCGCCGTATCCGTCGGGAATGTACAGGTGGTAGTTCAGCGTGTGCCCTGTCGTGTCGTTCTTGTACGTGAAGGTCGTGAAGTCATCGGGCCCCACGCAGATCTCGCGCGTCGTGCTGACGGTCACGGGTTCGACGACTGCACCCGAGCGAGTCACGATCGGACCTGTCTGGCTCACGACGTATCCGGCCAACCGGGGCCTGTTCTTCGTGAGAGGGTTGAAGGTCACCTGGCTGCGGTAGGTCGTGGGATCCGTGTTCTCGATGCCAAGATCGATGAACACGTACTTGCCGTAGACCTGCACGTCGCCTTTCTTCCCGCTGGTGTTCACGTACACGTTCGTGATCGAGCGGTTGGCGAAGAGGTGGAACTTCACGATGCTCGAGTCCGACGTCTGCGACGGCATCAGCGACGTGAGTTCGGCGCTGTTGATGTCGTCGGAGTATTCGAGGCGCACCGCCGTGACGGTCTCGCCCCAGGCGAGCACCTCTGTCACCAGGCTGGCTTCCTTGAGGGCAGGGGCAGCAGGCTGGGCGGAGAACGCCGGGACAGACGACGCGACAACCAGTGCCGCGAGCAATGCGCGAAGCGACGACGTTCTCACGGCTGGTGCCCTCCTGTGGTGACCAAGGGACTTCGGCAGGTTCCGTGCGTCGCGGCCCACCCGGATGCCGGCCGCGTGGCGACTGTCCATTGGCAGCGGGCACAGTGTAGCGCCCGGGGCGTGACGACAGCGTCCGGCTCGCAACGCCAGTGTCCGGTTCGCAACAACCTGCGGGCGAGGGATTCACCAGGGTGGGCTGACCACGCCAAGTGTCGGATTCAAGCCGAGACCTCTCCGTCATGCTTCCGTCACGCGGACTCGATAGCCTTGGGTGATTCCGTTCCTCGAACCTGCAGAACAACGATGGAGACCCTCGAATGAAGAGATCCGTGCTCGCGATCGCCCTTGTGGTGTCGGTCGCCGGGTTGACCGCCGCACCGTCTGACTCGGCACGACATCACGACCCCCCCGCCCCGCCCGCCCCGCTGACCCTGACACCGCTGGGCACAGCGACCACCGGCCCGTTCAGGAGCGAAGATCCCCGCGTCGCAGAGATCAACGCGTTCGATGCCCACGGCCGGCGGATCTACGTGGTCAACCCCCTCGAGGCGCGCCTCGATGTCATCGACGTCGCAGACCCGGCCTCGCCGTCAGCGGCCGCCTCTGTGCTCCTTGTCGATGATTGCCAGCAGGCGCTTGGCACAGCGTGTCCGCTGCTGCCGGGCGGCGAACCGAACAGCGTCGCGATCCACGGCGGGTTGATGGCCGTCGCCTATGGCAACGCCGTCCGGACCGACAATGGGCACGCGATCTTCTACAGGCTGCGCGGCGCCGCGGCGCCGCGTTTCGTCGCGGCGGTCGAAGTCGGCGCCCTGCCCGACATGATCACGTTCTCGAGTGACGGGAAGTACGTGCTCACGGCGAACGAGGGCGAGCCGAACGCCGACTATTCGATCGATCCGGCCGGATCGGTCTCGATCATCGAGGTGGAGCGCCTCGGAGGCCGCCGCGCTGTCCGCCACGTCGGCTTCGAGCGTTTCGACAAGGCGGAGGCGCGCGCCCTCCTCGAGGCGGCAGGCGTGCGCATCTTCGGACCCGGCGCCAGTGTCTCGCAGGACCTCGAGCCCGAATACATCGCGGTCGAGCGCAACAAGGCGTACGTCACCCTGCAGGAGAACAACGCGCTCGCCATCATCAACATCGAGAGCGGCCAGGTCGAGAAGATCGTCGGGCTGGGACTCAAGAACCACGCACTCGCGGGCAATGGCCTCGACGCGAGCGACCAGGACGGCGGCATCAACATCCTTGCCTGGCCGGTTCACGGCCTGTATCAGCCCGACGCCGTTCACGCGTTCACGGCAAAGGGGCGACCGTACCTGGTGATGGCGAACGAAGGCGACGCCCGCGATTACGCCGGGTACGTCGAGGCCCTGCGGCTCGGGAACTCGGCCTACCAGCTCGACCCAACGGCCTTTCCGAACGCCGCCGCGCTGAAGGCGAACACGGCCCTGGGCAGGCTGAACGTGTCGCGTGCCAGCGGCGACATCGACAACGATGGCGACTACGATCGCATCGACGTGTTCGGCGCGCGGTCGGTCTCGATTCGCGATCAGCAGGGCCGCCTGGTGTGGGACAGCGGTGAGATGTTCGAACGCCTCGCGGCCCAGTTCGACGGTACGCTCACGCTCTTCAACACGACCAACTCTGCGAACTCCCGCGAGAACCGCAGTGACGACAAGGGCGTCGAGCCCGAATCGGTGGTGGTCGGCGACGTCGACGGGCGTCCCTATGCGTTCGTCGGCCTCGAGCGCGATGGTGGCATCGTCGTGCTCGACCTGTCGCGCCCCGAGTCGCCGGCGTTCGTGACCTACGCCACGAACCGGAAGTTCCCGCGCAATCCCACGACGGGCGCACTGCTGGCGTGCAACGCGAACGACTGCGGCGACCTGGGCCCCGAAGGCCTGACCTTCGTCCCGGCGACGCAGAGCCCCACGGGCAAGGCCCTGCTCATCGTGTCGAACGAAGTGAGCAGCACGACGACGATCTGGCACGTGCAGTAGTGGGCGGCGGTGGGCGGAGGGCGCCGCGTACCTCCGCCTGCCGCGCGTCACCAGGCTCAGACGCGCCGCGGTGCGAAGACACCCAACGCCACGCGTCCGCGGGCTCCGCCGATCGACGCGGGACGCACCGCCCTGGGCTCTCCGCTAGCTGGCGGCGAGCGAGGTGAAGTCGCCTGACCGCGACACGTACGTGCCGTCGGCTCGCCGTCTCAGGACGCCGTCTTCGACGAGAACGTCGAGAAGGTCGCGGCACGTCGTCGCCTCGAGACTCCAGAGGCGACAGGCTTGCGCAAAGGTCAGCGCCAGCCGCGGCCAGCGGTCGAACTCCCGTCGAATCGCAAGGACGAGGTCCGTTCGTCGGTCGCGGCTGTGCACGAGGACCAGGATGGGGTCGGTCGACATGGGAGACTGCCTCGCGCTGCGATACCAGTCAACGTGAAGTGCCGGACACCGCAGACCCGCGGGACTCGAGGGCGGCGCGAGCCGCGTCTGAGACCCACGGATCCCGGTGCATTGACGATGACTGTAGCGAGGGCACGCGACGGCGACGCGTCGAAGTCATCGCAACTGTGTAAATTCTCTGAGGCTGCAGGTCGCCGACGAGTGGGTCGGGCCTTGGCTGGTCAGGTGGGCATGGCGCAGTCGGCACCTCGGCCGTGTTCGCGATGTGCCGGCAGACCCCGACCGATCACGCGCAACGGCCGTGATCGTCGGGCCCACGGCGCTGATAGAATGCCCTCCAGACACGGCATCGAGCATGGAGCGGCCCATCACGGCGCTGCTCTGCTGTGGATCCGTGAGGCGGCACGAGCTGCCGGGCATGCACATGCCAACATTGACGACCGGGCCAGCAACGGGTGACGAAGCGGTCGGCTCCGCGCGGATCGTGTTGACCGCGCCGCTGACCGAAATGATCGATCACGCCGGGTACTTCATCCAGATGAGCATGGCCTCGCTGCCCATCTGGCTCGAGGGCATCCTCGACAAGAAATACCCGACGTGGCGAGAGCTCGAATACAACGCGGACGGCACCGCACGCTACATGCCGGCCGGGTTGCGCGTGCTCGAGGCGTCGCTGCTGCGCCGGTTCTCGGCCAGCGACATCGTCTGCTGCTACCCGGCCGATGTCCATCGGTTCATCGGCCCGGAGACGCGCGTCGTGGCGGTTTCGACGCACAACCCGCTCGGCGTCACGTTCGCCGCCGGCGTCTACACGTCGATCTTCGGCTCCTCGAAGCAGCCGATCAACTCCCACTACGCGCGCGAGCTGTTCGCGCAGTTCAAGGCGAGCCCGCATCGCGACCACTTCAAGGTGATCGTCGGCGGCTCGGGCGGCTGGCAGATCGTCCAGACCGACACCTGGGAGGAACTGGGCGTCGACTGCGTGGTCGAAGGGCGCAGCGAGTCCGACCGAGACGCTCGGCGCTGTTCGACAAGGCGCTGCGCGGCGAGCCGCTGCCGCGCGCAGGTCGACGTCGCGCATCCGACGACCCGCGACGCGATCCTGTTCCCCGACAAGCGGACCACGTTCGGCGTCGTCGAGATGACGACCGGCTGCGGGCGGCGATGCCAGTTCTGCGTGCCCGATCTCAACCCGCAGATCGACCTGCCCAAGGACAAGATCATGGGCGCCGTCCGCGCGAACGTCCGCGACGGCAACAAGCAGATCTCGCTGGCCACCGAGGACATGTTCATCTGGGGGCAGGTGCACACCGACACGCCGTTCTACTTCCCGAACCGCGAGGCGCTGCTCGATCTGTACTCGCGACGTCGTGAACACGCCCGGCGTCGAGCAGCACGTGCTCAGCCACGCGACGATCGCGCCGGCGGTGGTCGATCCCGTGCTGATCGAACAGCTGTCGGAGCATGCTGCTCGACAAGAGCCCGATCCACCTGCCGCTCCTCAGCACGCATCCGAAGAGCACAAGGCGCTCGTGCCGCTGATCGGGCTCGAGACCGGCTCGGTGCGCGATGGCGAAGCAGATCATGCCGAGCAAGGCGTGCCGTTCCCGATCGACGAGTGGCCGAGCGTCGTCGTGCGCGGGCTCGAGGTTCTCAACCGGAACAACTGGTTCCCCGCGATGACGCTGATCGTCGGCAACCCGGGCGAGACCGACGACGACTGTCGACGGCGACGCTCGATCTGATCTACGAGGTCGAGCGGCGCGGGCTGTTCGCGTTCTTCATCCCGTCGATCTTCACGCCGCTGCACGACACGCGCATGGAGACGAAGAAGGGCGTCACCGAGACGCGCCAGCTCACGCCGCTGCAGTGGCAGCTGATGATGAAGTGCTGGAAGATGAACCTGCGTCCCGGGCCAGACGAGCTGGTGGGGACCGACGGCGTGGCGCGTCGGCGCGCTCGGCCTGTGGGCCTGGAAGCTGCGCAAGCTGAACGGGCCCGGACTTCACCTGGCCGCTGTTGATGTTCGCCAGCGCGATGCCGGAACGCCTGATGGCGAGGATGGGGAAGATCCACGAGCCGCGGCCGCTGCACATCAAGACGCGTCGCGAACTGCTCGCGACCATCAAGCCGTCCCAGCGGAAGCACATCCGCCTCGACACCGGCGACATCCCGGATGGTTTCTTCGACGTCGTGGAGCAGGGGCAGGCCGGCGTCGCCGCCCCGGTCCACGTGCTCGCCTCGCCGCAGGGGTGAGGATGAGCGAGGTGAGCAGGACGACGACGGTCTGGCAGGTGTAATAGCGGCTCCCGCCCCCCCCGGACCGGTCGCGCGATGCGACACGGATTGCCTGTCTCTGCCCCTGGTTTGCGCCTATAGTGTCAGGAGGGTGTCTCTGCGCTGACGTCCCCACGGCAGGCACGGCAGCCGGTCGCCTCTCCGGGAGGCGAGTGCCAGTGCGCAGGGACTCCGGACGCCTGAGCGAAGGTTCCCGGGCGTCGGTGGGAGGGCTGATGAACGCCCACGACCGATCCACCAGGGTCTGCCTGGCCGCGGCAATCGTCGGCTGCGTCCTGGTCATGCCGATCGGCGCCGCCGACGAGCCCACCGCGTCAGATCTCTTCGACGACCGCATCGTGCACGAGTTGCGGCTGTCGATGCACAGCGAAGACTGGACCCTCCTCCGACTGCGTTTCATGGAGAACACCTTCTACCCCGCCGACCTGGCGTGGAACGGTGTGGTCGTGCGCAACGTCGGCGTCCGTTCGCGGGGATCGGGCAGCCGCGATCCGCACAAACCGAGCCTGAAGATCGATGTCGATCGCTTCGTGACCGACCAGCTGTTCGCGGGCATGAAGGCCTTCGATCTCGACAACTTCCGCCAGGACGCCGGGATGATGAAGGAACCGGTGACCATGCAGTTCTTCAGGAAGATGGGGATCGCGGCCCCGCGCGCCGTGCATGCCCGGGTGTTCGTGAACAACGACTACATCGGGCTCTACGCGGTACTCGAAACGCTCGACAAGCGGTTCCTGAAATCGGCACTGGACCAGAACGACGGCTACCTCTACGAGTTCGAGTGGGCCAACGACTTCAGGATGCAGTGGCTCGGACCAGACCTCTCGCGCTACGCGGGGATGTTCAAGCCCAGGACGCACGAGACCGAGACGCCCGAGATGCTGTTCGAGACGATCGAGAACATGATCGAGGCGGTGAACCGTTCTCCACGCGACACCTGGGAGCAGGTCGTTGCCCGGTTCCTCGACTTCGAGACGTTCCTGGCGTACCTGGCGGTCGAGATGTTCCTGTCTGACAACGACGGCTTCGTCGGCGACTGGGGCATGAACAACTTCTATCTCTACCGGTTCGAGGACAGCGACCGATTCCAGTTCATTCCCTGGGACAAGGATTTCAACTTCCACGACGTCGAGCGCGAGGCGTTCGCGGGCTTCGACGCCAACGTCTTGACCGCGACGGCCATGCGGTATCCTCGGCTACGCGGGGCGTATGTGTCGGCCCTCCGCCGGTGTGCCGCGATAGCCCTCGAGCCCGCCGCCGACGGCAGCGGGCCTGGCTGGCTCGAACGGGAGATCGCCCGCGAGGCGGCCATGATCCGCCCGTCGGCGTACGACGACCCGACGAAGGCATACACCAACGAGCGGTTCGAGCAGGAGGTCGCCTGGATGCTCGACTTCGCCCGCAAGCGCAGCGGCCAGATCTACAGGCAGGTGGGCGAGAGGTGAGGTGACGTGATGCGCCACACCAGAGTCATGCGGTGGTCATGGGCCATCGCGATTGGCCTCGCGGCCGCGTGTGGGGGCGACGACGAGCCGGTGACGCCAACCTTGCCCACCACGCCGACGCCGACGCGCCCCGTGATCGTGACCAGCGTCCCGTCATCACCGCTGACGGCCGAGGGCGCGATCGGCCCCGGAGGCAAGACCGTGTTCGTGGTGGCCACGCCGGTCACGTTCCGCGAAACGGCGGGCGCACCGGCGCGGATGGTCACGCTGAACGTGACGCTGCTCGACGACTCCGGACCGCTTGCGCCCAGCTACCAGCAGAACCTCGATCTGCCAGTTCCCGCAATGGGCACGGCGCAATACGACCTTCGCTACACCGTGGAACTCGAGCGCACCGTCGAGCAGGGACGGGCCCGGTTCGCGGCACGGGCGAGCGATACGTCGGGGACGACATTCGACGTCGCACCCGTCGACGTGCCGATCCGCTTCCCGGCCCCGACGCCGCCGGCGCGGTCGTTCACCGTCGTGGGCGCCGGCGACATCGGGCTGTGCGGATCGGCGGGACCGGAGGCCACCGCCAAGCTGCTCGACGGCATCCCCGGCGTGGTGTTCACGCTCGGCGACAACGCGTACCCGTACGCCAGCGCCGAGAACTTCAGCAACTGCTATCACCCCAGCTGGGGACGCCACCTGTCGCGCACCCGGCCGATTCCTGGCAATCACGACTGGTACAACAACTACTGGGGCGCCTACTTCGCCTACTTCGGCGCAAGCGCGGGCCCCCCGGGGCTCGGCTACTACAGCTACGACCTGGGGAACTGGCACGTGGTGGCGCTCAACAGCAACCTGCACGGCAACGCCGGCTCGCCGCAGTACGAGTGGGCGCGCGCCGACCTGGCGTCATCGAAGACGTCGTGCGTCATGGCGCTCTGGCACCATCCGCGCTACAGCTCGGGCCCCAGCGGCGGCGATACGACGATGAAGGACATCTGGCGGCTGCTGCAGGAGGCGGGCGCAGAACTGGTCCTGAGCGGACACGACCACATCTACGAACGCTTCGCGCCGCAGGACGCCGACGGCCGGCTCGACCGGGCACGCGGCATACGGCAGTTCGTGGTGGGCACAGGCGGATACACCCTGTACGACCTCGGCCCTGCCCCGCCGAACTCCGAAGTGCGCGACAACCAGTCGTGGGGCGTCCTGAAGCTGACGTTGAACGCTGCGAGCTACGAGTGGGAGTTCGTGCCCGTCGCGGGAGCGTCGTTCCGCGACTTCGGCACCGGTACCTGTTCACCCTGAACGATCTGCGAGCACCCACGATGGACACGCTGCCCGCACGTGGTGGATCGAGTTCATCCCTCCTCGCTGCCGGACGCCTCGAGTGCAAGTACCTCGTCGATCCGATGCTGGTGCCGTCCCTGCGCCACTTCGTGCAGACACTCGCGCGGACCGATCCACTCGCCACCGCCTTGCCGGATCATCGCTATCCGGTGTGCAGCCTCTATCTCGACACCCAGGACCTGCGGTTCTACTGGCAATACAAGCGCGGTGAGCGGTCCCGTTTCAAGTTGCGGGCGCGCACCTATTCCGACGACCTTGCGGCGCCGGTCTTCCTCGAGGTCAAGTGGCGCGTGAACCGCCTCGTCGCCAAGCAGCGCGCGGTGCTGACCCGCGACGAGGCGCGCTCGGTGCTCGAGCACCGCACCGACGGACGAATCGCTCAACGACTGCCGGCACGGTGCGCCCTCGACGCCTTCACCACCGATCTCGCGCTGACGTCGGCGCGCCCCATCGTCAGGGTCAAGTACAAGCGCGAGGCGTACGTCGCGACAGGGCCCGTGCCCGCACGCATCACCTTCGACACCTGCCTGGAGTGCCAGCCGACGTTCGACCCGACGCTGTCGCACACGGGCGGGCACTGGCTGCCCGTTCCCCTTCGCGAGGTGGTGGTCGAGATCAAGTCGGTCGAGCGCTTCCCCGCCTGGATCGAGGACATGATCCGGGCGTTCGGCCTGGTGCAGCAACCGTGCTGCAAGTACGCACTCTCGGTCGAGCGCATGCTGGCGCGTGGCGGCGCGGGTGCCCTGAGTCTCGCGGGATTCGTCCTGCCACCGAGCCTGCGAGCGGCGTCATGAGCGAGCTGCTGCAACTGCTGAACGGCGCAGACCGCGTGCGCGGCATCCCCTCGGTCGAGGGGGTGCTGCTCGCGTTGACCGTGGCGTTCCTCCTCGGCCAGGCGCTGGCGTGGACCTACGTCCTGACACACAGCGGGCTGTCGTACTCGCGATCGTTCACGCAGGCGCTGGTGATGATGGCGGTCGTCGTCGCGATCCTGATGACGGTGATCGGCGACAGCATCGTCACGGCGTTCGGGTTGCTCGGCGCGCTGGCCCTCGTCCGGTTCCGCAACGTCCTCAAGGACACGCGCGACACGGTGTTCATCTTCATGGCCATCGTCATCGGGATCGCGGTCGGGACCGACCGTTTCATGACCGGCATCGTCGGCACGTTCGGCATGCTGGCCATGGTGTGGTACATGGACGCCGTCTCGTTCGGCACCCTGTCGCGCTTCGACGGATACCTCACGTTGCGACTTACGCCCCGCGCGACGACCCGCGCAGAGTGCGATGCGCTGCTGCGACGCTTCTGCCGGACGTCGAGGCAGATCTCGCGGTACCAGTCGGGCGAGGACGAAGACGCCGAGGTGGTGTACCAGGTGGGCCTGCGCGATCGCGATCGCGGCGACGAACTGCTCGACGCCCTGCGCCAGGTCGGTGGCGTCGCGCACGCCTCGGTGATGCTGCGCGATGAGATGTCGGAGGTCTGAGATGACCGACGTGGTCGCCGTCATCCCCGAGCCACCGCGCCAGAAGCTCGAACGATTCCGGCGGAGCGTGGTGCCGATCGCCGTCTGGGTGGCGCTGGCCGCACTGGCCGCGGTCGTCCTCGTCGATCGCGCGCGTTACGTGCAGTACACCGGGCTGGCGCACAGCCTCGAGACGCAGGTGTCGCCGACGGTCGTCGGCCGCCTTGGCGCCATCCTCGTCGCCCTCAACGATCGCGTGAGCGTCGGTGACGCGGTCGCCTCGATGGACGACGCGCAGGTACGGGCGACGATCGACACGGCGCAGGCCAACCTGCGGCGGCTGCGCGCGGAGTTCATCGCCGCGACGACCTCGCTCGCGGCCGACTCCGGCCAGGTGGTCACCGATCTGCTCCGGCTGCAGATGGACGAGGAGTCGCGCCACCTCGACACCCTGTCGCTCCAGGCGACAGTGGCGGGCGATTCGGTCGACATCGAGCGCCTGCGCCTGGAAGCGCAACGCATCGCCGCACTGGCGAAGGAAGGCCTCGTGTCGGACGCCGACCGCGAGAACGCGACCCTCGCGCACGAAGCGCTGCGCAGCCGCACCGAGCGCACGCGGACGCTGCTCGCGCAGACCGAGGCCGAGTGGCAGGCGGCACGGACGCGCCGCGAGACGTACGAACGACGGCTACCGGCCGGTCGCAGCGAGGTGCTGCTGCTGGCGCCGCTGCAGGAGGCGATCACCGTCGAGCAGGTGCGGCTCCGGGAGATCGAACTGCAGCGTGAAGCGCTCGTGCTGCGCAGCCCCGTCGCCGGGCAGGTGAGCCAGGTGTGGTGCGGCGCCGGGCAGTCGCTGCGTCCAGGCGATCCGATCCTCACGATCATCGCATCGACCGTGAGCAGCATCATCGTCTACGTCGACCACGCCGAGGTACGGCGCTTCGCGCCTCGCGTGCCGGTATTGGTCACCACGAGGACGCTCCCGCGGGCCGCCGCCGAGTCGGTCGTGGTGAGCGTCGGCGAGAGCGTGCAGCAGTTGCCCCAGCGGCTCTGGCCCGATCCGCGCGTGCCCGCCTACGGGAGCGCGATCGTCGTCGCGCCGTCGCCGGGCCTCGCGCTTTCACCGGGCGAACTGGTCGACGTCACGCTCACCCGCCGCTGAGCGGCGCCCGGTGTTGCCGTCGCGCGCCAGGCAGACCACCGGAGGCGCGTGATGGACGGTATACTGGCGCAGCGTCTCGAGGGAGCGTCTCCTTCCGACGATTCGCGGTCGACTTTCATAGATACATAGACAGCGTGCGCCGGGCGCACCCCGTGCCAGGCGATCGGCTCATCAAGAGGGGGATCGCATGCGTATCAAGACACTCATGGCGGTGATCGTCGTGCTGGCCGTCGCGGCCGGTGCGTGGGCCCAGGGCAACCCAACGGGCGTCATCCGCGGCGCCGTCATCGACCCCGAAGGCCTGCCGATGCCCGGCGTGACGGTGACCGTCACGTCACCCGCGCTGCAGGGCGCGCGCAGCGTCGTGACATCGGTGAATGGCGACTTCATCATCCCGTTCCTGCCGCCGGGCGAGTACACCGTCGTCACCGAACTGCAGGGTTTCGCGACACACACGCAGACGATCGGTGTGGCCATGGCAGAAACGCAGGCCTTGCAGATCAAGCTGGCCCTGGCCTCGGTGTCAGAGACGATCCAGGTGACGAGCACCACTTCGACCGAAGTCCTCAAGACCGGCAGCATCGCGCAGACGTACTCCGCGTCGCAGAATCGAGAACCTGCCCGTCGGGCGGACCCTGGAGTCGGCGGTGCTGCTCGCGCCAGGCGTGAGCAACAACGGGCCGAGCGGCAACATCGTGATCGCCGGCGCGCTCTCGTACGAGGGCCTGTATCTGATCAACGGCGTCAACGTGAACGAGAACCTCCGCGGTCAGCCGCGGACGCTCTACGTCGAAGACGCCATCCAGGAAACCAAGGTCTCGACCGGGAACATCTCGGCCGAGTACGGCCGCTTCAACGGCGGCGTCGTGAACATGATCACGAAGTCGGGCGGGAACAACTTCAGCGGCTCGTTCCGCGATTCGTTCAGCAACGACTCGTGGCGGTCGCTGCGCCCGCTGGGCGACACGAAGACCGACCAGCTCGTCCAGGCGTACGAGGGCACCTTCGGCGGCCCCATCATGAGGAACCGCCTCTGGTTCTTCACGAACGGACGCTACCAGGACAACAAGCAGCAGCGCGTGTTCGACTACACGTTCCTGTCGTACCCGTGGTCGCAGAGCGACAAGCGCTACGAAGGGAAGGGCACCTTCGCCCTCAACGCCCAGAACAACCTCAAGGCGTCGTATACGCAGCGTGAAATCGCGACCACCAACAACTCGTCGAACAGCCCGATCGACCTCGACAGCCTGTACAACAACGGGACGACCGACACGCTGACGGCGGTCAACTACACGAGCGTCATCTCGTCGAAGCTGTTCCTCGAAGGCCAGTTCTCGCGCAAGACCATGACGACCGAGGATACCGGCGCGCAGTTCACCGACCTGGTGAAGGGCACGCTGATGTTCGACCGGTCGCGGGGCAACGCGCGATTCAACTCGCCGACCTTCTGCGCGGTCTGCGGAAACGGCTGGCACGAGGAACGCAACAACTGGGACTTCTTCGTCAAGATGGGCTACTTCCTCTCGACCGACAAGACCGGGTCGCACTCGCTGGTCGCGGGGTTCGACAACTTCAAGGAGTCGCGCCAGGTCGACAACTACCAGTCGGGCAGCGGCTACCGCGTGTACTCGACGAGGACGTACATCGCCGACACGGCCGATCGCACGATCTACCCGGTCATCGACAACAACAGCTACATCCAGTACACGCCGCTGGTCGCGCCAAGCGTCGGCAGCGACATCCGCACGTACTCGCTGTTCGTGAACGACCAGTGGCGCTACAGCAACAAGCTGTCGTTCAACATCGGATTCCGCTACGACCGCAACAAGTCAAAGGACCAGGGCGGCGTCCCGGTGCTGGAAGACTGGCAGTGGAGCCCGCGCCTCGGCATGAGCTATGACATCCGCGGCGACGGCAAGTGGATCGCCAACGCCGGGTACGCCCGCTACGTGATGGGCGTCAACGGCGCGGTGGTCGACTCGGGCTCTTCCGGGGGCCGCACGGCGTCGTACTCGTGGAACTACCGCGGCCCGGGCATCAACACCACCTGCGTGGCGCCCAACTGCCAGAAGATCGCTGACGTCCTCCCGCAGGTGTTTGCCTGGTTCGACACGATCGGCGGCACCGCCAACACGAGCTACCGGACCGCACCGAGCATCCCCGGCGTCACCACGAAGGTCAGCGACGACACGACGGCGCCGAGTGCCAACGAGGTCACAGCCGGCTTCGCGCGCGAACTGGGCAAAGCCCAGGGGACGGTCAGGGTTGACTACGTGTACCGCAACTACAACGACATGTACGGCAGCTTCGTCGACATGACGACGGGCACGGTCACCGATGCGACCGGCCGTACCTACAACGCCGAGCGCGTCGAGAACACGCCTGACGGGCTCCGGTGGTACCACGCGGTGACGACGGCGGTCGACTACCGCCTCAGCAGGGTCTCGCTGGGCGGCAACTACACGCTGTCGTACTCGAAGGGCAACAACGACGGCGAGAACGTGGGCAGCGGCCCGATCCTGTCGAGCATCAACACGTACCCCGAGTACAAGCAGGAAGCGTGGAACTGGCCGACGGGCTACATGAGCAACGACCAGCGGCACAAAGTGCGCATCTACGCGTCGTGGCTCATGCCGACCAGCCCGACGTGGGGCCAGTGGACGCTCGGCTTCTCGCAGCGCTACGACTCGGGCACGCCCTACGACATCGGGTTCTCGGTGAACCCCGTGCCGTACGTGACGAACCCGGGCTACATCAGCCCGCCGACCAGCCTGACCTATTACATCGACGGCCGTGGCCCGCTTCGTGTCGACAGCAACATCAATACCGACCTGTCGCTCGTCTGGGCGAAGAAGATCACGGGATCGCTGGAAGTGTTCTTCCGCGGTCTCGTCTACAACGTCTTCAACGTCCAGCATGTGCAGCAAGTGGACACGACCGTGTCGTCGAACGCGTCGCCCGGTTCGTACACCGCGGCGAGTCTGCCGGCCTTCAACCCGTTCACGACCACCCCGGTGGAGGACGTGAACTACAGGTATGGCCCGAACTTCGGGAAGCCGACCGCGCCAAGCAGCTACCAGGCCCCGCGTTCGGCCAGTTTCTCGCTGGGCATCCGCTTCTAGCGCGCTTCGACCTCGCGCCACCGTTCCCACCAGGGGTCAGGCACACGGCCTGGCCCCTGCCGTCACCGTGTCACGGCGCGGGCGTCGCGAGCGGTTTCCCCTTCTCGACCACGTACACGCCCACGAGCTTCACGGTGGCCGTGCCGTTGTTGTGGGCATCGTGCACCGTGCCCGCGGGCACGACGAACGACTCGCCCGCCTTGATCGTCCTCGGCGGCTGGCCATCGACGAGCAGCTGGCCCTCGCCTTCGAGCACGTAGCTGATCTCGTCGCCCGGGTGCGTATGCCGGCCCGCACGCCCGCCGGGCGCGATCTCGACGCGCGCCACCACGGCTTCGCGACCCGGCACCGAGACGTCGGCCTTGCCGACCACCGTCCGCGTCAACCCGGTGCTCTGCGCCAGGAGCGCACCCGTCGACAACGCCAACGCGATCACCCCGACGCCGACCTTCAGTGCTCTGCTCATCGTTTGCGCGACTCCTGGATGGAACGGCGCCACGGCCCTCCCCGGACGCGGGGGTGGTCCTCTGGTGCGCTCTTTGTGAACCGTGACAGTGTAAGGCCACTCGCCGTGTCGCGTGAGGCCGAGATGACCTTTGACTCGCTCACGCCAGCAGGCGTACTGTCGGCCGCATGTTGAACGCGATCTGGGCCGCCTTCTTCGCCGCCGCCTTCCTGGCCGCGCTCCACTCGTGGTTCTTCGTCGGCAACACGCAGGTCTGGGCGCAGATGGTGTCGGCGACCTTCGACATGGCCAAGACCGGCTTCGAGGTCGCGATCGGACTCACCGGCGTCATGTGCCTCTGGCTCGGATTCATGAAGCTCGGCGAGCGTGGCGGCGCGGTCGCCATCCTCGCGCGCGCCTTCGATCCGCTGATGCGGAAGCTGTTCCCCGGCATTCCCGCCGGCCACGCGGCCGGCTCCGCAATCGTCATGAACATGGCGGCCAACATGCTCGGCCTCGACAACGCCGCCACGCCGCTCGGGCTCAAGGCGATGAAGGAACTGCAGACGCTGAACGCCACGCCCGACACGGCCACCAACGACCAGATCCTCTTCCTCGTCATCAACACGTCGGCGGTGACGGTCATCCCGGTCGCCATCTTCACGTACCGAGTCCAGATGGGTGCGGCCGATCCCACCGACGTCTTCCTGCCGCTGCTCGTCGCGACGTACTGCAGCACGCTGGCCGGGCTGCTGGTCACGGCGTGGATGCAGAAGTTGCGCCTGCTCGACCCGGTCGTGCTCGCGTACATCGGCGGTCTCACGGCGTTCGTCGCTGGCATCGTGGCCTACTTCACGCAACTCGATCGCGCGACGCTCGAGATTCAGTCGGCGCTGGTGAGCAACCTGGTGATCTTCATGCTCATTCTCTCGTTCGTCGGCCTCGCCGCGTGGCGCCGGGTGCCGGTCTACGAGACGTTCGTCGAGGGCGCAAAGGAGGGCTTCGAGGTGGCGGTCAGCATCATCCCCTACCTCGTGGCGATGCTCGTGGCGATCGGCGTGCTGCGCGCGAGCGGCGCGCTCGACCGCGTCCTCGACGCGGTGCGCTGGGTCGTCACGTGGTTTGGCGCCGACACGCGATGGGTCGATGCGCTGCCGGTGGGGCTGATGCGCCCCCTGTCGGGCAGCGGCTCGCGCGGCTTGGTCATCGAGACGATGAAGACGTTCGGCGCCGACTCGTTCGCCGGGCGCCTGGCCTGCGTGATCCAGGGCAGCACCGAGACGACGTTCTACATCCTCACGGTCTACTTCGGCTCGGTCGGCATCAAGCGATGGCGCCACGCGGTCGGCTGCGGCCTCGTCGCCGATCTGGCCGGCTTCATCGCCGCGGTGCTGGTGAGCTACCTGTTCTTCGGGTAGGGCAACGGCGGTGCAGGTGCGACCTTCGGGAGGCTGCGAGGCGTGGTACGCTGTGCGCGGCGCCGCCCTGCTCAGGGCACGGCCGCCGTATGGACGCTTGCACTGGAGGAACCATGACGACCGTGAACCTCAGTGACCTCCTCAGCCCCGGCGCAATTGCCAAGGCCGTTGGCGCGTCGGATGCCAAGGTGAAGAAGGCGATCAAGGACCTCGGCCTCGAGCCGACGGCGAAGAAGGGCGTGTGTTCCTACTACGCCAAGGACGTCGTCGCGAAGGTGAAGGCCGCCATCAAGTAGGGCTGGCCGACATCCGCATGTCTGGCGGCCGCGCCTTCACGCCACGGGCGTCTGACGCCCCTCACCGGATCTGGGGTGACGGACTCGAGCCCGACGCGGTGCAGCAACTGAAGAACGCCTGCAAGCTGCCCGTCGCCGTGGCAGGCGCGCTGATGCCAGACGCGCACGTCGGCTACGGCCTGCCCATCGGTGGCGTGCTCGCCACCCGAAACGCCGTGATTCCCTACGCCGTCGGCGTCGACATCGCGTGCCGCATGAAGATGACGGTGCTCGACCTGCCCGTCGACACGCTCGCACGTGGAGCAGGATCGGCTCGCGAGCGCCATCGAGCGCGAGACCCGGTTCGGCATCGGCGCGACATTCAAGGCGCGCCGACAGCACGACGTCATGGACGCCGACTGGAACGTGTCGAGCGTGACCGCGGGGCTGAAGGATCGCGCGTGGTCGCAGCTGGGCACGAGCGGCAGCGGCAATCACTTCGTCGAGTTCGGGCGCCTCGTCGTACACGATGCGGCCACCGGCCTGCCGCCGGGCGAGTATCTCGCGCTGCTCAGCCACTCGGGCAGCCGCGGCACGGGCGCACAGGTCGCGCAGCACTACAGTCGGCTGGCGCGTTCGCGGCACCCGGAGCTGCCGCAGGAGCTCGCGCATCTCGCGTGGCTCGACCTGTCGTCGGACGCCGGCCAGGAGTACTGGGCAGCGATGGAACTCATGGGTCGCTACGCGGCGGCGAACCACGCGCTGATCCACGCGCACATCGCGCGGGCACTCGGCGTCGAGGTGTTGCTCGACCTCGAGAACCACCACAACTTCGCGTGGCGCGAACGACATCGACTCGCCGATGGCACAGAGGCCGACGTGATCGTGCACCGCAAGGGCGCCACGCCTGCCGGCGTCGGCGTGCTCGGCATCATCCCCGGGTCGATGGCGACGCCCGGTTACGTCGTGCGCGGCAAGGGATCCGCGGCGTCGCTCAACTCAGCGGCGCACGGCGCAGGACGCAGGATGAGCCGGACGAAAGCGAAGCAGCACGTTCACGTGGGACACCGCGATGCGTTTCCTGCGCGAGCGCGGCGTGACGTTGATCTCGGCGGGGCTCGACGAAGTGCCAATGGCCTACAAGGACATCGACGAGGTCATGCGTGCACAGCACGACCTCGTCGAACCGCTGGCGCGCTTCGAACCGCGACTCGTCAAGATGGCGCCGGGCGGCGAGCCACCCGAAGACTGACGGTGCGCAGGCCGCCGGCATCGATCGCACAACGAGGCGCGCGGACCTGCACGAGGAAGGCTTACCGGTCAATCCGCAGGTCGAGCCACACCAGCGAGTGGTCGCTGGCCGGATCCGGCGCGGTCACGAGCGCGCGGCGTGGATCGTTCGCCGGTGGATTCCACACGCCCGTTCCGGCGACCTGGAGGTCGCGACTCGGCAACACGTAGTCGATTCGTCCGAACACCGTCGTCCGGCTCCGGTTGTCGCCGGGATATGGCGTCGGCCGGTTCCAGGTCCACTCCCCGTCGCTCACGGGTTTCGGATCCTGCACACGGGCGTGTTCGAGCAGTTGCGACACTGCGCTGCGGCCGTACACCCGCTCGTCCTGCACGGGATCCGCGTTCAAGTCACCCATCACGATGAACGACTCCTCTGCAGGGAGTCCGCCGCGTGTGCCGCGATCGTCGACGATGTAGCTCGCCGTCAATCCGCCCGTGAGGTAGTCGGCCCAGAAACGGATCTCATCGAACATGCGGCGACCGTTCGCGTCTTCGGGGCCGTCGAAGATGGGCGGCGTGGGATGGCTTGCGAGCAGGTGTATCACGCGCGCACCGATGGTCACCGGCACGTCCCAATGGCTCTTGCTCGACAGCCGTAACCCGTTGGCCTCCGCCTCGGCGTAGTGCGCCGGACGCCCGTCGCGGCCATCAGGCATGTGGTGACCTGGCATGTCCTTCCACGGGAAGTGCTGGAACGTGCGCACCGCGGCGGCATCGATCGGGAACCTGCTGAACACGGCCATGCCGTACTGCCCCGGGTAACGCCCGAAGCCGAAGGCGTCCTCGGGATCGTCGGTGCGGCCGTTGTTGTTCAGGTCGAATCCCGACGGGACGCCCGTGTTGACCGGCAGGTAGACCCGGTGCGGCAGCACGAGCGGTGCGAGCGAGTCACGCGGGTTCTCGAGGTACAGCTCCGAGAAGCGCTTTGCACAATCCGGATCCGGCGAGTAATCGATCTCGTTGATGAGGACGATGTCGGGCTGGACGTGCCGCAGGATCGTCGCAGCCTTGCGCACCTGCGCATGCTCACCACGGCGTCCGTTCGCATCGACGGCCTCGATCTTCGCGCACGAGAGCTCGAAGATGTTGAACGTCGCGATCCTGACGGTTCGCGGCGGGCGCGGTTGCGCGGTCGCCGTTGTCGACACGAGCAGTGCGACTGACAGGAACGCGACGATGACGGCGAGTCTCATTGGCGCCAGGTGCGCTCCTTATCCTCTTTCACCGAGGATGGTGTCAACCCGGTTCTCGAGCACGTCCTCGGCCGAGAAGCCGAACACCTGCAGGTAGTGCTCGGCCGAGTCGAGCAGGGCTCGCTGCGGAACCAGCCCCACCATCTCAACGCGGCTGACGCCCGCCCCGAATCGGCGGAGCTCGGTCTTCACGGCCTCGAGAATCCGGTAGAGCGGGGTTGCCTGGAAGTTGCCGACGGTGATGTTGAGCATCGCTTCGTTCCCCGTCCGGTCGAGCGCCGGGTAGAAGTGCACGCCAGAGAATCCCGTCGTTGGTGCCGACAGCACCTCGGCCACCCATTCGGCGGCACGTTCGTTGGGTGTCGTCAGGTAGGCCTTGAAGTTCACGATCGGGAGTCGCGCCCCGATGATCGTCGCGCCCTTGTCGGGAGGAAAGACGTCCGGACCGAAGTCGGGCTTCCACGCCGGGTCGGCCATCTTCGCCGCGAAGCCTTCGTACTCGCCCTCGCGGATGTTCTCGATGTCGCGGCGCAGTTTCGTGCGCGCCGACTCGGCGAAGAGGTAGACCGGCAGATCGAACCGCCGCGCGACCTGCTCGGCGAACTGCAGCGACCACTCGACGACGGTTGTCATGGGCACGTCGCGCAGCGCCACGAACGGGAAGACGTCAACCGCACCGATCCGGGGGTACTCGCCCTGGTGCTGACGCATGTCGATGTGATCGAGGGCCGCTTCGTAGACGAGGAATCCGCCCTCGAAGACGGCGCCCTTCGACCCGGTGAACGACAGGATCGTGCGGTTGCGCACCTGATCCATCGACACGTCGAGCACGACCAGCCCCGGCACCGCGTCGAGCCTCTCCTGGAGTGCCTCGACGAAGGCCTCGTCGCGGCCATCGCAGATGTTCGGAACGACCGAGATGATCTGTGACATCGTGATCTCCTACCCTTCGGTCAGGAAGGATGAACTCGGGCTCAGAAGAGTCCGAGGAAGACACCAGCGGCGATGGCCGACCCGATGACGCCCGCCACGTTGGGGCCCATGGCATGCTGCAGCAGGTAGTTTGTCGGATCCTCTCGCTGGCCCACCATGTGCGCGACCCGCGCCGAGTCGGGGACGGCCGACACGCCGGCGGCGCCGATGAGCGGATTCACCTTGTCGGTGACGAAGACGTTCATGAGTTTCGCGAAGAGCACGCCCCCTGCGGTGGCGGTCCCGAATGCGACGCAGCCCAGCGCGAAGATCAGCACCGACTGCTTGGTGAGGAAGACACCGGCCGACGTCGAGGCCCCGACCGCGATGCCGAGCAGGATCGTGCAGATGTCGAGCAGGGCGTTCGCACCCGTCTTCGCCAGGCGGCCCGTGACGCCAGACTCCTTCAGCAGGTTGCCGAAGAAGAGCATCCCGAGCAGGGGCAGGCCGCCCGGTGCCAGGAGCGCGGTCACCAGCAGCCCCATGATCGGGAAGGCGATGCGCTCGAACGACGAGACCTTCCGCCCTGGCTTCATGCGGATGAGCCGCTCCTTGCGCGTTGTCAGCAGCATCATGATCGGTGGCTGGATGATCGGGACCATCGCCATGTAGCTGTACGCCGAGATGGCAATCGGGCCGATGAGTGCGGGCGCGAGCCGGCTCGCGGTGAAGATGGCCGTCGGGCCGTCGGCACCGCCGATGATCCCGATCGACGCCGCGCTCTGCGGCGAGAACCCCAGCCACAGGGCGCCGATGAAGGTCAGGAAGATCCCGACCTGCGCAGCCGCGCCGAGCAGGAGGCTCTTCGGGTTCGACAACAACGCCGAGAAGTCGGTCATCGCGCCGATGCCCAGGAAGATCAGCGGTGGAAACACGCCCGCACGCACGCCGTAGTAGATGATGCCGAGCACGCTGTTGCCGCCCGAGTTGAACACGTACTCGTGTGACACGGGATCGATCATGTACAGCGAGACGCTGTTGTAGATCGAAAGCGGCAGGGGAATGTTCCCGACGAGAATGCCGAACCCGATGGGCACGAGGAGCAGCGGTTCGTAGTCCTTCGAGATGGCCAGGTACAGGAACAACAACCCGACCAGCATCATCACCACGTTGCCGAAGGTCAGGTTGGCGAAGCCGCTTCCCTGGATCACCTGGTCGAGATACCCCGTGATGTCGCCCGTCTTCACGTCCTGCGCGAAGACTCCCTGTTCGAACTGCGTGACGTACCCGAGGCTCTCGGTCTCTCCGACCGCGACGACCGTGTAGATCGCGGCGAGCCCGCCATCCTCGCGGTACAGCTGACCCTTCGCCGCGCGCTTGAGCACTGCCGGACCAAGGTCCTTCCGGCCCTTGTCGATCCTGAAGTAGTTGCCCGACGACTCGACCTTGTAGGGGAGGAACCCGATCTTCAACGCGGGAATCGCCACGTGATCCACGTCGCCGAGAGACTTCCCGTCGGCGAACGACACGATGCGGATGACCGCCTCGAAGTCATCGGCATAGACCGTCACGAAGGTGCCGACCTCGCGCTCCTGCGCGTCGCGGAGCAGGCCCGTCGTCGCGTCGGGCCCGCGGAAGTCGTTCTTGAGCCCGTCGGTCGTTCCCCTGTGGATGCGGAGGTAGGTGGCGCCCGGTTCGAAGGTGGCCGTGAACGTTGGCCGGGTGGCCGCCATCGCGCTGCCCGCCGGCGAGACCCGCGAGGGCGAGCAGGAGGAGCAGAAGCCGTTTCACATCCGCCTCCTACAGCGCCGTCAGCTTGGGTCGTGACACGTGGACCAACAGGTCGCCCTCGGCAATGGAGTCCTGCTCGCGAACGTAGATCTTGGCCACCGTCCCGGCATAGGGTGCCGTGACGGCGTTCTCCATCTTCATGGCTTCCATGACGAGAAGCGGCTGCCCCGCGACGACGGCATCGCCTTCCTTGACCGGGATCGACAGCACCAATCCGGGCATCGGGTGCCACGATGCCTCCTTCGCCGCGCGCGTCTGGCGCCTGCCGCGGGACGACGGGAGCCGCGGCCGGCAGCGCGGCCGAACTGGTGGGCGCCGGCCTGACCGTCTCGGTCACCGTCCGGCGCCCGAACTGCACGAGATCCACGGCGTACTCGACGCCGTCGACGACGACCGTCGCCCGCTCCGCGGTGAGTTCCTTGACCTCGGCCTTGTACTCGCGGCCACCGATACGAAGCACGTGCTGATCCATGACTTCCTTCTCTGGACTTCTCTGGAGTCGCGTCAGGCCATCCGCGCGAGTGCGCCGGATGGTCACGCGGGCGCCGGGCCGGTTCATGTAGAGCTTTCGCTCGAGTTCGAGGACGACGGCGATGACCGCCATGACGTCTGCAGGAACCGGTTGGGATGAGGGCGCCGGCGGCGCGGGCGACTGTGCGCCTGCCGCAGGCGTCTCGCTGCCAGGCGCCGCATGGCCCGTGGCCTGCAGCGCCCCACGTGACGTTCTGCGATAGGCGCCCGAAGAGCTGGATGAAACCGATGCACGCCACGAGGCCGATGAACACGACCGCCATGCCGAGCGCTGTGATGGTCCACGCTTCCCACTGCGACATCGTTCACCTCACAGCGGGATGTTGGTGTGGCGGCGGGCCGGGTTGCTGTCGCGCTTCTCGGCCAACATCTCGAGTGCCTTGATGATCCGGAAACGCGTCGTCGCCGGCTTGATCACGTCGTCGATGTAGCCCTTGCGCGCCGCCGCGTAGGGTGTCGCGAACATGGTCGCGTAGCGCTCCTTCAATTCGGCCGCCTTCGCGGCCACGTCGTCGGCTGCGTCGAGTTCCTTCTTGTAGATGATCTCGACGGCGCCATCGGGGCCCATGACCGCAATCTCGGCGGTGGGCCACGCGTAGTTCATGTCACCCCGCAGATGCTTCGAGCTCATGACGCAGTAGGCGCCACCGTAGGCCTTCCGCAGGATCACGGTCACCTTTGGCACGGTCGCTTCCGCGAACGCGAACAGGAGCTTCGCGCCGTTCCGGATGATGCCGCCGTACTCCTGCGTGGTGCCGGGCATGAAGCCGGGGACGTCCTCGAGCGTCACCAGCGGGAGGTTGAAGGCGTCGCAGAAGCGCACGAACCGCGCGCCCTTGATCGAAGCCGCGTTGTCGAGGACGCCTGCCAGCACCTTCGGCTGGTTCGCGACGATGCCCACGGGACGTCCGTTGAAGCGTGCGAAGCCCACGACGAGGTTCGGCGGCCCAGGCCTCGTGGACTTCGAGGAAGTCACCGGTGTCGACGATGGCGTGGATGACGTCCTTGACGTCGTACGGCTGGTTCGTGTTGTCGGGCAGGATGGCATTGAGTTCCGGGACCGGACGATCCAGCGGATCGTTGCAGGCCTCGATCGGCGGCTTCTCCTGGTAGTTCTGCGGGAAGAAGCCGATCATGCGGCGCACGAGCGCGAGGGCGTCGTCTTCGGTGTCTCGGCGACGAAGTGCGCGACACCGCTCTTGCTGGCGTGGATGTCGGCCCCGCCCAGTTGCTCGGTCGTGACGCTCTCGCGCGTCACCTGCTTCACGACCTTGGGACCCGTCAGGAACATGTAGCTCGTGCCGCGGGTCATGGCCACGAAGTCGGTGATCGCCGGGCTGTAGACGGCGCCGCCGGCGCAGGGCCCGAGGATGAGGCTCAGCTGCGGCACGACGCCCGACGCCATGACGTTGCGCAGGAAGATGTCGGAGTAGCCGGCGAGGGCATCGACGCCTTCCTGGATGCGCGCGCCGCCCGAGTCGTTGAGGCCGATGATCGGCGCACCGACCTTCACGGCCAGGTCCATCACCTTGCAGATCTTCTCGGCGTAGGCCTTCGACAGGCTGCCGCCGAAGATCGTGAAGTCCTGGCTGAAGACGAAGACGAGGCGGCCGTGGATTGTGCCGTGTCCGGTGATGACGCCGTCGGTCAGCGGCTGCTCCTTCTCCATTCCGAAGTCGGTGCAGCGGTGCGTGACGAACGTGTCGAACTCCTCGAAGCTGCCTTCGTCGAGGAGTTTGTCGAGGCGCTCGCGGGCGGTGTACTTGCCCTGCTCGTGCTGCTTCTGGATGCGTTTCTCGCCCCCCGCATGGTGGGCCGTCTCGCGAAGGTGCGCGAGTTCGAGGATCTTGCGTTCGATGCTCATCGGGAAGAGCTCCGTGCCAGTCGTGCCGCGGAATCCGATCCGAGCGACCGGTGGCACGACGATTCGGCGCTATCGTAGCACCGACGCAAGGCACGCGTGGTGCTGGGCCATCCAGGCGGAGGCATGCAGCAGGGCCGGCGAGGCACGGAATCGCGTGCGCCCCCACCGGCCGGCCTCGGGCTTGCTGCGGCGCTACCTGCTGTACGAAATCCTGTAGATCTTGTGCGCGGTATCGTCTGACACGAGCAGGGCGCCGTCGGGCATGACGAGCACGTCCACGGGGCGCCCCCAGGCTTCCTTGCCCTGCAGCCATCCTTCCGCGAAGGGCTCGTAGGCGGTGACCGTGTCGCCCTGCAGGGTCGCCGTCATCAGGCGATAGCCCTGCGGAGTCGATCGATTCCAGCTCCCGTGTTCGGCGACGAAGATCCGGCCGCGATAGGCCTCGGGGAACATCGTGCCGGTGTAGAAGCGCATCCCGAGCGCCGCCACGTGCGCGCCGAGCGACCTGCGCCGGCGCCGTCAACTCCGAGCAGGGACGCTTCGCGCCGAATTCCGGATCCGCTGATCGTGCCGGCGTGACAGTAGGGGAAGCCGAAGTGCAGGCCGGCCGTCGGCGCGTGATTCAGTTCGTCGCCTGGCTGATCGTCGCCGAGCCAGTCGCGGCCGTTGTCGGTGAACCACAGGCCTGCTTCGATGGCGGGGTGCCAGTCGAAGCCGACCGTGTTCCGCACGCCGCGCGCAAAGACCTCGGTGCCGGTGCCGTCGGGCTTCATCCGCAGGATGGTGGCGTACTGTTCGTTGGAGTCGCTGCGGTCGCAGATGTTGCACGGGGCACCCACGGGCACGTAGAGCAGTCCGTCGGGGCCGAAGGCGATGAACTTCCACCCGTGATGGCGATCGCTCGGCAGCGACGCGTTGACGACGACCGGCGCCGGCACCTTGTCGAGGGCGTCTTCGATGCCGTCGTAGCGCAGGACGCGATTCACCTCGGCCACGTAGAGCGCCCCGTCGCGGAACGCCACGCCGTTCGGCATGTTCAGGCCCGACGCGATGGTGACGGTGCGATCGGCCTTCTGGTCGCCGTTGGTGTCGATGAGGGCGTAGACGTTGCCGGCGGCATGGGTGCCGACGAAGATCGTGCCCTTGGCACCGCGCGCCAGCGAGCGGGCATTCCTCACGCCGGTGGCGAACTCCTCGATCGTGAATCCCGGCGGAAGGGTGACCTTCTCGAGCCCTGGCGCTGGCGATTGGCCGGCGAGACACGCCACCAGCGTCACGACAACGGCCGGAACCATGAACGATACGACGTTACGCTTCATCGCAGGCATCCTTGTGAACGTGCGACCGACGCGAGAGTCCCCAGTGGAAACCACCGTCGCTATGTCATAAGACCTAAACCGTTCAACTCATTGCAGCAGCGCGACGTGCGCGAGTTGGGGTCTGACCCCAATTGCCTGTCCCCAGGGGGCAATCGCCCGGTGGGCGACAACGACAGGGGTCATAACCGGGCGAGAACGGCCTCGGTGAAGGCCCTGCATCCAACGCTCGGGCCACCGCCAGCGACGTCGATGGTCCTGACGCCGTCGCGGATCGCCTGCTCGACAGCACGCTCGATCGCCGCCGCCGGCGCGTCGCGCTTCAGCGAGTGGCGCAGCAGCAGCGCCGCCGACAGGATGGTGCCGGCCGGATTCGCCACGTCCTTGCCCGCGAGCGGCGGGGCAGACCCGTGCACGGGCTCGTACAGTCCCGGGCCGTCGCCGAGGCTCGCCGACGGCAGCAGGCCCAGCGAGCCGGCAATCGCGCCCACTTCGTCAGACAGGATGTCGCCGAACAGGTTCTCGGCAACGACCACGTCGAAGTCCTTCGGATACTGGATCAGCAGCATCGACGCGGCATCCACGTACAGGTGCGACAGCGTCACGTCGGGATAGTCGGCCGCCAGCCGCGTCACCGTCGTCCGCCAGACCTGTGACGCCTCGAGCACGTTCGCCTTGTCGACCGATGTCAGCTTCTTCCGCCGCCCGCGCGCGAGCTCGAAGGCGACGCGCGCCACGCGCTCGATTTCGGGCACGGTGTAACGCATCGTGTTGACGCCGCTCTGGCCGTCGGCGGCCACGCCACGCGGCTCGCCGAAGTACAGCCCGCCGAGCAACTCGCGCACCACGATCATGTCGACGCCATCGACGCGTTCAGGCTTGAACGGCAGCGAGTCCTCGGTGCCGGGCCAGTGGCGCGCCGGGCGCAGGTTCGCGAACACGCCCATCGCCTGCCGCAGCCGCAGCAACCCGGTTTCGCACCGCGTCTCGCGCGGCAAGTGATCCCACGCAGGCGTGCCGACCGCGCCCAGCAGCACGGCATCTGCCGCGACGCACGCGTCACGCGTGGCGTCGGGCAGCGAGGCCAGTCCCAGGTCGAGGGCGGCGCCACCGATCGGGTGGGTCTCGAATGTCAGCGAGAGGCCGTCGCGCGAGGCAACGGCAGCGAGGACGGTTCGGGCGGCGTCGACCACTTCCGGGCCGACGCCATCCCCTGGCAGCAGGACGATGCGCGATGACATGCGCGAGATGTTACACGCCGTGGCCGTATCCGTACTCCACCATGACAGGCGCGGGCTCGGTCGCCGACACGCGGGCGGCGGCCGGCTTCGTCGCCTTGCGCGGCGCGACGGCCGGCGCCTCGGCGACTTCGACCACGGCGAGCTCGGGCGTCGCGCGCAGTTCGGCCACGATCGCGCGCAGGTCGTCGTTCGTGACGTTCTTGCGCAGGTCGGCAATCTCGGTCATGCGGCGGTACGCGCGATCGAGCTCGACGCGCGACAGCGTCACGCCGATGTCCAACATGCGCTGCTGCACGGCGTGGCGACCGGAGTGCTTGCCCAGCACGAGCGTCGTACTGCTCACGCCGACGTCCTCGGGACGCATGATCTCGTACGTCCGCCGGTCCTTCAGCATGCCGTCCTGGTGGATGCCGGCCTCGTGCGCGAACGCGTTGCGCCCGACGATGGCCTTGTTGGCCTGGACGGCCTGGCCGGTGACCTCGGTGAGGAGCTGGCTCGTGGCGAAGATGTTCGAGGCGTTGACCCGCGTCGTGAACTTCGCGCGATCGGCGCGGACGCGCGACACCATCACGAGTTCCTCGAGCGCCGCGTTGCCGGCCCGCTCGCCGATCCCGTTGATCGTGCACTCGACCTGGCGCGCTCCACCGCGGACCGCCGCAAGGCTGTTGGCGACGGCCAGCCCGAGGTCGTTGTGGCAGTGCGTGCTGAAGACGGCGCGATCGGCGTTCTTCACGCGCGCGAGGATGGCCTTGAAGAAGACCTCGATCTCGTCGGGCGTGGAGTAGCCGACCGTGTCGGGCAGGTTGATCGTGGTCGCGCCAGCGGCGATGACGCCCTCGATGACGCGGCACAGGAAGCCCAGGTCGCTGCGCGTCGCGTCTTCGGCCGAGAACTGCACGTCATCGGTGTAGCGGCGCGCGTGCGTCACGGCGCCGACCGCCGCGTCGTAGCACTGCTCGTGCGTCATGTGGAGCTTGCGCTCGAGGTGCAGGTCAGACGTGGCGATGAAGGTGTGGATGCGCTTCCGCTGCGCCTTCGCCAACGCCTCGCCCGCACACGCGATGTCGCGCTCGGCGGCGCGCGCCAGTGCGGCAATCACCGGCCGACGGATGCCCTGCGAGATGGCCCGCACCGCTTCGGCATCGTCGCTCGAGGCGATGGGGAAGCCAGCTTCGATGATGTCGACGCCCAGGCTGTCGAGGGCGCGGGCAAGTCGAAGCTTCTCGGCGGTGGTCATCGAGAAGCCTGGCGCCTGTTCGCCGTCGCGCAGGGTCGTGTCGAAAACGACTACATCGGCAATGTCGCTGCCATCCATGGGCATCTGCTCCCGGCCTGATCCTCGGGACCCGGCGTCCCGGCCGCAGGGAATCCGCGGGCTCACTGGGAAGTGTCGATCAAACCCGCCGTGGCACTAGTAGTCAAAGTTATAATGTTTACGAAATCATAAGCTACAATGCCGCCCCTATGGATCTCGCGGAATTGCAGGTCTTTGTCACCGTCGCGAGGGAGCGGAGCTTCTCGAAGGCGGCTGCACGCCTCCATCGCACGCAACCAGCCGTGAGCCAGGCGGTCAGGCGTCTCGAGGACGAGCTCGGCGAGAAGCTCTTCGATCGCACCGCCAAGGACGGAAAGCTCACCGAGGCCGGGCGCGTGCTGTTCGACTACGCCGAGCGGCTGATGCGCCTGTCAGAGGAAGCCGAGGGCGCCGTCCGCGACCTGCGCGACCTGCGTCGCGGCCGCGTGATGATCGGCGCCAACGAGGCAGCGGTCCACGTGCTGCTGCCGGTCATGGCGCGCTTCCGCGAGCAGTTCCCGCACATCCTGGTCGACGTGCGCCGCGTGCCGTCGCGCCAGATCGGCGTCGCCGTGCTCGAACGGAGCCTCGACTTCGGCGTCCTGAGCTTCCCGCCGGCCGAAGCCGATCTCGAATCGATCCAGATCGGCGAAGACGAGCTGGTGATGCTGTTGCACCCGAAGCACGAGCTCGCGTCGCGTCAGCAGGTGACGATGGGCGAGTTCGCGCGCGAGAGCGTGATCGCGCACAACGAGGCGTCACCGGCCCGCGAGCGGGTGCTGCGGCTGTTCGAGCAGAAGCACGAGGCGCTGAACATCCAGATCGCGTTGCCGTCGCTCGACGGCATCAAGCGTGCGGTCGAGATGAACATGGGCGTGGCGCTGCTGCCGCGACGGTGCGCGCTCGCCGAGTTGTCGCGAGGCACGCTCGCAGCCGTTCACGTCGCGCAGGTGCGCCTGCCTCGGCACCTGCGCCTGATCTACCGCGCGGGAAACCAGCGCTCGCACGCGTGCAGCGCGTTCCTCGAGGTGGCGAGCAAGCACCGCGACGCGAACGATCACCCGCCGGCTACCACCCGCTGACGTAGGGCAGGCGTGCTGCGGTGGCCTCGACCTGCGCCAGGTCGTCGAGCAGGAGGCCGGTGGCATCCCAGTGACCGCTGATGAACCCGTCGCGCGCCGCGGCAGGCAGGTGACATGGGGCGACGACCGGTCCGCACGACACCGTGCCGGCCACGAGGTCGACGACCACCTCGCTGTGCGGCGCCGCCTCGACCAGTGCCTGCAACGCGACGACGGTGTCGTGTTCGACGGTCACGCACGGCATCCCGATCGCGACGCTGTTGCCGAAGAAGATCTCCGAGAACGACTCCCCGACGACCGCGCCGATGCCCCAGCGCTGGATGGCCTGGGGCGCGTGCTCACGCGACGACCCGCATCCGAAGTTGCGGTTGACGACGAGGATGCGCGCGCCGGCGTACTGCGGCTGATCGACCGGATGCGTGCCCTTCGCGTCGGCCCGCTCGTCTTCGAACAGGTGCGCCTCGATGCCCTCGAAGCTCACCGAGACGAGGAAGCGCGCGGGCAGGATGCGATCGGTGTCGATGTCGTGTCCGCGCAACGGAAGCGCACGTCCGCTGACCTTCTCGATCCGCTGGGCGCTCATCGTGTCACCTCGCCGCGCGTCTGCCGCGCAACCTTCCGCACGTCCACCACTTCGCCGGCGATGGCCGCGGCGGCCACCATGGCCGGACTCATCAGCAGCGTCCGCCCGGTCGGACTCCCCTGCCGTCCCTTGAAGTTGCGATTCGACGAGGAGGCACAGACCTCGCGACCGGTGAGCTTGTCGGGGTTCATCCCGAGGCACATCGAGCACCCCGCGCCTCGCCATTCGAACCCGGCGTCGCGGAACACCTGGTCGAGCCCCTCGGCTTCGGCGGCCGCCGACACCCGGTGCGAGCCTGGCACGACAAGGCCGCGCACGTGCCGGGCAATGCGCTGGCCCTTCACGATGCTGGCCGCCTCGCGCAGGTCAGACAGGCGCGAGTTGGTGCACGACCCGATGAACGCGACGTCGATCTTCGCGCCCTCGATTCGCGCACCCGGCGCAAACCCCATGAACTCGTGTGCCTCGGCGACCGCGGGCCGATCACCATCGGCCACGTCGCCGAGCGTCGGGATGCGTCCGCTGACGAACACCGACTGCGCGGGATTCAACCCCCACGTCACCACCGGTTCCAGTGACGTCGCATCGAACACGACCTCGTCGTCGAACACCGCCGAAGGGTCGGAGGCCATCGAGCGCCACCACGCGATCGCCCGGTCGAACGCCGCACCCTGGGGCGCGAACGGCCGGCCCGCCATGTACTGGAAGGTCGTGTCGTCGGGGTTCACGTAGCCAGCCCGCGCGCCCCCCTCGATCGACATGTTGCAGATCGTCATGCGCTCGTCCATCGACAGGCCGTCGATCGTCGAGCCGGCGTACTCGTACGCGAAGCCGACGCCGCCCTTCACGCCGAGGCGCTGGATGACGGCGAGGATGATGTCCTTCGCGTAGACGCCTGGCGCCAGCGGGCCCTCGACGCGGATGCGGCGCACCTTGAGCGGGTCCATCGCGAGGCACTGCGAGGCGAGCACGTCGCGCACCTGCGTCGTCCCGATCCCGAAGGCCACGGCCCCGAACGCGCCGTGCGTCGATGTATGGCTGTCGCCGCAGGCGATCGTCATCCCCGGCTGGGTCAGGCCCAGTTCGGGACCGATGACGTGCACGATGCCCTGGTTCTGGTGCCCGAGGTCGTAGAGCGGCACGCCGAAGTCGCGGCAGTTCCGTTCGAGGGCCGACAGCATCAACTCGGCCATCGCGTCGGCGAACGGCCGTGCGACGCCGGCGGTCGGCACGATGTGGTCGACCGTCGCGAACGTGCGGTGCGGAAAGCGCACCGGCCAGCCGCGATGCCGCAGGGCGTCGAATGCCTGCGGGCTGGTGACCTCGTGCACGAGGTGAAGGCCGATGAAGACCTGCGTCTGCCCCGTCGGCAGGACCCTGACCGTGTGGGCGTTCCACACCTTCTCGAACAGCGTCTGACCCATGGTAGGCCGGATCCTAGCAGAGGCTGCGGGCCCGTGGCTCGGGTCAATCACGTTCATTTATGTAATCGTCTCGCCGGTCGATTGATCGGATGCCGGAATGGCCGCGTTGATGCTCCGCCTCCCGGCCCCAAGGATCCGAGAATGACGACGATCAAGCCACCTCTGCCTGCGATGCGTCCCGCTGCTCCCCTCGCCAGGCGCAAGTTCCTCGGCGAGATTCTGGTCGCGCAGGGCATCATCTCGCAGCAACAGCTGTCTGACGTCCTGATCCACCAGAAGACGAACAAAGGCCGGATTGGCCAGTTGCTCGTCGAACTCGGATACGTGACCGAGGTGGTCCTGGCCGACGCGGTCGCCGACCAGCTGCGCCTGCCGTCGGCCGACCTCTCGACCGCCACGATTTCGCCCGACGCGCTGAAGCGGGTGCCACGCGAACTGGCGATCAGGCACCAGGTCCTGCCGTGGATGGTGGACGGCCGCGATCTCTACCTCATCACCTCGGACCCGACCGCCCTGGCCGGACTCGACGCGATCGGGTTCAAGACCGGGATGCGGGTCAAGCCCGTCGTCGCGCCAGAGAGCGAAGTGCACGCGGCCATCGCGCGCCACTACGGTGTCGAAGACGTCAGCATGGTCGGCACCGCCGAGTCGATCAACCTGGCCCACCAGCTCGCCATCGTCGACGAGGAAGACGCCGCGAACAAGGCGACGGAAGACGAGCTCGAGCGGGCGGCACAGGCCGGTCCCGTCATCAAGCTGGTGAACTCGATCATCGCCGACGCCATCCGCATCGGCGCGTCAGACATCCACATCGAGCCGCAGCAGAAGGGCGTCAACCTGCGCTATCGCGTCGACGGCGCGCTCCGGCACGTCATCACGATGCCCAAGCGCTCGCAGGCCAAGATCGTGTCGCGCATCAAGATCACCGCGCACATGGACATCGCCGAGCGACGCAAGCCGCAGGATGGCCGCACGCGCATCGTGCTCAACGGATCGGCGTTCGACCTCCGCGTCTCGACCCTGCCCACCGCTGACGGCGAGAAGGTGGTCATCCGCGTGCTCTCGCAGGATCGCCCCACGATTCCGTTCGAGGAACTCGGCTTCGAACCCGACACGCTCGACGAGTTCAAGGCGCTGCTGAAGCGCCCGCAGGGTCTCGTGCTCGTGACGGGCCCGACCGGCAGCGGCAAGACCTCGACGCTCTACGCCGCCCTGAACTTCCTGATCGACAAGGCTTCGAACATCGTCACGATCGAGGATCCGATCGAGTACCGCCTGGCAGGCATCAACCAGGTCGCGGTGTCGGAACGCTCGGGACTGTCGTTCGCCGTGGGACTGCGGTCGATCCTGCGCCAGGACCCAAACGTGGTGATGGTGGGAGAGATCCGCGACAAGGAGACGGCACAGGTCGCCTTCCAGGCCGCGCAGACCGGTCACCTCGTGCTCTCGACCTTGCACACCAACGACGCACCGAGCTCTGTGACGCGGCTGGTGGAGATGGGCGTTCCCGCGTATGTCGTGGCGTCGTCTCTCATCGGCGTGGTTGCGCAGCGCCTGGTGCGTCGGGTGTGCAGTTGCCGCAAGTCGCGGGGGGGCGGGAACGGCTCGTCTGGCTGTGAGCTGTGCGGATACAGTGGCTACAAGGGACGCATTGCGGTGCACGAACTGCTCAAGGTGACGCCGCGCGTGCGCACGGCGCTGCTCGGGCACGCCAACGGCGACCTGCTGCGCGAGACCGCATGCGCCACCGGGATGCGCACCATGTTCGAGGACGGCGAGCGCAAGGTCGCGCGTGGCGTGACCACGGCCGAGGAACTGCTGCGCGTGGTGCCGCCGCGCGAGATCGACGACTCGATCGTGCCCGCCGAAACGGCTCGGGACCAGGGCCACCGGCACCTTGTGATGTTGAGTTCGCCGAAGCCAGCCGCTCCGCACGCCCCGCGCATCCTGGTCGTCGACGAAGACACGATGTGGACCGACAGGATCAAGAGCGTGCTCGCCCCGGAGAACTACGAGGTGCTGACCGCCAACACCGCGTCAGACGTGTTCGCGGCCGTGCAGCGCGATCAGCCGGAGTTGATCATCATGGAGCTGCGCGGGATGCCCGGGCTCGCGGGGCTCGACTTCCTGCGGACGCTGCGCAGCAACATGGCGACGTTCCGGACCGGTGTCATCTTCCTGACAAACGTGGACGACCCCGACGCCGAAGTACGCGCCCTCGACGCCGGCGCTGACGACTACCTGCGGGCGCCGGTGAACCCCGAGTTGCTGCTCGGCCGCATCCGCCGCGCCATGCAGCGGACGCACCTGCTGGCCAACGCGGGCTGAAGCGGCGCGCGTGACGGAGCGTCGCGCTGGCGGCGCCCGGTGCTGGGACTCACGGCCGGGCATTTGCTCCCGCGGTCGGGACCGCACCTCTGTGGACGCTGTACACCACGCCCGCGTTCCGCATCGCCCGACGTCGTGTCGCCCGCGAGGGCGGCGACGTCCGCAGGCGAGAACACCTGACCAGTGGGCTCGCGGCATCAGGGGCGCGACGCGAATGCTCGACAGGCAAGGGTTGGCGGCGTGCAGGGCCGTCGGGTGTCGGTGGACGCGGGCGTGGGGCCCACCTTCCGCACGAATGCAGGTCCCGACGTCGGGAAGCGATACCCGCGGCCGCGCCGCGCTGCGCGACGCAGCTCACCAGGCGCCGAACCGCGTCGATCGCGACGCGCAGCGAATGGCTACAATGGACCCTTGTGCCCGAATCCGAACCCCGAGCGGGGTGGCGGGCATCACATCCAATCATGACGACGTCCTGGTCGCCCCTCGTTCGCGGAGTGCTCGCCCTCCGTGTCGCCCTCGTCGTCGCATGCGCCGGGGGTCTGGGGATCGCCGACGCCTGGGCCCAGCCGCGCTCGCCGGTGACGTGGACGGTGTCGGCTCCTGCCACGGCCGCGGCCGACGCGATTGTCTCGGCCACCGTGACCGCCGCCATCGACCCGGGATGGCATCTCTATTCGATCACGCAGCCTCCGGGCGGGCCGATCACGACCACGATCGTCACGCCTGACGCGTCGGCTTTCGAGCGCGTCGGCGACATCCGCGGACCGGCGCCGAAGACCTTCAAGGATCCGAACTTCGACAACCTCGAGACCGAGTACTACGACACGCAGGCCGTGTTCGCCGTGCCGGTGCGGGCGAAAACCAGCATCGCGCCAGGTGCACAGACGCTGTCGATCGCGGCACGATTCCAGGCGTGCAACGACACCACGTGCACGCTGCCACGCACGGTCACCCTGACCGCGCCGATCACCGTGACGCGCGGAGGCACACCGCCGGCGGCACCCGCACGATCCGCGGAGCAGGGATCCTCGTCGATAGGGGCGCCCGCGAACGTGCGGCAGACGCCCGCACCCCCGGCCCCGGCCGGCGCGGGCAGCGCGCAGGCTACCGCCGCTCCGGGGGTTCCTGGAATGCAGGCGGCGACGTCACCTTCCGTCGTCGGCGAGGTCCCGTCGGGATCGGCCGCAACGGCCGTCGCGCCGCCTGCGGCGTCCATCACGGGTGTTCCGGATGCTGCGCCCGCGAGCAGCGGTCCGGCGGCGCCCGCCTCGGGATCGCGACAACAGGATCTGCCCGGGTTCATCCGCCTCGCCATCCTGATGGGGGCGCTCTCGCTGCTGACGCCGTGCGTGTTCCCGATGATTCCAGTCACGGTGTCGTACTTCACGAACCACGCATCCGGCAGCAGGCTCGGCGCGGTTCGCCTCGCGACGATCTACGCGCTCGGCATCGTGCTGACCTTCACCGTGCTCGGCGTCGCGCTCGCGCTGATCGCCGGCGCGGCCGGGCTCAACCGGTTCGCGGCCAACCCGTGGGTCAACCTCGCCATCGCCGCGCTGTTCATCGCGTTCGCGATGAACCTGTTCGGCTCGTGGATCCTGCAGGCGCCGCAGGCGCTGACCAACCGGCTGAACGCGAGCGCCCGCGCCAAGGGCACCAACTCCGCGGTGGGCGCGTTGCTGATGGGCGGCGTGTTCACGCTGACGTCGTTCACCTGCACGTCGCCCTTCCTCGGCACGCTGCTCGTGCTGGCCGCGCAGGGCGAGTGGACGTGGCCCGTCACGGGCATGCTGGCGTTCTCGTCGATGTTCGCGCTGCCCTTCTTCGCCCTCGCGCTGGCGCCGCAGCTGGTGTCGCAGTTGCCGAAAGCCGGCGGCTGGATGTCGTCGGTCAAGGTGGTGATGGGATTCCTCGAGATCGCCGCAGCGATGAAGTTCCTGTCGAACGCCGACCTGGTGTGGGGATGGCAGGTCCTGACGCGCGACGTCGTGCTCGCCGTCTGGGTCGCGATCGGCATCCTCGTGGCGCTCTACGTCCTGGGCATGTTCAGGGTCGAGCACGACGCGCCCGTCGCGAGCGTGGGCGGGTCGCGCATCTCGATCGCGATCGTCACGCTCGGGGTCACGGTCTGGCTGTTCGCAGGCATCTTCGGCCGGTCGCTCGGCGAACTGGAATCGTTCCTGCCGCCGGCACCAGAGCACGAGCAGGGCGCGACCCAGAGCGGCACGCTCTCCACGGGCGGCAGCGCCCTGCTCGCATGGATCACCAACGACCGCGAACGCGCGTTCACGGAAGCGCGCACGGCCAATGCGCTCGTCCTGGTCGACTTCACCGGCTACACGTGCACCAATTGCCGGTGGATGGAAGCCAACATGTTCCCGAAGCCCGACGTGCAGCGCGAGTTGAGTCGCTTCATCCGCCTGAAGGTGTACACCGACGGCGAGGGCGAGCCCTACGAGACCCAGCGGACGTGGCTCGAAGAGGGATTCCAGACCGTGGCGCTGCCGTTCTACGCCATCGTGCGTCCCGACGGGACACCCGTGGCGACGTTTGCCGGGCTCACGCGCAACAGCGCCGAGTTCGTCGCCTTCCTGAAAACCGGTTCCTGAAGACTTCTGTCTTGTAGGCCCGAGTCTTGCTAGGATCGGACCGGCGCCGGGCGACTTCCGGTTCATCGCCAATTCATATGGAGTACTCCCGTGTCTGATCGAACATTGCCCCTGGTCGCCACGCTCGTCGCCGTGGTGATCGTTTCTGCTTGCAGCAAGACCCCAGACGCCGTCACCGGCACGTCCGCCGCTCCGGGCTCGGCCGACGCGACGCAGACGGCAGCCGCCACGTCCACGGCTGATGCCGCTCCCGCGAGCGCCCCCGCCGCCTCGGCTGACGCGATCGCCGGCACGGTGGCCGAGACCATGGATGCCGCCAACTACACGTACATGCGGCTCGACACGGGCAAGGACCAGGTCTGGGTGGCGGCCGCCCAGTTCCCCGTCAAGGTCGGCGACCGCATCTCGGTCATCCCGGAGATGCCCATGGAGAACTTCCACAGCAAGTCGCTGAACCGCGATTTCCCGTTGATCTACTTCGTGTCGAGCGTCGGACGCGACGGCCAGGCGCCCACCCGCCCCACGGCAGGCCCCGCGCCGGCGATGATGACCAGCCGTGGCGCCACCCCCGGGCAGGCGCCAGCCAAGGTGGCCGTGACGAAGCTCGATCCGCCCGCCGGAGGGCTCTCGATCGCCGACGTGTGGGCGAAGAGCGAGGCGTTGAGCGGCAAGACCGTGGTCGTCCGCGGCACGGTCGTCAAGTACAACGGCGAGATCATGGGCATGAACTGGCTCCATATCCAGGACGGATCGGGCAGCGCCGACAAGAAGACCAACGACCTGACCATCACCACCTCGGATACCGCGAAAGTCGGTGACGTGGTCACGGCCACTGGCACCCTCGCCACGAAGAAGGACTTCGGGGCGGGCTACGCGTACGACGCCATCGTCGAGAAGGCCTCGCTGAAGTTGCAGTAGACGGTCAGAGCTGCCGGGTTTCCGGCAGAAAGGTCGGCCATGAGCCGCCTCCACACCGAGAAGCACTCGGTCGATCGCATCGGTTGGCTCCGCGCCGCGGTGCTCGGCGCCAACGATGGGATCATCTCGACCGCCAGCCTGATCCTCGGCGTGGCGTCGGCGTCGGCCGCGCGCGGCGACATCCTGCTGACCGGCGTGGCAGGTATCGTCGCCGGGGCCATGTCGATGGCGGCGGGCGAGTACGTGTCGGTCAGTTCGCAGTCAGACACCGAGCACGCCGACCTGGCGCGCGAGCGTCGCGAGCTCTCTGACGATGCCGCGTTCGAACTCGACGAGCTGACGCAGATCTACGTCGGCCGAGGCCTCGAGCCGGGGCTTGCGCGCGAAGTGGCGCAGCAGCTCACCGCGAAGGACGCTCTGGGTGCGCACGCGCGCGATGAACTCGGGATCTCCGAGATCACGACCGCGCGCCCCGTGCAGGCGGCGCTTGCGTCGGCCGCCACGTTTGCCATCGGCGCGGCCGCCCCGCTCGTGCTCGTGATCGTGTCGCCGGCGAGCATCCTGATCCCCCTCGTGTCGGCGGGGTCGCTCGTGTTCCTCGCCCTGCTCGGCGCCATCGGCGCGCGCGCCGGGGGCGCAGCGGTGCTGGGGCCGACCATCCGCGTGACGTTCTGGGGCGCCCTGGCGATGGCTCTGACCGCGGGGATCGGCGCGCTCTTCGGCACGGTGGTCTGACGCAGGGCCAGCGCCGTTGCCTGCGCCCGCTGTTTGAGCGCCGCGTGGCGTGCCACGCGGCGGGCCTCGTCACCTAAGATCGCCTTTCCAGATGACTTCTGCGCGATCGTCAGGTCCGATCTCTAATGCTCTGACCGCTCTTCTCACGGCGCGACATTTGCTTCGCTGACCTCGCCAAGCAGAGGCTGATTCACTTCATGCAGAGAGAGGTGTCCCCATGATGCGTCGCCAGTTGTTCACAACTGCCCTGTTGGGCGTCGCCGCCGCGCTGTTGCTGTCCACGGCGCCGGCCGACGCCTATCCGATCACGCACGGGAGCCTCGCACAGTTGTCCCCGTTGCCGACCAGTTACGTCGAAGGCGTCGACTTCCTCACGTTTGCTGACCTGGGGACGACGCCACCGTTCGAAGGGAGCGCAACGGGGTTCCTGCAGGCCGTCGCGAATTTCGGTGGAGCGCCCGCCGACTTCGCGGGCTTCACCCCCGGCAACATCGCCTTGATTGCGCGCGGCGGGCTGGTGTTCTTCAGCACGAAGGTGAACAATGCCGCGGCGGCAGGTGCGTCAGGAGTGCTGATCTACGACAATGGCCCAGGGTTGATCGGGGTAGACCTTGTTGCCCAGACCTCGATTCCTGGACTCGTGATCACCCAGGCGCTCGGCCAGAGCCTGCTGGCACAACTCGCCTCGGGCCCCGTCGAAGTGAGCCTGCGCGTCGTGCCGGAACCCGCCACGCTGCTCCTGCTCGGCACGGGCCTCGTGGCAGCGGTGCGGCGGCGTGTGAAGGTCTCGGCGTAGGCAGCCGGCCACAGCGGGAATACAGGAAGGGCCGCCCCGCGAGGCGGCCCTTCGTTCGTACTGCAAAGCGCTCCGGGAGTGATTTCGCGGCGACTACCAGCCCGGCGGGAGCCCTGCATCAGGCTTGCTGTAATCGCAGACACCCTGCGGGAAGATGGTCATCAGCATGCCGACGTCGGTGACGGTTGGCACCCACGCACCGTAGAACCCGCGCCCCACGGCGTCAGGCACCGGCGTGAGCTGGCACTTGAAGAGGCTCTGCTCGAAGGGCCCGCCAGCGACGCGCCGCGACGTGCTGAACGTCCTGAATCGCTGCGTACAGGCGCCAGGCGCGTTGCCGTCGATGATGCCGTCCCAGACGGCCGGACCGCTCGCGATCTCGGTCCCGGTCTCGTCGAAACACCGATCGGTGGCGAGCGCCGGCTTGTTGCCCGCGACGCCGACACCCGGGTTCGCGAAGATGTTGCGCATCCACTCGTCCATCACCGCGAGGGCTTCAGGCGTCTGATCGAACCGCTGGTTGCTCACGACTACGTCGGTGAACCAGATCACCTGGTTGCCGGCGTCGCCGTCGGCGTTCAGCATGCGCTTGCGCGACGCGAACGACTGATGCGAGTTGTGCATGTCGAGTTCGTCCTCGAGGTAGTTGCGCCAGTCGATGATGGGAATGTCGATGTCGCCCATGAACACGAGGCCCGCCCGGTAGACCGCCCGCATCGCCTCGATGTCACCCTGCACGCGGGGCGCAGGAACGGGACCGACGCTGTACACCTGGTTTCGCGCGCTCCACGGGTCGAAGTTTGCCGACGTGTGTGGCGGCACGAAGGGCGACCCCTCCTGCACCATCGCCGGCTGCGGCTTCCACCCGCCGACGACCGCGTTGAGCTTCAGGAATTCGGCCGGCGTGATCTGCCCGCTCGCGACGGCGAGCAGCCCGTACTGCACGCCGACGTTGTCCCAGTACCGCCGCGCATATCCATCCGCGCCCCGTCCGACGATGTTGACGATGTCGGCGAAGTGCGACCACTCGGTGGCGGCGATGGCCGACTGCGGCTCGAAGAGGTTCTGGTTCGCGACTCCCCCGTAACGGGGATTCAGTGCCAGCGGAGCCAGCCCGCGCCAGCCGTTGATGCACTCGGTCAGACCGAGCCGGCCACCGAAGTAGGGATTGGGAAGCGTGTTGCTGGCCGCGAGTCCCTCGAGGATCGTGCGGTTCGTCCACGTGCCCCAGCGGGGGTTGGTGCCATCGAGCACGTCCATGTAGAACTCGAGCAACTCGCAGTCGCCGATGTGTACGGCCTGCGTGACCATGTCGGGATACGAGTACTGCGGGATGGCCGCATCGAGCAGGCCTGGGTGGTTCTGTGCGTAGACGTACTGCTGGATCGCGCCACCCGACCCGCCGACGCCGACCGTATACAACGGCACGTCGTACAGCTCGATGAAGCGCTCCTTCACCATCAGTGCCGTTTCACCACCCAGTTGCAGGTTGTAGTGCGTGCTGGTGCGGTTGCCCGAGGAGTGCAGGATGGCATAACCGCGGGCAAGGCCGACATCGTAGAGCATCGCCGAATTGCTGACGCTTCCCTGCGTGTAACCGATCGCCACGCCACCGTCGAACCGGTAGATCACCCGCTTGTTCCAGGCGTCGCGGTTCAGCTCCCACGCGTTGTCGTCGCCGGGCGCAAGCACCGCGATGCTGTAGATGAAGCGGTTGATGGTGCCGCGCTCCCAGCGGACGATGAAGTCGACCGTGATCCCATCGATGGTCGTGGTCGTCGCCATGTCGGCCGGGCGCGGCAAGCCAGGGACGTACTCCTTCCACGTGTTCGCCGTCGAGCGGTACCTGAACACGACCTGCGTGGGCGCGGAGCAGTCTCGGCTGAGGCCGATCACGCTGCCCGAGACGGGGTCGAACACCCTCGTGCCGGTCACCGGATCGTCCGGGATCGGTTGCCCCAGGCCCTGCGTCATCGTCGTGCACACGAAGGGGTACTGGTGCGGGCCCGAGAAGACTGGTCCCGTGATCGGGTAGTTGGTGAGGGTCATCGACACCGGCGCCGGACGCCCCTTGCCGTTGCCGTTGGCCTTCACCTTCAGGGTGTTCGGTCCGACGAGCAGCCCGTCGATGACGCCGGTCAGCATCCTGGTGCCCGGCATCACGCTGAAGTGACTGCGTTGGTCGATGCCGTTGACCCAGACTTCGGCCTGGTGCAACGGAACCGTGCGCGGCACGAGGATGTGCAGGCGCGCGTCGCCACCGGTCACCTGGTGCGGTGCCGAGGAGACCACCTGCACGACGAAGACGTCACTGGCGGGATTGCTGGTGGATGGCGACGCCGGCGGCGGAGCCGCTGAGAGCGTCTCGCGCGACATGCTGGCAAGCAACACGACGAGGAGGACGGCCAAGGCCGTGCAGGCAAGGAAACGTCGCATGGGCACCTGCCTTCGGGGGGCGTGGTGGCGAACTGCCAGGCCGTGAATCTACGCCTGCAGCCGGGACGAGATCAATGCGGATTCATGGGAGAGGGCGTTCCGGGGCTTCCCTGCCGGCGCACGAAGGCAGATGATGGTCGGCACACCAATCAGCCTGGTGATCGCGCCGCAGTGGCGCGACCATCTGGAGGCCACCGATGCCCCATCGAGACGACGCCAGCCGGTACATCGAGCATCAGTCGAACCACCCCGGGCCGCACCTCCCGCGACCCGAGGCGTCGGAGCATGCCGCGGTCTTCGCCGACGAGATCGCGCTGGTGCCCGATGTCGACGACTTCGCCGCGATGTTGCGAGCGCAGGTCGAGACCACTCGCGCGCTGGCCGCCACGTTCGGCGAGCCGCATGCAGACCTCCGCTGTGCTCCTGACAAGTGGACGGTGCGCGAAACCATCGGTCACCTGTCTGACTGCGAACGCGTGCTCTCGTACCGGTTGCTTCGCGCCTTGCGCGGCGACAGCGTGACGCTTCCTGGGTTCGATCACGTGGCCTACGTGGGAAGCGGGGCGTTCGAGACGCGCCGCCTCGCGGATGTCGTCGACGAGTTCGCTGCGGTGCGGGCTGCGACGGTCACGCTGATCGCCAGCGCCGCGCCCGAGCGCTTTGCGTTCAGGCTTCCTGTCGGCAGCGGATCGATCACTGCCCGCGCGCTGGCATACCTGATCGCCGGACACGAGCGGCACCACCAGCACCTGCTGCGCACGCGCTACCTGCCCTGCCTGCCCGCGATGCCGTGACCCGTTCGCATACGGCGTGGCGTGGGCGGGCGACCGTTCCGTGCGCGAGCAACCGTGCGCGCGATGCCAGTCAAGGCGGTTGCACGATCGGGACGATGATGTGGCCGGTCCTGTATCTATGCCAGCTCCGCGACCGGTGTCGCCCTGAAGCCGTTACCCAGCGGAAACCCCGACGGCGTTCGACACACGATTGAACCGCTCGACACGGAGACCGCGCCGACGATGTTCCTGACGAACGCCAGGTTCGCCGTGTCAGAGGCGTCCGGGAGCTCGGTCCATTTCGCTTCGTAGAGTTGCAGCCGCCCGGCGCCTTCGACCACGAAGTCGACCTCGCGGGTGCGGTCACGCCAGAAGAACAGGTTGCCCGCACGCCCCGCGGCCCGCTCCCGGTGGCGGAGTTGGGCGAACACGAACGTCTCCCACACGGCCCCGGCGGCAGGCGACTGGCGCAAGTCGCCTTCCGAGCGGATGTTGAGGAGCGCACACAGGAGTCCCGTGTCGGCGAGGTAGAGCTTCGGGCTCTTGACAATCGACTTCGTGCGGTTCGAGAACCACGGCTCGAGCAGGACGACCTGGCCGGAGGTCTCGAGCATCGACAGCCACTCGTTGGCGGTTGACGGAGCAATGCCGACGTCTCGCGCCAGGTCAGCCTTGTTGAGCAGGTTCGCCGACCGCAGGGCGCAGGCACGGAGAAAGCGCTCGAAATCGCGCAGGCTGCCAACACGAGTGAGCGACCGGATGTCGCGTTCCAGGTAGGTCGCCATGTACGAGTTGTAGAACGCCAGGACGTCGATGTCGGGATTCGCAGTGAGTTCGGGGAATCCGCCACGGACGACGGCCGCTTCGAGTGTGGTGTCGGGGGCGGCGGATCGGATCTCGGCAAGCGACAGCGTCTCGAGTTCGACGATGTCGGCTCGCCCGGCGAGAGATTCCGAGACGCCCCGCATCAGGGTGAACTTTTGGGAGCCGGTCAGGAGGAAGCGTCCGTGACGGCCGCGATCAGCATCGACGATCGCCTTGAGGTGGCGGAAGACAGCCGGCGCGTACTGAACTTCGTCGATGATGACCGGAGGAGGATGCCGCTGGAGGAAGGCGACGGGCTCCTTCTCTGCCTGTTCCGCTTCTGCGGGAAGGTCGAGCGATACGAATGCGTACTTGGGGAAGAGCCGACGCAGCGTCGAGGTCTTGCCGGTCTGCCGCGCCCCGGTCAGGACGACGACCGGACGAGTCCGGGCCGACCGCCGAAGGCGAGCCTCGACGTCCCGGGGAATCCACATGCGCTAAATATGCGACGGCGTCGCATATTTTGCAAATGGCAGCAGCCGCCTCGTGGGCCCGCCGCGCGGCCCATTCCCCGTGGCGGACCTGCGCACACACGAGCCGCGACTACGGCTTCCGCTTCGCGTCATCCCCCAGTTGCTGCACGGCACGCGATGCATCAGCCTCGGCCTGTCGGATCGCCTCGACGATCGCGGGCATGCGCTGGTCGAGCGTGCGCAGTTCGTCGAGTGCCTTGTCGGGCGCAAGTTCGATCCGACGCGGTGTTTGCACGGCTGCGACGAGCTCGTCGGGTGACCACCCTCTCGGCCACAGCTGGTTGAGCGTGCGCATCGAGGCCTCGAGCCGCCTGATGCGGCCGGTGAACCCGCGCGTCAGCGCGTCGGCATCCGCGCCGGTCGCCGACGGCGTGATCCTCACCTCGGTCGGTTCCGAGGTGCGCGTCCGCGGCAGCACGACGACCGTGGCGAGCGTGCGACCATCAAAATGCCAGTAGGGCGCCGTCGCCGTCTCGGCGTCCTTCGCAAAGGGCACGGGCGCGTCGCGATACGACACCTCGCGCGGTGGAACGGTGCCCATCAACCTGATCTCGTGGCCGCGCTCGTGGAGCATCCCGGGAAATCGCCCCTCCACGGCCCCGATCGACACCGTCACCGTGCCGTCTGCCGATCGTGCATGGCTCACGGGCGTCCACGTGAACGCATCGTGCGAGTAGCCGAGCGTGTTGCCCTCGTCTTCGTAGACGCGCGTCGTCCCATCTGCCCCCGGGAAGATCGTGAGGATCAGCGGATCGACCGGCTTCTCGCGCGTGTTGCGCATCTTCGGCTGCATCGGCACGATGGCGCCGGCCTTCACGTAGACGGGGATCTGATCGAGCGTGAACGTGCGTTCGATTTTCGCAGGTCCTTGCAGCACGTCGCCGGTGAACCACTCGACCCAGGTTCCGGGCGGTAGCCACACGTCACGCACGGTGCGCTCGAGTATCCAGTCGCCGCTCTCGACGATGGGCGCGACCATCATGCTGTCACCGAACACGTACTGGTCGTTCGCGGCGTACGCCTCGGGCGCGTCGGGCCAGTCGTAGTAGAGCGGCCGGAAGAAGGCGACCCCGCTGTCGTACGTCTTCCGCGCCTCGGTGTAGAGATACGGGATGAGCGCATAGCGCAGCAGGAACGCGTCTCGCATCACCTTCGCGTGCTCGTCGGGATAGGCCCAGATGCGGCGCTCCGAACGCGGGTTCTTCGTCGTGTGCGTGCGGAGGATCGGGCTGAACACGCCGAACTGAATCCATCGCGTGTAGAGATCGGGGCCGACCTCACCCGGCATGTGGCCGCCGATGTCGTGGCTCCAGTACCGCGTACCCGACGTTGGCGGCCGTCGCCGTGAAGTACGGCTGGAAGGCGAGTGACTCCCACACCGACAACGTGTCGCCAGAGAACCCGATCTGGTAGCGATGGTTCCCGAGCCCACCCCAGCGGTGGAAGATCAGCGGCCGCAGCCCGCGCCGTTCCATGTCTGACGTGTGCGTGTAGTTGAGCCACCACGTCGGGTTCACGCCTTCGGCCTTCGTCCTGGATGCCTGCTGCCAGTCGAGCCAGAAGAAGTCCACACCCTGGCGCTCGAGCGGGTGGTGGAGAATCTCGAGGTAGTTCGTCGCGAACTGCTTGTTCGTGATGTCGAACGGCACGTACTTCTTCGTCGCCGGGATCGATCCCCATGGCACGCGCCATCTCGGGGTAGGCCTGCTCGTGCGGCTGCACGCCCGAGGCGGGGTGCAGGTTGAGCGGGGTCCTGAGCCCGCGGCGCTCGCACCACGCGAGGAAGCCCTCCGGGTCGGGGAACAGCGCGGGATTCCACGTGTAGCCTGTCCAGCCGAGCGAGTGACCCGACTGGTCTTTCTTGTTCTCCCACCACCTGGTGCCGAACGTGAGGTGCCAGTCCATGTCGATGACGAGCACATCGAGCGGCACGTCATGGCTCTCGAACTCGCGCACGAGGTCCATGAACTCCTGGTCGGTGTAGCTCCAGTACCGCGACCACCACGTGCCGAACGCAAAGCGTGGCGGCATGGGGATGCGTCCGGCGACACGGGTGAAATCGCCGAGGGCGGCCTTGTAGTCGTGGCCGTGCGCGAACATGTACCAGTCCAGCGCCTCGCGCGTCGGCCGCGCCATGACCCATGGCCAGTCGGAGTCGTCGAACAGCGGCCGTGCGCTGTCATCGACGACCACCCACCCGTCGCGCGACACGAGCCCCGGCTCGAGCGAGGTCGCTCCCTTCACCTCGTCGAGCGTTCGCGTCGTCCCGCGCAGGTTGCCCGTGTCGGGCGTTCCCGGCCGCCACGTCACCGGCTTGCCGGCGACGACGATCTCGACCGAGAGGTTCCGCGCCGTGAACGTGCCGCTGCCGTCGCGATAGCGCAGCTTCAGCTTTCCCGTGTCGATCGTCGTCCAGCCGCCAGACGACGAGCGGGTGAACGTTGGCACGGCCAGGCGGCGGTTGAGGAAGACGAGCGACGGTCGGTCTTCGAACCTGCCGTCGGCAGCCCACTCCATGCGCACGAGTTGCGGCGTGAGCACCGTGAACCGTGCCTGGCCGACGATGATGACTGAAGCAGGGTCGGCCGTCGAACTCCCGTGGGCAGCCGATGGGGGCTCAGCGTCGGCGCCTGCGGTCGACTGCGGCGAGGATGCGGCCTGCAGGACCCCGAAGCCGGCGACGTGCGGCGCGACGGCACGCAGTGTCGAAGCGAAGGCGAGGCGGCTCATGATGGTTCCTCCGCACGTGAGCGGCGGCGCCATCTTACGCCCGCGGCGAGACGGAAAGGGCCACCCGGTGGTGGCCCTCCCATCCCTCCTGGTTGCCTGCAAAGGCAATGTGCCTAGCGTCGGCTCCGTCGTGCGAGCCCGGCACCGAGGAGGGCAGTGCCGAACAAGAGCAGTGACACCGGCTCCGGCACGGGCGCCACCGCCGCGGAATACTCGAGGTACACCAGTCCATTGGCGCCCGCACCACCGGCGATCCGGTTGCCGCTGACGTTGAAATCCAGCCCGCCGGCACCGCCGCCCGCCCCGTAGCCGCTGCCACCGCGCCCGCTGTACGACGCCGCACCAGCGCTCGCCAGGGGCCCCAAGCCGTTGATCAGGATGCCGCCTGCGCCGCCGCCGCCGGCATGGGTGCCGGTCCCACCCGCTCCACCGAGGCCGGCGCCCAGGACATTGTCGGTGAACAGCGACAGCAGTGCCGCGTAACTGCCGGTGCCAAGCCCGATGGGCATAGAAGACCCGGCAGCGCAGCCGCTCCCGTTACTCCCGCCGGTCCCACCAGATCCGCCGATGGTGCCCGAGTTGCACGACGCACCGCCGCCTGAACTGCCATTGTGGCCCCCCAGGTTCACGCCGGCGACTACGCCGCCGCCAAGCGCCGTCAGCGAGGCTCCAAAGCTCGATGCCGTGCCTGCCGTGAGCCCGACAATGTCGTTGCAACCGACGCAGTTCAGAGCGCCGCTGCCACCCTGGCCAACGACGATCGGAATGCTGTCGCCGGGTGTCACGACGAACGTGCCGGTGGCCAGGTACCCAGCGCCGCCGCCGCCCTGGTGACCGTTTGCCCCGCCTCCACCGCCACCAATGGCAAGCACCTTCACCGAGGTGACCCCCGTGGGCACCACGAAGGCTCCGTTAGACGTGTAGGTGATGGCAGCTGCGGCTGCCACGGAAGGAGTCGCCACCACGGCGGCCGTCGCCAGGCACACCGCGGCGAGCACCCCACGTGTCGATGCGACGAGAGGCGTGTGCACCAACCGCGTGATCGCGGTGATGCCTGACGTGCTGAGTTCTCGTTTCACAGTCTTCTCCTGCGTCTGGCGTGCCCGCCCTCGCGACAACGGCATGTCATATCGCCGCGGAGGGGCACGCGCGGAACGGTCGCAACACCCGTGCTGGATTTTGCAGCCAGCCTGCCAGCAAAACCGATACCAGCTCGTCATTGGCGACTTCGAAGGAGATGTCTTTATCCGGTGGTGGCGGCACACCAGGATGTTCTCCTACGGGCAGACAATTGTCTTTCTGGCCATGGTTGGAGCAGCACCGGAAGCCCGTCGTCAAGCTGAGTGGAATCTCGCGGGTCATCGTCCTCCTCGACGTTGCCCGGGCTTGCTGGCGGCGCAGCCAACAGCGGTGGCAACAAGCCCACGACTCCTCGACCTGGACCGCCGATCATGTTGTCGGTGGGGAAGACAGAATTCACTCTGGAGTGAGACTCCGCATTCAACTCAGACAGGCGCATAATTCACACCGTGGGCCTCTTCGATCAACTGCGATACGGCATCGCGTTGTTCCTCGTCGTCTTTGGGCCGGCGTCAGTGATCTTCTGGGTGATGGTCCACCCGCTCGCGGGCTTCTGGCGACGCGTTGGCTACTGGTGGGGCTACGCGGCCGGCCTGGCGGTTTCGACCGTCACGGCCCTGGCCTGCTACCGGGCGAGCGGATGGATCGCGGGCACCGACCTCGGCCCTCACATGTTCACGACCGGGCCTGGCATCGTGGTGCTGGTGATCGCCGGAGTGTTCCGGAGGCACCTGCAGCGGCAACTGCACAACAGCATCCTGTTCGGGTTACCGGAACTCGCGCCAGAGCGTTATCCCGGCCGGTTGTTGACCGAAGGGATCTACGCGCACATGCGGCATCCCAGGTACGCGCAGATCGTCGTGGCGCTCCTCGGCTGGGCGCTGCTCAGCAATTACGTCACGTCGTACGTTGTCGTGCTGATCGTGATCGCCGCGATTGCGCTCGTCATTCCGCTCGAGGAACGGGAACTGGCCGAGCGCTTCGGCGCCGAGTACGAAACCTATCGCCGACGCGTGCCCGCGCTGATCCCGCACTGGCGGTGATGGCCAGCCCGGGAGATCCCGAGCCGGGCCGGGTCTGCCCGCCGCCCGCAAGGCCAATCGCGTGAGCTGCTGTCAGAGCGAGGCGGGCGGGCTGACCGGTTCGACCTCGTCGAGACGCGCCAGATCGATCGCCACCCGGTCGGTGTCAGACAGGTACATGTCGGCGAAGCGGGCGCCCCACGCAATGTCGGTCTTGTCGTAGCTGGTCTTGGCGTGCACGGTCTGTGCGAAGGTCTCGTCGTCGGCGCTGACCATGCAGACGATCTCCGGATCGACGTCGGCCAGCGACGCCTGCGTGAGGCCGCGCAGGGGGCTCGTCTCGGTGATCGGGTGGACGATGACCCAGTGCAACGGCATGAAGATGATGGTGTCGCGCTCGAGCGTGAGTTGGTCGAAGCGGCGGCGGCGCCGGCTGGTGTCGTCGACCCACCGGGCGAACGAGACGACGGCGTGGACGTCCGTCAAGTCGTGGTTCCGCAGGTTGACGAGACGGAACATGAGGGCCCAGCCGTTCTCGTAGGGCGCGATCAGCGCGTGTTGGCTGAAACGGATCTTGGCCGTCGGGCGCGTGAAGCGCGCGAACAGCAGCCCGCTGAGCACCGCGAACCCGAGGAGCCCGACCAGGGCCTCGACGGCCACCAGGCTGTTCGCCGTCCGCGTGAGCGGAACGAGCGTGCCGTAGCCGATGGTCGCGAGCGTCTGGACGCTGAAGAAGAGGCAGTCCTCGAAGCGCGCCAGGGGCGACAGCGCCGCGCCGGTGAGCGCGCCCGGTCCGGCCAGCCAGTAGAGCGACGCGAAGACGAGGTTCGTCGCGACGTACCCCGCCACCATCAGCGCCAGCAGGCGGGGAATCGGCAGCGACAGCAGCGTGTGGTACGCGTTGTACGGATGGAACGGGCTGAAGTCGTTCCGGCGCACGTTGAAGGTGCCGTCACGGTTGAGGAGCCGGACGCGGCTCCGCTCAGACAGCTTGCCGCCCAGGCCCAGGTCGTGGTCCAGGCGTTCGCGCGCGGATGGCTCAGGCATGGCGGTCGTCGCACATCGTAGCCGGATCCGCGCGCGCTGGAACACGTCGTCCTGGCCGATTGCCAGCGGCCGACCCTCGATTGGCGATCTGCGCCGCGCCACCGGGACGGGTGGCGCCTGCTGCGCTACCATCCCGGCGTCGACTGCCCAGGCCAGTCGGAAGGGCCGCCACGGTCGTTCAGGCGGGCCGACCCTGGCGAGCACACAGGGCGAATCGACGCGGAGAGGCCCATGACTTCCAGGAAGACTGTCGTTTCGCTGCTGCTCGCGTTCACCGTCACCCTGGGCGTGCCGCCCGCTGCTGGAGCCGCGCCCACGCTGAAGGGCCGTGCCGTGTGGGCGCATCCGCGCGATGCGGGCACGACCGAGGCCTCGGTCCGCGCCTTCGTGACGCAACTCGCCAGCGCCCACGTCAACACCGTGGTCATGGAGGTGAAGACCGCCACCGGTGTGACGCCAGCCAGCGTTTCGCCGATGCGGTCGTCGCCGGCTACCGCGACTTCGACTTCCCCGCCGTCCTGATTCGCGAGGCGCACGCCCGCGGCATCCAGGTGCACGCCTGGTTCTTCGACTACGCCGAGGGCGCCAACTCTCATGTGGCGAAGACACATCCGGAGTGGCTGGCGCTCGGCCCGGACGGCAAGCCGACGACCGCCGAGACCCTGCGTGGGCGGTCCTATGCTCTGGCGTGGATGTGCCCGGCGCGTCGTCCCGGCTACACCGACCAGTGGCTGATTCCACTCATCACCGAGTTTGCGGAGCGCTACGACGTTGACGCAGTCCACCACGACTACGTGCGTTACCCCGGCGACGTGGCGCCCGACACCTACTGTTTCTGTGACTTCTGCCTGAAGGCGTTGCCCGCCCACGCGTCGTATTTCTCGCCGGCGCGGCCCGACGACCGCCTGCTGTCGCCGTTCGACCGCCCGCACCTCGAGGCGCACTGGGAGCGCAGCCCCAAAGTGCTGCCGCCGAACTGGGATCAGTATTCGCGCGAGATGAAGAGCCGCTTCCTTCTCGAGGGAAGCTACTTCGCCGGCGGCCACCTCGACCTCGACTACTTCTTCTACGAGTACCGGGCGCACCACATCGCCGAGTTCACGCGCGAGGTGTTCGAGGCCGTGCGCAAGGTGAAACCCCGCATCGAGGTGTCGGCCGCCGTGTTCAAGAACCCCGTCCAGAGCGGACGGTTCATCGGGCAGGACTGGCGGCGGTTCTCGCCCTGGGTCCGTACCCGATGCCCATGGACTACCGCGGGCACTTTGCGGGGACGTTCGAGACGCATCTCGACCTGCTGGCCGAGGCCATCCAGCAACAGAAGACCTGGGCGCGCGACTTCCCGCACCTCTGGATCGGGATCGCCGCCACGCAACTCTACGATGAGGAACGACAGCCACTCGTGGCGCTTCGCGCCCTCGCGGCCAACGGGGTCGCCGGCGCCGAGGCGCGGAGCACGCTCGACCGTGTGGCCGCGCGCCTGAAGACGTTTGCGCCAGCCCTGCACGCAGCGCTCGAGTCGTATGTCGCGTCGCCCAACGCACCCGGCGACATCGTCGCCCGCATCGACGCGTTCCTCGCCGACCCGCCCGCTGGCTACTACCCACCGCAGAAACTGACGACGACGCTCGACCGCGTGCGTGCTCAGGATGTCGAGGGCGTGGTGGTGTTCTCGACGTCGGGCCTGACGTCGGCGAAGCTCTGGGAGGCACTGGCCGAGTTCTTCGCGAAGTGAGAGAGGTCCAGGCCGGGTGTTCGACAGAGGCGACCGAAGCACGTGGCGCCTTCGTCGCGAAACCAGTATTCGGAGGAGACCTTGAAGAAAGTGCTGGGGTGGTCCAGGAGCGGTAGTCAATTCGCCTGGGACCTTCACGAGCAGTGCGACTGTCGGCGGCACCATGAAGGTCGTGAGATCCGGACTCGCCGCCCTGCTGGCGGGCGTGCTGCCGGTGTCGCCGCGCTAAGTCCACCTCACGGGCCACTGCGGCGCGAAGGCGGTTGGAGGTACAAAACACGTACAGCAAATTTCCGCGCGGTCAGGCTCCCACCTTGACAATCTGCCCTGGCAATGCGGCGCCAACGATCGCCAGCACATCGGCAACGAGCGGCTGAAGATCCGCGTGTCTGTTGCCCTTCGCGATCAGGACCACGACGGCGATGCTGAACTTGTTGACGTCCTGCTGAAAGGAGAGATTTCGATCGACGGTGAGAAACACGTCGAACTCATGCTGGGCCAGCCCGAGCAGGTCGCCGTTCTGGCGGCTTGCCCAACCCATTTCGGGGACCGTTCGGGCGTCGTGCCCGATCAGGTCGCGCTTCAGGCGCTTGGGCAGACACTCGTCAAGCAGAATGCGCACGGGCGAACAGGGCGTCCTTGGCCTGCTCGAGAGCGGCCACTGCCTGCTCCCGGCTCACGGTCGGAAAATCTTCAAGAAACTCGGAAAGCGGATCGCCTGTTTCGAGGTAATCGAGCAGTGTCTGAAACGGCACGCGTGTGCCGACGAACACCGGAGTCCCGCCCATGATCTGTGGGTCGCTGTGCACAACGGGCTGCTTCTCGTTGTCCATCGTCGCTCCTGCTGCCGACAGAATACCGCTGTTCGTCCGGGCGACCTACTGCGCGGCGATATCGAACGGTGGGGACCCGAACGCAGACTCTTGACATTGACGAGGATCGGGAGGGAGAGGAAAACCTTTACCCGACACGCAAGGAAGATGGCGAGCCGTTAACTGTTGATGTTAAGTGACTTATCTGGCGGAGGGAGAGGGATTCGAACCCCCGGCACGGTTTCCCGTACAACGGTTTTCAAGACCGCCGCCTTAAACCACTCGGCCATCCCTCCGCACGACGCCGGGCGGCGTCGGGACACTCATTATCGTGCAGGTCGCGCCATCCGGGAAGCGATGTGCGTGGGCGGAGCGAGGACCGCGGCACCACGGACCGCGTTGCGGCCCGTGGTGGTGGCAAGGCGAACGGAATTCCTCGACTTGATGGGCCCAACCCTACCGCGATCGACGGAAGCGACGTGCGAATCCCACGAGTCCGACGCCGAGCACGAGCAGCGCCGACGGTTCCGGAATCGCCCTCCCCTCGAGGGTGAACGCGTGGTTCACGTCCAGGCCCGCGAGCCACGGATCGCTGTCCGCGTGCCGGAGCGCCCGTCTGCCGGTTCCAAGGGTGTCACCCCACAGCCACTGCGTGAGGCCCATGGCCGGCGTTCCCGGATCGTTCTCGAGGATCGAGAGCCAGTACGTGCCAGGGCCGACAGTCCAGCCGGGCAAGGCCGTCGAGTAGCTCCGCCACGGCACGGGATCGCCCGAGAGCGCCGTGCTGGCGACCACGACGTCGAGTTGCTGAATCGGCGTCAGTGCCGGTGCGCCGCTGTCGTCGGCAAACAGTCGGAGGGTGAACGCAAAATTGACCTGCGGCACGACGCCGTCATAGCGGCCGTACCATTGCACCCAGGTGAGCGCCATCGCCTGTGGCAGCACGAACGGATCTGCGACCTGCTGGTGCGTGCCAGGTCCGGTGTTGCTGTACTGTCCCTCGGCGGCGGTATCCAGTGGCCGGAGAACAATGACGCCGGCCCGTGCCTGGCCGGCCACCGCCAGCACGAGGACGCAGACCAGGAAGCCCAGACCGAGCGTGCGTGCGCGCATGACACCCCTCCTTCGATTCCCGTGGAATCGCAGGGGGCGACGATGACGCTGCAATTGCGAGACCTTTTCGCGGGTGCGTGCTGCCCTTCGGTTTCGCTCGATTGAAGAGCTGTTGCGGGTCGCCCGCGGTCGATGTCTTCTCCGGGAGCGACGAAAGGGATCACCCGTCGCGACTGGCGGCTCACATCGTCAGGACGATCTTCCCGACGTGTACGCCGCTCTCGAGGTGCGCGTGGGCCTGCGCCGCGTCGACGAGTGGGAAGGTGCGGTCGACCACAACCTTGACCTCGCCGCCTTCCAGCCACGGCCAGACGGTCGTCTTCACCGCCGCGGCAATCCTGGCCTTCTCGTCTGCGCTCCGCGGGCGCAGCGTGGACCCGGTAATCACCGCCTGCTTCTGCATGATCACCCTGACGGGCACTTCGATCGTTCCACCGCCGAGCGTCGAGATGTAGACGATGCGGCCGCGCGGCTTGAGCGCGTCGAGATCGGCGGCGAAGTACGGCCCGCCGACCATGTCGAGGATGACGTCTGCGCCGCCTTCGGCAGTGACGATCTTCCCGAAGTCCCCGGATGTCGTGTCGATGGCGCGGTCGGCGCCGAGACCGAGCGCGGTCCTGGCCTTGTCTGCGCCCCTGGCGGTAGCAATGACTCGCGCTCCCGCCGCCCTGCCCATCTGGATCGCGGCGACACCGATGCCCGACGTGGCGCCGTGCACGAGCAGCGTCTCGCCTGCCTTCAGGGCGCCATGCTCGAACACGTTCACGAACACGGTGAAAACGGTTTCTGGAAGGCCCGCCGCCTCGATGAGCGTGAGCCCCCTTGGCACCGGAAGGGCGTGCCGGGCGTCGACCACGGCGTACTGCGCGTACCCGCCGCCGCCGAGCAATGCCACGACCGCATCGCCCACACGCCACGTCGTCACGTCGGCGCCAACGGCAGCGACCTCGCCTGCGACTTCGAGGCCGATCGTGTCGGGTGCGCCTGGCGGTGGCGGATAGACGCCGAGGCGCTGGGCCACATCGGGGCGGTTCACGCCTGCGGCGCGAACGCGGATGAGGATCTGCCCGCGTCCAGGCTCCGGCGTCTCGATCTCGACAGGATGCAGTGCGTCTGCGGGACCCTTGCCGCCGCGGACGGCAATCGCGGTCATGTGCGACGGGATCATGAGCCCTCGCGCACCGTGCTCAACGCGCGTCGGGCCCGATCACCTCGAGCCCGCGCATGAAGGGCCGGAGCACCTCTGGGATGACGATCGATCCGTCGCGCTGCTGGTAGTTCTCCAGGATTGCGATCAGCGTCCGGCCCACGGCCAGCCCGGAGCCGTTGAGCGTGTGCGCGAACTCCGACTTCCTCTCGCCCTCGCGGCGCACGCGGATCTCGGCGCGGCGCGCCTGGAACGCCTCGGTGTTGCTGCACGAGCTGATCTCGCGATACGTCTGCTGGCTCGGCAGCCACACCTCGATGTCGTACGTCTTCGCCGAGCCGAATCCCATGTCGCCGGTGCACAACAGCACCGTCCGATACGGGAGGCCGAGCAGTTGGAGCACGCGCTCGGCGTCACGCACCATGCCCTCGAGCTCGTCGTAGCTCTGCTCGGGCAGCGCGAACTTCACCAGCTCCACCTTGTGGAACTGGTGCTGCCTGATGAGCCCGCGCACGTCGGCGCCGTACGAGCCCGCCTCGCTGCGGAAGCACGGTGTGTAGGCCGTGTACTTCAGCGGCAGCGTCGATCCGTCGAGCGTCTCCTCGCGGTGGAGGTTCGTGAGCGGCACTTCCGCCGTGGGAATGAGATAGAGATCCCAGTCACCGGCAATCTTGAAGAGATCCTCCTCGAACTTGGGGAGGTTGCCGGTGCCGAGCAAGGCCTTCGACGACACGAGGAACGGCGGATCGACTTCGCGGTAGCCGTGCTCGCGGGTGTGCAGGTCGAGCATGAAGTCGATCAGCGCGCGCGACAGGCGCGCGCCGGCGCCCGACAGCACGGCGAAGCGCGCACCCGACATGCGTGCGGCGCGCTCGAAGTCGAGGATGCCGAGTGCCGCGCCGAGGTCGTAGTGCGCCTTCGGCTCGAAGTCGAAGGCACGCGGCTCGCCGACGCGTCGCACCTCGAGGTTGTCGGCGGCGCTGTTGCCCACCGGCACGCTGGCATGCGGCAGGTTCGGCACACGCTGGAGCAGGTCGGTACGGCGGGCCTCGATCTCCGCGAGTTCAGCGTCGAGCTGCTTCAGGCGATCCGCTCGCTCTTTCGACAGTGCAAGGAGGTCGGATGCATCGGCACCTGCGCGCTTCCGGCGCGCGATCTCCTCGCCGACTTCGTTGCGCTCGCGCTTCAGCGTCTCGACGACGGGGATGCGCGAGCGCCGATCGGCTTCAGCCTCGGCAAGCTGTGCCAGCAGCGGATCGATCCCCGGGCCTCGGGTGCGAAGCCTGTCGCGAACGTCATCGAAGTGGTCACGGACGAGTGCGGAGTCGAGCATCTCGACATTCTATCCGGCGGCTCGCGATCCCGTCTCGCGCTCGCCTGGAACTCGGCATCTCTGAGATCGCCACTGCGCGTCGCGTGCAGGCCGCAATGGCGGCGGCGACGTTCCAGGCCGGGCCGGCGGCCGCGCTGGCCATGGCACTGACGGCCGGGATTGGCGGCTGCTCGGCAGGGTCGTCTGACGCGATCGTCACGTGCGCCCGCGACGAGGCGCGGCGAGGCGCGCACACGCCGCCGGGATCTTCCAGCCTGTCTTCTCGAGCATGGCACGCGCCGTATGGTAATCGGCTTCGGTCAGGGCCTCGACGATACGCACGGCCCGGTCGCGCAACTTGACGTTCGTGGCGCGCACGTCGACCATCAGGTTGCTCCGCACCTTGCCGAGTCGCACCATCGCGAGCGTGGTGAAGATGTTCAGCACGAGCTTCGTGGCCGTCCCCGCTTTCAGCCTCGTCGAGCCCGTGAGGACTTCCGGCCCGACGTCTGGCGCAATGACCAGCGTGGGCCGTGCCCCACGCGCGATGGTGACGTGCGGGTTGAAGCAGAGAAGCACGGTAGCGGCGCCGCGCTGCTTCGCTTCGCCGAGTGCTCCCCACACGTATGGCGTCCGGCCGCTCGCCGCGATGCCGACTACGACGTCGCGGCGCGTGACGCCGCGCGAGGCGACAGCCAGACCACCGGCCGCGGCGTCGTCTTCGGCGCCCTCGACCGGCGACCAGAGCGCCGTGGGGCCACCCGCGATGATGGCCTGGACCATGGCCGGCGGCGTGTTGAACGTCGGCGGGCACTCGCTGGCGTCGAGCACGCCGAGCCGCCCGCTCGTACCGGCGCCCACGTAGAACAGCCGTCCACCCTGCGTGAAGGCCCTCACGATCAGCGACACGCCGCGTGCGATCGCGGCTCTCTGCGCCAGCAGGGCCCGGGAAATGCGCTTGTCCTCCTCGAGCATCAGCGTCACGGCATCGGCCAGTGACAGCCGGTCGAGATCCATCGACCGCGGGTTGCGCTGCTCCGTGGGCGAGCGCAGCAGCGCACTGAGCGGCGTCGCGACGGGCGCGTCGGGCGCGGGCGTTGCCGTAGGTCGTGAAGGGCTCGCCCCTGCCGAGATGTGGCGACGCGCCAGTTCCACGGCCCCCCAGACGCTGTCGGTCGTCAGCGGCGACACGACCGCGCCAGGCCACGCCTTCACGATGCCTCGTCGCACGCGTCCCGCGAAACGCGGTTGCCTGAGCAGGACGCTCCCGGCAAGTACGAACTGCACCGGCGCGCCAGCCGATGCCACGAGGCGAGCGCACGCCACCCCGTCGGCCGCAAGGCGCTCGGCCGCGCATGCAAGCACCCCGGCGGCGATCGGGTCGCCATCGTCTGACGCGCGGAACACTTCCAGTGCCAACCCCGCCATGTCGGATTTGCTCGCGGCCTGGGCCCAGGTGACGAGGTCTTCGGGCGCGTTCAGCAACAACGCCGCGAGGATGCGCTGGCCGAGGGGCGGCCATCGACCACCGCGGTCGCCGGCGTGGACGACGGCCTTGAGTGCGCGCAAGCCGATGTCGTACCCGCTGCCGGCATCGCCGAGGATGTGGCCCCAGCCGCCGAGCCTGGCCGTGCGGCCATCAGCGCTCCGTCCGAAGCAGCACGATCCGGTTCCGCTCACGACCAGCACCCGGGCGGGAGCGTCGCCGCCGCGGTTGGCCTTCGGGCGGCGGGCCGGCACCACGTCGTCGGCAGCCATGATGGCCGTCTCGAGATCGCTGGTGGCGTAGCACGGAACGCCCGGCCAGGCGACCGCGGCTGATCGGCAGACGCGCGCGTGGTCGGCGTCGGTGCGCGCACCGGCCATGCCGATCGCCACCGCGGCCGGACGCGGCATCGCGCCGGCGATCGTCCTGAGACGGCGGGCGAGCTGCCGGTCGTCGATGAGGTAGAGATTGGCCGGCCCGAACTCGCGGCGGACGGGTGGAGTCGCACTGCCGCCGACCGCGAGCGCGACGGTTCGAGTGGCGCCTGCCTCGATGCCGAGGACGAGCGGTGCGACAGGTGATTCCCTGGTCGGTTTCATGCGGATGATCCCGGGCCGCCAGGTGCCGCGGCGGATGCTCGCCGACCCTGGCCCTGCATGCCCGTGTCACGCAGTCAGGGTCGCAGACGACGATCGTGGGTGCTTCGCGCGGAGCCCCGCGCCATGTGTCGTCGCTCCGACGTCGAACGTGAGGTCGTGGCACCAGTGGACCTTCGACCGCGCGATCCACTCATTATCGACGCTTCCCGCTGCTGCGGGCGACGTCGGTTCGTCATTGGTCGGTTCCTGGGGATGATTGCGCCGTGTGCCGCGCGAGGTTCGAGAGTCGTCGCGTCGCCGAGCCTGCGTGCGACGGCCCCCGGTGAGCCTGCAGTGATGCCGCAGGCTGTCGCCGTTTGCGTTACCATGCCAGTCACGAGGAGACATCGAACAGCGTGCAACACGTCCATGTGCGAAAAGCAGTGTTTCCGGCGGCCGGACTCGGCACGCGCTTCCTCCCGGCCACGAAGGCCCAGCCCAAGGAGATGCTGCCGCTCGTCGACAAGCCGATCATCCAGTACGGCGTCGAGGAAGCGGTCGCGGCGGGCATCGATCACATCATCCTCGTCACCGGGCGCGGGAAGAACGCGATCGAGGATCACTTCGACGTCAACGTCGAGCTCGAGACGTTCCTCGAGGCGCGCGGCAAGCTCGACATGCTGCGCGAAGTGCGGCAGGTGTCAGACCTGATCAACGTCGCCTACGTGCGGCAGGGCGAGCCACTCGGCCTGGGTCACGCGGTGCTCGTCACCAATCACCTGGTTGGCGACGAGCCATTCGCGGTGATCCTGAGCGACGACGTGATCGATGCGACGCCTGCAGCGCTCAAGCAGATGGTCGACGTGTACGACGCGGTGCAGGGTCCTGTGATCGCGGTCGAGCGCGTGCCGATGAGCGATGTCAGCAACTACGGCGTGATTGCCGGGGAGCCGATGGGCAACGGGCTCTACCGGATCACCGACCTCGTCGAGAAGCCGCCGCGCGAGGAAGCGCCATCGGATCTCGCCATCATCGGGCGGTACATCCTCACGCCCGACATCTTCCCGATGCTCGAGGCGACCGCGAAGGACCGCACGGGCGAAATCCAGCTCACGAACGGGCTGCGGGAACTGCTGAAGACGCGTCCGCTGTACGGCTTCGAGGTCAAGGGCGTCCGCCACGACACCGGCAACAAGCTCGGGTTTCTGAAAGCGGTGGTGTACTTCGCCCTGCGACGGCCCGACCTGGGTGTGCCGTTCCGCGAGTACCTGCGCTCGATCTACGACAAGGAAATCAGGTAGATCGGCCTCGCCGTGTCTCACGCAGCGTTCCGTGACTCGCAGGAGGTCGCGTCCCTCAGCCGGGCTCGACGATGCGTAGCTGCTTGAAGTAGCGCCGATAGAAGCCGCGGTCACGCGTCAGCAGGGCGTGTGCCTGATGAAGGGCGTGGGCGGCGACCAGGAAGTCGGCCACGACCCGGTCACGACGGCCGCCCCCGGCCTCGCGAAAGGCGCGCCACGACCGGCCTGCGTCTGCTGCCGCGGACGCGGTCATCGGATCGAACTCGATGCCCAGCGTCGACAGGGCTGCGGCAGCCGCCTCCGGCGATGCGAAGCGCCCTGCCACCTCGGCCCACACCACGTCACACACCGTGAGGCGACCCGCGCGCGATGCCGCGTCGATCGCATCCGCAGACCGCGCGGCCCACCGGGGTTCCTCCTGGAACACGTCAATCAGCACCGCCAAGTCAACGGCCGTCGTCACCGCCGTGCCCTCCTGGCCGGCGGGGCGGGGCCGCGCATCTCATCGATGAGTTCGTCGGTGTTGCGGACGCGCTCGAGAATGCCGCGCACGCGATCGACCGGCCGAATGCCCTTGTGGCCCTTGCGGAGCAGTACGCCGGCGTCGGTGATTTCGAAGTCCACCACCGTGCCCGTTCTGAGGCCGAGCCGGTCGCGCACCTCCTTCGGCACGGTGACCTGCCCCTTGGACGAGATCGTGGAAGTCATACGCCGAACGTAATGGATCTTTACCAAACGAGTAAAGAACCCCGGACGCCTTGAGCGCGCAGGACGGGATGGGTTGGGCGTCGCGTTACGAGGCGTCTGACTTGGCGGGCGTGGCCGCGGGCTTGTCTGAAGCAGACGACTCCGACTTGCTCGCCGTGTCGGGCTTCTTCTCGTTCGCCATCTCCTTGGCCTTGCTGGCATTCGAGGCGTCGGTCGACGACTTCTTCGCGTAGTCGGTGATGTACCACCCGCTGCCCTTGAACTGGATGGCCGGAGACGAGATCAGCTTGCGCACGGCTGCGCCGCACAGCGGGCAGACGTCGATGGGCGCGTCGGAGTACTTCTGGATGACTTCGAAGCGATGCTGGCACGCGTCGCACTGGTATTCGTAGAGAGGCATGGCAGTTGTATCACTCCTGGTGGCGGGGCACCGCGATCGACGAACCGCCGATCGCGGCGCGATGGCCGAACGGCATCACCCTGGTTCGTCAGGCGATGATCTTGCCCGAATCGTCGGCGCCGAGCATCGATGAGCGGTGCAGCGTGAACGGCACCAACCCGTTGCCCAGGAACTCGTCGTGAAACGCCTTCAACGAGAACCCGTCGCCGTTGCGCGCCTGCACGTCGGCACGGAGCTTGAGCAACATCAGCTTGCCAAGGGCATACACGACATAGCCGGGGTCGAACGTCCCGCGCTCGGCCTCGCGACGGGCGCTGGTTTCCTCGAGATAGGCCTCGTCGCGGAACAGGCGGACGCCCTGCTCCACCGACAGGTCCTCGGCGTGCAGCCGCAGGCCGACGATCAGCCGGCACATCCGGATGAGCGCCTCGGCGAGCTGCCCGAGCCTGATCGCCGGGTACTTCTTGCCGAAGCCCTGCTCGACCATCAGGTGCTCGCTGTAGTGCGCCCAGCCTTCAACCGTCGACATCGACGCAAACGCGATCGACTTGCGCAGAGACGACTCGGTCCGCTTCAGGTGCTGGAAGTGCAGGAAGTGGCCGGGGTAGACCTCGTGCATCGAGACCGACCACAGGGCAGCCTCGCTGAAGTCGCGCAGGTGCTCGTCCTGCTTCTCGACGGGCCACGACGGATCGGCGTCGGTCAGGTAGTAATACGTGCGCAGCGCACGTGCTTCGAAGGGGCCAGGCGTCCACAGGCTGGCGTTCGTCCACCGGTAGAACTGCGGCGTCGGGCCGACCACGGGCGGGTCACCGTCTGGAATGGACACCAGCTTGTGCTTGCGGATGAAGGCCAGGAGCTCGTCGAGTTGCTTCGACGCCGTGGCCACGAGCTGCCCGGCAGGGGGATGCTGCTGCTTGATCTTCTTCCACTCGGCCTGTGGATCCTTGCCCTTTGCGCCGGCGAGCGCCTTGAACTCCTCCTGCAGGGTGTTCAGTTCGCGCAACGCGATGCCCAGCAGCACGTCGGTGTCGAACCTGAGACCCTCTTCGAGTGCCAGCTTGGCCTCGAGACGCGCCTTGCCCAGTCGGAACGTGCCCTTGGTCTTCGGCGCCACCTCGGTCTCGAGATACGCGCTGTACTCGGCGATGGCGTTCTCGGCTTCGGTCGAGGCATCGGCGAGATCGCCGAGCAGGTGAAGGTCGTCGACCGACGAGAAGGCGCGGGGCAGGTCGCGGGTGATGAACGTCTGGACCCCCTTGAGGGTCTCGAGCGCGTTCTTGACGAAGATGCCGGCGGGCTCCTTCACGTTGTCGCGCGCCTGCTGCAGGATCCGCGGCGCCTGCCTCAGCTTCGACAGGACGCGGCGAGCGCGCTCTTCGGGGGGCGCATACGCGAACAGCGACTGGCCTGCCAGGCTGAGGGCGAGCGTCTCGACGTAGACCTGGGGGCTGCGCTCCCACGGGCGCAGTTGCTCGAACTCGTGGATCTTCCCGCGGATGTGCGCGTCGACCACGGGACGTTCGAGCCGCTGGGCTGGCGTGAGCGTGTCGGCACTGATGGCGCTGAGGCGGCGACCGAACGCGCCGAGGTCACGAAGCAGGGTGTCGATCGCGCTTCGTGAGTAGTCCTCGAGCAGGTCGTCGTGCGTGTGGACGCCATCGAAGGCGGCGGTTGTCGGCAGCACCTCGTGCAGGAACGCGAGGTAGTCGTCGATGAAATGTGGGAGCGGCTCGGAGGAATACATCGGCCTCGGTCGATCGCTAGGAGAACCCTCGCTGCCGCCCTGGTGCGCTTCCTTGTGGAAGCCGGCACGGTCAGCCCATCCCCCAATGCTACAATACGCGACCACGAAACCCCGAATGCCGTCTCACCCGGCACCACCCTCCGGGCCTCGTCCTCGCGGCACGCTCTTCGTGGTTGCGACCCCGATCGGCAATCTCGAAGACATCACCATCCGGGCGCTCCGCATCCTCAAGGCGGTCGACCTGATCGCAGCCGAAGACACGCGGCATACCGCCCACCTGCTGCACCACTACGGCATCTCGACGCCGATGCTCAGCCTGCACGAACACAACGAGGCCGCGCGCATCGACACCGTGATGGCTCGACTGGCCGACGGGCAGTCGGTGGCACTGGTCTCCGACGCGGGGACGCCGCTGATCTCCGACCCCGGCGCCGCCCTGGTGGCGGCCGCCCGGGCAGCGGATGTACGCGTCGAAGCGCTCCCTGGCGCATCGGCGCTGCTGGTGGCATTGGTCGCCAGTGGGATGGCCGACGGGGAGTTCACGTTCTTGGGCTTTCCACCTAAAAAGAAACAAGAACGGGCCGCGTGGCTGAGGCGTGCTGCGGCAGAACCCCGGACCCTGATCATCTATGAGGCGCCGCATCGCATCCGGGAGTCGCTGGCAGACATGGCCGAGGCCTTCGGCCTTCGACCTGCGGTGCTCGCCAGGGAGTTGACGAAGATTCACGAAGAGTTTCGTCGGGGCACGTGTCGCGAACTGCTTGAATATGTCGAATCACCTAAAGGCGAATACGTCGTCATCATCGGCGCCGACCGGGCGACCGACGCAGACAACGCGCCTGGCCCCCTGTCGAAGGAACTGGTCTATACTGAATTCTGTCGAATGACAGAATTAGAAGGCTTCGCCCGACGCGAAGCCGTCGCCGCGCTGGCGCGCCGGTTCGCCACCCCGGCCAGGGAGATCTACAGCCTCGTCGAACTCGCCAAGCACCAGGACCAGCAATAGGTTGACGGGCCGCGCGGCGGCGCGGGCGGGCGGGCCCCGCGGCGGCGCGGGGCGAGCCGCGCGGGGGCGCGGGCGGGCGGGCCCCGCGGCGGCGCGGGGCGGGCCGCGCGGGGGCGCGGCCCCTACGACGGGTCCCGCCATCTGCCGATAACTGTCTCGAACATGAGCGCATCCAGAGACCTTCACGTCGTCATCCTCGCGGCCGGCAAGGGCACGCGCATGAAGACCGCCCGTCCCAAGGTGCTGCACCCGCTCGGCGGCATGCCGCTCATCGAGCATGTCGTCCGCACCGCGCGTTCACTGGGCCCGGCGTCGATCACCCTCGTCGTCGGCCACCAGGCCGACGAGGTGAAGGCCGCCCTGGCGCACCATCCCGACGTGAAGTTCGCCCTCCAGGAGCCACAGTTGGGGACGGGGCACGCCGTCCTGGTGACCGAGCCCGTCCTCGCGGGTGCGACTGGCGCCCTGCTGCTGCTCTCTGGGGATGTGCCGCTGCTCGAAGCGGCGACCGCCCGCGGACTCGTCGCGCACCACCTCGAGATCGGGGCGGCCGCGACCGTGCTCACCGCGGTGACCGATCGCCCCTCGGGATACGGCCGGATCATCCGCGACGCCGACGGCGAAATCACCCGGATCGTCGAGGAACGCGATGCGTCGCCCGACGAGCGGCGCGTCACCGAGATCAACAGCGGCGTCTACGTGTTCGACCTCCCGTCGGTCTTCGCGTCGCTGCGCGGCCTCGGCAGCGGCAACGCGCAGGGGGAGTACTACCTGCCCGACCTCGTGCAGATCCACCGCGCCGCCCGTCGAACCGTGGCGACGGTATGTGTCGGCGACTTCGCCGAGATCCGCGGCATCAACAGCCAGGCGGAGCTCGCGGAACTCGGCGCCGAGTTGCGCGACCGTCGCGTTGGCGCGTTGATGGCTGGTGGCGTCACCGTCATCGATCCGGCGACGACGTGGGTGGGCGTTGACGTCGAGATCGGTGCCGACACGGTGCTGTGTCCCAACGTCTGGATCAGCGGGCGCACCAGGATCGGCGCGAACTGCGAGATCCAGTCCGGGTGTCGCCTCGTCAACGCCGAGATTGGCGACGACGTGCTGGTGCGTGCGTACACGGTGATCGAGCAGTCGCGGGTGGGAACGGGTGCGAAGCTCGGACCGTTCACGCACCTGCGGCCCGAGAGCGACGTGCGCGACCACGCGCACGTGGGGAACTTCGTCGAGCTGAAGAAGACGGTGCTGGGCGAGGGGGCCAAGGCCAACCACCTGGCGTATCTCGGCGATTCCACGGTGGGCCCGAAGGCGAACATCGGCGCCGGCACGATCACGTGCAATTACGACGGCGTGCACAAGCACCAGACAACGATCGGCGCGGGCGCGTTCATCGGCAGCGACTCGCAACTGGTCGCCCCGGTCAGCGTTGGCGACGGCGCATACGTCGCCGCCGGATCGACGATCACGCACGACGTGCCCGCAGGATCGCTCGGCATCGCCAGGGGCAAGCAGACCAACGTGGACGGCTGGGTCGCCCGTCGCAAGTCGCGACAGTAGGGAATCTCACACCATGTGCGGAATCATCGGATACATCGGTGCAAAGCAGGTCGTCCCCGTCATCGTCGACGGGCTCAGGCGGCTCGAGTATCGCGGGTACGACTCCGCGGGCGTTGCGGTCGTCCACGACGGCCTCGTCGAAGTGCGCCGCAGCGCGGGCAAGCTGTCGCGACTCGAGGACGCCTTGCGGGCGCATCCGCTCGACGGCGACTACGGCATCGGCCACACGCGGTGGGCCACGCACGGCCGGCCGACGGAAGAGAACGCGCATCCCCACCGCGACAGCACGGGCCGCATCGTGGTCGTGCACAACGGCATCATCGAGAACTACCTCGAGATCAAGCGCGAACTCCAGGCCAAGGGCGTGGTGTTCAAGAGCGAGACCGACACCGAGGTCGTCGCGCACCTCCTCCGCGAGGTGATGCAGGACGATGGCCTCGAGAACGCCGTGCGCCGGGCGCTGCTCGTGCTGCGTGGCCTGTTCGCCCTGGTCATCATGTCGGCCGACGATCCCGAGAAGATCGTCGCCGTGCGCAACGGGCCGCCGATCGTCGTCGGTCTCGGCGATGGCGAGTTCTTCGTGGCGTCAGACGTGCCGGCGATCCTGAGCCACACGCGCGACGTGGTGTTCCTCGGCGACGAGGAGATGGCGGTGATCACGCGCCACGGCGTGACTTTCACCGACTACGCCGGCGCAGCGATCTCGAAGGCCACCCAGCGCGTGCTCTGGGATCCGATCATGGCCGAGAAGGCCGGATACAAGCACTTCATGCTGAAGGAGATCTTCGAGCAGCCGTGGGCCATCCGCGAGACGGTGCTCGGGCGCGTGTCAGAGGAGACCGGCACCATCTTCCTCAACGAGATGAACCTGTCTGACGAGACGCTGCGCGCGGTCGATCGCGTCATCGTCCTGGCGTGCGGCACGTCGTGGCACGCCGGACTGGTGGCGAAGTTCGTCATCGAGCAACTCGCGCGCCTCCCTGTCGAAGTCGACTACGGGTCCGAGTACCGCTACCGCGAACCCATCGTCTCCAGCCGTACACTTGCCGTCGTCATCACGCAGTCTGGGGAAACGGCAGATACCCTCGCCGCGTTGCGCGAGGCCAAGCGGCACGGCGCCAGCTCCGTCGCCGTCTGCAACGTCGTCGGCTCGATGGCCACGCGCGAGTGCGACGGCACCGTGTACACCCACGCCGGGCCTGAGATCGGGGTGGCCTCGACGAAGGCCTTCACGTCGCAGCTCGTCGCGCTCCAGCTCCTGGCCCTTTACCTCGGCGCAGGTGCGCGGCACGCTGACGCCGGCCGAGATTCGCCCGCACATCGTGGCGCTGAACCAGTTGCCGCTGCTGGTCGAGGAAGCCTTGAAGTGCGAGGGGCAGATCGAGGAGATCGCCAAGCGCTTCTACCAGTGCAGCGACTTCCTGTATCTCGGCCGTGGCGCCCACTATCCGATTGCCCTCGAAGGGGCGCTGAAACTGAAGGAGATCTCGTACATCCACGCTGAGGGATATCCCGCGGGCGAGATGAAGCACGGCCCCATTGCGCTGATCGACGAGAAGCTCCCCGTCGTGGCGATTGCCACGCAGGACCACCTGTTCGAGAAGATGATGGGCAACGTGCAGGAGGCCAAGGCGCGGGGCGGACACATCATCGCCCTCACGACCAAGGGCGACGATCGGATGGACGCGATCCTCGATCCCGTGCACGACTCGCGGATCCCGCTGCCCCAGTGTCACCCGTTGCTCGCGCCGGTCGTGGCGGTGGTTCCGCTCCAGTTGCTCTCGTACCACATTGCCGTTCGCCGCGGCTGCGACGTCGATCAACCGCGCAACCTCGCCAAGAGCGTCACCGTCGAGTAGCGCCCCGGGCGCGCCGCCGCTCGGCGCGCCAACTGCCCGCGGGCCGTTGGTTGTCAAGTCGGGGGAAGGGATCCCGCGTTGCTATACTGGCGTGATCCCTCTGATGACATTCCTCGACGAGCTGAACCCTGAACAACGCGATGCGGTCCTCCACACCGAAGGACCGCTGCTGATCCTTGCCGGCGCCGGATCCGGAAAGACCCGCGTCATCGCCTACCGCATCGCGCACATCGTCGGCAGCGGCCTCGCCGACCTCGGCCAGGTGCTCGCCGTCACGTTCACCAACAAGGCCGCCGAGGAGATGCGCGAGCGCGTCGGCGTGCTGCTCGGCAGCGAGATGGGATCGATGTGGATTTCGACGTTCCACTCGATCTGTGCCCGCCTCCTGAGGCGCGAAGCGCCCGCCATCGGGCTCTCGCGCGACTTCGTCATCTACGACTCGGCCGACCAGGTGAGCGCGATCAAGCAGATCCTCAAGGAACTCGGGATCGACGACAAGTTGCTGCCGCCGAGGATGGCGCTGTCACGCATCAGCCACGCGAAGAACCGGATGGAGGGGCCCGAGGCGTTCCGCGACAACTGGTCGATCAGGGGCGAGCAGGTCGCCGAGGTCTTCGAGAAGTACCGCACGGCCCTCGCGCAGAGCAACGCGCTCGACTTCGACGACCTGCTGCTCAAGACGGTGGAACTCTTCGAGACATCCTTGGCCGTCAGGACACGCTACGCCTCGAAGTTCCGCTACCTGCTGGTCGACGAGTACCAGGACACGAATCGCCCTCAGTACATGCTCATCAAGCGACTCGCCGAGTCGCATCGCAACCTGGCGGTCGTCGGCGATCCCGACCAGTCGATCTACAAGTGGCGCGGCGCCGACGTGAAGAACATCCTCGACTTCGAGGACGACTTCCCCGAAACCAAGGTCGTGCGCCTCGAGCGCAACTACCGCTCGACGCAGGTCATCCTCGATGCGGCCACGGCGGTCATCGGCCAGAACCGCAACCGCAAGGAGAAGCGGCTCTACACCGAGCGCACCGGCGGCACACCGATCGTCTACTACCGGGCGAGCGACGATCTCGACGAGGCCGCCTACATCGTGCGGACGGCCAGGCAGGCGCTCTCGGACGACGCCCGCGCGATGGTGGCGGTGCTCTACCGGATGAACTCCCAGTCGCGCGCACTCGAAGATGCGTTGTCGCGAGAAGCCATCCCCTACAAGATCGTCGGCGGCGTCAGGTTCTACGAGCGCAAGGAGATCAAGGATGCGCTCGCGTATCTGAAGCTCGTCATCAACCCGCACGACGATGTGAGCTTCAGGCGCGTCGTGAACGAGCCGCCGCGCGGGATCGGCAAGGGCGTGATGGATGCGCTCGAAGCCGTGGATCCGACGGTGTTTCCGTTGAGTGCGCCTCCACTCGTCGCCGCCGGGCTCCACAACCTGTCGTCGTCGAAGTCGCTGTGGGCCAAGATGGTCTACGCGATGGACGACCGCTCCCTCCCGGCCCGGTCGTTGTCGGCGCTGCAGAAGTTCCGGGACGTCATCGAACAGGTCGCCTCGCTCGCCCGCACCGGCACGATCGGCCACACCATCGCCCAGTTGCTCGAGGTCAGCGGGTACCTGCCTGACCTGCAGAAGGAGCGGAGCGACGAGGCACAGGGCCGCATCGAAAACCTCGAGGAACTGGTGTCGGCAGCGAGCGAGTACGAGTCGCGAGACCCCGAGGCGACCCTCGGCGGATTCGTCGATCGGCTGTCACTGCTGTCAGAGGCCGACGAAGTCCAGGGATCGTCGGCCGCCAGGGTCTGGTTGATGACGATGCACGCGGCGAAGGGCCTGGAGTTCCCCACCGTGATCATCGCCGGGCTGGAGGAAGGCGTGTTTCCGCATTCCCGCTCGGTGCAGGACGACGAGATCGAGGAGGAGCGTCGCCTGTGCTACGTCGGCATCACGCGGGCACAGCGCAAGCTCGTGCTGACAGGCGCCATGCGCAGGCGCGTGTTCGGTGAGTACCAGTCGAGCGACCCGTCGAGGTTTCTCGACGAGATGCCGGCCAGCCTCGTGGAGCGGGTCGAGCCCAACTACGCACCGTCGTGGGGCGGGCGCCCCGGCACCGGATACGGCAGCGCGTACGGTGGCGGAGCAGGCAGGTACCGGCAGAACCAGTACGGGCGCGGCGGGTCTGCGACGCGCAACGCCGGGAATGGCTCGTCACGATCGACCGAAGCTGGACCAACCTACAAGTACGAAGACGAGGATCAGTCGGGCGACGGCAGCGGCCTGAAGCTGGGGATGAAGGTGCGCCACGCGCAGTTCGGCGTCGGCACCGTCATCGGCATCGACCCAGCAGGCGACGACACGAAGCTCACGGTGAGGTTCGCGTCGGTCGGCGCCAAGAAGCTGATCGCGAAGTTCGCGAGGCTCACGCCGGCGTAACCGGGCCGGGCCGCACGGGGGTGCGCGGGCCGCGCAGGGGCGCGGCCCCTACACCTGGCCGCCAACACATGGGCCCTATTCGGTTTCCGGGGTGTCATCCGGGTCCGGGGTGTCGAGCGGGGCTGCTGGATCGACGGCGTCCGCGTCGTCCACCACGCCGGCGCGTTCGGCGAAGCGCGCGATCGAGACGACCTTGTCGCCTTCCTGCAACTGGATCAGGCGAACGCCCTGTGAGTTGCGGCCGATCTCGCGGATCTGCGACACCGACGTCCGCAGGATCTTGCCCTGCTCGGTCATCAGCATCAGCTCGTCCTCTTCGGTCACGTGCGCGATGCCAACGACCTTGCCGTTGCGGTTCGTGGTCTGGATGTTGATCAGCCCCATCCCGCCGCGTGTCTGGACGCGGTACTCGTCGATGTCGGTGCGCTTGCCGTAGCCGTTCTCGGTGACCGTGAGGATGGCGCCGCCGCCGCCCTCTCCGATCACGTCCATGCCCACGACTTCGTCATCCGTGCGGAGCGCGATGCCGCGCACGCCGTAGGCACCGCGGCCCATCGCGCGTGCATCCTCCTCGTGGAACCGGATGGCCTTTCCGTCCTTCGTCCCGAAGAACACGTGGCTGTTACCGTCTGACAACTGCACGTCGATCACCTGGTCGTCGTCTTCGACGCCGATCGCGATGATGCCGGCCGCCCGCGGGTTGCTGTACGCCTTCAGGTCGGTCTTCTTGATGACGCCTCGCCGTGTCGCCATGACGGCGAACAGCTTGTCGTCTTCGGTCGGGAACTCGCGGACCGCGAGCAACGCGGCGATCCGATCGCTACCGAGTTGCACGAGGTTCACGATCGCCGTGCCCTTCGCGTCGCGCGACACCTCGGGGATCTTGTAGACGTTCAGCCAGAAGCACTTCCCGCCGCGCGTGAAGATCAGGATGTAGCTGTGCGTCGAGGCGATGAAGAGGTGCGCCACCGCATCTTCCTCGCGCACGGTCATCCCGCGCGAACCCTGGCCGCCGCGGCGCTGCTTGCGGTACTCCTCGAGCTTCGTGCGCTTGATGTAGCCGGTGCTCGACACGGTGATCGCGACGTCTTCTTCCTTGATGAAGTCGATGTCGGCGAAGTCGCCGTCCTGCGGCTCGATGGTGGTGCGGCGCTCGTCGGCGTACCGCTCGCGGATGTCCTTCAGCTCGTTGACGACGATCTCGAGCAGCAGGCGATCGCTGCCGAGGATCGCGCGCAGGCGCTCGATCGTCCGCAGCAACTCGGCCAGCTCGTCGAGGATCTTCTGCCGCTCGAGCCCGGTCAACCGCTGAAGCTGCATCTCGAGGATGGCCTGCGACTGCAGCTCGCTCAGCCCGAACGTCGCCATCAACCCCGCCCGCGCGGCGGCGGTGCTTGGCGAGGCCTTGATCAACGCTATGACGGCGTCGATGTTGTCGAGCGCGATCCTGAAACCCTCGAGGATGTGCGCGCGCGCTTCGGCCTTGCGCAGCTCGAACTCGGTCCGGCGCCTGACGACGTCGCGCCTGAACTCGATGAAGTACTCGAGCATGTCGAGGATCGGCAGCACGCGCGGCCGGCCATCGACGATGGCGAGCATGGTCACGCCGAAGGTCGTCTGCAGCTGGGTGTGCCTGAGCAGGTTGTTCAGCACGACCTGCCCGACCTCGCCGCGCTTCAGCTCGATCACGATGCGCATGCCGTGGCGATCCGACTCGTCACGCAGGTCAGAGATGCCTTCGACGATCTTCTCGCGCGCGAGCTCGGCGATCTTCTCGAGCAGGCGCGACTTGTTCACCTGGTAGGGGATCTCGTGGACGACGATGGCCGTGCGGTCGCCCTTGCGATCTTCGAACTCGGTCCTGGCGCGGAGCGTGATCGATCCGCGTCCCGTCGTGAACGCCTCGAAGATCCCGCGTTGGCCGATGATCGCCCCGCCGGTCGGGAAGTCTGGGCCGGGAATGATCTCGAGGATCCGCCGCTGTTTCTCGTCGCGTGTCGGCGCCGCCGACCCTTCGTCGCGCAGGCTGACCTGCTGTTCGATCAGCCACACCAGGGCGTCGACGATCTCGCCGAGGTTGTGCGGCGGGATGTTCGTCGCCATCCCGACCGCGATCCCCGTCGACCCGTTGACGAGGAGGTTCGGGAACTTCGTCGGCAGGACGGTCGGCTCGACGGTCGTTTCGTCGTAGTTCGGGACGAAGTCGACGGTCTCCTTGTCGAGATCGGCCATGAGGTCTTCGGCGAGGGCCTGCAGGCGCGCTTCGGTGTAGCGCATGGCCGCGGGCGAGTCGCCGTCGATCGAGCCGAAGTTGCCCTGGCCGTCGACCAGGGGATACCGCATGTTGAAGTCCTGCGCGAGGCGCACGAGCGTGTCGTAGATCGACGCGTCACCGTGCGGATGGAAGTTGCCCATCACCTCGCCGACGATCTTCGCGCACTTGCGGTAGGCGCGATTGTTCGCGAGGCCCATCAGCCGCATGCCGTACAGGACGCGGCGATGCGCGGGCTTCAGCCCGTCGCGGACGTCGGGAAGCGCGCGCCCGATGATCACGCTCATGGCGTAATCCATGTACGAGCGCTTCATCTCGTCTTCGATGTTCACCGGCACGCGCGACAGCGCGAAATTCTGTTGGTCCATGATTCGCTGCGGTGCCTAGATGTCGAGGTTCTTGACGTCGAGCGCGTTGTCTTCGATGAACCGGCGACGCGGCTCGACCTGATCGCCCATCAGCGTCGTGAACATCAGGTCGGCTTCGGTGTGATCCTCGGCGCGCACCTGCAACAGCGTCCGAATCTCGGGCTTCATCGTCGTTTCCCACAACTGCTCGGGGTTCATCTCGCCGAGGCCCTTGTAGCGGTTGATGGCGACGCCCTTCTTCCCGGCAGCGACGAAGAAGTCGACGAGCTGATCGAGCGTCTCGAGCCTGACGTCGGCGTCCTTCGCCTTGCGGCGGACCTCGGGTGCGCCGTCGGCGTCCTCGCCTGCCTCCGCCTCGGGTTCTGGCACGCTCGCCACCTGGTGCGTGATCAGGATTGGCCCGGCCACGCCCTGCACCTCGCGGTAACTCGACAGCAACTGCCGGTACTCGCTCGAGAGGATGAAGTCGAGGTCAATCCGGAACCGGCGTGAATAGCCGGCCGACATGTCTTCGATCTGCAGGGCCGAGAGGTTGTGCTCCTCGTCGGCCTCGATCGACAGACGCCGATGGCCATTCGTCAGGCCTGACGCGAAGTCTTCGATGGCGACCGGGTCGGCGAAGAACCCGCGGTCCTTCACCTCGCGCTCGATCAGCGCCTGCACGACCGCGCGGTCGGGGATGCGGCGTTCGATGGTCTGCAGGTGCTTCGAGTGCGCGATCAGCTTGTGCAGCAACTGCTCGAGCGCCTCGCCCGTCACGAGACCGCCGCGGCCTTCGAACGTGACGGTCCGCGACTCGATCGCGCGCTTGATCAGCCACGTCTCGAGGGCGCGATCGTCCTTGATGTAGTGTTCCGACTTGCCGCGCTTCGCGCGGTACAACGGCGGTTGCGCGATGAACACGTGGCCGTTGTCGACCAGTTGGCGCATCTGGCGATAGAAGAACGTCAGCAGCAGCGTCCGGATGTGCGACCCGTCGACGTCGGCGTCGGTCATGATGATGATGCGGTGGTACCGGAGCTTCTCGATGTCGAAGTCGTCGGTGCCGATGCCGCACCCGAGCGCCGAGATCAGCGTGCGGATCTCGTCGCTGTTCAGCATCTTGTCGAAGCGTGCCTTCTCGACGTTCAGGATCTTGCCCTTGAGCGGCAGGATGGCCTGGAACTTCCGGTCGCGGCCCTGCTTGGCCGACCCGCCTGCCGACTCGCCCTCGACCAGGTAGATCTCGCTCTTCGCCGGATCGTTCTCCTGGCAGTCGGCCAGCTTGCCCGGCAGCGAACTGTTGTCGAGGGCGCCCTTGCGCCTCACCAGTTCGCGGGCCTTGCGCGCCGCCTCGCGGGCACGCGCCGCGTCGACGGCCTTGTTGATGACCTTCCGAGCGATGCCCGGATTCTCTTCCAGGAACGCGCCGAGCTTGTCGTTGACCACCGACGTGACGATGCCCTGGACTTCGCTGTTCCCGAGCTTCGTCTTGGTTTGCCCCTCGAATTGCGGGTTCGGGATCTTGACGCTGATGACGGCGCTCAGGCCCTCGCGAATGTCGTCGCCCCCGATGTTGCTCTCTTTCAGGTCCTTTGCGAGGTTGTTCTTCGTGACGTACCGGTTGACCACGCTCGTGAGGGCCGTCCGGAAACCCGAGAGGTGCGTGCCGCCTTCGTGCGTGTTGATGTTGTTCGCGAACGAATACACCGCCTCCGAGTACCCGTCGTTCCACTGCATGGCGACCTCGACGGTGATCCCGTCCTTGTCGCCCTGCATGTAGATCACGTCGTCGTGGACGTTCGTCTTGTTCGTGTTCAGGTACGCGACGAACTCGCGGATACCTCCGCGGTAGAGATACTCGGCCTTGCGGCCCTCGCCCCGCTCGTCTTCGAGCGTGACGACAACGCCGGCGTTGAGGAACGCGAGTTCACGCAACCGCTGGGCGAGGATGTCGAACTTGTACTCGGTGACCTCGAAGATCTGCGGGTCGGGCTTGAACGAGACCTTCGTGCCGCGCCGCTTCGTCGTCCCCGTGACCTCGAGGTCGGCCAGCGGCTTGCCCCGCTCATACGTCTGCTGGTGGGCGTGCCCGGCGCGCCAGATCTCGAGGCGCAGCCACTCCGAGAGTGCATTCACCACCGAGACGCCGACGCCGTGGAGACCGCCGGAGACTTTGTAGCCCTTGCCCTCGAACTTCCCGCCGGCGTGCAGGACGGTCAGGGCGACCTCGGCCGCCGACTTTCCGCTCTCGTGCATGTCGGTGGGGATGCCGCGCCCGTTGTCGACCACCGTGATCGAGTCGTCGACGTGGATCGTCACGTTGACCTGGTCGCAATACCCGGCCAGGGCCTCGTCGATCGAGTTGTCGACGACCTCGTAGACCAGGTGGTGGAGCCCGGGTTCGCCCGTCGAGCCGATGTACATGGCTGGACGCACCCGTACCGCCTCGAGGCCTTCGAGCACCTTGATGCTCTCGGCTCCGTATTCATCGGGCGGCGCGCCGTCAGGCGACGAGGGAACGAGGGGAACGCGCGCCGGCACGTCGGCGTCGCGACCGTTGTCGGCCGGAATCACTGAGTCCATTCGATACCGCCGAACGCACGCGCTAGGCGCGCATCGGCATGATGACGTAGAGGTAGTCGTAGCCTTCGGGCGCGACGGGCTTCATCACGGCCTGGCTCGTCTCGTCCTTGAACTCGAGCACGACCTGCTCGGTTTCAACCGCCGACAGGAACTCCGTGACGTACTGCGCGTTGAAGCACAGCTGCATCGACGGCCCGTCGTAATCGACCAGCAAGGTTTCTTTCGCATCGCCCAGATCGGGATTGCTCGACACGACGTCGACCTGCCCCTTGTCGATCTGGAACTTCACCGCACGCGAACGCTCGCTCGACAGCAGCGCCACGCGTTTGACCGCGCGCGCAAACCGTTCGCGCTCGAAGTCAATTTTCTTGTCGTTGTTCTTCGGAATCACCCTGTCGTAGGCCGGGAACTGCCCATCGATCACACGTGACGCCAACTGGCGCGTCCCGAGATCGAAGAACAGGTGGTTCTCACCCCGGCGCAGCACGATGTCGGCCGTGCCGTCGCCCACCACCCGGTTCAACTCCATCAGGGTCTTCTTGGGCAGCAGGATCTTCAGCTCTCCGTCGGGCGTGTGCCCCTTCGGCACCTCGCGCGGGGCGGTGACGTGGGCCAGGCGGTGCCCGTCGGTCGCCACCAGGCTCATGAGCGTATCGGTGAGCACCAGCAGCGCGCCGTTCAGGAAGTACCTCGTGTCTTCACCCGTGATGGCGAATCCCGTCTTCGCGATCATCTGGCGCAGGCCGGCGGCGGGCAGCGTCTCGGGCACGGGTTGCGCATCACCAAGCGTCGGCAACTGCGGGTAGTCGTCTGGTGACTGCGTCGACATCCGCGACTCGAAGCGGTCGGCGGCGATCTTCACGCCGTTGCGATCGGTCTCGATCCGCACGTCGGTGTCGGGCAACTCGCGCACGAGTTCGAACAGCTTCTTGGCCGGCAGCGTCAGCGTGCCGCCCTTGCTCACCGATGCCGGGCACTGCGTCCGCAGACTCATGTCGAGGTCGGTCGCCATCATCCGCATCGTGTCGCCATCGGCTTCGACGAGCACGTTGGCCAGCACGGGGATCGTGATCTTCCGCTCGACGATGTTCTGGAGAAGTGAGAGTTCACGCTGCAGGTCTGTCTTGCGGACAACGAGTTCCATGCGGTAGCTGCCCCGGATTGTTCGCGGTGTGCGGCCTGATCTGCTTTCGTGATCAGATCAGAAAAGGCTAATAAGTATAACAAGAACAAGGTGCTGTTGAGAACTCGAATCGAGCCGTTAGTGACGTTTCCTCAATGCTTTACCGTGTGGAAAACGCCCGCCGTCCCTGTGGACGTCCTGGCGGGCCGCCTGTGTATCCCTGGTGATCCGCAGATCGTCCTCGCAACCTGTCGGCCCTCGACTGTGGATCGCGGTGGCAGAGACCCCCGCCGTGGCAGATTCCCTAGCGAAAGCCGTCGAGGAGGTTGTTGATAAGGCTGTTGAAATCCGAGTCGCGCTTCCGCATGTCTTCGATCTTCCTGATCGAGTGGATCACGGTCGAATGGTGCTTTCCGCCGAAACTGCGACCGATTTCCGGCAGCGAGGCGTTCGTCAACTGCTTGCACAGGTACATGGCGACCTGGCGGGGCATCGACACCGATTTTGCGTTGTTCCGCGACTTCAGTTCGCTGACCTTCAGCCGGTAGTAGTCGGCCGTGAACTTCTGGATGATCTCGATCGTGACGGCCTTTTCCTCGGCATTCAGGACATTCTTGAGGACGTCCTGGGTCAGGGCAAGGGTGATCTCCACCGCGTGCAGCGACGCGTAGGCAACCAGGCGGGTCAGGGATCCCTCGAGTTCGCGGATGTTCGACTTGATCTTGCCCCCGATGTAGATGGCCACGTTGTCGGGGAGCGGCACACCTTCGGCTTCGGCCTTCTTCTTGAGAATCGCCACCTTCGTTTCGAGATCAGGCGGCTGGATGTCGGCGATGAGGCCCCATTCGAACCGCGAACGCAGCCGCTCCTCGAGTTGTGGAATCTCGTGGGGCGGGCAGTCTGACGTGATGACGATCTGCTTGATGGGATGCAGCGCGTTGAAGGTGTGGAAGAACTCGGTCTGCGTGGCTTCCTTGCCCGCGATGAACTGGACGTCGTCGACCAGCAGCAGGTCGATCGTGCGGTAACGCTCGCGGAACTCGAGGATCCGGTCGTAGCGCAACGCGTTGATCATCTCGTTCATGAAGCGCTCGCCCGACACGTAGGTCAGCCGGGTCTGGGGCGCCTGGCTGAGGACGTAGTGGCCGATGGCGTGCATCATGTGCGTCTTGCCGAGACCGACGCCGCCGTAGATGAACAGCGGGTTGTACGAGCGCGCGGGCGTTTCGGCGACGGCCCGGCAGGCAGCATGGGCGAATTGGTTCGACGAGCCCACGACGAAGGTGTCGAAGGTGTACCGCGGATTGAGCCCGGCCATGCCCATCGTCATCGACTCGGTCGACGGCTCAGCCGTGGAGAACGCCGGCACGGCGTCGGTCGCGGGAAGCTCAGCCGGCGACGGGGGCTGATCCGCCGAGATCTCGGCCTCGGTCAGCAGTTCGAGGACGGTGCCCGGGCGGCCGACTTCGCTGAGCGCTTCGGCCAGGACGCCGGCGTAGTGTTTGGCCAGCCAGTCCTTCACGAGGCGGTCGGCAACCTGGACGACGAGGGTCGAGCCGTGATCCGCGACCTGCGTGGTTCGCTTGAACCAGGTGTAGAAGCTGTGCCGGTTGACCTTGGACTCCACGCGTCCAAGCACCGCTTCCCACGTCGTAGGGCTCGAATTCATGGCGCGCGCAGCTGACTTTCGCCCCGTCGTGACGGCGGGATGACGTTGGATCGACGGGTTTCGTGCCTACAAACGTGTCAAAAACGAGCCAAAAACGACTTTCGCCTGGTGCCGACCCTTGAAATATCAGAACAGGTCGGCGCGCATGGGCGAAAACCTCCAGAATTTCCACAGATTTTTCCACAGGTGTGGAAAACCCCCCGGTCCGGAGGCGCAAAAACGGCCGCTGGTCAGTGGGGGCCGAGAGACTACCACAGGGTCGAAACCGCAGCAATGATCGCCAAATGATCGCCTCGAGGGCCGGCAGACGCGCGATTCGGGCATTGACACCAGGCCAAGCCGATCACTAGGATCGGTGGTTCGGACTTGTCCCGCCGATCGCTCCAGAGGACCCCATGAAGCGTACGTTCCAACCGAATCGTCGTCGCCGCCGCCGCACCCACGGCTTTCTCGAACGCATGAGCACCAAGAACGGGCGGCTCGTGCTCAAGCGCCGCCGCGCCAAGGGCCGCAAGCGCCTGACCGTGTCGTCGGAGTAGTCGTCTCCGCGCGATCTGCGGTCCCGCGTCGGTCCCATGCGCGAGCACGGGTTTCCCCAGCAGCGGCGCGTCAGGCGCCGGGCCGAGTTCCTTGCCGCCTATGAGACGGGTCGCAAGATTCACGGTCGGTTCGTTACGCTGTTCGTCAGGCCCAATGACGTCGCGGCCTGTCGCCTCGGGGTCTCGGTGACACGCAAGCAGGGGCCGGCGACCGTCAGAAATGCCGCCAAGCGTCGCCTCAGGGAGATTTTCAGGACGGCGACGCTTCCACCCGCCGTCGATCTCGTGATTGTCCCCAAGCGCGAGTTCTTCGATGCCGAATTCTCAGCGATCCGAGCCGATGTGCTCGCCGCCGTCGACCGAGCGACGCGTCACCCGCGTCCTGCGGCCGATCGCCCGGACACCAAGGTTCGTCGTCCTGCTCGTCATTAGCGCCTACAAGGCTCTGCTCTCGCCCTTGTTCTACGGGAGCTGCCGGTTCACGCCGTCGTGTTCGACGTACGCGCACGAGGCGGTTTCGCGGTTTGGGGTTGCCCGGGGCGGATGGCTCGCGGTGCGGCGCCTGGCGCGGTGTCACCCCTTCGGCGCGTCTGGCGTCGATCCGGTTCCGATGACGCTGTCTGATGGGGCGGCACATCAGGGTCACCACTGACATGGAAAAGAAAGTACTGCTCGCGATCACGTTGTCGTTCATCGTGCTCGCCGGCTACCAGTACCTCGTCGTGCGACCGGCCGCCGTGAAGCAGGCCGCGGCAAAGGCCGCCGCTGCTGCCAGCGCTCCCGCTCCGGCCCAGGCCTCGCCCGCAGTGCCGGGAGTGCCTGCAGCTTCACCCACGGCCACGCCCGCCGCGGCCATGCCGTCGGCACAGCCGGTCGAAGCGCTTGTGGCCGATGCGAGCGAGCGCGACATCGTGGTCGACACCGACCACATGCGCGCCGTGTTCTCGTCGCGCGGTGGCGTCCTCCTGCACTGGGAACTCAAGAAGTACCTCGATGGGAACGGCAGCCCGATCGACGTGGTGCCGCCACAGAGGCCGGGCAGCGAGGTGGCGGGGTTTGCCCTCGCCACCGAGGATCCCGCCGTGGCCGCACGCATCAACACCGCGCTCTTCAAGCCGAGCGTCGACAGCCTGTCGCTCGGGACGTCGTCCGGTTCACTGTCGTTCGAGTTCAAGGACGTGAGCGGCCTCGCGGTCACGAAGCGATTCGACTTCGGCAACGCGGCCTCGCCCTATGTCCTCACCGCGACGATCGATGCCACGGTCAACGGCGCCCCGGTGCCGTTCTCGGTCTGGAGCGGCCCCGGCCTCGGGGAGGTCGAGCGGGCCACCACAGGGACGTTCCTCTCGCCGTCGTACTACCAGGCGCCCGAAGGGATCGTCCACAACGCCGGCAAGGTCGCGAGGCTGGCCGCATCGAACCTCGGGGGCACGGATGCGACCCAGCAGGGGGGCTTGCGCTACGTCGGCGCCGACGACCACTACTTCCTCATGGCCCTGCTGCCGGCCGAGGGCGCGTCGACCCGCGTCGATTACCGTGTCGTGCCCTACGAGACGTCGGCGGGGCCACGTGCACTCGTTGCCTTCAGGATGCAGCTCGATCGGCCCTGGAACGACGTGCGCTTCTACCTCGGGCCCAAGCGCTTCGACGAGCTCGTGAAGGTCGATCGCGAGATGGTGCGGGCGATCAACTTCGGGATGTTCGACTTCCTGGTCGTGCCGTTGCTGCGCTCGCTCAACTGGATCCACCAGTACATCGGCAACTACGGCTGGTCGATCATCGCGCTCACCATCATGATCAACCTGGTCATGTGGCCGCTGCGGCACAAGAGCATGGTCTCTATGCGGAAGATGCAGGAGATCCAGCCGATGGTGAAGTCGATCCAGGAGCGCTACGCGCACCTGAAGATGACCGATCCGGGCAAGCAGAAGATGAACGAAGAGATGATGCGCCTGTACAAGGAGAAGGGCGTCAACCCGGCGAGCGGTTGCGTGCCGATGCTGCTGACCTTCCCGGTGCTCTTCGCGTTCTATGCGATGCTGTCGCAGGCCATCGAGCTCCGGGGCGCCCCGTTCGCGGGGTGGATCCACGACCTGTCGGTGAAGGACCCGCTGTTCATCACGCCGATCCTGATGGGCATTACCATGGTCTGGCAGCAGCGGATGACGCCCTCGTCCATGGATCCCGCGCAGGCGAAGATCATGATGTTCATGCCGGTGATGTTCACCTTCATGTTCCTCTGGGCGCCGAGCGGACTGGTCATCTACTGGTTCTGCAGCAACCTCTTCGCGATCGGTCAGCAGTACATGACCAACCGCATGATTGGCCCGCCGCCTGGCTCCATCCCGCGTCCCATGGCGACGAAGGCCTGAGCGAGAGCAGGGGAACGATCGATGTCGCAGCGCACTGACTATTCGCAGGTGGAGCAGTTCGTCGGCGAGGTGGTCGCCAACATGGGGCTCGACCTGACGGCCTCGCTCGTCGAATCCGACGATCACGTGACGATCAACCTCGCCGGCAAGGACGAGGCGCCACTCCTCAAGCGTAAAGGCGAGGGGCTGGATGCGCTGCAGCACATCGTCAATAGCGTCTTCAGGGACGATGCCGACGAGAAGCGCCTGGTCGTGGACTGCGCCTCGTTCAGGATGCTCAAGGATCGTGAACTCCAGCACATGGCGCATTTCATGATGGAGAAGGTCCGCCTCACCGGCATCGACCAGGAGATCGGCCCGCTCAACTCCTATGCGCGTCGCATCGTGCATCTCGAGGTCAATGCCTCGACCGACCTGGTGTCTGAGAGCCAGGGAGACGGCGCCCTGAAGATGGTCATCATCAGCCGGCGGAACCCCGGCGGCCGCAAGTAGCCGCCGGTCAGAGGCCGCCCCCACGACCCGATGTTCTCCACTGGCGACACCATCGTCGCCGTCGCCACGCCGCCGGGCCGGGGCAGTATCGGCGTCGTTCGCCTGAGTGGCGCTGCGGCGCGCGGCATCGGCGAACAACTGGTGCACCAGGCCCTCGAGCCGAGAAGGGCCGTTCTCGGCCGCCTCGGCGATGCATCACCCGACAGCATCCCCGACCGTGTCGTGGCCACATGGTTCGTCGCGCCGCATTCGTACACCGGCGAGGACGTCGTCGAGATCAGCACACACGGCAACCCGGTGATCCTCGACCAACTCGTCGCCGCCAGTGCGCGCCTCGGGGCCAGGCACGCCATGCCCGGCGAGTTCACGTTCCGGGCGTACCTCAACGATCGCATCGACCTGGTGCAAGCCGAAGCTGTGGCTGATCTCGTCGAGGCGATGACACCACTGCAGGCGCGCGCCGCCTGCGATCAACTCGACGGGACCCTGTCGGGTGTCATCACCGGCGTCGAGGCACGGCTGTTCTCGACGGTCGCCCGGCTCGAAGCGTCGCTCGACTTTCCGGACGAGGGCTTTCACTTCATCGAACCTGACGTCGTGGCCCGGGAACTCGAGTCGGTGGCCGCCGACCTGCGTGCCTTGCTGACGCGTGCAGAGGCGGGGCGGGTGCTGCGCGAGGGGCTCCGCGTGGTCATCGTCGGTCGGCCCAATGTCGGCAAGTCGAGCCTGTTCAATGCGCTCGCCGGCACGTCGCGCGCGATCGTCACGGTGCACCCGGGCACGACCCGCGACGTGCTCACCGCGCCGGTCGAGGTGTTCGGGATACCGTGCGAGGTCGTCGACACCGCCGGCGTGCGGCACAGCGACGACGAGATCGAGGTCGAGGGCATGGCGCGTGGGGCGCAGGCGGCATCGACGGCCGACGTCACCGTGGTGGTGCTCGACGGAAGCACCTCGCTGGATCCGGAGGACCTCGCCCTCGTCCAGGCGCACAGCGGCCGACCGTGCCTGGTCGTGCTGAACAAGGCCGATCTTGGCGTTCGAGACGACGTGGTGGCCGGGGTAGCCGATGATGGCGGCCGGCGCGTGGTGTGTGCCAGCGCGCTGTCGCGCACAGGGCTCGACGAGGTTCGCCGCGGTGTGGCTGCCGCGATCATTGGCGACGACAGCGAGACGAACGAAACCCCTCGTGTGACCAATCGGCGTCACGCTGCCATGCTCTCGCGCGCCGTCGATGACGTGACGCGTGGAGCCATGGCTGCGCGGAGTGGAGCGTCGGAGGAGTTCGTGCTGTCAGACCTGCACGCCGCGCTCAGCGCGCTGCAGTCGGTGACGGGCAAGCGCACGCCTGACGCCGTGCTGTCGGAGATCTTCTCGAGGTTCTGCGTCGGGAAGTGAGCCAGAGGCATGAAGGTGTCGGTTGACGTTGTCGTGATTGGCGGGGGACACGCCGGCATCGAGGCCGCCCACGCCGCGGCGCGCCTGGGCTGCGACGTGGCACTGTGCGTCCTCTCGAAAGACACCGTCGGGCTCATGCCGTGCAATCCCGCCATCGGAGGAACGGCCAAGGGGCACCTGGTCAGGGAGATCGATGCACTCGGCGGCCTGATGGGTCGCGCGATCGATGCGACGGGGATCCAGTTCAAGCTGCTCAACAGGAGCCGTGGACCTGCCGTGTGGTCGCCGCGCGCCCAGGCCGACAAGCGCGCCTACGGGGCCTGGATGCGCGACTGCCTCGAGGGGATCGGCACGATCGAGTGGGTGACCGACGCTGTCGCTTCGCTCGAAGTCATCGGAGGCCGGGTAGCAGGAGTGCGCCTCGAGGGCGGGGCCCTCGTGTCGAGCCGGGCCGTGGTGCTCACGACCGGGACCTTTCTCGACGGCGTGATCCACGTGGGGCGTGAGCAGCGGAGCGCCGGCAGGCTGAATGAGCCAGCGTCGCGTTCACTGGCCGAGTCGCTTCGTGCACTTGGCATCCGGACCAGGCGGCTGAAGACGGGAACGCCGCCTCGCGTGCACCGGGAGAGCATCGACGCCTCGCGCCTGGCGGTGAACAGGGGCGATGCGCAACCGGTGCCGTTCTCGTTCCTGACCCGCGCCGTCGATCGCGACCAGATTGTGTGTTGCACCACACGTACGACGGCTGACACGCACGCCATCGTCCGTGGCGCGATCGGCGAGTCACCGTTGTTCAATGGCCAGATCACTGGGATCGGCCCGCGATACTGCCCGTCGCTCGAAGACAAGGTCATGCGGTTCGCCGAGCGGGAGTCGCACCAGGTCGTGCTCGAACCGGAGGGTGCAGACGTTGACGAGGTGTACGTGAACGGTCTGTCGATGTGCCTGCCGCGCACGGTGCAGGACGCCGTGATCGCGTCGCTGCCCGGGTTGGAGTCGGCGCGTGTGCTCCGGCACGGGTATGCCGTGGAGTACGACGCCGTGTGTGCGGCGGAGTTCGATCAGTCGCTGGCGTCGCGGCGGATCGAGGGGCTTTTCCTGGCGGGGCAGGTGAACGGGACGTCGGGGTACGAGGAAGCGGCGGCCCAGGGCCTCGTCGCGGGCGTGAACGCGGCGCACCTGGTTCGCGGCGCGGCGCCGCTGTTGTTGGGACGTCACCAGGCCTATATTGGTGTTCTGGTGAATGACCTATATTCAACAGAGCAGCACGAGCCATACCGGATGTTCACGTCGCGCGCCGAGCACCGGCTCGTGTTGAGGGTCGATAACGCCGACTTGCGCCTGACCCCCCTTGGCAGAGCCATCGGTCTGGTCGACGAGGGGCGCTGGAACATGTTTGAAGAGCGGCGCCTGCGCCTGGTCGAGAACAGGCGCAGGCTATCGTCATCGCGCGTGGTCGTCGATGGTTCGCGGGTGCTCGCCGCCGATCTCGTCAAGCGCCCTGGCGTCTGTCTCGAGCAACTGGCCAACAGCGGCGCTGTCGACCTCATCCGCGAGTCATCAGACAGCCTCGACCTTCTTGGGCTCGAGGCAGACCTTAAGTACGAGGGATACCTGAAGCGTCACGAGTCCCAGTTGATCGACGCGGATCGTCTTGCACACGAATCCATCCCCGCGTCGGTGGACTTCGGCTCGATGCCGGGGTTGTCGAGGGAGATTCGTGAGCGACTGGTCGTACGGCGGCCTGGCACGCTGGCCGAGGCGCGGGGGGTCTCGGGGATGACCCCGGCAGCGCTGGCGCTGATTGCCCGCGTCGCGCAGAAGCATGCGAACCGGATGGGGCCCGCGGCATGACCCCGGCAGCAACGCCGACCGCGAGCCGCATCGAGACGCGACTTCGGATTCATGGGCTCGACGTGCCTGCTGGGGAAGTGGCGTTCCTCGCGCGTTACTACGAGTTGTTGAGGAAGTGGAACGCCCGCATCAACCTGACGTCCCTGGCTGACGGCGACGATGCCATCGATCGACTGATCGTCGAACCCGCCATGGCGGCAGGGTTGATGCCCTTGCAGGCTCAACATCTCGACATCGGGTCGGGCGGAGGCTCGCCTGCGTTCCCTGTGCGCGTGTTGAGACCGCAGTTTCGTTCCGTGCTCGTCGAGTCGAGGACGCGTAAAGCCGCGTTTCTACGGGAGGCTGCCCGCGTCATCCCGGTGGAGGCTGTGACGGTTGCATCGTGCAGGCTCGAGGACCTGCCGCGTCCACGCGAGCCCTTTTCGCTGGTCACTGTTCGGGCCGTGCGGATTGACGACCCCCTGTTGGCGACTGTAGAGGGACTAGTCGCCGGTGGTGCCGTTGTCTGGTACCTGACAGGTCCAGGGACAATTCCAAGGATAGAACGGCCAGGATGGACGCTCCAGGCCGAGCGCGGATTGCTGCCCGAGAAGCAGAGCAGGGTGTTGTGTTTCACGTGGAACAACGCCTGAGTGTGCCACGTGGAACACCCTATGGCAGAGGTCGGCGTAGGGGCCGCGCCCCTGCGCGGCCCGACAGGCACCCCCGCCCGGGTTGACGTGGGGCCCGCACCCCGTGCGGCCCGACAGGCACCCCCGCCCGGGTTGACGTGGGGCCCGCACCCCGTGCGGCCCGGCGGGCACCCCCGCCCGGGTTGACGTGGGGCCCGCACCCCGTGCGGCCCGGCGGGTACACCCCGCCCGCGGGTTGACGTGGGGCCCGCACGCCGTGCGGCCCGGCGGGTACCCCCGCCCGGGTTGACGTGGGGCCCGCACGCCGTGCGGCCCGGCGGGTACCCCCGCCCGGGTTGACGTGGGGCCCGCACGCCGTGCGGCCCGGCGGGTACCCCCGCCCGGGTTGACGTGGGGCCCGCACGCCGTGCGGCCCGGCGGGTACCCCGCCCGGGGTCGACGTAGGGGCCGCGCCCCTGCGCGGCCCGTGTATGTTGCAACGGCACATGGGACGACAATCGGTTGCCCGGATCAAGGATCGGTTGGAGGTGCCACCGAATGGACCTCTCGGGCCGCGCAGGGCGCGGCCCCTACAACCGTGCGCGCCAGGACGCGTCAACCGAGGTCAGGCAGCCACCGGCGGATCTGATCGTTGATCTCTCGCGGCCTCCTGAGTAGACTGCGATCCCCGCGCCGATCCAGCCCTGCGCGGGATGGTCTCCCTGGCTGCCTGCCACGCTCTTTCATCCATACTCGAAGTACTCTCGGCTTCTGCTGAACGAGACCACGAACGCACGCATGGGCAAGGTCATCGCTGTCTCGAATCAGAAGGGTGGGGTCGGCAAAACCACGACCGCCATCAACCTCGCGGCGTCGCTGGCGTTTGCCGAGAAGCGCGTCCTGTTGGTCGACATGGACCCGCAGGGCAACATGACGAGCGGTGTCGGCCGGAAAGTCAGGAACGGGGACGCCCAGACGGTCTACGACTGCCTCATCGCGGATTCCGCGCCCGAGCGACTGCCCATCCTCGAAACCGAGATACACGGCCTCTTCGTCCTGCCTGCCGACCGACAACTGACAGGTGCCGAAATCGAGATGGCGGCGTTGCCGCGACGCGAGTTCAGGCTCCGACAAACCATCGAGCGGATCCGCAACGACTACGACTACATCTTCATCGACACGCCACCGTCGCTCGGATTGCTGACTCTCAACGCCCTCGTCGCTGCTGACGCGGTCATCGTGCCGCTGAACGCCGAGTACTTCGCCCTCGAAGGCCTTGCCGACCTCGTCGGAACGCTCCGTCGCGTCCAGGCGTCGCTCAATCCAGGCCTCGACATCCTTGGCGTGCTCCTGACGATGCACGATGAGCGGACGAACCTGGCGCAACAGGTGACCCGCGAGATCAGGCAGTTCTTCGGAGACCGGGTCTACACGACGGTCATTCCGCGAAATGTCAGGCTTGGTGAAGCCCCCAGCCACGGAAAACCCGTCATCCTCTACGACGTCAAGTCGCGCGGCGCCGAGGCCTACCTCACCCTCGCGCGCGAGTTCATCGCCCGTGAACATGCCGCACTTGCGGCGCGTGGATAAGCCCCATGGCCGACAAACGCCAAGCTCTCGGTCGCGGACTCAGCGCGTTGATCCCCGACTCCGCCACACCACCGCAACCGCGCGAGGCGACCACAGAGGTCGATCTGGACCTGCTCGCGCCAAACCCATTCCAGCCACGTCTGAACTTCGACGAGGAGCGGCTCGAGCAACTCGCCGCGTCCATCAGGTCGAACGGGGTAATCCAGCCAATCCTGGTCAGGAAGCGGGACCGCCGCTACGAGATCATCGCCGGCGAGCGCCGCTGGCGGGCCGCCCAGCGCGCCGGGTTGCTGAAGGTGCCAGTCGTCGTCCGCGACGTGCCCGACGACAAGTTGCTCGAAGTGGCGCTCATCGAGAACATCCAGCGCGAAGACCTCAACCCGATCGACGAAGCGGTCGCGTATCGGCGCCTCATCGACGAGTTCAACCTGACGCAGGAGTCGCTGGCTGCGGCGGTGGGGAAGGAGCGCTCGACCATTGCGAACACCCTGCGACTGCTGAGGCTTCCCGATGCCGCGCGCGAGATGGTCATCAGCGGCGCCTTGTCGATGGGACACGCGCGGGCGCTGCTGGCGATTGAAGACCACGACAGGCTCACGTCGACAGCCAGGTCATTGATAGCAAAAGGCCTGTCTGTTCGGCAGACCGAAACGTTGGTCAAGCGCCTGATCGCTCCGCCGCCACCGGGCGCGGACAAGGCGCCCGATCCCCCGGCCGACGTGCACACGCGCCAGGCAGAAGAAAAACTCAGGTTCTCGCTCGGGACCCGGGTGAGGATTCGTCGCCAGGGGAAGGGCGGCCGGATCGAGATCGAATACACCAGCGAAGACGAGTTGCAGCGGCTGTATGAGCAACTGACCGATCGCACGTAGGCCGTTGCGCCGCTGCACGAGCGCGCGGCGACCGCGCCTTTGCATAAGCAAAATGCATCACAGTACGTTTTGAATACGTAGAACTCATATGAAGAAGCGCCTCACCGATTACGCCGCCTGCGCGGGTTGAGCGAGCAAGCTCGCTGCGGGCGACCTCGCCCAGGTCCTGGGCGGCCTCACGCTGACCGCGAATCCGAAGGTGCTGGTCGACTACCGCACCGCTGACGATGCTGGTGTGTACGCCCTCGACAGCGAGACCGCGCTCGTTCAGACCGTCGATTTCTTCACCCCCATCGTCGATGATCCGGACGCGTTCGGGCGGATTGCCGCGGCCAACGCGCTCAGTGATGTCTACGCGATGGGCGGCACCCCCATCACCGCGCTGGCGATCGCCGCGTTCCCCGTGTCGGACTTCGACCCCGCCGACATGCGGGCGGTGTTCGCCGGCGGACACGCCGTGTTGCACGAGGCTGGCGTCGCCCTGCTCGGCGGGCACACCGTGCAGGACCAGGAAGTGAAGTTCGGGTATGCCGTCACCGGACTGGTGCGTCCCGGGGAACAGTGGACGAATACCGGTGCACGGCCTGGCGATGTCGTGTTTCTCACGAAATCGATTGGCACGGGCATCATCGCGACGGCCATCAAGGCCGGCGCCGCCAGCCGCGACGTGGCGGATGCGGCCGTGACGTCGATGGTGAGTCTCAACGGGCCTGCCGCCGACGCGGTGAGACGTGCCGCGCCGGGGGCGGTGCACGCCTGCACCGACATCACCGGCTTCGGCCTCCTCGGTCACCTGAGCGAAATGGCTGAGGGCAGTGGAGTTACGGTCGATCTCCTGGTTGACGCGGTGCCCATACTGCCAGGCGCGCGCGAACTGGCTGCCGGGTATCAGCCTGGCGGAACGAAGAAGAACGCGACACATTTCGGCAGCGGCGTCAGGCTCGCCACCGGGCTCGACGCCCGGCTGGTTGCGCTGTTGTACGACGCCCAGACGTCCGGGGGACTCGTGTTCGCCATCCGCCGCGAGGCCGCAGACGTCGTGGCAGCGGCGATGGACGCGGCAGGAGTGGCCTACGCACGCGTCGGCGAGGTCAGGGAGCGGGTGGCGGGGGTTCTGATCGATGCGCGGTGATCGCTGCGCGCCTTGCCGCGCTTCGGGCCGCAGTGGTATAAAAGAGCGTTTTGCGTGGTCGCATCAGTCGGCCATGCGGTGGCGTCGGTCTCCACGGACGCCGCCTCTCAGCCCGGCCAGCGGAGGTTGCTTCTCGTGACTGGGATGATGCCGGACCTGTCGGTCCTGTGGGTCATCTTCTTTGTGCTGCTTTGCACCGCGTTGCTGAACACGTTGTTGTTCAAGCCACTCCTGCGGGTCATGCAGGAACGTGGGCACACGGTTTCGTCTGCGCGCGCCCTTGCCGACAAGGCATCGGCCGACGCGCGTGCCGCACTCGCGGAGTTCGAGGCGCAGACCACTGCGGCCCGAACCGAGGTCTATCGCGAGATGGATCAACGGCGACGCGCGGCGCTCGATGAGCGGACGACAGTACTGGAAGAGACACGACGCACGGTGCAGACACAACTCAAGGAACAGACCGACGGGCTCCGCGCCGACGTGGCTGCTGCTCGTGGGTCGATCGAGCGCGATGCCGACAGGCTCGGCGCCGCCGTGGCGTCGAAGGTGCTCGGACGGGATCTCACATGACGGCCTCGACTCGCGTGATGGCGGCCGCGGCCTTCGCCGTGGCCCTCCTGGCGGGGCGACCGGCGCTCGTCGCGGCGCAACCGTCGACGCCGGCAGGCGCGCAGGCCCCGGCTGATCCTCACGCGACGCCGGCAGAGGCCCCCGCCGGCGCGCAGGCCGAGCACGCCGCCCAAACAGCGGACGCTCCGACGACACACGCCGAGCAGGCGTCCGGTGCAGACGCCGGGCACGCGCCTGCGCCTGGAGGCGAGCACGCCCCTGCAGAAGGCGAGCACGCCGCCGCCGAGCACGAGGCCGAGAGCCCGTTCGCGTTCCCCGGTCGCCTCTTCAACTTCCTCGTCCTGCTCGGCGGGATGATCTACTTCCTGAAGACGCCGCTGACCAACTACCTGGCTTCGCGAAGCGAGCAGATCCGGTCTGACCTCCTGAATGCCGCCGCGACCCGCGAGGCCGCGACGAAGGAACTCGCCGATATCGACGCCCGGATGCGCAGCCTGCCGGCTGAACTCGAGGCGCTGAAGGCCCGCGGCAAGGAAGAGATCGCCGCGGAGCAGGCACGCATCAAGGCCGCGGCTGACGCCGAACGGCAACGCCTCGTCGAGCAGGCGCGGCTCGAGATCGAGCAGCAGACCCGTGCGGCCCGGCGCGACCTGCAGGAATTCGCGGCGACGCTCGCCGTCGATGTGGCGCGGACGCGCCTCGCCAACGAGATGACCGACGCCGACCAGTCGCGGCTCGTCGAGCGCTACGTCGCGCAAGTGAAGACCGCCCATGACTAGTCGCGCGCTTGCCAGCAAGTACGCCCGCACGTTGTTCGACGCGGTGCCAGACGCCGATCGCACCCGCATCGCCACCGACCTCGATGCCTTCGTGTCGCTGGTGGCCGATCACGCCGAACTGAAGGCGACCTTCGTGAACCCGGCCGTGCCCTTCGACCGCAAGGCCCAGATCGCGTCGACGGTCGCGACACAGGGCGGCGCCCATCCCACGGTGGCCGCGCTGGTCGGGTTGCTGGGGACGCACGATCAACTGGGCGCCCTTCCGGACCTTGCGCGTGCCTTCCGGATCCGCCTCAACAAGCACCTCCGCATCGTCGACGCGAACGTGACGACGGCGGTGCCGTTGACGCCGGTGCAGACCGACGCCTTGCGCGCGAGCTTGTCCGAGGCGACAGGCCTGCAGGTCCGCCTGACGCCGACCATCGACCCGACGATACTCGGGGGCGTGGTGGCGCAGATCGGCAGCACCGTTTACGACGGCAGCGTGTCGCGCCAGCTTGCGCGCATGCGCGAGACGCTCGCGCACGAGGCCTAGCACTCTTCTTCATCCCGTTCGTTTTCCGAGAGCCCGGAGCACGCGAAGGACACCCGATGAACATCAAGACTGACGACATTTCGAAGATCATCCGCGACCAGATCGGCGGCCTGGCGGTCGACGTCGATGTCGCCGAAGTCGGCACCGTGGTCACGATCGGCGACGGCATCGCCCGCGTGCACGGCGTCGAGCGCGCGATGGCCGGCGAGATGCTCGAGTTTCCGCACGGCGTGTTCGGCATCGCGTTGAACCTCGAGGAAGACAGCGTCGGTGCGGTGCTGCTGGGTGAGGCCGCCGTGATTCGCGAGGGCGACCAGGTCAAGCGCACGGGGCGCATCATCTCGGTGCCGGTCGGCGAAGAGTTGCTCGGCCGCGTCGTCAACGCGCTGGGCCAGCCGATCGACGGCAAGGGCCCGATTGGCACGACGCGTTTCTCGCAGATCGAGCGCATCGCGCCCGGCGTCGTGGATCGGAGCCCGGTGAAGGAACCGCTGCAGACCGGCATCAAGGCCATCGACTCGATGATCCCGATCGGGCGGGGCCAGCGCGAGTTGATCATCGGCGACCGGCAGACGGGCAAGACGGCGATTGCGATCGACGCGATCATCAACCAGCGTGACACCGGCGTCATCTGCATCTACAACGCGATTGGCCAGAAGCAATCGACGGTTGCACAGGTGGTGCGCACGCTCGAAGAGAACGACGCGATGCGGTACACGATCGTCGTTGCGGCGCCGGCAGCCGATCCCTCGCCGATGCTGTACATCGCGCCCTACTCGGCGTGCGCGATGGGGGAGTTCTTCCGCGACAACGGCAAGCACGCCCTGGTGATCTACGACGATCTCTCGAAGCATGCCCAGGCCTACCGCGAGATCTCGCTCCTGTTGCGGCGTCCTCCGGGCCGCGAGGCGTATCCCGGCGACGTGTTCTACCTCCACTCGCGGCTGCTCGAGCGCGCGTCGAAGCTCCGCGCCGAACTCGGGGGCGGGTCGCTGACGGCCCTGCCGATCATCGAGACGCAGGCCGGCGACATCTCGGCGTACATCCCGACGAACGTCATCTCGATCACCGACGGGCAGATCTTCCTCGAGACCGACCTGTTCCACCAGGGCGTGCGCCCGGCGATCAACGTGGGCAACAGCGTGTCGCGCGTGGGCGGCTCGGCGCAGATCAAGGCGATGCGCCAGGTGGCCGGATCGTTGCGCCTCGACCTCGCGCAGTACCGCGAGCTGGCAGCGTTCGCGCAGTTCGGCTCGGATCTCGACAAGGCCACGCAGGCGCAGCTCAACCGCGGCGCCCGCCTGGTCGAAGTCCTGAAGCAGCCGCAGTACCAGCCGCTCTCGGTCGAGAAGCAGGTCCTGATCATCTACGCCGGCGGCAACGGCTACCTCGACGCCGTGGCGACCGCCGACGTGCGCAAGTACGAAGACGAGCTCCTGCGGTTCATGGAAGCGCGCTACGGCAGCACGATGAAGGAACTGTCTGACAAGAAGGCGATCGACGACACGCTGAAGGTGGCGATCGAAGGTGCGCTCAAGGAGTTCGCGAAGCAGTTCGCCTCGACGGCAGCGACGGTCTAGGCGGGGCCCGGACCAGAGAGACATCAGATGCCCTCGCTTCTCGACTACCGGCGCCGCATCCGTGCGGTGAAGAACACGCAGCAGATCACGAAGGCGATGAAGATGATCGCCGCGTCGAGGCTGCGCAAGGCGCAGGAACGCATGACGGGCGTGCGCCCGTTCTCGCGGCAGATCGTGCGCCTGCTGCACAACCTGGCCACCGTGGTCGACCAGGAGAAGCACCCGCTGCTGGCGGCGCGCGACCTGACGGTGCCGGGGGCGAACGTGTTGATGATCGTCGTGACGGCCGACAAGGGTCTTTGCGGCGGCTTCAACACGAACCTGATCAAGGCCGCGTCGAGCCGGATGCTCGAGCACCCGACCCGGCGCCACACGATGGCGCTGATCGGGCGCAAGGGGCGCGACTTCTTCCGTCGGCGCGGGATGCCCGTGACCTTCGAGCTGTCAGGGGTGTTCAGTCACCTGAAGTACGCGCACGCGCAGGAAATCGCCCGCGTCGTCGTCGACGAGTTCACGAGCGGGCGGGTCGACGGGGTCGAGCTGGTCTACAACGAGTTCAAGTCGGTGATGCAGCAGCGCGTGGTCGTCGAGCAATTGCTGCCCATCCCCAGGCTGCCACCGGACCTCGCACCAACCGCCGGCATCGAGTACCTGTACGAGCCCGACGCGCAGACGCTTTACGACCAGTTGCTGCCGAGGTACGTGGAGTTCGACATCTTCCACGCGCTGCTCGAGTCGGCGGCGGCCGAGCACGCGGCGCGCATGACCGCGATGGACGCGGCGAGCAAGAACGCGGGCGACGTGATCGACGCGCTGACGCTGCACATGAACAAGGTGCGCCAGGCGGCGATCACGCGCGAGATCATCGAAGTCGTGTCAGGCGCCCAGGCCCTGTAGGGGCCGCGCCCCGCGCGGCCCGCGACGGTGGGATGGTCGCCACAGCGGGCGTCGGGACGGCGATGTCGGGCACGTAGGGGCCGCACCTCAGTGCGGCCCGGGTGGGTCGGAATCGAGGGGCCGCACCTCAGTGCGGCCGGGTGCGGGATCGTCGGCGCCGCGCCCATGCGCGGCACGGGTCAGGGGAACGTTCGGGAACGATCGCGTGAACATCTGGCCGCACCGAATGCGGCCCGTGAAGACCGGGAATTCGTGATGGCGCGCACGGCGGGTGCGGCCCGAGGAACAGGCGGAGCGTTATGTCCCAGGCAGTGGCAGCGGAGAAGCAGACCGGGCGCGTCATCCAGGTCATCGGCCCCGTGGTCGACGTGGAGTTCGAACTCGGCCACCTTCCCGACATCTACAACGCGTTGCGGATCACCGGCGACGCAAACGGCCAGCACGTCGACATCGTGTGCGAGGTCGAGCAGCACATCGGTGACAACCGCGTCCGCACCGTCGCCATGAAGCCGACCGACGGCCTGCAGCGCGGCATGATGGTGGCCGACCTCGGCAAGGGCATCACGATGCCGGTCGGACCTGCCACGCTCGGCCGCGTGATGAACGTGCTCGGCGAGCCGGTCGACTTCCCCGACCGTCCGGTGAACGCCACGGAACACTGGGAGATTCATCGGCCAGCGCCCTCGCTCGAAGACCAGTCGACGACGTTGAAGATGTTCGAGACCGGCATCAAGGTCGTCGACCTGATCGAGCCGTACCTGCAGGGCGGAAAGATCGGCCTGTTCGGCGGCGCGGGTGTCGGCAAGACGGTCATCATCCAGGAACTGATCAACAACATCGCGACCAAGCACGGCGGCGTGTCGGTGTTTGCAGGCGTCGGTGAGCGCACCCGCGAAGGCAACGACCTCTGGCTCGAGTTCCAGGAGAGCGGCGTCATCGACATCAAGGTCCCTGAGAACTCGCGCGCCGCGCTGGTCTACGGACAGATGACCGAGCCGCCGGGGGCGCGCCTCCGCGTAGCGCTCTCGGGCCTGACGGTCGCCGAGTACTTCCGCGACGCCGAAGGCAAGGACGTGTTGTTGTTCATCGACAACATCTTCCGCTTCACGCAGGCCGGCTCCGAAGTCTCGGCGCTGCTCGGGCGCATGCCGTCGGCCGTCGGATACCAGCCGACGCTGGCGACCGAGATGGGCGAGTTGCAGGAGCGCATCACCTCGACGAAGAAGGGGTCGATCACCTCGGTGCAGGCGATCTACGTGCCGGCCGACGACTACACCGACCCGGCGCCCGCCACGGCGTTCGCCCACCTCGACGCGACGACGAACCTGTCGCGCGCGATCGTCGAACTGGGCATCTACCCGGCAGTCGATCCGCTGGCCTCGTCGTCGCGCATCCTCGATCCCCGCATCATCGGCGACGAGCACTACCGGGTCGCGCGCATGGTGAAGCAGGTGCTGCAGCGGTACAAGGACCTGCAGGACATCATCGCGATTCTCGGCATCGACGAGCTGTCTGAAGACGACAAGCTCACGGTGGCGCGCGCGCGCAAGGTGCAGAAGTTCCTGTCGCAGCCATTCTTCGTGGCCCAGCAGTTCACGGGCCGCGACGGCAAGTACGTGTCGATTGCCGACACGATCAAGGGCTTCAGCGAGATTCTCGAAGGCAAGCACGACGAGATCCCCGAGCAGTGTTTCTACATGTGCGGTGGCATCGAGGAAGTGCTCGAGAACTTCGAGGCCTACAAGAAGCAGGGCGCGTAAGCGATGGCGAATCCGTCACAACTCACCTTCGAGCTGGTGACGCCCGATCACGGGGTCGTCTCCGAGTTGGTCGACGAGGTGCAACTGCCGGGCGTCGAGGGATACCTCGGCATCCTGCCCGGTCACACGCCCCTGTTGACGATGCTCACCGTGGGTGAGTTGTGGTACCGCAAGGGGCAGCAGAAGACCTACCTGTCGGTGGCGTTCGGATTCGCCGAGGTGCTGCCGTACCACGTGAGCGTCCTGGCGCAGAGCGCCGAGACGGCCGACGAGATCGACGATGTGCGCGCCGAGGCCCAGCGCCAGCGGGCGGCGGGCGACATGTTGAAGCCCAACCTGTCGGCCGACGACTTCGAGCGGGCCCGTGCGTCGCTGATGAAGGCGCTGGTCAGGTTGCAGGTGGCCAATCGCCGCCGTGCACCGCGTATGTGAGGCGCTCCGCCGCGGGCTCGTCCCGCGGCAGGCACAATGACACCCATGCGCGTCACCTGGGCCGCCGTCACCCATCCGGGGCTCCGGCGCCCGACCAACGAAGACAGCTACATCGCCCGGCCTGACCTCGGCCTGTTCGTCGTGGCCGACGGCATGGGAGGCCACGCCGCCGGCGAGGTCGCCTCGCGCATCGCCGTCACCACGATCGAAGCCCTCGTCGCTGCGGCGCTGCGATCGGACGGTGGCGCAACGTCCACCGCTGCCCCGGTCGCCGACGGGACGCGCCTGTCGGACGCGTTCCGCGAAGCCAACCACGAGATCGCGACCGCCGCGCTCGACGACAACGCGCTGCGCGGGATGGCGACGACCGCGACCGCGGTCATCGTCAGGGACACTGGGAGCGTCGCGATTGCCCATGTCGGCGACACCCGCGTGTACCTGTCGGGTGACGATCAGTTCACGCGCGTCACCGAAGACCACTCGTGGGTCGAGGAGCAGGTGCGCGCGGGGGTTCTCGACCGCGCGCACGCGCAGAAGCATCCGTGGCGCAACGTGGTCACGCGGGCGCTGTCGGGCGGAGACGATCCGGCCGTTGACGTCATCACCATGACCCTCGACGCGGGCGACGTGCTCCTGCTCTGCTCCGACGGCCTGCACGGCGTCGTGACCGATGCCGCGATCGGCGAGACCGTGCGCGCGCACGCCGACCTGGATGCCGTGTGCGAGGCGCTCGTGGAGCGCGCGAACGCGGCGGGCGGTCCCGACAACATCACCGTTCTCGCCATCGGATTCCATGCTGCATAACCTCGCGCGGCTCGTTCGCTATCGTGGGCTGATCCAGAGCCTCGTCGCGCGCGAGCTCAAGGCCCGCTATCGCGGCTCGGTGCTCGGCTTCTTCTGGTCGTTCATCAACCCGCTGCTCCTGCTGCTGATCTACACGTTCGTGTTCTCGGTCGTCCTGCCCGGTACGCACCCGAAGGAGATCGAACCGTACGCGCTGTTCATGTTCTGCGGGATCCTGCCGTGGACGTGGTTCTCGTCGTCGCTGAGCGAGTCGGCGAACGTGCTCATCAGCGGCGGCAACCTGATCAAGAAAGTGCTCTTCCCCGCCGAGGTCCTGCCCATCGTGACCGTGCTGGCCAACATGGTGCACTTCTTCCTCGGCCTGCCTATCCTGGCGATCTTCCTGATCTACTACCGGGCGCCGCTGAACGTCGTCGAGCTCCTCTGGTTCCCGGTCATCGTCTTCGTGCAGTTCCTGCTCACGACGGGCATCGCATTCGGGCTGTCGGCGCTGACGGTGCACTTCCGCGACATCAAGGACATCCTGTCGAACCTCCTCACCTTCTGGTTCTTCGCCACGCCGATCATCTATCCCATGGCGGCGGCACCCGGTGTGGGCCGCCAGGCATTGAACTTCAACCCGTTCACGCATCTCGCGATCTCGTACCAGGAAATCCTGTTCTACCCGGGTCCGTTCGGGCACTGGAAGTGGCTCCTCGCGCTCGGGGGGGTGTCGGTGGTGGTGTTCTTCAGCGGCTACTTCCTGTTCGACCGCCTGCGTGACTCGTTCGCGGAGGAGGTCTAGGTCATGGCCTCGACTCCCGCCATCGAAGTGACGCACGTCACGAAGATCTACCGGCGCTACGCGCAGAAGCGCCAGTTCGCGACGCTGAAGAGCGCGCTGCTCACCGGCACGATGATCAAGGATCTGCGCCCCGACGAGACCTTCCCCGCCCTGCGCGATGTCTCGTTCTCGGTGCAGCCCGGCTGCACGTACGGAGTCATCGGGCGCAACGGGTCGGGCAAGAGCACGGCGCTCAAGGTCGTGGCCGGCATCACCAAGCCCACCAGCGGCACCGTCAAGGTCAACGGCCGCATCAGCGCGCTCATCGAGCTCGGCGCCGGCTTCCACCCCGAGATCTCCGGTCGCGAGAACGTCTACATCAACGGCATCATGCTCGGGCTGACGAAGCGCGAGATCGGGCGCCGGTTCGACGAGATCGTCGAGTTCGCCGAACTGCAGGACTTCATCGACGCACCCGTGAAGACGTACTCGTCGGGCATGTACATGCGGCTCGGCTTCGCCGTCGCCATCCACGTCGATCCCGACGTGCTGCTCGTCGACGAGGTGCTCGCCGTCGGCGACGAGGGCTTCACGCACAAGTGCCTCGACAAGTTCGGGGAGTTCCGACGCCGCGGTAAGACCATCCTGCTCGTCACGCACTCGCTGGGCCTCGTCGAACGCTTCTGCGACGAAGTCCTGTGGCTCGACCAGGGACAGGCGCGTGCCACGGGCGATCCCCGGCGCGTGTGCGGGATGTACATCACCGCGGTCGAGAAGTCGGAAGAACGGCTGCTGGCCACCGCCGACGAGAAGGCGCGGGCGGCGGTCGATGCCGACGGCACGCCGGCTGCCCAGGCCGACAAGCCGTCTGACCCCGTGTCGGCCGAGGCTGCCCCGGCAGACATGTTCCAGGCCACCGAGGGACGCTGGGGCTCGCGCGACGTCGAGATCACGAGTGTCGATCTGATCGGCGAGGACGGGGAGCCGTCACACCTCTTCCATTCAGGCGAGCAGGTCACCGTGCGGCTGCACGTGACGGCGAAGAAGCCCGTCGCCGACTTCGTGTTCGGCTTCGGTCTCTTCAACGCCGAGGGCATCTGCTGCTACGGCACCAACACCAGCATCGAGCAACTGATCAGCGAGAAGCTCGAGGGCTCCGGGACGGTCGACCTCGTGCTCGAGCGCCTCGACCTGACCGAGGGCACCTACAAGCTCGACGTGGCCGTGCACAAGCTCGACGGCGTCCCCTACGATTACCATCGGTTGCTCTACACGTTCAGGGTGAAGTCGCGCACGAAGGACGTGGGCATCTACCGTCCCCGGCACACGTGGTCGTTCTCGTCGGGAATCCGCCTGCGTCCGGGCGACATCTAACCCGTCGAGCCCTCGAGATCAATGTCTGCACAGGCGCCCACCAGACCGATGACACGCGCCGAGGCGATGGCGTGGGCCGAGGCGCAGCGCCTGGCCGGCCGGCGGATCGTCTTCACGAACGGCGTCTTCGACCTCATCCATCCCGGCCACGTGCGTTACCTCCAGGCAGCGCGTGCGGAGGGCGACACGCTGATCGTGGCGATCAACTCCGACCCGTCGGTCCGCGGGAACAAGGGTGACGAACGCCCCATCGTTCCTGCCGACGAACGCGCCGAACTGCTGCTCGCGCTCGCGTGCGTCGATGCGGTGACCATGTTCGACGAACCGACGCCATCCGAGATCATCCAGGCGGTGCAACCCGACGTGCTCGTCAAGGGCGCCGACTGGGCGGCCGACGCCATCGTCGGCCGCGACACCGTGGAAGCCCGCGGCGGACGGGTCGTCCGCGCCGCGCTCGAGACCGGATGGTCCACGTCCGAGATCGTCCGTCGCGTGCGCGCCCTGCCGCGTTCGCGCTAGTCGAGGCCGCGCGTGCCTGCCCTGTCCCAGACCCCATCGCTCACCCTGCAGACGCTGCTCCTGTCGGCGGCTCGGCAGGCGGGCCTGCACGAGCGCGTCGATCAGTTCGACGGCCTCACCGCCCCGGTCAAGGCGCTGACCGTGGCCATGCACGCGCGCACCGCGCCCGCCGTGGTGGTGGTGCCAGGCGATCGCGACATCGACCGCTTCGTGGCCGACGCGCGTTTCTTCCTCTCGACCCTCGAAGGCCTCGCCGCGCAGGATGCCGAACGTGGCGTGCTTCCCTTCCCCTCGGAAGAAGTCGACCCGTATCGCGGGTTGCTGCCGCACTTCGACGTCGCGTCGGCCCGGGCGAAGGCGCTCCACGGGCTCGCCAGCGGCAACGCCCGCATCGTGGTCGCATCGGTGGCGGCGCTGTTCCCGCGCCTCAGCCCTCCCGATCGCGTCACGCACGCCACCATCGACCTGCATCCCGGCGAAGACTTTCCGCTCGACGACTTGCGCGCGCGCCTCGTCGAAGCGGGATTCACCGCCGAGGATCCGGTTGACGAGCACGGCGAGTTCTGCGTGCGCGGAGGCGTCGTCGACGTGTTTCCCGCCGGCGATGTCTACCCCGTGCGCATCGAGTTCGTCGGCGACACCGTGGAGTCGATCCGCCGGTTCGACCCCGCGACGCAGCGTTCGATCGAAACGCTGAACCACGCGCTCGTGGTGCCGGTGCGCGAGCACCTGACCGACGCGTCGCCAGACGGCATCGCGGTGTCAGACCGCAGCGCCACCATCTTCGACTACACCGTGCGCCGGAACGTGCGGTGGTTCGTGTCGGAGGTCGATGCCGTCGATGCCGCGGGGCTGAAGTACGCGGCGCAACTCGAGGGCAGCTACGGCGACGCGGTGTTGCGCAACCCGGTCGTTCCAGAGCCCGCCGCCATCGCTGTCTCGTGGGAGGTCGTGGTCGAGCGCCTCTCTGGCGCCGTGAGGCTCGAGGAGCTCGCCCTCGGTGCCCATCCGTCACCAAGTGCCGAAAATCAGTCCCGGAGTGACTTGCACTCGCTCGGCGACGCGGACCAGGCGCTGTTGACGGGGGAACCAGGCGCGACCGGCATCGACGCACCGCTCGGACTCGACGTGGACGAGGTCGACGTGCCCGCGCTCGAGGATGCCGACGTGGAGACAGCGGCGGCAGATGACGAGCGTCCCCGGATCTCGCGCGCCCTCGTCACCTCGACCAGGGCCGTCGAGGCGCAGCCTGGGCTCGAGTATCGCGGTCGCGTGCAGGACTGGGTGGCCGACATCCGGCGCGCCCGCGAACGTCACGACACGATCGTCTTCGTGGTGGCCACCACGGGCCGTGCGGAGCGCACGATCGAGTTGCTGCGCGAGTACGACGTGGTCGCCATCAACATCGACCGTGCCGAGTCGATGCGGGGTGCCGCGGTCGTCGTCGCGCACGGCAGGCTGTCACGCGGCTTCAGGCTCAACGCCGCCGGGCTGCAGCTGGTCGCCGAGGCCGACGTGTTCGAGGACGATCGCCAGCGGCAGGATCGTCGGCGGTCGGCGGCGCGGACCTTCCTGTCGGACTTCCGCGACCTCAAGCTGGGTGACCTCGTCGTCCACGTCGACCACGGCATCGGCGTGTTCGTCGGCCTCAAGAAGCTCTCGGTCGGCGCCGACGCGCAGGAGTTCATGGAGCTGCGCTACGCGGGCGAAGACAAGCTCTTCGTGCCCGTCGAGCGGCTCGACCTGGTCCAGAAGTACTCCGGCGCGGTTCGGCCGTCGCTCGACAAGCTTGGTGGCACGACCTGGGAGAAGGCGCGCACGCGGGTCAAGAAGACCATGCGCGACATGGCCGGTGAGTTGCTCAAGCTCTACGCCTCGCGCAAGGCCGTCCAGGGCCACGCCTTCAATCCCGACACGCACTGGCAGGAGGAGTTCGAGGGCGCCTTCGAGTACGACCTCACGCCCGATCAGACGACGGCGATTGCCGACATCAAGCGCGACATGGAATCGCCGACGCCCATGGATCGCCTGCTGTGCGGCGACGTCGGATACGGCAAGACCGAGGTCGCCATGCGTGCGGCGTTCAAGGCGGTGATGGAGGGCAAGCAAGTCGCCGTGCTCGCGCCGACCACCGTTCTGGCGTTCCAGCACGAGAAGACGCTGAGGCAGCGCTTCGCGGCGTTCCCCGTCACGGTCGAGCAGGTGAGCCGCTTCAAGTCGAAGGCCGAGCAGAAGGCGACACTCGAGCGCGTCGCCGCGGGCAAGCTCGACATCCTCGTCGGCACGCACCGCCTGCTGTCGAAAGACGTCGTGTTCCACGACCTCGGGCTGCTGATCGTCGACGAGGAGCAGCGCTTCGGCGTGTCGCACAAGGAAAAGATCAAGCAGATGCGCAAGAAGGTGGACGTGCTGACGTTGTCGGCGACGCCCATCCCGCGCACGCTCAACATGTCGCTCGTCGGCATCCGCGACATGTCGGTGATCGAGACCCCGCCGCGCGATCGCCAGTCGATCCAGACGAACGTGCTGAAGTTCGATCAGAAGGTGATCGCCGACGCCATCCGCCACGAGCTCGAACGCGGCGGGCAGGTGTACTTCGTGCACAACCGCGTCGAGTCGATCTACGCGATGGCCGGGTTGCTGCAGCGGCTGGTGCCCGAGGCGCGCGTCGGCGTCGGGCACGGACAACTGCCCGAGGATCAACTCGAGCGCGCGATGCTGGGGTTCGTCAGCAGGCAGTACGACATCCTGCTGGCGACGACCATCATCGAGAACGGGCTCGACATCCCGAACGCGAACACCATGATCATCAACCGCGCCGACCGCTACGGCCTGGCGCAGCTGTACCAGCTGCGCGGCCGGGTCGGGCGGTCAGACCGGCGTGCGTACGCCTACCTGCTCATCCCGCCAGAGGACGCGTTGTCGCCGGTGGCGCGGAAGCGCCTGGCGGCGATCAAGGAGTTCAGCGACCTCGGCAGCGGGTTCAGGGTGGCCGCGCTCGACCTGGAGATCCGCGGTGCGGGCAACCTGCTGGGCGGCGAGCAGAGCGGTCACATCGAGGCCATCGGCTTCGAGATGTACATGAAGCTCCTCGAGGAGACGATCCGCGAACTCAAGGGCGAGGACCTCGAGGACGACCTGCGCGCGACGGTCAACCTGAAGATCGACCTGCGGATCGACGAGCAGTACATCCCCGACATGAACCAGCGCCTGAGTGTCTACCGCCGCATTGCGGCAGCGCGGTCAGACGCGCAGTTGGCCGACCTGCTCCAGGAAGTGCGCGACCGGTACGGCCCGCCACCCGCGTCGCTGGCGCACCTCGAGGGGTACGCGCGCATCCGGATTGCAGCCGACCGCCTTCGGGTCGAGTCGATCGACCGCGAGGGACCGACCGTGCTCTTCAAGTTCCGCGAGAAGGCGAACGTCGATCCGGTGCGGCTGATGAACCTGCTCGAGCGGCGCGCCGACCTCACGCTGGTGCCGCCGGCGACCGTGAAGATGTCGCTGGCCGGCGGGTTGGTGGCGCCAAGGCTCGCCTCGCCCCGGACGCCGCCCCGGAAATCCCATCCACGGTACTCGCAGGAAACGTCGTGGTGGACCGAGCGGGCCACGGCCGACGCGGTGACGCCGGGCTTCTCGAAGCAGGAGATCACCAGGGAACTCCCGCCCGATCCCTGCGCAGCCGGAGGGTTGTACGAGCGGATTGGCGGGTTCCTCGCCGACCTGACCGACAAAGTGTGACCGAGATCTCACACTGCAGGCCCTTGCGTTATGCGACGATAACGTGTTCTCTCACGCTCGCACATGTCATCTGTTCCCTTCAGTCTCTCCGGCATCGGTGCCGCCATGGGACGCATTTGCCTCGACAACGTGGCGTGCGCCGAAGGGATGGGGTTGTCTGAGAAGTGGATGCGCCGCCGCATCGGCATCGACCGCCGTTTCGTGCTCGGCGAAGGCGAGACCCTGCTCGAACTCGCCACGCGCGCTGCCGACTCGGCCATGAGCCGCGCCGGCCGTCGTTCGGTCGATGCCATCGTCGCGACCACGCTGACCGACGCGGACCGCTCGAGCACGCTGGCCTCGCGCATCGGCAATGCCCTGGGACTCAAGCCCGCCCTGGCGACCGACCTGTCGGCCGGCCACGCGTCGTTTCCAGCCGCCCTGCTGAGCGGCATCGGCCTGCTGGGCGTGGGGATGTCGTCGGTGCTGGTGGTGAGCGCCGACTCGCTCGGCACCGCCGCCATCGGGACCGACCCCGACACCGCCCTCATCTTCAGCGACGGGGCCGGGGCGACGCTGATCGAGCGCGACGGACCGTCGAACTACCGCATCCATGCCATCGACGGCGGCGTCGACTCGTCACGCGCCTCGTTGTTCGGCGTCCGAACGCGCGCAGTCGACGCCGCGGACGACTCGAACCGTGTGCACATGCGCGGCCAGGCCCTCTTCAAGTTCGTCGTCGAGCACACCGTGGACACCCTCTCGTCGCTGTGCCGCCTCTCAGGGCGCCACATCGACGACATCGACTGTGTGGTGCCGCACCAGTCGAGCACCCGGATGCTCGACGTCATCCGCCAACGTGCCGGGGTGCGGGCCGAGCGCTGGCTGACCAACGTGGCGTCGATGGGCAATGCCGGAACCGCGTCCATTCCCATCGCGCTGGCCGGGTCGTACGACGGTCGGACGGCCCTCCCGCCGAGCCTGGCCCTGGTGTCGGCGGGCGCGGGCCTGTCGTGGCTGGGCGTGCTGATGTCGTCGATTGCCGGCCCGAACGATCGCTGAACCGGCCCGGCGGCCCCGCGGGGCGTCAGAGTACGGCAGGCACGGGATCTTTGAGATCGCGTCCCGGATCGCGCTATCCTGATGAGTCCGGGAGACGCCCGGGAAGGAATCCATGAAGAAGACGCTTGCTGCTCTCGTCCTGGTCGCGCTGTGTGGGTTGACGGCGCGTGCCGAGATCCTCGAACAGGTCATCGTCAAGGTGAACGGCGACATCATCACCAAGACCGACCTCGAGGCCCGACAGGTCGCTGCCATCCGGCAGCGGAACCGGGCCGTGGTCACGGCCGACGACCTGCGCAACGACGCCGAGCTCAAGAAGGTGCTCGACGAGATCACGCCCCAGCTGGTCGTCGACGCCGTCGACGAACTGCTGATCATGCAGCGCGGCCGGGAACTTGGCTACAAGATGGGCGACGAGCAGTTCGCGCAGATCATCGCGAACATCCGCAAGGAGAACAAGCTCGAAGACGACGCGCAGTTCGAGGCGGCGCTGAAGCAGGAAGGCCTGACGCAGGCCGAGTTGCGCAAGTCGCTCGAGCGCCAGATGATCATGTCGCGCGTGCAGCAGGTCGAGGTGTTCGGTCGCATCGGCATCACCGAAGACGAGGCGCGTACCTACTACAACGCCCACTCCAGCGAGTTCACGACACCTTCGGCGATTACCATCCGCGAGATCCTCATCGAGGTCCCGACGCAGATGCAGGGCGAAGGCAGCACCGCGCAGCCCACGTTCAACGCCTTGCTCGACGATGGGGCGAAGGCCAAGGCCGACGCGCTGCGGAAGCGCGCCATGGCCGGCGAGGATTTCGTGGCCCTGGTGACCGAAGCCTCCGAAGCCCCGTCGAAGGCCAACGGTGGCCTGATCGGCCCGCTCAACAGCGACGAATTGAACCCCCAGATCAAGGAACTGTTGTCGGGACTCAAGGTCGGCGAGGTGTCGGAGCCGCTGCGCACGCAGCGCGGCTACCAGTTGCTGAAGCTCGAGACGCGCAGCGAGACCAAGGTCCTTCCCTTCGAGGAAGCGCGCGAGCAGATTGCCAACAAGGTGTTCGCGGTGAAGCGGCAGGGTGAGGTCGAGAAGTACCTCAAGCGCCTCCGCGCCCAGGCCATCATCGAGTGGCGCAACGAGGCCATCAAGGCCCTGTACGACGCGAAGACCGCCTCCGTCTCGTAGGGGCCGCGCCCCCGCGCGGCCCGTGATTCGACCCCGATGTTGCGACCCGTGTTCTCACCCCGCGTTCTGACCTTGTAGGGGCCGCGCCCCCGCGCGGCCCGCGGCATCAATGACCCCGCGCCCCGGATCTTCGATGACCAGGATCGGCTCCATCGCCCTCGAACCCCCGTTTGGCGTCGCGCCGATGGCGGGGATGACCGACACCGCCTTCCGGCGGCTCGTGAAGCGCCAGGGCGGCTGCGGCCTCGTCGTTACCGAGATGGTGAGCAGCGAAGGGCTCGTCCGCGGCATCGATCGCACCCTCGAGTACGCCGAGTTCACCGAAGACGAGCGCCCGGTCTCCATCCAGATCTTCGGCGGTGACCCGCAGAAGATGGCCGATGCCGCGCAGATCGTCGAAGGCATGGGCGCCGATGTCGTCGACGTCAACATGGGCTGCCCCGTCCCGAAAATCGCCAGGCACCACGCGGGCTGTTCGCTGATGCGCGAGCCCCACCATGCCGCGAGCATCATCAGGGCGATGTCGAGCGCGGTGAAGATCCCGGTGACGGTGAAGATGCGCGCCGGCTGGAACGACAGCCAGATCAACGCTCCGATGCTGGCGAAGATGGTGCAGGATGCCGGCGCCGCCGCGGTGACCATCCACGGCCGCACCGCCGCGCAGAGCTACTCGGGACAGGCCGACTGGTCACTGGTGTCGCGCGTGGCCGACGACCTCCACATCCCCGTCATTGGCAGCGGAGATTGCACCGAACCCGAGCACGTCGTCGAGCGCATGGTCGGTGGCGTGGATGGCGTGCTGGTGGGCCGTGGTGTGCTGCGCAATCCGTGGATTCTCGCGCAGGCGCACGACCTGCTCATGGGCCGCGCCCCGCGCACCATCACGCGCGAGATGCGCGGGCTGTTCCTGCTCGAGTACATCGAAATGCTGCTCGGCGATGCCGGCGTGGAAGCCCGGGGCTTCCGGCACCTCGCGCCCACGACAGGAGATGGCCAGGCCACCAATCGTCCTGCGCAGGGACGAGAGAAGTGGGTGATCAACAAGATCCGCGCCCTGAACGCCTGGTACAGCAAGGGATACGAGGGCGGCGCCCAGTTCCGCATCGCGATCAATCACTGCCACTCGATCGCCGAGTTGCGCGACCTGATCCACGCGTTCTTCTTCGCGGAGCCGCACGTCACGGTCGCGTGACGGGTGTCACGACGTCACGTTGCCGAGATGTGGCGGCGCGACGTCGGAGTTGCGTTCCCGCGCCTCGCGTCCGCGGGCTACTCCTCGATGAGCGGGGCCGGTGTGCCCGCATCGACGGCGTCGTAGTCGTACACGAGCGCAGACTCCACCGACGATCCGAACTCGCGGCCAAGGGCGAGGTGTGCGGGGTGCGCCAGGTAACTGTGCAGCCCCGCGCGATCGTCGAACTCGACGACCGCGGCGTATGGGTAGTCGGGCATGTCACCGACCTGGTAGGACGGGCCCCCGTTGATCCGCCTGCCGACCACGAAACTGCGCACGGCGGGGATGTCGCGACGAGCCGCCACGAGCGCGCCGATGAAACGCTGCCTTGCCTCGTCATCGAGGTTCGGCTTCGGACGATACAGGACGACGTGGAGCGTCATGACTTCTTGCGTCCGCGAGGCCCTCCAGGCGAGGGCTTGCGGCCAGGACCGGATGGCTTTCGCCCTGCGAACCCGCCAGGCTTCGCTCCCCACGGCTTGCGGTCGCCGGCCGGCTTGGCTCCGAACGGACGTTCGCCGCGTGGCTTGTCACTCCACGTCTTGCGCTCACCGGCAGGTCTTCCTTCGCCGCCCGGCTTCGGGGTCCAGGGCTTGCGCTCGCCTGCGGGCTTGTCGCCCCAGGGCTTGCGTTCACCTTCGGGCCGGGGCGTCCAGGGCTTGCGTTCGCCGTAGGTCTTGCGCTCGCCGCCGGCGGTGCCTTCGCGGTTGAAGGGCTTGCGCTCCCCACCCGGTTTCGGCGACCAGGGCTTGCGCTCGCCGGCAGGCTTGTCGGTCCACGGTTTGCGTTCGCCGTAGGTCTTGCGCTCGCCGCCGGCGGTGCCTTCGCGGTTGAAGGGCTTGCGCTCCCCGCCCGGCTTCGGCGACCAGGGCTTGCGCTCGCCGGCAGGCTTGTCGGTCCACGGCTTGCGCTCGCCCGCGGGCTTGTCGCCCCAGGGCTTGCGTTCGCCGTAGGTCTTGCGCTCGCCGCCGGCGGTGCCTTCGCGGTTGAAGGGCTTGCGCTCCCCGCCGGGTTTCGGCGACCAGGGTTTGCGCTCGCCGGCAGGCTTGTCGGTCCAGGGCTTGCGCTCGCCGGCGGGCTTGTCGCCCCAGGGCTTGCGTTCGCCTTCGGGCCTGGGCGTCCACGGTTTGCGCTCGCCGTAGGTCTTGCGCTCGCCGGCTGGCTTATCGCCCCAGGGCTTGCGTTCGCCTTCGGGCCTGGGCGTCCAGGGCTTGCGCTCGCCGCCGGCGGTGCCTTCGCGGTTGAAGGGCTTGCGCTCCCCACCCGGTTTCGGCGACCAGGGCTTGCGCTCGCCGGCAGGCTTGTCGCCCCAGGGCTTGCGTTCGCCTTCGGGCCTGGGCGTCCACGGCTTGCGCTCGCCGTAGGTCTTGCGCTCGCCGCCGGCGGTGCCTTCGCGGTTGAAGGGCTTGCGCTCCCCACCCGGTTTCGGCGACCAGGGCTTGCGCTCGCCGGCAGGCTTGTCGGTCCACGGCTTGCGTTCGCCCGCGGGCGAGTCGGCGGAGGGCGGTCGGGGCGTGCGCGGACGCTCACCCTCGGGACCTGCCGGTCGCCCCCAGCCCTCACGCTGGGCCATGCGCGCGCGCCGCACGTCGCGCGGGATCTTGTACTTGTCCCGGGGATCCACGTGCTCGCCGCCTGGCCGCCACGCCTTGCCTCGCGACTTGCGCACGCCTTCCTCGGCCTCCCGCTCTCGCTCGGCCGCCTCGGGCGAATCGAAGAGCTTGCCCCGCTCGAACCACTTGATCACGGCATCGTCGTTCGTCCGCTGCAACTGCTTCAGCATGGGGACGAGTTCTTCCTGGAACGGGGCACGGAACGCCGTCGGTTCGGTGCCGAGCAGTATCGTCCAGTACTTGAAGCGGGCCATTGAGAGTTCCCTTCACCTAGCGCCATCGCTCCGAAGAAGCGATGGCAAGTGTTCCGCGCGCCGAGGTCGTCGCGCACCTCAGCTCAAACCGAGCGAAGCGCAACCTGGTCGAGCGAAACGCGATTCTTCTCGCCGTGTTTCAAACCGCGCCGAGCGGGGCCAGCCTCGCCGCAGCGCAGCCCGCCCAGCGAAGCCTGCCACGCCGTAGCGCAGCACGCCGAGCGAAGCCTGCCACGCCGTAGCTCCAAAGGAGCGAAGGCGGGTCAGTTGGCGGTCGTCACGCCCTCGTGCATCATGCCGAGGCGCTTGAGCTTCTCCACCAGGGTCGTACGCTTCAATCCGAGCAAGGTCGCCGCCTGCCGGCGGTTGCCTCCCGTCCGGTCGAGCGCTCGGGCCAGCAGGTCGCGTTCGATGCGCGCGATCACCTCGTCGAACACCAGCCCATCCTCGGGCAACGCCAGCGAGAGCGCGGTCTCGGTCGCAGCCGTCCGCAGCGCCGGCGGCAGGGCCGTCGCATCGATTTGCGTCCGGCCTGGGCTCAGCGTGAACGCGCGCTCGACCACGTTCTCGAGTTCGCGCACGTTGCCAGGCCAGGTGTGCGACATCAGCAGGCGCAGCGCGTCCTGCGTGAAGGTCACGTCGGGCCGCGGCGGCACGCTCTGCTCGCCGAACCGACGCAGGAAGTGGTGCACGAGCAGCGGGATGTCATCGCGCCGATCGCGCAGCGGCGGCAACGAGACCTGGATCACGTTCAGCCGGTAGTACAGGTCTTCGCGGAACGAACCGTCCTTCACCATCTTCAGGAGGTCCGAGTTGGTCGCGGCGATCACCCGCACGTCGACCTTGACCGACCCCGAGTCGCCCACCCGCTCGAATGTGCGCTCCTGGAGCACCCGCAGCAGCTTCGACTGCAGGGCAGGGCTCATGGTCCCGATCTCGTCGAGGAAGAGCGTGCCGCGGTGCGCCGCCTCGAAGCGACCCTGCCGCGGGCCGATGGCTCCCGTGAAGGCGCCCTTCACGTGGCCGAACAGCTCGGCCTCGAGCAGCGTTTCCGGCACGGCGCTGCAATTCAGGGCCACGAACTTCTGGTGCTTTCGCAGCGAGTTCTGGTGGATGGCCCTCGCGACGAGTTCCTTCCCTGTGCCTGTCTCGCCCAGCACGAGAATCGTGCTCGTTGTCGGCGCGACGGTGTCGAGCAACGTGCAGAGTTCGCGCATGGCCGCGCTTCGGCCGATCAGGCCCTCGAACCCGTACCGGCGATCGAGCTGCGCGCGCAGGTACTGGTTCTCGGCGCGGAGGTCGCGTCGCTCGAGGGCCGCCTTCAGCACGTGCAACAGCTCGTCGAACTGGAACGGCTTCGTGATGAAGTCGGCCGCGCCGAGGCGGATGGCCGCCACGGCATCCTTCACCGTGCCGTACCCGGTCACGACGATGACGACGATGTCGGGGTAGCGCGCGAGGGCGGCATCGAGGATGTCGGTGCCCGACGGGCCCGGCAGGCGCAGGTCGGTCACCACCGCGTCGTACGCGAAGTGGGCCAGGCGCTCGAGCGCCGCGTCACCAGAATCGGCCTCGTCCACGAGGAACCCCTCGTCCCTGAGGCCGAGGGCGGTCGCGTCGCGCAACGCGCCCTCGTCTTCGACGAGCAGGAGGTGTTTCGGGTGATCGAGCATTCGGGACAACGCGTCGGTATTTTGACACACCTTGGCCTGAGGCGTTCTTTGCCGCTCGGCCCGGCCGACCCTGCAGGTTCGCCGACACAGGTCCGATACACCCTGCGGACATCGGATGTGGCCACCGTAGAGCGCGAGACCCTGTCGATCGTCGAGGCCTGCAAGCAGGTAGGCGTCTCACGCCGTACGATCTACAACTGGATGTCGGACGGCAAGATCGAGTACGTGCGCACGGCCGGTGGGGCCGTTCGCATCTTCACCGACACATTGTGGCGGGCGCCCGGCGAAATGCCACGCCGGCCGGCGTTCGGGGCCAGGCGCGCGGAGACCTAGTCATCGTGGCATCAATTGGATCGTGGCCCTTCGTGGCCGGTGGAGAGGGCATGGCCGCTGACGATCGGGCCGACCTGTCGGAGTTGTTCCACCGCTTGAACAACCAGCTGGGGATCATCCTCGCCAACGCCGAGCTGCTCGAGGGTCGCCTCGAGGACGAAGCCAGCCGGACCCGGGCGACGCAGGTCGTCGCCAGCGCCCTCGACGCCATGACCACGGCGCGTGACCTGCGCACCGCCGTCGAAGACCGCACCGAGTAGCCCCCGGCGGCCGCCTGCCCGCCGCCCCGATGGTCCGCCCTGTCGGCCGGACGGTCGATCCGTGTCAAGCGACCGTCATGCGATTCCCGGGATCGTCAAGAACTTGACGACACTGGGGGTGCGTCGCTGACGGCCTTCACGTCAGTGCACACGGCTGCACAGTGCGAACACGGCCTGAAAACGCCAGATTCTGCCTCCCGCCCAGGCCTCCTGTGCCTCGACCGCACAAGCCCAGGCGCGTTGGTACCCCGCTTGCGATGCTCCACCCTGTCACGAACCGGCGTCTCGACCCGCGCGGAGGATCCGCATGCGGCGAGGCCCTCCATCGAACAGACGCGGAGCCCGACATGCAGCGCCATCCCGTAACCGAGTCCCAGCGTGAACGCATCGCCGCCAGCCTGCCCTTCGTCGAGGCCCTCGCGCGACGAGTCGCGGCCTCGATGCCGCACTCGATCGACCTCGGCGACCTGGTCCAGGACGGGATGATTGGGCTGATCGACGCCGCGAACCGCTACGACGAAGACCGCGGGATCAAGTTCGAGACCTTTGCCGAGCGCCGTGTCCGCGGTGCGATGATCGACGCGCTCCGGCGTGATGCCTGGCCGCGCGGCGTGCGCCGCATGCGCCGGCAGCTCGAGACCGCCCGAGAGGACCTGCGCCGCGAACTGGGCTGCGAGCCGTCGATGGCCGACCTCGCCGCCAGGATGGGTTCCGACGAGACGCGGCTCAACCGCACCATCGTCCGCATCAACACGATCGAGTCCACCTCGCCCCTGGCGTGCAATGACGCGGCCGACGAGCACATGCTGCCTGCCGTGATGCTGCCGCCCGAAACGCCGTCGCCCGACCGCGTCTACGAGAAGACCGAGGTGAAGGAGCGCGTGCGCGCGGCCATCGACTCGCTCCCGCCCCGCGAACGCAAGATCATCGGCCTCTACTACTTCGGCGAGGTGACGATGAAGCAGATTGGCGCAGAAATCGGCGTCAATGAGTCGCGTGTGTCGCAGTTGCACGCCCGGGCCGTCCAGCGGCTGAAGAAGGTCCTCGCGGCGACCGACGGCCAGCGTGCCGAGATCGTCGACATCCTGACCGCGAGCGCCAAGAAGCCGATGGCGAGGGCCTCGATCGACACGATGCCGAGGCTCGGCACCGGCTCCGTGGTGATCGGCTATCCGAGCACGTCGCGTGCGAGCCGAAGCAAGTCGGCCAACCTGAACGGTTTTGTCAGCCACCGGCAGCCGCTCTCTTCGAGGAACCGTCCGGCCTCGGTGCCCGCGACATCACCCGTCACGAATATGACGCGCCGCGACAACGCCGGCGCGCTGACGGCGATGGCCCGGTAGAACGTCGGTCCGTCGACCTTCGGCATCCGGAGGTCGCAGATCACCAGGTCGTACTCGGCGTCTCGTGTCTTCGCGAGCGCCACTTCCCCATCGTGTGCCTGATCGACGCGGAACCCCGCGTCGGTCAGGGCATCGGCCACCGCCGCCGCCAGGCGTGGCTCGTCATCCACCAGCAGGACGCGCGCTCCGCCACCCACGTCGCGTGGCAGCGGCGCGGGCTTCGCCGCTGGCGCCCGCACGCCTGTGCCCGCGGTCGGCAGCTCGAGGAAGAACGACGCGCCGTGCCCTGGCGTCGACTGCACGCGGATGCGCCCGCCGTGTTCCTGGACGATCGCGTAGGCGACGGTCAGGCCGAGCCCCGTTCCCTGGCCGACTTCCTTCGTGGTGAAGAACGGATCGAAGATCCTCGGCATCGCCTCCTCGGGCACGCCGGGTCCATCGTCATTGATCTCGAGGACGACGATGTCGCGATCGGCATCCTGCCATGACCTGAGCACCAGCAGCCCGCGGCCGTTGGCGCCAATCATCGCCTGCTCGGCGTTGATCATCAGGTTCAGGAGGACCTGCTGCAGCTGGTGAGGGTCGGCGAAGACGGCGGGGAGACCCGAGGCCAGCGCGTCGATGATGCCGATGTTGGCGAGGCGTTGCTCGTAGACGCGCAGCGCCAGCGTGTCGCGCACCACCTGGTTGACGTCAACCAGCGTGCGCGTCGTGTGACGCTTGCGCGCGAAGGTGAGGAGGTTGCGGACGATCTTGGCCGCGCGTTCGGCCTCGCCGAGGATGGTCTCGAAGGCCCGCCCCAGCTCCGGATCCATCGGCTTGCGCGCAAGTCGTTCCGCCGACGTGAGGATGGTGGCCAGCGGGTTGTTGAGTTCGTGGGCCACGCCGGAGATCGTCGTGCCGAGCGCGGCGAGCTTCTCGGCCTGGAGCAACTGGTGGTAGAGCTCCCGCGACTGATCGTCGAGGCGCTTGCGCTCGGTGACATCGCGGACGATGGCGAAGAACGCGAGCCCGTCGGGCGCAGGCTCGGCGTGACCTGTCACCTCGGCCCAGAAGAGCGAGCCGTCGGCACGTCGGAGCCGCAGGAGGTGCTCGCGCACGGCCCCGTCGTGCGTCAGGGTGTCGAGCAACGCGTCCCGGGCGCGGAGGTCGGCGAAGCGATCGGGCGCGAACGGCCGGCAGTTGGCATCCGACTCTTCTGGTGAATGCCCGAGCATGAGCTTGAGAAACGGGTTGGCAGCCAGCGTCGTGGCCGACGAGCCGCTCACCGTTCCCACGAACAGTCCGAGTTGCGCCCCGGTGAAGAACGCGTGAAACCAGGTCGGCGGTGGGCTGGGAGTGTCCATCCGGAGGGGGCGCTGGGGCGACGCGTCAGAACAAGGGCTGTGACGACATCCGCGCAGGCTACACTCTAGTATCGTCCAGGCCGATATACCAGCAGGCGCCACGTCTGCGCGTTGGCATGAGTGCGTGATTACGGAGGGTTCGACATGCGCAAGGGTTCGTTCGCTTTGTTCGCCGGGGCTGCCGCGATTGCGGCGATCGTCACGGTGGCACCACTGCAGGGTCAGTCGAGCCGTCCGGGCGTCGCCGTGCTGAATCTCGACTTCGGTGCCGTCACCAGGTGGTGGGAGGGCGACTGGGACATCGGCAAGGGCGTGGCCGACCTGATCGTCGATGCTCTCATCGACGACGGCTCGTTCCGCGTGTTCGAGCGCAAGCAGCTCGAGGCCGTGATGTCTGAGCAGGACCTCGCCAACAGCGATCGAGCCGATCCATCGGCCGCAACGGTGGCCAAGCTCGGAAAGATCAAGGGTGTGAAGTACCTCGTGGTGGGGTCCATCACGAAGTTCGGGACCGAGAACAAGGGCATGAAGGTCGGGGGCGGTGGCTGGGGCGGCGGTCTCCTCGGTGGCGCGAAGGTGGGCACCTCGAAGGGGATCGCGACCGTTGCCCTCACCGTCCGCATGATCGACACGTCGACCAGCGAGATCATGCTGAGCGCGAAAGGCGAGGGGCAGTCGAAGCGCAGCGGGCTGATGCTCGGCGGCGGTGCCGGCAAATGGGGCGGTGGCGGTGCCGGCGAGATCAGCATGGGCTCGTCAGACTTCCGCGAGACGATTCTCGGCGAAGCGGTGGATGCTGCCGTCAAGAACGTCGTGGCCCAGATCATCGCCAAGAAGGATCGGCTGGAGTAGTCAGCCCGCGCGAGACGACCGGCATGACGCCCCCCCGCGGGCCTCGTGCCGGTCGCACACGGGTGCGACGTTCTTCTCCAGTGTTGTGACGTTTCCGAGGCCGACAGGCCAGGCTCCCCGCCGTGAACATCCGTCGCCGGCTCATCGAACATCTCGAGCACGACGCCATCCTGATTGGTGGCCTCGTGCTGGCACTGCTCGTGTTGTTCGTCGAGCCGTTGCAGCGGGCATTCGTGATCGTTCGCGACCTCGAGCATTCGACGGGAACGGCCCTGATGCCGGCCTTGGTCGTGCTGCTCGCAGCCCTGATGTTCAACCAGCAGCGGAAGCGGCACACGGCCCTGCTCGACCAGCAGGCGATCGCCGCCACCCTCCGGGCCACCGACGAGCGGGCGCGCGACCTGGAACGCCTGGTGGCATTCGGGCATGCCACCGCAGATGCCCTCGATGCCTACGCCCTCCGCGATGCCACGGAGTCGCACCTTGCCAGCATCAGCGGCGGGCGTGACGCCTGGGTGCTGCTGCGCGGGCCCACCGACAGCTGGCAGGAACTGGCACAGGTGAGTGCGACCGGCCGCACCAGCGCCGTCGAGGAGCTGACGCGCATCGCGAGCGCCGCCCTTGCGCATCGAGGTGAGCGTGCGGCCGACCGGATCGACTCGTGGGCACATGCCGAAGACGGACACCTGTGCTTCCCGATGGTCGTCGGCGGCCATGCCGTGGGTGTGCTGGGTGTGCGTGCAGACGCCCGCGACCTGCCGAGCGGCGCACGCCACCGGTTGACCGCGGCCGCGGCGCTTCTCGCGATCGCCGTGAAGAACGTCGACCTGGTCCACGACATCCGCGAAGACAGCAGGCGAGACGTGCTGACCGGATGCGGGAACCGCGCATATGCCCTCGAAGCACTCGACCTCGAACTCCGTCGCGCCGACCGCTCGGGATCTGCCACGTCGGTCATCATGCTCGACCTCGACTTCTTCAAGGCCATCAACGACTCTTACGGGCATCTGGCGGGTGATGCCGTGTTGTCGCATGTCGGGAGCGTCCTGCGTCAGAGCCTGCGCGCGTCAGACATCAAGGCTCGTTACGGCGGCGAGGAGTTCCTCATCGTCTTGCCCGACACACCGTTGTCGTCTGCCCGGTTGGTCGCGGAGTCACTGCGTCGGACGCTGGCACAGGCTCCCGTGTCGAGCGGTGAGATCACCGTGGGCATCACGGCGAGCCTGGGCCTGACCGCGGCCACCGATGGCGAGCGCGAAGCGACGTCGCTGATTGCGCGCGCTGACGCGGCGCTCTATGCTGCCAAGCGACAGGGCAGGAACTGCGTCCGTGTGGTCGGGCCACCCCTGGGCAGTGCGGCGCTCGACCACGGCGACGCGGAGGAACCGGCGCCGCAGCCGGCGAGGCGCTTCGTGCGCAGGGCCGATGTGCCGACCGAGGCCGGCGCCCCGTAAGCCACGACACGACGATTCACGCCTTCATGGACACTTCCCGGGTTGCGGGCCAGGTTTCGCAGTGAGCGCCCGTCAGCCGCACGGACCGCCGCGGGCGGCCTACGTCGCGTGGGCTGCCATCTGCATCGTGTGGGGGACGACGTACCTGGCCATCAAGGTAGCGCTCGAGTCGGTGCCACCGTTCCTGATCGGCGGGGCTCGCTACCTCATCGCCGGCGGCGTGCTGGTGGGGTGGTTGGTCGCGCGTGGCCAGCGGATGCCTCCACTGCGCGCATGGCCTCCGTTCATGGTGCTGGGCTTCCTGATGCTCCTGCTGGGGAACGGCGGAGTCGTCTGGGCCGAGCAGTACGTTCCCAGCGGTCTGACCGCTGTGGTGCTGGCGACCACGCCGTTCTGGATGGTGTGGATCGACTCGTGGTTTGCAGGCGGGGAGCGCGTGACATCCCGGCACGGGCTCGGCCTGGTGGTGGGGTTCTCGGGCATCCTCGTGCTCGTCGGCCCCGAGGTGCTGTTGCACGGCGGCGGCCTGAGCTGGAGCTTCCTGGCTGGTGTGCTCGCCCTCCAGGTCGCCTGCGTCGGGTGGTCGATTGGGTCCCTGTACGGGAAGAGGCATACGGGCGGCGTGTCGCCCATCACCACCGCGGCGATGCAGATGCTGTGGGGCGGCATCTGGATGACTCTTGCCGGCACCCTGCTCGGCGAGTGGCCCCAGGTGCACGTCACGGTCCGATCGACCGTCGCCGTGCTCTATCTGGCGTTCGTCGGCGGCCTCGCCGGCTTCGGCGCCTACATCTACGCCCTGGCACACCTGCCCGTCTCATTCGTCTCGCTCTACTCGTACGTGAACCCGGTCATCGCTGTCGCGCTCGGCAGCCTCGTCCTGGGCGAACCCTTCAACCTCCGGATCGGTGTCGCCATCGCGATCATCCTCCTCGGCATGGCCATCGTCCCCCGCCGTTGAGGTGCCCAGTCGGGGTCCCAGTTGGGGTCTGCCCAGTTGGGGTCTGACCCCAATTGGCAAGAATCAGCATTCCAAGGGCCAGATCTCGTCCACTGGCGTTGCCGGCAGGTGCGTCAACATCGAGATCCCAGGGCGTTCGCCTTGACCGAGTTCCCTCCGCACGCAAACCTCGCGCCGAATTCGAGAAAGGCGTGCCATTCGAACCCGATCGCGTCCGGCGTTCCAGAATTGACCCAACGGACGAATCTCCCTGTCGCCTCGCGTTGTCGCCGCGACACCTACGGGGAATTGGGGTCTGACCCCAATTCCCCCCAATCCCCGGATTCCCGATGCCATTCAGGAATCTGACTGCGGTTGGGGGATCTGGTAAGGTCACGCGATGCTGACGAGGATCGCAGAGCTGCAGGAGGGGGCGACGGGGCAGGGGTTCTACCTCTGCGCGCGGAAGGAAGAACGGACGACGCGGAACGGTGACGCGTTCCTGATCCTGACACTGCAGGATCGGACGGGCAGCATCAAGGCGAAGGTGTTCGACGAGGTGGCGCGCGCACGCGACGAATTCGGCGAAGAGGACTTCGTCAAGGTCGAGGGCACCTGCAAGCCCTACCAGGGCGTGCTGGAACTCACGATCTACCGCATCCGCCGGGTCAACCCCGACCAGGACCGCGCTGCCGGTTTCCGCGAAGACGACCTGATTCCCGTTTCGCCGCGTCCGCTCGACGAGATGTGGCGCGAGCTCGAGTCGCACATCGCCTCGGTAGGCGATCCAGGCCTGCGCGCCCTCCTCAACCGGATCATCGCTGACCACGGCGATCGCCTCCGCGTGTGGCCCGCCGCGCAGATGGTGCACCACGCCTACCGGGGCGGCCTCCTCGAGCACCTCCTGAGCATCGCCCGCGTCGCACTTGCCATTGCGCCCGCCTACGACGCCAATCCCGACCTGCTGATCGCGGGCGCGATCCTGCACGACGTCGGCAAGGTCCAGGAAATCGACTACGACCGCGCACCGAGCTACTCGCGCGAGGGCAACCTCGTCGGGCACATCGCCCTCGGACTCATGATGGTGCGCGAGGCCTCACACGGGCTCGATGCGCTCGCGCCCGCTGTCCGCGCCCAGGTCGAGCACCTGATCGCCTCGCATCACGGCACCCGCGACAAGGGGTCGCCGGTGGAGCCCATCACGATCGAGGCCATCATCCTCTCGATGGTCGACGATCTCGACGCCAAGCTGCACCAGGTGCGCAAGGCCATCAACGAAGACGATGGCGACGGCGAATTCACCGCCTACCACAAACGCCTCGGACGCGCGTTCTACAAGGGCACGCCCTCCGACGATCGCGTATGATTCAAGGTCGCATGTCAGACACACTGACCCTGCCGCTCGACAACGCGGCCATCAGCCGAATCCTTCCGCATCGTTATCCGTTCCTGCTCGTCGACCGGGTCACCGAGTTCGAGCCCGACATCCGCATCGTCGGCATCAAGATGGTGACGAACAACGAGCCGCTCCTGTCGCAGCAACCCGGCGACACCCCGGTGCTGCCGTTCACGGTCCTCACGGAAGCGATTGCGCAAGTCGGCGCCATCCTGATTCTCGCGAAGCCCGAGAATCGCGAGAAGCTCATCTTCTTCATGGGGATCGAGAAGGTGCGTTACCGGCGTCCGGTGCGCCCGGGCGACGTGGTGGTCATCGAGGCGCACGTCGAGCGTCTCAGGTCGAGGATGGGTGCCCTGCGCGGCGTCGCGCGCGTCAACGGCCAGATCGTCGTCGACGGCCGGATGACGTTCGCGCTCGGCGGCCCCGCCGAGGGCCGCCGGCCTTCAGAAGGGGTCACGGCGTGATTCAGCGCCTCTTCGGGGTCAGAGCTTGAAAAAAGTCAAAATGAAAGATGTGACCCCTTCTAGCTAGTACCCGACGGTCCGGCCGTCCATGCGGGGGTCGGAGGCGCCGAAGCGCGTCCCGGTCTTCGGATCGATCCAGATCGCGTGCACGTCGCCCATGTCGCCGCCTACCGAGACCTTGTGACCCGCCGCCTCGAGATTCCGCACCACATCAACCGGGAAGCCGCGCCGCTCGATTCTGATCTCGTCCGGCAGCCACTGGTGATGAAAGCGCGGCGCATCGACGGCTTCCTGCACGTCCATCCCGTAGTCGATGACATTCAGCACCACCTGCAGCACGGTCGTGATGATGCGCGACCCCCCCGGTGACCCCACCACCAGGAACGGCTTGCCGTCTTTCGCGATGACGGTCGGCGTCATCGAACTCAGCATGCGCTTCCCAGGCTGGACCTCGTTGGCGACGCCGCCGATGACGCCGAACATGTTCGGCACGCCGGGCTTCGCGCTGAAGTCGTCCATCTCGTTGTTCAGCAGGAATCCGGCGCCGGTCACCGTCTGGCCGTTACCATACCCGCCATTGATGGTGGTCGTCGTCGACACGGCCACGCCGTCGGCATCCACGACCGAGTAGTGCGTCGTCTGGTCGGACTCGAACTGGCGCGGCGCGCCGGGCTTGACCTGCGCCGACGGGGTGGCGCGCGCGGGATCGATCGTCTGGCGCAGCGTCTCGGCATACCGCTTCGACGTGAGCCCGCCAAGGGGCACCTTGTAGAAGGCGGGATCCCCGAGCCACTCGGATCGGTCGGCGAATACCCGTCGCGTGGCCTCGGCGATGTGGTGGACGCTCTTCGACGACTGCGGCCCGAACTCGCCGAGGGGGAAGCCCTCGAGGATGTTCAGCGACTCGATCAGGGCCACGCCCCCCGAACTGACGGGCGGCATCGAGATGATGTCGTGCCCGCGGTAGCTGCCCGTTACCGTCGGGCGCTCGATGGGCCGGTAGGCGGCCAGGTCGTCCTTCGTGATCAGGCCCCCGGTGCGCTGCATCTCGGCGACGATCAGGTCGGCCACGGGGCCCTTGTAGAACCCGTCGGCGCCACGTTCGGCGATGGCACGCAGCGTCGCGGCCAGGTCCTTCTGCACGAGGCGTTCCCCCGCCCCGTACATCTCGCCCCCCTTGAGGAAGATCCGGTTCGATTCGGGAAAGCGCGACAGCAGCGTCCTCGCCGACTGGAACGACCTGGCCATCGCGTCGGTGAGCACGAACCCCTCGTCGGCCAGCTTGATGGCCGGAGCGAGGACGTCCTTCCACGGCAGCTTCCCGTACTTCCCGTGCACGTAGAAGAGTCCGGCCACCGAGCCCGGCACGCCAGCCGCGAGCGGCCCCACGAGGCTCCGTTCCGGCACCACGTTGCCCGCCGAATCAAGGTACATGTCCCGATGCGCCTTCCCGGGAGCCACCTCGCGGTAGTCGATCGAGGTTGACCGGCCGTCGGCGAAGCGGATCACCATCAGGCCGCCCCCCCCGACATTGCCGGCCGACGGATGCGTCACGGCGAGGGCGAACCCCACCGCCACCGCCGCGTCGATCGCGTTCCCGCCGCGCTGCAGCATGGCGAGGCCGGCCCGGCTGGCCTGCTCTTCGGTCGAGCCAACCATCCCGTGCTCGGCCCGCACCGGCGCCCGCGAGGCCCCTGACGGGTGCAGGGGCAGGCACAGGAGGGCGAAAACGACCAGAAATGTTGTTCGTGTGCGGCGCATGACAGACTCCGGCAGAAGGACCCGCGGTCGAAAGCGGTGTGTCAGTATAGTCGCCGATGACAGACTCGAAACCGACGCCGCAACAGCCCCCCGCGCGTGCGAGTGACCGCGAGCGGCTGGCGACGTTGTTCGACCTCGGCCGCCGCGTTGCCCAGGTACTGGACCTCGATGACCTGCTGGCACGCATCCCAGACCTGATCAGGCGCCTCGTCGAGTTCGACGCGTTCTCGGTGTACCTGCTCGACCGGAAGACCGACGAGCTGCACATTGCCTACAGCATCGGCTATCCGGAGGGCCGCGCCGAGCAAGTCAGCCTTCGCGTCGGGATGGGCCTGGTGGGTGCCGCAGTCGCCGATCACGAGGTCATCGTTGCCAGCAGCCTGACCGACGATCCGCGTTACGTCGCCATCGTCCCCGGGATGGCCTCCGAGGTCGTGGTCCCGCTGCTCTACAAGAGCCGCCCGATCGGCGCCCTCAACATCCTGAGCGCGCAACCGGGGCTCTACGACGAGGACGATGGCGAGATCATCCGCCAGTTCGGGGTGCACGTCGCGGTGGCCCTCGAGAACGCGCGCTTGTTCGAGCGCGAGAAGCGCGACGCCGCCACGTTCGAGACGCTCGCGGAGATCGGGCGCGACATGGCGTCGATCCTCGATCTCGACCTGCTGCTCGAGCGGCTCGGGCAGTTGGTCAAGCGCGTCATCTCGTATCGCACGTTCGGTGTGCTCCTGCTCGACGAGTCGACGCAGGAGCTGGTGATGGAACTGGGCCTGCAGTATGGCGCGCGGGTGTCGCTGCCCAAGGTGAAGCTGGGCGACGGACTCGTCGGCTACGCGGCGCTGCACCGTACGCCGGTGAACGTGCCCGACGTCACGTTGGACCCGCGCTACATCAAGGTCGTCGACGACGTGCGATCCGAACTCGCGGTTCCGATGCTGCTCAAGGATCGCTGCATCGGCGTGTTCGACCTCGAGAGCCCGGAGTACGACGCGTTCAGCAAGCGCGACGTCGAAATCCTCACGCTGCTGGCCGGCCAGGCGGCGGTGGCGGTCGAGAACGCGCGTCTCTACCAGGCGGTGTCGGCCAACCAGAAGCGCCTCGAGACCGAGGTGCGCTTCGCGCGCCGCGTCCAGTCGGCCCTGCTGCCCAAGGCGATGCCGAAGCGCATGCGCGGCATCGACGCGGCGGCGCGCTTCGAGCCCGCCCGCGAGCTCGCCGGCGATTTCTACGACTTTCTCACGCCCGAGGCCAACAGCTTCGTGATCGCGGTGGGCGACGTGTCGGGCAAGGGCGTGCCTGCGGCGCTGTACAGCGCCATGGCCGGCGAGTTGGTGCGATCACGCACGTTCAGGCGCCGCTACACGCGGGTGAACACCACGCCGGCCCAGATCCTGGGCGTGATGAACACCATCCTGCGCGAGCGTGAGCTCGAGCCGTCGTTCTGCACGCTGTGCTATGCCGCCTTCGACCTCAAGCGGCGCGTGGTCACGATCTCGAACTCCGGGCTCCCCTACCCCATCCACGTCACGGGCGGCAAGGCCTCGCTGGTGACCATCCCCGGCATTCCGCTCGGCGCCCTCGATGGCAGCGCGTACGACGAAGTGGTGCTGCCGTTCGTGGCGGGTGACGTGTTCGTGTTCTGCACCGACGGCGTGTCGGAGTCGACGAATGCGGCTGACGAGGACTTCGGCACCGATCGGATCATGCGTGCGGCGACCACCGCGCGCAACGGCACGGCGAATGACATTGTCGAGCACGTGCTGTCTGAGGAAGCCGCGTTTCGCGGCGATCGCCTGGCGGCCGACGATGTGACGGTGGCGGTGGTGAAGATCACGGCGTAGAGCGTGCCCGGCGATACCCCGGGGACGCTCGTCCGTGTGTCGATCACGAAGGGTCGCGCCACGCCGCCCACACTCGATTGCCGAACGACGGACCGCGTGGTCTGCCAGCGCCTGCCTGAGTTGTTGACGCGATCCGTTGGTGTGGCGCGACCCGCTCCGTCGAGTATCAAGGGGCGTGCCGTTTGAGAATCACCAGGAAAACAGCCAAATCACCAGGATCCCGGATCGTCGTCCTCGCCAGACGACGGGCAACGTCCGCGGTTGGCGACGCACCGGGTGACACCGGCGTCTCAATGAAGGTCGAGGTCACGTGCCCGTTCCAGAGGTTCGCATCCGCTCGTGCAACACCGCCAGCCTTCGCCACGACGGCGACTACGTCCTCTACTGGATGGTGGCGTTCCGGCGCACGGCCTGGAACTTCGCCCTCGACCGCGCCATCGAGCATGCGCAGAGGCTCGGCAAGCCGCTCGTGGTGTTCGAGGCGGTGCGCGCAGGCTACGCCTGGGCCAGCGACCGCCATCACGCCTTCATCCTCCAGGGGATGGCCGACACCCGCTCGGCATGCCGCGACGCCGGGATCGCCCACGTCGGCTACGTCGAGCCTCGCGCCGGCGACGGACGGGGGTTGCTCGAGGCGCTCGCATCCCGGGCCGCCGTCGTGGTCACCGACGATTACCCGGCGTTCTTCATTCCGCGCATGATCGGGGCCGCGGCCGCGGTGCTCCCGGTCAGGCTCGAGGCGGTCGACTCGAACGGCCTGATGCCGCTTGCCGCCACCGAGAAGCCATATTCGACGGCGTTCGCCTTCAGGGCGTTTCTCCACAGGCAACTCCGGCCGCACTTCGAGCACTTCCCGGAGCCGGAACCCTTCCACGAGCCAGGGGGCCTGGCCGGCGCGACGGTGGACCCACTCATCGCCGCCCGTTGGCCACCCGTCACGGATGCGCAGCTGTCGGGCACACCGCAGGTGCTCGCGGAACTGCACATCGATCACGCGGTGCACCCGGTGGCCGCCCGTGGCGGCATGCGCGCGGCCAGGCAGGTGCTGACGAGGTTCCTCGGCACCAGGCTGCAACGCTACAAGGACGAGCGCGGCGTACCCGACGAGCAGGTGGCCAGCGGCCTCTCGCCCTACCTGCACTTCGGGCACATCTCGATTCACGAGATCTTCAGCGCGTTGATGACGCGCGAAGGATGGACGACGCGGCGGCTCAGCGAACGGGGTGGCGGCAAGCGCGAGGGATGGTGGAATGTGTCGGCGCCCGCCGAGTCGTTCCTCGACGAGGCCGTCACCTGGCGCGAGCTTGGCTTCGTCACGTGCCAGCATCGTCCGCACGACTACGATCGGTACGAGTCGCTGCCGGAGTGGGCGCAGCGGACACTTGGGGCTCACGCAGGCGATCCGCGCGAGTTCGTGTACTCCCTTGACGAGTTCGCGAACGCCTCGACGCACGACGAATTGTGGAACGCGGCACAGCGCCAGCTGCGCCGCGAGGGGATCATCCACAACTACATGCGCATGCTCTGGGGCAAGAAGATCCTCGAGTGGACCTCGTCACCGCAAGAGGCGCTCGCGGTCATGATCGAGCTCAACAACCGGTACGCCATCGACGGCCGTGACCCGAACTCGTACAGTGGCATCTTCTGGGTGCTCGGCCGGTACGATCGCCCATGGGCCCCCGAGCGGGCGGTCTACGGCACCGTGCGATACATGAGCAGCGCGAACACGGCCAGGAAGACCAGCGTGAAGCAGTACCTGCGGATGTACGGCCGCGACTCCGGGGGGTTGTTCTGATCCCCGGGTGATCGTTGTGCCGATCATGACTGCCGTGCCGTGCACCCGGGGTATCGTAGGGGCCGCACCCCAGTGCGGCCCGTGCACACCGCGGTATCGTAGGGGCTGCGCCCCCGCGCGGCCCGTGCGTCGCTGACAGCGAGAGTCGACCGATGACCCGTGCACACCTGATCATTGCCAGGCACCTTGCGACCGCCAGTGCAATCGTGCTCGCCCTGGTCGCCAGCGCAGCTGGCCAGGCGGCACGGACGCACGAGCAGATGCACCGGTTGCACAGCGATCCGAAAGCCTACATCGCCTCGCTCGAGGATCCCGCGCGCGACGCGTGGCAGAAGCCCGACGAGGTCGTCAGCGCCCTCGCGATCCCCGATGGCGCAGTCATCGCCGACATCGGGGCCGGCTCGGGCTACTTCACGTTCCGCTTCATCCCGCACGTTGGTGAGCGGGGGCGGGTGTACGCCATCGACATCAGCCCCGACATGATTGCGGCCATCAGTCAGCGGATGGCATCGGTGCCCCCTGGCTCACTCGCGCCGATCCTGGCGAAGCCCGACGATCCCTACCTCAGGGCGAGCGCCGTCGACATCATCTTCATCTGCGACACGTGGCACCACGTCGCAGACCGGCCTGCATATGCGGCGAAGCTCAAGCTCGCGCTGGCACGTGGCGGACGCGTCGTGATCGTCGACTTCCACAAGCGAGACCTGCCCGTCGGACCACCGGCAGACATGAAGATGGCGCGCGAGGATGTGGTGAAGGAGTTCGAGGCGGCCGGCTTCGTGCTCGCGAAGGAGCACACGTTCCTTCCGTATCAGTACTTCCTGGAGTTCGCGGCGCGCGACTGAGCGTGAGGATGTGCGACGGGCGTCAGGCTTGCCGTGCACGGCTCTCAGACAGCAGGCGCGCGACCTCGTCGCCGAGCGTCAGCGCGTCAAATGGCTTCCTGAGATAGCCGATCGCTCCCGCGGCGAGCGCGCTCCTGATGTCGTCGGTGCCTGTGCGGGCCGTGAGGAAGATCACCGGAATGCCGGCCGTGCGTTCGTCGGCGCGGAGGGCAGCCATGGTCTCCAACCCGTCGAGCCCCGGCATCAGCCAGTCGAGCAGCAGCACGTCGGGCACCGATTGCCTGGCCTCGGCGAGCGCCTCGTCGCCCGACGCGACGGCGACCACGTCGAACCCCGCGCGCCTGAGCGCGAGGCGCGCCACGGCTCGGATATCGCGATCGTCCTCGGCAAGCAGCACCCGCAACGACATCGGCTCTCTCTCGGCTCAGTGGGGCTTCGGGCACCGCCCGGCCTCGCGGCCCGCCACGTGTGGTGGACCACGCGACCGCCGTGGCGCTGCGCCGTCAGTAGACCTTCAGGTAGCGTTCACGCTCCCAGTGGCTGATCTGGCGGCTGTAGTCATCCCACTCGGCGCGCTTCGCGGCGATGAAGTGCTCGAAGACATGCTCGCCAAGCGCGTCGCGCATGATCTCGTCCTTCTCGAGGTAATCGAGGGCTTCGCTCAAGGTCGCGGGCAGCTCGTCGATGCGCAGGTGCCGGCGTTCACGGTGGCTCATCGTGAAGATGTTCTTGTTCACTGGCGGCCCGGGATCGGTCTGCTGCTCGATGCCGTCGAGGCCCGCCCGCAGCATGACCGCGAGTGCCAGGTAGGGATTGCACGACGGATCCGGCATGCGCAACTCGACGCGCGTGCCGCTGCCGCGCGCCGCGGGCACCCGGACCAGCGGGCTGCGGTTCTTCTCTGACCACGCGATGTTGGTCGGCGCCTCGTACCCCGGCACCAGCCGCTTGTAACTGTTGACCAGCGGGTTGGTGATCGCGCACATCCCACGGGCGTGCCGCAGCAGGCCGCCGATGTAGTGCAGGCAGGTCTGTGACAGTTCCCACGGGCCGTCGTGGTCCCAGAACGCGTTCCGGTCGCCGCTCAGCAGCGACTGGTGCGTGTGCATGCCGCTGCCCGCGATCCCGAAGATCGGCTTCGGCATGAACGTCGCGTGCAGTCCGTTCATCAGCGCCACGTTCTTCACGACGAACCGGAAGGTGCTCACGTGATCGGCGGTCGTCAGCACGTCGTCATACCTGAAGTCGATTTCGTGTTGCCCGGCAGCCACTTCGTGGTGTGCCGCCTCGACTTCGAACCCCATGCCCTCGAGCATCAGGACGATCTGGCGCCTGACGTCCTCGCCCATGTCGACGGGCGTGAGGTCGAAGTAGCCGCCGCCGTCGTGCGTCTCGGTCGTGGGCTCGCCGTTGCGCTTCTGGAACAGGAAGAACTCGGCTTCCGGCCCGGCCATCATCCTGTAGCCCCGGCGCGCGGCCTCGGCGATGGCGCGCTTGAGCGTGTGGCGAGGACACCCGGCAAACGGCGATTCGTCGGGATTGTGGATGTCGCAGATGACGCGTGCGACTTTCTCGGGACTGCCCAGCGTCCACGGGAACACGCGGAACGTGTTCAGGTCGGGCCGCAGGTACATGTCGGATTCCTCGATCCGCACGAAACCCTCGATCGAGGAGCCGTCGAACATGATGCGGCCATCGAGCGCCGCCGCGAACTGCTGGTTGGGCACCTCGACGTTCTTGATGACGCCGAGGATGTCGGTGAACTGGAGCCGCAGGAACTTGACCCCGACCCGCTCGGCCAACTGGAGGATGTAGCGGCGCTTGTCGGCGTCAGACGCGCCAGGCTCGAACGAGGGGAGGATGGTCTCGGTCACGCCCGCGAGTGTAGGGAGGGCCCAACGCGTTCGTCAACCGTCGGGGCACCACCCGGTGACCGCCAACCAACTGGGGCCGCCCACCGTCTGATTTCCCGGAACCTACACGAGGCAGGACCCGTGCCTGACGGGAGGCCTCATGTCACAACCAGGAGGCAGTCAGCCATGACGGTCACACGATTCGGAACCATCGCCATCGCTCTCGGGCTCAGCGCCCTCGGGAGCGTCGCCTGGCTTTCGACCACGCTGAAGGCAGAACAATCATCGTCGCCGTCGGCGACCCTTGCGGATCCGCAGGCCCAGGTCGCCCACGAGGCAGCCGCGGCAGCACTTGCCGAGGCTGGCCAGGCCGGCAATGTGGCCAGGGTGCTGCGCGTGCTCGGGGAAGGCGGCAGCCGCATCGGGGTCAGCATCCGCGACCTCAACGACGAAGACACCAAGGCAGGACGCACCAGCGGAGCGGTCATCGACGACGTCAACGAGGACTCGCCCGCCGCAAAGGGGGGGCTCAAGGCCGGTGACGTGGTCACGAGCTTCGATGGCGAACGCGTCCGCAGCGCCAGGCAGTTCACGCGCCTGGTCGAGGAGACGCCCTCGGGACGCAGTGTCAAGGCGCAGGTGCTGCGCAACGGCGCGTCGGTAGACCTGTCGGTGACCCCGCAGGCGCCCGAACCGATGCGCATGGGACGCGCAGGCGACAACCAGCACTTCGAGTTCTTCCGGGGGCCTGAACAGGGTCAGGCGTTCGAATGGCGAAGCGATGAACCAGGTCCACGCCTCCGCTTCCGCCGGGAAGGGCCCATGCCGACACCCGGGCCGGGCGGACCGATGCTGCACATGATGCCCGGAGGGCCCGGGATGCCCGGGATGCCCGGGGAGTTGATGGACCTGGACGTGCAGGTCAGCATGGGCAAGGGGCGCCTTGGCGTGGGCGTGCAGGCGTTGACGCCCGAACTGGCGGAGTACTTCGGCGTGAAGGAGGGCGTGCTGGTCACGTCGGTGCAGAAGGATGGCGCCGCCGCGAAGGCCGGCGTCAAGGTTGGTGACATCATCACCACCGTTGACGGCACGTCGATCGACGATCCCGCCGAACTGCGGCGCCGCGTGTGGAAGGATGGCGCTGCCGCCGACCTCGCGCTCGGGATCTCGCGCGACAAGAAGGCTCAGACACTGAAGGTGCAGTTGCCCGCCGCCGAGGCCGAGGATCGTTCCACGACCGGCGACAAGGTGAAGATCGAGAAGCAGGTGATCAAGCGCAAGGTGTAGGGGCCGTGCCCCCGCGCTCCCCGGGGCAGGTGTAGGGGCCGCACCCCAGTGCGGCCCGGGACCCGTCGCTACCTCGCCGCGCTGGCGTCGCGCAGTGGCTCCTGCTGCTGCGCGGCGTGCGCCGGCGCCACCAGCGTCGACAGCTGCGCGGCCACGAGTCGCGCGATCTGGCGCATCATCTCGCTGCCTTCACGCCCATGTCGCACCTCGGCCGCGATCACGCCGATGCATCCCTGGGGCGAGAGCAGCGGGACGGCGATCGCACCGTTCGACATCCCGTTCGTCGTCACGATCTGCACGTCGTGGAGTCTGAATGCAGCGGCCGTGACGTTGTCGGCGAACCGGTCGATGACCGGCATCCTCGCCAGCGCCTGTGGTGCATATCCGTGCGCCAGCGACGCGCGCAGGTGCTTGCCGTCAGGATCCACGAGCCACACGATGAAGCCCGGCGCGTCGAGCAACCGCGCCGAGCGCTCGAGCAGCCCCGGCAGTTCCTGCGAATCCACCAGGCGGGCGAAGTCGGTGCACAGGTCTGCGGCGGCACGGACTTCGGGGGCCTTCTTGCGATCACGCGCAGCGTGCGTCTCGTCCTGGACCGACGATGCACCAGCCGCCGACGTGGGGGCGGTCGCCGATGCCGCCGCAGCCGGGCGGGAGACCGTCGCGTCGGCCGCGACGTCTGTCGGCCTGCTCGCCCGATCGGGCATGGCGTCGCGCAACGACAGGCCGGATTCGTCGCTGACTGGCTCCGACGCCACCGTCGTGACCTCGGCGTCGGCGCGACGGGCGGGCAGCAGCAGGCCGGCGATGAGCAGCGCGAGGCCCGCACATCCGGCTGCGGCCATGGCTTCGCGGGTGCGCACCTCGGCGATCCCGCGCTCCGAGGCGCCCGCCTCGCCGTATCGCGCCGAGTCGATCCGCTGCAACACCCCGCTGGTGCCGTCGAGCCCGTCGGCGAACAGGGTACGGGCCGCGGCGGTGCGCTCATCCCGACCAAGCTGCGCGGCCAGTTGCTGATGGAGGTCCTTGAGTTCGTCGACGTTGCCAACGGCCGCGTCGAGATCGCTGGTCGCGTCGGCCGTCTGGGTGCGCTGTCGCAGCGCCGCCACATCGGTCCGTGCGCTGTCGAGCGCGGCCAGTGCCCGCGGCATCCAGTAGTCGGCACCCTGTCCCGGGGCTACCGACGCCAGCCACGCGAGCCGCGCGTCGCTCACCGAGGTCATGGCGCGTTCTGCAGCGCGGTCGAAATCACGTGCCGTGACGCGTTGCGATCGCGCCTGGCGCTCGAAGATTGAGATGGTGTAGCCGGTTGCGGCAAGGGCAGCAACCATGACGGCGAACAACGTGAGGCGGACTCCGCGCCTATGCATCTCGCTCATCCCCCGGACGAGTAAGTCACACGCTACATGCAGTGCTCGTGTGAACCGCGGGTACTATACCATGCGGTTTCAGTCGTCATTCACTGACTCGCTCGCCCCCCGGAGTGCGCATGCGCATCGCCGTCATCATCAACCCGATCTCAGGCCGGCGCCACGACGACGAGCGCTCGCTGGCCCGGCATCGCGGGCTGATCGACCGCGCCGCACGCAACGCCGGCGCCGAGGTGTCGGTGCACGTCACGACGCATGCGGGGCATGCCACGGAACTTGCGCGCACCGCCGCCGCCACCGGTTGTGCCATTGTCGCGGCCTGGGGCGGCGACGGCACGGTGAACGAGGTGGCAAGTGGGCTCGCATTCAGCCAGTCGGCGCTGGCGATCGTCCCGGCTGGCTCGGGCAACGGCCTGGCACGCGAACTCCACCTGCCGGTCGCCCCGGAGCGGGCGTTGTCGACGGCGTTCTCGAGCCCGGTGCGGACGATCGACCTCGGCGAGGTCAACGATCGGATCTTCGTCAACGTTGCCGGGATCGGGTTCGACGCCTGCGTCGCCCGGGCGTTCAACCGGCGCCGCACCGGGGGATGGGGCTTGCCGCGGTATGTCGGCCTGGCCCTGGGCGAGGCGCGCCACTATGAACCGCAGCGATACCGGGCCTCGGTCAACGGTGCGAGTCTCGACGTGCGCGCGCTCGTCATCGCCGTCGCGAACTCGGCGCAGTACGGAAACGGCGCCAGGATCGCGCCGCTGGCGCGCATCGACGACGGTGTCCTCGACATGGTCGTGATTGAAGCTGCCGAGGTCTGGAGGCTCATCCTGAGGGCGCGACGGCTGTTTGACGGGACCGTCGGCAGCGCGCCGGGCGTGCAGACCCTGCGGATGACCGAGGCCACCATCTCGTGCGCCCTGCCCATGGAGATGCACGTGGATGGCGAACCGCTGCCGCCGGCAACCGACGCGCGCATTCGCATCCGGCCCGCGGCGCTGCGCGTCGTCGCGCCGGCCTGACGCGCGCCTGGCGGAGCGGCCTGACGTGAGTGTGTTCCTGCCGGCCTGACGTGTGCGTGACGGGGCGGTGAACCGGGACGAGCGACGGAGACGGGAGACGTGCGATGACATGCGCCGAGTACGACCGCTTCGCCGAGTTCTACGATCACGTGACGCTCTACCGCGACCGGCCCGACGTGCGTTTCTTCGTCGAGATGTCGCGCGAGGTGCCCGGGCCCGTCCTCGAGGTGGGATGCGGAACGGGGCGTGTCCTGCTGCCGTGCGCGCGCGCGGGCGCCACCATGGTCGGCCTCGATCTGTCGCCGCGGATGCTCGAGGTCGCACGGCATCGCCTTGACGAGGAACCGCCCGACGTGCGGGCGCGCGTGACGCTGATCGAGGGCGACATGCGCACGTTGGACCTCGGGCAGACGTTCGACCTGATCACCCTGCCGTTCCGTGGATTCCAGCACCTCATGACGGCAGAGGAGCAGCGGTGCGCGCTGCGTCGCCTCCGCGCTCACTTGGCACCGGGTGGCCGGCTCGTCATCGACGTGTTCAACCCATCGATTCCGTTCATGGGCGACGAGCGCTACTCGATCCATCCCATGCGCGAGCCCGAGTTCACGATGCCCGACGGACGGCGCGTCGTGCGGAGCTTCCGCATCGCCGCGCGCAGTTTCGTGCAGCAGACGCAGGAGGTGGAGTTCACCATCGACGTGACCCATCCCGACGGCCGCGAGGAGCAGCACCTGGAGCGCTTCTCGATGCGCTACCTGTTCAGGTTCGAACTCGAGTACCTGCTCGAGTGCGAGGGGTTCCGCGTCGAGGCGATCTACGGCGACTACGACAAGTCACCCTTCGGCGCGAAGTACCCCGGCGAGATCATCGCCGTGGCGCGGCTCGCGTAGGGGCCGCTCCCTGAGCGGCCCGTGCGCCTCTCGCAGGCCGGCCGCGGTGGTGCACGTGGGTGCTGGCGAGGTGGCGTGTTACGGCATCGGCTTCAGGGGGATCACGTCGGCGCGCGGCGCGGCCTCGAACATCCGCTCGAACTTGAAGGGCGGCAGGTCGAGGAACATGGCATCCCATTTCACGCGTTCTGACGGATTCGACGACTCGAGCCAGGTCGACGCCTTCTGCGGCTTGAGGTACTCGAGCTCGGTGAGCCGTGCGAACGCTGTCGAGTCGGGCACGGTCGCGACGATCGCGGCACGCACTTCCGGGAGGGTGTCGTAACCGAGCGGCGCCCCGATCGCGAGCGCGAGATTGCCCAGGATCTGCCAGTCGTCGCGCGCATCTCCGGGAGGCACGATGGCCTTGTTCGTCGTCTGGCACTGCCCCGACATGTTCGTGTAGGCGGCGTGCTTCTCGGCCCAGGCCGATCCGGGGAGCACCACGTCGGCGGCGCGTGACAGATCCGTCGCGACGACGCCCTGCACGGCCAGGAAGGAGAGCGTGCCCTTCTGGCGCGCCGCAACCAGCCAGGCGACGTCGCCGAGATTGCCGGCCGGACCGGGATCGAGCACGAACACGGCCTTGACCCTGCCGCTCTCGACGAGGGTCCTGAGGGCCGAGAGGTCGGCGACGGTCGCGTTCGCATCGATCAGGCCGAGTGCCCTGGCGCCCGCGACGTTCGGCGCGTTCACCGGCGGCACCGGGAACCTGGTGTTCTCGGGCTGCTCCTTCTCGCTCGTCGTCCAGCTCACCGAGATCGCCTGCGGGGCTGCGTCGCGGAGCACTTCCTGCGCCAGCCGGCCGAGCACGAACATCTCCTCGTGCGACGCGTGGGCCGACACGAGGAACCTGAGCCCGTCGGGGCTGGCGGCCTTCAGCTTCTCGGCGACGAGCGCGAGCGCGTCGGTCCATGGACGGACCTGCTGGTTGATCAGCGGCTGCCCGAGGCGCTGGTCGCCTTCCACCCAGTGATACGTGAACCGCCCGATGTCGCACATCCAGTACCCGTTCACGTCGGGATTGAACCGCGGCGTCGTGCGAATCAGCTGCGCGCCCTTGGCCCATTCGGGCTTGGCCTTGACCCAGAGCGTCGTGTTGCAGCCCTTCTCGCAGAGCGTGCAGATCGTGTCGACCGCGTTGGGGTTGTCCCACGGGCGCGACTTGAAGCGGTAGTCGCGGGTCGTGATCGCGCCAACGGGGCAGACATCCATCAGGTTGCCTGACAGCAGCGAGTGGACACCCTCGTCGCGTGACGTGCCGATCTCGCTGTGGTAGCCCCGGTTGATGACGCCAATCTGCGGGTCACCGTCGACTTCGCGCATGAAGCGCGCGCACCGCGTGCACATGATGCACCGGTTGCGGTTGAGCATCAGCGTCGGCCCGAAGTCCACGTCGGCCTTGACGCCCTCGCCGTCGAACGTGCGCCGCTCGAATTCCATCCGGCTGTCTTTCGGGCCGAACGAGTACCGAGAAATCCTGGAGCGGGCACTCGCCGCCCTTGTCGCACACGGGGCAGTCGAGGGGATGGTTGATCAGGAGGAACTCGAACACGCCGGCGCGTGCCTCGATCACCTCGGGGGTCGAGGTGTGCACGATCATGCCGTCGCCGGCGACGACCGAGCACGAGACCTGCAGCTTCGGCATCTTCTCGACCTTCACGAGGCAGACGCGGCAGCTGCCATCGACCCCGAGGCCGGGGTGATAGCAGTAATACGGCAGCTTGATGCCGTGCTGGATGGCAGCCTGCAAGACGGTGGTGCCCTTGGGTACCGTGAGCTCCCTGCCGTCGATCGTGAAGGTAACGGTCGTCATAGATCCCCGATTCTACACCAGCAAAACGAGATCATCGGCGTCGCGAGAGCCGCACCAGTGAACCCCCGTCATCCACCCGCAGATTGCGCACCACACCGGCGGTCGGCAGCGTGTAGACGACCTGCTGTGCCGTGATGGGAATGGTGGCCGATTGTGTCCGGCCCTGGGCATCGACGTACGACACCCGCAGGGGGAAGTCGTAGACGCGGTCGCCCTCCTGGTCGAACACGATGCGTGTCACCCCGTCGGCGACCTGCGTCGTCCACGTGACGCGGGGCACGCCGAACTCGTAGACCCACCGCTCGAAGAAGCGCTCCAGCGGCTGGCCGGACGTCTGCTCGAACGTCTGCCGCACGTCGTCGGTGCCAATCTTCCGGAAACGGCTGGTGCGGTAGAGCGTCTTGAGCGCCAGGAAGAAGCGTTCGTCGCCGAGAAGGCCCCGCAGCATGTGCAGCATCAGGGCGCTCTTGTTGTAGATGACCGCGCGGAAGACGCGCGATTCGTTCCGGATGTGGCCGAGCCGATAGCCGAGCCAGATGGGCCCCTGTCCGGTGTACTCGAAGGCGGTACGCCGCATCTTGTCGAGCACGCGGCGCACGAGCCGCGGGCCGCCACGGTGCTCGGCGTAGAGCAGCGCGAAGTACTGGGCGATCCCCTCGCTGATCCACTGCTCGTGGTAGCTCTTCCATCCAACGGCCTGGCCCCAGTACCTGGTGCGCCAGTTCATGCGCCAGGAAGAACTGCGGGAACTCGTCGAAGTAGACCGGGTCGTTCCGCCAACTGAAGGGCGTCGTGGGCAGCGGTTGGTGCAGCAGGGCGAAGTACGCCGGGCTGTGCCCACCGGGCACCTCGTTGTCGACCAGCGTCAGCGTGAACGACGGATAGGGAAGATCGCCCACGAGGCGGCCGTACACCTCGAAGATCTCGCGAGCCTGTTCGGCCAGGGCCTTGCCGCGCGACGCCTGGCGCGGGTTGGCCACCACCGACAGATCGAGCGACGTGTAGAAGGCTCCCATGGGCACCTGTCGGACGGGTGACAAGCCCGTGACGACCAACTCGCCCCTGGACTCGCCGGGTGTCGTTGGTGGATCCGCTGCCGGGGCCGAAGCTGGCGTGTCGGTCTCATCGACCGCGGGTATCGAGACTGTTGCCGCAGCCGAGGGCGACAGCTTCGTGATCACCCAGGCCAGGTACCTCACCGGTTGACTCGCGACGAACCGGTACGTCGCCATCTCGGTGGCGGCGTCGTCGGTGCCCCGGCTCAACTCGGGGGCGCCTGCCGAGTCGCCCGAGGCCATGACCTGGTAGACGGCCGGAACCGTGAGCCGCATCGTGGCGGTGGCGTAGTCGGAGACGGGTGCCTGCGGGTACCAGTCGTTGCGGTTCGTGAACACCCACCGTGCCTCGGGCGCGATGAGGGGCACGTCCTGGAACGGCACGCCTTCCTGCTGCACCTGCGGATCCAGGGCGAGCACCTCACGTTCGGGCGAAAGCGACTCGAGGCGGCCTCCGTACGTCACCGTGAGGGTCAACTCCTCGTCGCGGTTCGCCGGTGTGGGCAGCGAGACCAGGACGTTGTTCTGTCCGCGTACGCGGAGGGCGAGCAACCGGCCGCCGCGATCGGCCACGACCGAGCGCACCACCATCGACTCGGCCAGCTTCACGGTGAGGGTCGACAGGGAGTAGGCACGTATTCGTAACGTCATCGAGGCGCGGCCCTCCATCCACTCGCGTGCGGGCGTATAGGTCGCGTCCACCGTGTAGTTGAGGACGTCGTAATCGGAGAGTTGATCCTCGTCGTACCCGCGTCCACGCGCCGCGAGCCGCTGCTGCGATGCGTAGACCGAGATATTGCGGCGGCGTTGCCGATCGAACAGCGACACGTCCTCGGCTTCGTTCCGGGAATGGGTGTACGTGAGCGACCCGAGCTTCCGTGTCCGCACGGTGGTGAGCAGGTCACCGAAGCCTGGGATCAGCGTCCACGTGTCGCGACTGAGGTCGCTCAGGTCGAGGCTGAACGATCGCCCGACCTCCTCGGTGAACACCTCGCGGGCGCGCGCGAACATCGTCGGGTCGACCGCACGGGGCGTCAGGGCGCTGCTGGTGAGCCGATCCCGCAGATCTTCGGGATTGACGCGAATCCAGGCGACGGTGAACGGCGCGACGAGAACGGGCTTCCCGCTGAACAGCTTGACCTGCACCTGTTCGGCTTCTGGACGGGGAGTGAACGTCATCGTGCCGTCGCCAAGGATGACGAGAGCCGTCATGCCTGCGGGAGTCATCGCCACGAAGGCGTTGCCGGTGGCCACGTGGATCTCGACGTCTTCTGCCGTCAGCCGCAGATCGTCGACCACGTACTGTGTCGTGGTGTCGAGGGCGAGCTTGTAGAGTCCGTCGACGAGCGTGAGCCGGTCGAACGTGACGATCAGCCACGGCGCACCCGGCAGGTTTTCGAACCGTCTGAGGTCGAGGCGCAGTGTCGTGATGCGCCCTGCGGCTTCTGTTTCGCTGAACGCCTCGACGACGATCCGGAAGCCGATGTCGGAGTCGAGGCCCGGAAGCGCGATGCGGTCGCGTTCCCTGAAGGTCGTCCGCACGGCTCCGGCCATGCCGAGGTCGTCGATCGCCGCGGTGACCTCGTCGTCGGGAACGAGAGGCCCGAAAAGGGCCCGGAGCCCTGTCGCGTCGCGCGCATTGACGAGTCGCTCGAGCGTGAGCAGGAATTCGATGGTTGGTGTGCCCGGCCGCGTCGGATTGGTGTCCTGCGCGGATCCCGGCTGCGCGGTCGCGCCGCTCACGAGAAGTCCCACGAGGCACAGCAGCAAGAGTGTTCGGCGCATGAAGTGCACGTGAGCCCGTCTGTCGCGATTGTAGTCCGGCGCAACCCCGCGTAGTCACTTCCCCCGGTTGCCCCAGCGTTTCAGGCCAATTGGGGTCAGACCCCAGTCGCCACGATCTTTTCTCGAGATCTCAGAAAGCGGCCAGAACCATGTCGCTCAGACTCCTGTTGGCCGCGAAGACACCGAATTGGGGTCAGACCCCAATTGACGGCAGGGGTCAGGGCGACAACGTGGGTTGCTGGGTGGGGAGGGGGGGGAGGCGGCGGGCGACGACGACGGTCAGGTCGTCGGCGAGACGCTGGTCGCCCACATGCCGCTCGACCGCGGCGAACACATCGCGGCTGAGGTCAGGCGCCGTGGCGTCGGGACGCAGCGACAGGATCTGCTCGATGCCCGCCTCGTCGAACGCCACGCCGGACTCCGATTCGGCCTCGGTGATTCCATCGCTGTAGAGCACCAGCACATCGCCGGTGTCGAACTGACCGACCGAGGCGGCATACCTGGACTTCTTCGACAGTCCGAGTGCGATCCCTCCCTGCGCCAGGCGGGTGAACGTTCCGTCGCGCCTGCGCACGATGGGCGGGAGGTGACCGGCGTTGACGTAGACGATCTCACCGGTGCGCGGATCGATTACTGCAAAGAACAGGGTGATGAACCGCGAAGACGGAGAGTGCCTTGCGATCTGCAGGTTGAGGCGGTCCATCAGCGCTGCCGCCTCCATGCCTTCGTCGAGCAGCGTGCGCATGATGGCGAGCAGCAGGGCCATGAGCAGTGCGGCAGGGCTGCCCTTTCCCGCCACATCGCCCACGGCGATGACCAGGCGACCGTCTGGCAGCGGGCTGATTTCGTAGAAGTCCCCGCCGACGGTGTTGGCCGGCCGCGTCACCCCGTACACCTCGATGCCGTCGGCGCGGAACGCCTCGCGCGGCAGCATCTGCTTCTGGATGTCGCGCGCGATCTCGAGATCGTTCTTCAGCGACAGCCTGTCGGCCACCTCGAGGACGACGAGCAGGTTGAGCAGCACGAACCCGACCAGGAGGAGGACGGTGCCGTCGCGCCAGGTCGGGACGATGAGCGGGATGCTGTAGGGCCCCGCCGGCGCCCACCACACGTCGAAGCCGGTGAAGAGCTCGATGAGCCCGACCAGCGACGCCACCAGCGCGACCGCGTAGAGCAGCCGCCGCGCAGGCGACAGCTTCATCGTGAACGCGAGAAACAGCTCGTGCATGCGACCCGACGCGCGTTCGTACCACCTTGCGTCGGCGTACGCGCCCGGGCGGATGTCGCGCGAGAAGTACTGATACGCCTCGCGCGTGTCACGCTTGATCAGCCGCTGCACTTCTTCGCGGGTGATGTCGCGGGTGTAAGTGTCGAAAAACGACCGGGCCTTCGAGACCGTCGAGCTGTGCGGTGTCGTCCCTTTCGCCACGCGCTCAGTCTACGCGAACGACCGGGGTCAGGTTCCGCTTCAGAAGACGAACAGGCGCATCGGCGACACGAACAGCAGGTAGACCCAGGGCGCGATGGCCCCCGCCAGGTAGATGCCGGTCAGCAGGGCAACAATCCGGTGCACGGTCAGCAGGTGCAGGAGGCTGCCAAAGCCGATGGCCGCGAGCTTCGCGCTTGCCAGCGCCGGCCCGGCTCCCACGAGGTGAATCAAGTACGAGATGACGGGGTTGGCCTCGACCATCCGGCCGAAGGCCTGGACGCCGAGGTAGGTGAACACGCCGTCGGCGGCCTGGGCGCAGAAGAACACGAGAATCACGGCATTGCCGAACGTCGTGTGCCGGTATTCACGAAATCTCCCCAGGGGGCCCATATAGTCGTCTCCGAGGTTGTCTTGTTGTGCAAAAACCGCCCCGATGCCACTGAAAGGAGACTAGTTATCAGAATCGGTGCCAACGGCCCGGCGCGTCTCGGAAGTCGCAGGAAGCGGCGGTCGTCCCTGGGGGAGACGGTCAGCGCGGAAGCTCGAACACGACCGCGTCGTCGCGCGCGGCGATCTCCCGGGCTCCCGAGGCAGTGAGCCAGGCGTGCATCCGTGCAGCGCCGGCTGCGGGATAGGCATCCCGGTGCAGCACCACGTGCGTCGCACCGCTGCCGTGCAGGGCGTCGCTGGCCGCCCGCGGATCACGTGTCGGCTCGTCGAGGTACGTCCCCAGCCGCAGGTAGGCAGGAGGAAACCAGCCACTGTATCCGTTGACCAGCCGCTTCCAGTGCTGCGTGGAGCGGTACACGTGCCGCAGTTCCCAGGAGCTGTCACCGAAGGGGAACTCGATGAGGACAGCCTCGCCCGGCAGGTGGGCCAGGTACTGATCGAGCGCGGCGGGCGCATTGCCCGGCGCGACGCGCGCCGGCGGCGCGAGTTCCCTGTCGGGGTCCGACAGGTTCACGGGCAGTGGCGCCACCGTTCCCTCGGCCACGACGAGCACGCAGGCCAGGCTGCACACGGACCCCGCCCCGCGCGGCCATCGCCGCGCCAGGCTGTGCAGGCCGAAACCCGCGAGCATCGCGACGCCAAGGGCCGCGATGAACCCCATGCGGGCCGGCACGCGCAACCCGTCGACACCCGGCACATGCGCGTACAACCACGCGTAGGCGGCAGGCCCGCCCAGCGGCTTGCCTTCGGCCTGGGGCACCGGACCCAGTGACAACCACCACGCGACAAGAGTCACCGCGACGAACGCCGCAACGGGCGACCGCCACGAGGCCACGACGCGACCTCGGCGCTCACGCGGCAGCAGTGCCCAGGCGACGGTTGCGCACGCGATCGCGACCAGCGTCACGCGCCCGAAGTTCGTGATGCTGATCCGGGCCGGGCCGACCCGGTACCGTCCGCTACCGCCTAGAAGGATGAGCGTGCCGGCGAGCGCGTAGATGACCGCAGCGGCCACTGCGATCCACCGGGCGACGCCGACCATCCGGGCGTGCGATGCATGACGCGCGCTGGAGGATCCCGCCACGGCCGTGCGGGGCGCGCGCCAGGTCCGACGCAACCCCGCGGCGCACCCGGCCGCAGCCAGTCCCAGCGCCGTGAACCCCATGAACAGCTCGCCTTCGGGACGCGGGTAGGCGTTGATGATGCCGCCCCACAGCCGCATCATGGCGTTCGAGGTCAGGTACGAGAGCGTGTCGGCCGAATAGCCGACGACTTCCGCGATCTCCCGTCGCTCGCCGCCACTGTCGCGCAGTCGCAGGTACGGCACCAGGAACGGCACCGTGCACGCAGCAGTGACCGCCGCAGCGGCTGCCAATGCGACCCAGCGTCGCACGTCGAGCAGCCTCCCGTGCCGGGCCAGGCACCACACCGCATACGGGGGCACGAACAGCGAGAAGTAGACGAGGAAGTATCCGCACGACAGGTTCTGCGCGATCAGTGCGGCGGTGGCTCCAGCCAGTTGACGCCATCCGCCCCCGTCGGCCCAGCGCGCGAAGCCGTACAGCACGAACGGCATCCACTGCACGCTGATGACCTGCAGGTGCGAGATCTGCGCCCAGCGATAGGGCACGAACGCGAAGACCAGCCCTGCGACGAACGCCACGCGCCAGTCGCGCGTGAAGTGCCGCGACAGCAGGTACGCGCCCAGTCCAGACAGCACGAACGACGACAGGAACAGCAGGTTGTAGCAGAGGATGAGGTTCTTCGTGAGCGCATAGACCGGCAGGATCTGCAGGGTCTGCGCGGCGAGCAGCTCGGAGTAGGCAAGCGTCAGCGGCGAAGGATGGAAGATGTTGCCGTCGAGGATGCCGCGGAGCGCGCCCAGGTCGCCGCCGAGCGCCCGCACGACGTGATCGGCGTTCCAGCCCAGAATCCAGCAGTTCAGGAGCGAGTCGCCGAGGTCCCACGGGATGTCGCGCGTGATCCCCGCCGCCAGCGGCCACGTCATGGCCAGCGTCAGCACGCAGTACCACACCGCCGCGCGCCAGGCCGTCGCCGGCCACCATCCGCGCGCTGACGCCGGCGAGGGCGCGCCCTCAGGCATCGGCCGTTGGGGGCTCGTCTGCGCTCTGCAGCAGGTCGCGCGCGAGCACCTGCAGGATCGCCGCGGTGGGCACCGCCAGCAGGGCGCCCACGATCCCCTGCAGCGACGCGCCGATCATCAGCGCGATGAAGACCGTGATGGCACTGACCCCGACCTGTTTCTCCATGATCTTCGGCACCAGCAGGTTGTTCTCGACCTGCTGCTGCACGAAGAAGAACACCGTGACCATCAGTGCCGTGCTCGGCGACACGGTGAACGCGACCGCGATGGCGGGCACCGCGGCCAGCAGCGGTCCGACAACCGGGATCAACTCGCCAATGGCGGCAATGAGCGCGAGCACCAGCGCATACGGCACGCCCATGATCCACAGGCCGAGGCCGGCCGTGCACCCGATGATCGCGCCGAGCAGCAGTTGCCCCGTGAGCCAGGCGCTCACCTTGATCGTGATGCGGCTCGACATCTCGGCGATCCGCGGCCGGCGCGACCGCGGAAAGAACCGCAGCACGCCGTCGACCAGGGAGTCGGCCTCGAGCAGGAAGTAGAACGTCAGGATCAGGATCGTGAGCACGCCGACGATCCCACCGAGGATCCCGCTCACCGCCGTCGTGAGCGTGCCCACGGCATCACCAGGCCGCGGCGCGCGCTGCAACAGCTCCTGGAGCGTGAGGCGGTGTTCGATCACGCCGTACCGGATCGCCGCGTCCTCGAGCTTGTCGATGATCGCGGGCGCGTTCTGGACCAGTTCCGTCGCTTGCGCGATCAGCGGGGGCAGGCCGATCGATGCGACCAGCGCGAAAAACGCCAGCAACGTGACGTAGAGCACGAGGATGGCCACCGGGCGTGGGACACGCGCCACGCTGCGGTGAACCTTCACCCGTTCGATGAATCGCACGAGGGGGCTGCAGCCGATGGCGAACACGGCGCTGACGTAGATCAGCAGCAGGATGTCGCGCACGAGGTACAGCACCCAGAGGAGCACGAAGGTGGTGACGACCATCCAGATCGTCCACCGGATCAGTCGTCGCGGCGTGTCTTGCTGGTCGCTCAGCACGTGTGCGTCCCTTCGAGTCGATGGTGCCTGGTCACCACGGACGTCTCCCGCGTACGACAACCGTGCCGAGATGTGCCCATGCGATGTCGCACCCGTGCGCCGAGCCTAGCGCTCGAGGAAGGAGCGGGTGAACGCGCCGAGCCGGTTGTAGATGCCAACCAGGTCGGCCGGCTGCGCCAGGAACACGACGCGGAAGAACCCGTCCTGCGGCGCCGTGCCGAATCCCGAGCCGTAGACACACAGGATGCCCGTGGCGCGCAGCAGCGCGAGCACGTAGTCCTGATCGGTGACGCCGGGAGGCAGGGCGACCCTGGGCATCGCGTAGAAGGCGGCCCGTGGCGCGACGCACGTGATGCCGGGAATCGCGTTCAGCGCCTCGGTGGTGACCGCCGCGCGTTCACGGAGGGCGGCGCGCAGCCCGACCTGGTGCGACCGGTCGCCGGTCAACGCCTCGGTGATGGCGTACTGCATGGGGCCGGGGCTGCACAGCCGTCCGTCCGCAAGCTTCTTGATCGCGGCCAGCACGCCGTCCATGCGCGGGCTGCGGCCCACGGCGAGCCATCCCGCGCGCCATCCCGGTGCGACGTAGGCCTTCGACAGCGACGAGAACGAGATGATGGGCGCATCGGGTGCCAGTCCGCCCATCGGCGCGACGGGTCCCTCGTACCCGAGATCCCCGTACACCTCGTCGGCCAGGATGACGACGTTGTGGCGCTCGGCGATGTCGATCAACGCCCGGCGCGTCTCGTCGGGATAGATCGCGCCAGTCGGGTTGTTGGGATCGATCGACACCAGCACCCGCGTGCGATGCGTGATGACGCTGCGCAGGTGGTCGAGGTCTGGCTGCCACCCACGGCTGGGATCGGTGCGGTAGTACACGGCCTTCGCCCCCACTTTGGCGAGCACGGCCGTGTAGAGCGGATAGGTCGGCGTCGGTACCAGGACTTCGTCACCCTCGTTCACGAGGGCACCGATCGCCAGCTCGATGCCTTCCGACGTGCCAGAGGTCAGGACCACCCGATCGGCCGTCGTCGGCAAGCCGCGCGACGAGAATTCGTGGGCGACCGCCTCGCGGGCCTCGGGGATGCCCACCGAGGCGGTGTAGCCGTTGTGACCGTCGCGCATGGCGCGGACGACCGCTTCGACCAGCGCCGGGGGGGTCGAGAATCCGAAGGGAATGGGATCGCCGATGTTCAGGTATGTCACCGGCGTGCCGGCCGCTTCCACCTTCCGCGCCTCGGCCACGATGTTCCGGATGGCGTAGGTGAAACCGTCGACCCGATGGGCGGTGGGAAGCGCGCTCGTTGTGCCGGACATGTCCCGATTCTACTCCGCAGAACGACGCTACGCGGATCAGTGTCGCATCATGTAACTTCTACACGAACAACCGCCCTCCAAGGCCTGTTGCCGGCTCGACCTTCGACCGAGAAACACGGCGAACTGCCCTTTTCCCTTCAAGATAGCCATGTATGGCAAACCTCTTGTTACTAGGATGACCGTGCGAAGCCTCACGACCTTCATTTCGGCGCTCATCGGCGGGGTCCTGCTGGCCCCTGTCCCCGCGCCTGTCGTCAGGGCGCAGGAACCGCCGGCCGCACCCGCGATCTTCCGCTCGGCCGTCGACATCGTGCCGGTGGCGGCAGTGGTTCGTGATCGTCGCGGCAAGGTCGTGCGCGACCTCGTCAGCGACGACTTCGAGGTGTTCGACAGCGGCGAACGGCGCCGCATCGTGGGCTTCACGCGCGGCGACGACGGGCCAGTCAGCGTGGCACTGCTCATCGACGTGAGCGGCAGCATGAAGGTGGCCGAGAACCTCGCATCAGCGCGCGGTGTGGTCGACCAGTTGCTGGCGTCGTTGCGAACCGACGACGAGGTGGCGCTGTTCACCTTCGACAAGGAACTGAGCGAGGAGCAGGCGTTCACGTCTGACATCGCGCTCGTGCGCACCGCCCTCGACCGCGTCGAGCCCTTCGGATCGACGTCGCTCTACGACGCGGTCGCTGAGACGGCCAGGCGGCTCGAAGCGATGCGCAGCAGGCGCCGCGCCATCGTTGTCGTCACCGATGGCCTCGACAATGCCAGCCGCATGCGACCCGCGGACGTCTCGGGGATCGCGAGTGGCTCCGACCTGCCGGTCTATGTCCTGGCCGTCGTCTCGCCACTCGACACCCTCGACTCGAACACGGGGAAGTTGGGGATGGCTGCCACGGGCCAGTTGAAGAACCTGGCGTGGTGGACGGGCGGCGATGCGTTCATCGTGAGTTCGCCGGCGCAGATGAGCGTTGCGTCGCGGGCGGTGCTGTCGGACTTGAGGCATCAGTACGTCCTGGCGATCGAGGCGTCGTCCGTGTCCGGATGGCGCCCGCTCGACATCAGGACGCGGCGTCGTGAATTGCAGGTGCGGGCCCGGAGCGGCTACTTCGCCACGCCGCGACGGCTTGGGTGACCACGGGTGTGCAGATCAGGCAGATCAGACCGGCGAGGGCAGTTCGCCGTAACCAGGAGGTTCGGTATGCGTAAGGTGATGTTGATGGTCGCGGTGATCGCGCTGGGCGCGGGTTCGACCGCATGCGCGACCAAGAAGTACGTGAACGGCCAGGTCGGTGACGTGAACGACAAGGTCACGACGCTCGGCACCCAGGTCGAGGCGACGCAGGAACGCGTGCGCACCAACGAGACGCGCATCGGCGAGGTCGACGCCAAGGCCAACACCGCGGCGCAGCGGGCAGACGCGGCCGGACGTTCGGCCGAGGAAGCGCGCGCGGCGGCCGCGGCCGTGGACGGCAAGGTCCTCGACATGGATAAGGCCAACAAGCGCCTCGTCTACGAGGTGGTGCTGAGCGACGACAAGAACAAGTTCGAGTTCGGACGCGCGACCCTCGCCGATGGTGTGAAGGCCGAGCTCGACAAGGTGGTGGAAGCCCTGGCGGCCGATCCCAAGAACGTCTACCTCGAGATCGAGGGACACACCGACGGCGTGGGTTCGCCGGCGTTGAACGAGCGCCTCGGCCTGCAGCGCGCAGAGGCCGTGAAGAAGTACCTGTATGAGCAGCATCACGTGCCGCTGCACAAGATGAACGTGATCAGCTTCGGCGAGGCGAAGCCGGTGGCGCCCAACAACACCAAGGCTGGCCGGTCGCAGAACCGCCGCGTCGTGATCAAGGTGTTGACCTAGAACGTCGAGCACGTCCGCGTTCGAGCAGGAAGTTCCACCACAGGCCCCGGGGAATTCCCGGGGCCTGTCTGGTGTACGACACCGCGCAGGGCCCGCGCCTCTGCTAGAGTGGAAAGCTCATGGCTGTTCGATCAGAAGTCTGTGCGCGACTCTCCAATAATCCAGGGGCCCTGGCGTCGGTCTTCGAAGCGCTTGCCGACGCGCGGATCGTGGTCGAGGCGTGGCACCTCGGGTCTGATGCCAGCCTCCGTGTCATCTGCGACAACCCCCTCCTTGCTGCGGACGTCCTCGCGCCTCACCCTCCGGTGACCGCCCGCGACGTGATGACCGCGACCATCGTTGCCAGGGACCTCGGCCGGCTGCTTCGACGCTGCGCCAGGGCTGGCGTCAATCTCGACTACGTCTACGCCGGCCAGGGTGACGGCCGGGGCAGCGTGTTCGTTGTTCTTGGCGTCGATGACGCCGCCCGCTGCTCGAACCAGCTCGGTCTCTGAGCCGCGAATCAGTCGAACCGGGTCGAATTGGGGCGAATTGGGGTCAGACCCCAATTCCCAGTCGTTGTCCTTCCGGAAACTCCCGTTGTCGCGGCGATCGTGGGATGTTCCTGCGTCGCAAGGCCGCGCGTCGCGGTCGGCCGGAAACGCGGGTTTACGCTTTTCGGGCCGATCCCGCCCTCCGGCGGCGAATTGGGGTCAGACCCCAATTCGCCGTGCGGGGCGGCTAGAACGAGAGGCGCATGCCGAGTTCGAACCGGCGGGGACTCTGCGCGGTCGTCGGCTGGCCGAAGACGGGCGAGGTGAGGATGCCCGAGTAGCCGGAGTAGTTGGCGCGGTTGAAGACGTTCGACGCGTTGGCGAACAGCTCGAGTGACACGAGGCTGTCGTTGGCACCGCCGCCCCCTCCGCGTCCGCCACCGAACATCCCGCCGCCCCCGCCCGGGCCGTCGCCCCCCATCCGGACGACAGGACCGCCACCGGGGCCACCCGGCCCGCCCGGGCCACCGCCCGGTCCGGCAGGCGTGGGTGCCTGGGCCTTCTTCCCGAATCCCTTCTGCCACGACAGCCGCAGGCTCATGTCGACGATGGCCGAACCGCGCTCGCTGTTTCGGGCAACGCCCTCAGGACGATCGTTGAACACGCTGTCGCCGTTGTCATCGGTACCCGTCGTGACGTTGTACGGCGCCGCAGATTCAGCGCGGACGTTGCCGCCCAGGCGGAACCCCACCGGGAGCCGCAGGTTGAAGAAGCCACCGAAGCGATGGCGCACGTCATTTCGCGAGACCGACCACTCGTCGGGTGCGAGGTTGTTGGCGGGCAACGCAAACGCGCTGTCACCATCGTCGTTCGCGAACGACAGCGTGTAGTTGGCTGCCACGAAGAACAGCTGCTTCGGATGTGCTGCGTTGAGGCCGACAAGCATCTGGTTCGCAGACGACCGTCCGATTGACTGGGCCTGGATGACGTTGCCCAGCGACGGGTTCGGCCGCACGCCGTTCACCGGCGCGTTCATGTTGCGGCCACGCAACTCGTCGAGACCTTCGCGGTAGCGGTAGCTCACGTTCAGCCGCCCAACGGCTCCGAGTCGCCGTTCCACGCCGATCGACGCCTGCCAGAGCCGCGGCATGTCGAGCCCCTCGGCCAGCTCGTAGCGGCCGGACGGCAGCACCTGGAGCGCCGCGTCGCCCAACGCGTCGGGGTAATTCGGGTTGCGAACGATGACGTCCTGCACGCGGACGCCATCGACCTGCAACGTCTCCTCGTAGGTGTTCGCGTCGAGCCAGTCGTAGAACACGCCGGCGCCGCCCGTCACCGACAGGTTGCCGTTCTTCAACGGCGACCACGCGATGCCGACGCGCGGGGCGAGGTTGACGGTGCTGTCGACGTACGACTGCCACTCCTGGCGCAGGCCGAACGACAGCGTCAGGTCCTTGCGGACGCGCACGTCGTCTTGCGCATAGAGGCCGGCAGTCCAGTAGACATAGTTGACCTGCGGGTCGCCGATGCGCTGCGTGTACGTCGTCGGTCGAAGCGCCTCGAAGTCGGCGAGGCTGCCGAACGTGAACGTGCCCTGCGCGTTCCTGATGTCGCTGCTGTCGTAGTTGTTGCGCTCGAGCAGCGACCCGAACCGCATGTTGTGCCTGCCCCTGTTCAGGTCGAGGTCATGGCCGAACTCGATCTCGGTCGCGGTCCGGGTGCCCTGTGTCTGGGCGCCGCCCGCGTTGAACGCACCGTTCACGCGAATGGCGCGATCGAACGACTCCGGAATCGTTTCGGTGTCCTGCCACCTGAACCGGAGCCGGAACTCGTTCATCATCGACTTCGCGATCGGGCCGCGCTCGCGGAAGTACAGCTGCGTGTCGCTCATCGTCCGCGAGTAGGCACGCGACTCGACGTCGAACTCACCCACGCCGAGCATGTCGTTGTCGGTGGCGCGGCGCTCGAAGTTTGCGCGCAGGGTGTGCGTCTTCGTGAGGGCCTGGTCGATGCCCAACCGCACGTTCGCGCGATCGGTTGGCCGCCGGATGACGTCCTGAACGTTCCCCGACGGCGTGGCGACGAGAATCGTCCGTGAGTCGAACTGGCTCAGCCCATCGATGTTCAGTTCGAACGAGGTCTTGCCCTTCCACAGCGGACCGTCGATCGAGAACTGTCCGCGCGTCGACTGCTCATCGACCTTCTCGGGCGCCAGGGCATTCTTGGCGCTGAGGCGGTCGCCGCGGTAGGTGGCGTTGACCGACGACCTGAAGCCGCGCGTGCCGGGCTGCGTCGTGATGTCGATCGAGAAGAATCCCGATTCGTGCGTCTCGGCCGCGTACATGTTGCGACGGAACCGGATGTCGCGGATCTGCGACTTGGGCGGCATGCCCCCGCTTCGCAGTCCGTTGATCCGCATGGTCGCGCCTGGACCGGCCATCGCCATCAGGGCCTCTTCCAGTTGATCCGGATCGTCTGGCAGTTGGTCGATCTGATCCTGCGTGAGCGACGTGGAAAAGGCGTCTCCGCGCGGATCGCTCGCCGACACCGTCGGATCGCGGCTCACCGTGACCTCCTCGAGCATCGCGGCAATCGACAGCGTCACCTCGCGCTTCGTCGCCCCGGAGCGGACGCGTACCTTCTCGACGCGCGCGGGATTGAAGCCGGCCGATGAGACGTCGAGGACGAACTCACCCGGCATGACGTCGAGCACCGCCTCGCCCTTCTCGTCGGTGACGCCTTCGACGACCGTGCCGTCGGCCGCCGTCGCGCGCACGGTGGCACCGATGATGACGGCGTTGCTCTGATCGAGCACCGTGACGCGCAGCGCCGACGTGCGACCTGCCGGCGGCGACTGCGCCGCGGCACTGGCCGCAGCGAGCGTCACGGCCATGAGGAACAGCGGAACGCGGGACGCGACCACGAGGGCCGCGCCTGGCGCGAACCAGCGTCTCAACCACGTCATCATGAGTCCCTACTTCTTCTCGAATGTGTCGGGCTTGAACACGGGATTGATCGTGAACTTCTTGAACGTCCACTCCTCGCGCACTTCGCCGTTCTCTGCGCGGCGGATGGTGTGCGGCAACATGACGCCGTTGACCTTCTTGTGATCCGAGAGGAACCACTGCACGTCGACGACGGTCGGGGGTTCGGTGCGGGCGCGCTCGCGTGCTTCACGCATCCGCTGCTCCATCTCCTCGCGCGTGGGGGCGGGCTGTCCGGGCTGTGCGCCCGGCGCGCCCGGGCCACCTGGCCCGCCGACGCGGAACGTCCGCTGTTGCACGTCGCGATAGCCCAGGACCAGCGGCAGGTGCGTCTGCTTGTCGATGTACACCTGCGCGGCGAAGTTGTCCGGACCCTTCACCACCACGACGTCGGCCTTTCCGTCGTCGCTGTCGACCTCGCCGCCGTAGGCGAACTCGAGCGGCAGCGGCCCGTCGCGCTTGAGCAGCAACGCGAGCATGAGGCGCGTCGCCTGGCGTTGCTGCATCCGCAACTGCCGGGCCTGTCGGACCTCGGCGTTGTCTTCGGGCCCTCCGGGTCCGCCCGGCCCCCCCGGCCCTTCGCCCATGCCCGGTCCCCCGCCCGGTCCGCCGGCGCCGCCGAAACGACCCATCCTCCCGCCGCCCCCCGTGACCGACTCGAGCGTCGTCGTGCCGTTGAGACCCGACGTGCGCACGATGCGCATGGTGGGATCGCCGGTCGGCGACATCGATTCGATCCAGAGGAACTTGTCGCTGCCCGACAGCTTGAGTTCGATGTCGCCGTTCATCTCGCGCTCGCCGAACGTGCGCCTGAACTCACCGTCGGCGCCAAGCGTCGTGATCTTGTCGGCGGCCGCACCGCCGAGCGCGGCGCGCGTGTTCTTGAGCACCTCTTCGAGTGCAGCGGCCTGATCCTGGGCACCGATCAGCCTGTGGCCGCCGAGGAACACCGCGAGAGGGATGAGAACGACGAGGAGTGCAACGCGAGGACGTGTGCTGCGCATGATGGCCTGTCGGGTCTGGGGAACGACGGGCGCGGGCGTCAGTGCCGGGGCCGTTGTTCCACCGCACTGCTATGAGACGACGAAACACCCGGTTAAGAACGTAAAAACTGGCCGGAAGTGCACGATTGTTGCCGCGCGGGCCCGTTGCCCGGTGCTACTGTACGGTCGGGAACCATGCCGTCAACCGTCAAGGCGACACTCGTGCGGGCGAAGCGCGCCGACTTCAGGCTGGCAGCGGTGGCCCTCGTGCTCACCGTGGTCCTCGGCGTGCTCGGCTGGTGGCAGTACCAGTCGGTGCGCGAAGCCAGCCAGGCCGAGCGCGACCGCATGCAAGCCCTGCTGGCCTCGCGCGCCGCCCAGTTCGAACGCGATCTCGATCGCGAGCTGACGCGAGCCTTCGTCTGGCTGCAGGTCGATGCCGCCGCCCCGACCGGCGAACCACGACGATCGGTGACCGAACGTCTCGTCCGCTGGTACGACGAGTCACCGCACCCCGAATTGCTGAAGACGATCTACGTGATCAGGACTAGCGACGAGGCGCCTCCGCCGTCCGTCCCAACGATCACGACGGCGCGCTTCGACCGGACGACAGCGTCCCTGGTCGAGGCGCCGCTTCCGGCGGAGTACTCGCACGTGGTCGAGCGGCTCACGTCGCGCGACCGCGACCGCGATCGCGAGGGGCCGTTCAACTCCCGCCGCTTCAGGCTTGGTCCGCCGATCGATCCGGCCGGGCCCGCGCTGATCGTCGGGCGGCCCTGGTTCCGTCGCGGCCGGCCGGGCGATCGCCCTGAGGGGCCGGCTGCCGTGCCTTCGGCCGTCGAGGATCCCGATCCCGATCGCGACATCGCGGCCATGGTGGCCATCGTCGATACCACGTATCTTGCGAAGACGTTGTTGCCGGCGCTCGCCGCGGAGCACTTCCCGCCAGACGAGCGGTTTGCGTTCAGGATGCGCATCACGCGCGCGGCTGACCGCGACGTCGTGTTCGCGTGGCCGTCCGATGGCGTCGCGGCGGACTTCTCGCATCCCGACGCCACCGTCGACCTCCTGCGCCTGCGCATCGAGGAGTTCTCGCGCTTCATGCTGGCGCGGCCCGCGATGCCCGAGGCGGCCGCGGCCTCCACGAGCGAACCAGCGCCGCCGCCTCCCGGCGGAGATCGGGTCCAGATCGCCGTGCTGCCGCAGGAGGGTCCGTCGCCGTCACCTGGGCCAGGCCGCAGCGAATCGGTCGTCATCGGCGCTCCCGGCGGACGGCCGCCCGTGTGGACGCTGGCACTCGTCCATCGCGACGGTTCGCTCGACGAAGCCATCGCCCGCACCCGCCGATGGAACCTCGGGGCCGGCCTCGGCATGCTGGTCATCCTTGGCGCTGGGATGGGGCTGGTCCTGATCGCGTCGCGCCGCGCGCAGCGCCTCGCCCACGAGCGGCTCGAGTTCGTGGCCGGCGTCTCGCACGAACTCCGCACGCCGTTGAGCGTCATCCGTTCGGCCGCCGAGAACCTGGCCGATGGTGTGGTGTCTGACGGCGCACAGGTGCAGCGTTACGGGCAACTGATTGCCACCGAGGGCCGTCGCTTGTCGACCATGGTCGACGACGTCATGGCGTTTGCAGGCATGGAGGCCGCCGGTGACGCGGTGGCGGACGCGCGGCCCGTCGCCGTCACAGACGTGATCGACACCTGCCTCGAACGCGTGCAGGGTGAAGTCGCAGCAGCGGGCATGACGATCGAGGTGACCCGTGCCGCGGCGCTGCCGCTCGTTGCCGGCGATGCCGATGCCCTGGTCCGTGCGCTGGTCAATCTGGTCGGCAACGCCGTGAAGTACGCGGCCGATGGCGGCTGGATCGGGCTGAGCGCCGACACGGTCCGCGAACGCGGCCGCAGCATGGTGCGGCTGGTCGTCCGCGATCGCGGTCCCGGCATTCGCACCGACGAGCGCGCACGGGTCTTCGAGCCGTTCTTCCGCGGCGCCGTGGCGGTGACGCGACAGGTGCACGGCAACGGGCTGGGGCTGAGCCTGGTCCACCGCACGGTCGCACAGCATGGCGGGCGCGTCGCGCTTGCCGACAACACCCCGCACGGCTGCGCCTTCACGGTGCTCCTCCCTGTTCTGTCGTCGTCTGCCGCCGTCGCGGCCCCGGTCGGTGATGAAGCGCCTGCTGCTCGTTGAAGACGAGCCCGGCCTCGTGCTGACGCTCACCGACCGCCTCGTCAGGGAGGGCTACAGCGTCGAGCACGCCGGCGACGGCGACGCCGCCCTGGCGGCGGCCGACCGAGGCAGCTTCGACCTGGTGATCCTCGACGTCGGTTTGCCGAGGAAGAACGGGTTCGACGTCCTGAGCGCCCTGCGTGCCAGAGGCGATGACACGCCCGTGCTGATGCTGACCGCGCGCGGACAACTCACCGATCGCGTGTCGGGCCTGCGGATGGGCGCAGACGACTACCTGACGAAGCCGTTCGAGATGGCCGAACTGCTCGCGAGGATCGAGGCGCGCCTCAGGCGCGATGCACCGGCACGACCAGCCGCTGCTGCGCATCCCGACGAGGTGGTGGTCGGCGATGTCAGGATTGACCTCGCGCACAGCGAGGTGTGGCGGGGCGGCGAGCGGGTGGATGTGTCAGCCCGTGAGTTCCAGCTCCTGCGCTACTTCCTGTCGCACCGGGGCGTGTCGCTGTCGCGCGAGCAACTGCTCGCCGACGTCTGGGGCTACCAGCCGGGCACCACGACGCGCACCGTCGACGTGCATGTCGCGTGGCTCCGGCAGAAGATCGAGCCGTCGCCGAAGCGGCCGCAGTTCCTGGTGACCGTCACGGGCATCGGGTACCGGTTCGGCGAGTCGCCCTCCGGCAGCGGGGCCGATCCGGCCCCGGGCGCTTGACGCACGGGTCAGCCGGTCAATCCAGGTCGATGCCGTCGAGTTCGGGCACCTGTTCCCTGAGATAGGTCTCGACCCCCGCGTACATCGTCATGGCTGCGCTCGGGCAGCCCGCGCAGTTCCCCGTCAGGCGCACGCGCACGCGCCTGCCTGCCAGGCCCACGACCTCGATGTCGCCGCCGTCGCGTTGGAGGAACGGCCGGATGCGATCGAGCGCCGCCTGGATTGGAGCAAGTTCCACGACAAGATCTCCCGTTGTGCTCTAGGCCTTGAGGTACCGGCCCTGTTCGGTGCGACGGAGGTAGCGTTCGGTGACCAGGTGGGTGAGCACCTGCCTGCACGTGTCGGAATCGAGCCGCCACAGGCGCTGGGCCTGGGCCTCGGTCAACAGGAGACCGGGCATCTCGTGGAACTCGCTCAGGATGCGATGGGCGAGCACGCACAACTCGGGCAGCGGGGGTGACGCGACGACGTGACCTGACATGATGCTGGACCCTCGTTCCTGTCGACGCGCAGTCCGTGACCAGGAATCACGCTACAAGTGCCGTGCCGGAAGGAAACTGTGCGGTCGGGCCCCGTCCGCCGATAAGATTCCTGCAGGAACCTGCGATCCCCGTGCCGTCGACCGACGAGACCCGCCTGCCAAACGATCACACTGTGGCGCATGCGCCACCGGACCAATCGCTGCGTGTCAGGCTCGCCACACTGGTCACCGTCGTGTCGCTGGTGGTGGTCGGAGGCGGCGCGCTCGTGCAGACGACGCTGTACGAGTGGCGGGCCGAGCAGGCGATCAGGGAAGCAGGCGAGCAGGCGGCGCGCGAGATTGCCGACACCCTGGCCGTGGCGCCCATGATTCCCACGGCGGCCGCCGTCCACACCCTCCTCGAGGCCAGCGGAACCGGCGGAATCGTCGATCGCACGGGGGTCCTGCTCCGTACAGGCGACCAGACGTGGCTCGGGGTGTCGAGTTCCGACTCGCTCACGGCTGCCGAGAGCGCCACGGCACGCGAGGCCATCGAGGCCACCGCCAAGATCTGGTCAGAAGAGCGAGAACACCTCAGGACGGTGGCCATCCCGATCTCGAGAGACGGGCAGTGGATTGGCGCCGCGGTTTCCACGGTGAGCTTCCAACTCGAGCATGAGGTCGCCTCACGCAGTCGCATGCTGGTGCTCTGGTTCGCCGCGGGCACGGCGATCGTGCTGGTCGTCCTGGTGAGCCACGTCGAGCGCAAGCTGATCCACCAGCCGCTCAGTGCGATCCTCCAGACCGTGCAGCGCTACTCCGCGGGTGATTTCTCGGCCCGCACCTCGGTGTCGGCGTCTGACGAGATTGGCCTGGTGGCGTCCTCGCTCAACGCGATGCTGGCACGCATCGAGCAACTGCACGCGTCGCTGCAGGAACGCGTGGACGAAGCCACCACCGAGCTGCGCCTGTCGAACAGCGACCTGGTGACCAGCTACCAGCGCATGTTTGCGCTGCGTGAAGCCCTCGCACGCGCCGAGCAGACGGCGGCGGCAGGACAGACGGCCGCCAACCTCGCCCATCAGCTCGGCACCCCGCTCAACCTCATCTCGGGCTACGTGCAGATGATGGTCGAGGAAGCCGAGGGCGATCAACGGCGGCTCGATCGCCTGCGGAGCATGGAGGAGCAGATCAAGCGCGTGACGGGGTACGTGCGCACGACCCTCGACGCCGTGCGCCGGCCCGCGCTGCCGCGCGAGCCGCTGTTCCCCGCCGACGTGCTGCGGCGGCTCACCGAGACCACCCGGCCCCGCCTGACGGCCGGACACATCACGGTAGACATGCAGGTTGCCGACAACCTGCCGTGGATGCTCGGTGACCCAGTGCACCTCGAGCTGGCCTTGCTCAACATCGTCAACAATGCCCTGGATGCCATGCCTGGCGGAGGGACCCTGACGATTGTCGGCGAGGCCCGAGGCCAGGAAACGCACATCGAGATTCGCGACACGGGCACGGGTATTCCCCCCGACCTCCTGCCGCGTATTTTCGAACCCTGGATCACGACCAAGCCGGTCGGCCAGGGCACGGGTCTCGGCCTGAGCATTGCCCGTGACGTGATCGCCGCCCACGGTGGACGCATCGACGTGCGCAGTTCGCCCGGCGCAGGAACGACGTTCATCATTGACCTGCCCGGCAAGACCGGGTCACCAGCTCCCCGAGAGGTGTGACCAGTGTTCCGCATACTCGTCGTCGACGACGACCCGGAGACGTGCCGGTTCATGAAGGAACTGCTGGCACGGCCAGACCGGGAGATCGAACTGGCCCACGATCCCGACAGGGCGCTGGCGCTGGCCGGCGAGTTGTCGTTCGACCTGGTCATCTCTGACATCAACCTCAACGCGCGGCTCTCGGGGCTCGACGTCCTCAGGGCCTTCAAGCGCGCGACGCCAGACGCGCAGGTGCTGCTGATCAGCGGGTTCGGCTCGCTCGAGACGGCGGTGGACGCCGTGAGGAACGGGGCGTTCGACTTCATCAGCAAGCCGTTCAACATCGCCGAGGTCAAGGCCGTCGTCGATCGGGCACTGGCGCAGGCGACGGCGTCAGCGGCCGCAACGGCCATCACGCCGACTGCCACGCACCCGCCCCGCGAGATCCAGCCGGCCGGACTCGTCGGCCGAAGCCCGGCGATGCTGTCGGTCTACAAGCAGATAGCACGCGCTGCCGACACGACGGCGCCCGTGCTGATCATCGGTGAGAGCGGTACGGGCAAGGAACTGGTGGCGCGCGCGGTGCACGCGCACAGCCATCGGGCGACGCGCCCGTTCGTGGCCATCAACTGCGGCGCCATCACCGAGACCCTGCTCGAATCAGAGATGTTCGGACACGTGCGCGGCTCGTTCACCGGGGCGATCAGCGACACGAAAGGCATCTTCGAACAGGCACACACCGGCACGGTCTTCCTCGACGAGCTTGGCGAAACATCACCAGGCCTGCAGGTGAAGTTGCTGCGCGTGCTCGAAGAGAGCGTGGTGCGACCGGTCGGGGGCGCGCGCACGATCAAGGTCGACATCCGCGTCATCGCGGCCACCAACATCGACATCGAAACCGCGGTGCTCGACGGCCGGTTCCGGCAGGACCTCTACTACCGTCTCGGCGTGATCACGGTGACGGTGCCTCCCTTGCGCGAGCGACGCGACGACATCCCGCTGCTGGCGGCGAAGTTCCTCCGCAACGCCTGCAGCCGCGCGCAGCGTACCGTCGATCTCTCGCCCGCGGCGGTGCAGGCGCTGAGCCTCTACGACTGGCCAGGAAACGTGCGTGAGCTCGAGAACGTCGTCGAGCGACTCGTCGTCTTCTCGCGCGGATCGATGATTGACGTGGCCGACCTGCCGCCCGGCCTCCGGGGCGCCACGCACGACGTGCAGCACAGCCTGTTCCAGGACCTGCCATCGCTCGACGAACTCGAGAGCCGGTACCTCAAGCACGTGCTCGAGAGCGTGGGGGGCAACCGCACCCGTGCCGCCGAAGTGCTCGGCGTCGATCGCCGCACGCTCTACCGCATGGCGGAGCGCTTCGGGATCCGCCTCGAGGAACCGTAGGCGCCGCAGGGCCCGCACCCCCTGCGGCCCGGGGAAGAGAAAACGTGGGAGTCGCACCGTCGTGCAGTTGCCGCTGATCACGGCCATGGCAGGACGTGATCGGATTCAGGTCCAGGTGTAGGGGCCGCACCCCAGTGCGGCCCGGGAAACCCCACGCGCCGCACCCCCGTGCGGCCCTCGCGACCGTGCGGGCTCAGGCAGACGGGAGTCCTCGTGTGACCACGCGCTCCACCGCCGCGACAAAGGCGTCGATCTCGCTCAGCGTCGTGTACACGTTGGGGGTCACGCGCAGGCCCTGGAACTCGTCGTGCACGATGGGCGTGACGATGATGCGGTCCGTGTTCCAGAGATGGCTCGCGATCCGCCCGGGATCCATGCCGGCGACCGAGACGTTCGACAGACCGCCTGCCTGCGCGGGGTCGTCGAGGTTGGTCAGCATCGTGACCTTGTCGAGTGTCTGGAGTCGGCGTGCAAAACGGTCACGGAGGTAGCGCAACCGTGCGACCTTGCGCTCGACGCCGATCGTCTCGTGGAAGATGAGCGCCTCGGCGATCGCGAGGTGATTCGCAGCGGGGTGCGTGCCGACCTCCTCGAACTTCCGGATGTCGGCCGCGCGCGACGCCGACGTGGGCGTCAACCCCCAGAGGTCACCGATCAGCTCGCGCCTGACGTAGAGGAAGCCGGTGCCCACCGGTGCCAGCAGCCACTTGTGCAGGCTGGTGCCGTAGTAGTCGCACTCGAGGTCGCGCACCGCGAACGGGAAGTGCGCAAAGGCGTGTGCCCCGTCGACGATGGTGCGGATGCCCTTAGCGCGCGCCAGCCGGCAGATCTCGCGCACGGGGAAGATCTGGCCGGTGAGGTTGGTGATCTGGCAGAAGTGGATCACCTTCGTGCGCGGCGTGATGGCGCGCTCGAAGCGTCCGACGAGGTCGCCCATGGATGGCGGGGGCACCGGAAACGAGATCCGGACGACCTTGATCCCGTCGCGCCGCGCGCGCTGGTCCCACGTGTCGAGCATCCGCGGGTAGTCCTGGTTCGTCGTCAACACCTCGTCGCCAGGGGCCAGGTCGATGCCGAGTTGCGCGATCATCAGCGACTCGCTCGCGTTGCGCGTGATCGCGAGTTCCTCGGGATCGCACCCGGCGTGCAGGGCGAGCTTCCGCCTGACCGACTCGATGTTGGGCTCGAGCACCTGCCACATGTGGTAGACGGGCGACTGGTTCGAGATGTCGAGGTAGCGCTTGAAGGCCTCGTGCACGACCCGCGGACTCGGGCACACGCCGCCGTTGTTGAGGTTGATGATGCTGCGGTCGAGCGTGAACGCGAGCTGGATCTCGCGCCAGTAGTCCTCGTCACGGGCGAGTTCGTCAGGTGATCGATCGCCGGCGGCCGTGGACGCGTGCGCGATGCGCTCCATCGCGTCGTCGCGGAACGCGGCGATCGCCGCGGTGGCGGTCGAGGCACTGCGGATGAAGTGTCGGCGGCTGATCATGGCTCACCTCGTGTCGCGGGCTCCGCTGTTCATGGCCGGGACGATGGCCGCCCCCTGGCGCGTCGTGCTCACATCACTTGCCCAGTAGCCGGCTGAGCTGCGCCAGGCGCTCGTTGGCGCCGAGCAGCGAGAGGACGTCTCCAGCCTCGATGACCTCATCTGCCGAGGGGGCGATGTTGGTCACCTCGCCGTCGCTGTTGTCGGGCTTGCGCTTGACGGCGATCAGGGTCAGGCCGTAGCGCGGCCGCAGCTCGAGCTGCCTGAGCGACTTGCCGACGAACTCCCTGGGCGCAGGCAGCTCGACGATCGAGAAGTCGCGCGAGAGCTCGATGTAGTCGAGCGAGTTCGGCACGACCAGGCTGTGCGCGACGCGGATCGCCATGTCGCGCTCGGGGTAGATGACCCGCTTGACGCCCAGCTTCTGCAGGATCCGGCCGTGCAACGGCGTCACGGCCTTGGCGATGACCTCGCCGACGCCGAGTTCCATCACCTGCATGACCACCAGCAGGCTCGCCTCGATGTTCTCGCCAATCGAGATCACCGCCACGTCGACGTCCTGCACGCCCACGTCCTTCAAGGCACGCAGGTCGGTGGCGTCGAGCTGCGCGCCCTGCGACACGACATCTGCCAGCCGTCGCACGCGGTCGTCGTCGGAGTCGATGCCGATCACGTCCTGACCGAGTTCGACGAGGGTGTGGGCCATCGCGCTGCCGAAGCGCCCGAGGCCGATGACGGCAAAAGATCGACGAGTCATGAAAGGATCATCCGATGAAGACGCGGCCCTCTGGATAGCGCACGTGTGACGTGCGCCGGTGCCCCGCAAGTGCCACGACGACGGTGAGCGGGCCCACGCGTCCAAGGAACATCATGCCGATGAGGAGGCACTTGCCGAGTCCCGAGAACAGCCCGGCCAGCGAGAGCACGCTTCCCGGCTCCCCCATCGAGAGGCCGACCGTGCCGAACGCCGACGTGGTTTCGAACAGGGTGCGCATCAGGTCACGCCCCTCGGTGAGCAGCAGCATGCCCGCAACGAGGTTCAGCATCAGGAACGCCATCAGGCAGACGAAGAACGCACGCGCGATCGTGTCGTTGACGATGCGACGCCTGAAGGCCACGGTCTCGCCTCCGCCCCGCACGGTCGAAATCAGCGCGAACACCGTGATGCCGAAGGTGGTGGTCTTGACACCGCCACCGGTGCTGCCCGGCGACGCGCCGATGAACATCAACGCCATCGTCAGGAAGAGTGCCGGCCCTGTCATCGCGCCGATGTCGATCGTGTTGAACCCCGCCGTGCGCGGCGAGACCGACTGGAACCAGGCGGCCAGCAGCTTCTCGCCAAGGGGAAGCGGTGCCAGCGTGCGCGGATTGCCCCATTCGAAGATGAGGATCAGGGCCGTTCCGCACACGAGCAGGGCGCTGGTGATCACCACCGCGAGCTTGGTGTGCAACGACCACATCACGAACCGCTTGCGCTCCGCCAACTCGCGGATGACGAAGAACCCCAGGCCACCGAAGATGATCAGCCACGTGATGACCATGTTCACGACCACGTCGCCCCGGTAGCGGGTCAGGTTGTCTGACCACAGGGCGAAGCCGGCGTTGTTGAACGCCGAGACGGCGTGGAACAACCCGAGGTACGCCGCGCGCCCGAGGCCGAACTCGGGCCAGAACTTCAGGGTCAGGATCAGCGCGCCGGTCAATTCCATCGCGAGGGCGACGCGGAACACCGTCGCCGCGAACCGCACCAGCCCTTCGCGGGAGTCGATGTTCAGGGCTTCCTGGAGCGTCGAGCGTTCCTGGAACGAGAGCTTCCGCCCAAAGGCGGCGACCAGCACGGTCGACAACGTCATGTAGCCCAGCCCGCCGGCGAAGATCAGCAGCATCAGCGTGACCTCGCCGAACGTCGAGAACGCATTCGGCGTGTCGACGACGATGAGGCCGGTGACGCACACGGCCGACGTCGAGGTGAAGAGGGCATCGACGAACGCGAGCGTGTGCCCTGGTTCAGACGAGACGGGCAGCCAGAGCAGCACGCTTCCCAGCAGGATGAGCCCGGCAAACGAGAGGACGAGGAACTGCGATGGCGACAGTGCGCGGGGCATCGTGCGGTGCACGATTGTAGCGCCATTCACGCCACTGCCCCGATCTGACGGGCGCTGCCCGGGCCTGCGCCCCCAGGCCCCGCCCTGGCGCTCCGGGCGCGAGCGCGCTAGCGGCCGAACAACCTGGCGAGCCAGGATTTCGGCCGGTCGCACTGGCAGCGCTGGTCGGGCGGCACGTCGCCGAGCACCTGCTCGATGTGCATCCCGCACCCCGCCCACGTCGGCTTGCCGCACTTCTCACACGTCACACGCTGGCACATGGGAACTCCCGAAACGAAGAAGCTTGCAGTGTCCGACGCCCTGAACGCTACCGGACGTGCCGTCCACCATCCACGCGGATGGTTTCGCCGGTGATGAAGTCGGTCTCGCACAGGAACACGACGGCCTTGGCGATCTCACCTTCGCCGCCCCAGCGGCCGAGTGGCGTGGCGCGCTCGACCTGCCGCAGTTCCTCGTCGGTCGTGTCAGGCGGCGCGAGGATCGGGCCGGGGGCGATGGCGTTCACGAGGATCTGGTCCCTGGCCAACTCGAGGGCCAGTGCCTCGGTCAGCGCGAGCACCCCGGCCTTCGCCACGTAGTAGGGGACGTAGCCCGTGTACCGCGGGCGCCCGCTGCGCGCCACCCAGTCGGTGAAGTTGATGATGCGGCCGGCGCCGCGGCACCGCATGTGCCTGACCGCCGCGTGCGAGCAGGCCCAGGTGGCGCGCAGGTCGAGCGACATCTGGCGATCCCAGTCGGCGTCGGTCGTCTCGTCGAGGGGCCTGGCCGAGTAGATCGACGCCATGTTCACGAGGACGTCGAGATGCCCCATCGTCGCGGCCGCCTCGTCCACCGTGGCGCGGCAGACCGCAGGGTCACTCAGGTCGGCCTGCACGACATGGGCACGACGTCCGAGCGCACGCACGACGTCGGCAGACGCGTCGGCCTCGTCGCGCGAACGGTTGCACGTCAGCACGATGTCGCAGCCTCGCTCGGCGAGGTGCGCGGCCACGACCGCGCCGATGCGCTTGGGGCCGGTGATGAGGGCGACACGGTCGGTCAGGGTCATGCGGGTTCCTTGCGAGGCAGCGGCGCCTCCGGCCGTCGAGCGAATCAAGTGTGGACACCCTTCAGCACCCGCGAGAGGCTCGCAGGCGTTCCGACGAGCGGCAGGTTGCTGATGTAGACGTGCTGCACGCCTGCGCCGTACAGCGCTGACAGGGTGCGCGAACAGACGATGTCGGCCGTGGCGCCCGCCGCGAACTCCTTCGCCAGGGCCTGGGCAGGAACGGGAAGGAAATTCGACAGCGCAACGAGCGTGCGGGGATTGGCGCTGCGGTAGTAGAAGACCCCGAACATGCCCGGCAGGGTCAGACCGCGCCGGGTCGCCTCGTTCACGAACGCCTCGACCTCGCGCACATGGTGGTGCGACACGACCTGCGCGAGGTAGAACTCCGCGGTGTTCTCCTGCGCGAGCAGGAAGTCGACCTGTCGCGCGGCGTCGCGGTGCGGGTTGGCCCACCCCCCCAGCGCGATCGTCGGCTGGCGCTCACGGATCCTCTTGCGCAGCTCCCAGGCGTGCGGCACGCACCGCGGCGTGCCGACGCTGGCGTCGCCGCCGAGCACCACGAGTGCCGGGAAGCCGTGTTCGACCGCCCGATCGGCGTACGACAGGCAGTACTCGAGCGTGTGTTTGGCGGTGAGGAACGGGATGATGCGCGGACGCGGCACGTCGCGATTGAGGTTCGTGACGAGGTGCCGCAGGTTGTCTTCTTCCTGCGCGCCGACGGCCGAGTCGGTCAGGAACACGTACGTGTCGTGCCGCGTCAGCGTGCGGATGGCGTGGTACGTGTCGATCCAGGCGTCCATGCCGGCGCGCCGTCCCAGTTCGGCGCGCGGCGGGCGCAACTCGACCGCGACGACACGTTCGCGTGTCGTCAGGGCTTCGATCAGCGGGGCGATGTGCTGAGGGGCGCTGTGACGCATTGATGAACGGGGAACGTGACGGTGTCACGCTCCCCGCGTCGCGCGGCTACTTGCCCTGCTTGACCTTGTAGCCGTCAGGGATGTCGAACTGCGAGTCGGCGATGGGATCCGACGAGACGCTCGTGTAGCTGGTCGTCACGGTCGAGCCGCCCATCTTGTTCATCATCGAGCCCATCATCCCGCCACCCTCGAACTTGATCTGCATCGACATCTCGTAGGCCACCCCGGTCTTCGCCATCTCCCGGTACAGCCTCGCAAAGCCCTTGGCCACGCCGGGCTGCGCCTTGGCCTGCGCGGGGTTCGTGAAGAAGAAGCCCTTCTCGACCGCATTGAGGTAGAAGGTTGCGTATTCATCCTTGGCCGGGCTGTTCTTCGCCACGAACACGGGGCCCGTCATGACGATGCTCAAGCCCTCGGGCATGCCTTCCTGCTTGAAGGGGATGGTGATCGTCATCGTGTACCCGTCGCACGTCTCGCCCGCGATGACCTTCGACTCGCCGTTGGGCGTGAACGTCACGTCGAGGGCGCCGTCGTCGATGACGCCGACCGAATTCTGGAAGGTGGCCATCTCGAAGACCTCGGCCTCCTTCTTCTTGTGGTTGATCATGATCATCTTCTGGCCGTCGACGTCGAAGACCATGCTCGTCAGGTCGCCCCGGAACGTCGAGTCGGTGCGCATCTTCGCGCCCTTGATGTACGTGAGTGCCGCGCCCTCGGCCGCGAAGGGGCCACCCTTCATCGACGACGTGCCGGTCAGCGTGACATCAGCGCCCGCGGGGACGCTGATGAGCAGTGCGAGTGCGGTGAAGCGGATGATGCTGCGCATGTTGTGCCCGTCTCCTTCTGAAACGATCGCGCGCGGCCTGCCGCAACGCGTTGTTGATTGCCGGGGATCGTGATCGGGCGGCATCGCCGCCCGGATATCGTGTGAACTGCAGACGCCCGTGGTCAAGGGCCGCACTGAGGTGCGGCCCCTACGGCCCCCAACGGAACGACCCCCGCGGCGGTGATGGCCGCCCATCGAGCAAGGTCACACCGGCCGGTAACCCGCCGAGGTCGATCCGTGCCTGCGGATCGTAGAGGTCGTCGATCGTGAGGGCGCGCTGCTGCGCCGAGGCGGTCAACGGGACGAGCGTGGCGAACACCACGGCCACGAAGCGATGTGCGAGCATTGGGTGCCTTGCGGTGCAGGTGTCCTGAGGCTCGAACGCCAGAGGTCCGTCGCGCACCGAGTCGCATCAGACTACCAGAATGATATTGTCTGGCGGTCGCCTCTCCCCTCCTCTCCCGAAGGAGTTCCCCCTCGTGCCTACGCTCAGATTCCTCGGTGCCGCGCAGACGGTGACCGGGTCGAAGTACCTCGTGGATACCGGCGCGCACCGCGTGCTGGTCGACTGCGGCATGTTCCAGGGGCTGCGTGAACTGCGTCGACGCAACTGGGACCAACTGCCCGTGGATCCCAGGAGCATTCACGCGGTGGTCCTGACGCACGCCCACCTCGACCACACGGGACTGCTGCCCCGCCTGGTTGGCGCGGGTTTCGAGGGGCGCATCTTCTGCACGCCTGGCACGGCCGACCTCAGCAAGCTGGTGTTGCCCGACGCGGGGCGGTTGCAGGAAGAGGACGCCCGCCAGGCCAACAAGCACCACTACACGCGGCACGACCCTGCCGAACCGCTCTTCACCGAGGCCGACGCGTTCCGGGCGCTCACCATGCTGCAGCCGGTCGGCTTCGACCGGCCGATCACCGTCGCCCCCGGGGTCGAGATCACGTATCGAAACGCCGGCCACCTGCTCGGGTCGGCCTACGTCAGGATGACGTTTCCCGGTGGCGGCGGGTCGTCGGTCCTGTTCGGGGGCGACATCGGTCGTTACGGGCGCCCGGTGCTTCCCGACCCGATGCCGGTGGATCAGGCGCCCGACGTGCTGCTGGTCGAATCCACCTACGGCGACCGCGACCACGAGGCCGATGACGACGGCGACCGCCTGGCGACCATCATCGGCGAGACCGTGAAGCTCGGCGGCAAGGTGATCATCCCGGCATTTGCGATCGGTCGCGTCGAGGAGGTGCTCTATTGGGTCAAGCGGCTCGAAGACCAGCAGCGGATTCCGAGGATGCCCGTGTTCGTCGACAGCCCGATGGCTGTCGAGGCCCTCAAGTTCTATCGCGCGCGCACGACTGAACTCGATCCCGACATGCAGCCGCAGAGCCGTGACGTCCTCGCGTTTGCCACCGCGCGATTCCAGACGGTCAACTCGACGCAGCAATCGAAGGACCTCACGGCGTCGCGGGCCAGCGCCATCGTGATCTCGGCAAGCGGTATGGCGACGGGCGGCCGCGTGCTGCACCACATGCAGGCAGCACTTCGCGATCCGAAGCACACGATTCTCTTCGTCGGCTACCAGGCCGAGGGCACCCGTGGCCGGCAGCTCGTCGAAGGCGCCACGACGGTCAAGATCCACGGCGAGTTCGTGCCGGTCAACGCGCGCATCGAGAAGATCGACTCGATGTCGGCGCACGCCGATCGCTCCGAACTCGTGCGCTGGCTCAAGACGTTCCCCGCGGCGCCGAAGACGACATACCTGGTGCACGGCGAGCCCGATCCCATGGCGGCCTTCAAGACGAAGATCGAGGCCGAACTGGGATGGAACGTCGAGGTGCCGGCATACCAGGACGAGGTGCCGGTGTGAGCGAACGTCGGTACCTGCTCGAACGCATCGACGACGCGGCGGTCGTGCAGCTCTACGACGACGGGTTCGAGGCGCTGGCGCTGAACGAGAAGCGGCTCGCGTGGCACCTGTACGAAGCGGCGCTGTGGGGGCGCGACATCTACTACGACCAGCGGCATCACGCCAACCTCGCGATGCGCGAGGTGCTCGAGGCGATCGTCGGTCATCCGGCCGGCGTGGACGCCACGACGCTGGAGGAGGTCACACGCTTCACCAAGTTGTTCTGGCTCAACACGGGACCCTGGTCGCACCTGACCTCGCGCAAGGGTGTGCTGAAGTGCACGCCCGACGCCCTTGCCTCGGCGGTCAGGACCGCGATCGCCAACGGTGGCCGCCTGTCGCTTGCGCCGGGAGTGTCGCTCGACGCGCACCTGGCCGCGCTGACGCCCCTCTTGTTCGACCCGGCGTTTCAGCCCAGCGTCACGAACAAGAACCCCCAGGACGGCGACGACCTCCTGGCCGCGAGCTGCAACAACCTGTACGCCGGCGTCACGCTGGCCGACCTCGAGCAGTTCGAGGAACGGCATGCGCTCAACTCACGACTCGTCAGGCGCGACGACGGCACGCTGGTCGAGGAGGTGTACCGCATCGGCGGCAGGTACTCGGCCGAGATCACGAAGATCGTGGCCTCGCTCGAACGTGCGCTGCCGTTTGCGACGCCTGCGATGCGGCGTGCGCTCGAAGCCCTGATCCGGTTCTACCGCACCGGCGAGGACGCCGACCGGATCGCGTACGACATCGCGTGGACGCTCGACAAGTCGTCTCCGGTCGATACGATCAACGGCTTCATCGAGGTCTACCTCGACGCGCGCGGGCGCAAGGGGGCATGGGAAGCCCTCGTCTACCACGTGAACCCCGAGAAGACCCGCGCCATCGCCGCGATCGCGGATCACGCCCAGTGGTTCGAGGACCGGATGCCGTATGCGCCCGAATACCGCCGCGAGCAGGTGCAGGGCGTCACCGCGACCGCCATCGATGTCGTGATCGAGACCGGCGACAGCGGTCCGATGACACCCATCGGCATCAACCTCCCCAATGACGATGCGTTGCGCGAGGAGCACGGCAGCAAGAGCGTCTCGCTGGCCAACATCGTCGAGGCATACGACAAGTCGCTGCCCGACGAATTCCGCCAGGAATTCTCGTGGGATGCCGACGAGGCCGCCCGCGCCGAGAAGTGGAGCAGCCTGGCCGGCGAGATCACCACGAACCTGCACGAGGTCGTGGGACACGGCTCGGGACGCACCAGGGAGGGCCTCGCCGAGAGCCCGCAGGAGTGCCTGAAGGAACAGTACTCGTCGCTCGAGGAGACCCGCGCCGACCTGGTGGCGCTGTACTTCGTGGCCGACCCGGTCATGGTGACGCTCGGGCTGATCGGCGCAGACGACCATGCCGACCTCCTGCGTGCCGAGTACGAAGGCTACGCGCGGAATGCCCTGTCGCAGTTGCGGCGCATCCGCGAAGGGCACCACATCGAAGAAGACCACATGCGCAACCGCCAGGCGATCGTCTACTGGCTGATGGCGCACACGACGGCGATCGAGGCCAGGGTTCGTGACGGCAAGACCTACTACGTCGTCGTGGACGTCGAGGCCTTCCGCGCGGGTGCCGGGCGCCTGCTGGGCGAGATCCAGCGCATCAAGTCGGAAGGGGATTACGACGCGGCGAAGGCGTTCTTCGAGCGCTACGGGACGTACTTCGACCCGTCGCTGCGCGACGAGATCGTCAGGCGCGTGGATGCCCTGGGCCTGCCGTCGTACAGCGGCTTCGTCATGCCGACGTTGTCGCCGGTCTTCGGCGACGACGGTCAGATCGTCGACGTGACGATCTCGTACCCGTGCGATCTCGCGAGGCAGATGCTCGACTGGAGCCGGCGCTACAGGGCGTGACAGGGGGCTGACGAGACCGGAACAGTGCGGATTCGGCGCTACAATGCCCGACGTCAAGGAGGCCTGCCCCATGGAATCGTGCCGCACGCCCTTACGAGCTGCCATCGTCGTCGCCTGCATCCTGCTGTCGGTTCCCGCGCTCGGCCAGACCGTCACCGGAAGCATCCAGGGCACCGTCCGCGACATGCAGGGCGGCGTCGTCCCCGGCGTCACGGTGACGTTCACCGAGATCGACAGCGGGCAGTCGCGCGTCCACGTCACCAACGACGTCGGTTTCTACCAGGCCATCTTCCTGCCCCTGGGCCGCTATCGCGTCACGGCCGAACTCGAGGGATTCGGCACGATCGTCCGCGAGCCCATCACCGTCAGCCTCAACCAGACGTCGGTGCTCGACTTCGAGCTGAACCCCGCCACGGTCAACACCACAGTGACCGTGACCGCTGACGCGCCGCCCATCAACTCGACCAACTTCGAGATCAAGGGGTCGCTCAAGGCCGAGGCCATCGAGGATCGGCCGACCGCGAACGCGGGGAACTTCCTGTCTCTCGCCGAGTCGTTTCCAGGCATGCAGGAGAACCCCACCAGCGGCCAGAACAACCCCACCCTCTCGTCGGGGTCGTCGGTGAATTTCAACGGCATGGGGACCCGCGGTGCCACGTTCCAGATCAACGGGGTCAACAACGACGACTCGTCCGAGAACCAGAACCGCCAGGGCGTGTCGCTCCTGACGATCAAGGAATTCCAGGTCATCCAGAACGGGTACTCGGCCGAGTTCGGACGGGGGTACGGCGCCGTGGTGCTCGTCCAGACGAAGGCCGGGACGAACGCGTTTCGCGGTGATGCCTACGGATACTTCCAGGACAGCGAGTTCAACGCCCGGGCCTTCTTCGCCACCGTGAAGCCGGTCAACAGCCGTCAGCAGGGCGGATTTGCGCTCGGGTTCCCGATCATCCAGAACAGGCTGTTCGGATTCGCGTCGTTCGATCGGACGCGCAACACGGGTGACCTCAACTACACGCGCGACCTGTTCCTGGCGTCGGAACTCGCGCTGCCAAGGCTCACGCGGGGGAATGACACGCCAGAAAACCGCGCGTTCATCGACAGCGTCCTCGCCCGCTTCCCGAACGTGACGCCGAACGACTCGCGCAACCCCAGGATGTACTCGACGGTGATCGGGTTCAACCGGCCCGACTCCGACTACTCCGGGCGCATCGACTGGCAGCCGGGTTCCAGCGACACGTTGTTCGCGCGCTACCAGTACACCAGGCAGATCCGCGAGGCCGACGATGTCGTGGTCGGCGAGCAGACGCGCCAGAACAACCGCCAGGCCAACGTCGGCGTGACGTGGACGCACGTGTTCGCCCAGGCCACGGTGGGCGAGTTCCGCTACGGGCTTGGCACCCGCGCCACGCACGTCGACATTGCGGCCGGCAACGACACGCCCATCATCCGCTTCTCGGCCTCGCCGGTGTCTGGCTCGATCATCGGCAATGCGGGCACCTACCCCATTTCGCGCGATCAACTCGACCACCAGTTCGTCTACAACCTGACGACCGTGCTCGGGCAGAACCACTCGATCAAGACGGGCACCGACATCCGCCTGTCGAAACTCGACGATCGCGCCGACAGCTTCAACCGCGGCTTCTGGACGTTCACCAACAACTGCGGAGGCGTGACGTACGCCAACGCCTACGTCGCGTTCCTCGATGGCTGCGTCACGACGTTCCAGACCGCCTACGGCCCGAACTTCCTGGAGAACCGCCTGGGCGAGTACAACGCGTATCTCGAGGACAACTGGCGCATCACGCCGTCACTGACCGTCAACCTCGGCGTCCGCTACGAGTACGTCAAGGCGCCGAACGAGAAGGAGGATCGCATCGACTACGGCATGAAGGACGATGCGAACAACGTCGAACCGCGCGTGGGCTTTGCCTGGAGCCCGATGGCGACCAGTGGCCTGATGAGATGGTTCACGGGCGGGCCGGGCGGAGGGTCGGTGCGCGGCGGATTCGGGATCTACCACGGCCGCATCTTCCAGTCGGTGTTCTCGCAGAGCGGCGCCAGCGTCCGGACCAACCCGCCGTACGCCCTCTCGCGCACCACGTCGACGACGCCCGGCATCCTGAACGTGTCAGATCCAACTCTCGGCTTCGTGTTCACGCCGGGACCGCAGACCACCCGGTACAGCATCACGGTCCCCGAACCCGGCCTCGGGGTGCCTTCAACGAAGCAGTGGAACCTCTCGCTCGAGCGCAACCTGCCCTGGTCGTCGTCGATCCGGATCAGTTACACCGGCACGGCCAGCGACGGCATGATCAAGTACGACCTCGACAACCTGCCGGCGTCGCCGCTGTATGGCCCGGTCACCGTCGTCGACCACCCGAACAACGCACCGTCGGTCGGATACCCCGACCTGCGTGGGAAGACGATCACGGCCGTGGCGAAGGACGTGCTGTGTGCCGGCACCGGCGTGCTGCCGGGGATTGGGTTCACCACCGCGTGCCCGGTCGTGTCGCCGATCGCCGACAACGAGATCAGCTCGCGCGTGCCGCGCACGAACGAGCGACGCCCCGATCCTCGCTACACGACGAACCTCCTCATCAACGACAGCGGTGAAGCCGACTATCACGGCCTGCAACTGGAATGGACGAAGCGCGTCAGCAGTGGCCTGCAGTTCATCACGTCGTACACGTGGAGCAAGGCGATCGACACGAACTCCGAGGCCACGGCGGTCGGGGCCGGTGACTCGAACCAGAACGGCCCGAACCGCAACTTCGCGCGCGGGCTGAGCCGGTTCCACACGCCGCACCGCTTCACGTTCAACGGCAGCTACCGCATGCCGTTCTTCGCCGACCGGCGCGACCTTGCCGGGTACCTGCTCGGCGGCTGGCAGCTCTCGGCCATCGTGCGGCTCGCCGCCGGGACGCCGTTCACCGTAAGCGACACGGCGCGCGACCTGGATTTCGACGGGTTCAGCGAGGCCAGGCCGATCATCCTCGACCCCTCGATCCTCGGCCGCTCGATCGACAATCCCGCCACGTCGCAACAGCAGCTGCCGCGCTCGGCGTTCCAGTCGACGTCGCTCACCGACTCCAACCCCGACATCGTCGGGCGGAACACGTTCTTCGTCGACGGCACGAACACGGTCGATCTCGGGCTGGGCAAGACGGTCACGATCTCTGGACGACAGTCGCTGCTCGTGCGTGTCGAGATGTTCAACGCGTTCAACCAGGTGCAGTTCGGCATCCCCTCGTCGAGCATCGCGGCTGCGAACTTCGGGCAGATCACGGGCCTCGCCATCAACTACAGCCCGAGGGTGATGCAGTTGCTGGTGCGGTATCGCTTCTGATCCCCACCGGTTCCGCTCCCGGTCGCCTTGCGGCGATCGGGAGCGGGTTCCGGGGGCACCATCTCCGAAGGACCATCCCGAGCGACCGAGCCGGCGCGCTGTCGAGGAGGTTCGTCTGACAGTCGTCATCATCCAGGCCACATGCCGGTGCTAGCCATGCGACGAGTTGCGTCGTTGATGGTCGTCGTCCTCTCGGTGGCTGCGCCTGCATGGGCCCAGGAGGCGATGCTGCCGCTTCGCCTTCGCATGCTGGCCGCCGAGGACGCGCGCGACCCGTCGGCCGCGGGCATCGCTCCGTTGCTCGAGGGACTGCGCGACGCTGACGTCGAAGTCCAGCGGCGCGCCGTGCGTGCCCTCGGACGAATCGAGGATGTGTCGCTGGTGCCGCACATCCAGCAGATGCTGTCGGCCAGCGAGGCCTCCGTGCGGGCCGAGGCCGCCAACGCGCTCGCACAGGCCCACTACCGCGCATCGTCGGGCGCCGCCGGCGCGGCCATCGCCCGCGGGGCGTTGTCGCGTGAGTCGCACGCGCTCGTGCGCGGAGCGCTGCTGCTCGCGCTGGGGCGGTTCACGTACACGACGCTCGACGAGTGGCGCTCGGCCGAGGTGCTCATCACCGACACGCTTTTCCCCGAGGACGCCCAGGGGCGGCGGACCGCCGCGTCGCCCGCCGTCCTGCTGAACGGGCTCCGCGGGTTGCAGTGCCTCGCGCGGCAGGCGCCTGGCAAGCGCCCGCTGCATCAGGTCACGGTCACGGCGCTCGCGAGCCTTGCGCGGCCGCCGCTTGCTGCTGGTGCCAAGGGTGTGGCCACGCAGGGTGCGGGAACGCCGACGACGGCGGCGGGTTCGCGCATACGATTGCTGGCCCTGCAGGCCCTTCGCGCGGGCAACATCACCGCGCCGGGGCCCTACCAGGCGTCGATGCACGATCCGGATCCGGCCGTCCGCCGGGTGGCCATGGTGCCGCTGATGGCGGCACCGATCCTGCCGCCGGGATTCCTCGACGCCGTCGATCGCGCCGGCGCAGCAGAGGGACGCCCGACGGTCGAGGCCAGGGCAAAGCTCGTGCGCACCGCCGAGGCAGGGATGCTGCGTTCGCTCGAGAACGACCCGTCAGCGACCGTCCGTCTCGAGGCGCTGCGCGGGTACTTGCAGCAGCCGTCTCCAGACTGCACCGTGCTGCGCCGGAGGCTCGACGACGCGTCTGCGCACGTCGTCCTGATGGCGATCGACGGCATGGTGGCGCCCTGCCGCGGCAATGCGGGCGCGCTGAAGCAACTCGCGTCGCTGGCCGGGGGCGCGGCGCCGCTCAGGGGATGGCACAGGCGCGCACATGCGCTGGTCACGCTCTCGCAGATGGACGCGGGCGCCGCAGCGTCGCACGTGCGCGCGGCAGCACGCGACACGAATCCGTGGGTCAGGATGTACGCCGCCCGGGGCATGCGCTACGTCGTGCGCGAAGGGGCCGGTCGCGATGACCCCGACGTCGCGCTGCTGCGCACGATGACCGCGGATGCCGACGTCAACGTGGCAACGGCTGCCGTCGATGCGCTGCACCAGGCCGTCGGACACGCGGCCGACACCGAGTACCTCGCCGCCATCGCCCGCGACGATCGTGCGCCTGAGGCCGGCGCGCGCGGAGTCCCCACCGGGTACGAGCTGATTGTCTCGGCCGCAAAGGCCCTTGGGGAGTCTCCGCGCGACGGTCTCGCGCCAGCGCTCCTCGACGCACTCGACCGCCTGTCGGCCGACCGGCGCGAGACATCGCGCGATCCGCGCAAGGCCATCCTCGACCTGCTGGCCTCGCTGCCGGATCCCCTGGTCGCGCAACGCCTCAGGAAGTACGCCGCCGACTTCGATCCCGAGATCGCACGTGTTGCCGCGTCGCTCGTTTCGACGCGGAGCGGCGTGACGCTCGCCCCCGCTCCCACACCACTGGCCCGCGCCCCGCTCCCGACCGAGGCAGAGCTCGACGCGCTGAAGGCCACGACGGTCGTGCTGCAGATGGCCGACGGCGCGCGCGTGGTGGTGGGCCTCCTGCCAGACGAGGCACCGCTGAACGCGCTGCGGTTCGTGCGACTCGCCGAGTCAGGCTTCTTCACCGGGCGCACGATCCACAGGGTTGTGCCGAACTTCGTGGCACAGGGGGGAAGCCCGGGCGCGAACGAGTTTGCGGGCGACGGCGCGTTCTCGCGCGACGAAGTGGGGATGCTGTCGAATGCCGACGGCACCGTGGGCGTCTCGACGCGCGGTCGCGACACGGGCGACGGACAGTTCTACGTGAACCTCGCCGACAACACCCGCCTCGATCACACCTACACGGTGTTCGGCCTGATCGAGGCGGGGCGCGAGACCGTCGAACGCTGGATGGAAGGCGATGTCATCGCCGCGGTCACGATCACGCGAGCACGGTGACCAGCATGGCGCCCTGCCTGGGCCGCCACACGTCGATCCACGCGATCACACCACCGCGGGTTCCAGCATCCGCAGCGTACCGGCTGACGCGTCGAGCTCGACCTCGACGCCCACCGGGAGCGTGAACTGCCGATCGACATGGCCGATCATCGCGCCGTGGAAGGCTGGAATGCCCAGCGGAGCGATGTGATCGATCAGCACGTCGGGAATCGTCAGCGAGCCGAACCCTTCACCGGGATCGCACCTCGAGCACGTGCCCCATACGACGCCGCGCACCTGTGCGAGGATGCCCGCCAGCGACAGCTGTGTGAGCATCCGGTCGATGCGATACGGGGCCTCCTGCACGTCCTCGATGAACAGGATGCTGCCGGTGAAGTCCGGAACGTACGGCGAGCCGAGGATGGCGGTCAACACCGTCAGGTTGCCGCCGAGCAGCTTGCCACGAGCGGTGCCCTTCGTGATCACGCGCGTCCGATGCTCGGTCTGGACGATGGCGTCGGTCGGTTCGGTGAGGTTCCTGAACGTGGCCGTTTCGCCGTTCCATGTGACACGTTTCATCCAGTCGAGGTTGAACGTGTTCCACACCGAGGCACCGTTGGGGCCATGGAACGTGACGAGCCCGGTCTTGTGGTGCAGCGAGAGGAGGAGCGCCGTGATGTCGCTGTAGCCCTGCAGGATCTTGGGGTGCTTCGCGATGGTGTCCCAGTCGAGCCGCGGCAGCAGGCGCGCGGCGCCCCATCCGCCGCGGATGCAGTGAATCGCCTTCACCGACGGGTCGGCGAACATCGCGTTGATGTCGGCGGCGCGATCCTCGTCGCGTCCGGCGAAGTAGCCGCGGCGGTCGAACACGTGTGGTCCGAGCTTGCCGTTGAGCCCGAGCACCTTGAGGGCGTCGAGCAGGATGTCGACCTCGGTGTCGTCCCAGTTCGCGCTCGAGGGGATCACCAGGCCGACTGTGTCGCCTGGCTGCAGCCGTGCGGGCTTCACGACGCCTGGGCGCGACGTGGCTCCGGGCAGCTGGCCGCTGCCGTGCGCAGACACGAGGGGGGCGAACGCCGCGACAGCGGCGGCAGTCAAGGCTTCTCGACGCGTGGGCATGCCGGGATTCTACGGCATGGCGAGCGGTGACTGACGGCAGGCCGCGCCGCCGCGAACGTCAGCGCGACCCTTCGCCGGGGTCTCCCGCCTGGCGGCAACCCCGGTCGTCCGTCCCCGGGGCCCCTGGCGCGAGCTACTGCGGTGGCGGTGGCTGCGTGCGCTGGGCGGCCGCCATGCGGTCGAGCAGTTCGCCCACGAGCTTCATCTCTTCGCCGTACCGCGCCCAGTTGCCGGTGCGCTGTGCTTCGATGGCGCGCAGGTACGCCGCCCGCGCCTGCGCGGCGAGATCGCCACCGGCAACGGGTGGTGCGCCCGTGGCCGGCGCAGCCGTCGAGGGCGCCGACCCGGGCACGGCAGGCGCTCCCGGGGCCGGGGTCGTCGCCGGTGCCTCCCCGCCCGCCGCAGGCAGCGTCTCGACCGGCACGAACTCGCCGGCGATCTTCCTGTTGCCGCTGCCTGGCGGGAAGATGCGCGCGATCGCCGCGTCCAGCGTCGCCTCCATGACGATGTGGTTCTGGTAGGCGACGATGACGCGCTTGAGTTCGGGGATGCGTCCGCCCTCCGACCGCAGGTAGAGCGGGCGGATGTAGAGCAGCGATTCCTCGATGGGGATCACCAGCAGCGTCCCCTGGATGACCTCGCTCCCCTGCTGGCTCCACAGCGTGATCTGCGGCGAGATGAGCTGGTCCTGGTTGATGCGGGCGGTGACCTGCCGGGGACCGTAGACGACCTTCTGCTTCGGGAACTGGAAGATCACGATCTGGCCGTACTTCTCGCCGTCGCTGCGCGCGACCATCCACGAGGCCAGGTTGTCCTTGTTGCGCGGGGTGAACGGCAACATCTGGATGAATTCGGCCGCCGACTCGCCCGGCAGCTTCATGATCGTGTACCACGGCCGCATGGCCTCGCGTTCGAGCCCGCGTGTCTGCGAGTCGCCGCGGGTGCCACGATCGATCGACGGCACCTCCCACTGGTCTTCCTTGTTGTAGAAGACGGCGGGGTTGGTCATGTGGTACGTCGCGAACATCCGCGCCTGCATCTCGAAGATGCCTTGCGGGTAGCGCAGCCGCGTCCGCAAGCCCTCGGGCATCTCGGAGAGCGGCTTGAGCAGCGTCGGGAACATCTTCTGCAGCGTGAGCGCAATCGGATCGGTCGGGTCGACGAGATAGAACGTCGTCGTGCCGTTGTACGCGTCGACGGTCACCTTCACCGAGTTGCGGATGTAGTTGATGCCAGCCGCCGACGCGGGCGTCGAGTAGGGGTACCGCTCGCTGGTCGTGTAGGCATCCTGGACCCAGTAGAGGCGACCGTCGGCGATCGACAGGTAGCGGTCGTTCTCGTAGGTCAGGAAAGGCGCGATGTTGCGGACGCGTTCCGCGATGCGCCGGTAGAAGAGCACCTTGCTCTCGGGTGAGATGTCGTTGGTCAGCAGGGTCTTCAGCGATCCGAACCGGATGCTGAAGAGCGCCTTGCGCCAGAACGATCCCACGGCGACGCCGCCGGTTCCGTTGTAGACCGAGTAGACGTTGTCGTCGCCCCGCGGGTAGTGGAATTCCTTGGTCGCAGTGTTGACGAAGACGTGCTGCTCCGAGAGTTCACCGAAATAGATGCTCGGCTCGTCGATCGTCAGGTCGACCGACGACTCGGGCGGGAGGTTCTTGATGAAGAGGACGGGGAGCCCCTCGGCCGTGACCTCGTTGACCGGCCCCAGCGTGATGCCGTAGCCGTGCGTGAAGGTGAGGTGCTCGTTGATCCACGTGCGGTTGGGCAGGCTCCTCGCGTTCAACTCGCGCGCGGCGAGCATGACCTGCCGGTACTTGCCATCGATCCAGTAGCGATCGTTGTGAACCGAGACGAAGTCGTAGTACGTCCGGATTTCCTGGATCTGGCCGAACGTGTCGAGCAGGGGCTGGTGATCCCACAGCGGCACGTTGTCGATCGTGGCGGCGTTGCGTTCGATGTCGTCGCGCGACAGCAGCGAGTCGCCCGACAATTGCCGCTCGTCGGCGGTGTCGATGTTGAAGGCCTTCCGCGTCCCCGCCACGTTGTGGATGATGAACGGGGTCTCCTTCACCTGCTCGTTGGGCGCGACCACGAAACGCTGGATGGCAGAGGCGTACAACTCGCCGCCGACCGCCACGACCACGTACAGCCCGACGGCCGCGAACACGGGCCAGCGTCCCCTGGCGAACGCCTGCATCACCGCGAGGGCCGCCGCGATCAGCGACGCGACGGTGAGCACGCGGAGGGCCGGCATGCGCGCCGCCACGTCGGTGAACGAGGCACCGTGGATGATGCCCGACGGCTGCGACATCATCGCCGGCACGCTGAGCCATGCACCCGTCGCCAGGAGGACGAAGATGACCGACGCGATGGCCGCCAGGTGCGTCGATGCGGGTGGATCGGTGTAGATGCCGCGGCGCGGGCTCATGCCCACCGCACCCGACATCACGTAGACGGCGACGGTGGCCAGCAGTGTGCCGGCGGCGAGCGCCAGCCCGAGGCGCTGCAGCGCCTGCAGGAACGGCAGCGTGAAGACGTAGAAGGCCGGGTCGTGGCCCAGGACCGGATCGACGGCGCCGAACGGCGTGCCGTTGAGGAAGAACAACCACGTGTCCCAGTGCGACTGGGTGTAGCTCGCGCAGGCGGCCGCGGCCACGGCCGACACGATCCAGACCGTCGGGGTGAGGCGCGCGGGGTCCACGGCGACCGTGCGCGGGCCGTCGGGCGTCACGACCACGAACTCGCGCCTGCGGGCGCTGCGCATCGCGAACAGCAGGTTGGGCGCGATGATCCCCAGCGCCACCAGGAAACCGACGGCCGAGAGGGTCGCCTGCGCAGACAGCGTCTTGAGGAACACCGCCTGGTAACCCGTCTCGCCGAACCACAGCCAGTCGGTATAGAAGGTCGCGAACCAGGGGACGCCAATCAGGACCGCGACCAGGAGGCTCAGCAGGCCCTTCGCCGGGCGGTTCACAGCAGTCCCAGTTGCAGCCGCGCTGCGTCAGACATCTTCTCCATGCTCCACGGGGGCTCCCACACGATCTCGACGTGCGCATCAGTGACGCCCGGCACCGACTTGGTCTTGTACTGGACCTCGTGCGGCAGTGCCTGCGCTGACGGGCAATTCGGACTGGTCAGGGTCATGTCGATCCAGACGCGGCGATCGGTGCCGACCCGGATGTCGTAGACCAGGCCGAGTTCGAAGATGTTCACAGGGATCTCGGGGTCGAAGACGGTCGAGATGGCCTGCACGACCTTCGGCTTCAGTTCCTGGGTCGCCTCGGGGTCGAGTTCGACCGGCGCGAACGCGCCGGGCGCCGCGGCGGGAGGCGGCTCGAGCAGCGCGGAGACGTCGAACGTGTCGCGCGGCTCGGAGGGCGCGAGCGCAGGCTCAGGTCGAAGCTCAGGCGCGCCGTCGGCCGGGGCGGCGGCCGCCCCGGCGGCGGGTTCGCCCGGCGCCGACACCTGCGCCTTGTCTTTCCTGAAGAACGAGAACATGGTCAATCCCCGGATTCTGTGGTGACGGTGCCAGACGGCATGTGGAGCGCAGCCTGCAGCGTGTGCCAGGCCAGCGTGGCGCACTTGACGCGCGTCGGATACTCTGCAACGCCTGCAAACACGGCCAGCTTGCCAATGGATGCCGGTGGGGCGACCGTCGGGTCGCCCGATGTCACCATGGCGTGGAACTCGTTGAACAACGTTTCGACCTCGTCGATCGTCAGCCCCTTGACGATGTCGGTCATCATCGAGGCCGAGGCCTTCGAGATCGCGCAGCCCGACCCGACGAACGAGACGTCGGCGATGCGACCGCCGCCGAGCCTGAGGTACACGGTGAGGCGGTCGCCGCAGAGGGGGTTGTGCCCATCGACCTGGTGGTCGGCCGGCTCCAGGACCCGGAAGTTTCTCGGTCGCCTGTTGTGGTCGAGGATGACCTCCTGGTAGAGGTCGCGCAAATCCGACATCAGCCGAACACCTCGCGCACCACGGCCAGGGCCTTGACGAGTGCGTCGACATCGTCACGCGTGTTGTACATCGCGAACGATGCACGCACCGTGGCGGGCACGCCATAACGATCCATCACCGGTTGCGCACAGTGCTGCCCGGTCCTGACGGCGACACCCTCGCGATCGAGGATCGTGCCGACATCGTGGGGATGCACGCCGTCGAGCACGAACGAGACCAGGCCCGCCTTCTCGCGGGCCGTGCCGATGACGCGCACGCCCGACACGGTCGCGAGGCGGTCTGTCGCGTAGCGTAGCAGATCGGCCTCGTGGGCGGCGACCTCGGCGAGGTCGAACCGCGACAGGAAATCCACCGCCGCCCCGAAACCGACGACGCCCGCGATGTTCGGGGTGCCGGCCTCGAACCGGTAGGGCAGGACGTTGTAGGTGGTCTTCTCGAACGTGACCGACGCGATCATGTCGCCCCCGCCCTGGTACGGCGGCATGGCCTCGAGCAGGGCCCGCTTTCCGAACAGCGCGCCCGTCCCGGTCGGCCCGTACAGCTTGTGGGCCGAGAACGCGTAGAAGTCGCAGTCGATGTCGGCCACGTCCACGGGCATGTGGGCGACGGCCTGCGCGCCATCGATGAGCACGGGCACGCCCCGCGCGTGGGCGCGGGCCACCAGGTCCTTGACCGGATTGATCGTGCCCAGCGCGTTCGAGACGTGGATCAAAGACACAAACCGTGTCTTGTCGGTCAGCAGGCGATCGAAGGCGTCGAGATCGAGGGTGCCCGACTCGTCGATCGGCACGACGCGCAGCGTCGCGCCGGTCTGCCCGCACACGATCTGCCAGGGCACGATGTTCGAGTGGTGCTCCATCCAGGTGATCAGCACTTCGTCACCCGGGCCGAGGTTCGTGCGGCCCCAGCTCTGCGCCACGAGGTTGATGCCCTCGGTGCAGCCCTTGGTGAAGATCACCTCGCGCGGGTCGCGCACGTTGATCAGCCGCGCGACCCTGGCGCGGGCGCCCTCGTAGGCCCTGGTCGCCCGCTCGCTCAGCAGGTGCGTCGCGCGATGGATGTTCGCGTTGTCGTGCGCGTAGTACTGCGACTCGGCGTCGATCACGGCCTGCGGCTTCTGCGTCGTGTTGGCGTTGTCGAGGTACACGAGGTCGTGCCCGTGGATGCGAGCAGACAGGATCGGGAACTCGGCACGAAGCGCGGCAGCTTCGAGGGGACGGGTCGTCGTGGACGTGTGAGAACTCATCTGCCGCCTTCCGCCTTCGCACTTCGTGCCTCGGCGAGACCGGTCCGCCCCGGGCAAACCGTCACGTGCCGCCGCACTGTTGAGCCTGCCTCGCCGAAGCACCAAAGTGCGACGGCGGCGGTCGTGCCTCGCCGCAGCACCGAAGGTGCGAAGGCGGGTCAGACGATCAGGGCCGCCTTCGGGAGCTGTGTCAGCAGCGTGTGCTCCAGCGAGTCGCGCAGCGGCGCAATCGTCACGTGGTCGATGACTTCGCTGGCGAACGCGTGCACGAGCATGGCGCGTGCGTGCGTCTCGCCGATGCCGCGCGCGCGCAGGTAGAACAACTGCGTCTCGTCGAGCTGCCCGACCGTCGCGCCGTGCGTGCACTTTACATCGTCGGCGAAGATCTCGAGCTGCGGCTTGGTGTTGATCGTCGCGTCGTCCGACAGCAGCAGCACCTTGTTCGTCTGCTTGGCGTCGGTCTTCTGCGCGTCGAGCCTCACGAAGATCTTGCCGTTGAACACACCACGCGAGGCATCGTCGAGCATGCCCTTGTACACCTCGTGGCTCTCGCAGTGCGGCATGGCGTGATCGATGGCGGTGTGCGTATCGACCAGGCGCGTGCCGTTCGCGAGATACAGGCCGTTCAGCGTGCAGTGGATGCCCTCGGCCCCGAGCCACGCGCCGATGTCGTTGCGCGAGATCGCGCCGCCGAACACGAAACTCTGCTGGTTGTACACGGCCGAGCGGTCGAGACGCACCTGCGTGTTGCCGACGTGGTACGCCTTCAGGCTCTCGCGCTGCACACGGTAGTGCTCGATCCGTGAGTGCGCCCCGCCGACGACCTCGGTCACGGCGTTCGTCAGGTAGACCTCGCCGTCGGGCCCGCCGTAGCTCTCGATGATCCGTACCTGGCTCCGGTCTCCCACGACGATGGTCGTGCGCGGGTGCGAGACCGTCGGCGCGCCGCTGGTCGTCGAGAGGTACAGGATGTGGATCGGGTCGGGCACCACCGTTTTGGCGGGCACATGGACGACCGCGCCGTCGTGCGTGAACGCCGTGTTCAGCGCGACGAACGCCTCGTCATCCGACGCGCACCGCGTCAGGTACGGATCCACGAGGCCGGGATCGACCGCCAGGACGCTCGCCAGGTTCGTGGCACGCACGCCGGCGCCGAGTGCGCCCACCGACGAGAGGGCCTCGGAGAAGTGCCCGTTGACGAACACGAGGCGCGTGCACGCGAGGCCACGCACGTCGATCCGGGCGAGCACGGAGCGATCGACCGTGGTGATCGAGGGCTCGGCGAATGCCGTCGAGGCGATGGGCGCGATGTTCGTGAAGCGCCACTCCTCGTGCCGGGTGGTCGGGAAGCCGATCTCGGCGAACCGCTGAATCGCACGGGCGCGGATCGGCGCAAGCCAGATCGGATCGCTGGCGCCGCGACGTGCGGCGAGGGCGTCGAACCGGGCGCGGTAGAGGTCCTGGGCTTCTGCAACGGCCATGATCGCAGACCCCTACGCGCCGGCGACGGCAGCGCCGTCGGCTTCAATCCAGCCGTAGCCCTTGTCTTCGAGCTCGAGGGCAAGGTCCTTGCCGCCCGACTTCACGATGCGGCCCTCAGACAAGACGTGCACGAAGTCGGGGACGATGTAGTTGAGCAACCGCTGGTAGTGGGTGACCACGACGATCGCGCGCTCCCCGCCCCGCAGGGCATTGACGCCCTCCGCGACGATCCGCAGCGCGTCGATGTCGAGGCCCGAGTCGGTCTCGTCGAGGATGCAGAGCGTCGGCTCGAGCACGGCCATCTGGAAGATTTCGTTGCGCTTCTTCTCGCCTCCCGAGAACCCCTCGTTGACCGGGCGGCTCAGCAGGCCCGCGTCCATCTCGAGCAGCTTGGCCTTCCCCTTCACGAGCGCCATGAACTCCATCGCGTCGAGCTCGGGCAGGCCCTTGTGCGTGCGCACGGCGTTGAGCGCGGCCTTCAGGAAGTAGGCGTTGTTGACGCCCGGGATCTCGACCGGGTACTGGAACGCGAGGAAGAGGCCTTCGCGCGCGCGCTCCTCGGGAGCCAGTTCGAGCAGGTCGTGGCCCTTGTAGGTGACCGAGCCGTCGGTGACCTCGTAGGCATCGCGGCCGGCGAGGACCCCTGCCAGCGTGCTCTTGCCAGACCCGTTGGGGCCCATGATGGCGTGTACTTCGCCGGCGTTCACCGAGAGGTTGATCCCGCGGAGGATGGCCTTGTCGTCGACGCGGGCGTGGAGATTCGTGATCTGGAGCATGGCGGATTCGTGACCTGGAATGAATTGAGCGCGAGTGTGTGTGAACGCGTGAACGGCGCCCGCCTGCGCCGGCTCAATGGGTGAACCGGCTTCGGCGAGGCAGGCCCTTAGCCGACGCTGCCCTCGAGCGAGATGCCGAGGAGCTTCTGGGCCTCGACCGCGAACTCCATGGGAAGCTCGCGGAAGACCTCCTTGCAGAAGCCGTTGACGATCATGTTGACCGCGTCTTCGGTCGAGAGGCCGCGCTGCCGCAGGTAGAAGATCTGGTCTTCGCCGATCTTCGACGTCGAGGCCTCGTGCTCCACCGTGGACGAGGGGTTCTTGACTTCGATGTAGGGAAACGTGTGCGCCCCGCAGCGATCGCCGATGAGCAGCGAGTCGCACTGCGAGTAGTTGCGCGAACCCGCCGCCCCCTTGGTGATCTTCACCAGGCCGCGATAGGTGTTCTGCCCGCGGCCGGCCGAGATTCCCTTCGACACGATGGTGCTGCGGGTGTTCTTGCCCAGGTGCACCATCTTGGTGCCCGTGTCGGCCTGCTGCATGTTGTTCGTGACCGCCACCGAGTAGAACTCGCCGACGGCGTTGTCGCCCTGCAGGATGCAACTCGGGTACTTCCAGGTGATCGCCGAGCCGGTCTCGACCTGCGTCCACGTGATCTTCGCGTTCGCCATCGCCTTGCCCCGCTTGGTGACGAAGTTGTAGATCCCGCCCACGCCTTCCTTGTTGCCCGGGTACCAGTTCTGCACCGTCGAGTACTTGATGGTGGCGCCGTCGAGCGCCACGAGTTCGACCACGGCGGCGTGCAATTGGTTCTCGTCGCGGATGGGCGCCGTGCACCCTTCCAGGTAGCTCACGATCGCTCCCTCGTCGGCGACGAGCAGCGTGCGCTCGAACTGGCCCGTGTCCTTCGCGTTGATGCGGAAGTAGGTCGAGAGCTCCATCGGGCAGCGCACGCCCTTCGGGACGAAGCAGAACGACCCGTCGCTGAACACCGCCGAATTCAGCGCCGCGAAGAAGTTGTCGGTGTGCGGCACGACCGACCCGAGGTACTTGCGAACCAGGTCAGGATGTTCCTGCACGGCCTCCGAGAACGAGCAGAAGATGATCCCGAGTTCCTTCAGCTTGTCCTTGAAGGTCGTCGCGACAGACACCGAATCGAACACGGCATCGACCGCAATGCCCGACAGGCGCATCTGCTCGTCGAGCGGGATGCCCAGCTTCTTGAAGGTCGCCCGGACCTCCGGATCGACCTCGTCCATCGACGACAACTGCTTCTTCGGCTTCGGCGCCGAGTAGTAGATGATGTCCTGGTAGTCGATGGCCGGGTAGTGGACATTGTGCCAGCGGGGTTCTGCCATCTGCTGCCACGCCGCGAACGCGCGCAGTCGCCAGTCGAGAAGCCACTGGGGCTCGTTCTTCTTCTGCGAAATCAGCCGCACGGTGTCTTCACTCAGTCCGCGGGGCAGCGCCTCGCTCTCGACGTCTGTGATGAACCCGTACTTGTATTCCTGCGTGGCGAGTTGCTCGATCGTGTCGGTGGACGTGCTCATGCGGCTGGAATCCTGTGGGGCGCCGTCTGACAGGCGCCCGGTCAATATACGACCAACGGAGTCGGAGATCAACAACGTCGTTCGATGAGACGCCGCGAATGCGCCCGCGATTCCGCGCAATGCGACGCGGCACGACGGCCAACGGCCGAGGCGGCTATCGACGCAGGGCGCGCCGCGCCTCGTCCTTCAAGGTCGGATGAGCCGCAGACGCGCTGACGACGAGCGGTGCCGCCGCGCGGATCATCGCCCGCCCGTCAGCCACCTTGCCGACCCCCACGAGGGCCCTGCCCAGCGCCAGATGCGCTTCAGCGAGACGCCACGCAACCGCTGTCGCCGGCGGCGGTGTCGCCCGGACCTCGACGGCATGTCGCAGGAGGGGTTCTGCCTCGGTCGGACGCCCGAGGTCCAGGAGCACCCGTCCCAGGCCGACCTCGACGGAGATGACATTGGCATGGGTTGGCGACAGGCGCGACCGAAGGATGCCGAGGGCCGCCCGGTAGTCAGATTCAGCTTCCCGCACCTCTCCCTGCGCGTGACGCACGCGAGCGATGACGGCCAGGGTAGCCGCAACCGGCAGACTGTCAGTCCCGAAGCGCTCGCGCCGGATGTCGAGGGCTTCGTCGAGCAGCAGTCGAGCTCGTGCGCTGTTCCCCAGCGCAAACTCCAGGCGGCCCAGGTTGTTCAGGGCCGTCGCGACGGAGGGATGTTTCTGGCCATTGACCGATTTTCTGAGTTCAAGCGACTTCTCCAGAAGTGGTCGCGCCTCAGCGAAGTTGCCGCGGTCCTCGAGCAACGACGCCAGGTTGTTGAGAGCCACTGCGTAGCCCCCGAGATCCTTCGTCGCCGCCCGAGCCGACACCACGTCGCGGTAGTGCCGCTCTGCCAGGTCAAAACGGCCCATATCGTGGAAGGCCACAGCCAACTCGGCAATTGCAGCAACCGTTTGCGGATGGCCGGGACCCAGCACCATCGTGCGGTCGGCCACCACCTGGCGAAGCAGCGGTTCCGCCTCCCCTGGCCTTCCCTGTCGCATTAGGTTCATTGCCAGAGAAGTTCTGCTGAGTGCGAGCGACACGATGCGCGGCGGTCGCGCGGCCTCGCGCAGGGAGAGTGACTCCCGTAGCATGGCTTCCGCCTCCCTCAGGCGATCGGTCGTGCTCAACAGGCTGCCCACGTTGTTGAGCGATCCCGCAAGCTTGTCGCGGGCGTCCTCACGCGTCGCGGTGTCCATCGCATCTGCGAAGACTCGCCTTCGCACGTCCAGCGCTTCGAGCAGCAGGGGCCGGGCCTGGGCGTAGTCACCAAGTTCCTGACGCGCTAGACCCAAGTTGTTTATGGCACTTGCCCTTGCTTCTGGAGTCACAGAAGGATCAGCACGCTGCAGGTCCACCGCCCGCTGCAGCACCTCCACCGCGCGTCTTCCCTCTGACGCATAGCGCAGCACGTCTCCCAATGCATCTAGGGCATCTGCAATATCTCTCGGGGGGATGCCGGGCGTCCGCTCGCGCACGTTCAGCGCCTGCTGCAGCAACCCCGCTGCTGACTCGTACAAGCCCAGCTGCTTGTACACGTTCCCCATGGTGACCATGAGTCGCGCCTGCAGGGCCGGCTGGTCGGCCAGGCCCTCGCCGATTTCCTGGGCGCTCCGGTCGAGCAACTCCATCGCGGTCACCGACCGGCCGCGAGACTCCGACGGGTCGTTGACCTTGAACACGCCGCTCAGGAAGGCGGCCGTCCGGCTCGCCGTGTCGGCCTCGAGCCGGGCGCGCTGCTCGGCGGCCACTGCGCGGTCACGCTCGCGGGCGAGCTGCCCCGACTGCACGACGGTGGTGGCGACGACGGCGACGAGGAACAGCGTGGCCATCGCGGCAATCGCCACCCCGAGGGCGTGTCGCTGGGCGAACTTCCTGGCCCGGTACTCGAGCGTGGCGGGCCTGGCCATCACCGGGCGACCGCCCAGGAAACGCCCCAGGTCGTCTGCGAACTGTTCCATCGAGGCGTATCGCCGCTCGGGCGACGTCTCGATGGCCTTCAGAACGATGTTGTCGAGGTCTCCGGCCAGGTCGCGCCGCAATCGCGCGGGGGTCGAGCTGCGCGCGACGGCTACCTGGGTGGCCATCCCGGTCGGGACTCGCCCGGCCGAGAGTGCGAGCCGCTGTATGGCCGAGACTGCTGTGCTCGGCCGAACCGCCTGGGTCGAATCGAAGACCCGCCGGATGTCGGCGACGGTCGCGCGTTCGAACTCGTGCGGGCGGCGACCCGCGAGCAACTCGTACAGGATCACGCCTGCGGCATAGACGTCGGCTCGCGTGTCGACATCCGCGTCGACGACACCCGCCTGCTCTGGCGACATGTAATTCGGCGTCCCGACAAGCTGTCCCTCGAGGGTCACCAGCGTGTCGCGACCGTCGGGCACGATCGCCTTGGCGACGCCGAAGTCGATGACCTTCACGTCGTGCCCGTCATCCCGGGACGACGCCAGGATGTTCGATGGCTTCAGGTCGCGATGAATGACACCCTTGCGGTGCGCGTGCTGGACGGCGAGGCAGACCTGCCGCAGCAACACGACACGCTCGCGGACCGAGAGCCGGGCCTCGTCCGCATAGGTGGTGATGGGCTGGCCGGTCACCAGCTCCATCACGAAGTAGGGGCGTCCGTCGGCCGTGGCGCCCGCATCGAACACGCGCGCGATGCCCGGGTGATCCATGCGGGCCAGCGCCTGGCGTTCGGCCTCGAAGCGCGCCACCACGCGATCGGTGTCAAGCCCCTTCCTGACGAGCTTGAGTGCGACGCTGCGCGCGAGTGCGCCATGCTGCAACGCCCGGTAGACGACGCCCATGCCGCCCTCGCCGATGACTTCGACGAGCGTGTAGGCGCCGACGCGATCGCCGACGCCCGTGGCAGCGCCCTGCGGCTGACCGAGGACGCTCTCGACGACGCGTCCGAGCGCACCATCGTCGAGAATCGACGGCGTTTCCCTGTCGAAGGCGAGCAGCGATTCGACCTCGGCGCGCAGCGCGGAGTCGCAGGCGCACGCCCGCTCGACGAACTCGACGCGGTCGCGGCCGACAAGTTCGCTCGCTTCCAGGATGATGTCCTGGAGACTGAGTCGCGGATGATCCGACATTGTGCAAGCCGTGCACGGCTGAAGAACGGGAAGCCTGAAAGGTAACATACCGGCATGCCGGACGAGCTCGTCGGAACCGTCACCCGCCTCCTGCACGAGTACCAGGCCGATGATCCCGTCACCGGCCAGCGCCTGTTCGAAGCCATCTATCCCGAGCTGCGGCGTCTTGCGGGCAGCTTGATGCGTCGCGAGCGGCCCAACCACACGATGCAGGCCACGGAACTCGTCCACGACGCGTTCCTCCGCCTCGTCGACCAGACGGTGCTGCGCGACGCGGATCGGCCCAGGTTCCTCGGCATCGCGGCCCGCGCGATGCGGCAGATCCTGGTCGATCACGCGCGCACGCGTGGTGCCCGGAAGCGCGGAGCCGGACTCGAACGGGTCACCCTCGACGAGGCCCTACTCGAACACAGCGTTGACGCCGATAACGTCCTTGCCCTCGACAGTGCGATGGAGTCGCTCGCCCTGCGGGAACCGCGCGCGGCGCGCGTGGTTGAGCTCAAGGTGTTCGGCGGCCTCACGGCACAGGAAATCGCCGGCCTGCTCGAGGTGTCGAAGCGCACAGTCGATGGGGACTGGGCGCTAGCGCGGCTGTGGATCACCAGAGCCCTGAAGGGCGCCTGACGTACCCGGGCACCCTGTCCGGGGTGCGCCGGATGGACTCCGTTGCAACATCGATCGCCGCATTCCGCATATGGGAGTGACGGCGGTTGAAGGCTCTGGGGGGAGCGGCCGCCGTCACGCACATCAAGGGAGCCGACGATGAGCACTGCCGTAGTCCAGAGTCATGTCACACCGCACCACGTTGTCCACGCCGCGAGCCCACGCAACCAGAAGGTGTGCTCCTGGTGCGGCGAGCCCGTACGCCGCAAGCCCGTGAGCGGCGCCCGCCTGGCGCACACGATCTGCCGGCCTTGCGCGCAGAACTTCCTGGCGCAGTCCGAGAGCGAGCGAAACGCCCGCTGGGTCTGACCAGCCGTCACGCATCAGCACCGACGATTCGCATCCAGGCCGGTGACCACCCGCGGCGAACGTGCCGCGGGTCAGGGTTCCGGTCTGGAGTGAACGTTCGGACGTAGAATCCGGGACGTGGGCGACGGCCACGATCCACAAGCACGCGCACGTCAGATTCGTGCGTTCCGCGATGAGTGCGACCTCCTGGAGCGCGAGGGCGTCTTTGCACCCTCGGCCCAGCAGCGCGCCGCCATCGACGGCTACCACGCCAGGCTCCTGGCATCGCTCGCCCGGCAGTTCGACATCGACCTCACCGAGACACAGCACTCACTGTCTCTGGGCCTGCGGCTTGCCACGCTGATCGCCGCCGTGGCGCTGTCGGCGGCGACCATCCTGCTGTTGCGGCGCGTCTGGGGATGGCTGGTTCTGCCTGCGCAGGTCAGCGTCGCCATCATCGCCTGCGCCCTGGCCTTCGCCGCGCTCGACTGGAGTGCGCGCGCGTCGCGCAGGGCGCGTCTCACGGGCATCCTCGCCGCCGTTGCCTTCGCATCGACGGTCGCGAACCTCGAGATCTTCGGAGCTGCCCTGGGCTACGCGCCAAGCCCGGTTGCCCTGCTGACCTACGGGATTGTCGGCATCGCGCTGGCCTATGGCTACGGCAGCCGTGTCACCCTGGTGGCCGGGGCACTCTGCGTGGCCGTGTTCGTCATGTCGATCCCGGTCACGATGGTGGGAGGCTGGTGGACCGAGGCGCCTCGTCGTCCCGAGTCGGCCATCATCGTCGGGATCGGCTGTCTCGCGGCGTCCTCGATCGGTGGGAAACGGCACCTGCTGGCCCCGTGGTGGCGCGCAACCGGCTGCGTCCTGATCGGGCTGGCGCTGCTGATGCTCAGCCTCGACGGTACGCTGACGTGGCTGCCGGCGTTCGGGAAGCGGGCCGTCGAAGTGGCGTACGTGATCGCCGCGTGCCTCATCGGGCTCACGACGATCGTCGCCGGTGCCCGCCGGCGCTGGCTCGGCGTCAGTGCCGGCGGTGCCATCCTGATCGGCGCCGTCCTCGTGACCCAGTACGTCGCCCACTGGTCGCATGACGTGCCGCAGTGGCTGTTCTTCCTGTCGATCGGCGCGGCCGCACTGGGCGTGGGGGCGATGCTCGCCTGGATGCGCCGCTCCGGGGAGGCAGCAGGATGAGACGCGCGCTGCTCGTCGCCATCGTCGCCGTCGCGATCGTCGACATCGCGGCGCTCACCGGCTGGCGACTCGATCACGCCAGTGACGACGTGCGGTTCCTCACGCTCGACGAACGCGAGCTGCGCGTGGTGCCGCCCGACGACACCTCGTCGGCCGTCGTGTTGCGCGTGGCTGTTCACGGCGACACGATGCCGGGCTCGTCACAGGACGAGTTCCAGCCGGCATGGATCGGCCAGGACCAGTTGTCGCGGCTGGGCTTCGACTGCTCGATGTGGCTGGCCGATCCGCGCGCACGGGATCACTACCGTCGCCAGCTTGCCCGACCGGCATTCGTGGCGTTCGACGTGGGCACCGATGTCTGGCGTGCGCGTCTCGATGACTGGAGCATACGTGCCGGGGCGCAGGCGGCCCCGGACGCGACGCAGGCGGCCGGGCCTGCGGATGCGCGGACGGCGTCGGCCGCCATCGGGGCGATCACGACGCGGTCGTCGCGCCTGGTGCCCATCGAGATTGCCGCCGACAAAGGGGCGCTGCGCGCGAAGTACCGTGCACGCCCTGCCACGTTGATCCTGCCCGTTGTCGTCGGGATCAGGTTCGTCGAGAGCACGCCGTCACACGCCCGCACCGAGGTCCAGGGCCGCATCAACGAATTGCATCCGCGCACGATTGTCGTGCCCGCCCGATTCACGGCGGTATTCGCCGGCCTCTCAGGGGTGTCGCGTGTGTCGGAGGACGGCCGCGCACCCGACGAACTGCCACACGCGCCGCGCTACGACGTCACCCTGGCGGTCGGCCCGGCGTTGCGCCCGTGGGTCGTCGATGCCCGGCGCCTCGGCAGTCGCAATTCGACACCCTGATCGCGTGGCGCGCGGGGCACTGTCGCCCCCAGCCCAACGTCGCCGCCCGGTCGCACATGGGGCACCCGGTCCGGCGCCGCGCTACAGCCCGTTTTCGTATGCGGACGTTCGTGAGCCACCCGCCGGGAGCAGGGGCTCATCACGTCGATGCTCCCGTTCGTCACAACGACGTTGGTCAGTGGCGCGTGATGGCGCAGTGTCGTGCCTGCAACGCTGCCGAGGTATCGCCTGAAGGCCCCCCGCCAGCTCGGTGCGTGTTCTGATGGATTTCACCGAACAAGATCCCGTTCCTGTCGCGTCGCGCTCGATGTTGCCGGCCACGCCGCGGGCAGGCTACACGGCGTTCGTCGCGGCACTGACCATCCTGAGTTGCTTCACCGCGGTTCACCTGTACGTGCTGTATCTCGATCGGATGCCCATCGACTGGCCCGAGGCCATCCTCTCAGGCTTCGCGACCTGGTATCCGTGGTTGCTGCTCGGACCGGGCGTGTTCTGGATGGCCGCCCGCTTCCCGCTCGAGCCGGGGCAGTGGTGGCTGTCGCTGGCCATGCATGTCCCGGCGGGCTTCGTGTTCGGCATGGCCCACGGCGTGGTGCGCGCCGCGGTGGGTCCCTGGGTGGATTCGAAACACATCCCGCCGACGGCGATCATCCTCGGCCAGTTGCTGCTCACGGTGCTCTCGTACTGGATATTCGTCGTCGCGTACCAGTCGCTGACGAACTACCGCCGGTTCCGCGAGCGCGAGTTGCGTGCCTCGCAGCTCGAGTCGCGCCTCGCACAGGCGCAGCTCGAAATGCTGCGGATGCAGCTGCACCCGCACTTCCTGTTCAACACGCTCCACGCGGTGTCGGCCCTCATCCACAAGGATCCCGACGCGGCCGATGACATGGTGTCGCAGCTGAGCGACCTCCTGCGGATGACACTCGAGAACATCAACCGGCAGGAGGTGTCGCTGCGCGAGGAGATCGACTTCCTCCAGCGCTACCTCGACATCCAGCAGACGCGCTTCCAGGATCGACTGCACGTCACGCTCGACATCCCATTCGACACTCTCGATGCGCACCTGCCGAACCAGGCACTGCAACCACTCGTCGAAAACGCTATTCGCCATGGGCTCGACGCACGCACCGGTGAAGGGACCATCGAGATCGCCGCGCGCGGAAGCGGCGGGGTGCTCACCGTCACGGTGCGCGACAACGGCCCGGGACTGCGGCTCAATGGCAGCGCCGTGAAGCAGGAAGGTGTGGGGCTGGCGAACACCCGGGCGCGCCTGCGTCAGCTCTACGGGCCCGGGGCGGTGCTCGAACTGACGAACCACGCGCAGGGCGGCACATTGGTCACGTTGCGAATCCCGCAACCCATGCCGGCCGCCGCGCCCGCCTGATGAGGACGACCCATGAACGGGACGACGATTCGTACCTGCATCATCGACGACGAGCCGCTCGCGCGCGAGCGCATCCGCAGCCTCCTGGCCCAGGAGCCTGACGTCGAGGTGGTCGGCGAAAGCGGCGATGGCGGCGAGGCCGTGGAGGCCATCCGTCGCACGCGCCCGGACCTCGTGTTCCTCGACGTGCAGATGCCGGTGCTCGACGGTTTCGGCGTCCTCGAGACACTGGCGGCCGACGTCCCCCCCGCCGTCATCTTCTGCACCGCCTATGACCAGTACGCGCTGCAGGCGTTCGACGTCCATGCCCTCGACTACCTGCTCAAGCCCTTCAACGGGCGCCGCTTCAGGAAGGCGATGGATCGCGCCCGCCTCGAGTTGATGAAGGAGGGTTCGTCACCGGCCATGAACGAGAAGCTGCTCTCGTTGCTCGAGACGTTGCGCAACGAGAAGAAGGCGCCGGAACGCCTGGTCCTCAAGAGTTCGGGACGTGTGTCGTTCCTCAAGGTCGACGAGATCGACTGGATCGAGGCCGAGGGCAACTACGTGCGCCTCCACACAGGAAACAGCTCGCACCTGCTGCGCGAGACCATGAAGGGGATCGAGGCGAAGCTGGATCCCAAGCGCTACATCCGCATCCATCGTTCGACCATCGTCAACACGGACCGCATCAAGGAACTGCAGCCGCTCTTCCACGGGGAGTACGCCGTGATCCTGCGCGACGGCACCCGACTGACCGCCAGCCGCGGTCCCGAGAACAAGCTGCGCCGCCTGATCGACGCGTCGGCGTAAATCACTCCCGGAGTGATCGTGCCGGGCCCCCGGAGTGTTTTCCGCGAAAAACACTCCGGAAGTGATTTGCGCGCGGCAGCGCGCACCGTGGCGCGGGCTGAGGTATACAATCCGCGCCGGAGGTGCCTCCGGTGCCCGTATTCCGTTCACGATCGCTCCTGGTGGCGACGGCGTGCATGCTTGCCACGGCCACGACCGTCGCTGATCGCCTGCCGGCCTCGTCAACGCCCGTCGTCGACTACACGATCACCACCACCCTGGATGCCTCGGCGAAGACGCTCACCGCACACGAGCGTCTCGTCTGGCGCAACCCCTCGGCCGACACCGTCGGCGAACTCTGGTTCCACCTCTACCTGAACGCCTTCAAGAACTCGGCGAGCACGTTCTTCAAGGAGTCAGGCGGCCAGCTTCGCGGCGACGTCATGCCCGAGGACGGCTGGGGCGCCATCGACATCACGTCGATGAAGACCGCCGACGGCGTTGACCTGACCAGGGCCATCCAGTTCGCCGCGCCGGACGACGGGAACGCCGACGACCAGACGGTGATTCGCGTGCCGCTGCCTTCGCCTGTTCCGCCGGGCGGTGCGATCACGCTCGACATCGCGTTCACGGCACAACTGCCGCGCGTCTTTGCACGCACGGGGTACGCCCGCGACTTCTTCCTGGTCGGGCAGTGGTTCCCGAAGATCGGCGTGTACGAACCCGCGGGCGTGCGCGGGCGGACGGCCGGCGGATGGAACTGCCACCAGTTCCACGCGAACACCGAGTTCTACGCCGACTACGGACGCTTCGACGTCACGTTCACCGTGCCCTCGACGTATGTCGTCGGTGCGACCGGCGAGCGCGTCAGCGAGCGTGCGAACGGTGACGGGAGCACCACCTACCGCTACGTGCAGGCCGACGTGCACGACTTCGCCTGGACGGCCGACCCCAATTACGTCGTGCGCGAAGACACGTTCTCGGCGACGAACGACGTGTCGATGCAGGAGTACGCGCAGGTGGCGGCACTGCTCGATCGGCCCGTCGACGAGGTCATGCTGAACGACGTGGCGATCCGCGTGTTGGTGCAACCGCGCCACGTCGAGCAGGCGCAGCGCTACGTCGACGCCGCGAAGGTCGCGCTCAAGTGGTTCGGCCTCTGGTACGGGCGCTATCCCTACAAGACCCTCACGGTCGTCGACCCGGCCCCCGCCGCGGGCGGGGCAGGCGGCATGGAGTATCCGACCTTCATCACCGGTGGCACCACCGTGCTCTCGAACCGCTGGCCGTTCGGCAAGCTGCGGTTGCTCGAAGAGGTGACGGTGCACGAGTTCGGGCACCAGTTCTGGTACGGCCTCGTGGGCAACAACGAGTTCGAGGAGGCCTGGCTCGACGAGGGGTTCAACTCGTATTCGACCGGCAAGGTGATGGAGATGGGCTATGGCGCCGGGCGCTCGACCATCGACGTGTTCGGCTTCCGCCTGGGTTCCCTGGCTCCGGCCCGGCTGAGCAACAGCCCCAACGCGATCTTCGAGCGGGTCCGCCAGCCTGCCTGGCAGTTCGGTACCGGCGCCTACGGTTTCTACGCCTACCAGAAACCGCAACTGCTCCTCACGACGCTCGAACGGTTCCTGGGTGAGCAGACGATGGCACGCGTGATGCGCACGTACCACGAGCGGTGGCGGTTCAGGCATCCCCACAGCGACGACTTCTACGCGGTCGCCAACGAGGTGTCAGGCCAGGACCTGTCGTGGTACTTCTCGCAGGTCGTCGAGGGCAGCGGCGTGCTCGACTACGCGGTGTCGTCGGTGTCGTCCACGCGCGTGAAGACCCGGCAGGGCTACACGGATGGCGAGGGCACACGCACGCTGGTCAAGCAGGAAGAAGCACGGAAGCTGGATCGTGACAACACGTCGGGCCCCTACGACACCGTGGTCATGGTGAAGCGGCTTGGCGGTGTCACGATGCCGGTGCAGATCGCGCTGAAATTCGAAGGTCGCGACGTCGAGCGCCTTGACTGGGACGGCAAGGACACCTACAAGCGCATCGCCCTGAGGCGTGACGAGCGCCTCGAGTGGGCGGCCGTGGATCCCGACCACGTCGCCGTGCTCGACGTGGACTGGACGAACAACAGCCGTCGCCTCGAACCGGATGGCCGCGCCGCGTTCAAGTGGTCGGCCCGGTGGGTGTACCTGGTGCAACAGTTCGTTGCCTTCGTGGGGTTCTGACATGACACGCGCAATCGCACGCGGTGTGGCCACGATGTTCCAGCAACGGCGGCTGGCCATGATCCTGTGGGCATGGTCGCTGGTTGTCGGCGTTGCGGGTGCCGCGCCCGCCGTCCGGTGGTTCAGGCAGGCGTGGGGGCTCCGACCGGAAGCCGACACCATGCTGTTCCACTTCGATCTGCCAACGTTCGTCGAATTGTCGCACTACGACGTGTCGCCGACGTGGGGCATGGTGATGGCCGCGGCTGGCGGGGCGGTGATGCTCGCGTTCGTGGGCGGCGCTTTCATCACAGCCGGCGTGATCCACCTGCTGCTCGATCGCGACGATGCGGAGCGTACACGCACGCTCTGGTCGCGCTTCGGGCGCGGTGGCGGCCAGGCGTTCTGGCGCAGCCTCACCGTGTCGGTGATCAACGCCATCGCACTCGGCGTGGGTGCGGCGCTGACGTACTGGGCGGGCAGGGCGCTGCTGCACACGCTGGCAGAGTGGCCGTCCGAGGCGGCCGCGTGGACTGCGATGCTGGGTCCCTGGATCCCCGTGGCGGTGGTCGTCGCCGTGCTGAGCGCGACCACCGATTACGCGCGCCTGCGCGTGGTCGCCGACCCCGTGTGCGGCGCCTTCCGCGCCTGGTTCGGCGCGCTGTCGTTCACGCTGCGGCATCCGCTGAGCACGACGGTGATCTGGTCGGCCTTCGCGGGCATGACGCTCGTGGTGCTGATCGCCTCGTTTGCCTGGTCGATCAACGTGCCGACGCACACGATGGCGTGGCTGGTGGTCCTGGTCCTGGTGCAGCAGGGCGTGATGCTCGCGCGCGCGATGGTCCGCGTGGGCGCGCTCGGCGCGCAGGCTGCCTACGCCGATGCGAAGGGTTTCGTGCTGCCGGAGTTGCCGACAGCTGTCGTCGAACTGCTCCCCCAGGAGCCGCCGCCTGACGGCGACCCCGTCGACCTGCTCGACGCCCGCTGATCCACCCGGACGACGACGGGACCAGCCACCCCACCGGGGGAGTGGTGAAGGCAGCCGGCCCCGTGCCGATCACTTCACCGGGGCGCAACACACGTCTGTTGCGCCCCCGATGGAGTCGATCTCAGGCCTTGCGCCGACGATACGCACCTACCCCGCCCATGAGCGCCACCCCAAACAGCAGCAGCGCCGCGGGCTCGGGCACCTGGTCGGTGGTCTCGACGGTCAACTGCGAGATGTAGAACTTCTCGGCGTTGATCGAGAACCCGAACAACGAACCCGCGAACGTCGGCGAGAACGTGAACAACGCGTTCCCCAGTGCAGGCAGCGGGTCGCCGGGGCCCACCGGAACGTTGAACAGCCTCGACGGTTCCAGATTGCTGGTGGCGGTGATCGTCGTCGGATTGCCATCGCCCAGGTAGTAGTTGAAGTGGTCGCGGAACGACACGAACGACAGCAACTTGACGTTCTCGCTGAAGTTGAGGATCAACTCCTCGCCGACCCCGTTGTTGTCATCGCCCGGGTTGTCGGTGGTGCCGCCGTCGACGCCGAGGCCGCCCCAGTCTGGCGCCAGGTCTTCGTTCACGAACATGGGCTGCGTGCTGTTCGGGAAGCCGGGGCGCGTCGCGGTGACGTGAAGGGTCACGCCGCCCTTCTGGAACTCGAGCATCGGCGCGCAGACGTCGATGGTGCCATTGCAGAGGTCGCCGACGCCGTCGTCGGCCACGTTGGTCGGCAGATCGGGAGCGGCGTGTCCGGTGCCCGGGGTCGACGAGAAGAACGTGAAGGTGATGGTCGCGGCCGATGCGGCAGACGCGGCGAACAGCAGCGCAACGGTCGAAGCGAGGATGGTGCGAGTACGGTTCATGGTCGGTTCCCCCAGATGTCTTATGGACGCGAGACGCCGCAACCGTTCGTTGCGGAATCGTGCCAGCGGACACCTAAAGAGCACGTTGCATGCCGTAAGCGAGCGACCTCCGGAAGTCTGCCCCGATCAGGACAGTTTGGCTGGAATTCTGCCGATCACCGAAATTTTGGTTCCCGCAACGCAAGACCTAAGTCGCCTTTTCGGTGGACTCTTATCGTCTAGCATGCCGGATCACGGACTTCTTTGGCCCGAACTGATCGCAAACGCGACCGCGTCGGTTGCGACGCCTCCTTGCGCAGCCGCACAGGCGCTCTGCGCGACGTCGTCGTCAGGCGCCCAGGGCCGGTCCGTCCCGGGGGGCGTGCAGCCAGGCGTACGTCTCATCCATGAGCTTGGCCAGGCCAATCCGCTGGCCGATGAGGGCCCTGGCCGCCCTGGTCGACAGCGTCTGCCATGCGAGGTAGCTCCTGACCGTCGCCACGACCGAGCGCTCCCGCTCCCAGGCGAACAGGGTGGCCAGGGCAAGGACCGGGAGCGCCCCCAGGGCCAGCCATCCCCACGCGGCACCCGTGAGCGTCGCCACGGCGCCTGCGACCACGGCGGTCCACGCCGCGTGAATCCCCAGTCCACCGATCACCTTGTAGGTCGCCTCCTCTTCGAGGTGGGTGCCCAGCGCGCGAACGGCCCGGTCGACCGCGAGGTACGGGATGGTGAAGACCAGCGCGCCCAGCACGATGACCGGGCCGAGGACAATCAGTGCCGCCGCCTCCCGTGCAGCGAATCGCGCTGCAGTCGTGCGCGAGACGTTCTCACCCACGCTCTGCTCGAGGAGCCCGAACCGCTCGAGTCGACGGTCGTAGCGCCCGACCTCGTCGACGATTTCATCGAAGCGGGCGGCATCCCGCGCACGCAGCAGGCGCAGGCCCTCGGCGATCGCGCGCCGGCGGAGCAACTTGGCATCGGGGCCCTGCGACAATTGGTGAGCGGCGCTGTAGATGCGATCGATTCGGCGCACCAGCTCGTCCTCACCGAGCGGTGAGGCCTCGAGCATCACGTCGCGCAGCCGATCGGCCATCAGGTTGGTGAGGGCGTCGACGCGATCACCGTCGCCTCGGTCAACCTCATCAGCAAAGAAGGGGCGCCCGTACGATACGGTCGCGGTCGATCGCATGACCGCCTTCCTGTCGAGGTTGAGGCCGATTGGCGCGATGGCGACACGAATGCCACGGCCTTCGGCGCCGATGACGATCCGGGCTGCACCGGGTTTCAGGGGTTCCAGCTTGCCGCTCGAATGCGTCGTCCCCTCGGGAAACAGGCACACGCAGTCGCCGGTGCCAAGGGCATGCTCGACAGCAGCGAACATCTCGCGGTTCTTCGAGACGTCCACACCGGCGTCCTGTCGGCGGTACACCGGGATGGCCCCCGAGCCCCGCACGAGCCACCCCACGATCGGCATCGTGAAGAGCGTCGACTTCGCGAGGAACCGAGGCGTGCGCTGCGACGTCGTGACGATGAGCACGGGGTCGAGCAGGCCGTTGGGATGGTTGGCGATGAGCAGGAGGGGTCCCGCGGGCGGCGTGGGGCCGACCCGCTCGACCCGGTAGTAGACCCACGCCCCGACGCGCGCCAGTCGCCACACCAGGCGCGAGGCGAGCACCATCACAGCAGCGCTTCGGCCTCGCGGGCGACGCGCTGACCCTGCGCGACATCGACGCGCGCCAGGAGCAGGGCGCCGGCGACGAAGAAGATGATCACCGACAGGATCGCATTCTGGCTCGAGCCGGTGGCGCCGATGGTCATGGCGAAGATCGCCGGGCCGATGATGCCCGCGAACTTCTCGAAGACGGCGAAGAACGCGAAGAACGCCGACGACTTCTGCCTCGGGATCATCGAGGCGAACAGCGATCGCGAGAGCGCCTGGCTGCCGCCCTGCACGGTCCCCACGAGGATGGCGAGCAGGTAGAAATGGAGGGCCGACGTCATGTAGTAGCCGAGGATGCTGATCCCGACGTACACGCCCAGCGCCAGGAAGATCGACCGCTTCGCCCCGATGGCCGACGCGAGGCGGCCGAAGGCGAACGCGAAGGGAATCCCGACGAACTGCACGAGCAGCAATGCCAGGATCAGGTCGCTCTGGCCGATCCCGAGCTGCGCGCCGTAGATCGACGCCATCCTGATGATGGTGTTGATGCCGTCGTTGTAGACCAGGAAGGCGATCAGCATGATGAGCGCCTGCCGGTAGCGCGCCAGGTCACGGAGAGTGTCGATCAGCTGTCCGAACGCGGCGCCGATCAGCGCGATGCCCGTTGGCCTCGCACCACTCGACACGACGGCCGGCTCCGACACGTACCTGAAGAGGGGGATCGAGAACAGTCCCCACCAGATCGCCACGCTGAGAAACGAGAGGCGCGTCGCGACACCGGCGTCGGCCAGCCCGAACGCGTGCGGCCACGTGATCCACGCCAGGTTGATCGCCAGCAGCAGTCCGCCACCGAGGTAGCCGAGCGCGTAACCCGCCGACGACACGCGGTCGAGTTCGTCGGTGCTCGCGATGTGGGGCAGCAGGGAGTCGTAGAACGTGAACGCGCCCGAGACGCCGATGTTGCCGACGACGAACAGCAGCAAAGCCCAGAACCACTGCCCGTCGTAGATGAAGAACATCGCCGCGGTGGCGAGCACGCCGATGGACTGGAAGATGAAGAGCAGCCGCTTCTTCATCGCGGCGAAGTCGGCGACGATGCCCAGCACCGGCGCCGAGAGCGCGACGATCGTCAAGGCGATCGTGGTGGCCACCGAGAAGCGGAACGTGGCGACGTTCGGATCGAGGCCGCTCGCGGCGACCTGCGCGTAGTAGATCGGGAACACCGCCGCGATGATGGTGGTCATGAACGCGGAGTTGGCCCAGTCGTACATGGCCCACGCGCGCAGTTCCCGGCGATCGAGCCCGAGCCGGGCCAGCCACGACCATGCGATGTGCATGGCTGTAGAGCCTACTGCAACTGCAGGCGCCCGGTGTAGACGGCCATGCCGACGACGCTGTCGATCCCCATCGCGTCGAGCGTGTCGATCTCGTCCTGCGTGGTGATGCCGCCCGCCACGGTGAGCCGCCGCGTCGTCGCCTCGCGCACCCGCGCCACGGCGTCCATCGGGATGCCCTGCATCAGGCCTTCGGTGTCGACGTGCGTGTAGAGGAACTCGGCGCAGTACGGTTCCAGCGCCCGCGCAGCGTCATCCGCCCCCATCAGCGTCGCTTCGGTCCAGCCGCGGATCACCACCCTGCCACCCTTGCTGTCGATCGCGGCGATGACGCGCTCCGGGCCGATCGCCTCGGCCAGCGCCGCCGCGAACGGCAGGTCGGGACGGCCGTCCCGGAACAGCGCCGATGACACGATCACGGCGTGCGCGCCGAGCGCCAGCACGGCCTTCGCGCGCGCGATGGTGCGGATGCCGCCGCCCACGCGGCACGGCAGTGTGCGGCAGATGCGCGCGACCAGCGCCGCGTTCTCCCCCGACTCCAGTGCGCCGTCGAGATCGATGACCTGCACGCGCGGATACCGCGCAAACTTCGCCATCCAGCCGTCGAGGTCATCGGTGGCGAGGGCGAGCTTCTGTCCCTGCACGAGCTGGACGACACGGCCGCCCTTGAGGTCGATCGCGGGGATCAGCATGTGCGGTGGGGCTCGTCGAGCCGCATGGGCACGCCCGCCCGCGCGAGATGTCGCTTGAGTTCGAGCACGGCATGCTCCTGGAAGTGGAAGACCGACGCAGCCAGCGCGGCGTCGGCACGGCCGGCCACGAAGACGTCGACGAAATGATCGAACGTGCCGGCCCCGCCAGACGCGATCACCGGGATGTTCACGGCGTCGGCCAGCGCCGCGGTGAGTTCGAGGTCGAAGCCGCTGCGCGTGCCGTCACGATCGATCGACGTCAGCAGGATCTCGCCCGCACCACGCGACTCGGCCTCGCGCGCCCATTCGACCGCGTCGCGATCGGCCGCCGCCGTCGCGCTGCGCGTGTAGACGGCGTACCTGTCGCCCGCGCGCTTCGCGTCGATCGCGACGATGACGGCCTGGCTGCCGTACCGGTCGGCCAGCTCGGTAATCACTCCGGGAGTGATGAGCGCCGCGCTGTTGAGGCTCACCTTGTCGGCACCGGCCTCGACGATGAGGTCGGCGTCCGCTCCGGTCCTGATGCCGCCGCCGACACACAGGGGAATGAACAGCTCGCGCGCCACGGTGCGGATGGTCGCAGCCAGCGCCCGGCGCCCTTCCAGGGTCGCCGTCACGTCGAGGATGACGAGCTCGTCAATTCCCTCGATGTTGTAGCGCTTCGCGAGCTCGGCCGGATCACCTGCATCGCGCAACCCTTCGAAGTTCACGCCTTTCACGACGCGCCCGTCGCGCACGTCGAGACAGGCGATCAGTCGGCGTGTCAGCATCGCGTCATCTCGACGAAGTTCGACAGGAGGCGCAGGCCGACATCACTCGATTTCTCGGGGTGGAACTGCGCGCCGAACACGTGCCCGCGTTCGACAACGCTGGTGAAGGCGGTGCCGTGCACCGTCTCGGCGACGGTGTCGTCGACGATCGGCGCCGCGTACGAGTGCGTGAAGTACGCGAACGCGTCTGCATGGATGCCGGCCAGGATGCGCGATTCGCCGCGGCGCGCGAGCGTGTTCCACCCGACGTGCGGGACCTTGAGACGTTCGGATCCAGCCGGACGCAACAGGCGGCAGGACCCCGGGAAGAGACCGAGCCCGGGCAACTGCGGCGCCTCTTCGCTGCCCTCGAAAAGGAACTGCAGGCCGACGCAGATGCCGAGCAACGGCACGCCTTCGGCCACGCGTGCGCGAATCGCGCGACGCCATGCCTCGTCGATGCTGCGCGTCACGTTGAAATGTCCGACGCCCGGCACGATGATGCCGCGCGCGGCCAGCAGGTCGGCCGGCGCCGCGGGCGTGGTGATGTCGGCGCCGATCGCGGCGAACGCCTTGCGCACCGACGCCAGGTTCCCCGCGTGGTAGTCGATGAGGGCAAGCACGTCAGAGCAGCCCCTTGGTGCTCGGCAGCATCTGCGCGAGACGCTTGTCCTTCGCGCACGCCACGCGCAGCGCCCGGGCGAACGCCTTGAACGTGGCCTCGATGCGGTGGTGGCTCGACCGCCCGTAGAGCACCTTCACGTGGACGTTCGCCCGTGCTGCCGACGCGAAGCCGTCGAAGAAGTCGGTGACCAGTTCGGTCTGGAGGTCGCCCACGAGGCGCGCGCGCACGCCGAGATCGACGACGTTGAACGGGCGTCCGCTGAGGTCGATGGCGGCCACGGCGAGCGTCTCGTCCATGGGCATCACGAAGTAGCCCGCGCGATTGATCCCCTTCTTGTCGCCGACCGCCCTCAGCACGGCCTCGCCGAGCGCGATGCCGACGTCCTCGACGGTGTGATGCTGATCCACGTCGAGGTCACCGGTGGCCTTCAGCGCGAGGTCGAAGCCCCCGTGGCGCGTGAAGAGCTCGAGCATGTGGTCGAAGAAGCGGATGCCGGTCGTGACCTCGTAGCGGCCGCGCCCCTCGAGGGTCAGCGACAGGTCGATCTGTGTCTCGGTGGTGTGGCGGTGGATCACGGCGCGGCGCATAGGACCTCTTCGAGGACAGACACGGCACGCCTGGTGTGTTCGACCACACCGGCGCCGATGCGGATGCAGCCTGCGCATCCCGGCTGGGTCGAGCGATCGCGGACGAAGACCCCGCGTGCCGCCATGTCGCGCACGACGCGCGATACGTCGCCACCGGTCTTCACCAGCACGAAGTTGGCCTGGCTCACGGTATATGACAGGCGCAGGCGTTCGCACATCGCGTAGATCAGCGACCGCGACGTCTGGACCTGGTCGCGATACCACTCGACGTACTCCCGGTCTCGCGCGGCAGCCAGGACGGCCGTCAACGCGAAGATGTTCAGGCCGTACGGCGGCAGGTACCGCCGCAACCGCGTCATGGTCGCTTCGCTTGCCAGCAGGGCCCCCGCGCGCACGGCAGCCAGGCCCTGCGCCTTGGCGAACGTGCGGCCGATCACGAGCTGCGGAAACGCGCCAATGAGGTCGAGTGCCGACGCCTCGTCCGAGAAGTCCACGTACGCCTCGTCGAGGAACACGATCGCCTCGGACGGCAGGAGGGCGACGACCTCGAGGACGTCGGCGCGCGTGACGGGCACGCCGGTCGGGTTGTTGGGGCTGGTGAGGAAGACGATGCGGGTCAGGGGGGTGATCGCCTCGCGCAGCGCATCGAGGGGAAAGTCGAAACCCGGCAACGGCGCCACGTCGACGATCTCGGCGTGCGCGAGCTCGGCGCACGCGGCGTACATGTCGAAGGCCGGCTGGACGATGACGGCTCGGTACCGGGATCCGTCTGCCGCGCGCTGCAGGTACGCGAACGACGCGGCGTGGATGCCCTCGTCCAGGCCGTTCGTCAGCGCGATCTGGTCGGTGGCGACGCCCAACCAGCGGGCGGCGACGTCGTGCACCTCGGTGTAGTCGGGATAGAACGCGCAGTCCTCGCGCGAGACGCGCCGCATCGCCTCGAGCACCGCGGGTGAACACCCGGCGGTGTTCTCGTTGAGGTGCAGGCGCAGCCCGGCGCCGTACTCGGGCACCTTCTCGTAGGCCCGACTCATGAGATGCGCACCTTGATCGACTGGGCGTGTGCGCGCAGGCCCTCGGCCTCGGCGATCGCGATCACGGTCGGACCGATGGCGCGGAGCCCGCGCTCCGAGAGCCGCTGCACGCTGCTGACCCGCACGAAATCGCTGGCGCTCAGGCCACCACGGAAACGCGAGGCACCACTGGTCGGCAACACGTGGTTCGACCCGGTGGCGTAGTCGCCAGACGCCTGCGCGCTCCATGGGCCCACGAACACGGCACCGGCCCGCACGCGGCTCACCACGGCTTCATCGTCGCAGACGAGGTGTTCCGGGGCGATCCGGTTGGCCACGTCGATCGACTCCTTGAGCGATTTCGTCAGGACGATGGCGCCGTTGCGGTGCAGGGCTTCGGCTGCCGGCCCGTCAGGCGGGAGCTGCGCCGCGACGGCGCTGCGCACCTGCATCGCGAGGCGCTTGCTCGACGTGATGAAGATGGCGCGGGCGTCGACGTCGTGCTCGGCCTGGGCAATCAGGTCCGCGGCGATCCACTCGGGACGCCCGCTCGAGGTCACGATGACAATCTCGCTGGGGCCGGCGTGGAAGTCGATCGCGCAGTCGCGGGTGATCAGCGACTTCGCCGCGGCGACGTACGCGTTGCCGGGTCCGACGATCTTGTCGACACGGGGAATGCTCGCCGTGCCGTACGCCATGGCGCCGATCGCGTGGGCGCCACCGATCCGGTAGAGCCGATCGACGCCCGCCTCGATGGCGGCGCACATCACGGCCGCCTCGGGGCGCGGGCAGACGGCGATGATGTCTTCCACGCCGGCGATCCGCGCCGGGATGGCCGTCATCAGGAGCGACGAGGGGAGGGGATACCGTCCGCCCGGCACGTAGCAGCCCACGCGATCGAGCGGCGTGACGCGCTGCTCGATCGTGATGCCGGGCGTCACCGAGACCCTCGACGACCGGGGCACCTGCGTCTTGGCCACGGCCCGGATGTTCTTCGCCGCGGCGCGAATGGCGCGCCGCACCGGCGCGGGGGCCTGTGCGGCACCCTCCTCCATCTCGTCGCGCGACACTTCCATGGCGCCGGTCAGCTTGTCGAACCGCTTCGCGTACGCGATGACGGCGCGATCGCCGCTCTTCCTGACGTCGGCGAGGATGGCCGCCACGCGGCGCTCGAGGGCGGTGTCGCGCGACGACACGTGGTCGACGACCTTGGCGAGCGCACGTGCGTCACTGGCAGAAATCAATCGCAGCATGGATCCTCACAGCACGATCTTGTTGAGCGGGTACTCGACGATGCCTTCGGCGCCGGCGGTCTTCAGCTTCGGGATGAGGTCGCGCACGGTCTTCTCCTCGAGGATCGTGTTCACGGCCACCCACTCGGCGTCAGACAGCGACGAGATCGTCGGACGGCGCAGGGCGGGCAGCAGGTCGAGGATGCGGGGAAGGGCGTCGCGGCGCACGTTGAGCATGATACCCACGCGGCCCTGCGCCTCGATCGCCGCGCGCAGCAGCACCGAGATGTTGTCGAGCTTCTCGCGCTTCCAGGGATCGGCGAGCGTGCCGCCGTTCGCGATCAACTGCGTGTGCGACTCGAGCACCGTGTCGAGGATGCGCAGGCGGTTGGCGCGCAGCGTCGAGCCCGTTTCGGTGGCCTCGACGATGCCGTCGGCGAGCACGGGCGGCTTGACCTCGGTGGCGCCCCACGAGAACTCCACGTTGACCTTCACGCCCTGCGTCGCGAAGTAGTGCTGCGTCACGCGCACCAACTCGGTCGCGACCGTCGCGCCCTCGAAGTCGGCGGCGGTCTGGAAGCGCGACTCCTCGGGGGCGGCCAGCACCCAGCGCACCTTGCCGAAGCTCTGCTTCGCGTAGATCAGGTCGGCAATCGACTCCACGTGCGCAGACCCGTTCGACGCCAGGCGGTGCTCGGCAATCCAGTCGAGGCCCGTCAGGCCCGCGTCGAGGACGCCGTCGGCCACGTAGCGCGCCATCTCCTGCGCCCGGATCAGCATGCACTCGATCTCGGGATCGTCGATCGCCGGGAAGTACGAGCGCGAGCTGACGTAGAGGTTGAAGCCCGCCCGCGCGAAGAGCGCCACCGTGGCGTCCTGCAGCGAGCCCTTGGGGATGCCCAGCCGGAGTTTCATGCGAGGTCCTTCGTGAAGCACGTGCGCGTGCCCGTGTGACACACGTTGCCGTCGCCCTGCCGTGTCACCAGCACGAGCACCGTGTCGTCGTCGCAGTCCACGAGGATGCGATCGACCTTGAGACGATTGCCCGACGTCTCGCCCTTCGTCCAGAGACGATTGCGCGTGCGGCTGAAGAAGGTCGCGAAGCCGGTCTCGCGAGTCTGCGCGAGCGCGACCTCGTTCATGAAGCCGACCATGAGCACTTCGTGCGAGGTGCTGTCCTGGATGACCGCGGGGATGAGGCCGTCGAGTTTCGTGAAGTCCATGGGATGCATGTCCGTGTTGTCGTGAGCCGTGATCGTGCCGTACAACGAAAAAGCCCCGCCCGGGAGTCCGGCGAGGCTTCGAACGGTCTGTCGATTCGCGTCGAGTGAATCGCTAGACGCACACCTGCGCCGGGCCGCTGTGGCAGCGGTGATGATGCCCGACGTGGTGGTGGCGCGCGAGTCGCATGACGAGAGTGAAGGCTACACGCCGGTGCACGAAGGTGTCAAACTCCACGTGGATCATAGCGGGAGACGTCCATGAAACAGCTTCCAGCCTCGGTCGCCGCCTTCCTCGGCGGCAAACGCTTCATCGTCGCCGGCGTATCGCGCTCAGGGCAGCAGCCGGCAAACCACATCTTCAGGCGGCTCAAGGCATCGGGATTCGACGTCGTGCCCGTGAACCCGGCCGCACGCCGGGTCGAAGATACCGACTGCTATCCCGATGTGGCGGCCGTGCCTGGCCAGGTCGACGGCCTGCTCATCGCCGCGCCGCCGGCAGAAGGTGCGGAACTTGTCCGGCAGGCCGCCGATCGCGGCATCAGGCAGATCTGGTTCCACCGCTCGTTTGGCGAGGGCAGCGTGTCGAAGGAGGCGCTGGCCGCGTGTGCCGACCGCGGCATCAGCCCCATTGTCGGCGGGTGCCCGCTGATGTACTGCCAGCCGGTCGACATCGCGCACCGCTGCTTCAGGTGGTGGCTGACGCGCACGGGGCGCGTCCCGGCGTGACGTCGTCACCCGACTACGGTCGCCGCCCCCGCACGAGTCGCTCCGTGATGTCGAGGATGTGCCGATCGAGCGTGGCGACATCGGGCGAGTCGAGCAGCACCTGCACCAGCACGCGCAGGTAGGGTTCCTCGCGATCGCTGAGCCGTGAGAGGTCGCCAGTGGTCGGATCCCAGTGGAGCGCGACGACGGGCGGGCGGTCGTCGCGCGCCAGCCACGCGCGCAACGTCGCCCGCATGTCGGGCTCCCAGACATGGGCCGGGCAGCAGTAGATCATCGAGTGCGACACGATCCCGACGCGCTCGGTGACGTCGATGGCCGCGAACGGAGGCCGAACGGCGTGCGGAAGCGAGAAGTTCCAGCTCCGCCCGGGAGCGCCCGTGATGAACAGGGTGCCCTGCGGGGCTGCCATCGCCTCGCGCTCGAGGTCGTCTGCCGCCTTCCTTGACACGGCCGCACGCACGCCCCACAGGCGAACGTCGGCGCGGAGCTGCGTGACGTACGAGACCAGCAGCATCGCCGCGAGGCCGGCGCTCACGATCCGCATGAGTCGCTCGGGGCGCCCCCGCCACCACACGTCGAAGCCCAGCCCCGCCACGAGCGCCCATCCGAACGACGCCAGGTACATGTGCCGTGGCGAGGCGTAGCCGGCCACGATCGTCGGCGCGATCGAGAGGCCGATCCAGATGATCCCGAAGAACGCGGCCGGACGCACGGCGTTGGCCAGCGCCTGCCGGCTCGACACGACGCCCACGGCGGCGACGAGCGCCATCGCGGCACCGACATACGCAGCCGCGCGTCCGATCGGCAGGCGGAGTCCATCCTCGCCAAAGACCATCCGCCGCAGGTGCACCGACAGGTCGCTGGCGAAGATCTGGAACTGGTGCGCGTTCAGGGATCCCTCGCGCGCCACCTCGCCGAAGAGCGCGAAACGCAAGACGAGGTAGCCGGCCGTGAGCACGATGAACGGCACGTACGGGCGCACCCACCTCCACGTCGGCTGGACGCCGCGGCGCACGACGATGAGGTCGTAGAGCAGGACGGTGGGACCGAGCGTGACCGTGTTCTGCTTCGAGAACAACGCGAGGAAGCAGAGCGCCACCGACCACCAGTAGTCGCGCGCGTGCCCCTCACCGCGCCACTTCGCGTACATCAGGAACGCAGCCACGAAGAGACATGCCGGCATCGAGTCGACGCGGCCCGTGATCCAGGCCACCGACTCGGTCTGCATCGGCAGCACGGCGAAGACGATGCCGGCCACCGAAGATGAGACCAGGCCGAGGCCCGCGGCCCGGCGCGCAACACTGGCCACCAGGAGGGCGTTGACGGCATGGAAGGCGATGTTGATGACGTGGTTCGGCCACGGCGTTGCCGGTCCCGGCATCGTGGCCAGCCAGTACGTCAGGGCGGGGAAGGGCCGGATCTCATCCGACGTGTATCCCCACACGTCGAGCAGCCAGGGCGTCCAGAACCAGCGGGGGATGTAGCTCCACGGCCGGTGCCACAGTCCCCGGACGACGCCGAAGTCGTCCTGCATGAAGTAGTTGTCGAGGGTCGGCAGGTAGGGCACGACGGCGGCCAGCACCACGGCCACCCACGCGAGGCGCTGCCAGCGCGTCATGAGAACCGGTACCGCAGGATGAGCCAGATCATGTTGCCCCCCGTGCGCAGCGTGCCTTCGAGCGTGCCAGTGATCTTCGACTCGCCGACGCGGCCCCGGTAGTTGACTGGCACCTCGATCACGCTCACCCCCTGCTTGAGGGCGAGGATCACCATCTCGGGCAGGAAGTGCGACGCGCCGACCGTCAGCCGATCACCGAACGTGGCGAGCGCCTCGCGGCGGATCAGCCGCAACGTGCACCCGCAGTCGCTCAACGACGGTCCGTCGTGCAGCAACTGCAGCAACTTCGCCACCGCCCAGTTGCCGATGCGCAGGAACCAGCCCATGTTGGCCTGTTCCCAGATCAGCTCTCGCGTCGTCCGGGTCCCGCACACCATCTCGAAGTCGTCGGAGTAGGCGAGCAGCTTCAGGACATCGCGCCCCACGAACGTGCCGTCGGGTTCGGCGAGGATGATGAGGTCGCCGGTGGCCTCGCGCAGGCCACGCCGCAGCGCGTGCCCGTAGCCCTGGGCGGTCTCGGTGACGACTCTCGCCCTGGTGGCCTCGGCCTCGGCGCGCGTCGCGTCCTTCGAGTTGTTGTCGACGACCACGACTTCGTCCACCACGCCTGGCACGAAGAAGTCCTCGACGGCGCGGCGGATGTGCTGCGCCTCGTTGTACGCGGGAAACACGACGCTGACGGTTTTCGATCCGTACATGATGCTGCTAGGCCCTCGTTGCTACGACCAGCATCTGCCCGGCGCGGGGCTTGTAGGGAGATGCCAGGTAGGCGCGCACCAGCCACGGGTGGATCGGCAGCCGGCTGTCGCGCATGGAGTACGGCAGGAACCTCGGCCGCACCACGTCGATCGTGAAGCCCGACGCCCTCAGCAGGGCCGGAAGCGAGACGTCCGTGAACACGGCGCGATGCGTGTAGTCGTCGAAGTACTCGCGGTAGGCATGCCGGAAGTTGGGTTGCACGATGACGAACCGGCCGCCGGGCCTCAGGATGCGCGCGACCTCGCCGGCCAGGACGGCTGCCGCATCAGGCACGAAGTGCTCGAGCAGGTTCGAGGCCAGTACGACGTCGAACGAGCCGTCGCCGAACGTTCCCAGGCCGCCGGCGAGGTCGAGCACGTGTGCCTCGACCCCGTCGGCCGCGTGCTGACGCACACCGTCCCAGACATCGACGGCGACGCGGCGGGCGGCCGTGACGTTGTTGATCCAGTGGCAATACGCGGCGCCGAGTTCCACGACGTGCGCCGAGGCGGGCACGTAGGGCGCCAGGTGCGCGGCGACGACCCGCCACACCGTCTCGCGGGAGCCGTGTTCGCGGAAGTGCGCGTCGTGGTAACCCGCCATCACGCCCGCCAGGAGGCCGGAAGGTGCTTCTCGATCTCGATGCCCGTGAACGGCGCGCTCGTGCGCGCCCCGTGCCGCCGCACCCACGCCGCCATCTGGGCGAGGCCGTCTGCGAGGCTCACCTGCGCGCGATCGCCGAAGACGCTGCGCACCCGCTCGTGCGACGAGTGCGCGTCCTGGACTTCGCGCCGCGCGGGCAGGTGCACCACCGACGGCTCCACGCCCATGGCCGCCGCGACCTCGCGGGCCAGTTCGTTGAGCGAATACGGGCGATCGGCTCCGACGTTGAACACCTGGTTGCGGGCCGCCGGGCACCTCGATCGCCTCGGCCATCACTGGCGCCACGTCGTCGATGAAGCTGAATGCACGAGTCTGCGTGCCGTCGCCGAAGATCGTCATCGGCTGGCCCTGCAGGATCTGGTTCATGAAGATGCCGACGACGTTGCGATAGCGGTCGCCGATGTTCTGGCGCGGGCCGAAGACGTTGTGCGGGCGGAAGATCACGTAGTCGAGCCCGAACATCTCGCGGCAGGCGCGCAGCTCGAGTTCGATCGCGTGCTTCGCGATGCCGTACGAATCCTCGGGATGGACTGGCGTGTCTTCACTCATCGGCAGCACGGGACTCGCCCCGTACACCGCGATCGACGACGTGAAGACGAACGTGCGGACCCCGTGGTTGACGGCGCCGTTGAGCAGGTTGACGCTGCCGATCACGTTGTTGGTGTAGTTGAACCGCTTGATGAAGTGGCTCAGGCCCTCGGCCGCGTACGCCGCCAGGTGGTAAACGTGGTCGAACGCCCCTTGGGCGAACAGGCGATCGACGAGCGCCGCATCGGTCACGCTGCCCTTGACGAACGCGGCTCCGGCCGGAAGGTTCTCGGCGAACCCGCCGCTCAGGTCATCGAGGATCGTCACCGTGTGCCCGCGTTTCACGAGGGCGTCGGCGACGTGCGATCCGACGAAGCCCGCCCCGCCCGTGACAAGGATTCGACCCATCAGCGGGGGAGCTTACCACGCAGAGTTACGGCAACTCGGCGTAGATCTTCGCGACGTTGTCCTTCGCGCGCGCGACGTTGAAATCCTTGAAGCGCTCCGGAAGCGCCAGGCTTGCGGTCGCCTCGTCCGCGGTCTTTCCCGCCGCTTTTGCCGCCTTCACCGCATCCAGGAACGCGGCAGTGAACGCCCCGAACTCGGTGAACGCCTGCCAGGTGGTCACGGCGCTGTGCCCGGGGATGACGGTGTCGACGCCGGCGATGCCGGCCACGGCCTTCCGCAGCGTCTCTGGATAGATCACCCCGCTGCCGCCGTTGTTCGTGTCGAGCAAGGGCGTCGCCTGCGCCGGAAACAAGTCGCCCGCGTGCATCGTCTTCAGCGCCGGAAAGACGACGATCGTGTCGCCGTTCGTGTGGCCGCGGCCGAAGTGGTAGAGATCGATGCGCTCGGCACCGCCCAGCAGCGACAGCTTGTCGGTGTAGGTGCGGTCGGGCATCGCGTGCGCCTTCCCGGCACCCTGCAGTGCCGGCATCTTCTTCATGTTGTCGGCCGTGTTCGCGTGCGCGACGACCTCGACGGCCGGCGCGAAGAACTCGTTGCTCCCCACGTGATCACCGTGGGTGTGGGTGTTGATGATGTGCGTCACCGGCTTGTCTGTCACCGTGCGCACCTTGTCGAGAATCGCCTGGCCCCAGCCAGCGAGCTTGGTGTCGATGATCACGACACCGTTGGCGGTGACGAACGCCGCCGTGTTCCCCCCGCCGCCCGTAATCACGTACAGGTTCTCTTTCACCTGCTGGATCGCGGCCACCGGCGGCCCCGCCGGCGGAGCCGGCTGGGCCCGCAGGTTCTGCGCGGCAATGGCCGCGACACCGATCCCCATCACGCCGGCCAACACCATCGATCGGTTCATCACACCCCTCCAGCCAGGAACGTGCGCTCGACGAACCACCATCCGCCCGCCGCGACCACGCACAACGATGTTGCATACACGAGGCGCTCGGCGAACGCGCCGTGGTGGCGCCGCACCAGCGCCAGCGGCACGGCGATGAGCGCGACGATCGCCAGTTGCCCGAACTCCACGCCGATGTTGAATCCCGCCAGCGCCCAGGCTTGTGCCGCGCCCGCGGCAGGCAGCGACATCTCGCGCAGGACGGACGCGAACCCGAAACCGTGCAGCAATCCGAAGGCCGCGGCCGCCCAGGCGCGGAGGTCACGCCGTTGGCTCGCGCCGACCCCAAGCAGGTTGTCGACGCCAACCACGATGATGCTGAGCGCGATGGCAGGTTCGATGATAGCCGACGAAGGGCGCACCACGTCGAACGTCGCCAGGCCGAGCGTGATCGAGTGCCCGATCGTGAAGGCCGTGATGATGAGGCCGAGCCTGCGCCATCCGCCGCCCGCCAGCAGCAGCGCGATGACGAAGAGCACGTGATCGGGTCCGATGAGGATGTGGTGCACGCCCGCCGGGACGAACGTGGCGAGCACCTGCGTGGTGCGGCGCACGGCGCTCAGGCTCCAGGTCATCGCCGGGTGACCTGCATCGAGGATGGCCTGGTGCGCCAGCGCGTCGTCGCGGTAGACGTTCACGAACACCTGGTGCTGTGCGTCGTACGGGAACGGCACCGCGGTGAGCGACACATCCGACACGTGCGTCGCCGTCGTGTCGAATGCCAGCTCCAGCGCGTCTCGGTCGGGGAGCGGCGTCACCGTGGTCCAGCGCAGCGATACGGGTGCGCCATCGGCGCGCAGGATGATGCGTTCGTCGAGGATGGCGGCAAGGCGCCTGCCGTTGACCTCGGCGTTGGCCCTGTCGATCGCTTCGTCGGGCGAGGCCTCGCCGAGCACGGCGGCCACGTCGAACGCGTGGACCACGATCGTGCCGTGCAGCCGGGTGCCATCGAGACGCAGGTCGACGTAGCTGTACGGAGCGGGATGGGCGAGCGCTGACGCCGCGCAGATCGACAGCACCAGGGCGAGGGCGATGGGCAGGAGGCGCAACTGCACGGAGGCCCGCACTATATCGCAGGCGTCAGACGGTGTGCAGCGCGGCAATGGGCAGGTCCTCGGCCTCTGCCCAGGCGTGCCAGTCGGCGGCAGAACGCTGCATGAAACCGGCAGCGAGCCGGTCGCGTTCCGAACCGTCGCCGGGGAAGTGCGCGAGCAGTCTCTCGCGGAAGTGGCCCTCGAGTGCGGCCACGGCCACCCAGCCGTCCATCGCCCGATACACGTCGTACATCGCGTAACCCCCGCCCAGCAGGCCGCCTTGCGGCCGGGTCAGGCCGCGGCAGAGCGGCTCGGCGAAGTAGGTGGCGGCGTCTGCGAGGGCGACGAGCGTCATCCCGGCCTCGCCGTGACGGTCGCGTGCTACCAGCAGCGCGAGTGCCGCAACCACCGCCTCGAGCGCGCCGCCGAGATCGGCGAGCAGCGACACGGGCAGGTGCGGCGGCGTCAACAGACCAGCCGCCGCCTGGTAGGTGAGGTCGTGTCCGGGAACACCGTCGCGAGGTGGCGCCTCGCCGACGATGGCCACGTGGCAGAGGGTCGGGTGCGCGGCGTGCAGGGTGGGCCAGGCGAGCCCGAGTCGCTCGAGTGTCGCCAGGCGGTGCGACGTGAGCAGCAGGTCGGTGGCCGAGAGCCGCGCTTGCAGTTCCGCACGGCCGTCGGTGGTCTTCAGGTCGAGACGCACGACCTCGATACCCTCGTGCAGTTCTGCATACCACGCGGGCGCATAGTGCGCAGCGGGATCACCGCCTGGTCCCTCGACCTTCGTGACAGCCATCCCCAGCGACCGGAGCCGTGCCGCTGCCACCGGTCCCGGCAGGTTTGGCGCCAGGGTCATCAGCCGCAAGCCGTCGAGAGCCGCACTCCTCGTTGCCATCACGCCGCCACTATGCCCAAGGCCCAGGCGTGGCTGCAAGCAGGAGGAAATCACTCGTCGCCGTGACTCGATACAATGGCCACCGGTGTCGCCAGACCTCCCCTCCATCGTCCTGCTCACGCTGGGGTGCGCCGCGCTGGCGACACCCCTCATGCTCGTGCCGGGCGCCGCCGTCGGATGGCTGCTCGCGCGCGTGCGATTCCCCGGCCGGACGCTCGTCGAGACACTCGTCGCGCTGCCGCTCGTGCTGCCGCCCGTCGCAACCGGCGTGCTGCTGCTGCGCCTGCTGTCGCCGCGCAGCGCCATCGGCCACGCCCTCGACGCCGTCGGGTTCCGCGTCGTTTTCACGTGGAAGGCGGTCGTGATCGCGATGGCCGTCATGGGATTCCCGCTCGTCGTGCGCGCGGCACGCACGGGATTCGAGCAGGTGCCGAGGCGATTCGAGGACGTGGCCGCGACGCTGGGCGCCTCACCGTGGCGCGTCTTCCGCACGATCACGCTGCCGCTCGCGCGCCGCGGTCTCATGGCGGGTGCCCTCCTCGGCTTCTCGCGCGCGATCGGCGAGTTCGGGGCGACGTTGATGATCGCCGGCAACATCCCCGGCCAGACGCGGACCATCGCCATGGGCATCTACGCGTTCTCGGAAGCCGGCCGCACCGACGAGGCGACGGTGCTCATCGTCACGGCCATCGCGATTGCCTTTGCCGTGCTGTGGATCTCGAACTACCTCGACCGCGGGGGGAACGCGTGATCGCGCTCGATTTCGTGATCAGGCAGGGCGCGTTCGTGGTCGAGATCCGCGAGTCGCTGCCGGCGATGGCGACCGCCATCACCGGGCCTTCGGGCGCGGGAAAGACGACGATCATCGAAGCCGTCGCGGGCCTGCGGCGCCCCGCCGAAGGGTCCATCCGCATCGGCGACCGGGTGGTCTTCGACCATGCCGTGCGGCTCGACGTGCCACCGCGGGCCCGGCGTGTCGGCTACGTGCCACAGGACGTGGCGCTGTTTCCCCATCTCGACGTCGACGCGAACATCGCCTACGGCGCACGTTCGGCCACCGGCGCCCACGCCGATCGCATCCTGCGCCTCACGGGCGCGCACGCGCTGCTCGGCCGGCGGGTCGCAGGCTTGTCTGGCGGCGAGCGCCAGCGTGTCGCGCTGGCGCGCGCCCTCATGACCGACCCGGAAGTGCTGCTGCTCGATGAGCCCTTCGCGGCGCTCGACGCGACGGCGCGCGCGCAGGTTGCCGCCGACTTGTCGGTGATTCGCGACGACCTCGGCCTGCCGTTGCTGATCGTCTCCCACTCGTCCGACGACGTGACGGCGCTGGCCGAGTGGGTGGTCGATGTCGCGGCCGGATGCGTCGTCTATTCCGGACCGCGCGCACGCTCCTGACCTACACCCCAGGGCCGCGGGCACCCACCCCTCGGTTGCCCTGCGGAGCGAGTAGCAGCGTGTCGCGGATCCGGCGCGGCTCGAGGTGGCCGGCCGTGGCGATGGCGTCGAGTGTCGCGGTCGCGACCTCGTGGGCGCGTGTTTCGGCGTCTGCGCTGGTGGCGGGCACCAGCACCATCCACGTCATGCGTTTCCCTGGGAGGCCGGCGTGGTCGACCGGATTCCCGACCAGGGGGATGCCGGCCTTCTCGGTGACATCCGCTTCGGCGGCCGCGCGCACGTCCTGTGGCGTGGCCAGGATGACGTGCACGCCCGCGTCGACAAGCGCGTGCACCAGCGCCTCGAGCGTGGCCGCGTCGGCCGTGTCATCGCGGAGCTCGAGCCGCACGGGCAGCGTCGCCTCGCCGATCCGCACGCCCCCCTTCGCGTTGGCGCCCGCCACGGCGCGTTCGTAACCGCGCTTCATGGCCGAGGCCTTCTTCGCATCTGCGCCGGTGAGCGGCAGCGTCGCGCCGATCACGACGGCATCGGCGACCTTCGTGGGTGCCGCCTGGCACGCGAGCCCTGCCACCGCCAGCGCGACGAGCATGGATCGCCCAGGGCCCCTGACGCGCATCGACGCCTCTCTCACGGGGGCATTGTAAGATGCCTGCGGTGCTGATTCTCGTCCACCACGGAGATGCCGTTTCAGAGGACGTCGACACGCAGCGCCCTCTTTCGCCACGCGGTCTCGCAAGCGTCGAGCGGCTCGCGGCGGCGGTCGCCGCCCGGGGCGTGAGGCCCGATTGCGTGTGGCACAGCGGGAAGCTGCGCACGCGGCAGACGGCGGAAGCGTTCTGGCGCCTGTGCAATCCAGAGGCGACGTTCGTCGCGGTGCGCGGGCTGCAGCCCACCGATTCGTCCGAGACGTTGCGCACCGCCGTCGTGGGCGACACGCAGGTCATCATCGCCGTGGGCCACTTCCCGCAGCTCCCGCGGTTGCTGTCGTTGCTGACCACGGGCGTCGACAGTTCCCTCGCGCCGTTTCCGGTCCACGGGCTGGTCGCCCTCGAGGCGGTCGACCTGCTGCGATGGCGCGAAGTGTGGCGGCTCGGGGAGGAGATCTGATGCGCCGCTGGCTGGCGTGCTGGGCGGCGCTGATCGCCAGCGTGGTGATCGTGGGTGCCAGGGACGACGGACGTTTCGTCATCGTGAACGCGCGCGTGCTCGATCCCGTCGCCGGCCGCATCCGCGACGTTGCTGCCATCCTCGTCGAGGGGACGAAGATCGCCGCCGTGCACGACGCCGTTCCACCCACCCTGGCTGCGGACGTCCGCCGGATCGACGCGAAGAAGGCGACGGTCGTGCCGGCCCTGTCTGATGTGTCGGTGCAGGTCGCCGCGACCATCGACCTCGACCGCGACTACTTCCACGCGCTGTCGCTGGCGCACGGCGTCATGCGCGTCCGGGCGGTCGACGGACGCTTGCCGATGGCGATCGACGATCGCGCCCGCATCAGGAGCGGCGACATCCTCGCGCCCCGCACATGGGTCGCCGGCCCGCTGATCGACATGCGTCGCCCGCTCGGGCAGCCCGGTGCGGCCGTCGTGTCGGGTGGCCTGATGCCAATCGACCAGGTCAACGACGTGGCGGGTGCCTCGAAGGTCACGCTGGCGCAGGCGTCGGCCGGCGTCGACTGGGTGCGTCTTGGCGGGAACGCCACCCCCGCCGTGGTGAGCGCGGCGGTCAGGGCCGCGCGCACGAAGCGCGTCAAGGTGAGCGCCGAAGCGCGCGCCTCGTCGATGTTGCAGCTGGCCCAGGCAAACGTCTCGCTGATCGACGGGCTGGGGCTGCCGATGAAAGGACAGGCCGACCTCGAGGCGGCCTGGAAGTCGCGGCCCGATCGGCCGGCCACCAGCGTCGCCATCAACGACGCGGCCTGGGCCCAGGTGACGGCCAGCGAGATCAAGACGCTCGTTGCAGCGCTCGTGCGCACGCGCACCGCGGTGGCGCCGATGCTGCGGGCGGCCGACGGCCAGCGCGATGACGCCCCGAAGGACGAACTCGACCTGTTGCCAGACGGTACGCGCGGCTCGATGGCGGGTCGCGTGTCGAAGGCCGCCACGAAGACTGCGCAGGATGCGGGCGCGCGAGCGCGCGTGCAGCGGATGGCATTCGTGAAGGCGCTGGCCGACGCCGGCGGCACGATCGTGCTCGCCTCGGGATCGGGCAGCGACGGCTACCCGGTGCCGGGGCTGGCCATCCACAAGGAGATCGCGTTGCTGCTCGAGGCCGGCCTCACGCCGGCACAGGCGTGGAAGGCGGCCGCCGCCGACGGGGCGCTCCTGCTCGGCGACACGAGCCGCCAGTTGCAGATCCAGGCCGCGTCGCCCGCAGACTTCTTCATGGTGACCGGCGATCCGTTGGCCGATGCCGGCGCGCTGGCGACGATCACGCTCCTCGTGAGGAACGGCGAGATCCTCGACCGAAGTCAGCTGATTCGCCAGGCGTCGCGCGCGCGCGGCGTCGTGCGGTGAGGGGCTTGCCTCGATCATGTCGGGCCGCACCCTTCGACAGGCTCAGGGCAGGCTGGGGTGCGGCCCCTACACCTGCGAGTGAACCCGATCACGACGCCCCGTGACTGCGCCCACGCCCAGGGTGCGGTCCGGACGTCGCGCCGATTCGCCAGGCGTCGCGCGCGCGGTGTCGCGCGGTGAGGTCGCCTCGATGATGCCGGGCCGCACTGGGGTGCGGCCCCTACACCTGCGAGTGAATCCGACCCCGCCCCCGTCTGCACTTCGCAGCGAACCCGACCACCCGCCTGGGTAGTCCGTCCGATCGCCCGCCTGGGTCGTCCGTCCGATCGCCATCCAGGTGTAGGGGCCGCACCCCAGCCTGCCCTGAGCCTGTCGAAGGGTGCGGCCCGGACGGCGCGCACGCGTGTCACACCAACTGTGCGACACCCGTCACGCGTGCTTGATCACGACCTTCATGGCGTCGCCGTTGCGCAGCTCGGTCATCGCCGCAGAGATGCCGCTCAGTGGCACCACCGATGACAGGAACGCTGACGGCGTGATGACCCCCTGCTCGAGGATGGAGATCGCTCGCGGGAACGTGTTGACGCCCACGTAGCTGCCGTAGATCGTGAGCTCGTTGCGCGTGATGGCGTTCTGGCGGACGGGCGGCACCGCGCGGCTGTTCATCCCGAACAGCGAGATGCGGCCACCCGTGCGCACCAGGTCGAGCGAGGCGTCGAGCTGCGAGCCCACGCAGTCGACGACGACATCGGCGCCGAGGCCGCGCGTGTCGTCCTTCACCGCATCGGCAAGCGTCGTTGTCGCGATGTTGACGACGCGGTGCGCGCCCGCCTTCCTGATCATGGCGAGGCGTGCGTCAGACAGGTCAGACACGATGACGTGCGCGCCGCCCGCGAGGAACAACTGCGCGTGCAGGGCGCCGACCGGGCCTCCGCCGAGGACGACGACCGTCTCGCCGGGGAGGGCCTTCACGTTGTCGACGCTGTTGACGACACACGACAGGACCTCGGTCCAGATCGCATCCTCGAACGGCACCGTGGTCGCGATGGGATGGCAGGCGCGTTCGGGCGCGACCGCGAACGGCGCGAGCCCGCCGTCCTTGAAAATGCCCAGCGTCGTGAACTGCTCGCAGTGGTTGGGCCGCCCCGCCTTGCAGTAGCGGCACAGCCCGCACGTGACGTTCGGTGCGACGGCGACGCGATCGCCGACGGCGCGCGTGCGGACGCCGCGCCCCACGTCCTCGACGTGCCCGATGAACTCGTGCCCCATGATGCATCCCGGCGTGGCGGGATGCCCCGGCGGCGTGTCGAGGATGTGCAGGTCGGTACCGCAGATCCCGCATCCCTCGACCCTGATCAGCACGTCATCGTCGTGCGTGACGCGTGGCAGCGGGCGATCCTGCAATTCGAGGACGCCCTCGCGGACAAAGACAGCAGCGTGCATGTGCATGATTCCCCCTGGCCTGCGCGCCGCAGCGGGCGCAGGCGTACCAGATCACATCCCCAGGCCGCGAAGGACGTCGCGGTTGCGCCGCGCGCTCTCGGCGGGTGCGCCCATGCCCGGCAGGACGTCCTGCTCGACCACCACCCAGCCGTCGTACCCGGTGGTCGCCAGCGCGTCGGCCACGGCGGCGAGGTTCACGGCGCCTCGTCCGAGTTCGCAGAAGATGCCGTGGCGCACCGCCGTGAAGTAGTCGAGTTGCTCGGCACGCGCACGCGCCGCGACGTCGGGATGACAGTCCTTGACGTGCACGTGCCACACGCGATCGCGATGGCGCCGGAGCGTCTCGGCCGGGTCGGCCGTGCCGCCGTACATCAGGTGCCCCGAGTCGAAGCAGAGGCCGAGCAGGTCGGCCGGCGTGCGCGCGAGCAGTTCGTCGACCTCCCACGGCGCCTCGATGAACCCCGCGCAGTGGGGATGGAACACGGTGCGCAGGCCCGTCTCGTCACGCACGGCGCGTGCGATGGCGGTGGCGCCGGCCGCAAACGCCTGCCAGCCGCCTTCGTCGAGCGAGTCCTCGGGGCGGATGCGGCCAGCGCTCGCCGTGCGATGCGGGTCGCGGCCGTTGTCGTCGGCCAGCACGATCACCGGGGCCACGCGGCTCGCCGCCGCGAGCAGGCGCGCCGTGCGCACGGCGGTCCGGATGCCCTCCTGGTGCGTCGAGGTGTCGGCCATGGCGACGGGAACGAACGCTCCGAGCAGCGATAGCCCGCGCCGATCGAACTCCTCGCGGAGGCGATCGGGGTCGGTGGGCATGAAGCCCCAGTCACCGAGTTCGCTTCCGACGTAGCCGGTGGCGGCGATCTCATCGAGCACGCGGTCGTAGGGATACGACTCGCCCATGCCTTCGAACTCGAGCACGCCCCACGAGCAGGGCGCATTGGCGACGCGGATCATGACGCGTGGTCTCCCCGGGGCGAGGACACGATCACCAGCCCCCTTGTGACGCAACAAAGGCTTCGACTTCGGCACGGGTCGGCATGTCGTTCGCGCAGCCGTGGCGGGTGACGACGATGGCGCCCGTCGCGTTGCCGAAGCGCATGGCGCGTTCCAGGGGCCAGCCCTGGAGCCACGCGTAGAGCATCCCGCTGGCGAACGCATCGCCGGCACCGAGGACGTTGAGGACCTCGATGCTGAACGGCCTCGCATCGACGGGATCGGCGCCGGGCCGGTAGAGCGTGGCACCCTCGGCGCCGCGCTTGAACACGAGTCCGTCGATGCCGGTCTCGAGGAGGCGGGCGATCGACGCGTCGAGCGTGAGGTGTCCACCGGCGGCGGCGCGCACCTCGTCTTCGGTGCCGACTGCGAGATCGGCATTGCGCAACAGGGCGCGGATACCGGCACCGAACGTGTCGACATCGGGCCACTGGTCGGGCCGGTAGTCGAGATCGACGACCACCGTGGTGCCGGCGCGCCGTGCGCGCTCGGCCGCGTAGGCGGTCGCGGTCGCACTGGGCTCCTTGCTGAGCCCCGTGCCCGAGAGGAAGACGACGCGCGCCTCGGCGATCGGCGCGGCGTCGACGTCGGCGACCGTCAGCGCGATGTCGGCGCAGTTGTCGCGATAGAAGGTGAGCGGGAACTTGTCGGGCGGCATGATCGTGAGGATGACCGCACTGGTGCGCCGCCCCGGCTTGCGTGGGATGAACCGTGTCTCGACGCCCTCGCGATCGAGGAAGTGGAGCACGAAGTCGCCGACCTGGTCTTCGCCGACCGCCGTCAGCAGCACCGACCTGAGGCCGAGGCGCCGCGTGCCGACGCTGACGTTGGTCGGGCACCCGCCGACGAAGGCGTTGAACGAGGTCACGGCGGTGATCGGCACGCCGATCTCGTGCGCGTAGAGGTCGATGCAGCTCCGGCCCATGGCCAGCACGTCGAAGGGCCGATTGGTGGGCGGCGTCATGGTGTTGCCTCGACGGCGCGCAGCTGGTAGCCGCACGACTCGCGAATCGTCAGGGCACTCTTGAGTTCGAGTGCCTGCAGGGGCCGGTCGCGTTCGTCGAGCCGTTCGAGCAGCACGCGCGCCGCCTCGAACCCGAGCTCGTATTTCGGGAAGTTGATCGTGGTCAGGCGCGGCGAGAACGCGTCCATCCAGGCATGGTCGTCGCAGGTGACGACCGCGACGTCCTGCGGACACCTGAGCTGGTATTGGCGCAGGGCCTTCATGAAGCCGACCGCCATCACGTAGTTCGAGATGAAGACAGCGTCCATCTTCTTCTTGAGCAGGGCGATGCCGGCCTCATAGCCCGACGTGGCGCGAAAGTCACCCTGGTAGTACAGCGCCTTGTCGAAGGGGCGGCCCCACTCGCGGAGCGCCTTCCTGTATCCCTGGATGCGGCGCTCGGTGGGCGTGACACCGCTCAGGCCGGCGATCATGCCGACGCGCTTGTAGCCGAGGCGCAGCAGGTGCGAGGTGCACTCGTACCCGGCGTCGCGGTCGTCGAGCAGCACGGCGTCGGCGGCGAGCCCGGCGACGAGGCGCGTCACCTGCACGACGGGCGTGCGCGACTTCTGGAGCCGCGCGGCCACGTCATCCGGCAGCGCGTGCGGCGCCTTGGTGAACAGGATGCCGTCGACGCGCTTGGCGATGAAGAGATCGAGGTACATCTCTTCCTTTCGCGGGTCGTCGTCGGTATTGGCGAGCAGCAGCGTGAAGCCGGCCTGGTGCGCGCGGTCCTCGGCGCCGCGCACGACCTCGGGCCAGAAGGGGTTGGCGATGTCGGGCACGATCATGCCGAGCATGTGCGACTGCTGCTTGGCGAGGCTGCGCGCGAGCAGGTTGGGCTGGTAGCCGAGCTTGCGGATGGCGTTCTCGACGCGCGACTTGAGCGGTGGGCTGACGTAGGCGCTGCCGTTGACGACGGCCGAGACCGTTGCGACCGAGACCCTTGCGACGCGCGCGACGTCGTAGATGTTCGCCATGGAGACGGGGCTCACCGGGTGGACACGGAGACGTAGAGGCGTAGGGGCCGCACCCCAGTGCGGCCCGGACACCTCCCCATTCGGCCCGAGCGGGTCGGAGTCTACCACCGCAGGGGTGGGCCGCAAAGCGCTTCGCTGGAGCGGGAGGCCGTGCCTGGGCCGCGCGTGCGGCGTCGTCCCCGTTGTCGTGTGGACGGGCTGCGCCACAATTGGCCATTGACACGGTCGGGTCATCGTCCAATACTCTGGGCTTTTGATGACCGTTGCTGCCCCCCGAGGACACTGGCTGTCACGGCGATCCCGATGGACCCTCCGCACGACCGAGGCGGCAGCCGCTACCTGTGAGCGAAGCGCTTCGGTGCAGCGGGGCCGCGACCGCGTCGTGCGCGGCCGTCCCGGTCGCCCCTGCGCCGGACGGTGCGCTATCCCGCGGTTGACCGAGCGCGTATGCTCTCGGGTGTTCCCATGGTGAAGCGGGTCGCGCGAGCGGGTACGAATCACGGGCGCCGTCGAGGCGTTCAACGCGCGACGGTGCCGGGGGTGGTTGGCATGAAGCGTTCCTGTCGTGGCCCCGGGAGAGGCTGACCCGACACCCGGTGGGCAAGGGACGTGCGCAATGGCATGTACCGGGTAGCGTCAGCGATGGCGTCCTGGCGAAGTTCGGTGCAGCGGGCGCATGCGTCCGGGCGCACCGCGGTAGCACGAGTGGTGTTGCAAGACTTCTAACAGGTGGAGGGAAGGAGACCCGCATGGTAGCGACAAGACTCACCCGGCGAGCCGGGATCGTGGTGCTGGGGCTGCTGCTGGCATGTGCCACGCAGGCCAGCGCCCAGCTTGACACCGCGTCGATCGTGGGCACGGTGACCGACCAGTCGGGCGCCGTATTGCCCGGCGTCACGGTCACGGCTACACAGGACGCGACCGGCGTCGTCTCGAGCACGGTGACCAACGGCCAGGGCCAGTACGTGTTCTCGGGCGTGAAGGTCGGCGTGTACACCGTCGTCGCCGAGTTGGCCGGATTCAAGAAGGCCGAGCGCACGGCCGTGCGGATCAGCGTCCAGGATCGCGTCGCCGTCGACTTCCAACTGAGCGTCGGCGAGTTGACCGAAGTCGTCTCGGTCTCAGGCAAGTCAGAGATCCTGCAGACCCAGTCGGCCGACATCGGCAACGTCGTCGACGAGAAGCAGGTGCAGTCGTTGCCCCTGCTCGGACGTCGGTACTCGGAACTCGCGTTCCTGACGCCAGGCGTCGTCGTGGCGCCGGCGGGCATCACGAGCCGCGGCGAAGACACCTTCTTCAACGCGAACGGCAACTACGCGACGTGGAACAACTACACGCTCGACGGCGCCGACAACAACTCGTTCTCGACCAACCTGCAGGAACGCAGCCCGCAGGTCGTGCAGCCGCCGATCGACGCGTTGGCGGAGTTCAAGGTCCAGACGCGCACCTACTCGGCCGAGTTCGGGAAGTCGGCGGGCGCCGTCATCAACGCGTCAGTGAAGTCGGGCACGAACCAGTTTCGCGGGTCGGTGTACGAGTTCTTCCGCGACGAGGCGTTCAACGCGAACACCTGGGACAACAACCGCACGGGACGTGAGAAGGGCAAGTTCAACCAGCACATCGCCGGCATCACGTTCGGCGGCCCCATCATCAGGAGCCGGACGTTCTTCTTCGGCGACTACCAGGCGACGCGGACCGACCGGGCGCTGACCCAGACGGCGATCGTGCCCTCGACCCGGATGCGCAACGGCGACCTGAGCGAGCTGTCGGGCAGCATGGTGGCGAGCAATCCGTTCGTCCCTGCCGGGTGTGTCAACGCGTTGACGAAGCAGATCAGCCCGAACTGCATCGATCCCGTCGCAGCGAAGATGCTGGCCTACTACCCGAAGCCGAACATCGGCGGTGACGTGTTCACGGGTGCGGCCAACTTCATCTCGAACGGCATCCTCATCAACGACATCAACCAGTTCGACGTGCGCGTCGACCACACGCTCACCTCGAAGGACCGCATCTTCGGCCGCTACAGCTTCCAGGACACCAATCGTTCCGAGCCGCCCGTGCTCGAGGATCCGGTGGCGTCGGGCGACTTCTCGAGCATCTACGACATCACCGGCCAGAACTTCGTCGGCGGGTGGTCGCGCGTGTTCGGGACGGCGGTGTTCAGCGAGTTCCGCTTCGGCTACAACCGGGCGAGCAGCGCCACCGTGCACCCGGCCTTCGGCATCGACGCCAACACGGCGGTGGGCATCAAGGGCGTGCCGGTCGACGAGCGGTTCTATGGCGGCTTGCCGAATACCTCGATCAGCCGCGTGACGCGCCTCGGCGGTCCCTTCTTCCGGCCGCAGTTCCAGACGTCGCAGGTCTACCAGTTCTCCGAGAACATCACCTGGACCAGGGGCGAGCACACGATGAAGTTCGGCGTCGAGCGCCGTCGCGACCTGGTCAAGTACATCGACCTGCGGTCGCTCAACGGCGAGTTGAACTTCACCGACGGCCGCTACACGGGCTTCGGCTTCGGCGACTTCCTGCTCGGGCTCGGGACCACTCGCAGCGCCTGACGCTGTTCCACGAGCCCGACCTGTACGCCGACGGCTGGCAGTTCTACGCGCAGGACAGCTGGCGCGCGACGCCGGCGCTGACGGTGACCTACGGCATCCGGTACGAGCGCTTCACGCCGCTGTTCGACCGCAGCGGCAAGCTGACGAACATCATCCCGGCGACCGGAGAGATCGTCACCGCGCAGGAAGACGGCAGCGTGTACGAGCGGGCACTCATCAACCCCGATACGAACGACATCGCGCCGCGCGTGGGCGTCGTGTGGCGTCCCGCCGAGCGCGTCGTGGTCCGCGGCGGCTACGGGATCTTCTACCAGCAAGCCGACCGGTACGGTTCCGAGAGCCAGCTTGGCCTCAACCTGCCCCAGCTGGTTGATGCGTCGATCACGGCGAACTCGGGAGCGTTTGCCCCTGCGTTCACCTTTGCACAGGGATTCACCCCGCTGAACGCGGCGACCATCAACAGGTCGATCGTGCAGTGGCGCATCCAGGATCCCGACCAGGACACGCCGAGGGTGCAGCAGTTCAGCATCGGTCCCGAGTGGCAGTTCGCCCCGAACATGGTGGGCGCCATCGAGTACGTCGGCAACCGCACGCGCAACGGCCGGCGCCTGCGCAACCTGAACCAGGGCCAGATCACCAACGTCAACGGCACGCTGACGAATGTCTTCCCCTACGCGCAGTACGGGTTCGGAAACGCCTACCTCCAGCAGATCGTGACCAACGGCCGCGCTGATTACGACTCGCTGCAGATCCGCGCGCAGCGGCGGTTCGTGAACGGCTGGGGCTTCACGTTCGCCTACACGTGGAGCAAGGCGATGGGCGACTTCCTCGACCACCTGAGCGCGGGCGGTGGCGCGGGGGGCAATGCCCCCGGCAATGCCTACAACATGGAAGCCGACTATGGTCCCCTGCCGTTCGATGTGCCGCACCGCGTCGTGACGAGCTTCACCGTCGAGTCGCCGGTGGGTGACGGCAAAGCGTTCAACCCGGAGGGCGTCGTCGGTGCCGTGCTCGGGGGCTGGGTGGTCAACGGGATCCTGACGTTCGACTCCGGCCTGCCGATCACCATCACTGCAAACGACCAGTCGGGATCAGGAGCAGGCCGCAGCGCGCGTGCGAACTGCATCGGCGATCCGCTCCCTGACGGCTTCGAGCAGACAAACGCCAAGTGGTTCGACACGTCCGCGTTCGCACAGCCCGGTGCCTTGACCTACGGGAACTGCGGCTACAACACGGTGCGCGGGCCACGGTCGAAGTCGGCGAACATGTCGGTCTTCCGCAACATCGCGCTGCCCAACGAGCGCCGTCTCGAGCTGCGCGTCGAGGTGTTCAACCTGTTCAACTGGGTGAACTGGGGCTTCCCGGGCACGAGCGTGGCGAACCAGAACACGTTCGGCGTCATCAGCAGCACACGCGGCGACGAGCGGCAGATGCAGCTCGCGGTGAAGTTCTACTTCTAGGCCTTCGCGCGGCGGAGCCGCGCTACGGCCATACAGGTTGCGCCGGAGGGACGAGCGCGGATCGCCATGCTGGCGGTCCGCGTCGCACCCAGAGCGAGGCGTCCAAATGCGCAAGGCCCATCGTCTACTCAGGTCGCGCCGTCTCGACGCCGACCGGTCGGGACGGCTCGTCGAGATCACCGCCGTACGCGCCGGATGGGAGAAAGTTGCATTCGGCGTCCAGCAGGTCAGGGCTGGCGGACGATGGCGCGCCGCGCCCAAGGGCCAGGAAGTGTGCCTGGTCTTGCTGTCGGGGCACTGCCGCGTGCGCTGGACGGGCGAGTCGATCTGGCGCGAGCTCGGTCCACGCGCCAGCGTGTTCGACAGCTATCCGCACGCGCTCTACCTCCCGCCCGACACCGCGTTCGAGGTCGAGGCCATCGTGCGCAGCGAGATCGCAGACTGCCGGGCGCCATCGGCGGCTGCGACCTTCGCACCGTGCGTGATCGGTCCGGAGCAGTGCGGCTTCGAGATTCGCGGCGGGGGCAACGCCACGCGGCAGATCGTCGACATCCTGCCGCCCTCGTTCCCCGCAGATCGCCTCTTGATCTGCGAGGTCTTCACGCCCGGCGGCAACTGGTCGAGCTATCCGCCGCACAAGCACGACGTCGACAATCCTCCGGTCGAGGCCGCGCTCGAAGAGACCTACTACTTCAGGTTGCGCGACCCGGAGGGCTATGCCTTCCAGCGTCTCTACACGGCCGACGGCCGCATCGACGAGACGTACAAGGTCGAAGACGGCGACCTGCTGCTCATCCACGAGGGCTATCACCCGTTCGTGACGGCCTTCGGCTACGACGCGTACTACCTGAACGTGCTGGCGGGGTCGCAGCGGTCGATGGCGGCCACCGACGATCCCCGTTATGCGGCGCTCCGCAACGCGTGGCCGCCGCCTGACCCGCGCGTGCCCGTGGTGCATCGCCCGGTGGTCGACCGGGTATCGGGCGTGGTCTCGTAATCGCTCTGCAGGAGGGGCGTGCACCCGTCGCCGGTGGCGACGTGCGGCGCACGCCCGTGACCGTCTTCATCTACGGGTTCGACACTGTCGGTAACGACCAGCAAAGGCAGGAGTGGCTCATGTTCATCCGATTCATACGTACCCATCGCCTCGTGGCGCTCGGCGCGGTCGCGGCCGCGGCTGTCGTCATCTCGGGTGCGTCGCTGCGTTCGGCGACGCTCTCGCAGGACCTCGGCGCCAGCGGCCTGTGGCAGAAGTTGCTCAAACTGCAGACGACCGCGAGCGTGATGCACACCACCGCGCACCCCGACGATGAACATGGCGGCGCGCTGGCGATGCTGAGCCGCCGCGACGGCGCCCGGTTGGCGTTGCTCACGCTCAATCGGGGCGAATCGGGCGACAACGCGATCGGCCCGCAGTTGTTCGACGGGCTCGGCTTGATCCGCACCGAGGAACTGCGCGTCTCCGACCGGTACTACGGCGTCGACAACCAGTACTTCACCACCGTCCTCGACTACGGGTTCTCGAAGCGGATCGAGGAAGCGTTCGAGAAGTGGGGACGTGACGCCGTGATGCGCGACGTCGTGCGGTTGATCCGCATGGATCGTCCCTACGTGCTTCTGTCGCGCTTCCAGGGAAACCAGCGTGACGGCCACGGCAACCACCAGACAGCGGGCCTGATCACGACGCTCGCGTTCAAGGCAGCCGGCGACCCGAACATGTTCCCCGAGCAGATCCGCGAGGGGCTGCGTCCGTGGCAGCCGCACAAGGTCTACATCGGCGGCGTGCGCGAGAACGAAGCGTGGAACGTCAAGATCGACGCCGGCGAGTTCAGCCCGTGGATTGGCGATTCGTACAGCACCTTCGCGAGGCTCGGTCTCAGCTTCCAGCGCTCGCAGACGAGCGGTCGCTACAACCCGCAGTCGGGCCCGCAGGTGGGCTACTACACGCGCGTCGACTCGGTGATCGGCGGCGGTGCGAAGGAAGAGAGCATCTTCGACGGGATCGACACCACGATCCCGGGGCTGTTCAAGGCCCTCAGGAAGCCCGAGCCCGCGGGCGCGGCACCGTTGCTGGCCGCCATCGACGCGGCCGTCAAGAAAGCCGTGGCGGCGTTCTCGCTGACCAACCCCTCGGCGACGGTGCCTGCATTGGCACAGGGCCTGACGGCCACGCGCGACGCGCTCGCGAAGTTGTCGGCCGATCCCGATGCCGCGTTCGTGCTCAAGGTGAAGGAAGAGCAGTTCCAGGATGCGATCAACGCCGCGCTGGGCATCGACGTGGACGCGGCCGCGCAACCTGCGGGCGTGCCGGAACCGACCGGACCGATGGCGGGCTTCATGCCGCCGCCCGCAATGGCCGCACCCGTGCCCGGGCAGTCGTTCGAGATCCGGACGCGCGCGACCAACCGGGGCAACGTGCAGATCACGCCCGTCGAGCTGTCGCTCGAGACCGACAAGGGCTGGAACGTGCAGAAGGGCCAGGCGGCGATGGGTCCGCTCGGCTACAACGCCACGGCGAGCCAGCGCTTCACCGTCACGCTCGCCCAGGACGTGCCGCTGAGCTCGCGGGCCTACTTCTCCCGGTCGTCGATCCAGGACACGAAGTACACCCTGTCGGATCCGACCCAGTTCGGCCGGCCCGCATCGACGCCGCCGGCCATCGCGGTCTTCAAGTACACCGTCGAGGGCGTGAACGTCGAGGCCCGCGAGGTCGTGACGCGCCGAGAGCCCAAGCTGCCGTATGGTGATGTCAACCGCGAGCTGCGCGTCGTGCCCGCGCTCGGCGTCAGCGTGTCGCCGGCGAGCGCGATCATCCCCGTGAGCGCGGCGACCAAGCAGGTCAACCTCACCGTCGACCTCCTCAACAACAACGAAGGGGCCATCAGCGGGTCCCTCGCGCTCACGCTCCCGGCGTCGTGGACGTCGCAGCCCGCATCGCAGCCCTTCTCGTTCCAGCGCGCCGGCGAGCGCGCGACGTACCGCTTCACCGTCAACGTGCCCGCGCTCGAGAACAAGGCCTATACACTCGAGGCCGTGGCCACCGCCAACGGCCGGCAGTACAAGGAAGGCTACGAGACGATCGACCACCGCGACCTCGAGGTCCGGTACCTGTACCGCCCCGCGAGCGTCGCGGTGAACGGCCTCGACGTGAAGGTCGTGCCGAGTCTCAACGTCGGATACGTGATGGGCGTCGGCGACCAGGTGCCCACGGGCATCCAGCAGCTCGGATACAAGGTGACGCTCCTGACCGAGTCCGATCTGGCGACGGGGAACCTGTCGCAGTTCGACGCCATCATGACCGGCACGCGTGCCTACGCGGTCCGCGAGGACCTCAGGACCTACAACCAGCGCCTGCTCGACTACGTGAAGGACGGCGGCAACCTCGTCGTCCTGTACAACACGCAGGAGCTGATCCCGGCGAAGTTCTCGCCGTTCCCCGGTGATCACGGTCAACGCGCCGAGGAAGTGTCTGAAGAGGACTCGCCGGTCACGATCCTCGCGCCCGATCAGCAGGCGTTCAACTGGCCCAACAAGATCACCAAGGCCGATTTCGACAACTGGGTCGAGCAGCGCGGCTCGAAGTTCTGGGCCGGCTGGGATCCCGCCTACACGGCGATGATCGAGACCTACGACAAGGGACAGGCCCCGCAGAAGGGTGGCTGGCTCCAGGCGAAGCATGGCAAGGGCACGTACACCTACTTCGCGTACGCGTTCCACCGGCAGTTGCCGTACGGCGTGCCCGGGGCGTACCGCCTGCTCGCCAACGTGCTCGCGCTCGGCAAGCCGACGACGACCACCGTCCGCTAGCCGCAAACCGCCGAAGGGGTCACGTCTTTCATTCCAGCATTTCTCAAGACGTGACCCCTTGTCGCAGAGGTGCCAGACCTTGAGTTTTGCTGCAATGAAAGACATGACCCCTTCTGGTTTGCGTCGGCTCACCGTGGGACAGGCGCTCGTGGAGTTCCTGACGCAGCAGTTCGTGCGCAGGGACGGCGTCGAGCACCGGTTCTTCGCTGGCATGTTCGGCATCTTCGGTCACGGCAACGTCGCCGGCGTCGGCGAGGGCCTGCTCGAGGCGCGCGATCGCTTTCCTTACGTGCTGGTCAGGAACGAGCAGGCGATGGTGCACAGCGCCATCGGCTACGCCAAGCGCCGGAACCGCCTCGCGACGTGGGCCTGCACGACGTCGATCGGCCCCGGCGCGACGAACATGGTGACCGGGGCGGCGACGGCGACCGTCAACCGCATCCCCGTGCTGCTGCTGCCAGGCGACATCTTCGCGAACCGTGGGCCCGACCCGGTGCTGCAACAACTCGAAGCCACGGGCTCGCGCGACGTGTCGGTGAACGACTGCTTCAAGCCGGTCTCGCGCTACTGGGATCGCGTCAACCGTCCCGAACAGCTCGTGTCGTCGCTGATGGAGGCCATGCGCGTGTTGACCTCGCCGGCCGACACGGGCGCCGTCACGCTGGCCCTGCCGCAGGACGTCCAGGCCGAAGCGTTCGACTACCCGGCGGCGCTGTTCGATCGACGCGTGTGGACCATCCCGCGCCAGCGCCCAGACATCGACGCCCTCAGGGCGGCGGCGGCGCGTATCCGCAACGCACGGCAACCGCTCATCATCGCGGGCGGTGGCGTCCTCTACAGCGAGGCGACGGCGTCGCTGCGCGCGTTCGCCGAGGCAACGGGCATCGGGGTGGCCGACACGCAGGCCGGCAAGGGCAGCCTCGCCGCAGACCATCCGCAGTATGCTCGGACCGATGGGGGTCACCGGCGGCCTCGCCGCGAATCGCATCGCCCGGGATGCCGACGTGGTGATCCTCGTTGGCACCAGGCTCTCGGACTTCACCTCGGCGTCGCGCACGGCGTTCGTGCATCCCGGGGTCACGTTCGTCGCCATCAACGTCGCTGAACTCGACGCGTCGAAGGCCGGCGCCTTGCCCCTCGTGGGCGACGCGCGCGCCACGCTCGATGAACTGCGCGACGGGTTGGTCGGCTGGCGCGTGACGTCGGCCTACGCCGCCCGCGTCTCTGAACTCAGGCGCGAATGGGACGACGAGGTCACCCGCATCGTCGCGCCACGCGACGGCGCCGTGCTGACGCAGCAGGAAGTGCTGGGGCACCTGAATCGCTTCGTCGATCGCCACGACGTCGTCGTGTGCGCGTCGGGGAGCCTGCCGGGTGACCTGCACCGGTACTGGCGCGCCTACGAGCCCGGCACGTACCACCTCGAGTACGGCTACTCGTGCATGGGTTACGAGATCGCCGGCGGCCTCGGCGTCAGCCTCGCGGCGCCCGACCACCACGTCTACGTGCTCGTCGGCGACGGCTCGTACCTGATGATGGCGCAGGAGATCGTCACGGCCGTGCAGGAAGGCATCCGCCTCACGATCGTGCTCTTCGACAACCACGGCTTTGGCAGCATCGGTGGGTTGTCGGAGGCGGTGGGATGCCAGGGGTTCGGCACCGAGTATCGACGGAGGACGTCCACGGGCGCGCTCGACGGCGACGTGATCGGCGTCGACTTCGCAGCGAACGCCGCATCGCTCGGCGCCACGGTTGCGCACGCGCCCGACGCGGCCAGCCTGCACCGCGCACTCGCGGCGGCCCGCGCCGAGGGCGGCGTCCGCGTCGATCGTCGTCCCGGTGGACCGTGCGGCACGGTCGCCTGGCTACGACGCGTGGTGGGATGTGCCGGTGGCCGAGGTGGCGACGCTGCCGTCGGTGGGCGACGCCCGCACGGTGTACGAGGAGAACCGCGCGAAGGTCAGGACACTCCTGTAGGGGCCGCGCCCCCGCGCGGCCCGAACACGGGAACGGTGCCCGTGATCACCCGCGCCCCCGCGCAGCGCGGGCCGCGCCCTGACCTGCGAGGTCCTGCGCTCGGCTTACGACGCTGACTCCCAGCGATCGATCAGCGACCGATACGTCGTCGCGATGCGGTCGAGCGCTTCGTCGCGCGCGAGTTCGCCGCGCAGCCAACGCGTCACGGGCTCGAAGTACACGGTGCGGCCGATGGCGAATCCCGACGCGGTCGTCATGGTCTTCGCGGCGGCGAACCAGCGCAGCACGAGGTCCATGCCCGCGCCCTTGCCCAGCACGAGGAATCGCGGCCGGGGATCCTCGGCAATCGCGCGGTCGATCACCGCGGCCGCGCCGGCATCGGTCGTGCCCTCGATTTTCCAGTAGTCGGGCACGAGGCCGACGCCGTATGCGCGCCTGATGTAGGCGGCCATGATCGGCGCGCGCCCGGTCGTCTCGAACTCGTGTTCCGGTTCAGATTCGCGCGGCACCACCACCTCGAGCACCAGCGGTTGCCCATGCGCGCGGCACCACGCCTGCAGTTCGAGGAGTCTCTCGATCTGTCCCGTGACGATCGTCTCGGTGTAGTCGGGCCGGTGCTTGGCGAGCACTTTCACGAACCGTCCGGTCAACGCGTCGCCCATCGGGTCAGACTGCCAGCGGAGCGGGAACGATCCTGGCCACTCAGCGGGGGCGCCGACGGTCGCACCCGCGGCCATGAGCCGCTCGATCTGCGGCGTCGCGTACAGCGCGTCGATCAGCAGCGCACCGTGAGCCTCGACACGGGCGTCGGCGGCGCGCGCCGCGAGGAAGGCATCGGTTGCGAGCGCCTTGACCTCGGGAATGCGCCCGCGGTCGACCGCTGCGCCGTTGCACCATTCCTCCCACTGCCAGCGATGATCGACGGCCAGCATGTAGACGGGCGAGCCTGGCGGCATGACCGCCGGCAGGTCGTCGCTCATCGACCCTCTCCCGTGCGCGCGTGGGCGTTGGTCCCGATGAACACGAAGTAGGCGGCGACGGCCACTGCCAGGAAGGCGAACGAGAAGATGATGCCTGCCCACGGGCCCGTGAAGAACAGGTAGAGCCACAACACCAGCGACACGATCGCCGGGAACGGGTACAGCCACATGACGAACGGCTGCGGGATGTCCTTGCGGTAGCGGTACAGGAGCATCACCGCCGCACACTGCCACACGAACCGCAGCATGATCTGCACCTGCATCAGCCAGTTCACGAGCTGGCCGAGCGTGAAGAAGCAGAACGGCAGCGACACGAGGCCGATGACCAGCAGCGACACGTGCGGGAAGTGCTTGCGCGGGTGGACCTTCGCGAACACCTTGAAGAAGTCGCCGTCGCGGGCGGCCGCGAACGGCACCCGCGAGTAACCGAGAATCACCGCGTAGAGCGACGAGGCGGCGACGAACAGGATGAGGACCGTCATCACCCAGCCGGCGATCTTCGCCTGGCCGGGATCACTGAACGTGCGCGCGATGAAGCTCGACGCGACCGTCGTCGAGTTCTTCGCCTCTTCCCACGGGATCATGCCGACGATCGCGGTCGTCATGAGGATGTAGAGGATGGCGACCACGACGATCGAGAGGACGATCGAGCGCGGGATCGTCTTCGTGGGGTTCGTGATCTCCTCGCCGATGTTGCACACCTGGTTGTAGCCGCCGTAGCTGTACATCGCCTGCAGCGACGCCGCACCGAGCCCGACCAGGAACACCTTGTCGAACTGGAAGGCCTGCGGCGGGTAGGCGAACGCCTGCGAGAGCGACGAGGTGAACATCCCGGCGACGATGACCCAGCCCACCGTCACGAGCACGACGGCGAGCATGACGACCGTCAGGCGGCCGATCGACTCGATGTCGCGATAGAGGAGCGCCGTCATCGCGATGCACAGCAGGGCCGCGATCACCGCGCTCTGCAGGGGCGTGAGTGCATAGAAGTAGTTCAGGTAGCCCGAGAATCCGACGGCGCCGCCGGCGATCGAGAGCGGCGCCACGAGGATCGTCTGGAAGATGAAGACGAACGCCATCAGGCGTCCCAGGCCAAAGGGTTTGTAGGCTTCTCGCAGGTAGAGGTACGACCCGCCGCTGCCCGGGAGGGCGGCGCCGAGTTGCGCGTAGACGAGACCGTCGCACAACGACAGGAACGCGCCCGCGACCCACGCGTACAGGATGTGCGGGCCGTTCATCGCCGTGATCATCAAGGGGATGGTCAGGAACGGCCCGATGCCCACCATGCTGATGATGTTGGTCGCACTGGCCTGGAGCAGGCCCATGCGGCGATCGAGGGTGGCTGGCCCCGTCTGCGCGGCGGTTGTGGTGGTCATGCAGGCACCATGGCGTCGACCAGGCGCTCGGCCAGGTCGCGTCGCGAAACGAGCGGGTTGACGGCCAGCGCGTCGATGACATCGCGGCGCTGACCCGAGAGACCAGCGACGACCGTCCGCCGCTCGTAGTCCTTGACGGTCACGACGAGGTCACGCACGGCAGGCGGCAGGGCCCCGACGTGCAGCGGGATCGCGCCGTTGGCGTTCACGACGCACGGGGCTTCGATCACGTCGCCCGCTTCGAGCTCGGGGAGGTTGCCGCGGTTCTCGACGTTGAGCGGGATGAGCGTGTTGAGGTTGAAGTGAATGCCGCGGACCGTGTGGAGGGCGATCTTGTCGTAGCCGGTGAGTTCGGCCCACGGCGAGCGCGTGAGCGGCTGCATGGCGCCCGACTCGATCTGCATGTAGCTCGCGTTGCGCGTGGCCAGGTACTGTTCGTACGTGGCCACCGGATCGGCCGTGCCGCCCGCCAGGTCGCTGAACAGCTGATCGTTGAGAAGCTCGATCACCCGGCCGCGGCTCTGCCCGGCCCGCTTGACGTTCTCGAACGCGTGCTGCGAGCGGTAGTAGTAGTAGACGTACTCCGTCGGCAGCAGCCGCAAGTGCTGGAGGCGCTCGATCTCGAACAGCGGCGCGCGATAGCACCTCGCGAGCAGGTCGGGGCGATCCCAGAGGCGATGCAACTGCGGCATCCCGCGGTGGTACACCTCCTGGATCCATCCGAGGTGGTTGAGCCCCACGTAGTCGAAGTGGCACTCGACCGACGGCACGTCGAGGACGTGCGCGATCTCCTCGAACAGCTCGGTTGGCGTGTCGCAGATCCCGATCACGCGCGCGCCGGTGGCCGTGCGCACCGCCTGCGTGACAATGCCGACCGGGTTGGTGAAGTTGATGATCCACGCGGTGGGCGCGTGCTGCATCACCTCGCGGGCGTAGCCGACGAGCGCGGGAATGGTCCGCAGCGCCATCGCGAACCCGCCAGGGCCAACCGTCTCCTGTCCGACGATGCCGTGTGCGAGCGCAGTCGCCTCATCGCGCGCGCGGCCTTCGATGCCACCGACGCGGATGCTGATGAAGACATAGTCGGCACCCTCGACCGCTTCGGCAACGGTGCCGGCCACCGCGAGGCGGGCCGAGCCCGCGAAACGCGACGCGAGGCTGCCAATGAGTCGCAGCCGCTCCCGGTCGACGTCGTAGAGTGCGATATCGGTGATCGGCAGGTCCGATTGCACCAGTCCGTTGACGAGGAGCGGGACGCGAACGCCCGCACCGCCGATGATGGCGAGTTTCATGATGTGCCAGGGGACGAGCGCCGACGGGCGCCGGGCGGAGTGGCCCGCGTGCGCCTCTTTGGGGCCTCGGCGAGACGGGTCGGTGAGGCGTCAGCGAGCAATGCGAAGGCGTCGGGCAGCTCCGACAGTCCGGGCAGGCCGTCGAGCCCGCCGGCCTTGCGTGTCGACAGCGTGCCGACGAAGTTGCCCAGGCGCAGGCACGCCTTCGGGCTGTAACCCCGTAACAGGCCGGTGAGGAATCCGCCGTTGAACGCGTCGCCCGCGCCCGTGGTGTCGACGACCTTTGCCCGCCGCGTGGCGACGTGCATGTCGTTCTGGTGCCCGAGCCAGCGGCTGCCCCTGGGGCCGACCTTGACGATGACGTGTATCGGCATGCCCTTCCACATCGCCAGCGCCGCGCCCAGATCGTGGCGGCGGGCATAGAGCACCGCCTCCTGCTCGTTCAGGAACACGTAGTCGAGCGCGCGAAGCAGGTGCGGGAACCGGCGGTCGTTCAACAACGCCTCGTTCCAGCCGAAGTCCCAGGACGTGGTCACGCCGTCGCGCTTGAGGGCGAGCACGTGTGATTCCCAGAGCGCGCAGGAGTGCGGGTAGAACGCGAAGTGCACGTGCCGCGCGTGCTCGCGCGCGAGCGCGGCGGGCAGCCGCGACTCGAGCACGTCGTTGATGCCGTTGAACGTGACGAAGCTGCGGTTGGTCGATGTCGAGAGCGCCGCCGAGATGGCGTGCGGCTCATCGGGCTGACGCAGGTTGGCGACGCTGACGCCTTCGCGCTGCAGCCGGGCGAACCCGGTGTCGCCCACGCCGGTGATGACGCGACACGAAAGCCCGAGACGGGCGGCGGCGACGGCCGTGATCACGGCTCCGCCCCCCACGGTGGCGACGAAGCGGCTGGTCTTCACTTCCTCGCCGGGGCGCGGGAGCATGGGCAAGCCGAGGAAGATCAGGTCTTCAAAGGCTTCGCCGACGGTCAGCAGGTCAGGTGGCGGCACCGGGCCGAGACAGTATCACAACAGGTCGTTTCATTGACGCCTAAGCGCTTCGCTCACCCCGCCTTCGCCCGTGGACACTGGAGGGGCTACGGCGCAGCGGGCTCCGTCAGTCTTCGAGCTTTTCGATCGTCACGGCCGCGGGGCGGCTGAGCCTCACGGTGACGTTGCTGCCAGAGGCGAGCGTCGCCGGATTGGGACGGCCAGCAGCCACTGCCGCTGTCCCGGCACCCGCTCCGAGCGAACCGCCGATGGCGGCACCCTTCCCGCCGCCGAGCAACGCCCCGATCACGGCTCCGCCAATCGCCCCGCCACCGATCTTTGCCGAGCTGTTGGCGGCAGGCGACGCGCCCTCGCGGTAGATGGTCTCGGCCTGGATGGGAATCGACGTGCCATCCGCGAGCAGGATGGTGTGGAAGCGGACGCCCAGGCGCGCACGCTCCTTGAACTTCCCACCCGACTCGACCATTGTCACCGTTCCCCGTGCCTTCGCCCCGGCGGGGATGGCCACCTGTCCGGAGACCCGCACGTCGCGCGTCACGCGGGCATCGACCCGATCCTCGACACGTGCCACGTCACTCGAGATGGTGCGTTCCACCTGCAGGCCGATCACGGCATCCGCCGGAACGATCAACTCCTCGAACGCACGCTCGGGGGCAGCGACCTGCGCCGGCGCAGCCTCCGCCGGCACGTTCTCGAGGGTCGGCCGCGACGGGACGTAGGGTGATGGCGCCGCCGGTGGCAGATTCTCGGACTCTGCGACAGGTGCACCCGACTGGCCCGACTGTGCCGTTTCCTGGGTCACCTGTGGCAGTCGCTCGGCAGACGCATCAGGAACCGTCGCTGACGGGGTGGCTGCTGGCGACACGGACGGCCTTGGCGTCACCGAGGTGACGCTCCGGGTCGCCGATGATGCCGGCGCGGGGGGCGCCGGTTGATCGGGCGTCCGGGCCGCCGCGACGGGCGTTGCTACCGCCATTGGCGCCGGAGTGGCTGCCGGGGCGACCGATGAGGGAGGTGTCGTGGCCTGAGAGGCCGCCTGCGCCCCCTGCCTGACGGCCAGGTACGCGCCGCCGCCAGCCGCCGCCACGCACAGGCCGCCGATGAGCAGCACGGCAAGAAACTTGGAACTCATGGTTGGCTGATTCTCCACGCCCAGGGACACGCAAGAGCCATGCCCCGCCTCCGGCCCGTTTTCCAACGTAGATCATCGGATCGATCCACGGTAAGGGCAAGTGGCGTGTCCGAACGAGAGGACGAGGACGCCGGTTGTCCGCTGGACGAGGTCAGTAACCGGCCGCACGCAGGGCCGTAGCGATGCGGTTTTCGGCTTTCCCGATGTGCGTCTTCATCAGCTCCGAGGCGAGGGTGGCGTAGCCGTTCCTGACGGCGTCGACGATGCCGAGGTGCTCGGCGGTCGACGCAGCGGCGTCGATGCCCACGTCGAGACCCAGGTACAGCGGCCGCTGGTGGCGGTCGAGCGCGGCCATCACGATGCCCTCGAGCTGCCTGTTGCCGGTCGAGCGCACCAACTCGAGATGGAAGGCGCTGTTTGCCCGCAGGTACTCGGCGTAGGTGGCCTTGTCGCCGAGGGTGTAGCGGGTCTCGGCCACGACCAGCAGGCGTTCGATGGCATCGGGCGAGGCGCGTTCGGCCGCAAGGGCGGCGCCGCCGCCCTCGACGATCTTCCGCAGCTCACACAACTCCCTGTAGCTCTCCACCGTCACGGGGGCCACGGCCACACCCCGGAAGGGGGTCATCTCGATCAGGCCCTCGAGCGCCAGGCGGTTGAAGGCCTCGCGCAGGGGCGTCCGCGACACGTGCATTTCCTCGCACAGGGCGGCCTCGACGATTTTTTCGCCCGGCTTCATCGAGCACGTGAGGATGCGGTGCCGCAGGAGCGCGTAGATCCGGTCGGGAAGTGCGAGCGGCCTGGTGACCGCCGGCTCGACGTCGGCCAGGGGCGGGGCGGTGTTGGTGGGCGGAATCATGCGCGGGCTCGGCTGGGCCAATGGTAACGAGGCGGCGAAGTTGACACTGTCTGAATATTGTATACAGTATCCGACTTCCATCGCACGACTTTCCGCTTCCGGAGACTCATGGACGTCGCCACACCGCACCCAGAGGCCGGCAAACCGGCACCCGTCGCCCCGCAGGTGACCTTCGATGACGTGACGGCGGCGGCCCGTCGGCTCGCCGGCGTCGCCCACCGCACCCCGGTGGCCACGTCACGCACGGTCGACGAGCGGCTCGACG
>CAVONI010000005.1:0-123601 GCA_963697285.1 uncultured Acidobacteriota bacterium
ACCTCTTCGGTGACCCGCGCCCCGGTGTCGCGCGACACGATCGCGGTCGATGTGCCGCTCGGGGGCGCCGTGTCAGACATCGCGGCGTGAGGCGCCTCACCGCTGCGGCCCGACATCAGCCACCATGCCGCGCCTGCACCGATCCCGAGGAGCACCAGCGCAGCCGCGGCCCCGATCCAGCGGCCGCTTCTCCGGGCAGGCCACACCGGCGGCACTGTCGCGGCCGCTGATGCCAGGGTCCCGGAACGCGCGGGCGGAGTTCGCTTCATCCCGGAGTCATGTGTCGCCGACGGCGATCCACGAGGAGGCCCCGCGTCGAGGCTGCCCGTGACGGCGTCCTGCGCGTCTGTTCCCGAGACGAGCGCACGACCCGCGGTGCCGATGGCGCTGGAGCGCCCGGAGTCCAGGTCGCGCCTCACGCGCTTCAGGTCGGCCCGCAGGTCGGCGGCCGTCTGGTAGCGCAGGTCGCGGTCCTTCTCCAGGCAGTTGTTGATGACCTCCTGCAGCCGCAGCGGCAGCTGGGGATTGTAGACGGCCGGCGCCACGGGCGCGCGGTTGAGGATGGCGGTGAGGATGGCGGCCGAGCTGTTGCCCACGAAGGGCCGATGCAGGGTCGCGCACTCGTAGAGGACGACGCCCAGCGAGAACAGGTCGGTCCGGCCGTCGAGTTCGTCGCCGGTGGCCTGCTCCGGCGACATGTAGGCCACGGTGCCGAGGGTGATGCCCGGCGCGGTAACCAGGTCGGCCGCCTGTGTCACGCCCGTCGGTGTCGATCCGTCCTTCAGGGGCACGAGTTTCGCCAACCCGAAATCCATGACCTTCACGTGGCCGCGGCCGACGAGGAAGAGATTGGCCGGCTTGATGTCTCGGTGGACGATGCCGTGTGCATGCGCCGCATCGAGGGCGTCGGCGATCTCGATGCCGATGTCGACGATGGTGTGGACCTTCAGTGGACCGGCGTCGATGCGGTCACGAAGCGTCTGGCCCTTCATCAACTCCATGACGATGAACGGCCGGTCGTCGATCTCGCCGATGTCGTAGATCGTACAGATGTTCGGATGGTTCAGCGCCGAGGCGGCGCGCGCCTCGTTGCGGAACCGTTCGACAGCCTGGTGATCGCGCGCCAGTTCTTCAGGGACGAACTTCAGCGCCACGGGACGGCCCAGTCGCACGTCCTCGCCACTGAAGACCACGCCCATGCCACCGGCGCCGATTTGGCTGACGATCCGGTAGTGGGAGATCGTCTTTCCAATCATCGGTCTTGGAGCTGCTGTCTGGTTACCGGCAGATGATACTGCGGAACGCCCCTCGCATGACTCGCGGAATCAGGTCGGGATGAGGTCAGCTGAGCCGCGTCGGGGTGCGTGGTCCTGGCCCGCGCTCGAGGTTGCTAACGCGTCCTGCCGAGGGTGCGCTCGAGGTACGAGCGGATGCGCTGTGCGGTGTCAACGGAGCACCACTCGGCGGCTATCCGATCGTCGAATGCGCGTCCATCGCGAGCGATGCGATCGAGCGTCGGTCGGCGCAGCGCGTCCTTCGCGAGCTCGAACGCCAGCGGCGGTGCCGCGGCGCACTGCTCGGCTACCGACACCGCGACCTCGAGCAACGCCTCCGGCGCGACCACCTCGTCCACGATTTCGCTGGCCCTGGCTTCGGCGGCTGTCAGTGTCATGCCGCGATAGACCAGGTCGCCGATCCGTCGGCCACCGGTGGCGAAACGCGCGATCTCGAGCGGCACGAGAGGAAACGGCACACCCACGCGCAATTCGGGAATGCCGATGCGCCCCGATCCTGTCGCCATGATCCGATAGTCGGCGCACCACGCGAGGATCGCCCCACCGGCGATCGCGTGGCCGTTGATCGCGGCAACGACGGGGCGGCGATACCGGAACCACCGGACGAGGACGTCGCTGAGCAGCGGGAGCAGTTCGCGCACATACGCCGCACCGCCCTCGACGATGCGGAAGAGATCGAGGCCGGCTGAGAAACTCGATCCGCTGCCGGTGAGGACAAGGGCACGCGCGTTCTCGCGGTCGGCGGCATCGAGCACGTCGCGCAGTGCGGTCAACAACTCGACGTCGAGCGTGTTCACCTTGCCGTGTGCCATCCGCACGACGCGGACAGATGCGCCGTCCGAGATCTGAAGCATCGGTGTCTCCTCGTGGAGCGTCCCGCCGTGGGACGACGACGTGCCTACCCGCTCGATGACTTCCATCGCGCCATGTCAGCCTTGCGACAGCGTCGCCGCGTCTCACCTCACCGGCCACGAGCAGGTCGACGAACCGCCCCCCACCGTTACTGCAGCTTCGTCGCGAGCGCATTCGTGCCTGCCGCCCAGTGCTGCCCGAGCGCATCCCAGTACATCGCCCGCTCGACGACGATCTGCGCCGGCGTGGCGCCCAACGACTCGACGATCGCGCCGAAGCGCTTGTTGAGCGCGGCCGGGAACTCGATGCGCGCGTCCACGTTGAAGCGGCTGCGGGCCGCGACGTCGAACTCCCGCACCGCGCTCGTCCCGTCCTCGAACAGCAACGTCACCCGCACCTTCCCGGGCGCAGCGGACGTGTTCGCCAGCAGGAGGTACGTCTCCACGCCGCGCGTGCCGCCCACTTCGCCCTCGGCCAGCGCCCAGCGCGTCCCCGTGGACGTGGCGCCCGGCGAGTTGTGCGCTTCGTACCACTGCCCGAAGCTCCCTGGCCACCACAGCGCCCGCTCCACGATCACCGGCACGCCGTTCGTGGATCGGATCGTCGTCGACACCGCCGTGTTCACCAGGCGCGGGTCCTCGCGATCGACCCAGATGTTGAAGCGGCTGTTCCGGGCGACCGTCTGCGGCTTCACGATCACGGTGCCGTCCGGCAGCAGGTACGTCGCCTCGATCTCCGCGTCGACGTTCCCCGGATTCGCGATCAGCACGAACAGGTCGAAGTACGGCCCCGTGTTGCCTTCGGCCAGGAACCACTCCAATGCGGGGGCGGTCACACCCGCGCTCTCGTGCCCCGCCCCGAACGTCTGGCCGGGCAGATCCAGATACAAGGCGCGCTCGACGATGATCGGCTGATCGTTGAGGACCTCGAACACGGCTGACACATCCGTCGCCGCCAGCGCCTTGCCGAGGCCCGCGAAGTCTTCCTCGTTCACCCAGATGTTGTTCCGTGAATTCGCCGGCAGCGTGTACGTCTTCTCCAGCGGTGCACCGCTGGGCCGCAGGAAGCGCACGCGCACCTGCGAGGTCGTCGCGTTCGGGTTCTGCAGCAGGTAGAACAGGCTGAAGCCGCTGTGCGTCGCGCCCTCGGCCAGGTACCACGTCAGCGCCGGGGCGGTCACCGCCGTCTCGGCGTGCGCGCCGTACCCGTACGCGACACTCCACGACAGCGTGCGATCGACGACGAGCGGCTGGTCGGATTCGATCTTCGTCGAGAACTCCGCCGTCGACATTCCCGTGATGGTCTTCGGATTCACCGTGACACGGGTGTGGGCTGGCACCTGCACGGTGCTGACCACGGCGCTCGCCCTCACGCGGGAGAACGTCAGCGTCGCCGTCGTGGCCGTTGGACCAGGGTTGAGCAGCGCCAGTTGCGTGTTGAACAACGACGACGTCGCGCCCTCGGCGAGGTAGCGATAGGTCGGGACGAAGTAGGTGAACGCTCCGCCGGCTGTGGCCGTTCCAGCGAACGTCGATACGACGACGTCACTGGCTCCGACCGGGCCGGCGGGAGCGACGGCAGTCAGTGTCGTCGGCCCCGCAACGACCACACCAGTAGCGGGCTGCCCTCCGATGGTCACGGTTGTCGCGCCCACGAGGAAGTTGGAACCCGTGATCAACACGGGCGTGCCGCCGGCAACCCGTCCTCGGGCAGGACTCAGCGCGCTGATGGTCGGGGGGGCCACAGACACCGTGAACGGGCTCCACGCCGACCAGTCGGCCCAGTTTGTCGTCGAGCCCGCGCGCAGGCGCCAGCGGTAGGTCCCGGCCGGGAGCGGCGGGGTCAGCGTGAACGACGTGGCGTAGACGTCGAACGACGCCACCAGTTGGCCGCTCGACTGGCGTTCCACCTCGACGAGGTAGTGCGAGACGCCGGGCTGCGGCTGCCACGTGAGGTTTGGCGTGGCGCCCGTCGTGCCGTTGGTGGGCGACAGCGGCACGGCGACAGGCACCGGAACGCCCATGTCGTGAATCCGGATCTCAAGTTCCCTGGTGCAGATCGGGCAGAACCGAACGCCTGACGCCATCGCACAGTTGGCTGTCGGACGGTACTTGCCGGTCGGGTTGTAGTCTGCCCCCTCGAACAGCCCAACGCCGCCCGAGTTGGGCGCACTCGGAATCTCCTTGCCCGGCGTCACCATGTGCTTCCAGGGGATGGTGTCTGGCGTCGAAAGCGCCGTGACGTTCGCGGCGCTGAACTCGGCACCGGCATAGGTCGGGTAGTCAAACGTGTACTCGTCGGTGAGGCCACCCACGTTGTGCCCCAGTTCGTGAGAGGCGTGGTATCCATTGAACAAGTTCGGGATGTCGCCGCCGTACGAGAACATGTACGCATTGGCACGCCCCATGTAGTGGACCGGCTGATTCACGAACACGATGCGCGTGTCGGCCTCGGGCACGTACTGGTTGATGTACTGGGACACGAGCGAGTCGTCGGCGTTGAACATCCAACCGATACGCGGGGTAGTTCAGATACGTGCCGAGGGCGGTATTCCGGCTGACGGCGGTGTTGTTGTCGTAGTCCGACACATCGTGCCCAGCCTGCGCAGAGACGACCCGGATGCGGAAGATGTTGAAGGCGGCGCGGTGGTCGCGCCAGACGTCGTCTCCGAACAGCGAACGGGCCACGTCGAGCGTGTTGCGGTCGAACAGCGCCTGGTCGTCGGTGCTCAGCACACCATCGCCGTTGACGTCGCCGATTGGCTCGTTGCCCAGCGTGGGATTGGTGCCGTCGGTCGGGGTACGCGCTGATCCGTAGAGGTGAAAGGGCTCGCCGTGCCCGACGCCGTCGAGCATGCGGTTCCACACGCCATCGCGGTTGAGGTCGTAGAACACCACGCCGTCCCACTGTCCGTTCCTGTTCACGTCCGTATACGTCTCGTGCACGTCAGTGTACCCGTCGCCGATCATCACGATGTTCAAGCGGCCGGTGCGGTCTGCCACGCCGTACATCTGCGTCAGCGCCCCGCCGGTGTCGGTGAAGGTGGGGAACGAGTCCTGGACACAGTCGGCGTTCCGGCTCGCGGCCACGTTACCGAACCGTTCGGTATGGAGGATGTTCCGGGTGCCCTCGTCCGAGTGGAACTTGACGAACCCGCCAGGCGTCATGGGCACCGAGAAGTGGCCGGACCCGTCCGTGGTCGAAGAGACCCACACCCCCGTCGTGTCGTCGTAGGAGTAGATGCGCGCCCCGGGGATCGGCGCCCCGTCGGCGCCCCGGAGGGTACCGGTCCAAAGGAACGGAGGGGGCAGCGTGGCAGTCAGGGTCACGTCACCTGCCACCTGCACACCGGCGAACGCCACCGGCGCCAGCCCCAGGAGGTGGGCCACCACGTCGTACTGACCTGGCGCGACCGCCGCGCTGGCGGAGTAGTAGTGCTGGCCGGCAACGGAGTCCCAGTCGACTGAGGGTGTGATGTCCGCCGCCCACCCGGGGTTCTCGGTACCCGCCGCACGGAACGCCGCGATGGTCCGCGTTCCCTGCCGGAACTCGAGCCGGGCGAAGGTGACGTTCCCGCAGCCTGAAGGCGTGGCGCCGCAATACAGCTTGAGGGTGACCGAACCGCCGAGTGAAGGCAGCGCGAAGTGCTGCGTGGTGGCTCCGTTCACCGTTACGTCCCGAACGGTGACCGACGCCATCTGCTGGCCACCCGAGGGCACGGCTGCCAGGTCGTAGGTCCCTGGCGCGAGCGTGAGCGAATACGCGCCCGCCGCGTCGGTCAGGGTGGAGAGGACCAGGTTACCGTCCAGGAACGCCCGCACGTGGGCCCGATTCTGCGGCGTTCCGGCGCCGCCTGTGACCACGCCCGACACGGTGACGCCGCGTGCGAGCGGCACGTCGTGCGTGACGGAGCCTGACACTGTGATCGCGGCCGTCGAGCGGACGTAGCCGCTGGCATAGACCGACACCACGAAGTCGTTCGGGAACAGGTTCCTCGGGACGGTCACCGAGTAGCGGCCCGCCACGTTCGTGAGTTGGCTCCAGTTCGAGGGCTTCGAACTCGTCCCCACGATCTGGCGGACGATGACCGACGCTCCAAGGACCGGCGCGCCACCATCGCCGGACACGAGCCCCTGGATGACGTACCCTGGCGACAGCGTGATGTTGCGCACCGTGTCGGCGGAGACGACCAGACCGCCCGCCGGCGGGGGCGTGAGATAGGGCAGCGGCACCGACGCCACGGTGAGCGTGAACGGCGTGTTCGGGGGCACCAGCATCGAGTAGCCTCCGGACGCGTCGCTCCGGGCGTCGTCGGCCAGGTCGCCAGCTGCCGACCACTGAAGGGCTACGCCCGCGATGCCCCGGGCCTCCTCGTTCAGTACCTGGCCCGACAACGTCACCCCCAGCCGAGTCCGGATATCGTGCGTGAGGCTGCCCGACACCTTCGACCACCACGAACTCCGGACGTAACCCGACGTCCCTGCGGGACCCTCGACCCGGATGTAGCCTTCGGCGATGGCGCATGAGTATCGACCCTCAGAGTTCGTGTACACCTCGGTGCCCCCGACGTATCCCGGATCCGGGGTGTACTGGAGGACGGTGATCGCGGCGTTCACCAGCGGTGCGCCGGTGCTCGCGTCGGTGACGAGGCCGGTGAGGGTGAACGGGCCTCCCGACGCGCCTGTCAGCACGGCGCCCTCCGCTCGCGCGGTCTGCTCGGGCGGACGCGACAACGCGCTAGCGGCGTTCAGCGTCTCTGGGCCGAAGCGAAGCAGAGTCGCCGTCTCCTCGGCCGTTTCGGCGAGGACACGGTTCCGCAGTTCGCGCGGAAGGGTTTCCATGTGCAGTGTGCGGGGCGCCTTTCCAGCAGTTTGGCCACCCGCCGGCCGGGCCCTCCGACGTGCGGTCTCCTCCCGGATCAAGCGCCTGTTCTCGCGGTCGTGCGCCAGGAAGCGGGCGCGCTGCGCAGCCGCTCGGGCGCGAAACGCGTGATCGATCGGGAGACGCAACCGCTCGCGCAGGTGTTGGTCCTGGACGACCACTGCCGCCAGTGCCGGCGCCGCTGCGACCTTGATGGTCAGCGGAATCGCCTGGTCGTCGCCGAGCAGTGGCGAGAACCTGTAGGGATTGCCGATCAGGCGAATACCGATTGGATGCCCACCACCGTCGAGCAGCACCACGCGCCAGTCGTCATCGGACCTGATGTGCTTGTTCTCGACGTAGTTCTCGATGTCGGCCACGGCGACGGTGTTCAGCGTGGCCCCCTGAAGGCGCAGGCTGATCAGGTAGCCTGGCCTTGCGTTCGCCGCGGCCGAGGCCTGCGGGGTCTGGGGCGCGGCCAGAAGCACCCCTGGTGCGAGAACGATGAAGGACCACAGGAGAACCCTCTTCAGCACCATGGCGTTTCTCCGCGGTGGGTCGGGGTCACTGCCACATTCGGTCGGACGCACGCGTCATTGCAGCTTCGTCGCGAGCGCGTTGGTGCCCGCCGCCCAGTGCTGCCCGAGCGCATCCCAGTACATCGCGCGCTCGACCACGATCTGCGCCGGCGTGGCGCCCACCGACTCGACGATCGCGCCGAAGCGCCTGTTGATGGCAGCCGGGAACTCCCAGCGCGCATCCACGTTGAAGCGGCTGCGGGCCGCGACGTCGAACTCCCGCACCGCGCTCGTCCCGTCCTCGAACAGCAACGTCACCCGCACCTTCCCGGGCGCGGCGGACGTGTTCGCCAGCAGGAGGTACGTCTCCACGCCGCGCGTGCCGCCCACTTCGCCCTCGGCCAGCGCCCAGCGCGTCCCCGTGGACGTGGCGCCCGGCGAGTTGTGCGCTTCGTACCACTGCCCGAAGCTCCCCGGCCACCACAGCGCCCGCTCCACGATCACCGGCACGCCGTTCGTGGATCGGATCGTCGTCGACACCGCCGTGTTCACCAGGCGCGGGTCCTCGCGATCGACCCAGATGTTGAAGCGGCTGTTCCGGGCGACCGTCTGCGGCTTCACGATCACGGTGCCGTCCGGCAGCAGGTACGTCGCCTCGATCTCGCGCGTCGACGTTTCCGGGATTCGCGATCAGCACGAACAGGTCGAAGTACGGCCCCGTGTTGCCTTCGGCCAGGAACCACTGCTCGGCCGGCGTCGTCACGCCCGCGCTCTCGTGCCCCGCCCCGAACGTCTGGCCCGGCAGATCCAGGTACAGGGCGCGCTCGACGATGATCGGCTGATCGTTGAGGACCTCGAACACGGCTGACACATCCGTCGCCGCCAGCGCCTTGCCGAGGCCCGGCGAAGTCTTCCTCGTTCACCCAGATGTTGTTGCGCGAGTTGGCCGGCAGCGCGTACGTCTTCTCGAGCGGCGCGCCGCTGGGCCGCAGGAACCGCACGCGCACCTGCGAGGTCGTCGCGTTCGGGTTCTGCAGCAGGTAGAACAGGCTGAAGCCGCTGTGCGTCGCGCCCTCGGCCAGGTACCACGTCAGCGCCGGGGCGGCCACCGCCGTCTCGGCGTGCGCGCCGTACCCGTTCGCGACATCCCACGACAGCGTGCGATCGACGACGAGCGGCTGGTCGGATTCGATCTTCGTCGAGAACTCCGCCGTCGACAGCCCCGTGATGGTCTTCGGATTCACCGTGACACGGGTGCGCGCGGGCACCTGCACGGTGCTGACCACGGCGCTCGCCCTCGCGCGCGAGAACGTCAGCGTCGCCGTCGTGGCCGTTGGGCCAGGGTTGAGGAGGGCCAGTTGCGTGTCGAAGAAGCTCGACGTGGCTCCCTCGGCGAGGTAGCGCGTGAGGGCAGCCGACGCGAGGCCGAAGGTCGCCTCCACTGCTCGCGACGCGTCGAGACCGACCTGGCAGACCCCGGTCCCGCTGCAAGCCCCGCCCCAACCGGTGAAGATCGCCTCGTTCGATGGCGTCGCCCTGAGCGTCACCACCGTGCCCACCGGGAGCCATGCCGTGCAGACGCCACCGCAGTCGATCGCGCCCGCCGGCGACGTGCTCGTCACCCGTCCAGTGCCGTCGCCCGTGCGCGTCACGCCCAGTTCAGCGACGGTTCCGGCCAGGGCGAAGGTCGCAGTCACGGTGGTGTCGCCGGTCATCGTCAGGGTGCAAGTACCCGTTCCCGGGCAGTCCGCGCGCCCCCACCCGATGAAGAGCGAACCGGCAGAGGGCGTGGCGAGCGAGCGTCACCATCGTGCCCACGTCGAACGAGGCGTCACAGGTTGCACCGCAGGCAATGGCCCCGGCTGGCGTCGTGCTCGAGACCGCACCGCCGCCGGTCCCGGCCCGCTCGACGGCCAACCGGGCCGTGGCCTCCTCGCCCGAGCGGCAGGTGGCCGTCCAGCACCTGGCGACTTTCAGCGTGGCTGCAGTGTCGTCCTGGTAGGCGATGACCGGGAAGCCGTCGGCGCCGATCGCAATCGACGTGTAGGTGCCGACGGAGTTGAAGTTGTTGCTGAACCCCGGGCCGTCGACGACTGTGATCGTGCTGGCGCCGGTGCAGGCCCCGTTGTGACACCTGGCTACCTTGAGCGTGCCTGCCGTCTGATCCTGGTAGCTGATGACAGGGAAGCCGTCGGCCCCGATGGCAATCGCAGGGTATGCCCCGACGCTGTTGACGTGCGCCGGGTCGTCCACGACCGTGATCGTGCTGGTTCCCGTGCAGGCCGGGTTGACGCACCTGGCCACCCTGAGCGCAGTCCCCTTGGTATCCGAGGCCATGTAGGCGATCACGGGCAGGCCGTCGGGCCCCACCGCGATGGACGTGTACTCCTCGACCCTGCGCAGCGGGGGGCCGTCCACGGTCGTGATCGTGATCGGTCCCGTGCAGACGACGTTGGCACACTTGGCCACCTTCAGAGCGCCAGCCCTTTCGTCCACGAAGCTGATGATAGGGAATCCATCGGCGCCGATGGCGATCGACGTGTATCCACCGCCGTCCAGGTCCACGGTCGTGATGGTGCTCGTCCCGGTGCACGCGGCATCGGCGCACTTGGCCACCTTCAGTCCGCTCCCGGAGTAGCTGATGACGGGCAGCCCGTCGGCGCCGACCGCGATCGACGAATACCAACCGCCCGTGGCGTCCACGGTCGTGATCGTGCTGGTTCCCGTGCAGGTCGGGTTGACGCACCTGGCCACCTTCAACGCAAATGCTGTCTGGTCGTGGTAGCTGATGACAGGGAGTCCGTCGGCGCCGACCGCGATCGACGAATACCAGCCGACGTCGTTTGCAGGGTCGTCGACGACCGTGACGGTGCTGGCGCCGGTGCAGGCGGCATTGGCGCACTTGGCCACCTTCAGCCCGCGCGCCGCGTCGTCTCTGTAACTGATGACCGGGAGCCCGTCGGCCCCGACCGCGATGGAGGTAGACCCACCGGCACCACCCGGAGGGGCGTCCACCGTCGTGACCGTGGGCCCGCCAGGCACCGACTGCGTCGCCACGGCGAAGGTCGCCGTCACGACACGGTCGGCGGTCGTCGTCACGGTACAGGCTCCCCTGCCGGAGCACCCGGCGCCGCTCCAGCCCGTGAAGACCGATCCCGTCGAGGCGACGGCGACGAGCGTCGCCACCGTGCCTGGGTTGAACGAGGCCACACAGGTCATTCCGCAGGCGAGAGCCCCACCGGGCGTCGAGCTCGATACCGTGCCGCTGCCCGTGCCAGCCTTCACCACCGAGAGGCTGTACGTCGCGGCAACACCAGGCTGGCAGGTCGGGGTGGTGCATTTCACGACCTTCAACGAGCTCGAGCTACTCAAGGTGATGAGGGGGAGCCCGTCGGGCCCGATCGCGGTCGCCCTCGCGCCCTGTTGCTCACCGGGGTCCACGGAACTGATCGTGCTTGCCCCGGTGCAGGCCGGGTTGGCGCACTTGGCCACCTTCAGTGGACCGGAAGCATCATCGTAGGTGATGAGCGGGAGCCCGTCGGGCCCGACGGCTATCGACGTGTTCCACCCGACCCGATGTGGGGGCTCGTCGACGGTCGTGATGGTGCTGGTCCCGGTGCAGGCCGCGTTGGCACACTTGGCCACCTTCAGCGCGCCCGCCCCGTAGTCCCCGTAGCTGATGACCGGCAGCCCGTCGGCTCCGATTGCGATCGAACTCCACCACCCGCCGGAGGAATCGTCGACGATCGTAATCGTGCTCGTCCCGGTACACGCGGCGTTGGCACACTTGGCCACCTTCAGCATGCCCGCCATCTCATCGTCGTAGCTGACGACGGGCAGCCCGTCGGCCCCGACGGCTATCGAGACCTCACCAAGGCTGCTGCTGCTCGATGGCGTGTCGACGACCGTGATGGTGCTGGTCCCGGTGCAAGCCTCGTTGGCGCACTTGGCCACCCTCAGCGTCCACGCCGGGTAGTCGGTGTAGCCGATGACGGGAAGCCCGTCCGATCCCACCGCGATTGACGTCTCCCCCGAGACGTCCATAGCCACGGCGGTGATGATGCTGGGCCCGGTGCAGGCCGGGTTAGCACACTTGGCCACCTTCAACGTCCCCCCCGAGCTGAGGGCGGGGCGGTTGGTGTAACTGATCACGGGAAGCCCGTCGGTGCCGAGCGCAATCGACACCCCGAAGCCACCGTGGGCATCCACCGTCGTAATCGTGCTGGCCCCGATGCAAGCGGCGTCGGCGCACTTCGCAGCCTTCAAGGCGTAGTTGTTGAAGCCGTCCCCCTGCGCGTAGGCGATCAGCGGCAGGCCGTCGCTTCCGATGGCAACCGACGTCTCAGCCGCGTCGCCGAAGTCCACCGTCGCGATCGTGGGCCCGCCGGGCACCGGGTGCGTGGTGATCTCGAAGGTCGCCGTCACCGGTGTGTCTACGGTCATCACTACGGTGCACGCGCCCACGCCGGGGCAGTCTGGGCGGTGCCAGCCGGTGAAGGTCGAGCCGGGCGCCGCCGCGGCCGTCAGCGTCACTGGTGTCGCGGCCTGGACCAGCGCGTCACATGTCGCGCCGCAGGCGATGGCCCCGGCAGGCGCCATGCTGGAGACCGTGCCGCTGCCGGGGCCTGCCAGCGACACCGACAACCGGCGTGTCGTCGCTCCGGTGGCCTGGCAGTCAGCCGTCCAGCACTTGGCCACCTTCACGGCGTTCGCTGTGTCGTCGTAGTAGCTGATGATGGGGAGCCCGTCGGCCCCGATCGCGATCGACGGGAGAAGGCCTACCAGGTGGCCGTCTGCCGGATCGTCCACGGTCGTGATGGTGCCAGCCGTGGTGCAGGCGGCATCGGTGCACTTGACCACCTTCAGCGCCTGGATGGTGTCGTCGTGGTAACCGATGACGGGGAGCCCGTCGGCCGGGATCGCGATCGACGTGCCCAACCCGACCCAGTGCGCGGGATCGTCCACGACGGTCGCGACCGTGCTGGCCGAATTACAGGCGGCATTGGCGCACGCCATCACTTTCAGCGTGGCGGTCGTGCCGTCCGAGCCCACGTAACTGATCACGGGCAGACCACCTGCCGCGATCGCGACCGACGGGTTTCCTGAACCGGGGGCGGGATATACCGTCACCTCAGCAATCGTGACGGTGCTGGTGCCCGTGCAGGCGGCGTTGACGCACCTGGCCACCCTCAGCCTGCCGTAGAAGTCCGTGTAACCGATGACGGGCAGGCCGTCGGCCCCGATCGCAATCGACGAGCCGTACCCCACGTTGTCGCCGAAGTCCACATTCGGGGGGTCGTCCACGCTCGTGATGGTGCTGGTGCCGGTGCAGGCGGCGTTGGCGCACTTGGCCACCTTCAGCACGGCCTGCTGCTCCGAGTCCCTTCCGAGGAAACTGATCACGGGCAGGCCGTCGGCCCCGATGGCGATCGACGTGTCAGAGCCACCCTCGAGCGCCAGCGTCGTGATGGTGCTCGCCCCGGTGCAGGCGGCGTTGGGACATTTGGCCACGTTCAAGGTCTGCTTCCACCCGACGTCGTAGCTGATGACGGGAAGCCCGTCCGCTCCAATCGCGATCGACGGATTGGAGTAGAGCCAGTCGTCGGTCACCGTGTACGGGTCCACCGTGGTGACCGTGTTTGGACCAGTGCACGCGGTGTTACCGCACTTGATGACCTTCAGCCCGTTTTGCTCCACGTAGCTGAGGATGGGGAGCCCATCGACGCCGATCGCGACCGACGCACTCGAACGGACGACACTGCCGTTGACCGGAGACCCGTCGAGGGTCGTGATGGTCGGCCCCGGCTGCGCGGCCACCCCGACGCTCACCAGCAGCAATCCCGCCAGCGCCATCGCAAAGCTGCAAATCAGGGGACTGTGTGCAACCACCATGCCCGACCCTTCGACGTGAGGGTGCAAAGTGGAGGGAACGATCCTGGGGGAGACCGTGCTCGTCGAACCGAACAAGCAACGTCGTTCTACGCCCGTCACTCACTGGTGTCAATGATGAATGGCGGCGACTGGGCGATCCGGTTGCTGCGCCCGTATCCCCGCACCGCTACCGGAGCTTCACCGCCGTCGCGTTCGTGCCCCCGTTCCAGAACTGCGAGGCACTCGTCGTGAAGTACATCGCGCGCTCGACGGCGATCCCGACGTTGTCGAGCGACTCGACGAGGGCGCCGAAGTGTTCACCGTCCGGGTCGTAGTCGGGGGCAGTCAGAAGAGCCGTCATGTCCACGTTGGCGCGGGCGTTGGCGCCCAGGATCTGCTCCGACACGATTGGCAAGCGATTGCCCTGGCGCAGGAACGTCACGCGCACGCGGGTTGACGTGCTCGTGGGGTTGGTCAGCAGGATGTACGTCTCGAACTTCTGCGCAAACCCGAACCGACCTTCCGCCAGCCCCCACGCCACGCCCGTCGATGTCACGCCGAAGCTGTTGTGCGCTTCGTACCAGGTGTCGTAGCCGCCAGGCCAGTACATGGCACGCTCCGAGATCACGGGAACGTCCGACGTCACCTCGGTTGACACGTCGGTGTCTGGCAACCCCGGGATGCCATCCACGTAGATCGTCTCGCGGCTCCGGGCGGCCACCGTCCTGGTCGTCGTGATCGGCGCGTCGTTCGCGCGCAGGAACCGGACGGTCACGTTCGCTGTGGTCGAACCGGGATTGCCGATCAGGATGTACGTGTCGAAGAGCGGACCGGTCCTGCCCTCGGCGTGGAACCAGTTCGTGGCCGGCGCCGACACGCCCGCGCTCTCGTGCCCGCCATTGAAGAGCGGCGACCCGAAGTACATCGCCCGCTCGGCAATGATCGGGAGGTCGCTCGTCACGACGGTCGAGAACGACTGACCACTCAGTTCGCTGGGAAGTTCTGCGGCCCACACATTCGCTCGCGAGGTCGCGCCGACTTCCCTGGTCGTTGAGACAGGTGAGGCTCCCTGGCGCAGGAACGTCAGGGTGACGGTCGCCTTCGTCGGGTTGGAGTTCGCCAGCAGGATGAAGGTGTCGAATCCCCCGGGAGCCATCACCGGCGACTGGAACCCCTCGCCGAAGTACCACGTCGTCTTCGGGCCATCGACCGCATTGCCGGTGTGACCGCCGTAGTACGTCGCATCCCAGAACAGCGACCGCTCGACAACGAGTGGGAGGCCGCTCGACGAGGTCACAATCGTCGAGACATCGGCAGAGGCGAGGGCGGGAACTTCCCGTTCAACGACCACGGTGCGCGACCGCTTCGCCGCGAGGGTGAAGTTGAGCGGATACGTCTTGCCTGACTTGTCGAGGAACGTCATCTCGACCGGCGCATCCTGGTCGTTGGGATTGGCGACGATGATGTCGAGGTCGAAGAACGCTCCCGTGGCACCCTCGGCGAGGTAGTAGCTCTGTGCGGTCGGCTTCAGAGTGAACGTCGCCGTGACCGACCGAAACTGGTCAACCGTGACGACGCACGCTGATGTGCCGCTGCAGGCACCTGTCCACCCGCCGAACGTCGAGTCGGCGGTTGGCGTCGCCGTCAGGGTCACCTGGGTTCCGCCTGCATACGTCGCGCGGCAGGCGGTCCCGCACGCGATGCCGGCGTGACTGCTCTCCACGCTGCCAGTGCCAGTCCCTGACCTGGCGACCGTCAAGGTGTAGGTGCCGACGGGCACGGTGGTGAATGTCGCTGTCACAGCGGTCGCACCGCTCATCGTCACGCTGCAGGTGCCCGTGCCGGAGCAGCCGCCGCCGCTCCACCCGGTGAACGTCGAGCCGGTCAGTTGGCGTCGCGGTCAGCGTCACCCGGGTTCCGCTTGCATACGTCGCGCTGCAGGTCGGTCCACACGCGAGGCCGGCGGGACTGCTCTCCACGCTGCCAGTGCCACTCCCTGCCCTGGCGACCGTCAGGGTGTAGGTGACGACGGGCACGGTGGTGAATGTTGCTGTCACATCGACTGCACCGCTCATCGTCACGCTGCACGTGCCCGTGCCGGAACAGCCGCCACCGCTCCACCCGGTGAACGTCGCGCCGGTCGAGGGAGTCGCGGTCAGCGTCACGGTGGCACCGTGGCCGAGCACGGCGCTGCACGCGGCGCCGCACGCGATCCCGCCCGGGATGCTCGTCACCGTCCCGCTGCCGGTGCCGGTCTTCGAGACGGTCAGCTGATACGTGTTCAGCGTGAACGTTGCGGTCACAGAGGTCGCGCCCGTCATCGTCACGCTGCAGCCGCCCGTCCCGGAACACCCGCCGCCACTCCACCCGGCGAACGTGGAGCCCGTGGTAGGCGCAGCCGCCAGCGTGACGCTGGCGCCGTGCGCAAAGCTTGCGCCACACGTCGTTCCGCAGGCGATGCCGGCAGGCGCGCTCGTCACGGCGCCGCTCCCCGTGCCCGACGTCGCGACGGTGAGCGGCCACGGGGCGACGAACGTGAACCCACTGGTCAGGGTTGCGGAGCCACCCACAGTGGTGACGACAACGTCGCGAGCGCCGGCAGCCGATGCGGGCGTCCGTGCCTGCAACGTCGTGGCGCTCGTCACGGTGACGTCGGTCGCGTCGATCCCGCCGACCGTCACGCGCGTGTCGCCGCTGGCGAACTCCCATCCCGACAGAGTGATGAGTGTCTGCACACCCGCTGGTCCCGTCGCGGGCAGGACCTGGTACAGCTGCGGCGGATTGACCGCGGTGTAGGCGTTCGACAGCGTGGCCGTCCCGCCGGGCGTGGTCACGAGGATGGCGTAAGCAGCGGCGTACATGCTGCCGGGAGCCGTCGCGTGCAGGCTCGTCGGCGAGTCGACCACGACCGTCGATGCGCTGTACCACGGGCTCGCGCCGATGGCGAACTGTACGGTGGTGTCGCCGGCGCGAAACCCGGTTCCGGTGATGGTCAGTGTCGTCCCGGTGGTTGCGGGCCCTCGCGCAGGCGACACGGCGGTGACGGTGGGCGCGGGAACGTACCGGAACGACGAAGGCGACGTGGCGCTTCCACCGCCCGTCGTGACGACCACCGCAGCCGTGCCTTCGACGCCAGGCGGCGTCACGACACTCACCTGCGTCGAGTTGAAGTACCAGAGATCAGTGGCCAACACACCGCCCACGGTCACGGTCAGCGGCGCACTCGCGCGATCAAGCAGGTTCGTGCCGTTGAGGGTGATGCGGGTGTTGCCCGCCACCGGTCCCGACACCGGCGCAATTCCTGTCAGCGTGGGAGGCGCGAGGTACTCGAACGAGCGTTCGCTGTACCCCGCAGGGGTGCTGACCCGCACGGTCGCGTATCCGGCGTTGCCGGCCGGCATGACGGCAGTGATCTGTGTCGAACTACCGACGACCACCGACGCTGGCGGCAGGGCCACGCCCGCGACGCTGACCGTCGTGCTGCCGCTCACGAACTCTGTCCCCGTGATCGTGATGACCGTGCCACCAGCCACGGGCCCGAGCGATGGAGTGATCGCCGAGACCGTCGGGAATCCGAATATCCAGTAAGAACTGCGGGCGACGCCGCCAGGCGTAGTGACCTCGAGGCTGTAGATGCCGGGCGCCAGCCATGGGACGGTCACGGTCAACGAAGACGACGTCACGCCCGACACCAGGGCATCTGTCGACACCGCCGGTGTCGCACCAGACACGAACGCGACGGTCGTGTCTCCGTTCACGAAGTGGTTGCCGGCGACGAGGAGGAACGTGGCCGACGTGTAGGCAGGCGCGCTCGGCGGCGTGACGCTCGAGATGACGGGCGCTGCGACGTAGCTGAACGCCTGCGCGAGCGTCGCCTGGCCGTTTGGGGTTTCAACGACAACGTCGACGGTTCCGCTCGAGCCGGGAGGCGTCGTGGCGGTCAAGGATGTCGCCGACGTGACCGTCACCGACGAAGAGAGCTGGCCGCCGAACCTGACCGTCGTCTGCCCTTCGACGAACCCGCCTCCGGTCAGCACCACGATCGTGCCACCCGCCGTGGATCCAGACCAGGGCGTGATCAGCGACAGCGTGGGCGCCGTCGTGGCCCCGCTGATCGACAGCACGTATCCCGTCGAGGTCGCCGCGGTCACGCTGATGTGCACCCCCGACGCGTCGACGAACGTTTCGCCGACGCCCCACATGGCGCCCGCATCCGAGGTGTCACCGTTGCCGTCGATGTCGATCACGTGCGCGGGCCTGTCATCGCTGCGGCCCGGGATCACCTCGTGGATGACGACCGCATCCGGAGGGAGCTTGGCGTCGTAGCCGACGCGACGACGGACTTCTGCCGTGAAGTACTTGCCGTTCGGCGTCCCCGCCGACACCGAGACCATGAGGGGGTTGGTGCCCGTGGGCTGTGCCAGGCGCTCGAGCGTCACGGTCGCAGGCGCGCCGAAGGCTACGGCGACCTTGCGGGCCGAGGGAATCCAGCCGAGCAGGTCCTTGTGGTAGGCGATGGTGTGCTGCCCTGTGCAGCCGTAGATCGCGTCCTCAGGCGGACACCCGTAGCGATCCTTGCTCATCACGTCCCACGCGTTGTCGTAGATCGCCCCGTAGGTCCCAGAGGAATGTGGCAGGCCGAAGCCGTGCCCCATCTCGTGCGCGATGACCGAGACATCGGCGTAGGCCCACGGCGGTTCCCACGTGACGCGCCACACCTTGGCCACGCCGTCGAGCGTGGCATAACGCGAGCCGCCCCATGCCGGCCCGTCGAGATCGGCGTTGAACACCATGTTGATGCCCTGGAACGCCGGGAAGTGAACCGACGCGGTCGCCGCCGCGGTGCAGTCGGTGAACAGCGCATCCAGGTCGGCATCGATCGAGCCGTTGCCGTCCATGTCGTACACGTAGGCACTCCGGGGGCTGGGCAGGTCGAACCAGCCGTACGCCATGCTGCCCGCGAGGGTCACGGCGTCGTACGACAACTCGCGCCAGTAGTGATCGAGACCCGGCGACGTGCTGCCGTACATGCCGGTGAAGTACGACAGCGACTTCGGTTCGGTGGAGTTGTCAGAGAACTTGCAGGCGATCGTCACCCACGGTTGCGCGCCGGTCACGTTGGCGGCCACTAGGCCGAGCGGCTGTTCACCCCCCCGGGATCGCACGTCGCTCGCCGCCAGCAACTGCACGTCGACCGGCCGGAGGACAGGCGGGGCACCCGTGGCGAGGCCTGGCGGTTCCGCGGCTTGCTGCAGACCAGCAGGAGCCATCGTCAGCGTGACGCGGCGACGGTCGAACCGCAGCAACCCACCGACCTGGCTGACCAATGCCGGCGACACCTCCACGCGCCGCACGACGCCATCGTCGCCGGCGAAAAACACCAGCGTGTCGGGCCGCGATGCCGGCTCGGGCTGATCCGCAGGCTGGCTATCGGCCCAGACGAGCGTGAGCCAACCGGTCAGCGACTCGCCCGTGGGCTGTGCGTGACCAGTGAGCGACAGCCATACCGCCAGCACCGCGAACGCCACGCAGCCGAACACGCGGCGGATGGTGGGCCATCCCGATTCGGCGGTAGCCCTGGACGCGGGGCGTGCACGGTGCAGCGGGCGGGCGTCAGCCATGACGGAGGTCGCGGAAGCGGGAGCACCGGTCGCAGTCAGCCCTGCACCCCTTCAATTGGGCTTCTAGTGTAGCTGCACCCTGGCAACGGGCCGCCAGTGTACCTGCATCAGGCACGACCGCGGCGTTCGCGTGCGTCTGCCTGCCCTCTCCGGCTGCAGCAGGCCTCACCCCGGCGCCTCGGCCAGCGGCCATGGTGGGACCTGCGCCGCAGCCGTCGCGTGCCGCGCCCTTGCCGCACGTGGCGCGTTCGTAGGATGCTGGCCCCATGACCATCTCGACTGCTCTGCACGATGCCTCGATCGTCGCCGTCAGGGATTGCATGGGCACGCAGCCGGGCGAGCGGGTGCTGATCGTCACCGACGAACCACTTCGCACGATCGGGTACGCCTTGCGCGGGGCGGCCGTCGCGCTCGGCAACGAGGTCGTGCTCGTCGAGATCACGCCGCGCAGGACCAACGGCGAGGAGCCACCGCCCGAGGTGGCATCGTTGATGGGACAGATGGACGTGGTGCTCTGCCCCACCTCGAAGTCGCTCACGCACACCGACGCACGCCGAGCTGCCAGCGCGAGGGGCACGCGCGTCGCGACTCTGCCCGGCGTCACCGAAGACATCATGGTGCGGTGCATGAACGCCGACTACCATCGCATCGCCGCCCGCACGCAGCGGCTCTGCGACCTGCTCGCGACCACCTCGCGCATCCGCGTGACCGCACCCGCCGGCACCGACATCGTCATGCCCATCGCCGGACGTACGCCGCATGCGAGCAGCGGGCTGTTCCGCGAGAAGGGACAGTCGGGCAACCTGCCGACCGGCGAGGCCTATCTCGCACCGCTCGAGGGCCAGTCGGAAGGCGTGGTGGTGGTGGACGGATCGATGGCGGGCATCGGGATGGTGCGCACGCCGATTCGCATCACCGTCGAGGGTGGCTATGCCACGACGATCGAGGGTGGAGAGGAGGCCGCGCGACTCGTCGCGCTGCTCGAGCCGCACGGCCTCGACGGGCGCAACGTTGCCGAGTTCGGCATCGGCACCAACGACAAGGCGACGCTCATCGGCGTAATCCTCGAGGACGAGAAGGTGATGGGCACGATCCACATCGCCTTCGGCGACAACAAGTCGATGGGCGGCACGGTGCGGGTCGCGAGCCACCTCGACGGCCTCGTGACGTCGCCGACCGTGTGGTTCGACGACACGCTCGTGATGGATGCGGGACGCCTGCTCGTGGCGTGAGTGTGACGGGGCCCGGGCGCGAGATGCCGACGCGATACAATTGCGACCGAGACTCACCGTGCCTCCCGACCTCGACCCCATGGATCGCGTGATCGTCGACGAACTGCGGAGTGCCGTCAGCGATACCGTCGCCGTGTATCGATTCGGGTCGTCGGCTCGCGGGACCACCCACCGCCTGAGCGACACCGATGTGGCCGTCCTGGGCCGGTGTCGCCTCTCCCCTGCATTCCGGTTCGACCTGCAGGAGCGCCTGGCGAGCCTCGTGGGCCGTGATGTCGATCTCGTCGACCTGGCGGCGGCCTCTCCGGTGATGGCCATTCAGGTCGTCGGCGGGGGCCGGCTGCTGTACGACGGCGATCCAATCGCGCGAGGGGATTTCGAGGATCGGACCTTGGGTGCGTACGCGCGGCTCAACGAGGAGCGGCGTGGAATCCTCGAGCGCATCGGTGCGGAGGGCACGGTCTATGGCCGATGACGTCCTACTCAACAAGGCCGCGGCCATCGAGCGCGCGGTCCGCCGCGTACGTGAAGAGTACGCCGACGACGACCGCAACCTGCTGATGAATCAGACCCGGCAGGACGCCATCATCTTGAACCTGCAACGGGCGTGCGAAACCAGCATCGACGCGGCGATGCACCTGGTCCGGGTGCATCGCCTTGGCGTCCCGCAGGAAACTCGCGAGGCCTTTGATCTTCTCGAGGCGGCGGGCCTCATTGATGCCGTCCTGTCGAGCCATCTGAAGAAGATGGTCGGATTCCGCAACGTGGCGATCCACGAGTATCAGAAGCTGAACCTCGACATCGTCCGACGCGTCATCGTCGACCACCTCGACGACTTCCTCACGTTCACGCAGTTCCTGCTGCGCGCGTAACGCGTGGCGCGCCGACGTGGAGAGACCTATGCGCATTCCCGGCCGTTCGGTCGTTCGCACTGCGATAGCACTTGCCGGCACGCTGTCGCTCGCGACCGCCGCACTGGCGCAGCCGCGCCTGCTCACCGTCGCTGAATCGAGCACGTTCACGGCGACCTCGCGACACGAAGACGTGATGACCTTCGTGCGAGGGCTCCAGCGGCAGCACCCACAGCGCCTGCGCGTCGAGACGCTCTGCACGAGCGCCGAGGGGCGGCAGGTCCCGATGCTCGTCATCGGTGATCCCGTGCCCGCCTCGCCCGCCGACATGCGGGGCGACGACCGGGCGGTGATCTACCTGCAGGCCAACATCCACGGTGGCGAGGTCGAGGGCAAGGAGGCCCTGCTGATGCTGGTGCGCGATCTGCTCGCGCGCACGACCGACCATTACCTCGACCGGCTGGTACTGCTCGTCGTGCCGATCTTCAACGCCGACGGCAACGACCGGATCAGCAAGGAGAATCGTCCTGCGCAGACGGGCCCTGTCGAGGGGGTCGGCACTCGCCCCAACGGGCAGAACCTCGATCTCAACCGCGACGCCATGAAGATCGAGACCCCCGAGGTGGCTGGGCTCGTCGACGTGCTCAACCGCTGGGATCCCGTCCTGTTCGTCGACAGCCACACGCACAACGGCTCGTACCACCAGGAGCCGGTGACGTGGACGTGGGGCCTCAGCCCCAACGGCGATGCCGCGATCCTCGACTACATGTCGGGCACCATGTGGGCGGCCATCGCGCGCACCATGCGCGAGACGCACAAGACGCCGGTCATCCCGCACGGCGACTTCGTCGATCCCCGCGCCCCCGAAAAGGGCTGGGTGCCACTCGAGCCGCAGCCGCGGTACCTGTCGAACTACGTCGGCCTGCGCAATCGGCTGTCGGTGCTGAACGAGCAGTATCCGTATGCCGACTTCGAGACGCGCGTGCGCGGCTGCTACGACCTGATGCTGTCGTTTCTCGGGTTCGCCCATGCCAACCGCGACGCGATGGTGCGGTTGGTGCGCGAGGCCGACCGCCGGACCGTGGCCCGAGGGCAGGCGCCCCCGGCATCGGGCGGCTTCGTGGTGGAGTGGAACCAGGAGGCCGTCGAGCAGCGCATCACGGTCGAAGGTTACGAGATGGAGATCTCGGAGGGCCCGGGCGGCCGGATGCGCGTGCAACCGACACAGCGCAAGAAGACCTACCCGAACATGCCGTACCTCGCGAAGTACACGCCGAAGCGGACGGTGCGGTGGCCTGGTGGCTACCTGCTGCCCGCCGCCGATCCGGCCGTGGTCGCCAAGCTCCAGCAGCACGGCCTGCTCGTCGAGCGCCTCGCCGAGCGCGCGACGCTCGCGGTCGAGGGATTTCGCGTGACCTCGATGACACCCAGCGAGCAGCTCAACCAGGGTCACTACACGAACGCGGTGCGAGGCGAGTACTTCGAAACGACGCGCGAGTTCCCAGCTGGTACGGTCTTCGTCACGACAGGGCAGCGCCTGGGACCGCTCGCCGCCTCGCTGCTCGAGGCCGAGAGCGACGATGGGCTGCTGGTGTGGAACATGTTCGACCGGATGCTGTCGGTGCAGTTCGGGCGCGGCGCGCGCGAGTACCCGGTGTTCAGGATTCACGGTGAGGTGCCACCGGTCCGCGACACCGCGTCGCGCTGACCTGGCGGCCTGGCAGGAACGAGGCGCCGTTGACGCAGGCAGGGTGTCGATCGGCGGCACGGTGCGGGTGGAGCACCACCACGACGAGCGTACTGTTCGCGGCCCTGCTCGTCGCGGCATCGGTGCCGCACGTCCTCGTCCGGGCGCAAGCGCGCACGGTCGCCATCCACGACATCCAGGGGCGCGATGCGCGATCTCCCTTCGAGGGATCGCTGGTCGCGACCAGTGGCGTGGTGACCGGCCGCAAGTCCAATGGCTTCTTCATCCAGACCCCCGAGGGCGCGACCGACGCCGATCCCGCGACCTCCGAGGGTCTCTTCATCTTCACTGGCAACACGCCAGCGACGAACCTGACGCCAGGCACGCTCGTGTCGGTCAGCGGGCGCGTCATCGAGTTCGTGCCGGCTGCCGACCCTTCGAGCCCTCCGCTGACCGAGATCGGCGAGACACCGGTCGTCTCCGTTCGCGGTGCGGGCATGCCGTTGCCTGTCCCGGCGGAGATCCGGTCAGGCGACGTCGCGCCCTCCGGTGGGCACGGGCAACTCGAACGCCTCGAAGGGATGCGCGTGCGCGTGGCGTCGCTGACGACGGTCGGTGGAACGCTGGGCAGCGTGGTCGAAGCCAGCGCGACGGGATCGTCGAACGGCGTGTTCCACGGCGTGGTCACCGGCATCGCCCGGCCGTTTCGCGAGCCGGGCATCGACGTGCGCCTGCCGCTTCCCTCGGGTGCGCCGTGCTGCGTCCCGCGTTTCGACGGAAATCCCGAGCGCGTGCGCGTTGACAGCAACGGCCAGCCGGGCGCGCCGGTGCTCGACCTGCCCGCTGGCTCGCTCGTCGAGAACCTGGTCGGCCTGCTCGACGTCGGCTTGGGGTCGTACACCATCCTGCCCGACGCGTCGGCCGCGCCGCGCGTGACGCTCGCGCCGACGCCGGAGCGTGCGAGGCCACCTGCGGCCGACGAATTCACCGTGGCCTCGTTCAACCTCGAACGGTTCTTCGATGCCACCGACAATCCGGGGGTCGGTGACGTCGTCCTCTCGGCCGCCGCGTTCCAGGCACGGCTTCGGAAAACGTCGCTGTTCATCCGCGGCCTGTTGCGCCTGCCGTCGATCATCGGTGTGCAGGAGGTCGAGAACCTCTCGACGCTGCAGGCACTCGCCGCGACACTCAATCGCGACGCGCGCGCCGCGCGGGAACTCAAGACGCGCTACGAGGCGTATCTCGAAGAAGGCAACGATCCCGGCGGCATCGATGTGGGCGTGCTGGTCGATCGCGCACGCGTCGAGGTCGTGCAATTCGTCCAGGAGGGATTCGCCGAGCGGTTTCGCAACCCGACGACGGGCCAGCTCGAACCGTTGAACGACCGGCCGCCCGTGGTCTTGCGGGCACGCGTGACGACACTCGGTGGCGGTGCCAGGCCGATCACCGTCATCGTGAACCACCTGCGGTCACTCGTCGACATCGACCATCCCACGAGCGGCGCGCGCGTCCGTGCCAAGCGCGCTGCACAGGCCGAGTTCCTGGCATCGCTCATCAGTCGGCGTCTCGAAGAGGATCCCAACGAGTCACTCCTCGTCGTGGGCGACATGAACGCGTTCGAGTTCAACGATGGCTACGTGGACGTGATGGGCACCATCCGCGGTGCGCCTGCGCCGCGGGATCAGGTTGTCGCGGCCACTCGGGATCTCCTCGACCCCGACATGGTCAATCTCGTCGAGGCGACGCCAGCCGACGCGCGGTACTCCTACGTCTTCGATGGGACGGCGCAGGTCCTGGATCACATGCTCGTCTCGCGCGCGTTGTTGCCGGCGGTGACGGCGTTCGGCTTCGTGCGCGGCAACGCCGACGCGCCGGAGGCGTGGCGGTCAGACGCGAACCGCCCAGAGCGCGTCTCGGACCACGATCCGGCGCTGGTGTATGTCAGGGCGCCATGAGGGCGTCGCCGGCACGCGGTTCTCTGGAATCGACAGACGTTGCCGTGAGTCGGCGCAACGTGTCGCGCATGCGGTAATCCCGGGCGTGGACGCAGCCGCACGCCGCGCGACGATGCAGGTACGAGTGTTCGCATCGCTCGCCGAACACGACCGTGACGACCCGCAGTTCCGGGAAGCGTTGCCTGTCGACGTGCGCGTCAGGCAGGTGTGGGCGTTGAGCGAGGCCCAGTGGCGGCAGCGCGGTGCGTTCCCCGATGAACGAGGACTTCCTCGATCTGTTGCGCGCATTCAGCCGTCACGGCGCTGACAGGCTGTCCCACCGCTTGACGCCAGCTGGACTCAACTGGATCGGGATGTCGCAGAACAGCGGATTCGCCGCCGCGATCGCGGTGAGCATGGCGCGCCGCGCCGATGGCGAGTGGCTTCCGAGCAGCGTGACCGACCCGCCGTCGCCGCCCGCGCCGTTGACCTTCCATCCGAGTGCCCCGTGGGCGCGCGCAATGGCGATCACCTCGCGCGCGTCTGCGCCGACCAGGTCGGCATGCAGACGTGCCTGCGCGTCGGTGTTCGCGATCATCGCCCGGCCCAGCGCGGCAAGGTCGCCGTTGCCGAGCGCCCGCTTCGCCAGCACGGCGCACTGACGCAGGTCGTCGAGTTCGCTGCAGTCGGGACCCGAGCCCGCGAGCCGCCGGATCACACGCTCGTGCAGCACAGACGAGTCGTGCGCGCGCCCGAGGAACACGAGCGAGAGTCGCTGGCCCAGTGCCGATGCCAGCGTGTCGGAGATCTCGAGCTGCGTGACGAGGGCCTCTGGGTAATCGACGATGTCGATGAAGCTGATGCCGCCGAGGGCTGATGCGAGCTGGTCCTGGACGCCGCACTGCTGTCGCAGCCGGTGCACCTCGACGTCATGGGCGGCGCGCGCAATCTCCGTCGGAGTCAGTCGTCCCGGTGTGAGCAGGTCGAGCGCGGCAATCACGGCGACCGCGACAGCTGCCGACGTCCCCGTTCCCGCAGCGGGTGGCACGACCGACGATACGCGCACCTCGATCCTCACGCCATCCGGCACGGGCATCGACGCGATCGCCGCCTCGAGCAAGGGGTGCGTGCCACGTGCGGCGGGCTCCGTATCCCGATCCGTCATGGCGCGAATCGCGACAGATGGGGTGCCGTGCTGCTCGGGGAACACCTCCACCTGCACTTCGACGAGCGGGGCCACGGCGATGTTGAACACGTGCCCGTGCCGGGCGAACCACGTGTCGGTCCAGCCACCGATGTCGCAGATGCGGATGGGCGCCGCCGCGCCGACGACGCGGAGCGGAGAAGGAAAAGGAGCGTCAGTCACGAGACCCTCACGAGGTCGGCGGGTCCTGGAACGATCGACACCACCGCCATTGTCGCCCGAGACGACGTTCGGCAGGCGAACGCGAAGGATCGCCCCCAGGTGGAGGCTCAGCCGGCCTCCTGGTCACATGGGTTTTCTGCACGATGACGCAACTCTACTCACCCCGCGGCGGTCTAACGTGTCTGGTGGCCTTCCCAGCATCCCGCGGCGAAAGAACAGAGGACACATGACCTGGCCACGAAGAACGACGCGGAACGCGGTGTGTCTGCTCGCGGGATGGTTGACTCTTGGGCACGCGGGCGCCACCGCAGGGCAGTCGCCAGGTCCGCACGCCGGTGCCCCGCTCACCCAGTTCCAGCGCGCCTACGTCGCCGAAGACGAGGCAGGCGAGGCGTGGACAATCGGGAACGACAGCATCGCGCTGCAGGTAGGCCATGGTCCCACCGGCGGCATCGCCGTCCTCGCCCTCGACAGCCCTGCAACCGGCCTTCGCTGGGATCCGGCCCAGTTGCCCGATCACTCATTTCTCAGCAGCACGACCCGGCTGACACCAGGCCAGTCGAGCTTTGCCTTCCGCGGCGCCCGCGCCGAAACGACCGCGAGCGGGGTCCAGCTCGTGCTCACCTTCGAGGATCCAGCCCATCGTCTTCGTGTTACCCGGTTCTATGCCTGTTCCCCCACCGCCGCAGCCATCGAGACGTGGTCGGTGTTCGAGGCGACGGGCGTGGGCACCACGGTGCCCCTGTCAGACATTGGCGTCTGGCAGGCGTCGGTGCAGGCCCGCGACGTCAGCTGGATCACCGGAGCCGACGATGCCAATCGCTTCACGATCCAGCACGAGACCCTGGCCAGCCGGGGGTCGTTCGCGCTCGGCTCGACGACTCGTGCCTCGAAGCTGGCGGTGCCGGTCCTCTGGCTCGCGGGGTCGCAGGGCCACCTCTTCAGCGGGTTGATGTGGTCGGGCGCGTGGGGCGTGACCGTGGACGGTCCGAGCCCGGCCGGGCGCGTCTCGGTGCGATGGACGGCTGGCAACACGGCCACGAGTGTGCGCAGCGGACAGCCGGTGGAGTCGCCGCACGCGTTCTTCGGAATCGCCGGCAGTTCCGCAGCCGACGTGACGTTGGCGCTCCGGACGTTCATCGACGAGGGCGTCAGGCGCGGTCGGCCGCTCGAGCCGCTCGTGACCTACAACACCTGGTTTGCGTACGGCATCGACATCAACGAGGAACGGATGCGGGCCGAGGCGGATCAAGCGGCGGCACTCGGCGTGGAGTTGTTCGTGCTGGATGCGGGCTGGTATGCGGGCGGCACCAGCACGTCTGACTTCGACTCCGGTCTCGGCATCTGGAAGGTCGATGCGCGACGATTCCCCTCTGGCCTCAGGGCGCTCGGCGACTACGTGCGGAGCCGCGGCATGAAGTTCGGGATCTGGATGGAACCCGAACGCGTCGACACGCGGCTGCTCTCGCGAGCGGGCATGGTGAGCGAGCGTGCCCTCGCGACCACCGGCGGACGCTACAACGCCGGGATGAAGAACACGTCGGCCACGGCGGCGCAGGTCTGCCTCGCCGACACTGCAGGGCGCCAGTGGGTACTCGATCAGGTCACACGCGTGATCGACGAGGCCCGGCCCGACTACCTGAAGTGGGACAACAACTACTGGATCAACTGCGATCGCGCGGGCCACGGGCACGAATCCACCGATGGCAACTTCTGGCACGTTACGGGGCTGTACGACGTCCTGGCTGAACTGCGTGAGCGGTATCCCGACCTCATCATCGAGAACTGCGCGGGTGGCGGGCGACGTCTCGACTTCGGGATGCTTCGCCATACCGACGTGGGCTGGATGGACGACACGACCGCACCCTCGGCCCACGTGCGCCACAACCTCCAGGGTCTCGGGGCAGTGTTCCCCCCGGCGTACCTGCTGTCGTTCGTGATCGATCACGCCGCCGAGCCCATCCACCACGCCACCGACATGTCGCTGTACTTCCGCAGTCGCATGGGAGGCGTCCTCGGCCTCACGTTGCGCGGTGAAGAGTTCGGTCAGGAGGACGTCGAGCAGATGGTGCGCGAGGTGTCGCTGGCAAAGGACATCCGCGCGCTGGTGCCCGACGCCGCGATGGTCACCCTGACCGACCAGGCCGCCGAGTCCAGCAGCAACACGTGGGACGCCGTCCAGCTCGTATCGGGCACGACCGGGACGTCGGTGCTGCTGGCATTTGCCGGAGCTGGCGCCTCCGATTCAACCGTCCTCAGGATGAAGGCGTTCGACCCCGACACGCGTTACGAAATCCGCACGGTCGGCGGAAGGCACCTGGCCGATGCGGTCGGTACCGATCTGATGGACGGTGGCGTGCGGGTGTTCAAGCGCCGAGGCTCGTCGGCCGGCCTGGTGCTCGTCGTCGCCAGGCACCCCGCGGCCGGCAGCGGGTCCAGGTAGCGCGGGCCCGGCTCAACGCCGCAACTGCGCTCGGTGCGCAGCGGACTCTCAGGCCCGACCTGCCAGCATCGTCCTCCCCTTGGCGAGCACGTCGTCGTAGTACTGCTCGAGCGCGACGTTCGTGCCTCGACATCCGGCGACGACGGCCTCGGTCCAATCGAGGTATTCGAGTCGCCGTGCCTGGTCCCAACGGGAGGGCGGGCTGTCGGTCACATCGAGCACGTTGGCAATCTTGTCTCCGAGCTTGATGGCCCTGGCCTCGGGCGACAGGTGCGGTGCGTGCTCGACCTGGAGCCGCTTCCGTTCTGCCTTCACGAGGGACTTGTCGTCGGTGACCTCCTCGACGATGCTCCGCACGAGAGGGCCGAAAAGTGCGTCGAGTTCAGCGGACGTCGTGTTGGTGTCCTCGAGCGTGTCGTGCAGCACGGCCGCGATGAGCGTTGCCAGGTCGGTGATGCCGCCGACCGCGGCCAGCAGGTGGGCGACCCTGATCGGATGGTTGATGTAGGGCGACGCTTCGACATTCTTCCGGCGCTGTGTCGAGTGCTTCCCCGCCGCGAACTCGGTCGCCGCCAGGAGATCCGCTACCACGAATTGTCGGTCTGACACGCTGCCCTGCCTTCCGCGCCGTGCGCTCTGCCGACATGCTAAACCCTGAGCTCACATGTGTTGAGGGCGAAACGCATCGCACCCTCAGGTCTGGCAGGGTGATTCGCACGCGCCCCGCCCTCAACACACCTGACTCGAAGGGTAGACCACCCGGCGCCACCAGGGCACCTCGCCGCCTGAAGATGTCGACTCGCGCTCGCCTGGCGATGACCCGGCGGCCGTCGAGATCCTGCTGCAGCCTGTTCGGGAGGTGTGACCCTCGCTTCAGTGAACGCGCTGCTGACGCCGGCGCCACGATGCCGACTGCATCCGCGCAGCCGGTCTGGCTTCGTCGGCCGATGACTCGAGCGCGAATCCAACGAAGTGCACGATGCGGTCGTTCCACGTGAGCGCCGCGGCCGTGCAGGTGTGCCCGTTCCAGCGGAGGGCCTCGCCGACTCCCACGGCCTCGTGCGTTGCGGGCTCGAGATCACCGAGACGGCGCATCCACTCGACGACATGGGCGGTGCCGATGGTGGCCGCCGCGCGTGGAGCGGCAGGCGCGGGCGCGAGGGCGGCGTCGAAGGCGTAGCTGCGGATGATCTTCGGCAGCACGCGCGCGAGCGTCGCCGACGCGTCGAACAGCTCGATGCCGACGAAGCGGTTGCGGATCGCAAAGGCCGCACCTGCCTGGCGTGGCACGAACGTGAGGGCACGCACGTACTCGTCGATGTCCACGGCGTGCGCCTCGAACACGTCGGCCATGGCGCCGGTCGGCGAGTCGACACCAGCCGCCTGCACCCTGCTGGCAATGCGCTCCCACACATCGCCCTGGTTGGCGCGGGGCGCGTCGCCCATCAACATCGACCGCGACACCTGCTGCGCCTTGCGTGCGCGCCCTTCGGCGAACTGCGCGCGTCCGGAGCCGTGGAACTCGGGCGACACGTGCTGCCATCGTCCGGCCTCGACGCACGACACGGGGATCGTGAGGCCGGCCCTCGCCGGCACGAGGATGGTCAGGTTCACGATCCGGTTCTGTTTCGCGCCCACGAGTTCCTCGCCGTCGAGCAGGAGCACCGGGACATCGAGGTCGTTGGCCACGCGCAACTCCGGCACGTGGCCTGATTCCGACACCTCGGTGACGCGGAAGCGGCCCGTCTGCACGGCGTCGTCGAGCGTGAGGTAGCCCGCGTCGCGGTCAGTGCGCGCGAGCAGGGGAATCATCGTGAGGTCACGGAACGACTGGGGCGTGGCGAACTCGAACGCCTCCATCACTGACATCGGGGTGGGCATCTTCTCTCTCCTGTAGCGGGCGCTGACGCGTCGGGCCGTGACGGCGGCGAACCGGGTCGCACCGGGCTCGCCGGGCCGCACTGGGGTGCGGCCCCGATGGTTCTGGAACATGATCGGACAGGGTTGTGACACGTGAGGTCACGGCCCTGAACGTGACCTGCGCCGAGCCACTCACCTCGCTGTGACCTGACCTGTCACAGTGGGGTGGTGCAGTGTTCGAGGGGAACAGGAGGACGTCATGTTGAAGAGCGTGCCCGCCGAAGTGTGGGCGTTCGACGCGGAGTGGGTACCGGATGTGGCCTCGGGCCGGCACGTGTACGGGCTGGGCGACGAGGTCGCAGACGAGGATGTCCTCGAGACGATGTGGGCGCGCGGCGGGGCGAACGAGAACGACCCGCACCCCTACCTGAAGACCGTCGTGTGCCGTGTCGTGTCGATCGCGGCGGTCATCCGCAAGCGCGCCGACAACGGGAGCGTGTCGCTCGGGCTGGCCTCGCTGCCCGCCGCGGGTGCCGACACCTGCGGTGAAGCCGACATCCTCAGGCGCTTCCTCGAAGGCGTCGGCAAGGCACAGCCGCAACTCGTCGGATTCAACTCGCTCTCGTCTGACCTGGTGATCCTGCTTCAGCGGTCGATGGTGCATCGACTCAGCCTTCCTGACTTCTGCCGCCGTCCTGCAAAGCCATGGGAGGGCATCGACTACTTCGTGAAGCACTCAGACGCACACATTGACCTCAAGGACGAATTCGGCGGGTGGGGAAAGGCGACGCCGAGCCTGCACGAGTTCGCGACGTGCTGCGGTATTCCCGGCAAGACGCTCATGGACGGCAGCAGCGTCTTCGATCTCTGGCGTGCTGGCGACATCCGGCGCATCGTCTGCTACAACGAGTGCGATGCGCTCTCGACGTACCTTCTGTGGCTCCGCGCTGCGTTGCTCGCCGGACACGTGAGTCCAGACCAGCACGCCGCGGAGGAGCAGTTGCTCGAGTCGCTCCTCGAGAGTCGTGTGGCTGCCGGCGGACACGCGCACTTGCTGGAGTACCTGGAGGCGTGGCGAGGGCTGCGCCGGTGAGTGTGCGTGCGCGTGAAGTCACTCGGGGGCTTGCAGGCATCGACTCACTGAAGATTCAGCCTGTCGTGGGGTCGGCAGACTCACTGAAAAGGCCGCATCAGGACCGAGGTGTGGTCCGCTGTCTGTCAGGACAAAAGTCACCAGAACAATTGACTTTTGGATCGACGGGAATCCGGCACGGCTGAGTTTTACGCGATCTTTTTCTGATCACGCCGGACGGCCAGCCCGGATCGATCTTTGCGATCGATCCCGCCGCGGTAGCGTCGCCCCCTGCCGCGCGCCGTGCGAGGTACGGGGGGTGGGGCAGAGCGTGAGTTGGGAAGGTCGGCCAAGGGGAGTACGTGGTGCGACCCGTGTCAAAGGAGTACTCGCGATGATGAAACGTCTGTTCTTGGTTCCGGTGCTGCTGGCTGCGCTGGCTGTGCCCGCGTTGGCCGCGCCGTGGCCGCCAGTCTGGACCCCGTGGGCCGTCGGAACGGGAAGCACCGTGGTCGGCGTCGGTGGCGACATCACGTTCACGGCTGGGACGGCTCCAGCTCCCGTGTGGACGACGGGCCAGTCGGGGAACAAGGCCTTCTACAGCACCGACTACTTCAATGGCAAGACCATCGCCGAGATGATCGAGCTGAGCTACACACTCGTCAGCCCGCCTGATCCCACCGGCCTGTCGGCCCCGTACCTGAACGTCGTCGTGACCGACGGCCTCGGTGGCTTCTCGTACCTGCTCCTGGATGCGATGCCCATTCCCTTCGGGCAGCAGAAGCACGTGTTCGCCACCGCGCAGTACAGGGGCGGCGAAGGCACCGGTGCCCTTGCGGCATTCGACAACGTGTGGAAGACCTACGACGACGTCAAGAACCTCACGATCGCCAATGGCTTCGCGGCGAACCCCGGCGCAGTGACTCCCATCGGTGGATGGGCCGGCGCCGGCGCCGATGACGGCGTCATCCTCGCGTGGGGCAACCGTGGCGGCGCATCCAACTATGCGCTCCCCGTCACGATCAACGGCGTCAACGCCGTTCCCGAACCCGCCTCGCTCCTGCTCCTCGGATCGGGCCTCGCGATGCTCGTCGCGCGCCGCCGCAAGTAGCAACCGGCGCAGCAACGCGTTCCGCAAGTCCGGAAGCAGCACGAAGGGCCACCGACATAAGGTGGCCCTTCGTGTGTACGCGGCGAGCGCCGTTCACGTCGGGGTCAGCGGTCGAAGAAAGCGATGGCCCCTTCATTGATCGTCAGCCATCAGGCTCAGTCCCTCGTGCACGAGCTCGATGGACTCGATGGCGACTTCGTTCCCTGAAGCCTTCAGCTGTGGCACTTCCCACTTCGCTGGCCAGGCGTGCTCCAGGTAGTAACGGGCGACGGGCTTGTCGTTCGCGTCCATGACCGTGATGACGACCCCGCGCTTGACGACGTTGCCGGTGGTGGCGTTCATCATCGCCCAATCGAACAGGGCGGTATTCCTCGCCGTGACCCGAGCCTGGGGTCAGGTCTTGAGAAATGCTGCAATGAAAGACGTGACCCCTTTTGGCTAGCGCGGCCAGATCGAGGTGGGCCAGCAGGTCTCCTCTCGGTCGGGGTCGTCGTCGACGCCGGGCATGCCGGGACGGGCCGTTGTCGTTGGCGCCGGGGCGGGACGGCTCGGATCAAGTGCCTGCGCGATCCGCGCACGCGCGTCCTCGAGATGACGACGGGTGATGGCGTCGCCGGCCTTCGGCAGCGCCGCACGCAACTCGACGTCGAGCGCCTTCAGCTCGCCCCGGAACAGCGCGCGCCCTTCGTCAATGGTCGGCGCAATCCTGGCCGACGCCATGTCGAGCCATGCACTCTGCAGGTTGCGGCGGTAGGGATCGATCTTCACGCTCGCCCCGGCCAGTTCAGACCAGATCCCCTTGCGCACGTCGCCGAGGAACGTCGTCGGCTGGTAGGCCGACGCGCCGTCGATGGCGCTCAGCTCCACCATCCGCGCCACGCGCGTCGGGCTGATCAGGTTCGTGAGGATCCTGACCTGCGCCGTCCGCACGCGTTCGAGCGAGCCGGTCGGCTCCACCCTCCGCAGGATCTCTGACCTGATCAGGAACGTGGGCGTCGCAAACGCGCGCTCGTTGAGGAACTTCACCGCCTCGGCCTGCCGCGCCGCCGGAATCGGGCTGAACCTCAGGCCGACCTGCCCACCGTGCTTCTGCTGCGACTGCAATCCGCCGACCACCGACACGACGTGATTGAGTTCGGTGGCCCACTGCCCCACCGTGCGGCCATAGAGTTCCGCGAGATCATCCCAGTTCTCACCGGATGCTGTCGTCGCCGGCAGAAGCATGTCGGCCACGCGCTCGATGTTCCTGATCCCGAGCGTGGTGGCCTTCACGGCGTCGCCGTCGCCGACGGCTTCGGTCAACTCGCCGGGATCGCTGCCCCGGCTGTCGGCCGTCGAGAACCGCAGGTACGGCTTGTCGTCCTGCTCGCGGGCCCACGCGTCGAGCGTCTTCTTCTCCTCGTCTGGCACTCTTCGCGCCGTCGATGGGCTTGTATCCCCACATCGTCGCCCACTTGTCGTAGGGGCCAATGCCGGGGATGAGCAGCTTCGGATCGATCTTGTCTTCGGGCTGCGCGACGTAGTTGAACCGCGAGTAGTCCATCAGCGTCGGCGTGTGCCCCATCGTCTTCAGCCACTCCGGATCGCGCAGCTTCTCGACCGGATACGTGGAACTGGCCTTCATGTTGTGCTGGAAGCCGAGCGTGTGCCCGACCTCGTGCGCGACGACGTACTCGACCAGTTGCCCCATCAGCTCATCGGGAAACGGCAGCGTCGCCGTGCGCGGATCGAGCGGCCCCACCTGCGTGAAGTACCAGCTGCGCTGCAGGTTCATGATGTTGTGGTACATCTGGATGTCTGACTCGAGAATCTCGCCGGTGCGCGGGTCGTGGACGTGCGGCCCCGACGCGTTCTCGATGGTCGACGGCAACCAGCGGATCACCGAGTAGCGCGCGTCCTCGGCACTCCACTCGGGGTCATCGGTCGGCGCGTCCTTCGCGATGATCGCCTTCCTGAATCCCGCGGCCTCGAAGGCGACCTGCCACTGCTCCACGCCACGCTTGATGTAGGGAACGAGCCATGCGGGCGTTGCCGCATCCACGTAGTAGGTGATCGGCTTCAGCGGCTCGGAGGTCGCGGCCGTCGGGTCCTTCTTCTCGAGCCGCCAGCGCGTGATGTAGCGGCGCTCGGGGGCGCGGTGTTCGTTCTGTCCGTAGTCCATCTGCCGAACCGTGAAGTACCCGACGCGCTCGTCGAACAGCCGGGGCATCATCGGCTTCTCGGGCAACGCCACCATGCTGAAGTGCATGAGCACGCTGTAGCTGCCGGGCCGCGGGGCCGGCGTCTGGAACGGCGAGGGCGGCGTCGGCGGCCCCGTCTGCGTGGTGGGCGCGCTCTCAGGCGGCACGGTGTAGGTGTGGATGGCCTCGACCTCGATGTTCTCGGGGAACGACACCGCGCGCTCGACGAATGCCCGCGAGGTGTCGAAGCCGCGTGCCCGGAGGCGCGTGCGCACCGACAGTTCCGGCACCTCGGTGGTGAACAGTCTCGTCACGTCGATGACGGGAGTCTCGGCGGGCCCGAACGCCTCGACGTTGAACGACATGACGATGGGATTGAAGTTGGCGGCCTCGACCGCCCTGGCGATGGGCTGCCCCGTGGCGGCGACCACGTCGTACGAGACCTTCCGCAGGAACACGCGGTTGCCGTGCCGCTCCCACCTGACGACGCTGTTGCCCGCGGCCTGTCCGCCATAGCCTGCGCCGAGCGTCGTCTTGGCGATCTGCGTCACCCAGAGGAACTCGCGACCGAGCGCGGCAGCCGGGATCTCGTAGTAGACCTTGTCCTTGAGGCGATGCACCGTGAAGACGCCCTGGTCTGAGACGGCGTCCTTGGTGATCACCTTGTCGTACGGCTTCGGCTCGGCCGCCGCCGAGGGGCGTTCGGCACGCTCGCCGGCAGGTGGCTCCTGCGCTGGCTGGGCGGGTTGCGCGGCGGCGCGGCCCGGCGTCGCGAACGCAACGACGAGAGCAGCGGCGGCGATGGTGACGTATCCCTGCGATCGATGCATGTATGACTCCTCTGCGTCCACACGGACGCGGGCATCATACTGCCGGGCAGGCTGCGGCAGGGCGGGGCGTCGCCTGCGTCCGAGGCGCCGGCCCGGGAAGGTCGGGCGGGGTCAGAGCGTGAAAGATAGCGATGAAGAACGGCGTGATCCCTACCGGCCGTTGGCAGCCGCGCGCACGTCGATCGGGCCGTTCCACGCCTTGACCCGGAAGCTCGGCGCGCCCATCGCCAGCGAGACCGTGCGCGCGGCGTCGAGCAGGACGGGAAGATACGTGCGGCGCAGCTCCTTCATCGACACCCGGGCGGCATGCCCCGAGACGTTGATCGCCGCAAGGACGTTGCCCGATCGATCAACGACGGGCGCGGCCACGGTACGGACGCCCTGCTCCGACTCCTCGTCGGCGAACGCCCATCCGTTCTTGCGAATCTCGGCAAGCGCCTTCCGCAATGTCGCGGGATCGTGGAGCGTCTTCGGCGTGAACTGCTCGAGCGGCGCCGTCGCGAGGTAGTTGTCGAGTTCCTTCGGTGAGAGCGCCGCGAGGAGCACCTTGCCCATCGACGTCGCATGCGCGCGGAGGCGGGATCCGGTCACGAGGTTGATGCTCATGATCCGCTTGGCGGGCACGCGGGCGATGTAGACGACGTCGAAGCCGTCGAGCACCGACATCGAACAGGACTCGTGCAGGACCTCGACCACCTTCTCCATGCTGGGTTCGGCGACAGCCGCCACGTTCATCGTGGACAGGTAGGTGAAGCCGAGCTCCAGGATGCGCGGCGTGAGGCTGAACTTCGCGCCCAACTGCGTCACGTATCCCAGTTCGGCCAGTGTGAGCAGGTACCGCCGGGCGACGGCACGTGTGAAGCCGGCGCGATCGGCGACTTCGGCGATCGTCAGGTCGGGGGACGTGTCTGAAAACGTCTTGATGACCGCGAATCCGCGCTCGAGGCCTTGCACGAACTCGCGTCCATGGGCAGGTTTGTGGGGGTCGGTGTTCCGGGTACGGGGCATGCGCGTGGTCTCGTCCGTCGAGCCCTTGACGGTCTCGCGGACCACATAGTATCGTCAGCTCACTTAACGAACAGAAGTTCGTATAACGAACACACTCGCAGACGACGTGCACCGGTCCATCCGCGCACGACCGACGGCCCCGAGACGCCATGTCCCACTCCTCCCCCCGTGACGCCGTCATCGTCGACGCCGTCCGTACCCCCGTGGGCCGGTATGGCGGGGGCCTCAAGGACGTGCGGCCCGACGATCTCGCGGCACGCTGCATCGCCGCCCTCGTCGAACGCAACCACCTCGACCCGGCCGCCGTCGAGGACGTCATCCTGGGGTGCGCCAACCAGGCGGGCGAAGACAACCGCAACGTGGCGCGGATGGCCGCACTGCTAGCCGGCCTGCCGATCTCGGTGGCCGGGCAGACCATCAACCGACTCTGCGGATCGGGACTTAGCGCTCTCGTCGCTGCGGCGCACGCCATTCGTGCCGGCGAAGGCGATGTCTTCGTCGCAGGTGGCACCGAGTCGATGACCCGTGCGCCCTTCGTGATGCCCAAGGCGCCTGCCGCCTTCGCGCGCGAGATGCCGCTCGTCGACACCACGCTGGGATGGCGCTTCGTCAACCCGCGTCTCGCCGCGTTGCACCCGCCGATCTCGATGGGCGAGACCGCGGAGAACGTCGCCGATCGATACCAGGTATCGCGCGCCGATTGTGATGCGTTCGCGCTCACCAGCCAGCGCCGGTGGGCCGACGCCGACCGCGAGGGCCGCTTCGCGCAGGAACTCGTGCCGGTGCCGATCGCGCAGAAACGCGGCGTGCCCCTGCTCGTCGATCGCGACGAGCACCCGCGCCCCGACGTCACGGCCGAGCAACTCGCGGCCCTGCCGCCGGTGTTCCGCAAGGGCGGCGTCGTGACCGCCGGCAACGCGAGCGGTATCAACGACGGGGCGGCCGCCATCCTGGTCATGTCGGGCGAGGCCGCCGAGGCCCTCCACCTGCGGCCCATCGCACGCGTGGTCGCGTCGGCCGTCCGCGGCGTCGAGCCGTCGTACATGGGACTCGGCCCCATTCCCGCCTCGCGCAGGGCCATGGAACGTGCGGGCCTCTCACCCGCCGACATCGGCCTCACCGAACTCAACGAGGCGTTCGCAGCACAGGCACTGCCCTGCATCCGGGAACTCGGGCTCAATCCAGGGACGGTCAACGTGAACGGCGGCGCCATCGCCATCGGGCATCCCCTCGGCTCGACGGGCGCGCGGTTGGTCACGACGCTCGTCCACGAGATGCAGCGCCGGCATGCACGCTATGGCCTCGTCACCATGTGCATCGGTGTCGGGCAGGGCATCGCCACCGTGCTCGAGTTGACGCCCGATGGCGCATGAGGCGCACTCGGCGATGGGCGGGCAGGGTCTCGCAGCGGCAGCGCTGAACCCGCGCTCCATCGCGGTCATCGGGGCATCAGACAACCCGCACAAGGTGGGAGGGCGCCCGCTCATGTACCTCGAGCGGTTCGGGTACACGGGCCACGTCTACCCGGTCAACCCGCATCGCCGAACGGTGCAAGGCCGCCCGTCCTTCCCGGATCTCGCGTCGCTGCCCGAGACGCCCCAACTCGCCATCGTCGCCACGCCCCGTGAGGCAGCCAGCGACGCCATCGACGCCTGCGTCGCGCGCGGCGTCGACGTGGCCATCGTGATGGCGTCGGGCTTCGGAGAGACCCACGATCTCGTCCAGGTGGAGGCCGAACGCGAGCTTGTGGCCCGTGCCAGGGCCGCCGGGATGCGCCTCGTCGGCCCGAACTCGCAGGGTCTCGCGAACTTCGGCAACGGCGTGGTCGCCAGCTTCTCGACCATGTTCCTCGACCCGGTGCCGGTCGATGGTCCGGTCGCGATCATCAGCCAGAGCGGCGTGATGAGCGTCATGCCGCTCGCGCTGCTGCACCGGACGGGCATCGGCGTGCGCTACTCGCTCGCCACCGGCAACGAGGCCGACGTCACCGCTGCGGAACTCGCGCTCGCGGTGCTCGACGATCCGCAGGTGAAGTTGATCCTCTTCTACCTCGAGTCGCTCCGTGATCCGGCGCGGCTGGCGGCCGCCGCCGCGCTCGCGCGTGAGCGCGACGTTCCGATCGTCGCGGTGAAGGCCGGCCGTTCAGCGCGTGCGCAAGCCGTTGCGCGGTCACACACGGGTGCGCTGGCGAGCGAAGACCGCATCGTCGATGCGTTCCTGCACCATCACGGCATCTGGCGCGTCAACGACATGAAGGCACTCGTTCGCACGGCCCCGCTATACCTGCGCGGCTGGCGCCCGACCCGCGGCCGCCTGGTCGTCGTGAGCAACTCCGGCGCGTCGTGCGTGATGGCCGCCGACACCGCCAACGACCTCGGCCTGCCACTCGCCACGCTCGACGCCGCCGTCGTCGACATTCTGAGCGCCACCCTGCCGGCCTTCGCGGCGAGCGCCAATCCCCTCGACATCACCACGGCGCTGATGCAGGACGGCTCCGCGCTGGGCAGGATCCTGCCGGCGCTGGCGACGCCGCCCGCAGGAGACCTCTTCCTGGTGGCCCTGCCGATCGCGGGCGAGGGCTACGACATCGATGCAATGGTGCGCGATGTCTCCGCCTTGGCGACAGAGGTCCATGCGCCCGTGGTCGTGACCACGCCGCAGCCGACGGTCGCTGCGCGATTCCGCGACGCTGGACTCCCGACGTACGACGACCAGACCGACGCGACCGAGGCCTTGTCGCAGATCGTCGCGCACACGCTGTTGATGCAGCGGCCCCGGGCACCGCGCGTGCCGGTGAACGGCGCCCCGCTTCCCGGGGGCTCCGACGTGCTGCTCCATGAGGCCGACGCGCTCGCATGGCTCGAGCAACAGGGCGTGCCCGTGGTACCGCACCGGTTGTGCCTGACCGATGACGAGGCACGCGTCGCTCTGCGCGATCTCGGCGGCCGCGTGGCGATCAAGGCCTGTTCGCGCGACGTGGCGCACAAGGCAGCGCACGGACTCGTCACGCTCGACGTGACGAACGAAGGCGACATCACGCGCATCTCGCAGCAGTACGTGCGGAGGCTGTCGGAACTGGGCGCGCGCTGCGACGGCCTGCTGGTGGCGCGCATGGTGTCGGGGCGTGAGTTCATCCTCGGGACCACGATCGACCCGCACTTCGGCCCCGTGGTGATGATCGGCGCCGGCGGCTGTGACGTCGAGTCGCTGGACGACGTGGCGTTCCTGCTGCCGCCGTTCGGCACCGCGGACGTCCGCCGAGCCCTGGCGAGAACGCGCACCGCGCCGCGCGGACGCCTGGCCGACACGCTCGACCTCGAGGCACTCAGCGCCGTGACGGTCCATGTCGGCAACATCGCGGCTGGGGCAATCGGCGTGATTGACGCGATTGATCTCAACCCGGTGCTGGTGGGCGTTGCGGGAACCGGCGTGACCATCGTCGACGCGCTCGTGCAGCGTGCGCAGCGCGAACAGGGGCGCCTGTCCACACACTGACGTGACGGGCCGGACCCCGGCCGCGCGAACATCGCGCGCGTTTTGCGCGAGACTTGTTGACTGGAGCGTTCCGATGGCAGCCGCGGACTCGTTTGACAGCACCGGGAAGAGGGTCGCCCTCGCGATTTTCGTCGCGCTCGTCGTCGACGGCATGGACCTGCAGATGCTGGCGCTCGCGTTGCCGAGCATTGCGAAGGAGTTCCAGGTGTCGAGCCTCATGGCCGGCGCGCTGGGCACCTACACGCTGCTGGGGATGGGCATCGGCGGCGTGCTCGCGGGGTGGCTCGCCGACCGTATCGGCCGCGTGCGCGTCACCTGGTGGGCCATCCTGACGTTCACTGCCTGTACCACCATGATCGGATTCTGCAACGCGTACTGGCAGGTCGCGGTCATGCGGTTCATTTCGGGATTCGGCATCGCCGCGCTCTACAGCATCGGCACCCTCCTGGCCACCGAGTTCGTGCCCACGGGCATCCGCACCACGGTGCTGGGCATCCTGCAGGCCGGCTGGTCGGTCGGATACGTCATGGCGGCGCTGCTCGCGGCGTACATCACACCGCGCATCGGATGGCGGCCGCTGTTCTTCTGCGCGGTGATCCCCGGTGCGGCCGCGCTATGGATGCTCCGCTCACTTCCCGATCCGCCGAGCTGGACGGCAGCGCGGCTCGTGGCCCTCAAGACCGGCACGGGGAAGAACCTGTTCACGAAGATGTGGGCAGAAGCCCCGACCCGCCGGATGTTCCTGCTGTGGACGATGACCTCGATTGCACTGCAGTTCGGGTACTACGGCGCCAACACCTGGTTGCCGAGCTATCTCGTCAAGGATCTGAACGTCAACCTGCAGAGCATGGGCTGGTACGTCGCGGCCACCTACGGGATGATGGTGATCGGCAAAGTGCTGACGGGCTACCTGGCCGACATCGTCGGCCGGCGGCTCACGTGGACTGTCGCCGGCTTGCTCACCGCGATCTACCTGCCGCTGCTCGCCTTCTACGCCACGCCCACGAACGTGCCCTACCTGCTGCTGATCTTCGGCTTCCTCTACGGCGCACCGTACGCGGTGAACGCGACCTACCTGAGCGAGAGCTTCCCGGCGAGCGTTCGCGGCACCGCCGTGGCCACGTCGTACAACATCGGCCGGCTGGGCTCGACGATCTCGCCCCTGATGATTGGATTCGTCGCGACGAACTACTCGATCGGGCTGGGCATCGGGTTGCTGGGGATCTCGTACGCGGTCTGCGCACTGATCCCCGGCCTGTTCATCCGCGAGAAGATGTTCGACCCGAAGGCCGTCGAGCGAGCACCGGCGGTGCCAGCCACCGCCGTCTAGCGCGTGCTCGCCTTCACCGGGTTGATCTGGGCCACCGGGGCCTTGCCCGCTTCCTTCAGGAAGAACGCGAAGAACCTGGCCATGCGTTCGAGCCCGGGCGTCGAGATCACGTCGAGCACTTCACCGGTCGTGTGGTACAGCGGCGGCGCCTGCATGATCGTCAGCAGGGCGACGCCCAGCGGCGTGAACCCGCCGGTCTCGCCGCTCTGCATCGTCGACGTCTCGGACACGAAGTTGACGCCATAGCGTGCGACGCCCTGGGCGAAGAGCGTGTCGAGAAACGGCGAGCCGTTCGACACGCCCGCGACGATCGGCGCCTCGCCAGAATCGGCGACGGCGTCGCGATAGCCATCCGGCCCGACGCCTCGGCCCTGCGAGAAGTTGCGCTGGGCGACGTGCTCGAGGTTGATCACGAGCACGGTCTTCTTCGTGAGTTCGGGGTTGGCGGCCAGGAAGCTGCGTGGACCGTTCAGGCCAGGGCTGTGATGCCCGGCACTCGCCACGAACACGAGCGTGCGGTCCGGGGTGTTGCCGGGTTTCGCGAAGTGGCGTGCGAGGGCGAGCATCACGGCCAGCCCATCGCCGTTGTCGCCGGCGCCGTCGAACCAGCCATCCACGTGCGCGTCGATGACGATGTTCTCGTCACTCTTGCCGGCAATGACGGCGACCGCATTCTCGGCCTTGAGGTTCGACAGCGTTTCAGCCTTCAACGTCAACTGCGCGCGGACCCTGTCGCCGAGGCTGCGAGAGGCCGCCCGGTCGAGGAACCGCTCGAGGAAGTGACCGTCGCGACCGCCGATGTTGAAGCACGGTCCACCGCAGTTGCTGAAGTCGCGCGCCAACTCGTTGCCGGGCAACCTGACGAGATTGAGGACGGCCACGGCGCCACGCTTGAACAGGTCCTGCGCGCGCGGGACGGCCGTCGCCCGCTCGAACACCATGTGCCCCTGCGGCACCAGCAGTTGCACCGCGACCTTCCCCTTGACGTCGATGTGCTGCAGCACCGCGGGGCTTGCGGTGCCCACGAAGACGAGCGGGGCCGTCATCGTGCCCGACGGGATGTCTGACGGCGACAGCGGCGTCGCTGACTCGAGCACGACGTCGGCAGTGCCCGTGCCGAATGCCGGGTCGCCAAGCAGACGGACCTCCCACGACAGTGGCATCCAGAACGCCGCCTTCGGATCCTGCGCCATCGGCTGCACCTTCACGTCCTTGATGCCCGCCTTGCGCCACTCGTCGACCGTCCAGTTGATCGCCTTGGTGCCCGAAGGAAAGCCCGAGATGCGGCCCCACAGCTGGCCGGAGCCGACTTCCTTCTGCCTGCGGCTCTCGTTGGAGATCGCGACGATGGCCTCGAGGTCGGCGCGCAGTGACGGCCCGGTGAGTTCCGGGGGCGATGCCTCACCCAGGGGCACGACGACGGGCCGGGGCGGTCGAGCGCCGACGACGACGGCGGGAGTGACCCCGCCCACGGTCGGCAGTGGCAGCCCGAGCCACGGACCGGGCTTCTCGACCTTCTCAACCGTTCGCTCCTCCTCTTGCGCCGTCGCGAGCAGAGGAACGAGAACGCAGCCCATTGCCAACAGCAACAGTCGCACCGGAGTTCCGAGGGGCCTGGATGTTCGTGTGGAGCGCATCGACTGGCAGTCCTTTCTTACGATCCGCGGGCGACGGTGGTGCTCAGGATGCAGGGTCATGTCAGTGGGGGAGACGATGCGCCTGGTGCCGGGCATCCATTCCACGCGGCTCATCTCGTCCTCCTCGAGTCCTTGGGTGCCGTCCTGGCGCAACGTGGCGGTCGGGATGTCAGACCCGATCAGTCGCCGCCACCGCTGTGTCACCGACTGCCTCGTGACGGCCGACCACGCCGTCGCGTCGCCAGGCATCGACCTGGTGGTCGTCGTAGCCGAGGGCCAGGAGGATGTCGTCGGTGTGCTGCCCGAGTTCGGGCGGAGCGTCGGCACTCACCGCCCGTGTGCCGTCGAACGATACCGGGAGGTTCACGTGACGCAAATCGGGAATGGCGTGATGCGCGATGGGCAGCATCATGCCCAATGAGGCCACCTGCGGATCCGTCGCGACCTGGTCGACCGAACGAATCCGGCTGCACGGCAGTTCCTGCGTCAGGAGCAACTCCTCCCAGTGACGCGCCGATGCCGTCATGAGCCGCGTTTCGAGCAACGCGTGCAGCGCGTTGCGGTTGGTGACACGGCTTGGATTCGACGAGAACCGACCGTCGAACAGCAGTTCCGTGGTGTCGAGCGTGCGGCACAGCCGCTCGAACATCTGGTCGTTGGGTGCCGCGAGAAAGAGGAACTCGTCGGCCGTCGCGAACGTCTCGTACGGTGCGGCGATCATCCCCTTCGAGCCGTTGCGCGTTGGCACGACGCCGCTCCCCAGGTAGCCGGCGAGATGGTAGCTCAACCACCCCAGGCCCGTCTCGAGCAGGCTCGTCTCCACGAGGCGCCCGCGCCCGGTCTGCTGGCGCTCGAACAGAGCGGCCACGATACCGAAGGCGCCCCACAGTCCCGCGCCCATGTCGACCACGGCCGGCCCGGTGCGCACCGGAGGCGTGGCCGGGTCTCCCGTGATGCTCATGATGCCGCAGAAGGCCTGGATGACCGGGTCGTATGCGGGCCGCAACCGCTCGGGCCCGCGGGTGCCGAAGCCGGAGATCGAGCAGAACACGAGCCCGGGATTCTCCTGGCTCAGCGCCTCGTAGCCGAGCCCACGCTTCGTGAGACTGCCTGGCCGGAAGCTCTCGACGAGCACGTCGCTGCCCTCGACGAGTCTGCGCACGATGGCCTGACCGTCAGGCGTGTCGAGGTCGACGGCCACGCTGCGCTTGTTGCGGTTGAACGACAGGTACGTCGCGCTGTAACCGTCCCACGAGGGTGGACGCCACTCGCGCGTGTCGTCCCCTGTCTCGGGCCGCTCCACCTTGATGACGTCCGCACCAAGGTCTGCGAGGGTCATCGTACAGAACGGCCCCGCGACGTTGCGGGTCAGGTCGATGACGCGTATGCCACTCAGTATGCCCGGCATCGGTACTCCTCGGCGCGCCAGTGATGCGTCTCACCACCTGCTCGCGTCAGGCAGTTCGCGTGGCTTGCAGTGGCTGGTCGTGCGTGCCGACGGCAAGGCGCATGTCGTCGGCGCACGCCGTGGCGACCTCGCGGTCGGCCACACGGCGCGCGCTTCGGCACGGGGCGGGTCACACCCTGGCCCGCCTTCGCACGTGGTCGATTGGATGCGTCGGCTCGGCCTACTGTCCCGCCGTCCGCAGAACGCCGGGCTTGCCGACGAGCTGATCGCGATCCAGCTTGTTCACGCGGTCGATGAGCATGGCGTACGCGCGGCCCACGGCCTCGAGTCCACTCATCGGCACCACGTCGGGACGATCGTGGTCGGAGTGATAGAACACGGGCGACTCGATCATCTGCACCGACGGCGCGTCCTGCGACACGTGTCCCATGTCACCGCTCGCATTCGGTTCCATCTCGTGGTAGACCGCGACGCCGAACGTCCTGTACGACTGCAGGGCGGCCTCGGCCAGCTTGTCGCTGCCGTAGACCCACCAGCGGCGTGCGTCGGTCTGGTTCGACTTCCTGAGGTTGTTGCCCCAGTAGTACGTCTGCGTCACCGACACGTGCTCGCAGTTCAGGAGGAGCGCGGTCTTGGTGAGGAACGTCGAGGCGTTCTCGTGCATCCACAGCGTCCCGAGCGAGCCGTTATGGTGGCCCGACGTCGTGACGAACTTCAGCGTCCGCCGGCGCTGCGCCTGCGGGATCTTCGAGAAGTGCTCCGCGAGCGCCAGCATCACCGAGATGCCCGACGCGTTGTCGAGTGCGCCCTCGAAGTAAGCGTCGTGGTGCGCCATGATGACGATGTCTTCGTCGGTCGCGCCCGGCAACACGCCCCACACGTTGGCGTCGCGCAGGCCCGACTTCATTTCGACCGCCAGGTTCATCTTCACCTTCACCGTCTGCTTCTCCATGAGCTCGCGCAGCGAAGTGAGGTCGTCGGAACCGATCGAGAACGTCGGGACCGAGGCGGTGGTGTTCAACTGGTTCTGGAAGTTGCCGGGGATGGCGATCGACACGATCACCGCCGCCGCGCCGTGTTCGCCCGCGCGGCGCAGCGCCCCGTTCCACACGGCCGAATGCTGAATGACGCTCGGCGTCGGGATGCTGTAGAGCACGACCGCCTTGCCCTTCACATCGCGGCCGAGGAAGTCGGCCTCGGTGCCAAGCCCGACCCACACGGCATCCACGTCGAGACCCGAGGCCGGGGTGGCCGTCGTGCGGGCCGCAGGCCGCGCGGTCTCGAGCGTCAGCGACTTCCCGCCGCCCGCGACCGACACGCTCCATGACGTTGGGAACCACTGCGGCGGCAGGTCGAACCACTGCCGGCGGATGTCCTGGAGCCCGAACTGCTTGAACTTGTTCTCGACGTAGGTCTCGGCCATCTCGTCGTACTTCGTGCCCGAGATGCGGCCCCAGTACCGTTCGCCGTCAGTCTGGCTCTGGCGCGAGATCCCCGTGATCTCGTTGACCCATCCCTTGAGGCGCGTGCCGTCGATGTCGGCGTAGGCTTCCTGTCCCGCGGGCAGTGCCCAACGCAGGTAGCTGGCGTCGTCCAGGGGATAGGCATGCGGCGTGATCGGTCCGCGGCGGGGTGCCTGGCCCGCGGATGCGGGCGCGGGCTGCTGGCCCTGCGCGAGACTCGAGATGGCCAGGATGGTCGTGATCGCCGTCGTGCAGGCGATGCCGGTGAACAGTGCTCCGCGCGATTTCATGCGGCCTCCTTAGTGGGGACATCCCATTGGCGTGCAGAGTGTGGACAACGACGGGTGGGAGGAGGCCGACGCCTCTGCCCCACCACGTCAGAACGAGTACGTCACTCCCAGTCGGGCGACGCGTGGCGGCAGGATCGCGGTGATCCGGCCATAGGTCACGCCCGACCGCACACTCACCGTTGTCGCGGTGTTGGCGTTCAGGGCGTTGTAGAGATCGACGCTCACCGCAATCCGTCCCGGACCAGGCATCTCGAACCGCTTGCCGACCCTGAGGTTGAGCAACTGGACGGCATCGAGTTGTTGCGCCCCGAGTTCCTCCATCCGGAGGGTCAGGCTGGTCTGCTGCACCAGCCCGGTCCTGAAGAGCACGTCGCGCGCCTGCGAGGTACCGCTCTGGTACTCGTAGACGCCCGACGCCAGGATCCCCCACGGGGCGTGGTAGGCGCCCGACAGGCGGATCGTCGATTCCCACGTCTGGTCCTTCGGGAAGAACTCCTCGTTCGGCGTCATCGGCACGCCCGTCACCCACTTGTCGCGCTTGGTGGCCAGCACCGATCCCTGGAACTGCCAGCCGTGCGACAGGCGCTTCTCGATCCCGAATTCGTAGTTGTGGTACTGGTCGTCGTATCCGGGCACGTTGATGTAGGTGAACTTCTCGAAATTCGGCCCGCGGTAGGCCGCATCGAAGTCGTAGTAGGTGACCGGCCCGCCGTCGTCGCTGTTGCCGACCACGCCGTCGGGACCGGGATCCGTGGTCGTAATGGCCCTGTTGTAAACCTCGTAGGGGCGCGCCGTGTTCACCAACTGGAACAGGTCGTTCTCCCTCTTGAACACGTAGCCGAAGCGCGCGGCCACGCCACCGGCGATCTCGCGCTGGAGGTGGAACGTGAACTCCTCGGTCATCGGCTGCTGGATGTCCTCGTTGAACACCGTGGTCGAGCCACCTTCGCGGGCCACGAATGCGCCCAGTTCCTGCGGGTAGTCGAGCCGCCTGTTCCCGTTCACGTCGTTCCAGCGATACCGCGTGGCCGAGTAGTCGTTCTTGTTGAAGTTGCGGACCGTGCGCGAGTCGGACGCCCGCAGGGCGAAGTTGAAGCGGCCGTAGGCCACCTTGATGGCTGTCTTGTTGTCGGACGTGAGGGCGTAGGACAGGCCGACGCGGGGGGCGACACCCGACCAGTTGTACAAGTCGGTCTCGGGATAGTCGGCCGCGGCCGAGTAGGGGCCCGCGGGCTTCGACTGCGCCGGCAGGAAGGCGTTGTAGCGCTCGAAACGCACGCCGAGGTTCGCGGTCAGGCGCTCGCCTATTCGCCAGCTGTCGCGCACGTAGCCGCCCACATAGTGGACGGTGTTCTTGCTGTCGAACGGTGAGTTGTAGAGCAGCACCTCGACCGGGTTGCTGTTGTTGAATGTCAGGAGGTAGTCGTTGCCGACGCCACCCGTGCCTTCACCGCGCGCCTTCTGGAACTTGTTGTAGACCTCGGACTGGTAGTTCAGGCCCACCTTCAGATCGTGGTCCCCACCGAGGAAGCTCGGCAGGAAGTAGCTGTAGGCCGTGTCGTACTGGTAGCGGCTCGCGAGGCTGCCGGCCGGTGTCGAGTCGGACCCGACCGAGTTGATGTAGGCCCCGAGGCGACGCTGGGTGGCCTGGTCGAACGAGGGCGGGTTGTCGGTGTACGGGACGGCGTTCGACTCCCACCAGCTTCTGCCCGCCGTGAAGCGGAAGAACGACCGTGAGGTCAGCGAGTTCGTGTACTCGAACCGGTAGACGGAGTTCGGCAACTCGTAGTCACCCGCCGCCTCGTGCGGGATGAAAGCGCTGCCCCCGCGGTTGTCCTGCTTCTTGTAGTTGTAGTGGTGCATCCACGACAGGCTCTGGTTCCGCGACAGCTTCGCGGTGATCTTCGCCACCAGGTTGCTTTCGCGATCGGCCGTGAGGCCCCCTTCGTCGTCGGGCGTGAAGTAGATGTTGTCGGGGCCTGGCCCACCAGAGAAGTTGATGAGTTCCGCGCGGTACTCCTTGCGGCGCGTGCTGCCGAAGAACCAGAGCCGGTCGCGCAGGATGCGTCCGCCGACCGAGGCGTTCAGGTCGTAGTAGCGATCCATCGGGTTGCCGCCGGTCACGCCCTTCTGCCGCAGCTCGTCGTCGATGTTGTTGCTCTGGAGGCCGCGCGTCTGGATGGCCGCGAGCCCCTCGCCGTGGAAGTCGTTGCCTCCCGACTTGACGATCGCCTGGAACGCCATGCCCGGCGTTGCGATCTCGGGGTCGCTACCCGCTGCGCGCACGATCATCTCTTCGATCGCGCCCACGTCGTAGTAACCCGCGGTGCCATCGGTGTTGATGCCGTCGAGCATCAGGGTGGATCCGCCCGCGCTCGATCCGTAGTTCACCAGCGTGCCGCGCCCGCCGCCTGTCTTGTTACCGCCGACGTCTGGGACGCCCGACACGCGGACGCCCGGGGCCAGCTTCGCCATCTCCTCGTAGCTGCGCGAGGTGGGGATCGCCTCGACGACGTCGGCACGGATGCTCGTTACCGCCGCGGTCGTGCGGACGTCCACGACGGGCGACTCGCCCGCCACCGTGATCGTCTCCTCGACCTGGCCGACCCCCATCCGTACGTCGCGCGTCGCGATGAAGTTCGCAGCAATCTGGAGGTCCTTGAAGTTGACCGTCTGGAAACCCGGCAGTATGCAGGTGATTTCGTACCGTCCCGCAGGCAAGTCCGAGAACCGGTAACGGCCGGCGTCGTTGGTCGTCGTCTCGAGCTGGGGCGACTGCAGCGCGGGGCTGGAAATCGTCACGGTCACACCGGGCAGCACGGCACCGCTCTCGTCGGTGACCTTGCCTTCGATGCCCGACGTGTTGGCGGCGCTCTGGGCTGCCGCGTAGGGGAGGCCTACGGGAAGCAACAGGAGCAGCACGGCAATGAACAGTTGCTGCGCGCGATGGACCCTTGGACGGCTCATGGGACAACTCCTACGGGATACGGGCGATCACGATCACCGAACAGAGACACCACGCAGGTAGCAGGGACGTCCACTGCCACTGCTCACCCCGCACCAACCCGGCCAGACACCGGCCGAGCGCTGAGGTTCGATATTCGAACGTATGTTCGAATTTTGGATAGGGGGCATTTATAGAACCGTGCCGCCAGGTTGTCAAGGGAGAACCGGCCCGGTGAGCACCGGCCAAGGAGAATCGACCCGTCCGCGAACGCCCGCCGCCTGTCGCGCGCCTCGCGCGCCCGCGTCACGGCGGCGATCGCGTCACACCAATGGCGACATGCACGAGCAATGCACGCACGCGATCTCGCCCGCCGAGAATCCGAGCCGGTCGAGCAGGACCTGCTCGACCAGGCCACGGGGACAGTGCTCGCGCCAGACGACACACGGGCGCTGGTCTGGTACACGGTCAGCGCCGATGACGTCGCCGGTCCCTTCGCCGAGATCCCTGCCGACATGATGGAGAAGGCGACGCTCCCGAGGATGGACTACGCGTCACCGCTGGAGTCGCTGGCCGAGCGGTTCCATGTCAGCCCGTCGCTGCTGCAGGACCTGAACCCGGGCGCCGCCCTGGATGCCGCCGTGCTCGGCTATGTCGGCAGCACCGGCAACGCCAGTCCCGCGACGCCGCACTTGCACTTCGGATTCTTCCGGCTCGGTGAGGAACGCGTGTGGTGGAAGAGCACGGCCATCGATTCCTATCCCGTGCTCACGAGGCGCGCACGGCTCGAGTGAGGCAGCGAGCGCGTCCGACGCACCCGATGCGTCCCGACGTGTGTCAGGCGCGCCTCAACCGTCGTGCGCGATCGACGAATGTGTCGAAGTGGTCCTGTGGAAGCCCAACCATGCCGAAGCCGCGCTGGTGCCACGGACCCGTGCCGTGAAAGTCGGAACCGCCCGTCACCGCGAGATCGTGCGCCCGCGCCAGGGCCAGGTATTTCGCGGTGGCGGCCTCGTCGTGATCGCTGTGAAAGCACTCGATCGCACACAGGCCGGCGGCGGCCAGTGGTCCGATGATGTCGTCACAGCGGGTGAGGCCCGGGTGTGCGAACGACGTCACGCCGCCCGCACCGCGGACGATGCCCACGACCTCGGCGGGTGACGGGCCGATTCGGCTGACGTAGGCCGGCCGTCCCTCGGCGACGTACCGATCGAACGCCTCCTGCACCGTGGCGGCATGACCCGCCGCGACGAGCGCACGCGCGACGGCCGGACGGCCTATCGCCTTGCCCGAGTGAGGCCCGCCAGACTCGTCCAGGATCCGCTCGATGTCCACCGGGACGCCGAGCGCGGCGAGCCGCTCCCCCATCTCGCGCGCACGGCGCAGCCGATCGTCACGGCTGGCCGCGAGGAAGGCGAGCAATGGCGCGTGCCCCTCGTCGATGAAATACCCGAGCAGGTGGACGTCCTTCTGATCATGCACCGCCGTGATCTCAATCCCGGGAATGAACTGCAGCCGGGCCGCGCGCGCGAGTCGCGCCACCTCGTGACACGCCGCGACCGTGTCGTGGTCGGTGATCGCGAAGGTGGTGATACCGGCCGCGAGCACCTGCCCGACGAGGACCTCTGGCGTCGAGAGCCCGTCAGACGCCGTGGAGTGCATGTGGAGGTCGATCATCGCGCCAGCCCGGTCGAAGGATACACGACGGCCGCGCGTGCCTGGCGAGTGGGCGTGCCTGTTGCGAGTGGGCGTGCCTTGCGGCGTGATCGGCATCGTGGATACTCTCTGTCGCGCACACGGCCGTGTCACGTGCCTCCGATGACGTCCCTGCGGCGCACGCCACGGCGCACATCCGACGAGGCAGCGATGACGCCACTCACGCGACGCGAGTTCACCATCCTGGCGGGGTCTGCGCCGCTCGCGGCGGCGCGGGCCCTGTCGGCGGGCGGCGATGTGGGACGCCTGGGCGGTGGCGCTCACGACATCACCATCCTGTACACGAACGACTTCCACAGCGCCTTCGAGCCGATCCCCGCGTACTGGCTGCGTGGCTCACCGCGCCTCGGCGGGGCCGCGCACCTGGCGGCGCTCGTGGAGCGTGAACGCGCAGCGGCGACGACGAGCTTCCTGCTCGACTCCGGCGACATGTTCACGGGCACGCTGTCGCGGCTCACCGAGGGCGAGGCCCTGCTCGAGATGATGACGCTCATGCGCTACGACGCCATGGGCGTGGGCAACCACGAATTCGACTACGGCTGGCAGGCGTTCGATCGCGGGATCACGCGCGTGGCGTTCCCGACGCTCTGCTGCAACATCCGCCATCGCGGCACCGGCGTCCGCTTCTGCCGGCCGTCCACGATTCTGGAACGCAACGGTGCGCGGCTCGGCGTCATCGGCGTGATGGGCCTCCGCGCCGCCCATCGCACGATCATGCCGTCGAAGGTCGCGGAACTCGAGTTCACCGACCCAGTCGAGGAGACCACGCGCTGCGTGCGCGACCTGCGCGAGACGGTCGACGTCATCGTCGTGCTCGCGCACCAGGGCCTGCCAGGACCGATGCAGACCGATGCCGAGAACGACTCCGAGGTGCAGCGCCCGCTCGACGAGGATCTCGCGTTCTGCGGCGCCGTGCCGGGCATCGACGTGTACATCGCCGCGCACTCGCATCACGGCCTCGACGAGCCGCTGGTCCATCCCGACACCGGCACGCTCATCACGCAGACCTACGGCTACGGCACGCGGCTCGGGCGCGTGCGCCTGCGCATCGACGGCCGCCGCGTCAAGCAGCACGAGATCGCGTTGCTGAAGGTCTGGAGCGACGAGTTGCCCGCCCACGCCGGCGTCGCCGCACGGCTGGCGCACTACCGCGGGGCCGTCGCCGACCAGGTCGGGCCGCCGATCGGCCGGGCCGCCGAGCGCATCACGCGGAAATACCGGCGTGAATCACCGCTCGGATCCCTCATCACCGACGTGATGCGTCAACGCGCGCGCGCCGACGTGGCGCTCACGAATGCCGGCGGGCTCCGCGCCGATCTGCCCGAGGGCACGCTCGATCGGGGACACGTGCTCGACGCGTTCCCGTTTCTCAACGATCTCGTGACGGTCGAACTGCCCGGCCGCTCGCTCCGATCGGTGATGGAGCAGGGATTCTCGCTCGACGCGGGGATGGTGCAGGCGTCGGGCCTGCGCGCGCGCTACGATCTCGCGCGTCCCGTCGGCGAACGACTCGTCGACATGCACATCGGCGGCCTGCCGCTGGACGAGGCCCACACCTACCGCGTGGCGACGAACAGCTTCCTGGCCGAAGGCGGCGACGGGTATGCCGGCTTCACCGACGGCCGCGTCGTTTCGCGCGATGCCGTGCTCAGCGACGTCCTCGCCGACCACATCAAGACCACGGTGACGATCACGCCGCCGCCCGGCGGCCGACTGATCGCGGTGTGACCACCGGCCACGGGCAGCCTTGCCCGCGGCGCTCGACCTACACCTCAGACGAGGCCCAGCACCGGGCAGAGAATGCGCAGTCCCACGAGCACGATGACGAAGGCGATGGCGTCGAGCAGCACGCCCATCCTGACCATGTCCATGAGCCGCACGAGGCCCGTCCCGTAGACGATCGCGTTCGGCGGCGTCGAGATCGGCAACATGAAGGCCATGCTCGCTCCGAGCGCCACGGCCAGCGCCGGCGGCACCGGGTTGAGGCCGGCGACCTGGCACATCGAGATCACGACCGGCACGAGCATGTTCGTCGCGGCCGTGTTCGACGTGATCTCGGTCAGCATGATGCTGAGCCCGACCGCGAGGGCGGTGACCGTCCATAGCGAGTCGGCCCCGGTTGCGCCCACGAACATGAGCCCGATCCGCTCGGCGAGGCCGGTCCTGAACATCTGCTCGCCCATGGCGAGCCCGCCCCCGAAGAGCAGGATGGTGCCCCAGTCGATCTGACTCGCCTGCTGCCAGCCCAGTGCGAACTCGCGCCGTGGCCAGTTGACCGGGAGCACGAAGAGCAGCGACGCCGCGACGATCGCCACGACGCCTTCGTCGAGCCGCGAGACGAGCGACCCGATCGGCGAGGTCCTGTCGCCGACGAGGGCGAACACGCCGGGCAGGATCCAGAGGGTGGCCGCGGTCGCGAACGCGACGAGGCAGAGCACCTGGCCGCGCGTCCACGGTGCAGACGCCACCGGAGCCGACGGCGTGGGCGCCACAGCCTCGGGGCTGACGCCGCTCCTGGAGGCAAACCACGCCGAGACCAGGTGGAGCGCCACGCCGACGCACACGGCGATCGGCACGCCGATGGCCATCCACGTGAGGAAGTCGATCTTCACGTGGACGAGACGCTCGAGCAATCCTATGGCAATGAGGTTGGGTGGCGTGCCGACGGGCGTCATCAGGCCGCCGATCGAGGCGCCGTACGCGAGCACGAGCAGGAAGGTGCTCGTGTACTGGCGCCCCGCCGTCGCAACTGACAGCCCCACCGACGACAGCACGCCCAGCGTGATGGGCGTGACCATTGCGGCCGTGGCGGTATTGCTCATCCACGCCGAGACCAGCATCACGAAGCTGAGGAGGGCAATCCGCGTGCGTCGCAGGTTGCCGCTGATAGACCGCAGGCCAAGGAGGCTGGCGGCCGCGCGCTGGTCGAGCCCGTGGACCGTGATGGCCTGCCCGATCATGAAGCTGCCGATGAACAGGAAGATCACCGGGTTCGCGAAGGGCGCAAATGCCTGCTGCGCGCTCGTCACGCCGGTCAGCACCATCAGTGCGCTGCCGATCAACGCCGTCACCGGGATCGGGATCGCCTCGGTGATCCACCACACGACCACCAGCGACACCACCGCGGCCAGGGCGTGGGCTTCCACCGAGATGCCGGTGAGTGGCGCCTGCGACACCACGATCGCGACCAGCGGCCCGAGGAACAGGCCCACCGTCCGGCGGATCCTCTCGAATCTCGCCTCTGCGGCCGAAATTGCACTCATGCCGTGCCCGAGGGTTGGGTCCTGGGCCCCGGCCGCTGACGTCGACACGATGCACCCTCCCGCGGCAGACCTGCGGCGCACTCAACGCTAACACAGGCCGAGGTTCGCGTCGGGTCGGGCCTACGGGATGTGCACGATGCCGCGCCTCAGTGCCACCTGCACGGCCGCGGTGCGATCGCTGACATTCAGCTTCGCGAAGATGTTCTTGATGTGCACCTGCACCGTGCCCTCGCTGTTGCCGAGCGAGGCGGCGATCTCCTTGTTGCGCAGGCCCTGCATCATCAACTCCATGACCTCTACCTCGCGTGGCGTCAGCACGCGCTGCGTCGATCGCTCGGCGAGGCGCGCCTCGACGTCCGGGTGCACCGGGCGCCGCCCTGACTGCACTTCCCTGATCTCGCGAATCAGGTCGTCAGAGAGCGTGTCCTTCAGCAGATAGGTGGCGGCACCCGCCTGCAGGGCGCGATAGATGTCTTCGTCGCCGTCGTACATCGTCAGGACGATCACGCGGGCACGTGGGTCCTCGCGGCGGATGGCCTCGATCGCCTGCGTGCCGCTGGATCCGCGCAGGCGCAGGTCCATCAGCGTCACGTCGGGGCGATGACGCGTGAACATCTCGATCGCGCCCTCGACCGTCGCGGCCGACGCGATCACCTCCATGTCGGGCTGCTGGTTGACGATCAGGGCAATGCCTTCGCGCACGATGCTGTGATCATCGACACAGAGGATGCGGATCCTCGGCGGCGCCGCCCCCGACGACGGGTCCGGCTCCTGGCGACTCGCCTCGGTGAGTGACGTGCGTTCAACAGTCATCGCGGTCCTCGCGGCGGGCTCGCGCCCGGATTCGGTCAACTGGACGCGCGCATCGGGATGCGCGCTTCGATCACCGTGCCTGCATGCGGTGCCGTCGTCAGGACGAGCACGCCGCCCGCCTGCTCGGCCCGCTCCCGCATGCTCACGAGGCCGTAGTGGCCGCCGCTCGCCGATGTGTCGTGGCGGGTGGCGTCGAAGCCCCGGCCGTTGTCGGCGACTCGCAGCACGACCGACTCCGGGTCGTAGCGCAGATCGACCGACACGACGCTGGCGTGGGCGTGAATGGCGGAGTTGCGCACGGCCTCGTGGCAGATGCGCAGCAACTGCTCGCCGGTGGCCGCCGACGAGGCCTGGGGTACCCCGTGCTGCGCGAACTCGACGTCAACGGGCAGGCCAGCGGCCGCGCGCTCGGCCGATTCGCGCATGGCCGTCGCGAGGTCGCGCATGTCGAGCCGCGGCGTCCGCAGGTTCCAGATCGACTGCCGGGCGTCCCGGATGTATTCCTCGACCTGCTTGCGCATGCGCACGAGTTCCTGGCGGATGGGTGATGACGGATCGAGGTGGCCCGACAGGCCGTCGAACTGCAGCGCGACGCCAACGAGGCTCTGCAGCAGCGTGTCGTGGATTTCGCGGCTCAGGCGGACGCGTTCGCCGATCAGCAGCGCGAACTGGCGCCGGATGCGTCGCACGCGCAGTTGCCACACGCTCCAGCCCCCGACGCCAAGCGCCACCGCACAGAGGCTGGCGAACAGGTAGGTCTGGTAGAACATCGGTTGAATCGAGAAATCCCAGACGGCCGACGCCTCGGTCCACGAGCCGTCGGTCGTGTTGGCCACCACGTGAAACCGGTACGACCGTGGCGGCAGATGCGTGTAGAGCGCCTCGCGGCGCGTGCCCGCGTCGATCCATTCGGCGTCGAACCCCTCGAGGCGGTACTTGAACCGGGTGTTCATCGCCGTGGTCAGGTCGAGGGCCGTGTAGTCGATTTCCAGCCGTGCGGTCCGCGCCGGCAGTGACACGGTCGAGCCCGCCGGCAGCGTACGCTCGTCGACCACCACGCGCTCGATCTTCACGGGCGCCGGCCGCCGCGGCTGCTTCAGGCTGCGGGGATCCAGCGACGTCAGTCCCCGGCCGGTGACGAACCACAATCGTCCGTCGCGCGCGAGCACGGTGCTCGGTCCGCCGAACGAAATCGGCATCCCGGCGAGGCCGTCGGCCGCGTCGAACACGCTGATGCTCACCATGTGCGACGGATCCGCGATCGCCTTGTCGAGTTCGTCACGACGCGCACAGACGATGCCGGAGGCAGTCGCGAGCCACAGGTCGTGATCGGCGTCCTCGAGGATCGATGAGACCCCGCCGCGGAAGCCGGGCGCCTGGTTGAAGCGGACGAACCGCGCTCCGTCGAAGCGGCTCAATCCCCCGTAACTGCCTACCCAGATCACGTGGCGCGAATCCTCGAAGACCGTCAGGTAAGGGCCTGCCGTGAGACCCTCCTGCGGGCCGAACGAGTGCACGGTCCCCGACTCGTCGAGCATCCCGAGGCGGCCCGCGGCCGACGCGAACCACAACCGGCCACGCCGGTCGGGAAAGAGCGACGTCAGCTTCAGCGTTGCGAACTCGGCGACCGGCTCGAATTCGTCGGGGCGGCGCGGGTCCCAACGAAGGAGGCCATGGTCCCGTTCCGACAGCCAGAGCGCGCCACCCGGCGCCGGGGCGACTGCGCTGACGCGACTGAGACGCGCGGCACCACCGGCGATGCGGAACCACCGCGGGTCGTCGCCGAGGCGCAACACACCGGCATCGGTCACGACCCACAGCGAGCCGTGCGTGTCGCTGCGCATCGCGCGAATGCGGGCTCCCGTCGGAAGCAGCGGCGTGGAGCCTGCGTCTCGCGCGTTGCGCGCGAACGACAGCAAGGCGTCAGCCGTCGCGGCCCAGACAGTGCCATCGGCGGTGGATGCGACGGCTTCGACGAGGCCGAGGTTGGTCATCGGCTTGACGCGCGGCTTGCGCAGCCGGATGAGCCCGTCTCCTGCCCCCGCCCAGATGTTGCCGTCTCGATCCTCGAACAGGGTCCGCGCGCCGGAGACACGCGTCTTCTCGAGTGCCGTGCGCCGGCCGGCACCATCGTGTCGGCTCCGCCAGAGGCCCTCGCCCATGGTCGCGACCCAGAGGCAGCCTTCGCGGTCGAACAGCAGGCGGTTGCCGCGTCCACGGTCGGTGCCGCGAGTGACCGGCACGGGGTCGCCGAGGCGCCTGAAGGCGACGAGCGGATCCGTCATCCACACGCGGCCGGCCGCGTCCTCGCCGAAGGCCCTGAAGGTCGGCGCGACATCGTTCAGCGCATCGACCTGGTCAAACCCCTCGACGCCGGTGGCACGACGATAGACGCCGAGATTCGTCCCGACGAGCAGGTTGCCCGGCCGATCGACGTAGAGGCTGTCGATGCGTGCTTCCGACAACCCTGCCTTACGCCCCGCGGCCTCCCAGTGATCGCCCGCCAGCACATACAGGCCGCGCGTGGTGCCGGCCCAGAAGCGACCGTCACGATCCTCGACCAGCGCGGTGACGATGGTACGAGGCAGGCCATGTGCCTCGCTGTAATTCTTCAGGGTGTGATCGGCGATGCGGCTCACACCGCCCGTTTCGGCGAAGCCGATCCACAGGCTGCCATCGCGGGCGGTGTAGACGGTGCGCACCGAGGCACGCGGCAACAGGACCTCGCCGACGGCCTCGACGGCGGTGAACTGCACGCCGTCGAAGCGCACCAGTCCCCCGTTGGTGCCCAGCCACAGGTATCCTTCGCGATCCTGCGCCAGCGACCAGATCACGTCGGAGGGCAGGCCGTCCTTCGTCGTCCACGACGTGATCACGTAGTCGGACAGCGACACGGCCGCAGCCGAGCCGGCGATCACGAACGACGTCGCCATCACGAGGACGACACGAACGAGACGGACCCAGGGCATCACACCACCGGACGACAGGGAGCGCGCCCGGCGACCGGGTGCGCGAGCCACCAACTCACATGTTCGGGAACAGGATCAGAGGCTACGCGCGTGCCGGGCGTCGGTCAAGGCGCGATCGCAGGCTCATGCCTACCCAATTCGGGGTATTGCCGCCCGTGGGCGCATCGACTAGAACTGCGGCACACGCTACCGAATGATCGACGCGTCCGCTGTGTGACGGAGTGGCGCGCGTTGCCTGGAGATCCTGCGCCGGTCGCCGACCGGGCCCCTGGAGGAGTCGTGATGGACACGCACCAGCAATTCGCCCGGCCGCAGCTCACCCGACGCGACGCCCTTCGGCTCGGCATCTCGGCTGGAGTCGTGGCCGCCTCGGCACTCACCCGCGAACTCGGGCGTGCGCCGGTCCACGCGCAGGGACTCCCGCAGGCCTATTCCGCGCCTCCGAATCCGGCGTTTCCGATGCCGCCCACGTGGGACACCGAACTGCGCGAGTTGGCCCCGAACGTGTACGCCTACATCCAGGCGGGCGGGCCGGGCCGCAACAACGTCTCGGTGAGCGACGCAGGCATCATCGTCGGCGAGGACGGTGTCATGGTGATCGACGCCCTGGCGGCGCCGATGCACGCGAAGAACTTCATCGAGGCCATCAGGAAGGTCACCGACAAGCCGTTCCGCCACCTGATCAACACGCACCACCACGGCGATCACATCAACGGCAACCAGTACTTCACGCCGGCCGAGATCATCAGCCACCCCTATTGCCGCGAGGAAGTGCTGAAGGTCGTCAACGGCCCGCCGCTCTGGGCCAGGCGCGAGGGATGGGCCGACGGCACCGAGGTGCGCACGATCCTGCCTCCGGTCACGACGATCGAGCACAAGACGACGTACTACTACGGCAAGAACGTCGTGGAAGTCTTCCCGATGCTGCCCGCGCACACCTATGGCGACCTGGTTGTCTACCTGCCGCAGCACAAGATCCTCTTCGCGGGCGACATCGCCTTCTTCTACGTCGCGCCGTTCTGCCAGAACGCGCACCCGTCGAAGTGGATCGACGTCGTCGACGAGATCGTGAACAAGATGGACGTGACGACGATCGTGCCCGGGCACGGGCCGATCGGCGGCAAGCCGTTGATGGCCGAGATGGGCGACTACCTCCGGATCCTGAGGACCGAGGCACGCAAGCGCTACGACGCGAAGATGAGCGCGGGGAAGGCAGCGGCCGAGATCCGCCTGGGCAAGTTCGAGAACTGGATCGGCCCCGAGCGCATCATCATGGACACGGCGCGGTTCTACGCGGAGTTCAGCGGGACGCTCACCCCGGCGGTGGATGGCGAGGGCATCAGGAAGGCGACCGAGGAATACAACGCCATCAAGAAGGGCTAGCAGCGCCATCCGGCAGGGGTGCGACACACACACCATGACGAAAGTCGTCGCCGACGCCGATGCGGCCATTCACGACGTCCACGACGGCGTCACGCTGATGATCGGGGGGTTCGGCCTCTGCGGCATACCCGAGCACTGCCTGGCCGCGCTCGTCCGCAAGGGCGTCCGCGACCTGACCTGCATCTCGAACAACGCTGGCGGTGACGACTTCGGCATCGGCCTGATGCTGCACCAGCGGCAGGTGCGGAAGATGATCTCGTCGTACGTCGGCGAGAACGCCGAGTTCGCGCGGCAACTCCTGAGCGGTGAACTGCTCGTCGAGTTGATCCCGCAGGGGACGCTGGCGACGCGCTGCCTGGCCGCGGGCTACGGCATCCCTGCGCTGTACACGCCGGCCGGCGTCGGGACGGAGGTCGCCGACGGCAAGGAGGTTCGGGCCTTCAACGGCAAGGATCACCTCCTCGAACACGCGTTCGACGCCGACTTCGCGCTCGTGAAGGCGTGGAAGGGCGACACGCACGGCAACCTCGTCTACCGGGCGACGGCGCGCAACTTCAACCCGCTGATGGCGATGGCGGGCAGGACGACCATCGCCGAGGTCGAGCACCTCGTGCCCGCGGGCGACCTCGACCCCGACGCGATCCACACGCCGGGCATCTACGTGCACCGCATCTTCGAGGGCCCCGCGTACGAGAAGCGGATCGAACACCGCACGGTTCGACCGCGCGAGTGAGGAGTTCCACGATGCTCGACAAGGCGGGGATCGCGAGGCGCATCGCGCAGGAATTGCGCGACGGCTTCTACGTCAACCTGGGGATCGGCATTCCCACGCTCGTGGCCAACTACATCCCCCCGGGCGTCGAGGTGGTGCTGCAGTCAGAGAACGGCGTGCTCGGCGTGGGCCCGTTTCCGCTCGACGGCGACGAGGATCCCGACCTGATCAATGCCGGGAAGCAGACGATCACCACCGAGCGGGGCGCCGCGTTCTTCGACTCCGCGATGAGCTTCGGAATGATCCGGGCCGGCAAGGTCGACATCACCGTGCTCGGTGCCATGGAGGTCAGCGAGCAGGGCGACATCGCGAACTGGAAGATCCCAGGCAAGATGATCAAGGGCATGGGCGGCGCCATGGATCTCGTCGCCTCTGCCCGCAACATCATCGTCGCGATGCAGCACGTGAACCGGGCAGGTGAATCGAAGCTGCTGCCAGCGTGCACGCTTCCGCTCACCGGCCGCCGCTGCGTCACCCGCATCGTGACGGAGTTGGCGGTGATCGACGTCACGCCAGACGGGTTCCGGTTGGTCGAGCGTGCACCCGGCGTGACCATCGAGACGATCGTGGCGGCCACGGCGGGGCGCCTCGTGGTTCCCACCGACGTCGCGGAGATGCGCATCGCCTGACGCGACCGAGCTACCCAATTCGTGGTATTGCGGCTGTCGTTCGACCTCTGTACAACTCCCCTCACCGTTCTTCTTCTATCCGTAGCTCGACGGTCGGCCCACCCCAGCGACGGGCGCGCCGCCCGCAGCACGTGTCATGCACCGTGCAGGTGCGCGCCATTCAGGGCGGCATGGTCGTGTCGTGTACACACGCCGCGCCGGGCTCCTGTGCCGGGTCGGTTCGTGCCGCCAACCGGCGGCAATTGAAAGTCTGGGAGGAACCATGAAGCGACGCCAACCCTCGTTCACGGCATCACTCGTCTCCGGTCTTCTGCTGGTCGGCCTCCTGGGCACGCTCGCCGCACCGGCCTCGGCACAGAACACGACCGGGGGCAGCATTGCCGGCGTCGTGAAGGACGATTCCGGCGCGGTGTTGCCGGGCGTGACCGTCGAGGCCTCGAGCCCGGCCCTCATCGAAAAGGTGCGAACCGTCACCTCTGACGCGCAAGGCGTGTTCAAGATCGTCGATCTGCGGCCTGGCGTGTACGTGGTCACGTTCTCGCTGCCTGGATTCAGCATGTATCGCCGTGAGGGCGTCGAGTTGACGACCGGCTTCACGGCCACCGTGAACGCGCTGATGCCGGTGGGTGCCCTCGAGGAGACCGTCACGGTATCGGGCGCCGCACCGCAGGTCGACACGCAGAACGTCATCCAGCAGAAGGTCCTCACGCGCGAACTGCGCGACTCGCTGCCGTTGCCGAGCAACTCGGGTGCGTACGTGATGATCATCCCGGGCGCGGTGCAGGCGGCCTCGAACCAGGACGTCGGCGGGAACATGGGCGAGAATCGCCAGCAGTTCACCGTGCACGGCAGCCGCACGAACGACTTCCAGCAACTGCGCGACGGCCAGTTCTTCGGCACCCTCGTGGCGGCAGGCAACTTCATGTCGAGCGTGAACCCGGCCACCATCGAAGAGGTGACGGTGCTGACCGGCGGCGGCCTGACGGCCGAGAGCGAGAGCGGCGGCGCCCAGATCAACGTCGTCGCCCGCGCGGGCGGCAACTCGTTCAGCGGCACACTGCAGGCCAACTTCAGCACCAAGGACCTGCAGGCCAACAACCTCGACGACGACCTCCTCGCACGCGGCGTGACGACGTCGCCGTCCATCAAGTCGAACTACGAGATTGCAGGCGGCGTGGGTGGCCCGATCAAGCGCGACTCGCTGTGGTTCTTCGGCAGTGCGCGTCGATGGGTCAGCCAGTCGTACCAGCCTGGCAACTACTTCAACAAGCTACAGGGAACCCTGTTCTACGAGCCTGACCTCGAACGTCCCGCTTACGAAGACAACTTCTACAACGAGATGACGGGACGGCTCACCTGGCAGGCCACGCGGAAGCACAAGTTCACCGGGATGTTCAGCAACGAGTACAACTGCAACTGCTACTTCGGCATCCAGTCAGGCACGCTCGCTCCCGAAGCCACGGGTGACGACCTCTACAAGCCGAACTGGCGCGCGCAGGGCTCGTGGACGTTCCCGGCGACCAACCGCCTGTTGTTCGAGGCGGGCGCGACAGTCGTCGAGGGCCTGATCGTCCGTCGCCTGACGGGCGGCACCTACAACGACATCTCGGTGCTCGACACGGCCCGGAACTACCGCTATGGATCGGCCGGCAGTTCGATCACGACGTTCACGGCCGCCTGGGGACCCAAGGCGAGCGCGTTCGGGCAGTACAACATCCGCTTCGTGTCGTCGTACGTCACCGGCTCGCACGCGTTCAAGACGGGCGTGCAGTTCCGCGAGGGCCACAACGAACTCGACCTCTTCATCAACAAGAACATCAGTTACACCTTCAGCGGCACCACGCCGCGGTCGGTCACCTACTTCGCCGGCCCGTACCAGTCGGCGGTGAAGCAGCACACGGTCGGGGCGTTCGTCCAGGACCAGTGGCGCATCGGCCGCCTCTCGCTCAACCTGGGCCTCCGATTCGACTACCTCAACGGCAGCATCCCCGACCAGACGCTGCCGGCCGGCGACTACGTTCCCGCAAGGAGCTTCACGGCCGTCAAGGACGCACTGAACTGGAAGGACATCAACCCGCGGATCGGTGTCGCGCACGATGTGTTCGGCAATGGCCGCACCGCCGTGAAGGCCTTCTTCGGCCGCTTCGTGAGCTTCCAGTCGAATGCCGGGTTGCTGTCGGCGCAGAACCCGTCGGCCGCGATGATCACGAGCTCGACGCGCACGTGGCTCGACGCCAACCGGGATTACATTCCGCAGGAGATCGAACTCGGGCCCCACTCCGCGGCCAACTTCGGGCAGCTCGGGCGGGCGACGACGTACGACGACGCGATCACGCAGGGCTGGCACGCGCGTGAGTACAGCTGGCAGGGATCGGTCACCCTGCAGCACGAACTGCGGCGGAACCTGTCGGTCAACATCGGCTACTTCCGCACCTGGTACAACAACTTCACCGTCACCGACAACCGCGCCATCACCCCGAAGGACTTCGATCCGTACTGCATCACGGCGCCGAACGACGCGCGGCTGCCCAATGCCAACGAGTCGGTCTGTGGCTTCTACGACATCAAGCCCGCGGCATTCGGCCTGACCGACAACCTGGTCACCAGGGCGTCGAACTTCGGCGACCAGGAGGAGCGGTTCCACGGCGTGGACGTGACGTTCAATGCCCGTTTCGCTCGGAACACCCAGTTCTCGGGCGGCGTCAGCACCGGCTCCACACTCACCGACCGCTGCTTCGTCGTCGACTCACCGCAGGAGACGTACCAGTGCCGGATCGAGACCCCGTGGGGCGCCGGCACGCAGGTGAAACTCGCCGCCGTGGTGGGCCTCCCGTGGGAGATCAAGACCAGCGTCACCTACCAGAACATCGCGAGCATCCCGCTCACCGCGAGCTACGTCGCGACCAATGCGGCCATCGCGCCGTCGCTCGGACGCAACCTCGGGCAGTGCCGTGGCAACGTCGTCTGCAACGGGACGACGACCGTCGAACTGATCCAGGCCAACTCGATCTTCCCCGAGGGGCGCAACAACCAGCTCAACGTCCGGCTGACCAGGGTCTTCCGCGTGATGGGCGCGCGAGTCGAACCACAGGTCGACATCTTCAACCTGTTGAACTCGAACGACGTGCTGGTGATGAACACGCGCTACGGCAACGCCTGGCAGAATGCCACGTCCATCCTGGCGCCCCGCGTCTTCAAGTTCGGCGTGCAGGTGAACTTCTGAGGCTACGTCACCCCTGCTCCTGATTCCCTGGCCGCGCGCCACGACCGGCGCGCGGCAGTCCTTTCACGTCCATTCCCAGGAGGTTCCCGTGCGCCGCTTTCTCGTTGCCATGTCGTTGCTGCTGTCGGCTGGGGCCGCTGCGTCCGCGCAGACGCCACCGGTGCCACAGAATCCCCCCGTGCTGCCGTTCGAGTCGGTCACCGACTTCCTGAAGATCACGCCCGACATGAATTTCGGCGAGACCCTCGGTGTCGCCGTCAACTCGAAGGGCCACGTCGTCGTCCTCAACCATCCGGGCTCGGCCACCACGGGTCCCATCTACGGCAACGCCACCACGAACATCTGGGAATTCGACGCCACCGGCAAGTTCGTCCGGGAGATCGGCAAGGGCGTCTACGGCCTCGCCTATTCGCACTCGGTGCGGTTCGACAAGTACGACAACCTGTGGGTCGTCGACAAGGCGACCAACGCGGTCGTCAAGTTCAACCCGGCCGGCTACGTGACGCTGAACCTGGGGCGCCGTCCCGAGGGGTACGACAGCTACGCGGGCGAGTACGAGCGGCCCAAGCCCGCCGACGCGAAGGCGGCTGACGCCATGTTCAACGGTGCGACCGACGTCGCGTGGGATGCGCAGGACAACATCTACGTGAGCGACGGCTACGTGAACTCGCGGATCGCGAAGTTCGACAAGAACGGCGCCTGGATCAAGACCTGGGGCCAGTACGGCGAGGGCGGCGTGCACGCGAACGAGAACCCGGGCCACTTCAGGAACCCGCACAACATGCAGATCGACCGGCAAGGGAACGTGTACGCGGCCGACCGCGGGAACCGGCGCATCCAGGTCTTCGACAGCGAGGGCAACTTCCTGCGCTTCATCCACCTGACGGCGCCGTACGACAAGAAGCGGCATCCCGTGCTCGGGAACATGAACCCGAATCCGCCCGACGAGTCGGCGCCGTGGGCGCTCTGCATCACGACCGCCGGGGCCACGCAGTACATGTTCGTCGCCGACTCGGAGCCGGGACGGGTGTACAAGATGACGCTCGACGGCAAGATCCTTGGCATGTTCGGCGAGTCGGGACGCGGTGACAAGCAGTTCAACTGGGTCCACGGCATCGCCTGCCCCACCGAGAACGACCTCTACGTCGCCGACATGAACAACTGGCGCGTCCAGAAGATCTCGCTGAAGGCCGGCGCCCCGAAGACATCGGCCGCTGGTCAGCGCTAGCGCCCGCCAGTCGTCGATCCTTCGCATAGACTCTCGCGGGCGCCACCACTCCGGTGGCGTCCGCGAGTCGCGTTCCCGGAACCTGCCCCATGCCTTCACCACACGCCGCGCAGGCGACAGCCTCGAGCGCTTCCGACGCGCACGTCGGTCTGATCGCCCGCATCGCACTCGCCCTCACGTCGTGGACCGAGCGCTGGGTCCCCGACGCCTTCATCTTCGCCCTGCTCGCCACGCTGCTCGTCGTCGTCGCCGGCGTGACGGCCACATCTTCGTCGGTGGGGCAGGTCGTGGATGCGTGGGGCGGCGGGTTCTGGGAACTGATCCCGTTCACGCTGCAGATGGCGCTCATCATCATCACCGGCCACGTGCTGGCCACGTCGCAGCCGGCACGCCGCGTGATCAAGACCGTCGCGGGTTGGCCGACATCGCCGCGCGCGGCGGTCGCGCTCGTCGCGGTCTTCGCGATGGTGAGCTCGTGGTTCAACTGGGGATTCAGCCTCGTGTTCAGCGCCGTGCTCGCGCGCGAGGTCGCCCGGCGCGTCGAGGGCGTCGACTACCGTGCCCTGGCCGCAGCCAGCTTCCTCGGACTCGGCAGCATCTGGGCCCAGGGCCTCAGCGGCTCGGCCGCGCTCCAGATGGCCAGCGCCGGCGCGCTGCAACCGCGGATTCGCGACATCGTCGCGAACGGCGGCGTGATCGAGGGCGGCATCATCACGTTCCGCCACACGATCTTCCTGTGGCAAAGCCTCGTCTCGGTCGCTGTCGAGATCGTGGTCGTCGGCGTCGTGATGTGGCTCGCCACGCCGCCGGCAGGCCGCGGACGCACTGCCCGTGATCTCGGCATCGATCTGCGCGACGAAGGCGATGCGCCGCCATCGCCCGCGCCGGCGCAGGTGCAGGTGCCTCCCGGCGCGTGGCTCGAGCACTCACCCATCCTCACGTGGCTCGTCTTCGCGCTCGGCGCGGCATACCTGGTCCGCTACTTCGCCGCCGCCAGGGAACCACTCAATGCCCTGAACCTCAACATCCTCAATCTCGGCTTCCTGCTCGCCGGCATGCTGCTGCACCGCACCCCGGCCCGACTGATGCGCGCCGTGCAGGCGGCGACGCCTGCGGTGTGGGGCGTCATCCTCCAGTTCCCCTTCTACGCGGGCATCGCGGGCGTCATCACGGCCACGCACCTGAACGACAAGCTCGCCAACCTGTTCGTCAGCGTCTCGACGCCGGCGACCTTTCCGCCGCTCGTCGCCATCTACTCGGCGGTGCTCGGCGTGTTCGTGCCGTCCGGCGGATCCAAGTGGGTCATCGAGGCGCCGTACGTGATGGCCGCCGCGCACTCGCTGCAGGTGCACCTCGGATGGGTCGTTGCCGCCTATGACCTCGGCGAGGCGCTGGCCAACCTCATCCAGCCCTTCTGGATGCTGCCCATCCTCGGGATGTTCGGGCTGCGCGCGCGTGACGTGATGGGCTACACGTTTCTCGTGTTCGTGGTGCTCACGCCGGTGGTCCTGCTGCTGGTGACGCTGCTCGGCCTGACGCTCTCGTATCCCTTGTAGACTGACGCAAGGACGATCAGGGCATCCACGGCCGTCCACTGACCCTTCGAGGCTCCCACATGACGACCCAGGCTCCGACACCGCATCCTGCGACCCCCATTGCCGATCCGACAGCGATCGGGCTGATCTGCCTGGCCATCGGCTGTGCCGCACTGGTCCCCATCGCGTTCGGCATGAGCCTGACGCCCGCCGGATTGCGGACGGCGGCGATCTTCTGCCTGCTCTTCGGCGCGGGTGGCCAACTCGTGGCCGGCCTGGGAAACCTGCTCAACCACAATCTGTACGGCGGCACGCTCTTCACCTCGTTCGCCTTCAACTGGGTGATCAACTGGTGGGCGTTGGACGGGCTCGCGCGCGGAGAGGTCGCCGACCCCGGCATCGTGCTCGCGGTCGACGTCTGCTTCCTCATCGTCTTCCTCGCCTTCACGTACGGCTTCGGGTTCTTCTCGTCGCTGCTGATGGCGTTCCTGGTCGACATCGACCTGCTCTACATCGCCCGCATCGCCCGCCACTTCGGCGGCGGCGAGTGGCTCGGCCTGGTCATCGGCGTGTGCACCGTGGCGCTCGGCGCGATCTCGCTGTGGATCGCGTTCGCGTTGCTGATCAACCCGGTCGCCGGACGCGCGGTGTTCGCGTTCCCGGGGCCTGTGTTCCGGCCTCGCACTGCCGCACAATAAGGTAGACGGGCCACAGGTGCAGGATGCGGCCAACGCCGATGCCGCCGGCCGTGGGCCTGGCCACGCGACGAGAGCTCCCGAGGTGAACCCATGTCATCGAACTGGCCCTGGCCTGATTCGCTCGATGCCCTGAAGGCGGCTCCCGCACAGCATCACCTCCTGCTCGAGAACGCGCACGTGCGGGTGCTAGACACCCGGATTGCGCCAGGCGCGCGGACGCCGGTCCACACGCATCGCTGGCCGGCCGTGCACTACGTCCTGAGCTGGAGCGACTTCGTCCGTCGCGATGCCGACGAGCGGGTCATGGTCGATTCGCGAAGCGCGATGGCCGCAGGCCCCCCGTCGCCCGCGCTCTGGGGCGAGCCCCTCGTGCCCCATTCGCTCGAGAACGTCGGGCAGATGCCGCTGCACATCATCAGCGTCGAGCTGAAGACTCCCGAGGGGACGATCGCGCCTGCGGATGCCCGGCCGGATGCGAGCGGAGCGCTCGTCGACACGTAACCGCCGCACGCGGGGCACTCCCGCCGAGCCGTCGCGCGACTCACCGGCGGGGCACTGGCTCCGCGTCCTGCCGTGACGGCATCCACCGGGCCTGACGACCTGCCCGCGGCTCAGACGGGTCGCTGCGCACTCACCAGCAACCCGCTGACCTCCTGTCCGCCTTCGCGGCGCAGGACGACGTGCTCGATGCCGATCGGGGTGAGGCCTGCCGCGGCAAGGCCGTCACGCACATAGACCTCGGCGTGGCTGTAGCGACCGCTGGGATTGAGCTGATAGGCAGGCACCGCGTCGCCTGCCCGCTCGACGGTGAAGGCCAGCCGTCCTCCGGGTCGCAGCGCCCTCTCCGCACCAGACAGCACCTGATCCAGTGCCCCGAAATAGCACAGGGTGTCGGCAGACACGATGACATCGTAGGCGTGGTGCTGGCTCGCCAGCCAGGCCGACAACTCGGCCTCGACGAGTTCGTCGTACTTCTTCCTGGCGCGCGCCCTGGCGAGCATCCCCGGCGAGAGATCGACGCCCACCAGGCGTTTCGCGTGAGGTCGCAGGAAGTCGGCGCACAGGCCGGTACCGCAGCCGGCATCGGCGATGACGAGCGAGTCCTGAGCTGCCGGCTGGCTGTGCGCGAGCCACTCGCCGATCAGTTGCGGCGCGCGGTAGCCGAGTTGATCCAGCACCTCGTCGAAACTGCCGGCAAATGTATCGAACGTGTTCCGCACGTACGCGTCCGACGCGCGCTCGGGGGCCGCAGCGCCGGTACACGCGGCCAGCATGTGCTTCGCCACACTGTTGCCGGGATCCACCTGCAGCCACTTCTGGTAGACCTGGATGGCCTGCTCCACCTTGCGCGCACGGTACAGCGTCTTGCTCAGGGCATCGTAGGTCGCGGTGTTGCGAGGCTGCAGTTCGAGTACGCGCGAGTAGGCGGCAATCGCCTCGTCGAGCCGGTTCATGCGTGCGAGGAGGTTGCCCCAGTTCCGCCACGCCGCGACATGCGAGGGATTCGACTCGATGGCGCGCGCATAGGCCCTGCTGGCCTCGGCGTACTCGCCCTGGCCGCGCAGCACGATGCCGAGGTTGTTCCAGGCATCGGCGTGGCCGGGCACCAGGTCGACCACGTGACGGTAGGCGCGGAGCGCGGGCTCGAGCTGGTTCGTTTCCTTCAGGACGTTGCCGAGGTTGTTGTGGGCATCGGCATAGTCCGGCGCAAGGTCAATCGCCCGCTCGATGCTGGCGATGGCCAGGTCGCTGTGCGCCTTCCTGGTGGTACAGCACACCCAGGAAGTGCAGCGCACCGACGTGGTCCGGGGCGACCGCGAGGATCGCTCTGGTAGATGCGCCTGGCCTTCGCGAGGTTGCCGGCACGGTGCAGCGAGACGGCCCTGCCGATGTCGTCGGGATGACCGGCACGGCGCGCGCCCGTGCCATGAGATTTAGGCTTCATGTTCGCCATCGAGCGAGCGAGGATCCTGGCCGACCCAGACCGACGTCGGCGCAGGACCCTCGTTGCACGTGACCCGACCACGCCGGAACCGCTCGCGGCACCCGCGTTGCTCAGGCCGCGTCCCGCATGCTCACCGGCATCCCGTGGCGTTCCCACCGACGACGTCGAACGTGATCGGGTCACCAACGGCTCCATTCGGCCCCTGCTTCTGATACTGGAATTGCATGGATTCGAAGTGGAGCGTGGTGTTCTCGGTGAGGCGGTCTTCTCCCCCGGAACCGCCGGTCGAGTAGGAGGTGACCTTCACGTTCTTCATCGTGAGCTGGACGTACTCGACCGGGTTCTCACCGGCCTTCCGGACCACGAGGACGGCCGTCGGGATGACCTGTCCCAGCATGCTGTTCCTGATCAGGTCGGGTGAGGCGGCATCGATGTACTTCGTGAAGCTCAGGTCCTGGATGCAGACCTTCGGCAGGGTACCGCGCCCGGTCTGTGCTGAACCGCTCGACTCACCCCATGACCAGGCCAGGACGTCGATTTCGCCCTTGTGATCCTTGTCCTGCGACTCACCCTTGATGCCATCTAGCCTGAGGAACATGTCGACCGCGGCCATGGCGGGGCTCGACACCAGCAAGCTGGTGGCGATGTGCTCCAATCGTGACGAATGCTCTCAAGTTCCGTCGCTTCATCGTGTCGTCCCTTTCGTGAGGATGCTGCTGTGCGTCCTTGGTTGCGCGAGGGCAACTCGCGCGCATCACCCGGACCATCGCACATGGCGCACGTCATGCCTCTCAGGTGATCTCCCGGATCGCTGAATGACACCGCAGAAGCAAGGGTTCTGCCACGTGGAGACGTGTGGCGCGTCCGGAACACCGCGGCCATTCTGGCCGGATTCGCCACGGCAGTGGCACACCGACGCGACCACGCCAACGTGGAAGTCGCCCGCACGGGCGACATTAGTTCAACAACCGTGCGGTTCGCGAACGATCGTTCAGCCGCGTTCCAGCGACCGGCTGAGGACTACCTGGCGTTCTGCACGTTGTTGCTGCCACTAATGGCTGGCGATCCTTCCGGCCCTCGGCTGGAAGCTGCGACCGTTCGACGCGGCCATTGTCACCGCACCGCAAAGGGCCGGAGCGAGCCGGAGCGACCAAGCCCTCGCGTGCGCCGGTGCGGCGATAGACCGCAGCGGCAGCGCTCCCTATACTGGTCGCCGTGACCTTTCGCGATCGCCTGCTCGCCACGATCCGTGCGGCGCGCCCGGTGCTCGAGTCGCCGGGCGTCATGGTCATCGGCTCCGAGGTCCCCAACCTCCTCCAGGCCGACGCCGCGTCCACCCTGGTCGTCTCGCAGGACCTCGACATCGGGGTGCCCGTCGGCGAACACCACGCGCTCAAGGCACGGCTCGACGAGTTGCACGACTTCGACGTGTCGCCCGACGAGCCCTCCGTGTGGATTCCTCGGCTGGCCGGCCTGCTGGAGCTGAACTTCGTCGGGATGGATGCGAGGCAGGCCCTCGCCGACGCCTACGTGTTCGAGGACGATCGGCTGCCGCTGCTGGTGTTCGGGTCGTTGTCGCTCGTCGCACGCGGTGCCGAAGTCGACATCGCAGGCACGCGCCTGTGCCTGCCGCGACCCGCGGGGCTCCTGCTCGAGAAACTCGTGACCGATCGCACGGGCGAGAAGGGCGAGCGCGATCTGCTGGTGGCGCTGGGGCTGCTCGACCTGTCGACGCACGACGATCTGGACGAGCTCGAGCGGACGTATCAGACGCTTGGTGCAGACGCGCGGCACGCTGTCCGCTCCAACCTCACGATCCTGTCACTGCTGGCTCCGCGGCCGGGCATGCCCGATCCGCACCCGCGAAGACGCGCCGTCGCGGCGCTGCTTCGTCGTCTCGAAGCCGTCGATCCGGAGCGGCAATGACCGACGGGCAGGCCCGACGCCTTCGTGACCAGCGCTCACGGACACTGGTGCGGGCGTTCGAGTTCCGCCAGCGCCGGCATGCGCGCGGATCGTGGTTTCGATGGCGACGGGCGCTGGCCCTCGCGAGCGACGCCTTTGTCATTTCGTCCGACGAGGCGCGACAGTTGATCGTCGAAGGGCATCACCCTGAACCCGTGGGGCTGGAGTTCGAGCCGCAGCGCACGATCCTGTTCGTGACGAGTGAACGGGCGGCGCGCCTCGCCTCGGCGCGCGCCATCCCCGTCGGCCTCACCGCCGAGATGCTCTCGGCCGAGCACATCGCCCTCGTGGCATTCCCTGAAGACCCATCCAGACGCTGACGGCGCGGCGGCAGCGGTACCCGCATCGAACGCGTGGGGCGCGCATCGAGCGTCCAGCGCCGTGCCCATCGCCCGACCGATGCGCCACCGCGTGCTACCATCCCGCCCATCCGCACCCGTCGGCCTCGTGGTCGAGGCTCGAGGATCCGCCATGTTGCCCCGAACGCGCCCTCTCACGTTCCTTGCGGCTGCCGTCTGCTTCGGCCTGCTGACCACGTCACTGCTCGCCACGCTGCGCGCGCAGCCGCAGGGTGCGCCTGCCGTCGCGATCGATCCCGACGACATCGCTGGCGTCGTGACGGGGCCGAAAGGTCCCGAGGCCGGCGTGTGGGTGATCGCCGAGACACGCGATCTCGCGGTGCGCTACATCAAGATCGTCGTCACCGACGACAGCGGCCGCTACCTCGTGCCCGACCTGCCCCAGGCGAACTACAGCGTCTGGGTGCGCGGCTACGGGCTCGTCGACAGCGCGAAATCCACGACGGCGCCTGGCCACATCGTGAACCTGGCCGCAACGCCCGCGCCCACGGCTGCCGCAGCCGCCCGGTACTATCCGGCGATCTACTGGTACTCGATGCTGAAGATCCCCGGCCCTGGCGAGTTCGGTGAACGGGGCGACATTCCCAGGGACATCACGCAGACGATGTGGCTGAACAACATGAAGAGCAACGGCTGCATCGGCTGCCACCAGATCGGGCAGCACTCGACGCGAACGATCCCGGCCGCCTTCGGCACCTTCGCGACGGGAGCCGACGCGTGGGCGCGACGCGTGCAGTCGGGCCAGTCGGGCGAGATGATGTTGTCGGCGCTCAGCGCGCTCGGCCCTGTCGCGCTCGAGCGCCTCGGCGAGTGGACGGATCGCATCGCCAGGGGTGAGCTCCCGCATGCCACGCCCGCGCGTCCCCAGGGCGTCGAGCGCAACATCGTCGTCACGCTGCGCGACTGGATGGACGAGAAGCACTACCTGCACGACCTGATCGCCAGCGACCGGCGGCATCCCACCGTCAACGCCAACGGACCGCTGTTCGGATCACCGGAGTACAGCTCCGACCTGCTTCCCATCCTCGATCCCGTGAGGAACACGGCGACGACCTTCAGGGCGCCGGTGCGCGACGCCGACATGCCGCTGAGCCTCGGCCCGGGGCACGCGGCCGGGCTCGCACCGCTGATGCCGTCGGCCTACTGGGGCACCGAGGCCATCTGGGACACGCGGGTCAACAACCACAATTCGATGTTCGACGCCTCCGGCCGCCTCTGGCTCGCGGCGGCGGTGCGTGGCACTGGTAATCCCGCCTTCTGCAAGGCGGGCTCTGACCATCCGTCGGCGAAGCTGTTCCCGATGGATCGCGCGACGAGGCACCTCGCCGTGCTCGATCCGAAGACGATGAAGTACACCTTCGTCGACACGTGCTTCAGCACACACCACCTGCAGTTCGGGTACGACGCGAACGACACGTTGTGGACGAGCGGCGGCGGTCCGGTGGTGGGATGGCTGAACACCAGGGTGTTCGACGCGACCGGTGATGCGGCGAAGGCGCAGGGCTGGACGGCGCTCGTGCTCGACACGAACGGCAACGGCACGCGCGACGCGTACGTCGAGCCCGACCAACCGCTCGACCCGACGAAGGACAAGCGCATCAACGCCGGGTTCTACGCCGTCATGCCGAGCCCGGTCGACGGCTCGGTGTGGGGATCGTTCCGTGGCAACAGCGTGAGCGGAGTCGTGCGGCTCGCGCCGGGATCGAACCCACCACAGACCGCGCTCGCCGAGGTCTACAACGTGCCGATGCCGGGCTTCGGCGTGCGTGGCGGCAGACATCGACGGCCAGGGCGTGGTCTGGGTCTCTCTGGCCAGCGGGCACCTCGGGAGCTTCGATCGCCGCAAGTGCAAGGGCCCGCTGAACGGGCCGACGGCCACGGGTAACCACTGTCCTGAGGGATGGACGTTCCACCAGTATCCCGGTCCGGGCTTCCAGGGCATCGGCGAGAACAGCGCCGAGTCGAGCTACTACAGCTGGGTCGATCAGCACGACACGTTCGGGCTCGGAAAGGACGTGCCGATGTCGACCGGCAACCTGAACGACGGTCTCATCGCGTTCGCGAACGGACGGATGGTGGTCCTGCGCGTGCCGTATCCGATGGGGTTCTACGCGAAGGGCTTCGACGGGCGCATCGACGATCCGAAGGCCGGCTGGAAGGGTCGCGGCCTGTGGGCGGCCAACGGCGACCGCACGCCGTGGCTCATCGAGGGCGGCAAGGGATCGAAGCCGCTGGCCGCGCACTTCCAGCTGCGGCCCGATCCGCTGGCCCGGTAGGGTATCGCACTCCGGTACGTTGCCTGGCCGGAGGTAGAGGCCGCGCTCCTGCCCGGCCCGACACCGGACGGACCGGATCCTGCTCGTTCGCCGCCCTGAGCAGCCAACACGGGCGGACTTGCATATAATCGACTGCTTGTGTCGGCGGGTGCCGCTCCGGCCCTCGGAGCGCGCGTCCCGTCCTGATCAGGAGTTCGCGTGAATCTGGTACGCCTGCGTCGCTCGGCTGTTGCGCTCGCCGTGCTCGCCATCCTGACGGGTGGACTGAGCGGGTGCGTCGACTCGCCGACCGCTCCCTCGAGTTTTGCCCCCTTCACCCGGACCGACCTGCGTGTCGGCACGGGGCCGCCTGCCCTCGTCGGCAGCGTCGTCACGGTGCACTACACCGGGTGGATCTACGACGCCTCGAAGCCCGACAACAAGGGCCCGCAGTTCGAAACGTCGGTCGGTGGCACGCCGTTCAGCTTCACGCTCGGCTCGGGCCAGGTCATCGCCGGCTGGGACCTGGGAGTGGTCGGCATGGCCGAGGGCGGTCTCAGGCGCATCGTCCTGCCGCCGTCGCTGGCGTACGGCCCGGGGCGCAATTCCATCATCCCGCCCAATGCCACGCTGATCTTCGAAATCGAACTGGTGACCGTGCTATGAGGTCGCGCCCCGCTCGCTCCGTCACGGCCCCGACCTCCCTGATCGCGACATCGATGTTGAACTGGCCACGGCTTTCCCTGGTGGCAGTCCTCGGCATCGTTGCCGCGGCCGGCAGCGCCGACGCCCAAACCATCATCGCGCGCAAGGGCCCCGCAGGCGGCACGGTGGAGGTGCAGATCAACGACAAGGTCGTGGCCACCGAGACCGCCAATGCCGACGGCGAGGCGACGCTCATCGTGCCCGGACCGGCCAGTCGGCCAGACATCGACGCCACCGTGTACGTCGATTCGTGTGGCACCCGGCGGCGCATCCTCTTCGTGCAGCCGGGCATCGGCACGCCTCCGCCCGACACCGCCTGCATCAGGCGCGACATCCCCGGCCTCTTCCTGGTGAAGGCGATCAGCACCATCGTCGTCTCGGTCGAGGGACCAAGTCCGCGGCTCCTGCTCCGCCAGGGCCCGTTCGATCCGAATGCACCCCCCAAGACGTGGACCGTCGTGCCGTCGGGGCTGATGGTCTCGGGGGGCGGTGGACTCGGGACGTTCTCGAACGTCAACACCAACGTCTGCGGCAACGTCGCCTCGTGCGAGGGAGACGACACCGGATGGGCCTACACCGTGGGCGCGGAATACTGGTTCAGCCAATACCTGGCCCTGGATGTCAGCTTCCTCAAGCCGCCAACGACCAGCGCCACGGCGAGCGAGACCGTCTACAACTTCACCGACACTCTCGATGTGGCCATCGTCACGATCGGCGGCAAGGTGGGCGTGCCCGTGGGCCCGGTGCGCGTCTACGGCAGGGTCGGTGTGACGTACGAGCGTTCGCTCTCGTCGATGTCGCAGAACGTCCTCGAGCGCACCAGCACCGTCGACGACGTCACGACCACCGTCCCCGGCGGGTCGGTGACGCTGGAGTACGAGACGAGCGGTCTCGGGTGGTTTGCCGGCGGCGGCCTCGAACTCTGGCTGACGCGGCATGTCGCCTTCTATGCCGAGGGGAATTTCATGATGCTCAAGGGCAGCGAAAGCGGTGCCGGCCAGGGCGTGCTCGACGACAAGCACATGTCGGTGCTTGGCGGGATCCGGCTCCGCGTGGGGAAGTGACATGCAGAGGATGCTGGTGCGTCGCCTGACGTGTCGCGCCGCGTGCGCGGCGCTCCTGGTTGGCGTGATCGGGATGGCGGTTCCTGCCGGTGCGCAGGTCACCGCCAGGGTCGCAGCCGGCACCACGCCGGCATGGTCGAAGGGCATCCAGGCCATCAACAGCGAGAACTACTGGAACGCCGTCGAGTGCGGGAAGAAGGGCGGCACGAATCCCGCCTGCGTGTACTGGGACACCGACATGTGCAAGAACGCCGAGTTCACGCTGGTGATGTACACGCCCTACAAGCAGGTCGCGTACACCGTGTGGCTCGCCGTCAGCAAGAAGCAGCCGGCACCCACGCCCAGCTACCAGGAGGCGCAGCGCCAGCGCATCGTCCTCGGCATCACGCCCCTGCACGCCGCCGAGAACCCGATCACGACCGTCAACGTGAAGCGCGGCGGCAAGACCATCGCGCCTGCCACCAAGCAGGTGACGAACGGCGGCGGGTCGTTCTTCTTCGACTACGCCGCCTTTGCCGCCACCGGCCCGCTCACGATCGAGATGGTCGGCAAGACCAGGACCGTCACCTGCGCCGTCAGCCAGGCCACCGCCGCGCGCATGCGATAGCCAGGTGTAGGGGCTGCGCCCCTGCGCGGCCCGGATACCTCACCAACGCAAACGGGTTCCCGTCGACGCGGGCGCAGTTCACGGGCCGCGCAGCGGGCGGCGGGCCGCGCGGGGGCGCGGCCCCTACCCCAATCGAATGTGTGCAACGCGTTGTCGTTGGTGTGGGTGTCTGGGCCCCCACGCCAATCGACGGTGTGGGTTGTGGATTGGAGCGGGTGTCAGGGCCAGGTGTAGGGACCAGGTGCAGGGGCCAGGTGTAGGGGCCAGGTGTAGGGGCCAGGTGTAGGGGCCAGGTGTAGGGGCCAGGTGTAGGGGCCGCGCCCCCGCGCGGCCCGTTACGGTGATGGGTGACCGATTACCTCACCCCGAGTTCCTTCAGCACGTCCGTCGCCTTCTCGACGTCGTCCAGCAGCCACAGCAGGTACCGGATGTCGGCGTTCACGTTGCGCGCGATCTCCGGGTTGTAGCCGAAGTCGTTCGCGACGTTCTCCCACACCCGATCGAAGTTCACGCCCACGAGGCGGCCCTGCCCGTCGATCGTGGGGCTGCCCGAGTTGCCGCCCGTGGTGTCGCACGTGGCCAGGAAGTCGACCGGCACCTGCCCGAGCGCCGCGGCGCTCCAGCGGCTGTTGCGTGACGCGGGAAACGCGTTGCGCACCTTCGCGGGCACATCGAAGGGATCCTCGCCCGTGTGCTTCTGCATCACGCCCGCAAGCGTGGTCTGCGGCGTGGCCGTGAGCCCCTCGCGCGGCGTGTAGCCTTCCACTCGACCGAACGTGACGCGCAGCGACGAGTTCGCGTCGGGCGCAACCGGATGTCCTGCCTCGGCGATCACCGCGCGCCGCCACACCGGGCGCAGGCGCAGCGTCGCTCCCGACGCCGCGTCGCGACGAGCCTTGACGGCGAGTCGCTCGGCATCGAGCGCGAGGCCCAGGTCGAGCAGCGGATCCTTGCGTGCGCGCAGCGCGTCGGGGCGCTCGTCGAACATCGCCTTGCGCGTCGCGAGATCGAAGACGCGCGACGCGGCGTAGAGCTGATCGATCCGCGCATCGAGTGCCGCGTCGCCCTTCGCGACGCCGAAGGCCTCGTCGATCGAGGTGATGCGCTGGCCGGCAGGCAGCGCGAGCGCGCGGCGCAACCACGATCGCAGCAGGGCCTTGTCGACCGGCTCGACGTACCGCTTCTGGTCACGATCCAGCTGATCGCGAAGGCGCGGGATGTCGCGCTCCATGTAGCCGGGCTCCCGTTCCGCGTCGGGCTTGACGCTCTCGGTGGCGCGGCGTGCGAGTTGCGTCGGCCAGCGCAGCGCCCGTGGCCCACGGGCAACGAGGTCGAGCAGGAAGTCGCGGTCCCACGACTGCAGGCGCTCCGCGTTCAGCCGCACGAGCCCGTCGTACGCCTCGAGCGCCGCCGCGCCCTCGGGACGATTCGCGATCCACGCTTTGACGCGGGCATCGGCCTCGCGCTGCTTCACGACGATGCGGCCGCGCCGCAAGCCAGTGATCTGCCCGTCGGCGTTCTTTCGTGTGTTCTCGAGGCTGCGGAGTTCATCCTCGACGGCGATGGCGACCGTCGTCGACGCTGCCCCCGCCTGCTCGAGGATGCGGATCCACTCGGCGTTCAGGTCGCGGACGGCCGGGAACCAGCGCACCTCGCGCTCGGCCATCTCGTCGGCGACGAACGAGCGATACGAGCGGCCGGGATACCCGAGCACCGCCACCGCATCGCCTGGCTTGACGCCGTCTGTCGAGACCGGGAACCAGTAGCGTGGGACGTACGGCTGGCCGTTCACGTACGCGCGCAGCAACGCGAAGTCGCCCGAATGCCGCGGCCACATCCAGTTGTCGATCTCGCCGCCGTAGTTGGCGACCATCTCGGGCGGCGCGTAGACGAGGCGCACGTCCTTGATTTCCTCGAACTCCGTGAGCGTGAAGAACAGCCCGCCGTCGAACGTCGCGAACTGGCAGCGGGTGTCGGGCTTCTTCTCGCACGCCGCGACGATCGCCTTCTCGGCCGCCTCGACGGCCCGGAAACGCGAGAGGTCGTCGGCTTTGTCGGGGACGGCCGCGAGCACCTCGCGGGTCACGTCGCGAAACGCGCGCGGCACCTGGATGCGGTACGCCTTCGAGGCCTTCTCGTCGGCGCGAGTGCGCGCGAGGTACCCGTCCTTGCCGAGGTTCGCCTGCGGCGTCGAGTGCTCCTGCAGGATGCTGACCACGCAGTGGTGATTCGTCACCAGCAGGCCCTCGGCAGAAATGAAACTGCCCGAGCATCCAGGCAACTGCACGGCGTTCGCGAGCAACCCTCCGCCCGCCTTCTCGTTCCACAGCTTGTCGAGCGGAAGGCCGAAGCCCTGCTTCGTGACCCAGGCCTGGCCCTGCTCGAGCACTTGCTGCGGTGTCCACTTGCCTTCTTCTGCCCGCGCGGGATGCGCGAGCGTGGATGCCAGGATGACGATGGCGATAACCGGTCGCATGTATGAACCTCCACGGGGCCGGGCCCCGAATGGCGCCGATTGTCGCACCGATGCCCCGGACACGACACTCCCGCATGTAAGATGCGCATCATGTCGATACCCTTCCTCGTCCGCTCCTCGTCGACGCACTCGTTCCCACGGCGCAGCACGACCGTTGCGCTGGTCGTCGTCCTCGCCATCGGCGGAAGCACGCTGCAGGCCGTTGCGCAACCCGCTGCCACGGGCACCACCACCGCAGCCGGCATCTCGGCGGGGCATCCCATCACGCTCGACGACATGATCGCGTGGCGCACGATCGGTCCCGCCGTCCTGTCGGCCGATGGCCGCTGGCTCGCCTACCGTGAAAGCCCCTCGCGTGGTGACAGCGAGGTCGTCATTCGTGCGACGACAGGCGAGAAGGCGTACCGCTTCCCCATCGGCGAGTTGCCTCCGCCCCCCGACCAGGCCGCCGGACCGCCGGTGGCCCCTCGCAGTGCCGACATCGCCGTCGCCGAGAACGGCAAGTGGGCGGCGTTCCTCGTGTACCCGCTGCGCAAGGACGCCGAGAAGCTGCGGCAGCAGAAGAAGCCCGTCCAGACCAGCGTGAAGCTGGTGAACCTCGAGACGGGCGAGGCGATCGACTACCCGAAGTCGCGCCAGTTCGCGTTCTCGGGCGACAGCGCGCTCGCGTTCGCCGTGCACCGCTACGGCCCCGACGATGCGGGACGCGACAAGCCGAAGGGCGCGACCCTCATCGTCCGCGATCTGGATGCGGGCACGGAACTGGCGCTCGGCAGCGTCGGGGAGTTCGCGTTCGACAAGGCGGGACGGCTGCTGGCGTGGACGATTGATGCCGACGAACAGCTCGGCAACGGCGTGCACGTGCGCGACCTGAAGACGGGCAGCATCCGCACCCTGGCGAGTGCGCGCGCGGTCTTCGAGCGGGTGGCGTTCACCGACGAGGGCGACGCGCTGGCCGTGCTCCGGGGCGTCACCGACAAGCGCTACGAGGATCGTCTCTATAGCGTGATGGGCGTCACCGGCCTCGACGGCGCATCGATCGCCACGACGGTGTTCGATCCCGCCAGCGACAGCGCGTTTCCGGCGGGGATGTCGATCAGCCCGAACAGGACGCCGCAGTGGACCCACGATCGCGCCGGACTGCTCTTCGGCATCCACGCGCCGAAGGCGAAGACCGACAAGACCGACGACAAGAAGGAAGGCGACGCTCCCGCCGAGGGTCCCCCCGCCGGCGCGGGAGCGCGCCCCGGGGCAGCGGCCGCAGCAGACACGCCCGACCTGGTGCTCTGGCACTGGAAGGACGCGCGCCTGCAGTCGCAGCAGCAGGTGCAGGAACAGCGCGACCGGCGTTTCAGCTTCCTCGCCACGTATCGCGTCGCCTCGAAGCAGTTCATCCGCCTGGCCGACGACGAGATGCGTGACGTCACCCTGCCCGACCACGGACGCTACGCGATCGGCATCGATCGGCGCACCTGGGAAATCGTCGGCTCGCTCGAGGGCCGCAACTTCCAGGATGTCTACGCGGTGGATCTCGAGACCGGCAAGCGGACGCTCGCGCGAAGGCAGGTGCGCTGGTCCTATGCGCCGTCGCCAGACGGCACACGCTGGCTGTTCTATGACGATGGGCATTACTTCGTGCACGACCTGGCCACCAACACCTCGAAGAACATCACCCTGGGGCTCCCGGTGTCGTTCGTGGACGTCGAAGACGACCACAACGTGGTGAAGCCACCGGTGAGCCCGGTGGGATGGTCGAGCGACGGTCAGTACGTGCTGCTCAGCGACGCGTGGGACGTCTGGCGGGTGCCGGTCGCAGACGGGCAGGCAGTGAACCTGACCGGGAACGGCCGCAAGGACGGCATCCGCTATCGACGCCGTTTCGTGCTCGATCCCGACGAGAAGGGAATCGACCTCGCCGAGGCGCAGTACTTCGACGCCTACGGCGAGCGCACGAAGAAGGGTGGGGTCGCCCGTGTCGTCGCGGCCAGGCCGGGCGCCGAGGTGCTGGGATGGGGCGACGTGGCGTATGCACGGCTCCTGAAGGCCGAGCGGGCCGATCGCTTCGCCTGGACGAAGGAGTCGGCCACGGTCTTCCCCGACTTCCACGTGTCTGACGCCACGTTCGCGAGCCCCGGTCGCCTCACCGATCTGCAGGCCCAGGTCTCGAAGGCGTCGTGGATGAGCGGGGCGCGCCTGGTGGATTACACCAGCGCCAAGGGCGCGAAGTTGCAGGCGGCACTCTACCTGCCCGCGAACTACGAGCCCGGCAAGCGCTACCCCACCATCGTCTACATCTACGAGCAGTTGTCGGATCAGCTGAACCGCTTCGCGTCGCCAACGCCCACAGGATTCAACCGGAGCTTCTACACGAGCAACGGCTACGCCGTGCTGATGCCCGACATCACCTACACCCTCAACGACCCCGGCATGTCTGCCGTCTGGTGCGTGTTGCCGGCGCTGCAGGCTGCCGTGGCCACGGGTGTCGTCGACCCGACGCGTGTGGGCCTGCAGGGACACTCGTGGGGCGGCTACCAGACCGCGTTCCTCGTGACGCAGACGAACGCCTTCAAGGCCGCCGTCGCGGGCGCGCCGCTGACCAACATGGTCAGCATGTACAGCCTCGTGTACAAGAACACCGGCGGCGCCAACATGGCCATCTTCGAGAGCAGCCAGGGGAGGTTCCGCGGCGGCTACTGGGACAACTGGGAGGCGTACGCCCGGAACTCGCCCGTGATGCACGCCATGAAGGTGACGACCCCGCTCGTGCTGCTGCACAACGACAAGGACGGCGCCGTCGACTTCACGCAGGGCGTCGAGTACTACAGCACCCTGCGGCGCCTGAAGAAGCCGGTGGTGCTGCTCGAGTACGTGGGCGAGAACCACGGATTGCGCAAGCCGGCGAACCAGCACGACTACACCGTCAGGATGAAGGAGTTCTTCGACCACTTCCTGGTCGGGGCCCCTGCTCCCGGATGGTGGACCGACGGGGTGCCGCGGCTCGAGATGGAGAAGCACCTGGAGACCCGCCAGCCGAAGAAACCCGCACCGAAGGAACCGTCGTCGCCCGAGTAGCGGGCGGGGCCGCGCCCCCAGAGCGGCCGGGGTGGCAATCGTGGGCGTGAAATGACGGCTCAGCGTGAGGATCGGCCCAGTCATACCTCCGTCGTTGACACCCCCGGAACGGGGAGATTAGTCTTCGATCGTGGCGCGAGCGCTTGCTCGTCCACGACTCGGTCTTCTACCCGCCTCGTCTCCGCCCTGGAGGGCTCCATGTTCGTCCACACCATCGGTGTGTTTCGCAAGTTTGTCATCGTGCTCGCCTGTACCATCGGGATGCTCGCGTCGAGCAACTCCGCCTTTGCCCAGGGTGTCACCACCGGCAACCTCAGTGGCAGCGTCATCGACAACCAGGGCGGCGTGCTGCCCGGGGTGAGCGTTACCGCCGTGCACGAGCCCACGGGAACGGAGTACACGGCAGTCACCGAGGGTGACGGCCGGTTCCGCGTGCTCAACGTGCGCGTCGGCGGTCCCTACAAGGTCAGCGTGCTGATCGCCGGCTTCCGTGCGCAGACGCGTGACGGGGTCATGGTCAACCTCGGCGAAGAGACGCCGGTCGACTTCACGTTGCAGCTCGAGACCGTCCAGGAAACCGTGACGGTGACCGCCGAGGCCAGCTCGGTCTTCTCGGGTGCCAAGGCCGGCACATCGGCCAGCATCGCGCAGGCCACCCTCGAGACCATGCCGAGCGTGCAGCGCAGCCTGCAGGACTTCGCCCGCGTGAACCCGTTCGTGAGCCAGACCGCCACCAACGCGCAACGACTCGACGCTGAGCATCGCGGGTCGGAGCGGCCGCTACAACAACCTGCAGATCGACGGCGCGGTGAACAACGACCTGTTCGGCCTGGCCGACAGCGGCACGCCGGGCGGTCCCGCGAGCACGCAGCCCGTGAGCCTCGACGCGATCCAGGAACTGCAGATCGTGGTCTCGCCCTACGACGTGCGGCAGGGCGGCTTCTCGGGCGGCGGCATCAACGCGATCACGCGCAGCGGCACCAACCTGTTCAAGGGCACGGGCTACTACTTCTTCCGCGACCAGGGCCTGGTCGGCGACGGCGCCGACGACCGCCCGATCGCGACGTTCAGCGACAAGCAGTTCGGCGGCAGCCTCGGCGGGCCCATCGTGCGGAACAAGGCGTTCTTCTTCGGCAACCTCGACTTCGGCCGCAAGGACACCCCGTCGGGCTAGTCGGTGGACGGGAGTTCGGGCCAGGCGTTCGGCCGGCAGGCCGAGATCCAGCGGATCCTCAACGTCCTGCAGAGCCGCTACAACTACGATCCGGGCGGAATCGACGAGTTCATCCGCGCGACCAACAACGACAAGGTGTTCGTGCGCGCCGACATCAATCTCGGCCAGAGCCAGTTGACGGTGCGGCACAACTACGTCGACGCCATCAATGACTCGCTCTTTCCGACGAACACCACGTACAGGTTCCCTGACCAGAACTACCGGTTCAACAGCAAGACGAACTCGACCGTCGGACAGCTGAACAGCACGATCGGCACGATGTTCAACGAGTTCCGCATGAGCTACCAGCGGATTCGCGACTTTCGCGCCACCGGCACGGAGTTCCCGCAGGTCAACGTCCGTCTCGGCAGCGGTGGGAGCTTCCGCTTCGGCACCGAGCAGTTCTCGGCGGCCAACGAACTCGACCAGGACATCATCGAGCTGCACGACGACCTGACGTTCGTGCGTGGAAGGCACACGTTCACCGTGGGCACGCACAACGAGTTCTTCAAGTTCCGCAACCTCTTCATCCGCGACAACTTCGGCACCTACGACTTCGCGAGCGTCGAGCAGTTCGAGGCGGGCTTCGCACAGGGGTACGACTACAGCTTCTCGGCCACGTCAGACCCGAAGAACTCCGCGCGCTTCTGGGTGTACCAGTTCGGGTTCTACGCCGGAGATCAGTGGAGGATCGCGCCGAACTTCACCGTCACCTACGGCGTGCGGCTCGACTTCCCGATCTTCCCCGACGAGCCGAACGCGAACCCGGCGGTGGAGCAGATCTACGGGCAGAGCACCGACGTGGTTCCGAGCCCGCAGACATGGTCGCCGCGTGCCGGCTTCAACTGGGACCTGAGCAGTGGTGACACGCGGCAGCAGGTCCGCGGCGGCATCGGCATGTTCGGCGGACGCACGCCGTACGTGTGGCTGTCGAACCAGTACACGAACACCGGCATCGAGTTCACGCGCGTGAACCGTGCGTTCAACGTCGACAAACCAGATCGCCTTCGTGCCCGACCCGAACGCGCAGCCGACGAACGTCGGCGCCGCGGCCACCAACGAGATCAACATGGTCGATCCCGACTACAGCTACCCCAAGCTGATTCGCGGCAACATCGGCTACGACCGGTCGCTGGGGTTCCTCGGATTCGTCGGCAGCGTGGAGTTGCTGTATTCGAAGGTCAGGAAGGACATCGACTACCAGAACCTGAACCTCGTCCAGGCGGGCACACGGCCCGACGGGCGACCGTTCTACGCACGCGCCAACCCGACGTACAGCGACGTGATCTTCCTCACGAACACCGACGAAGGCGATTCGATGAACATCGCCCTGAAGGTCGACCGGCCGTTCCGCAACCGCTGGTTCGCGAGCGTTTCCTACATGTACGGAACGTCGCAGACGGTCAACGATGGCGGGTCGAGCCAGGCACGGTCGAACTGGATCAACAACTAGTTCGGCAACTTCGACATCAACAATCCCCCGCCCGGCGATATCGAACTTCGACCCGGGCCACCGCGTGAACCTCGCGGTGTCGTACCAGATCCCCATGGGGAAGACGGCCGCGACGCTGTCGATGTACTACAACGGGCAGACCGGACGGCCGTACGCGTACCGGTTCTTCAACGACGTCAACGGTGACAACGGCTCGACCAACGACCTCGCGTACCTCCCGGCCAGCGCGTCTGACATCGTCCTCCGCAACGGCTCGTTCGATCAGCTCATGGCGTTCATCAACGACGGCGACTGCACGGACCTGCCGTCGGGAGACATCAACGATCGCAACATCTGCCGGAGCCCCTGGACGAACAACATGGACTTCCGCGCGGCGTTCGACGTGTCGCTCGGCCGCTACAAGGGCGAGATCACGTTCGACCTGCTCAACCTGCTCAACCTGTTCGACAAGACCAACGGGCAGATCGACTACGCGAACTTCAACGGCCTCGCCGTCGCCAGCGCGGCGGTCGATGCGGCGACGGGCAAGTGGGCCTACACCCTGAGCAACGAGGTGCTGGGCACGGTCCCGCGCTACAACCGCGACGACCTCCGCTCACGGTGGCAGGGCCAGGTGGGCTTCCGCCTGCGCTTCTAGCAGCACGACGTGACGTCGGCAGGGGCGGCGTGCTGCGCCCCCTGCCGTGCGCCGACTGATCACTCCGACTGCCCCGGTCGCATCTTTCGATGCGGCCGGGGGCTTCGTGCGTCTGGCCGTGCTGCCCGTCGCCACGTGCTCGCCTCGTCACGTCCCGCCCCGCCGACTCCGCGGGCCGGCCGCGAATCACGGCGCATTTTCCAACCTTTCGACCAGAGCTTCGCTTGCGCGGTGCCGATCGACGGGCGCGAGCCAAGCCCGTGCGGTCACCCGGCAGTCCAATGGGGGATCGTTCGCGAAGTCTCCGGATGAGCCTTGCAGCCCGAGGGTATACTCACCGGCGGTTCGATTTGCCCAGCTTGGGTCTTTGTCACGTGTGCGTCATCTGCTTGCGGTACGGTTCGGCTGTTGAGGAGAGATGGAATGAAGTATTTGACACGAGTGGTCCTTGTTTTCGTGGCGACGTGCGCTCTCGCCACGGCCGCGAGCGCGCAGGGCGTGACGACGGGGCAGATTGCCGGCGTCGTTCAGGACGCGCAGGGGCTGGCGTTGCCCGGCGCGAGCATCCTGGCCGTGCACGAGCCGTCGGGCACGAACTACGAGGCCGTCACGCGTGAGGACGGCCACTTCTCGATTCCGGGCATGCGCGTCGGCGGGCCCTATACGTTGACTGCGTCGCTCGAGGGCTTCCAGCCGCAGACCATCCGCGACGTGAGCGTCTCGCTCGGCGTGTCGTCGGACCTCACCATGACGCTGGGCACCGTGGCCGCGTCGGAATCGGTGACGGTGACGGCGAACACCGATCCCGTGTTCTCGTCGAACCGTACGGGCGCGGCGACGGCCGTTCAGCGCGACGACATCGCGACGCTGCCCACCGTGTCGGGGCGCCTCACCGACATCACGCGCCTCACGCCGCAGTACGGCGGCACCGGCTCGTTCGCCGGCCAGGACAACCGCGCGAACAACGTGACGATCGACGGCTCGTACTTCAACAACTCCTTCGGTCTCGGCGTCACCAGCGGCGGCATCGGCGACCGCACGGGCGTCGCGCCGATCTCGCTCGAGGCCATCGAGCAGGTGCAGGTGAACGTCGCCCCGTACGACGTCCGCCAGGGCAACTTCACCGGCGCCGGCGTGAACACCGTCACGCGCTCGGGCACCAACCGCTTCACGGCGTCGGCCTACTACCGCATGCGCGACGAGTCGTTCGTCGGCACCGAGGCAAACGGGCTCCCCTTCAACCCCGGCACCTTCGACACGAACACGACGGGCGTCTGGGCCGGCGGTCCGATCATCAGGAACAGGCTGTTCGCCTTCGGCGCGTACGAGAAACAGGAAGACACCCGTCCGCTGCACACGTTCCAGTGCAACCCGGGCGGCGCGCCGGTCACCGGCAGCATGACGCGCGTGCTCTGCTCCGACCTGGCCGGGTTGCAGACCTTCCTGAAGAACAACCTCAAGTACGACACGGGCGCCTTCCAGAACATCCCCGACACGACGCCCGCGACGCCGTGGATGGTGAAGGCCGACTACAGCCTGAACGGCGCGAACAAGGTCACGTTCCGCTACAACCAGCTCGATTCGAGCAGCGACGTTCCCCAGTCGGGCTCCTCGTCGCTCGGCACGAGCCGACAGACGAACACGACGCAGTTCATGACCTTCGAGAACTCGAACTACGAGATCCTCGAGAACCTGAAGTCGGGCGTCGTCGAGTGGAACTCGCTGTTCGGCGGCAAGTTCACCAACAACCTGCTCGTTGGCTACACGAAGCAGGACGAGAGCCGCGGCCCGAAGGGCCAGACGCCCCTGTCGCCGTTCGTCGTCATCGGCGCGGGTGACGGCAGCGCCTACACCGCGTTCGGCAACGAGCCGTTCACCCCGTACAACCTGCTCTACTACAGCACGTTCCAGGCGCAGGACAGCGTGACGATGTTCATGAAGGATCACTCGATCACGTTCGGCGCCAACGTCGAGAAGTTCCACTCCGACAACTCGTTCTACTTCGGCATCCAGAGCGCGTACTCGTACGCGACGCTCGACGCCTTCTACGCTGACGCCAACGGCTACCTCGCGAACCCGAACCGCACGGTGGCCGCCGCGCCGAGCCGCTTCCAGGTGAAGTACCTGCTGCAGCCCGGCGAGACCACGCCGCCCCTCCAGCCACTCGACGTGCTCTACGCGGGCACGTACATCCAGGACCAGTGGCGTCCGAGCAACAACCTGACGATCACGGCCGGCCTCCGCGTCGACGTGCCGAAGTTCGGCAACACGGGGTTCGACAACCCCGTCGCCAACACGCTGACCTTCCGCGACCAGGACGGCAGCCCGATCCAGTACAACACCGGCAAGCTGCCCGACACGACCGCGTACTGGTCGCCGCGCGCCGGCTTCAACTGGGACGTCGCGAATGACCAGAAGACGCAGGTCCGCGGCGGCACGGGCGTGTTCTCGGGCAAGCCGCCCTACGTCTGGATCTCGAACCAGATCGGCAACACCGGCGTCCTCTACGGCTTCCTCGACTCGAACTCGTCGGTCACGACCTACCCGTTCAACCCGGACCCCGACAGGTACAAGCCCGTCGCGACGGGCGGCACGGCGGCCAGCTACGAGCTCGACGTCACCGACGAGAGCTTCCGGTTCCCGCAGACCTGGCGCAGCAACATCGGCGTCGACCGGAAGGTGTTCTGGGGCATGACCGCCGCGTTGGACTTCATGTACAACCGCGACCTGAACGCCCCGGTGTACATCAACGCCAACCTCCCGGCGTCGAACTCGGCCTACACGGGTGTTGACAAGCGTCCCCGCTGGGCGGTGATTCCCGGCGTGACCCCGGCCTGCGTGACCACGATCGGCTCGGAGAACGGACCGTGCGTCACCAAGATCAACAACCTGCCCGGCAAGAACATCACGGCCGCGTACGTGATCAAGAACCAGAGCGACAACCGCTCGTGGAACATCTCGGGCTCCCTCACCAAGTCGCCGTGGCACGGCCTGTCGTTCAAGGGCGGCTTCAACTACGGCGAGTCGAAGAGCGTGGTCGAGCCCTCGTCCACGGCCGGCAGTTCGTGGGGCTCGGCGAACCCGATTGTCTACGACGCGAACAACCCGGCCCTGGCGTTCTCGCAGAACTCGCCCGGCAAGCGCTTCTTCCTGGCGAGCAACTACACGATGCGGCTGTTCGACTGGGGCGCGACGACCGTCTCGGTGTTCTACGACGGCCACACCAACGGCAACCAGAGCTACGTGTTCTCGGGTGACGCCAACGGTGACACGGTGTCGGGCAACGACCTGATCTACATCCCGCGCAGCACGTCCGAGATGAACTTTGCGACGTTCACCTCGGGCGGCCGGATCTACACGGCCGCCGAGCAGGCCAACGCGTTCGAGAACCTCATCACGCTCGACAGCTACCTGAGCAAGCACCGTGGCGAGTATGCGCAGCGGGGCGCCGTGTTCCTCCCAATGGTGCACCGCGTCGACCTGAGCCTGATCCAGGACCTGTTCGTCAAGACGGGCAACTTCCGCCATGGCGGCCAGATCCGCCTCGACATCACGAACTTCGGCAACCTGCTGAACAGCAACTGGGGCGTCGGGACTCGTCTGACGAACACCCAGATCCTGACGAGCCCGACGGCGGACGCGACCGGTGCGCTCACCTACCGGATGCAGTTGTTGAACGGCAACTACATCCAGAACCCACGGCAGACATCGGCGGGCCTGGGCGACGTCTACGTGATGATGCTGAGCTTCCGCTACACGTTCCAGTAGCGCGACGCGAACAGCGTGCAAGGGCAAACGGCCGGCTCGGGGCGTCCCGGGCCGGCCGTTTTCCGTTCGGAATCACGTGCCGCTGACGGCCCAGGCCGCTGCGCGTCGCTTCCAGCGCGTTACCACCACAGGGCCTGATACGACACAATGGGCACCCGCATGCAACCCCTGCCCGTTGACGCGGCGATCGACGACGTCCGCGCAGCGCTCGCGCGCCATCGCGCCGCGGTGCTCACGGCGGGCCCCGGGGCCGGCAAGACCACGCGCGTCCCAGCGGCCCTGATCGATGCGGGGCCGGTCATCGTGCTCCAGCCTCGACGGGTGGCCGTGCGAGCGATTGCACGACGCATCAGCGAGGAGCGCGGATGGACGCTTGGGCGCGACGTCGGCTGGCAGGTGCGGTTCGAGCGGCGGTTCACGCGTGACACGCGGCTGCTCGTGGTCACCGAGGGCATTCTCACCGCGCGCCTGCAGCACGACCCGCTCCTCGCTGACTTCACCACTGTCGTCTTCGACGAGTTCCACGAGCGGAGCCTCCACGCCGATCTCGGGCTCGCGCTGGCGCGGCAGGCCTGGCTCGCGCGCGACGACCTGCGCATCCTCGTGATGTCGGCGACGCTCGATCACGAGCGCGTCGCGCACTTCCTCGGCGACTGCCCCGTTGTGCGCGTGCCGGGTGTGCTCCATCCCCTGGCGATCGAGTACGCGCCAGGCGAGAGCCTGCGCGACGCGGTCGCAGACGTCCTCCGCCGCACCACCGGACAGGTGCTGTGCTTCCTTCCCGGCGCCCGTGAGATCGCGGCGGCACAGCGCGACCTCGCGCACGTGGCCGCAAGCGGGGACGTGGAGGTCGTGCCGCTGCACGGCTCGCTCGACGCCGACGCGCAGGACGACGCGATCCGCGCGACGACGGGCCGCCGGGTGATCCTCGCCACCAACATCGCCGAGACGTCGCTGACGGTACCGGGCGTGTCGGCGGTCGTCGACACGGGGCTCGTGAAGGTGGCGCGCCACGATGCGGCGCGCGGCGTTGACAGCCTCACCCTCGAGCGCGTCACGCGCGACTCGGCCGACCAGCGTGCAGGGCGTGCCGCGCGGCTCGGTCCGGGAACGGTGCGGCGGCTGTGGGACGCACGCGACAGGTTACGCCCGCATCGGGAGCCCGACATCGCACGCGTCGATCTCGCCGGCGCGCTGCTCGACGTCATGGCGTGGGGCGGCGACCCGCAGGCGTTCGAGTGGTTCGAGGCGCCGTCGCACGAGCGGGTCGAGCACGCGCTGCTCGTGCTTCGGCGACTCGGCGCCACCGAGGGTGATGCCGGTCGTGTGCACATCACCGAGGTCGGACGACGGCTGCAGCGTGTGCCGGTGCACCCGCGGCTCGCGCGCATCCTGATCGACGGGTGCGGCGCCCCCGAGATCGCCATGGCGTGTGCGCTGCTCACGGAGCGCGTCGCCATCCCCTCGAACGGTGCCGTGGCGCTGTCGTGCGATCTGTGGCCATCCATCGACCAACCGGATCGGCTCCCCGTCCACGTGCGGCAGGTCGCCAGGGAACTCCAGCGCCTGGCGGCGTCGGTCACCGACGGTGGTCAGCCGGCGCGCGCCACCGTCGATGAGCTCCGGCACGCGCTGTTCACCGGCTATGCCGATCGCCTGGGGCGGCGTCGCGAGCAGACGCCCGAGCGCGTGAAGCTCGCGTCCGGGCACGGCGCGACACTTGCCAGGGAGTCGGGCGTGCACGACGGTGAGTACCTCGTCGCGCTCGAGCTCGTCGCCGCCGATCGCGACGGGATCGTCGAGTCGCGCATCAGGATCGCGAGCCGCGTCGAACCCGAGTGGATCGTGCCGAACACCATTCGCGTCGAGCATCGGCTGCATCCCGGCACGGGCCGCGTGCAGGCCATCCGTGTCGCGGCGTTCGACGAGATCGTCCTCCACGAGCACCCGGTTGCCCCGGATCCCGCGATCGCGGCCGTCCTCTTGCGGGACGCGTGGATTGAGCGTCCGCACGACGAGGCGACGACCCAGTTTTTGCGCCGCGCACGGTGTGCCGGCGTGGCGATCGACCTGGCAGCGCTCGCCCACCAGGCGGCGCTCGGCGCGCGAAGCCTCGGCGAGATCGACATCGAGGCGCAGTTGCCCGGCGACGTGCGGCGCACGATCGACAGGCTGGCGCCCGGCTCGCTCGTCGTACCCAGCGGGCGGCGAACGCTGCTCACATACGGCGAAGACGGGACGGTGAGTGCCGCGGTGAAATTGCAGGAACTGTTCGGGCTTGCCGATTCACCCTCCATGGGCGCAGCGCATACACCTGTCGTGTTCCACCTGCTCGCGCCCAACGGGCGTCCGGTGCAGACGACGCGCGACCTGCGGAGTTTCTGGGAGCGCACGTATCCCGAGGTGCGCCGGGAATTGCGCGGGCGCTATCCGAAGCACCCGTGGCCGGAGGATCCCTGGACGGCGCCGCCGACGCACCGCCCGCTGAAGCGCTCCTAGGGCAGCTCGTCACCGCCTGCATCCTTGTCATCCCGCGCGCGGCGGTTTGACCGTTGTGTGTCATACGTGGTACGGTTCGGCTTCTTACAGCCCAGTTTGGCCTCTTCCAGAGGTGCGGGCGCTCCAGGCTTTCTGGTGCCCGTCGGTTCCCCGTCCACAGGTGCTGGTTCCCCGCACGCTGGAGGTACATCCATGCAGTTGTACGCTCGTCTTGGCAAGATCGCCGCACTGACCCTGCTCGTCGCCGCCCCCGCATTCGCCCAGGTCGGGCCACCTCCTCGTATCCTGCAGATCATCCGCGAAGAAGTCAGGCCCGGAAAGGGAACCGCCCACGCCGCGAACGAAGGCGCGTGGGGTGCCGCCATGGTCAAGGGGCAGTCGCCCATCACCTGGCTCGCCATGCGGTCGATCGCCGGCCCCTCCGAGGCCTGGTTCCTCTCCCAGTGGGCAACGTGGGCTGACTACGAGGCAGCCAACAAGGCCCAGGAAGCCAACGCCGCGCTGGCCGCCGAAGACGACAAGTTCTCGACGCTGGACGGTGAGTACCTCTCGCGGACGTCGAACATCTTCGCGAACTATCGCCCTGGCCTGAGCTATCAGCCGGAGGTCGACCTGACGAAGATGCGCTACATGGCCGTCGACATCGTCCGCGTGAAGCCAGGTCGCCTCGCCGAGTTCAACGAGGCGTGGCGAATGCAGGTGGCCGCTCACACGACCGCGAAGATGAATGAGCACTGGGCCGTCTACTCGGTGAACGCCGGGATGGCCGACGGGACGTACTTCTTCATGTACCCGGCGGCCACCCTGGCCGAACTCGACGCGTCGGGCCCGATGCACGGCAGCGAGGAGTTCAGCAAGGCCGTGGGCGAGGCGGGTCGCAACAAGATGAACGCGGCCACCATCGCCGCCGTCGACAGCGAGACGCGGCTGATCTTCCAGCTGAGTCCGCAGATGAGCAGCCTGGGGAAGGCGTGGGCGGATGCCGATCCGTTCTGGGCGCCGAAGGCTCCGGTGGTCGTCGCCGCCGCCAAGAAGCCGGGCGACAAGAAGTAGACACGCAACCGTTGATCCACCGTGACGCACCGCGGCGGGAGGTCTCCTCCTCCGCGGTGTGGCATGCCCCGTTTTTCGTCTCTGTCTCTGCAATCCGGTTCGGCCTCTTCCTGAGGTGCGGGCACTCCAGGTTTTCTGGCGCCCGTCGTTTCTCGTCCACACGTGCTGGTTCCCCGCACGCTGGAGGTACATCCATGCAGTCGTACGCACGCATCGGCGCGATCGCCGCTCTGACCCTGGTCGTCGCCGCCCCCGCATTCGCTCAGGTCGCGCCACCCGCGCCCCCGCGCATCCTGCAGATCGCTCGTGAAGAGGTGCGACCCGGCAAGGGCGCCGCGCACGCCGCGAACGAAGCCGCCTGGGGTGCCGCGTTCGTCAAGGGTCAGGCGCCTATTACCTGGCTGGCCATGCGCTCGATCGCCGGTCCCTCCGAGGTCTGGTTCCTCACCGGCTGGGAGTCGTGGGCCGACCGCGAAAAGGCCGACAAGGCGCTCGAAGCCAACGCCGCGCTGACCGCCGAGGACGACAAGTACTCGACGCTCGACGGCGACAACCTCTCTCGGACATCGACCATCTTCGCGAACTATCGCCCGGGACTGAGCTATCAGCCAGGCGTCGACCTCACGAAGATGCGCTACATGGCCGTCGACGTGGTTCGCGTCAAGCCGGGGCAGGGTGCTGCGTTCGCCGAGGCCTGGCGGATGATGGTCGAGGCCCACAAGACCGCGAAGATGAATGAGCACTGGGCCGTGTATTCGGTGAACGCCGGCATGGCGGACGGCACCTACTTCTTCATGTACCCGTCGGCGACGCTCGCCGAACTCGACGCGTCGGGCCCGATGCACGGCAGCGACGAGTTCAGCAAGGCGGTTGGCGAAGGCGGCCGCAACAAGATGAACGCGGCGACGATCGCTTCCATCGACAGCGAGACGCGGCTCATCTTCCAGCTGAGTCCGCAGATGAGCAGCCTGGCGAAGACCTGGGCGGACGCCGATCCGTTCTGGGCGCCGAAGGCGCCGGCACCGGCCGTCGTCGCGGCCAAGAAGCCGGGCGACAAGAAGTAACAGATCCTGATCAACATGCCTCGCTGCGGAGGACAGGCATCCTCCGCGGCGGGACATGCCGCGCACATCCCAGCTCCGCCTGCAATCCCCCTCCTGCCCGACACGCCGCTGAACGCACATCCTGCGTTCCCTCCACTTCGTCCCTGAACCAGTAACCTGTCGCGCAGTTTCGAGTGCCCGCTGAATTGGGGTCTGACCCCAATTCACTGCGGTTTCCGCTTTGGACGCCTGGGGGTTCCACTCACTCCGGCCGACGAGGCGGGCGCGACGTCAAAGGGTGTCGTACAGTGCGCGTGGCGCCGGCACGGGCGCCGTGGAGGCTCGAGCGATGCTGAAGGGAATCACGTGGTCGGCGGTGGCGTTCATCGCCTTCGAGGGACTGGCGGCGGGCCAGGGCCGCGACGCCGGGCAGGTGCTCGGCGATGCTCGCGCGGCCATGGGCGGCAGCAAGCTCGCCGAACTGAAGACACTGTCGTCGACCGGAAGGATTCAACGCACGCTCCCCAACGGCAGCACGGCGGAATCGGAATTCGAACTTGCGCTCGCGCTGCCAGACCGGTACCTGATGCGCAGCGTGATGGTCGCGATGGGCTCGATGAGCGTGTACCGCAACAGCGGCTTCAACGGCGAGCAGGTGATCGAGGAGATCGACCGTCCGCCGAACCTCTCGGGTGGCCACATGGTGGTCAGGATGGCAGGGCCCGGAGGGGCGGCCGTCGATCCCGAGAAGATGACCGCCGAGCAGAAGGCCGAGTTCGACAAGGCGCGGCTGATCGCCAACAAGAAGGAGTTCGCGAGACTCACGCTTGGCATGCTCGCGTCGGCCATGGCCGTCTACCCGCTGGAGTTCACGTACGCCGGCGAGGCTGAATCCGCCGACGGCAAGGCCGACGTCCTCGACGTCACGGGTGCCGGCGACTTCGCCGCCCGCCTGTTCGTCGATCGCGACACGCACCTGCCGCTGATGCTCACGTGGAAGGACAAGGAACCGCTGATCATGCAGGTGGGCGGCCCGGGGATGTCGGTCTCTGCGGCTGGCGGCACGACGACGCGCGTCGTGCAGGGTGGCCCCGGCGGCCCTGGCGCGATGTCGAAGGAGGACCGCGAGAAGTTCGAACAGGAACTCGACGCGAAGCGCAAGGAGGCCGAGGCCACGCGGCGTGTTGTCGAGTACCGCGTGTACTACGCCGACTACCAGGACGTGGGCGGCATCCGCTTGCCGCACCGCATCCAGCGGGCGATCGACGGCAAGACGACCGAAGAAATGATCGTCGACGAATTCAAGGTAAACCCGAAACTCGACGCGAAGAAGTTCCAGGTGAACAAGTAGGGACGACGTCACGATGCACCGGGTCCTGATCGGGGCGGCACTGTCGTGCGTGGCGTGGACGGTCATGCCTGACGCCGCCGTCGCGCAGTCCAGGCCGGGCCGATTGATCGTCACGGTCGTCGACCAGACCGGCGGCGTGATTCCGTCGGCATCCGTCGTCGTGTCGTCGGGTGAACGTGACACCACCACTCCGGCTGCGCCCGTGACCACGACGACGAACGAGGCGGGCGTGGCCACGCTCGCCGACCTCGCCGAGGGTCGCTACGACATCGAGGCCTCGTTCGCGGGATTCGACCCGGTGACCGTGCGCGACGTGCGCGTGCGTGGCGGCGACGTGCGGCGGCGCATCACGCTGCGGATCAAGAAGGTCGACGAATTGGTCACCGTCGGACGCGATCGCCAGAGCGCCGGGCTCGATCCGGGCGGAAGCGCCTTCAGCACCGTCCTCACCCGCGAGCAGATCGATGCGCTGCCAGACGATCCCGACGAACTCGAGGCGGCGCTGAAGGCCATGGCCCCGCCCGGCTCGACGATCCGCGTCGACGGCTTCACGGGCGGACGCCTTCCCTCGAAGTCGCAGATCCGATCGATCCGCCTGCCGCGCCTCGACATGTTCGCGGCCCAGAATCACGGCGGGACGACGGGCGCGCTGTTCATCGACATCCTCACGCAGCCTGGCCTCGGGCCGATGCGCGGCAGCATGGACGTCAACTTCCTCGACGAGGCGCTGAACGCCAGGAACGCATTCACGCCAACGAAGACACCCGAACAGCTGCGGCGCTACGGGTTCAACCTGTCGCGCACGATTCGCCCGAACAAGACGTCGTTCTCGCTCACGGCCACCGGAGGCTCGCAGTACACCTCGCCCAACCTGCTGGCGGTGATGCCCGACGGATCGACGCTGACCGACTCCATCAGGCAGCCGCGCGACTCGTTCTATGTGAACGTGCGTCTCGATCACGCCATCAACAAGGACCACGCCATCCGCGTGAGCGCCGACTACGACACCTCGGCGTCGCAGAACCTCGGCGTCGGCGGCTACAACCTCTTCGACCTGGCGTACGAGAACGACGCGTCGACCGCGATGATCCGGCTGTCTGAGAATGGTCCGCTCGGCCGCCGGTTCTTCACCGAGAGCCGCCTGCAGATCCGCGCGGCCGGCAGCAGCGACCGCTCGACGGTCGAAGCGCCGACTACCCGTGTGCTCGACGCGTTCACCAGCGGCGGCGCGCAGCGGCAAGGCGGACAGGAGTCCCTGACGTTCGAACTCGCGTCGGATCTCGACTACGTGCGGGGCGCGCATTCGTGGCGCACGGGCGTGTTGCTGGAAGGCGGACGCTACTCGTCCGACGACATGAGCGGCTATCTCGGTACCTACACGTTCGCGAGCCTGGACGACTATTCGGCCGGCAGGGCGTCGAACTACGCGCGACGCAGCGGCGATCCGTCGATCGTCTACACCGCATGGCGGGCAGGCGTGTACGCGCAAGACGACTACCGCATCAGCCGCAGCCTGCTGCTGAGCGCGGGCGTGCGCTACGGCGTGCAGCGACACGTCAGCGACGCCGTGAACCTCTCGCCGCGCGTGAGCGCCGCGTGGTCGCCGTTCAGGAACGGCCGCCTCACGCTGCGCGGCAGCTACGGGTACTTCTACGACTGGATCGGAGACGACCTGTACAAGCAGAGCCTGTTGCTTGACGGTGAACGGCTCACGAGTTGGAACATCCCGTCGCCGCCGTATCCCGACCCGGGGCCCCTCGGGGCCACGACACCCTCCGATCAGTACATCTGGCCCGACGCGCTCGTGCTGCCGAATGCGCACCGCGTGAACCTCGGGGCCGATCGGCAGTTGACGCCCAACACCCGGCTGACCGTCTCGTATGGTCGCAGCTGGGGCCGCAGCCTCGTGCGCGGCCGGAACCTGAACGCCCCGGTCGACGGTGTGCGGCCCGACCCGACCCGGGCCAACGTCGTCGCCCTCGCGTCAGACGCGGCGTCGTGGTCGCAGATGCTCCACGTCGGGGTCAACGTCATGAAGATGGAGTGGCACCGCACGTTCATGGCGCTCAACTACACGTGGGCGACCAGCGACACGAACACGACCGGCGGCTTCTCGCTGCCCGCCAGCGGCAACACGCTCGACACGGAGTGGGGTCCGGCGCCGGGGGACGTCACGCACCGGCTCGGCGGCGCGTTCAACTCGACGCCGTTCAGGAACTTCACCGTGGGGATCAACCTACGCGCGCAGTCTGGCCTGGCGTACAACGCCACGACGGGACGCGATGACAACGGGGATGGTGTCTTCGAGGATCGACCGGATGGTGAGCGGCGGAACGCGCGACGCGGCGACGCGCAGGTGGACCTGGGCGGCCGGATGTCGTACGCGATCGGCTTCGGGACGCCACGGCCAGCGTCTGGTCCCGCCGGCACGCAGGTGGTGATCAGCATGGGCGGCGGCGGGGGACTCGCACCAGGCTTCGGCGGCGGCGCCGAAGACAAGCGCTACCGTCTCGAGTTCTACGTCTCTGGCCAGAACCTGCTGAACCGCGTCAACTACACGGCGTACTCGTTCGTCATGACGTCGCCGTTCTTCGGAAGCCCGGTCGCCGCTTCGCAGCCTCGCAAGCTGCAGGTCGGCATGCGCTTCGGCTTCTGACCGGCCCTGACCGGCCCCTATTTCAGCCGCAGCCCTGCCCCCAGCGGATACAGCGGGCGCGGAATATCGCCGGGGCGGCCAGGCGACTGGGACTCGACATCGGCCATCGAGGCCGGCAGCGCGAACGGCAGCCGGCCCTCGGCTCGCGCGCGGCCGGTCACGACGTCCAGCAGCGCCTCGTCGCTGACGCCGAAGGTCGCGATCAGGGCAGAGGCCTTGTCGCGAACGTTCGTCAGCACAGCGGGGCGATCGAGGTAGATCGCGACGATGGCCTTCGTCTTCGCTGCAGCTGTCACGATTGCCTGGTAGTCGGCATCGTCGGTGCGGAAGTCGAGCCGGCCCTCGTGCTGGCGGCTGCCGAAGTAGAAGTTCCTGTGGAGTTGCTCGAACGGCGTCGCGGTGCGGATCAGCGACACGGTCGCCTCGCCGATGGTCTCGACCGGCGTCAATCCCCGTGCCCGCGCCACGTCGGCACTCACGCCCTGCAGGTAGATCCTCGTGCCGGCAGCAACGGGCAGGGTCGCGCTCTTGTTCTCGAGCACGACCAGCGCGCGTCGCTGCGCGGCCGCGGCCTCGTCCCTGAACGCCGACGCGCCAACGACGGAGCTTGCAGCCTCCGCGTCGACGAACGGATTCTCGAACAGCCCCAGTTGGAGCTTCTGCGTCATCACGCGCGCCACGGATTCGTCGACCCGCGCCTCGGTCACGAGCCCGCGACGCACGGCGTCGACCAGCCGCGCTGACTCGTCGGTGCCCCCGAACTGGTCGAGTCCCGCGTGCACGCCTCTTGCGAATCGCTCGACGACGCTGAGTGTCTCGACACCCCACGGGGCCCCCATGTCGGACGGCGTCGGGGCCGAGGTGCCCATCCGGCAGTTCTCGCCGCAATCGTTGGTGATCCGCCAGTCAGACAGGATCACACCGTCAAAGCCGTAGCGTCCGCGCAAGAGGGTGGTGAGGAGGTACCGGCTGAAGCCACCGCCCACCTGCTCGACGGGCTGCCCCTCGACCGTCACGTCCTGCACGATGGAATACGTCGGCATCACCCCGCCGACCTTCACCGCGAATGCTCCTTGGAACGGGCGGATGTGCGCCTCGAGCGCGCCATCGGGGCGGACGAAGCGGCCGTAGTAGTTGTGCCCGTCGAACCCGTCCACCGCGGCGCCGTACCCCACCCAATGCTTCACCACGCAGACGACGCTGTCGGCGCCAATCCCCTCACGTCCCCCCTGGAAGCCCTCGACGTAAGCCTGCACCATCCTGAACGCGAGTTCGGGATCCTCGCCGAACGTCCCCGTGATGCGTGGCCAGCGCGGTTCGCTGCCCAGGTCGGCCTGCGGCGAGAGGGCCTGGTGAATCCCCACCGCGCGGTACTCGCGGCGCGCCATGGCGGCGAAGCGGCGCACGAGATCGGGATCGTCGATGGCGGCGAACCCGAGCGTCTCGGGCCACTGCGAGAATGCCCCGGGCGCCACGCTCGCACCGACCGTGTACTGGAAGTGGTTGCGTGGATCGGTGCTCAGCGTGAGCGGAATGCCAAGGCGCCCGCGCTCGGCGATCGCCTGCAGCGCGTTGTTCTGCTCGGCGAGCACCAGCGGGTCACCGCGCAGACGCGTGATCAGGCTCGTCACGTTGGCGACGAGGATGCTCTTCTCTGCCGCGGCGGCATCGTAGACCGCGCCACGCCCCGTGGCGTCTCCCATCCCCGGAGCCGTGCCGTGCATCATCGCGCCGGCCTTCTCCTCGATGGTCATCCGCCCGACGAGATCGCCGACGCGCTCGGCAACCGGGCGGCGCCAATCCTCGTACGCCTCAAGTGCCCCGCTTCGATTGAGGTCGCGAAAGCGGAGGCCATCAACCGTGATGACCGGCACTCCGCGCGTCGACAGCGACGGCTGGCGATGCGGTGGTGGCGCGCTGGCGGCAGCCACCGTGAGGCTCACCACGACAATCGAGAGCAGCGCGATGGTACGTCGTGACGTCATGCTGAAACCTCTGCGCCGCGCCGCTGACCGCGTCGCAGGCACAATCACTCCGGGAGTGTCGTTCACCGTTTCAACAGACGGTCGGCAACCTTCGGATCGCCATCGTTCCTGGCAGGCGTCACGCCGAGGATGCGGGCGAGCACGTTGTAGATGCTGACGCTCTCGAAGGGCTTCACCACCACGCCCTGCCTGAACGCGGGGCCGGCAGCGACGAACAGCGCCCGCATCGATCGCACCCTCGGGTCGTAGCCGTGCTGACCGCTCTCACGCGACAGCGTGCCCGCATCGATGGCGGCAACCGTGCGGCGCCGCAGGATCTGCCATCCGTCATCGACCACGCCCACGATGGGGGGAATCCGCGTGTGGGCGCGGTAGTGCCAGTGCGCCGGCGTCTCGCCGCGCCGATAGACCTTCAATCGCGGATGCGCCTTCCGCAGCGCCCCATAGACCGCTTCCCCCTTCCCCGGCTTCGGGTACAGGCCAAGCGTCGGGTTCAGGTCGATGACCTCCACGTCATCGAGCGAGATGTAGTCGTCCAGCACGACCACGCGGTCGCGCGAGGTCGCGGCCATGCCGTGATCAGAAACCACCACGATGTTGACGTACGGCAGCAGGCCACGCTGCTCGAGTCCCGCCACCAGCTCGCCCAGCCACGCATCCGTCTTCAGCAGGGCCTCGCGCATACCGGGTTGGTCGGGCCCCTTGTGCGCGATGGTGTCGATATCCTCGGAGTACAGGGTGAGGAACGTCGGCCGCTGATCGGCCGGCAGGTCGAGCAGGCCAAGCACCCTGGCGATACGCTCGCGGCCCGGCACCTTGTCGTCGAACGGCTCCCAGTATGACGGCAGCCTTCCTCCGATCGGCGCCTCGGACCCTGGCCAGAAGATCGGCGCCGTGCGCTGACCTGCCCGCTCGGCCGTCACCCAGATGGGTTCCCCACCCCACCACATCGCATCCTGCACCTCCTCGCGGCGTGACATCGAGAAGGTGCGGCCCGTGGCCTCGTCCCACATGGTGTTCGCGACGATCCCGTGGTGGCCCGGATACAGGCCCGTGGCAATCGTGTAGTGGCTGGGGAAGGTCTTCGAGGGGAAGCTCGAAATCAGCCACTCGGCGCGCACGCCTCGGGCAATGAGGCTCTCGAGGGCCGGAAGCGTGACGCGGTCGCGGAAGTCCCAGCGACAGGCGTCGATCGACACGAGAATGACCGTCGGCTTGAGATCGGCCGGCGCAGACGAGAGTGCCCCCGTCTCCCCCGCGGCGTTGACGGGCCCCGCCTGCCCCGCGGCGCGGAGCGGCCCCGTCGCCCCCGCGGCGTGGAGGGGCCTCGCCTCCCCCACGGCGTGTAGGGGCCGCACCCCTGTGCGGCCCGCCACCAACACGATCAGTGATGCCGCAACGGCGACGGCAACATGCAGCCCCCGCGAGCGCATTACCGCACCCGCTGCGGCCAGAGCGTCCGCATCACGGCGATCACGGCCGAGCCAGACACGAGAAACACGACGAGCAGCATCCACGCCAGGCTCATGCGGCCGTAGAGGAAGTTGCCCACCGTGAACAGGGCCGACCAGATCATCGTGCAGCCAGCGAGCCATCCCAGCAGGGCCAGCGGCAGGTTGTCACCTTGTGTGCGTTCGGTGTCCTCGCCGAGGCCCGCCGTGTCGCGCACCATCGCCCATCCCGGGCCGCCCGGCCGCACGCGGCGGTAGAACTCGACCAGCACCTCGCGGTCGGTCTGCGGCGCCACGTAGGCGGTGATCACCCAGCACACGGTCGTCACCGCCACGGTCAGCAGCAGGGCCACGTGGGTGCTCACCACCGATCCCGAACGCGCCATGACGAGCAGCACGAGCGACACCGCGAACGAACTGACCATCGCCACCACTTCGCACCACGCGTTGACGCGCCACCAGAACCACCGCACCAGGTAGAGGAGCCCGGTGCCGGCGCCGATCTGCAGGATGATGTCGAATGCGTCCTTCGCGCTGTCGAGCAGGTACACCATCCCCGACGAGCAGAAGAACAGGAGCACGGTCGCGATGCGCCCCGCGGCCACGTAGTGCTTCTCGTCGGCGTTGGTCCGGATGAACCGGCGGTAGAAGTCGTGCACCAGGTACGACGCGCCCCAGTTGAGGTGCGTGAGGATGGTCGAGGAGTTCGCGGCGACGAGGCCACCGACCATCAGGCCGACGAACCCCGCCGGGAGGAACTTGAGCATCGCCGGGTACGCGATGTCGTGTCCCAGCAGGCTCGGGTCGAGCGCCGGGAAGGCTTGCTGGATGTCAGACAGCTCCGGGTAGACCAGGATGGACGCCAGCGCCACGATGATCCAGGGCCACGGCCGCAACACGTAGTGCGCGACGTTGAAGAACAGCACGGCGCCGAGGGCGTCCTTCTCCGACTTCGACGCGAGCATGCGCTGCGCGATGTAGCTGCCCCCGCCGGGCTCGGCCCCGGGATACCAGACGGCCCACCACTGCACGGCGATCGGCATGATGAAGACGGCGACCGCGATGTCCCAGTGGTTCGTGAAGTCGGGCAGCATTGCGAGGTAGTCGATCCCCCCGGGCCCGCGCGTCGCCGACAACTGGGTGACCAGCCCGTGGAGGCCGCCGACCTGCGGGGCCTGCAGCGCGAAGTACGCGGCGGCCACCACCGCGGTCATCTTGATGAAGAACTGGATCATGTCGATGACCAGCACGCCCCACAGGCCCGAGTGCGCCGCAAACACCACGTTGAGCAGGCCCACGAAGGTCAGCGTCTGCCAGCGCTCGAAGCCGAACAGGATCGCGGCGATCTTGCACGCGGCCAGGTTGACCGTGGCCATGATGATGCAGTTGAAGAAGAGGCCCAGGTACAGCGCCCTGAAGCCGCGGACCACCTTGGCCGGCGTCCCCGAGTAGCGCGCCTCGTAGAACTCGAGGTCGGTCATCGACCCCGACCGCCGCCACAACCGCGCGTAGAAGAACACCGTCGACACCCCGGTCAACACGAACGCCCACCACACCCAGTTGCCCGCCACCCCCTGTCGGCGGACGATGTCGGTGACCAGGTTGGGCGTGTCGCTGCTGAAGGTGGTGGCCACCATCGAGAGCCCTGCGAGCCACCAGGGCACCGCGCGGCCCGAGGCGAAGAACTCCGAGGTGCTCTTGCCGCTGCGCCGCGCGAAGAACAACGCCGGCGCAAAGCAGATGGCCAGCGTGGCAATGATGACGAACCAGTCGAGGGTCGTGAGGATCATGAGGCGGGGGCTCCGGTGGGGTACCGCGGCAGCCGCATAGTAGATCAGCCGAGGGGGTCACCCCTACTTCAAGCCGAGACGCTGGGCGCGGTGGTGCAGGTTGCTGCGGTGCAGGCCCAGGTCGCGTGCGGCGGCCGCCCAGTTGCCCGCGTGACGCGCAACGGCCGCGAGGATCGCCTCGCGCTCGACGGCGTCGAGTTGATCCCTCAGCGGCGCCGCGGCCTCCGGCGCCGCCATCGACGTCGGCGGCGCGGCATCGCGGGCCGCGCCCACGTTGGATTGCGGCAGGTCGAGGTGCGCCTCGGTGACCAGCACCTGCTCGCGGTGATCGCGCCCGAACGAAGCGCGCAGCACGCCGCGGTGAATCACGTTCTCGAGCTCGCGGACGTTGCCCGGCCAGTCGAACGCGACCAGCGCCCGCTTGCCTGCGTCGGCGAGGCGCACCGAGGCGAACCCGAGCCGCCGCGCGGCCGCGTCGGCGAAGTGCGCCGCGAGCACCGGGATGTCGTCGCGCCGCTCACGCAACGGCGGCACGTGTACCGGGAACACCGCGAGCCGATGAAACAGGTCGGCCCGGAAGCGTCCGTCGGCCACCTCGCTGGCGAGATCGCGGTTGGTCGCGGCGATGACACGCACGTCGACCCGGTGCACGCGGTCGCTCCCCACGCGCTGGATCTCGCCGTGCTGAAGCGCCCGCAGCAGCTTCGGCTGGATCTCGAGCGGCAGCTCGCCGATCTCGTCGAGAAACAGCGTGCCGCCGCTGGCCACCTCGAACTTGCCCGCGCGGTCGCGCGACGCGCCCGTGAACGCGCCGGCCACGTGCCCGAACAGCTCGCTCTCGGCAATCGACACCGGCAGCGCCGCGCAGTTCACGTGGATCAGCGCCTCGTCTCCGCGCGCCGAGGCCGCGTGAACGTGGTGCACGACGAGTTCCTTGCCGACGCCGGTCTCGCCCGTCACCAGCACGGCGAGGTCAGACGCCGAGACGAGCGCGATCTCGCGGCGCAGGGCCATCACCGCGGGACTTGTCCCCAGAATCTCGCCACCGCTCGACTGCGCCGCGCTCCGCAGGAGCTCACGCGCCACGCGTCCGCGGTGGTCGGCCCGCTGCTCCAGGGCCTCGATAAGCGCCGTCGTCCGAAGCGCCGCACCCGCCAGCGCGCCGAGCGTGGCCAGCACCCGCTGATCGAGGTGATCGAAGCTGTGCGCCTCGAGGCCGTCGGCCGTCAGCGCCCCGACGACCTCGCCACCCTCGGTGAGCGCACACCCGAGGCACGCGTGAACCTTGTGCCAGGCATCCGGCGCCGTCTCGATGCCGCCGTCGAACGGGTCGGGCAGGCGGCTGTCTGGCGGAAAGCGGACGGGCTCCTTCGAACGCAGGATGATGTCGAGCCGCGGATGCTCGTGGCGCGGGTACCGCCGCGAGAGCGCCGCGGTGGTGAGCCCGTACCCGGCCACGGGAACGAGGTCGGTGCCCACGAGCCGCATCAGGCACGCTGCGTCGCACGGAATGAGCCGGCGAACCGCCCCGATCAGGCGCGCATACCGATCGCCGGCCGCCAGCGACGCGGTCAAGTCCTCGGCGATGGCGAGCAGGGCTTCAAGCTCTGCCTGAGTTCGTTGTGTATCTGACATCACCGTTGTCTCTTCAGCAACACCTTGCGTTCACGAAACGACAACAGCATACCGTAAGTCGTTGATGCGATTCGTCATCAATGATGGTACCGCGTGTGCTCTGTACGGGAGCGTCCGCCGTTCCCTTCGCCCGGGGGAGGCCATCAAGGAGCATCACCATGACCACGCACACCACCTTGGCCGAACTCGCCGTCACCCATCCCGGCGCCGCGCGCGTGTTCTACCGGAACCGCCTCGATTTCTGCTGCAACGGGCGGCGCGAACTCGGGCAGGCGTGCGACGAACGCGGACTCGACCCCGAGCAGATCATCGCTGCGATTCGCACCGAGGATCCCCTCGTCGCCGACGCCACCCGCTGGGAGGCGCGACCGCTGGCCGAGATCGTCGACCACATCGTGGGCTTCTACCACGCGCGGCTGCGCCAGACCCTGCCCACGCTGATCGCCATGGCCACCCGCGTCGAGGAGCGGCACGCCGACAAGCCCGAGTGCCCCCGCGGGCTGGCGGCCCACATCGACGGCATCCACGCCGCCGTGCTCGACCACCTGGCCAAGGAAGAGCAAATCCTCTTCCCGATGATCGTCAACGGCCTCGGCTCGCGTGCCGCCGGTCCCGTGCACGTGATGGAACTCGAGCACGACCAGCACAGCGAGAACCTCCGCACCGTGCGCGCGATGACCACCGATCTCGTCGCACCCGACGTCGCGTGCACGACCTGGCGCGCCCTCTACCTCGGGCTCGAGCAACTCGAACTCGAGCTCATGGAACACATTCATCTCGAGAACAACATCCTCTTCCGGCGTGCGCTCAGCGCGTGACGCGCACGACGGCTTTCATTCCCGCGCTCTCGGAGTTCGTCCATGACCACCCACGCTGAACCTTCGCCCCGACACGGCCGCCTCTGGCTGCTGTTCGGCGCGACATTGCTCGTTGCCTTCACCATCCTCGGCTTCTTCGGCCGCGAGGTGTACCGGCAGGCCCCGCCGATCCCCGCGCAGGTCGTCACCAGCGACGGCACCGTGCTCATGACCGAAGACGACATCCTGACGGGCCAGCAGGTCTGGCAGTCCACCGGCGGACAGCAGCTCGGCTCGATCTGGGGGCACGGCGCCTACCAGGCGCCCGACTGGTCGGCCGACTGGCTGCACCGCGAGTCGATCGCCCTGCTCGACGTCTGGGCCGCAGACGAGTACCACGCCCCGTTCGCCACACTCACCGCCGACGCACAGGCCGTCCTGCGCGCACGCCTCGTCCGCGAGATGCGGACGAACACCTTCGATGCGGCGACGCGCACCGTGCGCGTGTCTGACGCGCGCGCCGAGGCCATCCGGCGCACGGCGGCGCACTACGACGCGCTCTACGGCGGCGATCCCGCGCTCGCCCAGCTGCGAGACGACTACGCCATGCAGCGCGTGGTCGTCCCCGACGCCGCACGGCGTGCCCGCCTCACGAGCTTCTTCTTCTGGACCAGCTGGGCCTCGGCGGCCAACCGTCCGGGCCTGCGCGTCAGCTACACGAACAACTGGCCGCACGAAGCCGCTCGTCGAGAACCAGCCGACCTCGGCCAACATCCTCTGGTCGATCGTCAGCGTCGTCCTGCTGCTCGCCAGTGTCGGCGGCATCGTCTGGTGGAAGGCGTTCCGGAATGACGATGAGCCGGCGGTCGAACCGCCGGCGACAGATCCGTTCGGCACCGTGGTGCCGACCGCGTCGATGAAGGCCGTGGCGAAGTACGTCGCCGTGATCGTCGCGCTGTTCGGCGTCCAGGTGCTGCTCGGGGCGCTCACCGCGCATTACACCGTCGAGGGGCAGGCGTTCTTCGGGTTCCCGCTCGTCCGACTATCTGCCTTACAGCCTGACGCGGACGTGGCACATCCAGACCGCGATGTTCTGGATCGCGACCGCCTTCCTGGCCGCGGGCCTCTTCCTGGCGCCGATCATCGGCGGCGTCGAACCGCGCTTCCAGCGCCTTGGCGTGAACGTCCTGTTCGGGGCGCTGCTCCTCGTGGTGGTCGGCTCGCTGGCTGGCGAGTACTTCGCCATCCACCAGTCGCTTGGCCTGGATGCCTCGTTCTGGTTCGGCCACCAGGGCTACGAGTACGTGGAGCTGGGACGGGCGTGGCAGGTTGCCCTGTTCGTGGGCCTGCTGCTGTGGCTGGCGTTGATGCTGCGGGGCCTGTGGCCCGCCATCCGACGCAACGACCAGTCGCGGTCGCTCGTGTGGATGTTCACCGCCGCGTCGGTGGCCGTCGGCCTGATGTATGGCGCAGGCTTCTTCTTCTCGGCGCGCACGCATCTCACCGTGATGGAGTACTGGCGCTGGTGGGTCGTGCACCTGTGGGTCGAGGGCTTCTTCGAGGTGTTCGCCACGGCGGCGCTCGCCATGATCTTCGCGCGGCTCGGGCTCGTGCACCGGGCGCATGCCGGCGCCGCCGTGATCGCGTCGAGTTCACTGTTCCTCTTCGCCGGCATCCCCGGCACGTTCCACCACCTGTACTTCTCGGGCACACCGACCTCGATCATGGCCGTCGGCGCGACGTTCAGCGCCCTCGAGGTCGTGCCGCTGGTGCTCATCGGGCTCGAGGCGTGGCAGACCAGCCGCCTGCAGCATGCCGTGCCGTGGATGCAGCGCTACCGCTGGCCCATCCGCTTCTTCGTGGGCGTGGCGTTCTGGAACCTGGTGGGGGCCGGGGTGTTCGGCTTCCTCATCAACCCGCCCATCGCGCTCTACTACATGCAGGGCCTCAACACCACGCCCGTGCACGCGCACACCGCGCTGTTCGGCGTCTACGGGTTGTTGTCGCTGGGGCTGATCCTGGTCATCGCGCGGCTGCTCACGATGGGGCGCGCGTGGCGCGAGCGCAGCCTTGCGGTCGGGTTCTGGGGCATGAACATCGGGCTGGCGTTGATGGTGGGCCTCAGCCTGCTGCCCATCGGCCTGCTGCAGGCGTGGGCCAGCGTCGAGCACGGCCTGTGGTTCGCGCGGAGCGCCGAGTTCCTGCAGCAGCCGCTGATCGAGAACCTGCGCTGGCTGCGGATGGTGGGCGACACCGTGTTCCTGGTGGGCGTGGCCGCCTTTGCCTGGTTCATGGCCGGCCTCGTGTTCGGGTGGAGCTACGAGCGCCGGCCGGCCCGCGATGTCGCCCCCGCCACGGCGACGCCCGTGCGGCTGGGTTGAGTCGCAGAGCGGGTCACTTCTGTCTTGGCCACTGTCTTCGAGTTCTGACCCCGCAGCGGTCGGGGTCAGAGCTTGAAAAAAGCGACAAAGAAAGATGTGACCCCTTCTAGCTAGGCGGCGTGGTCGCGTTCGGCGGGGGTCATCCGGTCGAGGACCTCCTGCTGCAGCCGCCAGAGTTCGGCCACGGCCTCGACCTCGAGGTCGCCGGCTTCGGAGTCTTCGGCGTCTTCGATGGTCATGCTGCGGTAGGCGTCGATGATGGCCCTGAGTTCCGCCATCCGCGCCGAATGGTGTGTGTAGTGCCGCATGGCTCGCCTCTCCATGGAATGTCGGTGACCCGACACGACCTGACGCCCGACGTCGACACCTGAAGATCGGCCCAACCACCACGAATCTTGAAACGGGCCGGAACGGCGCCCGCGCCGGCGGCATTCCTCCGGGCGGCTCGGTTCCGTGTTTGACAGATGCACAACCTGTGCCCACGGGCGGAGGCTGGACGTTGCCCTGATGCGAGTGCTCCGGACTGGCGCGCCCGGGGTGATTCTGCGTGGGATGCCCGGCTATCTACCTGGATGCTACGTGGGCCGCACTGGCGTGCGGCCCCTGCATGAGGCCCACACGGATGAGTCCCGGTCAGGGCTCGAGGTCGACCCGGCCCTGCGATCGCAACAGCGCCGCGCCGGCCGAGATGATGAGCACCGCGCCGATCGCGAACCAGCGGTCGGGAGGCGTGTCCCAGGCCACCCAGTCGATGACCGCCGCAAAGAGCACGCCGACATAGATGAACGGCCCCACCGACGCGGCCGTCGCGTGCGAGTACGCGCGCGTCAACGCCAGTTGTCCGACGATCGCCGCCACCCCGGTCACGACCAGCGCCACCCAGTCTGTTGCCGACGGCGACACCCACGTCCAGATCAGCGGGACCGCCGAAACGACCGACGCGATCAGGCTGAAGTAGAAGACGATCCGCGTCACGGGCTCGGTCATCGTCAATTGCCGGATGCCGACCTGTGCGATGGCGGCGCACGCCGCCCCGACGATGCCGACCACCATGATGGGCGTGAACATGTCGGCGCCCGGCCTGAGCACGCAGACGACGCCTCCGAACCCGACCACCAGCGCCCCCACGACCGACGGAGGCACGCGACGCCGGAACCACGCACGCTCGATCAACGGCAGGAAGAGGGGAAACGCCTGGAACAGGACCGTGGCGTCGGCCAGCCGCGCGCGGCTGATCGTCGTGAAGAAGCACAGCATCGCGGCCAGGCCCGCAAAGGCCCGCAACGCGTGGCCTCCGAAGTGCTGCGTCCGCAGCGCGCGCGGCCCCGCGTGCACGGCCCACGGCAGGAGCGCCAACAGCGCGAACGAGTTCCTGAAGAACATGCTCATCGTCGTGGGCAGGTCGTGCGACGCGACCTTCACGGCGGCGCCCATGACGGCGAACGACAGGGCCGACGCCACCATGAACATGGCGGCCAGCCGCAGGTCGAGTGCGGGCGCCACGTGGGTGGGAACTGCCCGCTCGGGAGCAGGCTCGGCGTCCACGCGTCGAAGGCCTAGCTGCGCCGGCGCCTGTGGCGACGGTCGGGTGATTCAGACGCCCCCTCGGGGGTCTCGACGGCGGGATCGACCAACTGCAGCGACAGGCGCTTCTCGATGGCGCGCACGGCCCAGATCTCGTCAGGGCTTGCCAGCGTCACGGCCGCGCCGCCCGCATCTGCACGTCCCGTGCGCCCTACGCGGTGCACGTAGGTGTCGACGTCGCGCGGCGTCTCGTAGTTGATGACGCGCGAGATGTCGTTGATGTCGAGCCCGCGCGCCGCGATGTCGGTAGCGACCAGGACGCGCACGCGTCCGCTCTTGAAGGCCTGCATCGCGTCGGATCGCTGATCCTGCGATCGATCGGCGTGGATGGCCGCGCAGCGGATTCCCGCCGACGACAGTCGCCTCGCCAACTGGTCGGCGTGGCGCTTCATCCGCACGAAGATCAGGCTGGTGCCGTGCCAGCGCCGCAGGTGCGTGCTGAGCCAGTCGACCTTCTCGTCTTCGCGCATCAGGTGCACTTCGTGCGTGATGGTCGAGGCCAGCCCCGTCGTGCCACCCACGCGCACCAGCACCGGATCGCGCATGATCTCGGCCGCCGAGCGCATCACGTCGGGCGAGGTCGTCGCCGAGAAGAACAGCGTCTGCCGCGTCGCGGGCAGCGCCGCGACGATCTTCTTCACGTCTGGCCAGAAGCCCATGTCGAGCATGCGATCGGCTTCGTCGAGCACGAGCGCCGCAAGGCCGTCGAAGTTGAAGCCGCCGTAGCGCATGTGATCGATGAGCCGGCCCGGCGTGGCCACGACGACATCGACACCCGCTTCGAGCGCGCGCGTCTGTGGGCCCATGTCGACCCCGCCGTAGATCGACGTGCCCGACAGCCCCGCGTGGTACGAGAAGCCGAGGAAGTCCTCGTCGATCTGGTGCGCGAGCTCGCGCGTCGGCGCGAGGATCAGCACCTTCATCGTCCCGGGGTCGGGCGTATCGTGGTGGTCGAGCAGCCGCTGCATCAGCGGCAGCAGGAAGGCCGCCGTCTTGCCGGTGCCCGTCTGCGCGCACGCGATCACGTCGCGACCCTCGAGCACGATGTCGAAGACCGCTCGCTGCACCGGCGTCGGCTGCACGAACCCGCGGTCGGCGAGCCCCTTGAGGATGCCGCGGGCGAGCCCCAGTTCCTCGAAGGTCGTCGGCGTGTCGTCGACGGCGACCTCGTCGAAGACGAGTGCCCCCGGCGCGGCGGGCACAGCGGGCGTGGCGGTGGCGGATGCGCCACCTGAAGGCTTGCGGCGACGCCTGGGGCGTCGTGGCGTGGAAGCGTCAGTATGTGTCGGAGTCAAGCAACCTGCTACCTGGGGAGGGCCGCGATGTAGGAGACATCGGGCGCCGATCGCGCGCCGCATGCGTCCCGCGGACCATGCGCATGAATGCTACAGGATAGCCTGAGCGGCGAAGAACGGGCAAATGGCCGGCTCCGGCGTGTAGGTGGCCAGGCACGAACGGACGGTCGGAAGCTTCAGGAATGGTCAGGCGGCGGTGATCTGCCGAGGCTCAGCTTGCACCCGTCGTCCGACTCCCGTTCAATGACTGGACACGCGCGCGCCGCGCGACTCGAGGCACGTCTGCCTTCGGGGCCGCGGCCGGGGACTTGCCGTTGCGACGGCACATCCGGAGGGTCATGGCTGCCGGCGACTGGTTCAAGGATGCCGTGTTCTACCAGCTCCACGTGAAGTCGTTCGTCGACAGCAATGCCGACGGCATCGGCGACTTTCCCGGCCTCACGTCGCGGCTCGACCACCTCGAGCAGCTCGGCGTCGACTGCCTGTGGCTGCAGCCCATGTATCCGTCACCGTTCAGGGACGACGGCTACGACATCGCCGACTACTACAACGTCCACCCGAGCTACGGCACCCTCGACGAGTTCAAGCGGTTCCTCGACGAGGCGCACGCCCGCGGCCTGCGGGTGATCACCGAGCTGGTGCTGAACCACACCTCCGACCAGCACCCCTGGTTCCAGCAGGCGCGCAGTTCACCCGACAACCCGCTATCGCGACTGGTACGTCTGGAGCGACACCGACGATCGCTACGCCGGCGTGCGCGATCATCTTCTGCGACACCGAACGCTCGAACTGGACCTGGGATCCGGTCGCGAAGGCAGTACTTCTGGCACCGCTTCTTCAGCCACCAGCCCGACCTGAACTACGACAACCCTGCCGTCCGCGAGGAGGTCTGGCAGGTGATGCGGTTCTGGATCGATCTCGGCGTCGACGGATTCCGCGTCGATGCGGTGCCCTACCTGATCGAGCGCGAGGGCACCTCGTGCGAGAACCTGCCCGAGACGCACGCCGTGATACGCGAGTTGCGGCGGCGCCTCGACGCCTACGCGCCCGGACGCATGCTGCTGGCCGAGGCCAACATGTGGCCCGAGGACGTCCGTCCGTACTTCGGCGACGGCGACGAGTTCCACATGGCGTTCCACTTCCCCGTCATGCCGCGGATGTTCATGGCGCTGCGGCTCGAAGACCGCAAGCCGCTCGTCGAGATCCTCGCGCGGACGCCGACCGATTCCCGAGCCGTGCCAGTGGGGCATCTTCCTGCGCAATCACGACGAGCTCACGCTCGAGATGGTGACCGAGGTCGAGCGCGACTACATGTACCGCGAGTACGCCGCCGATCCGCAGGCACGCATCAACGTCGGCATACGGCGCCGCCTCGCGCCGCTGCTCGAGGGCGACCGGCGGCGCGTCGAGCTGATGACCAGCCTGCTCATGTCGCTGCCGGGGAGCCCGTTCATCTACTACGGCGACGAGATCGGGATGGGCGACAACATCCATCTCGGCGATCGCAACAGCGTGCGCACGCCGATGCAGTGGGATGGCGGCACCAACGCCGGCTTCTCACGCGCGCCGTCGGAGCGGCTGTGGCTGCCGCTCATCACCAACCCGGTGTACGGCTACCAGGCCGTGAACGTCGATGCGCAGCGCCACAACGGGAGTTCGTTCCTCTACTGGATGCAGCGGCTGATACGCGTGCGCAAGACGTCGCACGTGTTCGGCCGCGGTGACGTGGGCTTCCTCTCGCCGGCCAACCACCGCGTCCTGGCGTTCACGCGCTCGCTGGGCGACGACACGGTGCTCGCCGTGCACAACCTCGCCGAGCACGGCACAGGTCGTCGATCTCGACCTGTCGGCCTACGCCGGGGCGATCCCGGTCGAGATGTTCGGCGGGTCGATCTTCCCGCGCATCCAGGAGGCGCCGTTCGTCCTCACGCTGGGACCGTACGGGGTCTTCTGGTTCCGCCTGCGCTGGCTCTGAGGCCCATGGCGCGCCCTCCCAGCCTGCTCTCGGATGACCTGCTGCGGCAGCTCATCGCCGCCGGGCAGGCCGACATTGTCGTCGGGGTCCCGACGCTCGACAACGCGACCACCGTCGGCCCCGTGGTGGCCGCCGCGCAACACGCCGCGGCCGTCATGGGCGGGCACCAGCGCGTGCTCGTCTTCAACTCCGACGGGGGATCGACCGACGGGACACCGCGTGTCGTCGCCGACGCGATCACCGGCGCGGCATCGGCCGTGATGGCGTTGCACAGCCTGCGCACGATCCACCGGATCCTCGCCCCCTACCACGGCCTGCCGGGCAAGCAGGCTGCCGTGCGCACCATCTTCGCCGTGGCCGACCTGCTGCAGGCACGCGCGGTCATGGTCGTCGATCCGAACAACACCGATCCGTCGCCAGACGTGTTGCGCGCCCTCCTCGCCTCGGTGCTCGACGACGACCGCGACTTCGTCGCGACGGCACCCGACCGCGATCCGCGAGAAGCGCCCCTCGTCACGCATGTCGTGCGGCCACTGCTGATCGGGACCCTGGGGGCATCGTTCGACGACCCGGTCGGCGAGGAGTTCGCCGCGTCGCGGCGGTTCGTCGGCAGCGCGCTGGCGCAGCCGGCGTGGGACGACGGCCCCTTGCGCCCAGGAATCGACCTCTGGCTGCGCGTGCACGCGCTGACCAGCGGCGGGCGCGCGCGCCAGGTCAGGATCGCGCCTCGCACGCGCGGCGCCGCGGCGCGGCCGGCGTTGCGCGAGGTGGTGCAACAGGTCGTGCGGGCGACCTGGAGCAGCCTCGGGCTGGCGGGCGTGCAGGCTGGTGCGCCGGTCGCCCACTCGCCAGATGCCGTGCGCCTCGCGTCGGGCCCGACCGAGGCTCCCGACTGGGCCCTCGACGAGTTCGCGCAGGTGTTCCGTGATGCCGCGCGCGACCTCGCGCCGCTGTGGCGCGAGGCCATCGCGGTGCCCCTTGTCGACATGTTGTGCCAGGCCGCCGCGGCGTCCCCGCTCCGCATTGACGACGAGGCGTGGGCGAGCGTGCTCGTCGAGATCACCCGCACGGCAGCGCGGCACGCCCGGCCCGATGACGTGGCGGCGGCATTCGTCCCCATCTACCTCGGCCGGGTCGCCAGCTTCCTCGACGAAGCACGTCCCCTCAACGCGTGGCAGGTGCAGGATCGTCTCGACACGCTGGCGGCGCTCGTTGCCTCACAGCGGAACCGCCTCGTCGAGGCGTGGGCGCCATCCAGAGACGGAGGCAAGTGATGCTGAACGAGATGATCTACTCGCTGCGCGAGGCGCTGGCCGGCCTGGCCTCGGGCGTCGCGACGTTCGTGCCGCGCGCCGTCGTGGCGCTCCTCATCGTCATCATCGGATGGGCGCTGGCGCGTGCGGTCGCCTGGATCGTGCGCCGGTTGCTCACCTGGCTGCCCATGGATCGGCTCGCCGAACGGCTCGCGGTGGCCGAGGCCCTGCGCCTTGCCGAACTGCCCACGGCATCGCGCGTCATTGCCGCCGTCACATTCTGGGTGGTCTGGTTCGTCTTCCTCGCGCAGGCGTTCGAGACGCTCCGGCTGCCGGGCTTCGAGGATGCGGGCCGCCAGCTCGCCGGCGTCATCGGCCGCATCATCGGCGCGTCGCTGATTCTCGTCGTCGGGATCTTCGCGTCTCACGTGATCTGGAAAGCATCGCTGCTCGGCGCGTTCAACGCGGGGCTGCCCTCGCCCCGGTTGCTGGCCGCCGGGCTGCGCATCCTCGTACTCGCCATCACCATCCTGACGGCGCTTGCGCAACTGGGTGTGCCGCTCGTCATCGTGCTCACGGCGTTCTCCATCGCCTTCGGCGCGCTCATGCTCGGCCTTGCGCTCGCGTTCGGGCTCGGGGGGCGCGATGCGGCACGCGAGAGGATCGAGCGGCATGTGCGGGGCACCCAGGGTACGCCCAGGGAGACAGAGACGCGATCGCACCTGTGAGGCGTGGCGCGCACACCTGCACGCCGATCGCCTCGAGCAGAACGTGTCCTGGGGAGGCCCTGTGTGATGGCAGCGCAGGCCGCGACATTAGTCTCGGGCACGCGAGAGTAGTGCGCTCGACGCGATCACGTCGTCGAGCCCAACCGCTGGACGCCGTGAGGCACGGCAATTGCTAAACCTACCCTAGTTCATCGGCCGTCCCCACGCCCCCGTCCGGGAGGGTTCCATGTTCCGATGCACCATCGTTGCCTCACTGCTGGTCGCCTTCATTGGATTCGGCGGCGCGGCACCAGCCGCGGCGCAAACTCGACCCGCGCTGGTGCGGAACGTCGACGAGCCCGCACGGGTGCCCTACTCCCATTCGTTGCAACCGACGTGTCCCTTCACCAACAGCTGCGAGGCGACATTCCCGGTGGTGCCAGCCGGAAAGCGCCTTCGCCTGACGTCAGTCTCGGGACTCTTCATCTTCACCAGCGTGGCGGGCGTCTTCGCCCTGCACCGCGATCCTGGCGATACCCTTCTGCTCATGTTTCCGGCGTCGTCCTTCAATGGCGCCTATTACGGAAGCGTCGTCTCCGCGAGGCAAGAAGTCGACTTCTACTACGAGGCCGGCGAGAGCCCGAAGCTCGAATTCGGCGTGCCGGCCTTTGGCGGCAGCATCTTCAACGATGCCCGAAACCGCTTGTCGGTGTCGGGCTACCTCGTGGACGTGCCCTAGGTGTCGGGCACCTGTTGTTACACCCGTCTGCCTGGTGTGGAGACGAACATGCGATTCGGGCCCGTGCGTCGCTCCTTCGCAGCGTGGATGCGCGTTCTGCAGTGCGCGGCGCTCATTGCGTGCCTCGCGTGTGCCGCTCTGCCGGCGGCGGCGCAGGCGGTGCAGATGAACGTCCGGGATGGAAAGGTGTCGCTCAAGGCCGACGGCGCCTCGCCGCGTCTAATCCTCCGTGAATGGGCCCGCCTCGGCGGCGCCAGCATCGTCAACGCCGAGTGGATCAGCGACGTCCCCGTGACGCTGGAGGTCGTCGACGCGCCCGAGTGGCAGGTCCTCGACCTCCTCCTGCACGAGGTGAGCGGGTACGTGCTCACCGCGAAGCCTCAAGATTCGACGACAGCTTCGCGGTATGCCCGCTTGTCGATCCTGCCTGCCTCGGCGGCCGGAGCCACCCGATCGGTCCCACCGCCTCCAACGCCGACACTCGAGGCTGTGCCCCCATCGCCCGTGGACACGGCGCCTCGCGAGGAACTGCAGTCCGTGCCGGCCGTACCGTCGGAGTCGGAGCTCGTTGATGAGAAGCCGGTGTTGACGACGGTACCGACATCGCCTCGTCCATCAGGCCCGGACCAGCCGACCGTCGAAAAGACGACATCCCTTCCACGTCGACGCGCCGGAATTCCGCGCCCGCCCCCGCCTCGTTGAATGCGCACGCCGCCGCGATTGGCCTCATCACGGCCCGCGGCGGCTTGCGTGCGGCAGGCCAAGGCCTCCACGACGAGGCCCGCGCGTGCTCGCGTTCAACGGCGGGTCAGCGTGCTGCCTGCCCTTTCCCGAGGATCCGGACGCCGTGAGCGGCCAGGTGTGAGCGGACGCCGTCGATGTCTGCGGCGCTCCCGCTTCGCATGACCAGTAGCTGACCGTCGATAGGCAACCCAACCCAGGCCCGGGCACGTGCGTGGAGCGAGCCGTCCTGCACACTCCTGCGCTGCAGCAGGATGTGATCCTTGTGGACCGTGGCGGTCGCAAGAGCGCCACGGGCCGCCAGCTGCATGACCTCGGCGGGCGAGACGACGATCGGCTGTAGCCGCACCGTCGTCCGGACCTCCCAGAACGCGACGAACCCCAGCAGGAACAGCGCCGTGATGATCCACGAGCGGCGCATCGCCACGCGGCCACGTGCCCACGTAGATGATGGCGACGGCTCGGCCTCCGGGCCGCGGCCGATAGTGAACGGCAGGCGCTGGAGCGACGTTCGATGTGGAGTCATGTCACTCTCTCCTTTGGGCGGCCCTCGCGTGCACAGCGCTCGCTACGATGCTCCTGCGGTGAGAGCCGCGCGCCATCTCCCATGCCCGGTTGACCGCTCCCGATACCAGACGGTGTCGATCGCGCGCGCGACGGTCCTCGCTGTGCGGTCTGCGACGCGGTCGAACGCGATAGCGGCATCCGCGTCGGTGTCCTCGAGAACCAGCGTCCTCTTCGGCGCGCTGAGTTGCACGGTGACGCGGCAACGCTTGTCAACACCTCCGCGGGGTCCGTTCAGATCCACGATGCGGATCGCAACCGAGCGGACCCGCCCATGGAAACGACCCAGCGCGAACTCGAACCGGCGCCGGGCCAGACGCGACAGCCAACGGCTAGACGACCGAATAGTGATCTGCATGATTCCTCCAAATGCTCAACGCGGCCGAACCGCGCGTCGCCAGGTGTAGGCGGCGTCGCCACGCCTGCAGTACTCGCCGCGCGCAGAGCGGTAGAGCCGTCCCTCTGCGACAAGCCCGTCCAGCGTCGCCACACAACGCGCCGGCTGCAGCCCCAACAACCGTGCGGCCTGGAGGGCAGACAACCGCAACCCGGGCATCTCGCGGTACTCGGCGAGAACCCGCAGCCGCAGCGCCGAATCGTCGATGACATGCCCTGTCATGGCTGCTGAACGACCACCCTCGACCATCTCGCACCTCCATGTCACATCACCAACATAGGCGTGGAAGAATGAATAGACTAATAGATAGTTCAGTGCTTATCGTTCGTGAGAACCTATGGATTCAGGAGTCAGTCGGATGGAGTGGCTGAATTACCATCACCTGTTGTATTTCTGGACCGTTGTTCGGGAAGGGGGCGTCTCGAAGGCGGCAGACAAACTGCGCCTGTCACAACCCACTATCAGCGCGCAGATTCGTCAGCTCGAAGCATCACTCGGGGAACGGCTGTTCCAGAAGCAGGGACGGACGCTCGTCCAGACCGACGTCGGCCGGTTGGTGTTCCGCTATGCCGACGAGATCTTCAGCACCGGGCGCGAGTTGATGGAAACCCTGCGGGGACGGCCCGCGGGTCGGCCGCTGCCACTCACCGTGGGTGTCGCCAACGCCGTGCCGAAGCTCGTCGTGTACCGGCTGCTTCGCCCCGCCTTGTCCGGCGCCGCGCCGATGCACCTGGTGTGTCGCGAGGACAGCGTCGAACGCCTGCTGGCAGAACTGGTGACCTACGCACTCGACGTGGTGATCGCCGACGCGCCAACCCCTGCAAGCGCGCGCGTCAAGACCTTCAACCATTTGCTGGGTGAATCCGACACGGCGTTCTTCGCCTCACCGGCGATGGCGGCCCGGTTACGTCGACGCTTTCCGATGTCGCTCACCGACGCGCCCCTGCTCCTTCCGACCGCGAATACTGCGTCACGGCGTGCCATCGACGAGTGGCTCGACAGCGAGGATGTCAGAGCTCGCGTGGTCGGCGAGTTCGAAGACACCGCGCTGATGAAGGTGTTCGGTCAGGGCATTCCAGCCGTGTTCCCGGCTCCCGCAGCGATCGAGCAGGACATCTGCCGCTTCTACGGCGTGCGCGTCATCGGCCGTACCAGTGCAGTACGCGAACGCTATTACGCGATATCGGTCGAGCGGAGGCTGAAGCACCCTGGCGTGCTGGCGATCACGAGCGCGGCCAGAGACGATCTCTTCCGGTGATGAAACACATTGAAATCCCCGCCTGACTCCAGGGCGAGTTGCGGATACGCTGTCGAGGTTCCGGGAGAACCCTCGATGCACTCACGCCGCCTCGCCGCCCTCGTCCTCCTCGCCCTGGCACCCGCAGGGGCCGCCATGGCCCAGAAGCGCGTCATCACACCGGCCGACCTCTGGGCCGTCAAGCGCGTGGCCAGCCCCGTGCTCGCCCCCGACGCGAGGACGCTCGTCTTCACCCAGCAGGAGTGGTCGATCGAGAAGAACGCCGGCACCACGAACCTGTGGCTGGCCGACGTGGCCACGGGCGCCCTGCGCCGTCTCACCACCGCGCAGGCGAGCGACACCTCCCCGGCCTGGAGTCCCGACGGCACGCGCATCGCCTTCGTCTCGCGCCGTGGCGCCGACGAGGTGCCGTCGCTGTACGTGATCGCGCGCGACGGCGGCGAAGCCGAGAAGGTCCTCGAGTTGCCCGGCCCCGTCTCGAGCCCGCAGTGGACGCCCGATGGTCGCCGCATCGTCGTCTCGACCACGGTGATTCCAGACCTGGCCGGCAAGATGGAGACCGCAGACCTGGCGGCAATGAAGAAGGAGATGAAGCGCCGGCGCGAGTCGAAGATCACGGCGAAGGTCACCGAGGACCGGCAGTACCGCTTCTTCGACCGCTACCTCACCGACAACCTCGCCAGCCGGTTGGTGGCCGTGGACGTCGCGGCCAGGACACTGGTCGATCTCACGCCGACGGTGGATCGCCTGTTCGACAACAGTGGCGAGGTGAGCTTCGACATCTCGCCAGACGGCACCACCATCGCGCTCACCTTCAACTCCACGGCGCCGCCCTACCGCGGGTTCCTGAACGCCGACATCTACCTGCTGCCCACCGACGGCAGCGGCGCCATGAAGAACGTGACGCCCGAGAACGCCGGCGATGACGGGCGGCCCGCGTGGGCGCCTGACGGCCGCGGCGTGTACTTCACCCGGCAGGAGGTGCCGTACTACTCCGGCGAGTTCACCAAGCTGTGGCGCCACGACGTGGCCACGGGCACCAACGTGCCGGTCACCGACGCCCTCGACTACGCGATCGACGACGTCGAGATCTCCGACGATGGGAAGACGCTGTGGCTGTCTGCCGAGGAGAAAGGCGTCGTGCCGGTGTTCAAGGCGAGGGCCGACGGCTCGGGGTTCTCGGCCGTCTACCGGCAGGGCAGTTCGACGGCGCTGAGCGTGTCGAACGACACGGTGGCGTTCCTCAACGACACCACGTCGCGCCCCAACGAGATCTTCGTGATGGACGCGGCCACCGGCACCGTGCGCCAGCTCACGCGCGTGAACGAGGCACTGATGGCGCAGTTCGACCTCGGCGAGGTGAAGCAGTACTGGTTCAAGGGCGCTGGCGGCGCCGACATCCACGGCTGGCTCGTGCTGCCTCCCGGGTTCGATACGGCGAAGCGCTATCCCCTGGTGCAGCTGATGCACGGCGGCCCGCACACGATGAATCGCGACAGCTGGAGCTATCGCTGGAACACGCAGGTGTTCGCGGCGCCCGGCTACGTGGTCACCTGGGTGAACCGGCACGGCTCCACGGGCTTTGGCGAAGCCTTCAGCCAGAGCATCCTCAACGAGTGGGGCGTGAAGCCGCTGGACGACATCATGAAGTCGACCGACCACCTGCTGGCGCAGTACACGAACCTCGACCCTGAGCGGCTCGCGGCGGCGGGCGCCAGCTATGGCGGGTACATGGCGGCCTGGGTGCTGGGCCACACCGACCGCTTCAAGGCGATCATCAACCACGCAGGCGTCAACAACAGCTACTCGCAGTTCGCCACCGACGTGCCGCACGGCTTCGCCAAGGTGATGGGCGGCACGCCGTGGGAGAACGTGGAAGGCCTGCAGCGCAACAACCCGATGTACTACGCGAAGAACTTCAAGACCCCGATGCTGGTGATCCACGGCGAACTGGATTACCGCGTGCCCTACGGCAACGGGCTGGAGCTGTACGGCAGCCTGCAGGCGCTCGGCGTGCCGTCGCGGCTGGTGATCTTCCCCGACGAGAACCACTGGGTGCTGAAGCCGCAGAACGCGGTCTACTGGCACTGGGAGATGCAGAGCTGGCTGAGCCGCTACATCGGCAGCACCCCGACGCTCGCCAAGCCAAGCTTCGGCACGCCGTAGGGCGAGTGCGTCGTCGGCGTTGACCGGCATCCGATCGGTTGCCGGCTCGGGAACAGCGGTGGGATACTGAGGGGCGGTACTAAAGTCATCCTGCGAGCGGTCTAGTTGTCGCTGAGGATCGTAGCGGGCGCTCTCGCCTGCAGACTGCGTCGCCCCTCTGCGGCGCCACACGCCGCACCTTTCCTCCTCCCTTGACGCCGTCACGGCGATCCCGCAGGATCCCCCTCCCTGCTCGTTCGTCGTCCACGACCTCCTGCCCTTTCGCCATGCCAGTCGCCTCGGTGCCGCGCTACGAGTTCGACGAGAGCACCACCCGCCTGTACCGGCTCACCGACGCGGATCAGGTCGTGTTCTTCCCGTGGCCGACGATGAAGGCCGTGCAGCACCGTAACGACGGACGCCGGTCGCGAGCGCGCGTCACGCTCGACGTACGCGACGCGGGGGCGCATCCAGCCCTGGCGCGGTATCTCGCCGGGATTCCCGCCGAGGGCACCGCGCTCGCCGCGCGTTTTCCCGAGCGGCACTGGGACGTGCTGGTGCTGGCCGCACGCTGCGGCGCGCCCGCGCTCGACCTCCTGCGGGCCAATCCCGCACTGGGGTTCATGCTCGCCACGAACGGCGACTTCCATCGCGTGCACCTCACGACCCCGATGACCGCGGCGCGCCTGCTGCTCGGCCTGGGCCGCAAGCAGCGCGAGATCCTCGACTGGCTCGAGTTCCCGGCCACCGACTCCACCCGCCGCATCGTCCGGAAGATCGAGGACCGCGCCATCACGGTGGCCGCGCTGAGGGCGCTGCGCGGGGCGCTCGGCCGGGCGGAGTGCCGGAAGCAGCTCGCGCACCTCGCGCGCATCACGAAGCCGGTCGTGCACCTCGCGGGCATGGGGCACTGCGAACTCGTGTCGCCTGCGTTGCTGCGCGCGGTGGCAGACGGGAGCGTCCGTCGGCCCGCCGCGGTGGTGCGGCTGCTCGACGACACGGTCAGGATGTGGCGCAGGGCGCGGCCGGGCGTGCCGCTGCCGGTCTTCCACGGCGTGCGCCGGCTCACCGAGGAACACGACCGACTCGCCGCGCTCGATTGGAAGGCCTTGACGCCCGTGAAGGGTGACTTTCCCGATCCGCCCGTCCCCGGCACCGATGCGATCATCCCGATCACCTCGATCGAGATGCTCCACGACGAGGGGCGCACCCAGGACAACTGCGTCGCCAGCTACGGCTTGCGCATCGCGCATCGTTGCCTGTTCGTCTACCGGGTGGTCAGCCCGACGCGGGCGACGTTGTCGATCGTGAAGCGCGCGGGCCAGTGGCGCATCGATCAGCTCGAGGCCTGGGGCAACACGGCGGCGCCACGCGAGACGCATCGTGCCGTGCAGGCCTGGCTGGCACGCGCGCAGCGCGACGTGCCGCCGTGAGGTCGCGGCTACGGCGTCAACACGCCGCAGCCGCTGCCCCAGCCATCCTCCTGGGTTCCCCCACGTATCGCGCGCGCCACAGCAGCTTGTGCGGCGTGCGCGGCGAAACCTCCACTCACCTCCACGGCATAACGGCGAACCGTCGACGAGTGGCTCCAGGAAAAGGCCACGCCGCCATCGAGGACAACATCTGCCGCCTCGAGGGTGTGCGGGTCGAAGCTGATTACCGACGCCGGCGCGACACCACCGCCATCATCCCTGCCGCGAGCAGCATCACCGTTGACGGTTCTGGAATGCTCGGCGGCGGCGGAGCGGCCGTCGCGAAGGCCAACTCGCCGAAGCCGGTCGCATGCGTCGCGCCGTAATTCGAGGTGATCCGGAGCCTGACATAGCGCCCGACCGAATCGGTGACGTCGAACACCTGCGCACCCACCTTGAGGAAGCCCACGCTGCCGCTGCCTGCCACGAAACTACCCACCAGCGTCTCGGCGCTGAAGTCACCGACCGCGGAGGTGTAGACCTCGAATCCCCTGACGTTCGACCCGAAGGGAATCGAGGGGATGTCGTCGTTATTCCCGATGTTCCACAGCGCCAGGCGGGTGATGCTGTGGGAGGCGCCGAGATCGTAGCCAACGCTGCCGGTCACCACGTTTAAAGAGCCATACCAGGCGTGGAGCGAATTCCCTTCATGCGTCGGATTGCTGGCAAGGTACGTGTCGAAATCCGAGGTACCGCTCGTGAAGCCGGCAGAGAGTCCCGACTGGTCGATCACGTCCGTATCCTGGAAGTTCGGGCCGTACTCGCCCATCGTGTTGAGCACGACGGAGGTGGGCGACCGGATCACGTCGGCGTGCGCGGGCGTCGCCTGCAGACCGGTGAGGAGCATGGTCGCAGCCGTGGACAGGAGGAAACTGGCGGGTCGATTCAGCATCACAGGGTCGTTCCTTTCTTTCGACGGCACGACCGCTTGCGAGGCGGCGCCCGTCGCGCCGCAGGCGCAGAGAACTAGTGGGTTAAGGGTGTAACCTGCCTAGAGGCAGCAAAGCCCTTGCCAACCCAGTCGAGAAGGGCTTGGAACGTTTTGGACGGCTCAAAAGATCGGCATGACGCTTTGTCACCGTCGCGAAGACTTAAGTCAAACGCCGCCGCTCCTGGAGCGAGTCGCTCCAGCTTCCCGCCGGCAGGAACCTTCGTGGCGTCTGATGCAGGATGTGCCGACGTAGTGGCCGTCGCCAGGTTCGGCCATTGAGAGGTCTCGAGCGGTCAGGACAGTGTCGGTGCTGGGGCCGGTGGCGATCATCGGTGCACGAGTCGAGCACGACCCAGGCCTCACGGGGATAACTCCGCCACCCGCCGAAGCCGCTGCCGTGCAGCCGCTGCCCCCGCCATCCTGCTGGGCTCGCCCACATATCGCGCGCGCCACAGCAGGTTGTGGGGCGTGACGATGGCGCCGACGAACTCGACCACCTCGGTCTGGTAGCCGGCTTCTTCGAGCCGCCACGTCCGATCGGCATCCACGATGGCCTGCGTGAAGCGCACGCGCACGGGCGCATGGGGCGGAATCCCCAACTCGAGGGCGAGGGCCTCGGCTGACGTCCGCTCCACGACAGCGGCACTCGTGCAGCAGGGCACGAGCAGCAGCATGCGCGCGCGGCGGGCGATGACCTGCGTGATGATGTCGTCTGACGCCGTCCCGCACGCGTGAAGGCCGAGCACGAGCGACGGCGCTGCCGGCCACACGGCGTCGTCGGTGACGAGCCCGCACGCGCAGTGGATCGGCACGGTCGTGCCGAGCCGTGCGGCGGCCGCTTCGCTCGAGGCGACCCGCGCCGCATCGCGCTCGATGGTGGTGACCCGCGCCTGACGGCCCATCGGCTCGATGACGAGCTTCGCGGCCAGGAGCCCGAGGTAGGCCTTGCCGGCCGCGGCATCGACGATCGTGACCTCGGACCGGCGCGACATG
>CAVONI010000006.1:0-110238 GCA_963697285.1 uncultured Acidobacteriota bacterium
ACAGGGCTGCGCTCCCAGACGCCCATGAACCAGACGACGTCCACGCCAGGAGACGCGATGGCATCCCACTCCTGCGCGGGAACGCTGCCGAGGTCCACGACCCGCTGGTGCTTCCGGCGCAGGTCGCCGAGCCACGCCCACGTGTTGATCTCGTAGATCACCGGGTACTTCGGCCACTTCTCCATGTTGGTGTCGCCTTTCCCGCTCTCCGTGTCCCTGCCTGGACGCCTCGCAGGCGTGTCAGCGCGGGCGGGCGTCCGCGCCGACGCGCGCGGGCACGCCGACGTGAGCCAGCGTCCCCGATGGCGGCAGGAGCGTGACAGGTCTTGCCGTCCTTCGGCACCAGGACCGGAGACCACGCTGACGCCAACCCGGGCGTCCACCGGAGTATGGTCGCTGCGGGGAGCGGCTGTGAACTCGGGATAGTACGGGGCTTACAGCGGGGAAACTACGAGGTGGCGCCGTACCCGCGCGACGGCTTCCAGGGCGCGGCTAGACGCCGAGGAAGCCCACACCGCTGAGACCGTTCAGGATGGTCTCCACGCCAAGACACACCTGCACGAATATCAGGACGGAGCCGAGCACCGCGAGAACGAGCATCACGCCCGGCGTCAGGACCCAGTCGATGAAATACATCACCAGGAAATCCAGCACCATCATGATCGCCAGGCTGATGGCGACGGCTTGCGTCGTCCCCGGGAACTGCGGGGCGAGCATCATCGTGAGCAGGATGAGTGCGACGCCGGCAGGCGGCACGATCATCGGAATGGCCACCGGCGAGACGGCGAGTTGGAGCGCGGTGGGGGTGCCCGGGGGTGGGCCTGGCGGCTGACCTTTCTTGAAGATGACCTGCAGCGACGCGATCACCAGGACCAATCCTCCCGAGATTCGCAACGATTCAAGGGAAATGCGGTATCTCCCGAGAAGCGCCGACCCCGCCACGGCCACGAACGTGCACAGCACTGCGGCAATCACCGCCGCCCAGAATGCCACCTGGCGCTTGAATCGCAGGTCTGCGCCGCGCGTCAGCCCGCCGAACGAGGGGATGAGCTTGATCGGCCCGAGCAGCATGAAGAACACGGTGAAGATGAACGAGAACTGTTCCACTGGAGGTCCCTCGCGTTCGGGCGTTCATGGGGCGGCAATCCGCCTGTCGGCGAGGCCAGCACCCGCTGGTTGCCGGGCGATTGTCTGTCACACGGAGGCCAAAGCGCCACCGCAAAGGCACCCTCCCGGGGAAGGAGGGTGCCTTGCGCCTTCAGCGGAACGTCGGCGGCGATTACCCGATCCGTGCCGACCGACGCGGTGGGGAGCTTGTCGCCGGTGACCTTCTTCCAGCGCTCGTTGAGCAGTTCCTTCGCCGCCGCTTCGAGGAACTCCGGCGCGGCCCACTTCTGCACGTCGAAGTCGTTCTTGATGTAGCCGTGGCTCAGCATGAAGTCCTTGCCGATCTCGACCGACGCCAGGTTCTGCGGCGACAGGTTCGGCACCATGTCGATGTGCTTGATGCCCTGGTACGTGTCCTCGACGTCCAGGTAGAACGTCTGCTTGTCGAGGATCGCCGCCGCGGCGTGCTTGTGCTCGTTGGCCCAGCGTCCCACCTTGATCATGCCCTTCATGAAGGTGACGACCAGCTCGGGATGCTGCTCGGCCATCACGTCGCTGCAGGTGATGGCGGCGGGGATGTTGGCCACCTGCAGGGTCCAGTCCGGATACCGGGACAGGTCTTCGATCGCCTTGAACTTGCCCGTCGCTTCCTGCAGGTGCTGGAACGGCTTGCTCTGCGTGTAGATCGCGTCGACGACGCCCTTCTCGAGCGCGGTCTCGAGCGGCCGGAAGGCCAGGTCGTGCTTGTGGTCGCGCTTGAGCCACAGCTCCGACGGGTTCTCCATGGGCGGGCCCAGCATCTCGGGGTTGTTGTACCAGTCGTCCGGGTACGGGAACTCGACGATCTCCACGTCCTTGCGGGTCATGCCGTTCATCCGGAGCATCAACTCGATGCCCTGCTCCTCCTGGATGCGCCACCAGTCGTTCTTGATGGTGTTCAGGCTCTTCGACAGGCCGATCTTCTTGCCCTTGAGTTCGACCATCCGGTAGATGTCGTCCTTGGCGCGGACCATCATGCAGCCGCCTTCGCGCGGTGCGTGCGTCACGCCGAGCAGCCGCGTCCGGCGGATGTCGGCCTGCACGTGGACCGGCGGGAACAGGCCACCGAAGCGGATCAGGTTGTCGAGGTTGTGGATGTAGTGCGGGTACCAGTCGTTCACGGGCGTGGAGCGCAGGAAGGCGTACTTCACGCCGATCTTCTTGTACTCCTCGCGGGTCCAGCCCAGTTCCTGGTCGACGTTGCTGGCGGACACGAGCGGGCAATTGGTGTAGTAGACCTCTTTCCAGTCCAGCGGGACCGTGCTCAGCTTCTGCTTCTCTTGCATCGTCGTTGTGGCCATCGGGTGCTCCTCAGTTGACGCGGTTGACCGTCGCCTGGCGACGGCAGTGGCAATGACACGTTCGGCACGTCCGACCCAACCACTCGGGTCGACGGAGGGTCTCGGTTCTCGCGCTGGTTCGCGCGGAACGCCCCGCGCGTGCGTGCCACGAGGTCGCGGTGCGTCCACGGAGGGAAAACCGGCGCCCCGGGAGCGCGACGAGCGGAGTATGGTCGGGAATGCGGTGGTTGTGACCTCGGGATAGTACGGGGCCGGTCGCTGAGAAATTACGAGGGTGTTCGTCGCCAGGAATCGGCGCTCGCGCGCGGAGATCAATCCTCGCGCGTGGCCGATGGCCGTTGAATCCCGAGTCGCTCCATGCGCGCTTCGAGCGTGCTGGCTTTCAGGCCCAGGATCTCGGCGGCCGCGTTCGTGCCCCGGATCCGCCAGCCCGTCGAGGCCAGCACGCGGAGAATGTGCTCCCGCTCGATCTCGCGCAGGTCGCGCAGCGCGCCGCCTGCGGCCGACGGCAATCCGACGTCTGGAACGACGGTCGGTCGCCTGCGGGGGCGCGACGACCAGCGTGGGCCCCGGCGAGAGGATCATCGCGCGCTCGAGGACGTTGCGCAGTTCCCGCACGTTGCCCGGCCAGTCGTACCCGGCGAGCGCCTCGAGGCTTGCCGGGTCGACGCGCTGGAACCGCTTGCGGATGGCGCTCCCGATGTCGGTCACGAGCACGTCGACCAGGTGCGGGATGTCGTCCGGGCGTTCGCGCAACGCCGGGATGACAATCGGGAACACGTTCAGCCGGTAGTAGAGATCGGAGCGGAACGTGCCTGCGCGCATGGCCGCCTCGAGGTCGCGATTGGTCGCCGCGATGATGCGGACGTCCACGTCGACGGGCGTCGGGCTGCCGAGGCGCTCGATCGTGCGCTCCTGCAGCACGCGCAGCAGCTTCACCTGCACGTCGGCCGGCAGGTCGCCGACCTCGTCGAGGAACAGCGTCGAGCCCTGAGCCAGCTCGAAGCGGCCGATCTGCTTCGACAGTGCGCCGGTGTACGCGCCCTTCTCGCGTCCGAACAGCTCGCTCTCGATGAGCGCGCTGGGGATCGCCGAGCAGTTGACGCGGACCATCTGCTGCCGGCCGCGATCGCTCGCGCGGTGGATGTACTCGGCGAAGCGCTCCTTGCCGGTCCCGGTTTCGCCGATGAGCAGCACCGTGGACGTGGTCGCCGCGACCTGATCGGCCATCGACAGGGCCCTGCGGATCGCGCGGCTGCGGCCCGTCACGAGTTCGCTCCTGCCGGCCGCATCAACGCGCGCGAACTCCTTGCGGACGTGCACGTGCTCGTGCTGCAGGCGATCGCGGAGCCGCTTCAGTTCCTCGTTCGCCTGCCGCAGCGTCTCTTCGCCAGCGCGCCGTTCCGTGATGTCCTGCAGCGCCGTGATCAGGCGCTGACCACCGTGCAGGTGCTCGACGCGTCGCGTCGTGTGGCGGAGCCAGATCCAGCCCCGGGCCGGGTGTGCATACCGGTACTCCGCCGTGGCGCACTCGAGGTCGCCCGACTGCAACTGGCTCGCGTTCGAGGCCATGAGATCGCGATGCTCGGGGTCAATCCGCGATAGCCATGCCTCCGGCATCTGCCCGACATCGCTCGACCCGAGGCCGAGCAGGTCGGCAAACCGCACGTCGGCCATCACGTCGGTACCGTCGGCCGCCGAATTGGCGAATGCCACGCCGGTGGTGTCGACCGCCGCCGCGATGAGCGCCTCGAACGCCAGGCGCTCGGCCGCCGACGCGCGATCGCGCCTCGCAACACCGGATGACGTGCTCGAGGTCATCGGGCTGCCGCCACCCGGCGCGCACGCACGGCTCCGGCTGTTCGCCGAGGACGATGAGACGCCGGTGCCGAGCGCGACGATGTCGGTCGCTTCCCTGAGATGACGAGACGCAGCGCCTGCTGAGACCACCGCCCGAGTATGGTCGGGATGGAGGTGGCTGTGACCTCGGGATATTACGGGTTGGTGCCAGAGAAATTACGAGGTGCGTCAGAACATCTGGCCGATCGAGAAGTGCCAGCGGGCGAGCGCGTCCTGGCGGACGCGGCCCCGGGCGGAGCGTAAGCCCCTTCTGGCCCGGCCCTGGAACAGCCAGGGCATTCGGCCGGTCGCTGAGAAATTACGAGGGTGTTCGTCGCCGGGGATCGGCCCTCACGAGCGGACGGTCAGTCCTCGCGCGCAGCCGAGGGCCGTTGAATCCCGAGCCGCAACATGCGCGCTTCGAGCGTGCTCGGCTTCAGGCCCAGGATCTCGGCGGCGGCGTTCGTGCCCCGGATCCGCCAGCCCGTCGAGGCCAGCACGCGGAGAATGTGCTCCCGCTCGATCTCGCGCAGGTCGCGCAGCGCGCTGCCCGCGGCGCACGTCGGTGCGGGGTCGGGACCGAGGGTCGTCGCGAGCGGTGGCGCGACGATCAGCGTGGGCCCCGGCGAGAGGATCATCGCGCGTTCGAGGACGTTGCGCAGTTCCCGCACGTTGCCCGGCCAGTCGTACCCGGCGAGCGCCTCGAGGCTTGCCGGGTCGACCCGCTGAAACCGTTTGCGGATGGCGCTTCCGATGTCGGTCACGAGCACGTCCACCAGCTGCGGGATGTCGGCCCGCCGTTCGCGCAGCGCCGGGATGACAATCGGGAACACGTTCAGCCGGTAGTAGAGATCGGAGCGGAACGTGCCCGCACGCACGGCCGCCTCGAGGTCGCGATTGGTCGCCGCGATGATGCGGACGTCGACCGCGACGGGCGCCGGGCTGCCGAGGCGCTCAATCGTGCGCTCCTGCAGCACGCGCAGTAGCTTCACCTGCACGTCGGCCGGCAGATCGCCGACCTCGTCGAGGAACAGGGTCGAGCCCTGGGCCAGCTCGAAGCGGCCGATCTGCTTCGACAGTGCGCCCGTGTACGCACCCTTCTCGCGGCCGAACAGTTCGCTCTCGATGAGCGCGCTCGGGATCGCCGAGCAGTTGACGCGGACCATCTGCTGCCGGCCGCGATCGCTCGCGCGGTGGATGTACTCGGCGAAGCGCTCCTTGCCGGTCCCGGTTTCGCCGACGAGCAGCACCGTGGACGTGGTCGCCGCGACCTGCTCGGCCATCGACAGCGCCGTGCGGATCGCGCGGCTGCGGCCCGTCACGAGTTCGCTCCTGCCGACCGCATCAACGCGGGCGATCTCCTTGCGAAAGTACACGTGCTCGCGCTCGAGTCGATTGCGGAGCTCCTTCAATTCCTCGTGTGCGCGGCGCAGCGTCTCGTCGCCAGTGCGCCGGTCAGTGATGTCCTGCAGCGCGGCGATCAGGCGCGGGACCCCAGGCACGTGCTCGACGCGTCGCGTCGTGTGCCGGAGCCAGATCCAGCCCCGGGCCGGGTGTGCATACCGGTACCTCGGCCGTGGCGCGTTCGAGGTCGCCCGACTGCAGCTGGCGCGCCTGCGAGGCCACCAGATCGCGATGCCCGGGGTCAATCCGCGATAGCCATGCCTCCGGCATCTGCCCGACATCGCTCGACCCGAGGCCGAGCAGGTCGGCAAACCGCACGTCCGCCATCACGTCGGTGCCGTCGGCCGCCGAATTGGCGAATGCCACGCCGGTGGTGTCGACCGCCGCCGCGATGAGCGTCTCGAGCGCCAGGCGTTCGGCCGCGGACGGGCGATCACCGCTGGGCATACAGGAGGGCAACCCTGAGGTCATCAGGCCGGCCCGCGCGGGCGTGCACGCACTGCTCCAGCCGTTGACGGAGTTGGATGAGAGGCGGGGGCCGAGCACGACGATGTCGGTCCTTTCAGCAGATGACGAGGCGGGCAGCAGACCCCGGACCCGGCCGCTGGAACCGGCCACGCCGGCCAGCGCGACTGTAGAATGGTGCGCCGAGAATGCAGACATCATCCCCGTTGAGGCACCGTCCGACAATCGGACGTTGGTGCAAGCGATGCTGCACCTTGGGGCAAACCCTCACGGTCGTCGCGCTGTTGGCGTCCGTGCCTGCCGTGGCGACAGCCGGCCAGGGCGACCCGGCCTGGCGCGTGGTGATTCTGGATTCGAGCGATCCTGCTGAACCTGTCGCCCAGACTTTTGGGGCCGCCATCCGACAGGCGTTCACCGCGCGGACGTCCAGGAAGATCGATTTCCACAGCGAGTTCATGGACGCGATGCGGTTTCACGGCGCGTCCTACGAGTCGGAGCTCGTCGCGTTTCTGCGGCGGAAGTACGAGGGGCAGCCTCCGGATCTCGTCGTGACGGTGTACCCGGATGCGCTGCAGTTCTTCACGCGCCACCGGGAGCGTCTCTGGCCGGGCACGCCGGCCGTGTTCGTGGGGGTCCCGGACGATCCGCCCATCGCCAACGATCGTGCCCCGGGACTGGCCGGCGTCCTCACGCACGTCGACGTCGCCGGCACCCTCGACCTCGCGTTGCACATCCAGCCGAACACGCGGCACGTGGTGGTTGTCAGCGGGGCCTCGGACTTCGATCGCCTCTGGAAGACCCGTGCGGAGCGTGCGCTGGCCGCTTACGCCGGGCGCCTCGACGCGACCTACCTCGAAGGGCTCGCCCTCGCCGACCTGCGCGACCGCGTCGCGCGCCTCCCCGATGACACGATCGTCCTGTACACCACGGTGTTCCGAGACGCGAACGGGCCCACGAGGCCAGACGACGTGTCGAGGGACGTCGCCAGCGCATCGCGCGTGCCGGTGTATGGGACGTTCGAACCCACCCTGGGAACCGGCATCGTGGGGGGATCGCTGGTTCGCCTTGCGGGCGAAGCGGAGCGGGCCGGCAGGCTCGCCCTCGAGATCTTCGACGGAACGCCGCCACAGTCGATCGCTCGGGACGTTCCCGCCCCCTCGGTCAAGACGGTCGACTGGCGCGAGATGAATCGTTTCGGGTTCAACGAGGCGGCGTTGCCGTCAGGAACGGTGGTCCTGTTCCGTCCTGTTCCGATCTGGTGGGAGTCCCGCGGCACCATCATCGCGGTCATCGCCGTCGTCGTCCTCCAGGGCAGCCTGATCGTGAGCCTCCTGGTCGAGCAGCGGCAGCGCCGGCGCGCGGAGCTGCGTGCCCACCACCGCAACATCGAGCTGGCGCACGCGTCGCGGCTCGCGGCCGTCGGCGAAATCACGGCGTCGATCGCGCACCAGATCAACCAGCCGCTCGGGGCCATCCGCGCCAACGCGGATGCCGCCGAGATGCTGCTCGACGCCGACCCGCCTGCGCTCGACGAGGTGCGCGAGATCCTCGTAGACATCCGGCGCGAGGACGAGCGCGCGCACGAGGTGGTCGGGGGCATGCGGGCGCTCCTCCAGCGGAAGGAGTTCCTGGTCGAGCCGCTGAACCTCAACGTGACCGTCGCTCAGGTCCTGCCGCTGCTCCAGGGAGAGGCGCACCGACAGGGCGTCGTGCTGCGGACCGAGCTCGCCGACGGGCTACCGGCCGTCGAGGGCGATCGCGTGCACCTCCAGCAGGTGGTGTTGAACCTCGTCATGAACGGCATCGAAGCCGCCGGCGCCCCGAGGCGTCAGGGCCGCGTCGTCGTGCGTACATCCCTGCGCGATGGCACCGACGTCGAGGTCACCGTCGCCGACACCGGCGGCGGGATCCCCGAGGAGGACCTGCCCCGCATCTTCGAGTCGTTCTTCACGACGAAGGACGACGGGCTCGGGCTCGGCCTGTCGATCGCCTGTTCGCTGGTGGAGCTCCATCGTGGCAGAATCTGGGCAGAAAACAGTCCGAACGGAGGAGCGATGTTCCACTTCGTGCTGCCGGGACGTCCTTCGGCATGACCACATCACCCGCGACGGTGTATGTCGTCGACGACGACGATGCGCTCCGCACCGCCCTCTCGCGGCTGCTGCGCGCGGCGGGATACGACGTGCGGGCCCACGCCTCGGCTGGCGACTTCCTCATGGCCGAGCGGGTCGACGGCCCATGCTGCCTGGTGCTCGACGTGCGGATGCCGGGCCCCGGGGGCCTCGAGCTGCAGAAAGCCCTCGAACGACAGCACCAGCAGTTGCCGATCGTGTTCCTCACCGGGCACGGCGATATCCCGACCAGCGTGCGCGCCGTCCAGGCCGGGGCCGTGGACTTTCTGACCAAGCCGGTAAAGAAGGAAACGCTGTTGCAGGCCATCGAAGTCGCGTTGCGACGGGACATCGAGCGGCGGCAGGACATCCATCGTGTACAGGGCGTTCGCGAGCGCTTCGAGTCGCTGACCCCGCGCGAGCGCGAAGTGTTCTCGGGCGTGGTCGCGGGCCTCCTCAACAAGCAGATCGCCGCAGACACCGGGTGTTCGCTGCGTACGGTGAAGCTCCACCGGAGCCGCGCCATGCAGAAGATGCAGGCTGACTCCGTCGCGGATCTCGTACGCATGGCGGAGACGCTGCGTACCGCAGCGAGCCCCGTGCAGCGCCGCTGAGAGTCATCAGGCGGCGCGTCCTGCGTCAGAACATCTGGCCGATCGAGAAGTGCCAGCGGGCGAGCGCGTCACCGGGGCGACGCGGCACCGGGAAGCCGAGGTCGATGCGCAGCGGCGCCAGCGGCGTCTTGATCCGGAGCCCGACACCCATGCCGAGCGCGAGATCTTCGAGCGACACGCCTGGCGACCTGAGAAACGTGTTTCCCGCATCGGCGAACACGACGCCGCCGAACCACTTGAAGAGCGGGAATCGCACTTCTCCGTTGAAGATGAGCAACTGCGTGCCGCCGAGCGGGACGCCGTAGAAGCTGAGCGCTGAAAGCGATTCCTCGCTGTACCCTCGCACGGTCGATGTGCCGCCGGCCTTGAAGAGCTCGTCGAGCGCCGTGACCGGCGTCACCCCGCCGAACGTCCAGATCGATCCCCAGCGCGCGCCGACGGCCAGGGTCAGCGGTCCTGCGGGCACATAGTGGAACTGCCGCAGCAGGTACCGCACGTACGCGAGATCCGACCCGAGCGGCCGCACGCCCGACCGCACGCTCGAGGAGTGGAACCAGCCCCGCGTGGCGTCGAACGGGTTGTCGCGGAAGTCGAAGACCGCGGCAGCGTTCAGTCCGGCCAGGACGCCCTTCGTGCTCAGGGTGTCGGTCTGTCGCGTGGTCGGCTCGGTCACGAAGAACGACACCTCGCGCCAGGAGTACGTGTAGCCCCACGACAACTCGAACTGCGAACGCGGGCGCCAGCGTTGCTCGACCAGCAGTTCGTCCTGGTGGTCACGGTCCTCGACGTCGCCGGCCACGTTCGTTTCGCGGCGAGACGTGAGGTGCACGTTGGTCCGCACCGGCCGCTGCCGGAACGTCGGCGCTGAGAACAGCGCGCGCACGCTCCGGAGGCTCGGCTCGTATCGCACGCCGATGCCCGTCGTCATCCCGGTGCCGAAGACATTCCGGTCGCGGAGGTCGGCCGACAGCGCGATCGCGCCGGTGGACTCCTGGTACGCCGGGTCGTATTCGGTGGAGGCTTCGATGCCGTAGCGGAGCTGGAACCGGCGCACCTCTTCGACGGCGACGACAGCCTTCACCGGCAGGTCGAGCGGTGGTTGTGCCGTGTGCGTCGCCTGCGCCGGGGTGGTGCCGGGCGTCGCCTGCGCCGCCGGCAGCGGTTCGAACGCCACCGTCGCGCCGCGGAACGCGCCGATGTCGTAGAGCCTCTGCCTCGTCTCGACCACGGCCCCCTCGCCGGCAGGAGCACCCGGACGCAGGGTGATCGCGCGGTCGACCAGGCCAGGCCGCGTGCTGTCGACGCCCGTGACCTGCACGCTCGCGATGACCGAGCGGCGCCCTTCCTGCACGGTGAGGTCGATGTCGGCGTGACGACCGTCGGTCGCGATGCGCGCAACCGCGGTGGCGCGCACCTCACGAAAGCCGAGCCCCTTGTCGTACCTGCTCCACCCGTTGGCGGGCCGCGCCCTCGGCGCCGCGACGGTAGGGACTCCCACCCTCCATCCCGAGCGCGTCGCGGGCCCCGGCCAGTCGCTCGGCCATGACGCCACTCAGCGTGACGGCCGCGACCTGCGCCTGCGCGCCCTCGGTGATCTCGACCGGCAGCGTGACGAGGTTGCCCTCGTACCGGGCGGTTCCGAGGCGCACGACGGCACGCAGGAACCCGCGTGCCCCGTAGAGGTCGCCGACGGCGCGGGTGAATGCGACGGGGTCCTGCCATACCGCAACGTCAAGGTCTCGCTCGTGAACGAACTGCAACAACTCTGCCGACGACAGGACCTCGTTGCCCACGAACGCGAGTTGTCGGCGCGTCGATTTCGCGCCGCGGTCGACGACGATCGCGACCCTCTCGATCTCGGTCGTCTGCTCGGCGATGCGTGCGGTGACATTGGCGCGCAGGTAGCCTTCGTCCTCGAGATGTCCGCGAACGATCCCGACGAGATCCTCGACGAGAAAGTCGGTCAGCGGCGCGCTCGACCACGCGGCTCGCATCTGCTCGACGACCCGGCCTGGCAACTCGCCGCGGATGTCGAGGATCGTCTGTGGGCCGCGGTGGATGGCGTAGTCGAGCGACACGCCCTCGCCGTCCGGGGTCGTCACCTCGCTGCGCTTCGGCACGATGCGAGCGCCGAAGTATCCGCGCGCGCGATAGAAGCGCTGGAGCCGCGCGCGATCCTCGATCCACTTCTGGACGTCGAACGCATCACCAGGCGACAGCTTGAGGACGCCCAGCACCTCGTCGTCGCGGAAGCCGGGTTCGCCTGCGATGCGTACCGCCGTGATCCGCCCGGGCTTCGTGTGCGCGGAACGGGAACGGCTGACTGGCGCCCGCCGCGCGCCGCTGCCGAAATCCAGCTCCTGGCGGAACTCGATCGCGTAATCGGTGTTCTCACGCAAGGCGAGGCGGATCTGGTAGTTGCTGCGGGGCCGCCAGGCCACGATCCAGGTGAGCGTGTTCTCGTCGAGGTTCTGCGACGCGATGATCTCGAGCCGCCGGTTCAGCGCCTTCGACACGGTGAGGTGCTGCGCGGGCTTGACGTCGGCCGAGACCAGCTCGAGGTCGGCGGCGCCGAGCCGCACCGAGTCGAGGCCCACGAACTTGCCGGCGAACCCCAAGACATCGGCCGAGGCGCTGGTCATGGCGAACTGGTCGTCGCCGCTGCCCGTGCCGGTGTCGGCGCGGCCCGTGATGATCAGCGAGCGCAGGTCGCGTTCGCCGAGCGGCGGATCCGAGGTGTAGGTCGTCTCGACCTGGTCGGGCGTGCCCTCGATCCGAAGCTGGACGATGTAGTCGCCGATCTTCGTTTCGCCGGTGAGACGCAGCGTCGGGATGACGCCCTCGTCTGGTGAGAACCGGAGGTCGCTCTCGCGAACGCGATACGAACGTCCCGCGATCGAGACGCGGCCATCGTCCAGGACGTCGACCGCGCCCGTGAGCGCCGGTGCGGCGACAGTGCCGACCAGCCGCATGCGCGCCATCAACTCGATGCGCCCGATGCTGTTCTGGACGAGGACCGGATCGGTGGATTGCAGTTCGACGTCGAAGCCGATGGTCTCGAGCCAGGCCGGCAGTGACGTCCCGGGCGTGTCGTCGCCTGCGGCTTTCGAGAGCGTGTCCACGAGTTCGAGCATGCGCGTGACCGGTTCGCGGTACTGGCCAGACGTCAGCACCAGTCGTCCGCCGAGGACGGTGCCCGCGCCCTTCCGGCCCAGCGTGAGATCGGCATCCGCCTCGCTGCGGAATCCTTTCGGGACGTCGAGAAAGACGCCGCGCGCGGTGATCGCGATGGTGTCGTTCGCCGAGGCCGACGGCCCGGTGCCAAGCCGTCCTTCGACCGAGATGTCGCCCCCGTTGAACTGTCCGCGCAGCCCTCGCACGTCGAGTCCCCGATCGCTCAGGGCCAACGTGCCCGACCATCCTGCCAGCGCGAACCGCGCCCCGGGCAGCAACAGGCTCGCGTCCTCGATCACGATGTCGCCCGACACCTGCGGCGCTCCCGCCGGGCCAGTGACGCGAAGGTTGGTGCGCGCGCGCCCGGTCGTCCGCCCCGGTATCAGCATGTCGGCCAATCGCAACGTCGAATCGCTCGTCAGCGTGATGTCGGTGGTCGTCCCCTCGAGCAGCCCCACCACACCGCTCGCGGTCACCCTGGCCTGCGCGCTCTTCCAGTCGAACGTGTCAACGGTCAGCCTCCCGGCGTCGAGGATGAGGCGCGTGGGTCGCACTTGCGCCAGCTCTTCCTGCTCGACGATCGAGATGTGCCCGCGTTCGGCCACGAGTTCGCCCGTGATCGCATCGAGTGATGGCTCGCTCGCCCGCGCCTGCAGCGCCAGGGTCAGTTGTCCGTGGAGGGTTGGAGGGCGCAGGCGTCCGAGCCCTGCGAACAGCCCGTCAACGTCTACCTCTGCCCGCGCACTGAATGTTGCCGGTGCCGCGGCCGTGGGGGCGCTCGTACGGTCGCTGCGCGGCAGCCAGCTCGTCACCCACTCAGCGGGCGCATCGCCGTGACCAACGACCGTGGCACCCAGCACGGCGCCGCGCACGTCGGTGACTTCGAGGCGATCACCGGTGAGACGCCCCTCGACCACCAGCTCGCGGGCCACCTGCACGTCGTCGCGCAACACGGTACCCGCCGACGCTGACACAGTGCCCGTGATTGCTGCGTCTGCAGGCGGTCCACGTAGTTCGACCCTCGCCGCAACGGTCCCTGTGCCGCTCCACTCGTGATCGGGATCGAGTCGGGCCAGCAAGGGAACCGCAGCCTCGAGCGGACCATCGATCGTCGCGACGAGGGCGGAGGGCGTGTTGCCCGTCTCGCCGTGCACGCCGATGGCCAGCCCACCCACGGTGAGCCTCGCCGGAGTGGTCCGCACGCGTGTCGCGTCGATCTCGACGTGCGCAGCGTCCACGAGTCTCATCGGCACGCCGAGCAGCCGTCCGGATAGTTGCGTGACGTCGATGCGAGCCGCGGTGCCTGCGAGAGTGAATGCGGAGCCCGACACATCGGCCTGTGCCGACACGGTGCCATCGGTGTCCGCGCCGATGGAGCCTGCCATGCCGAGCACGTCGAGCACGCGTGCGACGTCTGCGTCATCGGCGGTCACGCGCGCTGAGAACGCATGTGGTGCGCGTTCCCGGATGTCGCCCACGATCCCGAGCCCCAGGGCGGGCAACGACGCGCGGACGAGGGCCGTGCCGTCGCCCGCCACGACCGTGCCATCAATCGGGCCGGCATCGCGGTCTTGCCATCTGACGCGGGCCGCGTTGACCGACGCGCGACCGCGCGGCTCCGCGATCGATCCGTCGACATTGGCCGCTATCGTGATGTCGTCGAATCGCACGCTGTCGACGGCGTCGCCGGCTGCGGTCGATGCCCACCCGGCGTCGAGGCCACTCCCTTCCAGGTGGAGAGCCAGGCCCGTGCCGTCGGAGCGCACCTGGCCATCCACGCGCAGGACGCCGGTGGCGCCTTGCGTCAGTTCCGTTCCCCGAAACGCCAGCGCGCCTGCCGCGTACCCGTACGTTGCCCGACAGGTGATCAATCGGGGTGCCTGCGACCGCAAGGTCGTGACCGCTGACCTCCATCTCGATTGCGGGCGCGCGCACTGTGCCGGTCCACGTGCCCGTTGCGGTGATCGCTCCGCTCGGGCGCCAGCGGGCGGCCACACCCTCGAGCACGGTGGAGAGATCGACCACGTCGATCCGGAGCGTGCCCTCACCCGCCGCACTCGTCACGCCGATGCTGCCTCGCGCCTCAGCGCTCGCCCCTGCGACATCGACGATGAGGGGATCGACCGCGATGCGCTGCCGATCGGCGATGAAGTCGGCGCGCGCGCGCATCTCGCCGAGTGCAGAGGTGCCGATGCCCTCGAGAACAGCCAGGCCACGTGCACGAGGATCATCGAGCGGGCCCGCCAGCGTCGCGTCGAGGCGCGCGGGGCCGCGGAGGTGCACGCCCGGCAGGGCGGGCACCGGAACACCGGCCGTTCGCAGCCGGTCGATCGCGGCGTCGAGATTGCCGGTCCGGATGGCGATCGTGCCCGTGACCTGCGACCGCCGCCACGCCTGCGCATCCACGGCGAGATCGATGGTGCCGGATGCGAGGGTGCCGTCTTCGAGCGAGTGGTCGGCGCTGATCGACCAGCGTCCGTCGCTGCCGCGCGCAGTCAGCACGCCGCTCCCGACTGCTCCATGTGTCAATCCCCGCAGCGAGATCTCGAGTGTGCCTGCCAGGTGTGGCAGCGATGGTGTCGTCGCTCGCCAGGTGAGATCGGCCTGCCCGGAGGATGCGAAACGGGCCGCGCGCGGAAGCGCGATCTCGAACGCGCGAGCGAGCGGGTACATGTCGAGGTCGTTCCAGCGGGCCCGGATGAGACTGCCGGCGTCGCGGACCGCGGCAGCACCTCGGATGTCGCCAGCGCCGCTCGCGGCAGGTTGCGTCGCGGAGAGCACGATCCGGCCGCTCGCCTGCAGGGTGCCTGTCTGCACGACGGCGTCGAGCGAATCGAGCGTGAACGCGCGGTCGGAGATCGTGGCCGTCGCGCGCAAGGTCGTGGCGCGCACGCCGCGCCACACCAGGTCACGACCTTCGGCCTCGACCGCGACCTCCGGATGTTCGAATGCGCCCGTCGCCTTCGCGCGGATCGCCACACGCCCGTCGACGCGCGCGACCGTCGGCATCCACGACGACACGCCCGCGGCGTCGGGCGTCCATCGCAGCGACATGTCCATCCGTGGCGGACCGCCGATCAGGGCGAGACGGCCCTCGGCGTGCAGTGGGCCGCCAGCGGCCGTTCCGTCGAGCGAGGTCACGGTCACGACCTGTCCGTCGAACGTCACCCGTGCCTCGGTTCGATCGATCTGCACGCGGGCCCCACCGGTCGCCAGCGACATCCCCCGTGCGGCCACGACTCGGCCCTCCAGCCATCGTTCGCGTGGCCCAGACAGCTCGATCGAGACGCCGTCGATCGTGATCGCGTCGGCGTCGGCGCGGGTGCCCACGCGCAGCCCAAGGTCACTCACCACGACGCTGCGGACGACGAAGGCCGGCAAGGCACCGCTCGCGCTGCCGCGCGTCGCCGCTGGAAGGTTGGTGCGCCCGTCCACCTGCGGGCGGACAATCACGCGCGGGGCGTCGATGACCAGGTCGTCGATGTCGAGGTGCCCCGCCAGGACGCGCCAGCCCAGGTTCGCCCGCACGCGTCGCACGACGAGAAAGGGTGCGTCAGGACTCTGGATGGCTGCCAGCGCGACGTCGTGGAGTTCGACGCTGCGGCGCGCGAGGTTGTAGTCGAGCGCGGATGCCGTGATCTGCAGTCCCAGGTGGGTGCGCGCGAGGTCGGTGACCCGGCGCAGGACCATGGCGCGCACCGGCGCGACGTGCGCGACGAGGATGGCCGTCGCGCACACGAGGAGCGCGACCGCCATGGATATGGCCAGCCACCGTGCGCGGCGTCGCAGTTTCGGTCGCCAGGCCATCTCAACTGCACAGCATAGCCTCTTCGGCCGGTCGCCTCGAACGGCGGTGCGAGCGAAGGTGCCAGAGCTTGAAAAATGCTGGAATGAAAGATGTGACCCCTACGGAAGGGCGCTCACGAGGGCTCGATACGTGGGATGGCCGCGGATGGGATCGAGGTCGGTGTCGTTCTCGATCCATTGCCGCTGGACGAAGCCCTGGCGGACGGCGTGCTCGAAGTGCGTGACCGCTTCGTCTATCTCGCCAAGGCGGGCCAGGATGCAGACCATCCCGTAGATGATGTAGGGGTCGTCGGGCGCCAGCGCCATCATCGCGCGTGCCGTCGCGAGGCCTTCGTCGCGACGGCCGAGTTCGACCAGGGCCTGCGCGAGCGCGTACAGCCCGCGGGCATCGTCGGGATTGAGCGACACGTGCCGTCGCGCCCGTCCGAGGGCCACCTGCCAGGCCGCGTCGCACTCCGCCGGCCGATTCACGTTCCTCAGGGCGAACGCACAGAGCATCGCCGACTGGTAGTCGTCGGGATCGAGTTCGGCCGCACGGCGGAACAGTGTCGCCGCCTGCTCGAAACGGCCCTGGGCCACGCGCATCCGCGCGTAGAAGAAATGGGCCTCGAAGAGGTACTCGTCCAGCGCAATCGCCACCTCGAACTCGGTCTCGGCGTCCTCGAGGCGCTTGCCGAGTGACAGCGCGTAGCCATGGGCGGCGTGGGCGTCGGCGAGATCGGGATCGAGGCGCAGCGCCACGTCGCTCGCCTCGAGGGCCTGCCCGAGATCTGCGGCGTCGCCGCCGTGGTAGAAGAACAGGTAACAGTGACAGTACGCCAGCCCCGCGTGCGCGCGGGCAAAGTCCGGATCGGTCTGCGCGGCCCGGCGGAACATCTCGATGGCGTACTCGAGGTCCTTTCGCCGCGTGCGGTAGAAGAACTGCCGACCGCGCAGGAAGAAGTCGTACGCGTCCGCCGCTGGCGTGCTTCCCCTCGCGAGCGCCCGGCGCTCCTTCTCGCTGATCTCGACCCGGAGGGCCTGCACGATCTTCGTCGCGATCTCGTCCTGGATCGCGAACACGTCGCTCAGTTCCCGGTCGTAGCGCTCCGACCACAGGTGAAGCCCGTCAGCGGCGTCGATCAACTGGGCGGTGACGCGGAGGCGATCGCCGACCTTGCGCACCGAGCCCTCGAGCACCGTGTCGGCGCCGAGCTTGCGACCGATCTCGCGCACGTCCTCCATGCGGTCCTTGAAGGCGAACGACGAGGTCCGTGACACGACCTGGAGGCCTCGCAGCCTCGTGAGGTTGCTGATGATCTCCTCGGCCAGCCCCTCGCAGAAGTAGTCGTGATCGCGCCCCGGGCTCATGTCCTTGAACGGCAGCACCGCCATCCTGGGCTGCGGACGCGGCGCCGAGACGAGCCGTGCCGGCGTGGACAGGGTGAGCTGGTCGGGTGGCAACTCGAGCACCGCGACGAGTTCCGACGCGCTCGCAAACCGGTCGGCCGCCCGCTTCGCAAGCGCACGCTGCAGCACGCGATCCCACGCCGCGGGCACCGCGGCCGCGAGCGTGGACGCCGGCGGGGGTTCCGTGCGCAGGATGGCGTTCGCCACCGCCATCACGTGCTCGCCCTGGAACGGCAGCCGGCCCGTGAGCATCTCGTAGAACACGATGCCCCACGACCAGATGTCGGTGTGGTAGTCGAGCGGCTGGCCGGTGATCTGCTCGGGCGACATGTAGGCCGGCGTCCCCTGGATGGCCGTCGGCGAGTCGGCGACGCCGGGGGCGCGCATGAGCGCCAGGCCGAAGTCGGTGATCCGCGCGTGGCCGCGCTGCGTGACGAGGACGTTGGCGCTCTTGACGTCGCGGTGCACGATGCCCTTGGCGTGTGCCGCCTCGAGGGCCTTGGCGATCTGCAGGGCGATGTGCAACGCCTCGGCGGGCTGCAACGGTCCATCGGCGACGCGGTCCTTGAGCGTGACTCCCTCGGCGAACGCCATCGCGATGAAGAGCTGGCCGTCGTGTTCGCCGATTTCGTAGACGGGGCAGATGTTGGGGTGGTCGAGCGCGGCCGCGGCCCGCGCCTCGTTGAGGAGCCGTTCGCGCTGCCTGGCGCTGCCGAGGAACGCCGCGCCGAGGAACTTCAGGGCCACGGGCCGCTCGAGCGTGATGTCCTGCGCCTTGTAGACCACACCCATCCCGCCTTCACCGAGCTTCTCCAGCACGCGGTAGTGGGAAACCGTGGTCCCGATCATCGGCGGGTTCGAACCAGGGGGTCTGGCATCGGGCAGTCGCGCCTTCGTCCCGGATCTTAGCGCCGATACCGGGCGTTTGCTGCATGCGTCAGGCACGCCCATGGCGCACCGGCACGTGCGCCGCGGCGCCACCTTCACACGCGGACGACCTGCGGCAGGGAGTCGAAGTGCTTGTCGCGCGCATGCAGGACGAGGTTGTGCTGCAGCACCAGGGCGGCCAGCCACATGTCGTTCGTCGGAATCGGCGTGCCTTGTTGTCGAAGCTGGCGGAAAATCGACGCGTAATGGTGCGTCGTCTGGTCGTCGGCGAAGAGCACGCGCACGCCGTCCTTCAACAGGAACCGGCGGAGAATGCGCTCGTTCTCGGCCTGCCGACGCCCGTGAGCGAAGCCCGCGCGAAGCTCGCCGAGCACGACGAACGGCACCATGACGAGCTCGGCCTCCTCGAGGAGCGCGACCGTCTCGCCGACGCCCCTGCAGAGATCGACGTAGCGATTGGTGTCGAGCGCCAGCCTCACCGCCAGAGGTCCTCGTCGACGCGGTCCTGGGCGGCGAGGGCGGCCTCGACCGCCTTCTCGGCCTTCCACGTCCCTGCGATGTCATCGAGTGGGCGTCGCTTGCGGGGCGCCCTGACGGCACCGGAGCCCTCGGCCAACGCATCGATGGCCGCTTCGTTCAAGCTCTTGCCGTCCGCACGGGCACGCTTGCGCAGTGCCTCGTCGATCGCCGCCGGGATGCCACGAATGGTGTACTGCATGCGTCTAGTGTAGGCGACGCATGCACGTGCTGCAAGCATCGAGGCTCGCTGACTGACAACGGTGGCGCCGCCGGCTGGCAAATCCCGCCATCTCGCATGGCTGCCAGCCGGTTGATCTCCGGGCGCCGTTGCTAACCGGCCTGCGCGCGCGACTGCGCCACCGCGGCCTGCGCGATGCGGAAGTGCTGCTCGGGAACGGGGTACCCGGCCGCACCAAAGGTCGCGAGGATCGCCCGGTTCGTGTCGAAGTACACCTGCCAGTAGTGGTCCGTGTGGCAGTACGGCCGCACGGCGAGTACCGGCCCCATCGGCGTGAAGTCGATCACCTCGACGTCTGGCGACGGCGACGCGGTGACATTCGGGATGCCGGCCAGTGCCGCCTTCAGGCGGGTGATGGCGTCGTTCACGTCCACACCGTGGGCGAGTTGCGCCGACCGTTCCACGCGGCGGTACGGGTGGGCCGAGTAGTTCTTGATCGTGTCACCGAATATCTTGGCGTTGCCGACGATGGTCTGGACGTTGTCAGGCGTGGCCATGGTCGTGGCGAAGAGCCCGATGGCTTCGACGGTGCCTTCCAGGCCAGCCGCCTGGATGTAGTCGCCCACCTTGAACGGCCGCAGCACGACGAGGAAGCCACCGGCCGCGAAGTTGGAGAGCAGCCCGCCCCACGCCGCACCGATGGCCAGGCCAACGCCCGCGATCAAAGCCGCGAACGACGTCGTCTCGAGTCCGAAGTACCCGAGGATCCCGACGACCAGCAGGATGTTGAGGGCGACCGAGATGAAGTTGCCGACATACCGCAGGATGGTCGGCTCCACGTGCTGCCTGGTGAGCGCGGCGCTCAGCATGCGGACGATCATGCCGATGAGCCAGCGGCCAACCACGAAGATCGCCAGGGCGATCAGCAACTGCATGCCGATCCGCGCTCCCCACTCCACTGCGATTGCACTGATCTGCTCGATACCCATCTGCGCTTACTCCTTCTTCTTGTCCCCGTGACAGCGCATTCCTGCAGCAACCTCTTTGAGAAGCATCGCAAGGCTCGCGTGACCCCTTATGGGTGCCGTCAGGTCTGCTGTTTGGCGGCGCGAATCCTCGCGACGTTCTCTTCGTACGAGAGTGCCACGTCGTGCTGCGCGCGTGGCAGGTATCCGCCGGCGCGATAGACCGGATACGCCTCGGTGCGGAGGTGGGCAAGCATGTGGTGTCCGACGCGCGTCTCGCGCTCGTGCCGCAGCGCCGACACATCGACGGGCGCGACGACGATGCGCTCGCCAGGGCCGGGAGATGCTTCGGCGAGCATGCGGCCGTCGAAATCGACCACCTGCGAACCGCCCGGCCAGGAATACGGCGGGTAGTGGCGCAAGCTGGCGCCCTGGTTGGCGGCCACGACGTAGGCGACGTTCTCGATGGCGCGTGCGCGGTTGATGACCGTCCACCAGTTCATCGGCTCGGTGGCTCCCCAGGGATCCATGTACGCCGAGACGCGCACGAGGACTTCCGCTCCGTTGGCGGCCAGCTGGCGGATCGCTTCAGGGAAGATCCAGTCGTAGCAGATCGCGCAGCCGATGCGCCCGATGGGCGTGTCGGCGACCGGGAAGAGCGGCTCATCGTAGCCGGGCAGGTCGTGGGGACTCGCGTGCACTTCGTAGGGAATCCACGGATTCACCTTGCGGTATTTCGTGAGGATCCCGGTTGGGCCGATGAGGCAGGTGGCGTTGAACACCACCCCGGGCCAACGCGGGTCGGCTTCCAGCATCGATCCGCTCTGAATGTAGAGACTGTGCTCGCGGGCCTTCTCAGCCAGGCGCTCGGTATGCTCGTTCGGGATCGGCACGGCGAGCTTCTGCAGCAACTCGGCGACCGTGGGAAACACCGGCGCCGCGTGCGCGAACTCGGGGAACACGATCAGGCGCACTGGGAGGAACGGCGCGCTCCCCGCCACCGCCGCATCCACCATGTGCAGCATCCGATCGGTGTTGCCGGCCATGCCGCGGCGATCGATCGGGTTGGGCATGTCGGTCTGACACGCCGCGACGCCGTAGCGAAGGTGCTCCACGGTGCCTCGCTTCAGGGCTTCCGGCGAACGGTCGGTGTCGTCCGCACGACGCCCGCGCCTTCCGTGATCGTGATCGTGCGATTGGCCTCGACCGCGCCGATCGCCTCCACCTTGCCGTTGGGCCAGGTGACGCGGACGGCGTCCACCCCCGCCGCGGCGCCGAGGCCGAACGTGAGCGGCAACTCGCTTTGCGACGCGTAGCTCGATCCCGTTTTCACGATCTGCCAGAGCCGGGCACCACCGCGGACCGTGACCTCGACGCGCGCGCCGATGCCGTCGCGGTTCGACGCCGTCCCGGCCAGCTGCACGCGCAGCACGTTGTGGCGATCGCCGCCGTCGTTGCGGAGCAACCGTGCCTGGCCGTGGTTCACGTTGATCACGACGTCGAGATCGCCGTCGTTGTCGAAGTCGCCGTACGCAGCCCCGCGTGCAACGGCCGGCTGCATCAGCGCGGGTCCCGCCTGCGTGGAGACGTCGTCGAACTGCTTCCTGCCGACATTGCGGAACAGGTGCGGCCGCTGGGCGTAGGTGACCCGCGGTTGCACGCGCTCGATGTCGTCGCTCACGTGGCCATTGGCCGCGAAGATGTCGGGCAGGCCGTCGAGGTCGTAGTCGAAGAAGAAGCAGCCGAACGTCAGCGAGAGGAGCGACGCGCGCCCCACCGAGGATCTCGGCGCATCGTCGATGAAGAGGCCGTTGCCCTCGTTGTGGTAGAGCGCCATCATCTGGTTCGAGAAGTTGCCGATGATGAGGCTGGGACGCCCGGATCCGTCGTAGTCGATGGCATCGACGCCCATGCCGGCTCGCGCCATACCGGCTTCACTGAACGCCACCCCCGCGCCGACGGCACGATCCTCGAACGTCCCGTTCCCCTTGTTCCGGTACAGGCGGTTCGGCTCGGTGTCGTTGGCCACGAAGACATCCATCCGGCCATCCCCGTCGAAGTCGAGCATGGCCACGCCGAGCCCCTTCGACGAGGCGTCACGGATGCCGGCCTTCGTGGTGACGTTCTCGAACGTGCCATCGCCGCGGTTGCGGAAGAGCGTCGGGCTCTGTCCCTTGTACGACTCCGGCGTGCAGTACGACTTGTTCTTGCCGTCGAGCGTGCAGGTCAGGTCCTTCTCGATCGCCCAGTCGACGTAGTGGGCCACGAACAGATCAACCCGGCCATCGGCGTCGTAGTCGAACCAGAGCGCACTGGTCGAGAATCCGCCGTCGGCGACGCCTGTCCGCGCCGTCACGTCGGCGAACTTTCCGGCGCCCAGGTTCCTGAAGAGCCGATTGCCGCCGAGCGCGGTGAGATAGACATCCACCCGGCCATCGTTGTCGTAGTCGGCCGCCGCCACGCCAATCCCGTACAGCTCGATGTCGAGCCCCGACCCCACCGTGATGTCGGCAAACGTGCCGTTGCGGGCGTTGCGATAGAGCGCAGGCAGCGACCGCGGGCCCGGGCGGCCCGGCCAGTTCTTCCCGTTGACCAGCAGCACATCCTGCCAGCCGTCGCCGTCGACATCGAGAAACGCCGCACCGGAGCCGATGGTCTCGGGCAGGTACTTCTTCCCGAACGCACCGTTGTTGTGCGTGAAGCGGATGCCGGCCTGCGTCGCCACGTCGGTGAAGGCCACGGGCGGCGCGGCGGCCGCCAGCGTCACGAGCAGGAGGGCGAGGGTGAACGGGATCAGTGGGCGCACGAGGAAACCTACCGTTGGCGGTGCGGATCGGCACCCGACCTGGCCGCTCGCGCTGCGGGCACGGCCAGCGCGGGCGCCTCGCCGTGCTCGTGGATCGACTGCCGCTCGCCTGCGTATCTACTGGGATCAGATCCTCGTCGCGCGGCCGGCCGACGCGAGCCGCGTTCGGAGCCTGCGGCTCGACCCGCGCACGGCCACCCTCACCGAGCGGGGCTTCTCGGCCGAGGTGCGCCCCGATGGTCGTGATCCGGCCAGCTACGACTACGCCCGCACGTCGACCCAATCCCCGTCTCCCTGGAAGGCGCTGCCGGGCCGCTACACGCGGCTGGGCGACGTGCGGTCGCTGCTCGTGAACGCAGACGACATGTTCGTGATTGCCAAACCGGGCGACGAGATCGCGTTGAGCTTCGATGCGGCAGACGCCGGGTCGCTGCCCGACGGGTGGACGCGGACGTTCCTGCTGATGGCCGACGGCTTCAGCAAGGAGATGGACATCAATTCGGGAAGCCCGGACGAGGTTGAGCCGTTGCCGTTCCATGGCATGACGGGGTACCCGTATCGTGACCCCGAGCGCTATCCCGACACCGCCGCACACAGGGAGTATCGCGAACGGTTCAACACCCGGGTGGTCATTCGTCCGCTGCCCCTCCTGGAGGGCACGACCGCGAAGTAGGGGGTGAGCCCACGCCCCAGGGGTCACCACCTCGAGGCCGTCGCCGAACGAGTGTGCTACGCTTCTAGACCAATCGGTCTAGTTTCCGTTCGGCAGGCACACCTCAACAGTCTCTGGGAGGGCACGATGCGCATACCAAAAGACGACGTCGACGTCAGGATGGAGATTCCGGGGGCCGTGATCCGTCAGCGGATGGACTTCGGCGACGTGCGCGGATACGACGGGATCAGCGCCGAGTACTTCACGCTCGCCGCGGGTGTCGATACCACGCCGCTCTTCGTGGGCCTCGAAGGCGGCGCCTGCCAGTGTCCGCACTGGGGCTTCGTCCTCAAGGGCCAGATCACCACGACCGATGCGCACGGTACGCGCGAGACCGTGCACGCCAATGACCTGTTCTACTGGCCTCCCGGCCACAATGTCAGGGTGGACGCCGACGCGGAGATCGTCATGTTCAGCCCGCAGCGCGAGCACGGCCACGTGATCGACCACATGATCAGGAAGGTCACGGGTGCCGACACGCACTGACGAGCATCCCACCAAGCAGCGCCTGCTCGATGCCGGCCTGGCCATGCTCCTGCAGCATGGCTACCACGATCTCGGCATCCAAGCGCTGCTCGACGCCACGAAGACGCCGAAGGGGTCCTTCTACCATCACTTCGTCGACAAGGAGGACTTCGCCCTCCAGGTGATCGACCAGTACATGGTGCAGGTGCATGCGGGCCTCGACGCGTGCCTGGACGACAGCGGGCGTCGCCCGCTCGACCGTGTGCGGGAGTTCTTCGAGTTGACGCGACAGAGCTATCGCCGCGAAGGCTACATGGGTTGCCTGCTCGGCGGGCTCGGGCAGGAACTGTCGGGCGTCAACGAACGGTTCAGGCGGAAGATCGATGCGTGTTTCTCGGCGATCGCGGCCCGCATCGCCGTGTGTCTCGAAGAAGCCCGCACGCGCGGCGACATCCCGGCGGGCTCTGACACGCGCCGCATGGCCAGCGTGCTGGTCGACTGCTGGGAGGGTGCCGCACTCCGCAGCCGCCTGCGGGGCAGCGCCGCACCGCTGACGGCGATGCTCGACTTCTACTTCAAGGCGGCGGTCAGTCGCTGACCGGTGTGTCGGCCCTGAAGGTAGAATGCCTCGCATGGACCCGCTCGACACCGAACCGCGCGACACCTTCGCCGCGATCGATCGGCTCGTGGACGAGTACCGGGTCTCGTGCCTGTGGTTCCTGCGGCCCGACTTCTACCCACGGACGCAGGCAGAGCGCACGCACGTCCTGCAGAGCATCGAGCGGCACGGGACGGTCGACGCGTATCAACGTGCCCGGACTCTCAGACAATGGCTCTCACGGCATTCCAGCGATCGATCTGCCGCCTCTTAGCCGACTCGCGCATCGCGTCTGGCGAGAGCTACCTCGCTGGCGGTGTGGCGCTCAACGACGCGACCGCGGCCGCGCGTATCTCGCGCGACATCGATCTCTTTCACGACACGGACACCGCTGTCGAGGCATCGTGGAGCACGGATCGGGCGCTGCTGGAGCGGGCGGGGTTCACGGTCACCGTGCTCAGGGAGCGACGAGCGTTCGTCGAAGCCGAGATCGCCCGTGACGCCGATCGGGTGCGCATGGAGTGGGTGCGCGACAGCGCCTTTCGGTTTTTCCCGCTGATCACGCATCCCGATTTCGGCCTGACGCTGCATCCCGTCGATCTGGCAACCAACAAGGTGCTCGCGCTGGTGGGGCGCGTGGAGGTGCGCGACTGGATCGACGTGATGGCAAGTGACCGGGCGATCCAGCCGCTCGGCTACCTCGCGTGGGCCGCGTGCGGCAAGGATCCCGGCTTCAGCCCACGGATGATCCTCGACGAGGCGGCGCGGACGGCCCGGTACTCGGCCGCCGAAGTCGCCGCGCTGCAATTCGACGGCCCCCCGCCCGACGCAACCGCTCTCGCTCGCGCGTGGCACCGCATCCTCGGCACGGGGCGCGAGGTGCTCGACCTCCTGCCGCCAGGCGAGGCTGGCACCTGCGTGCTCACGACCGCGGGAGGCCTGTGCCGCGCCGACGCTACGACACTGGCTGACCTGCTGGCGTCAGGCGGCGTTCGCTTCCACCGCGGACGCATCAGGGGCGCGTTGCCGCAGGTGAGCAGCACGTCGTAGTCGATCGCAGCGCACCAGGGATGGGGTGGCTGGCGCCGTCCTGGTAGAACCGCAGGAACGACCCACCGATACCCCTTGGGTTCGAGGCGGCGTCGCGCACGTGACGGGCCGTGTTGAGTCGCCGTCATAAATCCGGGATAAATGACGACGACATGGCCGACCCGGTGTACCGATCCGGGCCCCTCAGAGCCGTGCGAAGCGCGCGGTCTCCTCGATCAGCGCGCTGCGGATGCCCGGCTCGGTCATCGAGTGTCCCGAGTCGCCGATGACCACGAATTTCGCCTCGGGCCAGGCGCGGTGCAGGTCCCACGCCGAACGCATCGGGCAGACGACGTCGTAGCGGCCCTGGACGATCACCCCGGGGATGTGGCGGATCTTCTTCACCCCGCGCAGGAGCTGGTCGTCGCGTTCGAAGAAGCCCTTGTTGACGAAGTAGTGCGCCTCGATCCTGGCGAACGCATCGGCGAACTTCCCGCCCCCGAACCGCTTCACGACCTTCTGGTCGACGAACAGCTTGCTCGTGCTGCCCTCCCAGATCGACCACGCGCGCGCTGCCTTCATGCGCACGCGCGTGTCCTTGCTCGTCAGGCGCTTGTAATACGCCTTCATCATGTCGCCGCGCTCGCGCGGTGGGATCGGCGCGAGGTAGCCTTCCCACGCATCGGGGAAGATGTGGCTCGCTCCTTCCTGGTAGAACCAGAGAAGCTCGCTGCGGCGCAGCATGAAGATGCCGCGCAGCACGAGGGCCTTGCAGCGCGCGGGGTGCGTCTCTGCGTACGCGAGCGCCAGCGTGCTGCCCCAGCTGCCACCGAACACGACCCACCGATCGATGCCGAGGTGCTCGCGCAGCTTCTCGATGTCGGCCACGAGATCCCACGTCGTGTTCTCGCGCAACTCCGAGAAGGGCGTGCTCTTCCCGCACCCGCGCTGGTCGTGGAGCACGATGCGCCAGATCTTCGGGTCGAAGTACCGCCGGTACACCGGATCGATGCCGCCCCCGGGGCCACCGTGCAGGAAGACCAGCGGCTTCCCGCGCGGGTTGCCGCACTCCTCGTAGTAGATGGTGTGCAACTCGGAGACGCGCAGCGTGCCCGTGTTGTACGGCGTCGTCTCCGGGAAGAGTGCTCGCAGCGTCGGGGTCTTCTTTGGCGTCATGGCGCTCACGTTAGCACGCACCGGCCCCTCGTGCAGGTCGGGCGCGCTGCCTGTCAGGCGCGCAACTACCCGTCGGTCCGCGCCGACACCGGCCCCGGCACCCACGGTTGCGAGGTCTCGAGCACGTCGAGGCTGGCCCTGAACCGATCGCCGACCGAGCCGCCGGCTTCGTGGTAGATGTCGTCTGCGTTGACCTGCCAGGGATCGTCGCCCGCACGCCCCAACAGGTTCTCGGCCGCCAGCCACCCCGTCACCATCGAGTGGTCCTGGTTGTTGTACTTGTGCATGCCGTTGCGGCCCGCGACCTGCAGGTTCGAGAACCCCTCGAGATAGGCGCGGATCGTCGCCACCGCGGCTTCGTAGCCAGGCGTGTACACCGGATACGCATGCGGCATGCGGATCACGGCGCCGTCGGTGATGGCGTCGGCCGGCACCAGGCCGAGCACGACCAGTTCGCGACGACCGAGCGCCAGCAGTTCCTCGTCTGACATGCTCCAGAGTGGATCGCCCACCGAGCAGAAGTACTCCAGCCCGAGGCACGTCTTCGACGGGTCGGGCACCATGTCGGGACTCCAGTTCTTGAAGTTCTGGATGCGCCCCAGCTTCACGGTGGAGTCGTGCACGTAAATCCAGTTGTCGGCGAACACCTCGGCCTGCTCGATCACCAGTGCCACCGTCACGAAGGCGCGATAGCGGAGCCGCGCGGCGGCGTCCTTCACCTCGGGCGGGGCCGGCGGCGAGAAGCTCTCGACCAACTGCTTCAGCGGCATCGTCGAGAGCACCGCCTGCACGGCCACACGTTCGACGCCCCGCTTCGTCGCATAGCCGACCGTGTCGATGCGCCCGTTCGCGTGGCACAGCTCACGAACCTCGGCACCCAACACGACCGTGTGGCCGGCGTCTTCGAGGCGCCGTTCGAAGGCTTCCCACATCATGCCGGGACCCAGCCGCGGGTACTCGAACTCCTCGATCAACGATTTCACCGGCGCGTTGCCGCGACGACGGAAGCGCCGGAAGAGCATGTCGGTGACAGCGGTCCAGAGCGACAGCGACTGGATCCGCTGCGCCGCCCACTGCGCGCCGATCTCGGAGCACGGCATCCCCCACACCTTCTCGGTGTAGGTCTCGAAGAAGATCCGGAAGAGCCGGCGGCCGAACCGGTTGCACACCCAGTCTTCGAAGCTCAGTTCGGGACGCGTCGGACGCAGGCGGCTGCGCAGGTAACTCGCGGCCACGAGCACCGCGTTCCTGACGCCGAGGCCCGACAGCGCGTTGAGCGGACGGAGCGGGTAGTCGTAGAACGTCCCGTCGTGCAGGATCCGCGAGAGTCGCGGGCGCGTCAGCAGGTCGGGCCCGAGCATCGACCGCCACATCGCCTGCACGGCTTCGACCCGCGTGAAGAAGCGATGACCGCCGAGATCGAACCTGAAGCCCTTGTAGTTGACCGTTCGCGCGAGGCCACCGACCTGGTCGTCCTTGTCGAGCACGACCACCGCACGTCCGGCCGCGGCGAGGGCATAGGCCGCCGTGAGGCCCGCCGGACCCGCGCCGATCACGATCACGTCGATACCGGGGGACGACATCAAGGGCAGTTCTGGAGTGAGGCGCGGGACGCGGCCTGAGGGGTCGAGGCCTGGATGATAGCATTGCGCGCTGGTGGCCCGGTACGCCATGGACCCGCTCTCACACTCGGCCACGCGTGCCCGCCTGTGTGCGCGCCTCGTCGTCTTTGCCGTGGCCGTGTCGGTCGTCGGCGCCGGCCTGCGCTGGGGCACGTGGTCGGCCGGCAGCGCCGACGCCCACGGCTACGTCAGCCAGGCCGCACTGTGGCTGACGGGTGACCTCGTCGTCCGCGAGCCGATGGCCGTGTCGTTCCCCTGGGACAACGCCGCGTGGACGCTCGCGCCCCTTGGGTTCAGGCCGGGCATCGCGCCCGGCACCCTCGTCCCGATCTACCCGGCGGGTCTGCCACTCGTCATGGCATTGTTCCTCTGGCTTGGCGGATCGGCCGCCGTGTACCTCGTCGTGCCGCTCTTCGGCGGCCTCGCCATCGCCGCGTGCGCGATCGTGGCGAGGCGCCTGACCGGCGCCCCGTCGAGCGGCCCGATCGCCGCACTCCTGCTGGCGACGAGCCCGACGTTCCTCTTCTCGCTCATGTGGCCGATGAGCGACGTGCCCGCCTGCAGTCTCTGGATCACAGCCATCGCGCTCACGACCAGTTCGGGTGTTGCGTCGGCGATCGGCGCAGGCGCGGTGGCGGCACTGGCCGTGCTCACGCGGCCCAACCTGGTGCCGGTCGCCATCGCCCCCGCGCTCTTCCTCGCGTGGCGCGTGTTCAGCAGCCCGGCAGGGCGTCGCCAGGCCTGGATCCGCCTGACGTCCTACTGCGCAGCCACGGCCACGGGATGCCTGGCCGTGGCGGCCATCCACACGTGGCTTTACGGCTCACCGTTGCGCACCGGCTACGGCCACGTGTCGCAGATCTACGATTGGTCGCGGTTGCCGGCGACGGCACAGGGCTTCGGTCTCCGTCCGCTCAGCGTCGAACCAGGACTGATGGTGCTCGCGGTGATTGGCGCGGTCGTCGCCCTCCGCACGACGCGAACCGGCAGCGACTCGTCGGCGGCGTCGGTGCCTCGGCCCATGGTGCCGACCGGTGCGACGTCGTGGCTGCTGCTCGGGCTCGTGGCCGGCGTGCTGATCGCGTACGCGTTCTACGTCTCGTTCCCCGAGTGGTGGTACCTGCGCCTGCTGCTGCCGGCGTTCCCTGCCGCGGCGGTCTTCGCGGCCACGGCAGTGACGTGGCTTGCGCAGCGTGCGCCTCGCCGGTGGCAGGCACCCGTCGCCGCACTGCTGGTGGCCGGCGTCGCCGCCCTGGGCGTGTACGAGGCGCGACAGCGAGGCGTCTTCGCGCTGCGCCAATCAGAGCAGCGCTACGAGACCGTGGCACGCTTCGCCAGCCGCGCGCTGCCCGACAACGCCGTCTTCTTCGCGTTCCAGGAGAGCGGCAGCCTGCGCTACTACGCGGGCCGCACCGTCCTGAGGTTCGACATCCTCGAGCCGCGCTGGTTCAACGAGGCCATCAGCAAGCTGCGCACGAGAGGCTACCGTCCGTACTTCGTGATCGAGTCGAGCGAGACCGACCTGTTCAAGGCGCGGATGCGGGTCTTCAGCCCCCTCGGTCAACTCGACTGGCCGCCGATGGCAGAGTGGCAGGGACCGATCACGGTCCGCATCTACGATCCCGCCGACCGCGATCGATGGCGCCTGGGGCAGCACGTGGTCACGCGGCGGATCACGCCGTGAGCCAGACGCCCCCGAACGACCGCGACGGCCGCCGCCCGAATGCGGTGTCCGCGAATCCCAGGCACCCTGCCGATCGCGACGCCAGGCGCCTGCGCGTGGCGTTCCTGCCCGCGTGGCCAGACAACCCTTACCAGGAACTCCTGGCCGCCGGTCTCGCGCCATGCGACGTGGACGTCGCCATGACCGAGAGGCAATTGTGGTTCCTGCGGTCGGTCTGGCGCGGGGGACGGCCCGACGTGGTGCACCTCCACGCGCCGGATCACTTCATCGTCTACCGCAACGGATGGGGCCGCGCGGCGATCGCGCTCGCGGCGTTCGTCGCGCAGCTTGCGCTGCTCCGCCTGCTCGGCGTCGCCATCGTCTGGACGGTGCACGATCTCGTGAATCACGAAGGCCTGTATCCGGACCTCGACGCGCGGTGCCGACGCCTGACTGCACGGCTGGCAGGCGCAGTGATCGTGCACTGCGAGGCAGCGCGCCGCGCGGTCGCCGGCACGACACCCGTCGATCGACACGAGCCGCCTGCACGTGGTCGCCCACGGGCACTATCGCGATCGCTATCCGCAACGTCGCATGCGGGCGCGGCGAGGCGCGGTCGGCCCTCGCCCTCCCCGCAGAGGGCAGGATGTTGCTCTTCCTCGGCAACCTTCGTCGTTACAAGGGTGTCGAAGCGCTGATCGCGACGTTCGGTCGTCTCGATCGCCCGGGCACGACGCTCGTCATCGCGGGTCAGCCCTTCGACCAGCACATCGCCGACGACCTCGCCGCACGCGCGGCAGGTCGCCCGGACGTGATCGTGCGGCCCGACTACGTCCCCGATCGCCTTCTGACCACCTACCTGCGCGCCGCCGACGCCGTCGTGTGCCCCTTCACCGGTTCGCTCACGTCGGGATCCGTTGCCCTCGCGCTGTCGTTCGGCACGCCCTGCGTGGCTCCTCGAATCGGCTGCATTCCCGCGATGGTGGGCGAAGACGACGAGCTGCTCTACGATGCGAACGAGCCCGACGGCCTGCTCACGGCGCTGAGGCGCGCCGTGGACGCGGGCGAGCGCCTCGTCGACATCGGCCGGTGCCACCAGGCACGCATGCTCGGGTGCGGTTGGGATGCCATCGGCCGCGCAACGAAGGCAGCGTATCAGCGTGCGATGACGGGATAGGGCGCGCGGAACGCCGACCAGTCGCACGCCGCCGCGCGCAGACTTCGCGCGTAGATGCGCCCGACCACCTCCCACGAGTCCGCCGACACGCGGGCCGTGGCGTTCGCCACGAGCCGCGACCGCAACGCCTCGTCCTCGAGCAGGTGGGTGATGCCCCGCGCCAGGGCCGCCGGCGTCGCTCGCTTCACGACGTGGACGGCGTCGGCGAGATCCGAGAACACCGGCACGTCGGTCGCCACCACGGGCCGCCGCGAGGCCAGGGCGGCGCGCAAGGCCGCACTCGAGGAGTCAATCGTCTTCCGATAGGGCAGGACAATGACGTCGCACGCCTGCAGGAGCGTCGCGGTCTCGTGCGGTGCGAGGAAGTCGGTGACGAGGTGGCACCGATTGTCGAGACCGTGCCGACGCACGGCGTCCTGGCACTGCGCGAGGTACGCGGCGGAGTCGGCCGACGGATAGACCGCCGTCGCCGCGACGAGCACGATGCGCGGATACCGCCGCCGCAGCCGCGCCACCGATGCGATCAGCTCGAGCACGCCCTTGTGCGGACGGAGGAACCCGAAGGTTCCGACGACCGGGTCGCCCGTGATGCCGAGCGCACGTCGCACGTCCACCGCCGCCTGTGTGCCCACTCGCGGACAGCCCTGGGGCAGCATCGTGACGTTGTCGCGCAGCCCGAGGCCCGCCAGCCGCCGGCGATCGATCTCGGTGTGCACGAACAGTCGGGTGATCGCTGCGAGCCCGCGCACGGCGTCGGCGTCGGGTCGCGCCCCGCGCACCGAGTGCAGCGTCATGAAGACGCGGCGGCAATCCGCACGCAAGGCCGCGAGGGCATCGACCTGCGCACTCCCCCAGAGGTTCAGATGGCTCTGCAGGTGCACCACCTGGAGGTCGAGTCGCCGCGCTTCGGTCACGACGCCGGAGAGGTCGGTTGGCCACGCATCGCGCCAGCACCGGATCGCGGCGGGCTCCCGACCGCTCCCTCGCCACGGCGGGCTCGCGACGAGGCCGTCCGCGTCATCGCGATGCGGGGCGAGGATCGTCCACTCGATGGCGGCCTCGTGGGTCGCCTCGATCAACTGGCGGCTGTACTCGGCGATGCCGCACCGTTCGTTCCACGTGGTCACCATCCCCACGCGCAGGGGATGGGCGCGCGAGGCATCGACCGCCTGCATGAACGCGATCGATCGCGTCGCGGCGCGTGGCCACGTGAACGAGGCGCGCACGTGCGCGGCGGCGTGTTCCACCCGGCGCTCGAGGGCGGCAGCATCGCGTCGCTCGAACACGTCGCGCATCGCGCGGCGCAAGGCGCCTTCGTCGGGTTCGGCCCACTCGGCGTCCTCGACGCGAAACGGGCTGCGCGAGCGCTGCAGCGTCACCGGCACGAGCACGGCGGTGTCGTCGGTGCAGAAGTCGGCGTGCCCGCTGCAGGCGCTCGCGATGACCGGCACCTTCGCGAGCATCGCCTCGGCCACCGGCAGCCCGAACCCTTCGGCGCGCGCGGGGTGGACGAGGCACGACGCGGCGGCATAGAGCCGGCGCATCGACTCGACGTCGAAGTCTTCGTCGATATGGAGGATCGTGGGACGACCGAAACCCGTCCACCTGGCCCGGCGCACGTGCCGCGCGGTGAGGTGGTCGTACTGCGGCAAGGTCTTGATGACGAGCGCGACGTCTTCGCGGCTCGAGAACTCCCGCGAGAACGCGCGGATGAGGACGTCGCACGCCTTGCGTGGAAAGCCGGTGCTGACGTGCAGGAACCGGAACCGTTTCGCTGTCGGCAAAAGCAGCGGCAGCGGCGTGAGAGGCGCGCCGTCGGATGGCGACACCGCCACGCCGTAGGGCACCACGCCGACCGGCACGCACACGCCCGACCGCTCGACCACGTCGCGGACGTGCGCCGACGGCACAAGCAGCGCGTCGCAATGGCGGTTGAAGGCCTGGGCCCATGCGGCGGGGATGCGGGAGTCTTCCCACGCGAAGTAGAAGTAGTTCCGCCCTGTCTCGAGGAGGCCGTCGAAGTGCGGCGGGTAGATGTTGCGGACGAGATGCGTCGGTCTCGGCCGTGGCAACGCCCGTGCGCGCCGTCACCCCGGGCACCGCCGGCGAGTGCCTCTGCAAACAGCCGGTTCACGATGGCGAGACTGGCCGAGGTCGCGTCGGGCCCCTCGACGACGACGTGCATCGCGCGGGGCAGCGCCGGGCTGCCGGGGCTGCCGGCGCCGGCCGCGACAGGATGCGGGTGCGCGCGCATGATCGCAGGCGGAAGCGCCCGTACGAGCGCCACCAGCGAAGGGGCGGCCGTGTGCATCTGGGCTATCATACCGCCCCCGTCGGCGGGGCCTCGGCGTGCCCGGTCGATGCGGAGAAGGGTTGCCATCCGCGGTGCGTGTTCCCGACACCGGCCCGCCCGGGCGGTCGAGTCTCCTCGTGATTGCCGAGCGGTTGCCCAGGCCCGACGAGTCGTCTGGCAGCAACCGCCTGCTGGCGATGCTGGGGCTGCTGGCGCCGCTGGCGGCCATCGACCTCTGGGTCGAGCGCGACGAGACCGAGGGCTGGCACGCGCTGCCGGCCGTGCGTCTCGATGCTGACCGTCGCCGCCTGGCCGCGATCGGCGTGAGGGTGCTGCCGCACTCATGGGGCGCGCTGCGCGACGCGCTCGACACCACGTCTGTACGACACTGCGCTCTTCGAGTTCCACGACATGGCCGCCAGGTACCTGCCGATCGTCCGCGACCGGCTCCCCGATGCCCGGCTGGTGATCGACTCCGTTGACGTCCACTTTGCGCGGCTCGCGGCAGGGGCCGGCATCGGTGCCGTGCAACGGCAGATGGTCGAGCACATGCGCAAGCGTGAAACGTCCGCGTACCGCCGTGCCGACGCGGTGCTGGTCGTGTCGCGCGAAGACGAAGCGACACTCGCTGCACTGAGCGGCATGCCCCCGCTCGTGTTCGTGCCCAACATCGTCGTGCCGCGCCCGCGGAAAGAGCGTCTGCGCGCGTCGGAGGCGATCTTCGTCGGGCACTTCCACCACGCTCCCAATGTCGATGGCATCTCGTGGTTCGTCCGCGACGTGTGGCCGCGCGTGCGCGCGCGCCACCCCGCGGCGCGTGTTGCGGTGATTGGCAGCTATGCACCCGCGGAGGTCCGTGCCCTCGGCACTGTGCCGGGCGTCGAAGTGCTCGGATACGTCGCGGACCTCGAGGCACACCTCGATCGCGCTGCGGTCGCCATCGCGCCGCTGCGATACGGTGCCGGGATGAAGGGCAAGGTCACCGACGCGATGGCTGGCGGCCTGCCCGTCGTATCGACGAGCACTGGCGCACAGGGCCTCGGCGCAGTCGCGGGTCGCGATCTGCTGGTGGCTGATCAACCCGACGCCTTCGCCTCGGCGCTGGGCGACCTCTTCGATCACCCGGACCGTGCCGCGGCGATCGGTCTGGCCGGACAGCGTCTCGTGTCTGCACTCTGTTCGCCCGAACGAGTCGCCGGAACGATGCGCGCCCTCGTCGATGCCGCCCCCTCGTCGCGTGATGTCGAACGAGCGTCGCGACCGCGACGCGGAGTCGTCGCCAGGTGCGTCTGCCGCTTACGCACCGCGTTGCACTACCACCTGATCACGGCGGCCCGCCGCCAGGTCAAGCTGTGGCGATCGCTCCACGCATGGCCAGCCTCCGGCGCGAACAACGCATGAGCCTTCCCGTCACGGTGGTCGTGTGCACCAGGAACCCGGGAAGCCGCATCCGGTCCACGGTCGCGTCGGTGCTCGGTGATGAGAGCGGCGTGTCACTGGTCCTCGTGGATCAGAGCGACGACGAGGACGTGGTGCGGGTGCTGGGCGAGTGGGCCAGCCATCCGCGCTTCGTGAGGGTGCCTTGCTCGGGACGCGGCCTGGCGCTCGCCCGCAACGTCGGCGTCCGTGCGACGTCAACGCCGATCGTCGCCTTCACCGACGACGACTGCGTCGCCACGCCTGGGTGGGCGACCGAGATCGCACACCCGTTCGCGGAGCACGATCGCATCGCCCTCGTCTTCGGCACGGTGAAGCCCGCACCGTTCGATCCGGCCCTCGGATTCCTCCCAAGTTACTCGCGGGCGACGCCGGTGCTCGCCACCTCGATCTTCGACAAGCACCTCGTCGAGGGGATCGGCGCGTCGATGGCCGTGCGCCGGACGGCGTGGGAGCACCTGCACGGCTTCGACGAAGCCCTTGGCGCCGGCAGCGCGATGCATTCAGCCGAGGAGACCGACTTCGTGATGCGGGCGCTCCTCGCCGGCTACTTCGTGAGCGAGACCACTGGCGCCACCGTTGTCCATGCCGGGTTCCGCACGCTGGCAATGGCGCCCATGGTGCTTGGCGGCTACCTGTTCGGCATCGGCGCCTCGCTGGCCAAGCTCGCCAGGCTCGGGCACTGGCAGGTGCTGGCGGTCGCCGCGCGGCTTGCCCTCCGCTGGACCGTTGCGCGGCCCGTCGTCGACATGGGCCGCACGTCGCATCGGCGCGCGAGGCTGTTCGGCTTCCTGAAGGGCGTCGCGACGGGTCTGGTCACGCCGGTTGACAGACGCACCGGCCACTTCTGCCCTCGGCCGGCCGATGCGACGCCCGCGGCCACGTCGCGCGGATCGCTCGACGACGTGCCGCGCTCGGTCGCGATCGAGGCGATCATCGCAGACCGCTCGCCCGCTACGCTGCCCGCCGGCACGTCGGCTCCCACGAGCGAACGCGTCTCGATCGTCCTGCCCAACTGGAACGGCCGGGCGTTCCTCGCCAGGGCGCTCGAATCGCTCGTCGCGCGCACCAGCCATCCCTACGAGCTGATCGTCGTGGACAACGGGTCGACCGACGGATCGCCGGCGTTCATCCGCGATTTCTTCCTGGCGCATCCCGAGGTGGATGCCCGGTTGATCGCGAACCCGGTCAATCGGTACTTCAGCACGGCCTGCAACCAGGGCTTCCAGGCGGCGTCGCCCGACTCGAAGTACCTGGCGCTGTACTGCAACGACGTCGAGGCGACCAGCGACACGTGGCTCCAGGACCTCGTGCTGGCGATTCAGCGCGACGACACCATCGCGGCCGGGCAGGCGATGATCAAGCCGATCACCGACCGGTATCGTGGCGTGTTCGCGAGCTACGATCCCGTCTACGCCGACCCCCAGACGTCGCGGCGCATGATCGCGCTGCTGCGTGAACCCGGGGCCATGCACCTCGAGGGTCACTGCTTCCTGCTGAAGCGCGCGCTCGTGCAGCACACCGGGCTGTACCTGCACACGGGGCCCTTCGAGCAGTACCACTCCGACTGGGAACTCTACGTGCGCTTCGCCGCGTTCGGGTACCGCATCGCCCCGGTCGACCTGAAGGTCCATCACTGGCACAGCGTGTCGGAGTTGATTGCGTTCCACCCCGAACTCTACGACCACCTGGTCGGACGGCTCGACGACCCGGACTACGTCGCGCGCAGCCTTGCCGAGGGACGCCCGATGTACGAGGCCGAGTCGGGATTCCGTGGCAAGTACCCCACGAGGCGCGCCCGCCTGATCGCACGACTCAGGGGTCGGATCGGAAAGGCATGAGCGCGCCCGTCTTGTCGGTGGTCGTGCCCGCACGCGACGCGTCGTTCGCGCTGCCCCGCTGCCTTGCCGCGATCGGCCGCAGTGCCCGGGCCGACGTCGAGGTCATCGTCGTGGACGACGGATCGGTCGATGACACGGGAGCGATCGCCGAACAGTTCGGCGCGACGCTCATCAGGCTCGACGAGAGCGGCGGACCCGCGCGGGCGAGGAACGTGGGGTGGCGCGCCGCGAAGGGTCAGGTCGTGATGTTCGTGGACGCCGACGTCGAGGTCGCGCCCGGCGCGGTCTCGCGCGTGCTGGCTGCCTTCGACGCCGACGTCGAACTCTCGGCGATGTTCGGCAGCTACGACGACGAGCCGCGAGGGACGCTGGTGGCCGACTATCGCAACCTGCTGCACCACTTCGTGCACCAGCAATCCAACACGGCGAGCGCGTCGTTCTGGGCAGGCTTGGGCGCGGTGCGGCGCTCGGCGCTACTTTCTGTCGGCGGTTTCGACGAGGCGTTTCGTCGCCCGTCGATCGAGGACATCGACCTGGGCGCGAGGCTGGCCGCCGCCGGTCACCGCATCCGGCTCGACAAGCAACTCCAGGGCAAGCACCTCAAGTGCTGGACGCTGCTCCAGGTCGTCAGGACCGATGTGCTCGACCGGGCCCTGCCGTGGTCGCGGACCATCCTGCGACGCGGCGCGCTGCCGCGCGACCTGAACCTCCGCCGGCATCATCGCCTCAGCGCGTTTCTCGTGTGGCTGGGAGTGGGGCACTTCGCTGCGATTCCTGCGCCGGTCTCCTCGTCGGTGCGGCTCTGGCTGGCGAGCATCGCGGTCTGCTCGGTGTTCGTCGCCATCGTCGCCAACCTCCGCTTCTATCGGTTCCTTGCAGCACGACGCGGCGTGCGCTTCGCGTGCGCGGCGATTCCCCTGCATCTGCTCTACTACGCCTACGCGAGCGCGACTTTCGCGTGGTGCAGCATCGAGCACGTCGCCGAGCGGCTCTTGAAACCGCGCGACTCCGGCTGATTCCATCCCCCGTCGCCAGGCCCGCGCCAATTGCTCCCGGAGTGATTTCACGCCGGCCTGCTGGCACGACACTACCGGAGCCACGTGCACGGCGGCGGCGTGGACAGACGGGCGGCCAGGCGAAATCACTCCGGGAGTCATTTGGCAGGTCAGCGGGCGCTGCCGCGGAGGTCGCGCAGCAGCATGTGAATCAACGTCGCTCGACACTTCATCCAGGGCACGAACGTCGCTGGCTTCGGCCACGCGCCCGCGTGCCGTTCCTGCACCCGGCAGGCGTGGCGGAAGAGCGTCCACGCGTGTCGCGACTGGTTGCCGCGATGCGATCGATACTGCAACGCGAGCCGATGCTCGTAGACGAACGGGCCCAGGTCGGCGAGCTTGAGGTAGAGGTCCCAGTCGTCGGCGCCCGACACCTGCTCGTCGAATCCGCCTACCTCGCGAAGCGCACCCGTGCAAATCAGCGTCTGGCCCGGCGATCGGATCCAGTTCTTGCGCCTGAACGCCTTCGCCACGTGCCCACGCGGGCCGTCTGCACGCGGCCACTGGAACGGCCGCTCGAGGCCAAAGCTCTGCATGTAGCCGTACACGAGCACCGCTTCCGCGGACTGCTGCAGGGCCTGAACTTGCCACGCCAGCTTGTCGGGCGGCCACAGGTCGTCGTGGTCGAGCAGCGCGATGCAGTCGCCGCGCGCGTGGCGCACGCCGGTGTTCCTCGCCCTCGCGGTTCCGCCGTGCGGCTGCGACACGACCCGAACACGACCCGCGTCCACGTGCGGCGCGAGCACCGTCAGGGTCTCGTCGGTGGAGCCGTCGTCAACAACGATGACCTCGAGTGGAGCAACAACCTGGTCGAAGACCGACTGAAGCGTGGCCGGCAACCACGCGGCGCCGTTGCGCGTCGGGATGACCACGCTGACGCTGCACGTCGCACCGGTGACGCCGGTCATTCGCGCGGCGCGGTCACGATCCGCGCAACGGGCACGGGATCGATTGTCCAGCGTGCCGGCGACGAGATGTACCCGTGCTCCCGCGTCGGCGTCTCGGTGCCAGCACCGTTCCCCGACTCCACGATGACCAGCGTCGCGACGCGTTCGAGCAGGTCGAGCCGCTCGCGGCCGGCGATCAGTTCGAGCCCGACGTGATACGTACCAGGGACCACCGGCACCGGAGCAGCCGAACACGTCACGCGGCACGGGCCTGCCGCGAGGTCGAAGCGAGGGCCGTCCCATCGGCTGTGCAGGCTCCACACGCGGACGCCGAACTCGTCCTCGATGTTGATGCCCACGAAGCACTGCCGGCGCGGCTCGGGTACGTCGAGGAGCAGTTCGAACGACAACGTGCCGCCGGAACCCGCCGTGTGTCGCGCGCGCAGCGGCCGGCCGTTGAGGAACCCTTCCGCGAACCCCGCCTCGCCTGCCGCGACACGATGAAGCGGGCGCAGGTCGCTCGACTCGGCCCCAGACGTCGCCCCTTCAAGCGCGGCGACATACGCGCCGACGGTGTCGGTGGCAGTGCCCTGCCTGACGAGCCGTCCCTCGTCGAGCAGCAGCACCTCGTCTGAGAGCGCGTGAATCGCCGCCATGTTGTGGCTGACGAGCAGCACGGTGCGACCACCGCTCGCCACTTCGGCCATCTTGCCCAGGCACTTCTGCTGGAACACCAGGTCACCCACCGCGAGGACCTCGTCAACGGCCAGGATCTCGGCCTCGAGGTGCGCGGCCACGGCGAAGGCCAGCCGCAGGTACATGCCCGTCGAGTAGAACTTCACCGGCGTGTCGATGAAGCGCTCGACATCGGCGAACGCCACGATCGCGTCGAAGTTGCGCGCGATCTCGCGGCGCGTCATGCCGAGGATGGCCCCGTTGAGGAAGACGTTGTGCCGCCCCGTCAGCTCCGGATGGAAGCCGGTGCCGACCTCGAGCAGGCTGGCCATGCGGCCCTCGATCACGGCCGTGCCCGACGTCGGCCTGGTGATGCGCGAGAGGATCTTCAGGAGCGTGCTCTTGCCTGCGCCGTTGCGCCCGATGATGCCCGTGACGCGGCCAGGCTGGATCTCGAAGCTCGCGTCGCGCAGCGCCCAGACCGCGTCACCCTGGCTGCGTCTCAGCAGGCCGAGCGGCGAGCGCACGGCGTTGGCGAGCGCATCGCGGAACGTCGCGTAGGCCGCCCGTGGGCCAATGACGTAACGCTTGCTGAGCCCGTCGGCACGGATGATCGGCGGCATCGGGCTACACGAAGTCGGCGAACGACGCCTCGGCGCGGCGGAAGACCCAGACTGCGGCCACGAGCATCGCTACCGTGACGAGGCCTGCGGTCGCGAGCGACCCGGCGTCGAGCGGCTGGCCGGTCAACGCGCGGCGGAACCCGTCGGTCAACCCGACCAGCGGGTTGAGGGCGAAGACCGGCGCCCAGCGGGCCGGCACCATGCTCGCCGAGTACACCACCGGCGACGCGAACATCAGCAACTGGAGTGCTACAGGAACGGCGTGCGTGGTGTCGCGGTATCGCACGTTGAGCGCCGCGACGATCAGGCCCGTCGCCGCGGTCAACACCGTCGTGAGCGCCAGTATCGACACGAGCGCCAGCCACGACGGTCGGCTCTGACCGCCCACGGAGACGACGAGCCCGGCAAGGAAGGCGAGCATGATCGCCAGGTCCACGAGTCGGGCCAGCACCGTCGCGAGCGGCAACAGCGGCCGGGGGAAGTACACCTTGCGGATCAAGTCGGCGTTCGTGACCAGGCTGTCCTTGCTGTCGGTGACGGCACCCGAGAAGAAGAACCAGAGGACGAGGCCCGAGAAGAAGAACACGGGCCGCGGCATCCCGTCGGTGGGCAGGTCGGCCGCGATCCCGAACACGATCCACAACAACGCCATCGTCGCCAGGGGCTTGAGCGCCACCCAGGCCACGCCGACCCACGTCTGCGCGTAGCGCAGCCGCAACTCCCTGACGACGAACGTCGCGAGCAGCTCGCGGTGGGCCCAGAGTTCGGCCAGCTCGTCGGCCAGGGAATCGTTCCCGGCACGGATGACGACGCGGCGGACCTGGGAGACGGCGGGTGCAGACATGGCTCGATGCGGAAGCGAACGGCAGCAAGTGTAGTGCAGCTGTGCACGGGTGGCCGGTCGACCCCGGCACCGGGCCCGGCGATCGGGGCCGGCCGCAGGGTCACTCCAGGAGGCGCCGCAGTTGCTGCAGGATGGTGAGCGTCGCGAGCCAGCCGTAGAAGAACGTCGACCACACGAGCACGGCGACGCGCAGCGGCGACGTCCGCAACGGGGCCATGAGGTACCTGCGGTTCAATACGATCAGCAGCCCCGAGTACACGCACATCATCGTCCCGCCGACCGAGGCCGAGATGACCAGCAGGACCAGCGGCTGGTCGGCGCCCGCACCCAGAATGGCGACGCCGACGCCCACGAGCGCCCACACGATCCAGAAGTAGACCCGGCTCTCTGACACGCCCGGACGTCGCACGTAGGTCGACACCAGCACGTCGGCCGCGAGCCGGCTCGTGTAGTCGACGATCCCCATGGCGGCGGTGAAGAGCGAGAACGCGCCCACCAGCCAGAACAGCACGGCGAACCAGCGCCCGACGCGCGCCTCCAATGCCGCACCTTCGACGCCGAGGAACGCGATACCGTTCGGCAGGTCGGCCCGGCCCGACAACAGGGCGTGCGCCAGCGCCGACGTGATCCCGATGGTGATCACCGTGACGGCGGCGAACGCGACCGCCTGCTCGACGTTCGCGAGGCGCCACCACCCCTGCCAGCGGGCCATGTTCACGGGCGTGGGAAGGAAGGCGAAGCGCGCGGCTCTGGGTGCCGCGACCTCGGACCCGGTGATCGGGCTGACGAGGCGCGGCACGTACTGGCCCATCCCGAAACCCTTGTCGCGGATCCAGTTGCTCTGGCACAGGTTCTGGCCGCCGCCGGCACCGGCGAAGGCCACGGCGCCGAGCAGCAGGGCGAAGTCGAGGGTGCTCGGGAACCGTCCGGTGTACGCGAAGCCCGACGCGACGGCGCTCCACGTGTCGGCGCGGATGACGAGCACGATGCTCAGCACGACGAGCACGAGGACGGCGGCGACCTTGGCGAACACGAGTCGCTCGAGCGCCACGTACACCACGGGCGCGAGCGTCAGGCCGGCGCCGATCACCAGCAGCGATGCCATGGCGATGTAGCGCGCGTCTCCGCCGAAGACATACGTGAAGAGCGTGGCCGCGCTCATCGCCCATCCCGGCCACAGGTTCGCGAAGCAGACCATGAGCACGAACACGAGCCCGGCGTGACGCCACAGGCGGCCGAAACCGGCGAGCACCGTCTCGCCCGTGGCCAGCGTGTAGCGCTCGATCTCCATGTTGATGAAGAACTGCGTCACGACGCCGAGCACGGCGCCCCAGAGGAAGACCAGCCCGACCTGCGAGGCGATGAACGGCCACAGCACGAACTCGCCCGACGACAGGCCCACGCCCGACGCGACGACGCCTGGACCGACGATACGCCAGAGGCTCGGGGGCGGCGGGGGCAGATCCCGGACGACTGGGGCGTCGGCTCCGTCAAGCATCGAGTTGTCCGCGGCGGACTGGCTACGCTTGCGCTGTTGGGCGCACGGGATCGACGGCGGTTCGCTTCGCCATCATCTCCATGATTTCGTCAGCGTAGCGTCCCTGCCGCACGAGGTTCGCCATCACGCCCATCGGTCCCCTGATGTGATGGAAGAAGTGCTTGAACCCCGCGCACAGGTAGTTGAGGCCCTCTTCACCGTCTGGCGTCTGGATGAACCGGTTGCGCGGGCACTCGCCGTAGCACGCGAAGAGGACGTCGCAGTCGCGGCAGTACTTCGGCAGCGACGTGAACTTGTGCTCGCCGAACGCCCGCTGCTGCGGCGAGTCGACGAGTGCGGCCAATGGCGTCTCGAGCACGTTGCCCAGGAGGTAGCCCGGTTCGACGTAGTGATCGCACGAGTACAGGTCTCCGTTGTGCTCGAGGGCCAGCGCGCCGCCGCACGTCGGGGCGACGATGCAGAGGTTGTGCATGCCGAGCCAGCTCCCGAGCGCCACGTCGAACGTCTGGACGAACACCGTGCCCACGTCGCGACGCACCCACTCGTCGAAGATGGCCGCGAGGAAACGCCCGTACTGCTCCGCGCCGACCGAGCGCTCGGTCACGAGCGAGCCGCTCTGCGTGTAGAGCGGCCGCCCTTCGCCTGACTGCGGGCTCCACCCCCGGTTCACGACCGGCAGGTTCTGCGTCGTCGCGCGCTCGACGATGGGGATGAACTGCATGAAGTTCGCATGCAGGTCGTCGCGGAAGAACCGGTACACGTCCACCGGATGGTCGCCGTTCGCGGCGTGCACGGTGCACAGGATGTTGACGTCGACCTCGTGACGCCGCAACACCTCCCAGCCCCGCATCACCTGGTCGAAGGAGCCGGCGCCGCCCTTGTTCACGCGGTAGGCGTCGTGCATCGCCTTCGGGCCGTCCACGCTGAGGCCGACGAGGAACTTGTGGCGCTTGAAGAACGCGCCCCAGTCATCGTCAAGCCGGGTTCCGTTGGTCTGGATGGTGTGGCTCACCTGCTGGTCGGGCCGGCGGTATCTCTCGACGCACGCGATCGACCGCTCGAAGAAGTCGATCCCCATGAGCGTCGGCTCGCCGCCCTGCCAGGCAATGAGCACCTCGGGCCCAGGCTGCGCCTCGAGCAACCCGCGGATGTAGGCGTCGAGCACGGCATCGCTCATCCGGAAGTCGCTGCCCGGGTACAGCTCCTCCTTCGACAGGAAGAAGCAGTACGTGCAATCGAGGTTGCAGATGGCGCCGGTCGGCTTCGCGAGCAGGTGGATGGGGTGCGGCAGCGGCATCGGGATCCTTCGGGCAGTGAAGAGGGTGAAGGGTCGGGCGTGCTGGATCTTACTGCCGGTAGACGTGAAAGGGTGCCGACAGCCCTGTTCGTGCTGCCGGCACCCCTGAGCGTTGCCGCCGTAGCCTCCGACCCCGACGAGGTCGGGGAACTGCGACTACTGCCGGGCCAGCGCCATCCTGATGGCGTCGGCCGGGTCGACCATGTGCTTGCCGTCGTCCTCGGCGATCGAGAGCACGACGCCCCTGACCAGTGCCGTTGAAGGCGTTGTTGCCGGGCTCGTAGTCCGGGGAGACCGAGGAGCCGCCGTCCTTGCCGACGTCGCAGCCGTCGTCGGCCGAGAAGATCATCGCCAGCGTCGCGCCGATGTCTCCCTCGCCGTCCTTCTTGCCGTCGACGTACAGCGTCGCCTTGCCGCCCTTGCCGAGGCCACCGCCCGCATACGCGAACTCCATGCGGACCTGGTGGTCGCCGGCCGACATCCGGGTCGCCCCTTCGACGAAGAAGTGCTTGAAGCCGCCCCAGTTGTAGCAGTACTTGAGCTTGCCGCCCTTGGCGTAGAGCGTCCAGCCGCCGATGTCGGCTCCCTGGGCGATGATGACGCCCTCGGCGCCCGCCTTCGGAACGACGATCTCGGCCGTGACGGAGTGCGACTTGTTCTTGATGCTGAGGATGCAGTTCTCCGACAGGTGCCCCATGCCGCCGGCCAGGAGCTGGGTGTTGCCCTTGACCAGCACAGGCCGCCCGGCCGTGTCGGGGTTGATCTTCTCGAACATCCGGTCGTCGATCGGCAGCACCTTGTAGCGGGTGGCCTCGATGATCCAGAGGCGCTGCAGTTCCTTCAGCTTCTGGGGCATCTCCTTCGACAGGTCGTGCGACTGGCTCCAGTCCTTGGTGGTGTCGTAGAGCTCCCAGACATCGTCGTCGAGCGCGGGCTTCTCAGCCGGAATCCATGGCGTGTAGTGCTTCGTCACCGCGGTCCATCCCTTGTGATAGATGGCGCGGTTGCCCATGACCTCGAAGTACTGCGTCTCGTGGCGTTCCGCCGCGTTGGCGTCGTCGAACGTGTAGAGCATGCTGACGCCTTCGATCGGATCCTGCTGGATGCCGTCGACCGAGACCGGCTCGGGAATGCCCGCCGCCTCGAGGATCGTCGGCGCGACGTCGATGACGTGCGTGAAGTGCGAGCGCAGTTCGCCCCTGGCCTTGATGCCCTTCGGCCAGTGGACGATGGTGCCGTTGCGTGTGCCGCCAAAGTGCGAGGCCACCTGCTTGGTCCACTGATACGGCGTGTTCAGCGCGTGCGCCCAGCCCACCGCGTAGTGGTTGTACGACTCGGGTCCGCCGAGCTTGTCGATCCGCTCCGTGAGGTACTCGGCCGTCTCGAGCGACTGGAGGCCGTTGAAGTAGCTCATCTCGTTGTAGCAGCCGTTGAACGAGCCCTCGGCGGAGGCGCCGTTGTCACCGATGATGTAGTAGACGAGCGTGTCGTCGGCGAGGCCCAGCTTGTCGATTGTCTCGAAGACCCGCCCCACGTGGTGGTCGGCGTACTCCAGGAAGCCCGCGTAGACCTCCATCTGCCGGCGCAGCACGGGCTTGAAGGCTTCCGGCATGTCGTCCCAGCTCGGGACGTCTTTCGGGCGCGCGCTGAGCTGGCAGTCGGCCGGGATCACGCCCAGCTTCTTCTGCCGGGCGAGGGTCTCCTCGCGCAGCTCGTCCCAGCCGGCGTCGAACTTGCCCTTGTACTTGTCGGCCCACTCCTTGGGCACGTGGTGCGGCGCGTGGGTGGCGCCCGGGCGCGAAGTAGACGAAGAAGGGCTTGTCGGGGGCGAGCGCCTTCTGCTGCGCGATCCAGCCGATGGCCTTGTCGGCCATGTCCTCCATGAGGTGGTAGCCCTCTTCAGGCGTCTTCGGCGCCTCGATCGGCGTGGTGCCTTCGTACAGCGAGGGATACCACTGGTGCGCCTCGCCGCCGATGAAGCCGTAGAAGTACTCGAAGCCGCCGCCACCGGTGGGCCACTGGTTGAACGGCCCGACCGGGCTCGACTCCCACACCGGCACTTCGTGGCACTTGCCGAACTGCGCCGTGTTGTAGCCGTTGAGCTTGAGCGTCTTGGCCAGCGGCGACATGGAATTGGGCAGCACCGACGAGTAGCCCGGCGCGCCGGTGGCGATCTCGGTGATGCCGGCCATGCCGGCCGAGTGGTGATTGCGGCCGGTCAGCAGCGCCTGCCGCGTCGCCGAGCAGATCGCCGTGGTGTGGAAGCGGTTGAACTTCAGCCCGCCCGCCGCCAGTTTCTCGGCCACGGGCGTGCTGCAGGGGCCGCCGAACGCGCTGGGCGCGCCGAAGCCGCAATCGTCGATCAGGACGACGAGCACGTTGGGTGCGCCCTTGGGCGGGCGCAGTTGCTCGATCGGAGTCGTTCTTGTGGTCCGGGTCCTTCGCGTCGTACGCGACGAACGCCGACCGCGTGGTGTTCGGCATCGGCAGGTGCGAACGGTGCTTCTTGTCGCTGCTCATTAATTTTCGCTCCTCATGTGCGCGTGATCGGACTGCATCGGTCGAAACGACGCGCTAGCGGCCCCAGTGAAACCTGGCACCGAAGATCGGCCCGTAATGCGTGATGTCGTATTCCGTGACTCCCTCGGCGGCGTCGTCGCTCCCGATGTCGATCCCGAGGGCCTTGTACCCGATGCCGAGCCCAAGCCACGGCTTGACGCTGTAGTCAAATCCCGCTTCTGCGCTCCACGTCATTTCGGCGTTGCCGGCGCCGATGTCCGCGCGGCTGACGAACATGAGCTTCTCGGTGAGTTTGGGCCGCAGCGTGAACCCGACAAACCCGTTCGCCGATGTCTGGCTCTCGTCGAACGGCGCACGGGTCACCGACGATGTGAACGTGATCTTCGGCGCCAGCGTGTAGGTGCGTAGGCCGGCGATCAGGGCGAAGTTCGACTGCGGGCTCACCAGGTACGACCCGCCGGCTTCGAAGATGGTGTTCTTGAGTTCGATGGTGCCGGTCACGACCCGGGACGCCACGGTGAAGTCGGCATCGGTGGACTGCTTGATGTAGTTGAGATCGGCGAACATGCCCCAGCGACCCTTGCCCGCTTCGAGATGAAACGAGAAGGCGCCGGCGAGGTTGTCGGCCGCGTCCTTGAACTCCAGGAAGATGGGGACGGTGTTGGCGCCGGCCGTCATCTGCCCGTCGAGTTCGGTGGCCCAGAAGTACAGGGGGGTGAAGTTGACCTGCCATTCGTCGCTTGCCTGGGCTGCGGCCGGTCGCGGCACGAACAGGATTGCTACGAACGCAATGAGGAAAGCCGATCGGAACACGCGGTTCATGGTATGCATCCTTTCCATTCGCGACGACTCACTTTCCAGGTGAGGTCACGCTGATAGCCAGTGCCTGCGTGTAGGTGATTTCGACCTTGTCGCCGGCCTTCACGTCCTGCAGGTTCTTGGGGTTCTCGACTTTGAACGACATCTTCCTGCCGTCCTGCGTGGTAACGGTGACGGACGGCACCTTCGTGTCGATGGCGTTTACCGTCACGGTGGCGGTCACCTGCTGCGAGATCGTTCCGCCGGGCCTGTCGCCTGGCGTCCTCGTCACGCCGGCGTTCGCCGACGCCGCGGGGGCCGAGCCGGGCTTGCGGATCTGGTAGACGATCGACTCGTAGTAGCGGAACGTCACCTTGTCGCCGACCTTCAGGGCGTGGAAGCGCTCCACCTCGGGACCGCAATAGATAGTGTCGGTCTCCCCCGTGGCGTCACGCAGGGTGACCATGCGCGACGTGTGGTCGATGGCGTCGATGGTGAAGGTCTCGGTGACGGCAGCACTCTCGCTCACGGGTTTCTGGGCGCTTGCCGGGACGGTGTTCCAGGCGAGCGAGGCGACGACGGCGGCGGCGAGCCAGCCAATGGACTTGACGCGAATCATGTAGGACTCCTCGAAGCGTGAATGGGGAGCGTCCACCAAGGGACGCCCAGTAGCTCCATCTTTGCACACGACAGGCCAGTTCAACTGTTTGGCGCCGACGCGGCGCAACTGTCTTGAGCGTCATGGCGTTAGCCAATCACGCGAGGCCCGGTGCAGGGCGGGTCAGGGGGCACGACGGCTGCCTTGATTGGGGTTTCTCCATCGGATTGGAGCCGCCGATGTCTCGGTCGCGAGCTGCGCTCACGGTCGATGAGCGCGAACGCGGCCCCAGGCGGCTCACGGTGCTCAATTGGGGGAATCCTCAGGGATTCCGGCGTGACGACAAAGTGTCGGGCTACAATGGCCGCCAAATGCACCTCCCCGACCCCTCCGCGGACGCGTCGGTAGGCGAACGCCTTGCATTTGAAACCCTGATTGCCGACACGTCGGCTCGGCTCATGCGTGCCTCCGCGAAGGAGGCGAGGACGCACATCGAGGCCGCCCTTCACCTCGTCCGCGATTTTTTCGGCGCGGATCGGTGCGGATTGATGACGCTGAGCACCGAGGGCACGTCGATGAGCGTGGCCGTAGGCGCATTCGCGCCGGGCATTCCAACGGCTCCCAACCCGGGGGTCAACGTGGCGGAGCGCTTCCCCTGGATGTTCAGGCAGGTCTTCGAGGAACGCCGCCCCGTGGTCCTTCAGCGCATCGGCGACCTGCCCCCCGAGGCCGCCGTCGACCGGGCGAGCTTTGAAGCACTCGGCACCCGGACGCAGATGACCGTGCCGATCGTGAGCGGGTCGGACGTGACCCACCTGATGATCCTCGCGGCGGTGGCCGAGGAGCGCGACTGGCCGGTGTCGCTGGTCCCGCGGGTGCGCCTGCTCGGCGAGCTGTTCGCGTCGGCGTTGCAGCGGGCAGACGCGTTCGAAACCCTGAGCGTACACGAGAGGGAGCTGCGCGTGCACGCCACGCGCATCGCGGCCGCGGTCGACACGGCCGGAGTCGCGTTCGCGGATGTGGCGCTGGACGGGACCGACGTCAACGCGGACGCGAGCCTGGTGGAACTGCTCGGCCTGGCGCCGGGCGATCTCGAGCAGATGCCAGGGTTGTGGCTGTCGAGAATCGACCCCGAGCATCGAGACCTCGTGCGCGCACACCAGCGCCAGTTGCGTCGTGGCGATATCTCGCGTGCCACCCTCGAGTACCGGTACGAACACCCGACCAAGGGGTGGATCTGGCTGCGTCACTCGGCCCGGCGGATCGAGCACGTCGCCGGCGACCCACGCGTGATCGACGCATTGCAGGACATCACCGAACGGTGCGCGCGCGAAGAGACGCTGCGGCAGGCGAACGAGGAGTTGAAGCGGCTCCGCGATCGCCTCGAGCACGAGAACGTGTATTTCCGGAAGGAGATCGCGCGCGTCGAGAAGGTCGACAGGAACGAGCTCGTGACGGGACGCAGCCACGCCATCCGCACGGCGCTGTCGATGGCCGAGCAGGTCGCGCCGACCACGTCCACGGTGCTGCTCATCGGCGAAACAGGTACCGGCAAGGAACGCTTCGCCGAGTACATCCACCGTGCCAGCGATCGCGGCCGGCAGCACATGGTCCGCGTCAACTGCTCGGCGATCCCGAGCGCGCTCATCGAGAGCGAGCTGTTCGGCCGCGAGAAGGGCGCGTACACCGGCGCACTCTCGAAGCAGGTCGGCCGCTTCGAGCTGGCACACGGCTCGACGCTGCTGCTCGACGAAATCGGCGACTTGCCCACCGACGTGCAGGTGAAGCTGCTGCGCGCGCTGCAGGAGCGCACGATCGAGCGGCTCGGCAGCGCGACGCCGGTCCACGTGGACGTCCGCATCATCGCGTCGACGAATCGCGATCTCGAGGCGGCCGTCCGCGCCGGCACGTTCCGGGCCGACCTCTACTACCGCGTCAACGTGTTCCCGATCACCGTCCCCCCGTTGCGCGAACGTCGCGATGACATCCCGCACCTCGTCGACGTGCTGATCAGCGACATCGGGAACGCCATCCGGAAGCGCTTCAAGCGCGTGGACCCCGAGAGCTTCGAGGCGCTCATGCGCTACGACTGGCCGGGCAACGTCAGGGAACTGCGCAACGTCCTCGAGCGCGCGATGATCCTCGCGTCTGGCGACACATTGAGGGTCGCGCCGCCGCACTCGGAGGCGGTCGCTCCGGACGTGACGTCGACCCAGGCCGCCAGCGGCATCCTGCGCGACCTGCGCGAGATCGAGCGGGAGCACATCCTCCGCGTGCTCGCGACGACCGGCTGGCGGATCAGGGGCAGGAACGCCGCCGCCGAGGTCCTGGGTCTGAAGGCCAGCACGCTGGAAGCGCGCATGGAACGACTCGGGATTCGACGCCCCGCAGCCGCTCGCGAGGACTGACCCCTCCTTTTTGGGGAAGCTCCATTCGATTGGAGGGCCGCTCGATGCCCCGTCGAGAATCCCCACCGTCGTTCCCCCGCCAAGCGACTTGACCGTGGGGCTTTAGCGCGATCTCCGACGACGTCGTCCAATCTGGCACTGGCTGTGCTGTAGCTTCCCCCTGGTGAGGATAGCCGCCGAGGGGTCCGCGATGGTGCAGTTGACGATGAACATCACAGCATCCCTGGACCGCGCACACCAGTTGGTGGACGTGCTCCAGAGGCTGATGCGGCGTGCGCTGCAGACCAAGGGGTGTGCTCGTGCCCGTATTGCGGCCGACCTCAACCAGGCCGACAGCTTCTGGTACTGCGAAGACTGGGAGGACGAGGCCGCGTTCGAAGCGCGCGTGCGGTCTGACCAGTTCTCCCAGGTGCTCGCGGTGATGGAGACGAGCAGTCGGCCGCCAGTGCTCGAGTTCCGGACCATCGGAGAATCGCGCGGCCTCGAGTACGTCGCCGCCGTACGCGCGGCCGACAGCAGGAACGGCTCGCTGCCGCCTGACATCCTGAGGACGTCATGACCAGATATCACTTCGCCGCCCTGCTCGCCCTGTCGCTGGCCGTCTCTGGCTGTCGCGGCGGCGCCGGCGATCCCGTCGCATCGGAACCGCCGCCGCCACCGATCGAGCCTGAACTCGCTGCCGGGTCACGCCTGGTCGATCCTCGCGCCGACGACCTCGTTCGCCAGATGAGCGCGCGGCTCGCGAAGGTGCAGGCCCTGGCACTCGAGGCCGAGGAGGTCTACGACGAGGTCCCCGAGCAGAGTCCGCGCCGCCAGTTGACCAACAAGCGCTACGTGGCCATGCGCCGGCCAGACCGCCTCGCGGGAGACGCCTCGGGCGACGCGCTGAACCGCTCGTTCTGGTACGACGGCACGACGTTCTCGGCGCTCGACAAGGAGCAGATGGTGTGGGCGTCGGGGGCCGTCCCGGCGACGATCGACGAGGCGCTCGACTGGGTGTTCGAGCAGACCGGGACGGTCGTTCCGCTTGCCGACTTCCTCTACGGTGACCCGTACGAGCGGCTGATGCAGGACGTCCAGCGTGGCGAGTACGTCGGGCTGCACGAGGCGGCCGGCGTGCCGTGTCACCACCTCTCGTTCGAACAGGCCACCATCGACTGGCAGATCTGGATCGACGCAGGTCCCGATCCGCTGCCGCGCAAGCTCGTGATCACCTACAAGACCGAGGACGAGGTCCCGCAGTACACGGTGACCATCCGCAAGTGGAACCTGGCGGCGCGCCTGCCAGACGCGCTGTTCGCATTTACGCCGCCCGAGGGCGCCACGCGGACCGAGGTGGTGGCATTCAGCGGTCAGCCGGGCACGCCGGCAGGAGAACAGAAATGAAGCGTCAACTGACGGCCACGATTGTCTCGGTGGCCCTGGTGGCGGGGTCGGCGCCCGAATTGCTCGCGCAGCGCGCGCCGCGCGGTTCCGTGTCGTCGGCGTCGGCGTCTACCAGGTCGCGCGGCACCACCACGCGGTCGGGTGGGACCACCACGCGTTCGGGCGGGACCACGACCTACCAGGGCGAGCGCGCGAGCGGTTCGAAGACGGTGAGCAAGACGGACGAGGGGTTCAACGTCAACAAGGACATCCAGACGCAGAGCGGTGCGTCGAAGTCGGTCAGCAAGGAGGTCGACGTCGACGACAAGAGCATCGAGCGCTCGTCCACGACGACGAACAAGTGGGGCGAGTCGGCGTCGCGCAACCGCGAGGTCGAGGGGCAGGGCGGGTACGCCACCATCGAAGGCAGCGCGAGCACCAGCACGGGGCGCGAGGCGTCGGGCCAGGGCGTGGCCGGCCGCAACGTGTACGGCCAGCCTGCCGTCGCGGGCACGGTCAACACGAAGTACAACGGCAACTACGCGGGCGCGGCCGCGCGGAATCCGTACGGCGGCTGGAACTCGGCGGTCGCCGGGCCGTATGGTGGTCGCGTCACGACGACCCTGCCATCGGGCTACCGCACCACGACCTATCACGGCCGCTCGTACTACACCTACGGCGGGGCCTACTACCGGCCGTACACGTATCACGGCGTGGCCCACTACTACCCGGTCCCGGTGCCGTACTACGCCTACTACGACACGCCGCCCGTTGGCGCGACGATCCTCGTGCTCGCTGGCGTGAAGTACCTCATGTCGCAGGACGGCAGCTACGCGAAGCAGACCACGACGAGCGAAGGGAAGACCGCCTACCAGTCGGTCCCGGCACCGCAGGGCGCCACCATCACCACGCTCCCCGCGCAGCGCGTGCTCGTCACCGTGTCGGGCACCACGTACTTCGTGAGCGGCAACGCCTTCTACCGGCGTGTCGTCAGCGGGGCGCAGGAGAACTTCGTCGTCATCACGCCGCCGGCTGGCGTGGTGTTCGTGGCCGCCCTGCCTGCAGACTTCGAAGTCGTTGAGCTCAACACGATGTACTTCGAAGCGGATGGCAAGTTCTACGTGCCGTACCTGGCCGCCGACGGCAAGGAGCTGTACCTGCTGGTCGATCGCCCGCCGACGCCGACGTCGGCGCCCGCTCCGGCGGGGCCTCCTCCCGCCGCCGCAGGCGCGGCAGGACCGGACCCGGCCGCTCCGCCGGTACGGACGGTGGCGGCGAGCTTCGACGTGCCGGCCGGGACGGTCCTGGTGGTGCGCCTCGCCAGCGAGGTGAGCTCCGCGACCGCGCAGGTCGGAAATCGCGTGCAGGGATTCCTCGACCAGGATCTCGCGGCAAACGGGCGGATGATCGCGCCCCAGGGCACGCGCGTCTACGGCGTCGTGAGCGCGGTCGACTCGGGCAGCAAGATGAAGGGCAAGCCGACGCTGAGCGTGACGCTCACCGACATCCAGATCGGGGGCCGGGTGATGTCGGTCAAGACCCAGCCCGTGTCAGTCGCGGGCGGCACGGCGACCGGGGCCAAGAAGATGGTCGGCGGCGCCGCGCTGGGCGCGGCCATTGGCGCCATCGCCGGCGGCGGTGACGGCGCGGCCATCGGGGCAGTCGCCGGTGTCGCGGCCGGTGGCGTCGCTGCCGCGTCCAGTTCCGTGAAGCCCGCCGTCATCCCCGCGCAGACACCACAGGCCTTCACCCTGGCGGTCCCCCTCCAGGTCGAGGTCATGACGAACGTCGCCGTGCGGTGAACAGGAGCAATCCGATGAAGAACACCCTGATCGTCGTCTCGCTGGCGGCCTTCGCGTTCGTTGGCGTCGCCGGCGTGCCGGCTGCCGCGCAGGACATCCAGCAGAAGCTCGCGGCTGCCAAGCAGGCCGCGGCCCGTAACCAGCAGTCGCTCCGGTCCTACTCGTGGCTCGAGAAGACCGAGTTGAGCCTGAAGGGCGAGCTGAAGGCCACCAAGGTCGACATGTGCCGATACGGCCCCGACGGCAAGGTGCAGAAGTCGCCCGTGGTCACGCCCCCCCCAGCCGAGAAGCAGCGTGGCCTCAAGGGCCGGATCGTCGCGAAGAAGACCGACGAGATGAAGGACGAACTCGAAAGCGCGGTGCAGTTGATCCAGCAGTACGTGCCGCCGTCGCCAGACCTGATGCAGGTGGTGATGAACGCCGGCACCGCCTCGATCGCGCAGGCCGGCCCCGGCTTCGCCGCGCTGACGTTCGCGAACTACGTGAAGTCGGGCGACGGGCTCACGCTGACCTTCGAGTCGGCCGTGAAGACGCTGCGCCAGATCGATGTCAGGACCTGGCTCGACAAGCCCGACAACCCGGTGCTGCTGACGGTCACGATGCAGGCACTTCCCGACGGCACCAGCCATCCGGGAAGCGTGGTAATGACCATTCCCGACAGCAAGCTCGAGGTCCGGATCACGAAGTCGAACTACCAGAAACTGGCGCAGTAGCCCGTCTCCGGGCACCGACCCGGCGTGGAACTGGCGTCCGTGCACGCAGTTCGGCGCGTTCAACCTGACGGTCTGCGTTCAAGACGCCGAAGCCGTCCCTGATCGGCGGCACCTGCACGCTGCTGCCGGCAATGAGAGCCTGGTGACCACCATGAAGTCGTTGCTGACCGCCTCCGCCGTCGCGCTCGCGATCCTGTCGCTTTCGTCCATCGCGGCGCAGCAGCCTCCACCGGCGGGCGCCCCTGGACCACAGGATCATGTCGCCGCCCTCAAGCAGTCGATGGCCGAGGGCACGAAGAAGATCGCGCAGTACGAGTGGGTCGAAACCACGATCATCAACCTCAAGGGCGAGGAAAAGGGACGCAAGACGAACCGCTGCTACTACGGGGCCGATGGCAAGGTGCAGAAGGTCTCGATGGACGCCCCGGCGGCCGAGCAGAGCAGCAGCGGCGGCGGGCGCGGCCGGCGAGGGGCTCTGAAGGAAAAGGTCGTCGAGAACAAGAAGGACGAGATGAAGGAGTACATGGAGGCCGCCGCGGCGCTGGTCCACTCCTACGTTCCACCCAACCCGCAGCAGATCCAGGCCGTCAAGGACGGGGGCCGTATCTCGGTGGTCCCGCAGGCGAATGGCCGGGTGCGTCTCGACCTGAAGCAGTACCTCAAGGCGGGCGACTCGCTGACGATCGATCTCGACGGCGCCAACAATCGCCTGCTCGGCCTCGGCGTCAACAGCTACCTCGACAAGCCTGAAGACACGGTCACGCTGGCGGTCCAGATGAACACGCTGCCCGATGGCGCGCTCTACGCGGCACAGACAACGCTTGATGCCAAGGCCAAGAACATCAAGGTCGTCATCACGAACTCCGGCCATCGTCCGGTGGCCCGGTAGCCGGTAACAACACAGGAGGACACATGTCGAAGATGATTCGGATCGTGGCGCAGGCGGCGCTGCTCGCCGCTCTTGCAGTGGCACCCACGTGGGCGCAGGACGTGAACGCCGATTGGGACAAGGCCGTCAACTTCGCGGCCTTCAAGACCTACGCGTGGACCCAGGGCACGCTGCCACCCGGCGTGAACCCGCTGATGGTGCAGCGCGTGAACACGGGCGTCGAGGCGGAGCTCGCGGCGATCGGCCTGGTCAAGGTTGACAAGGACCCCGATGTCCTGGTGGCCGTCCACGGCGCGACGAAAGAAGACGTGAGCCTGCAGTCGTGGGGCTACTCCCCGCGATTCGGAGGTGGCTCGGTCAACGTCAATCGCGTGCTCATCGGGATGGTAATCGTCGACATCATCGACGCGCGCACGAAGCAGCTGGCCTTCCGTGTCACCGCCACCGACACGATCAGCGACAACCCGCAGAAGAACGAGAAGAAGGTCCAGAAGGCCATCGAAAAGATGTTCGACAAGTACCCGACGAACGTCAAGAAGTAGGGAACCGGCAGTTCTGAACAGATCGGCGGGGAGGCCCATGTGCCTCCCCGCCCGAAGGCAACATGGCGACAAAGTGTGTGGCAACGGCCGTCCTGACGGCCTTCGTGTTGACGGCCGGGGCATCGGCGCAGACGGCTCCGCCGGCAACGCAGGCTCCGCCAGCAACGCAGGCTCCGCCGGCAACGCAGGCTCCACCGGCAACGCAGGCCGAGACGATGGACGTGTCTGACCTGGTTCGCAAGCTGCGGCACAAGGAGGCGCCGACGACGGCCTTCGACCCGCGCGCGCGCATGCAGGCCATCGCCCCGGTGATCGGCGCCAAGCCCTCGAGTGGCGTCATCATCGGCGTAGCGGGCAACGTCGCTTTCTTCCGCGGTGATCCGGCGACGACCCACATCTCGTCGAGCGTCGCCAGCATCACGGTGACGAGCAAGAAGCAGGCAGGCGTCAGCGCGCGCACCACCATGTTCGGCAAGGACGACCGGTGGCGCGGCGAGCTCGACTACCGGCTCCAGTGGACGTCGACCGAGACGTATGGCCTCGGGATGGTCACGGCGAGACCGTCCGACGAGTTGGTCAGGTTCGACTTCTACCGCTTCTACCAGTCGGCCTTCGTCCGCCTCCGTCCGAATCTCTTCTTCGGCGGCGGGCTCCACATCGACAACCACACGACGGTCAGGCCCGACGAGGACGAGGCGGCGGCCTGGCCGGATTCCGCCTACGTGCAGTACAGCGAGGCGAACGGGCTGCCGATCGAGAGCCAGCAGTCTGCCGGCCCGAGCGTGGAGATCATGTGGGACAGCCGCGACAGCTTCATCAACGCAGACCGCGGGACGTTTGCCCGCGTGAACTACCGCGCCTTGTTCGACGGCTTCCTCTCGGGTGATTCACGGTGGGACAAGGTGAACGTCGACCTGCGTGCATACAAGCGGCTCTCGGCCGAGAGCCACAGCAAGCTCGCAGTCTGGGCCTACGCGGATCTCGTGGTGAACGGCGTGGCGCCGTACTTCGATCTGCCCTCGACGGGCAGTGACGGCTACGGCCGATCCGGCCGTGGCTATGCCGACGGCCACTTCCGCGGCGAGAAACTGGCGTTCCTCGAGGCAGAGTATCGGGGCACGCTGACGCAGAACGGCCTGCTCGGCTGGGTCGCGTTCCTCAACGCGACGACGGTCTCCAACCGGCTGGGTGGCGAACAACTCTTCGATCACATCGCCCCCGGCGGCGGCGCCGGCCTGCGTGTGCTGCTCAACAAGCGGTCGAAGACCAACCTCGCGTTCGACTTCGGAATCGGCGAAAAAGGCAGCCGGGGCGTGTACCTCGCGATACAGGAAGCGTTCTGAGGCGTCCTGATCCGCCGCTGGTCGGCGTGCCTCCGGGGATCAGCGCTCGAGAACAGACACGACGAAGAACGATGTGACCCCACTCGACCGCCTCGCTCTTGCAGAAGAACGCCTTGCGACTGCCGCCTCCGACGGCACGACCGCGGGGTGGTGGCACGAGTACCTCGACACCACGGGCACCCCCGACTTCCTCGAATGCCTGCCGGATCACGCTGCCCGCGTTCGCTGGGCGGAGTCGGCGTTCCGCGCGATCAGGCGCTCGAACTACTCGCTGCAGACGATGCTCCAGCGGCGCGTCGCGACGCATCCCGACAGGGTGCTGTTCGACGACAGGCGCGAATCCACCACCGCGACGTGGACCTACGCGCAGGTGGCGTGGTACGCGCGCAGTGTCGCGGGCGTGTTCCTTCAATCACAACTGGACGGCCCGCCCGGTGACGTGAGGGGAACGCCCGGCTCGCCCAGGGCGCCACGGGTCGCGATCTTCGCCGAGAACAGCATCGACGTCGCCTGCACCGATCTCGCCTGCCTGCTCCACGGGATCCTGGTCACGCCGCTGAACGTGCACTTCGAGGCCGAGACGATCGCGTGGATCTTCGAGCGGTTGGGCATCACCACCGTGCTGACCGACAGCGACGAACGCATCGCGGTGCTCGCTGACGTGCGCGCACGATTGGGCCGGGCCTTCACGATCTTCCGCGCAGGCGAGCGCGTCGCCACGACGACCGTTCGCGGCCTCGAGGTGACGCCGCTCAGGGCGGCGTGCGCACGCGTCGATCCTGCGGCCGTCGCGGCTCGGCTCGCTGCCAGGCCGACCGACCTGATGGCCCCGGCAACCGTGATGTTCACCTCGGGCAGCACCGGGCAGCCCAAGGGCATCGTCTTCAGCCAGTACAACCTCGTGACCAAGCGGTTCGCGCGCGCCGCGGCGCTGCCATCGGTGGGCCGCGACGAGGTGTTGCTCTGCTACCTCCCGCTCTTCCACACGTTCGGCCGCTTCTTCGAGATGCTCGGCACGGTGTACTGGGGCGGCACGTATGTGTTCGCCGGCAGCCCCACAGCCGAGAGCCTGCTTGCGGAACTGGGCCGCGTGCGGCCGACGGGACTCATCAGCGTGCCCGTGCGCTGGACGCAGATCCGGGAACAGTGCCTCGAGCGGATGGAGCGGGACGACGGTCGCGCTGCCGAGCTCGCCACGTTTCGCGACGTCGTCGGCGATCGCCTGCGCTGGGGGCTGTCGGCCGCCGGGTTCCTCGATCCGCTCGTCTTCCGTTTCTTCCAGCGGCACGGCGTCGACCTGTGCAGCGGGTTCGGCATGACCGAAGCAACCGGCGGCATCACGATGACGCCGCCCGGGCTCGTACGTGGACGGCACGGTGGGCATCCCGCTGCCGGGCATGCGCATTCGCTTCGGTGCGCAGGGAGAACTGCAGATCGCTGGACCCTATGTAGCGCGATACCTCGCCGAGGGCGATCCGCCAGGGTCGCTGCCCCGTCTCGACCCGGACGAGGATCACTGGATCGCCACCGGCGATCTCTTCAACGAACACGCGGGCGGCTACCTCGAGATCGTCGACCGCATCAAGGACATCTACAAGAACAGCCGCGGCCAGACGATCGCACCGCAGCGCGTCGAGCAGCGCTTCGCGTCGGTTCCAGGCATTCGCCGCACATTCCTCGCCGGGGATCACCGCGACCACAACGTCCTGCTGATCGTGCTGAACCGCGACGACCAGGTGCTGACGACGCTCACCGATGACGAGGTCCACGAGTACCTGGGACAGATCGTCGCGTCGGTCAACGAGGGGCTTGCGCCGTACGAACGGGTCGTGCGCTTCGCCGTGCTCGATCGCGACTTCGACGTGGCCCGTGGCGAGCTCACCGAGAAGGGATCGCTGCGTCGAAAGACCATCGCCGAACATTTCGACGCGGTCATCGAGACGCTGTACCGCAGCAACCATGTCGACCTGACGGCCGACGGCGTGCGCGTGAGGATCCCGCGCTGGTTCTTCCGCGACCTCGCCGTGCTCGAAGACGACGTCGTCGTGCGGGGAGGGGGGCTGCACAACAAGCGCAGCGACGTCTTCCTGCCGGTCGCGCGCGAGGCAGACGGTTCGGTGCGCGTCGGTGACCTCCTCTACCGGGTCCCTGACGCTGGTGTCGACCTCGGGCTGTTCGCACGGCAACCGCGACTCTGGGTCGGCAACCCGTCACTCGTGGCGTTCGCGCCGTGCAAGCCGGGATGGGAGCTGCCGCTGCGGGATGTCTCCGACCAGGTGCGCCTGCCCGCGGTGAAGGTGCGTGTCGGCGTGCAGACGGGGAAGGGTGAACGGCTGCTGAACGACGCGCGCCTTCGCGACCTCCACGACCTCGCGGTGCCGGCGTTGTTCGGGACCGAAGAGGACGCGGTCGCCGCGATCGAGCAACTGGCCGACGTGCTCGCGACGCACCGACGAACGCATCGCGTCGGTGATTCGCCGGCGCCTCGAGGCGCTCGCGTATCGTCCCGAGGAGGAAGTTCGCGCGCGTGCGTATCGCGTGCTCCTGCTCGACGAACCCGTGGCCGACTACGCCAAGGTGTTCCCGGCGTTCGTCGAGTCGGGGCTCACGTTCCTGAACGAGTCGAGCATCGCCGCGATCGCGCGGTCGCGCCAGGGTGAGCATCGGCTGCAGGCACTGCGCCAGACGCCTGTACAGCTACCGGACACGACTGGCGTGGCCCGGGCCAGCCGTCAGGCGTACGCAGTTCAGGCGGATACTCCAGTTGCTGGCTGACTTCGCGCGCCACGACCGCGAGTCGTTCCCGGCCGTCGAGGCCGAACTGGCGTCGTGGGCGCTGTTCCGCGAAGACCCCGTGCTGGCCCGCGCCGCCGCGAAGGCGCTCGAGCGGCTCACCGCGTGGCACGAGCAGTCGTTCACGCGCGCCGATGCCATTGCGCCGGTCGTGCCAGCTCCAGACAAGGTCGTGTTCGATTTCGGGATCCCGGCGCCTGAGCGCGACAGGCTCCGGGCGGTGCTGTTCGATCGCACGTTCCTGCCGCGGTCGCTCGCACGTGCGTTTGGCGAGGAGGGATTCGAGTGGGCGCGCGTGGCCGGCGACGGGGTCTGGGTCTCGCCCATCCTGTCGCACCATCATCTCGACCTGTACCGGCTCGGCATCAACCTGCTCGACGGGAAGCACTTCGACCTGCTGCTCGTGACGGGCGACACCACTGCGAAGGAAGACGGCCGTCGGAGACACGGTGCTCTGGCTGACCGCCTTGTCTGACCACGCGTTCGGCCCGCCGGCGCTGCCGCGGTTCGGCGCGTGGCGCAAGGACCTCGGCGCGATCGTCGATCACGTACGTGAACGACCTGACCGCCTGGGAACGCATCCGCGAGCTGTCGCGTGAGGCCGATGTCCCCGACGGGCTCGCGAAGCGGTGGACGTGGCGGAAGCTCTTCGTGCGCGCCATGGCCACTTTCTTCCGCGCGTGGGAACAGAGCGGCTACCGCATCGTCCCCGGAGCGGTGACGCCCGCAAACGTCGCCGTGCCCGATGCGGACTTCCACGAGAGCACCCGAATCCTCTCGCTCGCCGGATGGCGCGCGTACGAGGGTCCGGCGTCGTTCGTCGCGCTGTTCGTCCGCAACTTCTACCGGCAGACCGAGGCGTTCCACCCCCACAGTCGCGACACGCTGCAGGTCAGCTGGATCTTCGATGCGTGCGTCGAGGCACTCGGACAGCGCACGGCCGACACGTTCTTCGACGAACTCGAGAGCGAGTGGGCGAACGCGGAGTCAACGGGAGAACCGGCGGTGCTCAGGCACGCGCTCGCGGAGTACCGCTCGGGCCTCGACGCGCGCCCGTATGCCCCGCTGCCGGTGCTCTGCGCGATCCAGCGGTTCCTCGAGTGGGAACGGATCAACCCGACCGCCAGCCACGAAGCGCGCGAAGAGGCGGTCATCCAGATGATGCACCTCTACCGGTTCGATCGCTTCCACGACGCGTTCCGCTACTACGTGTATCAGCACACCTACTTCGCACGAGCGGGCGCGGCGATCGGCGAGGTGTTCGATCGTCTCATGGCGCGGCGGCTGGGCAGGCCGTCGACCCGCCACGGAGCATCTGGAGGAGCTGTCTGAACTGCAGAACCTCATGGTCGACGCGCGCGATCGCGACGTGTTCAGCCGGATGGTGTTTCCGCAGGCCCGCAGGAGCCAGCAGCTCGAGATCTTCGAGGTCGGCGAGCTGCAGGACCGGCGCGTGCTCGTTCGCTCGAGCATCGGCGACTCGGCCGGCACGTCGTACGAGGTGCGCGAGCCGATCACGCCGGTCGAGGTCGGGCACCTGTATCGCCTCATCCTCGAGGCCGACTACCCCAAGCGCATCAACGCCGAAGACCGCCACCTGGCCATCGTCGACAAGGAGGAACGGATCGTCGGCGGCCTGTTCTACCGCTGGCAGGAATCAGGGGTCGTCTACGTTGACGGGATCGTCGTGGGTGCCGGGCTCAGGCACCAGGGACTCGGGGGACGCCTGCTCGAGGACTTCTGCGTCCGCATGGCCGCGCAGGGCGCGCGCTGCGTCAAGACGAACTTCTTCCTCGGCCAGCTGTTCGGCAAGCACGGCTTCCAGGTGAATCAGCGCTGGGGCGGGCTCGTGCGGTTCCTCGGATCACGTGCCGCAGAGCACACGGCCAGTGAGGCGGTCCTGTGGTAGCAGGCCGGTCTCTTCAACTCGCGCTTGTTCGCCGGCCGATCCGGCTATACGCTTGCTGACCATGTCTGAGACGAGATTCACATTGTGCACGAAGCGCGGTGGCCCCTTCATGTTGCTCTGCGCGCTGCTGGTCACCGCATGCGCGACCGCAGCCTGCCGTTCGACGCCCGCGACCCCGGCGGTGACTGCCGACACGTGGGCGGTCGTTGACGGCAAGGCGATCACCCAGGCAGACGTCGACAAGGCCTATCGGCGAGCGCAGGGAACGGAGCAGACGCCGTCAGACGAAGAAGTGCTGACCGCCAAGCTGAACCTCCTCAACGACCTCATCGTCCAGGAGATCCTGCTCGCCAAGGCGGGCGACCTGAAGCTCGAGGTCTCGCAGCCCGAACTCGACACGGCCTTCGCCAATGCCCGGAAGAACATCCCGGATGACGCCTTCCAGCAGGAGTTGACGCGGCGCAACCTGACGCCGGCCGACATGCGTGAAGGCCTCAGACGAGAACTGCTCACGCAGAAGGTCCTCGATCACGAGGTGGGGTCCAACGTCAAGGTCACCGATCAAGAGGTGACCGACTTCTTCAACGCGAATCGTGCGCAGTTCAACGTCGCCGAGGAGTCGTACCACCTTGCGCAGATCGTCGTGACGCCCGTGCGCGACGCGCAGGTCGCCAACAGCACCGGCGATGACGCCGCGACACCGCAAGCCGCGGCCGACAAGGTGAAGATGCTGATGGAGCGCCTGAAGGCGGGCGAGTCGTTCCGCGATCTCGCGCTGCAGTATTCCGAGGACCCGCAGTCGGGGCCGCGTGGCGGCGACCTGGGCTTCGTGGGTGTCTCGAGGCTGCAGCAGGCGCCCCCGCAACTGCGCAACGCGGTGCTCAACAAGAACCCGGGGAGCGTGAACGTGGCGGCCGCGGGCGGGGCTTACACCCTGGTGCTGGTGGTCGCCCACGAGCAGGCAGGACAGCGGGACCTGTCAACGCCCGGGCTGCGCGAGCGCATTTCCGAGACGCTTCGCGCGCGGAAGGAGCAACTCCTCCGCGCCGCGTACCTCATTGCAGTCCGCAGTGACGCCGTGGTGACCAACTACCTGGCGCGCCGGCTGGTCGAATCGAAGGGGCAGATGCCCGGGGCGGCGCCCGCGCCGCCAGGCAAGAAATAGCCGCCCGGCGTGACTGCCGAATCGCGGGATACTGGCGTCATGAACGCTACCCCTGATTCGAGCCTGAGGCGCGAGCGCTGGAAGTTGACCGCCCACCTGGTGCGGGCCCTCGAAGGGCCCATGCTGCTACTGAGCGTGGTCTGGTCGCTGCTCCTCGTCCTCGACTTCACACGAGGGTTGTCGCCCACGCTGCAGTGGCTGCACGACGCCATCTGGCTCACGTTCATCGCGCAGTTTGCGGTGGAGTTCGTGGCGGCACCCAGCAAGCGCGTGTACCTGCGGAAGCAGTGGGTCACGGCGTTGTCGTTGGCGCTCCCGGCGTTCCGCCTGCTGCGCGTCGTGCGGATCGCCCGGGTGGCGCGGCTCGCACAGGTCACGCGGGGCGCGCGCCTGGCGCGCCTGCTCGGCGCGATGAACCGTGGCATGCGCACGCTCAGTCTCGGCTTCAGGCAGCGCGGGATCGGGTACCTGGTCGTCCTGACGCTCCTGGTCGCCGTGACAGGCGCGGCGGGCATGTACCGCTTCGAGATGGACGCGCCCGGCGGGCCCGGCTTTCCGGACTATTTCACCGCCCTGTGGTGGACGGCGATGCTGATGACGACGATGGGGTCCGACTACTGGCCGCGCACGCCAGAAGGGCGCCTGTTGTGCCTGTTGATCGCCATCTACGCCTTCGCGGTGTTCGGCTACGTCACGGCCGCCATCGCCGCCTACTTCGTTGGCAAGGACAAGGACGTCCGGGTCGCGTGATCAACCCGCCGTGTGCGCGGCACAAGTCCCTCGGCACTCATCTCGACCGACACCTCTGCGGCAAGAACGCCGGGTGTGCGTGTGAAGTAATCTACCGTCGTGGATAAATACGACGCTCCCAGGCTCGTGCCAGAGGGGACGCCGCGGCGTTTCCATGTGATGGTCAAGCCCGGCGGCTCGACGTGCAACCTGGATTGCGACTACTGCTTCTACCTGAGCAAGGAAACGCTGCCCGGCGGACCCGGTGTCGGTCACATGACCGACGCGGTGCTGGAACGCTTCATCCGGCAGTACATCGCCGCGGTCAACGTTCCCGAGGTGGTGTTCTCGTGGCAGGGAGGTGAGCCGACGCTCCTTGGCCTCGAGTTCTTCCGCAAGGTCGTCAGGCTTCAGAAGCAGTATGCGAAGCCGGGTCAGAAGGTCGAAAACGACCTGCAGACGAACGGCGTCCTCATCGACGAGGAATGGAGCGCCTTCCTCAAGGAGCACCGCTTCCTCGTCGGCTTGAGCATCGACGGGCCGCGCGAGATCCACGATCGCTGCCGCGTCAACAAGGGACGCCAGCCCACTTTTCGCCGCGTCATGGAAGCGCTCCGGTTGCTCCAGAGGGACGGCGTCAAGTTCAACACGCTGACGTGCGTCCACCGCCACAACGCCAGGAAGCCGCTTGACGTGTACCGCTTCCTCCGCGACGAGGCGGGGTCCACGCGCATGCAGTTCATCCCGATCGTCGAGTACAAGGGGTTCGAGCGAACGGCGCCGCACACGTGGAAGAACGAGGCGCTTCCGCGCGACGGCGAACCCGGGGCACGCCCCGGGCACCCGGACTCGATCGTCACCGACTGGTCGGTCGATCCCGACGATTACGGGTACTTCCTCTGCCGCGTGTTCGACCGCTGGGCGAGCCGCGACGTGGGGAAGATCTTCGTCAACCACTTCGAGACGCTGGTCTCGCAGCACATGGGGCTGGGATCGCAGGTCTGCATCTACAGCGAGCTCTGCGGCAAGGGGGTCGCGGTCGAGCACGACGGGCGCGTCTACGCCTGCGACCACTACGTCTATCCCGAGTACCAGATCGGCAACGTGCAGACCGCGCCGCTCAAGGATCTCGTGTTCTCACGCACCCAGGTGAAGTTCGGGTACGCGAAGAACGAGACCCTTCCGGCCTACTGCAGGCAGTGCGCCTTCCTCAGCGACTGCTGGGGAGAATGTCCCAAGAACCGGATCATCCGGACCCCCGACGGCGAACCGGGGCTGAACTACCTGTGCCGGGGCCTGAAGAAGTTCTTCGCTCACGCGATCCCCGAGGTCGATCGGATCGCCGCCCGCCTCAACGCGCAACGCGCCGGGCACAACGCGGCACGCTGACCCGCGCGCGCGCGAGCGTCAGGCGCGGTCCGCTTCGAACTCCGCCTTCAGGGTCCCCTTCTGCACCGCGCGATCCATGGCGGCGTGGTCTTTCTCGTTCTGATCCGCATACGCCATCGAGAAGGCGGTGATGGCCTTGTCGAAGGCGTCGCTCTTGCCCATGTATCCGCTCAGCATCGCCGAGGATCCCGACCGCGCGTGTGACAGGGCGAGCGCGCGCCCGCACCAGGTCGCGTAGAGGTCCATCTCGGAACGACCAAAGGTCTCCAGTCGGACGCTGATCTTGATGTCGCGCAATTGGCGTATGAAGAAGTGTCGCCGCGGCCCCGCCGACCAGCCGAGGAAGATGTCGCTTGCCGGCTGCAGCAGCCGGTACCCCTGCACGACGCGCTGCCCGTTGTTCTGAAAGACGCTCTTGCCCGCGTACGGTTCCAGGACGGACGGGCGCGCTTCCTTGACCTGGAGGAACAGGGGGTCGTCGTCGCCAGCCATGAAGAGCAGGACGAAGCAGTAGGTCCCGACGCTGCCAACCCCCACCACCTTGGCGGCGGCGTCTCGCAGCTCGAATCGGTCGAGCAACGACTGGTAGGCGATCGGCAGCGTCGAGCGGTACACGTCCAGGGCGTCCCGTATGTCCTGCTGGATCTCGCCCGGGGGCACCCCCTTCTTATGGAAGATCGTCGGCAGTTGATCCTTGATGAAGGGCACATCGCCCTTGTGCTCCACCAGTTTCGGGAAGAGGTCATCGGCGATGCTCTTGGCGTGCTCCTTCTGCAGGCGCTTGAGCGCGCGCGCGCGGAGCGCGGTGTCCTTGATCCCTGCCAGCAGGTCCGCGGCCCACATCCCCTGGTACCAGAGCTCCAGCGTCTTCAACTGGCTGAACTCGTCCATCGACTCCCGGTAGGCGCGTATGCACGTCGCCGTGACATCCTCCGCGGCGGAGGCCGGCAACCGGATGTCACGACACGCCACGACGAAGCTCGCGGCGAGTCGCTTCACGTCCCACTCCCAGGGCGCCGGCAGCGTCTCGTCGAGATCGTTGATCGAGAACAGGACCCTGCGTTCCGGCGTGGCGAACCCGCCGAAGTTCGACAGGTGCGCGTCCCCGCAGCACTGGACGCGAATCCCGCTCGACGGTGTGGAAGCGAGGTCGGCCGCCATCGCGAGCGCCGAGCCCCGGTAGAAGGTGAAGGGCGAGCGCACCATGCGCCCGTGACGCAGTGGGAGCAGGTCAGGCAGGCGTCCCTTGTCGGCGGCCACGACCGTCTCCACGGGGTCCCGTCGGCCTCGCGGCGCCTTCCAGGTGGCGTGTGAGGCGCGCGGACACTTCTCGCGCAACGCCTTGCCGGCGGCGTAACTCTCTGCTCGAGAGCGCATGCGGGTCGGCTGGGGTTCGACGTTCTTCTTGGGAGCCATGGCAAGCCTCGTTGATGTGGGCACAGCCCCGTCGTCCTGGGGATGAGCCAAGCCTCACATTGTCTGACTCGGCATCGGGTCGGTCTATCGGAATTCCGCAGAAGATGCGCGAAAGCAATGCCAACGTCACGTCCCCACGTCAGCCCCGACTGAATGTCAGCTCGAGCCCCCCGACGCACGTCGCAACGTATGGGAGGGTAACTCGCTGAAACAACCCTTGTAGGCGCGCGAGAACTCGCCGAAGTGCCAGAAGCCCCAGGTGAGCGCCTCGGCCGAGACCGTCGTCGACCGCCGCGTTCCGGCCAGCAGCCCCTGCCGCACCCGATGCAGGCGGAGCCGCGTCAGGTAGGCCATCGGTGTCATCCCCATGACGTCGCGGAACGCGTACTCCAGCGTGCGCTCGCTGACGCCCGTCGCCCGGCAGAGGTCGCTCACGAAGAGCTGCTCGCCGAGCCGCGACAAGGCATGCTCTTCGGCGGTCCTCACGATATCGCTGTGCGCCTGCCGTGCACGATCACTGCGTGTGTGCTCGAACGCTTCGGCGACACCAAGAACCTGCAGGAGCGTTTCGAACAACTCGACCTCGGCGGCGAGCCGCTCGTTCTGCCCGTCGTTGAAGATGGCCGGTCGCCGGGCGGCGGTGGTCGTCAGCAGCTTGCCCCAGTCGAACAGCCTGCGCGCGCCCACCGGGTCCGCCTGCAGTGCGGCGATGCCGTGCGGCACATGGAACTCGTGCTCGCGTTGACGGGCGGCGAGGTGCGCGCGGATGTCGGCTGGCGACGCCAGGAACGTGACACTCTCCCAGCCCGCATCGACGACGAACCTGGCCTCTGCCGCGGGTGCGACGGCGAGCATCAGCTCGGGCCTGACCGGCAGCCCGTTCACCGTCCCGGTCGCGCGCGGGCCGAACGTCACGTAGGCGAGCAGCCCCTCGTGGACGCGGGTGATCGTCCGCACGGGATGGTTGGTGGAATTCCAGATGACGGTGGCGGCGCCGAGCCGGACGATCACCCGGCGTGCCCGAAGCGGCATGCGCCGCAGTTGCAGGGCTTCCTGATCTATCATCTCCATGCCGGCGTTGGCGGCGGTGGGGTCGGTGATCTCGATCACGGTGACCGGAGGCGGATTGACGGGAGAATCCTTCTGCATCTTGCGGAAATCCGATAGACCCGTGGCGATCCCAGGATCCAGAATATGTGTTCAGGCCTTGCCGTGAAGGCCAGCGTGTCCCAGCCGCGCGCAACGCGCGACCGGAAAGGGAGTCAGGTCATTCACACCGTCCGCGGTATCACCAGCCTGGTCGCGGCGGCGCTCCTCGCGCCAACCATCGCCACCGCCCAGAGCGCGCCTCGCCGGCCGAACATCGTCGTGATCCTCGGTGACGATCTCGGGTTCGCCGACATGGGCATGTTCGGCGGCGAGATCCAGACCCCGAACCTCGACGCGCTGGCGCGCGAGGGCGTGCGCTTCACGAATTTCTACACCAACGCGAGTTGCTCCCCCACGTGCGCCACCTTCCTGAGCGGCGTCGATACCCACCTGAACGGCCTGGGCAACATGGACGAGTGGACCGCGCCCAACCAGCAGGGGCTGCCCGGCTACGAAGGTTACCTCAATAACCGCGTCGGCACCCTGCCACAGTTCCTCAAGGGCGCCGGCAGTTACTGGGATATGACGAACCTCAGCGCCGTGACGCCACGGCGGGGGGACGGGTCGGCGTCGCCCGATGCGCCCGGGGTTGACGGCGCGGTAGTCTCCATTGGCACGCAGCGCGCCAGGCAGGCCGCCGACGACGTCGAGACCGGAAATTGATGAAGGACTTCGCAGCGCCGGCGCCGAGACGGCGTCAAGCGCGTGCCCAAGCGGCGGACGACCCGCGACACGCACGAGAGGACACACGAGTGGGGACGGATAAGGGGAGAACTCCGATGAACCAGTACGCAACGGTAGCTGCAGAAGACACCGCGCCACGAGGGACGTCGTCGGCTATCGCCAGGAGACGGAGTGGCGTGGGACGACTGCTCGAGGACGCGGCCATCGTCGGGGCGCTCTGCGCCATCGTCGCACCAACCGCGGCCTTCGCCCAGGGGACCGCTCGCCGGCCCAATATCGTCGTCATCCTCGGCGACGACATGGGCTTCTCCGACATGGGCTCGTTCGGCAGCGAGATCCGGACACCGAACCTCGACGGGCTGGCCAAGGAGGGCGTGAGGTTCACGAGCTTCTACACGCACGCGAGCTGCTCGCCCACCCGGTCGATGTTCCTCTCGGGCGTGGACACGCACCTCAACGGCCTCGGCAACATGAACGAGTTCACGGCGCCGAACCAGATGGGCCTGGACGGCTACGAGGGCAACCTCAACGACCGCGTCGTCACGCTGCCGCAGCTCCTGAAGGACGTCGGCTACCACACCTACATGGTCGGCAAGTGGCACCTGGGGAAGGAGCCGACCCAGATCCCGGCCGCGCGCGGCTTCGAGCGCGACTTCACCCTCCTCGACGGGATGGGCAGCTACTGGGACGACTCCAACTTCTCGGCCGCCAACCCCAAGTCGCTCTACACCGAGGACGGGCGCTACCTGAAGAGCCTGCCGAAGGACTTCTACGCGACGAAGACCTACACCGACAAGATGATCTCCTACATCGACGCCAACAAGGGCGACGGCAAGCCGTTCTTCGCGTTCGTCTCCCACCAGGCGCCCCACGAGCCTTACCACCTGCCGAAGGAGTGGCGCAACCGCCACGTCGGCGCGTACGACAAGGGCTGGGACGCCCTGCGTCAGGAGCGGCTGAATCGGCAGGTCGAGATGGGCATCGTCCCCCGGGGGACGCAGCTTTCCGAACGGATGTGGTTCGTGCCCGATTCCATCCTGCTGGCCCCGGCCGCTCGCGCGGTCATGGGGAAGAAGATGGAGATCTACGCCGGCATGGTCGAGAACCTGGACCACCACGTCGGACGGCTCATCGCCCACCTCAAGGAGATCGGCGAGTACGACAACACGATCTTCATCGTCTTCGGCGACAACGGCGCCGAGGGCAACGACCTCTACCAGATGATCGCCGGCTCGCCCGGCTCACGCGACTACCTCTTCGCCGCCATCAACTGGTCGCAGAACCATCCCAACGCGTGGGGCGACCCGGGGTCCTGGCTCGCCTACGGGCCCATGTGGGCGCAGGTCTCGATGACGCCCTTCAGTCAGTACAAGGCCTGGCTCGCGGAAGGCGGCATCCGCAACGCGCTCATCGTCCGCGGACCCGTGGTCAAGCGTCCCGCGGGGAGCATCAACACCCAGGCGACGATGCACGTCGCCGACATCATGCCGACGCTCCTCGAGGTGGCCGGCGCGAGCTATCCGAAGACGTACAAGGAAAAGGACGTGCCGCCGGCCCTGGGCAAGTCCTGGGTCCCGGTGCTCGAGGGCCGGGCCGAGTCGCCGCGAACGGACCAGGACGTCCTCGCCTGGGAGCTCTTCGGCAACCGCGCCGTCCGGCAGGGGAGCTGGAAGCTGCGCTGGGAGTGGAGGCCCCTCGGAAAGGGTGACTGGGAGCTCTTCGACCTCGCGGCGGATCCCGGCGAGCTGAAGGACCTCGCGGCGGAGCAGCCCGACAAGCTGAAGGCGATGGTGGCGCTCTGGGACGACTACGTCCGGAGGAACAACGTGGTCCTGCCCAACCGCTCGCCTCACGAAGCCCTCGAGAAGGTGCTCCCGCAGCGCGTCCCGGTCCAGGCCGGCTACCCACCGCTCAACCTGAAGCGCCAGTACGTCCCGCCCGCGAACATGCTCGCGGACCCGAAGAAGTGAGCGCCGAGCCGTGCCGCGCCATCGCGAAGGAGCTGATCTCATGAGCCACGAGAATTCGTCGAGAAAGAGGTCCGGGGTCGTCCGGCTCGCGCTGGCGTCGGCGCTCGCGCTGGGCGCCCTCACCGCGCCCCCGGCCTCCGCCCAGGTGCCCGCGCGCTTCTACTGGCACACACTGTCGGGGGGAAACGCCGTGCCGGTGGTCGTGAACTCGATCAGCGGCAACACGAACCCGTTCGATCCCGCCCACGCCGCGTCGGCAGACGCCGATGTGGAAGCGACCCTGATGCTGTCCGGCTACGCGCACACGTTCACGCTGTTCGACCGCTCCGCGATGGCGGCGCTCATCGTCCCGATGGGGCGGCTCTCGGGCGAAGTCAGCGTCGCCGGCAACACGGTGAAGCAGTCGGCCGGCGGGTTCGGCGATCCGATGGTGGAGTTCAACCTCAACCTCGTCGGGCCGAAGGCGCAGAAGAGCATCCCGGACGTGATCCGCTACGAGCCGGGGTTCACGATCGACCTGCTCGCCGACCTGGCCGTGCCGATCGGCGAGTACAACAACAGCCAGTCCCTGAACATCGGACAGAACCGCTGGTACGGCCGCATCGGCGCCCCCATCGTCTTCCAGATCGGCAGTTGGGTGCCCGGCCGGCGCACGACGCTGGAGTTCCTGCCGGCCGTGTGGTTCTTCGGGCCCAACGACGACTACGTCGGCAAGACCCTGAAGACCGACCCGATGTTCCAGGTCGACGCGCACGCGACGCGGGACCTGGCCGAGCACCTGTGGGCCGCGTTCGACGTCGCCTGGTACACCGGTGGCCAAGCCGAGGTCGATGGCGCCGAGGGCGAGAAGCTCAACAACCTCGGTCTCGGCTTCACCCTCGGCTACACGATCAACGAGAACCTGGGCCTGACCGTCGGGTACAAGTCGACCGTCAACGATCGAGCGCCCGAAGACCTGCGGATGAACGGCTTCATGGTGTCGCTGGTGTACGGCTGGCACCCGATCATCGAGGGGGCGAAGCGGTTGAAGGGCGGGGAATGAAGTCGGCGAGAGACGGCGGGCGCGGCGAACGAGCCCGGACGACTCGGCCGTGATCGTCCCGAACAGCGACACGCTGAACAACAAGGGCCTCGGGTTCACCCTCGGGTACACGATCAACGACAACCTGGGCCTCACGTTCGGCTACAAGTCCACGATCAACGACTCCGCTCCCGAGAAGTTGCGCATGGACAACTTCACGGTCTCGCTCGTGTACGGGTGGCACGCGATCATCGAGGGTGGGAAGCGCCTGAAGGGCGGGAACTGACGCGTCGCTCCTGTTCGGCGAAGGCCTGCGCGATCTTCACCGCAACGGCAAACGTGTCGGCGTAGGAGGTGTTCGACATCACCGACACGACGATCCCGTGCTCGGGGAACGTCATGAACGACGCCACCATCCCGCCCAACGACTCCCCGTCGTGGCCGATCACGCGCGTCTGCCTGCCCGCCATCGCGACGGTCTCGAGGTCCCAGCCAAGGCCGTAACCCGTCTCCTGCCCTGACGACAGCCGCTGCGATGCCTGGAACAACTGGACCGTCGCGGGCCGCAGCAACCGCCCGTCGTTGATCGCCATGGCGAAGCGCACCAGGTCGGACGGCGTAGACAGGAAGACACTGGATCCCGCGTAGCAGGAGTAGTCGAGCTCGCGCATCAGGTCGAGGCCGTAGGGGGGCTCGGCCGCGAACTTCGGGAAGTAGAACGTCGCCCGGTCGGGGATCGGTTCGAGGGATTCGGCCCTCGTGTCTTCCATCCCCAGCGGCTCGAAGATGTGCTCCCGCATGAACGCCAGGAACGGCTGGTCTGCGGCGGCTTCGACGGCCGCGCTCAGCAGGATCCAGCCATAGCTCGAGTAACGGTACTCGGTGCCTGGCTCGAACAGGAGCGAACGCTCCGCAAAATGCGGCAACGCGTCGACGGGCCGCTCGCAGTGCTCCGAGAACAGCGGCCCTTCGTCACCACTGTCGGTCGTGACGCCGGCCACGTGTCCCATCAACTCGCGCACGGTGACGGGCCAGGGTTTCCGGGGAAACTCGGGCACGTACGCCTGGATCTCCTCGTCGAGTTTCAGCCGGCCCTGCTCCAGCAGCAGGCCCACCGCGGCCGAGGTGAGTGACGTCGAGGCGGTGCCGATCCTGAATCGCGTGTCGGGCGCGACCTTCACGCGTTGATCGAGATCCGCCCATCCGAAGCCTTCTGCCCAGACGATCTCGCCACCGATGCCGACCGCGACCGACAGTCCTGCCAGGTTCTGCTCGGCCAGCCCTGCCCGGGCGATCTGCCGGCCCTGCTCCGCGGCGTCGGCCCACTTCGGCGCTGGGGCGGATTGCGACACGGATGGCACGTCCTGCGGCGTCGGGTGCAGCGGGGTCGCGGTGACGCTCATGTAGAGGAACATCCCCTGCACGACCATCACCAGCAGTCCTGCTGCGAGGAAGCACAGCAGCAGCCACGTCCGGATTCGTTTCATCGATCGTTCACTCCGAGTGCCCTGGGACAACTGCTGCGAGACGTCGGCACGTCGACGTCTCGCGACTGCGCTGCAGGTTCGTCGTTTCTGCCCCGCGGAGTCTTCAGCGTTCGGTGAGCGTGGCCTGAGATGTCAGTGAGAAGTGATGACTGGGCTCACCGGTGCAACGAACCGCCGTGGACGAGCGTGTAGCGACCGATCGGACGCTCCGCACCGCCCTCGCTGGCGGTGAGGAGCAACTCGACCTCCACGACCGGCAACTGGCGGACCCACGCGGCCGGCTGCACGAAGATGATCTCGCCGTGCGAGCCGACAGCGACCTGGCCGGTCGCGCGGGCCACCTCGGTTCCCGCAACGCGCTGCGACAGCGTGAACTCGCTGGCGCCGCCAAAGGCGCCACGCAGCCGCAGCGCCATCAACTCGTCGTCCTCCCACACCGCACAGGGGACGATGGCACCGGGCGACAGCGTGTAGGTCCGCATGCGCACGCCCTCGCGCGCGAGCCGGTTCAGGACGGTGTCTGTCAGGAACCCGCCGACCTCCGCAGATCGGACGGCCGGACGAATCGCACGCACGAGCGCGTCGAACTCCGCGGCGCGCGCGCCGCACGCGGCGCACGAGAAGAGGTGCTCCTCGATCGCGGCGGCCTCGGTGTCGGGCAACGCGCCGGCAGCGTAATCGGTCAGATCGGCGAGCGCGATGCGCTCGCATCCAGGAGCCGTCATGGCCGCGCGCCTCCCAGCACGCAGTCGCGGAGGCGTGCCATCGCCCGGTGCCGGATGACGCGGACGGCGCCCGGCGACACGCCGAGATCCTCGGCGATGGCGGGCGCCTCCCGGTCGGCGTAGAACGTGAGCAGCACCACCAGCCGATCACGCTCGGCGAGTGCGCGCAAGCACGCCGCCACGCGAGGCGCGTCGAGCACAGCCATCGACGGCGTGGCGGCTTCCGCCGCGGGCTCCGCGAAGCGCGCGACCAGTGCCTCGCGTCGACGCGCCAGGCGCCGTTCGCCCAGGGCCTTCATCCGGCACGTCCCGAGGATGAACGAGCCGATGTCCTCGGGCTGGCGCACCTCGCCGGCGCGCAGCCGCTCGATGGTGAGGAGCAGGACGTCCTGCGCGAGGTCGTCGGCGGCCGCCTCGTCCTGCAGGTGCCGGCGGCCGTACAGCCGCACGCGTGGTGCAAAGCGGCGATACAGCTCGGTCTCCTCGGCATCGGTCGATCCCGGCACGCCGCCGGCGATTCGGCGCGCGAGCGCTTCGTCGCTGGCCTCCTCGAGCCGTGCGGGCGTGTCCGGCATCCTGCCGGGACGGTACTCAGACAGCGTGGCATGCGTCAACGGGCACCATGCCCAGCCGGCGTGTCAGCATGTCGGCGGCAGCACGCAGCGCCGCTCCCCCGTCGCCCACGAACGCCGATCCGTGCATGGCTGCGAGCACGCGAGGCCGCAGATCGGCGAGCTCGTTCAGGCGGCGTTCAGTGGCGGGCGTGAGCGGCACGTAATCCATGAGCACCGGGTGGGCCTGGTATGCGGCGATGGCAGCATCCCATCGGCCGAGCACGTCGGCGGACGTGACCGGCTCGACGTCGCCGAGTTGGTGGAACAGGTCCGAGCACAGCAGCACGCCCGAGGTCTCCTCGAACAGGACGCCGGCGTCCCAGCCGTGTGGCAGGTGCGGCGTCGGCACGAACCGGTACGAGTGTCGGCCCGTGTCGATGACCTCACCCTTCGCGAGGCCGCGGGGAGGACGGGCTGCGAAGTCCTCGATGTTGACGACCGCGCCCACCTGGCTGCAGACCGCCTGCGCGCGCGGCGCGATGGCGAGCCATTCGTTGAGGGCGCCACACTCGTCCACCTCGAAGTGGCTCCAGCTGATCCAGCGCAGCGTGGCCGGGTCGATCACGCGGGCGACAGCATCGCGGACTTCCGGGAACATCCGTCGCATCCCGGTGTGAAACAGCAACGGCTCGTCGTCGTTGATCAGGAAGTGATTGAACTGCAGATCCAGCTGCGGCACGTACACCGACACGCGAAAGACATCGGGCGAGATTTCATCGATCCTGGCCATCGGGCACCTCCTGACGCGTTCTCTTCGTGCGTCTGCGTGGAAGTGTCACGACCCGGGCAGGTGTTACACGGCCGCGCAGCGCGACGCCTCGACACTGTCGTTCATCGCTGCAAGGTGTTCTATTGAGAGCGATCGCGCTCGCAACTTGCGGTTGACGGCAGCAATTGCGGTCATGCGCGCCGGCGCGGCGCAGGGCATACTCGGGCGCATGAAGGCACACCCGGATCGCCTGCGCGACGTCGTGGATGCCGTGATCGAGGCGCTCGACGAGGGCCTTGACGGGCGGGCATTGGCGGCGCGGGCGATGCTCAGCCCGTTTCACTTCAACCGCCTGGTGCGCGCCGGCATCGGCGAGGCACCGGCGGCGTTTCGCCGTCGCCTCCTGCTCGAACGCGCCGCGTGGCGACTCGCCCGCGGCGTGAGCGTCACCGACGCAGGCCTCGAGGCGGGATACGACGCGATCGAAGCGTTCTCACGCGCGTTCACCCGAGCTCACGCTGTGCCGCCCAGTCGGTTCGCCGACGATCCGCGCGACTTCCGACTCGCGGCACCCAACGGCATCCACTTTCACCCGCCGGGCGGTCTGCTGCTGGCAGGCGGGCCGAGGACAGGCACCATGGATCTCTCCGACCGCCTCGTCGAACACGACCACTGGCACACCGCGCGGCTCCTGGAGCAGGCCGCGACGCTCTCCGACGACGCCCTTGATCGCCACGTCCGGCCCGGGCTGGTCGTTCATGATTTCGAGGGCCCCGAACCCGACGTGAGGACCATGCTCGAGCGCATCGTCTTCACCAAGGAGGTGTGGAGCGCAGCGATTGGGGGGCGCGACGTTCCCCCGCGCGATGAGCGCAGCATCGCGGCGCTGCAGGCGCGGCTGGCTGTGGTGCAGCCCCAGTTCACGGCGCTGGTCCGACGGATCCGCGACCGTAACGAGTGGGACGATGCCTTCGTCGACGCGTTGTGCACGCCGCCGGTCAGCTTCACCTTCGGCAGCGTGATTGCCCACATCCTGACGGTCTCGGTCGTTCGCCGCCAGACGGTGATCGGCGTCCTGCGCGAGCTCGGGGTCGCGGATGTCGAGACTCGCGATCCGATCGAATGGGAGCGTCTGGTCGCGGCCCGGGACGCACGGGGCCAGGTCCCCTGACGAGGCGTCCCGCGCCACGCACCGAACGAGATGACGTGCAGGACAGGTCAGCCGGAGTTTTCGCTTGACCCGACGGCGAACGAGGCGTATCCGTTGATCAGTAATTCGACAACGAGCCTTGGAGGTTCGTATGGACGCACCACCGGACCTGAAGCGCGCACCGTCGGAGGGCTGATGTCGATGCCTGCCTGCGGGGCGCTGGTTCCCACGACGTAACAACCTGGTCCCGGCTCCTGCCGGGACGCGTGGATAACACGCAATGAAGCGCCCGTGCCGCGAGCAACCGCTCCGGCCGGGCGCTTCCCGTCTGTCCCTGTCTCAGTCTCCCCGCGGCGCCCGTGACTGTTCAGGCGGCAAGAAGGGCGATGTGCTGGCGGTGGAGTTCACCGTACGGGGCATTTCCTGCCTCGGCCTCAACGGCGCCCGAGGTTCAGGCACAACCCCGCTACGCGGACCTGGGCAGCGCCCGGACCCTGGGCTGACGCGCCCTGGCGCGCATGGCGTGCCACAGGTCCCACTTCGCCTGGAGGTTCATCCAGATTTGCGCATCCCAGCGCGTCAGGGCCTCGAGCAACAGGGCGGTGTCGGCGCTGACCCCGCGGCGGCCCCTGACGATGGCGTTGAGGCGCTGGAAGGGGATGTTCATGCGCTTGGCGGCCTCGACCTGCGACACACCAAGGGGCTCGAGGAACTCCCTGAACAGCATTTCGCCGGGGTGGGTCGGAGGACGGTGGGTCGGCAGCATCGAAGATCCCTCAGTGGTAGTCTGCGCAGCGCACGTCGTACGCATCAGGACCGTCGAATCGAAAGACGATCCGATATTGATCGTTGACCCGGATAGCGTGGCAGCCAGTCAGCGCGCCGGTCAGGGCGTGCAAGCGGTTTCCTGGCGGCACCTTCAGGTCGTCGAGCCTGGTCACGGCGTCGACCTGGTCGAGTTTCCGTCTGACGATGGGCCACAACTCGCGCGGAATGCGCCGAGCGACCTTGCTGTTGACGCCGTTCCAGATGTCCCTAGGTGACGTCGTCGGCAAACGTCCGGATCATCGGTGGCACTATAGCACGTCTACCGTGCTAGTCGAGCCCGTGAGAGCCGAGATCGAGCACACCTCGCGGCGCTCGGCCGTCGTGATGGGACGCGTGGCGGCAAGGCCTTCGCAGGGACGATTTCATCGCGCCTGCTACGTGCCAGAGACAGGACCTTCGACTGAAGGCATGCCCGGTGGAGGCTGAGCAGTCGTCTGTTGGCCGAGGCAGAGCCGGAGGCAACTGACCCGAGCGTGCCGACCAGTCGGCGATGAGCCGGAAGCGAATGAGTTGGCTGGGAGGCAGGGATTCGAACCCCGATAACCACGTCCAGAGCGTGGTGTCCTACCGTTGAACGACCTCCCAGCAAGGAGGGACCCACGCCGAAACGCGGAGGGTCATTATGCCGGATCCCGCGCCAAACGATCAAGGCCGCAGGCCACACCTAAAGCCTGAAGCGCCTTGCACCGAATTCCTTAACGGTGACCTCTCGACTTTCTCGAGACGTCAGGAGACGTCATTGAGAATCCTCTACCTGACCGCGTACCTCAGCGACGTGGATGTCGCACAGCGCGCGCTCGAAAAGGGCGCGCACGGACCCGTGCGCATCGAGCCCTGCACGGGCGTGCGCGACGTGACGCGCGGTCTCGCCGGGGCTCCGGTCGATGGCGTGGTCGTCGATGTGACCAGCCCCACCGCCGACCTCGTGAGCACGATCCGCGAACTGCGCGAGGTCGCCCCGCACACGCCGATCATTGCCCTGGTCCGTTCGGGTGCCGCCGGGGTGTCTGCCGACGCCCTGGTTGCGGGGGCCGACGACACGCTCGCCAAACACCGGGAATTCTACCTGCTGCTCCCCGCCATCATCGCGCAGGCCAACGCCCGACGACAGGCCACGGGGCGATGGGACGCCAGGCAACTGCGCACGGCCGCCGACGAGAACCCCGCAGCAGCCATGCCCCCGATGGCGACACCACGAGACAACGGGGCCGCGCCGCCAGCCGCCGGCGAGGCCGCTGCCGTCTCTCAGCCCGGATTCCAGGCCAGACCGGCGGCACCCGGACCAGACGAGGACCGCCCGACCGCGCCCTCCACGGGCCGCGACGACGTGCCCGAGCGGGTGGGCCCAGGCCGCGACGACCTGCACGAGCAGATGGTCCCGGGTCGCGACGACGCCCACGACCAGCGCATCCCGACTCCCCTGGGCCGCGATGACGCACGCGATCGCCTTCGCGAGGCCGAGGCGTTCGGCGCACGGCTGCAGTCGCGGCTTGCCGAACGCGAAGAGGAACTGGCGCGACTGCACGTGATCCTGGCCACGATTGAGTCGGAACACCGCGACAGCGAGGCCTCGCACGTGGCACGCCTGGCCGAGTTGTCGGATGCACGCCAGCAGCGTGATCGGCACGAGGAGGATGCCGCGGCGCAAATCGCCCTGCTGCAGGCACTTCTCGAAGACGCGGCGATGGGGCGGCAGCGCCTCGAACGCGAGGTCGACGCGCTGAACGCCTCAGTCGCAACGCTGGTGGCCGAGCGAGACACCGACCGCACGACCCACGAGGCGGTCGCTGCCGAACTGGCGTCGCTGCGGGCGGCATCAGAGGCCCACCACCGTGACCAGGTGGCTCTCGCCGACGTGCGCCTTCAAATGGCGCGGCTCCAGACAGACGCCGCCGCGATCGAGTTCCAGCAGCGGGCCCTCTCTGAAGCCAACGACCGCACGCGCCGCCTCCAGCAGGCCCTCGAAGACGCGTTGGCGACTCACGCCGACCTGCAGCACCAGCTGCGCGAGAAGGAAGCGTCTGTCGCGCTGCTCAACGACGAGCTCGAGCAGGCGCGCACCGCGCTGGGCGAACAGTCGGGCAGCGGCGACCGGGTGGCCCACCTCGAGGCACAACTGGAGGCACTGGAGGCCGAGCGTTCGCAGATCCGGCTCGACAACGAGACCCTGCACGAGCAACACGCCGTGCTCGAACGCGCGCTCGAGTCGGCGAAGGCCGACCTGGAGGGCGCCCTCGAAGCATCACGCGCAGCCGACCACGAGCTCGCCAGGCTCCAGCAGGATCGCAATGACGCGACGCTCGAACTGGCGCGCCAGCGCGAGCTGCACGCTGAGACCCTGCAGCTGCGGGTGGCGGCAGAAGCGGTGGGAGCCAGCCTCGCCTCGCGACTGGCGGGCATCGAAGAAGACCTGGCCACGGCCCGCAGTTCGCTGGCCGCCATGGCCGACGAGCGCAACGCGCTCAAGCAGGCCTTTGCCGACGTCTCGGGCGCCCGGACGCATGACGTCGAAACCGTAGCGGCGCTGCACGCACGCGTGGAGCAGCTCGAGGCGGCGCTCGCCGAGGCCCGCGCGCAGGCCGAAGCCATCGGACAGGACGCGTCGGCGGTCCGTTCGGCCCTCGAGTATGCGCGCCGCGACATGACGGCGTTGCAGGATCGGATCGCCTCGACCGACGCGGAGCGGCGCGGCCTGCTGGACGAAGAGCAGCGGCTGCGCGAGCAGGTGGCGCAGGCCACCTTCCAGGTTGCAGACCATCGGCGCCGTCTCGCCGAAGTCGAAGCCGAGCGAGAGTACCTGCGCGGGGCGCTCGAACGCGCCGATGCCGGCGCACAGCTCCTCGCGGGACGTCATCTCGACGATCGCGATGCGGTCAGGCAGTCGCTCGACGAACTGCGCACGGCCTCCGCGCAGGCCGAGGCGCGGTGGGCGGCTCAACGCGCCGAGTTCGAGCACGCGCTCGCAGCACGTGCCGAACAGCACCGGCGCGTCTCGGAATCCGGCGTGGTCGGGTTGGCGACGACGGCCCCCGAAGGCCAGCTGCTCCGCTGCAACGACACGCTCGCGAGGTTCTGCGGGTATCCCGGCGCCGACGACCTCCTCAGGCATCCCGACGGCATCGTGCTCCCGCTGCCGGTCGACTGGCCGGGGTTCGCGCGATACCTGTCTGCCTCGTCGGGTCCGGTCGTGGTGGAGTCGTGCGTGCAGCATCCCGACGGCCGCATCGCGTGGCTGCAGGCCGGCGCCACGCTCGTGGTCCTGGATGGGCAGGCGTCGGCCATCGAGTGGACGGTGGTCGATGCGACCGACCGCTACCTGCGCATGCGCCAACTGCGGCAGTCGCGGCGCCTCGACGCGATTCGCGAACTCACCGTGTCGGCAGGACGCGAGATCGTCGAACAGCTTGCCGCCACTGGCCGCGCCGACGGCGCAGACGAGCCCTCGGCGAGGCAGCACCTGCAGCGGTCGGTCGCGCGTGCCCGCGACGTCGCGCAGCAGTTGGTCGCGTTCGCGCAGAAGCAGGCGCGGATGCCGCAGTTGCTCGACCTGAGCGAGTCGTTCGTGAACCTGCAGCCGACGCTGCGTCGGCTGGCGGGCGACGACGTGACGATAGAGACGGCGCTGACGCCAGGCGCCCTGGTCGTGAGCACCGACCCGACAGAGACCGAACAGTGGATCACGTCGCTGGTGGTCGCGTGCCGCGACGCGCTGCCGTCGGGTGGCTCACTGACGTTGTCGACACGGGCGCTCGACCTGGCATCGGCGGGCACCGGCGGCGAGCGCCGGATCACGCCCGCCGCGCAGGTCAGCTTCCTTGCCTCGGGCCTCGGGGCCCTTCCGGTCGCGGTCTCGGCATCGCTCAGCGATCTCCTCGCACACCGTGGCGGCACCGTCCGCCCCTCGCACGACGTGATCACGAACACCACGCGTGTCGACGTGTACCTGCCGCTCGTCCGCCCCACGCGGGCTGCGGACGCACCGTTTCCACTGGTGCGCCGCCAGTCGATCGCCCTGACACCGGAGTCGGCCTGATCGGTCCTGGAAGGCCTGCCGCCGCGAGGGTCTCGCCGCGGAGACTACGAGAAAGTCGTCCGCCACCGGCGGCGGGGGTCGTCGAACACGACGGCCGCCGGATCGAAGGCTGCGGGGTCGTACGCACCGCCGGCCCACTGCAGCATCCCGGCGTGGTCGGGGTGCGTCGGGTCTCCGATGATGACGAGGAAGTCGGCAAAGGCGTCGGGCCCGCCGCAGTCCTCCGGCGGGCACCTGCGGTCACCGGCGACGCACCGCGGATACTCGAGTGACGGTTCGACGTCCTGCACGCCTTCATGCACGACGACGTGCTGCCAGCCGTCGCCGAAGTCGTAGAGGTACGCCACCGGGAGCGCATCCCATCGGCGGTTCTCGAAGTACTGCGCGAGCGGCACCTTCCAGCCGGCCTCGACGGCCCGGGGTTCCGGCACCGCTTCGTCGGGGATGCCGATCGACACCACGCGGCGTCCGGGCGGGTCGGCGAGCCTGAACTCGTGCAGGTGGCAATCGAGCCAACCCATCGCGTCCTGGATCGCGACGTGGAGGTCCCAGAACGAGTACGTCTCGGGCACCTGGATCCGACGCCACACCAGGGGCTCGGTGCGACACAGGACGATGAGGAACTGGTACACGAGGGGCGGGCGCTCGCTCGCGCCAGACGTGCTCGACTGAAATCTCACCTTGGCCATCGTGGCTCCCGGCGCTGGCATCGGCACCCGCGTCCCCGGCCTGGGCCGCACATGGGTGCAGCCCGGGCACCGGGCTCGACGACGCAGGATCACCTTACCGCAGAGTAGGCGATTTCTTCCTGCGTTTCGCAGCCGACGAAGCACGACACGGCTCCCTCCGGGATGACCGCCGAGCGCTTGGAGATCGACGCGGCTCAGACAGGCGGGCACATTCTGGCGTCGAGGTCGTTTACTATTTTGGACATGGTGAAAGCTCTTCGCATCGCTCTGCTGGTGGTGGCGGTCGCGACGGCCGCGTGCGGCCCGAGTGAGCCGCTCGAGGTCACGTCGATCCAGCTCGGGAAGGCGATCAACCCCGACAACACGGTCGCGGCGTTCACGACGCGATTCAAGCCCAACGACACCATCTACGTGTCGGTGCTCAACGCGAAGCCGGGATTCGGCACGCTCAGCGTCAGGTGGATGATCGGCAACCGCGTCGTCACCGAAGGCAGCAAGCGGGTGTCGTACACCGACGCCGCGGCAACCGAGTTCCATCTCGACAACACCAGCGGGTTCCCCGAAGGCGCCTACCGCGTCGAGATCCTGCTCGACGGCAAGCCCGTCGGCTCGCGCGACTACCGGGTCGAGTTCGCCGACTGACCTGGCCACTCGTAGTCGCGGTGCCGTGCGGGTGGCAAACGCCCACTCGCCACGTCGGTGTGCCACGCTTCCGCACACTCACGACGCTCACGACCGTCGCCGATTGTCCGATCGCTGTTGCAGGGCTACGCGTAGGCCCTGCCTTCTCCAGGTCGGATCATGACTCCACGCCTCCCCAGCCCGCGCGGTGCCGTTGGACTGCTGGCTCTCGCCCTCGCAGTCTCCATCCTCGCCCTTCCGGTGAGCACGAGCGGGCGGGCAGACGCCGGACGTCACACGCTCGTCAACGGACACCTCGCCGTCGAAGGTGAAGTGCTCATGAAGTACCGCGACCTGGGTGCGTTGTCCACGCATGCCTGGATCGAAGCCGGCGTGGAAGCCGAGCAGGCCGAGACGCTCGATCGGCACGGCGCCCGTCGCCTGCGCTCGCGCAGGTTCACGACGATCGAGTTGCTCGAGCGCCTCCGGGCCGAGCCCGACGTCGAGTACGCGGAGCCGAACTACATCCTCTACTCGACGGCCGTGCCGAACGATCCGTTGTTCGCGAACCTGTGGGGACTCCTCAACACCGGAGTGAATCCGGTCGGCGGCGGTGGCACGAGTGGCGCCGACATCGACGTGAGTTCGGCATGGGACACATCGACCGGCTCACGCACCCACGTCGTCGGCGTCGTCGACACTGGCATCGACTACACCCATCCCGACCTGGCCGCCAATGTCTGGTCGGCACCCGGCACGTTCCAGGTGACGGTCGGCGGGCAGACGATCACCTGCCAGGCGGGCACGCACGGGTTCAACGCGATCACGCGCACCTGCGATCCGCGTGACGACCAGTTCCACGGCACGCACGTGGCGGGCACGATTGGCGCCGTCGGCAACAATGGCGTGGGCGTGGTGGGCGTCAACTGGGTCGCGAGCATGATGGGCCTGAAGTTCCTCGGCTCATCGGGATCGGGATCGACCTCCGATGCGATCGCGGCGATCGAGTTCGCCATCCAGGCCAAGGCGGCGTTCTCGAGCACGGGTGGCGCCAACGTGCGCGTGTTGTCGAACTCCTGGGGCGGCGGAGGGTACTCGTCTGCGCTGGTGGACGCCATCAACGCCGCCAATGCCGCCGACATCCTGTTCGTCGCTGCTGCGGGCAACGCCGCCTCGAACAACGACGCGTCGCCGAGTTACCCGGCCTCGTACGCCACCGCCAACATGGTGGCCGTCGCGTCGAGCACCAGCGCCGATCAGCTGTCGTCGTTCTCGAATTACGGCGCAACGTCCGTGCACCTGGCGGCGCCCGGCAGCGCCATCCACTCGACGATGCCGAACAACGCGTACGGGACGCTGCAGGGCACGTCCATGGCCACGCCGCACGTGTCGGGGGCCGCCATGCTGGCGCTGTCGATGTGCTCGGCGACGACCGCGCAGCTCAAGTCGCTGCTGCTCGACAACGTCGACCTGGTGCCGGCGTTCGCGACGAAGACCTCCACGGGTGGACGGCTGAACGCGAGCCGCACCGTCCAGGCCTGCCAATACCCGCGCGTGTCGAGCCTTGCGCTCGTGCCCGACCTCGCGTCGCCGCGGGCCCCTGGCACGACCATCACGTGGACCGCGACCGCCGGCGGCGGCGAAGCGCCGTATCAGTACCAGTGGGTGGTGTTCGACGGCACGACGTGGAGCGACGCCACCAACTGGCAATCGTCGAACACCTTCGCGTGGACCCCTGTCGTCGCCAGCACGGCGTATCAGGTCGCCGTCCGTGCCCGCAGCGCCTGGAACTCGGGCACGCGCGAGATGAGTCGCTCGCAGGCCTTCACCGTCATGCCGGTCGTGACAGAGGTGGACCTCACCTCCAGCGTCGCCGCACCGCAGGGCATCGGCACGACCGTGACCTGGACGGCATCCGCATCGGGTGGCCAGGCGCCGTATCAGTACCAGTGGGCGGTGTACGACGGCGCCGCGTGGACGACGATGACGAGCTGGTCCACGAGCAGCACGTTCGCGTGGACGCCTGCGTCGGCAAACAGCAACTACCAGGTCGCCGTGCGCGCGCGCAGCGCGTGGAACACCGGCGCGCGGGAGTTGGCCTCGTCGCAGGCGTTCGCCATCATGCCTCCGGTCACGAGCCTGACGCTCGCGGCCGACAGGGCAGCGCCGCAGGCACCCAACACGACGATCACCCTGACGGCCGCGGCCGGCGGTGGCCAGGCGCCGTATCAATACCAGTGGGTGCTGTTCAACGGCACCACGTGGTCGGATCTCACGGCCTGGCAGTCGGGCAACACGTACGCGTGGACACCGGGTGTCGCGAACGCGAGCTACCAGGTCGCCGTGCGCGCGCGCAGCGCGTGGAACTCGGGCACGCGCGAGATGTCGCGTGCGTTGCCGTACGCCATCATGCCGCTGGTCACCGGCCTGACCCTGGCGCCGAGCGTGGCCTCACCGCAGGGCGTCGGCACGGCCGTGACGTGGACGGCTGCGGCCTCTGGCGGCCAGGCGCCGTACCAGTACCAGTTCGCGCTGTTCAACGGCACGTCGTGGAGCGATCTCTACCGGTTGGCAGTCTGGCAACGCCTACACGTGGACGCCGACGGTCGCGAACGGCGGCTACCAGGTCGCCGTGCGGGCGCGCGGTTCGTGGAACGCCGGTGCGCGCGAGATGGCGACATCGCAGGCCTACGCCGTCATGCCAAAGGTGACTGCCGTCACGCTGGCGCCGAGCGTCGCATCGCCACGAGCACCCGGCACGACCATCACGTGGACCGCAGCCGCCAGCGGTGGGCAGGCTCCGTACCAATACCAGTTTGCCCTGTTCAACGGCTCGACCTGGGCGGACCTCACGAGCTGGTCCACGACCGCCACCTTCGCCTGGACGCCCGCCCTTGCCAACGCCGGCTACCAGGTCGCCGTGCGCGCCCGCAGCGCCTGGAACAGCGGCACGCGCGAGATGGCGGCCACGCAGCCGTTCGTCATCATGCCGCTGGTAACAGGCCTGACGCTCTCACCGAACCTGTCATCGCCGCGGGCGCCCGGCACGACCATCACGTGGACCGCAGCGGCCAGCGGTGGCCAGGCGCCCTATCAATACCAGTTTGCCCTGTGGAATGGCGCCAGCTGGACTGACCTCACGAGCTGGTCAACCAGCAGCACGCTCGCATGGACGCCAGCGGTCGCGAACCCCGGCTACCAGATCGCCGTGCGCGCCCGCAGCGCCTGGAACACCGGCACGAGGGAAATGGCCACGACGCAGACGTTCGTCGTCCAGTGACGGCCGCGTGGCGAGCCCAGGGTGCGGCCGCGCTGGCGACGGGTGCCGCGCCTCCAGGCGAGCGGGCAAGCCGCGGACCATTCCTGCCGAACACGGCGTCAGCGAACCCTTTCGTCTGACCGGCCGAGGACTTCAGGCGACCCGCACCCTGACGCCTGGTTCAATGGGCCCGCAGAACTGACCATCTGTCTGTGGCACGATAACGGCATCTGGCCGAAGCGCCCACTCGCAACGATCCGCTCGCCCGGCGGCATTCTCCCGCGCCCGTGTCTTCACTTCGTCACGGGGCGCCACGGAATCGGTCCCGGTCGGGCTTCCACTGTAGCGGCAGCGACATGGGCAATCTTTGCGGGCGGGCGGCGGATCAGTTGCCTCGCGCCTTCACGGGATGTTTATGAACACGCTCGGGTTGAACCCCCGAAGGAACCTGACCATGACGCACACACTGCACCGAGTCCTGTCGCGGCATCTTGTAATGACCGGGGCGCTGGTGGCCCTGATGGCGGGCACCAGCAGCGCCGCGTTCGTCACGTTCGAGTCGGCCGGCGCGAATCCGGCCGCGATCGCCCCGACCCGCGACGCGTTCCGCATTGCCGTCGGCGGCGGGGCGGTCGCCGGCGCCAACGGCTCGTTCGGCGGACTCCGCCGCGAGATCAACTGGGACGGCGTTCCCGACGCGCTCGCTGACCCCGCGCAGTTGCCCGCCAATTTCTTCAACGTCAACTCTCCGCGGGGTGCCGTGTTCAGCACGCCCGGGACCGGCTTCCTGGTCAGCGCGAATGCCGGCCAGGCGTCCCCGACCCTGTTCGGATTTCCGAACGATTTCCAGGCGTTCAGCCCTCAGCGACTCTTCACCGCCGTCAACAGCTCGATCACTGACGTGTCGTTCTTCGTGCCTGGCACCACCACACCGGCAACGACCAGCGCCTTCGCGGCGATCTTCGTCGACGTCGAGGTCGCCAACCTCACGACGATGGAGTTCTTCGACGACAACAACGCGCTCCTCTTCTCGCGGTCCGTCCTTGTGGGAGGTAACCAGGGCCTGAGCTTCCTCGGCGCGATCGCCACGGGCGGCGAGCGCATCGGCCGCGTCCGTCTCACCTCCGGCGCCAACACGATCGTTTCCAACGGCGTCCTCGGCAACCCCAATGACGACGTGGTGGTGATGGACGACTTCCTGTACGCCGAGCCCGCGGCGCGCGTCCCCGAACCCACCTCGGTGCTTTTGCTCGGCGCCGGCCTCGTCGGCTTCGCGAGGACGGCTCGTCGTCGCATGCGTAAGTAGGTCAACCGCGGTTCACCGCGTGTCACCGGCCAATCATCCAGGCACCGCCCGAACCTCGGCTGCGGATCAGGTGGAGGTGCGCCCATGATCCCGCCGCCTGATCGTCCAGGCGGCGTGGACTGGCATGGAAGGACGTATCATTCGATGCCTTGACCATCGGGAACAAGCACATGGGGCCGCGCGTGGCAGACGAGAGCGTGTCGCATCGTGTGCTCAGGGGCGCGGCATGGGTCGTGTCGCTGCGGATGCTGGGGCGGGCCGCCACGACCGTGCGCACGGTCGTGCTCGTGCGCCTGCTCACGCCCCACGACTTCGGACTCGTCGGCGTTGCACTGGCCGCGATCGCCTGTGCCGATGCGCTCTCGGGCACGGGCGTCCACCTCGCACTGCTCAGCCGCCACGACGACAGCCGGGAAGAGTACGACACCGCATGGACGATAGGCGTCATCAGGGGCGCGGCGGTGACAGGGATGCTCCTGGTCGCAGCGCCCTTCGTGGCCGCGTTCTTCGACGCGGCCGAGGCGACCGGCATCATCCGCCTGATGGCGCTCACGCCCCTCATCGACGGCTTCGGCAACATCGGCGTCATCGAGTACCGCCGCGATGTGACCTTCGGCCCGTATTACCTGCTCCAGGCTGCAGGCGAGTGTGCCGACCTCGCCGTCGCGATTCCCCTGGCCCTCCTGACGGGCAGCCCGTGGGCCCTGGCGTGGGGATGGATCGCCCTCTGGGTGGTCCGCACGGGGGTGTCGTACGTCATACACCCGTATCGGCCGCGATTCAGGTTCGACGGCGCGCAGGCGCGCACACTCCTTCGCTTCGCGCGACACGTGACCAGCATGAACGGCGTGGCGTGGGTGCTCGGTGGCGGCGTCGAGGCCACGGTGGGGCGCCTGCTCGGCGTCGAGGCCCTCGGGCTCTTCCGCATGGCGAAGCTGGTGGCCGCCGTCCTGCCGACCGAGATCGCCGGCGTCCTGGCATGGGTCGCGATCGGGGCGTTCGCGAAGCTCAGCGCGTCGGCCGACCGCCTGAGGGGCGCGGTCCTCGATCTACTGTGGTTCACGGTGATCCCCGCGGTGCCGTTCTGCGTGGGCACCGTGCTCTTCGCTCCGGAAATCGTCGCGGTCGTCCTGGGTCCGCGATGGGAAGGCATCGTGCCCGCCGTGCGCGTGATGGCGGTGCTCGGGCTCATGCGATCGCTGATGGCGGTTGCGGCTGCGGTCTTCCAGGGACGCGGGGCGCCTCGGTACCAGACGTATGCCGTGGTGGCAGAACTCGTGGTGGTGCTCGGCTGCCTGTGGCCCTTCGCGGCACGGGGAGGCCTGCCAGGTGCCGCGGTGGCCGTGACGATCGCCTCGGCGGTCGCCGTGGCGACCACGCTCCCGATGATGCGTCGCCTGGCCGCGGTTGGCATCGATGACATCGCGAGGCACGTCGCCTGGCCGCTCGTGGCGTCGACGCCGTTCGTCGCCATCCGCCTCCTGGTCGGCCCGGTCCATGGGGCTCCCCGGTTCGCGCTCGTGGTGCTCACGTCGGCGGGCGTGTACGTGGCTGTACTCATGTGGCTCGAGCATGCCCGCCTGACGCCGACCGGCTTGCTGCACCTCGTGCACCGGTGGACCCGACGCGCCAGCGTCACGTCGTGAGGTGCGTGCCCGGGTCGTCACCGCCTGCCAGTGTCGGGCGCATCTGCAACAGCAACGCTCGAATGCTGCCTGGCTGGCCGGGCTCCGCCTGCCAACTGCCGCACGTCGCGCGCGGCGCACCGGGCGTGACATCCTGTCAACGCCCATGACGCCCAACCCCCTGCTCGTCGCCGCCGCCGTGACGTACGGCGTCGCTGGTGTGATCCTCACGTTCGCCGCCGACGAGGTACTGCGCTGGATGGGCATCGGCTCGTCGCCCGAGGTGACATGGATGGCGCAGTTGCTCGGCGCGGCACTGTTCGCGCTGGCGTTCCTGAACTGGTTCCTGCGCTTCACCGTCGTCGGCGGGATCCAGGGACGGGCGCTGCTGGTCACCAACCTGGCATTCCTCGTGATCGCGCTCTTCGCGACGCTCGGGCAGTGGCAGGCGCACCGGGGCTCGCTGTTCGCTGCCGCCACAGTCATCCTGGGCCTGCTGGGCGCGATGTTCGCCTTCCGCCTGTTCGCTCGCGCACCGACACCGACCGGCACGCGCCAGCGTCAGGTGGACGGGCCGCACTGAGGTGCGGCCCGACACCCCTCCCGTTGGCTATACTGGTCCGTTACGTCTATGGCTGCCCCTGACTCATCTGTCCCGTCTGCCCCTTCCCAGTCGCTCGATTTCATCCGCCAGATCGTCGAGGCCGACCGCGCCAGCGGTGCGCACGGCGGGCGCGTCCACACGCGCTTCCCGCCCGAACCGAACGGCTACCTGCACATCGGCCATGCCAAGTCGATCTGCCTGAACTTCGGCGTGGCGCAGGAATACGGCGGGCTCTGCAACCTCCGGTACGACGACACGAACCCGGAAAAGGAAGATGTCGAGTACGTGGACGCCATCCGCGATGACGTGCGGTGGCTCGGCTTCTCGTGGGACACACGGGAGTTCTACGCCTCCGACTACTTCGAGCGGCTCTACGAGTGCGCCGAGACCCTGATTTGCGCCGGCCTCGCCTTCGTGGACGACCAGACGGCCGACGAGATGCGCGCGACGCGCGGCACGCTCACCGAACCCGGCATCGACAGCCCGTACCGCACGCGCACGGTGGACGAGAACCTCGACCTGTTCCGCCGGATGCGCGCGGGCGAGTTCCCCGACGGCGCACGCGTGCTGCGCGCGAAGATCGACATGGCGTCGCCGAACATGAACATGCGCGACCCGGTGCTCTACCGGATCCGGCGCGCGACGCACCATCGCACGGGCGACACGTGGTGCATCTACCCGATGTACGACTACGCGCACCCGCTCAGCGATGCGTTCGAGGGCATCACGCACTCGCTGTGCACGCTCGAGTTCGAGGATCACCGGCCGTTCTACAACTGGTGCATCGAGCACCTCCCCTCCTCGTCGCAGCCGCAGCAGATCGAGTTCGCACGGCTCAACCTGACCTACACCATCATGAGCAAGCGCAAGTTGCTGCGCCTGGTGCAGGACGGTTACGTCAACGGCTGGGACGATCCGCGCATGCCAACGCTCGCGGGCATCCGCCGGCGTGGCGTGCCGGCGGCGGCGCTGCGCGACTTCTGCGATCGCATAGGTGTCGCGAAGAAGGAGAACGTGATCGACGTCGCGCTGCTCGAGCACTGCATCCGCGAAGACCTGAACCGCCGGTCGCGGCGCGTGATGGCGGTGCTCGATCCGGTCAAGGTGGTGATCGAGAACTACCCCGACGGCCAGGTCGAGACCATCGAAGCGGTCAACAACCCCGAGGATGCATCGGCCGGCACGCGCCAGGTGCCGTTCTCACGCGAGATCTACATCGATCGCGACGACTTCCGCGAGGATCCGCCGAAGAAGTACTTCCGCCTCTCGCCTGGCGCCGAAGTGCGCCTGCGCTGGGCCTACATCATCAGGTGCACCGGCGTCGTGAAGGATGCCGCGGGCGCGATCACCGAGATTCGCTGCACGTACGACGAGGTGACCGGGCGCGCGGCGACGCCGGCCGACGGGCGCAAGGTGAAGGGCACCATCCACTGGGTGTCGGCGCCGCACGCGATCGACGTCGAGGCGCGCCTCTACGACCGCCTCTTCACGGCCGAGGATCCGGACGCGACCCCCGACGGCAGCGACTTCCTCGTGCACCTGAATCCCGAGTCGCTGAAGATCGTCACCACGTGCAAGGCCGAGCCCTCGGTCGCCGGATTGCCTCCGGGCACGCAGATGCAGTTCGAACGCACGGGCTACTTCTGCGTGGATCCCGACTCCACGCCGGATCGCCTCGTCGTCAACCGCACGGTCGCCCTGCGCGACACGTGGGCGCGGATGGAAGCCCGCGGGTAGAGGCCCGGTTCACCCGGGCCGCACAGGGGTGCGGCCCCTACACATGGCAGGGGATCCGATCACGCCGCGTGGTGGGGGACCCAACCACGGGCGGGCACCGACGGCCCCGCGCCAACGATTGCTCCATCCGACAGGAGTCGCACGTGCCGTCAGCACCCAGCCTGGTGACGGGCATCGGCTACGCGGATCGTCACCTCACCGACACTGAACTGGCGACATGCGTCAACGAGGCACTCGCACGCCTGCCCGTCGATCGGCAGCGCGTCCTGGTGATCGTGCCCGACCTGTCGCGGACGATGCCGCTGGCACGAATGGTCGACCTGATCGACGCATCGCTCGGGACGCGTGTCGCGGCGCTCGACTACCTGGTCGCGCTCGGCACGCACCTGCCGCTGGACGATGCGCAGTTGACGCGCCTGATGGGCCGCCCGGTCATCGGCGGGGTGGCCGGCCGCAGCCTCGTGTTCAACCACGAGTGGCAGCGGCCAGAGACGTTCGTCTCGCTGGGCACCATCCCGGCCGCCGACATTGCCGCGTTGACCGACGGGCGTTGTGCCGTGCCTGTCGACGTGGCACTGAACCGCCTCGTGCTCGATTACGACCAGATCGTGATCTGCGGTCCCGTGTTCCCCCACGAGGTGGTGGGCTTCTCAGGGGGCACCAAGTATCTCGTCCCGGGCATCGCCGGGCCCGCCATCATCAACTTCACCCACTGGCTGGGGGCGCTCATCACGAGCCATGCCGTCATCGGCACCGACACGACGCCGGTGCGGGCCGTCATCGATCGCGCAGCCGCGATGGTGCCCACGCCCGTCGCGTGCTTCTCGCTCGTGGTCACCCACGGCGGTGTGGCCGGCGTGTACTTCGGCGCTCCCCGCGACGCGTGGCAGGCGGCCGCCACCCTGTCGCACCATCACCACATCGTCGAGGTCGACCGTCCCTTCCGCCGCGTGCTCTCGGTGATGCCGACGATGTACGACGACCTGTGGACCGCGGCAAAGGGCATGTACAAGCTCGAACCTGCGGTGGCAGACGGGGGCGAGATCGTGATCTACGCGCCACACATCACCGAGGTCAGTTACGTGCACGGACGGCTGATCGACGAGATCGGCTACCACTGCCGCGACTACTTCCTCGCGCGGTGGGAACGCTACCGCGACTATCCCGGGGGCGTGCTCGCCCACTTGACACATCTGCGTGGGCTCGGCCGCTATGATGCGGCCAGCGGCGTCGAAACGCCGCGCATCACGGTGACGCTCGCCACGGGCATCCCCGAGTCACGGTGCCGGCAGGTCAACCTGGGATACCTCGATCCTGCCACGATCGACGTGAACGACTGGCGGGGACGCGAGGACGAGGGTGTCCGCGTCGTTCCCCGTGCAGGCGAGATGCTGTATCGCGTGTCGGCGCGCGCACACACAGACGGAGACATGTGATGGTCAAGGGGAACCCTTCATGACGGCTCGCCTGGCGGTGCCCGCCACTGGCACCATCGACCTGCTTGCGCTCGGCGCGCTCGTCCACCGCCTCGACACGGGCCTCGTGCCCTTCCGCAAGGCCACGTCGTGCGACATCCACGTGAGCGGCGGCGAGTACAACGTCGCCGCCAACCTCGCCGACTGTTTCGGCGCACGCACCGCCCTCGTCAGCGCGATGGTCGACAACCCGATCGGCGACCTCATCGCCGAACGCGTGCGCGCGATGGGCGTCGAAGGCATCTACCGCCGCTTCGCGCACGACGGCGTGCGCGGCCCGAACATGGCGACGGTGTACAGCGATCGGGGCGGCGGCCACCGCGCGCCGGTGGTGTTCTACAACCGGAGCGACGAGGCGGCCGCGCGGCTCGCGCCTGGCGACGTCGACTGGGCGGCGATCTTCGGCCGTGGCGTGCGCTGGTTCCACAGCGGCGGGATCTTCACGTCGCTGTCGGAATCGACGGCCGCGCTCGTGATCGAGGGGATGCAGGAAGCGCGCAGGCACGGGGCGGTGGTGTCGTTCGACCTGAACTACCGCGAGAAGTTGTGGGCCGCCGCCGGCGGCACCGGCCGCGCGCACGAGACGCTCGCGCGCATCGTCTCGCTCGTCGACGTGCTGGTCGGCAACGAAGAAGACCTCCAGAAGGGGCTCGGCCTGAGCGGACCGCCCGTGGCCGCGCACTCGGCACTCGATCCGGCGCCGTTCGTCGAGATGATCGGCCGCGTGGTCGAACGCTTTCCGCAGGTCTCGGTGGTGGCGACCACGCTGCGCGAGGTGCACTCGGCATCGCGCCACACCTGGAGTGCGGTCTGCTGGATGGAGGGCGCCGTGGCAGTGGCGCCGATGTGTGAACTCGATGTCTACGATCGCGTGGGCGGCGGAGACGGCTTCGCGTCGGGCCTGTTCCACGGACTGCTGACGGGCGCATCGCACGAAGAGGCGCTCAAGCTCGGATGGGCGCACGGCGCCCTGCTCACCACCTTCCCCGGAGACACGACGATGGCCACGCTCGACCAGGTGAAGGCGTTCGCGCGGGGCGGCTCGGCCCGCATCCAGCGGTGAGTTCCCGATGAGCACCCGCGACAGGGCGGTCGACACGGTAGTGCCGGCGAGCACGGCCGTCTCGGGATCGCGTGGGCAACGTCCGGTGGGGCATCTGCGCCCTGCTGTTCTTCGCCACCACCATCAACTACGTCGACCGGCAGATCATCGGGATCCTCAAGCCAGAACTGCAAGCCGACATGCACTGGACCGAGACCGACTACGCCAACATCGTCTTCGCGTTCCAGTTGGCGTACGCGATCAGCCAGTTGCTCGTCGGGCGCCTGATCGACCGCGTCGGGACGCTGCGCGGCTTCTCGTTCTCGGTGATCTTCTGGAGCCTTGCCGCGATGGCGCACGCCGCCGCGTCGAGCGCCTTCACGTTCGGCGCGGCTCGCTTCGCGCTCGGCCTCGGCGAGGGCGGCAACTTCCCGGCCTCGCTCAAGACGGTGGCCGAGTGGTTCCCGAAGAAGGAGCGCGCGCTCACGACGGGCATCTTCAACGCAGGCTCGAACGTCGGTGCGGTGCTCACGCCCGTGGTGGTGCCGATCGTCGTGCTGTTGTGGGGATGGCGGGCCGCGTTCGCCCTCACGGGCGCACTCGGGTTCGTGTGGCTCGTGTTCTGGCACGCCTTCTACAAGAAGCCCGAAGCGCACCCGCGCCTGTCGAAGGCCGAACTCGCGTACATCCTCAGCGATCCCGGTCGACACGCCTGCACCGTCGCTCGCGTGGCGTGCGCTCCTGCCGCACCGGGCGACGTGGGCCTTCATCATCGGCAAGTTCCTCACCGACCCGTTCTGGTGGTTCTACCTGTTCTGGGTCCCCGACTTCCTGCAGCGCACGCACGGTGTCAACCTCGTCGGCCGCGGTCTGCCGCTCGCGATGATCTACGTGTCGGCATCGGTCGGGAGCATCGCCGGCGGGTGGCTGTCGGGCTCGTTGATTCGGGCGGGCTGGAGCGTGAACAGGGCGCGGAAGACGGCCATGCTGATCTGCGCGCTGGCAGTGGCGCCCATCGTGTTCGCCGCGAGTGTCTCGTCGATGTGGGGCGCCGTGGCGCTCATCAGCCTCGCTGCCGCCGGGCACCAGGGCTGGTCGGCGAACATCCTCACCATCCCGTCAGACATATTCCCCCGCCGCGCGGTCGCCACCATCGTCGGCATGGGAGGAATGGCTGGCGCCGTGGGCGGGATGCTGATCGCGAAGGTCGTGGGTTACGTGCTCGAGGCGACCAACGACTACCTGCCGGTGTTCGTGATGGCCGGATCGGCGTACCTGACGGCGATCCTCGTCATGCACCTGCTCACGCCACGGCTCCTGCCGCCCGACCTTGGAGACGCATCATGACGACGCCGTTCGTGGGTGACGACTTCCTGCTGACGACGCCGGTCGCCGCCGCGCTGTATCACGACGTCGCGCGCGACCTGCCGATCATCGACTACCACTGCCACCTGTCGCCGGCGTTGATGGCGGCCGACCACCGGTTCCGGTCGATCACCGGGATCTGGCTCGACGGCGATCACTACAAGTGGCGCGCGATGCGCGCCAACGGCGTGCCCGAACGCCTGTGCACGGGTGACGCGTCAGACTGGGAGAAGTTCGAGGCGTGGGCGGCGACGGTGCCCGCGACCATCGGCAACCCGCTCCATCACTGGACGGCGATGGAGTTGCGGCGACCGTTCGGCATCGGCGCCCTGCTGTCGCCGCGCACGGCGCGCGAGACGTTCGATCGCGCGAACGAGCGACTCGCCGAGCCGGGATTCACCGCGATGGGGCTGCTCCGGCAGTTCCGCGTGAGCGTGGTCTGCACGACCGACGATCCGGCCGATCCGCTCGACGCGCACCTTCAGCTGGCCGCGCGCACGGATCCCGATACGCGCGTGTGCCCGACCTGGCGGGCCGATCGCGCGTTCGACGTCGGTGACCCGGCGGCGTGGAACACGTACATCGATCGGCTCGCCGAACAGGCGCGAATCGAGATCGGTTCGTGGGATGCGCTGCTCAGCGCGTTCGAGGCGCGCCACGACGCGTTCCACGCGCTCGGCTGCCGTGCGTCCGATCACGGGCTCGCGCAACTCGACGCCGTGCCCTTCAGCGATGCAGAGGCGTCGGCGTGTTTCGATCGACTGCGCCGCGGGCAGACGGTAGATGTGGCGGCAGCGGCGGTGTTCCGCTCGGCGCTGCTCCATCGTCTCGCGCTGCTCGACCACGCGCGCGGCTGGGTGCAGCAGTTCCACCTCGGCGCGATGCGGAACAACAACACCCGCATGCGGCGCGCGCTCGGGCCCGACACGGGCTACGACGCGATGGGCGATCTGCCGCAGGGCGCAGCCGTCGCGCGGTTCCTGGACGCGCTCGACCAGACGAACCAGCTCGCGAAGACGATCCTCTACAACGTCAACCCGGCCGACAACGCGATGTTCGCCTCGCTCATCGGCTGCTTCCAGGATGGCTCCGTCGCCGGGAAGATCCAGTGGGGCCCCGCCTGGTGGTTCCTGGATCAACTCGACGGGATGGAGGCGCACCTGCGCACGCTCGCGAACATCGGCCTGCTCGCGCGCTTCGTGGGCATGACCACCGACTCCAGGAGCTTCCTGTCGTACGTCAGGCACGACTACTTCAGGCGCCTGGTGTGCCAGATGCTGGGCGAGGATGTGAGGCGCGGACGCGTGCCCGACGATCGCGAACTGCTCGGCCAGCTGGTCGCCGACGTCTGCTTCTTCAACGCGAGGGCGTACTTCGGGTTCCTCGAGGGGCGGATGTCGAAAGGGGTGTGATCGGGCGTAGGGGGCGGTCAGCCTGCCTGCAGCCCAACCAGGCGCCGGGTGATGAGTTCGGTCGCCTGGGTCATGATCCGGTCAATCAGTTCCTTGACCGTTGGGATGTCGTGGATGAGACCCGCGACCATGCCGCAGCTCCACGCACCGGCCTCGAGATCGCCCTCCAGCATGATGCGCGGGTAGACGCCTGCAACCTGCTCGATGATGTCGGTAATCTGCAGCGTGTCGCCCTTCGCCTTCTCGATCTCGAGCAGGCGCTTGACGCTGTCGTTCACCAGCACGCGCTCGGTGTTGCGCAGCGGGCGCATGATGAGGCGCGTGTCGAGCTCGGTGGCTGCGACGATGGCCTGCTTGACCTTCTCGTGGACGGGCGCCTCCCTGGTGGCAATGAACCGCGTGCCCATGTTGATGCCGTCGGCGCCGAGTGCCAGCGCGGCCACCAGGCTGCGCCCGTCGGCCATGCCGCCCGAGGCGACGAAGGGGATCGACAGCTCGTCGGCAGCGCGCGGCAGCAGGATGAAGTTCGGCACGTCGTCCTCGCCGGGGTGGCCGCCGCATTCGAAGCCGTCGACGCTGACCGCGTCGCACCCGAGCGCCTGGGCCTTGAGCGAGTGCTTCACCGACGTGCACTTGTGGATGACCTTGACGCCCGCGGCCTTCAGCGCCGGCAGGACCTTGTCGGGGTTGCGGCCGGCGGTTTCGACGATCTTCACGCCGCCCTCGATGATGGCGCGCACGTACTCGGGGTAGGGCGGCTCCTGGAAGGCCGGCAGGAACGTGAGGTTCACGCCGAACGGCTTGTCGGTCATCGTGCGGCAGCGCGCGATCTCCCTGGCGAGCAACTCGGGCGTCTTCTGCGTGAGGCCGGTGACGATGCCGAGACCGCCGGCGTTGGACACCGCCGAGGCGAGTTCCGCGAAGCCGACGTAGTGCATGCCTCCCTGGATGATGGGGTGCTGGATGCCGAACATCTCGGTGATGCGCGTCTTCATGGTGCGCCTGGGTCCTTTGCGGAGGGGGTAGGTGAGCCGGGTCGACCGGATGCGACAGGGCCGTGTCGTGACCAGCATAGCGCCCGTTGCCGGCTCCCGATCGGCTCTCTTCCTTCCCACCCGTTCTTCGGGCGCGGGCGCATCGACCAGCACGACGACGGGTATTGACCGAGGGCGTCCTCAACTCTGCGTGATCACCTCGGCGACTTCGATTGCCAGCGCGTAGCGGCCGAACGGCGCTGACAGCTGCACGCCCTGCACCAGCGGACGGCAGCGCGCGACCATCTCGCGCGCGATGGCCACGCCCTCGGCGCGCGCCTTCTCGCCGCTGTCGGCCTTGCGCATCCGCTCCATGAACGCCTCCGGCACGGGCACGCGCAGCTCGTTCACCATGAACTCGGCGTTGCGGTAGCTCGTGAGCGGCCAGATGCCCGCGATGATCGGGACTTTCGAGGGCGCCACGCGCTTGACGAAGGCCTCGAGCAGGTCGAGGTCGAACACCGGCTGCGTGACGATGAACTCGGCCCCGCCCTGGATCTTCCAGTTGAGGCGCTCGTGCTCGACCTCCAGCTTGATCGCGCCCGGGTTCGCGCCGACGCCGCACAGCAGCGCGGTCTTCGATCCCATCGGGTTGCCGCCGATGTCGAGCCCGTGGTTCAGGTTGTTGACGATGTTGACGAGGCCGATCGCGTCGACGTCGAAGACGGCGGTCGCGTCGGGATAGGCGCCGGTCCGCGGCGGATCGCCCGTGATGCAGATCAGGTTGCGGACGCCGGCCACGTGCGCGCCGAGCAGCTCCGACTGGATCGACAGGATGTTGCGGTCGCGGCAGCAGAAGTGGAGCACGGCCTCGATGTCGCCCGCTTCCTGGATCTTCTGGCAGGTCACCTGCGCCGACATGCGCGCCGAGGCGCGCGGGCCGTCGGGCACGTTGATCGCGTCGATGCCGGCGTTGCGGCACAGCAGGGCGCCTTCGATCTCGCGCGACGCATCGACGCCGCGCGGCGGCAGGATCTCGACGAAGGTGACGAACTCGCCCGCGGCGAGCTTCGCGCCCAGCTGCGACTTGCGCGCGGTGGGCACGGGCTCCATCTTGCTCGCGTGCGCCTTCACCTCGTGCGCGGTCACGGCGATCTGGCGCACACCGGGTTGCAGGCTGCGGACCTCGCTGCGGATTTCCTTGATGTGCGCGGGCGTCGTGCCGCAGCAGCCGCCGATCACCTTGACGCCGAGTTGCACGTAGCGGCGCGCGTACTGCGCCATGTACTCGGGCGAGCACAGGTAGATGTTGCGGCCCTCGACCGACACGGGGTTGCCGGCGTTGGGCATGACGCTCAGGGGCTTCGAGGTGAGCTGGGCCATGCGCTCGAGGGTGTCGAGCATGGCCTTCGGTCCCACGGAGCAGTTCAATCCGATCACGTCGACGGGCAGTTCGTCGAGGCGGCTGGTGAACGCCGTGGCGTCGCCGCCTTCGGGCACGTTCCCTTCTTCGTCGATGGTGACCTGCGCGACGATCACGAGTTCGCTGCCGGCCACTTCGCGCACGGCGTACGCAGCCTCGCGCAGTTCGTTGATGTCGAGGAACGTCTCGAGGACGACGAGGTCGATGCCGGCCTCGACGAGCGCCGTCGCCTGCTCGCGGAAGATCTCGCGTGTCTCGGCGAACGACAGAGGCCCGAGCGGCTCGATCTTGACACCGAGGGGTCCGATCGCGCCGGCGACGAACGCGTTGGCGCCGGCTGCCTCGCGGGCCAGCCGCACACCGGCCTGGTTGATCGCGACGAGCTTGTCGGCCACGCCGAAGGCGGCCAGCCTGATGCGATTGGCGCCGAATGTGTTGGTTTCGAGGATCTCGGCGCCGGCCTTGACGTACTCCTGGTGCACGTCTTTCACCAGGTCGGGCTGTGCGAGGTTCAGCTCGTCGAAGCAGCGATTGATGAAGACGCCTCGCCCATAGAGCATGGTGCCCATGGCCCCGTCGGCGACGAGCACGCGGCGGGCGAGCGACTCGCGAACCTCGCGAGCGCGTGAGATGACCGTCTGGCTGCCAGGCATGTGCAGGATTCTGGCACGAATCAGCAGAGGGTGTCGCGCTGTCGGTGCGCCGCCGAAAGACGCGAAGGGGTCACATCTTTCATTGCAGCATTTTTCAAGACCTGACCCCGGTGTCGCGCTGGCGGTTCGCCCCGGATACGGGGCTCGCGCCGCCAGGCATTTGCTCCCGCGACGGGTGTCGCGTTGTCGGCGCGCCGGGACGACATCGCGGACGCGAGACGGCGGGGACGACATGTCGTCCCCAAGGGCCGAAGCGGGACTATACTACCCTCGCATGGGTGCCGAAGACCCGATGTTCATTGGCGATCTGGAGGGCGCCCCCCGTTTCGACGCGCTGCTCGTCGATCTCTCTTCGAGGTTCGTCAACCTGCCTCCCGAGGATGTCGACCGTGAAATCGGCGACGCGCTCCACCGCGTCTGCGAGTCGCTCGACATCGACTTTGCCGCCCTGTGGCAGTGGACCGATGCGCCGCTCGACCCGGTCGTGCCCACGCATACCTACCCGACGCAACTCGATGTGCTGCCAGAGCCGATGCGCCAGGAGGACTTCCCCTGGTATCACCAGCAGATGCTGGCGGGGCACGCGGTCGTGGCGCCGTCGCTCGACTCGCTGCCCGCAGACGCCGCCGTGGACCGGGAGCACATGCTCCAAATCGGGATCAAGTCGAACCTGACCCTGCCGCTCTCGGTGGGAGGTGTGCGGCCGTTGGGCCTGCTGGGTTTCAACACGCTGCGCGCACCGCGCGCCTGGTCCGACGACGTGGTGAAGCGGCTGCACCTGGTGTCGGAGGTCTTCACCAACGCCCTTGCCCGAAAGCGCGCGGACGAAGCGGTCCGCACGAGCGAGGCGCGCTACGAGGCCGCCGCAGACCTCGACGGCCTCGGCTACTACGAGGTGGACTTCGAACGAGGTCGTGCCTTCGTCGACACCCGGTTCCGCGACCTCTGCGGGCTCCCCGCCGATCGGGAACACGGGCTCGAGCCGGTCGAGTTCTGGATGGAGCGCCTGCATCCCGACGACCGGGGGCGGGTGCTGGCGAATCGACGGGAGCTGCACGACGGGGCGCTCGGCGTCCTCTCGATCGAGTATCGCTTCCTGCATCCGACCGAGGGCGAGAAGTGGCTCCTTCACTCGGGCCGCGTCGCGAAGTGCGATGCCACCGGGCGCACACTCAAGTCGTACGGCGTGTTGCGCGACATCACGAAGCGCAAGCAGGCAGAAGAGGCGCTCCGGCGGTCGTTCGAGGAGATCGAGCGCCTGAAGGACCGGCTGCAGGCAGAGAGCAACTTCCTGAAGGCCGAGATCCGCGTGGCGCTCGCCCAGGGCGAGATCACCGGGGAGAGTCCCGCCATCAAGCACGTGCTGCGCGAGGCCGCGCAGGTCGCCCCCACGGATTCGTCGGTCCTCATCTGCGGCGAGACCGGCACGGGCAAGGAACTCGTCGCCCAGGCGATCCACCGGCAGAGTCCGAGAGCCAGCCACGTGATGGTGAAGGTGAACTGCGCGGCCCTGCCAGCCGGCCTCGTCGAAAGCGAACTCTTCGGCCGAGAGAAGGGCGCCTACACCGGCGCGTTGTCGCGCCAGGTCGGCCGGTTCGAGGTCGCGGACGGCTCGACGATCTTCCTCGACGAAATCGGCGAGCTGCCGCTCGACGTGCAGGCGAAGCTGCTGCGCGTGCTGCAGGACGGCGAGTTCGAGCGCCTCGGGAGCCCGCGGACCGTCAAGGTCAACGTGCGCGTGATCGCGGCCACCAATCGCGACCTGGCCGAGGAGGTCAGGAAGGGTCGCTTCCGGCAAGACCTCTTCTACCGCCTGAACGTCTTCCCCATCCGCGTGCCGCCCCTGCGCGAGCGGACCGAGGACGTGCCCCCGCTGGTCTGGGCCTTCATCGAGGATTTCTCGTCGCGCATGGGCAAGAAGATCACGCAGGTGGCGCGGCAGTCGATGGACGCGCTCCAGCGCCATTCCTGGCCGGGCAACGTCCGCGAGCTGCGGAACGTGATCGAGCACGCCGCCATCATCACCACCGGCAGCACGCTGAAGCTGCCGATGCTCGGCGACGGCACGCCTGACCGCGCGTTGCCGCAGTCGCTGGCCGACGTCGAGCGTGAACACATCATCCGGACCCTCGAACAATCGGGCGGGCAGATCAAGGGGCCGACGGGCGCGGCGGCGAAGCTGGGTCTCAAGCCCTCGACGCTCCGCAGTCGCATGGAGAAACTGGCCATCCCGTACCGCTCGCACACGAACGCATCCGCCTGACCAGCGGCACCCAACCCGCCGCGGATCACACGGCGGCAGCGCGACATGCCGTCCCCGGGTCGACATGTCGTTCGACGAACCCTCCATCACACCCGATGGGCCGGACGGCCCCCACGCTTCCTAGTTCGCGGTAAACAGACGAGTTAGGCGAGATCGCACGCGCTCGAGCCCGCCACGGCACGATTCGAGCAGTAGCGTGTCGGCATGATCATCGGGACCGTCAGGCTTCTGCCCGCGCCCGGTCGGCGCGCCGACGTCCTCGAAGTCCTGCGCCTCGTGCAAGGCCGCCTCGAACACCAGGCGGGCTGCATCGCCTGCCACATCTACCACGAGGACGACCCGCAATCGACCATCGTCTTCGTCGAACAGTGGACCGGCGACGAGGCGCTGGAAGCCTACCTTCGCTCGGACATCTATCGGCGCATTCTCGCGGCCATCGAGCTTTCCGCCACGCCACCCGTCATCAGCTTCGAACACGTATCCGCGACGGAGGGGATCGAGGTCATCGAGCGGTCGCGCCACGGCCCGGCCGTGTGACGCGAGCCTCGCGCGAGGCATGTTCGCGCCCAGAACCCGTCGTGCAGGACGCACGACCGACACACTGACGACAGACACAGAGGAGACACAGTGATGAGCACGACAGAAATCCCGACCTCCAACGCCCGCGTGAACGCCAGCAAGGCCCGGATCGACGCCCTGAAGGAGCAGCTCCGATCGACCCCCTACGAGGTCGACTTCGAGCGCGTGCGGATCATGGAGGAGGTGTACGAGAAGACCGCCGGCGATCCGCAGATCATCCGCCGCGCCAAGTTGCTGGCGGCCGTGCTGGACCGGAAGAAGCTCTACATCGACGACAACCTCTTCGTGGGCGCCATGGCGGGCAGCGTCAACGCCATGTACACGTTCCCGGAGTGGAACGTGGACTGGATGAAGGAAGAGAACACCGTCGAGAAGTCGAAGACCCCCGAGGACCGGAAGGCCAACGAGTGGGTCATCAAGTACTGGGAGAAGCGCTCCATGCGCCCGCGGGTGCTGGAGATCTTCGAGAAGCGCTACGGCTTCGACCCCCGCCCGGCGTATCAGGCCGGCCTCATCGCCGATTTCTTCAGCTGGCCCGGTGGCGGCGGCAACCTGAACTACCCGAAGGTCTTCAACGAGGGCCTGGCCAGCATCCTCAAGGACGTCAAAGAGCGCCAGATGGCCCTCGAGATGCGGCAGCCGAACACCTCGAAGCTCTACTTCTACGAGGCCTGCCAGATCGTCATGAAGGCCATCATCCGTTTCTCCCACCGCTATGCCGAACTGGCGCGGGAGATGGCGGCCAAGGAGAAGGACGCCACCCGCAAGGCCGAGCTGATCTCGCCATGGCCGAGACCTGCGAGTGGATTCCCGAGCACCCGGCCCGGAACCTGCGGGAGGCCATGCAGTGCCACTTCCTCTGCCACCTGTGCGCAGAACTCGAGCAGATCGGCTGCGGCTACTCCGAAGCCTTCCTGGGCCAGAACTTCGAGCCGTTCTACCAGCGCGACAAGGCCGCCGGGCTCGTCACCTATGACGACGCGGTCTTCATGTTCGAGAACCTCGCGATCAAGCTGAACGAGATCAGCTACTACTACGGGGAGGCGGTCGCCAAGCAGAACTCGGCCGACCTGGGACAGAGCATCACGCTCGGTGGCTACTCCGAGGACGGTGGCGATGCGACCGCGGAAATGGACTACGTGATCCTCGACGCCTGCGGCTACCTGGCGTTGCCTCAGCCTCCGCTGTCTGTTGCTGTCACCCCGCACACCCCGGGCAAGCTGATCGAGAAATGCTTCGATGTCATCGGCACCGGCCTGGGCATGCCCCAGTTCCTCAACGCCGAGGTGATGTTCAAGCGGGCCCTGCATCTCTGGGGCTACACCGAACGGATGGGCCACCTCCCGGTGGAGAAAGCCCGGCGCACCTGTGTCGGCGCCTGCGTGGGGAGCTACATCCCCTACGAGACCGGCCACCCGGTGGAAGGCCAGCCCAACCTGGGCAAGGTGATCGAGTTGACCATGAACAATGGCTTCGATCCCCGCACGAAGAAGCAGATCGGACCCAAGAGCGGCGATCCCGAGACCTTCAAGACGTTCGAGGATCTGTACGCGGCCTTCGAGCAGCAGCTCCAGTTCTGCGAGGACACCCTCCGCCGCGGCGCCTGGATCGCGAGCATGTTGAACGCTGAAGTCCTTCCGGTCGCCTGGCGTTCCATCTTGACCGGAGGCTGCATCGAGACCGGCAAGGAGGTCTGGGAAGGCGGGGCCAACTACTACACGGTCGCCCAGATCTCGGTGGCCGGCGTGGACGCCGCCAACTCCCTGATGGCGGTGAAGAAGCTGGTCTACGACGACAAGAAGCTGACCATGGCCGAGCTGAAGAAGGCCCTGGCGGCCAACTTCGAGGGGGAATACGAGAAGGTCGGGAAGATGTGCTTCGACGCACCGAAGCACGGCAACGACATCCCCGAGATGAACAAGCTCCTCCGCAGGGTGAACGACAGCATCCTGACGGCGTTCAACAACGTGGATGGCGGCGGCAACTTCATCAGCAAGGACATCAAGTCGTCGCTCGACCAGTACACGAAGAGCGTCCACAACCCGATGGGCATGGCGACCGGCGCGCTGCCGAACGGCAAGAAGGCCGGCGTCGCGCTCACCGACGGCAGCCTCTCGGCCATGCCGGGAACCGACGTCAACGGTCCCACCGCGCTCGTGATGTCGGCCGCCAAGGGCAACGATGCCGTGAAGTGGTGCGCCACGCACATGAACATGAAGCTCCCGCCCGACCAGCTCGAGACCCGCAAGGGCCGGGAGAACGTGCTGCAGCTGATCAGGACCCTGTTCGAGAACGGTGGCTATCACATCCAGTTCAACGTGCTGAACACCGAGATCCTCAGGGACGCGCAGAAGCACCCGGAGAAGTACCGCGACCTCGTGGTCCGGGTGGCCGGGTTCAGCGCGTTCTTCACCAAGCTGCACAAGGGCGTGCAGGACGAGATCATCGAGCGGACCCTGCAGAGCTTCGGTAAGTGCTGACACGGAGCGGCCCGGTACGGCGTGGCCTCGGGCCACGCCGTACCGGGCGTCCTTCTCCGCGCAACGACACACAGAGCGGGATGCCCTGGGCCTGAACGTCGCCCGACGGCACAGCACGAGGAGAGGTTCATCGTGATCAAAGAGATCGGTCACGCAAGCTCCCTGAGGCGCATCGCGATCATGGTCGGCGCCGGCCACGTCCCGGGGCTGAACGCCGTGGTCATGGGCACGGCCGTGGCGGCGGCCAACCTGGGCTGGGAGGCCGTCGGCATCCGGGACGGCTTCGACGGGCTGCTGCACCCGGAGCGCTACCCGGACGGCGGGCTGGTCGCGCTCGACCCCGGGCTCATCGCCAACCTCGACCCGAACGGCGCGGGCATCCTCGGCCAGGCGCCGCGCGTCGACCCGTTCCACGTCCGCCGCGTGAACGCCGACGAGATGGTCGAGGAAGCTCGATCTGTCCGACCAGCTGCTGCGAGCGGCTGAAGGCGGAGGGCATCGACGCCCTCGTCGGCGTCGTCGGCGGCCGGGGCCTGAGCATCCTCTACAAGCTCCACAGGAAGGGGCTCAACGTCGTGTGCGTGCCCCGGTCGATCGAGAACGACATCGCCGCGACCTCGGTCTCGTTCGGCTTCAACAGCGCGCTCAGCTTCACGATCGAGATGCTCGACCGGGTCCGCCAGGCGGCCCAGTCGGCCCGGAAGATCGGCGTCGTCGAGGTCCTGGGCGAGCAGGCCGGATGGCTGGCGCTGCAGGCCGGCATCGCCGTGTGGCGCCGACGTGGTGCTCATCCCCGAGGTTCCCGCGGATCTCGCCGCGGTGGCGGCGAGGTTGAAGGACAAGGTGACGGCCCGGCGACCCTGGGGACTGGTGGTGGTGGCGGAAGGCGCGACGCTCGTCCAGCAGGCCGAAGGTCGAGACGAAGCCGAACCCGCTCAAGGCGTCGCTGTCGCCGCTCGCGACGGGCGAGGCGAGCGAGCACGTCATCCGGCGATCGGGGCAGGCGGCGAGCGCCGTCGCCGAGGCGCTGCAGCTGCAGCTCGCGGAAGAGACCTTCCCGCTCGTCCTGGGTCCCTGGGTGAGGGGCGGCGTCCCGACGGCCGTCGACCGACAGCTGGGCATGGCCTACGGGGCCGGCGCGGTGCGGGCCATCCAGGCCGGCAGCTACGGGACGATGGTGGCCTTCGTTCCGCCGGACCTCAAGTTCGTGCCGCTGCCGGAGGCGATCAACAAGGTCAGGACCGTGCCCGCTGGACGGCGAGTTCGTGCAGATCGCCCGCTCCCTCGGCATCTTCCTCGGGAGGGAACTGTGATGAGCACGCCCGCGAACCGCATCCGCGCCGACCGGCATCGTCCTGAACATCCAGCGCTACTGCAGCCACGACGGCCCGGGCATCCGCACGAACGTCTTCCTCAAGGGCTGCTCGCTGCGCTGCAAGTGGTGCGGCAATCCCGAGAGCATCGCCTTCAAGCCGGAGCTGTCGTACCAGGCCAGCAAGTGCATCGGCCGGGCAGGCGTGCGGCGCCTGCCTGAAGTCGCCCTTCCCCGAAGGCGCCTTCTACGTCGTGGAGGGCGGCGAGGACGACAAGGTCAAGGTCAACTGGGACCTGGCCACGGGGATGCGACGAGGCGATGGTCGTCGCTCTGCCCGACCGGGCGCCCTCGAGATGTTCGGCAAGCGGATGACCGTGGACGAGGTCCTGGACGAGGTCGAGAAGGACGCGTCCTTCTACCGCTCGACCGGCGGCGGCCTGACGCTGAGCGGCGGCGAGTGCCTGCTGCAGCCCGACTTCTCGGCGGCCCTGCTGAAGGGGGCCCACGACCGCGGCTTCAACACGGCGATCGAGACGGCGTGCAACGTGCCCTGGGCTTACGTCGAGAAGGTCCTGCCGCACGTCGACACGGTGCTGCACGACCACAAGCTGACGATCCCGGAGCGGCACAAGAAGTGGACCGGCGTCAGCAACGAGCGGATCCTGGCCAACTTCAAGAAGGCCTACGAGACCTTCCCCAACAGCGGATTTCATCGCCCGCACGCCGCTCATCCCCGGCATCAACGCCGACGAGGAGCACATCCGGGCGGTGCTGGCGTTCATCCGGCCGCACAAGAACGTCATCGACTACGAGCTGCTGCCGTACCACCGCTTCGGCCTCGGCAAGTACGAGCTGCTGGGCGAGGTCTACGAGCTGGACGACTACAAGACGCCGTCCGCCGACGTGGTCGCGCACCTGCAGGCCATCATCGACGAGGCGTTCGGACGCACGGGGAGCAAGGAAGGCCGTTTGGGGCACTGAACAGGCGCGGATTCACGCAGGGCGACGCGCCATGGGTCATCGACGCGCGTGGCTCGTTCGAGTGATTCCACGCCGCCAGGATGGCGGAGTGGAAAGTGATGCGCCTACCGCTACACGTTTGATCTCATTCACAAAAGGAGAAACCCGTGCACAAGCCCATGTACAACATGACCCGCAAGCACAGCCACTTCACCGAGAACTATGACATCCAGATCTGGGGAGAGGTGCACGGCGGCATGGTGTGTGCCGTCCACCATTTCGCGCCGGGCACGGACATCACGCCAGCGTTCAAGGCGTTCGGTGGGTTCTGCCCGGTTGCGCACTGGGGCTACTGCTTCAAGGGCGAGATGATCATGCGCTACGAGGACGGGACCGAAGAGGTCGTCCGCGCCGGGGACGTGTTCTACCTTCCCAAGGGCCACACCATGATCATCGACAAGGACGCGCCGGTGGCCTGCGAGATCATCGAGTTCAGCAACGCCGCTGATTTCATCGAAGGCGAAGCCACGGTAGCGAAGACCGCGAACAAGTAAGAAGCGACCCGAACACTCCCGAGCCGGGCGACGCGCCGTGGGTCATCGACGCGCGTGGCACGTTCGAGTTCATGGTCGGTGACATCCCGCAGCGCGTGCATGCGCCGGTTCTGAAGGCCCTGGAGAAGAGGGCACGAAGAGCCGGCCTTCCGCGCTGGGAGAGTAGCCATCATGATCAAGAACCTCGGTCACGCCGGCACGCACAGGCGCGTTGCCGTGAACGTGGGGTCGGGCTTCGTCCCGGGCCTCAACTCCGTCCTCATGGGCGTGGCCCTGGCCGGAGGCAAGCTGGGATGGGAGATCGTCGGCATACGCGACGGTTTCGAAGGGCTGCTCAGCCCGGAGCGCTATCCCGATGGCGGCATCGTGTCGCTCAGCCCCGAACGAGTCGAGAATCTCGATCCCGCCACGGCAGGCATTCTCGGCCAGGCGCCCGCGGTGGATCCGTTTCACGCTCCCGCACCGGGCGGAGCGGAGACTGATCGGTCAGACGAGATCCTGAAGGGGCTCGAGGCGGCGCACATCGACGCGCTCGTCTCCGCCGTGGGTGTCGCCGGGCTCGGGATCCTCGACAAGCTCCATCGCAAGGGCCTCCACACGGTCTGCATCCCCCGCGTCCATCGAGAACGACGTCGTCTCGACGCCGATGGCCTTCGGGTTCAACACCGCGCTCAGCACGACGATCGAGATGCTGAACAAGGCCTACCAGGCCGCCCGGTCGGCCCGGAAGCTCGCCGTCGTGGAGATCCTCGGACAGCAGGCGGGGTGGATCGCGCTGCAGGCCGGCATCGCCGCGCGCGCGGACGCGGTGCTGATGCCCGAGACTCCCTGCCGCCTCCGTCACCTCGTGGCGAGGCTGAAGGACAAGCTCTCCGCGAAGCGGCCTTGGGGGCTCGTGGTGGTGGCCGAGGGGGCGCAACTCTTCGACCTCCCGCCCGAGCCAGCGGGCGGCGCGCCGGTGACGGACGAGGACGGCCCGTGTGTCGTGCCGGGGCCCGGCCGGGCCGCCGAAATGGTGGCCGACCGGCTGCGGGCGCGAATCGCCGGCGAGATCACGCCGCTCGTCATCGGCCCCTGGGCGAGGGGCGGGAACCCGACGGCCGTGGACCAGCAGCTGGGGATGGCCTACGGGGCGGCGGCCATACAGGCGCTGAAGGGCGGCCGGAACGGGATGATGGTCGCCTTCGTGCCGCCCGAGATCCGCCTCGTGCCGCTCGCGGAAGCGGTCGGCAACGTCAGGACCGTACCCCCCGACAGCGAGTTCCTGCGGATCGCCGGGTCGCTCGGCGTCTACCTCGGGACGGGCCTCTGAGCCGCATCCCGTCGGGAACCCCATTGGCTCGAGAGGAAGGCACCATGAACGCGCCTGAAGCACACGACGACGACTACGAGCGGCTGGCCGACGCCATGGACGCCCAGCCCGCCGGCTTCACCCGGACGCCCAACAAGCTGGAGATCAAGCTGCTCCGGCTGGTGTTCACGCCCGAGGAGGCCCTGGTCGCCAGCACGATGAGCCGCACGCTCGAGACCGCCGCCGAGATCGCCGAGCGCGTCGGCCTTCCCGAGGAGAAGGTCACCGTGCTCCTCGAGAGCATGATCCCGCGACGCATGGTCCGGGCGGACACGCTGGCCCTCGAGAGCGGCGTCAAGGGGCTCGGAAAGATCGAGGCCAAGCCCGGCCAGGCCAAGGCTGAGACCGTGAAGAGGTACCGCCTCCAGCCGTTCCTGGTGGGCTGGTACGAGTCCTACCTGCAGGAGGACAAGCCGGACTCCACGGAGTTCGCCCGGACCTACGAGCAGTACGTGATCGAGGGCGGGGGCGAGAAGGTGTTCTGCCCGCGGCCCGGGCCGCAGGGCGTCATCCCCTACCGCGGCTCGCTCAAGCCCGAGTGGCTGAAGCGGGAGCCCCACAACGACGTCGATGCCCACTTCCAGAGGCACGACCGCTTCCTCGTGATCGACTGCGTCTGCAAGAGGGAGAAGGTCTACGCGCACGGCAAGAGCTGCGCGCTGCCCAACAAGCGCTGCGGCTTCGTCGGCATGCCGCCCGCGGTCCCGTTCTCCGAGAACGTGATCAGCCGGGAGGAGGCCATCAAGCTCTGGAACGAGCTCGACGCCATGGGGACGATGGTCGTCGAGGGGTTCTACGGCTTCACCATGGGGGCGGAGGAGCCCCAGTTCGTCGGCGGCTGCCACTGCTGCGGCTGCTGCTGCACGATCCTGAACGCCGCGCGGCTGGCCCCCCTCGACGAGACGATCCAGCGCTCGAACTACCGGGTCGTCAAGGACTACCGAGACCTGCGCGTCGTGCGGCGAGTGCGTCAGGCGGTGCCAGTTCTACGCCCACACCTTCGACAAGGACGACGGACACACAGCCGGTCTACCACCGTGAGCTCTGCGTCGGCTGCGGCGCCTGCGGCATGGGCTGCCCGACCGAGTCGCTCCACCTCGAGCCCGTGTCCGAGGAGGAGTGGTTCCACGTGCCGTCGAGCTTCCAGGAGTGGGAGGAGCGGCGCCTGGAGTTCCTGGAAGCGGCCAGGGACAAGACGTAGGGCACAGGGCGTTCGCATGACCGACCCCGGGAAGGCCGATGACATCTTCGAGCGGCTGGCGAACGCGCTCGCCGAGCTGCCGCACGGATTTGCCAGGACGGCCTCCGGGGTCGAAATTCAGCTGATCAAGAAGGTGTTCGCCGACGACGAGGTCTGGCTCGCCGGTCAGCTCACCCGCACCCCGGAGACGGCAGCCGCGATCGCGAACCGCGTTGGCCGCGACGAGGGCGAGGTCACGGCGACGCTCGAAAGCCTGATCCCGCGGCGCCTCGTTCGCTCTGGATTCGCCCGGGATGGCGGCTCCCGGCCTGGCGCCGACCGCGGTGGGCGAGAAGAAGTACCGTCTCGGCCCCTTCCTGGTCGGCTGGTACGGAGCGATGATGCGGCTCCAGGACAAGGAGTTCGCCGCGCTGTTCGAGCAGTTCGGGTCGAGGGCGGGCGGCGCGCGCATCATCGCGCCGCGGCCCGGGGCTCCTCGGCGTCGTCCCGGTGCGGGGCTCCCTAAGCCTGAGCACGTCGCGCGCGAGCCGCATCTCGACATCGACGCCCACTTCGAGCGGCACGAGCGCTTCCTCGTCCTGCCGTGCGTCTGCAAGCGCGAGATCGAGCTCCTGCACGGGACGAAGTGCCGCAAGCCGATGAAGCGCTGCGGCTTCATCGGGGCTGCCGTCCCAGACCCCGCTCGGCGAGACCGTGCTCGACCGCGACGAGGCGTCGAAGCTGCTCGGACGGCCTCGAGCAAGCAGGGTCACGTCCACCTCGCGTTCTATGGCTTCACCATGGGTGCGGAGACCCCCCAGTTCGTCGGCACGTGCAACTGCTGCTCCTGCTGCTGCGGGATCTTCCGCGGCCAGAAGCTGGCGGGACTGGACTCGCGGCAAGGGACCGCAGAAGTCGAACTACCGCGCCGTCATCGATCCGGAGCCGTGCACGGCCTGCGGGGCCTGCATCGTGCGCTGCCCGGTGGACGCCATCTCGGAGGGGCCGACGTGCTGGCCCGGAGCCGCACTCGATAGCCTCCCAAACCCCACCGCGGTCATCGCGGCTCCCCTCCAGCCCGCGCCGGCCTTGGAGAAGGCAAGTCCCTGGTAGACCGGGACAAG
>CAVONI010000007.1:0-4342 GCA_963697285.1 uncultured Acidobacteriota bacterium
ACGTTCGAGCAGCAATTGTAACCGGAGTTCGTCGTTAGTCCTTGATCACGCTCGAAGACGGTTCAGCGCCGAAGGAGCCCCCGCCACCGACGAGTCCGGCACAGTGCAAGACGTCCGCCGGTCCTGTTCCAGTGCCATCCGCTCCAGGCACGCTGCAGCCTGCCGCCGCCGAAGCGTCAGCGAAGGCGGGTCGTTCATCTGCCGTTGCAGACGAATGAGGGGGTGAGGATGTCGCAGGGGCTCTCGTGTCGGCCCGTTCACCCGCAATGCCGTGGCCGAAGAGGCGCGACTGTCGGGGTCGCCCCGCCCCGTGGACGGCCAGGCGCTCGACATGATAAGATAGTAATCAATTACTTTCTTTCAGGAGGCGACCGGCTCTTGCCCACCCGTGCCCGATACCTTCCCGCCGATGAACGCCGCGCCGTCACGGTCGAGGCGGTGCTCACGCTCGCCGCGGCGATCAACCCCAGCGACATCACCACGGCCGCGATCGCCACGCACATGCACCTGACCCAGGGCGCGCTCTTCCGGCACTTCCCGACGAAGGACGCCATCTGGAAGGCCGTCATGACGTGGGTGTCGGCACAACTCCTCGCACGAGTCGACCGCGCGGCGGCGGGTGCGGCGTCGCCGCTGGCCGCCATCCGCGCCATCTTCATGACCCACGTCGCGTTCGTCGTCGAGCACCCCGGCGTCCCCCGGATGCTGTTCGGCGAACTCCAGCGCGCCGACGCCACGCCGGCCAAGCGCGTCGCACGCACCCTGCTGACGCGCTACGCCGAACGCGTCAGGGCGTGCATCGACCAGGGCAAAGCCTCGGGCGACATTGCACCCGAGGTCGACACGCGGGCGGCGGCGACGCTGTTCATCGGCACCATCCAGGGCCTGATCATGCAGTCCATGCTCTCCGGAGACATCCGTCACGTTGGCCTCGACGCTGCGGGAGTCTTTGCCATCTACGAGCGCGGCGTGAGGCGGAAGCGATGACGACCTACCTGTCAACACATGGAAGGACTCTCGCCGTCGCCGGAGTGGTGCTGGCACTGCTGGCGCTGTTCGGGTACGTCGCCGTGCGCTCCGGCCCGCTCGCTCCAATCCCGGTGACGCTGACCACCGTCGAGCGCCAGGCCCTCACGCCTGCGCTCTTCGGCATTGGCACCGTCGAAGCGCGATACACCCACAGCATCGGCCCCACGACGGCGGGCCGCCTGACGCGGGTAGACGTACAGGCCGGCGACCGCGTGAGAGTCGGCCAGGTGCTCGGCGAGATGGATCCGGTCGACCTCGACGACCGCGTCGGCGCCCAGGACGCCGCCATCGGGCGCGCCGAGGCCCTGGTGTCCGCCGGCGAGGCGCTGGTCAGTGAGGCCGACGCACGGCGTACGTTCGCCAACGCGCAGGCCGTCCGCTACGAGCAGTTGATGGCAGAGCAGACCGTGAGCCGGGAGGCGGTCGAGGCCAAGCGCCAGGAGCAGCAAGTGGCACGCGCGGCCTGGTCGGTGGCGCATGCCAATCTCGACGTGGCCCGGCAGGAGCTGACGCGCCTGCGCGCCGAGCGCGCAGGCGTCGTGCGCCAACGCCGCACCCTGCGCCTCGTCTCGCCGGTCGACGGCCTGGTGACGAGCCGCAACGCCGACCCCGGAACGACGGTCGTCGCAGGGCAGTCCGTGGTCGACGTGATCGACCCCGCGAGCATATGGGTCAACGTCCGCTTCGATCAGCTGCACGCGCACGGCCTGCGCGCGGGATTGCCGGCGCAGATCGTGTTGCGCTCGCAGGCCGCCGCACCGCTGGCCGGTCGCGTCGCGCGCCTCGAGCCGAACGCCGATCCCGTCACCGAGGAGGCGCTGGCCAAGGTTGAGTTCGTTCCGCGTCCGTCCACGATGCCGTCCACGGGTGAACTGGCCGAAGTGACCGTCAGGCTGGCCGCCCTCCCGCCGGTGCCCGTGGTGCCGAACGCGAGCGTGCAACGTGTTGACGGGCGGTTGGGCGTCTGGCGCATCGTCGACGGGCGCCTGCGGTTTGCGCCGGTCACGTTTGGAGTGACCGATCTCGACGGGCGCGTGCAGGTCCTCGAGGGCCTCGGGGTCGGCGACCGTGTCGTGGTCTACAGCCAGCAGGCGCTCGACGCCGACAGCCGCATCACGATCGTCGATCGCCTGGCGGGGGCGTCGCGATGATCAGCCTGGCCGGACGCGATATCCAGCACGCCTGGGGCAAGTTTCTCTTCACGGGCATCGGCCTCGGGTTGCTGATCGGTGTGACGATGACGATGGCCGGCGTCTATCGCGGCATGGTGGACGATGCCCAGGTGTTGCTCGACAACAGCGGCGCGGATCTCTGGGTCGTGCAGCAGGACACGCTGGGGCCGTACGCCGAACCATCGAGCCTCTACGACGACACCTGGCGCGCAATCGTCGGCATGTCGGGGGTGGCCCATGCGGCCAACGTCACCTATCTCACGATGCAGGTGCGTCAACCCGGCGGCGCGCGTCCGCGTGACGTGCGTGTGATGGTGGTGGGCATCTCGCCAGATGGGCCGGGGCACCCCGGGCAGCCGCGCTACCTGATCGCGGGCCGGCACCTCACCCGGAGTCACTACGAAGCGGTGGCCGACATCGCGGCCGGCTTCTCGCTGGGCGACGAGATCCAGATCCGGCGCCATGCGTACACGGTCGTGGGGCTCACCCGGCGGATGGTGTCGTCGGGTGGCGACCCAATGGTGTTCATCCCCCTCAAGGATGCCCAGCAGGCCCAGTTCCTCAAGGACAACGATGCGATCGTACGGCAGCGCACCCGCACCGCACTGAACCCGGCACTGAATCGCCCGGGCGCGCCCGGGGTGCTCGACGCCGTCATCGCCTCGCAGAGCACGAACCCCTACGTCAACGCGGTCCTGGTTCAGACAGCGCCCGGAGCCGATCCCGAGGCCGTGGCCGAACCCATCCGCCGATGGAGGCGGCTCACCGTCTATACGCGGGCACAGATGCAGGAGATCCTGATCGCCAAGCTCATTGCCACGTCGGCCCGGCAGATCGGCATGTTCCTCGTCATCCTGGCGTTCGTGAGCGCCGCCATCGTGGCCTTCATCATCTACACCATGACGCTGGGCAAGATCCGCGAGATCGCCGTGCTCAAGCTCATCGGGACCAGGAACCGCACCATCTCGTCGATGATCATGCAGCAGGCGGTGGGCCTCGGCCTGATCGGCTTCGTGGTCGGGAAGATCGCGGCGACCTTCTGGGCGCCCTTCTTCCCGAGATTCGTCCTGCTCGAGCCGGCTGACGCCCTGCGCGGCGCCGTCGCCGTGGTGGTGATCTGCGTGTTGGCCAGCCTGCTGGCGATCCGCGCCGCGCTCAAGGTCGATCCCGCGGAGGCCATCGGTGGGTGAGCCGGCCAGCGATGTGGGCGCCGGCGGCATTCGCGTCGAGGGCCTGAAGAAGCGCTACGGGCATGGCGAGACGGCGGTGGACGCCTTGCGCGGCGTCGACATGGCCGTCGCGCCTGGCGAAGTGGTGGGGCTGATCGGACCGTCGGGGTCCGGCAAGACGACGCTGCTCAAGTGCCTCGGGGCCGTGATTGAACCGACGGCCGGCTACATGAGGCTCGGCGGCGGCGTGATCTACGACGACGGATGGACGATGCGCGATTTGCGCGCGCTGCGTCGCGACAAGATCGGGTTCGTGTTCCAGGCGCCCTACCTGATCCCGTTTCTCGACGTGACCGACAACGTCGCACTCCTGCCGATGCTCGCCGGGCGGCCCAACGGCGAAGCGCGTCGCCGCGCGCTCGATCTGCTCGACGCGCTTGACGTGGCGCATCGCGCGAAAGCCATGCCGTCGCAACTCTCGGGTGGCGAGCAGCAGCGCGTCGCCATTGCCCGTGCCCTTGTGAACCATCCGCCGGTCATCCTCGCGGACGAACCGACCGCGCCCCTCGACAGCGAACGCGCGCTGGCGGTCATCCGCATCCTCGCCCAGATGGCCCGCCAGTTCGAGACCGCGATCATCGTCGTCACGCACGACGAGAAGATCATCCCGAGCTTCAAGCGCATCTACCACATCCGTGATGGACGGACACACGAAGAGGCGGGCGAGGGACGGCCGCTGGAGTAGCCGATCCTGGCGTGACGGCAACCTCATAGTGTCGCTTCGCGAACCCCGGTAAGATGCATCAGCCGTCGCGCGTGCGTGAACCCTGTCAAAGAGGCCCCAGATGTTCTTGTGTGCACCCTCGGTCCGACTCCGCGTTTCGCTGGTCGCAGTGTTCACGCTCGTGCTGTCATCGTCAACGTGGGCCCAGCCGACGGCTGGTGCCGTACCGGCGCACGCTGCGGTGTCGG
>CAVONI010000008.1:0-72500 GCA_963697285.1 uncultured Acidobacteriota bacterium
ACTGGCCCGGCCACCGCCCCGGCGTGTACGGCACGCCGGCCGCCTCCAGTTGCTGTTCGAACTTCCTCAGGTCGGCCTCCAGCGCCTTCAACTTCGCGATCTCGGCCGCCAGTTGCTCGGCAGCGATCGTGTAGTTCATCTGCTGCGTGCCCGTCGGCGCACCCGAGAGGCTACGCGCACCGGCGGCAGCCGACATGACCCGCGATTGAATCGACGACGGCGAGCCCGACTCGAGGCCGCGCAGCGTCTCGTCGCCGCGCAACTGCCGTCCGACCTCGGTCACACGCCGATCGAAGCTGACCGCCTCGTCGAGCATCTTGACCTCGGCCGGCGAGTCGACGAGGGCGCGCCTGATCGCGGTGGTGCGTGTCTTCATGCTGCGTGGCCTGTTCCGAGGCGCCGGCGAACGCTCGCTGGAGCCTTGCCACCTTGTCCTGGTAGTCGAGCGCGGCGGTGCGTGCCGCCGGCGCGATCGACGCCGCGGCATCGGCCTCGACCACGATGGTCTGCGGCTCGCCCAACGCGGTGACGACGCCGCCGGCGCGCCGGACAGCGACGCCGTATAGGTGCCCGGGACGACGAAGTTGCCCCCGCCGGTTGCGCCCTGGAACACCGGCGGATCCTGGTCGGGCTCACCGCCGCCTCCGCCGCCACCGCCTGGTCCGCCTCCCTGCGTCGTCGGTGCAACACCGCGCAGGTTCCACATGAAGCGGTGGATGCCTCGGCTGCCTGGCGCGCTGAGGCGACGCACCACCTTGCCGGCCGCGTCGCTGATCGTCAGGAACGTCTGCGGCGTGTCTTCATCTGCCTCGGCCGTCAGTTCCGCCTGCGACGGATACTTCGGCGCTTCCTTCTTCTCGTCGGCGGCGCGCGCGGCATCCTGGCGCCGCTGCTTCAGCGTCTTCGGCGTCTCCTTGATCCAGTACGTCACGATGGCGCCCACGGGCCTGTTCTCGCTCATCCACAACTGCTCGCCCTGCGATCCGCGGGCCCTGCCCGTCTCGGGAACCTCGATCACACCCGGCTTGACCGGGAAGATGTGGCCGTCCTTCTGGAACACGGCCGCCGTGACGTGCCGCAGCGGCGAGTAGTCGTCGAGCACGTAGAACCCGCGGCCGAACGTCGCCAGGACGAGGTCGTTCTCGCGTTCCTGGATGGCGAGATCGCGCACCGCGATCGTCGGCAGGTTGGTGCGGAGGCGGATCCACTTCGTGCCGCCGTCCACCGTGAAGAACAGGCCGAACTCCGTGCCGCAGAACAGCAGCTGGGGATTCACGTGGTCTTCGGCGAAGCCGAGCGCCGGGCCGTTGCCCGGCAGGTCGCCCGCGATCGAAACCCACGTGGCACCCTTGTCGGTGCTCTTGTAGATGTAGGGCTTGAAGTCGCCGTTCTTGCTGTTGTCGAACAGCGCGTACACGGTGTTCTCGTCGTGCTTCGACGCGTTGAGGCGCTGCACGTAGACGCCGTAGGAGCCGTAGTCGGGCAACCCGGGCAGCTTCTCGATCTTTCTCCAGGTGCCGCCGCCGTCATTCGACACCTGCACCAGGCCGTCGTCGGTGCCGACGTACAAGCAGGCCTTCCCGCTTCCGCGATTCGCTCAGCGCGGAGATGTTCCCCCACGTCGCCGTCGACTGGTGCTGCGCGACGGCGTCAGGCGACCAGACCTTCCCCATCACGGGCAGGAGGTTGCGATCGGTCTGCCTGGTCAGATCCGGGCTGACGGCACGCCATGAACTGCCGCGGTCGTCGCTGCGGAACAGCCTGTTCGCACCGAAATACAGCCGCGACGGGCTGTGGGGGCTGATGATGAACGGCGACTCCCAGTTGAACCGGAGCGGCGGTTCGCCCTTGCCCTCGACGGGCCTGATGCTCACGCGCTCACTGGTACGCCGATCGAGCCTGACGATCCCGCCGTACTGCGATTCGCCGTAGACGATGTTCGGATCGGTGGGGTCGATCCGTGCGACGAAGCCGTCGCCACCCGTGACGATGAACCAGTCGTTGTTCGTCGAGCCCTGCGGACCGCGCGACCTGGAGGGACCTCCCAGCGTGCTGTTGTCCTGCGTGCCGCCGTAGACGTTGTAGATGGGCGAGGCGTTGTCCACGTCCACGTTGTAGAACTGCGTCACCGAGAGATTGGTGAAGTGCCGCCAGAGACGGCCGCGATCCCAGCTCTCGTACAGCCCGCCGTCGCATCCCTCGAGCAGGTGATCGGTGTTGTCGGGGTCAATCCAGATGTAGTGATTGTCGACGTGCTTGGCGCGCTCGCCCACCGCGCGGAAGGTACGCCCGCCATCGTCTGACACCTGCGTCTGGACCGACGGGACGTAGACCCGGTCGGCGTTCTTCGGATCGGGGTGGATGTTCTTGTAGTACATCGGCTGTGCCGCGACATTGGCGCGACGCTCCCAGCTCTCGCCAGCGTCGTGCGAGGCATACAGGGCGACCGCATCGGCGGATTCCACCTTGGCGTAGACCAGCCCTTCTTCCACGGGCGAGAACGCGGGGACGATGCGGCCCAGGTCGCCTGACGGCAGGCCGCTGCGTACCTTGCGCCATGTCAGGCCACCATCGGTCGACTTGTGCAGCCCGCTCTCGGGTCCGCCGTGGATCAGCGTCCACGTGTGCCGGCGCCGCTGGTGGGCCACGGCGAGCAGCACGTCGGGATTGTGCGGGTCCATGGCCACGTCGCTGATGCCGGTCTGCTCGCTGATGTTCAGCACCCGGTTCCACGTTGCCCCGCCGTCGGTGGTCTTGTAGAGACCGCGCTCCCCGCCGGCCGCCCACAGCGGGCCGTAGGCCGCGACGAAGACCACCTTCGAGTCGCGTGGATCGATGACGATGCGCCCGATCTGCTCGGAGGTCTTGAGCCCAAGGTTCCGCCACGACCGGCCGCCATCGTCGCTGCGATACACGCCGTCGCCGTAGCCGACGCTGCGCTGGTTGTTGGCTTCGCCGGTGCCCACCCAGATCGTGCTGGGGTTCTTCGCGTCAATGGTGACCGCGCCGATCGAGTAGGCGCCCTCGTTCTGGAAGACGGGCGCAAACGTGGTGCCTGCATTCGTCGTCTTCCACACCCCGCCCGAGGCCACGCCCACGTACCAGGTCTGCTTGTCGTCAGGATGCACCGCGATGGCGCTCACCCGGCCCGACATCAACGCCGGCCCGATCGCGCGGAGCCGGAAGTCGGCAAACGTGCCTGTCGACCATGGGTCCTGGGAGCGTGCGCCAGCGGAATCCTGCGCGCGGGGCTCCTGCGCGTACAGGCCCACCGTCGCGACCAGGGCGGCGATACCGAACATCAGCTTTTTCATGAAGTCCCTCACGGTTCAATGACGGGGCAGATCACGCCCGCGCAGGATTATAGGAGCAGACGCCCCGGGATGCCGTCATTCGTGGTGCGACCCGCAGGCGCGCGCGGGCTCCGGCGAGTTCCACGACACGACACCGTGGTCTGCACGAAGCGGTGTTCCCCTGAAGCCCGGGCGGCGAGGTGTCGATTCCCCACACAGGAGACGTGAGGGCGAGGGTCCGGTCGTGCCCCGGCTGACGCGCGGTTGGTCAGCGCGGCCTGCCAGGACCGGCATGATAGCCTCGACACCGACGCTATGCTGAGACAACTCGGGAGTGCCGCCGAACGGGCCGAGCGATTCCTGACCGACGCCTCTCAGTTCCGCCTCGGACACCTGCTGACCGAGTCGCCGCATCCCCGGTCGCTCACCCTCAGCGACGACGCCCGGCACGACGCTGCCGACGGCCTCGCGATGCTGTTCGACATCGACCGCGACGTGGTACGCACCTATGACCGCTGGTCGCGCAGCGCGGAACCGCAACGGTTGTGCGACCTCGTCACCACGTCGCTCATGGCAGGGGGGCGGCTGTTCTTCACCGGCTGCGGCGCCACCGGCAGGCTGAGCATCCAGTTGGCGTCGATCTGGCGGGGCTTCTGGCAGCAGCGTCGCGCGCACGGCCACGCCGAGCCTGCTCCTGAGGCCTGGGAGCACCGGGCGTTCAGCGTGATGGCCGGCGGCGACTACGCACTCATCAAGTCGGTCGAGGGGTTCGAGGATTTCGCACCATTCGGCCGTCGGCAGATCGCCGACCTCGGCGTGTCACGCGGAGACGTCGTCTTCGCCATCACCGAGGGCGGTGAGACATCGTTCGTGATCGGCACCGCGTGGCAGGCACTCGACGCGGGCGCCGACGTGGTGTTCGTCTACAACAACCCCGACGAACTGCTGCGCGCGCACGTGGAACGCAGCCGCGAGATCCTCGACGAGCCGAGGGTGCGCGCGGTCAACCTGACGACGGGGCCGATGGCCGTCACGGGATCGACGCGCATGCAGGCGACCAGCATCCAGTTGCTCGCGATGCTGACGGTAATGGAGATGGCCCTGCGGAACGTCCTCCAGCGCACCACGCCGGGCACCGACCACGTGGGAGTCGCAGCGGGCGTGCCTGTCGCCCTGCGTGACGGCCTCGATGTCGTGCACCGGCGCCTGACCGACGCCCGCGTGCTGCGGGCGCTGGGCCACGTCGTGTGCGCCGAGGAGCGCATCTACCGTGCGGGCCGACGCGTGTCGTACTTCGCCGATCGGCTGGCGATCGACGTCCTCACCGACACGACCGAGCGCAGCCCCACCTTCTGCCTGCCGTCGTTCAGGAAGTGGGACGACACCCGCGCGGCCGACTCGTGGGCGTTCCTCTTCACCCCTGCCACGACCACCGAGAAGGCGTGGGTGGAACTGCTGCGCCGCGAGCCCCAGACGATCGAGTGGACCGCGGACGACCTGCGCGTGCTGCTCGACGAGGACGCTGCGGAGAAGCAGGCGGTGATCCTCCGCGAGATCGGCCGTCGTGATCTGATGCGCTTCCGGATCGGCCTCGACGGCCTCGCCCATCGCCCGGTGCGCGCGGGAGACGGAGCGACGGCGGTTGTGACGGTCGACGATCTCGCGCACCTGGTCGATGGCGGCGCCATCGCCGAGTGCCTGCGCGAGGCGCGCGACGGCGGCGCAGGTATCTCGCTGATCGCCGTCGGGCCGCCCGCCGCGATCGCCCGCATCAACGATTCCGCGGTGGCCCGTCTGGCGGCCACGCGGAGCGTCGCGATCGAGGTGCCCGACGTGCCCTTCCTGCTCGATCCCCTCGAGCGCGTCGCGACCAAACTGGTGCTGAACGCGCTGTCGACGTGCGTGATGGTGCGCATGGGGCGCGTGCTGGGCAACCGCATGATCTGGGTGGTGCCCAGCAACCTCAAGCTGATCGACCGCTCGATCCGCTACATCCGCGACCTCGCCGGCGTGTCGTACGAGCAGGCGTGCCACGCCCTGTTCGAGGTCATCGAGTACATCGAGCCACGGCGAGCCGCGGGCCACGCGTACCCGGCTCCCGTTGGCGTCGCCACGATGCACCTGCGCCACGGCCTCGACATGGCGGCTGCTGAAGCGAGACTGTACGACGAGCTTGGGTGAGCCGCCGGGAGCGCCCGGCGGTGTCTGCTAGGCCCGGCGAGCGGCGAGGCGAGCGTGCGCGTGCAACGCCTGAAATGACGCCGAGCCTGCGGTCCGCGCGTGTGTCGGGCCCCTGCGGCACTTCCGCGCTAGAATCCGGACTCACCATGATCACGAAACGGGCCCTTCTCATAGGCATCGATGCCTACCCGCACGTGCTGCCACTGGACGGATGTGTCAACGACGTGCGCCTGATGCGCACGGTGCTCGTGGACAACTTCGGTTTCGCCGACCACGACATCTCGATGCTGGTCAACGAGCAGGCGACCCGCGACGGCATCCTCGCCGCGTTCGACACGCTCGTCGCCAGCACGAACGACAACGACATCGTCGTCATCCACTACGCGGGACACGGTTCGCGGATGACCGACCGCGAAGGCGACGAGCCGAGCGGATTCGACAGCACGCTCATGCCCATCGACACGTCACGGTCACCCGGACCGAACCGCGACATCACCGACGACGAGATCCAGGTGGTGCTCGAAGCGCTGGCCCGGAAGACGCCGTACACCACCCTCATCATCGACGCGTGTCACTCGGGCACGATCACGCGCGACGGTTTCGGCGGAAAGGCGCGCTCGGCCGCGCCAGATCGGCGGCCGATCTCGGAACTCCCGCCGTCGCCGATCCCTGGCGGCCGGTCGCGGGGAGCCACCGAGAGCGGTCCCAGCGGGTGGATGCCGCTGGCCGACCGCTACGTGCTCATCGCCGGATGCCGCGACGAAGAGTTGTCGAACGAGCACCGGCCCGCGGAGGGCGGTGGCACGGTGGCCCACGGTGCGCTCACCTATTTCCTGTGCCAGCAGCTACGCAAGGCGACCTCCGGGACGAGCTACCGCGACGTGTTCGAGTCCGCCGCGGCACTGGTCAACGCCGCCAACGATGCACAGCATCCCCAGATGGAAGGCCGCGCCGACCGCGAGGTCTTCGGCGTTGCTGACCTGACGCCAATGACGTTCGTCGCAGTGACCGAACGATACGAGTCAACGGTGATCGTGGCGGCAGGGGCGGCTCACGGGCTCACGGTGGGGTCCACGTATCGTGTCTTCCCTGGCGGCACCAAGGCTCCCGCGCACGCCTCGCCACTCGGCGAGATCGAGATCACGAGCGTGGGCGTCATCAGCGCCGAGGCACGGATCGCGAACGAGACCGCGCCGGGAGTGATCGACGCAGGCACGCGAGCGTTCGAAGCGGTCCATGCGTTCGGCGAGTTCAGGCTGGCCGTGCAGTGTGTCGATGCGGCAGGCCAGGAGTCGCAGGTCGCCGCGCTTCGGACCCGGCTCGACCACTCGCGATTCCTCAGCGTCGTGGCCGACGATGCGGCCGCGGCGGCGCGCATCTACCTGCTGGGAGCCCGTGCCGACGTGAAGGTCGGGGCGCCTGTCCCGCAAGCAGGCGCCCTCGATGCGCCCCGCTGGGCAGTCGTGGGCCACACTGGCGAACTCCTCATGCCGCTCAAGCCGCTCGGCGACGAGTCGGCGGTCGTCGGGAACCTCGAGACGATCGCACGGTACCGCCACGCGCTCGCGCTCGAGAATCCCGATCCCGACAGCAGGCTGCGCGGCAGGTTCACGCTCGACTTCCTCCGGCGCGGCGCGGATGGCACATGGTCGATCGCCCAACCCGACACTGAAGGGGGCCACGTCGTGTTCACCGAAGGCGACGCGATCGGCTTCAGGATCACGAGTTGCCACGACACGCCGGTGTACGCGTCACTGCTCGACTTCGGCCTCACCGGCAGCATCGGCCAGGTGTTTCCGCCGCGAGGCGCCCAGGACGCGCTCGCACCGGATGTCGTGCACGAGATCGGCCCAACGAGCAAGAAGCCACCGACGCTGACGTGGCCCGTTGGCTACCCGTTCGTCGATTCGGTCGATCGGATCCGCGTAGCCGAAGGCATCGAGACACTCAAGCTCTTCGTCACTGAACAGCCCGCAAACTTCTTCGCGCTCGAGCAGAAGGGAGTCCGCTCAGCGGCGCTCACGCCAGGCGCGTCGTCGCCGCTCACGTCGATGCTGCGCCGGGCGTTCCACGGCAGCGCCACGCGCGACGTCGCCATGATGCCGGCCGAGACCGAAGACTGGACGACGGTGTCGCGCTCGTTCGTGCTGCGGCGGCGGACGTCTTCAGCGAAGGGGGATTCATGAGCCCGACTGATCCCGGCCGCAAGCCCTGGGCCGTGCTCGCCTACACGGTCGCCGACGACAAGGGCGGCGGCAGTTCGCTCGACGCGTCGGTCAAGGAGGAACTGAAGGCCATCTGCGATGCGGCGGACTTCGGCCAGGTCAGCGTGGCCGCGCAGGTGGATTTCAAGCGCACACGCGGCGTGTTCCGCGGGTCGCTCACGGCGCCGCCGCCGCGGACGCGCGGGTTCGAGCCGGTGCGCGCCGAGGACCATCCGCTCTGGCGCAAGATCCTGGGCACGGTCACGCGTTCGAGGCTGCGCATCCAGGCAGAGGCGAAGGACCTCAACGCGGCAACCGGCAGCGTGCTCGCGCAATTCCTGCGCTACGGCCGGAAGGAGTGCCCGGCCGAGCGTTACATGGTGTGCTTCTACGGCCACGCGTCGGGTCCGATGGGCATGTTCTACGACGCCGATCACGGCAAGCGCGAGGCGGCGACGTTGCGCCTGAACGACCTGGCCGACTCGTTCGGCAGCGACGATGGCCGGGCGGCGATCATCGTGTTCAGGGACTGCTTCATGAACACGCTCGAGACCGCGTATCAACTGCGGCACGTCGGCGAATACATGATCGCGTCACAGGCCGAGGCGCCGATCGCCGGCGTCTGGCCGTGGCTGAACTTCATGTCGTCGCTGCAGCCCGGGGCGGCGTCAGCCGACGTGGCCCGGGCAGTCGCCATGCAACTCGCGCACTTCCTCGACGAACCGAAGCACCGCGAACCTTTTGCCGACGTGCCGTTCTCGCTGATTGACCTCGCCCAGGCCGATGCTGTCGTCGAGCCCCTGAAGGCCCTGGCCAACGCACTCGACGGGGCGCGGCAGCACGCGCGCCGCCGCGCGAAATGTGCCGCGGCGCTCGAGGCCGCGCGAGTGGGCATTCCCAACGACCCCTCGAACCCCGGCGACCCCGCCCTGCTCGACGTGCCGACGATGTGTGAGAACCTGCAGGCGCTCGGCCGCGATGCGGTGGCGGCTCCCGCCAGGGCGCTTGGTGACCACGTGCGGGATCGGCTGGTTGCGTGGCACCATTCCCAGAAGGGCGTGCATCGCGGGATCAGCCTCTACTACCGGCCCGCGTCGGCACTCGTCCGGGATCGATCGTTCATCGAGGCGCCCACCGAGGAGGCGGCGGCTGTGGATGCGACGTACTACAGGAAGCTCGGGCTGTGCGAGGCCACCGGCTGGGACAGGATCGCGCTCGACCCGCTCGTTGCGTAGCGCGGGGGCCGCACCCTTCGACAGGCTCAGGGCAGGCAGGGTGCGGCCCCTACACCAGGTCAACGACATCACGGGCCGCACAGGGTGCGGCCCCTACACTAACGTTTCTTGGCGGTCTTCTTCGTCGTGGTCGGGGTACGCTTGCCGCCCATGCCGCCCGGCTTTTCCTTTGCCATTGCTGTCCTCCTCGAATGGAAGCTGCTGCCTGGATCTCGACTGACGCCGCACGGAACTGCGGCAGCCAACGACCTGCTGGACGAGAACCCGGCGCGAGTCTAGCGCATGGCGCCGGAGACGACAAACAACGTTGAAGGCAGGCTCGTGTAGTTGTAGACGTAGCCTCGGCCGTCGTCGATCCAGTCCATCACGTACATCAGGGCGACACCACCGAGCCCCTCCGGTGCGAGCCGGCCGACGACCGTACGCTCGCCCGTCGCGAGGTCGACACGCTCCACGACCGCGGGCACATCGAGCCCGCGTTGCACGTAAATCGATCGGCTGTCACGACTCCATGCGATCCGCCGGTCGGCGGGATGCAGCGCCTTGACCGGGCGGGCCGGGCCGCCGTCGGTGGACGACAGCTGCAGTGAGCCATCCCGCTCGATCAGCAACAGCGTCTTCCCGTCTGGCGCAAGCGACGCCAGCACACCCTCAGGCGTCAGGGCCCTGGGCGCTGACCCCTCCAGGCCCTGCTCGTAGCAGCGCGGTGCGCGCGAAGCCTCCGAGCCGCAGACGAGCAGCCGCCGGCTGTCTGGGAACCACTCGGCCGACGTGTAGCTGGTGATCGTCCCCGCCGGAATTCGCGTGAGCTTGCCGGCCCCGGTCGGGAAGAGCACGAGTTCCGCGGGCGTCGAAAGCAAGGCCGACGCCCACTGACCGTCAGGCGAGAGCTGCTGGGCGTTGCCCTCACCGAGCCTGATCGTCTGCGAGGCGTCGGTCTTCCGCAGCACGACGCCGTAGTCCTTCCCGCCGCCCGCGCCCACATCGACCATCAGCAGCCACTGGCCGTCGCGAGACATCGCCCGCGCGCCCGACGACCCGAGCCACGACAGCTCGCGTTCCGCTGTCTGGTCTGGTGCCTTGGCGCGAACGCCGAGCGAGAGATCCTCGCGAACAGCCAGCCACCGCCCGTCGCGTGCCACGTCATGGACGATGAACCGTCCCGGCACGCCGAACACCGGCTGCGCCGGCGCGCCGCCCGAGACGGCGACAGACATCGGCTGCAGGATCGATCCGCCGGAGACACTGCCTGAGAACACCACGGCCGCGCCATCCGCGCTCCACGCGAGACCCTGGAGTCCCCAGAACTCGCCCGCGAGCGTGGTCACGGTGCCCGCACGATCGACCACCTTCACCCACCCACGGTCGTCGAAGCGCCACTGGTGCTCGAAGAAGGCGACGCGGGTGCCATCGGGCGACACGCGCGGATCGCTCAGGTAGCCACTGGCCTCGTGCAGCGGTGTGCCGGCCGGGTACTCGAGGCGGTCGCGACCGTTGCCCAGGTCGTGGACGATGGCCATCGACGTCCCGTCGGGCGACCAGTCGGCTTCGCGGACGTCCTCCTGGATCGCGCGTGGCGAACTGCCCATCGTCATCCTGGCCAGCGTGCCGGCGTACAGGCGCTGCTCCAGGTGCCGGGCGTTGATGAGCAGCGCCAGCTCGCCGGTCGACGAGATCGACAGCAACTGCGCATCGGCCACGCCCACCCGCTGCGGCGCCTCGACGTTCGGGTTGATGACGAACAGTTCCGGTACCAGGCCGTGAGGAGCCGCGCTGTAGACGATCGTCTGGCCATCGGGCATGAACCGGGCGCTGGTGATCGGGAGGCGGTCGAACGTGCGCGGTTGAAAACCGATGACGGGCGATGGCCGGCGCGAGGTCACCACGCCGAGCATGAACAGGATCGCGCCCGCCAGCACGACGCCGGCTGCCACCGCCGCGAACCGCCACCAGTCGCGGCGCCCCGGCGCGGCCGCGACAGCGGCCACCACCGCAGACGATGAGGGCATCGCGACCGACAGCGCCTCGAGGGCGAACGCGATGTCACCCGACGTCTGGAAGCGGTGTGCCGGGTTCTTCTGGAGACATCGGCGGATGAGGCGATCGAGGACCGGCGGCACGTCGGCCGGCGCGAGTTCGGCAGGCTCGGTCCTGAGGATCGCGGTGAGCGTTTCGATGACGGAATCGGCCGAGAATGCGCGGTGCCCGGCGAGCATCTCGTAGAAGATCGCGCCGAACGCGAAGATGTCGGTGCGCGCGTCGGCCGGCTCGCCGCGCACCTGTTCTGGCGCCATGTAGCCGGCCGTCCCCATGACCGTGCCGGGCATCGTGCCCATCGAGGTCATGGTGTGCCCCTCGTGGTCAGGCAGTCCGGCCGTCTCGGTGAGCTTGGCCAGGCCGAAGTCGAGGATCTTGGCGCGTCCGTCGGCCGTGACGAAGATGTTCTCGGGCTTCAGGTCGCGATGCACGATGCCGCGCTGGTGGGCGGCCGACATGCCGCGGGCGGTCTGCATGGCGAGGTCGAGCGCCATGCTGTGCGGCAGCGCGCCGCGCGAGAGCGCTTCGCGCAGCGACTCGCCCTCGAGAAGCTCCGAGACGACGTAGGGCCCCCACTCGCCGACCCCGACGTCGAACACGGCCACGATGTTGGGATGGTTGAGTGCCGCTGCCGCCCGGGCTTCCTGTTCGAAGCGCAAGGCGCCGACCGCGTCGCGCGCGAGGCTGGGACGCAGGATCTTGATCGCGACGTCGCGCTTCAGCCGGGCGTCGTGCGCGCGATAGACCTCGCCCATCCCACCCGCGCCGAGCGGCGCGACAATCTCATAGGGACCGAGGCGGGAGCCGGCTGCGAGGCGCAACACGTGATTATCCCCGATCCGTCAAGGTAGACGAGGGCTCCTTGACTTGTCCCCGCAAGCGCCGATAATCCCTGCTGAGCTGATCACACCGGTATCGGAGAGCGGCGTGCATGCAGGCGGGGGCGCCGTCTGCGACGCGACCAAGGAGACTTGATGATCGAGTACGACGACTTCGTCCTCCAGATCGGCCCGCCGATCGACGGATTCCACAGCGTGACGGTGATCAAGTCGTCTGCCGGCAAGGGCGGCACGGGAAGGTTCCCCGCGTCGTGGCTCGCGCCAGGCGCCCAGCCGGCGGGCGAAGGCACCAGCCAGCGTGGTGTGGCGGCGACGGCGACCCGGGATGTCCAGATCGACGACAGCGAGGGCATCCCGCCGCCTGCAGAACTCGGCCGCAGGTTGTTCGACGCGCTCTTCACCGACCAGATTGCCTCGCTCTTCCAACAGAGTTACGGCAAGGCCAGCGCCCGGGGTCGTCGCCTCAGGATTCGCCTCCAGCTCAACGTCGAGAACGCGAGCATCGCCCCGCTCGCCACCATTCCGTGGGAACTCATGTACCGGCACGACAGGCGCGAGTTCCTCGTCCTGTCGGCCGACACGACGCTCGTCCGCTCACTGGATGTCCCGACCGGCGAGTGGGACGTGCCGGAGATCACCGGACCGATCCGGGTGCTCTTCGTCATGGCCAACCCACGGGGCGATCTCAATCTCAAGGCCGAACGCGCCGAGATCGAGGCGCGCCTGGCCCTCGACCAGCAGCGCGACCAGCCGGCGGGCGCCACCCCGAACCTCCGGCCGATCGTCGCCGAGTTCCTCGAGGACGCGACTTTCGCAGCGCTCGAGGATCGCCTGCGCGACAGCGACTACCACATCATCCACTTCATGGGGCATGGCGCCTTCGACGAGCGGCAACAGGGACACCTCCTGTTCCACGACGGGATGCGGTCGGGCGCCGACCTCGCCGAAGTCCTGCGACGCGAGCGGATGACGCGCCTCGTCACGCTGAATGCCTGCCGCACCGCGGAAGGATCGGCCAACGCCGACGCCGACCCCTTTGCAGGCGTGGCGGCAGCGCTCGTGATGGCCGGCGTGCCTGCAGTGGTGGCGATGCAGTTCCCGGTCAGCGACACGGCCGCGATTGCCTTTTCGGCACGGCTCTACTCGGAACTCGGGCGCGGCGAGCCGCTCGAGGATGCGGTCGACTCCGGTCGCCGGCGCATCAAGGCCCTGGCGCCGGATCAGCGCGAGTGGGCCACGCCAGTCCTTTTCCTGAGCGGTGCGCCGCCGTTCCGCGAGCTGGTGTTCAACGTGCCCACGGAAGTGCGACCCCTGGCGCCGCCAGTTCCGTCGCCGATTCCACCGCCGCCGCAGCCGCGCTCGCCGTTCCGCACGCTGGTGATCGGTGCCGTGCTGGGGATGCTCGCGCTCGTCATCGCCTTCATCGTCTTCGCGGTCAGCATCGCCGACGAGACGCCCGACGGAGCCGTGACGGCGCCCTCCTCAGACACAGCCCCGACGACGGCCACTGACGCAGCTCCCGACCTGCGGGAACCGGCGCAACCCGACAACAGTGCTGCACCGCTCGACGAGGAACAGGTGCGCACGCTGCAGGCGCAAGCCGAGCAGCACCCGGACGATCCCGATCCGCGAACGCAGCTTGGGATGCTGTACTTCAACGCCAGGCGATATCCGCAGGCGGTGTCGTGGCACGAGCAGGCCCTCGCACTGCGGCCGAACGATCCCGACGTCTCGACCAACCTGGGCATGGCGTACGGTGCCGCGGGTCAAGCCGACAGGGCGCTGGAGCAGTTCAAGCACTCGCTGTCGCTCAACGACAAGCACACCCGGACGTTGCTGCAGGTGGGATTCGTCTACGCGTTCAGCAAGGATGATCTGCCGAGCGCGCAGCGCGCGTGGGACCAGTTGCTGACCATCAATCCGAATGGCATCGACGCGCAGTGGGTGAGACACTACCGCACGATGCTCGCGGGGGCGTTGCCGCCGGGCGCCACGCCGGCAGGGCCGACGGCGGACGTCAGGTAGGGCTCCCTCACTGGTCGGGAAACACTCCCGGAGTGGTTGTTACGGTGACCCGACCAGGTACAACTGCTCCTGGGGCCGCGACAGGTACTCGCAGCCCGTGGCAGTCACGGCCACGATCTCTTCGCACGTCGCGATGCCGTGTCCCTCGACCGGAAGGCGCGGCTCGAGGGTGTAGCACTGGTGCTCCTCCACGAGCAGCTCGGGCAGGTTCCCGTAGCGCTCCCAGCGCGGGCACAGCACGCCGGCGCCGTCGTGCGCCGTTCGGCCCACCTGGTGACCCAGGGCATGAGGGTATTCCGGATAGCCGCGGTCGGTGATGCAGCGGCGCGCCACTGCATCCACGTCTCCGCCCTTCACCCCCGGCTTCAGGGCAGCGGCTCCGGCGCGTATCGAGGCGAGGATGGTGTCGAAGCCGCGTTGAACGGCAGCAGGCGCCTCGGTCTCGCCTTCGCGCAGGAAGTACCACGTGCGCTGGAGGTCAGACACGTAGTCGTCCTTCTTCACGCCGAAGTCGGTGTTCATGATGTGACCCGGCTCGATGCGCCGGTCGGTGGGCCCGGCGTGGGCCCCGGCGCTCTCGGGACCCGTGAACACCGCGGGGCAGTGGTCGGGATCCCACGCGAGGCTCAAGGTGGTGTCCCTCGCCATCTCCTCGAGGATGAAGCCCGCGACCTGCTTCTCGGTGAGCCCCACCTTCAGCCTGGGCGTGAGGGCGTCATAGATCCGCACCGTCGCCTCGCAGGCCGCCTGGATCCGCGCGCGCTCGGTTGCCGACTTCCGCCCGCGCAGGGCAGACACGATGCGCTGGCTGCTCTCGAGCCGCTCGGCGTACGGCGTGCCGGCGAGCGCCTTCACGAGCGTCAGGTACATGCCGTGCGTCATGCCGTCCGACATGGCATCGTCGAGGCTGAAGTTGACGGCGATGCGCTTGGGGTCGAGACGTTCCAGTGTCTTGCGCAGGTCGCCCGAGACGCCGCCGACGTACCCGACGATGTCGCGGTAGTGGCCGGCCATCTCGGTCGCGGCCCGATCGAGGCTGCCGACGATGGCGATGCGGTCGCCGTGTGGGGTCAGCACGAACGCCGACTGCCATGTGACGTTGGTCCCCACGACCAGGTCGAAGCAGGGATCGTGCACCGTGTGTGATTCCCTGGCGAACAGGAGCCACGCGTCGACGCCGACCTCCTTCAGGATGTCGGGCACCTGCGCCAGTTTCTCGTCCACCATCGGGTTTCGGCTGGTCATGACCGTTCCTCGAACACTCACCACCCCACGGCCTGACCATCTTTGCGATGGTCGGATCCCGCGCGGTAAACGCCGTTCACGGGACGATCGTCGGTGAACCACTGGCGATCGAACGTGGGCGCAGGCATCCGCGGATCTGGCGTGAACAGGATGCCCTGGTACCCGCCCACCGCCCCGCCGCCGACGGCGCGCACGTCGTGTCCCTTCGCACTCAGTGCCGCCCCGACGAGCGCGAAGAGGTTGGGCTCGAGCGACAGCATGTTCGTGGCCTGGTTGTGGGTGAAGCGCGCGGCATCGGTCGTCATCTGGACGTTCATGCCGTGATCGATCAGGTTGAGCATGTGCTGCGCGTGCGTCTCGGGCTGCACGCTGCCGCCCATGTTGCCGAAGCCCATCACCGGCTGCCCGTTCTGCATCACGAAGCCGGCGATGATGGTGTGGAACGGCCGCTTGCGCGGGCGCGACCAGGTTGGGGCTCTTCGGATCCAGCGAGAAGGCCGAGCCGCGGTTGTGCAGGACGAAGCCGTACGGCGCGACCGTCGCGCGGCTGCCGTAGACGCTGAACACGCTGTGGACGAGTGACACCATGTTGCCCCAGCGGTCAGCTGTCGTCAGGTAGATCGTTCCGCCGTCGGGGCCCGTCGCCGATCCGGTCTTCGATGCCACGTTCGGGTTGATCCGATCGCAGAGCGTGGCGGCGTGGGTCTTCGAGAGCAGGCGCTCGACAGGCACCGATGCGAACTTGGGATCGGCGTTGTTGGCCAGCAGGTCGGCATAGGCGAGCTTCTTGGCCTCGACCACCAGGTGCCAGTACATCGGGTGCGACGGGCCGAGCGCAGAGAGGTTCATCCCGAGTTTCGGCACGCAGACCTCGAGGATGTTCAGCATCTCGAGTGCGGCCATCCCCTGCCCGGGCGGAGGCAACTGGAACACGTCGTAGCCGTGGTAGCTCGTCGAGATGGGCTCGACCCACTCCGACTGGAACTCCGCGAGGTCGGCAGCCGCCATGACGCCGCCGCCCGCCTGGACCTTCTTCACGATCGCGTCGGCGATTTCACCCTTGTAGAACGCGTCGCGTCCCTGCTGCTGGATCGCGCGCAGCGCCTTCGCCAGAGCGGGGTTGCTGATGATGCTGTAGAGATCCGGCACGCGATCGCCCGCCAGGAACGTCGCTCTGGAATCGGCATCGGCCCTGAGGCCGTTGGCGGCGCCGCGCAGGTCGGCATGGCGACGCTCGGCAAGTCCCCACCCCTCTTCGGCGATGCGCGCGGCGCGTTCGAAGGTCTCCTTGAACGTCATCGAGCCGAAGCGCGTGAGCAACGCGTCGTAGCCCGACACCGCACCTGGCACCGTGGCGGCGTTGACGCCGCTGCCCGGGACGGCCTTCACGCCGAGCTTTCCCGTGAAGAACTCGGGCGTCCATCCGGTGGGTGCCCACCCGGCGGAGTTGAGGGCGTAGAGTTTCCTGTCTTTCGCCACGTAGACGAGCGCGAAGAGGTCGCCGCCTATGCCCGTGTCGTTCTGCGACGTCACGTCGAGCACCGCACCGGCGGCGACCGCCGCATCGATGGCGTTGCCGCCCTGCCGCAGGATGTCGAGCCCCGCCTGCGCCGCGAGCGGGTCGCTGGTGGCGACGATGCCGTGACGGGCGAGGACCTCGGAGCGGCCCTGCGCGAGCCAGCCCTGCGCGCGCGAGCCCGGAACGGCCGTGACCGTGGCGCTCGGCTGAGGTGTGTCGTTCGACGGTCGTCCGAACGGATGGGCCGACTGGGCGAGGCCGGTGGCGACCCATGTGCCGAGCGCCACTGACGTGACGATGACGGTGGCGCGGGTGGCGCGCGCGATGCGCGTCGTGCAGCGTGAGGCAATCGCGGGCGGTGTCATGTGTCCCTCCGGGGAGTGCGGCACATCATCGCGTACTCGGCGGCCCCATGAGGCTGGCACCGCACCGCAAAGCACTCCGGGAGTGACTTGCGGCGGGGGGCTCGATGTACGTCCGTGGAGCGCCGTTATTCTTCCTGTTGGAGGTCTTTCAGACCTGGCGCGCTCAGGTGGTGAAGTCAGGAATCCTGCTGTTTTGGCGAAAATGCGTATATTTCTGCATATTCCCGAGCAGGAGGCCGCCGAGGGTCGAGATGGCACCGTAATTGCTTACGCAGCGGCCCTGCACCGCAAGCTTCTCAACATCCTGTGCTGGGTTATCCCGGAGAGCCTATGACTGCCACGTCCGTGTCTCGTTTGTGTCGCCGCGCTGCCGTGCTGGCGGCCCTCATCGTCTCGCTCGGCGCATCGCCTGCCCGCGCTGCCCTGATCTTCACGTTGACGCCGACAGGCAATGCGAATGCTGACGCCGGCTTCCAGCGGGCAGCAAACTACTGGTCGAGCATCTACAGCGACTCGATCACCGTGAACATCACGAGCGGCTTTGCCGCTCTCGGGCCGGGCATCCTGGGACAAGCAGGTTCAACCTATTTCGGTACGACCTTCTCGGTTATGAAGGCGGCGCTGACCGCCGATGCGACCAGTGCAGACGACGCCACGATGGTGGCTGGCCTGCCAGGCGGCACGACCTACAGCCGGTACATCAATGGCACGAGCACCTCGGGCGGGGCCGCCCACGTGCAGACGAACATTTCGTCGATGCGCATGACGAACGCGAATGCGAAGGCGATAGGGCTCCTGGCTGCCAACAACGCGGCACAGGATGCGGCCATCACCTTCAGCAGCAACTTCAACTTCGACTTCGATCCGAGCGACGGCATCACCGCGGGGTTCTATGACTTCGTCGGCATCGCGATCCACGAGCTCGGCCATGCCATGGGTTTCACCAGCGGCGTCGACGTCCTCGACGGCAACAGCCCCCCGGTGAACGGTCCGTTCACCGACACACAGTTCTCGCCGTTCACGACACTGCTCGACTTCACCCGCTGCTCGCAGACGAGCGAGGCCGCCGGTGCCGACATCGATTGGAGAATCGGGACGGCAGCGAAGGACTTCGCGATCGACGGCAACTGCGGCGGCTCCGCCCTCGTCACCAACGCCTGGTCGACCGGCGTGTTTTTTGGCGACGGCAGGCAGGCAAGCCACTGGAAGGACGGTCTCGGCCTGGGCATCATGGATCCCACGGCTGTGCCGCCAGGCAGCGCGAATGTCGTCACCGCGCTCGACATCCAGGCCCTCGACGTGATCGGCTGGACCCGAACGCCCGCCTCCCCGTCGGTGCCGGAACCGGTCAGCATGCTGTTGCTCGGCATCGGCGTGCTGGGGTTCGGCACACTGCGGCGCCGTCGACAGAACGATTGAGACTCCAGCGCTTCTGCATCCCCCGCTGGCACGCCATTGAAGTGTGGCGTGCCAGCGTTTCTCGTTGCGTGGCTGCCCTCCTGCTGAGCGGCGGCGCACTTGCCGCTTCCAGCACGCTCGCGCTGGCCATGGTCGTCGCCCCGCCCATCTACCCTTACGAACTGGCCTATCGCGAGGCCACGATCATCGTTCACGGCCGCATCGTGTCGTATGACGCCACCCGGGGCGCGACGCTGCGGGTGCAGGAGGTCGTGCGCGGCGACGCGCGCGCGGGCACGCAGTACCTGCTGGGCGGGTCGGCGGGCTACGCGTTCCTGGCGACGCAGGCCGGCGACGTGACGGCGTTGATCAGGAGCCGCGACGGCGCCACCCTGCAACTCTGGCAGGGGCCGACCAGCGGCGGGCTCATCTGGTCTGAGCCGGGGTTGCTGCCTCGCATCGCACGTGCACACGCCGACCCACGGGCCGCGCTGCGTTCGAGCGACCCGCGCGAGCGGCTCGCTGGGGCCTACTACCGGGCCACACGCAGCGTCGCTTCCGGATCAGGCACGCCCCCGGCCGCCGAGGTCGACGCGATCGTCGACAGCGTGGCCTGGGGAATGAGCCATGGCTCGCCAAGCACGCATCAGGCGGCCGTCGACACCCTCACCGCGCTCGGCTACACGCTCGAGGCGATCGGCATCGCCTATCACCCGGGGTTCAAGGCCGAGATCAAGGAACAGGCGTCGGCGCAGTTGCGCGCGTGGTGGGCCCGGCGGCGCTGACGTCCCGGCGGCCCTGACGCAATCGGGCCGCGACTCGCGTAGTAGGATGCGATGGCCGCGCGCCGATTGACGGTGCGCAGTCGCCCGGGCAGGGCCGAGCGAGGATCTCCCGATGGTCAGCGAGCCCGCAGACCGCCTCCGCCAGATTGCCGTCGGCTTTCAGCAGGCCAGGATCCTCCTCGCCGCAGCCGAACTGCGGCTCTTCGATCACCTCGTGACGGGCGCGCGTGCCGCACAGGCGGCATCGGCCGTCGGGGGTGACGCGCGTGCGCTCGAGATCGTGCTCGACGCGCTGGTCGCGATGGGCGTCGTCGACAAGGAGGGGGACGTCTATCGCAACCGTCCGGACGTCGGCCCGTTGCTGGTCGACGACTCCCCGACGCACTTCGCCGCATCCCTGCGACACCAGAACCGCCTGTTCCGGCACTGGGCCTTCCTCGAAGAGCGGATGCGTGGAGAGGACGTGCCCGCCGTGGACGGCACGCCGTCCGCCGCAGACCACGAGGACTTCATCCGCGCCATGTTCGCCACGTCGCACCGGCAAGCCGCCGATGTCGTGGCGCGCATCGATTTCTCGGGCGTGCGCACGGTGGGCGATCTCGGCGGAGGGCCTGGGCACTACCTCGCCGCCATCCTGCAGCGTGCGCCGCACGTCGAGGGCTATCTCGTGGACCTGGCACCCGACGCTGACGGTCGCAGCGCGGGTGCAGGCAGAGAACCCCGACTGGTCGCGCGTGCGCTCCGTGGAGTGGAATCTCTACTGCGGACGACGCTCCGGCGTCGCTGCCACACCTCGATCTCGCGTACCTGTCGCAACTCGTCCACAGCGAGTCCGACGAGTCGAACCGCGCGTTCTTCCGGCGCCTGTTTCCCGTCATCGCGCCTGGAGGCCGGGTCGTCGTGCACGAGCAGGTCGTGGAACCCGGACGCACGGCGCCCACGTCGAGCGCGGTCTTCGCGGTCAACATGCTCGTCATGACGGCCGGCGGGCGGACCTACACAGAGGCCGAGATAGCAGGATGGGGCATGGCCGCCGGGTTCGTATTCGAAGGTGGCGAGCGCCTGTCGGAGCGTTCGTACCTGATCACGCTGCGCAAGCCCTCGTCGGCGTGATGGCCCGCTGCCTGGATCCCCTGCCGGAGGAGCTGGTGAATGCCCGCACGGCGGGTGGATCGCTCGCGGAGCGATCCGTCGCTTGAAAACCCCGGCTGGGCACGTTATGATTTCGGGTCCTACCGGGGTGGGCCAGTGGCGCAGTTGGGAGCGCGCCTGAATGGCATTCAGGAGGTCAGGGGTTCGAATCCCCTCTGGTCCACCAAATCTTCCTTCCCAGCTCCATATCCCGAAAAGCAACTGAACGCGTGCGCCGTTGCGGCGGTTTCGACCAGAGCGGCCTCGCCATTCAGTTCGTAGACGTGGTCGCGGTTGAGCACGTACTCGCGCTCACGCTCCGTGCCACGTCCAGCTATCGCGAAGTGGCGCTCGGTATGCGCCTCAGCTCGTCGAAGAAGTTGAAAACAAAGACGACGCTGTCTGGATTCGATCGGCCCGCCGTGCGCGGCGCGTGGGCGAGCGCCAGGCGCTCGCCGTCGGGGTGCAGGTCGAACATGCGGCGGCTGCCGCGGGTCTGGTACCGCCCCTCCGACCAGAGCCTGGGCGGTTCGGAGTGGAACGTATTCGCGGCCACCGTGAAGGCCGCCATCATGATGCGGCCGTTGACGCCGTAGAAGAGTTCCTGCTTGCTGCGCGACCAGGTCGGCGAGGTTCCGCCTCCAGTGGAGATGAGCCTCCTGGCGCCAGGCCCGGGAAACGGCTGCACATAGACTTCATCGCGCCCCGACTCGTTCGATGAATAGGCGATCCATCGCCCGTCTGGTGAGAACACCGCACCGCTCTCGATGGACGGGCCGTTGAGCAACGCCCTGGGCGTGCCGGCCCTCCAGCCGGAGCCGGCTGCCTCAAGCGGTAGCACCATCACGTCCACGTTCAGGGGTCGGAACTCCTCCACGAACAGCAAGTACCTGCCGCCTGGATGCCAGGACGTCGGGTAATGGTGGTTCGTGCTGGTCGTCAGGCGCTCGACCTTGGCTGTGCCGTCGGTCCGCTGCCAGTACAGGTTCATCGTCGCGTTGTCGGCGCGGTTCGACGCGAACGCGATGCTCTCCCCATCCGGAGCCCACACTGGCTGCCGGTCCTCGGCAGGGTCGAGTGTCAGGCGTATCGACCCACCACGCGCCCACTCGAACAGCCAGATATCGGCGGAGCGGCCCTCACTGATGTCCATGGCGAGCCGCAGGCCATCGGGCGCGAAGCGGACATTGGTCCAGCTGGCAGAGGTCGGCCGGAGCAGTGTGGTCTTTCCGTCTGGGCCCATCCAGTGGATCGGCGTGCCGCCTCCGACCGTGGGACCAGGCAGATACACGGCCGTGCCGCTGGCCGACACCGCAAACTGCGCGCCGCCCGTAATCGAATTCGACGCCAGGCCTTCGAGGATCGGCACCGGCAACCCCGTCACCTCCTGGCGGTCGAGATCGAAGGGTACGGCGAACATCCTGCCGTCATGGATGTAGACCAGATGGCCGCTCGGCAAGTACCGCCCGTGATACCCGCCGCGCTGCACGACCTTGCGCGTGCCGCTGGGCAACTGGTGGAGGACGATGTTGGCCTCGTTGTAGGCGCTCGGGGCGCTGGCGCTCGTGTAGAGCAACGCCGTGCCGCCGGGCAGCACCTGCGGCCAGAGGTGGATGGCCTCGCCCGCGGCGAGCGTGGTGATCGCCCTGGCATCGCCACCCTCTGACGACACACGGAGCAAAGGCGTGCCCGCCAGCTGGTGCGGCGAGAACACGATGGTGTTGTCGTCGCTCCACGTGCCGCCCCGCGTGCTCGGCGCGTCTGCCAGGACGATGGCCGCACCGCCCGTGATCGCGATCTTCTTCAGCTTGCCGTCGGCGAAGAACCCGATCCACTGCCCTTCCGGGGAAAAGAACGGCGCGAGCGCGCCCTCGGTGCCAGCAAGTGGCAATGCCCGCAGCTGATCGAGCCGCCGAACGTACAGCTGCGGCCGTTCCTCGTCGGCACGCTGCGCGACGAAGGCCAGTGTCCCACCGTCTGGCGACATCGTCACGGCCCCTCCGAACTGAACGTTGAGGGGCGCCAGCGTCGCGTCAGTGCCCAGCTCGGCGCTGATGTGCAGGGGTGTTGAGGGCGACGTGCTTCCGGGCGCTGCCCATCCCCACAACGCCAGCGCCAGACCCACCGCCAGAGCGACGGTCACGGCCCATGGCGCGACCGGTTGGCGCCACCAGGCCCGCCGATGGGCACTGACCGCGTCGACCGCTGCTGCGATGGGGGCCGTCCCAGTCAGCACGTCCAGGCCGAAGGCCAGGTCGCGCGCCGACTGGAAACGGGCTTGCGGCGCCTTCTCCAGGCAACGCGATACGATGCGCTCGAGCGCGGGCGGTACGGCTGCGGGAAACGGCCCCGTCGGATCTTCCTTGAGGATCGCCGCCACGACCTCGGCCGCCGTGCCGCGGGCGAACGCCTGACGCCCGGTGAGCATCTCGTAGAGGACGGCTCCGCAGTTGAAGATGTCGGAGCGGGAATCGACGGGTTCGCCGCGGACCTGTTCAGGCGACATGTAGCCCACCGTGCCCACCACCATCCCCGGCGCCGTGTCGGTTCGCGAGCCGGCGCGGACGGGCTCCTCGTCGGTGCCCGTGAGCTTGGCGATGCCGAAGTCCAGGATCTTCACCCTGCCTTCGTGAGTGATGAACAGGTTGTCGGGTTTCACGTCACGGTGAACGATGGCCCTGTCGTGCGCGGCCGCGAGCCCTTCAGCCGTCTGCCGCGCGTAGTCGACGGCCCTGCGCGGCGTCAACGCGCCCGCCGAGAGCAGGCTGCGGAGCGGCGCCCCTTCCAGCAGCTCCGAGACGATGTAGGGCGTGCCGCTGTGAGTGCCCACATCGTAGACGGCCAGGATGTTCGGGTGATTGAGTTGACCTGCGGCGCGTGCTTCCTGCTCGAAGCGATGGACCCGACTGGCGTCTGTGGCGGCCGCCTCGGGGATCAGCTTGATCGCGACTTCGCGCGCCAGCCGCGAATCACGCGCACGATAGACCACCGCCATGCCGCCGGCGCCGAGCCAGCCGAGGATCTCATACGGACCAATGAAGTCCCCGTTCGCTATCGGCATCGGAGTCAGCTGGCTTGCGGTGTCGCCTCGACTGCCTGGGTGTCGGTCAAGCCGGCGGGCCCTCGCATGCGGAACGTCAGCAGCAACGATCCGATGCGGATGGCATCGCCATCAGCGAGCAGAACCGGCGCGGTGACCCGTTCGCCAGCTCGAAAGGTGCCATTCTTGCTGGCGACATCCTCCAGCACCGTTCCACTCGCAGTCACGACGAACCGCGCGTGACGGCGTGAGACCGTCGAGTGATCGAGTCTCACCTCGACGCCGGGATCGCGCCCGACGACGTGTTCCCCGACTGACATCGGAAAACGGCGCTGGCCCCATTCGATCCAGCACCCTGGCTGGTCCACAGACGCTTCCGCGAACCTGTGCTGAACCGTGGCATCGGCGAAGAAGGCGTAGCCAAACCCATGAGCGGTGCGAATGAATCGTGGTGCTCGGGGTGGATCCCCGAGAGCCCCGCGAATCTCGCCGACGAGATTCGACAGATTGGCCTCGGCAACGAACGTCTCGGGCCACAGTCGACCTTGCAGCACCGTCTTGGAGATCACCTTTGGACGATCAACGACGAGCGCCGACAGCAACTCGAACGCCTTGGGCGAGAGGTGAATCTCGCGGCCTTCCTCGGTGAGCTGTCTGGTGTCGAGGTCGAGAACAAATGGGCCGAAGCGAATCCGCACCACGGCCCTCCTTGGGAAATTCCTGCGAAGTCCCTGACTGTCCCCTGAGACTTCCGTGTGGTGTGGTGCCTATCTTACTGCAGTTGGTCCGCGTCCAGTTGGTCTCGGCTGCCTTGGTGACGCCGTGCCACGTGCTCGCAACCCACGGGATTTCTGGAGGTTACTGATGAGTCGCAGCTGTCGGTCAGGATTGGCAACGCTCGCGTGCGTCTGCGTCATCGGCGTCGCGGGCAGCATCGTCAGTGCGACCGCAGACGCGAGGGTGGGCGATCCCGCGCCGCAGGAGGCGACGGACAAGAACGGGAACAAGCACGACTGCGTCCCCATACGCCTGGAAACAACGGACTACCTCCTTGACGTCTCGTCCACGCTGCCGAATCATCCGGGCTTCCCGGCGCAAATCGAGGTTCGGCGCATTCGCCCCATCTATCAGACCGGGCGTTGCCGCGGTCTGGTGCGCTCTGCGGTCCTCGTGCACGGACGCACGGTTGACGGCATCAGCGCCTTCGACGTGCCTTTCGGCGACTACAGCCTCATGACAGCGATGGCGAACAACGGCATCGATGCGTTCGCTTTCAATCAACTTGGGTTTGGCGGATCGTCACACTTCAGCATGGACGATCCCTGCAATGCGAGCCGATCGACGGACGCTGCGGTGAACGTCAACCCCACCAATCAGCAGAACGCTCTGCTCGTGCCCAATCCCCTCCAGGCGGAGTGTTTTCACTCTGACAACTCACACTTCACCGATCGCCAGGCGGGCATCGACCAGCTCGAAGCCGTCGTGAACCACGTGCGGAGCCTAGTCGCGTGGTGGCGACGAGGAGGGTGATGAAGACGGCACCGCCGCCGAGCGGCGCCGGGTCAGCCTGTTCTCATGGTCCCTGGGATCGACCGTGGTCGGTCCGTATCTCGCGGTGCCGGGGAATCAGGCAAACATCGCCCGCGTGGTCATGCTGGCTGGTCCGTTCGGAACCACCCCCGCGTTGACACAGTTCGAACCGCCGCCGGGAGTCGGCCGGGCGACCTGGCCACTGGGCGTCGGAAGCTTCGCAGGCGTCTCGGCTCTGGTTCAGGTGAACACCGCGTGTCCCGGACAGCGGAATGTTGACGTCCTGCATGCGGTATGGGACTCGATGCGCAGCCGAGATCCGTACGCCGCCGGGTGGGGCAGCAATCGGGATCCGGTCACCGGCGGCCTGTCGCGTTGGCCGACGGCAGTGCGGTGGGGTTGGGGCCCGGCCGAAGCCGCCGCCATCACGGTGCCGGTTCTCGTCATCGGGGGCGCCATCGATCAGACAGTGCCGCCCTCCCATCTCGACGCGCTTTACGCAGCGCTCTCCTCGAGCCAGAAGCTGCGCGTGCGCATGGACTGTGCATCACATGCGTCACTCTGGGAGGGTTCGGCTGCTGCGTCGGGTTGGGGTGGACCGCACGCGACCATCCAGGGCGCCGTTATCGAATGGCTGAGGAATGGCACATACCAGGGCTTCTCTGTTGGGCAATTCCGTACCCTCGCGGACGGGACGAGTGTCGTTGAATGAGCGACCGGTCGCCCCGGTCGCCCTATCCGATCGGCTTCCACCCTGAGGGCCGACAAATGTGTGTTCTCACGGCGATCGTCATGATCAAGGACCCTGGGAGAAAGCATTGAGAGATAGGACTCGATTGCCAGGTGGCATCTTCGTGCTGGCGCTCGGACTGGTTGGATGTGGCGGCCCCGGTCATTCGCCCGCGCCGTTGTCACCTTCCCCGCTGCCCCCGCAGGCGGCGCCAGCACCTGCGACCTCCGGGTTCCCCCCGGGCCAACTGACTGGCGCGAGCCTCTCAGGCGTCGTGTACGAACTGACACCAACGGGGCGGATGCCGATCGCCGGTGCCCTCGTGTACTGCGAGTTGTGCGGCCGGGAGACTCACACGTTCGCCACCGCCGACGACAATGGGTTCTACCACTTCCCGGGCGAGCTCGCGACTGGCGGCGGTGTGTGGCTGGTCCCCGGGGTTCCCACACCCATCGCGGTGGGTTCCTACAACCGGGACTTCGAAGATCCGCCGGGGCAGCCGCGTCCTGGCTGGCGTGACGTGTTGATCACGGGCGACACGCGGTTGGACATCGAGCTGGTACGACGCGCAGCAGCCACTCCCTGATCAGTCGTCTATCACGGTCGCCGAGTAGCCGCGCGCGAGCGCCGCGGACGGTCAGATCCTGGTAACGTTCTCAGCCGCGGGGCCCTTATTGCCCTGCACGACGTCGAACTCGACGCGGTCGCCTTCGGACAGGCTCTTGAATCCGGATCCCTGGATTGCCGAATGGTGCACGAGTTCCCCTCTTCACGGCGGCACGCTTCGGCGGCGACCTTCGCTGTTCCCCGACGGTTGCGCCCGCGGCGCGTCGCGTCCACAATGCTCGACCATGCCGGGCACGGCGAAGGTCCGGACGCTTCACGGGAGAGACGAACGATGCTGGGAACCATGAACCGCACGTGGCAGATCACCCTCGCAGCATTCGCCGTGACGGTGATGCTTGCAAGCCCGCTGGCAGCGCAAACGCGGGACTTCCCCGTCGCCGCGGCGCCGGTGCTCGGCGACGTCTACCCCGACCGCGTCACGCAGTTCCCCGACGGTGTCACCGGCTACGCCGATGTCGTCTACTCGACCGTGCAGGGCTTCCGGCCGCTCGTGGTCGATATCTACACGCCGGCGAAGCCCGCGGGACCGAAGCCGCTGGTGATCTACATCCACGGCGGCGGGTGGAACAGCGGCCACATGCGGCACGCGGGCCCGTTCTCGAACTTTCCGCAGGTGCTCGCGACGTTCGCCAGCGAGGGATTCGTGGTGGCGAGCCTCGAATACCGGCTCACCGGAGAGGCGCCGTTTCCCGCGCAGTTGCAGGACGCGCGCGCCGCGCTTCGCTTCCTCAAGGCACACGCGGCGAAGTACGGCATCGACGCCGCGCGCGTGGGCGTGTGGGGCGGATCCGCAGGTGGGCACCTCGCGGCGTTGACCGCACTGACGTGCGGCGTCACCGACTTCGACCCGTCGCCCGCGGCGCAAGGCTCCGAGTGCGTGCAGGCGCTCGTGACCTGGTACGGCGTGTTCGACTTCGCCCCGATCCTCGCGCGCTCGGCGGGCAACGGCGCCGAGAACGCGCTGCTGCGATGCGTGCCGACCGTGTGCCCCGAGGCGGCGGTCAAGGCGGCGAGCCCGGCGAGCTACGTCGATGGCAACGACCCGCCCAGCCTGCTGATCCACGGCGAGGCCGATTCGGTCGTGCCCGTCGCCCAGTCACGCGACATGGAAGCCAGGATGAAGGCCGCGGGCGAACGGGTGGAATCGATCTACATCGCCGGTGCGAACCACAGCTGGATCTCCGCCACGCCGGCTGCCACGCGCGAGGCGACGCTGCGTGCGATCAACGCCACGTTCGACTTCTTCCACAAGACGCTCGACGTTCGGGGCAAGTAGGCGCGCACGAGCACCCATGGCCCGGTGAGACAATGCCGCAGGGCCGAGACAGATGCGACGCCGGGTCGAGTTGCCGACAGAGGTGGAGGAGTTCCGCGACGAACGCTGGTGCCGCGAGGCGACGCGACAGGTCGACAGCGCCTTCGACGCGGAGCGCTTCATCGGTCAGGTGGGCTTTGCGGCCTGCCTGGCCGATTCCCGTCGCCCGGGACCGTCGCTCTACGTGGCGGTCTGCGGCCGACGCGACGCGGTGATGCCGCGCAACGTCCAGAAGGATCCCGAGGCGTCGCGCGCGTGGGTGTTGAAAGACGAGCTCATGCGGCGCGGCAAGGTCTACTACGCCAAGCTCGCCCGCGGCAGGGCCATGTTCGTGGCGCCGCGCATGATCCCGTACTTCCACGCCGTCTGGGGAGTGCGTCGATCCGAGGAGAAGGAGCAACTGGGGGCTGACGCGCAGGCGATCCTCCGCGTGCTCCGCAGCGAGTGGGAGATGAGCACGTCAGACCTGCGGGAGGCCTCGGGCGTGAGAGACCGCAAGGCCTTCGCCACTGGCATCGACGAGCTCCAGGCCGCGATGATCGTGGTTCCCGGCGAGGCCGCCTATATTCCGCGGTTCACGTACATCTGGACACTGGGCATCGGGCGCTTCCCCGATGCGCTGCGCCGGCGCGTGGGCCGGGAGACGGCCGTGCGCGAGATCGCCCGGTGCTTCCTGGCTGGAGCGGGCATGACGATTCCCGGGGAACTGGCGCGCGTGACCGGCCTGTCGCGGCCCGACGCCGGGCGTGGCAACCGCGCACTGGTCTACGAGGGCTACGCGACGATGCCTGCGCGGGGCGTGTATCGCCTGACAAGTCTCGTCTGATCCACCGCGCCCCGCTCGCGTCACGCCACGCTGGCACGACAGCGACACCGTCCTCGGTTCACCTTGCAGGATCGCCATTGGGCCGCTGACAACTCCCATCCCGGTATTTGACGTGTTCCGACGCCCAAAGGTAGAGTGTGCGAACTTGAGGCAATTCAAGGTGGCGCGTCTACGAGCCCTGATCGTGCTCGCACTGCTCCTCGGCAGTTCGCTGCCGTTCGGCAACGCTGCCCATTGCGCGTTCACCGATGACGCGAAGTGCCGGCACGCCGACGACTACTCACCAGCCACGCCTCACTTCGAACCGACCGGGGCCTTGTCCCCGTTGAGCCACTGCGCCATCTGCCATCTTGCGAGAACGGCTGGCCACGCTCGGGTGGCGCAGGTCGTCATCGCTGACGTTCCCTTCCGCCAAGCCGATCTGCTGCCGCACGTTGCCTTGGCGCTGACCGATGTCGTCGGCACGCGGACGCGGCCTTCGCGCGCGCCGCCAGCCTCCGCCTGAACCGGCCACCAGGCCAGCCCCGGGCAGGCTTCGGCGTCGATTGACGCCGACCACACCACATCACGCATTCAGATCTCACCGGCCGAGACATCGTCGCTGCGCCAGCCGCTGGAGCGATGAGCCGGGCCGGAGAGCCAGAGGCGATCCTCACGCAGTTCAGCGGAGGACGCAGGGGGCGTTCATGGACGGCACACACACGTGCGCGCTGGTCGCGCTGGTCGTGACAGGCAGCCTGGCGTGGGCTCATCCCGCGGCGGCGCAGGGCCACGCCTCGCCCATCGCGTCGGCGCAGGCCGTGCCGGTCGTTCCAGCCACGCAGGCCGCACAGTCGGCACAAGGCGCGCAGCTCGCACGGTCGGCGCAGGCCACGCAAAGCACGCAGGCAGGGGACGTTCAGCAGGTCCGCGATGAACTGGACCGGTTGAAAAGGGAACTGGATGCGATGCGCGAAGCCTACGAGCAGCGCATCGCCCAACTCGAACAGCGCATCGGCGAACTGGCGCCCGCCGCGCCCGCCGAACCCGCAGCCGCCGAGCCTGTCATCGCTGCGCCGCAGCCTGTCACCACCGCGAACGTGGCGGGTGCGTCGAAGGGTTTCAACCCCGACACGTCGGTCATCACCAACTTCCTGGGCGCCGCCGGCCAGAACCCGATGAGCGACCAGCCGTCGCTGCAACTCGAAGAAGCCGAGGTGTCGATGCAGTCGGTCGTCGATCCGTACGGACGGGCCGACATCTACCTGGCCGTCGGCCCTGACGGCATCGAGATCGAGGAGGGATTCCTCACGTTCACGAGCCTGCCTGCCGGGCTGCTGCTGAAGGTCGGGAAGATGCGCGCGGATTTCGGCAAGGTGAACACCCTGCACACCCACGCGATGCCCACCACCGACCGCCCGCTTGTCACCGACAACCTCGTGGGGGGCGAAGAAGGCCTCAGCGACAGCGGCTTCTCGCTGTCCAAGTTGCTGCCCAACAACTTCATGTATCTCGAGGCGACCGGGGAAGTCTTCAGCAGCCACTCGGCGGCCTTCTCCTCGTCTGAACGGTCGGAGTTGACGTACGTGGGGCGCGCCCGCGGTTATCGCGACCTCACGGAGGGCACGAATCTCGAGTTCGGCGGTTCGTTCGCGTTCGGTCCGGGCAACCTCGACACGGCCCCGGCGGAGTTGCTGCCCGAACCCGGAACTGCGCTCGACAAGCGACTCATCGGGTTCGATGCGTCGTTCCGCTATCGCCCGTTGCGGCGCGCGATCTACAAGCGCCTGAACCTGCGCACTGAACTGATCTGGAGCCGTCAGGATCTGCCCTCGGGATCGACCGCGGAGGCGTTCGGGTTCTACGGGCTCGGCGAATACCAGTTCGCCCGCCGCTGGTATGCCGGTGCGCGCATCGACCGGTCAGACCGCACCTTCGAGCCCGAGCTGACCGACACGGGCGGATCGGTGTTCCTGACGTTCTGGCCAAGCGAGTTCAGCCAGATTCGGGGCCAGTACCGCCACACGCGCTACGCCGAGGGTATCAAGGCGAACGAGTTCCTGTTCCAGTTCAATTTCGCGATCGGCGCCCACGGGGCGCACGTGTTCTAGGCGCGCCACCCTCTTCGAAGGACAACAGGCCATGCGTACAGTCAGTCGTCTCGTCACGCTCGCCCTCCTTGCCGTGGCCGCGCGTCCGCTTGCGGCCGGACCACTCAAGGTCGTGACCACGACCGAAGATCTCGCGTCGCTCGCGCGCGAGGTCGGTGGCGACAAGGTCGACGTCCTCGCCCTCGCGAAGGGCTACCAGGATCCGCATTTCGTCGATCCGAAGCCGAGCTTCATCCTCGCAGTGAGCCGCGCGGACCTGCTCATCGTCGTCGGCCGCGAGCTCGAGATCGGCTGGCTGCCGCCGCTCCATGACCAGCAGCCGCAACGCCAAGATCCAGGTCGGCGGCGACGGCTATCTCGATGCATCGGGCAACGTGAAGATTCTGGAAATCGCCGACCGGCCAGATCACGCGCGCGATGGGCGACGTGCATCCGCTCGGCAATCCGCACTACTGGCTCGATCCCGGCAACGGCCGGCTGATCGCACAGGCCATCCGCGACAAGCTGAGCGCAACTCGACCCGGCCAACGCGGCGTACTTCGCGCAGCGCTACGCCGACTTCGACAAGCGGCTCGCCGCGGCCGAGAAGCGATGGGACGCGACGATGGCGCCGTACAAGGGCACGAAGCTCGTCACCTACCACCGCTCGTGGCCGAACTTCATGGAGCGCTTCGGCCTCGACGTCATCGGATACGTCGAGCCGAAACCCGGCATTCCGCCGTCGCCGTCGCACACCCTCGAGCTGATCGACGAGATGAAGGCGCAGGGCGTCAAGCTCATCGTCGTCGAGCCGTACTTCGACTCTGAAGACGCCGCAGTCGATCGCCAACCAGGTGGGCGGCCACGTGCTGCGTGCTGGCGCCGTCGGTCGGCGGCACGAAGGAAGCGACCGACTACATCCAGCTGTTCGACTACAACGTCAGCACAGCTCGCCGGCAGCGCTCAAGCAGACCACCGGAAAGTAGGGCGACGTGGACCTCGGACATCCTGCAGTTCCTCGCGCCGGCGATCGTCGCCAGCGCTGATCATCGCGGGCATCCACGCGTACCTCGGCCTGCACGTCGTCGAGCGCGGCGTCATCTTCGTGGATCTCTCGCTCGCGCAGATCGCGTCGCTCGGCGCGGCCATCGCCGTCTGGCAGGGCTACGACGCCGCACGATCCCGCCATCTACTGGATGAGCCTGGCGTTCACGCTCATCGGCGCGCTCATCTTCGCGATGGTCAAGGGACACGAGGCGCACATCCCGCAGGAAGCCATCATCGGCATCTCGTACGCCGTGGCCTCGGCGGCGGTGATCCTGACGATGAGCAAGGCGACCGGTGAAGCCGAACACCTGCAGAGACATGCTGGTCGGCAACATCCTGTCGGTGCAGTGGCCCGAAGTCTGGCTGACCGCGCGCGATCTACCTGGCGATCGGCGTGTTCCACTTCGTCTTCCGCAAGCGGTTCCTCGAGATCTCGATCGACACCGAACGCGGCCGCCGCGCGCGGCGTCGTCCGTGCGCTTCTGGGATTTCCTCTTCTACGCGTCGTTCGGCCTCGTGGTGACGCGGTCGGTCGCGATCGCCGGCGTGCTGCTGGTGTTCTGCTATCTGATCGTGCCGTCGGTCGGCGGCATGCTGTTCTCGGCGCGCATCGGCCCCCGGCTGGCGATCGGCTGGGTGATGGGCATGCTCGTGTCGATGCTCGGCATGTACTTCTCGGTGCTGTTCGATCTGCCGACCGGCGCCGACGATCGTCTGCACGTTCGGACTCGTGTTGGTGGTGATGGCGCTGGTGCGGCCGCTCATCGTCAGGAAGGCTTGACGACACACATGAACACCTACCGCATTGCCGTGCTGGTGGGCAGCCTCCGGCGCGATTCGCACAATCGTCGGCTCGCGTCGGTTCTGGGCACGCTGGCACCGCCGCAGTTCGCGCTCGACCAGGTCCGCATCGATGACCTGCCGCTCTACAACCAGGATGACGACGCCGCGCCGGCCGCGTCGGTCAGGCGTCTCAAGGCCGAGGTCGCCGCAGCACAGGGCGTGATCTTCGTCACGCCCGAGTACAACCGGTCGATTCCGGGTGTGCTCAAGAACGCGATCGACCACGGCTCGCGCCCCTACGGACAGAACGTGTGGGCCGGAAAACCTGCCGGCGTCATCGGAGCGTCTCCTGGACAGGTCGGCACGGCAATCGCGCAGCAGCACCTGCGCACCATCCTCGCGCACGTCGACATGCCGACGATGGGACAACCCGAGGCCTTCATCCAGGTCAAGCCTGACCTCTTCGACGAGGCCGGCAACATCGGCAACGACCGCAGCAGGAAGTTCCTGCAGGGGTGGATGGATCGCTACGTGGCGTGGGTCATCGCGCACGTGGTGTAGGACCCGCCAACCGGCAGCGCCTGTCCGCAGATGCAATGGTTGATTTGGATGAGGCGCGGTAATACTCTTACCGGTAAGAGTTGAACATGACGCTGACATCCAAGGGACAGGTCACGATTCCACAGGAGATCCGCCACCGGCTCGGGCTCCGGCCGGGCACGCGCGTGGTCTTCGACGTCGTGGGCGACAGCGTCCGAATCAGGCGCGCCCCACAGCAGACGACCGGCGATGCGATCGTGGCCCATCTGCGAGCGGCTGCGGGGCGATCACCGGGGCCAAGGCTGTCGACCGATCAGATTCTCGCGCTCACGCGCGGCGAGTGACATGCACGCGACCACCCTCGTCGACAGCAACGTCATCCTCGACATCGTGACGGCGGACCCCGAGTGGATGGACTGGTCGGCGGCGGCGCTGGCGGCGCAGGCCAACGTCGCAGCGCTGGCCATCAATCCGATCATCTACGCCGAGGTGGCCGCGCGCTTCGCGAGGATCGAGGACCTCGAGGAGGCGCTGCCGGGTGCCTACTACCAGCGGCGGCCGTTACCGTGGGAGTCCGCGTACCTGGCTGGACAGTGTTACGTGAAGTACCGACAACGTGGAGGGGTGCGGCGCTCACCACTGCCTGACTTCTACATCGGGGCTCACGCCGCCGTGGAGGGGCTGACGTTGCTGACGCGCGACGCGCGACGGTACAGCACCTACTTCCCCAAGCTCCGCATCATCGCACCTTGAAGCGACCGACCTAGCAGGCACCCGGCCCGCGTCCTGGCGCTCAAGTGAACCGGGGCGCAGCGGTGGTACGTCCCTTCGATCCGGCCGTGGCCATGCCGAAGGTGGAATACAGCTTGTCGAGTTCCAGCGAGTCGCACTGCGGGCAGGGGGGCGTGCGGCTGCCTGTCACAAGGGTTTCGAAGCGGTGGCCGCATGCGCGGCAGTTGAATTCGTAGAGAGGCATGACATCCACAGATGCGGAAACACGCATCCTGGTTACACCTCGACAGCGGCGAGGTCGGCCCGCCGGGCGGGCTCGGGCGCGGGCACGTCGGGTAACCTGTCCACTCGCCCATGCCTCGCCCCCGCCCCACGCCCGACGCAAACGCCGCCATCGCCGACCTGCTCCGTGCACTCGCCTCGAAGGAAGCGGCACCGGTGCTCAAGGCCACGTACGCGCGCGCCGCCACCGTGGTGGACGCGCTCGGTGCACCGCTTGCGACCCTCCTGAAGCCTGACGGCACGTTCACTCCCACGGATGGGATCGGCACCGCCGCGGCGCGCGTCATCGTCGAAGTGTTGCGGACCGGCAGTTCTCCGACCGTCGAAAGAGCCGTTGCCCGCAGCCGTCCCCGGGCACGAGTCCCGGCGCACCCCACCCCACGCGACACGTTCCTCGACGAAGCTGCGGTCGCGGCAGCGCTTGCCGACCCCGCACTCGGTGGCCCGACCCTCGCCGACTATCGCGGCGACCTGCAGATGCACTCCACCTACAGCGACGGCCGGCAGCCGCTCGAGGCGATCGTCACCACGGGAATCGCACGAGGCTACGAGTACGCCGCGGTCACGGACCATGCGTACGGCCTGCCTGTCGCACGCGGCGTGTCGATGGCGCGCCTCTCCGACCAGCACCGCGAAATCGACAGGCTGAACGAACGCCACGCGGGACGTTTCAGGATCATCAAGGGCATCGAGGCCAACATCCGTGCCGACGGCACGATCGACATGGCGCCTTCGGAGCTGCGGCTCCTCGAACTCGTGGTCGCAGCGCCGCATTCGGCGCTCCGGTCTGACCACGACCAGACGCCGCGTTTCGTCGCGGCGGTGCGCGCGCCGGGGGTGCACATCCTGGGACATCCACGGGGACGCAAGCGCGGCGTGAGGACTGGCGTCAGCGTTGACTGGGATCGCGTGTTCGAGGCGGCGGCGCGTTCGACGGTGGCCATCGAGATCGACGGGGATCCGCGCCGCCAGGACATCGATCACGTGCTGGCACGGCGGGCGCTGGACGCAGGCTGCCTCTTCGCACTCGACAGCGATGCGCACGCCACCGGGGAATGGGTCTTTGCCGAGACGGCGATTGCCCACGCGCGCCTCGCCCGGATCCCGCCCGAGCGGATCATCAACTGCTGGCCGCTTCCGTTCCTGCTGGAGTGGGCCGCAGGCCTGCGACGCTGACGCGCGATCAACTGGATCGCGCGCCACCTCGTGCCACGAGTCACGCGCCACCTCCACCGGGTTGACAGCCGATGTCACGCTCCGTAGGCTCCCCGGATGCTCCGCGAATCGATCCTGGTGGAGAGCAGTGACGGCCCCCTGCGGCTGGCCGTGCGGCGGAGTCCTGCGGGCCGGACTCCGCTCCTGCTCCTGCACGGGCACCCGCAGACGGGGGCCATCTGGGATCGCGTGAGCGAACGGCTGGCCGCGACGTTCACGCTGGTGGCACCGGACCTCCGTGGCTACGGCGACTCCGACAAGCCGCGCGGCACGCACGATCACGCGAACTACTCGAAACGCACGATGGCGCACGACGTCGTCGCGCTCATGCAGCACCTCGGGTACGAACAGTGGCTGGTCGTCGGCCACGATCGCGGCGGGCGCGTGGCGCACCGCATGGCCGCCGATCACCCGTCGTGCGTGACGCGGCTGGTTGTGCTCGACATTGCGCCGACACTCGCGATGTACGAGCAGACCACCGAGGCGTTCGCCCGTGCGTACTGGCACTGGTTCTTCCTCATCCAGCCCTGCCCGCTGCCCGAGTCTCTCATCGGCGCGCAAGGCGCGTACTACGTCCGCTCGATGCTCGCCAGCAGGCACGCCGGCCTCGCGCCGTTTGCACCAGAGGCACTGGCAGAGTACGAGCGGTGCGGGTCGGATCCTGCGACCATTCACGGCATCTGCGAAGACTACCGCGCCGCCGCCACGATCGACCTCGAGCACGACCGCGCCGATCGCGCGTCGGGGCGTCGCCTGACGATGCCGGTGCTGGCCCTGTGGGGCGCGCACGGTGTTGCGGGCCGGTGCTTCGACGTCCTGGCCGAATGGCGGAGGGTCGCAGCGCAGGTCAGCGGGCATGCGCTCGACTGCGGCCACTACATCCCCGAAGAAGCGCCCGACGCCCTTGTCGAGGCGCTCGAACCCTTCCTGGAGTCATGACGTGAGCACGACACACCACATTGCAGTCCTGCCGGGCGACGGGATCGGCCGCGAGGTGACGCCCGAAGGCATCCGCGTCGTCGATGCGGTGGCGAAGCGCCACCACATCGGCATCGAGTGGCACCATCACGACTGGGCGAGCTGCGACTGGTACACGCAGCACGGCGAGATGATGCCGGCCAAGTGGCGCGACCACCTCGCGCCGATGGATGCGATCTTCTTCGGTGCCGTCGGCTGGCCGGCCACCGTGCCCGACCACATCTCGCTGTGGGGGTCCCTGCTGAAGTTCCGTCGCGAGTTCGATCAGTACGTGAACCTGCGACCGTGCCGGCTCATGCCGGGCATCCCGTCGCCCCTCGCCGGGCGTGCGCCGGGCGACATCGACTTCTACGTGGTCCGCGAGAACACCGAGGGTGAGTACTCGAGCATCGGCGGTCGCATCTTCGAGGGCACCGAGCGCGAGACGGTGATCCAGGAAACGGTCATGACCCGCTTCGGCATCGATCGCGTGCTTCGCTACGCGTTCGAGCTCGCGGCGCGGCGGCCGAAGCGCCACCTCACGTCGGCGACCAAGAGCAACGGCATCTCGATCACGATGCCCTTCTGGGACGAGCGCGTCGCTGCCATGGCCGCGCAGTATCCGGCGGTGCGCGTCGACAAGTACCACATCGACATCCTGACCGCGCAGTTCGTCCTGCACCCCGACCGGTTCGACGTCGTCGTGGCGAGCAACCTGTTCGGCGACATCCTCTCGGACCTCGGGCCGGCGTGCACGGGGACGATCGGCATCGCGCCGAGCGCCAACATCAATCCCGATCGGACCGCGCCGTCGCTCTTCGAGCCGGTGCACGGATCGGCACCCGACATCGCCGGGAAGGGCATTGCCAACCCCATCGGGATGATCTGGTCAGGGGCGCTGATGCTCGAGCACCTGGGACACGCCGAGGCTGCCGCAGACATCGTCGCCGCAATCGAGCGGACGCTCGCGGAACCCGAAGCGCCCCGCACGCCGGATATTGGCGGCCGTGCGACGACGGCCGACCTGGGACGTGCGATCGCGGAGGCCGTGGGTTAGGTCGCTACGTGCGCGACCCCCGTAAGGGTGCACGCGAACGCTGGCGTGCGAGCGCACGCGTCAATGCGCTGGCTGCCTCGTTGAGGCGGTCATCGAAACTCGAGAACCTGGCGCCCGTGACGCCAACTCCCCGTGCCACCTCGGCGTACGACGCCAGGTGCACGCTGTCGTAGCCGCAGAGGCCGTAGCGCTCGGCCAGTTCCCCTGCATCGCGGCAGACAGCCGTTGTCGCCCCAATCGCCAGATAGGCAGGCCAGTCGGCTTCGAACGCACGCTTGACCCTGGTGAAGTCCGTGGCACGAAGGGTGCGGTCGCGACGTCGGCGCGCGAGCGCCGCGCGCAGTTCCGGGTACGCGACCATCGATGTCGCCACGACGTCCGCGTCGCGCACCAGGCCGCGGACCGTTTCCGACCCGGTTTCCGCGACGTAGAGCTTCACGATGCTGCTCGTATCGAGGTAAAGAATCATCGTCGGTCGTGGAGGACGGTGTCAGACATCGAGGCGCCGCCCGTGAGAGTGACGCCGTATGCTGTCCCCGACGGCTTTCCGCCCGACCACTCACCACGCCCCCCGGCCACGAGCGTGCGAGCCCAGGCGAGGCCTGGCGACGCGTCGGGCAGATCCACCGGGACGATGGTGGCAATGGGCATCCCACGCTCGGTGACTACGAGCCGTGAACCCGCCTGCACACGTCGCAGGTGGCTGCTCAGGTGTGCCTTGAGATCTCGAATACCCACCGTTGCCATCCGCCCTCCCGGCATGTGACCACAAAGGTAGCATGGTTGTAGTCACAATGGCCGAGCGCCGGATGTCAGCCCTGCCTGCGCGCCAGCGCCGCGCGCGCCATGCGGTCGACCAGCCGCGGTGCGATGAGCTTCAGCCAGAGCCCCACCTGGCCCTGCGCGGTCATCACCAGGTCACGCCGTCGAGCCCGCATCGCTGCGGCGATCCGCTGCGCGCATTCCTCGACCGGCATCGCGCCGCGCTCCTCGAGGCCCGACACGCCCGCGGGCTCACCCTGCGCATTCAGCCCACGCCGGCGGATCTCGGTAGCCACGACCCCGGGGTAGGCGATGAGCACCGAGACGCCGTGTTCCTCGGCCTCCACCCGTAACGCCTCGAGGAAACCCGTCTGCGCGAACTTGCTCGCGCAGTACGTCGTTCGTGCCGGCACGCCCGTCTTGCCCGCAAGCGACGACACCCCGACGATGAGCCCGCGCGTGCGCTTCAGGGCGGGATACGCGTAACGCGTGCACAGCACGGTGCCGAGACAGTTGACGCGCCACAGACGTTCGAATGTCGTGAAATCGGCGAGATCGTCGAAGCGCGCGTGCATCGAGATGCCGGCGTTGTTGACGAGCACGTGGATGTCACCGAATTCGCCGAGCGCGCGATCGATCAGCGTGCGGCAGTCTTCGTCTCGCGAGACGTCTGCCGCGACGGCAAGCACCCGTGCCCCGTGCTGTCGGCACTGGTCTGCGACCTGCTGCAGGCGGTCGAGCCCGCGTGCGGCCAGCACGAGATTCGGCCGCTCCACGGCGAGGTGCCGCGCCAGCGCCGCGCCGATGCCGTCCGAAGCACCGGTGATGACAACGGTCTTGCCTGTGAAGGCGGATTCGCGCCTGCCGTCAGCGCGGTCGCTCGTCGCGGACATCTGCCCCCTCCAGTTCCCGGTACACGTCACGTGTATCCACGTCCACCAGCACGCCCCGGTTCGTCGTCGGCACGAACACCTGGCGCGCCTCGAAGGCGCGCAGCACGCCCTTCGCACCGTCAGGCAGGACACCGTGCAGCAGCATCTCGAATGTCTCGCGCGCGAAGATGACGGGGTGCCCGTGCCGCCCATCGCACGCGGGCCTGACGACGGGCGCTGTCGTCATGTCGAAGGCGTCCAGCATGTCGCGCACGGTGTGCGCGTCGATCAGCGGATGATCCACCAGCGCGACGACCGCGGCCTCGACCCTGCCGTCGTCAACGAGTTCTGCGAGCCCGACGCGCAGCGACGACAACTGATCGCCGCCAGCGTCGGAATTGCGCACGACTCGGAGGGCAGGCTCTTCGCCGGGCCCTGACGCACCTGACGCCAGGTGCGCCACGATGGCGTCGTGGTGCACGCCGGTGACCACGACGATGTCATCGACGCCCGCCGCTCGTACGACACGCACGATGCGCGCGAGAAACGTCTCGCCATCGATCGTGAGGAGGGCCTTGGGGCTCCCCATGCGGCTCGACGCCCCCCCGGACAGTACGATCGCGGCAATCATCAGCGAGCAGTTGTCTTCCGTCTCCCCCTGGCCTGTCAACGGGGGTATCATCCACTCTGTGGCCGACGACGCGCTGGCAACACCTGCTGCCCCTGAGACTCCACCCAAGCCACACACGCTGACGTGTCAGCGTTGTGGCTCCGCGATGGACCTTCGCGATCCTGAACCCGGTGCCCCCTGGGCCCCCCAGCAGTTCTGGGTCTGCCCGCGCTGTGCCCGGCACTTCTGGACGACGCATCCGGCAGCGACGGTGGCTCCGCCAAAGCCGCCGGCACCACCGGCGAAGGCCGCCGCACCGGCAGCGAAGCCTGCCGTCGCGAAACCTGCGGCGGCCGCTCCTGCGCCCCCGGCCGAGTCGGCACCCGCTGCGGCAGCGTCCCCGGCGCCCGCGACGTCAGCCCCAGACGCGGCGACCGCCGCCTCCGAGGCTCCGCCTGCTCCTGCGGCGACCCCGGCCGTGTCGTCCGCTGCGCCCGACAAGGTGGCGCCCGGTGCTTCATCGTGAAGCACGGTGCCACGCCCCGGCCATCACCGCAGGCGCCGCCGAGCGGCGCGTGCGCGCAGGCGTCGCGACTCTCCGACATCCCGTGGGACAACGACGAGGACGAGGAGGACGACGATGACGAGTCGGACGACGACGAGGACGATGACGAGGAGGAGGCGCCGGAGTGGATCCTCGACCGTGCCGGTTCAGTCCTTGACTCAGTCGCAGTGAACGACCTAGACTGCCGACAACCTAACTGGAACTAGCCAGCATGCGCGGAAGTGTCAGGTGCACGCCCGCGCGAGGCTCGGAGCCCGTGAGCTGAGGATCGGTCACGCGGTTGCTTCGTCCTCCCCGAGAATCGGTTTCGAGGAGGAGTCCGTTCGGAGGATTCGGGTCATGCCATCGGGAACCATTGCTCGCCTGCTCATCGACAAGGGCTTCGGCTTCATCCGCGACGAAAGCGGAACGGAGCATTTCTTCCACCGGAGCTCGGTGCGCGGGTCGGTCTTCGAGATGCTCCGTGAAGGCCAGCGCGTCGAGTACGTGCAGGAAGACTCGCCCAAGGGTCCACGGGCGGGCGAAGTTCGCGTCGTCGACTAGCAGAATGCCGGGATCGGCAGCCTCTGCGCCCGGGAGATTCCCCGCGCTGAGACTGCGGAAGCGAACGGGGCCCGGTGGCCCTCCCGGTCTTCAAAATCGGTCGCTCCCCGCTCTGTCGGGGGGGCTGGGTTCGACTCCCAGGCGCTTCCGCCAAACCGAACGACTAACCGCGTACGGCCAGGCGTGCCAGTGCTGCGAGCACGCCCTGGGTGTCGGCCAGGTCGGGCAACACTACCTCTGCGCCCGTTTCGACGAGCGCAGCCTCACTGAACGGCCCCGTCGCCACTGCCACGGCGCGCGCGCCGTTGTTGTGCGCGCACGCCACGTCGTGCGGCGTATCGCCGATCACCACGACGTCGGCATGCGTCAAGCCAGTCAATCCGACCTCGTTGGCCCGCTGCATCGCGACGGGTAGCAAGTCGTCGCGATTGCTGGTCGCGTCTCCGTACGCTCCCCACGCGGAATCGCCGCCAGAGATCGAAGTACCCGAGCTTCACCTCGGCACCACGGGCGAAGTTGCCGGTCAGCAGGGCGACATGCACGCCCGGAATGGCGTCGAGCGCGTCGAGGAGCGGGGCAATCCCCGGCAGCACCCGCTTGGCGGGATGATCGACGTCGAGTTCCACGCGCAGCCGGTCGAGATAGCGGTCGCGAAACGCCCCAATCCAAGCCTCGTCTGCAACGTGCGAGGGCGCAAACCTCGCGAGAACCTCGGCGATGATGGCGCGATCGGTGCGTCCAGCCAGCGCGACGTCGGCCAGGGCGTCGCCAATCGACAACGTCTCGCGAAACGCGTGGTTCATCGCCCGCACCCCGGCGCGGCCGGTCAGGATCAGCGTGCCGTCGATGTCGAACAGGATCAGTTGCGGCATGGGTGTCACATGCTGAACCAGCGCTGCCACCAGCGCGGTTCGGCGAGTTGGCCGGTGGCGGGTTGGAGCGTCAACGCCCGCGTCGCCACGACCTGGGTGAACGCCTGGTCGTTCGAGATCAGGAGCGCCGTCAGGCGCCGCGACTCGCAGACGTGGACGACAACCGCCGCGAGCGCGGGCGCGTCGGTGGCCGCCAGGCCCAGGGTCGGATGTTCGAGCAGCAGCAGCTGCGGATCGAGCGCGAGCGACCTGGCGAGATGCACACGCATCCGAACATCCGGTGCGGCGTCACCGATCGGGAGGTCGAGGACCGTCCGGTGCAATGCCGACCTCGTCGGCGAGGGCCGTCACGCGTGCCGCGACGTCTGCCGGCAGGTCGTCGATGGCCAGCGAAAACGGGATGGCCAGGTTCTGCCGCACCGACGAGCCCTCGAGCAGCACGGCGCGCGCCGTGACGATCCCGAACTGCTCGAGCGAGGCGAGCCACGCGTCGGCGTCGGGGATGTCGGCGGTCGAGCGCCCGTTGACCCGCACCTCGCCCTGATCGGGCGTCGATGCACCGTTGATGAGGTTGACGAGGACTTCGGCGCCGGCGGCATCGATGCCCGAGATCGCGACACGCTCACCGGTATCGACGCGCAGCGACGCAATGCGCAACGGCCGCAGCCCGTGATAGTCCTTGACGATGCCGTGCAGCTCGATGGCTGCCACACGTGACGTGTGCGAGGAAGTCATGTCGAGAGTGTCAGGCGACGCGATGGGCGCCGGGCCGGAGCGCGACCACGCGACGCGGAGTCAGCGTCACGGGCGCGACGAGCGGCTCGCCGGCGCCGTGGGCTTCGCCACAGCCCCGCTGCGCGCATTGAGGGCGCGGAACTCGGCCACCAGCAGGTCCATGTGCTGCTTCTCTTCGTCGGCGAACTCCAGGAAGATGCGCTTGCCCTCCGAGTCCTCGAATCGCTCGCCGTACTTCTTGAAGAACCTGTGCGACCCGCGCTCGCAGCGGATGCCGATCAGCAAGGCCTTCCGATCGTCGACGCCCTGGGCCAGTTCCTCGACGCCTGCCGCGAAGATGCCGTTTGCGGCCCCCTTGAAGAACAGGAACGTCGGCCGTGACTCGAGGTGCGGGTCTTCGGCAAGCAACTCCCGGTAGCGCTTCTGGAGTGTGCCGAGGTGTTCCTTCTCTTCGTCGGCGAGCTTCAGGAAGATCTGCCGGCCGCGCGCGTCGCGGGCGCTGCGGGCGGCGTGCGTGTAGAACGCCAGGCCGCTCTGCTCGGTGGCGATGGCCACGCGGAGCGCATCGCGCGCGAACAACCGTTCAGTGGACCCTTCTTCGATCCGCGACGAGGCGCCCGTCCGGCATTGCTCGCAGACACCGTGCACCTGGATGGTGGCCTGGCGCGCCTGGAATCCGCGCGACTCGACCACCTCGTCGAGCATCGACTCGATGTCGGAGCTCAGGAACTCGAACGATCCGTGGCAGGTCTCGCAGATGAGGTGGAAGTGCCGCGGATGTCGGTACGAGCGTTCGTACCGCGAGCGCCCCTCACCGAAGTCGACCTTCTGCGCGATGTTCGCGTCGACCATCCACTGCAGCGTGCGGTAGATGGTGGCCCGGCTGATACGGCTGTCGGTCTTGCGGATCAACGCGACGAGGTCGTCGGCCGTCAGGTGCCCGTCCTGCGCCAGGAAGATCTCCACAATGCAGTCGCGCTTGCTCGACCGCTTCGATCCGGCAGGTCGGCGACTTGCGACGAAGGCAGCAGGCGAGTCCATGGAGACGAACGCACGAGAGGCCCGCGCACCTGCCCGATGAGGCAGGTGGCGAGCCCCGTGTGCGAAGCGGTGTCAGGCGCTGAACGACGAGCCGCACCCGCAGGTCGACTTCGCGTTCGGGTTGCGGATGGTGAAGCCTCCGCCGGCGACGTTGTCGACGAAGTCGACCTCGGCACCCTTCAGGTAGCGGACGCTGATGGGGTCGATGTAGAGCTTGACGCCATTCGACTCGAACACCATGTCGGCGTCAGGCGTGGCGCCGTTCTCCTCGATGATGAGTCCGTATTGGAACCCCGAGCACCCACCGCCCTGCACGAATACGCGGAGGCCGGCACCCGGCTTCTGTTCTTCGGCGAGGAGTTCACTGATCTTCTCGGCCGCGAGTGTCGTCACGTTGACCATGCTTGTCGTCTCTCTTTCGGCGCCGGTCGGCCGGCACAACGTTCCCAGTATAGCCTTTGATTCCGGGCCCCCAGTCCAAGATTCACCCCACCGGTGACGGGCACCGGATGCTGCCGCATGGCCCGGGGGGGCGTGGTGCCGCCTAGAGCGACGTGCGGGCCACCTGGGCGATTTCGTCGGCCCAGGCGTGGATCTGCGCCTGATTCTGCCCTTCGAGCATGATGCGCAACAGCGGCTCGGTGCCCGAGTACCTGACCAGCAGGCGTCCCTGGCCTTCGAGTTCCCTGTCGACTCGCGCCATCGTCTCGACCAGCGCGGGGACGTCCGCGATGGCGCGGCGTTCCTTCACGCGCACGTTCAGGAGCACCTGCGGGTAGCGCACGTACCCGCTGGCCAGGTCGGCGAGCGACCGTCCCGTGTCGGCGAGCACACGCAGCACGGCCAGGGCGGTGACGATCCCGTCCCCGGTGAACAGGTAGTCAGACAGGATGACGTGTCCCGATTGCTCGCCGCCAAGTGCATAGTCGTTCCTGGCGATGACGTCGGCCACGTACTTGTCGCCCACGGGTGTCCGCACCATCTGGATCCCGAGTGCCTGGAGGGCGATCTCGAGGCCGATGTTGCTCATGACCGTGGCGACGACGGTGTTGCCCCTCAACTCGCGGCGCATCTGCATGTGCCGCGCGAGGATGAACATGATCGCGTCGCCGTCGACGATGCTGCCCTGGCCATCGACCAGGATGCAGCGATCGCCGTCGCCGTCGAACGAGACACCCATCAGGTGGCCGCCGGCACGGACCGCGTCGGCCAGGAGCTCGGGGTGCGTCGACCCGCAACCCAGGTTGATGTTGCGCCCGTCGGGCGTCGCACCGAGCACGGTCACGTCGAACCCGAGATCGCGAAACAGGCGCGGTGCCACGGTCACGGTCGCGCCGTTGGCGCAGTCGATCGCGATCTTCGCGCCCCGCAGGCTCGACATGTCGGTGAACGCGGTGCGCGCGTGCGTGATGTAGCTTGCCACGAGATCACGGGTCTCGACCGGCGGCCCGTGCTGCTCTCGCACGGTCCACGAGGAATCGGCCATGACCGCTTCGACGTGGGCCTCGAGGTCCTCGTCGAACTTCTCGCCTTCGCCCGAGAACACCTTGATGCCGTTGTCTTCGAAGGGGTTGTGCGATGCCGAGATCACGATGCCGGCGTCGAACTCCATCGACTTCGTCAGGTACGCCGTCGCCGGCGTGGGGATGACCCCGGCCGACGTCAGGCGCGCACCCATGGCGCGGACACCGCGCGCGATCTCGCGCTCGAGCCACTCGCCCGACTCCCGGGTGTCGCGGCCCACCAGGATCCGCGCGCCCGTAACGGACGAATAGGGCAGCGCGCGCACGAGGGCGGCCGCGAATCTCGCCACCGTCGGAGGATCGAGCGGATACGCCCCCGCCTTGCCGCGGACACCATCCGTACCGAACAGTTTCTCAGCCATCGTTGCCTACTGGATCCTGACCTGCAACTTCGCCGGCTCGACGCGCACGACGTCCACGTTGCCGGCGATGTTCGCCACGTGCACCTCGACCAGGTGCCGGCCGGGCCGCAATCCCGACAGGTCGACGAAGGCTTCGAGCGATCGGCCCTCGAGCGACTTCACGAGGTCACCGGGGCCGTTGACGGTCACCCTCACCACCGGCGGCGTTGCCGAGGCACGCCGCCCCCGTGGCGGATTGCGCAGGCTCACCGTCACACCAGCCACCGTCCGTTCGGCCGACGCGGCCCTGATTTCGACCGTCACCAGCGCCGTTCGGGCCTCACGCAGGCGCACCGACGCGTCGGCCACCCCGACGGTGACCACGTCGCGCACCGGCCGCGTCACGTCCTGGATCGTTATCGGCTCAGTCGTCGCGTTCGTGAGTCTTCTCAGGCGGCTCTCCGGGCCGATCACTTCGACGGTCGCGGGGATGGTGGTCACCTTGCCCGCCACGAACCCCTCGGCGGGGACGCCTTCGACGGCGGGGACGATGGGCACCACCTTGGCTGCCGACCGCTCGAACATCAGCGACACCGTCGGGGGCGAGATCTGCGCGATCTGCACGCCGAACGGCGCGCGCACCTGGTCGTTCAGCAGGTGGAACAGGCGCTGACCCACACGCGCAGCGCGCAAGTCGAGCACGGCCACGATCTCGCCGGCGTCGATGCGACCCAACACGTTCGACGGGCCGCGCACCCGCACGTCAACGGTCACCGGCGGGTCACCCACGATCTCGATGCCTTCAGGGATGTTCTGGAACTCCAGGGGCACCCTGACGCTGCGCTCGACCACCTGGTCGCGCGAGACGGTCAGCCAGAGCAGGGCCGCCAGCATCACCGATACCAGCTTCAGCCCGGGGTTCCTGAAGGGGTGATAGGCCATCACATCCCTCCCACGTCGCGGAACTTGGCTGGGCGCGGCTGGATCGGCCGCCGTTCGGTCAGCAGGTCGGTCAGCCGCGTCCGCAGGAACTCGGCGCCGAGTCCACGCTCGATCCGGCCCTCGAGGGTCAGCGAGATCTTCCCCGTCTCCTCTGACACGACGAGGGCGATGGCGTCGTTCTCCTCGGTGAGCCCGATGGCGGCGCGGTGCCGCGACCCCAGTTCGCGCGACAGTTGCGGGTTCACCGTCAGCGGGAGGAAGCAGGCCGCGGCCGCGATCCGGTCTTCCTGGATGATGACCGCGCCATCATGCAGCGGCGCGCTGGTCTGGAAGATCGTTATCAGCAGGTCGTGCGTCACCGTGGCATCGAGCGGGATGCCGCTCTCGATGTAGTTGCGGAGCCCGATGGCGCGCTCGATGGCGATGATGGCGCCGAGGCGCCGCTCGGCCAGGATCGTCGCCGCCACCACGAGTTCCTCGATCACATCGTCGACCGGTGCGTTGCGCCTCTGGAAGTAGCGGAACACCGGGGCGCGACCGAAGTGCGCCAGGGCACGGCGGATGTCTGACTGGAACAGCACGATCGCCGCGAAGACGACGTAGCCGATGACGTTGCGGATGGCCCAGTTGACCGTCAGCAGCGGCGCCCAGCGCGAGAAGAAGAACAACAGGACCAGCAGCAGCGACCCGAGCGCCATCTGCACCGCACGCGTGCCCCGGATCAGCTTCAGGCCCTCGTAGATGACCACCGCGACGACCAGGAGGTCGACGAGGTCCCACCAGGTGAGGGGGCCCTGACTCAGGAAGGCGTTGAGCGCGTCCATGCGGATGTGAAAGGGAGTGTCAGCCGGTCGGGGGCCGATCCGGAGCCTGATCGCTCGCGCGTGCGGCCCTGATTGTATCCGCCACGCGGACGACCTGCACCATTTCTGCCACCCGGTGCACCCGCACGATGTGAGCGCCAGCCAGCACCGAGGCCGTCACGGCAGCCGCGGTCGCCCAGTCACGCTGGGCGGGAGGCACATCGCCGATCGCCCGCGTGAGGAACGACTTGCGCGAGGCGCCCACCAGCCAGGGGCGCCCAAGCGCCGACAGGGCGGGCGCGTCGAGCCGGGCGAGCAACTGCAGGCTCTGCTCGGCGCGCTTGGCGAATCCCAGCCCGGGGTCGAGCACGACGGCCTCGCGCATTACGCCCGCAGCGTCTGCCCGCGCGAGCGCCAGCGACAGTTCCTGCGCGACCTCGGCCGCGACGTCGCCGTAGGTGGCCGCACCATACATGTCGGCGGGGCGCCCACGCATGTGCATGAGAACCAGGCCGGCGCGCGTCGCAGCCGCAACCTCCCCGAGCGCCGGGTCGTATTGCAGCCCGCTGATGTCGTTGATGATCGCGGCCCCCGCGTCGATCGCCGCGCGCCCGACCGCCGCCTTGTAGGTGTCGATCGAGATGACGGCGCCCGGCTCCCGTGCGAGTGCCGCCACCACCGGAATGACGCGCCGCAATTCCTCGTCGGCACCCACGGCGACTGCGCCGGGTTTGGTGGTCTCGCCGCCAATGTCGAGCACATCCGCTCCGTCGGCCAGCATCCGCCGGCCAGCCTCGACGGCGGCGTCGACGTCGACGAAGCGGCCGCCATCCGAGAACGAATCGGGCGTGACGTTGAGGACGCCCATCACCAGCGTGCGCGGCCCGAGGGCAAGCACTCCCCCGTGCGCGAGGGGCAGGAGGTACGACTGCATGGCCACCATTCTATGGGCGACAGCCGTACACGACACGGCCCGGGACGCACGCGGTGCGCCCGGGCCGGAGATTCACTGCGTGCCCGTCAGCTACGCCTGCGGAACCGGCTTGCTGAGCGACGGCACGATGGCCGGGCGCTCGTCGCCCTTGGCCTCGGCAGGCGCATCGGCCTGGTTGGCCGACGGCTTCTGGGCGTCGAGCATCTCGCCGGCGATGATGCGCCTGACCTGCTCGGCATCGATCACCTCGCGCACGAGCAGCTCCTGCGCCATGCGCTCGAGGATCTCGCTGTGCGACTCGAGCAGCCGCCTGGCCCGGTCGTAGTTCGCGATCACCAGGCTCTTGACCTCCTGGTCGATGCGAATCGCCGTCTCGGCGCTGTAGTCCTGGTGCTGCGCGATTTCGCGGCCGAGGAAGATCTGCTCTTCCTTCTTGCCGAACGCCAGCGGTCCAAGGGCTTCGCTCATGCCCCACTCGCACACCATGCGGCGCGCGAGCTCGGTGGCCTTCTCGATGTCGCTCGCCGCACCGGCCGTCTTCATCTTGCAGAAGAGTTCGTCGGCGACGCGTCCGCCCATCGCCACGGCGATCTGCGCCTCGGCCTGCTCCTTGTTGAGATCGAGACGATCGTTCTCCGGGAGGAAGGTCGTCAGGCCGAGCGCCATCCCGCGCGGGATGATCGTCACCTTGTGCACCGGCAGCGCCTCGGGGATGAGGGCCGCCACCAGGGCGTGCCCCGCTTCGTGATACGCCGTGTGCTTCTTCTCTTCCTCGCTGACGATCATCGACCGCCGTTCCGAGCCCATCAGGACCTTGTCCTTGGCGAACTCGAAGTCGACCATCGACACGACCTTCTTGTTGTAACGCGCCGCGTTGAGCGCCGCCTCGTTCACGAGGTTCGCGAGATCGGCACCCGAAAAGCCCGAGGTGCCGCGCGCGAGCACGTGGATGTCGACGTCGTCAGACATCGGGATCTTCTTGGTGTGCACCGCGAGGATCCCCTCGCGTCCCTTCACGTCGGGACGGTTCACGACGATCCGGCGGTCGAAACGGCCGGGCCGCAGGAGCGCCGGGTCGAGCACGTCGGGCCGGTTGGTGGCCGCCACGAGGATGACGCCCTCGTTCGACTCGAATCCGTCCATCTCGACGAGCAACTGGTTGAGCGTCTGCTCGCGTTCGTCGTGTCCCGCCGCCGAGCCCGGCGCCGCGGTGGCGACCGACGGCGTCAATCTCGTCGATGAAGACGATGCAGGGAGCGTTCTTCTTGCCCTGTTCGAACAGGTCGCGCACGCGCGACGCGCCGACGCCGACGAACATCTCGACGAAGTCGGAACCGCTGATCGAGAAGAACGGCACGTTGGCCTCGCCAGCCACCGCGCGGGCGAGCAGCGTCTTGCCGGTGCCAGGCGCACCCATCAGCAGCACGCCCTTGGGAATGCGGCCGCCGAGCTTCTGGAACTTCTGGGGTTCGCGAAGGAACTCGATGATCTCCTGGAGCTCTTCCTTGGCCTCGTCGACGCCGGCGACGTCCTTGAAGGTCACCTTCTTCTGGGTGCCCGACGAGAGCTTCGCGCGACTCTTGCCGAACGACAGCGCCTTGTTGCCGCCGCTCTGCATCTGCCGCATGAAGAAGATCCAGAAGCCGATCATGAGGAGGATCGGCGCCCAGGCGTACAGCAGGGTCGCCCATGGGCTGGCCTGCTCCTTCTCGGCGTTGACCTCGACGTTCCGCTCGACGAGCTTGTTGCCCAGGCCTTCGTACTGCGTCGGGGCGTAGGTACGGAACTTCGTCCCCGATGACAGCTCGCCGACAATCTCGTTGCCGGTGATCGTCACCGTCTTGACGCGTCCTTCGTCCAGATCCTTGACGAACTCGCTGAACAGCTTGGGCTGATCGCGGGTCTGGAACGTGGTCGAGAAATTCCAGATCAGCACGCCGACAACGACGAGCACCATCCAGAAGAGCAAACTTTTCAGCGTGGAGTTCAAACCGCGCCTCCTGCGGGCCGCAGTGTCAAGAGTAACATGCGAGTTGTTGTTGCCGTGACACGCATCTCGTGCGCGACCACGTGCCCGGCCACCCACACGATCCGGCCCTGGGCGTCGACGACGATCGGCGTCGTGTCGCGTGACGCACGCGGCACCTTTCGATCGACCAGAATGTCTTGCACCTTTCGACGACCGGGCGCCCCGAGAGGTCGGAGCCGGTCTCCCGGCACCCGCTGCCGCACCCGGAGGGGCAGCATCACCTGGTCGGCGTCGATCGTCGTTGCATCACTCGTCAAAGAGGGCTGCACCCCTGCAGCGTCGGAGGCCGCCACCCGCCATGGCCCGAATTCGACGTCCTGGCCGGGCAGCAGTTCCGTGTGTCCGATACCTGCTTCGATGCCGCACGGCGGCAGGCCGTTCCGCCCGCTGACGCGCCGCACCTCGATGCGTCCCTGATCGTTTGACACCGATATTGCGCCGATGGTCACCGGCCCCGGCCGCCCTGTTGCCAGGGCCGCGTCGAGCAACTCGACCCGTCGGGCCGTTTCGGCTACCCCGATCCGCCTCAGCAGTGACTGCACTGCCCGCCGCCGCACGGGCAGCGGCACGCCCTCGAGCAAGTCGTCCCGGAATGTCACCGCATCGCCGGCGGCACGGAATTCCGCGGTCAGCACCTCGACCCTGGCGAGAAAATAGTCGTCGTCGGCCGCCAGGTGCGCCGCCGTCCTGGCCAGCGACTCCCTGATGCGCGGGGAGTAGTGCTCGATCAGCCACGGCAACAGCTCGTGCCGGATCCGATTACGAGGAATCGTGAGGTCGCGGTTCGAGGCGTCGTCGCAGGCGGCCACGCCGCGGGAGGCCAGGTAGGCCTCGACGGCTGCCCGGGTGGTGCCGAGCAGTGGCCGAACCAGGCCTGATCGGCGAGGCGACATCCCGCGCAGCCCCCGTGTCGCTGCGCCCCGAATCAACCGGAGGAGCACCGTCTCGGCCTGGTCGTCGAGCGTGTGCCCCGTCGCCACGGCGTCGAGACCGCGCTCGGCTCTCAGTTCGGCAAACACCCGATGACGGAGTCGGTGTCCGGCCGTCTCGACCGAGCAACGGTGCTCGCGGGCATAGGCCGCCACGTCGGCTTGGCGAACCACGCACTCGAGGCCGTGGCGCGCGGCCAGCTCGCCGACCCGGCTGGCGTCGGCGTCGGATGCCGCGCCCCGGAGTTGATGGTTCACGTGCACGATGCAGTCGATGGAGATGCCGAGCGACCGTGCCAGCTCGAGCATTACGAGAAGCAGGGCGGTCGAATCGGGTCCACCGGATGCCGCCAGGGCAATCCTGGCACCGGGCGACAACAGGCCCTGGGCACGAATCGAGCGAAGAACCTGCGCCGCGAACGCGGTCATGGCAGCCTCGCCCTCGGGTCAGGAAGAACGGACGGGGGGAACTGGTGCCGGAGGGCGGACTCGAACCGCCGACCTAGCGCTTATGAGACGCTCGCTCTAACCGGCTGAGCTACTCCGGCACGCTGCGCATCCGGTGTGGCAGTGACGCCAGGCGCCGAAGCGACCTGCGATTCTAGCAGATCCGCCTTCGCGCTGCGCGCTTCGGCGAGCAGGGTCCGCGCTGCGCCGGCGTGCAGGGGCCGCGACCCTCAGTGCGGCCAGGCGCAGGAGTGCCGCACAGCCTGCCCTGAGCCTGTCGAAGGGTGCGGCCCGCCAGGACGGCACAGGCGGCGGATGTTGCGGTCACGACTGCCGGGCGGCTCTGGGGAGCCGCCCCTACACCTCGCAACGGTCACGTCGCGCCGACGCGCGCGGCGCGACCACCCTTCAGCCCTCGATGACGCCGGCCGCTATCAAGGGAATCAGCAGTTCGTGGTGCCCGACGAGTGAGTAGCCTCGCCCGATGCCGGCGGTGGGGCGGCTGACAACGTTCGCCTGAGGGCGGTACTGGCGGATGAAGTCGAGGTTCACGGTGGTCAGGCCCTCGAGCGAAATCCCGCGGTTCCTCACCAGCGCCACGGCCTTGAGGAAGACCTCGGGCAGCACGACGGCCGAGCCGCAGTTCAGGTAGACGCCGCCCGCCAGGTTCGCCACCGACGAGGTCAGGTACCGGAAGTCGCGCAGCGAGCCCTCGCCAATCGCGGCGCCCGAGGCGGCCGGGTGCATGTGGATGATGTCGGTGCCGATGGCGACGTGGACGGTGACCGGGATGCCGCGGGCGCCGGCTTCCGCCAGCACCGATAGACCCTTGTAGGGAGCCGCGCTGGCGGCCAGGTGGCCCGACACCGCCTGGCCGATGCCCAGCCCGCGACCGACACCTTCGTTGATGACGTCGTTGAGCCCTGTCGCCGTCTCCTCGGCCATGCCGAACGTTCCCGGGCCGAGCGCGGCCTCCACGTCCTCTGACGTGCGCCCGCCGATCGCGATCTCGAAGTCGTGGATCATCGCAGCACCGTTCAGGGCAAGCGCCGAGACGTATCCCCTGCCCATGAGGTCGATCAGCACGGGGGCAAGCCCCGTCTTGATCACGTGGCCTCCGAGTCCCCAGATGATCGGCCGCCCGCCCGCTTGCGCCTCGCGGAGGGCATCGACCACCGCGCGCAGGTCTCCGCCCGCGAGGATCGACGGCAGCGACGCGAACCATCCCGCCATGCCGCTTCCCGGATCGTAGGCAGCACCGAACTGGCTGACATCGACCTTGCTCGCGCGCGACGCCAGCGGATACGTGGCGATGTCGGAGAGATCGAACTCGTCGTACGGCAATGGCATGGCATCCACCTCGCAGAACTACCCGACCCGATCAGGCCACGAACATGGCGTCGCCGTAGCTGTAGAACCTGAACTCGTGCGCGATGGCCTCACGATACGCCGCGAGCACGTGCTCGCGCCCTGCAAAGGCGCACACGAGCATGAGCAGCGACGAGCGGGGTACGTGGAAATTCGTGAACAGCGCGTCGACCACCTGGAACCGGTGCCCCGGGTGGATGAAGAGACGCGCCACGCCGCTGCCGGCCCCCACGTCGCCGTCACCCGCCATCGCCGCGCTTTCGAGCGCCCGCGTCACCGTCGTGCCCACCGCGACCACCCGGCGCCCCTCTCGTCTCGCGGCGCAGATGGCTGCGGCCGCATGGTCGCCGATCGCATACGACTCCGGATCGACCACGTGGTCTTCGACCATCTCGGCCCGTACCGGCTTGAAGGTGCCGAAGCCGACGTGCAGCGTCACCGACACGCGCGAGACGCCGCGCAACGCAATCGCCTCGAGGATTTCCGGGGTGAAGTGCAGGCCCGACGTCGGTGCGGCCACCGATCCGCGCTCGCGGGCGAAGACCGTCTGGTAGCGATCGCGGTCTGCCTCGGTGTCGGGACGCTTGATGTACGGCGGCAACGGCATGTGGCCGATCGCCTCGATCACCTGCATCACGTCGGTCGCGTCGGGCACCGAGAGGCGGACGCGGCGTTTGCCGAATCCGTCGCGCCCGACGATCTCGCCGTGGATCACGCCGCCAGGCCCCTCGAAGATCATCCGCGCGCCCGGCTTCAGCTTCTGCCCGGGATGCACGAGCGCCTGCCAGTGGTCCGCATCCTCGCGCTGCAGCAGCAGGCACTCGACCTGTCCGCCGCTCGGATCGCGCCGCCCGAGGAGCCGTGCAGGGAAGACGCGCGTGTCGTTCACCACGAGGAGGTCACCCGCGCGCAGGAACCCGGCCAGGTCGCGCACCATCGCGATGCGCGTCGCACCCGTGTCGCGATCGAGCACGAGCAGGCGCGACGACCCGCGCTCGGCAGGCGGAGCCTGCGCGATCAGGGCTTCGGGCAACTCGTAGTCGAACTCGTCCACTCGCACGACGTTCGCATGATACGGGAAACGCCGTCGCTCCCTGCGCCCGACGCGTCTGGGACCTCGCCGCAGATCGCGGCGTCATATGGCGTGTTGTGCATCTGGGATGCCTCCACGATGGAGGCAAAATCAATTCACGCGGGTTTCGACCCGCGATCAGGAGTTGTTGCCATGTTCAGTCGCCTGCTCACTCTGACCTCTGTGTTCGCTGTTGCCCTTGCCCTCGCTGCGCCTGCACGCGCTGCCGAGAAGGACATCGTCACGACCGCCGTCGAGGCCGGAAGCTTCAAGACACTCGCCAAGCTGCTGACCGATGCCGGCCTGGTCGACACGCTCAAGGGACCTGGTCCGTTCACGGTGTTCGCGCCGACCGACGAGGCGTTCGCGAAGGTGCCCGCGGCCACGCTCGAGGCGCTCGGCAAGGACAAGGAGAAGCTCAAGGCCGTCCTGACCTACCACGTGGTTGCCGGCAAGGTGATGGCCGCTGACGTGGTCAAGTTGAAGGAAGCCAAGACCGTGCAGGGCTCGTCGGTGAAGATCGCGGTCACCGGCGGCAAGGTCACGGTTGACGCGGCCAACGTGGTCAAGACCGACATCGCGTGCACCAACGGCGTGATTCACGTCATCGACAGCGTCATCCTGCCCAAGATGTAGAGTGGTCGTGCACGGCCGGGGCCCGCACTGCGGGCTCCGGCCGCGCCAGGCAGCCGTGTCCAACTCCCCTGGCCCCCACGCCAGCGCCGCGATGAGCGGATCAGACGACCGCGAGCCACGACTGTCGATTGGCGCGATGTCTCGCGCGACGGGGATTCCCGTCGAGACGCTGCGCACGTGGGAATCGCGCTACGGCTTTCCCGTCCCCGCGCGGAAACCGTCGGGCCATCGGCTCTACCCCGCGTCAAGCGTCGCGCGCCTGCGGCGCGTCGCCGAGGCACTGGCGCGCGGGCACCGCGCCAGCGAGGTGGTCGCCGCCACCGACGAACAACTCGAACACCTCCTGGCCTCGACGGCGACACCAGTCGATGCACGCTTCGACGAGACCGCACCACTCGAGCCCGAGCTTCGCGCCTGCCTCGATGCGGTCGCGGCCTTCGACGCTGAAGACCTGACGAGCACGGCTTCGCGCCGACTGGGACGCTCTCGGCCTGATGCCCTTCCTGCATGCGCGGCTCATCCCGTTGATCGAGCACGTGGGCAGCGCGTGGCAAGAGGGACGATTGCACGTGAGGCACGAGCACTTCGTCACGCAGTGCGTCGAGGATGTCCTGCGGGCCCTGCGGGCCGGGTTCGACAGGCAGGCCACCGGACCCGTCGTGGTGTTCGCCACGCTGCCCGGCGAGTCGCATGCACTCGGCCTGCAGATGGCCGCGCTCGTCGTCTCGGCACAGCGTTGCCGCGTGCTCTACCTGGGTCCCGACACGCCGGTCGGCGAGATCGCCGATCTTGCACGTGAGATCAGCGCACGCGCCGTGGCGGTCAGCATCTCGACCTCGAACGCCGGGCCGGTGACGCACGAACACCTGGTGGCCTTGCGGAGAACCCTGCCGCGCCGCATGACGCTCGTCGTGGGCGGAGCAGGCGCCGACGCATCCATCGGCGATGTCGCGGTCACACGCGTGACCGATTTCAGCGAGCTCGCGGCCTGGGCCACGCGCGTCGCGGTGTGAGCCCATGCGCTTCAGGAGACGCGTCGCCATCAACGCTCCGGCCACGCGCGTGTTTGCGTGGCACGCGCGCGATGGCGCGTTCGAACGCCTGGTGCCGCCGTGGGAGACCCTGCGCATCGTCGAGCGTTCCGGGGGCATCGAGGACGGCGCCCGGACCGTGCTCGAGATGCGCCTCGGACCCGTGCCGCTGCGGTGGACCGCCGTCCACCGCGACTACATCGCGGGCGAACAGTTCCGCGACGAGCAGGTGGGTGGTCCGTTCGCCCACTGGGTCCACACGCACCGCATCACTCCGCAGACCGCAGACACCTGCGTCCTGGAAGACGACATCGACTACGCGCCTCCCCTCGGACCGCTCGGCGCGCTCGCCGATCCGCTCGCGATTGCGCCACGCCTCGCGCGCACGTTCAGGTATCGTCATGCCATGACCAGGGGCGACATCGAATTCCACGAGCGCTATCCGTCGCGTCCCTTGCGGATCGCGGTCTCCGGCAGCACAGGGCTCGTCGGCCAGAGCCTCGTGCCCTTCCTGACCACGGGTGGCCACACGGTCATCCGCCTCACGCGCGGCGCCGCAGGTGACGCGAACAGCGCCCGCTGGGACCCGGCCACAGGCGCCATCGACGGCGAACGCCTCGAAGGCCTCGATGCCGTCGTGCACCTCGCCGGCGCGAACATCGCCGGACAACGGTGGAACGACGCGTGGAAACGTGAGATCCGCGAGAGCCGCGTGGGCCCCACCGAGCGGCTGTGCACGGCCCTGGCCGCGCTCAAAGCGCCCCCGCGCGTCATCGTGTCGTCGTCGGCGATCGGCTATTACGGCGACCGGGGCGACACCACGCTGACCGAGACCAGCGTGGCAGGCACGGGCTTCCTGAGTGACACCAGCGTGGCCTGGGAAGGTGCCACCTCGCCGGCGGTGCAGGCGGGGATACGGGTCGTGCTGGCACGCACGGGCATCGTGCTGACGCCGCGTGGCGGCGCCCTCGGGCAGATGCTCCTGCCGTTCAGGATGGGCCTCGGTGGCCCTCTCGGTCCGGGAACGCAGTACCAGAGCTGGATCGGCATCGATGACCTGCTCGGCGCCATCACGCACGCCATCCATACCGAAGTGCTGCGCGGTCCGATGAACGTCACCGCACCGCACCCCGTTCCCCAGAGAGAGTTCGCACGCACGCTGGGGCAGGTGCTGAGCCGTCCGGCGATCCTCCCGACGCCCGCCTTTGCCCTCCGCCTCGCGCTGGGCGAGATGGCCGGACCGCTGCTCCTCGCCTCGACGAGGGTCGTCCCTGAGCGTCTGCTGCAGACGGGGTTTGTCTTCAGGGACCCCACGCTCGAGGGGTGCCTGCGGCACGTGCTCGGGCACTGATCGCTGCGGCGGGGGCCGCCACGTCGGGGAACCACGACGACAGGGCGAGGGCCGGGGACGATCGACTAAACTGACATGCGCGTATGACCGCACCGACGCCACCTCCGTCTGCTGCCGGCCCCATCGTCATCGTCGGCGCCGGGATTGCCGGGTTGAACTGCGCGCGAGAACTGCACCTGGCGGGACACCGCGTGGTCATTGTCGAGGCCGATGATGGCGTCGGAGGGCGCATCCGGACGGACGTGGTCGAGGGCTTCAGGCTCGACCGCGGATTCCAGGTGTTCTTCACCGCCTATCCCGAAGCCCGACGCGTGCTCGACTACGACGCGCTCGACCTGAGGCCGTTCAGGCCGGGGGCGCTGGTACGTGCCGACGGGTCGTTCCACAAGGTGCTCGACCCGTTCAGGGCGCCGATCGAGGCGCTCGGCGGCGTGAGGGCACCCGTCGGGACGATCGGCGACAAGCTGCGCGTGCTGCTCCTGCGCCAGCGGGCGCTCAGCCAGTCGATCGAAGCGATCTTCAGGACGCCCGAGCGGCCCATCCGCGAGGAGCTTGCGGCACTCGGCTTCTCGACCACCATGGTGGACCGGTTCTTCCGCCCCTTCCTCGGCGGCATCTTCCTGGATCCTGACCTGAACACGACGAGCCGGATGCTCTACTTCGTGTACCGGATGCTGTCAGAAGGCCAGACCGTCGTGCCGGCGCAGGGCATGGGTGCCATCCCCGAGCAGCTCGCCTCGTCGTTGCCGGAGGGGTCGGTCCGGCTGCGTACGCGGGTGTGCGGGATCAAGCGGCGCGACCAGGCGGTCACCGGCGTCATCCTCGAGCGGGGCGACGGAGATCGACGCGAGTGCCGTGGTCGTGGCCACCGACTTCGAACAGGCCGCGTCGCTGACGGGTGCGCGGACGACCTCGTCGCCGCGCCCGGTCTCGTGCGTCTACTTCGCGGCTGACCGGTCTCCGGTCGGGGGGGCCTTCCTCGTGCTGAACGGCGAGGGCGTCGGTCCGGTCCTCAACCTGGCCGTGCTGACCGATGTCGCGCCCACCTACGGGCCTCGCGGCGCATCGTTGATTGCGGCGGTGGTCGTCGGCACGCCCGGATCGAGCGATGCCGACCTCGAGGAGGCTGTCCGGGCGCAGATGCAGACGTGGTACGGGCCGGATGCCACACGTGCCTGGCGGCACCTGCGCACGTATCGCATCCGGGGGGCACAGTTCGATCAGTCACCAGGGGCCCTGGAACCTCCGGAGCGGCCCGTGCGACGGTCGCCGGGCCTGTTCGTGTGCGGGGATCACGTGGAGAACGCCTCGATCAACGGTGCGCTGGTCGCAGGCCGCCGTGCCGCCGAAGCCATCATCGAAGACCTCGCGGGCGTCGGCGGGCGCAGCCTGTAATCACATGCGCGTCTGGACCGGTCAGCCCTATCCGCTGGGCGCCACGTGGGATGGCGTTGGCGTCAACTTCGCCCTGTTCTCGGAACACGCGACCGCCGTCGAGCTGTGCCTCTTCGACTCGCCATACGCCGGGCGCGAGTCGGTGCGGGTTCCGCTGGTCGAGCAGACCGACCAGGTGTGGCACGGCTACCTTCCCGACGTCAGGCCGGGACAACTGTACGGCTACCGCGTCTACGGACCGTACGAGCCGAGCCAGGGACATCGTTTCAACCCGCACAAGCTGCTGATCGACCCGTATGCCAAGGCGATGGGCCGCACGCTCAGGTGGCACGAGTCGGTCTTCGGCTACAGGCAGGGCGCGACGTCAGACGACCAGACGTTCGACGGGCGCGACAGCGCAGCGTATGCGCCGCTGGCCGCCGTGTGCGACACGTCGTTCACATGGGGAGACGACAAGCCGCTCAGGACGCCGTGGCACCAGACCGTAATCTACGAGGCGCACGTGAAGGGCTTCACGCGGCTGATGTCGGACATCGCCGAAGACCTGCGCGGCACGTACCTGGCACTGACGACGGAGCCTGCGCTGCGCCATCTCAAGTCGCTCGGGGTGACCGCCGTCGAACTCCTGCCGATCCACCACCACACCGACGAATGGCACGTGTCGCAGAAGCACCTGGTGAACTACTGGGGCTACAACACGCTTTCGTACTTCGCGCCCGACATCCGCTACTCGGTGTCGCGTTCGCCCCAGGAATCGGTGCGCGAGTTCAAGATGATGGTGCGTGGCCTGCACGCCGCCGGCCTCGAGGTCATCCTCGACGTTGTCTACAACCACACGTGCGAAGGCGACCACAACGGCCCGACGCTTTCGCTGCGCGGCATCGACAACGTGTCGTACTACCGGCTGACGCCCGGAAACAAGCGCTTCTACGACGACTTCACCGGCTGCGGCAACACGCTGAACATGCGCAGCCCGCGCGTGCTGCAGCTGATCATGGACAGCCTGCGGTACTGGGTGCTCGAGATGCACGTCGACGGTTTCCGCTTCGACCTGGCGAGCGCGCTGGCCCGCGAGCTGCACGCGGTCGACAAGCTGGGCGCGTTCTTCGACATCATCCACCAGGATCCGGTGCTCTCGCGCGTGAAGCTGATCGCCGAGCCGTGGGACCTGGGCGAAGGCGGCTACCAGGTCGGCAACTTCCCCGTCGGCTGGACGGAGTGGAACGGCAAGTACCGTGACTCGGTGCGCCGTTTCTGGCGTGGCGACGGCGGGCAGGTCTCGGAACTCGCGACACGGCTGGCGGGCAGCAGTGACCTGTACGAGCAGAGCGGGCGACGCCCGTATGCCAGCATCAACTTCGTCACGGCGCACGACGGGTTCTCGCTGCACGACCTGGTCTCGTACACGCAGAAGCACAACGAGGCCAACGGCGAGCAGAACCGCGACGGCGAGAACAACAACCTCAGTCACAACTTCGGGGTCGAAGGTCCGTCGACCGACCCCGCCATCGAGGCACTGCGCGAGCGTCAGAAGCGCAACTTCATCGCGACGCTGCTGTTCTCGCAGGGCGTGCCGATGCTCGCGCACGGCGACGAGCTGTCACACACCAAGCGCGGCAACAACAACACGTACTGCCAGGACAACGACTACAACTGGCTGAACTGGTCGCTCACGCCAGCGCAGCAGGAATTCCTCGAGTTCGTGCGCACGGCAATCGCCCTCCGGCAGAAACACCCGGTGTTGCGGCGACGGCGCTTCTTCGCGGGACGCAAGATCCGTGGCGCCGACGTCCAGGACATCGCGTGGTACGACCCGACGGGCATCGAGATGCAGGACGAGGCCTGGTTGTCGGAACGCGTGCGCTGCATCGGCGTGAAGCTCGCCGGCGACGCCATCGCCGAGACCAACGAGCGTGGCGAGCGCATCGAGGACGACACGCTCCTCATCCTGCTCAACGCGCACGATGCCACGGTCCCGTTCACGTTGCCGGCCGTCGACGTGCGCAGCGAGTGGACGGCCGTGCTCGACACGGCCCGCGCCCCGCATGACGAGCGGCTTCTCGCCAGCGGCGATCAGTACCTGCTCGAGTCGCGGTCGCTGGCCCTCCTGAGCCTGAGGCGGTAACGAGACTGCGGCCTGGCAGGCCGATGCCGTTGTTCAGCACCAGCACCGGCGCGGACTCGTGACCGTGCCATTCGCAGTAGATACCGATCCCGTTTGCGTGGATGACGGGCATGCATGTCCCCGATGGACGCGAACCTGCGATCAGGCGGTGACGTCGTCTGCCAGCCTGCGCCACTGCCTCGCGTGGTACAGGAGCGGGTGTCCTTCACCCGACGAGGCGAACACGACTTCGCCCACGATGATGCGGTGGTCGCCGGCATCGAGGGCATGCCACACGCGGCAGTCGATGACCGCGAGCGCCTTCGTGAGCACGGGGCTGCCGGTCACCGCCTGCGTCGTGGCCACGCCCGCGAAGCGATCGGTGACGCCAGGCAACAACCCGGCGAATCGCCTGCCGGTATCGCCCTGGTCGACCGCAAGGAGGTTCACGGCGAACGCCTGCGAGTGCTCGATCGCGGCGAGCGTGTCGGAGCCGTGGTGCAGACACACGAGCACGAGCGGTGGATCGAGGCTGACGCTCGAGAACGAGCTCACCGTCAGCCCTTCGGGTCCGTTCCCGCCCTTCGACGTCACCACCGTGACGCCGCTCGCCCACTGCCCGAGCACGTGCCTGAAGGTCTCGTAGCTGATCGACATGTTTTCGTCCTGCCCCCCGGACCGGGATCCAACTCGGGCCGCTCGCGTCACAATAGCCGAAGACGACGCCGCGCCGGCGCGTCTTCCGTGGATGTGCCCATGAGCCCTGCCCGCCAGATGGCCTGCGTGTGTTCCCTGATGGTAGCGATCGCGACCCCCGCCGCACAGGAGAAATCGATGCCCCTCCGAGTCGGTGACCCCATGCCCACGGTCTCCGGGGAGTTCCTCACGGGCCGCAGCGCCTCGCTGCCGGCAGCGGCGGCCGGCAAGGTGACGCTCGTGATGCTCGGGTTCACGTACGACTCGCGCTTCCCCGTCGAGCGGTGGGGCGAGTGGTTCGGGAAGAGTGTCGCCACGCGCCCCGACGTGACCTACTTCGAGGCGCCGATGATGGGTGGTGCGGCCCGGCTCGGCCGCTTCTTCATCGACCGCGGGATGCGGAAGAACACGCCCGTGTCGAAGCACGAGCAGGTGCTGACGGTCTACGGGAACACGGGCGACTGGAAGTCCAGGCTTGGCGTCACGAACGCCACCGAAGACCACGCCTGGTTGCTGCTCATCGACGCGGCGGGCGTCGTCCGCTGGATGCATCACGGAGACTTCGACCCGACCGTGGCCGAACAGCTCCGCCTGGCCGTCGCTGAGCTGGTCGGGTCGTAGACCTACCAGCCGGCCGTGCCGCTCCATTCGAGCAACACCGATCCCACGGTGAAGCCGGCGCCCACCGAGGTGAGCAGGACCACGTGGCCGGGCTTCAGCCGCCCGTCGGTCGCCGCATCGGTCAGGGCGAGCGGGATGGTGGCCGCGGTGGTGTTCCCGAACCGCTCGATGTTGATGACGACCTTCTCGGGGGCGAGGCCGATCTTCTCGGCTGCCGACGTGATGATGCGGCGGTTCGCCTGGTGCGAGACGAACAGGTCGACGTCGGCGGCCGTCAGGTTGTTCTGCGCGAGCAGGCGCCTGCAGATCTCGTCGGTCTTCCGCACCGCGAACCTGAACACCGCCTGGCCGTCCTGCTTCACGAAATGCAGGCGCTGTTCGACCGTCTCGTGCGAGGCCGGCATGGCGCTCCCGCCTGCGGGCATCTTCAGCGACGGCCCTCCGGATCCATCGATCTCGTGGGCGAAGTCGATGATGCCGGGCCCCGGTCCTTCGGCGGCACGCAGGATGACGGCCCCCGCACCATCGCCGAAGATCACGCAGGTGGCGCGGTCGGTGTAGTCGATGATGCTCGACATCACGTCTGCGCCGATGACCAGCGCGGTCTGGTGCGTTCCCACGGCGATCATCTGCGCCGCGGTCGACAGGGCATACGTGAACCCGGAGCACGCGGCCAGCAGGTCGAACCCCCAGGCACGTGTCGCGCCGATCTTGTGCTGCAGGACGCAGGCGGTGCACGGAAAGATCGTGTCGGGCGTCGTCGTGGCGACGATGATCAGGTCGATGTCGGCGGCCGAGATGCCCGCGCGCTCGATCGCGATCAGGGCCGCCTCCTTCGCCAGGTCGGAGGTCGCGACCCCGGGATCCACGATGTGGCGCTCGCGGATGCCGGTGCGCTGGAGGATCCACTCGTCGGTCGTGTCGACCAGTTTCTCGAGATCCTTGTTGGTGAGCAGGCGCGGCGGCACGTAGGCGCCAAGGGCAGCGATCTCGGCACGACGCACGGCGCGGCCTGGTGCCATGCTCCGCGTGAACGCCTCCGACGACATCATTCCCACAGCTTCTGGTCCTTTCCTGGTGCAGCGAGGCCGAAATACGCAAACGCGCGTGGCGTCGCGACGCGGCCACGTGGCGTGCGGTCGAGAAAGCCGATCTGCATGAGGAACGGCTCGTAGATGTCTTCGATCGCGTCTCGCTCTTCGCTGATGGCGGCCGCGAGCGTGTTGAGCCCGACGGGACCGCCACCGAACTTCTCGATGATCGCGCGCAACAGCCGGCGATCGACCTCGTCGAACCCGTGTTCGTCGACGTCGAGCAACGTGAGCGCCTTGAGGGCGACGTCGTGCGACACGCGGCCGTCGGCACGCACCTGCGCGTAGTCACGCACGCGGCGCAGCAGGCGGTTCGCGATGCGCGGTGTGCCGCGACAGCGGCGCGCGATTTCCCTGGCCGCCTCGTGATCGACCGCGACGTTGAGGATGCGCGCCGAGCGGTGCACGATCTCGAGCATGTCAGACTCGGCGTAGAAGTCGAGCCGGTGCACGATGCCGAACCGGCTCCGCAGCGGCGAGGTGAGCAGCCCCGTGCGTGTCGTCGCGCCCACGAGCGTGAACTTCTGGAGCGGCACCTTCACCGACCGTGCCCCCGGCCCCTGCCCGATCACGATGTCGAGCTCGTAGTCCTCCATGGCGGGATAGAGGATCTCCTCGATCTGCGGTGCCATCCGGTGAATCTCGTCGATGAACAGCACCTCGCGATCCTGGAGGTTGGTCAGGATCGCGGCGAGGTCGCCTGGCTTCTCGAGCACCGGCCCCGCCGTGCCGCGGACCGCCACCCCGAGTTCATTCGCGATGACCAGCGCCAGCGTCGTCTTGCCCAGTCCCGGCGGGCCGTAGAGCAGGACGTGATCGAGCGCCTCGCCGCGCTGCCGGGCGGCCGCAATCGACACCGCGAGGTTCTCGCGCACCTTGTCCTGCCCGATGTAGTCGTCGAGCGTGCGGGGACGCAGCCCCGCCTCGTACTGGACGTCCTCGGCCTGCCTGACGGCCTGGATGAGGCGATCGTCGCTCATGATCAGCGGGCCAGCGCGCGGAGCGCGTGCCTGAGGACACTCTCGACCGTGGGCGCCGTCGAGGCCGCTACGGCCGCGTCGACGGCCTTGTCGGCCGCCGCCCGCTGGTAACCCAGGTTGACCAGCGCCGCCAGCACGTCGGTCTTCAGCGCCTCCCCGGGCTCCGGCGCGCCGGCTGCGGCCGGCACCGACGCGTCGAACGTCGTGGCCCCAAGCTTGTCCTTCAGCTCGAGGGTCATCCGCTCGGCGGTCTTCTTGCCGATCCCTGGAATGCGCGTGAGCCGGCCCACGTCGGCGGTGCGGACGGCGCGCACGAGGTCGCGTGCCTCGATCCCCGACAGGACGCCGAGTGCGAGCTTCGGTCCGATGCCATTCACCGAGATCAGGTGCTCGAACAGCCCGAGCTCGAGGCTGGTGCCGAATCCGTAGAGCGCGATCTGGTCTTCGCGCACGTGCGTGTGGATCCGCAACTCCACTTCGACCCCGGGCTCGGCCGTCTCGAAGAACGTCGACACCGGCACGAGCACGTCGTAGCCGACCCCGCCCACGTCGACGATCAGGCGCGAGGGAGACTTCTCGAGGAGGCGGCCGCGGAGCAGGGCGATCATGGGGTCACGGGGCGGATGGCTCCGCCGGTCGGATCGCCAGAGCGTATCAAAAACGCCGAGGCTGGAGGGCGACTCAACAGCGAATGGGCACGGAGGGCCACGCAGTTGCCCGCTGCACGATTTCGCGGGCGTGCTCGACCCACCCCTCCCGCGCGGCGGGGTCGAGGCGGTGGTGGTCGATGTGCTTCTCGGCCAGCAGGGCGTCGACCAGCTCGTCGATCTCGCGCATGAACGTCTCGTCCACGTCGCGCACGCCGTCCGGCAGCGCGAACCCCGTGATGGGCACCTTGAACAACACGTCGTACGACGACATCCAGTGATCGACGAAGGCCTCGATCGCGGGCTGCCGCCCGCAGGCCCTGGCGAGATACGCGTAGTTGTCGAGCGCGCTGCGATCGCAGATCACCAGCTCGTGCTGGCTCGCCGAGCGGATCTCCTCGGCGACCTGCGTCACCAGGATCCACGTCTGCGCGTCGAGCGATGTCTGGCGGTTGATGGGCAGCGGCGACATGCGCGCCACCTCGCGCACCATGTCGGCGTTGATGCCGCTGCGGCGCAGCGTCGCGACCAGGTCGTGGCAGAGCGTGGTCTTGCCCACGCCGTGGGTCCCGATGAACGCAATCTTCATACCCTGCTCACACATCACTCCGGGAGTGATTTCCTGGTCCGGTGCTCAGGTGCCGAACACACTCCGGGAGTGTTGTTCTGCGCCCGGTCACGGCTTCCACTGGCGCCACGACTTCGGGGCGCGCGGCCGGCCGTCGGCGCCCGCCGGTTCGGCTACCTGCGCCGCAGTAGGCACCTGGTGCAGGTGGCAGATGGCCACCGCGAGCGCATCGGCCGCGTCGTGCGGCGTCGGGATGGCGTCGAGGCCCAGCAGCAGCTTGATCATCAGCTGGATCTGCTGCTTCTCGGCTCGTCCGTAGCCGGTCACCGCGCGCTTGATCTCGGCGGGGGTGTATTCGACCACCGGGCGGCCGGCCTCGACGGCGGCAAGGATGGCCACGCCGCGGGCGTGCCCCAGCACCAGCGCACTGCGCGCATTCGCCGAGTGGAACACGCTTTCGACGGCCACACAGTCGGGGCGCGCGTCGGCGATGAGTTGACGCAGCCCGCTGTAGATCGCATGCAGCTTGTCGGGAAGCGAGGCGCCCGCCGGCGTGACGAGCGCCCCGCAGATCACCAGGGTGTGGCGGCGCCCATCCGTGTCGACGCAGCCATACCCTGTGCGGATCGACCCGGGGTCGATCCCGAACACCCTCACGCGAGGGCCTCGATCTCCTTCTCCTCGATGTCGAAGTTCGACCAGACGTTCTGCACGTCGTCGAGGTCGTCGAGTACGTCCATCAGCTTGAGCATCGACCTGGCGGCTGCGCCTTCGAGCGTGACGTAGTTCTTGGGAATCATCGAGACCTCGGCTGAGTCGGGCTCGATGCCCAGGGCCTTGACCGCGTCGAGCACGCCCTGGAAGGCGTCTGGGGTCGTGAAGATCTCCCAGTTGTCGCCGTCTTCGGCCATGTCGTCGGCGCCCGCCTCGAGGACGGTCGTCATCAGCTTCTCTTCCTCGGCCTTGTCCTTGGCGACGATGATGTAGCCCTTCTTGCTGAACATCCAGGCCACCGAGTTCGACTCGCCCAGGCTGCCCCCGTGCTTGGTGAGCGCGTGGCGAATCTCGCCGACCGTCCGGTTCTTGTTGTCGGTGAACGAGGCGATGATGAGCGCGGCGCCCCCGGGGCCGTAGCCCTCGTAGGTGATCTCGTCGTAGATCACGCCCTCTTCTTCGCCGGTGCCGCGACGGATCGCGCGCTTGATGTTCTCGGCCGGCATGTTGGCGGCCTGCGCCTTGGTCACGACCGTCCGCAGCCGCGGGTTCATGTTGATGTCGCCGCCGCCGGCGCGGGCCGCCACCGTCATTTCCTTGATCAGGCGCGTGAAGATCTTGCCACGCTTGGCGTCGAGCGCGCCCTTCTTGTGCTTGATTGTGTGCCATTTGGAATGGCCAGACATGACACTTCCCCTCGTGACAAAGGCCGAAATCGACCCGCTATCTTACCAAATCCGTTGGCGTCACACCTTGCGCGCCATGACGATCCAGGCGTCGGCCTGGTCGTCCCACGCCCGCCCGTCGTAGCCGCCGAGCACCGCGTCGACCGCGAATCCCGCCCGCTCGAACCGCCTGAGCATCGTCTTCACGGGCAACGTGCGGAACGTCACCGAAAAACGGTGCACCTGCCGTTCGCGCCCGCTGCCCTCGGTGTACTCGTGGTCGAAGATGGTCAGCTTCTTCGCCCGGTCCTGACTCACCGACTCGACCAGGGTGATGGGCGCGCCGCCCGGACGGCGAAGTCCCTTCAGGCTGACGCGGCGACGATACTCCTTCCAGTTCGGCACGTCAGGCACGAGGTCGATGCCGAACCGTCCACCGCGCGCGAGGACTCGACGCACCTCGGCCAGGGTCGCCGACAGGTCACGGTCGCGGATGAGTGACTGCAGGATGCCGTAGGGGGCGAGGACGATCTGGAACGAGCTGTCGGCGTAGGGCAACGCGCGGATGTCGGCGCGCGTCAGCGGAAGCTGCCAGTCGCCCCGGCGTCGACGCCACCGCCGGCGCGCGTACGCCAGCATCGGGGCTGACCGGTCCACGCCGACGATGGGCACCCCGGCCTTGGCGAGCGGCACGGTGATGCGGCCGGTGCCGGATCCCAGCTCGAGCACGCGTCCGCCGAGGCGTTCAGTGACCCCCTGCCAGAACCTGACGTCACGCCGCCCCGCGGTCCGGGCGTTCTCCCAGTCGTAGAACTTCGCGTAGGCGTCCCACCCGTGCCAGCCTTCAGCCATGTCTCTCTCGCGTCGCGGTGGCAGGAGGGCGGCCATGCGGGAACTTCGCTATAGTGATCCGGCCCCCGCGCTGTGGCGTTCGACGAACGGCATACGCTACCACATGGACCCCCCACGAACACCCTCGGCCGACTGCCGCAGATGACTGATTCCCCCTCGCTTCGTGAACGCCTGAAGGGCGCGCTCGTCATGGCGCCGATGACCAGGGGTTCGAACCTGCCGTTCAGGCAGCTCTGTGCCGAGTACGGCGCGCGCGTCATGATGAGCGAGATGGCCGTGGCAAGGCGCCTCAAGCAGAAGCGCTCGTCGGAGTTCGCCCTGATCCGCCGCTTCGAGGGCGAAGAGTGCTTCGGCGTGCAGCTCGCCGGCCGCAAGGCCGACGAGATGGCGTGGGCAGCCGCACTCGTCGAGGCTCGCGGGGCCGACCTGGTCGATGTCAACCTCGGGTGCCCGATCGACCACTTCACGCGAAAGGGAATGGGGGCCGCGCTCGCGCGCGAGCCCAATCGCGTGCGACGCATCGTCGAAGCCATGAAGGCCGCGGTGTCGCGCGTGCCGGTCACGGTGAAGATCAGGCTGGGTTGGAACGACCGCGACCTCAATTACATGAAGGTCGCGCAGGCCGCTGTCGATGGCGGGGCCGACGCCGTCTTCGTACACGGGCGAACGCGCGACGCACGCTACAGGCTCGAGGCCAACTGGCTGGCCATCGGCGAAGTCGCAGACGCGTTACCGGTGCCGGTGATCGGGAACGGAGACATCCTGTTTCCGCACGAGGTGACGCGGGCCATCGAGCAGACGTCGTGCGCTGCCGTGATGACCGCGCGCGGCGCCCTGATCAAGCCGTGGCTGTTTCGCGAGGTGTCGGAGGGGTACCTCGACATGGGCGGCGACGACCGCCTCGCGATGTACCGACGCTACGTCGCCCTGGCCCTGGCCCACTGGGGAGCCGATGACCACGGTCGCACGCGCGTGCGCGAGTTCCTCGTCTGGCACCTGGGATGGTGGTGCCGCTACGTCCCGCAGCGGCCCGATCGATCGTGGCCGACCATGCAGGAGCGCGGAGGCTCGATGGGAGCGCGCACGCCACTCGAGGCACTGCTGTCCCGAGGAGACGACGCGGCCATCCAGTGGATGGCCGATCGCCTGCTGGCCTCAGACGAGGTGAATCCCGCCGACGCCCCGCCGCCGTCGGCTCCAGCGGACGAGCGCAGCGTCGACGCGTTGGACGTTCAGGGTTGACAGTGGCATCACGGTCGGGGGCCGGGCCGCATCGGGGTGCGGCCCCTACACCTGTCCTGGCAGCCAGGCCGCGCCGGGCGTGGCCACCCTGCGGCCGGTGAAACGTCATAGAATCTGCGCCTGACATGGTCACCTCCGATCCGCTGACCACTGCCGACGTTGTCATCGTCGGCGGCGGCATCGTCGGCGCCAGCATCGCGTGGCACCTCGCGCAGCGTGACGTCACCAACGTCGTCATCCTCGAGCGCGAAGCGCACCAGGGGCTCGGGTCCACAGGGCGCAGCATGGGCGGGGTGCGCGCGCAATTCGGCACCGAGCCGAACATCCGCATGTCGATGTACTCGATCGCGCACTACCGCGATTTCGACGAGGTGGTCGGCGAACCGTGCGGCTACAGGCCCCACGGGTACCTCTTCATCGCGTCCCATGAGCGCCACCTCGCCCACCTCGACGCCAACGTTGCCCATCAGCGTTCACTCGGTCTCGACAACGTGCGGTTGCTGTCGCGCGACGACGTCGGCGAACTGGCGCCGATGGTGAAACTGGACGACGTGGTCGGTGGCAGCTTCTGCCCGACGGACGGCTTCGTCGATCCCTACAGCGTGATGAACGGGTACACCGCGGGCGCACTGGCCAGGGGCGTCAGGATCGTGAAAGGTGCCGAGGCCACGAGAATCCTGGCTGAGCACGGTCGGGTCGTCGGCGTCGAGACCACCAGGGGGCGCGTGTCTGCCCCGGACGTCGTCATGGCTGCCGGAGCGTGGGTCGGACGCCTCGCCGCGACCGCGGAGGTGAGCGTTCCGGTGACCCCGCTCCGGCGAATGCTGCTGCCAACCGAGCCGTTCCCCGGCATCCCGGAGCGATGCCCCATGGTCATCGACATGGCGACCGGGTTCCACTTCAGGCCCGAGGGACGCGGGTTGCTGCTCGCGTGGAACGATCCCGACGAGCCACCGTGCCGTGAACCCGTCTTCGATCCGGCATTCGTCGAGAAGATACTCGTGCGGGCAGTGGAGCGGGTGCCGTCGTTCATCGACCTCGCCGTGAACCCGAACCGGGGATGGGGCGGGCTGTACGAGATGTCGCCCGACAAGCACGGGATCCTCGGGCCGACGCCGGTCGCCGGTCTCTGGTGCGCGAACGGGTTTTCGGGACACGGCGTGATGCACGCGCCAGCGACCGGGCGCGTGGTCTCTGACCTGATCATCGACGGGCGGTGCGACGCGTTGCCGTGGGGGGCGTTTGCGCTCGAGCGCTTCGCGTCGGGCGAGTTGCTGCACGAACCCGCGGTGTTGTGACCGGGGGTGATCGTGTTCGCCCGCAGCTCATGCCCGGTCACAGCGGCAGGTAGCACACGGTGTTCGAGAGCAGGATCATCACGAAGACGAGGCAGGTGGTCAGGGGTCCCAGATAGAGCCTTCCGGTCATCCGGAAGAAGTACCGGTTGAAATACGGCAGGACGAACATCATGGGCACGACGGCGAAGAGCAGGTTCACGTAGAGCCAGCCTTCCGTCCAGTACACCGTGCCGGTGGCCGCCATCGTCACATACTGCACGATCACGATGAGCAGGAGCCCGGCGGAGTTGGCGACGCCCGCCAGCAGCAGGCTCTTCCACTCCGCCTCGCCCTCGAACCGCATGGATCCGTTTGCGCGAAACGAGTTGGAGAGGAAGAAGGGAAGGAAGAAGGGAACGTACATGCCCAGGAGGACGAGCATCTCGGGCTGGAAGACGCGCACGCCCATGAACAGGAACCGGTAGTCCACGTGCAGGATCGCGTAGAGGCTGAAGAGCAGGCCGTAGAAGGCCAGGAAGAGGACAACAGCCAGCGCGCAGGTGCGCGCCAGTTCCGTGGCGCCGATCCGGGCGCCCCACATCTCTGACCTCACACCGTTCTGCCTGCCGTGGAACCGGTAGCTCCCGAAGAACAGCAGGAAGCCCACCAGGCCGTTCAGGAACGCCCAGAGCATGACGGCGTTGTTCATCCGCTGCGGGAAGAACCATGTGGGCTCGCGGTTCGACGCGGCGACGAACAACCGCTGCGACAACTCGGACAGCGGGATGTAGGTGACGCAGGCGATTGCCGCGCCGAGCACGAACAGGCCCCAGAACAGCAGCCGGCCTCGGCCCCTGGGCCTGGGCAGAGGGGCAGGGACTGGATGCACCAGGGCCTGGAAGACCGGAAGCTGGAGGAGCAACTGCGCCAGCGGCACCAGGCCGGCCAGGGCCGCGGCCAAGGCGATCAGGCCGAGCAGTTCCTTCCAGTACCAGACCTGGTTCCCGCTCGACACGCCGCTGTGGAGGTGGAACACCCGTTCGAAGAACTCGAGTTGATTGGCCGTCGCCTCGATCAGATACGGCTGAAACGGATGCACGATCCGCTCGTTGTAGACGACCCGCAGCGTCCGCGCCGCCTCGTCGCCGTAGAACTGCCCGAGCGTGATCTCTGCCAGTGGTGGGGCACCCGACTCGAGCGCTGAGTTCACGAGCCGCAGCGCTTCGGGCGCGCGGCGCATGTCGCCGTTCTTCAACTCGTTCCGGTAGGCCCCTTCGTCGTAGAAGGCGTACGCCGTGCCGACGTTCGAACGCACGTCCTTCAGGACGGCGTCGGTGAAGCTGAGGACGTATCCCGACACGAAGACGGCGTTGATCGTGCTGGGCTTCGCCGACTTCTTCGCCTGTTTGCCAAAGTAGGCCGCGCCACGCACGGCCGCGTTGCCGCCGGCCGAATGCCCCGTCACGCCAATCCGGCTCTTGTCGACGTAGTTGAGGTTCCCGGTGCCGGCCACGTAGTCGACCACCGCGAACATGCCGTAGCCCTCGGTCGTGGCTGCCTGGGTGCTCGCCGACGAACTCGATGCCCCTTGGGCGTACGGATCGATCGCGATGACGACCACGCCTCGCCGTGACAGTTCGATGGAGATTGCCGCGAGCGCTTCCTTCGATCGCTGGAACCCCGGCACGACTACCACGAGCGGCGCGGGCGCCTCGGCCGTTGCCGACGCCGGCTTGAACAGGTCGGCGACCACCCACTGGCCATTCTGCGTCGGGATCTTGATGTCCTGGACCCGGACGCGTCCCCCCGAGCGCTGGACGAGCGAGGCCGTCGCGCTCGCCAGTATCACCACCGTTACCAGAGCCGCCAACAGCTTCGCCGGACGATTCATCGCTGTGTCCCTTCGCCCCTGTCGGAGAACCCGTCCGCCGATGTCCCGCGGACGCCGTCCTGCACGGCGCTCGCCAGTGGCCAGGTCGCTTCGAATGACGCAACTCGGCCAAAGTGGACGCCCTCGACGGGCGTCTCCGTGCCGGCGACAGCCCCGAGGGCCAACGGCAATCTCCAGGTCCGTGCACGCGGCATGATTCTTCCCTCCGTGCGCTCGTTGATATCGAGGCGCGTCAAGCGACGGAGTTCGGACTTTGCAATCTCAGAGCCACCAGCGTGAAGCGGTAGCGGTGTGCCGGAGGCGGCGATCGCTGGAGCCATGGGCCACACGTGGACCGTGGACTGGCTCCTGTCCCGACGGGTTTCCGGCAATCCCGGCGTGTCGCAGACAGGCCTTAAAAGACAAAAGGCCCCGCATCGGATGATGCGGGGCCTTCGTCGAGATACTCCCGGCAGCGACCTACTCTCCCACAACCCTGCGGCTGCAGTACCATCGGCGGTAGCAGGCTTAACTTCCGTGTTCGGAATGGGAACGGGTGTGACCCTGCTCCTATGACCACCGGGGAGCCCATTGCGCTCGGCCGGGAGCTCGAACTCTGAGCGTCACCGACCGAAGGTTGACCGTGGGGGCCGACCGCGATGCTCTGGGGACGGAAGATATATCCCGCGCATGAGCCTCGCCGCGAACTTGTATTCACGAACTGCGGGCGGCCGACCCGGAGTGATCCGGGTCAGCAACCCGTCTCGCCGAAGCGGCTGCTGCGAAGCAGCCGCGAAGGCGGACTGAATACCCTGCAAACGGTAGATCGAGTTCACCACTTACCCTTGCGACGTGTGTCGAAGGGAGGGTTAAGGTCAAGCCTCACGGCTGATTAGTACCAGTCAGCTGAGCGTGTCGCCACGCTTACACACCTGGCCTATCACCTGGTAGTCTTCCAGGAGCCTTTAGAGCCTTACGGCTAGGGAGATCTCATCTTGTGGAGGGTTTCACGCTTAGATGCCTTCAGCGTTTCTCCCTTCCGAACGCAGCTACCCGGCGCTGCCGCTGGCGCGACAACCGGTATACTGGAGGTTCGTCCAACCCGGTCCTCTCGTACTAAGGTCAGCCCCACTCAAATCTCCTGCGCCCATGGTAGATAGAGACCGAACTGTCTCGCGACGTTCTAAACCCAGCTCACGTACCGCTTTAACCGGCGAACAGCCGGACCCTTGGAACCTGCTACAGCTCCAGGATGCGATGAGCCGACATCGAGGTGCCAAACCGCTTCGTCGATGTGAACTCTTGGAAGCGATCAGCCTGTTATCCCCGGCGTACCTTTTATCCGTTGAGCGATGGCCCTTCCAT
>CAVONI010000008.1:77500-233139 GCA_963697285.1 uncultured Acidobacteriota bacterium
GCTCAGTGGGCAACCGGTGTTGCCCGCGCGGAAGAAGAGAATAGGATCCTTCCACCGACCCTGTCAACACCCTGTCACAACTTTTTTGCAACTTCAGGGCAAAAGTCTGGCGATCCACGCGAGATCACGCCTGATCTCCGCGGATCAGCCGCCGATCTTTTTTTCGTCCCCGACCACGATCCGGGCCCCGCGACGCCCGACCTGGACCACATACGGCGACGACACCCCCACGACACTCCGCACAACCGTGTACCGCTCGCCGTTGACCCGCACCGCGCCCTGGTGCACTTTCCGATACGCATCCGTCCCCGACGACGCCAGGCCGGCCGCCACCAACACCTTCTCGATGGGCACGCCCGCCTCGACGACCACCTCGGCGAGGTCGGCCGGCAGTTCCCCACGCGAAAACACGCGATCGAACGAGTCGGCCGCCGCACGCGCCGCATCGGCGCCGTGGAAGTCGCTCACGATGGACGCCGCCAGCTCGACCTTGACGGCCTTCGGATGCCGCTTGCCACCCTCGACCTCGGCCCGCACGGCGTCGATGTCACGCTGGCTGCGGTCGGTCAGCAGGGTGTAGTAGGTCCACATCAGCTCGTCGGAGATCGACATCACCTTGCCGAACATCTGCGTCCGGCGGCTCGGTGATGCCCACGTAGTTGCCGTAGCTCTTCGACATCTTCTCGACGCCGTCGAGCCCCACCAGCAACGGCACGGTCATCACGATCTGCGCCTCGAGCCCGTAGCCCGGCATGATGTCGCGGCCGACGTTCAGGTTGAACAGCTGGTCGGTGCCGCCGAGCTCGACGTCGGCCTCGCAGCGCCACGGAGTCGTAGCCCTGCGCCAGCGGATACAGGAACTCGTGCAGCGCGATGGGCTGCCGCTGTTCGTACCGCTGCTTGAAGTCGCGCCGCTCGAGCATCTGCGCCACGTTGTAGCGCGCCGCCAGCCGGATCCAGTCGACGCTCGAGAACGCGCCCAGCCAGCGGCTGTTGAAGTCGACGACCGTCGCCTCGGGATCGAGCAGCTTGAAGACCTGCGCCTTGTAGGTCTCGGCGTTGGCCGCGATCGCCTCCGGCGTCAGCGGCGGACGCGTCTTCGATCGCCCGGTCGGATCACCGATCAGCCCGGTGAAGTCGCCGATCAGGAACACGACCCGGTGCCCGCAGATCCTGGAAGTGCTTCATCTTGCGCAGGAGCACGGTGTGCCCGAGGTGCAGGTCGGGCGCGGTCGGGATCGAAGCCGACCTTCACGGTCAGCGGCACGCGCGTCGTGGCCGCGCGCTCGAGTTTGGCCCGCAGTTCGGCGGCCCGCACGATGTCTACGCAGCCCTTGGTCAGATACGCCAGTTGTTCGTCGATGGTCATGGCGGTGCCATGTTACTTCGAGGAGGCGTCGCGCCGGCGGACGTGCGTCGCGGCCCGTCAGGCGTCGCGTGTGCGGACGAACCGGCGTCCCTCGATCCGCCACCCGCCCGCCAGCACGCGTGCGATGGACTCGGGGTAGAGGCGATGCTCCTCGGCGAGGATCCGCGCCGACAGCTGATCCTCGGTGTCATCGTCGTGCACGGGCACCGCGGCCTGCATCACGATCGGCCCGGCGTCGAGGTCGGCCGTGACGAGATGGACGGTCGCGCCGCTGACCCGCACGCCGTACGCGAACGCCTGGCGCTGCGCGTGCAAGCCCGGGAAGGCCGGCAGCAGTGACGGGTGGATGTTGAGGATCGCGTTCGGGAACGCGTCGATGACGCGCGGCCCCAGCAGCCGCATGAAGCCCGCCAGGCACACGAGATCCACGCGATACCGCCGCAGGATCTCGACGAGCATGGCGTCGAACTCGTCCCTCGACGCGAACTGGCCGTGCTCGACGACCACGGTCGGAATGCCGGCGTCGGTGGCGCGCGCCAGACCAGGTGCGTCGGCGACATTCGACAGCACGAGACCGATGGTCGCGGCGAGGCGCTCCTCAGCGACGGCATCGATGATCGACTGCAGGTTCGAGCCGCGGCCCGAGATGAGCACGGCGATCGTGGGAAGCGACATTGGACATCCCCGGGGTGACGTTCAGGCGTAAACGACGAGACGATCGCCAGCCACTATTTCTCCGATGCGCCACGCGTCGGCCTCGCCGGCCTCGCGCGCGACGGCAGCCAACCGCGTCGCGTCGTCGGGACCACACGCAACGATCATCCCGACGCCCATGTTGAAGGTGCGGAACATGTCGTCGGCAGGCACCTGGCCCGCACGCCCGAGAAACGCGAAGATGGGCAGCACGGGCCACGATCCGCGCGCGATGCGCGCCGCGGTACCGCCTGGCAGGATGCGCGGCAGGTTGTCGGTGATGCCTCCGCCCGTGATGTGGGCCAGGCCCTTCACGCCGCCCGCAGCGATCATCGCCGTCACGACCCGCAGGTAGCTCCGGTGCGTCGCGAGCAGGGCGTCGCCGACGGTCGCCGCCAGTTCCGGCACCCACGCGCCGACGCCCAGGCCCAGGTGCTCGAAGACGATGCGGCGCGCAAGCGAGTAGCCGTTGGTGTGCAGGCCGCTCGACGCCAGGCCGAGCAGCACGTCGCCCGGAGCAATCGTCCGACCGTCGATCACGCGCGAGCGGTCGACGCGGCCGACGATGAAACCGGCGACGTCGTACTCGCCATCGGCATAGAACCCCGGCATCTCGGCGGTTTCTCCCCCGAGCAGGGCGCACCCGTTGGCACGACAACCACGTGCGACGCCCTCGACGATCTGCACGGCGACGTCGGGAGAGAGACGCCCGGTCGCCAGGTAGTCGAGGAAGAACAGTGGCTGTGCCCCCTGCACGAGGATGTCGTTCACGCAGTGGTTCACGAGGTCTTCGCCGATGGTGTCGTGCCGATCGGCCAGGAAGGCGACCTTGAGCTTGGTACCCACGCCATCCGCGCTGGCGACGAGGACGTGGCCGCCGGCGTCTGACGGGTCGAGCGCGAACATGCCGCCGAAGGATCCGAGGTCAGACAGCACCCCTGGGGTCGCCGTGCTGCGCGCCAGGTGCTTGATCCGGCGAACGACTTCGTTGCCGGCGTCGATGTCGACGCCGCTGGCCTTGTAGTCCATGGGCGTCACGGGCCCACGGGCTCGTGCGAAGACGAGGGTTGCAGCTTGAGCGCAAGCTGGAGGTACGACTCGCGGTTGCGCGGGAAGGCGACGGGATACTGCCCGGTGTAGCACGACGTGCAGTACGACTGCTTCTGTTCCCCGAGCACCGACAGCATGCCCTCGAGGCTCAGGTAGGCCAGCGAGTCGGCGTTGAGGTACCGGCGAATCTCCTCGACCGTGTGGGTTGCGGCGATCAGCTCAGACCGGCGGGGCGTATCGACGCCGTAGAAACACGGCGAGATGGTGGGCGGACACGAGATCCGCACGTGCACCTCGCGCGCGCCGGCTGCGCGCACCATCTTGACGATCTTGCGGCTTGTCGTTCCCCGCACCAGCGAGTCGTCGATCAGGACGACGCGCTTGCCCTCGAGGATGTCGCGCACGGGGTTCAGCTTCACGCGCACGCCGAAGTGGCGGATGGCCTGCTGGGGCTCGATGAACGTTCGCCCCACGTAGTGATTGCGGATCAGGCCCATCCGGAACGGGATGTCGGCCGTCTCGGCATAGCCGCTGGCCGCGCAGACGCCGGAGTCGGGCACAGGGACGATGACGTCGGCCGCGATCCCCGTCTCGCGCGCGAGCTGCTGGCCGAAGCCGGTCCGCGTCTCGTTGACGCTGCGCCCGAAGACGTAGCTGTCGGGGCGCGAGAAGTACACGTGCTCGAACACGCAGTGCGAAGGCACGCCGGGTGGAAACGGCCGCCGCGACTGCACGCCCGACTCGGTGATGACCACCACTTCGCCCGGCTCGATGTCGCGCACGTACGTGGCCCCGATGAGGTCGAGGGCGCACGTCTCGCTGCAGACGATGTGGGCGTCGCCGAGGCGCCCGAGCGCGAGCGGCCTGAACCCGTGCGGATCGCGCGCCGCGATCAGCGAGTCCTTCGTCATCACGAGCAGCGAGTACGCGCCGCTGACCTGGCCGATCGATTCGATCAGCGCCTCTTCGGGCGAATCGGCGTGCGAGCGCGCATAGAGGTGCAGCAGCACCTCGGTGTCGCTGGTGGTCTGGAAGATCGATCCCTGCCTGACCAGGTCTTCGCGCAACTCGACCGCGTTGACCAGGTTGCCGTTGTGGCAGATCGCGATCTGGCCGTGCGCGCACTCGATCAGGAACGGCTGGGCGTTCTGCAGGTGGCTGTCGCCGGCGGTCGAGTACCTGACGTGGCCGATCGCCGACCGCCCGGTCAACTGGCTGAGGGTGGACTCGTCGAAGATGTCGGCGACGTAACCCATCGCGCGCTGGATCCGGATCTTGTGCCCGTCTGCACTGGCGATACCCGCGCTCTCCTGGCCGCGGTGCTGCAGGGCATACAGCCCGAGGTAGGCGAGATTCGAGGCCTCGGGATGGTCGAAGATGCCGAACAGGCCGCATTCCTCGCGGAACTTATCGAACATGCGTGATCACTCGCTCGCCCACGCCGAAGCGCAAGACACCTGACATCAGGCCACACCGAGCCGCGTCTCGAGCGCACCACGCCACAGTGCCGCGCACCGTGCCACGAGTTCGTCGAGGACGACCTGGCCATTGACACGCACGCGCAGGTGCTCGCCGCCGGTGCGACCAACCACCCGCGCCGGCACGCCGAGATCGTTGGCCCGCGCCAGGATGGTGCCGGTCGAACCGGCGTTGGCCACGACGAGGGCGACACCTGCCGTTTCACCGAACAGCGCGCGGACGACCGCAAACGCGTCGTGCGCCTGCGACGGCGTGGGGAAGTCGACATCCACGCCCACCCCGAGCGCGAAGGTACATTCGGCGATCGCGATTGCGAGGCCGCCGTCCGATGCATCCGTCGCGGCGTGCACCGCGCCCTCGTGGGCAGCGTCGGCGAGCAAGGCACAGAGCGCCTTCTCGCGCGAGAGATCAACGCGCGGCGGACGTCCGCGGACGAGGCCGTGGACGGTCTTCAGGTACTCCGACCCTCCAAGGTCGCCGGCCGGCGTGCCCAGCAGCACGACGTCCAGGCCCGGCTCGCGGATGGCCGTTCCGACGGCAAACCGTGCATCGTCGATCAGGCCGACGACCCCGAGCACCGGCGTGGGGTAGATCCCGCGGCCGTCGGTCTCGTTGTAGAGGCTGACGTTGCCGCCCGTGATGGGAATCCCCATGGCGCGGCACGCGTCGCCGATGCCGCGCACGGCCTCGACGAACTGCCACATGATCTCCGGGCGCTGCGGATTGGCGAAGTTGAGGTTGTTCGTGGCGCCGATGGGGCGGCCGCCCGCACAGGCCACGTTGCGCGCGGCCTCGGCGACGGCTGCCCGCGCACCCTCGCGCGGGTCGAGGTAGCAGTAGCGTCCGTTGCCGTCAACCGACATCGCGATGGCGCGCGACGTGCCCTTCACGCGGACGCACGGCGTCCCCGCATCGGGCAGCGTGAGCGTGTTGGTGCGCACCATGTGATCGTACTGGCGGTAGATCCACCGCCTGCTCGCGATGTTCGGCGAGGCCAGCAGCGCGTCGAGCGCCGCCACCGGTGCGGGCGGCGTCCCGAGCGCCGCGATGTCGAGGCCCTGCGCCTCGCCGAGATACGCGGGCACCTGGGTCGGGCGATCGTAGAGCGGCGCGTCGTCGACCAGCGACGTGTTGGGGATCTCGGCCACCAGTTCGCCGTGGTGGCGCACACGCAGGATGGGCTCGGCAATGACCTGCCCGATGCGCACCGCGTGCAGGTCCCACTTCTCGAAGATCTCCTCGATCTCGCGTTCGCGTCCCGCGTGGACCACGAGCAGCATGCGCTCCTGTGACTCCGAGAGCATGATCTCGTAGGGCGTCATCCCGGCCTCACGCTGCGGCACCAGCGAGGTGTCGATCTCGACCCCGGTGCCCGCACGCGCGCCCATCTCGCTCGTCGAGCAGGTGAGCCCCGCGGCGCCCATGTCCTGGATGCCGACGAGCGCGTCGCTCTTCATGACCTCGAGGCACGCCTCGAGCAGCAGCTTCTCCATGAAGGGGTCACCGACCTGCACCGCCGGCCGCTTCTCGGACGAGGACTCGTCGAACTCGGCCGAGGCCATCGTCGCGCCGTGGATGCCGTCGCGTCCCGTCTTGGCGCCGACGTAGTACACCGCGTTGCCGACGCCGTCGGCGCGGCCCTTCACGATCTCCGACACGTGCGCCACGCCGAGGCAGAGCACGTTGACCAGCGGGTTGCCGACGTAGCAGTCGTCGAACATGACCTCGCCACCGACGGTCGGAATCCCGATGCTGTTGCCGTAGCCCGCGATGCCCGCGACGACGCCCGAGACGATCCGTCGCGTCAGCGGGGAGATCGGGCTCGCCGAAGCGCAGCGAGTTGAGGAGGGCGATCGGGCGCGCGCCCATCGTGAAGATGTCGCGGATGATGCCGCCCACGCCCGTGGCCGCGCCCTGGTAGGGCTCGATGAACGACGGGTGGTTGTGCGACTCGATCTTGAAGACCGCCGCGAGGCCGTCGCCGATGTCGACCGCGCCGGCGTTCTCGCCGGGCCCCTGCACGACGCGCGGCCCGGTGGTGGGCAGCGTCCTGAGGTGGATCTTCGAGCTCTTGTAGCTGCAGTGCTCCGACCACATCACCGAGTAGATGCCCAGTTCGGTCAGGTTCGGCGTCCGGCCCATGGCCTGGACGATGCGCTCGTACTCGTCGGCGGTGAGGCCGTGACGATCGAGCAGCGCCGCGTCAATGGTCAACGTCATCAGAGGAAGCGCCAGCGTCATCGAGACCGCGAAAGAAACCACCACCCGATCAACCCGTCGAGCACGGCCACCGTGCCCACCCCTGCCGCGATCACGCGCCTGGCGCTCGCTTCGACCGGCAGCGCACCGATGTAGATGAGCACGGCCATCACCACGAACACCACCCCCGAGGTGACCAGCGCACGTCCGACGGTCTTCAGCGTGTCGGGAGCGGGCTGTGGACTCATGGCCGACCTCCTCTGCGTCTACGCCAGCGCCCCGGCGGTCACGTAGTCGATCACCGACTCGAAGATCACCTTGCCGTCGGCGCTGCCCAGGACCGACTCGCACGCGCGCTCGGGGTGCGGCATCAATCCGACCACGTTGCGCGCGGCGTTGCAGATTCCGGCAATGGCGTGGAGCGAGCCATTCGGATTGGCCGACTCCTCCACGTCGCCGCCCGGCGTGCAGTACCTGAAGACGACCTGGCCATTGGCCTCGAGGCGCGTGACGACCTCGGGATCGGCAACGTAGTTCCCTTCGCCGTGCGCGACGGGAACCTGCAGCACGCTGCCGAGCGTGCACCGCGACGTGAACGGCGTGGTCGTCTGCTCAACCCTCAGGTGCACGTGCTCGCACAGGAACTTCAGCTGGCGATTGCGCAGCATCGCGCCCTCGAGCAGGCCGGCCTCGAGCAGCACCTGGAAGCCGTTGCAGATACCCAGCACGGGGCCGCCGGTCGCAGCAAAGGCCGCGACCGACTGCATGACCGGCGAGAAGCGGGCAATGGCACCGGTGCGCAGGTAATCGCCGTACGAGAATCCGCCCGGGAGGATGACGACGTCGGCGCCGCGCAGGTCGGTGTCCTTGTGCCAGACGAACTCGGCCTCCTGGCCCAGCACGTGCTTGACGGCATGATAGGCGTCGTGGTCGCAATTCGACCCCGGAAACACCACCACCGCGAACTTCATCGTCGGGCCTCGCCGCGCGACGCACACGTGGCCGACATCACCGTGCGTCCTCGATGTCGAGGCGGTAGCTCTCGATCACGGGGTTCGCGAGGATCTTGTCGGCGACCTCAGAGACGAGTGACGTCGCCTCTGCCGGCGTGGCGGCATCGACGTCGAGTTCGAAGTACTTGCCCTGGCGCACGTCACCCACGCCGCCGTACCCCATGGAGTGCAGGGCATCGACAATCGCGCGGCCTTGCGGATCGAACACCGAGGGCTTGAGGGTAACGAAGACCCGGACCTTCATCCTGCGTCTCTCCCAGTCAGACCACCGCCACCCGCGACACGCTCATGCGTGCGCGAGGGCGCGGTCGATCACGGCATCCACGTTGCGCAACTGGTGGCCGAGGTCGAAGGCACGCTCGACCTCCTCGCGCGTCAGCACGCCCATCACGTCGGCATCGTCGAGCACGAGTGCCGCGAAGTCGAGTTGCTCGTGGAACGCGCGCATCGCGTTGCGCTGCATCCACAGGTATGCCTGCTCGCGCATCACGCCGCGCCGCGCGAGTTCGAGCAGCAGCGTGCCCGAGAACACCACGCCCCGCGAGCGCCCGAGGTTCTCGAGCATCCGGTCTGGATAGACGACCATCCCCGCGACGATCCGCGTGAGGCGCCTCAGGGCGTGGTCGAGCGCGCAGAAGCTGTCGGGCAGGATGACCCGCTCGACCGACGAGTGCGAGATGTCGCGCTCGTGCCACAGCGCAACGTTCTCGATGGCCGCCAGGGCGTTGGCGCGCACGAGTCGCGCCAGGCCGCACACCTGCTCGCATCCGATGGGATTGCGCTTGTGCGGCATCGCCGACGAGCCCTTCTGTCCCTTGCCGAACGGCTCCTCGACCTCGCCGATCTCGGTCTTCTGCAACCCGCGGATCTCGAGGGCGAACTTCTCGAGCGATGCCGCACCGATCGCCAGCGTGGTCATCAACTCGGCATGGCGATCACGCTGCACGATCTGCGATGACACCGGGGCCGGCGCCAGCCCGAGGCTGTCACACACGCGCCGCTCGATCGACGGATCGAGGTGCGCGAACGTGCCGACGGCACCGGAGATCTTGCCGACGCGGATCGACTCGCGCGCGTGACGGAGCCGCACGATCGTCCGCTGCACCTCGGTGTACCAGAGAGCGAGCTTGAGGCCGAACGTCATCGGCTCGGCGTGCACGCCGTGCGTGCGTCCGATCATCGGCGTGTGGCGATGCTCGTCGGCGCGCGTGCGGATGGCGCCGGCCAGCGAGGCGAAGCCGGCCAGCACGAGGTCGGTCGCCTCGACCATCTGGAGGGCCAGCGCCGTGTCGACGACGTCGGACGAGGTGAGGCCGAAATGCAGCCAGCGCGCGGATGGTCCGACGCGCTCGCCGACCGCCGTCGTGAACGCGATCAGGTCGTGCTGCGTCGTCTCCTCGATTTCATCGATGCGCGCGATGTCGAACGAGGCCTTCTCGCGCAGGTCGCGCGCGGCATCGGCAGGAACCAGCCCCTCGGCGGCCATCGCATCGGTCGCGGCCAGTTCGACCGCCAGCCACGTCTCGAACCGCCGCTGCTCGCTCCAGATGCGGCCCATCTCGGGGTGTGTGTAGCGTCGGATCATGAGTCGGTGTCCAGCGCAGGTCGCACGTCCGAGCGGGCCGGCGTCACGAGAGTCGCAGTCTCGACGGAGTAAGGTCGACGTCGCGACCCGCAATCACGGTCGCGGCGAGCGCGTCACGAAGGAACATCTCGCGCGCCACGCGGTGCACATCGTCGATGCTCACGGCCTCGATCAACGTCAGCGTGTCGTCGAGCGTCTCGTAGCGATCGAAGTAGATGTCCTGGCGCGCCAGGTGAGTCATGCGGCTCGAGGTGCTCTCGAGACTCAGCATGAGGTTGCCCTTCAGGTGATCCTTGGCACGACGCAGTTCGGTGTCACTCACGGGCTCGCGCGCGATGATCCGGAGTTCCTCGACGACGAGATCCACGACCTCGCCAACGCTCTCGTTCGCACATCCCGCGTAGACCGTCAGCATGCCCGCGTCGCGGAAGGCGCTGAGCCCGCTGAACACCGAATACGCGAGCCCGCGCTTCTCGCGGATGTTCTGGAACAACCGCGAACTGATCGACCCGCCGAGGATCGTGTTCAGCACGAACGCGGCGAAGCGATCCCCGTGCGACTGCGGATACGCCGTGGTGCCGAGGCACACGTGGCTCTGCTCGAGGTCCTTGGTGCGCGAGAGCACGGTCGGGCGCGCGCGCGGCGGGGCGTCGACGGTGGGCAGGCCCGTCGCGGGCACCGACGCGAAGGCCGACTCCACCAGGGCGCGCACGTTCGCGTGCTCGAGGTTGCCGGCCGCCGCGACGATCAGGTTCGAGGCGACATAGGCACCCGTGAAGTAGTCGCGCACCTGCGGTGCGGTGAACGACTCCACCGTGTCGCGCGTGCCCAGGATGGGGCGGCCGAGCGGGTGGGCGAGCCAGTAGTGTTCGGTGAAGAGTTCGTGGACGAGGTCGTCGGGCGTGTCCTCGACCATCTTGATCTCTTCGACGATGACCTTCTTTTCGCGCTCGATGTCGTCGGGCGAGAACGCCGGCCGCAGGAGCATGTCCGAGAGGAGGTCGACCGCGATCGGCAGGTGCTCGTCGAGCACCTTGATGTAGTAGCCCGCGTACTCCTTCGACGTGAAGGCATCGAGTTGCCCGCCAATCGAGTCGATCTGCTGCGCGATGTCTTCGGCCGTGCGCGACGTCGTGCCCTTGAAGAGCATGTGCTCGATGAAGTGCGCGATGCCGGCGTGCGCGTCGGTCTCGTGCCGCGACCCGCGGGTCAGCCAGACCCCGATCGTGACGGAACGCACGTGGGGCATGGCCTCGGTTGCGAGGCGGATTCCGTTGGCGAGCGTGTCTCTGACGATCATGCGGAAGGGCCTCTGCTGGGCCAGATCCACAGGGATGCGTGGCGGTGCGCCGAGGAATCTGGATGATAGCATGCCAGTTGACGCCATGACCGACACGCGACGCGAACTCACCGACCTCGAACGCCCTGCGCTCGAGGCAGCGTTCTCAGGGGCCGGGATCCCCGCGTTCCATGCCCGCCAGGTCTTCGGCTGGCTCGGTCGTCGCGGGGCGACGTCATTCGCCGAGATGACCGACCTTTCGCGCGACCTTCGCGCGCGCCTCGATGCGGAATTCCGCCTCTCGACACCCCGAGTCGCCCGCAAGGACGTGTCGAGCGACGGCACGACGAAATTCCTCCTCGAGTTGGGCGATGGCAAGCTGATCGAGTCGGTCTACATCCCCGACACGCCGGCCCAGACGTTCTGCGTGAGCACCCAGGTCGGGTGCGCGATGCGGTGCGCGTTCTGCCTCACCGGAAAGATGGGGATGGTCCGCAACCTGACACCCGGCGAGATCGCGGGACAGGTGCGCGTCCTGGCGCGCGAGACGGGCCTGCTCGGGCAAACGTTCAACGTCGTCCTGATGGGGATGGGCGAGCCGCTGCACAACTACGACGCCACGATGTCGGCGCTGCGGATGCTCGGCGACGAGCACGGATGCGCCCTGCCGCCGCGGCGCGTCACGCTCTCGACGGTCGGCGTGCTGCCGGCGCTCGAGCGGCTGGCCGGCGAGGAGTACATGCCCAACCTGGCCATTTCGTTGCACGCGACGACCGAAGACCAGCGCGACGCGCTGGTGCCGGTGAACCGGAAGTACGGGCTGCGCGAGTTGGTCGAGGCGTGCAAGCGCTTCCCCGTGAAGAAGCGCGACCGGATCACCTTCGAATACGTGCTGCTGGACGGGGTGAACGATACGCCCGCGGATGCGCGACGGCTGGTGCGGCTGCTCGACGGCATCCGGGCGAAGGTGAACCTGCTGCCGCTGAACGAAGCGGCCGGAATACATTTTGCTCGGCCATCGGACGACCGCGTCGACACGTTTGCCCGCATCCTGGCCGACAAGGGAGTCATCGTGTCGGTGCGCAAGAGCCGCGGCCGCGACATCCGGGCCGCCTGCGGGCAACTCCTGGTCGAAGGGACCCAGCCCTCCCCCGCCCAACGCCTCGCCAGCCGCCTGTAACCTGCCGTCGTCGTATCCCCCGCCCCAGACCCGAGTCCGCCGCCAATTGGGGTCAGACCCCAACTCGGGCAGCGTGCTGCAAAAGTCCGCGCCAATGCGGCATTCTGCGGCGCAAAGTCGGGATTGGGGTCAGACCCCAATCAACCCGGGGGGTCGGTGGGGAAACGGGCGGTGTCGGGGGAGGTCACGATCACGGGCACCCAGGTGTTTCGGGGATGCTGACGGGGCACGCGCAGCTTCAGGTAGTTGCCGGTGAGCGCCAGTGTGCCGTCTTCAAGTGTCAGGGCCGTGTGGTGCGTGCCGACCTGGGCGCGGCCGAACGCGTCGCGGCGCGCGCGAGACACGTCGCGCAGCCTCAGGCCGCGGTCGCGAATCACGGCTCCGCTCGCGCGGTCGCCCATGCGACTCGCCTCGGTGCCGGGCCGATCCGAATACGGAAACACGTGGACGTGCGACACGGGCGCGTCGGCCAGATACGAGGCCAGCAGATCGGCATCGGCATCGGACTCCCCGGGGAAACCAACGATGGCGTCTGTCCCGACGGCTACGCCAGGGATGGTGTCGGCCACCCGTCGAACGATGCGATCGAACTGCGCCAGCGTGTACGGCCGCCGCATGGCGGCCAGCATCCGGTCGCTCGCATGCTGCAGGGGCAGGTGGACGTGCTTCGCCATGCGCGGCGACGCGGCGATCACGTCGATGACGTCGTCTGTGCAGTCCATCGGCTCGAGCGAGCTGATGCGGTAGCGTACCGGCGCGTCATGCGCGTCGAGGCTCCGCAGCAGGTCGACCAGCGCCAGCCGCACGGGCAGATCGCGCCCCCACGACCCCAGGTGCACGCCGGCAATCGCCACTTCCTTGAAGCCGCGCGCAACGGCGACATCGACGTCCCTCAGCACGGCGTCGGCCGAAATCGACCGCGACGCGCCCCGGGTACGCGGGATGATGCAGTAACTGCACGCCTCGTCGCACCCCGTCTGGACGCGCAGTGTCCACGCCGTCCGGCCAGCCACTCCTGGCTCGACGACGGCTCCACACGCACCCTCACCATCCACGGAAGGCCGCCCGACCGACGTCTCCAGCATCTCGACGGCGATGCCCGCCACGGCGTGCTTCTGCTCGTTGGGGACGACTCGCGTCACACCCGGCAAGGTCGCGACGTCACCGGCGGCGCGAGTGGCGTAGCACCCCGTCACGACAATCCGGGCGAGCGGGTTCGCGCGATGGAGGCGGCGGATGGTCTGCCTGGTCCCCTGGTCAGCCGATGCCGTCACCGAGCACGAGTTGACGATGACGAGGTCGGCCGCCTCGGCGGGAGCCACACGCCCGCCCCGCGCGACCAGTTCCACCTCGATGGCCAGCGCATCCGCGTGGTTCACGCGACACCCGAAGTTCACGATCGCGTAAGTCACGGGGCAAGCGCCCGTTGGCCGATGTCGCGGCGGAACTGCATCCCGTCGAAGGTCACCCGGGCCACGCCGGCATAGGCACGCGCGATGGCGAGCCGAAGGTCGGCGGCCTCGGCGACGACGGCGACCACGCGACCCCCATCGGTGCGGATGACCCCGGTGACGGCATCGCGTGTGGTCCCGGCGTGGATGACATGGGCGCCCTCGACCTCTGCCGCCTTGTCGAGACCGCGGATCTCGAAGCCTCGTGCAAACGCGCCGGGATAACCGCCCGAAGCCAGGACCACCGCTACCGCCGCCCCGGGACGATGGCTCACCTCGACGTCGTCGATCTGCCCGGTCGCCGCCCGGAACAGCAGGTCGCCGAAATCGGAACCCAGCAGCGGCAGCACGACCTGCGTCTCGGGATCACCGAAGCGCACGTTGAACTCGATCACCATCGGGCCATCGGGTGTGAGCATGAGCCCCACGAACAGCACGCCGGTGAAGGCCGCGCCCTCCTCGCGCATGCCGCTGACGACGGGTTCGACGATCTCGCGCATCACCCTGTCGCGCATGGCCGCATCGATCAGCGGGCTCGGGGCGAACGCGCCCATTCCGCCCGTATTGGGCCCGCGATCCTCGTCGAAGATGCGCTTGTGGTCCTGGGCCGAGCCCAGGTAACACGCCCTGCCCCCGTCACAGAGCGCGAAGAACGAGGCTTCCACACCGGTGAGGCATTCCTCGATGACGAGGACGTCGCCCGCTGAGCCGAAACGGTGCTCGGCCATTGCGGCCTCGACGGCCTGCACGGCCTCCTCGCGCGATGCGGCCACCACGACGCCCTTGCCAGCCGCCAGCCCATCTGCCTTGACCACCACCGGGAGTCCGAATGCGTCCATGGCCTCCAGGGCCGCGGCCGCCGTCCGGCAGACCGCGAACCTGGCCGTCGGGACGTGGTGCCGCGCCATGAAATCCTTGGCGAACGCCTTGCTCGTCTCGAGCCTGGCGCACGCCGCGGTTGGGCCCATGACGGGCTGCCCTGCAGCCCTGAGTCGATCGACGAGGCCATCGGCAAGCGGTTGCTCGGGGCCGACGACGACGAGGTCCGCGGCGAGGCGGGCGGCGAGGGCGACCAGCCCATCCACATCGCCGACGGCCACGGGATGGCAGGTGGCGAGCTCGGCGATCCCGGGATTGCCGGGGGCGGCGTGGAGGTCGTGGCAGACGAGGTCCTGGGACAGGCGGCGTACCAGGGCGTGCTCGCGACCACCTGAACCGACAACGAGGATGCGCATCGGCGCCTACCCTTCGACTCGGCTGTGTTGAGTGCACGTCACGGCCGAATCAACCTGACGGTCCTGCCGGCGTGGTGTCGGTACGCAGTGAACACAGGTGAGCTCATGGCCTAGGATACCGGAGGGCGGACGATCCTGATCCCGGTCCGCTGTGCTAGCCTATGAGCTTCGCTGGGGGCCCGAGCGGCCATCCAGCACGCCATCCAGGCGAGCAGGGGGGTGTATTCAGCGTGGCCGAAGTGAAGGTCCAGGAAGGTGAGTCGATCGAGAGCGCATTGCGCCGGTTCAAGCGCAAGGTGCAGCAGGAAGACATCATCAAGGACATCAAGAAGCACTCGTTCTACTTGAAGCCCGGGGACAAGCGCCGCGCGAAGCAAGCCCTGGCTCGCAAGCGGAGCCGGAAGAAGCAGCGTCGGGAGATGGACTGACGTCCACGCCCGCGCCGCGCGCGTAATTGGGCACGGGAAAGCGCAGGGACCTCCCGCGCTTTCCCGCTTCCCGATGACCCAGTGTGCGTTTGACGGTCGTAGCGGATCGTGTTAATGTGCGCCGTCTACGGAAGTCGTACTACGGGAATAACTTGCAGTTTCGGGCAGTCGCGGAGCCGCAGTGCTTCGGATGCCGAGGAGTTCGGCGATGCAGATCAACGAGCGGATCGTCGGTGACGTGACGATCCTCGATCTCGAGGGCAAGATGACGCTCGGCGAGGGCGACGAGCTGCTCAAGGACAAGATCAACAGCTTGCTTGCCAGGGGCACCAGGAACCTGATCCTCAACCTGGGCGGGGTGCCGTACATCGACAGCGCCGGCCTGGGCGAGATGGTCCGGACCTACACCACGGTGAAGAAGCAGAACGGCACCCTGAAGCTGCTGAACCTGACCAAGCGCATTCAGGATCTGCTCTCCATCACGAAGCTGACGACGGTCTTCGATACGTTCGACAACGAAGAGGAAGCCGTCAAGAGCTTCGCGTAAGACCGCGGCGGGCGCGCCCGCCGCACCTTCCTATGGCGCGATCCCGCCAGCACATCGACGCGCCCGGCGCCTCGTTTCATATCGAGGCGCCGTCCTCGCTCGTGCGCAGTCTCGTCGTATCGGCACGTCCCAGCCAGTGGACGAAGAACCTCATCGTCTTCGCCGGGCTGCTGTTCGGCCGCCAACTGCTCCACGCCGACGCGGTCGCGCACGCCCTGGGCGCCTTCGCCGTGTTCTGCGCGCTGTCGAGCGCCGTCTATCTCGTCAACGACGTGATGGACCGTGACGCCGATCGCACGCACCCCAAGAAACGTCTTCGCCCCATCGCCAGCGGCGCCCTCGCGCCGCAACACGCCCTCGTGGCCGCCTTCGTGCTCGCCGCGGCCGGGTTGATCGGCGCCTGGTTCGTGGCCCGCGGCGTGTTCGTCATCGCGGCGGGCTACCTGCTCCTGCTCGGCCTCTACTCGGGACCGATCAAACGTCTCGTGATCCTCGACGTGCTGACGATTGCGATGGGCTTCGTGATGCGTGCGGCGGCTGGAGCCGTCGCCATCAACGTGCCGATCAGCAACTGGCTCCTCGTCTGCACCATCCTGCTTGCGCTGTTCCTGGCGCTGAGCAAACGCCGACAGGAACTCGTGCTGCTCGCGGACGGCGCCACCTCGCACCGGCGCATCCTCGAAGAGTACAGCACCGTCCTGCTCGATCAGATGATTGCCGTGGTCACGGCTTCGACCCTCATGGCGTATGCGCTCTACACCGTGAGCCCGGAGACCGTGGCGAAGTTCGGGACAGACCAGCTGATCTTCACGCTGCCCTTCCCGCTCTACGGCATCTTTCGGTACCTCTACCTCGTGCACCAGAAGCAAGGCGGCGGCAGTCCGGCAGAGATGCTGATCACCGACCGTCCCCTGCTCGCGTGCGTGGCCCTGTGGGCCGGCGCCGTGGTGCTCATCGTCTACGGTCCGTTCCGCGCGTGAGCGACGCGCGGCACGGGACCGTCCCCGCACCGATGGCCGATTTCAGCCTGCGTTCCGATCAGATCGACGTCGAACAGATCATGAAGCAGATCCGCACGCGCATAAAGGAGAAGCGCGGCGTGGACTACACCGAGCAGGAGATCCGGGAACTGGCGAGCGTGAAGCTCGAACGCTTCCTCGATCCGCGCGCGGTGCGGTCGGATCTGCTCGCCGCGTACCGGCGCCAGCGGCCTCCGGTCGCCCTGCCGGCACTGCCCGCCCCGCCCGAGAACTACGCCTTCGAGGACTCGACGATCTACGAGTCGCACCGGGGCTTGCTGCGGTTCCTCCGCAAGCTGTTCAACCCGCTGCTGAAACTGCTGTTCAACCCGAACCCGCTGATCCACGTGCTGCACCTGCAGAGCAAGATCAACGACTACCAGTGGAACACGATGGCGACGCAGTTCGATCGGATCGGACAGCGGTTCGTCACGCGCGACGAGCTCGACGGGCTGAACTACGAAGTGCTCAACAACCTCGTGCTCGAGCTGACCAAGCTGGGCATCGAGAACCGCAACCTGCGCATGCGCCTCGAGTCGATGGCCACCCGCCTCGACTTCGACGAGCGGCGGCAGCGTGCCTTCGAAGGACTCGTCCAGTTCAAGCCCGCGACGGCGGCGATGGTGCCGCGCGCCGCCACCCCCGAGACCAGCGACGAGGAAGACGAGGGTGACGAGGCGCAGGACGGCGCGGTGGCCGGCGCACCCGCCGGTGACGCGGGACGCGCCGGAAAACGGCGACGGCGGCGGCGCGGGCGGAAGCGGGGGCCTGACGCTGCTCCTTCCTCCGGCTCCGGCGGACAGGGTGGCAGCGGACACGCCGACGGTGGCGCGTCGAACGCGCCGACCCAGGCCTCCTCGAGCGAGCCCGCACGCGGCGGATCAGACGAGCAGTGAACCTCGCAGTCGTGGTCCAGCGCTACGGCGCGGAGATCAACGGCGGCGCCGAGTTGCACGCCCGGTACATCGCCGAACATCTTGCGCGTCATCACGCGGTCGAGGTCCTGACCACGTGCGCGCGTGACTATGTCACGTGGCGCAACGAGTGGCCGGCGGGCATCGACCAGGTGAACGGCATCACCGTCCGCCGTTTTCCGGTGTCACGCGAGCGCGATCCAGGCGACTTCGGACGCCGCTCCGAGACGATCTTCACCCAGGCGCACTCGGTGAAGGACGAGCTCCTGTGGCTCGACAGCGAAGGTCCCACGTCGCCCGCACTCCTCGCGCACCTGGCGAAGAGCGGGTCGGCGTATGACTACGTGATCTTCTTCAGTGCGCGTTACTACCACGCCTATCACGGGTGGCGCGCGATCCCCGGCAAGGCGATCCTCGTGCCGACCGCTGAGCGCGACGCGGCGATGGGCGTGTCGATCATGGGGCCGATGTTCCGCGGCGTCCGGGCGCTGATGTACAACTCGTTCGAGGAGCGCGCGATGATCCAGGCGATCTCCGGCAACGCCGACGTGCCGGGCGTCGTCGTCGGCGTCGGATCGAACGTCCCCTCGCGGACCGACCCTGAACGCATACGCGCGCAGTTCGCGATCGATGGTCCGTACGTCGTCTATGTCGGGCGCATCGACGAGAACAAGGGCTGCAAGGAACTGTTCGCGTACTTCCAGCGGTACCTCGAGCACGTCGAGCGCGACCTCACGCTCGTGCTCGTCGGTCAGTCGATCCTGCCCATCCCTGACCATCCACGCATCCGTCACCTGGGGTTCATGGGCGACGCCGACAAGTTCGACGTCATCGCGGGCGCGCGGGCGCTGATCATGCCGTCGTACTTCGAGAGCCTGTCGATGGTGGCGCTCGAGGCGTGGGGCGTCGGGCGGCCGGTGCTGGCCAACGGCCGGTGCGACGTGCTGCGCGGCCAGTGCATCCGCAGCAACGCGGGCCTCTACTACGAGACCTACCACGAGTTCGCCGCGACGCTGCACGCCATCGAGGCCAATCCGCTCTTCAACGAGGCGCTGGGACGCAACGGGCGCGAGTACTTCCGCACGCACTACACCTGGCCGGTGATCGTGCAGAAGTACCAGGACATGCTGCAGCAGCTCGACGCCGAGAACGCGCGCGGCGTGGCCCGCACGATCGAGCCGGTACCCGGGTTCTTCGCGCGCCGCCGGCGGACGTGCCCGCCTGCCAACGACGTGCTCGCGGCCGCGCCGACCGGGCCCGTGGTTCCGCAGCCGATCCCGCGCCGGCGGCCAACGCCTGCCCCGGCAGACCGGCGCACGAGGACACGCTGATGGCTGGCCCGGCGGTCCACCAGGTGCTGGCAACGCTCGGCTACGGCGATGCCATCGGCCACGAGGTGATCGGCATCCAGCGCGTCCTGCGCGGCGCCGGCTACCAGTCAGACATCTTCGTCGAAACGGCCGATCCGCGCCTCGAGCACCTCACCCGCGACTTCTCTGACCTGCGGCACGCGAGTGCACCCGAGCACCTGCTGATCCACCACTTCTCGATCGGATCGCGCGCCTCGCGCATCGCCTACGCGCTGCCCGACCGCATGGCGCTCGTGTACCACAACATCACGCCGCCCGAGTACTTCATCGGCGTGCACCCCCTGCTCGTGCAGCTGTGCTTCATGGGCCGCCGCGAACTGCGTGCGTACACGGATCGGGTCGTGCTCGCGCTCGGCGATTCCGAGTACAACCGCGACGAACTCGATGCGGCCGGCTTCCGTGACACCGGCGTCCTCCCGGTCGTTCCCAGCTTCGCGCACCTCGACGTCGTCCCGAACCGGATGCTCGCCGCGCAGTTCGACGACGAGTGGGTGAACCTGCTGTTCGTCGGCAGGACGATTCCGAACAAGAAGTTCGAGGACGTGATCAGCGCGTACGCCGCCTACAAGCGGCGCAACCCGCGGTCGCGCCTCATCTTCGTGGGGTCACACGCGGGCTTCGACCTCTACTTCGCGATGCTCCAGCAACTGGTGGCGTCGCTGCGCCTGCCCGACGTGCACTTCATGGGGCACATCACGAACGAGGAACTGACCGCGTTCTACGACGTGGCCGACCTGTTCGTGTGCGCGAGCGAACACGAGGGGTTCTGCGTGCCGCTCATCGAGGCGTTCTACAAGCGCGTGCCCGTGATGGCGTTCGCGGCGACGGCAGTACCGAAGACGCTCGACGGCGGCGGGGTGCTGTTCGACAGCAAGGATCCGGTCCGCATGGCGCGGATCATCGACGCGATCGTGTCGGATCCGGGCCTGCAGGACCGGATCCTCGCGGCCCAGGATGCGGCGCTCGACCGGCTGCGCAGCCGAGACTTCGATGGCACGCTGCTCGCCTTCGTCGAGCGGGCCCTGACCGTCGAGGCGCCGCCGCATCCCGGTGTGACCTTCGATTTCTGGGACCAATACGCGCAGAGCCAGGCGCTCGACGAGTTCCGCGTGTACCGTCCGGCGCTCTTCGAGGCACTGCCCCAGCGCCCTGCCGGTGACGGACCGGCGCGATGATCGTCCACCAGTGGGTACCCGCCGCCCACCGCGGAGACGCCGTGGGCGACAGCGCACGCAAGGTGCGCGACGTGCTCCGCGAACTGGGACACGAGTCAGACCTGTTCGCCATGACGATCGACGACGACCTGCGCGGCGAGGTGTGGCCGTGGACCGACCCGGCGGCGCGACAGGCCGACGTCACCATCTTCCATTACGCGCTGCCCTCGGCGATGACGGGCGCGTTCGCCACGCTGGACGGCGGACGGGTGCTGCAATACCACAACATCACGCCGGCACACTTCTTCGCGCCGTACGACGCGCAGATCTACCGCCTGACATGGCTCGGCCGGCGCGAGTTGACCACGCTGGTCGGGCACGTGGACCTCGCACTGGGCGACTCGGAGTACAACCGGCAGGAACTGGTGGCCGTCGGTTTCGCCCCGACCGGCGTCCTGCCGATCTTCGTCGACACGCGGCGACTCACCGACGCGCCGCGGCGCCCCGCGCTCGAGAAGGTGCTCGACGACGGGCTGACCAACTTCCTCTTCGTCGGACGTATCGCCCCGAACAAGAAGATCGAAGATCACATCAGGCTCGCCGAGGTCTACAAGCGGTACGTCGACACGAATTACCGTTTCATCTTCGTGGGCAAGCACGATGCGGTGCCGGCGTACTACGCCACGATCCGGGCCATGATGGCCGAGTTCCAGATGCCGGCAGACCGCTTCTGGTTCACGGGTCCGGTTCCCGACGAAGACCTGGCAGCGTTCTATCGCACGGCGACGGCCTACATCTCGCTGAGCGAGCACGAGGGCTTCTGCGTGCCGCTGGTCGAGGCCATGGCGACCGACGTGCCGGTGCTGGCCTACGCGTCAACGCGCGGTGCCGGAAACCCTCGGAGGCGCGGGCATGTGTTTCGCGCCGAAAGATCTCGAATACGCGGCGGAACTGCTCGGGGCTCTGGCCTTCGACGTCCCGTTGCGACGGAAGATTCTCGCGGGCCAGCGCGCACGCCTCGCCGCCTTCGGCGACGAACGGCTGCGCGCGGGACTGCACGACATGCTCGCGGTCTTCGCGTGAACGCGCGACATCGCAGAGAGGCCATCCCGTGAAGGTTGCCTTCATCGTCCAACGCTATGGGAGCGACATCCTTGGCGGTTCCGAGTACCACTGCCGCCTGGTCGCCGAACGCATGGCCGAGCGACACGACGTCGAGGTCCTGACGACCTGTGCCCGCGACTACATCTCGTGGCGCAACGAGTACACCGAGGGCGTCGACCGGGTGCGCGGCGTCGCGGTCAGGCGGTTCCCCAACGCGGAGTTCCGCGACATCGCGTCGTTCAACGTCTACTCCGACTGGATCTTCAACTACCCGCACACGCGAGACGACGAGATCGAGTGGTTGCGCCGACAGGGCCCGTGGTGTCCCGCGCTGGTCGACTACCTCCAGAAGCACCACCAGCAGTACGACGTCCTGATCTTCTTCACGTACCTGTACGCGCCGACCGTCCTGGGCCTCGGCGTGGCCCCGCGCAAGAGCATCCTCGTGCCGACCGCGCACGACGAACCCGCGATCCACCTGTCGATCTACCGCGAGATGCTCAAGCTGCCGTCGGCGATCGCGTTCAACACCGAGGTCGAGAAGCGCTTCCTGACGTCGGAGTTCACGATCGCCGCGCGTGGCCAGGAGACGGTGGGATGCGGCGTCGATCTCAACGAATCTGAAGACGCCGAACCGGAAACCATGGTCGAGGCGAAGACCGAACAGGCACGCGACCAGGATGGAGACCGCGATCGCGATCGCCGGCGTGGACGCTTCCGCGGCCGCGGGCGCGATCGCGATCGGCGCGACGCGCCCCGCGTCCAGCCCTCTCCCGACGCAGAGTTCCTGCCCGTTGTCCTGCAGAACGAGAGCGCCGAGAACTCGCCGAGGTTCCAGCGTGGACCGCGCGGGACGGCGTTCAGGCGCCGTCACCGCATCTTCGGTCCCATGGCCCTCTACGGGGGACGCATCGATCCCGGCAAGGGATGCGAGGAACTGTTCGAGTACTTCGCCGCCTTCAACGCCCAGGGGGGCGAGGGCACGCTCGCGCTCATGGGCGTCAAGCTGATGGCCATCCCCGACGCGCCGTTCGTGCGCTTCGCCGGGCAGTTGTCGGAAGCCGAGCGCGTCCAGGCGCTGGAGGCCGCAACGGTCGTCATCGTGCCGTCGCCGCTCGAGAGCCTCTCGTTGCTGGCACTCGAGGCCATGGCGGTCGGGACTCCCATCCTGGTCAACGGCCGCAGCGACGTGCTCGTCGAGCACGTGCGCCGCAGCCACGCCGGCCTCTACTACGAGAACAAGGACGAGTTCGTCGAGGCGCTGCAGGTGCTGATGGTCGACCAGCGCCTGCGACAGGCGATGGCGCGGAACGGGCGCGAGTACGTCCGCCGCAACTACCGGTGGGACGTGATCATGACCAAGTACGACCGCCTGATCGCGTCACTGCGGGGATGACGCCGTCCTTCGGTGGACGGCGCGGCCTCAGGTCCGGGAACCGTTTGGCAGCAGGCGCGACGGCGGTGCCCCTGCCGCGGCTGACGCCGGCTCCTGGCCGGGCTCGTCGCCTGTCTTCCGCCTGCGCGGCTTGATGTCGTACCGCTTGATCATCTCGTTGAGCGTCGTCGGCTTGATGTCGAGGAGTTCCGCCGCGCGCTTCTGCACTCCGCCCGCGGCCTCGAGGGTCGACTCGATCAGCCGGCGCTCGAAATCGCCCACGACCTTCTTGAACGAGATGCCCTCGGGCGGGACCACGAAGGACGGGAGCTGGAACGGCCGCGCGCTCCTCACGTGGTCGGGGATCAGGTCGAGGCCAATCCGCGGCGACGGCGACAGGACGACGGCGCGCTCGATCACGTTCTCGAGTTCGCGCACGTTGCCCGGCCAGTCGTATTCGCAGAGGAGATCGAGCGCCTCTGGCGCCAGTTCCACGTCGCGCCTGGCGTTCTCGGCGCTGTACTTCTCGAGGAAGTGCTGGGCCAGCAGCGGCACGTCTTCCTTGCGCTCGCGAAGCGGCGGCAGCATGATCGAGATCACGTGCAGGCGGTAGTAGAGGTCCTCGCGGAAGCGCCCCTCTTCCATCATCTTGCGAAGATCGACGTTCGTGGCAGCGATGATGCGGACGTCGACCTTGATGTTCTCGACCCCGCCGAGGCGCATGAACTCGCGCTCCTGGATCACGCGCAGCAACTTCGCCTGCGTCTCGAGCGGGACGTTGCCGATCTCGTCGAAGAAGATGCTGCCCTTGTCTGCGAGTTCGAACAGGCCCTTCTTCGGATACACCGCGCCGGTGAACGCGCCCTTGACATGCCCGAACAGGTTCGACTCGAGCAGGTCGGGCGGCAGGCTTCCCGAGTTCACGGTGATGAAGGGGCGGTCGGAACGGGCCGAGTTCGTGTGCAGGGCGCGCGCGACGAGTTCCTTGCCGGTGCCGCTCTCGCCGTACACCAGCACGGTGGAACGGCTCGGCGCGGCCTGGATGACGAGGTCGAACACCTCGCGCATGCGGCTGCTCTTGCCGATGATGTTCGCGAACTTGTGGTAGCGCGCCTGGAGGTTCTGCTTGAGCGCCCGGTTCTCGGCGACGAGTTGGCGGCGCTCGACCGCGTTGCGGAGGACGACAAGGACTTCGTCGTTCTTGAAGGGCTTCGTGATGTAGTCGAACGCGCCGCGCTTCATCGCGGCGATGGCCGTCTCGACCGAGGCGAACGCGGTGACCATCAACACCGGCAGGTCGTCGTCGAGTTTCTTGAGTTCCTCGAGGGTCGTGATGCCGTCGATCCCTGGCATCATCACGTCGACGATGGCCGCGTCGAAGGGCATCGATCTGGCGAGCTCGATGCCCTCGTGACCGTTCTCGACCAGGCGCACGGTGTACCCCTCACGCGTCAGCAGCGTGTCGAGGATCTCGCGCATGATCTCCTCGTCGTCGACAACGAGGATGGTGCCTTTGCTAGACATTGCCATGCGGGGGATTGTGGTGCGTGGGCGTCATGCCTGCTGCTGGTGGTGCAGGGAGCGGCGCCGCGCAGCCTCCGCCAGCGGGAACCTTAGCACGAAACGCGTACCCTGCCCGGCCGAGCTGTCGACCCCGATCGTGCCGTCGTGCTCCTGCACGATGCCGTACGTAATCGAGAGCCCGAGGCCTGTGCCCTTGCCGATCGGCTTGGTCGTGAAGAAGGGATCGTAGATGCGGCCAAGGTGCTCGGCCTGGATCCCCGAACCCGTGTCGGCCACCTCGATCACGACCTCGTCGCCGTCGGTTCTCGACGAAATCGAGAGCCAGCCGCCGCTCGGCATCGCATCGCGCGCGTTGAGGAAGAGGTTGAGGAAGACCTGCTGCAACTTGTGCTCGACCCCGAGCACGACGGGCGACTCGGCGTCGAGATCGCGCCGCAATTGCACGCTGCCGCTCTTGAGCTGGTGTTCGAGCAGCGCGAGCACGTCGTTGATGACGAGGTGGAGGTCGATGCGTCCGCGCTCCGACTGCGCCGGGCGCGCGAGATTCAGGAGGCCGTTGACGATCCGGGCGGCGCGGAACGTCTGCTTCTCGATCTTCTCGAGCAGTGGTGTCCGCGGATCTGCCGGGTCGGCGTTCTCGAGAAGCATCTGCGTGAAGCTCGAGATGCCGGTCAGCGGCGTGTTGACCTCGTGCGCCACTCCGGCGGCCAGGAGACCGAGCGAGGCCATCCGCTCGCTGATCTGCAACTGTTCCTCGAGCTTCACGCGAGCCGTCGTGTCTTCGATCAGGACGATCGTCCCCGCCGTGTTGCCGTCGGGCGTGCGCAAGGGGGTGGCCGCGATGTTGAGCAGCAGTGCACGCGGATCGGCATGGCGGCTCGTGGCCGGCACGCGATACAGCACCACGTCGCCGCTGGTGCCAGGCGGTGCCGACTGCACGGCCGCCACGAATCCCTCGTCGAACAACTCGTCGATGGTGCGGCCCACAGCGGCAGCGCGCGTGACGCCGAACAGGCGTTCGAGCGCCGGGTTCCAGCGCACCACGCGACGGTCGAGGCCCAGCACGAGCAAGCCGTCGGTGAGCGACGCGATGATGTTCTCGCTGAACTCGCGCAGGCGGTTCAGTTCGTCGGCCTTGACGCGCAACTCGTGGTAGAGACGGCCGTTCTCGATCGCGGTCGCGACCTGCCCCGAGAGACCGACGAGCAGCGCCAGGTCTTCGCTGTTCAGGGGCTCGCCGGAATCGCGCGACCCGAGAGCCATCACGGCAATCGCCCTGTCCTTCGACGTGCATGGCAGGAGGTAGTGCACGCCGTGCTCTCGCCATGCATCGACCTCGGCTGACGTGAACCGACGGGTCGAGAACGGATCGACGAGCGAGACAACGTGCCCGGCATCGAGGCGTCCGCCGATGCCCGTGGAGGCGTGCAGCGACAGCCGGGCGCTCGGCAGGAACCCTTCCGCGTAAAGTGTCTCCCACTCGGTGCCGTCGCCCGTCGACAGCAGAACCGCCATGCGATCGAGGCCCAGGGTCGCCCTCACGCGCTCGGTCAACTTCACCCCGAGGCTTTCGAGGTCGAGGTCGGCGTTGAGGTCGCGCGCGAACCCGACCAGCGCCCGGCGGAAGTCGTACCGATCGCGATAGTGCGCGCGGTCGATCGTGGTCTGAATCGCGTTCTTGACCTGCGGACCGAGCATCACCACGACGAGCGTCGCCAGCATGGCGATGACGGTGTAGTGCTGCTCGGCGCCTGGGTAGATCTCGGTCACGAGCTTGAGCAGCACCGAGTAGATGGCGGCAATCGCGGAGATCGCGACGGCGTAGACGATACCGCGCTTGATGATGACCTCGACGTCCATCAGGCGGTAGCGGACGACCGCCGACGCGAAGGCGAGGGGAACGAGGCCCAGGGCAATGGCGAACCACTCGACGTTCGGCAGCGGCTCCACCCCCAGCGAGAAGGGCAGGATGTAGCCGGCTGCAAACGGCAGGGCGCCGAGAGCCGTGCCCCACGCGATCCAGCGCAACTGACGCTGCCCCGTGAGCGAGGCGATGCGGCGAAGCGCGCGCACCATGACGGCGAACCCGAGCACCAGCCCCAGCCCGAGGTAGAGCATCTCGAGGCGGTCGATCGCCTGCAACATGCGCGACGCCATCGAGCCGTCACCCAGGGCACGCCCCACTACGAGGATGCGTGCGCCGCCGAGAATCGCGGCGGGAGCATACATGAGGGGCAGCAACCGTCGGCCTGCCGTCGAGTTCACCCAGGCGCGCGGGCGCTCGGGGAAGACCAGCGCAAAGTGCAGGAAGAGTGGCGGCAGCAGGAGCATCGCCACGACGTCGGCCCAGTAGAACACCCAGTCGAGCCGATCGAGGCGCCCGCTGAACGAAAACGCAAACACCCCGAAGAAGGCGACGCAGAGCCAGAAGAAGTGCAGCGTGGCAGGGTCGCTGGGCCGCCGAATCCTGACAGATGCCCCGACGAGCAACGTGAAGATGGCCACGCCGGCAAGCACGAAGTAGAGCGCCCGGTTGCCCTGCGGCACGGGCAGCAGCGTGACGTCGCGCAGGTCGCGCGTGCCGTCGCGCATCAGCGTGTAGGCCAGTTCGGTGCGGGCCTTGGCGCCGTGAAGCACCGCGACGACCCGATCCGTCGAGTCGACCGGCTGCCCGTCGATCGCCAGCAGCAGGTCGCCTGGCTGCACGCCGGCGCGGTCCGCGGCACTCTGCGGCGCTATCTCGGCGGCAACCACACCATCGCCGCGCTGCGCCCACAAGACGCCGTCTTCGACTTCGTTCCAGTTCGCCCGCAGCGAGATGTTGGCCGCCGCAAGCGCCAGGAGACACGCCACCACGATCAGGGCGAGGCTGTGCGTGCCCCAGGCGCCCAGGCGTGAGTCGGCATCGTGCTGTGCGGACGGTTCGATCATCAGGCTGCTATGGTCGCCACCCGACACAACGTGGTGGCAGACGACTGACGAGAAGCAATCGATATGCCGGAGAGGGAGGCGAAAAGGTGCTGATTCCGAACGGTTTATCCGACATTTCCCGGCACGCCTCCGCCCGGTCGGCCCCCGGACGTGAGGCCGATCCAACACCTTGCAGCGACAATCCAATAACTAGAACTTGACCATCAGCCCCCCGACAATCCGCTTCGGCGGCCGGACGACGAGCAGCTCGTCGTACACCGAGGCGGTGGGGGCGTCATCGCGGAACAGGTTGCGCACCGCAAGCAGAATCTCCCAGTCTGCCTGCGTGAACCCGAGGAACGGGAGGCCCTGGCTGACTTGCACGTCGAAACGCGCCCCGAAGCCCGGCAGCGTCCGCCAGACGTCGGGCGACGTAAAGCCCGTGTTCAACCGATAGACCGCGAACAACCGCGTCGCGGTCTCGGGAATATCGGTCTCGATGGTCGTCGTAACGTCGTGGATGGTCTCGGAGTCGGGACGACGCGCCGACGGGGCCCACTGGCGGACCCACACGGCAGTCGGCGACGCCGACCAGTCGGCATGGATGACCGAATACGCCACCGACCCGCGCACGCGCTTGGCCATGGGCCGACTGAGGCCGACTCCCCAGCCGTAGGCATCGACGTCGCCGCCCCCGGCAGTGTAGTAGTGCCCGAGGTCGGTGCGCACTTCGTCGGGCAGTTCCACGCCGAACAACGTCACGATCTGGTCGTTGACAGACTGCCTGAACGTCCGCGCGCTGACCACGAACGACGCGATCTCGCGCTCGAGCCCGACCTCGTAGTGGCGCGTGCGCTCGGGCCTGAACCCCGACTCGGTGACGACCGGCGAGAACGTGCGCTGGGGAGGCAGCCAGAGGCCGGCGACGGTGGTGGGCACAAACTCCTCGGCCCCCGGGGCGGTCATCTCCTGCGACACCGACCCGCGCACCCACGTCTCGCCGAAGGGCGACCAGCGGACCGACACCGAGGGGCTGAACATCATCGCGCCCTCGACATATCCGTAACGCGCGAAGCGGGTACCCACCGTCACCGACAGACGCTGCGCGAGCGCCCACTGGTCATAGACGTGGAACCCGCCGGCGTTGCGGTTGCCTTCGGCCAGGGCGGCCAACGACGCGGCGCTGCGCCCGTCGTACGTCTGCCTGGCGAACGACCCTCCGACCGCGAGCGTGTGCCGGTCGGCCACGACCATCTCGTAAGTTCCGGCCAACACCCACGACGACAAGGCCCCCTGCGAGAACGCGCCCTGCACGTCCCAGCTCGGGCCCACGCCGGCGCCGGAGCCGATGGCGACATAGGCCACGCCGCTCGGGAGAGCCGCGGCGTCGAACAACTGCTGCGCCGAATCGAATGAACTCGAGGTGAGGAACTGGACGCGGCCGGTGAACGGCAGGACACCGGCCAATCGGACGCAAACGCCCCGCTCACGACGCTCGTACGGGCGAGCGCCCCGTCGCTGAGCCACTCGTCGAGGTCGTCACCACCGTCGATGCCTCCACCGACGGCCTGCCCCTGGTCGCGCAACACTGGCCGGCGCAGGTGCCGCACGCGCCACGCCATCGTCGAGTGCGAATGGTCGTCTGCCGTCGCGACAACCGGCTCGGCGTCCCCGCCGGGCGCACCCAGGCTCGCGGAGGCCACGGGGCGATCGGCATCGGGCGTTGCCGATGTCAGCAACGGCGACAACCTGAACGCCCGCCACGCCGCGGCCGCGGGCGGGATGTCGATCAACTCCCGCTTGCTGGCGGCATAGCCGGGCACCGTGGCCCTGACGAAGTAAGGACCGGGACGCAGGCCGTTGAAGGCGAACCGGCCGCTCTCGTCGCTGACCGCGAACAGGAGGTTCGCGCCTTGTGCCGAGACGGCGGCTCCAGCCAACGGCACGCCGCGGTTGTCGGTGACGAGGCCATCGAGGCGCCCTGGCATCACGGCCACGGTTTGCGCGACGGGCACGTGCGACACCGTCGTCCGCAGCGGCTGTGCGTCGACCACCGCTGGCAGACAGGCTGCGCCACACCCGACGACGAGGGCCGATGCGACGACGGTGTGCAGTGCCTGCCTCATGTGATGCCTCAGGAGAAGCCGCAACGTGCGCCCGCCGCGGATCCCGTTCAAGCAGGATCCGGCGGCGGGTCGAACCCGAATCGTGCTATGCGCCGAGACTGAACTTCACCTCGCGCGTAATGCTCTTCGTCGACTTCGCGTCGGTGATCTTGATGTTCACGCGATAGTCACCGGGGGCGAACATGCTCAGCGGAACCGCGAGCGCCGGCGTCAGCGGCATGACGTTGCCGTCGAACTGCGGAGGCAGAGTGCTCGCGTTGTACTTCTGCGGTGGATACACGAGCTTCTTGCCGTCGTCTGACATCGCCGGCTTCTCGTCGGCCCCGTCCTTGACGAAGAACTCGTACTCCACGGTGACGTCGGGCTTCAGGCTCGTCGCGTCGATCGCCGCGTTGTAGACCTGGTAGAAGACGATCAACTCCTGCGTCTTCTTCCGCATCGGCGACCGCGACGGCACGAGTTCGGCGCCCATGTTGTAGGGCTTCACCTCGATCATGTCGGGCGTCATCGGGGTGGTCAGGCCTTCGAACTTGTCGAGCAAAACGAGGCTGCTGGTCGTCAGCTCATTCGCCGTGTAGTCGGGCACGGTCAGGCTGAACTTGGCCGACACGCCCTTCAGCATGACGTCGTCCTTGACCTTCTGCGCCGCCGGCGCGGGCGCCAGCAAGACGTAGATGTCGTAGTCGCCGCCCGGCAACACGAGACGACGCGTGATTTCGACCGGCTGCCCGGGGGCGGGAGCGATGGCGTCAGCGGTTCGCATCCACTCCGTCGGATAGGTCGGCTGCGCGTCCTTCTTGTCCTTCGGTGCGACGGGCGGCGCACCCTTCTTCGCCGTGCGGACGTAGAGCGAGACCGAGTTGGGAATCGACTTGCCGCCTTCGTAGCTCAGCGTGAAGGGGATGTGCACCATGCCCTGCGCGGCCTTGAAGAAGTCGTTCTTCCACTTCACCTCGATCGTGTCTGCGGGGACGGCCGTGGGTGCGTCCTTGGCGTTGGCCTTGATCTGGAACCCCCCGACCGGCAGGGCTCCCGACTGGACCGTATCCGCCACGCGTGCCATGGCACGCTCGACCTGTTCCCGCGACTCGCGGGCCTTCTTCTCTTCCTTGGATTCCTGGGCCATGGCCGCAGGCACTACCAGTGACAGCGCCGCAACGACGCCGAGCGTGCGTCGGATCACGACGCGAAATGAAGCGGACATGAATGCGTTCTCCAGCCAGGATAGACCGACGTGACCGACACACGAGTACCACCGGATCATAGGCGACGGTTCCGAGGCAAGTCAAACGCTTCTGTTCTCACGATTTCGCGCCCGTTTCCGCCCCGCGGGGCCGTGATATCATCCGCCTCGGCCGCGCCCGCGACGCCTCCCTGCGTCACCTGCGAGCGCCTTGCCGGGTCCCCATGCTCGACGACTCCCTCGTCATTGTCCTCGCTGGCGGCGCTGGCGAGCGCCTCTACCCCCTCACCAAGGAACGTGCCAAGCCAGCGGTCTACTTTGGCGGACCGTACCGGATCATCGACTTCACCCTCAGCAACTGCATCAACTCGGGGCTCAGGCGGATCTTCATCGTCACCCAGTACAAGTCGCTGTCGCTGAACCGTCACATCCGCATGGGATGGAGCGTCGTCGCCGAGGAACTGGGCGAGTTCGTCGAGATCCTCCCCCCGCAGAAACGCGTCAGCGAGAACTGGTACCTCGGCACGGCCGATGCGGTCTACCAGAACCTGTACTCCATCGCGCGCGAGGCCCCGCGGCACATCGTCGTGCTCTCGGGAGACCACGTCTACAAGATGGACTACCACAAGATGCTCGAGGCGCACCGGGAATGCGGCTCGGTCGCCACCCTCGGAGCCCTCGAGGTGCCCGTCGAGGATGCGTCGCGGTTCGGCGTCATCGAAGTCGATGAGGCCGACCGCGTCATCGGATTCCAGGAGAAGCCGCGCCAGCCCAAGCCCATCCCCGGTTCGCCGGGCCAGGCGCTGGCATCGATGGGGATCTACGTCTTCGACGCGCAGGTCCTCATGAAGGCACTCGAGACCGATGCCGCGCGGCCCTCGAACCACGACTTCGGCAAGGACATCCTGCCGGCGCTGCTCGCCGACGGTCAGCCGATGTACGTGCACCGCTTCTACGACGAGAACAAGAAATCGTCGCAGTACTGGCGCGACATCGGCACGCTCGACGCGTACTACGAGGCCAACATGGACCTCTGCGCCGTGGCGCCGGAGTTCAACCTCTATGACCCCGAGTGGCCCCTGCGCACGCACCAGCCGCAGACGCCGCCAGCCAAGTTCGTCTTCGCCGACGAGGGCGGCCGCTGCGGACAGGCACTCGACTCGGTCATCTCGGCCGGCTGCATCGTCTCGGGCAGCCGCGTGATCGGCAGCGTCCTCTGTCCCAACGTCCGCGTGCACAGCTTCTGCTCGATCGAGGGCAGCATCCTGATGCCGGGTGTGAGAGTCGGCCGGCACGCCCAACTGCGTCGCGTCATCGTCGATCGCGACGTCTTCATCCCGCGAGGCGCCCGCATCGGATTCGATCTCGAAGAAGATCGCAAGCGGCACACCGTCACCGACAAGGGTGTCGTCGTCGTCACGACAGACGACGAACCGCTGGTGGTCGAACCCGATGCCGCGACCCTGGCGATCGAACAGGAGGCCGACCGCCGGGGCCTCCCGCCGCAAGACTGATCGGCGTTCTGCCTGGAGGCTCGTCCCGTGATCATCAAGACGCTCGTCGCCCGCGAAATCCTGGATTCTCGCGGCAATCCCACTGTCGAAGTCGATCTCACCCTGGCCAGCGGCGCGTTCGGCCGCGCGGCGGTGCCATCTGGCGCCTCGACCGGCGTGCGCGAAGCACTCGAACTCCGCGACGGCGATGCCACGCGGTTTCTCGGCAAGGGCGTGACGCGCGCCGTCGCCAACGCCAACGGCGAGGTCGCTGCCGCCATCGTCGGCAAGGACGTCGACCAGCGCACGCTCGACGAGGCGATGTGCGCACTCGACGGAACGGCCACGAAGGAACGCCTCGGCGCGAACGCGCTGCTCGGCGTCTCGATGGCCTTCGCGAAGGCATCGGCGGCGGAACGTGGCGTGCCTCTCTACGAGCAGTTCGGCACGCTCTACGGCCGCGGGAGCGCGTCGCTGCTGCCGGTGCCGATGATGAACATCCTCAACGGCGGCGCGCACGCCGACAGCAGCGTCGACTTCCAGGAGTTCATGGCGATGCCGGTGGGCTTCGCGACGTTCGCGGACTCACTGCGCGCCGGCGTCGAGATCTTCCACGCGCTGAAAGGCATCCTGAAGAAGCGCGGCTACTCCACGAGCGTGGGCGACGAAGGCGGATTCGCGCCCAGCCTCACGTCGAACAAGGAAGCGCTCGACCTGGTCATGGACGCCATCGCCAAGGCCGGCTACACGGCGGGTGGCAACGTGATGATCGCGATGGACCCTGCCTGCAGCGAGATGTGGGACGAGGCGACGAAGCGTTACGTGTTCCACAAGTCGGGCGAACCCACGCGCACGTCCGAGCAGATGGTCGACCTGTGGGACGAGTGGACGACGCAGTATCCGATCTGCTCGCTCGAGGACGGCCTCGCCGAGGGCGACTGGGATGGCTGGGCGCAGCTCACCGAGCGGCTCGGCACGCGCCTCCAACTGGTGGGCGACGACCTGTTCGTGACGAATCCCGCGATCTTCAGGGAGGGCATCTCGAAGCACGTCGCCAACTCCATCCTGATCAAGCTGAACCAGATCGGCACCGTGAGCGAGACGCTCGACGCCATCAAGATGGCCGCCGACAACGGTTACAGCGCGGTGATCTCGCACCGGTCGGGCGAGACCGAAGACGCCACGATCGCCGACCTGGCCGTGGGCACCGAGGCGGGCCAGATCAAGACCGGTTCTGCCAGCCGGTCGGATCGCATCGCGAAATACAACCAGTTGCTGCGCATCGAGCAGGCACTCGGCTCGAAGGCACGTTTCGCCGGCCGCGCAGCCGTCATCGGCCTGCGCTGATCGAGACACGTTGGACGCCGGCGTCGTGACCCCCGTGGGCGCGACGCCGGCCACGCACGGACTGCCGGCAAGGCGGGACCCGAGGGGATTGTCATGCACACGGTCGTATTGCTGCGCCACGGCGAGAGCACGTGGAACAAGGAGAACCGCTTCACCGGCTGGACGGACGTCGACCTGACCGAGAAGGGTGTGGCCGAGGCGCACGACGCCGGTCGGCTGCTGCGTGAAGGCGGCTACGAGTTCGACCGGGCGTACGCCTCGTTGCTGACGCGCGCCCTCCGCACGCTCAACATCGTCCTCGACGAACTCAACTGTCTCTGGCTGCCCGTCGAACGCGACTGGCGGCTCAACGAGCGGCACTACGGCGCGCTGCAGGGACTCAACAAGGCCGAGACGGCGGCGAAGCATGGCGACGAGCAGGTGAAGATCTGGCGCCGCAGCTACGACGTGCCGCCGCCGGCCCTCGATCCCGACGACGCACGGCATCCCAGGTTCGATCGCCGGTATGCGTCACTGGATCCGCAGGTACTGCCGCTGACGGAGTCGTTGAAGGACACCGTGACGCGCTTCCTGCCCTACTGGCACGAGACGATCGCGCCAGCCATCGCGGGCGGGCAGCGCGTGCTGATCGCCGCGCACGGGAACAGCCTGCGGGCCCTGGTGAAGTACCTCGACCAGATGTCGGAAGCGGCCATCCTCGAACTGAACATCCCCACGGGGATCCCGCTCGTGTACACGCTCGATGCGAAGCTCACGCCGATCGATCGCTTCTATCTCGGGGATCCCGAAGCGGCCAGGCGAGCCGCCGACGCCGTGGCGAGGCAAGGGAAGGCGTAGGGGCCGCGCCCCTGCGCGGCCCTGATCACCTGCGCCGGCCGGGCCGCACGGTCACGTTCGCGGGGCCGCACTGGGGTGCGGCCCCTACACCTCTAAACCTCTTCCTTGGCTTCGTCAGGTGAGATGCGCAGCGAGCGGAGGAAGCGGCGATCGGTGGCCGACAGGTCGAAGGCCTTGCGCGGCGCGCGGACCTTGGTCGCTGGCTTGGCGTCTCCGCCGCGCTCGGCGAAGCCGATTGTCGCTTCGAGTGACACCTGCAGTTCGAAGCCTGCCGCTCGCGCCCGGGCACGGCACGCGTCGACTTGCGAGTCGGCCGCCACGGCCCCGGCGATGGCATCGGCGAGCTCGCGGGCGAGCTTGTTGACGGTATCGTCCACGGTCAGGCTCCTCTGTGTGGCGACGCGGTCCTGCACCCACATGACGCGAGAAGGCCGACCGTGCCCCAGGCGGGGCTGAACGTGACGGTGGCCGGGGACTGCTGCATACGCGAAATGGCGCGCTGACGGAACTGCTCGGATTCTAGGCATCGGCGATCGCGGGTGTCAAGGAACCGGGGCGAACTGCACGTCGAGTGCCCGCCGTGCGCGGCCTTCAGCGTAGAATCGCCGCTGCCATGACACAGTTGGGCGGCGACGTCGACTCCACGCGGCAGGGGCCGCCGCTGCTCGCGGTCCGTGGTCTCGGCGTGGCCTTCCCCCGCGGCAGCGGGCAGTTGCACGCGGTGCGCGACGTCTCGTTCGAGATCCATCGAGGCGAGACGCTGGGCCTGGTCGGCGAGTCGGGCAGCGGCAAGTCGCTCACGGCCTTCGCGGTGATTGGCCTCGTCCCGCCACCGGGACGCGTGGCCAGCGGCTCGGTGCTGCTCGAGGGGCGCGACCTCGCGCGCCTGCCCGAACGGGAACTGCGCGCGGTGCGGGGACGCCGCATCGGGTTCGTGTTCCAGGAACCGATGACCGCACTCGATCCCGTGCACACGATAGGCGCGCAGATCGCCGAGGCGCTGAGTGTTCACGGGCTCGCCCACGGAAGCGAGGCGCACGCGCGCGCGGTCGCCCTGCTCGACGACGTGTCGATGCCGGAGCCGGCACAGGCCGCCCGGGCGTATCCGCACCAGCTCTCTGGCGGCATGCGTCAGCGCGCCATGATCGCGATCGCGTTGGCGTGCGATCCCGACCTGCTGATCGCCGACGAGCCGACGACCGCGCTCGACGTCACGGTGCAGGCGCAGATTCTCGACCTCCTGCGTGCCCTGCAGCAGCGGCGGCAACTGTCGCTCCTGCTGATCACGCACGACCTGGGCGTGGTGGCACAGATGGCCGACCGCGTGGCGGTCATGTATGGCGGCCGCATCGCCGAGACCGCCGACGTGCGACGCCTGTTTGCATCGCCGCAGCATCCCTACACGCAGGGCCTGCTGCAGTCGGTTCCCGGTGGACGGGCGGGCTCGCGGCTCACGTCGATCGACGGCGTGGTCCCGGCGCTCGACGCGATGCCGGCCGGCTGCGCGTTTTCGCCACGTTGCCCTCGCTGCCTTGAGCGGTGCGACGGCGAGGCGCCACCTGCCTTCCTCGTCGGCACCGGCCACGAAGCACGCTGCTGGCTCCACGCGCCCGAGGGGCAGGCGGAGGCACGCGAATGACGGCGCCTGGCGCACCGGGGACCTCGCACGAGACGGCGCCGCTGCTGCGCGTTGCGCACCTCGTCAAGGAGTACACGCGGCCCAGTGGATGGTTCGCGTCACCCGACATCGTGCGCGCGGTCGATGACGTGAGCTTCGACATCCATGCCGGCGAGACGTTCGGACTGGTCGGAGAGTCGGGTTCCGGCAAGACAACGACCGGGCGCTGCGTGCTGCGCCTGATCGAGCCCACGTCGGGCGCAGTGGCGTTCAAGGGCGAGGACGTGCTGGCGTTCTCCCGCGCCCGCATGCGGGCGGCGCGCCGCGACATGCAGATGGTCTTCCAGGACCCCTACTCGTCGCTCAATCCACGGATGCGCGTCGCTACGACGGTCGAGGAACCCCTCGTCATCCACAAGCTCGGCGATCGGGCGGCGCGCCGGGCACGCGTGGCCGAGCTGTTCGCGCTCGTGGGCCTCGACGCGGGGATGATGCGGAAGTACCCGCACGAGTTCAGCGGAGGGCAGCGGCAGCGGATCGGCATCGCGCGCGCGCTGGCACTGAACCCATCGTTCATCGTGTGCGACGAGCCGGTCTCGGCGCTCGACGTGTCGGTGCAGGCGCAGGTGGTCAACCTGCTGATGGACGTGCAGCAGCGGCTCTCGCTGACGTACCTGTTCATCGCGCACGATCTGCGCCTCGTGCGGCACATCTGCCAGCGCGTGGCCGTGATGTACCGCGGACGCATCGTCGAGATGGGTGACACGGCCGCCATCTTCTCGCGGCCCCGGCACCCGTACACGCAGGCGCTGCTGTCGGCCGTGCCGACCCCCGATCCCGCCGTCGCGCCATCGCGCGTGTCGCTGGACCCCGCGTCCTTCGACCGATCCGCCCCACTCCGCGAGATCGCCCCGAACCACGCTGCGGCGATCTGACCCCGTCCGTTTCCCCGTACATGAATTGGGGTCAGACCCCAATTCGGCACTTTTGCCGGATTGGCCGGCAAGTGGCGCCTATTCGGGTCAGACCCCAATTCACGACAACGGGCGGTTGCGGTGACTACTTCAGTTCTGCGGTCAGCACTGCGCCGTTCATCTGCGGAACCACGGACTCGATCTTCACCACCTGGCGATCGGCCTTCGAGACGTAGACGCTTGTCTGGCCGGTGTCTTCGGAGTTGGTGAGCTCGACCTTGAAGGCGTCGAAGGTTCCCGCGGGGACGGTGACCGACTCCACGCCCGTGACCTTCAATTGCATCATCCGCGTCTTCTGCGCCATCGCGTCGAAGTTGCGGAACGACGTGGTGTACCCCTCTGCCAGCGGCAGCGTGGCAATGACCTGATAGGCGCCGGCGCCATCGGCGAACAGGGGCCCACCGAGCTCGGTGTCGATCGGCCGCGGCGCCTCGCTGACCTTCACCTGCCCCTTCGCGCGCCCGCCCGTGACCTCGAACGACATGGCCACCGGTCCCTGCGTCACGGTGCGCTTCTTGAGCATCAGGCTCGACTTGTCGAGAGTGACGGTGTCAACCGCCTTGCCCATCGGGGTCGTCGCCGTGTCGACGACCACGAGGTCGCCGCCCGCCTCTGAAACGACGGTCTCGGTCACCATCTGGATGGTCTGGCCGTTCAGGGCGATGGTCACGCCGTAGTTGGCGGTCATCGGCTTGAGCGGAACGACCGGCGTCGGCGTCGCGGCAGACGAGGCCGGTGGCTTCTTCGCGAGCACCACCGTCTTCGGATCGACCGTGATGTCGGCCAGCCTCGCCGCAACCTCTGGCGACCGCTCCTGCTGCGCGCGCCCGCCAAGGTGCTTCGCGAGGAACGTCTCGATCGTGGCGTACATGGCGAGGTTGTTGATGGGCCGCGCGAACCCGTGCCCCTCGTCGGGTGCGACGAGGTACTCGACCGGGAAGCCGCGGTCGCGCAACGCGACCACGATCTGATCCGATTCGGCCTTCTTCACGCGGGGATCGTTGGCCCCCTGCACCACCAGCAGCGGTGTCTTGATCTTCGCCGCGCTGTTGAGGGGCGACTGGCGCTCGAGCTGCGCCTTGCCGGCCGGGGTGGTCGGATCGCCCATGCGCTCGTGGAACAGCTTGCGGCCGGCTTCCCAGTACGGCGGGATGGAGTCGAGCAGGGTGATCAGGTTCGACGGGCCCACAATCGACACTGCCGCCGCGTAGACGTCGGGCGTGAACGCCACCCCCGCGAGCGTCGCATACCCGCCATACGATCCGCCCATGATCGCCACCCGCTTCGGATCGGCGGTTCCCTGCTCGACGAGGTGCTTGACACCCCACGTGAGGTCGTCCTGCATCTTCTCGCCCCACTGCTTGTTCCCGGCGTCGAGGAACTTCTTGCCGTAGCCTGTCGATCCGCGGAAGTTGGGCTGCAGGACCGCATATCCACGGTTGGCGAGGAACTGGGCCGTGCCGTCATAGCCCCACCCGTCGCGCGCCCAGGGTCCGCCATGCGGGAACACGACCAGGGGGAGGTTCTTCGGAGGCACGCCCTTGGGCAGCACGAGGAACGCGGGGATGTCGAGCCCGTCTGATGACTTGTAGGTGACCGGCTTCATCGGCGACAGGGCCTCACGCGGCAGTTTCTCGCGCGCCTGGTAGAGCTTCGTCACCTGCTGCGACTTCCGGTCGAAGGTGCTGACGATGGCCGGCTCGACATCGCTCGACGCGACGACGATCCAGCGCTGCTCGTCGGCGGTCGACGACTGGAAGTTGATGTCGAAGCCCGGCATCCGGGCCACGAGCGTCTTGTAGTCGGCCTCGTAGGCCTTGTCGTGGAAGACCAGGCGCGTCCGCTCGTCTTCGTAGACCGTCGCGATGATGTCGTCCGTGACGTCCGAGAAGATGACGTTCCCGAGGTCCACGCGCTTCTGCGGATCCCCTTCGACGACCTGCTCGGCTTTCGTCGCCGGGTCGAACAGCGTCAGTCGCGCGAGATCCACGTCGCCCTTGTTCGACAGCATGTACACGCGTGCGCCGTCCTTGTGGAAGCGCACCGGGGCGCACGTCTCGAACACCGAGCACTCGTACACCTTGGTGAACGCGTTCTCGTCGACGCGCAGCACCTCGGTGCTGCCGTCGGCCGCTGCACGTGTGGCCAGCCGCAACCGGTCCTTCAGGTCGAACACCCAGCCGGTGAGCCGGTCGGTGTTCCTGCGCACCAGCGTCCGTTCGCCGGTCGAGATCTTCACCTTGTACAGATCGTGCCAGGCCGCGTCGCGATCGTTGAGCCCGACGAACATCGCGTCGGGATCCGACTTCGGCACGGCATAGATGAACGCTCGAACACCCTTGGCATCGGTGATGTTGCGCGCCGCCGGAACGCCGGTGTCGGCCACGGGGGCCGCCGACGGGTCCACGGCGTAGACGTTGTAGTTCTCGTCGCCGCCCTGGTCCTGCACGTAGAGCACGAACTTCGAGTCGCGGCTCCAGAAATACTGGCCGATCGGCCGCTTCGTATCGGCCGTGACGGGGCGGGCCGCCGAGAACGGCTCGTCGAAGCCCTTCACCCACACGTTGCGCGTGCCCTTGTACGGCTTCACGAACGACAGGAACCTGCCGTCGGGCGACAGCTGCGATCCCGAGATTTCGGGGTCGCCGAAGAAGAGCTCGCGATCGACGAGCGGCGTGGACTGGGCCGACGCGGCGCGGGGAGCCATCGCTCCCCCGAGCGCGACAAGGCACACACCAGCGACGAGAACGCGCCGCGTGGAGGTGCCAACCATTGACAGGGTCATTGGCAGAACTCCTTGGAAAGGAAACGTTGCGTGACGGCGTCGCCGCCGGGGCCCGACGTCCGGCTACGCGTGCGCGACGGCGGCGCCGCGGTGATCCTTCTCGACCTCGCCGTCGCGGATGTGAATCACCCGGTGGGCATGGGCCGCGATGTCGGCCTCGTGGGTCACCAGGATGATGGTGTTGCCGGCCTGGTGGAGCCGGTCGAAGAGCGCCATGATCTCGACGCCCGTCTTCGAATCGAGGTTGCCCGTGGGCTCGTCGGCCAGCAGGATGGACGGGTCATTGACCAGCGCCCTGGCAATGGCCACGCGCTGGCGCTGCCCGCCCGAGAGTTCGTTGGGCTTGTGGTTCATGCGGCTGATGAGCTCGACCTTGTCGAGCGCGGCCCTGGCACGCTCCTGCCGCACCTTGCTGCCCACGCCGGCGTACACCAGCGGCAGCTCCACGTTGTGCAGCGCCGACGCCCGGGGCAGCAGGTTGAAGGTCTGGAAGACGAACCCGATCTCCTCGTTCCGGATGCGAGCCAGCTCGTCGTCGTTCATGAGGCTCACTTCCTTCCCGTTGAGGATGTAGTTGCCCTTCGTCGGTGTGTCGAGGCATCCAATCAGGTTCATGAGGGTCGACTTGCCCGACCCGGAGGGACCCATGATCGCGACGTACTCGCCGCGCTCAATCGTGATCGTCACGCCCCTGAGGGCGTGGATCTCTTCGGATCCCATGATGTAGGTCTTCCAGAGGTCTCGCGTTTCGATGAGTGCAGCCATGGCTTCGGTAATGACGATAACCGCAGTCGGGGGGTTCCGGAAACGTCAACCTTCGCGACGTGCGTTCGGTCGGCGGGAGGCCTTGGCGCCGTCGTTGGAGGGGTGGCGGACGTCCGCCACCCCACGCGGCGAGCCTACCGCGCCATGAACGGCGGGGGCGGCGGGGGCAGCGAGGCGTCGATGGTCTTCTTGAAGAGCAGCCCGCCAACCACGCCGCCCAGCGTCGCGAACACCGCATCCACGACGAGCGAGAAGAAGAAGCCGAGGATGCCCACCGCCATGCCGGCGGCGCCGCCGGTCAGGCCCTTCAGGCGTTCGGCGAACTGACGCGCTTCCGCCGGAATCTCGCCGGAGCTGAGCGCCTGGTCGATGGCCGCCTGGTAGTCCATCGCCCCGGCCATCATCGTGAAGGGCAGCGAGATGATCGTCGAGACGAACGCCCCGATGACACCCGCCATGAGACCCACCAGCGCGGCATCGCCGAGGTCGAGCGGCGACGCCTGCTTCTGCTGCAGGAGATAGGCGGCAAGGGCCCCACCGGAGACGACCCAGAGGCAGCAGCAGCAGTTGCCGATGTTGACGATCGGGATCCCCGAGAGGAGCCCGATCGCGACGCCCGCGATCAGAGCCGGTTGCAGCTTGCCTGCGGTCATCCAGAGCCTCCGGTGCGACCGGGTCAGTCGTAGTACTCCAACCCGAGATGCGTAATCAAATCCTCGCCGCGGAGGAAACGCAAGGTGTTCTTCAGCTTCATCAGCTGAATGAACAGGTCGTGCTCGGGGTACAGCCCCCTGGCCACCATCGGGCTCTTGAAGTAGAACGAGAGCCATTCCTGGATGCCGCCCATCCCCGAGCGTGACGCCAGGTCGAGGAACAGCGCCAGGTCGAGCACGATGGGCGCGGCCAGGATGCTGTCGCGGCAGAGGAAGTTGATCTTGATCTGCATCGGATACCCGAGCCATCCGAAGATGTCGATGTTGTCCCAGCCCTCCTTGTTGTCGCCGCGTGGCGGGTAGTAGTTGATCCGCACGACGTGGCAGAGGTCCTTGTAGAGCGTCGGGTGCAGCTCGGGCTGGAGGATGTAGTCGAGCACCGACTTCTTGCTCTCCTCCTTGGTCTTGAACGACTCGGGATCGTCGAGCACCTCGCCGTCGCGGTTGCCGAGGATGTTCGTCGAGTACCAGCCGTTGACGCCGAGCAGGCGGGCCTTCAGCCCGGGCGCCACGACGGTCTTCATCCACGTCTGACCCGTCTTGAAGTCCTTGCCGCAGACGGGCACGTTGTGCTGCTGTGCGAGCGCCAGCAGCGCGGGCACGTCGACGTTCAGGTTCGGGTGCGCCGTTGGCGAAGGGCACACCTTCCTTGATCGCCGCATACGTGTAGATCATCGACGAGGGGATCGCGTCGTCGCTCGCGACAAGGCCCGCCTCGAACGCCTCGATCGTCTCGTGCACGGCAGAAGTGACCTTGAAGATCTCCGTGCTGGCGCACCAGACCATCACGAGGCGCGAAAGCCCGTTGTCGGCCTTGAAGCGGCGGATGTCTTCGCGCAGCTGCTCCGCCAGGTCCATCTTGTTCGCGCCGGTCTTGACGTTCGGACCGTCGAGGCGCTTCACGTACTGGCGATCGAAGACGGCCTTCCACGGCTTGATAGCCGACAGGTCGTCCTTGATCTGGTCGAGCAACGACTGCTCGAGCACGCCGGCCGTCCTGGCGGCTTCGTAGCAGTTGTCCTCGAAGATGTCCCAGCCGCCGAACACGATGTCGTCGAGCCCTGCAAGCGGAACGAAATCCTTGACCAGGGGCGACCGACCCGTCGGTGCGCTTACCGAGGCGAATGGTGCCCATCTGGGTCAATGACCCGAAGGGTTGTGCGAGGCCCTTGCGGATGGCAAGGACTCCGGCGATGGTGGTGGTGCTGACGGCTCCCATGCCCACCAGGAGCACGCCCAGCTTCCCTGTCGCGGGCGCGATTTCAGTAGGTTTTTTCACGGTCGCCGACTATATCATCGACACTGGGCCAACAATGGCGTTGGCTTCTGAGAGGGCAGCAGGCGCATTCTCGTGGCACTCACCGACCTGTTTGGACAAAACGCGATCATCCGGTGGCTGTTCGGCGACTCGTCGCGTGTCGACCTCGCCATGACCATGACGGGCGCCAAGCTCGGCGAACGCGTGCTGCTCGTCGGTTGCCGCGATCCCCGCCTGATGGTGGCCATCGGCGCGCGTAGCGGCATGAGCGGCCACGTCGTCGCGCTCGATGAGGACGAGGCCGTCCTGGGCAAGGCGCGAAAGGCCGCAGACGCCGCAGGGGTGCTGATCGAGTTCGAACGGGCCCCCTCGACGATGCTGCCGTTCGATGCCGGCAGCTTCGACCTCGTCGTCGTCGGCACGACCGACGGCCCCGTCAGCGTCGTGGAACCCCGCCGGACATTCGAAGAGATCGTGCGGGTGCTTCGCCCCGGTGGGCGAGCCGTCGTGGTGCAGCAGGCGCCGCGTGGCGGCGTGGTAGGCAGTGTGCAGGCCACGGTCGGCGAAGCAGCGCCACACGACCTCCGGGCGTCGATGACGGCTGCCGGTCTGAGGGGCGTGCGCCTCCTCGCCGAACGCAACCACCTTCAGTTCTTCGAGGGCGCCCGGGGACTGTAGCGCCCGCCGTACGCCGCATCACCGTGATTGGCCTCCAGACGCCGCCGGCGACCGCGTCAGGCTGTCCACTTTTCCTGTCACTTGTGCACTGGTCCCCCGCTCGCGCCACGACGATCGCGCGAAAGCGCCCGGTTTTTCGGCGCTGGGATCGGCAGCCTTCTTGTATCCGCGTTGTCCCTGGCAGCGTGCCCGCGAGCACGCCTGTCCGGAGCGCGAGGCGGGTTCACCACGGCAGATGGCCGCCGCGCCGCGTTGCGCCCCCCCACGGCGGAGGACGATGGACATCACCTACCTGCTCGTCATCAGCGCGACCGTCAGCGTGCTCGTGCTGGCCGGCCTGGACGCAGTCAAGGCACGACGGCAGACACCCCGTCGCCCGCCACTTCAAACGGCAGCAGGTCGTCGCGTGCTGGGCGGGTGACCATGCGCGGCGCGGCCATCGGCATGCCTGCCGCTGCCGGGGCGCTGGTCATCGCGTGCGTGACCGTGGCAGCGCAGGCGCCTCCGCAGCGGCCCGATGGCTTCCGTTTCAAGGCGGGGATCGACCTGATCAACGTGACGGCCACGGTGACCGACGCGACGGGCCGGTTTGTGCGCGACCTCACGGTCGATGACTTCGTCCTCTACGACGACGGCGAGCAGCAGACGATCGCGCACTTCGATCGCGAGCGCGTTCCCGTCAGCCTGGGCATCGTGCTCGATACGAGCGGCAGCATGGTCGGCGACAAGATCGCGTCTGCGCAGCAGGCGATCCAGCGCTTCATGGGCGAGTTGCTCGATCCCGAGGACGAGATCTTCCTCGTCCGGTTCGCGGACGACGTGGACGTCGTGCAGGAGTGGACGCAGGACCGCAGCCGCCTCGAGCGCGGCGTCCGCCGTATCACCCCGGCTGGCGGCACCGCGTTGTACGATGCCGTCGCCACGTCGATCCCCATTGCCGACCAGGGCCATCACCAGAAGAAGGCGCTGGTCATCATCAGCGACGGCAACGACACGAGCTCGACCACCTCGGTCGCCGACGTGCGAAGCGACATCCGCCACTCCGATGTGCTCGTGTACGCGATCGGGATCGATGCCGCCGGCGAACAGACGTTCAACCGGCAACCGCGCATCCCGCCGCAGTTCCCGCCGCCGACGTACCCGTTCCCGATTCCCCGCGGGCAACCGAACTTTCCGCGTTGGCCGCCGAGGACCCCGCAGCAGCCGCGCTCGTGGACGCGCGGCAGCGAGCGCGTCAACGTCGAGGCACTGCGCTCGCTGACCGACGACAGCGGCGGTCGCACCGAGATCATCCGCAGCGCGCGCGACCTGGGCCCTGCCACCGCGGGCATCGCCGACGAACTCAGCCGGCAGTACTACCTCGGCTATACGTCGACACGTCCGCGCGATGGACGCTGGCACGAGATTGACCTCGTCGTCCGCGGCGAACGTGGATACGTCGTTCGCGCGCGCAGCGGATACCTCGCGACGCCGTAGGACGAGCACCGTTCGGGGACGATCGAGAGGCATCCTCGTGACTCCCATCGAGGACACCACGCCGACGCACCCCTCGGGATCCCAGATGATTTGTGCGGATCCCGTGTTGGCACGCGAGTTGATCTTCCTCGGGGCGGAGGCACTGACCCAGCATGACTCGAAAGCTACTGACACTGACCGCGGGCGCCCTTCTGGTGGCGGCGACCGCGTTCGCCAATCAACCGACGTCCGTGGAACCCACCAACTACTCGATCTTCAAGGACGTCTCGAAGCAGGTGCAGAACTACACGAGGTTCACGGTCTTCGACGACATCGCGGCAAGCGTCAACGACGGCGTCGTGATTCTCACCGGCAAGGTGACGATGCCGTTCAAGCGTGACGACATCGAACGCCGCGTGACACGCATCGCGGGTGTGAAGCAGGTGGTGAACCAGATCGACGTGCTCCCTGTTTCGCAGTTCGACGAAGAACTGCGCTATCGCATCGCACGGGCCATCTACGGCAACCCCGGCTTCTGGCACTACTCGGGCATGGCGAATCCGCCTATCCACATCGTCGTGGAGCGCGGGCACGTGACCCTGTCGGGCGTCGTGAACAGCGAGGTCGAACGGATGCAGGCGCGGTCGCTGGCGACGTCGTTCGGCGCCTTCTCGGTCACGAACGACCTCAAGACCGATGCCGAGGTTGGCGCAGCGCTCGAAGCCCTGAGGTGATGCATCCCGCCCAGACCAGGGTGCAGGTCGTCGGGCGGTGAACGATAGAACGAGAGGGTGAACGGTACGGTCGGCCCGCAGACAGACGCGAGCCGGCCGTCTCCGTGTACGGTCGGGCGTTACGTCAGGGTCTTCTGCAGTTGGATCTCGTCGAGCACCGGGATGCCCCCGAATCCCGGGGCGTGCGGAGTCTTCGAATGCACCGCAAAGGCATCGGGGACGACGGCGGTCACGCGAAAACCGTGGCGCTGGAAGAAGTAGAGCGAGGGCAGGTTGTCGTTGCTGGTCGACGTGATGATCCGGGGCAGTTGCAGTCGGCGCGCGATCAGCTCGGCCTCGGCCACGAGGTGACCAGCGACACCCGACCGTTGCCACATCGGGTCGGTCGCCAGGGCGACCATGTGCAGGGCGCCGGCGTGCTGCCGCCAGGCCAGCGCGCCGGCAATGTCGTCGTGCATGATCGCGACCAGCGTTTCTTCCTTGTCGGCATGCATCTCCTCGCCGAAGGCCACGATGGTGAGGTGACCGAAGTCCGAGATGAACAGGTCGCGCACCCGGAGGCGGTCTGCCTCCTCCTGCGCCCTGACGAACACGGGCGGCAGCTCGATCTTGGGCCGGCACTCGCAGACGATCTGCAGCCGTGCCTGTTCCCAGTCGACGAACTTGCCGCATCGCGAGCAGCGAAGCACCGACGGCTTCGCGCCAAAGGCTTGACGTGCCACGTGTCTACCGCTCCTGTGCCGGCAGGGGACGTCGACGTGTCGTCCCCGTGGGCGACCGGAATGTAGTGCGAAGATTGTTGCAAAGGCAACCCGCCTTCGCCGCTTCGCGGCTTCGGCGGGGCGGCGACGTGAGTCTCGCCGTAGCCGCGAAGCGGCGAAGGCGGATGTTAGTGATGTAAAACCATGGCCGCCGACCAAACTTCGTGGCTGCTATACCGGTCTCTTGGTGTAGTGATCGCGAGACACCTGGTGTGGCCGCATCGCTTGGAGGTCATTCACATGAACCGATTCACAGGAAAGTCGATCATCGTTGGCATTGGCGCCGTGGCGCTCGCCGTGGCGTCGTTCTCGGTCGTTTCGGCGCAGCAGGGCCCGCCGCCGCCCCCCGGACCGGGCATGCAGCGCGGGCCGGGCGGGCCGGGTGGCCCCGGCATGCGCCGCGGCGCTGGCGGGCCGGGCATGATGCTCCGCCAGCTCGACCTCACCGAGGCTCAGCGTGCGCAGGTCAAGTCGATCATGGACGCGCACAAGACCGAGGTCGAAGGCATCGGGACGAAGATGCGCGAGGCTCGCAAGGGTCTGCAGGCCGCGATGGAGACCATCCCGGTCAACGAAGAGGCGATCCGCGAGGCGACGGCCGCCCTGGCGGCGGTGCAGGCAGAGGCGAACGTCCATCGGGCCAACGTGCGCGCCGAGGTGTTCAGCATCCTGACCGACGAGCAGAAGGCGAAGGCCGCCCAGCTGAAGGCGTCGGCAGAAGCGCGCCGCGCAGCGATGCGCGACCGGGTCAGGAACAGGGTGAAGGCGCGCCAGGCGCAGCCGCCCAAGGGCGAGTTCTAGCGCCTCACAGGGACGCAGCACACCAGCAGGCGGGCCGGGAGGCTCTCGCGCCTCCCGGCACGGCCCGCCGGCCGCCTCAGCGGCGATGTCCCTTCCGCTTGACCCACCACACGGCCGCCACCAGCAGCACGAGCGCGGCGGCGACCGCCATCCCGAAGACACTCAGGGTTCGACGCAGGATGGAGCGTTCGTCCATCCGGACGTCGATGTCGAGCGCTTCTCCAGCCAGGCGGTTCCTCAGCGGTTGTTCCCACGTCAGGATGTTGCCTCGTTCGACCTCGCGCGATGGCGCGTTGTGAAACGAGATCCGGCTGGGCAGGTGGATGCGGACGGCGACGAATTCCCCGCCGTGCCACCCTGGTGCCGGGGTGGACGATGCCGGGGCGCCGATGCGCTGGGTGAAGCGCATCGTCCCCGTCGCGCGCTCCAGCGCGTACGTTGCCCACGAGAATGCCGGGCACCGCGACAGATCGCGCACGTCGGCGGCGTCGATCCGCACCTGTACGAAGCGGCGCCCGTCGCGCTGCCACGGACGCGACACGCGGACGACCTCGACACCAGGACACTCGTAGAACGCACGCACGGCGTTGCGGTCGACGCGGGCATCGGGATTCGCATCGAGTTGGGCTCCCCGCAACGTCGCCATGGCGGCGATCGACGCGTTCACGACGACGGTCACGGAACCGTCGAGGCCGAGGAAGATCTCCTCTTCGTATTCGAACTGCCGGCCCAACACGGTTCCGCGACAGCCGGCGACAATGGTCGCCATCGCGAGCATAAGAGCCAGGGCACGAATCGCACGCCGCGTGGGCCGGACGAACATGGGGCGTAATGATATCCTGCCCGCCATTCCGCCATGCCAGCCCCTCGCCTCTTCCTGATCGACGGTTCGAACCAGATGTATCGCGCGTATCACGCGATTCGAGGCTTGACGGGCCCGAATGGCGCGTCGACGAACGCCATCTACGGCTTCGTGACCATGATGCGCAAGCTGATTGCCGACCACGCGCCGACCTACGTGGCGGCGGCATTCGACCTCGCGGGCCCGACCTTCCGCGACGACCTGGTCGACAACTACAAGGCGAACCGTGCGCCGATGCCACCCGACCTGGTCGAGCAGATCGCCCTGGTGCACGACGCGTGCGCGGCCATGGGCGTGCCGGTGCTGGTGCACGAGGGATTCGAGGCCGACGACGTCATCGGCACCCTCGCGAGACACGCCGCGTCCGAGGGGCTCGACGTCGCCATCGTGACCGGCGACAAGGACTTCTTCCAACTGGTGGATGACCGGATCCGCGTGTTCAACCCGCGCGACGACGGGGCGTGGTTCGATGCCGAGGCCGTGCGCGAGAAGTTCGGCGTCCGCCCCGCGCAGGTGGTCGACGTGCTCGCGCTGATGGGCGACACGATCGACAACGTGAAGGGCGTTCCCGGAATCGGCGAGAAGGGCGCGCGCGACCTCATCGCGACGTGGGGATCACTCGATGCCCTCCTCGCGCACGCTGCCGAGGTGCCACAGAAGAAGTATCGCGACGCCCTGCTCGCCAATGCCGACGCCGCGCACCAGAGCCGCACGCTCGTGACCATCCGCACCGACGTGCCGGTCTCGCTCGATCTCGAGGCGCTCCGCTACACGGGTCCGCAACGTGAGCGCTGCTTCGAGCTCTTCGGGCAACTCGGCTTCAGGTCACTCGTCGCCAGCTTCGCCCCGACGGCGGCCAGCGTCGAGACCGACTACGCCTTCGTCGACACCGCGGGCGACCTCGACGCGCTGCTCGACGAGGTGCGCGCCGCGCAGCACGTCGCGTGCGCCATGATTGCCGACGAAGCCGGGCCGATGCGCAGCACGCCGATGGCCATCGTCTTTTCGCTGCGACCACGGCATGCGCGGATCGTCATGCTGGCCGACGCCGGCCCTCCGGCGCCGCCAGGCGGCGGGTTGTTCGACGCCCCGGTGCCCGCCGCGACGCCACCGGGTGTCGCCGCCGACGAGGCCTGGGCGCGCATCGGCGCGCTGTGCAGCGATCCTGGCGTGACCAAGACCGGGCACGACCTCAAGGCTCTCGCCCGCGAACTGCAGGTGCGCGGCTACGCGCTCAACGGCCTCATCGATGACACGCTGATTTCGAGCTATGTCGTCGATGCGACGCGGTCGAGCCATGCGCTCGACGACCTCGCGCTCGACCTGGCCAGCTACCAGGCCGGTCGCGAAGACGACGTGCGCGGCAAGGGCATGAAGACCCAGGGCTTCCGGACGATCGCCCGCGACGCCCTTCGGGTCTACGCGGGCGAGCGTGCCGACCTGGCTGGCCAGATCGCGCCCGTGCTCGGCGAATCGCTCGATCGCGAAGGCCTGCGCGCCGTTTACGACGATCTCGAGTTGCCGCTCGTGCCGGTGCTCGCCGATCTCGAGCGGACGGGCATCAGGGTCGACACGCAGATCCTGGCGGCGCAGGCCTCACGCATCGACGCGGAACTCGCCACGCGCAGCGCACGCATCTACGCGCTCGCGGGGATGGAGTTCAACATCAACTCGCCGAAGCAGCTGGCCGAGGTGCTGTTCGACAAGCTGCAGTTGCCGGTGATGAAGCGGACCGGCAAGGCCAAGACGCCATCGACCGGGGTCGAGGTGCTCGAGGAGCTCGCGCAGGTGCACGAAATGCCGCGCGAGGTCCTCGAGTGGCGCGCGATGATGAAGCTGAAGGGCACATACATCGATGCCCTGCCGCTGCTGATCCACCCGGCGACGCGACGGGTGCACACCACCTACAACCAGGCCGTGGCGGCAACGGGGCGCCTGAGCAGCTCCGACCCGAACCTGCAGAACATCCCGATTCGCACCGAGCTGGGGCGAGAGATTCGTGCCGCCTTCGTCGCCGAGCCGGGTTGCGTGCTCATCTCGGCCGACTACTCGCAGATCGAACTGCGCGTCCTCGCGCACATCGCGCACGATCAGGCGCTGATCGACGCGTTCACGCGCGACGAAGACATCCACGACCAGACGGCGCTCAAGGTCTTCGGCGCCAGCAGCGGGCTCGATCCGTACGAACTGCGGCGGCGGGCGAAGATCATCAACTACGCGTTGCTGTATGGGAAGACGGCATTCACGCTGTCGAAAGACATCGGTGTCAGCCAGCAGGCGGCGCAGGCCTTCATCGACGCGTACTTCGCCGGGTACCCGGGCGTGCAGGCAGTTCATCGAGGCGACGCTGGCGTCAGCGCGCGAAACCGGCCTGGTGCGCACGGTCGCGGGACGCCGCCGGCTCGTGCCGGAGATCACGAGCCGCAACGGCCAGATCCGTCAGGCCGCCGAACGCGTCGCGGTGAACATGCCCATCCAGGGCACGGCAGCCGACATCCTGAAGCGCGCGATGATCGACCTCCATCGCGAACTCGAGGCCTACAACCGCGGTGGCTCGTGGCGCGCGCGGATGCTGCTCACGGTGCACGACGAACTCGTGTTCGAGGTGCGGCGGGAGTGTGCCGACGATGTCGCGGCGCTGGTGAAATCGCGGATGGAGGCAGCCGCCGAACTCGACGTGCCCGTCACCGTGGACGTCGGCATCGGCGAGAGCTGGCGCGAGGCGAAGTAGGGGCCGCGCCCTTGCGCGGCCCGGGTCACACGGGTTGCCCAGTCGCCAGACAGTCTCGGGCCGCGCGGGGGCGCGGCCCCTACGACGCGGGTGTATTCACGCCGCGTTACGGCGGCGAAGGCGCCCACTTCTCCTTGAACGACTCCCACTCGGCGAGCATGGCCGCGGCCGCCTGATCGACGTCGCTCGGCGGAGGCATCCGCTTGGCCCGGTCAGGGATGATGATGTCGCGAACCAGTTGGTCCAGGTCGGGCCGCACACCGGCACCGCGATCGCGGGTCAGCTGGGCGCGGACCCATCCGGCCAGGGCAGCGTCCCAGGCGCGCTCGAGGTCTCCCTTCCCGCGCCAGGCCGCGGCGACCCAGTACGACGCGCTGGCCGCCCCGGCATCACGTCGCAGTTCGGCGTCCATCTGGCCGAGGATGCGGTCGTAGATCGCGCCGCGTTCGGCGACGGGCCGCGCCTGGGCGTGGCGATCGAGCGACGTGGCCCACCAGTCGAGCACCTGGTCGCGGGCCGCGGGCCCGAGCGTATGGGCTTCGTCGAGCACGCTCGTGAACACCTCGGCGGCCACGCGGAAGTTGCCGTCGAAATACAGCGCCTGGCCGAGACCCACGATGAGGTCCAGGCGATCGCGTGCAGTCAGCCGCGACGCATCCACGGCTCTCAGCGCCTCGCGTCCCCGGGCAAGATCTGCCGCATCGGCGGTCTGCCTGAACCGCTCGATGGCCGCGCGGCCGTAGACGAGGTGGCCCGCATGGCGCGTCTGCCACTGCCCTCGGGCGGTGTCGGCGGCCTGCATCGCCGCCTCGTAACGTCCCTGGTTGTACAGCTGCCGGGCCTCGGCAAGCGGATCGGTCGCCGGGGGCCGCGTCTGCGCACTGGCCGCAGACACCGCCCACACCGACAGGAGCACGACAACGATCAGGCGATTTCGCGACATGGGCCGTTCCACCATCCATCGGCCGGGGAGGCGTTTGTTATACTCGCGACACGTGGTCGACCCCAAGATCGTTCCGCGCGAAGGTCATGGCATCTCGCGCAGCCTGATCGACGCAGATGCCCTTCGCGTCCTCTACCGGCTCCACAATCACGGTTACCGCGCCTACCTCGTGGGCGGCGGCGTACGTGACCTGCTGCTCGGACGACGGCCGAAGGACTTCGACATCGGCACCGACGCTCACCCGTACCAGATCAAGAAACTCTTCCGGAACTGCTGGATCATCGGCCGGCGCTTCCGGCTGGCGCACGTCCGGTTCGGTCCGACGAAGGTCGTCGAGGTCGCGACGTTTCGTCGTTTGATCGTTCCGGGAACCGAAACGGAACCGGCCGTCGTCGATACCCCGACAGACGGCCCGGAGGTCGGCACGGCCTCCCCGTCTGGCGCACCCGTGGTCCTCGGCGAAGGTATCACGCTCACGAGCGATGCCGCGCCACCGGGGATGCTTCCACGGCATCCGTCGAAGATCGTCCACGACGACAACACGTTCGGCACTCCCGAAGAAGATGCGTTCAGGCGTGACTTCACCATCAACGCGCTCTTCTACGACGTCGGATCGTTCTCGATCATCGACTACACGGGCGGCATGGATGACCTGCGGGCAGGGATCGTCCGCTGCATCGGCGATCCCAACGAGCGATTCCTCGAGGATCCCGTCAGGATGATGCGCGCCATCGTCTTCGCGGCGCGGCTCGACTTCGTGGTGGATGCGCCTGTGCTGGCCGCGATCGAGCGCCACGGGGCCTACATCGAGCACGCCTCGCCTGCGCGCGTCCTCGAGGAGGTCTACAAGATCCTGCGGAGCGGCTACGCGGCGCGCACGTTCGCGGCGCTCGACGAGGCCGGCCTGCTGCAGCACCTCGCGCCGGAGTTCCCAACCCCGCTGCCCCACACGCTGATCGAGGCGCTCGAACGCCTCGACGCGTATCGCACGCTGACGGCCGATGTGCCGCCGAACCTCACCAACGCGGTGCTGCTCGGGACCCTGGTGGTACCGCTCGGGATGATGAAGCAGCGCGTCCGGCGGACCCGCGTGGACGAGGACGAGAAACCGGCGGTACGTGGCGGACCGTCGCTCGGGAAGCTGCCGCTCGCGCGGAAGGATCTCGAGCGGCTCGAGCACATGCTGACGATGCAGCCGCGCCTGGCCGAGATGGAGATGCATCCCCGCCGGCAGCGCGGGATGGTGATGCGGCCGTCGTTCGCCGATGCGCTCACGTGGATGGACATCCACGGCGACGCGCCCGACGTGGTCGAACACTGGCAGCAGGTCGTGATCGATCAGCCGCCAGACGAACCGCGCGGGCGCGAGCATCCGGCGGGCGCCGCGGCCGCTGCCGTGCCCGACGGGCCCCGCGACGGCCGTCCGTCCCGACGCCGCCGCAGGGGACGACGCCGGGGTGGCAGCGCGTAGGGCCGCTCGACTCGGGGCCCTTCGACTCGGGGCCGCGGCCCCTCGCTCAGGGCTGATCCCTGGATCGGGCGATCATTCCCTCTCAGGGGATCAGCCGTTCTTGCGCTCGAACTCCTGCATGAACGACACGAGCGTATCGACCCCCGTCTCCGGGAACGCGTTGTAGATGGACGCCCGGATGCCGCCGACCGAACGGTGGCCCTTCAGGCCGCTGAGTCCGGCGGCACTCGCGTCCTTCGCGAACGTGGCCTCGAGTTCCTCGGTCGGCAGCCGGAACGTGACGTTCATGTTCGACCGGCACGCCTTCGCCGCGTGGCCCTTGTAGAAGCCGGTCCGATCGATCTCCGCGTACAGCTTCGCGGCCTTGCGCTCGTTCACGGCGGCCATGGCGGTGAGGCCGCCAGTGCCCTTGAGCCACTTCATCACGAGGCCCACGAGGTAGATCGCGAAGCACGGTGGCGTGTTGTAGAGCGACTTCTCCTTCGCGTGCGTCGCGTAGTTCAGCATGGTCGGCACCGACGCCGGGGCCTTCCCGACGAGATCGTCACGCACGATCACGAGGGTGACGCCCGCCGGGCCGAGGTTCTTCTGCGCGCCGGCGTAGATGAGGCCGTACTTCGACACGTCGATCGGCTTGCTGAACATGTTCGACGAGGTGTCGCACACGACCGTCGCGCCGTCGAAGTCGAGATCGCTCTTGAACTCGACGCCCTGGATGGTCTCGTTCGACGTGTAGTGCACGTAGGCGGCGCCCGGCGTCTGCGACAGCGCACTGCGATCGGGTACGTCGCTGAAGTTGCCGGCCGCGGTGTTGGCGGCGATGTTGACGGTGCCGACCTTCCTGGCTTCCTTGGCGGCCTTCTCGCCCCAGGCCCCCGTCACGATGTAGTCGGCCGTGGCGCCGGGGGTGAGCAGGTTCAGTGGCACCTGCGCGAACTGCATCGAGGCGCCGCCCTGGAGGAACAGGACGTGATAGTTGGCCGGGATGCCGGCGAGGCTGCGAATGTCGGCCTCGCACTCGTTGATGATCGTTTCGAACGTCTTCGACCGGTGGCTGATCTCGACCACCGACATCCCGACGCCCGGCAGCGCCACGAGATCGCGCTGCGCCTGCTCGAGCACCTCGATGGGCAGGACGCCCGGGCCGGCAGAGAAGTTGAGGATGCGGTTCACGGAGGTGACACTCATGACGATCTCCTGCGGCTAGGCTTGCGGGACGGCGGTCCGCGCGAGGTGGTGCGATGAGGCCGGAGCGTTCAACGGGACGACCTGGATGTCGAGGATGTCGGAGTTCGCCGCCATGGCCTGCATCAGGGCGCCTTCTGACGGTGCGGCATCGACGTTGATGCGCGCGACGGCCGCCTGTGCGCCGCTGAAGACGATGTTCTCGGCCTCCTGCACGTTCACCGCCTGGTCGCGCAAGGCAGCGAACACGCTGGCGAGCACGCCGGGCCGATCCTTGTGGCGCACGACCAGCACGAACTGCGCCGGCGTCTGGCGCTGCAGGTTGACGACGTTGATGACGCGCCCGGTCTCGACGTAGGTCTTGATGATCTTCACGGTCTCGAGGGCGATGGCTTCCTGCGCCTGGTCGGTCGACGCCCCGATGTGGTGCGTGCCGTAGACGTTCGGCAGCGCCAGCAACGGGTCGGTGAACTCGGCGACGCCGCTCGACGGCTCCTTGGCGTAGACGTCGAGGGCAACCCGCAGGCTGCGCTCCTTCACCGCCTGCTCGAGCGCGGCATAGTCGACGACCTCGCCGCGTGCCGTGTTGAGGAAGAAGGCGCCGGGCTTGAGCTTGTTGAACACGCTCGCGTTCACGAGGCCGCGTGTCTTGTCGTTGAGCGCGAGGTGCACGCTGAGCACGTCGCTCTGCGCGGCGACGTCTTCCGGCGAATCGCAGACGCGCACGAGCGGCTCCAGCGGCGACCCGGAACTCGGGCGCAGCCGCACCAGCATCGGCAGGTCGATCGGCAAGCCGCTCCGGTCGGTCTCCACGCCGATTTCGCTCCACACCGCGATGTTCATCCCGAAGGCCTGCGCCCGTTTCGCGATCTCCTGGGCGATGTTGCCGAACCCGAGCAGCCCGAGCGTCCGCCCGTAGAGCCCCTTCGACTTCGAGTACTCCTTCTTGTTCCACTTGCCGGCGCGCAGGTCGGCGACGTTGTCGGGAATGCGCCGGTCGAGCGCGATGATCAGGCCGAATGCGAGTTCGGCGACCGCCACGGAGTTCTTGCCGGGGCAGTTGGCGATGTAGATGCCACGGCCCGACGCCGCGGCGACGTTGATGTTGTCGAACCCGGCGCCGGCGCGAACGATCAGCGAGATCTGCCCCGCGTCCATCATCGGCTCGGTCACCTTCGTCGAACGCACCACGACGACGTCGGCCGCGGTGGCCCTGATGGCCGCCTGCAGGGCGTCGTCCTTCAGGTCGGGCTCGTAGACGACCTCGCACCCGGCAGCCGCCAGGCCGTCGAGGCCACTCTTCTCGAACTTGTCAGCAACGAGGACTTTCATGGGAGGTGACTCCGGGATGAAGGAATGCGGGAACCAGCGAATGAACGACTAGATCAGGTGCGACAGCAGCCCGTCACGCAGCTTCGGCTCGAACCAGGTCGACTTGGGCGGCATGATGCCGCCGGCGTCGGCAATGGCCATCAACTCGGCCACGGTCACGGGGTACATCGAGAACGCCACCGCGGCGCGGCCGCTCGAGACGGCCGCCTCGAGCGCCGTTGTGCCGCGGATCCCACCGACGAAGTCAATCCTCTTGTCGGTGCGCTCGTCGCCCACGCCCAGCAACGGCGCGAGCACCGCGTCGTGGAGCAGCGAGACGTCGAGTGACTTGATCGGATCGCCGGCGAACGCCTCGGCCTTCAGGTCGATGGTGTACCAACGTCCATCGAGGAACATGGCGCACTCGCCCTTCCGGGCGGGCGTGGCGGGCCCACCCTCGCGCACGGCGCACTGACCGCGCAACGCGTCGAGGAACTGGGCTGCCGTGTTGCCGTTGAGGTCTTTCACGAGACGGTTGTAGGGCAGGATCTGCGCCTGATCATCCGGGAACGCCACCGCGAGGAACCACGCGTGATCGACCGAGCTGTCGCCCATGCCGAATCGCTGGTGCGCGCGCATCGCGCTCGCGGCGCGGTGATGGCCATCCGCGATGTAGAGCGCCGGCAAGGCGGCGAACTCTGCCTGCAGTGCGGTCACCGCTGCGTCATCACATCTCCACAACGTGTGCCCCACGCCGTCGGCGGCGACGAGGTCGTAGAGCGGAGCGGACGCGCACACGCGCGTGGCGACGTCGGCGATGCCCGCGCGCTGGCGATACGTGAGGAACACGGGGCCGGTCTGCGCACGCAGTTCGATGATGTGCCGGGTGCGATCGTCTTCCTTGTCGGGCCGGGTCTTCTCGTGCTTCTTGACGATGTCGTGCAGGTACTCGTCGACCGAGTACACGGCTGCCAGGCCGGTCTGCTCGTGATCACCCATCCGCAGCCGGTAGAAGTACATGGCCGGCTCGCCCTCCTCGATCATCGCGTGGCGGCGGAGGGTGTCGAACTGCTGCGCGGCGGCGGCGTAGACGGCGTCCGAGTACGGATCCGTGCCGGGCGGCAGGTCGATTTCCGCACGCGAGACGTGCAGGAAGCTATACGGGTTGTCGGCCGCCAGTGCGCGGGCTTCGTCGGTGTTGACGACGTCGTACGGCACGGCGGCGATCGACCCGGCGAGTTCTGGTTTCGGGCGGAGGGCGCGGAAGGGGTGGACGAGGGCCATAGCGGGCCGATTGTAGCGCGTGTGGGCGGGCCCCGGCGGGCGCTTCACTGGCTGGCTGCGCCCGCCGCGCCGGGCGCCCCCGGCCGCGCCGGCATGCCTGATCGCCGAACTTGGGCACATTTTCGTGTGCGGTGCTCGCTCGTCGGGCGTAGAATACCGGCGGCGCGCACTATCGTTCGCGCGACATTCGTCGAGCCTATCCTATGACCCATTCCACTTCGCGCTACCTTCTGCCCTGCATCGGTTCGGCCGCGCTGGCCCTGATGCTTTCGACCGGTTTTCCGACCCTTTCGTTCGCTGACGAGGCCGAGCAGACGCGACAGCGCGCCAGTCAGTCGATGAACACCGACACGACTCGCACGGCAACGCGACTCGGCGGACCGCGATCGATGACTCGTCCCCTGAAGGACCTGCCGGCCCTCAAGACATGGGCGAACCGGCCGCGGTCACAGAAGGACCTGGCCACCGTGATGGACAAGGCCGGCCTCACGTCGGTCATTCCACAGGTGACCAAGATCCTGAGTGACGCCGACCCCGCCGTCATGAAGGAAATCCAGTTCCCCGTTGGCGACACCTACAACTGGATGGCGCTGCGGAACGGTGGTCGGGTCGACATCGTCCGCAACATCCGCTGGGGCGGTCGCAAGCCCATCGACGCGTGGGAGTTCATCGTCGATGACATGGACAAGACCTACCGCTTCATGGTCCCGCGCATCTGCGGCAACCTGACGCTCATCTCTGCCGAGCCGAGCCGCGAGAAGGCACGCCTCGACGCCGAGAAGGCCGAGCGTGATCGCATCGAACGCGAGCGACTCGAACGCGAGCGCGCCGAAGCCGACCGTCTCGCCCGCGAGAAGGCCGAGGCCGATCGCCTGGCGCGTGAGAAGGCCGAAGCCGATCGCCTGGCCAAGGAAAAGGCCGAGGCCGAGGCGGCGGCGCGCCTCGAGGCCGAGCGCCTGGCGCGCGAGAAGGCCGCAGAAGACGCCCGCCTCGCCAAGCTGGCGCGCGAGAAGGTCGACTTCTTCGTCGACGGCACCTTCGGCAAGCAGCGCCGGCTCCTCGAACTCGAGGGCGTGCCCACGATCCAGGGCTACTGCGACAAGCTGTTCGGCGTGAAGGCGGGTGTTGACGTTCGCGTCGGCGAGGGCATGTGGCGCATCGCGCCGGCAGTGGGCGTCGCGTTCAACCTCGATGACTCGGACCGCACCAGCATCTTCGCGGAAGTCGAGGCCAACCGGTGGTTCGAGAAGGGCTTCGTGGGCGTCGGCCTCGGCGTGTGGGACTTCAACCACTCCGACAACGTCGCGCCGACCTTCCTCTTCCACTTCGGCCGCGAGGTCTACCGCGCGCAGAACGAGAACAAGCTGCTCCTCATCGCCGAGGGCCGCCTGTTCCTGAACGACCTGGACGAGGCCGACAATGCCTACCAGTTCTGGGGCGGTCTCCGCTACGTGATTCGCTAGCCTTCGGGGTTCAGAGTCGTCCGGCGACGGCGCCGGTTGTCACACGACAACCGGCGCCGTTGTCGCGTACACGAAGCGAATCACTCACCCGATGAGCTTCCGCGCCGCGGGCGCTCAGGGCAAATCAGCCCTGTACCAGCCCGAGAACGTCGTGGCGGGAGGGTGAGGCTTGCGGCCGTCAGCGCTGTGCGGTCGCGTCGGTGTCAGCGATCGTCGCGGGCTCGATCGGGCCGAGACCGGCAAGTTGCTCGACGAACCGCTCGCGCGAGGCCCGGAACAACGCCATGTGCTGCGCCGCGATGGGCTCGCCGGGAGGCAACTTCCGGTGCTCGACCAGCGGGTTGACCCACTGCCCGTTCTTCTTGAGCCGGTAGTCGAGGTGCGGCCCGGTCGCCAGGCCCGTCTTCCCCACCTTGCCGATGAGCGAGCCCTGGCCGACGTGTTGCCCCGCGCGCACGTCGATCTTCGACAGGTGCAGGTAGTTGCTCTCGTACCCGTTGGGGTGGCGGATGGTCACGGTGTTGCCGCCCCCGCCAGACCACCCCGCGCGGGTGACCACGCCGCTGGCCACTGCGATGACGGGCGCGCCGACGGGTGCGACGTAGTCGATGGCCGGATGCGCGCGCCATGTGCCGAGCACGGGGTGCAGCCGACGATACGAGAAGCCGGAACTGACCCGGGGTTCGAACTTGAGCGGCGAACGCAGGAAGAAGCGCTTCATCGAGCGACCCTGGTCGTCGTAGTACCCGGGTTCCTGGCCGGGAGCGGTGAAACGGGTGGCCGACAGGACGCGGCCGTCGTTGCGGAACCCCGCTGCCAGCACGTCGCCATACCCGGCAAACTCGCCGTCGGTGTAGACCTTCTCGAACACCAGGTCGAACGAATCGCCAACCTGCAGGTCGTTGGTGAAGTCGATGTCGCCGCCGAACACGTCGGCCAGCGCCATCGCCAGGGCGACCGACTCCCCGTGCTCGTTCATGGCGGCAACGATCGACGAGTGATCGCGGTCGATGTACCCGCGCATTGCGGTCACCTCGACCCGCTTCTCGTAGGGCACCACCTCCGCATCGAACGCCGGCGTGGGGGCCTCACCAGTTCCCGAGGTGCCGACGACGCGAAGGAAACGGTCCCGGTCGATCCTGACGATGAGCTGTCGCACCGCTCCCGAGAAGGTCCGCTCGAGACGATACGGCTGGTCGGCGCGCAGCTTGCGGAGGTCGAACACATCGAGTGCCGCCTGGACGACGCCCTGCGCCAGGTTCTCTTCGACACGGTGCATGCGCAGCAACGTGGCGAGGGTGCCGTTGCGAGGCAGGCGCGCCTCAATCACCTCGGAGTCGAGCGGGAGGAGGATGTCGGCCCGCATGACCGCTGTCTCGGGGGCTTCGTCGCGGCTGCTTCCGCATGACCACGATCCCAGGGCGGCGCACGCCATGAACCCGAACGCGAGGATTCTTCGCGACATTGGTGCCGTAGTCTACCCGCGGCCAGGCCCTGTTCCAACAGAAATGTGGCGCGTCTGCGCTCGTCGCCACCATCCACCTTCGTCATGACGGGTGGCGGAGCATCCTGCCCCGGCGCACGTCGTCGCGTGCGAACAGGGCGCGGGCGAGTGTCGAATGGCGGCCCCGGGTCTCAACCCGGTGACGAATCGGCCCTCGAACGGGACAGACCGCGACGCGACATGGATTCGCGGCCCCCAGGGGGCTGTTCGTCCCGGCCGCTGCCGCGCTACACTTCGCGGTTGCGCACGAACACCTCGACAGGCGCGCCGCCGGCTGCGGCACGTGTCGGCTCGCGCGAGGTGCATCCCTGGAGGCTCTATACATGGCTCGGTTCACATTCCTGACGGTTCGGCCCCTCATTGTCGCGACAACCCTTGCCGCCGTCGCGACGCTGCCCCTCGCGGCGCAGCAGGCCACGCCACACGAGACCGTCGACACCGACGCGGTCTACAAGATCAAGGACGAAGGCCTCCAGCGCTCGCAGGTGATGACGCTGCTGTCGTGGATGACCGACGTGCACGGAGGGCGCCTGACCGCGTCGCCGAGTTACAAGGCGGCCGCCGAGTGGGCGGCGAAGACGTTCACCGAGTGGGGCCTCGCCAACGTCAAACAGGAGCCGTTCGAGTTCGGCCAGGGCTGGTCGAGCGACCATTTCTCGATGACGGTCGTCGAGCCGAGCCGGTACTCGGTGATCGCGTACCCGAAGGCGTGGACAGCGGGCACCAACGGGCCGATCACGGCCGAGGCCGTGGTCGCGGTGATGGAGTCGGAGGCCGATTTCGAGAAGTTCAAGGGCCAGTTGCGCGGCAAGATCGTGCTGGCGCAGCCCCTGCGCGAGGTGAAGCCGTCGTTCGAGCCGCTGGCGTCACGCTACACCGAGAAGGAACTCGAGGAACTGTCGCTGATCGAAGAACCCGGCCGTCCGCGCCGCGCGTTCACGCCGGGGCAGTTCCAGTTCGCCACGAAGCGCACCGAGTTCCTGAAGAACGAAGGCGTGCTGGCCGTGCTCGAAGCGTCGCGCATGGGCGACGGCGGAACGGTCTTCGTGCAGGGCGGCGGCTCGCGCAACCCGAAGGACCCGCAGGCGGTGGCGCAGATCGTGATGGCCGTCGAGCACTACGGACGCATCTTCCGCACGATCGAGAAGAAGGTTCCGGTCAAGATCGAACTCGACGTCGCGAACACGTTCCACACGGCCGATCTCAACGGCTACAACATCGTCGCCGAGATTCCGGGCACCGACAAGGTGAAGGGCGCGGAGATCGTCATGCTTGGCGGCCACTTCGACGGCTGGCACGCGGGCACGGGCGCGACCGACAACGCGTCGGGATCGGCCGTGATGATGGAGGCCATCCGCATCCTGAAGACGAGCGGGCTGAAGATGAAGCGCACGGTGCGCATCGCGCTCTGGGGTGGCGAGGAGCAGGGCCTGCTCGGTTCGCGCGCCTACGTGAAGCAGCACTTCGCCGACCGCGAGACGATGAAGACGCTGCCCGACTACGACAAGTTCTCGTCGTACTTCAACGTGGACAACGGCACGGGCGCCATCCGCGGCGTGTACCTGCAGGGCAACGAGGCGATCGCGCCGATCTTCAGGACGTGGATGCAGCCGTTCCGCAGCCTCGGCATGACGACGCTGACGCCCCGCAACACGGGCGGCACCGATCACCTCTCGTTCGACGCGGTCGGCCTGCCCGGCTTCCAGTTCATCCAGGACGAGGTGGAGTACGACACGCGCACGCATCACTCGAACATGGACGTCTACGAGCGCATCCAGCCGGCCGACATGATGAAGAACGCGGTCATCGTCGCCTCGTTCGTGTATCAGGCGGCGAACCGCGACGACCTGCTGCCGCGCAAGCCGAAGCCCGGCCCGCAGCCGGCGCAGCAACGTGGTCCGGGGACGTCCGCCGGCATGTAGGGGCCGCGCCCCAGTGTGTGCGATTCCGCGCGCGCGTGTGTGCCGGATTCGACACCTTTGACGCGGAGAGTGCGGGCCCATATACTCCGGCCACACGTAAGCCAAAAGGGGGCAGGAATGAAGTTGGGAGTCGTGTCGTTTCTGGCAGCAGGAGTGTTGATGTCGGGCCTCGCGGTCGCTCAGCCCGCAGAACAGGCTGCGGCCCAGGCGTCCGAAGCGGCGGCGAGCGCAGCGCGCGAGGCCTTCGAGCGCACGCTGCCGTGGACGTTCAGGGGCGTGACCTATCCGAGCCAGCAGTTCTTCGTCGAGAACTTCAAGTGCGGGGCCGAGAAGTACAAGTTCGCCAAGCAGACCGATGACGAGAGGGACTTCGCCCTTGGCAAGGGCAAGCCAGGCGGAGGTGGCGGCGGCACCGTGGTGACCGGTGGCGTGATCGACGTCTACTTCCACGTGATCAACAACGGCAGCGGGATCGCCAACGGCGACATTCCCGACAGCCAGATCGCCAGCCAGATGAGTGTGCTGAATGCCGCCTACGCGGGAACCGGGTGGTCGTTCAGTCTCGTGTCAACCGATCGCACGACCAACGCTGCCTGGTACACGGCGACGCCTGGAAGCACCGCAGAAACGGCGATGAAGAACGCGCTGCGCCAGGGGACGGCCGACGACCTGAACATCTACTCGAACAACATGGGCGGCGGGCTGCTCGGCTGGGCCACGTTCCCGTCGAGCTATAGCGCCGACCCGCTCGATGACGGCGTGGTGATCCTCTACTCGAGCGTCCCAGGCGGCACCGCGGCGCCCTACAACCTGGGCGACACGGCCACGCACGAAGTCGGGCACTGGATGGGGCTGTACCACACGTTCCAGGGCGGCTGCACCAGGACCAACGACACGGTGGGCGACACCCCGGCCGAGAAGAGCGCGGCGTACGGATGCCCGGTCGGACGCGACAGTTGCACGACAGTACCGCGGGGTCGACCCGATCACGAACTTCATGGACTACACCGACGACTCGTGCATGTATCGAGTTCTCGGCGGGCCAGGACGCGCGCATGGACTCGCAGTTCTCGACCTACCGCTACGGCAAGTAGGTCGGCGACCGAGCGTCAGGCAACCGGGGTCCGGCGTGCTCGCCGGGCCCCGTTGTCGTTTGAGGGGTATAGTCACGAAGGGCCCGTTGCATGCACGCCCATCCCGCCCCGCTGCTTCTCGTCATCGCCCTGGCGGCTTGTCTCCCCCGCCACGTCGGCGCAGGGGCGGTTGCGTCCCCCGGCGTTCGTGACGTGCGACCGCAACCACCTCACGTCGTTCACGGGCAAGGTCGTCTCCCTCGTCGCGATCGAGCGACTCGACCACGCTTGCGGATGGAGACCGACGAGGACACGAAGGAGCGGTTCACGCTGCGCCATCCCGGCGCAGACGCGACGCGCCTGGTTCTTCGTCGGCGGCAGACCCTTCACGGCTGCCGACTGGCCGGCGTTGCTGCCCGGCGGACGCGTGCGCGCCGGCGCGCGCGCCACTGTGTGGGTCTGCAGCGACGAGCCCAATCCCAGGGTCGACTGGATTCCGGCCGATCAGGAACGGCCCTGAGGCCGGCGGCCGTCGCCGCTGCGTCGCGCGCGTTACGTCTGCGGCTGGGCGCGGAGGTAGTCCTTCGTGGTCTGCAAGCAGCGGAACGCGTGCTCGGCGTAGCCAAACTCCTTGACGCGCGCCGTGTTGCGGCAGCTCGATGGAGCACGGCGCGGGAATGCGCTTCAGGATCCCGGCGACGTCGATGGCGCCCTCCCCGAGGTACAGCCGTTCGTCGCGCGCCGTCCGGATCAGCGCGTCCTTCGTCGTGGGGATCTCCGCCGGCGCGTCGCAGACGTGGCTGAAGTGGAGCCACTTCCGCGGCACCTCGTCGAGTTCCTCGAGGCCGACGCGCGATCGCGAGAAGTGGAGCGTGTCGACCAGCACGCCACAGTTGTCGCGACGCGCGGCGCGCAGCACGGCGAGGGCGTCCTGCAGCGTCTTGACGCTGGCGAAGGTCACGAACTCGAGGTTGACGGTCAGGCCGAGCGGCCGGGCGAGGTCGCAGAGTTGCGCGAAGCACTCGGTCGCGAACACGCGATCGTCGGTCCAGATACTCGAGATGACATGCTTCGCCCCGAGCTCGGCCCCGACCTCGAACGCGGGCAGGTACGTCTTCGGGTCGAGCCCGTCCTGCACGCGGGCCAACTCGATGTCGTGCACGCGCAATCCGGTGGCCGCGAGCGCGGCCTTCGTCTGCTTCAGCAACTGCGGGTTGGCAGAGAGTTCGAAGTTCGGTTCGCCCGGCAGTCCCATGTAGATCGGGCGGAAGCTCACGAAGTCGTACCCTGCCCGCGCGGCGATGTAGGTCATCTCGGGCGGAGGGCAACCGAACAAGGTCAGGTAAGCGAGCGAGAACATCCGCGTGACCGGCTGAGAAGAGGATGCCGAGGGGCCCGGCGTCGCCTTGGCCCCGGAATCCGCTGAGGCGCTGTCCACGTCGAGGACTGCGGTCGCGGAGGTGTTGGGCGATACCGTCCCGGTAACTTCGTGACGACGAGTGCGGTTGCTGGACATACATGAGCCCTTCTGGACGCCCTCGTCGAGCTGGTCGGGCTGGTCGCGAGGGAACCTGCGCGTGCGCCGCCGATCGCTGTCGCCATGCGCTGACTCGACTCGGGCCGTGCGATGGTCACGGCAACCGCGGGCCAGCCGCTGCGCAGGCTCGATTATCCGCCGACACGCACTGACCTGCTCGCATGTTACGGTGGCACTACCGTAACGCGCCGGCGAGACGCGCACGATCGTCCTCGCCGCAGGCCCGGATGCACGTCGGTCACGCCACCGCCCCGTGCCCTGGTCGGACTCGCGTGGACATGCCACGTGGCGCCCCCGAGACACCGTGTCGATACGGTTACTTCATTGCCGATGGAAGGTGCTCGCCGCTAGTATGCGCGTCGATCTCACCAGTTGCGCTTCGCGAACTGCCATTCTCTTCCGGTCACACAAGGGGGACTCAATGATGCGATGTGGCGCCGTCAGCTTCTGTCGGGTGACGCTCCTGGCAGCGCTGTGCTCGCTGTCGGCGGGCTTGGCATGGGGGCAAGCGGTCTCCGGCTCCCAGATATCGGGTGTCGTGAAGGACGCGAGCGGGGGCGTGCTGCCTGGCGCATCGGTCACCGCGACCAACACTGACACGGGGCTCGAGCGGACGGCTTACACGACCGGAGAAGGTAGCTACGCCCTTCCCAACCTGCCGGTCGGACCCTACAAGTTGACTGTCACGCTCGAGGGCTTCACGACCTACGTGCAGACCGGCATCGTGCTCCAGGTCAATTCGAACCCGTCCATCAACGTCACGCTCGGAGTCGGCGCCATCGGCGAACAGGTCAACGTCGTGGCCGCCGCGTCGATGGTTGACACGAGGGGCACGAGCGTCGGGCAACTCATCGAGGAGCGGCAGATCGTCAACCTCCCATTGAACGGCCGCCAGCCGACGCAGCTGATCCTGTTGTCGGGGGCCGCGGTCGTGACCACCTCGGGCGGCCTGATCGGCGATCGGCGCCAGTATCCCTCGTCGGTCTCGATCTCGGTGGCAGGCGGAACCGGCAACGGCACGTCGTACCTGGTGGACGGCGGCTACAACAACGACCCGTTGGCGAACGTCAGCCAGCCGTTTCCGTTCCCCGACGCCTTGCAGGAGTTCAAGGTTGAAAACGGCGTCCGCAACGCGCGCTTCGGGATCCTGCCGGGCGCGACCGTCAACGCGGTCACCAAGACCGGGGCCAATGCGTTCCACGGGGCGCTGTTCGGGTTCCTCCGCGACAGCCAGTTCAACGCCATCAAGGCCTTCACGAACACCGACGACGGCCTGAACCGCCAGCAGTGGGGCGGGACGCTCGGCGGTCCGATCGTGCGGAACAAGGCGTTCTTCTTCGCGGGCGTGCAGGTGACACGGCTGCGCGTGAGTCCGGCCGACACGACGTCGTTCGTGCCGTCGGCCAAGATGCGGGCCGGAGACTTCACCGACGCGGCGTCTGCCGCGTGCAACGCAGGCAACGCCCTCACGCTGCCCGCACCGTTCGTGAACAACCGGGTCGACCCGGCGCTGTTCAGCCCTGTCGCCCAGAACCTGCTGAAGTACCTCCCGGTCTCGAACGACCCGTGCGGCCGTATTGCCTTCAACGTGTCGGACAACAGCGACGAGCAACTGTTCGTTGGCCGCACCGACTGGCAGATGACGACCAAGCAGCGTGTCTTCGCCCGCTACTTCCTCGCGAACTACGATCGGCCGGCCCTCTACGATGGCACGAACCTCCTCCTGTCGACCGGCAACGGCCTCGGCCTCGACAACCGTGTGCAGACGGGCGTGTTCGCCCACGAGTACACGATCCTGAACAACCTGTTCAGCTCGTTTCGGGTGAGCTTCGCGAAGAGCCGCATCCTCAGGCTGCAGGGCGAGTCGCTGTTCACGTGGAAGGACATCGGCGCCAAGATCACGCCCCTGGACCCTGAACCGGGCCTGGCGTTCCCCGTCTCGACCATCACCAACGGCTACCCGCAGACGGCCTTCCCGGGCGAGTTCAAGTCGATGACGTGGCAGATCTCGCAGGATTTCGACTGGACGAAGGGCGCCCACCAGTTGGCCTTCGGCGGGATGTGGATTCGCCCCGAGCTCGACGCGCTCGGCCCGTTCCAGGCCAACGGCTGGTACACGTTCAACGGATCGCGTGCCGGGGGCGGCAGGCTTGGGCTCGCCGACCTGCTGCTGGGTCTGCCCAGCCAGTACCGGCAGGGCGGCAACCAGGACATCCAGCAGCACCTGAACTACGTGGGCGTCTACGCCCAGGACACGTGGCGCATCTCCGACAAGCTGACGCTCAATGCCGGGTTGCGGTGGGAGCCCTACTACTCCGCCGTCGACCAGGCGGGCTACGCCAGTCACTTCGAGATGGCCGGGTTCTACGCGGGCACGAAGAGCACGGTGTACACGAACGCACCGGTCGGGCTGATGTATCCGGGCGACCCCGGCTACCCGGGCACGTCCTACAACAGGAACAACCTCAACCAGTTCGCGCCGCGCCTCGGCGTCGTGTGGGATCCCGGCGGCGACGGCAAGCAGACGGTCAGGGCCGCGGTGGGCATCTTCTACGAGATGCCCAAGATGTGGCAGTACGGACGGGCGCCGCTGAACCCGCCCTTCGGCAACACGATCGTGGTCAACAACCCGGCGTCGTTCGCTGACCCGTGGGCCACCTACGCCGGCGGGGATCCGTTCCCGGTGCAGATGCCCGTGCCCTCTGACGTCAAGTACCCGCTGTTCGGCAGCTTCGTGAACATGCCGCTCGACGTGAAGCCGACGCAGCTCCGGCAGTGGAACGTGAGCTACGAGCGACAGTTCGCCACCAACTGGCTGGTCTCGCTGGCCTACATCGGCAACTACACGGCCCACCTGTGGCTCGGCAAGGAGATCAACCCGGGCCAGTACATCCCGGGTGTCTCGACGCTGGCGAACACCAACACCCGGCGTGTCCTGTACCTGTCCAATCCCGCGCAGGGGCAGGTACTTCGCCGACATCCCCACGACCGACGACGGCGCCTCTGGGGAGTACAACGGGATGGTCATCGCGCTGAACCGGCGGTTCGCCGGCAACTGGAGCCTCCTGTCGAACTTCACCTGGAGCAAGTGCATCAACGACGGCGACCCCGCCATCGACATCAGCAACTCCTACCCGGACCCGAACGACCGCAGCACGAATCGCGGTCCCTGCAACTCGGATCGCCGGTACATGTTCAACGGCTCCGTCATCTGGCAGAGCACGGGCATCGGCGGCGGCGTCTCGAACGCGCTGACCAGGGATTGGCAGCTCAGCGGCATCTTTGTCAGCCGCAGCGGGGCGTCGTTCACGCCGTCGCTCGCGACGAACAACGCCCTCACGGGCCTCAACAACCAGCGCCCGATCGTCGTGGGCGACCCATCGGTCTCAGACCAGACGACCGACAACTGGTTCAACCGTGCCGCATTCGTCACGAACACACCGGGCGTGTGGGGCAGTGCCACCCGGGGCATGATCCGCGGCGCCGCGTACTTCAACATCGACATGGCGCTGTCGCGCACGTTCCCGCTGTGGGGGCAACAGAAGCTCGAGGCCCGGGTGGAAGCCTTCAACGTCATCAATCGGTTCCAGCCCGGTGATCCCGTCGTCGACTTCGCCAGCGTGAACTTCGGGAAGATCGTGACCGCCGAGGACCCGCGGATCCTGCAGTTCGCCCTGAAGCTCACGTTCTAGCGGGCCTCGGCCCGCGGTGGTCCCTCGAGCACCCACACCTGACTCATCTCGTCGATTCATTCGGGTGCTCGAGGGGTCCTGGACTGTTTGTCACGGTGGCCGCGGAACAGGCGGCTGAGGAGAATTGCCATGCGACGTGTACGGATTGGAATCGGTGTCGGGGTCGTGATGGCGCTGGGCGTCGCCTTCACGGTGAGCGTCTGGTCGCAGGGGTCTCCAGGCTACCGCGACATCACGGTCAACCCCGACGGCAGCGTCACGATCAAGAACGCGACCGTGCCGCTGCCCGGCCTGATGAGCGAGGGCAGCAAGAAGGTGCTGATGCGGACCAAGCCCACCGAGGGTCCGGGGGCGCCGGTGCCGTTGCCGTCCGACATCCCCGACATGGCGGAGTTGCGCCGGGTCTACAACGAGAACCTGAAGCCGAACGTGGATCACATGAAGGAGGTGTTCCCGGTCGACATCGAAGAGACGACCATTGCGGGCATCTCCGCGGCGATTGTCACGCCCAGGGGGGGCGTGCCCGAGAAGAACAAGAACCGCCTGTTTCTCAACGGTCCCGGCGGAGGCTTCCGCACCGGCGTGCGCGGCAACGGGTTGCTGATCAGCATCCCGGTCGCTGCGACGCTCGGCGTGAAGGTGGTCACGATCACCTACCGGCAGGGCCCCGAGTACAAGTTCCCGGCGGCCAGCGAAGACATGCTGAAGGTGTGGGACCACTTCACGAAGACCTACAAGCCCGAGAACATCGGCCTCGTCGGGTGCTCGGCCGGCGGATCGCTCGTGACGCACACGACGGCGACGCTGATCAAGCAGGGCAGGCCGACGCCGGGCGTGATCGGTGTCTACTGTTCGGGGCTCGGTGCCGCCGGCACGGGCGACTCAGCCCTCCTCAGCGCGTTGTCTGTGACGAGCGCCTCGCTGCGCACGACGCAGACTGGTCCGCCGCCGCCCCCTGGCGCCGCGCCCGTGGCCATGACCTACATGCAGGGCACCGATCCGAAGGACTTCGTCGTCAATCCCACGTCTGACGAAACGCTGCTGAAGAAGTGGCCGCCGACGATCTTCTTCACCGCCAGCCGCGACGGCGCAGCGAGCGGCGCGCTCTACAGCTACCTCAAGCTGATCAAGCTCGGGATCGACTCGCAGGTCATGGTCTTCGATGGCCTGTATCACGGCTTCATGACGAACCCCGACTTTCCCGAAGCGCAGGACGGCTACAAGATCGCCGCGGCGTTCTACGACAAGCACCTCGGAAAGTAGGCGCGAGCGATCGTCCGGGGGGCCGCTGGCGGTCCCCCGGATGCGCGGGTCATGTCCGGCGCGTCCCCGCCAACAGCCACAGGCTGGTCGCAACGCACGCCGCGCCGATCGCGTAGGGCGCACCAGGCGAGACCATGTCGAACACCGCCCCCGCGAGCACTGGCCCGACGACCCGCGCCAGCGCGCCGGCCGACTGTGACAGGCCGGTCGCCATCCCCACCTCGTTGGGTTCGACCAGTGTCGTGATGAACGACGTCAGCGTCGCCCCCGCCAGCGCGTTACCGATGCCGATCAGCGCCAGCGCGGGATACAGGTGCCACGGTGCCCGGACCAGCGCGATCCCCGCGTAGCCGAGGCTGGCGATCCCGAGCCCCGAGGTCATCACGCGCTGTTCGCGAACGTACTTGAGCGCCGTCCGCAGCAGTCCCGCCTGCACGATCACCGACACGACGCCGATGAACACGAAGATGCGTGCGTTCTCCACCGGGCCGTAACCGAACTCGTGCGACGTGAAGACGGCGAAGTTCGTCTGAAGCCCTGACATCGCGACGGTGATCAGGAACATGGCGGTCAGCGGGCCCCGCAGCCTGACATTGCCGAACACGCGAACGGCCTGCCCGAGCGGGTTCACGTCGGCCCACGTGAGGTTCGCCGACGTGCGCCTCGCGGGCGGGAGTGACTCGGGCAGGACGAACCAGCCGAACGCGGCGGTGATCAGCGTCAGGCCTGCGGCGAGGAATGCCGGCGCCTGCAGGCTGATGTGACTCAGCGCACCGCCGATGGCCGGGCCGATGATGAACCCGAGGCCGAACGCGGCGCCAATCAACCCGAAGTTCTTGGCCCGGTCCTCGGGGGCCGACACGTCGGCGATGTACGCCTGCGCCACCGAGATGTTCGCGCCGGTGATCCCGTCGATCGCGCGGCCGAGGAAGAGCATCCACAACGCCGTCGCCAGGCCGAACACGAGGTATCCGAGGCCGGAGCCCAGGACGCTCAGCAGCAGGATGGGCCTCCGGCCGTAGCGGTCAGACACCCGGCCCAGCGCGGGCCCCGCCACGAACTGGAACGCGGCGAAGGTGAGCGCGAGCAACCCGACGGTCAAGGCGTCCGGGCTGTACTCCTTCACGAGGAAGGGGATCACGGGAACGAGGATCGTTGCCCCGAGCAGGTCGAGGAAGGCCGAGACGACGATGAACGAGAGCGCGCGTGACACCGGGCCTGCGGCGCGTTACCGGCGCCGATAACGGGCGCACCACTGGCTGATGACGCGTGAGCGCTCGAGGCACTCGGGGTGCGACGCCATCACGTCGGTGGGCCAGGGGAGCGTCCAGGTCCAGTTCCTGTCATCGACCGTGGCGGGGACGTTCACCCGGTCGCGCCAGCCGAAGAGATCCTGCATCGGGAGGATGACGTCCCCGGAACCGCTGGCGAGCAGCAACTCCAGGAACGCGTCTCGCACGACGTCGCTGAACGGCGATGTCGCCGTGAACGGCTCGTCGGTCAGCGTCGGGCTCGAGCCCGGCTGCGTCGCCGACTGCGCGCGCGCCGACCGCAGGTTGACGAACCACGGCATCGCCAGCACCGCAAATCGTTCGACGTCGTCGGCACCATCCCACCACTCGGCGAGCGTATCGGTGTCGTGCGTGCCGCTCGTGGCGACCGAGATCGGCGGGTACGCGAGGGGGTCGCGAAACGGTGCGCCCGGCTTCTGCCACTCGCGCTCCCATCGCAACACGCGGTAGCCGGGAAGGCGCAGGCGGGCCAGCGATTCGCGCACCTCGTCGGGCACCGTCCCGAGATCCTCGGCAATGATGCGCGCCCCGACGCTCGCGAACATGTTCATCACGGCCTCGCCCTGCTGGATCTGGTCACGCAACGCGGCCGGCGTGAAGTAACGTGGCGACCCGTCGAGCGGGATCGCATGGGTCCGGTAGAACCCGACGAGGTGATCGACGCGGAAGCCGCCGAAGAGGTCGGCACTGCGGCGCGCACGCTGGTGGATCCACTCGTAGTCGTCTTCGGCGATCACGTCCCAGCGATAGACGGGAAGCCCCCAATCCTGCCCGGTGGCGCTGAAGGCGTCTGGCGGCACCCCCACCGATGCATCGAGCATGAAGGACTGCTGGCGGGCCCAGACGTCGGCGCTGTCGGCGCTCACCATGAAGGGCAGGTCGCCATACAACGTCACGTCATCGGCCTCGCGTCGCGCCGCGTGCCATTGCTCGCCGGCAACCCACTGCAGGTACTGTGCGAAGCGCACCTCGGTGGCCAGCGACTGCCGGGCCTGCACGATGGCATCGGGCCGATGGGTGCGATTGCCTTCCTCCCATTCCCACCACGGACGTTCGCCGTGATACGTGTGCAACGCCCGGAACAGCGCGTAGTCTTCGACCCACCAGGCCTGCGACACGACCCATGCCGCGAACGCCAGGGCACGGGGCGTCTGCGCCGAGTACTCGTCGCGGTCGAACCGCGTGAACGACATGCGGAGGGCGCGCATCTTGAGCGCGCGGACGCGATCCCACTCGATGCGAGGCGTGCCGCGCAGGCTGTCGATTTCTGCCCGGCTGCCGGGATCGAGGGCGGCGTCTCCGCCAAGCGCGACGTAGTCGTCGACGTTGCGCAGCGAGATGTAGATCGGGTCGATGGCCATGGCCGTCATGGCCGAGTACGGTGAGTGCTGACCCGCACTCATCTCGTTGACCGGCAGCATCAGCCAGGTGCGCAGGCCCGCGTCACGGAGCCAGGACGCGAACCCGCCGACGTCACCGATTTCACCAATGCCCCAACTGCGCGACGACCGGGCAGAAAACAGCGGAAGCAGGACACCGGCCCGGCGTCCGCGCGACGAATCAGGCACGCAGGTTCCTCGAACGTGTGATGGGCGGGCCGGGAATGGCCCCTTCGCCAGCGGCCGCGCCAGGGGGGAGGGCACAGCGCCGGGCCACGATCCCTAGACTAGTCGATTCACGAACGCCGTGATACGGCGCCACCCCTCCACGAGCACGGCTGGATCGGCCAGGAGGCTGGAGACGAGAAACGCCTCATGCCGGAAGTCGAAGAAATACCCAGGGTGGACGAGGACACCCTCCTCGTCGGCGAGGCGCACGACGAGGTCGTCTTCGGGCAGCACGGCTGGCACGCGCACCACGGCAGACCATCCGCCCTCGCACGTCAGCAGCGAGCACGCGCGCGCCCCCGCCAGGTGCGCACGCAACCAGGTGAGATTGCCGCGGATGCGTTCGGCGATCTGCTCGCGCACGACCGTGCCGTCTCGCAGGAAAGCGGGCACGGCAAGCTGAACGGGCGTGGACACCGACAGATAGGTGTCGCACACGATCTCGAGCCGCGCCTTCAACGCGGCGACCGTCGCCTCGTCACCGGCAAGCGCCATCCACCCGAGCTTGACCGACGGCAAGCCCACGGACTTCGACAGCCCGCCCAGGGCGACGACCAGCGGGCGCGGCTCGCCGGAAGGCGCGAGGACGCACGCCACGTGATCCCCGGCCGGCTCGAGTGGGTAATCACAGAACACCTCGTCGGCGATGATCGTCCAGCCGTGGCCGGCGCACAGCGCCTGCCAGCGCACCCAGTCGTCGTGCCTGACGAACGACCCCGTCGGGTTGTTGGGCGAGACGAGGAGCACCGCCCGCGTGCGAGGGCTCGTGGCCCGCGCGACCGAATCCCACGCGACGCTCCAGTGGCCGTCGTACACCAGGCCGTACGGCCGGATGACGAGGCCATCCAGCCGCGCGAGATGCTCGAACAGGGGATAGCTGGGGGCCGGCACGAGCACTTCGTCGCCCGGATCGCACAACACCTTGAACAGGAGCGAGTAGGCCTCGCTGGTGCTCGCCGTCAACACGACGTCGGCCGGCGACACGTCGATCCCGCGCCGCGCGTAGTCACCCGCGACGGCACGACGCGCGCTGGCGATCCCGAACGCCTCGGGGCGATAGACGGTGCCCGCAGGATCGGACAGGGGCGCCAGCAGGTCCGGGGGATAGGCGATGCCGGCACCTGACGGGTTGGAGACGGTCAGGTCGAGCACCTCGGCACCGCGCGCACGCCGCGCGGCGAGCGCCTGCGTCAGCCGGTTCGCGCGGAGCACACCCGGGACACGGCCCGAGAAGCGCCGCGGGGTCTCGTCACCCGGCTGCTCCGCTTCGTCCCCGCCTCTCGCCGACGTCATGGCACGAGGATAAACTAGCTGGTCATGGCTGACTTCCGTATTCCCGCTTGGTGCCTGACCCCGCTGGCCGCGCTGGCGTTCGTCGGGTACGGCGGTCACGTCGCCTCGGCGCAGCAGCAGGCGCCGGTGCTCAGCGTGGCCGTCGAACAGTTCACACTCCCCAACGGGCTGCACGTGATCCTGCATCGCGATGCGAGCATCCCCACCGTGACGGTCAACGTCTGGTACCACGTCGGGTCCGGCAGCGAGAAGGTCGGCCGGACCGGCTTTGCGCACCTCTTCGAGCACCTGATGTTCGAGGGCTCGAAGCACGTCAAGGAAGGCGACTTCGACAACCTGCTCGAGGCCGCGGGCGCCAACAACAACGGATCGACGAATGAAGACCGGACGAACTACTACATCGAGGGCCCGCGCAGCGCGCTCGAACTGATGCTCTTCCTCGATTCCGACCGCATGGCCTACCTGCTCGAGACGATGTCGCCCGAGCGCGTGGACGGGCAGCGCGATGTCGTGAAGAACGAGCGGCGTCAGGGCGTCGAGAACCGGCCGTACGGGCTCGCGGAACTCGAGATCGGCCAGTTGCTCTACCCGAAGAACCATCCCTACCATTGGCCGACGATCGGTTACATGGAGGATCTCACCGCCGCGTCGCACCAGGACGTGGTGGACTTCTTCAAGACCTACTACGCGCCCAACAACGCGAGCCTCGTGGTCGCGGGTGACATCGATCTCGCCGACGCGAGACGGCTGGTCGAGAAGTGGTTCGCCGAGGTGCCGCGTGGCGCCGACGTGCCGCCCATCGTGCCGCCGCCGGCGAAGCTCACGTCGGTGGTCGCGAAGACGATGACCGACCGCGTCCAGCTGCCGCGGCTGTACATGGCGTGGCACTCGCCGGCGGCGCTGACGCCGGGTGACGCGGAACTCGACCTCGTGGCCAGCGTGCTGACGGGTGGCAAGAACTCACGCCTCTACAAGCGTCTCGTGTTCGACCTGCAGATCGCCCAGGAGGTCTTCGCCGCCCAGCAGTCGGCCGCGCTCGGATCGTCGTTCCTCCTCGTCGCGACGGCCCGCCCGCCGAAGGCCGGCGAGACGCACGAGCAGAACATCGCGCGCATCAAGGCCATCATCGACGAGGAGATCGCCACGCTGCAGAAGACTCCGCCGACCGCCCGCGAGATGGAGCGTGCCGTCAACCAGTACGAGGCGCAGTTCTACGACGCCGGCGAACGGCTCGGCCGTCGCGCCGATCAGCTCAACCGGTATTACACGCTGACCGGGAATCCCGACTACTTCAACGAGGATCTCGCCCGCTATCGCGCGCTGTCGCCCAACGACGTCTCGACCGCCGCGAACACGTGGCTGCCGCAGACGCGGCGCGTCGAGATCACCGTCATGCCGGAGGGCAAGTAGTCATGTCTCTCGTCACACGAACTGTCGCCCTCGTGCTCGCCTTCGCGTCGCTCGTCACGGCGCAGACGCCACCCGACCGCTCCGTCGCCCCGCCGCCCGGTGCTCCCCCGGCGCTCACGTTGCCGGCCATTGCGCGGCGTACGCTGACCAACGGCCTGCAGGTCTGGGTCGTCGAACAGCATGAAGTCCCTGTCGTGCACCTCAGCCTCGTGATGCGGGCCGGCGCGACCGGCGACCCCGCCGCCAAGGCGGGAGTCGCCAGCCTGATGGCCAGCCTGATGACCGAGGGCGCCGGATCGCGCGATGCCCTTGCCCTGGCCGACGCGATCGACGTGCTCGGTGCGAGCATCACGGCCGCGGCCGCCTGGGACGCGACGAAAGTCGCCCTGCACGTGCCGGTGGCGCGCCTGGCCGACGCCTTGCCGCTGATGGCCGACGTGGCGCTGCGGCCGACGTTTGCCACGGCCGATCTCGAGCGCGTGCGCACGGAGTTGCTGACGTCGTTCATCGCGCAGCGCGATGCACCACCCGCCGTGGCCACCCGGGCGTTCGCGCACGTGGTCTTCGGCCCGCAGCACCGCTACGGCACCAGCGTCGCGGGCACGACGCCCACCGTCAAGGCCATCACGGTGCAGGACCTGAAGGACGCGCACGCCCGCATCGTCCACCCCGGCCAGGCGGTGCTGATCGTGGTCGGTGACGTGACGGCCGATGCCGTCGTGCCGAAACTGGAGCAGGCGTTCGGCGCGTGGAAGGGTGCGGGCTCGGCGCCGCAGGCCGTGACCGTGCCCGCGGCGCCTCCGTCGGCGCCTCGCGAGATCGTCCTCGTCGACAAGCCGGGGTCTGCGCAGTCGCAGATCCGAATCGGCGCCGTGGGCGTCGGACGCGCGACGCCCGACCACGCCGCGATCGAGGTGATGAACACGATCCTGGGCGGATCGTTCACGTCGCGCCTCAACACCAACCTGCGCGAGGTGCACGGCTACGCGTATGGTGCGAACTCGCGCTTCGACATGCGCCGCGTGCAGGGCGCGTTCGTCGCGGGCGCGAGCGTGCAGACCGACAAGACCAGCGAGTCGGTGCAGGAGTTCTTCAACGAGTTCAGGCGCATGCTCGCGCCGACGCCGGCCGACGACCTGGCCAAGGCGAAGAACTACGTCGCGCTGGGCTACCCGTCGGAGTTCGAAACCACGCGCGACATCGCGGGCCAGCTCGAGGAGTTGTTCGTCTACAGCCTGCCCGACGACGAGCCGGCGACGTTCGTGCCGAGGGTGAGCGCGCTCACGACGGCCGACATCGATGCGGCGGCGAAGAAGTACATCACGCCGACCAGGTTCGTGGTGGTGGTGGTCGGCGATCGCGCTGCGGTCGAGCCCGGCCTGAAAGCGCTCAACATCGGCGCCGTCCGCGTCGTGAGCCTCGACGAGGTGATGGGCGAGACGCGATAGGAAACGCGCGAGCCTTCCGGGGATTGGCGGAGTAGAATCCGCCGATCCCTGGAGGGTCATTCATGCGCCACTGTCGCGTCATCATCGCGTTCACGACTGCCCTTTTCCTCGCCTCGTCCTCGGCTGCGCAGGACACGCAACCCGCCGTCGACGTCCTCTACAAGGTCCCGCCGGCCGACATCGTCGCGGATTCTCGACGCGCCACCCATCCCCGCGGCGCTCACCAGCCCGAGGGGCGACCTGATCGTCCTGGTCGAGCGCAGCAGCATGCCACCGATCGCCGAACTGGCCCAGCCGATGCTGCGCCTGGCCGGCGTCCGCGTGAACCCGGCGACGAACGGCCAGCACCGCACGCCGGGCATCACCGGGTACACGATCAAACGACTCGCCGGCGGCGCCGACACCCGCCTCACGGTGCCGGGGGCGGTGAGCCTGGGCACCCTGGGCTTCTCGCCAGACGGTGCACGCTTCGCCTTCACGGCCATCCACGGCGACCGCGTGGAACTGTGGCTTGCCGACCTCGCATCGGCCAGGGCCACGGTGGTCGGCGGCGTGCGACTCAATGCGATCCTCTCGGATGGGTGCTCGTGGTACGACGACAGCCGGGCACTGCTCTGCACGACCGTGCCGTCGGCGCGAGGTGCCGTGCCCGTGGCGGCCGCCACGCCGCTCGGACCGAACGTGCAGGAGACGAGCGGCAACGCTGCACCCGTCGCGACGTACCAGGACCTGCTGACCAACGCGCACGACGAGGCCCTCTTCGCCTACTACGGACGGACGCAACTCGCGCGCGTCGACGCCGCCACGCGTGCGGTGACCGCCATCGGCGCCCCGGCGCTGATCGCCGGCGCCACGCCGTCGCCCGACGGGGCCTACATCCTGGTGCAGCAGATCAAGCGGCCGTTTTCGCGACTCGTCACGTGGGACGACTTCCCGACGTCATATGACGTCTGGACACGCGACGGCGCACAGGTGCGCAACCTGGTGGATCGGCCCATGGCCGACACCGTCCCGATCAACGGGGTCGTCACCGGGCCGCGCGCCTTCCGATGGAATCCCACCGCTGCCGGCAACGCTGGCGTGGGCCGAGGCGCTCGACAACGGCGATCCCAGGGTGAGCGTTCCGCAACGCGACAAGGTCGTCGCGCTGGCGGCGCCGTTCACGGCGCAGCCGGTCGAGATCCTGCGCACCGAGTTCCGGTTCACGAACGCGTCGTGGACCGAGCGCGGCACCATGCTGGCCACCGAGTCGGATCGGCGGACGCGTCGCGTGCGCACGTGGGCGGCCGACGGGACCTCGGCCCCGCGCGTGCTCTTCGATCGCAGCAGCCAGGATCGGTACGCGGATCCCGGCCAGCCGGTGCGCCGGCCAGGCAGCGACGCCATCCTGCAGACGGACGACGACATCTACCTGTCGGGCAACGGCGCGTCGCCGGATGGCGATCGGCCGTTCCTCGATCGCCTGTCGCTGGCAACGGGCACCAAAACGCGCGTGTTCCACTCGGCCGAGAAGGCATACGAGCAGTTCGTCGCGCTGCTCGACGAGCGCGGCACGCGGCTCCTCATCAGGCGCGAGACGCCGACGGAGGCCCCGAACTACTTCGTCCGTGACGTTGCCGCGTCGAGGCAGGCGGCGACTCACCGCGTTTGCCGATCCGGCACCGGAGATGCGCAAGGTCACGAAGCAGATGATCGCCTACGAGCGTCCCGACGGCGTGAAGCTGTCGGCCACGCTGTACCTGCCGCCCGGCTACCAGCCCGGCACGCGCGTGCCCATGCTCATGTGGGCGTATCCGCGCGAGTTCACCGACGTGCGCACGGCCAGCCAGGTCACCGGGTCTCCGCATCGCTTCACGACCATCAGCGGCGCGTCGCACCTGCTGCTGCTCACGCAGGGGTACGCCATCCTCGACGATCCGACCATGGCGATCGTCGGACCCGGCGAGACGGCGAACGACACCTACGTCGAGCAGCTCGTGGCGAGCGCGAAGGCGGCGGTCGACAAGGTGGTGGCGATGGGCGTCGCCGATCCCGACCGCATCGGCGTGGGCGGGCACAGCTACGGCGCCTTCATGACGGCCAACCTGCTGGCGCATTCCGACCTGTTCCGCGCGGGCATCGCGCGCAGCGGCGCGTACAACCGCACGCTCACGCCGTTCGGCTTCCAGAGCGAGACGCGCACGTACTGGGAGGTGCCGGAGATCTACGCGCGGATGTCACCGTTCACCTTCGCCAACAAGGTCAAGGAGCCCGTGCTGCTGATCCACGGCCAGGCCGACAACAACAGCGGGACGTTCCCGATCCAGTCGGAGCGCTTCTACATGGCGCTCAAGGGCCACGGCGCGACGGTGCGCTACGTGACGCTGCCGCACGAGGCGCACGGCTACGCCGCGCGCGAGTCGGTGCTGCACACGGTGGCCGAGATGCTCGACTGGATGGACATGTACGTGAAGAACGCGAAACCGCGGACGCCAGGCACGGCGGGGATGTAGAACGCGCACGTGCAACGCGGCACGGATCGCCGTCACCCGACGGGATCCGTGCCGCGCCGGCCCTTCGACTCGCCCTTCGATCTGCCCTTCGACTCGCCCTTCGGGCTCGCTCAGGACAGATGCTGCGGGGCTTACTGGGTGGGCCGCAGCATCTGGCGGAAGGTGAGCGTGTTGATGTCGCGGAACATCGGCGTCCGCGGCGGCAGGAGCGCCGGCGTGATGAACTCCGTCTCGAACACCGCCGCGCGACCCGGGGGCGAGTACACGTTGCTGCCGGAGCAGCACTTCCAGGTGCCCACGCCCTGCCGGCTGGTGTACAGGCTCACCATCGACCCCCGGTAGTTGAACGTCGCCGCATTCCAGTTCTCGAGGAAGCGCATGAAGTTGTGCGCGCCGCCGTCAGACCCGAAGTTCTCGGCGTCGTACGACGTGACGTTGACCGGGCGCGGGAAGTTGAGGCCCTTGCCCGAGATCACGCCCATCCGGTACCACGTCGTGTCGGCGTCGCGGCCCGCGTGCCCGTGCGGCGAGTTGAACGAGTTGTTGTCGTTCCACAGCCGTGACAGCAGGGTGACCGCATCGGCGATGATCGCGGCAGAACGGTGTGCGTCACCGGTCGCGCCGAAGCCGCCAGATGCACACAACTGTGTCGGCGTGCCGCACGCGTTGAAGTTCCCCTGGACGTACACCGGGTTCTCCGATGCCACGGTCAGGCCCTGCAGTCCGTTCGACGGCAACTGCCCGAGCCCGCCGTTGACCAGCTTCAGCGCCCGGCGGAAGAACACCGCGCGGTTCGCTCGCGCGACGCCCTTGTTCACGCGGCTCGTGTGCACGTTGACCGACGAGTTGATCGGGCTCAGGCTGCCGTACGGGGCAGTGCCGTTCGGCGCGACGACCGTATACGTGATGCGAGGCGTGTTGCCATACGTCTGCAGCGCGTTGTCGCCGTTGACGTCCTCGCCGGTGTTGAGGGCGCCGTTCGGCGTGCTCGCGCTGTCGGTGTTGACGAAGTCTTCCCACCCGTACTCGCCCGTCTCGACGTTCGTCGCGTTCTTGTTGTTGCGACGATCCGAGAAGTAGACCGCGTAGCCGGTGACGTCCTGCGACGTAGGCGCCCGTGGTGCCGATCGGCCGGTGATCCAGCGCTTGTAGTTGTTAACGTCGAACTCGACGTAGTACATCACCCCACCGAGCAACATCGTCGTGTCGCTCGTGAGCGTGCTGTTCTCGCGCCGCAGCCCCTCGCGCGCGTCGTAGAGGCTCGTCGGCCAGAAGTCGGTCGAGGGGGCCGTCTGTCGCCGCACTTCCGCACGGCGCGCTCGTGGCTGGCGCGTCCTTGGTACGCTGCAGGCGGATGATGGCGTTCGGGTGCGGGTCCGTGGTGCACGTGCCCGGGTTCGAGATGTTCCGGCCCGTGATGCCGAGCGCGAGGATTTCCTTCGTGACGTCTGACCACGCGCCCGGTCGTCCTGCTTGTTGACCAGGATGAACCCGCCCAGCAGGGGCGTGCCTGCCGCAGAACGGTAGCCGTTGGTGGCGCTGCCCGTGGACGCGGCCAGCGGCCAGCTCCCGGCGGTCGCCGGCAACGCCGCAGCCTCGAGCGACACGGGCGTCCCGACGGCACCCGGCAGCGCCGTCAACTCCGCGGCCGTGTCAGACAGCAGGATGCGCAGCGAGGCGAGGTGGTAGAACCGCTGGCCCGCCAGCGACTCGGGATCCGGGTTCGCGGGGTTCGGACGCCTGATGATGTCGATGGCTGACGCCTCGTCGCTCACCAGCGGCAGGTCGAGCCGCTGCGCCCCGGTCAGCCCGTTCTTGATGTAGCCGTTGTAGATGCCGACCGACAGGTTCGTCCAGTTGGGATTCGCTGCCGACCCGACATTGCCGGTGAGACTGCCTTCGTTCGAGGCCAGGTTGCGGCACGACGCGTTGGCGGCGGTTGGCGCCGCGGGACACCCCGCCGCCTTCGCCATCCGGATGGTGCCGGTGTAGGAGGCGGCCGACCGCCCGTTTGCGAAGTGCGTCCGGATGATCTCGTTGACGGCCGACACGCGGTCGGCCAGGGTGAGGGTGGCCCCTGATGCGGCGGCAAGGAAGATGTTCGCGTTGCTGTGCACGCGCCCACCAAAGGAGAAGTTGTCGCCCGCGTGGAACGACAGGTTGTTCTCGGAAAAGATCCCGAACTGGAAGACGGGCACGGCAACGGTCTGCACCTCGCGGCGCATCCGGACTTCTGCCGCGCCGCCGAGCATGCTGCCTCCGGTGGCCTGTGCGGTCACCGTGATCTGGTAGGGCGTGATCAGGCCGGTCAGGCCCTGGAGCGGCCCGTTGGAGATCGGCGCGACGACGACGGTCCCCGGCGTGATCGTGTAGCCGCTGCCACCACCGGGCGCGACGAACTGGAACCCCGGCAGGTCAGGTGGTTCATCGGAGAGCGCCGCCACCTGTTCTGCCGATGGGCTGAAGTTGCCACCGGTGAACATCGCGCCGACGTCGGCGGTGAGCTTCTCGAGGCCTGCGTGCGCGGCAGCGTAGGCCTGTGTCTGGTCACGGTTCACGCCGCTGGCCTGCTGGTCGGCCGCGATGACGGCGTAGAAGCCGACCAGCAGCGCCGACATCAGCATCATCACCATCAGCGTCGACAGCAGGGCCATGCCCGCCTCGCGACTCCGTGCTGCGCACACGCGTCGTCGTGACGACACGCGGCGCAACCGCCTCGACTCTCGCTCGCTCGTCATCTTGCTCACCTACCGGTAACGATCGACCAGCGCCAGGCTGCGCAGGCTGACCTGTGTGTTCAGGGTGTTGCGGAAGAACCGGCCGGTCTGCGAGAAGGGCTGCCTCGACCGGCCCGCGACGAACAGGTTGACCTTTCGCACCTGGTTGGGCGAGCACGCGCTCGGGTCGCACGCGCCGCTCGTGGTCAGGTCGGTGGCGTCCATGCGCACGTTCGACAGGGTGGCCGTCGTCCCGTCCACGAGGTCGTAGGTGAACTGCAGGTTCTCGAGCCCGAAGGCCACCGTTCGCCGGCGCTGCGCGATGTCGACGCCCGCCGCTCCGAGATTCATGTGGCGCACCAGGCGAGGCACCGCGGCATCAATGGACGTGTCGAGGTAGTAGGAGATCATGCGGATCCGGCTGGCGCGCGGACCCGTCGCGCCCGTGGCCCCCGCCGGCGCAGTCGCATGCAGTTGGTCGAATGTGCCCGTCAGCGCCAGCGTGGCGTCGTACTGGTTCAGGTTCATCGGGTCGCCTTCGGCAAACGTGACCGTCTGCGCCCCGTCGACGGCTGTCACGTACAGGAGGGTGCTGCCCGTGCCCTTCGTCAGCATGATCAGGTCGCCGACGCGGATGTCGTCGGGACCGCCGTTGCTGATGTCGATGGCGTTGGCGGTCGGTGGCGAGGCGAACGTGACCGTCCTCGCGTTGATGTTGATGGCGCTGAGCACCGCCTGATCGACCGACGAATCCGCAGCGATGATCGTGATGGCGTCGGTGGCGACGCCGTCGATGACGGGACCACAGCCCGGTCCCGGTGTCACGGCCGACAGTTCGGTCGTGCCGGCCGGCCACTGCGTGCACGCGCTCCCCGCCGGGCGCGGGCGCTGGATCAGCAGGGCGCCGACGCCGTTCGGCACCTCGACGACGCGGCCCGTCGGCAGTCCCTGGCCGACCTGGATGAGGTCACGGACCATGAGGTCGACCCCGACGCGCAGGTTGTTGTTCATGCCGGTGACGCTCTTGGCCGTCTCGTTGGAGCGATACGCGTTGCTCAGCGCCGTCAGGGTCACGCCCATGATGACGACCACGACGGCCATCGCCACGAGCAGTTCAACCAGGCTGAAGCCGGCATCCGACCTGCGGGGAGATGCTTGTGAAGACATGACTGTCTACGAGAACGCCGAAATGAACGTACGGAGCGTGTAGGTCCGCTGCTGTGAACCCACGCTGTAGGTAATCGTGACCACCACCTCGCGCAGGTCGGGATTGGCGGGATTCAGTTCGAGGATCTGGATTTCGCGCTGGAAGTTCGTCAGCGGGGTGGACTCGTCGTCGTCGTCGCCCATCACGCCGTTCGGACCTGGGCTGATCTGATGCTCGAGGCCCGCGGCTTCGTCGTCGGCCGTGTTGATGAGGCCGTCCGCGCCCGACGCATTCAGCGACTGCACGCCGTCGAGGAACATCCCGCCGTCGCTCACGTTGCGGATCTCGCTCCACTCGATCGTCCGCGTGTCGCGCGCGCTGTGCACGCTCTCGACGGCCTCGCGGGCCTTCTCGCGCGCAATGAGGTTGGCTGACGAGGTCGACATGTGCTGCATGCCGACGTAGAAGGCCTGCGCGAGGCCCATGAGCCCAACGCTCAGGATGGTCATCGCGATGAGCGCCTCGACCAGCGTGAAGCCCGCGTCACGACGGGGCGGCGGGGGCGTGTTCGCCAGGAGAGGGCATCCCGGGAGCCGCGTCGGCACTAGTCGTTCCATTGGACACCGTTCCACCGCCACTCCCGGATCAGCGCTGTGGCACCGAAGACCGTGACGGCACGCAGGGTGAGTGGCTCGCTTTCCCGGCCAATGAACACGCTGCCATTCACCGGGTCGCCGTTCTCGTCCACGAACTCGCCTTCGCTGGTGAAGGACGTCGTGGTGGCGCCGCCGAACGTCGTCGCGGCGTCGTTGCCGAAGGCATCCGGCGTGTCGGGCACGTCGTCGAACAACCGGAATCCGACGCCTGCCTCGAGGATGTACGTGTTCAGCACCGTGGTGCCCGGGCCGGGGACGTTCACGCGCTCGATGACCACCTGGTTGGGATCGACGAATGAGACACGGATCGTCCGGCGCTGGCTGATGGCTTGTTCCCGCGACGTCTGCAGGACCGACTGGAGGGCTGCGGCGCTGCTGTCGGCCTGGGCGGCGAGCCGCGCGAACGGCGTGACGAGCACCGCGATCGCGGCGGTGACGCCGATGATGGCAACGACGAGGAGGACCTCGATGAAGCTGAAGCCTCGTTCGCGTCTTCGTCGGACAACGTTGGGGCGGTTCAAGGGGACACTCCTCACGAAGGGCTCGTGGGAGGTCACGGGCAAGAGTTGTTCCCGATCCCGTGCGCTCGCAACGCCCGAGGGATCAGGGCCTTTCGGCGAAATGGCGGTTCGAGTTCGGCGTCGCGACGATCACGAACCTGCGAAGGCGATCACGTTTACGTGATCGATGCAGGAGGGGTCACATCTTTCTTTATCGCATTTTTCAAGCTCTGGCCCCTGTCCTCGAGGGGTCAGGTCTTGAGAAAAGCAGCAATGAAAGACGTGACCCCTTTTGACTGGCTACTGCAGGGAGGCGGCGATCTCGACGTGTTCGCGGACCCACGCAACGCGGGTCTCGAAGTAGCCGGGCACGAACTGGCTGAGGTGCCCCGTCTCGGCCGGCCCGCCCGTGGAGGCGGTGAAGAAGTGGTGATTCGCGCGCGGCAGCACCTTCACCGTGACGTCCTTGTTCCCGCGGCTGGTCAGGGCGTCCTTCAGCCGCTGCAGGTGCACCGTCGGGCGAGACGATCGTGTCGAGCTCACCGTAGAGCGCCAGCACGGGAACAGTGAGGCGCTCGAGCGCGGGACGCGGGTCCCACGACATGATGTGCTTCCAGTTCCACTGCAGGATGTCGAGCGACGAAGGGATATTCACGTACTGCGCCCATCCCTCGCGTTCGGCACGCGCGCTCACCGCCATCAGGTCATCCCAGCCTTCACCTGTCCGGGCCACCTCGAGCTTCTGAGTCCATGTAGGCCCGTGCCTTCGCGATCACGTCGAGCGCCACGCCGTCCGCACGCATCTGGCGCTGCACGCGCTCGCGCTCGTGCTCGGCAGGCGTGGTGGCGGGTGCCGCTTCGACAATCACGAACCTCACGTCGGCCGACATCGACGCCGCGTGCGGTGCCACCCACCCGCCGAGGCTCGTGCCGAGCAGGCCGATGTGCTGGCCGTCGATGTCTGGATGCCCCTTCAGCAAGGCGACGCCAGCCAGCGCATCCTGGGCGAGGTCATCGAAGGTCGCGCGGGCGAAGCTGCCGGTCGACTGTCCCGACCCGCGCTTGTCGTGCACCAGGACCGCAATGCCGTTGCGCGCGAAGACGTCGGCGAACGGCAGGAGCGACTGGCGGGTCGATGGCCCGCTCCCGTGGATCATGACGATGGCGGGATGCGGCCCGGGCGTGTTGGGCACGAGCAGCCAGCCACCGAGATTGGCGGTGGCACTCCGGAAGCGCACGGCTTCCGTGCGATACGGCGACTGGCGCTCGAGGGTCTCGTCGCCGCGCTTCGACGAGCGTCGCATCGAGCTCGCCACGCCACTCGCGTCACGCGCGAACGTCATCGAGAACTCGACGGGGTACCCCGTCAGCAAGGTGGCGCCTGAGACATACGTATCGGCGCCGGTGCGAAACAGTGATCCCATCCGCCCGGTCCGGAAGTCGACATAGGCAGGCCCCTGCGGGCTGTAGTAGACAAGGATGGGGAGTTCGCCCGCCCTCCCGTAGTGCCCCTGCACGTGGGCGAATTCGTCTTCAGGTGACGGCAGCTGCCTCACCAGTTCGAACAGGCTGCTGCTGAAGCCCTGCCTGACGGTGCCGTTGATGATGTTCCCATCCCTCGACCCGTCGAAGAGCAGGTTGCCGGCGGCGCCGGGGATCTCGAACCTGACCCGGCGGCCATTGGCCGAGACGTTGTGCAACGGGATCGAATACTCACCCTGCACCGGAAGGTCTGCGCGGCCCGTCATGGCCTCGCCGGCGCCTCCGAACACGAGGTGGACGAACACCCAGTCGCGGCGACCCTGGAACGCGCCAATCCAGTCGCCGTCGACGCCCGGTGCGGCGAACACCGGCACAGCACACGCACAGGCGAGGAGAACGACACCGAGACGCTGCAGGATCTTCGTCATCGCACCATGACCTCCTTCGGGGTTCATGGCGGCAGACGACGGGGCGGCGCGTGGCGTTCGTGCCTTTGTGACAGGGGGGCCGGGCGACGTGACCGCGTGGCGCCCATGTGATGAGGGCGCCTCGTCCCGGGGCGTGCGGGGGCCTCAGAAGACGCGCACGGCGAACCCGGTGTTGAGCTGCACGGTGGTGCTGCCGATCTGCGTTGTCACCCTCGACAGGCGATGTCAGGCGGTGCGATGGCGTGAAGGATCGACCAGGCTCACGAGCGTGCCGACCGCGAGCACCGCCACGACGCCAACGACGTTGTGCCAGAGGAACGCGAGGTTGGTGTTGAACGCGACGTAGGCAACGGTCGTCATGCCGGCCAGCAGGCCGATGAATGCTCCGTTGGCCGTCGCACGCTTGACGCCGATCGCCAGCAGGAACACGCCCAGGATCGAGCCGTAGAAGAACGACCCGAATCGATTGACCACCTCGATGAGCGATCCGAGCTCGGCGGCATAGATCGCCACCACGCACGCGAACAGTCCCCACGCGCCCGTCGCGATTTTCGACACGAGCAGGTAGTGCGAGTCGTCGGCCGGGGTCTTCTTGTACCGCCGGTAGAAGTCGATGACCGTCGCGGTCGACAGCGAGGTGAGCTCGCCTGAAATGGTCGACATCGCGGCGGCGAAGATCGCGGCGATGACGATCCCGACGACACCCATCGGCAAGCGGGTCATGACGTAGGTCGGGAAGACGTAGTTGACGTCGCTGAAGGCGAGGTCGCCCGACGACTCGCGGACGATGGCGGTGGCCTCGGTGCGGATGCCCGCCACCTGGGCGTCGCGCCGGTTGAACTCGGCGGCGGCCTCGGCCTGCCGCGCAGGATCGTCGGACCTCCGGGCGTCGGCCAGCGCCGTGGCGGCCTGCCTGCGGGCCTCGTGCGCCGTGGCGAACCGTGCTTCTGCAGCCTGGTAGTCGGCGGCGCGCGGGCCGCGACGCACCTGCTGCTCGTGCACCGGGTTGAACACGAGCGGCGGCGGGGTGAACAGGTAGAAGAGGAACAGGAAGACGCCGACCAGCAGGACCAGCGCCTGCAGCGGGATCTTCCAGTAGGCACTCATCAGCAACGAGGTGCGCGCTTCGTTGACCGACTTCGCCGTGAGATAGCGCTGCACCTGGCTCTGGTCGGTGCCGAAGTACGCCAGGAACAGGAAGACCGCGGCGATCGTGCCCGACCAGAACGTGTACTGCTTCGTGAGGTCGAAGCTGAAGTCGAACGTCTGCAGGCGCCCCGAGGCACCCGCGATGTTCAGCGCGTCGGTGAGGCTCACGCCGTCTGGCAACCCGAACAGCAACCCGACGAAGACGGCCACGAGGCCGAAGACGATGAGCACCATCTGCTTGACGTCGGTCCACGCGACGGCCTGCACACCTCCGAACATGGTGTACACGGCGGTCGGCAGGCCGATGGCGAGGCACGTCAGCGACAGGTTCCACCCGAGCACGATCGACATGACCACGGCGGGAGCCGAGATGACCACGCCGCACGACATGCCGCGCGACAGCAGGAACAGCAGGCTGGTGAACGATCGCGTCTTGGCGTCGAATCGCCGCTCGAGGTACTCGTACGCGGTGTAGATGTGGGCGTTGTGGAAGAACGGGACGAACAACACCGAGACGAGGATCATCGCCACCGGCAGCGCGTAGTAGTACTGCAGGAAGCGCATCCCGTTGTCGTAGGCCTGGCCCGTCGTCCCGATCATCGTGATGGCGCTGAGCTGCGTGGCCATCACCGACAAGCCGATGGCCCACCAGGGCAGGCTCCGGTTCGCGAGGAAGTACCCTTCGATTTCTGTGCTGTTCTTCGTGAGCCGGACGCCGTCCCACACGATCCAGGCCAGGTAGGCGGCGACAATGAACCAGTCGAGCATCTGCATCGATGTGTCCCTGGCGCCGCTAGAGCGAGAAACGCTGCTGGAAGACCCAGAGGGCCAGCAGCACGAGCGCCTGCACGAGCAGGACCATGACGTAGGACCTGGTCATCGGCGGCTCGGGCGTGGCGCCAGGCGTCGGTGTCATGCTCGGATCCTCAGAGGGCACGTGCGGCCGCCTGTCTGGCTGCAACGGCCGATGCCAGTTGCGCGCGCCGGGCGGCAAGCCACGCCGCATCGGCCTCCGTCCGCGCCCGCTCGGCCGCAAGGGCGGCGGCCGTCTCGGATGGCGCCGGGCCTCCCCACGTCGTTCGCACCCTGACGAAGTACTCGGGGCTCAACAACTCCCGGAGCCGTTCTTCCTCGTAGACCAGCGGCGACCCGAGCACCTCGGCCGACGCGGCGGCCAGGGCGGCCTTCAGCGACTCGTCGGGCATCTCGCTGCGACGCTTGATCAGGCGCGACGCGATCGAGTGGCTGTGGCGGAAGGCGAGGTTGTGCTCACGGGTCAGCGTGTCGGCCAGCTCGGTGATCGTGATCCAGTGGGTCCCGGCACGCGAGTGCATCATCTCGACGTTCACGTCGGCGCCCGTCATCGCCGCGGCCACGAGGCGCACGGCGCGGTCGGCATCGCGGAACGCGCCGTCGATCAGCGGCTGCAGGTCGTCTTCGGTGTCGACGATGTCGCCGAACGGCGTGTTGTGGACGGCGACCGTGACGCCCATCGCCTGGCCAAGCGCGCGGCTCGTGATGGCTCGCGCATGCTCGAGCGCAACGGGATTGCGCTTCTGCGGCATGATGCTGCTGCCCTGCACGAACCCGTCGGGCAGCCGCAGGTACTGGAACTCCATCGTGCACCACAACAGCAGGTCCTGCACCACGCGTCCCATGCCCACGAGCAGCACCGACGTGGCGCCCAGGCTCTCGAGCACGTAGTCGACCGTGGCGATCGACCCGTAGGTGTTCCGGGTCGGCTCGTCGAATCCCAGCAGCTCGCTGGTGCGGCGGCGGTCGATCGGGAACCCGGTCCCGGTAATCGCGCAGGCCCCGAGCGGGTTCCGGTTGGTGCTCGCGAACGCCGCCTCGAGGCGCGTGGCATCGCGGCCGAACTGCTCGATCGCCGCCAGCAGGTAGTGCGCGACGGTCGAGGGCTGCGCCGGCTGCGTGTGCGTGTGCATCGCGAACACGGTGTCGCGGTGACGGTCGGCGACGTCCATCAGCGCGCGCCGCAGCGCGATCGTCCCCTCGACGAGGCCGAGGATGCGATCGCGCTGCCGCATCCTGTACAGCGTCATGTCGATGTCGTTGCGGCTGCGTGCCGTGTGCAGCCGTCCGGCGACGTCTGGCCCGCACGCCTGCTCGACGAAGCGCTCGATGTAGAAGAAGAGGTCTTCGTAGGTGCCGTCGTAGATGACCTTGCGGATGTCGCTCTCGGAGATCCCGTCGAGCGCGACGCGGATGGTGTGGGCATCCTCGGCCGACACGATGCCCTGGTCAGCCAGCATCACGAGATGCGCGTAGTGCATCTCGAGCATCGGTGCGAGAAGGAGGGCCTTGGCGTCTTCGAAGTTGTCGTTGAGAACGTACTGGACGTATTCCGGGGCAAATCGCATGAGGCCTGAAGTATATGTCACCGACCGACAGGCCCCACATGCGTCGCGCCCGCGGACGGCCCCCGCAGGCCCGACCCGCGCGGGCGCGGGCGGCGTCAGCATGCGGGCGCACGATCTGACACGCACGGCCCCGTCGGACGCGGGCCGCGCAGGGGCGCGGCCCCGTTGGACACGGGCCGCGCGGGGGCGCGGCCCCTACGGGTGGATGAACTCGTGTTCTGGCTGCCTGACCGTCAGCACGGGACAGGGAGCCTTCCGCACCACGCGCTCGGCCACCGAGCCGAGCAGCATGTGCGCGATCGCCCCTCGCCCGTGCGTGCCCATCACCAGCAGGTCGGCCTTGATCTCGCGCGCATGCCTGACGATTTCGACGAAGGCGCTGCCGGTCCTGAGCGTGAGCTGCGCCTTGAACGCCTCGCGCTCCTCGGCCGTCAGGGTGGCGTCGAGGCGCTCGCGCGCCTGCTTCTCCATCTCTTCGTGCACACCGGGCAACGCGGCGACATAGACCTCCGTCGTCCACGCGTGCGCGGCAAGGTCCTCGAGCACGTGGAGCACGTGGATGGTGGCACCGAAGGCCTTCGCCAGGCTCTTGGCGTAGTTCAGGGCCGCCTCGCTGGCGTCACTGAAATCAGTCGCAACCAGGATGGTGGAGATGTTGGGCATGATGGCGCTCCTTCCAGAATGAGCACGGATTCGTTCAGCACCGCAGTCATTATCGCCCTTCCCGCGACGCGGCGCACATCGAAACCGGCGGCACCACGCACGTCAGAGCGCGCCCTCGAACCACCGGCTCACATCGACGTTTCCGCCGCTCAGCACGACCCCCACGCGTCGCCCCGCGACGGCCTCGCGGCCCGACAGGAGGGCCGCAGCACCGAGGGCGCCCGTCGGCTCGACGATCACCTTCATGCGCTCCCAGAGCAGGCGCATGGCGCCGAGAAGGGCGGCGTCGCTCACCGACATCATCTCGTCGACGTCTCTCAGGATCATCGGGAACGTGTAGCGGCCCAGCGATGGCGTTCTCGCACCGTCGGCAATCGTGCGGGGATGGTGAACACGCTGCAGCGTCCGCGTGTTGAACGACCGCACCCCATCGTCACCCGCGTCGGGCTCGACGCCGATGATGCGGCACGCCGGGGCCAGTGCTCGGGCGGCGAGGGCCGAGCCCGAGAGCAGCCCCCCGCCCCCGCAGCAGACGAAGAGCACGTCGAGCGGGCCGACATCCTCGACGAACTCCATCACCGCCGTCCCCTGCCCCGCGATGACGTGCGGGTGATCGAAGGGCGGAATGAGCGTCAAGCCGTGCGCGTCGGCCAGCGACCGCCCGATCGCCTCGCGATCCTCGGTGGCCGGATCGTACAGGACGACCTGCGCGCCGTAGCCGCGCGTCGCCTCGAGCTTCACGCGTGGGGCGTCGCTGGGCATGACGATCGTCGCATGCAGCCCCAGCAGCGACGAGGCCAGGGCGACCGCCTGCGCGTGATTGCCTGACGAGAACGCGATGACGCCGCTGCCCGGCGCCCGCTCGGCGATGCGTGAGGCCGCGTTGTACGCACCGCGGAACTTGAAGGCCCCCATCCGCTGGAACGGCTCGGCCTTGAAGTACACGTCCGCGCCCGTCATCCGATTCACCGTCGTCGAGGTCAGGACGGGGGTCCGGTGGGCGACGCCCAGCAGTCTAGCCGCGGCCGACGTGACGTCGGCGAACGTCGGCGCATCCCCGGGGACCGGCGGGAGGGGCGCCGCCACTGTCACCGGCGGTCCTTGGGGATGACCAGCTTCAGCGCCGAGTGCGAGTCGGAGAACTTCACGACCTTCACGTCGACAAGGCCGGCGGCACTGGCGGCGCGCCTGATGTCGTCTTCGCGCAACTCGCGGCGTCCCTTGGCCCACACGGTCCAGATCGCGCCGTCGTGCTTGATGCGGCCCTCGAACTCGGCCAGCCGATCGAGATCGGTGAGGGCGCGGCACCCGAACACGATCACGTCTGGCGAGGTCGTCGTCAGGCGAGCGGTGACGTGGTGGCAGCGCTCGCGCAGTTCGGCGACGAACACGGGATCCTCGACGCCGAGCACCACGACGCGGTGCGCCGGGGCGACGCCCAGCTTGTCGATGAGCGACTTCGGCGACCGGATGCGGGCCAGCCACATCTCGGCCGATTCGCCCAGTTCGATCGACAGGTGACCGAGCGCGTGCGTCACATCCAGCGTTCCGCGCGCCACGCGTGCGGCCGAGATCGACGAGAACGGAATCCGCTGGCGCAGTTCGCCACGGATGATGATCTCCTCTGACTCGAGGAGCACCACGGCCATGCCACGGACACCGTCGGCGACGATCGTGGTTTTCAGCTCTCGTCCCATTCGGGCCTCATCGCGTCTTCATCCTGCCTCGATTCCAGGGTTCGCCCGACCACTCCTGCTGCGCGGGGGGTGTGTGGCTGACGGTCCCGGTGATTGTCGCATTCTGCGGGCGTCAGCGGGGGGAGAATCCCCGCACCGTCGCTGTTCATCGCGACGCCAGCCGCATCCGTGGGGTCACGACACGCAGGGCGTCGACCTGCACGAAGCCCAGGGAGCGCGCCAGCGCGTGCGATGCCACGTTGCTCTCGACTGCTCCCCAGACGGGGCTCAGGCGCCGATCGCGCATGTGCGCGATGAGGAAAGCCGCCGCCTGGCGGGCGTGCCCGCGCCTGCGGGCGGCTGGAATGGTGTCGATCGAGACGTCCCAGAGCGACTCGGTCTGGAAGCTCGCGTAACAGAACGACACCGCGACCCCTTCGTCGAACGCCGCCGCAACCGGCGAATACGCAAAGGCCGCCGCCAGTTCGTGCCGCAGGTCGGCGGCGACGTGCGACCAGTCGATCGCATCGGCCGACATGAGCCAGCGCACATCGGCGTCCCGCGAGGCACACGCGTGCCGCAACGCGTCAGGCGCGAGGGTGTAGATGGCTGCCCGCTCGTCGGCCTCGGCATCGACGGCCTCGCGCAGGATGGCGCGTGCCGCCACATTGTCGTCGGGCACCAGCCACGGCGCGTCGGGCCGCAGCAGTTCCTGGGCGCCGAGGATGGCGGCGCGCGGCATCGTGCCGGTCAGGACCGCCAGCGACCCGTCGTGCATGACGAGGATGGCGGCGCCGGCGGCGCTGTCACGGGCGTAGACGCGCCCGCGGCGGCCCACGAGCATGCCGCGGGCTTCGGCCCACCGGGGCACGTCGGGAAGTTCGTCGAGCACGCGAGCATCCACAGGCCTGTCATTGTAGGGGCAGGCGGCGGAATCGTGCGCACGCCGCGGCGCGTCCGAGATCTCATGATGCGCCGGCAGTTCCCCGGGCGGGTCGCCCCCGCCCTCGTCTTCCTCTTCGTCTTCGTCGTCGTAGTCGGCAACTGGTACACCCTCGACGCCCGGCGCGCGGTCCACCCTGTCACGGGCCGGCCGATCGCCGACGTGATGAGCCATCTCGGTGCCGACTGGCTCGACCGGACCGAGCGCGAACGCGAAGAGGCGCCCTCGAAGGCCGTGGCGGCGCTGGGCCTCAGGCCGGGTGATGTCGTGGCCGATGTCGGCGCGGGCTCGGGCTACTACTCGGTGCTGCTGTCACGCGCCGTCGGGGCCACGGGCAAGGTCTATGCGACCGACATCCAGCCCCAGATGCTCGACCTGCTGCGGCAGAAGCTCCGGCGCGAGCGGATCACGAACGTCGAGGCCGTCCTCGCGACCGAGACCGACCCTCGCCTTGCGGCTGCGTCGCTCGACGTCGCCATCCTGGTCGACGTCTACCACGAGCTGTCGTATCCGCAGGCCACCATGCGCTCGCTTGCGCGGGCACTCAAGCCCGGCGGACGGCTGGTGCTGGTCGAGTTCAGGAAAGAGGATCCGCGCGTTCCCATCCGCGAGGAGCACAAGATGAGCGTCGACGAGGCGCGCCGCGAACTCGAGGCCGACGGTTTTCGCCTCGACCGGGTGATCGACGTGTTGCCCTGGCAGCACATCCTCGTGTTCGTCGCCGCTCCGGCCTGACCGGCACCTCACCGCCCGTCGGTGATGGCGCGGATGCCGCGCGTCAGCCGCCGCATGCCTTCGACCACGGTGTCGCGCGCGAGGGCGCCGTACGACACGCGCAGCACGCATCCCGACGAGAGCCCGAATGCGCTCCCGGGGATGGCGGCCACACCGTGATCACGAATCAGGCGCTCGACGCATGCCAGGGGCGACAGCGGCGTCGCCACGCCGACGAGGGCGTAGAAGGCGCCCTGCACGGCTGGTACGTCGGCGACGTCTCTCACCTCGTCGAAGGCGTCGAACACCAGCCGACGCACGTCGCGCAGTGCGGCGACGTGCGGGGCCGAGTGCGCGCGCCCGACACGGAGCGCCCCGCACGCGGCGGCCTGCGAGACGAGCGGCGGACAAATCAGCAGCGTGTCCTGGATCTTGTTCACGGCCACCCAGAGCGACTCCGGAATCACCATGTAGCCGATGCGCCAGCTGGCGAACCCGTAGGCCTTCGACAGCGAGAAAAGCGATACGGTGTGTGCTGCGGCACCGTCGATCGACCCCGGCGAGAAGTGCGTGGCACGGTCGTACGTGAAGTACTCGTAGACCTCGTCGTGGACGTGGAAGATCCCGTGCCTGGCGCAGAGGGCGTTGAGCGCACGCAGATCGGCTTCGGGATACACGGCACCGCTGGGGTTGTTGGGCGAGATGGTCACGACCGCGCGGGTCCGCGCGGTGATCGCCGAGGCAATCGCGTCGAGGTCGAGCTGGTAGTCGTGGGTCGTCGCGACGGGCACCGGCACGGCCCCGGCCATGACGACCGCCATCTCGTGGTTGAAGTAGTAGGGCACGGGGAGGACGATCTCGTCTCCCGTGTCGGCGATCGCGAGGATGGCGTTCATGAACGCCATGTTCCCGCCGGCCGTGACGACGATCCGGCTCCGTGGAGCGGTGACAATGCGGTTCTCTGCGGCGAGCTTGCCTTCGATCAGGCCCAGCAACTCGGGCTCCCCTTCCACCGCACCGTAGCGATGCTCGGGGTTCTCGAGAAACGAGGTGACCGCCTCAGACGCCTCCCGGGGCGGGCCATACGAGACGAGTCCCTGACCCAGCGAGATCGCCCCAGGCGTCTCGCGCAGCCAGCGCGAGACGATGGGGATGATCGGATCCTGGACCAGGTGCATGCGGGCAGAGGGGCCGGGCGGCTGCAGCATCCTGAAATCCTAACCTGTCGCGCAGGCGCCGCACCCGACCCGACGTGATCGCGTCGGGGCCGCACCCGACCCGGCGTGATCGCGTCGGGGCCGCACCCGACCCGGCGTGATCGCGTCGGGCCGCACCCGACCCGGCGTGATCGCGTCGGGGCCGCACCCCCGTGCGGCCCGGACACGTCATCACCGGCCGCCGCACGGGCGCCCGGGCCGCGCGGGGGCGCGGTCCCTACGAGTTCATCCAGGCGGCGCGATACTTCCGAAGGAGTTCGTAGAGCACGACACCGCCAGCCGTGGCGACGTTCACCGAGTGCTTCGTGCCGAGCATCGGGAGGCGAACGAACGTGTCGGCGAGGTCGCGGGCCGCCGCTGACACGCCGTCCACCTCGTGACCGAACACGACGGCCACGGGGAAGCGCGGCTGCCAGTCGAAGAGGTCGATGGCGTGCGCGTGCGTCTCGACGACGGCGATTTCGTGGCCGGCGGCACGGAGTTGGCCAATGGCATCAGCGACCGTGTCAGCGCCGGTCCATGCCTGCACCGCTTCGGCGCCGAGCGCCGTCTTGGCCAGGCGCGGATTTCCGGGACGGCCGGTGATGCCGCAGAGCCACAGGCGCTCGACGCGAACGGCATCGGCGGTGCGGAAGAAGGCGCCGACGTTGTAGAGACTGCGGATGTTGTCGAGGACGACGGCCACGGGCAACGACGCGATGCGATCGTAGGTCGCCGATGGCGTCGTGGCCCGGAACGCCAGCGCATCTGACGCGTGGGTGCGGCGCGTGCTGGAGTCGGTCACGCTGGTCGTTGCCCCTGGCGGCGATGCCGTCGACGGGAGTGTCAGCCTGGCTCGCTGGACGGCGAGATTACCGCGAATCCACCCGCACCGTGGTAGCACCGTGACAAGCTTGACACTCCCCGGTTGCACCCGTAGACTCCGCGAGACAGCTGTATACAATGAAATCACTCGGAAAAAAGACGACAGCCTCCGCGAAAACTGTCAAGCCCTGGTCGAGCGCTGTGCAGGCGATGTGGCGCAATCACGAGCCCGGCAGCAGCACCAGCGACGCCATCTACGGCGCGCTGCGCCGGGCGATCGTCGACGGCACCATCCCTGCCGGCGAGCGGCTTGCCGAGAACCACCTCGCGGCGTTGTTCAAGCGGAGCCGCACGCCGATCCGCGAGGCCATCCTCCGCCTCGAATCAGAACGTCTCGCGGTGTACGTGCCGCGCCAGGGACTCGTGGTCGCCACGATCGGCCGCGAGGAGATTCTCGACATCTACGCGGTGCGCGAGATGCTCGACGGCCTGGCGGCGCGCCTGGCCGCGCAGGTGGCCTCACCCACCGATCTCGATCACCTGACGTGGCTCAGCAGCCGCGTCCGCGCGGCGGTCGACCGGGGCGACTTCAACAACGTGCTGGCCCTCAGCCTCGAGTTCCACGAGGGCGTCTGCCGCGTCGGGCGCAACACCGTGCTGCTGCACTTCATGCAGCAGGTGCACGACCGCGTCCGTCGGTTCAGGGGTTCGACGCTGACGTATCCGGGACGATCGCTCGAAGCCGTCGAGGAACACGACGCACTGCTCGAGGCCATTGGCCGGCGCGACTCCGAGGCGGCCGAACGCATCGCGCGGGGTCACATCCACCGCGCCATGCAGTTGCGGATTGCGATGCAGCAGGCCACGCCGGCCTCGCCCGTGACCGGGCTGCCCGAGACCCGAAACGGCACCGGCATCGACGACTGACCCCACGAAACGTCGCGCTGCGCGGCGGCGCGATCCCCGCGGCATGCCGATCAGGCCACGTAGCCCGCGTCGCGGGCGTGCTGCAATCCGTGCATCGCGGCCTGCCGTCCGGCACGCCGGCCGAATGACGTGCCAATCGCCATCCCGAACCCGGCCAGGTAGCCTCGGCCGAGGATGTTCCCCGCCATGATCTCGCCGGCCGCGAACACGTTCGCGAACGGCGCGTCGCCGACGCGCTGGACGAGGGCCGTCTCGTCGACGCCCACCCCGAGGTAGGTGAACGTGATCCCCGGCCTCAACGGGTACGCGTGGAACGGCGGCGTGTCGATGGGCCTCGCCCAGTGGGTCTTGGGAGGGTCCAGGCCTTCGGTGCGGCAGTCGTCCAGCACGCGATGGTCGAACCGGCCAGGCCTGACAGCGGCGTTGTAGGACCCGATCGTGCGCTCGAGCGCCCCGGCATCGAGGCCAAGGCGCCTGGCGAGTTCGTCGAGCGAGGGCGCCGAAATCGGTGGGTACATCGGCGGCACGAACGTGCCCATCGGCGGGCTGTCGATGATGACGTACGCAATCTGGTCGGGTTGCTGGGCCACGAGCCGGCCCCAGATGGCGTAGCGCTTCGGCCAGAACTCCTCGCCTTCGTCGTAGAAGCGTTCGGCCCGGTTGTTGACCACCACGCCCAGCGACACGCAATCGACGCGGGTCACGATGCCGGAATCGAACCGCGGCGATCGGGCGTCAATCGCCACCGCGTGGCACTGGTCGGCCCTGCCGCACGTCGCGGCCCCATGGTCGATCAACTGCCGGAGCACGTGCCCATCGTCGAACGGCGTGCCGCGGATGAGAAAGTTGTCGGCCGCGGCCCCCCAGATCGATCGCAACCAGTCGATGTTCGCCTGGAAGCCTCCCGATGCGGCCACGACCGCTCCCGCATGGACGCGATGCTCGGCCCCATCCTGCCGGTAGACGACCGACTCGCACCGATCGCCGTCGATGTGCAGTTCGCGGACCTCGGCGTCGTAGCGGATGTCGACGCCCATCCGCTCGGCCGATCGGTAGTAGCCGTTCAGGAGTGACGTGCCGCCGCCGAGGAAGAACGCGTTCGTGCGCGACAGGTGCAGCGTGCCCGACAGCGATGGCTGGAAGCGGGCACCGTGCCTGACCATCCAGGTGGTGCAGTCGTTGGTGTCCCTGATCACCAGTCGCGCAAGCGCCTCGTTGGTCTCGCCGTGCGTCACCGCGACGAGGTCGTCCCAGAACTCGCGCTCGGGATACGCCTCGGTGAGGACGGCGGTGGGGTGCTCGTGCATGCACCGGAGGTTGCGCGTGTGGCGGCTGTTGCCGCCCCTGACCGCGCGGGGCGACGACTCGAGGACGAGCACCGACGCACCCATCTCGCGCGCAGACAAGGCCGCGCACAGCGCAGCGTTGCCGCCGCCGATCACCAGCACGTCGTGGTAGTCGTGGACGGTCACAATCGGTCGACCTCGAGGCGCGGCGTGCAGGGCGACGTCAGGGGGCGCTGCACACGAAGTTGGCTTCGTCGTCTGTGCTGCCCGTGCCGGTGTACCTGGCGACCTGCGGGAACGCGCAGAGCGGACGGGTGCGCGTCACGACGTCGCCCTTCAGGCGCGATGCGACGATGCGCGACGGCGCCTTGCCCTGCTCGACCCACTGCTCCATGGCCGTCACCATGTCGAAGTTGTTCGGACCGTCGCCTCCGCTGCAGTGACCCATGCCGGGCACCATGAAGAGGCGCATCGAGTCGTGCACCTTCTCGACGCCGCCAAGCGCCTTCACGACGCTGTTGTAGTAGTTGATCGTGTTCATCGCCATGATGTTCGGATCGGCCCAGCCGTGGTACAGCAACAGCTTGCCGCCACGTCCGAAGAACGGCGCGAGGTTGGGATCGGTCGCCGCGGTCGTTGAGCCTTCCGCGTCGATCTTCCGCGCCAGCGCCAGTCCGGCTTCGGGATCGAACGTGCGGTAGTCCCACTTCGGATCCTTGAACACCACGTACGTCAGCAGGTCGATCTGTGTCGCACGGGGTTCGGGACCCGCCTGCGTATCCCAGCTCAACTCCGTGCCAGGCGCCAGGCCAGGGAAGACGACCTCACCGGTGCTGGGCACCGTGGCAGGCGCGTACAGCATGCGTGCCGTCGCCACCTGCTTCGTCGTGAGGCAGGTCGGCGCGTCGGCCCCCGGACACGCCAGCACGCCGGGATCGAAGCGGCACGCGCGCGGATCCTCGAGCACGCCGTCGGCGACGCCGTCGAGGCGATCGCACGCCTGCACGACGGCCGTGTGCAGCAGCGGGTACTTGCTGGCCGGAATCGTCGATTCGGGATCCTTGTGCACCGCCTGCTGGACGATGATGTGCGCCACCTTCTGGTTCACCCAGTTGTTGGCGGGCGCCCCGGCGATGATGCCGTCGAAGTCCTCGGGGAAGCGCTGTGCCTCCTTGAGCCCCTGCTTCCCGCCAGACGAGCAGCCGTTCCAGTACGAGAACGTCGGCGCGCTGCCGAAGTGCGCCTTGATGATGGCCTTCGACTGCACCGCCGTCAGGTGCACCGCCCGCCAGGCGAAGTCGATCAGCTTCTCGGGCTGACCCAGGGCGAAGGCGCCGCTGTCACCGCGATGGCCAGTGTCGGTGCTCGCCGTGGCGTAGCCGCGCGCGAGCGCACGCGACATCGCGGGGTAGCTGATCGATCCCGTCCAGCCTCCGTTGCCGACCGCCTGGAACCTGCCGTTCCAGCCAGACAGCGGCAACCACACCTCCATGCCAATAGACGAAGACGGCGTGGGCGTCAGGGTCGCGACCACGCGGCAGAACGCGGGCAGGCCCTTGTAGAGCGCCGCGGCCCCTGCCTGCGAGTTCGTCGCGGGAGGCGCCGGCACGAACGCCCCGGCGGGCACGACGGTCGCCGAGTCCACGGTCATCTGCGGGGCGCTGTACTTCGTGACGGCGTCGCACGCAGACGCAGCAGGCGCCTGCGCCCACGCGGATGCCGCGCGGCCTGACACGCACGCGAGCGCGACCAGCAACCCGACCACGTGCACGTGGAGTGAGCGGCGCGCGGGCGAGACGGATGGAACGGGCATGGAGGGTCCTTTCGGGTTCGGCTGAGGGGCGGGCCGCACTGCGGTGCGGCCCCCACAATCACAGCGAGCCGGTGACGTCGTTGAACAACTCGTCGACGGAGAACCGCCGCGTAATCAGTTTCTGCTGGAGCGCGTACTCGACGGCGAGCTCGAGGCTGCGTCGGTTCGCTTCGATCCCGTACGGCGTCTCGGCAGCAGAGGTACCATCCGGCAGGGGCGCAGAGGCCTTGCTCTGGCGAAGCAACCGGTAGACCTCGCGCACGACGTCAGGGCGGCTGCGCGTCAGCGACTCCCGAACGACCACCATGTGGTTCACCTGCACGGCGCGATGCTTCGCGTGCCAGGCCGACGCGGCGGCCGCGGGGTCTGGCAGGATCGTCCTGATGCGCGGATCGTCGGGAAGCGGAGTCATGATGGCGGCGTCGATCTGGCCTGCCAGCAGCAGGCCCAACAGGTCGCTTCCCGCGGGCGCACGCTCGACCGATGGCGGGTCGGAGTACTCGGCGACATGCGGGTCCTCGTACGTCACCCAGCGCACACCGTCGAAGTTCACGCCGAAGTCGTTCTCGAGCACCCCGCGCGCCCACATGCCTGTCGTGGTGGTGTACGAACGCGCGCCGATCCGCTTGCCCGCCAGGTCAGTTGGCCGCATCAGACCTCGCGCCGCGTTGTAGACGACGTACTGCGCCTGGAAGCGGCTGAACATGACGGCGGGCATCAGCACGAGCGGCTTGCCTGCTGCCTTGGCGATGAGGAACGTGGCAATGGCGAGTTCCGACACGTCGAACTCGAGGTCACGCACGGTTCGCTTGAACGCCGTGTTCGGGACCGCGACGTCGGCGAACTGGAGAGCCACGAGAGGCGAGGTGACCGCGCCGGATTTCAGCGCTCTCGTGTCGGGATACGTGCCCATCATCGCCGTGAGCACCAGTGGCGCAGTCGTCTGCCCGGCCGCGCGCCTGGGCATCAGCACGGGCCAGGCCCCGAGAAGGGCCATGCTCGCCAGCATCTCGCGTCGCGTCGTCATCGGTCGGCCTCCGGTCATCGAGCCCCCGCTACGCCCTGGCGGGCTCGGCCGTGAGCGTGCGCAGGTCTCGGCCGCGCGTTTCAGGAAGGAGGAACGCGAAGATCACCACCAGCAGGTACGCAGAACACGCGCAGAGGCCCATCGAGACGCTCAGCGTCCGGGTCGCGCTCAGGAAGCCGACCAGCGCCGGGAAGAACGATCCGATCGCCCGTCCGGCGTTGCCGCAGAATCCCTGCGCGGCCCCGCGGATGGTTGTCGGGAACAGCTCGGCGAGGAACGCGCCCGTGCCGGCCGCCGTGCCCGATTGCAGCGTGCCCAGCACGAAGCCGAGCACGAACGTCACGGGCCTGGTGATCGGCGCCATCGTGTAGACCGCGACGGTGATGGCCTGCAGGCAGGCGCACAGGATGAACGTCTTTCGCCGGCCAATGCGGTCGGCGAGGAACCCGTTCACGAAGGCCCCGAAGAACGACCCGAGGATGTTCACGACGAGGTAGGCGCCGGCATTGACGACCGAGAGGTTGAGCGACATCTTCAGGTAGGCCGGCAGCCAGGTGATCATCACGTAGTTGCCGCCGTAGATCCCCGTCGTCAGCAGCGTCGCCATGACGGTGGTGGCCGCGTAGCGGGGCGCGAACACGTCCCACACGCGCGCCGCCGGCCCGCGCGAGGGCGCCGACGCCTGCTGGTCGAGGAAGATGCTCGACTCGTCGATGTTGCGCCGGATCCAGAGCACGAACAGCGACGGCAGGATCCCGACGAAGAAGAACGTGCGCCAGGCGTAGTCGTCGGGCAACCAGGTGAACAGCGCCATCGAGATGAGCACGGCCGCACCGTAGCCGACGGCCCAGCCGGCCTGGATGGCCCCGACGACGCGCCCGCGCACCTTCGGGTTGATCACTTCGCTGATCAGGACGGCGCCGACCGCCCACTCGCCCCCGAACCCGATGCCCTGCAGGCTCCGAGTGAGGAGCAACTGCCAGAACGAGTTCGTCAGCCCCGACAGAAACGTGAAGAGCGAGAACCACAGGATGGTGAGCTGCAGCACCCGCACCCTGCCGAACCGGTCTGACAGCAGGCCCGCGATCCAGCCGCCGAATGCCGACATCACGAGCACCGCCGTGCCGAGGATGCCGGCCTCGCCCTTCGTCAGGCCCCACAGGGCGATGAGCGTCGGGATCGTGAGCGCGTACATCTGCGTGTCGAGCGCGTCGAGCGCCCAGCCACTGAAGCACGCCCAGAACGTGCGCTTCTCGCGAACCGACAGGTCGGTGAACCAGGCAAACATCGCGTCGTCTCTCGCGATCAGCGCGTGGGCACGACGCAGGCGAAGTTCGCCGCATCGTTGACGCTGCCGGTGCCCGTGTACCTGGCGACCTGCGGGTACGGGCACAGCGGCCGCGTCCGCGTGACCGCGCCGTCAACGACCTGCGACGCGACGATCCGTTCGGGCGCGCGGCCGTGCTCGACCCACTGCACGATCGTGTCGAGCCGATCGAACGTGTCGGGCCCTTCACCTCCGCGGCAGTGCGCCATCCCCGGCATCATGAAGAGCCGGGCCGACGCGCTGACCGCGTCCACGCCACCGAGCGCCTTCACGACGCTGTCGTAGTAGTTGATGGTGTTGCGCGGTGCGATGTGCTCGTCGTTCCAGCCGTGGTACAGCAGCAGTTTCCCGCCGCGCGCGAAGAACGGCGCAAGGTCCGGGTTGATCGCGTTGTTCGTTCCGCCGTCCACGGCGTCGGCGCGCGCGATGTCACCGTCGAAGTTCAGCGTGCGCCAATCCCAGTCGGCATTTCCGAACACCACGTACTTGTAGGTGTCGATCCCGAACGGCAGCGGCTCTGGCCCGGCCTGCACGCCCCACCCCAGTTCGCTGCCGGGCTCGAGTCCCGGGAACACCTGCTCGCCCGTGCGCGGATTCCGTGGGCCTGCGTAGATCTTCCTCGCGGAGTCGACCTGCGCGGCGGTGAGGCAGCCGGGGCTGTCGGGACCCGCGCACTGCAGCACCTTCGGATCGAACGTGCAGGCGCGCGGGTCGGTGATGAGTCCGTCTGTCACGCCGTCCGCGGCATCACAGGCATCGAGCGCACCCCGATGCAGGACGGCGAACTTGTCTTTCGGGATGAAACTGGCAGCGTCCTTGAGCACCACCTGCGGTACCCAGATCTGGCTCGCGTGGATGCGGGTCATGTAGTTCGCGGGCGCGCCAGCCACGATGCCGTCGAAGTCGCCCGGATAGCGTTGCGCCGCGGCAAGCCCCTGCTTGCCGCCCGTCGAACAGCCGGCCCAGTACGAGAAGGCCGGCGCGCTGCCCTGCGCCTTCGCGATGATCGCCTTCGCGGCGACGGCCATCTCGTGCACCGCGCGATAACCGAAGTCGATCACCTTCTCGGGATGCCCCAGCGCGAACGACCCGCGACCGCCCGTGTGCCCCGTGTCGGTGCTCGCCGTCGCGTAGCCTGCCGCGAGGGCGGCAGCCAATGCGGGGTAGCTGATGTTGCCCGCCCATCCCCCGTTGCCGACCGCCTGGAAACGCTTGTTCCAGCCTGAGGTCGGCAGCCAGACTTCGATGCGGATCTCGGAGTCGCTCGTCGGGCGCAAGGTCGCCGCGACCCTGCAGAACGCCGGCAACCGCTTGACGCCTGGCGGGACGGCACCGGCGCTGCCCGGTGGCGCGAACTCGCCGGCGAGCACCGGCTGTGCGGCGGTGATGGTGCCGCCTGGCAACTGCATCGCGGCGAGGCTGGAACATGCTGCACGGCGTTCGAAGTAACGCGAGTAGAGTGCAAGGCGCTTCTCGTCGGCCACCGGCCGCGCCTTGAACGCGTCGCCGAGTTCCATGGTGATCGCACGTTGCGGGTCGTGGGCGGGCCAGTGCGCCAGTCCCGCGCCGTTGGGATCGCCCTTCGCAATGAAGTTGGCCCAGTACGACGACATCGTGTCGGCGATGGCGCGGTCGGTCGCGGTGAAGGGCCGGTCTGACGTGAGCGCGTTGAAGACGTACGGGACTTCAGACGTGTGGAACGCGGCATACGTGCCGGCGTCGGGTCCCGGCAGCGTGTGCGTCCAGTAGTACGTGTAGGCCGGGGTGCGGCTCGTCTGCGCACGACGCGCGGCCCACAGGTGCATCGACACGAGCCCCTGGTCGCGTGCGCTCGCCTTCTGCGATGCGGTGTTCAGGGCCGGTGATGTCGCGGGGTACAGGTCCAGCGCCTCGTCGGCGAGATCACCGAAGCGATCACGAAGCTGGGCACGGAACACGTCGGCGCCCAGCGTGCCGTACGTCGGCGCGGAGCTGCCCTCGTCGGCGGTGAGCCCGGTGAGGATGGCGACGTCGTTCTGCTGTCCACGCGCGAAGACGGTGTCGATCTCCGCGGGCAGCAGCCAGCCATCGACGACGGCGCCCCAGCGGAACGTTGCGCCGTCGGGCAGCGGTGCGGCGAGCGCCGCCGCGGGGAGCCGCCGGAGGTCGGCCAGTGTGGGCGCACGCACCAGTTCTCCGAAGCGTGCACCGTCCTGCTCGACGTCGCCGAGCGGTCGCCCGGGACGGCCGACGCCTGAACCGCTCTCGGCAATCGCGCGAACGAACAGGCCGCGCGCGAGGGGCGACGCGGTGAGCGCATGCGTCGAGCCGGCTCCAGCCGACTGCCCGCCAATCGTCACCCGCGCCGGGTCGCCGCCGAACGCGGCGATGTTTGCCTGCACCCACTTGAGCGCGGCAATCTGGTCGAGAAACCCGAAATTGCTCGCCCCGCCCTGCGCCGCTTCCTTCGTGAGTTCGGGGTGCGCGAAGAAGCCGAAGATGCCGAGGCGGTAGTTGATCGTGACGACGACGATGCCCTTCTTCGCGAGTCCCTCGCCGTCGTAGATCGGGATGCCACCCGAGCCTTCGACCAGGCCGCCGCCGTGGAACCAGACGAACACCGGTCGCTTCTCTGTCGCCGACGCTGCCGCCGTCCACACGTTGAGCGTCAGGCAGTCTTCGCCGATCTCTCCGCGTGCCATGAACTCACCCGTCCACGGCTTGCGTTCGGGGACGATGTTCTGCATGCAGTTCGTCCCGAACGCCGACGCGTTGCGCGTCCCGGCCCAGGAGGCGGCAGGCTGTGGCGCGCGCCAACGCAGATCGCCGACGGGCGGCGCGGCATAGGGAATGCCCTTGAACACGCGCACCCCGGCGGTGCGCCCGGCCTGGCCCGCCACCAATCCGGTGGCCGTGCGCACGACGTCGTCGGCTGCGCGTGCCTCAACCGGCAGGCAGAGGAGTGCCAGGGCCCCAGGCAGGACGCAGCACAGGCCTGCGGTGCGGAAAGAGGCTGTGCGGGCGCGAACAGTGCGCAAGGCAGGATGTGTGGTCATCGTGTCATCAGCTGTGAAAGGCGTTCCGAGAACAACTCGCAGTACGGTGCACGCAGCGCAGACCTGACCACCGGTCCTGCGGCGCTCAAGTCGAGATACGCCTTGTCGGCGCCCCCCGCGCGCGGCCACACCGGACGCCCGGGTCCGTTGGGATCACCCGTGGCCGCGAAGCCCGTCCAGTATGCGAGCATCTGGTCTGACAGCTGCTGATCGATGGGATCGCTCTCGGCCGGCGTGAGCACGCCGAACATGTAGCGCAGCTCGAACGAGTGCACGGCGCCGCGCGGCTCGTGCCCGCGCGAGAACTCGTACTGGTACGTGGGATGCTTCGCCGCGTGCCACGCGGTGATCTGCGACGCGCTGCAGCGGAAGCTCGTGTCGGTGGCGAACTGCGCACCCACGTGACCATGCGGTGCGTAGGCGGGTGGGAGTGCCGTGCCCGCCAACCCATACAGTGCAAGGGCCTTCGGCGCGAGGTCGGCGTAGAACTCCGCGATGGCCTTCTTCACGTCGTCTGTGCCGCCTTCCACCGACCGCTCGCGGCCGTTGCTCCCGATCAACAGCGGCACGGCTGCCTCTCGGCCAGCCCGGAACACCTCGGCCGGGTGACCAGGCAAGACGTAGCCGTCGACGTTCGGCTCGGGCCGCAGTGGGCCTCCGCCTCCGTATGGCGGCGAGGCTTTCAGCACGTCGGACGTCGACAGGGAACGCATGAAGGCCGCGGCGCCCGTCGCCGGCGCGCCCATCGTCGTCGCCAGTTGCACGCCGGCCCGCTCCATCTGCGCGAGCGTGGGCGTGATGCGTCCGCTGATGATGACGCCGCCGCTCTGCGTGATCGCCTTGTGGAACAAGCCGGAGGCGAGCGGCGAGGTCATGAGCAACCCTATGTCGTGCGCGCCCGCCGACTGTCCGAAGATCGTCACGTTGCCTGGATCGCCGCCGAAGCGGCTGATGTTGTCGCGGACCCAGCCGAGGACCGCCACCTGGTCGAGCAGCCCGTAGTTGCCGGATGCCCGGTTCGGAGACTCCCTCGTCAGATCGGGATGGGCCATGAAGCCGAACAGGCCAAGGCGGTAGTTGAACGTCACCACGACGACGCCGCGACGGGCGAGCTTCGTGCCATCGAACGGCGGCTCGATGCCGCCCGCACCGCGGGCCGAGCCGCCCATGTTGGCGCCGCCATGAAACCACACCATGACGGGTGCCCTGCCGGAGGCGGGCCAGGCCGGCGTCCAGACGTTGAGGAAGAGGCAGTCCTCACTCGCCTCGGCCGCTGTCCTGTCGTTCCATCCGGCGGCGATCTGTGCGCACGACGCGGCATATGCTGACGCGTCGCGCGTTCCCGTCCACGGCACGACGGGCATGGGAGGCTTCCACCTGAGGTCACCGACGGGAGGTTTCGCGAACGGGATCCCCTGGAAGACCGCCATCGCGGGTGCCGGCGGCGAAGTCACGAGTCGGCCGCGAAGCTCGCCGCCGGTGACGCTGACCACGGGGGGAGCCTGCGCGCTCAGTGTGACCGAGGCGAGCGCAACGCCGACGGCAAGCCGGCACGCCTGCCGAAGCCGACACCCGGCGCGTCGCGAGTTGCGGGAGAACCACCCTGGCCCGATGGGCATCGCTCGTCACTCCTTGGCGCACACGGCGCCGCGGCAGAATCGCGACGGCGTCGCAGGCCGCCCGACCGACACGGCGGCGAGTCTCGGCCGCTCAGCGCACGTTTGACGCGACCTCGCGGAGCACCGACGCCGGCACGTAGGCAAGACCGCTCATGATGCGACGTGCGGTCCGGCCAACCATGGCGCTCCGCACCGTCGCCGTGCCGTCGTCGACGGACATGTCGACGGCGACGTCCATCACGCCGTAGGGGTGCGCGATGCGGAACTCTGCGCCATTGTCGACAGGCGTCGCGTACGCGTTGACCACCGTGCCCGGGATGGCCGCGGCGACCGCCGTGCAGATGCCGCCCGAGACGGCATACGAGCGGTGTGGCGTCTGCATCGACATGATCCGGGCGTGGAGGTCGTGTGACGACGCCGGCAGCATGGCACCCGTCACGGTGCTGTACTTCGCAGGGCGGGCCACGACGGCGACCTTGGGCAGGCCGGGACTCGTCGCCGTGGCGAGCGCGCGCGACGACACGATCGACAGCATCTCGGCCGCAATCGATCGCACCTCCTCGAGCGTTGCCATGGCGTCTTCGAGGCTCGACAACTCGTCGGGCAATTCGGTCCCGATGAGTCCCACTGCGTTCGCGTCACAGAACACGACCGGGTTCGCCGCGTCGACGATCGACACCTCGAGCGACTGCCCGTTGCGCAGGCGCACGACGTCGAGCGGACGCCCGGTCGGCAACAGGCGGCCCGTCACGCTGCCGCCCGGCGAGAACCACTGGAGCACAATCTTGGCGCCTCGGCCCGGCACGCCAGGAATGTCGTAGTCGCCGTCCGACACGACCGCGCCGTCGTGCACCGGCACGTGTGCCGCCACGCGCACGCCCGTGTTGCGGCTGATGATGCGCACCACCGTCACCGGATCGGTGGCAGGCACCAGCCCGGCGTCGATCGCAAACACCCCGACGGCGGCGGTCATGTTGCCGCAGTTGCCGCCCCAGTCGACCGTCTCGTTTGCGACGGCGACCTGCGCCAGCGTCATCTGCACATCGTCATCCGGGCCCGTGGCCGGATCGACGAACATGGCCTTGCTCGTCTGCGAGTTGCCCGCACCGATCCCGTCGATCTGGCGCACGTCGGGGCTGCCGAAGATGCGCAGCAGCACGCGCTCGACGACGTCGCGTGGATACGGCAGGTCCTGGCTGCGCACGAGCACGCCGCGGCTCGTGCCGCCCCGGTACAGGCCGCATGGGACGGCGAGGTCGATGCCGTTGCCGCGAAACCTAGTGCCCATAGATCATCCGCGGGAGCCACATGGCGTAGCCGGGAAAGAAGATCAGTGACAGCACGCCAAAGCCGAGGATGGCGATGAACGGCCAGATGGTTGCGTAGAGGCGCTGGATGGGGACGCCGCCCGACGCCGACGCGATGAAGAGGTGCAAGCCGACAGGCGGCGTGATCAGCGCCACCTCGATGTTGAAGATCAGGAAGATGCCGTACTGGACCGGATCGATGCCGAGGCTGACCGCGATCGGCGCCAGCAGCGGCGTCGTCATGACGTTGAGCGAGATGCCCTCGAGGAACATTCCGAGGATGAACAGGGTCAGTGCTACGAGCAGCAGGAACGCGATCGGCGAGAGGTGTGCCGCGTGGATGATCGTCACCAGTCGTGTCGCAAACCCCGTGGCGGTGAGTGCCTTGGCGAACACCGAGGCGCCCATCACGATGAAGAAGATCGTCGCCGTCGTCGAGGCCGTGCGCGAGAAGACCATCGGCAGGTCGCGCCAGGCCAGCGTGCCGTAGATGAAGCGCGCCGCCAGGAAGGCGCCGGCGGCGCTCATCGCGCTGACCTCGGTGGGCGTGAACTGGCCCGTGTACAGCCCGCCGAGGATCACCAGCATGACGAGCAGGATCGGGGCCAGCACGCGAAGGTGCCGGAACCGTTCCTTCCAGCTCACCACCTGGTCGTCGCGCCCGACGCCCTCGCGCCTGGCGACGAACGCGGCGTAGGCGATGTGGATGAAGCCAAACAGGATTCCCGGCACGATTCCCGCGAACGTCAGCGCGCCTATGGACGTGTCGGTCAGCGAACCGTAGATCACCATGGCGATGCTCGGCGGGATCATGATCGCCAGCGTCGACGAGGACGCCACCAGCGAGGCCGCGAAGTCGCGACGAAACCCCTGGGCCGACATGCCCTCGACGCCGATCCGCGAGAACGCCGCCGCATCGGCCGCGCTCGAGCCCGAGATGCCGCCGAACACCATCGTGCCGGCAACCGTCGCGCTGCCGACGCCGCCCGGCAGGCGTCCAATCCAGGCGCGTGCGCCCCTGAAGAGCAGATCGATGAGACCGCCAGAGACGAAGAACTCGGCGGTGAGGATGAAGAGCGGTACCGCGATCAGGGTGTAGTGGCGAGGCGCGTCGAGGATGAAGCGCACGCCGCTGAGCAGCGTGTGGTCGCCGGCGAGCAGCAGGGTGACGAGGCCTGACAGCATCAGCCCGAACCCGATGGGCAGGCCGAGGGCCAGCATCGGAAACAGCAACAGGAACGGCAGCGCGTCGCGGAGTTCCATGTCGATGCTCAGCGGGCAACCGGGGCCGCGGCGCGCTCGGCGTCGGGATCCCGGGGCTGCATCAGGAGTGCGACGAGGCCGAATGCCGTGTGCAGTGTCCACCCGACGAGCCCAATGGCACCCACCCACACCAGCCATGCCACGGGAACGTCGAACAGTTCGTGCTGCCGGAGTCCGGCGCGCGCGACCTGGCCTGCCGCGATGAAGGCGCGCGACGCCAGCACGAGACAGATCGTCAGCATCAACGCCTGCATGGCCACTTCTACCGCGTGCGCCGCGCGAGGATCGAATCGCGCCACGATGAATCCCACGCGCATGTGGGCGCGACGGCCCAGCATGGCGCCGGCCCCGTAGATGGCCGTGACACCGAGCAGTTCGATCGGGAGATCGAGCACCCACTCGCCGGTCGGCACCCTGAAGGCGCGCATCAGCACCGTGTACAGCGCGATGAACAGCGCCGCCGCGAGCGCGCTCGACGCGATGACCTGCTCGGCAGACGAAAGGCCCGCCTCGATCCGTCCGAGCCGTCCCGGAGGCGGCTGGTAGGGCGCACCGAAGCTCACGAGCCCCCTCCAGGCTGATCGGCGAAGACCGGGGCGAACTCGGCGCGCCAGCCGTCGAGCAGGGGCTTGAGGCGCGTCGTGAACGCCTCGTGCTCGGCAGGGGTCAACTCGTGGAACTCGCCGTTGGGTGCGCTGCGGACCGTCGCCGCAAGCTCGTCGTAGTTGCTCCAGATCAGCGTGTTGTACTCGGACGTCGCGTCGTCGGCGAGCCGGCGTGCGATCGCGCGGTCGGCCTCCGGCAGGCCTTCCCAGAAGGCGCGGTTGACGACCCAGACGTAGACGCTGCGCACCGGCCAGAGCACGACCTTCGGCGCGACCTCTTGCGTCTTGCCCGAGATGAACGTGTTGAAGGTGGTGAAGATCGCATGCGCCACGCCCTGCTGGAGCGCCGTGTAGACCTCCTGGATCGGGATGTTGATGGTGGCCGCGCCCAGCTCGTTCCACGATCGCGCGAGCAGGTCGTGCCCCGACGAGCGCACCTTCAGGCCGCTGAAGTCGGCCGGCGTCCGGATGAGACTCGATCGGCCGGCCACGATCATCGGCCCTTCATCCCAGCAATCGAGAAGCGTCAGGCCCGACTTCTCGAGCGACGGCCTGACGCGTGGCTCGAGCCGCGTGTCGACGAACGCGTGGAACTGCTCGGTCGTGTCGAACTGGAAGGGAATGTCGAGCGCGCGGAACGCCTGGTCGAACGTGATGTAGTGCGTCTCGGGCTCGAGCGCCATCTCGGCGTCACCGAGCGCGGCGGCACGCACCGATTCGCGCGCGCCGTAGAGCTCGCCGCCCGTGAAGAACTGCACGCGCAAGCGCCCGGCGGTCTCGCGTTCGAGGTTCGCGGCGAACTTCCTGGCCACGACGAGGCGCGGGTGCGATTCGCTCACCGCGATCGGAAAACGGATCGTCCTGGCACCCGCCGACGCGCCGCCGCCGCCACAGCCGGCGCCGGCAGCCATGACGGTCATGGCGATCACCAACGAGGGAGACACGAGCGACTTCAGGTGCGCAGCGGGCATGTCACGTTCACCGGAACAGAAGGTGCGGGCCAGGTCGAGGCGCACGGCAGGTTCATCCTGTCGTGCACCCCGGTCGGTTGTCGCAGCGTGGAGGCTGGCGAAGCCAGCTGACTCTACGTCAGAACTGCAACCGCAGCATCACCTGCGCGGCCCGCGCCGCCTGGCGATTCTGCCCCCGGAACGTCCCGTCGGGCGCGTAAGCGTAGTTCGGGCTGAACAACTGGTTGCTGCCCGAGCTGGCGGTGGTGTTCGTGCCGCCGAAGAACTCCTGGTCGGCGTCGGCGTTCGTCAGGTTGACGATGCTGAGCGACGTGTCGAGCTGCACCCCGGCGAGAACGAACCTCTTCGAGATCTTCAGGTTCCACGTGAACAAGTCGGGCGCCGCCACCTGGCCCTCGCCGCGCGTCGGATACGCGAATCGCAGCACGGTCGCCAGGGGATTGCTGACCACGCGCCCGTTCGGCAGCGTGAGCGTCGGCGGGCCGAACTTGGGATCGGCGGCCGCGATGCGGTCGATGATCGGCCCGGTCCACGCGCCCGACTGGAACGTGAGGTTGGTGGAGATATTCACATCCCACGGCATGCGGTACGAACCAGAGAGACGCAACGTGTGGGGAATCCACATGGGGCTTCGTGTCTGTGCGGTACCCGAGAGGCTGTTGTTCTCGTTGCCGCGGATCGACCCGATACCCTTGTCGTTCGGGAACGCGTCGGGCTGGATGATGCCCCCGGGATCGTCGGGCTGCCACGTGCCGGACACGTGCCCAAGCATGCGCGTATAGCCGGCCAGGAACTGCGACCGCGCACTGCGCTGGGCCACCACGAACTCCATGCCCTGATAGATCAGGTCGTTCCACTGGTTGTTGGTCAGGTTCAGCACCGCATTCTGCGTGGGGTCCTTGTAGCCCTTGAACACGCCGTTCTCGTAGATGACGTTGACGTCGACCTGTGCACCCAGGTCCTTGTAGTTCCGCTGGATGAAGGTCGCGCTGGCGCTGATCGACTTCGGCAACTGCGTCCGGTAGCTGATCATGAACTCGTCGGTGTAGGGCTGGTGGCGGTCGGGATCGACGGCACGATTCGCCGACAGCGATGTCGCCGCTGGGGTCGTGAAGACGGTGGAGAACGAACCGTTGCCCGCGTTGTCATACCGATCGGTCACACCGACCGTCACCGTTCCGCCGATGTTCGGCAGGAAGGCGTTTTCAGGCTTCGAGGCGATGCGGCTGATCGATCCGTTGATGACGTGGCGTCCATCGTCGGTCAGCAGGTAGGTCGCGCCGAAGCGTGGCCCCCATTCGACGCTATCCTGCCGCTCGACGTTGAAGATCTTGTCGATGCTCTTGACCGTATCGACGCGCAGGCCCCCAGACAGCGTCATCCGGGTGCTGGGCTTCCAGGCGTCCTGTAGGTAGACCGCGTAGTTCTCGGTGTTGTAGGACGAGGTCAGCAACTCGAGCTGGTCGACGTACTGTCGATGGAACGGCTTGTAGCCCTGCGAGATGTCGCCGCGGACGTTCAGCACCTGGTCTTCGATGATGAAGCCGTTGTTGAGGTAGCGGGTGGTGGTGCCGTTGTAGAGCCGTGGCTGCAGGAAGACGCCGGTCTGGAACTGGTGCGAGCCCCCCCAGCCCTTCTTGTACCAGGTCAGGTCAGATTGAATCGAGACCTTCTCTGAGGGGTTCTCGGTCATGTTGGCCAGGTTGCCGGTCGTGACGAGCAGGCCATTGCCCGTGAGGCGTCCCGACGAGATGAACGCCGAATCGTAGATGCGGATGCTGGGCCCCTCGGTGACGATCGAGTCGTAGTCACTGAAGTTCCGGGTGTTCGACTTGTTGTTCCAGGCCACGACGAGCGTCGACGACAGGGAATCGGTCCAGGCCGAATACAGGCGGGTGGCTGCGGCTTCGCCGCCCTGGGTCTGCAGGCTGATCCGCTGGAAGTTGGTCGACTGGTTGCCGTCTTCGGGCGTCCCGTCGGCCTGGACGAAGGCATACCACTGGTGCTTCGGCGTGATCTGCGCGTTGACCTTGAAGAACCCGTACTTGCCGCGGGTGCGGTTGTCGAACGGTTGCCAGTTGGGATCGATGTAGCGGAAGGAGGCCAACTGGTCGGCGTTCCGCGAGATCTGCGAGTTGCGATACAGGTAGCGGTACGACCCGAAGAACCACATCCTGTCGCGGAGGATCGGCCCGCCCAGGGCCACCTCGCCGTCGACGGCTTCCGAGATGGTCGGAACACCGGTGGGATTGTTGTTGGCGTTCCAGGAGCGTGGCGCGATGCTGGTCGAGAGGCTGCCACTCAGGCGGTTCGAGCCCGACTTCGTGGCGACGTTGAGCACGACGCCGAGTCCGATCGGCGCCGAGGCGTCGGCGCCGCCGGTCCTGATTTGCGTGTCGACGATGGCGTCGGCCGATATGTGGACGAAGGTGGGCTGCGCCTGGCGTGGCGAGCCGATATCGGCCCCGTCGACCTGGATGACGTGGTTCTCGACGTCGGTGCCGCGCAGCATGTAGACCTGCGTGCCGTTGTTGGCGATGAACGATCGCGCGGTGACACCGGGGGTGACCTCGAGGAAGTCGGAGTAATCGCGGCGCGTGGTCAGGGGCAGTTCGCGCTGGTAGTCGCCGGCGATGTTGATCGACTGGACGGGTTTCTCCGTCTCGAGGAGGGGCACTTCGCCAGTGACGACGATGGTCTCGGACACCGACCCGAGGGTCATCGTGACGTCGATCTTGATGTTGACGGCGGCACGAATCTCGACGCCTTCACGGACGAATTTCGAGAAGCCCGACAACTCGGCTGCGATGTCGAAGACCGCTGGCGGAAGGTTGACCAGGCGGTAGACCCCATCGGCGTCGGTGACGGTCGTGCGGGGAGCACCGGGAACCGACGGGCTGACCGCCGTGACGGTGACGCCCGGAAGTGCGCCGCCTTGCTCGTCGGTGACGACACCATGCACGGTCCCCGCGACCGAGGTCTGGGCGACCGCTCCCGGCACGGCGAGAAACAGGCCGACGATGACGATGCCGATGGCAGACCAGCGGGCCCGCTGGGCGGCGGTGCGGTTCCGGAACATGCGCCTCATGACTTCCCTCCAAGGGTCCCGGGGGGTTCTGCGCCCGGGCCACGAAACCGGCAAAGTCGTCCACGAAGCTCGACACGTGACGACACCTGCATACAGGAAACGGTGCGCACGCTATCACGCGGGGCGCCCCGTGTCAACACAGCCGTGTGTATGTGAAGACATGTGTATACAGACTTGAGCGCGCCCCGGCACGGCTGGCATGGCCGCGAGCCCGCGACGCGCCTCGACCGCCACCGAGCACGCGTCTGTGCCGCTAGAACCGTTCGTCGTGCTCCGGCTCGCGCACACGCGATTCCAGCGCGTGCTGCACGAGCGCCGCGGTGCGATACATCGCGTGCACGAACTTGCCGTACGGCATCGTCACGAACAGCCCGAACACGAGACCCAGGTGCACGCCCAGCGCGAGACCCATCGCGCGTGTCTCCCGCACCGCAAGCAGCACGAACCCCGTGGCGCTCACCAGGAACAGCAAGGCGAGGAATGCCCGGTCGATTCGCGACTGCGACGCGTCGCTCGCCCTGGGGTCGCGACGGGTCTTCAGCCACAGCAACCCCGCCGGGCCAACGAGGAGGCCGGCTCCACCCACCGTGCCGAACAACACCGGCGCGCTCACGAACGGATACGGCGCTTCCCAGCCCAACACGTTGTGGTACACGGCGGCGATGGACGTGGCGATGAAACAGAGCAGGAAGCCGTAGGCCGTGGCGTGGTGGAACCAGCGGCGCATCGTCGCCGGCACCTCGTCGGGATAGGCACAGCCCTCGCCTCCCCCATCCAGGTAGCGCAGCGTCATGGCGTCCCACGCGGCTTGGCGCAGGGCCGCGACATCGCGCCAGGAACCGATTCGTCCGCCCGTGTCGCGCCAGTAGCGGATCAGTCCCCCGGCGAGTGCCGTCGCGACCAGCAGGGCTGCCGCGGCGAACGTGGCGATCATCACGTCGTGCGGGACCACGGCGTAGAAGGCGCCGTCCGCATCCGCATGCGCGCCGAACAGGACGCGGGGCGCGACCATCGCCACGAGCAGCACGAGCGCCAGGAGTGGCAGGACGAGGACGGGAACCGCCCATCCGAACCGGGGGCTCGCGACCCGTTGCGCCAGCCAGGCAGGCCAGGCGTAGGCGATGTACGTCTCGCGGCGCACGGCCGCAAGCGTCTTCGGCAGGTGCAGCGCGAAGGGGTGCGGCGGCGCGTACTGGCACGAGTACAGGCACTCGCCGCAGTCGTGACAGAGGTTCGCGAGGTAGACGATGTCGTGTTCGACGAAGAGGCGCCGACGCTCGAGAGCCGGGAACACCGCGCAGAATCCTTCGCAATACCGGCAGGCATTGCAGATCCGGAGGGCCTGCTCGGCCTCGGCGGCGAGGCTCACCGGCAGGCGTGCGTCAGTGGACACCAGACTCGACATATGGCGACATATGTATACAACAAGTCAGTGATCGTGCGGGCGACGGGATGATGCCGCACGCGTCACGGGCTGACGGGCTTGCGCGCGGCGAGGTTCAACCGGACGTAGTCGAGCTCGAAGGGCGTCGCGTCGGCAGCACACATCGCGGTGAGCTGCGACATGAAGCGACGGCGCCGGCGCTCGTCGGGCAGTCGCAACAGGTGAATCCGCAGGGCCACGGTCGCGGTGAACGTCGCGAAGGCGTCGCCGTCCGGGAACGCGACGGGCTGCGGTTCGAGCCAGGCGTCGATGTCGGTGAATCCGGCCTCGGCCAGGCGTGCCGAGGCCGTCTGGGCCGTCGCGAACTCCCAGAATGGCGTCCAGTCGGTGAACCAGGGCGCCCATTCGCGGCGCGCCATGAGGGTGTGCGCGCGCGCGATCACGCGCGCGAGGTTTCCTGCCCCGCCGCACTGCGCCACGAGGCGGCCGCCAGGCACCAGCGCCGCGTGCAGTTCGCGAAAGAGACGGGGATGGTCGAGGACCCAGTGGAACGTCGCGGTGCTGAAGACGAGATCGGCACGGGCAACCGCGGGCAACGACGTGAGATCGGCCACCACCACGCGCAGGTTCGCCAACCCTCGCTCTATCGCGACCTGGCGTGCGGCCAGCGCCATCTGGCGCGATCGGTCAAGGCCGAGCACGCAGCCGCGGGGGACCCGCGCGGCGAGCTCCGCCGACAGGCGTCCCGTGCCACAGCCCGCGTCGATGACGGTCTCGTCGCCGGTGAGCGCGACGCGGCCAAGCACCGCCATCCCCCATGCGAACTGGGGATCGGACAGGCGATGGTACAGGTCGGCGTTCCACTCGGTCGTCATCGGAGGTCGCTATTATCCCCGGCGGCGCGATCCCCGGCGGCGCATTTGACGCGACCTTTCGCCGGGCGTATGCTTCAGCTGCCATTTACATAACGCTCGTTCGGTTTATTGGGGACACCATCATGAGCACACAAACCGTCATCGTCACCGGGGGCGCCGCGGGCATCGGCCGCGCCACCGTCGAGCGCTTTCTCACCGCGGGCGCGAATGTCGCTGTCTGGGACGTCGACACCGCACGCGGCACCGCCCTCGTCACGGAACTCGACCCCGACGGCACCCGGACACTGTTCCTGGCGGTCGACGTCACGAACACCGCCGCCGTGACCGAGGCCGTCGATGCCGTCATCGCACGGTTCGGCCGCATCGACGTGCTGATCAACAACGCCGGCACCACGCGCGACGCGACGCTCGTCAAGTGGAAGGACGGCGCGCTCGTCGGCCAGATGGATGACGCCGCGTTCGACCTGGTGGTGAGCGTCAACCAGCGCGGCGTGTTCGTGTGCACGCGCGGTGTCGTGCCGCAGATGATCAAGCAGGGCGGCGGCGTCGTGCTGAATGCCACGTCGGTTGTCGGCCTCTACGGCAACTTCGGACAGACCAATTACGCGGGTACCAAGTTCGCCGTGATCGGGATGACCAAGACGTGGTCGCGCGAGTTGGGCAAGTACGGCATCCGCGTCAACGCCGTCGCGCCGGGCTTCATCGCGACCGAACTCGTGGCCAAGATGCCCGAGAAGATCATCGCCAGCATGGTCCAGCACACGCCATTGGGCCGGATGGGCACGCCGACCGACATCGCCAACGCCTATTATTGGCTCGCCTCGAACGAGGCGTCGTTCGTGACCGGCGCCGTGTTCTCAATCGACGGCGGCATCGTGCTGGGGACGTAAGAACAAAAGGGGTCACATCTTTCATTGCAGCATTTTTCAAGCTCTGACCCCCGGGATGAGGGTGCCAGAGCTTGAATAATGCGATAAAGAAAGACGTGACCCCTTCGGGGTGACGACATGTACAAGTGGTTGGTCGCGATCGTGCTCGTGGTGGCGCTGGTCGGCGTGGGCGTCTGGGCGGTCATGCGCCATTCGCTCGCGATCAGCGTGTGGCGCACCCGCCGCGCGCTCACGAGCGCGGGCCTCGAGAAGAAGTCGCTCGATGGGCCGGCCGGCCCCATCGTCTACTGGGTCGGTGGCAGTGGCTCGCCAGTGCTCCTCCTGCACGGCACGAACGACCAGGCCGGCACGTGGGCCACAGTCGCCCCGGTGTTGCTGAAGACGCATCGCCTCATCGTGCCCGACCTGGCGGGGCACGGTGAGTCGGGACCCGCATCCGGGTCAATCACGTTCGCGCACCTGCTCGGCGGGATCGAACGGGTCATCGACGCGGAGTCGCCCGGCTCGCCGGTCGCCATCGTGGGCAACTCGATGGGCGGGTGGCTGGCGCTCCTGCAGGCGCAACGCGCGCCGACCCGAGTCAGGCGGGTGATCCTCGAGGCGAGTGGCGGCATCTCGTGGCAGGGGCCGCTCCCCACCTTGCTGCCGACCACCCGCGCCGAGGCGCGCGACATCCTGGTCAGGGTGTTCGGGAACCCGCCCCCGCCAGTTCCCGGCTTCGTGCTCGACGAGATGATCCGGCTCAGCGCCTCGTCGCCCATGACGCGGTACGACGCGGCCGACGCCACCGCGCACCTGCTCGATGGAACGCTCAGGACGTTGCCGGTGCCCGTGGACCTCGTCTGGGGCACGCAGGATGGCGTGCTCCCGATTGCATTCGGCGAGCGCCTCCGGGCCGAATTCGCGTCGGCGGGCTGGCACCCGATCGACGGTGCGCACATCCTGCACCGCGATCGCTCCGGGAAGTTCCTCGACATCGTCACGCCGCTGTTGAACTGACGCGCGTCCGGCGCCCACAATCAGGGGATGGCTCCCATGACCGTCCTCGTGTTCGGCGCCACCGGATCGGCAGGTGGAAGCGTGCTGTGCGCGGCGCTGGACTCGCCGCTGGTGCGCGAAGTGCGCGCCATCACGCGGCGCCCGCTTGCCATCACGCACCAGAAGCTCGTGTCGTTGACGCACACCGACTTCACCGACTACACCGCACTCGGCCAGGTATTCACGGGCGTGGACGCGTGCCTGTTCTGCCTCGGCGTGTCGGTCACCCAGGTGCCCGACGAAGCCGCCTATCGCGCGATCACGCACGACTGTCGACGCTGGCCGCGGCACGCGCGCTGAAGGCGCACAGCCCGTCGGCGGCGTTCCACTACATCAGCGGACAGGGCACCAACGCCGACAGCCGGATGATGTGGGCCCGGGTCAAGGGCCAGACCGAGCGTGAGCTGATGCAGGAGGTCGGGCGCCGTCTGCTGGCGGCCGGCGTTCATCGACGGCGAGCCGTCGGAGTCGGGTCCATGGCTGCTCAAGGTGGCCGCGCCAGCGTTGCGCCTGCTCGAGCCGTTCACGCAGCCTCTACGTGAAGGGCTCCGACCTCGGCCTGGCGATGCTCCACGCCGCGCGCACGGGCATGCGCCGCCGCGTGATCGAGAACCCGGAGATCCGCACGTTGGCCCGGATGTAGGGGCCGCACCCCGTGCGGCCCGATTACCGCCCCCCGCCTGCACCCTACGCCTACGCGCGCGTCCGGGCGACCAGGGCGTGGTCGTGGGTGGTCCGCTCGGCGTCGCTCAGCAGGCCGAAGCGCAGGATGTCGCAGATCTGCCTGATGGCCGTGTCGCTCTGCTTCCCGAAATGATCCGGGACGCCGAAGAGAATCTCGACCGCGAAGTAGTTCATGAAGAACCGCGTGACCAGCATCAGCGCGTCACCCGGCTGGACGCCTGGGCGGAGGCGCGCATCGGCCATGAGCCGGTCACGGTTACGTGCCGCAAAGCGGCCGAAGCGCTCCGACATCTCCGAGTAGAACTTGCGGATGTGGCGCCCCTCGAACTCGATCACGTCGACGTAGATCAGCGCGACGTGCCGGCGGTACTCGATGATCATGTCGCGCGCGGCCTCGCCAATCTCCTCGAGATTGTCGGGAAACGGGCCCGACACGAGCGCGCGGTTGAACACGAAGTCGGGACTCTCGATCGCCGTCCAGGTACCTGCTCGAGCAGTTCCTGGAAGATCGCGTCCTTGTCCTTGAAGTGGTGATAGACGTTGCCCGTCGAGACCTGTGCGGCATCGGCGATGTCGCGGATGCTCGTCGCCCCGTAGCCGCGATGCGAGAAGAGCTCGAGCGCAGCTTCGAGGATCTGACTGCGACTGCGTTGTGACCTGACTTCCTGTGTCTCGCGAGGGCGCGCCACTGCGGCGTCAAGCGTACGTTGGCGGTGGCCGCCGATGCAAGCAGGTTGCAGGCGACGGTGCCTGTGTCCGGGCCGCGCCGCGGCTGCGCGCGGCCCGTCTACTCCAATCATCGCGCCGCCGCGGCGCCGAGGTGCCTGTTGAGCGCCGCCGACCACGGCGCCACCATCGCTGGCGCGCCGCCCGCGCCCTGGCTGACAACCTGCCGCGTCGAGAACGCCGTGCCGTAGACGCGCTCGTGCGCGTCGCGATCGACGCGAATGGTCGACCCCTTGAGCGTCACGCCCGCAAACAGGCCGCGCGCACGCGAGTAGCTGAGGATCTCGGCGCGGAACGTCGCGTCGGTCGAGGCCTCGACGTCGCGTCCGACGGGCCCGGCGGCCACCGACGCGTCGCCTCCGAACTTCATCGTGTTCTTCGACAGCTTCTCGACGCCTCGCTCGTTCAGGACCACGAGGACGAGGTCGACGGCCTGCGCACCGATCTGCGCGCCGATGCTGCCGCCGGTCAGGGTCAGGAAGGCCGGCGACGACCACGTGCCGTCGGCGTGGTTCCGGATGCTGAACACGCCCTTGCCATGGTGGGCGCCGAGCCCGAGTCCGCCCTTGATCGTGGACGGAAAGACAGCCACGCCCTCCGCCTTCTCGAGCACCTTGCCTGGGATGGCCTTGTCGGGCGCGCCCATGATCTCGTCGAGCACCCGGGCCGCCTCGATGATCCGATCGGCCTCAGCCGACTGCGCAACGAGCCGCGGGCCGCTCGCGAGCACGAGCACAGCGAAACACAGCGTGGCAACTGACAGGAGCTTCATTCGCATGATTCTACGACCTTGACACGGGCCGCGCTTGGACGGGCCGCGCGGGGGCGCGGCCCCTACACCTGGCCCCGCACCTGACCCGGCACCTGGCCCCTACACCTGACGCGGCACCTGATCCGGCACCTGATCCGGCACCTGACCCTACGCCTGACGCGGCGCGGCACCTGACCCTACACCTGGCCCGGCACCTGGCCCTTACACCTGACCCGGCACCTGACCCACGCCTGACCCGGCTGGGGCAGGGATGCGCGGCCCTACAGGATGTTCAGGCCGGGCTTCCTGAAATCACCGCCGAGCAGCGAGACCGAGTCGGTGCCGAGCCACTTGTCGGCGATCGCCGCGTAGACCGAGCGGAAGTCGGTGTCCATCCTGACGTCACCCCCGCCGTTCTCGAGCGTGGGATTCTGCGTGTCGGCCTCGTTCAGGTTCGGCGCGGTGCCGTAGATGCCGCCGCGCACGCCGCCGCCAGCGACGAACATCGCGCTGGCCGCGCCGTGGTCGGTCCCGTTGCTGCCGTTTTCGCTGATGCGCCGCCCGAACTCCGAGAACTGGAGCATCAGCGTCTGGCTCAGCGCGCCCTGGTTGCTCATGTCCTGGTAGAACGCCAGGATGGAATCGTTGATCGTCGCCATCAGGTTGAAGTACGCCCCGTTGGTCGCGTTCACGCCCTGGCCCGAGTGCGTGTCGAACCCACCGGTCTGCACCCAGAACACCTTCGTGCCGACGCCCTGGATGATGGCCCCGGCCACGGCGCGCAGCGCCTGCCCGAGGCCGTTGTTCGGGTACGTCACCGAGGGAACGTACCGCCCGACCTGCGCCACGCGGTCGAGCGTGGCGAACGCGCCCTGGACGGTGCCGTTCACGAACGCGAGGTGCGGCCGATCGACGGGCACGTGCGACGAGATGCGCGTCGCGGCCGTGCGGGCATACCCGGCTTCGGCGCCGGCGTTCGGGCTCGCGAAGGCATACCCGGTCACGCTCGGGATCGCCGGCACGGCCACGCGGCGCGACAGCAGCGTCCGGGGCGTCTCGCGCTGGGTATTCCAGGCGACGAGCGGGTCAACCGGCGACGGCAGCGTGTCGAGATACTTTCCCAGCCACCCGGGTCCCTGCGGGTTCGACGGATCGGCGGTCGACCAGATGTCGGTGCCCTGGAAGTGCGACCGGCTCTGGTTCGGATACCCGGTCCGCTGGACGACGGCGAGCCGGCCCTGGTCGAAGATCTGCTTGAGCCCGGTCAGGCGCGGATGGAGGCCGATACCCGCGCCGTTCGCATCGGAACCGATCTGCAGGGCGTTGGCGGCCGGGATGGCAATCGTGGGACGCCGTCGGTAGTACGAAGCATCCGTGTAGGGCGCCACCATCGACAGCGAGTCGTTCCCGCCCGACAGGTACAGCACCACCAGGTTGCGCGACGATGCGCCCTGGGCGTGCGCGAGCGAGGTCAGCACCTCGGGTGCCGCGAAGCTCACGGTGAAGGCGGCGACGCCGCCCTGCAGGAACTGCCTCCGACTCACGCTCATGGATCAACCCTCTGTGGGTGGCGACTTCGCAATCGACCCGGCAGCCCGGTGCGGCCCCGGAGCTGGCTCAGACGAACTGGTACTCGGACGATCCGAGAATCAGGTGCACGAGACCCGGCACCTTCACCAGCAGTTCCGCGTCAGATCCCGTCCAGTTCGTGCCTGCGCGCAGGTAGTTGAGCAGCTCGTTGTAGGGGCCGCTCTCGTACTCCATGGGCGTCCAGCGATCGAGCGCGTACGACAGCACCGACTGCGGCGTTCGCCCGAAGCTGCGCGCGTCGTTGCGCAGGTTGAACTTCTGGTTGGTCGCCAACTGCGAGGCGAAGTTCAGCCGCGCCAGCGACGCGCCGGTCGAGAACCAGCCCTGCCCCGTCTCCCACCCGTTCACGTCGGGCGGTTCAAACAACTGCTGGCCCATGTTGGCGAGCGGCGTCAGCGCGTCGTTCACCGAGAAGCCCGTCCAGCCGGTCTCCTTGATCGACCGCACGACGAACTCCACGGGCCACCCGTATCGCGTGAACCTGTTCGAGGCGACGAGGAATTCGCGGGAGTGGAACAGCGTCCGCAGCATCGCGGCGATGCTGTAACTCGTCGAGTAGTAGCTCGCCGCGACCTCCTCGACCCACGACGCCGGCGGGTCCTCGACTTCGCTGACGAAGAAGCTCCAGAACCTCCGCGCCAGGCGTCGTCCGGTGGCGGGATGGCGCACCACCGCGTCGATGAAGTCGAGGCCGTCCTGCATCCCGTTGGCCGCTGCACGGGCGGGGATGGTGGTGCCGCCGTCCGCGAAGATCGGAAACGTGAAGGTCTTGGCGGCCGTGTCGTGCTGCGCGCTGTTGTAGAAGAACTCGTAGCTTGCGGCCGGGTCACCGGTCGTGCCGACGCGCCGCATGTTCCAGCCGGTGAAGACCCGTGCACCGGCGACGACGTCGGCCTCGGTGTAGTTGCCGATGCCCATCGTGAAGAGTTCCATGACCTCGCGGGCGAAGTTCTCTTGCGGGCGGGTGCGCGTGTTGGTGCGCCCGTCGAGCCAGACGTTCATGGCGACGTCCTTGGCCATCGCGAGCAGGAGGTCGCGGAAGCTGCCGAGGGCGCCCTCGCGGATCACCTCGAGTTGTCCCTTCACGCGGCCTGCATCCTCGCTGGCCTTGGCCGCGAGCATGCGGGTGGCCTCGGCGGCGCCGACGACGCCGGCGATCTTGGTGTAGGCCGTCGCGAAGTGATGGTGCCAGTACAGCGCCATCTTCTCGTGCAGGGGCCGCTCGGTGTGCACCATCCGGAACAGCCAGCGCTGGCGCGCGTCGGTGATGTTCTGGTGCGGCAGGAACGGTCCGCGCGTCGTCACGCCGACGTAGCCGGGTGTCCCGATCTTGTCGTCGGGGGTATCAGCGACGTCCTCGGGATTCAGGAGCCACTCGACGGCGGCCGGGTACCCGAGCTCGGCGTAGAACTCGATCTCCGCGAGGCTGCCCCCGAACCCTGCCCGGCGAAGCAAGTGCTCGATCAACTGTTCTCGTCGCGCCATGACGTACGTTCTCCGCGGACCCGAGGCAAGGTCCCACCGTGCCCCGCCGCCAGTGCCACCCCGAACCTCGCGCCGGCCCCTGTTCAGACCGGTGCCGCACGACGCAGGTTGAGGCTGAAGAGCTCAGGCATAGTAGCGCCCCTGTGTCGTCGCTGCAATTCGGGTAATCGACAGGCCCCGCAGAAACGACAGGGGGAGGCTGCCGATTCCTCGACAACCTCCCCTGTGGACGATATATCCGAGCCTGTGGTCGGGCGACGACCCTGCGACACCACCGCGTCAGGTGCGGCAACAGGCCGTCCCCCCGACACCGGTGCGCTCAGGGCTAGAACCCTTGAGAACCCGAAACTTGACGTGCCAGTCAAGTTTCGGGGCTCGCAAGTGACCTTGGGGCTTCGGGTCCGTAGGATCCGAAGCCGCTAGAACGTGATCCGGAACCCGAGCTGGAACTGCCGCTGCTCGTATCCGCCCGTGGGCGTGAACTGGTCGCCCTCGGTCGGAATCGGGGCGAGCGGGTTGCCCAGCGTGTCGGTCGCGACCACCGAATTCACACTGGCCCACTGCACGATGTTGAACACGTTCTTCAACTCGGCGATGACCTCGGCCTTCACGGATCCCGTGATCGGGACCACGCGTGAGAACCGCAGGTCGACGTTGTTGCGCGCGGGCAGGTTCAGCGAGTTGCGGGCCACATCGGTCGGACGATCGCTTCCCGTCGCATCGTTGTTCAGCTCACGGTTGCTGCGGACGTTGATCGGGATGCCGCTGGCGAACTGCATGAGGATGCCGATGCGGTTGTTGTTGACGATTGCGCTGAGCACGCCGTTCTCGATGTCGAGGTCCGGCTGGAACACCACGCTCCCGGTGAACGTGTGCCGCTGGTCGAGGACGTTCGGCCCCAGGTCACGATCGAGGTTGCTGGGATCCGAGCGCCCCGCGTCGCCCTGCACCGACAGCGTGCCGGTGATCGGCGCGTTGTCTTCGCTCTTCGCGAGGGTGTAGGCGAAGTCGAACTGGAAGCCGTTCGCCTGCCGCCGCGTCAGCTGCAGCGTGAGGTTCTTGTAGGTCGACTCGCCGATCGACTGCACCGCGTTGATCACGTTGTAGCGCGGATCGAGGCGCGTCGCTGCGCTGGCGTTGCCGTAGATGGGGCGGCCATCCGGCAGCGTCCCGATCGGGTTGATCAGGTTGATGTTCGTGATGACCGGCAGGTCGTTGCCCTTCACGTACGAGGCGCCGATGCCGACGGCATAGTGCGTCGCCACCGCGCGCTCGAACTGGACGTTGTTCTGCCAGGTGCGGGCGGTCCTGAAGTCGGGATCCACCGTCGCGAGGGTGTTCGGCACGGCACCCGTGCCGCTGCTGAGGACGTTCGGGAACGCGGGCGCACCTGCTTGTGTCGGCGAGAACGAGGCCGATGCGCGGAGGTTCGTGCCGTCGTTCTGCAGGGCCTGCTCGTACACGGCAAGCAGCGCCTGGTCGTACATCAGGCCCGTGTTGGCACGGACGACCGACTTCTTGTCGGCGCCGAGCGTCCACGCAATGCCCGCACGCGGGCCCCAGTTCGACTTCGTTACCGTGAAGTCGCGCGACCACTCGAACGGCGCGTTCGGGTCGGGCTCGGGCACGTCGTACAGGTCGTATCGCACGCCGTAGAGCAGCTTCAGGTCAGAGCTGATCTGCCAGTCGTCCTGCACGAAGAACCCGTACAGGTTCGACGAGTACTCCAGGTCGGGCTTGCCGAAAAACTGCTGGAAGCTCGAATAGCTGAACGGGGTGGTGCCGTTCTTGGCCGCGAGGTACGCGGCTGTGGTGGGGAACGTGTAGAGCTGGGTCGACGTTTGCGTGCGCGAGTCCGACACGTACTGCATGTCGATGCCGAACTTGTAGGAATGCCGCGCCCGCATGTACGACAGGTTGTTGTTGATCTGGAACACGTCCTGGGTGAAGGCGAACCCTGCATCTGCCGAACCCGCTACCGGGCCGCCGAATTGCGCTACGCCCGCAATGTTCACCGCGGGACCGCTTCCGGCGCGGTCGCCCGGCACGCGTCCCTGGGCGCGCGTCGCGTACTGCACGCGCAACTCGTTCAACACGCTCGATCCGAGGGTTGACACGAGTTGTGCCGCCGTCGAGTTCTGGCGATCGTTGAAGTCAGTGCCGCGCTCGACCGACAGGATGCCGCCGCCCACGTTGTTGGTGATCGTCTGGTCGAAGAAGATGTAGCGGAAGGACAGGCGATTCGCGTTGTTCAACTGGTGATCGACCTTGCCGATGGCGAACTTGGCGTTGGCCACGCGATCCTGGAACTTGGCATCCGGGATCCCCAGCAACTGCGCCGTTGCCGACGGAATGGTGATGACGCTCAAGCCCGACAGGTCGCGCTGCGTGTTCTCGTAGCCGCCGAAGAAGTGCGTCCGGTCCTTGATGATCGGTCCGCCGGCGTCGACGGTGTAGACGTTGACCTCGGTGGGCGGCTTGGTGTCGTCGTTCTTCGGACCGCTGAAGAAGAACGGGAACGCCACCATCGACTGCCGCTGCATGCGGTAGCTGCCCTGCCCGCGCAGGGTGTTGGTCCCCGACGGCGTGATCGCGTTGTAGATCAGGCCCATCGTCTGGCCGAACTCCGGCGCGTAGCCGGTGGTCACGACCTTGACCTCGCGGATCATGACTTCCGACATCGGCATCTGCCGCAGGCCCGCGCGATCCTTCTGGGTGTTGTTGCTGCCGTCGATCTGGTAGTTGACCCGCAGCAGGGCGCCGTTCGAGGTGAGGCGCGGCACGCCGAACTCGCTGGTCTCGAACCCGCTCACGCCCGGCTGGAGCAGCGCGAAGTTGTAGGGGTTACGCGACGTGAGCGGCAGGGTCTTGATCTCTGCGTTGTTGAGCAACCGGCCCTGCTGGATCTGCGCCACATCGACCACCGGCGGCGCCGCAGTGACCGAGACAACCTCGCTCATGGCACCGATCTCCAGTGCGATGTTGATGGTCTGCGTCTGGCCGGCCGACAACGCGACCCCGAGACGCTCGAACTTCTTGAAGCCCTCGAGCTCCGCCGACACCTTGTAGGCGCCGAGCGGCAGCAACTGGGCCCGGTACAGCCCGGTCTCGTTGCTCACGACGACGCGGGTCGTGCCGTCGTCGAGATTGGTGACCGTGACCGACACGCCCGGCAGGGCGCCGCCGGATGAATCGGTGACCGTGCCGGCAATCGTGCCGTTGATCGACTGCGACTGCGCGAACGCGGGCGCACTCGACAGCAGCAGTCCGAGCACCGCAACAACTGACAATCCCAAGCGTCCTGCCCGGGCAATGACGCCTGACAGGGTGGTGACGCGAAGCATCACGCTCTCCTTCCTCGAAGTTTCGAAACGACCAATGTTGAAAGCCGCAGGCAATGGGTCCCGCGCGAACGATGAGATCGATCGAGCGGCCCACTGGTAAGAAACGGGTGACTCCCTACGACCGGAGAGTATACCGCGCTTGGCGGGCGCCAATCGCACACGAACGCGGCCGCCGAAGCGCTTTGCTGCAAAGGGGTCACGTCTTTCATTGCAGCATTTTTCAAGACCTGGCCCCTGCCTCGTGGGGCCAGGTCTTGAGTTTTGCTGCAATGAAAGACGTGACCCCTTTGCCTACCTGAGGCGCGGGAGGCCGGCCCACGCATCGGCAATGTGGCCGGTGCCGAGGACCGTGGCCGCCGCCACCCGGGCCGCCAGCGCGCACTCCGCGAGCCGGTCGGCGCGCGCGAGGGCGAAGACGTGACGGGGGAACGCCCGGTGGGTTCCGGCGACCAGCAACCCGTCCTTGCCAGCCAGCGTCGGACGCACCCACCGTGCGTCGGGCTGCGTGCCCGAGATCGCCGGAAAGAGCAGCGACAGGTCGTACATCAGCGCCCCGGTCGCCGCCAGGATGCCTGCCTCGCCGGCGGCGACATCCGAAAGCCGAAGCGTCCGTTCGGCCAGCAGTCGCCCATCCGGGGCCAGGCGCCACGACAGCCCGCGTTCACCAAGGGTCCGCCCGGTCGCGGCCCGGCCGAACAGCCTCCGCTGCGGGGCGGTCATCGGGGGGAGCACGCATGTCACGACGGCCAGCGTCTCGAGGTGACGCGCGATCGCCCGGCAGGCCGAGGGCAATGACACCGTCGCGACCACGAGGGTGTTCGCCGCGACGACCGCCGCGCCCGCCTGGAGCTCGACTCCGTGGGTGCTGCGCACGATCCGCGCGACCTGGATGCCCTCTGCGCAGGTGGTGCCTGCGGCAGCGGCGAGGCGCGCGCACGCCAGCGTGGCCCTGAGGGGGTCCACCCAGGCATCAGACGCTCCCACGCGCAGCGCCGTCGCATCCTCGAGTCCCAGGACGTCCGACGCGCGTGACGGCCCGAGCCAGGTGGCGTGCACGCCGACGTCGGCCAGGGTGGCCTGCTCTCGCTCGAGATCGGCCACTGCCGGTTCGTCGGTGGCCACGAGGTACGAGGGCCGGCGCTGGATCGCGCAAGGCGCCTTCGCCCGCACCAGCATCGCCACGAGGTCGGTGCCGGCGGTGCGGGTGGCGTTCCACAGTGCCCGTGTCGCCCTGACACCGACTGCCGCGCGTGTGGTGCCCGCCGCGACATGCGGTGTGAGACCGACGGTGCCGATCCCGCACGCCGCCTCGTCTGCGATCGCCCCCTCGGCGATCAGGGCGACCGAGAGTCCCCCGCGCGCCAGCAGTGCCGCCGAGAGCGCCGCCGTCAGCCCGCCGCCGAGCACGGCGACATCGACCTCGAGGCGGCCGGAGAGGTGCGTGCGTGTGAACGACAACCCGCGGCTGGGCGCCACCCAGAACGGAGCCACGGAGCGAGCCGACGATGGCCGAGTGTGTGACAACGCAGATCCCTTGCAGCAGTCGTGACTGTGCGCCATTCTACACGCCGGGATTCACCCGTCCTCCCAGGAGCCTGGATGTCACCTCAGCACGTGTGCGTCATCGTGGTGGCTGCCGTCGTTGCGGTCGCCGCTGGCCGGAGTCATGCCTCGGCCGGCGAGACCGCCGATGGTGCGGCCGCCGAGCCGTCGGGCTGCGTGGCCACCCCGCTGCCCGCGACGACCGTCGCGTCGATTCACGCGCTCGTGGCGAAGAGCGGCGCCGAGGTTGCCGTCGTCTTCGCGGGAGGCTGCCGCGAACTGCGGATCAATCCCGACCTGCGCATGCACGCCGCCAGCACGATGAAGATCCCGGTGTTGATCGAGGTGTTCCGCCAGGTGGATGCGGGCACGCGCTCGCTCGACGACACCATCCTCGTGTCGAACACCTTCAGGAGCATGGTCGACGGCAGCCCCTTCACGTTGAACGCGACCGACGACTCCGACCAGAAGACGTACACGGCCATCGGGCAGCGCCTGACCCTGCGCGAGGCGTGCGAGCGGATGATCACCGTCAGCAGCAACATCACGACGAACCTGCTGATCGACGAGCTGGGGATCGATCGGATCCGGGCGACGGTGTCGGCGCTGGGCGCCGACGGGATGGACATCAGGCGGAAGGTCGAGGATGGTCCCGCGTTCCGCGCCGGGATGAACAACACGACGACCGCCGCCGGCCTGGCCACGCTGCTGGCCGCGATCAACGACGGGCGGGCGGCGTCTCCCGCGTCCACGCGGGAGATGATCGCCATTCTCAAGCGTCAGAGATTCAACGACGGGATTCCGGCCGGCCTGCCGCCGGGCACCGAGGTGGCGCACAAGACCGGCACGATTACGAAGGTCCACCACGACGCGGGCATCGTCTTCGGCGACGTGCCGTTCGTGCTCGTGGTGATGACGCGCGGCATCGAGAAGGAACGGGACTCGGATGCGCTGATCTCGGCGATCACGCGCATCCTCGACCAAGCGGTCAGGGTCCCGTAAGCTCGCGCTGGCTCCATTTGTCGTTAGTCGGCCGACTCAAGTTAGTACTCACCACCCGCTGTGTGACGCATCGCGGCTCAACCGTTGGAGTTGTCACCGTCCTCGGCGAGCCGGCGCTGAGCCGCGCCCTGGTGTCGGATCGGTAACGACAAGTCGCGAAGGATAGAGCTGTCGGTTGTCGGGGGCCGACCGGAACCGGCCGTCACGTTTGCGCCGCTCGCAGGCAACACCGGCTTCAGCCATGGTCGCTCAGCGGCAGTGCTGCGGCCGTGGGGTGCGGCCCGATGTGAGCCAGCGAGGCGCGCAGAATGCGAGACGCCGGCAGGGAGGATGCTTCAAGAACCCGATTGCGCGCTTCATCGGAGATCATCTGCGACTGGCTCAACACCAAGAAGCACGCTTGGGACACGTACGCGAACCCAGCAACGCCATGCCGCGCGAAGTGATCCAGTTTCGCCTGAGCGTGTGCAGCCTCACGGCCACGGGCGACGCTCTGGTCGAAGACCATCACCAAGCCGTTGCTATTTGCGCGAGCGACGGCCAGGAGTTCGTCACCGAAGATGAACTCCGTTGCACGGTGGCGCTCACGACGGTGAAGCCGGACGCCCGTATCCGGATCGAAGAAGACGCTGCGGCAGTCGCCACACACTGCCAAGTACCCCGTGCGTTCCGCATCGAGGTCCAGCACGTCGGTCGACAGCAGAGGCGCAGCAAGGAATTGCGAAAACGTGGCTGCTTCGGCGGGTGACACCGTGTGAGTAAACATCGGGTGCACCCCCCAGGGCCCGAATGGTGCGAGCCAACCGAGGAGGCTCTTCTTGACGATGTCGTAGGCGTCGCCGAAGTGTTTCAGGTCCATATCGGGATGTGATAGTCCGTCAACGCGCGGCTTCAGCCAGCTCGCAACACCGGCGACAGCGTTGTGTCGACTATGTCAGTTCCTTCGGACGCCAGTGGCCCAGGAGCGTCCCTCGAGTCGACAGTTTGAGGTCGCGCCACCGATCGATCGGCAGGCCAATCCGCGCGAGGGCGGCGGTCGGCAAGTCCTGCCGCTCGCCAGTCAGCTGCGCGACCAGTTCCTCGAGTCCGGGATTGTGCCCAACGATCATCACGGTCTCGGCCTTCTCGCCCACCGTTCGCAGCAGCGAAAGGATGTCGGTCGGACCGGCCATATAGAGACGCTGGTCCAGCAGGATCTCTCCCGCATAGCGAGCCGCCTCGACCACCGCCTCAGCCGTCATCCGCGCCCGCATCGCGTTGGAGCTGATGACAACGTCCGGTATCAGTCCGTACTCCCGCACCAGCTTTCCCATCCGCGGCCCATCGCGCCGGCCACGCGTATTCAGCGGTCGCTCATGGTCATCAAGCGTCGGATCGCTCCAGCTCGACTTCGCGTGCCTGAGCACCAGCAGGGTCTTCATCCCGGTTGAGATTGGACGCCTTCGGCGTTGTCGACGTCAACGGCTCGCACACGATGTATACCCTGGCGCCATGTGACGAGCGAACACCGTTCGTCGCGTTAGCCAGCCTGAACGATCTGAACTGTCGCCGTTCGTCACAACTTCCGTCCTCCGATGTCTTTGTCACAGCTCCAACATTGCGTCGCCGCCGAAGGCAGCCACGGCCATTCGATCTCGCAGGTCCACAGTTCCTAACGTCTGCGGCTCACTTGCGGCGGCCGCACGACGACGTGTCGAAGGGCCCCGACATTACCGCGGCCGCCGACAAGTGCAGCCGCTTGTTAGGCGGCGTCTTGAGTGCTAGCATAATGCTAGCAAGGAGACGAGTCGTGCCAACACTGACTATACGCAACGTCCCCGCCAAAGTTGTGCAATCGCTCAAAGCGCTCGCGCGTCGCCACAGCCGATCCATGGAGCAGGAGGTGCGCGAGCTGCTGGAGGAGCATGTGGCCGAACGGCAGGCCGTGCTCGACCAAATCGAAGCGGGTTGGGCCCGTCAGACCCGCAGGCCTTCCGCTACCGAGATCGACGCGTGGCTGAGAGTTGGCCGCCCATGAGAGCGGTCATCGACACCAACGTGGTGGCCTACCTGCTCCTGGGTACCGAGCGTTTTGTCGATGAGGCCCGACTGTGCCTGACGATTGTGACCATGCCCCTGGCGCCCGCGCATTGGGAAGCCGAGTTGGCCAATGTAATCTGGATGGCCGTGCGCGCGGGCGTGTTGGCGGCGGACGATGGGCCCCTCCGATTGAGCCTCGCGCGCCGACTCGGGATCGAGACCGTGGCCACAGCCACGCTATCACAAGGCGCGCTGCTGAAGTCACTAACGTCCGGCGTGGCGGTGTACGACACCCTGTTTGTCGAATTAGCCCAGCGGACCCGCTGCCCAATGGTGACGTTCGACAAAGCGGTATTGAAGGCGTTCCCCGATATCGCCGTTCGACCATCCCAGCTGACAAGCTGATCGTCTTGTCCGCCTGACGCTCCGGTTCAGCGGCGGCGCGCCAGCGCCGGCCGCTGCAACCGGTTGTTGGGCCGCAGCTGTGTCGGGCTTCGGGATTCGTAGGCCCTTGCTGCCAGCATATTCCTCAAGGAACAACCACGGCGTCCACGGCACGGCGTATGGACATGGGCATGAGCGGCGCCTTGCCGAAACGGACCACAAGATCAGGACGACGTCCAGGAATACCTAGCCAGTCGGCAAATGCAGGTCGGACCTCCTCCACTTCGATTGGCATGTTCAGATGGGCATGCCGGATACCGAGAACGGTCGCCTGCAGGGCAAACCGCTCGAAACTCCGACCGACCTGTATCCAGCCTTCTGGGCCCTCTCTTTCGGCGACGAATACTGCAAGGCCGGCTGACGACCGAAGTTGTCTCGCGTACTTCTTGTTCTCCGCGTCCTTCTTGAAAGCGAGATCAAAGATCGTTGGGCCAAGCCAGTTCGGCGCACTCGGATTGCCCGAGCACTTCCCCAGAAGCCCGTCGCCGGCCTTCAGCGCCGCGGCGGGGTTGTAGCGGATCCACTCCTTCAGCTCGCGGACGAAGGCGGGGCTGTCCATCTGGGCGCTGTTGCCCTTTTGTATGAACTCGAGCGCCTGCTCTAACCTGGAACGTTCCGTAATTACCAGGACATCCACGCCCGGCACCGCGGCAGCCTTCTCGAGTTGGCGTAGTTCGGATCCTGACAGAACGTGGCCGTCATACTCAGACTTGGTCGACTGCCGGACGGGGATCGCGCCGCAGAGGTCCGCATCGGTGCTATGACCTATACTCGATCCCTTACCCAGGAAGACGTGTAACGCAGTCCCTTCACCTCCCTCTGTCGTTAGGGACAACTCCGCTCGCCGGTCGGTCGCATTCGCGGCGATGACAATATTCTCCGCAGCACAGCCAAGAGTGACGTACAGATGATGATCGTCGGGATCGACAATCGGTGTTCGCCGGGAGAAATCCGGCAGGACATGGATGGTGTCAGCCCCCAGCCGGAACTTCCAAGGCTGAGTATTGTGGGAATTGGACGCAAGCGTTCCGCAGCGAACATAGTCGCGTAGCTCCGGCTTGGCCGGGAGTCCGACGCGCATTGCGCTCACGGCGTCGTCATATCTGCTCATGCTGGCTCCGAAACCGCTCTGCGGCCCAACGCCAGATGTCAGCCGCGGCGGCACCAATCCGTAGCGGCCGCCGGCGGCGGCAAATCTATGTTGGGCCGTGGGTCGTCGTTAACGGACCATGCAGGATCGAGCTCGGGCCGCGGCGGTTGGTGCCCCGCATCATGGCCGATCAGTCCCATGCACGCCGAAATTATCTTGATCGTCGGCCTAACGCCCGCGGCCGCGCGGGGATCGTCCGCCGGCATCACATGAGCGACTCGGTCGTCCAGAAGGCGGTCAAGGCAGCGGCGCAGGCGGCGCGTATCCACAAGCCGGTCTCAGTACACACCCTGAGACACAGCTTCGCCACGCACCTGCTGCTGAACGGAGTGGATATCCGCCAGATCCAGGAATACCTCGGGCACGCAAACGTCGAGACGACCATGATCTACACGCACGTGGTCAAGGAATTCCGCACCCCGGCGCGAAGTCCACTCGACATCCTCCACACGCGCGCGGGTTCGTGACGGAATCGTGGCGCGGGACAGCACGCACGAGCGCCTCGTGCTCCTGCGGGCCACGTCCCAGGAGCTCGGGCCGACGCGTGACGCGGTGATCGACACCGTCCTGCAGCGACTCAACTAGACCCCGCGCCCCGGCGCACTGGGGGTGCGCCAGCCCGCGCCCTGCTACGCCCGCTTCTTGGCGGGGACGATGTCGTCCTTCACGGTGCTCTTCGATCGCAGCGACCGGATGCCCGTGGCGATGCGCTCGGCCAGTTCGCGTTCCGACTGCAGGTTCTTCGCGGTCGTCTGCGCTTCCTGAACCATGTTCGACAAGCGCGTGACGTTCTCGGCCACGTGATCGATCACCGCGCGCTGCTCGCTGAGCATCTCGAGGTTGATCTGCACGTCGTCGAGCACGTGGACGATCGCGTTGGCCTTGCTCTGGACCTCGTCGACGATCCGCTTCCGATCCTCGATGTGGCCGATGCGCTGTTCGACCTGCCCGATCATCCCCAGCAGGGTGTCGACGCTGGCCCGCGTCGCGGCAACCTCGGCGCGCTGTTCCTTGACGTGCTCGAGATCCGACTTGCTCTGCGCGGCGATCTCGGCGATGGCGTCCACTTCCTTCTTGATCGCGTCGACCACGACCTCGCGGGCGGCGACCGTCTTCATCTGGCGCTGCACCTCGTCGGTGAGTTCCTTGAGGTCGGCGACCTTGGCTTCGACCGTCGCGATCTTCTTCTCCTTGAACACCAGCTGCCCGTGACGCTGGTCGAGCTGCTTGGCGAGCGCGTCGAGCCGCTTGAGCTGGTCGTCGGTCGCGGTGACGGCCCCGGTGACCTCGCGCTGCTTGCCCTGCGCGCGCGACAGCTCCTCGAGGATCTCGTCCTTGAGCGACGTGGCGCGCTTGAGGTCTTCGCCCAGGCTGCGCACCTCGATCAGGCGCTCCTGCACCTCGGACGAGGTGGACTTCATCTGCGTGGCCAGCTCGGTCAGGCGCTTCTGCTGTTCGGCAATCGAGGCTTCGTCGGTCTGCGCCTCGCGGAAGCGCTGCGCGACCTTGTCGATCTGCGTCTTGAGCGTGGCGAGTTGCGTGGTGAGGGGCAGCAGCTTGTTCTGCAGCGCGTTGACCTCTTCGAGCTTGCCCTGCGCGTCACCGACCTGGATGGCGACCCCCTCGATGTGCGACTTCAGGGTGTCGATCTCGGAGCGCCGCGTGAGCTGCTGCTCGATCTTGCGATCCAGCTCCGTGCTCAGGGTGCTCAGCGTCGTCACGCGGCTCTGCACCTTCTCGACGAACTGCCGCTGGTTGTCAACGCGTGCGATCTGGCGATTCAGCTCGTCGACCACCGACACGAGGCTCGTCGCGTCCTGCATGCCCTGGTCGACCACCGAAAGCTTGCCGGTGATCGCCGACATCTTCGCGTCGAGATCGGGCAACTGCGAGGCGAAGGTGCCGATGCGATCGAGGAAGGCCTCGAGGGCCACGCGGTCGCCGCCAACCTTGTCGCGCAGTGACGACACCTCCTGCTGCGAGGCGTAGAGCGCCTGGACGGCCGCCTTGAAGGCGTCGAGATCCGCCCGGCTCTGCTTGAGGCTGTCGATGTAGCCCTCGGTGCGCTTGCCCATCTCGTCGACCTGCGCCAGGCGCTCTGCGAGGGTCTCGAGGCTGCTCTGCTTCCGGGAGAGTTCCTCGCCGCTCGCGATGAGATCGGCGCACTGCTTCGACAGGGCATCCATGCGGGCCGTCATGCCCGCCAGCGTCTTCTCCTTCTGGCTGATCGCGTCGAGGCTGCGATCGAGCTCGTCGACCGACGACTTCACCGTGACCAGCCGCTGTTCGTGGGCGTCGAAGTCGCGACGCTGCAGCAACAGCTGCTCGGTGTAGCGCGTGATGAACTCCGTCAGCGATCCGCGGTCGCGTTCGAGCCGGCCGATGTCCTGCGCGAACGCGTCCCTGGCCCGCATGGCGCCCTCGAGCGAGGTCGAGACCTCGCGCGCGACCTTGTCCATGCGATCGACCATTTCCTGGGTGCGCTGCATCTGCTTGTGGCCGTCGTTCAACCGGTTGATCTGCGCGTCCATCGCCCAGACCATCTCGTTGAGGCGGTTGGCCTCGACGACCGCGTGCTCGACGGTGTGCCGCTGCGCCTCGAGGAGCTTCACCTTCTGGCCCACGTGCTCGGCCAGGTTGTTGAGCGCCGTGAGACGCTCGTCGGTGTTCTTGCTCAGCTCCTGGAGCGTGGCGAGCGGACCGAGCTTCTTCTCGACGTCCTTGACCGCGTCGACGGCAATGGCCACTTCCTCCTTGGCCTCGCGCGACAGCTCGCGGATCTTCACGGCGTCCTGCGACAGCGCCGCCGTGGTGGTCCGCAGCACGTCGACGTCGGTTCGCAGCGTCTCGGTGCGCTCGGCGGCACCCTTCAGCTCAGAGGTGGCCGTCCGCAACTGCTCGCGGGCCTCTTCGACCTGGGCCTGTTCGCTCTTCATCGCGTCGACGCTGGCACGCGCCTGCATGGCCTGCTGTGACAACTGCTGGATCAGCGCCTTGTGCTGGCTCAGGTCGCCTTCGGGGCCGGAGAGCTTCTCCATCTGCTGCTCGGCGGCCTTCAGTCCGTCCCTCAACACCTTCAGCCGCTGGTCGGCATCGGTCACGGCCGTCAGGCGCGTCTCGATCTGAGCGAGACGTTCTGAGACCTTCTCGATCTTCGCCACCGCCCCGTCGGCCTGGTCGGCGGCGTCGCCGAGGCGCCGATCGAGGTCAGACAGGCGCGTGGCCTGGATCTCGACCTGCGAGAGGGTATTGGTGAGCGCGGCTCGCTCCACGCGCGCCTTGAGCAGCATTTCTTCGAGTTCGTCGGCTGCCTTGCGCGCGGGGCCCTGCCCGCTGATGGACTTCTTGAACGAGTCAAGCATCGTCGGCTCCTGCTGCCTCAGGGGGCGACCGGTGAGGCGACTGATGACGCCCTGCCCGGCTGCGCTAGTTCTATCGGACGTTACACCACTTCAATGCAGGGACCTTGCCCGCGCGTCCGACGCGGGAACAGCCCCCACCACCACCGGGACGCGCCGGCGGGCCCACTCTCACGGCACCGTCAGTATCTCAACGAGCCGACAGGCGCCGGTTCCCTCCAGCGGCTCCAGCACCCAGAACGCCGCGGGAGACCCCGGCATGATCGGCGTGCGCGCCTTCCTGGCGGGATCGACCGAGACCCGGTCACCGGGCCTCGCCGCCGCGTCGAAGACCGGCGTGACCAACTGCCCACGGGCGTCGATCTGGTTCAGCGCGCCGTACACGCTGAGATCACCAAGATCCTCCACCCTCGCCGACGTCGTCAGCGTCCGCTGTCCCCCGGTCACGGCCACCGCCCGCGAGGCGACGATCCCGATGTCGCCGACGAACGGCGGCACGTCCGCGTCCACCTGGACCCTCGCGTTGCGGATGATCGTGTGCATCATACGCTGCTCGTTCTCCGGCAGGCTGTCATAGCGACGCGAATCGGCGCGGTCGACCGTGCCGGTGGCGAGCGCCTCGAGCGCCGACGCCAGTGCCACGAAGTTCAGGCGCACCAGCGCGCGATCGGCATCCTCGTCGCGACCTGGCCAGGGGCCGGTTTCGATGAGGAGCACCGGCGTCCCGGCCCTGGTCACCAGGTCGCCGAAGGCACGCGGCTCGAACTCGTCATCGTAACGCCCGAGGCGCCCCGCCGCCAACGGCTCGAGCGCGTCGCGAATCACGGCGCCGAGACGCTTCGTGAGCACGCGGCCGGCGTTCTCGGTGCGCGCCTCGTCGTACGCCACCGAAAGCAGCGAGATGGCCGCCGGCTGGGGCGGACGACCTACAGACGTGCGCCAGTTCTGGTTGTGGAGGTTGAACCCGACGGCCGGCGACACGCGGTCGCGAAGCGCCATCAGCGCCCTCGCTTCGGGGGTCTGAAGCCGCGCCGCGTCGCGGTTGACGTCGATGCCCTGCACGCTGCGCCGCTGGAAGCGCTGGGCGCCGTCCGGGTTCACCATCGGCACCATGTGCAGGGTGAGTCGTTCGAGCCAGCGCGACTCCCGCTCGATGTAGACCATCAGGTCGAGCAACGCCGACGTCGCGGTCGCTTCGTCGCCATGCATCTGCGACCACAGCAGCACGTGCGTCGGTCCGCGTCCCGCGGTGACGTGCCAGATGGGTCGTCCCTCGACCGAACTGCCAATGACCTCGCGCGCCAGGCCGATCTGCGACTGGCTCACGAGCCGGTCCAGGTGCTGCGCGAGGACGTCGTGTGTCACCAGGGGCGTGACAGGCAAGTCGAGATGGCGCGCGTCCCAGAACTCGGCCAGGGCCTGCGGTCCTGGTGACGCGGTCGCCACGCCGGCAACCTGGGCACCGGCCGGGGCGACCAGCGCCATCGCGAGCGCGACGAAGAAGAGGCGAGCCGCCAACACCGACATGGCCCGCGAATTCTAGCGGAAGCACCGCGTCCGACGCGAGGACGGTTTCGAGTACGTGCCGCGGGCGACGGGCGACAGTCGGCGGGCCGCAGCCCTACCGAAGCCTGACCCCAGTCGCGTTCGTGCCCCCCGACCACACGAGGCCGCCGCTGTTCCAGTACATCGAGCGCTCGATCACGATCGGCACGTCGTTGGTCGAGTCGATCAGCATGCCATAGCGCTCACCATCCAGTTCGGGCGCCTCGTGCGACACGTCGATGTTGAACCGGCTCGTCGGCGCGACCTGGAAGGTCTTCACGACGGGCACGCCGCTCTCGCGCAGGAAGGTCACCGTCACCTGCGCGGCGGTGGCAGACGGGTTCGCCACGAGGACGTAGGTCTGGTAGACCGGCGCCTGCCCCGATCGGCCTTCGGCGAGCCCCCACGTCAAGCCCGTCCCGGTGACGCCGAAGCTGTCGTGGCCTTCGTACCACCCGGAGGCATCGCCCCAGTAGACCGCGCGCTCGACCACGATGGGCACGTCGCTCGACACCGATGGTGGAGACCGCCGCATTGCGCAGCCGCGCATCACCCTCTGACTCGACGTCGATGGTCAGCCGTGCCGACCCCGGGATCGTGTGCGACCTGACGATCGACTCCCCCGTCGCCAGCAGGTAGGTCACCGTCAGGTGCGCCGGCGCGGGGTTCGGGTTGCCGAGCAGCACGAAGGTGTCGAAGAACTGCCCCGTCGCGCCCTCTGCGAGGAACCAGCTGTTCGCGAGCGCCGGCACGCCGCCGGCTTCGTGGCCGCCCACCCAGAACTGCGTCGCGTTCGACCAGTACATCGCCCGCTCGGCGATGATGGGCGCCTCAGACTCCACGACGATGGCAAACGAGGTGTTCACCAGTTCGGGATAGCTGCCGGCCCACACCGTGACGCGCGACGTGGCAGGCAACGCAAATTCCCTGACGATCGGCGCGCTCGGACTCCCGCAGGAACGTCACCGTCGCCGTGGTCGGCTCGGCGGCCGCATTGGCGAGCAGGACGTAGGTGTCGAACATCCCCTGCGAGCCCTCGGCGAAGTACCACGTCACCGCGGGCTGGTTCACGGCGGTGCCCGTGTGCCCACCGTAGCCATCAGTGCCCCAGGTCATCGTGCGCTCGACCACCAGTGGCGCTCCCGTCGTCGAGGTCACCACGGTCGAGACCGCAGCCGCGCTCAACCCCGGCACGTCGTTGACGCGGATGGTCGCTCGCGACAGGGCGTCGAGCGTCCGGGTCACCGTGGACGTCGTGCCGTCGTCGCCGAGGAACTGGATGTCTACCGGCGCCGGCTGGCCATTCGGATTGGCAATCGCCACGTCGAGTGCGAACGACGCACTGGTGGCGCCCTCGGCCAGGTAGTACGTCCGCGGCTCGGGAACCGGCACGCCCTCCTGTGTCAGCGTCACGACCTGGTCGGCGATGGCCACGTGGGCGGTGCGCGGCGTCCCCATCGCCGTGGGCGCCACCGACACGCGCACGGTGCCGGGCCCGCTGCCGCTGGCGCCCGCGACCACGGGGGCCCACGCAGCGTCGCTCGCCGAACTCCACGCGCAACCCGGCGCGGTCGCGACCGTAAGATCGGCTACCTGACCCTCGGCCGCGATCGCCGGCGGGTGGCTCACGACGTACCCGCACCCGTTGGCGGTCGTCACCGACGCCGTGGCCGCCGCGGAGAACGGCAGGCCGTACGACGTCGAGACACCCGCCACCGAGAACGAGGCGGCCGCGCTCGGCGAGGAAGGGGTCCGCAGCACCCACGAGACGAACCGGGTGGCGCCAACCGCGACCGAGCCCACTTCCTGCGACGAAACGCCGGCGTCAAGGATGAAGCCCGATGGCCGTGTCAGCGTGAGGACGACACCGTGGGCGGGGAGGTCGCCCGCGTTGGTCACCGACGCTGTCAGCGTGAAGGTCGAGGCGGGCGCCACCGTGCCTGGCGCCGCCGTGCTGATCCTGAGCGACGGGCCCGTCCTCGCGACGAAACCGCCGTTGTGCGCCAGGGCGAACGTGTCAGCGCTGCCCGTGAACCCGCCCACCGACGAGACGGTGAGCACCACCGCTTCGGCCGTGTTCGACACCACCTGTTCGACGTTGTCCCGGGTCGAATTCGACAGGGCGCGAAGGGTATTCGTGGCTTCGCCGTAGAGCGCCAGGTCGAGGTTGTTGAGGGTGCCGCTCAGCGGGAGGTCGCCACCCCCGGCGTACGCCACGCGGCGATGCCAGGTGATGGTGGCCTTCGAGGCCCCCGCCGTCGCGCGGCCATAGAGCCGGGTGCCGGTGGCCGACCCGGGCACACCAACGGTCGCCACGAGCGTCGACGCCCGTTCGTCGTATGCGCGTTGCCCGTTGAGGTATCCCCACCCGTACGCGGTATCCCATCCGGCCGTGCCGAGGTCGTCGGCCGAGTTGAGCAGCAGCGCCTTGACCGCGCGGGGGTCGGCAATCCCCGCGTGCATCACGAGGGCGGCCGCGGCCGCGGTCGCTGGAGACGAGAAACTGGTACCCGTCACCTGCAGCCACATGCGTGGACCCCAGTTCGACGGGAGCCACACCGACGAACCGGGCGCGGCGATGTCGGGCTTCTTGCGCCCGCCCACGGTGGGACCACGCGAACTCGATGTCGCAATCACGTCGTCGCTTCGAGTCGCAGTGCCCCCGCTCGTGACGTTGGCGACGCTGATCACGTTGTAGGCAATACCCGGCGATCCGACCGTCCCGTCGGTCGGGCCGCTGTTGCCGGCCGAGATGGTCGCAACCTTGGCGTAGCCGTCCACGATCGCGTCCCAGTAACGCGAGTAGCTGTCGTCATCTGCCGAGATGCGCGCGCCGTAGGAATAGTTGTAGACCTCGGGGGCGTCGGGCTGCACCAGCGACCAGTCGACGGCGCGCATCACGTCCGACAGCAGGCTGCTGCCGCCGCCGGTCGTTGTGGCGTATCCCGCCTTGAGGTTGAAGAGCTTGTCGATGCCGTGCGACACGCCCAGCCTCGAGCTGTCGGCGGCGCTGCCCTGGCTGAAGATCATCCCCGAGACGAACGTGCCGTGTCCGCCGTAATCGTCGGGATCGTCGGAGATGTCGTAGTACTCGGATCGGTACTTCGCCGCATCGTGGAACACGGCGTTCACGATCGATCCGGCTTTCGCCACGAACGCTTCGTGCCCGGTGTAGAGTCCCGTGTCGATCACCGCGACGTCGATCGATCCCCCCGTGATGCCGGCGCTCCAGAAGGTGTTCATGAGCATCGCAGACGGCACGTGATCGAGAGAGGCGTGCCGGGGCTCGTCGATCTCGACAAAGGCGACATCGCTGCGCGCACGCAGTGCGTCGAGGGCCGCACGCGGCAGGCGGATGGTGACGGCGTTGACGGCTTGCGCGGCATAGAGCGTGGTGCCGCCGAGCGCGCCCACGACGGATCGCACCTGCGACTGCGAGGCCCGTTGTGCCGCTGCAACGCGCGCCACCAGGGCGCGGCCGCGCGACGCGCGGAACTCGTCGGCCGCGGTTGCCGCGTGGGCGTCCGGATCGATCACGGCGTCAGCGGCGACGACCGTTGACGCGACACGGGTCACGGCCTGGTCGCGCAAGGTGACGATGGCGGTCACGAACTCATCGGGCGGATCGGCAGGCGACTGGGCGGGCAGCGGCAGTTGCGCGCACAGTCCGGCGGTGACGAAAGCGGCAGCGCACGCCGCACGACGGAGCATCGGTGTCTCGACCGAGGCGCGGCCTGGGCGCTCGCCTCTGCGAGGGAAATCGGCACCATCGGTGCGGAGTGCAATCCGCAGGCGGGATTACGGATCTGTGATCGGCGCGTGCGGCGGCGCGGCCGGATCGGCCGCAGCGCGCGCGGTGACCTCCGGTGGCCACGCGTCGGCGACGATGTCGAGCAACGCGTCGACGTCCGTCGCGACGATGACGCTGTCGCGCAACGATCCGCTGAGGAATCCATCGCGCACGGCGCGGTCGAGGAAGGCGCGCAGTGTGTCGTAGTACCCGTCGACGTCGAGCAGCGCATTCGGCTTGTCGTGGATGTCCAGGACGCTCCACGTGAGCATCTCGAACAACTCGTCGAGCGTGCCCACGCCGCCCGGCAGCGAGACGAAGGCGTCCGAGAGCGCGGCCATCAGCAGCTTCCGCTCGTGCATCGAGTTGACGATGCGCAGGTCGGTGACGCGGTGGTGCGCGAGTTCGCGGTTGACCAGGGCGGTCGGAATCACGCCGGTCACGCGCCCGCCTTCGGCCAGCGCGGCGTCGGCGACCACTCCCATCAGGCCGACGGTGGCGCCGCCGTACACCAGTCCCCACCCGCGGGCGGCGATGCCTCGTCCGAGTGCCTCGGCCACCTGGCGGTAGGCAGGAGACGTTCCCAGGGCCGATCCACAGAAGACGCAGATGTTGGGCACGGCCATACACCATACACGACGCTGCGTTACACTGCGCGACGTGCAGATCACCGACCTTCGCACGCCGCACGTGCTCGTCGATCGCCCGCGGGCCTTCCGCAACCTGGCCCGGATCCAGGATGCCGTCACCGCACGTGGCGTGACGCTGCGCCCCCATGCGAAGACACACAAGCTTGCCTGGCTCGCCTACGAACAGGTCGCGCGAGGCGCCGTCGGGATCTGCTGCGCGAAACTGGGCGAGGCCGAGGCGCTCGCGACCTCGGGCGTGGGCGACATCCTGCTGCCGTATCCCCTGCAACCGCTCAATGCGCCACGCGTCGTGGCCCTCCAGGATCGCGTCGCGGTGTCGTTCATCGTCGACGACCTCGACGTGGCGCGCGCCTGGTCTGACGCGATGCTGACCTACGGCCGTCGCGCCGACGTGCTCGTGAAGATCGACGTGGGCTTCCATCGCTGCGGCATCGACCCCGCGCACGTCGATGCGGTCGCGTTCATCGAAGCCGTGTCGGCCCTGCCGGGGCTGCGCCTTCGCGGGCTCCTCAGCCATGCCGGGCACGCCTACCATGCGTCGAGCCCCGAGGCCCTCGCGCAGATGGCACGCGACGAGCGCGACCTCATGGCCGGGATTGCCGGCACGTGCCGCGCCCGCGGAATCGCGATCGAGAGGATCAGCATGGGCGCGACGCCCATCGCGAGGTTCACGCTGGCCCTCGACGGTTTCACCGAGTTGCGGATCGGCAACTACGTGTACTTCGACCGCACGCAGGTCGGGCTGGGTGCCGCGACCTGGGACGACTGCGCCCTGACGGTCGTCGCCATGGTGGTGTCTCGGCCGTCACGCGACCGCCTGATCCTCGACTGCGGCAGCAAGACCCTGTCGAACGACGGCGCGCGGGGGTTCGAGCCCATGCCGGGGTACGGCGCGCTCGTCCGCGACCTCGTCGACAACACGCCCGACCCGATGTTCACGATCGAGCGTTTGTCAGAAGAACACGCGACGGTATCGGTCCGCGGCGAGAGCGACCTCCGCATCGGCGATCGCGTGCGGGTCATCCCGAATCACTCGTGCGTGGTCTCGAACCTGGTGAACACGGTGGCGCTGGTAGACGGCCTGTCGGTGATCGACGAACTGCCCGTCACCGCCCGCGGCACGATCACGTAGGGCGAATACTGATAGACTCCGCCCTGCCATGGCCAAGCAGGAACTTCCCGGCGAAGCGCTCGGGATGGTCGAGACTCGCGGGCTGATCGGCATGATCGAAGCCGCCGACGCGATGTGCAAGACCGCAAACGTCGTGTTCGTCGGTTGGCAGAAGGTCGATGCCGGCCTGGTCACCGCCATCGTCCGGGGTGACGTCGGCTCGGTGAAAGCCGCGACCGATGCCGGGGCCGCCGCCGCCCGCCGCGTGGGCGAACTCATCGGCGTTCACGTCATCCCCCGCCCGGCCGACGACCTCGAACGCATCTTCCCAATCTCGTAAGACGGGACCCGACCTGACACCGGCACCCATGTGCCCGGGAGTGCCGGCGCCACGCCTTGCCCCGCCCACGTGCACGACCGTTCCGTCGGCGAACGCTATTCGCAGACGACGGCCGTGCCGCTCGCGCTGACCATCAGCATCGTCCCGCCACCCACCGTCTCGTAGTCGAGATCGACGCCCACGATGGCATTGGCTCCGAGCGACGTGGCCTGGTCCTGCATCTCGCGGAGGGCGATTTCCTTGGCCTTCCGCAACTCCGATTCGTAGGCCGCACTGCGCCCACCGACGATGTCGCGGATCCCGGCAAACAGATCACGAAAGACATTGGCGCCGAGGATGGCCTCGCCGCTGACGAGTCCCAGGTACCGGGTGATGCGCTTGCCCTCGAAGCTGGGCGTGGTGGTGATCAACATGTGAAGGCCGTCCCCTCTCGCCCGCGTCTCACCAGCGAGACGCGACAGCAACGTGTCAGACGAAGGCGCTGAAGATTCGTTCCGCCGCCTGCGCCCCGGCGATGTCGCGTGGGGTCAGGCCGCCTTCGCTGTGCGTCGTGTAGCGCACCGTGACCTCACGGTACGACCAGCCCAGGTCGGGATGGTGATCGGCGCCCTCGGCTTCGAAACCGAGACGCACGACAGCAGCCATGGCGTCGGCGTACGAGCGGCAGGCAAACGTCTTCTCGATGCCGCCGTCGCGCTCCGTCCACGAGCCGAGGTCACGCAACGCCGCTGCGATGTCTTCGTCGTTCAGCCGAGTCATGGCAACCCCCCGGAGGTCGATGCGTGTCGGGTGTCGGTCATTCTACGTCGGCCCGGGGCAGAGGGCGGGGCCGCGCCCCGTGCCGGGCGGCTCGTGAGCGTGCGGGGCGGTCGGTGAGCCTGGCTGATCGAGACGAGCTTCGCGGCGACCGGGCCGACGCATGCCAGGGTGGCGAGCAGCGAGATGGGCGGTAGCCCGGCTGGCCACGCGCCGAAGGCGGTGAAGTTCTGAATGCCGATGGTCAGCACGTGTACCGCCGTCAGCAGGAGGGCGAAGTAGCCGAACCGTTGCGCACGCCCCCAGGCAGTCGGCGACAGTCGGCTGACGACGCGTCGATGCGAACACAGGGCCGGCACCGCGAACAGCGCCGCCGCAAGCGTGCCAGCCGTGACACACGCGAGCCCCAGGCTGTTCAGCCGCGACTCCCCGAGTCGTGGGTAGTGCTGCGACCATGTCAGCAGGCCCACGGACACCGCGCTGTGGAGCAGCATGAGCAGGAATCCGGCCAGCCCGGCCCGCCGCGCGAGCGCCCGACGTGCGGCGCGTCGGGGTTCGTCGGCCGGCATGCGGCGGTTCGCCAGGTACGACACCGCGATCAGGAGCACGGACGCGAGCGAGATCCCCTTGTTCGAGACGAAGAACGCGAGGTCGGGCCACGGGGTGTTCCCGGCGACGTTGTAGCGGATCACCGCGTAGCCGAGACACCCCGCGACGGTCCAGGCGACGAACAGACGCGCCTACCTGCCGACCTGGATCGATTCGGCGTAGAGCAGGTCGCCTGTGAAGCCGTCGAAGAACTGCACGATGACCTGGGGGAACGGATAGGCGACCCAGCGGTCGGTGCCGGCCACCTGCCGGTTGTTGAACACGTTGTTGATCTGCACCGAGGTGTAGATGGGCTGACGCACGAGCGGGGCGGGCACGTCGGGCAGGAAGTAGCTCGACCAGCGGATGTCGACCTTGCGCCCCCGCGAATCGTAGATGCCGTTGGCGGGTGCGTTGCCTTGCGCGTCAGCCCGGTGGTTCCGCGAGTTGTGCGGTCCCGAGGCGAACTCCCACACGCGGTCAGACACCTTGATCGAGAAGCTGTTGTGCAGGTCACCCGTCAACACCATGACAGGCTTGCCGAGCGAATCCCAGAAGTTGATGAGTTCCTCGCGCTCGGCCAGGAAGATGGGCCAGGCCTCGTCGTGAAGCACGGGTGCGTCAACGTTGGCCGACGCGCCGGTGCCTGTAGGCGTGCCACCCACGTGCGGAATCGTCAGGGTGACTTGCGACACCACGAAGAACATGGCGGCGTCGCTCTTCTTCATGGCATCCGTGAGCCAGGCCTTCTGGCGCGCTCCGAGCATCGTCCGGTCGGGGCGGGCGGGATTGGTGGCATCGCCGACATCACGGTGGCTGCGCGTGTCGAGGAAGAAGAAGTGGGCATTGCCGATGCGTTGCTCGTAGTACGAGCGGCGGCCGATCGAGTACGACGCCGTGCCGTCCTTTGCCGCGGCCGGCCGGATGCGCAGGCGCGTGGCGTCGAGGCGCTCGACGACTTCGTAGACGCCGGCGTTGGGGTCGCCCTCGCGCAATGGCTGCGCGGTGAATTCGCGGTTGGGAAGCCCGGCCGCCACCCCGCCCCAATGAACGTGCAGGTCGCCCGGTTCCTTCAGCATGACGGGGTTGGCGACGAAGTCGGCGTCCGGATCCGTCAGGACGTCGCTGCCGGCCTTGAGCTGCGCGCGGCCGAAACGGATCTGGCCGGGTGCGACCGGGTTGGCCCAGCCGAGATAGTCGTACCAGGCCTGCGTGCCGATGTCGCGGAACACGGCCTTGCGATCGCGATGGCCGACCGTGCCCGTGCCCTCGACGTTGTCGATGATCTCGTGGTCGTCGAACGTGAAGAACCCTGGCACGTTCCGATGCCAGGCGGCCAGGGCGTCACCGCGCTTCAGGTAGAGCTTGTAGTTCTCCCAGACGCCCACGATGCTCGGGGCCAGGTCCACGGCCTTCGGGACCGCGGCGCCCGGCGCCAGGCCCACCTGCGTGCGCCACTCGGGCACCGTGTAGTCGCGCTTCTCTTCGTAGGTGAAGTCGCCGTTCAGGATCGCGAAATACACCTTGCCGTGAAGGCGCTCGAGCATGGTCCGGAAGGCCGGGGGCCACGGACCCTCGCCGCCCGGGTTCTGGTTGTTCCCGGTGCCGAACTCGAAGCGCAGGTTGAAGAGCCCCTTCGGATTGTGCTGGCTGTTGACGTAGGTGGCGGCGTCCGGGAGCGTGAGGAACCAGCCGTCGGGACGGGCGGGCAACGCTCCGCCGCCGGCCGGGACGACCTGGTAGAAGTACTTCGTCCCCGGCGTCAGGCCCGTCAGCATGACCGAGCCGGTGTAATCACGCTCGAGGCTCGTCGTCCCCGGCGCGGAGACCTGCGTGAGCTGGTCGGCCGCAAGGCCGTAGCGCACGGTGAACGTGCCCGCGTGCGCCGTGCGCACCCACACGGCAATCTGGTTCGCACCGGGTCGGCCGAGGATGGGGCCGTGCGTGACGGCGTTCGGCTGCTGGGCGATTGGCGTTGCCGCCTGCACGGCGACGAACGCAAGCACGAGGGCCAGGCGAAGTGCGCTCACGAGAGTCTCCTGCGATGACGAATCGGGGCCGGCCCCGGGTCAGAACGCATAACGGATCGACGCCTGGAACACCCGCGGAACCTGGCGTGCGCGACCGAGGCCGTAGTTTGGACTGTATTGCTGGTTGGCGCCACCCAGGAATTGCTCGAACGCCCCCCTGTTGGTGACGTTGTAGATGTCGAGCGCGGTCTCGATCTTGTGGACACCGAGTTTCAGGTTGTAGCCAAGCTTCAGGTTCAGGTTCTGGAGCGGCTCGAGCTTGATCTGTCCTTCGCCGCGCGTCTCGTACGCGAACCGCACCGTTGTCGCCAGCGGGTTCGACACGCGACGCCCGTTCGACAGCGTGACGGTGGGCGGGCCGAACGCCGGGTCAGCGGCGGCAATCCTCGTCACGACCGGGCCCGAGTACGGCCCGGACTGGTAGACGTAGTTCAGCGACGCGACAACCCCGATGGGGGTGAACCAGGTGCCCCCCAGGCGGAGGTTGTGCTTCTGCCACGACGAACTGCGCGTGTCGGCACTCCCCGACAGGCTGTTGGTCGTATTACCCCGGATGCTGCCGATGCCCTTGTCGTTCGGGAACGCCGTCGGCTGGATGAACGATGCCGGGTCGTTGGGCTGCCAGGTGCCGTCGACGTGCTGGAAGCCGCGGGTGTAGCCGCCGAGCACCTGCACCGACCTGGTCCGCTTGCTGGCGTTCAACTCGATCCCCGAGTAGACCAGGCTGTTCCAGGTGTTGTTCGTGATGGCGTAGATGGCGTTGAAGTTCTCGTTCTTGTAGCCCTTGAAGACGTTGCCCTCGTAGATGCCGTTCGTCTCGACCAGCGCGGGAAGCGCCTTGTAGCTCCGGCGGCTGAAGCCGGTGTCGACCGCGACGCCGCCAGGCAACTGGCGCCGGTAGCCGACGGTCCACTCGTCGATGTAGGGCTGCTGGTGATCCGGATCGGGGAAGCGGTCGGTGGCGGCACTGGTGCTGCCGGGTGTGACGAAGGTCGTCTCGAACACCCCGTCGAGGTTGTTGTCGTAGAAGTCGGTGAACGTGGAGCTGGCCGAGCCGACGCCGCCGAGGTTGCGCGGCATGGGGATCTCGTGGATGCGCCCGATGCTTCCACGGAAGACATTCCGGCCGTCCCGGGTCGCCACCCACGTCGCACCGAGCCGCGGCCCCACGTGCATGGCGCTCTGCAGCTGCAGGTCGAACAGTTCCTCGGTCGCCTTGACGTGGTCGAACCGCACGCCAAGGCTCAGCGTCAGGCTCGACGTCGGCTTCCACGCGTCCTGCACGTAGAACGCGAGGTCCCTCGCCTCGGTCTGCGACTGCTTGAGCTGCTCCAGCGCGAACACGCGGCGGTGGAAGGGCCTCGTTCCCCCGCCCGGATTGTCCGGGTTCAGGAGCACGTGCTCCTCGAGGGCAAAGCCTCCGTTGGGGTAACGAATCTCGTCGGCGCTGCTGAGATACTGGGCGTACACGCCGGTCTGGAACTCGTGCGATCCCAGCCATCCCGACTTCACGTAGGTCATGTCGGCCTGGAACGTCTTCTTCGAGGCCGGCGAGATGGCGAAGTAGCTGTCGTCGTTGTTGAACAGGCCGATCACCCCCGAGCCCGTGAGCCGGCCGCTCGAGAGAAAGGCCGTCTCGTGCACCTGGAGCGCCGGCCCGTCGTTGATGTAGCCGTCGAAGATGTCGAAGCTGCCCGTGGTCGTCTTGTCGTTGTACGAGGCCATCAGGCGCGTCGTGACCGACGCGCCCCAGATCGACTGCAACCTCGCGGCGTAGCCGCTCCCACCGGCGGCGTTGATCGCCAGCCGCTCGCCATACCACTCGAAGTTGCCCTGCTCGGGGTGGGTGTCGTGCTGGTAGAAGCCGAACAACTGGTGCGCCGGCGACAACTGCGCGGTCACCTTGACGTAGTAGTTGTTCGAGGTGATCTCGTTGTCGAAGGGCTCGAAGTCAGGCTTGAGCGCGGTCAGCGTCGCAATCTGCTCGGCGGTGCGGCCGATGCCCGAGTTGACGTGCGAGTAGCGGTACGATCCGAAGAACCAGATCTTGCCCCGCATCAGCGGCCCGCTCAGCGAGATGTCGGGCTGGATGACCTCGTTGTAGCGCACGCTGCCGTCGCCGGCGTTGTCGCCGTTCCACGACTCGGGCGTGAAGATCGCGCCCGCGGATCCGCTGAGGCGATCGCTTCCCGACTTCGTGGCCACGCTGATGACCGCGCCCGAGCCGAGCGGTGACGAGGCGTCGACGCCGCCGGTCTTGATCTGCACGTCGCTGACCGAGTCGGTGTTGATCGACAGCAGCCGGTCGGGCCGGTTCTGGCGGAACGAGCCCATGTCGGCGCCGTCAACCTGGATCACGTGGTTCTCGAGCTCGCCGCCGCGCAGGAAGTAGATCTGGCCGCCGCCCGTGGCGTCACCGGCGCGCGCCACGATGCCGGGCGTCACCTCGAGGAAGTCGGCGAACTGCTTGCGCGATGTCAGCGGCAGCACGCGCTGGAGTTCGCCGTCGACGTTCACCGACGTGGTCGCCTTCTGCACCTCGAGCAGCGGGGAGTCGACGATGACCTGCACCGTTTCCTCGAGGCTGCCGACCTTCATCGTGATGTCGATCCCGATGTTCCGTCCGGCACGGACCTCAACGCCCGCCCGCTCGTACTTGGCGAAGCCGGCAAGCTCTGCCGTAATGGTGTAGTCGCCCGGCGCCAGTGACAGGAACCGGTAATTGCCTTCACCGTCGGTGACCACCGACACCGGCGCCGTGCCTGTCGGGCTGGTGGCCGTGAGCGTCACCCCCGGCAGGACCCCGCCCTGCGAGTCGCTGACGAGCCCGCGCACGCCGCCCTCCACCGCGATCTGGGCCAGAGCACCCGTTGCAGTCATCCCGAGCAACGCCAGAACAAGTAGGGCGCGGACCTTCATGGTGCGTTCTCCTTCCGGCCGAGGCCTCCTCCCGGAGGCGTGGGCCGTCGTGTGTGCAGAAACAGCGGGCGGCCGCGAGGGCCGGCAGATCCAGACCGATTCGGCAAGTGGAATTTGTATACAATATTCAAAACACAGGAACTGGTCAACCGTGCCGTTATCGCTCGGCCGCAGCTGGTACCACCCACTGGATCGGCGGCAGCTGCACCTCGGGGGCAGCCTGCTGCTGTCGCCGCTGCGCGCAAACGCCAGGATCGCGGCCGCGAAGGCCGGCGAGGCATCCATCGCGTCGTCCAGCGCCGGGTGCGACCCGCCGTGCACGACGATGAGCCGCCCGTTCTTGAAGTGTGGAGCAAGCTCGAGCGCGTTCTCGAGGGGCGTCGAGATGTCGTAATCGCCCTGCACGATCACCGTCGGGATCTGCGTGTCGAAGTTGCGCCGGAACGCGTCGCCGAGATCGATCTTCCACTCGGGGCACGCGGCGTCGTAATTGAACCCCGGGGTACCCAGCAACGCGGCGGCCTTGTCGGCCTCCATCTGCGTCCGCCGGGCCGGGCTGATACCCGATCCGCAGTCGAGCACGAAGTAGCTGGCCGTCCTGAACCGCTCGACGGCGTGGTTCCGGACGCGCGCCTCGGCGGCAGGCCGGAAGTCGCCACGATACAGCGTGAGGATGTCAGAGGCCCAGGTCCGCATGCCGGCACGCGACGTCGCGGCGGCGGTGTAGCCGGCGGCCATGTCCTGCACGTCTTCGGGTCCGAAGCGGACTTGCTGCGCCACGCCGGACGCCGTGTCGGTCACCGGAACAACGACTGGCTGCGCGGCGGTGCGGCGGATGACCGTCTCGAGGGCCGCCATGAGACCGCCAGGCGGAATCTGTCCTGCCAGGGCAGGCGCCGCATCGGCTTCCGCCGCGAGGCGCTCGAGCGAATGCCGCACGTACGACGGCATGTCGTAGGTGTGGTCCGGGCCCTCCATGCCCCTGAGAATCGCCCGCTCCACGATCTCGGGGTGGAATCGCATGATCGCCATCGCCCAGTGCGACCCGAAGCTGCCTCCCCAGAGCGTGATGCGCCCGTATCCAAGGGCCTTGCGCACATCGTTGACGTCCGCGGCCGCTTCGATGACGGTGAATCCTTCGAGGTCCAGGCCTTGCTCGATCCAGTAGGCCTTCTCGCGGGCGGCCGCCGCACGCACGGCTTCGGCGCGTTCGGCATCGCTGACCGCGCGGTCGAGCGGGGCCGGGCGGGGCCCGACGATCAGGGTCGTCGGCTTCGAGGGACCGATGCCGCGCTGGCTGACGACCACGAGGTCGCCCGCGTCGAGCAGCGGCCGGATGCGGCTCTCGTAGTAGCCCTTGCGCGCCAGGAGCGGCTCGAGGCCTTCGAAGCTCGGACCGCCATAGAGCAGGAAGATGGGCGGCCCCGGCTGCGGCGTGACCGCCCGGAACCGGTAGACGTCGAGGCTGATCACGCCGCTTGCGGGCTTCTGCCGGTTCGTTGGCACGAACATGACGCCCCGCTCGGCCGTGGCAAGCCCGCCGGCAACCAGCGGAATCCGCTCGGTGTGCAGGAACATCGTGCCGGGCGCCGGGCGCGGTGCGGCGGGCTGGGGCGTCGCGGGCTGCGCGTGGGCCAGCACGGTGGTCAGTGACAGGGCCAGGAGCCCTGCGGTCATGCGTGAAGCGGCTGTTCGCATCGGTATGTCCTCAGGTCGTCTCGCGGTCGTCACTTGACCCGCACGGGGCCGAGCCGTGATCGCTCCAGCGCCCGGTTGAGCGTCGGGAGCTCGCCGTCGAGCGCTCCTCGCAGGGCCGCCAGGTGGACCTGGAGTTCGGCCGACAACTCGTCGAACACGGCGTAGCTCTGTCGGGTCGGACGTGCGTCGGCGTTCTCGACGACGTCCTGCAAGGCAGCGATCCGGTTGTTCAGGCGAATGGGGAAGTTGAGCGGGTCCTTCGGGCTGCGGTTCTTCACCTGGTAAATCGCTTCTTCGACGGCAGACAGCCTGGCGACGAATGCCCCGGCGATCGCCTTCAGCTCGGACGAGGCCCGGGCGTCGACGCGCTCGGCGACCTGCGCCTTCAGCGCGCGCACGGTGATCACCGCCTGGTTCGCTTCGCTCGTGCGCTCGCTGATCTGCCGCGCAAGGGCGAACTGCGCCAGCAGGTCTGCGTCGGTGACGTCGGTGAGCCGGGGATCCCTGGCGACGGTCAGCGATTGTTCATGCACGCGGCCATCGACATCGAGGCGGACGCGATAGGTCCCTGGCGGCACGAGTGGACCCCGTTCGGGCCGCGCTCCGCGCAGGATCATCCCCTCGAACGTGACGGCCCCGCTGGTCCGCAGGTCCCATCTGACGCGGTGTGCGCCAGCCCTGGCGAGCGTCTCGCCGGCGAACCGACGCAGGCTTCGACCGTCCGCATCGAGGATCTCGAGCGCGACGGCGTTCGCCGGGGTCTTGAGGAAGAAGTCGAGCATCGCGGCGCGCGACCGACGATACGCAGGCCCCGGCTCGAACAGGTGCACCGACGCGTTCAGGACGTCTGCCGAGACCTGTCGCAGTGCCCCGATGCCGTCGAGCACGTAGAACGAGCGGCCGTGCGTGGCAATCACGAGGTCGTCGTCTTCGACGACAAGGTCGGGCACCTGGACATCGGGCAAGTTCAGCGACAGGGACTGCCACCCGGCACCCGCGTCGAACGAGACGTAGATGCCGTGCTCGGTGCCAGCGTAGAGCAGGCCAGCCCGTCGGGGGTCTTCGCGGATGGCGTGGACGTAATCGCCCGGTGCGATGCCGCGCGTGATGGGCGTCCACGTCTTGCCGAAGTCCTGCGTCCGCCAGGCGTACGGCGCACGATCATCGAGGCGGTAACGCTTCCCCGCGAGGTAGGCGGTCCCGGGCGCGTGCGGCGACGCGTCGATGAGGCTGACCGTCGTGAACTCCGGCATGCCTGCTGGCGTGATGTCGGCCCAGCTGCTTGCCACCGTCGCGTGTCACGTGCACGCGCCCGTCGTCCGATCCCGACCCAGAGGGTGTCGGGCTCGAGACGCGACGCCGCGATGGTGAAGATGGTGGCAAAGAACTCCGGGCCGTTCTGGTCCTTGGTGATCGGCCCACCCGAATCGCCCAGCGTCTTCGGGTCGGCGCGCGTCAGGTCTGGACTGATCCGCTCCCAGGTCGCGCCCTCGTCCCTGGTGCGCCACACGTGCTGCGAGCCGGCGTACACCGTGTGCGGCCCGATCGTCGACACGGCAATCGGGAACGTCCAGTTCCAGCGTTCGGGCACGCTGCCGGCCGATTCGCCCGAGTAGAGCCGCGGGTAGGGCTGGATGTCGCGTGCCTGGCCCGTGCGCCTGTCGTAGCGCGTGAGGTAGGCCTCCTGGCCCCCCGCGTAGAAGATGTTCGCGTCCGTCGGATGCGGGACCACGTGGCCGCTCTCGTTTCCGCCGGCGGCATAGAGCCAGCGACCCTGGGCGTCGCGCGGGTCGCGCAGGTGCTCGGCGGCGTCGCTCGGGACGCAGGCCGTCGAGTTGTCCTGCTGCGCGCCGCAGACGTGGAACGGCGTGTCGGCCGTCGTGGCCACGTGGTACATCTGCGCCGTGGGATAGTCCTGGTGCGACCACGTGCGCCCGCCGTTCACGCTGATGGTGCCGCCACCGTCGTTGCAGTCGATCATCCGTTGCGGGTTGGCGGGGTCGATCCAGAGATCGTGGTGGTCGGCGTGGGTTTCGGGAAGCACCGTGAAGGTGCGTCCGCCGTCCGTCGAGCGGTTCATCTGGAAGTTGAGCGCGTACACCGTGTCACGGTCACGCGGATCGGCGACGATGCGCGAGAAGTAGAAGGCGCGCTGGCGCAGGTCGCGGTCTTCGTTCACCTTCGTCCACGTGCCGCCCGCGTCGTCTGATCGGAACAGTCCCCCGGCGTCGGCTTCGACGAGCGCGTAGACCCTGCGGCCATCGGCGCGCGACACGGCGACCGTGATCTTTCCGAGCGTCCCGCCCGGCAGGCCCGGGATTCCTGGTGATCTCTGTCCAGGTATCCCCGCCGTCCGCAGACTTGAAGAGGCCGGAGCCGGGACCGCCGCTCGACAGCATCCAGGGCGTGCGGTAGACCTCCCACAGCGTCGCGAAGAGCACGCGCGGATCGTTCTCGTCGAAGGCGATGTCGACGGCGCCGACCTTGTCGCTGCGGAAGAGCACGCGCACCCAGGTCGCCCCACCGTCGCGTGATCGGTAGACGCCTCGCTCGGCGTTCGGTCCATACGGATGCCCCAGCGCCGCAACGAACACGACGTCCGGGTTCGTCGGGTGAATGCGGATGCGGCCGATCGCGTGCGAGTCGGCCAGCCCGATGTGCCTCCACGTCTTGCCCGCGTCGAGCGACTTGTAGACGCCATCGCCCTGCATGACGTTGCCGCGGAGCTGCGTCTCGCCCATTCCCAGGTACACGACGTCGGGATGGGACTCCGAGACGGCGACCGCGCCGACCGAGCTGCTCCTGATCTGGCCGTCGGTCACCGGCGCCCATGTCACGCCTCCGTCGGTCGTCTTCCAGAGACCGCCGCCCGTGGCCCCGAAGTAGGTACTCGTTCGGCCGGCTGGTCGTCCCGGCCGCCGCGATCGAGCGGCCGCCCCGCGCCGGCCCGATGCTCCGCCACTGCAGCGCCGTCCACTGATCGAGACGCGGCGTGGTGCCTGCGTCTTGTGCGGCAACGCTCGTTGCCGAGAGGAGCAATACGAGCAGCGCAGCTTTCATCCTGGCGTTCCTTTCGTGCGTGGTCGTCGACATGGAGGGCTCGAGCGGCGGTGGTGCGACGCTCACGACAACGACACGTACCGGCCGAGGCCACGCTCTCTCGCAAGGGCCATGGCGATGGAGCCTGCGACGATGTCCTGGAAGGCGAGACCGGTGGCATCGAACAGCGTGATCTCGTCGGCGCGCGTGCGCCCGGCGCATTGGCCGGCCAGGATCGCACCCAGCGTCAGGTGGGCCGTATCGGCAGCCACCAGGCCCTGGGCGATCGCGTGCTGCGTTTCGCCAATCGTGTTGGCCTGCGTCACGTCGTCGACCACCAGCGTGCCCTTCGCGAACAGTGCCGTCTCGACCTCGATCTTGCCTCGCGTGTCGGTGCCGAACATGCTCACGTGCATCCCCGCGGTCACCCAGTCGGCGCGCAGGACGGGTTCGCGTGCGCCCATCGCGGTGACCACGACGTCGGCCCCGCGCACGGCCGCTTCCGCCGTTGCCGACACGACGACCGACACACCGGGGCGCGCAGCGAGCGCCTGCGCGAAGCGATCCAGGTTGGCGGACGAGGCGTCGAACGCCCTGATTTCGGTGATCGGGAGGCTGTGGCAGAGCGCCTGGGCCTGGCCGGTGCCTTGAACACCGCAACCGAGGATGGCGGCGACACGGGAGTCGGGCCGGGCCAGGACGCCGGCCGCCAGGGCGCCGACGGCGGCGGTGCGGACCGTCGTGATGTGATTCCCGTCCATCACCGCGAGAGGCACGCCGGTCTGCGGATCGAAGAGGATTGTCGTCGACTGGTGCGCGGTGAGGCCCCGGGGTGGATTGTCGAGCCAGAATCCGCCTGCTTTCAGGCCGATGATTCCCTCGTCCTGCACGTACCCCGACTTGATGCCGAAGATGCCACGGTGCGCCCGGACTTCTTCGCGCACCACCGGGTAGGCCTGCGTCCGCCCTTCGGCAAAGGCCACGAAAGCTGCCCGGAGCGCGGGCACCATGACGTCGAGCGTGAGCAGGTGCTGCAGTTCGGCCCGGTTGAGGACGAGGATGTCGCCGGTGGGGCTCACGCGTTCCTCCCCGCCCGGGCAGGGTGCTGGCCCGTCATCAGCGGCGCGACGATGTCGAAGTCCACGTTGCCGCCGCTGAGAATGACGCCGACCCGGAGCCCTGCGACCGGCACCGCGCCGTCGAGCAGGGCGGCGACGGCCAGTGCTCCGGTGGGTTCGATCAGCAGCTTCATGCGTTCCCACACGAAGAACATGGCGTTGAGGATCGCCTCGTCCGACACGACGACCATGTCATCGACGTGTCGGCGAATCAGCGGGAAGGTGAGCGCGCCGAGCGACGGCGTGCGGGCGCCGTCGGCAATGGTCTCCGGGTTCGAGACCTTGTGCAGGATGCCCGTCTTGAATGAACGCATCGCATCGTCGGCCAGTGCCGGTTCGACCCCGATCACGCGACAGTCGGGGGCGAGGGCGTCGACGCTGATGGCCGATCCCGAGAGCAGTCCCCCGCCTCCGCAGGGCACGAGCAGCACGTCGAGTGGGCCGGCATCCTCGATCAGTTCCTTGGCGGCGGTCCCCTGGCCGGCGATGACGTGCGCGTGATCGTACGGCGGAATCACGGTCAGCCCCCGTGCGTCGGCGATCTCGTGCGCGAGTGTCTCGCGGGTCGTCTGGTGCTTGTCGTAGGTGATGACCTCGGCGCCATACCCGCGCGTGGCGGCAAGCTTGACGGCCGGCGCGTCCTGCGGCATGACGATCGTGGCGGGGACGCCAAGGAGCGGGCAGCCGAGCGCGATGGCTTGCGCGTGGTTGCCGGACGAGTAGGTGAGGACGCCGCGGGCCCGTTGCTCCGGGCTCAGTTGCACGAGGGCGTTGTAGGCGCCACGGAACTTGAAGGCGCCGCCACGCTGGAGGTGTTCACCCTTGAACACGACGCGGG
>CAVONI010000009.1:0-418238 GCA_963697285.1 uncultured Acidobacteriota bacterium
CGCACAGCGGCCTCGTCGGCTTGCGTCAGGGCCCATTTCGTCCATGCCTCGAGTTCGTCGGTCGTCATCGGCGAAACTCGCGGCAACGACGGCGAACTGGCCCCGGACCGACGGGTAGTGCTGTACCGCCGCGGGTGCCTGATGGCCGCTCGCGATTGCTGTCGGGCCGCACACGCGGCCGCACTGCGGCTAGACTGACGTGGCGCAGTCGAGCGCGACCGCCTGCGCCGAGCAACCATGGACCACATCCGGAACTTCTGCATCATCGCCCACATCGACCACGGCAAGTCGACGCTCGCCGACCGCCTCATCCAGCGCTGCGGCGCGGTCGAGGCGAGGGACTTCCGCGACCAGATCCTCGACTCGATGGATCTCGAGCGCGAACGCGGGATCACGATCAAGGCCAACACCGTCAGCCTGCCGTACACGGCGCGGGATGGACGGACGTACGAGCTCAACCTGATCGACACGCCGGGGCACGTCGACTTCTCGCACGAGGTGCGCCGTTCGCTGATGAGCTGCGAGGGGGCGCTCCTGGTGGTCGACGCCTCGCAGGGCGTCGAGGCACAGACCGTCGCAAACCTGTACCTGGCCATGGAGTTCGGGCTCGAGGTCGTGCCGGTGATCAACAAGATCGACCTCCCGTCGGCCGACGTCGAGCGCGTGATGGAGGAGATCGACCGCGACCTTGGCCTCGACCCGTTCGCCTCGATTCAGGTCTCGGCCAAGCTGGGCACGGGCATCGACGAGCTGCTGGAGGCCATCGTCCATCGCTTGCCCGCGCCCAAGGGCGACCCGGCGGCGCCGCTGCGCGCGCTGCTCTTCGATGCCCGCTACGACGCCTACCGCGGCGCCGTCCTGCAGGTGCGCGCCTTCGACGGCACGCTGCGCGCCGGCACCCGCGTCAGGTTCATGCATTCGGGCCAGGAGCACAAGGTCGAGGAAGTGGGCTACCAGCGTCTCAAGCACGTCCCCGCCGCCCAGTTGTCTGCGGGCGAGGTGGGATACGTGCTGGCCGGGGTGAAGAGCCTCTCGGGCCTGGCCATCGGCGACACCCTGACCGAGGCCGACCGCCCGGCCGCCGAGGCGGTGCCCGGTTACCGCGAGGCAAAGCCGGTGGTGTTCTCCTCGTTCTACCCGATGGCCACCGACGATTACGGTGACCTGACGAAGGCGCTCGAGAAGCTGAAGCTCAACGACGCGGCCCTCATCTACGAGAAGGACAGTTCTGCCGCCCTCGGCTTCGGCTTTCGCTGCGGCTTCCTGGGGCTCCTTCACCTGGACGTGGTCCAGGAGCGGCTCGAGCGCGAGTACGACCTGTCGCTGATCCTCTCCGCGCCGTCGGTGCGCTACCGCATCGTGCTGAACGACGACTCCGAGGTCTGGATCGACAACCCAACCTTCTACCCTGACCCGACCTCGATCAAGGAGGCCTACGAGCCCTACATCAAGGCGACGATCATGACGCCCGAGCGCTACCTCGGGATCGTGATGGAGTTGTGCCGCGAGCGGCGCGGGGTCGAGACCGCGTTCAACTACCTCGCCGCGGGCCGGATGGAGGTCGTGAGCCAGTTGCCGCTGGCCGAAGTCCTCTTCGACTTCTACGACCGGCTGAAGTCGAGCACCCAGGGCTACGGGTCGTTCGACTACGAACTGCTCGACTACCGACGGGGCGACATGGTGAAGGTCGACATCCTCGTCAACGGCGAGAAGGTCGACGCGCTCTCGCAGCTCGTCCACCGCGAGTTCGCGCGGCCGCGCGCGCTGCGCTACTGCGAACGCCTCGCCAAAACGATTCCACGCCAGCAGTTCAAGATCGCCATCCAGGGCACGATCGGCGGCCAGGTCATCGCCCGCACCACCATCAACCCCTTCCGCAAGGACGTGACGGCGAAGTGCTACGGGGGCGACATCTCGCGCAAGCGGAAACTCCTCGAGAAGCAGAAAGAGGGGAAGAAGAAGATGAAGATGGTGGGGGCCGTCGAGATCCCGCAGGAAGCCTTCGTGTCGGTGCTCCGGACCGAAGACGACGAAGACGACGGTTAGCCGGCCATGTCAGGCGCCCCCGGGCTGTACCTTCACATCCCCTTCTGCTCGACGATCTGCCCGTACTGCGACTTCTCGGTGCTGCGCGCGGGCGTCGCGGCGCGCAAACGCTTCGTCGAGCACCTCGTCGCCGAGGTGGCCCTCGCTGCGCCCGGGTGGAGCGCCCCCAGCCCCTTCGACACGGTGTACTTCGGCGGGGGAACCCCCTCGCAGTTGCCGCCCGAGGACCTCGCGCGCGTCGTCGCCGCCTGCCGCGAGCACCTGCCGGTCGAGCCCGACGCCTGGGTCTTCCTCGAGGTCAACCCCGAAGACGTGACGCCCCACGCGTGCGCCGCGTGGCGCGGGCTGGGCGTGCGCACGCTCTCGCTCGGCGTCCAGGCCTTCTCCGACGACGCGCTACGCTTCCTCGGCCGCCGTCACCGCGCGGAGCACGCGCGGGCCGCGGTCGAGACCGCTTTAGCCGCCGGCTTCCACACCGTCTCGGTCGACCTGATCTTCGGCCTGCCCGGTCAGTCGCCCGAGGCGTGGCGGCGCGAACTGGCGACGGCAGTCGCGCTCGCGCCTGACCACGTGTCGTGCTATCAGCTCACGATCCACGAGCGCACGCGCTTTGGCGTCGCAGCCAGGCGAGGCCAGCTGTCCGAGATGCCCGAGGGCGATCAGGCCACGCTCTTCGAGATGACCCACCGCGTCCTCGCCGACGCGGGCTACACCGCGTACGAGGTCTCGAACTTCGCACGCGGCCGCGACCACGAGTCGCGCCACAACCGCAAGTACTGGGACCACGCGCCCTACCTCGGGCTCGGCCCCTCGGCTCACTCGCTGGCCACCCACGACCCCACTGGTGTGTCGCGAGCCCACCGCTGGTGGAACGAGCTGCGCACTCCGCGGTGGGAACGCCGCGTGGCGGCGGGCGAGCGGCCCGTCGAGGGCGAGGAGTTCCTGGGCCCGAAGGCGCTGGCGACGGAAGCGGTGATGCTGGGCCTGCGCACCACGGCCGGGATCGACCTCGACGGCTTCACGGCACGCCACGGGCTCGACGTGCTGGCCGCCAACGACGCCCTGGTCTCGCGCCTGGTGGCCGAGGGGCACCTCGTCGTGCACGCCGGCCCGGATGGTAGCCGGCGGCTGGTCACGACGAGGTCGGGGCTCGCCGTGGCAGACGGCATGGCGACCGCGTTCGACATCCCGCTCCCGGACTGACACGAACCGTACGCACCACGGGTCGCATGCGCAGACGCCTCGGATGACGGGGCTGAGCCAGAACGAACTTGCGCAAACGCACGGGCATCTCTCAGGCGACGATCTCCGGCATCGAGAACGACCGGGTGAAGCTGGGCGTGGAACGCGCAAAGAAGCTCGCGCAGGCGCTCGAGTGCCATCCCGGCGTGCTCGTGTTTCCCGGCTGGGTAGTACCCACTGAAGCGGCGGCATAACATCCGAGTGCAGCCGACGCGCCGCCTGTCGCGGGTGCGTGCGGCGATTCAGGTTCGTCGGAAGGCCCTGGATGCCGCCCGAGGTCGTCAGATCACGGCGTCGGGAGGTCGATCTTCTCAATTGCGCGCCGCGCAAACCGTCGGACATCGCTGCTGGGATCAGCGAGCGTCAGGCGAAGGGCGGGCAGGGCGTCGCGAGCGGCGGGACCGATGCCGGCGAGTCCGATACATGCGCTGTTCCGGACACCCTTGCGGCCGTCCTCGAGCAGACGGACCAGATCCGGAACGGCACCCGCTGCGTCCGCACCGACGTGCGCGAGTGCCTGCGCCGACAGTGCGGACACCCGTTCGTCCTCGTCCCGCAATGCGAGGGTCAACTGCGGCAGGAACGACGTTACATTGAGCGCCGTGTGGAGCGAGCCAGCGTCATCATCGACCTCCGGAGGCACAACCTCTCCGCGCACACACGCCAGATGCGCTGGGCGGTCAGCCCCGGGCCGCTTCCGCGTGCAACCGGAGTCCAAGTGCGCCCATGACCTTGAGGACCGTGTCGAAGTCTGGGCTACGGTCGCCGGAGAGCGCCTTGTACAGGCTCTCGCGCGAGAGGCCGGCGTCGCGCGCCACCTGGCTCATGCCCTTCGCTCGAGCGATATCGCCGAGCGCCTTGGCGACGAACGCCGCGTCACCGTTGGCCTCTTCCAGGCACGCCTCGAGGTAGGCGGCCATCTCGTCGGGTGTCCGGAGATGCTCCGCCACGTCGTAGCGGGTCGTGACCGTCTTCTTCTTCATCTCAGCTACTCCGTCAGACCGCGCGCCAACTGCACGGCCGCCTTGATATCCGCCGATTGCGTATGCTTGCTGCCGCCCGCAAGCAGGATGATCAGCGAGCGTCCCCGTTGTGTGAAGTACACGCGGTATCCCGGACCGACGTCGATCCGCAACTCGGACACGCCCTGGCCCACTGGCGCGACATCTCCCAGATTCCCCGCCGCCAACCGTTCGATGCGCGCCTGGATACGCGCCCTGCCTCTGATGTCGCGGAGATCGTCGAGCCACCGGGCGAAGCGGCCAGTCTTGCGCAACTCGAACATCCATCGACTGTAGCCACTCGGCTACATGCTGTCAATGACGGTCAGGAGCACTCCCTGCAACATCGGCACGAAGAGGCTCGTAAGTTTTCGCTTCGACCCCGCGTCTATATGATCAGGAGCCAGAGCGCTTCGATTCTCGCCTGGGACTGGAGTCAGGGCATCGGCCGGGGGTCAGAGAAGGGCCGATCACGCTGGAGGTGTGTTGGCGGAGAGGGTGGGATTCGAACCCACGTGCCGGTTACCCGACAAGACGCTTTCGAGGCGCCCCCGTTACGACCACTTCGGTACCTCTCCGCAGAGGTAGGGCTCGCAGCTGTTCCCCGCTGCGCCAGGTCTGGCTCCGTGCTCCTGTCGTGCCCAGACGCGGGCAACGACTCGTGCGTCCGCGCGAACGTTACGTCGCGCCTTGCTCCGTCGCGCGCCGGGCGGCGTCGCGACGCGTCCTGAAGAACTCCTGCACCACGTCGCGGCAGGCGTCTTCAGCAATCCCCTCCACGACCTCGACGCGATGGTTCAGCGCCGGATGCTCGAGCGCGCGCTGCGTCGAGACGACCGCGCCCGCCTTGGGCTCGCGCGCGCCAAACACCAGCCGCGCCACCCGCGCATGCACCAATGCGCCCACGCACATCCCGCACGGCTCCACGGTCACATACACCGTCGTCGCCGGCAGGCGGTAGTTCCCGAGCCGGAGCGCCGCATCCCGCAACGCCACGATCTCGGCGTGCGCCGTCGGATCGTGCCGCCCAATCGGCGCGTTTCCCCCGCGCCCGACGATGACGCCGTCGAGCACGACGAGGGCCCCGATGGGCACTTCGCCCGCCTCACCGGCCTGCCGCGCCTCGTCGAGGGCGACAGCCATGAACCGCTCATGCTCCGACTGCTCGTCTGCACGCACGGGACTGGCGTTGGGCACAATTCAGGCGGAAAAGAACAGATGGTGCGGCCAGCAGGACTCGAACCTGCGACCTCCTGGTTCGTAGCCAGACGCTCTATCCAACTGAGCTATGGCCGCACCGGGCACGCTTCGGAACGCCGATTCCCCTGCGGGAATCACGCCCGACGCGCGAGTCGACGAGTGTAGCACGACCGCGCTGGACGATGGAACCCCTGTGGGCGGCGAGCGGCGCGGACGACGCCGCGCTCGTGCCCGATGACGCGGGGGCCGAAAACGGGCGCATCATGTGTGCCACGCGGCACGGCGTCGGATGCGCCCGGGCCGCGCGGGGGCGCGGCCCCTGTCACCAACGGACATACGGATCGGGTCGCGCGGGGCGCGACCCCTACACGGCGGTGTCATGGAATTCCTGAACCTGCTCCTGCTGTTCACGGCCGGCTTCCTCATCCTCCGCAAGCCCGACCGCGAGGCCCTCGCCATCAAGCTCGTCATCACCAGCATCATCCTGATGATCGGCATCTTCCTGCTCGCCACGCGGGGCTCGTTCCTGCCCGGCGTGAACTACTGAGGGACGGACGCCATGAAATCAGAGACGCTCTACACGGTGCTGGCGGTGGTCGTGCTGACGCTGCTGGCCATCCCGGTCGGCGGCGCGCTCGTGCTCGGCTTCATCCTCGGCGACTCGCCGTGCATCATGTGCTGGGAACAGCGCATCGGGATGCTGATCATCGGCCTGCTCGGGCTGTTCATCCTGCGGTACGGCGCGCGCCCGCGCTACATCGGCATGGCCATCCTCGTCAGCAGCTGGGGCATGTTCATGGCGGTACGCCACACGGCACTGCACGCGGCGCGCGACATCTCGCAGGGCTTCAGCATCGAGATCATGGGCGCCCACACCTACACGTGGTCGCTGGTCATCTACTGGATCTGCGTCGCGACAATGGGCGTGCTGTTGCTGATGCTGCGAGAGCGCGATGTCGCCGAGGCGGGCCCGGTGCGGACGCTGCGCCCGCTCGAACGCGTCGCCACGATCGCGTTCCTCGTGCTCGTGGCGGCGAACATGGTGCAGGCGTTCGCGAGCACGGGTCCGCCGCCGTTCGTCGGGCAGAGCGATCCGGTCCGCTTCTCGTTCAACCCGAAGCACTGGGTGTGGTCACTCGACGAGTGGAAACTGGCCGACTATCCCATCTCGCTGCGCGGACGATTCGACGTCGCGAAGCCCGATGTCGCGAAGGCGAATCCCGACCCGGCTGCGGGGCCGTTCGTCGATCTGCCCGTGCTCGAGGTCGTCGAACGGAAGCCACTCGGGCTGCCGCTGCGTGGCACGCCGACGGATCTGGCGTACGAGCCAACGAGTGGACGGTTCGCCCTCACCACGCAGCTGGGGATCTACATCCTGCCGGCGACGATGGATCGGATCGAGCGCTACACGGTGGTCGATCCCGGCTTCTCGGTCGACCTCGGGACGTTGGCGGGGACGGCGTTCCTCGACCCGCACACGATCATCGCCGTCGGCGAGAACAAGAGCTTCGTCATCGTCCGCGAGAACGACTCGGCTGACGCCGATGCGAACTTCCGCTACTTCCTCGAGTCAGCCGGTGCATTCGACGACGTGACGCGCGGGCGCTTCACGACGGTGCGCGCGCGGACGATGTTCACGATGGCGACGGCGTTCGACGCGGCGACGCAGTGGGTGTACACGGTGGCGGTGCCGCACGGGCGGTCGCCGCACCTGGTGGTGTCGCGGTTCGACCGCAGCGACCTGACGCTGTCTGAGGAGTTCGTGCCGACGATCGATCCCGCGTCAGGCATCCGGGTGCGCGGTGAGGGCAGCGGCATCGACGACCTGTTCATCACGGCGGCGACGGTGCGCGACGGGAAGCTGTACGCGCTGAGCGCGAACTTCGGCACGCTCCTGACCATCGACCTCGCTGCGCACGCCGTCGTGGCTGCGCGGACCATCCCCGGCCTGGTGCAGCCGACGGGGATGGCGATCACCGACCGCGGCATCCACATCGTGTGTGCCGACGGCACGCTGGTGGTAGCGAAGTAACGTCAAAAGGGGTCACGTCTTTCATTGCAGCAAAACTCAAGACCTGACCCCGCTCGACCCGCGCGGCGAATCGGCAGCGCGCGGCGTGGGTAAGGGGTCAGGTCTTGAAAAATGCTGCAATGAAAGACGTGACCCCTTCGGCTCCTACCGCTGCAGGCCGTGGCCGAGCGGATACTGGCCGGGCAGGGTGATGGGCAGGGTGCCGGTAATCGGTGCCTCGCCGGCCAGGGCACGCGCCACGGCACGCTCGGCGCTGTCGTAGAAGTCGTACGTCACCAGCAGCGTCGGCAAGTCTGACAGGAACGACGCCGTGTACGGATTCCCGAAGCACACGGTCACGAAGGGCGCCTGCCGCTGCACGCTCGCCCGCGACAGGTCGCGCAGCAGGCGCACCAGGTCGGCGCCCAGATCCATCCGGCCGCTCGCCGATGCCGTGCGCACGAAGGTCCCCACCACGATCGCGTCGTACTTCGCCGCCATCGCCCGCACCAGCTCCATCTCGGAACGGGTCGTGCGATCCGACAGCTCGATCGCGGTCACGTTCGGCCACCGCTTCTTCAACTCGGGGATGAGCGTGCGACCGGGCGCGCCGGCGCGCCATCCCGCGGGATAGTCGATCGCCGACAGGTACAGCACCGACGCCGTCGCGGGGATTCGCATCGGCACCTGCGCACCCTCGTCCTTGAGCAGCGTCACCGCCCGCTGGCTCACCTCGTCGACAATGCGCTGCGAGGCCCGGGCGCCGACGGCAACCGTCACGTTGCCAAGATCCACGAGCTTCTGCTTGTGCAGGTTGAGCGAGGCCTTCGCGCGCAGGATGCGCTGCACCGACGCGTCGACCTGCTCGCGCGGGATCTCGCCCGACTCCACCGCCGCCCTGATCGCCGCGAACGCGGCGGCATCGTCGGCCGACTGCAGCAGCACGTCGTTGCCGGCCTTGATGGCCTGCACGGCCGCCTGCGCCGGCGACAGCATGTTCGTGATCGCCTGCATCATGAACGAGTCGGTGTAGACGAGCCCGGTGAACTTCAGCTCGTCGCGCAGCAGGCCGGTCGCAATGCGCCGGCTGAGCGTCGCCGGCGAGCCCGGCGCGGAATCGAGCGCCGGCAGCCCGATATGCGCGGTCATCACCGCGTCGGCGCCGGCCGCGATGCCCGCCTGGAAGGGCGGCAGCTCCACCTGGTCGAGCCGTTCGCGCGGCACGCTGATGAGCGGCAGCCCGAGATGCGAGTCGACCTCGGTGTCGCCATGCCCGGGGAAGTGCTTCAGCGTCGCCATCATCCCGCCCGCGCGCAGGCCGCGCACGTACGCCGCGCCCAGCCGCCCCACCCGCGCGGGATCCTCCCCGAACGACCGCGTGTTGATCACCGGGTTGCGCGCGTTGTTGTTCACGTCCATCACCGGCGCGAAGTTGACGTGCACGCCGATGGCGCGCGACTCGACGGCGGTGATGCGTCCCGACTCGAAGGCGAGTTGCTCGTCGCCCACCGCACCAAAGGCCATGTTGCTGGGGAATCGCGTCCCGCCCTTGAGGCGGAAGCCGAGCCCGCCCTCGAAGTCGGCCGGGTTGAGCAGCGGGATGGTCGACAACGCCTGCAGCCGGTTGTACATCGACGCGGCGTTGAGCGGATTGCCGAGCGTGACCGGCCCGTACGTGGGATTCAGCAGGACGCCGGGCACCGGCTCGGTGCCGCCGAAGACGAGCATCCCGCCGACCCGCTGCTCGTTCACGAGCCGGGCAAGCCGCTCGAACTCGTCGCTGTCGGTCGCGATGTAGTTCGACTCGAACGTGGGCGTGAGCAATTGCCCGACCTTGTCGTCGAGGCTCATCGCCTTGAACGTCCTGGTCACCCATGCCTCGGCCGCCTTGTCGAGCGTCCAGGGCGACGAGGGCGCTGCGCCGCTGAGCATGTTTCCTGCAATGATCAGCACCGCACCAACAACAACGGCCGGAATTGTGGGCACAGAACGAGTGGGCATCGACGGCGATGGTAAATCCAGATTCCGAAATGGTAAAGCGACGCACCCTCCTCGGCTGGTCGGTCGGGGCCATCCTCTCGGCCATCACCGGCACGATGGCCACCCTCCTCGGGGGAGCCATCCTCGCGCCGACACGCACGCGCGCGGCCGGACAGGCGATCGATCTCGGCGCTGCCGACAGCCTCACCGACGAACCGCGTGAGGTGACGCTCCGCGTCGAACGCGAGGACGGTTACCGGCGCGTCGTCGAGCAGCGGACGCTCTACCTCGTGAAGGATGGCGCCGGCGTGCGCGCCCTCTCGGCGACCTGCACGCACCTCGGGTGCCGGGTCTCGTGGGACAGCGCGGGCAAGCAGTTCCGCTGCCCCTGTCACGGCGGACGGTTCGACGCGCAGGGCAACGTCACCTCGGGGCCGCCGCCGCGGGGGCTCGACACGGTGCCGACCCGCATCGAAGGCGACCGCATCGTCGCCGACCTCGCCTGAGCCTCGGGAGAACAGACGACATGCGACATGACGCTGAACGGGCCGCACAGGGAACGCCTCCCGCGCCGGCCGCACCATCGGCTACGCTGGATCCCTCGCAGCCTGCGGCTCCCTCGGGTGTCGTGCAGTGGCTCGACCACCGCGCGGGCATCGTCGAGCTCAAGGCGCAGGCGCTCGACGAGCCGTTGCCCGCCGGCACGGGATGGTGGTTCACCCTGGGCAGCGTGCTGCTCCTGCTGCTCGGTGTGCAGTTCGCGACCGGCGCGGTGCTGACGGCCTTCTACGTCCCCTCACCCGACCACGCCTGGGACAGCGTCCGCCACGTGATCGATCGCGTGCAGTTCGGATCGATCATCCGCGACCTCCACGCCTTCGGGGCCAGCTTCGTCATCGTCGTCGCGGGCGCGCACATGGTGCGCAGCTTCTTCTTCGGGGCCTACAAGGCGCCGCGCGAGCTGACGTGGATCACGGGCGTGCTGCTGCTGCTCGTGATCATGGGATTCGGCCTCACCGGCTACCTGCTGCCGTGGGACCAGCGTGCCTACTGGGCCACGGTCGTCACGATCAACATCGCGAAGAGCGCGCCCGGGCTGGGCGAGTTCCTGGCGACCGTGATGCGCGGCGGCGAGCACCTCGGCGCCGCGACGCTGACCCGCTGGTTCGCCGCGCACGTCATCCTGATGCCGATGGCGCTGATGGGACTCGTCGGCGTCCACCTGATGCTCATGCGGCGGCACCGCATCTCGGGGCCGCTCACGCCGCCGAAGGACATGCGCGAGCACCCGTTCTTCCCGGGGCACGCCATCAAGGACGCCGTCGTGGCGGGCGCGGTGTTCGCCGTCCTGCTGACGCTCGCCGTCGTGCGCGACGCGCCGCTCGAGCCGATTGCCGATCCGTCTGACGCCAGCTACATCCCGCGCCCCGAGTGGTACTTCCTCTGGCTCTTCCAGTTGCTCAAGTACTTCCCCGGCAAGCTCGAAGTGCTCGGCGCGCACGGCATCCCCGCACTGCTGATCGGCACCTTGCTGCTCCTGCCGTTCTTCGACCGTCGTCCCGAGCGGCGCTGGTGGAAGCGGCCGGTGGCGACCGCGATGGCGTGCGCCATCCTGGCGGGGATCGGGAGCCTCACCGTGCTGGCATGGCGCGACAGGCCGACGATGACCGAGGACGCGCGGATGTGGACCTACGAGGCGCACGGCGGCGCGTGGCTCGTGCAGCAGGGCACGTGCACGACATGCCACCAGAACGGTGGATCGGCCGAGCCGTTCGCGACGATGCGTCCGCGGCGCGATGGGTTGTGGATCGTGGCGCACGCGGGCGATCCGGGAGCGATCGCGCCACGGCCTGGCCCCAACGTCGATCCGCAGCCTGGGCGCGCGGCTGCCGCGTGGGCGCGCGCCGTGCGGTCGCACGTGGCGCAGCCGGCCGTCGAGGCGGCGCAGGCTGACGCCATCGGCATCATCGGCGCGCGCTGCCTGGGGTGTCACACGATGGATGGCCAGGGTCACGGCAAGGCGCCGGTGTTGTCGCGCGCCGGCCGCGAGCACGACGCCACGTGGCTGGCGGGCTGGATCGCGAACCCGACCGCCTACGAGTACGACACCGACATGCCGGGGTTCGCGAACGTGCTGTCTGAGGATGACATCCACCGCGTGGCGACGTATCTGGCCACCCGCAGGTAGGGGCCGCGCCCCTGCGCGGCCCGCGGTTCCCGCCGTCAAAGGGCCACGCGGGGGCGCGGCCCCTACGGGGCTTCGGGCAGGCCGATGGCGCGGGTCACGCAGTCGATCAGCGTGTGCGGCGCGAACGGTTTTTGCAGGAAGCCTGCCAGGGTGCCGTCCCCGAACTCGCGGAGGGCGTCCTGCTCCGAGTAGCCGCTGGTCAGGACCACGCGCAGCGACGGCCGCAGCTTGCGGAGTTCGGCGAGTGTCGCGCGGCCGTCCATGTCGGGCATGGTCAGGTCGAGGATGACCAGTCCGATGTCGTCCGTGCGTTCGCCGACGCGCGCCAGCGCCTCGCGCCCGGTCGCCGCGGTGAGCACGTCGAATCCGGCACGCATGAGGGCCTGTGAGGCCACGTAGAGCACGCCGGGCTCGTCGTCCACGAAGAGCACGCGGCGGCGCGCCGCGTCAGGCACCGGTTCGAGCGGGGTCAGCATCTCGTCGTCTTCTTTCGCGGTGGCAGGGAGGAACACCCTGACGAGGGTGCCCCGCCCCGGTGCTGAATCGATTCGGATGTGTCCGTGGTGCCCGCGCACGATGCCGAGCACCGCTGACAGGCCCAGGCCGCGCCCGACGAACTTCGTGCTGAAGAACGGGTCGAAGATGCGGCCTCGGATCCGGTCGTCGATGCCCGAGCCCGTGTCGGCGACCGTCAGCACCACGTAGTCGCCCGGTGGCACTTCCTCTTCATCGACCGACACCGCCGGTAGCGACAGCGCCAGCGTCTGCGCGCGCACGCCGACGCGGACGACGCCGGCGGCGTCGACGAGCGACTCGGCGGCGTTGGTGACCAGGTTGATCAGCATCTGGCGCAACTGACCCACATCGCCCTCGACGGGCGGGAGGTCGGCCTCGAGTTCGGTCACGAGCGCCCGCTTCCGCAGGGCCGCCGTCAACATGGGCACGGTCTGCGACACCACGCCCGCGAGGTCGAGCGTCTCGATGACGAACTTGCCGCGGCCCGAGAAGGCCAGCATCTGTCGTGTGACCGACGTGGCCCGCCTGGCGGAATCCTGGGCGAGATCGATCAACTCGATGACGGGATGGTTCGCGTCGCCCATGTCTTCGCGCGCGAGGTCGAGGTACCCGAGGATGCCCGTGAGCAGGTTGTTGAAGTCGTGGGCGAGACCGCCCGCCAGCGCCCCCAGGCTCTCCTGCTTCTGGGCCTGCATGAGCCGCGCTTCAATCTGCTTCCGCTCGGTCATGTCGACGCCGATCGCCACCGCGGCCGTGATCTCGCTCGTCCGCGAGCGCAGCGGCGTGGCGTAGAGCAGGATCTCGACGAGCGAACCGTCGGGACGCATGCGCTGCACGTGCTCGCCCTCGAGCGTGCGCGCCTCGAAGAGCCGCGCCAGCGCGTTCGGCGGCGCACTTTCGCCGGGCGCCGGCGCACACACGGGGCACGGCAGGCCGGCGACCTCCTCGTGCCGGAGTCCGAACAGGCGCTCGGCTGCGGGGTTCCAGACGTCGCCGACCGAGACGTCCTGCCGGAGTGTCCAGATCGCGATGGGCGCATGCGCCACGACCGCGCGCAGCAGCCGTTCACTGCGGGCGAGGGCATCTTCGGCCTGCAGGCTCGCGAGCGCCGTGCTCATCTGCGCCGCGATGGCCTCGAGTTGCCGGCGGCGTCCTTCTGCGACGTCTCCCTGGCGCGTCGATCCGAGCATCAGGAGCCCGATGACCTCGTCCTGATGATGGAGCGGCAACATCGCGATCCGCCTGACGCCTTCGGCGATGGCGACGGGGTTGAGGTCGAGCAGCAGGGATCGATAGTCGGAGAACACCGGCTCGCCGCGTTCGACGATGCGCATGCGGTCGCTGCCGGGGCGGATGAACGTCAGCGTCTCGCGCAGGGCGTCGCTCACGTTGCGCGTCTCGGCGAGCCGCAGCGAGCCGTCTGGCTCGCGGAGGTAGATGCCGCCGTTGTCGTAGTGCGAGACTTCGAGTGCTGCCTCGAGGCACGCGGGCAGCACCTCGTCGATCGTGGCGGCGTGGGCGAATCTGACCGCCAGGTCGCGCGCGATGCCCGAGTCCTGCTCGGCCTGCCGCAACTCCGAGATGTCGGTGCACGATCCGACGAAGCCGCCGAAGGCGCCGTCGGCGCGATGCCACGGCACCGACTGGTCGAGGATCCACCGCCACTCGCCGTCGTGGCGCCTGACGCGGACGATCTGGTCGTTCGCCTGGTGGGTCTTGATGGCGTCAGCCCACGGTGGGTCGACGGCCGTCCGGTCATCGGGGTGGACGAAGTTCTTCCAGCCGTCGCCGCGCAGGGCCTCGAAGGGTGCGCCAACGAACGCGAGGTAGGCGCTGTTGGCGAACGTGCACTGCCCGCGCTCGTCGCACATCCAGAGCAGGACCGGCGCCGTGTCGGCCACGGCGCGCAGCACCTGCGGCTGCACGTCGGTCTCGTGGGTGACACGCGCGGCCCGGGTGGCGGCCAGGTGCAGGCGGGTGGACATCCGGTCGTCGCTATCGGCGGGATCGATCACGGCATCCACGAGACCGTCGCGCGCCAGTGCCTGCGCGGCCGGATCGAGGTCGGCCACCAGGACCACCGCTCCGCCACCCGGCGCGGAGGCGGCGCGCAGGCCGACGCAGAGATCTCGCCGCGCCGCCGCATCGAGGTCGTCGCCGAGGGCCACGAGGGTGCAGGGACGCGCGACCGAGGCGCGCGTGGGCGGCACCACGTCGTGCGAAGTAGCTGGCCCGAGGGCGGCGACCAGCCGCTGCTGGAGCGTGGGCGAGAATCCGGTGAGGATGACGTGCATCGGTGAGGCGGGCTCCCGTGGGGGCCGGGAGCGCCTGGGGCGCGCATATAATCGCCCACATGAGCGCGAAAGACCACAGGGCCGATGCGCCGGGGTCGGTGGCGTGCGCCGTGGTGACCATCAGCGACACGCGGACCGAGGACACCGACGCCAGCGGCGACGCGATCGCGCGCCGGCTCGAGGCCGCGGGGCACCGGGTGGTGATCCGGCACCTCGTGAAGGACGATCCCGAGGCCATCCGCCTGCTGATCGAGTCGCACATCGACTCGCCGGGCGTCGACGCGGTCATCACGACCGGCGGCACGGGGATCACCGCGCGCGACGGCACGTTCGAGGTCATCAGCGCGCTGGTCGAGCGTCCGCTGACGGGATTCGGCGAGTTGTTCCGGATGCTGAGCTACGAGCAGGTGGGTGCGGCCGCGATGCTGAGCCGCGCGTGCGCCGGCATCGCCGGCCGCCTCGTGATCTTCGCCCTGCCCGGATCCGAAGCCGCGGTCACGCTGGCCATGGACCGCCTGATCGCCCCCGAACTCGCCCACGTCGTCCGCGAGCTCCGCCGGTAGCGCCCCCCCGAAGGCGTCGCCCAAGCGCCGAAGGGGTCGAAGAGCCGAAGGGGTCGTATCTTGAAATGCAGCATTTTGCTGCAAGGCAAGATGTGACCCCTTCGAGGCGTTCAGCGGTCAACGAACGGGGGGGCGCTGGCCGCCATCTGCGATTTGTGGGCTGTTTTGTGCTCAAGACGGGGTCAGGTCTTGAAAAATGCTGCAATGAAAGACGTGACCCCTTCGGAAGAGGTGCCATGCGGCCGTTTGGGATGACGATTGGGATTGGCGAGGCGCGGCGGCGGATGCACGACGCCATCGTCGCCGTCAGCCGCACGGAGCGGATCGCACTCGACACGGCCGCGGGACGGGTGCTCGCCGCCGCGGTCACCTCCGCCGCAGACGTGCCCCCGTTCGATCGAGCCCTCATGGACGGCTTCGCCGTCCGAGCCTCGGACGCCAGCGACGCCACCCATGCTGCTCCAGCCCAACTCGTCTGGCGCGGGGTGCTCTACACCGGCGCGGCGCCCTCCACCGAGGTCGCGCCGGGCACCTGCATCGAGATCTCCACCGGGGCCGTCATCCCCGACGGCGCCGACGCGGTCGTGATGGTCGAGCACACGTCGCGCGCCGGCGACAGCGTCCTCGTGCACCATCCGATCGCGTCGGGCCAGAACATCGGACGACGAGGGGGCGACCTGACTACGGGCGACGTGGTGTGCGACGCCGGGATGGTCCTCACACCCGCTCGCGTCGGCGCCCTCGCCGCGTGCGGCGTCACCGCCGTCGACGTCCGTGCTCGCCCGCTGGTGGCCATCGCCTCCACGGGCAACGAGGTGATCGCTCCGGGCACCACGCTCCGGCCCGGACAGATTCACGACATCAACCGCTTCACCTTGCCGCCCATCGTTGCGGCCCACGGCGGCGTCGCGCGCGTCCACGACACGGTGCGCGACGATCTCGCCGCCCTCCACGCCTTCTTCGACGCGGCCGGGGACGCCGACATCGTCGTCGTGTCAGGCGGCAGTTCGGTCGGCGAGCGCGACCTGCTGGTCGACGTCCTCAGGGCGCGGGGCGAGGTCGTCTTCCACGGCATCGCGGTCAAGCCCGGCAAGCCGACCCTGCTCGCGCGCGTGGGAGCAGCGCTGGTGCTCGGGCTGCCGGGCAACCCGACCTCGTGCCTGTCGAACGCCTACATCCTGCTGATCCCGATGCTGCGCGCGATGGCGGGCCTGCCGGCCTGGCAGCCCCAGACGATGCCGGCCACGCTGTCGCGGGACGTGGCGAACACGTCTGCCAGGCACACGTTCCTCAGCGTGCGCATCGAGGGGCATGCGGCCGTACCAGCATTCAAGGGATCGGGCGAGATCACGAGCCTCTCGCGGGCGGATGGGTACATCGAGATCCCTGCCGACGTGACGCGGCTCGACGCGGGATCCCAGGTCGAAGTGACGCTGTTCTGACAAAACGCAAAGGGGCCGGTCATCGACCGGCCCCCAGACAACGTGATCCCATTACCGGCACCAGATACCCGGGCCGCGCGGGGGCGCGGCCCCTACAGACCCTTGTTGACCGCGTTCCAGTTGACGACGTTCCACCATGCCCCGAGGTAGTCGGCGCGGCGGTTCTGGTACTTCAGGTAGTAGGCGTGCTCCCAGACGTCGCAGCCCAGGATCGGCGTCTTGCCCTCCATCACCGGGCTGTCCTGGTTGGCCGTGCTCTCGATCGCGAAGCCGCCATCGGCCTTCTTGACGAGCCAGGCCCAGCCGCTGCCGAAGCGACCCATGCCCGCCTTCTGGAACTCGGCCTTGAAGGTGTCGAATCCACCGAACTGGTTGGCGATGACGTCGGCGATCTTGCCGGTCGGCGCGCCGCCCGCGTTGGGCGCCATCCACGCCCAGAAGAGCGAGTGGTTGGCATGGCCGCCGCCGTTGTTCCTGACGGCCGTGCGGATCGCCTCGGGCAGCGCATTCAGGTCGCGAATCAGGTCGTCGATCGACTTCGCCTGCAGATCGGCATGCCCTTCGAGCGCCTTGTTGAGGTTGTCGACGTACGCCTGGTGGTGCTTGCCGTGGTGGATCGTCATGGTCTGCGCGTCGATGTGCGGCTCGAGGGCAGCGACGTCGTACGGCAGGGCTGGAAGTGTATGAGCCATCGGAAGAGTCTCCTCGTGTGAGTGCTGAATGCGAGTACCCAATGTACCCGATCCACGCGAATCAGGCGGACGCGGCCCCGACCATGTTGTAGAGCGTGTCGCGTTCGTGCGGGTCGCGTCCCGCCGCGGTGACGAGCCGCCGGATGTCATCGATCGACATCGCCTCGGGCGTCCGCGCGCCGGCCATGTGGTAGATGCGCTCTTCCTGCACGGTGCCGTCGAGATCGTCGACGCCGAACCACAGCGACTGCTGCGCCACCTCGACACCGGTCGCAATCCAGAACGCCTTGATGTGCGGGATGTTGTCGAGCATCAGCCGCGCGACGGCGTGCACGCGCAGCGTGTCGGCGGCCGTCGGCGCCGGCAGCTTGCGCATCTGGTTGTTGTCGGGATGGAACGCCAGCGGGATGAACGCCTGGAACCCGCCCGTCTCGTCCTGCAGCGCGCGCGCGCGCAGCATGTGATCGACACGCTCCTCGAGCGTCTCGATGTGGCCGTAGAGCATCGTCACGTTCGAGCGCATGCCCAGCCGGTGCGCGGTGCGGTGGATGGCGAGGTAGCGATCCGCGTCGCACTTGTCGTGGCAGATCTTGCGGCGCACGCGCTCGGCGAAGATCTCGGCGCCGCCGCCCGGCAGCGAGTCGAGCCCGGCGTCCATCAGCTCGCGCAGCACCTGCTGCGTCGGTCATCCCGTACAGGTCGGCGAAGAACGCGATCTCGACGGCGGTGAAGCACTTCAGGTGAATCTCGGGGCGGATCCGCTTGAAGCCGCGCAGCAGGTCCGTGTAGTAGCTGAACGGCAGGTCGGGATGCAGCCCGTTGACGATGTGGACTTCGGTGAGCGGCTGATGGTCGCGCTCGCGGAGCTTGTCGCAGCGCCTGCTCGAGCGACATCGTGTAGGCGCCGGGATCGCCTTCCTTCAGCCGCGCGAACGAGCAGAACAGGCAGCTCGCCACGCAGACGTTGGTCGCCTCGAGCCGGATGTTGTAGTTGAAGTACGTGCGGCCGCCGTGACGCTTCTCGCGCTCGCGGTTCGCCAGCCAGCCGACGCGCGAGCAGGTCGGGCGCTTCGAACAGCCGGACGCCGTCGTCGAACGTCAGGCGCTCGCCGGCGTCGAGCTTGTCGGCGATGTCGGCGAGCCGATGCGGCAGCGAGGCGGGCGCGCATGGATGTCGGGCTGGGGGGATTTCCGGGAGCCGAGACACAGCGCGGCGTCGGACCTCCGGGTCTCGACGCCGCCAGGAACGACTGCGACTCGTGTGACGCGAACCAGCGTCGCTACGCGATACCCATGACCTGCACGCGCAGCGTGCGCGCGCGCGGTCCGTCGAGTTCTGCCATCAGGATGCGCTGCCACTGGCCGAGGACGACTTCGCCGCCGCTGATCTGCAGCGTCAGGCTGTGGCCCGAGCAGCAGCGCCCGCAGGTGCGAGTCGGCGTTCATGCGATCGCAGTCGGAGTGCTCGGGATCGTTGTGCCTCCACTCGTCGTCGCGGGCGACCATCTGCTCGAGGAACCGCTTGATGTCGGTCAGCAGCGCGGTCTGGAACTCGTTGATGAACACCGCGCACGTGGTGTGCATCGACCACAGGCTGACGACGCCCTCGCGGACGCGAAGCTGCCGGACGAACTCCATGATGCGCTCGGTGAGATCGACCAGCTCGATGCGCTCGTCGGTCTCGATGACGAACGTCTCGCCGTGAATCGTCAGGCCTCCAGACTCGGCCGTCGCGACTGCCGATACCGGCGTCTCGCGAACGGTCACGGTCGAACTCTTGCTCATGCTCTCCTCGTGACGAAGTGAGACGCCAAGGCAGCCCGGCTTGGCCGCCGGTCTCGCGCTCACAAACGCGACATCATAGGCAAAAAGGACACGGTGAAGCAAGGTGAGTGGCCATCCCTGCCGGACCTGCGGGGATACCGGCCCCCGTGCCCTGCCCTCGTAAGGACGCGCTGGCTCGTCGTGACGGTTCGTGCCGGTGCGCGCCGCGCGGCGCGCCCGATCTATACTGGCCCTCGTTCGACGCTCGCCCGACGGTCAAGGGAAGTGGGTGAAATGCCCACACGGTCCCGCCACTGTAAGCGGAGAGCGAACGGTTCCCCTCGCATGTCCTGGTCACTGGCGCCACTGTGGCGCTGGGAAGACCGCGAGCCGTTCGCGACGACCCGCAAGTCAGGAGACCTGGCCAGGTTCGGGTGCGTCCTCGTCTCGCTCACGCCAATCCGGCGTGATGAGACCGGCGCGGAAGACGCCGGAAGGAGGTCGCGTGCAACGCATGCTCCGCTCGTACCGCCCTCCGCGTCGGGGTGTCGCTCGTCGCGGCACTTCCCCTCGCAGCACAAACGACAGCGCCTGCGCGGCACGGTGCTCGATCCGCAGCGCCGGCCCGTCGCGGGCGTCCGCATCCAGCTCATCGGTCCGCTCGGCGTGGCCTGCACGCGCCGACGTCGGGGGCAGACGGCAGCGCTCGCTGCGAGTCGCTGGCCGACGGCGACTACACCGTGCACGCGGTCGCCGACGGCTTCCAGGCCGACCCCGTGCACGTGCGGGTCGAGCACGGTGCCGCCGCAGCCGGTGACCGTCACGCTCGCGGTCGCGGCGTTCGAGCGAGTCGCTCGTCGGTCACGGCCGCGGCCGTTGACGCCCCGCGATCGACCGTCGCCGGCCTCGATGACCGTCGTGTCGGCGGACGACCTGCGGGCCGCGCAGGTCGACGGCGGTCGCCGACGCGCTGCGCCACCGTCCCGGGCTTCACCATCGCCGCCAACGGCGGCGCGCGGGGCGGTCACGTCGAGTCTTCCCCCGGGGCGGCGAGTCGGACTTACACGCTGGTCGTCGTGCGACGGCATCCGCATGAACGCGTTCGGCGGCGGGTTCGACTTCGCGCACCTCGACGTGGCGGGCGTCGAGCGCATCGAGGTCATCCGCGGCCCGCAGAGCGCGCTGTTCGGCGCCGACGCCATCGGCGGCGTCGTCCACGTCGTCTCGCGGACGCGGCGGGCCGCCTGGCCGTGTCAGCGCGGCTGATGGCGGGTCGTTCGAGTCGGGCCACGCGTCGGGATCGGTCAGCGGGTCAGCGGGCGGCTTCTCGCTCCACGCGGGCGGCGACTACACCGAGAGCCAGGGATGGAACGGCGCAACCGCGCCGAACGGTGAGACGGTCGTCAACGACGACTACATCCGGCGGGCCGTGAACGCGGGCGCATCGTGGTCGAATCCCGCCACCGACGCTCCGCGGCGTCGTGCACCGGCGCACGAGCGCGCGCGGCAATCCGGGACCGTTCGGGTCGGATCCCAACGGCACCTACGGGGGCATCGATCCGTCGTCGCGCGGCACGACCGACACGACGGCCGTCGCCGGCGCGGTGACGCAGCGCGTCGGATCCCGGCGGCAGCGTCCGCGCCGACGGCGCGCACGCGGATCTCGACAGCGGCTACGTCAGCGCCGTACGGCGACTCGTTCATGGAGACGACGCGCGACGACGGCGACGCGGCCAGGTCGACGGGCTGATCAGCACCGACCTGTCGGCGTCGGCAGGCGTCGAGGGGATGGGCGAGACGGCGCGCAGCACGTACATCACGGGTCCCGACTTCGCCGTGCTGCCGATCGAGCGTCGCGTCGACCGGCGACGTTCGCCGAGGCTGCGCTACGACGCGGGCGGCCGCCTGTTCGTGCCGGCGGGCCTGCGTGCCGAGCGACATCACGCGCGACGCGCTGGCGGGCAGCAGCGATCCCTGCGTCGCCGCGCCCGCGGTTCGACGATGACTCGTGACCTCGTGGAATCCGAAGCTCTCCGCGAGCTGGTACGTGCGCATCCCCATGACGAACGGCCGCACGGGGCAGACGCGCCTGAAGGCGAACGCCGGCACGGGCATCCGCCCGCCTGACGCGTTCGAGATCGCGTTCACCGACAATCCCGTCGCTCGCGCCCGAGCGCAGCCGCAGCCTCGACGTCGGCGTCGAGCAGGTGCTCGCCGGCGGACGCGTCGTCGCTCGACGCGACGTGGTTCGCGAACCGCTACGACGACCTCATCGTCGCGGTCGGCCGATCGTTCGCGGACGCGAGCCGCTACCGCACCGACAACATCGCGAACGCGCGAGCGCGCGGGCTCGAGCTGTCGGGCCGCGTGCGCGACCGCGTACGGCGTGAGCGTTCGCGCCGGCTACACGTGGCTCGACACCGACATCCTGGCGTCGACGGCCCGGCGACCGCGCCGTCGCCGTTCCTCGTCGGCGACCCGCTGATCCGGCGCCCGCGCCACCAGGGATTCGTCGACGCGATGCGTGGTCGCGCGGGCGCCTCAACGTCTTCGCGCGGACCGTCGCGCGCGGCGAGGTGCTCGACATCGATCCCTACGTACGGCACGTTCGGCGGCACGCTCACCGCGCCGGCTTCTCGCGCACCGACGTCGGCGGCGGCGGTGCGCGTGCCTCGGTCGGCAGGCGTCGAGTCTTCGCCCGCGTCACGAACCTGTTCGACCGCGCGCTACGAGGAGGCGTTCGGGTATCCCGCGCTCGGTCGCTCGGTGCATTCGGCGGTGTGCGCATTGCTTTCCGGCCGCTGACCTCGCGCTTCGGCTACGACGGCGCGCCGGTGCTGCACGGCGTGTCGCTCGACGTGCGCCCGCGGCGCGCTCGTCGGCCTGCTCGGCCCGAACGGCTCGGGCAAGACGACGCTGCTGCGGCTGCTGGCGGGCACGCGCACGCCCGCATCGGGGCACGCGTCACGCTCGACGGCCGCGACCTCGCGACGCTGTCGCGGCAGGCCGCTGGCGCGGCGGGTCGCGGTCGTGCCGCAGGAGACGCAGCTCGCGTTCGACTACACGGTGCTCGAGACTCGCGCTGATGGGGCGCTATCCGCACCTCGGCCCGTTCGAGCTCGAGGGCCCGGCGGACGTCGCCATCGCGCAGCGAGGCGCTCGCGGCCACCGGCACCGCGCACCTCGTCGCGCCGCCGTTCTCGACGCTGAGCGGCGGCGAGAAGCAGCGCGTGGTCATCGCGAGCGCGCTCGCGCAGTTCGAGCCCAGCGCGGCGTGCGGACGCGGCGTTGATCGAGACCGCGACGCAGTTCCTGCTGCTCGACGAGCCGACCGCGTCGCTCGACCTGCACTACCAGATCGAGATGGCCGCGCTGTTGCGACGGCTCAACGCGCAGCGCGGGCTCGCGCATCGTCGTCTCGACGCACGACCTGAACCTCGCCGCGTCGTTGTGCGAGCGAGCTGGTGCTGTTGCGCGACGGGCGCGTGGTGGCGCACGGCGCCACGCGCGAGGTGCTCACGCCCGACACCGTGCAGGCGCTGTACGGCGTGCGACGCCGACGTCAGCTTCCACGACGAGGCAGGGCACCTGACGGTGGTGCCCGCTGCGTCCGTCGACGGGCCCAGGGGCCTGACGCCGTGTCGATTCGTGGGCGCGTCTGGCTCGCGGTCGGATGGCGTTCGGCGGCGTCGCGGTGGTCGACCTGCCTGCTCGCGCCGCTCGTCGGCTCCACGTCGATCATCGTTCGCGCGCGTGTTCGATCGGCGCATCCCCTTGGCCGACAACGTCGACGCGCAGATCTTCTTCGTCGCGCGCCTGCCGCGGACGCTGGCTGGCGCGCTCGTCGGCGCGACGCTGGCCGCGGCCGGCGTCGTGCTGCAGGCGCTGCTGCGCAACCCGCTCGCGACGCCGTTCACGCTGGGCGTGTCGGCCGGCGCGGCGCTGGGCGCGATGCTGGCGATCACCTTCGGGACGCCGCTCGCCGTCGCGGGCGTGAGCGCGGTGCCGCTGGCCAGCTTCGCGGGCGCGCTCGGTGCGGTCGCGATCGTGTACGCGCTGGCGCGCATCCGGCATCGGGGGCTGTCGACCGACGTGCTGCTGCTGGCGGGCGTCACGCTCAACGCGCTTCTTTCGGCGCTGATCCTGTTCGTGCAGTACTTCGCCGACTGCGCCGAGACGTGGCGGACGATGCGGTGGCTGATGGGCGATCTCGACGTCGGCAGCTACGAGCCGCGTGCTGGCGGCGCTGCCGCTGGTGGGGACGGCGTTCGTGCTGTTCGCGTGGCTGCCGCGCGCGCTCAACCTGCTGGCGCTGGGGCGCGAGCACGCGGCGACGCGCGGCGTCGACGTGACGCGGACGCAGCGCGTGGCGTTCTTCAGCGCGTCGATGGCGACGGGCGCGGCCGTGTCGCTGGGCGGGCCGATCGGCTTCGTCGGGATCGTCGTGCCGCACCTGGTGCGGCTGATCGTGGGGGCCGACCACCGCGTGGTGCTGCCCGCCTCGGCGCTGTTCGGCGCGGCGTTCCTGGTCGCGTGCGACCTGGTCGCCCGCACGATGATGGCGCCGATGGAGTTGCCGGTCGGCATCGTCACGGCCCTGATCGGCGGGCCCTTCTTCCTGTGGCTCCTCGTCCGTTCCCGCTAAAAGGGGTCACATCTTTCATTGCAGCATTTCTCAAGACCTGACCCCACGCGTCTTGCCGGAAGGCAAGTCGCGAACCCATGGGAGGATGGACCAGTGATGTCTCGATGGTTACGTTGGCGCCGGGGGCCAGAGCTTGAGAAATGCTGCAATGAAAGACGTGACCCCTTCGTTGCCCTTGTCCTGGCACTGGCGCTGGGATGGGCGGGAGTCGCGCAGGGGCAGACGCGACCGACGCGGATCGTGTCGATCGTGCCCGCTGCCACCGAGATGCTGTTCGCCATCGGCGCAGGGCCGCGCGTCATCGGCGTCAGCAGCTTCGACAAGGTGCCCCCCGAGGTCGAGTCGCGCGTGCGTGTCGGGGCGTTGCTCGATCCCGACGTCGAGCGCATCCTCTCGCTCGCGCCCGACCTGGTGGTCGTCTACGGGTCCCAGGACACGCTCAAGGCCCAGCTCACGCGCGCTGGCATCCGGATGTTCGACTACCGGCACGGAGGATTGGCAGACATCTTCTCGACCCTGCGCGCGCTGGGCATGGCGACGGGGGATGCCGACACCGCCGAGCGGCTGGCGGGCAGGCTCGAAGCCCGCATCGCGGCCGTGCACGCGCGCGTCGAGCACCGCCGCGCGCCCTCGACGCTGCTCGTGTTCGGACGTGAGCCAGGCGCCATCCGCCAGGTGCACGCCAGCGGCGGCGTGGGCTTCCTCAACGACATGCTGGTCGCCGCGGGCGGCCGCAACGTCTTCGCCGACAGCCGGCGCGAGTCGGTGCAGGCCTCGACGGAACTGCTGCTCACGCGACGGCCGGAGGTCATCCTCGAGTTGCGCACGCGCGAGATGAACCCCGCCACCATCGACGCGGAACGCTCGGCGTGGCAGGCGCTCACCTCGATCCCCGCCGTGAAGGCCGGCAGGATTCTCGTCCTCGCGGGCGACCACTACGTCGTCCCAGGCCCTCGTGTCGCCGACGCGATCGAGAGCATGGCCCGGGCGCTCCACCCCGACGCCTTCGCGTCGCGGTGACCGCACGCGGTGTCGTCAGGCCTCAGTCGACGAACTGCACGTCGACCTGGTGCGGGATGAGCTTCAGCTCGAACGCCTCGTCGAGGAATCGCCGGACGCCCGCGCGTCCCCGCTCGCCGTAGTCAACGGTGAGGTCGTTGACGTACATCCCCACGAACTTGTCGATGCGCGCATCGTCGAGTCCGCGACCGAACTGCTTCGCATAGGCGACCGCGTCTTCGCGGTGCGACAGCGCATGCGTGATCGACTGGTGCAGCAGCTTCGACACGCGCGCCATCACCTCGGGGCCGAGATCCCGACGAATCAGGTTGCCGCCAAGCGGCAGCGGCAGTCCGCCGGTGCGGTCACGCCACCACACGCCCAGATCGACTATCAGCCGCAGCCCGTCGTCGCCGTAGGTGAGCTGGCCTTCGTGAATCAGCAGGCCCGCCTGCACCTTGCCGTCGCGCACGGCCTCCTGGATCTCGTCGAACGGCATGACGACGTGCGACAAGCCCGGCTGGTACATCTGCAGCGCCAGCCAGGCCGACGTCAGCGTGCCGGGGATGGCCACCGTCACGCCCTCGAGCGACGTGGGCCCGTCCGCGCGCACGACGACGATCGGGCCGTACCCATCGCCCATCGAGGCGCCGTGCGGCAACAGGGCGTACTTGTCGCTGAGATAGCAGAAGGCGTGGAACGACGCCGCAGTCACTTCGTACTTGCCGTCGAAGGCAAACCGGTTGAGCGACTCGATGTCGGCGAGCACCTGGGCGATCTCGAGGTCGCCCGTGTCGACGGCTCCGCAGGCGAAGCCATAGTGCATGAACGCGTCGTCTGAGTCAGGGCTGTGTGCAACGGTGATACGCATGACCGCCCATAATACCCCGTCAAGGGGTCACGTCTTTCATTGCAGCATTTTGCACGACCTGACCCCACCGATCTGCTCCGTTTGCGCCAGATTAACCGCCCTGCGTCGCGGCCAGCCCCTCGCCGTTGACCTCTCACGCGGGAAGGGGTCACGTCTTTCATTGCAGCATTTTGCTGGAATGAAAGACACGACCCCTTTGGGGTTTGCGCTAGTCGCGGGTGTTCACGAGGGCGCGCAGGAGGCGCTGGATGTCGTCGGGGCTGCCGAGCCGGAAGGGCGCCCGCGAAGGACGGTTGCCGACCGCGACCGCGGCATCGCCCTCACCAAGGGCCGCGAACCCGTCTTCGTCGGTCACGTCGTCGCCGGCGTACAGCACCACCACCGGCTGCCCGCGCCGTGCCACCACCTGCGAGCGGATCCAACGCACGGCGTCGCCCTTGTCCCAGTCGGCCGGGGCCAGCAGCTCGAACGCCACGCGGCCCGCGTGCAGCCGCACCTGCCGGGCGTTGACGAACGGCTGCGCGAACTCGAGGAAGCGCTCGCGAGCGCGCAACGCCACCTCGAGCGGGGCCGCCAGCGTGTGCAGGACGAGCGCCGCGCGCTTCCGCTCCACCGCCACACCGGGGAAGCGATGCAGTTCCCTGCCCATCCGGGCCGCCACGGCGATGAACGTCTCGCGCGCCTCGTCGATGCCGGGATGGACGAACGAACCCTCCGGCCCCTCGATCTCGTAGCCGTGCGCCCCCGCCAGCCACGCCTGCGGGCCAAGCGAGGTGTGCTCGCGCAGTTCCGAAATCTCGCGCCCGCTGACCACGCCAACCGTGCAGTCGTCGCGCTCGATGAGGGCGTCGAGGAGGCCGTGCGTGGCGTCGGCAATGGTGCCCCCCGACGGCGACGTGACGACGTCGACGAGCGTGCCGTCGAAGTCGAACAGCAGGAGCCAATGGGCTCCGGCGCGGGCAGTCAGGGTGCGCAGGATGGCGTCGATCGTGTCGGAACTCATTGCGGAGGCGGCACGCCCAACGCGCGCAGCCGCCGCGCTTCGTCCTCGATGCGTTCCTGCTCGGCCTTCTTCCGCTTCTCGGCGTTGCGCGTCATCGCCCACTTCGCCGCGCCGAGCGCGAGGCCGAACACGTCCACGCCCGTGTTCCGGTAGACCTCCGGGGTCACGAGGTGGAGGAACTCGCCATGGGTCATCCCGCCGTACTGCACAGCCCTGGCGGTCACGTCGTAGTCCTTCATGATGTCGAACGCAATCGACTTGCCGTACACGTTCACGAACTCCTCGATGCGCAGCACGTCTCCCCTGGTCGCGGTGCCGACCTCGGTCGCGATCAGCTGCCGCCGCACGCGCGCGAGCGACAGGGGCGTCGACTCGACCTTTGCAGATGGTGTGGAGGGCTTCGCGGGGGTCGTCGCAGGCGTTCCCTGCGCGCTCGCCAGCACCGGCGTCGACGCCATGGTCACCACGAGGAGGACCGCGATCGCTCTCATGCGTCCTTTAGACGGGTCGGTCATCGACCCGGCCGGATGACCCGCGCCCCCGCCCGGCACCGGCCAACGTGGGCGCCGGGCCGCGCGGGGCGCGGCTCCTACGAGACCGAAAACGACACCCCGCAGCCGCATGTGCCCTTGGCCTGGGGGTTGTTCAGCATGAAGCCCTTGCTGATGAGGCTCGTGTCGTAATCGAGCACGGTGCCCTCGAGGAACTTCAGGCTCTTCGGATCGATGAACACGCGCGCCCCGTCCAGTTCGAACACCTGGTCATGCTCGGCTGGCGCCGTTCCCCAGTCGAACACGTAGCTCAGGCCCGAGCATCCACCGGCCTTCACAGCGACCCGCAGCCCAGCGCCGGCCGGCAATCCCTGCTTCTCGACCAGCTTGCGGATCTGGCGGCTCGCGTTCTCGGTCATCTCGATCGTCATTGCCACTTCTCTCTTGCACCGGGCCGCACCCTTCGACAGGCTCAGGGCAGGCTGGGTGCGGCCCCTACGAACCTCCGGGGTGGTCACCGGGCCGCACGGGGTGCAGCCCCCTGCGGACCTCCGGGGCGCACCGCCGAACCTCCACACCTCAGATGCCCAGCGCCGCCCGCATCTCGCGCAGCCTGGCCACCACGGTCGCCGTCTTCTCGATCACGTAATCGACTTCCTCGGCGGTCGTCCATCGGCCCAGCCCGAACCGGATGGACGAGTTCGCCAGCTCATCGTCGAGCCCGAGCGCCTTCAACACGTGCGACGGCGCGGCCTTGGCCGATGAACACGCCGATCCTGATGATACCGCCACATCGTCCATCGACATCGCCAGGGCTTCGCTTTCGATGGCCGGGAAGCTCACGTTGAGATTGTTGGGCAACCGGTGCCGGAGCGAGCCGTTGACCCGCATGTCGGGTATCCGCACCTGCAGGCCGGCCAGCAGGCGGTCGCGCAGCGATGCGAGCCGCTCCGGCTCACCGCGAAGCTCCTGCCGCGCCAAATCACATGCCTTGCCGAAGCCGACGATGCCGGGCACATTCAGCGTGCCCGACCGCAGCCCGCGCTCGTGCCCGCCACCGTGCATGATCGCGCTCACCGCGACGCTCGCGTTCCTGCGGTTGACGTAGAGCGCGCCGATGCCCTTGGGCCCGTACATCTTGTGCGCGGTGAACGAGACGAGGTCTACCGGGAGCGCCTCGACGTCGAACGGGCACTTGCCAAGCCCCTGCGACGCGTCGGTGTGGAAGAGGATGCCGCGATCGCGCGCCATCGCCCCGATCTCGGCGATCGGCTGGAGGACGCCGATCTCGTTGTTCGCGGCCATCGCGCTGACGAGGATGGTGCCGGGCGTCAACGCGTCGCGGAGTCTGTCGAGGTCGACGCGACCGTCGGCGCCGACGCCGAGATACGTCACACGGAAGCCCTCGCCTTCGAGCCACTTGCACGTGTCGAGCACGGAGTGGTGCTCGGTCGTCACCGTGACGATGTGCCGGCCCTTGTCGCGGCACGCGCACGCGACGCCCTTCAGCGCGAGGTTGTTCGACTCGGTTGCGCCGCTCGTGAAGACGATGTCGGTGTGACGCGCGTTGAGGAGCGAGGCTACCTGCTGGCGTCCGACCTCGACTGCCTGGCTCGCGGCCCACCCGAACGCGTGATTGCGGCTCGCGGCGTTCCCGAACCGTTCGGTGAAGTACGGCAGCATCGCCTCGAGGGCGCGAGGATCGACGGGCGTGGTCGCGTGGTAGTCGAAGTACAGCGGCTGCGCCGTGGAATGCGGGTTCACGGGGACGGCTCCCGGCTCACGGCTGGACGGTCGCGCGCGCCGGCCGCCGCAGGATCGGGATGGGCGCAGCCGCCGGCTCCGGAACGGTGTCGGTGGCCATCTCGAGCACGCTGCACGCGGCCAGGGCGAGCAGGATCCGATCCTTGATCTTCCACAGCGGGTCGCGCACGTTGCACTTGGCGTACTGGTCGCAGTTGTCTTCGGTGGCGCCCGCACCGCACGCCGTCACGCTGAGCGGACCATCCACGGCCTGGATCACATCGGCCACCGAGATCGAGGCCGCCGGCCGCGCCAGGATGTAGCCCCCACGCGTTCCCTGCAACGACGTGAGCAGGCCGCTGCGCGCCAGGCGCTGGAGCACCTTGGCCATCAGTTCGACTGGGATGTCGTAGTGCTCCGCGATCTCGCGGGCGCTCGAGGCGCCCGCTTCAGCCCGCAAGGCGAGGTGTTTCATCGCCATCAACGCGTAGTCGGCCTTCTTCGAGAGTCGGAGCATGTCGTCCTAGTATTTCGGCTGCGACGGATCGACGTCGTCGATCCACTGCAGCACGCCGCCGGTGAGATTGGCGACGCGGGTGAACCCCTGCGTCTTCAGAAACGCCACCGCGCGCCCGCTGCGGACGCCCGACCGGCACATCACCACGAGGTCGCGGTCGCGGTCGAGTTCCGGGAACCGCCGCGGCACTTCGCCGAGCGGGATGATCTGGGCGCCGGCGATCGAGCAGATCTGGATCTCGTGCGGCTCGCGCACGTCGAGCAGGACGAAGTCGTCGCCGTGGTCGAACCGGGCCTTCAACTCCAGCGGCGTGATGACGTCCATGGCTGCAGGCGGCGCCTCCACCGTCGCCGTGGCGACTGGCTTCAGCCCGCAGAATTGTTCGTAGTCGATCAAGGCCCGCACCGTCGGGTGCGTGCCGCACACGGGGCACTCCGGGTCGCGGCGCGCCTTGAGCTCGCGGAACTTCATCCGAAGTGCGTCATAGATTACCAGACGTCCGGCCAGTGTTTCACCGATCCCGAGGATCAGCTTGATCGTCTCGGTGGCCTGGATGGTCCCGATGATGCCCGGCAGGACGCCCAGCACCCCGCCCTCGGCGCAGCTCGGCACCAGGCCGGGCGGCGGCGGTTCCGGGTACAGGCAGCGGTAGCAGGGACCGTCCGTGGTCGCGAAGACCGACGCCTGCCCTTCGAACCTGAAGATGCTGCCGTAGGCGTTCGGCTTTCCCAGCAGGACGCAGGCGTCATTGACGAGGTAGCGCGTCGGGAAATTGTCGGTTCCGTCGACGATGACGTCGTACGGCGCGAACAGGTCGAGGGCGTTCTTCGACGTCAGGGCCACCTCGTAGGCGTCGATGCGCAGCCCTGGATTGAGGGCCTTCAGCCGGTCGGTTGCCGACGCGAGCTTCGACCGGCCGACATCGGCCGTGCTGTGCAGCACCTGCCGCTGGAGGTTGCTTTCGTCTACCACGTCGAAATCGACGATCCCGATGCGCCCGATACCTGCGGCGGCCAGGTACAGCGCCGCCGGCGACCCGAGCCCGCCAGCCCCGATCAGGAGGACACTGGCGGCCTTGAGCTTCTTCTGCCCCTCCATCCCGACCTCGGGCAGGATGAGGTGCCGGCTGTAGCGCCTGATCTCGTCGTTGGTGAGGTTGCCCGCCTTCGCCCCCGCCTTCGCCGCTGGCGCGGCTTCGGCGTGGCTGGCGCCGCCGGGCGCGTGAACCTCGTCCGCCGCAGCGTCGCCAGACGCGAACGCAGAGCCCCCGGCTACCGCCGGTATCAGGCTGATGGTGTCGCCATCCTTCAGCCAGGTCGCCTCGCGGTCGAGGTACCTGATGTCATCGTCGTTCACGTACACGTTCACGAAGTGCCGCAGCTTGCCCTCGTCGGTGTAGAGGTGCCGCTTGAGCTCCGGGAACTGGGTCGTCAGCGCCGTCAGGGCCGCCCCGACGGTCGCAGCGTCGACCTCCACGGTGTCGCGGGCATCCGTGAACTGACGCAGGGGCGTGGGAACGAAAATCTTGGTGGACATCCACCGAGCGTAGCATCGGCCCGTGTGGCAACACGATGTCCGTTTGTCATATGACCGGGCCGCGCAGCGTGACCGGGCCGCGCGGGGGCGCGGCCCCTACACCTGGAAGGCGCACCGTCAGTTGATCGAAAGGTGTAGGGGCCGCGCCCCCGCGCGGCCCGGACATGTGTGCAAGTCGGCGCCCCAGAACCGCCCGGCCCTGTCAGTCCTTCACCATCTCTCTCACCAACGCCACCGAGGCAATCGCGGCGACGATGGCGACCGCAACGACGGCGAGAATGACGCCGCGCGGCAGGAACGTCGACAGCACCGATACCGACGAGGACGGGTCGTCGAGGCCGAACCAGCGGTCAGCCTGGGTCCACATCCACACGAGGACGACCAGGCCGACGACGAGCAGGCCGCGCTCGGCGCGCTGCATCGATTCGATGGGGGCCGCGGCGCGACGTTCGGCCTCCCAGCGGCGCACCAGCTGCGCGCGGAACCACACGCGGCTCGCCTCGGGCAGCCGATGGGGGTCGGCCGTGGCGGCCATGCGGCCCATGAACGCAACGACATCCACGGCCTCGCGGCACGACGGGCACGTCGCGAGGTGCTCGAGGACGAAGGGGTCATCCGCACCCGAGCGGCGCTGGGCAAGCACGCGCGCTTCGTGGGCGCACGGGGCAGCGGCGGTCATGACGGCCTCCTCAGTTTCGACAACAACGACGCCAGGTGCTGCCTGGCGCGGAACACCATCACGCGCACGCTGCCTTCCCCGACACCGACGGCCTCGGCGATGTCGCGGTGCGAGGCATCTTCGACGTAGGCGAGCCAGAGCACGGCGCGCTCGCGGGGCGCCAGTTGGGCGAACGTCTCGCGCATGACGCGTGCCTCGAGCACGTCGGGCACGTTGGGCGTCACGCGGGGCTCGTCCACGTCCTCGATGGCCTGCGGCGCGCGGCCGCGTCGCCTGAAGTGATCCATCGCGAGGTTGCTGGCGACGCGGAACAGCCACCCGCGAATCGCATCCGCCTCGGCGCCTGGAGGGCCCGACGTCAGGTACCGGCAGAACGTGTCCTGCAGCAGGTCGTCGGCGACCGACGCATCGCCGGTGACGCGGCGCAGGTATCCCCAGACGGGGCGCGCGAAGCGGCTATACAGATCGCGAAACCTCGCTTCGTCGACCGTCGGCGCGGCTTCAACCACCGGCGCCTCGACCCGACGCGACCCCAGGAGCGCCCGTGCAGTCACGGCACACGCCTACGTTCTACCGCGTCGAGGCCGGCGCTGCAATCACGCCATGGCGGCGTGCGAGCAGGTAGGCCGACGCCGCCGAGACGATGAAGCCGACGCCGAGGGTGAGGAAGATCACGCCCAATATCGAGAAGCCCTCGTTGCCCTGCGAGACGCGCCCGGCCAGGTACATCAGCCCGAAGCTGAAGACCGTCATGACGATCCCGGTCTGCATCGAGCCGGCTACCCGCGCGAGCGGATCCTGCCGTTCGATCGAGATGGATTCGATGAAGCGCTGCCCGCCGTCGGTCTGGAGCAGGCGTCCGAACTCCTCGGCCGAACCGATCCGGTCGAGCAGCTTCGCGTGGAACTCGCCCGCCATCTTCATCTGCCGCGACCGGCGGACGGCATCGACGAACACCTTGATGATGTAGCCGGTCATGACGAACGCGGCGATTGGAATCAGGAACTCGAGATTGTCCATGGTCAGCCCCCAGCACGCGCGCCACCTCATGCCGGCCATCCGGCGCGTGGGCGTTCAATGACAGAACGTTCCGGGAGGGGGAATGGTTAACGGGCACAGGCAACGACCCGTGGACCGCCGCAGAACGGTCGTTCAGCCGATTCCACGCCCGAGGTCGCGCACAGCTCGCCTCCCCGGCTTATGCTTCTCGCCATCATGCGTTGTCCTCGGACATCCGATCTCATGCTCGCGCTCGTCGCCGTCCTCGCGGCGGGCACCGTCGCGTTCGCTCAGCCTGCGAGGCCGCCAGCCGGCACACCGGCACCGGTCGCTCGCCCCGGCGTCGTCGGGAAGGGCGTGACCCTCCTGCCGAATGGCTGGCAGATCGCTCCCGCCGGGCGTGCCCTGCAGGTGGGCGACTTTCCGCTGTCGATGGTGCGCAGCGCCGACGGCCGCTACGTGATCATCAGCAACAACGGCTGGTCGAAGCCTTCGCTCACCGTCGTCGACACGCAACAGTACGCCGTCACGTCGCGCGTCGCGGTCGATCACGCCTGGCTCGGGCTCGTGTGGCATCCCGACGGACGCCGGCTGTATTCGTCGGGGGCCGCCGAGAACACGGTGAACGAGTTCACCTGGGAGAAGGCAGCACTCAAGGCCGCCGACCGGTTCGTGCTCGGCAGGCCCGCCATCTGGCTGCCGCCCGGAACGCGCGACCTCGGAGGCACCGGGTTCATCGGCGGGCTCGCCATCTCGGCAGACGGGAAGGCGCTCTATGCCGCGCACACCCTGGGCCGCGCGCTGAGCCTCATCGACCTGACGAAGAACCGCGTCAGCCGCACCGTCGACCTTCCCGCCGAACCCTATACCCCGCTGGTCTCGCGCGATGGCGGCACGCTGTTCGTGTCGCTGTGGGGCGGCGCGAAGGTGCTCGCACTCGACGCTGCGACGCTGGCCGTCAAGAGCGAGGTCGCCGTAGGCGAGCATCCGAATGCGATGGCGTTGTCAGGCGACGGCTCGCGGCTCTTCGTCGCGTGCGCCAACACCAACAAGGTGTGGGCAATCGACTTGCCGGGCCTGGTGACCCGCGAACAGATCTCGGTGTCGCTCTATCCCGACGCGCCTCCGGGGACCACACCGAACGCGCTCGACGTGTCGCCCGACGGCACGACGCTGGCCATCGCGAACGCCGACAACAACACGGTGGCGCTGGTCGACATCACGGAACCCGGCGAGAGCAAGGTGAAGGGCTTCATTCCCACGGGCTGGTACCCGACGTCGGTGCTGTTCGACCGCGAGGGCAAGCGGCTGTTCGTCCTCAACGGCAAGGGCCTCACCGGCCAGGCCAACCCGCGCGGTCCGCAACCCACGTCGCCCACCGCCGATGGCCAGTACCAGGGCCAGCTGCTCCAGGGCGCCCTCTCGATCATCGACCTGCCAGACGCTGCAGCCCTTGCGGCGCACACGCAGAAGGTGCTGCAGATCACCGCCTACACCGAGGCCAAGCGGCTCACGCCCAGCAGTACGCCCGCAGCCTCGCCCATCCCGAAGCGCGTCGGCGCGCCGTCGCCGATCAAGTACGTGTTCTACGTCATCCGCGAGAACCGCACGTACGACCAGGTCTTCGGCGACGTGGAACTGGGCAACGGCGATCCGTCGCTCACCATCTTCGGCGAAGACATCACGCCCAACGCACACGCGCTCGCGCGGCAGTTCGTGCTGCTCGACAACTTCTACGTCGATGCCGAGGTGAGCTACGACGGGCACGCGTTCTCGACAGGAGCCTATGCCACCGACGCCGTCGAGAAGCTCTGGCCGACCAACTACGGCAAGCGCGGCGGGGTGTACATGAGCGAGGGAGGCTGGGGCGACCGCAACCAGTACGGCAACCTCTCGGCCCCGGCAGACGGGTTCATCTGGGACTTCGCCAGCCGCGCGGGCGTATCGGTGAGGAGCTATGGCGAGTTCGCGATGTGGGAGGAACGAGGCGGACCCGATCGAGGCCACGGTACCCGGCCTCCGCGGCAAGGTGCACCCGTCGTATCCGCCGTACGACCTGTCGATTCGAGACAACGAGCGGGTCGACATCTGGCTGAAGGAGTTCCGCGAGTTCGAGCAGCGCGGTGACCTGCCGCGCCTCAACATCGTGCGGCTCGGCAACGACCACACGTTCGGCTCGACGCCTGGGCGTCCGACGCCCCGCGCCATGGTCGCCGAGAACGACGCGGCCCTGGGCCGCTTCGTCGAGGCCGTGTCGAACAGCCGCTTCTGGAAGGAATCGGCGATCTTCGTCCTCGAAGACGACGCCCAGAACGGACCCGACCACGTGGACTCGCACCGATCGGTGGCGCTGGTCGTGAGCCCGTACGCCAGGCGCAACGCGCTCGACAGCACGCTCTACACGACATCGGGGATGCTGCGGACGATGGAGTTGATCCTCGGGCTGCCGCCGATGAGCCAGTACGACGCCGCGGCGACGCCGATGTACAACGCGTTCGGCCCGGCCGCCGACACGCGGCCGTACAAGGCGCTGCCGGCGCGCATCGCGCTCGACGAGATCAACGGCGCGGATGCGTGGGGCGCGGCGGCCTCGAAGGCCATGAACTTCGAGGAGGCCGACCGGACCCCGGAGTTCGAGCTGAACGAGATCCTGTGGAAGTCAGTGCGCGGCGCCGCCTCACCGATGCCGCCGCCGGTGCGCGCCGCGTTCATCCGCGTAATCGAGTAGCGGCACGATCGTTGGCGTCGGGAGGGGCCGCACGTCGAGAGCGCGCCGGTGATCGCTTCTCACTGCCGGCGAGCGGGCACACCTCGCGCGTCCGGCCGTGCGTGCGGCGGACGTCAGGACCTGCAACCGGTGGCGGCAGCAAGCGCGTCGGGGTCGAACCCCGCGACGCGCGTGTCGCCCACGACAGTCAACGGGATGCGCCGTACGCCCATGGCGATGAGTTCGTCGTATGCCGACGGATCGTCATCGATGTCGCGAACCGTGTAGGCCACGCCGGCGAGTGAAAGCCACGCTTTCACCTGGGTGCAGGCGTGTCAGCCGGCAGCGCTGTAGACCAGGACGAGCGACGTCGCGGGCCCGGCCATCAGCGCTCGATCAGGGGCAGGATGTCTTCGACCAGTGCCGACAACACCTGCTGCGGTTCGACCTGGTCGATGCGCGCGCCCTCGCACAACACGCGCTCGTCGGTGTAGGTCTTCGAACCGCGGGTGTATCCGCGCGACAGCACCAGGGAGACGGGCGTGCGGCGCGAGTCGAACGTCAACTCGAGATAGTCGTCGCCCGAGCGCTCCGAAGAAATGCGAGCTGCGCCCTGCGGCGTCTGGAGGCGGAACTGGTAGCCCTCGCCGCGCAGCGCCGAGGTGAACTCCCGGCACAGGGGCTCACCGACGAGCTGGAACCACGTCTCGAACTGCTTCGTGGCCTCGTCCGACTCGGCGCGTCGCGCAGCGTTCGCACGCTTGTGCGCGTCGATGGCATGCTTCAACTGCTTGCGCACTTCGCCGACGTCGGGGACCTTGACGATGCTCATCCGCCTATCGTAACCCAGCGGGGTGAGTCGGCCAGCCTCAGGGATGGTCCTGGTTCACGGATCTGGAGCAGTCAGGGGCGCCCAATCTCAGGCACGGACAAGTTTCGGCAGATCTTGCGTGCCAGGATGTCGCTCATCTCGACGTGCCTCGGCACCGCTTCCACAGCGCCCGTGGCTGGGTTCGTCCAGAGAGAATGTGCAGCTCCCTCACGCTTGAGCTGACACCCGTGCCGCCGCAGGTGCAGCAGCAACGCGCTGCGTTTCACCGAACGACCACCGTCTCGCGTTCTGCCTCCGGAGGCACTCCGCGTAGCCCGCTATCACGGCGGTCGTCGAGGATCAACTCGATCGCCTGGATCAGGCTTCCCCGCGCTTCGTCCTTCGTCTTCCCCTGCCCGTTGGCGCCGGGAATCTCCGGACAGTAGGCGAGGAACCACTCCCCATCACGCTCGAACACCGCGGTGAACTCGTTGTGCATGTTCTGCTCCACATCCACGATACCGTCGTCGTGCGACAGCTGTCGACTGCGAACAAGCTGCCGGGCCGCCCCGTGCACCGAGTGGCGCGCCGGGCCGCACCCTTCGACAGGCTCAAGGCAGGCTGGGGTGCGGCCCCTACCTCACCTGCCCGACGTAGATCCGTACCAGTTCGACCAGTTTCACGCCCCTGGTCTGGTAGGGCGGGATGATGCGCTGGGTGTGCAGGTACTGGAGCATGCCCTCGTCGTGGTACGCGGGCTCGCCGATGGTCTCGATCGACGTGAGATGGGCGACCAGGTCGTCGATGGATGCTGTGGGCTCGAACACGGGCGGCCGCCAGAAGGCATACGCCGGCCGTTCGACCGCGCGCACCTCGAATGTCACGAACACCTCGTTCGCGAGGAAGGCGTAGCCCGGGCCCTCGCGGCCGGCGGGCGCATCGGCGACGCGGATCGAGGCGATTGGCGCCCATCCGGCCAGGATGTCGAGCAGGTGCTGGGTGAAGTCGCCCTCACCCGACCACTCATCGCGCAGGATGTCGGCGCTCATGCGCGGGTCGCCACGTGGATGGCCATGAGCCCTCCGAGTTGCGGGATGACATCCACCCGCGCGAACCCTCGCGCGCGGAGCAGGTCGGCCACGGTGCGTGCCCCCGGGTACCGCTGCAGCGATGCCGGGATGTAGCGATAGGTGTCGGCGTCCCCGTGCAACGCCCACCCGACGGCCGACCCGACGCCCCAGAGGTACGCCAGGTAGGCGCGCCGAAGCGCGGCGACGGCGGGACGATCGAAGTCGAGGGCGAGGAACCGCCCGCCGGGCTTGAGCACGCGCGCGATCTCGTCGAGGGCGGGCTCGAGCGCGGGCATGTTGCGGAGCCCGTAGCCGGCCGTGACGACCTCCACGCTCGCCGTGAGGCAGGGCAACTGCATCATGTCGCCCACCATCCACCCCACCGGCCTCGCGGTGGCGCGCTGTCGCGCGAGGTCGATCATCTCGCGCGTCAGGTCGAGCCCGGCCACGCGCGCGCCGCGTGCGGCGAGCAGCGCGGCGAGGTCGCCGGTCCCGCACGCGAGATCGAGCGCAATCACTCCCGGAGTGATTCCGGCCAGCGTCGCGAGACGCCGCTTCCATCGCTGATCCTGCCCGTACGACAGCAAGCGCGTGATCAGGTCGTAACGCGTGGCAATCGTTGCGAACAGGTGCCGGTTGTACCGTCGCTTGACCGCGGGCGAGTCGAACGCGGCATCGAGCGGTGTGTGGTCGATCATGCAAATCACTCCGGGAGTGATTCTCAGCCGCGCAGCATGGCGGCGCGCACCCACAACAGCAGGAACGCGATCGACAGCCCCAGCACGGCGCGATACTCGCGGTTCCGCATGGCGCGCTCGAGGCTGAAGCTCCGGTGCACGTCGACGCGCCCGTTCGCGTACTCGTCGTACGCGGTGCCGAACGTGCGGCGCAGGAACGCCTCCTCGCGGCGGATCGCCGCGCCGATGGTGACGAGGATGTACGTGAAGATGATCGCCGCAACGACGACCGACTGCGACGCGATCGCGATGCCCGCGCCCATGATGGACGACCCGAGGTACAGCGGGTGCCTCGTGAACCGGTAGGGACCCGAGCGTGTGACCTCGCGGCTCTTCTCGAGGTGGCCGGCCGCCCACACGCGGACCATCTCGCCGATGGTGGCCACGACCGAGCCGAGCAGCAGCCCGCCCGGCGTGGGTCGCGCCAGCAGCAGCACCACGGCGCTCAGTGCGAATCCCAGGGGCACGCGCAGCCGCGCGAGCAGTTCAATCATTGCTGGCGCGCCTCCTCGGGCACGCGCTGAGACACGTTCACGCCTGCGTCGCCGAACGCGGCAGGCACACGCACGGCCCGGAGCCAGTCCATCCTCACGCCACACCCAGGCGCTGGTCTACCGCCGCGCACACCGCTGACACCGTCACCTCGCCGAGGCACCAGCTCGCGGCCGTGCACGTGCGCTTGTGGTGACACGTGCACCGCTCGAACACCGACACCGAGCGATCACGTGGATCCCAGGGCCCGTTGCGACGCGGGTCGGTGGGTCCGTAGACGCCCACGATGGGCGTCGCCATCGCCGCGGCCAGGTGCAGCGGGCCCGTGTCGCCCGACACGACGATCGACGCGCGGCGCGCCAGCACCAGGAAGTCGCGCAGGCTCGTGGGCGGCGCGGCGCGCACGAGCCCGCCCGACGCCTGCACGACGGCCTCGACCAGGGCCTCGTCTCCGGGGCCCCACGTCACGACGGGCGTCATGCCGTGCGCACGCGCGAGGTGCAGCGCGACGGCCGCGAAGTGCGCAGGGGGCCAGCGCTTGTTGGGCCAGTTCGCCCCGGGGTTCACGATCGCGATGCGGGCGCGGTCCGCCTTCGCCAGAAAGGCGGCGACGGCGAGAGACGGCTCCCCGGGTTCGATCGGGCACGCGCGTGGGTCTGCGACGGGCACGTCGAGCGCGCGCAGGATCGAGAGGTTGCGGTCGATCACGTGCTCGCCCTGTTGGGCAACGACGGTCTCGGAGTACCCCCACGCCGCCGCGGGTTCGCGCAACGCCGCACGCTCGAACCCGATCACGCGACGCGCGCCCGACCCGCGCGCCAGCACGGCCGACTTCACCAGGCCCTGCACGTCGAGCGCCGCATCGTAGTTCCGTGCACGCAACGCACGAACCGCGTCGACCCAGCCTCCCGTGCCCAGCACGGCCCGCGTGCGGACGGAGATCGTGTTGGTCACCGGTGTGATCATCGCAACGAGTGGCGCCAGCGCCGCTTCGACGACCCAGTCGATCTCGAGCGCGGGATCGTGCACGCGCAGGTTCGCCGCCACCGGCACGGCGTGCACGATGTCGCCGATCGATCCGAGGCGCACGATCAGCACGCGCGTCATCGGGGCCACGTCCTCACGCCGGCGCGGATCCGTGGATCCGGCCGAGCAGGTCGCGTGTCGAGTGATCCTTCGGATCGCCGACGATCGCCGTGCGGCCGCCGTAACCGGCGACGAAGGCGCGCTCCGGGACGCTCTCGACGGTGTAGTCGGTGCCTTTGCAGTGCACGTCGGGACGCAGGGCATCGAGCACGGCAGTCACCGTGGGCTCGCTGAAGATCACGACGAGATCCACGCACCTGAGGGCGGCCACGAGTGTTGCGCGCGCCTGCTCGTCGAGCACGGGGCGGCCTTCACCCTTCAGCCCGCGCACCGACGCGTCGGCGTTCACCGCCACCACCAGCACGTCGGCTTCCTGCGCCGCGGCCTCGAGGTAGCGCACGTGCCCCACGTGCAGGATGTCGAAGCAGCCGTTGGCCAGCGCGATCGACAGCCCCCTGGCGCGCAGGGGGGCCAGGTGCGCGCGGGCCTCGTCGAGGCTCAGCATCGGCGCACATCCCGTGCTCTCGCGGTGCGGATGCCGGCTCACGCGCGCCCCAGCCCTCGCTCGCGCAGCAGGATCCAGGTGGCGGCCTCGTGCACGTGATCGACGATCACCCCGGCGGTGACCTGGGGATCGGGATGCCGCTCGTCGTGCGCGCCGTACCCGCTGCGCACGAGGATGCCGACGCCGCCGACGGCGTTCGCGACCCCGACGTCGCGCCAGCGGTCGCCGATGACGTACGACCGCGTGAGATCGAGCCCGAGGTCGCGCGCGGCATCGTGCGCCATCCCCGGGTGCGGCTTCCGGCACGGGCACTCGGTCCGCCACGCCTCGATGAGGGCCTTCGGATGGTGCGGGCAGTAGTACGTGCCGTCGAGCGGCGCGCCCGCAGCGGCAAAGCGGGCGCCGATGTCGTCGTGGATGCGCTCCACCGTCTCGACATCGACCATGCCTTGCGCGATGCCCGACTGGTTGGTGATCATCACGAGCGCGAACCCTGCGCGCTTGAGCACCACGAGGGCCTCGGCGGCGTGCGCGAACAGGCGCACGCGCTCGAGGCGATCGATGTAGCCCGACTCCTCGATGAGCGTGCCGTCACGGTCGAAGAACACGGCCGGCCGCAGCCCGCTCATCGCGAACCTCCCCGGTCGATCCACTCGATGACGTGTGCCGCCATGACGGCCGGATCGAGCCGACGCATGCAGCGGTGATCGATCGGGCACTCGCGCAGGTGGCAGGGGCGGCAGAAGACGTCGGCGGTCATCAGTGTATGGGGTCCCAGTGGCGCCGTGGCGCGCTCGTCGGTTGGCCCGAAGGGCACGACCACGGGTGTGCCCAGCGCCGACGCCACGTGCATGGCGCCCGAGTCGTTCGACACGACGACGCGTGCGAGGGCGATGAGCCCCATCAACTCGGCCAGGGTCGTGCGTCCGGCCAGGTTGACGAGCCAGTCGGCCGCGTGCGTCGTGCGCGCGGTGAGCGCCGATTCTACCGCAGCGGCCGCCTCGCGATCGCCCCGGGCGCCGACCAGCACCACCCGCGATGCACGCGCGGCGACCACCCGCCCGATGACCTCGGCAACGAGCGCGGGCGGATACTGCTTCGCGCCGCCAAACGCCGCGCCGGGCGCCACGACGAGCAGTCCGCCTTCGCGCGCTCCCGCGGGGCGGGAGCGCGCTTCGGCGAGACGGGAGTGCGCTTCGGCGAGACGGGAGTGCGCTTCGGCGGGGCGGGAGCGCGCTTCGGCGAGACTGACGTCCCGAACTGGGGCAGAGACACCCGTGAGCGTGCGAGCGCGTGCTTCTGCGGGTGCCGGCACCACGGCCCGCATGGGGGCGGCGGTGGTCGGGAACCCCAGCGCGGCGATCAGCCGCAGGTAGTAGCGCGAGTGATGGCGCGTCGGGTCGGGATCGGCGGCGCGGGCAGCTCGGCGCGGAACGGGTTCGGTGAGCAGCATCCGCCGCCACTGGCCCGCGTAGCCGGCTCGGGCGGGAATGCCGGCGCGCCGAAGCATCCAGGCCGTCGAGAAGGAATTGGTGAGCAGGATGGCCCGGTCGAAGGCGCCGGCGCGCAGGCACTGGAGGTCCGCTGCGGCCTCGCGGCCCCCGATTCGCCCGCCCGCGGCAAGCGCGACGACCTCGTCGACGCCCTCGAGCGCCTCGGCCAGCGGCGCAAGCGCAGCCGGCACGGCCACGGCGAGCACGCCCCGATGCCCGGCCCGCACGCATCCCAGCGCGGGCATGGCCATGACGATGTCACCGAGCCAGTTGGGGAGGCGGACGAGCAGGCGCGGATCGGGCACGGTCACGCAGCCTATGCGTCCTCGGCCCGCTGATCGTCGGTCTGCGCGTGCGGAAACATGCCCTCGGCCGTGCGGGGCACGTCGCGCCATCGCCGGTGCATCCACAGCCAGAGGTCCGGATACCGGCGCACGTACATCTCGAGCACGTCGGTGCAGCGCTGCGTGAACTCGCGGATCGCCTCGGGATCGTCGGGATCGGGTGGCTCCACGGGGTGCTCGTAGACCATCCGGTACCGACCGTCGGGCAGCGGCAGCGCGAAGACCGGGATCACGGGCGCACCGGTACGCAGCGCCAGCGCCGCGACCGCCGAGGTCGTCGCGGCAGGGCGGTTGAAGAACTCGACGCTCACGGCATCGGCGGTCTGGATGTGCTGGTCGATCAGCACCGCGACGCCGTGGTTCTGCTGCAGCGCCCGCAGGATCCTGCGGGCTCCGCCCTGCCGGTAGATGACGTAGTTGCCGGTCGACGACCGCACCCGCTCGACGAGATCGTGCAGCAGCGGGTTGTCGAGGGCGCGCGCGACGACCGCGATCGGGGGCTGCGTCAGGCCGTGCGCGATCGCCTGCAGTTCCCAGAACCCGAAGTGTCCCGTGATGAACAGCGCGCCCTTGCCGGCGCGCAGCGCGTCCTGCGCCCGCTCGAGGCCGTCGAACTCCACCAGCGCCAGCTTCTGCTCGCGCGACAGGGCGTCGAAGCGCAGCAACTCGATCAGCAGGCGCCCGAAGTGCCTGAAGACGCCGCGCGCGATCCGGCGCACCTCGTCGTCGGGCTTGTGGGGAAACGACGCCGCGAGGTTCGCGCGCGCCAATTCGCGGTGGGGACGGTCGAGCGCGTGGAACGCGAGACCGATGCCGTCGCCCAGGCGCAACGCGAGCGACTGCGGCAGGCGCCGGACGACGCCGGCGACCGAGGCGACAACGGCGTACTCGAGACGGTACCTGAGAGACGTGATCACGAGGGAACGTTTCCGGAGACCGGCCAGCGCCACACGCCTTCGCCACCAGGCTCGCGCCTCGCCTCGGCGAGGCGGGCCGCGAGGATCTCACGCACCTGCTCGGTAGGCCACGACACCTCGAGCGGGACCCACGCCACCGGCAGCGGAAGCGGCCGCGACGGCAGCAGGCGCATCATGTCTTTTTCGGTGGTCAGGATCAATGTGGCGCCGCTCCGGCGCGCCGCAGCGTCCATCCGCCCGATGTCGGCACGATCGAACCGGTGGTGGTCGGCAAACGCGAGGGTCTCGGCCACGTTCCAGCCGTCGGCGCGCAACGCCGCGAAGAAGCGTTCCGGTCCTGCAATCCCGGCCATGGCGAGCACGGGCGCGCTCCTGGGCTGGCGCGGCGGCGCGCCCCAGGGCTCGACGAGCCGCGGCACCCCGAGGTGACGCCCCACGGGCAACACGTGATGCGCCGCAATGCCCAGCGACACGGCCACGAGGGTGACAACGGGCACCGCTGCGGCGTCGGTGAAGATGACGTCGGCATCCGCGAGCGCCTCGACTGGCTCGCGCAGGCGCCCTGACGGCATCATCCGGCCGGTGGCGACGTCCTCCTCGGTCACGACGACGCAGTCGAGGTCGCGCTCCAGCCGATGGTGCTGGAACCCATCGTCGAGCACGTGCACCGTGCAGCCGAGCCGCGCCTCGGCCACCACGGCGGCCAGCGCACGATCCGCTCCCACGACGACGGGAATCGTGCCGAGGGCCCGCGCGAGCATCAGCGGCTCGTCGCCTGCCGCGTCGAGATCCGCGCAGAGGCGCACGCCGTCGTGCACCACGACGAGATCGCGCCGCGTGTCGCGTCGTGCATACCCGCGGGTCAGGATCGACGGGCGCTCGCCCATCGAGGCCAGCAATCGCGCCATCTGGGCGACGAGCGGCGTCTTGCCGCGACCGCCGACGGCGAGGTTCCCGATCGAGATGACCGGTTGCCGCGCCGCGAGCCTGCGCGAGGGGTCAGCGCGGAACCAGCGACGGCGCGCCAGCGCGAGTCGTCCGTGGAGGTCGGCGATCGGGCTCATCGCGTCTTGGGGAAGTGATGCACGATGGCGCCGCTGGGCGAGGTCGCGGGCAGGAGGCGCCCGAGCACCGTGAGCGTCCGCGCGGTGGCGCCGCGATTGGCTGCGACGATCGCGCGCGCGCTCGCCCCGAGCTTCGCGCGCCGCATCGGATCGTCGAGCAACGCCGTGAGCACGTCGGCCAGCTCGCCGGCCGATCCCACCTGCACGGCGCCGTGCTGGTCGAGGAACGTGCGCGCGATGTCGGCGAAGTTCTCCATGTGTCGGCCGAACACCACGGCCTTGCCGTGCGCGGCCGGCTCGAGGATGTTGTGCCCGCCCGCCCGCACGAGGCTGCCCCCGACGAACACCACGGTCGCGACCTCGAACAGCGCGGCGAGTTCGCCGATCGTGTCGAGCACGACCACGTCGGCACGCGGTTCCTCGTCAACCGTGAGGGCAGACCGGCGGACGACCTTGAATCCCTCGCTGATGCACAGGGCGACCACCGCATCGAAGCGCTCGGGATGGCGGGGCACGAGGATCAGCAGCGCGTCGGGATGGCGCAGGCGCGCGCGCCTGAACGCGCGCAGCACCGGCTCGTCTTCGCCCTCGAGCGTGCTCGCGGCGATGACGACAGGACGGCCGAGCCTGACCTTGAAGAAGCGCAGCACGCGATCGCGCGCGCCGAGCTGGGGATCGACGGCATCGAACTTCAGGCTGCCGGTGACCACCACCCGCCCCGGGTCGGCGCCCAGTTCGACGAACTTCGCGGCGACGTCGGGCGTCTGCACCGCGATCATGTCGAGGTCGCCGAGCACGCGCCGCATGAACGGCCGCAGCATCCGGTAGCGCCCGAACGAGCGCGGCGACAACCGTCCGTTCACCAGCATCGTCTTGATGCCGCGGGCCTGGCAGGCCCTGAGGACGTTGGGCCACAACTCCGTCTCCATCACCAGCAGCGCATGCGGGTGCAGCGTGTCGAGGAAGCGTCCGATGGCGCCGGGCAGGTCGACCGGGAAGTAGCAGACCCCGTCGACGGGCTGGAGGCGGGTCCGGGCGAGCGCCTGCCCGGTGGCGGTGGTCGTCGTGACGAAGAGCTTCAGCGTGGGATAGCGCTCGCGGAGGCCCGCCAGGAGCGGCCGGGCCGCGATGGCCTCGCCCACCGAGACCGCGTGGACCCAGATCGACGGCTCCGCGTCCACGTTCAGGCCGACCGGTACACGCCCGAACCGCTCGGCGAGACTGCCCAGGTACTTGCCGTGACGGAACACCTGCCAGGCGAACCACGGCAGGGCCAGGACGGCAGCGACGGCGGCGATGAGGGTGTAGGCGAGGTACGTGAGCGGGACTCCGGCGAGAGCGAAGGATAGACGCCGGTTTGACCCTCGCGCAAGGCGTTCACTAGAATCGGGTTCTCGAAGGCCTGCCCCCCAGTCACGGGCGGGCCCGCAATGCTCCGCGCCCGGCCCATCTCGCGTTCCCGCGATCGCAACCCGCGCGCACTTCCGGAGGTTCTCTTCCATGGCCATCAAGGTCGGCATCAACGGCTTCGGTCGTATCGGTCGCAACATCATGCGTGCCGCGCTGGGCAACAGCGACATCGATTTCGTCGCGGTCAACGACATCACCGATACGAAGACTCTCGCGCACCTGCTCAAGTACGACTCGATCCTCGGCAACCTCGACGCGACCATCGAGTCGGGCGAGGGCTGGATCAGCGTGAACGGCGACAAGTTCCAGGTGTTGTCGCAGAAGGACCCGGCGGCGCTGCCGTGGAAGGACCTCGGCGTCGAGGTCGTGTTCGAGGGCACGGGCAAGTTCACCAAGCGCGACGACGCGGCGAAGCACATCGCGGCGGGCGCCAGGCGCGTCATCATCACGGCGCCGGCGACCGCGCCCGACGGCACGTTCGTGATGGGCGTCAACCACGAGCACTACGACCCGGCGAAGCACGTCGTCATCTCGAACGCGTCGTGCACCACGAACTGCCTCGCGCCGTTCGCCAAGGTCCTCAACGACCAGTTCGGCATCGTCCGCGGCTGGATGACGACGATCCACGCCTACACCAACGACCAGAACCTGCTCGACCTTCCGCACAAGGACCTGCGCCGCGCGCGCGCGGCAGCGATGTCGATGATCCCCACGACCACCGGCGCCGCGAAGGCGGTCGGCGAGGTGCTGCCCGAGCTGAAGGGGAAGCTCGACGGCTTCGCCATGCGCGTGCCGACCCCGAACGTGTCGGTCGTCGACCTGGCGGTGCTGGTCGAGAAGAAGACCACCGCTGACGAGATCAACGCCGCGTTCCGTGCGGCCGCGGGCGGGGCGATGAAGGGGATCCTGGCGGTCGAGGACGCGCCGCTGGTGTCGATCGACTTCCGCAAGAACTCGAACTCGTCGATCGTCGACAGCGCCTACACCAAGGTCATGGGTGGCGACTTCGTGAAGGTGCTCTCGTGGTACGACAACGAGTGGGGCTACTCGTGCCGCTGCGTGGATCTCGTGAAGTACCTCGCCAGCAAGGGCCTGTAGTCACCATGGCGACCCGGTCGATCACCGATCTCCCACTGCGAGGTCGACGCGTCTTCATCCGCGTCGACTTCAACGTGCCGATCAAGAACGGCGCCATCAAGGACGACACGCGCATCCGCGCGTCGCTCCCGACCATCCGCTACGCGCTCGAGCAGGGCGCGACGGTCATCCTCGCCTCGCACCTCGGGCGCCCGAAGGGCGGCCCGAGCCCCGAGTTCAGCCTGAAGCCCGTCGCCGCGCGGCTGGCGGAACTGCTGGGCCGCGAGGTCGTGTTCGCCGACGACTGCGTGGGGCCTCTCGCCGAAGCCGCGATCGGACGGGCCGAGACAAGTCTCGCCGAGGCTGCCCCTGATCCAGCAGCGAAGGCGGAGGCAACGGGGACGGGCGCCGTCGTGCTCCTCGAGAACGTCCGCTTCCATCCCGAGGAAGAGAAGAACGACCCGGCGTTTGCCGCGCAGCTGGCGGCGCTGGCCGACGTGTACGTGAACGATGCGTTCGGCTCGGCGCATCGCGCGCACGCGTCGACCGAGGGAATCGCGCACCTCGTCAAGGAGTCGGCGGCCGGGATGCTGATGGCCGCGGAAGTCGCGTACATGGGCAAGGCACTGACAGCGCCGGATCGTCCGTTCGTGGCGATCCTGGGCGGCGCCAAGGTGTCCGACAAGCTCGAGGTCATCGAGAACCTGCTGGGCAAGGTCGATGCGCTGATCATCGGCGGCGCCATGGCGTACACGTTCTTCAAGGCCAACGGTGTGCCGGTGGGCACGTCGCTGGTCGAGGCCGACCTGGTCGACACGGCGCGCGACCTGCAGCAGCGGGCACAGGCGCGCGGTGTGCAACTGCTGCTGCCGACGGATCACGTGGTGGCGGCGAAGCTCGAGGCGGGCATCCCGAGCGAGACGCTCGACGTGGGGGATCCCGCGATCGGCGATCGCATGGGCCTCGACATCGGCCCGAAGACGGCGGCGCGGTATGCGGAGGTGATCCGGACGGCGAGGACGGTGGTCTGGAACGGCCCGATGGGGGTGTTCGAGATCGAGGCGTTCGCGAGGGGCACCAAGGCAGTGGCCGAGGCGGTGGCGAACGTGACCGGCACGACGATCATCGGTGGCGGCGACTCGATCAGCGCCGTCACGAAGGCCGGCGTTGCCGATCGCATCAGCCACATCTCGACCGGCGGCGGCGCGTCGCTCGAATTCCTCGGCGGGCGCATCCTGCCGGGGGTCGCGGTGTTGCCCGAGGCGTGACGGCGCCAGCAATTGGGGTCTGACCCCAATTGGTTGGCATGGGCTTGCAGACTGCCCCTCTGCGACACCGTGGGTTGACGCCCGCCCCTGCCGGGCCGGCAGCTTTGCCTGTTTTGGCTTGCGGAGTGCCGCGCAACCAGAGGTGTCGCGATGACAACCGGTGGGAATTGGGGTCTGACCCCAATTCCCCCAATTCCCTGATTCCAGCCAGTAGCCCGGAAAGGTTCTCTCCATGCGTCGTCCGTTTTTTGCTGCCAACTGGAAGATGTTCAAGACCATCGGCGAGGCCGTCGCGTGGGGGCGGACGTTTCGCGAACTCACCCGGGACCTTGGCGATCGCGACCTCGTCGCTGCCCCGCCCTTCACGGCGCTGGCGGCGTTCGCCGCCGAAGTGAAGGGCTCGAACGTCGCCGTTGCGTCGCAGGATGTGTTCTTCGAGAAGGAAGGCGCGTTCACGGGAGCGATCAGCGCGGCGATGGTCGCCGATACCGGCGCCACGTACGCGATCGTCGGGCACTCGGAGCGGCGACGGATCTTCGGCGACACCGACGCGTCGGTGAACCGCAAGGCGCGGACGGCAATCGCCAACGGCCTGATCCCCATCGTCTGCATCGGCGAGACGCTCGAGGAGCGCGAGGCGAACCAGACGCTCGACGTCCTCGATCGGCAGATCAAGGATGGCCTCGACTCCATCACCGGCGACCAGGTTGCCGCGCTGGTGCTGGCCTACGAGCCCGTGTGGGCCATCGGCACCGGCCGCAACGCGACGCCGACGCAGGCAGGCGAGGCCCACGCGCACATCCGGTCGCGGATCCGCCAGTGGTTCGGCGCCGACGCGGCCGACAAGGTGCGCATCCTCTATGGCGGATCGGTGAAACCCGACAACATCGGGGAACTGCGGCAGCAGCCCGACGTGGACGGCGCGCTCGTCGGCGGGGCGAGCCTCGATCCGGCGTCGTTCTTCGCGATCGCCTCGCGGGGGTAGGCGCAGGGCAACGGGCCGCGACGGGATCCCGGGCCGCGCCCTTCGACAGGCTCAGGGCAGGCTGGGGCGCGGCCCCTCACCTTCACCGCCGGGCCACGGCACGGGCCCCGGGGGCGGCCTACGAGACCTTCACCAGCAGCTTCCCGGTGTTGCCGCCGTCGAAGAGGCGGTTGAGCGCTTCGGGAGCATTGGTGAGCCCGTCGACGACGTCGACGCGGTACTTCAGGCGGCCTTCGAGGTACCACTTGGCCAGCGCCTGCATGGCCTCCGGGAACCTGGCGGCGTAGTCGAGGACGATGAAGCCTTCCATGCGGCCACGCTTGATGAGCAGGTTGCCGAGGTAGCGCGGGCCGGGGGGCGGCACGGCGTCGTTGTACTGCGAGATCAGGCCGCAGAGCGAGATGCGGGCGCCCTGCGCGATCTGGCTGAGCACCGCGTCGAGGATGTCGCCGCCGACGTTGTCGAAGTAGATGTTGATGCCGTCAGGACACAGGTCGCGAAGGCGGTATGCGACCTTCTCGGTGCGGTAGTTGATGGCCGCGTCGAAGCCGAGGTCGTTGGTGATCCAGGCGCACTTGTCGTCGGTGCCGGCGATGCCGATCACGCGGCAGCCGAGGATCTTGCCGATCTGCCCCACCAGCGATCCCACGGCGCCGGCCGCTGCCGACACGACCAGCGTCTCGCCTGCCCTGGGATGCGTGATGTCGATCAGGCCGAAGTACGCGGTGGCGCCGATGTGGCCGAAGAGTCCGAGGTAGGCATCGAGCGGCAGTCCCGGCATCGGGTCCATCACCGTGACGCCGCGCCCCTCGGTGACCGCATACGACTGCCAGCCGAACATCCCCTGCACGAGCGCACCTGCGGGGAACGCGGGGTTCTCGGAGGCTTCGACCACGCCGAGCGCGATCCCGCGCATCACCTCGCCGAGGGGAATCGGCGGCAGGTAGGTGGCGGTCGCATTCGCCCAGCCGCGGTTCGTGGGATCGAGTGAGAGATACTTGACGGCGACCAGCGCCTGCCCCGGTGCGAGCTCCGGCACCGGCGTTTCGACGAACGTGAAGTTCTCGCGCGACAGGCGACCCGTGGGACGGGAGGTCAGGAGCCACTGCTGGTTGATGAGGGTCATTGGAGGATTGTAGGATCGCTGGCCGCCGGACGGGCGTGCTGTCTTCTGTTTCCTGATCCCGGCGGTCGTGATCTATACTTTCTCGTTATGCTCTATTACGCAGTCGTGTCCGTGTACATCGTCGCGTGCTTCCTGCTGATCGTTGCCGTGCTGTTGCAGCAGGGCAAGGGCGGCGATATTGCCGCGGCGTTCGGTGGTGGCAGCAGCCAGACGGCGTTCGGCGCCCGGCAGGGCGCGACGGTGCTCACCAAGGCAACGACGATCCTGGGGGCCCTGTTCATGGTGGGCGCGCTGGGATTGGCGATTCTCGGGCAGAAAGGCCCGACGTCGCTGCTTGGCGGGGTGAAGGGTCCGGCACCGGCGCCGGCACCAGCGGCAACGCCCGCGGCACCGGCCTCGACCCCGGCTCCGGTCTCGAGCACCCCGACCGCGCCGGCGACCACGCCTGGCACGCCGCCAGCCGCGCCGTCGACCCCGCAGTCGAAGTAGGAACGAGCACGCAGCCGGACGCCAATCCGGCTGTGGTATTCTCTCGGTCCCGATCCGCGGCAGCGCCCGTCGGGACCCACCACTTGCGGAAGTGGCGGAATTGGCAGACGCACCAGCTTGAGGGGCTGGCGGTAGCAATACCGTGGGGGTTCGAGTCCCCCCTTCCGCACCAACCTTCGCTAAACGCTCGCTGCGCTCGCAGCTGCGGTTGGCGAGCCAACCGACACCGCTACCGTCAGGCCAGGCACGCACGCTTGACTGGGCCGGTCTCGTCTGTTCAGTACCAGCACCGTCGGTGGCTCAGAGCAGCCGCGCCGCCATCTCCGCGATGCGCGACCGCATCACTTCGCGCATCATCAGATGTCCGAAGCAGGCCTGCCCCTTGAAGCGCTCGACCACCTGCACAAGCCCGTTCGAGAGAGCGTTGATCTCCTTGCGATCGATCTGGTCGGGGTCTCCCGTGAGGATCACCCGTGAGCCTTCGCCGGCGCGCGTGAGCACGAGCTTCATGTCTTCCTGCGTGAGGTTCTGGCCGTCGTCCACGATGATGGCCGTGTCGTGGATCGAACGGCCGCGCAGGTAGTTGATGGGCGCGACCTCGAGCGCCTTCGACTGCAGCAGGGCTTCGACCGTCGGGTGCGCAGCGTCCCTCTTCTCGCCGTGCATGTCGGCGACCTGGTTGGTCCAGCGCGAGTTGCCGTGCAGGCGCCGCATGATGAAGTCGAGGTTATCGACGATCGGCTTGGCCCACGGCGCCATCTTGTCGCCGAGGTCTCCGGGCAGGAAGCCGATCTCACGGCCGGCCTCGGCGTTCAGCCGGTAGACCTCGATCCGCGAGACCCGCCCGGCGCGCAGCATCTCGTAGGCCGCGAGCAGGGCGATGAGCGTCTTGCCCGTGCCCGCGATGCCGACCAGGCTCACGACGAGAATCTGTTCGTCGAGGATGAGTTCGCGGGCACAGAACTGCTCGGGGCTGCACGGACCGAAGCGATCGGCGGGCTTCGTGCTGACGCGGCGCAGGTAGCCGGGTTCGTCGTGGTTCTTGTAGATGCCCCACGCGCTCTTGCCGCTCGACAACCGCAGCTCGCAGCACTGGTTGGCGCGCAGTTCCTTCACGTCGGTGAAGTCCTGCAGCACGTCGACCGGCAGGCGCTGTTCGTGGTGCAGGGTCGACAACAGGTTCGCGTGGTGCTCCGGCACCTCGATGCGCAGGCGGCCCGAGTAGAACTTCTCGAGTGAGGCGACCGGGCGGTCGCTGTAATAGTCCTCGGCGGTCAGCGCCCGCGCCCGCGCCTTGCAGCGCATGGCCGCATCGCGCGTGACGAGGATGACCTGTTCGTCCGGATGCTCGCGCTGATAGCGATCGGCCAGCAGGATGATGGCGTCGTCGGCGTACGTCTGGTTGAAGCCCGGCCACGCATGCCCGAGGTCGAGCGTGCCGCTGTGGAACTTGAGGAGCCCGCCGTTGAGCGGGATGCCCGTGCGCATCTCGTCGACCGAGGCGCGGCTCTGTGTCTCGTCGAGGAAGCGCACCGTGCTGCGCGCCGTGTAACCCACGCCGTTGGTGGCGGTGCGGTGCCGATCGAGTTCCTGCAGGACCGGAAAGGGCAGGACGACCGTGTTGTTCGTGGTGAGGTTCTGAAGCGCGTCGGGGGCGGACACGAGAATGCTGGTGTCAACGACGTATGTCTTGCGGTCATGTCCTGCGTCCGAGTCCGTCATCAGACCTCCTGGTCTTGGCTCGAGGGCCTACCTGAGCGCAGGCCCGAGCACACGCGTATCCCATCCCCCTGACTGAAACCCATTCATGGTAGGAATGCCTCGTGGCGTCGGGGTGACGTTCAGGCGACGACGACGCGACAGCGTGGACAACGTGGAACGACACGACCGTCACACCGTCGGCGGCGTCGGCGACTCGAACTCCCGGGCGTCGTCGGACCCCGTTTCTCCGGGGTCGGCCATCCCCCCTGTCACGCCAGGCGCTTGATGAGCAGCACCTCGTTCCCGAGTTCGTTGTAGAACATCTCGTCGACGACTTGCTTGGCCACCATCATCCCGAATCCGCCCGGCCGCAGGCCCATCTCGGCACGGCGCTGGAGATGCGCGATCGGGTCGTCCTCTCTGTTCGACAGGGCCGATCGATCGAGCTGGCGGCGATCGAATCCGGTGCCGGGGTCGCGAAAATGATAGACGATGGCCCGGTCGGTTCGGACTGCGGTCACGTTGACCACCTTCTCGGGATCGAATCCGGCCCCATGCTCCATGGCGTTCATCAGCATCTCGCGAAACGCCACCAACAGGTTGTCGCGGTCGTCCTCGGTCAGGTCGCGGCGGTACTCGTTCATGAAGTGGACGAGGCGCTCGGCGGTCACGAACTGGCAACTGACCTTCAGCGAGATCCAGTTGGGCAGCCCCGATTCCACCGAGATGCCGTCACGCCACTGGACGGCATCAATGGCGCGCCTCGACATGTCCGCGACGTCGGTGACGTCGAACGGCGCGACGAAGCACGCAAAGACGTGGGCGCGAAGCGCTGCGATGAACTCACCCGGAGCTGCTGCCGGCGCGAGCACGATGGCCTTGAGCCCGGGGCGTGACACCCGAAGCTCATCCACAAGGGCAAGGTCGTCCTGGATCGGCGTGTCGGGGTCCGTGAGGACCACGTCGGTCGCTCGCGCCCGCACGTGGTGGACCGCGTCGACGTTGCCGGCGGCGGTCACGATCTCGCAATCGGCCAGCGCGCCGGATCGTTCCAGCCCTTTCCTGAGGCCGTGGTGGTCGCCAATCAGCAGGATGCGTGGCATGGTCTCGTCCTCCTTGCGGGCGCGGGTCGCAACGTGCGACTGCCTGTGGCGACGCCGGACTGGATTCAGGCACGTGAGCCGCCCGGGCAGGGTTCGACGTGAGCGAGGGTCATTCTACGCTCGTCCGGAGGTGACGGCGCGCGTCCGATCGGATGCGATTCGCGCTGGACGCCGCCCGTGCAGCAATGGCGTCGCCTCCGGCATATGATCCCGGCCGGGAGGCGCCATGTTCGCACCGGAAACGTACCGCGACAGACGAGGGATGCTCCAGGACACCTTGACCGGGCAGGGCGAACACGGCCTGCTGCTGTTCCTGGGCAACGACGAGAGTCCCTGCAACTACGCCGACAACACCTATCCGTACCGGCAGGACAGCACGTTCCTCTACTACCTCGGCATCGACCGTCCCGGCTTCGCCGCCGTGATCGATCTCGACGATGGCAGCACCACGGTCTTCGCCGACGACCTCGGCATCGACGCCATCGTCTGGATGGGACCGCAGCCCTCGACCGCCGAACTGGCAGCGCGCGCGGGCGTCGACGACACCGCACCGGCCCGAGCCCTGGTCGACCGCGTCGCCGGCGCGAGGGCAAGCGGACGGCGTGTCCACACGCTTCCCCCATATCGTGCCGAGAACATGCTCCGCCTGATGGCCCTCCTGGATCAGCGCAGCGTGCCCGAAGCGAGCGTGCCGTTCGTCCGCGCAGTGGTGGAACAGCGCGCCGTGAAGTCGAGCGAGGAACTCGCAGAGATCGAGGGCGCCGTCGATCTCACGATCGACATGCACCTGGCCGGTATGCGCATGGCGCGGCCCGGCATGCGCGAGGCCGACATCGCGGCCAGGGTCACCGAGGTCGCCCTCGCAGGCGGCGCGGGCCTGTCGTTCCCGGTGATCGCGACCATCCATGGCGAAACGCTGCACAACCACTTCCACGGCAACGTCCTGAAGTCGGGCGACGCGTTCCTCCTCGATTGCGGCGCCGAGAGTCACGGGCACTATGCCGGCGACCTGAGCAGCACGTTTCCGGTCGACCCAACGTTCACCAGCCGGCAGAAGGACATCTACCGCATCGTCCTCGACGCGCACCTCGCGGCCGTGGCGGCCGTCGCGCCGCTCGTGCCCATGCGCGAGGTGCACCGCGTGGCGTGCCGGCGCATCGCCGAGGGCATGAAGTCGCTCGGCCTGATGCGCGGCGACATGGACGAGGCCGTGGAGGCTGGCGCCCATGCGCTGTTCTTCCAGTGCGGGACGGGACACATGCTCGGCCTCGACGTGCACGACATGGAGGACCTCGGCGAGGTCTACGTGGGGTACGAGGGCCAGCCGAAGTCCACGCAGTTCGGCCTCAAGAGCCTGCGGCTCGCGCGCCCGTTGAAGCCTGGCTTCGTCTTCACCATCGAGCCGGGCGTCTACTTCATCCCGGAGTTGGTCAGCCAGTGGCAGGCCGAGGGCCGCTTCACCGACTTCGTGAATTACGCCGAGGTAGTGCGCTGGCTCGGCGCGGGCGGGATGCGCATCGAGGAGAACCTCGCGATCACCGCTGACGGATCGCGCATCCTCGGCAAGTGGCGGCCCCGTACGATCGAGGAGGTCGAAGCCGAGCGCGGCTGACGAACCGACCGGTACCCGCGACGCACGGCGCACACGCCGGCCGCGCTGTTCCGCCAGGGCGAGACGCTAGCCGGCGCCGGCGAAGGCCTGAGGCCAATCGAGAGCCGTCGGCCACCCGCTGGGCGAACCTCGCGCGACCGCTCCTCGAGTTCGACGGCACGGCCACCGTACGTGACCAGTCGCGATGACAGGTCTCCGGAGGCGTCTGTGGCCATCCGCGCCAACTGTGCCGGATTCCTGTTGACGTCCCTGGGCACCTTATTTGCTCAGCTATGGCCCTCATGCGCATCTGGCCCCTTGTTGTACTCATCTCCGGACTCTCGTTCGCGGCCTGTGGGGGCAGTGGATCGCCGACCAGCCCCAGTTCCACGTCCACGAGCACCTCGAGCGGCGGCAGCCACAACGCCGGCCGCGACTGCACCAGTTGCCATCGCTTCACGCTCGCGGGCACGGCGTACAAGGCCGACGGCACCACGGTCTACCCGCGCGCCGTCATACGACTGACGACCGCCGTCGATGGCGGAACGACGGTGGCCACGCTCACCGCCGACGCCAGCGGCAACTTCTACACCTCGGCATCGGTCGCCTTCGGGCAAGGGCTCTACGCCACGGCCACCGGAACGACGGGCGCGACGAGATCGATGGTGGCAGCCGTCACAGCAGGTAGCTGCAACAGTTGCCACACGGCGGGGAGCCGGCTGATCGTGAACTGATGCACCGGGGTCGCGGCCCCGGCGAACCCGGGTCGAACTCAAGATCGCGAAGGCGTGTGTCTATGGTGGCATGGCCGTGGCCCACGCCGTGCCGCCTCCCGAGCGGTTCAAGATGGCGGCCGGCCCCGCGGCCGCGCACCTGTGGCACTGCTGACAGCTCCGCTCTTCGCCGGCCTCGTGATCGACCAGGAAACTGCGGGGCGACGATGACCCAACTGACGGGCGACGTCTTGTGGAGACCGCGCTATGGCGTCGCCGGTCGGACGAGCGGTGGCAGCAGATCCAGGATGCCGTCGACGATGGCCGTCTCCGCGCAGCCGGGTTTGACTGGCGAATTGAGCACCGAGAAGATCTGGTGGGCGTATGACGCGTCGTCGGGCACATAGCCAGCCCTCGACATGCCGTTTGCCCGCGCCGTCAGCATGGTCCTCGCGTATGGTGACTCCTTCTTGAGCCGCAGGCCAATGGCTGCGTAGGGAATCGCGTTCACCTGTGCGATCGCCACGTCGCCCAGGACGAGCACGCCCAGCCGGATGTCGATCGGGTCGGCATCTGTGTATGTGCCCGCCACGCCGCTGCGCCCGACATCAGTCCGTTTACGCCCCGGGCAGGTGATCGTCTTGTGGTTCGCATAGATCCCGACGCTCGACAGGTCTCGCGAATCGTCGGCGCTCCTCATGGCGTGCAGGACCTCCTCACCGAGCATCTGCCCCATCGTGAGCACCATCCGCTTCTGCTGGTTCATCAGCTTGGCAACGCGGGGATCGTTCCGGTCGAGCCCCACGCCTCCGGGCGGCGGCATCGCGTTGCTGATGTCCTGGCCACGCTTCGCGTAGTCCTTGATCCGGATCTCGCGGAGGTCGTACGTCTGCTGGAAGAAGATCGGATTCTGGTCGCCGTGCGCGCCGAGCGAGAGTGCCGCGACCACCGTGTCGTCGTACGACTCCTCGATGTACCGCGAGGTCTCGCCCGTGATGTCGCCGCTGACGAGGTCGAGCACGCCGGCAATCACGTTGAACACGGCGTAGTTGTAGTACACGGCGATCGGAGCGCCGCTCAGCGACACGAACTCGACGACACGCACCGACTTGTCGGACACGCCGTCGTAGTTGGGACCTTCCCACCAGCCGTTGGTCTTCCGGTCGATGTTGTCGCGGTTCACGTTGATGTACGACACGCCGGTGCCGTAACGCAGGCGCGCGGGCTGGAGCTTCTCCTTCGCCTGCTTCACCGAGGCGAAGATCTTGTCCTCGAAGACGGCATTCCGGACGGGCGGGGCCCCCGGCCCTGGCGGCCCGCTGCTGGTGGGAGAACTGTGCGTGCCGGTCCCAGCCAGGACGATGTTCCCGACGGGGATGCCGAGTTCCGACGCGATGCGGTCGTTCACGCGGCTCGCGATCGCATCCGACAGGGATATCACGTCGACCGTGACGAGCGCGGCGCTCGTCGTCCCGTTGTCGATGACGATGGCCCGCGAGTAGACGTGGTCGAGCACGCCGAGGTACTGCTTCGGTAAGTCACTCGACGCAGGCGTGATGTCGATCCTGGCCGCGCCCACTCGCAGGGGACCTGGCGGCGCAGGCTGGGCCTGGCTGCCGGCTGCGATAGCGAAGGAGAGTGCGGATAGCAGGGCGGTGATGTGTGGTCGCATTGGACGTCCAATCTCCCTGAATAGCAGGCGGTGTCTGGTCGTGCTCGTCGCCGTCCACCGCGATCGCCTAGGCGGGGCCGCGGCGCGGCGCTCGTGACGTGGTTCGCTTGATGTCGACGGTCTTGAGCCCCGTGGCCCTGGCCGCGGCCAGTTGACGGTCATCGGCCGAGACGAACACCTTGCACCCGAGCGCTCGCGCGGCGGCGACATGCAGCAGGTCCAGGCTACGCGTCAGCAGCGTCGCGGTGCACGATTCCGACAACTCACAGGCGCCGGCGAAGGCCTGAGGCCAGTCGAGAGCCGTCGGCACGAGACGCTGCGCCTCGACGTCGTCGCGAACCTGCGCCCTGATGGCGCGATGTTCGGCGGCGGTGATGCTCTTGCGCCCCAGCAGCAAGGCGAACGCGTTGGCGACTTCGAACTCGTGCAGCAGCGTGTACGGCACCTGCGGCGTCTTGCGCAGCACCGCTCGCGCCCTTGGGGAGAACCGCTCGGGAACGTATACCGCCACCAGTGCGCTCGAATCGATGTAGCTCGTCACCGGCTTCCGCGGCCCTCCGACACCGCGTCCGACGCCGAGGACGACAACACGCGCTCACCGAACACGGCACGCGTCCGCGCGACGAGGTCGGGCCACGGCGCCGGCATCTCATCCGTGCGGATGGGCGCCAACCTGGCGACAGCGCGGCGGCGGCGCGTCACCTCGATGACCTGACCGCGCTCGACACTGGCCAGTACCCGCTTGAGGTTTCGCTGCAGTTCGCGTATCGACATCGAAGCTGTCTGCATGCATGACATTTTGTCTGACATCACGTCGACGGTCAAGACTCGCGCTATGGGGCCGCCGGCCGGAGCGTCACCTGCACGTAGCGATTCATGTCCAGGTACTGCCGCGCCGCATCGCGGATGGCATCCGCCGTCAACTGGCCGTACAACGCGCGGGGATCGAACACCTCTGCCACGTCCTCGCCGTTGGCGTACTTCGAGAGGATCCGGTTCAGCAGGTAGGCGTTGTCCTGCAGGCTCGTCTCGAGGTCGCGCAGGCGCGCGGAGGCGGCATCAGCCACTTGTCCGCTCGACGGCCCCGTGCGCTTGAACGCCTCGATCACGCCCATGGTCGCCGTGACCAGGTCGTCGAGGCGAGCCGGATCGCACGCGAATCCGATCGTGACGCGATACTCCGGCACGGGTCGCGCGGCGAAGGTCGGCTCGACGCTGACGCCATAGGTCCCGCCGAGATCCTCGCGCAACGTGCGATGCAGGTTGCCACTCAGCATCTCGGCCATGGTGCTGACCAGCAACCGGCGCCCCTCGGTGTTCTCGAACGGTCCCGTGAACACCACGCCGACCTGGCTCCTCGGGTCGATCCCCTTGACGATCTGCCGCTTGACCACGCCGGTCGGAGGCCGGATACCGAGATCGCGCGCCGACTCGCGCCGGTGGAGCGCCGGCAGGCTGCCAAGATACCGCTCGACGAGGGGGGCCATCGTGGCCACGTCGAAGCTGCCGACGAAGACGAAGGTGAAGTCGCTCGCATCGGCAAACCGGTCCTTGTAGAACGCCAGCGACTTCTCGAGGTTCATCTGGCCGACGAGTTCCGGGGTCAGCGGACGCGCGCGCATGTGGTCCTGGGTCAGGGCCGCGGTGAGGGCCTCCCTGAAGGCCACGTCGGGCAACGCCTGCTTGTTGGCCAGCAGCGCTTTCAGATTCCCGGTGAGCACGCCAAAGGCGGCCGGATCGGCCCTGGGCGCCGTGAAGGTGAGGTAGATCATCTGGAACATCGTCTCCAGATCCTTCCGCGTCGAGCCACCTCGAAGTCCTTCGTCGTTGTCGCCGATCCCGGCGCTGACCGACATGCTGACACCCGCCAGTTTCTTGTTCAGGTCCTGCCGGCTGAACGTGCCGAGGCCCCCCTCTGGCACCACGTCGTCGGCGGTGGCGGCGGCGATGAAGTCGCCGTCACTGGCAAGCGAGGTCCCTCCCGGGCTCACGGCCCTGAACAGGATCTCGTCTTCCTTGAACGCCGTCGGCTTGAGGACGACCCGCACGCCGTTGGACAACTGCCATTCGGTAATGCCGAACGCCTCCCTGGTCGACCTCTTGACGATGGAACCCGGCACCGGCAGGCGGCCGAGCAGCGGCTGTGTGCTGACGGTGTCGACGTAGCGGCTCAACGTGCGGTCGCCTGCGCGCGCGGTCGCCGCCGCGAGTGACGCCTCGGTGGGTGCGACGAGCCCTGCCTTCTCGGGCGCTCGCACCACCACGACCCGGTTGCCGTCCGGCATCCACTTCTTGGCCAGGCTGTTGACTTCCGCGAGATCGATCTCCGGGAGGAAACGCTGCAGCAACCCGTGCTCGTAGACGATGCCGGGGATGGGTTCGTCCTGGACGAAGTTGCGCACGAACTCGTCGGCGAGCGGCCCGGACGGGCTCTTGTCCTTCTCGATGACCCCTTGTTCGAGCTGGCGCTGGTAGTTCAGCTTCAGCCGATCGAGCTCCGTCTGTGTGAAGCCGTCGCGCGCCACGCGCTCGGTTTCGGCGAACAGCGCGGCGAGGCCACGTTCTGCGCCTCCGTCGGTCACGAGGGCGTCGACCGTGGTGGCTTCCATCGAGCGCAGGAAGAGCCCGCGCGATGTCCTGGCGGCCAGGAACGGCGCGTCGGCGCGATGCGCCACCTCGTCGAGACGCTCCGACAGCATCCCGCTGAACAGCCGCTCGGCCACCGTCTGCCGATACGTGCCCACGGTCCGCTGATCGCGAGCGGGTGCCTTGCTGAACACGCCGATCGTCGTCGCGGTGGCCTCCTTGTCGGTCGCCACCGCGTACAGGGTTCCCGGGTGCGGCGGAACCGCGTAGGTCGGGCGCGGCCTCGGCGACGACGGCGACGGAATCGAGGCGAAGCGCGCCGTGATGGCCGCCACCATCGCGGATACGTCGAAGTCGCCCACGGCGATGACCGCCATGAGGTCTGGCCGGTACCAGTCTGTGTAGAACTGCCGCAGGCGATCGTGGTTCACGTTCCGGATGATGTCGGGATGCCCGATCGGGGATCGCTCGGCATAGCGCGAGCCCTTGAGAATGACCGGCACGAGGGCGTCCTGCATGCGCGAGTCGGCGCCGAGTCCGAGGCGCCACTCTTCGAGGATCACACCCCGCTCGCTGTCGATCTCGTCGGCGTCGAACGCGACACCGTGCGCCCAGTCTTCGAGGATGAGCAGCGACCGATCGATCACCTCGGCGTTGACGGTGGGAATCTGCAGCTCGTACACCGTCTCGTCGAACGCGGTGTGCGCGTTCACGTGCGCCCCGAACCGCATGCCAATCGCCTGCATGAAGGCGGCGACATCCTGCCTGGGGAAGTGGCGGGTACCGTTGAAGCTCATGTGCTCGACGAAGTGCGCGAGCCCCCGCTGGTCGTCATCCTCCAGGATCGAACCGGCCCTGACGACGAGCCGGAGTTCGGCACGGCCCTGCGGCTGCCGGTTGGCACGGACGTAGTAGCGCAGTCCGTTCGGCAGCGTGCCGACGGTGATCAACGGGTCGACCGGGACGATCTGGTCGAGCGCGATGTGCTGCGCGGTGTTGACGACCGGTTGCTGGGCCGTGGCCACGCTCGTGGTCAGGGCGACCAACGCGGCCAGGAGTGTCAGGTGCGTACGCGCTCGAACATGCATGGGATTCGGGTGGCCTGTATCGGTGCGCGCTCCATCGAGGATTCGCGAGGATTCGCGCACCCGCAAACACCCATCGTACAGGGCCAGGAAGCCAGTGTACCCCGAGCCGGTGGCTGCGCCGTCAAACCACCGATACGGGAGACGCGCCCTCGTGCGGCGTTCGGCACGGAACACGGGCATCGTGGCCAGTCTCGTGGCTGGCACGCTGGCCATCCACAGCACATCTCGCACACCATGCTCCGTCGCGACGCGTCAGGCCCTGGGGCTCTGAAGGTCGAGGTGCGACGCCTTTCGACGATCGCACGCGAACTCGGCCACGTCCGGATCGACCTGTTGAAGATGGACATCGAGGGTGCCGAGTACGACGTCCTGGAGGACGTCCTCGCACACGGGCCGCCTGTCGGCCAGATCCTCGTGGAGTTTCACCACCGCTTCGCCGGTGTCGGCGTCTCGAAGACCCAGCGCGCCGTCGCCGCCCTGAATGCAGGTGGCTACCGGGTATTCCACGTGTCCGACCTTGGGCAGGAGTGCAGTTTCATCGGCCCAGGCTGACCACACTGCCTGAGCGCGGGTGCCGAAGTCGCGCGTCAGCGAGATGCGGTGGTCGAAGGCGATCGACTGGCTGTCTGGCGACCACGAGAATCGCCCCACCGCGAACGCCCCCTCGGTGAGCCGCTTCGTGGTCTTCGACGCAAGGTCCAGCGCGTACAGGTGACTGATGGGCTGATCCTGGTCGTGGTTCTCGACGTCGCCGTACCGGCTCTCGCGATCCTTCACGGCCGAGGTGGCTAGCCGGTCGGGGACTCTCACCGGAGCCGTTCAGCCAACGCGACCACCTCGGCGATCGTCGACTCGCCGCGGTCCCACTCGTACCAGCCGAACTTCCGGTCGATGCGTTCACGCATGGGCAACGCCGAGGCCGGGCCGAGCAGCCAGGCCTGCAGCGCCTGTGGCCGCTCGACCCACGCGCCGACGATGCGATCGCCGCGCATCAGGGCGACGGTCGGCGTCGCGGCCCGCCCATCGGGTGTCCTGAACGATTCCATGACCCTCGCGCCCACGTTCGCGTCGACGATGCGCAACGGCACGCCGGCGTCACGCGCCAGGGCCGCGACATACGGCACCGTGTGCGCCGAGTCGCTGCATGCGTGGGCGGCCACCACGAGCAAGCGCAGGTCACCACCCGCCGCCTTGAGTCGGCCAACCAGTTCCTTCGACGGCGTGTTGCGGGCGGCGTTGGCCCGCCACGACTCGACGCGGGCGTCGGCCGACGCCAGGAAGTCGTCCCATGTCTTGCCCTGGTCGAACATCGCGCTCCCGTTGAGGGGCGACGGCGACGTCTGGGCGGGTGCGGCGATCGCGAGCACAGCGAGCAGGAGGCTGATCATGCGAACAGGGTAGCGTATGACGATCGTCATGGCCCCCTGATGCGTCGCTCCACTACAGTGCACGGCGTTCCACGCCAACCCTGACTACGCGCTGTGGTACGGCTGGAGCGAGATGCGGCGTGACCTGACCGAGATCAACCACATGGCCGCGGAACTGCGCGCGAGCAAGACCATCGCTGCGCGGTAGAAGTCGCCAGGCGTGGCCACGGACCTCTCAGCGGAGGCCCGTGGCCGCGCCGTGCCACAAGCGTCGCTCCCGAAGACCCGCCGCGCTACAGCGGCCAGGCGCACTGGAACTTGATCAGCTTGTACGTCAGCGCCAGATCCCACTCGTCGTTGGGATCGTCGATCTTGATGCCATGCGCGGTCGTGTCGCCCCGACAGGTCGTCGCGCCCGGTCGCCAGGCTCCAGGCGCCGACCAGCGGTTCTTGTTCCTGCGGAAGCGCGAGGTGGCGTCACGTCGCATCGGCGCCGGTCATCCAGTTCCCGCCGCGACCGCGCGGGTCGCCCACCGACGCGGTCGCACCGACCCACGACTCGCGTCCGATGTTCTGCTTCACGCGGCCGACCAGCATCCCCACCGCCTCTGCATCGCACACCGGGGGATGCCGCCCGATGGCGACGTCCCCCGGGAGTATGCAGCGCGCGTTCAGAACCGGTAGCGCAGTCCCACGAACCCGATGTGCGCGTCGTAGCTCGGCGCGAGGTAGGTGCCGAGGTTGAACAGCCGGTTGCCCCACTGGAACGACCGCGACGTGTCGCGCAGCAACGTATCAGCGCCCAGCGACTCGACCCACGGCTGGTTCGAGCCCTGCTGCCAGTCGGTCAGCGCATAGGTCTCGTAGCTGTAGCCGACGATGGCGGTGAACGCCCTCACCGGGAACTCGAGGCGCAGGTTGACGACCTGCAGATCTTCGCTGATGGTCGGGGGCGTCGAGAACGCGAACTGGTGGTTGGGCGGGAACGGCGTACCGTCGTAATTCGTCACGCCGAAGCCGTCGTAGGCGATGTCAACGTCGGCCAGCGACATCGTGTAGTCGGCGATCAACGTCAGCCGCTCGGGCACCAGCTGCAGCGTGGCCCCGAAGCCGCCGCTCCACGTCTGATCGTCGGTATCGGCGGTCCACTGGCTGGTCGCGCGCGTCCAGGGGCCGAGTTCTGCCGTGGCGACCGCCGAGGGGTTCGCCTTGTTGTTCTCGTTGAACTCGAGCGACCGGTGCAGGCTGGTGCCGTTGTCGCGGGCGATGAACCCGTTGAGCGTCACCCTCGGCGACGGCTGCACGAAGACGTCGACGCCATAGCGCAGCCGCGTATCTTCGAGCCATCCAAGCTGATCGCCCGGCGACGTCGCCGCCTGTTCGGCCAGGCCCGTCCCCAACAGCGGCTGCGACGGCGCGACGCCGGAGTCGAAATCGTCGTTGCGGTAGCGCACGTAGGCCGCGATCGCGACCAGGTCTCGTGGCGTCAGGTTGACGCGAACGTCGAGTTGCTGGCGCTGGCGGTCAGACACGTCGAAGCGTCGCATGTCGGGATGGTTGTCGAAGGTCAGTGCGGGGTTGTTGTTGTCGACGCCGCTGTCGGTCTGGGAGTACCAGTAGCCCTCGTGCGTGACCTCGTTGTTGTAGTCGCCGCCGTCGCGCGTGCCGTAGACGTACCGGCCCTCGATGAGCATCCAGGTCACCGGCTTCATCCGCAGGGTCGCGCGGAACATCTGCTCGGTCGTATCAGCCTCGCGATGGTCGCGACCGATGGCCTCGCGCTCGTAGCCGAAGATCACGCTGCTGCGGCTCGGCAGACGCCAGGTGAGATCGGCACCGAGGTTCTGGCGGTCCCAGGCGATCGGCAGGCTCACGCGCTTGTTGACGAAGCTCACGGTGCCGTTGAGGTTGGACGTGTCTGACGTCACGTACTGCCAGTTGCTCGACGGCGTGTCGTTCGAGAGGTTGTACTGGCGGAAAAAGGCGCGCAGGTTGAGTTTCGGTGCTGGCGCCACGACGTAGTCGGCCGACAGGTGGACGGTGCTCATCGACGCATCAGCTGTCGATCGTGGGAGCGTCGAATTGGCAAGGAGGCCGGTGATGGTGGCGTATGGCAGGAGGGTTTGGTCCTGCTCCATGCGGCCGTAGGCGGCCGTGCCCGTGAGTCGGCTGTCGAAGGGGAGATCGACGCCGGCGGTCAACGTGGCGTTCTGATACCGGTTGTCGGGCGACAGCGGGCGCGCGCCGTACGTCGCCACGGCGCGATCCCACACGTCGTAGCTCGCACCCGGAGCCGCCGAGGCCCACACGTTCTCCCATCGCAGCGTGTCGATCGCGTTGGCGAAGTCAGAGAAGAGATACTCGGCACGCAACTGGTACCCGCTTCCCTCGTGCTCGAGCGCCACGGTGATGTCGCTCGTCTGCGTATCGACGGGCTCGGCCAACTGGACGTTGAGGGTGCGCGGCGGCCGGTCACCGATCGGCCCGAACGTCGACTTCAGGCCGAACTTCGTCTGCCGATCGAACGCCACGGCCAGCTTCAGGCCGTCGCTGGCAAACCAGTCGGCGCCGAAGTGCCCATGGTTGGTCTGGACGGACAGCGGCGTAGGGTGGAGGAACTGCGACTGGTAGGTCGCCACGAGATCGTCGGTCGCCACCACGCCGGCCGTGTCGGCCGCGGCGGTCGCGAGCTTCTTGAACGTGACCGGGATCGTTGCCGGCACCTCGAACAACCCCGGCGCGGTCTGCGTGTAGGGCGTGAGGGCCTTGTTGCTGTAGTTGTGCGGCGTCTCGTTCCAGTCGGCGAAGAGCCGCCACCGGCCCGTCGCGCCCATGGCGGCCCTGATCGTCTGGTCGGCCCGCCCGACGTTGACGCCGCCGAGCGTGAAGTACCAGCCGGTGCCCGTGTCGAAGGCATCGAACGCGAGGCCCGGCACGACGTAGGCATCCTTGAGATCACGGTACTCGGTGAACTTGCTCGAGTTGGAGTTGTTGTCGATCTGCTGGACACCCTGGGTCACGCTGCCGGTCACGGTCACCGGCGGTGTCGCCTTGGGCGCGGGCGTCTGGGCAAGAGCCGGGGCGGTGACACACACCGCCAGCACAGCGAACATCTTCTTCATGGCGGCCTCCGCTACCTGGTGAGCTTCGCGCCCGACGGATGGTTCGATCCGTGTGCGCTGGTGTGACAATTCGAGCAGCCCGTTCCGTACGGATTGCTCACCCGGTTGTAGCGAGGCAGGTTGATGTGACCGCCGTACGAGTGGCAGGTCAGGCACAGGAACGGATCCTTCGAGGTCAGGAGGTTGCGGTTGTTCGACCCATGCGCCGAGTGGCAATTCGCGCAGCTCTCGCGCACTGGCGCGTGCTCCCACACGAAGGGGCCGCGCTTGTCGGCATGGCAGGTGAAACACGTGTCGTTGAGTGTCGGCTTGGTCAGCAGGCCGGGCGTCGCGCCGTGGACGTTGTGGCAGCTCGCGCAGTCCATGCGCTTTTCGCGCACGGGATGGTGCGACATCTTGTTCATGTCGGCACGCACCTCCTGGTGGCACTGGTAGCAGGTCGCGCCGGTGTCTGCCGAGGCGAGCAGGGCCTTCGGGCTCTTGACCTCCATCACGGTGTGGCACGCCGTGCAGCTCACGTCGTTCGACTGGTGCGGTCCGGCCTTCCACGCTATCCGCGTGCCGCCCTGGTGACACTGCAGGCATACGGCCGACTGGGCCTTGGCGTCCTTGGCGAAGGCCAGCACGGCCGAGGGTTCTTCGACGTGCTTGCTGCGCGGGCCATGACAGCTCTCGCACTCGCCGGCGCCGTCGGGAGGCTGCACCGTGAACGCCCGCGCATGCGCGGTGTGGGCGTAGGTCTTCATGCCGTCCTCGTGGCACGTGCGGCATGTCTCGGGATCGTTGACGAACGTGGCCCCTGCGAACGCAGGGTTCACGGCCACCCAGTCGACCGTCTTCTTCGGGGTCTTTGCACCGACGACGCTCCAGCCCAATGCGAGCGCCAGCACACCGGTCGCGCCGGCCAGTGCCACCCATCGTCCTGATATCACCATGACTCCTCGTCTTTCGTGTGCCGGGAGGGTATGAAGGAACGAACCGACACGAACCTGCTGGGCAGTGTAGGGAGGAAGCAGCCGCCGCCCACTGAAGAGTTCCTGAACTTCTGTTCAGGATCCACGGGCAGGGACCTGGCGCGAGGTTACGCGCCCACAGGCGAGGGGCCGACCGGGAGCGTGAGCACCACGCGGGTACCGCCCGTGGGCGCTTCGGCGATCTCGACCGTTCCGTGGTGCGCGGCCATCACCGACGCCACGATCGCCAGGCCAAGACCGGAGCCTCGCGCCGCGTGGTCGCCGCCGCCGCCGATCCGATAGAAGCGCTCGAGCACGCGCTCGCGTTCAGCGGCCGGAATCCCGGGCCCCTGGTCGTCGACGACCACCTGGACGCCCCGGGGGGTTCCGGTGAGCGCCACGCGAATCTCACCGCCATCGGGCGTGTACTTGATGGCGTTGTCGATGACATTCATGACCGCCAGCCGCACCATCAGCGGATCGGCCGTGACGACGACTGCTCCATGCGACTCGGGGACGAACAGGATGCGCCGCTCGTCGGCCAGTACGCTCAACTGTGACACCACGTCGCTGACCATGCGGCCGACGTCGAGGGCGACCGGCGCGAGGTGCACCCGTCCGCTCTCCCACCGCGACAGTGTCAGCAGGGTATCGACGAGCCGGTTGAGCCGGTCGGCCTCCTCGAGCATGCTGCCGATGACCTCGCGGCACTCGTCAACCGTCTGCGCCTCGCGCAGCCCCACCTCGCCGACGCTGCGGATGGCAGTCAGCGGCGTGCGGAGTTCGTGCGACGCATCGGCCGAGAACCGCTTCAATCGCTCGAACGACTCCTGCAATCGGGCGAAGGTGTCGTTGAACACCAGGGCGAGTTGCCCGAGTTCGTCAGCGGGATTCTCGACCTCGAGGCGTTCTGACAGGTGCTCGGCACGGATGACGCCGGCGCGAGCGGCCATGCGCGAGAGCGGGCCGAGCGCGCGGCCGGAGATCACGTGACCGGCCAGTGCCGCGCCCAGGACCGCGAGCGGCGCCACAATCGAGAAGATGAGGACGAGCCGCCTCACGTCGCGACGCAATGCGTCTTCGCTGCGGGCAACGCGAATCATGGCGGGAAGGTCGCCAAGCTCGCGCTCGAGCGTGAGCGTGCGGACGCGGGCACCGGCCGGCGTCTGGATCGAACGGAACCCCATCGCCGCGGAATCGGGCGGCGGGATGGCCGACCGGATGAACGGCTGACGTGCGGCCCCGCGGACGAACAAGGCGTCGCCGGAGGTCCCGAACACTTCGACCCACCGCTGTGTGCCGGCATCGTAGCCGAGGTCGCGGGTGGCGTCGGTGCGCCACTGGATCGTCGTGTCACGCACCACCAGCATCTCGGCCGCGACCTCGAGGTCTTCCTCGAGATGGTGATCGAGCGCGTCCCGCATCGCGTCCCACTGGATGATGAGGATGGCGGCCAGGAACGGTACGAGGATCAACAGGATCGAAGCCGCAAACCAGATCGTCAGGCGCGTCCGCAGGCGCAGGCGCGTCACGGCGCCCCCTCCCTGACGAGAAAGCCAACCCCTCGCACGGTGTGGATCAGCCGCGGCAGGGTGCCCTGATCGATTTTCTTCCGCAAGCGGGTGATGTGCACGTCGATGACGTTGTCGAGCGGGGTCCCGCGCGAGGGTTCCTTCCACACGTCGCGGGCGAGCATCTCGCGAGACACGATCTGCCCGTGATGCTTGAGCAGGTACTCGAGCAGCTCGAACTCGCGCGCCGTGAGATCGATAGGCTGCCCACCGCGTGACAGGACGCGCGTGAGGGGATCGAGTTCCAGGTCGGCGATGCGCAAGCGGAGGATGTCTTCGGGGCGCCCGCGCCGAAGCATCACGCGAAGGCGGGCCAACAACTCGGCGAAGGCAAAGGGCTTGACGAGGTAGTCATCCGCACCGGCGTCGAGTCCCCGCACCCGGTCTTCGATGGCATCACGCGCCGTCAGCACGAGGACGGGAACCACGATGCCGCGTCCCCTCAGCGCGGTCAGGATCTCGATGCCGTCGCGACCCGGCAGGCCGAGATCGAGCAGGACCGCGTCGAAGGGCTCTGTCGTCGCCCTGAAGAAGCCGTCTTCGCCGCTGCGCGAGACGACGACCTCGTAGCCCTCGCCGCTCAGCCCGGCCCTGACGGCTCCGGCGACCTTCACGTCGTCTTCGACAACCAGAACGCGCATGCGCACTCGCGGTGGGACGGCTGGCGCGTCGCCCCAAGGGAAAGCGGCCGGAGGATCCACCCTCCGGCCAAAGGAGCGACACCCGGGACCACAGACCGAGGTGTCGCGCCAGCATACCCGCGGCAACCGCCCATGACCCTGAAGAGTACCTGAAGTTCTCGTCAGGAAGGTGGCGTCAGCGACCCCGCTGGTGTCGCGCTGACGTCGCGCGTCAGGGCTGGTCCTGTCCGTTCGTTGCAGCCGGCACCTCACCCCAGATGTACTGGCCGAACCACTCGAGGTTGTGCTCCATCGCCGCGCGGTGTGCCTTGGGCGTGGTCAGGCTATGCCCCTGGCCCTTGTAGAGGATCAGCCGCGCCGGTACACCCTGGTCGAGAATCGCCTGGTAGAGCTCGTACGCGTTCGGCACGGGCACGCGGGGATCATTGGCGCCGTGTTGAATCAGCGTTGGCGCGCGCGCGCCCTTCGCATAGGTGATCGGCGAGGTCTTCGCGTAGATGGCCGGGTCGTCCCACGGGGTGGCCTTGAGGTACCGGCGCGTGAAGGGATGGATGTCGGTGTTGACGTAGTAGGTCATCCAGTCGGAGATCCCGGCGCCCACCGACACCGCCTTGAAGCGCGCGCTGTCGTGCAGCGTGAGGAACGCCGAGATGTAGCCGCCCTGGCTCCAGCCCATCAGGCCCACGCGATCGTTGTCGGCAATGCCCTGCGCCACCAGCGCGTCGATGCCCGAGAGCACGTCCCACGCGTCGCCCACCCCGAGGTTGCGGATGTTCAGCATCCGGAAGCGCTCGCCATAGCCGCTCGACCCGCGGTAGTTCGGCTCGAGGACGACCGCGCCCTTGTCGAGCCAGACCTCGATGGGATACGTCGGGCTCGTCGGCGAGTACGGGATGGGCCGCGACGCGGTCGCCGGGCCCCCGTGCACGACGACCAGCAGCGGGTACCTGCGGCCCGGCGTGAAGCCCGCCGGCTTGTGGAGCACGCCTTCGATCGTGGTGCCGTCCTGGCTCTTCCAGGTGATCACCTCGCGGCTCGGCGCGGGCCACTCCGCGACCTGCGCGCCCATGCTCGTCAGTTGCTTCGGCTGCATGGTCTTCAGCGGCGCGACGTACAGCTCGCTGAAGCGCTGCCGGTCGGCGGCGACGAATGCGGCGGTGCCGAAGTCGCGCGTCAGCGAGAACGAGGTGCCTACCCACTCGTCGGCCGCGGCGTAGCGCGTGGTCGCGCCCGTCGCGGGATCGGCCGAGGTACAGGTACGCCCACGTCTTCTCGAAGGTCCAGAAGTAGATCCCCGCGGGGCCCCAGCCCACCATGATGGGACTCTCGTCCACCGCCGCGCGGACCGGTTGCACCGACCCGGTGTCGACATCCACGGTCGCGAGCCGCGATGTCGTGTAGTAGTAGGGCTCCTTCGCGTCCATCGTGCTGATGAACGCAATCTTCTTTCCATCGGGCGCCCAGACGGGCGTGGCGTCGAGTCCCGGGCGCACAACGAGCGGCCTGACCTTCGCCTCGGCGACCGACACGATCGAGAGATCCGCGTCGAAGTCGTTCCCGAGGTCACGGTTGATGCGGTGGTCGAAGGCGATTGACCGGCTGTCTGGCGACCACGAGAATCGCCCCACCGCGAACGCCCCCTCGGTGAGCCGCCTCGTGGTCTTCGACGCAAGGTCGAGCGCGTACAGGTGGCTGATCGGCTGATCCTGATCGTGAATCTCGACGTCGCCGTACCGGCTCTCGCGATCCTTCACGGCCGCGGACTTCGGGTTCAGCGACGAGTAGGCGATCGTCCGACCGTCGGGAGCCCAGGCGAATTCCAGGACGCCCTCGTCGGCCGACGTCAGGGCTTCGGCGTCACCGCCGGCGAGGTCGAGACGGTAGACCTGGCGCTTGGCACCACGGCTCGAGGTGAACGCGAGTTGCCGGCCGTCGGGCGACCATGCCGGCGAATCGCTCGACTGCTTCGCGTGGGTGACCTGGCGCGACGCGCCCGACGCGACGTCGGCGAGCCAGACCTGCGTCACGTACTCGTTGTCGGTCCAGTTCACGTCGCGCACCGTGTAGGCCACGAACCGGCCGTCAGGCGAGATGGCCGGTGAGGCGGGACGCTTCAACGCGACCAACGCATCAACGGTGGGCCGTGTCTGCGCCGATGCGCTGACCGCGGCGAGCGTGAGCGCGACCAGGATTGCACGGGTCCGCATGCTGTTCTCCTTGGAGCCAGTTACTGTTGCGTGTCCTGCACCGGGCAGCCGCCACCGGCGACCACCGGAAGCGCGAGCGACGAGGCGGTCGCGCCGCCCCGGTAGACGCGCTGGGTGGCCGCGCGGTAGTCGGACGGCTGGGCGTGGTAGATGTCGACGAAGGTCTGTGGATTGCGATCGAACATGGGGAACCAGGAACTCTGCACCTGCACCATGATGCGATGCCCCTTCCTGAAGGTGTGGTAGCGGTCACCGAGTTCGACCGGCACGCGCGTGACCTGCCCCGGCACCATCGGCGCGGGATGCGAGAAGTCGTCGCGGAACTTGCCGCGCATGATGTCGCCAACCAGCAGCATCTGGTACCCGCCCATCCGCAGGCGGAACGGGTTCGGCTCCGGGTCGGGCGCCTTGTCGGGGAACACGTCGATCAGTTTCACCACCCAGTCGGCGTCCGTCCCCGTCGTCGACACGAACAACTCGGCCGGCGTGGGCCCCGCAATGGTCAGCTCTTCGGTGAGCGGCTCGGTCTCGTAGACGAGCACGTCGGGCCGGGTGGCCACGAACCGCTGGTCTTCGACCATCCAGCGCCGGCCTTCGGTGGCGATGATCTCCGACGTGTAGGGCACCGGTTTCGCCGGGTCGCTGACGTACTCGTCGAAGCCCACCGACGCAGGGGGCGATGCGAACGAGGCCTTGCCGCCGGCGTGGAGGTAGAGACGACGCGGCGTGCTTGCGGGAGGCCACGTGTCGCAGCGGCGCCAGCGGTTGCCACCCGTCTCGAACATCAGCGCCCGCGGCAGGTCGATCGCGCCCTCGTCTTTCAGGAAGTACCTGAAGACGGGTATCTCGACCTGCTCACGGAAGTAGTCGCCGGTCTTCGTTCCGAACGAGATCCCGGCAAAGGTGTCACCGGGATTTCGACCCCATCCGCCGTGGTCCCACGGGCCGACCACGAGGTGCGCCTTGTGCCCCGGGCTGTTGCGATTGAGCCCGTGCCACATGTGGAAGGGACCGGCGAAGTCTTCGGCGTCGAACCAGCCGCCGACGATGAGCACCGGGTGCGTGACGCCGACGAGGTGCTGCGGCACGTTGCGCGCACGCCAGTAGTCGTCGTACGTGCCGTGACGCATGAACTCGTCGTAGGTCGGGACCGTGTCGCCGAAGTACTTCTTCGCGTTGGCGGCGGCGCCGAGGTCGAGGAAGAAGCGGTACCCGTCTGGCGTGCCGTAGTCGAACGGTGGGGCGCCGGCCTCCGTCGGCCCGGTGCGCACGCGGGCGTTCTGCGCCATCCAGCTGAAGCCGTATGCCAGCTGGAACGCACCGCCCGAGTGGTAGTCGTCGCCGAAGAACTGGTCCTGCGGTGGTGCCTGCGGCGACGACAGCTTGATCGCGGGGTGGGCGTCGATCATGCCCATCGCCACCTCCCAGCCGGGCCACGAGACGCCGCGCTGCGAGACGCGCCCGTTGTGATTGGGCACGTTGGCGAGCAACCACTCGACCGTGTCGTGCATGTCGGTCGTGGAGTTCGGCCGCGTCGAGCCCTTCACGTACGGGTCGTGGTGGATGAACTCGCCCTCCGACTTCCAGCGTCCCCTGACGTCCTGGTAGACGAAGATGAAGCCTTCCCTGCTGAAGTCGACGTAGGCTCCGGCCCACGGCCGGTAGGCGTCGGGCCCGTAGGGCCGCACGCCGTACGCGTCGCGGGTGACGAGGAACGGGTAGCGCTTCGAGGTGTCGCGCGGCAGGTAGAGCACGGTGAAGAGCTTGACCCCGTCGCGCATCGGGATCATGACCTCGCGCTTCTCGTAGTGGTCCTTCAGGACGTAGGCTGGCGCTGCTTGTTGCCCGTGCAGTCCGAATCCCGTGACCGCGAGGGTCACGGCAACGGCGAGGATCACGGTGCGCGCCGGCCGACGCGCGGTGCCGCAGTTCATCGGGTGCTCCTTGCCCACGGGCGTGTCGGCGGCCTCGTCGCGGCCGTGCGTCCTGGGGTTTGACGGGTGCAGCAAGACATCTTATTATGCGAAACAGCGTCCCACTGTGCAAGACTGACATTCCCGCCATGCCGCGATAACGGCGTGACGGTTGCCCGGGCGCCCTGCCCGTCAGAGGTCGGCATGAGACCGTTGTCGCACACCTCGGGTCAACTGCCACGTTCCGGGATCCGCGCCATCATGGAGGTCGCGGCCGGAATCGAGGGCGTGGTCTCGCTTGCCGCGGGCGAGCCGAGCTTCCGCACGCCGGCACACATCATCGAGGCCGCCCTCGAGGCGGCACGCGGCGGCTGCACCAGGTACACGCCCAGCGTCGGCATGACGTCGCTGCGCACCGCCGTGGCGGCGCGCTGTGCGCAGCGCTGGAACATGCCGGTCGCCCCCGACAACGTCGCCGTCGGCGCAGGCGCGGTCAATGCCATCCTCGCCAGCCTGTTCACCATCCTCGATCCCGGCGATCACGTCCTGGTACCCGACCCGGGATGGCCGAACTACGTCGCCCAGGTGCAGATGACCGGCGCGGTCGCCGTGCGGTACCCGCTCCGCCCGGAGAACGGCTACCTGCCCGACGTGGATTCGCTCGACGCGGTGATCACGCCGCGCACCCGCGTCATCATCACCAACAACCCGTCGAACCCGTGCGGCGTCGTCTGGCCACGTGACACCGTCGTGGCGCTCATGGCGTATGCGCGCGAGCGCGACCTCTGGGTGATCGCCGACGAAATCTACGAAGACCTCGTGTTCGAGGGCGAGATGGTGGCGTCGGCCCCGTACGACCGCGATCGGACGATCGCCATCGGCGGCTGTTCGAAGAGCTACGCCATGACTGGCTGGCGCATCGGGTGGGCGGTCGCGCCCCCCCACGTGATCACGCTGGCGGGGAAGGTCCTCGAGGCCCTCGTCTCGTGTGCCTCTGACGTGTCGCAGCACGCCGCGCTCGCGGCACTCGTCGGCCCGCAGACGGTGGTCGACAGCATGCGCGCCGCGTATCGCCGCCGCCGAGACCAGGTGCGCGACGTCCTGCAGCCAGCCGGACTCCTGCCCATCGTCCCGAACGGCGCCTTCTACGCCCTCGCCGACCTGCGCGCCACCGGCCTGCCGAGCCTGGAGGCCGCGACGCGGCTGATTCACGAGGAACACCTCTCCACGGTTCCCGGCACCGCCTTCGGCGACGTGGCCGAGGGTTTCGTCCGCATCTCCCTCGCCTCGAGCGACGAAGACGTGCTGGCCGGCTGCGCCAGGCTCGTCCGGTTCGCGCAGCGGCATTCCTGAGCGATTCCCCATGTCGGCTCCGACGCACACACCGCGCTTCCGAGAGAAACAGGCCGTCGTCACCGGTGGGGTCTCCGGGATCGGGGCGGCCATCTCCTGTCGCTTCGCCTCTGAAGGCGCACGGGTGACCCTCCTCGACGTCAATGCCGCCGCCGCGTCGCAACTGGCGGCCACGATCGGCGGCACCGTCGCCGTGTGTGACGTCGCAGACCTCGCCGCAGTGGAGCAGGCACTCGCCGCGATCGAACGGATCGACGTGCTGGTGAACTGCGCGGGCATCGCGCACGTCGGCAACGTCGAGACCACGACGCCCGACGACCTCGACCGCCTGTACAAGGTCAACGTCAAGGGCACCTACCACACGATGCACGTCGCCGTGCCGCGCATGGTTGCCCAGGGCGGGGGCGTCATCCTCAACATGGCCTCCATCGCGTCGAAGGTGGGCATCGAGGATCGCTTCGCCTACTCCATGACCAAGGGGGCGGTGCTGACGATGACCCTGTCGGTGGCGCGCGACTACGTCCACAAGGGCATCCGGTGCAACTGCATCTGTCCAGCACGCATCCACACGCCCTTCGTGGACGGGTTCCTGGCCGCGCACTATCCCGACCGCGAGCAGGAGGTCTTCGGACAGCTGAGCGCGTACCAACCGCTCGGCCGCATGGGCATGCCCGAGGAGGTCGCGGCCCTCGCGGCGTTCCTGTGCTCGGACGAAGCCGCGTTCGTCACCGGCTCCGCCTACGACATCGATGGCGGCGTCACGCTGTTGCGTTGATCACGCGAAGGAACACGACGCATGAGACTGCTCAGGTTTGGTGTGGCGGGCCGCGAGAAGCCCGGGCTCGAACTGCACGACGGCACGCGCATCGATGTCTCGGCGGCCGTTGACGACTACGACGAGGCGTTCTTCGCCGGCGACGGCATCGCATCGCTGCGGCGGTGGCAGCAGGCGCACGCGAAGAAGGCTCCGCGCATCCCTGCGCGGGCGCGCCTCGGTTCACCGATCGCGCGTCCCAGCAAGATCGTGTGCGTTGGCCTCAACTACCGCGACCACGCGCAGGAGTCGGGCATGGCGGTGCCGAAAGAACCCGTGCTGTTCCTCAAGGCGACAAGTTCGCTCTCGGGCCCGAACGACGCGCTGCGGCTGCCGCGCGGCAGCGTGAAGACCGACTGGGAAGTCGAGCTTGCCGTCATCATCGGGCGCCGGGCCTCGTACGTGAGCCGCGCACAGGCCGGCAGGCACGTCGCCGGGTATTGCCTGCACAACGACTACTCGGAGCGCGAGTATCAACTCGAGCGCGGCGGTCAGTGGGACAAGGGCAAGGGATGTGACACGTTCGCGCCGCTGGGCCCCTGGCTGGTAACACCCGACGAAGTGCCAGACGCCAGCCGGCTGACGCTGTGGCTCGACGTCAACGGCGAGCGCAAGCAGACGGGCACGACCGCGAACATGGTCTTCGACGTGCCCGAGCTCGTGAGCTACATCAGCCGGTTCATGACGCTGCTGCCCGGCGACGTCATCTCCACCGGGACGCCGTCCGGTGTCGGCCTTGGCGCCACGCCGCAGCGATACCTTGCGGCCGGGGATGTCGTCGAACTCGGCGCCGACTGTCTCGGCGCGCAGCGACAGGTCGTGCGAGCATCGAGGCCGGCGCGGAGCTAGCCAGGCACCGACCCGCTAGCGGTTCGCGGCGATGGTGCCCGGGCCCTTGAGCACGCGGCCCGGCGACGCGCCGGTCATCTTGCCGGCCTCGTAGACGGCCACGCCGTTCACGAGCACGAGGCTGACGCCGTCGGCATGCTGGTGCGGCTGCTCGAAGGTCGCCGCGTCACGGATCGTCGCGGGGTCGAAGACGGTCACATCGGCCTTCATGCCCGGACGCAGCAGGCCGCGGTCGCCGAGTCCGAGGCGGGTCGCCGTCATCGAGGTCATCTTGCGCACCGCCTCCTCGAGTCGCAGCACGCCCTTCTCGCGGACGTAGACACCCAGCACACGCGCAAACGTCCCGTAGCTGCGCGGGTGCGGGACGCCCTTGCCGAACTCGGGGATCTCGCCGTCAGATCCGATCATCGTGTACGGCGACGTCAGCACGCGCACGACGTCGGCTTCGGGGATCGCGTGGAACACGCCCCAGGCATCGCCGCGCGCGACGATGTCCATCACGACGTCGGCGGCGTTCTCGAATGTCGGTTCCTTGCCGCGCTCGCGGGTGATGGCGCCGAGGTCTTTCCCGGCAAGCGTCGGATCGAACCCGCACGCCGAGATCTGGACGTTTCGCAGGTCGCCACCGCCCCGTTCGTTCACGAGCTTGTCGACGACGGCATCGCGCATGCGGTCGCGCACCGCCGGATCCGCGAGTCGCTGCCTCACCTGCGCGTCGGTGCCCTCGAGCCCCCAGGCGGGAAGCAGCGCCGTCGAGATCGTGGTGCTCGAGGCGGTGTAGGGGTACTGATCGATGGTGACGTCGACGCCGCGGGCGCGCGCCTCCTCGACCAGTCGCAACGTCTCGCGGCTGCGTTCCTGGTCGGCCTTGCCGACGATCTTGTGGTGCGTGATCTGCGTCGGCAGGTGTCCCTCTTCGCCGATCGCGATGGTCTCGCGGACGCTGTCGACCACCCCGGCTGCCTCGTCGCGCATGTGCGAGATGTGCATGCCGCCGAGTTCGCCGACAGCGCGGGCGAGGGCGATCACCTCGTCGGTCTTCGCGAAGGTGGCCGGGGTGTAGAAGAGGCCCGTGCTGAGGCCGAACGCGCCGTCGCGCATCCCCTGGCGCGCCATCTCCTGCATCCGCTCGAGTTCGGCGCCCGTGGGCGTCCGGTTGTCGAATCCGACGACCGCTTCGCGGATCGACCCGTGGCCGACGAAGGTGCCGAAGTTGACGCCGAGCGGCAGCGCCGCGGCGCGTGTGAGCAGGTTCGCAATCGGCAGCAGCGAGAACCCGTCCTGCCCCTCGATCAGCGTGGTGACGCCCTGGCGCACGTAGTTGTCGGCACCGGGCGTGGCGGTGATCCTGCGGATGGCGTGGGTGTGGATGTCGATGAACCCGGGGGCGACGATCTGCTCCTTGACGTCGATCTCGCGGCGGCCCCTGGGCAGCCGTTGACCGATCGCGACGATGGTGTCGCCCGCGATGGCGACGTCGCCGCGGAACCAGGGTGCGCCGGTGCCGTCGACGATGCGGGCGTTGCGGAGCACGAGGTCGGCCTCCTGGGCGTCTCCCGGGCGAACCATCGCGAGCAGGGCGAGCAGGGCGGTCGCGAGACGGGCGGCGGTCGACTTCATCGGGCATCCTCCACGCGGCGGGCACGGGTTTGACGCGGCACGGACGTCGTCTTACTATACGAAACAGCATCACGCACAGCAAGACACGACACCGCACGTGCCGCCCGGCCGAACCACGGGTGGACGTGGGTCAGGGAGGACAGATGGACTCGAAGCGAAACACCGGGCCCGCGTGGCGGGCATGCCTCGCCGTGATCGGCTTCTGCGTCGCGGGCGTGGTGGCGGCTCCGGCACAGACGGCGCCGTCGGCTCCCCTTCCCAGGGTGCACGTGCTGGCCACGGGCGGAACGATCGCCGGCGGCGCCACCGGACGCCTCGACGCGGCGGGGCTTGTCGCCCTCCTGCCCGGGCTCTCGACGGTGGCGACGGTGAGCCTCGAGGATTTCTCGAACATCGGGAGCTCCGACATGACGCCTGAACTCCAGTTGAAGCTGGCGGAGCGCGTCCGCGCGCTGTTCCGCGACGACGCGGGCCTGGCGGGGGTGGTGATCACGCACGGCACCGATTCGCTCGAGGAATCGGCGTTCCTGCTCGATCTCGTGCTCGACGCCGAGCGGCCGGTGGTGTTCGCCGCGGCGCAGCGGCCGCCCGCGGAACGCGACTCGGATGGTCCGCGCAACATGCTGAATGCGATACGCATCGCCAGCGACGCGTCCGCGCGCGGGCTCGGCGTCCTGGTCACGTTGAACGGCGAGATCCACTCCGCGCGCGACGTCCGCAAGACCCATGCGATCGCGCTCGACGCGTTCAAGTCGCCAACCGGGCCGATTGGCTACATCGATGGCAACCACGTCGTTGTCGTGCGACGAACGCCGGCGCGCCCGGCGATCGCCACGACGGCCGTCGAACCTCGCGTCGACCTGCTCACCCTGGTGGTCGGCGGCGACGGCCACCTGATCGACGCTGCCGTGGCAGCGGGCGTCCGCGGCCTCGTGATCGAGACGTTCGGACGCGGCAACGTTCCGCGCGCTCCCCTCGAAGCCCTTGCACGTGCACGCGCCAAGGGTGTCGCGGTCGTCTTCACGACCCGCACGCGCGGCGGACGCGTCGAGGTCGACGAGCAACTGCGGCAACGTGGCATCATCGCCGGCCAGGATTTCGACGGCCTGAAGGCGCGGATCCTGCTGATCGTCGCCCTCGGCCAGACCACCGACCCCACCGTCATCCAGTCCTGGTTCGACCAGCGCGCCGGCCTCCGCTGACCGAAGGGGTCACATCTTTCTTTATCGCATTTCTCAAGACCTGGCACCCATCCCGGGGGACACAGCTCGAAGAAACTGCGAAGAAAGATGTGACCCTCTCTGCTAACGGGTCTGGGACTTGGGGATGCGGAGGTCCCAGACGCGGCCGTTGCCGATGCTCAGGTGCGTGACCTTCCCCGCGGCATCGCGGACGAAACGCACGTGGCCGATCGATCCCGAGAACCCGTCGACGTAGGTCGGTTCGAGCGGGATGGTCGTGTTGGGCCGCCGCCGGATGACCAGGCGGCCAGCTTCGACCGCGACCACCAGGGTGACCTCGGCTTCGTCGCTCGTGTACGTCCCCGCGTACGCCGCCATGTCTGCGGCAGACGGCGTCCCGCGCGCAACGCGGTCGAACTCGTTGGTCTCGCCCGACACCACCGAGCGCACGCCCCGCACGTTTCCGCTTCCGTCGCGGACGGCGTTGACCCTGATCGATGACGTCCCCACCTGGTACGTGTCGGCGGCGACCGGGGTGAGCACGCCCAGTCCGCCAACGCGCAGCTTGCCGTCGCCGAGGTCGATCGCAAGCGCCTCGCTGGTCCGACGGTTCCGATAGAGGCCCTGCACCTGCTCGAGTTCAGCCGCCGTTGCGGGCACGGCTACCGGCGCGGTGGGTGCCGGCAGGCCCAGGTAGATCTCGGCGACCTGGCGGCCGAGCGGCACCACGGGGGCATCGCTGGTGTTGCAGAGCACGGCCACCGACACGTCCTGGTCGGGATAGTGCGCCAGCCATGCCCGGTACCCGGCCGTGCCGCCGCTGTGGCTGACCTCGGGCACGCCCTTCCACTGCGTGATGTAGAGCCCCCCGAGCGCGTACTCGATGACCTCCCCGCTGGTGAGCCGTCCCTGCGTCTGCTGCATCGTGACGAACGCCTTGCCACCGAGGCGGGCGTGGACGATGTTGCGGTTCCATCGCAGGAGGTCGCCCACGGTCGTCAGCAGCCCGCCGTTGCCGTGGATGTTCTCGAACGGCATGTTCATGGTCACGTCGCGGCCGTTCACCGTGTAGCCAATCGCGCGATCGTGGACGATGCGCGTGAAGTCGTCGCGCCACGAGGTCCGCGTCATGCCGAGCGGCTCGAAGACCGCCTCGCGGCTGTACTCGGCGAAGCTCTTGCCGGTGACGCGCGACACCAGGATCGCAGCAAGGTTGTAGCCCGTGTTCGTGTACGAGAACTCCGCGCCGGGCGCGTAGTTGAGCGCACGCTGCCGCGCGACGTTGTCGAGCACGTGGTCGTGCGTGTAGACGCGTGACGTGCGCGGCCAGCCGGCGATGGCTTCGACAAAGCCCCAGTCGCGCAGGCCCGACGTGTGCGTGAGCAGGTGCCTGACCGTGATCGCCTCGCCGTAGGCGGGCAGTTCCGGGATGTACTTCCGCACCGGGTCGTCGAGCGAGATCCTGCCCTGCTGCACGAGCAGCAGCACGGTCGCGGCCGTGAACTGCTTCGACACCGACCCGGCCTCGATGATCGAGTCGGGCCGCAGCGCGACCGAGTGCTCGAGATCGGCCATGCCGTAGGCGCGGCTGAGGATCCCGGCCTCACCCCGCGTCACGCCCAGCGTGCACCCCGGGAGGTCGGTCGAGTTCCACCGCGCAAAGAGACGCTCGACCTGCGCCTCGCGCGAACTGTCGGCCGAGGCAGGCTGCGCGCTGGCGCCCGGCGCGCACGACAGCAGCACCTGCGCGATGAACAAGGCGACAGGCAGCACACGACGCGAAAGCGTTGCGGTCACCCGTGAAGTGGGAAGCGTGGTCATGGGGCAATGCCTTTCCTGACGATGCCGCTCACGCGGCCGACGAACCGTGGGCTCAGGGATGGCTCAGGGCGATCACGAGCAACATCGCACGCTGCGTGCCCTTCCAGGAGTTGGTGGTCACGAACGTTTCGTGCAGCGAGTGGCCACCTGAACCATCTCCGCCGCTGTCGATGGTCAGCGCAGGAATGCCGAGCGACATCGCGACGTTGGAATCGGTCGTGCTCGGGAACTCCACGATCGGCAGGCCCAGCGCCTTCGTCACCGAGGCCGTCGCCAGGACGATCGGCGACGTGGGCTGCATGGCGCCGGGCGGTGCGGCACCGAGTTCCTTCCATTCGACCTTCACCGCGCCCTTGCCTTCCCAGCGCGCGTTCTCGGCGTCGGCCGCGTCTGCCACGGCCTTCTTCACCGCCGCGATCAGGGCGGTCAGCGACGCGGGATCGTGGGACCGCATGTCGACCTCCAGCCACGCCTCGAAGGCGATGGAGTTCACCGACGTGCCCCCGCCCGACTTGCCGACGCTGAACGTGGTCCTGGGCTGCTTCGGCACCTGGATGTCGCCGATGTTCGCCATCGCCCGGCCCATCGCGTGCATCGGATTCGCAATGCCGAACGCGTAGTAACTGTGGCCGCCCGGGCCCGAGAACGTCACGCGATACCGCTGGGTGCCCACGGCGAGGTACGTGTAGCCGATGCCCGATCCATCCATCGAGATGAATCGATCGACCTTCCCCTTGAACTCGCCTTCCAGCATGTGCCGCACGCCACCCAGGTTGCCGAGCCCTTCCTCGCGGACGTTCGCCACGAAGGTGATCGAGCCGGGCGTCTCGACCTTTGCGGCATTCATGGCGCGAATCAGGCCGAGCATCGCCGCCAGGCCACGGCAGTTGTCGCCGATGCCGGGGCCCTTGAGCAACTCGCCTTCCCGCTTCACGGTCAGGTCGGTTTCTTCGGGGAACACGGTGTCGAGGTGCGACGCGAGCATGACGTGGGGCCGCGCGTTCCGGCCCGGTCGCTCGCCGATCACGTTGCCCAGCGCATCGACGCGCACGTTGCGAAGCCCGAGGGCCTCGAACTCGGCCTTCACCGGGACGGCGCGCCGCTCTTCGTGAAACGTCGGGGCAGGGATTTCGCACAACCGGATCTGCTCGGCCAGCACCTGCGGTTCGCCGGCACGGGCCGCCTCGAGCGCCGCGCGGATCGTCGCGTCGGCGAGCAGGCGTTGACCGATGTCGGCCGCGCCGTCCTGCGCACCGGCGGCAGGGGCCATCAGCAGCATCAGCAGGAGCGAAAGGTATCTCGTCATGGCTTCACAACTCACTCGTGACCGCCGTCGGCGCCCGGCGGCCTACGGCGCACTCGGGGGCGGTTCGGCGGCGACACCGGCGAGCGCGGTCGACATCACGGTCGCGCCCGCGAGGAAGAGCGCGCGCAGGAACACGCGGCTCAGGATATAGAGCTGCCCGAGAAGGAACGTCGCCGCGACGGCCGTCATCGTCGAGATCCCCGCGCCGGGAACGATCGCGACGTAGAAGACGATGGTGACGAGCCAGATGACGCCGAGGCACAGGTGCAGGCCGCCCGTCTTCAGCGGATGGCGCACGACGAGGCGCGTTGCGCCCCACAGCGCGCGCGGTACCTCGGCGATCGAACTGACCCCGGCACGCAGCACCACCCTGACCTTGGCGTAGTCGAGCACCAGGCGGATCGTCCAGATGACCATCCAGATCGCGAGGTACTCGCCCAGCATCCAGGCGAACCTGACACGCTCGTCGATCTCCTCGCGGAGCGCAGTGGCCAGCGTCGCGTCGATCCAGAAGCGCACGGGCCCGAGCATCGCGCCGAAGAGCACGATCCCGACGAGGGTGATGGTCAGGATGCCCGGGAAGTGGCGGCCTGCCGACGCCACGAAGGCGGGCGGGTCTGCCGGACCGTTGAACCTCGCGATGAAGCCTCCTGACACGAAGCTCCAGGCGAGCAGGTAGGCGAGCACCAGGGGCACCGCGCCGAATCCGGGCCCGAAAAGCAGGGCGAGGAAGCCATCGAAGAAGGCATCGAGGGCGTCGAACACCGCGCCCTTGCCGTTCACGCTCGGCCTGAACGCCGCCGCGACGCCGGTGGCCTGCGACGAATACGAGTTGTACCAGTACGGGTCGAAGCCTGCGCGCATGCGCTCGCCGGCGAGGCTCGTGCCGAGCGAACTGGCGAGCGCGGCGTAGACGAGCGAGGCGAGCACACCCGCCAGCACCAGGTTGAGGAGGTACACCAGGCCCACCGCGCGCCATGCGCGCGACGTCCTGCCGAAGGCGACCGACAGCGCAGACACGACGCTCACGGATGGCGTCCTCACGAGAAGAACACCGCGAGCTCGAGCACGCCCTGCAGCCAGATCATCCACTTCGCCGTCCACTTCGTGGCGGCTGCCGAGGCTTGCGGCCGGCTGCTCCACGAGTTGTTGGTTGAGTTGACGTCGAGCACCAGTACCCGGCGCGGGTCCACTTCAACGGTCGTCACCCTGGGCCGGGCGAGATAGCGGAATCGCATCGACCGGTCACGCCCGTCCCACCGTTCGTCGGCCGTGCTGCCGTCTTCGAACGTGACACGGATCTCGATCGGGAACACGGCGCCACCCCAGCGGCGGACATCCACGGTCGAATCGAAGGCGGGGGGCGCGACGCTTTCGCCGGGTTTCCATTCTGGCGATCGCGCGTCGGTGTAGCCGCGCGCGTGACGCACCGGGGTCGAGATGACGCGGTCCACGGCATAGTCGAACAGCTCCGTGCCGCGGTAGGCCTCGTCGAAGAACCACCCGAGGTCCTGCTGGCTGACCTCGTTGACGACACCGATGAAGTCGGCGGGCGTGGGTTGCCGAAGCCAGAAGCGATCGGTGTAAGCCGTCATGACGCGCTGCCACGTCTCCCATCCGAGGTAGCGCTCGAGCGTCACGAGCATCAGCGCGCCCTTGAAGTAGGGCAACAGGTAGTACGCACGCTCATCGTTCCTGAACGCCGGCGTGGCGAGCGAGTCGATCGTGAAGGCGGATCGGAACCCGTCCCACGCGTCGGCCCCGTGCGTCGTCTGCACCCGCGGCACATCGCTGAAGAACACGGGGAACTGGTCGTGGAAGTACCGCTTCTCGAGGACGTAGGGCGGATAGATCACGTCGACGAGACGCCGGTGTGCCCACGTGGTCGTCGATTCGTCGAGCCAGGCGTCTTCGAACTCGTTGTTCGCGACCGCGCTCTGCCACCACATGTGCCCGAGCTCGTGCAGCGTGTTGGCTTCGGTCAGGCGGTTCACGCTCGACGTCAGCCAGCGCGATTCGCCGGTCACGAACATCGGGTACTCCATCCCGCCGGTGTTCGAATCGGCTGGAGGATCGACGACCGTGATGCGATCCCACGCATAGGGACGGAACCACGTGCCGTAGTACTGGAGCGCGGCCCTGGTGCTCGCCATGTAGCGATCCTTGAGCCCGAGATGATCAGGCAGGAGCAGCAGCTCGATGTCGACCGGCGGAAGCCCGGCATGCTCGAAGCGCTCGTTGAACACCTGGAACCGCGGCGACGTGGTCCACGCGAAATCGTGCACGTCCTCGGCGCGGAAGCGATGCGTCACGCTGTTGTCGGCATTGGTCGTCGTCTCGGCGCGCGTGCCGGTCGCGCCGACCTTCCATCCAGCAGGGACGGAGAGCCGCACGTCGTACACGCCGAAGTCCGCGAAGAACTCCGTCTGGATGAACTGGTGCGCGTTCCACACGCCATCGGCGCCGAACACGCCGACCTTCGGGAACCAGTGACCGATCAGGTAGTAGTCACCGATGACCCCGACGCGCTGGAAGGGGCGCGGCACCTTCAGCGACCAGGTCACCTCGAGCCGCACGGTCGCTCCCGGGCCGACCGGTCGCGGCAACGCCACGCGCATCAGCGTCCGGTCATCGGGATTGCCGTCGTCCGGCTGGATGAAGCTGGGCTCCAGGGGCTGGGCGGGGGCAGCATCGTCGGCCAGCAACGCGATCGACTGCACGTTGCAGTAGGCCCAGTCGTTGGGACCATAACCCGACAGGCCGAGCGGCCTGCCGCTCAGGCGCGCCGAGCGCATGTAGGAGGAACGGTCGTTGCGCCACGCGTTGTAGTACAGGTGCAGGCGGACTTCCGACGTGGGATGCGTGGTGACGTTGCGCCAGGTGATGACCTCGCGCCCCGTGAGGACGCGTGTGGTCACGTCGAGCCGGGCGTCGATCTCGTAGTTGGCGTTGCGCGAACTGCGGGCGCCCGCATCGCCAGGCGGCGCCTGCGCGGCAAGAGGCGCTCCGGGCCGCATGACCACGAGGAGCAGGCAGGCCAGTGCAGCTGCAACAGGTCGGACGGAACCGACACGACTCGGGCGTTTCACACCATGCTCCCTCGCGCGAACACTCGGGGAAACCGGCGTCTCCCCGAGTGTCGTTGTGGCCGTTCGCCGGACGACGGGCGATTCCATCACGCCCGTCGACGCAGTCGCGCTGCGCGCAGGGACTAGAAGTCGATCTGCGCACCCAACTGGAACGAACGTGGTCGCCCGGCGGCAATCGGCTGGTTGAACAGCGCCGACCGGATGTTGCCCTGGTACCCGGTGTAGTTGACCTGGTTGGTCAGGTTGTACGCCTCGGCCAGGAACTTCAGCCTGACCGCCTTGATCCTGAAGACCTTGCTCAGGCGTCCGTCGATGGCGAAGTACCCGCCCGTCTCGCCGGCGTTCTTGCCGAGGTTGCCGGCGACCCCGGGCCCGGTTCCGGGATCAACGTAGGCACCGTTGACGAGGTTTGGCCGATCGGCCAGCACGCCGTCGCCGTTGTTGTCACGGCCGGTGGTGATGTTGAAGCGCCGCGCGCTGCGGGCGCTGATGACACCGCTCAGGTCGAAGCCCCACGGCAGGTTGACGACGCCGCTCGTCACGACGCGATGCCGCTCGTCGTCGTCGGCATTGAGGCCCGATGTGGCCGACAGCGCCTTCTCGGCACCCGGATCCCACCACGCCTGCGGTCCGCTACCCTGCGTGATGAACAGCGCCCACGTGTCGTCTTGTGTTTTCGACAGCGTGTACGAGACGGTGAACTGGTAGCGGTGCGACGGGCGCTTCTCGAGGCGCACCATCAGGCCGTCGTACCACATGTGGCCGTTGGTGTCGTAGGTCCAGTACTGCGCGTAGTCGGGCCGGGGCTTCAGGCCCGTGACGGGGTCGGGGTAGTTCTTGTCGAACGCGCGCGGGTTGTGCTTGCCGCGCGTGCTGACGTAGTCGGCGCTGATCGCGAAATCGGCCCCCAGTTCGCGCGCGACGCCGATGCTCACCTGGTCGGCATACGGCGTCTCCTCGTTGCCGTCGCTGAAGCCGCCCTGCTTGAGCGGCGTCGCAGTGGTTCCGGGGCGGCGCGGGTTCGGCCCATTCGGGTCAGGGTATCCCGGGAACGCGATCACGCTCTGCGTGACGGTGCCGATGCCGTCGGGAGGCAGCGCCCCACCGACGACCATGTTGACGCCGAGGTTGCCATAGAGCCGGTAGTAGAAACGGCCGTAACCGCCGCGGATCACCGTCTTGCGGTCTTCTGACGGCGTGTAGGCGAACGACAGGCGCGGCGCGATGTTGTTGTTGTCGGGGAAGCTCTTGAAGACGTTCACCACGTCGCCAGACTCGCGGTCGTAGCGGAGGCCGAGGTTGAACGTCAGCTTGCGGGTGGCCTTCCACGAATCCTCGACGAACAGCCCCAGGATGTTGTTGTTCAGCGACGTCGTCGGATCGCCCGACCCGATGGTGTAGCGGATCGGGTAGGTCGTCGCGTCGTTGGCGTTGAACGGCTTGTCGGTGTCGAAGATGTACTGCCCGCCAAAGGCATTGGTGTACAGCCAATCCGACTTGAACAGCACCTGGACGTTGGCGCCCGCCTTCAGGGTGTGGGCCCCGATGACGTTCGTAAGGGTGTCGGAGACCTGGAGCTTGTTCTCGTCCCAGCCGAACGGCTGGCCGCTGTTGCGACCGGTGACCGAGCTGGGACGACGGATTTCCGGGCCTTGCATCGTGTTCGGCTCGGTCTCCTGCACACGACGCTGGTACTGCACGCGGACGTCGTTCACCATCGTCGACGACAGCACGCTGACGTTGCTCAGGATGAACAGGTGGTTGCTGATGTCGCGGCTGAAGCCGTTGCTCGGCTGGTTGATCCCGCTGACGCCCTCGCCATCCGCCGAACTCGTGTCGTACAGGTACGACAGCTGGAACGTGCTCTTCGGGCTCGCAAGATAGGTCGCCTTCGAGAACACCGTGAAGACACGCGTCGGCCGGTTGAGTGTCTGCGGCGGCCCGCCTGCCGGATCGAGCAGGACGACTGGACGGTCGTCGGTGATCCGCTCGCCCGACACGAAGTAGTGCGCCTTGTCGACCTTCAGCGGCCCACCGATGGTGCCGCCGTAGTTCCGGGTCGTGAAGATCGGCTTGGGCGCCGTGCGGGCGAAGTAGTTCTTCTCGTTCCACTCGCCGTCCTGCTGGTAGAAGAAGGCGCGTCCCTGCAGGGTGTTCGTGCCAGAGCGGGTCACGACGTTGACGGCCCCACCGACCGCGCGGCCGAACTCGGCCGAGAACTGGTTGGTGAGGACCTGGACTTCGGCGACGGCATCCTGCGTGACACGGCTCTGGGCGCCCGCGACGCTCTCGGAGTCGTTCTCCATCCCGTCGACCTTGTAGGTGTTGGCGTAGTAGGCGTTGCCGCCGATGCGCGCCGCTCCACCCTCCTGCTGCCTGACGCCGGGCACCAGGCCCAGCAGGTTCGTGTAGGCGCGGCCCAGGCTGGGAATGGCGTCAATGGCCTCGGTCTTGAGCGTCTTGCCCAGTTCGCCGTCGGTCGTCGAAAACGCGGGGGCGCCGGCGATGACCGTGACTTCTTCGGCGACGGTGGCGACCTTGAGCGCGAAGTCGACGACGACCCGCTGGTTGAGGCTGAGCTCGAAGCCTTCACGCTGGATCGTGGCGAACCCCGCCAGTTCCGCCGTGACCTTGTAGGGCCCTGGCGGCAAGTTGAGGAGCGAATACCGGCCGCCCTCGGCAGACACGGTGACGCGCTCGAACCCCGTCCCGAGGTTGCGCGCGGTGATGGTCACGCCGGGCACGACGGCGCCCGTGTTGTCGGTGATGACGCCTGAGATCTCGGCCGTGATCACCTGGGCCGATGCCGGCCGGAGACCGAGAACCAGAATCAACACCGCAATGACTCGCAGCGTCCACTGCCTGCTCATGAAGCTCTCCTTGGATCATGTCTCGCACTGCGAGACGCGGTCTCGTTTTGTGATTCGCGGGTCAAAATTTGCACCCAGCCCCCCCCTGTTGTCAAGCGCAAAGCAGCGCTGGCGGTCGCCAGGGTCCCGGGGGACCACGGCTATCCGGCGGGCACCTCGGCCGGGTCGCCGCTCACGCGGTACGAGGCGAGCCACTGGCCCCCGTCGACCACCAGGCTGACGCCGTTGATGAACGACGCGGCGTCGGAGCACAGGACGAGCGCGGCAGAGGCGACGCTCCCGAGTGGGCCGCCTGTGTCAGCGTCCTCGGTCACGGGCCGCACTGGGGTGCGGCCCCTACACCTCGGCAGGCAGCGGTTCCAGGCCCGCCGCGCGGATCGACGCGCGGGCGAGCACCATCAGCGAGTCGAACACGGGAACGGGAGCGTCGCCTGCCCCGAACACCAGGGGAATCTCGGTGCAGCCGAGGACGATGCCCTGGGCGCCCCGCGCGATGAGCCGCGCGGCCACCTCTCGGAGGCTGAGGGTCGCCTGCTCGCGCTGCGCGGACGAGGGGCTGGCCTTCACCGAGTAGATTGCCGCCATCACCCGGGCCTGGTCGTCTTCACCTGGAAGCACGACGTCAACGCCCGCGTCTGCCAGCCTGCGCTGGAAGAGTCCCGCGCGCACCGTGCCGGCCGTGGCCAGCAGGCCGACGCGACGGATCCCGGCCTGCGCCTGGATGTGCTCGGCGACCGCATCGAGGATCGACAACAGCGGCAGGCGAATGCGCGCCGTGAGGTCGTCGATGAACGCGTGGGCCGACACGCAGGGGATGACCACGAAGTCGGCCCCCGCGCGCTGGAGGACGTCGATGCTGGCGGCCATGGCGGCGACCGGCGACTCGCCCTGCCCCAGGACTGCCGCGGTGCGGTCGGGAATCTTCGGGTTCGAGTCGATCACGACCCGGAGGTGGTCCTGGTCGCGCGCCGCCGGCGTCTGCGAGACGACGCGCGCGTAGAAGGCAATCGTGGCCTCCGGTCCCATCCCGCCGAGCACGCCGATCACCCGTTCACCCATGCCTGATGCTCCGCCGTTTCCAGGACATCCAGAATCACTCCGGGAGTGTTCATGCCTCCGCGGGCGAGAATCACTCCCGGGGTGTTTATGCTACTTGTCCCATCCGTACACGGCCCGGATCCGCGCCGGGAGCTCCATGAACACGAGCGGGTTGGCATCGTCGCTGTTCGTCATGATGATGAAGCCGTTGCCGCCCTCGAGGTGCCCCTCGAAGTTCGCGCGGAAGCCCCAGTTGCCCCCCGTGTGCCCGAAGAACCGCGGCGACTCGCCGGCCCTGGCCGGCCGGTGCGCCGACTCGGATCCCACCGTGAAGCCAAGCGCATACGCGCCCACGCCGCCGGCCGTCACCATCTTCTTCGCCATCGCCTGGCTCAGCACGCGGTTCGACTTCCCTTCGAGGGCGAGTTGCACCTCGATCATGAACTTCGCGAGGTCGCCCGGCGTGGTCCACAGCCCGGCGGCATAGAGTTCCGGGTAGACATGCCACTTCCCGCTGCGGCCGATGAAACCGTCCTGCCGCACTTCCCACCCATATGATCTCGCGGCGTTCTTGTCCTTGTCGGCAGGCAGGGGCTGGCAGAGGCAGCTGTTCGTCATGCCGATCGGGCCCAGCACCATTTTCTGGACGTAGTCCTGGAAGGGCATGCCCGTCACATCCGACAGCGCCAGCTGGAGGATCGTCACGCCGCCGCCCGAGTACCTGGTACTTGGTGTTCGGCTCCCAGTCGATGGTCACGGGCTCGGTGTTGGACGGCGTGTAGCGGCGGGTGCCTTCGCCGTACCCGAGCACCTGCGGCACGGTCGGCAACGGGTCAGACGGCAGGTAGCCGGGGAACCCCGGCACGCTCGCCCCGGCGGTCATGCTCATGAGCAGGCGCGGCGTCACCTTGGTCTTCGCGAGGAACTCGGCCTTCTGGATCAGCTTCCACGACTTGAGGAGGCTGTTGATGTCGTCGTCGAGGCCGAAGACGCCGTCCTGCACCGCGCGCAGGACCGCCATGGCCGACACCGGCTTGCTGATCGACGCCGCCTGGAACAGCGTCGTCTCGCTGGCCTCGAGGCCCGCGGCGACGTCGGCCATGCCCCACGCCTTGGTCAGGACGACCTTGTAGTCCTTCACGACCGCGATGCTCACCGCGGGGGTCGTGAGGTCGCCCATCAACTGCTGGAGCGTCTTCGAGGGGTGCCCCGCCTGCGCGGGATCCCTGGGCTGTTCGATCCGGCGGACGGCCTCGGCCGGATCCGGCGTCACGTCGGCAGGCTTCTGCGCCGCCACGACGGCCGCGCCCAGCACGATCCCCACGACCACGGTGTATCCACCCCAGCGTCCATGCAACGTCATGCGATCACCCTCCGGAAACAGCCGTGCGACACCCGCGCACCCTTGACACGCCGCGTCTCACCGGCGAATACTCTCGCTCCAAGACGTTATCTTACATTACGAGACAGCCAGGAGGTTCCGATGGCCACACCCGGTCCATCGCACGCGCCGCGCGACCTGACGAGCATGGCGACCGCCTATCGTGGTGAGCAGGCACGCTCGCGCGCCCTCGACGCGCGCGCCCAGCGCGTCATGCCCGGCGGCAACACCCGCCACTCCATCGCGCTCGATCCCTACCCGGCCTACGTCGCGCACGGCGCAGGCTGCCGGGTCACCGACGTCGAGGGTGAGACGCGCATCGACTTCCTCAACAACTTCACGTCGCTCATCCACGGCCACGCCGACCCCGACACGACCAGGGCGGTGCACACGCAGATCGACCGCGGCACCGCCTTCGCCTCGCCGACCGAACACGACGTCGCGCTCGCCGAACTGATCGTCGAGCGCGTGCCCGCCGTCGAGCAGGTCCGCTTCTGCAACTCCGGCAGCGAAGCCGTGATGCTCGCGATCAAGGTGGCGCGCGCGTTCACCGGCCGGCCGAAGATCGCCAAGATCGAGGGCGCCTACCACGGGCTGTACGACTACGCGCAGGTCAGCGAGGCCGCCACCCCCGACACCTGGGGCCCCCCCGACACCCCCGTCGGCGTCGTCGAGCCAGGCACCTCACCCCACGTGAAAGACGACGTGGTCGTGATGCCGTGGAACGACGCGGACGCCTGCGAACGCCTGATCGCGACGCACAAGGCGTCGCTCGCCGCCGTCCTCGTCGACGCGATGCCGCTGGGCATCAGCATGATACCGCCGCAGGCCGGCTTCCTCGAGCGGCTGCGCGACGTGTGCCGGCGATACGGCGTCCTCCTGGTCGGCGACGAGGTATTGACCTTCAGGCTCGGATACCACGGGGCCTTCGCCCTGCACGGCATCACGCCCGACGTCGTGGCCATGGGCAAGATCATCGGCGGAGGGTTCCCGGTGGGTGCGGTGGGCGGCCGCGCCGACGTCATGGCCGTCTTCGATCACACGAGGGGCATGCGCGTGCATCACGGCGGGACGTACAATGCCAATCCCGTCACCATGACCGCGGGCCTTGCGACCATGCGCCAGATGACCCCCGACGCGTACGCGCGTCTCGACACCCTGGGCGACAGCCTGCGCGCCCGCCTGCGCGCGATGCTGGCGCGGCGCGGCACGCCGGCCCAGGTGTTCGGGCGCGGGTCGCTGTTCTGCGTGCGCCTGACCAGCGACCCGTTGCGCAACTACCGTGACGTCCAGCGGCACATCAGCAGCGAGCCGCGCTATCGGACGATCTGCCACGGGATGCTCGCCCGGGGCATCCTGATGTCGCAACGGGGCATCCTCGGGTGCCTGTCGACGCCCATGGTCGAAGCCGACCTCGAGGCGTTCGTCACGGCGCTCGACGGCACGCTGTCGGCGATCGAGGCAGGCGCGTGACCGCCTGCGCCCCGGGGCCTTCCGGCCCGTCGCACGTCATCAAGGAACTCCAGGGGCGCATCGGCGTCGGCGGGGCGGTCTCGACGATCGTCGGGTACATCATCGGCGGCTCGATCTTCATCCTGCCCGTGGCCCTGGCCGGCTCGGTGGGGCCGGCGCTGTTCATCTCGTACCTGGTCGCGGCGTCGATCGCGCTGTTCGTCTGCGTGTCGTCGGCGCAGATCGGCAGCGCCTTCCCGATGACCGGAGGCACCTACGTCGCCGTGAGCTGCGTCGTGTCGCCGTTCTGGGGCTTCATGATCGTCTGGATGGGCGTGCTGATTGCCTTCACGAGCACGTCGGCCCTCGCCTACGGGATGGTGGATCACCTCAGCGTCCACGTGCCCTGGCTGGCGTCGCACCGGCTGCTGGGTGCGGTGCTATCGATCGTGCTGTTCACCGGCGTCAACCTGCTCGGCATCCGGACGGCCGTGTGGGTCCAGACCGCCATGGTGTTCGTCTTCATGGTCGTGTTGCTCGTCGTCGGCATCGCGGGCGTCTCGCAGGCATCGGCGGCCCAGTTCACGCCCCTGTTGCCCCACGGGATCTGGCCGGTCCTCGCCGCAGCGGTACCGGCCTACTACTCGTACAGCGGGTTCAGCGCGATCGTGAACATCGGCGGCGAGGTCAGGAATCCTCGGCGCAACATCCCGCTCGTGCTGGTGGTGAGCTTTCCCATCATCCTCGTGACCTACACGCTGGTCACGCTGGCCGTGCCCGCCGCCGTCCCCTGGCAGACGCTGAGCACCGGGCCCGCCACGCTGACGCGCGTCACCGCGGCCATCCTGCCGGGATGGTTCGGTGCGTTCATGGGCGCTGCGGCGTTGTGTGCCATCGCCACGTCGATCAACGGGCTGCTGCTCTCCAAGAGTCGTGATGTGTTCTCGCTGGCGATCGATCGCGTGCTGCCCCATCGCCTCGCCGCCGTCGGGCCGTTCGGTGAACCACGCACGGCGCTCGTGATGATGGGGCTGGTGGCGATCTGCGGCGTGGCCCTGCAGCGCAGCTTCGCCGAGTACGCGAGCATGTCGGTCCTCTGCGTCATGGTCGTGCACGCCCTGCAGGGCATCGTGGTCGTGTTGCTGCCAGGCCGCCTGCCCGGCCACTTCGCGTCGGCCGGCTACCGGCTCGGTCTCGCAGGCCGCATCTTCTGGGGCGGCGGCCTCGTCGTGTGCGCCACCGGCTTCATCCTGCTCGGCCTCGCGAACGATCGCGTCGGCGGCGTCCTCTACCTGTTCGCCTGCGGGCTGGGCGGGCTCTGGTACCTGGTGCGGCGGCGCGCGCTCAGGCGCGTCGGCTAGTCGATCGACGACCTGCTGCTGGCCCACGCGTCGATTGTCGTGCGCCCGCAGGCAGCGGGGACGTCCGGAGCCGGCCAGCCCGGTGCCCGCCGAGGCCTGATCCATGTCGCCTGCCGCGCGTCCGGTCCTGCAGGGCGTCCGCGTGCTCGACGTCGGCCGCTACATCGCCGGTCCTTACTGCGCGGCGCTGCTCGCACATCTTGGCGCCGACGTCATCCGCATCGAGCCCGTCGCCGGTGGCGACGATCGCCACATCGCGCCGCTGGCGCCCGGCGGCGACGGGGCACTGTTCCTCCAGGCGAACGGCGGCAAGCGCAGCCTCACCCTCGACCTGGCATCGGTCGAGGGTCGGCGGGTCTTCACGCAGCTCGTCGCCACCGCCGACGTGGTGGTCGCGAACCTGCCGCCCCGGGCGTTGGCAGCCCTCGGACTCGACTACGCCAGCCTCACGGCCGCGAAACCCGACATCATCCTGACGTCGATCACGGCCTTTGGCAGCGCCGGCCCCGACCGCGACCGCCCCGGGTTCGACGGCATCGCGCAGGCGATGTCTGGCGCCATGTACATGTCGGGCCTGCCCGGACAACCGATGAAAGCCGCCGCGCCCTACGTCGACTTCGGCACGGCCCTGTCGGCAGCCTTCGGGACGCTGGCGGCGCTCACCGCACGGGCGCAGACCGGGCAGGGCCAGCAGGTCGAGGCGTCGCTCCTCGAGACGGGACTGGTGTTCTCGGCCTCGACGCTCTCCGAGCAGGCCGTGCTGCGCAAGGACCGTGTCGGCACAGCGAACCGCGGACAGCTCTACGGTCCGGCCGATACGCTGCCGACGAAGGATGGCTTCGTGCTGGTGCAGGTGCTCGGGCGTCAACTGTTCGAGCGATGGGTCGGACTCATCGGAGAACCGCAGTGGCTGACCGATCCGCGCTTCGCCAGCGACGAAGGTCGCGGCGATCATGCGCACGAACTGAGCGAACGCCTGGCATGCTGGTGCGCCGCACGCACGACAGCGGAGGCGCTCGCCGCGCTCCAGGAGGCACGCATCCCGTGCGCTCCGGTGCTGTCTCCCCAGCAGGCGCTCGATCATCCGCAGGTCGCGGCAGCAGACGTGTTCGCCGTCACCAGCTATCCCAGGCTCCCCGAGTCGATTCCGGTGGCGCGCGCGCCGGTGCGGCTGGCGGCAGGGATGGTCGCCACGACTGGGCGCGCGCCGACGTGCGGCGAGCACACCACCGAGATCCTGGACGCATTAGGCTATGACGCCGACGCCATCGACGCCCTGCGCGCGCGTGGCGTGGTCTGACCCCCGGGGACGACACGATGACCGTCACGAGCACACGGCACGACCGCATCGCGGTGCTGACGATCGACAATCCACCTGTCAACGCCATCAGCACCGCCGTCCGCGCCGCGCTGCACGACCGCCTGCAGGCGTGCCTCGCGGATCCCGGCGTGTCGGCCATCGTGCTCGCGGGCGCCGGATCGCTGTTCAGCGGCGGCGCAGACATCCGCGAGTTCGGGCAGCCGGTGCGGGCAGACGTCCCCGACCTGCCCGCGCTGATCGCCTTCGTCGAGCAGTCACCGGTCCCGGTTGTCGCAGCGTTGCATGGCACGGTGGTCGGCGGCGCACTCGAGCTGGCGCTGGGGTGCCACGCGCGCGTCGCGGCGCCCGAGACACGGCTCGGACTCCCCGAGGTGACGCTGGGTTTCATCCCGGGTGCGGGAGGCACGCAGCGCCTGCCGAGGCTCGCCGGCCTTGACGCCGCCCTGCGCATGATTCTCACCGGCGATCGGATCACCGCCGCCGAGGCGCTTTCGCTCGGCCTGGTAGACGAAGTGGCCGCGGGCGATGTCGTCGACGCCGCCCTCGCTGTCGCCCGGAAGGTCGCTCACACACCCCCGCGGCGCACCTGCGATCTCGCGGCGCCCGCCGACGACCCCGCGATCGTCGATCGCCACCAGCGACAGTTGGCGAAGGACGCGCGTGGCCGCGTGGCGCCGCAGGCGGCGCTCGACAGTGTGCGACACGGGCTGCGCGTGCCGTTTGCCGAGGGCGTCGCGCACGAGCGCGCGGCGTTCCTCGCCATGGTCTCGGGCACGGAGGCGCGCGCGCTCCGGCACGCCTTCTTCGCCGAGCGCGCCGCGCGCAAGGTGCCCGGACTCGCAGACGACACGGCGCGGCTGCCGATCCGCAGCGCCGCGGTGATCGGCTCGGGCACGATGGGCACCGGCATCGCCATGTGCTTTGCCAACGCCGCCATCCCCGTGAGCATCTACGATGCCGATCCGTCGGCCCTCGAGCGCGGTCTCGCCGGCATGCGCCGCATCTACGACACGGCGGTCTCGAAGAAGAAGATGACGCCCGACGAGGCGGCCCGCCGCCTCGCGATGATCGACGCGGTCGGCAGCATCGACGCCGTCGCCGACGCCGACATCGTCGTCGAGGCCGCCTTCGAAGACATGGCCGTGAAACGCGACGTGTTCGCGCGCCTCGACGCCGTGTGCCGCGCCGATGCCGTCCTCGCCACCAACACGTCGAGCCTCGACGTCAACGAGATTGCGCGGCAGTCGCGCCATCCCGAGCGCGTGATCGGCCTGCACTTCTTCAGCCCGGCGCACGTGATGCGCCTGGTCGAGGTCGTGCGGCCCGACCAGGTGTCGCTGCCCGTGCTCGCCACCTCGCTGGAGGTCGTCCGCACCATCGGCAAGCTCGGCGTGGTGGTCGGCGTCTGCGACGGGTTCGTCGGCAACCGGATGCTGTTCGCCTACCGCCAGCAGGCCAACTTCCTCCTCGAAGAGGGTGCGACGCCCGCGCAAGTCGATCGCGCGATCACGACGTTCGGCCTCCCGATGGGTCCCTACCAGATGGGCGACCTCGCGGGCCTCGACATCAGCTGGCGCATCCGCAAGCGGCAAGCGGCCACGCGGCCGCCCCACCTCCGCTACTCGCGCATCGCCGACGTGTTGTGCGAGCGCGGACGCTTCGGCCAGAAGACTGGCGCCGGGTGGTATCGCTACGAGTCCGGCAGCCGCGAACCCCATCCCGATCCCGAGGTGACGGCAATCATCGAGGCGATCTCGGCTGAGGAGGGCATCACCCGGCGCGACATCTCCGACACCGAGATCGTCGAGCGGTGCCTGTTCGCGCTCGTCAACGAGGGTGCACGCATCCTCGAAGAAGGTGTCGCGGCACGCGCGAGCGACATCGACCTCATCTGGATCAACGGGTACGGCTTTCCCAGGCACCGCGGCGGGCCGATGTTCTGGGCCGCCTCGGTCGGCTTGCCGCAGGTGGCCGCCGTTGTCGAACGACTTCACACAGAACAAGGCGACCTGGTGCAGCCGTCGGCGCTGCTGCTCGACCTTGCACGCGCTGGCGCAGCCAGCTGGGATTCGACAGGAACCACATCATGAGAGAAGCCGCCATCGTCTCGACCGCACGCACCCCGATCGGCAAGGCGTTTCGCGGAGCGTTCAACAACACCCACGGCGCCACACTCGCGGGACACGTCATCCGCCACGCGGTGGAACGCGCCGGGATCGATCCCGCAGAGGTCGAAGACGTGGTGATGGGCTGCGCGATGCCCGAGGGCGCCACCGGCATGAACATCGCCAGGCGCGCGGCCGTCCGCGCGGGCCTGCCGGTCACCACGAGCGGCCAGACGGTCAACCGCTTCTGCTCGTCGGGGCTGCAGGCGATCAGCATCGCGGCGCAGCGCGTGGTTCACGACCGCGTACCCGTCACCGTCGCCGGCGGCGTGGAATCGGTGAGCCTCGTGCAACCGTTCCGCAACAAGCACCGCGACGACGAGCCGTGGCTCCGGCAGCACAAGCCGGAGTTGTGGCTCAGCATGATCGAGACGGCGAACATCGTTGCCGACCGCTACGGCGTCAGCCGCGAGGCGCAGGATGCGTACTCGCTGGTGAGCCAGCAGCGGACGGCTGCGGCGCAGCGCGAGGGGCGGCTGGACGCGGAGCTCGTGCCGCTCACGGCGACCAGGATCGTCACCGACAAGCTCACGCAGGCCACGCACGAAGAAGAGGTCACGCTGCTGCGCGACGAGGGCAACCGCGCCGACACGACCCTGGCCGGCCTTGCGAAGCTCGAGCCCGTCAACGGCGGACAGTTCATCACCGCGGGCAACGCCAGCCAGCTGTCAGACGGCGCGTCAGCGTGCGTGGTGATGGACGCCGATCTCGCGAGGCAGCGAGGCATCGAGCCGCTGGGTTTCTACCGCGGGCTCGTCGTGCGCGGGTGCGAGCCCGACGAGATGGGCATCGGGCCGGTGTTCGCGGTGCCGATCCTGCTCGAGCGCTTCGGGCTCACCATCGACGACATCGGCCTGTGGGAGTTGAACGAGGCCTTTGCGGTGCAGGCGCTGTATTGCCGCGATCGGCTTGGCATCGATCCCGACCGTTACAACGTCAACGGTGGAGCGATCTCAATCGGCCATCCGTTCGGCATGAGCGGCGCCCGCCTGGTCGGGCACGCCCTGCTCGAGGGCAAGCGTCGTGGCGTCCGCCACGTCGTCGTGACGATGTGCGTCGGCGGTGGCATGGGCGCCGCCGGCCTTTTCGAAGTCGCATAGCATGCCCGTCGCAACACGCGCGCTTGGCACCACGCTCGGGCCACACACGATCGATGTGTCGCTGCGCATGACGCTTGCCTACGCGGCCGCGATCGGTGACGTCGGGCCGCGCACGTTCGACGATGCGGCCGAGACACCGATCGTCGCGCCGCCGGCGTTCTGCGTCGTGCTCGAGTGGCCCGTGCTCTCGGCACCCGGTCGCGTGCACAGCCTCGACATCAGTGCCGACGAGGCGCGACGTGCGGTGCACGTGGAGCAGGACTCCATCTTCCACCGGGTCGTCAGACCCGGCGACCGGCTCCTCACGAGCGGGTGCATCGTCGGGGTGAGGCAGACGCGCGCCGGGGCGCTCGTGCACACCCTGCTCGAGACGAGCGACCTGGCAACCGGCGCGGCGGTCGTCACCACGCTGCACGCCTCGCTGTACCGGGACGTCGATGTCGACGGCCCCGGCGGGGCGATCGCCGATCTGCCCGCGAGGGCCACCGGGAGCTTCGTGCCTGCGCGCACGACCGAGATGGTGATTCGCCGCGAGATGCCCCACGTGTACACCGAGTGCACGGGCATCTGGAACCCGATCCACACCGAGCGTCACGCGGCGCTTGCCGCCGGACTCCCCGACATCATCCTGCACGGCACGACGACGTGGGCGCTGGCGGGACGCGAAATCGTGCGCGAGCACGCCGGCGGCGATCCGTCGCGGTTGCGTCGCCTGCGCGCGTGGTTCGGTGCCCCGGTCATCCCCGGAACGAGCATCACGCTCCGGGAAGGCCATCCCGTTGACGGGCGACTGGGCTTCACGGTGACCGCCGCAGACGGACGGCTCGCCATTGCCGACGGCAGCGCCGAGATCGCTGCACGTCACGACGACACGAGGGTCTGATCATGCCGGCGCCGACCGCGTTGCCCATCCCGCGCCTGCACCCGTTCGTCGGCCAGGACGTGCCCTGGCTGCTCGCCGCGCGCGTGGCCAGCCAGGGCGACAGGCCGTACATCCACTGGGATCCGTTCGAGGGCACGCCCCGCACGTGGAGCTACCGCGAGTTCGGCGCCGCCGTCGAGTCGGTGGCTGGCGGACTGTGGTCACGGGGCATCCGCCCCGGTGAGTTCGTGTTGATTCACCTCGGGAACTGCCCCGAGTTCCTGGTCGCCTGGCACGCGTGCTCGCGCATCGGCGCCGTCGCCGTGACGACGAACACGCGCGCGACGGGCGAAGAACTCGCCTACTACGCGAGCAACTGTGGCGCGGTGGCCGCCATCACGCAGCCCGCACTGGCCGACCTGGTCTCACGCTGCGCACCCGGCCTGCGCTGGATTGCCGTCACCAGCACCGACCTTGGCGCACCCGCCGCCGAGATAGTCACTCGCGGAGTGATTCCCTTCGAGGCGCTGAAGGGAGACCCCGCCGACATCCCCGGGCGACCCCGCACGCCGCTGGCCCCGAACAGCGTCCAGTACACCTCGGGAACAACCGCGCGGCCGAAGGGCGTCGTGTGGACGCATGCCAACGTGCTGTGGGGCGCACGGATGACGGCCCTTCACCTGCACCTGACCGAGAACGACATCGGCATGGTGTACTTCCCGTTGTTCCACACGAACTCGCTGATGTACGCGTCGCTCGGCAGCCTCTGGGCCGGCGGCGCCTTCGTGCTGCTGCCCCGCTTCTCGGCGAGTCGCTTCTGGGAACGGGCCGTCCGACACGGATGCACGTGGGCCTGCACGTCGCCGTTCGTGATGAAGACGCTCGTCCAGCATCCGCTGCCCGAGCGGCACGCGTTCCGGTTCTGGGGATCGGGCACCACGGATCCGCCGCTGGCGAAGGATCACTTCGGCGTGCAGGGCCTCGGGTGGTTCGGCATGACCGAGACGGTCACCTTCCCCACCATCGGATATGTCGATCTGCCGAATCGTCAGCTCGGGATGGGACGGCCCGCGCCCGGCTACGAGGTCGAGGTCGTGCGCGAGGACGGCACGCCCGTGGCCATGGGCGAGACGGGAGAGCTGAAGGTGCGCGGCATCCCCGGCCTGTCGCTCTTCTACGAGTACCTGAACGACCCCGTCGCCACCGCAGCCGCGTTCGACGCCGACGGCTGGATGGCCACGGGCGACATGGTCACGCCGTACGACGACGGCACGATCCGCTTCGAGGGACGCGGCAAGGACATGCTGCGCGTGGGCGCCGAGAACGTGGCTGCCGCCGAGATCGAGCGCGTGATTCACGCGGTCCCTGGCGTGTTCGAGGCCGCGGTCGTCGGCAGGCCGCACGACCTGCTGGGCGACGTCCCGGTCGCCTTCGTCGTGGCGTCGGAACACGCGGATGACCTCGCCGAGCGCATCCTGGCGGCGTGCCGACAGCAACTCTCCGACTTCAAGGTCCCGCGCGACATCGTGTTCGTCGAGTCGCTGCCGCGGTCGGTGTTGAACAAGGTCTCGAAGAAGGATCTGCGCGCGCGGTTGCTGGCCTGACGCCTCACTGCGCCGAGGGACATCGGCGAGATCGGATCGGAGCAGACATGAAGGTCGAGCAGTTCGTGATGGAGCGGTTCCAGTCGGAGTGGGAGAACCTCGTCGCCCACAACCTCTCGGAGAGCGGCGTGCATCCGATGTCGCTGGGCGAGTTGCTCGATCCCGCGGAGTGGGACGGGCTCCTGCAACGACGCCTGTGCTACGTCCAGACGAACGGCACACCGGCATTGCGCGAGGCCATCGCCGCGCTGTACCCCGGCGCGACGCCCGACAGCATCGTCGTCACGAACGGCACTGCCGAAGCGAACTACGCGGTGACCTGGCGGCTCGTCGAACCCGGTGACGAGATCGTCATGATGCTGCCGAACTACATGCAGATCTGGGGAGTGGCCCGCGGCCTCGGCGCCACGGTCGTCGAGTGGCGCCTCCGCGAGGAGCGTGCCTGGGCACCGGATGTCGACGAACTCGACGCCCTCGTCACGGATCGAACGCGGATGATCGCGATCTGCAATCCCAACAACCCGACCGGGTCGATCCTCGACGAGGCGGCCATGCGCGCGATCGTGAAGGTCGCATCGCGCCACGGCACGTGGATCCTCTCGGACGAGGTGTACCGAGGCGCTGAACTCGACGGACGCGAGAGCCGCGAGTTTCTGGGGGCTCTACGACCGCCTGCTCGTCGCGTGCGGACTGAGCAAGGCCTACGGCTTGCCGGGACTGCGCATCGGCTGGGTGGCAGGCCCTGCCGCGACGGTGGCAGAACTGTGGGCTCGCAAGGACTACCTGAGCATCGCGCCCGTCGGCCCTGTCTGACACGCTGGCGCAGAAGGCCCTGCGAGACGACGTGCGCCCGCGCATCCTCGCGCGCACGCGGGCCATCGTCAACGCGAACCTGCCGGTCTTCGAAGACTGGATCCGGCGTCGCGCAGGCGCGTTCCGCCTCGTGCCGCCGCGCGCGGGCGCCATCGCCTACCCCCGCTACTCGTGGCCCGCGAACTCCACGCGACTCGTGGAACGGATGCGCGACGAGCAGAGCGTGCTGGTCGTGCCAGGCGATCAGTTCGGCATGGACGGGTACCTTCGGATTGGACTGGGCAATGAACCAGCCGACCTCACGGCCGGCCTCACTCGCGTGGATCGGGTGCTCGACTCGCTCGGACCCGCGCCAGGATTCTGATGAGCGAATTCACCTGTGACAACGCCGCGGCGTCGGCCCCACGACTGCGAGCGCCTTTCCTGCGCTTGCGACGGTTGGCGACGAACACGTATCATCTCGCATCATGAGACCGTCGTCTGCAGAGGAGAAACGCGCCGCCGGGGCCAGCCGTGCGGGCAGTTCGGAGCAGTACCGCATCCAGGCCATCGATCGCGCGGTGATGGTGCTGAATTGCTACGACTTCGAGCACAAGGAACTTGGCGTTCGCGACATCAGCGCGTTGACGGGGCTCCACAAGGCCACGGCGCACCGCATCCTGGTGGCCCTCGAACACAACGGATTCATCGAACAGGATCCCCAGACGGGCAACTACCACCTCGGGCTCGAGCTGTTCAGGCTCGGGCACGTCGCGGGTGGACGCCTCGAGGTGCGCGGCATCGCGCACCCGTTCCTTTCAGACCTGACGCAACGGGTCAGGGAAACCTCTCACCTCGCCGTACTCGACGGGGTCGAGGTGCTCTACCTGGACAAGGTCGAGGGACCGCATGCCCTGCGTATGCCCTCCCGCACTGGCTGGCGGGTGCCGTCGTACTGCACGTCGCTGGGCAAGGCCATCCTCGCGTGCTTCAGCGACGAGGAGGTGCGGCAGCGGCTGGCCAGGACGAAGTTCGTCCAGCACACGCCGCACACGCTCAAGAATCTCGACGAGCTCATCGAGAGCCTGAAGGTCGTGCGTCGGCGTGGCTACGCCGTGGATGAAGAGGAGGTCGAACTCGGGCTGTCGTGCATCGCGGCACCACTGCGCGACCATACCGGGGGCATGGTCGGCGCCATCAGCATCTCGGCGCCCACCGCACGCATGCGCCCGGCAGCCATCCCCAAGGTCGCCGAGCAGGTCAAGCGGACGGCCGAGCTGATCTCGACCCGGTTGGGCTACGGCATGGCCGCCCCGGGGCACCGCGGATCGCCGGGTCGCGCCGCGCGCTGACACCCCTCGCGGCTGCTCGGAGCGCGACGGTCGCGGAGGCCGACCGCCTGGCCATCACCTCGCGGCCAGCCGTGCCCGCAATCGCCTGATGTCGTCGGCGTAGAACGCCGGCGGCGCGGTGGCGACAAACCGCTCGATGAAGGGCTGCGCCTCGGCCAGCTGCCCGGCGTCCGCGAGTTCGGTCGCCAGGTTGTAGAGCGCATTGAAGTCGTCGGGGTCGAGCGCCATCGCGGCCCGCCACTGCTCGATGGCTGCCCGTCGGTTGCCTGAGCGCTGCTCGACGACCCCGAGGCCCGTGTGTGCGGATGCGAGCTTCGGGTCTGCCGTCAACGCGGCCACGAACGCATCGCGCGCGGCAACGAGGTCATTGCCTTCCAGGTGAATCGATCCGCTGTTCTGGTGTGCCATCGCGTCGGTCGGATCGATCGCGAAGATCCGTTCGTACACCGCCAGCGCCTGCCGGCGGGCGCCTGACCGCGCGTACGCCACGCCAAGGGCATTCAGCACCTCGATGTCGCTCGACCGCTCGGCGGCGGGCTCGAGCAGTCCGACGGCGTCGGCCGGGGAGCCCGTCTCGGCAAGGTAGATTCCCAGTTGCGCGAGGATCTCGTCGTTGCCTGCGCCACGGTCCACCGCCTCGCGCAGCACGCCGATGGCTTCGTGGGGCTGGCCGCGCTGCCAGAGCACGTACCCCAGGTGGCGGTACGCCAGGGTCATGTCGGGCCGCCTGGCGATGATCGACCGATAGATGTCGGCCGCTTCAGAGTAGCGGTGCGCCTCGGCCAGGACGACGCCCTGGAACACCTGGCGGTCGACCTCCACGAGGCGTTTCGGGTCGTCGTCATCGGTGTAGCGCGGCTTGCGCGTCGGGTTTGCTGCAACGTAGCCAAGCGCGCGCAATCGCGCCGCCACCTCGGGATCCTCGGCCGCCTTCTGCGCCGGTCCGGTGGAACCGAATTCGTCGAGCTGCGCCTGCAGGCGATCGCGTCGTGCGCGATCGCGATCGGCGAGGTTGTCACGTTCGCCGGGATCCGACGCCAGGTCGTACACCTCGAGGATGGGCACGTCCACGATCTTCTCGCGGTCGACGAGCGCGCCCTGCAGCGGCGCCCAGCCGCGATTGATGGACGCCGACATGGCCTCGAAATACGAGGCCGCGCCCTCGCGTCGCGACGTGTCGCCCTGGAGCACGCCCATCAGCGAGCGCCCCGGCAGGACGGCAGGGACATCGAGGCCGAGCAGGTCGAGCACGGTCGGCACGAGGTCCACGTGCGAAACCGGCGCAGCCGATCTCGTGGCGATCGTGCGACGGCCGGCCGCCTGCGGAACCTGCGCCACGATGAGCGGCACGTGCAACGTCGACTCGTATGCGAACAGGCCGTGTGTCAGCTCGCCGTGATCACCAAGCCCCTCGCCATGGTCCGAGGTGATCACGACGAGGGTCTGACGCGACGGGTCCGCTGCCGCGCGCTCGAGCAACGGACGCAACGCCGCGTCGACGTAGGCGACTTCGCCGTGATACGGAGAATCGGCGTACGGCGTGTCGAAGGGCGCAGGCGGCCTGTAGGGCGCGTGCGGATCGAACACGTGCACCCAGGCGAGCCACTTTCCGTGCTGGGCGTTGATCCAGTCGAGCGCCGGCGTGACCACGGCGCCGGCCGACCGCTCGGCGAGGCTGAACTCCGTCGGCCCGCTCGACTGGCCGAAGCGGTCATCGTAGACGTCGAACCCCAGGCCCAGGCCAAAGCGCGAGTCGAGCGGAAACGCGCTGACGAATGCAGCGGTCGCGAAGCCCGATGCCTTGAGCCGCGTCGCCAGCGTGGCCGTGTCGGGCCGCAACCGGTATCCGCTGTTGTCGCGGATCCCATGCTGATAGGGGTTGAGCCCCGTCAGGATGCTGGCGTGCGAGGGCAACGTGACGACGGCGTGGCTGTGCGCGAAGTCGAAGACGACGCCCTGGCCGGCGAGCGCGGTGAGCGCCGGGCTGGCGGCCCGGCCGCCATAGAGCGACAGCGCGTCAGCACGCAGCGTGTCGATCGTGATGAGCAGGACGTTCTGCTCGGGGGAACGCCGGAACGCGGGAGCGTCGGCCCTGGCGCTCCACCACCAGGCAAGCGTCGCCGCGGCGGCGACCACGACCGTGAACGCGGCCAGCCGCAGCGGCCAGCGGCCTCGGCTCGTCGTCGCGGGCGTGGGGGGACGGCTACTGCGTGTCGTCTTCGTCATCGTCGTGCGGGATCACGACACGGGGTCGGTGCGCGACCCGGTCTTTGGCTTCCAGTTCGGGCCGAACCGGCGCGTGGCCTCGGCTACGAGGGCCTGGGCGCGTTCGGGAACGCCGAACAGGGTCCACAACTCGGCAGCCAGCGCGTAACCCTCTGGCGAGGGAGCGCTCTGCAGGATGCTGGCGACCGCCTGTTCGGCGTCGGCCTCGCGCCCGGTGGCGACGTAGACCATCGCGAGCGATGCGCGCGCGCGGATGTTGTGCGGGAACAGTGCGACCTCCTGCTTGAGTTCGCGCTCGGCTTCGGGATAGCGCTCGAGACGCGCGAGCGTGTCTCCTGCGTAGTAGTGGATCTCGCTCATCTGGACCGTGCGCGTCCGGAGCCGCGCGATCGCCTCCTCGAACAGCGGCAACGCGTCGGCGTAGCGTCCTTCGCGGTAGCGCAGCAGGCCCTTCACGTAGAGCGGCAGCGGCAGCGTCGGATCGGCCTCGGTGGCGAGCGCCGCCTCGCGCTCCGCGCTCGCCGGGTCGCGCCGGGCCAGGGCAATCCTGGCCAGCAGTTCGTGCGCCGCCGCGGGCGCCGCCTTCACCGCGAGTCCGGCATGCGCAGCCGCCTCGTCGAACCTGCCCAAACGTAACAGGACATCGCCGAGCGCGATGATGGCGCCCGAATCGCCCGGCGACAGCGCAATGGCCTTCTTGAACGCGTCGGCTGCCGCAGCGTCCTGGCCGCTGCGCGCAGACACCTGCGCCAACTGGAGCCACACGTCCGACATGCCCGGATCCTCGTCCAGGATCTGCCGGTAGAGCGGGATGGCCTCGAAGTAGCGCCGCTCGCCCGCCAGGGCCGCGGCGCGGCGGTACGTCTCGAGCACCTGGACCTTGTCCTTCGGATCCGGGAGGCTGTCGGCCGCGGTGTTCACGGCCACGTCCCCTCCGCGGCCCACGTAGCCCAGTGCCGCAAGGCGTTCGCGATCCTCCTCGGCGACCTGGCCTGGCGCCTCGAGGCTCGAACCCGCCAGCAGGCGATCGACGGCCGCGCGCATCGCGGCGCGTGTCTGCGCTCGCGTCGTGCTCAGGTTGTGCCGCTCGCCGGCATCCTGCTCCAGGTCGTAGAGCTCCTCTTTCGGCGCGCGGATGTACCGGTAGCGCTGGTCGGTGAGCGCATGGAGTTCGCTCCAGCCGAAGTGAAACCGGGAGTACATCGCCTCTGAGTAGACACCGGTATCCGGCAGCGTCGAGGTCTGGTCTTCGAGCAGCGGCCGCAGTGACCGGCCGCGCAATCCCCGTGGCGCGTCGGCGCCCACGAGGTCGAGCACGGTGGGCACGAGGTCGATGAGCTGGACGGTCGTGGCCAGCCGGCGTCCGCCATGCCGGCTGCCGGGCAACTTCACGATGAGCGGCACGCGGATGGTCTCGTTGTAGAGGAACAGGCCGTGCTCTTCTTCGCCGTGATCGCCGAGCCCTTCGCCGTGATCCGCGAGCAGGATGATGGCGGCGCGGTCGTAGAGGCCGCGCTCCCGCAGCGTCTGCAGCAGGCCTCCCACGGCCTCGTCGGCGGTGGCCACCTCGCCATCGTAGGGCCCGAAGTGGGCGAACCGATCCGGCGGCGCGTACGGCTTGTGCGGCTCGAAGACGTGGAAGAAGAGGAAGAACTTCGGATCGCTGTGCGTCGAGAGCCAGCGCCGGGCCGCGGCCAGCGACTCGAGGCCGCTGCGCTGGATCTGGCCAATCGACGACTCGGGCGAGGCTGCCGGCAGATCGCTGTCGAAATGGTCGAAACCCTGGCCGATGCCGGTCTCCTTCCGCAGCACGTACGACGACACGATGCCAGCCGTCGCGAATCCGCGGTCCCCCAGCATCGCCGGAAGCAGGCGCTCGCCTGCGTTGACGGTGAAGCCGACGTTGTCGCGAACACCGTGCTCGAACGGCAGGCGGCCGCTGAGGATCGACGCGTGCGACGGGAGCGTCTGCGGCGCGTGGGCGTAGGCGCGCTCGAACACGACGCCGTCACGAGCCAGCGTGTCGAATGCCGGGGTGGCAACGTTGGTGTAGCCGTACGCAGGCAGGTGATCGGCGCGGAGCGTGTCGATCGAGATCACGATGACGGGGCCAGTGGTCGCATCGCCGCTGGCACGGTAGAACCACCATCCCGCCGCCCCGCTGATCATCCCCGCGCCCGCAACGATGAGGGCCAGCACGCGTGCCCGCCGCCCCCACGCCGCGCGCGACACCGGCTCGGGGGGGCTTGGTACGACCGCTGCCGATTCCATGCCGCCGCGCTTCTTCTGCGTCACACACGCCGCCTGGACATCGCTAACCCCTGGGAGGAGATCGACGGCGTCGATCCAGATCGGCGATCGGACCTACCACCAGCCGTACGTCTGCATGATTGTCTGCGCGATCGGCGCCACGGTGTCCTGGAAACTTGCAGACGCGTTGATCATGACCACCGCGCCGTTGCCGCCGTCCGTGGTCGCGAGCAGCCAGGTGCGGTATCCCTCGTTGCCGCCGGTGTGACCGAACGCGGTCCTGCCCGCCACCTCGTACAGCTCGAAGCCGTGCCCGTAGCGGAGCGTGCCGGGACCGAAGGGAATCGGCGCGACGGGTTCCGGGGTGACCATCAGCTCCGCCATGGCCTTGCCCAGCACGCGGGTCGACTGCCCGAGGCGCGCGCGCTGCACTTCGATGGCAAATCGCGCGAGGTCGCTCGGCGTGGTGTACAGGCCAGCGGCCGCCATCTCGGGGTACGTGTGGCGAGCGCCCGCAAGGAGCAGGCCCTGCTTCTCGTGACCGGCCGAGGCATACCTGACGAGCCGATTCGGCAGGGGCTGCTCGTAGGTGCTGGCGTTCATGCCCAGCGGACCGAGCACCGTGTCGCGCATGACCTCGGCAAACGGCTTGTGCGCCACGTCGGCGAGTGCCTGCTGCAGGATCGTGTAGGCGCCCCCCGAGTACCTGGTACTTCGTTCCGGGTGGAATGGTGACGCGCACCGGCGCGGAATTCGCCGGCTCCTGCCCGTCGAGCACCTGCGCGACGGTCGGGGTCTTCGCCGACGACTCGTAGCCCTTGAACCCGGTGACCGACACGCCCGCCGTGTGGCTGAGGATCCGCCGCAGCGTGACCGGCGTCACCTTCGTCAACGCGTTGTCGGGCAGCTTCCAGCTGGTGAGGTAGCTGTTGATGGGCGTGTCGAGATCGAGACGCCCGTCCTGGACGAACTTCAGGGCCGCCATGGCGGCGACCGGCTTGCTGATCGACGCGGCCTGGAACAGCGTGACGGCATCGACGGGCTCGCGGGTGGCGACGCTGGCGACGCCGTACCCCCTGGCCCATTCGATCTGGTGCCCGGAGAACACCGCCAGCGACACGCCCGGGACGTCGAACGCCTTCATCACGTCGACGACGACCGCAGAGATCGCGTCGATCCTCGCGTAGGTGACCTGCCCTGCCGCTCGGGGCTCGACCGCGACGATCGACAGGGCCGCGGCGGCCACGCACAATGTCGCACCCGGTCTCATGGACGGCACTCCCGTCTGTAGTGCGCGACCGCCGGGGCGTGGTGCCCCGGCGGTCACGAGTCTCAGAAGTTCACGCGAAGGCCCACCCTGGCGATCCGTGGGCTGAGGATCTCCTGGATGCTGTTGAATCCCGTCGGACCGGTGAAGCGCTGGTCTGGCTGCCGCGCGAGCACCGTCGCCGCGTTCATCAGGTTGAACACGTCGAGGTCGAGCGCCACGTTCACCTTGCCGAAGGTGATCTTCTTCGAGATGCGGCCGTCGAGCACGCTCAACGTGTCGAGCCGGTACTCGTCGATCGCGTCGGTGATGAGCACGTTCTTCTGTGGCGGGAACGACCCCGGGGCTGCCGCCCCGATGACGCTCTTGTAGTACGGGATGGCGAAGCCCTGCCGCACGACCAGGTTGGCGCTCAGGTTGATGCCCCACGGTCCCTCGTAGAGTCCGTTGGCGATGAACTGGTACTTCGGCTGGATGACGTAGGCCGTGCCCGTGCCGACCGAACCCTTGGCCGCGGCAAAGACCACCGGACCGCCATCCATGTTGGGTGCATTCGGTGCCGCCGTCGGATCCTGGATCGACGAGATGGGGTCGTCGAAGTACTCCGTGTGCGAGTTGGTCGAGAACCCGAGCCGCGCCATCCAGTGATTGGCCAGCCGCTTGGTCGCGGTCACCTCGAGGCCCATGTAGGTCTGGTGGTAGCCCTCGCGCGTGACGCGCTCGGCGCCGTTGCCGACCGGCACCTTGTTGCCCGGCAGGTAGTAGTTGGGGATGCTGTAGGGCTCGCCGAACAGCGTGCCGGTCACGTCCGGTCCGCGGATGTAGTCGTCGGCCCTGACGTCGATGAGCGGTGTCCAGATCATGTTCTCGAAGCGCCGGTAGCTGAACGATCCGTTGATCGAGAGGTTTGTCGTCAACTGGCGGTCGAGCCCGAAGATGATCTCGTGGGTACGCGGCGACTTGATGTCGGGATCGATCTTGTTGACGCTCGTGGCGGCCGACGAGGGGTTCGAGGGATCGAAGCCGTAGTACCCGATGGGCGGCCCGAGGAACTCCGAGCGCTCGGCGGTGCCGTTGCGGTTCGCATCGACCGCGAGGTAGTAGACGCCGGCGTAGGTGATGCCGGAGAGCATCCGGACGTCGCGCGTCTTCAGCTGGTTCGCAAGCAGCGCGTAGCTCACGCGCGCGAGAGTCTTCCTCGACTTGTCGATCGCATACGAGAACCCGACGCGCGGAGACGGCACGCCGTAGGTCAACGCGTCGGGAACGGCTGGTGCCGTCACGCTGGGCAGCAGCGGTTCGCCGGGCACGCCAGGCACCGTCGTCTCGCTGATGGAGCCGGAGCTGTAGTCGTAGCGCAGCGCGAGGATGAGCGTCGCGCGATCGAACGTGATGGTGTCGCCGATGTACCCGTTGACGAAGCGACCGTCGGTGACCGACCGCCAGTCACGTTTCACGAATCCGAGCATCAACCTGTCGGTCGCGTAGCTGCTCAGGTGGAGCGCCCAGATCTTGTCGGCCCCGGAGATGGCCGACGAGGAGTCGATCGGGGTCTTGCGCCACGCGAACCCGAACTTCAGCTCGTGCCGTCCCTTGAAGTAGTTGCCGTCGGCGGCCACGCTCGTCTGCGGCCGCTTCGAACGGCCATAGAAGAACGAGTTGTGCCACACGCCCTGCGCGTCGAGATAGGTCTTGGGCTCGATGCCGGCCTGTGGTGTGTAGTCCTGGTTCGCCTCGAGCTGCGCCACGCGCGCCGAGAGGAACAGCTTGCTGCCGATCACGAAGCTGCTCTGAAGCTTGTACAGCGTGACCGGCGCGTTGACGATCAGCGACGTCTCGGGCGGCCGCGCGGGCGAGGGGGCCGCCTGCTGCTGACTATCGCTCCTGTAGAACGACAGTTCCGGACGGATGCCCGGCGTGGCCTGCGCCACCACCTTGGCGGCATACATGTCTGACGTCGTGCGGCCGGGATACCCGCTGATGTTCAACGTCCGCACGTCCATGCGCGACGCGGTGCCCCACCCCCACACCTTGTTGCGCACGATGGGCCCGCCGAGTTCCGCCCCGAAGTCGGCGTACTGGTCGATGCGGTTGCCCTCGTCTCGCCCGATCACGGCCTCGTACTCCTCGGTCACGTTGTTGCCCTGCATCGAGTCGTTGTCGAAGTAGACGCGGGCCGACCCGTGGGGATCGTTCGCCCCCTGCTTCAGGACGTAGTTCACCTGCACGCCGGCGGTCGGATTCGACGTGGTCGCCCCGCCCGTGGTGACCTGGACTTCCTGGAACGAGTCGAAGTCGGGCCGGCCGAGCGAGAACCCGTACCCGCCGTCGGTGATCGTCACGCCGTCGAGGTTGACGGTGTTCTCGAGGCTGGAGGCGCCCTTGCCGAAGTAGGCGGTGCCTCCGCCCGACTCCGACCCGCCAACGTTGACGCGGTCGGTGACGACCGACGGCACCGTCTGCAGCACCGAGAGCGGGTCGCGTGAACTCGGCACCTCCTGGAGTTCGGTGTTGGTGAGCGCGACGCCCGTGCTCTGCCGCTTCGTGTCGATGAGCAGCACGGCGCTCGTGACCTCGACCTGCTCGGTCACGCCGCCCAGGCGCATCGCGACGCGCAGCGGGACGGCGGCGCCGGCGCCCACCGGGATCTCGGGACTCTGGTAGTCGGCGAATCCCGACATCTTCATCGCCACGGTGTAGGCCCCGACCGGCAGGTTCAGGAAGTGGGCCTCGCCGAGCGCGTCGGTCACGCCCGTCTGCGCCAGCGGGCCGCTCAACTCCACGGTGACGCCAGGCAGCACGGCCTCGCTCGCGTCTACGACCTTCACGTCGATACGTCCGGTCGAGACCTGCGCACGCGCCGGCACGACCCCCAACACGCCCACCACGAACAACGCCGCCAGCCAGCCCGTTCGAACTCTCATCGGTTGCTCCTTCCCGCATTCGCGCGAATACGGTGTGCCCATTCCCAGCCCGAACCCGAACGCGTCACCGGTACAGCCGCGAGTCGCGAGCGCTGTTGCGTCTCGCATTGTGAGATTACGTCTTGACACACAGCGTCGTCGAACACGGCGCCCACTGTCAAGTGATCTCATCGTGCCTGTGCCCGTCGTGCCTGATCTCGTCGTGCCCTGTGCGCCGCCACCCCGTCGCCGTGCCCGCGCCGCCGCACCTCGCGCACCCTACGCATCGCCCACCGGATCGACCCCGGCGCTCGCCAGCGACGACTGGCGCGACCTGCCGGCCGCCAGCCGGAACCACGCGTACGCCACGACGCCCAGCAGCACGATGCCCAGGCCCGGCCACGTCGTCGACGGGCGGTAGACGCAGAGCACGACGAGAATCGTCGTTGCCGCCACGACATACGCACCCGGCACGAGCGGGTACCCGAAGGCCCGATACGGGCGCGGCGCATCCGGTCGCGTCGCTCGCAGCCTGAAGAGCCCGATGATCGTCAGCACGTAGAACAGGAGCGCCGCCGAGACGATGTAGTCGAGCAGGTTGCTGTACAGGTTGCCGTACAGCCCCGTGGCCGGGTCGAACGTCCGCGGCAGCACGAGGACGGCAGCCCAGGCCCCCTGCATGCTGAGTCCCCACGCGGGAACCCTGGCCGCGTTCAGCCGGCCCGCGCGCGCGAAGAAGAGGTCATCGCGCGCCATCGCGAAGTAGGCGCGGGCACCCGACAGGATCACCCCGTTGCAGGCGCCGAACGTCGACACCATGATGGCGATCGCCAGCAGGATGGCGCCCCTCCCGGGCACGATCGCCTCGAGCGTGGTCGCCGCCACCCGGTCGGCCGGCGCCTGCTGGATGGACGCGAGCGGCAACGTGACGGTGTACGCCACGTTCGCGAGGATGTACAGCGCCACCACCCCGCCCGCGCCGAACGCCAGCGACAGCGGGATGTTGCGGCGCGGATTCCTGACCTCGCCAGCCGTGAACGTGACGTTGTTCCAGGCGTCACACGCGAAGAGCGAGCCGACCTGCGCCACGCACAAGGCCACGAAGAGGCCGAACGAGGAACTGATCTCGAGCCCGGGCGCGATCGGCGCGATCCCCGTCGGCTGCCACGTTCCCGTGAAGTTCGCCGCCACGACGTCGCTGTTCCAGCCAAGCAGCAGACCGGCCGCGATCAGGCCAAGCAGCGCCAGCGTCTTCGCCGACGTGAAGGTGTTCTGGATGAGCCGGCCGTAGTCGAGGCCGCGCGTGTTGGCCCACGTGAGCGAGGCAATCAGGAGGATCGCCACGAGCTGGACCGTCGAGAGCGACACGGCATAGCTGCTCGTCACGTGCAGGGGCGCGACGATGTAGTGCGCGTCAGACAGCCAGGGCACCAGCGCGCCGAGGTGGCGCGCGAACCCCACCGAGACGGCCGCGATGGTGCCGGTCTGGATCACCATGAAGAGCGTCCAGCCGTAGAGGAAGCCGACCAGCGGCGAGAACGCTTCACGCAGATAGACGTACTGGCCGCCCGCCCGGGGCATCATCGCGGCCAGCTCGCCGTACGACAGCGCCGCCATGAGCGTGAGCACGCCGCTCAGCACCCACGACGCGAGCAACCATCCCGCGCTGTCGATCTGCCGCGACATCTCCGCGGAGACCAGGAAGATCCCCGAGCCGATCATCGACCCGACGACCACCATCGTCGCATCGAAGAGGCCAAGGCCCCGGCGGAACTCCGTGTCCAGGCCGGCGTCCGGCGCCTGGGCCGTACCCACGACGGCCTTCGCAGTGGTGCTCACGCCGCTACTCGAGCGAGTGGACGGACTTGCCGCCCACGACGGTCCGCATCACCCCGATGTTCTTGATCTCGTCGGGATTCACGTCGTGGGGATCCTTCTCGAGCACGACGAAGTCGGCGAACTTGCCGGCCGTGATCGATCCCTTCAGGTGCTCCTCGTACGAGGCGTACGCGCCGTTGATCGTGTAGACCTGCAGTGCCTGGTCGATGGTGATGCGCTGGTTCGCGCCCCACGTGCGCCCGGCGAAGTCCTTGCGCGTCGCCATGCTCTGGATCGCCATCAGCGGCTCGTACGGGCCGGGGATGTAGTCGGAGGCGCCCGCCACGGGGATCCCGTACTCGAGGAACGAGGCGTGCGCGAACATCGACCGCATCTTCTCGTCGCCGTACTCGGCCCACTTGTCGCCGTGGTAGTGGATGTACGTCGCGAACGGCAGGGGGATGGCGCCGACGTTCTTGATGCGTGTCAGCAACTCCGGGGTGACCAGCGAACAGTGCTCGATGCGCGGCCGGTACGGCAGGCGTCGATGTGCCCCCCTCGCCTTCACCCGCTCGTAGGCCTTCAGGACCATGTCGATGGCCACGTCGCCGTTCGCATGGATCCCCACCTGGTACCCGTGATGGTCGGCGTCGTCGACGGCCGCGTCGATCTCGTCCTGCGTCATCGTGAGGATGCCATAGTCGTTCGGACGGCCGACGTACGGCGTGCTCATGCGCATCGTGCGTTCCTGCGCCGAGCCGTCGGCCAGCCACTTGGCGCCGCCGATCCGGAACCACTCGTCGCCGAGCCCGCCCCGCACGCCACTCGCCTTCAACGTGGTGTAGATCGGCGCGTATCCCTGGACCAGCACGTACACGCGGAAGAGCAGGTCGCCGGCAGCACGCGCGTCCTGGTACGCCGTGAAGAACGCCGGGCCGCACTCGACCTCGTGGACCGACGTGAGGCCCGTCGCGGTCATCTGCCTCGAAATCAGCGCGACCCCGGCCTGGAACTGCTCGGGCGTGACGTTCGTGGGGATGATCGCCTGGATGACCTCGAGCGCCTTCTCGGCCACGCAGCCGTCGAGTGCGCCGTCGCGGCGGATGAACGCGCCGCCCGGCGGGTCGGGCGTGTCGACGGTCACCTTCGCCAGCGCGAACGCACGGCTGTTGAACCAGTTCAGGTGCCCCCCGCGATGCTTGATCTGCACCGGGTGATCGGGCGCGGCCTCATCGAGGTCTTCGCGCCTCAGCCGACGGCCCTCGCGCGTCTTGGTGTCGTCGTACTTGAAGCCCCGCACCCACTCGCCCGGCGGGGTCGTGGACGCGCGCTTCCGGATGGCGTCCTTGATCTCGGCGATGCTGCGCAGGTCGCAGTTCACGCCGACGAGTTCCTCGATGCCGCCCCACGCCGGGTGCGTGTGGGCATCGATGAAGCCTGGCACGACCGTGCGGCCGGTGGCATCGATGACCTGCGTCTTCGCCGTCTTCAGGTTGCCGATGTCGGCAGAGGAGCCGACGGCGATGAAGCGCCCGTCCTTGACGGCGAAGGCTTCGGCCCGCGGCGCGGTCGCGTCTGACGTCAGGACGCGCCCGTTGAGCAGGATGAGATCGGGTTCACCGACGCGCGCCGGCGCAGCACCCTGCGCCACCGCCGTCCCCGATCCCGTGTGTGCGAGCCCCGCGGCCAGCGCCGCAGACAGGCCGAGGAATTCGCCGCGCGTGCACTTGGGCATACGAACCTCAGTTAGCGGATCCCGGAGGGATCCCTGGCTAGGCGGTTGGAACGAACTGCGTCAACGCCGCTCCGACCCGGTCGAGGCCGGCGCGGAGTTCCTCGGCCGTGCCGCCGAAGCCGAGGCGGAAGTGGCGGTTGTCGACCTCGAAGCAGCGGCCCGGAACGACGAAGACGCGGTGGTCCCGGGCCAGCGACTGGTACATCGTCTCGGGATCGCCGTCGATCGCGCCGTCCCTGAAGCGCGGAAGCGCGACGACGCCCCCCTGCGGCGCGATCCACTCGAGCCTCGGCTGCGCCGCCATCCACGCCTGGACGATGGCCAGGTTGGCCGCCACGTGGTGTTGCGCCCGCTGCAGGAACTCGTCGCGGCGCTCCAGGACCTTGGTCGCGATCGTCTCGCTGAGGGCGGTGTTGGTGATGGTGACCTGCTCCCTGACCGCGAGCACGCCGTCGAGCACGTCCTGCGCCTGCGTGGCCAGCCATCCCATGCGGATGCCCGGCAAGCCGTAACACTTCGACATGCTGGTGACGCTGATGGCCCACGGGCTCAACGAGGCGGCCGTCGGCAGCGGCGGGCCGAACGTCATGTGGCGGTAGGTCTCGTCGAAGAGCAGGTAGATGCGGCGCGACTCGGCGAAGCGGACGAGCGCGTCGAGTTCGGCGGGCGAGATCATCGATCCCGTCGGGTTGTTGGGATGCGTGAAGATGATCAGCTTCGTCCGCGCCGTGACCATGGCCGCGAGGCGATCGAGGTCGGGCTTGTAGGCGTCCTCGAAGCGCAGGCTCAGGAGGTCGACATCACATCCCAGCCCGCGAGGGACCTCGTAGGTCGACGGATAGTTCGGGTGCTCGACGATGACGTGGTCGCCCGGCCCGACGAGCGCCGCGCAGATCGAGAAGATGGCCTCGGCCGCCCCTGAGGTCACCAGGACCTGGGCCGGCGAGAGTGTCGGGTATTCGCGGGCGACGAGCGCGCGGAGTTCGGGGCGGCCCGTGTGGTGGCCGTATCGCAGCTCGACCTCGGAGAGGTCGATGCCGAGATCGGCGACCTTCAGGAACTTGACCGCGCTTTCGCCGACGTCGTAGCGCGTGTGGTACTGCCACGTGTCGAACCAGTCCTCCAGGGACATCCGCTTGAACCACATCGGTCAGATCCTCTGTGCGCTCGTCATCAGGCGGGTCTCGCATTATGAGACCGTGTCTTGGTAGCGGTGAATCTACCCGACGCGCACGGCGAGAGTCAAGCACCGTCGCCGGCCCGTTAACGCGCGGGAAGACGCCTGCGCGGGCCACGCGAGCGCGTATAATCCGCGTGCGTGACACCGGCCGCCAGGGCCGTGTCAATCCCCGCTCCGATGAACGGCCCCTCCCCGCCCGCGGCCATCGACGATCGCGCATCGCTCAAGCGGTTCGCCTGGTTGTCTATTGCGGCAGCCGTCGCCACCATCGGCTTGAAGACGCTGGCCTACCTGCTGACCGGCTCCATCGGGCTGCTGTCTGACGCCGTCGAGTCGCTGGTCAACCTCGCGGGTGCGCTGATGGCGCTCAGCATGCTGACCGTCGCGGCACGGCCCGCCGACGAGGACCACGCCTACGGCCACTCGAAGGCCGAGTACTTCTCGAGCGGGGTCGAAGGGAGTCTCATCCTGGTCGCGGCCATCGCCATCGCGGTCGCCGCGGGCCAGCGCCTCATCACGCCCAGGCCGCTCGAGCAGGTCGGCATCGGCCTCGCGGTGTCGGTGAGCGCATCGCTGATCAACCTGGGCGCAGCCCTCGCGATCCTGCGGGCGGGCAAGCGCTACCGATCGGTGACCCTCGAGGCCAACGCGCATCACCTGCTCACCGATGTGTGGACGTCGGTCGGCGTGGTCGCTGGCGTCGGCGCCGTGGCGCTCACGGGATGGATACGTCTCGACCCTATCCTCGCCCTCATCGTCGCGGCCAACATCGTCTGGACCGGCGTCGGGATCGTGCGCACATCGGTCCAGGGATTGATGGACGCGGCGCTGCCCGCCGACGAACTCGCGGCCATCAAGCGCGTCCTCGACACCCGCCTCACCGACGGCGCGCAGTACCACGCCCTCCGGACGCGGCAGGGCGGCGCGCGCGCCTTCGTCTCGTTTCACGTGCTCGTGCCCGGTGCCTGGACGGTGCATCGCGGCCACGAGTTGCTCGAGCAGATCGAAGCCGAGATCCGCCGCCAGTTGCCGAACGCCAACGTCTTCACGCACCTGGAATCGCTCGACGATCCCGCGTCGTGGGACGACGTGTCGATCGACCGGCCCCTCCCGCCGCCAGTCTGACGGCGGGGTGTCACGCGGAACCGTTGCGGGCAGGGGCTCGTCACGTTGAGAGGGACCGCTCCCCCGCAGAGGTGTCATGGCCATGCCTGCCTCGCCCACCAGCGCACCCGGGCTGCTCGCAACCCTGCGCGCCGACTTCAGGAAGTCGTTCGGCGACGCCCGACGCGCGGGCTATGCGCACACGGTCTCGCAGACGTTCACCGACCTCGAGGGGTACTACCTGTCAGACGCGAGCCGCCAGGCCCTGGCGGCGATGAACCCCGTCAGGCGCTTCATCTATCGCGTGTGGTGGCTCGTGAAGGCCCTGTTCTTCAAGCTGGCGCCTGGCCGGCGCGTGCTCCTGGCCATTGGTCTCGTCGCCCTCCTGGTGAGCCTCCTGCAGAATGGTGGCGCGCAGAACAACCCGCACATCGCGCTGATCGGCGGGGCCTGCGTGCTGCTCGTCCTGATGCTGGAACTGCGCGAGAAACTGCTCGCGCACGACGAACTGGCTGAAGGCCGCGCGGTCCAGAAGGCGCTGCTGCCGAAGACAACGCCGGCGATCGAAGGCTTCCGGATCTGGCTCGACACGACCCCCGCCAACGACGTGGGCGGCGACATCGTCGACGTGCTTCGTGCCGAAGACGGCCGCTTCTACCTGATGCTCGGTGACGTCGCCGGCAAGGGACTCGGCGCCGCCCTGCTCGCGGCGCGATTGCAGGCGACATTCCGGGCGCTCGCGCCGAGCGCCTCGACGCTTGCCGCGGTCGGTGATCAGCTCAATCGCATCTTCCATCGCGACGGGCCGTCGAATCGTTTCGCGACGCTCGTGGTCCTCGCCGGCCAGCCTGGCTCGCCGACGCTGCGCGTCCTCAACGCGGGCCACCCGCCGCCGCTCATCGCTCGCAATGGTGACGTCACCGCCGTGCCGTCGGGAGGGCCGGCGCTCGGCATCATCGCCGGCGCCCGCTACGCCGAGCACGAGGTGACACTGTCGCCAGGCGACACCCTCCTGGTGTATTCGGACGGCGTGACGGAGGCGATGAACGCCGACGGCGACCTCTTCGGCGAAGACCGGCTGATTTCGTCGTTCAGGATGCTCGCTCGCACGGCGCTCACGGACGTGGGCCCGGGGCTCCAGGCGGTCGTCCGCCAATACGAGGGCGATGCCCGCCCCCACGACGACGTGTCGATCATCGTCGTCCGCCTGGCCTGAACAGCGTGGCTGATGCCCGCGCCGTGTCACATCCGTGGACACGGGGTTGTACAGGCCGGGGACCCTGGCGGGAGGCTATGGCTGCATCACCGTGACCCGCGCGGTGGCCATCACGCTGGGCCCCTTGTCAGCCCCGTCGTACTGGCGGCTGAATCGTTCGACCTCCGGGGTGGCGTCGGTGCGCAGATTCTTGCACGAACCGGGACGACACCGACTGATAGAGAAGCCTCGCCGTCACGGTCAGCGGCGCAGATGACCCTGTGACGTCGACGGTGTAGGTCACGTGGTCTGAGCCGCCGGTGAAATCGTGGTCGAACCGGGCCTCACCATACACGCCCACGTCGGCGGGCGCGGTCACCGGGTTGAAGCCGGCGGGCAGCAGCCGGTTGTCCTTGGCATACGACGCGCCGCGCAACAGGGTGTAGGTCACCCGGCCGTCGGTGTCCTGCATGATGGCTTCGTAGATTTGCACCTGGCCGGCGTCGGTGATGCGCTGGTAGTGCGGTTCCATCGCGGTCGTGGACTCGTCGGCAGCGTTGCCAACAATGGTCCCGTCGTCGCGAGGCCGGCCCGATTCGAACACCATCCGGCCGCTCGCGTCCTCGACGGTCAGGTGGATCCATGCACGACGGGAAGGGAAACCAGTCGGGAGCTTGTGCCCGGTCAGACTCTCGACGTCGACGACGGCCGTGAGCGTACGATCGTCGATGCGGTGTTCGAGGATCGAGAGCTTCGCCGCGCGCGGCTGCACCATGGCATGTGTTCGCTGAATCGTGGCATCGAGGTCTGTCGTCGAGGTCGTGAGCCCCAGTTCGTCGGCGTTCGTCTTGAGCAATTCCAGCATGAAGGTGTTGGCGCCCACGAAGTAGTGCTGGGCGAACGGGCTGCGCGGCGAGAGCTGGCCTCCTCCTGGACGGTTCGAGATGATAGCCGGACCCGCGGCCGCAGGCATGTGGCACTGCTGACAACTCCAGTCATCGCCGGCGCCGTCGCCATAGCTGCTGTGTTCCCATTCGAGGTACGGCGTCTGCTCGGGAAGCTGGCCAACGACCGCGCCGGTGGCATCCACCGTCGGGGTGTAGAGCGTGTGGCAGGTGGCGCACAGACCCGACTGACGTGTGTGCTGGCCCTCGACCGGAGTGAAGCCGGACACGTTCCGCATCTGGTTCTGCACCGGCGCGACGAACGGCCCGTGAATCAGCCGGTTCGGGGGCGCCGTGGACGTGTCGATGCGGTAGTGCCCGGTGAAACTGGCGGGGACTCCAAGATCGACGTTCTGAACCTGGTGACAGAGCGTGCACGAGACGCCGTCGGCGCCGGCGGCATGCAGGGGATGCGCGGGATTGAAGAACCCGTCGCCAAGGAGGGCCACCGCCGAACCGGTGGTCACGGCCTGTGTGCGGGCCATGGGCATGTGGCAGGTTGAGCACTTGTCCTCGATCACGCTCCTGAGCGCCGGATTCCTGGCCACCTCGGCGCTCACCTTGGCTCGCCACAGCGGGTCCTTGCCAGCATTGGCCATCATCGTCGATCGCCAGTGCGTGCCGATGGAGACGTCCTGACCGGTCGTATCTGTCAATCCACTGTGGCAGAGCGTGCAGTTCCCCGAGCCCGAGAAGTCGGCGGTGGTGAACGTCGCCAAGGGCACGCTCGGCCGGGGAGCCTCCTGGGCCTGGGCAAGCACGGCCACCATGGCCCAGACGACCAGCGAAGCACCGGCGAGCAGTGTCCGCGTGGCGCGGCCATCGCCGCGGCGAGGAAGGACCGCCGAGACGACCGTCGACGTGTTCGAGGGGTAACTCCCCTTGCATGCCAGGTGGCGTCGTGATGACACTGTCGATACATCCATGCAGCAGCTCGCAGCAAACCCTGCGCCATGACCGCCGGCAAGCACCAATCGTCAAGGAACCTCGACTACTTGACCTCTGGCAGCCTGTGACAGGCGTGGACCAGGCATGGCACCTCACCTGTGCTCGACCACATGGTCGAAGGCTTCGACCACATGGTCGAGGGACTCTGTCGAGGGGAGTTCGCGGCAGCGGCAAACACTCGCTGTAATATGCGGCCGGTAGAACTTCGTGGATGCCGGCGATCTCTCCGAGGTCGAGCCGAGCGCCGCCGCCGATGAGACACCCATTCCTGGCCTCCATCCTGTGCCTGCTGATGCAGGTCACGCCACACTCCCCGGGCATCGTCGCGGCGCAGGTACCGCATCCGGCGCCGAACCAGCCGGCGGTCGTCACCATCGACGGCGCGGCGATCACGATCCGGTACGCCGGCGCGCCCGTGTTCGAGGGGCGCATCGAGAACCCCGAACGCCTCGTCGCTGCTACGCCTGCCCTCGTCGACACGGGCGAAGCGATCACACAGGTCGTGGCGTTTCATGCACGACGCGGCGGCGAGCCACTCCGCATCAGCGGCCTGGTGACTGCCTCGACCCAGGCCTTTGCCGCCGAGTCTGACCGCCGCGTGCGCGGTGTGCCCATCGTGCGTCACAGTTCGGGACTCAGCCGCAGCCTGCGGAACCAGGCGGTGTACGACCGGAAGTTCGACTGGGTGCTGTCGGTCGACGACCAGCCTCGCACCTCGACGCGCATCACCCCGCTGCACGACGCACCCGACGGGCGCTCGTTCACGCTCGACACGACCGGAAGCGAGGTCGTGTTGCGCTTCAGGCCGCGCTTCTACCAGAAGCATCGGGGACTGCGGTTCTTCGAGCCGTGGACGTACGACATCTGGCCCACGCCGGTCGTCGGGTGGACGTCGTGGTTCGCGTTCTTCGACAAGGTCACCGAGCACGACGTGCGGCACACGGCTGACGTGCTCTCGGACGTCCTGCGGCCGTTCGGCTACGACTACCTCCAGATCGACGATGGCTACCAGCGCGGCACAGGCCTCCCGGCGTTGTGGCTCGATCCGAACGAGAAGTTCCCGTCTGGCCTCGACGCGCTGGCGGGTTACATCCGCGGCAAGGGGCTGAAGCCGGGAATCTGGACCAACGCGACGTTCTCGCAGACCGAGTACGCCGAGCAGCACGCCGACTGGTTCGTCCGCGACACCGCTGGCCACGTGGTTCGCGGCAACTGGATCGACCACCCCGTTGACGCGTCGGCGCCAGGTGCACTCGACACCCTCGTGCGGCCCATCTACCGGTCACTGCGGAGCATGGGCTGGACCTACGTCAAGCTCGATGCGCTGCGGCACCTCAGGTACGAGGGCTACAACAGCCACCGCGCGTACTTCGAGGCGCGCGGCGTCGACCCGGCACTCGCCTTCAGGCAGTACGTCGATGCCGTTCGGCAGGAACTCGGTCGCGACACCTTCCTGCTCGCGTGCTGGGGGGTGCGGCCGGAGTTGATCGGCCTCGTGGACGGCTGCCGCCTCGGCACGGACGGCTTCTCGTACGCGGGGCTGTCGCAGTTCAACTCGTTCAACGACGTCGTCTGGCGTAATGACCCCGACCACGTCGAGCTGTCTGACAGCGAGGCGTGGCGCTCGACCATGGTCACGTCGCTGACCGGATCGATGCTGCTGCTGACCGACAAGCCCGAACGCTACCTGACGCCCTTCGTGGAACCCGCCAGGCGCGCTGCGCCGGTGCTGTTCACCCTGCCGGGACAGCTGTACGACGTGGACCCGTCGCGGTCGGCCGAACTCGGGCGCGTCGACAGCGAGGTGAGCGGACGCGAGCCCAGGCCGTTCGATGCGAGCCTGACGCCCGCGGTCGACCTCTACCAGCTCGAGATCAACCGTCCCTTCGAGTCGTGGGTCGTGCTCGGGCGGACCGGTGGGCAGTTCGACGAGATTCGCTTCGACGAACTGGGACTCGACCCCGCGAAACCGCATCTCGTGTTCGAGTACTGGCAACGGCGAGCCGTCGCATCGGGCCAGGCGTCGTTCGCACCCGGCCCATTGCCTGCACCGTTCAACGCGCAGGCGTTCATCATCCGCGAGCGGGTCGATCACCCGCAGGTCGTCGCGACGAGCCGTCACATCACGGGCGGGGGCGTGGACCTGCTCGACGTGGGGTGGAGCGGCAACGTCCTGGCCGGACGCAGCCGGGTCGTCGCCAACGATCCCTACGAGGTGTACCTGACGGAACCCGACGGGTGGACGCTCGACGCGATGGCGTGCGAGGGCGCCGTACTCCTGCCGATTCGCCGCGAGGCGGGCCTCGCCATCACGGGTTGCCTCGCCTCGACCTCGACCGACATCGCGTGGCGTGCTACGTTCAAGCCACGCGCGCGGTGAGATGCCTGCCGCGAGGCCCCCTCGTGCGATGTGTCATCGAGACGTTCGCCACGTGTGCTCCCGCGCACGACGACGTCACGATCGTGATCGTGCAGCGCGGAACGGGTCGACAACGCGCACGCTCCCGTACAAGCGTTCGTGCTGGAAGTCCTCTGAGAAGAGTTCGCTCAGGCCGTAGTGCTCGGCGTAGGCCCACAGGTGGGCGTCGAACCACGACAGGCCATAGGCCGCCGTGCCGCGCAGTGCCGTCCTGACGACGGCGTCTGTCGGATAGAGCACATCGAACTGCAGGAGGAGTTCTTCAGCCTCGCGCCTGGCATCCCCGTCCGACAGCAACGGCAGCGCCCCCTTGAGTGGTCGCGTCACGGCGGCGACGAACTCCACGATGGCCTGGTGCGGCACCCGGAGGGAGGCATCGGCGATACCCCGGCGCAGCAGGTCGGTGGCGACGCGCTGCTTCTCGGGAAACCGGGGGTCGAACCGGTACACGAGGATGTTGGTGTCAACGAGCGCGGCCACGACCGTACAACTCCGAACGTGACCACCCGCGGTCCGACGTTCCGGGCGCCTCCGCGCCGCGATCACGTCGGCGTTGTCTGTCGGTGGCCTGATCGAACCGGCGGAGGCGGGTCTTGCGGTCGGGACGAACGGCCACCTTGCCCGGTACGACGCGGATCGCGTCGCCAGCCGGCTCCCAGGTGATGTCGTCGCCTGGAGCGATGGCGTACTGCTCGGCGAGCACTTTTGGCAGCGTAACCTGGAGCTTGCTCGTGACCTTTGCCACGTCCTTACCATAACAAGGACGACGTCCTTGCGACAAGGGTCGGCAGAATCGGCTCTTACCGCCGCGGCCTCACCGGTGCTGGCGCGCGCTCGGCGACGAAGCCGACGGGCTCGCCCTCGTTGACCGGCGGCGTCGCCACCACGTAGAGCACCTCGCCGTCGAACGGCGACCTGATCTCCTGGAGCAGCGTGCCGTGGAAGTCGGTGACTCTCGCGATGAGGGCGCCCTTCGCCACCGTCTGGCCTGGCTCGGCGGCGGGGTACAGCAGGCCGGTGAACTGACTGCGCAAGACCTCGTTCTTCCCCAGCCACACGGGGTTCGCGATCGGATCCGGCCCGGCCGCGCGCATCCCGAGGTGCCGCAGCACGCCCGCGACGCCGCGCTCGATCCTGGCGATCGACGCCTCGTCGGTCTGCCCCCAGCCGCCCGACTCCACGGTGGCGGCTGGCTTCCCACGTGTCTGCGCGGTGTTGGCGAGGTAGAGCGAGGCCTTCGGGTCTGACGGCCGCTCGGTGTCGATCACGATGTGGTCGAGGCCGAACGCGAGCACGAGCTGTCGGCTCGCCTCGACGACATCAGCCGGCCCCGTTGCCACCCAGTAGCTGTACGGGCGGAGCCACTCGTTCCCATCGCCGCAGTGGATGTCGATCACGTGCGTCGCACGTTCGATGACGTGGCGCGTGAGGACGTCGGCGATGCGCTCCGACACCGTGCCGTCGGCCTTGCCGGGGAAGACGCGATTCAGGTTCTTCGCGTCGGCGGGGCTGTAGTAGATCGTCCGCCCGAGGAACGACGGCATGTTCGCCACGTGCACGAGGACGACGGTGCCGGTGAGGGTCGTCGGGTCGATCGCCGTCCGCAACCGCTGGAGCGCGAGGATCGGCGGGTACTCCGCGCCGTGCGTGCCGGCGACGAGCGCGAGCACCGGGCCGTCCTTCATCCCGTGGATCACCGAAATCGGGATCGTCGTGTCGCGGTCGCCCGGGCGGGCCGGCACTGGCAGCGTGCCCGACACGAGCGTGCCGGGCGCAGCCGTCACGCCGCCCATCCGGAACGGGGTCTGAGCGCCCGCGGGTCCCGCGAGAGCGATCGACGCGATGCCTGCCAGGAACGCGATCCGGATGACCAGGTGCCAGGGGCTCGATGCCATGTGCGACCTCCGTGCCCACCGTTGGGCGGCCGATTATGGCACGCCCCGAAGGGACCTCTCCGTGGCGGATGGCCGATGTCGCCGGCTTGTCGTCGAACAGGTCAGGCGCGACAGGGGGAGCCTACTTCTGCCACTGTTCTTCGACCCAGCGGCCGGCCCGCCCGAGCGCGTCGAGGTAGCGGCCCATGTCGTAGTGCCCGACGCCGCGAAGCGCCTCGAAACGAACGACGCGCCCCCGTCGTTCGAGCTCGACCGCTCGTCGTTCGGCCTGGGCGAACGGAACGACGTCGTCGTCGCGCCCGTGGATCACGTACGTCGGAATGGTCGCCAGGCGCTCCAGCGGCTCGTCCGTACGTCCCGCCATCACGATGGCCGCGGTGAACACGTCAGCGTGGCGCGACGACATGAACCACGTGCCGATCCCGCCGAGACTGAACCCGGTCACCACGACTCGCCGACGGTCGATCGCGTATTCGGCCATGACCCTGGTGACGAGTTCCATCACCGCCTGCTCCGCGATCGGATCCGACCAGTCGCGCGTCGGGCAATCGGGCGCCACCATGATCGGCTGGAGCGCGCTCAACCCGGGGAAGAAGGTGCTCCGCATGTACGCGTCGCCGTAGTACGGCGTCTTCTCGCCGCCAGGGTGGAGCGCCAGCACCAGCGGCCGCGGCAGGCGCGGATCGTAGTCGTCCGGTACCGCGAGGCCGTAGCGGATCGGTGTGCCGCCGCTGGTCAGCATCGTCAGTTGCTGAAACCGTGATGAGGGCGACGGGGCGAGTGCCGCAACCAGTGCGAGGAAGACAAGCGCACGCATGTCGTGTTCTCCGGTGACTCGCGGAATCGGTCCTCGCGTCGACGTGATCATACGCCTGGCATTCACAGGCCCGGGCCGCATGCAACGAGGTGGTTCCCCTGCGCGACCGCGGGGGATAAGCTAATCCCACGCGAATGTGCGTGGAGGCGATTGGCCATGGCGACTGACTACGTGCGGGTGTTCGACACGACCTTGCGGGACGGCGAGCAGTCGCCGGGAGCTTCGCTCACGAGCGCCGAGAAACTGGAGATCGCACGGCAACTCGCGCGGCTCGGCGTCGACATCATCGAGGCGGGATTCCCCGCGGCATCGCCCGACGACCTGGAAGCGGTGAAGACCATCGCGCGCGAAGTCGGCCACTCGTCGGAACCCGACGCCGCGGTACCCATCATCGCCGGTCTTGCCCGGGCCAACGCCACCGACATCGACACCTGCTGGGAGGCGGTGCGGCACGCGCGTTCACCGCGCATCCACACGTTCCTGGCGACCAGCGACATCCACCTGCAGCACAAGCTGAAGATGACCCGCGACGAGGTGGTGGCGAAGGTGCGCGAGATGGTGACGCGGGCGCGGGCCCTCTGCGCCGACGTCGAGTTCTCGCCCGAGGACGCGGGCCGCTCCGACCGCGACTTCCTCCGCACGGGTGCTCACGGTGGCGATCGAGGCGGGCGCGACGACGCTGAACATCCCCGACACGGTCGGCTACACCACGCCGGCGGAGTACGGCGGCCTCATCGCCGAGCTGATCGCGACCACGCCCGGGGCAGACCGCGTGACGTGGTCGGTGCACTGCCACGACGACCTCGGGATGGCCACGGCCAACGCGCTGGCGGGCATGCAGGCGGGCGCCAGGCAGGTGGAAGTCGCCGTCAACGGCATCGGCGAGCGCGCCGGCAACACGTCGCTCGAAGAGGTCGTGATGGCGCTGCACACGCGGCCTGCCGTGTACGGGCTGCGCACCGGCATCGACACCACGCAGATCGCGCGCACGTCGCGGATGGTGTCGAACTACACCGGCATCCCGGTGCAGCCGAACAAGGCCATCGTCGGCGCCAACGCGTTCGCGCACGAAGCGGGCATCCACCAGGACGGCATGCTCAAGAACCAGCTCACGTACGAGATCATGCGGCCCGAAACGGTCGGCGTCGCCGCATCGCAGCTGGTCCTGGGCAAGCACTCGGGCCGGCACGCGCTCAAGTCGCGCCTCGTCGAGCTCGGCTACACGCTGGGCGACGCCGACCTGGATCGCGCCTTCGTCGAGTTCAAGAAGCTCGCAGACAAGAAGAAGGTGATCGCCAACGCGGATCTCGAGGCACTGGTCGCCGAGGAGCTCTCGCAGGCGAACGACCTCTTCGAGCTCGACGGCATGCAGGTGGCCTGCGGCACGATGGGCATGCCAACCGCCACGGTCCGCCTGCGCAGCCCAGGCTGCGAGGCGCAGGTCGCCGCCGCGATCGGCACGGGCCCTGTCGATGCCACGTACAAGGCCATCGACGCGATCGTGCGCGTGCCGAGCACGCTGCTCGAGTTCAACGTGCACGCGGTCACCGAGGGTATCGACGCCCTCGGCCAGGTCACGGTGCGTATCGAGGGCGCCGAACCGCTCCAGACGATCGATGCGCAGCAGGAGCGATCGCGGCCGCGGACGTTCGGCGGATACGGCGCCGACACCGACATCATCGTGGCAGCGGCAAAGGCCTACCTGTCGGCGTTGAACAAGCTCCTGCACGCACTGCCGGGCGGCCGGCGAGCCGAGGAGACCGCGAAGGATCTGCCGTTCTCTGAGGCCGCTCGGGCCGACGTCGTCGTTCGCCATCGCCGCCGACGAGTGCGTCGGCGCCAACGCAGGAGATCTCATGTCGCACTGGTTCGAAGACAACTCCCGGTCCATCGGCAACACGCCGCTCGTCAGGCTCAACCGCATCCTCGACGGCGCCGCGCCACCGTGCTCGCGAAGATCGAGGGGCGCAACCCCGCGTACTCGGTGAAGTGCCGCATCGGCGCCGCCATGATCTGGGATGCCGAGCAGACGGGGCCTGCTCGGCCCCGGCAAGGCACTCGTCGAGCCGACCAGCGGCAACACGGGCATCGCGCTCGCCTTCGTGGCCGCCGCGCGCGGACTGCCGATCACGCTGACGATGCCCGAGACGATGAGCATCGAGCGGCGGAAGCTGCTCGTGGCCTACGGCGCGACGCTGGTCCTCACCGAGGGCGCCAAGGGCATGAACGGCGCGATCGCGAAGGCCGAGGAGATCGCCGCGTCGGCCCCCGACCGCTACGTCCTCCTGCAGCAGTTCAAGAACCCCGCGAACCCGGCGATCCACGAGAAGACGACGGGGCCGGAGATCTGGAACGACACCGACGGCGCCATCGACGTGTTCGTCTCCGGCGTCGGCACCGGCGGCACCATCACCGGCGTCTCGCGCTACATCAAGCAGCAGCGCGGGCAAGCCGATCGTGTCGGTGGCCGTCGAGCCGACCGCGAGCCCGGTGCTGACGCAGCAGCGCGCCGGGGAGCCGCTGAAGCCGTCGCCGCACAAGATCCAGGGCATCGGCGCGGGCTTCATCCCCGACGTGCTCGACCTCTCGCTCGTCGACGCGTCGAGCAGGTCAGCAACGACGAGGCGATCGACTACGCGCGTCGCCTCGCGCGCGAGGAAGGCATCCTCGCCGGCATCTCCTGCGGCGCGGCCGTGGCCGTCGCGGCGCGCCTGGCCAGGCGGCCCGAGTTCGAAGGCAAGACCATCGTCGTGATCCTGCCCGACTCCGGCGAGCGCTACCTGAGCTCGGTGCTGTTCGAGGGCCTGTTCGACGCCTCGGGAATCTCGGCATGAGCGAGCCACCCGGAGCCGTGGACGAGGGCGGCACGCACGCGGATCACTGGAATCTCGACGGCGTGATCGCGGGCCTGCGGGCTGGCCGTGCCGCCGCTGCCGCGTCGCACGGCAGGGACCACGGCACGCGCTCCGCCTGCCCTCGCGACACGCGGTCGAGCGGATCGTCGAGGGGCTGGTCGGCGCGCTGTTCCCGAGGCACTTCGGCCCGCCCCACCTCACCGACGAGGGCATCGACTACTTCGTCGGCAACACGCTCGACGTGACGCTGCGGGCGCTGGTCGACCAGGTCAGGCGCGAGCTGCGCTGGGCGGCCGCCGAGGGGCTCGCCGCGAGCGGCAGCGACGCGCGGGCCGATCGAGATCGTCCGCGCCTTCGCCGACGCAGTTGCCCGACGTGCGGCAGGCCATCGAGAGCGACGTGGTGGCCGCGTATCGCGGCGACCCTGCCGCGAAGAGCATCGACGAGGTGCTCGTCTGCTACCCCGGCGTGGCCGCGACGACGCGTCACCGGCTCGCGCACGCGCTGCACCGGCTCGGGGCGCCGCTGATCGCGCGCATGATCGCCGAACTGGCGCACGCGATGACCGGCGTCGACATCCACCCGGCGCGCGGAGATCGGCCGCAGCTTCTTCATCGATCACGGCACGGGCGTCGTCATCGGCGAGACGACGCGCGTGGGCGAACGCGTGCGCGTCTACCAGGCCGTCACGCTCGGCGCGAAGAGCTTCCCGGCCAACGACGACGGCGCGCTGGTCAAGGGCATCGCGCGTCATCCGATCGTCGAAGACGACGTGGTGATCTACGCCGGTGCGACGATCCTCGGGCGCGTCACGATCGGCCGCGGCTCGGTGGTGGGCGGCAACGTCTGGCTGACCCGGAGCGTGCCGCCCGGCAGCAACATCACGCAGGCGCAGGTGCGCACGGAACTGTTCGACGCCGGGGCAGGCATCTGACGCAGGGCGCGTGCATGAGGTAGAGTGGAGCGTCGCTGGCTCGTGCGCTGACGACGCCAGCGGCTCCTTCCTCGATCAGGCCAAGGCCGGCCACGAGGCTTTCCACCATGCGGTGACCAGATGACCACCCGCCCCTTCGCCTCGGCGCGCGTAATCGGCGCAGTGTTTGCCCTCGTCGCGCTGCTGGGAGTGTCACCGGCGATCGCGGGCGCCGGCCAGGCCGCTCCACCTGTGGCGGCCCAGGCGACCGGCGACGGCGGCCAATCGCCGGACGCGATGTCGGGCGCCGCAGCAGACGCCGTCGTGCCGCAGCCCGCGAGGCGGCGGACGATCGGGCTCGCCCTTGGCGGCGGCGCGGCGAGAGGCATCGCGCACATCGGCTTCCTGCGGTGGCTCGAAGAGCACCGGATCCCGGTCGACTACATCGCCGGCACCAGCATGGGCGGCCTCGTCGGCGGCGCGTACGCGGCGGGCTGGACGCCGGACGAACTCCAGGCCCTGATGAACGAGGCCGACTGGAACCTGATGTTCCTGGGCGATTCGCCATACAAGTACAAGAACTTCAGGCGGAAGGAAGACGCGCGCGCCTTTCCCGGCCTGATCGACTTCGGCCTGAAGAAGGGTCTCACCCTGCCAAGCGGCCTGAATCCCGGGCAGCAGATCGAGTTGCTGCTCGACCGGATTGCATGGCCCTACTACGGCATCAAGAGCTTCGACGAGTTGCCGACGCCGTTCCGCTGCGTGGCGACCGACATCCGGAGGGGTGAGTCGCACGTGCTGGGATCGGGCTCGCTGTCACAGGCGCTCCGCTCGACGATGGCCATTCCGTTGGCGTTCACGCCGGTCGTGATGGGCGACATGCTGCTGGTGGACGGCGGGACGCTCAACAACGTCCCGGCAGACGTCGTGAAGGCGATGGGGGCCGACGTGGCGATCGCGGTCAACGTCAGCTCGACCACCGACGCGGCACCGCCCGCGAACTCGCTCTTCGGCATCGTGGGGCAGACGATCGACGCGATGATGTCTGGCGGCACCAAGGAGGCCCTGAAGTCGGCCGACCTCCTCGTCGTTCCCGACCTGAAGGGCCTGTCGGGCATGGACTGGCGCCGGGCCGACGAGATGATCGATCGCGGGTACAAGAGCGCCGAGGCCATGTCGGCGGCCCTGCTCGCGTACCAGGTCGACGAGGCGACGTATGCCGAGTGGGCGCGTGCGCGCCAGGCGCGTCGGCGCACCGAAACGCCGGTGGTGAGCCACGTGCGGGTCGAGGGCGTCCCCGAGAGCGAAGCGCAGAGCGATCAGCCGCAGATCTCGAGGCGCGCCACGCTGGCAAGGTGCTCGACCGCGTGCTGCTCGAAGACAGCATCCTGCGCATCTCGGGCACGGATCGCTACGAGATGAGCGGCTACGCGCTGCGCCAGACGGCGGAGGGAACCGAGCTGGTCGTCGGCATCACCCCCAAGTCGTACGGCCCCCCGTTCCTGCTGCCCGCCGTCGACCTGCAGAACATCGACTCGAGTTCCTTCTCGCTCAGCCTGCGCCTGCGACTCGCGGTGTACGACACCCTGGTGCCGAACTCGGAGTGGCGCGTCGACATCGGCGTCGGCACCGAGCAGACGGCGGCCATCGAGTTGTACAAGCGGCTGGGACGCACGGGGCTGTTCCTGGCTCCGCACGCCTCGTTCACCCGCCGCAGCGTCAATGGCTACCAGGACGGAGACTTCGTCGCCGAGTACCGCGCCAAGCGCACGGGCGCGGGGTTCGACATCGGTTACACCACCGGCCTCAGGTCTGAAGTCCGCCTGGGCTACGACGCCGTCGACGCCCGCATCCGCCGACGCATTGGCCCGCCGACGCTTCCCGAGGCGACGGGATCCGAGAACGTCGCCAGCCTGCGCTTCGAGTTCGATGACCAGAACAGCCCGATCGTCCCGTCGCGCGGGGTCAGGGTCCGTGCCGCCCTGCGCTACTTACTTCGACACGCCGGACATCGTCGAGCCCCACGGGCGAGGTCCTGCGAACGTACAAGGACATTCCGCAGGGCGAGATTACCGCCTCGTGGTTCAAACGGATCGGAACGCGTCACCGCCTGTTTTTCAGTGGCGGTACCGGCACGTCGTTCGAGTCGGAACCGGGGGTCGAGCAGTTCCGGCTGGGGGGACCGTTCCGCCTGGGCTCGCTGAACAACGACGAGATTTCCGGCGACCAGTACGTCCTCGCGGTGGCCGGCGTGCTCCGCGAGTGGTTCCGGCTGCCCGACATCCTCGGCGGCAACGTCTACCTTGGCGGATGGCTCGAGCAGGGCTCCGCGTTCGATCGATGGGAAGACGCCGATTACCGGGCGTCGCTGTCGGCTGGCGTCATGGCCGAGACGTTGTTCGGCCCGGTGTTCCTCGGCTACAGCCAGTCGCTCACCAGCGGCGGCGGACGCTTCTACGTGGCACTCGGGCCGATGCTGCGCTGAGGCGGGGGCCGCCGCAACCCTGATTGGGGCCACGCCACGTCGCTGGCGTTGATCGCACCTGCCTGACCGGTTCACGGCGTTCGGTCCTGCTATCATCCGCGGCATGGCGTCTGCCCCGCGGCCGACACACGCCTTCTCGCGGCGACGTCTGCTCTGGCAATTGATCACCGCGCTCGCGTCGCTGCCGTTCGTCGGCGCACTGGTGTCGATGGTGCGGCAGCGCCATCGCGGACGCCCGCCGCGGCGTGTGCGCATCACGCCTGAATTCCGCGACGACGTGGCGTTCGGTGACGGGATCATCGTGAGCCGCACGACAGGCGCGGGCCTCGTGGCCTTGTCGGCGTCGTGCACGCACCTGGGGTGCCGGATCACGAGAGTCGAAGACGGCCTGCTCGTGTGCCCGTGCCACGGATCGCGCTTCCGACGCGATGGATCGGTCGCCGCAGGGCCAGCCACCAGGCCGCTCACGACGCTCGCGCACTCGACGGAGCCGTCAACCGGGACGTTGATCGTCGATGTCACCTGAGCCCGGCGTGCGCGCGCGGTTCGCCGTCCAGCCGGCCACGGTCAGCGAGGCGGCGGTGGCGGCACTGATCACCGCGGCCGTCACGGGCATCGCCCTCGCTCTCGTCTACGATCCCACGACACCGCTGACGTCGGTCGCGCTCATGCAGCTCGCCAACCCTGCGGCGGCGTTCGTCCGCAATCTCCACTACTGGTCCACGCAGGCACTGCTCGTGCTCTCGTTCGTGCACGTGTGGCAGCACGTCACGCGATCGGGCGATCGGCGCATGCGCGCAGGTCCCTGGCTCCGCGTCTGCCTCCTGGCGCCGCTGATCGGCCTGCTGGCGTGGTCGGGGTTCGTCCTCAAGGGCGACGCCGAAGCGCAGCAGGCCCTGCGCATCGTCTTCACCGCAGCGACGAGCATCCCCGGGATCGGCGCGTGGCTCGCCGCCGCGCTCGTCGGCGATCCCGAGGGCGTCCACCTGGTCTACATCCATCACGCGGCCACGTTCACGCTCCTCCTGGTCGTCGTCGTCATCGAGCACGGACGCGTGCTGTGGCCACGTGCGATCGTCGTCGCGGGTGTGCTGCTGCCGATGTCGGCGCTTGCCCTCGTGGCGTCGCCCTCGCTGCACGACGGGCTCAGCGCGATCGTGAAGGGACCCTGGTTCCTGGTGGGGCTCCAGGAGGCATTCCACTGGTCGCCGCGGCCCGGACGCGTGATCACGCTGGCGGTCATTCCCCTGCTCGTGCTCGCTGCCCTGCGATGGCTGCCGCAGCGCCCGCGACGCGTCGCTTCGGCAGCGCTCGTCGCGATCGTGCTGGCGTATGCAGGCCTGACGGTCGTCGGATGGGCGTTCCGGGGCGCGAACTGGCAATGGTCCGACGCCTGGCGGACGCAGCCGGCGTCGATCACGTGGGGATGGATCCTCCGTTCACCTTCATCGGCATCTGCCCTGCGATCCGGCGCGTCGATTCCCGTCGTGATGGGACGCCCCGAGGGATGCCTCGCCTGCCACGACGGCGTCACCGGCCTCTCGCAATCGCACGATCCGGCGACGATCGGCTGCGCGGCGTGCCACGGCGGCAACACGTTCTCGCTGGATGCAGACACGGCACACGCGGGGATGCGCATCGTCCCGGGCAACCTCTCCGATGCCGAGCGCTCGTGCGGCGGTGCCTGCCACGGCTCGGTCGTCGAGCGCGTCAACCGCTCGATCATGACGACGCTCGCGGGGATCGTGGCCGTGAACCGGCTGGCGTGGGGCGAGACGCACGGCGGCACCGATCCGCCCGACATCCGCCAGATCGGATTCTCGCCGGCCGACAGCCACCTTCGAGGACTATGTGCATCGTGTCACCTCGGTGCGCCGAAGACGGAGCCGGGGCCGGTGACCGAGGCGTCGCGTGGCGGCGGCTGCACGGCCTGTCACGTGCGCTACTCGCAGCCGGCGCTCGACGAGCTGCGGCGCGTGCAGTCGGAGCGCGCACGCAACGTCGCCGTGACACCCGCGCGCGTGCACCCCGATGTGACGCTGCGCATGGACAACACCGCGTGCTTCGGATGCCACAGCCGATCGGGACGCATCTCGCTGTCGTACGAGGGCTGGCACGAAGTGGACGAGGCGGGGCCCGCGCCAGGGCAGAAGACGCGAACCCTCGAGGACGGCCGCACCCTCGTCGCGGTGACGCCCGATGCGCACTGGACGAAGGGCATGTCGTGCGTCGACTGCCACACGGCCCGCGAGGTGATGGGCGACGGCGTCGTGCACGCGCGCAAGTCGCAACAGGCGCGCGTGACGTGCGACGACTGCCACCGCAGCGGCACGCTCCCGTCGCGGTTGGCAGCGGCCTTCGACGAGGAGACGCGCCGCATCGTCTCGCTGCAGAAGCTGGCCACGGGCGATCGCCCGCTCGTCGTCTCGGCATCGGGCGACGTGCTCGTCAATGCCTTCGTCGATGCAGACGGCAGCGCGCGCCTCCTGCGCAAGGGCGATGGCACCAGGCTCGAACTCCGTCCGCCGGCAGCGGCGTGCACGCGCACCGCGCACGCGCGCGTCGCGTGCATCAGTTGTCACACGGTGTGGGCGCCGCGGTGCACGCAGTGCCACACGCGTTTCGATCCCAGCGGTGTCGGCTACGACCTGCTCGACGACAGGCCGGCGCACGGCGAGTGGGTCGAGTCGGGCGCGCACTTCGTGCCGGTTCCGCCGACCATGGGCGTCAGGCGCCTGGCGAACGGCACCGACACGTTCGACCCGTTCATCCCGGGAATGATCGCGACGTTCGAGCATCGCGCCGAAGCCGACACCCCTGCCTCATCTGTCTTCCGCCGCTTGTATGCGCGGGCCTTCTCGCACACGGTGACGAAGGCCGGGCGCTCGTGCGAGTCGTGCCACAACGATCCTGTCGCGCTCGGCTACGGCGAGGGACGGCTCACCTTCCACGCCTCCGGCCCGGCGCGCGGTCGCTGGCAGTTCGAGCCGGCGCGGGCCTCGACGCACGGCGACGGACTTCCCGACGATGCGTGGGTCGGGATGCTGCAGGCGGGCGAGGGCCTCACGAGCACGCGGGACGATGTGCGGCCGTTGTCGGTCGAGGAGCAGCGAAAGGTGCTGGCGGCAGGCGCATGCCTGACGTGCCACGCAGGCGATTCGCGCGTCATGCGGGAGTCGCTCGACGACTTCGCCGGCCTCCAGCGGCGTATGTCGGCGAAGTGCGTGCCCATGCGTCAGTGAGGTGTCGCGCTGGGCAGCGGCGCTGACGCCGCGGACAGGTCGACACGCAGGCAGGCGCCCCCAGCCGGCGGGTGTCGGCAGACGAGGACCGTGGGTGTACAGTCGCCCGGACGCTCGCGGTCGTGCGGTCGACGGGAGCCGATACCCGCCGGCCCGGGACGCGCAGCGCGACATGTTGCAGGGGGCGTGGCCTCGCGTGTGACCACGGGGCGGGATCGTGCATCTTGCTCGATGGGTGTCACCGGGCCGCACTGGGGTGCGGCCCCTACGGCCGCAGATCGAACCCCCACGGCCGCGGAGTCCGCTCCCATGGATCCCCTCTCCCGGCGACGTTTCCTGAAGATTTCCGGCGCCACGCTCGGCGTGGCGGCGTCGGGCGGTGCGCTGGCGACCGCCACGCGCGCCGTCTCGGGCGCCCCCGCAACCGGCATCCGGACCGTGCCGACGTTCTGCGATGTGTGCTTCTGGAAGTGCGGGGCCATCGCGACCGTCCGTGACGGCAGGCTCTGGAAGATCGAGGGCAACCCCGAGGATCCGCTCAGCCGCGGACGCCTCTGCCCGCGCGGCACGGGCGGCGTGGGCGCGCACTTCGACACCGACCGCCTGCGCACGCCGCTGATCCGCCGGAAGAACCGCGGCGAAGACGAGTGGGCGTCGGTGACGTGGGACGAAGCGCTCGGCCACATCGCCGCGAAGCTGCAGACCATCAAGTCGAGGTACGGGCCCGAAGCCGTGGCGATGTTCTCGCACGGCATCGGCGGCAACTTCCTCAAGCACACGCTCAAGGCGTACGGCACGCCCAACGTCGCCGCACCCTCGTTCGCGCAGTGCCGCGGCCCGCGCGACGTCGGGTTCCACCTGACGTTCGGCGAAGAGGTCAGCTCGCCCGAACGGACCGACATCCTGAACACGCGCTGCCTCGTGCTGCTCGGCTCGCACCTCGGCGAGAACATGCACAACTCGCAGGTGCAGGAGTTCGCAGAGGCCGTCGGCCGGGGCGCCACCGTCATCGTCGTCGATCCCCGGTTCTCGATCGCGGCAGGGAAGGCGAAGCACTACCTGCCGATTCGCCCTGGCACCGACACCGCGCTGCTGCTGGCGTGGATGCACGTGCTCGTGACCGAGAAGCTCTACGACCGCGAGTACGTCGAGCAGCACGGCTTCGGCTTCGACAACTTCGCCGCCGAGATCGCGACCGCGACGCCGGAGTGGGCGTATCCCGAGACGGGCATCGAGCCCGACGTGATTCGCGAGACCGCGCGCGAGATGGCGCGGCACCGCCCCGCGACGCTCGTGCATCCGGGGCGCCACGCGACGTGGTACGGCAACGACGCGCAGCGCAGCCGCGCGATCGCGCTGCTGAACGCGTTGCTCGGCAGCTGGGGACGCAAGGGCGGCTTCTACACGCCGGTCAGCATGGAGCGTGCCCGGCTACCCGTATCCGGCGTACCCGACGCCTGCACGCGGCAAGGTCGACAACCCGGGCGGCAAGTACCCGTTCGCCAGCGAGGCCATCACCACGGGCATCCGCGAGGCCACCATCACCGGCCAGCCGTACCCGGTCAAGGGCTGGTTCGTGTACGCGACGAACCTGATGCAGGCGCTGCCCAACGAAGCCGAGACGATCAAGGCCATCCAGGCGCTCGACCTGATGGTGGTGGTCGACGTCATCCCGAGCGAGATCGCGGGATGGGCCGATGTCGTCCTGCCGGAGTCGACGTATCTCGAGCGCTACGACGACCTGAACGTCGAGTGGTTCCGCGAGCCGTTCGTCGCGCTGCGGCAGCCCGTGGTCGAGTCGCCGCACGACCAGAAGCCCAACTGGTGGATCGCGCGCGAGCTGGCGCTCAAGCTGGGACTCGGCGCGTACTACCCGTGGAAGACGATCGAGGAGTACCTCGACACGCGCCTGACGAAGGCCGGCCTCAGCTTCGACACGCTGAAGCGCACGGGCATCATCCGCGGTGCGCCGCAACCCATCTTCTACGATGAGGGCGTGACGCCCGAGTTCCCCACCCCGTCGGGGAAGATCGAGTTCTACTCGCTGCAGCTGAAGGACAAGGGCTTCGACCCGGTGCCGCGCTACGTGCCGCCGGCTCCCGTGCCGCCAGGCGCGTTCAGGCTGCTCTTCGGCCGCGCGCCGGTGCACTCGTTCGGACGCACGCAGACCAATCCCATCCTCGCCGAGATGATGGACGAGAACGTGGTCTGGCTGAACGCCGACCAGGCGCGCCGGAATGGGACTCGCCACCGGCGAGCGCGTGCGGTTGCGCAACCAGGACGGCGTGGTCAGCCGGCCGGTGAAGGTGCTCGCGACCGAGCGCATCCGGCCCGACTGCGTCTACATGGTCCACGGCTTCGGCCACAGCGCCGTGCGCCTGCGGCGCGCGTACGGCAAGGGTGCCAGCGATGCCGAGCTCGTCACGAAGTACGCGGTCGACCCGCTGATGGGTGGCACCGGCATGCACGTCAACTTCGTCACCATCGAGCGGGAGTCGTAACCATGGCCCGCTACGGCATGGTGATCGACACGGTGCGGTGCGTCGGGTGCATGGACTGCGTGGTCGCGTGCAAGACCGAGAACCAGGTGCCCGAGGGATTCAACCGCGACTGGATCGCGTACGAGACACGCGGAGCGTTCCCCACCCTCAACATGGAGATCCGGTCGGAGCGCTGCAACCACTGCGACGCGCCGCCGTGCGTCACGTGCTGCCCGACGGGGGCCAGCCACGTCGACCCGTTCGGCCAGATCGTCCTCGTGACGCACGAGGTCTGCATCGGGTGCAAGGCCTGCATGGCCTCGTGCCCGTACGACGCGCGGTTCGTGCATCCCGAGGGCTACGTCGACAAGTGCACCTTCTGCACCCATCGCGTGCGCGACGGGCTCGATCCCGCGTGCGTGGCGGTGTGCCCGACGCACTGCATGCACTTCGGCGACCTCGACGATCCCAACAGCGGCGTGAGCCGGCTGCTCGCGTCGCGGCGCAACCATCCCCTCCTGGCCGCGGCCGGCACCGCGCCCCGCATCTACTACCTGGTGTGAGGAGCCCGGCGACATGCGTGAATTGATCCTCACCCGGCAGAACCACCTCGTGGATCCCTCGCTGCACGTCTGGGCGTGGCAGATCCCGATCTACCTGTTCCTCGGCGGCCTCGTCGCCGGCATGATGGTGCTCTCGGGGGTGTTCCTGTGGCAGGGGCGGCACCGCGAGCGTCCGTTCACCTCGACGAGCGCGCCGATCCTCGGGCTCGTGCTCCTGAGCCTCGGCATGTTCGCCCTGTTCCTCGACCTCGAACACAAGCGCTACACGTGGAGGCTCTACACCACCTTCCAGCCCTCGTCGCCGATGTCGTGGGGCGCGTGGATCCTCGTCGTCGTGTATCCCGCGCTCGCGGCCGCCGCCGTGGTGAACCCGCCGCGGTGGCTTCGTGAACGCCTGCCGTTCGTGGACCAGCTCGCGGTGCTCGTCTCGGAACGCCCAGACGCCCGGCGGTTGATCGGCGCCGCCAACATCGGTCTCGGCGTCGCGCTCGGCATCTACACCGGCATCCTCCTCTCGGCACTCGGGGCGCGGCCCCTGTGGAACAGCGCCATCCTCGGCCCGCTCTTCCTCATGTCGGGATTGTCGTCGGCGGCGGCCCTCGTGCACCTCATCGCGCGACACGTCGACGAACGCGAGCACCTGGCGCGCACCGACAACCTGCTGCTCACCATCGAACTCGTCGCGCTCGCGCTGTTCGTGATCGGCCTGGCGAACGCCACCGAGGCGCATCGCCAGGCGGCGGCGCTGCTGCTCGGCGGCAGCTACACCGCGGTGTTCTGGGTCGGCGTGGTCGGGCTGGGTGTCGTCGTGCCGCTCGTCGTGCAGTCACTCGCGGTGAACCACAAGGTCCAGCACTCACCCGTCGCGCCGGTGCTGGTCATGGCCGGAGGCCTGGTCCTGAGATTCGTCATCGTGTCTGCCGGGCAGGAGAGCCGCTTCGCGGCCCTGCTGGCGACCCTCGTGCACGCACTTGCCTGAAAGGAACTGATCGCATGGCGTCACCGACCACCCTCCCCGTGTCGCCGCCCCTGGTGGAGTCGCGATACGACGGTCACGTGCACGCGCGGGTCGCCGCCGCGCCGTACATGAACCCGTATCTCGCGGGCATCGGGCTCGGCCTCGTGCTGCTGGCCGCCTTCGTCGTCATGGGCCGCGGGCTCGGCGCCTCTGGCGCCATCAACGCGTTCGTGGCGTGGGTGGTCAGCCTCGTCGCGCCTGAGCACGCGCGCTCGCGCGAGTTCCTGGCCGGCTACATCGGCGACGGCTCGGTGCATCCGCTGAAGGCCTGGCTCGTCTTCGAGGTGCTCGGCGTCTTCGTGGGCGCGCTGATCTCCGGCCTGCTCGCGCACCGGGTGCGCGCCAGCGTCGAGCGCGGGCCGCGCGCGTCGATCGCGCTGCGGTTCGGGCTCGCGTTTGCCGGTGGCGCGACGATGGCGTTCGGTGCCGCACTGGGGCGCGGTTGCACGAGCGGGCAGGCGCTGACGGGCGGTGCGCTGCTCAACGCGGGCAGCTGGGCGTTCATGATGTGCGTGTTCGGCGGCGCGTACGCCACCGCGTGGTTCGTGAGGAGGCAGTGGCGATGACGCCCTTGTTCAAGTACGGCGCGTTCGGCGACGAGGCGAGCCTGGTCGTTGCTTTCGTGATCGGGATCGGCTTCGGGTTCTTCCTCGAGCGTGCGGGATTCGGCAGCGCGCGCAAGCTGGTCTCGCAGTTCTACCTGGACGATCTCGCCGTCTTCAAGGTGATGTTCACCGCGATCGTCACGGCCATGCTCGGGGTCACGTACCTGGCGTGGATGGGCGTGCTCGACCTGTCGCTGGTCTACATGACGCCCACGTGGCTCTGGCCGCAGATCGTCGGCGGACTGGTGCTGGGCGTGGGCTTCGCCGTGGGCGGGTACTGCCCCGGCACGTCGGTCGCCGCCGCGGCGACGGGGCGCATCGACGGCATCGTCTACGTGGCCGGCCTCGTCTTCGGCACGCTGGCGTTCGCCGAAGTGTTCCCGTTGCTGAAGGGCTTCTTCTACAGCGGTGACTACGGGCAGCAGACGCTGCCGGGCGTGCTCGGGCTCCCGTATGGCGTCGTCGTCTTCGGCGTCGTACTGATGGCCCTCGGCGGCTTCGCCGGCGCAGGTTGGATCGAGAAGAGATTCGCGAGGCCCGCGAGCAGCGCACTTCCCGAGTGATTGACGCCACCGACACTCACGCCCGACGTGAATGAGTGCCAGACGGAGACACAGATGCCTGGGATGTTCTCGACGATGACGGTGAACCAGAAGCTGGCGGCAGCCGCCTTCGCGCTGGGCGCGGTGGCGATCTTCGCGCAGCCGACACCGGGCGGCGCCGTGTCGCTCGACGCGCGCGAACTGGCGGCGATCGTGCAGCGCGACGCCGACCGCGTCGAGCCGGTCGAACTCGCCGACTGGATCGTGCAGGGGCGATCAGACTTCCGCCTGGTCGACGTGCGCGACGCACAGGAGTACGCGACGTACCACATCCCCGGCGCCGAGAACATTCCTCTCCTGTCGCTGCCAGAGACCGGGCTGCCGCGGAACGAGAAACTCGTCGTGTACGCCGGCGACGGCGTTCGGGCAGCGCAAGCGTGGTTCCTGCTGAAGGCGCGTGGCTACGCGGGCGCCTACCTGTTGCGCGATGGCCTCGAGGGCTGGCAGCAGGACGTGCTGTTCCCCGCGCTGGCCGACGACCCGACGCCGTTCCAGGCGCAGCGCAACGCGAGGCTGGCGAGCGTCTCGGCGCACTTCGGCGGCACGCCGCGGTCTGGCAGTGCCGCAGCCGGCCCGTCGGCGGGGGCGTTGCCGATGCCGTCGCCGCCCGCGCCGGTGGCCGGTGTCACGCCGGCGGCATCCGGGGCCAGGAAGAAGAAGGAAGGCTGCTGAGAGCGGTATAAGGCCTTATACTTTGGTATGGCCATACCAACAGTGAAATCCACGTATGTCCTGGACCTCGAGAGCGTTGCCGCCCTGGAACTCCTGGCCAGGGAGTGGCGCGTGTCGAAGTCCGAAGTACTCCGGCGCGCACTGAAGAGCGCGGCGGCCGGGCACGCCATTCCTGACCGGGTCGGAATCCTCCGTCGAATGCAGGAGGCGGCTGGCTTGTCGACGATGCAAGCCACCCGTTGGGTCGCCACCGTTCGCGCCGAACGAAAGGCCCGCACGCCTCAGGCCGAGGCGAAGCGCCGATGATCCACCTCGACACGAGCTTCCTGATCTGGGCGCTGTGTCCAGGCTCGGTGCAGGAGCGGCGCCTGCTCACGTGGCTCGACGGGCCACACGAGGTGTCGCTCTCGTGCATCGCGTGGGCCGAGTTCCTCTGTGGGCCTGTCGAGGAGGATGTCGTGGCGCTCGCCCGCACCCTGCTCGGCGAACCGATCGCCCTCGACGCCTCGACTGCCGAGTGCGCCGCTCGGCTGTTCAATCAGGGTGGCCGGCGCCGCGGAAGCTTCGTGGATTGCCTGATAGCGGCAACATCGATCGAATGCGACGCGGAGTTGGCGACTGAAAATCCACGCGACTTCCAGCGCTTCGCCGCCGCAGGCCTGCGACTGGCGCCGTGACCCCCTCCTGACTTTTCCGGGGCAGTCGATCTACCATGCGCCATCCAATCTCATACGGGCTCGACATCCAGGCCCGAACGGAGGCCCCATGGCGCTCGGCTCTCTCACCGTTGACATCACCGACCTGCGCGACCGTGCGTTGTCGGGCACCTTGCACGTCGACTTCGCGCCACACTCGAGCTCCCAGGGCGGCGAACGCCTGGAAGCGGACTTCGACGTCGACGGCCACGAGACGTTCACCGTCACAGGCATCGCCTGTCACAGTGGCATCGGCACGCTGTACACCGTCCGCTTCAGCGTGAGTGGATACAAGCCGTACGCGTTCTTCCAGATGATCAGGTCGGGAGTGAACCGCCCGAGCGAGGCGCGGATCCGGCTGATGGTGAACCCGAAGAAGGTCAGGGACATCGTCGCGCCAACGTTCGCTGACCTGCCAGCGACGTTCCAGACCAGCCTCTCGAATGCGGCCATGGCACGGCTCGCCGACGAAGATGCCGACCTGGTCGGCAAGCAGGGCGAGGCGTTGTACCGTGCGCTCGGGCCGCTCCGCCAGGCCTGCCTGCTGAACCTCGTGGCCAAGGGGCTTCACCCTTCCACCGACGGTGTCGCCAGGCTGGTCGAGGTTCCGACCGTCATGCGGCAGGATCGCTGCTTCGCGCGGGTCGATCCGACCATGCCCGACGTGCTCCGCGCGTCAGATCGCTTCAAGTCGGCGCCGTCGCTGCTGCACAAACCGCCGAAGGGATTCGTGCGCCTCGACAGCTTCAAGAGCCGGGACGCACACGCGAACCTGCAGGTGACGTTCATGCAGGAGCAGGCGTCGAAGGTCGTGTGGGCCGACATCGACATCGACGAGGCCGCCGGCGTCGAACACGGGTTCGAGGTCGTGCGCAACACGGTCGTCGACGGGCGCACGAACCCGTTCCTCGTGCGCGAACTGCTCCTGCTCGCGTCGCCCGAAGCGCCGATCGATCCCGGGTACGACTTCCAGCTGCGCTGACCGTTCTGCCGCACCCTCGACGCCGCGGCGCAGGTCGAAGACCCTCACGGTGCGTGAGGACTTCGACCCGTCAGCCCGGCGTGCCTGCGCGGGAGGGTGCCCGGTCGAGCTCGGGCCCGATCAGTCGAGCACGTGGATGTTCCGCTCGGCGCAGATGTCCTTGAGCTGCTTCGGCCACACGGTGACGCTCACCTCGCCGAGGTGCGCCTTCTTGAGCAGGAGCATCGTCGTGCGCGACTGCCCGATGCCGCCGCCGATGCGACAGCGGGATCTGGTCGTTCAGGATCGCCTGGTGATACGGCAGCTTCAGGAAGTCGAGTCTGGCCCGAGATCTCGAGCTGCTGCTTCAGCGTGTCCTTCGTGACGCGGATGCCCATCGAGGACAGCTCGTGGCGGCGCTTCGTGACCGGGTTCCAGACGAGGATGTCGCCGTTCAGGCCGTGCGTCTGCTCGCCGTTCTTCGTGACTGGTGGGCGTGACCCAGTCGTCGTAGTCGGCCGCGCGCATCTCGTGCGGGATAGCCGTCCTTCGAGCACCCAGCCGATGCCGATGATGAAGACCGCCGGGTACTCCTGGAGGATCTGCGTCTCGCGCTGCTTGCGCGGCAGGTCGGGGTACATCTCGAGGATCTCCTCGGCGTGCAGGAACGTGAGCTCCTCGGGCAGGTTCGGGTAGTCGGGTCCTTCAGCTTCGGGAACTGCTCCTGGACGAAGCGTCTCGGCACCCTTGATGACCTTCCAGATCCGCGGACCGTGTCCTTGAGGACGTCGAGGTTCGCGGTCGGCCGCGGTGATGACGCTTCTCCCAGTCCCACTGGTCGACGTAGGCGCTGTGGTCGTGGTCGAGGAAGTAGTCCTTGCGCACGGCGCGCATGTCGGTGCTGATGCCCTCGCCGACCTCGCAGTCGAACTGCCGCAGGGCCATCCTCTTCCACTTCGTGGCGGCCTGCACGACCTGCGCACGTCAACCGCGGTCTCGAGGCCGAGGCCGCACGGGAACTCGATGGGCGTGCGCGAGCCGTCACGATCGAGGTAGTCGTTGACGCCGCTCTCCCTGGTCACGATGAGCGGCACCTCGACGTGGAACAGGTTCAGTTCCCGACAGAGACCGTCCTCGATGTAGCGCTTCATGCCGGCGAGACGCCAGTGCTGGGTCTCCTTCCGATCGAGCAGCGGCCGGTAGCCGACGGGCAGGATCTTCGCGACCTCGTCGTAGGTGGAGATGTCCGGGACCTGCCAGATCGGCCTTCTTGTCGGTAACCAGGGACATGCGTGCCTCCTTGGCCGCCTGGTGGGTGGACCATCGCGAACGCGGCGGCCTTCTGCTGCAGTGGGTCACGCCTGACCGGCGACGCCGGCGGCCGCGTGGTGCAGCACGCGACATGGTAACGCCGAAGCGACGCCGTGGCGAGCAGCCACCGGGACCAGCGTAGTGACAGCCGTAGTGACGGGTGTGATGACGGGTGTGGTGACGGGGTGTGGTGACGGGTGTAGGGGCCGCTCCCCAGAGCGGCCCGTGCACGTGACCACGGTTGCCGGTGTGCCGCGACAGGCGCGGATGGCGGGGATCAGCGGCGATCGGACGATTCCGTGCCCTTCACGCCCGACTGCGTCGTCATGACGAGGCGATCCGGGTCGAAGCCGTTCGCGCGAACGATGTCGAGCGCCGCCGCCATGCGCGCCTCGTCCAGGGCCGGTGTCCTGGCCAGGATCCAGAGGTACTTCCGGTCGGGCGTTCCCACCACGACCCAGGCATAGTCGTCCGGGAGGCCGAGGATCCAGTAGTCGCCCCAGACAAACGGCAGGAACGACAACGCCGCCGGCGCAAAGCGCACGTTCACGTCGCTCCGTCTGTTCCGGCACAGCAGTGTGCCTGCAGTATTTGCGCCGGCCACCGACACGTCGCGACGCCGGCACCGCACGCGAACAGCGTGTCGCGTCGGCGACGTTGATGCAAGCCCAGGCCTGCGGCGCTACTTCAGGCGCTCGCCGGTTGACTTGTCGAACACGGCATTGCGCAGGAACTGTTCGGTCGTCCACGGCGGCGCGCCGCCACCGAGGTATTTCTGGAACCACTCGAGGTGCGCCGTGTAATACAGCGCCATCTCGTACCAGCTTGGCCAGTGCCCGGCATTCGGGAACACGATCAGGCGCGACGGGATGTTCTGCCGCTGCAGCGCCGTGAACAACTGCAGGCTCTCGGTGTACGGCACGCGGTAGTCACGCTCGCCCGTGAGCACCAGCATCGGCGTCTTGAAGTCCTTCGCGAACGTCGAGGGCGACGTCGTCTCGTAGAGCGGTGACGTCCACGGCATGCCCTTGAAGTCCCACTCGGGGAACCACAGTTCCTCGGTGGCGCCCCAGAACGACGCGTTGTTGTACATCCCCATCATCGACGCGAGCGTCTTGAAGCGGGTCGTGTGGCCGGCAAACCAGTTCATCATGTAGCCGCCGAACGACCATCCCATCGCGCCCATCCGGTCCTTGTCGACGTACGGCAGCTTCTCGAGCGCATCCGTCACCGTCATGAGGTCGCTGAAGACCTTGCCGCCGTAGTCGCCGGAAATCTGCGCGGTGAACTCCTGCCCGTAACCCGTCGATCCGCGCGGATTGGGGAACGCCACGACGTAGCCGGCGCCCGGATAGACCTGCCAGTCGCCCCGGAAGGCATCGCCCCACATCTGCTGCGGCCCGCCGTGCACGTTGAACACGAGCGGATACTTCCGGGCAGGATCGAACCCGTGCGGCTTCACGATGAACACGTGGATCTTCGCGCCGTCGGCCGCGGTCACCCACATCGTCTCGGCAGGCCGGATGTCGACCTCCGCGACCAGCGCGTCGTTGAGCGTGGTGAGCTGGCGCGGCGCCGTGGTCGCGCCGAGCGTCGCGCGGTACATCTCGACGGGGCGTCCGACCGATCGGCTCGTGAACACGACCTCGCGCCCGCCGCCGACGAGCTCGAAGCTATCGATCGTCGCGTGCTCGAGCACCTTCGTGGTTGCGCCCGTGGCGACCTCGAGGCGATACAGCGGCGTGTTCCCCTCGACCTGTGCCTGGAACACGATGAACTTCGAGTCGGGTGTCCACTGGAAGTCGTCGATCCAGTTGCGGAAGCTTTCCGTCAGGACGCGGGTGGTTCCAGCCTGGCGGTCGTAGACGGCGATGCGGAACAGATCAGACTCGTAATTCGGGATGGCCTGCACGCGGTACGCGATGTAGCGGCCGTCGGGCGAGTACTCGGGGCTGCCGTCGAACGCCGCGTTGGCCGGCGTGAGGTTCGTCGCGTCGGTCGCCGCGCCATCGAGCGCGATCCGGAAGAGGTCGTTGTTCGTCGAGAGCGCCTGGTCCTTCACGCGCTTCGACTCGAACACGAACTCCCGGCCATCGGGCGATGCCGCGAACGGCCTCGGCCCGCCCAGCGAGAACGGCGGCGAGTCCTCGTCGCCGGGTGTGAGGTCGCGCACCGCGCCGCTGGCCACGTTCACGTGAAAGAGGTGCGTCCGCTTGCCGTCGCGCCATTCGGTCCAGTGCCGATACAGGAGCGTGTCGGCCATGTGGGCCTTCAGCGGCCCGCCGTCCCACCGCTCGCCGATCTTCTTGTTGCAGGCATCGTCTGCCCCGCACTCGGGATAGACGTCCGACGCAAAGACCATCGCCGTCGAGTCGGGTAGCCACGTCGGCGATGACACGCCCGTGGACGAGGTCATCACCTTGCGCGCTTCACCGCCGCTCGTCGGCATGACGTAGAGCTGCGCGCTGCCGTCGCGCGTGCTGACGAAGGCGATCCACTTGCCGTCGGGCGAGAACGATGCCTCGCTCTCGTTGCCGGCGCCGAACGTGATCTGGCGGGCGCTGGTCCCGTCGCCCTCCGACATCCAGAGTTTCGATGCCCTCTTCGCGCGCGGCAGGTCTGTCGTGGCGACCGCGTAGACGATCGACCGCTCGTCGGGCGAGACGGCGAAGCCGGCGATGGCCTTGACGCGGTAGAGGTCTTCGATGGTGAACGCACGTTTCTGGGCGAATGCGGAGGCGGGACACGCCAGCGCGATCACGAGCGCCAGGACGGGAAGACGGAACATGGAGGACTCCCGGGCAGGAATGAAGGACGGCGACGTGGACGTCGCACGGGTCACGTGTCGCAATGATACGTCGCAGCGGCGGGGCCGTGCCTGGTCGGCGAGGGCGGCAGATGCCGGACACTCTCTTCACATCCCTGTGGGCGATGGCGCTCACGATGTCTGCCCCTGCCGCGACTAAACTTCCCTGCGCATCAGCCTTGCCACGCATGAGCCCTAGGGTCGGTCGTGCGGAAGCGTGAGGAAATGCCGGGTTCTTCGTAGCTGGTCGCCGCCTGCCTCGCGTGGCGTGAATCCTGCTTACGTCTCCGGCATCACCCGAGTTTTGTCTTGCGGTCCACGTGCTGCGGCGTGTGGGCATGCCTGGAGCGGTCATGCGTACTGTCGTCCGGAGTATCGTCCTCTGTTGTCTGCTCGTGGTGCCGTTCGCATCGAGCGCGTTCGCGGCGCCGCTCCTCACCGGGGCAACGCTGACGTATACGGAGAGCGGTTACCCTGATATCGGACCGCTCACGGAGCCATTCCGGGCGGATCTGGCTCCGGCTGCCGATCCGGAGTATTGCGGCACAGGCGTCGACGTAACGTGCGAAAGCGACCTGACAGGAGTCCTCCTGCTTTCGGGCGACACGATCGATTTCTCCGCCAACGATGTCGCCTTCAAGCTGACGGGAGGCGGCAGCATAGTGTCGCCCGGCTTCCGCGATCTCAACCTCGACCCGACGGCCACGGTCAGGATCACCGGTATGACCTTCGACCTGCCGAACGCGTACCTCGCCGACGTCTCGCTGCAACTGACCGACATGATCGGTGTCGCGGTTGGCACGGAGGTGACGTTCACCGACGACTCCATCCACTTCATCGTCGGCACTCTTGGGGTCGCCGAGAATGCGCTGCGCGGGCAGCTCACGATGACGCTCGACATCCGGCAACGCACGCAGCCTCCCAACCCCGTGCCCGAGCCCTCGTCGCTGATGCTGCTCGGTGCCGGACTCGTCGCCGTCGCGGGTGCGCTGCGTCGTCGGTCGTCGCGCTAGCACGGGCATGACGCACGACACGCTGTACGAGCCGGTCGCCGTGATCGATCTCGCCACCGTTGAAATGTCTGCATTCGCGCCGCACATCGGCACCGAGTTCGCCGTGGGCGATGAGGGTGCGGCCACGCTGACGCTGACGGCAGTCGATGCTGCACGGGGTGCGACCGGGCAGGGACGCCGCTCGGCGTTTTCCCTGCTCTTCAGCGGGCCGCGGCAATCGATGCTGTGGCAGGGCATCCACACGCTCGAGCACCCAATCCTGGGCCGGCTCGACCTCTTCCTCGTACCGATCGAACCCGACATGCGTGGGGCGCGGTACGAGGCTGTCTTCACCTAAGGAGTCCGCGATGTCCGAGCCCTTCATCGGCGAGGTCAAGATTGTCGCCTTCAACTATGCGCCACGAGGCTATGCGCAGTGCAACGGGCAACTGCTGTCGATCGCCCAGAACACGGCCCTGTTCGCATTGCTGGGCACGCAGTTCGGCGGCAACGGGCAGACCACCTTCGCGCTGCCCAATCTGCATGGTCGTGTCCCGGTGCACGCCGGCTTCAGCGGCACGACGATAGGCGAGGCGGCCGGAGCGGAGAGCGTGACGTTGACGACCGCGCAGATGCCGTGCGCACGGTCACGCGCGTGGCTCGACGCTCCAGGCGACCTCGACCATCGCGAAGGACAACGTGCCCGCCGGGCAGCCTCGACGAGGCGTCGCCCGCTACACCAACTCGGGCACACCCGTCGTGCTCAACGGGTCGGCAACGGTCGGTGGCCAACCGCACGACAACATGCAGCCGTCGCTGACGGTGAACTTCGTCATCGCCCTCGAGGGCATCTTCCCGTCGCGGAACTGACGGCATCACTGGAGCGTCGAGATGGACCGATTTATCGGTGAGATCAGGATGTTCGGCGGCAACTTCGCCCCGAACGGCTGGGCACTATGCCACGGCCAGCTCATGGCCATCAGCGAGAACGACGCGCTGTTCAACTTGATTGGCACCACGTACGGCGGCGACGGCCAGACCACGTTCGCGCTGCCCGACTTGCGCGGCCGCGTGCCCATCCACCAGGGGCAGGGGCCTGGCCTCAGCCGCCGCGTGATGGGTGAGTCGCTGGGGTCCGAGTCCGTCACGCTCACGCCGGCCCAGTTGCCGGCACACGCGCATCCGATTGCCGCGACAGGGACGGCAACGCTGAGTTCTCCGAACGGCACGCGTTACGGCGATACGGGCGCGAACGGTACCTACGTCGACACGGCCACCAACGCTCAGTTCGCGGCCCAGGCCAGTGCCTCGGCAGGAGGCAGCCAGCCGCACGACAACATGATGCCCTTCCAATGCGTGAACTTCATCATCGCGCTCGAAGGCATCTTCCCTCCGCAGAGCTGAGTCAGGAGACACCGATGTCGGACCCTTTCGTCGCCCAAATCATGATCGTCGGCTTCAACTACGCTCCCCGCGGATGGGCGACGTGCGACGGGCAGTTGCTGCCGATTCAGCAGAACACGGCGCTGTTCTCGCTGCTGGGCACCACCTACGGCGGCAACGGCCAGACGACCTTCGGCCTGCCGAACCTGAGTGGCCGCGCCCCGATGCACCCCGGGCAGGGCCCCGGCCTCACCCCCCGCACGCTGGGTGAAACCGACGGGAGCAGTGCTGTCACGCTGCTGACGAGCGAGATGCCCGCGCACTGGCATCCCCAGGGCGCGCATCTGTCCACGGCCAACACGGGAACCCCGTCTGCCGCGGTCAGCCCCGCGCAGACGACGTCGAACGCGTACGGGCCCGCAACGAGCCTGGTGGCGATGAACGACACTGTGGGCGGCAACCAGCCGCACAACAACATGCAGCCGTACCTGGGCATGAACTTCGTCATCGCGCTGCAGGGCATCTTCCCGCAGCGTCCATGACGATGACCGGGGTCTCGGCCATCGGCGCGGCGTCGGCCCTCGACGCGGTGACGCTGCGCCCGGCGACTGAGGCGGACGCGGATGTGCTGCTCGCGATCTACGCGAGCACGCGCGCCCACGAATTGGCGTTGCTCGACTGGGCCGACGAGCAGAAGGCCGCCTTCCTGCAGATGCAGTTCGAGGCGCAGCACCGGCACTACGTCGAGCACTACGTCGGCGCGTCGTTCCTGGTCATCGAGCGAGGCGGCATGCCGATCGGCCGCTTGTACCTGCACGAGGGCAACGACGATGTCAGGGTGATGGACATCGCGCTGTTGCCCGACGCGCGCGGGCAGGGCATCGGCGGGACGCTGCTACGCAACGTGCTCGCCGCGGCCTCGGCGCGCGGACGCCGCGTGTCGATCCACGTCGAGATCGACAACCCGGCGCGCCACCTGTATGAACGGCTCGGCTTCACGCCCGTCGAAGAACGCGGGCTCCACCTGTTGATGGAATGCCATCCGGCCTCGCTCGACGTCGCCGGGGCCGGCGTTCCCGCTTGAGACACCTTCTGGGGAGGACTTCCATGCAGCGTCGTCAGTTCATCGCCGGGTGTTCCGTCGCGTGCGCCGCGATCGGGGCAGTCGAGATCCCGAGCCTGCTCGCCGGGGGCAGCACCGTCAAGGCCGCCGCGACGGCAGGCACCGTGCGAGACAGCTACGCAGCCCTCGTGGGCTCGCGCTTCCGTGTCTATCGCGACGCGAAGTTCGCCGACACGGTCACGCTGTCGCGGGTGGTCGACGGCCCGGCAACGGACAAGCGTCTCGAGCAGTTCACGCTGGTCTTCGGTGGCGCGTATCGTCCCGACCTCGCGACCGGCACCTACTCGCTCGTCGGCGCTGACGGCGCATCACGCGAGATGCATCTCGAGCCGACAGCCGATCAGACATACCGCGCCACGTTCTGCCTGCTGACGACGTAGGTCGGAGGCACCTCGCCGGCGACCGCTTGGCGGGACGAGCTGCACGCAGGCTCGGCCCGTCGCGGCACTTCCCGGCCCTGCCAGCCTCTCGCCGGTGGCAGGGTCGATGCCTGCTCTGCTGGGTGTGACCGCCCCACGGACGCTCGACGTTCGAGCCACGGGGGCCGGTCCGCCAGCACACCTGATTGGCTCCGGGCAACACGCCTGGTGCGCTGTGACGGTAACGCCGCCCGTGCCAGCAGCGTCAGATACGTGCCGAGTGTTCTGCTGCACGCATGTCGCGCACCTCGACGACGGGCGAGTCACCGCGACCGCCGCGAAACGCGACATCCAGGGTCAGGGCCACGACCCAGCCATCCTCATCAACGTCGATCTGGGCATAGCCTGGCGGCGAAGCGTTCATGTCGAGCCGGAACACCTCGACCCGCTTCGTGTCGCGATCGATCACCACAACCTCACGCACACCGAGGGCCGCGTAGAAGGGCAGCTTCCGATAGGTGTCGTCTCCCGGGGAGCGTATCTCGAACGCTGCATCCGGACCCTCGCCGCGCATCCCTTCACGCGAGAGACGCTGCAGGCGAGCCTCGGCGATGAACACCAGGTCGGGACAACGGTAGTCATCCCAGCCTGCCGCGGCGTCGATGATGTTGATCCCCAGCATGAGGCGTCCACGATCACCGGAAAGCCAGGGCGCCACCTGCACGAGCAGGTCGGTGCAGAGGCGCTGGTGCTCGAGCAACGGGTACGGGTTCACGTGGTACTCCCCGTCCCAGACCTCGTCGTACGTGTCGATGCCGAGGCGCCGCCGTTCTTCGATGATCGCTGGCGTCACGTTCATGTGGGTCGACCTCCACCATGCACCAACTCGCATCCTACCATCGTCGACACGCGGCGCGGGGGAGCCCGCAAGGCCGGAACCACAGCATTCGCATCACGGGCTGTGCCAAACTGCACCTGACGCTTCGCACGGGATTCCCTGCGCTGTGCTGACCGCGTACAAGAAAGTGCAAGGGATGAATCGTTCCGCGGGTGGCACGAAGATCCATGCAGCAGACAGCGACGCATGGCGCCTCCTGCGCGACCCTGGTGGAACCTCCGGCCCGTCTGTGGCATCACACCCGTGTCACAACACAGGAGTGAGCGCCACATGTCTGTCCGCCCCATCAAGCAATTGATCCGCACCCAGCCCACGCTCGAAGGCGCGGGGGTGAAGCTGCAGCGCGGGTTCGGCTTCGGCAACACGACCGAGTTCGATCCGTTCCTGCTCTTCGACGACTTCCGCAACGAGAATCCCGCCGACTACCTGGCCGGGTTCCCGTGGCATCCCCACCGTGGCATCGAGACGATCACGTACGTGCTGGCCGGAACGGTCGAGCACGGCGACAGCCTCGGCAATCGCGGCAGCCTCGGGGCCGGCGACGTGCAATGGATGACCGCGGGGCGCGGCATCATGCACCAGGAGATGCCAAAGGGCGACCCGCACGGGCGGATGCACGGCTTCCAGTTGTGGGCGAACCTGCCCTCGGCGCTGAAGATGACCGCGCCGCGCTACCAGGATGTTGCCGCGTCCGACATCCCCGACGTCGTGGACGATGACGGGACGCGCGTGCGCGTCGTGTGCGGCGAGTTCTGGGGGAAGAAGGGGCCGGTCGAGGGCGTTGCCGCGGATCCGCGCTACCTGGACGTGTCGGTGCCGCCGGGCCAGCGGAAGCGGCTCGCCGTCGATCGCACGAACCACGCGTTCGCGTACGTGTTCGCCGGGTCGGGCACGTTCCGCGACGCGTCGCGGCCGCAGAGCCTGCTCACCGAAGACGTGAGCGGCGACACGATCCGATCGCTGCCGCACGAAAGCGAGAACCGGTCGCTGATCCTGTTCGATCGCGGCGACGAGGTGGTCGTGCAGGCCGGCGACGAGGGCATCCGCTTCCTGCTCGTGTCGGGGAGGCCCATCGAGGAACCCGTGGCGTGGTACGGGCCGATCGTGATGAACACCCAGGCGGAACTGCAGCAGGCGATAGCCGACCTGCGGAACGGGACGTTCACGGAGCGGTAATGGAGGGTGTCGCGCGGTGACGCGGGAAGCGGGCCGCGCGGGGGCGCGGCGCCTACAACTGCACACGGGTCACGCCCACGCGCACGGGCCGCTCTGGGGAGCGGCCCGGCCCCAGGGTTTCACCACGGCAGTGAACGCTGAACATCCCTCGTGTCACCGGCGCATGACACGCGTCGCGGTGCGCATGACACGCGACGCGGGCGAATGTGCGGCCGCCGGTTGCTATGCTCGCTGACCAGTGAGCGACACGCACGCCAGATACTCGCGCCAGGCCATGTTCGAGGGCATCGGAAAGGCCGGTCAGCAGCGGCTCGCTGACGCACACGTCGTGTGCCTGGGATGCGGCGCGCTCGGCTCGGTGGCGGCCAACACGCTGGCGCGCGCCGGGGTCGGACACCTCACGATCATCGACCGCGACGTGGTCGAGGAGAGCAACCTGCAGCGGCAGGTGCTCTTCGACGAAGCCGACGTGCGCGAGTCGCTGCCGAAGGCGGTCGCGGCCGAACGGCAGCTCAGGCGCATCAACTCGCAGATCGAGGTCCGGGGCATCGTCTCTGACGTGAACCACACGAACATCGAGGCGCTGATCGCGGGCGCCGACCTCGTCATCGACGGCGCCGACAACTTCGAGACGCGCTTCCTGCTCAACGACGCGTGCGTCAAGCACGGGATCCCGTGGATCTACGGCGCGTGTATCGGGTCGTACGGGCTGTCGATGGTGGTCATCCCGCACGAGACGCCGTGCCTGCGCTGCGTGGTCGAAGGCGCGCCGCCGCCGGGGATGACGCCAACGTGCGACACCGCGGGCGTCATCGGCCCGGTGGTGAACACGATCGCGTCGATCCAGTGCGCCGAGGCGCTGAAGCTCCTCACCGGGCAGGCGCACCTGCTGAATCGCGACCTGTTCAGCGTGGACCTGTGGGACGGGCGCTTCCAGCGGCTGAAGGTGCGCGCGCTGCGCGATCGCGGCGAATGCCCGTGCTGCTGCCTCCACCGTTTCGATCACCTCGCCGCGCAGCATGCGTCGCAGACCACCACCCTGTGCGGGCGGAACTCCGTGCAGATTTCATTCCCCGAGGGTCACGCCATCGACTTCGACGATGTCGGGAGCCGCCTCGCGGGCGTGGGTGTCGTCCAGCGGAACGCCTTCCTGCTCCGGTGTGCAATCGATCAGTACGACCTCACCCTCTTCCGCGACGGGCGCGCCATCATCGAGGGCACGCGCGAGCCATCGATGGCGCGGAGCCTCTACGCGAAGTACATCGGCGTGTAGCAGCAGCGCAAATCACTCCCGGAGTTACTTCGGGAACGCACAATCACTCCGGAGTCATTTTCGTTGACCTACCTCGACAACGCCGCCACGTCGTTCCCGAAGCCGCCGTCCGTCCACGCGCACGCGGCGTCGTTCATCCAGACGCAGGGCGCGAATCCCGGGCGCGGCGGACACCGCCTCGCTGCAGGTGCGAGCCGCATGGTCGACGCCACGCGCCTGTCGCTGGCGCGCCTGTTCAACGCGGGCAACACGCCTGAGCGCGTCGTGTTCGCGCTGAACTGCACCGACGCGCTCAACATGGCCATCAAGGGCCTGCTGACGGGCCGGCATGCCGAGGGTGATCAGGTGCCTCACGTGATCACGAGCGTGCTCGAGCACAACTCGGTGTCGCGACCGCTCGAGCAACTCGCCGCTGACGAGGCCATCACGCTCACGCGCCTCGCCAGCAGCAGCGACGGCTACATTTCGCCAGACGACGTGTCGAGGGCGTTCACCGCGAACACGCGGCTGGTGGCGCTCACGCATTGCTCGAACGTGCTCGGCACCGTGCAGCCGATCACGGAGATCGGGCGCCGTCGTGCGCGAGCGCGGCGACGGACGCGCCGTGTTCCTCGTGGACGCGGCCCAGACCGCGGGCGTGGAACCGATCGACGTCATCGCATCGCAGATCGACCTGCTGGCCTTCCCCGGTCACAAGGCCCTGTTCGGCTATCCCGGCACGGGCGGGTTGTACGTCGCGCCGCACGTCGAGTTGCGTCCGTGGCGCGAGGGCGGGACCGGCGGCGACTCGAAGCATCCCGTGCAGCCCGACGAGTACCCGCATCGCCTGGAGGGCGGCACGCACAACACCATCGGGATCGCGAGCCTGCAGGCAGGTCTCGACCACATCGCCGCCGAGGGCATCGATAGGATCAGGCAGCACGAGTCGCGGCTCACGTCGCGGCTCCTCGATGGACTTGGCCAGATCGCCGCGGTCACGCTGCACGGGCCGCGGTATGTGGAGCGCCGCGTGGCCACCGTCGCCTTCAGCGTGGCGGGGTACGCATCACAGGACGTCGGCGCCATCCTCGACACGTCGTTCGAGATCGCCGTGCGTCCTGGCCTGCACTGCTCGCCCTATTGTCACCAGCAGATCGGGACGTATCCCGACGGCGCGGTGCGCGCGAGCCTCGGCGCGTTCAACACCGAGGGCGACGTGGACGCCCTGGTCGAGGCCATCGGGCAAATCGCCGCCGCGTGATCGCGGAAGGGGTCGTGCCAGGGCCGCGCAGGGGCGCGGCCCCTACACCTAGCACGACGGGCCTACCGCGGGTCGTGGCTCACCTGCAGGCGCTCGATGTGGTTGACCAGGTTGTTGAGGGCTAGCTCGGCGAACGAATCAGAGGTGTAGTTGTTGCGGAGGACCTGCTTCCAGTCGGCCATCGTCGGCTGCAGGCTCTGCCGCTCGATGATATGGAATTTCACGTGCGCGAAGCTGAAGTGCTCTTCACGCTCGCAGATCCGGGTCAGGTCTGGCACCGGGGTCCCGAGGTACTTCACGGCCGGGCCGTTGCCCCGCCCGGTCGGACCATGGCACGCAGCGCAGTAGGCGGCATACACGTCATCGCCGTCTACGCTGTTCACGTTCGGAGCAGCAATCCACCTGATCCCTGGCGGATCTGCCGCCGCACCAGCCACCGTCACGCATGCGAACACCGACGCGGCGAGCAGGCACGGCAGGAAACGAATGAGCCGACGCATCGCATACCTCCCCGGGGGGAAGGGGGGCGCAGGCGCCCGGACCAACACCGACGGCCACCCGCAGGACTCCGCCCCTGGCCATATAGGCGGAATCCACCGACGGCATCTGGCAGGCGGGCGAGTGTGCGACGGTCGTTGCGGTCGTCCGAGCCGGGTCACCAGGCGGGCACGTCCTTCCACCCGGGAAAACGGCCGACCTCGACGCGGTAGCCGGTGGGCGGCAGTCATCGGTGCCCGGGCCGCGCAGGGGCGCGGCCCCCAACACCTATCCGAAGAGGCACGACACCATCCGGCCGGGACGACACGTCCAGTGAGGATGACGCCCTCCGGCCGTGCATGTGCCCGGGTGCAGTTGTTCAGATGTAGAGGCCGCACAGGGGTGCGGCCCCTACACCTGGCACGACGGGCTTACCGCGGGTCGTGACTCACCTGCAGGTACTCGATGTGGTCGACCAGGTTGCGGAGGGCTATCTCGGCGACTAATTCAGAGGTGTAGTTGTTGCGGAGGACCTGCTTCCAGTCGGCCATCGTGGGCTGCAGGCTCTGCCGCTCGATGATATGGAACTTCACGTGCAAGACGCTGAAGTGCTCGTCGCGCTCGCAGATCCGGGTCAGGTCTGGCACCGGGGTCCCGAGGTGCTTCACGGCTGGGCCGTTGCCCCGCCCGGTCGGACCATGGCACGCAGCGCAGTAGGCGGCATACACGTCATCCCCGTCCACGCTGTTCACGTGCGGAGCAGCAATCCACTTGATCCCTGGTGGATCAGCCGCTGCACCTCCCACGGTCACGCATGCGAACACCGACGCGGCGAGCAGGCACGGCAGGAAACGAACGACCCGACGCATCGCACACCTCCCCGGGGGAAAGGGACGCAGGCGTCCGCACCAGCATCGAAGGCCGCCTGCAGGACTCCGCCCCTGCTGATATAGGCGGAATCCACCGCCGGTGTCTGGCAGGCGCGCGCGTGTGCGACGGTCGTTGCGGTCGTCCGAGCCGGGTCACCAGGCGGGCACGTCCTTCCACCCGGGGAAACGGCCCGCCTCGACGCGGTAGCCGGTGGTCGCCGTGGCATCGGCGACGACCTCCAGGTTGGTCAACGCCCGCAACTTCGCCATCAGCTGCTCGTAGGGCAACGCGTGGAAGGGCGGCTTCGACAGGTCAGGCATCGGCCAGAGGCGGATCTCGTTCGCACTTGCCGAGGCGATCCACTTCCCGTCGGGCGACACGACGATGTCGGTGGCGTGCCCGGCATGGCCGAGCAACAGGTGCGGCTCACCGCCCTTCGTCCATCCCACGCGCAGGACGCCGCTGCTGTCGCTCGTGACGATGCGGTCGCCGGTTGCGTCGATGGCCACGGCATTCGCCAGTGAGCGGCCATGGGTGGGCAGGGTCAGGCGGCGCCACCCGGGCAATTCGAACACGGTGACCACGGCATCACCCTCGAACACCATGGTCTGGGTCGACTCGTCGGCACCACCGGACACCACCGCCAGGCGCCGCCGATCACCGCTGAGGCTCATCGTCGCCATCACGCCGGGCAACGGATGCTCCATGCGGCCCGACGCGAGGTCCCACGCACGGATGCCTCGCTCACCGGCTGACACGAGGCGGCCATCGGCAGTGAACGCGAGTTCGCCGACGCCGCCGTCGTACGGGTCCTGCACGGGCCCGTCGCGAAGCGGAAGCGACGTGACGACGCCCGTCGCGATGTCGACGACAGACACCGACATCGTCTCCGACGTCGCCACGTACTCCATGCCGACCGCGATCTTCGTCCCACGCTCATCGAACGCCAGCCCGGTGAACGACACCCTGCGCTTCGAGAAGTCGAGGAGGCGCCGCACCGGCCCTCCCCATCGCGGAATGAGGTAGAGGCCCATGTACGGCGACGACACGGCGATGTAGCGGCTGTCGGGAGAAATGGCCGCGTCGTAACACATGTAGTCGGCACCGATGTCGACCCGGTGATGCATGGCCCCGCCGGCGGTAATCGACCAGAGCCGGGCGCCGTCGCGCGCGCACGACACGAGGTAGCTCGAGTCGGGGCTGAAGACGATCCGCTCGATGAGCCCCTCGGTATGACCGCGCAGCACGCGGCTGTACGGCAGCGTGATCGGCCAGACCCTGAGGACGTTCGCGGAGCCGGAGGCGAGCCACTGCCCGTCAGCGCTGATGACGCTCTGGCCGCCGACGTCGGCGTCGGGTTGGCGCAGCAGCAAGGGCGGCGCATCCGGGGGATCAGCGAGGTTCCACACGCTGGTTCCCTCTCCCGAGGTCGTCCACGAAACCGCCCCTCCGTCGGGGCGAAACGCGGTCAGCGAGAAGCGCGAGGCGGGGGCCAGCGTCCTCGCCTCGAGCAGCGCGCCGTCGGGGATGGCCCACAGGCGGAATCCCCCGCCCTCGTCAGTCGAGAGCAGTCGCTGCCCGGCCGGATCGAAGAGCACTTCGCGCACCTGCTGCGCGTGACGCCCGAGCAGCCGGTCGGGTTGCCGCGATCCGAGCTGATGCAGGAACACGCCCGAGTCGCTGCCATAGGCCAGCCATCGAAGCTGTGGGTCGATGTCGAGCGGTCGAACGCCGGGCTGGTTGAAGCGCATGCGGTGCGGAGGGGTCCAGACGTCCAGGACGGTCATGTCGTTGCCGCGCCACGACCAGAGGCGCACGACGCGATCGCGCGAATTCGCGGCGGCACCGCACGTCACGAACGCGTCCTTGCCGACCAGGCGCAGGAGGTGTGCATCCCCGGGAAAACTCCTGACCTGACGCCCCTGGAGATCGAGCAGGCGCACGCTGTCGTCTCCAGGCAGCCACGTCAGCAGGAGCCGCCCCTCGTCTACGAACACCGACTCCCTCGTGTCGGCCATCGTCGGAAGAATCCTGAACGCGGAGGTCGTGGGTCCATCGCGCGACACCATCAGGATGTCGGGCTGGAACCCGCTGCACGCCAGCAGCGACGCGCCGGGATTCATGGCGAGCCTGACGCCGCAGTTGATCTCCGTGAGCGTGCGCGCGACGGGGCCGCGCCACAATGCCTCGAGTGCCAGCAGGCGCGCTTCGATCGTGTCGCTCATCTCGAGGCTCTTGCGCGCGTAGGCCACGGCTGCCGTGGGGTGGCGATCGAGCTCGAGGCGTCCGAGCGCGACGAGCTTGCTGGCCTCTGACCGGTGCGCGCTCGCCACCGCCCGCTGGCGAGACGTGGCAATCGACGCAGCCACGGTCGCCAGGCCGACGAAGGCGATGACGATGGCCGCTGCTGCCAGGCGCTTCTTGCGCCGCGCCTTCTCGATCATGGCCGCCACGAACGACGACTCGATGGCGCTCAGCGGCGCCGTGTAGCGTTCGCGCCACAGCGCGTACTCCCGGTAGGCCGTACCGGTCCACAAGAGCTCGGGCAGTCGCCGGCGTTCGTCCCACAGGTGCGCAGCCTGCCGCAGTTGGTCGCGCAGTTGTGCGCCTTCCTCGTCTTGCGTCCGCCAGCGCACCAGGCGCGGCCAGGCTGACAGCAGCGACTCGTGCGCGATCTCGACCCGATGGTGCGTCGTGCGACCGTCGCCCGCATCTTGGTACGACGTGAGCAGGCGCGCATCGACGAGCTCGTGCAGCACCGCCTCGGCGGTCGTGCGATCCGGGACAACCGAGAGCAGTTCCTCGCGATCGATCACGGCCCGCGTCCCGTGAGCCGTGACGAGGTTGCGGAACAGCTCGCGGACGACGGGCTCGCGGTCGGCGCCGAGGCGCTCGAAGGCTTCCTCGGCGCGTTGCACCAGGGCGCCAGTCACACCCCCGATCTCGAGGTAGCTCGCGCGCGTGAGGCACGATCGCTCGCGGTCGCGCCGTTCCCACAGGCGTGCAACGGCAAAAGCGAGCAGGGGCAGCGCCGACCTCGCGTCTTCGACGGCGGTCACCATCTCGTCGACCAGCGCCTCGGGCTCGAAGCGATACCCGTGCACGGCCGCAGGCTCGACGAGTGCCCTGCGCAGGCCGTCGTGGCCGAGCGGCAACAGCGCGATCAACTGCGACAAGACCGGCGCGAGCGCCGGGTGCTCGCAGCAGCGGATCAGGAAGTCGTCGCGCATCGACAGCACGAGGTGGATGTCGGCATCGGCCACCAGCCGACCGAGCACCGAGGCCACTCGTGCCTGCATCGCCGGCGGGTTCAGCGTGAAGACCTCCTCGAACTGGTCGACGATCAGCAGCGCCTCGCCGTGCCTGCCGCGCCAGCGCTGCACGAGGTCGAGCACCACGCCGGCATCTTCGAATGCCGCCAACTGCGCCACGGCGTCGGGCCCGCTCGCGAGGGCGGCCTTGAGCGCCTGGCCAAGGCTGCGCATCGGCGCTATGCCCGGCGTGCACACCAGCACCGCCCAGTCATCGGGACGTGACGGCACGACGCCGGCGCGCAGGAACGACGTCTTGCCGGCGCCAGACGGCCCGATCACCGCCAGCAGGCGCTGCAGGCGCACGCGATCCCAGAATGCGGCGACCTCCTGTTCGCGACCGACGAAGACGTGGGCATCCTGTTCGGTGAACGATCGCAAGCCTGGATACGGACTGCGGGGGTCGTCCTGCATCACGCCCCGTGCGCGGGCACACGCCTCGACCGCCGCGGCCAGCGCGTCGGCCAGTTCGTGCGCCTCGCCGTAGCGATCGTCGCGCGACTTCGCGAGGCAGCGGCAGACGATGGCGGATGCGACGGGTGGCACCGCAGGGCTCAACGATGTCGGCGACGAGAGCGTGTCGTGGAGGATGGCGGTTACCGTCTCGCGCGGCGTGTCCCTGCGGAAGGGATGCTGCCGCGTGAGCATCTCGAACAGCACGATCCCGAAGGCGAACACGTCGGCGCGTGCATCGACCACCTGCCCGTTGATCTGTTCGGGCGACATGTACGCTACGGTCCCGAACAGCGCCTCCGGCCCAGCCTCGGTCGGGCCAGGGGGCGGGCCGTCGGCAGGGGCAGGCAAGGGCGTGCGCGTGGCGAGTCCGAAGTCGAGGATCTTCAGGCGCCCGTCGTTGGTGAGGAAGAGGTTCTCGGGCTTGAGGTCGCAATGGACGATGCCCCGGCGGTGGGCGGCGGCGAGCCCCTGGGCTGCCTGGAGCGCGTAGCCGAGCGCCTCGCGCTGCGAGAGGAGGCGATCGTCGAGCACGTCTCGCAGCGTCTGGCCCTCGAGCAATTCGGTGACGACGAACGGGATGCTCTCAGCGGTCCCCACATCGTGGATCGTGAGGATCGCCGGATGATTCAGCCCGGCGAGAATCCGGGCCTCGCGGTCGAAGCGCGCGAGCCGCTCGGGATCAGACGCGAGGTCGGGCGGCAGGATCTTGAGGGCGACCTCGCGATCGAGCTTCGTGTCACGAGCGCGGAAGACCTCACCCATGCCGCCGGCGCCGAGCGGCGCCTCGATGAGATACGGACCCAGGCTGTGCCCGATCAGTGAGCGCCAGGGCGCCTGCGCGATCGCGCCCACCGCGACATCGATCGCGGGCGTCGAGAGAAAGATCGCGGCAGCCTCCTCGTGGACGAGCAGCGATTCGACGTCGCGGCGCAGATCCTCGTCGTCTGCGCACGCCTCGTCCAGGTAGGCGGCGCGGGAGTCGGGTGGCCGCGCGAGCGCGGCATGGCAGACCTGCTCGACCTGTTGCCACCGTTCGGATTTCATGACGGCGGTCGCGGCGATTCCGGTTCCGTCCGGCACAGTTCGCGCAGCAGCCACAGCCTGGCGATCTTCCAGTCGCGCATGACCGTGTCGGGAGACACCCCCACCACGCCAGCCGTCTCCTCGACCGTGAGGCCGGCGAAGTACCGCAGTTCGATTACCTGCACCTTGCGCGGGTCGAACTTCGACAACTCGTCGAGCGCTTCGTCGAGTGCGACGAGATCGATCGACGGCTCGCCGGTGATCGCGTGCGCCTCGTCGAGGGGCACGAGGTTGATGCCGCCGCCCCGCTTGTGCGCGCCGCGTTCGCGTGCGGCATCGACCAGCACGCGGCGCATCATCTGCGCCGCCACCGCGAAGAAGTGCGTGCGGTCGTGCCACTGCACACGGGTGACGTCGGTCAGCCTGAGATACGCTTCGTTGACGAGGGCGGTCGTCTGCAGCAGGTGGTCGGGCCGCTCGCCGCGCATGTGAGCGTGCGCCAGCCGATGCAACTCGGCATAGACCAGTGGAACCAACTGGTCCAACGCCACGCGGTCGCCGTTCTTCCAGGCAACCAGCAAGCCGGTCACATCCCGAACAGCAGGCGGCGCCATAACGCCTCCGTCGTGACACGACGAGGCACAGAAGGGGGGCGCGTGTGAATTCTACACCCGCGCACCCGGGCATTTCTGCGGGCCAGTGCGGCCGCCCAGTCACCCGCACGGTCACCCGAGCCGCCGCCTGCGCGGCGCACACCGCTCAGCGTGGCCGGGCGCGCTCGCGGTCGAGATCCCGCTGGCGGAACGTCCACGACAGGGGGATTGAAACCGGGTTGAAGCACACCGTGTCGTCGCACGCCTGGTAGTCGAGGCGGCCGGAGACGACGACCACATCGTCGGGGCCGGGAGGCGGCGCCCCGCTGGGCCGTTGGTCGAGCACGACCTCCTGGGTCAGTCGGAACGCCTTGGTGTAGACCGGCGCGTCTTCATTCAGCGGCGCGAAGTGGTAAGTCTCCGAGGGTGGATACGTGGATGACAGCACGCGCACCCCCGGCGGAGGGGCCAGCGTCAGCGCCACAACCTTGTAGTTGGTCGCCCCGGGGGCATACACGTGCATCCCGGGCCGCGGCGTGATGTCGACGACCACTGACACATGGCGTCCGACGGCCAGCGTGTCGTCACCGGCCCACGCGCGAAGGTCGAGGTGCGCTGTTGCGGCCGCCGTTGCGGGCCGCTCGGGCGTGTCACCGATCTTCATCAGGATGGTCGAGACCGTCGTGCGTTCCTGGTAGACCGTCTCGAAGAAACGTGCCGTCACGCGTCCACGCCGGTCGAGCACGAAGGTGCCGGGAAACGGCACGCCGAACGCCAGCGTGCCCGGCTGTATCGTGGTGTTCAACAACCCGAAACCCCTGATGGTCGCCGAGCCTGGATCAGAGAGCAGCGGATACGTGATCGCGCGCCGCGCCGCGAAATCGGCGAGCACCTCGCGCGAGTCGTACGTCACCACTGCCAGTCCGAGTCCCTGGGCCTGCAGTTCGTTGACGCGGCTTTGCAACTCCACGAGTTGCGTTTTGCAGTACGGTCACCAGTCGGCCGAACGGGCGAACACCAGCAGCGCGCCCTTCGGACCGAGAATCGAGGCGAGGTTCCTCGTCACGCCTGCCTGGTCGACGAGGCTGAACGCCGGTACCGCGTCGCCAACCTGCGGGCCGAGTCTCTGCACGTCGATCGCCGCGGCCGGCGCGGGCGCCTGTTGCTGCCCGGCGACCATGGCCGGCGACGCCAGCGCGACTGCAAAACCAAAGCCCACCAGCCAACACCAGCCACCCGCATGTCGCACTCGCGTCACACCCGCCTCCACATCCCTGCTGCCGAAACAGTCCCCGCACGAATCTCGCACGATCCAGACCTACTCCGGGCCTCGAACAAGCTCACTTCCTGCATGGCTGCACCGGGATGGACGACAGGACACAACGCCGTCAACGTCTGATTGCTGTGCGTGACAGCATACACGGTCGCCATGGTCGTGAGGCGCGGTCACCACTCCGGGAGTGATTTCGCGCTCTTCGAATCGAGGCGTACGTGCGGGATGGGCACGCGGAGTTCATGCGCGCGTAGCCGTAGATCCCTGGCTGCGACAATTCACCGCATTCCCGCGCGCCCCACCCCTCGCTAGACTCCCTTCGTCTCAGGTGACCACTGCTCGCCCGCCACACCCGGGCGGCCGTGTCGGCGCCGGTGTGGATGCCACCTTGGTGGTGCATCGCTCTCACGACAGCAAGGAAGCTCGTGCCATGACATTCGTACCCATCCGCCTTCACGCCTCCCTTGCCCACGCGCTCACGCTGGCCTGCCTGCTCACGGTGGCCAGCATCGTGGCCGACGCACAGGGCGTCGCGACAGGTCGCATCACCGGCGTCGTAACCGATCGCACGGGCGCCGCCATTGCATCTGCCACGGTCGAACTTCGCGCTGAGCTGGCTGCGACGCGTGTCACGACGACGAGCGGTGCGGACGGCTCGTTCGTCTTCGAGGCGGTCACGCCAGGGCGGCACATCGTCGTGGTCGCGGCGCCAGGGTTCGAATCGGCACACCGTGAGGTCGCCGTGTCGGCCCAGTCGGTGTCGGTCGCCAGCGTGACCCTCGAGATCGCCCGGCGAATGGTGACAGTCGAGGTCACTGCCCCTGCAACTGCCAGGCCGCTCGTCATCGAAACCGATCCGCGGACGCCGCGCCAGCCGCTTCCCGCGCACGACGGCGCCGATTACCTGAAGACCATTCCCGGGTTCTCGGTCATTCGCAAGGGCGGCACCGACGGTGATCCCGTCCTGCGCGGGATGGCCGGCTCACGCCTCGGCATCCTCCTGGATGGCGAGGGCGTGCTCGGGGGATGCGGCAACCGCATGGATCCGCCAACGGCGTACGCGTTCCCTGGCGCGTACGACCGCATCACCGTCCTCAAGGGACCGCAGACCGTGCTGCACGGCCCCGGCAACTCGGCGGGCGTGGTCTTGTTCGAGCGCGATCGCTCGGCCGGCGCGCAGCAGGGGGTGCACATCTATGCGTCGCCAACGTTCGGCAGCTTCGGGCGCAACGACCAGGCCGCCGAGATCAAGATGGGCACCACCAAGGCGTACGTGCAGCTGTCGGCCACCCGCACGGCCATGGACGACTACGCTGACGGACGCGATGCCGAGGTCCACTCGCGGTACGAGCGCTGGAGCACGAACGGCGCGCTGGGCTGGACGCCCGACACCGCGACACGCATCGAGATCTCGGGCGCGCTCAGCGACGGCGAGGCGGCGTACGCCGACCGCGCCATGGACGGCGTCGCGTTCTCGCGCCAGAACCTCGGGCTCCGCCTCGAACGGAGGAATATCTCGCCGATGATCCAGAACGTCGAGGGACAGGCCTACTACAACTACGTCGATCACGTGATGGACAACTACAGCCTGCGGCAGTTCACGGCGTCGATGATGATGCCCAGGCCTGCGGTGTCGAACCCCGATCGGCGCACGGTCGGTGGCCGCGTGTCGTCGGGCCTGCAGTTCGGGACGTCGACGCTCGCCACGGTCGGCATCGACTGGCAGGGCAATCGCCACGCATTGCGATCCTCGTCGAACCAGCCGGCCGATCCCTACGATGCGAAGGCACGAACACGCGACGCGTCGTTCGACAACGTTGGCGTCTACGGTGAGGTGGCACGTGCCATGGGGGCGAACGCACGCCTCGTCGCCGGAGGCCGCATCGATTGGTGGACGGGCCGTGACGCGCGGACGACCATCACGACGGCTGGCACCGCGTTCCCGAATCCGACGGCAGGTCTCGAGCGACGCGATACGCTCGTCAGCGGCTTCGGACGTTACGAGCACGTCCTCGCCTCGGGGGTCACGGTCTACGCCGGCGTCGGGCACGTCGAGCGGGCGCCAGACTTCTGGGAACTCGTGAGCAAGGAGAGCACGCGGTCGCTCAGCGCCTTCGAGACACGTCCCGAGCACACGACGCAACTCGACACCGGTCTGCTCTACCGCGGCGGCCCTGTCTCGGGATCCGTGTCGGTGTTTGTCAACGATATCCGCGACTACATCCTCGTGCAGAGCAACTACGAGAAGACGATGACGACCGGCGGCATGGGGATGGGGACGACCGCCACGCGCAGGACGACGGTGTCGCGGAACGTCGATGCGTCGATGCTGGGCGGCGAGGCGTCGCTGGCATGGGCCATCACGAAGGTGGTCTCGATCGACACCAGCGTGGCCTACACCAGGGGCACGAACGACACCGACGGCCTCCCGCTCGCGCAGCAGCCGCCGCTGGAGACGCGCGTCGGCCTGCAGTACACCGGTGAGCGCTGGGCGCTCGGCGCACTCACGCGCCTCGTCGGCGAACAGGATCGCTACGCGCTCAACCAGGGCAACATCGTCGGTCAGGATCTCGGCCCGACGTCGCGCTTCGGCGTGGTGTCGCTGAACGGACGCTGGCGCGCCTCGAAACTGATCAGTGTGTCTGCCGGCGTCGACAACCTGCTCGACGCGACGTATGCCGAGTTCATCAGCCGCAGCGGCGCGAACGTCCCGGGCTTCACGACGACCACGCGCGTGAACGAACCCGGCCGCACCGCCTGGATAAGTCTCGACCTGCGTCGCTAGAAGGGGTCACGTCTTTCATTGCAGCATTTTTCAAGACCTGACCCCTCGCTGCCCCATCAGCGCGGCGACGGATACTTGAGCAACTTGCGCTGCAGCGAACGGCGATGCAGGCCCAGCAGGCGTGCGGCCTGCGAGATGTTGCCGTCGCAGTCGTGCAGCACGCGCTGGATGTGTTCCCACTCGACCCTCGCGAGCGAAGGCACGTCGTCCAGCGATGACGCCGATGCGGGCGCGGCGCCTCCCTCGAGCGCCGCGAGGATCTGGTCGGCGTGGGCGGGCTTTGCCAGGTAGTGCCGCGCACCCAGCCGCATCGCCTCGAGCGCCGTCGCGATGCTGCCGTACCCGGTGAGGACGACGACCGCCGTCGTGGGGTCGAGCGCGACGAGTTCCCTGACCACGTCGAGCCCGGAAGCGTGCGGCAACCTGAGATCGACTACCGCGAGTTCGGGGGTGTCGACCCGCGCCTGGGCAATCGCCGCCTCGGCCGTCCCGGCCTCGAAGACGACCAGGCCACGATCGCGCAACGCCCGCGCCAGCCTCGTCCGGAACGTCTCGTCGTCCTCGACCAGCAACAGCGTGCGGGCCGACTCGGCCTCCATCGTCACCCTCCTGTTCCCTGGTCGGCCGGCAGCCGCAGCGTCACCGTCGTGCCAACGCCGACGGTGGAGTCGATCTGCAGCGAGCCTCCGAGCTGCTCGGCAACCGAGCAGGCCAGGAAGACGCCAAGCCCAAGTCCCTGCCCGGGTGCCTTCGTCGTGAAGAAGGGCTCGTCCACCCGTGCGAGCACCTCGGCGTTCATCCCGTGGCCGTGGTCCTCGACGGTGATCCACAACGCCTCATCGTCCTCGCGAGCACGAAGCGCAATCCGTGCATCGCCCGACGACGCATCGAGCGCGTTGCGGAGCAGCGCGACGAACACACGTACCAGGTCGTCGTGCGGCAGCGCCGGGTAGGTTGAGGCGTTCGCCACGTGGATCTCGATGCGTGCCGCATCCGCGGCGGGCAGCTCCCGGCAGGCGTCCTGGAACGCCGCAGCGACGACGAGCGGCCGCGCGTCGAGGGCGCGTCCCCGTGCGCGCCCGCTCATCTCGTCGAGCATCCGGTGACAGCGACCAACCTCGCGCGCGATCAGTGCGGCGTCGCCGGCGCAGGCGTGCTCGTGCGGGCACCTCGACTGTCGCGCCGTGCGTTCGATCTCGCGCGCCGTCACGGCGATGGTGGCCAGCGGCGTCGAGAGTTCATGCGCCGCGCCCGCGGCGAGCGTCGTCAGCGCGGCGAGGCGTTCGTTCCGGCCGGCTTGTGCACGGACCTCGGCCAGTTCCTGTTCGCGCCGTGCCAGCACGCCGGCCACCTGGCTCACGAAGTGCGCGATGAGCGACGAAGTGGCCGCGAAGGCGACCCACATGCCCGTCACGTGCGAATCGAAGGCGCTCGACGACGCACTGTGATCGTGGGCACCGGGCATCGTTGCCGTCGTGCCGTTCAGCACGAGCACCCCGAACCCGCCGATCGAGAGTGCGGTGACCGTCCAGGCCCATCGCGGCCCGAGCAGCACGGCCGCAAACGTGATGTGCACCAGGTAGACGACCGTGCCGGGGTTGGTCGAACCTCCGGCGAGGAACAAGAGTCCTGTCAGCAGGACGGTGTCGAGCACGAGCACAGCGCCGACAACCTCGGGCCGGGCAGCGACGGATCGTCGCGTCGCGCGCCGGAGCGCCACGTTCGTGGCGGCCATCGCCACGATCAGCACGAGGAACGGCGCCAGCGACACGCCTCCGGTCAGGCCACCGGCAACACCGAACGGAAGGGCGAGGAACGCAACGAGCGCCAGCCACCGAAGGCGGATCAGCCACGGCAGGGCGGCACCCGCGGCGCTGTCGCCCGTCACCACAGGTGTGTGGCGGCCGCGCGCAGCAACCGGCGTGGCGAGGGGCGCACTGACTGGCGATGTCATCTCGGAGCCCGCCCCGACTACCTCTGCAACGGCACCGCGCACAGCCGGTGGTTGTCGAGGTCTGCGATCCACAACCAGCCGGCGTGCACCAGCACCGCAGCGGGGCGATTGAGGTGCGACGCGTCGTTTCCCGGCTGACCGTCGACGCCCGCGACCGTGGTCACCGTGCCCTTTGAATCGATCGCCAGCACGCGGTGCGACTTCATGTCGGCGACGTACAGCGTGCCGTCGGGCCCCGAGGCGACCCCGTGCGGGGTCGCCAGCCCTCCGCGCACGTCGATCTCGCCGAGGGATTCGCCAGCCCGCCACGTGCGCAGGCGATTCGCGCCTGCATCGGCGATCACCATTCGACCGTCCGTCATCCAGGCGATGTCCATCGGATAGACGAGGGCATCTGCCTTCGTCCCCGCGACGGTGTCGACGATGCCATCCCTGAGGCGGCGGATGCTCGCGTTGCCGATGTCGGGCGTGTAGAGCGAGCCGTCGGTGCCCCACAGGGCCGCGTGCGGCGAGTTGAACTTCGCCTGCGCAGCAGGTCCATCCGCGCCGCCTGACACTCCGGGCACGCCGGCCAGCGTCGTGACCTCGTATCCGCCCGCCACGCCCGTGCGGGGCGTCAGCAGTCGCAAGGCGTGGCCCTCGGCCTCGGCCACGGCGATGCGACCGTCTGGCATCGTGCCCACGCCGTGCGGCGATGCGAAGCGCGCCGTTGCCGCAGCACCATCCTCATGCCCCTTGCGATCGGGTGCGCCCGCAAGCGTACGCACGCGGCCGTCCTTCGAGACGCTGCGGATCGCGTGGTTGTAGATGTCAGACACCACGACGCCGTCCGGACCGAAGGGCGCCAGCCGGATCGGCTTGTTGAAGCGCGCCTCGGCGCCGACGCCGTCGGCGAAGCCGGCGGTGCCGTTGCCGGCGACGAGCGTCATCACCACGGCATTCGCCGAATCGCCGGCGACTGGCGCGGGTGGTGCCGGCGCAGGGGCGTGGTGTTGTGGAACGGCGTGCGGTGTTGGCGCCGTCGCCTCGACAGCGCCGATGGTCAAGGCGCAGGCCGCGATCACCGCGAGTGTCAACGCGCCGCAATGGGGGATGCGTCGCGAGACATACAGGTCAGTGGGCGGGCCGCACGGGGGTGCGGCCCCTACGGGGACGAATGGCATTGGGCTCATTTGGGGTCCGGGACGACGGGGGTCTTGTAGGTCTGCTCGAGGGCGGCGATGTACTCGCCGAACAGGGCGCGGGTGCCGTCGAACTCGCGCTTCACCGCGGCGCGGTAGTCGGGACGCGTCGCGAAATCGAAGAGCAGCGCGGTCATCGCCTGCGCCTGGACGGTGAACCCGTTGTGGCCGACGGGCCTGAAGTTGTCGGCCTCCATCTCGTAGGTGTGGTTCGGATGGTCGGACGTGTAGCCGCTGAAGCCGACCCCGGGGATATCGCGCGACACGCTGCCGCTCTCTTCGTATCCTTCGGGCTTGCCGGGTTCGTCCTTCACCTTCCCCGCCCCGAACTGCTTCAGGTACGCGAACCCGACCTCGGCAAGCGTCGCCACCGAGATGCCGTCGCGCAGCTCGCCGTAGGTCTCGATCTTCACCTTCGTGCCGGTCGCCAGCGCCGCGGCCTTCGCGGCGTTGTCGACGAACTCGCGCACGGTCTTCAGGTACACCTCGTCGGGATAGCGGATGTAGAAGTCGGCCTGCGCGCGATCGGGCACGACGTTCGGCGCGGCGCCGCCCTCGGTGATCACGCCCTGGATGCTCGTCTCGGGACGCATGTTGGCGCGCACGGCGTCGATGTTGCCGAACAGGAGCGTCACGGCCGTCAGCGCGTTGCGACCGTTCCACGCGCTCATCTGGTGCGCAGGCGCGCCGCTGAAGGTGTACCGCACGCCGTCGATGTTCAGGCAGCAGGTGCCGAACCCGGGAGCCGGGCGGTTGGTGAGGGGCACGGCGTGGCTCCGGACGATGACGTCGGCACCGTTGAAGACGCCGGCCTTGTGCATCACGGTCTTGGCGTTGGGATCCTGCAGTTCCTCGGCGGGCGTGCCGTAGACAATCACATTGCCGGGCACCCTGGCCGCAATCAGGTGCTCCTTGATGGCGACGGCTGCCGCGATGCCGATCGGGCCCTGCGCGCAGTGCTGGTCGCCGTGGAACGCGCCCTGCGTCCCGCGCAGCGCGTCGTACTCGACGATGATCCCGAGGTTCGGGCCACCGGGCAGGCCGGTCCAACGGGCGACGAACGCGGTATCGAACCCGGCCGCCCCGACCTGCACCTCGAACCCGTGGCTCCGCAGGTTCGCGGCAAGCTTCTCGACCGAGCGATGCTCCTTGTAGCCCACCTCCGGGTTCCTGCAGATGTCGTCAGACAGCGCGAGCAGCTCGTCGCGCATGAGGGCCTTCGCCCGCGCGACCACGGCATCGCGCGTGGCATTCGGCCCCGTCAGCGTCGCCACGAGCTTCGGCACATCGAGCGACTGCTGCATCGCCGCCATCTTCTGCAGCACCCCGCGCGCGGCCTCGCGCTGGGTCGGCGTCTCCTGTGCCCTCGCGGGTGCCGCAAGGGATAGGCCAAGAACCAGGGGCAGCAGGCAGACTGACACTCGCGGCACCACACGTCGCATCGGGAATCCTCCGGCGGGCCATCGTAGCGCCAAAACGCGGGCATGCCCCGCGCGATCTGTCGGTGTCGCGGGCCGACACCGCGGACGCCGTCGCAGCGGCTCTGGGCAGAGAACCGATACCTGCCGACGGCCCACCGACACGGGGCAGCCGGACGACGGCGGTCGGCAGCGGCTGCATCCCTGTTCGGACATCGACAGGCGGCGCGGGGACGTGTGCGCATCAAGTAACTGAGCTATTTCAACTGCCGATGGCCAGCCCGTGCCCCTGGAATGGCCAGAATTGCCGGCTTCCGGGCGCTGGATCGAGGCGGCATTTCGGCGTCGCCCGGCGGACGACCGTCCGCACCCGGTCGATGACCCGTCATGAAGGGGCGAACGGACCGGCGAGAATTGCGAGAATGTCTCGACAATCAGGAATTCTTCGGGTTGGCGGCCTTCTTGCCCTGCCTGTGGCCGGATGGCTGCGACCGCGGAAACCCGGAGGCGCTCTGGCGGGCGCAGTGTGTCCGTCGTCCACGCATCTGGTGCGGAATGCGCACACACGGGAATTCGCCATGATTCAGCGCCAAACGCAAGAACCGTCGCCCAGCGTCCGACAGGCACGACCACTCCGCACACGGCCCTGAGTCAAGAGCGCACACGTCCCTGCCGATTGCCCCTCCGATGGAGTGCGCACACGCGGCGTCGGCGCGGGATCGATCGGCGGATTCACAACCGGCCCACGTGACGGCCTACGCGCTCACGATCGTCCTGAGCGCCTTCCAGTTGTTCCTCGTGCAGCCGATCCTCGGCCGCTACATCCTTCCCTCGTACGGAGGCGGGCCGGCAGTCTGGACGACGTGCCTGCTGGTCTTCCAGGTGCTGCTGCTGGCCGGATACGCCTACGCCCACGTCTTGAGCCGGCTGCCGACGCGTCGCCAGGCACTCCTGCACGTGACGCTGCTGTGCGCATCATTGCTGGCCCTGCCGCTGGCGCCGCACGCAGGCCCGGGACCGGCGGCCGACGATCCGTCTCTTGAAATCATCCTGCTGCTGGTCGGCACGGCGGGACTGCCGTACTGCCTCTTGTCGTCGACCAGTCCCCTGCTGCAGCACTGGATCACGACGACGCATCCGGGCTGGTCGCCATACCGGCTCTTCGCGGTCTCGAATCTTGGGGCGTTGCTGGGGCTGCTCTCCTATCCGTTCGCCATCGAACCCCTCCTGAGCCTGCGCACCCAGGCCTCCGCGTGGTCTGCGGGCTACGCGCTGTTCGTCGTGTGCTTCGGATGGTGCGCAGTACATCTCTACCGCTCGCGTCGGATCGACGATGTCGAGGAGTCGCCAAGCGTGCCCCTCGGCCGGGTGTCGCTCACCGACGTGGTGCTCTGGACGGCGCTCGCCGCGTGCAGTTCGACGCTGTTGATGGCGACGACGAACGCGATGAGCCAGGACGTCGCGGCGATGCCCCTGTTGTGGGTGGTGCCGCTGGGCCTGTACCTGCTGACGTTCACGGTGTGCTTCGAGCGGGAACGCTGGTACACCCGGCGCGTCTGGGGAACGCTGCTCATCGTCGCCCTCGTAGTGATAGGCCTTGGTCTGCCCGAGAGGATGTCGGCGATCGGGCAGATTCTCGCGTACGCGATCACGCTCTTCGTCTGCTGCATGGTGTGCCACGGCGAACTGGCCCGGCTCAAGCCGGCCAGGGGCCACCTGACGCTGTTCTATCTCGCGATCGCGGCAGGCGGCGCACTGGGCGGCGGCTTCGTCAGCCTGGTGGCCCCCCGGATCTTCGACAGGTACTGGGAGTTCCAGGTCGGACTCGTCGCCACGTATGCCCTCCTGGGCATCTGCGTCCTGAGAGAAACACGCCCGGCTCAGGTCAGGGGCACAGGGCGGATGCGCCGCAATCGGCCTTCGGGACCCACCACCCGGAACGCCCCGATCACTCGCCCCGCGACCTGGGGCTGGGCCGCGGGTCTCGGCGTCCTGATCGTCCTGTTGGGCGGTTGGGCACGGCCGCCCGTTGCCGGCGTCGTTGCCACGACCCGGACCTTCTACGGCCTGCTGCGGGTCCGCGAAACGAACATCGGCGTCGGCTCGCCCGTGTGGGCGCGGTCGCTCTGGAACGGCCAGATCCTGCACGGGGCACAGTTGCTCGGCGACCGCCTTCGCCGGCGGCCGTTTCTCTACTTCGGCCCGGACAGCGGCGTCGGCGTGGCCATCGAGTGCGTCCGGAGGCTGACCTTGCTGGCCGGCGGGCGCCCCGAGGCGGCCGCGCCGCTGAGCATCGGGGTCGTGGGCCTCGGGGTTGGCGCGATCGCCGCCTACGGACAACCGGGCGACACGATACGCTTCTACGAAATCGATCCCGAAGTCGAGCGGATCGCGAGACGGCACTTCTCCTTCCTGGCCGACACGGCCTCCACGGTCGATGTCGTCCTGGGTGACGCGCGCGTCTCGCTGGAACGGGAGAGACGGGAACCGGGAAGTCCGCGATTCGACGTCCTGGTCCTTGACGCGTTCAGCGGCGACGCCATTCCGGTCCACCTCCTCACCACGGAAGCGTTCGCGCTCTACACCTCACGCCTCGTGGCGGGAGGGGTGCTTGCGGTCCACGTCTCGAACCGCAACCTGGACCTGCGCCCCATCGTCGCCGCCCTGGCCAAAGCCTCGGGCAAGACTCCGCTCTGGCTCCAGACCACGAGGAACAACGATACCGGGGCCCTCGACTCCCAGTGGATGCTCGTCACCAGCAACCAGCGTGTGCTGACCGACTACAAGGTCGCCAAGCATCTTCGCCCGCTCCCCTCGTCGTCGCCCCTCCTGGCCGCATGGACCGACGACTACAGCAACCTGCTCGTGCCGATGCTGCTCCGCCACGGATGGATCGGCCAGGGTGTCGATCCTGTGCGTTCTGCGTCCAGGGGCGGCGTGCAATGAGCGTCCTGCGATCGGGCGTGCGCGGCTGTGTGCGGCCCGGAGCACACCTCCGCCTCAAGGCGGCACGGAGCTCTGCCGATTCCCATTGCGATGGAGTGTATGCGCCCCGCGCATGCCCACGATTTCCCTGGCCGTGGCCGCTCGATCGGCTCACGGCCCTGGGTGCGTACACACGACTGACCCTGCACTGATGAGCGCCGTCCGTCACCCGATCGGGGCCCCGAGGATGGGCCACCCACGACCCGGACGGACGTGTGCCTGCTTGCTGCTCCTCGTTGCAGCACTCGTGCTCGTGCCTGCCGTGGCGGGGGCCCAGCAAGTGTTGTCAGGCAGCTTCGTCGGGAACGCGACCGACAACCGCGCGATCACCGGGCTCGGCTTTCAGCCTGATGTCGTCATCGTCTTCGCCTCCGAAGACATTGCCACCGTGCGCACCTCGACGATGGCGAGCGACAAGACGAAGTACCTCACCGGCGCGACCGCATTGGTCGCCAACGAGATTCAGTCGCTCGACGCCGACGGTTTCACGATCGGTAGCTCAATCTGGGTGAACGACAACGGGTGGCAGTTTCGCTGGGTCGCGTTCAAGGCCGCCGCAGGTTACCTGAAGGTCGGCTCGTACACCGGCGATGGTTCGAGCTCGAAAGCGATCAGCGGGGTGGGGTTCCAGCCGGAACTCGTCTTCATCCTGTCGGATACCGCCGCGGAGGCGGTGTTCCACACGGCCTCGTCGACCTACTCGTACAACTTCGCGAACTCGTCGTCGGTAGCGTACCTCAACTCCCTCAATGCCGACGGCTTCACGGTCGGCTCCGACAGTCGGGTCAACACGAACGGGGTGACCTACCACTACATCGCCTGGAACGACGTCGCGGGCGCGATGGACGTCGGCAGCTACACCGGCAACGGCACCGACAACAGGATCATCAGCACGCCCGGCTTCCAGACCGAGTACATCCTGGTCAAGAAGGACGGAGGCGAATCCGCCGTCCAGCATTCCGACTCGATGGGTGCCGCCGTCGACATGAGCTACTTCTTCACCAACACAGTTGGCGGCGCCAATCGAATCCAGGAACTCCTGTCGAATGGCTTCGAGGTAGGCACAGACAAGGACGTCAACTCGTCTGGTCCGACCTACCTCTACGCCGCGTGGGCGCAGCAGACGGCACCGACGATCACGAACGTGACCGATCAGACGATCAACGAGGACGGCGCTACGTCGGCGCTGTCCTTCACGGTAGGGGATGGAGAGACGACGGCGGGCAGCCTGACGATGAGCGGCTCGTCGAGCAACACGACGCTGGTGCCACACGCCAACGTCACTTTTGGCGGAAGCGGTGCGAGCCGGACGGTCACGGTGACGCCCGCTGCAAACCAGTTCGGCACCGCGACGATCACCATCACGGTCAGCGATGGCGTCCTGACAGCCTCCGACACGTTCGTCGTGACCGTGAACGCAGTGGCCGACACGCCGTCGGTGACCAACGCGACGACCAACGAGGACACGCAGTCGTCGAGCGGCCTGGTCATCTCGCGCAATGCGGTGGACGGTGCCGAGGTCACGCACTTCAAGATCACCGCCATCTCGGGCGGCACGCTCTACAAGAACAACGGCACGACCCAGATCACAAGCGGGACGTTCATCACGTTCGCGGAGGGCAACGCCGGGCTGAAGTTCACGCCGACCGCCAACTCGACCACCAGCGGCAGCTTCACGAGCCAGGCCTCAACTTCTGGCGTCGACGGCGGGTTGGGCGGCAGCACGGTCAACGCGACCATCACGATTACGCCCATTGCCGACACGCCGTCGGTGACGAACGCGACAACGAACGAGGACACGCAATCGACGAGCGGCCTCGTCATCTCGCGCAACGCCGTGGACGGGGCCGAGGTCACGCACTTCAAGATCACCGCCATCTCGGGCGGCACGCTTTACAAGAACAACGGCACGACGCAGATCACCTCAGGGACGTTCATCACGTTTGCCGAGGGCAACGCGGGGCTGAAGTTCACACCGACGGCGAACTCGATCACGAGTGGCAGCTTCACCGTGCAGGCCTCGACGTCGGGCGTGGACGGCGGGCTGGGCGGCAGCACGGTCAACGCGACGATTACGATCACGCCCGTTGCCGACACGCCATCGGTGACCAACGCGACGACGAACGAAGACACGCAGTCGACGAGTGGCCTCGTCATCTCGCGCAACGCCGCGGATGGGGCCGAGGTCACGCACTTCAAGATCACGGCGATCTCTGGTGGCACGCTCTACAAGAACGACGGGACCACGGCGATCACCAGCGGCACCTTCGTCACGTTTGCCGAGGGCAATGCGGGGCTGAAGTTCACGTCGACGGCGAACTCGATCACGAGTGGCAGCTTTACCGTGCAGGCCTCGACGTCGGGCGTGGACGGCGGCCTGGGCGGCAGCACGGTCAACGCGACGATTACCATCACCCCGATTGCCGACACCCCCTCGGTGACGGCCGCGACGACCGACGAGGACACGCAGTCGACGACCGGCCTGGTGATCTCGCGGAATGCCGTCGATGGCGCGGAAGTGACGCACTTCAAGATCACGGCAATCACCAACGGCACGCTCTACAAGAACGACGGGACGACGCAGGTCACCAGCGGCACGTTCGTCACGTTCGCCGAGGGCAATGCCGGACTGAAGTTCACGCCGACGGCCAACTTCAACGGCAGCGGCAGCTTCACGGTGCAGGCAGCGACGTCGAGCGGCGACGCGGGCCTGGGCGGATCAACGGTCAGCGCCAGCATCACCGTCGTCGCGGTCAACGATGCCCCTGTCAACACCGTACCGGGAGCGCAGACGACCCCCGAAGACACGCCGCTGACATTCTCGAGCGGGAACGGCAACCTGGTCTCCGTCAGCGACGTGGACGCCGGCGGCGCGTCGGTCGAAGTGACGTTGACGGCCGCGAACGGAGCGCTGACGCTGTCGGGCACCGGGGGGCTGACGTTCTCGATCGGCGACGGCTCGGCAGACGCGTCGATGACGTTCAGCGGAGCGATCACGGACCTCAACGCCGCGATTGCGGGCATGATCTTCACGCCTGATCCGGATTACAACGGCAGCGGCGCCAGCATCCAGATCGTCACCAGCGACCAGGGCCACACGGGGCTTGGCGGAGTGAAGGTCGACAACGACATGGTGGGGATGATCACCGTGTCTCCTGTGAACGACACGCCGACGATCTCCGACGTCTCTGACCAGCGCACACCGATGGCGACGTCGACGGACGCGATCGCATTCACGGTCGGTGACGTCGAGACAGCCGCGGGCTCGCTCACCGTGACGGCGACGTCGTCGAACCAGGCACTCGTTCCGGATGCCAACCTTGCCTTGAACGGGGCTGGCGCGAACCGCACGGTGACCGTGACGCCGGCCGCGGGCCAGGCGGGCACGGCCACGATCACGCTGACCGTGAGCGACGGCGCCGCGAGCGCCAGCGACACGTTCGTGATCACGGTTGGTGGGATCGCGGTCACCCCGACGAGCGGGCTGACGACGACCGAGGCTGGCGGCACGGCCAGCTTCACCGTCGTCCTGCAGCAGGCCCCGACGGCGAACGTCACGGTTGCCCTCAGTTCGAGCGACACCACCGAAGGCACCGTGCTGCCGGTGTCGCTGACCTTCACCACCGCGAACTGGAACAGCGCGCAGACCGTCACGGTCACGGGCGTCAACGACGACCTCGACGACGGCGACATCACCTACAGCATCGTGACGGCCGCGGCGGCGAGCACCGACGCTGCTTACAACGGGCTGAACGCGACCGACGCGTCGGTGACCAGCACGGATGACGACGTGTCGGGCGTGACGGTCTCGACGATCAGCGGCAACACGACTGAGGCCGGCGGCACGGCCACGTTCACGGTGGTGCTCGATGTCGAGCCGACGGCCGACGTCACGGTGGGGATCTCGTCGAATGACGCGACCGAGGGCACCGTCCTGCCCGTCTCGCTGACCTTCACGACTGCGAACTGGAGCAGTGCGCAGACGGTGACCGTGACCGGCGTCAACGACGACCTGGACGACGGCGACATCGCCTTCAGCATCGTCACCGCGGTGGCCACGAGCGCCGACGGGAACTACAACGGGATCAATCCTGCCGACGTCGCGGTCACGAATACCGACAACGACGCGTCGGGCATCACGGTCTCGACGATCAGCGGTCCCACGACGGAAGCCGGCGGCACGGCGACGTTCACCGTCGTGCTCGATGCGCAACCGACCGCCGACGTCACGGTGGGCCTCTCGTCGAGTGACGCGACCGAGGGCACCGTGCTGCCCGCGTCGCTCACCTTCACGAGCGCCAACTGGAACACCGCCCAGACGGTGACCGTGACGGGCGTGGACGACCTGCTCGACGACGGCGACGTCGCCTTCAGCATCGTCACGGCGGCGGCCGCCAGCGCGGACGGCACCTACAACGGGATCAACGCCGCCGACGTCACCGTCACGAACAGCGACAACGACGCGTCGGGCATCACGGTCTCGACCATCAGCGGGAACACGACGGAGGCCGGCGGCACGGCCACGTTCACCGTCGTGCTCGATGCGCAGCCGACGGCCGATGTGACGGTCGGCCTCTCGTCGCAGCGACGCGACCGAAGGCACGGTCCTGCCGGTGTCGCTGACCTTCACGACGCGCCAACTGGAACACCGCCCAGACGGTGACCGTGACGGGCGTCGACGACGACCTGCTCGACGACGGCGACGTCGCCTTCAGCATCGTCACCGCGGCGGCCGCCAGCGCGGATGGCACCTACAACGGGATCAACGCCGCCGACGTCACCGTCACGAACACCGACAACGACGCGTCGGGCATCACGGTCTCGACGATCAGCGGCAACACGACGGAAGCCGGCGGCACGGCCACGTTCACGGTGGTGCTCGATGCCGAGCCGACGGCCGACGTCACGGTGGGCATCTCGTCGAGCGACGCCACGGAAGGCACGGTCCTGCCGGCGTCGCTGACCTTCACGAGCGCGAACTGGAACAGCGCCGCAGACGGTGACCGTGACCGGCGTCAACGACGACCTGGACGACGGCGACATCGCCTACAGCATCGTCACCGCAGCGGCCACCAGCGCGGATGGCACCTACAACGGGATCAACGCCGCCGACGTCACCGTCACGAACACCGACAACGACGCCTCCGGGATCACGGTCTCGACGATCAGCGGTCCCACGACGGAAGCCGGCGGCACGGCGACGTTCACCGTCGTGCTCGATGCGCAACCGACCGCCGACGTCACGGTGGGCCTCTCGTCGAATGACGCGACCGAGGGCACCGTCCTGCCCGCGTCGCTGACCTTCACGAGTGCCAACTGGAACTCCGCCCAGACGGTGACCGTGACGGGCGTCAACGACGACCTGGACGACGGCGACATCGCCTTCAGCATCGTCACGGCAGCCGCCACCAGCGCCGACGGCATCTACAACGGGATCAACGCCGCCGACGTCAACGTCACGAACACCGACAACGACGCGTCGGGCGTCACGGTCTCGACGATCAGCGGTCCCACGACGGAAGCCGGCGGCACCGCGACCTTCACCGTCGTCCTCGATGCGCAGCCGACGGCCGACGTGACGGTCGGACTGCTCGACCAGCGACGCGACCGAGGGCACGGTCCTCCCGGCGTCGCTCACCTTCACGACTGCGAACTGGAACAGCGCCCAGACGGTGACCGTGACGGGCGTCGACGACCTCCTCGACGACGGCGACGTCGCCTTCAGCATCGTCACCGCGGCGGCCACCAGCGCGGACGGCACCTACAACGGGATCAACGCCGCCGACGTCACCGTCACGAACACCGACAACGACGCGTCCGGGCATCACGGTCTCGACGATCAGCGGTCACCACGACGGAAGCCGGCGGCACGGCGACGTTCACCGTCGTGCTCGATGCGCAACCGACCGCCGACGTCACGGTGGGCCTCTCGTCGAATGACGCGACCGAGGGCACCGTCCTGCCCGCGTCGCTCACCTTCACGAGTGCCAACTGGAACTCCGCCCAGACGGTGACCGTGACGGGCGTGGACGACCTGCTCGACGACGGCGACATCGCCTTCAGCATCGTCACGGCGGCCGCCACCAGCGCCGACGGCATCTACAACGGGATCAACGCCGCCGACGTCACCGTCACGAACACCGACAACGACGCGTCGGGCATCACGGTCTCGACGATCAGCGGCGACCACGACGGAGGCCGGCGGCACGGCGACGTTCACCGTCGTGCTCGACGCGCAGCCGACGGCCGACGTGACGGTCGGCCTCTCGTCCAGCGACGCGACCGAAGGCACGGTCCTGCCGGTGTCGCTGACCTTCACGAGTGCCAACTGGAACACCGCGCAGACGGTGACCGTGACCGGCGTCGACGACCTCCTGGATGACGGCGACGTCGCCTACAGCATCGTCACGGCGGCCGCGACCAGCGCCGACGGCACCTACAACGGGATCAACGCCGCCGACGTCACCGTCACGAACACCGACAACGACGCGTCGGGCATCACGGTCTCGACCATCAGCGGCGACCACGACGGAAGCCGGCGGCACGGCGACGTTCACGGTCGTGCTCGACGCCCAGCCGACGGCCGACGTGACGGTCGGCTTGTCGACCAGCGACACGACGGAAGGCACGGTGCTGCCGGCGTCGCTGACCTTCACGAGCGCGAACTGGAACAGCGCGCAGACGGTCACCGTGACGGGCGTGGACGACCTGCTCGACGACGGCGACATCGCCTTCAGCATCGTGACCGCGGCCGCGACCAGCGCCGACGGCACCTACAACGGGATCAACGCCACCGACGTCACCGTCACCAACACCGACAACGACACCTCCGGCATCACCGTATCCACCGTCAGCGGTCCGACGACCGAAGCGGGCGGCACGGCCACCTTCACGGTCGTGCTCGACGCGCAGCCGACGGCCGACGTCACGATCGGCCTCTCGTCGAACGACACGACGGAAGGCACCGTCCTGCCGGCGTCGCTGACCTTCACGAGCGCGAACTGGAACTCGGCGCAGACGGTGACCGTGACCGGCGTCGACGATCTCCTGGACGACGGCGACGTCGCCTTCAGCATCGTCACGGCGGCGGCGACCAGCGCCGACGGCACCTACAACGGGATCAACGCCGCCGACGTCACCGTCACGAACACCGACAACGACGCCTCCGGGATCACGGTCTCGACGATCAGCGGCAACACGACCGAGGCCGGCGGCACGGCGACGTTCACGGTCGTGCTCGACGCGCAGCCGACGGCCGACGTCACGATCGGCATCTCGTCGAACGACACCACCGAAGGCACCGTCCCGCCGGCGTCGCTGACCTTCACGACCGCGAACTGGAACAGCGCCCAGACGGTGACCGTGACCGGCGTCAACGACGACCTGGACGACGGCGACATCGCCTACAGCATCGTCACCGCAGCGGCCACCAGCGCCGACGGCACCTACAACGGGATCAACGCCGCCGACGTCACCGTCACCAACACCGACAACGACGCGTCGGGCATCACGGTCTCGACCATCAGCGGCGACCACGACGGAAGCCGGCGGCACGGCGACGTTCACCGTCGTGCTGAACGCGCAGCCGACCGCCGACGTCACGGTCGGCATCTCGTCGAACGACACGACCGAGGGCACCGTCCTGCCCGCGTCACTGACCTTCACGAGCGCCAACTGGAACACCGCCCAGACGGTGACCGTGACCGGCGTGGACGACCTGCTCGACGACGGCGACATCGCCTTCAGCATCGTCACCGCGGCCGCCACCAGCGCCGACGGCACCTACAACGGGCTCAACGCCGCCGACGTCACCGTCACGAACACCGACAACGACGCGTCGGGCATCACGGTCTCGACGATCAGCGGGACCACGACGGAGGCCGGCGGCACCGCCACGTTCACCGTCGTCCTCGACGCGCAGCCGACGGCCGACGTGACGGTCGGCCTCTCGTCGAGCGACACGACCGAGGGCACGGTCCTGCCCGGCGTCGCTGACCTTCACGAGCCGCGAACTGGAACAGCGCCCAGACGGTCACGGTGACCGGCGTCAACGACGACCTGGACGACGGCGACATCGCCTACAGCATCGTCACCGCGGCCGCCACCAGCGCCGATGGCACCTACAACGGGATCAACGCCGCCGACGTCAACGTCACGAACACCGACAACGACGCGTCGGGCATCACGGTCTCGCCGATCAGCGGTGACCACGACGGAAGCCGGCGGCACGGCGACGTTCACGGTCGTGCTCGACGCGCAGCCGACGGCCGACGTGACGGTCGGCATCTCGTCGACCAGCGACACGACCGAGGGCACGGTCCTGCCCGGCGTCGCTCACCTTCACGAGCGCCAACTGGAACAGCGCCCAGACGGTGACCGTGACCGGCGTCAACGACCTCCTCGACGACGGCGACGTCGCCTACAGCATCGTCACCGCGGCCGCGACCAGCGCCGACGGCACCTACAACGGGCTCAACGCGGCCGACGTCACCGTCACGAACACCGACAACGACACCTCCGGCATCACGGTCTCGCCGATCAGCGGCGACACGACGGAGGCCGGCGGCACCGCGACCTTCACGGTCGTCCTCGACGCGCAGCCGACGGCCGATGTGACGGTCGGCCTGTCGACCAGCGACACGACCGAAGGCACGGTCCTGCCCGGCGTCGCTGACCTTCACGACCGCGAACTGGAACACCGCGCAGACGGTGACCGTGACCGGCGTCAACGATCGTCCTGGACGACGGCGACGTCGCCTTCAGCATCGTCACGGCGGCCGCGACCAGCGCCGACGGCACCTACAACGGGATCAACGCCGCCGACGTCACCGTCACGAACACCGACAACGACGCGTCGGGCATCACGGTCTCGCCGATCAGCGGCGCCACGACCGAGGCGGGCGGCACCGCCACGTTCACGGTCGTGCTGAACGCAGAACCGACGGCCGACGTCACGGTCGGGCTCTCGTCGACGACACGACCGAAGGCACGGTCCCGCCGGCGTCGCTGACCTTCACGAGCGCCAACTGGAACAGCGCGCAGACGGTCACCGTCACGGGCGTCGACGACCTGCTCGACGACGGCGACATCGCCTTCAGCATCGTGACCGCGGCCGCGACCAGCGCCGACGGCACCTACAACGGGATCAACGCGGCCGACGTCACCGTCACCAACACCGACAACGACGCGTCGGGCATCACGGTCTCGCCGATCAGCGGCCCCACGACGGAAGCCGGCGGCACCGCCACGTTCACCGTCGTGCTCGACGCGCAGCCGACGGCCGACGTGACGGTCGGCCTGTCGTCCAGCGACACGACCGAAGGCACGGTCCTCCCGGCGTCGCTCACCTTCACGAGCGCGAACTGGAACACCGCCCAGACGGTGACCGTGACGGGCGTCAACGACGACCTCGACGACGGCGACATCGCCTACACCATCGTCACCGCGGCCGCCACCAGCGCCGACGGCAACTACAACGGGCTCAACGCCGCCGACGTCACCGTCACGAACACCGACAACGACGCGTCGGGCATCACGGTCTCGCCGATCAGCGGGCCACACGACGGAAGCCGGCGGCACGGCCACGTTCACCGTCGTGCTCGACGCGCAGCCGACGGCCGACGTGACGGTCGGATCTGTCGACCAGCGACACGACCGAAGGCACGGTCCTGCCCGGCGTCGCTCACCTTCACGAGCGCGAACTGGAACACCGCCCAGACGGTGACCGTGACGGGCGTCAACGACGACCTCGACGACGGCGACATCGCCTACAGCATCGTCACCGCGGCCGCCACCAGCGCCGACGGCAACTACAACGGGATCAACGCCGCCGACGTCACCGTCACGAACACCGACAACGACACGTCGGGCATCACGGTCTCGCCGATCAGCGGGCAACACGACGGAGGCCGGCGGCACCGCGACCTTCACGGTCGTGCTCGACGCGCAGCCGACGGCCGACGTGACGATCGGGCTTGTCGTCGAGCGACACGACCGAAGGCACGGTCCTCCCGGCGTCGCTGACCTTCACGACCGCCAACTGGAACAGCGCGCAGACGGTGACGGTGACCGGCGTCAACGACGACCTGGACGACGGCGACATCGCCTACAGCATCGTCACCGCGGCCGCCACCAGCGCCGACGGCACCTACAACGGGATCAACGCCGCCGACGTCACCGTCACCAACACCGACAACGACGCGTCGGGCATCACGGTCTCGACGATCAGCGGTCCACACGACGGAAGCCGGCGGCACCGCGACGTTCACGGTCGTGCTCGACGCGCAGCCGACGGCCGACGTGACGGTCGGACTGTCGACCAGCGACGCCGACGGAAGGCACCGTCCTGCCGGCGTCGCTCACCTTCACGAGTGCGAACTGGAACACCGCCCAGACGGTGACCGTGACCGGCGTCAACGACGACCTCGACGACGGCGACGTCGCCTACAGCATCGTCACCGCGGCCGCCACCAGCGCGGACGGCACCTACAACGGGATCAACGCCGCCGACGTCAACGTCACCAACACCGACAACGACGCGTCGGGCATCACGGTCTCGACGATCAGCGGCCCCACGACGGAAGCCGGCGGCACCGCCACGTTCACCGTCGTCCTCGAGGCCCAACCGACGGCCGACGTCACGGTCGGGATCAGCTCGAACGACGCAACCGAAGGCACGGTCCTCCCCGCATCGCTGACGTTCACCAGCGCGAACTGGAGCTCCGCCCAGACGGTGACCGTGACCGGCGTCAACGACGACCTCGACGACGGCAATATCGCCTACAGCATCGTCACCGCTGCCGCCACCAGCGCCGACGGCACCTACAACGGCATCAACGCCGCCGACGTCAACGTCACGAACACCGACAACGACGCCTCCGGCATCACGGTCTCGGCGATCAGTGGTCCGACGTCGGAGGCCGGCAGCACCGCGACGTTCACCGTCGTCCTGGACGCCGAACCCACGGCCGACGTGACGGTCGGGATCTCGTCCAACGACACGACCGAGGGGACGGTCGTGCCCGCGTCGCTGACCTTCACCAGCGCCAACTGGAACTCCGCGCAGACCGTCACGGTGACGGGCGTGAATGACCTCGTCGACGACGGCGATATCGCGTTCACCGTTGTCACCGCGGCCGCGACCAGCGCCGATGGCAACTACAACGGGATCAATCCGGTCGACGTCGGCGTGGTGAACCACGATGACGACGGGGCGGAGATTACGGTGTCGGCGATCAGCGGTCCCACGACGGAGGCCGGCGGCACCGCCACGTTCACCGTCGTGCTCGCTGCGCAGCCGACGGCAGACGTGACGGTGGGCATCTCGTCGAGTGACACCACCGAAGGCACCGTCCTGCCGACGTCGCTGACCTTCACGGCGGCGAACTGGGATTCGCCGCAGACCGTAACAGCCACGGGCGTCAACGACGATCTCGACGACGGCGACATCGCCTACTCCATCGTCACGGCGGCGGCGACCAGCGCCGACGGCACCTACAACGGCATCGATCCCGACGATGTCGGCGTCACGAACACCGACAACGATGCCTCGGGCTTCACCGTATCGACCATCAGCGGCAACACGACAGAAGCCGCGGGCACGGCGACGTTCACGGTGGTGCTGACAGCGCAGCCGACGGCCGACGTGACGGTAGGGCTGTCGTCGAGCGACTCATCTGAGGGCACCGTGCTGCCGACGTCGCTGACGTTCACGAGCGCGAACTGGAACAGTGCCCAGACGGTGACGGTGACCGGCGTCAACGACGACCTGGACGATGGCGACATCGCCTACACCATCGTCACCGCGGCCGCCACCAGCGCCGACGGCAACTACAACGGGATCAACGCGGCCGACGTCGCCGTCACGAACACCGACAACGACGCGTCGGGCATCACGGTGTCGACGATCAGCGGCTCCACCACGGAAGCCGGCGGCACGGCGACGTTCACGGTCGTGCTCGACGCGCAGCCGACCGCCGACGTGACCGTCGGGCTCTCGTCCGACGACACGACGGAAGGCACCGTCCTGCCCGTGTCGCTGACGTTCACCAGCGCGAACTGGAACAGCGCGCAGACGGTCACCGTGACGGGCGTCAACGACGACCTCGACGACGGCGACGTCGCCTTCAGCATCCTCACGGCGGCCGCCAGCAGTGCTGACGGGAACTACAACGGGATCAATCCCGCCGACGTCAACGTCACGAACACCGACAACGACGCGTCGGGCATCACGGTCTCGACGATCAGTAGCTCCACCACGGAAGTCGGCGGCACGGCCACGTTCACGGTCGTGCTCGACGCGCAGCCGACCGCCGACGTGACCGTCGGGCTCTCGTCTGACGACGTGACCGAAGGCACCGTCCTGCCCGCCTCGCTGACCTTCACCAGCGCGAACTGGAGCAGTGCGCAGACGGTCACCGTCACGGGCGTCAACGACGACCTGGACGACGGCGACGTCGCCTTCAGCATCCTCACCGCGGCCGCCAGCAGTGCTGACGGGAACTACAACGGGATCAATCCCGCCGACGTCGCGGTCACGAACGCCGACAACGACGCCTCCGGCATTACGGTGTCCACGATCAGCGGCGCCACCACCGAGTCGGGCGGCACGGCGACGTTCACGGTCGTGCTCGACGCGCAGCCGACCGCCGACGTAACCGTCGGGCTCTCGTCTGACGACACGACCGAAGGCACCGTCCTGCCCGTATCGCTGACCTTCACCAGCGCGAACTGGAGCAGTGCGCAGACGGTGACCGTAACGGGCGTCAACGACGACCTGGACGACGGCGACGTCGCCTTCAGCATCGTCACCGCGGCGGCCACCAGTGCCGACGGCATCTACAACGGGATCAACGCCGCCGACGTCAACGTCACGAACACCGACAACGACGCGTCGGGCATCACGGTCTCCACGATCAGCGGCACCACCACGGAAGCCGGCGGCACGGCGACCTTCACGGTCGTGCTCGAACGCGCAGCCGACCGCCGACGTGACCGTCGGGCTCTCGTCTGACGACACGACCGAAGGCACCGTCCTGCCCGTGTCGCTCACCTTCACGGCGGCCAACTGGAGCAGTGCGCAGACGGTCACCGTCACGGGCGTGGACGACCTGCTCGACGACGGCGACGTCGCCTTCAGCATCGTCACCGCGGCGGCCACGAGCGCTGACGGGAACTACAACGGGATCAACGCGGCGACGTCAGCGTCACGAACGTCGACGACGACGCGTGCCGACATCACCGTGACGACCATCAGCGGAACCCGACGACCGAGGCTGGCGGCACCGCGACGTTCACGGTGGTCCTGAACTCGCAACCGACAGCCGACGTCACGGTGGGTCTCTCGTCCAGCGATGCGACGGAGGGCACCGTCCTGCCCGCGTCGCTCACCTTCACGGCGGCCAACTGGAACACCGCGCAGACGGTCACCGTGACGGGCGTCAACGACGACCTCGACGACGGCGACGTCGCCTACAGCATCGTCACCGCGGCCGCCACCAGCGCCGACGGGAACTACAACGGGATCAATCGCCGCCGACGTGGCGGTCACCAACACCGACAACGACACGTCCGGCATCACGGTCTCGACGATCAGTGGCACCACGACCGAAGCCGGCGGCACGGCGACCTTCACCGTCGTGCTCGACGCGCAGCCGACGGCCGACGTGACGGTCGGTATCTCGTCGAACGACACGACCGAAGGCACCGTCCTGCCCGTGTCGCTCACCTTCACGAGTGCCAACTGGAACACCGCGCAGACGGTGACCGTGACCGGCGCGGACGACGACCTCGACGATGGCGACCTTGCCTACAGCATCGTGACCGCCGCCGCGACCAGTGCCGATGGCAACTACAACGGCATCAACGCCGCCGACGTCAACGTCACGAACACCGACAACGACGCCTCCGGGATCACGGTCTCGACGATCAGCGGCAACACGACCGAGGCCGGCGGCAACGCCACGTTCACGGTCGTCCTGGATGCGCAGCCGACCGCCGACGTGACCGTGGGCATCTCGTCCGACGACGCGACGGAAGGCACCGTCGTGCCGGTGTCGCTCACGTTCACGAGCGCGAACTGGAATTCGCCCCAGACTGTGACAGTCACGGGCGTCAACGACGACCTGGACGACGGCGATATCGCCTACAGCATCGTGACCGCCGCCGCGACCAGTGCCGATGGCAACTACAACGGCGTCAACGCCGCCGACGTCAACGTCACCAACACCGACAACGACGCCTCCGGGATCACGGTCTCGACCATCAGCGGTCCCACGACGGAGGCCGGCGGCACCGCCACGTTCACGGTCGTCCTGGATGCGCAGCCGACCGCCGACGTGACCGTGGGCATCTCGACGAGCGACGCCACGGAGGGCACGGCCCTGCCCGTCTCGGTGACCTTCACGAGCGTGAACTGGAACTCCGCGCAGACGGTCACCGTGACCGGCGTCAACGACGACCTGGACGACGGCGACATCGCCTACAGCATCGTCACCGCGGCCGCCACGAGCGCCGATGGCGCCTACAACGGCATCAACCCCGCCGACGTCGCGGTCACGAACGCCGACAACGACGCCTCCGGCATCACCGTGTCGGCCATCAGCGGCAACACCACCGAAGCCGGGGGCACTGCCACCTTCACGATCGTGCTCGATGCGCAACCGACCGACGACGTGACCGTGGGCCTCTCGTCGAACGACGTGACCGAGGGCACCGCGTTGCCTGCATCGCTCACGTTCACGAGCGCCAACTGGAACAGTGCCCAGACCATCACCGTGACGGGCGTGGATGATCTCCTCGATGACGGCGACGTCGCCTTCAGCATCGTCACGGCGGCCGCGACCAGCGCGGACGGCAACTACAACGGGATCAACGCCGCCGACGTCGCGGTCACGAACGCCGACAACGACGCCTCCGGCATTACCGTCTCGCTTATCAGCGGCAACACCACGGAAGCCGGCGGCACCGCCACGTTCACGGTCGTCCTCGATGCGCAGCCGACAGCCGACGTGACGGTGGGGCTGAGCTCCAACGACGCCACCGAGGGCACCGTCCTGCCGGTGTCGCTCACGTTCACCAGCGCCAACTGGAACAGTGCACAGACCGTGACGGTCACCGGCGCAGACGACCTGCTCGACGATGGCGACGTCGCGTTCAGCATTGTGACCGCCGCCGCGACGAGTGCCGACAGCACCTACAGCGGCATCAACGCCGCCGACGTCAACGTCACCAACACCGACAACGACGCCTCCGGCATCACCGTCTCGACCATCAGCGGGCCGACGACTGAAGCCGGTGGCACCGCGACCTTCACCGTCGTCCTGGATGCACAGCCGACGGCAGACGTGACAGTGGGGCTCAGTTCCAACGACACCACCGAAGGCACAGTGCTCCCCGTGTCATTGACGTTCACGGCGGTGAACTGGAGCAGTGCGCAGACGGTGACCGTGACCGGCGTCAACGATGACCTGGACGACGGCAACGTTGCCTACAGCATCGTCACGGCGGCCGCGACCAGTGCCGACGGCAACTACAACGGGATCAACGCCGCTGACGTCAGCGTCACGAATGCCGACAACGACGCCTCGGGGATCACCGTCTCGGCCATCAGCGGTGACACGACGGAAGCTGGCGGCACCGCGACCTTCACCGTCGTGCTCACCGCCGAGCCGACGGCCGACGTGACGGTGGGTCTCTCTTCGGACAACACGGCCGAAGGCACCGTCCTGCCCGTGTCGCTGACCTTCACGAGCGCAAACTGGGATTCCGCGCAGACGGTCACCGTGACGGGCGTCGACGACCTCCTCGACGACGGCGACGTCGCCTTCGGCATCGTCACCGCCGCGGCCACCAGCGCGGACGGCAACTACAACGGGATGAACCCTGCCGACGTGAGCGTCACGAACACCGACGACGACGGCGCGGGCATCACCGTGTCGGCCGCCAGCGGTCCGACGACCGAGGCGGGCGGCACCGCAACGTTCACGATCGTGCTGGATACGCTGCCGACGGCCGACGTGACAGTCGGCCTCTCGTCCAGCGACACGACCGAAGGCACGGTCCTGCCCGTGTCGGTGACCTTCACGGCAGCGGACTGGAACACTCCGCAGACGATCACCGTCACCGGCGTCAACGACGACCTCGACGACGGCAACATCGCGTACCACATCGCCACTGCGGCGGCCTCGAGCGCGGACGGCACCTACAACGGGATGAAACCGGCCGACGTCGCCGTCACGAACACCGACAACGACACGTCGGGCATCACGGTCTCGACGATCAGCGGCCCCACGACCGAGGCGGGCGGCACGGCGACCTTCACGGTCGTCCTCGACGCGCAGCCGACGGCCGACGTCACGGTGGGGATGTCGTCGAATGACGCCACCGAGGGCACGGTCCTGCCGGCGTCGCTCACCTTCACGAGCGCGAACTGGAACTCCGCGCAGACGGTCACCGTGACGGGCGTCAACGACGACCTCGACGATGGCGACGTCGCCTTCGCCATCATCACCGCGGCCGCCACGAGCGCCGACGGCAACTACAACGGGATCAACTCCGCTGACGTCACCGTCACGAACGCCGACAACGACGCGTCGGGAATCACCGTCTCGACCATCAGCGGCCCCACCACCGAGGCAGGCGGCACCGCGACCTTCACCGTCGTCCTCGATGCACAGCCGACGGCGGACGTGACCGTCGGGATCTCTTCCGACGACGCGACCGAAGGCACAGTGCTGCCGGCATCCCTGACGTTCACGAGCGCGAACTGGAGCAGTGCGCAGACGGTCACCGTGACGGGCGTCAACGACGACCTGGACGATGGCGACATCGCCTTCAGCCATCGTCACAGCCGCAGCGACCAGCGCGGATGGGAACTACAACGGGATCAACCCGGCCGACGTCGCGGTCACGACCACCGACGACGACGCCTCTGGGATCACGGTCTCGACGATCAGCGGAAACACCACGGAGGCGGGCGGAACCGCAACCTTCACCGTCGTCCTCGATGCCGAGCCGACCGCCGACGTGACGGTGGGGCTCAGTTCGTCCGACGTGACCGAAGGCACCGTCCTGCCCGCGTCACTCACGTTCACCAGCGCGAACTGGAACAGCGCACAGACGGTGACCGTGACCGGCGTGAACGACGACCTGGACGACGGCGACGTCGCCTTCAGCATCGTCACCGCCGCACGCGACCAGCGCCGACGGCAGCTACAACGGGATCAACCCGGCCGACGTCGCGATCACGAACACCGACAACGACGTCTCGGGGATCACCGTCTCGGCGATCAGCGGCCCCACCACGGAAGCCGGCGGCACGGCCACGTTTACCGTCGTGCTGGATGCGCAGCCCACGGCCGACGTCACGGTGGGGATCTCTTCAGACGACGCCACGGAAGGCACGGCGTTGCCGGCGTCGCTGACGTTCACGAACGCGAACTGGAGCACCCCGCAGACGGTGACGGTGACAGGCGTCGACGACGACCTGGACGACGGTGACGTCGCCTACAGCATCGTCACGGCGGCCGCGACCAGTGCCGATGGCGCGTACAACGGCATCAATCCGACTGATGTCAACGTCACGAACACCGATGACGACGCCTCGGGGATCACGGTCTCGGCGATCACCGGCGACACCGCCGAGTCGGGCGGCACGGCGACGTTCACCATCGTGCTTGGAGCGCAGCCGACGGCCGACGTGACGATTGGCCTCAGTTCGAGCGACGCGAGCGAAGGGACCGTGTTGCCCGTGTCGGTCACGTTCACCAGTGCCAACTGGAACAGCGCACAGACCGTCACCGTGACCGGCGTGGATGACCTCCTCGATGACGGCGACGTCGCCTTCAGCATCGTCACCGCCGCGGCGACCAGCGCCGACGGCAACTACAACGGGATCAACGCCGCCGACGTCAGCGTCACCAACACCGACAACGACGCGTCGGGCATCACCGTCTCGACCATCAGCGGTCCCACGACGGAAGCCGGGGGCACGGCGACCTTCACCGTCGTGCTCGATGCACAGCCGACGGCCGACGTGACGGTGGGACTCAGCTCGAACGACGCCACCGAAGGCACCGTCCTGCCGGCCTCGCTGACGTTCACGAGCGCAAACTGGAGCAGTGCGCAGACGGTGACCGTGACGGGCGTGGACGACCTCCTGGACGATGGCGACGTCGCCTTCAGCGTCGTCACCGCGACCGCCACCAGTGCGGATGGGAACTACAACGGCGTGAATCCAGCCGACGTCAATGTCACGAACACCGACAACGACGCGTCCGGGATCACCGTCTCGCCCATCAGCGGCCCCACCACGGAGGCCGGCGGCACGGCGACGTTCACCGTCGTCCTCGATGCACAGCCGACGGCGGACGTGACCGTCGGGATCTCCTCCGACGACGCGACGGAAGGCACCGTCCTGCCCGTGTCGCTGACCTTCACCAGCGCGAACTGGAGCAGTGCGCAGACGGTCACCGTGACGGGCGTCAACGACGACCTGGACGACGGCGACGTCGCCTTCAGCGTCGTCACCGCGGCCGCCACCAGTGCGGATGGGAACTACAACGGCGTGAATCCAGCCGACGTCAATGTCACGAACACTGACAACGACGCGGCGGGCATCACCGTCTCGACCATCAGCGGCCCGACGACAGAAGCCGGCGGCGCGGCGACGTTCACCGTCGTCCTGAACGCCGAACCGACGGCCGACGTGACCGTGGGTGTCTCGTCAGACGACGCGACCGAAGGCACGGTCTTGCCGGCCTCGCTGACGTTCACCACGGCGAACTGGAACGCCGCGCAGACCGTGACGGTCACGGGCGTCAACGACGACCTGGACGACGGCGACATCACCTACAGCGTCGTCACCGCGGCCGCGATCAGTGCCGACGGCAACTACAACGGGATCAATCCGGCCGACGTCAGCGTCACGAACACCGACAACGACGCCTCCGGGATCACGGTCTCGACGATCAGCGGCAACACGACCGAGGCGGGCGGCACCGCAACCTTCACCATGGTGTTGAACGCCGAGCCGACGGCCGACGTGACGGTGGCGCTGTCGTCGAACGACACGACCGAGGGCACCGTCCTACCCGTGTCGCTCACGTTCACGAGCGCCAACTGGGACACGCCCCAGGTGGTGACCGTGACGGGCGTGGATGACCTGCTCGACGACGGCGACATCACCTTCGGCATCGTCACCGCGGCGGCTACGAGCGCCGACGGCAGCTACAACGGGATCAACGCCGGTGACGTCGCGGTCACGAACGCCGACAACGACGCGTCAGGCATCACGGTCTCGACGATCACCGGCCCCACCACGGAAGCCGGCGGCACGGCTACCTTCACGATCGTGCTGGCCGCACAGCCAACCGCCGACGTGACGGTTGGCCTGTCGTCGAGCGATGCCACGGAAGGCACCGTCCTGCCGACCACGGTGACGTTCACGCCCGCGAACTGGAGCACGCCGCAGACGGTCACGGTGACCGGCGTCAACGACGACCTGGACGACGGCGACGTTGCCTACAGCATCGTCACCGCAGCGGCGACCAGCGCCGACGGCAACTACAACGGCATCAATCCAGACGACGTGGCGGTGACCAACACCGACAACGACGCGTCTGGCATCACGGTCTCGACGATCAGCGGCGACACGACCGAGGCAGGCGGCACCGCGACGTTCACGGTCGTGCTGACGGCGCAGCCGACGGCCGACGTGGTCGTCGGACTCTCGTCGAACGACGCGACCGAAGGCACCGTGTTGCCGGCGTCGCTGACGTTCACGAGCGCCAACTGGAATGCGCCGCAGACCGTGACCGTCACGGGCGTCGATGACCTCCTCGACGATGGCGACATCGCCTACGGCATCGTCACGGCGGCAGCCACGAGCGCAGACGGGAACTACAACGGGCTCAATCCCGCCGACGTCGGCGCGTCGAACATTGACGACGACGGGTCGGGCGTCACCGTCTCGCCGATCAGCGGCACCACCACCGAGGCTGGTGGCACGGCGACGTTCACCGTCGTCCTGAATGCACAGCCGACGGCGGATGTGACGATCGGCGTCAGTTCCAGCGACGTGACCGAGGGCACCGTCCTGCCCGCGTCACTCACGTTCACGAGCGCCAACTGGAGCGCGCCGCAGACCGTGACGGTCACCGGCGTTGACGACGACCTGGACGACGGCGACACCGCGTACAGCATCGTCACCGCAGCCGCCACCAGCGCAGACGGCGCCTACAACGGGCTGAATGCGGCGAACGTCGATGTCACGAACACCGACAACGACGCGTCCGGCATCACCGTGTCGACCATCAGCGGCCCGACGACGGAAGCCGGCGGCGCAGCCACGTTCACCGTCGTCCTGAACGCACAGCCGACCGCCGACGTGACGGTCGGCCTCAGCTCGAGCGACGCGACGGAAGGCACCGTCCTGCCGGCGTCAGTCACCTTCACGAACGCCAACTGGAATGTGGCGCAGACGGTCACCGTGACCGGTGTGAACGACGACCTGGACGACGGCGACGTTGCCTACAGCATCCTGACGGCCGCGGCGACAAGCGCCGACGGCAACTACAACGGGATCAACGCCGCCGACGTCAGCGTCACGAACACGGACAACGACGCCTCGGGGATCACGGTGTCGTCGATCAGCGGGAACACGACCGAGACGGGCGGCTCCGCCACGTTCACCGTCGTTCTGAATGCGCAGCCGACAGCGGATGTGACGGTCGGCGTGGATGCTGACGACGCGACCGAAGGAACGGTCCTGCCGGCGTCGGTGACCTTCACGAGCGCCAACTGGAACGTGGCGCAGACCGTGACCGTGACGGGCGTCAACGACGACCTGGACGACGGCGACGTCGTCTACAACGTCGTGACGGCGGCCGCCACCAGCGCCGACGGCACCTACAACGGCATCAATGCGGTCGACGTCAGCGTCACGAACACCGACGACGACGCGTCGGGCATCACCGTCTCGCCCATCAGCGGACCCACGACAGAGGCCGGCGGCGCGGCGACCTTCACCGTGGTGCTGACGGCGCAGCCGACGGCCGACGTCACCGTCGGCGTGAGCACCGACGACGCCACTGAAGGCACGGTGATGCCTGCCTCACTGACGTTCACCGGTGCCAACTGGAACGTCGCGCAAACGGTGACCGTGACGGGTGCAGACGACTACGTCGATGACGGCGACATCGCCTACAGCATCGTCACCGCGTCAGCGACCAGCGCCGACGGCAACTACAACGGGATCAACCCTGCCGACGTGGCGGTCACCAACACCGATGACGACACGGCGAGTTTCACGACGTCGGCGGCGGGCTTGACGACCACCGAGGCGGGCGGCACGGCGACGTTCACGGTCGTTCTCACGTCGCAGCCCACCGCTGACGTGAGCGTCACGTTGAGCTCTGACGACACGACCGAAGGCACTGTCCTGCCCGCGTCGCTGACCTTCACGGGCGCCAACTGGAACGTGGCGCAGACCGTGACGGTCACCGGCGTCAACGACGACCTCGACGACGGCGACATCGCCTACACGGTGGTGCGGTCGGCCGCCACCAGTGCTGACGGTTCCTACAACGGGATCGGGCCAGACACGGTCAACGTCACGAACACGGACGACGACGCGTCCGGCATCACCGTCTCGCCGACCAGCGGCCCCACCACGGAAGCCGGCGGCACGGCGACGTTCACCGTGGTGCTGACCGCGCAGCCGACGGCCGACGTCACGGTGGGCCTGTCGACGAGCGATGCGACAGAAGGCACCGTCCTGCCCGCAGCGCTGACCTTCACGAGCGCCAACTGGAACGCCGCGCAGACCGTGACGGCGACCGGCGTCAACGACGACCTCGACGACGGCGACGTCGCCTACAGCGTCGTCACCGCGGCGGCCACCAGTGCGGACGTGAACTACAACGGCATCAACGCGGCCGATGTCGCGCTCACGAACACCGACAACGACGCGTCCGGCATCACGGTCTCGACGATCAGCGGCCCCACCACGGAAGCCGGCGGCACGGCGACGTTCACCGTGGTGCTGACCGCGCAGCCGACGGCCGACGTCACGGTGGGCCTGTCGACGAGCGATACGACCGAAGGCACCGTCCTGCCCGCAGCGCTGACCTTCACGAGCGCCAACTGGAACGCCCCGCAGACCGTGACGGCGACCGGCGTCAACGACGACCTCGACGATGGCGACGTCGCCTACAGCGTCGTCACCGCGGCGGCCACCAGTGCGGACGTGAACTACAACGGCATCAACGCGGCCGATGTCGCGCTCACGAACACCGACAACGACGCGTCCGGCATCAGCGTCTCGGCCGTCAGCGGCACGACGACCGAGGCCGGTGGCACGGCGACCTTCACCGTCGTCCTGGATGCCCAGCCAGGCGCCGACGTGACGATCGGGCTCAACTCCAGCGACGCGACCGAAGGCACCGTCCTGCCGGCGTCGCTGACGTTCACGAGCGCGAACTGGAACACGCCGCAGACCGCGACCGTGACCGGCGTCAACGACGATCTGGACGACGGCGACGTCGCCTACAGCATCGTCACGGCGGCCGCCACCAGCGCCGATGGCACCTACAACGGCATCAACGCGGGCGACGTCAGCGTGACGAACACCGACAACGACGCGTCCGGCATCACCGTGTCGCCCATCAGCGGCCCGACGTCCGAAGCGGGCGGCACGGCCACCTTTACCGTGGTGCTGACGGCGCAGCCGACGGCCGACGTCACCGTCGGCGTGAGCACCGGCGACGCCACTGAAGGCACGGTCGCGCCGGCCTCGCTGACCTTCACGAACGCCAACTGGAACGTCCCGCAGACGGTCACCGTGACGGGTGCCAACGACGACCTGGACGACGGCGACGTCGCCTACGCCATCGTCACGGCGGCCGCCACCAGCGCCGACGGCACCTACAACGGCATCAACCCGGCCGACGTCAGCGTCACGAACACCGACAACGACGCATCCGGGGTCACGGTCTCGATCGTGAACCGTCCGACGACGGAAGCTGGCGGCACGGCGACCTTCACCGTGGCGCTGACGGCGCAACCGACGGGCGACGTCGCCGTCGGCCTGAACTCCAGCGACGCGACCGAGGGCACGGTCCTGCCTGCCTCGCTCACGTTCACGAGCGCCAATTGGAACAGTCCGCAGACCGTGACGGTCACCGGCGTCAACGACGACCTCGACGACGGCGATGTGGCCTACAGCATCGTCACCGCCGCGGCGACCAGTGCGGACGGCAACTACAACGGAATCAATCCAGCAGACGTGAACGCGACGAACACAGATGACGACGCGTCGGGCGTCACCGTCTCGACCGTCAGCGGCCCCACGACCGAGGCCGGTGGCACGGCGACCTTCACGGTGGTCCTGACGGCGCAGCCAACGGCCGACGTGACGATCGGACTGTCGTCGAGTGACGCGACCGAAGGCACGGTCGTGCCAGGCTCGCTGACCTTCAGCGGCGCCACCTGGAACGCTCCGCAGACGGTCACCGTGACCGGCGTGGACGACGCGATGGCCGATGGGAACGTCGTCTACGGTGTCGTGACGGCCGCGGCCACCAGCGCCGACGTGAACTACAACGGCGTCAACCCGGCCGACGTCAGCATCACGAACACCGACAACGACACCTCGGGCGTCACGGTGTCTGCGATCAGCGGCACCACGACAGAGGCCGGTGGCACGGCGACGTTTACCGTGGTGCTGACCGCGCAGCCCACGGCCGACGTCACGGTCGGCCTGACCTCGGGCGACAGCACCGAGGGCACGGTCAATCCTGCGTCGTTGACCTTCACGAGCGCCAACTGGAACGTGGGCCAGGTGGTTACGGTGACCGGCGTTGACGACCTTCTGGACGACGGCGATGTCGTCTTCAGCGTCGTCACGGCCGCCACCGCGAGCGCCGATGCGGCATTCAACGGGCTGAACCCTGCAGACGTCAGCGTCACGAACACCGATAACGACGCGTCCGGGATCACGGTGTCTGCGATCACCGGTCCGACGACGGAGGCTGGAGGCACGGCGACGTTCACCGTGGTGCTGACGGCGCAGCCGACCGCCGACGTGACCGTGGCCCTGTCGTCGAACGACACGAGCGAGGGTTCCGTGTCGCCGGCGTCGCTCACGTTCACGAGTGCCAACTGGAACGCCGCGCAGACCGTGACCGTGACGGGCGTCAACGACGACCTGGACGACGGCGACGTCGCCTTCAGCGTCGTCACCGCTGCAGCGACGAGTACGGATGGCAACTACAACGGTCTCGACCCAGCCGACGTCGCAGCCACGAACACCGACAATGACACGTCGGGAATCACGGTCTCGACGATCAGCGGTCCGACGACCGAGGCGGGCGGCGCCGCGACGTTCACCGTCGTGCTCGCGGCGCAGCCGATGGCCAATGTGAGCATTGCCCTGAGCTCGAGCGACGTGACGGAAGGCAGCGTCCTGCCGGCGTCGTTGACCTTCACGAGCGCGAACTGGAGCACCGTGCAAGTCGTGACCGTCACGGGCGTCAACGACGACCTCGATGACGGTGACATCCCGTTCAGCATCGTGACGGCTGCCGCCAGCAGCACCGACGCAGGCTACAACGGGATCAACCCGGCCGACGTGAACGTCACGAACATCGACGACGACACGTCGTGGTTCACGCTCTCGGCCATCAGCGGTGCGACCAGCGAGACGGGCAGCGCAGCGACGTTCACGATGACGCTGACCGCGCAGCCGACGGCGAACGTGACCATCGGCCTTGAGCTCGAGCAACACGAGCGAGGGCACGGTCTCACCCAGTGCCGTGACGTTCACGAGCGCTAACTGGTCGCTCCCGCAGACGGTCACCGTTACGGGCGTGGACGACGCGCTGTCGGACGGCGATGTCGTCTATGCCGTGGTGACCAGCGCCGCCGTGAGCGGCGACGCGGCTTACGACGGGCGGGATCCGGGCGACGTCGCCGTCACGAACCTGGACGATGACACCTCACGGGCCATCAGGGGCCGCGTCACCACGGGTGCCGGCGCACCGCTGTCCGGTGTGACGATCTCATTGACCGGCGCCACGTCCGTGACCGCCACCACCGATGGCGACGGCCGGTACGTCTTCGCCGGCTTGATCCCCGGTGGCGCTTACACAGCCGGGCCCGAGGCCGCTGGCTATACCTTCGCCCCGGCCACGCGCAGCATCAGCGCGCTCAATGCCGACCAGACCTGGGACTTCACGGGCACGCGCCTCGTGACCGTGTCGGGCCACGCCTACGACAAGAACGGCACCGGACTGCGGGATGTCGAGGTCGCCGCAAGCTGCGGTGCGCGGAGCACGCGCACGAACCCCGACGGCCAGTACGCGTTCACCGACGTGCCCGAGGGCTCAGACTGCACATTGACGGCCACGCAGACTGGCTTCACCTTCGTGCCCGCCACGCACGTGCTGCCGGCGGTGGCCGCCGACCGCACGGCTGACTTCACGGCTGCCACCGGCGCCTTCACGCGCTACTTCGCCGAGGGCGCGACGAGCCTGTTCTTCGACACCTTCATCAGCCTGCTGAACCCAACCGACACCGCCACCGACGTGCGCGTGCGCTTCCAGCGGCCCGACGGCGTCGAGGGCGTGGTGGCACTGACCCTCAGGCCGAATAGCAGCGCCACCGTTGACCCCGAGCGACTCCCCGAACTGCAGGACACCGCCCTGGCCACCATCATCGAGTCGTCGCAGCCCGTCGTCGCCGACCGCACGATGTACTGGGATGGCGGCGGTTACGGCAGCCACACCGAAACCAGCATCGCGCGGCCGCTGACGCAATGGTTCCTCGCCGAGGGCACCACGGTGGCTGGCTTCGAGCTGTTCTACCTGGTCCAGAATCCGACCGACCAGACCGCCCAGATCACCGTCCGGTATTTGTTGCCCGCGCCGCAGGCGCCCATCGTCAAGCAGTACACGGTGGGGCCGACCAGCCGCTTCAACATCTGGGTCAACCTCGAGGACCCGCGCCTGGCCAGCACCGACGTCTCGGCCGTCATCACGTCGACCAATGCCGTGCCGGTCATCGTCGAACGCGCGCTCTACCTGTCGGGGCACGGCCGCATCTTCGACGCCGGCCACGAGAGTGCAGCCGTCGAGGCGCCCGCGCCCCAGTGGTTCCTCGCCGAGGGCGCCACCGGCGCGTTCTTCGACCTCTTCACCCTGATCGCCAATCCCAACGACGCGACCGCCCAGGTCCAGGTCCGCTACCTGTTGCCCGAGGGTGCGCCGCTCGTCAAGACCTACACCGTCCCCGGCAACAGCCGCTTCAACATCTGGGTCGACCTGGAAGACGCCCGCCTCGCCGACACCTCGGTCGCGCAGGTCATCACGTCCACCAACAACGTCCCCATCGTCGTCGAGCGCGCCATGTGGTGGTCCGCCACCGACTGGTACGAAGGCCACAACAGCGCCGGCGCCACCCAGACCGGCAGCAAGTGGGCGTCGGCCGGCGGCGAGGAAGTGGGCCGCTACGCCGTCGAGACCTACATCCTCGTCGCCAACACCACCGACCTGACCGGCGACGTCAAGGTCACGGTGCTCTTCGACGGGGGCTCCACCGCGACGCGCACCGTCACGATGGGGGCCAATGCGCGCACCACGCTCGCCATGCGCGACTGGTTCCCCGCCACCAAGGGACGTCGCTACGGCGTCGTGGTCGAGGCACTCGATCCCGCCATGCAACTCGTGGTCGAACGCGCCACCTACAACAGCGCGGTCGGCGAGTTCTGGGCCGCCGGCGCCAACGCCGTCGCCACGCGCCTGCGATAGCCGCACGCCGGGATCGGCCGGGTGCCCCGTCCGGGGCACTCGAAATCACCCAACCAAGCAACGCACGCGAAATAAACGGCGGGGCCACCGTTCTTTCGGACGAGGCCCCGAAACTCTGGGGCCTGGCAGTGCGCCACGCGCATGGCGACAATGCGTCAAACACACCTAAATCGTTGTAAATAAACAATTTGTTAAGCATGAGACACAAGGACGCCAGCGTGGCGCCTGCCTTGCTTTGTATGGGGCCGGGAGACACGAATGAGCTTGCTGCCACTGAACAATCGCATCCGCTGGTCGGGACCGTCGTCCTCGCCGGAATCCCGGATCACCAACATCGTCTGGGGTGAGTCAGACCTGGACGGCCATGCAGAGCCCGAGCAACCTCGCGTTCCGGACATCACGATCGTCGAGCCTGACGAGACTCGCACGCCGGTGGCATCGAAGACCTCGCGCCTTGCGGTGGCGGTGGCCATCGTGATGGCAGTCTTCGGCGCGGCCGGGGCGACACGCGCCGCGGCCGAACCAGCGCGGACCGACAAGGCGGTGGCGGCGTGGCTCGCGGCCAAGGGACAGGCCACGTCGTCGCAGCGTGTCCTCGTGCAGACGCGCGGCGGCAAGGGCCACGACCACGTCAAGAAGCAGATGAAGGACGCCGGGTACAAGCTGCACGCCAACCTCAAGGCGAGCAGGATCCTGTCGGCCACCCTCGGCGCGGCCGACATCGACGCGCTCCTCGCCAATCGCGATGTGGTTGCGGTGTCGCTGGATGCGCCGGTCATGAGCAACGGCGCCGTGACCACGACCGACACTGCGACCCTGTCGAGCCACCTGGCCACGACCCTCGGGATCGACGGGCTCGTGCTCAACGGCCGTCAGGTCACCGGTTCCGACGTGGGGGTTGCCATCATCGACTCCGGGATCGCGCCCACGGGCGACTACGTCATCTCTGACTTCGTCGATTTCGTCAACGCGCGCAAGCAGCCGTATGACGACTTCGGCCACGGCACGCACCTGGCGGGGCTCATCGCGAGCAGCGGCATGCTGTCGAACGGCGAGTACCGGGGCGTGGCTCCGGGTGCGCGCCTCGTCGGTCTCAAGGTTCTCGACGCGAACGGGGCCGGGTACACCAGCACGGTAATCGCGGCCATCGATTACGCGGTGAAGCACCAGAGAAGGCTCGGCCTCGATGTCATCAACCTGTCGCTCGGCCACGTCATCTATGAGCCCGCCGCCACGGATCCGCTCGTGCAGGCTGTGCAGCGCGCGGTCGCGACGGGACTCGTCGTCGTGGTGTCGGCAGGCAACATCGGCATCAACCCGGAGACCGGTGCAGTCGGCTACGCCGGCATTACCTCCCCCGCCAACGCACCGTCAGCGATCACCGTTGGCGCGCTCGACACCCGCGAGACGATGACCCGAACCGACGACGTCGTGACCGACTACAGCTCACGTGGCCCGACCTGGTATGACGGGCTCGCGAAGCCCGACCTGGTTGCGCCCGGCCACCGCCTCACCTCGAATGCCACGAGCACCAGCACGCTCTCGATCGAACTCGCGGCCCGTTATACGGCGCTGCCCTCGAGTTCGACGGCCGGGCTGTTGCGCCTGAGCGGCACGAGCATGGCGGCGGCGGTGACCAGCGGCGCGGTGGCGCTGATGATTGACGCACATCGCGGTAACCCTGTGGCCCTGTCGCCCAATGCGGTGAAGGCCGTGCTGCAATACACAGCCTTCGACGTGCCCGATGCGAACCTGCTGGCGCAGGGTGCCGGTGCCCTCAACGCGGCGGGCGCAGCGAGGTTGGCGGCGGCGATCGATCCGAGCGTCGCGCCTGGCGCGTGGTGGCTCACCACCCCAGTGGCGGCAACCACCGTCATCGGCTCCGACAGCCTGGCCTGGGCCGCGCGGCTCGTGTGGGGCGACACCCTGGTGTGGGGCGATTCGATCCTTTACAACGAATCCGCATGGGCGCAGCGCCTGGTCTGGGGCGACACCCTCGTGTGGGGCGACCGTCTCGTGTGGGGTGACACTCTCGTGTGGGGCGACACTCTCGTGTGGGGCGACACTCTCGTGTGGGGCGACACCCTCGTGTGGGGCGACACTCTCGTGTGGGGCGACCGCCTGGTGTGGGGCGACCGCCTGGTCTGGGGCGACCGCCTGGTCTGGGGCGACACCCTCGTGCTGGACGACGACAGCCTCGACCCGAGCGAGAAGTAGCGCTGACGCACGACGCGGATGACCGAACACCGGTGCCGTCATCACTGCGCAGCCCGACGACACGGCCCCCTGCACGGACCTCAAGGACGACGGCACCTGACCACGGGCCGGGCATCAGCGATGATGCCCGGCCCGTGCTGCGTACGAAGAAAGTGAAGAAGGGGTCGTGTCTTGCCTTCCAGCATTTTGCAAGACGTGACCCCTTCGGCGCGAGGCGTCACGGCCTGGCCGGTCGGCCAGGGCCTACCGCTTGTGCTTCTCGAACCACGCCTGCAGGTAGAGCTGCTGCAGCAGTTGGTGCGACGGGCGGCGCCAGCCGTGGATACTCGTCGGGCATCCGCACGAGCAGCGTGTCCTTCTTCAGCATCTTCAGCGCGCGGTAGAACTCCTCGCTCTGCCGGATCGGCGTCCGCAGATCGGCCTCGCCGGTCATCACCATGGTCGGCGTGGTGACGTTGGCCACGTAGTGCAGCGGCGAGCGCACGGCGTATTCCATCGGGTCTTCCCACGGGTACTTCTGGAACTGCCGGTACCAGCGAGGGACCATCGGTCGTGCCGACGAACGAGTGCCAGTTGATGACCGGACGCATCGACACCGCCGCGGCGAAACGGTTGGTGTGGCCGACGATCCAGGCGGTCAGGACGCCGCCGCCGCTGCCGCCGCACACGAACAGGTTCTTCTCGTCGATGAAGCCCTTGGCGATCGCCGCGTCCACGCCGGCCATCAGGTCGTCGTAGTCCTTGCCCGGATACGAGTACTGGATGCCGTTGACGAAGTCCTGGCCGTACCCCGTGCTGCCGCGCGGGTTGGTGTAGAGCACGGCGTAGCCCTGCGCCGCGAAGTTCTGGAAGCCCCAGTTGAACCCAACGTCGTACATCGACCACGGTCCACCGTGAATCCACAGCACCATCGGGTACTTCTTGCCGGGCTCGAACTCGACGGGCTTGACGAGCCAGCCCTGCACCTTGAGGCCGTCCTTCGACTCGAACCACAACTCCTCGACCTGGCCAAGGGTGCGTCCCTCGAGCACGTCGGCGTTGACGTCGACCAGCTTCTTCATCCCCGACGGGTGCGCGATGTCGAAGATCGACGAGGTACCCGGGCTCGAGGGGCGTGGTCCGCACGGTGGCGGCCTGGCCGGTCCGCGCGATCGAGAGACCGTTGAGCACCTGCGTCCCGCCCGTGAGTTTCGTGGGTTCCCCCTTCAGCGGAGCGAAGTAGATCGACGTGCTCCCCAGTTCGCGGACCTGGAAGTAGACACCGGAGTTGTCAGCAGCCCAGGTGACGGCCGACGGCGAGTCGTTCAGCTTCTCGACCCACGCCCGCTTCTGCCCGCCGGTCTTGTCCATCAGGTACAGGCTCGACACGTGGCTCGTGTACGACGCGTCGTCGTAGCCCGTGTAGGCGATCCACTGCCCGCCTGGCGAGATGGCCGGGTTCGCGGTCGGGCCCCTTGCGGTCGGTGAGCGTCGTGACGGCCAGCGTCTTCAGGTTGATGGCGTAGATCTCGGAGTCGCCCTGCAGGTACTCGGCCTCCGGCTTGCGGATGCCCGAGACGTAGATCGTCTGCCCGTCGGCCGACCACTCGGGTCCCGTGTGGTTGAACCGGCCCTCGGTGATCTGGCGCGGCGTGCCACCGGTGATGGCATCCACCGTGAAGACGTGCGTGAATCCCCTCTCGACGGGGCCTTCGCCGTCGCGCGCCCAGGTCAAGGTGTCGACGATGGTGGCACCCTTGGCCCACTCGGCGTTGCGGGGCCGCTTGGGCAGCGTGACGGCCAGCACGGGGTCCTCGTCAGGCACGAATGACGTGAACGCAAGCTGACGGCCATCGGGCGACCAGGCGAGGCCGCTGGGCGTCCGCTCCACGTGCGTCAGTTGTGCCAGCTCGCCCGTGGCCACCCACAGGACGTGGATCTGCGTGGTCGCGTCGCGGTCCGAGAGGAACGCGACCTTCGATCCGTCGGGCGACCACACTGGCGCCGTGTCGCGCCAGTTGCCGCGCGTCAGTTCGCGGAGGCGCGTGCCGGCGGCGTCGATCAGCCACACATTGCTGCGCGACTGGTCTTTGACCTTGTCGACCCACGTGCGGGTGAAGACGACCTGCGAACCATCGGGCGAGATGGCCGGGCTGCCCACGCTCTCCATGTTCATGAACGTGTCCTTGTCGAGGCCACGCGGCGTGGACTGGGCAGCGAGATTGGGAGCGAACACGACGACGGCGATGAGTACCGCGGCAGACAGCAAGGGCGGAGTGTGGCGTCTCACGGGTGTCCTCCTTCGGCCCAGGGCCGGAGATCGCGTGAGGGTAGGATCGAATCCCGTGGAAGGCAACAGAGCGCGCGTCGCGCTCCTTGACGCTGTCAGCGCAGGTTGCCAAAGTGCTTGGGCTTCACTTTGAAGTTCTTCTCCTCGCCGCCATCGCCGATCACGGTGATGAAGAACTCGCCTGATCTGCCGCGCACCGCTGTCAAGCCATCCAGCGGGAAGGTCGCGATCACTCCCTGGAACCCGACCTTGGCGCCCATTGCGTTCTGCGCATCTTCCGTGAAGGGCTCCACGCTGAGCGGCTGCAACACGAGCTTCTTCTGGTTGCAGCGGAGGACGACATGGTCGACAGACGACGTTCCCGCCATGCCGCGAGCCGTCACTTCGGCCGGCGTGTCTGGATGAACGACGACTCGAAAGACGGGAGCCCGCATTTCGGCATCGATGTCGTCTACGGTCAACGCCTGATACCGCTTCGCGGCGTTCGACGCCTGCTGTTCTATCCATGAGAGCGGCGTCCATGCCTCAACCCAGAACCCGGTCGACGGCATCGCGTTGCTCGTCCCGTTGGCGCCATTCCCGAAGGCCGTCAGGGCTTGTGCCCATGCCTGCCCGGAATCCCGCAACACCAGCCCGCGGCGGCCGCCCTTGGCTTTGGCGCCGACCGCGAGCGCCATCTCGAGTTGGCCGGGCGCGAACGTCACAACACCTGGTTGGGCCTGAGGCGCGGACTCCTGGGCGGTGGGTCCGGCTACTGTCACGGCCGAGAGGATGAATACGATCGCCAACGCCACCCATTTCGTCATGTCTCTTCTCCAGTGCAGGAATGCAACGGCTCGCGGGAGGTGTACTTTCGGTGGCAGCATTCCGGCGGCTGCCCGACGCACGCTGATGGTGAAGGGAGGCCGTGACACGTGAGGTCACGGGCTCACGTTTCTCGTCGCGAGGCTCGTGCCGTAAGCACTTCGAAGGCCGTACACGCCAAAAGGACCCAGGCGTGAGCCTGGGTCCTTTGGCAGCGAACTCAGCGTGCGGTGAACGTCGGCGGCGCGTCAGTCAACCACGATGACCTGCCCTCCGCCGAGCACCACACACGACATACCGTTGCTGAAATTCAGCGTGCCCGTGTAGTGCGTTGCATCCTTGTCGACGGCCTTCTCGAACACCAGCCGGAAGACGTCGCTGGTTCCCGCGGCAATCGTCCGCTTCCCCAGGTTGGCGGTGAGTTGGCCCGCCGTGATGTTCGCGCTCGGCGCCGGGATGTCGGGTGTGTCGAACACGACGTCGCCATCCAGCTTCACCTGCTTCAGCTTGCCGTTGCCCATCGGCCACGTCAGCGCGATCCCCGAGAGCACGGCGTTGCTTGCGGCGTTGTTCATGAGCGTCAGCCGCACTTCGCCCTTGTCGAGCTTCAGGCCTGCGATCGACAGGCTGCAGCCCGTGACGGGGTCAGCACCGGGGCCGGAGGTGGTGCCCGGGCCGGAGGTGGTGCCACCTTCTGCGTCGATGTCGACCGTGGCCGTCGCGTCCGCAGTCAGGATGCCTCCGCCGACGGTGGTGGTCGCCCTCGCCGTGTTCGTCACCGTGCTGTCTGTCGGCTTGGTGACGACCTGGTTCACGCCAAGCTTCGACGGCGAGTTGTGCTGGTCGGGCACCGTGACGGATCCGAACCCGGCTGCGCCGAACGTGGCCGCCTTCACGATGACCGTGTAGCTGTTGATGTGATTCCAGCCGCCAGGCGCCTTGAGCGGATCCACCACCACCTGGCCGTTCACCAGCGATGTCGGCGAATTCACAATCAGGGCTGCCTTCATCGGCAGGTTCGCCGCCTTGTTCAGGTTGTCGGCGATCGAGGTCGTGCAGCTGACGATGTTCGCCACCGATCCCGTCACCATTGACCCGTCGCCGCCGCTGGCGCACAGCGAGGCATAGCCTGAAGGGTAGGCCGCGAGGTTCGTCGTCGCCGAAATCGCGTCCTGGTAGAAGTCCAGCACGACCTTGCCAGTCTTGTCGTAGAACCGGAACTGCAGCTTGTCGCTGCCGGTCAGGTCGCCGAACGTGTGCCCCTTCGACGACCAACCGATGGCGCCGGTGCCATACGTGTTGTCGTTGATTCCGAACGACTGGAGGTACGTCACCTTGACGTCGCCGTTGGGCAGTGTCGAGGCGACGACCGTGCCGGCCGCCACGGTGTTGCCGTTGACCGTTGCCACCGTTGAGACAACCGGGACGAGCGTTGCCGTGCAGGTGATGCTCGCACCACGGGTCAGCGAGACAATCGTGCACACCGTGAAGTCGTCGCCCGCGAGCGTCGGTGTCGCGTTGTCGTCGGTCACGACGATGTTCGTGAGCGTCGTACCGCCTGTGTTGGTGACCACGTAGCGGTAGGTGACCGGCGTCCAGGGCGCGACGAGCGTGTTGTCAGCCGTCTTGACGATGGTGAGGTTCGGTGTGGCGGCCGTGATCTCGCCGAAGTTGTAGTTCACACCCGCGCTGCCGCCCACGAGGACGATCGAGCCGAGCGCGTCGGGCGACGCGATCGTGCCGTTGACTGCGCCGTTGACCGTGCCGACTGCATCCTTGCCGTCGACGTACCCGTCGGGCTGCGTCTCGTCGAGCCAGTAGGTGCCGGGCCGCAGGTAGGTGAAGGCATACGCACCCAGGCCGTCGGTCGTCGCGCTCGCATCGACCATGTTGCCCAGGTCGTTGATGCCGGTCAGCGTGACCGTGACACCACCGATGGGCGCCTCGCCGACAGCCTTGAGGCCGTCGTTGTTCGCGTCGAAGTAGACGAAGCCCGACACGCTGGCCGGCGTCAGCTCGCCGAAGTTGTTGTTGACGCCGTTCACGTTCGCCGCAAGCACGATGTTCGACAGCACGTCGTCGCCCGCCGCACCTCCCTGCGAGCCGATGGTGTCCTTGCCGTCGAGGTATGCGCCCGGCTGCGTCTCGGTGATCACGTAGGTGCCCGGCAGCAGGTTGGTGAACTGGTAGAACCCCTTCGCATCGGTCGTCACGGCTCGGTTGATCGCGCCGAGCGAGTCGGTGCCCGTCAGGCTCACCGTCACGCCCGCGATGGGCGCCTCGACCGCGGCCTTGATCCCGTCGTTGTTCGTGTCGACGTAGACGAAGCCAGACAGGCTCGACGGACGCGTCACGATGGCGACTGATGCCTTCGCCGTCGCCACGAGGTTGCCTGCGACCGCGCGCGCGGTGTTGGTGACGGTGCTGTCCTTCGGCGTCGTCACGATCTGGTTCACGCCGAGCTTCGAGGGCGAGTTGTGCTGGTCGGGCACCGAGACGGAGCCGAACCCGGCCGTCCCGAACGTCGCCGCCTTGATGACGACCGTGTAGCTGTTGATGTGATCCCAGCCGCCGGGCGCCTTGAGCGGATCCACCACGACCTTGCCGTTCACCAGCGATGTCGGCGAATTGACGATCAGCGACGCCTTCATCGGCAGGTTCGCGGCCCTGTTCAGGTTGTCGGCAATCGAGGTCGTGCAGCTCACGATGTTGGTCAACGAGCCTGCCACCAGCGATCCGTCGCCACCGCTGGCGCACAGCGAGGCGTATCCCGACGGATAGGCTGCCAGGTTGGTCGTCGTCGAAATCGTGTCCTGGTAGAAGTCGAGGACCACCTTGCCGGTCTTGTCGTAGAACCGGAACTCCAGCTTGTCGCTGCCGGTCAGGTTGCCGAACGTGTGACCGTTCGCCCATCCGATCGCGCCCGTGCCGTAGGTGTTGTCGTTGACGGAGAAGTCCTGCAGGTAGGTGACCTTGATGTCGCCGTTGGCCTGCGGCACGACGACGATGACCGCACCAGCGTTGACCGTGGTCCCGTTGACCACCGCCTCGGTGGCAACGACCGGGATCACCGTTGCCGTGCAGGTCTGGCTCGCGCCAGGCGCCAGCGAGGCGATGGTGCACACCGTGAAGTCATCGCCCGCGAGCGCAGGCGTCGCGTTGTCGTCGGTCACCACGATGTTCGTGAGCGTCGTCCCGCCGGTGTTGGTGACCACGTAGGTGTACGTGACCGGCTGGTAGGGCACGACGATCTTCGGCGATGCTGTCTTCGTGAGCGTGAACGACGGCGGCACGGGAACGACCGGCTTGCTGAGCCCGGCGTCCACCGTGTCGTCGTACTGCCCGGAGCTCAGCGTGTAGCCTGCCGTCCGGCCCGTGGCCACCGCGGCATCGCTGTCGGTGGTATCTGCGCCGGCATCGGCCATCGTGCGCTCGTAGCCCGTCACCACGCCGAACGCGACCTGGTAGCACACGCCCGGCGTCAGCCCCGTGAACTTGTAGAAGCCACCGGCCGCGGTGGTCGTCGCCTGCACCGCTGCGGTCTTCCCGCACTCGTGCAAGGTCACCGTGACACCCGCAAGGCCTGGTTCGCCACCATCCTGCTGGCCATTCCGGTTCAGGTCTTCCCAGACGCGATCGCCAAGGCTCGCCAGGCGATAGAAGCCCGCATCGACGGTGAGGTCCTCGTCACCCGAGACCAGCGTGTAGTCGCCCGTCACGCCGCCCGTCGGGTCGCTGTCTGTTGCGTCGGCTCCCGCGTTGACGATCGTCGCGACGTAACCGGATGGCGCGACGAACTGCACCTTGTAGCAGCCGGGCGCCAGGTCGGTGAACAGGTAGCCGCCATTGCCCGATGTCACCTGGCTCTTCAGCGGTCCGACACTCGAGACGTTGTCGCTGCAGCGGAACAGGTTGACGGTCACGCCGTCGATCCCCAGCTCGTTGCCGTTCTGCTGGCCGTTGCGATCGAGGTCTTCCCACACGAGGTCACCGAGGGCCACGAGCTGGTGGACGCCGAAGTCGATCGACTGGTCACTCGCGTTGTCTGCTGCCAGGGTCACCGGCGCGGGATTCGGGTTGCTGTCCTTCTCGCGGTCGAGGCCCTGAGTCGCCGGCGACGCGGAGTAGCCGGCCGGCGGCACCACCTCGACACGATAACCACCCGCGCAGAGTCCGCCGAACTGGTAGATCCCGCCAGCACCGGTGGTGGTCGTCGCCAGGACGCTGTTGTCTGACGCCTTCAGGAGGTTGAGCGTAACGGCGACGATGCCCGGCTCGCCCGCATCCTGGATGCCGTTGGCATTGAGGTCTTCCCAGACGAAGTTGCCGAGCGTGCCCGTGCACGCCGTCTCGAACCCGAAGTCGATGGTCTGGTCAGACGCGTTGTTGCCGACGAGGGTCACCGACGTGGGGCTGCCGTTGCTGTCGTTGGCCTGAGTGCTTCCCGGGGCGTTCGATGTCGTCGGCACGAACGTGGGCGGCGTGACGGCCTCGACCGTGTAGTCGCCGCCGCAGAGTCCGGGGAACTGGTAGTAGCCGTGGACGCCGTTCGGCCCCACGCTGGTTGACGTCGTCGCCACCGTGTTTCCACCCTGTGTCAACGTCACGACGACGCCGTCGATGCCCGGCTCGCCCGCCGTCTGGATGCCGTCGTGGTTCACGTCGTGCCACACGTAGTTGCCGAGGGTGCCGGTGCAGAGTGACTTGAAGCCGAAGTCGATGGTCTGGTCGGAGGCGCTGTTTCCGACGAGCGTCACCGTCGCCGGGCTCGGATTGCTGTCTGCCGCGAGGTCACCGCCCACCTGTGATGTCGTCGGCGCGAAACCGGATGGCGTCTGCACCTCGACGAAGTAACTCCCCGCGCAAAGCCCAGGGAACTGGTAGTAGCCGTGTGCGCCGTTCGTCGGGCTCACGCCCGTCGTCGTCGTGCTCAGGACCGTGCCGCCCGCGTCCTTCAGCGTCACGGTGACGCCGTCGATGCCGGGCTCGTTCGGATCCTGGATGCCGTTGCCGTTCTCGTCGTGCCAGACGAAGTTGCCGATCGTCCCGGTGCAGGGCGACCAGAACCCGAAGTCGATGGTCATGTCGTCCTTGTAGTTCAAGGCGACGAGAAATGAATTCGGGTTGCTGTCGATGCCGCGGTCGCCACCGACACCCGTCAGCGTGGCCTCGAATCCCGCGGGAGCGTTGGGCACGACCACCCGGAAGCTCTCACCGCAGTCGAGATCCGCGAACTTGTAGAAGCCGTGCTGATTCTGCCCCGCCAGCGCGGTGACGGTGCTCGCGATCAGGTTGTTTGTGCTTGCGTGCCGCAATTCGACGATCACGTCATCGATGCCCGGCTCGCCCGGGTCCTGGATGCCGTTGTGGTTCACGTCGTGCCAGACGGTGTCACCAATCGCGCAACCTGAAGAGGCCGCCGCCTCGGTGGGCACCAGTGCCAGGACCATCAGGATCCCGACGAACGTGGCGAACAACTTCCTCAACATGAACTCTCTCCTGAATTGGGGCGATCCCCGGTCACGGCGTCGGTGAGCGATTGCCCGCCACCGACAGCACCCTCTGTCGAACCTCAGCCCCTTCTAAGGCAATGGCCGTACCGCAATGCTCGCGGTGACGGTCACCAGTGCGGCGTCGCAGGTCATCGCTCGAGAATTCGCGGGATTGCGCCACATCTCGCGAGAAGGCATGACCGCGTCACCGATCAACCCGTGGCGGTCGCGCGTCTCGCCGCGTCAGTGGCCGCTGGTGACCCGAGCTCGGTCGGTTGAATAAGTGGGGACCGCCGCCGTTATTTGCGGGGCGCACCCCGAAACTGCGGGGCGCAGCCAGGGCCGGTGGCGTGCGATGCCGCCAAGAACGTCGCATCGAGTGCTATCGCGAAATAACGGTGGAACCTTCGATATTTCGGCCAGGGCTCGAAATTGTGGAGCACCGCCAAGCGGGCAGCGGGTGCGCTGACGTTGCAGTGAAACGAGTAACTCGCGCTGTTGCAGTGACTTGTGCTCGGTCATCGACGTGCGTCGGATCTGGCCCCGCTGTTGCTCTACCAGGGGCAGGAGCAATGACCACCATGACCACTCCGACAACGACTTACCGCCTCGGCCAGCGCGCCATCACGGGACTCGCGCTCCTGCTGATGCTGCTCGCGACGCTGGCGCGACCGATGACGGCCGCCGCTGGCGCACCGAAGAAACCGAAGAAGGACGCGGCCGATTCGAACAAGCGGCTCGACCGCCACCTCCAGGAGCAGCTGGCGACTATCGACGACGCGACAGAACTCCCCGTCATCGTCACATTGCGGCCAGGCGCGAAGGCCGACATGAAACAGGCCCTCGAGGCCGTGGGCGTGAAATCGAAGGGCGACTTCACGCTGATTGAAGGCATGGCCGTGCGCGTGCCGGCCCGCCTGCTGCGCGTGCTCGCCGACGACGGCGACGTGGTCAGCGTGTCGACCGACGCCCCGGTCACCTCGACGGGCCTGGCGGTTGGCGTGTCGGGTCAGGCCAAGGAATCGAAATACGACTTGCGCGCCACGCTCGGACTCAAGCACACGCCCTACAGCGGCAAAGGCATCGGCGTGGCGGTCATCGACTCGGGCATCGCGCCGGGCCCGGATTTCGACAAGCGCATCCTCCTGAGCAAGGACTTCCTGGCGGGCGGCGTGGCGACCACCGCCATGGATCCCTACGGCCACGGCACGCACGTGACGGGCATCATCGGCAACGACAGCAAGGAGGTCCCGGCCATCGCCAAGGACGTCGACCTGATCAGCCTGCGCGTGCTGGGCGAAGATGGCGCGGGCAGCACGAGTGCCGTCATCAGCGCCATCCAGTGGGCGGTGGCCAACCGCACCGCCTATGGCATCGACATCATCAACCTCTCGCTCGGACACCCCATCTACGAACCCGCCGTCACCGACCCCCTGGTGCAGGCGGTCGAAGCAGCGGTACGGGAAGGCCTCATCGTCGTGGTCGCCGCCGGAAACGTCGGCGTGGCTGCCGGCGAGACCGTTCCCGGCTACGGGGGCATCACCTCGCCGGCCAACGCGCCCTCGGCCATCACGGTCGGCGCCATCCGGACGCAGGACACGACCCGGCGCACCGACGACGTGGTCGCCGACTACAGCTCGCGCGGCCCGACCTGGTATGACGCCTACGCCAAGCCCGACCTGGTCGCCCCGGGCCATCAGGTGCTGTCGGTGGCCAACACCGAGTCGAGGCTCTTCAGGGGCAATCCGTACCGGGCGGTGAGAGCGGCGACACGCACCTACATGTATCTGAACGGCACGAGCATGGCGGCGCCCACCGTGAGCGGCACCGTCGCGTTGATGCTCGAGGCCGCCCAGAAGAAGTTCAAGGTCAAGCCAACGCCCAACCTGGTCAAGGCCATGCTGATGCACAGCGCCTTCACCATGACCGACAAGGAGGGGCGGCCCTACGACGTCCTCACGCAGGGCGCCGGCGCGCTCAACGGTGATGGCGCCGTCAGGCTGGCCGAGAGCATCGACCCGCGCAAGGCCCTGGGCACCGACTGGCTCGTCACCACGCCGGTCACCAGCAGCACGATCGACGGCCAGAACATCACGTGGGGCCAGAACATCGTCTGGGGCGACAACATCGTCTGGGGCGATGCGCTCTACGTCAACTCCACCGCCTGGGCCAACAACATCGTCTGGGGCGACAACGTCGTGTGGGGCGACGCGCTGCAAACCCTGACCAGCGCCACCAACATCGTCTGGGGCGACAACATCGTCTGGGGTGACAACATCGTGTGGGGCGACAACGTCGTCTGGGGTGACAACATCGTGTGGGGCGACTCCTGGGCCACCAACACGTTCCTGCAGTCGCTCAGCGTCCTCACCTTGCCCGAGTAACCACGCCTGCACAAGGAGCTCGTCATGACCACGATGACCCGTCCCCTGTGTGGGGCCGCGACCGCCCGGCGCGAACGCCTCGTGTGGGGTTGAGAGAAGACATTCAGGGCTGGGTGTAGGGGCCGCACCCCTGTGCGGCCCTGAAGGCCGACGACACCTGAACACGAGCCGGGCATCCTCGATGATGCCCGGCTCGTGCTGCGTACCGCGCAGCAGCAGGCTTCCCTCCAGTTTCCCTTTCCGCAGAAAACCCCTGAATTGGGGTCAGACCCCAATTCAGGGCTGAAGGGGGCGTCGTCCGGCCAATTGGGGGGCGACAGGAACTTCGAGCGGATTCGTGCCGGGGGAGGGAAACGGACGTTGTGTTTCGACAACATCCGGTTACAGCCGGCGGTCAAGTCGCCTCCGGGGAGGCGGTTCGACACGCCATGGTCGAACGGCAGAAGGCAGCACTCGCGAGCAACCGCAAAACCGGGTGGCCCCGGTGTTAATTCGACGTGGCCTCGAAATTGTGGGGCGTCAACACGTCGTTGCTCACCTCAACTCACGTGAAGCACGTCGGCCAAGTGCTTTGAAATTTGGTATTTGCAGCCACTGGACAGCCACGCACAGAATCTGGCCTCGCGGTTGCTCTACCAGGGGCAGGAGCAACGACTGCCATGACCACTCCGACAACGACTTGCCGCCTCGGCCAGCGCGCCATCACGGGACTCGCGCTCCTGCTGATGCTGCTTGCGACGCTGGCGCGACCGATGACGGCCGCCGCTGGCGCCCCGAAGAAACCGAAGAAGGACGCGGCCGATTCGAACAAGCGGCTCGACCGCCACCTCCAGGAGCAGCTGGCGACTATCGACGACGCGACAGAACTCCCCGTCATCGTCACATTGCGGCCAGGCGCGAAGGCCGACATGAAACAGGCCCTCGAGGCCGTGGGCGTGAAATCGAAGGGCGACTTCACGCTGATTGAGGGCATGGCCGTGCGCGTGCCGGCCCGCCTGCTGCGCGTGCTCGCCGACGATGGCGACGTGGTCAGCGTGTCGACCGACGCGCCGGTCACCTCGACGGGCCTGGCGGTTGGCGTGTCGGGTCAGGCCAAGGAATCGAAATACGACTTGCGCGCCACGCTCGGACTCAAGCACACGCCCTACAGCGGCAAAGGCATCGGCGTGGCGGTCATCGACTCGGGCATCGCGCCGGGCCCGGATTTCGACAAGCGCATCCTCCTGAGCAAGGACTTCCTGGCGGGCGGCGTGGCGACCACCGCCATGGATCCCTACGGCCACGGCACGCACGTGACGGGCATCATCGGCAACGACAGCAAGGAGGTCCCGGCCATCGCCAAGGACGTCGACCTGATCAGCCTGCGCGTGCTGGGCGAAGATGGCGCGGGCAGCACGAGTGCCGTCATCAGCGCCATCCAGTGGGCGGTGGCCAACCGCACCGCCTATGGCATCGACATCATCAACCTCTCGCTCGGACACCCCATCTACGAGCCGGCCGCCACCGACCCGCTGGTGCAGGCGGTCGAAGCAGCGGTACGGGCCGGCCTCATCGTCGTGGTCGCCGGCCGGCAACGTCGGCGTGGCTGCCGGCGAGACCGTTCCCGGCTACGGCGGGCATCACCTCGCCGGGCAACGCGCCCTCGGCCATCACGGTCGGCGCCATCCGGACGCAGAACACGACCCGGCGCACCGACGACGTGGTCGCCGACTACAGCTCGCGCGGCCCGACCTGGTACGACGCCTACGCCAAGCCCGACCTGGTCGCCCCGGGCCATCAGGTGCTGTCGGTGGCCGACACCGAGTCGAGCGCTCTTCAGGGGCAATCCGTACCGCGGCGGTCGACGAGCGGCGACGCGCACCTACATGTATCTGAGCGGCACGAGCATGGCGGCGCCGCACCGTGAGCGGCACCGTCGCGCTGATGCTCGAGGCCGCCCAGAAGAAGTTCAAGCGTCAAGCCAACGCCCAACGCGGTCAAGGCCATGCTGCATGCACAGCGCCTTCACCGATGACCGACACGGACGGGCGTGCCCTACGACGTCCTCACGCAGGGCGCCGGCGCGCTCAACGGTGATGGCGCCATCACGCTGGCCGCAGAGCATCGACCCGCGCAAGGCCCTGGGCACCGACTGGCTCGTCACGACGCCGGTCACCGAGTCAGCACGATCGACGGCCAGACACATCACGTGGGGCCAGAACATCGTCTGGGGCGACAACATCGTCTGGGGCGATGCGCTCTACGTCAACTCGCACCGCCTGGGCCAACAACATCGTCTGGGGCGACAACATCGTGTGGGGCGACTCGCTGCAAACCCTGACCAGCGCCACCAACATCGTCTGGGGCGACAACATCGTCTGGGGCGACAACATCGTGTGGGGCGACAACGTCGTCTGGGGCGACAACATCGTCTGGGGCGACTCCTGGGCCACCAACACGTTCCTGCAGTCGCTCAGCGTCCTCACCTTGCCCGAGTAACCACGCCTGCACAAGGAGCTCGTCATGACCACGATGACCCGTCCCCTGTGTGGGGCCGCGACCGCCCGGCGCGAACGCCTCGTGTGGGGTTGAGAGAAGACATCCAGGGCTGGGTGTAGGGGCCGCACCCCTGTGCGGCCCGGGCGCGCGCGCGATTGTTGCCAACGAAAACCGGTCCACCCTTCCGCGCACGGCCCTCTCACATGGAGGGGGCCGTGCCGCGGCACGTACGGGGGTGACTCATTCCGGTCGAGTCGGGCAGCATCGCATTCACCTGAAAGGTGTAGGAACCGCCCCCCCGTGCGGCCCAGGCGCATTCGTGTGCCGATGATCACGGGTGTCGCACCCTCGGTACGCCCCGATGCGGGCTCGCGCCGCCGGGCATTTGCTCTCGCGGTCGGCTAGCCCTGAGCGAGCGCCGCGAGTCGAAGGGGACCTGCATTCGTGCGGACGATGTACAACCACACCCGCGTTCCGCAAACGCCCGACGTCGTGTCGCCCGGACGGGGCATGATCGGATCATCTGAACGCCGCACGCCTCGCGGCGCGGGCTTCGACATGCGGCGTCATCGGCCGGTGGGCGTCCGTGGACGCGACCATGCGGAGCAGGCGAGGCACGTGACCGGAATCCGCCTCGGAACGGTGGCGCACGCCGCGCTCTCTTGCGGCATACGGACAGCACCGTGCAGAGGTGGATTCCCGCCTGCGGAGCCCTGGTCGCGGGAACGGACGCTCACCGGCAAGACGCCGCACACCGCGACGCGATCGCACCGTGGTCAACCCGTGACGTGTGACTAGTCGACCAGAGGCGTCACGAACAGATGTCGCGAGCTTGCGTTCAGCAGGCGAGCGGTAGCGTCGTCGTGCGGCGTCGGAACGTCGGGAGCGAGGTGCCGAGCAGCGCCGCCCCGGCACGGGAGTCGTTCGGGCAACGCCGCTCGATCTCGACGAGGAGCCACGATTCGACGACATCGAGCAGGCACGTGCCAACGGGTGAGGCCTGGTGCTCGCGCACAAGCGGCAGCAGTGCCGCGTTGACCACCGACCAGTACGCCGGACGCGTGGTAAGGCCCGAATCGCGCTGTGCGCGCTGCAACCGCCTGGCGTAGGTCGTGTCGGGCAGACCGACGACAGCCGCCGCCCGAGACGCGACACCCTGGCTCAACTCGAACGCCACCAGGACCAGGTCGTCTGCGAGCCAACGCCCGAGCGGCGGACGCAGATGCGGCGCAGCCTCGGCGCCAGCAGCCACGGCGCGCGCCAACGCCTCCCGAAGCGGCAGGAGTCCGGGCGCGTCGGGCGCCACGTCGCTCGCTGCGGCAAGCGGTCGATCGTCGCCGTCATCCTCTCGATCGAGGTGCGCCGGCGCGTTGTCAGACACGACGGTCAGGTCGCGCGGCAGCACCATGTGCGCCGGCATGAGCGTCTCGTCGTCGGCGAGCAGCACCGCACGCAGCAGCCGGTTCTGAAGCTCGCGGATGTTTCCCGGCCAGCTGTACGCCAGCATCAGCGTCGCCAGTTCGGCGAGATCTTGTGGACCGGCTTCTGGTACTTCGCGGCATACGCGTCGAGGTAGTGCTGCGCGAGCAGGAGCACGTCCTCGTGCCGCTTCCGCAAGGGCGGCAACTCGAGGGGCACGACGCTGAGACGGTGATACAGGTCGAGGCGGAAGCGCCCCGCCTTCACCTCGCGCTCGAGATCGCGGTTGGTGGCGGCCACGACACGAACGTCCACCGACTTGAGATGCGGCGACCCCACGCTGGTGAAGTGCTTCGTCTCGACGAATCGCAGCAGCTTCGCCTGCATGTCGAGGGGCACCTCTCCGACCTCGTCGAGCAGCAGGGTGCCCCCGTCGGCTTGCGCGATGCGCCCGGCGTTGCGGGTGATCGCGCCGGTGAAGGCGCCACGCTCGTGCCCGAACAGTTCGCTCTCGAGCAGGTTCGGCGGAATGGATCCGCAGTCGACGATGATGAAGGGCTTCGAACGGCGACGACTGACCTGGTGGATGGTCTCGGCGAGCAGGCCCTTACCCGTGCCGCTCTCGCCGGTGATCAGCACCGTGGCGTCGGTGTCGGCGACCCTCTTGGCGTCGAAGACCACGTCTTCGACTGCCGCAGACTGGTAGACCAGCTTGACCTGGCGCAGCACCGAACGAAGTTCCTTGAGCTCGCCTGCCAGCCGGCGCCGTTCGCGCTCGCCCCGCTCGCGTTCGTGCTCGGCAAGGCGCGCCCGATCCAGCGCCACGCCCATGCCGGCGGCGAAGCCTTCGAGGAACGTGAAATCCGACACGTCGGCGCGGAAGCGGTTCGTGTCGCCAACCATCAGCACACCGCCGATCACCTCCGAGGCCGCGATGACGGGCAGCGCGAGTGCGCAGCGTTGCGCGCCATCCACGGCATACCTGGCAGCGCGGGCGGCGCACGCCTCGCGAAGCATGTCGAGGTCGGCAGCCGTTGGCGCCACGCGAGTGGCAGTGTCACCGGCCTCGCGTTCACCAACCGACGCCAGTGCGGTGCCGACCGTCGCCTCGTCCAACTCGTAGACGCCCACGAACGAGGGCTTGAGCACCGTCAGCAACTGCTCGCCGAATCGTTGCGCGAGTTCCGCCGTGGTGTTACCCGACCACACCGTCGTGAGGGCGTCCCACAACAGCGACAGGTTCCGGTAGTCCTTGTTCGGGTCGCCGGTGAACACGCCGCCGAGGCGATCGGTCGCCTTCGCCGATGGCCCGCCAGACTCTGGCGTCCACGCGTGCGATCGCGCGCCCCCCTCGGATCGCGCTGCGGCCAGCGCGATGTCGGCACGTTGGACGAGTTGCACGGCGTCGGTCATGACGTCGTCGCCAGGCTGCCACGTTGCCAGGCCGACGCTGAATTGCAGGTCGACCTTCCCACCGAGGTACCGTTCAGACGACAGGGCGCGGCGCACCTTCTCGGCGACCGCGGTCGCGTGGGCCGCACCGGTGCCCGGCAGGACGAGTCCGAAGATCGCCGACCCCTGCCGCATGACCGTGTCGCCAGCGCGGAGCGCCCCCTGCATCCGGACGACGATCTCGCGAAGCGCATGATCGCCCGCGGGGCGCCCGAACCGATCGTTGATGGCCTCGAACCGGTCGGGGTTCACGAACAGGACCGAGAACGGGCGCTTCAGGATCGTGGCGTGTTGCAGGCCTTGTCGCACCATCCCGAGCAGTTCTGCGCGGCCAGGAAGGCCTGTCAGCGGATCGTTGCCGAACGAGTAGAGCGTGACGAACGTGCGCGCCAGCGATCCCGCCAGTCCGAGGGCCTGGTTGAGATCGAAGCGTCGGGGATCAGCACGAGGATCATCCTCGGCGTCGAAGCGCAACGACAGCCAGCCGGCAAGCGCCACCGGCACGCGGTCGCTCTGGCGGCGCGAGTCGGTCACGCCCGTGGGTGGAAGCGCGGCGAGGTTTCCGGTCGGGACGGGCAGCAACACGGCCCCGGCTGTCTCGCTGACGACGATCCTCAGGTCTCTCGTCGCCGCGTCGGGTCCGACCGAGTCGAGGTGGCGCCGGTGGAACTGCTGCGCGTGAGCGAGATCCTCCAGTTCGGCAACGGGGGCGGCGGTTCCCGCATGCAGCAGAATCGGGTCGGCGGCACCGACCCAGGGCAGGGGCAGGTAGGCGCTGGCCCCCGCGGCGCCGCTCAGGTGCCGAACACGTTCAAGCTGCTGGTGCAGAAGTTCGGCGGAATGTTCCATGCGCGTTGTGAAGGCGACCTGCCCCACAGCAGCAATCGGCCGACGCACAGGCTGGCTTGAGTTGGCGCCGTTCCGGCGCAGCCAGCCGCGTCACGCCACGGGCGAGACGTCGCTCCCGTCGGCCACGAGGTTCAGCGCGAAGACCGTGACGGCAATCGCCACCGCGGGCGCCAGCACCCATGGATACTCGGCGATGGCCCTGATGTTCGCGGCCTCCTGCAGCATCGTCCCCCAACTCGGGGTCGAGGGATCGAATCCGAGGCCGATGAACGACAGGGTCGATTCGGCGACGATGAACGCCGGCAGCAGCAACAACGCCTGCGCGACGACGACGTCGCGCGAGGCGGGCATGATGTGCCGGAACAGGACACGAAGGCCGCCCCCGCCCGCGGCGCGCGCTGCTTCGACGTAATCACGTCCTCGTTCGCTCAGGACGACCGCGCGCACACTCCGGGCCACCTGCGGTGTGCCCACCACGGCCAGCAACGTGACCATCGCGGCGAAGAGGGCCGCGGTCGGCAGCACCAGCGGCAACGCGGCCCTGAGCGCCAGCACGACGTAGAGCGTGGGCACGACCATGACGAGTTCGCAGGCTCGCATCAGGATGTTGTCGACGCGCCCGCCCGCGTACCCGGAGAAGCAGCCCAGGAGCACGCCCAGCACGATCGCCCCGCACGAAGCCGTGGCCGACAGCACGAGCGACAGGCGCGCTCCGTTGACGAGGCGTGACCACACGTCACGCCCCAACGAATCGGTGCCAAGCGGAAACCACAGGACGCCCGACGGCATGTCGGCACCACGAATCGCGGTGGCGAGCGGAACGTGCTGCGAGCGATCCTCGACGTACGTCCTCGCGACGCGGTCGGTGAGCGCGACCGGGTAGACGAACGGCAACGACCACTGCCCCGAATCCTGGCGGAGGTGAACACCGGCCGGAGGTGCCAGCACGTAGTCGCGGTGCGTGGCGGCTGGCGCGTGCAGCGTGAGCCACGGCGCTGACGCGGTGGCCGCTGCAACGAGCGCCAGCAGCAGGATTCCCAGGCGCGTCACGACACGGCCTCGCGCGCCCGCGGATCGGCCCACGCGACGATCAGGTCGCTGGCGAGCGCGGCGCCCGACACGAGCAGGGCGGTCATCGCCGCGCATCCGGCCACGAGCGGCCCATCGCGCGACAGCAACGCGTCGAACGTCAGCCGTCCGAGTCCGGGCCAGGCCGTGATCACTTCGACGGCCAACGCCCCGCCCAGCACGGCTCCGGCGATGACGCCGCCCAGCGACGCGACAGGCGGCAGCGAGAGGCGCCAGGCGTGCTTCCAGGTGATGGTGCGCCTGGGCACGCCGCGCGCGGCCACCGCGACCAGGCAGGGCTCAGAGGCGACGCGCCCGTACGCCCGCGACTGCAACCGTTCGAAGGTCGCGGCCAGCGGGAGCCCGAGCGCCAGCGTCGGCAGCAGCAGTGACGATGAGACGGACGTCATGCGGTACCTGGCGGCCATCCAGGTGAGCACCAGCGCGAGGACCAGGGGCGGACACGACAGCACTGCCACCGACACCGTGCGGATCAGGCCGGGGATCACTCCGCGCTTTCGTGACGAGATCGACGCCGAGCGGCAGGCCGACCAGCAGGCCGATGGCCATCGCGCCGGCGGCGAGTTGCGCGCTGCGTCGCGTGCGCTCGAGAACGAGCGGAAGCACGGGACGCTGGAAGCGTACCGAGATGCCGAAGTCGAAACGCGAGGCGCGAAGCCACCAGTGTGCGAGGGACTCGAACGCCGTGCCGTTGGCCCCTGCCTGTGCCCGTTCGGCGTCGCGCGCCGCGGCGGTCAGCCGCTGGCCGGGTTCGATGCTTGCGGCGTCGCCAGGTGCCAGGCGCGTGAGCAACCAGGCGCACGACACGGCCGTCACCAGCAGGACCACGATGACCACGCACCGCCGGAGAATGATCCTCGCGAAGCCCATGGTTCTCGTCGCTGTCTTGACGGATCCTCAGCGTGACGGTGCCGGGCCCGCGCGCTCCGATGCTGGCGTGGCCAACGATGTGAGACGCTCGGCGTCCCACAGGACCGATGGCTGCAGCAGGGCGGGCCGCGCATTGCCCACGCGGCTCGACGTGGCGATGACGACCTGGGGCGCCGCGAAGTAGATGACAGGCATCTCGGCAGCGAACTCCTTCTGCACTTCGAAGAACAGGCGCGTGCGCTCGATGTCGTCGGCCGACGCCACCATCGCCGCCATGAGCTCGTCGATCCGGCGTTCCCACGACGTGCCGGGCGAGGGCTGGTCAGGGTGCCAGACGTGGAAGCTTCCCGAGCTGAGCCAGAAATCCAGGTGCGTGCCGGGGTCGGTGTCGCTCGACTGTGCACCAAACCAGGCGGCGTCGTAGTCGCCGGTCGTGATGCGTTCGACGAGGGCCCCGACCTCCAGCATCACCAGGTCGACGCCGAGGCCGACCTTGGCCAGTTCCTGTTGCAGGTACGAGGCCGCGCGTTCGCGAACGGCGTTGCCCTTCTGGGTGAGCAGGGCGAATCGGGCAGGGGTACCGTCGGCCGATTCACGCAGCCCGTCACCGTTGCGATCGAAGAGGCCAATCTGATCGAGCAGGCGGCCGGCGCGCGCCACGTCCTGTGCGGGCGTTGCGCGAGCGGGATCGAACCAGCGCCGATTTCCCGGAGTGATGGGGCTGTCGATCGGGGTCCCCGCCCCCAGGTACACGACATCCACGAAGGCGGCACGATCGACGGCCAGTGAAATGGCGCGCCGCAGTTCGGGTCGGGTGAGCCAATCGCGTGCGGCATCACGCTTGGCGTCTGGGCGCAGGTTGAACCAGAACATGTCGGGGTCCAGCCCGATGCCGGCGTCCACGACCCGGAGGCGTCCCTCGGCGCCCGCACGCCTCAGCGAGGCAATGTCCTCGGCGCGCGCTTCACTTGACACCAGGTCGGCCTCGCCGCTCTCGAGGCGCAGCATCTCGGCGTTCTGGTCGGGCACGACCTGCAGGGTCAGCCGATCCAGGCGCGGCAGCACGCTGCCGTCGGCGTCGCGTTTCCAGTAATGCGGGTTCCGCACGAATTCGATGCGCTCGCCGGGCACGTAGGCCTCGAGCACGAAGGGCCCGAGGCCCGCCAGATCAGCCGGCGGCGTCGTCACCGGCCAGGCGTCGCGGAACGTGCCCTGATCGAGGGCGGCCGTCAGCTTGTGCGCCGGCAGGATGGGAATCCCGTCGAGCGCTCGCAGCGCCGGCGCGAATGGCGCCGGGAACACGAGGCGCACCGTGTGATCATCGACGACCGACACGGTGGGCGCCACGCCCTTGACCAGCAGGCCCGTGGCCAGGGCACTTCCGACCTTCTCGTCGAACACCGCCTTGAACGTGAAGGCGACGTCGTTCGCCGTGAAGGGCACCCCATCCGAGAACATCACGCCGCGACGGAGGTGGAACGTGTAGGTGCGCGCGTCGTCGGCGAGTTCCCAGCGTTCGGCCAGCGCCGGCTCGAGGTCCTGCGTCGCGAGGTTGATGCGCACGAGGCGGCCGTGCGTGAGCAACGACACGAGGTGCGACGTCCGGTCGCGTGCCACCAGTCGGTTCAGCGACCGCGGCTCCGACCTGACGGTGGCGACAAGGGCGTCTACCGGCGCCGGCGTGGGCGCGGGTGCCGGCGTCCTGGTCCAGAAGATGGCCCCGCCGACTGCGAGACACAGCACAAGGCCGAGCAGGAGGGCACGCGCGCGCGAGGTTCGGAGGGTCATGTCTGCCAGGGGGCCAGTCGTCAGGTGGCTAACGCTTCATGAGTCAGTGATGGCGCGGAAGCGCCCGGCCGCTCGTGCACGTTCGCCGCGAGGGCCCGTCGGGCCGTGTATCGGCATAGGCTGCGTCCTGGTGTAGGGGCCGCACCCCTGTGCGGCCCGGACGCGCCGCGACGAAAAGGCGACACCGTTGTCGCCTTCAACGTGCGCAATCGTTACGGGCCGCACAGGGGTGCGGCCCCTACACCTGGTCGACCCTACACCTTGTCACCCCTGCACCTGGTCATCGCGAATTGGTCGGCACCTGATGGGGCGGGACCCGTGCGGGGACCGTGCCAGTCGTCGGCGAGGAGCGAGTAGAGGGCGTCGTCGTGATCCTGGCCGCCGAGCAGGAACGGTTGGCGCAGGGTCCCCTCGAATACCGCACCGAGCCGGCGCAGCGCGCGGACGGCCCGCTCGTTGGCCACCGTGGTCCGCGCCTCGAGCCGCCGGACACCAACGGTTCCGAACGCGAAGTCGAGCAGCAGGCGGCCGGCGTCGGGAAACAGCCCCCTCCCCCAGTACTGCCGGCCGATGGCGAAGCCCCACTCGGCGATCCTGAACGAGGGATCCAGCGCCCGAAGCTGGATGAGCCCCACCGGGTCGGCCGACTCCGCAAGCAGGATGGCGAAACAGGCGTACCTGCCACACCGCCGCTGGAGCTGCGACCACTGGGCAAAGCGCTCGAACGCCGGTGGATCCTGCGGGGGCGCCGAATACCGGCGCACCTCCGGATCAGACAGCAGGCGCCACAAGCCATCGGCATCCGACACCTCGAGTTCGCGCACGCTGCAGAGCCGTCCGCTCAGCACCGGCAGCGCCGCGCACCACTCTGGTCGCACAACCATCCTGGCCGGTGCCTGGCCCGGTGGCGGTTCGGGCTGTCGTGGCACCGGGAGCATGCGGTAGGGCGCCGGTGCAGGCGCGCGGAGCCACTCCTCGCCCAACATCGCCCACAGGACCTGGTCGACGCGTTGCGAGGCGTGCTCGAGCGATTGCCGCAAGGTGCCCTCGGGCACGGCGCCGAGCTTCCGCATGACGCCGTTGCCCCGCTCGTTCGCGACCGACGACCGCGCCTCGAGGCGGAGGATCGGCAGATACCGGAACGCGAAGTCGACGGCAATCCTTGCGCTCTCGATGAACAGGCCTGTTCCCCAGTGGCGGGGATCGAGCGCAAAGCCCCACTCCGCCGTCACGAAGCTCGGGTCGAGCGCGCGCATCTGGATCAACCCGACGGGCCTGTCAGACCCCGCGGGCAGCAGGGCGAGGCAGAAACAGCGCCCTGCGCGGCGTTCACCCTGGATCCACGCAATGAAGTGCTCGAAGCCCCTGACCGACGCGGGCGGCGGCGTCATGAAGCGACCGACCTCGGGACTCGAGAGCGCCTCGACGAGCGCCGCGGCGTCAGAGAGCTGGGGCTCCCGGAGCGTGACCTTCTGGCCCACGAGCTGGGGCAACCCTTCACGCCACGCCGAGGGCGCGTCGTGGCTCACGTCACCCGGCAGCGTACCCCTGCGGTCGGCGGTCTCGCCCGCGATGGCCGGCTCTACGGCCCGTCGGCGGATCGCGCTCATGCGGCGTCCCGCCCGGTCACTTGCTGCCTGCCCGCCCTGCGCTTGCGCTCGGCCTTGTCGCGATACATCCGATCGTCGGCCACGGCGATCAGCGCCTCCTGCGTCCGTCCATCGTCGGGGAACACCGACACGCCCGCGCTGATCGCGAGGTTCACCGACTGGTCGGGCGCCACGTCGATGTGGACCGCCGCAATCGCGTCCTGCAGTTCCTTCGCGCGCGACAGGGCCTCGGTGATCGAGCAGCCGTGCATGACCATCACGAACTCGTCGCCGGCGTAACGCGCGCACATGTCGTGCCGTCTCAGGCTCGCGCGCAGCACGCGCGCCACCTCGCGGATGGCCCGGTCTCCCACGTGATGCCCGAAGTTGTCGTTGAGGAACTTGAGGCCATCGAGATCGCAGAGCAGGAACGCGGTATGCGTCCCGTCGCGATCGCTGCGACTCAAGTCGTTCGTCACCTGGCCCTGCAGGGCCCGCCGGTTCGACAATCCCGTGAGCGGATCGGTGAGCGACGCCTCCTGGGCGCGTTCGAACAGCAGCGAGTTGTGCACGACCGATGCGGCCTGCTGGGCCATCAGGTCGAGGAGCCGCCGGTGTTCGGGGCCGAACGCGCCAGGGTCGACGTGGAAAACTGCCAGCGCGCCGATCACGCGATCGCCGAGGGCGAGTGGCGCTGCCAACTGCGCGGCGAGCGGCAGCGAGCCGTCACGCACGCTCCCGCACCGCGACACCATCGACGCAAGCTCTGCGAAGTGGAGCGGCTCGAGCCTGAGCAGGTCGACGTCCCCCGTCCCCTGGGCACGCCGGCAGACCATGCGCCCCTCGTCTCCCTCGTTCAGGAAGAGGGCGCATGTCGAGTACGGCAGCAACTCGTGGAGTTTCTCGGCCACGAGGCGGAACGTGTCGTCGAGCCCCAGTGTCGAGCCGAGCGCCTGCGCGATCTCGAAGAACGCCTTCACCTCGCGCTGCGCACCGGCGATGTCGTCGAGGGCATTCCTGCCCTCCGCGTGCGCAGTCCCGCCCACCTGCCGCGAGACGGCGGTGTTGGCATGCACGAGGCGAACCTGCTGTTCGAGCTCAGGGAGGATCTCGACGAACCTGGCGACGAAGTTCGGATCGAGCGTGATGCCCGCCGCCTCGTTCAACAGCGAGATGGCTTCGCCGAACGACTTCGCGGGACGGTAGGGGCGGTCTGACAGCAGCGCCGTGAAGAAATCGACCACCGTCAGGACGCGCGCGCCGGGCGGGATGTCCTCTCCCTTGAGCCCTTCGGGGTAGCCCGATCCATCCCAGTGCTCGTGGTGCGAGAGGATCAGCGGGGCCACCGGGTACGGGAACGGCACCGATCCGACGATGTCGGCACCGACGCGCGGATGGATCTGCAGCTTGCGGAACTCCTCGTCGGTGAGCGTCCCTTCCTTGTTGAGGATGTGCTCGGGAATGGCGAGGTTGCCGATGTCGTGCAGCAACGCGGCGGTCTTGATGGCCCTGACGTCGTCTTCGTCGATCCCGAGCGAGCGCGCAAGCCCTTCGGCGTAGACCTGGAAGCGCTGGATCTGGCTCTGCGAGGTCTGATCCTTGACCTCGATCGCGAGCGCGAGCGCCTCGATGGTGGCCAGCTGCACGTCTGACAGCTGCCTGACCTGCGCCCGTTCTTCTTCGATTCTCCCGATGAACTCCCGGTAGCTCCGATAGGTCACGTAGAGAGGCACCGCCACGAGCGCGCCCCACGACTGGCTCCACCGGTCCGCGGTCAAGGCGAGGCAGCCAACTCCGGCGGCGACGAAGTACCCGGGCGCGCTCCAGAGATAGCCCTTGAGCCACACGCGATGCACGCGCTGGTGGTTGGTCAACCCCACGGCGGTCGCGATGAGGAAGGTGTTGACGAAGAAGTACACCAGCGCGCTGGGCACCGCAGCGCGGAGGAAATCCAGCAGGCCCAGTGCGGCGAGCATGCTCGACCGGCTCGCTCCTGCCTCTGGCGTGACGCCCGCGATGACGTCGAAGGTCCGGGCCGCGGCAAACGCCGCGATGCCCAGCGTCGCCATGCTGAACAACGTCCGGTGCAACGGATTGCGCGACCGCATGCGGAACGTGCACTGGCCCCATGCGCTGACGACGACGATTGCGACAGCGCTGCCCCCGTCGAGGAGCAGCATGGCCGCGAAGGTGAGTGCGTTCGAAACCGACAGCGTCGAAACCCCGCGCGAGAGTGGCAGCGTGAGCTTGACCGTCGACGTGAGCAACGCCAGCGTGGCCATGAGGACGAGCAGGCCCGGCCGCTCGATGCGCATGCCCGACGCCGCGACCACGACCACGACGGCGCCGACGATCACGACCCCCAGGACGAACGCGCGCACGGCCACGGAGAGATCGCCGAGGCGTTCCTCTGGACCGCTCGCGATGGCCCTGACATTCGACGCGGCGGAGCTGAGGTTCATGACGCCAGTGTCTCCGCGACAGTCGCCGAACCGGATCCGGACGCCGCATTCCCGTCGAGCAACGCGAGACGCTGGCGCTGCTCTGCCACGCCGACCAGCGCGGTCAGCGACTGGCCATCCTCCGGCGCGCAGGCGACACCGACCGCGACGCCATTCGCGTCCGCATGAATGAGATTGGCGACACGTGACGCACAGGCGCGCAGGTCGAACCGGTCGCCCGTCGCCGGCTGCGGCGACACGACGACCAACCGTGTGGCGTCCACCTGGAACACCACGTCGCCGGGTGCGAACGCGTGGCGCACGATGTCGGCAGCGACGCGCGTGACGGCGGCGTTCGCCTTGTGATCGACGACGAGCACGGCGGCCGACTCGAACAGCGCCGCGCCGGCGCGCCCTTCGACGTCCATGAGGTGCTCGAGCGCCGCACCGCCTGGCAGGACGCCCTCTCTCGAACGCGACAGTGCAGGTGCAGTTCGCGCCGTGACCGACGCTGCGAGCGACATCGCCGGGGCAATCGCAGCCGCAATGTCTTCGACCAGCGCCTGGTCGTCGGCCGAGAATCCGCGACCGTCGGCGTAGAGCGTCACGACGCCAACCACGCGTTCGTCGAAGAGGATCGGGACGCTCAGAGCGCGGCGCGGCATCTGGTCAGGGACGGCCGCTCCGGGGAATTCGAGTGCGGTCTCTGCGTTGAGCAACGAACGACGGTGCGCGGCCACCCAACCGCTGAGCCCCCGGCCGACGATCGGCCGCAACGCGTCGAGACCGCTCGCCCCTGCGCCCCGCGCGCACCTGAGTTCGAGCGACTCTCCCGCGGCCCCCGCCCCGAAGACGGCGACGAGCGAGGCCGGCGTCGCATGCGTCAACTGGTGCACGAGCAGGTCCATGACGGCGTCGATGGACAGGTGTTGAGCCAGCGTGGCACCCACTTCAACGAGCCGTGCGCGGTCGGCGTCGGTCCAGCGCACGTCATCGGCGACGCGGCCCTCGTGCGTGGGCGGGTCGCTGCGAGTGACCGCCCGCGTCGGTGCAGGAGCCGATGCCGGTGCCTCCACCGATGCCGAGGCCTGCAGGCAGGCCTGCACCCCGTCCTTCCCCAGCGACTCGAACGCGTCGACGACCGCGGGGTCGTACATCGTCCCGCGTCGCTCGGTGACGATGACCATGGCATCGTCGTGCGACATCGCCCGGCGATACGGCCGATCCGAGGTCAGCGCGTCGTAGCAGTCGATGACAGACAGGATGCGGGCCCCGACCGGGATGTCGTCGCCGCGCAGCCCGTCCGGATACCCGGACCCATCCCAGTTCTCGTGGTGATGACGCACGATGGGGGCGACCGGGTAGGGGAAGTCGACGGCGCCCACGATGTCGGCGCCAACCACCGTGTGCCGCTTGATCTGGTCGTACTCGTCGGGCGTCAGCGGGCCCGGCTTGTTCAGGATGTGATCCGGCACCCCGAGCTTGCCGACATCGTGCAGGAGCGCGCCGGCTTCCAGGGCCGAGAGCAGCGCCTCGTCACGCAGGTCGAGTGCCCTGGCCACGCGCGTGGCCAGCGACTTGACGCGGCCGATGTGCCCGCGGGTGACGTGATCCTTCGCGTCGATGGCCATGGCGAGGCTCTCGACCGTGGCCATGTAGAGCCGCTTGAGCCGTTCCGCGTAGCGCAGGGCTTCGCCGGCGCGCCGGATCGTCGAGCGATACGTGCCGTGGAGGGCCGCCAGCAGGGGCAAGGCGGTGACGACGTCCCAGAAGCCGAGGTCATTGGCGCTGGCCACGACCAGCAGGGCGAGTGACGTGCCGCCCAGGTAGTCGAGCACCAGGAAGTTGGCGTGCCTGAACCAGGCAGTGATCGCGCTGGTGCGCGACTCGAGCGCGACCGCCACTGCGGTCAGCGCGCTGTTCATGAGCAGGTACGACGTTGTCGCGGCAAACCCTGGAACGAGGAGGCGCGACAGTGGTGCCCCGAGACGCTCGACCGCTGTCAGTCCCGACACCCAGTCGAGCACAACGGCGCACGCCAGCATCGAGACGGCCGGCTCCGTCACGTTGAACAGGATCCTGTCGATCCGCCGGGGCCGCTGGCGGAGCGACGCGAGCAGCCCGTCCACGGCCACCGTCAGCACGGCGGGTGCCCACCCGAACCCGAGCGCGATCACGAAACTCAATGATTCCGAGATCGTCAGCGTCATGTGGGCGCCGGGAACCCGGAGGGCGAGCGGCGCGCTCATCCAGGTCAACGCCGCGAGCATCAGCCAGCGATGGTCGGCGGGGCCGCGCCAGAGCGAGTCGACCGCCGCCAGCAGGACGCACGTGCCTGCCGCGAACGTGGCGCCGACGAACCCCCACCGCCGCGTCATTCCAGGCCTCGGCCCTGACGCCGCATGCGGGTGCGGCACCACGGTGGGGCAGGCACGACCACCTCCCGATGTCCGGGCATCGGCAGGGGACGAGGCGGGAGGAGGGTTGGCATCGGCCTACGGTCTTCACGCCGGGCGCGCAACACCCGCACAGCGTTCGCGGTGGTAATCGGCCGTCACGGGAGGCACATGAGCAGGATCCGCCCCATGCGGGTCGTCGCTCGCCTGCCGACGGGGCGACTGGAAGTTGGCTACGATGTGGCCCATGAGATCCCGACACGTCGTCGCCGGTGCCGTACTGGCGGCCAGCCTCACCGCCTCGGCGCCGGCCCGCGCAGAAGACCATCCAATCCCGATCAAGGTCGTCGTCGTGACGATGTTCGAGGTCGGGGCTGATACGGGCGACCGCCCGGGCGAGTTGCAGCTGTGGGTCGAGCGCAAGAAACTCGACCGCGTGCTGCCCTTCCCGCAGGGCTTCCACGACCTGCGGATGAACGACGAAGGCGTGCTGGCCGTGCTCACGGGGGTGGGCAACACGCGATCGGCCGCCTCGATCATGGCGCTGGGCCTCGACCCCCGCTTCGACCTGAGCAAGGCCTACTGGATCGTGGCGGGCATCGCGGGAGGCGATCCTGCCGACGTGTCGCTGGGATCAGCGGCCTGGGCCGAGTGGGTGGTCGATGGTGACCTGGGGCACGAGATCGACGCGCGCGAAGTCCCCGCCGACTGGCCGACCGGCTTCGTTCCGCTGCGCAAGTCGAAGCCCTTCGAAGGTCCGAAGCAGGCCGCCGACACCTCCGAGGTCTTCCGACTCGACGCTGCGCTGGTCGACTGGGCGTTTCGCGTCACGCGCGACGTGCCCCTGATCGATTCCGAGGTGATGCAGCAGGAGCGGGCGGCGTATCGCGAGGAGGCCGCGCGCCGCGCGCCGTTCGTCGTGAAGGGCGACACGCTCTCGTCGGCCACCTTCTGGACGGGCACGCTGCTCGACCGATGGGCCAACGACTGGGTGAGTTATCACACGATGGGCGAGGGCACGTTCGCGACGACGGCGATGGAAGACACGGGCACGCTGCAGTCGTTGACGTGGCTGGCACGGGCGCGGCGCGTCGATCTCGGGCGGGTGCTGGTGCTGCGCACCGTGAGCAACTTCGACCAGCCGCCGCCGGGGATGACAGCGGCCGCGGGCCTGGCGCGCACCAACTCGGGGCACTACGTCGGGTTCGGCCCGGCCGTCGAGGCCGCCTATCGCGTCGCCAACACGGTCGTCGAACACCTCGTCGGCAACTGGACGAAATACCGCGACGCCACGCCCGCTGCCCGGCCCTGATCGGCCGCGCCCCGGGGCGCACGGCCCGATCAGGGCACCGATGGTGCCACCGTCTCGACGGGCAACTGCCCGCTACTCGTCTTCGTCGGGCTGCTTCGAGATGACCGCCTCGGTCGTCAGCAGCAGGCTGGCGACCGACGCGGCATTCTGCAGCGCCGAGCGCACGACCTTGGCCGGGTCGATCACGCCCGCCGCGACCAGGTCTTCGTACGTGTCGGTCTGCGCGTTGAACCCCTCGTTGCCGCTCATCGCCTTCACGCGCTGGACGACAATGGATCCCTCGTGTCCTGCGTTGGTCGCGATCCACCGCAGCGGCTCCTCGATGGCGCGCGTCACGATTGCCGCGCCGACGAGTTCGTCGCCTTCGAGCGTGAGCGACGCCAGGACGGCCGACGCGCGCAACAGGGCCACTCCCCCGCCGGCGACGATGCCTTCCTCGACGGCGGCCTTGGTGGCGTGCATCGCGTCCTCGACGCGCGCCTTCTTCTCCTTCATCTCGCTCTCGGTGGCGGCACCGACCTTGATGATCGCCACGCCCCCGACGAGTTTCGCCAGGCGTTCCTGCAACTTCTCACGGTCGTAGTCCGACGTGGCATCGTCGATCTGGAGGCGGAGCTGCTTGACGCGTCCCTCGACGGCGCCGGGGTCGCCGGTCCCGCCGATGATCGTGGTCGTGTCCTTGTCGATGGTCACCTTCGCAGCCCCACCGAGATCCTCGATCGTGATCGATTCGAGCTTGATCCCGAGGTCGTCGGTGATGGCGCGGCCGCTGGTCAGGATGGCGACGTCCTCGAGCATGGCCTTGCGCCGGTCACCGTAACCCGGCGCCTTGATCGCGGCGACCTTGAGGGTGCCGCGCAGCTTGTTGACCACGATGGTGGCCAGGGCCTCGCCGTCCACGTCCTCGGCGATGATGAGCAGCGGCCGGCCCGCGTGCGCCGCCATCTCGAGGACAGGCAGCAGGCCTTTCATCGCGCTGATTTTCTTCTCGTGCACGAGGATGAGCGGTTGCTCGAGCACGACCTCCATGCGTTCGGGATCGGTGATGAAGTAGGGCGAGAGGTAGCCGCGATCGAACTGCATCCCCTCGACCACCTCGAGGGTGGTGTCGAGCGTCTTGGCTTCCTCGACGGTGATGACCCCGTCCTTGCCGACCTTGTCCATCGCCTGCGCGATGATCTGGCCGATCGTCTCGTCGTGGTTCGCCGAGATGGTGCCGACCTGCGCGATCATCGCCCCAGACACGGGCTTCGCCATCGCCTTCAGTTCGGCCGAGATCGCCGCGACGGCCTGCTCGATGCCCCGCTTCAGGCCCATGGGGTTGGCGCCGGCCGTGACGTTCCTGGCACCCTCGCGATAGATCGCCTGCGCGAGCACGGTCGCCGTCGTGGTGCCGTCGCCCGCCACGTCTGACGTCTTGCTCGCGACCTCTTTCACCATCTGCGCCCCGACGTTCTCGAGCGGATCGGGAACGTCGATCTCCTTGGCCACGGTCACGCCGTCCTTGGTGATCGTCGGCGAGCCGTACTTCTTGTCGAGGATGACGTTGCGGCCGCGGGGACCGAGCGTGACCTTGACCGCGTCGGCCAGGCTGTTGACCCCGCGCAGGATTGCGTGCCGTGCTGCGTCGCCGTACGTGATCCGATTCGCCATCATGTGCTCCGTGCGCGAGTCGGGCGCACGGCCGACCGTCGTCCGACGGCCGGGCCGTGCGCCCGTACAGCTGTTGTCCGTGCGCCTACGTGCCGAACTTGATCCGCACGCCGCCCCAGAACTGGTAGTTGCTCGAGGCGTCATCGACGTTGTCGAGGAACAGGCGGCCTTCGGCAACGAGGTACACCGCGGGTCGTGCGGCCGTCCCGAGCGGCACGCCGAGGTGCAGGAGCCACGCGGGCGTGAACGTGTCGCCACGCGTGAGGTCCCACAGCGAGATGCCTGTGCCGACGAACATGCGACCGTTGACGTACTTGTTCAACTCGACGTCGGCAAACAGGGCATGCTCACGCACCTTGTCGTCCTTGCTCACCAGGCTGAGGCCAACGCCCACGGCGCCGGCGAGTTCCCAGTCGTTCTCGAAACGCTTCGCCACGCCGACCTTCAGGCCGAGCAACGGTGAGCACTGTCCGAACTCCAGGTCGGTGTCCTCGATCGGGCGCACGCGGCGTTCCTTGCCGAACAGCGCGTCGACGAACATCGACGTCGACCTGACGACCGGTGCTGGCGGTGCCGGACGGTGGAGTCGGCGCCGGCGGGGAGCCGGCGGTTCCTGCGGCGGCGGTGGAGGCGGCGGCGCAGGTGGTGCAGGCGGGGCGGGCGGAGCGGGTGGCGCAGGTGGCGTTGGTGGCGGAGGCGGTGGCGCCTCGGTCATGCCCACCAGCGAAAGATTGCCGCACGCCTTCGGCACCAGCATCGTGTAGGTGCGACGGTCGTTGACCACGCGGAACAGGTACGCGCGGAACGGCTTGGCACCGACCCAGCGCACGTCGCGCATCAGGCCCAGCGTCTTGCCGCCGCGTGGGCGGTACGCCATCCACTGCAACCGGTCACGCGGCTGCACGTCACACTCGACGATGACGCCCTCGGCAGGCGTGGCCTCGCTGCAGAAGCCGCCCCTGACCGATGTGCCCGCTCCCAACGCGGCGACGACATCGTCAGCGAGTTCGCCGAGGCCTGCCTGCCCGAGCACGTTGCGGATGTCGGCCACGACCACCTGGTCGCTACCCATCCTCTTCAGGTTGGCGGCGGTCGTCAGCGGCCGCTTGTAGAGCGCCGTCGAACCTCCGAGCCGCTTCACGTCGCGGCCCGCTGGCGCGCTGCCCACTTGCGCACTGGCGCCTGCTGCCAGCGCCAGCCCGAACACCATCGCGGTGATGCCGATGGCGCGTCTTCGATTCCCACATCCCATGATTCCCTCGTATCTGTCGGCGCCCCGCCCGCTGGCGCCCGCAATGACGTGCTCGAACCTCTGCCCCGCCGGGAGAATCCCGGGGGCTCTCGTCGCGCAACGTCGCGGCAACGTGCGGCCGTGCGGCGATGGGACGTTACTCAGTGAGTCTAGAGAGCCGCGTCGGGAACGCGCTGTACAGAACGGCACATCGCACCGTCCGCGGGGATCGGACTACGCGCGAAACGAGCGGCCGCACAGCTGTCCCGCGCTGTACCCGGTGATCCTGCACAGCGCATCATTGACGTGCAGCAGCACGCCCGACAGGCCGACCACGGCCATCCCGATCGGTGCGCACGTGAATGCATCCTCGGCGATGGTGACGGGGACCGGCGCCTCGCTCATGCGGTCACTGCCGGACAGGGGCCGTCACGCCGGTGTCGGGCCCCGACTCTCGAGGTTCGTCGTCGTGCTGAATATCGATGTGTCCAACCATCTCGTCCAGCTCGGCCTCGGTCTTGAGGCGCTCGCCCTCGATGGCCGTTTCCGGCACCTGCGGCGGTGCGGGTGACCGATCGGTTCGGTCACGTCGATGCACGTCTGGCATCATCACAGGCGTCCCGTCAGCAACATGACGACGAGCACCAGCACGACGAGCCCCACCATGCCGCTTGGACCATAGCCCCAGTTGCGGCTGTGCGGCCACGCGGGGATGGCGCCGAGCAACATCAGGACAGCGATGACGACGAGGATAGTGACCATGACGAACTCCTCTGCAGTGCGTGTGTGAATCTCGAGAGCGACATCGAGACGGTAGCAGGACGGCCTGGACGGCGTCTGTTCACAAGTGCACTTGCGGATGGAGATCGCTCAGTCGTGGACGACGACCGTGAGGAGCGACGGGTTCACCTTGATGCCGTGGCCGTCGTATTCGATGAAGCCGAGCTTCCTGAACTTGTTGAGGAAGACGTTCACCCGCGAACGAGTCGTCCCGATCATCTCGGCGAGGGCTTCCTGCGAGATGACGGGCAACAGTTCGAGCGGTTCCTCGGCGAGACCGTACCGCGCGAGCAGCAGCAACCGTCGCGCGAGTCGCTTCTCGCTCGAGTTGAAGAGCTGATCGACCAGGTCGGCCTCGAGGCGCGCGTTCCGCGTGAGCATGTGCGCGATGAAGCGATCCGAGAACGCGTGTTCCTCGTGCAGCAGGCGGATCATCTCGGTCCTGGCGACGACCGTCACCGTGCTGGCCTGGAGCGCCGTCGCCATCTCGAGGCGGACCGGGTGTCCGGCAATCGCCCCTTCACCCAGGAAGTCACCCGGCTCGACGGTGGCCAGGATGGCTTCCTTGCCGGAGTGAGAGATGACTGACAACTGAACTCGTCCACTCCGCAGGTACATCACGGAGTCGCACGGGTCACCCTGCGAGAAGAGGACGTCGCCGGGCGCATAGGTCGCAGTCCGTTTCCCGAGCCCGACCGATTCGAGAAACGCCTGCGCATCGAACGTCAGGGGTTGACTTGGCGACATGGGCTGCGTGTGCTCTGCCGCAGATTATCTCACCCCGTTCCCACCCCGGCGGCACCTATTTTCGCGTCATTGAATGCACCGACGGCGAAGGCCGCCTTCCCCGCGACTCTGTCTACGCCGAGCGCGTCATCTTCCCTACAGAGAATCGGTTGCCGGCGCGGTTCCGTCCAGTGCTCCGCGCTTCTTCACCTCTGCAGTGCGGTCGGTCTTGATCGCCGAGGCCTGGCGCGCCACTGCGTTCGCGCCCCGAGCGACCGCATCCGCCACGTCGTCGCGGACGTCACGACCCTTGTTGGCCAGCTCGTCAACAACGCCTTCGACGCGCGTGCTCACGTCGTCGTAACGATCCGCTGCGCGAGTGCGCAACGCCCTCGCAGAGTCGCTCATCCGCTCGCGAAGCTCTGCTGCCGCCCTCGGCGCGAGCCAGAGCGCGAGGCCAACGCCGACCGCCGTGCCCGCCAGTAGTCCGAACAAGAACCCGTGATCGCGAGGACGTACCGTGTCAATGGTCATGAGTGTGACTCCCTGACATCAACGTTACGGCCACAGCGTCACGTCCGATGTTCACTTGGGCACAGACGCAGGTGGAACCTTCGGTCACGCTGTGACTGCCCGGAGGCCCACATGATTGACACCAGCACACGACACGCACACCTGCGCGACATATTGCTCGGCCGTCGGCGCGAACTTCGAGAAGAGGTCGAACGCCGCATTCGCGACGGACGAACCGACCGGGCCCTGGACGTCTGCGACGAGCTGGAACTGTCTGACGCCGACATCTCGCGCGAGGTGGCAGTCGCACTGCTTCAGATGAAGGCCGAGACCCTGCAACTCATCGAGAACGCGCTGCGGCGACTCGAGGTGGGTGACTACGGAAACTGCCTGCACTGCGCGGCGCAGATCTCGGAGACACGCCTGCGCGCGTTGCCGTTCGCCGTGCGGTGCAGGGAATGCGAGGAACATCGCGAGCGAGTCCAGGCCCAGAACCGGCAGGCGGCCCAGGTCGCGGGCTTCTCGCGCTACTTGCAAACCGCATGAGCCGCCAGCAGCGCGGTTCGACAAAAGGAGCCACGATGACGAAACGAACTCTCGGGTTGATGGTCGTGATGGTTGGCGTGGCCTCGGCAGGTGCGGCGAGTGCCGCGACGACGGGCACAGCCGCACGGCCGCCGACGACAGCCGCCACGGCCAAGGCACAGGCGGGATCCTCGATCGATCAGGTCAGTCGGAGGGCGCAGGTCACTGAAGGGCGCACGACGTCGGCTGATCAGTCGCAGTCAGACCACGATCGCAAGCAGCAGAAAGAGATCGAGAAGGCCCAACGCAAGGACGATGCGCGCGAACGGAAGCAGCAGGAACAACAGGCCCAGCAGGCGCGGCAGCGGCAGGCCCAGCAGGCGCGGCTCGAACTCGACCAGCAGCGCAGGCACGACCAGCGTCTCGCGGTGTACAGCCGCCAGCAAGTCGAGCAGCAGCGCCTGTCACAACAACGGCAGCAGCTCCTGCAGCAGCAACAACGCGCGGCGCAGTTGACGGTGCAGTTGCGATACCAGGAACAGCTTCGCGAGGACCAACTGCGCCTTCGTGACTCACGGTCGTTCGAGTACTCGCCGCGCACCTATCGATACGCGCGCGGTGGCCGGTACTACGAGACGACCCAGCATGGAGCCGACATGCTGCAGCAGGCGATCAACCTCGGGTACGCCGAAGGCGTGCGCGCCGGCCAATCTGACCGCAGCGACCACTGGCGCGCCGACTATCGCAACTCGCATGCCTATCGCGACGCCACGTTCGGGTACGACGGGTACTACGTCGACCTGAGCGAGTACCGCTACTACTTCCGCGAGGGCGTTCGGCGCGGCTATGACGATGGCTACTACAGCCGCCACCAGTATGGGTCCTACTCCAACGGTGAGGGCACCCTGTCGGGCACTGTCTTCCAGGCCATCATCACGCTGCAGCGCCGCTGATCGCTGCGCACGATCAACCTTCCGTACACGGTCTTCAAGGCGCAGGTCGACGCGGGCAACGTCGAGGAAGTCACCAGCGCAGGCGACACCATCACGGGACGATTCAAGATGATCGTTGGTGTCGGCGCCTCGCGCGTGCGCGACCTGTTCAAGCAGGCACGCGACGCAGCGCCCGCCATCATCTTCATCGACGAACTGGATGCCATCGGCCGCACGCGCGGCAGCGGCGCGCAACTCGGCGGCCACGACGAGCGCGAACAGACGCTCAACCAGATCCTCACCGAGATGGACGGCTTCGACTCGCGCGAAGGGGTCATCGTCCTGGCCGCCACCAATCGCGTCGACGTGCTCGACCAGGCGCTCCTGCGTCCGGGCCGCTTCGACCGGCGCGTCGTGGTCCAGCGTCCCGATCGCGCTGGCCGCGCCGCGATTCTCGAGGTGCACACCAGGAAGGTCCCGATGTCGGACGACGTGAAGCTCGAGCACATCGCCGCCGAGACCCCGGGCCTCGTCGGCGCCGAGCTCCGCAACCTGGTGAATGAGGCGGCCCTCCTTGCGGCGCGCAGGGACGCCACTGCCGTCGGTGCAGAGGATTTTGCCGAGGCGCTGCAGAAGATCACCCTGGGACCCGCGCGCAACATCCTGTTCAATCCCGCCGACCGCGCGCGCACGGCGTATCACGAAGCGGGGCACGCGTTGCTCGCCCTCGTCCTCCCCGGCAGCGATCCCGTGCATCGCGTCTCGATCGTGCCCCGCGGGATGTCGCTCGGGGCAACCTACCAGCTCCCGGTCGACGACCGCACCAGCTATGGCGAAGACTACCTGCGCACGCGCATCACGTGTGCCCTCGGCGGACGCGCGGCCGAGACGCTCATCTACGGCGTGACCACGACGGGGGCCGAGAGCGACCTCCAGCAGGTCACCGACATCGCCCGGCACATGGTGCTGCGGTGGGGCATGAGCGAGAGGCTCGGGCCGATCAGCTTCGTCGTCCCGCAGGACGAGGGGCTGCCGCCGGCGTTCCAGCACCAGCCGTACAGCGAATCGACCTCGGAGCTCATCGACGTCGAGGTGAGGCGCATCGTCGAGGAGTGTCACCGCGACGCCGATCGGCTGCTGGCCGCACACCGCCCGCAACTGGACGCGCTTGCCCAGGCCCTGTTGAAGGCCGAGTCGCTCAACGCGCAGGAGATTCGTGACGCGACGGGACTGACCGAGCCGGAGCAGCCGCCGCGCCAGTTGGCCTAGCGGCGTGAGCCGGCGACCACCAACCCGATGCCCGCGACGACGGCGACGATCCCGACGATGGGGGGAAGCGGGATCGTCCGCTGCCGGTCGGCGGTCGCTTCGATCGGGCCGATGTCGATGACCTTCTCGCGGGTCGTGTAGCTGATCCCCTGATATGCAAGCGCAGCGAGGCCGAGCACGACCAGCACGAGTCCGGCAATCGAAATGGGCTTCATGTGTTCCCCTGTTCAGTCGTGCAAGACGACACTCAGCAACGAGCTGTTGATCTGGATGCCGGCATCGAGATCGCCGTCATATTCGATGAACCCGAGCCTCTTGAACTTGTTCATGAAGAAATTGACGCGCGAGCGGGTCGTGCCGACCATTTCAGACAGCGTCTCTTGCGAGATCTTTGCCACCACCTGCCTGGGCTTGTCCTGCTGGCCGTAGCGCGCCAGCAACAGCAAGGTCCTCGCGAGACGCTTCTCGCTCGAGTTGAAGAGCTGGTCGATCAGGTCCTGCTCGATGCGGACGTGGCGCGAGAGCATGTGCGCGATGAAACGGTCAGACATGGCGTGTTGCTCGTGCAGCGCCTTCACCATCTTGGCCTTGCCGATGACCAGCACGCCGCTCGGGGTGATCGAGGTCGCGCTCCCGATGCGGAGGGGCTGCCCGGCCAGGCATCCTTCGCCGAAGAAGTCGCCGGGGCCAAGCATGGCCACCACGGCCTCCCGTCCGGTCTTGGAGAGCACTGACAGCTTCACCCCGCCGTGCTTGATGAACATGACGCTGTCGCTGGCGTCGCCCTGGGCGAAGATGACCTCGTCCCGGCCGTATTCCGTGCTCTGTTTCGTCAGCCCGGCGCCTTCGAGGAACTCGTGCGGGTCGAAACTGTCCTTACTCTTGGCCATAAATGGAGGATACGCTTCGCGGCCTGGCGCCGTCTGTTCACAACGACACAGGGCTGCGCCAGCAGGGCGGTTGTCGCGCTGGGGGTTGTACAATCCCGGCCAGATGCGCGAGGAAGCGTTGGAGCCCCTGCTGCTGCGGGTGCTCGGGGAACGCTGATGGACGACGCGTCGCAGCACCCTGGATCATTCATGCCGCATCTCTTCGATCCCCTCACAATTCGGTCGGTCACCCTCAGGAACCGCATCGGTGTCTCGCCGATGTGCCAGTACTCGGCCGTGGAGGGCATGGCGAACGACTGGCACCTCGTCCACCTCGGATCCCGCGCGGTCGGTGGCGCCGGCCTCGTCATGGTCGAAGCGACGTCGGTGTCGCCGGAAGGCCGGATTTCACCGCACGACGTGGGCATCTGGACCGACGCGCACGCCATGTCGCTTGCGCGCATCGCGCAGTTCGTCGCGCAGCACGGCGCAGTGCCGGGCATCCAGATCGCGCATGCCGGGCGCAAGGCCTCGAGACCGCGCCCGTGGGACGGCGACCGGCCCGTGCCGATCGCCGAGGGCGGCTGGCCCGTCGTCGGCCCGAGTGCATGCGCGTTTGCCGACGGGTGGGCCGTACCGAGCGCGCTCGATGCCGAGGGACTCGCGAAGGTGCGCGACGACTTCCGGGCAGCGACGCAGCGGGCGCGTGACGCGGGCTTCACGTGGCTGGAGATCCACGCGGCGCACGGCTACCTCCTGCACAGCTTCCTGTCACCGTTGTCGAACACCCGCACCGACGCCTATGGCGGCAGCTTCGAGAACCGCACGCGCCTGCTCATTGAGGTCGTGCGCGTGGTGCGCAGCGAATGGGGGGCCGAGCTTCCCGTTGCGGTGCGCCTCTCGTGCTCCGACTGGACGGAGGGCGGCTGGGCCATCGAGGACTCGATTGCGCTGTCACGTGTGCTGAAGACCGAACACGTTGACGTGGTCGACTGCAGTTCAGGCGGCAACGTCGCGGGCGCAGCCATCCCGGTGGGTGCCGGTTACCAGGTGCCGTTCGCCGACGCCATCCGGCGGGAGGCAGGCATCGCCACCGCCGCGGTCGGCATGATCACGCAGCCGATGCAGGCCGACGAGATCATCCGCAACGGCCGCGCCGACGTCGTGCTGCTGGCGCGCGAGATGCTGCGCGATCCGTACTGGCCGCTCCACGCCGCCCGCGCGCTGCACGTGAAGGGCGGCGCGCCAGTGCCCTCGCAATACCTGCGGGCGTACTGAATGGGAATCACGGCCTCAATCGTCCCGGGCCGCACTGGGGTGCGGCCCCTACACCTGAACACCTGCCCCTGATCACCTGCACCTCGAGGCGGGGATCCGCGGCGTCAGCGCCGCCGGGTGTCGGTGGACGCGGGCGTGGGTGTACATCGTCCGCAGGAATGCAGGGAGCGACCGCGGGAAGCGATACCCGACGGCGCCGCCGCGGCAGCGCGACACCCGTGGTCACGTCGGGCGTTGCGGTCCTGCCATCGACACCGTCAATACCTGATCACGTTGGCGTCGAAGACGACCTTGCCGCCGACCATCGTCAGCACGCTGCGAGTCTTCGGCAACTCCGGTGGCGGCACGGCCATGATGTCGTGCGAGAGCACGGCGAGGTCGGCGAACTTGCCGGCGGTCAGCGTGCCTTTCACGTTCTCGGTGTGCTCGGCGAACGCCGACACGGTCGTGTAGGCGCGCAGCGCCTGTTCACGCGTGATCGCCTCGAGGGGATTCGCCGGGTGCAGCGTGGCCAGCATGATGTTCAGGCCTGGATTCATCGGGCCGTCTGACCCGAGCGCCACCGGGATGCCCGCCTCGATCAGCGACCGCAGCGGCTGCATCCCCGTGCCCCATCGTGCCCGGAACAGCGCTGCGTCGGCGAAGTGCGACGGGTTCTGCACCACGATCAGGCCGAGCGCCTTGACCCGCGGGATCAGGTCGTCCACCACCCCGTCACCGTGTTCGAGGCGCACGCGCCGCGCGGGCCAGTCACCTACGGCCCGGTGGTTCTCGAGCGTCTCGATCACGAGTTCCGCGGATCGATCGCCGGCGACGTGGAACAGCAAGGGTTGGTCGATGTCGACCGCCTCGCGCACCATGATCCCGACTTCGTCTTCGGGGAAGTTGAGTGCACCCCTGGCGCCGGGCGTGTCGGCGTAATCACGCCGCAGCGCCGCGCCGCGCTCGTAGGGCGTCCCATCGAGCACCCACTTGATGCCGCTCACGATCACGTTCGACGTCGGATACTTCAGAAACGGCGCCCGCCGTGTCTCGGACCGGTGCCGCCGCCCGACTTCCGTGAGTGCGAACGGCGTGGCGCGCACGCGCACCGGCAAGTCGGCCTTCACGAGCAGCTCGACGAACCGATCGATCGACATCGACGCCGGCATCCACTGGACGGACGTGATGCCGAAGCCGATCGCCTCCTGGGCCATCGTGCGCATCGCGGCGATCGCCGCCTCGTCTGTCACCCGCTGCCCCAGCAGGCGATCGAGGTTCCACGCGGCGTACTCCCACACCCGCCCGTTGATGCGGCTCGAGCCCTTCTCGCGCTCGAAATGGCCGCCGAACGGATCCGGCTCGTCGTCCTTGATCACGAGGGAGCGCATGGCGGCGGTGTTGAGGACGTAGCCGTGCCCGTAGTAGGCGCGCAACAGGACGGGATGCGCCGGCGCAATCCGATCAAGCGCCGCCCGCGTGACCCGCTCGTCGAGCACGACCGTGTGACCGACCACCCCGAATATCCATGTGTCAGCGGGCGCCTTCGCCGCCGTGCGCACGATGGCTCCTCGCACGTCGTTCCAGGATGGCTCCAAAGTCGGGAAGGAGAGGTGTTCACCGCCGGGATCGATCGAGAAGTGCGCGTGGGCGTCGTTGAATCCCGGGACCACCGTCCGACCCTGCAGGTCGATGCGCCGGGTCTGGGGCCCGGCGAGCGCCTCGATGTCGGCTGTCGAGCCGTCGGCGATGATGAACTCGCCCCGCACGGCGAGCGCCTCGACCACGGGCCGTGCCGTGTCAGCCGTGAGCACCTTGCCGTTCACCAGAACGAGATCAGGTGGAACCTCGCCAGAGCAGGCGATGGCCGCAACGCACGCGGCGACGGCAAGCACGAGCGCTCGCACCCTGGGGATCATGCAGATGGGGCGGGACATCCGTTGATCATAGTCCCTGCCGGCCGTGTGGGCGGATAATGAGCCACGGCGCGTCGAGACCGCACATTGGCCAGCATGACTCCCATCACCGCGGCGCACCCGGGTTCGAAGGCCGTCGCCGCACTCGCCCTGGCCGCGTTCGTCGGGCATACCACCCTGGCATACGCCGACGGGGCGGCGCCCGCGACCCTCGCCGCCTGGCGTCAGTACGTCGCCGTCACCGAGACGCGCATCGCGTCTGACGTGCAGCGACGCGACCGTCCCCTGCTCATCGACCTCCAGCCTGACGCCCAGGCTCGCCTCGACCGCGCGGCGGTCCTCGGCGGCGAGATCCTTGTCGCCGAGATGCCACGGCCGACGGTCGGCGGGCACGAGATCGAAGTGCCTGACGGGCGCATCCACCACTGGAGGGGTGCGGTGTTCATCCCTCGCGTCACGGTGGCCGCCCTGCTCGACATCGTCCAGTCGAACCCCGAGGAGCACAAGCAGCCAGACGTCGTGCGCGCCCGGATGCTCTCGCGCGACGGGGATCGCCTCAAGCTCTTCCTGCAAATCCAACGCACCCAGATCGTCACCGTTACCTACAACACCGAGCACGACCTGCTCTACGAGCGCCGGTGGGACGGGTTCGCCACCAGCCGTGCCGAGGCGACGCGCATTGCCGAGGTCGCCGATCCGGGCACCCCGCGTGAGCACGAGAAGCCCGCCGGCGACGACCATGGTTTCCTGTGGGGACTCAATGCCTACTGGAGGTATCTGCAGGTGGGTGACGGCGTCATCGTCGAGTGTGAATCGCTCTCGCTCAGCCGCGAGGTGCCGCTACTCCTGCGACCGATTGCCGTGCCGATCGTCCATCGCATCGCTCGCGAATCGATGCGTCGCACACTCGATTCCGTTCGGGCGCGCGTGGCGAAATCACGGTAGGACGCATGGCCACGCGCCCGGGCCGCACGGGGGCGCGACCCCTACACCTGGTCATCCCTACACCCGGTCAACCACGACACCTGGTCAGCGCGGCGCCCGGGCCGCACGGGGGTGCGGCCCCTACACCTGGTCATCCCACACCTGGTCATCCAACATCGGTCACCACCCGTGCCACGTGGCGGCGCGGTCGCTGGGTAACCGCGGGGAGTACATGACGAGGGGCCGCTCGACAGGGCGGCCCCTGCATGAACTCGAGAACGTCCGGGGCGACCCGACTACACGGGGTCGAGGAATCCTGCCCTGACGGCCGCCCACTGCGGCGCGGTCAGCAGCTTGTGCGGCGGCAGCACCAGTTCGCCGCCGTCGGCGGCCGCGATCCCGAGTTCCTGTTCGAAGAACCTCGTCAGCCTGGTGTCTTCACGCGCCAGCCAGGCCTTCGCCTTGTCGTTCACGGGGAAGCGCTCGTAGTCGCGGTCCTTGGGCTTCATCTCGACCAGCCATCCACGGCCATACGGATCGCGGTGCAGGAGCGACGGCACGACGGCCACGCGCGTGTTGATGGCGCCGATGACGCCGTCGATGGGGGCGCGCAGCACGACGACGGCGTCGTCTTCGCACCGGATCTGGCCGATGGGCTCCCCCTTCTTCACGGTCGTCCCGCGCTCGGTCAGCTGCACGCTCGCGATGTCGGGCAGCACGCGCTGCGCCACGTCGTCGACCCCGACGCGCACGCGCGAGAGCCCTTCGGGACGCATCCACAGGTGTCCGGGCGTGTAGTAGACGCCGCGCCGCCACCGCAGGTGCCCGATGCGGTCGCGCCCCGTGTTCTGCGCCCACCACGCCGTGACCGCCACCCAGGCGTACACCGACAGGACGATGGGCAATGCGAACGCACCCAGAATCGCGATGGCGATGACCGCACGCGTAAGCAGTCCGACGACGAGGATTCCGATGGCACCGATGACGCTGATGGCTGCTTCCAACATGACCGTTCTCCGAATCTCCAGGGCCGCACCGGGGTGCGGCCCGCACACGCCGCGTTTATCAGGTCAGCAACAACACGGCCCGTACCACCAGCGGGGCGGGCCGCACAGGGGCGCGGCCCCTACGGCGCCGTGTGACAGGACGTGCAGTCGTCCATCGCGAACGCTTTCTTGCCGTCATGGCAGGAACCGCACTGGCGCCCCTTCTCCATGTCGTCGTGACGAATGGCCGGCCCCTTGCCGGCGTTCGCCTTGAGGATGCGGAACTCACGTGGATGGCACGACGTGCAGTTCGGCTTGTCGCTGTCGACGTGCGTCGCGTGCCTGAAGGCCACGGGCCCCGGGCTGTCGGCCGACTGCCGCATCGTCAGCTCGTCGGGCAGGCGCGACATCGACTGGGCCGCCACGGTGGCGCCCCATGCCGATGCCGCCACGACCATCAGCATGGTCACGATGCCCTTGCTGACCTGCATCGAGGCTCGGCCGCGATCTTCGTCGGATGACGGTGCCGAGGCGGCGTCTTCGTGCGAGGCCGAGCGAGTGAGCAGGAACGTGCGCGCCACGTCGTCCCAGTGCTCCTCGTCGATGCTGCGGGCGAACCCGTGCACCGGCATGCCGCCGTCCTGGCACAGTTGCCCGAGCTGCGGGCTCATTGAGGCGGTGAGCTGCTGCGACACGCTGTCCATCCACGCCTTCGCCCTGGCTCCTGCATTGAGTGGAGCCAGCGCTTCGGCGAGATTCGGCACGCGCATCTTCACGAGCCAGCCACGACCGTAGGGATCGGTGTTCACCAGGTCGGGGTGCTGCACGAGGTCTTCGTTGACGGCAACCACCGTGCCGGTCGCCGGCGCCAGCATGTCGATCTGCTTGCTGTCGGCCTCGAGGGCCCACGCCCGCGTGCCTTCGCGCAGGGTGGTGCCTGGCTTCGGCAGCCGGAGGCCCGAGATGGGGCCGACGAGCTGCTGCGCGAAGTCGTCCATGCCGATCGCGACGACGCCCGGGGCCTCACGGCGGACCCAGGCATGTCCGGGGTGGAACGAGACGCCCACGGGCATCCGGAACCACTCCGACAACTGGCCGGCAAAGGCCTTGGCGTGCGCGAACACCTCGACCGGGCCGCCGTTGACGAAACGCCAGAACCAGACGAACAGCCCCAGCGACGCGAGGCCGACCAGGTATTCGAGGCTCTTGGCCATGTAGGGATCGTGCGAGAACATGACTCACTCCTTGCCCTGGGCTCTGCGTGAGAGTCGGAGAGCTAGTGCGCCGGGTATCCCGGTGCTTCGTGCAACACGGGCATCCGGTTGACGATCCAGCGGAACGTCTGGATACCGATGGTGACGATGGTGATCGACACCACGATCTCCATCCAGTTGGGGACATAGATTTCAGACCGTGACCAGTTCATCGCCACGATCGACACGTTGATCCGGTTGACCACCACGCCGAGCACCGTCCATGCCGCCAGTCCGCGAATGAACGTCACCTTCCTCGCCCTCGAGGCCCACGCGAAGAGCAGCGACGGGATGAGGATGAAGCCGAACACCTCGAACAGGAACCACGCCCCGTAGTTCGTCGCCAGCAAGTCCCAGCGGGCCGTCTCGAGGAAGCCCTGCACGCGCAGGAAGAAGAGCGCGAAGAGCACGACGGCCGCGCCGCGCGCAAGCGTCAGCGTGATGCCGTCGAGATCCACGTGCGCGTGGGGATCGAGCTGGTCGCGGAAGGCGCGGTGCGATACCGCGCTCTCGAACATCACCATCGCCAGGCCCGCCGTGATGGACGACACGAAGAAGAAGAGCGGGATGTAGGACGAGTACCAGAGCGGATGGATCTTGTCCTTGCCCAGCAGGAAGAGGGCACCCAGCGACGACTGGTGCAGCGTCGACAGCATGGTGCCGAGGACCGTGGCCGCCAGCGTCATCTTCACCACGAACTGGCGCGCCTTGCTCCATCCCAGCCACTCGAACACGGGCGGGAGGAACTCGAACGCCAGCACCAGCAGGTAGAGGCAGACGCACCAGGCCACCTCGAACATCACCGACATGGTGCCGAACGAGAAGACCATCGGCACGGGCAGGCGCCAGGGGCTGCCGAGGTCGGCGCACAACCCGATGACGGCGAACAGGTAGCCGAGGAAGCCGGTGAGCAGGGCGGGCCGCACGACCGGCCGCAGCGACTTGATGTTGAAGATGTGCACGGCCGTGGCCATGGTGTAGCCACCCGCCGCCAGCGCGACGCCGCCGAGCATGTCGAACCCGATCCACAGCCCCCACGGGGCTTCCTGGGTCAAGTTGGTCGATGCGCCGAGGCCGAACGCGAAGCGGTAGACGATCAGCGGGATGCCGACGATGAAGATCAAGGCAACGATGGCGTTGCCGGGGGTCATCAGGCTGCGCACGTAGTCGCGGACCGACAGGCCCATCAGGATCTTGTCGGCGATCCACAACTGGGTAGACGACTGGGTCTGCGCCATATCACTCATGGCGGTCCTCCGAAGGCAGCTCGTGGGTGCTCGCCGCGTCGTTGTCGTGGCGATGACTGAAGGCGTAGAACCCCATGAGCAGTGGCGGCCACAGGGTCATCACGACGGGAACGGCCGACAGCGCGGTCGCTGTCAGCTCCGGATACGGCTTGCTGCTGACGCCGGCCTTGAGACCGAGCGCGGTCGGCTCGACGTCCGAGATGTACAGCCAGCTCGTGCCGCCCGCTTCGTGCTCACCGTAGATGTGGTGCACGTACTTGTCGGGATTCTGGTAGATGCGGGCCCGGGCGATCTCGAGCAGTTCCTCGCGGGTGCCGAACTCCAGCGCGCCGTTCGGGCAGACCTCGGCGCACGCCGGCATCTCGCCCCGGGCCTGGCGCTCGACGCAGAACTCGCACTTCACGACGTAGGGCATGGCCCTTTGGTACTGGAACTTCGGCACGTCGAACGGGCACGCAATCATGCAGTAGCGGCACCCGAGACAACGGTTCCCCGTGTAGGTCACGGCGCCGGACGCGGTCTTCTCGAGTGCGCGCACGGGGCACGCCGAGGCGCAGGCGGGATCGACACAGTGCATGCACTGGGTCTTGATGAAGCGCTCGGTGGTGCCGCCCGTGCGCGCGGGGTCGTAGCGGTTGACGACGGTGAGGGTGTACTGGTCCGTGGTGCGCGTCTTCGCGAAGACGGCCTCGTCGCCGGCGGCGACGGGTTCGCCCAGGGCGTTGGCTTCGGCGCAGGCCGCCTCGCAGGCTCGACATCCCTGGCAACGGGTCGTGTCGACCAGCACGGCGCGTGCGCCGGGCGCTGCGACCGCCGCCGAGGCCTCAGCCGAGCGGGCCGAGACGGCGAGGGCCGCGGCCCCCGCGGCATTCACCTTGAAGAACGTTCGACGTGTGAGCTTCATGGCCGACCTTCCGTCACCGCACGGCGTGGCGGCGGTGTGACAGGGCAACGCTGATCGCGAAATACACCAGGACGATCATCGAGAGCGGAAGCGCGAGGATCATGACGACCCTTCCTTTCGTCGTGCAGCAGCCGCAGCAGCGCGCATGCAGGCGCATGGCGTTGCGGCCGCGAGTTCGGCAGCAGTGAGGCGGTTCATGGCATCCCCGAACAACGGGCACCCGTGAAACTCCCCGAGACAGGGATTTGCGGTGGCAATCCGATCAAGCGGCAGCATCTTCTTGATCGGATAGGCGTCGCAGAAGAGCATCACGACTTCTTTCAGGTATGGGCAGGCCATGACTCGATCCGTTTCCGTGATGCAGAGGAGCACATCACGCCCTTCTCTATAGCAAGGCCTCTGCCAGACCTCGCCTGCCAGGACGATGACAGTAACTTGCTGTTGTGAAGGGACTTGCGGTCTCGACTGAAATCGCTCTGCGAGAGTGCACCGTGGCGGGTGATGAAGAACTCAACAGGGGCGCGCGGCGTGGATCGCGAGATCACCCCGATTGGCGGGGAAAAATGCAACAGGACGTGATGTGTTGAGGATTTCCACGGCTGTTGAGAATTTCAACGGGCCGTTTCGGGTTCGTGGAGGGCCTGTTGTTATTTGCAGATGACCGGGACTGGATGGCGGGCCGGGGTGTAGGGGCGGCGCCCCGCGCCGCCCCTGATCCGTGACGACGCCGCGTGTGGCGACGCGGGCATGGGGCGCGGGCCGCGCGGGGGCGCGGCCCCCTACACCCATCACGGCATTCCCGCGCGGGGCGCGCGGGGGCGCGGGCCCAACACCCATCCCTGCATTCCTGCGTCGGGCCGCGCGGGGGCGCGGGCCCTACATCGGCGGGGGGCCGAAGACCCGCCCCTGCAGCGAGTGGCAGTGTCCGCAGGTGCCGAGGATCTCGCCGTACGCCGTCGCGCGGGCCGCCGGGTCCTTGGCGTCCTGCGCCTTGGCCGCAAGAAGCTTGAACTGCTCGTCGGCGGCGTTCAGTTCGGCGGTGAGCTGCGCGTCCTGCATCTGCACCTTGATCACCTTGGCGTTCTTCATCGACTTGGCGCCCTGGTTCCACAGGTCGTCAGAGGGCCCCTGCAGGCCCTTGGCCAGCGCATCGACCGACCGGGCGTGTTCGCGCATGCGGGTGCGCGTGCTCACGGCGCCCTCGACCTTCGCGCCCGCCGTCATCTTGACCGGGTGCCCGGTGCCGGCGTGGCAGTTGCCGCACGCGCCCTGGAGCGTCCCCGCCGCCTTCGCGGCTGCCGCGATGTCGGTCGCGCCGGCCGCAGCGTTCGCTGCCGTCCGCATCTCGTTCAGGTACTTCTCGGATGCGGGGGGTAAGCCGGCCATCGACAGATCGGCCGCAATCGCCTTCGCCGCTGCCGTGGCGTCGTCGAGGTCGCCCCGGATCACCGCGTGATCGAGCGTCGCAACCTTGGCGAGGTGCTCGTGCATCCGCTGGATTGTCGTCGGGTCGTGCTGAGCCGATACCGCCACCACCATGGCAGCGATGATCATCATGAGTGCGAGGATTCCTGAGCGACTGTCGTTCGTCGAGCGCAACATGTGCCGGCCTCCTGCCGCCGCGGCGGCGCCTTGAGTGCTCCGCGCATCGCCCGGAGCCCGGCTTCTCTTGCCCGGTACCTCGTGCGACGCATTCCACGCCGTCAGGTCCCGCGAAGACATCCGGAACCGCCCGACGCGTCCACACAGACTGCACGTGCTGGCGCAGGTGGCTGCGCCTCGGTCCTACGTCAGCCGTCTCCCTCCAGGCGGCATCACTTCGCGACCTCGGGGGCGCGGAGGCCGTACTTGCGAATCTTGTTGTAGAGCGTCACGCGGTCGATCTCGAGCACGCGAGCCGCCTGTGAGACGTTGCCCTCTGACTGCTCGAGAATCGCCGCGATGTGGCGCCGCTCCGCTTCCTCGAGCGAGGCCGGTGCGACCTTCGCCGGTCCGCTCGCAGCGTCACCGAGCTTGAAGTCGTCGAGCTGCAGCACCGGTCCCGACGCGCACACCATCGCACGTTCGACGATGTTGCGCAGCTCGCGCACGTTGCCACGGAAGTCCCACGTCATCAGCGTCGCCATGGCGTCGCGCGAGACACCCTCCACGGGCCGCTTCATCTCGATCGCGAGCCGCTCGACGAAGTGCTCGACGAGCAGCGGGATGTCTTCGCGACGATCGCGCAGCGGCGGCAGCGTGATCGGGATCACGTTGAGGCGGTAGAACAGGTCGTCGCGGAAGACGCCTTCAGCCACGGCTTTCTTCAGGTCGCGGTTGGTGGCCGCGATGATGCGGACGTCCACCGAGATCGGCTCGTTGCCTCCGACGCGGCAGAAGGTGCGTTCCTCGAGCACGCGCAGCAGGTCGAGTTGCAGCTTCGGGCTGATGTCGCCGATCTCGTCGAGGAACAGCGTCCCGCCGTGGGCGGCCTCGAAGGTGCCGCGGCGCCTGACGACGGCGCCGGTGAAGGCACCCTTCTCGTGCCCGAACAGCTCCGATTCGAGCAGGGTCTCTGTCAGCGCCGAGCACGAGATGGCCACGAACGGCCCGGCGCTGCGCGGGCTCTCGCTGTGGATGGCACGTGCGAGCAGCTCCTTCCCCGTCCCGCTCTCCCCGAGGACCAGGATCGTCGACTGGCTGCGCGCCGCCGTCTTCGCCAGCTGGAACACCTCGCGCATGACGGCGCTCTTGCTCACCATGTCGCGGAACTTGTAGTCGCGCTTCAGCGCCTTCCGCAGCGTCTCGTTCTCGCGCACGAGATCGTGCTCGCGCACGATCTTCTGGATCATGAGGCTGAGTTCCTCGGGATCGCAGGGCTTGACGAGGTAGTCGTAGGCGCCCTTCTTGATGGCGTTGACCGCGGTCTCGACCGTCGCGTACGCGGTCATGATCACGACCGTCGTCTCGGGCTGGATGGTCTTCGCCTGCTCGAGCACCTGCAGGCCGTCCATCCCGGGCATCTTCATGTCGAGCAGCATGATCGACCACGAGTGGTCCTTGAGCTGCGCAACGGCCTCGAAGCCGTCGGCCGCCGTCGCCACGGTGTAGCCGTCCTGCTCGAGCCACCCGGCGAGCGATTCGCGGACGATCTCCTCGTCGTCAACGATGAGGATTCTGGTCTTCGCGGTAGACATGATGCCCTTCCTGCTGGAACGAACGGTACTTGTCGCGGCACACGGGACACAGCCGCGGCAGCTTCACGTCGACCGATCTGATGCTGGCCGATCGCGACATGACGCAGCGCGGCGACTCGCAGTGCAGCAGCCCGAACGTGTGGCCGAGCTCGTGCACGCTCTCCTTCGCCAGTCGCGCGAGGGTCAGGGCGTGGTTGCCGGGCTCGACGAGTCGCGCGGCCGACACGACGGCAGCATCACCCTCAAGTTGCGCCTCGCCGAACACGAACGTCAAGACCGGCATGAACAGGTCGACGTCGGTCATGCCCAGCACCCGCGTCGCCCCGCCGGGCCACGTGGCATGCAGCCACGACAGCATGCCGCGCGACGAGTGCTGGCGGCGCCGGACGTCGAACGTGCCCTGTGGCCGCGACGTGTCCATCCACTCGACGACGTCGGTCTCGAACGCCGCCTCGACGTGCACCCGGACCTGACCGATCAACTCCTCGTCGCGTGCCGCCTCGCCTATCCACCACAGATGGATCGCCATGTCGGCACGCTAGGCTCCCGTCGAACGCACCGGGAGGCGCATGGTCACCGTCGTGCCGACACCGACCGTGCTGTCGAGCGTCATCGTCCCGCCGTGGTGTTCGATGATGCCGTAGACCACCGAGAGCCCGAGGCCCGTGCCCTTCTCCTTGGTGGTGAAGAACGGGTCGAGCACCTTCGTGAGCTGCTCTTTCGGGATCCCCACGCCGGTGTCGGCGATGAGGACCTCGACGACGTCGGCGGGCGGCGGCACGTGGCGCGTCGTCACGGTGAGCGTCCCCCCTTTGGGCATCGCGTCGCAGGCGTTGATCAGGATGTTGGCGAAGGCCTGGCGCATCTGCCCGTAGTCGGCCCTGACGAGCGGCAGCGTCCCGAACGCGCGCACCAGCGTGATGTGCTGCAACGCCACCTGGTTGCCGATGAGGAACAGCGATTCCTCGAGCGCCGCGTTGAGGTCGGCGTCGGTCATCGCCAGGGCCCGTTCACGCGCGAACCCGAGCAGGTTGCGGACGATCGCAGTGCAGCGCTCGGTCTCGCGCTGGACCAGCGTCAGGTGGCGGATCGCGCTCGCCTGGGCCTTCTCGTCCATCGCGCCCGACTGGAACGTGCGCAGGAGCAGCTTGGCGACCGTGAGGATGCCCGCCAGCGGGTTGTTGATCTCGTGGGCGATGGAGGCCGACAACCGTCCGAGCGACGAGAGTTTCTCGGTCTGGACGAGTTGCTTCTGCGCCTTCGCGAGGGCCTCGGTGCGCTCCTCGACCTGCTGCTCGAGGTTCTGCAGCACCTGGTCGCGTTCGGCCTGCGCCGTGGCCAGCGCCCGCTCCATGCGGTTGAACGATACCCCCAGGGCGGTAATCTCGTCCCGGCCCGTCAGGCGCGCGGGTTGCCCGAGTTCACCGGAGCCCACGCGCTCGGTGGCGTCGACGAGTTGCGACACCGGGCGCACCACCAGCCGGCGCGTGAAGGCCAGCGTGAGCAGCGCGAGCACCACCGACGTCAGCAGGATCAGGAAGATGGTCGTGCGCGCGAGGCTCGCCGTGTCCTGCTCGACCGCGTCGAGCGAGAGGCCCAGCTCGATGACGCCGATCACGCGTTGCGACGCGGGGTGTACGTGGCAGCCGGCGGTCGAGCAGCTCGGCTCGTTGTAGATAGGCGTGATGGCGGCCAGCACCTGGTGGCCGTTGACCGTCGACACCCGCGTGCGCTCGGCGATCGTGAGGGTCGGCGACGTCCGCGGCTGGCCATGGCACGGAAAGCACGAATCGGCCTTCATGTCGGGGACGTGCCCGACTTCGGTCGGGTCCTTCGAGAACCGCGTAGTGCCCGAGGCGTCGAACAGGCGAAGCCGCGTGATCTGCGGCTGGCGGCCGATCTCGGCCATGATGCGGTAGGCCTCGGTGCGCTCGTCGCGCAGCATGTCGTACTGGATGCTGCTGAGCACCGTTTCGCTGACGACAACGGCGCTGCCGAGGGCGTGGGACGTCAGGTGCTGCCGCTGGCTTCGCAGGAGGACGACGAGCGACGTGCCCAGCGTCAGCACCGTCACGAGGGCGATGGCTGTCGCGAGCTTGACACCAAGTCGATCCCACCAGCGAATCTTCATAGAGCGTTGTCTGACCGCCTGCCGGGGAGGGACGTCCCCGCCGTGCCTTGGGACGCCCCGCGGAAGCGACGGCCGGACGGCAGCCGCGTGCAGGGCGTTCAGTAGGTTAAGCAACGCTCCTGCCACTGCCGGTTCGCCGTTTCGTGCTTACGCTTCGCAGTCTGTTGCGCCAAATCCTCACGGACGGGCGGATCTGCCGATCCTCCGGCGATCCGTGGCTGCCGGTCCGGCAGGCGCGGCACCCACCGCCAGGCATCCCGTGAGGAGGCCGAACGGGCCAGTCGCGGCAGGGGGATGCCGCGTTGATCCTGCCTCGCGCCGCCCTTCCGGGAGTCGCGGGGGGCGCCGATGTATCATCCCGCCACCCGTGAACGCGATCGCCGAGTCGTTGCACATTCCGCACCTCTACGAAATCGTCGTCTTCCTGATGGCGGCGGTCGTGATCGTGCCGTTGTTCCAGCGGATGCACGCGAGCCCGGTGCTGGGGTTCCTGTTCGCGGGCGTGCTCATCGGCCCGCACGGGCTCACGATCATCCGCGACGTCGAGGGCGTGTCGGCCCTGGCGGAACTCGGCGTCATCTTCCTGCTGTTCACCATCGGCCTCGAACTGTCGCTCGACCGCCTCAGGGCCATGAAGCGGCTCGTGTTCGGCCTCGGCACCCTGCAGGTGGTCTCGACGGCGGTCGTCGTCGGCGTCGTGCTGATCGCGTTCGGGCTTCCCGTGCCGGCAGCGGTGATCCTCGGCTTGAGTGCGGCGCTGTCGTCGACCGCGGTCATCGTGCAAATCCTGATGGAACGCGGCGAGTTCGCGACGCCGTATGGCCGCGCCAGCTTTGCGGTGCTGCTGTTCCAGGACCTGGCGGTCGTGCCCATCCTGGTGCTGATCACGGTGTTCGGCGGGCATGGGCAGAGCGTGGCCATGAACCTGGCGATGGTGGCGGCAAAGGCCATCGGCGCGGTGGGGCTCATCGTGATGGCGGGGCGGTGGATGCTCCGGCCCATGTATCGCATCGTCGCCGCGACGCGCAGCCCCGAGATCCTGATGGCGACCACGCTGCTGGCGATCCTGGTCATCGCGTCGATCACGGGCATCGCGGGCCTCTCGATGGCGCTGGGGGCGTTCCTCGCGGGGCTGCTGCTGGCCGATACCCCGTATCGGCACCAGGTTGAACTCGACATCCAGCCGTTCAAGGGACTGCTGCTCGGGCTGTTCTTCATCAGCGTCGGGATGCAGATCGACGCCGGCGCCGTCCTGGCGCGGCCGTTTGTCGTCGCCGGCGCCGTGCTCGGGCTGATCGTCATCAAGGCGGGGGTGCTGGGCGGCCTGGCGCGCGCCTTCGGCCTGCCGCGTGGCGCGGCCATCAGGTTGGCCATGATCCTCGCAGGCGGCGGGGAGTTCGCGTTCGTCGCCGGCGGGATCGCGGTGGCGGCGCACGTCGTGGCGCCTGAGGCCGCGCAACTGCTGCTGATCGTCGTCAGCCTGTCGATGGCGATCACGCCGCTGCTCTCGGCCCTCGCCGTCCCGATCGAGCGGTACCTGGATCAACGGAGTGCGGTGTCGGAGCAGCGCGAATTCGACGCGGCAGCGCACGCGGCCAACCACGTGGTGATTATCGGGTTCGGCTGGGTCGGGCAACTCGTGGCGCACACGCTGGCCGAGTGCAACATCCCCTACGTCGCGCTCGACACCAACGCCAATCGCGTGAGCACGCTGCACCGCAAGGGCATTCCCATCTGGTTCGGCGACGGCACGCGGTCTGACGTCCTGCGGAAGGCGGGCATCGACACGGCGGCGCTGGCGCTGATCACGTTCATCGATCCGCGGCTGAGCGCGAAAGTGTGCGAGACGATCCGCGCGCACTGGAAGACGCTGCCCGTGTTCGCGCGTGCACGCGACACGAACCACGCGCGCGAGCTCGAAGGACTCGGCGCGACGATGATCGTGCCCGAGGCGCTCGAGGCCAGCCTGCAGCTGTCGGCGCATGCGCTGGCCGTGATCGGCACCCCGCGCAGTGCGGTCGAAGTGTCACTCGACACCGTGCGCCTCGCCCACTACGCCGGCACCCTGCACCTCGCCGAAGACACCCTCGCCGCCGAAGCCCCGTAGGCCTGCCGCCCCCCCGCAGGACCGAAAAGCCCAAAGGGGTCGTGTCTTTCATTGCAGCAAAACGCTGGAATGAAAGACGTGACCCCTTCGTGACGTGAAGGCTGGGCGGGCCCAACGAAAACACACGATTTGCTGGTTCTTCCAGAGGGGTCGTGTCTTGCTTTGCAGCAAAATGCTGCAATGAAAGACGTGACCCCTTTGGTGGGGACTTGACGCCTGTTGGGGGGGGTGGAGCCTTCAGAGATAAACGGTCGCGAGGCCGGTGGCGAGGCCGAGGAGGGCGCCGCACGACAGCTCGGTGGACGAGTGGCGCGCGAGCGTCAGGCGTGACCAGGCGACGGCAGGGACCGCCAGCACCATCGCGTACCCCAGCACCGATCCAGACAGCGACAGGACGGTGGCGGTCAGCGCTGCAAAGGCGACGTGCAGCGACAGCTTGATCCACCGCGTGGCGACGGCGGCGGCAATCAGCATCCCCAGCACCAGGCTCGCCCCCCGCAGGAAATGCGACCCGGGATCGCGGAACGCGAGCCATCCCATGACCACCGCCAGGGCAACCAGCGCGACGCTGAACAGGACCGGACGCTCAGAGACGTTCGACGCATCCGCATTCGCCCATCGGCCGCGGCGCACCTGCACGAGCATCAGCACGGCCACGGGAACGATGGCAGCGAGCACCGCCGCCATCGCGACCACCGCCTGCGCACGCGTCGCCCGTGGCCACGTGGTTCCTCCCACGAGCACCATCGACGTCACGAACGGATGGAATGCGACCGACAACATGCCCGCAAGCGAGGCGCGCGACGTCATGGCCGCGAACCGGCCACGGCCCCGCGCGGCCAGGCCTCGGTGACCGCAACCGCGCTCACGTTCAACATGACTGCTGCAGCGGCGATGGGCGCCCGTGGGATCGCGCGGCCGCACGCCGCGCCGATCCCACGCACTGACGATGGCACCTGGCGGCTCAGGCGTTGTTCAGGTGAGCCTCGAGACGCATCGGCACCGAGGCGAGCGCCTTCGAGATGATGCAGTTCGTCTTGGTGGCCTCGGCCGCCTGCTGGAATGCCTCGTTCGACAGTCCCGGCACCACCGCCTTCGTCACCAGGTCGATGCCCGTGATCGAGAAGCCCTTCTCGCCCTTCTCGAGGTGGACGGTGGCGGTCGTGTCGATGCTCGTGGGGATGTGCCCGGCCGACGAGAGCGCCAGCGACAACGCCATCGAGAAGCACCCGGCGTGCGCGGCACCGAGCAGTTCCTCGGGATTGGTGCCCGGCGCGCTTTCAAAGCGGGCGCCGAACGAGTACGGCCCCTGGAACGCCCCGCTCTCGAGCTTGATATGTCCCTTGCCAGCCTTGAGATCACCTTCCCAACGGGCTTCAGCTTTTCGATTCATGTAGTGCCTCCGAATGAGTCACCGCGACGGTGCGGGGACGGTGTGCCCAGCCAGTATACCCAGCACAGGGTGTCTTTTCGCCGATGGCGCAGGACTTGCTCACCTTCCGACATGGCGTCGCTCACACACGTGACTCTTGCCGCGCTGATCACGGTAGCGAGCGCGGCCGTGCACGCAGGTCCCGTGGAAGCCGAGCCCCGCAGCGCGACCGGGACGACGCAGCACCCTCGCGTCAATACAAGCGCCAGCGTGATGGTGTCGTTCAAGGAACGTGTTGCCGAGTACGCCGCCCTGCAGGAGAAACTGAGTCAGTCGCTGCCCAGGCTGCCCGCCGAGGCGACGCCGCAACAGATCGACGCCCACCAGCGGGCGCTCGCCGAGCTCGTCAGGGCCGCCCGCAAGAACGCCCGGCTCGGCGAATTGTTCACCCCTGACATGCAGCAGGAAGTGCGCAAGCTCATGGCGCAGGTGTTCAAGCAGCGACAGGACCGCCGCGAGCTTCGGGCGTCGATCGCCGAAGAGAATCCCCGCGGCATCCGGCTCACCGTGAACGGCCGGTATCCGGATGCGGTGCCCCTCGCGACCATGCCACCCGAAGTGCTGCAGAACCTGCCGGCACTCCCCGAGGACCTCGAGTATCGCTTCGTCGGCGATTCGCTGATCCTCTTCGACTCGCGAGCGCACATCGTCGTGGATTTCATGCCGCGGGCGCTGCCCTCGGCATAGTCGATCACGAGCACCGATCATGCGATTCCTGCAGCGCCTCTTCATCGCCGCGCTCGTCGGGTTGCTGGCCGGCGGGTGCCTGACCGCAGGCGGAGGCTTGTCGGCGACGCCTCAGCCCCACGTGACCACGTCGCCTGAGGCGGCCGCAGCGCCCGCCCCTCGCGATTCGCGGAACACAGGAACCACAGGAACTCCCACTGCCGGCCTTTCAGACGCAGCTGAGGCTGGAGCGGCGTTCCCCAACACCAAGGACTCGCTCAAGTTCGCCGTCCTCGGCGATTTCGGGACGGGTAGCCGCGCGCAATACGCGCTTGCGGAGCGCATGGCCGAAGTCCACACGACGTTCCCGTTCGAGCTTGTGACCCTCGTAGGCGACAACCTGTACGGATCGGAACGACCGCAGGATTTCAAGCGGAAGTTCGAGGACCCCTACAAGCCACTGCTCGACAAGGGCGTGATGTTCTACGCTGCGCTGGGCAATCACGATGCCAGGGAACAGCGCTTCTACAAGCTGTTCAACATGGATGGCAAGCTCTACTACACGTTCAAGGCACCGAAGCAGAGCGTGAGGTTCTTCGCGCTCGAGAGCACGTACCTCGAACCGCAGCAGGTCAAGTGGCTCGATGAGGCACTCGGGGCAGCGAACGAGCACTGGAAGATCGTCTACTTTCACCACCCCCTCTACTCGTCGGGCGGCAGGCACGGCTCCGACGCCCAGCTGCGCGACGTGCTGGAGCCGCTGTTCGTCAAGCATGGCGTGAGCGTCGTGCTGACGGGTCACGACCACATCTACGAGCGGGTGAAGCCGCAGCAGGGCATCACGTATTTCGTGACCGGATCCGGGGGCAAGCTGCGGGACGGCGACTTCAGGCCGAACATGCCGTTCTCGGCAAAGGTGGTCGCCAACACGCTGGTCTTCCTGGCCGCCGAGATCGCCGATGACACGTTGACCTTCAAGGCAATCTCACGCGAAGGCAAGGTGGTCGACTCCGGCGAGATTGCGCGGCGTGAAGCGAGGAACCCGAGCGCGGAACCCGCCAGCCGTGGAGATCGTGAACCGCTCCTGCCAGCGCTGAGTTCGGCATCCGGCGACCTCCGCGGTTCGCGCCTCTGCCGTTGACCATCGGCGGCCTCCCGCATGGCCGGTCGTATCTGCGTATGATGATCTCCCCGCATGAACGACCTGACGACAGGCCCGGTGACGCGTCACCTGCTCACGACCACCAGCTTCATGCTGGTGACGATGGTCACGCAGACGCTGTACGTGCTGGTCGACCTCTACTGGGTGGGCAGCCTCGGCAAGGAGTCGGTCGCGGCCGTCGGGGTCGCCGGCAACCTCACCTTCGTCGTGCTCGGGCTAAGCCAGATGCTCGGTGTGGGGACGACGACGCTCATCTCGCACGCGGTTGGCGGCCGCGACACAGCGCGCGCGCGGCTGGTGTTCAACCAGTCGCAGATCCTCTCGATGGTCTCTGGCCTGGCGTTTCTCGTGTTCGGGATGATGGTGCGTCCGTGGTACGCGCGCACGTTGAGCGCAGACGCCGAGACGGCGGCGCTGGCAAGTGACTACCTGCTGTGGTTCATCCCGGCGATGGCGCTGCAGTTCGGCATCGTGGCCCTGGCCGCCGCCCTGCGCGGCATCGGCAACTTCAGGCCCGGGATGATCGTGCAGACCGGCACCGTCGTCCTCAACATGGTGCTGGCCCCCATCCTCATCTTCGGATGGGGGACTGGCTACGCGTTCGGCGTCAAGGGAGCCGCCATCTCGTCGCTCGTGGCGATCGCCGTTGGCGTGGTGTGGCTCACCGCCATCTTCATCCAGGGCGACTCGCCCCTCAGATTCGAGCCCACGATGTGGAGGCCGCAACCCGAGGTGTGGAAGCGGCTGCTGTCGGTGGGCTTGCCGCCCGGCGTCGAGTTCGGCCTGATGGCGGTGTACCTGTTCATCGTCTACACGGTGAGCCGCCCCTTTGGCGCCGAGGCGCAGGCCGGGTTCGGGATTGGCCTGCGCGTGGTGCAGGCCGGGTTCATGCCGGTGGTGGCCCTCGGATTCGCGGTGGCGCCCGTCGCCGGCCAGAACGTGGGCGCGGGCATGGAGAGTCGCGTGCGCGAGACGTACCGCGCCGCAGCCGTGATGGCGATGGGCATCATGCTCGCGCTGGCGGTGGTGTGCCAACTGTCGGCAGCGAGACTGATCGGCGTCTTCTCGGGTGACACCGGCGTCATCCTGGTGGGCACCGATTATCTGCACGTCATGTCGTGGACGTTCGTCGCGTCGGGCTGGATCTTCGTCGCCTCGAGCATGTTCCAGGCGCTGGGCAACACCGTGCCGTCGCTGGTCGCGTCGGTGGTGCGCATCCTCACCGTGGCCGGGCCTGCGTTCGTCCTGGCGCGACTGCCGAGCTTCGAGTTGCGCTGGATCTGGTACCTGTCGGCGCTCTCCGTGCTGCTGCAGCTGGCCCTGAGCCTGACGCTCCTGCGGCGCGCGTTCGCACGTCGATTCCGCCAGGGGACCCATCTTTCTTCAGCCGCTGCTTCGAGCACGGCGTCCCGGCACGGGGCCACACCTTGAGAAATGCGATAAAGAAAGACGTTACCCCTTCTGACCATCTCCGCGCTTGACATGCCCGGCGATCGCGGGTTCACTCTTGGCAGGTCGCCTGAACCTCGCCGGCAGTGTCTGCCGTCGGGCGGCGATTGAACCTGCAGTCGAAGGAGTACCTATGAAGCGACTGATCGGACTCATGGCCGCCGCGGCGTTCACGCTGGTGGTCGGCACCCCCGCCATCGCAGCAGAACATGCCGCGGTCGGCGCGGACAAGTGCGCGAAGATGTGCCACAAAGTGCAGTACACATCATGGGCAGCGTCGAAGCACGCCACGGCCGCCAAGAAGACCGACTGTGAGGCGTGCCACGGCAACGGCGCCGAGTACATGAAGATGGCCGTCATGAAGGACCCCGTCAAGGCGAAGGAAGCGGGTCTCATCGCCAAGCCCACGATGGCGTCGTGCACGGCGACCTGCCACAAGCCGGCCGAGATCAAGCCAGACATGCTCGCCAAGGTCCACGAACACAAGGCAAAGACCTAGACTGCCCCTCCCCGCCCGCGCGCCGACCGCACCCGCTCACGGGCCGGTCGGCGCCGGGGCGCTGGCACCCTCGGCCGGCCGCCGCATTTCCCGCGCGATCGCCACGCGCCCTGCTCCGCACGTCGTCCTGCCAGCGATCCCCATCCTCCGTATCGTCGCGACCGCAGCACGCCTGTCCGCGGCGCCCTCGGCACGCGCACCTCACTCGAAGACGAACCTGGGATTCACCGCATTCGTCGGGTCGACCTGCAAGGGGGTCACGACGGACCGACCGGCGCCCGTCGACATCGCGTCGGCCGTCGCGTCGTTCACGGAATGATCGGAACCGGCCCTGTCGACGTCGTGTCGCCCGTGATGGCGCGGCGCAGGTATCCGGCCTGTCCCAGGTGGAAGCCTGCGTGGATTGCAAGTTGGAGGAGGAAGAAGCGCGTCTGGACCCGCAGGCCCCTGGGCAGTTCGGCCGGATACATGCCGTCGCAGATTTCGTCGGTCAGTGCGGCCAGCGTTCGCTCGACCGCATCGCTGGCGCGCTGCAACTCCGCGATTACCTCCGCGCGAGTGCCCGAGCGTCGCGAGAATTCGTAGTCACGATCGCGGACGTAGCCGGTGTGCCCAAGCCCCGCACCGATGAAGTGCTGAAGATTGCCCGCGACGTGGCAGGCGAGATTGCCGGCCGAGTTCGTGACGCCCGCGACCGTCTGCCACAAGGTCTCGTCGTCTGGAAAGGCAGCGACCTCGCGCTGGAAGCCGGCCAGATCACGAGCGATAAGTCGCGACAAATCAGTCGTCAGTCGGTGCATCGGTGACCTCGGGATGGTGCGACATCATAGTCGGATGGCGACAGAACGCAAGCAGGAAACCCGGCGAGGAATCGGCACAGAAGGGCTGGCTGTGTCCTGGTCGCACAGTGTCGGCGAGGCCGGGGCAACCAAACGCCCGCGATGTTCGTCTTGATCACCGTGAACAGAAGAGTTCTCGTCCTCGCGCTGATCCTCGCCGCCCCTGCACCGGGGCTGGCGGCCAACGAACAAGCCAGGGCGTTTTCGGTCGAGGACGCTCCGCGCATCCTGCGGTTCGCGCAGGTCGATGAGCGGTTGTTCCGTGGCGGACAACCCGCGCTCGCCGACTTCGCCAGGTTGCGGGCACTGGGCATCGACACCGTGGTCAGCTTCCGCATGGAAGATGACGAACGGGCAACGGTCGAAGCCCTGGGCATGAGGTTCGTGCACCTGCCGGTGAGCATGAAGCCGTTCGGCCTGAGCGGTGCGGTGTCAGCCGAGACGGTCGCGTCGTTCTTCGAGGTCGTTGACGACCCCGCCAGCGGCAAGGTGTTCGTGCACTGCCGCCACGGGAAGGATCGGACGGGCCTGTTCGTGTCGTTGTACCGCGTGAACCGGCAGGGGTGGAAGGCCGAAGACGCCTACCGCGAGGCACGTGGCATCGGCATGTCGTGGTGGCACTTCCCGGTGAAAGGCACCATCGAGAAGTTCGCGAACGACAACGAGTGATCCGAGGAGCCGCGCACCGGGCCAGGCGTTCGAAACGTCAATAGCGCCCGCCTCCCCCGCCGATGCGACGCTGCGCGTGGTGTCAGGCGCGGTCGAGGATGGCCCGTGCGAAGCGATCGGGCGCGGCGGATTCGAAGGCAAGGAACAAAACGGGTTCTATCAGCTCGAGTTCCATCAGCACGGGTCCGCTGCTCGTGCTGACGATGTCGACCCGGGCGTACGCCGGCACCTCGGGACACGCGGCCAGGACGCACTCCGCAAACGAACGCTCTGACGATGTGGGCGTGAAAGCTTCCTCGGTGCCGCCGAACTGGTACTGCACGCGGAAGTCGCCCGCGCGCGGCCGCTTCAGCACCGCGTGCGAATACACGCCGCCGAAGAACACCATCGACAGTTCACCCAGGCGCTCGATTTCAGGCACGAAGCGCTGCAGCACCGCGCCGTGGGGGCGCAAGGGTGCGATCGCATCGTCGGTGAGCCTCGTGCAGGGCGTCACAACGGTCGTGCCGTGCGCCGATGCCGACACGCACGGTTTCAGCACGACGCGATCCCATCCAGTGCGGGCAAGGGCCGTCTCGATGGCCGCGCGGTCGGGCGCCTCGAGCCATATCGTCTCCGGCAGCGTCACGCCGGCCGCCGCGAGGTCGCGCAGGTACACCTTGCTCGCATTCCAGCGCAGGAGAGGCGCAGGGTTGAGGAGGGGCATCGCGTGGCGCTCGGTCTCGTCGAGCCACGCCGTGAACCTGCCGAACGCCAGGTGGTAGTCCCACGTGGATCGCACTACGGCAAGTTGACCTGCCTCTCGCATCTCGAGCGATGACCACGGGCAGGCACGGACGTCGACGCCGCACCGAACCAGGGCATCCGCGACGAGACGATCGTCGTCGCTCAGGCCTGGCCTCGCGGCACACGTCAGCAACGTCACGCGCACCCGCCTACCTCGGCGTCCTGATGTCGCGGTCATCGCCTCCCGACGCCGTCCGCAGCGACGATGGCGAAGGTCGCCGCGCAGGCGCCGGCGGAGTGGTCGTCCCCGTGTCGGCGACGCGCGCGCCCGTATCCCCGGGTCGCAGGTGCTCGAACATCAGTCCCGCCGCGGTGCGCTGCTTGAAACCTTTCCAGTAGCTGTAGTCGGCCTTTGGCGTGCCATCGCGCTCGACCGAGTAGACGCCGTCGCGGCCCATCGGCACCACGTCGAGGTAGGCACGCATGGTGGCGTCGCCCTTCAGGTGCATCGACAGGAACGCCGTCGCGAAGTGCTGGAGGATGTTGTTCATGCGCACCGTGTCCCAGACGGCGTCGGCGTAGTGCATGAACGGGAACAGCTTCAGCGCCTCCGAGAACGCCAGCGATTCGGCAGGCGCGGGGATTGGCGCCCCGGCGTTGTGTCCGGCGCCGAGATACGTGAGGAGGTAGCGATCCGCGCTGGTGGCCGCCTCGAAGATCGCGCGCGTCCCTTTCTCGTACCCTGACACATCGTCGACGCTGCCGGCCACGAAGAGCGTGGGCGTCGTGATCGCGCGGAAGGCCTCGACATTCCATGTGCCCTGGGGAAGCCCCCATGGCGCGATCGCGATGGCGGCCTTGATCCGCGGATCGGTGCCCTTCCGGAACGCCGGGTTCGATGCCGCACGGTCGTACAGCAGCCTGTTGGGCGGCGCGCCCGGCGACGTGACGCTTGCATCGCTGAACCCCGCTCCGAGCGTGTTGAGCAGGCCGTAGCCGCCCATCGAGTAGCCGATGATCGCGGTGCGTGAGGCATCGACGAGCCCTGAGAGGAACGAGCCCGAACCGGGACGCGACAACCGATCGAGTTCGTCGAGGACGAAGAGCTGATCGTAGGGACGGTTGTACAGCGTGCTGCCGAAGGCCTTCTGGTCGTCGTAGGTGCTGTCGGGATGGTCGATCGACGCGACGACGAATCCCTTCGACGCGAGGTTCTCGCCGAGATGGCTCATGAGGAAGCGGTTGCCGGGGTACCCGTGCGAGATGATCACGAGCGGATACCCGCCGGCTACGGCCACCGGCACGCCGTTGCCGGCACTGCCGCCGCGGACTGCCCTGCCGTAGAGCCCGATGGCGCGTGCCGGATCGCGCGAGATCGTGCGGTACTCGCCGCTGGCCGCCATGCCCACGCCAGGCACCGCCGGATACCACACTTCGAGAGTGAGCGTGCGGTCGTATCGCACGACGCTCCCGCTCGCGGGAGTCCCGAGCACGTCGACGCGGCCGCGGTCGGTCACCGTGATCGTCTGCACGCCGACGTTCGCGCTGCCGTAGGGGGCCAACTCCGGAGCCATCGGCGTGATGCCGTCAATCCGGTTGTTCTGCGCGAGGGCCGGCCCGGACGCCATCCAGGCGAGCACGACGATGAGGCACGTACGGCGGAGCATCTGCACCATGTCAGGTCGTTACTTTCGCACTTCGCGCTCGCTGAGCAACCCGTCGACGTAGGTGTAGACGAGTTCGGTGCGCTTGAGTTGATCGAGTTCGGCCTTCTCCAGCGACGCGGGCTCTCCCACGTGTGTGGGCATCGTCACCACGAGCCGGTCGCCTTCCACCTTCGCGCGATACGATTCGGCGCAGGTGCCGAACTCCTCCGACAGCACGACGGGCGACTTGACCCGCGCCGCCTGGAACATGCCGGGGCAGGTCGCGGCGCCAAGCGCCCTGTAGATGAGGATGAAGTCCTGGTCCTTCCCCTTGAGAAGCGGCGACAGGAAGATGCGCGACGCCTCGCTCTCGACCAGCACCTTGCCGTTCAGCACGAGGGCATAGACGTCGGTGCCCGCGTCGTGCACGACGCGGAACTCACCGACGGTCGTGGTCACCGACAGCTGGCGGGCGACGTCGCCGGTGGCGACCGCGCACATCGCCGTCCACGCAAGCAGGCAGCCGGCAACCATCCGCGCTCTCATTGCAGCCTCCCGAGGATTGTCCCACCGTTTCGAGGCCATTATCCGCCGCGTCAGAGCGCCACGCCCATCAGCAGCAGTTCGTCGGTCTCGCCCGGCATCGTGATGCGACGCTCGAGCTGGAAGCCGATCCGCTCGAGCAGGCGAATCGATCCAGCATTGCCGGGATTGACGATGGCGGCAAGCCTCGTGAGTCCATGGGCGTGCCTGGCGTGCAATTTCATGGCTTCTGCGGCCTCGCGTGCCAGTCCCTGGCCGCGGAACGCCGGCAGGAACGCGAAGCCGATGTCGGGCGTGTCGAGGCTGGGGCGCTTGAGGATGCCGCAGATCCCCGCCTTTGCGTCGGTCGCGCGAACCGTGACGAGGTAGAGGCCGAATCCGTGTTCGGCATACATGGCCTGCGGACCTGCGGCGATGTAGGCGCGCGCATCCTCGAGCGTGCGCACCTCGCGGTCGCCGATGTGCTCGATGAACGCCGGGTCGTTCAGCAATTCGACGATGAACGCGTCGTCATCGTCGGTGAGGCGGCGCAGTTGCAGGCGAGCGGTCTCCGCGACGAGGGTGACGTCGTTCGCGTCATTCATGTCCGCGCCACCTTGAGTCCGATGATCCCGACCACGATGAGCGCGATGCACGACAGGCGCAGGGCCGTCGCCGGTTCGCGGAAGAGCACGATGCCGAGGATGGCCGTGCCGACGGTCCCGATGCCCGTCCAGACCGCGTAGGCCGTGCCCAGCGGCAGCGTGCGCAGGGCCACGCCCAGCAGCGCGAGGCTCACGACCATCGAGGCGGCGGTCAGCAGGCTCGGCACCAGCCGCGTGAATCCCTCGGTGTACTTCAGCCCCACCGCCCACGCCACCTCGAACACCCCCGCACACACCAGCGTGATCCACCCCATCCCCTGACTCTAATTGAATTGGGGTTGAATTGGGGTCAGACCCCAATTCCCCAAAGCTGTCTGAAGGGAGACTGCAGTTTCCACCGGCTAGGGAACGGAACGGCGCGCCGGCGGCGGCAAGCGGAAGTCATTCCTGCAGAAGGGTCAGGCCGCCGGCACGTTCCGGCAAATGGTCGTGACGGATGTCCCCAGGGGGAGTCCGCCGGACGAAGCCTGGCGGGTCGTGGCGCCAGCGCGTCAACGACCGTTTGCGTAAAACGCCGTTCGATCGCGATCTTCAGCCAATTGGGGTCAGACCCCAATTCACCCCGATTCCTTCAGGGCGGCCAGGGTGAGGACGGTGGCGACGTCGGTGGGGGTGGTCACGGGAATGCGCAGGCCGCGGCCCTCGGCGTAGCGGCGGGCCGTCATCAACTCCTGCACCAGCGCCGGTGGCAGGGCGCTACGCTCGACGGCCGCCACCGCCTTGTCGCCCAGCACGAACGCGACCACGAAGTGTCCGTCGTGGGGCATGACGAAGAACAGGTTCCGGGTGCCGTGCAGCACCTTGCGCGTCCATCCCGCACCTGTGCCGCCGTAGAACTTCCACTCCAGTCTCAGGCGACCGCGAGTGGCCTCGAGACCCTCGAGCAAGGCTCGCCAGTGCCCGGCACTGGTGCCCAGAACCTGTTGGAAGTCGGCGTCGGTTGGGGGATGGGCCTTGTCGGTGAGTGCGCGAGCCATCGGATGACATGGTAGACCAGCCAGCCCGGCCCCCGCCCGCGGGCACGAGCTGCCGATCCGCACGCCCGCTACCAGTCGGTCGGCCGGTAGTCCTTGAGGAACTGTCCCCACACGTGCGTGCCGGTGTTGAAGCCCGTCGATGATCGGATCGACGATGCGCGCGGCGCCGTCGACGATGTCGAGCGGCGGATGGAAGCGCTGCTCGCGCAGTCTTGCGCGCGGCGATCTCCACGGGATCCTCGTCGGTCACCCAGCCGGTGTCGACGCTGTTCATGTGGATGCCGTCGCCGTGGTAGTCGGCCGCCGACGGTGCGCGTCATCATGTTGAGCGCGGCCTTCGCCATGTTCGTGTGCGGGTGACGCGTCGTCTTGAAGTTGCGGTAGAACTGCCCCTCCACCGCCGACACGTTGACGATGTGCTTGTCGCGCTCCGGCGTGCGGAGCATCAGCGGCTTGAGCCGCGCGTTGATGATGAACGGCGCGATCGCGTTCACCAGCTGCACCTCGAGCAGTTCGACCGACGACACCTCGGCCAGCAGCAGCCGCCACGAGTTGCGCTCGCGCAGGTCGACCTGCTGCAGGTCCTGGTCGAGCCTGCCCTTCGGGGAACAGATGCGTGCTGCGCCGTCGAGTTCCTCCGGCAGCAGGCGCACCTGCGACAACTGTGCGGCGTGCGTCAGGCCCGCCACCTCCGAGAGCGGCGTCGCCCGCGCCACCACGCCAGCGCGCCCGGTGTCGGCTTCCGGCAGCATGTGGTAGCCCCGCAGGCCCTCGTACGATCCGACGAGACGCCTGACGTGCTCGGGCATCTCGTGCAACGCCGCCGTCTCGCCGTCCATCATGTGGGCGTAGAACTCCGGCGGCCGTCGCACGGTCTGGCACGCGTTGTTGATGATGAAGTCGAGGCGGCTGCGGGTCGTCAGCATCTCGCGGCAGAACGCCTCGACGCTCGGCGTGTGGCGCAGGTCGAGGCCGAAGATCTCGAGCCGGTGCTGCCAGTCGGCGAAGTCGGGCTCCTGCGCATACCGCGACGCCGAGTCACGCGGGAACCTGGTGGTGACGATCAGGTGCGCGCCGGCACGCAGCAGCTTGAGTCCCGCCTGGTAGCCGATCTTGACGCGGCCGCCCGTGAGCAGGGCCACGCGCCCGCGCAGGTCGGCCGAGCTCCGTGCGCTTCCTGAAGTTCAGGTCGGCGCACGACGGACACAACTGGTCGTAGAAGTGGTGGATGACCGTGTACTTCTGCTTGCAGACGTAGCAGTGCTGTCGCTCGGCCGACTCGCGCGGCGTCGCCGACGTCCGCGACTCGGCCAATTCCCGCGACTCGGCCAACTCCGACGACTCGGCCAAGTCCCGCGCCTCGACCAGCGTCTGCGGCCCTGCCTGGTCGTCCGGCGCCCCCGGGGCGACGACGTCCTGCGGATCGAACCGTTCGGGCGGGAACACGTTCGGCGTCGTGAACACCGGACGCCGCCGCAGCGCGCGGATGCCCGTCTCGCCCAGCACGCCCTCATCGCGCCTGACACGCGCGGCCTTCCGCTCGCGGTCGAGGTGCTTCACCATCCGTCGCCGTTCGGTGCGATCAGGGCTGTAGACGTCGGCCACCGCCTGGAACAGCCGCTGGCGCTCGTCGATCGGCAGGTGGGCCAGCACGGTCCGATCCGCCGCGATGGTCTCGAGCAGGGCGGTCATCTGCCGCACGCGTTCGAGGAGCGAGAGACGCTCGGCGTCCGGCCGGGCGTCGCAGGATGTCGTGGTCATTGGCAGTAGGGTACTTCCGGTCTCGGCGTCCCCGCTACCCTCGATGGCACGCAGACCACGGTCGGCGCCTGGTCGCGACGCTCCCCCCGCCAGGAACACCGGCACGCAGGAGGCAGGTCACCCTTCGACGCTGTTCCGTGAGCGTGACCCGTCCGTCGGCCGGAGGACGCCGACCAGGCGGGCATCGACGTCCTCATCACCGGGACGGCGGGCGTCGACGGATCAGCGAGAGTGCATCAGGGACGCACCCGATGCGGCGGGGCGCTGGGCTCGAGTACGCCGCCGAAGCGCACGCGCCGAGGCCGCTGCCGCGAGGCCGGACGCCAACAGCGACATCGTCGCCGGTTCGGGCACGGGCACGGCTGCGAGTGCCCTGATGTTGTCGATCCCGAGCAGCCCCGCGATCGGCTCGCCGGGAACAGCCGCCGCGGCACCGTGAAGAATCCGCATGATCGTCACCTGTGCGAGGGCGTCGTTCACGTTGCCGATGCCAGCGGTGAGGTCGGAGGGCGCGATGGGAAACACCACGTGCGTCCAGCCACTGCCGGCCACCAGCGTGATCGCGTTGCTCGAGAATGCACTGTGGGTCGGCGGCGCCATGACGGGGTTCTCGAAGTAGAGGCGCAACGCCAGGTCGGTGTTGCCGAAGTTCCTGACGTCCATCTCGATGGCGCCGATCCCGGCGGCGAGGTAGTCGCCCGCCCACTGGCTGAAGTTGAGGGCAGTGAGCCGGCCGCCCGCGCCCGGGGCCCCGGAGGACGTCAGGCGCAGGTAGTTGTCGTCGACCCCACCCGGTCCACCGGTGGCAATGTTCGTCGGCGGCGAGGGCACCACACCGCCGTTGGGTCCGACCGCGACGGTCCAGCCCTGTGTCGTCCCATCCTCGAACGTGTCGATCTGTCCGATCACGGCGGCCTGTGCCTGCGTCGCCATCGCGATGCCGGCCGCCATCATCAAAAACGCGCTGCAAAGCTTTCCCATGCCCCACCCTCCCTGGCGTTCAGCCGTCGTCGCTCCCGGAAGCACCCACGGCGTGAAGGCAGGCCGGATGTGCAGAGACCGACCGCGGCTCGGCAGACCACGCACGGTCTTCCAGCCCCTTCGACGTCCTGGTGTCACGAGGGGAATCACACGATACGCGGGTGGCCACCGACGTGCAAACTCAGCGGCAACCAGCGTCGTGCTTCACTTCACGCCCAGCGCCATGACCGACACGCGGCGCTCGCGGGGACCGTCGAGTTCCACCACGAAGATGCGCTGCCACCGGCCGAGCTGCACGCGTCCTCCGACCACGTTGAGGCAGGCCGACGGCCCGAGCAGCAGGGCCTGGCAATGCGAGTGGCCGTTCACGCGTTCGTCTGGCGTCAGGTTCACGGTGCGGCGCGTGGGATCGTCGTGGTTGTAGCTGATGCTGGCGGGCGCGGCCTGGTGCAGCAGGGCGTGGAAGTCGTCGAGCAGGAGGGGTTCGTGCTCGTTGACGACGACCGCGAGCGTCGTGTGGAGCGACTGGAGGTTGACGATGCCGGCGTCGAGCCCGGCAGCGTTCACGAACGCCTGGAGGCGGTCGGTGACGTCGATGAACTCGGTGTGACGGGTGCTGGCGATTCGCAGGACGTCGTGACGCCAGCAGGGGATTTGCCCTGGCGCCTCCGGCGATTCAGGGGTGCCGTCGAGCCACGTCAGGGGGGCGCTCATGTCCATGGGGATCCTCCAGGCTGGCGCCGACACGTCACCACGACGCGGTCGGGGCCGAGGACCCGACGATGCGCCTTCGCGCCGAGGAAGTCGTGAGCGAGCAGTGAGCAGTCGGTGAGATTCGACTGATTGGCGGGGCGTTGGGCCGCCTGGCGATGCGAGCCGAGGGTCCCGGACGGACGGCGGGCGCGACCCGGCCTCTGCGCCCTGCTAGCGCCTGGTCATGCCGAGCACCAGGCCGAACCCGAAAAGTGCACCCTCGCCAGCTGCGATCACGGCTTGCGTGATGCGCCCGAACGCAGGCTCTCCGATGAGCCGTGCGAGCGGCGTCAGCACGACCTGCGATCCCGCCGACGCCTGCGCGATGAGGTGCAGCGTGCCGCCGACGACGGGACGGCCGAGCAGACTGAGCGCCAGTGTCGCCAGCAGGCACGCCCAGGCGGTGAGCACCGCCGCAGCCAGCCGGCCTCCCCCGCGAGGCGCGGCGAGGCCGACCCCGGGTGGCTGCGACGTCGCAGCGCCGTATCCGAGCCCGGCCGCAAGGCCGATCAGCAGCCCCTCGAGCGTTCCGCCGATGGCGACGTGGACGCCGAAGAGCACGGCGAGCGTGGCCATGGCGAGCCACTGGGTGAGCGCACCGACCACGGCACCACCCAGTCCCGCGCCAATGGCGATCCCCAGCACACGCTGCGACCGTGATGCCGACTCCCCGAGCGCCATCCCCCCTCCGACGCCGCAGGCACCGAGGGCGCCGGCGGCGGCCCCGACCACCGACAGCACGATGGCGACCGTCACCGGCGCGTCACTGCCGTGCGCGACAGCGAGGAGCACGCCTCCTGCAAGTCCGCCCACGATACCGGCGCCGCCGCCGCCGAGCGCCGCCGAGGCTCCGCGGGCGGCTGCGAGCCGCGCCGCGGCGCGGAGGCGGATGATCACCAGGTCGAACGCGGCACGAATGGCGCCTGGCGACCCCAGCAGGGGCACGGGTTCGGCGCCGGGCACGTTCCATCGCGTGTCGCGAAGCAGCGCGCGGGCGTGCGCGTGATGCGGCCGCTCGTCGAGGCGCTTCAGGGCCTCGGCGGTGCCGAGGGCGTGGAGGCGTTCGGCGGCGTCACGCTGCTCCGCCTGCTCGTCGGGTGTGTGCGCCTCGTGCAGCAGGCGAAGCAGGAGTGGCTCGAACGGATCGCCTGCCTCATCCCGAATCTCGACAGCGCGCGCGCCTTCGGCTGTCGATGCCGGGGGGGATTCGTCGTCATCTTCGGCGACATCCCCGGCAATGAACTGGTAGCCGTGGCGCGATACGGTCCGGATGAAGCGCGGCTCGCGCGAATCGTCGCCCAGCGTCCGCCTGATGGTGCGGATGGCCTGGCTCAACGCGCTGTCAGAGACGATGACGTCGGTCCAGACCTTGTCGAAGATGTCGCGCCGATGGACCGCTTCGTGGCGATGCTCGACGAGGAACACCAGCAGGTCGAAGTAGCGCGGGATCAGTGGAAGATCGGCACCGTCACGCGTCAGGGTCCGTCGCCGCGACGAGAGGATGAAACCCGCGAACCGATACGTGCGCGCCGGCCGTTGCATGACCGCCGTGATGGTATCCGAGTCGGCGACCGGCGACGAGCCTGGGCGGCGCCGCGCGACCGAAACGTCCTGGCGCCCACCCGACCGCCGGGGCTGCGCCTCAGGCCGGGCCGACCAGGGCGTGCAGTTTCGTGATGGTGCCCCAGTTCCTCGTGGTGGCGCCGTCGCCGAGGACCTTGCCCATCGCCTCGGCCAGTTCGCTCGCCAGGACGCCGTCGGGGCACCAGGCGTAGGCGGCCCGCGATCCGACCGCCAGCACCGACGGCGCCCACGGTCGTTTCGAGAGCGGCTCGAGCTTCACGCGGTCACCCGGATGGCTCAGCACGGTCACCAGGAGGCGCGACGGGTTGTCGGCGACGTGCCCCAGCGTGTTCTCCGCCACGATCGTCGCGATGTCGGCCGCCGAGAGCACCGTGACGCGCGACGTGACACCGAGTTGCTGCGTCACCGCCTGCTCGATGCGTGCGGCGGCTGCGCGTGCCTGGCCCGCCCGCGGTGCGGTGAACACGACATTGCCGCTGTTGAGCAGCGTGGTGACGTCGCGGAAGCCGAGTTGCCCGACGAGATCCCGGAGGTCGCGCATGGCCACCCGTTTCGCCTTCCCCACGTTGATCCCGCGCAAGAGCGCCACGCATCGTTCAGTCACTGAGACGTCTCCTGGATGGGTCACCTCTTTCATTGTCAGTCTCTTCAAGCGCTGACCCCCGACATGCGGGGCCAGAGCTTGAAAAAAGCGATGATGAAAGATGTGACCCCTACTGTCCTGGCTTGCCTGTCATGGGGACGAACCGCACGGGCATCGTGTCGAGCACCTGGAGGCCGGTGGCGGTGCGGCGCAGGATGCGGAGTTCCTGGAACATCGTGCCCACCGGCACGGCCATGAGGCCACCGATCTTCAGTTGCTGCACCAGCGCCTCGGGCACCTCGTCGGGCGCCGCCGTGACGATGATGCGATCGAACGGGGCCTCGTCGGGCCAGCCCAGGTAACCGTTGCCGGTGCGCAGGTGGATGTTCGTCGCGCCCAGCTGCTCGAGCGTCTCGCGCGCACGGTCGGCCAGCGGTGCCACGATCTCGATCGAGTAGACGTCGCGGGCCAGTCGCCCCAGCACGGCCGCCTGGTAGCCCGACCCGGTCCCAATCTCCAGCACGCGGTCCGACGAACGGATGTCGAGCGCCTGCGTCATGAAGGCGACGATGTAGGGCTGCGAGATCGTCTGGCCGTGGCCGATCGGCAGCGGCGAGTCGATATACGCATCGCCGCGGTGCGACTCCGGCACGAACAGGTGGCGCGGGACGCTGCCCATGGCCTCGAGCACGCGCGCGCTGGTGATGTCGCGACGCCGGAGCTGCTCGTCCACCATCCGCCTGCGCTCGGCGTCCCAGTCCCTGCCGACACGTTGCTGGGGCTGGCGCGGCTCGCCAACGCCGCAGGCGAGGGCGGCGACGAGCAACATCGTGCAGACCGAGAGGTGGCCCGCAATCGTCACGATTCCACTTTACTCCTTCTTTTTCGCGACGCGTGCCCTGCCCAGGGTGGTCATCGCGCGCTTCGGATCGCGGGCCATCCCCTTGATGAACTCGACGCGCCTGAACCGCAGCGCCGACCAGTCCTCGTCGATGGCCACGCCCCTGACACCCTCGAAGCCGAGCCGACCGAGCACTGCCCACCCGGTATCGCGATTGAAGTCGCAGGCATACCGTTTCGACGTCTGCTTCGGGTAGGCGAACCACACGATGGCGTCGCCGACGACCTTGCGGCAGATGGCCTGCGCGAGGCGGTCAACCTCGACCTGCGCCGTCACGAACGCCAGCGAGAAGCCGATGGTCTTCATCTCGGCGACTGCGCGGTGCACGCGCACGTCGTCGAGCGCCGCGATCTCGGGCTCGAAGCTCGCCGGCGCGTTGACGATCAGGAGGTCGTCGTGATCCTTCAGGTTCAGCTTTGCGAAGACAGACATGAGCAGCGCACTCCAGTGGTCGGGCGAAGACGCCCCGGCATCCCGCCTCCAGGACGAGATGTGTCGGCCTGCAGCGTCCCGATTATCCCTGGGCGGGTTCGAGCCTTCAATGACGTACGCTTCGACTCAGTTGTGTTGAGGGCGGGGCGCGTGCGAATCACCCTGCCAGACCTGAGGGTTCGATTCGTTTCGCCCTCAACACATGTGAGCTCAGGGTTCAATGCCGCCAGAAGCGCCACCGCCAGGCGGATCCCGTTACGCCGGCCGCGTGCTACGCTGCAGCCATGTCACTGCTGAACAAGGTCACCGCAGACATCGCCGTGGCGATGAAGGCGCACGACGCGGCGCGCCTGAGCGCGTTGCGCATGCTCAAGTCGGCGCTGATGAACAAGGAAGTCGAGAAGAAGCGCGCGCTCGACGCCGCCGAAGACGTGCAGGTCGTGCAGGCACAGGTCAAGCAACGGCGCGACGCGATCGAGCAGTTCACGACGGCCGGGCGCCACGAGCTTGCCGACAAGGAACGCGCCGAGGTCACCGTGCTCGAGTCGTACCTGCCCGCGGCCGTGCCCGACGCGGAGATCCGCGCCGCCATTGCCGACGCCATCCTCGAGACGGGCGCGCAGTCGCCGAAGGAGATGGGCAAGGTCATGAAGGTCGTGCAGGGTCGCTTCGCCGGCCGACCGCTCGACGGCAAGACCCTCAGCGACCTGGTGCGCCAGTCACTCAGTTAGGCCCCCCGGCGTTCACGCTCCTCAGACGAGGATCCGGCAGGGCGTCGTGCGGCCCGGCTGCCGCCGCTCGGCCGATGCCGCTTTGCGGCATTCCGACGCCCGGCGACGAGGTTGCTGGAACGCCGACACCGGCGCCCTGGTTGTTGCGCACCGTCGCGGCAAGCGCCAACGTCAGGAGATCCTTTTCATACAACGACTTGCAGGGAACTGACAGGCATCGACAGAACCGGCCCGGCTCTTGCGTATCGTCCTCGTCGCGAGGAGTGTGCGGGCAATGCGCTGGTGCGATGACTCGTCGGGAACAACGCGTGGCACGCGGGCGATCATCGTTGCGCTCGCGTTCGTCTCTGCCCTGTCGCTCACCGGGCCGGCTGCCGCCCAGGGGGTCGCCGCATCGCCATCCAGCAACGCGCTGGTCTGCTCGGATGTGGACGGGGTCATGCCGTCCCACGTCATCGTTCGCGAGCCGTTTCCGCACCTGCTCGGCGAGATGCTCGCGCTCTCGCCGACGTTCCGCGCCCAGTGCGCACGTCTCGCGGCCGCCACACAACTCCGAGTCGTCATGCGGCTCGACCTGCGCTCGTGCCGCAGCGACTATGCGGCCACGACGGTCTTCACGTACGAACGCAATGGCGACCTGCTGGCTCGGATCGACTTCCAGTTGAGGCCGAATTACGTAGCCACCGTGGCCCACGAAATCGAGCATGTCCTCGAACAGCTCGATCGCTGGCAGTTGCGCGTGCTGGCCCGCACATCGGGCTCCGGCGTGTGCGAGGTCGAGCCAGGCACCTTCGAGACCGACCGGGCCGTTCGTGCCGCGAACGCGGTCGAAGACGAGATGTTCAGGGGGCGGCGGACGACGCAGCGGCTGCCGACACACGTGCCAACCGCCGCATCGTTCTCGTCGTTGCCCCCTCACGGGGTCAGCGCCGCGCCGGTTCGTCCAGTGCCTGGAACACCAGGCTCTTGAACTTGTCCTGCACGTCGAGCCCGGTCGCGGGGATCACCTGCGCGAAGAAGACGGCCACCAGGTCGTCGCTCGGCGACACCACGTAGCTGGAGTAATAGGCGCTCCCCCAGCCGTACGCGCCGACGGCCGTGAGCCGACCCGCCCGGCCGACGTGTTCGACGATCTCGAACCCGAGGCCGAAGCCAAACTGCCCGTCCAGGTAAAGCGAGCCGGCGTGGTTCGAGGTCATCGAGGCGACGGTCGCCGGGCTGAGAATGCGGGCCCCGTCGAGTTGACCGCCGTTGAGCAGCATCTGCAGCAGGCGGCCGTAGTCGGTCGCCGTCGACAGCAGCCCGGCACCACCCGAGAAGCACACCCGCGGGCCATCGACGTACTGACCCTGCCCGACGCGCAACCCGTCGGGCGCGCGCTCGATCGTGCCGCTGGCGCCGACGCCATACACGGTCGCGAGCCGCGACGCCTTCTCCCTGGGCAGGAAGAAATGCGTGTCGGTCATCTTCAGCGGCTCGAAGATACGGCGACGGAAGAACTCGTCGAGGCTCATCCCCGACACGACCTCGACGACCCTGCCGAGGATGTCGGTGTTGTACCCGTAGACGAACCGTTCACCGGGCTGGGCCTCGAACGGCAGCGCCGCGATCCGGTCGATGACCTTCGCGAGCGGCTCGGTCTGCCCCGCGAAGTACCACGAGTCGAGCCCGGCAGCCTTGTACTCGGCCTCCAGCGGCCCTCCGCCGTACGAGATCCCTGCCGTGTGCGTGAGCAGGTCGCGGATCGTGATCTTGCGCCTGGCGGGAACCGTGCCCGTGCGTGCGCCCGCCACGAAGGGCGTGGCCGCCGTCGCGACGAACGTCTTCTCGAACGAGGGGATGAACTTCGAGACCGGGTCGTTGAGCAGGATGTCGCCGTTGTCGACCAGCATCATGACGGCGACGCTCGTGACCGCCTTCGACATCGACGCGATGCGGAAGATCGTATCGGTCTTCATCGCGGTCTTCTGCTCGCGATCGGCCATCCCATAGGCCTTGAAGTGGACGGGTGTGCCCTTCTTCATGACGAGCGTGACCGCCCCGGCGATGCGGTTCTGATCGACGTACCGTTGAACGAGGGTGTCGATGCGGGCGAGGCGTTCGACCGACACGCCTGCCGGCGCGATCGTGGCGGCGGGCGCCACGCGGCGCACCTGCGCGATGGGAGACGCCGTGGCCACGAACCCGCAGGCCACCAGCACGAACAGCAGGACTCGTCGATGCATGTCGGTCAGCTCCTTGTTTGGCGTCGCTAGCTTAACCGAATCACTCCCGGCGCGATTCGACACCGCCGCACGCACGCTCCCGGAGTGGTTGATCCGGAGGCGGTTGCAGCAACGGCGGCACAGGCCGATATCCCTTCTGGGAGTCTCCCTGCACGGCGCCCGCCTGCTTGCCACCCGAATCTCATGCTGGTCACCTCATTCGCCCCGGTGTTTCGCGCCCTGGTGGTCACCGCCAGTGGCCTGTGCCTTGCCGCAGCCGTCGCGACCGCCCAACCGGCACTTGCGCGGATCGACGGGACCGTCACCGACACGTCCGGGGGCGCCCTCCCTGGCGTGGCCGTCACCCTGACGATGACCAACGGGGCCAGTGTGACGGCGTTCACGAACGAGGCCGGCCGCTTTGCCTTCGCCGAGGTGCCGGGTACCACCGCGGACCTCACGTTCGAACTGAACGGATTCGAGACGGTCACCGATCACGACACCGCCCTGCTCCCGGGCGCGTCGGTCACCATCGTCCGGGCCCTTCCGCTTCCAGGCGTCACGGAATCCGTGAATGTCATCGGCATCGCCCCACCAGAGGCGCCGCCTCCGCCCGTCAGGAGTCCCCCGCCGCCGATCACCGCGGTGCCCGAGCACGAGGCGGCGTCGGTGTGCGGCCCCACGACACGCGATGCCGCACAGGTGTCGGTCGGCGAGATCGCCGGGCATCGTTTCGAAGAAGACCGCGCGCTCTACGCCAGGGGCGACGAACTGCTGCTCACGGGCTGGGGCATGGCGCCGATCGCGATCGGCACGAACCTCGTCGTGCGCAGACGCTTCCAGGTCTCGGCGCGGACGTCATCGGGCGCCCGCATCACCGACGCCGTGCACTCGGCCGGGCTGATCCAGGTCGTCGACGTCCAGCGCGGCGCGGCAGTCGCCGTGGTCGTCTACGCCTGCGAGGAACTGCGTCGCGGCGACTACCTCGACGTGTTCGAGCCGGAGTCAGTGCGCCCGGTCGATCCGTCGGGCACGCCCGACTATGCCCGCGCGGCGCGGATCCTCTTTGCCGACGAGGGCCAGATGGTGGGCACGCCGCGCCGGTTGATGGTAGTGGAGCGCGGGCGCAACGACGGCATCCGTCCCGGCCAGCGCATGACACTGTTCCGCGAGGGGCGCAAGGGGCGCAACGTGATCACCATCGGCACCGCCGTGGTCAAGTACGCCACGCGCGAGTCGGCGACGATCCTCATCGAGAACGCCACCGACGTCATCGAGGCGGGCGACTCTGCCGCCCCGCACTGGGTGATGCATCCCTTCACGGAGTTCACGGCGCGCCTCGGACGGTAGGATCTATACTCCGCGCGTGACATCCCGTCGCCGGTGTCTCGCGGCGGGCGCGATCACGCCGTGGATGTCATCCACGCGCTCGTGGACGAGAGCGAAGTGAACTACGGAATCTGCCGATTAGCGGCGCCTAACGCCTGGTGCCGTCAGGCGGTGTCTCCATCCTCGCTCCACAATCGACCCAACTCCAGTTCGAGTGATTCGAACGGCTCAGCGCGCACGGTGGCGTTGCCTCCATGGGTGTCGACCAGCGTCCAGTGCGCACCCTTGAGGCGCAGCACCTCGAGCGTGCAAAGAATCGGATCGACCAGCCAGGCATGAACGACGCCTTGCTCGGCGTAGATGCGCAGTTTCTTGGTGCGGTCGAGCAACCCCGTGGACGGCGACAGCACCTCGCACACCCAGTCGGGGGCGAGGTCGAAGTAGGCAGCGGCCGGAAGTCGCGGCATTCGGTCACGCCGCCACCCTCCCACATCGGGCACCAGCACGTGATTGCCAAGGTGCAGTTCGGGTTCGAACAGGATGCGCCAGCCGCGCCCGCTGGGTGGGCGATCGTCGAATGCAACGCGGATCCTGGCGCCCAATTCGCTGTATGCCTCGGCGTGACGGGGAGCCGGGCGCGGAGATGTCCACAGTTCCCCGTCGACAATCTCCGCAACCACGATGTCGGGCGCGTCGACGAGATCCTGGTAGGTAGCCGGGCGTCCAAGTTCGACCTTGGGCATGTGTGGCATCACCATGCCTGTCCCCTTGCAGCCAGCGTGCCGCACGGTTTCAGGCGAGATCCGCGAAATCGCGTCAGCCTGGGGGTTAGAACACGTAACCCACAGTTGACGAGGTCAACCGCCGTTGCCTTCGGGCGGCCATCAGGACTGACGATGCCATCGTCGGCGCGGCCGAGGCAAGTCGGCGCCGGCAAGGTCGAGGATGTGAGCATCTCGGGCCATCGGATTCGCCGGCGTCTGCACCCGCGCTAACATCTGCCCATGCGTCGCCTTGCTGTCGTCGCGATCACCTTGTCGCTGTCACCCCTCGTCGCCCAGGCGCCCATCGGCGAACCGCGATGGATGCCGGTCGCGCCCATCGGCGGCCCGCGGACGAAAGACGCCGTCGCGATGGAGCAGCAGATGCGGGCGTTCGTCGATCTCGTCAAGCGACTCCCCGTGCTGACGCCTCCGCCTGGCGTGTACCCGAAGGCGTCCGTGAGCCTGGAGCCCGCCGCCGGCAACGCGCCGCACGTCGGGATCATCATGCTCGGCTTCTGGCCACCAAAGGATGTCGTCGTCCGCAACGGACAGCTCGCGTCAGCGGGCGAACTGTCACACCTGATCGTCTACATCAACCGCGTTCGTGAGGATGCGTTCTCGCAGGACACGTGGGCCGATGCCGAGGGCCCGCTGTATCCGCAGCCGACACTGCTCGGCAACGTCCAGGGTTTTCCTGTCTACCAGGGCTTCGGCGCCGCCGAGGTATCGGGCATTCTCGTCATCCAACCCGAGGGGCGGTCACTGTTCGAGCCCGTATCGCAGGAGCGCTTCCGTCGGTTCGCGATCGCCACCATGGAGAAGCGCCTCCAGGAGTACGCCCCCTCGCTGAAGTCGGCGCAGGAGAAGTACAACGCCGCGGTGTCTGAGGAAGGACGTGCGGCTCGCCAGGCGCGCATCGCGCAGTCGCTGGAGGAGTACGGCAAGGCCCGCCAGCGAACGTCGGAGCAGATGGCCTACCGCCGCACCAGCCTCGAGACGCTCGACGCCGAAGAAGTGGAGCGCCTCCGCCTCGAGTCGATCCCCGAGAGCAACCGCCTCCACGGCCCGCTCATCGCGTCAATCGCGCGCGAGCGGGCGGCACTCGACGCGCTGTCGCCCGAGGAGCGCGGCGCGCCGGCGTGCACCGTGCGCGACTCGCGCGATCCAGGCCCGCATCCGGCGCCGACCGACGCGCGAGGCTGCGTTCCCGTGGTCTCGATGCGGCGATGGTGGAACCCGTCGCTCCCGCGCACGGCGTGGCAGTTGGTGACAATCGAGCGTTACTGGAGTTCAGCCGAAGACGTCCGCCGCGGTCACGACCGTAGCCAGCGGACCATCTTCCTGCACGTGAACAAGGAGGTTGTCGAGGCGATCGACTGGAAGGCGTTCGGCGAGACGTTCATGCGGTGATGCACGTGAGGATCAGTCGCGCTGGCGCGTCCGCCAGCGATCGAGCGCCACCGCGGCGACGATGATCAACCCGATGATGATCTCCTGCACGTAGCTGGGCCAACCCATCTGCTGGCTGCCGTTCCTGAGAAACGCCATCGTCAGCGCGCCGATGATCGATCCGGCGATGCCGCCCTCGCCGCCGTTCAGGCTCGCACCCCCAATGACGACCGCCGCGATGATGTCGAGCTCGGTGCCGTTGGCCACCGTGGGATCGCCCTGGCGCAGCCGCGACATCTGCATCGCGCCCGCGAGGCCGACGAGTGCACCCGCGAGGATGTAGACGCGGCGGCGGATCGACTCCACCGCGACACCGGCCGCCCTCGCCGCCACCTCGTTCGAGCCGATGGCGTAGACACGACGCCCGAACACGGTGTGCTTCAGCACGAGCGCCGCGATCACCGCGAGCGTGACGGCGACCCAGATGCCGGGCGCGACGAGCATCCACGACACGGCCGGGAAGGTGACCGCGAGCTCGTTCAGCCACGTGTCGGGGATGTTCACCGTGCGTTCGCCGGCCAGCCACTTCGCCACGCCGCGCGCGACGCCGAGCGTGCCCAGCGTGGCGATGAACGGCACGACGCGCAGGCCGGTGATCAGCGCCGCGTTCCACGCGCCCACGAGGGCGCCTGTCGCGACGGCCGCCCCGACGGCCAGCATCGGCGAGTGCCCGTCGCGCAACACGACCGCGGTGACGACGCCGGCCAGCGCGATGACCGATCCCACCGACAGGTCGATGCCGCCGCTGACGATGATGAACGTCATCCCGATCGCGCCGAGGCCGACGATGAGCGTCTGCGCGAGGATGACGCGCAGGTTCTGCATCGACAGGTAACGGTCGGGCGCGCCGGTGAGGATCGAGAACACGAGCGCGACGAGGATGAGGCCGATCAACGGCGCGAAGCGCTGGGCCCAGCGCGACAACGCGGGCATCACGACACCTCCGATGGTGCGGTCGACGAGGCGCCCATGGCGGCTTCGAGCAGCGACGCCTCGGTGAACTCCGAGGCGCGACGGGCGGGTTCGAGACGGCCCCGACGCATCACCGCGATGCGATCGCACAAGCCAAGCAGCTCGGGCAGGTAGGAACTGACGAACACGACGGCGCACCCCTCGCTCGCGCGCCGCGCGATCAGCTCGTAGATCTGGGCCTTGCTGGCGACGTCGATGCCGCGCGTGGGCTCGTCGAGCAGCAGGATCCGCGCGCGCTGGTGCAGCAGCCGCGCCAGCGCCACCTTCTGCTGGTTCCCGCCAGACAGCGTGCGGACCGGCGCGCGAGGATCCGCGTACCTCGCGCCGACGGCATCGAGGTGCCGGGCGGCCACGCGCTGTTCGTCGGCCGCCGCGATCCACCCGTGCGCCGCAGACTGGCGCACATCGCTCAGGGTGACGTTCTCGACCAGCGAACGTTCGACGAGCAGCCCTTCGTGGCGCCGATCCTCGCTGACGTAGCCGAGTCCGCTGCGGATCCGGCTGGCTGGCTTCGCGGCGGTCGAGACCGACGTGCCCTCGACGAGCACGGCATCGGCATGGCACGCACGGAGGCCGAACAGGGCCCGCACCAGCGTCGATCGGCCCGATCCGATCAGGCCGGCGATGCCGAAGATCTCTCCCGCGTGCACCTCGAACGACGCGTCGCGCACCTTGGGCGCGACCGAGAGACGCTGCACCGAGAGGGCCACCCGTTCGCCGTTGGGGGGGCGCGATGTCCGCTGCGGATAGCGGTGCGTGAGATCGCGCCCCGTCATCGCCCGCACGATCGCGTCATCGTCCACGTCGCCGATGGCGCCGCTGAGCACGCGCTTCCCGTCACGCATCACGGTGACGTCGGTGGCGATCTCGCGTATCTCCTCGAGCGCGTGGCTGATGTAGACGACGCTCACGCCAGACGCCGCGAGCTTGCGGACCACGTCGAACAGGCGCTCGACGTCGGCCCGCTGCAGGCTGCTGGTGGGTTCGTCGAGCAGGATGACACGGGCGCGGATCGCCACCGCCCGGCAGATCTCGACCACCTGCTGCATCGCGGTCGAGAGCCGGTCGACACGCGTGAGGGGATCGAGGCCGGCGTGTCCGAGCAGTGTGAGCGCGTCGGTGGCTCGGCGGTGGTTGTCGGCGTGCGAGAGGATGCCGCGGCGCTGCGACTCCACGCCCACGAGGATGTTCTCCCACACGCTGAGGTGCGGAAACAGCGACAGTTCCTGGTGGACGAGCACGACGCCGTGGGCGCGCGCGTCGCGCGGATCGCGCGGGCGATACGCCGCGCCATCGAGTTGCATGTCACCGGCGTCCGGGACGACGCCGCCTGCGACCATCCCGACCAGCGTGCTCTTGCCGGCGCCGTTCTCGCCCACGAGGGCGTGCACCGATCCCGGCCGCACGTCGAGCGCGGCGCCGTCGAGCGCACGCGTGGACCCGTACTGCTTGACGAGCCCAGCGAGAGCCAGCCGGGCCGGCATCAGGGAGCGCTCGGTGCGGCCTGCGGACGCAGCATCCTCTGGATGTCAGGCGTCGCCAGGTTCTTCGACGTGACCACGGCCACGCCGGTGTCGATGCGCGACTCGACCTTCTCGCCCCTGAGGTGCTTCACCATCGTCTCGACGCCCAGGTAACCCATGCGGAAGGGATTCTGGACGACCACGCCGTGCAGCGTGCCCGCGGTGATCGCCTGCTCGAACGCCGGCGTGGCGTCGAAGCCGACGAGCGTAATCTTGCCAAGAAGGGAAAGATCCTCGAGCGCCAGCAGCATCCCGGCGGTGGACGTCTCGTTGACGCAGAAGGTGGCCGACAACTCCTTGCCGTACCGGTTCAGCAGGTTCTCGGAGGCGGTCTTCCCGGTGTCACGCGTGGGGCCCGCGTACTGTTCCGACGCGATGATCGTGATGCCCGGGAAGGCCTTCATCGCCTCGGTGAATCCCGCCTCGCGTGCCTCGGTGCTCGCCGACCCCTGCTGGTAGCGCAGCAGGAGCACCTGGCCCTTGCCGCCGATCTTCTCGGCGAGTTCCCGCGCGGCCATCGCGCCGCCCTTCTGGTTGTCGGTCGCGACGAAGCTGACGATTTCCGGGGTGTCGAGATCCGAGTCGATGATGACCGTCGGCACGCCCTGGCGCTTCGCCTCGACCACGGGCCGGACGAGTGCCTGGCGATCGAGCGGCGCGAGCACGATGCCGTCGATGCGCTGCGAGGTGAAGCCCTCGACGACCTGGATCTGCTGCTCGCGATCGTCCTCGCGGAACGGGCCCTTCCAGATCATCTCGACCTTCAGGCCGTCCTTCGAGAGATCGGCCGCCGCCTGGCGGGCGCCCGCCTCGATCGACTTCCAGAACTCGTGCGTCATGCCCTTCGGCACCACGCCGATGCGCAGGACGCGTTCACCCCCAGCGGGCCCGGCACCGCCGCCGCAGCCGGCAGCCGAAATCGCGAACGAGAATGCGAAGAACGACGAAAGTATGCGTCTCGACATGTTCCATCAACAGACGCCGGCGATGACGTCGCAAAGAGAGTCTCCAACTGGGCAACCGGGCGCACGCGAGACGGTCCTGGCGTGGCTCCAGCGGCACGATCGCACGCGCTCACGAGCGGGTCGAAGGGTAACATGCTCCGGCCCCGGTCGCGGCGCGAGCCGTGCAGCGTCAACCGGCCTCGGTGTAGGCTGGGCGCATGTCGGCAGCATCCTCCGTCAGCGTCTCGGTGGTCGCGATCGCGGTGGCGGTGGCCGTGGCCACTGCGACCGTTTCACCTCGCGCGCAGTCCCAGGCGCCCGCCATCGATCGCGCGGCCCTGGCGGCCGAGGTGCGGGCCGAGTTCCTGCACGCCTGGAACGGGTACAAGCAATACGCGTGGGGCCACGACGAGCTGAAGCCGGTGTCGAAGACGCCCCATGACTGGCACGAGGCCACGCTGCTGATGACGCCGGTCGATGCCCTCGACACGATGATCCTGATGGGCATGACCGACGAGGCAAAGGCGACCACCGACTACGTCGCGACGCACCTGGCGTTCAACGCCGACATCTGGGTCAAGAACTTCGAGATCACGATCCGCATCCTCGGCGGGCTGCTCTCGTCGTACCAGCTCACGGGCGACGAACGCCTGCTCCGCAAGGCCGACGACCTCGGACAGCGCCTGCTCCCCGTGTTCGATTCGCCGACGGGCATGCCCTACATGTACGTCAACCTCAAGACGGGCAAGACGCGCGGGGCCGAGTCGAACCCGGCCGAGATCGGCACGCTCATCCTCGAGTTCGGCACGCTCGCGAAGCTCACGAAGAAGCCGGTCTACTTCGACAAGGCGAAGCGGGCCCTCGTGGCGCTTTTCGAACGGCGCGACAAGACAACGGGCCTGGTCGGCGAGGGCATCAACGTCGAAACGGGCGCGTGGACCAACACCGCCAGCCACGTCGGCGGCGCCATCGACTCGTACTACGAGTACCTGCTGAAGTGCGAGCGGCTGTTCGGCGACCGCGACTGCGGCGAGATGTGGCGCGCGAGCGCGCGCGCCATCACCGAGCACCTCGCCGACGAGACGCCGGGCGGCCTGTGGTACGGCGTCGCCGACATGCACACGGGGAAGCGGACGGCGACGACCTACGGATCGCTGCACGCCTTCTTCCCCGGCCTGCTCGTGCTTGGGGGCGACATCGCGCGCGCGCAACGGCTGCAGCGATCGAGCGTCCGGATGTGGACGCTACACGGCATCGAGCCCGAGGAACTCGACTACCGCTCGATGCGCGTGACCTCGGCGGGATACCAGCTGCGTCCCGAGATCATCGAGTCGGCGTATTACCTCTCGCACGCGACGGGCGACGACGAGTACCTGCGCATGGCTGCGACGATGCTGCGCGACCTGAAGCAGCATTGCCGGACCGAGGCCGGCTACACGATCCTGGCGAACGTCGAGACGAAGGCACAGGGCGACCTCATGCACAGCTTCTTCCTCGCCGAGACGCTCAAGTACCTGTACCTGCTGTTCGAACCACGCGCGCTCAACCTCGACGAGGTCGTGTTCAACACCGAGGCCCACCCGCTCCGGCGTACCTGGTAGGAGGTTGGCCCCGGTGCGGTAGCCGGCGCAGCGGTCTGGTCGGCAGCCTGGCCGGCACCTCGGAAGATTCACATGCCGCGCCAGCCTCCCTGTCGTGCACAATCGTCGCGGCCCGCGCCGTGCGCGGTGCCGATCGACCCTGCGACCGTCCGCGAGGCACCGCTCGCGCCCGTGCGCCGAGGGTCTGGGAGCCCGACATGGCCAGAGAGTCCCGCCGCTCGTTCCTGACTGCCCTCGCCAGCGTGCCGCTCGTCGCGCACGCGGCGCGCCTCGGCGCTTCGACCTCGACACCTGGGCAGGCGCCGGCCGCAGCTTCTGACGCGGAGGTCTTTGCCGCCGCGCGTCGCCAGTTCCTGATGCCCGTCGACGTCACCTACTGCAACACGGGCACCCTCGGCGCATCGCCGCGCCCGGTCGTCGATGCCATGAACCGCGGCGTCGAGACGCTCGAGCGCGAATTGCCCGACTGGCCTTACTTCCAGGCCGACGGCGAGCCGCTCACCGGATACCAGCAACTCGTCAACGCGCGCACGGCCGTGGGCAGCCTCATCGGCGCGCCCGCTGACGAAGTCGCCCTGACGCAGAACGCGACCACGGGGATGAGCATGCTGGGGGCAGGCCTCGACTGGAAGGCCGGCGACGAAGTGGTGACGACCGACCACGAACACACCGGCGGGATCTCGTCGTTCAAGGTCGCCGCCAAGCGGTTCGGCATCGTCGTCAAGGAACTGCCGCTGTCGACGCTCGCCGCCGGCGGCCCCGACGGCATCGTCAAGGGTTTTGCCGACGCGATGACGTCGCGCACGCGGGCCGTGATGTTCAGCCACATCACCTCGGGGCTCGGCATCCTGATGCCGGCCAGAGCCCTCTGCGCGCTCGCCCGCGACCGGGGAGCGCTGTCGCTGGTCGACGGGGCGCAGACGCTCGGGCAGATCGTCGTCGACGTGAAGACGCTCGGCTGCGACGCGTATGTCACCAGCCCCCACAAGTGGCTGCTGGCGCCGAAGGGCACCGGCGTGCTCTACATCCGCCGCGAGGCGCAGGATCGCTTCTGGACCACCCTGGCGAGCACCGCGTGGGACGATCACGAGAAGGGCGCGTTCCGCTTCATGCAGTACGGTACCGGCAGCGTGCCGGTGCTGCAGGGACTGCTGGCGGCCGTGGAGTTCATGAAGGGCCTCGGCCTCGACCGCGTCGCCCGCTGGGACGCGATGCTCACGACCCGCCTGCGCGACGGCCTCGCGAAGATCCCGAAGGCCCGGATCGCGTCACCAGCGGATCCGAGGCTGGCGGCGGCCATCACGACGTTCCGCATCGACGGCGTGACCGCGCGTGCGTTGCAGGACGCGCTGTGGGCGCGGAAGATCCGCGTCCGGGCGCAGGGTGACGACCGCGGCGTCAGGCTCTCGGCGCATCTCTACGTCAGCCCGGCCGACATCGACGCGGTGCTCGACGTCGCGCGGGCGCTGTGAAGGCGGGGTTGTCGCGGAGTCGCGCCGCGCGGCGGCGCCCTCGGGTATCGCTTCCTGCGGTCGGGACCTGCATCCATGCGGACGCTGTACGATCACGCCCGCGTCCACCGACACCCGGCGGCGCTGACGCCGCCCGCATTGCAGTCCATGAGCGATTGACGGTTGTTGAATGGCATTACTGACACTGGATCACATCTCGCTCGCGTACGGTCACCTCCCGCTGCTCGACGACGTCGGTCTGCAACTCGAGGGCGGCGAGCGCATCTGCATCCTCGGACGCAACGGCACGGGCAAGTCGACCCTGCTGCAGATCATCAGCGGCGAGCTGGTGCCCGACAGCGGCACGATCTGGCGCCAGGCGTCCCTGAGGATGGCGCGCCTGGCGCAGGACGTCCCGCTCTCGGCGCATCGCTCGGTGTTCGATGTCGTCGCCGACGGGCTCGGCACGCTCAGCGCCCTGGTCACGGCCTATCACCACGCCGCGATCGATGTCTCGGAGCGCGGCGACGAGGAGAGCCTCGAACGCCTCGGCACCCTCCAGCACGAGCTCGAGGAACGCGACGGGTGGCGCCTCGAGCAACGCATCGAACTCGTGCTCGCGAAACTCGACCTCCCTGCCGACACGCTGGTCGACACGCTCTCGGGCGGATGGCGGCGGCGCGTGCTCCTCGCGCAGGCGCTCGTCGCCGATCCCGACGTGCTGCTGCTCGACGAGCCGACGAACCATCTCGACGTCGAGGCCATCCTGTGGCTCGAGACGTTCCTTGCCGACTACGCGGGTGCGGTGGTGTTCGTCACCCACGACCGCGCCTTCCTCCAGCGCCTGGCCACGCGGATCGTCGAGCTCGATCGGGGCCGCCTGACGTCGTGGCCCGGCGACTATGCCACCTTCCTCGAGAAGAAGGAGTTGTGGCTCGCCAACGAGGCGCTGCAGTTCGAAAAGTTCGACAAGCGGCTCGCCGACGAAGAGGCGTGGCTGCGCCAGGGCATCAAGGCCAGGCGCACGCGCAACGAGGGACGCGTGAAGGCGCTGCTCGAGATGCGGAACGAACGCGCGCAGCGCCGCGACGTGCTGGGCACTGTGCGGATGCAGGTCGAGACAGCCGACGCCTCGGGGCGGATGGTCTTCGAGGCTCTGGACGTCTCGAAGCGCTACGACGAGGGCCCGTTCGTCATCCGCGACTTCAGCACGCGCATCGTGCGCGGCGACCGGATCGGCCTCGTGGGGCCGAACGGGGCCGGCAAGACCACACTGCTCCGGCTGCTGCTCGGCGAGATCGCGCCTGACGCCGGCGAGGTGCGGTTGGGGTCCAACGTCCAGGTCGCCTACTTCGATCAGCAGCGCGAGCAACTCGATCCCGAACGCACGGTGGCCGACACGCTTGGCGACGGCAGCGACACCGTCACCGTGAACGGACGCTCGCGGCACGTGATCGGGTACCTGCGCGACTTCCTCTTCTCGAACGAGCGCGCGAAGTCGCCCGTGAAGGCCCTGTCGGGCGGCGAACGGAACCGCCTGCTGCTCGCGCGCCTGTTCACGCGCCCCGCGAACGTGCTGGTGATGGACGAGCCGACCAACGACCTCGACATCGAGACGCTCGAGCTGCTCGAGGCGCAGCTCGTCGAGTTCCCCGGCACGCTGCTCATCGTGAGTCACGACCGCGTGTTCCTCGACAACGTCGTCACCAGCCTGCTCGCATTCGAAGGCGACGGGCGGGTGGTCGATTACGTGGGCGGGTACGACGACTGGCAGCGGCAACGGGCGGCCGCGGCATCGCCCCTGCCATCCACGGCGCCCGCCGCCGAGACGAAGCGGGCGACGCCGGCGCCACCGTCAACGGCTCCGGCGTCTACGGGTGCAGCACCCGCCTCGAAGCCGAAGAAGCTGTCGTTCAAGGAACTGCGCGAGTTCGAGTCGCTGCCGGAGCGCATCGCGGCGCTGGAGCGGGAACAGGCGGCCCTGCAGGCAACGGTTAACGGCGCGGACTTCTACAGGTCAGGCGCCGAGACCATCCGCACCGCGCTGGCGCGTGTCGCGTCGCTCGACGCCGAGCTAGCCGCCGCCTACGCCCGCTGGGACGAACTCGACGCCCGGAGCTGAGGGGGGTCACACCCCCGGGCCGCACTGAGGTGCGGCCTCAACACCTGACGAAGGGGATCGCCGGCTGGAGCCCGTGTTCAAGTCCGGGTGTAGGGGCCGCACCCCTGTGCGGCCCGGACACGGACGGCCACCGGCGCAAATCACAGCGGCTGCTGCAGCCAGTGCTCGAGGTGGGAGCGGTACCCGCGACTCAGGGTCAGCTCTTCGCCGGTCTTGAGGATGAGCGTGTAGTCGCCGTGCGTGCGCGTCCGCAGCTCGCGGATGCGCGCCGTGTTGACCGCCGCCGACCGGTGGATCCGGACGAATCGCTTCGGATCGAGACGCTGCACGAGCTGCGCGACGCTCGACCGGTACAGGTGCGTCTTCTTCCCCACGTGCAGGTAGACATACACACCCGCCGCCTCGATCCAGTCCACATCGTCCACGTCGAGAAACGTCACGCACCCGTTCGCCTTGAGCACCACGCGCTCCAGGTACCCGGAGTGTGCGTCCACGCTGTTGCGCTCGAGCGCCGCCGCCGCGAGTTGCTCGCTCTGCTCACTGGCTGCAGACGTCCCGAGATACTTGCGCGCGCGCGCGATCGCACTCTCGAAGCGCTGGTCGCTGTACGGCTTGAGCAGGTAGTCGATCGCGTGCGCATCGAACGCCTGGATGGCGTACCGATCGTACGCCGTCACGAAGACCGTGACCGGCATGTGCTCAGGACCCAGTTCCTGCAGGACGCCGAAGCCGTCCAATCCCGGCATCTGGACGTCGAGGAACATCAGGTCGGGTTCGTTCCGCCGTATCAGCTCGAGGGCCTCCCATCCGTCGCACGCCACGCCTGCGACCTCGATGTCGGGTTCGCGCCGCAGCAGCTCCAGCAGGCGCAGACGCGCCGGTTTCTCGTCGTCAACCACGAGCGCGCGAATGTTGGTCATGGGCGTCAACCGCGTCGAAGGTCTTCGGGCGATCCGGCCGGCATCGTGACCTCGACCAGCACGCCGCCGTCGGGTCCGGCAGGCCCGACCGTCAGCCGTTGTTCACCGTCCCCATACAGGTGCCGGAGTCGTGCCTGCGTGTTCGTCAGGCCGATGCCCATGTTGCGATCCATCTTCCAGCCGGCCGGCAGGCCGGGGCCGTTGTCGCGGACGCTCAGGCGGAAGTCGTCGCCCTCGCGCCACGCACGGATGGCGATGTGGCCCTTGCCCGTCACTTTCGACACCCCGTGGCGGATCGCATTCTCGATCAAGGGCTGCAGGATGAACGTCGGCACCGCCATGCCCAGCACCTCGGGCGCGACGGCGGTCTCGACGTCGAGGCGGTCGCCGAACCGCACGAGCTGCAGCTGGATGTAGCGGTCGATGAAACTCAATTCGCGCTCGAGCGGGATCTCCTGCTCGTCGGCATTCTCGAGCGACATCCGGAGCATGTCGCCCAACTGCTCGAGCATCAGCCTCGCCTCGCGCGGCTTGCTTTCGACGTAGGCCGAGATGGCGTTCAGGGTGTTGAAGAGGAAGTGCGGGTCGAGCTGCGTGCGCAACGTCGCCAGCCTTGCCTCAGACAGCAGGCGCTCGAGCTGGACGTTGCGGATCTGGCGGTCCTTCGAGTCGCTCTGGTATTCGAGCGCAACGCAGATGGCGACGATCGCCCAGTACACGAAGGTGCCGAGGCGGTACGTCGCCCGCGTCGCGGTCACGAAGACCGACTCGCCCAGCCAGTTGGCCTCGACGGGCGCGTTGAAGAGCAGCGTCAGCCCGTAGTTCAGGTAGGTGTAGCCCACCGTGAACACCAGGCTCATGGGGACGTGGAAGAGGAGGCGCCGGAACAGCGCGTCACGGCCAACGGGCAGGATGCGATTGACCCAGTAAACGCCGACCGACAGCAGGCCCCAGGCATACCACTGCGCGGCCGCGGCCTTCAGCGCGTCGACCCAGGCAATCGGGACCCAGACGTAGGGCCCGCTCCGCACTTCGGTCCTGGTCGAGTACGCCAGGACGATGAGCGTCCAGAAACCGAACACGACCAGCGAGCGAGGCACGCGCCACCGGACGGCGGACACGGGCACGGGCACAGCGTCCGGCGCGCTGATCGACGATCTCCCGAGTCCATTCACGGTGTCAGCGACGGTGTTGCTCACCAGCCCCCCTGTGTTGCGCCGCCGGCGTGTCGGTGCATGGTCGGGCCGCCGCGACGGCCTGGTCGACCACATCGACGTCCTGCGCCATCGGCCCCCCGCGGGTCGGCCGCGCCGTGCCCCGAGAGGTCAAGCGTATCGCGTGAGCGTCGTGGCCGGCGTCCGGTTGGTGACATGGACGTCCCGCTGGTAACAAACCCCGGCAAGGATTCGCGTTCCTTCGTGTACACCGGGCCATGGTACCGCTTCTACCCGACGTGGCGCAGGCATCCGCGCCACCGTCGGGCGCCGCGCCAGGAAAGCCGAAAATGCCCCAACCCGATAACGATCGCGCCCCGGGCACTCACCCAGGGCGATGCGTCGGACGACGCGAATTGCTCACCGGCGCCGCGGCCCTCGCAGGCGCAGCGGTGGGCACCGTCCTGTGCCCGCCTTCGGTGGCCGGCGCCGCTCAGGCGGCCCCGTCAGCGGCGGGCACCGGGACGGTCATCGCCTCGGCGTCCAACGCGGTCGTCGACACCTCGGCCGGCAAGGTGCGCGGGTGCATACGCGACGGCATCCACGTCTTCAAAGGGATCCCCTACGCCGCACCCACGGGTGGGCGCGCACGATTCCTGCCGCCCACGGCGCCGGTGCCGTGGAGCGGCGTCCGTAGCGCCCTCGCCTTCGGCCAGGTGTGCCCCCAGCAGCCCCGCATCGGGTGGACCGAAGACGAGAACGCGTTCATGTTCGAGTGGGACGACGGGCAACCCGGCGAAGACTGCCTGCGCGTCAACGTCTGGACGCCCGGCCTCGGCGGCAGCACCCGACGACCTGTCATGGTCTGGATCCACGGCGGCGGCTTCGTCGCCGGGTCCGGACAGGAACTGAAAGCGTACGACGGCGAACGCCTGGCGCGCCGGGGCGACGTCGTCGTCGTCAGCCTGAATCACCGGCTCAATGTGTTCGGCCTGCTGAACCTCGCGGAGTTCGGCCCCACCTACGCGTCGTCGGCCAACGTCTCGCTGCTCGACATCGTGTTCGCCCTGCAGTGGGTGCGCGACAACATCGCCGCGTTCGGCGGCGATCCCAACAACGTGATGGTCTTCGGGCAATCCGGCGGAGGCCGCAAGCTCGGCGGACTCATGGCCATGCCTGCCGCCCGCGGGCTGTTCCATCGCGTGGCGTTGCAGAGCGGCGCCAGCCTCCGCTACGCCACGCCCGACTACAGCGCGTCGCTCGCTGCGGCCTTGATGGCCCGGCTCGACATCACGTCGCGGCACGTCGAGCAACTGCAGGAGGTACCGTTTCAGCGACTGGTCGCCGCCAGCCTCGAGGCGGTGCGCGTCGTGACGCCACGCCCCCGCCCCTCGGGATTCGCGAATCCCGCAGGGTGGAGTCCCACCGTGGACGGCGTCGTCGTGCCGCACCATCCCTGGGATCCGGCAGCTCCCGCAGCCTCGGCCGACGTGCCCCTCCTGGTCGGGACGGTCCTCAACGAGTTCACCAACGGCATCGCGCACCCCGAGTACGAAGCGATGACCGAGGCCGAGGTCCGGACGAAGGTGGTGGAGCAGTTCGGCGACCGCAGCGATGCCATCATCGCGGCCTTCAGGCGCGCGCATCCGGCCGTGAAGCCCTTCGACCTCCTGTCGCTCATCTTCACCAGCCCGATGCGCCGCGATGCCACGAAGCAGGCCACGCTCAAGGCCGCGCAAGGCCGCGCGCCCGCCTACATGTACCAGGTCCGCTGGCAGACGCCCATCCTCGACGGCCGCCCCCGGTCCTTCCACTGCATCGACCTCCCGCTCGTCTTCGACAACAGTGACCGTTGCGCGGCGATGACGGGTGGCACCGACGAGGCACGCGACCTGGCAGGGCGCATGGCCGACGCGTGGATTGCGTTTGCACGCACGGGCAATCCGAGCCATCGCGGGCTGCCGCCGTGGCCGGCGTTCCAGCCCGAACCAGGGTCCACCATGATCTTCGACCGGATCTGCGAAGTGAAGAACGACCCGGATCGCGAGGAACGACGCAGCATCACGTAACCGCGCGACGCCCTCGGACGTCGAGCGTCGCCACGAAAGCGAGTACCGATGAACCCGTTGCCGATCGCCGGTGAAGTCGAGTTGAGCCAGCCCCGGGACGCTCAGCCAGCACGTCCCGATCCCGCAGGTCTCATCGACCGACGCACCGTGCTGGCCGGCGCCGCCGCCATGGCCGGGGCGGTGGCTGGGGCGACGTTCGGCACGACCGTGCCGGCCATCGCTGCGCAAGCGAGCCCCGCGGCGGCCGTCCCCGGCACCATCGTCGCCACGGCCTCCAACGCCCTCGTCGAGACCACCGCAGGCAAGGTGCGCGGATACACGAGCGGCGGCATCGCGACCTTCCGCGGCATCCCCTACGCCGGATCAACCGAGGGCGCTGCCCGCTTCATGCCGCCGTCGGCCCCGGCTCCCTGGACGGGTGTGCGCAGCGCCCTCTACTACGGGCCGACCTGCCCCCAGGGTGCACGCAGCGGGTGGAAGAACGACGAAGAAGCGTTCGTGTTCGAGTGGGACGACGGCCAGCCGGGTGAAGACTGCCTGCGGGTGAACGTGTGGACCCCCGGCACCGACAACCGCAAGCGCCCCGTGATGGTGTGGATTCACGGCGGACAGTTCCTCGCGGGCTCGGGCCAGGAGCTGAAGTCGTACCACGGCGAGAACCTGAGCCGCCGCGGTGATGTCGTCGTGGTGACACTGAACCACCGGCTCAACGTCCTCGGGTACCTCGATCTCGGCGCATACGGCGACCGGTACGCCAGCTCGGCGAACGCCGGCATGCTCGACATCGTTGCCGCCCTCCGATGGGTGCACGACAACATCGCCGCGTTCGGCGGCGACCCCGGCAACGTCACGATCTTCGGCCAGTCGGGTGGCGGCGCAAAGGTGAGTGCCCTGCTGGCGATGCCGTCGGCGAAAGGGCTCTTCCACCGCGCCGCGGTGCAGAGCGGCTCGGGCCTGCGCATGGTCTCGGCAGAGACGTCGGCGCGGATCGCGGCCGCCACGCTCGCCGAGCTCGGGCTCACCGGCGCGCAGGTCGATCGGCTGCACACGCTGCCCCACGCACGCCTGCTCGAGGCGGCCCAGGCCGCGCAGCGGAAGATGTCTGGAGCAGGCGGCGGCCCGGGCGGGCTGCAACGCCTGGTCACCACCGACCGCATGGGGCTGGCGGCGGTCGTCGACGGGAAGGTCCTGCCGCACCATCCGTTCGACCCGGCGGCGCCCGCGGTGTCGGCCAACGTGCCGATGCTGATCGGATCGACGCTGAACGAGTTCGCCAACGCCATCCAGACGGCGGGGGTGGACGCCATCACCGACCAGGACCTGCAGGCCCGCGCGACGGCAGCCTACGGCGACCACGCCAGCCGCGTGATCGACGCCTATCGCCGCGCCAGCGGCAGCACGAAGCCCCCTGATGTCTTCTCGCGGATGTCGGCGGCAGGGCAGCGCCACAACGCGATCGTGCAGGCAACCCGCAAGGCCGCGCTCGGCGCCGCCCCGGCATTCCTCTACTGGTTCACGTGGCAGACACCCATCCTCGATGGGAAGCCGCGCGCCTTCCACTGCGCCGAGCTGCCGTTCGTGTTCAACAACGCCGACCGGTGCGCGGCGATGACGGGGGGGACGCCAGAGGCACGCGCGCTGGCGGCAAAGGTCAGCGATGCGTGGATCAACTTCGCGCGGACCGGCGACCCCAACCACAGGGGGCTGCCGGCGTGGCCGAGGTTCGAGCCCGCGCTGGGCCCGGTCATGGTCTTCGACAACGCCTGCGAGGTGAAGAACGATCCCGATCGCGAGGCACGGCTGACGATTCCCACGTCGTGATCCACTGCAGGCCAGCACCCGGCCGCGCCTCACACAGGAGCCAGAGAACGATGCATCAGCGAAATCGCTCGTCGGAACCGGACGTGAACACCGCGACGTCAGGCGCGGCACTCGACAGGCGTGGCCTGCTGAAGGGCGCGGCCGCGCTCGTCGGCGCCGCGGCGGCAGGCTTCCCCGGAGTCTCGACGGTTGTCGCCGCGCAGTCGTCGACCGCGACGGCACAGAAGGGCAGCCCCCTGATCGTCGTGACCGGCAACGGGTCGGTTGCCGACACGACGTCTGGCAAGGTGCGGGGAGCGCGGCGCCTCGACATCCACGCCTTCAAGGGCATCCCCTATGGCGCGTCGACGGCAGGCGCGCGCTTCATGCCGCCGACGAAGCCGGCACCGTGGACTGGCGTGCGCAGTTCGCTCTACTACGGGCCGGTGGCGCCCCACGGCCCCCGCAACGGCTGGAACTTCGACGAAGAGTCGTTCATGTTCGAGTGGGATGACGGCCAGCCGAGCGAAGACTGCCTGCGGGTGAACGTGTGGACGCCCGGGCTCGACGCACGCAAGCGGCCCGTGCTCGTGTGGCTGCACGGCGGCGGCTTCTCGAACGGATCGAGCCAGGAGCTGAAGGCCTACGACGGCGAGAGCATGGCACGGCGCGGCGACGTGGTCGTCGTCTCGCTCAACCATCGCCTGAACGTGCTCGGCTACCTGAACCTGGCGGCGTACGGCGAGAAGTACGCCGGCGCCGGAAACGTCGGCATGCTCGACATCGTGCTCGGGCTCGAGTGGGTGCGCGACAACATCGCCAGCTTCGGCGGCGATGCCGGCAACGTGACGATCTTCGGGCAGTCGGGCGGCGGGGCGAAGGTCAGCTCGCTGATGGCGATGCCGTCGGCCAGGGGGCTGTTCCACCGCGCCGCGGTGCAGAGCGCCTCGTCACTGCGGATGGGCGGCGCCGATGGCACCGCGAAGGTCGCCGCAGGCACGCTGGCCGAACTCGGCCTCACGGCAGGGCAGGCGGATCAACTTCAGGCGATGCCGTACGAACGGCTCCTCGGCGCGGCCGAGGCGGCCATGCGCAAGCTGCAGCCCGGCGACGCACCCAATGGCGTCCGCCGCATCACGACGGGCGACCGCACGGGATTCGTGCCGTTCGTCGACGGGAAGATCCTGCCCGTGCACCCGTTCGACCCGGTGGCCCCGGCCCTCACGGCCGGCGTGCCGATGCTGATCGGCTGCTGCTTCAACGAGAACGGCCACTCGCTGAACCGCCCCGAACTCGAGAACATGACCGACGCGGAACTGCGCACGCGCGTCGGCGCCTCGTACGGCACGAGCGGCAACATGATCGTCGAGGCGTACCGCAGCGTGTACCCGAAGGCCAAGCCGTTCGACGTGCTGTCGCAGGTCGTGGCGGCCGTGCACCGGCACAACGCGGTGACGCAGGCGACGCGCAAGGCCGCACTGGCTGGCGCCCCTGCGTACCTCTACCTGTTCGCCTGGCAGACGCCGATCCTCGACGGCCGGCCACGCGCGTTCCATTGCGCGGAGTTGCCGTTCGTGTTCAACAACACCGACCGCTGTGCCGCGATGACGGGCGGAACGGCGGAGGCACGGGCGCTCGGCGAACGCGTCAGCGATGCGTGGATCAACTTCGCCCGCAGCGGCAACCCGAACCACAAGGGCCTGCCGACGTGGCCGGCGTTCAATGCGGAGCAGGGGCCGGTGATGGTCTTCGACGACACCTGCGAAGTGAAGAACGACCCTGACCGCGCGGCGCGCCGGGTCATCACGAGCGCGACGTAGATGGAATCCCGCAGCGGCGCGCTGACCCTGGCGCCCGCGAGGAGTCGTACCCGATGAAGTCCGCAACGATCCAGGCCGTGAACTCCGGGAACTGACCGCGACGACGTGATGCCGCGCGGAATCGTCAATGGTTCGTACTTGCACGACGTGACAGTTGATCGACGTGACGCCGAAAGGAGTCGTTTCATGAGAACAGGTGCGAAGGCCTTGCAGGCCATCGTGTTGGTGGTCGTGGTCCTGCTGGCAGGTTTCCCGGTGATTGCCGGTGCGCAGATTACGAGCGCGTCGCTCGCGGGGACGGTGAAGGACAGTCAAGCGGGCGTCATCCCCGGCGCGACGGCCGTGTTGACCAGCCTCACGCGTGGCACGACGGTCGAGTCGGTAACGAACGAGGAAGGTTATTTCGTGTTCCCGATCGTTCCCGCCGACAGGTACAAGCTCACGGTGACGATGGAGGGGTTCAAGACGCTCGAAGTGCCCGACGTCCAGGTCAACGCGGGCGACAAGAAGACGTTCGGCACGCTGACGATCGAGATCGGCGGGCTCGAGGAAACGGTCATGGTCGCCGCGCGCACGACCGAACTGCAGGCCAAGAGCGCCGAGCGGTCGTTTGCGATCGAGGGCGAGGCCGTGCAGAGCATCGCCGTCAACGGGCGCAGTTTCTTCGCGCTGGCGTTCAACTCGGCCGGCATCGTCAACACGTCATCGACGGCACCTGGCGCCAACGGCGCGCAGTCGAACACGATGAGCGCGAACGGCATGCGGGCGAACCAGAACAACGTGCAGATCGACGGCATCACCAGCATGGACACGGGCAGCAACCAGGGCCCGATGGTGGCGCTCGCGATTGACGCGGTACAGGAAATCAAGGTGCTCACGTCGAACTACCAGGCCGAGTACGGACGCTCGGCCGGCGCGCAGATCACCGCGGTGACCAAGAGCGGCGGCCGCGACTTCCACGGCTCCGGCTACGCCATCCGGCGCAACGACGACCTGAACGCGAACACGTGGTTCAACAACAAGGCGACCCCCAAGCGCCCGGTGCCGGAACTCGAGCAGCGCGATCTCGGGTACTCGTTCGGCGGACCGGTGATCCTGCCCGGCGGCTACAACTCGAGCCGCTCGAAACTGTTCTTCTTCGTCAACCAGGAGTGGCAGCACCGGATCATTGCGCAGACCACGCCGCAGCGCGTCCGGGTGCCCACCGAGCTCGAGCGTCGCGGCGACTTCTCGCAGACGCGCGACAACGCCGGAAATCTCTACCCCTACATCCGTGACTACACGACCGGCTTGCCCTGCTCGGCCACCAACACGTCGGGCTGCTTCCAGGACGGCGGCGTGCTCGGACGCATCCCGCAGAACCGGCTGTACCAGGTGGGCGTCAACATCCTGAACATGTACCCGACCGGCAACAGCCCGAACACGATCACGCAGGGCTACAACCATGAGACGCAGGAGGGGCAGAAGACCGACCGCCGCCAGGATCTCATCCGTCTCGACTGGCAGCCGACGTCGTCGCTGCGACTCTACGGCAAGCTGCTGCAGAACATGGGCGAGAACGAGCAACCCTACGGCGGCGGCACGACCGGGTACGGTACCAACATCCCCCAGTTCGGCTCCCTGGATCCCGACCGGTACAACCGCGGCATGTCGTTCACCATGGCGTACACGCTGAACAACACCACCTTCCTCGAGGTGACGTACGGGAGGGCGCGCAACTCGTTCACCAACCTCCCGCGCTATCCCGATGAGTTCAACAAGACGGCCCTGGGCCTGTCGGCCTTCCCCATGCTGTATCCGAGCGCGGTGCAGCTCGACCTGCCGGGGAGATTCACCTGGGGCGGACGGGTTGGCACGAGCTCGCCAACCAACGGGACCGAGTACGCGCCGTTCCTGAACGTCAACACCACCCAGGACGTCGCGGCGAGCGTGACCAAGAACTGGGGCCAGCACACCGCGAAGGCCGGCATCTACTTCAACCACGGCCTCAAGCCGCAGAGCAGCCGCGCTGCCGCCAACGGCAGCGTGGCCTTCACGAACGACGCGTCGAATCCGCTCGACTCGGGCTACCCGTTCGCCAACGCGGCCCTGGGCATCTATCAGAGCTACACGCAGGCCGGGCAGTGGGTGCAGGGGAACTACCTGTACAACAACGTCGAGTGGTACCTGCAGGACAACTGGAAGGTGAACGACCACCTGACACTCGACTACGGCCTCCGCTTCTACTGGATGCAGCCGACCTATGACACAAAGCTGCAGACGTCGAACTTCCTGCCCGATCAGTTCAACCCGTCGCTGGCACCCCGGCTCTACTACCCGGCGATCGTCAACGGCGTGCGCGTCGCCCTCGACCGCGCCACCGGCGCAACGCAACCGTCAGCGGCCATCGGGCGCATCGTGCCCGGATCAGGGACGTTGCAGAACGGGTTGTTCAAGGCTGGTGACGGGATCAGCAAGTACCTCTACGACAACGACGGCATCCAGTACGCGCCGAGGTTCGGCATGTCGTACGACGTCACCGGCCAGCAGAAGATCATCGTGCGCGGCGGCGCAGGCATCTTCTACAACCGGCCGATGGGCGACACGGTCTACGGGATGATCGAGCAGCCGCCCACGGTCGTGCAGCCCACCCTCTTCTACGGGCGGCTGCAGGACGTGAACGCCGGCGGCGCACTCGTGGCACCGCCCACCCTGTTTGCCTTCGAGGAGGAAGGGACGTTCCCGAAGGTCTACGCCTTCAACGTCGGCGCGCAGATGCAGCTGCCGTGGCGCACGGTGCTCGACGTGTCGTACGTCGGAACCCGTAGCCGCGATCAGCACACGCAGAAGAACCTCAACGCGCCCGACTACGGGGCCGCCTACCTGCCGCAGAACCAGGATCCGACCCTGCCCCCAAGCGCGATTCCCGGCGCGACGGCGCTGACCGTCGACTTCCTGAGACCGTACCAGGGCTACGGCAACATCTTCATGGTCGACACCAGCGCGTACGCCAACTACAACTCGCTGCAGATGTCACTCAATCGCCGGTTCCAGAAGGGCGTACTGCTCTCGTTCAACTACACGCTCGGCAAGGCGATGGGCACCTCGAGCGTCGACCTGCCAGCCGGCAACAACAACCCCAACCCGAACGTGATCGGGTTCCCCCGCAACGACGAGTACCAGGACGAGGCCAACTACTACCCGCTCGACTACGATCGACGCCACAGCATCGTCGGCCAGTTCGTCTGGGAACTGCCTCGCTGGGAGGGTGCGGGCGTGCTGGGCGCGATCGTGAACGACTGGCAGATGTCGGGGGTCTACCGCTGGGTGTCGGGCGCGCCGTACACGCCGACCTTCAGCGTTCCCGGTATCTCGCCCTACACCATGACCGGCACGCAGGGCCTCGAAGGCGCGCGCCTGGTCATCACCTGCGATCCAGGCAGCGGCAACAGCAGCGACCCGTACAAGCAGTTCAACACCGAGTGCTTCTCGACCCCGAAACCAGGCAGCATCGGCCTCGAGTCGGGCAAGAACTACCTCGTCGGGCCCTCGCAGAACAACCTGGACATCTCGATCAGCAAGTTCATCAAGATGGGCGGTGCCCGGCGCCTCGAGCTCAGGCTCGACGCGTTCAACGCCCTCAACACGACGCAGTTCACCACGGTGAACTCCACGCTCACCGTGCGCAGCCTCGCCGACCCGACGCCCACGAACCTGGCGTACGACGCCAGCGGGAACCTCGTGAACCAGTCGGGCTTCGGCACGGTGTCTGCCCAGCGGCCGCCGCGCGAAATCCAGTTGCTCGCGCGCTTCCAGTTCTGACGCAGCCTTCCACCGGTAGCCCCGGGGCATCGAATCGTTCTTCCCCGATGCCCCGGGGCCTTTTTTTTCTGCGTGACGCCCCCGGACGACATCGGCGAGTATGACAATCACTCCGGCAGTGATGTCGATGCCCGCGAATCACTCCGGGAGTGATTGGCGCGCCAGCGAACGGGCGAATCAAGGCACGATGGCCAACTCCACGACTCGATGCGTCCTGTGCGGCGTGCTGCTCGGCGCGCTGGCGGCCGCACCCTCGTTCGCGCAGGGCCTCTCACCGGCGCCGGCGGCCGCGCCGGCTTCGAGCGCCACGGTTCGGGCGATCGCCGACGCGGCGCCCGCGCCGGTCGCGCCAGACGTGATCTCGCGCGACGAGCAGGGCCGCGTCACCGTCAGGGCCAACCGCCTGCCCGAAGGCCTCGTCATCGACGGACGCCTCGACGAAGACGTGTACCGCGCGATCAAGCCGTTCGGCGACTTCATCCAGCAGGAACCCAACGAGGGTCAGCCGGCGTCGGCGAAGACCGACGTCTGGGTCTTCTACGACGAGCGCACCGTCTACATCGCCGCGCGCTGCTGGCAGGACGCGTCGATGCCGCTGGTCGCCAAGGAACTTCGACGCGACGGCCCGAGCCAGTTCGAGAACGACAACTTCGCCGTCATCTTCGACACGTTCCGCGATCGGCGCAACGGCTTCATGTTCCAGACGAATCCCCTCGGATCGGTCAACGATCAGTTGATGACCGATGAAGGGGCGGGGGCGAACCGCGATTGGAACACGGTGTGGGATCTTCGCTCGTCGCGAGACGCGTCGGGCTGGTCGGTCGAGATGGCCATCCCCTTCCGCTCGCTGCGCTTCCCCGCCGGCACCGAGCAGGTGTGGGGCATCAACTTCCGCCGCAACATCCAGGCACGCACCGAGTACACCTACCTGACGCACATCCCGGCCTCGGCCGGTCGACGAGGCCTGGCGCGGTTGTCGCGCGCGGCCACGCTCGTGGGGCTCGAGGTGGCGACGCGTCCGGGACGCCTGGAAGTCAAGCCCTACACGATCGGATCCGTCTCGACCGACCGGGAGGCCGTGCCGCCGATCAACAACGACGTGGAGGCGCGCGCCGGCTTCGACGTCAAGGCCGGGATCGGGAGCGGCCTCACCGGCGACCTGACGGTGTACACCGACTTCGCGCAGGTCGAAGAGGACGAAGCGCAGGTGAACCTCACCCGCTTCGCCCTGTTCCAGCCCGAGAAGCGCGAGTTCTTCCTCGAAGGCCTGGGCCTGTTCGCGTTCGGCGGCGTCAGCAACACGCGGTCACCGGGAGGTGGTCCACCGCCGGTCGCGCCCGTGGTGTTCTTCAGTCGCCGCATCGGCCTGAACGACGACACGCCGGCGCAGATCCTGGCCGGCGGCCGCGTGACCGGCCGGATCGGCGCATGGTCGATTGGCGCGCTCCAGGTGCGGCAGGACGAGAGCACCTCGCCTGCGGCTTCGCTGCCGCAGACCGATTTCTCGGTGTTGCGTGTGCGCCGCGACATCTTCTCGCGGAGCAGCGTGGGAGTCATCTACACGCGGCGGTCGCATGCCGAGGAGGGCGGAGGCGTGAACCAGGTCGGAGGGTTCGACCTGCTCCTCGCGCCCACGCAGGAGTTCACGGTCAACGCGTACGTCGCACAGTCAGACGCGGTCGACGCCGGCACAGATGACACCAGCTACCGCGCGCGCATCGAATACAACGCCGACCTCCTCGGACTGCAGGCCGAGTACAACGTGGTCGGCGACGATTTCACGCCCGACGTGGGATTGATGCGCCGCGAAGACTTCCGGCGGAGCTTCGTCGAAGGACGCATCAGCCGCCGCCCCGCGGGCAGCACCTGGCTGCGCAAGTGGAACCTGGTCGGAGGCGTCGACTACTTCACCGACAACGACGGCGTCGTCGAGAGCCGCAGCCAGACGGGCGAACTCCGGTTCGAGTTCGCCAACGGCGACGGCGCCGAGCTGAAAGCCGAACGGTCGTACGAGTCGCTCTCGGAGGACCTCGAGCTATCGGCCGATCGCATCATCCCGCTCGGCGTGTACCGCTTCGACACGGTGCGCACGAGTTACCAGCTCGGGCCGCGCCATCGCGTGTCTGGCGACATTGGCGCCGCGATCGGCTCGTTCTACGGCGGCTCGGTCCGCGAGGTCAGCTTCCGCGGACGGACCGACCTGCTGGGGCGGCTCACGCTCGAACCCAACGTGTCGGTGAACTGGATCGACGTCCCGACCGAGCCGACCCCCTTCTGGGTCAACGTGCTCGCGCTCCGTGCCACGTGGCCGTTCTCGCCGCGGGCGTCGCTCGGCGCACTCGTGCAGTACGAGACCGACGGTGGATCGCTCGGCGCGAGCGCGCGCTTCAGATGGGAGTATCGCCCCGGCAGCGATCTGTTCGTGGTGTTGTCGGAGGGCCGCAGCACGGCGCAGCCGGGGACGCCGATGCTGAACAGGAGCGTCGCCGTGAAGTTCACGCGGTTGCTGCACTTCTGATCTCGGGCCGACACGGCGGCAGCGCCCGGGCCGCACTGGGGTGCGGCCCCTACACCGGGCATCCCGCGCACGCCGGGCATCCCGCGCACGCCGGGCATCCCACGCACGCATTGCGCCACGGACGGGCGCGGCGGTAGCATCCGTCTGGTTCGTCGTTTTCCCCTTCTTGTCAGGACTCATCATGTCACTACCGTTCACGCGTTCCGCGACCGCACTGGCGGCCGTGGCGTTGACGCTCGTCGTGTCGACGCCGGCCACCGGGCAGGTCACCCCGCTCGCTCACGACCAGGGAGCCATCGGCCTTGGTCTCGCCCTCCGGCATCTGCCCGTCGAGGGATCGATGCTGTACGTCACCGCGCATCCGGATGACGAGAACAACGGCGTGTTCGTCGCGCTGAACCGGGGCCGCGGTCTCAAGACCGCACTGTTCACCCTGACGCGGGGCGATGGCGGGCAGAACGAGATCGGCCCCGAGCTGTTCCAGGCCATCGGGGTCCTGCGGACCGAGGAACTCAATGCGGTGCACCGCTACGACAACGCGGCGCAGTACTACTCACGCGCCTTCGAGTTCGGTTACTCGTTCAGCGTCGAGGAAACGTTCGACAAGTGGGGCAAGGACGAGATCCTGCGCGACGTCGTGCGCGTGATTCGCATGGCACGCCCGGATGTCATCCTGACCATGCCGCGCGAGGCACCCGGCGGCGGGCAGCACCACCAGGCCTCGGCACGCCTTGCGGCCGAGGCCTTCCGTGCAGCGGCCGACCCAGCGCGGTTCCCCGATCAGATCGCCGCGGGTCTGCGCCCGTGGCAGGCACGCAAGATCTACGAGGCCGCCAGCGGCAGCCCCGGCGCGGGCATGGGCGGCCCGGAGACCGGCGCGAAGAACACGACGGCGATCAGCACGGCCGACTTCGATCCCCTGCTGGGGATGTCGTGGAACCAGTTCGGGGCGCTGTCGCGAGGCAACCACCTGTGCCAGGGCATGGGGCAGCTCGAGGCGCGGCCGGGCGCGGGGATGGCCCGCTTCTCGCTCGTCGACAGCGAACCCGCCGTCACCGGCAGCGAGGCCGACCTGTTCGCCGGCATCGACATCACGCTCGGACGCATCGCGGCGTTCGCGCGGGGGCAAGAGTCGAAGATCGAGTCGCTCACATCCTCGCTCGCGACGATCGACGGGTATGCCAAGGCCGCCAACACGGCCTTCGACGTCCGCACCCCTCACAAGACGTTGCCGCCGCTGGCCGCCGGCCTTGCGAAGCTGCGCACGCTGCGCGACGAGGTCAAGGCGAGCACGCTCACCGCAGGCGCGCGTGACGAAATCCTCTTCCGCCTCGATCGCAAGATCGGCGACTTCGAGCGCGCGTTCGCGCTCGCGCAGGGCCTCGTCGTCCATGTGACCGTGAACGACGGCAACGTCATCCGCGGCCAGAGCTTCGACGTGACGGCGTCGGTCTTCAACACCGGCGCCGTGCCGGTGGCCATCGACGATGTGACGCTCAACGTGCCGAGCGGCTGGACGGCGACGCTGAAGAACGGCGCACCGAAGTCGCTCGACTACAACCAATCGGCGACGCTCACGTACGCCGTGACGGTGGGGCCGCAGGCGCGTTACTCGCAGCCTTACTGGACAATCACTCCAGGCGTCGATCGCTACACGCTGGCCATCCCTGAGCACTTCGGTCTGCCGTGGAGTCCACCCGACGTCACCGCTGACGTGCGCTACACGACGACGGGCGTGTCGGCCGTGCTCACCAGCCCCGCGTACTTCCGCTACGAGGGCCCATGGGTCGGCGGCGAGAAGCAGAAGGTCGTCAACATCGTGCCCGCGCTGTCGGTGACGCTGACGCCGGATGTGGCGATCGTGCCGATCGCGGCCGCTGGCAGGAAGCGTGAGTTCCGCGTCACCGTGCTGAACAACGCCCCCACCGGCGGCGCGGCGACGGTGCGCCTGGAAGCGCCGGCCGGTTGGACGGTGGAACCGCAGGAGGCCGCGCTGAGCTTCTCGCTCGAGGAAGAGGAGATGACCGCGAGGTTCTTCGTGACGCCGCCGACCACGCTCAAGGAGGGCGCCGTGGAGATCAAGGCCGTCGCCACGCGCGACGGCGTGGAGTACCGCGAGGGCTACCGCGTCATCGCCTACGATCACATCCAGGCGCGGCACCTCTACGAGCCGGCCGCGTCGCACGTCAAGGTGATCGACGTCGCCGTCGCACCGAACCTCTCCATCGGCTACGTGATGGGCTCGGGCGACGAGGTACCGACGGCCATCGCGCAGCTGGGCGCGAACGTGACGCTGCTGAGCAGCGACGACATCGCGTTCGGGAACCTGGCGAAGTTCTCGACGATCGTGCTGGGCATCCGCGCGCACGAGAAGCGCGCCGACCTCCGCGCCTACAACCAGCGGTTGCTCGATTTCGTGCGCGGCGGCGGACACGTCCTCGTCCAGTACAACAAGGTCGACTTCAACCAGTTGGGCAGCCGGCTCGACTTCAACGCCCCGCCGCCGGCGACGAGTCCCTTCGCGCCGTATCCGGGGATCGTCCTGCGCGACCGTGTCACGGTCGAGGAGGCGCCCATCAAGGTGCTGGCGGCTGATCGCATCGAGATGAACACGCCCAACAAGATCGGCGACGTCGACTTCGCGGGCTGGGTGCAGGAGCGCGGACTCTACTTCTTCGGCGCAAAGGACGCGCGGTACGTCGACATCCTGGCGGCCGCCGATCCGTGGCCGAAGAATCCCGGCGAGAAGAAGGGCCTGCTGACCGTGGCACCGGTGGGCAACGGCACATGGACGTACGTCGGCCTCGGCCTGTGGCGCCAGTTGCCGGCCGGCACGCCTGGCGCGTATCGCATCCTCGCGAACCTGATCAGCCGTCCGCGCAACGACGCGTCGGGGCCGTCGGTGCAGCCGTAGCGTCGCAGGGCATTCGTCTGGGTCACACGATGCACTGGTGTGGCCCAGACCCCCGTCCGGGCAGCCCGGGGGCGAGGCCCGCAGGCAGCGTATACTGCCCCACACCATCCCCAGAGGAGGCCGTTGCATGCCGCGAATCGTCAGGTGCGGGTTGATCCAGGCGCAGAACGTCCTCGGCCCCGAAGCGGGCTTGCCGAAGATCAAGAAGGCGATGATCGACAAGCACGTCGGGCTCATCGCCGAGGCCGCGCGCAAGAAGGTGAAGATCCTGTGCCTGCAGGAACTCTTCTACGGCCCCTACTTCTGCGCCGAGCAGGAGACGCGCTGGTACGACCTGACCGAACGCGTGCCCGACGGCCCGACCGTCACGCTGATGCAGAAGCTCGCGAAGAAACACAAGATGGTGATCATCGTCCCCGTCTACGAGGAAGATCAGCCGGGCGTCTACTACAACACCGCCGCCGTGATCGACGCGGACGGAAGGTTCCTGGGGAAGTACCGCAAGACACATATCCCGCACTGCAAGCCGGGCTTCTGGGAGAAGTTCTACTTCCGTCCCGGCAACCTGGGGTATCCGACGTTCGAGACCGCCGTTGCGAAGATCGGCGTGTACATCTGCTACGACCGGCACTTCCCCGAGGGGGCGCGCGCGCTGGGCCTCGCTGGTGCCGAGATCGTGTTCAACCCGTCGGCGACCGTTGCCGGGCTGTCGGAGTATCTCTGGAAGCTCGAGCAACCCGCGCACGCCGTCGCCAACGGGTATTTCGTCGGCGCGATCAACCGCGTGGGCAACGAGGCGCCGTGGAACATCGGGGAGTTCTACGGGCAGAGCTACTTCTGCGACCCGCGCGGGAAGATCATCGCCGAGGCCCCCCGCGACAGCGACGCCGTCGTCGTCGCCGACCTCAACCTCGACATGATCACCGAGGTGCGCGGCGTGTGGCAGTTCTACCGCGACCGCCGCCCCGACGCCTACGGCCCCCTGGTCGCCCCGTAGCAGAAATGTGCACGCGCTGAATTGGGGTCAGACCCGAATTCAGTTCGCGCCACGGTGGATGCGGCCTGGATTCGCACTTTCTGCGAATCTTCATCGCAGACCAGGCGTTTTGAATTGGGGTCTGACCCCAATTACGTAATCTGCCGCGTTGGGGCGCGGCAGGTGTGGCAGGAACTGCACCCGGTCTATACTCCGCGCCATGGGCAGACGGCTGATTTCGACGGCAGCGGCACTTGTGTTCGCCGGGGCGCTCATCGGCGCCCAGGCGCCGACCTACGACCTCCTCATCCGGCACGCGCGCGTGGTGGACGGCACGGGTGCTCCGTGGTTCGTCGGCGACGTGGGCGTCCGCGGCGACACCATCGCGGCCGTCGGACGCGACCTGCCGGGCACCGCGAAGGCGACGGTCGATGCCGCCGGGATGGTGCTGGCGCCTGGCTTCATCGACATCCACACCCATGCGCGGCGCGGGATCTTCATCGTCCCTGCCGCCGACAACTACGTCCGCCAGGGCGTGACGACGCTGGTCGAGGGACCAGACGGCAGCTCACCGCTTCCGATCGCCGACTTCCTCGCCAAGGTCGAGGCCACGCGGGCCGTGCCGAACTTCGCGACGTTCGTGGGGCAGGGCTCCGTCCGCACGAAGGTCATGGGGAACGTCGATCGCCCTGCGACACCACAGGAACTCGACGCGATGAAGGAACTGGTGCGGCAGGCGATGCGCGACGGCGCCTTCGGCTTGAGCACGGGCCTGCTCTACGTGCCGGGCACCTTCACGCCCACCGAGGAGGTGATCGCCCTCGCGAAAGAGGCAGGCCTGCTCGGCGGCATCTACATCTCGCACATGCGCGAGGAGGCCTCGCGCGTCGTCGAGAGCGTGAAGGAGACGATCCGCATCGGCGAGGAAGGGAACCTGCCCACGCAGGTCACGCACCACAAGATCGTCGGCCGGGCGAACTGGGGACGCAGCACCGACACCCTCCGCGACGCCGAGGCCGCTCGCGTCCGCGGCGTCGATGTGACGATCGACCAGTATCCCTACACGGCGTCGAGCACCGGGATCTCGGTCCTCTTCCCGCGCTGGGCGCTGGAGGGCACGGACGCTGACGTGAACGCGCGCATCGCCGACGCCGCGCAGCGCGCGCGCATCAAGGCGTCGATCATCGAGAACCTGGAGTTCGACCGGGGCGGCGGCGATCCCAAGAACGTGCAGATCGCAAACGCCCGGTGGGATCCTTCCATGGCCGGCAAGACGCTCGCGGATCTCGTCCGCGCGAAGGGGCAGGCGGTCTCGTTCGATACCGCCGCCGAGGTGGTCATCGAGATCGTCCGGCGCGGCGGGGCGCAGGGGATCTTCCACGCCATCGACGAGGCAGACCTGAGGCGGATCCTCGCGTCGCCGCTGACGATGATCGGATCCGACGGCGAGGTGGTGCCTTTCGGTGAGGCGTCTCCGCATCCGCGCAGTTACGGCACGTTCGTGCGCGTGCTCGGCCGCTACGTGCGCGACGAGAAGGTCATCACGCTCGAAGACGCCGTCCGCAAGATGACGTCGTTTCCCGCCGCGCGCCTCGGGCTCGCCGACCGCGGCATCGTCCGCGCCGGGATGAAGGCCGACCTCGTGGTGTTCGACCCCGCACGCATCGCGGATCGCGCCACCTACGAACAACCGCACCAGTATCCCGTCGGCGTCGAACGCGTCTTCGTGAACGGCGAGCTCGTGTTCGACGGGACGTCGATGACTGCGGCGAGGCCCGGCAAGGTCCTCCGCGGCCCGGCGGCAACCAAGCGCTGACCCGCCATTTTCTGGTATTCTCGCGCCAAGTTCCACAGTTCAGCGAACGCGCGGCGTCCCCGGTCGTTCACCACGACGGGGACGTCACGCCTGGTGGCGAGGCGTCAATGGGCATCGACACGTCGGTTTCGTTCACCGGGATCCGCTTCGAGAATCCGTTCCTGCTCGCGTCGGCCCCACCAACCGAGTCGGAGAACAACATCATGCGGGCGTTCGACGCCGGCTGGGGCGGCGTGGTCACCAAGACCATCGGCATGCACCCCGTCGTGAACGTCGCGGGCCCCAAGACGAAGTTCCTGCGACACAACCCCGAGACGGGAACCTTGTCGATGAACAAGGGCCGTGCCGGCGTGCTGCACTCGTCGTGGAACTGGGAGCTCATCTCGGACAAGCCGATCGACGACTGGGTCCCGCGCATCGAGCGGATCAAGAAGGCGCACCCGACGAAGGTGCTCATCGCGTCGATCATGGCGGGCTCGGGCAGCGACAGGGAACTCGACCACTGGCGGACGCTCGCGCGCGCCTGCGAGAACGCAGGCGCCGACGGCCTCGAGCTCAACCTGTCGTGCCCCCACATGGATCGGCCCGACATGGGCTCGAACATCGGCAAGGACCAGCAGCTGTGCTCGTTCGTCGTGCAGGTGGTGCGCGACGCCGTCCGCGTGCCGATCTGGGCCAAGCTCACGCCGGCCACGAGCGACATCGTCGTCGAAGCGGGCGCCGTGTTCCGCGGTGGCGCCGACGCCGTCTCCTCGTCAAACACCTGGCCGTCGCTGCCGCTCGTCGATCCCGACACGCTCGAGTTCGAGCTCAACGTCGATGGCTACACGTCGAGCGGCGGACTGGGCGGGCCGGCCATCCTGCCGCTGTCGATGGCCAAGATGGCCCAGATGACCCGGGCGTTCCCCGACAAGGCGTTCTCGGGAATCGGGGGCGTCAGCGAGTTCGCGCACGCGCTCAACTACTTCGTGTTGGGATGCGGCACCGTGCAGGTCTGCACGGCCGCCATGCTCGACCACGCCGTCGGCCCGAACGTCATCAAGGGACTCGTCGCAGGACTGATCGCCTTCCTCGAGAAGCACGCCGATCGCGGATGGACGTCGGTCGAGTCGTTTCGCGGACTGCGCCGCGATCAGGTGGTGCTGCAGTCGCAGATTCGACGTCCCGACAACAGCGACTACCAGGGAGGATACGACTCCGAAGGATATGCTTCACCAGAGTCGTGATGGTGAGGTTCACGGGCCGCACCGGTGGCGGCCCCTGCATTGTCACGTGGTCCGTCACGTTGTCACAGGTCATCCTCATGTCGAGCGTCAAGATCACCAACGGCCGCATCCTCACCGCCTCTGACACCTTCACCGCCGATGTCTACGTCGAGAACGGCGTGATCTCGCACATCGCGCGCGAGCTTCCGCTGCCTGCCGATCGCACGATCGACGCGGCCGGCCACATCGTCATGCCCGGGGGCATCGACGTGCACACGCACCTCGACATGCCCTTCGGCGGAACGATGTCGGCCGACGACTTCCGCACGGGGACGACGGCGGCGGCGCACGGCGGGACGACCTCGGTGATCGACTTCGCCATCCAGACGCGCGGCAAGGGCCTGTATCACGCGTTCGACGAGTGGCGCGGCAAGGCCGAGGGCAAGGCGGTCATCGACTACGCCTTCCACATGATCGTGCTCGACCTCAACGACCAGGTCTACGACGAGATGCACCGGCTCGCCACGCACGACGGCCTCACGTCGTTCAAGCTGTTCATGGCGTATCCGGGCGTGCTGATGGTCGACGACGGCACGATCTTCAAGGTGATGCTGCAGGCGCGCGAGAGCGGTGGATTGATCTGCATGCACGCCGAGAACGGCCACGCCATCGACACGCTGGTGCAACGCGCCCGCGCCCGTGGCCAGATGGCGCCGAAGTACCATGCCCTGACGCGTCCGCCGCAGGCCGAAGCCGAGGCGACCCACCGCGCGCTCGCGCTCGCCGAGATGGCCGGCGCGCCCATCTACATCGTCCATGTCACGTGCAACGACTCGATGTCGAAGATCGCGGCGCAGCGCGAACGTGGCCTGCCCGCGTACGGCGAGACGTGCACGCAGTACCTGTTCCTGTCGTATGAGGACTACGAGCGTCCGGGCTTCGAGGGCGCCAAGTTCGTCATGTCTCCCCCGCTGCGCGACAAGTCGAACCAGCCGTTGCTGTGGAAGGGGCTGCGCAGGAACGACCTGCAGGTCGTGTCGACCGATCACTGCCCGTTCTCGATGGAGAATCCCCCGCAGAAGCAACTGGGCAAGGATGACTTCTCGAAGATCCCCAACGGGGCGCCCGGCATCGAGGATCGCCTCATGATGCTGTGGGATGGCGGCGTGCGCACCGGCCAGATCAGCGAGCAGCGCTTCGTGGAAATCGTGTCGACGAACCCCGCGAAGATGTTCGGCCTGTGGCCACGCAAGGGAACGATTGCCGTTGGCGCCGACGCCGACATCGTTGTCTGGGATCCGAACCGGCAGCACACGATCTCGGCGAAGACGCATCACATGAACGTCGACTACAACATGTACGAGGGACGCACGGTCACGGGCGCACCGTCGGTCGTGTTGTCGCGCGGCGACGTGATCGTCGAGAACGGTGCGTTCGCCGGTGCAGCGGGTCGGGGACAGTACGTGAAGCGTCAGCCGGGTCTGCCGGCGGTCTCGTAATCCCCAGTCGAGCGGCCCGCTGGCAGGACGCGCTGCCCAGCGCAGCCTCGATCCAGTCGCCTGGAGAGTTCGCCATGCCCCTGCCCTCGACTCATCATTCGACCCGCGGCATGCGCCGGGCCGGCGGCGATCTCTACGAGTTCGCAGCGGTGCCCGACGATCCGTCGTTGTCGAACGCAGACCTCGCGCCCACGAAGGTCGCGCAACGCACGTGGAGCACCTATCACATCGCGTCGCTGTGGGTAGGCCTGTCGGTGTGCATCCCCACCTACATGCTGGCGTCGAGCCTCGTCGGCGCGGGCATGAACTGGTGGCAGGCGGTCGGCACGATCATGCTGGGCAACGTCATCGTGTGCGTGCCGATGGTGCTCATCGCGCATGCGGGCACGCGGTACGGGATCCCGTTTCCAGTGCTGGCGCGTGCGTCGTTCGGCGTGCTGGGGTCGAACATCCCGGCGCTCATGCGGGCGCTCGTGGCCTGCGGCTGGTTCGGCATCCAGACGTGGATTGGCGGGCAGGCGATCTACACGATGCTGAAGGTCGCCCTCCCGCAGTACGAGCCACCGTTCGCAGCGGCGCTCGGGTTCATCCTCTTCTGGCTGTGGAACATCTACATCGTCGTGCGCGGCAGCGAGTCGATCAGGCGACTCGAGGCGTACGCCGCACCATTCCTCATCGTGTCGGGCCTGGCGCTGCTGGCGTGGGCGATGGGGCGGGCGGGGGGACTGGGCCCGATCCTCGATCGGCCGAGCACGTTCAGGACGACGGGCGAGTTCTGGGTCGTGTTCGTGCCGTCGCTGACCGCCATGGTGGGGTTCTGGGCGACGTTGGCGCTCAACATCCCCGACCTGTCGAGGTACGCGCGCAGTCAGCGGGCGCAGGTCTGGGGGCAGTTCCTGGGGCTCCCCACGACGATGACGCTGTTCGCGTTCATCGGGGTGGCGGTGACGTCGGCCTCCGATGTGATCTTCGGCGAGCCGATCTGGGATCCGGTGCAACTGCTGTCGAGGATCGAGAATCCCGTTGTCGTGCTGATCGCGTTGTTCGCGTTGCTGATCGCCACGCTGACGACGAACGTTGCGGCGAACGTGGTGGCGCCCGCGAACGGCTTTGCAAATCTCTGGCCGTCGCGTATCTCGTTCGCCGTGGGTGGCGTCATCACCGGCCTGATCGGCATTGTCATCATGCCCTGGAAGCTCCTCGAGAACGCCGACCGCTACATGGGATGGCTGGTGACCTATTCAGCGTTCCTCGGCCCGATCGCCGGCGTGTTCATCGCGGATTACTGGATCGTCCGCAAGGCGCGGCTGGGATTGGCGGACCTCTACACGCGCGACGGCATCTACGGCACGTGGAACCCGCGGGCGATCGTCGCGCTGATCGCTGGCGCCGGCTTCGCCATCATCGGCCTCTTCGTGCCATCGTTGCGCTGGCTCTACGACTACGCCTGGTTTGTTGGCTTCGGCGTCGCCTTCGTCCTCTACGCCCTGCTGATGCGCGGAACGCCGATCATCGACGTCGACGACATTCCCCTGGCCGACGTCACCGCCCGTTTCCACCGCGGGAACCACGAGTAATTCGGGTCAGACCCCAATTGGCTGGCAACCCGCCTGAATCCCGCCATTTCCGACAACCGCGAGTGTCACTGCATCGGCGCGAGCAGACACCTGGCGACTGCTTTCTTGCCGATTGGCGGATGAAACGTCGGCTGCCACCGTGAGTTGGCGCCGCGGAACCTGCCGGGAGTTGGGGTCTGACCCCAATTGGCTGGCGCAGGCAGTGCGACTGGGGGTTTTCGACGCCGGGGGTGGTCAGGGCCCGACGGCCGCCTTGATCCGGCGTTGCCGCCCTGCGCATAATCAATGCTCCACGTTCCGAGATTGTTCAGTTCATTCATAGCAGGAATCTGGCCATGACACCTCCGACCGCCACCACCACCCCATCGGCGCTTGCCACCATCACGCACTGGATCAACGGCGCCCCGTACGAGGGTCAGGTCGAGCGTTGGGGCAACGTGTTCAACCCCGCCACCGGCGCCCAGACCGGCCGCGTGGCATTCGCCGACCAGGCGGTCGTCGAAGCCGCCGTCCTCGCGGCGACCCGCGCCGCCGCATCGTGGCGGACGGTCTCGCTCGCGCAACGCGCCCGCGTGATGTTCGCGTTCCGCGACCTGATCGAACGGCACAAGCGCGAAATTGCCGAGATCCTCACCAGCGAGCACGGCAAGGTACTGTCAGACGCGATGGGCGAGGTTACGCGCGGCCAGGAGGTCGTGGAGTTCGCCTGCGGCCTGCCCCAGTTGCTCAAGGGCGAGTTCTCCGAGAACGTCTCGACGGAAGTCGACAGCTACTCCATCCGCCAGCCGCTCGGCGTCGTCGCCGGCATCACGCCGTTCAACTTCCCGGCGATGGTGCCCATGTGGATGTACCCCATCGCCATCGCGTGCGGGAACACGTTCATCCTGAAGCCGTCCGAGAAGGACCCGTCGACCGCCAACTTCGTCGCCAGGCTCTGGCAAGAGGCCGGCCTGCCGGATGGCGTGTTCAACGTGGTCCACGGTGACAAGGTCGCCGTCGACGCGCTGCTGAACCATCCGGGCATCGCCGCCGCCAGCTTCGTGGGCTCGACGCCGATTGCCAAGTACGTCTACGAGACCGGCACGAAGGCGGGCAAGCGCGTGCAGGCGCTCGGCGGCGCGAAGAACCACATGATCGTGCTGCCCGACGCCGACCTCGAACTCGCGGCCGACGCGGTCGTCAGCGCGGCCTACGGCTCGGCGGGCCAGCGCTGCATGGCCATCTCGGCCATGGTCACGGTCGGGGACGTCGCCGAACGGCTCCTGCCGCGCATCCAGGAGCGGATTCACAAGCTCAAGGTCGCCCCGGGCATGCAGCCGGACGCCGACATGGGCCCGCTCGTCACGAAGGACCACCACGCCAGGGTGCAGTCGTACGTCGACAAGGGCGAGGCCGAGGGCGCGACCCTCGTCGAGGACGGCCGCAAGACACCGGTCGAGCACCGTGGCGACGGCTACTTCCTCGGACCGACGCTCTTCGACCACGTGACGCCGAACATGTGCATCTACCAGGACGAGATCTTCGGCCCGGTGCTCGTGGTCGTCCGCGTCGAGACGTACGAAGAGGCGCTGCGGCTCGTCAACGAGAACCGCTACGCGAACGGCGTGGCCATCTTCACGAACGACGGCGGTGCCGCGCGTCGTTTCCAGAACGAGGTCCAGGTCGGGATGGTCGGGATCAACGTGCCCATCCCCGTCCCCATGGCGTACTACTCGTTCGGCGGATGGAAGCAGTCGTTGTTCGGCGACTCGCACGTCCACGGACGTGAAGGCATCCACTTCTACACGCGCGGCAAGGTGATCACGTCGCGCTGGCCCGATCCGAAGCACCGCGGCGTCAACCTCGGGTTCCCGCAGATGCGCTAGGACGGTACCCGATGCACGCATGACGTCACGTCATCAGCGCGCATCGCGACCACACCACGCCTCATCGTCAACGGCCGGGATGCCCGTCGCCTCCCGGTCGCGTTCTCCTCCCACGCAAGGAGCACCCGTGATTCGCCGCCTGTCCGTCATCGCCGCCGTGCTGCTCGCTTCAGCGACACCCTCGCTCGCACAGGAAGGTGCCGCCGACATCGGTGAGCGCCTGCTGAAGGACGGTGCCGTCCAGGCGGCGCTCGAGCACGCACGCGCAAACGAGGCGCAACTCCTCGAAGACCAGATCCGGATCTGCGAGGTCGAGGCGCCGCCGTTCAAGGAAGAGAAGCGTGCGGCGCTCTACAAGCAGATCTTCCAGGAACTCGGGCTGAAGAACGTCCGGATCGACAGGATCGGCAACGTGCTCGGCGAGCGGCCGGGCGCGGCCCCACGTCCGCACCTGGTCATGGCCGCGCATCTCGACACGGTGTTCCCCGAGGGCACCGACGTGAAGACCGTGCGCGAGGGCACGATCATCCGGGGCCCCGGCATCGGCGACGATTGCCGGGGACTCGCCGTGATCATCGGCATTGTCCGCGCACTCGACGCAGCCAGGGTGACCACGCAAGGCTCGATCACGTTCGTGGGAAACGTCGGAGAAGAAGGACTCGGCGACCTGCGGGGCGCCAAGCACCTCTTCAACGAGGAACTGAAGGGCCGGATCGATCGATTCGTGTCGATCGACGGCACGGGCCTCGGCATCACGAACGGGGGCGTCGGGTCGAAGCGCTACCGCGTGACGTTCTCTGGCCCAGGCGGGCACAGCTACGGGGCCTTCGGACGGGCCAACCCCGTCCATGCCCTGGGGCGTGCCATCGCCAAGGTGGCAGACTTCGACGTGCCGCGCGAGCCGAAGACGACGTTCAACGTCGGACGGATCGGCGGAGGCACCTCGGTCAACTCGATCGCCTTCGAGTCGTGGATGGAGGTCGACATGCGGTCGCCTGACAAGGCAGCGCTCGCCTCGGTCGAAGCCAGCTTCATCAAGGCCGTGGACGATGCGCTCGTCGAAGAGAACGGGCGCTGGGACAACAACGGCAGGTTGTCGGTCGAGCGCAAGCTGGTGGGCGATCGCCCCGCGGGGGTCACCCCGAGCGACAGCGCCATCGTGGTGGCGGCGTCATCGGTGACGCGCGCGCTGGGCATGCAGGTAGATCTCGACACGAGCTCGACCGATTCCAACGTTCCGATGAACATGGGCATCCCGGCCATCACCATCGACGGCGGAGGGAAGGGCGCGGGCGGCGGATCGCACTCGCCGGGCGAGGCGTTCGACTCGACCGATTCGTGGAAGGGGACGCAACGCGCCATCCTGTTGACCATCGCCCTGACACAGAAGTAGCGTCAGGCGCGTGATCCCTGCGGTTCGCTCGGCGCTTCTCAGCGGTTGCAGTGCCGGGGTCGGCCTCTGGTGCTACCAGGCTGCCCTCGACATCGTCTCGACGCCCCGCGGCCCGGTGCGGGTCGCCCTGTTGCCTCCCCTGTGGATGCTGGCGGCCTGCGTGGTCGCCGGTGCGCTGGCCGCCCTGCTCGCTGCTGTCGTCTTGACACGGATCACGGATTCGGCCGCCAGCGCGAGGACCCCGCCGGCGCCAGTCGTGTCTGGGGCGGCCGCCGACGTCCTGCGTCCGCTGCACGCGCTCTGGATCCTGGCCCTGCCCTACCTGCCGTGGCTGCCAGACGCTGCGCCCATCCTGCGCGTGGCCGCCGGCCCCGCCGGCGCCACGTTCGTCGGCCTGCTGGGCATGCAGGTGGTCGTCCTCGGGGGCTCGCTGTTCGTCAGGCATCGTCGTGCTCGAGCCCCGAGGGGCACCGGGTCGCGGCGCATGGCGCTCGCCGCGGTCTTCACGATCTCGGTGCTCGGCCCCGCGCTCGCCGCATCACGGCTGGCCGACACGTCGCTGTTCCCCTCGGGAGACGAGCCGCACTACCTGGTGATCGCGCAGAGCCTCTGGCGTGACGGTGACCTGCGGATCGAGAACAACCACGCGCGCGGCGACTATCGCGAGTACTTCGCGCGCGATCTCGCGCCGCATTACGTGACACGGGGCACCGACCAGCAGATCTACTCAATCCATCCCATCGGCCTCGGCGTCGTGCTCGCACCGGTGTACGCGTTCGGCGGCTACGTGGCGACGGTCGCCGTGCAGTTGCTGATGGCTGCAATGGCCATCACCCTGGCCTGGTGGTGGTCGGCGCGCCGCACGGGCTCGTCGAGTGCGGCGACGTGGGCATGGGCCGCGATCGCCCTGAGCACGCCGTGGGTCATCAACGCCTTCACGATCTACCCCGAGATCGGAGGCGCGCTGCTCGGGATGGCCGCGTTCGTCAGCGTGACCTCGTGGCCCCGACGCGGGACGCACATCGCGCCATGGCTCGTCGCGGGCGTGTCGGTCGCCCTGCTCCCGTGGTTCTCGACGAAATACGCGCCCATGTCGGCGGCGCTGCTCGTCGTGGCCCTCGCGCGTGCGTGGTTCGACGACGAAGAGGCACACGCGACGCCGTGGCGCGCGTCGCTCGCCCTCGTCGTGCCCTACGCCGTCAGCCTCGCAGGCTGGTTCCTGTTCTTCAACGTGATCTGGGGCACGTTCTCGCCATCGGCGCCGTACGGGTCAGACAACCAGACGAACCCCATCCACCTGCGCACGGGTGCGCCCGGATTGCTGTTCGACCAGGAATACGGGCTGCTGGCATTCACTCCGGGAGTGATTTTCGCATTCACGGGGCTCATCGGGATGTGGCGTGAGGGCCGCGCCCTGCGGCGTCAGGCACTCGAGATCCTCGTAGTCGCGGGCGCCCTGTTCGCGACCGTTGGCGCCTTCAGAATCTGGTGGGGTGGCTCGGCAGGACCCGGACGACCGGTCATCGCCGCCCTGGCGCTCATGGCACTGCCGATGGCGTGGACGTTCGCGCACGCGCGCACCGCCTTGCAGCGGGCAGGGCACCGGCTGCTCGTCATGGCTGGCATCGTGGTCGCCGTCACGGTCGTGGTCGCGCAACGCGGCCTGCTGTTTGCCGCGGGTCGCGACGGCACGTCGAACCTGCTCCAGTGGTGGTCACCTGCGTGGCACCTCACCGAGATGGCGCCGAGCTTCATCGCGCATTATCCACAGGAGGCAATCCTCTTCGTGCTCGTCTGGCTCGTGGTGGCCGTGGGCGTCGGCGCCTGGCTGGCTCGCCGGCGACACGATGACGGGCGAGACCAGGCCGGCCGCGCCTCGCTGATCGCCATGAGCGTCACGTTCACCGCCATCGTCGTCATCACGCTGGTGATCGAGTCGACACTCTCTGCGGCCCAGCAGGCCACCGCGTCTGCCGACGAGCGTTCGCGATCGGTGCTGCTCGACCGGTTCGATGCCGTGCGCAGGCCGTGGGCGGTCCGCTACTCGCCCCTCGAAGGCGTTGCGCCGCGCGAGGCGCTGCCCTGGATCCGGCTTGGCACGGACCGCCCCCTTCCCCGCTCGGGCCTCAGCGTGCCCCTCGCGCTCAACGCGCGCGTCTCGTTGCCAGCGGGGCGATACCGGGTCCGCACACGGGCGCTGCCCACCCTTCGCGCGCCGGTCACTGGCAACCTCGGCATCCAGGTCGGCCGCGCCTTCGAGGCACTGGACGCGTGGGGCGTCACACTCACCGCCGGAGGCGCGTGGTCCAAGGAGTTCACGATCGACGTCGATGCGAACTTCGTCGGCCTCCGGGCGGAGCCCGAGATGTCTCGCGCCCTCGGCGAAGTCTGGTTCGAGCCCATCGCTCCGATCGACGCGCATGCACGCGCTGGCGTCGGCGAGGTCCTGGCCGCCCGGCGCTACGGGACGACCACGGTGTACTTCCACGACGAGGAAGCGTGGCCGGAGCCGGCAGGATTCTGGACACGTGGCCGTGATGAGGCTCGGTTCACCGCAGCCACGTCGCCAGCGGGCCGTGTGACCATGCGTATCAGGAATGGACCTGTGGCCAATCACGTCTGGGTCGACATCGGTGGGCGACCCGTGGAGTTCGATGTCGAGGCGAACTCGTTCCACGAGGTACCCGTCGAACTCGGAGCACGACCCATCCGCATCAGCGTGCGCACCCGTGACGGCTTCGTGCCGGCCGAGTTCGATCGCGCGTCGCGTGATCGTCGCAGGCTCGGCGCCTGGATCGAGATGACGCGTTGAGGACGACAGATGACACGAGCCGAAGCCCTTGTCGCACTGCGACGCGCCGAGCGTCACCTTCGCACGCGTGACACCCGCATTGCCGGGGTGATGCAGCGCGTCGGCCCCTGCACGATCGAGCCGCACCGGCAGTACTTCCGCGCGCTCGTCCGCTCGATTGTCGGCCAGCAGTTGTCGGGCAAGGCGGCCGACACGATCTACGGGCGATTCGTCGCGCTCTACGCGGTCGACGCGCAACGTTCGGGAACGGGCCGCCCGGCGCAGTCCCCGGCGCCCGCCGACCTCGTGGCCGTGCCACGCCAATCGACGCGCTTCCCGGCGCCGGCCGACATCCTCGCAACACCCGACGCCACCTTGCGGGCGATTGGCCTCTCGCGAGGCAAGACCGCCTACATCAAGGACCTCTGCGCGCGCGTCGAGGACGGGCGCCTGCCGCTCGACCGCGTCTCGCGCCTGGCCGACGATCAACTGACAGCGGCGCTGGTGGCGGTGAAGGGTGTGGGCGAGTGGACCGCACACATGTTCATGATCTTCTCGCTGTGCCGCCTCGACGTGTTGCCGACGGGAGACCTCGGCGTGCGAAAAGGCATGCAACGGCTCTACAGGCTGCCGACGTTGCCAACCCCCGACGAGATGCGCTCGCTGGCAGACCGACAGGGCTGGGCGCCCTATCGGTCTGTGGCGAGCTGGTACATGTGGGCCGTCATCGACCAGTTGTAGCGCGTCCGCACGCGCCCACCTGGCGGCCGCACCCGCCTACATGATTCTCCAGAAATCGATCTGTCGCCGCGCTCGATCATCACGCAACCGCAGGCCGTCAGGGCTCCGGCTCACCTGGAACGTGAACTCGCCGAGATGCAGCCTGCCGTTGTCAAAGCGGCCGGTCGTCTGGACCCTGTAGCCGCGATCGCGCAGGAGTTCGGCGGCTCCGTTGCGCGTGATCGTCAACTCCCACTCGGTGTTCTCGTAGTCGTCCCATCCACGGAACGTCCCGACCATCCACGACGGCACGTTGCGATCGCGCTCGCCATGATCGCGGTTCGCCAGGACCGACCCGAGGATGAGCCCTCCGACGATCGCTCCCGCGACGGCGGCTTCGCCTGCGCTGATCCCGTCCTTGCCGGCTCGGAACTCGGCCGCGCAGCCCTGATCCACCCAGATTCCCCTGCGGTCGTAGCCCCACGTCTGCCAGAGGATGCACCGGCTGCGCGAGACCTGGCGCATCAGCGTGACGCGGTTGTCGGTATCGGCTCGACAGTAGTTGTAGCGGTAGTTGCGGCTCTCGCACCGGATGGTGCGCTCGTCTGCGGATGCAGGCAGCGCTGGGATGAGGAGCGACAGCACGACCAAGGCGGCCGTGACTCGACGGAACGTTGCGAACATGGGCGCTGACTCCTGAGATGTGACCTGATCAGGACGATACTACGGATCAGCCTTGTCCCGGCCCGCACGGGGGCCGAGCGCGCGGCAAAGCGCGGCGACGCCCGTGGCTGGTTACGCCTCGCGACCACGTCGACCCTCAGCCTCGTCGTGTGGTTCGGCGTCCTCGTGGCAGGCAAGTTCCGGTAGCACGTACAATGCCCCGTTCATGGACAATCTCGCCCACAGCCTCTTCGGCGCCGTCCTCGCCGAGGCGGGCCTCAAGCGCCTGACGCCGCTCGCCACCGCCACGCTGGTCGTGGGTGCCAACCTGCCTGACGTCGATGCGGCCATGGCACTGGCGGGCGGGGATGCGGCCTTGTTCTGGCGGCGCGGTGTCACCCACGGCGTGCTGGCGCTGGCGTTGTGGCCGATCGCGCTCACCGCGCTGATGCTGGGCATCGACCGCATCAGGCGCAGGCGAGCGCCCGACGCGCCACCAGCACATGCGGGCTGGCTGTTCGCGTTGTCGATGATTGGCCTCTGGTCGCACACGTCGCTCGACTGGCTCAACACGTACGGCGTCAGGTGGCTCATGCCATTCGATGGCCGCTGGTTCTACGGCGACACGCTCTTCATCGTCGATCCGTGGTTCTGGTTGCTCGCCGGCACCGCCGTCGTCCTGGCCCGCACCGCCAGCACGTTCGGCATCGTCGGCTGGATCGGCGTCGGGCTGGCGACGACGGGACTCGTGGTCGGTGGACCGTTCGTGCCGACAGCTGGCCGCGTGCTCTGGCTGGCAGGCGTCCTCGGCATCATCGTGGCCCGGCTTCTGACACCCCGCGGCGTGGTCGTGATGCGCGTTGCGCAGGCGTGCCTCGTCGTGCTGGTCGGTTACATCGCGCTCATGGGCGTTGGGTCGTGGCGCGCCCGGACGCTGGTGTCGGCGTGGCTCACGCAGCACGACATCGCCTTCGTCGACGTCGTGGCCAACCCGCTCGCCGCCGACTCGTTGGCGCGTGAGGTCATCGTGGTGCACGACGACCGGTATTCCTTCGTTCGCGTATCGTTGCTCACGGGCGCTGTCGCCATTGCCGCAGACGACGTTGCCCGCGGCGACGCGCCGGCTCCGGTCATTGCAGCGGCCCTGTCGGCGCCAGACCGCCGGGGCCTCAGGAACTGGCTGCGGCTGCCTGCGTATGAGGTGTACCGGGTTGACGGAAAGTGGCGGGTCGTGGTGCACGACGTGCGCTACGCCCGACTCGGCCGGCGAGGGCCCGGTGAGGCCGTGATCGACGTGTCAGATGCCGAGGTGGCAGCTGGAACGCACGGTTTAGAATGACGTTCGGCGCGGCACCGCCGTGCACAAGCCCGAGGAGCAGGCGCACATGAGCATTTTCGAGTTCATCAAGGGTGAGTTGCTCGAGATCATCGAGTGGACCGACGACTCGCGCGACACGCTGTCGTATCGCTTTCCCGACGACGACAAGGCCATCAAGAACGGTGCGCAGCTCATCGTGCGCGAGTCGCAGGTCGTCCAGTTCGTCTACACCGGCGAGTTCGGCGACACGTTCGGGCCGGGCAAGCACACGTTGACGACCGACAACATCCCGATTCTCACGCGGCTCAAGTCGTGGAAGTACGGCTTCAACTCGCCGTTCAAGGCCGACGTCTACTACGTCACGACGCGGCTGTTCACGGGCAACAAGTGGGGCACGTCGAACCCGATCATGCTCCGCGACCAGGATTTCGGGATCGTGAGGGCGCGGGCGTTCGGGACGTACGACTTCAAGATCATCGACCCGAAGATCTTCCTCAAGGAAGTGGCGGGTTCCGACCACAACTTCCGCCTCGACGAGTTCGCCGACACGATGCGATCGCGCATCGTCAGCATCTTCAGCGAGGCCCTGGCGACGTCGAAGGTGCCGGTGCTCGACGTGGCGACCCGGTACAGCGAACTGGGCGATGCGCTCCTCCCGCTGATCAACCCGCTGGTGTCGGCGAAGTACGGATTGCAGATCGCCAGCTTCATCGTCGAGAACGTGTCGGTGCCGCCTGAAGTCGAGGCGGCGATCGACAAGCGCTCGTCGATGGCCGCGGTGGGGAACCTGAACGACTTCGTGAAGTACCAGATGGCGAAGGGCTTCGAGACGGGTGGCGGCAGCGCCGCCGGTACGGCCAGCGAACTCGCGGTGGGGTTCGCGATCGCCCAGCAGATGATGCAGCAGCAGGGCATCATTCCGCCGACGCCGGCGGTCGCCGGGGCGGCAGCGCCCATCGGGCTGGCGCCAGCGCCGGTCGCGGCAGCGGCGGCGCCGGCGCCGGCCGCCCTGCCCGACCTGATGTCGCCGGCCGACGTGGCACAGGCGCTCGGCGTGGGTGAAGCCGACGTGATGACCATCCTCGAGTCCGGTGAGTTGAAGGGCAAGAAGATCGGCTCGGCGTGGCGGATCCGGAAGTCGGCCCTCGACGAGTACCTGTCGCACTGACATGGCCGACATCTCGGCGGTTCAGAAGCACACCTGCGCGGCGTGCGGTGCTCCCGCCGAATGGAACGCCGCGAAGATGCGGCTGGTGTGCCCCTTCTGCGGCACCGAGACGCCATTCGAGATGAAGCCCGCGACGGGCGAGATCGAGGAGATCGATCTCGCCCGCACGCTGCGCGAACTCGACGAGTCGCAGCGCGGCTGGAAGAGCGAGAAGCGCACGGTGCAGTGCCAGAGCTGCAAGGCCGTGTCGGTCTTCGATCCCGAGCGCGTGGGCCAGCGTTGTGACTTCTGCGGCTCGCCGGCGCTCGTCGACTACACCGAGATCAAGGCACCCATCAGCCCGCAGAGCCTCCTGCCGTTCCGGGTCGCCGAGAGCTCGGTCCGCGAGACCATCCGGAAGTGGTACGCCAGCCGGTGGTTCGCGCCCAACGCCCTGTCGAGGCGTGCGCTCGTCGACACGGTCAAGGGCATCTACATTCCCTACTGGACGTTCGATGCGCGCGTGCACTGTCCCTGGACGGCCGAGGCGGGCCACCACTACTACGTGACCGAGCGCCGAAACGGCAAGATGGAACGGGTGCAGAAGACCCGCTGGGAGCCGGCCGCTGGGGTGGTCGACCACTTCTTCGACGACACGCCGGTCTCAGGCACGCGCGGCGTGCACGAGGCGCTGCTGCGCAAGATCGAACCATTCCCCACGGCTGAACTCGTCCCCTACGACCGCGCGTACCTCGCGGGGTTCGTCGTCGAGCATTACCAGGTGGTGTTGTTCGACGCGGCGAAGGCCGCTGCCGGCAGGATGGACGAGGCGCTGCGCGAGATGTGCGCGGCGCAGGTTCCGGGCGACACGCACCGCAACCTGCAGATCGCTCCCGAGTACTCGGCCCAGACCTTCAAGCACATCCTCGTGCCGATCTGGATGCTGGTCTACAACTACCGCGCGAAGCCGTACCAACTCGTTGTCAACGGCTACACCGGCGCGATGGACGGCGAGTACCCCAAGAGCGCGTGGAAGATCTTCTTCGCAGCCCTCGCGGTCTTGATCATCTTCCTGATCATCGCGTATCTCGACGCGAACTGACCCGCCCCGCCTTCGCGCTGCGCGCTACGGCGCGGCAGGCCCTCCCGGTGGCGGCGGCGCGGCACGGCCTACATGCGTTCGGAGAGCAATGCGACGCTGAGCGCGTAGTGGTGTGCGCAGTTGTAGGTGAGGATGCTCTCGTAGTTCGACGAGACGAGGAAGGCGCGATCGCCACTCCGCACGAGCGACGCCGGCAAGGTGCTGTCTGGCAGCCGCTTCGCCTTCGGCAACGTGACGCCCAGCGACCGCCACTCGATCCACGGTCGCGGCACCGTCATCTCGCGCTCGGCCCTGCAGCCCTCCGGGCGCATTGGCACCGCGTCGGCCACGGCGATGGCCGCGCGATCGGACAGTTCGACTTCGCGCCCCCACCGCAGCTCGGGTGACCAGCCGTTCTTCGAGAGATAGTTGGCGATCGAGGCGAACACGTCGGGTGGCGACGTCCAGATATTGCGGCGGCCGTCACGGTCGAAATCCTCGGCGTACCGCAGGTAGCTCGACGGCATGAACTGCGGCTGACCCATCGCACCGGCCCACGACCCCTTCAGCATCGACAACTCGACGTCACCCCGATCGACGATGGTCAGGGCGTCGAAGAGCTGCTCACGGAAGAACGGCCCCCGCCTGCCGTCCCACGCCAGCGTGGCCAGCGCGGTGACAGTCGGACGGACGCCCGTGAAGCGGCCGAAATTCGACTCGATGCCCCAGATGGCCACGACCACCCTGGCCGGCACGTGGTAGTGCGCCGAGATGCGGGCCAGCAGGGCGCGGTGGGTGTGCAATGCCGCGCGCGCCTTCTTCGTGAACGTCGGCGTCAGGCGGCGCTTGAGGTAGGAGTCGAGCGTCAGCACGAACTCGGCCTGGGTGCGGTCGCGCTCGCGCACCACCTCGAGCAGTTCGACGCCGTCGAATGCCTGCTGCACGGTCTCTTCGCGGATGCCACGCTCGAGGGCTTCGCGCTTCACATCGTCGAGCCACTGGGCGAACGGCGCGGGGTCGCTGACGGGCGCCTGTGCGACGCCGTCGAGGCGTGCGCAGAGCAGCACGACGACACCCATGGCGGCGCAGGTACCGATCAGCCGTGAGGCGAGGTGCATGGCCGTCAGTATGCCACGCGCCTGCGTTCGTTCGAGCCCGACGCGTTCATGGTTCAGCAGGACTCGGTTAGCCCTTCAAGAAGCTCTTCAGCATCCAGATCGTCTTCTGGTGAAGCGTGATCCGCCCAATCATCAAGTCCTGGCTTTCCGCGTCGTTCGCCTGCCCCGCGATATCACGTGCGCGGACGGCGTCGGCCACCAGCTTTTCGTTGGCGGCAATGAGGGCCAGGACGTACTCGTCTTGTGCCAGCGGAGACGCGAATTCCTTCATCTGCGCCGCTTGTGCGAGTGTGCTGAGACCACCGATGGCGTACGCGTCGAGCGCACGAATCCGTTCGGCAATCTCGTCAATCGCCACGAACAACTCCTCGTATTGCGTCTGGAACGCCGTGTGCAGCGCGAAGAAGCCCGGGCCCTCCACGTTCCAATGCGCCAGATGGGTCAGTGACAGCAGGCCATAGGAGTCGGCGAGCACCTGGTTCAGGCTCTTCGTCAGTCCAGCGGTGCGTGTTGAAGGGGCAGTCGTCTTGGTGGCCATCGTTACCTCGGTGGTTCCAGGTCCTGTTGCACGTGAGGGGTTGTCCCGGCGGCTGGGTTCAGCCTACACCGGCGCTCACCGGTGCTCAGTTGAGTCTATGGCGGAAACAGGCGTCTCGTGCGTCCACAGGCATCACCGTTGCCTAATCTCCGCCCGGCGCATGGGCATGCTGTCGATCAACGTGAAGATGCGTTCCAGATCGAAGACGTCCTTCGAATACCGCGCCTTGATCCCGCCGTCCTTGCCGATCATGGGAAGTCGGCAGCGGTGACGGCTCTCGGACATGGTGAAGACACGGTCATCGCGGGGCCACGAGGAGTGCGCACGCGATGATTCCCCGGGTCGACCAGGCCAGCGTGCGCACCCAGTTCGTGCGCACCAGCCAGCGCAGGACGGCGGCGTCGAATCCGCCCTGGAGTCGACGATGAGCTGGCACCTGCCAGAGCCCCGTGCTGGTCCAGACGACCGCAAGCAGTCCCAGCCCGCTCCAGGCGAGCGCGCCTCCAAGACACCAGGCCGTGGCGATCGCCGTTCCGAGTTCGACGAGCATCGGCGGCCCCACCACCCAGCCGGTCCGCCGTGCGTGATGACGCTCGTACTCGGGGAACTCGGCCTCGCCCACCCGGGAGAACAACGGGTAGTGCACGACCTGGACGAACCAGATGACCCCCACCATGAAGAGCGTCATCGCGGCATGGAGCAGCAGAAGCCAACCGACGGGACAGGCGACCGTCATGACGCACCCGCCAGGACAGCCTCGGCGGCGGCCCATCCGGAGAGCGCGGCGCCCTCGACGCGCGGGCCGGCGAAGCCGTCACCGGCCAGCACGAGCGGCGGAGCCTCACTCACGATCAGGCAGGGCCGCTCATCGGTCTGCATCGGCTTGCTGTAGCGCCAGCCGTGCACCTGGAAGGTGCGCGCCTGGGCGCCCAACCATGTCGCCGCTGCGCTCAGCAGTTGACGGCCGCTCTCCTGCCGATCCTGCTCCCAATGCTCCACGCTGAAGGAGTGGTTGGCGTGAATGGTGACGGACGGCGTCGCCGAGATCCCTTTCAGCTGATTGTCTGCGATCCAGGCGATCGGTCCACCGACAGGCGCCAGTCCGCCGGGAGGCGCGAGCCGCGACGGGCCCGACAGCACGGCCATTACCGCGAGGCAGCGTTCGTAGGTGATGCCCTCGAGCCGCGTGCGGGTTTCCGCCTCGAGGGTCAGCCCTCCGGCTTCCATGATCGCCAGCGACTGGGGCACGGGTGGCGTCAGCACAACGGCTCCGGCGGAGAATGCTTCTCCGGACTGGGTCACCGCGGTCCAGCCGGCCGTGGAACACCGCAACGCCGCGACCTGCCTTTCCAGAACGATCTCGAGGCCGCGAGCCAGGTGCTTGGCCACAGCAGTCATCGCGGGGTGGCCCCTCCAGCGGGCATGCCCATCCGCGCGTTCGGCGAAACCGCGACACCACTCCTCGACGACGCCGGCCTCTCGGCACTGCTCGATGACGGCGGCGAACCGAGGCATCCGGGCCGTGATGAACTGGGCACCGTGATCGAAGCTCGCCTCGCTGATCCGTCGGCTCGCAAGCCGTCCGCCGACTGACCGGCCCTTGTCGAGGACGAGCACGCGGGCACCAGCGCGTGTCAACTCGGTCGCCGCGATCAAGCCGGCCATTCCTGCGCCAATGACCAGCACGTCGGCGTCGCGTTCGGAGTCGGGCATCATCTCGGATATCGGATAGCGGTGCGGCTGCCATGCGCCTGGCGGCGACCCGGGCCAAGGCCCCCTCGTCTGGAACGCGAGCGCACCCGAGAGAGACCGCCTACCCCAACGGCTGAGCGAGCGAGTGACCTGACGGGCCGTCTCGGGCTCACGCGAGCGCGCCCTTCCGGAGCGCATCGGCACGGCGACCGATTGCCGTGCGCTCTGTCGCGCCGAGCCGTTCGAGATTCTTCACCTGCATGACCATGCGCGGATTCCCGGCGAGCCGGGCCCGGTGCCGGGCCAGGAAATCCCAGTAGAGCGTCGTGAACGGGCACGCGTCCTCGCCGGTGCGTGTGGCCGGGTCGAACCGGCAGCCCTCACAGTAGTTGCTCATCCGCTGGATGTACTTGCCCGACGCCGCGTAGGGCTTGCTCGCCATGAGCCCGCCGTCGGCGTATTGGCTCATGCCCAGCGTGTTGGGCAACTCCGCCCACTCGATCGCATCGACGTACACCGCCAGATACCACTCATGGACCTGCGCCGGCTCGACGCCGAGCATCAACGCGTACAGGCCCGTGATCATGAGCCGCTGGATGTGGTGCGCGTAGCCGTACTCGAGTGTCTGCGAGATGGTGTCGCGGAGGCAGGCCATGGGCGTCTCACCCGTCCAGTAGAACGCCGGCAGCGGCTCATGGGCATCCAGCGCGTTGTTCGACAGGTAGCCCGGCATCTGCGTCCAGTAGATGCCGCGCACGTACTCGCGCCATCCGAGAATCTGCCGGACGAACCCCTCCACGGCGGCGAGGGGTGCGTGATTGTCGCGACAGGCGGCTTCGGCGGCCGACACCACCTCGCGGGGATCGAGGAGCTTGAGATTGAGCGCCGCAGACAGGCACGAGTGGTAGAGCCAGGGCTCGCCAGTCCACATGGCATCCTGGTAGCGGCCGAACTCCGGCAGCCGCCTCTCGACGAAGGCCGCGAGCGCCGCGAGCGCCTGGTCGCGCGTCACGGGCCAGGCGAAGCGGTCGAGCCGGCCCGGGTGGCTGGCAAACCGGCGTTCGACCAGCGCGAGCACGTCGCGCGTCACCGCATCGGGCGGAACAGAAGGGGGCGGAGGTACCGCAGGCGGTCCCGCCTTCCCAAAGGCCGCGCGGTTCTCCGTGTCGAAGCTCCACCGCCCGCCAGTGGGCTCGTCGCCATCCATCAGCACGCCGTGCCGGCGACGCAGCTCACGGTAGAAGTACTCCAGCCGCAGCTGCTTCCGGCCGTGGGCGTGCGCGACGAACTCACGGGTCGTGGCGTAGAAGTGCCGGTCGTCCCGTACGTCGAGAGGCACGCCCGTCCGCTCGGACACCCCTTCGATCGCACGCCAGACGCGCCAGTCACCCGGGTGGGTCATCACGAGGCGCTGGGGACGGTAAGCCGCTGTTGCCGCCTCGAGCTCGGCGGCCAACGACCCTCGGTTCGCCTCGTCGTCGAGGTGGACGTAGTGAAGCGGCCAGCCGCGAGCGTGCAGGCCTTGCGCGAAATGACGCATGGCCGACAGGAACAGGGCCGTGCGGGGCTTGCTCGACCAGACGTGCTCCGATTCCTCGGCCACTTCGGCCATCCAGACTCGGTCGCGCGCGGGGTCGAAGCCGTCGAACGACGACGAGCCGGCGTCGAGTTGATCGCCGAGGACGATGACGAGGTGACGGGATCCTGCAGGCACGGGATCGGGGCGCTAGCGGCGGCGCCGACGGGTCGTCGAGCAGTATCTCATCCTGCCTGCGACAAGCGCGTCTCCCGCACCAGCGGCCTCCGCCAGGGGAACTATGCAGGACGGGTGGGAACCCACTGCCGGACCTCTTGAAAGTGGGTGACGTGCAAGTACCGAACGATGTCGACGCGAAAGAGAGCGCAGGACGCGGAGCGGACGAACTGGTCGAGATAGGGGTGCCGGTCGGTGAGCAGGCGGGACCACTGCTCCAACTCCGCTCCCGTCGCCACTTCGTGCGCGCGGCCGAGGTCCTCGTTCGAACCATGGTCAGGGGCGGACCCGCCAGCGATCTCGTCCGGGACACGCATGTCTCTCTCCTTGCCGTCTGCGGCTCTGGTCGAATCCTGCGACACGCCGCGTCTGCAACGGGCAGCGGCGGCCGCCGATCAGCCGGCCTGGCCCTCGAACAAGGCATTGCACTCCTGTTCGAGCACGCCGCCGATGATCGTACAGGTCCACCCCGGGCTCCGGCGCACCACCTCCTCGGCAAGGATGTCGATCTGGCGCCAGCCCTGCTGCTGCAGGAAGCGGATCGACGAGCCGAACACCACCGTGCCGATGCCGCTCCAGAGGATGGCCGCCAGGCACATGGGGCACGGCTCCGCCGTCGTGTAGAGGACGAGGCCGGATCCGTTGTCGCCGCGCCCCGATTCGGCGAGACGGTTGATGGCGTCGATCTCGCCGTGCCACGTCGGATTGATCGCCGACTTGTTCCACCCCTCGGCCACCACCTCGCCCGAATCGGCGCACACGATCAGGGCGCCGAAGGGCAGACGGGGACAGTTGGCCGTCAGGGCGATGGCCCGTCTCATGAAGCGTTCGTGGTCGAGGGAGTCCATCAGCGGGCGATCTCAAGCGTGCCAACGTCGGGCACGTCTACCTTCGGTCCACATTCCTGCGTCACAAGCCGTCATCCTACTCGACGAGGGCCACGCGGGCCGCTCGAGTGATGGACCGCCACCTCGATCCACTCGCCCGCGCGGGTCTGCATCGGCCGCCGGTCATCACCTCAGCCAGCACGCGGGTGCGGTCGGAGCGGGAGCGCCGGAGCCACGGTGCGCGGCTGGAGCCGTCTGCAGTCCAGCCTGCCGCGAACCCTCGGCGGCAGCCACGTCGTCATTCGAGTGTGGACAAGAACTCGTCGCCGACCTCGCCGTTGCCTGGTCCCGGGGGCTGGCGCTACCACGGGCGGGGGCGGCCGCCGTTTGCCGTGGTACCGGCGCCCGGCCAGGAATCCGTCTGGGACTACCCGCGGCCTCCCCGCATCGACGCGGAATCTCGAGAGGTCGTCGTCCGGATCGGAGACGTGGAGGTGGCCCGCACCCGCCGCGCGCTGCGGGTGCTCGAGACGGCGAGTCCTCCCACCGTGTACATCCCGCGCTCCGACGTGGCGACCGAGTACCTGCGCCCCGCGCCGGGGTCGTCCCGATGCGAGTGGAAAGGCACGGCGCGATACTGGACCGTGTCCGTCCCGCCTCTCCTGCTGAATGCGGTAGGCTGGTCCTACGACGATCCGCTGCCGGCGTTCGAAGCCCTCCGCACTCACCTCTCGTTCTACCCCGCACGGATCGAGTGCTACGTGGACGGGGTCAGGGTGAAGGGCCAGCCGGGCGGCTTCTACGGCGGCTGGGTCACGCCAGAACTCGTCGGTCCCTTCAAGGGCGACCTTGGTACGAGCGGATGGTGACGCCTCACGGCGTCCGCGCTCAGGTCTTGTCGTCGGAGCAGGTGTCATGAACGCGTCCCAGGGCATCGGGCCCGCCAACTCGCCTCATCCTGCGCCGTCAGCGGGGATCCTCGATCGCCAGTGGGCCCTCGGGTGGTACCGCCGCAACCGGGCGCGTTCCACCGAGCTCTTCGACATGCTGTCGGAGGGCTGTTACTTCTCGCGTCCAATCGCCCTGCGCAACCCCGTCGTCTTCTACGAGGGCCATCTGCCCGGCTTCAGCGTGAACACCCTGATCAAGAAGGGGCTCCGCCGGTCAGCGGTGGACGCGCGCCTCGAGGAGATCTTCGCGAGGGGCATCGATCCGGAGGACGAGCAGGGCGCCACGCCGCGCGGTGGCGTCGGCGCGTGGCCCGATCGCCGTGCGGTCCGGCAGTTCGCCGACGCGTGCGATCATCTCATCGAGCACGCGCTGCTCCACGACGCGGTCGAGCGCGCGGGCGTGCCCGTGCTGGAGCGCGCCGAGGGCGTGTTCACGATCCTCGAGCACGAGGCCATGCACCAGGAGACCTTGCTCTACATGTGGCATCGGCTCCCGCTCGCCGAAAAGACCCGCCCCACGGGCTACGTGCCGATCCAGGGGCCGCCTCCCGTCCAGTGTCGTGTGGCCATCCCAGCCGGGACGGTCACGCTTGGCGCACGTCGCGGCGACGTGGCCTTCGGCTGGGACAACGAGTTCGAGGCCCATGACGTGCACGTCCCAGCCTTCGAGATCGACGTCCACGACGTGACCAACGCGGCGTTCATGGAGTTCGTCGAGGCAGGCGGGTATGGCGCCCGCCGGTGGTGGAACGACGAGGACTTCGCGTGGGTGCAGGGCACCGGCGTGACGCATCCGCTGTTCTGGGAGCGCCGTGACGGGGCGTGGCTGTGGCGCGGGCAGTTCGACCTGCTGCCCCTGCCCCCGGCCTGGCCGGTGTACGTGAGTCACGCCGAGGCCGCGGCCTTCGCACGCTGGCGCGGCGCACGGCTGCCCACGGAGGCCGAGTTCCATCGCGCCGCGTACGGCACACCCGAGGGCGAGCAACGTCCGTATCCCTGGGGCGACGCTCCCCCTGATCACACCCGCGGACACTTCGACTTCGCGGGATGGGACCCCGTCGGCGCCGGCTCGTTCCCCGCAGGCGCGAGCGCCTGGGGCATCCACGATCTCGTGGGCAACGGGTGGGAGTGGACCAGTACGGTGTTCGCGCCGTTCGACGGCTTCCGCCCGATGGCGTCCTACCCGGAGTACTCGGCCGAGTTCTGCGACGGGCAGCACTACGTGATGAAGGGGGCCTCGCCCGTGACGGCCCGTGAGCTGATTCGCGCCAGCTTCCGCAACTGGTTCCGCCCGCACTATCCCTACGTCTACGCCACCTTCCGGTGCGCCAGGAGCCTGCCGTGAACGGCCCGCCCAGCGTGCCTTCGCCGGCGGGCGCGCTCCCGTCGGCCCAGCCCGCGTCCGCGCTCGCCGCCGACGTGCGCGACGGCCTCTCGCGCACGCCCAAGCAATTGCCACCGAAGTACCTCTACGACGAACTCGGGTCGCTGCTCTTCGAGGCGATCTGCGCGCTCCCCTGGTACGGAGTCACCAGGTCGGAGGTCGCGCTGCTCTCCCTGTGCGCGCCACAGATCGCGCACCACGTCACCGGCGCACCCTTTGTGGTCGAACTGGGGCCCGGCAACGGAGACAAGCTGCTGCGGCTCGCCGAGGCCTTCGGGACGCGGCCGCGCAAGCCGCACCTGCACCTGATCGACATCTCGAGCAGCGCCCTGGCAGGCGCCGAGCAGGCGCTGGCACGATTGGCGGGGTTCACCGTGACGGTGGCCCACGCCACGTACGACTCGGGCCTGGCTGCGCTCGGCGGCGTTCGTCCCCACGCGGCCCCGATGCTCACGCTGCTGCTCGGCTCCAACGTCGGCAACTTCGAGGACGACGAAGCCGTCGCGTTTCTGCGGCGCGTGCGCGACGCCGGCAGAGGCGGCGACTGGTTGCTGCTCGGCGCCGACCTGGTCAAGCCGGAGCGCGACCTGGTGCTCGCCTACGATGACCCGCTCGGCGTGACGGCGGCCTTCAACAAGAACGTGCTCGTGCGGCTGAACCGCGAACTCGGCGCCGGCTTCGACCTCGCCCGGTTCGACCACCGGGCCGTGTGGAACGGCCGTCATTCTCGCGTGGAGATGCACCTCGTGAGCCGGGGGCCGCAGCAGGTGGCCGTTCCGGGCGCGGGCATCGTCGCCCGCTTCGCCGCGGGAGAGTCGATCTGCACTGAAAGTTCGTGCAAATACACGTTGGCCGGCATCGCGCAGCTCGGCGCCGCCGCAGGCTTCGGCCTACGCCAGCAATGGGTGGACACCGACGCGGGCTTTGCGCTGAGCCTGTTCCAGGCGGAACGAGGGTGAGGCGGGGCCGCGCGTGCCCTTTATCCGGCCCAAGCCACTTGGAGGGCGGGACTAGCGCAGGGCGACGATCGCGGCGCTCAGCGCGAGCATCAGCGCGGCGGGGAGCGACTTCATCAGGGGGTCGCCGACCTTGAAGTGCATGGCAATCGCGCCAACCATGAGCGCGGCTACGAGACCCGCGGCCGCCCGCACTGGAAGCGCGATCCACCACACGCCGGCAATCAGGACGAGGGCTGCGCCAATCTTGAGGGCGCCGACCAGATGGAAGGCGAACCCGGGAAGGCCGTACGTGGCAAACTCCTCCTGCAGCGTCTGTGCGGCGCCGCCGCGATACGACGTGGCGGAGCGTCCGCGCACCAGCCAGACGTTTAACAGCCCCAGGCCGACGATGAGTTGAAGCAGACTCGCAGGTGACAGCCACTCCATGCTGTGTTCCTCGCTCAAATGACCAACGACAGACGCCGCTTTGAGGTTGACCTGTTGTGACGCGCGCCTATTATGCGTCGATCCTCGTGTCGTCCACGCTGTTCCTGTTCTACGGCTGTGCGTGTCTGTTCTTCGAAGGCATGAAACGTGATTTCGAGCGATTCGGTCTCAGCCGACGCCGGACTCTCGTGGGCAACCTCGAGGTGCTCGGTGCCCTTGGTCTGATCGTCGGCCAACTCTGGCTGCCCCTCGTGCCGCTCAGCGCGGGCGGCCTGGCCCTGTTGATGTTCGTGGGCGTGGCGACACGCATCCGCGCGCTCGACTCGCTCGCGCAGACACTTCCGGCCCTGGTGCTGATGTGCGTCAACCTGTTCATCGTCTGGTACGCGCTGGGACAGCCCGGCCGCCATGGATGAACGTGCGGGTCGGCACCGCTGGTCGCAGAGCGCCGTCCTCGCTGGAAAGCCGGATGTGCGTTTCTCGGGTCAGCCCAATCGGCGGCCTGGTTAGAGTCGGATCCCGACCGTGCTCGGCGCGAGCGCGCGCACGAGAATCGAGCCGGCTGGCCGCGGGCGTCAGGCCTCGGCGACGTCGCTCGGCGGAGCGGCCATGCCGCCCCCGGCGCGAGGCGCAGTGGCGCGCGTGGGCATCTCCGCACCGGTGTCGGCGGAGTGGGACTGCTGGAACGCGATCATCATCGATCGCAGCAGGTCGATCGCCTTCGCCAGGGGCGGCGTGCCGATGTACACCGACCCGGTGCGCACCGGGAGCGCCGATGGCCCGTTCGCCTGGACGGCAAAGAGGCTCGAAATCGACGTCTGGTACTCGACCGACGTCCCTTCCTGCGCGTGCGGGACGCCGTCGAGCAGAGCCGCATCGCCCATCGACCGGGTGGCCATCGCTCCGTCCGCGCCGCCGAGTTGCCCGCGCGCATCGTAGCCCACCGCCTCGCTGGCGGGGGGATTCGATGACAGCGTGACGCGGTCACCGTCGGCCGTGGCAACGGAGAGCAACGACCGCGACGGGGCGGTCGTCGCGGCGACGCTCCCCTCGCTGATCGGCGGCCTGAAGCCGTCGAGCATCGCTGATACGTTGACTGCTGGCACCATGACACTGACTCCTGCAGACGGCAAGAAGGCCCGTCGCAAGAGGAATCGGCGATGCCCCAATGATCTTGAATCCGGGTGCCCCCGGGCACCGGGGCGGGCCGGGGCAGCGTTCCAGCCGGCCCCTTTCCGCCGACAGACGCGCTACTTCGCGCCCCCCAGCGTCGCGGTGACCCGGAACGGCACCTTGCGCGACCACAGGTTCTGCCACATAGCGACGTCGATGGTCACGGTCTTGAGTCCTGGGGGGCCCGCGTGGTGCTGCTCGGCCTTGTCGTTCATGACCATGTAGCCCGTGGCCGAGACCTTCAGCACTTCGCCCTTCGCGCTCTTGAAGACCATCTTCTTGACGAGGTTCCTCGTCGCCCTGGTCATCTTCAAGGTGAAGGTGGTCCGATTGCCATTCGCCGACACATCGTTGATCGTGATGGTCGACGACCCGATCCTGAATGAACGGCCGGATTCAATCCTGACCCCGGTGACCCGCTGCATCATGGTGCCGTTCGCGGTCGTCACCGCAAGTCGTCCCGACACGGTCACCGCCGTCGCGCCCGGCGAGGGGATGCCGTCGCTCGACAGCGTGAGGAGGGCGGCGCTGCCATCTGCGGCCATCTTCGGAAACGAACCGATGTTGAGACCCTTGGTCAGCGTGGCCCCGGCATCGTCGCTGAAGGTCTCGATGAGGCTCTGGTCGCGGTCGATGTCGACGATGAACTCGGTGGGGCTGCCCGTGCCGACAAAGACGTCGAGAGCGGTTCCCGGCGCCATGTCGAACCCACGGAGTTCCTTGCCTCCCGCGCCAGCGCCGTCTCTCACCACGCGGATGCCGGCCATGGTCACCTGCAGCGGTACCGGCGCGGCGACGCCACGAGGCACGGGACGTGCCGGAGGTCGCTGCGCCGTGGTCGGTGACGCCATCACGGCCGTCGTCACCACCGATACCGCGACCGCCAATCGCATGCTCATTCATCACTCCTAGTCGCGCGGCCGTTCAGACGACGTGCACTATACTTCTGCTCCGGTTGTCCCGTCGTCATTCTCAGGGTCATCGGTCCTCCAGGAGTCAGCTTGCTCATGCGCATCGATCGCATCCCTCGCGTGTCTGCCACGCGTGTCTTCATCGCCGCCTCACTGGTCGTCGTGGCCGCGACGTCTCCACGCCTCGCGCGCCTCGACGCGCAGGCGACCGCACCTGGCGTCATCGAACCCGCACGCCTGCAGGACCTGCGGTTCCGTAACATCGGGCCACACCGCGGCGGCCGTGTCACGGCCGTCGCCGGGCATCGCACGCAACCGGCAACGTTCTACATGGGTGCCACGGGCGGCGGCGTGTGGAAGACCACCGACTACGGCATCACCTGGAACAATGTCTCTGACGGCTACTTCCCCACCGGGTCGATCGGGGCGATCGCCGTCGCGGAGTCGGATCCCAACGTCGTCTACGTCGGGACCGGCAGCGCCGCCATCCGCAGCAACGTGATCCAGGGCCGCGGGATGTTCAAGTCGATCGACGCAGGCAAGACGTGGACGGCGATCGGCCTCCGCGAGACGGGACAGATCGGCAGCGTCATCGTCGATCCGCTCGACCCGACGATCGTCTACGCAGCGGCGCTGGGACAGGCGTTCGGACCGAATCCCGAACGCGGCGTCTTCAAGAGCACCGACGGCGGCGCGACGTGGATGCACGTGCTCAAGATCAACGACCGGACCGGCGTGGTCTCGCTGGCGATGAACCCGGCAGACCCGAAGGAGATCTACGCGGGCGCGTGGCAGGCCGTCAGGAAGCCGTGGACGATCGTCTCGGGCGGCCCCGCGGCCGAGACGGGGCTCTACAAGACGCGGGATGGCGGGGCGACGTGGCAGCACCTGACCGAGGGTCTCCCGACGAACCTGATTGGCAAGATCGACGTGGACGTGTCGCGCGCGAACCCCAGGCGCGTGTACGTGCTGCTCGAGGCCCCGGGCACTGAACGGGGTGTCTACCGATCAGACGATGCGGGCAACACGTTCACGCACGTGAGCGCCGACATGAACCTCGTGCGCCGGCCGTTCTACTACACCTATATCAACGCGCACCCGAAGGACCCCGACACGGTCTACGTGAACAACGAGTCGTTCTTCATCTCGACCGACGGCGGGAAGACGTGGACGACCATCCGGACGCCGCACGGCGACAACCACGGGATGTGGATCAACCCCGACCAGCCCGACACGTTCATCCAGTCGAACGACGGCGGCGCCAACGTCACCACCAACGGCGGACGGACGTGGTCGTCGCAGCTGAACCAGTCCACCGCCGAGATCTACCAGGTCGACGTGGACGACCAGTTCCCCTACCGCGTCTACGGCGCGCAGCAGGATACGGGTGCCCCGGTCATCCTGCCCTCGTTGCCGCCGAGCGCTGCCGGTTACGTGAGTCCCCTCGCAGTTGTGGCAGGTGGGCCCGGGATGCGAGACGGGACCGGTGCGAGCCACGCCCGGGGCACCGCACATCCAGTGGGGCGCCTGCAAGGGCGAACTCTCCCGCATGAACCTGCAGACCGGACAGGAATCGCACTTCTGGGTCTATCCCCAGAACCGGTACGGCCATGCGGCACGCGACATCAAGTACCGCTTCCAGCGTGTCTCGCCCTTCGCCTTCTCGCCACACGATCCGAGGGTCATCTACCACACGTCGCAGTTCGTGCACCGCACGACCGACGAAGGCATGACGTGGGAGACGATCAGCCCCGACCTCACGGCGAACGAGCCCGACAAGCAGGGCACGAGCGGTGAGCCGATCACGCGCGACATCACCGGCGAGGAGGTCTACAGCACGCTGTACGCCATCGTCGAGGCGAAGTCGGAGCGGGGGGTGATCTGGACGGGCGCGAACGACGGGCCCGTGCACGTCACACGCGACAACGGCAAGTCGTGGAAGAACGTCACGCCGCGTGATCTGCCGACCGGCGGACGCGTGCAGAACATCGAGGCCTCGCCGCACCGCAAGGGGTCGGCGTACATCGCGGTCTATCGCATGCTGCTCAACGACTACCAGCCCTACATCTATCGCACCGACGACTACGGGACGACGTGGACGCGCCTGACGACGGGCAGGAACGGCATCCCGGCAGACTACCCGACCCGCGTGGTGCGCGAGGATCCCGATCGGGCGGGCCTGCTCTACGCAGGCACGGAGTTCGGGATGTTCGTGTCGTTCGACAACGGCACGAACTGGATGTCGTTCCAGCAGAACCTGCCGGTGACGCCTGTCACCGACATCGTGGTGCACCGCCAGGACCTCGTCCTCTCGACGATGGGCCGCGGGTTCTGGATCATGGACAACGTCTCGGCGCTGCACCAGTTGACGAACGAGAAGACCGGCGCCGCGGTGGCGCTGCTGACACCGCGCGCGGCGTACCGCATGCGCTACGGCGCGATGGGCAGCGCGCCCGGCGAACCGGAGTATCCCGCTGCCGTCGGCGCAGATTGACTACGTGCTCGCGCAACCTGTCGAGGGGGAGTTCACGGTCGACATCCTCGACGCGAAGAACACGGTGGTTCGCTCGTTCACGAGCCAGGCAAGCGACCAGCCGGCAGGCGGGGCGCCGCGGCGCGGGGGCACCGGGACGGTTCGCCTCACGAACAAGGCAGGGCTCAACAGGTTGGCGTGGGACCTGCGTGCGAGCGGCGATGCCAGCGGCGGACGCGGGGGCGGCGGCTTCCTGGTCGTCCCCGGGACATACCAGGTGCGCATGAGCGTTCCGTCAGTCAAGGCCGACCTGCAGGCCACGCTCGAGGTGCGGATCGATCCCCGCCTGGCCTCCGACGGGGTCACGGTGAGCGACCTGCAGACGCAGTGGGATCTGCTCGGGCGCATCAGGACCTCGGTCACGGCGGCCCGGGCGCTGGTGACGCGCCTGGCCGAGGCGAAGAAGGCGCAGGCCGGCAGCACCCCCGACAGGGTCAAGGCCGTCGAGGCGCTCGAAGCCAGGCTGGTGACGGCTGGCGGTGCGTATCCGCAGCCGATGCTCATCGACCAGTTCGCCAACGTGACCCGCATGATCAGCCAGGCCGATCAGAAGATCGGCCGCGACGCCTACCTGCGCCTGGACGATCTCGACAAGGAACTGGCGGCGATCACCGCGGAGGTCAACGCCGCCTTGAAGTAGCGGGCCGCGCGCCACGCTCGTGGTGCGCGCCTGAGGGGCAATGGCGTGGGCGTCGGAGTGCCCTGGATTCGTGAGGGGTGTAGGGGCCGCACCCCAGCCTGCCCTGAGCCTGTCGAAGGGTGCGGCCCATTTCACTGATGCTCGCGCAGCCCCAGCGCAATGCCCGACGCGATGACCAGCGTGGCGGCGAGCACGAACAGCGCGTACATGAAGTCGCCGGTCTGGTCCTTCACGACGCCCATCACGCTCGGGCCAATGAAGCCGCCGACGTTGCCGATGGAGTTGATCACTGCAATCCCGCCCGCCGCGGCGGTGCCGCGCAGGAACGCGGGCGGCATCGCCCAGAACGGACCCAGCGTCGACCAGATGCCAGCGGCCGACAGCGACAGGCACGCCAGCGCCACCAGCGGATGCCCTGACGACAGGCCCGTCAGGACGAGGCCGAGCGCGCCGATCCCCGTCGACAGCGCCACGTGCCAACGGCGCTCGTTCACCCGGTCTGAGTGCAGCCCTACGGCGACCATCGCGATCGCCGCGCACACGTAGGGCACCGCCGACAGCAGCGCCACCGACGCCGCCGTCCCGCCGGTGGCGTTACCGAGGATCTGCGGTGTGAAGAACCCCACGCCGTAGAACGAGATGATGATCGTGAGGTAGAGGAACGACAGCGCCCAGAGCCGGGGGTTCGCGAGCGCGGCGGTCAGCGTCGTGTGCGCGTGCGGCGCCCGGGCCGCGTCATCCGCGAGCCGCGCGGCAATGAGGCGCCGTTCGTCGGGCGAGAGCCACGTCGCATCGGCCGGGCGATCCGGGAGCACGGCGATCACGACGACCCCAAGCACCAGTGCCGGGACACCCTCGAGCAGGAACAGCCACTGCCACCCGCGCAGTCCCATCACCCCATCGAGCGACAGCAGCAGCGCCGACAGCGGTCCTCCGACAACTCCCGCCAGGGCCGTCGCGGTCATGAACGAGGCAATCGTCCGCGCCCGTTCGGCGGCCGGGAACCACTGCGTGAGGTACAGCACCATCCCCGGAAAGAAGCCCGCTTCGGCCGCGCCGAGCACGAAGCGCATCGCGTAGAAGCTCGTCGTGCCCTGCACGAACATCATCCCCGCCGAGGCGAAGCCCCAGGTGATCATGATGCGGGCAATCCACACGCGGGCACCGGTCCGCACCATGATGAGGTTGCTCGGCACCTCGAACATCACGTACGACAGGAAGAAGATGCCCGCCCCGAGTCCGTAGACGGCGGCGCTGAACCCGAGATCCCGGTTCATCTGGAGAGCGGCGAAACCCACGTTCACACGGTCGAGGTACGACACGACGTAGAGGACGAAGAGGAACGGCACCAGTCGGCGCCTGACACGCGCGAACGCGGCGGCTTCTTCGGCGGTCTCTGGCAGGGGACCACGTCGTGGGCACATCCGCGGTATCGTATCCGCATGTCCTCCGATCAGGCACCGAAGTCTTCCTACGAAATCGCCATGGCTCGCTTGCGGCAACAGGACGCCGACGCGGGCGTGGTCGACACGCCGCTCACCGACGCGCAGCGCGAGGCCATTGCCGAAGTGCGTCGCGTCTGCGAGGCCCGGATCGCCGAGGCGCAGATCCTGCACCGTTCGACCACGCGCGGCCACATGGATCCCGGGACCGTCGAGACAGCGGACGAGGAACTGCGGCGCGACATCCAGCGCCTGCGCGACGACGCCGACCGGAAGGTTGCGAAGATCCGGGCAGGTGTTCAGGTGTAGGGCGCCGGGCCGCTCTGGGGAGCGGCCCCTACACCCTCCGGATAGGTATCGCGTTGCCTCTCGGTCAGGTCGGCAGTTGGCACATCGTGGCATCGGCGCCAGACACCGACACGCCGGGGCCCGCTTCGACGTTCACCTCGATCACGGTGCCGTCGTCGACGATCATCGAGAACCGTCGGGCGCGCGTGCCCATGCCGAAGCGGCTGAGGTCGATGTCGAGACCGAGCGCCCTGACGTAGTCGCCGTTGCCGTCAGCCAGCATCGTGATGGTGCCCTCGGCGCCGCTGGCCTGCGCCCACGCGTGCATCACGTGCACGTCGTTCACCGACAGGCAGGCGATCGTATCCACGCCTGCCGCCTTGATCGCGTCAGCTGACTTCACGTAGCCGGGCAGGTGCTGCTTCGAGCACGTCGGGGTGAAGGCGCCGGGCACACCGAACAGCACGACCCGCTTGCCGGCGAACAGCTCCCGCGTCGTGATAGGCCGGGGTCCGTCAGGGGTCATGTGCGTGAAGGTGCCTTCGGGAATGGTCTGTCCGGCTGTGATCGGCATGAATGGCATCCTCGCGTTGATGGTGGGCTGCCTGTCAGACGCAGGCCACGCTCGTTACGTCCCGCCCACGCATGACGTGGGCCCGCTTGGTGCGCGTTAAGGGCCGACGCGCCCGGCCGCCGTTGCGCAGTGACAGGCGGCGGGCCGCACCCTTCGACACGCTCAGGGCAGGCTGGGGTGCGGCCCCTACATCCCGGTGGCTGAGGCCGATAGCCGCACGCGCACCGGCATTCCGCACGCGAGGCCCAGGCGCTCGGCCGCGGATCCGTCGCGGATCGCAATCTCGAGATGCCCGCTCGACCCGCGCAGCGCGAGCACCGCGCCGACGTTGACGTCGCCGTAGGTGCGCCTCACCTGCAGCACATGCCCCTCCACCTCGCACATCCCGCTGTCGGCCGGCACGTCGTCGATGTTCGTGATGGCGTTGCCGAAGCGATCGATCGACACGATCTCGCCGAGCATGCCGTCGTGATCGCGGAGCGGGACAGGCATGGCCGCCATCACCGGATGCGGGTGCGGCGCCCCAAGTTGGCCGAGCGGCGTGCCGACGAGCAAGGCCGCGGCCACCGGAGCGAACACGTCGCGGCCATGGAAGGTCGGTGAGGCGCCCGACGGGATCGCAAGACGCACGGCCGTCGCTCCAGGATACGACAGGGGGACCGTCAGCACGCCGTTGTCGGGCGCGATGAGGAACCGGTGATCGGCACACATCGCGATCGCCGCGCGATCGGTGCCCACGCCGGGATCGACGACCACGATATGGACCGTGCCGACGGGAAAGCGCTGCCAGTAGCGCGCGACCGTGTCACGCGCCTGCACGATGTCGTGCGCGCGGATGTCGTGGCTCACGTCGATGATGAACGCGTCGGGTGAGTGCGTGAGCAGTTCGCCCTTCATCTCGGCGACGTATCCGTCGGCCGTGCCGAAGTCCGTGAGCAGCGTGACGAGGGAAGTCATGCCGTGACGATATCCGATGTCGCCCACGCGCGTGAGGGGTGACGTCTCATCGCGGCAGCACGACGATGGCGTCCGAGACGGCGCGCGGCCCGGTCGCGTCGGTCGGGCGGTTCACGATGGCTCCCCCGACGACCAGCGTCGTTGAGCCGCCGCCATCCAGGTTCAGGGCATCGCGGAGGCCGAGCAGCGCAGTCAACCGGTGGAGTTCCCGGAACGACATCCCCACGCTGTGGCCGGGCCGCCTGCCGTCAACGGCCACGAGCCAGATGGCCCCCTCGCCATCGGTACCGATCACCGATCGGGGATGCCGCACCACGGGAAAGTCGTCACGCATCCGCTCGACGCCGACATCGGTGACGGCCTGGCCGTCGCGCACGAGGAGACCGGCGCCGCCGACGACATCGCGGGCCCTGCGCCACGCCGACAGGTCGAGACCGTCGGGACTCCAGAACGCGAGACGGACGGGTGGAGCCGCCAAAACGTCGGGAACTGCGCGCAGTCGGGTGCGGGCAAACGCGAGCCGCGTCTGGTCGTCGTCATCCATGATCGCGACGGCGCCACGGGGATGGACGCCGAACCCGATGGGTTGGCCATCCACGACGAGCAGTCCGGCCGGGCCGCCAGACGGGGTGAAGTACCCCGCGTTGATGGCCGCGAGCGCATGCGTCCGGGTCGCGATGTCGAGCACGCGTTCAAGGGCCGGGAGGCGATCGTTGGCCATCACGGCACGGAGGCGGACCTGTGCCGGCTCGAGGCGCAACGCCTGAATCGAGAGTGCGCCAGGGGCGTCGGCATCGAGCAGGCCGCTGTCGGTGATGGTCGCAAGCGCGATGCCGCGACCGACCGAGACCAGCGGCAGGGGTGTGACAGCCGACGGAGCGGGCCCGATGCAGAACAGCGCCAGCACCGCGGCGCCGAACGACGCGACCAGTCGCACGACGGCAGAGCGGATGGCCGGAGTCAGCCTCATCGGGGTCACGTCGCCAAGGCGCGCCACGACGGCAACTGGACGCCACCGGACGGGTCGGGCCCCGCGAGCGTCGCAGGGCGCGCAAGCGGCGGCACGTCGAGCCCCGCCGCCACGATGAGGCCAGACATGTCGGCTGGCAGGCCCGACGTGACGTCGACCTGCCGGCCGGTCACCGGGTGGACGAAGACCAACTGGCACGCGTGGAGCGCCTGGCGACGCATGCCCTTCAGCGCCGACACCAGCCGCGCGTCGGTCAGGCCGGCGATCCGCGGGGGACCGTACACGGGGTCGCCGATGATCGGCGCCCCGACCGCGGCCAGGTGCGCGCGGATCTGGTGCAGGCGGCCGGTCCCAAGCTCGCACGTGACCAGCGCGATGCCGCGACGCGAGCCTCGCGACACCGCCGCGACCTCATAGCGCGTGAGCGCCTCCTGGCCAAGCGTCGGCGAGGCGATCATCCGGCGGCGATCCAGCGGGTCGCGACGCAGGCGCAGGGCGATGGTGCCCTGGCGGCGGGCCGGGCGTCCCAGGGTGACCGCAGCGTACCGTTTCACGACGCCGCGGTCGCGCCAGTGCTGCTGAAGCGCCAGCAGCACGTCTCGGTGCTTGGCGACGAGCAGCAGTCCGGACGTGTCCTTGTCGAGCCGATGGACGAGCGCCGGCGTCCACGCCGCCGCGGCGGCCTGCGATTGGCCGAGCAGCGCGTTGAGCATCGTGCCGGCGGCGTGCTTGTAGGTCGGGTGGACGACCATCCCGGCCGGCTTGTCGACGATGAGGAGGTGGTCGTCTTCGTAGACCACCTCGAGTGACGCCGCTTCCGGCTGCGGACGCAGGCGCGGCGGCGGCTCCGGGAGCCACGCATCGACGGGCTGTCCCTCGAGGACCCTGGCCGACGGCCGGGAGGCGGCCCTGCCGTCGATGAGGACGTGCTGATGACGGACGGCGCGCTGGATGACGGCGCGCGAGACGCGGGCATCTGAAGGGATGCGTCGAAGCACGACCCGGTCGATGCGCTGGTGGGCATCGCCGCGATCGGCGACGAAGTGATGCTGTCGCAGCGGGGGACCCTCGGCATCGCGTGGGGAATCGTCGTGTCGCACGTTCAGCCGACCGTCACGAGTGCGTCGGGGGAACACCTGCAGGTGCAGTAGGCGCCGTGGCAGTTCATGTCTTGCGTCCTTGTGTTCTTGCGTCCTTGTGTCAGGGTGCCGATGCCGTTCGCCGCGGCGGCCGAGCCGCCGAGTACACGCGGCGGCAGGCTGGGTCGCCGACAGTCGAGCGGCGGCCTCACCGGTCACTGTATCAGCGCCCGTGAGCCGATCGGGACTCACGGCAGACGGCCCGGTGCCGATTATCTCTCGTGGAGAGGTCCCGGCCTCGACCGTGCGGCCGGGAACACGCGCCGGGGCAGGCGCGCTGACGAAGTCGGCTGTTGCGACGACAAATGGGTCAGCGTCGAGAAGAACACTGACGCCATCGGGGTCACTTCTTCAATCCGCCGCGTGGGCACCGATCTTGAAGAGCTTTTACCGCGACCGCGCGCGTCCGCGCGAATGCATCGGGAGAACTGGTCCCTGACGACCGCTCCCAGGAGTCGAACGATGCGCCCTCGTTACCTCGTCCTTGCCCTGCTGTTCCTCGTCGTGGCACGCGCAACGTCGGCCGATCCGATCACGGCTCCCGGGTCGACCTGGAACAGCGGAGAGGGGCGGAACTTCGAACTCCTGTGGAACGGGTCGGTGGGCACCTTCAGCGTCGACGACCTGGGCACCTCGGTGTACACGTCGCTGTCGGACTGCTGTCGCGAGGTGTTCGACCGTGTCCGCGACCTGAATCAGGGTAGTTCCCTCACGTTTTCGGGACTGGTCCTCAACTGGTACGTGCCCATCAGCACCGTGATCGAAGACGACCTCGATTGGAACCTGCTGGCGGCCAGCGGGTTCGACAACCTCCGGTCGCTCACCGGCGTGGTGACGCTCACCACGTCTCCGCTGGCCCGGCAGGGGCAGCCGTTGCTGGCGTTCGACCTGGCGCCGGAGGAGGATTCCGTCCAGAGCAACGGCACGCAGCAGTCGATTCCCGAGCCCGGCGTCCTCCTGCTGATCGGCACGGGCCTCCTCGGATGCTCGACCCTGGCAAGACGACGGATGGCCCGGGCGGCCAATCGGTCGGCCGATCCCGGCGCGCGTTGACAGGGCGCGACCGCCCGGAGTTTGATGGGGCCGTTCGAGCGTCGGCCCCCATGAGGGGGGGCCGCGGTTCGACCGATCCTCATGCCCGTCACCCTCGGAATCGAACGGCTCCTCGCCTCGGGGCGCCTGCGCGGCCGCCGCATCGGGCTGGTCTGCAATCCCGCGTCGGTCGACAGCCAGCTGCGCCATGTCGCCGAGTTGTGCCTGGCTGACCGGTCGCTGACGGTCGGCGCGCTGTTCGGACCGCAGCACGGATTTCACTCCGACCTGCAGGACAACATGATCGAGACGCCACACGCGGCAGATCGCGCGCGGCGCATCCCGATCTACTCGCTCTACAGCGAAACGCGCGAGCCGACGGCGGCGATGCTCGAAGGGCTCGACGCGCTGGTCATCGACCTGCAGGACGTCGGCACCCGGGTCTACACCTTCGTCTACACGATGGCCAACTGCCTGCGCGCTGCGGCACGGGTCGGCCTGCCGGTCATCGTCTGTGACCGGCCCAATCCCATCGCGGGCGTCACCGTCGACGGGCCGATGCTGGAGCCCGGATTCGAGTCGTTCGTCGGGATGTACCCCATCCCGCTGCAGCACGGGATGACGATTGGCGAGCTCGCACGGCTCTTCAACGACGCCTTCGGCATCGGCGCGCGGCTCGACGTCGAGCCCATGGGCGGGTGGACGCGCGAGATGTACTTTGATGCGACGGGCCTTCCGTGGGTCCTGCCGTCGCCGAACATGCCGACGCTCGACACGGCGATCGTCTATCCGGGCGCGGTGCTCGTCGAGGGCACACAGCTGTCGGAGGGGCGTGGGACGACGCGCCCGTTCGAGATCCTCGGTGCCCCGTGGGTCAGTGAGCGGGCGCTGGCGGGGCAGTTGGAGGATCTGGAACTGCCCGGCGTGCGCTTCCGTGCGATGCGCTTCGAGCCGACGTTCCAGAAGCATGCGCAGGCGTCGTGCGGCGGTGTGCAGGTCCATGTCACCGACCGGCTGCGCTTTCAGGCCGTGCTGGCGACGGTGGCCGTGCTGGTCGCGATCAAGGCCCAGGAGCCCGGCCGTGACTGGTGGCGGCAGCCGCCCTACGAGTACGAGTATGGCAAGATGCCGATCGACATCCTTGCCGGATCCTCGCACCTGCGCGAGCGGGTCGACGCCGGCGACAGCGCGCGCGCCATCGCCGCGGCGTGGGGGCCTGGCGTCGCGGAGTTCTCGCGCACGCGCGCACCGTTCCTGCTGTATTGAACGACGAGGTCCACACGATGACCGCCGATGAACGTGCCGCCTTGATTGCCCAGTACCGCGCCGGCTGCGACGAAGTGGCCAGGGCCCTCGACGGGATCACGCCGCAGGAACTCGACGCCCATCCGCGGCCGGGCGCGTGGAGCCCGCGCGAGATCGTGCACCACCTGGCCGATTCCGAGATGACGAGCGCGATCCGGTTGCGGCGCCTCATCGCCGAAGACGCGCCGGCCATCGTCGGATACGACCAGGAGCACTATGCCCGGACGCTGTTCTACGACCGCCCGATCGATGGCTCGCTGGCGGCGTTCAGGGCCGCGCGCGTGACGACCGCAGAGATTCTCGATCGCCTGAGCGAGGTGCAGTGGCGGCGCGCCGGGACGCACACCGAGCAGGGGCGCTACGACGTCGAGGGCTGGCTGCGCATCTACGCTGCCCACGCGCACGGACACGCCGACCAGATCCGTCGTGCCCGGGCGTCGGCGGCGAAGGGATGAATCCCGGGCGCACGACCGGTTACAATCCCACTTTCGAATCACGGTTTCCGGAGGGTCCGATGCGTCGACTGATCGTCGCGGCGTGCTGCCTGGTCGCAGCACTTGCGGTTACGGCTGCCCTGCGAGCGCAGCAGCCACCTGCGTCAAATCCCGACGGATGGCAGATTCCGCCGACGGCTGCCACCGAGGTGAATCCCATTACCGTGACGCCGGCGGTGCTTGCGAAGGGCAAGAACCTCTACCAGGGTAAGTGTCAACGCTGCCACGGTCCTGAGGGCAAGGGCAACGGTCCTGACGCCGACCCGGAACACAAGCCCGACGATCTGAGCGACGGCACCCGCGCGGCGCGCAATCCGGACGGCGTGATGTACTACAAGATCTGGAACGGGCGGAAGAAACCGAAGATGCCCGCCTTCAAATCCGACATGGCGCAGAACGACGTGTGGACCGTCATCCACTACGCCAAGACCCTCCGCAAGTAACCCAACGTTTCCGTCTTCCCGCCCTTGTCACCGAATCGCCGCCAATTGGGGTCAGACCCCAATCCGGCAGCGATTCGCGCGACCACGCCTTTTTCCTGAGGTTCAGCTGAAGCGATCGGTCCCGATATTGGAATTGGGGTCAGACCCCAATTCACGGCGGTGGTCAGGGCGACAACGGGGGGTGTCAGGAGAGGAGGTTGCGGGCCAGGGCGACGTAGTCGGTGATCGCGCGGTGCAGGTCTGGGATGTGCACGGACTCGTCGTCGGTGTGGGCCGCGAGGATGGATCCGGGCCCGTACAACAGCGGGGTACCGAACCCATCGAGAAGCGGCACGTCCGTTGTATACGCGAACACTCCGGTTGCGAGGCCAGGCACCACGTGCAGGCGCACCGGCGGCACCTCGAGCACGTGTTCGACGCTCACCAGCGACCCGATCGACGACAGCCGTTCCTGGATGTCGGACGCCGGACCCACGGTCCTGAACATCACTTCGCACGAGGCATGGGGCGGCACGACGTTCGGCGCGACGCCGCCGTGGATCAGGCCCACGGTGTACGACGTGACGCCGAGCAGTGGATCCTCGGGCCACGCGATCGTCCGCAGCGCCACCACCGCATCGATCAACTTCTCGATGGCCGACTCCCCGAGATGCGGATGCGACGAATGCACCGCCTTGCCCTCGGCGCGCAGGCGGATGCGCCAGACGCCGCGCGTCGCCGACCCGAGCCGACACTCGGTCGGCTCGCCGTTCACGAGAAACCGTGTCGGCAGCGGCTGGCGGTTCGCGGCCATCGCCCCGTCGCTGCCCCGCTCCTCGCCGACGACGAAGACGAGCGCGATGTCGTCGCGCCCCTCGCCAACCAACTGCTCCGCCGCCGCCCACTGGGCCGCCAGGATCCCCTTCGCGTCACACGATCCGCGCCCGTAGAGGCGGTCGCCGTCCACGCGGCTGCCGAAGAACGGCGGCACGCAGTCGAAATGGGTCGAGAAGGCGAGCACCGGCGACTGCGACCGCGTGGCGATCACGTTCGACCGCCCCTCGGTCACCGGCTGCTCCTCGACCGTCCACCCGCGCTCGCGCAGCATCGCCGCCAGCAGCGCTCCGCACGCGCCTTCGCGCCCGGTCGTGGAATCGACGTCGACCAACGCCCGCGTCACCGCGACGACGTCTAGCGGATCCATCGCTCGAGCCCTGTGCGCGTGTCGGTCTTCGCGTCGCGGTACTTCACGATCACCGGCGTTGCCAGCGAGAGGCCCCACTCACGCCCTACACCCACCGTGACCGCCCGTGCTCCTGGCACGACGACCGCGCCCTCGGGGATGACGAGCGGATCGCCGGGCGACGACGTGAGGATGCGCTCGTGCACCAGGTCGTACACGGGCGTGGATCCGGTGAGCACCGTCCCAGCCGCGATCACCGCGCGCGCCTTGATCACAGCCCCTTCGTAAATGCCGGTATTCCCGCCCACGAGCACGTCGTCCTCGACGATCACCGGCAGGGCGCCCACCGGCTCGATGACGCCGCCAATCTGCGCGGCGGCGCTCACATGGACGCGCGCCCCCACCTGTGCACACGAGCCGACGAGCGCGTGCGAGTCGATCAGCGTGCCGGCGCCGACATACGCGCCGATGTTCACGTACATCGGCGGCATGCAGATGACCCCCTCGCCGAGATACGCGCCGTCGCGCACCGACGATCCCCCCGGCACGACACGCACGTTGTCATCGAGCCGAAGCGGCTTCAGCGGCAGCGTGTCCTTGTCGAAGAACGGCACGCGGCCGTGATCCATCGACGCATCGACGAGCACGCCCGATCGGAACCCGAGCAGGATCCCCTGCTTCACCCAGGTGTTGACGCGCCATCCCGAAGACGCCGACGCGTCGGGCTCGGCCGCACGCACGATCCCGTGCGACAGCGCGTCGCGCAGCGCCGCGAACGCCTCGCGCATCTCGTCGCGCCCTGGCGACGGGTCGCCCACGAGCGCGAGGATCCGTTCGCGAAGGCTCACCGCGTCACCACTCACTGCCCCGCTCCCGCGGGCAACAGCGCCAACGCACGCAGCACGTCGGCGATGCGCGTTCGCGACGCCGGCTGCGGCGACACCATCGGCAGACGATAGTGCTCGTCGATGAGGCCGAGCATCGCAAGCGCGGCCTTCACCGGGATGGGATTCGATTCGACGAAGTTCGCCTGCATCAGGTCGAAGAGCCGCTCGTGGATGGCGCGTGCCTCGCCGAACGCGCCGCGGTTGGCCGCCGCCGCGAGCGCGGTCATCTCGGCGGGCACGATGTTCGACGCCACCGAGATCACGCCGCGCCCACCCACCGCCATCACGGGCAGCGCCATCGCATCGTCGCCGCTGAGCACGATGAACTCCTTCGGCAGCCGTGCGCATACCTCGGCAATCTGCATCATGTTGCCCGACGCTTCCTTCACGCCGACGATGCCGGGGATGGTGGCGAGCCGTGCCAGCGTGGGCACGTCGATGTTCGTGCTCGCGCGCCCGGGGACGTTGTAGAGGATCACGGGCAACGGTGCCGCCGCCGTGATTGCACGATAGTGCTCGTAGAGCCCCTGGGGCGTCGGCTTGTTGTAGTAGGGCGTCACCGACAGGAAGCCGTTGACGCCGAGTCCGTGGAAGGCGCGCGCAAGCGCAACCACCTCGCGCGTGTCGTAACCGCCCGCGCCGGCGAGGATGGGCACACGCCCCGCAACCTCTTCGACAACGAGCGTCACGATGTGGCACTTCTCGTCGAACGACAGCGTAGGACTCTCGCCCGTGGTGCCGCACGGCACGAGGAAGTCGATGCCCGCATCGACCTGCCGCCGCACCAGGCGGCGCAGCGCCACGTCGTCGACGTCGCCGCTGCTGGTGAACGGCGTGACGAGCGCCGTCCCGCATCCGGTGAACTGTGCGTGCATGCTCGATCTCTCCCTGATGGCCCTGCCGCCACCCGGGGCGGCCTCGGCGGAACTACCGGCCTGGCTCACAGGCCAATCACGTCGCGCATGGTGAACCACCCCTGCCTGCGTGCCACGAAGTGCGCGGCCACCAGGGCGCCGTGGGCGAACGTGGCGCGATCACGCACCACGTGCGACAGTGTCACCGTCTCAGACACGCCGTCGAACCCCACCACGTGCGTCCCCGGGATGTGCCCGGCACGCGCCGACGACACGTCGATGCTGCCGCTCCATCCGCCCCGCGTGACGGCATCGCGCAACATCAGCGCCGTGCCCGACGGCGCATCGCGCTTCGCCGCGTGGTGCTGCTCGTGGATGAACGCCCCGTACCCGCCCGCGTGCTCGAGCAGCGACGCCGCCTTCTCGCTGGCGGCCGCGAGCACGTGGGCACCGATCGAGAAGTTCGCGGCCGCGACGACCCCGATCCCGTGCTCCTCGGTGAGACGTCGCAACCCAGCTTCTTCGCTTCCCCACCCGGTGGTGCCGATGACGGTGTGCACACGGCACCGTGCAAGGGCCGCGACGTTCGCGGCCGCCGAGTCGGGTTGCGTGAACTCCATGGCGACATCGACGCCGCCGCATCGCTCGGGGGTGATGCCCGATGCGCCGACGTTGTTTGCACGATCGAGCGTCGCCACGACCTCGCACCCGTGTTCGGCCGCCAGCGACGCGATGAGGCGCCCCATGCGGCCGTCGCCGACGATGAGCAGACGCAGGGCCCGGTCGCTCATGCCGACAGGGCCTGGTGCGCGGAGGGCGCGACGGGCGCGAAGAAACGTGCGTGCAACCGCTGCATGGCTTCGATCACGCCCGACTCCGGCACGACGAGCGTGATGTTCCGCCGCGACCCGCCCTGCGAGATCATCTCGAGCGGCATGCCCTCGAGCGACGCGATCACGCGGGCACTCAGCGTGGCATCGACCGCCATGCGATCGCCAACCGCGCACACGATGGCACGCCCCGCGACGACCTGCACGTCGGCGAACGACGCCAGATCGTCCGTGATGCGCTCGATGTCGCGTGCATCGTCGATCGTCACCGACACCGAGACCTCGGACGTCGTCACCACGTCGACCGCCGTGCGGTGGCGCGCGAACACCTCGAACACGCGTTGCAGGAAGCCGTGCGCCATCAGCATCCGCGTCGAGGCGATATCGATCCGCGTCACCCCGCGCTTGCAGGCAATCGCCGTGAGCCCGTGCAGGCTGTCGGCGGCCACACGCGTGATGCACGAGCCGGGACGTGCCGGCGCCCGCGCGTTGAGGATGCGCACCGGGATGTCGGCGGCGACCGCCGGCAGAATGGTGCTCGGATGGAGCACCTTCGCGCCGAAGTAGGCGAGTTCGCTCGCCTCGTCGAACGAGAGGACGGGCACCACCTTCGCGTCCGGGATGATGCGCGGATCCGCCGTCAGCATTCCGTCGACGTCGGTCCATATCTGGATCTCGTCAGCGTCGATCGCCGCGCCCACGATGGCGGCCGAGTAGTCCGATCCTCCGCGGCCGAGGGTGGTCGTGGTCCCGTCGATCGTCGCGCCAATGAAGCCGCCGAGCACCGGCACGCGCCCCTCGTCGAGCACGGGCACCAGGCGTCGCAGGCAGCGCGCGGCCGTCTCGTCAGACCGTGGGATGGCCGCCGTGTGCTGTGCATCGGTTACCACGAGTTCGCGCGCGTCACACCACTGCGCGGGGATGCCCGCCCCTTCGACTGCTGCGGCGACGATGCGGCTCGACAGCAGCTCGCCGACCGCCGCCAGCGCGTCGAGCGACCGGGGCGACGCCTCCCCGAGAGTGGAGATCGCACGGCGAAGCGCGACCAGGTCGTCGAGCGACCGCTCGACTGCCGCCGCGAGCGAACGCCGCGCAGCCGTGTCGGCGACGAGCGCCAGCATGACCTCGTGGCGCTCGCGAACGATCTGCAGCACCGCGTCGGCGTCACCACCCTCGACCGCGATCGGCGCGATCGACAGCAAGAGGTCGGTGATCCCGCCGAGTGCCGAGACCACGACCACCGTGCGGTCGCCTGCCGCGCGCAACGCCCTGACGATCGTGATGAGCCTCTTGACGGCTTCGGGATCCTGTACCGACGTCCCGCCGAACTTCATCACGACCGTGCGGCTCACGACAGCAGGCCCCGGGCGTGCATCAGTTCCGCGTTGAGGACCGCCGCGCCGGCGGCTCCGCGAATCGTGTTGTGGCCGAGCGCGAAGAACTTCCACTGCAGCAGCGGACACCGCCGCAAGCGGCCGACCGTCACCGTCATGCCGTGCCCGCGATTCACGTCGAGCCGAGGCTGCGGGCGGTTGGGCTCTTCGAGATACAGCAGCGGCACCTCTGGCGCCGAGGGAAGCCCCAGGCGCTGCGGTTCGCCGGTGAACGAGCGGATCGCCTCGAGGATCGCCTCGGCTTCGATCGCCGTATCGAAGTCGACCGCGACCGACTCCGTGTGGCCATCGAGCACCGGCACGCGCGTTGTGCTCGCCGAGACCTTCACGTCGTGCCACCAGATGGCGTCGCCGCCACACGTACCGAGGATCTTCTTGGTCTCTCGCTCGATCTTCTCCTCTTCGCCGCTGATGAAGGGAATCACGTTGCCGAGGATGTCCATCGACGGCACGCCCGGGTATCCCGCCCCCGACACGGCCTGCAACGTGGTCACCAGGCACGACTGCAGCCCGAACTGTCGGAGCGGCGCCAGCGCCATCGTCAGCACGACGGTCGAGCAGTTGGGATTGGTGACGATCATCCCCTTCCACCCGCGGCGCGCCGCCTGAACCTTGAGGATGTCGAGGTGATCGGCGTTCACCTCGGGCACCAGCAACGGCACGTCGTCCTCGAGCCGGAAGTTGCGCGCGTTGCTGACGACGATGTGCCCGGCCTCGGCGAAGGCGAACTCGATGTCGCCGGCAACCGAGGCGTCGAGCGCCGAGAACACCAGCTTCGGGCCGACACCCGGGACGCACGCGTTCACCCGCTGGCCGGCCAGCCCGTCGGGCATCGGCCCGGCGAGACGCCACGGGGCCGCCTCGTCGTAGCGACGGCCTTCAGAGCGTTCACTGGCCGCCAGCCAGCCCGCGTGGAACCAGGGATGCTGTGCGAGCTGCTGCAGGAACTGCTGTCCCACCATCCCGGTGGCCCCAAGCACTCCAACTTCCATCGAAGACATCGTCGTCACTGACTCCTGCGGAGCGCCAATAAACACAAAACCCGCCAGCGGCGCTGCCGCTCTGGCGGGTGGAGGATCGAACGCCTGATGCTGTGGAGCGGTTGATCAGACGATGACGAGATGGCCACCCGCGGTGAGGTACGCCCGCTTTCGCGCGGTGCACTTTCGAGTGGTCGTTTCAATCGTCACGATGCCCGAAAGTATAGGCAGTGCCCGATCAGGCGGTCAAGGGGCATGACACGGTTTGGCGCTACCATGCCAGGCACGGCCTTGACCGTTTCGAGCGGCCTCGACAACGCCGCACGTAGCCGTGATGCCCGCCCCGCGCGGGCTGGAACGCCTTGGCCGCCCGGAGACAGCGTGGAGCGCACGCCGACGCGCGCAGGGGGTTTTCGCATGCTCTCGACGAACCGCATGAGGGCGATCGTGCAACCACTCGTGTCGCTGAGCGTGGTGGCGCTCGTCACGCTTGTCCTGCGAGACCGCCTGGGCACGACGAATCAGACGACGATCGCCCTGGCTTACCTGCTCGTCGTGCTATTCGTCGCAGCGTGGGGGAACCTGTCCTCGGCCGTGGTGACATCGGTCGCGGCGATGCTGGGCCTCAACTACTACTTCATGCCGCCGGTAGGGACGTTCACCATCGTCGACCCGCACAACTGGATCGCGCTGGTCGCGTTCCTCGTGGTGGGCGTCGTCGCCAGCCAACTGGCGACCTCGGCCCGCGATCGCACGCGCGAGGCGCTCGAGCGACGGAACGAACTCTCGCGACTGTACGGGGTGAGTCGCGACGTGCTCCTGATCACCGATGGTGACTCCGTGATGCCGGGCCTCGCGCGACACATCGCCCAGCGCTTCGAGTTCGACACGGTCACGCTCTACCTCGACGACGGACCGCGTGGCTGGGCGACCTACGACGGGGGCCACGTCGAACGCGTCGTTCCACCGGCGGCCCTCGACAGCGCGCTTGCTGCTGCGCGTGGCAGCCTGCAATTCGACGCCCGGACGCGCTCGTACGCCGGCCAGACGGCGATCACCGTCGGCGAGGCCCTGGTGGTCCTGGTTCCCGTACGCATCGGCACGACGGTCATTGGGCTGCTCGGGCTTGCAGGACGGGCTGTCGAGGCCAGTACGCTCGACGCGCTCGCCGGCATGGTGGCCATCGCGGCAGAACGTGCGCAGTTCCTCGCCGAGCGTCGCGCCGCCGAACTGACGCGACAACGGGCGGAACTCGCCTCGGCGGTGCTGGCGTCGCTCAGCCACGACCTCCGCACACCGCTGACGGCGATCCGCGTCGCCGTGAGCAACGTCCGGGACGCGTCGCTCGAGCCGGCGGCACGTGACGCGCAGGCTGACCTGGCCATGGGACAGTTGCAGCACCTGACGAGGCTCTTCGACGAGATCCTCGACATGGCGCGTATCCAGGCCGACGCCGTGCAGGCCAGGCGCCAGTGGGTTGCGGCAGCAGACATCGTCGATGCCGCCCTGGCGACTCTCGCGCCCCTGGGCTCGCGCGACGTCCGTGTGTTCACCGACGACCCTCGACTCGTGGAGGTTGACCCGCAACTCACGTCGGCCGCACTCACACACCTGGTCGAGAACGCCGCGCAGTATTCACCCGAGGGCTCACCGATTGACATCGATGCCGTCGTGACCGACGAGGGGCTGCGGATCGTCGTCACCGACCGTGGTCCGGGGCTCGAACCACAGGAACTCGATCGGTTGTTCGAGCCACTGTTCCGGGGCGCGCGTGCGCGCCAGATCGCGCCGGGCACCGGGATGGGGCTTGCCATCACGCGCGGCCTGCTGGCCGCCGAGAACGGGCGCGTGTGGGCCGAGAACGTCGGCTCGGGGGGCGCCCGCTTCACCATCCAGGTGCCGGGGCGGGTGCGCACGACCGACCAGGCGGGGGCGAACGCATGAGTCGCATTCTCGTGGTCGATGACGAACCCGGCATCCTCGCGGCAATGGTGCCACTCCTCGAGGCGCGCGACTACGAGGTCGCGACGGCAACCACGGGCTACGGCGCCCTCGAGGCGGTCTCGCGGCATCCGCCGCAGTTGGTCATCCTCGACCTTGGCCTTCCCGATCTCGACGGCGTGGAAGTCTGCCGCCGGCTGCGTGAGGGGCGCGCGTTGCCAATCATCGTCCTCTCGGCTCGGGGCAGGGAGGCCGACAAGGTCTCGGCGCTCGATGCCGGCGCCGACGACTACGTCACGAAGCCCTTCAGCCCCGAGGAGCTCCTGGCGAGGGTGCGGGCTGCGCTCCGCCGGACCGACTCGGGGACGGTGCTGGCCGGACAGATCGTCCGCGGCGATCTCGTCGTCGACGTCGATCGACGACGCGTCGTGAGGGGGAACGACGAGATCAAGCTCACGCCAAAGGAATTCGAGTTGATCGTCTTCCTCGCCCAGCACGCCGATCGCGTGCTGACGCACAAGGCCATTCTCAAGGCCATCTGGGGCCCGAACGCGGTGGATCAACCTGAGCACCTGCGCGTGCTCGTGAACGCGCTGCGCCGGAAGATCGAGCCCATCCCGACGCAGCCCCGCTACATCGTCACCGAACCCTGGGTCGGCTACCGCTTCGTCAGCCAGTAGTTGCGCGTCCCTGCGGTCCGCTCAAACCAGTCGCGCCGCCACCAGCAGTTCGTCGATGATCTTGATGGCCAGGAAGGGCAGCACCACGCCCCCGACACCGAACACCAGCAGGTTCCGCCGCAGGATGGCCGCCGCGCCGATCGCCCGATAGGGCACGCCGCGCAGGGCCAGTGGAATCAGCGCGATGATGATCAGCGCGTTGAAGATGACCGCTGACAGGACCGCCGACTCCGGCGTCGTCAGTCGCATGACGTTGAGCGCCGCCAGTTGCGGGAACGCGACGATGAACATCGCGGGGATGATGGCGAAGTACTTGGCGACGTCGTTGGCAATCGAGAACGTCGTCAGTGCGCCGCGAGTCATCAGCAGTTGCTTGCCGATCTCGACGATTTCGATGAGCTTCGTCGGGTTCGAGTCGAGGTCCACCATGTTGCCTGCCTCCTTGGCCGCCATGGTGCCGGTGTTCATTGCCACGCCCACGTCGGCCTGGGCGAGCGCAGGCGCGTCGTTCGTCCCGTCGCCGGTCATGGCCACCATCCGGCCCGACGCCTGCTCCTGGCGGATCAGGCGCAGCTTGTCCTCGGGTGTCGCCTGCGCCATGAAGTCGTCGACGCCCGCCTCGGCCGCGATTGCCGCGGCGGTCAATGGATTGTCGCCGGTGATCATGACGGTCTTGATGCCCATCGCACGCATCTGGGCGAAGCGCTCGCGGATGCCGCCCTTCACGACGTCCTTGAGGTGGATCACGCCGAGCACGCGGCCGTTCTCGGCAACGGCCAGCGGCGTCCCGCCGGATCGGGCAATGCCATCGGCAACGTGGCGCAGTGCCGGCGACGCGCTCTGGCCCAGTCCACGCGCGAGCGCCTCGATGGCATCCACCGCCCCCTTGCGAATCTGCCGGCCGTCGAGGTCGATCCCCGACATGCGCGTCTGTGCCGTAAACGGCTGGACGCTGGCCTGATGGGACGCCAGTTCACGCGCGCGAATCGCGTACTTCTGCTTGGCCAGAACGACGATCGAGCGTCCCTCGGGCGTCTCGTCGGCAAGCGACGCGAGTTGTGCGGCATCGGCGAGGGCCCGCTCGTCAACACCCGGCAGCGCGAGGAACTCGACCGCCTGCCGGTTGCCGAACGTGATGGTCCCCGTCTTGTCGAGCAGCAGCGTATCGACGTCGCCGGCAGCCTCGACCGCGCGGCCCGACATGGCGAGCACGTTGTGCTGCACGAGGCGATCCATGCCCGCGATGCCGATCGCCGAGATGAGCGCGCCAATCGTGGTCGGGATCAGGCACACCAGTAACGCGATGAGGACCGTGACCGGCACCGTCGTCCCCGCATACCGCGCAAGCGGCTCCAGTGTCACCACCACCATGAGGAAGACGAGCGTGAGCACGGCAAGCAGGATGTTGAGCGCGATCTCGTTCGGCGTCCTCTGTCGCTCGGCACCCTCGACGAGCGCGATCATCCTGTCCAGGAACGTCTCACCGGGGTTCGACGTGATGCGCACCGTGATCCAGTCAGACAGGACGCGTGTGCCCGCCGTGACCGCCGAACGGTCGCCACCTGATTCCCTGATGACCGGTGCCGACTCGCCGGTGATCGCCGATTCGTCGACGCTCGCGACGCCCTCGACGACCTCGCCGTCACCTGGAATGAGTTGCCCCGCCTCGACCACGACGAGGTCGCCGGCACGGAGCGCACTGGCACGCACCTCTTCGCGCGTAGCACCCGTGAGCCGCACCGCTGACGCCTCGGCCTTGGTCTTGCGCAGCGTGCTGGCCTGCGCCTTCCCCCGACTCTCGGCCATGGCTTCGGCGAAGTTCGCGAACAGCACGGTGAACCAGAGCCAGAATGCGACCTGGCCGGTGAAGAGCGGTCGCCCGCTGCCGGCGACGAGTTCTGCAACGAACGCGCCCGTGGTGACCACGCTGCCCAGTTCGACGATCAGCATGACCGGATTCCTGAACTGGACGCGCGGGTCGAGCTTGACGAGCGCCTCAGCCAGGGAGGTTCGCAGGATCGACGGGTCCCAGATCGAGAGTGAGTGCGTGCGGTCGGCCATCATGTCGGCTTTCAGTGAACGGCGCGCACCGGTGCAGGCGGACACTCCCGGTCGAGCGCGAGATTGAGTTCGAGCACGTTGACGCGCGGCTGTCCCAGGAGGCCGAGGATGGGCGCCAGCGTTTGTTGTTCCACGAGGTGGCGCACGCGCACCACGTCCGCACCACGTGCCCGTGCGACGCGTGCGGCCTGCAGCATGGCAGCGCCCGGCAGGATGTCGGGGTCGAGCCCGCTGCCACTTGCGGTCACCATCTCTGCAGGCACCGCGCGCGGCTCCACCCCCTCCGCGGCGACGATCTCGGCCAGGCGATCACGCACCGCGGCGAAGTAATCGGGGTTCGACGGCCCCCAGTTGCTGCCACCCGCGGATGCGGCGTTGTAGTCGACAGCCGACGGTCGCGGGTGGAAGTACCGCTCGCTGCTGAAGGACTGCGCCACGAGCGACGAGCCGACGACCGCGCCGGTGCCTGCCGTGACGAGGCTTCCCTGGGCCTGCGTCGGAAACATCGCGCGACCGATGCCCCAGAGCACGCAGGGATACATCCCGCCGAACAGCACCATCGTCACGAGCGTGAAGCGAGCGCCCTGTTTCAGTTCCCTGAACATGTCCACCCCCGTCTCACTGCAGCGCCAGATGTTCGGCCACGGGGCCGAGCACGGCGACCGGCAGGAACATCAACAAGCCCAGGATCACCACCACGCCCCACAACATCAGGCCGAAGATGGGCGTGTCGGCACCGAGTGAGCCCGCAGTCTCGGGCGCCGGGGTCTTGCCCGCCAGCGAGGCAGCAAGCGCCAGCGGCGCGATGATCGGGATGTAGCGCGCCAGGATCATCACGAGCCCGGTCGAGATGTTCCAGAACGCCGTGTTGTCGCCAAGACCTTCAAACCCGGATCCGTTGTTGGCCGCAGCCGACGAAAACTCGTAGACCATCTCCGAGAAGCCGTGCGCCCCGGGGTTCTTCAGCCAGTGGAGCGCAGTGCCCGGGTCGGCGGTCGTCGCCCAGAGGTAGCAGGCCCCGGCGGTGCCGCCGAGGATGAGCAACGGGTGCAGCACCATCGTGAGGCTCGCGAGCGTCATCTCGCGGGCCTCCACCCGCTTGCCCAGGAACTCCGGCGTTCGGCCGATCATCATCCCCGCCACGAAGACGGTGAGGATGATGTAGATCAGCATGTTGAGCATGCCGACCCCGACGCCGCCAAAGATGCTGTTGAGCCACATTCCCGCCAGCGTCGTCAGTCCGCCGAGTGGAGTCAGGGAGTCGTGCATCCCGTTGACCGACCCGTTCGATGTGGACGTCGTCGACACTGCCCACAATGCGGTCATGAACACGCCGACGCGCACCTCCTTGCCTTCCATCGACCCGCCAGACTGGTCGACCCCCATGGCGGCAATCGCCGGGCTGCCCGCAGCCTCCTGTTGCACCGCGATCGTCACCAGCGGCAGGTAGAGCGCCAGCATGGTGGCGAAGATCACCGCGGACACGCGACGGCGGTCGATCATCGCGCCCAGCGTCCACACCATCCCCATCGGAATGGCGAGGATCGACAGGGTCTGGACCAGGTTGGTCAGGGGCGTGGGATTCTCGAACGGGTGCGTCGAGTTGGGCCCGAAGAACCCCCCACCGTTGGTGCCCAACTGCTTGATGGCGACCTCTGCAGCGACCGGCCCTCGCGCAATCACCTGCGTCCCACCCTCGACCGTCGCGACTGGCTGCGCACCATCGAAGGTCATCGGCGTCCCCTGCCACAGGCAGGTCACGGCAACGACCAGCGCGAGCGGCAGCAGGACGCGCACGCCTGCACGCGTCGTGTCGACGTAGAAGTTCCCAACGTCGTGCCGACGCTGGCTGCCAAGCGCCCGAAACACCGCCACCGCTGCGGCCATGCCCGAGGCCGCGGTCACGAATTGCAGGAAGACGACGACGAACAGTTGCGCGAGATACGACAGCCCGGTCTCACCGCTGTAATGCTGGAGGTTCGTGTTGGTCACGAAGCTCGCGATCGTGTTGAAGGCAAGCGTCGGCTCCATGCCGGCGGCGTGATCCGGGTTGAGCGGCAGCCACCCCTGGCTGGTCACCATGAAGAACGCGGCGGTCCAGAACCACGCATTCGAGAGGACGAGCGAACGGGCGTAACCCCTCCAGTCCTGCGAGACCGAGGGGTCGACGCCGGCGGCGAACAGCACGAGGTGCTCGATCGGCACGACGAGCGGATCGAGCCAGGTGCGGCCGCCTGTGAAGACGCGCGCCATGTAAAGGCCAAGCGGCACGCTCGATACCACCGCCAGCACGATGGTCACGACGACCAAGGGCAACTGCATGAGCGCGAGTCCTCAGAAGCGCTCGGGGCGCACGATCGCATAGAGCAGGTACACGCCCACGAGCACACACATGATGAGCAGCAACAGGTTCATGGTTCTCGCCTCAGAGGCGTTCACAGAGTTCGATCACGCCCAGCATCCCGACCAGCGCCAGCAGACCGAGCAGGAACATCGCCACCGCCATCGCCTGGCGCCCCTTCGTGTCGCCGGGACGAGCGTAGACCCCGCACGCATTAGGTGTGGCTCAAGACTTCATAAAAAGTTGGTTAAGTGCGTCAGATCTGCTGCCTGCGTGCCGCGCGGGCCTGTACGATGTGCCTGTGACGGCTCCACCGCGCCCGAGCGCCGACCAGTGGCTCGCACGACTGACCGAGGAAGGTCGCGCGCGCCTTCGCGTGTACATCGGGGCGGCGCCAGGCGTCGGCAAGACCTACGCGATGCTGAGGGACGCGCACGCCTTCAAGGCGCAGGGCGTCGATGTCGTGATCGGGTTCGTCGAAACGTACGGGCGCGCAGAGACACAGGCGCAAATCGGCGATCTCGAAATCGTTCCCCTGCGCCGCCTGCAGTATCGCGGCGTCACGATCGACGAGATCGACGTCGACGCGATCATCGCCCGCCGGCCCGCCCTGTGCGTCGTGGACGAGCTCGCCCATTCGAACGTAGCCGGAAGCCGCCATCAGAAACGGTACCAGGACGTGCTCGAGCTTCTCGACGCGGGAATCGACGTGATGACCGCCGTCAACATCCAGCACCTCGAGACGCTCAACGACCTGGTGGGTCGCGTCACCGGCGTGCGCGTGCGCGAAACCCTGCCGGACACGTTCCTCGATCGCGCCGACGAGGTGGTGAACGTCGACGCCACCGTCGAGGAGTTGCGGGCGCGCATGCGGCAGGGGAAGATCTATCGGGGCGAGAAGATCGAACAGGCCCTGTCGCACTACTTCCGAGAAGGGAACCTGTCGACACTGCGTGAGCTCGCCCTGCGCGCCGTGGCCGACGAGGTCGGCGACAAGGCCGCGTCGGCGCGAGCGCGCGACGGGCTCGAGCCGGGCCTGATCCCGGAGCGCGTGATGGTGTGCATGAGCGCGTCTGCCACGGCGCCTCGCGTGATACGCACGGGCGCCCGCATCGCGGGCCGCCTCGGGGCGCGGTGGTACGCGGTCTACGTGGAGACGAAGGACGAACGGCCCGACCGCATCAAGACAGGCGACCGCGATCAGCTCGCCAGGAACATCGCCCTGGCCGAGGGTCTCGGCGCCACGGTGGTCCGCGTCACGGCCGATCGGCCCGCCGACGGGCTGATCGCCTTTGCGCAGCGCGAGGGCATCACGCACGTGATCTTCGGCCAGACGGCCAGGACGTGGTTCGAGATCCTCACGAAGGGTTCGACGTTGAACCGGTTCCTCGACGAGGTCAGGGACGCGGCCGTGCAGGTCGTGCCGCTGTGAGCCCCCCGGTCACGCCAGGCGCTGCAACCGGCGGCGCCAGGCGTGGCGGACGCCGAGGCCGATCACCACGGCGACGATGAGCCACTGGACGTTGCTGCCGACCCACGACAGCGCGCTGCCGACGTCACCGATCCGCGAGCCGAGCCGTTCGCCCAGGTACAACAGAACCGGCACGTAGATGAGCGAGGCGAGGGCATCGTAGGCGACGAAGCGCGACAACGGCACGCCGCGAACGCCCGCACTGATGAAGACGACCAGTCGCGTGCCGGGCGTGAGACGGGCGATGAAGATCATCCAGTTGCCGTACTTCGAGAACCACCGGGTGGCAACGCGCAGGTGCCCGGGCCGAACGGCCCGTCGCAGGTACCCTCCCGGCCGGGCCTGCTGGCGCAGGTGGCGACCGACCGAGTAGAGGATGCAGTCGGTCGAGACGACCGAGACGTAGGCGAGCGGGAGCGCGACCGGCCAGGTGAAGACGTCGAGCGCCAGCAGCCATCCCCCCGCGAGGAGGAGGACATCTTCGGTGATGGGGGAGCCGACGCCACTCGCGAGAAACAGGCCAACCCAGAGGGGATATCCCCATGTCTGCAGGAGCAGGGCGATGGCGTCGGGGGACATGCGCGACCGTGATTGTTGCACACACGCGTCGCACGACCCTGGAGGACGGCGAGGTTTTTGGCGAAAGCTGCGGTAGCATGCTCAACCTGATGAGTTGCCCAATCGCCTGGCCTTCGCGCCGCATAGGCCCCCGTCGACCGTGACCGTCACCATCCTGCTGGCCGTCCTCGGGCTCGTCCTGCTCGTCCTGGGTGGCGAGTTGCTGATTCGGGGTGCCTCCCGGACCGCGCTCGGGTTGGGGCTGTCGCCGCTGGTCGTCGGCCTGACGGTGGTCGCCTTCGGCACGAGTTCGCCCGAGATGGCCGTCAGCGTCGGCGGTGCGATGCGCAGCCAGGGTGGCGCCGACCTCGCCCTGGGCAACGTCGTCGGCAGCAACATCTTCAACGTCCTCTTCATTCTCGGGCTGTCGGCCATGATCCGGCCGCTCGCGGTGTCGCAGCAGTTGATCCGCCTCGACGTGCCGCTGATGATCGGCACGTCCATCGTCACCGTGCTGTTCGCGCTCGACGGTCGCGTCCAGCGGCTCGAAGGCGTCGTCCTGCTCGTCGGCATCGTCGCCTACACCTGGTACGCGGTGAAGCAGAGCCGGAAGGAATCGCAGGCGATTCGCGACGAGTACTCGGGACACTATGCCTCTGACGCCATCAGCAGTTCGGCGTGGGTGATGAACATCTTCTACGTGCTGGCCGGGCTCGGACTGCTCGTGCTGGGGGCGTCGTGGCTGGTCGACGGCGCCGTCGCGATTGCCACCGCCCTGGGCGTGAGCGAGCTCATCGTGGGCCTGACGGTCGTGGCGGCGGGGACGTCGATGCCGGAGGTGGCGACGTCGCTCATCGCCACGCTGCGTGGCGAACGCGACATCGCGGTGGGCAACGTCGTGGGGAGCAACATCTTCAACATTCTCGCGGTGCTCGGCGCCAGCGCGGTGGCGGCGCCCGACGGCATCGGCGTACCGCACGCGGCCCTGGTGTTCGACCTCCCGATCATGGTGATCGGGGCGCTCGCGTGCCTGCCGGTGTTCTTCAGCGGCCGGGTGATTTCGCGAGCCGAGGGCGCCCTGTTCTTCGCGTATTACATCGCGTACACCGTGTATCTCGTGCTCAGATCGACGCAGCACGACGCGCTCCCGGCGTTCAGCGCGGCCATGCTGTGGTTCGCCATCCCCCTCACGATCATCACGCTGATCGTCTCGCTCAAGCGCGAGCGCTCGCTGCCGTAGCGGTGAACGCCTGGGGTCAGAGCTTGAAAAATGCGATAAAGAAAGATGTGACCCCTTCGGCTAGAGCATCTCTTCGTCGAGCACGCGCAGGCCGCGCTCGAAGCGGTCGGGGGCGAACATGCTCACGTCGATCGCCGAGCGGCCATCGACGATGAGCGACGCCAGCGTCCATCCCGTGGCGGGCGACAGCATCAGCCCGTGTCCGCTGAACCCGCACGCAAGGTAGAAGCCGCCAAGCGACGGGTGCTCGCCCAGCAGCGGGCTGTGGTCGTCGGTCACCTCGTAGAGCCCCGACCACGACGCCACGTGCCGCGCGTCCTCATACGACGGCAGGTACAGGCGCAGCGTCGGCGCAAACGACTCCTTCCACCTCGAGTCGTCCACGTCGAACCGTTCGCCGGCGGGTTCGTCGCGCTGCGTCCATCCGCACACGATGTGCGCTGGCAGGCTGGGTTCGAGCGGAGCCTCGTAGCGCCAGTGCAGCCCGGACGGCGTCGTGACGACGGGCAGGTCGAACGCCGAGCCCGGCGGCAGCGACGCGCGGAACAACTGCTGCCGCACGGGGACCACGGGCACGAGCACGTCCGCAAGGGCGCCGATGGTCCCGGAATACGCACCGGCCGCGCAGACGATGTGCTCGGTCGCGATGTAGTCGCCTGTCGAGAGCGCCACGCCAGACACACGGTCGTTGTCGGCGCGCAACCCGATCACTTCGCCTGTCACGAACGTCGCACCCGCGTCCACAGCCAGGGCACGCATGCCCTGCAGGACCATGCGCGGATTCAGGCAGCCGTCCTCGGGCCCGAAGATGCCGAAGGCGATGTCGTCGACGACGAGGCCGGGGACGCGCCCGGCCACCTGTTCGGCCGTCAACCGCTCCACGGCTGCGCCACAGGCCCGCTGGACGTCGAGCCGTCGCTCGAAGCGGTCGGCGGCCGCGGGATCCACCAGGAACATGTACCCGCACTGCGCGAAGCCGATGCGCGCGGTATGCCCGATCGATGCCAGGCGGGCGTCGAGATCCCTGAAGAACGCGACGCTGTGACGTGCCAGCTCGATGTTCGTGCGGGTTCCGTACAGCTGCCTCACGCCCCCGAAGGCCAGGCTCGACGAGGCACGGACGTAGGTCGTGTCTCGCTCGACCACCACGACGCGGGTGACGCCGCGTTCACGCAGATGAAGGGCGATGCTCGAGCCGACCACGCCGCCGCCGATCACCACCACGTCAGCTGTCACGGGTTCCTCGCCGTCGACTCAGCATTGCACCTGGTGTATGCGCAGGAAGTTGGCGCCCGGGCGCGTCAACTCGGCATTCACGCTGACGAACACGACCGCGTCGCCGGCCGTGATCGAACCGCGCGCGAGGAGTTCGCTTTCGACATCGCTGCTGATGGTGGCGAGCGTGAGGTCGGGCATGAGGATGGGCGTCACGCCGCGATGCAGCACGAGGCGCCTGGCCAGGCCGGGATCGGTCACGGCGGCGAAGATCGGGATGGGCGGACGGAACGCCGACAACACGCGCGCGGTGCGCCCCTGCCGCGTCACCGCCACGATGGCCTTCGCCTGCGCCACGCGCGCCAGCGTGACCGCCGCCTCGCACAGCGCGCGGCTGTGTGCCAGCGGGATCACCCGCTCACTGGCCACGATCCCCCTGCGCCGCATGCCCTCGGCGTCGCGGATGACCGCATCGAGCGTCTGCACGGTGCGCCGCGGGTTGACACCGACCGCCGTCTCGCCCGACAGCATGATGGCGTCGGCGCGGTCGTCGACGGCGTTGGCCGCGTCGCTGACCTCGGCACGCGTCGGACGCGGCTCGGTACGCATCGACTCGAACACCTGCGTCGCGACGATCACCGGGATGCCGCGAAGGAGGGCACCATGGGTGATCTCCTTCTGGATGCGCGGCACGCGTTCCAGCGGCATCTCGAGGCCGAGATCGCCGCGCGCCACCATCACGCCATCCGACACGTCGAGCACCTCGTCGATCGCCGCGACGGCCTCCGGCCGCTCGATCTTCGCGATCACGGGCAGGTGCGGCGCCCCGAAACCTGCTGCCGCCTCGCGCAGCCTGGTGACGTCGGATGCCGACTGCACGAAGCTCAGGGCGACGAAGTCGACGCCGTGCGCGATGCCGAACTGGAGGTCGACCAGGTCCTTCCCGGTCAGGCTCGACGCCGGCAGCGTCACGCCCGGAGCGCTGATGCCCTTGTGCTGCCCCAGGTCGCCGCCATTCAGCACCGTGGCGACGATCTCGTCGCCATCCGTGCGCTCGACCGTCAGCTCGATCTTGCCGTCGTCGAGCAGGAGGCGATCCCCGCCCTTGACCGACCGGGCGAGCGGCGCGTAGGTCGTCGATACCCGTTCGGCGGTGCCCGCGAAATCGCCCGTGGCGATGCGCAAGGTCGCACCGTCGTCGAGCCGTACCGCGACCCCGCCCACCAGGCTGCCCGTGCGGATCTTGGGCCCGCTCAGGTCTTGCAGGATGGCGACCACGCGGCCCGACCGCTCGGCCGCGGCGCGCACGCGGGCGACCACCTGCGCGTGGGCCTGGTGCGAACCGTGCGAGAAGTTGAGGCGGAACACGTCGACGCCTGCGGCGATCAACGCGTCGAGCTGCGCGTCGGTGTCGCACGCCGGTCCGACCGTGGCGACGATCTTCGTATGTCTCACTGGAAGGAGCTTACAATTCCCGCCGTCGATCGACTAATACTTCCGGAGTCATGGGCATGAGCCGATTGCAGTCATACGGGCGGTGTGTCGAAGCGTCGAGCCGGGCGGAGTCGATATGACGCTCGACGCCTGGCTCCAGGCGGCAACCGTTGACGCCGAGTGCCGCGGGCTTCCGGATGTCGTCCCCCTGCTGGCCGGCCTGGCGCCCGCGCTCGCCGCGCTTCGAGGGGCCGCCTGGCTGGTGCACGCCGACGGCCAGCCGCCACGCGACGGGCTGGTGAACTGGTGGCACAAGGCCGCCGAGCCCGACGCGGCCCTGCCACCGCACACCCCGGCCGCCCGCGACCGCAGCCAGTCCATCCGGATGTTGGCGCGTGCCCTCCGCAGCGGGCGGATCACCTCGCGCTCGCTGCTCGACGACACCCTGGAGCGGTTGGCCGCCACGCAGCCCGACCTCAACGCGTTCATCACCGTCCTCGGCGACGATGCCAGGCGTGAGGCCGAACGTCGCGACGCGGAACTGCGCGCCGGACGCGATCGCGGATGGCTGCACGGGCTGCCCATCTCGGTCAAGGATCTGATCGACATCGACGGCGTGGCCACGACCGCCGCCTCGGCGCTTCGACGCGATCACCGCGCCAGCCTCGATGCGGCGTGCGTGACCGCCCTCCGCGATGCCGGCGCGGTGCTCATCGGCAAGACCAACCTGCACGAGTTCGCCTTCGGGACGACGAACGAGGACTCGGCGTTCGGCCCGGTACGCCATCCGCTCGACCACGCACGGTGGCCCGGTGGATCGAGCGGGGGGTCCGCGGCGGCGGTCGCGGCGGGCATCGGCGTCGCGTCGATCGGCACCGACACGGGAGGCTCCATCCGCATCCCGTCGGCGGTGTGCGGCCTCGTGGGCCTGAAACCCACGTTCGACGAGGTCTCCTGCGCAGGCGTCGTGCCCCTCGGTGTCACGCTCGATCACGTCGGGCCGCTGGCGCGGTCGGTTGACGATGCCGCCATCGTGTTCGAGGCGTTGTGTGGACGTCCCACCAGCGTGAGCGGCAACGAGGAGGAGCATCCGGGCGAGTTGCGCGGGATGAAGATCGCACGACTGCGTGGCTACTTCGAGCAGCGGCTCGAGCCCGGCGTGCGACTGGCCTACCGGCAGGCCGTGGATGCCATGGTTCGGGCGGGAGCCCAGGTCTACGACGTACAACTCGGCTACACGGACGACATCGCTCCCGTGTACCTCGCGACCGTGCTCGCCGAGGCCGCCGCCTACCACGCGGCCACGCTCGACGCTCGCGGCGACGCGTACACGCACAACGTCAGGATCAGGCTCGAGATGAGCCGGTACGTGCTCGGCGAGGATTACGTGCGCGCACAGCAGGGGCGCGCCGTGTTCAGGCGCGAAGTCGACCAGGTCATCGACCAGATCGGGCCGATCATCCTGCCGACCGTGCCGCTCACCGCGCAGCCCATCGGCACGTCCAGCATCGAGATCGACGGCAAGAGCGACAGCATCCGGAACCTGACACTGCGGCTGACCCAGCTGTTCAACCTCACCGGGCATCCGGCGATCACGATGCCGTGCGGAGCGGCCGCTGGACTCCCCGTCGGCATCCAGGTCGTCGGCGCGCGCCGGCGCACGCGTGGGCTGATCGACGTCGCCCGACGCATCGAACGGGTCCTGGCAGGGATGTAGGACGATGACACCCCGTGTTTGCGCAGTTCTTCCATCGTTGGGAACGTCAGCTCGCAGCGTCTTCGACCGACCGCGTCGTCAGGCCGTTCGACTGGGGACTCGAGTGGCTTCCTCACGAGGAGCAGGCGCGTCCCGGTCAGCCCGGTGACATCGTCGAGGCGTGGGCGACCCGGGCGGCGGCGGAGTCCGATTCGTTCTTCGCCACCACCCCGGCCCCTCACTACGCGCTGAGCGCGACAGGCGAGCTGCAGTTCGACAGCGCCTTCACGACTCCGCATCCCGTCAACAACGTCGTCCACGGCCGCTATTTCGAGGGGCGCCCGGTGAAGGGCGCCCGCCACCGGCCCGCCGTCGTCGTGCTGCCGCAGTGGAACTCAGACGCCGAGGGGCACATCGGCCTGGCGAAGCTGCTCGCCCATTTCGGGATGAGCGCGGTGCGTCTCAGCCTGCCGTACCACGACGTCCGCAAGCCCGCGGAACTGAATCGCGCCGACTACATCGTCTCGTCGAACATCGGGCGGACCCTGCAGGTGTGCCGGCAGGCCGTGCTCGATGCACGGCGGGCCGCGATGTGGCTGGCGTCGCGCGGCTACGACCGCATCGGCATTCTCGGCACGAGCCTGGGTTCCTGCCTGTCGATGCTGACGGCCGCGCACGAGCCCCTGATCAGCGCCGTCGCCCTGAACCACGTCTCGCCCTACTTCGCCGACGTCATCTGGGAAGGGCTCTCGACCTCGCACGTGCGCGAGGGCCTCGGCAACCACATCGACCTCGAGCGCCTGCGCCGCGTCTGGGCACCAATCAGTCCCCAGACCTACCTGGCGCGGATGCGAACGAGGCAGGTCCTGCTGGTGTACGCGCGGTACGACCTCTCGTTCCCGCTCCACCTGTCGCACGAGCTCATCGCGGCGTTCAGGCAGGATGGACAGCGTCCGAAGGTCGCGATGCTGCCGTGCGGCCACTACAGCACCGGCGTGGCCCCGTTCAAGTACCTGGATGGTTTCGTGCTGACGAAGTTCCTGCGGAACGCCTTGCTTCGCGCGTAGCGGCCAGCGATACGACCCGATTGACCCGACTGGCCAACGACCCGTGGTCGGGCTGGGTTACAGGTAGCGCAGCACGCCCTTCAGGGCGCCGTAGAGCACGTCGGCCACGGCCCGCACGAGCGGGGTGACTTCGCCCTCGTTGAGGGCATCGGCGACGGTCACGGGATCGGTCAACAGCAGCCAGAAGATGGCCGCGGCGAGCGTGACGGCAACGAGGGTTGCCACGCCGGCGACACTGAGACCAAGACGCGCGAGGCTCATGACTGAGGGGCCAACCGCGGATCAGACGATCAATCCACCCGTCTGGTTCTCGCCTTCGAGATCGACCCCCGACACTCTCGCAGAGGCGCACGCCCCGCGCAAGTCCTGTCTGCGTCCCGGCAGCTCAGCCTTCGAGCACCACCACGCGCGGCATCACGTCGCGCAGTTCGCCTTCGACCTTCGCCCGATCGCCCACCACCACGGCGAACATGTCGTCTGACACCATCCAGCGCGCCGCCGTCCGCGTCACCGCCTCGACGTCCACCTGCCTGACGCGATCGACGTAGGTTTCGAAGTAGTCGTCTGGCAGCCCGTACAGGGCGGCCTGCATGCACGAGCGCGCGATCTGGTTTCCTGTTTCGAAGCTGCGAGGGTACCCGCGCGTCAGGCCGGCGCGCGCCAGGTCGAGTTCGCGGTCAGTGAGGGGACGACGTGTCCCGATGTCGTCGCACTCGCGCAGGATCTCGCGCACCGACGCCGCGGTGGCATCGGTCTGCACGCTGGTCTGGACGACGAACGCGCCTGGACCGATGCGGAAGTCGAAGCCACTGCGCACGCCGTAGGTGTACCCCTTGTCCTCGCGCAGGTTCAGGTTGATGCGGCTGACGAACTGGCCGCCGAGCGCCGCGTTCATGACGATCAGCTCGAAGTACTCGGGGGTCGATCGCGGGGGGGCCAGGCGTCCGACGCGGATCTCGGACTGCGGCGCGCCAGGCCGATCCACGAGGAACAATGTGCCCGACACGTCGGCCGCCGGCGCACGGGTGACCGGCGCCCGGGCCACGCTGCGCGTGCTCGCTCCCATCGCGCCGAACGACGCCTCGACGGCGGCACGCATCTCGGCGTGCGACATCTGCCCGACGACGACGGCAAGGCAGCGATCGACGCCGAAGTGCGACTCGTGAAACGCCCGCACGTCGGCAACGCCCATCGACGCCAGCGACACGTCCGACCCGATCGACAAATGGCCGTACGGATGCCCTTCGAACAATCGCTCGACGAACACACGCTCGGCGATGGCCGACGGCACGTCCTTCATCTGGGCGACGCGCTGGCGCCGCAGGTCGCGCACGCGCTCGATCTCGTGGGTGTCGAACCTCGGGCGATACGCCACGTCGGCCAGCAGGTGCGCCGCATCGAGCATGGTCGCTTCGAGCGTCGTGATGTCGAGCGTCGTCGCCTCGGTGCCGCACTCGATCTCGAGCGACGCGCCGAGGCTGGCAATGGCGTCGTGCAGGGCCAGTGAATCGCGCATGCCCGCCCCGTCGTCGAGCGAGTCGGCCGTCAGGGCGGCGAGGCCCTCGGCGCCAGCCGGGTCCTCGCACCCCCCGGCCCGCACCAGCAGGAGCAGCGACACCATGGGCACGTTTCGGTGTTCGACCGTCCAGACGGGCAGCCCGTTGGCGAGTTCGTGGCGCTGGGTGCGCGGCAGGTGGAGCGGCGCCTCATCGCGCACGAACGGGAGGCGCGATCGATCGACGCTCACGATGCCACCGCGTCGGTCGCGCCGGGCAGGCCAAGATCGCGACGCCCGCGCGGAACGATGCCGAGCGCCACGCGTGGGCTCTCGAGGCAGGCAGCCGCTGCCGCGCGCACGCGGTCGGCAGTCGCCGCGCGATAGCGCGCGAGGTCACGGCCAAACGCGCCGGGATCGTCCAGGAACACGTTGTAGGCATTGAGCTGGTCTGACTTGCCGCTGAAGCCGCCGATGGTCTGGAGGCGTTGCACGAATCCGGCTTCTGCCTGCGCGCGTCCGCGGATCATCTCGGGAGCGGTCGGGCCGTCGGTGGCGACGTCGCGCAGGGCAGCGTCGATCTCGGCGCAGATCGTGCCGAGCGAGACGCCGGATGCGGCCGTGGCGATGACCTGGAACATCCCCGCCAGCTCACGCGAACTCTGGTAGGCGGCGACGTCCAGGGCGATCCGCCGCTCGTGCACCAGCTTGCGGAAGAGTCGTGACGTCTTGCCGTTCGACAGCAGGTCGGCCAGGAGGTCGAATTCCGCGTCGCCGTCGCCGAACAGCCCCGGCGAGTGCCACGCCAGGTAGAGGCGCGGGAACTCGACGCGGTCCTCGAGGACCAGGCGCACCTCGCGATCGAGCGTGACGGGCGGCGGCACGACAGGAGGAACGAGCGGGCCTGCCGCGATGGCCCCGAAGTACTGCTCGGCCAGGTCGAAGGCACCCGCCGCCTCGACGTCACCCGCGATCGTCAACGAGGCATTTGCCGGATGGTAGTACCGCGCGAAGAACGCCGACACGTCGTCGAGCGTCGCGGCGCGGATGTCGGCAACGTCGCCGATCGTGGGCCAGTAGTAGGGGTGCGTCGGCGGATACAGCGCGTGCGCGATCGCGATCTGCGCGAACCCGTACGGCCGGTTCTCGTAATTCTGCCGGCGCTCGTTGAGCACCACGTCGCGCTGGTTGTCGAGCTTCTCCTGCGTCAGCGCCGGAAGCAGCCACCCCATGCGATCCGACTCCATCCACAGGGCGCGATCGAGGGCGCCGGTCGGCACCACTTCCCAGTAGTTGGTGCGGTCGGCGTTCGTGGACCCGTTCAGCGACGCCCCGGCTTCCTGCAACGGGGGGAAGTAGCCGTGGTCGTGGTGAGCCGAACCCTCGAACATCAGGTGCTCGAAGAGGTGGGCGAATCCCGTGAGTCCGGGACGCTCGTTCTTCGATCCCACGTGGTACCACACGTTGACCGCGACGATGGGGAGGTCGCGATCCTCGTGGACGATCACGTCGAGGCCGTTGGCCAGCGTGCGCTTCTCGAAGGCAATCTGCATGTATGGATTCACCACGCGACGACGTAGCGTTCGCGTCGGGGATCGGCGCCACCGCGGAGTTGACGGGTCGCGGGATCGCGACCAGCCGCGACGATGCCGGTTGAGATGCCGTACGCGGGCCTGACGCGGAGGTCGTGCCCGCGCGCGCGGAGTTCCGCGAGGATGTCGGGCCCGATTGTCGCCTCGGCTTCGAGCACGCCCGGCTGTGCCCGGTGCTCGTCGAACGACGACTGGGGATGCAGCGAGTTCACGCGCGGCGCCTCGATGGCGGCCTGCAGCCCCATGCCGTAGTCGATCACGTTGAGCAGGACGAGCAGGATCTGCTGATCCTGGCTGTCTCCGCCTGGCGTGCCGATGGCGAGGAATGGGGCACCGTCCTTCATCACGACCGTCGGCGTCAGCGTGGTCCGCGGGCGCTTGCCGCCCTGCAGCACGTTGGGGCTCTGCGGGTCGAGGCGGAACGCCTGCATGCGATTGCTCATCGGGACGCCGGTGTCGCCTGCGACGAACGCGCCGCCGAGCAACCATCCCGAACTCGGCGTGGCCGAGAAGAGGTTGCCCTGCGCGTCCACGACCTGGATGGACGTGGTGTCACCCGGCTCGGCCGGCGGGGTCGCGGGATCCACGACCCGCATGGCAAGCGGCGGCACCAGCAGTCCCGGCCTGGAGACGGCAGACGACGAGGTCGCGCGGTCGAACGCAGCGGGATCACCCGGGCGCTGCTCCTTGCTCGCGCGGGCCAGGTCGATCAACGTGCGGCGCGCCTCGGCGTACTGCTTCGACAGCAACCCGCGCATGGGCACGTCGACGAAATCCGGGTCGCCGTAGTAGCGATCGCGGTCGGCGTACGCGAGCTTGATCGACTCGGCGATGACGTGGACGGCGTCGGCCGACTGCGCGCCCATCGCCTTGAGGTCGAAACCTTCGAGCAGGTTGAGCGTCTGCAGCAGCACGGGGCTCTGGTTCCAGGGGCCGGCCTTGTACACGTCGTAGCCGCGATAGCGGGTCGTCTGCGGCGTCTCGATGCGGCCCTGGTACGACGAGAGGTCGGCCTCGCTCATCACGCCGCCCGCCTCACGGTTGGCAGCGGCGATGCGACGGCCGATGTCGCCCTTGTAGAACGCGTCGCGGCCGGCACGGATTCCGTCTGCACGCGAGGCGCCGGCGGCGAGTGCGGCGCGCTCGGCGGCGACAATCGCGCGAAGCGTCTTCGCGAGGTTCGGCTGCCGGAACATCTCGCCCGCCGGGGTGATGCGCCCGCCGGGGTAGTAGGTCGCCATCGTCGCCGCGTACGGCTCGCACGCGGCGCGCTCGCTCTCGAGGTAGCGGCGAAGGAACTCGTACATCGGGAAGCCGTCGGCGAGGGCGATGGCAGGTGCCATGACCTCGGCCAGCGACTTCGTGCCGTAGGTGGCGAGGGCGATCGACGCCGCGTCGACGACCGCGGGCACCGTCGCGCCCAGCGGACCGTTGCTGGGCGGCGCGACCTTGCCGGGGAACAGCGCCGGCGTGGCCGCCTTCGGGGCCGGCCCCTGGCCGTTGATGACGACGACCTTCTTGTCGCGGGCCGACGCGATGATGATCGGACTCTCGCCGCCGAGGCCGAAGTGCGAGATCTCGACCACGGCGGCGGCGAAGATCGACGCGACGCCGGCGTCGATGGCGTTGCCGCCCGCGTCGATCAGGCGAGCGCCCGCGTCGACGGTGAAGCTCCGCCCGGCCGCGACGACAGCATGAGACCCGGTGAACTCGGGCCGCAACGGCTGGGCGTCGAGCGTGATGAACGAAACGGCGGCGCACGCACACGCGCACGCCGCCGCGATGACTGGCCGTCGTCGCCTGGACGTGGCAGTTACTTCTTGTCGGTGAAGACGCCGCAGCGCAGCATCCGCTTGCCAGCGTACGGATTCGCGATCAGGCCGTTTTTCTGTGCCCACGACTTTTTCTCCATCGGGCAGTACGTGCGCCGCACGTCGGGCCCGAGATCGGTCTTCGTGGAATCCGCGTACGCTAACAGTGCCGTGGTCATGTTCCAGAAGGCGTCGCGCGCCGCATCGATCGTGGTCGCGGCCTGCAGCGCCTTGGCTCCGGTCGCGATCGGTGCGCCCGCGTTCCCGAGCGCCGCGGCGCCGGCCGCGATCGCCGAGGCGTCTGCAGCCACGCCGTCGATCGTGTCGGCAGCGAGCTTCGTCTGGACGCGCAGGTAGGGGTCGATCACGCGGGCCATCGCGGCCGGTGGTGCGCCTTCCTGCATCGCGGAATGCACGACCGTGATCGCCGGGGCCGCAGCCATCCGCGGCGCGGGCGCGGCGGTCACGAGCACGAGCATCGACAGCATCAGCATCTTCACAGGATCTCTCCTTGCAGCATTAGCGGTGTGTTCGAGTTCAACGACGGGCTGCGCGCTACTGCACCTGCATGAGCGGGATCGTCTTCGGCCGCGAGTAACTGGCAATCGAGATCTGCGCGGCCGCCTGCTCAGCGGCGCTGAAGAACGCGCGCGCGGGTGGTGATTCCGGCTCAGACACCACGATGGGGATCCCGGAGTCTCCACCAACGCGGATCGGTTCGTAGAGGGGAATGCGTCCGAGGAACGGCGTTCCCATCTGCTCGGCGAATTTCTCGCCGCCACCTTTCCCGAAGATGTCGGCCTCGTGTCCGCACGAGCGGCACACGAAGTGGCTCATGTTCTCGATGACGCCGAGCACGGGCACCTTGAGCTTCTCGTACATCCGCAGCGCGCGGCGCGTGTCGGCGATCGAGACCGTTTGGGGCGTCGTGACGACGATGGCGCCCGAGACGGGGACGTTCTGCGACAGGCTCAGCGCGACGTCGCCCGTGCCGGGCGGCATGTCGATGATGAGGTAGTCGAGATCGGTCCAGCGCACGTCACGGAAGAACTGGTTGATCACGCCGTGCAGCATCGGGCCACGCCAGATCACGGGGGCGTCGTCGTTGGTCATGAATCCCATCGACACGACCTGCAGGCCGTACTTCTCGGCGGGGACGATCTTCTCCCCGTCGGTGCCCAGCTGTGTCGAGATCCCGAGCATGATCGGGACGTTCGGGCCGTAGACGTCGCCGTCGATGATCCCGACGCGGCTGCCCCGCTGCGCGAGGGCGATGGCCAGGTTCACCGAGACGGTCGTCTTGCCGACCCCGCCCTTGCCCGCGCCGACGGCGATGACGTTCTTCACGCCGGGAATCGGCTGACGGCCGGTTTCGAATCCCGTGGCGACCCGGACGCTGGCGGTCATCTCGACCGCGATGTCGGTGACGCCCGGCAGTTGCGACACGGCCGCGCGCGCCTGGTCGCGCAGTTGATCCTTCACCGGGCAGGCCGGCGTGGTCAGCTGGATGGTGAACGACACACGCCCGCCATCGATGCGAACGTTCTTGACGAAGCCCAGCGCGACGATGTCCTTGTGGAGATCGGGATCGCGAACGACCCTCAACGCGTCGAGCACAGCAGATTCAGTCAGTGATTGGCTCATGGCACCCATCGGTAGCTTACCGGTCCCCCGCATCACGAGCAAGGCGCCTCCCACCGTTTCCCTCCCCGCCACCCCCCGTAATTGGGGTCTGACCCCAATTCGGCGCTGCAGGCGCACGATCGCCCGCCAATCGACGGAACCGGTCGAATTGGGGTCTGACCCCAATTGGCTGGCAGGCTGGGGCGAGGGGGCGGAGTTGGAAACGGGGGTTGTCTCAGGGGCCGACTTGCCTGTCGGCGAGGTCGCCGATGACGGGGAGTTTCCACCATCGGCCGCGGAACGCCTGCAACATCAGAACGCCCCACAGCAGCACCGACGCCGGCCACAGGACGAACACCGCGAACACCTGGCCGATGAGGGGCACGGCGCTGACGACGGCGGTCAGCACGGCGATGCCGATGAAGGTCAGCGTCGACTGCATCGCGTGGAACCGCACGAACCGGCTGTTCTTCTCGAGTTCCAACAGCGCGATCCCCGTCACGAACACACCCGCGTAGGCCAGGACGGCAACGAGGTTGGCGCTGAGCCCGAGGCTCGAGCGCGGCAGGGCCGCTGGGCCACTCGGGGGAACGGGGGGCGGCGTCGCCATCGGAAGAGTCTCCGGGTGTGGGACAGTGACCCGCCGACTGGTTCGTCGGGCGGTCCGCGTCAGCGATGCCGGAACGGTGGCCGCACGTCAGGATGGAGCAAGACCCAGAACGCGTAGAGGCTCAGCACCGTCCCGAAAGGAACCAGAAACAGGTCGAGCACCGCCACCGCGAGCGCGGTCAGCCTTGCCCACCCCTCGTGTCGCCGGAGTCCGCGGGCGGCGAGGTACCGCGCACCCGCCCACAGCGCGAGCCCCAGTGCGGTCGCGAAGAACAGCGAGGCGGTCACCGCGCTCGCGAATCGTGTCGGCTCGTCGGCGGCGCGCCACGCAATCGAGACGGCGCCGAAGCCGAACAGCAGGCTGATGACCACGACGACGCCCGTCAGCGCGCTGGCGGTCACGAGCAGCAGTGAGAGCACGTCCAGGTGTCGTTGCATGGTCACCGCCCGATCGAGCGGCGGCTCGCCCGGCAGCGAGGTGCTCACCGGATGGCGACGCGCAGGTGCACGAGCGTCGCGGGAGCGTGTTGGCCTGCCACTTCGAACGCCATCCACATGCCATGTCGTACGCCTGGGGGCACGTGCACGTCAAGGCGCCGCCAGGCGATCCCGTGTCCGACTCCGGCGCAGTGGCCGCAGGCCTCGTCCCAGATCTCGCCGCGGCCGGCACAACGCGCGCAGACGCGCCACAGTGGCACCTCGACCGGCACACTCCCGCCCCGCCGCGCCTGCTCGGCCGTCATCGTCACGTCGGCGGTCAACCGCTCGACCGCGTCGCCCGACGTGCCAAGGAACGAGTCGCGCATGCGCGCCACAATACGGTCGAGCGAAGGAAAATCGATCGCGATCTCGTCAGACGGCCACGAGGTGGTCGGGTCTGCGTCCACCAGCGACACCGGAGCGACGTTCGGGAGTGGCGTGTCTGACCACATGGGAACCCGTACCATAGGAATGGGTCCGCGACTTGTCAAGGCAGTCGGCGCGTGGTATTCACGCGGCCATGGCCGAAACGAGGCGCGAGTGCCCCATGTGTGGCGAATCGATGCGCCGTGTCGATCACGAGCGCGTCACGACGATCCCCGGGTTTTCTGAAGTCAAGAGGCTGATCGAGCGGGAGTGGGTCTGTCCCGAGTGCGACTACTACGAAGAGGCCGAAGACGACGCGCCGCCCCCGGCGTGAGCGGAGGGCTCCTCGTCTTCGCCCTCGTCATCGACCAGCACCTGCGCGTCGCCAAGCTCGAGCACCTGGCCGACGAAATGGCTGGGGCGCGGGCAGTAGGCGCCCTTGGCTTCGACTGACACCAGCGTGACGTCGAACTGCAGGGCGTAATACGCCGCCGTGACGCATCCGCACGCCAGTCCCGCCAGCGACTCGAACTCGAAGACCGGTGTCGGTCTGGCGCGGTGCACGACGGTTGGTCGGATTTCCACGGTGGCTCCCCTTCTCGTCTTTCCGCGGATCACTGCAAAGCAGACGCCAGAAATCTCCCGCAACCAATACGACCCCCGACGACTCCCGGATCGCTCGATCAATCGGCAACTGGCCTCGGATCGTGACACCTCGACCGCGTCCCTGCCCGAGGCGACACCGCGGCGCCGTGAAGAAACTGCCAGAGGTGTCACGGGTGCGACACGCGACGGCCTTGCTGGCGGATTGCACGACGGTGTGCCTGGATGAGACTTGTCGCCGGCCGGCGCCCATGACGCCATCGCGACGACGCTGGGCTTCGCCGTCAGTCCGCCTGCGAGGGGGTCACATCGTCCTCTGCCACTCTCTTCGAGTTCTGACCCCTCGCCTGGGGGCCAGAGGTCGAAAGAAGTGAATCAGGCGCCGCGAGCTGACGTGATGCTGGACCAGCCGGGCCGACGAGGACGCCGCGCACGTCGCTCCCAGGGAACATGGCGGTCGCGGCGCGCACGTACATGTCGACCTGCGCTTCGTGCCACGCCGCGGGCGCGCCGGTCTTGATTTCGACGACGGTGACGCGCGCGCCATCCACCACCAGTGCGTCGATGGCTCCGCGCACCACGGTCACCACGCCCGCCTCCCCATCCTCGACTTTCATCGAAAACGGGACCTCGTGATGGACCGTTCCGGATGCCAGCACCTCCGCGAGCACGCCGTCCGCTCGCAGTTGCCCGACGATGGCGACCGCCTCACGCGCGATCTGCGTGGAGTCCGCACCTTCGTGACCCTCGATTGCGAGCAAGCGCCTGGCTTCGAGCAGCATGGACGCCGTCTCTGCGGCCGCCGGCATGGCGAACAACCTGTGGACGAGACGTCCCGTGAGCACGAATCGCGGATCGACGACTCCGTGCGTGATGGCGCTCGCGGGATTGGGCGGCGCCACCCACTCGCGCACTCCCACGTGCCGCACGCGCGGTGGCGCGAGGAGGGGGCCGACCAGCAGGCGCGGTGCCGCCACTGATGCCGGCGACGGCGCGAGCACGACGCTCCCTGGCGCCGCAGGGGCGCGGCACGCGCGAAACAGGTGTGCCCCACCGGAGCGGCCCATCCACTGCATGGCCGTCGCCGACGCGTCGAGGTGTTCGATCGCCGCCACCAGCGAGTCGGGCAGCACCTGGGCGAGGCTGCCGGGGTTCCTCGGGACCCGGCCATCGGCGTCACGCTGCGTCGCGAGGTACAGCATGTCTCGCGCGCGCGTGGCCGCCACGTAGAGCAGCCGCTTCGTCTCTTCGCCTTCACGCTCGCGCTCGTCGCGATCGGCCTCGAAGCGGAAGGCGCCGACCGACACCGCCGGGGTTCCGTGCCCGGCATCGGCGATGACGCGGAACGGCGGCGACATCGAGCCCGTGCCGCGCGCGAGATTCCCGAGGATCACGACCGGAAACTCGAGCCCCTTGGCCGCGTGCACCGTCATCAGGCTCACCGCGTGGATGGCGTCGATCACCGCGTTCGACTCGTCGCCCGCCGAGAGGCGATCCAGGTGCGTGGCGATTCGACCAATGGTTGCGTACCCGGCATTCTGGATGCGCCTGATCAACGCCCGGAACTTCTTCACGTTCTCCCGCGCCTGGACGACGCGCGCGCCGCGCAGTTCGTACACGTAGGCGGTGTCGCCGATGACGCGGTCGAGGACGTCGGACGGCACGCACTGGTCGACAAGCGACAGCCACGTCGTGAACGCCGCGCGAAGCCGTCGGAGCGCCGCGCGATCGTCGGGAGACAGGGCCGCCGCGACTTCGTCGTCGGCGCCTGTCGTGAGCACGTCGCCGAGCACGTCGCGCAGCGCCAGCAGGCCGGCGTCAGACACGCGCGATATCCTCGCCCGCAGCAGCGCGGCCACGCGCACCGGATCGTGCGGCGCTGCCAGCGCCCGCAGCACCGCGACCAGGTCCTGGATCTCGTCGGATTCGAAGAAGCCGAGGCCCTTGTAGACATACGTCGGGATGCCGCGCGCCTCGAGGGCACGCTCGAACTCCCGGTGCGAGTCGCGCGACCTGAAGAGGATCGCGATGTCACCCACCTCGATGGCGCGCGGCACGCCCGTGTCGCGATCCCTGACGGTCGCTCGCGACGCAATCAGGCGGACGACCTCGTCGGCAACGGCCTGCGCCATCGCTGCGGCCGACGTCTCGACCACGAGCCCCAGGGCGGGTTCACGCAGCGACGGCATGGGCAGCCCGTCGAGGATCGGGAACCGGTCCTGCTCGTCGTACCGGAACGCGTCGCTGCGACCCGCGGTCTTCTCGACTTCCTCGAACAGGTCGTTGAGGAACGCGAGCAGTTCCGGGCGCGACCTGAAGCTGGTCGAGATCGCGCGCGTCGATCGCTGCCCGGGACGCAGGGCCGAGATGTACCGTCCCGCCTCGCTGAGGATCGACACGTCGGCATCACGAAAGCGGTAGATCGACTGCTTGCGATCGCCGACGACGAAGATCGTCGGGGCAAGCGCGCCCTCCGACGCGGCGCCCTCGCCGGCGCGCCACGACTCGATCAGCAGCGCCACGAGCCGCCACTGCAGGTGGCTGGTGTCCTGGAACTCGTCGACGAGCAGGTGCTGGTAGCGCGACTCGAGCCTGAAGCGGCTGCGCGAGAACTCGTCCATCCGCTCGAGCATCTCGACGGCACGACGCAATCCCTCGCTGAAGTCGAGCACGTCGAGTTCCTCGAGCGACTGCAGGTAGAAGCGCTCGGCGATCCCGAACAGGCGCTGAACGCCACGTGCCAGCACGACGTTCATCTCGCGCGACAGCCGTTCGCTCTCGGCGGAGATCCGTGTCGCGATGGTCGCGAAGGCGGCGAGGTGACGCGCGCGGGCGTCGGTGCCGGGGTAATCGCTCGCCCGGTAACCGTGCGGCTGCCGTCGTGGCTGACCGTCAGTCTTCAGCACGTAGGCCTGCAGTCGCGACACAGCCGCGCGGAGGCGCACGACATCGTGCTCGCCACCGCGAAGCGCCTCGAGTTCGCGCGCGAGCACGCGGAAACGGGGTGACGCCAGCGGACCGGTCGAGAGGAAGCGGGCCATGGCCCCATCCGTCGCGTCGAGGACGGCGAACATCCGCCGCGCGGCGTCGCGCAGCACGTCGTCGGCCTGGCGCGCCGCCGGCGCGCCGCGCAGGAAGGCCGCCAGCGCTGCCGGCGCCACCAGCCGACGCGCCAGGAGGTGCATGAGGCCAGTGCGCAACTGCATCGGCGAGAGATGGGCGAACAGCGTGGCCAGGTCGGGATCGGCCTGCGCCACCGCCCGACCGATGCGCAGCGCGTGGTCGAGCGCCTGCGCCGACAGCCTCGCCACCTCGGTGTCGTCGGCCATCCGGAAGCCAGGGTCGAGGTCGGCCTCGAGGGGGAACTCGCGCAGCAGCGACAGGCAGAACGCGTCGATGGTGCTGATCGAGATGTCGCCCACCCGGTCGCGCAGGTCGCGCCAGCGCGCCCGCCCCTCGGCGCTGCGCTGCGCCTCGCGCCTGAGATGGGAGACGATGCGGTCGCGCATCTCGGCGGCGGCCTTGCGCGTGAACGTGATGGCGAGGATGTTGACCGGGCTCACCCCGGCCTCGAGCAGGTTCAGGTAACGGCGCACGAGCACGCTGGTCTTGCCGGTGCCGGCCGATGCCTCGAGCACCACGTGGTGCAGCGGGTTCACCGCGTAGTCTCGGGCGTCCTGGTCGGGCGGCTGGATGCGCGTGGGCGCGGCCGCGGCGAGGGGAAGGTAGGGAGCCCCCTCTGGTGTTGCCGGTCGCGGACGGCCGAACGGGCCTGGCGTCACCGACAGGCCCTCGTCGACCAGCGCTGGCTCGACGGTGGACTCCCGTCGTTCGGACGACGACACCGCGTCAGACTCCACTGGCTCGGGAGACGATCGATCGTCGAACACCGCGAAGAGCGGTGGCGGCGCGTCAGGCGGTCGGCGTTTCGCCATCGCTGACGTAGTCCTTCCGGCACACCGCAGCGAACGCGCACCGCGTGCAGAGGTGTACTTCCCTGGGCCTTGGCGGGAACTCGCCGCGCTCGATTCCCTCGACGGCATCGAGCAGCCGCGCCTGGGCCGCGCCGACGGCCGCGTCGCGCCCGCCCGCCTTGATGACGCGTGCGTCGGCGCCGCGCGGCCCGAGCGCCATGTAGCGCGCCTCGCGCACGGTCAATGGACGCCCGCGCTCAACCGACTCCTGTTCGACGGCGAGCGCATAGATCGGCAACTGCAGCGCCTTCGAACCACTCGGCGCGCTGTTGCCGCGCTTGTAGTCGATCACGCGGAAGGTGCCGTCGCGGAAGACGTCCACGCGATCGATCGTGCCTCGCAGACGCACGGCGCGGGCGCGCGCACCGGCCTCCACCGCCACGGCACGATCGAAGGACGTCTCGAGCGTGCGCTCGACGATCTCGTCATCCGGATCGTCGAACTCGAGCGACAGCACGCGTTCTCCGGCGCCGACGGCCAGGGCGGATCCGATCAGGCGCGTGCGCTCGATCGCACGGTCACGCGGGTCGAGGCTGGCCAGCGCCTCGTCGGCCTCCTCGGCAAACAGCCGCCTGGCGCGATCGAGGTCGGCGGCGCCGCCGGCGGCCGGGCGTACCGCGTCCCAACGCCGCAGGAACCGCTCGAGCACGGTGTGCAGAATCCGCCCGCTGTCTTTCGGCGACAGCCCATCGACGTCGTCGTCATTCTCTTCGAGTTCGAGGACGTGCCGCGCGAAGTACTTGAACGGGCACTCGAGATACGTCTCGAGCGCCGTGACGGTGTGTCGCGCGCGCACGAACGGACCAACGGCCCCATGAAAGCGCGGGTCACCCTGCCGCGCACCCTCGGTGCGCCAGGCCAACCACTCGCTGACGCCCGCCGGCAGTGCCCCCTCGATCACGGGATCGCCCAGCATCGCCTCGTCATCGGTGACGCGGGCTGCCGTGTCGACACGCACGCGGGCGAGCGGCAGCCCGCTGACATCGAGGTCCTCGAGGTACACGGATGGCCGCGTGACCGCATCGTCCTCGAGCGTGACGGCCGAGAGCGCCACCTGGGTGCGCGGCGCGCGGACCAGGTCGTCGAACATCGCGCGCTCGGCGAGCAGGCGAAGGCGCTCGCTCGGCCAGCCGAGATCGGCGAGCAGTTCCGATCGGTAGAAGGCGACCCGCGAGTGCGAGGGCGGCCACTCGCCCTCGAGCAGGCCCGCTATCCACAGGGCCTCCATGCTGGCGAAACGGGCGCTGGCAGCGTCGAGCACCCGAACCCCATCCCGACCGACCCGCGGAGAGAACGTCTGCGACTCGATCCAGCGGCGCACGATCGCCACGACGTCACGGAACGGCAGCGCGGGGTCGTCGTGCGTGAGGCACGCGTGCTGCATCGACACGAGCGCGTCGATCATCGCGCGCCGCGATCGCAGGTAGCGCTCCTGCTGCTGGTCCTCGTCGGGGCGCCGGCGTTCGAAGCGCTCGACGAACTCGCGGAGCGCCGACAGGTACTCCGACATCCGTCGCGGCGGGTCGAGTTCAGGCAGCGAGGCGAGAATCGCCCGCACGGCGCTGGCCAGTGCCCTGCGAGGCGACACCGTTGCGATGTCATCGGCGACGTCGCCAGGTCCACCGCCGGCGCCGGCATCGTCTTCCTCGTCGGCGAAGGCCTGTGCGAGATCGCCGAGGCGCTCGCGATCGGCGAAGTACTGTGCGCGCGCCAGGCACTCGTCAAACGCGGCAATCGTCGGGGATGGCAGCGGCCCGACACCGAAGTCGAACAGCGGCGAGGCCAGCAGGCCCACCACGTCGGCGCGCGTGAAGTTGCCGAACAGGCACGATACAACCAGGTCGAATGCCGCCACGAACGGTTCGGCCGCGAGGGGCAACGCGTCCGATGCGGTCCACGGAACGCCGGCCTGTGCGAACGCGTGGCGCGCCAGGTAGATGTAGGGCAGGGGCCGCTGCACGACCACGGCGACGTCGTGCGGCAGGCGACGCCCGTCGGCGGCATCCAGCTTCGCGACGCGCGCAATCAACTCGAGCTCGGCCTCACGGTCGCGCACCAGGAAATACGGCACGTCGGTGCCATCGGGGGCGATCACGGTCGGGGCGGCATCCACCGCGTCGAGGCGTACGTCGGTGATGCCGGGAAGGCGGCTCTCGAGGCGTTCGCGGAACCCTGTGTCGAGTACGGCCTCGGTCGCTACCACGTCGATCCGGCTCACGTGCGGCAGCCGTGCCAGGAGGTCGAAGTCGGCAGGCCAGAGGCCGGCAGGTTCGGCCGCGTGATCGGCCACCGCGATCACGACGTGCGTCCACGGCGGAACGAATCCGTCGCGGCAGGCGAGCGTCCGGGCGACGTGTTCGTCGACGCCCTGCGAGGCGGCGGTGCGCCGTTCGAACTCGCGAAACGTTGCGACCATGAAGTGCGTCTGCGCCAGCAGGCGCGCGGCACCGCGATCGGTGTCGGCCTCGTCGGCGAGTTGTGCGACGAGCAGGCGTTCGACGTCGTCGATGCTGCGCTGCTGCCGGAGGATCGCATCGTAGAACTGCACCATCTCGGCCACGATGCCCGGCCGCACGAGGAATGGCGGCGGGGTGCCCCTCGCGTCGGCGAGGCGTGCCGCCGCGCGCATGATGGCCTCGCGCGAGAACGCGTCCAGCACCACGCTCTCGAGACGCAGCGCCTCGAACAACCGGGCGTAGAATCCCGCGCGGGTCACCGTCGCAGGCGCGACGAAGACGTGTTCGTGCTGGTGACCAGCAATGCCGAGCGCGTCGCACCAGGCAGCAGGAGGACGCCAGGCATCAACGAGCCACACGCGCTCGAGGGTCTCGCGGAGGTGAGCGGCCGACGCCGACGAGGGGACGATGACGACGCGTTGCCTGGCCTCGAGCGCGTCGCCACCCACTGCGAGGCTTGCCAGCGCCCGGTGGAACGCGCGCAGGCCCGGCACACGCACCAGGCGAGCCTCGCGCGGGGTGCTCATGGCAGCGAGGGCCGCATCAGCGCGCGCTTCATCTCGGCGGCCGCACGCTCAGACATCGTCAACGCACCGGCGGCCGCGGAGGCGGCTTCGTGCGCGCGCGGCAGGTCGGCCTTCAGGATGGCTTCGCGCCGCAGACGCATGGCCTCGGAGGCGAACTGGATGGCACTCAGCACCACCGCGTGCGCTGCCCTGACCTCCTCGGGGGCGATCGCATGGCGCAGCCGCCGGTCAGCATCGCGCAGGGCTTCTTCGGTCCGGGCGATGACCTTCAGCGAGGGGCCGCTGAACGTCCTGACGTCGTCGAGCGCCTCGCGGGCGCGCTGCAGGACGCGCAGGACGGGCTCGAGCAGGTCGCGATACTCGGCCAGGACCGGCTTCCGGGCCGTCCACTGATCGCGCGCCAACCGCAGCTTGCGTGCGGTCTCGAGGTAGCCCTCGAGCGATGCGTTGACCGAGCGCATGACCTCGGGACGGCTTCCCCCAAGCGCCGCGTCGCGCGAACGGGTGCGCTCGATGAGACGCTCGACGGCCTTGACGTTGGCCTTCGACGCCGCACGCCTCGCCGAATCCAGCGCCTCCGACTTGAGCGACTCATACGCGGTGTCGGTGCGCTGTTCGCGCTCCAGCTCGTTGTTCACCTCGCGAAGCAGCCGGGCTGCCGCGTCGGCCTCGGCGCGGGCTGCCGACGAGCGCGCCACGCGGCGGTCAGCCCCGACCGCCTGCGCTGCGCGAAGCAGCGCCACGCGCTCGATGCGCGTTTCGGCGAGCCGGCTGAGACCGAGCGCCTGCGCGATCGTGTCGCGCAGTGTCGGCGGCGGCGCGAGCGGCGGCGCCGGCGGTACCATCACCTGCGCAACGAGGCTCAGGTCGAATGCCGTGTCGCCGCGCACCGCGCGCAGATCGGTGACCACCTCGTCGACCATCGCCTGGATCTGCCTCACCTCGTCGATACGATAGGAGTGGTGCTTCGCCGGCCAATCGAGCAACCGTGCGCGCGCGATCTCGGTGAGCGCCAGCTTGCGGGCCAGGTCAGTCGTCTCCGAGGCCTCGGTCAGCAGCGTTGCGACATACGCGCTCAACTCGTTGAAGTCGACGTCACCGCGCGTCGCGGCGTACGTCGCGGCACGCAACGCCTCGCGATACCGCTCGGTGGCTTCGAAGTCGACGCTCGCGGCCGGCACGCTCGAGAGGTGCAGCAGTGGCGGATCGCGCTGCAGGTCGAGCGGCAGCGAGAAGACCACGCGGTCGCCGACGCGCACCCATTCGCCGTAGGCGTCGACGGTCGACCCGTCGGTGAGGACGATCCGGTACAGCGGTGGCGGAGGCGACGGCTGGGCCCATCCCGGGAGTGCCGCGCAGATGGCGGCGAGCACGGCGCACAAGCCCACGCGAAGGCGATACATCATCTGGCCCCATGAGCGTATGGACGGATCGCCGCGAGCGTCAAGCGCCGCGAGCGACGCCTGGCGCCGGGTTCGCACATCCTGCCCTGTGGAAATCATGTGCATGCGTGGTGGAAAGCCTGTGGATCGGAACGGGTACGGAATTTTTCCACCGCGTCTGGCGGACGATCGCGCATCATTCCCGTCCACAGCTTCGTGATTCGTGGATCCCTTCGCTTGTGCCGCGAGGCCATGTCGCTGAGAATGTCACGCCGATGTTACGACGAGTCGCGACCGGCCCCGCGAGTCGATTTCTGGTCCTGGATGCCTCATGCGCACGCCCGCTCCTCACCGCTTCGAACACCGCATCAACGATCGCATCTACCGCATCGAGGTCTCGAAGGCCGGTCAGCAGTGGCGCGCCCGCGTCGTCAACGCCTTCGGGCAGGCCACGGCGCTCATGCCATTCGACGGCGCAACACCTGAACTGGCAGCAGGTGGCCTCACCAGCTGGCTGTCGCGGGTCAACAGGAGCACCCCTGGAATCACGCGATGAGCCGCCTCGGGGCGTTCTCGCGTCGGGCCCTCGTGGGCGGCCTGGTCGGCATCATGCCGATGATCGCGACGGCGCAGCCCGCTCCTGCCTCACGACCCGCACCTCGCGCCGGTGCCGCGCTCGAAGCGGTGTCGACATCAGAGAAGCCCAGGGTCAAGCTCTTCGCGACCGGCGGCACGATCTCGAATCGCCTGGGCGGCCGCCTCACGGCCGACGAACTCGTCGCGTCGATGCCGGGGCTCGACCGCTACGTGCGCGCCGAGGCCGAGCAGTTCTCGAACGTGGCGAGCAGCGAGTTGACCCTCGCGCAGTACCTCGACCTCTCGAAGCGCATCGGCGCGGCGTTCGCCAGCGATGCCGACCTGGCCGGGGTCGTCGTCACGGTCGGCACCGACACCCTCGAGGAACTCGCGTACTTCCTGCACCTCACCGTGCGCGACGACCGTCCCGTGGTTGTCGTCGGATCGATGCGGAACCCCAGCACCCTCGGATATGAGGGCGCCGCAAACCTGCTCCAGGGATTCCGCGTCGCCGCCGATCCCCAATCACGCGGGATGGGCGCGCTGGTGGTGCTGAACGACGAGATCAACAGCGCCCGCGACGTCACCAAGACCGACGCGCTGCGTCTGCACACGTTCCAGTCGCGCACGGTCGGCGTGCTCGGCGTCGTAGACAGTGACCGCGTCGTGTACCTACCGTCGTCCCGTGAAGCGCACCGGCGCGCGCAGCGAGTTCGACGTCAGCACGGTGACGAGCCTTCCGCGTGTCGACATCTTCCTCGTCTACCAGGACGCGCCCGGCGACATCATCAAGGCGGCTGTCGATTCCGGGGCCAGGGGGCTCGTTGTCGCGACGGCGGGTGCGGGAGCGACGAGCGGCACGCAGAACCAGGGATTCGCCTATGCCGTCCAGAAGCAGGTGTTCGTCGTGATCGGCACCCGCACCGGGAGCGGACGCATCGCGGCACCGCGCGGCCCCACGCAGGTCGCCTCCCAGTCTGCCCAGGCGCCCTCGACGACCGTGAGCGCCGAAGACCTGCCCCCCGTCAAGGCCCGCCTCCTCCTCATGCTCGCGCTGACCAGGACGACCTCGCGCGACGACATCCAGCGGATGTTCGAAGAGTACCTGATCCTGGCTCCCCACGATCGCCAGGGTCGGGCTGGACGATGTTCCTGCCATAATCCTGCCGTGCACGACTTCACAGAGACGCATGACCGCGCCTGACTGGATCGAAGGCACGCAGGTCGGACCGTACAGGCTCGTCGGCCGGCTCGGTGCCGGCGGCATGGGCGAGGTCTTCCTCGCCGATGACGTGCGCCTCTCGAGGCGTGTCGCCATCAAGCGCCTGCGCGAGGGCGGAGCCAATCAGGCGGTCGCGCGCCGTCGCCTCCTCCGTGAGGCTCGTGCCGCGGCCGTCCTGTCGCACCCGAACATCGCCACCGTCTTCGACGTGCTCGACGAGGCCGCTTCTCCCTGCATCGTCATGGAGTACATCGATGGTGAGTCGCTCGCCGAACGCATGGGGCGCGGTCCGATGCCAGCCGAGACCGTGCGTGAGCTGGGGATGCAGCTCGCCGGCGCGCTCGCCGTGGCTCACGAGGCGGGCATCATCCATCGCGACCTGAAGCCAGGCAATGTCGTGTTCGCGGCCGACGGACGACCGAAGGTCCTCGACTTCGGCCTCGCGGGCCCGTCGCTCGATCAGCAGGCCCTCGGCGAGACGGTCACGGCCGACGTGCTGGTGGAGCGCGACGCGGGCACACCGGCGTACATGTCGCCGGAACGCCTTCGTGGCGACGTCGCCGACGAGCGGGGCGACATCTACGCACTCGGCGTGACGATGTACGAGGCACTCATCGGCGCCAAGCCCTTCAGGGGCAGCACGGCACTGACGCTCGCGGCGGCGATCCTCGAAGGACCGCTCCCGGAGCCCGCGGCCCTCGACGCCGCGGCCGGCCCTGGACTCGCCGACGTGATCCGCCGCGCGATGGCGCGCGATCCCGGGCAGCGTTACGCGTCTGCGCGAGCGTTGCTGTCTGCCCTCGAAGCCAGCACCGCGCCAGCCCTTGCGCGTGCGCCCGATCGCGCGCCACGCGGCCGCCGTCCCTCGACCACCTGGATCGCACTGGCTGCGCTGGTGGTGCTGGCGCTGGTCGCGTACGCGCTCCTGCGCGGCCCGGCCTCGCCGACAGCGGGCGGGCGCGACGTGCTGATCGTGACGCCCTTGATCGACGGCACCGGCGCCGCGGCGCCGTACACCAACGTGGCGGCCAGCATCTCGCAGATGGCGCTGGCGGCCGTGACGCGCGCGGCAGACTTCCGCGTCGTGCGCGGCGCTGGCTTCGATGGCGCGACGACCACTCCCCCGGAGCGCGAGGCACGCGAGCAGGGCGCCTCGCTCGTGCTCACCGGCGCCGTGCAGTCACAGCCGCCAGCGAAGCTGCGCGTCTATCTGACGCTCGCCCGTGCCGACGATGGCGTGGTGCTCTGGAACGAGCAGGTCGACGGCGCGGCCGACGACTACTTCGCGCTGCAGCGTCCGCTCGATGCGCGCGTGAGGGCCGGCCTCTCTGCCGCGCGCCTCCCGGTGAAGGCCGACGCTTCGGCCAGCGTCGAGCCACGCGCTACCACGACGAGCGAGACCGCCTACAACGCGTACGTCAGGGGGCGCGGCCTGCTGCTCAGGCGCGACATCGCCGCAAATCGCGATGCGGCCATCGCCGCCTTCGAGCAGGCGACCGTGGCCGACGAGTCGTTCGCCCTGGCGTGGGCTGGTCTCGCCGAGGCTGCACAGTTCCAGTACCGCGCCACCGACGACCCCAGTTGGGCCAGCCGCGCGCAGCAGGCCATCGACCGTGCCGTTGAACTGGCGCCCCATCAGTTCGAGGTGCGCTTCGCGCGTGGACGCCTGTTGTTCGCTCGCGGCGAGTCGGAGCGTGCGGCGTCTGACGCCCGCGAGGCCGTGCGCCTCGCCCCGGGCAACGATGATGCGCACCGGTTGCTGGGCGAGGCCCTCATCCGTACCGGGCAACGCGACGAGGGCCTGCGCGAGATCAGGCAGGCGATTGCCTTGCGGCCCGGATACTGGGAACATCACCAGTCACTCGGGATGGCGTTGTATGCAGAAGGACAGTTCACGGCGGCAGTTGACGCGTTTCGCAGCCTGATCGCGATTCTGCCCGACAGTGCCCGCGGCTACCTGCTGGCAGGCTCGGCGCTCATGGCCGACGATCGCGCCGACGAGGCGTTGGCGCAATTCACCGAAGCGCAGCGTCGAGATCCCACCGAGGGCGATGCGTACGCGAACGCAGGCACCGTGCTCTTCTGGCAGGGGCGCATCAACGAGGCGCGGACGCAGTACGCAAAGGCTGTCGCCCTGCGTCCCGGGGATGCGCTGTTCCGGCGCATGCTCGGTGACGCCGAGTCACGGCTGGGGCGCACCGCCGAGGCGAGGGCTGCGTGGCGTGAAGCGGTGCGGTTGGCCGAGGCTGAACTCAGGGTCAGCCCGCGCGATTGGAAAGCGCAGAGCTACCTCGCGGTGGCGCGCGCGAAACTCGGTGAATACGACGATGCGCAGCGGATCGCACGGACTGCGATGGCGCGCGATCCGAAGAACGCCGAGGTGGTCTACAACGCCGCCGCCGTGTTCGCGCTGTCAGGCCTCGTCGGCGAGGCGAGGGCGACGCTGACGTCGGCGCTGGCGCTCGGCTATCCGAAGACCACCGCGAGGTACGATGACGACGTGAAGGCCGCACGCTGACGTGCACCTGTCGCGCCGATCACATCCAGGGAGTCACCCGATGCACACAGCCACCACGCGCCTGTTCGTGCTCTTGTTCGTCCTCGTGTGTGCCTCACCCGCATGGGCGCAGGCAAAGCGAGACACGCTTCCCGACATGCTCATCGCCGTCCCGGCCCTTGACAACGGGACGGTGCGGCCCCCGTTCGTCACCGACTCCGTCAAGCGAGGGCGCGTGAAGGACATCGACTTCCTGTTCCTCAACAAGCGCACGACGGCGCTCGCGGCAAACCAGGCTCCGACGCCGCACGTGAAGGTGGTCATCACGTTCACGCAACGTCCCGGCTGCGAGGGAGGCGAGCCGTTTGCCGTGTCGCCCACCGCTCCGCCCAGGTTGGTGTGCGGAGTGGCGGCCGACGGCAAGGACGACCGGACGGCCATGCAGATCCCGATCGAGGTCAGTGGTGCCTCGTGGACAGCGAAGCTCCCGCTTGCCGTCGACGACAACGTCTCGCTCTGCACGCTGCGGCTGCGGGTTGCACGCACGGTCGCGCCTGGCGGGCAACCACTGCGTTTCTGCTTCGACGTGACCGCCGACGGGGTGCCTGCCGCCGATCCGGTGATCATCATCCGCGACGGCGGGAACTGACGAGCGGGCCGCGCAGGGCGCGGCCCCTACAGGTGGGCGAGCGCGAAGATGACCGTCGCGATGGCGGAGTAATCGTCTTCGGCTCCCCCGGCGGCCATCTGCGCCTGCACGAGTTGCTGCACGACCGCGGAGGCCGGGGCAGGGACGCCGGCCTCTGCCAGCGTGTTGAGCGCAATCCCCAGGTCCTTCCTGAACAGTTTCGTCTTGAACCCCGGCTTGAAGTTGCCGGTGATCATGCGCTCGCCGTGCACGTCGAGCACGCGACTCTGCGCGAACCCGCCCATCAGCGCGGCGCGCACCTTCATGGGATCCACGCCCGACTTGCGCGCCAACGCGATCGCCTCGGCCACGACCGCCATCGTCCCGCCGAGCACGATCTGGTTGCACGCCTTGCAGACCTGGCCGGCACCGGACGCGCCGACGTGCACGATCTTGTCGGGATGTCCCATGGCCGCGATCACCGGCCGCACCTGTTCGAGGGCCGCCGCATCACCGCCCACCATGAAGGCCAGCGTGCCGTCGATCGCACCGATCTCGCCCCCGCTGACCGGCGCGTCGAGGAACGCCCCGCCACACGCGGCGACGCGCGCCGCGAGCGCTCGTGCGATCGCCGGCGCAATCGTCGATGAATCGACGATCACCGTGCCTGGCCGCAGCGCCGACAACACGCCGTGTTCGCCGTCGAGCACGTGCTGCACATCTGGGCCATCGGGCAGCATCGTGATGATCACCCGCGCCGCGCGCGCCACGGCGGCGGGCGTCTCGGCCTCGCTGGCGCCTTGCGCGACGAGCGCCTCGACGGGGCCTCGGCTGCGGCTGTTGACGACAACGGCGAAACCCTTCTTGAGGAGGTTGAGGGCCATGGGTTTGCCCATGAGCCCGAGGCCGATGAATCCGACAGGAGTGGTCATGATGGCCGCCAGTATACGAGCACGTGGAGCTCACATCTTTCTTCATCGCGTTTCTCGAGCTCTGACCCCCGGGGAACGCGACAAGGGCGGGGGCAGGGGCGACGCAGTGTCACAGCGTCGCCCCCATTGCGCTCGGGCCGGCGGGGGTGCCGCGCGCGCGAGCGCCTGAGGCAATCGGCCCGGACGCGTGGGCGGAGCCAATCAGTCGCGGCCGAGCCGCACACGGTGCGGTCCCTACGAGGTCTGGGCTGGCACGTACCAGATCGGGCAGTGGGCGAAGCGCAACACGTCGCGCGAGGTGTCGTGCGTGAACCACCGTTTCAACGGCGTGTGCGCGTGTTCACCCATCACGATGCACGCGGCACTCAGCTTCTCGGCCGCCTTGGCGATCTCGCGCCCGGGGTCGCCGGTCGTGACGTGCACCACCGCGCGCGACCGCAGGTCTTCGGGCACCAGCGATTCGAGTCGGTGCTGGTCGGCACCAAGCGCAGCGACGTCGTGGCCGGCCTTCAGGGTCGCTTCGACGTAGAGCAGGTGCAACTCGATGGGCAGCTGCCGTGCGAGCTCGAAGGCCAGCGACACGGCCGGCTGCGCGTCGGCCGAGAAATCGGTCGGCACGAGGAACACCTGACGCTCGCCGGTCGGCGCCGAGAATCGCGGTGCACGCGTATCGACGCTGGGATCGTGCATGACCAGCACGAGGCTGCGCGCCTCTTCGAGGACCTGCTCGGTGACCGAGGCGTGCTCGTCGGTCGCATCCCCGTGGGTCGCCAGCACCACGAGCTGGGCATGCTCGGCCTGCGCGGCATTCACGACCGACGACCAGGGCAGGCCACGCGTCACGCAGCCCTCGACGACGATACCGTCGGGGATCTCGGCAACCAGGCGCTGCAGTCGTTGTTCCGCGTCGTATTCGCTCTCGACGCCGCGATGCGCCTCGGCCGCGTACATCCACCCGACGCCCGCGCCGATCGGCACGGCTTCGACGTTGTGATGGACGACGAGCCGCGCACCAAACACGCGGCTGAGGTCAGCGGCCATGGCGATCTGGCGCGCGGTCGCTGCGGAGAAATCCACCGGGCAGAGAATGCTCTTGATTTGCACCACGGACCACCTCCGACGAGGGACCGACTTGCAGCCGTGCGGGGCTGGACGGCGTCAGGCGGGTACGCCACCGACCGACACCCGGTCCGATTATCCGCCTGTGACGAGTTGGGTTCAACAGCCGGGATGGCAGGTCAGGCGGCGCAGGTCACCCCTCGCCCGCTCGTCGGCCGGTCGGCGTGGACTCGGGATCCAGCCGCTTGCGGTCAACCTGCGACCTGACCACGTCCCAGTGCTCACCGCGCGTGCAACGTCAGCGTGCGGCGCGCTGCAGCCGACGTGCCTGGCGGAAACGTCACCCTGATGTGACCGTGCCCGCCAGACCAGTCGGCGACCTCTCCCTCGTCTACCGACGCAGGACGCTCGCCGTGCAGGCCCATCAGGGCGGTCGTGCCCGACCTGCCCTCCACGTCGATCCGCACCGTTTGGTCGCCCGCGACAACGTCGAGCACGCGCACCCCGCCGCTCCGCTGTCCGACCACCAACGTGCTCACCGGCGGATCGATCGCATATCCCCCCCGCCACGTCGTCGTCACCGTCACCGGCACCGCGCCAACAACAAAAGGGGTCACATCTTTCATTGCAGCATTTTTCAAGCTCTGACCCCGCGACTCCCCGACGAGCGCCGTCGCGACATCGCGCGCGCCCGCCGGCACACCCGGCACGTACTCGACCGTGATCGGCGGCCCGCTCACCACGAGCGTCGTCGTCATCCTTCCCGCTGCCTGCACGATCCGGACGTCGAGCCGCGAATCGCCGACGCTGAGCCGGCTGACCTCGAGGTGATCCCAGCTGGGCGGCAGTTGCGGCGCGAGTCTCGCGGCATGGCGCGGTGCGTCGGCCGTCCAGCCGACCAGCCCACGCAGCAGCGGCGTCGCCAGCATCGACGTGGCGAAGAACTGGTGCGGCACCGCCGTGTCGAGCGGACGGTAGAACGCACCCGACAGCAGTTCCGCGTGGCGCCCCCGCGCGAAGTTGAACGTGAGCTGCGCCATCGCGTCGATCAGCGGATAGCCCGCCCACGGGCGCCCGTAGCGATAGTGACCGAGCGCAACAAAGCCCGTGACGAACGGCCACACGGCACCCATGTTGTAGTGCAGCGGCTCATACAGCGGATGATCGTCTGCGAGCATCCGCGCCCCCCAGTCGGCCGTGAGCCGATGCGACGCGAGCGCCGTCAGCGTGCGGTTCGCGCGCTCGCGGTCGAACTCGCCAAACGCCGCTGCCGTGGCGGGCCACACCGTGAGCGCATCGTTCGTCTTCCCCGAGGCCAGGAGCCCGAACGCGTGGTGCCCGGCCCCCTCGAGCCAGTATTTCTCGTTGAGCGTGCGCCCCGCGCGCCCGCGCAGCGTCGCGGCCTCCGCGGCGAGCGCGGTGTCTCCGCGAGCGGCCGCGAGTTCCTGCATCGCGTCGGTGGCGAGGATCCACACGGCCGCGAGGTACACGTCCTGGTGGATGCTCTCGCCAATGGCCCCCACTTCGATGGCACCGAGCCCACCGGTCGTGTTCTCGATGATGCCGTCGCCATCGGTCTCGGTCGTCAGGCACCACGCCCATGCCTTCCGTAGCGCCGGCCACAGCTCGTCGACGAGCGCCGCATCCCCCGTGGCGCGCCAGTGCTGCCACACCGCCGTTATCCAGTAGGGTGTCGTGTCGGCGTGATAGTAGGTGTACGGAAACTCAGTGAACCACGGCAGCTGCCCGGCCGACTGCGAGATCTCGTGCGTGATCTTGCCGTCGGCGCGCTGGTACTTCGCGAAGAAGCGCAACCCCTCGGCGACGAGGTCGTGCATCCCCGCCGACGACATCGCAAGCGAGTTGATCGCGGCGTCGCCGCCGAAGAACCAGCCGAAGCCCGGGCGGAGGCTCTGCCCCGAAGGGGCCCAGCCAGCAACCGGTCCGCATCCGAGATCGGGATTGCACACGCGCTGCTCGTCGAGGTTCACCTTGGCCCACTCGAACGCCAGGTCGAGGCCCTTGTCGGGCGAGTCAATCGCCACCGCCGACGTGCGCAACGTGTCGGCGTGCGCGACGCGCGCGCGATAGAGCGACTCCGCACGCGCGATCATGCCCTGGTAGCGCGCGAACAGCGCGTCACGGCTCGCCGTTCCTGCCACCGCGACGATGGGAACGAACTCGCGCACGGCTCGCTGGGGGTCAACGGGGATGCGGAAGACGCTCGGTGCATCCGGCAGCGCGTGCGCGGGATGGTTCGACGCGGTGGTCGCCCACGGCGAACCGAGGTATCCGTTGCGCCGGCGCAGGCTCTCAGACAGGAGGAACGCGCGCTTCGCATCGTCCCAGCTGGCGTACTGGCCGCCGAAGGCACCCGGCCACGCGTACTGGAACACGTTCCTGAAGCTCGCGATGATCTCGAGCGGATGCACGGCGTCCACGTCGAGCAGCACGAGCACGCCCGGCTCGTCGAGCGGCACCAGGATGTGCTGCCGCACCGTGAACGTCGCGTGCGAGTACGTGATGGTCGTCATCTCGGGCCGGATGTCGACACGACGCGCGACGTCTGCCCCGCGCACCGGATCGGTGTAGTCGGGAATGCGGAAGTCGAGCGCGAAGTCGGTGACGAGCTTCAGCGGATGCACCCACAGCTCGGCGGCGCCGCTCTCGGTGCCCAGCCATGCCGCCTGGGGACCGACCACGCCCAGGTACTGGCGCGGCCGCACGTCGCCGCCGATCGTGATCGGCGACGTCGCAATCGCAAACTTCGGCACAGGTGCGAAGGCCGGCAGCGGGGCGGCCATGTCCTGGCCGGCCATGGTGCCCGATGGCTCCAGCGAGCACCCGAGCACCAGCCCCACGGTGATCAGGCGCAGTGTCGTGCGAGTCATCCCTTGATTCCCGTCATGTGGAGGCCCTGCGTCAGGAACCGCTGCGTGAACACGAACAGCAGCAGCACGGGTCCCACGGCAACGACCGCCGCGGCCATCTGGTAGGGCCAGTTGGTGTGATACGTCGAGTGGAACGACGCGATGCCGACTTCCACCGTGCGCATCTCGAGCGAGCGCGTCACGATCAGCGGCCAGAGCAGGTTTTTCCAGGCGTCGAGGAACGCGAACAGCGCCAGCGTGGCCGTCGCCGGACGGACGAGCGGGAGCGCGATCGACCAGAAGATGCGCCACGGCCCGGCGCCGTCGATGCGCGCGGCGTCCTCGAGCTCGCGCGGCACCTGCCTGAACGACTGGCGCATCAGGAAGATGCCCCAGACCGACACCAGCTCGGTGCTCGCAAGCCCCGCGTGCGTGTCGGTCCAGCCGATCGCATCGACCAGGAGGAACCGGGGGATCAGGATCACGACGGCCGGCACCATCAGCGTGGACAGGCACAGCACGAACACGCCGCTGCGGCCGCGGAACTCGAGCCGCGCGAAGGCGTAGCCGGCCGTCGCCGACGTGACGAGCTGGCCCGACACGACCAGCAGCGCGAACACGGCGGCGTTGAAGAAGTAGCGGCCGAACGGCTGCGCCGTGAGCGCGCCGCTGTAGTTGCCAGCCTGGAATGCCTCGGGCCACAGCGGCGGTGGGTCCTGGAAGACCTCGAGTTCCTCCATGCCGCTGGTCGACACCATCCAGAAGAACGGCACCATCATCAACACGACCGCGACCACGAGGACAGCGAGACGCATCGTTCGCGCCCAGGCCTTGCGGAGCGGCATGGTGCGTCCGAACCGCGGCGCCACACGCGGCGCCTCGGGCCGAGGCGAGGGCGACGCCGTCATGCGTCTGCCCTCCGCTCGAGCGTCCGGAAGTGCAGCCAGGTCACCGCGAAGATCACGGCGAACAGCGTCCAGCTCATCGCCGCGGCGCTGCCCACGCGTTGCAGTTCCCACGCCTCCTCGTAGATGTGGAACACGGCAACGTCGGTCGCGTGCAGGGGGCCGCCCTCGGTCATCACGTAGACGGTGCCGAACACCTGGAACGATCCGATCACCGACGTGATCAGGACGAACACGAGCGTCGGGCGCAATCCCGGCAGCGTGACGTGCACGAACTGCCGCCACGCGCTCGCGCCGTCGATGCGCGCCGCATCGTAGAGTTCGCCTGGGATCGCCGTGAGCCCCGCCTGGAACAGCACCGTCTGGAACCCGACGGTGGTCCACGTCGCCACGATCATGATCGACACGAGCGCGACGGATGGCGACGAGAGCCACCGCATCCGCGGCAAACCCACGGCGCCCAACAGCGCGTTCGCCAGGCCGTACTCGTCGTTGAGGATCCACTGCCACACCATCGCGACCGCCACGAGGCTCGTGATGCTCGGCAGGAAGAACGCCGCGCGCGCCAGCACCGACGCGCGTCCCGGACGTCGCACGAGCAGCGCGAGCCCGAGCGCCAGTGCCATCGAGAACGGCACGTGCAGCGTGAACAGCGCGGTGTTGAACAGCGCGTTCCAGAACCCCGAGTTCCCCGCAAGCGCGGTGTAGTTCTCGAACCAGACGAAGGGGCGCGCGGGATCGACGAGGCTCCACCGGTGCAGCGACAGCCACGCCGCGAACACCAGCGGGCCCACCGTGAAGGCGGCGAGGTGCAGCAGGCCGGGCGCCAGGAACGACCAGGCAGCAACTTCCCGCCGCACGCGCCGGCGGTCACCGAGCGTCGAGGCGAGCGCCAGCAGCGGCATCGACACCAGGAGCCCGACCATGACCGTGGCGAGCATCACAGACGAAGGCCTGTCGACGTGCTCGAACGGCAACAGGATGAGCCGCACCGTCGAGACGTCTGCCGTGGCGTAGGTGACGTGGTCAACGCGAACGCGGCGCGCTGACACGTCCGGTGCCTCTGACACGGCCTGCGCCACCTGCGGCGGAAGCCCGGAGGCCATGAACAAATCGCGTCGGCCCTCGCCACGCGGCACGAACCGCAGCCCCGTGAGGCCGAGGATGCCCGACGGGATGCCGGCGAGCACGTCCACGTCGGCACGCCCTGCCAGTGCGTCGGTCGCCAGGACCATCCGACGCTCGGTCAGGTCGCCGAGCGCTCCCACGGCCCAACGCTCCGCCATCACGACGGGCACCAGGATCGTGATGCCGGCACCCAGCAACCAGGCTGACACAGGCACCTTCAGCGACCCCGCAGGCCCGCACCGTCGGGCCGTCGAGACGCTCCACCATGCCAGGGCATACAGCAGACCGCACGACAGCCCTGCGACGGCAGACACGGCCAGCGGCAGCGCCGCTCGCCGCGCCGGGTCTTCGTCCACCTCGACCTGGCCGACGACGTCCCAGCCGTCCGCGTCGAGCACGGCCGCCGTCGCCCTCGTTCCCGCACCCGGCGACTCGATGACGACGTCGCCGGCCGTCGACTCGCGGGCCGACACGCGGCGCCATCGCGTGCCGAGCATCGACGACAGGCGTGCCGGTCCGTCGGGCTCGCGCAACAGGCGCGCGGCAGTCGTCGTCTCGGCCTCGAGCAGCCGGTGCTCGGCCCGCCTCACGGCAGACTGCGCCTGCCACAGCGCCACGGCGATCGCGAGGCCCGCGACGCAGGCGACCAGACCAGCCAGCAGCGACGTGGCGCGCGACGTCATCGCGCCATCACCCGATCGATCTCGGCGGCGATCTCCGACGCCGCGACCTGCACATCGTCGCCGCGCAGGAGCCGACGGTCCATGATGTCGAACGACAGCCGCTCGATGCGGTGGAAGTCCATCACGACCGCGCCCCACGGCATGCGGCCGTGGGCGACCTGCTGCAGGAAGGCACGTTCGACACCGGTGGCATCGCGGAGCGCCTGTTCCTGGGCAAGCGCGCGCAGGGCCGGGATGCCGAGACGCGTGTCAGACCGCATCCGCTGCGCCTCCTCGCCGGCCATCCACGCGGCGAGTTCCACCGCAAGTCGCTTGTGCACCACGTTGGCCGGCACCGCCCAGCCGGAGACGTAGATCGCCGTGGATGGCGTCGCGCCCGCGCGATGCGGGATGGGCGCCACGCCGAGGGAGAGGTCGCCACGCGCGGCGTACTTGAGCAGCACGGGCAGCGACCAGTGCCCCGACTGCATCATCGCCTGCCGACCCGAGAAGAAGCGCCCCGTCCGCGCGATGTCGCCGCCGAGCGTGTACTGCACGGGCGGCGTGACGTGGTGCACCAGCGCGAGGTCGGTGAGAAAGCGGAACGCCGCAACGGCCCCCGGCCCGTCGAGGGCGCCGCGGGCCGCGCTGCCGTCTGGGCCGAGGATGTCGCCGCCGGCCGACCAGACCCACGAGATCCACTGGTAGAGATCGCGCGGGAAGTCGATCGCGACGATGTCACGCGTGCCATCGCCGTCGAGATCGCGGCTCACCGCGCGCGACGTCGCGAGGAACTCGTCCCACGTCCACGGCGCCCCCGTCGGTGGCGGCACGCCCGCGGCCTCGAACACGCGACGGTTGTAGTAGATGACCATCGGCGTGAAGTCTTTCGGCAGCGCGAACAACCGCTGGCCGCGGGCGAAGACGTCGAGCACCTGCGGGAAGACGGCGGCGCGGTCGTATCCCACGCGCGACAGGTAGGGCGCGAGGTCGAGGACGAGCCCGCGTTCGACGAATGCGGGGATGTCGGGCACGTCGAGCAGGAATACGTCGGGTGGCGTGCCCGATGCGATCGACGCCGCCAGTTTCTCGCCGAAGTTGTTGACGACCGACTCGACGATGACCGTGACGCCGGGATGAGTGGCCTCGAATCCGCGCGCGATGCGCTGCTCGAGGGCGAGTTCGAGTTCCGGGGCCCAGTTCAGCACGCGCAGGGTGATCGCGCGCTGCGACGGCCCCGGTGCGCACGACAGCGATGCCACCGCGACACATGCGAGGGCGGCGGGGGTCAGAGCTTGAAAAATGCGATAAAGAAAGATGTGACCCCTTTGACCCCTCACGCCAGGCGCTCCCCGGTGGCGGTGTCGAACACCAGCGTCCGTCGCGGATCGAGGCGCACGCCGAGCGTCTCGCCGGGGTGCCCGTTCCAGTCGGCGGGCGCACGCACGACCCACGGCTCGCCTGTCGGCCCCTCGATGTAGACGAGCGACTCGTTGCCGAGCCGCTCGACGCGGTGGACCGTGGTGCCGAAGTCGGCGTCTCCCCCGGGCGATGCGAGGCGCACGCACTCGGGGCGCACGGCGATCGTGACGCGCGAAGCGTCGACACGGCGCGGCACGGTGACCGACATCCGGCCTGCCGTGATGGTCGTGGAGTCGGCCGGGAGCCGTCCCCCAGCCGCAGCAGAGACAGGCTTCGTGTCGTGGCCCCCAGCCCGCGCTGCGTCGCCAGGCGCGAGGTTGATGGCCGGCGTGCCGATGAAGCTCGCGACGTAGAGGTTGGCGGGATCCTGGTAGATGTCGAGCGGCGGCGCGTACTGCTGCAGGCGTCCGTCGCGCAGCACCGCGATGCGCTGCCCAAGCGTCATGGCCTCGACCTGATCGTGGGTGACGTACAGCATGGTCGCGCCGAGGCGATCGTGGAGCTCGGCGATCTCGCGGCGCATGTCGGCGCGCAGGCGCGCGTCGAGGTTCGAGAGCGGTTCGTCGAACAGGAAGACCTGCGGCTCGCGGACCATCGCGCGGCCGAACGCCACGCGTTGCTTCTGGCCGCCCGAGAGCTGTCCCGGACGACGTTCGAGCAGTGACTCGAGGCCGAGCACCGACGCCGCCCACGCCACGCGCGTGTCGATCTCGGTCGCCGGATGCCGGCGCATCTTCAACCCGAACGCCAGGTTCTCGCGCACGCTCATGTGCGGATAGAGCGCGTAACTCTGGAAGACCATCGCGACGTCGCGGTCCGCGGGTTCGACCTCCTGCACGGCGCGGCCACCGATGCGCACCTCGCCCGCCGAAGGGTCTTCGAGCCCGGCGATCATCCGCAGCACCGTCGTCTTGCCGCACCCGGACGGACCGACGAGCACCACGAGCTCGCCTGGCGCAACGTCGAGGTCGAGCGGGTGCAACGCAACCACGTCGCCGAAGCGTTTCTCGAGTCCGCGCAGTTCGACGCCCGCCGGTGGGCGCATGGCCCCGTGGCTCACCACGGCACCTCGAGTGCCGTCCCGACCCGCGTGGCGTGACGAACGCCATCGACGTCCACGGTCACGACGTCGCCTGCTCTCTCGACATCCACCGCACGATCGCGCACCACCGCGCCCTCGAGTCGTACCCACGCGAGAGGCAGCGGCAGCGGATCGATCCTCAGGCCGCTCGCCGTGGGCTCGAGGCCCGCCACTCCGCGGATCAGCAGGTCGGCCACCCAGCTGTGCATGTAATCGTCGATGCCGCGGTAGAACGCGGCGTCGCCGGTGAACGGGTTGTAGTGCTCGTAGCAGGTGGGGCGTTCGAGATGGCCGCGGTCGAAGAACATCCGTATGTAGCGCGACAGCATGTCGGCGGCAACGGGTCCGGCCGCGCGGCGGCCCCGCTGCCACTGGCGCAGCAGTCCCTCGACGACGTGGCTGGTGGTCATCGGCCACGCCCGGCCATTCCACGGGCACACGTGCCGCTTTCCTTTCCACTCGGCCACCGGGTTGAAGAGCGGATCATCGACACTGGACGAGGGCAGCGGCGCCGGCGTGCCGAAGGTGCGGGGATCCGCGAGGTGCGCGAGCAATCGTGCGACCTGCGCATCGCTCACGAGATCGGTCAGCAGCGGATAGAAACCCACCGCCGCCTTCACGCCAGTCCCCGCGAGCGTGCCGGGCGCCACGTCGGTGAAGATGCCCGCGCGGTCGTCCCAGCACCGCGCGACGATCGCCGCGGCCGTGCGCGCGCGCGCGTCGGCCCAATGGCGACCCGCGTCGGCATCGCCGAAGCGATGCGCCAGCCGCTCGAGCAGCGCGAACAGCTGGTGGCCGTAGACCGAGGTGTCGATGCCCTTCAGCCGGATGCGGTTCTCCCAGCCGTAGCGGTCGGCATCAGGATCGACCGCGAGATACCGCGACATGTACTCCTGCCCGGTCTCGAATTGATCGATCACGTCGAAGAGGCCCGAGCCCTCGGCGTCGCGTGTCGCGATGAGCCACTCGGCGTGCCGCGACAATCCCGCGTACGCCTCACGGGCGAACGCGTCATCGTCGTGCACGTCGAGCACCGCCTGCACGGCGTCGCCCCAGTTCGCGTGGTAGAAGTCGGTGTGCTGCTGGTGCGTGCTGTAGATCCGCCCGTGGAAACCGCCCTCGTCCTTCTGCGTCGAGAGGAAGTTCCGCAGCGTCCCGAACGCCACCGCCGGGTCGCGCGACCAGCGCATCTCCCAGAGGTGACACTGCGCGCTGTAGGTGATCGGCACGTGGAAGTAGCCGATGCCTTCGGCGATACAGGGATAACGGACGTGGCCGGCGCCGCCGGCGAGGCTGTTGAGACGAAGCCCGTAGAGCCGGTAGTCGTAGTAGCGCGACAGGTACGGATCGCTGCACGAGAAGCGCGGGAACTGGTCGAGGAACTCACCGACGACGCGCGTGCTGTCGGCCGAGGTCGGCCTGACGTGCACGCGAGGGAGCACAGGCGCCGCACCAGCGTCCCACTGCGCCGCCACGACGATCTCGAACGTCGCCCCGTCCCGGGCTGGCACGGCGAGGGCCGCGTGAATCCAGCCCGAATCAGAGATGCCTTCGATGCGCACCTCGTCGGGCAGGCCGGCATCGGTCCACCGTTCGGCGAAGGGCGTGTGCAGCCAGATGGGCTGTGCGACACTGCCTTCTGACCTGACCGCGCACCGGCGGACCGGCGCGCCCGGCCGCGATGGCTGCGCGAGGAGTGTGAACGTGACATCGACCTCGGCGCCGCGGCGGTCGGCGACGCGGCGCACCCACGTCAGCGACGGCCCCCCGCTCGGGCGCACGTCGCGTGTCGTGGCGCCGGGCTGCATCGTGAACGCCACCAGCGAGGCAGGTGCGGCCCACCTGCGCGCCACCTCGTCGGGCACGTGCCACGACGAGATGAGCCGACCACCCGGCAGCGCGTAGCGGTGTTCAGCGAGCGTGGCGCCGCCTGGCAGTGCCCACTGCACGTCGATCCGATCAGGCCTCCAGTGCCACGACCGGCGCTCGAGCGCGACGGCGCGGCCCGAGCCATCAACCAGCGCCACGGCGAACAGCGGTGCGACCGGGTGATAGTAGACGTGCGCCTCGTCCCAGAACCCCGGCACGTGCAGCCAGGTCGGGAATGGCGGGGCCCAGATCACGCCGTCGCCGCACGACAGGTACCACTTGTCGCTGCGTGCCAGCGCCTGCAGCCGTTGGTCGGTGTTCACGCCGACGATGCCCGCCATCTGAAACCAGCGGCGAGTATACCCTTCGACTCTGTCGCTGGCGGCGTCGGCAGAGCCTCACATGCCCGCGAGTTCAGGGATCAGCCATTCATGCAGCCTGCGAAGGGCGGCGACGGCTACCAGCGGAACTCGGTCTGCGCCGCCTGAGCGGCCAGCCGCGCGTGCAGGTGCTGCGCGACCGCAACGTCGAGATACGGGATGTCGACGCGATGTGCGGCGCTGGCGCCCGCGGTGTCGACGCGCACGCTGGCCATCGACGCGCGTCGATCGAACGGCGACTGGTGCAGGGCCACCGCCTGGATGCGGTTCGTGCGTGCAATCGTGACCTGTCGCCACAACCAGCCGCTGCGGAAGACCACCACGTCGGCGTCGGCCATCCACGCCAGTTGCGCCACCTGGCGTCTCGTGGCGACGACCGCCGCGCCCAGCGTGAACGGCAGCGTCGCGGCCGCCCACCACCCCATGACGCCGCCAAGCGCCAGCGACGCGCCCAGCGCGACGACGAACGCGGGCTTCACGGCGCGCACGAACGCACGGGGATGCACCGGCTGCCATTCGAGGGCATCCACGTCCACGAGCGGGATGACGTGCCGCAGGAACGCGGGAAGCGCGTCGCGCGCGATGATCGGCGCCAGCCATTCGCGCTCGCTTGCACCGTCGCCCTTCACGTCACTGCCCGCGGTTTCGACGCGCACCGACGTGCGGCCCGTCCAGCGGTGCAGGAGGCCGTCGCGCACGATCACCGTCTGCACGTGGTGGAGCGGGATCGTGGCCGTCACCCGCGTGAACACGCCGAATTGCGTGCGCAGGTCGTCGCCGGCACGCGTCACCGAGAATCCATGCAGCCGCACGAGCGCCCAGAGCATCGAAAGGAGGCGGACGATCAGCAGCAGCCCCACGAGACCGGCGATCGCCGCGACGACCAGGCCGAACGGGAACTCGGCCTGCCCGGAGGTGCCGGCAGAGAGCCTGTCAACGACCGCGCGCCCGTACTGCTCCGCGCCTGGCACGCGGCGCCAGAAGCCATCGAGCAATCCCATCTGCCAGAGCGCGCCGTACGCGGCGCCGATCACCACCATCCCGCGGCTCTCGATGAATCCGTAGAGCAGGAGGTCACGCGGCGAGAGCCGCAGCAGCGTGCTCGCGGCGGGGGCCTGCGCAGCCTCGCCGACGGCCGCTTCGGCAGACGACGAGCCGGCCGTGCGCCCGGCGAACACGCGTCGGCGCATCTCGGTGAACGCCGTCATCGGCAACACGCGGATCGACGCCTCGGCCTCGTTGCCGCCGCCCGTCTCGATGCGCACCTCGACGACCCCGAGCACGCGGTGCACGACGTTCTGGACCGCGTCCAGGTTCTGGATGCGGGCGTAGGGCACGTGCCGCTCTGAACGGAAGAACAGGCCCTGCGAGATGACGAGTTCGTGCGCGTCGTACCGCAGCCTGAACGTCAGGAACCGCGTCACCGACGCCACCATCGCGGGGATGATGAACAGCAGCCACCACGCGTTCCACTGCGGCCCGCCGGGAAACGGCCCGTTGCTCGTGGAGCGCGACGAGGTGAAGAGGAGCAGGAGCCCCGGGAGCGCGAAGTTGCGGAGTTGCCGTCCCAGGTCGAACAGGATCGCCGCCGGGTGCAGTCGCTGCTCAGACCGCATCGGGTGTGGTCCCCGGCAACAGGTAGGTGCGGATGCGCAGGGCGTCGCCGTGTTCGAGTCCCGACAGTTCGACACGCGCGAAGGCCGTGCCGGCCGTGTAGATGACGAGCGTCCCCAGGCCAAAACGCCGGTCGATCGGCCCCTGGGTGACGTCGGTGTGCTGCACGCGCGAGCGCGGCACGTTGATCACGTCGCGCCAGTACACCCCGCGATGGATCTCGATTCCCTGGTCGTCAACCCGGTAACGCGTGTGCGCAAAGGCGACGGCCGGCCAGTACTGTCCGAACCACGCCAGCGCCGCCGCGATCGTCAGCCAGGCGACCACCAGGGCCAGGCGCATCCACGACGCGAGGCCGTCACCCGCCATCAGCGCGAGCATCACGCCGAAGGCGAGCATGCCCGACATCACGGCCGTCGTGATCCACCCGACGACACGATCCAGGAGGATGACGCGCGGGTCGAGGGTGCGGAATCGTGAATCGGTGGTCACGTCGATGTCGTCCACGGGACCATCCTATCCTTCGACGCGGTTCTGCGGAGTGCGCTCAGGGCTTGCCCGTCCGCGCGCCGCTGGCGAGCGGACCTCCAGCGGAACGCGCTGCCGCTCAGGCCCTGACGAGCGTGGCGCCCCAGGTCATGCCGGCACCGAAGGCCACCATCAGCACGAGGTCGCCCGGCCGGATGCGCCCGCCCCGCACGGCCTCGTCCCACAGCAGCGGAATGGTCGCCGCCGTCGTGTTGCCGTACTTGTGGATGTTGTGAATGACCTTCTCGTCGGGCACGCCGAGCATCTTCTGGACGTACTCGTTGATGCGCTTGTTGGCCTGGTGCATCAGCACCATGCTGAGATCCGACACGGCGACGTTGTTGCGCGCGAGGATTTCCTGCGCGACCTCACCCATCCGCGTGGTCGCCATCTTGAACACGTAGCGGCCGTCCATGACGGGCACGTATTCGTGGCGGGCCAGTTGGCCCGCGTCCACGTAGGGGCGATGGCGGAAGCCGATGCCGGGAACGCACAGCTTCGTCGCGTCCGCACCATCGGCACGCAGGATGTGATCGATGACACCGCGGCCGTCCTCGTCGCGGGCCTGGACGACGACGGCAGCCGCCGCGTCGCCGAAGAGCACGGTGAGGTGGCGCGTCTCGGTGTTGACGTCCCACTCGCCCTCGGCGAGCGGCGCGTCGACCTCACCCGCGAGGCGTCGCTGGCTGCCCTCGCGCCACGGCATGAACCCGGAGTGCACTTCGGCGCCGACGAGCAGGGCGGTGCGTGCCATGCCGGTGCGGATGTAGGCATCCACCAGGCCCAACCCGTAGATGAAGCCGCTGCACTGCTGCCGGATGTCGAAGCACGTGACCGCGGGAATCCCCAGGCGCGTCTGGATCAGCCCCCCGTTGCCCGGGAAGAAGTGATCCGGCGTCATCGTCGCCGAGACCACGAGATCCACCTCGGAGGGCGAGACGCCTGCGTGATCGAGCGCCCGCTGCCCCGCGGCCACCGCGAGATCGCTGGTCGACTCGCCGGGATTCACGTAGTAGCGCGTCTCGATGCCGGAACGCTCGCGAATCCACGCGTCGTTCGTGTCCATGATTCGCGCAAGCGCCTCGTTCGTGACGAGGTTCTTGGCGATTTCGCTGCCGCTGCCGGCGATGACCGCGCGCATGATGCCACGCTCCCGTTGAGCCCCGAGTTCACCCGTGCCGGGCGGATTCCTGCATCGCGGCACGCCGGCTCACTGCGCCGACGGCCCGGAGATGCGCCCAACCCGGGAGTGTTCGATGGGTAGAGACGCGAGACGCAACCCGCGCCCGCGCATTCTAGCGCAGGGGACGATCTCGTGAACCACCCGTGGCGCCCCACCGCGTGGGGCGACGGTGCCCTGAAGGCCACGAGTTGAGAGTATGCTCTCCCGCACATCGCCACCACACTGAACGGAACGTGTCCAGTCCCAGGGAGTCCCCATGAACCGACGATCCTTCCTCGGTGCGGCTGCGGCCGCCTCCGCGGCCACCGCCGCCACTGCGCTTCCCTCGTCGCTGCTGGCGCAGACCCCGCCGGCAGTCGAGAAGGTCAAGGACATCAACGTCAAGATCACCGACATCAGGTTCCAGCAGTTACGCTACCCGACGAAGACGCCGGTCAAGCGCAACGGCACGATCCAGAGCGGCGGCAACTACGCCGGCATGACCCAGCTCGAGATCCACACCGACGCCGGGATCATCGGCCGCAGCAACTTCGGCGGCGGCCGCGAGATCGTGCTGACGCAGTTGCTCCCGCGCATCAAGGGGATGAACCCTTTCCACATCGAGGCGATCTGGGACCGGATGTACCGGTTCAACCGGAAGCCCGTGGCCAAGGGCCTCTACATCTCGGCCATGGGCGCCGTCGACATCGCGCTGTGGGACTTCGTCGGCAAGGCGTTGAACATGCCGGCGTGTGAAGTGATGGGGGTCTTCAACGAGAAGATCCGCGTCTACGCGGCCGGCGGGTATTACGAGGAAGGCAAGGGCGTCAAGGAACTCGTCAACGAGATGGAGGAGTACGTCTCACTGGGCTTCCACGCCGTGAAGATGAAGGTCGGCGGCGAGCCGATGAGCCTGGATGCCGAGCGGGTAAGGGCAGTACGCGAGGCGATCGGACCGAAGATCGACCTGATGATCGACGCGAACAACCGCTGGACGGCTGCCGAGGCGATCAGGTTCGGCCGGATGGTGGAGAAGTTCGACCCGTTCTGGTTCGAGGAGCCGGTGGAGGCCGACGACTTCGCCGGCTGCGCCGAGGTGAAGCGGGCACTCGACATCCCGATCGCCGCGGGCGAGAACGAATTCACGCGCTGGGGCGCCCGCGACCTGCTGCACAACGAGGCGGTGGACGTGCTGCAGTGCGACACGGTGCTGGCGGGCGGCATCTCGGAGGGCCGGAAGATCGCGGCCCTGGCGTCGGCGTTCCACGTGCCGGTATCGCCGCACGGCGATCCGTTCATGGCCGTCCACCTGCTGGCCTCGCTGCCCAACGCCATCGTGATGGAGACGTACCCGGCGGTCGAGAGCCAGTTCAACCTGGCGCTTCCCTTGTTCCCGGTGAAGGACGGCTACATCGAGGTGCCGCGGAAGCCAGGCCTCGGCATCGACCCCGATCCCGAGATCGTGAAGAAGTACAAGGTCGACTAGGGATGCGGCCCGGCGCCGCGTCAGAGGTCGCGCGGCAGGAGTCGCGGATTCCCCGCGATCTTGACGGCGCCGAAGTGCCGCAGGTCGAGCGTCGCGATGGCCTCGGCCTCGAGGCGCTCGGCCGTCGCCATCACCACGGCATCGACAAGACCGAGTTCGAGCGAGCGATAGCGCGTGCAGATTCGCTCGGCCACCGCGAGATCCTCGTCTCGGCCCCACTCAACGGAGAACGACCCATCGGCCAGGTCGGCAAGAAACGCCTTTCGCGCCTTGGCGCCGAGATACTTCGCGACCAGGTAGTCAACTTCCGGAAGAATGACCGACGGCAGGAGCCACCGCTCGGGGGTTGCCTCGTAGAGGTCCCTGACGACGGCGTGGTGGTCGTCGCTGGCGTCGAGCAACGCCAGCATGGCGCCGGTGTCGACGACGATCATCGATCCTCGCCGAAGCCGGCCAGCAACGCCTCGGCGCGCTGCCCGAGGTCACGGCGGCCGCTCTTGAACGCGCCGACGCTGCGCGGCTTGCGGCGCGGAGCGTGACGGGCGGTGTACTCCGCGACCGCTTCACGCACCAATTCTGCCGGCGGCCGCCCGCATTCACGCCCAATCCGCTTCAGCCGCCGGTACGTCTCCTCGTCCATGTACACGGTCGTCTTCTGCATATGGTTACCATATATGGGCCAGCCACAGCGATCAAGACCACACCAACGGCTCTGGCCCGGCGGGCGCAGGGACGGAGCGCCGTCGATCACGCCGTCCGAGAGCAGTTCTTGCGGCCCGGGCGGGGCTGTCAATAGCGAGCGCCGACAGTTCTACCCTCAGCGCCGGCGCGGCCCGACCGCCAGGCGGGTTTGCAGCCCGTGGCGGGTCGCCCGTAGCCCGCTAGTACAGCTGCAGTCCCGGCACGTCCTCGAAATCGCGGCGGTTCGTCGTCCAGAGCGCGGCGCCGTCGCGCAGGGCGCAGGCGGCAATCGCGAGGTCGAGGTCCCGGCCGCGCGGTCGCCTGACCGTCGCGTACAACTCCGCAGCCAGTTCCGCCTCTGCGACACCAAACGCCACGGCACAACCGGCCGGCACGAGCGCCTCCTGTGTTTCGAGCTCGGTCGATGTCCTGGGACCGCGCCGCCACTCGTAGAGCACGAGGGTCGAGATGGCGGGGCGGTGGCCCGCCTGGATCAGGCCGACGAGCGCGTCGAGGCCACGGCGGGGGCCGGCGAAGGCGTCGATCAGCGCCGACGTATCGAGGTGAACAATCACAGGGATGAGCGGCGCCGGCTCGCCGCGCGCCGCGATGCCCGGTTCTCGGCGATTTCGCGGTCGACGTCGGCCAACGTCCGTTCGACGGGGGCATGTCGAAGGCGTTCGAGCACCTCGAGCATGCGCCGCTGCTCGTCTGGCGTCAGCCGCCCTGCCCGCGCCGCGTATTCGGCCACCGCCTCACGCACGACCCAGCTTTGCGGCTTGCGCTCGCGCGCCGCCGTGCGCCTGAGGAGTTCCACGGTGTTCTCGTCGACGGTGAAGGTCACCTTGACCATATAGCCAGCTTACCATATGACCATATCGCCGGCGTTCACCAGCGGCGGCCCAACATGGCACCGGCCGCCGTCTGGTGCAACGCAAGTTAGGCTGTCCGTTTCTGCTGAACATGTAGGTGAGCGATAACTGGGAGGAGGCTATACTGCGGATTTTATGACCGAGCGAGTGGCACTCACCGATCGACTCCGCAGAAGCGCACTGGCGGCTTTGTGTGTGCCTCCAGCGGTGTTGTTGCACGAGTTCGGCCACTGGATTGGGAACGCACTGGCCGGGCTTCCCGAGCCGACGTTGCACTACGCCTCCACTGGATTTCGCAATCAGCCTGCGTTCTGGACCGCCGTTCGAACTGGAGACATGGCCCTCGCTGAGACGATGGGGAGCGTCACTGGTGCGGGAATCGCTGCGTTCCTGGGCATCGCGATTTCCTGGGGTCTGATGATTGGATGCGCGTGGCTCGTTCGAAGACCAAGCGCACGGATAGTGGCGGCAGCTGTGGTTCTCGCTTCGGCCGTACGATTCGTGCCAGTCGGCATCTTCCTCATTCGAGGAGCAGCGGAACACACGGATGAGGCTCATGTCGCGCAGGCTCTGTCGGCTCCGCCGCTCCTTGCGGCATTGATTCTTCTCGGGATCGGTCTCGCGTCGATCAGTATCATCACTGTGGTCCGGAGCCTTCCGGTCGGCGACCGGCGCGCCCTCCTGATCGACCTCGTTGGTGGCGTCATCGCCGGGACCGTGGTGTGGATGGGCTTCGTCGGTCCTGCCCTGCTGCCTTAACTGGCGGTCCCACGATCAAACGTTTAGGAGGCGGTCGATCGTGCCTCGATTTCCCAAACGCGCGTCGGGCTTGGCAAGATCAGCCTAACGCCATATGTCCGGCCGTGGCTCATGAAAGCCTGGGCGGCCGGACCACTCGGCGCGGCAACGCTGCGGCAGCTCCACTACGGACCACGGGCGTCACACCACCGGCTTCAGCGCGAGCACCCCGCCGGCCAGCCGCGCACCAGCGGCACACGGGTTGCGGAGCCGAGATCATGAAGAAGGACAGGGTCAACTGAGTGCGTTCAGGCGCTCGTCCGCGTGCCGAGCCTGGCGAGAACGAAGAAGAAGGCGCCGATCGCCAGCGCCATCACGCCCGACTGGCGCTGTGCCGGCGTGGCGCCCGCGAGGATCGCCGCACACACCGCCAGTGCGACCAGGGGAACGATTGGGCCGCCAGGCACGGTGAAGCCCGCCGGTCCGGTGCGGCGGAGTTGCAGCACGGCCGCTGCGGTCCCGACATAGATGACGAGACGCGCCACCGCGCTCACCGCGGCCATGGACGCGAACCCGCCAGACAGCGCGAGCACGAGCGTGACCAGCGATGTCACGACGATGGCCATGACCGGCGTGCGGTAGGTCGGATGCAGCCACGCGAACACCCGCGGCAGGTCGCCCTGCTCGGCCAGGCCGAACAGGTTGCGCGAACCCGACAGGGCCGAGCCCATGTTGTGTCCCGTGATCGACACGGTGGCACCCACGGTCATGAGCAGCGCGCCACCGGCGCCCATGAAGAGGAGGGCCGCGTCGGCGAGCGGTGTCTTCGAGGCGATGATGCCCGGCAGGGTCCCGACCGCGACCACCTGCGCCAGCGTCATCACCAGACCCGCCACGACGATCGTCATGATCATCGCGAACGGCACCGCGCGCCGCGGGTCCTTCGCTTCGCCGGCGGGGACGGGTACGACTTCATATCCGCCGTACGCGAAGATCAGGTAGAGCGCTGGCGCCGCGATCGGGTGCGACAGGATGGGTGCGGCGGGCGTCAGCGATCCCCACGCGACGTGCGGCAGGCCTATCAGGATGAAGAGGGCCAGCGGCACGAGTTTCCCCACGGTCAGCGCGTTGACCACGATCGCACTCTGCTTGATGCCGCGGATGTTGATGGCCGTCAGGATGAGGACGAGCCCGGTGATGAACGCCTGCCGCGACGAGCCCGCACCAAGCACCGGCCAGTAGTAGCCGAGCGCATCGGCGAGGCCGTTGACCACCGACGCCCAGCTCGTAAGGCGTACTACCCAGAGCATCCAGCCCACCTCGAACCCCGCGAAGCGGCCGAATGCCTCGTGCACGTAGAGCGCCGCGCCACCCGTGCCGTCGAAGCGGCTGCCCGCCTCGGCAAAGCAGAGGGCGACGCACATCGCGAGCAGGCCGGTCAGCGGCACGGCCCAGATGCTCCAGTTGCCGAGTTGCGCCGCCAGGAGGGCCGGCATGAGGAACACGGCGCCCCCGAGCACCTGGTTGACACCAATGGCGGTGAGGTCCCATCGGGTGAGTTCGCGGCGGAGGCCGGTCGCGGGCATGGGCGAGCGTTGTATCACGGCCGCGACGGCGTCAACAGGCTGCGCGCCTGACTCGAGCATTACTTCACCGAGTGCAGGTCGGTGGCCAGCGCCACCAGGCCGATGGCCTCAGTCTTGTGACCAAGGGAAAAACGCTCAGTCCCCGAATACACGACAGACTGCCGATGTGGTTGCAGGTCGGCGCAGGCCATGTGGAAACCCTTCCCCACCTTCGGCGCCGAACTCCGCTTGACCTCGATGGCCCACAGTTGACGGTTCGGCAGTACAAGAACAAGGTCGATTTCGGCGCCCGCCGAGGTGCGATAGAAGCTCGCTTCCGTGCCTTCGGGAGCCGCCGCAATCAGTGTCTCGATTGCCAGCGTTTCCCATGTCTGCCCGGCAACCGGATGGCCCAGGACGTCTTCCTTGTTTCTCAGCCCGAGCAGCGCATGGGTGATCCCCGTGTCGCGCACGGAGATCTTCGGTGACTTCACAAGGCGCTTGCCGGCGTTTCGATGCCACGCTGGCAGGCGGCGCACGAGGAGCAAGTCAACCAGCAGGTCAAGATAGCTGGCGACCGTCTTGCCATCGACCCCCAGACCACGCGCCAGATTGGCAGCATTGAGGAGTTCGGCCTGGTTGTGCGCGAGCATCGTCCAGAAGCGACGGAGCGTTTCAGCCGGGATGCGTGGCCCGAGTTGGGGGATCTCCCGTTCAAGATAGGTGCGGATGAAATCCTGGCGCCACTTGAGGCTCAACGCATCGTCGTCTGCGAGAAAGCTCGTGGGGAATCCGCCACGAACCCAGAGCGTGTCCAGGGCAGCCGCTGGCACTTCCAGTGCGTCGAACGGCGCAAGTTCCAGATAAGAGATTCGGCCGGCCAGGCTCTCGCCTGACTGCTTGAGCAGGTCGATGGCGGCAGAACCCAGCAGGAGAAAGCGCCCCACCTTCTTCTCGCGCCTGCGTCCGCGATCAATAACACCTCGCAGGGACTGGAAGAGACCCGGGACACGATGCACCTCGTCGAGGACAACCAGCTCGTCCTCGTGGTCGGCGAAGTACTGCTCAGGATCGCTGAGCCTGGCCAGGTCAGTGACGGATTCAAGGTCCAGGTAGACCGAGGGCCGTTGTCCGGCGATCTCCTGCGCCAGGGTCGTCTTGCCTACCTGTCGAGGCCCCAGCAGACCCACGGCTGGATAGTGCTTCAAGAGATAAGTCAGGCGCTCTGTGATTCGTCGCTGCAACATCCTTGTAATTATGGATTCGTGATCCTCGATTGCAAGTATATTCGAACGGGATGACGACCGGCCGACGGTGCGACTGCCTTTGGCCTGGACCGCCGGCCGATGCGACGGCTGTCGCCGAAATCCCGCCAGTGGCGCAACGTCACCAGGCCCTCTCCTGCCGCAAACCCGTAGGATTCCTTCAGTTCCCACCAAACCAGAGCAGATACGTCCGATTTTCGGTAGCTCAGCAAAAGGCACACGAGTTGCAAATCGTGCCGCAGTGCGGCAGACACGATGTCCGCCGCCCCCGCCAGCCGTGTCGCCTACGTTGTCTGCCCATCGCCTCGGACCCCTCGCCCCGCCGTGCCCTGCCGCCAGTCGAAGCGTCGCATCGCGCAGGGCGGCGGCGCGTGGAGGCGGCCTCCAGCTCACCCGGGCCGCCGACTACGCCGTGCGGGCGCTCATCCACCTGGCCATGCAACCGGCCGCGACGCGGCTGTCGCAGGTGGATATCGCCGCGGCGATCGGCGCACCGGCACCCTTCGTCGGCAAGGTGATGCAGCAGTTGGCGTCGGCGGGCCTCGTGACATCGCAGCGGGGGATTGGCGGCGGGTTCGCGCTGCACCCTGCGGCCGGTGACACCACGATGCTCGACGCGGTGACCGCCATCGAGGGGCCGCTCGCGCTCAACACGTGCCTGTCGCCCGACGATCCGTGCTGGCGCGCGTCGTTCTGCCCGGCGCACCTCGTCTGGCACGAGGCGCAACGCCGCGTGGCCGACGTGCTGCGGTCGGCCACCATCAACGCCCTCGCCCGACAGGTCGTCGAGGCCGGGGTGGCAACGTCGCTGTCGTCACCCGAGCCGCACCCGCGGCGCCGAAACAGTCCGAACAGCGAGATCGACGGGCCGCGTGAGCGCACTGGCCGGAGCCCGCGCATTCACCTTCGCAAGACGCACCCACACAGGATGGGAACCCGATGAGCGACACCGTGCGCTACGATGATCGAACCCCGCGGCTCTTCTTCCTTGCCGCTATCGTCTGGGCCGTGGTCGGCATGCTCGTCGGCGTCCTGATCGCGGCAATGCTGTTCGTACCGGCGCTGAACCTGGCGCCGTACCTCACCTTCGGCAGGCTGCGGCCGCTCCACACGAACGCCGTCATCTTCGCGTTCTGCGGAAACATCATCTTCGCCGGCACCTACCACTCGATGCAGCGGCTGCTCAAGACGCGGCTCTTCAGCGATGTCCTCTCGAAGTTCCATTTCTGGGGCTGGCAGTTGCTGATCGTCGCCGCGGCGCTCGCGCTCGTGAACGGCAACACGCAGGGCAAGGAATACGCGGAACTGCCCTGGGTCCTCGACGTCGTGATCGCGGTGCTCTGGGTGACCTTCGCGATCAACTTCTTCGGCACGCTCGCGATCAGGCGCGAGAAGCACATCTACGTGGCCATCTGGTTCTACATCGCCACGATCGTCGCGGTGGCCATCCTGCACATCGGCAACAGCATGGTGATGCCGTACTCCTGGCTCGGGAGCTATTCGGCGTATTCGGGCGTCAAGGACGCGCTCATGCAGTGGTGGTACGGCCACAACGCCGTGGCGTTCTTCCTGACGACGCCCTTCCTGGGCCTGATGTACTACTACCTGCCGAAGGCGGCCGACCGGCCGGTGTTCAGCTACCGGCTCTCGATCATGCATTTCTGGTCGATCGTGTTCGTCTACATCTGGGCGGGCCCGCACCACCTGCACTACTCGGCCGTCCCGGAATGGGCGTCGACGCTCGGGATGCTCTTCTCGCTGATCCTCTGGATGCCGTCCTGGGGCGGCATGGTGAACGGCCTCTTCACGCTGCGCGGCGCGTGGCACAAGCTGCGCGAAGACCCCATCCTCAAGTTCATGGTCGTCGCCGTGACCTACTACGGTATGGCCACGTTCGAGGGGCCGATGATGTCGATCAAGTCGGTGAATGCGGTCTCGCACTTCACCGACTGGACGATCGGGCATGTCCACGCGGGGGCGCTCGGCTGGAATGCCTTCCTGTCGTTCGGCATTGCCTACTGGAGGATGTACGTCCCCGAGGCTCTGGAAGACCGAGCTCTACTCGAAGAAGCTCGCGACCGCGCACTTCTGGGTGGCGACCGTCGGCCTGATCACCTACCAGGTGTCGATGTGGGTCGCCGGCATCACGCAGTGGGCGATGTGGCGCGCGTTCGAGGCAGACGGCCGGCTGGTCTATCCCGACTTCATCGAGACGGTCATCCGGATCGTGCCGATGTATGGATCCGCCTCGTCGCGGCACTCCTCTCTTCTCGGGCCTCCTCCTCCTCGTCTGGAACGTCGTCAAGACGATCAGGAGTGCCCCCGCCGACTTCGCGGTGGAACCCGAGGGAGTGCGCCTCCGCTCGTGAGCGACCACTCGGCGCCCGGTGCTGGCCCGCGCCGAACACCTACGACCACGCCCTGTACCGGTTCCAGCACGAGATCCGCCACGGGGTGCACCGCGTCCTCGAGGGCCGGATGATCTCGTTCACGATCCTGGTGGTGCTGGCCCTGGCAGTCGGCTCGCTCGTCGAGGGCATCCCGATGTTCTTCGACAAGGGGAACGTGAAGGAGATTGCGAGCGTGACGCCGTACTCGCCGCTCGGAGGTCGTCGGCCGCGACATCTACCTCCGCGAAGGCTGCTACAACTGCCACTCGCAGCTCGTGCGGCCCTTCAGGTACGGGACCGAACGGTACGGCGAGTACTCGAAGGCGGGTGAGTCAGGTCTCGATCGTCCGTTCCAGTGGGGCTCGAAGCGCACGGGCCCCGACTTGCACCGGGTCGGGGGCGAGCTACCCGTCGCTCTGGCCCACGTCACGCCACATGGCTCAACCTGCCTCGACGACGCAGGGGTCGATGACGCCGGCGTACCCGCACCTCCTGACGACGGCGTTCGACACGAGCCTCATCGGCGCCAAGATGCGCGCCCTGCAGACGCTGGGGTGCCCTACACCGATGGTGAGATCGAGGCGGCGCCGGGGGCCATGGCGACGCAGGCGAAGACGATTGCCGCCGAGGTCGAAGCGCAGCAGGGGCCGACCGGGCTCGCCGACATGGAGATTGTCGCCCTCACGGCGTACTTCCAGCGTCTCGGCACCGACATCAAGTGGAAGAGAGCGCTGCCACAAGCGGCATTCGTGACGCCCGCCTTCGCGCCGCCCGCCGCCGCGACGCCTGCAGGTCCCGTCGCTTCGGCGGGGAGATAGCGATGCTGCAGGAACTGGCGGCACGCACGGGAGCGAGCACCTGGGCGATTGCCTCGATGCTCTTCTTCATCGTTTTCTACGCGGTGGTCGCGGTGCGGGTCTTCCGGACCCGCCCCGAGGAGTTGGGCACGCGATGGCCCGCCTCGCCCTCGAAGGCGATGGCGACACGCCGGCAGACGGCCCGATCCACCACACGACAGGCCTGAAGGAAGAACGAGGGAGACCATGGCCCAGTACGAAGACAAGGTCCTCCACGAACTGGACGGGATCAAGGAATACGACAACCCGATGCCCGGTTGGCTCATGGCCATCTGGTGGGGCTCGCTCATCTTCTCGGCGGCCTACCTGATCTTCTACGCCCTGAGCTTCGGCGAGGGCAGCATGGAGGCGAGTATCGCAGCGAGACGCAGTCGGCCCTCGCCGCCGTCCAGGCGCACTACGACGCGAACCCGCTCGGTGCCGCCGTCGCCGGTCAGCCTGCTCGCGGGCGCGAAGGATCCGGCGGTGCTCGAGATGGGCGCGGCGCGGTTCGCCCGCACGTGCGCGTCGTGCCACGGAGAGAAGGGGCAGGGCCTGATCGGCCCGAGACCTCACCGATGACCGCTGGATTCACGGCGGCTCGGTCGAGCAGATCTTCCAGACCGTGGCGAAAGGCTGGCCCGCGAAGGGCATGCCCCCGTGGGGCCGCGTCGTGAAACCCGAGGAACTCGCCGCCCTCGTGTTGGTCATCGCCGAGGAACCTGCAGGGGTCGAACCCGCCGAACGCCCGTCCGGCAGAGGGCGACCCGGTGGTGCCGGAACCGATTCCGGGGAGCTGACGTGAACGCTACCGTCACCGGAAAGATCGAGACGACGCCCGACGCCGCAGCGGTGTCGTCTGGCCACGAGCGCGTCTTCGACGTCGCGCCCGAGGAGGATTGCTGTACAGCCTCTCGGCTGACGGAAAGCGGCGGTTCATGTACCCGATCGTCCGGAAGGGTCGCTTCTGGAAGATCCGTCAGGCGGTCGCGTACGCGCTGTTCGTGCTCTTCTTTGCGCTGCCCTGGATTCCGGTCAACGGGCAGCCCGCGTTCATGATCGACCTCGCGACGCGACGCACGCACGTCTTCGGCGCGGTGTTCTACCCGAGCGACAACCTGATCCTGGCCGCGTTCGGGTTCGGCATCATCGTCACGGTCTTCTTCGTCGGCTCGACGTTCGGGCGGATGTGGTGCGGGTACGCGTGCCGGCAGACCGTCTACCTCGAGTTCCTCTTCCGTCCCATCGAGACCTACCTCGAGGGCGGCCCCCACAAGCAGAAGAGGCTGAACGACGCGCCCATGAGCGGGCGGAAGCTCGCCATCAAGGCCGCCAAGTGGTCGATCTGGACGGTGGTCGCGTTCGCGATGTCGGCCACCTTCGTCGCCTACTTCATCGGATGGCGGGGCGTCGTATACGGCGTGATGACGAATCCGCTCGCCTGGAAGGGGGCGGTCTTCACGATGGCGCTCCTGATGGGCGCGATCCTGTTCGACTTCGGGTGGTTCCGCGATCAGATGTGCACGATCGCGTGCCCGTACGGCCGCCTGCAGAACGTCATGGCCGATCAGGACACGATCCTCGTGGCCTACGACGAGAAACGCGGCGACCCGAAGGTGAGGCTCAAGGACCGCATCGTCGGGGTGCTCGCCGGCGACTGCATCGCCTGCCGCGCGTGCGTGAACGCATGCCCGACGGGCACCGACATCAGGCGCGGCCTGCAGCCGGAGTGCATCGGCACGGCGCAGTGCGTGGATGCCTGCGACGAGGTCATGCTCGGCCAGGGCAAGCCGATCGGCCTCATCAGTAGCACGTCGGAGCGCGAGCAGACCGGCGGCGTCAGGCGCCTGTGGCGGCCGCGCAATCTCACCTACGTCGCGCTCATGGTCGTCGCCTGGGGCACGTTTGCCGTCCTGATGCTGACGCGCGCCGACGCGCTGGTCGAGGTCGTCCGCGGCGGGCGTGAGCCGTACCGGTTGCTGACGACCGGCGAGGTGGCGAACCAGCAGCGCATCAGGATCACGAACCAGCTGCCAGAGACCCAGACGTTCACCATCGAGGTCATCAGCCCGCAGGACGCCAGCCTCGTGCTCAGTGAGTCGCCGGTCGTGGTCGCGCCCGACCAGCTGCTGACGGTGAACGCCGTCGCCACGGTGCCGCGAGCCGTCTTCGACGACGGCCAGGCGCCGCTTCGCTACATCGTCCGCTCCGACCGTGGGTTCACGAAGGAAGTCGAGTTCCTGCTCCTGGGTCCCTTCGGCAAGGCACACGAGAAGGAGGAGAGGGAGCGATGAAGGCCCTGCGGGTGCTCTCGGAGTATCGCTGGCCAATCTACCTGGGCGGGCTGCTCGCGATGTCGGTCGTCTCGAGCGGCGTGATGTGTCTGGGTGGCGACGCGCCCCGACACGCCGCGCCCTATCAAGGGCTACTACGAAGCCGCGCGCGCGTGGGACGCCGACGAAGCGGTCGAGGCCGCGAGCCGTCAGCTCGGGTGGACGGTCCGCTACGAGGTGCCGTCAGACATCCCGCACTTCGCGGGCATGCCGCGGCCGGTCGACATCCGCGTGGCCGGTCGTGATGGCGCGCCCGTGACAGGGCTCACCGGTCACCTCTTCGCCATCCGCCCGTCTGATACGCGCCTGAACCAGTCGGAGCGTTCGTCGAACTGCCGCAGCAGCCCGGAAGCTACCGGACCCTGGTCAGGCTCGACGCACCTGGCGCGTGGGAACTGCGGATCGACGCCACTCAGGGCAGCCTCCGGTTCGTTCACGCCGCCCGGGTCGACATCGCGGGCGACGCGCCCTCTGCCGGGGAGGCTGCACGGTGACGACCCGCCTCACGCCACGCGGCGTGCGCGTCGCTCCGGCGACGTGCGCACACTGCGGCCTCGCGGTGCCGGCCGGCCTGGTTCGCGAG
>CAVONI010000010.1:0-73722 GCA_963697285.1 uncultured Acidobacteriota bacterium
CCCGGGGATGCCTGCCGCCTTCGACACGTCGGCGAAGCGGCCGGGAGCGTCCTGGCGGAGCAGGTGCGCACCAGTCGGGCCCGCGGCGAAGATGTCGGGCCGCAGATCGTTGTCGTAGTCGGCGACGACGATGGCGGTGGCGTCGGCGGTGCCGGGGATCGACGGGCCTCGCGTGAACGCGCCGAGCGCGTTCCACCACACGGCGCCGTCGGCGATGAGATCCAGATCACCATCGACATCCAGGTCAGCGAGGCAGAGCGCCGGATCGAGCTGGCCAAGCAGCGCATCCGTCCCCTTGGCCGTGACCGTCGTGGCGCCTCCACCTGGCAGAGCCGCGGCGGCACCGACAGTCGGCCCCATGGCGAACGACACGGCCGGCACCTCGCGATCCACCAGGTCAGCCTCCGCGCCGGTCGAGACCACGGCCTCCGCGTAGCGGCCCTGCTCGAAGTACACGTTCGAGAAGGTCGTCGAGTATCCGCTTGCGCGCAGTTCCTGGAAGCGGGCCATGGCGGCGGCCCCGTCGTCGGCCCGTCCGCCCCTGGTCAGCGCGACACCCAGGTTGTACGCGGCGGTGGCGTTGTAGGGCTCGGATGCGACCGCGGCCCGGAAGAGGTCGGCGGCCTCGTCGTACTTCCGTTGCTGGAGGTACAGCTGCCCGAGGTTCACGCGCGCGCCGAGGTCGGCCGGGTCGATCGCCAGGACCCTGCTGAACGCGCTCTCGGCATCGGCCGCGCGGTTCTCGGCACGAGCGAGCAGGCCAAGGACGTAGTGCGGTTGCGGCGCGTCGGGCCAGCGCTCCACGGCGATCGTGGCTTCCTTGCGCGCTTCGACCGGGTCGGGCACGTAGAGCAGCGCAATGGCCAGGTTGATCCGGGCGAGGCGGTTGCCCGCATCGATCGCCAGGGCCCGGCGGAAGGCGGCGACAGCCGCCTCGTAGTTGTACTGCTCGAGCTCGGCGACGCCGAGGTTGTTCTCGCGATAGGCCGCGTCGGGGTCCGCGGCCCGCGCCGACGCCGCGACCGGCGCGGCTGGCTGCCGCGCAGCGATTGCGACGGTCGCGAGCGCCACCGCGCAGGCCAGGCCGACCACCGTGCGTATGCGCATCATCCGACGGGTCCGGAGTCCGTAGCCGCGTGTCATGTGCGCCCTCACCGCCTGGGCGTAGCCGGTGCCCGGCCCGGACGCGGCGGCGCCGGCGTCAGCGCGTCGGCCTTCACCACCCCGCTGCCCTCGCGGATCACCAGCAGGCGGTTGACCGCCGGCACGCTCACCCGCTCGACCTTGCCGTTGGGCCACGCCACTATGACTGCTGTCACCGCCGAGGCGTTCCCCAGGCCGAACGTGACCGGCAACTCGCTCTGCGACAGGTAGCTCGACCCGGTCTTGACGAGGCTCGTGAACGGCTTCCGGCCGGGAACCTCGATCGTGACCTTCGCGCCGATGCCTCCGCGATTCGACGAAGTCCCGACGAGCGCCACGCGGAGGAAGCCGTTGCGGTTGCCACCCTCGTTGCGCAGCAGTCGCGCGGGGCCGTTGTTGACCGTCACCAGGACGTCAAGGTCGCCATCGTTGTCGTAGTCGCCGTAGGCGGCGCCGCGTCCCACGACGGGCTTCGTGAGTGCAGGGCCCACCTCGGCGCTGAGATCGGCGAAGCGGCGCTCGCCGAGGTTGCGGAACAGGTGGGCCGGCTGCGCGTACTTCACCTTGGGCTGCACGCGCTCGATGTCGTCGGCCACGTGGCCGTTGGCCGAGAACACGTCGAGCCGTCCATCCAGGTCGACGTCGAAGAAGAAGCACCCGAAGGTGAGGCTCAGCAGCGTGGCGCGTCCCAGCGTCGACCGCGGCGCCTCGTCGATGAACAACCCCGTGCCCTCGTTGTTGTAGAGGGCCATCATCTCGTTCGCGAAGTTGCCGACGATCAGGCTCTGTCGCCCCGACGCGTCGTAGTCGCCCGCGTCGACGCCCATCCCGGCCCGCGCCACGCCGGCCTCGTTGAACGCCACGCCGGCCGACACCGCGACGTCCACGAAGGTCCCGTCGCCCTTGTTGCGATAAAGGCGGTTGGGCTGCGTGTCGTTGGCGACGAACAGGTCGAGGCGCCCGTCGCCGTTGTCGTCGATCAACGCCACGCCCAGGGCCTTGGAATTCGCGTCGAACAGCCCCGCCTTTCGTGTCGCGTCCTCGAACGTGCCGTCGCCCCGGTTCCTGTAGAAGGTGCCGCTCTGGCCCTTGTACGACTCGGGCGTGCAGTAGGTCTTCGCCTTGCCGTCGAGCGTGCAGAACAGATCCTTGTCGATCGACCACTGCACGTAGTTGGCGACGTACAGGTCGAGTTTCCCGTCGGCGTCCGCGTCGAACCACGCGGCGCTGGTCGAGAAGCCTGGATCGCCGACGCCCGCGCGGGCCGTCACCTCGGTGAAGCGCCAGTTCCCGTCGTTGCGGAACAGCCGGTTCGGCCCGAGCGCCGTGACGTAGAGGTCGACGTCGCCGTCGTTGTCGTAGTCGGCGGCCGCGACACCCATCCCATAGAACTGCGCTGCGAGTCCCGCCTGCCGCGTCACGTCGGTGAACGTCCCGTCATGGTTGTTCCGATACACCGCCGGCAGCGATGGCCTGGCCGGCTGCCCGGGCCAGGTGGTCGAGTTGACGAGAACAATGTCCTGCCAGCCGTCGCCGTCGAGATCCGCGAACGCCCCGCCCGATCCCATCGTCTCGGGCAGGTACTTCTTGCCGAAGGCGCCGCTCACGTGGCGAAAGGTGATCCCCGCCGACGTCGTGACGTCCGAGAACGACAGGGGCAACGAGGCGGCTGGCGCCTGCGCCGGCAGGCGCGCCAGCGACGCCACCGCCAGCACCACGGCCAGCACGACACTCGCGGCAGGGCCGGTCGCACCCGCCCCTTGCCCTCCACGCTCGCGTACCGCCCTCACTGCGTGCCTCCCGCGGTCGCCGGAGGCGTGACCGGCCGCCGCGCCGCGGTCATCGGGGGCTTTGCTCGCGCCCGCCCCGGTGTTGCCGTGTAAGTGCCGGCGACCGTGCCCGACACTGTCGCGTGCTCGTGGATGGCCTGCCGCTCGTTGTTGTCGTGCGGATGCAGTTGCCGATACGGCCCCGTGATGGCCTGTGCGGATTCGTCGGCCTTGAAACGCTCGTACAACGTCTGTTCGCGCGCGGCCCCTGCGGCATCTCCCAGGCCCTGGTAGGCCAGCATCAGGTTGTAGTGCGCCTGCAGGTCCTCGGGATCGACGTCGAGTGCGGCTCTGAACTCGGTGACCGCCTCGGTGTACTGCCGCTTCAGGAAGAGCACGCGCCCCAGCTGGTTGCGGACGACGCGATCACGGGGATACTGCGCCGCTGCCTTCCTCAAGTGCTCCACCGCCTCGTCGTACCGGCCCGCAGACTTCAGCGCCGTGCCAAGGAAGAAGTGCGTCTTGGCGAGATCGGGCGCCAGCGTCAGGGCCTTGCGCAGCACCTCCTCTGCGCCGGTGATGTTGCCCTCCTGCACGCGGGCGCGCCCCACGTTGACATAGCCGTCGGCGTAGCCCGGGTCCATCTGCGTGACCTTCAGGAACGCCGCCTCGGCCCCTTTCAGGTCGCCTTGCAGCAGGAGGCCTATGCCGTAGTCGTTCCAGCGCTCGCGGACTGACGCGTCGAGCAGCGGGGCGTCTGGAGGGAGGGCGGCGCCATTTGGCAGCACCTGCAGTTCGGCGTTCGCCTCGGCCACCACCGTGATGGGCAGGTCAGGGATCTGCTTCATCGCGCCCGAGACCTTCGACGTGTCGCCGGTGAACACCCACCGGCCGTTGTCGTGGTGCGCGTCAACGGTGAAGTCGCCCTGCTGCGGATCGCGCACACCGGCGTAGGCCCACTGCGTGTTCCACCAGGCGAACTTGCGGTAGTTGACCTTCGCCTTCAGCGAGATGGGCCCGACAACGTCCTTCGGCACCTCGAGACGGTAGTGCACCGTATCGGCCGCGCCCGGTGGCACAAGCCGGACGTAGGCGACCGATCGCGTCGCGAAGGCGTTGCGCTTGTTGATCGGATTGCCCTGGCCGTCGAGCATCAGGCTCCGGTAGAAGTGGGCGCCGGGCTCCACCGGCCCCTTGCCATCGGCCTCGACGAGGCCGCTGTGGAGGATCGTCTGGCCGCGGCCGTCGGTTGCCTGCAACTCCACCCACACGTCGAACCCGTCCACCGTCCCACCCGGGAAGAAGTGGCCGACCTTTCGCGTGCGGACGACCACTTCGACGCGCACCGACTCCCCGGGACGGACGGCCACCGGCACCCGGCCGAGCGGGCCGACCACCTCGGCGGGCGCGGTGAGGATCTGCCCGGCGGCCCCGAAGGCCATCGACTCTTCGCCGACCGCCATGGAACTCGACAGCCTGGGCTCGGCGCGCGCCCCGACCGACCGCGCCTCGGTCTGCGGGCCGCCGCGCACGATGCCGAACAGGTCGACCGTGACCTGGCCGTTCTGCAGGAAGCGCTGCACCGCCTCGAGCTGCGTCGTGTCGCCATTGACGAACGGCACGGCCGTGTTCGCCGCCGGGAACCGGTGCGACTTGATCAACCCGTTCTTGGCGGCCGGATCGTTCGAGGCGACGAGTTCCATGTGGCAATCGGCGCACTTCTGCGGCTTGGCAGGGTAGTAGAACGACCGCGCGCCCATGCCCGAGACGCCCGACGCCTGCCAGTTGTCGTAGTCGTTGAAGCCACGAATCCACCGGTAGCTGTTCACCGGGGCATCGAGATGCACCTTGTGGCACGACGAACAGAAATCCGCGGTCTGGTCGGTGTGGAACGGCTTGAGAAACGTCTCGCGGTGGACCTGCGGGTCGAGCGCCAGCAACTTGTCGTGCGACCACCGCAGCAACGGCTGCTCGCTGACGGCCAGGTCGTGCAGCGGCGGGTATTCGATCTCGAAGTCGCCCTGCCCCATCGTGCTCCTCACGTGCGTGATGGCGTGGCACGACATGCAGCCGAGCCCGGCCTGTGCCTCTGGCGTGTCAATCTGCTCCTTGATGGGGCGGTCGAAGCGGCCGTTGAAGAACACGGCGTGGTCATGGCAGCCCGCGCACCACTTCGAGGGCTGGGTCCCCACGACGTCCTGCATGTACTCGATCGACTTCCGGTACCACTGGTTGTTGAACGACGAGAAGTGGTGCATCGACGAGTTCCACTGGTCGTAGATGTCCTTGTGGCACCGCGCACACGACTCGCTGGTCATGAAGAAGTTCGACGGGATGATGCCGCGCGTGTTGGTCGTCGCGGACGAGGGGTGGAACGGGCTGGCGGCACCATCGCCTTCTTCGGACATCGAGACGGGAACGACCGTGGGGTTCTGGATCCGGTACGCCTGGCGCCGCGCGTCGTCGTGTCCCCGGGCCACCACCAGCGACGCCAGCCCGCTGCCGACGGCGATGACGAGCCCCGTCACGAGCAGCGCACGCGCGGCGCCGGCGACGCGCCACGCCAACCGCGCGAGGAACAGGCAGAGCAACACGGCCCCGATGGCCGACGACAGCACGTGCGCGTCGATCAGCCAGCGATACGGGCGCGTGGCGCCCCACCAGAGCACGGCCACGCCGAACGCGAGGCTGATCGCCAGCGGCGCGGCCGCCAGCCACAGCAGGGGGGTACCGCCGTGCCGCTTCAGTACGGCGGCTGCGACGACGGCCAGCGCGATGCCGAGGAGGGGGTGGCTCACGACGTTGGCGAAATACCACAACGTGGCTGCAGACGAGGCCCAGAGATAGGCGCTGTTCACGAGGAGCACGATCGTGGCAACGATGAGCCACCGGCCGCTTGAAAGTCGCGTCACTGCTTCTTCCTCAGGAGGATTGCTGCTGCGGTCCGACCGAGCCCGATGGTGTCACGCGCGGCGGCCCGGCGTGCACTGTTGGTGAATGCTGGAAGGCTACCCCGGCGGCAGATCACGGTCAAGGTTCTCGACCGGTCTTCGCCCAGCGCATGGTCGGCGACGAGGTCCACGAAGGGCAGATGCTTCTCGAGTTCGACGCCGACGCCGTCGCGCAGCAGGCGCGCAGCCTGCTGACGCAGGTCGTGATCACCAACCGTGAACGTGTCGAGGCGCCGGCGAATGCGGTACGCAGGGGCGGCTATCCATGAGGGCCGGGAAGTCCGTTTGGGGGTGCCCGCGGTGGGTCGTGCGCTCGTGGCGGACGCCCGAATGGAAAGCCGTCTCCCGACCCTGTCGGTTACTGCACCCGCGTGGCCAGGCTGTTGGAACCGGCGGCCCACGTCACGCCGTTTGCGTTGCTGTACATCGCGCGTTCGACGACGATGAGCGCGGGGTTGCCGGGCCGTTGGCTCTGCACGATCGCGCCGAACCGCTTGCCAGCGGCCGCGGCCACCTCGGGCCCGACGGCGATGTTCGTGCGGGAGTTGGCGAGCACCGAGCGCGTGATCGCCTCGGAGGTGCCGTCTTCGAAATAGAAGACGACGCGGACCGTGTCGTCGAAGTCAGACACATTGGCGACGAGGATGTAGGTCTCCATGTCGAACGGCCCGCCCACCTCGCCCTCGGCCAGCGCCCACGTCGAGCCCGGCCGCAACGCCCCGGCGGCGTTGTGGCCTTCGAACCACTCCGCGAAGGCCCCGGGCCACCACAACGACCGCTCGGCGATGAACGCCACGCCGTTGACGGCCGTGAACCTCGCCGAGACCGCCGTGTTGCCCAGCGGCGTTCCCGCGAACCCCTCGAAGGTCTCCAGATCCGCCCAGATGTTGAACCGGCTCATCGGCGCGATCGTGTACTGCCTGGTCAACACCCGCCCGTCGGGCAACAGGTATTGCCCGTCGATCACCGCGGCCTCCGAACCGGGATTCGCGAGCAGGTAGAAGAGGTCGAGGTAGGGTCCCGTAGCCCCCTCTGCGAAGAACCACTGCATGGCCGGGCCCGGCACGCCCGCCGACTCGTGGCCTGCCGCGAAGAACTGCCCCGGCCGGTCGAGGTACATCGCCCGCTCCACGATCACCGGCACCGAGGCGACAACGACCGCCGACACCTCGGCGTTTGCCAACCGCGGGTCCTCGACGTTCACCCAGACGTTGAATCGCGTACGCCGCGCCACCGTGTACGCCTTCGTGAACGGAGGTGCCGGGGCCGGCAGCAGGTACGTGATCGAGACCTGCGCGTCGGTGTCGGCCGGGTTCTGAATCAGGTAGAACAGGCTGAAACCGCCAAGCGTCGCGCCCTCGGCCAGGTACCACGTCGTCAGCGGCACGGCGATGGACGTCTCCGCGTGGCTGCCATAGCCGCTCGCGTCCCATCGCATCGTGCGATCGGCGATCAGGGGCTGACCCGACTCGATCACGGTCGAGAACTCGGCGTTGGTGAGCCCGGCGATCAGTTCCGGGTTGACGGTCACGCGCGACAGGCCGTCGACGTCGACGTCATGCACGACGTTCGTTCCGGTGTTGAGCTGGTACGTCAGGCGCGCGGTGGTCGGATCGGGCGTGGCATTGAACAAGGCAAAGGTCGTGTCGAAGAAATCACTCGTCGCTCCCTCGGCGAAGTACCGCGTGAACCGACCCGCTGTCACCAGGAAGTCGTCGACCCTCGTACCGCACGAGGCCGTCGTCACGGTCGACGACGCTGGGTCGAAGGTGAAGCCATCGCGGTTGGGGCTGACCGTGACCGCCTGGCCGGGCACCACCTCGGTCACGCTGAACCGCCCCTCGGCGTCGGTGACCACGGGTGGAGCCAGGGCCGGCGAAATCGAGATCGTGACGCCTGACACCGCCATTCCGAGGCGATCGCGCACCATCCCGGCGATCTCGGGCCGGCAGGTGCCGACGAAATCGGCCTGCTGGTCGGTGGCCATGTCGGTGAAGGACCTCGACGATGGCGTGAACACGTAGCCGATGGCCGAGGGCGTCACGATGTAGGTGCCCACGCCCGGGAGATCCCCGAACGCGAACCTTCCGTCGGGAGTCGTGGTCGCCGTCTTCGCAGCACCCCCTGTGAGCGTGACGGTCACCGAGCCCAGGCCGGCGTTGCCTCCATCGCGGACCTGACCTGAGATGTCGTGCCGCTGCGGAGGGCTGGCCGTGAAGTCGGCCCGCTGATCGCCCGCAAGGCTGGTGACAGTCGCCGATGCTGGCGTGAACACGAATCCTCTCGCCGACGGCGTCACGGTGTAGTTCGCACCTCTGGGCAGATCGGCGAACACGTACGTCCCGTCGGCGGCCGTCGTCGTCGTCATCGCAGCCCCGCCTGCGAGGATGACGGGCACGTTGGGCATGGCGCGGTTGGCGCCATCGCTGACGATTCCCGAGATGGTGGACCCAGAGCTGCCGAGGAAGTCGGCCCGCTGGTCGGACGCCATGTTGCTGAAGGACGCCGATGGCGGGTCGAACACGTACCCCGGAGCCGACGGTGTGACCGTGTAGGTCAGGCCTTGCGCGAGGTTGGCAAACGCATATGACCCGTCGGCTGCGGTGGTCGTCGTGGACGAGGCGCCGCCACTCAGCGTCACCGTGACGCCAGACAGCGCCACGTTGCCGACCCCGCGGACCTGCCCGGAGATGGACCATCGCGACGGCGCGACGATGATGGTGGTCGTGGCGGTGGCGGCGTTGTTCGACGTCGTGGCGTCAATCGCCGCACTCGAGACGGTCGCGGAGGCAGTGGCCGTCCCTGGCGCGGAGTACCGCACCCTCATGGTCCGGCTGGTTTGCGGGCCGACGGCGAGCGTGCCGAGGGCGAAGGTGACAACGTTGCCCGACGGCGTCGCTCCCCCCTCGGCCGCGACGAACGTCGCGCCGGCCGGCACCACGGCGCGCACCGCGACGCTGCTGGCCACGGAGGGGCCGTTGTTCGAGACTGCGTAGGTATAGGTGACGAGCTGGTTCGTCTCCGCAGGATCCGGTGCATCGGTCACGGTAACCGACAGGTCGGCGACGCTCGGGGTGGGTGCGAAGATATTGGTGCCCGCGGTCTGCGGCGTGAAGATCAGGTCGGTGGCGTCGCTCACGAACGCGATCGCACCGCCTGCGAGCAGCGTCGACGACTGGCTGGCGGCATTCGCCGTGGCGTTGCCCGTCCTTGCGATGGTGGTGAGGGTGGTCGCCTGGGCGAGCCGATCCCGCACGAACAGATCGTCGACGCCATTGAGGTCGGCGATGCCCGGCTGAAGGTAGTCGGTCGCAGCAGAGCGCCACGAGACGTAGCGGCCGTCGACGCTCACGTCCTCGAGCGAGGCGTTGGCGTTGCCCCCAGTGGGCGACATCGGCGTGCGTGAGAGCCACTCGACCGGGCCGCTCGCGCGCGGGCGTGCGAACACGTCGGTGAACCCCCCGGTGTCGGTGAAACCATCGACGAGGTCCGTGGCCAGGCTTTCGAACACGATGACCGAGCTGTCGCGGCTGATGACCGGCCGCGCCGAGTCGCCGTTGGCGGCGGTGTTGCCGAGCGGGGTGACGCTGATCATGCGCGTCGTGCCGGCCTGCAGATCGCGGAGAAACACGTGCTTGTGGCCACCGGTCGCCTCGAAGGTGAGCTGCGCGGTCGAGGTGAACACCGCGTAGCGGCCATCGGCCGACATCGTGAAGCCCGCGGTGTCGCTGTCCACCTCGACCGGCTTGTCGCCGGGCCGTTGCCCGGGGATGATCGCCGACACCGAGACGAGCGCGATCGAGTCGGTGCGCCAGTCGTAGACGTACAGGTTCCGAAACGCCGACATATCGGGAAGGATCTGCGCGTAATCCGCGGTGAACAGGAAGACCTGTCCGTCTGCGCCGAACACCCGGGGCGAGATGAGCGGCTTCATCTCGACGCCAGCGGGTGCCCCCGCGTCGGGCACCAGGTACTGTCGGCTGACGAGCCGCGTTTGCCTCGCCTGCAGGTCGCGGACGTAGAGGTCGGCGAGTTCCGCGTTCTGGTCCCTGAAGTTCGGGATCAGCTGCATCGTCAGCCCGGAGCCGGCACTCGAGAACACCGCGAAGCGCCCATTCTCGCTGAGCACCATCGCCCTGGCGCCGGCGGCCCTCGTCGCGTCGACCGCGACGTCCACGAGCGTCGTCGTGCGCGACAGCCTGTCCCATACGAAGCCGGAGTACTCGCCGGCCGGATAGCTGAGGATGCTCGCCGGCGGCAGCAGGTTGGTCGCCGAGCTGCGAAATGCGACGTACCGCCCGTCGGGCGTCATCTGCACGTCGGCGGCGCACGTACCGTTGGCGCCACGGTTGGGATCGGTCGCCGACACGGTGATCAGCTCGTTGGTGTTGGTCAGGCGGTCGCGCAGGTAGACGTTGCTGGCGCCCGGACCGTCAACCCTGCCTGCCACCATGTCGGTCGGCCTGGCGGTTGAGCAGAACGCCACGAAGCGGCCATCGGCCGAGACCGCGACGCGATCGAACGCCGACGCGCCCGCCGAGGTGGTGCGCAGCGTCATCGTCACCAGCGTGAGCGACTGCGCCCAGGCCGGCGACACACCCGCGCTCGTGGCAAGCGCCCCAACGACCATCCAGCGGGCCAGACGCTGCAGGGGGCGCAGCGTCGCCATGGGCGCGACAGCGAGGTGGTCCGACGACATGACGCCCCCAGGGATCCGGCGAACCGGTCCAGTCCAGGTTCTCCGTAGCGCATTGTGTCAAATCGCGCGAGGACGGTCGACAGGACAGACCAGGGGCCTGGCGGAGTCAGTGGGAGCAGACCGCGCAGCCCAGGCGCCCGATGGGAGTGTCGACGGCGGCGAACAAGGGCTCGTCGCAGCCGTGGAGGTCGTGCCGGCTCGCGTGCACCACGCAGCGCGCGAAAGATTCGGGGACCACCGCTCGCCCGTCCGCCAGTATCATGCAGCAGCCATGTCCAGCGTGTTGTTGCGAGCTCCCGTGTCGGGCATTCTTGTGCCGCTCGACCAGGTTCCCGACCCGGTCTTCGCCCAGCGGATGGTCGGCGACGGCGTGTCGATCGACCCGACCTCGTCCATCCTCGTCGCGCCTTGCGCCGGGCGTGTCGCGCACCTGCACGGCGCACGGCACGCCATCACGCTCACGACCGCCGACGGCCTCGAGGTGATGATCCACGTCGGCCTCGACACCGTGAGGCTGCAGGGCCGCGGGTTCACCGCGCACGTCGCCGACGGCGACGAGGTCCACGAGGGGCAGACGCTGCTCGAGTTCGACGCCGACGCCGTCGCGCAGCAGGCACGCAGCCTGCTGACGCAACTCGTGATCACCAACGGCGAACGCGTGGCACACATGACGGCGCGCTCCGGCACGGTCACCGCCGGTCGCGACACGGTGCTCGAGATCCAGTTGCGCGCCGCGGGCGACGCGACCGGTGGCGTGGCCGCGGGTCACGCGACCGGTGCGGCGATGCCGGGCGACGCGGCGGCGCTCACCTCAGAACCCGTGCGCATCCAGAATGCGCTGGGCCTGCACGCGCGCCCGGCGGCCGTCCTGGCAGCCTCGGCCAAGGGCTTCGCGGCCGACGTCTCGCTGGTCCGCGCCTCCGGCGGCACCGCCAACGCAAAGAGCGTCGTCGCCATCATGGCCATGGAGGTCGCCCAGGGTGACGAGTTGCGCGTCAGGGCGTCGGGCGCCGATGCCGCGCGCGCCCTGGCCACGCTGGTGCCGCTGCTGGCCTCGGGGCTCGGCGAATCCGCCTCCGCGACGCCGGGCGACACTACCGGCGTCGCTTCGGCGAGACTCGCGTCCGAGGCCCGCACGGCGAGAGAGGCCACCGACGTCGCTTCGCCCGCCTTCGCGACCGCGGTGGACTCGGGCGCGGTCGCTTCGGCGCGGGCACACCCGGGCGAGACTGACTCGCTGCTGGGTGTGGCAGCGTCCCCCGGTGTCGCGGTGGGCCACGTGTTCCGGATCCGCCACGAGCGCATCGAGGTGGTCGAACACGGTGCCGACCCTCGTGCCGAACGTCGGGCGCTCGATGAGGCGATCGTCCGCGCGCGCGACCAGGTGCGCGAGCTCGCAAGGCGCCTCGCGGCCCGGTCAGATGCGAGCAAGGCCGCGATCTTTGCCGCGCACGAGGAACTGCTCGACGACCCCGAGGTGGTGGATGTCGCCGCCGAGGCGATCTCGGCCGGGAAGAGTGCCGCGTGGGCGTGGTCGCACGCGGTGGAGGCACAGGTGTCGCGGCTTGCGGGACTGAAAAACGCCTTGCTCGCCGCCCGCGCCAACGATCTACGCGACGTCGGCCGACGCGTCCTGCGGCTGCTCACCGGCGCCGCCGAGGTGCGCCTCGATGCGCCAGCCAACGCCATCCTGATCGCCGAAGACCTCACGCCGTCAGACACGACCAACCTCGATCGCACGAAGGTGCTGGGCTTCTGCACCACGTCGGGAGGCGCGACGTCGCACGTGGCGATCCTGGCGCGTGCCCTCGACATCCCGGCCATCGCGGCGATCGATCCCCGCGCGCTCGATCTCGCGGACGGCACGCCTGTCGTCCTCGACGGCACAGCGGGCGTGCTGCGCCTGCGTCCGTCGGAGAGCGAGATGGCGCAGGTGCGCGAGCGGCAGCAGCAGCACGCCGCGCGACGCCAGATCGAGATCGCCAACGCCGCCGCACCGGCGACAACGAGCGATGGCCGTCGTATCGAGGTGGTCGCCAACGTCGGTGGCGCGGCTGAGACCGAGCAGGTCGTCGCGCTCGGCGGCGAAGGCGTGGGACTGCTGCGGTCGGAGTTCCTGTTCCTCGACCGCGTCACCGCGCCAGACGAGGACGAGCAGACGGAAGCCTACACGGCGATCGCGAGACAGCTTGGCGCCGAACGCCGCCTCATCATCCGGACGCTCGACGTCGGCGGCGACAAGCCGCTCGCGTACCTGCCGATGGGGCACGAGGACAATCCCTTCCTCGGCGAGCGCGGCATCCGCGTCCAGCTGAATCGACCGGAACTGCTGCGGACGCAGCTGCGCGCCATCCTGCGCGCGTCGAGGGCGGGCAACGTGCACGTCATGTTCCCGATGGTCGCAACGCTGAACGAGTGGCGCGCGGCGAAGGCGATGCTCGAGGACGAACGCGAGACGCTCGGGTGCGCACCGATCCCGGCCGGCATCATGGTCGAAGTGCCGTCGGCCGCCATCATGGCCGAGGCGTTCGCGGGCGAGGTCGATTTCTTCTCGATCGGCACAAACGATCTCACGCAGTACACGCTGGCGATGGATCGCGGCCACCCGCGGCTCGCGCCGCAGATCGACGGGCTCAATCCGGCAGTGCTGCAGTTGATCGCGCACACGGTGGCGGCGGCGCACGCGCGCGGGAAGTGGGTCGGCGTGTGCGGCGGGATCGCCGGCGACGCCCAGGCCATTCCGCTGCTGATCGGCCTCGGCGTCGACGAGCTCAGCGTGAGCGTGCCGTCGCTGCCGGGCGTGAAGGCGCAGGTCCGCGAGCTGTCGCACGCCGCGTGCGTCGCACTGGCCACGCGCGCGCTCGCCGCCGACTCGGCCGCCGACGTCCGGGCGCTGGTCGCGCCGCGATGACGGTTTGCAGGCGTAGGGGCCGCACCCCAGTGCGGCCCGGTTGATTGAAGGGAACCACGACGTGCAGATCCTGAAGTCCGCGTTCGCCATCCTGCAGAAGATGGGCAAGGCCCTGATGCTGCCCGTGTCGGTGCTGCCGATCGCGGGCATCCTGCTGGGCCTGGGCTCAGCGCACTTCGGCATCCTGCCCGAGACGGTGTCGACGTTCATGGCGCAATCGGGTGGCGCCGTGTTCACCAGCCTGCCGATCATCTTCGCCATCGCCGTCGCCATCGGCCTCTCAGACAACGATGGCGTCTCGGCCCTCGCGGCGGTCGTCGGCTACTTCGTGCTGGTGGCGAGCCTTGGGGTCATGGCGGCGCTGTTCGGCGTGGCCACGAAGCCGATCTTCGGCATCCCGTCGATGGACACGGGCGTGTTCGGTGGCCTGGTCATCGGCATCGTCGCCGCGATGATCTACTCGCGCTTCTACCGCATCCAGTTGCCGGCCTACCTCGGTTTCTTCGCGGGCAAGCGCAGCGTCCCCATCCTCACGGCGCTGGCCGCCATCGGGCTGGCGGTGGTGTTCGGCCTCGTGTGGCCGCCGATCCAGGCCCTCATCGACCGGGGTTCGACGTGGGCGGCGTCCGGGAATCCCCAGGTGGCATTCGCCATCTACGGCATCGTCGAGCGGTCGCTGCTGCCGTTCGGCCTGCACCACATCTGGAACGTCCCGTTCTTCTTCCAGGTCGGCGAGTTCCTCAATCCCGCCAACGGCGAGATCGTGCGAGGCGAGATCCAGCGCTTCACGGCTGGTGACCCGACCGCTGGCAACATGGCTGGCGGCTACCTGTTCAAGATGTGGGGCCTGCCGGCAGCGGCCATCGCCATCTGGCACAGCGCGCGGCCCGACCAGCGCGTGAAGATCGGCGGCATCATGATCTCCGCGGCGCTCACGTCGTTCCTCACGGGCATCACCGAGCCGATCGAGTTCTCGTTCCTGTTCGTGGCGCCCGATCCTCTACGGCATCCACGCGTTGCTGGCCGGCGCCGCGTACTTCACGTGCATCGAGCTCGGGATCAAGCACGGGACGACGTTCTCGCACGGCCTCGTCGACTACATCCTGCTCTTTCCGAAGAGCACGCACGGGTTGTGGTTCCTGGTCATCGGCCCGCTGTGGGCGGTGATGTACTACGGGATCTTCAGGTGGGCGATCGCGAAGTTCAACCTGAAGACGCCCGGGCGAGACGTCGACGACGGCGGCGCGCTGGCAGTGGGCGACGTCAGCGGAACGTTCGGGATGGCGCCGCAGTTGGTCGGCGCGTTCGGCGGACGCGGCAACATCGTCGCCCTCGACGCGTGCATCACCCGGTTGCGCGTCGAGGTGAAGGACCCATCGCGTGCGCGAGCAGATGTCCTGAAGTCACTTGGCGCCGCTGGCGTGGTCGTCGTCGGCCACAACGTGCAGGCGATCTTCGGGACGCGGTCCGACAACCTGAAATCCGACATGTCGGCGTATCTCAAGGTCGCCGGTCCGGAGGCCGACGAGGTGCCGCCGCCGGCGGGCATGGCGCCAGCCACCGTTGCGGCCCCCACGGCGAAGGCGCAGACGCCCGTCACGCCAGAGGCGCGCCAGCGAGCCGCGCACGTGCTCGCCGCGCTCGGAGGACCGCGCAACGTCCGTGGCCTCGCCACGTGCGCCGAAACGCGCATCCGGGTCGAACACGGCGACGGCACCATCGACGAGGCCGCCCTGGCGCGTGCAGGCGTGCAGGGGGTGATGCGGTTGCCTCACCGCGTGGTCCACTTGATCGTCGGCCCCGATGCGGCGACAATCTCGCACGCGTTGCAGGCGCTCGTTCGATCCTGACGGTCTGCCGGCGCCACAGCGCCGATTCCCCAGTGGAGGCTCGCATGGCCGGGTTCATCAACGCCGGGCTCGTCACCGGCATCGGCACCGTGATCTGGACCTTCGTGATGGGCGTCACGGGTTGGTACAAGAACCCGACGATGATGCCGCTGTTCTTCCTGGTTGCCGTGCTCGAAGTCGTGATGGTCGTGGTTGCGCTGCGGCAACATCGGTCGACGAACGCGTGGTGGGACCAGGTGCGTGGCGGCATCACGACCGGGATGGTGGCGTCGCCGATCATCTTCGCCGGCTCGTATGTCTTCACCGCGTTTGTCTTCCCCAACTACTTCACCGAGATCTCGGCCATGGGTGAGCAGATGATGCGCAGCAGCGGGGCGTCGGATGCCGATATCGCTGCCTATCTCTCGAGCCAGGCCGGGACAGTCGTCGGTGTCGAACGCCCTGCAGGGTGTCATCGGCACGCTCGTGACGGCGGTCTTCACGGCGGCTGTCGGCGGCGCGTTCCTCAGGAAGAAAGCGTAGGAGTTCCCGGTCATGTCGCAGATCGTCATCGAATCGAAGCCGCACGTCCGCGTGATCCGCATGACGCGGCCCGAGAAGAAGAATGCACTCACCGCGGCGATGTACACCGAGATGGCCGGCGCGCTGGCCGCGGCGGGAGACGATGCGGACGTGCACGCGGTGGTGATCACGGGTGTGCCGGGGATGTTCACGGCAGGCAATGACCTGCTCGATTTCATGCAGCAGCCGCCGGCGGGCGAAGACAGCCCCGCCTTTGTGTTCCTGCATGCGATCGCGTCGTGCCCCAAGCCGGTGATTGCGGCGGTCGACGGCGTCGCCGTCGGCATCGGGACGACGATGCTGCTGCACTGCGACCTGGTCGTCGCGACCTCGTCGGCGACGTTCGCGGTGCCGTTCACGAAGCTGGCGCTCACGGCCGAGGGCGGCTCGAGCCTGTTGCTGCCGTTGACGGTGGGCTACCAGCGCGCGTCGGAGTGGCTGCTGACTGGCGACACGTTCAGCGCCGATGCGGCGCTGTCGGCGGGACTCGTGAATCGCGTCGTCGCGCCGGATGCGCTGGAGGCGACGGCGATGGCCTTCGCGAACACGATCGCCTCGCGTCCGCCCGAGGCGGTCGTGGCCACCAAGCGCCTCCTCAAGGAGGCGATGCACGCCGAGGTCATGACGACGATGGCGCGCGAGGGCAGGGTGTTCGTCGAGCGACTGACGTCGCGCGAAGCCCAGGCCGCGTTCGCGGCTTTCCTGAGCAGGTAGCCGTCCGCGCCTGACGCACCCTCGTCGCAGGATGACGCGGCGGCTCAGGCCATGGCGACCAACGCCTCCACGGCCCGATCGATGCCGTCGCCCACCTCTGAAATGCGGTGCGCCAGCATGTAGGCCGGTGACGACACCAGCTTGAGCTTGCGGTCGACCACGAAATCGTTGACCGGGCAGTCGATGTGCCGCGCTCCCATCGCCTCGAGCGTTGCCGCGGTGCTGCGATCGTTGCCGATCGTGAGGGACGGGTGCTCCTCGCCGAGCAGGCTGGCGAGGACGGCGGGCGCGATGCAGACGGCGCAGACGGGCTTCCCGGCCTGGTGCACCTCGCGGATCAGCCTGGCGACCGCTGGATGCACGGTGCAGTCACTGCCCTTGAAGGCGAAGTCGCTGAGGTTCTTGGCCGCCCCGAACCCGCCGGGGAGGATCAACGCGTCGAGCGACGCGGCCGTCACGTGTGCCACGTCACGGATCTTCCCGCGCGCGATACGGGCCGACTCCACGAGCACGTTGCGCGTGTCGCCGGGCACCGGCTGCCCTGTCAGGTGGTTGACGACGTGTGCCTGCGGCACATCCGGCGCACACACGACGGCCTCGACCCCCCGTCGGTCGAGCGCAAGCAGCGTCAGCACCGCCTCGTGGATCTCCGTCCCGTCGTAGACACCACACCCCGACAGGACGACACCGACCGTCTTCGCCATGAGACGCCCCCGTGGCACCGGACCGCGTCGCCGTCGACACGAGAACAACGGGTCGGGCCGTCGAGAATTCTGGCCCCGGACGCCCTGAACTGCAACAACTCAGCCGTCGGCCACGCGCCACCTGGAGGATGGCGCGGCCCGCACGACGTCAATGGTCGCCGGAACCGCTCAGCATGCGGCATCTGCGCTGCGGGGGTCAGGCGTCTGCTGGTGGCCCCCTTTGACCACCGAAACCGCTTTTGAAGGAGAGGGACAGGTGTCCCTGTGTGCGCTCGTGCGCACACAGGGCTCGCGTCCCAGAAGACTCCTCTGGAGCAGACTTTCGTGAACAACTACTCTTCCTTCTCGTGGCCTTCCGTCCGTCGGGGACCTGCGGTGTTGGCGATGCTCGTCGCGCTCGCTGCGGGAGGCCAGGGCGTGCGAGCTGCCGGACAGGTCGTCAGCGTCGAGACGACGGGCGTGTCGGCTGGTGCCGTGTTCTCGGTGACCGCGACCGGCCTGGACGCAACCGCAGCAAACACGCGCATCACGTTCACGCCCGACGCCGGCACGCCGGTGACCGTCGCCGCCGCCAGCAGCGCGGTTGTGGACGCCCGCACGGGCGTCAGGCGCATCTCGGTGCGCGTCCCGGGCGGACTGCCGATCGGGACGGCCACGGTTCAATTGCTCAACACGCAATCAGGCGACAGGATCGATGCCGGCAGGGTCGGCATCCTGGCGCTCGACGCGCCAGCACCGGCCAGTGCCCAGATCGGCTCGACAGGGTTTGCCGTGCGCCTCAGCGTACGGGGGCCTTCGGCCCTCGTTGCGGGCCAGACTCGCGTCACGTTCGGTGCTGGCGTTGCCGTCCGCGCGGTGGTGGTCGAGAACGCCACGACCCTGACCGCCACCATCGACGTCAGCAGCACGGCCGTCGCCGGGACGCGACCGGTGAGCGTGACCTCGCCCCGCCAGAGCGTGGTGCTGATGGACGGCTTCCTCGTGCGTGCCGGCACGGACCCCACGAACCAGAATCCGACTGCCGCCTTCACGGCACCCGCGACGGCGCAGACCAACACCAGCGTCGCGTTCGACGCGAGCGCGTCCGCGGATCCCGACGGCGACCTGCCACTCACCTACGCCTGGAACTTCGGCGACGGCTCGCCCGCGGGCACGGGCGTTGCGCCCACGCATACCTTCACCACCGCCAACACCTTCACCGTCACGCTCACCGTCACCGACGCCAGGGGCGGCACGGGCACGACCACGCGGCAGATCACCATCACCGCGCCGGAGCCGACGAACCAGAATCCGACCGCCGAGCTTCACGGCGCCCGCGACCGCGCAGACCAATGCGAGCGTCGCGTTCGACGCCAGCGCGTCCGCGGATCCCGACGGCGACCTGCCACTCACCTACAGCTGGAACTTCGGCGATGGCACGCCCGCGGGCAGCGGCGTCGCGCCGACGCACACCTTCACCACCGCCAGCACCTTCACCGTCACGCTCACCGTCACCGACGCCAGGGGCGGCACGGGCACGACCACGCGGCAGATCTCCATCACGGCGCCGGAGCCGACCAACCAGAATCCGACCGCCGCGCTTCACCGCACCCGCGACCGCGCAGACCAACGCCAGCGTCGCGTTCGACGCGAGCGCGTCCGCGGATCCCGACGGCGACCTGCCACTCACCTACGCCTGGAACTTCGGCGACGGCACGCCCGCGGGCAGCGGCGTCGCGCCGACGCACACGTTCACGACCGCGAACACCTTCACCGTCACGCTCACCGTCACCGACACCAGGGGCGGCACAGGCACGGCCACGCGGCAGATCGCCATCACCGCGCCGGAGCCGACGAATCAGAATCCGACGGCGAGCTTCACCGCACCCGCGACCGCTCAGACCAATGCGAGCGTCGCGTTCGACGCGAGCGCGTCCTCGGATCCCGACGGCGACCTGCCACTCACCTACAGCTGGAACTTCGGCGACGGCACGGCGCTGGGCACGGGCGTTGCGCCCACGCATACCTTCACCACCGCGAACACCTTCACCGTCACGCTCACCGTCACCGACACCAGGGGCGGCACAGGCACGGCCACGCGGCAGATCGCCATCACCGCGCCGGAGCCGACGAATCAGAATCCGACGGCGAGCTTCACCGCACCCGCGACCGCGCAGACCAACGCGAGCGTCGCGTTCGACGCCAGCGCCTCGTCGGATCCCGACGGCAACCTGCCGCTGACCTATGCCTGGACGTTCGGCGATGGCGGCACGGGCACCGGCGTTGCGCCCACGCACACGTTCACCACCGCGAACACGTTCGCCGTCACGCTCACCGTCACCGACGCCAGGGGCGGCACCGGCACGACCACGCGGCAGATCACCATCACCGCGCCCGAGCCGACGAACCAGAATCCGACCGCGAGCTTCACCGCACCCGCGACGGCGCAGACCAATGCGAGCGTCGCGTTCGACGCCAGCGCCTCCTCGGATCCTGACAACGACCTGCCGCTCACCTACAGCTGGAACTTCGGCGACGGCTCTGCGCTGGGCAGCGGCGTTGCGCCCACGCACACGTTCACCACCGCGAACACCTTCACCGTCACGCTCACCGTCACCGACACCAGGGGCGGCACCGGCACGACCACGCGGCAGATCACCATCACCGCGCCCGAGCCGACGAACCAGAATCCGACCGCGAGCTTCACCGCACCCGCGACCGCGCAGACCAATGCGAGCGTCGCGTTCGACGCCAGCGCCTCGTCGGATCCCGACGGCAACCTGCCGCTGACCTATGCCTGGACGTTCGGCGACGGCGGCACGGGCACCGGCGTTGCGCCCACGCACACGTTCACCACCGCGAACACGTTCGCCGTCACGCTCACCGTCACCGACGCCAGGGGCGGCACCGGCACGACCACGCGGCAGATCACCATCACCGCGCCCGAGCCGACGAACCAGAATCCGACCGCGAGCTTCACCGCACCCGCGACGGCGCAGACCAATGCGAGCGTCGCGTTCGACGCCAGCGCCTCCTCGGATCCTGACAACGACCTGCCGCTCACCTACAGCTGGAACTTCGGCGACGGCTCTGCGCTGGGCAGCGGCGTTGCGCCCACGCACACGTTCACGACCGCGAACACCTTCACCGTCACGCTCACCGTCACCGATACCAGGGGCGGCACGGGCACGACCACGCGGCAGATCACGATCACGGCCGCCCCACCCGTCAACCTGGCGCCGACGGTCACGCTCGGCGACGACCAGGCGGTCACGCTCCCGGCCACGGCGTCGCTGTCGGGCACGGTCTCTGACGATGGACTGGTGCTGCCGACGCCTCTGTTGGCCTGGAGCACGCAGAGCGGTCCGGGCGCCATCACATTCACCCCCGCGGACGCCGCGGCGACGGTGGCGACATTCCCGGGCCCCGGCACCTACGTTGCCCGCCTCACCGCTAACGACGGCGCCCTCAGTGCCTTCGACGAGCTCACAATCGTCGTCGCGCCGCCAGATACGACGAACACCGCGCCCATCGTATCGGCCGGCGCCGACACGACGATCACGCTGGGCGATCCGCTGCAGCTTGCCGGCAGTGCCACCGACGACGGCAAGCCGACATCGCCCCTGACGCTGCTGTGGACGAAGGTGAGCGGCCCCGGTGACGTCAGCTTCACGTCGCCCGGTGCAGCGGTCACGAACGTGGTGTTCTCGACGGCTGGCCTGTACGTGTTGCAGCTCTCGGCCAACGATGGTGCGTTCACGTCGGTCGACGACGTTGCCGTGACGGTGAATGCACCGACCGACACGACCGACCGCACGCCGCCCATCATCACCTTGACCGCGCCGCTGTCGGCCCTGCCAGGCGCGGCGGTGGAGGTGCACGCCGAGGCCGGCGACAACGTCGGCGTCACGAGCGTCCGATTCGAAGTCGATGGCGCGGATCCGCTCGACGTCGCCGCTGCGCCCTATCTGCGCACGGTGATGGTTCCGCAACTGGCCGAACCGGGACGTGTCATTGCGGTGCGTGCGGCTGCGCGCGACGCCGCAGGCAACGTCGGTGAGGCGACGGCTCAGGTGACGGTCGTCACGACGCCCGACACCGAGGCTCCCGTGCTGCAGTTGACGGGACCCGCGACAACGGCGCCCGGCGATGCCGTCGCGCTGGTCGCGCGCGTCACCGACAATGTCGGCGTCGCGTCGGTCCGCTTCGATGTGGATGGCGTCGAGGTCGGCACCGACACGGTCGCCCCGTTCGAGGCCACCGCGCTCGTGCCTGCGAACGCGCCGGCGGGCAGCACGTTGACCGCGCAGGCCCGGGCGCTCGACACGGCCGGCAACGCGGCCGAGGCAACCATCACGATCGCCGTGACCGACGCACGCGACACGACGCCGCCGGCCGTCGTCATCACCGCACCGGCCGAGGCGTATCCCGGCGAGGTGATCGATCTCAGCACCACGGCGACCGACGCGAGCGGCATCGCGAGCGTCCACTTCGCCATCGACGGCGCGGCACTCGCATCGGTCACATCCCCGCCGTTTGCGACGACGTATCGCGTGGCAGAACTGGCGTCGCCGGGCTCGGTGCTCGCGGTCACGGCTCGCGCCACCGACTTCGCGGCGCTCTCGGCCAGCGATACGGCCTCGGTGCGCATCGTTGCCGTTCCTCAACTCTCACGCGGCGTGATCACCGGTGAAGTGTTCGACGACGGAAGCGGGCTTCCGCTGGGCGGGGCCATCATCACACTGGGCGGGATCGACGACAGCGGCGCCCCCTACGCGGGCGAGACGACGGCGGATGAACGCGGGCGTTTCTCGCTGCGCGCGGCACCCGGGCAGGTGTGGATGCGGATCGCCAAGCCTGGCTTCACGACCGCCGACCGCTCTGTGCAGGTCGTGGCGGCGCGCTCGGTCGCCATGATCGATGCGCGCCTGACGGTGCTGAAGGCGCCGGTGGCGGCGTCGAGCGCCCTCGGCGCGGGCATCGGTGACGAGCGCGCCCGGCTGGTCCTCGGTGCGGGCAGCACGACGCTCGCGCAGGTGGGCGTGACGCCGCTGTCGCAGCAAGGCCTCGCGGGCGTGCTGCCATTCGGATGGTCACCGGTCGGCGCTGCCGACGTCGCGCCGGCGGGCTCGACGTTCGCTGGCGCGGCGACACTACGCGTCACCAACGCGTTCTCGGTCGCGGCCGACACGCCCGTCGTCGTGGCACAGTGGGACCGCGTCGCCCACACGTGGCGCGCAGTGTCGGCCGCAGTCCTCGACACCGCGACCGCCACACTGAGCGCGACCATCCCTGGCACCGGGCAGTTCGCGTTCCTGGTGGCCGACACGGAGCCGCTGGCCCCGCCGACACCGGCCGTCGGACAGCCGCTGCAAGGCGTCGCCACGCCCGTCGTCCCGCAGTCGATCACCACCACCATCGACCCGCAGCCGCAGATCCTCTTCTACCGCAGCGGGGTGTTCAGCAGCGTGCGCGGCAACATCCTTGCCTCGACCCCGACCACCAGCGGCGCACGCATCGTCGGCCGCATCGTCGAGTCGTATCGGTTCTTCGACGGCGACGAGATCCATCCCGAGGCGTACGAGGCTGACCTGGTCTTCTTCCAGGTGCAGGGTGCCACCGCGAACAGCGCGGCGCAGACGACCGTGACGCCCTCGCTCGCTTTCGAGGCGGCTACGCTCGAGCGCGGGGTGATCGGCGTCGAGTTGATCGTGCCTGGCGCGGCGCCGCAGGTCGCAGTGCTGGGTCCCGAGGGCGGCTCGGTGGATGGCCCGCAGGGCGAGCAGTTCGTGTTACCCGTTGGGGCAGTCGCCGATGCGACCGCCATCGACCTGGCGACGCTCGACGCGGCCTCGCTCGGGGCGCCCGTGCCGATGGGCATGACGTTCGTTGCAGGGTATCGGCCTCGACGTGGCGGGCACGCTCGCGCGGAGCGGCGCCCTGTCAGTGGCAAAGCCCGCAGCCATGAGCGATGCCAGCCGCGTGCTGGTCGCGCGCGTCGACCTGATCGGCGGGCAGACGCGGTTCGTGCTGGTGGGCGTTGGACGGATCGACGGCGCGCACCTGGTGGCCGACACGATGGTCGGCGGGATGCAGAGCCCGCTCGAGGGGGTTCGCGCCTCGGGCCGATACGTGTTCGTCGAGGTCGACGGCGCGATCGGGTTCGCCCAGGGCGTCGTACGCGGCACGAATGGCCAGCCGTTCGGCGGCGCGCTGATCACGAACACCAGCGTTGGCGTGGTCTCACTCTCGAACCCCACGGGCGCGCACCTCAGCGTGGGACGCGTCGGCAACGTGCCGTTCACGGCCACCGACCTTGCGAAGAACGACTCGGGCACGGCGCCGGGCTTCATGGTCGCCAACACCGTGCTGCCCGTCTCGCTGCGCCTCGTGGCGCAGCCCCCGACGATCACGAGCACGACGCCGACCAACGACGCGACGAACGTCGCCCTGACCGACGCGATCGTCGTGACGTTCTCCGAGCCGATCGACCCCGCGAGCGTCGCGGGTGGGAACATCGCGAACGTGAAGCTCGCCGGCCCCGACGGCGTCCGCCTCGACGGCGCGGTCGCACTGTCGGCGAACAACACCGTGCTGACGTTCCGCAGCGCGGACGCTCTGGCCGAGAACACCGCGTATCGCTTCACGCTGTTCGCGGGCATCACCGACATGGCCGGCTACGCGCTCGCCGAGACGACCATCCAGTTCGAGAGCCTCGACACGACGCCGCCGCCCACCCCGCCGGCGGGCTCGATCACCGCCTCGATCCCGAACGCGACTGGATTCACGACCGTGTCGGCGACGCAGGGCACCGCGTCGCCCACCGACCGCGTGTTCATCGACAACGTCACGCGGAAGACGACGACGGTCGCCTTGATCGAGCCGAACGGCGGATTCATCACGATGATCGCGGCGGGGATCACCGACGTGATCCGCGTCCGCATCGTCGACGCGAACGGCAATGAGATCGTGCAGCAGCTCGAGGCCTACAAGCAGACCAACGCAGACGGGTCTGTGTCGCAGGCCGTGGGCAAGGATGGCGGCGTGGTCGAGGGACCGCAAGGCCTCCGCGCGACGATCAAGGCGGGCACGTTCCCCGACGGCGCGGTCGTGACGCTGAACCGCCTCGAGGCGGCCGCCATCCCGGTGACGTTCACCCCCGCGCAGGCGGAGTACTTCGAGACCGTGGCCGGTTTCGCGATCGACTTCGGCGGCGCGACGCCGCAGCTCTACCTCGACATCTCGATTCCCGCCGGCCCGGGCGACAGCGCGACGGATCAATGGCTCGTCGGGCAGGTCATCGAGTTCGGCACCGAGACGGTGTTCGAGATGACCGACACGGCGAAGTTCCGTGACGGCCGCATCACGACCGCGTCGCCGCCGTGTCCGGGCGTGACGGCTGCCGGCGTCTACGGGCTGACGAAGGCCAAGCAGACGTACGGGCTCAACTACGCCGAGATGTATGCAGAGGGCCGCTACACGCTGAACGCCAAGTTCGAGCTCTACCAGGGCGTGTCGGCCACGATCCCCATTCCGTACTACCTGTTCTCGGCGGAGTTGCCCAAGAAGGTCTGCTTCCCTGCCATCACCGGCCGCGTGACGGTGGTCCCGAACACGACCAGGCTGACCGTGCCTGGCGTCGAGTTGACCCCGAGCGACCGCGAGATCCTCGTGACGAACACGACGCTCGGGTCGACGGTCGTGAGCTACCCGCGGCAGGTTCCCGACTTCGTGCTCGACAACCCCTGGGCCGGGCAGCCAGGGTTCAACCCCGACAACACGTTTCGCGCCGTCGCGCGTGCGGGGAACGTGTCGCAGCGCGTGCCGGTGTACATCGATCTCGTCAACGGCCAGTTCAAGTTCGTCGTGCGAGCCGACTCTGTCGCGGTCCCGACGACGTCAATCGAGTTGACCGACCTCACGCAGCAGCAGACGGCATCGATCGCCGTCGAACCGGGCGACTTCGAGGTCTCGGTCACCGGCGGCGCCAGCGACACCTTCGTGGTGCAGGCGGTACCGCGCCTGAGCCTCCTGCTCAGCACCGAGGGCCTTCCCGGGCGAGTTCCTGACGACGCGCGACGTCAGTTCGACGACCACGCCCTCGGCGTTCGGACAGGGCAACCTCGTCCTGCGGGCGCTGAAGGGGACGATTGACCCGACCCGGGCCGAGATGGATGACGCGGGCGTGGGCGGTCCGGCGCGCACGTCGCTGTATCTCGCGAGCCAGACGGCGATCTACCCCATCCCCGACGAGAAGGTCGTGGAAGGCGGGATCGAGGGCGTTGCGTTCCAGGACGATCCGCAGGCCCGGTTCACGCTCGTCGTGGTGTACGACTCGCGGCCGAACTTCTCGATCGAGATCCCGCGCACGCGCATCGTCGTGCGCCAGACCAACACCGGCGACGTGCTGCGCGACGAGTTCGTCCCGGCGCCCCCGCGCGATGAGCCGGTCGCGATTGCGCCGATCGTCGACGACTCGGTCCCGCCGATCGTGATCTCGGGCCCGTCGCGCGTCGACAACTTCGATCCGACATCGCTGCTGACCTTCAGGTTCTCGGAGTCGATGGACGCGCAGTCGGTGAAGGACAACCTCGTCGTGCTCGACAGCAAGGGACGGAGGGTCGCCGGCGAGGTCAGGATCACCGAGCTGAACCGGGTCGCGACGTTCGTGCCCTTCGGCGGGCTGAAGCTCGGCGAGGAGTACACCGTCGAACTGCGTGGCGTGGTCGGCGAGCAGCCAGACAAGGGCGGCAAGGACATGATCCGCGATCTGTCGGGACGCCCGCTGCAGGCCGTGCGCCTGGAAGTGCGCACCTACCGGCCTCGCGCCATCGCGACGATGGCCGGGGCGCCGTTCAAGGACTTCGGCATCCTGCGGAAGCGCCTGGTGCCCGACGGGCCGTTGACGACGTCGCTGCTGGCGACCACGGGGGGATCGTCGAACAACCTCTCGGCGGTCGACGTGACCGACCCGTTCAAGCCCGCGGTGATCGGCACCGAGTCGTCGCTCCCGAGCCGTCAGCGCATCGCGCTCCTTCCCGACGCGACGTTCACCTTCGGCGGGGGCGACCGCCCCTCGCGTTTCAACGGTGATCTCGCCGTGACCACCGCGTTCAACGTCAGCCGGAGTTCGCTGACGTTCGTCGACGTCACCGATCCCACCCGCCTGGTCACGCTCGGGCCGAAGGTCCTCACGCGCGTTCCCGAAGACTACCAGGCGAGCGCCGTGTTCCCGGTCGTCTACGAGAACGCCTACGCGAAGGGCATTGCTGCGGTGCAGGTCGGCGACGAGGTCTACGCCTACGCGGCGGTCGAGCGCGTGGGGCTCATGTTCGCCGATATCGGCAACAACCTGCCGCAGCAGAAGCTCGAGACCGTGTATCCGGGCGACATCACCGACGTCACGGTCTACCGCGGCGACACGCTGCTGGCGCTCGACAAGACGCGAGGCAGCGCGCACATCGCGGTGCTGGGGCTGTCGCTCGAGCAGTTGACGTCGCCGACGAGCCTCGCCAACACCCCGCAGCGCATCAAGGTGGCCGAGCGGCTCCGCGCCGACCTGAACGCCGACGGGCGGGTCCTCACCGACGAGGTCATCGACGTGGCGGCGGTGGGTACGACATCCGAGATCCTCATCTACTCGTTGGCTGATTCCCGTGGACGCGTGGGCGACGCGCAGGCTCCCAAGCCCCTCTCGCTGGTCTCGCGGATCCCGATGAAGGGCACCGTGCGCGATCTGGAGATCGACGCGTCGCGCCTGCGTGCGATCGCCATCGTCGACGAGGCGGGCGCCCCGTCGCTGATCGTCGTCGACCTCGCACGCCTCGATGCCACGTCCTCGGTGCTCGACCTGATCGACAACGATAGCGATGGCTTCGACGACCGCATCATCTTCCGGCATGCGTTCCCGACGGGTGCCAATGGCATGCGCCTCGATCTCGACCGGGGCCTGCTCTACATCGGCACGCCGATCGGCCTCGAGATCTGGCAGATCTTCGACAACTGCTGCGACCTGGGCATCGACATGACCGCCCTGCTCAAGATGCGTCCGTCGGGCCGCAGCAACGACGTCTTCAAGAAGGAGCTCAACGCGATCCGGAAGGGCATCGTGCTCGGCCTCGATCGTGCGAAGGAGAAGTGCTCCGGCTTCAACGCGACGATGATGAAGATGATCGAGTCGGGCAGCAGCGCGTGCCTGTGGACGGACGACCCCGAGAAGAGCTGCGGCAACAACTACCAGCCGGGCCTGAGCGACCACGACTTCTCGACGTTCATGCCAGACGGCTGGTACACACAGATGGTCGACGACCCGAACTACCCGGACGACTTCGTGGGTCCGAAGACGCAGATCCCGCTGGCGGCGTGCGTCGTAAGCGCGCTGAGCTTCCCGTTCACCGACCCCCACACCGAGGAACCGAAGCAGGTTGAGGGCACCGAGTTCACGTTCCACGACATCTCGTTCCTGCCGAACTGGATCGACGACTTCAACTCGGTCTACTACCGCCTCGACCGGACCATTGCCGGCTTCTCGGGCGACCAGGACAACGACCTCGCGATGGGCCGCCAGTTGCAGACGATGAAGCACCTCACCGAGGCCTACGGCGTCGATCTGCGCGGTGTTCCCGGCGTCAACGTCGACCCGTCGTACCTGTCGCTCAACGTCACCGAGGATCGCTTCGAAGAGCTGTTCAAGCAATACCGGACGGTGACCAAGATCCCGGTGGTCGAGGGCTACGAGTGGAGCGTGCTGATGGACTTCGCGCTGGCGAAGGGCAAGTCCTACCTGCGGATCGCCGGCGCGGCCGATGAGGGCTCGGCCTTCCACAAGTTCCACGTCAAGCAGCTGCACGGCGCGGGCAAGGCGGGCATCCGGGCCGCGGTGGCCCGCATCGTGTCGCAGGAAGCCTCGCGTGACCTGTTCCTGCGCGTCAGACGAGGCGATCCGCCCGCAGGGACGCCCGAGGATCCGCAAGACGCCAACAACCTGGTCTTCAGGAAGAACGCGTGTCTCGTCTACCGCGGCGACAAGGATCCGCTCGACTGGGAAGCGACGAGGTGCGGGTCGCTCGAGGAGTACGCCGCGGCCACCGCCGTGCGCACGCTGCGCCTCCCGGCGAACCAGCAGATCTTCACCAAGGACGAGGTGAAGGACATCATCCGCTTCTACCGCGTGAAGGGCGACCTCGAGCCGATCACCAGCGACCTTGCGGCCAACGACTTCATCGCGCGCGCGGTGCGGTTCGTGAAGAAGGTGAAGCGCGACACGTACCCCATCTGGGCGGCCGCGCTCGAGAACGAAGCCACGTCGACCGATCCGCGCCGTGCGAAGCGTCTCGCGAACCGAGAGTACGCCGAGGGCATCAGTGTCGGCCCGTCGGCGGGTCCGGGCGGGCGCATCAAGGACGTGCTCGAAGACGCGAAGTTCCCCCTGACCCCGCACTTGTTCAACCGGAGCTTCCGCAATGCCCCGCGGCTCAAGCTGCGGATGTATCACGCGAAGCCCGGGCAGCAGAACGCCTCGCCCGACTGCGGCGATCCGAAGTACCCGCTGACCGACTGCGCGTTCACCGTCGACCTCGCGGGCGGCGAGCACGTCTACGCGTCGTGGCGCCGCAAGAGCGACGGCTCGCTGCTCCTCGACGACGAGAGCGTGCTCGCGGTTGGCATCTACAAGATCAAGCTCGACTTCATTGCCGACGAAGGCAAGAGCGGACACGTCGCCTTCACGATTGACCTGCCCGAGAAGTCGGTGAACGAGGCAAACCGCGAGAACAACCTCGGCGGCTTCTACTACTACCTCCTCGGCCTGGATGGCGCACTCCCCGCTGGCCTCGTGTTCCCGGAACAGGTGCCCTCACCGCTGCCCGCGTCGGCCTTCGATCCCGATGCCGAGTGCGTCGACGCCCCCGCCCTCAAGGTGACGCAGCGCATGACGCTCGACGATGACCTCAAGACCCCGAAGACGCGGCTGCCCGGTCCGGCCCTGCTCTACCTGGGGCAGCAGGCGACGCTCGAGATCGACGTCAGCAACACGTCGCCGAACTCGGTCAAGGACACGCGGGTGTGCACGACGCTGACGAACAAGTGCTACGACGTCGGCTCGATTGGCCCGAACGCGACCAGGACCGTGCCGGTGGCGTTCTCGTCGCTCAAGCCCGTGGTGGTCGAGTCGGTGGCAAGCGCCATCTCACCCGACGTGGGCATCGCGACGTCGTCGCCCTACTCGGTGGCCGTGAACTGCGAGCCGTTGATCGTGTTCTACGAACCCGACCCGAACACGATGGGCAGCGAGTTCTCGGTCATGGCCGGCGGTCGTGCCGTGCGGTATGCCAGGGCACTGAATCCGTTCACGGGCGAACCGGCGCTGAACACCAAGGTCAAGCTGTCGGTCACTCCCGCGGTGGCGTCGGCACAGACCTTCTTTGCGCTACGCCCGCACGGCGGGCTGGGCACGCCCGACCCGACAGGCGACCTCACGAAAGACATCGAGGGCATGGGCTTCAAGGTGCCCGGCAGCACGCCATTCGCGCAGTACCAGGTACGGATCGACACCGTGAACGAGCAGCCCCAGAGTTGCGGCGTGCCGATCAACTTCGACTTCAAGGTGCGCGCGTTCGAGTACACGCAGTCACTCGGTGTGGGCATGGGCGCGAAGTTCGGTCTCAAGGTCGAATTCGGCGCGACGGGCGGCATCGAGGGCGGCCTCAAGTTCACGTTCAACGTCAAGCGCGACCACCAGGCGCCCGAAGGCGCCGACCCGATTGCCCAGGCGCAGAACGACCTCGGCAACATCGTCGGCCTCGACTACGAGCCGTCGAGCAAGGGCACCCTCACGCTCAAGGCTGGCACGTCGCTCTTCGAGGTCGGGGGCGAGGTGTCGGGACTCATCAAGGCCAAGGCCGATGCCAAGGCCGAAGCCACCGCGGGCTTCAGCCTGGGCCTCGCCAACCGCTTCCACTTCGGCGGCTACAACACCTTGACCGGGCCGTCGGGCGCCAGCGAACGCGAGGAACTCGGCGCCCTGATCCTGTTCACGCTGTTCGAGAAGGGTGCCTACCAGATCGACCGCCTGGCGCAGTGGATTCCCGCGCTCCGTCGGCCCTTCGAACGCGTCCTCAAGCAGGTCGCACGATTCGAGCCGCGGCGGACGCACAGCGTCGGCACGTTCGGCGTCGCACTGCACGGCGAAGCGCACCTGTTCAAGGGGGATTTCGACATCCTGCCGCCGCCGAAGCCCGCCGAGGGAGCGGAACCGCCAAAGGAGTCGGGCAAGACGTTCCTCAACCTGACGGCGACGTACGGTGGCAACGCAGACATCGAGACCGTGCTCGAGCAGGTTGAAGGCCTCAAGGTTGGCGAGCGCACGCAATGGGTACACCTCGACTTCAAGTACGAGTGGAAGACGGCGTTCGAGGCGTCGTTGCCCGCATGGCAGGCTGACCTCGAGAACTCGAAGTTCTCAGAGGACGAGGACGTCGACGCCAAGATCAAGGAACGCGGCAAGGAAGAACTCGGGAACCTCGAGAAGCTCATCACGAACGGCCTCGAGAAGGTCTGCGCGCCTGACTGCGGGACCGATCAGGCTGGCGGCGTGAGCTTCGGCGTGTTCTCGAAGCTGGAGGCGCAGCCGGGCGGACTCGCGCCCCAGTGGGTCTACAAGAAGGTGCTCGTCCGCTTCCGGAGCCCGAAGGAACTGGCAACCGGCACCGAGCAGAAGGACGAGAAGGGCGAGTATGCCCTGACCTTCACGGTCGACGCGGATCGGTTCGCGCCTGGCTCAGAGGAGTTCAAGAAGATGCTTGGCCGTCTGCTTGGCAAGCTCAAGGGTGTCGCGCAGGCACTCACCGACAAGCAGCGCGAACGGGCGAACCTGCTGATCCAGAGCGTGCAGGAGGGCAACCTCCAGCAGATCATCGTCGATGCGAACACGCCGGAGCCCTTCGATGGCGAAAAGGTGTTCAAGGACTTCATGGGCGCGTTGCGGGCGATTATCGACACGGGCGATGCCAGCGAAGAGATCACCAAGCGAAAGGACCACGAGTTCAAGATCGGCGGCAAGATCTCGGTCTTCGGTGCCGGCGCCGAGATCGAGTTCACGCCGCTGAAGTTCCAGCGCACCGTCGAGTACACGAAGGCAAAAGGACGGCTCCTGGCCGGCAAGCTCTTCATGCTCGAGGATTACACCGACACGATCCTCAACCCGTTTGACCCGAAGGCGTACTTCACCGAGACGGTTGACCCGTACATGAAGCGGGAGATCAACCAGGTTCTCGAACAACTGAGGGCCACGGTCGTGGAGCACCTCGAGGAGGGCAAGAAGGTCATCGAGGCGCCGTTCGTCAAGCTCAAGCAAGCGGTGTTGGATTCCACGGTCGTGAAGATGATCACCTGGCCGTTCCTGAAGAACCAGTTGCCGCAGGGTTCACCGGCGCCGTATCGGCCGCTCGACGACCTGACCGTGGCCGGGCGACCGCACTACGGCATCAACGGCTTCCACATGTTCGATTCCGAAACCGGCGTGCTGTCGGAGCCGGGCACGATCGAGCTCACGTACGTCGACGCAGACATCGAGGGAACGGTTGAGGCGAACCTGCGCGCGTTCAGGTGGAACGCCGAGCGGCAGGACTGGGACCTCGTCGCGGCCACGCACGACACGACGGCGAACACGTTCACGGTGACGACCCCCCTCCTCGGGCTCTACACCGTCGGCGCGATCATGCCGCGCGGCGACATCACGTGGACGGTCACCAACGCGACGGTCACGGGATCGGGCGCGTCGGCGACGACGACGGTGACGCTCGAGAGCGACGTCGTGCGGAACAATGACGGGTCGATGGTGCTGTCGGGCAGCTTCATTCACATCCGCCCGGTGGCCGATCAGGACCTCGGCGACTTCGGCGCCGACCCCATCGGTGAGGTCCTCACGCCGGATGCCGCACTGGCCCTCGACGGCGCGCAGGTGGCCGTCAGCCCGGATGGGCGCATCCGCGTGCAGTTCAGGGTGCCCGGCACGCAATCGGCGGTCTCGCTGCACGCCTACAGTGAGCACGGCACGCTTGACGGATCCGGGGTCGTCGAGCTTCCCCCACTGCCTTGAGGCTGACATGGCCCCAATCACGCCGCGAGTCCGCTTCTAGAGGTGAGGAATCTCGTGATCCGTCGCCACCCGTCCCTTCGTGTCGTCTTCGCCCGCGTGATCGCGCTTGTTGCGGTCCTTGCTGGCTCGGCGCAGGTCTCCGCTCAGCCTGCCCGCTTCCTGGGCCGCGAAGAGATCCTGCTGTACGGCATCGGCCTGCGCGTGGAACCCGCGACGCAGACGGTGCCAAAGGACTTTGCGACGATTGTCAGCACCTTCCTGCAGGCCCCGATCCTGCCAGGCGACGTGCCGCCCTTCGCACCCGACGCCGAGATGCGGGCGACGCTGCGAGGGCCGAGTTTCGCGCAGCCCCTCGAACTCACCGCCAGGCCGAACTCGCCGTTCAACATCCCGCACCTCACGGTGCCCGGCACTCACGTGCTCGAGAACATCCGCCTGGTCTCGGGCGGCGAGGTCGTGCTCCACGCCACGCCCGAGAGCGCCCGCATCGAGGTCATCGAGCGCCTCCTCGTGACCACGGTCACCGCGCGCCCGCTGACGGCCGACGAGATCCGCGAGAAGGGCATCGTCTTCGACAAGGACAACTTCCAGGCCTACAACTTCACGGCAGCCTTCGCGGTCGATGACGGCTCGAAGGTCAACGTCACGTTCCCGGTCGTGCTCCCGACGATCGCGACGCCCACGGATGTCGACGTCTCGACGGTTGACCTCCGGGGCGTTGACGGCCCGCTGCTGAGGAATCTCAAGACGCTCATCCCCGACACGCTCGCCATCCAGGCGCGCATCCCGAACCTCAGCGTCGTGGGCTTCACGCTGACGCTCGACGAGGGCGCACCGGCGGGCCAGAGCTTCTACGTCCCGCCCATCCCGGGCGTCGTCGTCATCCCCGGCGACATCGGGTTCCTCAACCAGTTCTTCAGCGTGATGCTGATGGTCGCCAACGTCGCGCCGACGGGCTCGAACCTCGTGGTGAGCGAATTGACGGCGAGCATCGTGCTGCCGCCCGGCATCGACAACGTGGTGGGCTCGGCTGACGACCCACTGGCGATGGCGAACCTGGCGACCGGTGCGTCGGCGCGCATCGTCCCGGTCACGCAGGCCGGCGCCGATGGCAAGCTCGGCACCGGCGACGACATCACCACCCTCGGACCCAGTCAAACGGGCAACGCGGAGTTCCTCGTCGAGGGCCGCCGCGAGGGTACCCACATCGTCGAGATGGAGCTGGCGGGGACGCTGAACGGCTTGCCGATCGGCCCGTTGCCCATCCGCGGCCGCGCGGCCGGCGCGGTGCTGGTGCGCAACCCCGTGTTCACGCTGACCTTCACGCATCCCGACATCGTGAACGCCGGCGAGCCCTACACGCTCGACATCACGGTCACCAACACGTCGGAGTCGCCTGCCAACTTCGTCAGCCTGAACCTGTTTTCGCAGAACATCAGCGGTGCGCGGCTCGACGATGACGCGACGAAGGGGATCGACAGCATTCTGCCGAACGACTCGGCGACGGTGTCGTTCCGACTCGTCTCGAACCTGACGGGCACCGTGACCGCCGCGACACTCGACTCGAACGAGAACGTCGCCGGACGCTTCCAGCTGAAGACTGCCGTAGGCGAGCTTGGCGTGCCGCTCTCGCCCGACTCGCTGATCCTGCCCAAGGAGGCTTCCGGCCTGCCGAAGGAGTTGCGCGATGCGGCGCTCGGCCTCCTCGGCCGGGCATGGGCCGTTGCCACGGCTCCAGCGGCGGCGCTGCCCAAGGACCTCTCGCGCTTCTCGCGGCAGCTCGTGATCGATCGCGCGGTCGAGACGGCAGAAGCCGGCTTCCGCGTGCAGTTGGGTGAACCCCTGCCACGAGCGGTCAGCACGCTGCTGTTCGACTTCCTCGGCAGCGACTACACCGAACTGGCGTCGCGCGTGCCCGCCAACGACACGACGGGACTCCTGGGATTACTGCAACGCGACTTCAAGGGGTTCGACCTGCTGCGGCGGCGATCGGTGCGCGGCGACGTGATGGCAGGGGTGATGGCGAAGATCCTCGCGCCATCGCTGGCCGGCGGCGCCGAGGCGTTCCATCGCGACTTCGCGGAGCAGGCGACGTCGCGTCCGGCACACCTGTCGGTCCTCGTATCGGGCGCGAGCGGCGGTGCATTGAACTTCGACGCGAGCCTCGTCGATGCCTCCGGGCGACGCCTTGGACCGATGGACGCCGGCAAAGTCGTCAGCGAGATCCCGTTCGGCGACGTGCTGACGTTCGCGAACGACCAGGGCGCGACCACGGCGCGCCTGTTCGTCATCGCCGTGCCCGAGGCGGGCGCCTACTCGCTGGTATTGTCACCACTCGCCAACGCCCCGCCAGGGAGCCAGTACGACGTGAGCGTCGTGCTGCCCGGTGCCGACGGGAAGCTGCGCGTGACGTCGCTCTCGGGCCTCGATGCGACCAGCGGACTCGACGTGACCAACGGCGCGGCTGACCCGGCCGCGTTGTACCGCGTGACGCGTGATCCGCAGGGCGGATCGACGAGCACACCGACGCTGTCGCTCGTGAACGACCCCCTGCCCACGGTGCTCGGGGTCGTCCAGATGGCGTCGGCCGACGTCGTCGGCTGCTCAGAAGAAGAGCTGAACCGCGTCTACAGCGTCGGCCGCGTCGTGGCGGTCCTCTTCTCGGAGGAAGTCACCCCCGAGAGCGTGCAGGACAAGCTGGCGGCCGCCCATGTCGTCGCGTTTCGTCCCGAAGACAACCGCGCCGTCAGCGTCGCACTTCAGCCGGGCCGGCGCATCGCGTTCGTCGCGCTTCGCAAGCCCGTGGGACCGCTGGTCGCGCGGATGATGACCGTGGAGGGCGCTGTCGATCGAGCCGGCCAGATGATGGACGGTCCCGTGACCCTGCCCATCCAGATGACCGTGGGCTTCGACGCCGCCGTCGTGTCGGGACGCGTGCTCAACGCCGATGGCACCGCCGCCGAGGGCATGAGCCTCCGGATGTTCTACGAGGTGACGTGCGCTGGTGGGGCGCAGACGTTCGGCATCGGGGAACTGACGACGGGCGCCAACGGCAGCTACAGCTTCGACCATGTGGTCTTCGCCTCGCCGGTGACCGTCAAGTTGGTCGCGGTCGACGAAGACACCAATGACCTGCGCATCGTGCGGTTCAGGCCCGCGCGCGCCGGTCAGCGGTTGAACGTCGACGTCGTGTTCATCGGGCGCGGAACCGTCACCGGGGTCACGTATGCCGAAGACGGCCGAACGACACTGCCAGGCACCGCGATCCGTGTCACGAGCCTCACCGACCGGAGCCAATACGGCACCACCACCGATGCCGCCGGCGCGTTCACGATCGCCCGAATCCCCGTGGGACCCATCCTGGTTGAAGCGGTAAACGTCGCGCGACCCGCCACGCTGTTCGTCAGCGACGTCATCCCGTTTGCCGGTGCGGTCGTCACACGCGACATGTCGCTGCTCGACGTCGACACGACCGGGACGTCGATCACGACCGGCGTCATCACGGGACGCGTGTTGCGCGCCGACGGGATCACGGGGATCGAGGGCGTCCCGGTCATCGCCTACTACCAGGGCCACTCGCAGGCGGGCGTCGGGTGTCCGTCGCCGGGCTACGGCCCTCCCCCCTCGGAGTGCGCGGTCGCGGTGGTGCAGAGCGGGGCCGACGGGGCGTTCACGTTCCCGAACGTGACGAGCGGCGCCCTGCGCATCTACTCGTTCGACCAGACGGGCCTCGAAGAGGGTTCGGTGCGCGTCACGCTGCTGCCAGACGCGACCTTCGATCTCAATCTGCTGCTCTCGGGCGGGGTGGGCACCGTGCGCGGCACCGTGCTCGACGCGTCGGGGCAACCGGTGAGCGATGCCGTGGTCGGCGGCGGGCTCAGCCTCGTCAACGTGAACCCGGCCGACGGCACGTTCGTGTTGACCGACGTGCCCATCGGCAACCGCACGCTGGTGGCGGTGAGCGAATCGCTGCGCGCGCGGGGCGAGACAACGATTGACCTCGTGCAGGCGGGCGAGGAGATCAACGCCACGATCGTGCTCGAGCCGTCGGCGTCGATCTCTGGCGTGGTTCGCGACTCGCTGGGCGTTGCGCAGGCCAACATCAAGGTGTGGGTGTTCACCGACTGCTTCGACAAGTTCGAGCAACCCAGCATCTGCATCCAGGGACAAGCCACGACGAGCGCGACGGGGGGCTATCGTGTCGACGGGCTGAAGCTCGGCACGTATCGGGTATCGGCGTTCCGCGCCGATCTCAAGGACGGCAACATCGCGCAGGTCGCGCTCCGGTACAACGAGCAGGTCCTCAAGACCGACATCACCTTCCGCGGCGCACTCGGCACGGTCACGGGCCGCGTGCTGCGCGCGTGCGGCACGCCGCCGTGCGCTGACACGCCCTTGCCTGCCAGGGTCGCGATCTCGGGTGAGCGCCTCGTCCTGGCCGGTGGCCAGGTCGCCACCGAGTTCCGCTACGTGCAGAACTTCAAGGTCGTCGACAACGACTTCACGACGGGCGAGTTCGAGTTCGATGGCATCTGGGCCGGCGACTTCACGGTGAGAGCCGCGGGGCAGTTCAGCCCCGAGCCGGTGTCGGCCGCCGGCACGATGACGCCGGGCCAGACGGTCAACATCGACCTCCGCTTGCAGCCCACGAGCCGCATCACAGGCATCGTCTACGAACCCGATGGCTTCACGCCGGTGACGAACCGCCAGATCGCGCTCGAGTTCAAGTCGAACGCCGTGGTCGTGATCTGCACCGAAGACAGTTCCACCGGCGAGACCGACTGCCAGACGATTCCCCAGGGCATCCAGTCGGCCAACGCGGCGACCGATGCGCAGGGACGCTTCTCGTTCCCCATCGTCAACGCGGGCCCGTTCACGATCACGGCGACCGATGCGACGCAAGGCAAGACCGCCCGCATCGAGGGCACCGTACGCGCGGGCGAGACGGTCGACGTCTCGACGCGCCTGCTCGGGCGCAGCCGCGTTGTCGTCAACGTCAAGCGCAGCGATGGGCTGACGCTCATCCCCAACGCCCGCGTCGACCTCGCGCAGGTCGACTATCCGAAGGCCACCCGCACGGGCGTGACGAATGCCAGCGGGCAGGTGATCCTCGAGGGCGGCGACGCGCTCAGCGAGGGCCTCTTCGTGGTCACGGCCACCGACCAGAATGGCTTCGTCGGCCGTGCGTCCGGCAACGTCGTCATCGATGGTGGAACCGTCACCACCAACGTGTTCCTGTTCGACGCCACCGGGACCGTCATGGGCCAGGTGTTGCGCGAGGATGCGACCACGGCCTTCGTGCCCGTCCCCAACGCCGAGGTGCTGATCAGCACGAGCAGTGGCCCGATCGCCTTCACGGTGACCGACGCGCAGGGGCAATTCGAGGTGCCGCTGGTGCCAACCGGATCGCTGACGGCCGAGGCCTTCGACCCCGTCACGGCGGGCCGAGGGCGCCTGACCGCAGTCGTGATCAACAACCAGCCCACCACCTTCAGCATCCGCCTCGAGGCGCTTGGCGTCATCCGCGGCACGTTGCAGCAGTCGGGCACGCTGACGCCGCTGAAGGGGTGGACCGTCAGACTGAACCAGCTGACGCCGTCGGGACGCCACCTGCCGCAGCAGCTCGCGCAGACCGGCGTCGACGGCACGTTCAGCTTCCCTGGCGCCTCGGTCGGCACCTTCGGCCTGAACGCCACGCAGCGCGATGTCGTGGCCACCGCCACCGCCCAGGGGACCTTGACCCGCGGCGGGCAGTTGGTCGAGGTGCCGATGATCGCGAACATCGTGCGTCGCGTGACCGGCACGGTGACCGGCATCGTCGTGGGCCCCACGGGACTGCCGATCGCGAACGCGCAGGTGGACGTGTGCGGCACGGGTGAGGCCTGCCGACCGACGACGGCTGGCGCCGACGGACGATTCGAGCAGGCCGACGTCCCGCTCGGGCGATTCACGGTGCGCGCGAGCGCGCAGGTCAGCGGCGCACCGAGCGTCGGCACCACGGGCGGGACGCTGCTGTTCGAGGACGACACGGCCGACGTCACGATCGCGCTGCTTGGGCTCAGCACCATCGAAGGCACCGTCTACGAACTCGTCGGCACGACCCGCGTGCCCGCGGCCAACGCCACCGTCAGCCTGTCGGGGCAACCCGGGAGCGGCTGCGCAGGGGCCTGCACGCAGGGAACGGGACCCGACGGCACGTTCCGCTTCATCAACGTGCCCGCACGCACCTTCACGGTCGCCGCCACCGGCCTCAGCGGCCAGCGCGGGTCGATCGGCGATGCGCTCAACTCGGGTGAGACGAAGACCGGGCTCGAGATCGTGCTGGCACCCGCGGTGTCGCTCTCTGGTCGCGTGCTCCTCAGCACGGGCGAGCCTGCGCGCGGCATCGTCGCGGAGTTCGCGCGAGGCAACGCCAGGCTCTTCGCGGAGACAGGCGAAGACGGCCGCTTCATGTTCGACGCCGTCACGGCGGGCGCGTACACGCTGCTGCTGCAAGACCCCGTCGGGATCGGGCTCGCGCGCCGCGCCGGCACGATCGTGGTCGCGGGTCCCGTCGATGTCGGCGACACGACGCTCGACGACGTCGCCCCGATGGTCATCACGTCGGCACCCGGCGCCGACGCCGTCGGGGTGAGCATGACGACCGAGGTGCGCGTCACGTTCTCTGAAGCCGTGAGCACGTCCACGGTGAACAGCAACACGGTGCTGCTGCTCGGACCGTCTGGGCCGATCACCGGGCTCGTCGATCTGATCGACAACGACACCGTCGCGCGGTTCCGGTTGCTGCCAGGGGTGACGCTGGCCGACAAGACGCTCCACAGCATCCGCGTCACCGGCGTGAAGGACCTCGTGGGCCGCAGCATGGCGGCCGATTTCACCACGTCGTTCACGACCGTCGACACGACGCCGCCAACGGTCATCGAGACGACGCCAACGATCGACGCGAGCGGCGCGACGATCTACACGACCATCCGCGCGCGCTACTCCGAGATCGTCGACGTCACCCGCTTCGCGGGCCCTGCGATCGTCGTGCGCGATCCAGGCGGCGCGGCGCTCGAGGGCCGCATCGACTACCTCTTCGGGAACACGACCGTCGTGTTCACCCCGACCCGGCCGCTGCTCGAAGACACGCGCTACACCGTGCGCATCGCGCGCGCCACCGACCTCACGGGCCTCGCGCAGGCCAGCGACACCGAGTTCGCCTTCTCGACGACCGATCGCACGCCGCCGGTGGTGACGACGCTCGTGCCGGCCGGCAACGGCACGGTCATCGAGAATGCCATCACGAGCGTCGCTGCGACCGTCACGCCCGCCGACGTCGCGTTCGTCGACTTCTTCATCAACGGCGCCTTCGCCTTCACCGATCGCCTGTCGCCGTTTGCGATGACGCTGCAGGCCAGCCCGGCGTTCGGCGCGCCGGGCGCACGCATCACGGTCTCGGCCCTCGCCACCGATACCTCGGGGAATCGGTCGACGACCCCCGCCGTCGCATTCGTGGACGTCATCGCCGACCAGGCGCCGACAGTCGCCGTCGTCTCGCCCACGGCGTCGATCGACGCGAGCCCCGGCCAGTACATCGAAGTGCGAGTCGACGCCGCCGACGACCTTGGCGTGACACAGGTGGCCTACTCAGCGCGCGGCATCTCGGTCATCGGCGCCGCGACGCGCCCGGTGACCCCGTCAGCGACGACGCGAACCGAAACGTTCGCGTTCAACGTGCCGTTGTCGGCCCTGCCCGGATCCACGATCACGATCGACGCCAGCGCCCTCGACACCAAGGGCCAGAGCCGCGCCGCGACACCCGTGATCGTTCACGTGCTCGACGGCCTCGGCCCGACCGTCGAGATCACCGGGGTGAGTTCCGGTGAGCGCGTCCAACCCGGACAGACCGTCACCGCCGTCGTGTCAGCCAGCGATCCCGGCAAGCTCGCGGCGATCGGGTTCTCGACAAGCGGCATCGTCGTCACGAGCACCGAGCGCGCGGTGGCGCCGCCGCAGAACGCGGTGGCGACGTCGTTCACCTTCACCGTCCCTGCGAACGCCACGTCGACCGACCGCGTGTTCCTCGACGCGTTCGCGCGCGACGTTGCGGGCAACCGGACCGACGCGGCCCGCCTGATCCTGCCGGTCGCCGACCGCGTGGCACCCACCGCGAGCATCCGCACGCAGAACGGCACGCTCGACATGATTCCTGGCCAGCCGGTCACGGTCATTGTCGATGCACGCGACGACATCGGCGTCTCGCGCGTGCTCATCACCGGAACCGGCGCGTTCAGCGTCAGCGACAGCAAGTCGTTCGCGTCGGCGACCGCCGACGCGACGGCGAACTTTGCCATCAACGTCCCCTCGAACGTGGTCGCGGGTGCCGAGTTGATCGTGTCGGCGCGATCGGTCGACGCGTCGGGGAACATCTCGACACCGGTCTCGCTGACCCTGACGGCACGTGCGGCGACGGACCTCACGATGCCCGCGTCGCTCACGCTGCTGGCGGGCGAGACCGCCGCGCTTGCCGTCACGCTCGGCGCGCCCGCTCCTGCCGGTGGACTCCGCGTCGATCTGAGTTCGAACGCGACGGGCATCGCAGGCGTGACACCGACGCTCGTGTTCGCCGCGGGCGACGTGGCGCGTGACGTCACCGTGACCGCGATCTCGGGCGGCACAGCGCAGATCAGCGCCGCCATCGACGGCGTTGCGCGCGCTGCCACGACCGTCACGGTGCGCGGCGGCGTCGTGCGCGGCACGGTCGTCACGGCGAGTGCGACACCCGGAGTGTTCGACCCGGTCGCAAACGCACAGGTGACGGTGTTCCACGCCGGGACAGCGCTCACGACGACGACCGATGCCACGGGCGCGTTCTTCGTCGAAGGGGTGCAGGGAACCGGTTCAGGCAGCCAGGCAACCGGCTTTGCCATCCGGGCCACCGACGGGACGCTGATCGGTTACAGCGAAGGGTCGCTGTCGGTGCCCAACGGGTCGGCCACGATCACCGTCATCCTGCTGCCAGCCGGGACGCTGCACGGCACGGTGTACCTCGCCGACGGCTCGACGCCGGCGGGTGCGGATGCCAGGGTCGACCTGTACGAAGCGTCCGTGGCGAACGTCATCATCGCGACGACATTCACGGCCGCCGACGGGACGTGGCAGTTCCCGCTGGTCGCGATCGACGACTACATCCTGGTCGCCTCTGACGTGACGGGCAATCTTGGACGCACCAACGCGTCCATCACGCAGAGCGGGCTCGACGTGAACGTCCCCATCACGTTCCTCGGTCGTGGCACGGTCAACGTGACCGTCGTCAACGGCGCAGGCGCGCCCGTCCCGAACGCTGCGGTGTCGTTCCGGGCCAGCAGCATCTTCGGCGCGGCACCGCTGCGCACGGCGCCGACCAACGCCAGCGGCGTCGTCAGCTTCGCGAACGTGTTCGTGGGCTCGTTCTCCGTGACGGCCAGCGACCCGCAGACGAACCAGGGCGGATCGACCAACGGCTTGGTCACCGCCGACGGGCAGGTGGTCAACGCCACGCTGACCCTGTCGTCGTATGGAAACCTGCGCGGCACGGTCTACCGGTCGAACGGGACGACGCGAGCCAGTGGCGCGTCTGTCACGTTCAGGTGCAACTCCGGCTGCCAGTTCACGACGACGGCCGACAGCAACGGCAACTACGAGTTCGCGTTCCTCCCCTTCCAGGCGTTCACCGTGCGGGCCGTCGACGGCGGCACGCGCGCGCAGGGCGCCTCGTCGGGCCAGTTCCAGGTCAGCGGCGAGACCCTGGTGCGCGATGTCGTGTTCGAGCCGCAGGGCGCCCTGCTGGTCACCGTCAACGACGCCAACGGCCAACCCGTCAACGGCGCCAACGTGACGGCGCAGGTCACGGCCGCCTTCCCGCTTGCCGACTCGATGGCAGGCGTAACGGGCGTCGTGAACGGCACGCCCGGCCAGGTCCTGCTCGATCGGCTGCTGGTCGGCCCCGTCACCGTCACCGCCTCAGCGGGCGGGCTGGGCGGCAGCACGACCTCGGCGATCGTCGCCGACGTCGTGACACCGGTCACCATCCAGCTCGAGCCGCGCGCGACCATCACGATCACGGTGTTCGACCAGGATGGGCAGACACCGGCCACTGGATCCGTCGCCCTGCTCAATGCGGGCGGCAGCACGCTCGCCAACGCCAGTCTTGGCGGCGGTGTCGCGACCTTCGCCGATCGGAAGCTCGGGACATACGCCGTACGGGTGACCGACACGGGCGGACGCGTCCGGGCCTTTGCGAACGCGATCGTGCTCGACACGAACGGCGAGGTCGAGACGCGTCAACTGACGTTCGTGGGCCTCGGCACGGTGCGCGGCCGCGTCCTGCACACGACCGATGTCGGCAACCTCACGGTCACGCTGCGATCGTTCAACGCCGATTTCGGCGGCTACTTCCACGACCAGACGGATGCGGCGGGCAACTATGAGATCACGGGCGTCCCGCTGGGTCTCGTCAAGGTGTCGGCAGCCAAGCCCGCCGAGTCGCTGATCGGCGAGACGACGAACACGCTGGCGAGCTTCCTGGTGCCACTGACGCTCGACATCCTGCTCGAGAACAACGCGGTCACCCTGCCGACGACGCTCTGCGATGCCAACGCGACGAGCTACACCGTGGCACAGGGTGGCGGGCTCAGAACGGCACTGGCAGCGTGTTCTTCCGCGGCGCATTCGCCCTCGACCTGACGAGGAACGGCACGACGACGCGATTTGCTGGCCCTGCCTTCGGCACGCGCGAGGACGGCGGTCGCGAGATCGCGACGCGCGACACCGTGCACGGCCTCAACATCACGCGCAAGGTGTTCGTGCCCGACACCGGGTACTTCGCCAGGTTCGTCGAGTCGTTCTCGAACCCGACCGGCGAGCCCATCACGGTCGACGTGTCCATCGCGTCGAAGCTGTATGGCGGCCGCACGTCGTTCTGCTGCGTCTACGACGAGCGCGATCACTACGTGGCCACGACCTCGTCTGGTGACTCGGCAATCGGGACCGACGACGAGTGGATCTCGCTGGGCGGGTCGGGCAGCAATCCCTACGTGGGCAGCTACGACGGGGCGTCGCTCGGCGTCGTGTTCGACGGCCCGGGAGGCAGCGACACGATCGACAGCGTGACGTGGACGCCATCGGCAGCCGACAACCCACTCACCTACGGCTGGAACAGCATCACGATCCCCGCCGGCGGCACGGTGTCGCTGATGCACTTCGTGTCGGCGCAGGGCGGCGCGCAGGGAGCGACGGCGTCGGCACAACGCCTGGTGCAGTTGCCGCCTGAGGCCCTCGACGGGCTTGCGCCTGACGAGATCCTGACCATCACGAACTTTGCGGTGCCGGCTGGTGGCGTCAGCGCGGTGGCGCCGCTGCCGGCCATCACCGGCACGGTCACGGGCAGGGTTTACGAAGGTGACGGCACCACGCCCGTGCCTGGAGCCTCGGTGACGTTCCAGAGCACGGCAGGCGTGTTCCCGCGGCGACTGACGTTCGGCACGAACGCCGGCGGCGAGTTCACGCTGACGGGCGGGATCGGCGCGCCGGTGCCCATTGCCGACTTCAACCTCTTCGCGTCGTATCCGAACGTCAATTTCACGAACTCGCAGACCGACACGGTGTCGTTCCCCGAGTCGGCGACGTCGGTGTCGCACGACATCGTGTTTGCGGAGTACGGCATCTTGACCGGCGTGGTCACGCGGCACACCGGGGCGCCCGTGCGGGACGCGTACGTGACGGGGCCGTACCAGCGCTACGCCTACACCGCCGCCGACGGCCGGTGGCGCATCGGCGGGGTGCCTGCGCAGACGTACACCCTCTCGGGCCAGATCAATCACCCGCAGGGCACCGCGCTCCAGATCCAGCCGACCGTGGTCACGCTGGCGAAGGGCCAGGTCCGCGACGATGCGCTCGTCATCGAGCCCACTGGCACGCTGACGGGCGTTCTCAAGAATGCGGCCGGCGCGCTGCAGGTCGGACGCTCGGTGCAGGTGAGCAACGCCGGGAACACGTTCCAGCGTTACACGACCACCGACACGTCGGGACGCTTCGCGTTGACCGACATGCGGCTGGGCGCCTTCACGTTGAGCAGCAACGATCCGGTGAGCGGCTTCCCCGCGACGCTGCCGGTCACCATCGCGCAGGATCAGACGACCGACGTCGAACTGCGCTACCTGGGCAGCGGGACGATCACGGTGACGGTGCTGCGCGAAAACGGTGCCCCCGCACAGGGGTTCAACGTCACGGTGAGCGGCACAGGGTTCTCGCGGCCGACGCTGGTCACGAATTCGGGCGGCCAGGTCACGGTGACCGACATCCCGATCGGACAGGTGGCCAGCGTGGTCACGCGGCATCCGGCGAACTCGTCGATCACTGTGACGTCGCAGGTGACACTGACCCCTGAAACGGGTGGTGTCGCGGCGATCACGCAGAACCTGCCGGGCTTCGGGATGATCCAGACCGAAGTGCGTCGGCCGAACGGGACACTGGCCGGCGCGGGCGTTCCTGTGCAGATCTCTGGCAACACCGGCTCCTTCTCGGCGAACACCGACGTGAACAGCCTGGTGACGCTCGGGCCGGTGCTGACCAACCGGACGTTCACGCATCGCGTGTCGCACCCGACGACGACCATCTCCTTCACCAGGCCCTTCCTCGAGACGGCGCAGGCCGGGCTGACGACGGACGGCGAGGTGAAGAGCGTTGCTGCGCACTATCCGGCGATCGCCAGGGTCGTCATCACGGTGACCGACCCGAACCTGACGCCGGTCGTGGGCGCGAAGGTCGAAACGGCTGACGCGCTCAGCCCGGGCTTCTTCCGCGACCGCGGCCTGACCAACGCCAGCGGCGTGGTCGAGGTGGCGCAGGTGCCTGAAGGCGCGTTCAACGTGCGGGTGTACCAGCCCTCGACAACGACGGTGATTGAACTGGCGACGGGTGACGTGCTGGCCGCCAATGACGGCGGCACCGTCAACAAGAGCATCTCGTATCGAAACTTCACGGTGACGGTGCGCGGACGGATCTTCCAGGCCGACGGCGTGACACCGCTGCCACTGCCGTTCGCCGTGGAGTTGCTGCGCGCCGTGGACCGCCAGTTCATCGCGCGCAGGTGCGTGACGCCGGTGCAGTGCGGATGGGGGACCGACCCTGGCGCTGATGGCGAGGTGGTCTTCGCCAACGTGAAGAGCACAGGCGCGGGCCTCATCCTCCGCAGCTTCGCGCCGCTCGGCGGGTCGTCGGTGGGGGTCTACGAGACCGCCGTGACACCCTCGGCCAACGGCGAAGTGATCGCGACGATCACGCAGCCGTTCCTGCGGGCGACGCTGCAGGGGCACGTGTTTGCCGTGGATGGCACCACGCCGGTCGGGGCGGGAACGGTCTTTGCGCGCACGCTGGGGAACTACTCGTCACTCGGCGTGTCGGTGCAGCCTGACGGAAGCTATGCGTTCGCGCCGACCTACCTGCCTGTCGAGGGCATGAAGCTGCGACTCAGCCTCGCCGGCGTCAATGCGTTCGACACGCCGACTGGACCGATCACGGCGCTCAACCAGGTGGTCACCACCAACATCCTCTTGCCGCCGACCGTCTACACGACGGTGCGCGGGCGGGTCGTGGCGGGTGACGGCGTCACGCCGATCACGGCGGGCGTGGCGATCCGTTCGACGGCCACCAACACGGTCCTCAGCAGTTTCGGCAGCAACGCCGACGGTCGCTTCGAAACACGCCTCGCGCTGCCGGTGAGCGACGAGAACTGCCAGGGCGCCTGCGCGTTGGAGGCGATGTTCACGGTCAGGGCCACGAGCAACGCCAACAGTGCGGTCTTCGTCGAGAGCAGCCACACGGCCACATCGCAGGGGGGCGTCGTCGATGTGGGCGACCTCGTGCTGCCGGTGTCGGTCATCCGCGGGCGGGTCACGTATGGCGCGTCAACACCGGTGCCGTATCCGAACGTGTTTGCCTACGACGCGGCCACCACGTCGTCGTACTTCCCCGACGTGACCAACGGCGAAGGCGAGTTCACCTTCGTCGGGCTTCCGGCCGGCACGTTCACCATTACGGCCAATGACGACGACGGGCTGGAGGCATCGATCGAGGTCACGCTGACGACCGAGACGAGCGTGGTGACGAACGCGTACGTCCAGTTGCCGGAACTCGCGACCCTGAACGTGCACGTCGTCGATCGCCTCGGCAACCAGCCGGCGTTGGCCAACGTGGTGGTGAGGGCCAGCCAGGGCTTCGAGCGATACCTGGGCTGGTTCGAAGATGGCACCAGCGGCGGCTCGTTCACGCTGACAGTGCCGCTCGGCGAGGTGACCGTCGAGGGCGAGGTGCTGACGTGCGCTGACCGCGACACATGGGACACCTGCGTTGGCGAGAGCGCCACCGTCTCCGTGGTGCTCGACACGCCGAATGAGTTCGTTGACCTTGCTGTGCCGCTCGGCGACAACGGGTCGGTCTACTACAGCAACATCTTCACGGTGCCCGAGGGCGGAGGGGCTGGCCAGTTGGTGACGGGCCCGGTCGAGGTGTCGTTCCTCGGCCAGTCTCACTCGCTGCTGTCACCGCAGCGCACCGAGGTGATTGCGCGCGACGGCAACTTCGAGTGGCCCCATCTGAACCTGCCATCCGGACCGCTGCGGGTGATGATGCGTTCGGGTAACTACATGGACATCGTCGACATCGATGGGCCCGAACCCAACACCGCCTATGGCGTGGAACCGTTCCCGCTGTATTGGGGACAGCGAGTCTTGTTCAGTTTGATCCAGGATGACGACTCGCCGTTCGCCAACACGCGGGTGCACGTGGTGATCAGGGTGCAGGGGACAGAGCGTCGGCTGACTGCGACGACCAACGCCCAGGGCAACCTGCTGGTGGAAGGGTTCCTGCCGTGGGACGACTCCACGGTGACGTTCTACCTGCTCGACGGGTCAGGCATTTCGATGGAAGTGACCGTCAGTCCGTCGGGCGAGGATCCGCAGCCGATCGACGTGCGATCGATGAACTTCTAGCAGGAACGACTGCGGTGGTCGCCGCACGAACGTGGCGGCAACGAGGATGGGCACATGATGGGGCACTGCACGACACGACGCTGGCTGGTGACGCTGACGATCACGCTGGCACTGGGAATCGCGGCCACGCTCGACGCAAGTGAGAAGCGCCCCCTGCCGGCGTTCCCGCTGACCATGCTCGACGGCTCACCGACGAACTCGATTGCAGCCGCCGGCGGCGGGACACGCCTCATCGTCTACGTGTCGCCCGGCAGCGCACCCAGCGACCGGCTGGTGCGTGCGCTGAAGCAATGGGACTCCGAGGCGCTGCGCGGGCGCACGCTGGTGATCCTCGGCAACCATCGCGCCGACGCGCAGAAGTGGGTGGACGCGGCGGGCGCTGATGCACTCGCCGTGCCGTATGCCGTCGACGAAGGCGGCGAAGGACGACGCGCGTTGAGCCTGACGGGGGCCCCGCACCTGTTGGGCATCGCTGACGGGCGGATCGAGTGGGCCATCTCAGGCGTCCTCAACGATCCCCGCATTCTGGAATCCGTCATCCGCACCTGGCTCGCCCGCCCCTGACGCAACCCCAGTTGTCGCACCGTCAACCAGCAGGAATTGGGGTCTGACCCCAATTCGCGGTTCCGAAGCTCGCACCGGTCGCGCGAACGCCAGTTCTGGCCAGATTCGACGGGATCCCGGGACACGTGTGGAGGATTCCTGCCAATTGGGGTCTGACCCCAATTGGCAGGAATCGGGCCACGAAGGGGGATTTCTGGAAACGGGGGTTAACGTTGGACGCGGCCGCTGGCGTCGCCCTTGGCGAGGGCATCGACTTCGCTGACGCTGACGCGATTGCAGTCGCCTGGGATGGTCTGCTTCAGGGCACTGGCCGCCACCGCGAACCTCAGGGCCTGCTCGGGCGTCCGCCCGGTCACCAGGCCGTAGATCAGGCCAGCGCCGAAACTGTCGCCGCCGCCGATGCGATCCACGACGCGCACGTCGTAGTGCTGCGACTGGATGAAGGCGTTGGTCGCCGCGTCGTACAGCACCGCGCTCCAGCCGTTGTCGCTTGCCGAGTGGCTCTCGCGCAGCGTGATCGCGACGCGCTTGACGCCGAACTCCGCGCACACGCGCTCGGCGACCGCACGGTAGCTCGCGACGTCGAGGACACCCGCCGTCACGTCGGTGTGCGGCACCTCGATGCCAAGCACCGCCTGGATGTCTTCCTCGTTGGCGATGACCACATCGGTGCCTTGCACCATCGGACGCATGACGCGCTGCGCCTCGGCGGTGCTCCAGAGCTTCTTGCGGAAGTTGAGGTCGATGCTGACGGCGACGCCGTTCGCCAGGGCACACGCGATGGCCTCGGCCGCCGTCGCCGCCGTCGCCGGCCCGAGCGCCGGCGTGATGCCCGTGGTGTGGAACCACCGCGCGCCGTCGAGCACTCGCGCCCAGTCGACCATTCCCGGCCCGCATCCGGCGATCGACGCGTGCGCCCGATCGTAGATGACGGTGCTCGCGCGCTGGCTCGCGCCGGCCTCGGCAAAGTAGATCCCGACCCGATCGCCCCCGCGGAGGATGAACTGCGTGTCGACGCCCTCGCCGCGCAGCATCCTGATCGCGCCGTCACCGATGGCGTGCGAGGGCAGGCGCGTGACATACCGCACATCGCAGCCGAACTGTGCGAGGCTCACGGCGACGTTGGCCTCGCCACCGCCGAAGGTCGCGCCGAGCACCGGCGACTGGAAGAAGCGCTCGAACCCGGGCGGGCTCAGGCGCAGCATGATCTCGCCGAACGTGACGATGCGTGGCGTCGTCGCCATCCTACCTGCTCCTTGCCGAAGACACGGCGTCGATGAAGTGCACGGCGTTCTGCGTGATCGCGTCGAAGCGTCGCTCCTTGACCGCGGCGGCATCCACGAGCGCCGTTCCCACGCCGATGGCGACGGCGCCGGCCCTGATCCAGTCGCCGGCGTTGTCGCGGCTGACGCCGCCGGTCGGCATCAGCTTCACCTGCGGCAGCGGGCCGCGCACGTCCTTGAAGAACCCCGGCCCGAGCGCGGTCGCGGGGAACACCTTCACCACGTCGGCACCGCTCTCCCACGCGTCGAGGATCTCGGTCGGCGTGAAGCAGCCGGGCATCACGGCCACGTCGTAGCGGTGCGCCATCGCCACCACCTCGCGGCGGAACACCGGGCCGACGACGAACTGCGCGCCGGCAAGGATGACGTGCCGCGCGGTCTCGGCGTCGAGCACGGTCCCTGCGCCGAGCAGGAACTCCTTCGGCAGCGTGGGCGCGATCTGCTCGATCAGCCGCACGGCACCCGGCACGGTGAGCGTCAGCTCGAGGGCGCGCACGCCGCCCTCCATCAGCGCGTCGATGACGGCGCGCACATGGTCGGCCTGCTGGAGGCGGATGACCGCCACGACGCCGCTCGCCTCGATCGCCTCGACGGTCTGGATGCGCGACATCGCTACCTCCCCATCCAGCCGCCGTCGACGACCAGGACGTGCCCGTTCACGTACGACGAGGCAGCGCGACGACAGGAAGATCACGGCCCCCGCGAGATCCTCGGGGATTCCCCAGCGCCCCGCGGGGATGCGCTCGAGGATCTGCGCCGATCGCACGGCGTCGGCCTGCAGCGCCGCCGTGTTGTCGGTCCGCATGTAGCCGGGGGCGATCGCGTTGACGGTGATCCCCTTGGCCGCCCACTCGTTCGCCAGCGCCTTGGTGAGCTGCGCCACGCCGCCCTTTGCGGCAGCGTAGCCGGGCACGTTGATGCCGCCCTGGAACGCGAGCAGCGAGGCGATGTTCACGATCTTCCCGCTGCCGCGCTCGAGCATGTGCCGTCCGCCGGCCCGGCACATCCGGAACACGGTCGACAGGTTGAGGTTGACGACGGCATCCCAGTCCTCGTCTGCGTGCAGCGCCGCCGGCGTCCTGCGGATGATGCCGGCGTTGTTGACGATGATGTCGACGCGGCCCAGCAGCCGCACGGCCTCGTCCACGACCCGTTGCGGCGCGTCCTTGTCCGAGAGATCGGCGATCACGCTGGCGGCGCGTGTCCCGGCGGCCCTGACCGCCTCCTCGGTGGCGGAGGTCGACTCGATGCCGTGCACGACGACGTCGGCACCCGCCTGCGCGAGCGCGATCGACATCGCGGCACCGAGCCCGCGAGACGCCCCGGTGACGAGTGCTACCTGTCCAGACAAGTCGAAGAGGTTCGTGGCCATGCAGGTCACCGGGTGCCGCGCTCGGCGGCGGGCAGGAACTCCTCGCGGATGGGCGAGAAGATATCGATCAAGACGACTTCCTCGTCCATCATCGTGGCGCCGTGCCTGATGTTCGACGGGAAGTGGAGGACGTCACCGGCCGATGCGATGCGCTCTTCATCCTCGATGAAGAACCGCACCCTGCCGCGCTCGACGATGGTCATCTGCTCGTGCCCGTGCTGGTGCACGGGCGTGACGACGAACGGGGCGAACGTGAGACGGCAGATCATCAGGCGATCGCCGTAGATCATCCGGCGTTCGATCCCCTCGCCGATGTGCTCGACGGGGATGGCATCCCACGCGAGGTGTTGGGGCACGCAGGTCGATGACATGACGCGGCCCCTACTTCTTCGCCTTGCCGGGATCGAGGCCGGAGCCACCGGTCGCGAAATCGGGATGCACGTTCACCACGCCGAACTGCCGGTCATCGTCTTCGCGGACGGCGGCCATCATCCAGAGGAAGTTGATGGCGCCCCCCGGTGCGGCGACGTTCGGGTGGTAGCCCTGCGGAATCATGACCACGTCGCCTTCGCGCACGAACGTCGCGAGTTCCGGCTGGTGGCTGTCGTTGAACACGAACTGCACGCCGAACCCCGGTGCGGGCATGTCGAGGTAGAGGTAGGCCTCCTCGAGCGATGGCGGCGTGCTCGTGCGGCGGCCACGACGTCCAGTTGCCCGGCTCGCTGAAGGTGACGCCGCACATGATGCGTCCGGCCTCGACGTTCTTGCCCATGAGGATGTTGAGCTCGCGCTTCGCGCCGGGCCCGCCTGCCGCAAAGTGGAGGCCGCTGTCGGCCAGCACGTCGGCGTACCGCACGAACTGCACCGGGTGCGACTTCTCGACCGGCGCCGAGATCTCCGACAGGTCGCAGCCAGCGGCGGCAGGCGTGATGACCACCGTGCTCTGTCGCGGCACGTACAGCGCGTCGAACGGCACCATCGCGTACGTCCGTGACCCGACGGTGAGCGTCGCGCTCCCCTTCATGCAGACGAAACCCGTCTCGTGCGTGTCGGTGGCGATCGTCATCGGGGCATCGCCCGCGTCGAGGATGATGCGGCCGTAGTGGAGGTGACGCGACGCGACGGTCTCTGGCGAGACCGCCCGCGTGCGGCCCCTGGTCGACGCCGTGTTGCGCACGATGCCGGTCGTGGGAGAGATGGGCAGTAACGTGGTGCTCATGATGTGCGTCCTCGTGCGATGGTCCAGGTTCGCGTCATCGCGCACGCGCCGTCAGTCGCCATGGTGCACTCGGGCAACCGCCGGATGTGAAGGTAGTCGATGCATGGGAAGCCGCGGGCGTCGGTCGTGCCCCGCCGTGGACGTGAAGGCCGGCGCCGCGACGAGCGCGGCCGCGCCGAGCAGGCGTGGAGACTCCTGCGGCGGCACCGCCAGCAACTCCACGCTCCGGGCCGCCTGGGTCAACACGCGCTCGGCCAGGGCCGATCGCACGGTTGAGGCGATCACGTCCCAGACGAGGGTGATCTCACCGCCGATGTAGACGCGGTCGGGATCGAGCGCGTTGACCACCGATCCCAGGCCGAGTCCGAGGTAGCGCGCCGTGGCCTGGACGGCCGCGAGGGCGCGCGCGTCGCCGGCGTGCGCGGCCTCCACGACGTCCTGCATCGAGATGGACGCCTCCGTGCCGTCGACCGCGACGTGATCCACGGGACGCCGCAGGTACCGTGCGACGGTCGCCCGGTTCGAGACATAGACCTCCCAGCATCCCGTCGCGCCACACGCGCACACCGGCCCGTCGACGCTCAGCGGCACGTGCCCGAACTCGCCGGCGATGTTGTGGCGCCCCCGCAGCACTTCGCCGTTGACGACCACGCCGACGCCGAGACCGTCAGAGACGCTGACGAACACGAAGTCGCCGTGCGACGGGAGGTCGTGGCGCACGGCCCACAATTGCGCCAGCGCGCACGCGCGGCCCGAGTTCTCGATGTGCACGGGGAGGCGCGTTGCCGCCGCAATCGGCGTGCGGATGTCGCGGTCGCGCCAGCCGAGGGTCGGGGCGTTGATGACGCGCGACGTGGCGCGATCGACCATCCCCGGGACCACCACGCCGATGCCCTCGCAAGCCATGCCGCGCGCGTGCGCCTCGAGCAACTGGTTGACGATCTTCGCCAGGCGCCGCGCGAGCGCGCGCGGATCGCGGACGGTCTCGAAGTGCACGACGTCGGCGATGGGCTGCCCCATGAGGTCGGTGAGCAGCACGTACGACTGGCTCGCGCGCAGGTCCACCGCGATCACGACCCGCCGCGACGCGTTCACGTGCAGGAACGTCGGCTTTCGGCCGCGCTGGGTCGTCGAGGCATCGGTGGCGCCCTCCACGAGCAGGCCCTCGTCGATGAGCTGGTTGACGAGCAGGGTCACCGCCCCGCGCGCGACGTTCATCGCACGCGCGAGGTCGGCGCGCGAGATCGGCTGGTGCGCCCGCACGAGGTTCAGCACGATCTGCCGGTTGATCGCGCGCGACGTGCCTCGCGTGGCAACACGAACGGTCGACGGATCGATGCGGCGCATGGAGGGTGCCCGAACTCACCGGCGTTTCGCGCGGGGCGCAACGCCAATTTGTTCTTCGACGTAACAAATTAGAGACCACGGGGCCCATTGTCAAGGGTTTCATTCCGGACGGGTTCCATCTCGGGCCGCGCGGGGGCGCGGTCGGGCCGCGCGGGGCGCGGCCCCTACACCCGATACCGACGATCAGCCCCCGTGTAGGGGTCGCGCCCCCGCGCGACCCTCGATACCGCGCGCGACCTCGCGTTGACACCCCGCGCGACCCCGGTTGACACGAGGGAAACGGGTGTTGCACTGTCGGACGGCGTGCTTCCAGACGCCTTCCGCGCGGCGCTCGACGCCGACATCAGCCGCATCGACACGCGCCGGGTCACCATCGCGGGCCGGGCGCTGATCGACGCCTACCGCTCCACCCCCGACCGCCCCTCGCGACCGCCGGCGGTCGATCCCGACGCCTGGCGTGCGGCATACCTCGAGATGCGCGTGCCGGCGACCTTCGCCGCGGTCTCGCACGTCGGACGCGAACTCGCCCGATGCCTCGACCTCGGAGGGCTCACGTCGCTGCTCGACCTCGGCGCGGGGCCCGGCACGGCGCTCCACGCGCTGTCGCCGTGGCTGCCCGCGCTACGGCTCGCGACGCTCGTGGATCGCGACGAGGACCTGCTCGACATCGCCGAGCGGCTGGCGACGGCACTCGATGCGCCGGGCCTCGTTGTGCGTGCCGAGCAGCGCGACATCGCAGATGCCCACCGTCCCGATTCGAGCGACCTGGTCGTGATGTCGTATGCCCTTGGCGAGGTGGCGCCACGCGATCGGGCGCGCACGGTCGCGGGCGCGTGGCTGAACACGCGCCAGGCACTGGTCATCATCGAGCCGGGGACGACGAAGGGGTTCGAGCGGATCCTCGAGGCGCGCCAGGTGCTGATCACGCGCGGGGCGCACATCGCGGCCCCGTGTCCTCACGCCGCGGCCTGTCCGATGCGCGCACCCGACTGGTGCCACGTGCCGGTCCGCGTCGAACGCACGCGGCGCATGCGCCAGGTCAAGCACGGCGACCTCGGCTATGAAGACGAGGCCATCGCGTATCTCATTGCGACCACGGCACCACCTCCGCCGCTCGAAGCCAGGATCGTGGCGCGTCCGCGCATCATGAAGGGACAGGTGCAGATCCCGCTCTGCACGTCCACGGGGCTCGACACGCTGATCGTCACCCGGCGCGATGCGGCGTGGCACGGGGCGCGGCACGCGCGCTGGGGCGAGCGATGGCCGTCGGGGGATGTCGCGGCGACGGCCGCGGACGATTCCGCCATCGAGTGAGACCTCTGCGCACCCCCAGCCGGCGTGCAGGTCGATGGACGAGAGCATGCCTCACCTTCCGCTGTCGCGGCGCGCACACGGTCGGGCGCCAACTTCGACGAGAATAGGGCCACCATGCGCTCACTGTTCCCGCCGTTGATGCTTGCCGCACTCGCCCTCTCCGTGCCTGCCGCAGCGCAGGACGATCCCGCCGCCGGCATCCCGCTCGATCTCGCCCGCTCGCGCGCGGCCATGGTGCGCGACGTGCGGTACGCGCTGGCGCTTCGTGTCCCCGCCTCCCGCACCGAACGCGTCACGGGACGCATGCTCGTGAGCGTGGCGCTCGAACGTGTGTCGGCCCCCCTCGTCCTCGACTTCGCGGCGCCGCCGGAGTCGGTGCAAAGCGTGATGGTCAACGGATCGACCGCGTCGCACCGCCTCGTGAACGACCACATCGTGATCGACGCCGCCGCCCTGCGTCCCGGCGGCAACCAGGTCGCGATCGAGTTCGTCGCGGGCGACGCGTCGCTGAACCGGGGTGACGACTTCCTCTACAGCCTGTTCGTGCCGGCGCGCGCGCACCGTGCCATCCCCTGCTTCGACCAGCCCGACATCAAGGCCCGCGTGTCGCTCACGCTCGACATCCCCGCGGGATGGCAGGCCGTCGCCAACGGCGCCGAACTGTCGCGCGAAGACAGCGGCGGGCGCACCACGATCCGCTTCGCCGAGACGCAGCCCCTCTCGACATACGTCATGGCGTTCGCGGCGGGCGTGATGCAGGTCGAGACCGCGACGCGCGGGACGCGCACGTTCCGGATGTTCCACCGCGAGAACGACGCCGCCAAGGTCGCGCGCAACCGCGACGCCATCTTCGACCTGCACGCGGCGTCGATCGACTGGCTCGAGACCTACACCGGCGTCCCGTATCCATGGGGCAAGTTCGACTTCTTCCTCGTGCCGGCATTCCAGTTCGGAGGCATGGAGCATCCTGGCGCGATCTTCTACAACGCACCGGGCATGCTGCTCGACGAGAGCGCCACGCAGGCGCAGACGCTCGGCCGCGCGAGCCTGATTGCGCACGAGACGGCGCACATGTGGTTCGGCGATCTCGTCACGATGCGGTGGTTCGACGATGTGTGGACGAAGGAGGTGTACGCGAACTTCTTCGCCGCGAAGATCGTGAACCCGTCGTTCCCGGCCATCAACCACCAGTTGCGATTCCTGCTGCAGCACTACCCCGGCGCGTACGAGATCGATCGCACCGACGGCACGCATCCCATCAGGCAGGAACTCTCGAACCTCGACGAGGCGGGCACGCTCTACGGCAACATCATCTACCTGAAGGCGCCCGTCGTCATGCGGCAGCTCGAGCTGCTCGTCGGCGAAGAGACCTTCAGGCGGGGCATGCGCGAGTACATCAGGCGTTTCTCATTCGGCAACGCGACGTGGCCCGAGCTCATCCAGATTCTCGACGGGCTCGTCGACACGGACCTCGCGGCGTGGAGCCAGGTGTGGGTCGAGCGCGAGGGCCGTCCGACCATCCGCGCCATCGTGACGAAGGATGCGGGGGGCGCAGTGGCCTCCCTCACGCTCGAGCAGACCGATCCGCGCGGGCGCGGGCTCGTGTGGCCGCAGTTGCTGCACGTGGTCGTCGCGACCGGGAGCGAGACGAAGACGATTCCAGTGCGGATGTCGTCGGCACGGGCCGACGTGCCCGAGGCCCGGGGCCTGCGCGACGTGCGATACGTCCTGCCGACAGGCGGAGGACTCGCATACGGCAACGTCGAACTCGACCCCGACAGCCGGGCCGCGCTGCTGGCGACACTGCCCGACATCATCGACACGGTGACGCGTGGAGCCGCGCTGGTGACCCTTGGCGAGGAACTGGTGGACCGGCGCGTCACGCCTGCGCAGTGGATGGAGATGGCGCTGCGCGCGCTGCCGCGCGAGACCGACGAGCAGTTGCTGCAGCGCCTCGCGTCGACGACCACGTCGGTATTCTGGCGGCGGCTCTCACCGGCGGAGCGCGACGGGCAGCAACTGGCGGTCGAGCGCGTGTTCCGCGACGGCCTGAACGCCGCGCCGACACGCACCGCCAAGGCCGTGTGGTTCGCGAGCCTCGTCGAGGTCGCGCGCACCGGCGACACGCTGGCGTGGCTGACGCGCGTGTGGAAGCGCGACGAGAAGATCGAGGGCCTGCCGCTGGCGGAACCCGACGAGACCAACCTGGCGTTCGAGCTCGCGCTGCGTGGGGTGGACGGCTGGCCCGCCATCCTCGACGGCCAGCAGGCGCGCCTCACGAACCCCGATCGTGCCGCACGGTTCGCGTTCGTGCGCCCGGCCCTCGACGCCGATCCGGTGATCCGCGACGGGGTGTTCGCCGCGCTGGCGAAGCCCGAGAACCGGGCCCGCGAGCCATGGGTACTCGACGTGCTCAACTACCTGCACCACCCGCTGCGCGGCTCACGCAGCGAACGGTACGTGGGGCCATCGCTCGACATGCTCGAGGAGATCCGCCGGACCGGCGACATCTTCTTCCCGAAGCGCTGGATGGACGTGACGCTCGCCTGGCACCGCTCGCCCGTCGTCGCGTCGACCGTTCGCGGCTTCCTCGCCGCACATCCCGACTACCCCGTCAGGCTGAAGCGGATCATCCTGCAGTCGGCCGACGAGGTGCTGCGCGAGGGACGGTAGTCACGGCGCCCCTTGCGTATAATCACGCCTGGCAGCGCGCGACGCACCGTGACCCTCGATTCCGCCCTCCTTCAACAGCGCGCCCTGGCCGACCAGCTCGCGCTGAAAGACCGCGCGCTCGACGTGGCCGCCGAGGGCGTCACCATCGCTGACGCCCGCCTGCCCGACCGGCCGCTGATCTACGCGAACGAAGGCTTCGAGCGCGTCACCGGCTACGCGGTGGCCGAGGTGCTGGGCCGGAATTGCCGTTTCCTGCAGGGCCCTGGCACGGATCCGGTCGCGGTCGCGGAGATCCGCGCCGCGGTCGCCGAAAACCGCGAGTGCGTGGTCGAGATCCTCAACTACCGCAAGGACGGCACGACCTTCTGGAACCGCCTGTCGATCACGCCTGTTCGCGACGACGCTGGCGACGTCACGCACTACATCGGCATCCAGTCTGACGTCACGGCGCGTCGCGAGGCCGAGCAGTCGCTGAGGCGAACGACCGAGGCCCTCGAGCAGGACCTGCGACTTGCGGCGCGCATCCAGCAGGCCCTGCTGCCGCCGCCCGAGATGCAGCTGGGCGGCTACCGCATCGCGCACGCGTTCCGTCCGTGTACCGACCTTGCGGGAGATGCCGTGGGCATCGTCGCGCTACCGCACCGACAGGTGGGTCTCTACCTCCTCGACGTGAGTGGGCACGGCGTCGGGGCGGCGCTGCTGTCGTTCACCCTGAATCACCTGCTGTCGCCCTCGGTCGAAGGAGCGCTGCTGGTCGAAGAGACACCGGCCGGGCCCGACGTCGTCGCGCCATCGCGTGTCGCCGAGCGGCTCAACCGGCAGTTTCCGATGGACCGCACGCGGCAGTACTTCACGCTGGTCTACGGCGTCCTCGATGAAGCGTCAGGACGCTTCCGGTATGTGATGGCCGGGCACCCGACGCCCGTGGTCCTGGCGCGCGACGCCCCGCCCATGCCGCTTGATGGCAGTGGCCTGCCCATCGGGATGATCGAGCACGCCCAGTTCGCGGATGAAGTCGTGACGCTGCGTGTCGGCGACCGCCTGTACTTCTACACCGATGGCGTCATCGAGGCCCTCGACGCCGCAGAGCACGACTTCAGCTACGCGCGCCTGCTCGACGAGATCGCCCGCCATCGCGATCGTCCCCTTCGGGAGGGACTCGACCTGATCGCCGACGCCGTGCGCGATTGGTCAGGGGGGCAACTGCGAGACGACGTGTCGCTGCTGGCGGTCGAGCGGACCGCCGAGACGCGCGCCCAGGGCGCCATCGACTGACGCCTGCGCGCGCATTGATCGCGTTCGCCGTGCTGCCTCGTCAGTCATCGATGGTCGCGAAGATCACGAGGAGCACGGCCAGGGCCGCTCCAGCCCCCGCGGCTGCGCCCAGGGCGATCGCCTTGCCGATGCTCGACTGCGTCTCGATCTCGAATCCACGCAAGTCGGTGAGCATCACCTCGACTGGAGGTTCGGGAACACGCACGCGAGGGTTGATGACGATGGACGTGGCGCTTGCGTGCATCAGCGTGCCGCGCATGCTGCGCCCGTCCGCGAGATGCACACGAAGGCGTGCGCCCACCGGAATCCTCGTCACGGAATCGGCCATGAGACCCGGGTCGGGCGTCCACGTCGAGGTTGAGGGCGACGAGCCCATCCGGATGGTGCCGCGCGTGGCGCAGCCGGGTGCGCCGAGCGCCACGCACAGCAGGACGGCGAGGAACTTCTTCATGACGGTCTCCATCGGGTTCGATTGACTGCACACCGGGATCGACAATGCGGCTCACGTCGGCCATGCGTCAGAAATCAACGCCGAGTCCCACCCGCACGACGACCTCGTTCTCGTGCTGTCGCAGGTCCACGCGCAGGTCGCTGCGGAAGAACGCGCGCTCCGAGAAGTACGCCTTGAGCCCAGCGACGATCACGGGCCGCAGTTCGTACGACACGCGTGGCCCGACGTGGCCGCCCCCTTCGAGCGTCCGCGGCCGCTGCAACGCGTAGTCGTAGACCACCACCGGATCGATGTCTTCGTTCATCGTCTCGCGCCGGACGTCGAAGCCGGCTCCGACGTAGGGATGCACCCAGGTGTTGTGGAAGAACTGGTAGAGCTGGGTCACACCGATACCCGACGACTGGACGTGGACCACCGACGAGCGGTAGGCCGTCTGGCCACCCGTGGCAAACGGCCCGTACTGGTAGAAATCGGCCTGGGTATGCGCGTTCACTTCCACCTCGGTCTTGAGGTGGTCGGTCCAGTACCATCCGATTCCGGCGTCACCGTGCGTAACGGAGTGATCCCAGTTGTCGTAGTCGGTGGGGTTGGGGCGCTGCACGTGTGCCCATCCCACGGTGGCGTGAACGTCGAGGCGCGCTGGCGGAGCCGGGGCCGTCGTTTGTGCGGTTGATGTCGCGGCCATCGTCGCCCAGGCCGTGCAGGCGAGCAGGAATGTCGTCACCCTCATGACCGCCAGTGTGCCAAGCGCCAGCAGAGTGGCTCATGGTCACCGGAGGTGCAGGCGCAAGACCGCGCGTCGATTGCGGATTCTGCGTGCTTCGCCGAAGATGGCCCGGGCCGGTAACGTGCGGGTGCCCGAGGAGTCGCCTGATGCTGACCGCGGTTCGAACGCGCTGGTTCTCGTGGGACTTCACCGTCACTGACGGCGAGCGGCCCGTCGCGCACATCGAGATGTCGCGCTGGCGCGAGCGCGGGGTATTCGCGGTTCAGGGTGTCTCGTACCGCGTCTACCGCGAAGGACGGATGAGTGGCGACTTCCTCTTGCGGGGCTCGGGCACGACCGTGGCGCGCGCCCGCAAGCCAAGCGCGTTTCGTCGCACCTTCCTCGTCGAGCACGAGGGCCAGCACTACGTGCTCAGGAAGCGCTCGTTCTTCGGCCGGGCCTTCGTGCTGCTGAGAGGTGACCGCGAAGTGGGCTCGGTGTCGCGGGTCGCCCTGTTCTCGCGCAGCGCAGCCATCGACCTGCCGGCCGACCTGCCCCTGGCGGTCCAGTTGTTCATCACCTGGCTCGTGTTGATCGCGTGGAAGCGCTCGGCACGCGCCGCCGCGGCAGCCGGCTAGATCTGAACGGGGGTCAGGTCTTGAATTTTGCTGCAAAGAAAGATGTGACCCCTACGGCTGGCACGGCGTCGTGAGCGTGTGCGCGCGCGAACCGTCGTTGCCGATCCCGCGCAGCAGTTCCTCGAATGTCTGGAGCGGCACGCTGTTGCCCCCGCGTCCGGTCGCCGGGATCAGGGCCCCGCGGTCGAGTGCGGTCGCGCCACCTGCCGACGACGCGTCTCGCGAGACGACGTTCGGCGCCGGCTCGTCGTAGCCCGTGGGCAGGCAGAGCGACGGGTGATCGAACGGCGCGCGCTCGAACTTGACGCGGTCGTCGGTCAACGCATCCATGAACGCGACGAGCGCCGCGCGGTCCTGCGGGTTCAGCCGGATGCGCCCCATTTCCGGTGCGATGTTCTCCGTGCCGGCAAAGTCGCCCTGCCGAGCGTAGAAGTCGATGACCTGCCCCATCGTCGCCATGCCGCCGTCGTGGAAGTAGGGCCCCGTCAGGGCGACGTTCCTCAGCCCTGGCGACTTGAAGGCGCCCGTCGCGGCGCCGCCGCCAACCGCCGCGAAGAACGGAAGACCGAACCCGTCGCGGCCGCCGGCGCCGATGTCGTCAGACGCCGCGCTGACGCCCGTCCGGAAGAACCCCTGGGCGGGCAGGCTCGACGCGTCGAAGCCGCCGCGCGCCACGTTGGTGAACGCAGCCGCCGTGAATTCAGGGCCCTGGTGGCACTGTGTGCACTGTGAGCCGCCGCCCACGAACTCCTGCAGGCCTGCCTGCTGGAGGGCGGTGAGCGCGTTCGGGTTGCCTTCCGCAAACCGATCGATTGGCGCGTCGTCTGACACGAGCGTCGCCTCGTAGGCCTGGATCGCCAGGCCCCAGAACACCGCGAAGTTGAACTCGATCTGCCGGAACTCGTCTGAGTTCCGCGGCGCGTCGAGGCCCTCGAGGACGCGCCCGTTCGCATCGACGACGATCGGTGACTCCCAGTAGGCAGGACGAAACGCCGCCTGGATGAGCGATGCGTAGGTGACCTCGGGCCGCAAGCCGGAGCCCGACGGGTCGGCCAGGTCGCCGAGGACGCTGTCGTCTGTCGCGACCTGCTGCCGTGCGAGCGGCGGCAACGACAGCAGCTTGCGTCCGAGCTTCGCCCAGCCCCGTCCCGCAAACGACATCTCGACCTCGTCGAGCGCGGGCCCGACCGACTGCGACGCGAGGCTGGCATCCTCGAGGCGAACGCGTTCCGGCAGGAGCCTGTCGCCGCTGGCCGTCAGCACGTTGAAGCCGGTGTCGGAATCGCCGAACGGCGTCGCGCCGCTGAAGACCCGGCTCGCGCGGCCGTCCCAGAAGTTCCGCACGTTGAACACCGCGTTGATGACCGACGGCGCGTTGCGCGCTGTCACCTGTCGCACCTTGACGCCACCCAGCGCGAACGGTGTCGAGACCCCATCGTCGCGCGACTCGTCGAACGCCGACCCCTCGACGACGTCGAGGAACCCGTGGCGCGCGATGCCGGCGGAGCCGGTCACCAGGCGACGATCGCTGACGACCGCCGATCGGTTGTCGAGGGGATTCGCGAGGCGCCGGAACGGATAGTCGTCGATCGTGAGGACCAGGTTCGGCCGGAGGGCGGTCACCGCGTCGTGCGGGCTCGCCAGCTGATTCTGGCGACGGTGATCGGCACCCGCGTGGAAGTGGCACGAGGCGCACGCCGTGCGTCCGTCGCTGCCCGCCTGCACGTCCCAGAACAGCGCCTTGCCGAGCGCCACGAGCTGCTGCTGGTCCCTGACGAAGCGATCGACATCGGTCGGCTGGGGGCGCGGCACCGTCTTGAGCGACGGCAGCGGTCCCGCGCCGCCGGGCCCCGGGCCGCGCTGCGCCGACATCCCTATGCACAGGATCGTCAGGAGCGCGCCAGCGACAAGCAGGCCGTGGATCGTGCGCCTCGACGAGGCGCGAGCGGGTGACGTCGTGAATGGCATGCCCTCATTACAGGTGCGCGAGTGGCGGAAGTCACGTTAAGGAGTGTTATGAAGCTGGCGCAGCACGCATACCGCCAGGCGTCTTCGGCTAGAGTGAGCCCGTGCCACGACGCAGATACCAGCACCTGACCGAGTGGGGATTGATCGCCTTCATGGCGGTCGCCTGCGCCTTGCTGTCGGTGCTGCAGTACCGCTGGACCGGCGAGTTGAGCCGCGCCGAGACCGCCGGCCTGCGGGCAAGCCTGCAGACGAGGATCGAACAGGTGGCGCAGGCCTTCGATCGCGAGCTGTGGGCGGCAACGACCGCGCTCGTGCCCACGCGCGTGGAACTCGATCAGTACGGGTTCGCCGAAAGCCACGCGCGCCACGTGCGTGCGTGGGCCGCGGAGCAGCCACGCCCGGTGTTCGCGCGGGTGATGGTGATTGCACCGGACGCACGGCGCGAGCCCGCCGTGTTCTCTCTCGACCTGGGGTCGGGCCGTCTCGAGCCGTCAACGTGGCCCGGCACGTGGCCCGCCGACCTGCGCGACACGATCGCTGCACGGCTGCGGGGCGATGGCCGCCCACCACGCCTGGAGCGTGACTCCTGGCTGATCGAACGACCCGTCTTCGGGGAGGACGGCGAGCGCGAGTGGGTCATCTTCGAACTTGATCAACGCTACCTGCGCGAGACGTGGTTGCCCGACCTGCTCGGGATGTTCGTCACCACCAGCGAGTCGATGGACGTGGACGTCGAGGTCAGACACGCGCCGCCGCCTGCACCGCCCCTCTATTCGACGCGCCGCGACGGGGCGCCGGTCGAGCCGCCGCATGACGCCACGGCGCGGCTGTTCGCACGCCGCGGGCCCGAGATGGGTCCGCCGCGTGCCGGGGAACCGCCCCGATGGCTTCTCCTGGCACGCTACCGGGCACGCTCGCTCGACACGGCGGTGGCGGTCTCGCGGTGGCGCAACCTGGGCGTCGCCCTGCTGCTGCTGGCCATGGTGCTGATGGCGGCACTGGCGCTGCTGCGATCCACGCGGCGGGCCCGTCACCTCGCCGAAATGGAACTCACCTTCGTCGCCGGGGTGTCGCACGAGCTCCGCACGCCGCTCACCGTCATTCGCGGTGCGGCACACAACCTCCTCACAGGCGTCGTCCGCGACGACACGCGAAAGGAGGGCTACGCACGGATGATCATCGAGCACGCCGACCAGCTCACCGAGATGATCGAGCAGTTGCTGTCGTTCGCCAGCACGAAACGCCGCGCGGCCGACCTGCGGCGCGAACCCGTGTCGATTGCCGACGTCCTCGAGCGCGCCCGCGACGGCGCCATCGTCGACGTCAGGGCGTCAGGGTGCACGCTCGAGATCGCCGCCGCGCCAGACCTGCCACGCGTGATCGGCGATCCGGCCGCGCTGCGCCGGGCCTTCGCAAACCTGATCACCAACGCCGCCAAGCACGGTGCCTCGGGGAACTGGATTGGCGTCAGCGCGGCCCGAGCTACGGCTGGGCAGCCCGCGATGATCGAGGTCCGGGTCAGCGATCGTGGCCCCGGCGTTCCCGACGCCGAAGCCTCGCAGGTCTTCGACCCGTTCTTCCGCGGACGCGCCGCCCGCAGCGCGCAGGTGCGCGGGTTCGGCCTGGGCCTGAGCCTCGTGAAGGACATCATCGAGGCCCACGGCGGCAGCGTGCGGCTCGAGCCGGCCGTTCCGCACGGCTCGGTGTTCGTGGTCCTGCTGCCCATGGCGCCGGAGCAGACGCGGTGAGCACGCGCATCCTCCTGGTCGAAGACGAGCCCGGCGTCATGATGATCGTCTCCGACCTGTTGCGAGCGCACGGGCATGATGTCGATACGGCAACGGATGGACCGGCGGGACGCCGCGCCGCGCTCGAGGACCGCTACGACCTCCTCATCCTCGACGTCATGCTTCCGGGCCTCGATGGCTTCGCGATCTGCGATGCGGCCAGGCAGCACGGTTTCGACGGGGCGATCCTCATGCTGACGGCACGGGCCCAGGTCGACGACCGCGTGCACGGGCTTCGCACTGGCGCCGACGATTACCTCGTCAAGCCATTCGACTCCGACGAACTGCTGGCGCGTGTCGACGCGTTGTTGCGACGCGTGCACAAGGCGGAGCTCACGCCGGTGATGCGCTTCGAATTCGGCGATGTGTCGATCGACTTCTCGCGGTCGAGCGTGGCCAAGGCCGGTGTGCCCGTCAGCATGGCCGCGCGCGAGATGCAGCTGCTCCGGTATCTCATCGATCACCGCGGCGAGGTGCTGTCGCGCGAGCGCCTGCTCGGGCAGGTCTGGCGCGAGCAGCCGTTCATCACGCCCCGCACGGTCGATGTCCACATCGCGTGGCTCCGGCAGAAACTCGAAGACGAGCCGCAGGCGCCGAAGCATTTCGTCACCGTACGCGGCGAAGGCTACCGCTTCACCCGGTAGCCGCCGTCGAACGCGCGTCACAAGGATTGCCCCGACTGCGATTACAATGTGCCGCGTCAACCTGATTCACCGGTCGTTCATCGCGACGAAGACCTGCACGCGGGCGTCCTGATCGTTCAGACGCCCGAACGGGGAGATCCCGATGCCAGACGATGAGATGTTCCCCCCGCCCGAGCCGCATCACGACATCGCCCCGGGCGGCGACACGCCTGAACCGTCAAAGCCGCCGCTGACGCGCCGCGACTTCCTGATCCGGAGCAACGCCGGCGCCGTGGCCGTGGGTGTCATCACGGGCGTGGGCTACCCTGCGGCTACCGCTGCGGCCCAGCCCAGGCCCGCGGCGACCCAGACGCGGCCCGCGGCGTCCCAGCCGACCCAGGCTCCCGCCAGCGACCTCGGCACGCGCCGCGTGACGCTCGACATCGACGGCAGGAAGCACGACGTCGCCGTCGACGTGCGCGAGAGCCTGTGGGAGACGCTGAACTACCAACTCGGGCTGTCGAACGCCAACCTGGGCTGCGACCGCGCGCAGTGCGGGGCCTGCACCGTGCTCGTCGACGGACGGCCCGTCACGAGTTGCAGCCTGCTCACCGCCCGGCTCGGCCGGGGGCAGAAGATCCTCACCATCGCCGGCATCGCCAGGGGTCCCGGCATCGCCGGCCTGCATCCCGTGCAGCGCGCGTTCTGGCAGGAGGGCGGGTTTCAGTGCGGCATCTGCACCCGTGGCTTCGTGATGACGACGTATGCCCTGCTCGAGGCGAACAAGAACCCGACCGACGCCCAGATCAGGGAGGCGCTGTCAGGCAACATCTGCCGCTGCGGCGAATACGACGGCATCGTGGCCTCGGTGAAGAAGGCGGCCGCCGAGCTGAGCGGGGAGGCGGTCGTCTACACCGCCGCGCTGAATGTCGTCCAGGCGGCCGGGCCCACGGCCGCAGTCGCAGGCTCGGCGTCGCGCCAGTTCGAGTTCGTCACCCCGCTGGGCACCATCGAGCAGTTCGACGAGCTCGCCGTTGAACTGAAGCAGAAGCCCGGCATCCTCGGCGTGGCGGGCAGTGAGCGCACGATCACCCCCACGTGGGATCCCGCGAGGCTCGACGAGCCGCGCGTCCGCCAGATGCTCGCCGAGGCCGGTCACCCGGTCAGGCCCTAGAAGGACCAAGGAGCCTCGCCATGGCAGTTACAGTCGATGCCCTGCGGGTCGTGCAGGACCCGGCATATGCGGCCAGCCTGACCGATGCGCACTGGCACGCCTTGAACCAGGATCCGACCTGGAGCGAACTGGTCGGCGAATTCCACGAGATGGTCGCGCCCGTCGTGGCGCGCTACGGCGATCGGCTGGGGGTGCCGGCGCCCCAACCGGTCGAGCCGAGGTCCGCGCCGGCGCCGGGTGGTCCGTTCCAGGTCGTGGGCACACGCGTCGCACGCCTGCACGGCCTCGGAATCGTCACCAGCCTCGGGCAGTACACGCAGAACATGCGGATGCCCGGGATGCTGCACACCCGCACGCTGCGCAGCCCGCACCCGCATGCCCGCGTGAAGAGCGTCAACACCCGCAAGGCCGAGGCCCTGGCCGGCGTCGTGGCCGTCCTGCACCGCGGCAACCTCCCCGAGGAGTACCGCGACGTCAAGATGGGCAGCGGACCGCCCGACCGGTTCCTCTTCGACGAGGAGGTCTTCGAGGTCGGCGCGCCGATCGCCGTGGTCGCGGCCGAGAACGAGCACGTCGCCGACGAAGCGACCCACCTGATCGAGGTCGAGTACGACGTCCTGCCCGCCGTCTTCGACATGATGGACGGCGTGAGCGCGTCGGCGCTCAAGCAGTGGGACAACAAGGAGAACGGCACCATCATTGCGCGGACGCCCCCGCTGGTCCGCGGCACGCCCGACAGCGCGAGGGCCGACACCACGGTAGACGCCGTGCTGACGCGATCGACCGAGCAGCACGTCGCGCTCGAGCTGACGAACTCGCTGATGTACTGGGACCAGGACCGCCTGGTGGCCTACTACACCAGTCAGCACGCGCACGGCTCGCGCGCCGGCCTGTCGCAGGCCCTCAAGATTCCGGCCAACCGCGTCAGGCTGATCCAGAACGGCTACATGGGATCCGGCTACGGCTACCGGTCGGGAATCGACGCGGCCGAGGTGCACACGGCGATCCTGGCCAGGATGACCGGGCGGCCGGTCAAGACGATGTACACGCGCGAAGAGGACTTCGTCACGCGCACGCACCGGCCCGCATTCCGCAACGAGATGAAGCTGGGCGTGAACCGCGACGGGACGATCCAGTTCGGGCAGTTCCACGTGTACGCGAACGTCGGGGCGCATCGCTCGGGCGCGGCCAACGGCGCGTGGTTCACCATGCAGAACCTCTACACGATTCCGAACTTGAAGCTGGAGGCGATCGACGTCTTCACCAACAGCTACAGATCGGGGCCGTACCGCTGCGTGAGCCACCCGAACGGCACCTTCGCCCTCGAGATGATGATCGAGAAGGCCGCGGCTGCGATCGGTATGGATCCCGTCGAGTTCAGGCTCAAGAACCTCAACGAGACGGGCAACCCCGACACCAAGACGCCGTTCAGCAACCCCGGCATTCGTGACTGCATCACGGCGGCCGCCGACCGCATCGGGTGGAAGCAGAAGTGGCACGCGCCGCGGGCAAAGGTCGTGCGCCCCGGCGTCTACCACGGCATCGGCCTCGCGGCGCACGCCTGCAGCCACGGCGCCGGCACCAACCCCGCGACCGGCCAGGTGATCGTGAACACCGACGGCAGCGTGCAGTGCGTGTCGGGGAGCACGGAGATCGGGCCGGGCCAGCGCACCCAGATGGCGATGATCGCCGCCGAGGCCCTCGGCGTGCCGTTGCGCCAGGTGAGCATCACGACCTACGTCGACACCGACAACACGACCGACGCCGGCAGCACGTCGGGGAGCCGGCAGACCAACACCGGCGGGCGCGGCATGTACGAAGCGGCGGTCGACGCGAAGCGCCAGATCCTGGCCGCCGCAGCCGAGAAGTTCGTCGCCGACGCGAAGGCGAAGAACCAGTCGTTCGCGGTGACAGCCGACCAGCTCGACATGCGGAACGGCGAGATCTTCGTGAAGGCCGACCCGTCGCGGACGCTGCGTCTCGCCGCGGTGGTGCAGGCCATCGGCCTGCCCATCCTCGGGCGGGCCATCTACAAGCAGGACAACGACTGGGAGCGCACCGCCTGGGCCTCGCACGCGGTGGAGGTCGAGGTCGACACGGGAACGGGCACCGTGCGGGTGACGTCGTTCGTGGCCGCGCACGACGTGGGCCGCGCGATCAACCCGTTCGCGGTGGAGCAGCAGATCCGCGGCGGCGTGGTGATGGCCCTGGGGGGCGTCTTCACCGAGGAACTGCTGCAAGACGCGACCACGGGGCTGACGCTCAATCCGAACCTGCTCGATTACGGACCGCTCAGCATCCAGGACGTGCCCGAAAAGATCGACGTGGTCATGATCGAACGCCCGAAACACTACGGCGTCTTCGGCGCGCACGGTGTCGGCGAACCCCCGATGGGCCCGCCCGGGCCGGCCGTTGCTGCGGCGGTGTACAACGCGGTTGGCGCGTGGATGGACCACATGCCGATCACGCGCGAGAAGGTGCTGGCCGCTCTCAGGAACGTGAGGTAGGCGACATGAAGCGCTTCGAACTGTACGAGCCGACCACCGTTCGCGAGGCCGTCCGCATCCTCTCCGGACTCGGCCAGAAGGGCCGCCCCCTCGCGGGCGGCAGTGACCTGGTCGCCGGGGTGATGAAGGACTGGATCGAGGGCGACGGCATGCCGCTGCCCGACGCGCTGGTCGATCTCTCGACCATCCCCCAGTTGCGCGGCATCAAGGTCGACGCGAAGGGGGCCACGATCGGCGCGATGACCACGCTCACCGACATCGTCGAGTCGAAGGAGCTGGCCGAGCGCTTCCCGCTGCTCACCCGCGCGGCGCTGAGCGTCGCCTCGCCGTTGATCCGCAACTACGGCACGCTGGGCGGCAACCTCAACCAGCGGCCGCGCTGCTGGTTCATGCGCGGCAAGGACTTCGACTGCTACAAGAAGGGCGGCGACACCTGCTTCTCGGTCACCGGCGACAACCGGCACCACGCGATCATCGGCGGTGAACTCTGCTACATCGTCCACCCTTCGGACACGGCAACGGCCTTGCTCGCCCTCAACGCGCAGGCGAGGATTGCCGGGCCGACGGGCGAGCGGACCGTCGCGTTCGACCAGTACTTCACGGGCCCGCGCGTGGACGTCCTGCGCGAGAACGTGCTCGTGCCCGGCGAACTGCTCGTCGAGGTGTTCGTGCCGGCCCCGGCCGCGGGCAGCCGGCAGGCGTGGACGAAACTGAAGAACCGCCAGGTCTACGACTTCGCGGTGGCGGCGGTCGCCGCCATCTTCACCGCGGAAGGTGATACCTGGAAGGACGGCCGCATCGTGCTGGGCGGCGTGGCGCCCGTGCCGTACCGTGCACAGGTCGTCGAGAACCAGTTGGTGGGCAAGAGCATCAGGACGAGCATCAAGCAGGCGGCGGCAGCGATTCGCACCGTCGCGCGCCCCATGAGCATGAACGCCTACAAGGTGGACGTCACGCAGACCCTGATCGAGCGCACGATCCTGGAGGCCCTCGACGCGTAACGCCGTCGTCGCGTAGGGGCCGCGCCCCTGCGCGGCCCGGGCGATGATCGTGAGTGGCGCTGTTGGCGCGCCCTGAGCGTGCCGAAGGGTGCGGCCCGGCGCCTCTCGCCGTGCCGCGAGCCTACCCGCGCAGCAGCGGCTGGATGCAGTTCAGCATCGAGTTGTGGATGACGCCGTTGGTCGCGATGTAGCCGCCATCCGAGTAGAGCCACGTCATGCCGCGAACGTCGGTGAGCGTCCCCCCGGCACGTTCGAGGATCAGGCTGGCCGCCGCGATGTCCCAGATCTTCAGGTCGAGGTGCCAGTAGGCGTGCAGTCGCCCCGCGGCCACGCTGCAGAGGCCCAGCGCGGGCGAGCCCATCACGGTGCACTCGACGACCTGATCGACCATCGCGCCGACGATCGCTACCGCCTGTTTGCGACGGTCGCCGCTGCGTGGCCAGTCGGTTCCCACGATCGCGCCCGCCCAGGCCTCGGAGCCCTCGGAAATCTGCTGCACGTTGATCGACTGCCCGTTCAACCGTGCCGACGTGTCGCGGGTGGCCGTGAACACCTCGTCGCGGCACGGGTCGTACACCACGGCGACTCGGATGTGCCCTTCAGATCGCAACGCGATCGAGATCGCGAAGTTGGGGAGGCCCTGGACGAAATTGAGGCTGCCGCAGATGGGATCGACGATCCACAGGTGCGCCGCATCCACGGGGACCGCCGCATCCTCTGGCCCTTCTTCAGCCAGGATCCCCGATCCGGGGAGGCCGGCCGAGAGGCTCGACACGATGGCGTCCTGGACTCTCAGCGACGCCTCGGAAACGACGTCGCGGTGGCCCTTCCACGACAGGTAGCCGGGACGGCCCATGCGAGCGAGGGCCACTTCCCCGCCAGCGCGCGCCGCGGCGACGGCCAGATCGAGGGCCTCATTGCTCGTCATCGCGTTGATTCCGAGGACCGGAGCGTGTGCGTGAGCTTCAGCGCCCACACGAAGTCCACTTTCCTCGCCAGGGCCAGCAGAGTGCGCATTGCGACACCATACCCCAACACGGAGGGACGTTGAGCTAGCATCCCGAGCCGAGGCTCCGCTCGCGCCGAGTGCACTGCCCGTTCGTCACACGCTTGCGCTCGCACGCGTGAACAGGCGTAGGCTTGTCAGTGACTCACCGCGGTCACCACTTGACGCGGCAACACGATCCGCTCATCGGGCGGCAGGGGCGCGCCTTCCTTGTGGCAGACACGGCGAGGAGGGGAGGTCTGTATGCCCTCGCGACGTGTCGTCATCACCTGTTGCCTCGCTGCCGTGCTCGGGAGGTCAGCGCCTCTTCACGCCGGTGACCCTCCGCCGTCGCTCGTCAGCGTTGCCCCAAACGGGGCGGTCGGTAACGGCCCAAGCGATTCACCCTCGGTGAACGCCACCGGCACCTGTGTCGCCTTCCAGTCCGCCGCCTCGAACCTGGTGGATGGCGACACCAATGGCTGGGTGGACGTCTTCGTGCGCGACCTGGTCAACGCCACGACCGCGCGCATCAGCGTGGCGACAGGCGGCACGCAGGCCAACGGGCACAGCTACGAGCCGGCCGTCAGCGGCGACTGCCGCGTCGTCGCGTTCACTTCACTCGCATCGAACCTCGTCGCCGGCGACACCAATGGCGTTGCAGACGTCTTCGTCCACGACCTTGCGACGCACGTGACGCACCGCGTGAGCCTCCGGCCAGACGGCACGCAAGGCAACCGGGATGCCTCGTCGCCAGGCATCAGCGGCGATGGGCACGTCGTGGTCTTCGACACTGCCGGGAACCCGACCAGCGGCACCGGACGGGTGTTCGTTCACGATCGCGCGACGGGTCAGACGACCGAGATTGCGCAGCCAGCCGCGCGCATGCTCCGGCAGCCGGCGATCAGTGCGGATGGGCGTTACGTGGCGTTCATGTCGTATGCGCGCACGGGCATGCCCGGCGATTACTACGACGATGGCGTGTGGCTGCACGATCGGACGACGGGCGCGACGCAACGCATCGCGTCTGCGCCGGGGCCAGACGACCCGCTGGTCGGGCGTCCCGCAATCGATGCTGCCGGGGCCACCGTGGCCTTCGCCGTCACATCCGCCGAAGGACCCGCCCGGGTACGCAGCTGGCACGTGAAGCTCTTCGATCGGGTGACGGGCGAGACGCGGCCGCTCACCTACCAGCAGATGCCGGGCTGGCCCTCTCGCCCTGGTTTCACCTGCACTGTCGTGCCGTGTGGCGCGACCATGCGTCCATCCCTCGACGCCAGCGGCCGCCAGGTCGGGCTGTCGCAGTACGGCAACACCAGTGCCTTCGTGTTCGATCTGTGGGTCGTCGATCGCTGGGCCGCAAGCGGCGTTCGCGTGGGGAGCCTGATCGACGGGGCGACACCGCTGATCGCGAACACGCGAGAGGTGTCGCTGAGCGGTGACGGGCGCCTCGCGGCGTTTGCGGGGAGCACGCTCGTGGCCGATCCCGCAGCTCCGGCGCACGTGTGGGTCTCGAACGTCGATCAGGACCGCGACGGCATGCCCGGCTACTGGGAGCGGTCGATGGGGCTCGCCGACGGACTCGCGCCCACCGATGCGACGCTCGACTCCGACGGTGACGGCATCGGCAACCTGGATGAATACCGTGCGGGCTCCAACCCGCTCGGTTTCTTCCGCAACTACCTGGCCGAGGGGGCCACCAGCGACTTCTTCTCGACGACCCTCGCGATCACGGGGAGCGGCCCCGTGATGCTGACCTTCCAGCGCGCAGACGCGACCATCGTTCGCGAGTTCCGCAGCGCCGTGTCGAGCGCGCCCACGGCCGTGGAGGTCGGCGGCCTCGCCGGGATGGAGCACGCGGAGTTCTCGACCCTGGTCGAGTCGGCCAGCCCGCTCGTCGTCGATCGCACGATGACGTGGGATCGCACGCGCTACAGCGGGCACGCGGAGACCGCGCAGTCGCGACCTCGCCTCACCTGGTACTTTGCCGAAGGCGCCACCCACTCGGGGCTGGACCTGTTCTACCTGCTGCAGAATCCCTCGACTGAACCAGCGGTCGTCGAGGTGACCTACCTGCTGCCCTCACCGTCTCCGCCGCTGGTGAAGCGTTACACGGTGGCACCGTCGAGTCGCTACACGATCTGGGTCAACAAGGAACACGCGTTGCTCGCGGCCACCGACGTGTCGGCGACGATCCGCTCGACGAACGCCGTGCCCATCCTCGCCGAGCGGGCGCTGTACGCGAACCAGCCCGGCCGGATGTTCAACGCGGGGCACGCCGCCGCGGGCATCGGCGACCTGTCGAGCGACTGGTATTTCGCCGAGGGCGCGACCGGTGCGATGTTCGACGAGTTCATCACGATTGCGAACCCTGGCGACACCGTGGCCGACGTCGATGTCACCTACCTGCTGCCGGGCGGCGGCACCGTGGCGGTCGCGCACCGGGTGGCGCCATCGAGCCGGTACACGATCTGGGTGGACTACGACCATCCGCGGCTGGCCGACACTGCGGTATCGGCAGTCGTTCGCGCGCGAGATGGCGTCGGGATCGCTGCCGAACGCGTGCTGTGGTGGCCTGGACCGACTGCTGCCTCGTGGGACGAAGCGCACGTGGTCGTGGGCGCCACGCGGGCGTGGCGGCGCTGGGCCATCGCCGACGGAATCATCGACGCAGACACCGAAATGTTCGTCCTCATCGGGAACCCGTCGGCTGCCGCGGCCACTGCGCGGGTGACGCTGACGTGGCAGGGAGGCACCCAGACGCGAGACTACGCCCTCGCGCCAACGAGCAGGGCCAACGCGTGGATCAACGCGGAGTTCTCGCCGCCCCCAGGTCGATTCTCGGTGCTCGTGGAGAGCGATGCCGACGTGGTCGTGGAACGCGCGACCTACTGGGACGCCAGCGGGCGCGCGTGGGCGGGTGGCTCCGCCGCCATGGCGGTGCCGCAGCCCCTCGTCTTCGCAAGTGAGCCCGACTTCGTTGTGGCCACAGCGCCCACACACCGTTCGTCGTTCAACAGCATGCCGACCGGCGCCGTCTCGTTCCCCTTCGCACTCGATGGGTTGACGTTCACGCTCACTGCGGCCGGAGCAAGCCCGACGATCGAACCTGCCGGCTCGAGCGGCCTCGGCACCAGCTACCTCGCCGCAACGCTCAACGTCGGCGTCGACAACATCCTGATCACGCTGCCCCCCGGCATACGCGCCGCAGGCCTCTGGTTGACCGACGCGATGAGTGGCTGGAATCCGCAGGTCACCATGACGGACGCGGCCGGCGCCGGCGCTTCGACGACCGGACACTTCCTGGGCCGGCCCTCGTTCGTGGGATTCGAATCGGCACACGACATCGTCACCATCCGCCTCTGGTCGAACGCCAGTGCCAGCCCGCCGGGGTTCCCCGTCGCGACACACCTGAACCTGGGAGACATCCTGACCCGCCGATGATG
>CAVONI010000011.1:0-1750042 GCA_963697285.1 uncultured Acidobacteriota bacterium
ATGCGGTTGCCGCTCAGGATGCTCATCGGGTCGTGGTCGGGACGGCCACCGGGCAGCAACGTCAACCACGGCGAGAGCTGGACGAGGTTGAGGCGCCGTTCCGCGGGGCTCCTGAGGCCGTCACTCAGCCCCGTGACCGACGGGATCTGGAAGGCATCGTGAAGCGACGGGTGGCGAAGGTCGGCGTCGATCAGCAGCACCTTGCGCTGGTACGATTCCGACAGCGTTAGCGCGAGGTTCGACGCGGTCAGCGTCTTGCCCTCGTTCGGCACCGCGCTGGCCACCATGACGACCTTGATGCCGCGATCCTGCTGCGCATGGTGCAGGGTTGCCGCAAGCTTGCGGTATTCCTCCAGCAGGTGCGAGGGCATCGACGAGGTGACGACGAGCTTCTCGCCGAGGGCGGCGCTCACGTTCGAGAACAACGAGCCCTTGGCGGGTGGGCGAATGGGAGGCTCCTCGACTGGCGCCTGATCGGTCGGCGCTTCGGCGCCGATCCCCGGCATCGTCCACACGCGCGGCGCGGCAGGCATCGCCTCGGCACCGGCGGTGGGAGCCTGCGCGTCGCCGCCGAAATCCCATGCGCTGTCGGCGGAGGCCGTCGTGTCGATCGGCTCGTTCATGCCTTCGTCGGCGGTCACAGGCTCCGGGTCGGGGACGGGCCTGGCGCCGGTGGCGCCCGCGCGGCGAAACGCTTCTTCGATGCGGCTCACGGGATGACTCCTGCTGGGGTCTTCATGGCGACGTCCGCTCAGAAGAACGAGAAGCGACGACGCTTCGAAAAGTTCGAGAACATGCCGCCACGATCGTCATCGGTGCCCGTGGCCGCCTCGGTAGGGCCGGGTGCCTCAGCGTGGTGTGCCGTGGGCACCAACGTCTTGTGGACCGGGCGCGGCGGGATGGCCGTCGTCGCCATCGGCGGCGACGCGACGTCCAGGTCGAGATCCCTCGTGACCTCGACCACGACATCGACGTCAACCGGCCGGCGGTCCATGGCGAACGCTGTCACCAGCGCGTTGTCGCAGATCACGTTGATGGTGCGTGGAACGCCTTTCGAGCGCTCGTGGATCATCACCACGGCGTCTTTCGTGAACAACTCCCCGCTGTCACCGCCGGCAATGCGGACGCGCTTGGTGATGTACGCGGCCGTTTCGCGCAGGTCGAGCGGTTCCAGGCTGCACCGCAAGGCGATCCGCTGCTTCAGCTGCCGCAGCCGCGGTTCGTTGAGGCGGTCGGCCAGCTCCGGCTGGCCGATCAGCACCGTCGGCAGCATCTTCTCGTAGGCGGTCTCGAGGTTCGAGAGGAGGCGCACCTCTTCGAGCAACTCGAACGACAGGCTCTGCGCCTCGTCGATGACGAGCGTCGAGATGCCGCCCGCGCGGTGCCAGTCGAGGGTGGCCTCGTTGAGCCTCAGGAGGAACTGTGTCTTCGACTTGCCGGCTTCGTCGCCCAGCTGGAATCCGGCAGCGACGAACTCGTAGAACTCCTCGCGGGTGAGCGTCGGGTTGCTCACGTAGACCGACTTCACGCGGTGCTCGCGCACGAGGTCGAGCGCACACCGCGTCAAGGTCGTCTTGCCCGTGCCGGCTTCGCCCAGCAGGAGCGTCAATCCCTTGCGCCCCGTGATCCCGAACTGCAACGTGCTGAGCGCCTCGCGGTGCCGGGCCGTGAGGAACAGGAACCGCGGGTTGGTCGTGAGGTCGAACGGCCGCTCGGTCAGGCCGAAGAACTGCTCGTACATCGTCAGACCCCCAGCTTCAGGAAGCCGAGCTTCCAGGCGAGGGCCGTTGCCAACCCGAGCACGACGACGGTCGTCGCCGTGGCGACCGAGAGAAGGAACCGGCGCCGCCGCGCCTTCAGCCGTTCGGCCGTCGTCTGCATCACGGGGATCATGGCGACCACAGGCAATGCCAGCGTCACCACGATGTCCTGATCGGTGAGGAAGGTGGTGTCGCGGTATTCGAGAAACGCGACGAGCCCGAGGCCCAGCGCCAGCCCGGCGAGGGCGCCCATCAGGTTGATTCGTTGCCGGTTCGGGCTCTCGGGGCGTTCAGGCAGCCGCGCCGGGTCGATGATCTTGAACTGCTCGCCGATCTGGCGGCGTTCGAGATTGGCCGAGATGCGGGCGTCCTCGCGCTTCGACAGCAGCGACGTATAGCGCTCCTGGAGTGTCTGGTAGTCGCGCGTCAAGGCCACCAGTTCCGACTCGCGTGCGGGGGCTGCCTCGACGCGCGCCTGGTAGTCGGCGAGCATCCGGCGCAGCCGCTGGTCCTCGCGCTGCTTCGCCGCCAGCTGCACGTCGAGGTTCAGGATCTGGCCGCGCAACTCGTCGATGCGCGCCTGGCGTTGTGGGTCGGCGACGCGGCCCACGGTTGGATCACCGGGCGACATCGGCTGCGAGACGGCTTCCTCGGCACGCCCTCCGCTCGAGTTCCGCGACGGCCTTTCGTGCGCGAATCACGTCGGGATGCTCCGGCTTGAGGCGTGTCTCCAACGCGGCGAGCTGCGCGCGTGCCGCTTCGGCCTGTGCGGCGGCGGGCGCTGTACCGCCTGCCTCGCCGGCCACGCCTCCTGATGCCGTCGCCGGTGCCGTCATGGCATCGTTCAGCATGCGCATGAGGATGGCGCGCTGATCGCGGTCGCGCATCGCCGACTCGCTGATGGTCTGCAACTGCGTCTGCGTGTTCTGCAGCACCTGCAGGTTCGCCTGCGTCTGGGTGGGCAGCTGCCCCATGTACTGGCGCTTGTAGGTTTCGAGGCGCTGCTCGTTCTCGAGCAACTGCCGGCGTGCTTCTTCGAGTTGCGACTCGAGGAACTGGTCGGTGCCTTCGGCCAGCACCTCGCGATCGCGCAGGTTCTCTTCGATGAACAGCGAGGCGATGCGTTCGGTCACCTGCATCGCCGTGCGCGCGTTCTCGTACGAGAAGCCGACACGGAACGAGGTGGAGTCGTCATTGCCGCGGCCCCGCGCGATCTGGACGTTCACGTCCTGGAGCCGCATGCGCTGGACGACGTCCTCCATGATGCCGGTCTTGCGCTCCTCGGGGTAGAGGTTGAAGTCGAGGATGATCCGCTCGAGGCGCGTGCGGCTCATGATCTGCTGGCTGATCGACTGCAGGCGTTCGTCCACTTCGGCGGTCACCGTCGAGCGCACGAACTCCCTCGGCACCCGCTGCGGCACGACGATGATCAGGCTCTCGGACCGGTAGCGGTTCGGCAGGTAGTGCGCGTAGATGGCGACCGCCAATCGTAACGATCGACGAACGGGATCACGATCAGCCACTTGCGGCGCCAGGCAATCGCGACGATGTCTTCGGGCCGGTACTTCTTTCCGGGCAGCACGATAACCTCCTTGCGTCAGCGTACGAGCGGGAGCCACACGACCAGGCTCACACGCACGCCCTGGCGCGTGCTCTCTGGCGCGAGGCCTTCGGGCAGCGCCGCCGCGCCTTCGTCGAACTGGTAGCGGTAGTAGAAATAGGATCCCTGCAGCGCCAGCATCTGTGTCAAGCGCAAACTGCACCTGCTCCGAGCACGTAGGTGGTTCGAGTGTCACGGTTGTCGGCATCGTTCGACGAGATGCCGAGTTGTCCCCAGTTGACACCCGCGGAACTCTGCAGCAATGACGCGCGTGCCAAGGTATCCACCGATGTCCGCCACAACGCGAGTCGGTAGAAGAACGGGTCATTGAAGCCGTTCACGAACTGGAGGTTGCGCGCGTAGGTCAGACCGGGCGGCCCACGTACGGCCAAACTGCCTGGTCAGGTTGGCGTTACCGATCACGTAGAAATGCGTGTGCCGCTGTCGTAGTCGTGGCCATCGCCGACCCGATGCCGAACGACAGCAGCGTGCGCGGCGACAACGAGAACGCCAGCGTCCGCGTGTAGTCGATGCCGCCGTCGATACCGTGCAACTCGGTCCGTGCGCTCCCGGCGCTGTCCCGTTCGTCATCGTGCGGTACGAATACCCGAGCCGCGCCGCGGGCATGGCGTGTGAGCGAGTACGTGAACCCGGCCCGGCGCCGTAGTTCTCGGCGTCGTCGCAGGCCGCCGTCCTCGAGGAAATCGACGGCGCTGATAGTCGCGCCTGCGCGAAAAACGCGGCGCGCGACGAAAACGCCCGACTGAACTGCAGCGTCGAGTCGAGCGACACGTTCTCTTGCTTGCTCACCCGCACGTCGTTCGGAGGTCGCGGCCTGGGGCACCAGGGGGACCTCGACGCCCGGCGACCGGAAAGACGCGCGTACGAGTAGAAGGGCGAGTAGCGCCACGGTCTGCGAGAACCTGCAGGCTCGTCCTCGAGTTGATCGTCCAGTTCAGCCCCAGCCCGCCGTTGCGCGCTCGTGGCCACCAGGTTGTCGACGTCGGTGTAGACGTTCGATGACGTGCCCGCCAACGCCTCGAGTGAGAGCCGCTCGACCACATTGCGCCGGTATCGCAAGCTGGCGGAGCCACCCGCGTACTTGCTGCTGACGTTGACGCCGCTTCCGAACTCCGGGTTGGAGGGCCCGCCACCGGCTCGAGCCGCTGATGTCGTCGTCGTAGCCCCCGAACAACGACACCGTCAGGTCGAGCAATCTGCCCGTTCTCGTCGGGCGCGTTGTTGCGCGCCGAACAGGCCTCGGTAGGGGCGCGCGGCGCGCGGGTCACGCACCGGCTGGGCGCACACGTCTGCGGCAGCGCCCACGAGGAGCACTGCAGCGACCAGGAGCGACCAGCGGCGGGTCCGTGCCATCGGGATGCGAGCTTTCACTACGGAACCAGGATCGTGTCGCCGGGCTTCAGCAGGATGTTCTGCTGCAGGTTCTTGCCCTTCATCACGTCCTTGTAGTTGAACTTGAGCGTCTCGGTCTTCGCGCCCGTCGTGCGCATGATGATGATCTTGTCAGTCTTCGCGAACTCCACCGTGCCCCCGGCCAGCGAGAGCGCCTGCAGCACGGTCAGCGGCCCGCCGAGCGGATACGGTCCGGGCTTGCCGACCTGTCCGGTCACGAAGAACCGGCGGCTGTTGATCTGCCGGACGACGATGGTGGCGTTCGGATCCTCGACGTACTGTGCCGCAGCCTTCTGCACCGCCTCGCGCAGTTGATCGGGCGTGAGGCCCGCGGCCTGGACGTCGTTCAGCAGCGGCAGCGTGATCTTGCCGTCCGGCCGGACAGCCACCTGTTCGACCGACAGATCCTTCTCGCGCCAGAACAACACCGCCAGCACGTCGTCGGGACCGATCACGTAGTCGGTCGGCGGCGTGACGGCGTCGGCGGGCACCGGCGGGGAAGTGACGCCGGGCTTGGCCGGCGGAGTGACCGCGGGCTTCGCCGGTGTCGCCGGCTTCTGGTTCGGCGTCGCCGGCTGCGCGGCAGCCTTCGGGGCTTCCTTGGCCTTGGGATCAGCAGGCTTGGGACTGGTCGCCTGGGCCTGGGCAAACGCCCCGGCGGCAACGCCAAGTGCAACGACGGCAATCAGGTATGTGCGGATGTGTCGCATGGTGCTCTCGGTAAGAATCGTCAACACTCCATTTGAGCATGAACCGCACACGGCGTCACACGCAAACACGGCCGTTCGTGGTTCGGGTGCGGCGGTGGCATCGGGCCGGGCGTGTCCGGGCCGCGCACCTGGCCCGACACGCACGGGCCGCGCGGGGCGCGGCCCCTACACCTGACCACCTGGCCGGCGCGGCCCCTACGCCTTCACTACGCGGCCGGGTCCTTCGGGCCATGTCTTCACGACGTTGCGGGTGTCAACCACCAGGCCGACGCCCTTGTACAGGGCCGGATCCGAGAACTGCGCGTGCGCCGTTGACAGCACGACGGCGTCGTAGGCCGCGAACGCACCGGGTTCGCAGCGCACAGATGCCATCTGGATGTCGTGCTTTCGTCCTGGCCGGGCGACGGGGAAGTAGGGGTCGCAGTAGTCCACGTCAGCCCCCGCCTCCTGCAGCAGCTCGATGATTTCGTACGACGGCGACTCCCGGTCGTCGTCGATGTTCTCCTTGTAGGAGAGCCCGAGCACGAGGATCTTCGAGCCCTTCACCGACCTCGTCGTCGTCGTTGAGCGCCTCGGCGACCTTCGACACGACGTAGTGCGGCATCGAGGTGTTCACCTCGCCGGCCAGCTCGATGAAGCGTGTCCAGATCCCGTACTCGGCTGCCTTCCACGAGAGATAGAACGGGTCGAGCGGGATGCAGTGCCCGCCAAGCCCCGGCCCGGGGTAGAACGGAGTGAAACCGAACGGCTTGGTCTTGGCCGCCTCGATCACCTCCCAGACATCCACGCCCATCTTGTCGAACGTCACCTTCAACTCGTTGACCAGCGCGATGTTGATCGACCGGTAGACGTTCTCGAGCAGCTTGCACGATTCCGCCACCCGCGACGACGAGACGGGGACCACGCGGTCAACCGCCGACGCGTACAGGGCCACCGCGACCTCGGTGGACGTCGCGTTCACGCCGCCCACGACCTTCGGGATGGTCCGGGTGTCGAACTTCGGGTTGCCTGGATCCTCGCGTTCGGGCGAGAACGCCAGCAGGAAGTCGTTCGGGCAGGTGAGGCCCGTGGCTTCGAGGATCGGCTGCACTTCTTCGTCGGTGGTGCCGGGGTAGGTGGTCGATTCGAGGACGACCAGCTGGCCCGGGACGCAGGCGCTTCGCGATCTCGCGCGCCGAGTTGTGCACGAACGACAGGTCGGGCTCGCGATGCTGGCCGAGCGGAGTCGGGACGCAGATCAACACGGCGTCGCATTCGCGGAGGCCGTCGAAGTCGGTGCTCGCCGTGAAGCGGCCGCTGCCGACCGACTTGGCCACGCGCGCCGAGCCGATGTGCTTGATGTACGACTCACCGCGCGACAGGGCGTCGATTTTCTTCGCGTCCACGTCGAAGCCGACGACGGTGAAACCGGCCTCTTCGAAGACGAGCGCCAGCGGAAGTCCCACATAGCCCATGCCGATGATGCCCACGCGCGCGGTGCGCGCGGCGACCCGTTGCTTCAACTGTTCGATCATTTTCGTCAGGCTCCGATGGGCCGTATCCGCACACGTCACAGGACGGGGCGCGGCCCGCACACACTCTTGTTAGTCGGCACATGCCGGGGGCGACTGCAATTGTCGCGGGGTCTATCGGCGGCACCGTGCCGATACCCGGGAGCACGGCGCCGGTGTACGGGTCGCGCGGCATTCTTGTCCGGGCCGCGCGGGGGCGCGGCCCCTACACCTGTACTTCTACATCTGCATCACGTTCACCGGCGACATCCCCCGGTCACTTTGGGGATTTGGGAGGAACCATGTTTCTGGGCCAGGTGTAGGGGCCGCGCCCCTGCGCGGCCCGGACGTCCGAACGTTGGCACCCCTGGTCCCCGGACGTCGTTGGGGCCGCCGGCCCCGATACCCGGGCCGCGCAGGCCGGCGCGGCGCCCTACACCGGCCGGTGAACGTTCGGCACGGCCCCTACTGCCGGTACTCCTTGAAGGGCAACTGGCAGTCGTGCTTGCGCAGGAAGTTCAGGAAGCGCTTGTAGTCGTTCACGTCCATGTTGAACAGCTTGCACACGATCTTGTAGTTGCCGCGCGCCTCCTCGAGGCCGCGCCGCACGAGGTCGCGCACGTTCTGCCGCGTGATCTCGCGCTGCATGTAGAGCGGGTACACCGCCGTCCAGAACGACTCGCCGTCCTCGGCCATCCGCTTGAAGAGGTCGTCGGCGACGGTCCGCCGCCGCTCGCGCTTCGGCCGGAGCGACACGCCGCGCTGGGCGCGGAGTTCGGGCGGCAGATCCTCGAGCTTCACGTTCTCGTGCTTGCCCGTGACGACGAGCCGCTCGATGACGTTCTCGAGCTCGCGGACGTTGCCGGGCCACGCGTAATCGACCAGGCTCTGGAAGGCGTCGGGCTCGATGCCGGTCACCAGGTACGTGTTCGACTTGGTGAAACGCTTGAGGAAGTGGTCGATCATCTGCGGGATGTCTTCCTTGCGCTCGCGCAGGGGAGGCACCCAGAAGTGGATGACGTTCAGGCGGTAGAACAGGTCTTCGCGGAACAGGCCCTGCGCGATCATGTCCTGCAGGTTGCGGTTGGTGGCGGCGATCAGGCGGACGTTGACGACGCGGCCCGTGCGGTCGGCGCCGACCTTCTGCAATTCGCCCGTCTCGAGAAAGCGCAGCAGGAGGCCCTGCATCCGCAGCGTCATCTCGCCGACTTCGTCGAGGAAGATCGTGCCCTCGTCGGCGACTTCGAGCTTGCCCGGCTTGTCGCGATACGCGCCCGGTGAAGGAGCCCTTCACGTGGCCGAACAGCTCGGATTCGAGCAGCGTTTCGGGCAGGCCGGCGCAGTTGACGGCCACGAACGGGCGCTCGACCCGCGGGCTGTGCTCGTGGATGGCCTTGGCCACCAGTTCCTTGCCGACGCCGCTCTCGCCCGTGACGAGCACCTTGGCGTCGGAGCGGGCGATACGCAGGATCTCCTGCTTCAGCTCCAGCATCTGCGCGCTGGAGCCGATCAACTGCGCGCCCTCGGTCCTCATCAGTGAACTCAAGCTGTGCCCCTACCTTACGCACCGGCGGCCGCCACGTGCGGACGGCCAGCGCGCCTACTGATCCTGCCTCAGGAACTTCGCGAGCTTTCGCCGCACATCCTCGTCGAGCGACACGAACTCGGTGCCCAGGCGATAGGTGCCGGTGCCTCGACCCGAGGGCCCCGACATCACGCGCCTGACTTCGACAATCATGGTCACGGGTTCGGTGCCGAGACGCGTGCGCAACTGCGCGCGGCGCCCGACTTCGAGCGGCTGTGAACTCGCCAGCAAGACACCCGACTCGCTGATGTCGATGACCTGCACGGTCGCCGACACCGGCAGCGTGACCTCGGGCTCCGGCGCCGGCAAGGCGATCCGTGGAGACCGACGACGGTCGGGCGTGGCGTTGCTCATTGAGCCGATTCCTGCGGCAGGTCCGTTCCGGTTCCCATGAGGGCCATGAGATGTGCCGACGCCGCCTCGGGCGGGGCCAGGAACTCGAGCCCAATCATGAACCGCGGGGCGGGCCCCTGCAACTGCTCGACGTGCCGCACCCGGGCCTGCACGTCGCACCACTGTCCCTCGATGTCGAGGCGGACACGGTGGACCGAGTCGACGGCCAGCGCGAAACGCGATTCCAGGAGCGCCCCACCGGGGCTCACGTTCCGCATCCGCAGCGACTCGATCGTCTCCAAGGCTCCCCACAGTTGGCCGACGATTTCGAAGCGTCGCCGGGTTCGGCGGTCTCCGAGGCGACGGCGTGGCGTGTCCATACGCGGATCCAGGGGGGATGACGGGGCTCGGAAATTCCGGCCAACCGGCGCCACGGCGACGGTCGGGGAACAGAACATTCGACACTTGGAATGCAAGCTGATCGCCATCAGGCGACCGAACTGCCCCCTCGCCCGTAAAGCCACGTCGTTTCAGCACTTGACAATGCGAGTCCCTGCGCAGACCCGTAACGATAGGCGCCCAAAATACCACGCCGCCAAGAAGAAAGTCTACCTGAAAGCGAAGTGAAGGTGCTCGCTTGGCCGGATTCTCAGGCCGTGGAACCCGTCACCGCGAGACCACCGGGACGCCCGCCGACCACCCCGCCCCGGCGTGCCAGGTCGGCCTCCGCAGCGCGCAACAGGTGCTGCGCCGTCTGGCCAGCCGACGGGAACGCCGCGGTGCCCAGCACCGCCATCGGCAGCAGCGCTTCGGTCGCCAGGGCCGCGAGGCGTCGCTCGACCCGGGTCGCGACGGCGTCGAGTCCCTGCGCGTCGGTGTGCACCAGCAGGGCGGCCAGGCGCCCATCGTCGAGTTGCCCCAGGATGTCGGACGCGCGCAGTTGCCCGCGCACCGCCTCGACCATCGGGGCGTCGCTCAACGCCCGACGGTGCGAGGCCTGCTCGCGCGCCTCGATCACGATCAGCCCGGTGCGGAGGTTGAAACGGTGCGCGCGGTCGAGTTCCTCCGAGATGCGACGCTCGAACTCGCCCGCCACGCGCGAGCCGAACAGGCCAGTGCTGCCGGTCGAGAGTCCGCGCACCGCCCCCGCCAACCACATCTCGATCACCGTCGCACCTGCCTCGGCCACCACCGCGTCGCCAATGCTGAACGTGGTGCCGAGCGCGGCGCCCATGTCGAGCACGGCGGGCGACGAGAGGCCCACCTGCAGCGGCAGGACGATGCGGTCGGGCTGCAGGAGGGCATGGTGCGGAGGAACGCGCGACGGCAGGGCACCACACAGGGCCCCTCCGACGGCCGCCAGCGTCCGCCGGTGTTCGTCATCGCCGGCCGCCGCCAGCAGCCGGGCGTGCGAGGCGGGAACGGCGCTCACGAATTCGCCGAGCATCGACGTGGCGATCGCCGCGACGGGGGCCTCACGCTCGTGCATGCGCGCCGCGAGATGCTCGCGCAGCACCCGCACGCGACCCGACACGAACACCTCGAGGCGTGCGCTCATCATCCGCGTCAGCGTCCTGAACACCTGGTCGAACCGGTCCTCGATCGAGCCGATGATCGCGAGGACCCACGCGGCGTGATGATCGCCGAGCGCCACCGGGTACAACGTCACCTCGCTGACCCCGCTGCGCCAGCCGAGCTGCTCGAGCTCCGCGATCGACGAGATGCGGATGGGCGCGCCAGGCCCGGCGAGCGACGAATCCACGAACGCCGCGTCGAACGTCGGCGGCGCATCGTCGCGGCCACGCATCGGGAGCTGCGCCTCGAGCGCGTATCGCGGCTCGAGGGTGCGGGTGAACACCTGCGCGTCGAAATCGCCCCACACGCCCGCGGCCTGCACGATCGCGGTGAACACCGCCGCCTCGTCGTCACACGCGTGCAGGAAGTCGATGAAGGGCAGCAGGCTCTCGGCCCAGCGCGCGCGGTGGTCGGCGCGATCGATGCGCTCCCAGACCACCATGTCGGCTTCGAGCGACCCGCGCAGCGACCATCCGAGGCGATCCAGGCGCCGATCCAGTTCCGACGCGAGCGGCGCATCCTCGCCTGCCGCACGTTCGTGATCGGTGCCGGCTGCCGCGAGCACGCCGACGACGTCGCGGTGGAAGCGCAGGGGATAGAAGCCGATCCGGAGGCCCCCCGCGCTGACCAGGGAGTGGCGGCCCGCACGCACGGCCGACTGGAGGTGTTCGCGAGCCTCGGGAGACCCACCGTCGGCGATCAGGGTGCGCAGGACCGACGCCGCGGGATCGGCCGACATGGGGAGCACGGCATCGAGCGAGGCATCGAACACGTCGATGACGAGGTCGAGATCCGGTCGCAATCGCTCGAGCAAGTCCCACGTTGCCGACGATACCGCCATGGGGAGCTTCATGACGGCACGCAGTCTACTCCAGCACGCGTCGAGAACGATCAGGAATGCGGACCAACACTGGAATGACAACCGTTCGCGATTACTGCGACGTCACCACCCTGAGGTTCTTCGGTTGCGTGGGCACCACGGCAACCTGCTGCGTGAAGGGGATGCTCACGCCTCCGACGACGACGGTCGTTGCGCGCGGAGCGCTGCCTGTGTGTGCCGCGTAGGTCAACACGAGGCTCGCAGCACCGGAACCTGACGACGAACCCGGCGTCACCCATGCGGCGCCGCTCGTCGCTGACCACGCACATCCCGTCGCCGTGCTGACGGCGACGTTCACCGCGCCCGCGCGGGCTCCGACGCTGATCGTCTTCGGCGAGACCGATACGCCGCACGACGCCGCAGCCTGCGCAACGCTGACGGTCCTGCCACCGAGGATGATGGATCCCGTGCGCGGCGTACCGTCAGGATTTGCCGCAATCGTGAACGTGGCGGTGCCGTTCCCGCTGCCGCTGGCGGTGCCCATCGTGATCCACGGCGTGCCGGTCGTCGCCATCCACGCGCATCCGGTCGCTGCGGTGACCGTGATGGTGTTCGTCGCCGACGCGGTCGACGGAAGTGCAAACGATCCGGGTGACGCGGTGTAGCTGCACGCGGCTGCTGCCGACTGCGTCAGCGTGTACGACTTGCCGCCAACGGAGATCGTCGCGGCACGCGCGGCCGTGGTGCTGTTCGTCGAGTAACTGAACGACACCGTGCCAGAACCGGTGCCCGACGTCGTGATGAGCGACACCCACGACGCGGTCGTCGTCGCCGTCCATGCGCAGCCCGAGGTGGTGGTCACCGAGAGACTGCTGCTGCCTGACGCCGCGCCCACGGTGGCGCTCGTCGGGGCCAGCGTGTAGCTGCATGCGGTCGCGAACGAGAAGGTGTTTGACGGGTCACTGCGCCCGGTGCCGGTAGGACCGACCGCCGCCACGCGCGATTCGTAGGTGCCGCCGGGCAGCGGCCACGCGGCGACGTTCGTCGAGAAGTCGAAGCGGATCTTGCCGTCGGCCTGCGGAGCGGGCTTGCCCAGGCTCATCGTGTAGAACGGCGCGACGGCGCCCTGCAGGTAGAGTTCCAGCGCGTATTCCGTCACGACCGGCTGGCCTCCCTCGAGCAGGGTGGCGTGGTCGGCCGACGGATCGAACTCGACGATGCGAGGGTTGACGACCGACTGGGCGTGGGCGCCGCCCGCGAGCATCGTCAACGCCACGACCAGGGCGGCTGTGTAACTGGAGGATCTGGCCACTTCGAACATTCCGGTCTGCGGCGCCAGGGGTGCCGCCTCGCTAGGTCTTTCTGTGAACGAGAGCGCGAACGCCACGGTCGAGTCGGTAGCAAGAACGACGCCGACAGGCGGGCGGCTCGTTCCTGCCTGTGGAATCGGCGGCAATCGGTGGGGCATCACCCGCGACGACGTGCAGGCACCCAACGAAATGGGACGGCGATGACAAATCCGTGATCGCGACCGCCGCTCGGAGTGCCGTTCGGGGATCTCCTCGCACCACGACACCGTCATACTGCTGCTGCACCATGACCGACACGCCCGCACTCCTCTCGTTCGCCGCCGCCGTGAAGCACTATCCGGGGCAACCTCCCGTGGCCGCGTTGCGCGGCATCGATCTCGAGGTCGGCGATGGAGAGTTCGTCGCGCTGATGGGGCCGTCGGGATGCGGGAAGTCCACGCTGCTGCACCTGGCCGGGGCGATGGACCGCCCCTCGTCTGGCACGGTCAGCTTCGACGGGAACGACCTCGCCGCGGCGTCAGACGATGCGCTGACGAGACTGCGGCGGGAGCGGATCGGGTTCGTCTTCCAGTTCTTCAACCTGCTCCCCACGCTGACCGTCGCCGAGAACATCGCGCTGCCGCTGCGGCTCGGAGGCACGAACGGTCGCGATGCCATCGCCAGGGCGAGCGCCATGGCCGAGCGCGTCGGCCTGGGCAGTCGGCTCGGGCACTATCCACAGCAACTGTCGGGGGGCGAGATGCAGCGGACCGCCATCGCGCGCGCCATCGTGCACGGGCCGCGGTTGCTCGTGGCCGACGAGCCGACCGGGAATCTCGACTCCGAGAACGGCGCCAACGTGCTGGCGCTGCTGCAGTCGTTGAACCGCGACACCGGCGTGGCGCTGTTGCTGGCGACGCACGCGCCCGACGTTGCGGCGGTCGCCCACCGGACGGTCCACATGCGCGACGGCCGCATCGTCCGCATCGATCGCGGCGAGGGGACGGCGTACCCTTCGGCGCAGTCGTGTTGAGTGCGGGGCACGTGCGAATGAAGCTGACAGCAGTGCCGGTTCGGTGTCGGTATGGGCTCAACACACATGAGCCCAGGGCGTAGCCACGTGTGGCTCTTCAGGACGTTCGTGCTGCGCTTCCTGCGGCGCGAGCCCGTGCGCTGCGGCGTGACGCTCGCGGGGATTGCGCTCGGCGTCGCCGTGATCGTGGCCATCCGCCTGGCCAACGGCGCCTCGCTGCGCGGCTTCGAGACCGCGCTCGACACCATGTCGGGCCGTGCCTCGCTCGAGATCGTGGGCACGGGTTTCGGCGTGGACGAGACGAAGCTGCGCGACCTCGGCTGGCTGCGCGGGTACGGCGCGGTGAGCCCGGTGATCGAAGGCGACGTGGTCGTGCGCCGTGCCGACGAGCCCGATCCGCGCCGCGGCGAGATGATGCGCGTCCTCGGCATCGACATCCTCAAGGACCGCCCCATCCGCGACTATGAACTGACCGAAGGTCTCGCCGAAGCGCGCGCCGAAGCGGCCGACAATCACACCGCGAAGGCCGGCGCGAAGGCGGACATCCTGAACCTGCTGCTCGATCCGCAGTCGATCGTCACGTCAGAGAAGTTCGCGACACGACACGGCCTGAAGGTTGGCGATCGCGTCATCTTCGTGATCGGCGACCGCGAGCACGTGGCCGTGATCCGTGGCCTGCTGCGGAACGAAGGTCCGGCCAAGGTCATCGACGGCAACTTCGCGCTGCTCGACATCGCGGCCGCGCAGTGGGCACTCGATCGCCTCGGGCGCATCGACCGCCTCGACGTCAGGTTGCACGATCCGTCGGCCATCGATCGCGCAGAACAGGAGATCGGCGCGCGGCTTCCCGAGGGACTCACCGTGCAGCGTCCGGAGCGGCGCGGGCGGCAGGTCGAGCGCATGCTCGCGGCCTTCCATCTCAACCTCACGGCGTTGTCGTACATCGCCCTGGTCGTCGGGCTCTTCCTCGTCTACAACACCGTGGCGACCTCGGTCATCACGCGGCGCGAGGAGATCGGCACGTTGCGCGCGCTGGGTGTGACGCAGGGGCAGGTCGTGTGGCTGTTCCTGGCCGAGGCCGTGGCGCTGGCGCTGCCTGGCACCGCGCTCGGCATCGCCGTCGGGCCGCGTGCTCGCGCACGGCGCGGTCGCGCTGACGTCGACGACCGTCAACGCCCTCTACATCGCGGCCGCGGCGACGCCACCCGCACTCGGGATCAACGACGTCGTCGTGGCCCTGCTCGTCGGTGTGCCGCTATCGGTGCTGGCCGCACTGATGCCGGCGCTCGAGGCGTCGCGGGTGCCGCCGACGGTTGCGATGCGCGGAGCAGACCAGCTCGCAACGCGCTACGGACTCGGCTGGCAGCACGTGGCCATACCGATCGCGCTGTTCGGTGTCGGATGGTGGCTCGCCACGTTCGACGCCACCGGCGGGCTGCCCGTGGCCGGATACGCATCGGCTGTTGCGCTCGTGTTCGGTGCGGCGGCGCTCGTGCCGTCGGTGTTGTTCGTGGCAGTGCGCGCTGGCGCGGCGCATCCTCCCGCGTGTCGCCGGGGTGAGCGGCGAACTGGCTGCGAGCAACCTCGCGGGGGCCATCCCGCGCGTGAGCATCTCGGTGGCTGCGCTGTCGGTGAGCCTCGCCATGATGGTCGCGATTGCCGTGATGGTCGGCAGCTTCCGCGAAACGGTCGTCTACTGGGTTTCGCAGACGCTCAAGGCCGACCTCTTCGTCGGGCCCTCGACGCGCAGCAACGGTGCACGCCAGGCAACGCTCTCCGCCGAGGTCGACGCCATCGTCTCTGCACATCCGGCGGTGCTCGCGATCGATCGCTTCCGCACCACGACCATCGTCGTTGACGACAGCCAGGTGTTGCTCACTGCCGGCGACTTCGAGGTGATGACGACGCACGGAGGGCTGCTGTTCAAGGCGCCCGGCGACGCGCGCGAGGCCATGCGCGGCGCCATTGATCAGGACGTGGTGGTCGTGTCGGAGCCGTTCGCGAACAGGCACCGCAAGGGCGTGGGCGCGGTGGTCAACATCCCGACGCCGGCGGGGCCGCGGCCGTTCAGAATTGCGGCTGTCTACTTCGACTACTCGAGCGACCGCGGGGTCATCGCGATGGACCGCCGCACGTTCGCGCGGCACTTCGGCGAACTCGCGCCGACGGGATTGACGGTGTACCTCGAGCCGGGGCACGACCCCGAGCAGGTGCGTGCCGAGTTGCTCGACCGCATCGGCGGGCAGCGGCGCGTGTTCGTCTACACGAACACGGGGCTGCGCACCGAGGTGATGCGGATCTTCGACTCGACGTTTGCCATCACGTGGGCGCTCGAGGTGATCGCGATCGTCGTGGCGATCCTGGGCGTGGCGGCGACGCTGCTGACGTTGATGCTCGAGCGGCGGCAGGAACTGGCGATGCTGCGGCTCGTGGGCGCCGACCGCGCGCAGGTGCGGCGGATGGTGGTCGTCGAGGCGGCGCTGATCGGCGGCGTGAGCCAGGGGGTGGGGCTGATCGCCGGCATCGCGCTGTCGCTCGTGCTGGTGTTCGTGATCAACGTGCAGAGCTTCGGGTGGACGATCCAGTTCCACCTGCCGACGGGATTCCTGGTGCAGATGACGATAGCGATCCTGGTGGCGACGGCGCTGGCGGGTTTGTATCCGGCGCGTCGCGCAACGCGCCTGGCGACCATCAGCGCGCTGCACGAGGAGTAGGAGCGATGGCGATGGCGCGTCGGTGGTGGATGTGGTGGCCGGGGTCGGGGATGTGTAGGGGCCGCGCCCCCGCGCGGCCCGCCGCGATGGCGACGATGGCGTGCCTCGTGCTGGTGTGCACGACCACGGTGCATCCGGGTGCGCGCACCGACTGGGCACCGGCGGATCCCGCGTATCGCATCGCGTTGCCGCGGGATCACGGATCCCATCCGCAACACAAGATCGAGTGGTGGTACTACACGGGCAATCTCGAGGACGCCTCGGGTCGTCGGTTCGGGTACCAGCTGACGTTCTTCCGCGTGGGGATCGATCCGTCGCCTGCGAATCCGTCGCGATGGGCCGTGCGCGACCTCTACATGGCGCACTTCGCCGTCACCGATGTGGGTGGCCAGCGGTATCGGTTCGCTGACCGCCTCAACCGCGCGGGTATCGGATGGGCGGGCGCTGAGTCGGGCACGTTGCACGTCGTGAACGACGACTGGAGTGCGACGCTGGCGCCCGAGGGGGCGCACCTGCTGCGGGCGCGCGATGGCGACGTGGCGATCGACCTGTCGCTGGCGCCGGGCAAGCCCGTCGTGCTGCATGGGCGAGAGGGATACAGCCAGAAGGGAAGTGCGACGGGCAACGCCTCGCATTACTACTCGCTGACGCGGATGCCGACGCGCGGGACGATCACGCTGGGGCAGACGGTGTTCCAGGTGCGGGGCGACAGCTGGATGGATCACGAGTTCGGGTCGAGCTTCCTGGAGCCGGGGCAGCAGGGATGGGACTGGTTCTCCATCCAGCTCGACGATCGGAGCGAGCTGATGCTGTTCCAGATCCGCCGAACCGACGGCGCGCGCGATGCGCATGCGAGCGGCACGGTGGTCGCGCCCGACGGGCGCACGCGGGCGCTGTCGGCATCCGAGTTCACGCTCGTCGCGGGCGAGCGGTGGACGTCGCCGACCAGCGGGGCGAGCTATCCCATCAGCTGGCGGATCGCCGTCCCCGGCCTGCGACTGGACCTGCAGGCGCGTGCAGCGATGGCCGGGCAGGAACTCCACACCGCTGCATCGACCGGCGTCACCTACTGGGAAGGCGCCATCGACCTGAGCGGCACCCGTGACGGCCGTCCCTTGCATGGTCGCGGCTACCTCGAGATGACCGGCTACACCGGCGCCCCCATGTCCGACGTCCTCCGTTAACCACAGTTGTCACTTTCGTCCCATTCCCCGTCCCACCCGAACCAATTGGGGTCAGACCCCAACCCGCCCCCAATCCGCACCATCCCCCCGCCAACCGACAGAAACTGCTGAATTGGGGTCAGACCCCAACTGCCGGCAGGTGTCTTGGTGACAACTCGGGTTGGGCGCGGTATTGTCGCGGGCGTGAACATGAGGTGGGCGAATGCAACGGTCGCGCTGGCCGTGGCTGGGCTTGTGGGCCTGCCGGAGCCGCTCAGTGCGCAGTCGGCGCCCGCACCCAGCCACTTCATCTACACGGGCGACCGCGCCTTTGCGCCGTATGAGTACCTCGACGCGCAGGGGCAGCCAGCAGGGTTCAACATCGAGCTGCTCAATACCGTGGCGCGCGAGGCGGGCGTCACGATCGAATTCCGGCTCGACGTCTGGGACAAGGCCCTCGACGCGTTCTTCAGCGGCCGCGCGGATCTCGCGACGCTGGGCTACTCGGATGATCGCGATGCCCGCGTCGACTGGCTCGGGCGCGTGTGGACGCTGCAGCAGGTCATCGTGTTCCGGCAGGGACGCAGCAGCTATCCGGATCGACTCGACGAACTCTCGGCCGAAACGGTGGCGGTTGAAGGCGGGTCGCTCGTCCATGAACTGCTCGCCGCCCTGCCAGAGGTGCAGCGCCCGTCGTTGCTGGTGGTCGCGAACCAGGGCGAGGCGCTCCGCGCGGTCATCAACGAATCTGCCACCGCCGTCGTCGGCAACGACCTGGCGTTGCGCCATCGTGCCGAGACGGAGCGCTTCACGAAGCTGGAGTTCAGGACGGTCAAGGCGGCCGCCTACCAGTTGGCGGCGCGCAAGGGCGAGCGGGCACGCTTCGCGGAGGTCGAGGCGGCGCTCCTGCGACTCAGGGAGAACGGCACGGTGCACCGCCTCGTGGAACGCCACCTGGCCGTGCGCTCCGACAGCCCGACGTTCGGCGACCTGGTTCGCTACCTCCTCGCCACGCTGCTGCTCGGCGCGCTCGCGCTCGGCGCCTTCTACGTCTGGAACCGCGCGCTCCGCCGCGAGATCGTCGCTCGCCGCGAGGCCAACGATCGGCTCGCCCGGCTGCAGCGCGTCACCGCCGCCCTGGGCGAGGCGGTGTCGGCCGACGACGTGACGAGCGTCGTCGTCGAGCAGGGCGTCGCGGCCGTGGGCGCGACCGCCGGACTGATTGCGCTGCTCCAGGAAGAAGGGCAGCAGCTGGACGTGGTCAAGACGGTGGGATATCCCCGCGACCGAACCGAGCCGTGGCGCCGCATCCCGATGGATGCTGCCGTGCCGCTGACGGCGGCGGTCCGACGGGGCCTGCCGGTCCTGGTCGACGACGCTGCGGTACTGGCCGCGGAGTTCCCGGCCACCCCTTCAGCACGCGCCGGCGGCGACATGGAACCGATCGCCGCCATCCCGCTGATGCTGGGGACGCGGCGGCTGGGCGTCCTCGGATTCTCGTTTCAGAGGCGTCGTCCGTTCACGCCCGACGACGAGAGCATGATGCTCGCCTTCGCACGCCAGTGCGCGCAGGCACTCGATCGCGCCCGCCTCTACGAGGTCGAGCGTTCCGCACGCGTCGAGGCCGAGATGGCCAGCCGCGGGAAGGACGAGTTCCTGGCCACGCTGTCGCACGAGCTGCGGACGCCCGTGAACGCGATCCTCGGCTGGAGCCACATGCTGCGGACCGGCATCCTGGATGGTGAGAAGACGAAGCGCGCGCTCGAAGCCATCGAGCGCAACGCCATCGTCCAGACCCGGCTGATCGCAGACCTGCTCGACGTGTCGCGCGCGATGCTCGGACACCTCAGGCTCGACCTGCAGCTCGTCAACGTCGTCAGCAGCCTCGAAGCCGCCGTGGATGCCGTGCGCCCGAGTGCCGACGAGGCAGGACTCGTGATCCATGGCCCGGCATCGCGAGCCCCCGCGCTGGTCTCGGCCGACGCCGCGCGCATCCAGCAGGTCTTCTCGAACCTGCTGTCGAACGCCGTGAAGTTCACGCCGACCGGCGGCGCGATCTCGCTGCACGTCCAGCGCGACGTCACGAACGTCACCGTGACGATTGCCGACTCCGGCGTCGGCATTCCGCCCGAACGCCTGCCGTTCGTGTTCGATCGCTTCTACCAGGTCGACACGTCGCTGACGCGCACACACGGCGGGCTCGGGCTGGGCCTTGCCATCGTGCGGCACCTCGTCGAACAGCACGGCGGCACGGCGACGGTCGCCAGCGACGGGGTCGACAAGGGCTGCCGCTTCGCGGTGACGCTGCCGCTCGCGAAGACGTCGTAGGGCACGTCGCGACGCAGCCCTTCGCCCCCTCGCGCTGCCCTTCGCCCCCTCGCGCAGCCGTTCGACGCCTTCGACTCTCGTAGGGGCCGCACCCCTGTGCGGCCCGCTAACCTAACCTCTCGTAGGGGCCGCACCCCTGTGCGGCCCGCTAACCATCGAACGTGCAGTCGAGTTCGAGCGCGTCGCCGAGGAGGCGAAGGTACCGGCGTCGCGGGATGGCCATCGCGCCGAACGTCGCCAGGTGCGGCGTCACCCACTGGATGTCGAGCAGCGCGTAGCGTCGCGCCCGCAGGCGCTCGACCAACGCGTGCAGTGCCACCTTCGACGCATCGGTGACGCGGTGGAACATCGATTCGCCGAAGAACGCGCCCCGCAGGCTCACGCCGTAGAGACCGCCCGCGAGCGTGTCCTCGTCCCAGCACTCAACCGAGTGCGCCATGCCCAGGCGATGCAGGGCGACGTAGCTCGTGATGATGTTCTCGTTGATCCACGATTCGTCGCGCTCCGCGGCGCACTCGCGCATGACGCGTTCGAAGTCGCGATCAAAGGTCACCGTGAACCGGCCTTGCCGGATGGTGCGGAGCAACCGTGACGGGAAGCGCGCGGCATCCAGGGGCAGGATGCCGCGCGGACTCGGAGAGAACCACTCGATCTTCGCCTGGGGCGTGCGATCGCTCGCCATCGGGAACCAGCCCGTGGCATAGGCCTCGATCAACACCTCTGGCGGAAGGGTCATGCGCGATGCCTACTTCACCGGCGCGGGCGCCTCGATGAAGAAGTTGGCCGCGCCCACCTGCCGATACAGCGCCGGCGCCTTGGCCACCACGACGTTGAGTTCGTCGATGGCCTTGCCGACGGCTACCGTCACCTCGTCGCGCACGCGCAACTGCGTCGTGGTCGGGAGCGATGACGAGGCCAGGATCTGCCCCTTGAGGCCTCCAACGCGGTTGCGGACATTCTGCATGAAGTTCGCCGGCAGGCCGGCCGAGAAGTCCTGTGGACCCATCCCGACACCGAACTTCGGCCGGACCGCAGCCAGTTCCTTGTCGTACGCCTCGACGGCCTGCTTCACCTCGTCGGACGGCTTGCCCGCCTTCATCCGCGTCTTGATCATCTCGAGCTGCTCGTGCAGGGTCAGCGCGACGCCGTACGCATCGTTGACACGGCGCTGCAACGCGTGCAGCGCGATGGCGGTGTCGTAAATCGCCCGGCGGTCGGCGTCGCTTGTCTCGAGTTCGGGGTCGGCGGCAACATCGAGAGATGCGGTCGCCGACGCCTTCCCGTCAACGACGAGCGCGACGGTGTACTTGCCGGGGAGGACCTGTGGCCCCCGCAACGCTCCGGCACCGAACCCACCACCACCTCCGCCGCCGCCACCGCCGCCGGCCGGAGCGCCCGCCGGCTGGCGCGGCGTGGGCAGTGGCGCGACGCGAAGGTCCCACACGACCGTGTTGAAGCCGACCGCCTTGGCATCCTTGACGTCGTCACCGGTCAACTCGCGCACGGTGGCGCCCGAGGCGTCGGAGATCTTCACCACGAGGTCCTTGGGCGCGGCCTTGAGGTGATAGGTGAGTGCCGCCCCCACGGGCGGGTTCCTGCCCAGGAAGCGGCGGTCGCCTTCGAACTCGCGCGAGCGTTCGTTCGACGGGAGCCGCTGCGTCACGGCCGACGGCGTGACGATGTGCACGTCGGCGCCAGACGCCGTGGCGAAATCCTGGAACGGCGCCAGGTCGTCGAGGATCCAGAGGCTGCGGCCGTGCGTGGCCAGGATCATGTCGTTGTCGCGCGGGTGCAGGGTGATCTCGTAGATCGGCACCGTGGGGAGGTTCGCGCGGACGCGCACCCACGAGGCCCCACGGGTCGTGCTCACGAACAGGCCCGTCTCGGTGCCCACATAGAGGACGTCCGGGTTCTTCAGATCCTCGGTGAGCGTTCGCACGACCTCGCCCTTCGGCAACGCCGCGCCGATCGACTTCCACGAGGTGCCGTAGTCGGTCGATGCATAGATATAGGTCCCGAAGTCGTTGGAGCGGTGGCCGTCGATCGTGACGTACACGGTGCCCTCGGCGAACCGCGACGCGACGACCTCCGACACCCACAGTTCCTTCGGCACGCCGGCCATGCGTTCGTGCACGCGCGTCCACGTCGCGCCGGCATCGCGTGACACAGCGACCACGCCATCATCCGATCCGGTGTAGTAGAGGCCGGCGCGCTTCGGCGATTCCGCGAAGCTCACGATGGTGCTGTAGGCCGAGACGCCATCGTTGCGGGCGATCTTCGTGTCCTTGCCGGTGACGCCCATCAACTCGCGCACGTCGCGATCGATGGCCATGGTCAGGTCGGGCGACACGATCTCCCACGAGTGTCCGCGGTCTTTCGAGCGGAAGAGCCGGTTGGCCGCCACGAACACCGTCGCCGGATCGTGCGGAGAGAGCGCCATCGGCGTGTCCCAGTTCCACCGGTAGGCCGGCTCGCCGTCGGCCGGCTCCGGGCGAATCGTCTTCCGTTCGTTCGTGACGCGGTCGACCCGGTTCATGCGGCCGTCCTGCGACTCCGCGTACATGATCCGCGGGTTCAAAGGGTCGATCAGCCCGACGAACCCGTCGCCGCCCCCGGTGATGAACCAGTCGTCGTTGGCGCTGCCGTCGCGACTGCGCACGGCGCTCGGGCCGCACCACGTGTTGTTGTCCTGCAGCCCGCCGCACACGGTGTAGGGCGTCTGCATGTCGTAGGCGACGTGGTAGAACTGCCCGATGGGCATGTTGTTGAGCCACACGTACGTGGCGCTGCGGTCGTGAGAGATGCCCACACCGCCATCCCCGCCGAGGATCACGTGGGCGGAGTCTGCCGGGTTGATCCACATGGCGTGAAAGTCCACGTGGATGAAGCGCGCCCCTTCGTTGTTGAACGTCTTCCCGCCATCGTCCGACACGTGGAGCTGGACGCCGAGCACGTAGACCCGCTTGTCGTCGTTCGGGTCGACGCGGATCTGGCTGAAGTACATCGGGCGCGGGTTCGTCGTGCTCACCTTGCGCCACGAGCGCCCCGCATCGTCGGAGCGATACGTGCCGCTCTCTTTCTCGTGCTCGATCCGCGCGTAGAGAATGTTCGGATCGGTGCGGTAGACATCCAGGCCGATCCGCCCCTTCGGCCCCTCGGGGATGCCCTTCGTGAGCGCCTGCCAGGTGCGCCCGGCGTCGGTCGACTTCCAGACGCCCGAGCCCGGGCCGCCGCCGTTCATGCCCCACGCCGCACGGCGGCGCTGGTAGGTGGCGGCGTAGAGGACCTTGTTGTTCGACGGGTCCATCACCAGCTCGGTGGCCCCGGTGTCGGGGTCGGTCTTCAACGACTGCGTCCATGTCAGGCCGCCATCGGTCGTCTTGAAGACGCCGCGATCGCCGCCGGGACCCCAGAGCGATCCGAGCGCGGCCACGTACACGACATCCGAATCGACGGGGTCGACGATGATGCGGGCGATCTGCTGCGATGACCGCAGGCCCATGTTCGCCCACGTCGCGCCGCCGTCGGTCGACTTGTACACCCCGTCGCCCCACGACGAACTCTGGCGGTTGTTGTTCTCGCCGGTGCCGACCCACACGACGTTCGCGTCGCGGGGCGCAATCGCCACGTCACCGACCGACGAGGTCGCCTCCCGGTCGAACACGACCGTGAACGTCGTGCCGGCGTTGACGGTCTTCCAGACCGAACCGGTCGAGGTGGCCACGTAGAAGACCGACGGATTCGATTCGAGCACGGCGAAGTCGTCGATGCGCCCCGCCGCCGAGGCAGGGCCGATCTCGCGGAACTCGAGCCGGTCGAACGGACCTGGTGCCGGCTGCGCGCTGGCGCCGACGGCGATGACGGTGAGGAGGATGGCAGGGAGCAGAAGAGGGGGAACACGACGGGAGAATCGCAGCACGAAGCCTCCTGGCAGGATGACGACCGGCGCGACTATATCGCGAGACGCCACAGAAGTCTGGCCCCGCAGCACGTCCCCGGATAGATTACCCTTCGACTCGGTGATGTGAGCACTCGACACCGGTGAATCGCTCAGGGCTGCGCCACTGCAGCCGCACCGGCGTCGTTGTGACCCCACGTGTCACGCGCGCACCGCACACTCGCCTGCGACCGATGCCCCACGCCGATCCCGCCCCGTTCTTCACGCAGCTGGCCGACATGTGCCGCGCCCACCCGACGCGCGCCAAGTGGGTGATCGTGCCGTCGCACGCCGTGGGCCTCACCGCGGGCGACCGGCTCGCGCGCGCCGGCACCTCGTGGATGAACCTTCACCTGGTGACGCCCACCGACCTCGCCGTCCGGATGGCCGGGCCCTTCCTCATCGAGGCGGGCATCGATCCCAACGACGACACGCTCGGGCCCGCCGTGATGCTGCGCGTGCTCGGCGACGTGCGCGCCGTGACGCCGTTCTACCGCGACGTCGATCACCACCCCTCGATGGCCGAGGCGTGGTGGCGCACGCTGCAGGAACTGCGCATGACCGGCCTCACGTCAGACGACCTGCAGGCCGAGGCGTTCGCCTCTCGTGAGAAGCACGAGGCCGTGGTCGCCCTCGTCAGACGGTACGAGCAGTTGTTGCGCGACGAGCACCGCGCCGATCTTCCGTCGGTCTACGAGGTGGCGCTCACGCACGCGACCTATTGTCCCGTGCGTGACGTGGACCTGCTGGTCGAGTACCCGCACACGGGATGGCCTCCGCTGGTCAGGCGGTTCCTCGACGCCCTGCCAGCGACGCGCGTTGCGGCGCACGCCCTCGAGGTGCCTGGCGTCGCTGCGTCGGAGCGGACGCGCCGCGGGTGTGCACCGGTCGAGCCGGTTGCCGCCGATCCGGCGCGGGCGACAGGCGCGGGACGCCTGGTCTGGCTGCGCTGTGCCGACCTGCTGTCGCCGCCGACGAACCCCGAATCGGCCGACGAAGCCACCCTGCAGATGTTCAAGGCCGGCGGGCAGATCGCGGAAGTCGACGCCGTGATCCGCCGCGTGTTGCGCTCGCGCCAGCCGTTCGACGCGATCGAGATCGCGTGCGCACACGAGGAACAGGCGCAGATGGTGTGGGAGCGTGCGCTGCGCCACGCGTGGCCCGTGACGCTGGGCACGGGCGTGTCGGCCGCGTTGACGCAACCGGGGCGCGCACTCGTCGCGTATTGCCGCTGGCTCGAAGACGACCTGTCGGCGCGCGTGGTGATCAATGCGCTGCAGGATGGCGCGTGGAAGCCGGGCCCGCTGGCAACACCGGCGCCGGGCCACGCCGAACCCGTGACCGTATCGGCGGGGCACGCCGCGCGCATCCTGACGCGCTCGAAGGCGACCTGGGGGCGCGCGACGTACGCCCGCAGCCTCTCACGACTCGAAGCGCAGTACCTCGGCCGGGCCGCGGATCCCGACGAGGAAGATGCCGCTCGTGAGCAGGCGCGGCTGCAGGCGCTGCGTGCACGGCGCGTCCACGACTGGATGGTGGCGCTCGTCGATGACGCGCCCGTCGTGACGGCCGGCGAGGTGGAGGTCGGGGCGGTGGTTGCCGCCGCGCGACGGCTCGTCGCCGGCGGTGTCGTCGCGCGTCAACGCGCTCGATCGGCTGGCGGCGGCCGCGCTCGACACCGCGCTCGGCGAGTTGCGCGGGCTCGGCGATCGCCGGACGTCGCTGTCCACGGCCCTGCGGTTCGTCGAGGAGCAGGTGGCCGGCGTGCGCGTCGGCCGTGACCGGCCGCGTCCGGGGCACCTGCACATCGACCTGCTGCGCGACGCCGGCGTGGACGGCCGGCCGCTGACGTTCGTGATGGGGCTCGAGGAAGGGCAGTTGTTGCCGGCGGTCGTCGAGGATCCCATCCTGCTCGACGCCGAGCGTGCGCGCTTGTCTGCGCTGCTGGCCACGTCACGTTCGCGACTCGACGACGCGGTATGGACCCTGACGCGCCGGCTGGCCGAGATCGGTCACCTGGCGGGTGCGCGCGGCCTTCGTGGTGGCGAGGTCGGGCCGGCGGTCCACCTGTCGTATTCCTGCCGCGACGTGCGCCAGTTCCGCGATACGTATCCCTCGGCGTTCATGCTGCAGGTCCTGCGGGTGCAACGCGGAGACGCGCGGCTGTCGGTGCGCGACCTCGAGGAGGCACTCGACACGCTCGACACGCCGGTGCCGGCAACCCCCGAGGCGGCAGGCAGCGACGCGGAATGGTGGATGCGCGAAGGCCTCGTGCACGCCGACGCTGCGCTCGTGGATGTCGAGACCGCATTTCCGTGGACGCGCCGCGGCCGGATCGTGGCCGAGCAGCGGCGTGACACGCGTCTCGGGCCGGCCGATGGGCTGGTGCCCATCGCGGGACCGTTGCTCGATCCGTCGGTGGCCGACGTGGTGGTGTCGTCGAGCACGCTCGAGCGGGCGGCGGAGTGTCCGTTCCGCTACTTCCTGCAGTACGGACTCGAGGTCAGGGCCCCCGACGAACACGAGCGTGAGCCGAGCCTGTGGCTCGACCCGCTCACGCGGGGCAGCGCCCTGCACGAGTTGTTCGCCACGCTGATGCGCGAGGTCCGCGACGTGCACGGCGGGGTCTTCTCGGCCGACGTGCACCTCGAGCGCCTGCGCGCCCTCGGCGACGAACTCCTGGCGAGACTGCAGGTCGAGATCCCTCCGCCTTCGCAGACGGTCTACAACCGCGAGCGTGACGACTTCCTCTACGACCTCGAGCTGTTCATCACGCAGCAGTCCGAGCGCACGTCAGAAGGGATCGGGTTCGAGGTGGCGTTCGGCATGCCGAGTGGCGACGGGCGCGATCCCGACTTCGCCCGCGAAGCGCCCATCGAGATCGCGTTGCCCGGTGAGCGCCGCCTGCGCGTGCGCGGTTCGATCGACCGCATCGATCGCATTGGCGACAACCGGTACGAGGTGATCGACTACAAGACCGGGAGCTTCTACGAGCCGCGGTTCCGCGGCACGTTCGGCGGCGCCACGCGCCTGCAGCATGCGATCTACGCCATCGCGGCCGAGACGGTGCTCGGCGAGCGTTATCCGGGCGCGCGTGTCACGCGATCCACGTACTGGTTCCCGTCGGCGCATGGACGGCAGCAGCAGAAGGTCGTCGCCGACAACACGACGCCCCGCACCGTCACCGTGCTGCGCGACGTGTGCGACACGATTGCCGCGGGCGTGTTCGTGCAGGCCGAGACCGAGGGCGCGTGCAAGTTCTGCGACTACGCCCCGGTCTGCGGTGAGAAGCCGTGGAAGGGCGTCGAGCGCAAGTTCCACGACGCCCTGAACGCCGAGCTCGACGTCATCAGGCGGATGCGTGGACATGAGTAGACAGGCACAAGCGGCCGTCCCGGCCGACGAGGCGGTGCGGACGCGGCTCGAGTCGGAGTTCGAGACCAACCTGCTCGTCGAGGCCGGCGCAGGCTCGGGGAAGACCGAGAGCCTCGCGCGCCGGATGGCGGCGGGTGTCGCCTGCGGGGCGTACGACGTCGACCACCTGGCGGCGGTGACGTTCACGCGCAAGGCCGCCGCCGAGCTGCGCGGCCGGTTCCTCGAGAAGCTCGAGGAGCGCCACCGCGGAACGGAGCGCGCCGACGAGCAGCAGCGTCTTCAACGGGCGATCGACGGGATCGAGCGTTTCTTTGCCGGCACCATCCACAGCTTCGGGGCACGCATGCTGCGCGAGCGTCCCGTCGAGGCACGGATGGCGCCGGGATTCACCGAACTCGACGACGTGCAGGACAACCAGGCGCGGATGCGCGCGTGGCACGACTACATCGCCGCCAGCCAGTCGAACCCGAACCTGCTCGAACTCCTCGAATCGGGGCTGAAGCCCAGGGAACTCGCGGGGGCGTTCCGGATCATCTGCGATCACGCCGAGGTCACCTTCGAGGCCGAGCCTGTCACGTTGCCGCCGCTCGAACCGGTCTGGAGCGACCTCGACGCGTTCTGGGCGGCGCTGCAGTCCCACTTGCCGAAGCCCATTGACGAGGCGACCACCTGCCCGGTGCAGAAGTGCGCCCGGCTGTATCCGCAGTCGCGCAAGGGGGCGCGGCGGCACCGCGCCGCCGACCTGGCGCGCCTGCTCCAGGACTGGGAACGAGGCAAGAAGATCACGCAGAACCGCTGGGGCACCCGCGCGTCTGGCAAGGGCAACCTCGTCGCTGTCCAGGTCCAGGCGCTGATCGACCAGTTCCTGGCCGGCACCGTCGCCCCGTTTCTCGTCGAGTGGCGCGCCTATCTCTACGCGCTCGTGGTCAAGGCGTTGAGCGAAGCCCGCGAACACTACGCACGCGACCGCCGGCACCGTAACTGTGCGAACTACGGCGACCTGCTCGTCGAGGCGACCCGCCTCGTCCGCGAAGTGCCCGAGGTGCGTGCGGCCCTGCAGGAGAAGTTCACCCACGTGTTCGTGGACGAGTTCCAGGACACCGACCCCGTGCAGGCCGAGCTGTTCCTGTGGCTGGCGTCGGCCCGCGATCTCGCGGGCGCGACCTCGGCGTGGGCGGCGCCGCTCCGTCCTGGCGCGCTCTTCATCGTCGGCGATCCCAAGCAGTCGATCTATCGCTTCAGGCGTGCCGACATCGTGGTGTACGAGAGCGTCAGGCAGCGCCTGCTGGCGACGGGCGGCGAGGTCGTGTCGCTCACCGCGAACTTCCGATCCCGACCGGGGCTGTGCGACTTCGTCAACGGCGCATGCGCCGCGGCGTTCCCACCGCAGGCGACCGCCGAGGCGCCGGCCTACGACGTCCTGCGCCCGTTCCGCCAGGCACCGGCGCCAGCCGTGCCCGCGGTGGAGCGGCTGCGGGTCAGTGGTGGCGTCGAAGGCGAAGCGCGCGCGGTCGCGGAGTTGTTGCGGCGCGAGATCGCGGCGGGACGACACGCGCCGAACGACTACCTGGTCTTGACGCGGGCGCGCACGCACCTTGGACTGTTCGCGACGGCGCTGCAGGACGCGCGCATTCCGGTCGAGGTCTCCGGCGCATCGTTGTTCACCTCGTCGTCGTACGTCGCCGCACTCGTGGACGTGCTCGCGTGCCTGGCCGATCCTTCCGATTCGCTGGCGCTGCTGCGCGTGCTCCGCGGGCCGCTGATGGGGTTCACCGACGATGCGCTGTTTGCCTTCCGGCAGGCGGGTGGGCGCCTCGAGTTGTTCGGATCGCCCGAGATGACCGGCGACGTGGCCAACGAGATCCGTCGCCTGCAGCGATGGCACCAGCCCGTGCGCACGTTGCCCGTCGGCGCCGCGCTGGAGGTCATCCTCGACGAGAGCGGATGGCTGGCGCACGCCGCCGCCCATCCGGGTGGAGGCGAAGGGGGAGCCCTGCTGCAGGCCGTCGATCGCGCCCGCTGCCTGGCGCGTGCGGGAGCAGGCTTGCGCGAGATCGCGAACTCCCTCGTCGACAACGACGAGGTCTCAACCGACATCGAGGCGCTGCCGCTCGAGCCGGGTCGGCAGGATGTCGTGCGGGTGATGAACATCCACCGGGCCAAGGGACTCGAAGCCAGCGTGGTGATCCTCGGCGACGCGAAGGGATGGCGCGACTGGCCTGTCGACGTGCACATCACGCGACGCGACGGCCGGGCCACCGGTGCGCTGGCGATCATTCGCGAGACCGACGGCTGGGCGCGGACGTCACTGGCGCAGCCGCGCGACTGGGAGCACGCGTCGGCCACCGAGAAAGCGTTCCTCGATGCCGAGGTCACGCGACTGCAGTACGTCGCTGCGACGCGCGCCCGCGACCGCCTGGTTGTTGTCGAGTACCCCGAGGCCAGGGAGAACAAGGCGTGGCCGCTCGTGCGGGCAGCGTTGGCGGGCATCCCCGCGGTGACGTGGCCGGCGGAACCCGTCCGGCCCGAGTGCGCAGGCGTCGCTGTTCGACATGATGCGTGCGCCGGCCCACGAACTGGCCGCGGTGCGTGCGGCGCGTGATGCGGCAACCGCGGGGGCGCGGCTGCCGTCGACCCTGGTGACTTCGGTGACCGACGAGGTGCGCCTCGCATCGTCGACCTTGCGGGCGGCTCACGCGGGCGAGGATGTCGGGCGACCCGTCGCAAGTCCTCGTGCCGGATTCGGCGAGTCACCGGGCCGACACCGGCCGCCACTGGGGCGCGCTGATTCACGGATTGCTCGAGCAGGCCATGCGTGCGCCCGCGACGTCGCCTGACGATCTCGCGCGGCTGGCACGGTGGCTGACGGTCGAGACACCGGAACTGCGTCCGCACATTCCCGACGCCGTGGCGCTTGCCGAGAGCGTGGCGTCAGCACCGTTCTGGGCCGACGCGCGCGCACACGGCGACGTGCACGTCGAAGTGCCGTTCACGCGCGTGGCGTCGAGCGCCGACCGCGAGCGGCTGGGCATCGAGCGGGCTGGTGCTCCCGTGATCGTGCGCGGCGTGATCGACCTCGTGCACCGGGCGGGCGACGGGTGGCGCGTGGTCGATTACAAGACCGACCAGGACCGGGCGCAGAACCTCGCGGCGAAGTACGCTGCCCAGGTCACGGTCTATGCGGGCGGCCTGGGACGAGGCCTCGGCCGAGTCGGGCACCGCAGGCGTGACGGCGGCAATCTACGCGGTGCGAGACGGCGTGCTGATCGACGTTCCGCCGGTGTAGGGGCGGCTCCTCAGAGCCGCCCGGACGGTCGTGCCCGCAACACCCCGCGCCGGGCCGCACGGGGGTGCGGCCCCTACACCTTGCAGGCGTTCTGCAGAGCCGGCCGGATGTTTCTCTCCGCCGTGCGCTGGTGCGTTCTGCCCGGTGACGCGTATCATGCCCACTGGGCTGACGCGTGCTCACACGCGCCGCAACGCGACCCGACCCGATTCCGTCCAGGAGGCAGACCATGGACGCATGGTTGCGCGCACACGAGTCGCCGCAGGGGCCCGTGACCCCGGATCGAGCGCCCTCCGCTGAAGGACGCAACCGCATCCTCGAGGAACTCGCGCGCGGCGCGTCCGTTGACGGCGTGCTCGCCCTCATTGTCGACACTGTCGAGTCGGAACTGCCCGGGGACGTCGTGCTCGATCCTCCTCGTGTCGGATGACGGCAAGACGCTGCACGTCGGCGCAGCACCATCGCTGCCCGGCGAAGGTCAACGAGGGCGTCGAAGGCGTGGCGATCGGTGAAGGCGTCGGCGCGTGCGGCACCGCGGCGGCGCGCGGCGAGCGCGTCATCATCGAGGATCTGCAACGGCACCCGTTCTTCGCGCCGTTCAAGCACCTCTATGACGGCTCGGGCTTGCGGAGCTGCTGGTCGGAGCCCATTCGATCCTCGTCGGGCTCGATCCTCGGGCACCTTCGCCATCTACCACGACGTCAGCCGCGCGCCGACTCCGAACGAGGTCGAGGTGATCGAGACGGTGGCGGCCCTGGCGAGCCTCGCGATCGAGCGCGCCCGCGCCGATGCCGCCCTGCGGACGAGCGAGGAACGGCTGGCCCTCGCCCTCGAGGCGTCGGGGCAGTACCTCTACGACTTCGACCTCACGAAGGGACGGATGCTGATCAGCCCGGCGCTGCGGGCCTCGCGCGACGAGGGCACGAGCGAGACGTGGGAGATCGCCCAGTGGGTCGACGAGTGCGTGCACCAGGACGACCAGCCTGGCGTCCTCGCGGCCTTGAGCGACTACCTCGAAGGACGCGTCAGCCAGTTGCAGTTCGAGTACCGGCGCGACCGGGGCAACGGCGAGTGGCGCTGGTTCGTGTCGAGCGGACGCATCGTCGAGCGCGCCGCCGACGGCCGGCCGCTCCGGCTGACCGGCACCATGCGTGACGTCACCGAGCGGAAGCAGATCGAGGAAGAGCAGCGGCGGCTGGCGGCGCAGATGCAGCACACGCAGAAGCTCGAGAGCCTCGGCGTGCTGGCGGGCGGCATCGCCCACGACTTCAACAACCTGCTGATGGCGATCCTGGGCAACGCGGAGCTGGCGTGCTCGACCTGCCCGTGTCGTCGCCCGCGCACGCGTCGATCGAGGAAGTGATCCGCGTGACACGTCGCGCGACCGAGCTCACGCGCCAGATGCTGGCCTACTCCGGCCGGAGTCCGTTCGTGGTCGAGCCCGCGAACATCAGCCTGGTCGTGAAGGAGATGGCCGAGATGCTGCAGGTCAGCATCTCGAAGAAGACGCGGTTCGACCTGCAACTCGACCCGAACCTCCCGCCGATCGCCGCCGACGCGGCGCAGCTGCGGCAGGTCGTCATGAACCTGATCATCAACGCGTCGGAGGCGCTCGGAGATCGCGAGGGGCTGGTGCGGGTGACCACCGGCATGCGGCACTGCACGCGCGCGTTTCTCTCGCGCTGCTGGCTGGGCGAGTCGCTCGACGAGGGCCCGTACGTGTTCCTCGAGGTGAGCGACACGGGACACGGGATGTCTGACGACACCCGGGCCCGCCTCTTCGAGCCGTTCTTCACGACGAAGTTCACCGGGCGCGGGCTCGGGCTGTCGGCGGTGCTCGGCATCGTGCGCGGGCACCACGGCGCGATCAACGTGCTCAGCGCCCCGAGGCACGGCACGACGTTCACGGTGCTCTTCCCCCCGGCGAAGGACTCCCTGTCGAGTCGCGTGTCGGGCGAGCCACCGGCCGCCCGGCGTTCGTACCGCGGCCTGGTGCTGATTGCCGACGATGAGGCCCCGGTGCGCGACCTGCAGCAGCGCATCCTGAAGCGCCTCGGGTTCGAGGTCATCGTGGCCGTCGACGGCCAGGAAGCCGTTGACGCGTTCGCGCGCGACTGGCACCGCATCGCGGTCGTCCTGCTCGATCTGACGATGCCGCGGCGTGACGGGGCCGAGGCGCTGGCCGAGATCAAGCGCATCCGCCCGGAGGCGCGCGTCATCGTCACGAGCGGGTTCAGCGAAGAAGAGATCGAGCGACGTTTCGAGGGGGCGGGCGTGTCGGCATTCCTGCAGAAGCCCTTCACGATCGATCAGCTGACGGCCGTCCTCGAGCGCGTCGTGGAACCGCGCTGACGCCTCCGACCGACGCGGCTTATCGCGGGTACCCGTCGGCGTCGAGGACGTTGCGGGCCTGCCACGCGTGCCGCCGCCCATGGGCCGCCAGGATCAGGAAGCCCGTCGAGGCCCGTACGACGAGCAGGCCCAGGAACGGATTCCGGAACCGCGTGCCGTTGAGGTCAAGGTCTGCCGACGCGGCGAGCAGGTGACGAGCGCGCGCGATCGTCGCCGCGAACGGCGGCAGGACCCCGTCGACGTCGAAGCGCGAGCCAGGCTGGATCGTCCGTGGAGCGGGCACGCGCTTGCGAGGCGGCGGCTCCAGGTTCCGCAGGAACCAGCGGCCGCCCCATCCGGGGGCGAGATCGGCCTGGCGGAGACGCCCGAGGCGGCGGGCCCGCTCGAGCGCCGGTTCCATCGCATCGAGATAGGCCGTGTTCGCCTTCGCCAGGTGATCGACGTTCTGGGCGATGCTCCAGCGGGTGCCGTGTTCTGGCTGGAAATTCAGCTGCGCCCCCGAAAGTCCCGAGACCAGGCCAGCGACGTGGTCCACCAGCGTCGCCAGGTCAGCATCCACGCGTTCAACATCCGGCGTCATCGCGGGCTCCTCGCCGTGCGGCCCGGCGCGCCTCGCCAGGCGTGTGGTTGACGAGCCCCCAGTCTAACCTGAGCCTGAACGTCCCATAAATCTCGCGCATGAAGCGGAGCGTCGCAAAAGGGTATTGACGTATCGACATATGTGGATATAATCACTTCGACATCCGGAGCGGCTCGCGCCACATACACAAGCGGGTCCGGCAACCTGGGACGGACATCCCAAGGTGCCATGCCATTCACGTCCCGAGCGACGTCGGGTGGCGATGGGGTCTCGCGAACATCCGAGACAACGAATGTCCGATGCAGCCAACTGCATTCCCCGGGTGTCGTCCACCAGTCGTTCCAAGGGGGAGTTGACACCATGTCGTCCGTTCCGTCCGCGCGTCTCGAACCCTCTGCCAGCCCTGCTGCGCCGACGCCCAACGCCTTGCATGCGTTCGGCACGCAGACCGCGTGCGCGCGCGTGGAACTCGCGCTGCGGCCGGGCACCCGTCGCGCTTCCCGGCTCGGTCCCGACCATCACCTGTGGCGCAACGGGCGCCTCTGGTGGATCGCGTACACGGTGCTCCACGACGGCTGGCGCCAGGAGCGCGTCCGGCACTCGCTGCACACCGACGACGTGATCGAGGCGCGCCGCCGGCGCGACGGCATCCTGTCGCAGTACGCCGTCGGCCTCGTCGCCTGATAGACCCCTCCGTCGCGGGACGTGATCGCCGCCAGGTGTAGGGGCCAGATGTAGGGGCCGCGCCCTGCGCGGCCGCCACGCGGTCGCGGACGAGTCCACGCCGTAGGGGCCGCACCCCAGCCTGCCCTGAGCCTGTCGAAGGGTGCGGCCCGGCGCGTCCTGATGCCTGTTCAGGGTAGAGTGGGCGCGATGGAGACATCGTGCCCAGCCTGCGCGCTGTCGTGATGCTCGCCGTGCTGGTGGGCCTGGGCCCGGCCGGCATCTCGCGGGCGCGCTCCAGCGATCCGCCGGGTGCCGTCGCGGCGACCGGCGCCGACGTCGTGCGCAACGCCGATGGCGCCGTGACCCGCGGCCCGCGCGATGCGCGACGCATCGCCCTGGTCTTCACCGGGCACGAGTTCGCGGAGGGGATGCCGACCATCCTCGATGAGCTGCGGCGCGTCGGCGGGCGAGCCTCGTTCTTCTTCACCGGCGACTTCCTGAGGAACCCGGCGTTCGCGCCGCTCGTACGGCGCGCGGTGTCCGATGGACACTCTGTCGGGCCCCATTCCGACCGGCACCTGCTGTACGTCGGCTGGGATCGTGACAAGCCCACGCTCGTCTCGCACGAGGCGTTCAATCGTGACGTCCGCGACAACCTCGACGCGCTCGAAGCGTTCGGCGTACGCGCATCCCGGGTTCGCTACTGGATGCCCGCCTACGAGTGGCACAACGGCGACATCGTGGGCTGGGCCAACGAGCTCGGCTTGCAGACACTCGACTTCACGCGCGGCACGCGCGCGAACGCCGACTACATGGGTGACGACGATCCCAACTTCGTGTCGAGCGCGCGGATCCTCGAGAGCATCCTCGCGTGCGAGCGCAGCGATCCCGACGGGTTGAACGGCTTCCTGCTGTTGATGCACGTCGGGGCAGGCCCTGCGAGGACCGAGCCCTTCCACCTGCGGCTCGGCGCCTTGCTCGACGAACTCGGCCGGCGCGGCTACCGCTTCGTCGGCGTGGACGACTTGTTGCCCGCGCGTTGAGCAGGCGAGGGCTGGGGACGAGGAATCGTGCGCAAGCGTTGGATGGTCCTTGCGGTGCTGATGCTGGGGATGCAGCTGGGCGCGCAGTCGCAGCCGCCGGCGCCCCCGTTCTTCCCCGTGGCCGTGTGGTACGCCGGCGGGATCGCGCGCGCGCCCATGGTCTCGCCGGTGGATGCGGAATCACCGCAGCGGTGGCGCAGCGATCTCGAACAGATCAAGGCGCTCGGATTCAACACCGTGCGCACGTGGGTCGAGTGGAGCCACGGCGAGCCGCGTCGCGGCGAGTATCACCTCGAGCAGCTCGACCTGCTGCTGCGCCTGGCGCACGACGTCGGGCTCAAGGTGATCGTGCAGGTCTACCTCGACTCCGCGCCCGAGTGGGTGGGCCGGTCGTATCCCGACGGCCGCTTCGTGGCGCAGAGCGGCGACGTGATCACGTCGCAGGCCGCGCCGGGATTCTGCGTCGATCACGACGGCGTGCGCGGCGCCATGCGGGGGTTCCTCGCCGAGGTCGCGCGCCGCGCGAGCGCATCGCCCGCATTCCACGCCTACGACCTGTGGAGCGAGCCGGCGGTGATGAACTGGGCGCAGCCGGCCTGGATTCCAGGCGCACAGTACCTGCTACTGCCAGCACACGCAGGAGCGCTTCCGCGAGTGGCTCCGGCGCAGGCACGGTTCGCTCGACGCGCTCAACCGCGCCTGGTACCGCACGTTCAGCGACTGGAGCGAGGTCGAGCCGCCGCGCTTCGGCACCATCCTGACGTACGCCGACTTCATGGACTGGCGGGTGTTCATCGGCGAGAAGATCGCTGACGACCTCCGCGCTCGTGCCGATGCCGTGCGGACGGTCGATCGCGCGCACGTGGTGACGAGCCATGCGCCGAACCCTTCGCCGGTGTTTCGCACACTCGCCGATCCGATGGACGCTTCAGACGACTACCTGATGGCCGCCACGGTCGACTACTTCGGCACCAGCTTCTATCCCAGGCTCACCTCGCCCGACCGCGACTTCCCGCTCGAGCGGCGTGCGCTCGTCATGGACGCCGTCCAGTCGGTGACCGGCGACGCGGGCTTCTTCGTGGGCGAACTCCAATCGGGGCCTGGCGTGCACGGCGTGATCGCAGGCACCCCGATCACCGGCGCCGACCTGAGCCTCTGGACGTGGGGGATGATCGCGCGCGGCGCACGCGCCATCAGCTACTACGCCTACTACCCGATGAGTTCGGGCTACGAGGCAGGGGGCTACGGTCTCGTCAACCTCGATGGCACGCCCACGCCGCGCAGCCGCGAGGCCGGCGACACGGCGCGCCGCATCGCCGCCGATGCGGGCCTGTGGGCGCGCGCGCGGCCGGTGCCGGCAGAGGTCGCGGTCGTCTTCAACCCGCTCGTGCCGCTGCTCGGCGGCGAACAGGCGTATGGCGATCGACGCGGCATGCATCGATCGGTGGCGGGGTATCACCGGATGTTCTTCGAACGCAACATCCCGGTTGAACTGCCCAGCGCGCGCGACCTCACCGTCGCAGGGCTCCGCCGCTACAAGCTGGTCATCGTGCCGTACCCGCTCCTCATGACCCGCGAGATGGCGGCGGTACTGGGCGACTACGCGAAGGCCGGCGGTCACCTCTTCGTCGAGGCGCGGGCTGGCTGGCAGGACGAGCGGGGCCATGCGTCACCCATCCTGCCGGGCTTCGGCTGGCACGAGATCTTCGGCGTGCGCGAGACGCAGGTCGAGCCGGTGAAGACGGTGAATGTCACGTGGAGCGCGAAGACGTTCGCGGCGACGGGGTTCGTCGAACGGCTGTCGGTATCTGGTCGGGACGTGCGCACGCTGGCGACCTTCGATGACGGCGCCCCCGCGGTTGTCGAGCGGCCGTACGGCGGCGGGCGCGTCGCGCTGCTCGCGACGTTTGCAGGCGAGCAGAACCAGATCGAACCCGTGGCGCAGCACCCGCTTGCGGATGCGCTCGTGGAGTGGGCGGGCGTCGTCCGCTCGACGGTCACGAGCAGCGCCCCGATCGAAGTCAGGTGGATGACGGCGCCCGCGACCGACGTCGTGATGTTGTTCAACCACGGGGCGAACGACGCGCAGGTGCGCGTGCCGCTGCCCGACAACACCCCCCGCGCACGCCTTCGCGAGCTGACCCGTGACGACCGCGTCTCGCTCACTGGCACGCCGCCGATCCTGTCTGCGACCGTCCCCGCGCAGCAGGTCCGGGTCTACCGCATCGACCGCTGACCCATTGGGCGCGCGCCGGCCCCTCGCCCGTCAGTTCACGCCGCCCATCATCCCCTTGATGCGCGGCGTGAGCGCGACGAGCAGCAGCGCCATCGCCGTCGTGATGGCGAACAACCCGCCGAACAGCGTCGCCGGCGCCAGGCTCTCGCTGAAGCCGCCCGCGAACCCCGCGAGCATGTTGCCCATCCCGATGGCGAAGAAGAACACGCCCATCATGACGCCCGAGTACCGCGCGGGGGCCAGCTTCGACACCGTGCTCAGGCCGACGGGCGACAGGCACAGCTCGCCGATGGTGTGGAGGCCATACGTGCCGATCAACCACCACGGCGACACCTTGAGTGCCGGATCGGCCGCGAGCGCCTGGCTCGGGATGACGAGCAGCAGCATGCCGGCGCCCACGAAGAACAAGCCGAGGCTGAACTTCGTCGGGCTGCTCGGCTCGTGGTGCCGCAGGGCGATCCACAACCAGCTGAAGACGGGCGCGAGCAGCAGCAGCCAGATCGAGTTGACGCTCTGGAGCCAGCTCGATCGGATCGTGATGCCGAGGAAGTCCATCCGTGTGCGCTCGTCGGCAAACAGGTTCAGCGTCGTGCCCGCCTGCTCGAAGACGAAGAAGAACGTCATGATGAAGAACACGAGGATGGCCACGACCCACATCCGGCCGCGTTCCTCGGCCGTGAGTGGGGTGTGCACGATGTGCCTGTCGGCCGTGCGGGCGCCGGGCCGCAGGCCCACGTCGCCCAGTGCGCCCTGCCGCAGCACGTATTGAATCAGCCCGGCCACCATCGCGAGGCCCGCCATCCCGAAGGCGCATCGCCAGCCGTTGGCGCTCCCGAGGCCGATCTGGCCGAGCGCCGCCACGAAGACCGGATCCTGCGCCATGAAGCCGAGGATCAGCGGGGCGATCAGGGCGCCGATGTTGATCCCCATGTAGTAGATCGAGTACCCGGCGTCCTGGCGTGGGTCGTTCTTCTCGTAGAGCATCCCGACCAGCGAGGTGCAATTGGTCTTCAGCAGGCCCGTGCCCATGGCGATTGCCGCGAGGCCCGGCGTAGAAGAGCGGCACCGGGCCCGACGCGAGGCCGAACTCGCCGAGCGCGATCATGGTGCCGCCGACGAGCACGGCCCTCCGGTAGCCGAGGAACCGGTCGGCGATCCAGCCGCCGGGCACGCTGAGGGCATACACGAAGAACGTGTAGAACGCGTAGATCGTGCCAGCGAGTTGCAGCGACAGGCCGAGCCCACCCGACTCCACGGGCAGGCGCATGTACAGCAGCAGCAGTGCGCGCATGCCGTAGTACGAGAAGCGTTCCCACATCTCGACGAAGAAGAGCGGCCCGAGGCCCTTGGGATGCTTGCTCAGCGCCCACAGTCCGTAGACGACGAAGGCCAGCCAGAGGCCGATGGCCACCGCGAGCGGCGTGAAGGCGCCGAGCGTGACCGGCACGAGGGCAGTGGGATCGGGTTGCAGGGCCAGGACGAATGGGGGCATGGAGGCTTCCTGAAAAAGGCGCGCGAGACTACCACGCACGTTCGCGCTGGCGCAACGCGTCGTCGCCCCGGCGGATCACAACCGCACCGCCGGGCATGGGCCAGGTGCAGCGGCCTGCAGCCTGTCGCAGGGTGCGGCCCGCCACGCCGGCACCGCGGTCAGCGCGGTCCCGGCGGCAGGTGGTCGACGAAGTACCGCGCGATCAACTGGTAGACGTGCGGCGTGGTCCCGGGCCCCTCGGCAATCGCGTGCGTGCGGTTCGGATACACCATCATGTCGAACGGCTTGCCCAGCTCCACGAGGCGGTTGATGAGCCGCTCGGTGCCCTGGTAGTGCACGTTGTCGTCGCCGGTGCCGTGGACGATGAGGAGCTTGCCCGCGAGCCCCTCGGCGAAGTTGATCGGCGAACCGACCTTGTAGCCGTCGGCGTTGGTCTGCGGCAGGCCCATGTAGCGTTCCTGGTAGATCGTGTCGTACAGCCGCTGATCGGGCACGGGCGCGACCGACACGCCCACGGCGAACACGTCGGGGTAGCGGAACATGCAGTTGAGGGTGTTCGACCCGCCACCGCTCCATCCCCAGACGCCGACGCGCGCGGGATCGATGTAGGGCCGCGCGGCGGCGAGCGCGCGGACGGCGGCCGCCTGCTCCTTCGACGACAGGTCGCCGACGGTTCCGTACACGACCTTCCGCCAGGCGGCGCCCTTCGGCGCAGGTGTGCCGCGATTGTCGACGCTGACGACGAGGTAGCCGGCCTCGGCCAGCGCGCGGTGGAAGAGCATCCGCCCGCCGCCCCAGCGATCGGTGACGGTCTGGCCTGCCGGCTCGCCGTAGACGTGCACGATCACCGGATACCGCTTCGACGCGTCGAACGTCGGCGGCTTGAGCATCCACCCGTCGAGCGACACGCCGGCACCGATGTCGACCGTGAAGAACTCCACCGGGGGCGTGAGCACCGGAGCCAGCTTGACGGCGAGTGCCGCAGGGTCGGTCAGCTGTGCGCAGCGAGGCGTGTGCCGGCAGCGTGACGACGTCCATGGAAGGCGGCCGATCGACAGCGTGAGCACGGTGTGGAACGCCATGCGCCCGCCCGGCGCGATCACGTAGGTGTGCGAGCCCGGCTGATCGGCAGGCGTGACGCGCTCCGGCGCGCCACGGCCGTCGAGTCGCGATCGGTACAGGTAACGCCTGCGTCGCATTCCCGGGCGACGCGGTGAAGTACACGACCCCCAGTTGCTCGTCCACGCCGGCGAGTCCGATCACGTCGGCGTCGAAGCGCGTGATCAGCGTCGCGTCTCCGCCTTCGCGCGGCACCCGGTAGACGTGCCGCCAGCCGTCGCGTTCGCTCAGCCACAGGAATGCCTTGCCCTGGTCGATCCAGCGCACGTCGTCGACGACATCGACCCACGTCGTCGATGCGTCGCGGAAGACGCGTCGGACCTCGCCGGTGCGTGCGTCGGCGAGCAGGACGTCGTTCTGGTTCTGCAGCCGGTTGAGTTGCTGGATGGCCAGCGTGCCCGCGTCGATCCAGTCGAGCCGCGCCAGGTATGTGTCGCGCGGATCGCCCGGCGTCTGCATCCAGCGGGTCGTCGCCACCCTCGGCGCTCACGACGCCGATGCGCACCGCGGAGTTGACGCTGCCGGCCTTCGGGTACGGGATGCGTGTGACGACGGGGTAGAGCGTGTCGGTGTTGTTGATGAGCGAGAAGATCCCGACGCCCGTGGTGTCGAACTGCCAGTACGCGATGCGGCGGCCGTCGGGGCTCCAGCGGAATGCGTCGCGGACGCCGAGTTCCTCTTCGTAGACCCAGTCGGACGTGCCGTTGATCGTGGTGTCGGAGCCATCGGTGGTGAGCGCCGAGATGACGCCGTCGGCCAGGCGCTCGACGTAGATGTTGTTGGCGCGCACGAACGCCACGCGCGTCGCGTCGGGCGAGAACTTGGCGAACATCAGCGTCGCCTCGGGCGCGTTGCCGCCAAGCTTGCGCAGCTGTCCGTCGGCGGTGTCGAGCACCCAGTAGTCGCCGCGCGTGTTGTCGCGCCAGACCTTGCGCGTGTTGGTGAAGATGAGCAGTCGCTTGCCGTCGTCCGACCAGGCGTAGTCGGCGATGTCGAGCGGCGCCGACGCGCCCGGGGGCGTGAGCCGGGCACCCGCGACGATCACGCGTCCGCGCGCCTGTCGCGGCGTCGTAGCGGACGATGTCGGTCGCGGTGTCGCACCCGTTCGACGATGGCGTAGGCGGTGCCGTCGGGAAGCCATCGGGCCGGGCCGAAACGCGGCGCGTCGTAGTCCTTCGTCTTGAAGATGCGGTCGATCTGGGCGGTCAGCGCCGGGGATTGCTGGTCCTGCGCGGTCGCGACGGTTGCCGTGGCCGATCCGGCGACAACGAGGATCCAGGCGAGCGCGCATCTGACACGTTGCATTATTCGACTCCGTTGGTGACTGCACGGGATGCGCGGCGCGCATCGACCACGCCGCGAGGCGAGTGCGACGATAGCCGATCTTGCGGTGCACGTGCCCGGCGGCGTCTCAGCGTCGCGCCAGAGGCCTGGGTCCAGGCTGTCGGGCCGACGTCATCCTGTGCGCGTCAGAGTGACGCCAGCCTCGCAGGATTCACGCGCCGTTGACGTCGTCAGCGCTGACTTCTTGAAGAACGGGCTGGCACGTTTTCTGCAAACTGCGGCCTGGTCTTGGAGACACGCGGCAGGTCTCTTGCCGAGCGTGACGCGTCGAGTTCCCCGAGAGGGTCGTCCATGCGGTCGTGGTGCGGTGCTCGTCGTTCGACGGGTTGGCTTCTGGTTCTGCTCGTTGTCGGCGTCGTGTCTGGCGCTGGGCGCTTGGTGCGCGCCGCGGCACACGGCGCGCTCGACGCGACGTTCAGCGACGACGGCAAGCGGACCATCGAGTTCGGCTTCGACGACGTGGCGTGGGCGGTTGCCGTGCAGCCCGACGGGAAGACCATCCTTGCGGGTGACCTGAGCAGCAACGATTTCGTCGTGGCGCGCCTGAACACCGATGGTCACCTCGATGCGTCGTTCGGCGGAGGCGTCGGCAGGGTGACGATCGACTTTGGCGGCGTCGATCTGGCTCGGGCCGTTGCCGTGCAGCAGGACGGGAAGATCGTCGTGGCGGGGCGGTCGGAGACGGGCGGGGCTAGCGGCGCGAGCAACTTCGCAGTGGCGCGGCTCATGCCGAACGGCACGCTCGACGCCGCTTTCGGCGGTGGTGGCAAGCTGAACGTCGACTTCGGATATGCCGACTATGCGACGGGCCTCGCCATCCAGCGTGACGGCAAGATCGTCGTGGTTGGCGCACAGGCCGGCGGCCCAAGTGACATGGCCGTTGCGCGTCTCGAGCAGAATGGCGCACTCGATCCGACGTTCGGTACGTCTGGCCGCAGGCTGATCAGCTTTGCGGCGACCGACGTTGCCAGCGCGGTGGCCGTCGACGGCGCCGGGAGGATTGTGGTCGTGGGGTCGAGCCTCGGCGACCTGGCCGTCGCCCGGCTGACTTCGACCGGGGCCGATGATCCAACCTTCGGCGTCGCGGGCAAGCTGAAAGAAGACTGCGGCGGCACCGCGACCGCGACCGCGACCGGCGTCGCGATTCAACTCGACGGCCAGATCGTGGTGGTCGGTTACGGCGACGGTCCCGATTCTCCGGTCTGCCTGATGCGCCTGAGCGGCATCCACGGGGGCCTCGACACCTCGTTCGGAGGCACCGGCAAGGTCACGGCGTCGCTGGCCAACGCGGCCGGTGACCAGAGCTACTCGACCGGCGTGGTCTTGCTGCACCACGGGAAGATCGCCATCGGCGGTCGTGTGCTGAGCGGAGGCGGTTCCGACTTCGCGGTCATGGTGTTCACGCGCGACGGCGCACCCGACACGACGTTCAACGGCACCGGGCGACGGTTGATCGACTTCGGTGGCGTCGATCACGAGTGGGGCATTGCCCTGCAACCGGATGGGGCGCTCGTGCTCGCGGGATCGTCGTACCCGGGCAGCGGCACGACCGACGTCGCGGTGGCGCGCGTCGGCGCCGACGCGCCCGTTGACCTCACGTTCAACAGCGACGGTCGCCAGGAGATCGACTTCTCCGGTGACACCGCTGACACCATCCGCGATGGCCGGGCGGTCGCCGTCGATGCGCAGGGCAGGACCCTCGTCGTGGGCTCCAGGCTCACCAATTCCCCGCAGTTCTCCGAGGTAGGAATCGCGCGACTGTCGGCCAACGGCAGCTTCGACACGTCGTTCGGCATCGATGGCCGGCAGACGGTGGGCGAGTCGGGCAAGGATTACGGCGCCGGCGTGGCCGTGTTGCCCGACGGACGCGCGGTGTTTGCCGCGTACACGAACGCACCTCCTGCCCCGATCAACAACTTCGCGGTGTTCCGCGGCACCCTCGATGGCCTGTCGTTCGACCCGACGTTCAACGGCGGCGCCACGCTCGTGACCGACTTCGGCTTCGACGAGTACGCCAATGCCATCGCCCTCCAGCCAGACGGGAAGACCGTGGTGGTCGGCTACTCACAAGCCGCGAGCCGGAGCTTTGCGATCCTCCGCCTGACTGCCGCCGGCACACTCGACACCTCCTTCTCCGGTGACGGAAAGGCGCTCGTGTCGTTCGGCGCCGACAGCGTGGCCACGGCCGTAGCGATCCAGGGCGACGGCAAGATCGTCGTGGCCGGCTACACGAGTTTCTCCGGGAACAACGAGATCGCGATCGTGCGCCTGCTCTCAAACGGGTCGCTGGATACGTCGTTCAACGATGTGCCGTCTCCCACCAACGACAACGGCGATGGCAAGCTGCGGTTCGGCTACGGCAGCGGCAGCCGCGCGCAGGCGGTTGCCCTGCAGGCCAACGGCCGGATCGTCGTGGCCGGACTCGCCGAATACGGCGACTTCCTGGTCGCACGCGTGACCACGGCGGGCGTGCTGGATTCGTCGTTCTTCGGCAGCGGCATGCGGGCGTATGACTTTGGATACGCGCCGTCGAGTTCCGACAGTGCGAACGGCGTGGCGATCATGCCAGGCGGCAAGATCATCGTCGTCGGCAACAGCGACGCGGGATCGGGCATGGGCTCCAGCGACTTCGCCGTCCTGCGCCTCAACAGCGACTCGACTCCCGACGATGAGTTCGGCAACCGGGGCAAGTTGCTGCTCGACTTCGGCGGCAACGACTATGCCCGTGCTGTTGCGGTCGACGCGTCCACGGGCCAGGTGGTGGTCGCGGGCTCGACGAGCCGGAACAACAAGATCGCGGTCGCCCGGTTGTCAGCCGACGCGAACGCCGTCCTGCCGGTCCTTCCCTCGTTGACGATCAGCGACACCTCGGTGCCGGAGGGCAACACGGGCACGGTCAATGCCACGTTCACCGTGACGCTGTCGCCGGCCTCCGACGTCGCGGTGTCGGCGGTGGTCACGACCGCGAATGGCACCGCCACCCAGCCGTTCGACTACACCGCGACGAACGTTGGCGTGCTGTTACTGCCGGGCGTCACGAGCCAGACGGTGACGGTGCCCGTGCTCGGCGACACGGTCGGCGAGGCGAACGAGACCTTCACTGCCAGCCTGAGCCTGCCATCGGGAGCGGCCATCGCCGACTTCTCGGGCGTGGCCACGATCGTGGACGATGATGCGCCGGTGGCGTTGCCAACGCTGTCGATCAGCGACGCCGTGGCGACGGAGGGCGACGCCGGCACGGTCAACGCGGTGTTCACGGTGACGTTGTCGGCGGCCTCGGGCCAGCAAGTGTCGGTGTTGGCGACGGCGACGAACGGAACCGCCATGCAACCGGGTGACTTCGCACCGGTGAGCACCACGGTGACCTTCGCGGCGGGGGTCACGAGCCAGACGGTCACCGTGCCTGTCGTCGGCGATACCCAGGCCGAGGGGAACGAGACGTTCACCGTCACGCTGAGCCAGGAGAGTGGGGCGACCATCGCCGACGGCACGGGGCTCGGTACGATTCTCGACAACGAGGTCACCGTCACGATCACGTCGCCCACCGGCACCCCGACGTTCGATGCAACGCAGGCGCTCGTCCGCATCGGCGGTGCGGCCACGGGCATCAGGGTCCAGGAAGGTGGCCACGTCAGCTGGGTCAACTCGGCGGGAGGCAGCGGTTCGGCGAGCGGCAGTGCGGGATGGCTGGCCGACATCCCGCTCGTCGCCGGCACCAACGTGATCACCGTGACAGCGCACGAGACCCTGTCGCCCGGTGGCGCGACGGCCACCGACACCATCACCATCAACGTGGCGGCGTTCGTCTCCTACCTCGCCGAGGGTTCAACCTCCGACTTCCTCGACACCCGTTTCGCGCTGTTGAATCCCGGCGCCGTTGACACCACCACGACGCTGACGTTCTCGCCGGTGGGAGCGGCGCAGGTGAGCTATCCCGTTCCGGTGCCGGCGCACACGCAGGTGACCGTCGATGCGAAGGCGGTGCCCGGGTTGTCGGAGGCGGAGTTCTCGACGAAGGCTGAATCGAGCCAGCCCATCGTGATGGACCGGACGATGTCCTGGGACGCCACCGGCTATGGCGCGCATGCCGAAACGTCGGTGGTGGCGCCCTCGACGGTGTGGTATCTCGCCGAAGGCGCTACCCACAGCGGCTTCGACCTGTTCTACCTGCTGCAGAACCCTGCGCAGACGCCGACCACGGTGCGCGTGCGGTACCTGCGTCCGGGCGGGGCTCTGCCCCTCGAGAAGGACTACGTGCTGCCGCCCACGTCGCGGACGAACATCTGGGTCAACGTCGAAGACGTCCCCGGGCACGGGCTCGCCCTGGCCAGCACGGATGTCAGCGCCGTGATCACGTCGCTCGACGCGACGCCGATCATCGTGGAGCGGGCGCTGTACCTGACCAGCCAGGGCCGCCTCTTCAACGCCGGGCACGAGAGCACGGGCGTGACGGCGCCGGCGTTGCGGTGGTTCCTTGCCGAGGGCGCCACGGGACCCTATTTCGACCTGTACGTGCTGATTGCGAACCCGAACGACACGGCGGCGGCCGTGCGCGTGACGTACCTGCTCGTGGACGGCCGCACGTTCACGCGGACGCTGACGGCGCCGGCGAACTCGCGGTCGAACATCTGGGTCGACTTCGAGACGTTCGATGGCGGGCTGAGCTATCCGCTGGCCGACGTGGCGGTCTCGACCACGGTGAGCGTCGAGAACGATGTGCCGGTGATCGTGGAGCGGGCGTTGTGGTGGCCAGGGGAGTTCTCGACGTGGCACGAAGCGCACAACTCGGCGGGCTCGACGACCACCGGCCTCGCGTGGGCCCTGGCCGAGGGAGAGGTCGGTGGCACGCGTGCCGTGGAAACCTACGTGCTGGTGGCCAATCCGTCGACGTCGAGTGCGAGTCCCGTGAAGGCGACGCTCTACTTCGATGACGGGACGACTGCCGAGCAGTCGTTCCGCGTCGAGAAGAACAGCCGGTTCAACATCGACGTGCGGACCGAGTTTCCCGCGGCCGCCGGGCGACGCTTCGGCGTCGTCGTCGAGAGCCAGCCGCGGGCCGCCGGCGACTGCACAGACCTGGGTGCGCTGTTGGGTGTGGACTGCAGCCCGATTGAAGTCGTCGTCGAGCGCGCGATGTACTGGGATGCCGGCGGCGTGCATTGGGCGGCCGGCACGAACGCCCTCGCGACGCGGCTGCGGTGACGCACACGCGGGATGACCGATTGAAGTGCGTCACGCGACCGCAAGTAGTCTCACGGCGTGGCGGATTAAGACTGCGAAATGGATGACAACGGCCGGGTTCGACCTCGGCTGATGGCTTGGGACATTGTGAATTCCTTCACAATGTCCGCCTTCGCCGATATGGCTGAGTCGGCGAGGGGTTTGCAGCGACCCTTGATGGCCATTCGGCTCGCGGCAACGTAGGGACCTGCCTCGCGCTGCGCGCCTCCTGGGCCGAGGGAGGTTTGCTGCATGAAGCGACTGTCGCTGTTCGCCAGCCTCGCGCTGGCTCTGTCATTCGCCTCCGAAGGTATCGCCGCGCCGATCGTGGGCGTGACCGTCGAGAGCGTGAGTTCCGATTACAACACTCCGCCCTGGGACCTGCAGGCCGTGCACACGGTCGATGGAAGCGGGTTGGTCGGCACCGGACATGATGTCGTGGCACAGGGCGTCGGAAACTCCTGGCAGACGATCTCGCAGACCGGCACGGCGAACATCGTGTTCGACCTCGGCGGCCTGTACGCCCTGGACCGGGTGCATGTCTGGAACCTGAACTTCTACGACCCGTATAACGGGCGTGGCGCGAAGGACGTGCGCATCCTGACCTCTGACGACCTGACCGCCTGGGAGCTTCCAGGGCACCAGCGTGTTCAGCATGGCATCGGGAGTCGCTGGCGATCCCGGCTTCGACATCGACGCCTCGGGCTGGGGGAGCGCGCGCTACGTCCAGTTCGACATCCTGAGCAACTTCGCGGGGTTCGACAACGCCGGTCACGTCGGCCTGTCAGAGGTCCGCTTCTACACGGCTGACACGCCGAACCCGCCCGTTCCGGAGCCGACGACGATGGCGTTGCTTGGAATCGGCCTGGTGGGCGTCGCGAACGCGGCGCGCCGGCGCCACACAAGGCAGTAGCGGCTCGACCGCACTCGGCATCGCGTGTCCGGTCGCCCGTCGACGTGGTCGGGCGTGTGATGCCGAGTCGGCCCGTGCGTGTTGTCCTCGATCGCTGGTCAGGGGTTCAGCATTGCCTCGGCTTGGCCGGAGTAGAATGCCGCCAGCACCCTCGCCACGCGAGGGTTCGCGCCCCGCCCCCGGGAGCCGCGCCGCGTACACACGTCGCGCGATGTCTGTACCTGGAGGAGCCCCGCGATGATCGTCGGGCTCGGCGTCGATGTCTTTGATGTCGCTCGCATGGCGGCGGAACTCCGACGCGAGGACCCTGCCTTCATCCGCCAGATCTTCACGCGCACCGAGATCGCGCACTGCGATCGCCAGCGCCATCCGGCGCAACACTACGCTGCACGCTTCGCCGCGAAGGAAGCCCTCGTCAAGGCGCTCTGCCTCGACGGCGGGGCAGTCGTGGCGTGGACCGACATCGATGTTCAGGGCGATCCGCGCACGGCATGTCGGGTGGTCCTGAGCGGCGAGGCGTCGCGGCAGGCGACGCGGCTGGGCGTGGGCCGCGTTCTTCTCTCGGCCGCTCATGCGCGCGGCCTGGCAGTGGCCAGTGTGGTCCTGGAGTCGACACCATGACGCCGACGAGCCTTGAGAAGCCGAAGACGTACGACGACCTCGTCTCGCAGTTCGACTGGTCGCTGGCGGAAGCCGACCTCGGCTATCGTCGCGGCGATCCAATCAACATCGGTTGGTACTGCAGCGATCGGATCTGCCGTCTCGGACTCGCCGCGAAGTCGGCGCTGATCTGGGCAGACGCCCAGGGTGCCACGCGCACCTACACGTTCGACGATCTGCGCCAGTCGTCGAACACGATCGCGGCGTATCTCGCGCGTCGGGATCTCGTGGCGGGCGAGCCGATCTGCCTGTTCATGGACCGTGTTCCTGAGCTCTACATCGGCCTGCTCGGCATCCTCAAGCTCGGTGGCATCGCGCAGCCGCTCTTCTCGGCGTTCGGCGAGGAGTCACTCTGGACGCGGCTCGACGATGCGGGCACGGTCGCCATCCTCACGCAGAAGAAGCACCTGCCCAAGGTCCGGCGGATCCGCGCGCGCCTGCCGGGGTTGCGGCACGTCATCGTTGTCGATGCCCTTGCCGGGTCGCTGCAGGAGGGCGAGTTCGCGCTCGCGCTCGACGCGGAGCCGCGTGTCGATTGCTACGACGCGTACCCCTCTGGTCCTGAGACGCCGTCGGTGCTGCACTACACGTCTGGCACGACGGGCCGCCCGAAGGGGGCGCAGCACGTCCACTACTCGCTCGTCGTCGCAGTACCTGACGGCGAAGTGGGTGCTCGACCTGCAGCCCGACGACATCTACTGGTGCAACGCCGATCCCGGATGGGTGACCGGCACGTCGTACGGCATCATCGGGCCGTGGTCGAACGGCATGACGCAGGTCGTGCTCGACGCCGGGTTCAACGCGCGGGCGCTGGTACCGCTTCATCGAGACGCAGCGCGTCACCGTCTGGTACTCGGCCCCCACGGCGATCCGCCTGTTGATGCGCGAGGGAACGGCACTCGTGCGCCAGTTCGACCTGTCGTCGCTGCGTCACCTGTGCAGCGTCGGCGAGCCGCTCAACCCCGAGGCGGTGCATCTGGTCGGTCGAAGCCTTCGGCCGACCGTTCCACGACACGTTCTGGCAGACCGAGACCGGCTGCATCGTCATCACCAACTTCCCGGGCATGCGCATCAAGCCCGGCTCGATGGGCAAGCCGTTTCCCGGCATCACGGCCACCGTGCTCGATCCGCACACGTACGAACCGTTGACCGAGCCCGGACGCGTCGGGCTCATCGCCCTGCGCGCCGGGCTGGCCGTCGATGATGCGCGGCTACTGGAAGAACCCGGCTGGCTACGCGAGCAAGTTCCGGAACGGCTGGTACGTCTGCGGCGACCGCGCGACCGTCGACGCGGATGGCTACTTCTGGTTCGTCGGCCGCGACGACGACGTGATCAACACCGGCGGCCACCTGGTCGGCCCGTTCGAGGTGGAGTCGGCGCTGCTCGAGCACCCCGCGGTCGCGGAGTCGGCGGCCGTCGCCAAGCCCGACCCGGTGAACATGGAGGTCGTGAAGGCGTTCGTGACGCTCAAGCCGGGCTTCGCCCCGAGCGACGATCTCGAGCTCGAGATCATGAACTTCATCCGCAGGAGGCTGTCGCCGCTGGCCATGCCGCAGGAGATCGAGTTCGTGGCATCGCTGCCGCAAGACGCGCAGCGGCAAGATCATGCGGCGCGTGCTGCGGGCGAAGGAGTTCGGCGAGCCGGTCGGCGACCTGTCGACGCTCATGGAAGACGACTAGGGTAGGAGGCCACCCGATGGAAGACCTGCAGCGCGTCATCCGCGAGTACGTGGCGAAGGAGTACCTGGAGGACGGCGACGACCGCGAGATCACCGACGCGACGCCGCTGATCTCGGGCGGCATCGTGGACTCGTTCTCGATGGTGTCGCTGAAGCGGTTCCTCGAGAAGAAGTACGCCATCCAGATCCCCGACGCCGACGCCACGCCCGACGCCTTCGACACCGTCGACCGCATCGCCGCGCTGGTGTCGCGCATCCGGTCGGGTAGCGTCCACGCGTAGGCGCAGGCCAGGAGAAGGAGGACGTCATGGCCCTTGATGTGGCGGTCACCGAGCAGCATCTCGCCGCGGTGCGGGAGCACTACGGACAAGAGATCGAGAACGCCCGCGCGGCGGGGCTCCTCCGCGAGGAGCGCTATCTCCACAGCCCGCAGGCCGCTGAGATCGAGGTCGAGTATCCCGCCGGCGCGGCCACGAAGCACGTCATCAACATGTGCTCGAACAACTACCTCGGCCTGTCGAGCCATCCCGACGTGATCGCAGCGGCGCACGAGGGGCTCGACGCGCGCGGCTACGGGATGTCGTCGGTCGCTTCATCTGCGGCACGCAGGACATCCACCGCGAGCTGGAACGCCGGCTGACGGCGTTCCTCGGCACCGAGGACACGCTGCTCTTCCCGTCGTGCATGGACGCGAACGCCGGCGTGTTCGAGGCGCTCTTCGACGAGCACGACGTGATGATCGCCGACCGGCTCGTGCACGCCTCGATCGTCGACGGCATGCGGCTCTGCAAGGCGATGCAGGACACGTTCAAGCACTCCGACATGGCCCACCTCGAGGAGAAGCTCGAGGAGCACCGCGACAAGCGCTTCCGCGTCGTCGTCACCGACGGCGTGTTCTCGATGGACGGCGACCTCGCCAAGCTCGACGAGATCGTCGCGCTGGCGGAGAGTACGACGCCATGGTGTTCGTGGACGACTCCCACGCCACGGGCTTCATCGGCAAGACCGGCCGCGGGACGCACGAACAGAAGCGGCGTCATCGGCAGGATCGACCTCATCACCACGACGCTCGGCAAGGCTCTCGGCGGCGCGTCGGGCGGCTGCGTCAGCGGCCGCGCGGAGCTGGTCGAGATGTGCCGGCAGCGCGCGCGGCCGTACCTGTTCTCGAACACCGTGCCCCCGGTCATCGTGTCCGGGGCGCTCAAGGTGCTCGAGTCTGATCGAGCACACCACCGAGCGGCGCGACACGCTCGAGCGGAACACGGCGTACTGGCGGCGGCTGCTCACCGAGGCCGGGTTCGACATCAAGGCCGGCGAAAGCCCGATCGTCCCGGTGATGCTCTACAACGCGAAGCTGGCGCAGGACGTCGCGCGCGACCTGTTCGCCGAGGGCGTCTACGCCGTCGGCTTCTTCTTCCCCGTCGTGGCCAAGGGGCAGGCGCGCATCCGCACGCAGGTGTCGGCCGCGCACGAGACGCGCCACCTCGACGCCGCGATCGAGGCGTTCGTGAAGGTCGGTCGCAAGTACGACATTCTCGGCAAGGACCGGAAGGCCATCATCGACGCGTACGGACTGTAACCAGGCTCGTGCACCGCGGGCGGCCTCCAGGGTCCGTCCGCGGCCGCAGGCAACCCGCGCGGGGCGCGTGGAGCGAGACGTGCCGGCGCATGATGCGGAAAGGGGCAGGCCATGGCGGGCAGGCAGTTCATACAGGTGCAGTTTCCAGATACTGCAGCGCCGACGCGCGACGATGTCGAACTGCTCAAAGGTATCTTCGAGGCGATCGTTGCGCTGCGCTTTCCTGAACATCGAGTGAGCGACGAGTCTGAGGGCGCGCTGACAGCCAACGGCTGGTGCGTGCAGGCGCACCTCAAGTGGGTAGCCGAGGCACGCAAGGGCGCCGAGTTCGAAGTGGCGTCGGGCGCGTCCAGGGCCGACGCACTGCGACAGCTCGAGCAGCTCGTGAAGGCCGACCAGGTGCTCAGCGCACCGTGAAGGCGTCTGCTGGACGAGGCCGTCCTGCTGGAACCGGCGGCGTGCGGCAGTATCCAGGACCGTCGGCCGCCTGACGCGCTGCCTCGTCGCGCCAGGCGCGGCGTTATCATTCCGGCTACGTGTTTGACTTCCTCAGGCGCCGGACGAGCGCGCTGGCGTTACTGCTCTACGCAGGCTTCATCGTCTATCAGTCGCTGGCCGGCGGCGGAGCGTGGCAATGCGGCGGCGCCGTGCTCAGCATGAACGTGCGCCTGTCACGCTCTGACCTGCTGGCGAACGTGGTGGCCTACGTGCCGTTGGGGTTGCTGTGGGGGTTGGCGACGACAGGCCCGGCCATCGCCGGTTGGCGCACGCTGGCGGGCCGGGTCGTCGTGGGCCTGTCGCTCCTGGCGACCGTGTCCGTGACCCTGGAACTCGTGCAGGCCTGCCAGGTGGCTCGAACCTCGTCGGCGTATGACTCCGCCGCGAACGCGCTTGGGGGAGCCGCCGGCCTGAGCGTCGCGCTGCTGCTGCGCGCTTCTGCCGACCGCTTGAACCGGAGCGCTGTTCGCCACTGGCACGCGACGTCGGACGCCTGGCTGCGTGCAGTGACCGCCATGGTGGCCGCGGGGTGGGTCGTGTCGCAGACGATGCCGTGGGTCTTCGCGGTGGACGTCGGGACGCTTCGCGCGAACCTGTCGTTCATTCGGCACTGGTGGGATGGTCCGCCCTTCGACGTGTGGCGAGCGGCCTGGCACGCCGGTGCATGGCTCGCTGTGGCGTGCGCCTGCAGGCTCGTTGCAGGCGACCAGAAGGTGGCGGCCGCCGGGTTCGTGTGCATTGGCGGCCTGTCGCTGTTTCTGCAATTGCTGCTGGATGCTCGGGCGCCGCTGTCGTTCGAGGAGTTGATCGGCATGGGAATCGGCGCGGTGCTCGTGCTGCCGCTGATGCTGCACGCCGGACGGCAGCCGGCAGCCGGGCCGGTGGGCCATTGGCCCTCTTCGGCGGCGCCCTGTTGACGGTCGCCGCCTACCAGTTGCGCCCCGACCCTTCTGCCGTCGCCACAGCGCAGTCTTTCAGCGTGTGGCCTCGGGTCGGGCTTGGCGGACTGCTCGGCGCGCTCGACTACGCCCTGCTGTTCGGCTGGTTTGGCCTGGCCGCGGTGGTTGCAGGGCGCTGGGGCGACATCGCCGGGTATCGGCGCGCTCGTCGCCTGTGGCCTGCACTCGGCATCCTGGCGATGCTCGCGCTCGAGATCATGCAGATGTGGATCCCCGGACGCGGGCCGGACGTGTCGGCACCGCTATTCACCTTGCTGGCAGTGCTCGGGGCCGAGGCCTGCGTCGAACAGGCAGGTCGCCCGGAGGCATGAGGACGCCGAGGTCCGTCAGACAAGACTCACGTGACCTCTTCGGCGGCGGCAGTCTGCCGCGCGCGAATAAAGTCAACATATTGGCGGAACTAAGGCGCGACATAAGCGACCAACCCTGCAGTTGGTCGCCGAGTTCTGCTGCGATGCACCAAGGACTTCGTCAAATGGCCGCTTCGTTCGCGTTGGCTGTGGAATTGCAGAGTACGGTTTCCGTGACCGGCGGTCTGTCGTCTGAGTAACGAGGGCAATCGGCACGTCATGACTCCGCAGTGCTGCCGCCGCAGGTGAGGCTTCGGAGTCGTCGCTCGATTCCCATCTGGAGGACGACATGCGCACATCTCGTACTATCGTTTCCGGTTTGTCTCTGGCCGCACTCTGCCTGAGCTTGGCAGCTCGGGTGGACGCTGCGCCACTGGTTCTCTATCCGTTTTCCGCTGACCTGCTCCCTACGATCGTCGCCCCGGGTGTCACACCGACCCTGGACGTCAGCACCCTGTTGCAGCCTCCGCCCACCCCGTTGATCAACGACGATGGATACGGAAACATCCTGAACGCGTATCCGACGAGCGGGAGCACCTCGGCCGCGCTCGCCCTCGCGAATGACAGCTTTTTCACCCTGGCGCTGAACGCGGCGCCGATCAGCCTGGGCCCATTGACGGTGCAGTTCGAGGTTGGGAAGGGCGGGACGTCGAATCCACGCGGCTATTTCGTGCGGTCGAGTCTCGACGGCTTCGCCGCGGATCTCTTCTCGGAGGCCCTCCCCTCGGGGCAGCCCCCGCCAGCCCTCCGATCGTTTGGAGTGGACGCCACTGGGCAGACCGCTCTGTTCCTGCGCTTCTACGTCTACACCCCGAATCCGAACGCGAACTCGGTGGACTTCAGAAACCTCCGGGTGGATACGGTGCCCGAGCCGACCGGGATGGTGCTGTGCGGCTTGGTGCTGCTTGGCGCGATGGCGTCGCGCCGGCGCGCTCGGTAGCACTTCGGGGCGAGAGGCACCATCCCTCTGTCCGCCCTCTTCTCGCTTCGCGGGCCCGAAGTTCCAATGTCGCCGTGTCAACCAGCGGAACTTCGGGCCCTGAGCGCAAGAGCGCCGCTCTAGCTGTCCGCGCGACGACTGCCGAAGTCGCTGCGGGGGGCAGCCTTCAGTTCGCGAATCGCCCGACCAGGCAGGTGCGCTCAGCCTTCTTCCAGGCGCGGGATCCCCAGGGCGATGACCGCCACGCTGCGAATCATTCGAGCACCTGGCAGTCGTCGAGCGCCGACCTCAAGGCGTCGAGGGCGTCGAGGAAGCCCGGCTGAGATTGCGTCATGGGCGCAGCAGTCTGGATCGAAGCCGAGCCCAGACCTCCCGCACGGTGTCGTCCTGTCGCGTCCGCTGAGCCTCGAGCAGCGGCCGTGTCTGCGCGGCGGCTCGCGCGGCATCGATCAACGACAAGCCGAGCGCGATCGACCATTCCGGCCGTGGTCCAGTGGCACGCGTCAGCTCGTGGTCGGCGCGGTCGGCCTCTTCGAATCCCCGCAGCCACCGACGCGCGTCAGCAGGCGTCAGAGCCATGGCGGTCCCGTGGTCCTGGTCGAACGCGGTCGGGCCGGGGCGTGACGCTGCAACGGCGGATGCCAGGGTAGCGGATCGGGATTGTCAGGCGATTAGATGGTGCCGAGGGCCAGAATCGAACTGGCGACACTACGATTTTCAGTCGTATGCTCTACCAACTGAGCTACCTCGGCACGCCCAGCGCGACGGGACGCGCAGTATAACAACGCGCGCCGCCGGTCGCAAGCCACCCGCATGCAGCTCCCAGCAACGCGCCGGCGATCACGTCGCTGGGATAGTGCACGCCCAGATAGACGCGCGCCGCCATCGTCACCAACGCCAGCGCCCACCATGCGAGCGCCGCGCCGGGCCACATCAACGTCAGCGCCACCGCACCCGCCCCCGCCACCGCCGCGTGACCCGACGGAAACGCGTAGCCCCGCGACATCGGGCCGACGACGCTGATGTCGCTGTGCGTCACGAAGGGACGGTCGCGCGCTGCCAACGGCTTGACCACGGTGCTGGCTGCAAGGTGCGCGAGGAGCACCGCCAGGACGACACGCACCACCGCCATGCGGGCAGACGACGTGGAGACGAGGGCGGCGCGTACCAGCGCCAGCCCCATCCACACCAGGCCGTAGAAGCCCGCCGCACTGAGCCCGAGTGCCAGCCAGTCGAGCGCAGGCGTTCGCCACGCCGCCAGGGCGCGCACCACGTCGAGATCGAAGGCGGCGAGCCAGGCCATCGCTACGGCGCCACTTCGACCGCGGCCACCAGGCCGAGTTCCTTCCGCACGCGCTCGTCGATCGACTTGTACGTCGCGGGATTGTCTTTCAGGAACTGCTTCGCGTTCTCACGCCCCTGGCCGAGGCGCTCGCCCGAATACGAGAACCACGTCCCGCTCTTCTCGACGATCTTCTTCTCGACGCCCAGGTCGATCAGGTCGCCTTCCTTCGAGATGCCCTCGCCGTACATCATGTCGAACTCGGCCTCGCGGAAGGGCGGCGCCAGCTTGTTCTTGACGACCTTGACGCGGGTGCGGCCCCCGACGACCTGATCGCCGTCCTTGATCGCCCCGATGCGGCGGATGTCGATACGCACCGACGCGTAGAACTTCAGCGCGCGACCGCCCGTGGTCGTTTCGGGATTGCCGAACATCACGCCGATCTTCTCGCGCAGCTGGTTGATGAAGATCAGGCAGGTCTTGCTCTTCGACACCGCGCCCGTCAGCTTGCGCAAGGCCTGCGACATGAGGCGGGCCTGCAGGCCGACCTGCGCGTCGCCCATCTCGCCTTCGATCTCGGCACGCGGCACCAGCGCGGCGACCGAGTCGACCACGACGACGTCCACGCTGTTCGAGCGCACGAGCACTTCGACGATCTCGAGCGCCTGCTCACCGTTGTCGGGCTGCGACACGAGGAGGGCATCGAGGTCAACGCCGAGTCGCTTGGCGTAGTTCGCATCGAGCGCATGCTCGGCATCGACGAACGCCGCGAGCCCCCCGGTCTTCTGGGCCTGGGCAATCACCTGCAACGCCAGCGTCGTCTTGCCCGACGACTCGGGTCCGTAGACCTCGACGACGCGTCCGCGCGGCACGCCGCCCACGCCCAGGGCATAGTCGATGCTGATCGACCCCGTCGAGATCGTGGCAATCGGCGTCACGGCGGTCGTCTGCCCGAGCCGCATGATCGAGCCCTTGCCGAACTGCTTCTCAATCTGGCCGACGGCCGCTTCGACGGCTCGGAGCCGTTCCTTCAAGTCATCAACTGCCATGGAGACTCCTGAGGGTCTGTAAACGATGTGACGCTGGCGGTCGTCGCGCGGGATGCGCGGGAAACACGAGCGATGACCGGAGGCTGATTCTAGGAACGTGCCGCCCGAATGTCAAGCGAAAGTCTCTCTGCACATGTGTCGCTAAGTAGCTTCGATTATATGAAGTTGTTGCCGATATGAGACTTTCGCCACGCAGAACGTCGGTCGGGGGCGACGCAGGAATTGCCACTCACGCGCGCCAGCGCGCTCGAAGATATCGCCACCCGGGATACACGGCCAGCGACAACACCACGAGCGGTCCCAGGATGGCCAGTTCGCGCGCGACCGCGCCCCCGTTGTGGACCCACGTCGACCACGTCCAGATCCGGCGCGAGATCGCGTCGAACACGAACAGGTCCGACTGGTAGAAGTCGGTCGTGAACGGGAACAGCGCCATGATCCCGATCGGCGGCACCGTGTCGCTGCCCAGCCAGTCGAGCAGGATGTGCGAGGCGTAGGCCAGTGCCCCGGCGACGGCGAGGCGCGGCGTGCGCGACCACGCCGCGATGGCAGCCAGGACCAGGACGGCCGCACCGATGCTGTGGGTTTCGTACGAGTGCCTGCCAATCAGGAAGTCGAGGTCCGCGGCCATCCCCAGCCACGCGAACAGGCGCACGTCGGCCGGCAGGCGCCGCCACGGGCCCAGCAGGGCATCGCGCCAGCTTCCGCCGCCGACATTCGCTCCGGGGGTGTCATTGCCGGCGCGGACAATCACTCCGGGAGTGATTGCCGCCTGTGGGCGGATTCGCGCCACGGCGCTGGCCAGGGTGCCGGCGATGATGCCCGCCAGGGCGTGTCCGATGGGAGAGGGCATCAGTCGAGTCGGGCTCCGTCAACAGAAGTCATGCCTCAGTACGCGTAGAACCCGCGGCCGCTCTTGCGCCCGAGGTGACCGGCGGCCACCAGCCGCTTCAGGAGGGGACAGGGCCGGTACTTCGGATCGCCGAGGCCCTCGTGCAGCACGTCCAGGATGGCGAGGCAGACGTCGAGGCCGATGAAGTCGGCCAGCGTGAGGGGGCCCATCGGATGGTTCATCCCCAGCTTCATGACGCCGTCGATGGCTTCGGCCGTGCCGACGCCCTCCATGAGCGCGAAGACGGCCTCGTTGATCATGGGCATGAGAATCCGGTTGGCGATGAAGCCCGGGTAATCGGCCGCCTCGATTCCGGTCTTGCCGAGCGTGGCGCACAGCGCCGTGGCCACCTGCATCGACTCGGTCGAGGTCGCCTGGCCACGAATCAACTCCACGAGCGCCATCAGCGGCACCGGGTTCATGAAGTGCATCCCGAGCACGCGGTCGGGCCGGGTCGTGGCCGCTCCCAGCGTCGTGATCGAGATCGACGAGGTGTTCGACGTCAGGATCACGTCGGGCCGTGTCAACGAGTCGAGCTGCCTGAACAGGGTCCGCTTCGTCTCGGCGTGCTCGACGATCGCCTCGACGACGAAGTCGGCGTCTGCCAGCACGTCGATACCGGGGTGGGTGGTCAGGCGACCGAGCGTGGCGTCGCGGTCGGCGGCAGCGAGCTTGCCCTTCTCGACGAACTTCGCGAGGCTCTTCTCGATGGCCGACCGCGCGCGATCGAGCGCGGGCGGCGAGACATCGTGGAGGAGCACGCGGAAGCCGTGCTGCGCGAAGACCTGGGCGATGCCGTTGCCCATCGTGCCCGAACCAATCACACCGATTGTGGAGATCGCCATCAGCAGGCCACCGGGAGACGTGTGTAGCAGGGGAGTCGCGTCGTGCGCATCAGCGGCGCCGGCGCGGCTCCGGGGAGCGAATGACCGTGCGCGTCACCGCCCGTGCGCCCAGCAGGCGGTTCAGGCGCGGGATGAGCGTCGCCACCGCCTGGCCCAGCTCATGGGCCCACGTGGCGTCACGAACGTCGACGTGCAACACCGTGTCGTCGAGGCGCACGCTGACGGTGGCGCGATGGGCCGCCGGCCCGACGACAGCCTGCCATGCGAACTCGAGCTTGGCCTGCGAGTGCGGCTGCCGGGCCAGGAGCGCAGCCAGGGCGTCTGTGGTGGCGGTATGTATCGCGTCCATCTGCGGGAAACGACCGAAGACCGGCCGAAACGCCGGGTCGCACGGACCACCGAAGTGTATCATCCGAGGCGTGCGCTTCATCCTGGCGTCTGCGTCTCCCCGCCGCGCCGATCTTCTGCGTGCGGCCGGCTACGCGTTCGAGGTACGGCCGACCGACATCGACGAGTCGGTGGAGCCCGACGAGGCCCCCGAGACCTACGTCAGGCGCCTGGCGGTCGCGAAAGCCCGGCGCGCGCAGTGCCGGGATTCCGGCGACGTGGCGCTGGGGGCAGACACGTCGGTGGTGGTGGACCACCACATTCTGGGCAAGCCCGAAGACGCCACGGATGCGGTCCGAATGCTGGAATTGCTGTCTGGGCGCACGCACGACGTCCTCACGGGGATCGCGTTGCGGCAGGGGAATCACGTCGTCGCGGACGTGGCGTGCACCCGGGTACGCTTCTTGCCCCTCGCACCGCAGGACATCTCGTGGTACGTCGCCACGGGAGAACCGATGGGGAAGGCGGGCGGCTACGCGATCCAGGGGTACGCCTCCCGCTTCATCGATCAGATACACGGCTCGTACAGCAATGTCGTCGGTTTGCCTGTCCACCTGGTCGCTTTACTGTGGGCCAGACTCAAGCTTACCGTTGAATCGTCCCCCCAGAGGGGCATATCCTGAAGGCCAGGAGCAAATCGCTCATGTCGAAGAAAGCCACGAGAATCGGTCTGACCAGCCTGGTGCTGGCGCTCGCGTTCGGCGGGTTGCTGTGGACGTCGCTCAGCGAGGGGACCGAATACTACAAGCACGTTGATGAAGTCATGACCGACCCCAGCCCGTGGTACGGCAAGAAACTCCAGTTGCACGGCCACGTGATCGATGGATCCATCCTGCGCAAGCGCGACACGCTCGACTACAAGTTCAAGGTTCAGAACAACGGGTCGGTGGTCGAGGCGCGCTACACGGGCATCGTGCCCGACACGTTCAAGGACGGCTCCGAAGTGGTCATCAAGGGCACGTTGGGCCCTGACGGATTCCAGGTCGAGCCCAACGGTGTGATGGCCAAATGTCCATCCAAGTACGAAGCGTCGAACGCCCCGTCGGCCAGCACCGTCGCCTCCGTTCCCGCGTCGCCCGGGCAGTAGCCCGCAAGCGCCCGGTTGGTGAGTCGTCCGCCCGTCGTCCTCTCGGGGGTGACGGGTGGCAGTCCAGGTGTGTCGCCGTAGCGGCGACGCGCGCAGGGTCCCCCATCCCATGTCCAGCCTAGGTACGTTTCTCCTCCTCGCGAGCTTCGTGGTCTCGGCGTATGCGGCCGCGGCAGCGGTGGGCGGCGCGCGCCGCCGTGACTGGCGACTGGTGGATAGCGCCATCGGCGCCTTCTACCTGATTGCCGCCCTGCTGACGGCGGCCTCCGGCGTGATCGTCCATGCCTTCGTCAGCGGCAACTACTCGGTGCGATACGTCGATCGCTACAGCGACTCGGCGATGCCGCTGTTCTACAAGCTGACCTCGTACTGGGGCGGCCTCGACGGGTCGATCCTGTTCTGGGCGTTCCTGCTGTCGGTCTTCGGTGCCATCGCGGTGCGGGTGAACCGCGAGATCCATCGCGAGCTGATTCCCTATGTCGTCGCCACCATCTCGGTGGTGCAGATGTTCTTCCTGTTCCTGATGGTGCTGCACAACAACCCGTTCGAGACCTACCTGCTGGCCGATCAGATCCCGCAGGACGGGAAGGGCCTCAACCCGCTGCTGCAGAACCCGTACATGGTCATCCACCCGCCCTCGCTCTACATCGGCTTCGTCGGGATGACGATTCCGTATGCGTTCGGCATGGCGGCGTTGTTCACGGGCTACCTCGACGACTCCTGGCTGCGCGCGGTGCGTCGCTGGACGATGGTGAGCTGGCTGTTCCTGTCGTTCGGCCTGACGCTCGGCATGATCTGGGCGTACGAAGAACTGGGCTGGGGCGGCTACTGGGGCTGGGATCCCGTCGAGAACGCGGGCCTGCTGCCGTGGTTCACGGCGACGGCCTTCCTGCACTCGGTGATGGTGCAGGAACGGCGCAGCATGCTCCGGGTCTGGAACATCGCGCTGGTCATCATCACGTTCTTCCTCACGATCTTCGGCACGTTCATGACGCGGTCCGGCGTCGTGCAATCGGTGCACGCGTTCGGCGAAGACCGCCAGCTGGCGGTGATGTTCACCGGGTTCATGGTGCTGCTGCTGACGGTGAGCTTCGGGATGCTCATCTACCGGCTGCCGCTGCTGCGCTCGCGGCACGAACTGGAGTCGTGGGCCTCGAAGGAGGCCGTGTTCCTCGCCAACAACTGGATCCTGCTGTTCAGCGCGTTGTTCGTCCTGTTCGCGACGATGTTCCCGACGCTGAGCGAGTCGGTGATGGGCGAGCGACTCACCGTCGGCCCGCCGTTCTTCAACAAGTGGATGCTGCCCATCGGCCTCATCCTGCTGTTCCTGACGGGCGTGGGACCGCTGCTGGCGTGGCGCAAGAGCACGGTCGCGAACATGCGCGACCAGTTCACGTTTCCCGTGTTGCTGGCGGTGGTGACGGCGGGCACGTTGCACCTGATGGGCCTGCGTGTGTGGTCGTCGGCCGCGTGCTTCGCACTGTCGGCGTTCACCCTGGGGACGATCCTGCAGGAGTTCTGGCGTGGCGCCCGCGTCAGGCAGACGGCGACGGGCTCCGACATCCTGACCTCGATGATCGGCCTCGTGTCGCGGTCGCACCGCCGCTATGGCGGTTACATCGTGCACGTGGGCATCGTGCTGATGTTCCTGGGCTTCGCGGGCGAAGGCTACAAGCGCGAGGAGCAGTTGCTGTTGCGGCCCGGGCAGTCGACCACGGTGGCCGGGTTCCAGGTGACGCACCGCTCGGTGAAGGTCACCGACGACGGCCAGAAGCAGATGGTGACCGGGCACGTCGACGTGACACGTGATGGCAAGGTGATCGGCGAGATGGCGCCGGCGAAGTGGTTCTTCCGCAAGCACGAACAGGAACCGACGACCGAAGTCGCCATCCGGCGTGGCCCGTGGGAAGACCTCTACATCGTGCTGGCGGCGTTCGACCTGCAGGAACAGTCGGCGACGCTGCACATCGTCGTCAATCCCCTGGTCAACTGGATCTGGTCGGGCTTCGGCATCCTGGCGCTGGGCACGATCATCGCCTTGCTGCCGGAGCGCCAGTTCGCGTTCGCGGGCGCGCGCTCGGCAGCAGAGGCCGCGGCCGGGAGCGAGGCAGGTCGGGCATGAGCGAGACGACAACGGGCGATCAGGGCGGCCTTCGCCCGTGGCACGTGTTCCTGCTGGTGTCGATGCTTGCGGCATCGGTGGCGGTGTGGACCTCGCACGACACGCGGCCCGAGAGCCTCGTGATGGTGAGCTTCACGGCCTTCGCGGCGTGTGGCGTGGGCGCGGCGATGTTCCGCGCCCTGTACCCGTTTGCCGAGGATCAGCGCACCGACCCGGAGTCGCAGGCGCTGAGCGTGCGGGCGCGCGAGGCGCTCGAGCGCGAGAAGATGATGGTGCTGCGGTCGATCAAGGAACTGGAGTTCGATCGCGCGATGGGCAAGATCGCCGACAGTGACTTCGCCGACATGTCGGGGCGGTTGCGTGCGCGCGCGGCCGGCCTGATGCAGCAGCTCGACGCGGACGCCGGCGGCTATCGCGCAGCCATCGAGCGTGATCTGCAGGCGCTCGTGAGGACGATGCCCACCGCACCGGTGGCGGCAGCCTCGGCCGCCAAGGCGAGCACGCCGGTTGCGCCGAGCGCCCATGCACCGGCCGCGTGTCCATCGTGCTCGACACCCAACGATCACGACGCCCGGTTCTGCAAGCGCTGCGGGTCGCCGCTGGCGGCCTCGTGAACGCCCCGAGAGACTGGCCCCGAGAGAAGATGACGGTCATGAAGACGAGTCTTGTGACGCGCGCGTGCCTCACGGCCGTGGCGCTGATGATGGCGGCAACGAGTGCCCGGGCCCAGATGCCCGACATGCGAACGATGTCGGGGATGCCGTTGCCGACGGGCGACCTCCCCGTGGGCAGCGTCGCGGTGCGCGTCATCCGCGAGACGCTCGGCAACGACCTGCCGGGCCAGAAGGTCGAACTCAAAGTCGGAGACGCGATCCGGAGCGCCACGACCGACGAAACCGGCCGCGCGGTGTTCTCGGGCCTGACGCCAGGCCAGACGGTGCAGGCACACGCCATCGTCAGCGGCGAACACATCGACTCCCGGGAGTTCGAGGTTCCGGGCGAGGGCGGCATCCGCGTGATGCTGGTGGCCGGCCTCGGCGGCACGCCCGCCCCCGCCGAATCCGGAGGAGCCGCCGCCGGGCCGGCTCAGCCAGGCGCGCCTGCGACCGGACCACCCTCCGAGACGACGACCGCTCCCGCGCAGATGGGCACCGTGGTCCTCGGGGGGCAGTCGCGCTTCATCGTCGAACTCAACGACGCGGCGCTCGACATCTACAACGTCTTCGAAATCGTCAACGCGGCGAACGCGCCCGTGCAGACGCCGCAACCGCTCGTCTTCCAGTTCCCCGACGGCGCACGCGGCGCCGTGCTGTTCGAGGGCACCACGCCACAGGCCCGGGCCGAAGGCACGCGGGTGGTCGTGGAAGGCCCCTTCGCTCCGGGCACCACCGTGCTCGAGATGGCGTACCAGTTGCCGTACAAGACGGGCACCGTCCGGTTCGCGCAGGCGCTGCCAGATCGACATGCCGGCATTGGCGGTGGTGGTGAACAACACGACCGGTGCCCGGTTCGCGTCTCCGCTGGTGACGCAGACACGCGACATCACGATGAGCGGCAAGCCCTTCATCATGGGAAACGGCGGGCCTGTCGCGGCCGGCACGCCGATTCCCTTTGCGCTCGACGGACTTCCGTATCACAGCCAGGTGGGGCGCTACCTGGCGCTGGGGCTGGTCGTGCTCGTGCTCGGAGTCGGCGCGTGGCTCGCGGTCAACGGCGAGAGTTCGACGCTGTCGTCGGATCGGACCCGTGCCGTACGGAAGCGCGAGCAGTTGCTCGGTGAGCTGGCCGAACTCGAACGCCATCGCAACACCAGTCTCGACCCGCGCATCGACGCGAAGCGCGAGCAGCTGATCCATCAGCTCGAGCGGGTGTATCGCCAACTCGATCACATCGGGGTCAGCGACGAGTCGTCCGGGCGAGGCGAGGCGGCCGCTGCCGGGTCCGCGGGGAAGGCGGCGAGTGCACACAGCCACTGACGTGCTGCTGTCGGCGCTGCCCTCTGGCGCGGGCGACTTCTCGTTCGTCGACATTCGCGATCTTTCGCGCCACTACGGCCGGCGCCGTGCACTGTCGCGCGTGACCTTCAGGTGCGACGCGGGAACGATCACGGGCTTGCTCGGCCCGAACGGGGCGGGGAAGTCGACGTTGTTGTCGGTGCTGGCCACCACGACGGCGCCCTCGTCGGGCGACGTCCGGTTCGGCGCGCTCGATGCCGCGGAACACGGTGCGGCGATCCGCGCGCGGCTTGGCGTGCTCGGCCACGATCTCTACCTGTACCCGGAGCTCACGGCCCGCGAGAACCTCAGGTTCTTCGCCGGCCTCTACGGCGTGACAGCCGACGGCCCGTTCATCGATCGGGCGCTCGAGCGCGCCATGCTGCTCGAACGAGGCGACGATGTCGTCTCGGGCTTCTCGCGGGGAATGCGCCAGCGCCTGGCCCTCGAACGCACGCTGCTGGCCACCCCGCGGCTCCTGCTGCTCGACGAGCCCTTCACCGGCCTGGATGACGCGTCAACGCACACGCTCGTGCAGCGGATCCGCGTGATGCGCGACGCGGGCACCATCATCCTGCTCACGACCCACGATCTCGACGTCATCGAGGGGTTGCTCGACCAGGTGGTGTTCCTGCGCGACGGGCGCCTCAGGGTGTGCGAACCGGCGGGTCCCGGCATTCGCCAACGCTATCGCGACCTCATGGCGATGGCGTCATGAGCACGCGCGATCCCGGCAGCCTCGCCCAGTTGTTCCGCGTGGTGCTCCTGGTTGCGCGGAAAGACCTGACGATCGAGATGCGGAGCCGCGAGATCCTGTTCACGACGGCGTTCTTCGCCTTGTCGTGCATCCTCGTCTTCGCGTTCGGTTTCGTGAAGAACGGGCAGGCCATCGACGATGTGGCCTCGGCCATCCTGTGGATCGCCATTGCGTTCAGCGGCACGCTGGCACTGGGACGGACCTTTGAACGTGAACGCACGAACGAGACGCTGCAGGCGCTCATGCTTGCGCCATCAGATCGGCCGGCGATCTACCTCGGCAAGCTGATCGGCGTGCTCGTGTTGCTGTTCGTGGTCGAGGCGCTCCTGGTGCCGCTCGTGAGCCTGTTGTTCCAGATGCCGGTCTGGGGCGCACCCTGGCTGCTGCTGGCCTTGCTGGTGTCGGGAACGGTGGGGTTCGCGTCGGTGGGCACCCTGTTTGCGGCCATGCTGGTCCGGGCCCGGTCGCGTGACGTCCTGTTGCCCGTGCTGTTGTATCCGATCACGATTCCGGTCATCATCGCGGGCGTCCGTGGGACAGCTGCGCTGACGCAGCCCGGCGGAAGCGTGACCGCGCTCCAGTGGATCGCGATGCTGGTGTTCTTCGACGCGGTTTTCGTGACGCTGGCGTTGTGGACGTTTGAAGCCGTGATGACGGAATAGGGCAGTCGGCTGTCGCCCGCGAAGGGCGGCAGGATGGCCGTCCGGATGTCGGCCCACGGGCCGTTCGGAGTGTCTGGGAGATGCTGCAACGTGCGTTCGTGCCCGCGACGGTGATTGCCCTGCTGATGCTGGGCGTCGCGCCGTGGTTCATCATGAATGCGCCCTACGAGTCGACGATGGGGCTCATCCAGAAGATCTTCTACTACCACGTGCCCGCGTGGATGGTCATGTTCACGTCGACGTTCGTGTGCGGCGTGGCAAGCGCCCGGTTCCTGCAGACCCGCAAGCCCTCCGCAGACCACGTCGCGGTTGCCGCCGCCGAGCTCGTGCTGGTCTTTGGCTTGATCGGGCTGATCACGGGACCCATCTGGGCACGCAAGGCGTGGGGCGTCTGGTGGCAGTGGGATGCGCGCCTCACGTCGGCCCTCGTGCTGTGGATGATCTTCGCGGCGTACCTGCTCCTGCGGAAGTACGGCGGGCCGGGATCGGACCGTCTCGCCGCGGGCCTCGCGCTCTTCGGCATGGCCAACGTGCCGTTCGTCTACTGGTCGGTGAACGTGTGGCGGACGCTGCACCCCAAGACCAGCGTGGTGCCATCGCTCGACCCCGGGATGCGACCGGCGTTCTACTGGTGCACGTTCGCGATGTTCGCCCTGTACGTCGCGCTGATGGCGGCGCGCACGCGGCTCGAGGCGCAGCGGGCCCGGCTCGACTCCCTCTATCTCGTCCTCGAGGATTGAGTACTCCTATGCACACCGTGACATTCATCACCCGACGTGCCTGGAAAGGCGCCCTGCTCGTGCTGGTGTTCGCCGGGGCCGCGCTCGGCACGACGGCGCCCGCGGCGGCGTCGCCTGCACCATTGGTCATCGCCTTGCAACAGGCGCAGCCGGCGCCGACCGGTGACGGGTTCGAGCCCGTGAGCCAGCTGCCGGCGCAGGAGCAGTTGCCTGCCGCGCCCCTGGTGATGGTCGCCTACAGCGTTGTCTGGATCATGGTGGTGGCCTTTGTCGTCAGCCTGTGGCGGCGCATGGGCACGGTCGAACGGGAACTCAAGGAGGTCGAGCAGCGCGTCTCGCAAGGGGCGCGTCGCTAGGCGATGGGTATGACAGCAGGACATTTCATCTACGTGCCGGCGATCCTGATGATCGGTCTCGTCATCGGCTGGATCCTCGGCTCGCGGGCCGCCGCCGACGCCTTCGCGGCTGACGCGCGGCGTCGCGAGGCTCGCGCCCGCCGCGACAGTTCCGAGAGCCAGCCCTCGCGCGGGGCCGCGCCAGCCTGCGCGGGCCGCACGCGCGGGTGCGGCCCGCGCCTCGGCTCGGCCTGCCTGTCGGCACGCGCCCGGCCGGCCCGCCTACTTCCCCAGTCCCAACCGCCGCGCCAGGCCTTCTGGCAGACGCGCGTCGAGGATCTTCTGCTGCGCGGTCGCGACGTCGTAGCCCACCCGGAAGAGGGTCACCGTGAGCGCCTCGGTGTCCACGAGGGCGTACGCGGCGCGCGGGTCACCGTCCCTCGGCTGGCCAACCGACCCGGGATTCACCATGTAACGCCGCCCGGGCTCCAGCGCGATCTGCGTCTGGCTGTTCGCGTCGGGCACGATCAGGTCGAAGGCGTTCACCGACAGCCAGTAGGCGATCGGAACGTGTGTGTGCCCGAACATGCACAGCGGCCGCGAGAGGCCCCGGAGCGCCTCGACGGCATCCACCGGTTCGAAGATGTACTCGTCCTCGTCGTCGGGCGACCCGTGGCAGATCTCCAGGACGTCGTCGATCTCGAGGGGGCCGGGCGGCAACCCCGAGAGGTAGTCGCGGTTCTCGGGCGACAGCTGATCCAGCGTCCACATCGCGGCGTATTTCGCGGCCTGGTTGAAGCCCTCCGCCGACTCCATGCCTGACGCCACCTTGTCGTGGTTCCCGCGGATGACCACGTCGGGCGCCAGCAGGCGCACGCGATCGACGACCGCGTTCGGATCGGCGCCGTAGCCGACGATGTCGCCCAGGATGATGGAGCGGTCGTAGGCGTCGCGCGGCACGGCGGCCAGGACGGCCTCAAACGCCTCCAGGTTGGCGTGGATGTCGCTCAGCACCAGGTAGCGCATGGTCACCAGCCCAGTCGGTCGAGAATGCGCTCGACGACTTCGTCAACGGCCGATTCAGTGGTCTCGATCCTCACGTGCGCGAGCCGATACGTCGCGAGGCGGATCGCGTAGAGCGCAGCGAACTGCTCACGGTCCTTCGCCAGCGGCCGGCGCCCATCCTGCGGGATGCGAGCCACCACGGTGTCGAAGGGCGCATCGAGCCAGATGACGGTACCGTCGGCCATCATCGCCGCCCGGTTCGTCGGATCGGCGAACGTTCCGCTCCCCGTCGCGACCGCCACGTGTCGCGGCGCGAGGGCGGCACGCACGGCTTCCCGCTCGATGGCCCGAAACGCGGCCTCGCCACGCGTGGCGAAGATGTCGGCGACCGACTGTCGCTCGCGAGCCTCGATCCACTCGTCGATGTCGATCAGTCGCCACCCGAGTCGCTGCGCCAGGGCCCGACCGACCGACGACTTGCCCGCCCCCATGAAACCCACGAGATAGAGCTTGTCAGGGCTAGCCACGCAACGACTCGAGGGTCTCGAAGAACTCCGGATACGAGATGTCTACCACGTCGGCACCCAGGATTTCGACCGGCGCGTCGGCCCCAAGCGCGGCAATGGCGAACGCCATTGCCAGCCGATGGTCGTGACAGGCCTCGACGGCGCACCCGCCGCGCAGGCGCCCAGCGGCCTGTACCCGGAACCCATCGTGACGCTCTTCGGCATCGGCACCCATGGCCACGAGGCCGGCCACCAGGGCCGAGATGCGGTCGCTCTCCTTGGCGCGCAGTTCCTCGGCCCCAGACACCGACACGGCGCCGCCGAACGTCGCCAGGGCCGCCAGGACCGGCAACTCGTCGATCAGCGAGGGGACCTCGGTCGGGTCGATCGTGACCTCGCGGAGGAGGCCGGGACGGACGACGATCGCGGCCGACAGGTTCGTTGGCGCGGTCTTCGGTCACGACCACCTCGACCTGCGCGCCGGCGCGAACCAGCACGTCCACGAATCCGGTGCGCGAGGGATTCAGCAGCACATCGTCGATCACGACTTCGGAGCCCTGCAGGCCCGCGGCGGCAACGGCCCAGAAGGCTGCCGACGAGGGGTCGCCGGGGACGCGGACGGGGTAGGGTCGCAGTGGCTGCCGGCCCTCGATGACCACGGCGGCCGGCTCGGTGATGACCGACACACCGAACGCGCGCAGCGCCCGCTCCGTATGGTCTCTCGAGTGCGCCGAGACGACGACGCGCGTGGTCCCTGTCGCGTGCAACCCGGCAAGCAACAGCGCACTCTTCACCTGTGCACTGGCAATCGGCGTCGAGATGGTGGTCGCGCGGAGGATCGCGCCGGTGATTGACAGGGGCAGGCGGCCGTCGGCATGAACGAAGGTCGCGCCCATCGCGGTCAGGGGGTCGATGATGCGGCGCATCGGGCGGCGGCGGAGGGAGGCATCGCCGTCGATCGTGGTCGTGAACGGATGGGCCGCGAGGATCCCGGCCAGCATGCGCACCGTGGATCCCGAGTTGCCGGCGTCGAGCGTGCGCGCCGGGGGACGCAGGCCGCCGAGCCCGCATCCAATGAGGGTGACACGCTGGCCGTCACGCCTGATCTCAACGCCGAGGTCAGCGAGGCACTGCAACGTCGAGGCGCAATCGGCGCCGGGCGCGTAGTGGTCGACCGTCAGCGGGCCCTCGGCAATGGCCCCGAGCAGCGCGTAACGGTGCGACAGCGACTTGTCGCCCGGCACCGTCAGCTGGCCGCGAACGACTCCGGCTGGCGCGACGACCCGGGACGTCCGGTCGTTCGTGGGAGACACGGGGCGCACTATAGCATCCGGGTCGCCGATTCGAAATTGTTGGCAGACTGCACGCCGCGCGCGTGTGGTGGATGATGGTGCGCGGACGCTGAGTGCCTTGAATGTGGCGGAGTGCCTGTGCTAAACAACCGCGAGACTCGATGAGCGACACCGGCCGCGTTATCCGCATGAGCATGCGCAGTGGATTCGACATGCTCGATTTCATCCAGATCGTGAGCGATCGCCTTTGCGGCATGGCTGGCCTCGACGAGGACGCCGTGCACTGGGTGGGCGTCGCGATCCGCGAAGGCGTGATCAACGCGATCAAGCACGGCAACAAGCAGGATCCCGCCAAGATCGTGCGCGTCGAGTTCGCCTTCCGTCCGGCGTCGCATCCTGACCGACTCGAGATCAGCGTGTGCGACGAGGGCGAGGGCTTCGTGCCAGACGAGGTCGCCGACCCGTTGGCGCCCGAAAACGTGCTCAAGTCGAGCGGACGCGGCATCTTCTTCATGCGGAGCTTCATGGACGACGTGGTGCTCCTGCAGCGGCCGGAAGGCGGCATGGAGGTCAGGCTCGTCAAGCACCTGCCGGTCGTGCCGGCGGCGTTCAACGTGCGCCCCTGACCGCGCGGAGTTGACAGTCACGGGCGACGCATGGTGTCGTGCTGCCCGCCATGCACCTCGATCCGCTCATCCGCGCCACCGCCGTCGACGCCGCCCTCCAGGCTGGCGCCATCCAGAAATCCCATTTCGGGGGCACCTTCCACATCGAGAAGAAGGGGGCCATCGACCTCGTCACCGAGGTCGATCTCGCCGTCGAGCGCATGCTGCGCCGCACGATCGCGTCGAGGTTCCCCGACCACGCGGTGCTTGGCGAGGAGTTCTCGAGCGAGGCGGCTCGCGAAGTTCCGGCAGGATTCTGCTGGGTGTGCGATCCCCTCGATGGCACCACGAACTTCGCGCACGGCCTGCCGATCTTCTCGACGTCCATCGGCGTCGAGCACGACGGGCAGGTGGTACTGGGTGTCGTCTATGACCCGATGCGCGATGAACTGTTCGTCGCCGAACGCGGGCACGGCGCCTCGCTCAACGGCGCACCGCTGCGGGTCTCGGGGCACCACGACATCATCGATTCGCTGTTGTGCACCGGGTTCCCGTACGACATCCACAAGTCGGGAGAACCAATCCTCGAGATGTTTGGCGACTTCATCAGGCACTCTCGGGCGGTGCGCCGGCTCGGGTCGGCGGCGCTCGACCTCTGCTACGTGGCGGCCGGGCGCTTCGACGGCTTCTGGGAGGCCTCCCTGAAGCCGTGGGACACCTGCGCCGGGGCCCTCATGGTCGAAGAGGCCGGGGGCCGCATCACCAACTTCCAGAACGAGCCGTTCCAGTCACGCATGGTTCAGCTTGTGGCGTCGAACGGCGGCATCCACGACGAGATGTTACGAATCGTGACACTGTCGCGCGGCAATCGACCTCTGGAGGCGACGCCGTAGGCCGTAGGCGCAGGCGCCTGGCCGGGTCCATTCGCGGATTGGGCGTCATACGCGCTGTTTTCCGGTCTGTCGGGGATGGCATGTACCCTGCTCTGCAGGGTCGTGTTGCCTGCGGTGGTCGTGGGCGACGTTCGATTCTTCCTTCGGAGCGCAGACCATGCGACCGCCCGCCCTTGAACCTCGCCTGTCACGCCGCGTCGGCGTGGCACTGACCGTCTTCACCCTCTCGGCCATGGCTGCCGTTCCCGCCCAGGCCGACGTGCTCTTCGGACTTACGGGCGGCTATGTCGCCGTGAAGAGCGAGAGCTCCCGCGATACCGAGGACGTGCTGTACCAGAACCGAGGGTTCCTGGCCTTCGACATCGATGAGTTCAACGGCGGGACTATTGGCGGTGAGTTCCTCGTCGGGGCGGGGCGCTTCGTCGAGGTTGGCGTGGGCGCCGCCTACTACGAGCAGTCGGTTTCCAGCGTGTACCTCGACTACGTGAACGTGAACGGCCGCGAGATCCAGCAGGAGATGAAGCTCAGGGTCATCCCGATGTCGGCGACGGCCCGGATCTTCCCGTTCGGACGCGACCAGGGAGTGCAACCCTACGTCGGCGGCGGCGTCGCAGTCCTCAACTGGAAGTACACCGAGAGCGGCGAGTTCGTCGATTTCAACAACCGCAACGAGGTGTTCCGCGACACGTTCACCGACGACGGGAACGAAACCACGGCCGTGTTCGTCGGCGGCGTACGGTTCGCGCTCAGCGATGCGGTGCTGCTCGGCGCCGAGTTCCGGTACCAGGGCGGCACGGCCGAACTCGATCCCGCGAAGGGCTTCGCGGGCAGCGAACTCGACCTCGGCGCCTACATTACCCAGGCGACCTTGCACATCAGGTTCTGAAGCGCGGTTTGGCCGGGCACGAAGGGGGCCGCGCAGGGCGCGGCCCCTACGGCGTCCGCCGGTACAACGCCAGGCCGGCGCCTTCGCAGACGCGGGTGAACCCATCGGCGAAGGTGCTGCCGGGGGCGTTCCGCAGGCGCGTCAGCTCGTCGCCGCCCTCCGAGTACTCGTTGAACAGGATCCACTCGACATGGCGCGAGGGTCGCGCCAGGAACTCGCCCCACAGGTCGCCAATGCCTTCGTGCACGAAGTCATCGAGGGCAAAGCCGTCGGCCGACAGTTCGTGCATGTAGTGCGCAAGTGATCCCATGCTCACCAGGATCTTGTGATCCGGACGAACGAAGTCGCGCTTCAGGCACTCGGTGATCACGCGCCGCGCCGCGATGTTCGGGCGGTCCCACTGAGCCTCGCGGACCATGGGCGATGACGCGGCCCACGGTGACTGGCCCGACAGCGCCGCCACCGCGACCACCACGGCGCCCAGGGCACGCACGCGCCTGGGCAGGCACGCCACCGCGATGCCGTTCCACACGGCCAGGGCGACGACGAGCACGATCATGTAGCGGATGCGAAACGGGTGACCGCTCATGAACGCGTAGAAGGGCAGGGCGGCTGTCGCGCAGAGGGCGACGAACAGCGTCGCCCGCCGCCATGACGGCAGGCGGGCAGCGTTGCCCAGTCCCACGACGAGCCCGACGCCGGCAATGACGACCGGCCAGCGCCCGGCGACCTCGATCAGTCCCCACACCACCTGCCTGGCCGCCAGTCCGGGGTTGCCGAGCGCCTTGTTCTCGGCCACGAAGAACCCGCCGGTGGTGAACCACGCGCCGATCGTGGCGCGGCTGTGGATGGTGAAGATCAGCACGGCACCAATGGGCCACCAGGCGACCCTGGCCACGCGCCGCGTGGCCTCGCCGACTGAACGGAGGTCGATGGCGAGGAGTGCCCACCCAAGGCCAAGGAGACCCGCCGTGACGGGCCAGGCCTCGTAGCGGGTCCAGCAGGCGGCCGCCAGCCACAGGCCCGCGCGTGCGGCGCCCTGTGCTCCTCCGGAGCCGAGCCAGCGGAACATCGCCAGCGTGGCCGCCGCAAGGCACGCGAACAGGAGGGGTTCGGTCATGGGCGTCGACTGGAGGTACAGGACGTTCGGGTCTGACGCGAACACGAGCGCCGCGGCGGCGGCAGCCGCGGTCGAACCGGTGGCGGCGTGCACGAGCCGGGCGATGGTGACCGACGTGAAGACGAAACACGCCATCGACAGCGCGACGGCCGACGCACCCGTGCGATACCAGGCATCGACCTGGACCGGCAGGGCGTTCAGCAGGTGGGGCAGGGGCAGCCAGACGGCGCCGATCTGCCGCCATCCGGGGGTCAGGCTGTCGAAGATGCGACGAGCGACGACGAGGTGCCCCTTGGCGTCGTAGTGACTCAGCGTGAGGCCGGCGTCGGCGTAGTGCCATGCCGAGGCGGCACCGACCAGCGCGGCGGCGAGCCCGACCGCCCAGAGAAGGCGGGTGCGGGCAGCACGCTCGGCGAGCGGCGAGTCGGGGACGGGCTGCGAAGGCACGGCTGGTGGGTCGGCTATACTTGGCGGTCTGGCGCGAGGCGGTCACGCGCGCCGTGAGCGAAGCGGCCAGTGTAGAACAGATGCGACAGTTCCTCGATGCGTTGCTGGCATTCGCCACGGCGATTGGCGGCCCCGGCCTGTTCCTGATCTCGTATCTCGACTCGTCGTTCCTGTCGTTCCCGCAGGCTGTCGACGTGCTCGTCGTGGCCTTCACTGCCCGGTTTCCGGCCTGGTGGTGGTATTACGCCGTGCTGGCCACCCTCGGCTCGCTTGCGGGGTGCCTGTCGATCCACGCGCTGGCGGCGCGCGGCGGGGAAGCGTTCCTCCGCAAGCGGTTCAAGGCCGGCAATGTCGACCGCGGGATGCGTGCCATCCAGCGTTACGGCCTGATCGCGGTCCTGGTGCCGTCGCTGCTCCCGCCCCCTGCGCCATTCAAGCTGTTCGTCCTGCTCGCGGGCGCGGCGCGCGTGCCGCGGCTGCGGTTCGCGTTCGCCATCCTCCTTGGCCGCGGCATCAGGTTCTTCATCGCCGCGTACCTGACGCTGCGATACGGGAAGGCGGCATTCGAGTGGATGTCGACCAACGGCCGAACCGTGGCGTTCGTTATCGCCGCCCTCCTCGTCATCGGCACCGTCGCGTTCGCCTGGTGGCGCCGGCGTTGGGCCGCTCCCGTCGACCGGTCGGGCGCGGAGCAGACTCCCTCTGACGCTGGGCTATAATCCGCACGCCCATGGCGGTCGACCTCTCCGTTGTCATCCCCATCAAGAACGAGTCGCCGAATCTCGTCGACCTGCACCGCGAGTTGTCGGAAAGCCTGGCCACGTGGGGGCGGTCCTACGAGCTCATCTTCATCGACGACGGGAGCACCGACGACAGCTTCGCGATCCTGTCGCGGCTGGCACAGGCCGACGACCACCTCCGGGTGATCCGCTTCCGCCGCAACTTCGGCCAGACGCCCGCGTTCTCGGCCGGTTTCGACATGGCGACCGGCCAGGTCATCGTCACATCGGATGGCGATCGGCAGAACGACCCACGCGACATCCCGATGCTGGTGGCGAAACTCGAAGAGGGCTTCGACATTGTCTGCGGGTGGCGGAAAGACCGGAAGGACACGTTCCTGACGCGGCGCGTGCCGTCGATCATCGCCAACCGGCTGATCTCGCGCGCGACCGGTGTGGAACTCCACGACTACGGGTGCTCGCTGAAGGCGTTCCGGGCCGAGGTCGTCAAGCCGCTCCGGCTGTATGGCGAGATGCACCGGTTCATCCCCGCCATTGCCAGCGAGATGGGCGTGGTGGTGTCAGAGGTGGTCGTCAATCACCGCGCGCGCGTGGCGGGAACGTCCAAGTATGGGCTGTCGCGGACGATCCGGGTGATTCTCGACCTGCTGACGGTGAAGTTCCTGCTCAACTACTCGACGCGCCCGCTGCAGATCTTCGGGCTCGTGGGCCTGAGCTCGGGCGCTCTTGGCGGGTTGATCCTGGCTTACCTCGCGTACGTGCGGCTCGTGGCCCACCAGTCGATCGGCGATCGGCCCATGCTGCTGTTCGGCATCATGCTGGCGCTGACGGGCGTGCAGTTCCTCACCTTCGGCCTGCTCGCCGAGATGCAGGCGCGGACGTACTACGAGTCGCAGAACAAGCCCACCTACGTCGTCCGCCAGACAGTCGGGTTCGACCGCGACTGACCGGCGGATTGGTCAGCGCGTGCGTGCCCAGCGCGCAGCGCGTTTCCTAGGCGTTCTCAGCCTGCCACGCCAGGGCAGGGCTGTCGCTGTCGGCGCCGCGCACGAAGTCGACCGTGAACGTGCCCTGCCAGTTCGTGAACTGGAACTTGTCGCCCTTCACCCAGTCGATCTTGTGGCCCAGCGCTTCCATCTCGGTCTTGATGTTCGCGTTGAACCAGGTCTCGGCGTCGGCCTTCGTGGCTGGCACCTGGCCTGTCCGGCTCGCGAGCATGGCAAAGGCGTCCTTGGCCGACTTGGCCGTGTCCTGGGCCCTGCCGAGATCGAAGCCTTCGAACTTCATCGATCCCGCGCCCATCGAGGTCAGCGGCGTGGTGTTCGCGGTGGTCTTGTACGCTGTCGACGCGGCGGGGGCAGTCACCCCGAACTGCGCGGCCAACTGCGTGACGAGGCCCGAGAACTCCTCGGAATTCAGGTTCCCGTCCTTGTTGGTATCGAAGTTGGTGATCAGGGTCTTGGCGAGATCCTGGATCGCCGTCGTGGCCGTGGCGGACGTAACGGACATGCTTGCCTCCTCGAGTCGGACCATACGCTGCCCCCGCTGCAACCGCGGTGCCCGGCTGTCGGCACCGCGGACCGAAACATGAATCTGGCGTCCCTGGGCACGATTACCGCCTGAAGTCGCATGTTCAGGCCGACGGGATGATGCAACCAGCGGCGCAGGACGTCGCCGCGGCCGACGCGAGGTGTCGAGAACGCGACACGAGGGCGACCCACCCAAGGTTCGGCCCACGGTTCGACCGTAGGGGCCGCGCCCCAGCCTGCCCTGAGCCTGTCGAAGGGTGCGGCCCGGCTATAATCGCGTGTTCGCGCACCACGGCGCGGGCGACAGGAGGCCCGGGTGGGGCAGAACCCGCGGGAACACGATCCCCGCATCACGGTCATTCAGCAGGAGCTGTTCGACGAGAAGAAGTCGAAGCTCCAGCGCTACGCCGCCCTCGTGATCGGCCGGCCGGGCGTCCTCGCCCTCGCCAAGTACGAGTCGATCGTCACGCTCACCGCCTGGATTCCAGGGGCCCTGGGCCTCCTGCTGAGGTCGAAGCTGTATCCGCTGCTGCTCGGCCGGTGCGGTCGCGGTGTGACGTTCGGCACCAATGTCGTGCTCAGGCATCCCCACAAGATCCGCATCGGCGACAACGTGGTCATCGACGACCAGTGCTGCCTCGATGCGAAGGGCGTCGACAACGCCGGCATCACCATCGGCCGTGGGGTCTTCATCGGGCGCAACACCATCCTGAGCTGCAAGAACGGCGACATCGAGATCGACGACGAGGCGAACATCGGCTTCAACGCCGAGATCTTCTCGGCCTCGCGCGTGCGGGTGGGGAAGAAGGTCCTCGTCGCCGCCTACGTCTACCTGGTGGGCGGCGACCACCTGTACGACCGTATCGACATCCCCGTGCTCGACCAGGGCCGGACGGCGCGGGGCATCGAGGTGGACGACAACGCCTGGCTGGGCACGCACGTCGTGGTGACCGACGGCTCCCGCGTGGGCAAGGACTGCATCATCGGCGCCGGCGCGGTCGTGATCGGCGAGATCCCCGACTTCCACATTGGCGCCGGAACACCCGCCCGGGTCATCCGCGACCGGCGGCAAGGCGTCCCGGCCGATGAAGTCGGGCGTGGCGCCGGAGCCGTGGCGCTCCGGCAGCCCTGAGGCGACCGGCCATGTGCGGCATCGCCGGCATCATCGACCGTGAGCAGGCCCGGCCCGACGACCTGGCTGCGATGGTGGCCTCGATCTACCACCGCGGCCCCGACGAGGAGGGCCACGTCACGCTCCCGTTCGCCGCCCTCGGCATGCGGCGTCTCGCCATCGTCGACCTCTCGGGCGGCAGGCAGCCGTTCACCAACGAAGACCAGTCGATCTACGTCGTCACCAACGGCGAGATTTACAACTTCGAAGCCGTCAAGCGCGACCTCCAGGCCCTGGGGCACGCATTTCACTCCCGGAGTGATATCGAGGTCATCGCGCACGCCTACGAGGAATACGGCGTCGGTTTCCTGGCGCGACTGCAGGGGATGTTTGCCATCGCCCTGTGGGACAGCCGGACCAGGACGCTGATCGCCGCCCGTGACCGCGCGGGAGAGAAGCCGCTGTACTACGCCCAGACACCGGGCGGGCTGGTGCTCGGCTCCGAGATCAAGGCCCTGCTGGCTTCGGGACGCATCGAGCGGCGGCTGAACCACGCGGCGCTCGACCAGTTCCTCACCTACGAGTACGTCATCACGCCGCAGACGATCTTCGACGGCATCCAGCGCCTGCCGGCGGCGCACTACCTGAGACTGCAGGACGGTCAGCTGAGCGTCCACCGGTACTGGGACGCCGCCGACGTCGCCGTGAAGGACTGGCGCGACGCCGATGCGATCGAGGCCTTCCGAACCACGTTCGCGAGCGCGGTCGACGCGCAGATGATGTCGGATGTGCCGCTCGGCGTGTTCCTGTCTGGCGGCATCGACTCGAGCGCCATCGTCGCCTTCATGGCCGACGCGGCACGGCGGCGCAAGACAACGGTCAACAGTTTCAGCATGGGCTTCGACGATGGCAGCTACAACGAGCTGCCGTTTGCGCGTGAGATCGCGACGGTGTTCGGGACGAACCATCGTGAAGGCCGCGTGACGCCCGACGTGGCGGGGCTGTTCGATCGGCTCGTGCTCCACTTCGACGAACCGTTTGGCGACGTCTCGTTGTTTCCCACCTTCCAGGTGTCGGAGCTGGCGCGGCAGCACGTGACGGTCGCGCTTGCCGGAGACGGCGGCGACGAGCTGTTCGGCGGCTACGACGCCTACGACGCCGAGGCCCTCGCTGCGCGGTGGCAGCACATGGCGCCGCAGGCGCTGTGGCGGGCGCTCGATGCGGTCGCGTCGCGCATGCCGCCGGCGGATCAGAAGAAGGGGCTGATCAACAAGGTCAAGCGCTTCGCTGAGGGTGTGGCGCGTGCACCGCACGACATTGCGCAGTACCGGTGGATGACGTTCGCGCACCCGGCCGAAAAGGCGCGCTTGTACACTGCCGGGCTTCCGCGACCGCCTCGTCGGCACCGATGTGCATGCGCCCGTGCGCGAGGCGCTGGGACGGTACCGGGGCGACGACTTCCTCAACCGGCTGCTGTATGCGGACCTGTCGATCTACCTCGCCGACGACATCCTCGTGAAGGTCGACCGGATGAGCATGGCCACGTCGCTCGAGACTCGCGCACCGTTCCTCGACGTCGGCGTCATGGAGCTGGCCTTCTCGATGCCCGGGCACATGAAGATCCGGAACGGCGAGCGCAAGTGGGTGCTCAAGCGTGCGCTCGAGGGACGGGTGCCCTCGGCCATCCTGAACCGGAAGAAGGAAGGGTTCAGCATCCCGATGAAGCAGTGGCTCAGGCGCGAGTTGCACCCGATGCTGACGTCACTGTTGTCGCCGGAGCGGATGGCGCGGCGTGGCCTGTTCGAGCCGGCGACGGTGCGTACGATGCTCGACGAGCACACGGCCGGCAGAGCCAACCACGCCCACGTGCTGTTCTGCCTGATGGTCTTCGAACGCTGGGCCGACGCCCACCTGACGTAATACAACTGCCAGGTGTCGCGCCATCGGTGCGCCCCATGCGTGCTCGCGCCGCCGGGCATTTGCTACCACGGTCGGGACCTGCATCGCTGTGGACGCTGTACGCCCACGCCCGTGTCCGCAAACGCCCGACGTCGTGTCGCCCTGGGCGGGGCATGATCAGGTTCAACGGCCAGGTGTAGGGGCCGCACCCCAGTGCGGCCCGGCACTGGCGTCGCACATGCGGGCGGTTACGAGTACTCTTCGAGGGCTTCCAGTTCGGTCTGCGTGTCGGTGGCGGGAAGCGGCGACGGCGGGTGCTTGCGGCGCACGATCCACACGATGCCCCCGCTGAGCGAGAACAACATGACGGTCGCGGTCGACAGCAGCGATAACGCGATGCCCGCGTCGGTGGGCAGGGCGAGCCGCGAGAAGAACCACGCAAACACCGCCTCGCGCACGCCGAAGCCGTTCACCGAGACCGGCGCCATGAGCAGCACCAGGCTGACGGGCACGATGAAGAATCCGGCCAGCGGGGGCAGCGGGGCGTCGATCGCCCAGGCAATGCAGAGATAGAACACCACCAGCAGGATCTGCACGGCCAGCGCGCCGACGACGGCCCCGCCGAGCCGAGCCGGGGCCTCGGCGATCTTGTGGAGGGTTTCGCTGAAACGGTCGATGCGCCGGCCGAAGAGCTCGGGATGGAGGTTGCCGAGCGGCTCGATCAGCCGGATCAGGAGCTTGGGTTTCAGCAAGGTCGGCACCCCGGCAACGACCATCCCGACCGCGGCGAGCCACACGTAGTCGCGGCCCGGGATGTCGATGCCCTGCATCGCGGCGATCCATGCGCCGGCGGCGGCAATCACCAGCAGGGCGGCCAGGCCGATCGCGCGGTCGACCAGCACGACGGCGGCCGCCACGGTGCGCGAGTGGGTGATCGACACCGAGTCGGCGATGCGGATGACGTCGCCACCGATGTTGCTCGGCAGGAAATTGTTGAAGAAGAGAGCGACCAGCCACGAGGCGTTCAGCCTGCGCATCGGGGCGTGACAGCCCTGCGCGCCGAGCAGCAGTTGCCAGCGCCAGGAACTGATCACCACCATCACCGAGTAGATGCCGAGTCCGGCGAGGACCCACCCCACGTGGGCGGTCTTCGCGCGCTCGACGACCGCCGAGACGTCGGTGTGACGGAACAGCCAGACAAGGATCCCACCGCTGATCACAAGCTTGGCAAGGAACGCCGCGACGGATCGAGCGCGCGAGGGATGGCTCATGCGGCAGATTGGAGTCCGGTGGCCAGGGGACGCTTGCACACGTCGCCCGTGGTCATCCGGACGGGTCAGGGTATCAAACGGCTGTCGAGCCAGCAAGTTGGAGGCGGGCAGACGGCGAGGCCGGTCGGGGGATGTCCTCCCGACCGGCCTCGAACGTCACAACGGGCGAGCCGGTCCTAGAAGTTCCGGCCAGCCGTGGTCCACCGGCCGATGGTGCCACCGGTGCGGGTCTTCTCTGTCACGTCTTCCCAGTTGGGCCCCGGGTTGTTGCCGCAGTGACCGCCGATGATGTCGAAGATGTAGACCCGGATGTCGTTCTCCATCTCGGTGCCTTCCGGACCGTAGAAGTAGGTCACGATGTCCTGTGAGAGCCCCTGGTTTCCACGCTTGATGTTCAAGCCCCATCGGTTGCTGCCGGTCGCTTCACGCAGCCGGCGCACGGCCTCGAACATGAAGTTGTTGTTGCCACCGAACTCGTGGCACGAATTCACCAGCAGGTCGCGACGCGCGACCGCGAGCTGGTTGATCACGCCGAACATGTTCTGCGGATAGGGCCAGGTCACCGGGCGCGCACACACGCCGCTGTTGAAGAACTCGGTGCAGTAGATGGCCACCGGAGCACCACGCGCCGTGGTGCCCGAGGTGGGTGGCGGCGGAGGTGGTGGTGGCGGCGGCGGGACCTCGTAGGTGAACTCGGTCGGCGAGGTGGCCGACAGCCCGTTGCTCGTCACGACGACAGCCTTGGCCCCCACCGTGTTCTGCGGAGCACGTGCAACGATGGTCGCCGCGTCGATGACCGTCCGGGTCGCGGCGATGCCGCCGATGGTCACGGTAGCGCCCTTCCCGAAGCGTGCGCCCTTGATCGTGATGTCGGTGCCGCCCGTGGTCGGGCCGTAGGCCGGGCTGATCGACGTGACCGCCGGCCCCTGGACTGCCGCGGGCGTGCCGACCACGAAGTTCGGGGGCAACGCGACGCCGGCGCTGGCGTGTCCGCCGTAGTAGTTCTGGCCCCAGTAGACCGAACGCTCGGCCACGATCGGGCCAGTCGACTCGAAGAAGGCAGCGAACCGGCGGTTGCTCAGTTGGGGATAGGCGGCCGCGATCAGCGTATGGCGCGACTGACCGTTGATGACGAAGGTGTCAGAGAAGCCGGTCCCGTCCTCGAGCATGAACGTGGCCTTCACCGAGACCAGGTTGTTGCCGGCGTTATTGAGCAGGAAATACGAGTCGTACTCGACGCCACCGAAGCGGTCCTCGAGTCCCTCCGCGAAGCCCCACGTGTTGGACTCGACTGGCGTGCCGGCAACGACGTGACCTTCGCGGAACCCGCCCCAGTACATCGCGCGTTCCGCGGCGACCTGCCCGCCGTTGCGTGCGCGCACGACCGCGGCAAACGCCTTCGAATCCGAGCCCGCCACCTCGGCGTTCACCCAGATGTTGGTCCGCGAGTTCGGCGGCAACGTGCGCGTGTCGACCAGGGTGTTCCCGTCTTCGAGGTAGAAGGTCGTGTCGATGGTCACCGGGGCGAGGCCGGGGTTCGCCACCAGCAGGAAGGTCTGGAAATTGTATAGCCCGCCAGCGTAACCCTCGCCGAAGCGCCACGTGTCGCTCAACTGCGAAATGCCCGTCTCGTTGGTGCCGGCAGGGTTGGGGCCGGCCGAGAAGATGCCGCCCCAATACATCGACCGTTCGACGATGATCGGGTTCCCGAGCGTGAGCGACTTCACCTTGGCCGAGAACGTCCGGTTGCGGAAGCGTCCGCCGAAGCGCGTGTCGAGATCCACGGCCGCGTGGATCGTCCGCCGGCTGTTGGCGGCAACGGTGTACGTGTCGGTGTCCCTGATGCCGTCGGTGCCGAGGTAGTCGATCTGCACGTCGACGGCGGCGCTGTTCGGGTTCGCGATGAGGATGTACTCGTCGAACATCGCGTTGCTGGCGCCCTCGGCGAGGAACCACTCCATCTGCGGCGTCTGCACAGCCACGGTGTTGTGACCACCGGCGCGGTTGGCTCCGCCCCAGTACATCGAGCGCTCGACCAGAATCGGGTAGTCGCTCGTCACGACGGCCGAGACCGCATGGATCGTGACGTCGTCGTTGACGCGCACTGTCGCTCGTGACGTCGCGGCGACGTTCAGGATCCTGGGTGCAGGCGCCGTGAAGCCGGCCGGGACCAGGTAAGTGATCGTCACCGTCGCGGCGTTGGCATTGGGGTTCGCGATGAGGATTTCCTCTTCGAAGAACCCGGTAGAGCCCTCGGCGAGGTACCACGTTTTGTAGTCCTGTGCGGTCGCGAGGGTCGGGAGTGCCAGCGCAAGGCAGAGCGCGGCAACGAAACGAACGACGTAGTGCATCAGTAACCGTCCTGTGTGAACTGTGACGACAACAACCAACTGCCTGAGCTGGGGCGGCCTGGCAGCATTGACGCGATGGGGAACCTCGGGCCTGGCGAGCGGGGCGCGAACGGGCGCGCGCGAGAGAGCCTCGGCCAGTACACTGGGCAGAGAGTCTACAGAAGACCTGCGGCCGGATGCAATCGCGTGGTGCCGGGGGTGTCGGTGTCGGGGGGCATCCGATAGTAGTCCGCAAGCGCGTCGAGTTCGCCGGCACGGCGCGCTGCGTCCCACTGGTGGATGGCAGCCATGACCGCGGCGGCGGCTTCGGCCGCCTCCTGTCCCGGGTGGCCACCGGAGCCGGCCTCGGTGCGGCGGACGATCGCATCGATGAGCGTGAGGGCAGCTTCGCGGGATGCCGAAAACGCGATCTCGGCGCGGGTGACGGGGCATTCTGCGCTGAGGGGGTCGGCGAGGGCGGGCGCGTCTCTCATCAACGACGTGACCTCGACGAGCCGTGATCCGTAACAACGCGCGAGCCGATCCGTGTCGGCGGCAGTGGCCGATGGCCAGCCTTTCAGCACCAGCCCGCGCAGGTCGCCCGGTTCACCGATGTCGCCACCGACCAGGGGCGTGATTGGGCCCGCACTGGCAGGGAGTGCGGTGCCGAGCTGTGCCGCCGCGAGGTCTACCACGGTCTCGCCCGTCTGCCTCGCGGTGGTGTAGCGCACCCCGATGACCGTGACGAGGCCCGACAGGCCGTCGTGGCGATGATCGCGCACGACGCTGTCTTTCAGGAGCTCGACGTGATCGCCGCGCACGTGCGACGCCGGCAGGATGCCGCTGTGGACGAGCGAGACGTCGTCCAGGCGGACCGGCGCGCCCGGGAAGGCCCGGTTCACGTCGTCGAGCAGGCGCTGGACGTCGGCGGCCGACGGGCGGGATGCGTCAGGACTGCCCGAGAAGGGATCGTGGCTGGTGCCAAACATCGTGATCCCGCGCCACGGGACGCGGAAGAAGAAGCGACCGTCACTGAGTCCGCCGACGGCGGGATCGCCGGCAGCGCTTGGCCGGGGCACGACCACGTTCATCGCGCGCGACAGCGCCGGCGCCATGGGAACGCCACCAGCGCCGACGGCTTCCGTTGAGAGCCGCGACGCCCAGGCTCCCGCCGCGTTCACCGTGACCTTCGCGCGAACGTCGAAGACCGCGCCCGTGGCCGCGTCGCGGACGCGCGCACCGTCGACGCGGGCGTTGCGCACGAGCAGCCGCTCGGCTCCGACGTAGTTCGCCACGCACGCGCCCCGCGCCGCCGCCGACTGCGCGAACGCGAGCGTCAGGCGCTCGGAGTTCAGCATCTGGCCATCCCACCACGTGGCGCCGCCGGTGTAGGTTGCGGGATCGAGGTCGGGGGCCAGGCGTTGCATGTCGGCGCGCGACAGCAATGAACCGCCAGCCAGTCGATGGCTGGGGAGCAGGCCGTCGTTGCGGTCGGACGCGATGAGGTCGTTCAGCAGCAGCGCGATGCGCATCACGGCCGCATTCCGCACCGGGTGCCGCGACGTCGGGATGACGAACTGCAGCGGCCGCACCAGGTGTGGTGCGATCCGCATGAGGGCGCGGCGTTCGCGGATGAACTGCCGCATGTCGCCGAGCGCGCCACGCTGCAGCGATCGCAGGCCGCCGTGAATCGTCTTGAGGCTGTTGGCCGACGTGGCGCCGCCGATGTCGCCGCGATCAATCAGCGCGACCGACAAGCCGCGCAGCGCCGCGTCCCATGCCGTCGCGACGCCGTAGATCCCCGCTCCGATGACCAGTACGTCGAACGTGGTGCCCGCCAGAGTACTCAGATCGCGCCGCACGGCCTGCGTATTCTACGATAGAGCGATGATCACGAAGATTCAGCAGTACTGGAACGAACGGATCCACGACCTCGAGATGACGACGCAGCCGGTGGGGTCACGCGAGTTCTTCGCCGATCTCGAGGCGTATCGCTTCGAGAAGCTGCACTACCTGCCGCGCCTCGTCGACTTCAACGGCTTTGCCGGCAAGCGCCTGCTCGAGGTGGGCTGCGGCATCGGCACCGACCTGGCGCGGTTCGCGAAGGGCGGAGCCCTCTGCACGGGCATCGACCTGGCCCAGACGGCCATCGACCTCGCCAGGAGGAACTTCGAGCAGCAGGGGTTGACGGCGACCCTCAAGGTGGCCAACGGCGAGGCACTGCCGTTCGGCGAGGCGACGTTCGACGTCGTGTACGCGCACGGCGTCCTGCAGTACACGGCCGATGCCGCGCAGATGGTGCGCGAGTGCCACCGCGTGCTCGTGCCGGGCGGCACGGCGATCTTCATGGTCTACAACCGGTTCGGCTGGCTCAACGCGATGTCGAAGCTGATGGGCGTCGGGCTCGAACACCAGGACGCACCCGGCCTCCGCAAGTACTCCATCGGCGAGTACCGGCAGATCCTGGCGCCCTTTGCCGAGGCGCGCATCGTTCCCGAGCGCTTCCCGGTCGTGTCGCGCCTGCACAAGGGGCTGAAGGCCACCCTCTACAACACCCTGTTCGTCGGGGCGTTCAACACGCTGCCGAAGGGCCTCGTGCGGCCCCTCGGCTGGCACCTGATGGCGTTCTGCAGGAAGTAACGGCCGTCGCACAGCGCGGCGGGGCCGTCGGGTATCGCTTCCCGCGGTCGGGACCTGCATCCATGCGGAAGGTGTACACCCACGCCCGCGTCCACCGACACCCGGCGGCCCTGACGCCGCCGAGTGCTGCTGGTCAGGTGGTCCCGAAATGCAGGTGCCAGTAGCGCCCCCTCACGGGCGACACGGCATCGGGCGTTTGCGGACGCGGGCGTGGGTGTACAGATTCCACAGGAATGCAGGTCCCGACCGCGGGAGCAAATGCCCGATGCCGGGAGCCCCTGCAGCGGGGCGCACCTTGGCGCGACTCCGGCCTCAGAGTTGTGACGTTGCCGGCGTGAGGGCCATGGCGTGCCTGGCCTTGGCGGCACCCGCCTTGGCGAGGAAGCGCACGTAGGGCGCGACCTGCTTGATGGCGGCGACGTTCATCTGGCACGGACTCAGGCACGTGGGGCACTCGTGGTCGCGGATGTGCTTCCGGTGCTCCTGGCTCGTGGCCCTGAAGTAGATGGCCTCGCCGTCTTCGTCGCGCACGTTGCCGACGACCTTGCTGTTCTCGCAGAAGAACAGGTCGCCGTTCGGGTTGAGCATGATCCCCTGGTTCTGGAACGGGCACGGCGCGAGCCGGTGGTAGCCGTTCGAGATCATGTCGGCGTAGTGCATGTAGATGAAGTTCTGGCCGTCGAGGATCGGATCCTTCCGCACGCGGTCGAGGAAGAAGTCGCGCATCCGTTGCTCGTCGAGCCCGATCGGCTTGAGCGATCCCGACAACTCGTCGTTGCCCAGCATGGCTTCGGTGAAGCGCACCATGTTGAAGACAATGTCGAGGTTCTCGGTGCGCGCCCACTTCAGGATGTTCTCGGCGTCATCCAGGTTCTGCGAGAAGATCGTCGTCGAGATCCCGAAGTTGAACTGGTGCGTCTTCTGCAGCTCCTTCATGGCGCGGATGGTCTCGTTGGCCTTGTCGAAGCCGCGCTTCACGTTGCGCACCGAGTTGTGCATCTCGCCCACGCCGTCGATCGACACGCGCGTGCTGAAGATGATCCCCTTCTCGTTGGCCAGCTTGACCACCTTGGTCAGCATGGGGATGGCGCGGTGGGGGGTGAGGCCGGTCGTGTTGAGGGTGAGCTTCCGCAGCCTGGGGAACTTGTCCATCATCAGGCCGCAGATCTCGACCATGTCGTTCCGGGTCGTCGGCTCGCCGCCTGACAGGGACGCGTTCTCGATGTTCTTCCAGAGCGGGGAGTCGAAGGCCTTCGAGATCTCCTCGAGCGACATGTCGGCCTTGCGATCGCCGCGCTTCCAGTTGCTGCACATCTCGCAGCGCGCGTCGCACACGAACGTGCAGTGGAAGATGAACACCGTCGGATGAATCGCCTTCATCCGCGCCACGTAGCTATTGATCAAATCGCGTGGGGCGCTGAGCGCCGCCTTCGCGAGGTAACTCTTCGCATATACCTGCGCCATAAGTGTCCAAGCTTACTGTGAGCGGCGTCGCAGGTAAAGCCACGCCCCCGGCAGGTTGCCCGCCAAGCCCGACAGCACGATCAGCGTCGACAGCGCGAACGACTGGCTCTCCGGGACGCCGAGGGGATGCAACAGCCACACGATCACGCCCTGCGGCACGCCGAACCCGCTCACCGAGATGGGCAGCAGGAGCATCAGCAACCCGATGGGCATGAAGACAAGGTAGTAGGCCATCGGCACGCCGATCCCGAGGCCGAGCCCGAGGCACCAGGCCTGCAGGATGCGCAGGGCCTGGACGAGGAGCGAGAGCACCAGGACGCGCGCCAGCAGCCCCGGCTCGGCGCGATACTGGCCGAGGGCGCCCGTCATTCGTTCGAGCTTGACGCGCACGCCGGCCGAGACCGGCACCAGGTGGAAGACGGGGCGGGCGAGCCGATCGACCCAGAGCAGCGCGGCCGAGCCGGCCAGGCCCAGCGCCGCCACGGCCCAGACCCACTGCCGGAGGGCGGGATCGATCCGCTGCGCCCAGAGGGCAACGCCGATCGTCCCCAGCATGGCCAGGGCGACGACCCCGAGCAGGCGATCGACGGCGACCGAGGCCAGCGCCACGCTGCCGCGGGCGTGTTCGCGAGACAGCGACCAGGCACGGGCGGCGTCGCCCCCGACACCGGCGGGAAGGAAGCTGCCGACGAAGGAACTCTCCAGGAAGATTCGGGCCGCGTCGCCGAGCGTGATGACCGTGCCCGTCCCGCGCAGCAGCAGCACCCAGCGCCAGATCATCATCACGCGGTCGGCCGCCACGAGGCCCAGCACGACGGCGACGGCCAGCCAGTGGACCGATACCATGGCGTGCAGGGCCGCGCGCATGTCGATGCGCGTGGCCATCCAGCCCAGGATCGCGGCCGTGATCGCGAGCCGCGTGACGAGCGACCCGGCGATGCGTCGTATCACTTCGGCTTGCGCGCGACGAAGGTCAAGGTCTCGAACAGGTTCTTGCGGATCTTGAACAGCAGGTCCACCGTGCCCGTGTAGCGCGAGATCGCGTCGAGGCCTGGGATGTTCACCAGCAGCGCCCCGGCAGCCAGGGCGTCGCGCTTCAGCCCGGTGGCCACGCCGATGCTCCGCACGCAGGTCTCGACGGTGAACCCGCCGTCGTTGAACAGCTGCCGCATCCGCCGTTCGGTGGTGACGAAGTTGTGGGTGTAGTCCACATCCCAGAAGAACGTGCGTTCCTTCAGGTAGTCGGGCACGACCACGAAGAAGACGCCGCCGGGCTTGAGCGCGCGGAGGGCGTCCGAGGTGAAGGCACGCGCACCGTCGATGCCCGTCATGTGCTCCATGACCTGATCGGCATAGACGACGTCGTACGAGGCATCGGCGACGGGCAGGGGCGGAATCCAGGCCTGCGTGACGTCGAGACCCTTCTTCCGCAACACCTCCACCAGGGTCGCGCTGGCTTCAAGGGCGTGGTACCTCCAGCCGGCGGCCTTGGCCAGTTCGCCGAGCGTGCCATGACCGGGGCCGACCTCGAGCAGGTCACCTGGAGGGGCGATGGCCTGCTGCAGGATGCCGAGGCGACTGCGTTCGATCTTGCCGCGGCGGGCGGCGCCATACTCGGTGAGCTGCTTCTCGGAAAAGCTCTTGTAGAACTGGTCATCGGCCACGGGATGCGATCTCCGCCGACACCAAGGCGTCTGCGCGACGCCGTGCGCGGCGCGACATGATACCGCGGCCGCCGGGGAACACGCGTTCGGCTCCTTCGTCGAGGCGCGGACATCTTCCCAAGTTCGGGCGCCCCGGCCGCCTCCTCGCATTCACCGTTCCCGATGACGTCCGGGCGTGGCTGGAATCGATCCACCCTGATCCCGGCTGGGCGCTCGTCGCCCTCGTCGAGGGTGCAACGGCCTCGCGCCGACCAGCAGGCGAGGTGCGAGCCGTACCGTCGCTGGATTCGCGCTGCTTGCCAGGCGGCGTGGCCTCATCGTGGTGAATCGCGACGTCATCCCCGCGATTCCCGGCGTGGCGCTGATTCCGCTCTCGGAGGCGCAGGCCTTACTGGCGCTCGATCCCGGGCGTGGCCTGGCCGACATCGAACTGGGCGTGATCGACGCGCTCGAAGAGGCGGCTCCGGGGCCGGGCCGACGCGCGCTGGCCGAGCTCCGCGCACTGCTGCGCGGGTGGCGCAACGATCCGCAGTGGACCTTTGAGCCGCGCACCATCGTGGTCGCCGAGCGTTGCGACGCCGACACGACGGCGAGGCACAGGCCAGCCCGCCGCCTCCGCACTGGTCCGGCCTGAACGGTCGCGCAGCGACCAGGAACGAGAACGGGCCGGACTCCCCTGCAGGAATCCGGCCCGTCGATGTTGCCGTGGCTCCAGAGCCGGGTGGCTCGAGCACCGCGGCCGAAGCGCCGTGCCGCTAGGGCTTGATGGCCGTGAAGCGGCCGCGGCTCGTATAGGCGGCGCTCTCAGTGCCCGTGAAGTCGCGCCAACCTGCCGCGGGGTTCGTCCCGCAGTGGCTGGTGATCACGTCGATGGTGTAGACCTGGGTGCTGCCCTCACGGGTGCCCGCGCCCCAGTGGTAGACGATCTCGTCCTGCGCCGGATTCGAGCAGTTCCCGGCCTTGCAGTTGTAGCCCCAACGGTCGTCGGTCTGGCGGAGCCGATCGATGACCTTGTCGAGCCACACGAAGTTGCCGCACGAGTTGCGAAGGTCGGCGGCGAATTCGGCGCCCAATCCGATGACCACCTGCTCCCTGTTCGGCAGCGGGAGGCGACGGCCAGCCGGCGGATCCGGCATCTTGCCGTTCACCGCCACCGGCGTCCCGTCCATGAGCGGAGGGAACGTCGAGATGACGGCACCGCCGCTCGAGGGCGGCAGCGAGCTCAGGGGCGGCAGATAGATGTTCTGCTCCGAGCCCAGGCGTCCGAGGTAGTCGGTGTGGAACGAATACGAGTTCGTCCCAGCCTGGCTGACCAGGTCCCACGCTTCGCGCGTGTCGCAGCGCGCCAGCACGTCGTCAGACGGCGGACGGCCACCTCCTGCGTCCTTCACGCACCAGTTGCGGTCGCCACCGGCCGGGTTCAGATCCGGGTGACCGTAGGCCACGATGGCGACGGCCGACCACAGGAACGCGATTCGCTGTTCGCGTGTGGACGACGACCCGAGGTTCGCCCGGCTGGCGTTGTGGTACGAGACGATCATCGAGTACGCCTCGTTGAAGCTGATGCTGCGCTGCGGGCCGTATGGCGTTCCGCCGCCACCGCCGCCGATCACCGGTGGGGGAGGAGGAGGAGGAGGAGGCGCCTCGGGCCCGAGGAAGTCGGCCGTCGAGGCCCAGGGGCCAACCGCGGTGCCCAACTTCGCGCGAACACGCCACCGATACAGGGTGTCGTAGTCGATGTCGGCGGGGAAGGTGTAGGTCGTCGCGACCTGCTCGATGGTCGCGATCAGGACGTTCTCGCGGTAGAGCTCGAGCTGGTAGGCCAGGCCCGCAGGCGCGGCAAAGCGCCCGGTGGACGCCGACCAGGTCAGCGTCGGGCGCCGGCTGTCGACGCGCGCGCGGCCGGATGGCTGCAGGTTGCCCGGCGCCGTGACCTTGAGGGTCGATCCGTCGGGGTTGCTGGCGAGGGCACCGGCCTCGCCGGTGGTGCCCGAGGTGCCCGTCCCGGCGATGCCGGCGGGAGAGGCCGCCGACGGCGATGTCGGCGTGGCCTTGTCGCCGCTGCAGGCGACTCCGGCGATCGCGAGCAGGGCCGCGAGGCCGGCGGTCATCAGTGTCTGTCGTGAATGGTGCATAGGTGTGCTCCGTGATCCCTGGGAGGTCAGGTCGTGAATGCTAGAAACGAATCCGGAGGCCCGCGCCGTACTGCGCGCCGCCGGCATCAATGTCAACCTCTGACCCCGCCACGTCGAATGTGGCGGTGCCCTTTGCATAGCGGAAGAACCCGGCTGCGCCGACGTTCTGGGTGAAGTAGACCGCCAGTTCGCCACTGAAGTTGAAGCCGGTGGCGCTTTCGTCGCCTTCGACGACCGTCGGGTTGGCAACGCTGACCGTCGTGTAAGGCGCCGCGCCCTCGGTGAACCCGACATTGGTCACGAAGTCGTGCTTCATGCCGAAGAAGGTCGGGCCGCCGCCGATGATGACTTCCACGCGGTCGCTGACGGGCAGGACGAAGAGTGCCTGCAGGTGGATGGCATCTTCCTCGTGCCCCAGGTTGTCAACCGACGAACTGGCGGTGCGCGGTGCGTCGAACAGAATCGGATGCGGAACCGTGACGGTGGCCGACGCGTTCTGCGTATCGGTGTAACGCGTGTAGGCCACCCCGATTGAGAGGTTCTTCCAGACCTTCACGCCCCCGCCGATCGAGAACAACCCGCCGCCTTCGTGCGACTGCTCGACCTCGAAGCGCCCCGTCTCGTCGTAGACCGAGAACGTGCCTCCAGTGGAACTGGATCCTTCGGCCGTCTGGATGCCACCGTAGAACGCCACGAAGCCGCGGCTCTCTGGCTCGCGCATCTGGGCGCTGGCCAGGGCCGGGATTGCGGTCACCATCACCATTGAAGCAAGAAATCGTCGCATGCGCTCCTTCCGTTCCTCGAATCGAGGCCAGTCCTCACTAGAGCGGTCCTGGCACAACTGTGTAGCCGTGGAATCTATCACAGTCGGTCGTCGCCGCACACGGATGGCGAGCGCGCGGCGCACACGCAGGGGGGGGCGCTGTCGGGTTGGCGACTGTGATTTCGAGGTGCCTGAGGACGGCAGTGACGCGATGGCGGCGTGCCCGCGGGGAACCGCGTCCCGAAGACACGCCGCACGCGACTCGGTGTCTCTAGAACCGGCCCCGACTGGTCCAGCGCCCGATGGTGCCCGCGTTGGCGGTCACCTGGGTCTGGTCGATCCAGGCTGGCGTCGGGTTCGACCCGCAGTGCCCGCCCATGATGTCGATGATGTACACCTCGGTGCTGCCCTCATCGGCGCCCCGGCCCCAGTGGTAGTCGACCACGTCCTGCGACGGGTCGTTCGTGTTGCCGCGCTTGCCGTTGTAGCCCCACCGTGTGTCGATCTGGCGGAGCCGGTCAACGAGGCGGTCCATGAACTCCCAGGTGCCACCGTGCTCCTGGCACGAGTTCCTCAGGGCAGAGGGGTAGTTCCGCGCAACTTCCTCGACAATCGACGCCATGTTGGGCAGCGGGAGTCGCTGGCCGGCCGGCGGATCGGGTGTGCGGGCCCCAGGGCTCGGCGTCGGGATGGGTGTCGGCGTCGGGTTCGGCGTCGGGGTGGGAGTCGGGGTGGGAGTCGGCGTCGGCGTCGGTGGGGGAGGCGGCGTGGGGGTGACGAACGCCTGGACGGCAGAGTACGCCGAGGTCAGGTCGCCATCGCTCGCCCGCACGCGCCAGTAGATGGTCGTGGCCAGCGGCAGCGACGGCACCGACGCCCGCGTATTGATCTCGCTCGAGCGGGGGACGGTGACCACCGCCGAAATCGACGTGAAGTTGATGTCGAGCGTCAGCTCGAAGCGGTACATGACGGGCGCGGTGACGCCCGACACGGCGCCGTTCTGCACGACGAGTTCAGGCGTGCTGTTCGCGGTCGTCTCGCGGCGGATGGGCGACAGCGGCACGGGCGTGTCGATGCGCTTCGGAATCAGCACCTCGAAGCTGGCCGCGGCCGCCCACGCGCCCGTGTTGGCGCCGTCGGCGGCGCGCGCACGCCAGTAGTACGAGCGACCTGCCTGGAGCGCCTCGGGCAGCTTGTAGGCCGTGCGCCCATTGGTGCCGGGCGTAAGTTTTGTCGCAGTGTGTACTTTGTTCGCGAACGCCGCGTCGGTGGCGAGTTCGACTTCCAGGAAGATCGGGCGCTCGCCGCTCGTCGCCGGGTTCTCGAGCAGCAGCTCGATCGGCTGGCGATCGGTCGTGAGCGCGGCACCGTTGGCCGGTTCGAGGAGCTTCGGCGGACTGATGGTCACGCCGGGGATCGGCCCGGCGACGTTGGGGCTGAGCGGATTCGCACTCTTCGCGGTCTCACACGCCAGTGACAGGCTGGCAGCCAGGGCGACGAGAGCGAGGAGCGAGCAGCGGTGGGCGATATGGTTGAGCATGACAAGTGGCCGTCTTAGCAAAGATGGTGCCGTGGGGAACGACGACACCACGTCCGAATCCTGGTATCGGACGCACGGCCGGCAGCCTGTAGCCCCTGTTTGTTGACCCCGGATTGTCGGGCTGACTACAATCCCGCGATCGTCCGTCGTCCGGCAGCCCCGCCGGGCGAGACGCCTTCCGCCCAACTGATCCCGCGTGGTGCCGCCTCCCGACCGTCCCTTGCGCATCCTGATGCTGGCGCCCGAGCCGTTCTTCGAGCCGCGCGGCACGCCGTTCAGCGAGTTCCACCGGATCAAGGCCCTGGCCGAACTCGGCCACCGGGTCGACCTGGTCACGTATCCGATCGGCCGGGATGTCGATCTGCCGGGCCTGCGCATCATCCGGTCGTGGCGTCCGCCGTTCATCACGCGGGTGCCCATCGGGCCGTCCGTCCGCAAGATCCTGCTCGACGCGTTCCTGTGCGTCACCGCGTTTCGGGTCGCGCGTCGTGGCGGCTACGATGCGATCCACTCGCACGAGGAAGCCGGCGTCGCGGGAGTGCTGCTGGCCCGGTGGCTGAAACTCCCGCATCTCTACGACATGCACTCGTCGCTGCCGCAGCAGCTGTCGAACTTCAAGTTCTCGGGCGCAGCGCTGGCGCGCGGGCTCTTCCAGCGCGCCGAGGACTTCATGATTGGCGGGTCTGGCGCGGTCATCACCATCTGCCAGGACCTGCAGGACACCGTCGTCGGCATGGGGCACGGCGACCGGGCGGTGCTGATCGAGAACGTGATGGGCGGCGACGTCGACCCGACGCCGGGGCCCGGCCGCGAGGCACTGCGGCGGCAGTGGGGCATCGATCCCGCGGCCCCGCTGGTGCTCTACACCGGGACGTTCGAGACCTACCAGGGGCTCGACCTCCTGCTCGACGCGATGGTGGTGCTGCAGCGCACGCACCCGGCCGCCCGGACGCTCATCGTGGGCGGGTCGGCCGACCAGGTGGCCGCGTACGACGCCAGGGCGAAGGCGCGCCAACTGCCGGTCGTCTTCACCGGCCAGCGGCCACCGACGGAGATTCCGCATTTCGTCGATGCCTGCGACATCCTGGTGTCGCCCAGGATCTCCGGCACGAACACGCCGCTGAAGATCTACTCGTACCTCAGGGCGGGCCGGCCCATCGTGGCCACGGATCTCCACACGCACACGCAGGTGCTCGCGCCCGACACCGCCGTGCTCGTGCCGCCGACGCCCGAGGGACTGGCCGCGGGCCTGGCACGCATGATTGACCACCCCGACGAGGCCGTGCGCCTCGCCGCCGGTGCCCGCCGCCTGTCAGACGAGCGGTACAGTCGAGAGGTGTACCTGGCGCGCACCCGCGACATCTACCGCCGCCTCATGAGCGCAGGACCGAGCCGATGACCGTTCTCGTGACGGGGGCGACGGGATTCACCGGCGGCCACCTCGCGCGCACGTTGGCGGCGCGCGGTGAGCGCGTGCGCGCGATCGTACGGCCGCGGAGTCTCGACAAGCCTGCCGTCGCCGATTTGCGCGCGCTCGGGATCGAAATCGTGACGGGTGACCTCGTGGATGCCGGCGCCGTCGCGCGGGCCTGCGCCGGCTGCGACGCGGTGTATCACATCGCCGCGACATATCGGGAAGCGGGACAGCCCGACAGGGTCTACCGTGCCATCAATGTGGATGGCACGCGCAACGTGATCGACGGAGCCCGGGCACAACAGGTGCGCCGTGTCGTCCACTGCAGCACCGGCGGGGTGCACGGCCACATCGTCCATCCGCCCGCCAACGAGGATGCGCCGTTCAGCCCTGGAGACGTCTACCAGGACACGAAGCTCGAGGCCGAGTCGCTGGCGCGCGAGCATGGCCGCGCCATCGGCCTCGACGTCGCGGTCGTCAGGCCGATCGGCATCTACGGCCCGGGCGACCTGCGCTTCCTGAAGATGTTTCGTGGCATCGCTCGCGGTCGGTTTCCGATACTCGGGTCGGGCGAGGTCTTCTATCACCTGACGTTCATCAGCGACCTCGTCGAAGGCTTCAGGCTGGCGGCCACGCGGCCCGAGGCGTCGGGGCGCACCTACATCATCGCGGGCCCCCGCTACACGACGATGAACGAGCTGGCGGCGCTGATCGCGAAGGACCTCGGCGCGAAGCCGCCCTCGCTGCGCCTGCCCGTCTGGCCCTTCTGGGTCGCCGGTGCGCTGTGCGAGGCGGTCTGCATCCCGTTGCGGATCGAGCCGCCGCTGTACCGGCGGCGTGTCGATTTCTACACCAAGAGCCGCGCGTTCGACACGACCCGCGCGCGGCAGGAACTGGGCTACGCGCCCGTCGTGGACCTGCCCGAGGGCATCCACCGCACGGCGCAGTGGTACCGTGAGCAGGGATTGCTGTGACCGACGCCCCTTCGACGCGACCGTTGCGTGTCATCCACATCTGCGATCACCTGGGGTGGCCGGGGTCGCGGATGCACGGCGTGAAGCGGCTGTTCGCCTGGATGTTGCCGCGGTTCGACAAGACGCGCTACCAGGTCTCGCTGGTGAGCCTCCGCAAGAAGGACCTGTCGGAGGACACGCTCGAGGCCCTCGGGATCGACGTGCGGTACATGTCGCGGGGGAAGTTCGATCCGGCCACGCTGACCGACCTGCTCAAGCTCGTCGATCGCGAGCACGCCGACGTGCTGCACCTGCACGGCTACGGCGCGACCACGTTCGGGCGCCTCGCCGGCGCGATACGGCGCATCCCGGTGGTGCTGCACGAGCATGCGAACCACACCACCACGCCGTGGTTCCAGAAGGTGGCCGACTACACGCTGGCCCCGTTCACCGACATCGCGATTGCCGTGTCGAAGTCGACGGCCGAGTTCACCACCCGGGCGCGGCTGGTGCCGGCCGAGCGGACCCATGTCGTGTATCTCGGGGCGCCCCTCGACGAATTCGCGCAGCCGCGCTCGGCCGACGAGGTCGCCCGCGCCCGGGCTGACCTGGGTGTTCCCGGACACGCACCGGTCGTCGGCACGGTGACGCGGCTGATGCCGTCGAAGGGCAACCAGTACTTCGTCGAGGCCGCCAGGCACCTGGCCACGTCACATCCCGACGTGCGGTTCGTGATCGTGGGCGAAGGCGAGATGCGGGCCGAACACGAGGCGCAGGCTCGCAGCCTCGGCATCGCCGATCGCATCCTGTTCGCCGGCTTCCAGCGTGACGTGGCGGCCGTGTACTCGACGTTCGACGTGGCGGTGTTCCCCTCGTTGTGGGAGGGAACCCCGCTGACCGCATTCGAGGCCCTGGCGATGGGCAAGGCGATTGTCGCGACCGACGCCGACGGCTTGAGCGACATCCTGACACCAGGACGCGACGCGCTGATCGTGCCGAAGCGCGACGGAGCGGCGCTGGCTGGGGCCATCGCCCGCGTCCTGGCGACCCCGGAGCTCAGGGCGACGCTCGAGCGCGAGGCGCGCGCGACGGGCGCCCGGTACGGGATCGACGTGTTCGTCCGCCGCATGGAGCGACTCTACGACCTGTTGCACGCGACCTCGCGCGCCACGCACCGGCAAGGGATCCTCACCGCCGACCTGCGTTTCCTGACCGAGCCACTGCCATGATCGCCGGGGGGCAACCCACACCGGTCTGGCGCGACCCAGGGTACCTGGTGTGCGCGTTCATCGGCGTGCTGCTGCTCGGGATGGCGGCCACGGTCAACTTCCCCCGGGCCGCCGTGGGGTTCCAGAGCGATGGCGCCACCTACTACTCGATGGCGTACTCCATCGCCACCGACGGCGACTTCGCGTTCGAGCGCCGCGACCTCGAGCGCGTCTGGCGCGAGTATCCGACGGGGCCCGAGGGGATCTTCCTGAAGAAGGGCAAGACGGTCGGCCTCGGCGTGTCGGGCACGTGGCCGTTCATCGAGTGGACCAAGGGCCCGGATACGCGCACGGATCGGCTGTACTACGGCAAGAGCTTCATCTATCCGTTGACCGCGGCGCCGTTCGTCCGGCTGTTCGGGACCAACGGGTTCATCGTCTTTCACGTCCTGCTCCTGGTGGCGTCGCTGGCCGCCGCGTACGCGTTCCTGGTGGCGCAGGGCGAGGTGGTTCCGTCGATCGGGTACGCCGTCGCCTTCGTGTTCGCGTCGGCGGCGCCGGTGTACCTGGTGTGGCTCACGCCCGAGATGTTCAACCTCTGCACGGTGTTGCTCGGGCTGTTCTTCTGGGCCTACAAGATGGTTGCGCCGCCGATTCCTCGCGGGCGCTGGGGACGCTTCCTGCGCAGCGACGCCTCCGACCTGGTGGCGGCCGTGCTGCTCGGCATGGCGACGTTCTCGAAGCCGCTCAACATCCTCGCGCTGGCGCCCATCGGCCTGATGGGGCTCTGGCAGCGGCGTTGGACGAAGACGACGGTGATCGTGCTGGCCACCGCGGCGGTGACCGCGATGCTGTTCATCGCCAACGCCGGGATCTCGGGCGAGTTCAACTACCAGGGCGGCGATCGCAACACGTTCTACGGATCCACCGGATTCCCGTTTCAGCGGGCGGAGTTGACGTTCGACACGACCGGGATGTCGCGCACGACGAACGCCGTGCCGACCGAGGTGTTGTTCACGCGCGCGGCGCTGACGCAGGTGCTGCCGCGCAACGTCGGGTACTTCATCTTCGGGCGGCACACCGGCCTCGTGGCGTACTTCTTCCCCGGGGTCTTCTCGATCCTGCTGCTCGCGTTCCGGCGGCGCGAGTGGCGGGCGCTGTCGTGGGCCTCGGCCCTCGGCGTCGCGCTGGCCGGGCTCGCGCTGATTGCGTACATGCCCTACACGTACTCCGGCGGGGGAGGCCCCGTCGGGAACCGGTATTTCATGGGCTTCTACGCGCTCTTCCTGTTCGCGACACCGCCCCTGCGGTCGATCTGGCCTGCGCTGGTGGCGCTCGCGATCGGCGCGGCGTTCACGGCGCAGCTCGTGCTCAATCCGTTCTACACGTCGGCCTATCCGGCCGAACACCCGAAGCGCGGGCTGTTCCGATGGCTTCCCGTCGAGATGTCGCTGATCAACGATCTGCCGATGAACGTCACGCCCTCGCGCGCCAAGCAGCCGCTCGGGGGTGACCCGCAGGTCCTGGCGTACTTCCTCGACGACAATGCCTACTCGCGCGAGGGCGAGTGGTTCTGGGTGCGCGGGGAGGCCGAGGCGCAACTGATCCTGCGTGCGCCGGCACGGCTGCGACCCGACGGCGGCTACGACTCGCTGCGCCTGCGCCGCGTGACGCTGGAGTTGCGGACGGGCGATGCGGGAACGGTCGTCACGGCGACGAGCGACGCCCAGTCGGCCTCGCTCGAGCTCAGCGCCGGCAGCACGGGTTCGCTCGGGCTCGCCATGCCAGCTGGCCTTCCGTACCAGCCGGTGCCCGGGCAGCCCACCAACTTCGTGTACATGCTGAAGCTCCGCACCACGTCGGGGTTCAACCCGTTCTTCACGTCGGGCTCACGCGACACGCGCTTCCTGGGCGCGATGGTGCGCGTGGTGCCGGGTTACGAGTAGGCGACGCGACGGCGCGACATGGCCCGCATCGGAGTCGTCCTCTCGCACCCGCCGTTCACGCGCGGCGGGCACCTCGTCCTGGCCGAGTCGCTGGTCGACGCCCTGCGCGCGCACGGTCACGACGCCGAGCTGATCTACACCCCGCAGAATCGTCACGGACGCCAGACCGCCGCCTATCTCGCGACCTGGCTCACCGACGTCGGCGAGAGCGACGGGCGGAAGATCGACCAGGTCATCAGCCTGCGCTTCCCGGCGTACGCGGTGCGGCACGAGCAGCACGTCTGCTGGCTGATGCACACGATGCGGGAGTACTACGACCTGTGGCCGCAGGTGTGCGCGGGCCTCGGACGCAAGGGACGATTCAAGGAAGGCATCCGTCGGAGGCTGATCCACGCGGCCGACAGGAGGCTCCTCTCGCCCAGCCGCATCAAGCGCCTGTTTGCGTTGTCGGCAACGGTCCAGGAACGGCTGTCGGCCACGCTCGGGCTGGCCAGCGAAGTGCTCCATCCGCCGCTCAGGCCTCGTCCCTACCGCTGCGACGGCTACGGCGACACGTTCTTCGTGGTGTCGAGGTTGACGGCGCTCAAACGCGTGGATCTCCTGTTGCGGGCGCTCGTCGAGCCGGCCGCGCACGGCCTGCGCGTGACCATCGCCGGCGACGGCGAGCAGTCGGCCGAGCTCCCGCGCCTCGCGAAGTGGCTCGGCGTCGACGATCGGGTCACCTTCCTGGGGCGTATCGACGACGAGACCTTGATCTCGCACTACGCGAACTGCCGCGCGGTCGTCTTCACGCCGTTGCGCGAGGACTACGGCTTCGTGGCGGCCGAGGCGTTCGCCTCGGCCAAGCCGGTCATCACGTGCAGTGACAGCGGGGGCCCGACCGAGGTCGTCGTGCACGAGGCGAACGGCCTGGTGGTTGCGCCCACGGCTGCGGCCATCGCGGCGGCGATGCGGCGCGTGGCCGACGACACGGGCCTGGCCGAGCGCTGGGGGATCGCAGGGCAGGCGGTGGCGTCGGCGTTGACCTGGGACCGTGCCGTGCAGCGCCTGCTGGTCGTGTAAGATCGGCCGACCAGACCCGAGACGCCGTGGCTTACCGTTCCCCCCTTGAAACCCGCATCGCTAAGAAGACGACCCGTGCGATCACCGACTTCTCGATGATCGAGGACGGCGACCGGATCATGGTCGGCCTGTCGGGGGGCAAGGACAGCTGGGCCCTCATCCAGATCCTGGACGTCTTGCGCCAGCGGGCGCCTATCGATTTCTCGTTCGTGGCCGTCAATGTCGACTCGGGCTACGAGGGCTACCAGCACGCCGAACTCGCGCGCACCTGCAAGGAGCGTGGCTGGGAACTGCACATCGAGCACACATCGATCGGCAGCGTCATCGACGACAAGCTCGATGCGAGCGACACGCCGTGTTCGCTCTGCGCGCGGTTGCGCCGTGGCGTCCTGTACCGCCTGGCCGACCAGGTCGGCGCGACCAAGATTGCGCTCGGCCACCACCAGGACGACTTCATCGAGACGTTGTTGCTGAACCTGTTCTTTGCCGGCGCGCTGAAGGCGATGCCCGCGAAACTCGTGTCTGACGATGGGCGTCACGTCGTGATTCGCCCGCTGGCGTACGTCAGCGAGAGCGAGGCGCGCGCGTACACCAGGGACATGGGGCTGCCGATCATCGGCTGCTGTTGCCCGGCCTGCGGTGACCTGAGCCTGCAGCGCCAGCGCGTGAAACGGCTCATCCTCGACCTCGAGCGCGAGCACGAGGGTGTGAAGCACTCGATGCTCACGGCGTTGACGAACGTCGTCCCGAGTCACCTCCTGGATCGACGCCTGAACCCGCCGGCGGCGCTGCGCGCGCGTGTCGGCGATCACCCCGCGCCGGAGCCCGAGTCGTCGCGCCCCGGTGAGGCGGTCGCTCCGGTGCGCCTGTATCGCGCCACGCCGACGGTGCAGTAGCCACATGCGCGCCGTGGTCCAGCGCGTCGCCGAGGCGCACGTGGTCGTCGACGGGCGCGAGGTGGGCCGGATTGGCGCGGGGTACGTCGTCCTGCTCGGCGTCGGGCGCGACGACGGGCCCGCCGACGTCGTCGCGATGAGCGCGAAGATCGCCGAATTGCGTGTGTTCGAGGACGGTGACGGCAAGATGAATCGCGCGCTCGCCGACTCGGGCGGGAGCGTGCTGCTGGTGTCGCAGTTCACCCTGTTCGGCGACGTCCGCAAGGGGCGCCGGCCCTCGTTCATCGATGCGGCCCCACCGGAACTGGCACGTGCGCTCTACGAGGACGTGGCGCGTGCGCTCCGCGAGCGGGGGATCACGACCTTGACGGGGGTGTTCCAGGCCGACATGCGCGTGCATCTGGTGAACGACGGGCCGGTGACCATCCTGATCGACACGAGAAAGACGTTCTGACCATGACGTGGCGAGCTTCCATGCACGTGCGGGTTGTTGTGCTGTTGATGGCGGCGGGGTGTACGACCGCGGCGTGGGCGCAGCAACGGCCGCTCGTGACCGAGGATCCCGAGGTCATCGGCGCCGGGCGGATCCTCGTGGAGGTGGGTCTCGACTACGGCCGGGAGGTCGAGTTCCCGGCCTCGGGCCTGGTGGGGAACCTGCTGCGCGTTCCCCTCGTTGGCGTCAGCGTCGGTCTCAGCAGCATCGCCGAGTTCCAGATTGACAGCGGCTACAACCGGTTGTCGGTCACCGATCGCATCGACGCGCCGCTGTCGGACGTCGTGACGCTCGACGGCGACTCCACGTCGGCCGTCGAGGACATCGTCCTGGCCACCAAGATCCGCCTGGTGGGGGAGTCGGGGGGACGGCCGGCGATCGGGGTCCGCTTTGCGACGAAGTTGCCCAATGCGAGCAACGAGAGCGGCCTCGGCCTCGACACGACCGACTTCACGGCCAGCCTGCTGGTCGGCAAAACCGTCGAGCGCATCCGGATCGTCGGGAACCTGGGGCTCGGCATCCTTGGCAACCCGGTGCGCGGCGACGCACAGAACGACGTGCTCACCTACGGCCTGTCGCTGGCGCGCGCGTTCACCGACCACGCCGAGTTCGTGGGCGAGGTGAACGGGCGCGTGCACACGGCCTCGACCGATCCGCCGCCCGGCACCGAGTCTCGAGGGCAGTTCCGCTTCGGGGCGCGATACACGATGGGAGCCGGCCGCGTCGATGGTGCCCTCATCGTGGGCCTGACGCCGAGGGATCCCAGCGTCGGCCTGGCGGTGGGCTACACCCACGTCTTCGACGCCTTCCGCCTTCCGTAGGGCACCTGTCATGCGCGTCGTCAAAGCTCACGCCTACGGCAACGACTTCCTCTACGTTCGTCACGCCGACGCGGGCGGCGCCGACCCGGTCCCGCTGGCGCGGGCGATGTGTCACCGCCACACCGGCATTGGCGCAGACGGCCTCATCCTCTTCGACGAGCAGCCCGACGGGGCCACGATGCGGCTGATCAACTCCGATGGCAGCCATTCCGAAGTGTCGGGCAACGGCGTGCGTGGCCTGGGCGCGCTCCTCGCGTTCGAACGCGGCCTCACGAGCGGCGAGCTGCGTGTCAGGACCGAGGCGGGCGAGAAGGTGCTCGAGTTGAAGGCGGCCGAGTGCGGCTACCGCTTCCTGTTCAGGGCTGACATGGGGCAGGTGCGCGACATGCGCGACGTGGCGCTCGAGGTGCCCGGCGTCGGCCACGTGCACGCCGTGCGGCTCGACATCGGCAATCCCCAGTGCGTCGCCATCGTCGCCGCGCTCGATCCGCTGACCCTCCCGGCGCTCGGACCGGCCCTGCAGCACCATCCGGAGTTTCCCGAGGGCGTCAACGTCGAGATCGCCCAGGTAGACGCGCGGGATCGCGTGCGGATCCTGATCTGGGAGCGGGGCTGCGGGCCGACGTTGTCGTCGGGCACCGGCTCGTGTGCGTCGGCGCTGGCTGCCCGCCACCGCGGTCTCGTGGACGACGACGTCGAGGTCATCGCACCCGGGGGAAGCCAGCGCGTGGTGATGCGCGACGACCGCGTCTTCCTCACCGGCTGGGCCGAAGTCGTGGCCGAGGCCAGGTGGATTCCCTGAGATGCGCACACTCCAGGGAGCCGTAGAAGCCGTCGAGGCGTATTCGCCCGCCGAGGAGCAGTTCAACCGGCGCCGCCGCACCGTCGGGCTCGTCGTGGCGCCGCTCGTCTTCCTGCTGTTGCTCGCCGTGCCGATGCGGGACGTGTCGTGGCAGGCCCACCGGATGGCAGCGGTCATGCTGCTGGTGATCGTGCTGTGGATCACCGAGGCGCTGCCGATGGCCGTCGTGGCGCTCCTCGGGCCCATCCTCGCCATCCTCCTGCAGGTCGCCAGGCCCAGGGCGGCCCTGGCCTCGTTCGCCGATCCGATCATCTTCCTGTTCATCGGCTCGTTCATGCTGGCCGAGGCGATGTTCGTGCACGGCGTGGATCGGCGGATTGCCTACACCGCGCTCTCGCACCGGTTCATCGGACGCAGCGGGGCACGGGTCATGATCGTCTACGGGGGCGCCACGATGGCGCTGTCGATGTGGGTCAGCAACACCGCGACCACCGCGATGATGTTCCCGATCGGCCTCGCCCTCGTCGCGCACATCGCCAGGGGGCGCGTCGCACGGGGCGCAGACGTGCGGCGGTTCGCGACGGCGGTGATGCTGATCACCTCGTTTGCGGCGTCGGTCGGCGGCCTCGCGACACCCGTTGGCACGCCGCCGAACCTGATCGGCATCGGGCTCATCGAGCGGATCCACGGCGTGCACATCGGCTTCTTCCGGTGGATGGCTCTCGGCGTGCCGCTGGCGATCGTGCTGTTCGCGTTCATCGCGGTCCTCTTCTGGCTGACGTCGGCACGTCGCGTGGATGCGGGCGAGGGCAGCGCGCGGCTCGTGCACGACGAACTCACCAAGCTCGGGCCCGTCTCGGCGGGGCAGCGCAACGTGCTGGTGGCGTTCAGCCTGACGGTGGTGCTCTGGACACTGCCCGGGGCGCTCGCCATCGTCGCGTTGCTCGTGCCCGCGTGGGCGCCCCGACTGTCGGGCTTCACGACCGCCTACGTCGAGACCGTCCCTGAGGGTGTCGCCGCGATGGTCGGCGCCCTGACGCTCTTCGTGCTCCCGGTGAGTTGGCGCAGCCGCAAGTTCACGCTCGGCTGGGACGAGGCCGTGCGAATCGACTGGGGCATCGTGCTGTTGTACGGAGGCGGCCTGGCGCTGGGCGAACTGGCCTTCAGCACGGGGCTCGCCACGGTCGTCGGCGATGGCCTGACGTCGTGGCTGCCGTCGCAGACGCCCATTGCGCTGACGGCGCTGTTCACCGGGTTGGCGATCACCTTGTCTGAGGTGACGTCGAACACCGCGGCGGCCAACATGATCGTGCCGGTGGCCATCGCGGTCGCCACCTCGGCGGGCGTCAACCCGATCCTGCCGGCGCTGGGCGCGACGTTCGGCGCCAGCCTGGGCTCGATGATGCCGATTTCGACGGCACCCAATGCCATCGTGTACTCGAGCGGCTACGTGCCCATCTCGTCGATGATGAAGTACGGCCTGGCGCTCGACATCGCCGGCTTCGTCGCGATCGTGGCCGTCCTCGGCCTGATCGGGCCCATGCTCTTCTGACGGCGTTTTCTGCCGCGCACAATCACTCCGGGAGTGACTTGTCGGCGCCGACTCCGCGCGTTGACAGGGACTCCGGCCGTTGTCGGCGATCCGGCCCTAGCCGCGCGTGCGGCGAGCAGGACGGCGCGTATTGCGCGACTCGATGGCGGCATCGATTTCGCTACGGGCCTTGGCCAGCAGCTCGTGAAGTGGCTTCAGGAGCGCCGCTGCCGCATCGTCATCGCCGGCGTCGAGCAAGGGGCGCGCTTCGGCGAGTGCCGTGGTCACCTTCGCGCTCGATGCGCGGCCGCTCGTGAGCCACTTGCGGGCGACCTTGGCCGCCTCGGCCTCATCGAGCCGGGCGTCGAGCGACCGTCGAGCCGTGTCGATGTCGGCGAGTTGCTGCTCGACCTGGCTCCGTACGCGGACGCGTTCTTCGGCGGCGACGCGGGCCGCCACGAGCGCCCGCTCGCGGGCGTCGAGGGCGTAGTTGAGGGCGAGCTTGTAGTCGCGCTCGCCGACGGCGGTGGTCGCACGCGACAGGGCAGCCGAGGCCGCCTCGAATTCCTCGCTGGCGTACCGTGGCGCGCCCGCCGCGCGGGCGGTGTCGAGGGCGCCCTCAGCCTGGTGGAGTTCCTTGTCGGGCGGCGACGTACACCCGAGGGCGGCGGCAACGACGAGGACTGCGGCGGCGACGAACAGGCGCCTGCTGGGCGTCATGACGAGTGCAGTATACCCTCCGCGTCGCGCGGGTGCGGGGGCCGAGACGACGGGAGCGTGTACGTACCATGACGAGTTCAGGCGGCGAGCGGGGCCTGCGCCAGTTGTCGATGCACGACCGGCCGCGCGAGAAGCTCGCGCGGATGGGTGCGGCGGCTCTGGGCGACAACGAATTGGTCGCGATCGTCATCGGGGCGGGATGCCGTGACGGCAGCGCGATTGACGTGGCGAACCACGTGCTGGCGTCGGTTGGAGGGCCTCGGGGCCTGACGCGGGTGTCGGCCGCGGAACTGCAGGGGTTGCGCGGCATCGGCCGCGCGCGCGCCGCGCAGTTGCTGGCGGCGTCTGAGCTGGGACGTCGCACGCTGTTGCGTTCGGGGGGGCCGCGTGAGCGGTTCACGAGCCCGGCGGCGATCGCGGCGTACCTGATGCCGCACTTCAGCGCGCGCAACGTCGAGCACTTCGGGCTGGCGGCGCTCGACGCGCAGCGCCGCCTGATCAAGACGGCGCTGCTGACAGTGGGGACGCTGGACTGCAGCGTGATCCACCCGCGCGAGGTGTTTCACGAGGCGATCGCGAGCCGCGCATCAGGGGTCGTGCTCTTTCACAATCACCCGTCAGGTGATCCGTCGCCGAGCCACGACGATGCCGAGTTGACGTGGCGAATGGTGGCGGCCGGCCGCGTGGTCGGCATCGAGGTGCTCGATCACCTGGTGCTGGCCGACGCCAGCTACTACAGCTTTCTCGAGGCCAGCCGCCTCGAGCCGCCGTGAGGGTGGCAGGGGGACGGTGACGTGAGCAGGATTCTCTACTTCGACGGATTCTCGGGAGCGTCGGGCGACATGGTGCTTGGCGCACTGGTCGATGCGGGCGTGCCGATCGAGGTCCTCCGGCAGGCGCTCGGAAGCCTGGCGCTCGAAGGCGTGACGCTCGAAGCCGAACGCGTGATGCGCGCTGGCGTGTCGGCCACGAAGTGCCACGTGCTGGTGCACGGCACGCGCCCTGACGCCGGGCCCGAGCGGGCGGATGCCGTTGGCGAAGGCGCCGCGCCGGCTGGCGACGCGCATGACACCCGTCACGAGGATCGGCACACACACGCTCACGGGCATGGCCACTCCACGATCATGGACACGTCGGCCACTCCCACGAGCATGGCCACTCCCACGAGCACCGACACGCCCACCGTCATGAACACGACCACGCCAGGGGACCTGCCCACGACCATGGGCATCGGTCGCTTGCCGACATCGCGGCGCTGATCGGGAGGTCGGCGCTGTCGGAGGCGGCGCAGGCGACGGCCATCTCGTGGATGACGCGTCTGGCCGAGGCCGAGGCCGCGATCCACGCCATGCCGGTCGAGAAGGTCCACCTCCACGAGGTCGGGGCCATCGACGCCATCGTGGATGTCGTGGGTGCCGTGTGTGCGCTCGAGCACCTGGGGGCCGACCGGGTCGTCTGCGCCCCGCTCAATGTGGGTGGCGGCACGGTGAGGTGCGCGCACGGGGTGTTTCCCGTGCCGGCCCCGGCCACGGTGCGCCTGCTCACCGGCGTGCCGACATTCAGTGCCGGTCCGCGCGTCGAGTTGCTCACGCCGACCGGAGCCTTGATCCTCACGGGCGCCGCCAGCGAGTTCGGCGCGCAGCCGCCCATGCGTGTCACCGCGGTCGGGTACGGCGCCGGCGACCGCGATTTCGCCGATCGTCCCAACGTGCTGCGCGTGCTGGTGGGCGATTCTGGCCCGGTCGAAGCCGAGCCGCTTGTCATCGTGGAGTGCGAGATCGACGACATGTCGCCGCAGGTGTTCGGCGACGTCATGGATCGTCTCTTCGAGGCCGGCGCGGCCGACGTGTTCTTCTCGCCGGTGCAGATGAAGAAGAATCGCCCGGGGACGCTCGTCACGGTGCTGGTCGGGCCGCAGCGCCGCGACGCGGTCGTCGGGCTGCTGTTCGCCGAGACGACGACGCTCGGGGTGCGTTACCATGAGGTTCGCCGCGAGTGTCTCGACCGGGAGCACCGCGCCGTATCGACGCCCTACGGTGAGGTGCGCATGAAACTGGGGCGGCGCCACGGGCTCCTGCTGAATGCGGCCCCGGAATTCGACGACTGTCGGCGCCTCTCGCGTGAACGCGGCGTTCCGGTCAAGGACATCCAGGCGGCAGCAGTGCGCGCCTGGCTGGATCTGTCTTCCGCCTCGCACTGATGCCGACGCCCCTGCCCATGCGCTTCTACCTGACAACGCCGATCTACTACGTGAACGCCGAGCCGCACCTGGGGCACGCGTACACGACGATCCTCGCGGACGCGGCTGCGCGCGCGCACCGCCTGTCGGGCGAGGACGTGCTGTTCCTGACCGGGACCGACGAGCACGGCCAGAAGATCGAGCGTTCGGCGAAGAAGGCCGACATCGACCCGCGCGTGTTCGTCGATCAGATCGCCGAGCGCTTCCGTCACCTGTTCGCCGACCTGCACATCAGCAACGACGACTTCATCCGCACCACCGAGCCGCGGCATCGTCGTGCGGTCGAGGCCATCTGGCGGGCCTCGCTCGATCGGGGCGATCTGTACAAGGCGACGTACCAGGGCTGGTACTGCACGACGGATGAGCTGTACGTGCCGGAAACGCAGCTGCTCGACGGACGGAAGTGCCCGACCTGCGGCGGCCCCGTCGAGTGGCTCGAAGAGGCGAACTACAAGTTCCGGCTCTCGAAGTACCAGGAGCCGCTGCGCGAGCACTATCACGCGCACCCCGACTTCGTCGTCCCGACGGCGCGCTACAACGAGGTCCTCGCCTTCATCGAACGCGGTCTCGACGACCTGAGCGTCAGCCGCACGTCGTTCACGTGGGGGATTCCCGTTCCCGACGATCCGGGGCACATCGTCTACGTGTGGTTCGACGCGCTGACGAACTACCTGACGGCGGCGGGCTACGGCGAGGGGACGCCCCAGGGCGACACGCGCTTCAGGAAGTACTGGCCCCCCGACGTGCATCTGATCGGCAAGGAGATCGTCCGCCAGCACGCCATCTACTGGCCGGCGTTCCTGATGTCGGCAGGCTTGCCGCTCCCGCGTCAGATCGTCTCCCACGGCTGGTGGACGATGGATGGGGCGAAGATGTCGAAGTCGCTGGGCAACGTCGTGCGTCCGGCGCCGTACGTGGCGGCCTACGGGCTCGACGCCTTTCGGTACTTCGTGCTGCGTGAGATGGTGCTCGGCGCCGACGCCGCGTTCACCGACGAGGCGTTCCATGCGCGGTATACCGCCGACCTCGCCAACGACCTCGGCAACCTGTTGAGCCGCACGGCCACGATGGTCGTGAGGTACTGCGACGGGATCGTGGCCGCGCCGACGTTCCGCGATTCGGCCGACGACCTGCTCGAGAACGAAGCACGCATGGTGATCGACGAAGCCGTTGACGCGGCGCGTGCCTTCGAGTTCAGCCGTGCGCTGACGTCGGTGTGGCGGCTGGTGGGCGAGACGAACCGCTACCTGGTGGCGCGCGAGCCGTGGCGGCTCGCCAAGCAGGAGGACGGGCGCGCGCGGCTCGAGTCGACGCTGTATCGCGCGGCAGATGCGCTGCGCATCGTGAGCCAGTTGATCGAACCGGCGATGCCCGACGCGGCGGCGCGCATGCGCGCGGCGCTCGGGATACCGCTCGAGTCGTGGGTGTCGCTCGCGCCAGGGACGCTGGCTGCCGGTACACGCGTCGGCATTCCCGACGCCCTCTTTCCGAGAAAGGACGTTCCCGTGACTGACGAGTCTCCCGCACCCCCGGCAAGCGCGCCTGAATCCGCCGCGCCGACGCCGCCCGCCACCGTTCCTGCCGTCGAGGCGTCAAAGCCAGCAGGGAGCGCGGTGCCCGAGCCGGCACCCGCTGCGGCCCCGGTGTCGCCGATCACCGGCGACCGGATCGCGATTGAAGACTTCATGAAGGTCGACCTGCGCGTCGCGAAAATCCTGTCGGCCGAGCGGGTCCCGAAGTCGAAGAAGCTCGTCAAGCTGTCGGTGGATCTCGGCTTCGAACAGCGCACGCTGGTCGCCGGAATTGCCGAGGCGTACGAGCCGGAGGCGCTGGTTGGCCAGACGGTGGTCGTCGTGGCCAACCTGAAGCCCGCGACGCTGATGGGCATCGAGTCGAACGGCATGGTGCTCGCGGGGAGTCCGGACGGCGGCAAGCCGATCCTGGTGGGTTTCGCGGCCGACGTGCCGCCCGGGACGAGAGTCCGCTAGATGATCGACTCGCACTGCCACCTCGCCGACGAGGTCTACGCCGGCGACGTGGGTGAGGTCATCGCCCGGGCCGACGCCGCGGGCGTGGCAGGGGCCTTGTGCATCCTCGACGCGACCGACGAGGCCGAGTTGCAGCGGGTCGCCGCGTTGCGGGACGCCTGGCCGGCGCTGGACTTCAGCGTCGGCGTGCACCCGCACAAGGCGGGCGCGTTCGCGGGCCGGGAAGCCGAGAGCGCGGAATGTGTTGCAACGCGGATCGCGCAGGTGTCGCCGCGGGCGATCGGCGAGATCGGTCTCGACTACCACTACGACTTCGCGCCGCGCGACGTCCAGCAGCGCGTGTTTGCCGCGCAGGTGCGGTTGGCCGTTGCGCGAGGGTTGCCGGTGGTGATCCACGCGCGCGAAGCCGACGAAGACGCGGTGGCGGTGTTGCGCGAATCCGGCCGGGGCGCCGTGCGCGGCGTGTTCCACTGCTTTACCGCGGGAACATGGCTGGCCGGCCAGGCGCTCGACCTCGGGTTCTTCGTGTCGTTCGCCGGCATCGTGACGTTTCCGCGGGCTGGCGATCTCAGGGCGGTTGCGGCGGCGGTGCCGCTCGACCGGACCCTGATCGAGACCGACAGCCCGTTCCTGGCGCCCATCCCGCATCGGGGCAAGCGCAACGAACCGTCGTTCGTCGGGCGCGTCGCCGAAGAACTCGCCCGGGTCCACGGCACGAGTGCCGCGGACGTGATCGCACGCACGACCGCAAACTATGCCACCCTGTTCGGCGCATGACCGGGTCGGCCGTTCCGTTGACTCGCTCTATCGTCTATGTTGAGATGTGACCTCGCGTGAGTGACACAGTGCAGAAGGCCCCCCCGCCCGCCGAACTCGCCCGCATCTTCGAGCCCATCCGTGAGGATCTCGCGCGGGTCGAGCACGAGTTCGTCAAGCAGGTCGAATCGCGCGTGCAGGTCATCCCGCAGATGGCCCGCTACATCGCGGGCAGCGGTGGCAAGCGCGTGCGCCCGGCCGTGCTGCTGCTCACGGCGCGGCTCGGCGGATGCACCGGCGAGGCCGCGGTGCAGTACGCGTCGGTGGTCGAGTTCATCCACACCGCCACGCTCGTGCACGACGACATCGTCGACGAGGCCGACGTCCGCCGCGGACGCGTGGCCGTGCACTCGCGTTGGGGCAACGACATCACCGTCCTGCTCGGCGACTACCTCTACATCAAGTCGATGGCGCTGGCGCTCATCCGCGATGACTCGCTCGAGATGGTGCGCGTGCTGTGCGATGTCACGCTCCGGATGATCGAGGGTGAGATCTTCCAGCTCACGAAGAACGGCGACATCGACATCACCGAAGAGGAACACTTCGAGATCATCCGCCGCAAGACCGCGTACCTCTTCGCGGGCTGCACGCGCATCGGCGGCATGCTCGGCAACACCACGCCCGAGCAGCAGCAGGCGCTGTGGGATTTCGGCTTCAAGCTGGGCATCGCGTTCCAGATCGTCGACGACCTGCTCGACTACACCGCCGACGAGAGCGCCCTCGGGAAGCCAGTCGGCAGCGACCTGCGCGAGGGAAAGGTCACGCTGCCGATCGTGCTGCTGCTCAAGCAGGGCGGAGCCGCTGCGCGGGAGGTCATCGACCGCGTCGTGCGCGAGCGCCAGGTGTCGGAAGCCGACTGGCTCACCATCAAGGCGATGCTCGCCGAGCACGGCGCGACCGACGCGGCCTACAGCGCGGCGACCGAACATGCGAACGACGCACGCGCGGTCCTGCACGGCGCCTTCCCGCCGTCGGCCGAGCGCGACGCGCTCACCTCGCTCCTCGACTACGTGGTCTTCCGCGATCGCTGAGGATCGCGCCGGTGGTTGAACGATGACCCCAGCCGACCGGATCGCCGATCTGCGCGAGCGCATCCGCCACCACGAGGAGCGCTACTACATCCACACCGATCCGGAGATCTCCGACGCGGAGTTCGACGCCCTGATGAGGGAACTCGGGGCGCTCGAAGCCGCGCACCCGGAGCTCGTGACCAGTGACTCGCCGACGCAGCGCGTGTCTGGCCGTCCCGCCGAGGGATTTGCGACGGTTGCACACGCCGAACCACTCCTCAGCCTCGACAACGCCTACGCGGAGGACGAACTGCGGGCCTTCGACGAGCGTGTGCGACGCGGCCTGGCGCTCGAGGCCGGCAGCGAGGTGACCTACCTCGCCGAACTGAAGATCGACGGCTTGAGCATCGCGCTGACGTACGTCGAGGGACGCCTGGTGCGTGGGGTCACGCGGGGTGACGGCGTGCAAGGCGAAGACGTGACGTCGAACGTCCGAACCATCCGCGCCATCCCGCTGCGGCTCCGCGGCCGCGCGGCTGCGCCGCGGCTCGAGGTCCGCGGTGAGGTCTACCTCCCGAACACGTCGTTCGCGCGCATCAACGACGAGCGCGAGCGCAACCAGGAGGCGGTGTTTGCCAACCCCCGCAACGCGGCCGCCGGCACGATGCGCACGCTCGATCCTGCGCTGGTCGCCACGCGCGGCCTGGGCATGTTCGCCTACCAGGTCGTCGTGCCACCCGGCGCGCCCCACGTGTCGCTGCCCGAGACGCAAGGCGACACGCTGGCCGCCCTGGCCGGATGGGGCCTGCCAGTCGAGCCGCACTCCCGGCGCTGCGCGGGGATTGATGCCGTGATCGAGTTCTGCCGCGACTGGGCCGACGCGAGGCGCGATCTCGATTTCGAGACCGACGGCGTCGTGATCAAGGTCGATGCGGTGGCGTCGCGGGCCGTGCTGGGCGCGACCTCGAAGTTCCCCCGATGGTCCATCGCGTACAAGTTCCCGGCGCAGCAGGCCACGACGCGTGTCATCAGGATTGACCTCCAGGTGGGCCGCACAGGGGCCGTCACGCCGGTCGCCGTGCTCGACCCCGTGCTGCTCGCCGGCTCGACGATTGCCATGGCGACGCTGCACAACGAGCAGGAAGTCGCGCGCAAGGACATCAGGCCCGGCGACATGGTGCTGATCGAGAAGGGGGGCGACGTCATTCCGAAAGTCGTCAAGCCGATCGTCTCGCTGCGTCCAGAGGGCGATGCGGCGCCAACGCCGTTCGTGATGCCGACGGTGTGCCCGGTCTGCGGCAGCGACCTGCAACGGCCCGACGATGAGGTCGTCTGGCGGTGCGAGAACCCGTCGTGCCCGGCGCGGCTCCGCCGGAGCATCGAGCACTTCGCCGGGCGCAGGGCGATGGATATCGAAGGCCTGGGCGAGGCGCTCGTCGACCAGTTGGTCTCCGCCGGCCTCGTGCGTGACTTCGCCGATCTCTACGCGCTTGACGTCGAACAGCTGGCCGGCCTCGACCGCATGGGAAAGAAATCGGCGGGGAACCTGGTGGCCGAGCTCGACCGGAGCCGGTCGCACGAGCTCGCGCGCCTCGTCTTCGGCCTCGGGATTCGTCACGTGGGCGAGAGGGGCGCCCAGGCCCTCGCACGGGCGTTCGGGACGCTGGATGCGATCGCATCGGCCTCGGTCGAGCAACTGCAGTCAGTCGCTGACGTCGGCCCCGTCGTCGCAGCGTCGGTGCGGGCCTTCTTCGACGCCCCTGCCACGCAGGCGCTGGTCGAGCGCCTTCGGGAGGCCGGACTCAATTTCGGGCAGCCCGTCGATCCTGAGGCGGAGCACGGCGTGAAGCCGCTGGCCGGCCGGGTCTACGTGCTGACAGGCACGCTGTCCACGATGACACGCGACGACGCGCAAGCACATCTCGAGCGGCTTGGGGCCAAGGTGACCGGGTCGGTGAGCCGGAAGACAACCGCCGTCGTGGTGGGGGCCGACGCCGGCAGCAAGTTGGACAAAGCCATCGCCCTCGGTGTGCCGACACTCGACGAGACGGCGTTCCGCCTCCTCGTGGGCGTATAATTTGCCGTCACCGCCTCCGGTGGCACCATTCCTCCACATGCTGCGTCGTCTTGCTCCGGTTGCGCTCGTCCTGACGACGGTGGTCGGCTTCCTGATTGGCTTCACGGTGAGGCCTCGCCAGGATGCGGGCACCGGGAGCCAGGCACCTCACGGTCCGTCGCCGTCAGCGCCGACGGTTGCCTCGCCGGGATTCAGCACGCCGGCTGGGCCGGTCGCCTCGATCGTCAACTTCGCCGAGGTGGCGGCACGCCTGAATCCAGCCGTCGTCAACGTGGAGGCGACGACGCGCACGCGCGCCACCGCCACCGATCCCCCCCTCCACCCGTCCGACGAGGAATCCGACGACGATGGAACCCCGGACGATCCCGAGATTCCCGACGAAGGCTCCGGATCCGGCTTCATCGTCGAGGCCGACGGCTACATCCTGACGAATCATCACGTGATCAGCGGCGCTGACCGGGTCACGGTGAAGCTGGCCGATGGCCGAAGCCTGCGGGCTGTCGTCGTGGGTGCCGACCCGGCAACCGACGTCGCCCTGATCAAGGTCGACGCGGGCGAGCCGCTGCCGGTCGCGCAGCTTGGCAACTCGTCGCAGGTGAGGGTGGGCGAGTGGGTCTGTGCCATCGGCAACCCGCTGGCCTACGAGCACACCGTGACGGTGGGCGTCGTCAGCTTCCTCGGACGCAAGCTGTTCGATGCGAGCCTGGACGACTACATCCAGACCGATGCCGCGATCAATTTCGGGAGCAGCGGCGGGCCGCTCATCAACGCCCGGGGCGAAGTCATCGGCATCAACGCCGCCATCAGCCGGAAGGCGCGCAACATCGGGTTCGCGATTCCGATCAACCAGGCGCGGGCCATCCTCCCGCAGTTGAAGCGCGACGGGCGTGTGGCGCGCGGGTACCTGGGTGTGACGTTGCGCGATCTCGACCCCGACCTGAGCCGGTCGCTGAAGCTGGCCCCGTCGGCCGGCGCCCTGGTGCAGGACGTCACCGACGGCTCGCCCGGCGCGCGCGCGGGCATCAGGCCCTACGACGTGATCGTGTCGGTTGACGGCGCTCGCGTGCGGACGAACGACGACCTGATTCGGCACATCGCGGCCCGCCCGCCTGGCGCCGGGACGACGCTGCAGGTGCTGCGAGACGGGCTCGAGCAGTCGGTGTCGCTGCGCCTCGGCGAGCGACCGTCACCGGGTGACGAGGAGGGCACGGCCCCCGCACGTGGGACCACGCGGCCCGGGGCGACACCGGCCATGGGCCTCGGTGTGTCGGTGCGCGATGTCGATCGGGCGCTCGCCAGGCGGTTGCACGTGCCCGAGGGTGTGCACGGGGTGGTGGTGACGGCCGTTGACCCGCTTGGGCCCGCATACGAGGCCGGCGTTGAACGCGGCGACATCATCCTCGAGGTGAACCGCGTCGCGGTGCCGACGATGGCGGCGTACCTGAACGCCACGCGCGCCGCCCGGCCGGGAGACGTCCTGGCGTTCTTCTGTTATCTCCCCGACCTGGGCCAGCGCGCGTTGCGGGCCGTCAGGGTGGAGGCCTCGCAGGAATGACCGCTCGCATCCTGGTGATCGACGACGAGGCTGCCATCCGCGACGCCATGCGGATGATCCTCGAGTACGACGGCTACGAGTGCGCGGTGGCCTCGTCGGGCCCCGACGGCCTGGCCGCCATCGAGCGCGAAGCGCCCGACCTGGTGTTCCTGGACATCCGCATGCCGGGCATGGACGGACTCGAGGTCCTCGATCGCATCCGCTTGTTCGACGAGTCGATTCCGGTCGTGATCGTGTCGGGGCACGCAACGGTGTCGACCGCCGTGGAGGCGACCAAGCGCGGGGCGTTCGACTTCATCGAGAAGCCACTCGAGAGCGAACGCGTGCTCGTCACGGTGCGCAATGCGGTCGATCGGCGTCGCCTGGCCGACGAGAACCGGCAACTCCGGCGAGCCGAGCAACTGCGGCACGAGATGGTGGGGCAGAGCCCCGCGCTCGCGCGGATTACCGACGCCATCAGGCGTGCGGCGCCGACCAATGCCACGGTCCTCGTGCTCGGTGAGAGCGGGGTCGGGAAGGAACTGGTGGCGCGGGCCATCCATCGCAACAGCCAGCGCAGCCGCGAGCGGTTCGTGCAGGTCAACTGCGCCGCGATTCCCGAGGAACTGATCGAGTCGGAGCTGTTCGGGCACGAGAAGGGATCGTTCACGGGCGCCGCCGACAAGCAGATCGGCAAGTTCGAACAGGCCGATCGCGGGACGATCTTCCTCGACGAAGTCGGCGACATGAGCGCCAAGACGCAGGCCAAGGTCCTGCGGGTCTTGCAGGAAGGCGAGGTCGAGCGCCTGGGATCGGCTCGCACGCTGAAGGTCGACGTGCGGGTCATCGCCGCGACGAACAAGGACCTCGAGGCTGAGATCGCTCGCGGGCACTTCCGCGAGGATCTCTACTATCGGCTCAGCGTGATCCCGATCCACGTGCCGCCGCTACGCGAACGGCGCGAGGACATCGCCGGGCTGGTGCGGCACTTCGTCGAGCTCTTCGCGCGCGAGAACAACTTCCGTCCCAAGCGCTTCACGCCCGCGGCGCTGGAACTCATGCAGCAGCTCCCGTGGAAGGGCAACATCCGCGAACTGAAGAACACCGTCGAGCGCATGCTGATCATGGCGCCCGCCGATTTCATCGACGTTGCCGACGTGCGGGCGTTGCGCATCGAGCTGCGCGGCGAACCTGGTGGCGTCGCCCAGCCGGTGCCCATGCAGGGCGCGGCGCCGCCGATCGGCGGCGCAACGGCCACGTCGGTTGCCGAACCACGACCGGCCACGCTGCGGGCGTTCAAGGAAGCCACCGAGCGCGCCTTCATCGTCGAGAGCCTGCGCGAGCAGCAGTGGAACATCTCGAAGACGGCCGAAGTGATCGACACGCCCCGCAGCAACCTCTACAAGAAGATCGAGCAGTACGGGATCTCGCAGGAAACCGACGGCTGATTGCGTGGTACCATGCTCACGCGTGCCGGCCGGTGCGTCGCAGCCGATCAGGCGATCGCTGCGCATCTGTGTGGCGCAAGCCGCATGGGGCGGAGAGGAAAGTCCGAACTCCACAGGGCAGTGCGCCGGGTAACGCCCGGGCGGGGCAACCCGACGGACCAGTGGCACAGAAAATATACCGCCCGCCTTCGCGCGGCTCGTGCCGCGCTTCGGCGAGGCAGGCTCTTCAGGGGCTTGGCTTGCCGAGGTCAACGCACGGACGGCGGCCCGCAAGGGTCGCTGTAACCGTCTTCAGGTGCAGGCGGGTAGGCTGAAGAGCCTGCCTCGCCGAAGCCCGAAGGGCGAAGGCGGGTAAGGGTGAAAAGGTGCGGTAAGAGCGCACCGCGTCATCGGCAACGATGATGGCAGGCAAAACCCCGCACGGAGCAAGACCAAATAGGGAGGCGCTTGAGGACGGCCCGTCCGAAGCCTCCGGGTAGGTCGCTCGAGGCCGCCAGTAATGGCGGCCCTAGAGGAATGATCGCCACGGCCGATACCTCGGGTGTCGGCCGCACAGGATTCGGCTTATCGATCGACTGCGACGCTCCCGGCCGGCGCGTTGTGGCGGTCTCCACAAGGTTCAGGGACCTTCGAGACACATGGCGCGATATCTCGTCACGGGTGGTGCAGGCTTCATCGGGTCGCACCTGACCGAGGAACTCCGGCGGCGGCGCCACGACGTCCGGGTCGTCGACAACCTGTCGACCGGCAAGCGCAGCAACCTCGACCACATCGAGGGCGTCGACTTCCTCGAAGGGGATCTCGCCGATCTCGACGTCGCGCGCCGGGCCGTCGACGGCATCGACGTCGTCCTCCACCAGGCGGCGATCCCGTCGGTGCCGAAGTCGGTGATCGATCCGATCACCTCGAACCGCGCCAACATCGACGCGACGCTCAACGTGCTGGTGGCCGCGCGCGATGCGGGGGTGTCGCGTGTCGTGTATGCCGCGTCATCGTCGGCATACGGCAACACGCCGACGCTGCCGAAGCACGAAGCGATGCCCACGCGGCCGCTGTCGCCGTACGCCCTCCAGAAGCTCGTCGGCGAGCAGTACATGGAGATGTTCACGACCTTGTACGGGCTCGAGACGGTCAGCACCCGCTACTTCAATGTCTTCGGGCCCAGGCAGGATCCCTCGTCGCCCTACTCCGGCGTGATTTCGCTGTTCATCAGCGCGTTGCTGGCCGGAAAGGCGCCGACGATCTACGGGGACGGGGAGCAGACCCGCGACTTCACCTATGTCGCGAACGTCGTCGATGGCGTCCTCAGGGCGGCCACCGCGCCCGGCGCCGCAGGCAAGGTCGTCAACGTGGCCACGGGCGGACGCATCTCGCTGAATGCCCTGTTCTCGACGTTGAAGGACATCATCGGGTCGGGGGCCGAGCCCGACTACCGGGATCCGCGGGCAGGCGACGTCAAGGATTCGCAGGCCGACATCGGCCTGGCGTCGGCGCTCCTGGGCTACAACCCCGTCATCGAGTTCGACGAAGGGCTCAGGCGGACGGTGTCCTGGTACCGCGAGTCGCGCTGAGTTCTCGAAGCCGGATCGTGTGATCGACGCCACCAGGCGTTGACGCCAGCACCCCCCAGTTCACGTCGCATTTCCGAGACGAATCCACAGGACGCGTTCGAGGCCGCTGATCGCCGACACCGCGCGGTGTCGCTGCCGTGAGCCCGCCAGGATCACGCGCGCGAGCTTGCCGGCGCGTCCAGCCATAACGCCTCTCGCCACCGCAAGTTACCAGCACGCGTTCGCCCGCCGGTGGGTGGCAGCGTCTGTGCTCTGGCCGAGGACGGTGGCTGACCAGCGCCGTGCGTCTTCCTGGACCACGCATCCGGACGAACGAGGGCCTGGTCAGGCCACCCCCATCCAAGGAGAGATGCCATGAAGGTTCGTGTGTTCGCCGCCATGCTCACCCTCGTCGCCGCATTGTGCGCGACGACCGTCCCGTCCGCGGCCCAGGAGGCCGTGGCCTCGCGGTCGGTGCCCACCGTCAACATCAACACCGCGTCACAGGATCAGTTCGAAGCCCTGCCCGGCGTCGGGGCCAAGACCGCCCAGCGCATCCTCGAGCATCGGCAGAAGAACGGCCCGTTCAAGAAGGTCGAGGAGTTGATGAACATCAAGGGCATTGGCGAGAAGAGCTTCCTCAAGCTCAAGCCCTACCTCACCGTGGGCGCCCCGAAGGCCGACAAGCCCGCCCCGGGGGCGATGGACTGATGCGCCGACCGGTCTGCTCGGCGGCCGGATTCTCGGTCGCCGAGCTGCTGGTGACGCTGGCCGTCGGAGCCGTGCTGCTCGCCACGACCGTGCCTGCCGTCGGAGCGGGTGGCGCCGCCGTCGCGGCGCGTCTCGCCGCGCGCAGGGTCGCTTCGTCGTTTCGCGAGGCCGCCGCAGCCGCACGAGTGCGGCAACGGACGCTTGCATGGGAAGTGGACAACGCGCCGTTGCGGATGCGACTGGTCGAGGACGGCGACGGCGATGGGGTGCGCCGCGATGACGTCGACCGCGGGATCGACCCCGTCGTGTCGGGCTGGCGTCCGATCAGCGATGGCCGGGTCGAGGTAGAGGCGCTCGTCGGCTGCAGCTGTCCCGACACCGACGGCAGCAGCCAGTTGGCGCCGGGCGACAGTGGCATCAGGTTCGGCGCGTCGAGCTTTGTCAGCTTCGCGGCGCGAGGCACATCCTCTTCTGGAACGTTGTACCTGACGGCGCGCGGAGGGCCAGCGGTGGCCGTGCGGCTGCTGGGCACGACGGGACGCGTGCGGATGCTGGAGTTCGTCGCGGGAGGCGCTGGATGGACGGAGCGCTGATGCCGTATCACGTCACCATTCGTGGGCACGGCAGTGGCCGGGTGCACTCACGCGACGGCACCAGGCTCACGATCGAGTGTGCCAGTCGGCTGCTGCCGGGCCGCCCGTACGAGGTGCAGGGCGTTCCTGGCGCCAGCGGCAACTGCCGCATGCGCGTGGCCGCGTCCTGGGTCCGGGGACTCGAAGGCGACGAGGGCGTGGTGTACCGCGTCACCCTGCAGGCTGAGTCCTAGCGTTCGGCGCGACGGTGATGGGGTAGGCGCTACCCGTTCGCGCGGCCGAGCGTTGGGGTAGCGGCTACCCACACTCGTCGATTGGCGGCCGAATACCGTGGCTGCGTGCCCACTCGAGGTTGATGCGAAGTGCCGGCAGATTGCCAGGGGGTGGGCTGCGGTGACATCGACCTGGCGCCACCGGAGCACCTGCCGCACCGTCTGGTACGCCGCTTGATCCACGGGTGACAGACCCCCTCAGGAGGTGCGGAGCACCATGTGCGATCACACGAGAACGGATGGTCCGGCTGCAGACAGGCGTGCGCGCCAGGTGGAAGCGCGTCGCGGGATTGGCACGGTCGTCGAGGCGGTTGCAGCGGCCATGCACCCTGACGCCACCAGCGGCCCGGCGCACCGCGCGTTCGAGTCGGCCGTGTCAGGCGTCATGGGCAACGGCGTGCAGGCGCGGCTGCATCGTGGCCGGACACTCGGCGCGGGACGCACCTTCCTGAAGGAGGATGAGGAAACGTGGGCAGTGGCCGTGCCCGGCGTGCCCGCGGTCCTCGAAGCCCGGGGCCTGACGTCAGCACCCGACGAGTGGCAGCGCCAGTTCCTCGAGCACTGCGCGCGCCTCGCGGGGCTGGTACTCGACGCGGAACAGTACCGCGCACAGGTGGCCCGCGCACGGCACGGACGCACCCACGCTGTGGGTCTGATCGGTCGCAGTCCCGCGATGCAGCGGTTACGCGAACGCATCGTGCGCGTCGCACGCACCGATGCGCCCGTGCTCGTGACGGGTGAGAGTGGCGTCGGCAAGGAACTGGTCGCCCGCCTCGTCCACGTGTGGAGCCGTCGGAGCGCCGGGCCCTTCGTCGCCGTCAACTGCGCGTCGATCGTCGAGTCGCTGTTCGAGGCCGAGGTGTTCGGCATCGAGGATCGGGCAGCCACCGGCGTGAGGGGACGACGTGGGAAGTTCGAACTCGCGGATGGGGGCACGCTCTTCCTCGACGAAATCGGGGATCTTCCCCCGCTCGCCCAGGCCAAGCTGCTGCGCGTCCTGCAGGACTTCCTCGTCGAGCGCGTCGGCGGAAGCGACGCCGTGAAAGTCGACGTCCGCGTTGTGGCGGCGACGAACCGCGACGTCGGCGAGATGGTCGAACGCGGCACCTTTCGCCTCGACCTGTTCCACCGCCTGAATGGCATCGAGGTCGCCGTCCCCCCGCTGCGCGCCCACGCCGACGACCTGGGCGACCTGATCCAGCACCTGTTGCTCCGCCAGCGGCGCGACGGGTTGGTGGGGGTATCGTCGGCCGCGCTGGCGGCCCTGCGCGAATACCACTGGCCGGGCAACGTGCGCGAACTCGAACGCGTCGTCGAGCGGGCGGTCGCCCTGTGCGACGGCGACGAGGTGGACCTCGAGCACCTGCCGCCCGTGGTCACGACCCGGTTTCGGGAGATGCTCGAGCCAGCGGTCGTGGCCCGCGACTCGGCGCGCGCCTTTCTCGTCCGCTACGCCCGCACCGTCTACGAACAGTGCGGCCGCAACAAGCGCGAGGCGTGCCGCATCCTCGACGTCAGCTACCACACCCTCAAGAGTTACCTCGACGCCACAGGGGGCGCCAGCCAGCCGCCAGGCGCCGAGGTGCCGTTCGTCAGCGACTTCGTTCCCGAGTCGCGCAGCGCATGCCGGCTCGGTCGCGAGGCTCGTGAGGGATGACGTGAGCTCTGCTGGCCGACGGGTGTTGTGCGGTTGTCATGTCCTGCGGTGGTCATGCCTTGACCCGCCTGCCTGTGCGTAGTACGGTTTCGCCGTTGTCTCGCAGCCCACCTCCGGCGCTGCGCTCGACGATGCTTTCGCGCCAATCCGCGGCCCCGCCTCGCATGTCAGACACCACAGCCGTTCCGCTCAAGCACACGCCCCTGCATGCACGCCACATCGCCCACGGAGCCCGGATGGTGCCGTTCGGCGGCTGGCACATGCCCGTCGAGTACTCCGGCATCGTCGACGAGCACCAGGCCGTTCGGACCCGGGCCGGCCTGTTCGACGTGAGCCACATGGGCCAGATCGAGATCGCGGGGACCGACGCCCTGGCGGCGGTGCAGCGCATCTCGAGCAACGATGCGTCGAAGCTCAAGATTGGCCAGATCCACTACTCGGGCCTGATGACGCCGCAGGGGACTTTCGTTGACGATCTGCTGGTCTATCGGTTTGCCGACGATCACTTCCTGCTGGTCGTGAACGCGTCGAACATCGAAGGCGACTTCGCGTGGATCCGCGAGCAGATCGCCGGTATCGGCGATGCGGTTGCGGTGAACTCGAGTGCGCGCTACGCGCTGATCGCGATCCAGGGACCTCTGGCGCGGAACATCCTGCAGTCGCTCACCGCCGTCGACCTGTCGGCGATGAAGTACTACTGGTTCGCGCACGGCGAGGTGGCGGGTATTCGCGGGACGATCTCCCGCACCGGCTACACCGGCGAGGACGGTTTCGAGATCTTCGTGCCCCCGCAGTCGGCCGATCGGCTCTGGCTGGCCCTGCTCGGAGCCGGCGCCGAGGCTGGCCTCGTGCCCGCCGGTCTCGGCGCGCGCGACACGCTGCGGCTCGAGGCGGCGATGCGCCTGTACGGTAACGACATCGACACCACGACGACGGTGCTCGACGCCGACCTGGGCTGGATCGTCGGCTGGAACAAGTCCGGGTTCCTCGGCGAAGACGTGCTCCGCGACCAGCGCGAGCACGGTACGACCCGCAAGCTCGTGGGGTTCGAGATGATCGACAAGGGGATCGCCCGGCACGGCTACCCGGTGTGGGTCGACGGGGCGTTGGCGGGCGCGGTCACCAGCGGGACGCAGACCCCGTTCCTGAAGAAGGCTATCGGCATGGCCTACGTGCCGACCGCTGCCGCGACGGTGGATCGCGAGATCGAAGTCGAGGTACGGGGGCGCCGGCTCAAGGCGCGCATCGTGCCGCTGCCGTTCTACAAGCGTCCGAGGGCCTGACACATGTATCCGAGCGAGTTCAAGTACCACGAAAGACCATGAGTGGGTGCGTCTCGAAGGCGATGAGGCAGTGGTCGGCGTCACCGACTACGCGCAGCAGCAACTTGGCGACGTGGTGTTCGTTGAACTGCCCGACCTGGGCCGCCAGGTGACCCAGGGCGAGGTCTTCGGCACGATCGAATCGGTGAAGGCCGTGTCGGAGCTCTTCAGCCCGCTCAGCGGCGAAGTCATCGCCGTGAACGGCGACCTGGCGGCATCGCCCGAGGTGGTCAACACGAAGCCCCACGAGACGTGGATGATCCGGGTGCGTGTCACCAACGCCGCCGAAACCGCGTCCTTGTTGTCGAGCACCGAGTACGACGCGCTGGTGAAGTAGGGCAGCGGTCGCCACCCGGTGCGTTCCAGCGCGTCTCCGCGCTTTTCGGGCCGATCGTCACGTGGCGGTCGTGCCACCGCTGATGTCGATGATCACCACGAGTGCGAACGAGTTCGCGGCCCGGCACGTCGGACCGCGCGGGGATGAGCGTGTTGCGATGCTGCAGGCCGTCGGGGCCGACAGCCTCGATGCCCTGATCGGCGAAGCCGTGCCGGCGGCGATCCGCCTGCCGGGGCCGCTGGCCTGTCCGCCCGGCGAAACCGAAGCCGCGTACCTGGCGCGCCTGCGCACGATCGCCGCGAAAAACCAGATCTTCCGCTCGTACATCGGGCTCGGCTACTACGGCACGCTGACGCCGAGCGTCATCCTCAGGAACGTCTTCGAGAACCCCGGCTGGTACACGCCCTACACGCCGTACCAGGCCGAGATCGCCCAGGGCCGGCTCGAGGGCCTCCTCAACTTCCAGACGGTGGTGCGCGACCTCACAGCCATGGAGGTGGCGAACGCCTCGCTGCTCGACGAGGGCACCGCCGCCGGCGAGGCCATGACGCTGCTGCGGCGCGTCTCGAAGAAGCCGGCGGCAGCCAACGTGTTCCTCGTGGCCGATACCTGCTTCCCGCAGACCCGGGTGGTGGTGGAAGGACGCGCCGAACCACTGGGGATCGCGGTGAAGACCGTGTCGCTCGACGCGATCGCATGGTCGGATGACGTCTTCGGCATCCTCGTGCAGACCCCCGACGTCTGCGGCGAGGCGCGCGACCTCAAGGCGCTCATCGCCCACGCGCACGCGCAGGGCGTGCTCGTCGCGGTAGCGGGTGACCTGCTCGCGATGACGATCCTGACGCCGCCCAGGCGAGATGGGCGCAGACGTGGTCGTGGGCAACGCGCAGCGTTTCGGTGTCCCGATGGGATACGGCGGGCCGCACGCCGCGTTCTTCGCCACCCGCGAGGCGTTCGTACGGTACGCGGCAGGCCGCATCATCGGCGTCTCGGTCGACGCCGAAGGCGAGACGGCCTATCGCATGGCGCTGCAGACGCGCGAGCAGCACATTCGACGCGAGAAGGCGACGTCGAACATCTGCACGGCGCAGGCACTGCTGGCCAACATGGCGGGCTTCTATGCCACGTGGCACGGCGCCGAGGGACTGAAGGCCATTGCCACGCGCGTGCATGCCTCGACCGCCGGGCTCGCGCGTGCGCTCGTCGCGCTCGGGTACCGCGTGCTGACCGGGGAGTACTTCGACACGATCCGCGTGGACGTCGATGGGCGTGCGCCTGCGATCCGCGCCATCGCGACACGCCACCGCATCAACTTCAACATCGTGGACGACAGCACGGTTGCAGTCGCCTTCGACGAGACCACGACTGCCGAGGACGTGCACGACGTGGTGGCGATCTTCGCCGAGGCCGTCGGGCAGCCGGCACCTGTGGTGACGATCGATGCCCGTGCCACCACGCTTTCGCCAGCGCTGCGCCGGACAACCCCGTTCATGACGCATCCCGTCTTCGAGCGCCATCGCTCCGAGACACAGATGATGCGCTACCTGAAGTCGCTCGAGCGCAAGGACATCGGCCTCGACACGTCGATGATTCCGCTCGGCTCCTGCACCATGAAGCTGAATGCCGCCAGCGAGATGATCCCGGTGACGTGGCCCGAGTTCGGCGCGCTGCACCCGTTCGTTCCCGCGGAGCAGGCACAGGGCTACGCACAGATCCTCGAGGAACTCGAGGCGGCGCTGCGGACCGTGACGGGGTTCGCGGCGGTGTCGCTGCAGCCGAATTCCGGCGCACAGGGGGAGTTGACGGGCCTGCTCGTGATCCGCGCCTACCACCACGCGCGCGGCGACACGCATCGCGACGTCGTGCTGATTCCCTCGTCTGCGCACGGGACCAACCCGGCGAGCGCGGTCATGGCGGGCATGAAGGTGGTCGTGACCGCCTGCGATGCGCACGGCAACGTCGACGTGGCCGACCTCCGTGCCAAGGCCACGCAGCACGCGGCGAATCTCGCCGGGCTGATGGTGACCTACCCCTCGACCCACGGGGTGTTCGAGGACGCGATCCGCGACGTGTGCGACATCATCCACGCACACGGCGGCCAGGTGTACATGGATGGCGCGAACATGAACGCACAGGTCGGCCTCACCAGCCCCGCCATGATCGGCGCCGACGTGTGCCACCTGAACCTGCACAAGACGTTCGCCATCCCGCATGGCGGCGGGGGACCGGGCATGGGGCCGATCGGCGTGGCCGCGCACCTCGCGCCGTACCTGCCGGGCCATCCGGTCGTGGCGACCGGCGGGGCGCAGGGCGTCAGGGCGGTCGCGTCGGCCCCGTACGGCAGCGCGAGCATCCTGCTGATCTCCTACGGCTACATCCGCATGCTCGGCGGCGACGGGATGACGTCGGCGACCGCGCACGCCATCCTGAACGCCAACTACATCAAGGCGCGCCTCGAACCGCATTATCCCGTGCTCTATGCACGCGAGAACGGCCGCGTCGCGCACGAGCTGATCTTCGACCTGCGACCGTTCAAGCAGCAGTCGGGCATCGACGAGATCGACGTCGCCAAGCGCCTCATGGACTTCGGCTTCCACGCGCCGACGGTCTCGTTCCCGGTCGTGGGGACGCTGATGATCGAACCCACCGAGAGCGAGTCGAAGGACGAACTCGACCGCTTCTGCGACGCGCTGATCGCCATCCGGCACGAGATCCAGGCGGTGATCGACGGTACGGCCGATCGCACGAACAACGTGCTCAAGAACGCTCCGCACACCGCACGCGCGGTGACGAGTGACACGTGGACCCGGCCGTACACGCGCGAGCAGGCGGCCTACCCGCTGCCGTTCGTGCGGGCGAACAAGGTGTGGCCCGCCGTGGCGCGCATCGACAACGCACACGGCGATCGCCACCTCGTCTGCGCGTGCGTGCCGATCGACGCCTACGCCGACGAGACGCCCGTGGGCGTGCGCTAGCGACGAGTCGATGCACGAGGCCGACGACGACGTCGATCGCCTGGTGGAAGCGCTCGGCCTGGCTGCGCCCGAGTCGCGCCGGCGGTCGACGCGCGAGGGCGAGTCACTCGAGGAGTGGCTCGGCCGCCTGGTGGCCGCCCAGGGCAGCGACCTGCTTCTCGTCGCAGGCGCACCACCTGTGCTGGTGGTGGACGGACGGGTGATTCCGCTCGAGGGCGGTCCCCTCGACGGCGAAGACATCGAGCAGGCCGTGGTTCCGGTCCTGCAGCCGCACGCGCTCAGGAAGTATCGCGCCCTCGGCATCGTCGATGCCTCGTTGCGGATCGCGTCGGTCGGGCGCTTCCGCATCAACCTGCACCGCGAGCGTGGCCGGGCGGCCGCCGCCATCCGGGCGTTGCCGGTGCGTCCGCCGGTGCTCGCGAACCTGAACCTCCCTCCGCAGGTCGCACAACTGAGTCACCTGCCACGCGGGCTCGTCCTGGTCGGGGGGCCGACCGGTGCGGGCAAGTCGACGACCCTCGCCGCGCTCGTCAACGAGATCAACACCCATCACCCGCGCCACATCGTCACGATCGAGGATCCGATCGAGTTCGAGCATCCCCACAAGCGGGGACTCGTCGAGCAGGTCGAGATTGGCGTCGACGCCCCGGACTTTCCGACCGCGCTGCGGGCGGCATTGCGCCAGGCCCCCGACGTGATCCTCGTCGGAGAGATGCGCGACCCCGAGACGATGCAGATTGCCGTGTCGGCGGCCGAGACCGGCCACCTCGTGCTGTCGACCGTGCACACGAGCGACGTGACCTCGTCGATCGCCCGGATCGCCGACGCCTTCCCGTCGGAGCGCCAGAATCTGGTTCGCCAGGACCTGTCGCTTGCCCTGTCGGCCGTGCTCGTGCAGACACTGCTGCCGCGACAGGGCGGCGGCCGCGTGCCCGCCGTCGAACTGCTGATGGTCGACTACGGGGCGCGGCAGCACATCAGGAAGAACGCGCTCCAGCACCTGCACCAGGAGATCACGATCTCGCGGAAGCGCGGGTCGATGACCTTCGAAGACCACCTTGTCGAACTGGTGGCGGCCGGCGTGCTCGACGTCGAGGAGGCCCGCACGCGGGCGGTGCACCGCGAGGAGTTCGACGACAGCCTGCGTGCCGCGCAGCAGCGGAAGCCGCGCTGACGCGTCCGGCCGCGGAGCTTCGCAGGCTACGCGGTGACCGGCGACGCAGCGACGGCCGCCGCGCGCTCGCGGAATGCCTCCAGCAGCCGTCGCGTGAGGGGCCCCGGCGTTCCGGTGCCGATGGTCCGATCGTCGACACGCACGACCGGAACGATCTCCCGCGTCGTGCTGGTGAAGAACGCCTCGTCGGCCGTCACCAGGTCGGCCTCGTACAGGGTGCGTTCGTACGAGGGAATCCCCAGGTCGTTCGCCAGCCGATGCACGAAGGCCCGCGTGATGCCGGCGAGCAGGCCGGCATCGAGCGGCGCCGTGTGGATGGCGCCGTCACGCACGAGGAAGAAGTTCGACGTGCTGCACTCGACGAGTTCGCCCCGATAGTTCTTCATGAGCGCCTCGACCCCGCCCTTGCGAATCGCCTCGTGCATCGCCAGCGCGTTGTTGAGCAGGTTGTTCGACTTGATGCGCGGGTTGACCGATCCCGGGTGGTTTCGCGTCACGCTGACCAGCGAGACCGTCACGCCCCGTTCGAACCAGTCGTCGGGCGTGGGGGGGAGTGGCTTGACGATGATCACGACCGATGGCGTGGTGCGTGCGGTGGGATCGTAGGTGAAATCGCCGACACCGCGCGTCAGCAGGATCCTGATGTAGTGCTCGTCGCCATCGGCCGTGGCCTGGACCGCGCGGATCTGCGCGAGCAGTTCGTCGTTGGTGAACGGCACGGGAAGGGCCAGCATCGCCGCCGAGTCGCGCATGCGCTGGGTGTGCTCGGCCAACAGGAACGGCTGACGCCGATAGGTTCGCAGGACCTCGTAGACGCCCTCGCCGAAGAGGAAGCCGTGGTCGAGCACTGAGATCACTGCGTCGTCGCTGCCGCTGATCCTGCCGTTCACCGAAACCACTATCGCCACGAGTCACTTCCTTTGCGTCGCCCGACGTGCGCCAGACGCGGGCAAGGGTACCCAACCTTGCCGCGGGCCGCAAGGCAGGACTACCCTTCGACTCAGTGGTGTTGGCCGCAGGTGACGTGCGGATCAACCTGCCGGACGTGCCGGGTCGGTGTCGGCTCGCCTTCAACACAAGTGAGCTCACGGTATAGGATGCGTTCATGCGAGTTCTCGACGCCACACAGATGCGCGAAGCCGACCGGTACACCATCGACGAACTCGGGATCCCGGGTTGCGTCCTGATGGAGAACGCGGGCCGCCAGGTGGTCAACGCCATCGAGGCCAGCTATCCCGACCTGCCAAGCCGCCGCGTGGCGATCCTGGCCGGTCGTGGCAACAACGGCGGCGACGGCTTCGTCATCGCGCGCACGATGCTGATGCGTGACGTCGAGGTGTCGGTCTTCCTGCTGGGCCGCGCGAGCGACGTGAAGGGCGACGCCCGCACGAACCTCGACATCCTCGGCCGCCTCGGATTGACCATTGTCGAACTCGACAACGAGGGCGACTGGGAACTGCACCTCGGGGAACTGAAGTCGCACGGGCTCATCGTCGATGCCATGCTGGGCACCGGGTTCCGCGATGCCGTGAGCGGCCTGCTCCAGACGATCATCAGCGACGTCAATGCCAGCGGGATCCCCGTCGTCGCCGTGGACCTGCCATCAGGGCTCTCGGCCGACACGCCATTCGTCGCCGGCGACGCCGTCAAGGCCACGCTGACCGTTACGCTCGCCGCGCCGAAGATCCCACTCGTGCTCCCCCCGGCAGAACGCTATTGCGGCGACCTGGTCGTCGCCGAGATCGGGATCCCCCAGGACGTGATCGATGCCGTGGACGGTCCGCGCATCGACTTCCTCTCGCGCGACTACATCGCCCTGGTGGTAAACGAACCGCGCGAGCCGGAATCGCACAAGGGTGACTTCGGTCGCGTGCTCGTCGTCGCGGGATCGGTGGGGAAGGCCGGTGCCGCCTACCTGGCAGGCATGGCGGCCCTGCGCAGCGGCGCGGGCCTGGTGACCGTTGCGACACCGCGCAGCGCGCAGCCGCAGGTCGCCGCGTTCGCGCCGGAGTTGATGACCATCGCCCTCGACGAAGATGCGCACGGCCGCCTGGCAGCCACGGCGCTTGCCCGGATCCTCGACGAGCCTGCCGATGCCATCGTCGTGGGCCCGGGACTCGGTGTCGGCGAAGGCGTGGCGGCGGTCGTCAAGGGGTTGATCACACAGGCCGGCGCGCCGCTCGTGCTCGACGCCGACGCGCTGAACATCTTCGCCGGCGACACGCGCGAGCTGCGTGGCCGCGAAGACGGGGTCGTCATCGTCACGCCGCACCCGGGTGAGATGGCGCGCCTGGTCGGCACCACGACCGACGCGGTTCAAGCCGATCGACTGGGCGTCGCGCGGGAGTTCGCCGTGCGACACAGCGTCTTCGTGGTGCTGAAGGGTTACCGCACGCTGGTGGTGACCCCCGATGGCGCGGTGTCGATCAACCCGACGGGGAACCCCGGGATGGCCACCGCCGGCAGCGGAGACGTCCTGTCGGGCATGCTCGGTGCATGGTGCGCGCAGTTGCTCGACGGCGAGGTGGCGTGCGACGTGGCGGTGTTCCTCCACGGGTTGGCCGGCGACCTGGCAGAGGCCGACGAAGGAGCGCAGGCGATGACCGCCAGTGACATCCTGGGGCACCTGTCAGACGCGATGATCGACGTGAGCACCCCTCGGCGTCCTGCTCCCGAGGCCACGGAGCGCGCGTAGGGCATGGGTGCCACGCAGGTCCACGTCACGACGTCAGAGGCCGAGACCGAGGCCCTTGGCCGGCGCCTTGCCGGCCTGGCCGGGGCTCGAGGGTTGATCCTGCTGTTCGGGGATCTCGGTGCGGGGAAGACCGCCTTCGTGCGCGGACTCGCCGAAGGCATCGGCGCCGACCCCGACGACGTGAGCAGTCCCACGTTCACGGTGATGCAGGAGTACCGCGGCCAGGCGACCTTGCGCCACGTCGATCTGTATCGGCTTGCGTCCGGATTCGACGTGGACGAACTCGGCCTCGACGAGTTGGCCATCGATGCCCTGGTGGCCGTCGAGTGGGCCGAGCGCCTCGACGACGTTCCTGCGCACGCGTGGGTCGTGCGAATCGCCATCGGCGACCAGGACCAGCGCACGATCACGATCGATTCGCCGCAGTAGCGTCCAGGCAGCCCGCAACGCCCCGGGAGCATGCGCCGACATGGCACCGCACGACCGCCAGGCGCAAGCTTCGCCATAGCCCGCCAGGGCGAAGGCGAGGCGAGGCGAAGGCGAGCTACTCCACGCGGTAGTTGGGCGCTTCCTTCGTGATGACCACGTCGTGCACGTGGCTCTCGCGCGCGCCGGCCGGCGTGATGCGGATCAGCTGCGCCTCGGTCTGCAGCTGGTGGATGTCGGCACAGCCGCAGTAGCCCATGCCCGCGCGCAGGCCGCCCACCAGTTGGTGCACCATCGCCGCGACGGTGCCCTTGTACGGCACCCGGCCCTCGATACCCTCGGGCACCAGCTTGTCGGTCGTGCTCGAGGTCAGGTCGAAGTCGTCCTGGAAGTAGCGGTCGCGGCTTCCGCGGCGCATGGCGCCGATCGAACCCATCCCGCGGTACTCCTTGAAGCTGCGGCCCTGGTAGAGGATGACCTCGCCCGGACTTTCGTCGGTCCCGGCGAAGAGGCTGCCGATCATCGTGGAGCTTGCACCGACGGCGATGGCCTTGGTGAGGTCGCCCGAGTAACGGATGCCGCCATCGGCGATCACCGGGATGTCGTGTGGGGCGGCAGCCCTCGCGCACTCGGCGATCGACGAGATCATCGGCATCCCGATCCCGGCGACGACGCGGGTCGTGCAGATCGATCCCGCGCCGATGCCCACCTTCACGGCATCGACACCAGCGTCGATCAGGGCGCGTGTCGCTTCGCCGGTGGCAACGTTGCCCGCGACGAGATCGACCGTGGGGAATCGCGCGCGAAGCGAGCGCACCATGTCGATGACGCCCTGCGAGTGCCCGTGTGCCGTGTCGACGACGATGACATCGACGTGCGCCTCGACGAGGGCTTCCGCGCGTTCAATCGTGTCGCGGGTGACGCCGACCGCCGCGCCCACGCGCAGGCGCCCGAGCTGATCCTTGCAGGCGCTCGGGTACTTCACCGCCTTCTGCAGGTCCTTCACCGTGATGAGGCCCTTCAGGCGGTGATCCTTGTCGACCACGAGCAGCTTCTCGACCTTGTGCTCGTGGAGGATGGCCCGCGCCTCGTCGAGCGTGGTGCCCACCGCGACCGTGATGAGCGGTTCGCGGGTCATGACCTGTCCAATCTCGCGGTCGACGTTGTCCTCGAACCGCAGGTCACGGTTCGTCAGGATGCCGACGAGGCGCCCTTCCTTGTGGCCGTCCTCGGTGATCGGCACGCCGGAGATGCGGTAGCGCTTCATCAACTCGAGCGCCTCGTGGATGAAGTTGTGCGGTGAGAGCGTGATCGGGTTGACGATCATCCCGCTCTCGGATCGCTTCACGCGGTCGACCTCGCTGGCCTGCTCGCTGATCGACAGGTTCTTGTGGATGATGCCGATGCCGCCGTGCTGCGCCATCGCGATGGCAAGGCGCGACTCCGTCACGGTGTCCATCGCCGAGCTCACGATTGGCGTGTTCAGCCGGATGTTCCGGGTGAACCGCGTCGCCACGTCGACCTGGTTCGGCACGACCCGCGAGTGCCGTGGCACCAGGAGCACGTCGTCGAACGTCAGCGTGGTCACCAGGCCGTGGGCAACCTGGAACATCGGGGACAGCGGGGCGGTCGTCGCGTCGGTCATGAGCAGCCGGTCACCACGGGAGGATGAAGCGTCGGTTGAAACAGCACGGGCCGACCCAGCGGATCGGCCCGAGACGTGAAGGGGAGTGGCGCATGCATCGGGATCCGGACGTCAGGCCCCGTGGCACTTCTTGTACTTCTTGCCGCTGCCGCACCAGCAAGGGTCGTTGCGCCCCAGCTTGGGCTCATCGCGCCTGACCGTCTTCACCACGGCATCGTCGCCACCGACGCGGGCAGGACGCGGGGTGCCGCTCGATGCGGCACCGCCGAGGGCCGCCGCCGTGCGCGACGCCGCTGGCGACGCGGCCGCAGCGGCGGCAAGGCTCGCCTGGTTCGTGGTCATCTGCTGGGGGGCGGGACGCCGCGGGGCCGGCACCGGCGACGGCGCCGCGCCATCGTCAGAGATGATCGGCCGCAGGCGCCACAGGTAGCGGAGCGACTCCTCGTCCACGCGCTCGCGCATCCCCTGGAACAACGCGAAGCTTTCCTTCTTGTACTCGACCAGCGGATCGCGCTGGCCGTAGCCACGCAGGCCGATGCCGTCCTTCAGGTGGTCGAGCGAGTAGAGGTGGTCCTTCCACTGCGTGTCGACGACCTGCAGCATGATATTGCGCTCGATGGGTTCGAGCACGGCCACGCCTGCGGCCAGTTCGCCCTCGCCATCGCGGGCCGAGAGGATCGACGGCAGCCGCTCCGCACCGACCACGGCGGCTTTCACGTCGTCAGGCAGGCGCAGCACGTCGCGGCCCACCATGCGCGACTTGTCGTCGTAGCGCTCCCGCACGAGTGTCCAGAGGGCCTCGCGCAGGTCATCGCGCTTCATCGACTCGATCCCGAGTTCGTCGATGGCCTGCGCCTCGATCCCGAAGGTCTGCTCGATCTCCACGCGGAGCGCGGCGAGATCCCAGTCGGAGTGGTGCGAGTCCTTGCCGCAATGCTCGTCGATCGCGGCGTCGATGACGTCTTCGGCGATGGTCATCACGTACTGGTGCGGCCCCACCGTCGTGGTGTCGTCGACCTGGATGCGACCGTCGAGCAACGAACGGCGCAGCGTGTAGATGTTCTCGCGCTGCTTGTTCATCACGTCGTCGTATTCGAGCAGGTGCTTGCGGATCGAGAAGTTCTGCGCTTCGACCTGCTTCTGCGCGCGCGCGATGGCATTGGTGACCATCTTGTGCTCGATCGGGACGCCTTCTTCCATCCCCAGGCGCTGCATGAGCCCGGCGATGTTGGCCGCTCCGAAGATGCGCATCAGGTCGTCTTCGAGCGAGAGGTAGAAGCGTGACGAGCCGGGATCGCCCTGGCGGCCCGCACGGCCCCGCAGCTGGTTGTCGATGCGGCGCGCTTCGTGGCGCTCGGTGCCGATGATGTGCAGCCCTGACAGGCGCACGACTTCTTCGTGTTCGGCCGCGCACAGCGTCTTGAAGTGCTCGAACACGCGCTCGTACGGTTCCCGCGCCACGCGGTAGAACGCGTCGAGGTGGAAGAAGTAGACGAATTCCTCGTCGTCGACGAAGCGTTCCTGCCCCTTGGGCTGGCGCTCGACGATTTGTTCGGCGAGGCACTGCTGTCGGGCCATGAACTCGGGATTGCCGCCGAGCAGGATGTCGGTGCCGCGGCCGGCCATGTTGGTGGCGATGGTCACCGTGCCGAGACGCCCGGCCTGCGCCACGATCTCGGCTTCCTGGGCGTGGTACTTCGCGTTCAGGACGACGTGCCGGATGCCGCGTCGCTTGAGCAGCGTGGAGAGCTTCTCGGACTTCTCGACCGAGACCGTGCCGACCAGCACCGGCCGACCCTGGTCCTGCTGGGTGCTGATGTCGGTGAGGATCGCGTCGAGCTTCTCGCGCTCGGTGCGATAGACCAGGTCGGGTTCCTCGATGCGGCGCATCGGCCGGTTCGGCGGCACGACGATCACGTCGAGCTTGTAGATCTTGGCGAACTCCTCGGCCTCGGTGTCGGCCGTGCCGGTCATGCCCGACAGCTTCTCGTACTTGCGGAAGTAGTTCTGGAAGGTGATGGTGGCGAGCGTCTGGTTCTCGCGCTCGATCTTCACCTTCTCCTTGGCCTCGACGGCCTGGTGCAACCCGTCGCTCCAGCGTCGGCCGGCCATCAGGCGCCCGGTGAACTCGTCGACGATGACGACCTGGCCGTCCTTGACGACGTAGTCGACGTCGTTCTGGAAGAGCGTGTGCGCCCGCAGCCCCTGGTTGACGTGGTGGAGCAGCGGCATGTTGGCGGGATCGTAGAGACCGCCGGTGCCGGGCACCAGGCGATGGGCGAGCAGTTCCTCGGCCTTCGCCATCCCGCTCTCGGTGAGCGTCACGGTCTTGTGCTTCTCGTCGACGAAGTAGTCGCCGCTCTTCTCGAGTTCCTCGCGCTCCTCGGCCTTGGCCTGGCCCTGGATGACGGCCCCGGGCGTAAGCCTGGGGATGATGCGATCGACCTCGTAGTAGAGGTCGGTGGATTCCTCGGCAGGACCCGAGATGATGAGCGGCGTCCGCGCTTCGTCGATCAGGATGCTGTCGACTTCGTCGACGATGGCGAAGAAGTGCGGGCGCTGCACGAACTGCGACAACTCGAACTTCATGTTGTCGCGCAGGTAGTCGAAGCCGAATTCGTTGTTGGTGCCGTAGGTGATGTCGCAGCCGTAGGCGACCTGACGCTCCGCGTCGTTGAGATCGTGCTGGATGACGCCGACCGACATCCCGAGGAACCGGTAGATCTTGCCCATCCACTCCGAGTCGCGGCGGGCCAGGTAGTCGTTCACCGTGACGACGTGCACACCCTTGCCGGCCAGCGCATTGAGGTAGGCCGGCAGCGTGGCGACGAGGGTCTTGCCCTCGCCGGTCTTCATTTCGGCAATCTTGCCGCGATGGAGGACGATGCCGCCGATCAGCTGGACGTCGAAGTGCCGCATGTTGAGCACACGGCGGCCGGCCTCGCGCACGACGGCGAAGGCGTCGGGCAGGAGGTCGTCGATGGTGGCGCCCTGCGCGACGCGCGCGCGGAATTCGCCAGTCTTGGCACGAAGCTGGTCGTCGGTGAGCGGGCGCAGCGCGTCTTCTCGCGCGTTGATCTCGCCGACGAGCGGCAGGATGCGCTTGAGTTCGCGCTCGTTCTGGGTGCCGATGAGCTTGGCGAGCAGTTTGTTGACGATCACTGTCGGTCTCGCCGGATGCGCACGCTGGGTGCGATCCGGGCAATGGTCAGCATGGTCGATTCTAGGAAGTGCTCGTCGGCAGCGTCAAGGCGCGTGGGGCGCCGCTGCACGGATTAACGCGTCGGACGAGCGGTCAGCAGCGACAGGGGATTGATCGGGCGACCGTTGGCCCACACCTCGTAGTGCAGGTGCGTGCCACTGGCTCGGCCCGTCGCGCCCATCGCCCCGATGAGATCTCCGCGGGCGAGGCGGTCGCCTGGCTTGACCTTGATGGCCGACAGGTGTGCGTAGCGCGAGATCAGGCCGTACTGGTGGCGGACGACGACGAGGTTCCCGAAGTCGCTGTGCCAGCCCGCGCTCTCGACCACGCCATCGGCCGCGACCACGATGGGATCGCCGGTCTGGCCGCCGATGTCGAGGCCCTCGTGATAGGCCGACTGCCCGGTGAACGGATCACGGCGCGGCCCGAAGTCATCGTTGAGCCAGCCGAGCGCCGGCCAGATGGACGGCGTCGCGCTCGCCAGCGATTCCCAGCGCTGCACGTCGCTACGGACGATGCGCAAGCGGTCCTCGAGCGTGCCGAGCACCGACCGAAGCGCGCCGAACGTGTTGTCGGGCGAGGTCATCAACGAGAGCAAGGTGCGCGTGGCGTCGCCGGTGGGCGAACCGCCGATCGCCCGGTCGCGCACGCCGCGCGGCAGTTTGCCGATGACGTCGGCGGTCGGCGCGCCGGCCGGCGGAGTCGCACCGAGGTCGCCGAGCACCCCCTGCAGCGACGCAATCTGGTCGGTCAGCTCGCCGGTGGCGGCCCGATAGCTGGTGTTTTCCTGTTCGAGGATGCCCGCCCGGGCGCGAAGTGCCGCCAGTTCGGCGCTGGCACTGGCGCGCGCCCCGAGGATCAGCATGGCCAGCCCCACACACGACAAGCCGCTCAACAGGACCACCGTGCGCAGGCTGAACGTCAGGTGCGCGGCGGTTCCGGTGTCACACGACTCGATCGATACGCGGTAGCGGATATGAGCCATCCTTGGAGGGGGTGAGTGCGCCTGACGATAGCCAAGTCACACGGTGGAACCCGCGGACCATATCACAGCCGTTGGCCGAGGAAAAGCCTCAAGCGGCGCGCCCCCCCCTTCCGGTCAGCCCTGTGGGCGCAGATCGCCCATCCTGAACTGCACAGCTTCGGCCACGTGCGCCGACTCAATCCGGTCCTGGGCGTCGAGATCCGCAATCGTCCGGGCCACCTTCAGCACCCGGTCGAAGACCCGGGCCGACCACGACTGCCGGATGGCGGCCTGCTCGAGCACCCGCCTGGCGTCGGCCGCCAGGTGTCCAGGTGTTCTGAACCATGCCGCCGGCGCCTCGCCGTTGGTCCTGATGCCCGCAGCTCCGGAATACCGCGCCAGCTGCCGTTCCCTGGCGGCCACGACACGGGCGGCCACGGTCGCCGATGTCTCGCCGCTGGCGGTGCTCGTCAACTGGTCGATCGGCACCGGCGGCACCTCGACACTCAGGTCGATGCGATCGCGGAGCGGCCCCGACATCCGGTGACGGTAGCGATGCACTTGCTGGGGTGAACAGGTGCATGGCTTCACGGGATCGGTGAGAAAGCCGCACGGGCACGGGTTCATGGCCGCCACGAGCTGGAACCTGGCGGGAAAGGCCACGGTCCGCGCGGCCCGCGCGATGCGCACCAGGCCCTCCTCGAGCGGCTGGCGCAGCACGTCGAGCACGCGGCGGTCGAACTCCGGAGTCTCGTCGAGGAACAGCACTCCGTGATGGGCAAGGCTGATCTCACCTGGCCGGGGCAGGGCCCCGCCGCCCACGAGGGCGACATCGGAGATCGTGTGGTGGGGTGCCCGGAAGGGACGGGCGGTCACCAGCCCTTCGCGGGGCAGGAGGCCCGCCACCGAGTGAATCGCGGTGACCTCGAGCGCCTCGTCGAACGTCAGCGGAGGCAGGATGCCCGACAGCCGCCGCGCGAGCAGCGTCTTGCCCGAGCCCGGCGGACCGCTCATGAGGACGTGGTGGCCACCGGCGGCGGCAATCTCCAGGGCGCGGCGCGGAAAGGCCTGGCCGCGGACGTCGGCAAAGTCAGGAACAGTGCGGTCGGCCGCCGGCTGCGGCCGAGCCAGCGGCGGGCGGTAAACCGCGAATCCGGCGGTGGTGGCCGCGTTGACCGTGTCGCGCAGGTGGTTCACCGCCCAGACGTCGAGCCGGTCGAGCAGGGCCGCTTCCGGCGCATTGCCCGAGGGGACCAGGACCGCGCGCATGCCCTCGCGGCGCGCCGCGACCGTCAGCGACAGCACGCCGCGCGTGGCGTGGACGGCGCCGTCCAACGACAGCTCGCCGACCACTACCACGTCGTCGAAGACGGCAGGTGGGATCGCCCCCGAGGCGCAGAGTATGCCCAGCGCGATCGGCAGGTCGAACGCCGCCCCGACCTTGCGCAGGTCGGCGGGGGCGAGATTCACCGTGACGCGCGCCGAGGGATACTGCAGCCCGCTGTTCCTGATGGCACTCTTGACCCGATCGCGGCTCTCGCGCACCGAGGGGTCGGGCAGGCCGACCATCGTGAACATCGGCAGGCCGTGCGTCACATCGACCTCGACGAGCACGATCTGTGCCTCGACGCCAATCACCGCTGCACTGCGAAGGCGCGCCAGCATCCCGTCATGCCGTGCAAGGACGTCGCCGGACGCACCCGCTGGCTCCCGGCTGACCGGCACGTGATTCCAGGGCACAATTCGAGCGGAAGGGCGCGATCGGCGTGCCGCCAGCGGACGGCGTGGCGGGAACTGCGTACAACGCCCCGGCCGTGGCGCGTCAAAATCACGCACCGAAGCGACACACGGCAGGTGGTGAGGCCGGGAACGGGATCCCGCGCGACGCGAGGTCTACTTCGACGCGGACGCGGCGCTGCGGGCCCGGCGCACGGTCAGGGTGTCGCCCACCAGGATGCTGGAGCCGCGGAGGTTGTTCCAGGTCTTGAGCTCGTCGATGCTGACGCCATGCTGACGGGCAATCGACGACAGGGTATCGCCGCGGCGAACTCGGTACGAGACCCGGCCGGTGGGCGCGGCGCTGCGCACGGCCAGTGCGTCGCTGTTGGCATTGCGCGTGCTGGCCGACAGGACGGTGGTCGGCGCGCGCGGGATGAGCAACTCCTGGCCGGCGCGGAGCCGGGCCTTGGTCGAGAGCTGGTTGGCCTCGGCCAGGTCGGAGCGGCTGACGGCGAAACGCTTGGCAATTCCGGCCATCGTGTCGCCGCGCTTGACGGTGTGCCATTTCAGTGATGCCAGTTCAGAGGCCGGCGCCGATTCCAGGCGGGCCTTCAGCGGTTCGGCCGCACCGAGCGGTACCTTCACCTGGTAGCTGGACGTCTTCAGCGGCGTGGTCCAGCGACGGAGTTCGGGGTTCAGCGTCTGGATTTCGTCGATCGTCACACCCGACCACTCCGCGACCTTGCGGAGGTCGGTCGCGCGCGTGACCGTCACCGTCTCATAGGACAGCGGTTCGGCTGAATCGATCTCGAACCCGTACTGCTGGGGATTGCGCGCGATGATGACGGCCGCGAGGATCATCGGCACGTAATCCCGCGTCTCGCGCGGCAGGAACGCCGAGGTCTCGCTGAGGGCCCAGAAATCCTCGAGGCCAGAGCGCTTCATCGCCCGCTGCACCCGCCCAGGACCGCCGTTGTACGACGCCAGCGCGAGGTGCCAGTCGCCGCCGAACATGTTGTTCAGGGTGCGGAGATACTTCGCGGCCGCCCTGGTGGCCTTCTCGGGGTCGGCGCGCTCGTCGACGTACCAGTCGTGCTTCAGGCCGTTCTCGATGCCGGTGGGACGCATGAACTGCCAGAAGCCCTTGGCCGACACCCGCGAAACCGCAGTGGCCTTGAAGGCACTTTCGATCAAGGGGACGTACGCAAGGTCGAGCGGCAGCCCCTCGGCACGGAACACCGACTGGATCATCGGCAGGTACCGCGTGCCGCGCTGCAGGCCGGCCGTGAACCAGTCCCGCAGGCGCCCCTGGAACACTTCCACGAACTGCAGCACCCGGTCGTTGAAGGGAATCGGGATGTCGAATTGCGTGGCCGCCAGGTCGCCCCTGACCGCATCGGCGACGGCCGGGCTGGGAGTGTTCACCGGGGAAAACGCCGACGACGATAGCAATTCGTCGATCGAGGCGGCTTCCGACGGCTTCTCGGTGAAACCGTCGCCCGTGGTCAGGGCCGCGGCCTCGTAGGCACTGATCCGATCGACGTACCGGTCGAACTGGCTCCGGATGCGTTCGTCGTTGCGCGCGCCGTAGGGCGACTCGAGAAGGATGTCGATGGAGCGATCGAACTCCAGCCGGGCGCGCTCGAGGTGGCCGACCTTCAACTCGCTTTCACCGGTCGCGAAGTGCCGCGCCGACTGGGCGAGGAGGGCGGCAACGGGATCCAGCGCGGGCGCGGGCGCGGGCCTGGCGGCGGCCGACGAGGGCACGGCCGGCGGAGCGGACACAGGGGCCGATGCACGCGGCGCGCTGGCACAGGCGGCGGTCGTTGCCGTGAACAGTATCGCGGCAAGCCGCACGCATGTGTTCGTCGTCATCGATGGGTGCTCCCGCGAGGTCGCGCACGCCGAGGGTACTGACGGCCCAACCTTCAGGTGGCCCCCCGTTGGGGGGCTCGTGTCCTTGAACAACGTCAGCGGCCGTGGTGAATGCCGCCGGGAACGAGTGGTTTCGCGATCAGGCGCGAAACGAGACGAGCGAACTGCTGGCGCAGCCTAGCAAAGGGGCCATAGCCGAGTCAACCCTCCGTCCGGCTTCGACTTGCCGCTACTCGAAGACGCCGTGCTCGTCGCCGAGGTCGCGCGCGGAGGGCGTGACGATCGCCTTTGGGCCGAGGCGGATCTTCCGGCCGGCCCGCATCGCGTCTCGCACATCGTCCTCGCAGACGAACGCGACGGCGGGCCGCGTGTCGCCCGAAGGGCCGGCCGCCTGGGGCATTGCACCGGCGGATGGGGGCGGAGCAGGCGCCGCCGGCGCGCCCAGGGAAGGCGCCGCGAGGCCGCGCGATGCCAGGAAGTGATCGATACGCGACGACAGTGTCTCGGCGTTGATGGCCTCGCGGCGTGGGACGACGGGCTGAGCCGGTTCGGCCGCCGGAGCCGCCCGACGAGGCGCCGAGGCCAGCGGCTCGGCCGGCCTCACCTCGTACGCCAGGCGCTTGATGTTGAGAAGATGCAGGGGGGTGATGTTGTCTGAGGTGATGTTGCCGCCATGGCCGCCGCATCCCAACGTGAGCGCCGGGTCGAGGCCGGTCGTCAGGCCGATGGAGCCGTGCGTGGTCGGGCTGTTCACGATGATCCGGAACGCCGGCTTGTGCAGGCCGAACTCGAGGATGACCGCCTCGTCGGTGGCGTGGATCGACATCGTGTGGCCCATCCCGCCGTAGCGGAGGACCTGTTTGCACCGCTCGCAGCCCTCGCGCCAGTCCTTGACCACGTAATACGCCAGCACGGGGCAGAGCTTCTCGATCGACAGCGGGTAGCCGCGGCCGACGCCGTCGAGGGGGGCGATCAGGGCACGGGTCGATGGCGGAACAGTGATTCCCGCCTGGCTGGCGACCTCGAGGGCCGACTTTCCGACCAGGGCCGGATTCGGCAGGCGTTGCGGCGTTACCAGCACCCGCGACACCGCCTCGATGTCTGACGGCGAGAGGAAGTGCGCACCCTGCGCCTTCAACTGCGCCTCGAAGGCCTGCGCCACGGCCGCGTCGACGACCACCGCGTTTGCCGACGAGCACAGGAGGCCGTTGTCGAAGCACTTCCCGGTCATGACGTCTGAGGCCGCCTTGACGACATCGGCCGAGCGGTCGATGTAGCACGGCGCGTTCCCGGGACCGACGCCGTAGGCGGGCTTGCCGGCGCTGTAGGCGGCGCGCACGAGGCCCATCCCGCCGGTCGCGAGGATCACGGCGACCTCGCGCTGGCGCATCAGTTCCTGGGTGCCCTCGAGCGTCACGGTCGTCATCCACGAGATGCTGCCGTCGGGCGCCCCGGCGCCCACCGCGGCGGCCGCCATGACCTCGGCGACCCGGGTGATGCACCGCACGGCCGAGGGATGGGGGCTCAGCACGATGGCGCAGCGCGCCTTGAGCGCGATCAGGATCTTGTAGATGGCGGTGGACGTCGGGTTCGTGGACGGGACGATGGCTGCCACGACGCCGAACGGTTCGGCGATCTCGACCACCTTCCGGGCGTCGTCGCGGCGGATGACGCCCACGGTGCGAAGTGGCCGCACGAACTCATGGACCCGGACCGCGGCAAAGGTGTTCTTCTGGACCTTGTCGGGGACGTTGCCGAAGCCCGTCTCCTCGACGGCGAGGGTTGCCAGCGACTCCGCGAGGGGTCGCACGGCGGCCGCCATCGCATCGACGATGGCGTCGATCTGTTCCTGGGTCAGTTCGCCGAGCAGAACCTGGGCGGCGCGGGCCCGGCGGGCGAGCGCGCGCGCCTCGGCCATCGAGGCGAGGTCGCGGTCGGACGGCGCTGTCAGCGGAGGCGTGTCGGCCATGGTGACCGCGAGTGGCTAGGCCTTGCCCGGGCCGGCAGACGGCGTGGGCCTTGGCAGGAGTTTCTCGACTTCGCTGTGCGGACGCGGGATGACGTGCACCGACACGAGTTCGCCGACCCGCCTGGCCGCCGCGGCGCCGGCATCGGTCGCCGCCTTGACCGCACCGACATCGCCGCGGACCATGACGGTCACGTAGGCGGCGCCGATGTATTCCTTGGCGACGAGTTCCACGTTGGCAGCCTTGACCATGGCGTCGGCGGCTTCCACCGACCCGATCAAGCCGCGGGTCTCCACGAGTCCGAGCGCGTCGTTGGCCATGTCTCCGCCTTCCGGGCCGCGACTCTAGCATATTGCCCAGGGGCCAACAACTGAGCTAGTCTCTTGTGTTTGCTGGCCGTGCAGGTACTCCGGCCGTGCGTATGTCCGTGTCTCTTTCCCATGACCCAGATGTTCACTTCACCCATTCGCTCCGCCCGGCTGGTGGCATTCGCCCTGGCATGCGCCGGCCTCGCCCTGGCGGCCGGCTGCGGCAAGAAGGCCGACACTGAACCGCCCGTGGCCACACCCGGCATCTCGTTCAACAAGACCCGGGCAGCGCTCGGCAGCCCGGTCGTCATCTCGTACCGTTTCCAGGTGGCCCCGAACGCGCCCGCCTTCAACGGCAACTTCCGCGTGATGGTGCACGTGCTCGACAACGAGGACGTGCTGATGTGGACCGACGATCACGATCCGCCAGTGCCGACGTCGCAGTGGAAGCCGGGACAGACGATTGAGTACACGCGCGAGATCTTCATCCCGATCTACCCCTACACCGGCACGGCGAGCGTCCGGATGGGCCTGTATGCCGACGACGGTCGTCGCCTGCCCCTGACGGGCGAGAACGACGGGCAGCGCGGGTACGTCGTCGGATCGATCGATTTGCTGCCGCAGTCCGAGAACGTGTTCCTCGTCTACAAGGACGGGTGGAATCCCGAGGAAGTGGCGCAAAACAACCCGGCGGTCACCTGGCAGTGGACCAGGCGCGCCGCGACGATTGCCTTCAAGAACCCGCGGCGTGACGCTACGCTGTACCTCCATGCCGACGCCCGTCCCGACCTGGTCGGACGTCCCGTGCAGGTCGCGGTCCGAATCGGCGCGACGGTCATCGAGACCCTGAGCTTCGACGGGACGGCAGAAGTCCTGAAGAAACTGTCGATCACGAAGGAGCAGTTCGGTGACGGGGACAACGTCGATCTGTCCATCGATGTCGATCCGGCGTTCGTGCCGGCGCAGACGCCCGCCGCCAACAGCAAGGACCCGCGGGAACTCGGCCTGCGCGTCTTCCACGCCTTCATCGAGCCGAAGTAGTCCTCGCTCGCTCGTCACCCCCGCTCAGGCCCGACACGAATCGGGCCTGAACGAGGGGCGGCGCTGTGCTAGTCTCGTCAGCGTCGTCATGCGCTTCTCGTCACGCGCGCTCCTGCCGGCCGTCTTGGCCACCTTCGTGCTCGCCGCTCCGGCGAGCGCAGACCTCGTGTTCCTGACGAACGGTCGGTCGCTGTCGGTGAAGTCCTACAGCGTCGAGGGCGCCCGGATCACCCTGGCGCTCCGCAGTGGCGGCGAACTCGTCTGCGACTCGGCGCTCGTCGATCGGATCGAGCCCGACGAGGTCGCCTGGCCGGAGCCGGCTGCACCGGCACCGGCCGTCGTTGCGACCACGGCGTTGTCGCGGCAGGGCGAGGCTGGCGGTCCGTTCGCCGACCTCATCGAACCCCTCGCCCTCGCGCACGGTGTCGATGCACGCCTGGTGCGTGCCCTGGTGGCAACCGAGTCGAACTATGCCCCGCAGGCCCGGTCGCGCAAGGGGGCGATGGGACTCATGCAACTGATGCCGTCGACTGCGCGGCAATACGCGGTGACCAATCCCTACGATCCGAAAGCAAACCTCGATGCCGGGATCCGGCACCTGAAATCGCTGCTCGACCGCTTCGAGGTGCCGCTGGCGCTGGCCGCCTACAACGCCGGCGAAGCGGCAGTGCGCCGGTACGGGGGGATTCCGCCGTACCGCGAGACACGTTCGTACGTGTCGCGCATCCTTGCGCAGTGGCGGGCGCCGGCGCTCGCGTTTCCCTAGGGATGTATGCGGGAGACGGCCACGGCCGCACACGGTCCGTCTGATATAATCGCCGCGCTCTCCAAAGGCGGCTAATCGACTGAAAGCCAACGGCTTGAGTCGCCTGGAGCCCGACACGTAGGGATGGAGTTCCGCTGCAGAGTTGCCACACCCGCCGGCGAGGTGCGCGATGAGGTGCACGTCGCGGAGACCGAGGTCCGCCTGCGGCGCGAGCTCGAAGACCGTGGCCTGGTCCTGCTGGCCGCCCGCCCAGCCGGCAGCGTGTCCATCCCCGGCCTGGGGCTGCCCGCGTTCCGGATGCCGACCCGCAAGCGCCTGCCGCAGCGCGACTTCCTGGTGTTCAACCAGGAGCTGGCCACGCTGCTGAAGGCCGGCATGCCGCTGGTCCAGTCCCTCGACATCCTGCGACAGCGCGTCCTGCAGCCCACGTTCAAGCAGATCCTCGACGACGTCTATGAGCAGGTGCGAGGGGGCACCTCGCTGTCAGACGCGTTCGCCTCGCACCGCGACCTCGTGCCCGGCATTTACACGGCCTCGCTCCTGGCCGGCGAGAAGAGCGGCGGCCTCGAGCAGGTCCTGCGGCGCTACGTGAGCTACGTCAAGATGATCAGCGGCATCCGGCGGAAGACGATTTCGGCGATGGTCTACCCGGCCATCCTGATCGCGCTGTCGATCAGCGTCGTGATTCTCATCGTGGTCAAGGTCGTCCCGGCATTTGCCGATTTCTATGCCAACTTCGGTCGCGAACTGCCGTGGCTGACACGAGTCATCATCGGCCTCTCGACCTTCCTCATCACCTGGTGGCCGGCAGTGCTGCTCGGCCTGGTCGGCGGGGGAATGGTCGTGTGGGGCTGGACACGGCAGCCGGGGCAGAAGGTGCGCATCCACCGCTGGGCGCTGCGCGTCCCGGTCCTTGGCCCGACTGCGCAGAAGTTTGCGACGTCGCAAGTGGCACGGACAGTGGCGACGCTGCTGACCGGGGGCATTCCGCTGGTCAACGCGTTGTCGGTGGCGTCGGACGCGGTGGGGAACCGATACGTGGCCAGCGAACTGCTCATCGTCGGCCAGCGGGTGCGCGAGGGCGAGGGCCTGGCGACGTCCATGCGCGCCCGGGGCGTGTTTTCGGACGTCACGACGAAGATGGTCGAAGTGGGTGAGTCGACGGGAGCCTTGCAGGACATGCTCAACAGCCTGGCGGACTTCTACGACGAAGAGATCGACACGACGCTGACGCGGTTCGTGACGATGATCGAGCCGCTCCTGCTGGTGGTGATGGGGTTCGTGATCGCGACCTTGCTGCTCGCGCTGTACCTGCCCGTCTTCGAGTTGTCGTCGGTGGTGTCGCGGTGAGCGCGACGCCTGGGGAGCGTGAGTGGGAACACCGTTGAACCCGCCGGACGTCTCGTTGTCGGCCGCCGAAGCCGTGCAGGCGCTCTACGCGCCCGGCGAGGCGCCGATGTCGGTCGATCTCACGGCTGAAATCGCGAAATCGCGGGCCCTGGCGGCGCGGTACCGGCTCGAGTTCGTCGACATGGACGACTTCCATCTCGACGGCGAGCTGTTCCGGTCGATTCCGGCCGACCTGATGTTGCGGTACGGGTTCGTGCCGCACCGCCGCGAGGCCAACGCGCTGGTCATCGTCGTGTCGGATCCGACCGACCTGCCGATGATCGACGAGCTGTCGGTGCTGCTCGGAACGCCGCTCAAGGTCACGGTGGGCGCACCGTCGGCCATCCAGTCGATGCTGCGGAAGAGCGAGAGCTCGCAGCGCGTCCTCGAGGAAGCCACCGAGAGCTTCACGCTGCAGATCCTGCGCGAGGACGAGAACGGCGACGAGAACCTGACCGTCGAGCGCCTGACCGCCGACAACGACACGAGTCCGATCATCCGCCTCATCGACTCGACGGTGTTCACGTCGATCCAGCGGCGTGCGAGCGACATCCACATCGAGACGCAGGACGACGCGGTCCACGTGAAGTACCGGATCGACGGCGTGCTGCAGCCGGCGATGCGGCCGATCGACAAGAAGTTCCACGGCCCGATCATCTCGCGCATCAAGGTCATGGCGGAACTCGACATCGCCGAGAAGCGCGTCCCGCAGGACGGTCGCTTCCGCCTCCGGATCAAGGGCAAGACGATCGACTTCCGCGTGTCGATCATGCCGAGCGTGCACGGCGAGGACGCGGTCATCCGCATCCTCGACAAGGAGTCGATCAGCGAGCAGTTCACCGAACTGCGTCTCGACATCCTGGGCTTTCCCGAGGACGAGCTGAAGCGGTTCCGGAAGTACATCCGCGAGCCGTACGGGATGGTGCTGGTCACCGGACCGACGGGGTCGGGCAAGACGACGACGCTCTACGCGGCCCTGTCGGAGATCAAGTCGGTCGAAGACAAGATCATCACGATCGAGGACCCGGTCGAGTACCAGTTGCGGGGGATCACGCAGATCCCCATCAACGAGAAGAAGGGCCTGACGTTCGCGCGCGGGCTGCGGTCGATCCTGCGGCACGACCCCGACAAGATCATGGTTGGCGAGATTCGCGATGCCGAGACGGCGCAGATCGCCATCAACTCGGCGCTGACGGGGCACCTCGTGTTCACGACCGTCCACGCCAACAACGTGATCGACGTGCTCGGGCGCTTCCTCAACATGGGCGTGGAGCCCTACCAGTTCGTGTCGGCGCTCAACTGCGTGCTGGCACAGCGCCTGGTGCGCCTGACGTGCACGCACTGCAAGCGTCCCGCGACCGTGCCTGAGCGGTTGCTCGTGGAGTCGGCGCTCGATCCGGCGCTGGCCCGGACGCACGTGTTCTACGAGGGGGCGGGCTGCATCGAGTGCGGCGGGACGGGGTTCAAGGGGCGCATGGCGATCTGCGAACTCCTCGACCTCTCTGACCGCATCCGCGAGATGATCCTCGACCGTCGCCCCAACAGCGAAATCAAGCGGGTCGCCCGCGATGAGGGGATGCGATTCCTCAGGCAGGGCGCCATCGAGCAGGTGCTGAACGGCCGCACCACGCTGCGTGAGGTCAACAAGGTGACCTTCGTCGAATGAGCGCGACCTCCGGGTTCTCGTCGTGGTGGTCGTCGCCGCCGGTCAGCGCGGCGCTCGAGATCAGCGCGGAACGTGTCGCCGGGCTCGTGCTGAGTGCCGGGCGCACCGTGCAGTCGCACGCGATCGAGTTGCTGCCGGGCGGCGCGGTGGTGCCGTCGCTGACGAGCGCGAACATCGTGCAGGGCGACGTGGTGCGACAGGCGGTCGGACGCGTGCTCGACGCCCTCGGGCGCCCCAGGCGTGTTGCCCTGATCGTCCCGGATGCCGTCGTGCGGTTGTCGATCGTGCGCCTCGAGCAGGTGCCCGACAAGGTCGACGAGCGTGACCAGCTGATCCGGTTCAACGTGCGGAAGGCCGCACCCTTTCCGCTCGACGCGGCGGTCGTGAGCATCACCGACGGCCAGGCGCTCGCCAGCGGGGCGCGCGAGTTCGTCGTCGCCGTGGCGCGGCGCGACATCATCGAGGAGTACGAGGAGACATGCGCTGCGGCGCGCGCCGGGGCGGGAATCGTTGACGCGGCCGCCTGCGGCACGATCAACCTCGCCCTCGCGGGCCGGGCCGCCGAAGCGGGCGACTGGATGCTGGTGCACGTGGCCGGCGACGCGAGCACGATTGCGATCATGCGGCGCGGGGCCGCGATCTTCTTCCGGGTCATCGCGCCCGACACCGACGAAGGCCTGGCTGACGCGATCTACCAGTCAGCGATGTATCACGTCGACCGTCTCGACGGCCAGGGGCTCGCGCGGGTCGTCGTAGCCGACCGCGTCAGGCGGCAGGACGTCATCGGCAGCGTCCGCCGCGCCTTCGACGGTCGCAGCGACGTGCGCATCGAAGCCGTCGGCTTCGACGGCACGATCACCTTCGGTGACCGCATCACGGCGGGCGCCGACGTCGTCGGGGCGCTGGCGTCGGCCGCCGGCACCCTGCTGGCCCAGGCGTGAGCGAGGATCGGATGCTTCGACTGAATCTCTCGACACGGCCGTTCTACAACGAACGTGGGTTCCACGTCGTCCTGGCGCTCGTGGGCATCGCCCTGGCCGCGGTGACGGCGTTCAACGCCTGGCAACTGGTGTCGCTGTCGTCGCAGCAGACCGGCCTGGCCGCCACGGCGGGCGTAGCCGAGGGACGGGCCAACGACCTGCGCCAGCAGGCGCAGCAGGTCCGCAGCACCGTGCAGCAGGACGACCTCGAGCAGGTGCTCGCGGAGGCGCGCGAGGCCAACGTTCTCATCGATCGCCGCACGTTCTCGTGGACCGCGCTGCTGAACCAGATCGAAACCACGCTGCCGCCCGACGTGATGCTGCAGTCGGTGCGGCCGGCCTTCGACGAAAGCGAAGTCAGGGTCCAGATGGGGGTGATCGGGCGCCGGGTCGACGACATCGAGACGTTCGTGCAGCGCCTCGAGAAGACAGGCGCGTTCCGCGACCTCCTCATGCGCGACGAGCAGTTGCTCGATACGGGGACGTTCAGGGCGTCCATCGAGAGCCTCTACGTCACCGACTCGCCTCGCGAGACCACGGCGACACCGCCCGCGACAACGCCCGCCACGACGTCTGGTGGGGTGCGGCCATGATCTCGATGGATCGCCTCATGCGTGAGAAGCGCGGCTGGGTACTGGCCGTCGCGGCACTCGCCGTGGGCAATGTCCTGGTCTACGTGCTCGGCGTTTTGCCGCTCAGGGCGCGGGTCACCGAGACGGCCGAGCGCGCCCGCGCCGCGGAGCGCGACGTCGCTGCGGCCACGGTGCAGCTCGATCAGGCCAGGCGCACGGTCGAGGGGCGTTCGCGTGCGGGTGACCAGTTGCGCCGGTTCTACGCCGACGTGCTCCCCGCCGACCAGAGCGTCGCGAGAAGCGTCACGTACCTGCGCCTCGCGCAGTTGGCCCGCGAGTCCAATCTCGGCTTCGATCGGCGCACCTTCGGGGTCGAGGCCGACAAGGCAAGCCACCTCACGCGATTCGACATGATCGCGGAGCTGATCGGCGAGTATTCCGAGATTCGCGACTTCGTCTACGCCGTCGAAACGGCGCCGGAGTTCGTGATCATTCGTGGCCTCGGCCTGCAGCAGAACGACAGCGACACCACGCGGTTGCGCCTGACGTTCGAGGTCTCGACCTACTTCCGTGACGGCCGTGGACAGTAAACAGCGCAGGCAGCTCATCGTGCTCGCGGGACTGGGCGTCGCGCTCACGGCCCTGGTCGTCTGGCAGTTCGGGTCGAGTGCCGCGGGATCGGGCGTGGGGGGTCAGCCGGGCGCGGCCGTCGCGCGCGGGGGAAACACGTCGCGCCAGGCAGCCGCCTCACGGGCGCGCGCGTCAGCAGCCGCGGTCGATCCCTCGGCCCTCGAGATCCGGCTCGGGCAACTCGAGGCGGTGGCTCCGGAGCCGGCCGAATCGACCCGCAACCCATTCCGGTTCAGACCAGTGGTCGCGCCGCCGCCAGCGGCGGAGCGGCCAGGGGCGGGGGGGGCGCCGGTCGCCGGTCCGCCGGGGGTTGCCGGACCGCTCGAGCCTGCCGGGCCGCCCCTGCCGCCGCCTCCCGCGCCGATTGGCCTCAAGTTCATCGGTATCTTGACCGAAACAACAGCGGGGCGGATAGCCGTGCTTTCTGACGGCAAGTTCGTCTACCACGGACGCGAGGGAGATATCATCGAGGGCCGGTATCGCATCGTGAAGATCGGTGAAGAGTCGATCCAGCTGGAGTACGCCGACGGGCGCGGACGCCAGACGATCCGACTGTCGGGCTCGTAGATGCGTCCAATGCAGGGATACTTGAGAAGAGGAACATTCGTGACTCGTCGCCTCACCGGCATCCTCCTGATCGTCAGCCTGGCAGCCTTCATGGCCGCCTGTGGCGCCAGTCGTGCCGCGCGCCGTGGCGAGGCCGCGGTCCGGCTCGGCGACTGGGATGCGGCCGTGGCGCACTACACCAAAGCGGTGCAGGACTCGCCAGACCGGGCCGACTACAAGATCGAACTCGAGCGGGCGATGGTGGCAGCGTCGCGCGTCCATCTTGACCAGGCCAAGACCGCCCAGGCGAAGGACGACCTCGAGCAGGCCATCCTCGAGTACCGCCGCGCTGCGGAGTTCGATCCCAGCAACCGGCAAGCCGCGCAACAGGCCATCGACCTCGAGCGGACTGTGCGCGATCGCATCGAGGCGGCCCGACCGAAGCCGGCCATCGAGCAGATGCGCGAGAAGGCGCGGCGCGACGGCGCGGTGCCAATGCTCAACCCCGCGTCGCGTGCGCCCATCGACCTGCGCTTCAACAACGCCAGCACGCAGGACATCCTGAACTTCATCGGGACCACGACCGGCATCAACATCATGTACGAGCGCGACTTCAGGCCCAGCACGTTCAGCGTGCAGCTCAATGGCCTGACGCTCGAAGAGGCGCTCAACCAGATCCTGAGCACGAATCAGCTCTGGTACAAGGTGATCAACGACCGCACGATCATGATCATCAACGACAACGCGCAGAAGCGGCAGATGTATGAAGAACAGGTCATCAGGACGTTCTTCATCTCGAACAGTGATCCGCAGGAACTCGTGCAGTTGCTGAACTCGATCACGCGCATCCAGGGCTTGCCGATCGCGCCCGTGATCGCGGTCAACAAGGGCGCGAACACGATCACCATCCGCGCGACCCGCGGCGTGGCCGAGGTCATCGAGCGCATCATCGAGACCAACGACAAGCCGAGGGCCGAGATCGTCGTCGACGTCGAGATTCTCGAAGTCAGCCGCACGCGCGCCAAGCAATACGGCCTGAACCTGTCGCAGTACGCCGTCGGCACCATCTTCTCGCCCGAAGTGTCACCGTCGGGTGGGTCGGCGTCCGGGGGGACGTCCGGCGGCGGCGGCGGCACCGTAGCCGCCGCCGGCGTGCCGGCCTTCAACCTCAACACGATCACGCGCGGCATCAGCACCGCCGACTTCTACCTCACGGTGCCGCAGGCCGTCGTGCGCTTCCTTGCCAGCGATTCGCAGAGCCGGCTGATCGCCAAGCCCCAGTTGCGCGGACGCGAGGGCGTCAAGCTCACGCTGAACCTCGGCGACGAGATCCCGGTGCCGTCCACGGTGTTCACGCCGCTGGGCCTGGGCTCGGCAGGCCAGCAGCCCCTCACGTCGTTCTCATATCGACCGGTCGGTGTCAACATCGAGATGACGCCGCGCGTGAGCTACGAAGGCGATATCCTGATGGACGTCCAGATCGAGAGCAGCACGCTGGGCGGCAACATCGAGGTGGGGGAGACGTCGCTGCCGACGTTCGGTTCCCGCAAGGTGACGACGAGCCTGCGCCTGCGCGAGGGGGAGTCGCACATGCTGGCGGGCCTGGTCCGCGAGGAGGATCGCCGCAGCCTGCGCGGGCTGCCCGGGATCATGAACCTCCCGATCCTCAAGCAGCTGTTCTCGGAGAACGACGTCCAGACGGCGCAGACCGACATCGTCATGCTGCTGACGCCGCGCATCGTGCGCACGCACGAGGTGACCGCGAAGGACCTGGCGCCGATCTTCATCGGGTCGCAGCAGAGCATCGGGCTGTCTGGCCCGCCGCCGCTGATCAACCCGAATGCCGAGCCCGATGCCGCACCGGCGGCGCCGACGGCACCGCCCGCAGCCGCTCCAGGCGCTCAGACGATGCCGGCAACCGGGCCTCCGCCTCCGGGCATGCCGCAGGCACCCGCAGCCGCACCGGGCATGCCGGCTCCAGCCACGTCGGCCGCGCCGGGCACGCCAGGGGCGCCCGCGGGGCTGCCGACGCGCCTACCAGACGGAACGAACGTCCAGCCGACAGTGCCGCCCGGCTCGTCGCCGACGCCCGGGATGACCACGCTGCCGCCGACGCCGCCACCCGCGGCACCGGTGACACCGGCTCAGGTGCTCGTGTCGACCCCGGGGAACGAGTTCCGGATTGGTGGCGGCCCCTACACGGTGCCGCTCTCGATCGCGAACGCCAGCCGTGCGAGCGCCGTGAACATTGCGCTGAGCTTTGATCCCGCCACCCTGCGCGTGCGCTCGGTGCAGGAGGGAAGCTTCCTCAGGCAGGGTGGTGTCGAGGCGGCGTTTTCGCAGCAGGTCGACGCCGTGAACGGCCGCATCACGATCACCATCACGCGCATCAACGATCAGACCGGCGCAGCGGGTTCCGGCCTGCTCGCCGCCGTGCTGTTCGACGCGGTCGGCCCAGGCACCGCGGTGCTGTCCACCACGGGCGGCGTCACGGCCCCCGATGGCACCTCGATGCCTGTGCAGTTCATGCCGGCGTCTGTCACGGTGCGCTGAGCACCGTCACCGGTGACGTTGAGCCGAGGCTCCAGGATGAGGTGCGAACCGCGATTCGGCCGCGCGCGCGACGGATTCTCGTTCGTCGAGGTCCTCGTGGTGTCAGTCGTCCTGATGATTCTGGCGTCGGCTGCACTGCCACTGGCGCGCGTGTCCATGCAGCGCCAGCGTGAGTCGGAGTTGCGTCGCGCACTTCGCGAAATGCGTACCGCCATCGACAAGTACAAGGACGCCGTGGACCTCGGCCAGATCGCCTCTATCGACCAGCGGGCCGGAAGTGAGGGCTACCCCGCGACCCTTGAACTCCTCGTCGAGGGCGTCGCTGCGGCCAACGATGCCTCGGGTCGCAAGCTGCGCTTCCTGCGGCGCATCCCGATCGATCCCATGACGGGCGAAGCCGAGTGGGGCATGCGATCGTACCAGGACAAGCCCGACGCCACCTCGTGGGGCGGGCAGAATGTCTACGATGTCTACACGAAAGCCGAGGGCGTGGCCCTCGATGGCTCCAAGTACCGTGACTGGTAGCGCACGCCGGCGCCGCGGGCAGGGAGGGTGGACGCTCATCGAGTTGATGGTCGTCACGGCGATGATCGCACTGCTCGCCGGCATGGCCATGGCCAACTACCAGCGGGCCGTGCGCGTCTCGCAGGAGGCCGTGCTGAAGGAGAATCTCTTCCGGATGCGCGACGCCATCGACCAGGTACTACGCCGACAAGAACCGCTATCCCGAATCGCTCGAAGCGCTGGTCTCCGACGGCTACCTGCGCCGCATCCCCGAGGACCCCTTCACGCGTTCGGCAGACACCTGGCAGCCCGTCCAGTCAGAGCCCGACACGTCCAACCCCAACGCCGAACCGGGGATCTTCGACGTCAAGAGCGGTTCGGACCAGACGTCGATCGCGGGGACGCCGTATTCGGAGTGGTGAACTCCGTCAGCCGACACCCGTCGGCGTAAGCGCCCGAGGCAGACAGGCCCGCGGCCGCGCACACTGCGTCGGAGCGGTCGTCACGACCGCCCGCCAATCATCCGGTACAAAGCCAGGGATCGCTGGGATCGCTGCAGGAGAAACCCTGAGGACCGCCTCGCTCGTGCGGCCCTCAGGACGACAGGATGCTTGCCAGTGGCGTGCGGCGCCGCTGCCTACGGAAGGACGTTGATCTCCGTGCGCCCCGTGGCCGACGTGCCGTCGACGGTCACGACCCGCACCGTGATGACCTTGTGGCCCGTCGTGCCGTACACGTGCGTCGTCTGGCTCGACGAGAGCGTGGTCTGGACGCCGTCGCCGAAGTTGTACTCGTAGCGAACAACCTGCGAGGTGGCAGGCAGGACCGTCGTCGTGATGCTCACGACGCCCTGCACCACCGGCGTCGTCGGGCTGGCCGTGACGTTGACCACCAGTGGGGCACGCGCCGCCACGGTCACGACCGTTGACACGCTGACCTTCTCGCCCGACTGGTCCGTGGCGGTCAGGGTGGCCGTGTAGGTCCCTGCATTGGCGTAGGTGTGCGAGACCGTCGTCGTTCCCGTCAGCGCACCGAGCTGCAGGCGCTCGCCGTCGCCGAACTCGAGGACGGCGTCACGCACCTGTGCCGAGTTGGCGCCGGCCGTGACCGACACGCTGAACGACACCGGTGAACCGGCGGTGTTCGTGGCCGCGGGCGTACGTCAGCGAGACCGTCAGGGGCGTGTTCACCGTGATCGACAGGCTGGCCGACTCAACGCCGCCGGCCGTCGCCTGGACGGTTGCGGCCCGATTCGTGGTCAGGGTCGTCGTCGCGAGGCCGTTCGCGTCAGACACGACAGAACCTGAGCCCAGGGAGCCCGACGTGGACGTGAAGGTCACCGGAACGCCTGGCAGCCGATTGCCATCGGCATCGGTCACCGTCGCCACGAGCGTGACAGTTCCCCCGCTCGACGGCACCGTGCCCGGTGTGACGTTCAGGACGATGCGCGATGCCGCAGCGCCGCCGACCTTGATCTCGATCTCGGTGGCCACGGCCGCGCCGGAGGAGGCACCGATCTTCGCGGTGCCCGATTGGCCGTTGGCGACGAAGGCCACACGCGCCTTGCCGTTCTCGGTGCGCGCCTCGCGAGGATCGAGGACCCCGACAGTCGACGTGAAATACACGCTCGTCCCGTTCTGGACAGGCGTGCCCGCCGACTCGGTCACGAAGGCCGTGATCTCGGCCCTGCCATTGATCGGCAGTACCGTGACGCTCGTCGTGAGGGTGATCGTCGACTGCGTGGGGGCAGTGAGATCGACCTTGTCGCACGCACCCGAAAGAACGAGCAACGCGAGGAACGGCAGTGCTCTCAGCGTTGCGGGAAGGCGGCGTGCGTTGAGTGGTAGCATAGGGTACTCTCGGGATGATACCGGCCGACTAATGAAGAATCAAGGCGTTCACGGGCGCGGCGACGCGGGTTACGCGATGGCGGCCCTGCTGGTGTCGATTGCGGTCATGGGCATTCTCCTGTCGGCCGCGATGCCGTCGTGGAAAGCACTGGTGCAGCGCGAGCGCGAAGACGAGCTGGTCTTCCGCGGCGAGCAGTATGCGCGAGCCGTCGGGCTGTTCCAGCGGAAGTTCGCGGGTGCCTTCCCCCCGAGCATCGACCTCCTGGTCGAGCAGAAGTTCCTGCGCAAGAAATACAAGGACCCGATGGTGCCCGACGGCGAGTTCCAGATCCTGTATCAGAACTCGCTGATGGCGGTGCCCGGGCAGACTCCCCGCGCGGGCGCTCCACGCCCCGGCATGATCGCGGAGCCGACGGCACCGGCCCTCCTCCCGACAGTATCGGGCGGGGAAGGCGGCGGCTTGAGTGGGGGCCTCGCGGGAGGGCGCACCGGATCGACCACGGGCGCCCCCGGGACGGCCGGCCCGCGTGGGGGCGTACTGGGCGTCGCGAGCAAGAGCACGAAGACCTCCTACCGCCTGTACAAGGGCCGCAGCAAGTACAGCGAGTGGCAATTCGTCTACACCCAGGCGTCGCCGCGTGTCGTGGCTCCCGGCGGAGGGCAGACTCGGCCAGGCATGGTTCCTGGCGGGCCCGGCGGGCAGCAGCGCCCGGGCATGGGCACGAGCCCAGGCAGCGGCGTCCCACCGGGTAGCAACCCCTTCACGACGCCGCGTCGCCCGCAGAACTGACGCTCGGGTCACAACCGACGCCTCCGGATTGCCGCACCTCCCACGCATCGGGGAATAAGACGTCGCGCAGCTGCGTCAGGCTTGGTCGAACGCGTCGATGACCGCGTCGTGGACCCGCGGCCTGACCCGGAGGATGGCCTGATTCTCGGCGCTCGGGTACACGCGGTTCGTCAGCAGCACGATGTAGAGGTCGCGCCTGGGGTCGATCCAGAGGGATGTGCCTGTGAATCCCGTATGTCCGACCGCGTCTGGCGATATCCGCGTGCCGCACGACGATGTCGGCAGCATCGTGTCCCAGGCCAACGCTCGCGAGCTGCCGGCCACTGCCGACCGCTGCATGAAACGACGCAGGAGCGGCTCTGGCCCGAAGACACCAGGTGCCGCGTCTGACAGTGCTCCCAGCCACGCACGCGCCCATGCGCCGACGTCGCCGGCGGTACCGAACACGCCGGCATGACCGGCCGCTCCCCCCAGCATGGCGCAGTTGTCATCGTGGACCTCGCCAACGAGGGTCCTGCCGCGCCACGCGCTGTGCCCCGTGGGCGCGACGCGCGGCCGCACGTCGACGGCAGGACGAAAGCGCATGTGCGGCGCGCCGACGGCATGCGCGAGCGCGCTGAACGAGGCGGCGATCGAGGACTGCAGCGCATCCTCGAGGATCCACGCGAGCAGCATGAATCCGAGGTCGCTGTAGAGCGATCGCGTGGCCACCGGGTACTCGAGCGGCAACGTGGCAATCGAGTGCTCGACGTCTGCTCGCCCATGGTGGTCGCGATAGAACGGGAGGTGCGGCGTGAGGCCAGCGCAGTGTTCGAGCAGGTCGGCGATGGTTGCAGGCGCGCGGTCGTCTGAGCGCCAGTGGGGCACACGTTCGGCGACGAGCGTGTCGAGTGCAAGCAGGCCGCGATCGATCGCGAGCATGGCCAGCGGCATCGTGGCCAGCACCTTCGTCAGCGACGCAAGGTCGAAGATGGTGTCAGCCGACGCCGGTGCTGCGCCCAGGCCGTAGGTGAGGTGGCCCGCCGCGTGCGAGAACACGACGCCACGGGACGTGCCGACTTCGAGGCAGGCGCACGGGAACGCCTGCTCACGTACCGCGTCGTCGAGAATGTCCGAAACGGCGTCGAAGGGCACGGAGGTGTGTCGGCCCAGCGACTAGCGCTGCACCTGGCCGGGGGTCTGGTCGCCGGATGCCCTGACGACGCGCGAGAGGTATTCGGCCGCGGGGGCGCCGCGATCGTCGATGCTGTCGTACGAGAAGAGCAGCGTCCCCGCCGCGCCCGCGTCGCGCGCCAGCGCCGTGTGCCGCGCGGCCTGCTCCGGCTCGATGCGCCACGCACCGATCCCGGCCCAGATCTGTCCGGGTGACGCGAAGCGGAACGTCGTCGCCAAATCGGTCCTGAACTGGGTCTCGTCGGTGGTGTACATCATCGGCACCGCGACATCGATGAGGCCCTCGTCCAGCCAGAGACGCCAGTCCTGGAACCGTGCCGTGGCAGCTTCCTGGGCGTTGGGCCGGACGGCGGCGCTGAACAGCAGGTCTGGTTTCTCCTGGCGAATCGTCGTCCGCAGACGCTGCACGAGCGACGTCAGCCTCGCCCGCCTGAAGGCCGCCCAGCGCACGGGAAACATGTCGACCCAGGCAAACACGTCGTCGCGGGCGACGCGGTCGAGCCGCGCACGCTCGTCGGCATCGACGAAGCGCCACGTGTCGTCGCGAAACGCGGCCAGCGAAAGACGGCTGTAGTCGAAATCGGAGGCGGGGTAGCGGATGTAATCGAGGTGCAGCCCGTCAACGTCATAGCTGCGGACGATGTCGAGCGCGACGGCGACCATGTGCAGCGCGGCGTCGGGCGAGATCGGCGACACGTAGAGGCCCTCGACGTCGGCCGGCCGCGTGCGGATCATGCGCGCCAGGCGGCCGATGTAGCCGGGGCTCAGCGGGTCAGCGTTCGCCAACTCCTGGCCGAGCGCCCGTGGCACCATCAGCCACTCCGGATGGCGCGTGACGACGTGCGACGAAGCAGTCGGCGGATCCGTCGCCGACCCCACCAGGTTGACCGCCACCCATGCATGGACCTTCAGGCCCCTGGCGTGCGCGAGCGAGATCGTCAGACCGAGGGGATCGAAGGAGGCGGGCTGACTGCCGAGCGATGCAGCGCGGGGCTCGAATTTCGACCGATAGTAGGCGTCGCCGCGTCCCCGGACCTGGACGACCAGTGTCTCGAATTTGTTTGCCGCGGCGTCATCGACCACGCGCGTCACCGCCGCAGGCGACGACATCGCCGCTCTCGACACCCACAGGCCCCTCACGACGGGCGGGGCTGCCGCGTCGTCGCCCACCGTGCCGACGGCAACGAGCGAGGGAGCGAGCATCAGGGCCGACGCGAGCGCGAGAGTGAGCAGGACGGGCGTGCGGGTCATCGAGCCAACACGCCACTCTATCGAGGCGTCGCGCAGGGTGTCAAACCTTGCCGGCGACCGGGCCGTCGCGGCTGGGCGTGGATCTCGTGTACCCTTCAAGGGATGTACGGACAGCGCTCATGACCCCCCAGCCGCCCTACGTGCTCGGCATCGATGCCGGGGGAACGAAGACTGCCTGTGTGCTCGCCGACGCCCGCGGTGAGGTCCTTTCGCAGTCACGCGGCGACAGGCGCCAACCTCCAGGCCGCCGGCGAACTCAGCGTCGAGAAGACCCTGCACCAGGTCATGGAGGACGCCATCGGCGACCGACCCATCGTGCCTGCCGCCATCTGCCTGGGCATGGCGGGGGTGGATCGCGCAGGAGACGCCACGGTGGTGAATGCCATCATGCGGCGGATCGGCCACAAGGCGATGGTGCTCGTCACCAACGACGCCCTGATTGCCCTGGTCGCTGGCGCCGGGATGGGCCCCGGTGTCGTCATCATTGCCGGAACGGGTTCGATCGCGTACGGGAAGAATGCCCACGATGAGGCGGCGCGCGCCGGCGGGTGGGGCTACGTGCTCGGCGACGAGGGCAGTGGCTACTGGCTCGGACGCCTCGCCTTGCGCGCTGTCGTGCGCGAGAGCGATGGCCGCGGCCGCCCCACGTCGCTCACGCCGAGGATCCTCGAGCATTTCGGTGTCACGAAGCCGCAGGAGCTGATCCACAAGGTGTATCACGAGCAGATCACCCCATCGGGCATCGCGGCCGTGGCGCGCTACGTCCAGGACGCGCGCGACGAGGGTGATCCGATCGCCGTGGGGTTGCTCGACGACGCGGCCCGGGAGCTTCTCGCATGCAGTGCGTCGGTGGTGCAGCGCCTGGGCATGCAGTCCGACGCGTTTCCCTTCGTCCTCGCCGGGGGCGTCTTCAAGGCTGTCCCCTGGCTCGCTCAAGCCCTCGAGCAGCGGCTGTCACAGGTCGCGCCGAGATCGACTGTCACACGCCTGCAACGGGAGCCCGCGCTGGGCGCCGTGACCCTGGCCCTGGCCGCTGCCACCGGCGGCGTCCACTTGCCAGCCTACGTACCCCCACGATGATCCAGCTGACGATCCACCCCGATGCCGCCGCCGCGGCCCACGACGTTGCCGACCGCCTCCGCACCCTTGTCACCCAGTCGCCCGCGAGCGTGCTCGGGCTGCCGACCGGGCGCACTCCCATTCCGATCTACGCGCAACTGGCCGACTGGATCGTCGAGGGCACGATGTCGCTCGAGACGGTGACCACGTTCAACCTCGACGAGTTCGTCGGGTTGTCGGGGTCGCACCCGGGCAGTTTCCAGTTCTTCATGCAGCAGCACCTGTTCGGTCGAATCGGCCGGGCGCGGGCTCCGCGCCACTTCCTGGATGGGCTCGCTGCCGACCTGTCAGCCGAGGCGGGACGTTACGAACAGGCGATTGCCGCGGCTGGAGGGCTCGACCTCGTGGTCCTGGGCCTCGGCACGAACGGCCACATCGGGTTCAACGAACCGGCCGACGGCCTGCCAGCCCGGACGCACGTCGTCGAGTTGACCGAGGAGACGCGTGCGGCCAACGTCGACGGGTTCGGTGGCGACGTGACGCAGGTGCCGGCGCGCGCGATCACCATGGGCGTCGGCACGATGCTCCAGGCGCGCAGGGTCATCATGGTCGCCACGGGGGAGTCGAAGGCGGCAATCGTCGCGGCGGCGCTCGAGGGGCCGGTGACGACGAAGGTTCCGGGGTCGCTGCTGCAGTTGCATCCGCGCGTCGACGTGATCCTCGACCGCGCGGCGGGGGCGCTGCTCGGTTGCCGCTGACGTGACGACAGCTACTAGCTGTCTGCCAGATGGAGCAGGCGGCGCAGCCGCGGCTCGATGTCCTCGCCGATGGCCAGCCGCACTGAATCGTCCGATGCCTTGAGGCGCGCCACCGCCTTGGCGAGCGTCAGCCCGGTCTTCTGCATCACGATCGCCGCCTTCACGTTGCCCTTGGCGCGACGGTGGAGCTTGCCAGCGGTCTCGTAGTCGACACCGGTGACCAGTGAGAGGATGCGCCGCGCGCGGTCGCGCAACTTGTCGCTGCCCGTCTGGACGTCGACCATCAGGTTGCCGTACGTCTTGCCCGTGCGCACCATCGCGATCGTGGTGAGCATGTTGAGCACCATCTTCGTCGCCGTCCCAGCCTTCAGTCGCGTCGAGCCGGTCAGGACTTCCGGTCCCACGGCAGGCGCGATGATCAGGTCGACGAAGTTCTGGAGTTCGGTGCCCGGCCAGCACGTGACGAAGATGATCTTCAAGCCCGCCTTGCGCGCCCGCGTCAGCGCTCCCCGGACGAAGGGCGTGATGCCAGACGCCGAGACGCCGACCACGACATCGCGCACGGTGGGCCTGAGTCGGGCCACCGCGCGTGCACCTTCCTCGTAGTCGTCTTCCACGCCTTCGCGCGCCTTGAAGACCGCCGACTTGCCGCCTGCCATGAGCGCGAGCACCTGCGACGGGGATGTGCCGAACGTCGGCGGCATCTCGGCCGCCTCGACGACGCCGAGGCGCCCACTCGTGCCGGCACCGACGAAGATGATGCGGCCGTTCTTCTTCACGGCCTGGGCGATGATCTCGACACCGTGCGCGATCCGTTCGCGCTCGCGCTGAACGGCGGCGACGACCTTCTTGTCTTCCGCGATCATCAGGTCGACGATCTCGGCGGAGCTGGCCTTGTCGAGGTGCAGGCTCGCGGGATTGATCGCTTCAGTGGGAAGGGTTTCCCACTTCGACGGTGTGGACATGGAGAGGACCTCGGGCGGCCGAGCGACTGCGCGTCGGGCACACTGGACTGTGCGGTAAACCGCCGCGGATACTAGCGCCGCCCCCCGGCGCTGTCAATCGCACGACGACGCGCGGGCTCTCGATGTGGGCAGCCCTTCGCCCCAGACGTCGTGCGCCGAGGGATGGATGTGTCCGTCGGCAAACGACAGGGCGGGCACACGGTCGCTCGCCAGCAGCAGGGGACCATCGAGGTCCACGTAGCGGCACCAGTGGCCGATGATCATGGCCGGCGCCATGGCCAGCGACGTGCCGACCATGTTCCCCACCATGAGCGCGAGTCCGCGGGCGCGCGCCGCGGCGGCAAGCGCGAGCGCGTGGGTGAGCCCACCCGTCTTGTCGAGCTTGATGTTGATCATCTGGTAGCGCGCGGCGACGTGCTCCAGGTCGTCGAGGGTACAGCACGACTCGTCGGCCGACAGGATCAGGGGCGGCGTGTACCCGACGAGCGGATCGTCCTGTCCCGCGGCCAGGGGCTGCTCGACCATCTCGACGCCGAGCGCGGCGAGTTGCGGCAGCACGTGGGTCATCTGCTCGAACGTCCAACCCTCGTTGGCGTCTGCAATCAGCGTGCGCTCGGGCACCGCGCGGCGGATCGCTCGCACGGTGCCGACGGGATCCTCCGCGTCGAGCTTGATCTTCAGCACGCGCTGCGTGGCGGCGGCCGCCTGCCGCGCCATCTCGTCGGGGTGGTCGATGCCAATCGTGAACGTGACGGGAAGCGGCCCGAACCGGTCGAGGCCCGCCAGCGACCACGCGGGACGCCCCGCGCGCTGCGCCTCGAGGTCCCACAACGCGCAATCGAGCGCGTTGCGACCCGAACCAGCAGCGCACAGCTCAAGCAGGTCGGCGCGCGAGGCGCCTCGGCGCACGGCATCGGCGGCGGCGTGCGCCGCCGCCAGCGATTGCTCGAGCGGTCCCTCGAAACGATCGAAAGGCACGCCTTCGCCCCGACCGGTGAACGCACCGTCGCTGATGGTCGCGACGATGGCATCGATGCTCGATATCGTCTGGTAGGAGATGCGGAACGGGCGCGCGAGCGCCCACTCCTCGTGGGTGACCTCGACGGTCGTCATCGGAAGGCCTCGATCAGGTGCGCGGCGATCGCATCGCCGCCGGTGATGATCGGATCGATGCACGGCACGGCGAGTTGTCCCATCGTGTCGGCAAACAGCTCCGAGCGCGCACGGTCGGCGAGGCCCGACGTGTTGTAACTCACACCTGCCAGCTGCACGTCGCGATTGGTGAGCCGCGCCAGCCGCAGCACGAGATCGGCGCATTCTTCGACCGATGGCGTGGGGTACCCCGGATAGCCGTCGATGGTGGTGCGCCCCGGCTGGTGACACACGACGATCGCGTCGGGCTGGCTGCCGTGTATCAGGCCAAGCGTCACCGCGGCATAGGCAGGGTGGAAGATCGAGCCCTGGCCTTCGATCACATCCCAGTGGGCAGGATCAGCGTCTGGCGTCAGCGCCTCCGCAGCGCCGGCGACGAAATCGGCGACGACCGCGTCCACCGCGATCCCCGCGCCCGAAATCAGGATGCCGGTCTGACCAGTCGCGCGGAACTCGGCGTCGATCCCGCGGGCGACGAGCGCACGGTGAATGGCGAGCGCGGCATACTTCTTCCCGACGGCACAGTCGGTCCCGACCATGAGCACGCGTCGGCCCGGTCGGCGACGGCCGGTTGCCAGCGGAAACGCTTCGACCGCGTGCCTGACGTCGAACAGCCGCCGGCCGGTCCGGCGGGCAGTCTCGGCGACGACGGCAATCGACGTCAGCTTCGTGTGCATGCCGGACGCCACGTCCAGCCCCGCCTCGAGGGCGGTGACGATGGCGGTGATCCAGGCTGGCGTGAAACCACCCCCGAAGGGCGCGACGCCGATGACGAGTGTCCGTGCCCCCGCACGCCGCGCTTCGTCGGGCGACATGTCGGCGAGTCCGAGATCGACGCCGTCGGGCACGAGGCGCCACTGGCCCAGGCAGCGCTCCCGAGCCCAGTGGACGAGGCCGAAACCGGTCTTCGCGTTGAGGGCCTCGGTGCAATCGCCGACGAGGATCAGGTAAGGCGCCTCTATCATGTGACGGACTCCACTCCTCCAGGCGCAAGCCTGACGACGGGCGGCCAGCGTGCCCGCCCGCAGGACGCAGCTCGACGACCTTCGGCGCATCCTATCGCACAACGTGGCCGCGCTGGCCAGGGTGACAGCGTTCGCAGGAAAGTCTCTGCCGTTGTGACCGCACCGTTCACCTCCTACAATCGTCAGGTGCCTCCTGTGCCCGAACCACTGCCGGCCCCGGCCGCCATCGATGCGTACCTCGACCACCTGCGTCTCGTCAGGCGGGTGGCCGACCTGACGCTCGACGCGTACTCACGCGACCTGCGCCTCCTGGCGGCCTTCGCACGAGCGCGCGGCCTCGAGGTCTCCGTCCTCGATCTCGCCACGCTCGAGGCATTCGTTCGTGATCTCATGCAGCGCGAATACTCGCCCCGATCGGTGGCACGCATCGTCGCCTGCGTGCGAGGCTTCTACAAGTTCCTCGTCGTCGACAAGCGGATTCCGCGCAATCCGGCCGCCGATCTTCGCGCACCCCGGGCCTGGCAGGCGCTGCCCGAGTCGGTCGCACTCGAGGCGGTTGACCGACTGATGGCCCAGCCCGACGTGACCACGCCCGCAGGCCTGCGAGACCGGGCGCTGATCGAGTTGCTCTACGCCACGGGCCTCCGTGTCTCGGAACTCGTCGGGCTGCGGTTGAATGACCTGGACCTCGACCGCGGGATGCTGACATGCACGGGCAAGGGCAACAAGCAACGGATGGTGCCGATTGGCGACACGGCGTGCGAGTGGGTCCAGCGTTACCTGCGAGACGCGCGGCCGGTATTGCTCGACGGCCAGTCGACACCGGCGCTGTTCGTCAACCAGCGACACGCGCACGCGCTCAGCCGCTCCGGTTTCTGGCGCATCCTGGGCGCGTATGCCAGGGCCGCCGGGATCGGTGAGCACGTGTCGCCCCACGTGCTCCGCCACTCGTTCGCGACGCACCTGCTCGAGAACGGTGCCGACCTGCGGGCGATCCAGATGATGCTCGGTCACGCCGACGTCTCGACCACGCAGATCTACACACACGTCCTCGAAGCCCGGCTCCGCAGCGTCTATGAGCAGTTTCACCCCCGTGCGTAGCCTGACGCGCCCGACCATCCGTCTCGAGGCCTGGTGAGGAGCCTGAGTCGCGTCCTGCTTCTTGCCGCGGCGTGCGTCGCGGTCGCATTGTGGGTGCGCCTGCCGGCGGCCCCGCTCGCGGTGCGTCTCGACGAGGCCGAGTCGCTGAGGCGACGGACCGAGTGGCGCGGCGCCTACCACATCCACTCGAACCGCTCCGACGGGACCGGAACGATCGACGAGATCGCACGTGCCGCCGCCGACGCGGGTCTCGACTTCATCATCGTCACCGACCACGGTGATGCGACGCAGACACTCGACCCTCCGAGTTACCGCTTCGCGGTGCTCGTCATCGACGCGGTGGAGATCAGTTCGAGCGGGGGGCACTACGTGGCGCTCGGCCTCGACGGGCCCGCGCCGTATCGGATCGGCGGCGCTCCTGCCGAGGTCGTCGACGACGTGCGCTGGCTCGGAGGGTTCGGATTCGCTGCGCACCCCGATTCACCGCGCCGGTCGCTGTCGTGGCGCGACCGCTCGGCGCGCGTCGATGGCGTCGAGTGGTTCAACGCCGACAGTGCCTGGCGAGACGAGTCGCGGCTCGACATGGCATTCGGGCTCTTGACGTATCCGTTCCGCCCGGGCAGCACGGTCGCCGGGCTGTTCGACCGGCCGGTGGAGGCGCTGGGATGGTGGGATGCCGCGGCCGCGGGCGGCCGACACCTCAGGACGCTTGCCGCGCTCGATGCTCACGCGCGCCTCGGCATGCGAGGCACCGACGAAGACGAGGTCCGCGGAGGCGTCGCCATCGAGGCGCCCTCGTACCGAAAGATGTTCAGCGTGGCCACGAACCGCGTGTGGCTGCGCGGGACGCCGACCGGCAACGCGCACCACGACGCGGCGATGCTGCTCGAGGCGATCGAAGCCGGGCACAGCTACTCGGTGATCGACGCGTTCGCCCACCCCGGATTCCTGCGCGCAACCATGACCGCGACCGGTCGGCGGGTGCAGTTCGGTGACCGGTTGGCGCCGGGCGAGCGCCTCGACATCCGCGTCGAGACCGACGGGCCGGCCGGAGCCGAGATTCGACTGCTGCACAACGGACAGGTGACGGCCCGCTCGCGCGCTCCGGTGTTGATGTTCAGCGAAGTGGCTACTGCCGGCGCCTACCGCGTCGAGGTCCACGTCCCTGCATCGCGTGACCGGCGGGAAGGCATGCCGTGGATGGTCACCAACTCGCTCTTCGCGTGGCCCGCAGGATCTGTCGCCCCATCGCCGACGGCCGCTGATGAAGAGGCCGTGTCGGTCGATCTATCGGGATGCCGGCCGGAAGCCGACGTCGACTCCCGCGTGGCGTGGGACCCGAGTCCCGGCGTCGGCGGCTACACGCTGACCTACGCCCTGGCCCGAAGCACGGCACCGTTTGCGGCCGTCGCCTGCCCCTTGCCCGTTCCCGCCGGTGACCTGACGGGCGTGAGCGTGGAGAGCAGCGCCACGCCCGTCATGCGCGTCAAGGTGCAGGTCAGGGCTCCGTCGGCCGAACGTGACCTCCGGTGGGGCAGTTCCGTGCGGCTCGAGCCCTCACCGACCACTCAGTCGGCCTCGTGGAAGGCATTCGTGCCGGTCGGCAGCGAGGCCGCCGCCGCGACCCCGACCGACGCCAACAACCTGCTGCTGGTCATCGACCGGCAACACGCGGCATCGGGAGCGCAAGGTGTCGTCTCGATACGCCGTCTTGCCGTGACACGGCGGGGGAGTCGGCCCGGTTCGGCGATCTCGCCGTAGCGGACGCGACGCATCTCGCAGGCGGCCGACCGACGTGGAGTGGCACGCGTGAGGCCGACGAGCCGCCTCGGGATCCCCGGGGCCTGCTGCCGGGTGACGGCCAGCCCCGAGGCGTGTGTGCGGAACGATCAGGTGCGGACCGTCATGATCAGGTAGAGCGCCCCGGCCGTGAACATGATGTTCGGTGCCCACGCCGCCAGCGGAGGCGAGATCAGGCCGGCGGTCCCGATGGCCGCGAAGAGGCTGAACACCAGCCAGTATCCGAGCGCCAGGACAATCCCCACGCCGACACCGTAGAGCGCGCCGCGTCGCCCGGTCGTCACGGCGAAGGGCACGGCGATGAGCGTCATGATCACGGTCACGAACGGGAACGACACTTTCCGCTGCAAGGCCACCGCGTACGGAATGGCGTTGAACCCGCTGGTGCGCAAGTCGTCGACATATCGACTGAGCTGCGCGTACGACATCCGCTCGGCGTCGGGTTGCTCGGTGTAGAAGTAATCGAGTGGCTCCAGCGAAACCGGCATCTGGTCGAAGGGCTGGTACTTGCGCACGCGGCCCTGGCGGTCGAACGTCCGGGTCCACCCCTTCGTGCCCGCCCATTCGGCGCCCTGTCCGGCTGTGGCCAGGGTCACGAACTCCTGCTCGGCCAGGCGCCACGGCGCGTTCTCGAAGGTGAAGACCGACACGTGGTTCATCTCGCGCCTGCGGGGATCGAGATAGGCGTAGTGGTACATGCGGCCGTCACGGCCGACGGTCCACTGCCGGTTCACGACATCGAAGGTGCGAGGGGAGTTGCCCCGGATGACGTGGGCGAGCGCCTGCGCGCGGCGGTTGGCCTGGGCCAGGACGGTCTCCTGCAGCACGAACAGCATCGCGCTCCAGAAGAGGCCGAAGACGACCAGGGGCAGCGCAGCCCGGTACAGGCTGATGCCGCAGGCGCGCATCACGATGAGTTCGCTGTTCTTGGTGAGCAGGCCCACCGACACCAGGGTGGCTACCAGCGCGGCAATCGGCATCACGTAGTAGACGAACTGCGGCGTCGAGTAGAAGAAGAACTCGAGCAGCATCCGTGTGGTCGCCTCCCCCTTGAACACCTTGTCTGACAGGTCGATGAAGGTCGCGATGTAGAAGATGCCCAGCAGGCCCACGAAGGACAACACGAAGTACTGGTTGTAGAACTTCGCCATGTAGACGTCGAGCAGCCGAGGGCGCGGCAGGTCGAGCTGAGGGATGCGCAGGACGAGGACCGGCCCCGACGGTTGACGCGCCGGCGCCACGCCGGGCTCCTCGGCACGTGTCCCGGTCACCGGCGCCTGCGCCGCCGGCACGCGGCGCCTGAAATGGGGCAGCGGGATGGCAATGCCGCTTCCCAGGTCGCCGTAGCGGTTCCGCACCGTCAGCAGCACCACGCCCGCCGCGCCGAGGACGAGGTTGGGGATCCACATCGCCAGCTCGGCCCGAATCCACTGGGCTTTGGCCATGGCCTCGCCCGTGTACATGAAGATGTAGTAGACGAAGATCACGGCGATTGCCACGACGAAGCTCGACTGCTTGCCGTCCTTGCGATTCGACGCGCCCAGCCCCAGTGCCAGCAGCCCGAACACCAGGCACGCCACCGGAATCGAGAACTTCTTCTGGATGGTCATCACCTGGTTGTGGACCGACAGGTTCTGCTTCGTGCGGATCGCGATCTCGTTGCGGAGGTCGTCGATGGTCCGCTCGTTGTCGCCCTTCTGGAGACCACTGCGGGGAAAGACTGCCTCGGGATCGAACCCGAGGGTCATCGACGCGAAGCGCTGGATTTCGTACTTGGCCGTGTCGTCGGGCGCGGCCCGGTGTCGCGTGCCGTTCTCGAGGATCAGGTCGACCCGTCGGGTCTCTCGGTCGAGCTCGAGGTGCGCCCGGGTGGCGACGAACACCTCGGGCTGGTTGACCTTGCGGGTATCGGCCAGGAACACGTCGCGCCACCCGCGGCCGCCCTCGGCGGTGTCGCGGACGTAGAGGACCATGTTCGGGAAGTCTTCGAAGAAGACCCGCGGCTTGACCTCGCTCTCGGCGCGCGCGGCGACGATGCCGTAGACGATCTCGCGGTAGTCCTGGTTGGCCTTCGGCATGGCGACGATGAGGACCCACGACGTCGCGGCCCACCCGATCAGCGACAGGACCGCTACCGGCCGGAGCAGGCTCCACACCGACACCCCGCACGCCTGCAGGGCGACGATCTCGCGGTCGGCCGACAGCCGTCCCAGGGCGACGAGGAGGCCGACGAGCAGCGCCATCGGGATCGTGATGCCCAGCGCCTGCGGCAGGAGCGTCGCCATGATGCGCCCGATGACCGGCCAGGGCACCCCCTTGGCCACGAGCTTCTCGGCCACCTCCATGAGCGGCTGTGTCTGCAGGATGAAGGTGAAGACGAGCAGCCCGAGCAGCGTCGGGACAACGGCTTCCTTGAGCGCGTAGCGGTCGATGAGGCGGAACATCGCTGGGGGTGTGTGCGGCCTTCAGGATGCCATGGCAGCGACGCGGAAGGATACCACCGCGTCGTCAACCACCGCGACGTCGGCGACCGACCCACAGCCCGACGCGCTGCGGCCCGACGCGCGGCGGGTGACGGAGATCGGCGACGGTTCAGGTGAGGACAGGGACGGTCGGTTCCAGTTGGTTGCTGTCGGCTCGAGGGCGTGGAGTCGGTTGCGAGGCGGCGAGGGTCGGCGCGAGGGTGGCGGTTCCGACGGGGGATTTAGGGCGAACGCCGGCACCAGGACCCCAACAGGACATGCACAGGGGGTATTCTGGCGCAAACCCGTAGTGTCCCATAAGAAATATTATGTTGAGTAACGTGACTGGGAATCCCGTTCGGGTTGGCGCCACGCTCTTTCACGCCCCGACAGTTGGGCTTCGACGACGGCGGCGCCTGCCGAGCCGCGCGCATCGGCCGGCCCGTCGCCCTCGCACCTCGCGCAACCCGCCCGACGCCACGCTCGGTCCTGCGTCTGACGTGCGCAGCCGGGGCCGTCAGCCGCGACGGAGCTCGTCGAGAATCGACTCCAGGGCCGCGATGACTTCCTGCTTCTCGACCTGGGACTTGCGGAAACTCAGCTTGAGGTTGAATGTCTTCGCCGGCGCCTTGTACGCGAACGTGTAGGACTTCGGTCGCCCCGGCTTCGGCTTGGCAGTCGCCTGGCGCGCCTGCGCCCTGGTGGGTTGACCATCGCGCGTCAGGCGCTCGATCAAGGCGATCATTTTCTGCGGGTCTGACTGCCTAACTATCTGTAGAAGTAATGATTTAGAGGTAATGTCGGCCAGCCGACAAAGGTTCTTCACCTCTTCGGGCATCTCGTGCACGGCCAGCGACTCGGTCACGGACGTGCGCGACTTGCCCAGGCGCTTCGCCAGGTGCTCGTGCGTGAATCCGTGCCTCGTCGAGAGGCTGTACAGCGCTTCCGACTCCTCGAACGGCGTCAGGTCCTTGCGTTGCAGGTTCTCGATGAGGGCGAGTTCCAGCAGCTCGGTATCGTCGACATCGCGGATGACAACGGGCACCTCCCGCAATCCGAGTTGCACCGCAGCCTGGTAGCGGCGCTCGCCCGCCACGATCTGAAAACGACCGTTGCGCTGCCTGACGATCAGGGGCTCGATGATCCCCTTCTCGGCCATCGAGGCCATGAGCTCCGACAGGTCGCCCATGACCTGCCGCGGCTGGTCGGGATTCGGATCCACCAGGTCGATCGCGATGATGCGCCCGATCGGCTGACCCGCAGACGCGGTCAGCGACTCCACGTAGTGTGCGTCGTGCCGCATCTTCAGGGTCTCGGGAAGGCCACGCTTAGACACGATCAATCACCTCTTCGCACAAGCTGTAATACTCCGTCGCCCCCGACGAGTCCGGCGCAAACGTGAAGATCGATTCCTTGTACGCCGGGCTCTCCTCGAGCCTGACGCTCTTCGTGATCACGGTGTTGAACACCTTCCCGCCAAACACCTGGTGAATCTGTCCGCGGATGTCGCGCGCCAGCGACGTCCTCCGATCGTGCATCGTGATGAGAACCCCCACAATCTGCAGCGCCGGGTTCGCCCGCATCCTGACCTTCTCGATCGTCTCGAGCAGGTCGTCGGTGCCCTCCAGGGCGAAATACGACGACTGGATGGGAATCAGCAGGTGCGTCGAGGCGACCAGGGCGTTGACCGTCAGCAATCCCAACGTGGGCGGACAGTCGATCACGATGTGGTCGAAGCGGTCGCGGACGCGATCGATGCGATCGCGCAGCTTGAAGTGCGCGTCGATCTCCCCCACCAGCCGGGACTCGAGCTTTGCCAGGGCAATCCGCGCCGGCGCGACGCTCAGGGTCGGGTGACGCGTAGGCTGGATGATGCCCTCGATGCCCACCTTGTCGTCCATCATCGCCTCATACATGCTCTGGTGGACCAGCGACATGTCGAGAAACGACATCGAACTGTTGGACTGGGGGTCGAGGTCGATCAGCAGCGTTCGCTTGTCACGAAGCGCAAGCGCCGCAGCCAGGTTGATGGCGGTCGTCGTCTTGCCGACGCCGCCCTTCTGATTCGCGATGGAGACAATCATGAGAGGAGCCGCGTGTGCGGCGTGCGCGCGATTCTAGGAGCCGCGCGGGCACGCGTCAAGGAACCGCGCACGACGGTGGGAAAACTGACGCAAACGCGCAGATCTACATCTTGTACTTCCCGAGCTCGTCGGGATCGATGCTCTCGAGCCACCGCTGCAACCGATCGGCGTCCGGCTTCCCCTCGTCGGCTTCCTGGCTCCTCGCCTGCTCGAGGACAACCTCTTCGACGTAGATGGGCGCCTTGGCTCGCAACGCCAGGGCGATCCCGTCGCTCGGCCTGCTGTCGACAAGCACCCGCTCGCCCTGTACCTGCAATTCGATCACGGCGTAGAAGGTCGCGTCGCGCACCTCGGTCACGGTGACCCGGACGACCGTGGCCTTCAGGTCGGCGATCACCTGGCGCAACAGGTCGTGGGTCAGCGGGCGCGGCGGGGTGATGTTCTCGATCTGCAGGGCAATCGCGTTCGCCTCGAACGTCCCCACCCAGATCGGAAGGACCCGCTGCCCCTGCTCGTCGTGCAGGACGACGATCGGGTTGTTCGTGACCGGGTCGACCATCAACCCCTTGATTGTCATCAGGACGGCCATCGGATGTGCCTCGACGCTCAGACCGGCAACGCCGGTGATGCGGATACGGCCTCAGGGATCAGGCGCCCGCCTGGCCGATCTTCGACCGCCACCACGGTGCCTGACAAGCTGTACGGGCCCGCCCGCTCGATGCGGACACGTGCCAGTCGTCCGAGCCACTCGCGCTGGCCCGGGAAGTTCACCACGGTGTTCCCGCTGCTGCGTCCCGACAACTCGTGCTCGCGACGCCGGCTCTGCGCATCGACCAGAACCTCGACTTCGGTGCCGATTGCACCGGTGTGCAGCGTGATTTGAATCGACTTCTGCAACGCCTGGAGCGCCACGATCCGTTCCGTCTTCTCGTCGTCGCTCACGTCGTCGGTCATGCGCTTTGACGCCAGCGTCAACGGGCGCGTCGAGTACTTGAACGAGAACATGCTGTCATACCCCACGGCTTCCGCGAGGCTCAGTGTCTCGGCGAAGTCCTCTGCGGTCTCGCCAGGGAAACCCACGATCACGTCGGTGGAAAACTGGATACCTGGCGACGCTCGTCGAAGGCGCGCAATCAGGTCGAGATACTCGTCGCGCGTGTGACGTCTGCGCATCGCCTGGAGCACCCTGGTCGAACCGGATTGCACGGGCAGGTGCACGTGCTTGCACACGCGGCCCAGCCGGGCAACCGCGTCAATCAGTCGCGGCGTCACGTGCCGCGGATGGGGACTCGAGAATCGTATCCGCTCCACGCCGGGGATCGCGTCGATCCGAGCCAGCAACTCCGCGAAGTCGCATGCAGGGTCGTCGGGCGCGTGGTAGTGGTTCACGATCTGCCCAATCAACTGGATTTCGCGACGGCCAGACGCCACAGCCTCGGCCACTTCCGCGAGGATCTCGCTCACGGCTCGCATGCGCTCGTGACCGCGGGTGTACGGCACGACGCAGAAGGCGCAATAGTCGTTGCAGCCTTCGATGATCGTGACGTAGGCCTTCACGGGGTCGCCCCGGCGCGCGATGCCCAGGGGGAACGACACGTCGTCCTGGGGGTTGAGGTCGATGCTCGGTTCGTGTCGCTCGTCGGCGAGGGCATGCTCGAGGAGTACAGGAAGCCGCCGCATCGCCTGCGTGCCGACGATGACGCTGATGTCAGGTGCACGTTCGAGTAGTTTGCGGCCCTCTTGCTGCGCCACGCACCCGGCGACGGCAATGAGCGGCTTCGGGCCACGACCGATGCCGTAACGGATCTCGTCGAGCCTGTGGAACAACTTGTCTTCCGCGCGCTCCCTGACGCTGCACGTGTTGATGACCACGATGTCGGCGTGCGACGGGTCGTCGACCGACTCGAAGCCGGCCGATTCGAGCAAGCCCGCGATGCGCTCGGCGTCGTGGACGTTCTGCTGGCAACCGTACGATTCAAGGTAGAAGCATCGGGACAAGTGTCGGTTCTCCGTCACGATTGGACTTTCGCCCTTTCGCCTTTCGCTTTCGCCTTTCGCTCAGGCGAGGCATGGCTGGCCAGCAGTTCCTGCGCGGCGGCGCGAGCACTCGACGTCACGTTGGCTCCCGCCATCAGCCTCGCGATCTCGTCGATGCGCTCGGTGTCCTTGAGTTCGACGACATGCATCGTGGTCCGGCCGCCTGCGACCTGCTTCTCGACCCGCAGATGCCTGTGGGCCGCACTCGCCACCTGTGCCAGGTGCGAGACCACCAGCACCTGATGATGAGCCGACAGCCCACGGAGGCGGCTCCCCACGGCGTCGGCGACGCGCCCGCTTACGCCAGCGTCGATCTCGTCGAAGACCATCGTCCGCGGATGGGCCTCGAGAGCGGTCAATGTCTCAATAGCCAGCATGACGCGCGACATCTCTCCCCCACTCGCAATCCGGTGGAGGGGCCGCGCCTGCTCGCCAGGATTCGGAGCGAAGAGCAGTTCAACGTGATCGAGGCCTCGTGACGTCCACGACCGCTCTTCGGGCCTGGCCTCGATCTCGAAGCTCAACTCGGCACGCTCGAGGGCGAGATCGACGAGGTGCGGCCGGATGGCATCGCTGAAGGCTTGCGCGTGTGCCTTCCGACCGTTCGATAGTCGAGTGGCTGCCTCGACGTACTGAGAGCGACACTGGTCGAGCTCGCGCTGCAGCTGCTCGCGGGTGCTGTCCGCATCGACCAGGCGCGCGTGCTCGACGCGCATCTCGGCAATCTGGGCAGACGCCGCGTCGAGGTCGCCGCCGAAGCGCCGCGCCAGTCGCTCCAGCGCCGCCAGCCGAGTCTCGACGAGTTCGAGACGTTCCGCGGCGCTCTCGAGCGACGTGAGCGCCCGCTGCAACTGGTGGCTGACGTCTCGCAGCGGCGCGTCGATTGCCTCGCGCAGGGCCGCGGCCTCTTCAAAGGACGGATCGAGGCTTGCCAGCTCCTGGAGGCGCTTCCACACTACTGCGAGTTGGCTGAGGGCCGATTGATCGTCGTCGTCGAGACGGTTGTGGGCTTCGACGATGAGCCGCTCGATGCGGTCGGCGTTGGCCAGTCGCTGTCGCTCGATGCGCAGTTCGTCGAGCTCGCCTGGCGTTGGCGCGACTTTGTCGTACTCGGCGAGCTGGAACGACAGCCATTCGACCCGTGCGGCGCGTTCGCGCTCGTCCATCGTCATGGCTTCGACGGCGGTGCGCGCCCCAATCCATGCTGCGTGCCGGCGTTCCACGTCCACACGGACCTCAGACAGGCCGGCGAAGGTGTCGAGGACCTCGGTCTGCGCCGCCGGAGCCAGCAGCCGCTGCTGTTCGTGCTGCCCGTGGAGTTCGATTTCGTCCTCGAGCGTGGCCTTGAGCGTCGCGGCCGTCACGAGGGTGTCGTCGAGAAAAGCGCGGCCCCGACCTGTCGACGAGACCTCTCGTCTGACTATAAGTTCTTTGTTTGCAACAGTTTCAAAGACTGCCTGCACCGAGCACGCGTCGGCGCCCGTCCTGACCAGCTCGCCTGAGGCACGTCCGCCGGTGACGAGCGAAATGGCGTCGATGACGATGGACTTGCCGGCGCCGGTCTCGCCGGTCAGGACGGTGAGGCCTGGGCCGAGGTCGAGTGCCAGCGTCTCGATGAGCGCCAGACGCTGGATGTTCAGATACCGCAACATGTTGGAGCCCCCACTGGGCAACGGTGGTGGGTTGAGCGTCTCATTCTAGCGGTTTTTGACAGTGATCCGGTCGCGTGCTAGGCTGACTTCTTCGCGCTGTCCCAGCGGCGCACCCGCAATGAACCGGAGGCACGTTTGCGTACGTTTGGCTACTGGGCTCTTGCCCTGCTGGGGCAAGGAGTGCCTGCGGCAGAAGGGGCAGCCGACCACGATGTACTCTCGCTGATCGCCCGGTCGGGGCCGGTCGCGAAAGCCGTGCTCCTGTTGCTGCTGCTGTTCTCGGTGGTCTCCTGGGCCATCACCCTCTACAAGTTGCGGGAATTCCGTAAAGCGCGCGTGCAGTCGGCGAGCTTCCTCGACGTCTTCCGGAAGAGCAGCAAGTTCTCCGAGGTGCAGGCCGTCTGCCGCACGCTGACCGACAGCCCCCTGGTCGGCATGTTCCAGGCAGGCTACGCCGAGATCACCGCGCAGGTTCGTCCTGTGGCGACGAACGACCCCAAGCCAGCCGCCATTCCGGCGCGTCCAACGCTCAAGAGTCTCGACGCGGTGGATCGCGCGTTGCTCCGCGCGTCATCGTCGGAACTCGGACGTCTCGAACGCCGGGTCGGATTCCTTGCGACGACGGCGAGCATCTCGCCGTTCATCGGATTGTTCGGGACCGTGTGGGGGATCATGACCGCCTTCCAGTCGATCGGCCAGACCGGTTCGAGCAACCTCGCGGTCGTGGCGCCCGGCATTGCCGAAGCCCTCATCGCGACCGCCGCCGGGCTCTTCGCCGCGATCCCTGCCGTCTACGCGTACAACCACTTCACGCACGACGTGAAGGTGTTTGCATCCGAGATGGACGATTTCGCGCTGGAGTTCCTCAACATCTGCGAACGCAACTTCACGTAGGCCGACCATGCCAAAGGTCTCTCCTGCAGGAAGCGTATCGTCCGGACGGCGTGGACGAGGCCGTCGCGTCGCATCGTCGCTCTCCGAAATCAACGTGGTGCCGCTGGTTGACGTGATGCTGGTACTGCTGATCATCTTCATGGTCGCCGCGCCGATGATGCAACACGGGCTCGACGTGAACCTGCCCGTGTCGCGGCGTGCGCCGGAGCTCTCGGAGTCGCGCCTGTATGTGACCGTGCCCGCGAGCTTCGCCAGGGAGCGCGTCGTACGACTGAACGACGACCGCGTCAGGATCGAGGCGCTGGGCGAGCGGGTGCGCCAGGCCTTGTTGAACCAGACCGAGAAGCAGGTCTTCCTGGCCGGCGACGGCGGCGTGACGCTGCAGCAGTTGCTCGAGGTCATGGATCGCCTGAAGGAAGCCGGCGTCGAGCGCGTCGGCATTGTCGCCCGCACGCCGGGGCCGGGCTCGCGGTAGATCGTCATGCAGGACGCGGTCTCGCAGGTGCTCGCTGGGCGCGATCGAAGCGCCGACGGCTTCGGCACGATGCTGGTGTCGGCGACGGCCCTGCATGCGGCCCTTGTCGTCCTGATGGTCCTGTTTCCCCACGCGTGGGGCGCCCCGCCCGACACCCAGGAACGCGACGTCATGGTGATCAGCCTCGGGGGCGCGCCTGGTCCGCGTTCGGGAGGCATGACCCCGATGGGGGGACGTCCCGTGCAGGAGGTGGCGCCTGCCCCAGCACGTCCAGAACCTGTCAGGCCACCGGCCGCGAAAGCTCCGGAGATGATCGAACCCCTGGCCAAGGCGACGCCGCCCAAGCCTGCGCCTCCGAAGCCGGCCGTGCCGAAGCCTGCGCCGACGCCGGCGGCGCCCCGCGAGTCGCTCGCGTCCGTCGCGTCGAAGGCGCCTCCCGTGCGGGGGGAACAGCTGCAACAAGGGTCGGCCGTTGCGCAGACAGGTGGCGCGGGCATCGGGCTTGGCCTCTCGACGGGCGGCGGGGGCACCGGCGGCGAGATCAACGTGGGCGACTTCTGTTGCCCCGAGTACCTCCAGACACTGCTGGAACTCATCCAGCGGGGCTGGAATTCGAAGCATCAGATCGCGGGCACGACCGCGATCCGGTTTACGATTGCACGGTCGGGCGCGGTGTCTGATGTCGAGGTGGCGAAGGCGAGCGGCTTCACGGTGCTCGACTTCGCGGCGCAGCGGGCGGTCCTGACTGCGCGATTCCCACCTCTGCCCGTCGCCTATCGCAATCCGACTTTGACTCTGACGATCAACTTCCAGTATCAGCGCTGATGCCGATCCGTCCTTCCCGCCTGGCCCCCATCGGGGCTGCCCTGCTCGCCGTCGCCGCCTTGTCGACGTCGACCCCGCGCGGCCAGCAACCGCCGCCCACCCAGCAGCCGAGTGAATTCGAGCTGACGATCAGCGGCGAGCCCGGGACGCCGCCGAAGTTCGCGGTGCCCGACTTCGTGGCGCTCTCGAGCGATCCCGAGACGCAGGCCGCGGCCAGGACCATCGCGGCGGTGCTCTGGGACGACCTGATGTTCGAGCGCGAGTTCTACATGATCCCGCGCGACACCTACGGATCGATTCCGGCGGCGAAGTCGTTCCAGGAGGTGCCCTTCGACCGCTGGCGCGAACTTGGTGCAGACGGCGTCGTCATCGGACTCGTGCAGCGCTCGGGCACCGGCGTGTCGGTACAGGTCCGCGTGTTCAACGTGCGGACGCGCGCGTCGGTCTTCGCGAAGGAATACAGCGGCTCCGCGACCAACCCGCGCCTCTACGCCCACACGGTCGCCGACGAAGTGCACCAGCAGCAGCGCGGCCTGCGCGGAGTGGCACGCACGAAGCTGACGTTCTCGTCTGACCGCGACGGCGAGCGGATGGCGGGCGGCGTGCCGAACCGCAACATCAAGGAGATCTACGTCAGCGACTACGATGGGGCGAACCAGCGGCGGGTCACCGTGACGCGCGCGCTCAACATCTTTCCCGTGTGGTCGGCCGACGGACGCGCGCTGGCATACACGTCGTACCGCCGTAACAACAGCCCCGACATCTTCATCTCGTCGATCTTCCAGGGCACGCCGCCCGAAACGCCGTTGCGCGGCGTCGCGCAGAACTGGCTGGCGAGCTGGTCGCCCGACGGGACGCGCATCGCGTTCACGTCGAATCGCGACGGCAACGCCGAGCTGTACGTGATGAACCGCGACGGCAGCAACGTGCGCCGGCTGACGAATCATCCGTCGGTCGACACGACGCCGACCTGGTCACCCGGTGGCAACGAGATCGCCTTCACGTCGGATCGATCGGGAGCGCCGCAGATCTACCTGATCCCGGCGGACGGCGGTGTTGCCCCAAGGCGCATCACCACGGAGTCGTATGCCGATCGGGCGACGTGGGCGCCGGCGCCGTACAACGAGATCGCCTACGCGGCCCGAACCGGCCGCGGGTACGACATCCGGATCTACGACGTGGCGTCGGGCGAGCGCCGGCAGATCACCTTCGGGGAAGGCACCAACGAGAGCCCGGCGTTTTCGCCGAACGGCCGCCACCTTGCGTTCATGTCGACGCGCCGGGGCAAGAGTCACATTTTCACGATCGGGCGCGACGGCAAGAACCTGCGCCAGATCACCACGTCGGGCAACAACTTCACGCCCGACTGGTCTCGCTAGAGGATACCCATGACTGCGTCCACCTCCCCGGCGGTTTCGAACCGCGGCCGTCGCGCTGCGATGGCCCTCGTCCTCGCCCTGGCGCTCCTCGGCAGCGCGTGCGGCAAGAAGCAGCCGCCGATCGCACGCCCAATCCCGCCACCGCCACCACCGGCGGGGGCTGCGACCTCATCAGCCACCACGCCGCGTCCGCCTGCGCCCCCGGAACCCGTGCGCGAGACGCCCCCGCCGCAGCCGGCCCTTCCCGAGGAAGGTAATTTGGGCTCACGGTCACTCGATGACCTGAACCGCGAGTCGCCGTTCCAGGCTGTCTTCTTCGGCTTCGACAGCGCCGAGGTCGACCAGGCCGGGCAGGCGGTGCTGTCGGCGAATGCCGAGATCATGAAGCGGTACAGTTCGTGGGTGATCACCGTCGAGGGGCATTGCGACGAGCGCGGCACGGCCGAGTACAATCTCGCCCTCGGCGAACGGCGCGCGCTGGCCGCGCGGAACTATCTCGTGTCGCTCGGGATTCCCAGCGAACGGCTGCGCACGGTGAGCTACGGGAAGGAATTCCCCTTCGACCCCGGCACGACCGAAGAGGCGTACGCGCGCAATCGGCGGGCGCACTTCGTGGTCACGGCCAAGTAGCGGGAGGCACCGATGCAGCGCACGCGCATGTCAGTGGGTCTCGGACGGCCTCGCTACGTTGCGGCCATCGCCGCGGCACTCCTCGTCGTCCTCGCATGGCGGCCCATCGAGGCGGCCAGTCGCGAGCAGCAGCAACTGATGGCCGACATGCGGATGCTGCAGGAGCAGAACCAGCAGCTGCAACTGGCGATGGCGTCGCTCAACGACGTGATCAAGGCGCTCAACACGCGCCTCGACGAGCAGGCAGCGGCCGATCGCAAGGTCTCGGCCGACCAGAAAGTGGTCATCGATACCCTCGCGGCCGACGTGCGCGTCGTCAAGGAGAAACTCGACGACACCAACGTGCGCATCTCGAGGGCCTCGCAGGAAATCGAAGCCCTGCGTACCGCCATCCCACAGATGATGGCGCCTCCGACGGTTGACGCCGAGACCGGGGCGACGACTTCGCCTGAGGGTACCCAGTTGCCGGCCACGACGGCGGCGACGAGCACGGCCGGCTTGTCGCCGCAGAAGCTGTACGACACGGCGTATGCCGACTACACGTCGGGTCAATGGAAGCTGGCGATCACGGGGTTCGAGACGTTCATCAAGGCGTTCCCCCGCTCGGAACTCGCCGACGACGCGCAGTACTACATCGGCGAGACGTTGTCGCTCGACGGGCGCGACGCCGAGGCGCTGGGCGCGTATGATCGGTTGATCGCGACGTATCCTGGCGGCGACTTCGTCCCCAAGGGGTATTACAAGCGCGGCCTCGTGCTCGAGCGCCTGGGGCAGCGCGATCGCGCGAAGGAGTCGTGGGAAACCCTCGTCGCCAAGTTCCCCGACAGCGACGACGCGCGACTGGCGAAACAGAAACTGGTGCTTTTGTCACGCAGCCGCTGAGGCTGGCGTCGAAGGACGGATCTCATGGGCAGTGTCAACAAGGCCATCCTGGTCGGCAATCTCGGGCGCGACGCCGAGACGACGGTCACGTCAAAGGGCTTCAGCATCGCGCGATTCAGCCTGGCGACGACGCATCGGCGCAAGAACGCGCAGAGTGGCGAGTGGGAAGATCGGACGGAGTGGCACAAGGTCGTGATCCTCGGCAAGCAGGCCGAGTCACTGCGCGACTACCTCAAGAAGGGCAAGCAGATCTACGTCGACGGCCGCATCGAGACGCGCAGCTGGGACGACAAGGACGGCCAGAAGAAATACATGACCGAGATCATCGCCGAGACGGTGCAGTTGCTTGGCGGCGGCGGTGGTGGCGGTGGCGCGAAGTCGGGCCGTTCCGGCGGCGACGACTACGACTACGGTGGCGGTGGCGCGACAGGTGGCGGCGACTTCGCCCAGTCGCCTCCACCGGACGACGACGTCCCGTTCTGACGCCTGATCTCGAGCGGGCGGCGCGTGCCTGCTTCCTGGCGCGCGACGTCACCGCTCGACGGCCGCGGCCCGGTGCTATCCCCCGTCGCCGTCGTCGAATCCGCGTTCCACCAGTGCTGCCAACGCCTCTATGGCGTCAGCCTCGTCGGGCCCGTCGGCCGTCACGTTGACCGTGGCGCCCGACGCCGCCGAGATCACCAGTAGTCCGAGGATGCTCTTGCCGTCGACCTGGCGGCCGTCGCGGTCGATCTTGACGCTCGCCACAAATGTCCCCGCCAGCCGGGCGAACTTCGCGGCCGCGCGTGCGTGCAGGCCCAGTGGATTCACGATGACGAGCGAGCGCTGCTGCATCAGGCGCCTGCCCCGGCCGGCCGCGTGTCGATGAGGTCAGCAGGCACCCAGATGGCCGCGCGCCCACACTCGCTCAGCGTGCGCGCGATCTCCCGCAGGTCGGTGCGCTCGCCCCGCAGGTTGGCGAACTTGATCAGCATCGGAAGGTTGACCCCCGTGACGAGCTCGACACGCCGGTTCGCGAGGAACGTCATCGCGAGGTTCGAGGGCGTGCCGCCGAACATGTCGGTCATGATGAGTACGCCACTCGAGGCAGGATGCTTCGCGATGGCATCGGCGATGAGCTGACGGGCCGTCTCGGCGTTGTCGTGCCAGCCTATCGACACGGCCGTGGCGTTCGCGATCGTGCCGGCAATCATCTCTGCCGCGTTGAGCAATTCGGTGGCGAGTTGCCCATGGCTGATGACGATCAAACCCAAGCCGTGGGTGTCTGCGCGTTCAGGCATGACTCCCTCCCCTACTCCGCCCCGAGATCGCGGTGCCGGACACGAAGCCGGATCCCGGCGACGTCGTGCAAGCGTTGCTTGAGCGTCTCGGCAACATACACCGAACGATGTCGGCCGCCGGTACAGCCGATCGCGACGGTCACGTAGCTCTTGCCCTCGCCCGCGTACCGGGGCAGGAGGAATCGCAGCAGGTGCTCGGTGCGCGCGAGAAACTCGTTCGTGTCGTCGAACTGCTCGAGATACGTGATGATGCGGGCGTCGCGGCCGTTCCTGGCCCGCAGCCCGGGCACGAAGTGCGGGTTCGGCAGGAACCGCACGTCGAACACGAGGTCGGACTCGGCAGGCAGCCCGTGCTTGAAGCCGAAGCTCAGGAACGTCACGGCTGGCGTATGCGACCCGCGACCGCCCTGCGTCAGGTTCATGATGGCGGCGCGAAGCTCGTGCACCGTCAGGTCGGTCGTGTCGATGTGCACGTCGGCCAGCAGGCGGATCTGCTTCAACCGCCGCCGTTCTTCGTGGATGCCTTCGATGGCCGACTGGTCGGGCGCCAGCGGGTGTGGCCGGCGCGTCTCGCTGAACCGCCGCACCAGGGTCGCATCCGAGGCGTCGAGAAAGATCAGCCGTGGGTGGACGCCGGGCCGCTTCATCAGCTGGCGGTACATCTTCGGGAACTGCGCCAACTGCGCGCCTTCGCGGACGTCCACCACCACTGCCGCTCGCGCGATCTCGGAGCCGACCCGCAGGGTCAGGTCGGTGAGCGTGGGGATCAGGGCGACCGGCAGGTTGTCGACGCAGTAGAACCCGAGGTCCTCGAGTGCCCTGATGGCCTGTGACTTTCCGGAGCCCGACAACCCGGTCAGGACGACGAGCCGCGTGTCGGTGCTGCGGCGTCCTGGGGGGATGCTCCTGGGCCGTCGCGGCGGCGTCATCGGTCGTCCTCGACCTCGTCGAACGGCTCCTCGGGCTCGTGATCGCGCAGCCGGCGATCGAACCGGTCGACGAGTTCCCTGGCTGCGTGGCGCCCCCGCGCGCGCAGCAACTGGTGCCGGGCGGCGACTTCGACCAGCATGGCCACATTGCGGCCGGGCGCGACCGGCATCCTGACGAGGGGAATCGGCACACCAAGGAGCGGATACGTCGGCGTGTCGAGGCCGAGCCGATCGTACTCGGCGGCGACGTCCCATCGCTCGAGTTGCACGACCAGCTCGACGCGCTTCGACCGGCGCGTCGATGCGACACCGAACAGGTCGCGCACGTTGACGATGCCGATCCCGCGCAACTCCATGTGGTGCCGTGTCACCTCGGGGGCCGTCCCGATCACGACGCTCTCGGCACGCCGCCTGATCTCGACGGCGTCGTCGGCAACGAGGCGCTGTCCGCGGACGATCAGGTCGAGGGCGCACTCGCTCTTTCCGATTCCGCTCTCGCCCGTCAGCAACAGGCCGAGGCCAAGCACGTCGAGCAGCACGCCGTGCACGATCTCGCGTGGCGCGAGCCAGTCCTCGAGCAGGAACGTGATGCGTGCGATCGCCGTGGGCGCCGTCAGGGGCGTGCGGAGGACGGGCACACCGGCCCGCGTCGCCTCGTCGCACATCTCGACGGGTGCCGGCAGGGCGTTGGTGATCAGGACGCACGGGATGTCGTGCGCCATCACGCGCCGAAGGCTCTCGCGGCGCTGGTCGGGCTCGAGCGTGGCGAGATAGCTCACCTCGCTGTTGCCGAAGACCAGGACGCGGCCCGGCTGGAGGTAGCTGTCGAAGCCCGCGAGCGCCAGTCCGGTCTTCTGGATCGTCGCCAGCGTGATGGGCCGTGCCGTGCCGTGATGGCCGGCGACGATCTCGACGCGCAGCGTGTCGTGCGCGATTCGCGGGCTGAGCAGCGACGCGACGGTGACGTGCGGAGCGTAGACAGCCATCCCCGTGCGAGGCCGTCAGCCTAGCGGTCGGGCTCGGTCAACGCGACGTGGCCGTCGCCCCGCCGCTGCATGACGGCGACCCGTCCCGTATCGGCGTTGCGGAACACGAGGAACGCGTCGTCGCCCCTGGTCAGACGCTCGGCCGCGGCGTCAATCGTCAGCGACCGGATGGCCGTCCTCGACCGGTACACGCGGGGTTTCGACCACGTGGCCGCGTCGGCAGGGGCGGGCGGCACGACGGGCGCCTCGCCGGCGGCCACCAGGCCCAGCGCGCCCCGCCCCACGGCCCGACGCTTCCGCGTGGTCCACTTGCCCTTGACCTTCTGCGCCTGCATGACCAGGCGTTCGGCAGCCGACTTGACCGACGCCGGCCACGTCGGCCCGCGCCCCACGCCCGTCAGGACGTGATCGCCGCGCATGTGCAGCGTGATGTCGGTCAGGTTCTCGTGACGTTCTCCGCTGACGACCACCTGGGCCGACACGATCGCGTCGCCCACCAGGCGATCCACCTTGGCCAGGTGACGCGACACCAGTTGCCGAAGACCAGCAGACACAGAGACGTTACGTCCGGTGAGTGTAGTGCGCATCGTCGCCCTCAGTAGAGCACCTTGCGCTGATTGGACGTGGGAATCTTCAGTTCCTCACGGTACTTCGCGATGGTCCGGCGCGCGAGGATCAAGCCTTCGTTCTGCAGGATGCTGACGATCTTCGAGTCAGACAGCGGCTTCTTCAGATCCTCGTTCTCGATGATCCTCCTGATGCGCTGCTTGATGGTGACCGACGAGACGCTCTCGCCATACGAGCTCGAGATCCCGCTGTGGAAGAAGTACTTCATCTCGAACACGCCCTGGGGCGTGTGCATGTACTTGTTGTTGACCACACGGCTGACGGTGGACTCGTGCATCCCGATGTCGTTGGCGACGTCGCGGAGCACGAGCGGCCGCAGGTGCTCGATCCCGAGGTCGAGGAACTCCCGCTGGAAGTTGATGATGCTGGTGGCGACCTTGTGGATGGTCTTCTGCCGCTGATCGACCGACTTGATCAGCCACAGCGCCGACCGGAACTTCTCCTTCACGTAGGCCCGCGTCTCTTCGCTGGCGTCGCCGTTCTTGTCGAGCAGCCGACGGTAGACGGGGCTCACGCGCAACTGCGGCAGGCCCTCCTCGTTCAGCAACGCGACGTACTGGTCTTCGACCTTCACGATGTAGACGTCGGGAATCACGTACTGCGCGGGCCGCGGGTTGTAGCGGCTGCCCGGCTTCGGGTCCAGTGCCTTGATGATCTCGATGTGCGGCCGAATCTCGTCGATCGTCAAGCCCAGCCGGCGGGCGATCTCCGGCACCTGGTGGTTCTGCAGCAGGCGCAAGTGGTCGGTGATGATCTTCTCGGTCGGCGCGCCTTCAAGCCCCAGGTGACGCAACTGGAGGACCAGGCACTCCTGCAGGTCGCGCGCGGCCACGCCGACCGGATCGAAATGCTGGATGATGCCGAGGACGCGTTCGACTTCCGGCACCGGCCACGCACCCATCGCAGCGATCTCGTCGATGCTCGCCACGAAGTAGCCGTCGTCGTCGAGGTTGCCGATGATCGCCTGCGCGATGTCGCGGCTCGCGTCGTCGTCGACCTGTGCCGTCAGTTGCCACAGCAGGTGGTCGGTGAGCGAACTCGTCGACGACAACGTGTTCTCGATCGGCGGGAGTTCCTTGATCTCGGTCGGCATGCGCGGCTTGTAGCCGTCGTCGAGGTAGTCGCCGAAGAAGTACTGGTAGTCGGCCTCGTCCCAACTGTCGGTCTTTTTCTGCTGCTCGGGCTCTGCGTCGGCCTTGTCGGTCTGCGCGGTCGCGTCGCTGGCCTGCGCCTCGTCTGACGGCGCCTCCTCGAGCATGGGGTTTTCGACGACCTCCTGGTTGAGGAGATCGGCCAATTCGATCGTCGACATCGGCAGCAGCTTGATGGCCTGCTGCAGCGAGGGCGTCAGGATCAGCTTCTGGGAGAGCTTGGTGTGCAGTCTCTGCGAGATCGCCATGGTTTCTCTAACGGGCCTGACCTAGTCCAACCTGAAATCGGCACCCAGGTAGATCCGCTTGACATCCTCGTCATTGGCCAGGGCGTCAGGCGTCCCACTCCGGAAAATCGTGCCGTCATGCACGATATACGCCCGGTCGGTGATCTTCAAGGTTTCTCGTACATTGTGATCGGTGATCAACACACCAATTCCGCGTGCCTTCAAGTGAAAAATGATCTTCTGGATGTCGGTGACGGCGATGGGGTCGATCCCCGCGAACGGCTCATCCAGGAGCACGAACTTCGGCTCGATGACCAGCGCACGCGTGATCTCCACGCGCCGACGCTCACCCCCCGACAGCGTGTAGGCCATCGACTTGGCCAAGGGCGTGAGGCCGAGTTCGCTCAGCAACTCCCGCAACCGTGCCCGTCGAGCGCTACGGCTCAGGCCCACCGTCTCCAGGATCGCCTGGACGTTCTGCTCGACGGTGAGGCCACGGAAGATCGACGCCTCCTGCGGCAGGTAGGCAATGCCCTTTCTCGCGCGCACGTACATCGGATCGGACGTCACGTCGACGCCGTCGAGATCGACCCGCCCGGAGTCAGGGGCCGTCAGGCCCACGACCATGTAGAAGGTTGTCGTCTTGCCGGCTCCGTTCGGCCCGAGCAGGCCCACGACTTCACCCGACGAGACGTCGAGGCTGACACCCCGAACCACGGTGCGGCCGCTGTACGACTTGGTGAGCGTGTGGGTCCGGAGCGTCGCCATCAGTGGGATTGCGGCTCCGGGCACTTGCCCCCAGACGTGGTCTGCGTCCGCCGTTCGCGATTGCCGTCGACGCTGATGCTATCGGTCGATCTGAAGAATGTCAACGTGCGGCCAACCGTCTCGCGGCACTCGGCGGGGAGCTGTTCGAAGATGCGAACGGGCGTGCCGCTCATCACATAGCGGGCATCGGCGGCGAAGTACGACAAGCGCGTCCCCAGCGAGGTCCGGCTCTCGGAGCGCAGCGAGACGCTGCCGTACGCTTCGGCACGCTCGAGGGCGCCGCCCCCGTCCTCCAGGTACAACTCGATCTTGTCGGCCTTCACGTCACCCTCCGGACCGTTCATCCGCGCGTCGGTCGTGTACGTCGCCCGCCTCGCGGCGTCGTCGTACACCAGGTCGGCGGCCGTCGCGATGGTCGTCTTGGTCTCGACCTGCCCGGTCTTGGGGTCGGTATCGGCCAGCCGCCAGGCCGAACGCACGTTGCCGTTGGCCGTCAGGTTCCCGGCCTGGTCGTCGAGGACGAGCGTGTCGCCCTGCACCGCCGTCTCGCCCTGCCAGAGTCGCGCCTCTCCTGAGTAGGTCGCACGATGCGAGCCCGTGTCATACACCAGGTGCGTCGCGGTCACGTTGACAGGTTGATCGTCCTTCAGCATCCCCGGACGCTTCGGGGCAGCCGTTCCCGCAGCGCCAGTCCGTCCGCGAGTCGCCTTGAGCACGCTGCGCACGTCCGCGTCAGCCACCAGCCCCTTGCCGCCGAGCGTGAGGTCGATCGTCCGCGCCTCGATCGTGATCGCGTCGTCGGTGACGATCGCCCCGGCGCCCCCTGCGGACGCCAGCAGCTTGGCGGTGCCCCTGGCGATGTTGTACTGCAGGTCGGGCGCGGAGGCGTTGGTGGGATCGTCCACGAAGCGGACTCCCCCGCCGAAGTTCGCGGCCTCGATCGCACCCATGCCCGGCGTGACGACGGCGTCGAGCGTCTGGGCCCGGATCTCGCGGTCGAACCCCTTGTCGTCACCCGCCGGCACTTTGGTTTCGCGGAAGTTCACCTGGTCGACGAAGTGCGCCGTCGTGATGCCCTTGCCGGCCTCACCCGCCGCCTCGAGCGACACCGCACGGATGCGCCGGGCTGGACCACCATCCTCGACGGGAAACTGCAGTTGCACGCTATCGCGCCCGACGAGCACGGTAATCGACTGGCCGTCCTCGGCGAACACCATCTCGATCCATCCGGCCGAGAGGACGCGGCTCGGGGCGCCGGCAGTGGCCGAGAACGCCACCGACGCCTCGCCCGCGAGGACCACGCGCTGCAGCACACGTCCGTCGAGCGAGTAGTGCATGTTGATGTCGCGTGCCGACATCTCGCGCAGCGTGGTCGAGCTGCCCGCCTCGGGTGTCACGCTGGAGTGGCCGCGCAGTTCGAGCATCTGCACGATGTCGGCGTCGGGCGCGAGGAACATCATGGCGTTGTCGGCCTTGACCCGCTGGCCGCTGCGGCCGATGTTCACGTCGCGCTCGAACCGCAGATACCGGTCGCGCCGCGCAAAGCCCGCCACGCCCGCCGAGACGTCCGCGGTGCCCGCCCCGCTGGCGTCGGGCGCAATCGAGACCCTCGCCTCGTCGAGCAGCCACAGCACGTCGCGCCCGCGGTCGAAGGTCGCGCCGCGCGAGCGTCCCGTCATCCGCCCGCGGGTGAACGACACCGCGCCGGGCACGCGCACGATCCCCTCGCCGTTGTTGAACGTCGCCGATGCCGCCTTCACGTCGAGGCCGTCGCTCGAGAGCAACTGCACGTCGCCGTCGACTTTCATCGTCGACTGCGCGTCTCTCACCTCGGCCTGCCGTGCCTTCAGCGTGAAGTCGCGCCCCGAACGCTGCGGCACCCTGACGGTGATGCCGTCCGAGAACTTGCTCGTGCCGTCGGCATAGGTCAGCGCCCTGCCGTACTCGATCGCGTAGTCCTGCTGGGTGCCCTTGGCGAGTTGCGACACGCCGCCCGTGCTCTCGGCGATGGCGGCCGGGTCGATGCGCGGAACCGACGAGGCAGGAGCGCCGGGATTGCGTTGCTTGATCGCGAGGTACACCATCACGGCAAACGCCACAGCGAACAGCCCGATCCCCGCGCGCGCCAGGCGCTGCCACCCCCTCATCGTGACGTCGATTGTACCGGTGCGTCGCTCACGACGGAACCGCGGATGCTTCGGCCGCCGGCAACGCGGGGTCCGCCAGGGATTCCCGGCATCCGGCCACGCGGAGTTCAATGTTCTGCTGGCCGCGGAAGGTGTTGCGCTCGAGCGAGAAGGCCACCTCGACGCAGCCGCGATGCCGTTGAAGGAAGGCCTCCCACTCCACGCCGCGCCAGGCGATGGCCCGGAACAGGAATCCCCCGTCACGCACCGACATGCTCAGGTGCTTCTCCTTGAGGCGGGTCGGCCCGGCGCTGATGCACACCGGCCCGCTCGCGAACAACGGCGCCGGATTCCCGAGGCCGAACGGAGCCATGCGCTCGAGACCGTCGAGCAACTCGGGGGTGATCTCGGGCAGCGTCAGGCAACCGTCGAGCCGCAGCCGCGGCATCAGGTCGTCGGGGTCGAGCACGGCGTCGGCATGGGCGTTGACGCGGGCCCGGAACGCCGGGATCCGGTCAGGGGGCAACGCCAGGCCCGCAGCCTGCTTGTGGCCGCCGAAGCGATCGAACAGGTCGGCGCAGCGCTCGAGGGCATCGAGCATGTCGAAGCCCGGCACGCTCCGGCACGAGCCGTGCGCCACGTCGCCGTCGATCGACAGGACAATGGCGGGCTTGCAGTACGCGTCAACGAGCTTCGACGCGACGATGCCGATGACGCCGCGGTGCCAGCCCTCGCCTGCCACGACGAGCACGTTGTGTCCGCCGACGTCCGGATCCTTGTCGACCAGCAGGCGCGCGCGCGTCAGGATGCCCGCCTCCTCGTCCTGGCGCCTGGTGTTTTCGTCGTGCAGGCGTGTCGCGAGTTCCCGCGCGCGCTCGACGTCGCGCTCCTGCGACAGGAGCAGCAGCTCGGCGGCCAGGTCGGGCGTGCTCATCCGGCCGGCGGCGTTGATGCGCGGTGCCAGCACGAACGCGACGTGATAGCTGTCGAGTGCCTTGCCGGTGAGGTTCGCGCTGTCGAGCAGGGTGCGCAAGCCGACCGAGTGCGGGCCTCGAGAGAGCGACTCGAGGCCGAGCTTGGCAATCGTGCGGTTCTCGCCCACGAGGGGCACGACGTCGGCAATGGTCCCGAGCGCGGCGATCTTCACGAAACCCGGCAGCCACTGCAGTTTTCCTGCCCGTGCACACAGGGCCTGCACCAGCTTGAGGGCCACGCCGACGCCTGCGAGCTGCTTTTCTGGATAGGCACAGTCGTGCCGCTTGGGATTGATCACCGCATAGGCCACGGGCATGTGGCCGTCGGGCTCGTGGTGGTCGGTGATGATGAGATCGACGCCGAGTTCCCGTGCCCGCGCGCCGGCCTCGCCCGCGCGGATGCCGCAATCGACCGACACGATCAACGTCACCCCGTCCTCGTGCAGGCGCTCGATGGCCGGCGGGTGCAGCCCGTATCCGTCGCGGAAGCGCTCGGGGATGAAGTGGCGGACGTCCCCGCCCAGCATCTCGATCGCGCGGCGCAGGAGCACCGTTGACGTCACGCCATCCACGTCGTAGTCACCGTGGATCGCGATCCGCTCGCGCTGCGCGATCGCGCGCTCGATCCGCTCGACCGCCCGGTCGAGGTCCTTCAGGAGGAAGGGGTCGTGGAGGTCGTCGAGGCGCGGGGCCAGGAATCGCCTGGCGGCCTCGACATCGGTGATGCCCCGGCCCACCAGCAAGCGGGCAAGCGGCAGGGGCAACGTCGCATCCCCTGCCAGGATGGCGGCCGCCGCGTCGTCGGCAGCCCGAACCTCCCAGCGCCGCTCACGCATCGGCGCGGGGTACCGAGGGCGCCGCGTCGGCGAAATCGAGCCCGAGGCGTCCCATGTCGCGGAACTTGCGGTAGCGCAACTCGAGCCGCTCGGCCGACGACAGCGCCCACGTGTCCCTGAGCGAGCGCTCGAGGACCACGTCGATCAGCCGGGCGGCCCCGTCGTAGTCGTTGTGCGCCCCGCCGTTCGGCTCGGGAATGATCTCGTCGATCACAGCGCGCGACAGGAGGTCGGGCGCCGTGATCCTGAGGGCGTCGGTGGCCTCGACCTTGCGGTTGGCATCGCGCCACAGGATGGCCGCGCAGCCCTCGGGAGGGATCACGCTGTAGACGGTGAACTCCTGCATCATCACGCGATCGCCGATCGCAATGCCGAGTGCGCCGCCCGACCCGCCCTCGCCGGTGACGATGACGATGATGGGCACGTCGAGCACGGCCATCTCGCGCAGGTTCAGGGCAATGGCCTCGGAGATCCCACGCTCTTCCGACTCCACGCCCGGATAGGCGGCCGGCGTGTCGACGAAGACGACGATGGCACGCGAGAACTTCTCCGCCAGTTTCATGGCGCGCAAGGCCTTGCGATACCCTTCCGGGCGGGCGTACCCGAAGTTCCGCTTCACCTTCATGCGCGTGTCACGGCCCTTCTGGTGCCCCATGACCAGCGTCGGCGTGCCCTTGTAGTTCGCCATCCCGCACACGATCGCGCCGTCGTCGGCGAAGCGGCGGTCGCCGTGGATCTCCTGGAAGTCGGTGAAGAGCCGTTCGACGTAGTCGAGCATGTACGGCCGATTCGGGTGCCGCGCCACCTGCACGCGCTGCCAGGGTGTCAGCGTCCGGTACAGTTCGCCGCGGATTTCCTCGGCGCGACGCTGCAGGCGGCCGATGTCGTCGACGCGCTGCGGCGTGCGCGGCAGCATGCTGAGCGCTTCGATTTCCTTCAGCAGGACAGCGACGGGTTCTTCGAACTCGAGTGTGTCGACAGCCACGGTTCAGTCTCCGGGATCTCAGCGTAGGACAACGGCATTCTGCCCGAGCAGGCGCTCGACGTCAGCCACGAATCGTTCGGAGGGCTTGACGCGGAGTCCGGATGGCTCGGTCTTGACGATCATCGGTGACGCCGCATTCTTCACCGAGAGTTCGAGGACGACGGGGCGATCGCCCCGGTGCTTCAGCAACACGTCGGCAAGGGCCTCGAACGTCGAGCGCCCGTGCGGCGGCGTCGACAACCTGATCGAGACGACCCGCGACAGGCGCTCGCGGATCGCGGTGACGAGCGACAACTCGCTGGCGAGGATACGGCCACGCTTCTGCCGGCTCGTGTCGGCGACGGTCGGCTCCCCCTCGTCGCTCTCCTCGACCTCTTCCTCCTCGCACTCGAACTTCCCGCGCACGACCAGCAGGGCGTCGTTCTCCACCAGGTGCCCGTAGTGCTTGAAGGTCTCGGGGAACACCACGACCTCGAACGACCCGGCATCGTCCTCGATGGTGAACGCGCACATGCGGTCCCCGGCCTTGGTCTTGAGCGGACGATGGCCCGACACGAGTCCACCCATCGTCATGTCGGCGAGCGACGTTGTGAGTTCGGTCGAATGGCGGGCCCCGACGGCCTTCAGGTCTGCCGCGAAGCGCTTGATCGGGTGCCCCGACATGAACAGGCCGAGCGCCTCCTTCTCGAAGGCCAGTTGCTGCACCTCGGTCAGCGCCGGCGCATCGGGCAACTCGCTCGCCTCGACCGCCTCGTCGGCACCGCCACCGAACATCGCGTCGAACAGCTGCGACTGGCCCTTCTCGCGGTCACGCTGCGTGCGCTGGCCGTGCTCGATCGCGCGATCGACGGCCGCAAGGAAGCGGGCCCGCTTCGAGGCGGCCGGCAGCGCGCGCCATGTGCCGGTCTCGGGTCCCACCGAGTCGAGGGCGCCCGCCTTGGCGAGGCTCTCGAGCACCCGCTTGTTGACCAGGCGCAGGTCGACGTCTTCGCAGAGCGTGAAGACGGAGTCGATGCGTCCCTTCGTCGCGCGCACGTGCAACACCGACTGCACCGCGCTGACGCCGACGTTCTTGATCGCGTTGAGGCCGAACCGCACGCCGTCTGGGCTCACCGAGAACGCGGGCTGGCTCGTGTTGACGTCGGGCGGCAACACGGGCACCCCGAGTTCGCGGCACTCGCCGAGGTACATCGCGAGCTTGTCGGCCTTTTCCGACTCGATCGTCAGCAGGGCCGCCATGAAGTGCCAGGGGTAGTTCGCCTTCAGGTAGCCCGTGTGGTAGGCCAGGAGCGCATACGTCGTCGAGTGCGACTTGTTGAACCCGTACCCGGCGAAGTACTCCATCAGGTCGAAGATCTTCTGCGCCTTCTTCTCGTTGATTCCCTGTGCGCGCGCGCCGTTCATGAAGCGCTCGCGCTGCGCCTTCATCGCCTCGGCGCTCTTCTTGCCCATGGCCTTGCGCAGCAGGTCGGCCTCACCCATCGTGAACCCGCCGAGGTCGCGCGCAATACGCATCACCTGTTCCTGGTAGGCGATGACCCCATACGTGTCCTGCAGGATCGGCTCGAGTTGAGGGACCTCGTAGTCGATGGCCTTCTTGCCGAGGCGTCGGTTGATGAAGTCGTCGACGACGCCGCCCTTCAGCGGGCCCGGCCGGTAGAGCGCGTTCAGGGCGATCAGGTCGTCGAAGCGCTGGGGCCGCGCCTTGCGCAGGGTTTCGCGCATGCCGGACGACTCGAACTGGAACACGCCGAGGGTCTGGCCGTTGGCGAACAACTGGTAGGTCTTCTGGTCGTCGAGCGCCAGGGCCGCCAGGTCGATGACCTCGCCGGTCGTGCGCGTGATCTCCGCGAGGCAATCGGTGATCAGCGTCAGCGTGCTGAGGCCCAGGAAGTCCATCTTGAGGAGACCCATGCGTTCGATCTCCTTCATGGCCCACTGGGTGACGACTTCGTCGTTGCTCCCGACGTAGAGCGGCGCGTAGTCGGTGATGGCGCTCGGCGCGATGACGACGCCCGCGGCGTGCACCGACGTGTGCCGCGAGATGCCTTCGAGTCGCATCGCGACGTCGAGCAGTTTCTTGACCTGCGGGTCGCGCTGCTCCATCTCCTTGAGCTGCGGACTCTCCTTGAGCGCCTGCTCGAGCGTCATGTTGAGGGTGGCCGGGATGGCCTTGGCGACCTTGTTCGCCTCCGGGATGGGCATTCCCATCGCGCGGGCCACGTCCTTGACGACGGCCTTTGCCTTCATCGTCCCGAACGTGATGATCTGCGCGACGTTCTCGCGGCCGTACTTCCGGGTGACGTAGTCGATGACCTCGCCGCGGCGGCGCTCGCAGAAGTCGATGTCGATGTCGGGCAGCGACACGCGCTCGGGATTCAGGAAGCGCTCGAAGATGAGGTCGAACTCGATGGGATCGACGTCCGTGATCTTGAGGCAGAACGCCACGAAGCTCCCTGCCGCCGATCCGCGCCCCGGGCCCACCGGGATCTGGTGCTCGCGCGCGTAACGGATGAAGTCCCAGACGATGAGGAAATAGCCCGGGTACTTCATGCGCTTGATCATGTCGATCTCGTAACTCAAGCGCGTGTCGTAGTCGTCGAGCGTGTGCTTCAGGCGCCCCGCCGCGTACAACGCCTTCAGGCGCGGCAGGCGCTGCGCGAAGCCCTCGCGCACGACGTGCTCGAAGTAGTCGTCGAGCGTGAAGGGTGCGGGAACGTCGAAGTTCGGGAGGAAATGCTCCTTCGAGTCGAGGTTGACGTCGCACCGCTCGGCGATGCGCACGGTGTTGGCCATGGCCTCGGGGTAGGCCCCGAACACCGCGGTCATCTCCTCGGGCGTCTTCAGGTAGAACTGGTCGCCGTGATACCGCAGACGATGCGCGTCGTCGACCGTCTTGCCCGTGCCGATGCACAGCAGCACGTCGTGCGGGCGATGATCGTCCTGTTTCAGGTAGTGCACGTCGTTCGTGCAGACCAGCGGCATCCCGAGGTCACGCGCGATCGGCAGGAGCCCGTCGTTGACGATCCGCTGCTCGTCGATGCCCTGGTACTGCATCTCGAGGAAGAAGTTCCCCGGGCCGAGGATGTCGCGGTACGTGGCCGCCGCCGCACGTGCCCGTGCCGCCTGGTCGGTACGGATGCCCGTTGCCACCTCGCCCTTGAGGCAACTGCTCAAGCCAATCAGCCCCCTGGCGTGCTGCGCAAGCAGGTCCTTGTCGATGCGCGGCTTGTAGTAGAAGCCGTCCGTGAAGCCTGCGGAGACGAGCTTGATCAGGTTGTGGAAACCCTCCTTCGTCTCGGCCAGCAACACCAGGTGATTGGCCGTCTCGCCCGGCGTGCCGCTCTTCGTCCGCCGGTCGCCCGGCGCGACGTAGACCTCGCACCCGAGGATGGGTTTCACGCCGTGCTTCCGCGCCACGTCGTGGAAGATCACCGACGAGAACATGTTGCCGTGCTCGGTGACGGCGAGCGCCGGCATCTTGAGCTGCGCGGCCTGCTTGATGAGTTCCTCGATGCGACAGGCACCATCGAGCAACGAGAACTCCGTGTGCAGGTGCAGGTGGACGAAGTCGCTCATCGCCGGCGTCCGGGAGCTGTCAGGGCCTGCCGCATGCCTATTCCCACTCGATCGTGGACGGCGGCTTCGAGCTGATGTCGTAGACGACGCGATTGATCCCGCGCACCTCGTTCACGATGCGCGACGAGATCGACGCCAGCAGCTCGTGCGGCAGGCGCGCCCAGTCGGCCGTCATGCCGTCGCGGCTCTCGACGGCCCGAATCGCGATCGTGTACTCGTAGGTGCGTGCATCACCCATCACGCCGACGCTGCGCACCGGCAGCAGCACGGCGAACGACTGCCAGACGCGGCGGTACCAGCCGGCCGCACGGATCTCCTGCGTCACGATGGCGTCGGCACGTTTCAGCAACTCGAGCCGCTCGCGGGTGATCTCCCCGACGACCCGCACCGCCAGGCCGGGCCCCGGGAACGGCTGTCGCCAGATCAACTCCTCGTCGATCCCCAGCGCGAGGCCCAGCTTCCGCACCTCGTCCTTGAACAGCAACCGCAGCGGTTCGACCAGGGCGAAGCGCATCAGGTCAGGCAGACCGCCAACGTTGTGGTGGCTCTTGATGGCCGACGACGGGCCGACGACCGACACGCTCTCGATGACGTCCGGGTACAGCGTGCCCTGAGCCAGGAAGTCGAACGTGCCGAGCTTCCGCGCCTCGGATTCGAACACCTCGATGAACGCGCCGCCGATGATCTTCCGCTTCTGCTCGGGATCGGTGATCCCCGCGAGCCGCGTGACGAACAGCTCGACCGCATCGACGACCACCAGCGGCACATGGAGCTTGTCGTGGAAGCGTTGCTCGACCTGCGTGCGCTCGTCGAGCCGCAGCAGCCCGTTGTCGACGAACACGCACGTGAGCCGATCGCCAACGGCGCGGTGCAGCAGCACGGCAGCCACCGTGGAATCCACGCCACCGCTCAGGGCACAGATCACGCGTCCGTCACCCACCTGGGCGCGGATGGCCGCCACGGCTTCTTCGATGAACGACGCCATCGTCCAGTCGCCGGTGCAGCCGCACACGCCGTACGCGAAGTTCCTGAGGATGTCGGCCCCCCGCTCGGTGTGATCGACCTCCGGGTGAAACAGCAGCCCGTAGAATCGCCGGGTGGCGTCGATCATCGACGCCACCGGGGCGTTCGCACTCGTCGCCGCCACCACGAAGCCCGGCGGGGGCGCGGCGACGAAATCGCCGTGGCTGGCCCACACCCGAATCGTGCCGGGGAGTCCAGCGAACAGCGCGCACCCGGCGTCGACGTCAACCGACGCGTGCCCGAACTCGCGGTTGGCGGCTGCCCCGACCTGCCCGCCGAGTGCGTCGGTCATCAACTGCATCCCGTAGCAGATGCCGAGGACCGGGACGCCCAGCTCGAACAGCGCCGTGTCGCAGCGCGGCGCCTGCGGTTCGCGCACGCTCCGCGGGCCGCCAGAGAGGATGATGCCCGACGGCCGGCGCGCGGCCAGGGCGCTGGCCGGAGTGTCGTAGCGGTGGATTTCGCAATACACCGAGAGTTCGCGCAGGCGGCGCGCGATGAGCTGCGTATATTGCGAGCCGAAGTCGAGGATGAGGATGGACTGGTGGGTCACTTATGCCGCCTCACTGCGGCGGAGCGACATCTGCCACGACGCATTCGGCGCTGTGAGTGATCGCGGGGGCTATTATAGTCTGGTGATTCCCTTCTGGCAGCAGGCTGCCGGCATCGCTGGCGCAGCCCTGGCGACCGTGCTCTTCTCCGGCGTGCCTGCCGCCTGCCGCCCCGAACAAGCCGGCCGCACCGCCGCCGGTGTTCCCTTTGGCCCTGGCCTCGCTGATCGACCTGCCGGCGCCACCGCTTGCCGCGCCGAGCCTGGGGGATGGGCTGGCCGTGCTGGCGCTGCAGGGCGGCGATGTCGCTGCGTTCGACCTCGCCAGCGGCCTCGAGCGCTGGCGAGCCGCACTCAAGGCCACGCAGGGCGCCGTCGTCTCGGGTGACGCGGTGGTCGTCGTGACGGCCGACAGCACCGAGTGCCTGGCCCTGGCCGATGGTGCCGTCCGCTGGCGGACCCCGCGTGCCCAGGCGGCGACCGCCCCTCCGCTGGTGAGCGGAGGCCTTGTCGTCGTGGCGACCGCGCAGCCAGCAATCGTGGCGCTCGACCTCGGGTCGGGGACGAATCGTTGGACGAGGACGCTCGACGCCCCCGCTGAACAGCCGCTGCTTGCCAGCGCCGACCAGGTCTTCGCGATCACGTCTGCCCACCGGGTCGTGTCGCTCGCCTCCGCGACGGGAGAGGTACGTTGGATGACGCCTTTCACGGCGGCCCTGGCGGGACTGGCTGAAGCCGACGGGCGCCTCTTCGTGGGCTCGCGCGACAACTTCTTCTACGCGCTCGACGCGGCGACCGGCCGAATCCGTTGGAAGTGGCGCACCGGCGCGGACGTCGTGGGCGCCGCGGCCATCGATGACGACCACGTGTATTTCACGGCATTCGACAACGTGTTACGCGCGCTCGACCGCAGCAACGGCGCCCAACGCTGGAAGCGCGCCTTGCCCACGCGGTCGGTGTCGGGCCCGATGCTGATCGACAACGTGCTGCTGGTGGTGGGGTACGCGCCCGACATCCGCGGCCACGCGCCGGCGACCGGCGCACCGGCCGGCCGCTACGGCACCGACGGAGAGATCGCCTACGAGCCCGCGTTGCTGCGCGGGCACTGGCCCGGTGCCGACCGGCTCGTGGTCGTGACCTTCGACCACACGTTGCTGGTGCTCAGGCGACGCCTCGATCCGCCGGTCGCCCCGCTCGACGCACTTCCCGGCGTCGCGGTGTCGGCTACCGACCCGCCAGCGCCAGCTCCCCCAGCGTCGCCACTTCCTGGCTGACGGCCGCCGTGAGTCGGACGACGCCATCGACGATCTTGTCTGGCGTGGCGAGCGAAAACGACAGCCGCAGGGTGTTGGCGCCCGTGCCGTCGACGAAGAACGCGCCGCCCGCCACGTAGATCACGCCGTGCGCAACCGCGCGGGCGAGCATCTTGTGGGTGTCGACGGTTTCGGGCAGCGTAATCCACAGGAAGAAGCCGCCGCGGGGTGTCACCCAGGTCGCGGCATCGCCCAGCGAGGCACGCAAGGCCGTCTCCATCACGGTGCGATTGCGCTGGTAGTGCTTCCGCAGAAGCGGCAACTGCCGCGCGAGCACGCCCCTCGTGATCGCCTCGAGCACAATCGCCTGGTCGAAGTTGCCGGTGCACAGGTCGGCGGCCTGCTTCCCAAGCTCGAAGCGCTCGAGCAGGGCCGGGGGCGCCACCAGGATCGCCGTGCGGAAGGCGGGCGACAGCGTCTTCGAGAAGCTGGTGAGGTACACCACCCTGCCCTCGACGTCATCGGCCTTGATCGGGCGCGTCTCATCGATCGTCGTCGTGTCTTCGAAGTAGAGCGCGCCGTACGGGTCGTCTTCGACCAGCAGCACGTCGCGGCGCGAGGCCCACTCGAGCAGCGCGCGACGCTTGGCGAGACTCACCAGCAGCCCCGTCGGGTTCTGGAAGTTCGGCACCAGGTACAGGAACTTCACGCGCCGGCCGTCGGCCACCACCCGCGTGTATGTCGCGTCAAGAGCGTCCAGGTCGATGCCGTCGGCCTCCAGGGGCACGCCGACGAGCGTCGCCTGCACGTTGCGGAACGCGGCGATGGCTCCGGTGTAACTCGGCAACTCGACGAGCACGACGTCGCCGGGATTCAGCAGCACCCGCGCGACGAGATCGAGTCCCTGCTGCGAACCCGTCGTGACCAGCACGTCGTCAGGCCCCGTCGCGATGCCGCGGTCCCTCAGCAGGTCGCGGCACGCGGCCAGCAGCGGGGCGTGGCCCCGGGTCGGCCCGTACTGCAGGGTGGCGCGCCCGTGCTGGGTCAGCAAGGCGTCGGTCACCTCGCGGTACGCGTCCCAGGCGAACGTCGCGGGATCGGGATAGCCGGGTGCAAACGAGATCAGGTCGGGATTCTGCGCGGCGACCGTGCCCATCTGGCGAATCGCCGACTGCTGCAGACCCTGGCCAACGGCGGAAAAGAAGATGTCGTAGTTCATGATGAATGCCCTTCGGAGGCTTGGACGTCGGTTGAGGTCATGTCGGCGCCCCACTGCCGGTACACAGAAAGATACGCCGCGAGGGCAGTGAGCCCCAAGAACTGGAAGACCAGGCCGCGGACGAGCCAGGCCAGGGCCTGAAGCGGAATCGCCGCCAGCCCGACCAGGGGAACGAACGAGACGGCCCCGAGCCCGGCCGTGGTGACGATTGACACCAGGGTCGCGATCACGACGGCGATGAGCACCGCCAGGAACACTCGGAACAGCTCGCTGAACCGGTGATCCAGGAACGTCGCCACGCGCCGCGCCGCCTGCCGCACGCTGCAGTCCTCGAGCGCAATGGTCATCTGCACCAGCAGGTAGCACCAGTTGATCAGCGTGATCCAGATGAGCAGCACCGTCGCGCACAGCGCTGCGAGCAGCGTCAGCACGAGGTTCGAATCGCTCATTTCGGCCACCCGATACGCCACGACCATGGCCGCGAGGTAGGCCATCGCCGAGACCAGGTACGTCGCGAACAGGAAGATCCCCAACCGTAGGTACCGCCGGAAGAGCATCCCGGAACCGTCGAGGAACCGCCCGATCGACACCTGCGAACACGCCAGCACTTCGGTCAGGCCGACGTGCCGATCGCCGGCGTCATCGGCCAGGGCCGCCTCGCCTGGTACCAGGATCGCGACGACCCCGCCCTTGACCAGGAACGACACGACGCTGCCTGCGGCCATGGCGACGAGCAGCGCCACGACGAACATGATGAAGGCGATCGGCTGATCGACGAGCGTCTCGCCCACCGTCGCGACAAGGGCGCGCATGTCGTCGGCGAACAGATCCGAGAGGTCGCGGCCGAGCGTCAGGCCGACCAGCAGCACGCCACCGACGATGGCCACGCCCACGAGGAGCTTGAAGATGGCGTCTGCTGCAAACTGGAGAGGTACGAGGGGCCAGTGCCCTGCCGTGACGAGCGTCGCGCGCTTGAGCGTGGCCTGCAGGCGCGCCGACCGTTGACGAGGGGACGTCACGTGCCCGGAGTATAGCATCGGGCCCATGCGGGCTCGGGGTACACTGGCTCGGCCGGCAGCGACGATTCCGTGTTGCGATTCACTCCCCTTCGTACAGCTCGCGGCGCCCCCCGGCGCCCGGCGTCGCTCCTCGCCGTGGGCTGCCTCACGGCGCTCGTCGTCTTCGTCGCGGGATGGGCCTGGGAGCGTCATGCGTTCGGCGACACGCCCGCCGACACGCTGGTCCGACTCGAGCAGCGCGTGCGCGCCGACGTCGCCGAGCGCGAGACCGTCGTGCGCGCGTTCGCCACCGCCCTGGCCGCATCTGACCCCCTCAGGGCGAGCCTGGCACCGGCCAGCGACACCGCAGCCGCGTTCGCAGCCTTCGACGGGGCGATGGCGTCGGTGGGCCGCCCCGTCGCCGGCGACCTGGCGGCGACGGCATTCGACGTCGCGGGCCACGCGCGTGCCTGGACCGGCCGTCCGTCTGCCCTGTCGGTCAGACGGCTCCGGCCTGCGACATCGATCTTCGTGATGGACAGCAAGCGCGGCCTGCGGCTGGTCGCCGTGGTTCCCGTCGTGACGAAGGCCACCCCAGCCGAGCGCGTCGGCCTCGTCGTTGTCGAACGCGAGGTGTTCAGTACCTCCGAGCCGACCGACGATGGCGACCCGGATCGCTTCACCTGGACCAGCAACCTGGGACGACTCGAGGTGCGGCCGCAGTTGCTTGCCAGCGCCGCGCCCGGCGAAACGAGCGACTTCACCATCCACGCCAGCACGGGCGAACCGCTGTTCGAGGCGCGCGTTGACGGCGATTCCATCGCAGTTGCCCGACACGATGTGCGAGTGCGCACGTGGCGCGCGGTGGCCGCCGTCCTGATTCTCACGCTGCTGGTGACCGCGCTGGCGTGGGTACCCCGACTCGACGGCGACTCGTCGGCGCGCTCGCTGCTCCAGCGGGGGTGGCCGATCCTCGTCCTGATCGGCGGCGCCCGAGCGCTTGTCAGCCTGATGGTGGCCACCGACGGCAACGCCTCGGCGACCGACGTGCGCAGCCTGGCTGACGTCCTGTCGCTGGTCTGCGTGGCGGCGTTCCTCACGCCGCTGGCGATTCGCTCACGCGTCCGGTCACACCGCCGAGACGCCGGACGCCGCGGCGGCCTGTACTTGGCGCAGATGCTGGCCGCGGGCGTCGGCGTGGCGGCCCTGCTGATGCTCGGAACGCTGTTCGTCACGCGCGTGATCGAGCACGCGACGTTCGACGTTGCGAACCTCTCGTTGCGGCCCTGGCGCGCGTCGCGGTTCATGACCATCGGCGGCCTCGTCGCAGGGTGGGCCGCGACGACCTGGCTCGCCATCCTGCTGACGACGGCGTTCTGGAGCCGCTGGTACATCCCGGCGCAACGCCGCACGGCGCTGATCAGCGGCGCGGCCGTGCTCGTGCTGCCCACGGTGGCATGGATCGCGTCGGGGATTGCCGCGCCCAGTTCGCGGGGGGCAGCGGTCGCCACGGTCGCGCTCACCGTCGCCGCCGCCGTGCAGTTGCGCCATCGCGTCGCGTGGTTTCGCCGGGGAACGCTGGCCCGCAGGCTGTTCGCGGTCGGACTCATGGTCGTCGTCCCGGCAGCGCTGCTGTATCCGCAGGTCTACGCCGCCGCCGACACCGCGCGTGCACGCGTCGTCGCCACGCGTTTCTCGGTGCAAGCACAGACGCATCCCGAGGAATTGCGCGGGCGCCTCACAGAAGCCCTGTCGCAGATCGACCGGGTCCGTGCCTTGCCCGAGTTGGTGGCCACACTGCCCTTCGACCCCACCGCGCTCGACACCGAGGTCGCCTTCGAACTCTGGCAGCGCACGAGCCTGGCCGCGGCGCGCCTGACGTCGTCGGTCGAGCTGTATCGCGCCGATGGACGCCTGGTCAGTCGATTCGCCCTGAACTTCCCGGAGGAACGGGCGATCGTCCAGCAATGGGAGGCCACGTCGTGCGCCTGGGACGTGTTCGGCGAGACGGCACCGTTCGGCGCCGAAGAGCGGCAGATGCTCCACGCCGAGCGGTGGCTGTGCGACGAGGCTGGCAAGCCCCACGGCGCCATCGTGGTGCACGTCATGCTCGACTACGAAGCGCTGCCCTTCCTCTCATCGAAGAGTCCCTACTTCGAGTTCGTGCGCGAGGCCGACGGCGAGACCGCTGCGGACGCCCTCCGCGCAAACGTGACGCTGGCCATCTACGGCTGGGGACGCACGCCGGTGTTCACGTCGGCCGGGCAGCCGTGGCCCCTGAGTGATGCGCTGTTCGGGCGCATCTACCGCTCGCGCGAGCCGTTCTGGACCGACGTGACGACCGCCGGGGTGTCGCAGAAGGTGTACATCGCCAACGACCGCGCCGGGATCTACGCGGTCGGGTATCCGCTGCCCTCCTGGTTCGATCACGCCGTCCGCGTCGCCGAACTCCTGACCCTGGCCACGGCCTTCTTCCTGGCGGGCGCCCTGGCGTACTCGCTCGCAGCCTGGATCGCCTGGCGCACGCCGCCGCCCGGCGTGCGGCTGATGTCGGAGTTCCGCACCAGCTTCTCGAGGAAGCTGTTCGTGCTGTTCGTCCTGGCCACTGCCGTCCCCGTGCTGGTGCTGGCCCTGACCATCCGCACCTACGTCGCGGGGCAACTCCGTGGCGACATCGAGGCCGAAGCGACGCGCACGGCGCAGGTCGCGCGACGCGTCATCGAGGAAACCCTGGCGACGCAGCGCGATGAGGAGACATCGGCGACGGCCCTGAGCGACGACGCGATGGTCTGGATCAGCCGCATCATCGACCAGGACGTCAACATCTTCGCGGGCACCGAGCTCGCCGCGACGAGCGAGCGCGACCTGTTCGCCTCGGGCGTGTTGCCGACGCGCGTGCCCGAACGCGTGTATCGCGGCCTCGTGCTCGACCGCCTCCCGAGCGTCGTCGCCGAGGATCAGATCGGGCGCCTCCGCTACCTGATGGCCGCCGTGCCCATCCGCGCGCGCGATGTCGACGCCATCCTCACGGTGCCGCTGACGCTGCGCCAACGCGAGATCGAGCGCGAGGTGAACGAGCTGGAGCGCGGTGTCCAACTGGGTGCCGTCGTGTTCCTGCTGCTCGGCGCTGCCGCAGGCTACTGGATGGCGAACCGCATCGGCGACCCCGTCCTGCGCCTCACGCGCGCGTCGAAGCGCATCGCGTCCGGCGAACTGAGCGTCCGCGTGTTCGTGCGCACGGCCGACGAACTTCAGCGGCTGGTCGAGTCGTTCAACACGATGGCCCACGAACTCGAACAGCAACGCGTCCAGCTCGAGCGCACGAACCGCCTGGAGGCCTGGGCCGAAATGGCCCGGCAGGTGGCGCACGACATCAAGAACCCGCTGACGCCCATTCAGCTCGCCACCGAGCACCTGCGCCGCGTGAACCACGATCGGGGTGAGCCGCTCTCGCCGGTGCTGAACCAGTGCGTCGACACCATCCTGGCGCAGGTCAAGCTCCTGCGGCGGATCTCGAGCGACTTCGCCAACTTCGCCTCGTCGCCCGCACCGACGTTCGAGTCGACTGACGTGGGAGCGCTGGTGCGCGAGATCCTCGGCGGATACCAGCTCGGCCTCGACCCGGGAATCTCGATGACGTCAACGCTGCCCGATGCGTTGCCCATCCTGTCGCTCGACCGGATGCTGGTGGGCCGTGCCGTGACGAACGTGATCGAGAATGCCCTGCATGCGGTCGCGTCGGGTGGAACGGTGTCGGTGGATGTGCACTCCGACGGCACCGACGTCACGATCCAGGTCACCGACAGCGGTCCCGGGCTCGACGAGGCCACATCGGCACGAGCGTTCGAGCCGTACTTCTCGACGAAGATGAGCGGGACCGGCCTCGGCTTGCCCATTGCGCGGCGGAACATCGAGTTGCACGGCGGCCGCGTGTCGATCAGCAGCCGCGAGGGCGAAGGCACCACCGTGAGCATGATGCTGCCCGGGCGCCCGCCGTCGCCGCCCCCGCCGCATCCGTAATCCCTGGCGTCACGCAGGGCGGGTTGTTCGTGCCAGGGGGGGCACCGGACGCGTTGACGCAGACGCATCGGCGACACGCCCCGACGCGAGCAGTCAGTGAGCGGCCGGAGGCGTGCCTGGCGCTGGCAGTTCGGGCAACGGCGCGTCGCGCCGGCGCAGCTTCGACCATGCCAGCCCGACGAAGGCCGAGAGCAGATACGTGTACGACAGCACGACGAGGGTGATCTGCGGGTGCGTTGCCACGGCCGTGATGCCGATGGCCACGAGGATGAGATTGCGGTACGACCGGCGCGAGCGCAGGTCGAAGTGCTTGAAACTGCGGTACCTGATGGTGCTCACCATCAGGAACGCCGGCACCAGCACGACCGGCAACGTCAGTGCGCTCATCCAGCCTTCGAGGCCGTACGGGTACGCAAACACCGTCGCGGCCGGAATGCCCGCCGCGGCAGGACTCGGCATCCCGACGAAGTAGCGGCGGTCACCGGGATTCCCTGTCTGGATGTTGAAGCGGGCCAGCCTGATCGCCGCGGCGGCCACGAAGATGAAGCCTGCCGCCCAGCCGAGCTTGTTGAACGGCTGGAGCCCCCAGTTGTAGCAGAGGATGGCCGGCGCGACACCGAACGAGATCACGTCGGCCAGCGAGTCGAACTGCAGGCCGAACTCGCTGGTGCTGCCGGTGAGGCGCGCGATGCGCCCGTCGAGCATGTCGAGGATGACCGCGACGCCGATGAAGGGCGCCGCCGTCTCGAACCGCCCGCTCATCGCATGCACGATGCAGGCGTAGCCGCAGAACATGTTCGCCATCGTGAACAGGCTCGGCAGCAGGTACACCCCTCGACGGATGCCACGCCGCGGACGGGGGGACGCGTCGCGGTGGACGTGCGGCGACGCCTTCATCGTCGGGCTGGCCACCGTGCCAGGATCGACTCTCCGCCAACCACGCGCTGGCCGACGGTGACGGCAATCTCGACGCCCGGAGGCACGAAGACGTCCATCCGCGACCCGAACTTCATCAACCCGAAACGATCCCCCGCGACGACCGTCGTGCCCGGCGTCACGCGGCAGACGATCCGGCGCGCGAGGATGCCGACCAGTTGGCGCGCCACCACCAGGCGCTCGCCGCGGCGGATCCAGAGCTCGTTTCGCTCGTTCTGGGCAGCGGATTCGGTCTGGTAGGCAGGCAGGAACTTGCCCGGCGTGTACTCGACGCGCTCCACCACGCCCGAAAACGGTATCCGGTTGATGTGCACGTCGAGGGGCGACAGGAAGATGCTGACCTGCTGCCACTCCCCGGGCGGCGGCACGCCGGGCTCGGCGGCGCCCGCCACCATCACCTTGCCATCCGCGGGCGCGATCACGACGTCATCGTCGAAGACGACCGTGCGTTCTGGATCGCGGAAGAAGTACGCCATGAAGCCCGCGAGGGCGATGAACGGCACCGCCAACCGCGGACGTCTGGCAGCGAGGGCCAGCACCGCCGGGGCGAGGGCGCCCGCAATGAACGGGGCACCTGCTTTGTCGATACGCATCGCTGACAGTATAAACAGAACGAGCGGACGCATCGGCATGCCGATGGTCCGCTCGTTGGAACTGTGAAGGGACGGTGCAGGGTGCCGCCCGGAAATCGTGCCGTCGACGTCAGTGCTGTGGTGCCGGTTGCCGGATAGCGTCGTGATGACGGCGGAGGATGTCTTCCATCCGGTCCTTCAACTGCAGTTTGCGTTTCTTGATCGTGACTTCTTCGACTTGTTCGAGGTCGGTGAGGAAGGGTCGTGACAAGAGCTGGTTCAGCCGATCCTCGAGTTCGTGGTGCTGGGTGGTGAGGGCACGATACTCGGGGTCGGCATCGAAAAGATGTTCCTTGAGCCCCTGCGATTCGGTAGGCATTCCAGCCTCCTTGAGAGGGTGGTAACGAACCGTGCGGTCGCGTCGACTGCACTTTGAGGGCACTCTACCACCGCCCCCGGAACGATTCAAGCCAGCTCGACAGCGTCCAGATCGTGCCTCCAGTAGATCAGCGCGTCCTCGACGGGATGCGCGTAGTACGCGGCCCGAACCGCAGTCCTGATGAAGCCCAGCCCCTCGTACAGGGCGATGGCTGGGGTGTTCGATGCCCGCACTTCGAGCGTCGCACACCTGGCCCCCTCGGCGCGGGCCGCCGCGAAGACAACGGCGAGGAGCCGGTGCGCCAGGCCCCGGCGTCGCCACGCCGGAAGGATCGCGAGGTTGTTCACCTGCAGTTCGTCGAAGACGACCCACACCGCGCAGTATCCGACGATGCCCCCCGATGGATGCTCGGCGACGAACACCCGGGCGACGTCGGAGTGTTCGGCCTCCCACAGGTACATCTCGCGCGTCCACGGATTCGTGAACGACGCCGCATCCACGGCGCAGATGCCGTCGAGGTCGTCGGCGATGCGCATCGGGCGCACCACGACCTCGTCGCGAGTTGATTGCGTCATAGCGGCCTGGCCGCACGGGCGCGGTCGCGAGCCACCTCGGCGTCGGGCCTCCTCACGTAGAGCGGGTGCAAGGCGTGCGGCGCGATCGTGCGGCCCTGCGCGGCCTCGCGGGCAGCGACCGCAGCGATCGCACCTGCCAGCGCTGCGGGGGCCGCGAGGAACGCAAGCGGAACGGCCAGGCCGGCGAGCACGGGGGCATCGGCCGTCGCGCGGGAGCCAGAGACCCAGAGGCGTGTCGGCGCGGCGAGCAGGCGCGCCCAGTGCTCCACCCGTTCTGGGGCCTTCCCGACAGCAGGACCGTCGACGTCCGTCACGAGATCGCCGAGGGCGGCGCATTCGTCCAGCGTGACTGCGGTGCGGCGCACGAGGCGCGTGAAGACCTCGTCACGGCGGGCATCGAGCCACACGCCGAATGCGTCGCCCGGGGCAGGCGCCGCAGGTCCCGCCACCCAGGCCCAGGCCAACGCGTCGAACACCGACACGCCCACGCAGGGACGCCCCGTGGCGAACGCGAAGCCCTGCACCGTCGCCATCCCGACGCGCAGGCCGGTCAGCGAGCCGGGGCCCGTCGCCACGGCGAACACGTCCACGTCCGCGAGCGCGCATCCCTGCGCCGCAAGCAGGGCCACCGCCGACGCCGGGAGGGCTTCGCCGTGAGGGCGCCCGTCACCCGGGACGCACGTGCACACGCCCGCGTCGTCGAGCAGGGCGAGGCTTCCGGGCATCGATGTCGTATCGATCGAGAGCAGCATGCAGCAGGTGTCCGCGAACGAGAGGGCGTGGACGCCTTGTTATACTCCATAGTCCTCGGCCGTTCCGCACCCCTGACCATGGCGTCTGCCTCCATCCCCCCGTCGAACCTCACGCCTGCCATGCGCCAGTACTTCGAGGCGAAGCGGCAGCACGGCGACGCGCTGGTGTTCTTCAGGATGGGCGACTTCTACGAGATGTTCTACGAGGATGCGCTCACCGCTGCGCGCGTGCTCGAGCTCACGCTGACATCGCGTTCGAAGGATGTCGGCGGCAACGCCGTGCCGATGTGCGGCGTGCCGCACCACGCGGCCGACGGCTACATCACGCGACTCGTCAAGCGGGGCTATCGCGTCGCCATCTGCGAGCAGATCGAGGATCCGAAGAAGGCCAAGGGCCTCGTCCAGCGGGCGGTCGTCCGCGTCGTGTCGCCGGGGACGCTGATTGACGCCGGGTACCTGGATGCGAGGGAACCCGCCTTCATCATGGCCATCGCGCCCGGCGAGCGTCCCGGAGGGAGGGCCGGCAGCAGCACGTGGCCCGTGGTGGGCACGGCCCTGATCGACCTCTCGACCGGTGAGTTCACGGTGGCCGAGTACGTCGGCGCCTCGGGGCAACTGGCGCTCGAGGAGGACCTGCGCATCCTCCGCCCCCGCGAAATCGTAGTCGCGCAAAGCACCGATCTCGCGGCCGTGGCGCCGGAGGCGGCCACGCTGGGGATCTCGGTGACCACGATCGACCCGTGGGCGTTCGGGCTCGATCACGCCACGCGCGTGCTCACGGAGCAGTTGCGCGTCGCGTCGCTCGACGGTTTCGGCCTCGTGGCACGTCCGCTGGCGACCACCGCGGCGGGCGCCCTCGTCCACCACCTGCGCGAGACGCAGAAAGTCGATCTCGCGCACGTGCGCGCCGTGCACCTGCGCGACTACGCCGACGGCTTGCTGATCGACCCCGTGACGCTCAAGCACCTCGAGATTCTCGAGGGCGCCGAGGGCGCACGCGACGGCTCGCTGCTCGACCACCTCGACCGCACGCAAACGTCCATGGGAGCCCGCCTGCTGCGGGCGTGGCTGGTCAAGCCGCTCGCGCGGCTCGAGCCGATCCACGATCGGCTCGACGCCGTCGAGGAGTTCGCGTTCCGCGCGCACGACCGCACGAAAGCGCGCGATGCGTTGCGCGTCGTGCACGACCTCGAGCGGTTGCTGTCGCGCGCGGCGCTGGGATCGGCGTCACCGCGCGACCTGAGCGCCATCCGCCAGTCGCTCATCGCCGTGCCACGCCTGCGGTCATTCCTCGACGAGTTCCAGGCGCCCCTGGTGCGCAGCCTCCTGTCGAGCCTCGATGACGTGCCCGAACTGCGTGAACGGCTGACGAATGAACTGGCCGACGAGCCGCCGGCGCTTGCACGTGACGGTGGCGTGATTCGCGACGGCGTCGACAAGGAACTCGACGAACTGCGCGACATCAGCCGCAACGGCAAGCAACGCATTGCCGAGATGGAAGAGGCCGAGCGGCAGCGCACGGGCATCTCGTCGCTCAAGATCCGCTTCAACCGCGTGTTCGGCTACTACATCGAAGTGTCGAAGTCGAACCTGCACGCGGTGCCGGACGACTACCTGCGGAAGCAGACCATCGCCGGCGGCGAGCGGTACATCACCGCGGGCCTGAAGGATTACGAAGACAAGGTGCTCGGCGCCGACGAGCGCATTACCGAGCGCGAAGTCGCCCTGTTCGACGCGCTCCGCGTGGCCGTGACGCGAGAGGCCGGTCGCATCCAGGAGACCGCACGTGCCGTGGCCACGCTCGATGTGCTCGCGACGCTCGCCGACGTGGCCGCGACCGAGAACTACACGAAGCCGCAGATGCACGACGGCGACGAGTACCTCGCCCTCGACGCGCGCCACCCCGTGGTCGAACACCGCACGCGCGATCCCTTCGTGCCCAACGACATCCGGCTCGACGGCCAGGCGAACCAGCTGGTGATCCTCACCGGGCCGAACATGGGCGGCAAGTCGACGTTCCTGCGGCAGACCGCGTTGATCGTGGTCCTGGCGCAGATCGGATCGTTCGTGCCCGCGCGGCAAGCCAAGCTCGCCATCGTCGATCGCGTGTTCGCCCGCGTCGGCGCGTCCGACAACATCGCGCGCGGACAATCCACCTTCATGGTCGAGATGCAGGAGACCGCCCGCATCCTGCACACCGCCACCTCGCGCAGCCTGGTGGTGCTCGACGAGATCGGCCGCGGCACCGCCACCTTCGACGGGCTGAGCATCGCCTGGGCCGTCGCCGAGTTCCTGGTGACGAACAGCCGCGCCAACCCGAAGACGCTCTTCGCCACCCACTACCACGAGCTGACCGACCTCGCCGACTCGCACCAGGGCGTCGCGAACTTCCACGTGGCCGTCCGCGAGTGGCGCGACGACATCGTCTTCCTGCGCAAGGTCATCGAAGGACGCGCCGATCGCAGCTACGGGATCCAGGTGGCGCGCCTGGCCGGCCTGCCGGCCGCCGTCATCGCCCGCGCCCGCGAGATCCTCACCGCCCTCGAGCGCGACGAGCTCTCGCGCGGCGGCCGCCCATCGATGCACGACACCGCGCGCCCGGCCGTCGAGCAGCTCGGCCTCTTCCAGAGCCCGCCGACGCACGAGCACGTGATCGAGCGGCTGCGCGGGGCGTCGATCGACGACCTCACACCGCTGGCGGCCCTCACGCTGCTCGCCGAGCTCAAACGCGAGGTCGATCGGTGAGGCACTGGCGCCGGGGCCAGTCGCCCGCGGCCCCGTCAACGTCGCGAGGCGTTCAGACGGCCGCACGTCCGTACCGCTGAATCCACTCGCACCGGCTCCCGATTGGATCAAGGATGGTCGCGCGTGGCGCCAGCCACGCGATGGAGGCGACCCGCCATGATCCTGCTCAATCCCAAGCGTCCCGACCTGGGGCGGCTCGACGAGCGCTCACGCACGCTGATCCAGAAGACGATCGGTTTCTTCGAGGCAAAGGGCAAGGCCAGGCTGCGCGAAGACGACATGCAGCGCGCCTGGTATGCCGATTTCCTCGAGTTCGCCGCGCGCGAACAGCTCTTCGCAACCTTCCTCACGCCATCCGCGCACGGCGCAGACGGTGCCCGGTGGGACACGTACAGGAACTGCGCGCTCAACGAAGTGCTCGGCTTCTATGGCCTGCCGTACTGGTACACGTGGCAGGTCACCATCCTCGGCCTCGGACCGATCTGGATGAGCACCAACGACGCCCTCAAGCACCGGACGGCCAGATTGCTCGAGCAGGGCGGCGTGTTCGGGTTCGGTCTCTCAGAAAAGGAACACGGGGCCGACATCTATTCGTCCGACATGGCGCTCGTCCAGACCTCAGACGGGCACTACGTCGCCCGCGGTGACAAGTACTACATCGGCAACGGCAACGAGGCAGCGCTGCTGTCGGTCTTCGGCAAGATCGCCGCGACCGGCGAGTACGTCTTCTTCGCCGTCGACCCGCGCCGCCCCGAGTACCGGCTCGTCAGGAACGTCGTCGCGAGCCAGTCGTACGTCGCCGAGTTCGAGTTGCGCGACTATCCGGTCACCGACGCCGACATCCTGCTGCGGGGGGCCGCCGCGTGGGACGCGGCACTCAACACCGTCAACGTCGGCAAGTACAACCTCGGGTGGGCGTCCATCGGGATCTGCACGCACGCCTTCTACGAGGCCATCACCCATGCCGCACACCGGCGCCTCTACGGGATGGCGGTCACCGACTTCGCCGCACGTCAAGCGGATGTTCACCGATGCCTACGCCAGGCTGGTCGCGATGAAGCTGTTCGCCCTTCGGGCCGCCGACTACTTCCGATCGGCCTCGCGCGACGACCGACGCTACCTGCTGTTCAACCCGGTCGTGAAGATGAAGGTGACGACCGAGGGCGAGAAGGTGATCGACCTGCTGTGGGACGTGATCGCGGCCAAGGGGTTCGAGAAAGACACCTACTTCGAGATGGCGGCCCGTGACATCCGGGCGCTGCCGAAGCTCGAGGGCACCGTGCACGTGAACATCGCCCTGATCGTGAAGTTCATGCGGAACTACCTGTTTTCGCCCGCCGAGTTCCCGCCGGTGCCGCGGCGCGACGACCCGGCCGACGACGTGTTCTTCTGGGACCAGGGACCGGCCAAGGGGCTGGGAAAGGTGCGGTTCCACGATCCGTCGCCGGTCTTCGCCGCGTGGAGCACGCCCAACGTGGCGCTCTTCCGCGAGCAGATGGCGGCCTTCCGCGAACTGCTCTTCCGCGCGACGCCGACCGACGAGCAGGCCAGGGACGTCGACTTCCTGCTCGCCGTCGGCGAGATCTTCACCCTCATCGTCTACGCACAGCTCGTGCTCGAGAACGCGACACTGATGCCGGAGGCTGGCGTCGACAACGACCTGGTCGACCAGATGTTCGACGTGTTCGTGCGCGACCTGTCGCGTCACGCGCTCGACCTGCACATGAAGCCGTCCTCGACGACCGCGCAGATGGAGCACGCGCTGCGGATGGTGCGGAAGCCCGCGGTCGATCCCGCGCGCTACGATCGCGTCTGGCGTACGGTGCACGCACTCGCGGGGGCGTACGAGATGAACCCCTGAGGCTCAGGGCGGCGGCCGGGGGCGACTTCGTCGCTACGCCAGATACCGCTCGAACAGCGCCAGCAACCCTTCGGGGTTGTCGGTGTTCAGCCAGTGCCCGCCTTCGACGTGGTGGAGGTGCACGCCGTGGACTGTCGCCTCGGCGGCGACCAGGCGTGCGACCGCCGCCGCGTCGAGCGTGGACGACCGCGTGGCCTTCACCACGTGGATGTCGAGCCCGGGCGGCGGCGCCTCGATGACGTCCCACAGGTCGAGCCTGAAGAAGTCGTCCATCAGCGCCCGCATGACGGCGAAGTCGATCCTCCAGCGGTAGCGCCCGTCGCTGAAGGCGAGGTTGGCCGACATCCAGGCCGCGACCGCCTGCGCGAAGCCCCCGGCCGTGATCCCGTCGATGGCTTCCTGCCGCGACGCGAAGTCCGGAGGCAGCGAGGCCACGACGTCGAGCATCTGCCAGGCGCTCCCGCTGGGAGGTTTGGCCGCCGGCGTCGAGTCGATGACCCATACCTGCGAGACAAGGCCGGGGTCGAGCGCGGCGGCCTGGAGCGCCACCTTCCCGCCGAACGAGTGGCCGATGATGACGACGGGCGCAGGTTCCTCGTGCAGCAGGTGGATGACGTCGCCAGCACACGTCTCGATGGAATACGGCGGTCGCGGCTTCGGCGAGTCGCCATGGTGCCGCAGGTCGACCATCCGCGCCCGCCAGTGCTGACGATCGGTGACGAGGCGTCGCGCGACCGGCGCCCAGTTGCGCCCGCGTCCGTAGATGCCGTGAAGGAACAGGACGCTTCTCGGCGCGTCAGCGACGCCTATGACCGACGAGGCAAGGGCAACGGGTGGCATGTGAGTGAGAGCCCGGGGTTCGTGCGAACGTATCGTGCGGTATTGTAGGCTGTCGGCATCGATCGACCGCGCGGCGTCTTGCAGTAGACTGCACCATCCCCCACGCCGTTCGCGCGCGATGCGCAAGGAGCCACCATGAGCGACTCTTCCGGACCCGGTCCATTCCCTGGCATGTCGTTTCCTCCCCCGCCTCCTCCCCCTGGCGGAGGCAGCCTGCGCACGGGCCCAGCCTGGGAAGCCGATGGAGCGCCCGTCGAGAAGTTCATCGCGACGGCGCGCGCGCTGGTGACGGATCCCAACGGCTTCTTTCCGCGGCTGCGCCTGACGGGCGGGCTGCAGAACCCGATGATTTACCTGGTCATCGGCCTGGCCATCTCCGGGCTCGCGTCGGCGGTCTACTCGTTCTTCACGCCGCGCTCGTTCATGGGCAGTTACGGCGCGATGTCGGGCGGCGGCCTCGGGATGGTCATCGCGTATCCGCTCTTCGGCCTTGTCGGGTCGTTCATCGGCGGTGGGCTTTTCCACCTCGTGCTGTCGCTGCTCGGTGGCGTCAAGCAGCCGTTTGAAGCGACCTACCGTGTCGTCGCGTACGTCATGGGCACGACGTCGCTCTTCGCCCTGGTACCGATCTGCGGCGGGTTCATCGGCGCCATCTACGGTCTCTATCTCTACGTCATCGGCCTCGCCAACGTGCACGAGTGCGATACGGGCAAGGCCGCGATCGCGGTCCTCACGCCTGCTGTTGTCTGCTGCGTCGCCGTGTTCCTGTTCTGGGCCGCCATTGCGGCGCTGATCTTCGGCGCTGCCGCTGCGATGCGGTGACGATCACGGCCCGGCGGCTCGAGCGCGGCGACACCGACCACGAGCTGATCTGGTCGAGCGTCGCGCTCGTGTCGCTTGCCGGGCTATGGCTCTACGCGCAATTGCCCGGTGCGCCACCGCTGGCGTGCCCATTCCACGCGATCACCGGCTGGCCATGCGTCACCTGCGGCGGCACGCGCGCGATGCTGGCGCTCATGCGCGGTGCGATCGGCGAGGCCTTCGTCTGGAATCCCCTGGTCGCGTCGGCGGGGCTGGCCGCCGTTCCCTACCTCGTCTACGCGATCGTCACGGTGATGGGTGGCCTGCCGCGCCTCCACGTGCGCCTCGATGCACGTGATTGGATCGTCCTCCGGATCTCGACGGTCGCCGTCGTCACGGCGACGTGGGCCTTCCTGATCGTCGCCGGACGCTGACGACGGCGCGATGCAGCAGCCTTCACTCTTTGGCAGCGACCTGCCTGGCCCCATCGACGTAACGCCAGGGGATGCCGTCGCCGCGCAGTTGGCCGACGAACATGCGCGGGCCCGCGCGGTGGCCGATCGGCTGCCGGCGCTGGTGAAGTGCGGCACCAGTTCCTGGAGCTTCCCGGGCTGGGCCGGCATCGTCTACGGCACCGCGCGAACGCAGGGTCAGCTGGCGCGGTCCGGGCTGCGCGAGTACGCGCGCCATCCCCTGCTCACGACCGTCGGCATCGATCGCAGCTACTACGCGCCCATCCCACGCGAAGACCTCTGCAGCTATGCCGAGCAGCTTGCCGCCGGGGTTCCCGTGCTGCGCCAAGGCGCCGGCGACCGTCACGTCGATGGTCGTCCCGGGGGGACGACGCGAGACGCCGGTTCCGAATCCGGACTTCCTGTCGCCCGAACGGTTCGCGTCCGACATGCTCGAAGGCTTCGCAGAGGTCTTCGCCGACCACTGCGGCCCATTCATCGTCGAGTGCCCGCCGGCGCCCCGCGGGTATCCGGTCGATCCTGCGGCCTTCGCGGAGCGGCTCGACCGTTTCCTCGAGCCGCTGCCGCGCGAGTGGCAGTTCGCCGTCGAGTTGCGTGACGAGCGGTTGCTGACGCCCGCCTATGCGCGCGTGCTCGCGCGCCACGGCGCAGGGCACGTCTACAACGCGTGGAGCGCGATGCCGCCGCCCGCGGCGCAGGCACGGATCATCGATCCGGGACGGTTGCGGTTCATCGTGGTCAGGCTGCTCCTGCCACCGGGCACCTGGTACGAGGATCAGCGCGAGAAGTTCCGGCCGTTCAATCGCATCGTCGAGCCCGACGAGAACATGCGCAGCGAGGTCGGCCGCCTGATTGGTGATGCCGTCAGGAGATCCCAACCAGCGTGGTTGCTGGTCAACAACAAGGCCGAAGGCTCTGCCCCACTCACCGTCCGCGCGATTGCCGAACGGGTAGTGACCATGGGCGGGCGTTTGGCGGCTCGTGTGGAGTAGTTCATGTCGCTGTCCCGGTCCGTCTGTCACTTCGTTGCCACCGCGTCGCTGCTCGCCGTCCTGTCCACGTCAACCGCATTCGCGCAGGCGCACATCCGCATCATGCCGCCGGATCGTGCGACGTTCGCCGTCGGGCAGCGGTTCGACATACGCGTCGAGGCCACCTCGACGAGCGAGGTGCCGCCGGCAGGCCTCCGGGTTCAGATCGACGGAATAGACGTCAGCGAGAGGAACATCCTCGACGTTGGAACAGGCGGAGCGCGCGGGGCTGGCGGCACGGGCGCGACGGGGCCCGGAGTCGCCGCGGCCGACCGTGCCGGCGCGGCGCCACCGAACTCCGCGAACTTCCTGATCCGAGCGCACAGCTTCTCGAAGGCTGGCAAGCACGTCATCCGTGCCGTGACCGACGACGGCGGTGCGGCCGAGGTGACGGTGCAGGTTGACGCCTGGCAGGCGGCGCGCGCGGGAGCCACGCGTGCCAGGAACGTGATCTTCCTGCTGGGCGACGGCATGGGCATCGCGCACCGGACGGCCGCTCGAGTGCTCGCTCACGGCGTGACCGAAGGACGGGCCAACGGCCTGCTGGCGATGGATACGATGCCGGTTACGGGTCAGGTGATGACGCCATCCTTCAATGCCCTGATCACCGACTCCGCACCCGGCATGTCGGCGTACGCCACGGGAAACAAGGCCAACAACAATCACGAGGGCGTCTTCCCCGACAACACCGATGGCGACAACTTCGACAATCCGCGCGTCGAGTACATCGGTGCCTTCCTCAGGCGCACGCGCGGCGCGGGGTTCAACGTCGGCCTCGTCACGACCGCGGACGTCACGGACGCCACGCCGGCGGCCAATGCCGTGCACACGGCACAGCGTGATGCCAGCGCCGAGATCGCCGCTGCGCTCTTCGACCAGCGCGAGATCAATGGCGTCACCGTGCTGCTGGGAGGTGGCCGCCGGCACTTCGAGCCCGTATCGACGGCCAGCTCGCGCAAGGACGGCCGCACGCTCACCAGTGAGTACCGGCAGGCCGGTTACCACGTCATCTCGACGCGCGCCGAGTTGGAGGCGCTGCAGCAGGCCACGGCGAAACCGAAGGCCCTCCTTGGCCTGTTCCATCCGAGCCACATGTCGGTCGCCTTCGACAAGGTGGGCGCGTCACGCTACAGCGAGGAGCTGGCACAGCCGCGCCTTGCCGACCTGCGCGACCAGCCGATGCTCGACGAGATGGCGCGTGTGGCCATCGACACGCTCGCCTCTTCGTCGCCCAAGGGGTTCTACCTGTTGATCGAAGGCGCGTCGATCGACAAGCGGGCGCATGCCGCCGACGCCGAGCGCACGATCTGGGACACGATCGAATTCGATCGTGCCGTTCGGGTCGCGATCGACTTCGCGCAGGTGACCAACACGGATCGCGATCCGTACAACGACACCCTGGTCATCGTGACTGCGGATCACGAATGCGGCGGGCTCGGAATCATTGGCGTCGGCAACGAGCGGTACGCGCCCGAGATCACCGGACGCGCGTCGCGCGACTACGTCGCCGTTTTCCGCTACCGTCCCGACCAGGCCCAGTTGCTCAACTTCTTCCCCAACTACGAGCCCGACACCGACGGCTATCCGAAGGATCCCGACCCGACGCGCAAGGTACTGCTCGGATGGGCCGCTGCGCCCGACCGATTCGAGAACTGGCTGTCGAACCGGCTGATGCTCGAGCCGGCCATCGCTCGCCCGGAGGAACGCGACGGCGTACGCCGCCGTGTCGCTGTGGCCAATCCCGCGCGGGATGGCAACCTGCCGACCAGCGACAACAAGTCGGTCGAGGGCCGCGCCGTGCCCGGCTTCCTCGTGGAGGGCACGATCGAGAACGGGAAGGAGTCGTGCACGGAGGTCGACGGCTGCGCGGGCGACACCTCGTCGATCGGGCACACCTTCTCGGGCCACACGGCCAACGATGTCGTGTTGTCAGCGTTGGGGCCTGGCGCCTGGCAGTTCACGGGCACCTACGAGAACACCGACGTCTTCATCCGGATGTTGCGGGCCACCACGGGCGACTGGTCGTTCCCTGGGGCGCCCCGCGCTGCGCCGCGCGTCGCCCCGTTGAGGGGGTCGCATCTGTCTTCATCAGCGTCTTCAAGCTGTGCCCCCCGGCCAGGGTGCCAGAGCTTGAAAAAAGCGATAAAGAAAGACGTGACCCCTTTTAGACGCCGAAGCGCTCCGCATCCCAGGGCACGCCCAGGGCGTCGGGCGGCGCCATGAATCCCAGCAGTGCCGATGCGGCGACGACCGCCGGGCTGGCGAGGTAGCCCTCGCCGCCGACGCCCATGCGGTTCTGCCAGTTGCGGTTGAAGGTCGTGATGGCCCGTTCCCCCGGAGCCAGCGCGTCAGGCCCCTGCCCGAAGCACGGGCCACACCACGACGGACGGATCTCGGCGCCTGTTCCCCGAAGCACATCGGCGACCGAACGGCCGCCGAGACGTGCCTCGGGCCGCTCGATCTGACGCGCGACGTCTCCAGATCCGGGGAACACGAGAAACGGCACGGCCGCGCGACCGCCCGACACGCCGGCCGCCGCGTGCAGCACCAGCGCCGCCTGCAGCAAGTCGGCGTAGCCGCCGTTCGTGCACGACCCGATCATCGCCTTGTCGAATCCCAGGCGCTCGCGCGCGACGTCGTCGGCCGCAAACGCGTTGCCCGGGCTGAACGGCTTCGCGATCATCGGCCGCACGTCGGTGAGATCGACCGCTTCGTCGATCGCGTACTCGGCGGCCTCTCCAGGCGCGAAGGGTGGATACGGCAGCTCGCTCATCCCCTTCGCCCCGAACCACGCCAGCGTGATGGCATCGGGCGCGAAGATCCCGTTCATGGCCTCGGCCTCGGCCATCATGTTGGCGATCGTGTTGCGATACGGAATCGGCAACTGCTGCGCCTCGTCCACGAGGTCAACCGACATGCCCTGCGCCTGCGCTGATCCCCACCGGCGGAGCAACTCGAGCACGATGTCCTTGCCCGAGACCCAGGGCTGCAGGCGGCCCGTGAAGCGCACGCGGCGCTGGTGCGCCACCGTGATGTAGATGTAGCCCGTCGACCAGCCGAACCCCAGCGTCGTCGATCCGACGCCGATGCCGACCGCGCCGTACGCGCCGTATGCCCGGCTGTGCGAATCGGCGCCCGGAATGAAGTCTCCCGGCCGCACGAGACCCTGTTCGGGGAAGTAGAAGTGGAAGATCCCGTCGCCGGGCGTGGCGTAGCGCGGCGCCGTCATCCCGTGGCGCTGCGCGAAGGCCCTGCCTAACTGGACCTGCGACGCATCTCCGGCCTCGCCCGTGAAGACGAAGTGGTCGTTCGCGATCGCGGCCTGCCGCGGATGCATGACGTCGCCGCCGGTGATCTGGTTGAAGGTGTGGATGGCGAACGGTGCCGTGCCGTCGGACGCGGGCAGCAGGTCCGCATAGACGCGGATGGTCGCGCCCGGTCGCACGTCGGCGTCCTTGTCGACGCGATGTGCCCACAAGACCTGCTGCGTCGCTGTCAGGTGGCGGGCGAGGTCGGCGTCCGGAAACTCGATGACGGGGACCACGCGCGCCGCCTGCCCGACTTCGCGGCGTCCCATCGTGACGATGCCACCGCTGCGGCGCATCTCGTCCTCACGCGGCGCAAGGGACAGGGGCACGTAGTCACGCCCTTGTGTGTCGTTGCGGAGGGTACGGGTCACCGGATCGAACGAGAAGACGTCGCCGTCGGCGGCGTCGGCGACCGCCTCGGGCGACTGCACGACGTGCAGCCCGAGGTTGAGCGCGTTGCGACGAAAGATGTCGCCCATGTTCGCGCCGCAGACCACGACCATCTCGTGGCCGGCTTCGTCGGCGATCGCCTTCAACCCGGCGGGGCTCATCTCGCGCGACGAGCCGATCGCGAAGCGGTCACCCGCGACCAGGAACGTGTCGCCCGCATGCACGCGCGCGCGGAAGTCGGGCATCACGTGGCGGAACGCTCCCGCCTTCCAGCGTTCGTCGAGCGTCTCGAGGCTCTCCGAGACGCAGTCGGCGGCGGGCGTGATCTGATCCGTGTCGATCGCATGGCGCTTCTGGCCGGGCCGGGCCGGGTCCCAGAAGATCAGCGCGCGGCCCGTCACGCGCGCCGTGGTGTGGGTGCGTGGGGCATCGACGTCCAGCCGCGCGTCGAGGTCGACGACCGAGCGGCCCGGCAGGTACTGCGGAGGCGGTATCGTCGGCGACGCGGCCACGGGCTAGGTCCGATCCGGCTGCGGCCGCAGGTGCTTCCCGAAGTGCGCGAGCGTGCGTCGCCACGCGTCGTTGGCGGCATCGCGGTGGAAGAGCGACGGCTCGCGCTGATCGTTGAAGAACGCGTGCCCCGCCCCGGGATAGACGATCACGTCGCAGGTCTTCCCTGCCGCGCGCTGGCGCTCGGCGAACGCCTGGGCGTCAGGAATCGAGAAGTGGTCCTCGTGCTCGCCGAAGAAGATGAGCCCGGCCCCGTTGACCGACGCCAGCGCCCCCTGGGCCGGCGGAGGCGGGAAGCCGTAGAACGCCGCGTAGGCGTCCACACCCGGGTGCGCCGCCGCGAGCATCGCGAGCGCGCCGCCCATGCAGAAGCCGACCACGCCGACGCGGTCGCAGTTTTCGATGTCGCGCAGGTACCGCACGGCACCGGCCATCTCGTCGACCGCGCGTGACCAGTCGAGCGCACCCATCAGGTGCGACGCCTCTTCGGCATCGACGGTGCGCTTGCCGTGATACAGGTCGGGCGCCAGCGCCACGTATCCCTGCGCCGCGAACTGGTGCGCGACGTCGGTGATGTGCGGCACCAGGCCCCACCACTCCTGCAGGACCACCACGCCAGGACGGCCGTGGCCGGGCCGTGCCAGGTAACCTGCGGCGCGACCTGCCGCCGACGAGAACTCGACCGTGTTGCTCACGAGGTGCCTCCGGGAACGACGTGCGACGGGCTGACTGCTCGGGTGTGACCGTCGATTATGCCAAATGCCGTCCCGCATCGAGCACGGGATCGTAGAATCGCCCGATGTCGATCTCGCCGCCGGGGTTCCACGGACGCCCCCGGGGCTTCTCGCACGCGTCGTTCCGTGCGGAACTGCCGGCCCTGCTGCGGCTCGCGGGGCCTGTCGTCGTCGCCGAACTGGGGTGGATGGCGATGGGACTGGTCGACACGATCATGGTCGGGCCGCTCGGACCCGATGCGATTGGCGCCGTGGGGCTCGGCAGCACGGTCTTCATGGCCGTGTCGATCTTCGGCATGGGCATCCTGCTGGGGCTCGACACGCTCGTGTCGCACGCGCACGGTGCCGGCGAACCGGGTACCTGCCGTCGCTGGCTCATGCACGGGCTGGCGCTTGCAGCGCTGCTCACCCTGCCGCTCACGGCGGTGCTCTGGTTAATCGATCTCCGCATGGATATCGCACGCCTCCATCCGGCGATCGAGGTCCTGGCGCGCCCGTATCTCTCGGCCGTGACCTGGAGCATGGCGCCGCTGCTGGCGTACGCGGCCGCCCGGCGGTACCTCCAGGGGATCGGCCTCGTCCGGCCCATCACGTTCGCGCTCGTGAGCGCGAACCTCGTCAACGTGGCGGCGAACTGGGCGCTCATCTACGGCCACCTCGGTTTCCCAGCAGCCGGCGTGCGTGGCGCCGCTCTTGCCACGGTGCTGTCCCGCGTCTACATGCTCGGCGTGCTGGTCAGCGCCATCGTGTTCCATGAACGCTGGCCAGCACTCGTCGCGGCGGGTCGCGCAGGAATCGAGCGCTGCTGGCTCCGTCGGTTGCTCGCGCTCGGCGTGCCGGCGGCCACGCAGATCACGCTCGAGGTCGGCGTGTTCGCCGCGGCCACCACCCTGGCCGGGCGGCTCGATCCGGTGGCGCTGGCGTCACACCAGATCGCGCTCAACATCGTGAGCTTCCTGTTCATGGTGCCCCTGGGCGTCGCCTCGAGCGGCGCCGTGCGCGTCGGCCACGCGGTCGGCAGACGCGACGCCGAGGGTGCGGGCCGCGCCGGATGGAGCGCCCTGGCCATCATCCTCGCGTTCATGAGCCTGTCGGCGATCGTGCTGGTCTCGTTCCCCCGCGCTCTGATCAGCGTCTTCTCGACTGACGCGTCGGTGCTTCAACTCGGCACGCGCCTGCTGTCTGTCGCGGCGCTCTTCCAGTTGTTCGACGGGCTCCAGGTGGTGGCCACGGGCATCCTGCGCGGGCTGGGCGACACGCGAACGCCAGTGATCTGGAACGTGCTCGGCCACTGGGGCCTTGGCTTGCCCGTTGCGTGGTGGCTCTGCTTCCCCATGGGTTGGGGCGTGGTCGGCCTCTGGGTCGGCCTCGCGATGGGCCTGACCTGGTGCGGCATCATCCTGGTGGGCGTGTGGCACCGGCGAAGTTGGGCGCTGGCATTCAGCGAGCCCGCGCCATCCCGCGCGTCGCGAGCCGTAGGGTAGGATTCCCGCAGGCACGCCGGCGTCTGCACCGGTGTCACTCCGGTGGCATGTCGCGCACAGGGTGCGTCTGCGAGAGAAATCGCGGCTCGGCCCACAGGTAGAAGTACGGGATCGCGAGCGCGGCCACTGCTGCCGCCAGGCCGTACGCGGCCTCGAAGCCAACGTGCTCGACGACCCAACCCAGCGAGATCGATCCCGTGCCGATGCCGGTGTCGAAGGCCGCGATCACCGACCCGTAGGCGGCCGCGCGCCGGTGCGTCTCGACGTGTGACATCACGAACGCGATGAACGCCGGAAACGCCGAGCCGAAGCCCACCGCGAACACGGCCGCCGCAAGCACGAACGTGGCGCGGGAGTTCGCGAACGGCAGGAGGGCGTATCCGGCGGCGATCGACGCCAGGCACGGCAGCAGGACGCGGCGGTAGCCGAGCCGGTCGGTCCACCGCCCGATGAAGGGGCGCGTCGTCACGACGACCAGCGCCATGACCGTGAAGAACACGCCGCGCGGGTGCACGCCGCGCGCGTCGGCCAGCAACGCCACGAAGCTCGTGATGCCGCCATAGCCGAATGCATACAGGAAGCACGTCAGCGCCAGGAACACGACCCGCCAGTCGATGACGCCCTGGTCCCACGTCGCCCGCAGCGACCGCGGGCGGTTCGGTCGCTCGGCCCGGTCGTCGGGCAGGCGCCAGGCGATGAACGCCATCACGATGTTGAGGATGGCAATCGACAGGCACAGCCACCGCCACGAGCCTTGCGCGAACAGCCACAATCCGATGTTCGGCGCGAACGCCGTGGCGAACATCGTCGACAGGCCCCAGTAGCCGATGCCCTCGGCACGGCGTTCCGGCGGCACCATGTCGGTGACATACGCCCCCGAGGCCGACAACAGCCCCGACCAGAAGAAGCCGTGCACGGCCACCAGGGCCAGCAACCACGGAATGGAGGTGATCGTGGCGTATGCCCCGGAACAGGCGAGAATGGCGAGGCTGCACGCCAGCAGCGTTCGCCGGCGGCCGAAGCGATCGGCCAGTGCACCGGTGAAGGGTGCCGAGACGGCCGACGAGTAGGTGAGGAAGCCCAGGAAGAGCCCGGCGGCGAACTTGGTGCCACCGAGCTCGAGCACACGGTACGGGGCTGTCGGAAACAACTGGAACGCCGACAGGAACACCGTGAACGTGAAGCCGCACATCAGGAAGAAGCGCGGCGTGAAGAGCCGTTGCTGCGACAATTACTTCTTCGTTGCCTCGTCGAAGGCCTTGCCGAGGTTCCCGGCGAGGCTGAAGTTGGGGTTGTTCGCCACCGGCGTCCCGTAGTCGGCAAACCGAGGGCCCAGCGTCCCCTTGACGAACGCGTCGCGCGGCGTCCCCTTCGTGACGGCCTCGTGCGCGGCCGCCATCAACGCCTTCATGTAGTCGCGGAACTCGAGCAGGTCGGCTGACGTGCCGGTGACCTTGCCGTCCTTGGCGTGTCCGAAGATGTAGATGGTGTCGCGATCGTGCGCCTGCACCACCTGGTCGAGAATGGCCGCCCAGTTCGTGATCGACGCGCCGCTCGCCGTGTCGACGAAACCGTGCATGCGATTGAACATGAGGTCGCCCATGTGCACGACGTTGGCCTTCTCGAAGGTGACCACCGAGTCGCCGCTCGTGTGGCCCGGACCGAAGTACTTCAGGGCGATCGTCTCGTCGCCCACACCCTCCGACCACGTGTCGGTGTAAGTGGCGTCGGGGTACGTCTGGGGCGGCCCGTCCGTGACCGCGGCGGCGGCCTTGCGCTGCAGCGCCGCGGAGTTTTCGTGCGCGACGATGCGCCTGGCCGCTGCCCGCAGCACGCCGTTGCCGGACGTGTGGTCACCGTGATGGTGCGTGTTGACGACGAGGTCGATGGTCCGCGGCGTCCTGGCGCGGATGCCGTCGAGGCACACCTTCGCGGTATCGGCGAACTGCGTGTCGACGACGGCGAGACCGTCCTTCCCGTTCAGGATGGCGATGGTGCCGCCGCGCAGCGAGAAGGCACTCACGCCGCGACGGAGCTCGGCGATGGTCGCCGCAGGCGCCGGTGCGGCGGCCTGTGCGAGGAGGCCGTGTTCGGCGAGGAACGCGTAGAGGGCGGCAGACGTGGACGTGGCCACGAATTGGCGTCTGGACAGGGTCATGGGCTCCTCCGGAGCGGGACTGGCCTGCAAGTATAATCACGAGATGCTTGAGACACCGTCCCCGCTGGTCAGCGGCCGTCTGAGCCGCTCCGTCATATCTGCATTCATGCTCGCCGTCCTGCTGGTCGCCGTGGGCGCCGAGGAGACCGCCGACACCTCGGTGGCCTGGAAGATCCGCCAGGAAGCCACCGAGCGCTCACAGATCATGCAGACGTTGCACGTGTTCACCGACCTCTACGGCGCCCGGCTCACCGGCTCGCCGCAGCTCGAAGCGGCCGGCAAGTGGGCTGCCGACGAGATGACGAAATGGGGACTGGTCAACGCGAAGCTCGAGCCGTGGTCATTCGGCCATCCTGGCTGGCAGAACGAGCGCTTCAGCGCGCACATGACGGCCCCGGCAAGCGAGACCCTCGTCGGCGAGGTGCTCGCGTGGACGCCATCGACCAACGGTGTCGCCACTGGAACCGCCGTCCAGATCGTGCCACCCGAGCGGCCGACGCAGGAGGAACTGACCGCGTTCCTCTCGTCGGTCGCGGGAACGGTCACCGGCCGGATGGTGCTCGTCGGCAAGGCCCAGGTGGTGCCCGTCCAGTTCAACCCGACGCCAAAGCGTCGTGAGGCCAGCGACCTGCGCGCGCAGTTCGATCCCGTCAACCCCGCACCCTCGCCGTTTGCCGCCCAGGCCAACCAGCCATCGGCGCAGGAAGAGGGGCCCAAGCGCCTCACGGTCCAGCAGGTCACCGAGCAACTCGACGCCTGGCTCGTCACGCAGAAAGCCCTCGTCCGGATCAACGACGCCGGGCGCGAACACGGACAGATTCGCGCGTTCAACAACCGCACCTTCGACGTCGCAAAGGCGGTGCCGACGCTCGTCCTTCGGAACGAAGACTTCGGGCGCATCAGCCGGTTGCTCGCTGACAAGCGTGAGGTCACGCTCGAGGTCAGCATCACGAACCGGGTCTTTCCGGCGGGCACCACCGCGTACAACGTCGTCGCCGAGATTCCCGGCAGCGACAAGGCGAACGAGGTCGTGATGCTGGGTGGCCACCTCGATTCGTGGCACGCGGCGACGGGGGCCACCGACAACGCGATCGGGGCTGCCACGGTGATGGAAGCCGTGCGGATCATCAAGACGCTCGGTCTCCAGCCCCGCCGGACCATTCGCGTCGCGCTCTGGAGCGGCGAGGAACAGGGCCTGCTCGGCTCACGCGCTTACGTGGCCGAGCACTTCGGCACGTTCGAAGCGCCCAAGCCCGCGTACGAGTCGTTCGTCGCCTATTTCAACATCGACAGCGGCACCGGGCGCGCGCGCGGCGCGTCGGTGTTCGGGCCAGCGGAGGCCGCGGCCGTGCTGCGGGCCGCGTTCGTCCCGTTCGCCGACACCGGCGTCGTGGGCACGGCGGCCACCAAGAGCCGCCGGCGCGGCGGGTCCGACCACACCTCGTTCAACGAAGCGGGGCTCCCGGGCATCGGCATCCAGCAGGACCCGATCGAGTACCAGACGCACACCTGGCACACGAATCTCGACACGTACGAGCGGATCGTGCCCGAGGACGCGCAAGCCTCTGCGGCTGCGATCGCCAGCGCCGTGTATCACCTCGCGATGCGCGACGAGCGCCTGCCGCGGTTCGGCAAGGCCGAGATGCCGGCCCCGCCCCCCGCCGAGGCGCCCGCACGCCCGACCACCACGCCGACCGCACCCAATCGCTGACACGGACCAGATCATCATCCATGGCGAAATCGAGAGTTGCACTTCTGCGCACGTCACCGGCGACGGTGCTGCGCGACTACCACACCCTGCTCAACCTCGCAGGCTACCAGGACGTCATCGCCAAGGACGCCGACACGGCGCTCAAGGTGAACATCTCGTGGCACTTCTTCTACCCCGGAAGTTCGACGACGCCCTGGCAGCTCGAGGGCGTGATCCGGGCCATGAAGGCCGACGGCTATTCGCCCGACCTGATCCACGCGTGCCACAACCGGACCGTCGTCATCGACGCGCACCTCGGCGAACGCGAGAACAAGCAGGTGAACGTCGTCGAGGCCCATGGCCTCAGGAACCTGCACCTGTACGAGGACGAGGAGTGGATGCCGATCGGTGAGGCCGTCGGCGACCTCACGAAGAAGTTCCTCTGCCTGAACGATGTCTACCCCAGGGGGTTCATGATCCCCCGGCGGTTCATCGGCGAGAACATCATCCACCTGCCCACCGTGAAGACCCACATCTTCACCACCACGACGGGCGCGATGAAGAACGCGTTCGGTGGCCTGCTGAACGAACGCCGTCATTGGACGCATCCCGTCATCCACGAGACGCTCGTGGACCTGCTGATGATCCAGAAGAAGATCCATCGCGGCGTGTTCGCGGTGATGGACGGCACGTTCGCCGGCGACGGGCCCGGTCCGCGATGCATGGTGCCGCACGTGAAGAACGTCATCCTCGCCAGCGACGACCAGGTGGCAATCGACGCGGTGGCCGCCAAGCTGATGGGCCTCGATCCGATGTCGATCAAGTTCATCCGCCTCGCCCACGACCTTGGCCTGGGATGCGGTGATCCGCGCGACATCGAGATCGTCGGCGACGAGGAGGCCGCGAAGGAGAACTGGCACTTCACCGGTCCCTTCAAGAAGATGACGTTCGCCTCGCGCATGCAGCACAAGATCTACTGGGGCCCGCTGAAGGGCCCGATCGAGTGGTCGCTGAAGACGGTGCTCGCGCCCTGGGCCTACCTCGCCAGCGTGATGTACCACGATAGCTTCTGGTACCCGTTCCTGGCCAAGACGCAGATGCAGCAGGTGCTCGGCAGCGAGTGGGGTCGTCTCTTCCGCAACTGGGAGGCGTTGACCCCGAACGCCGACGGGTTCCCCGTGGTAGGCGACCACGCGCCCGAACTGCAACTCACGGGATGGAACGCCTTCAGGAAGTCACTGGGCATCCTCGCCATGTGCGTCAAGGAGGCGCCGGAGTTCGCCAACAGCAAGCGCAAGGTGGTTCACACGCAGGACTGACACCCGGCCGGAACGGCTGCGGCGTGGTCACGTGACACGCGGGGGAGGCATGGCGCTCACGCAACTGCTCGATCTCTCGCTCGTGCTCCGCGCTGACCGCGCTGCGCTCGAGTGTGCAACGCCCGACGGGGCGTTCCAGGCGTTCACGTTCGGCGACCTCGAACGCCGCAGCAACGCCGTCGCGCACGCGCTCGTCGCGCGAGGGCTCGCGTCGGGCGACCGTCTCGCGCTGCTGCTCCCCAACCGGGTCGAGGTCATCGACCTCTGGCTCGCCTGCCTGAAGCTCGGCGTCATCGTCGTCCCGATCAACGTCCTGTATCGCGAACGCGAGGTCGGGCACATCGTCAGCGACGCGACGCCGCGCGCCGTCGTCACGACGGCAGCGCTCGCGCCGATGTGCCCGGGCACCGTCACCGTGTGGGCCATCGACGACCTCGCGCGCCAGGCGGCGTCTCTCTCCGACCTGCGCCCGGCGTACGTGGCGCACGCCGACACACCCGCGGCGCTGGTGTACACGTCTGGCACGACGGGCGCCTCGAAGGGCGCCATCCTGACCCACGGCGTGTTCGCCGCGAACGCCCTCGCACTGGTCAGCGCCTGGCAGGTCACCGACGCCGATCGCTACCTGGCCGTCCTGCCGCTCTTCCACGTGCACGGTCTCGGCAACGGCGTGATGTGCTGGCTCGTGAGCGGCTGCCACATGCAGCTGCACGACCGCTTCGATCACTCGCGTGCGGCCGACGTCTTCGACGCCTACCGGCCCACCCTGTTCTTCGGCGTCCCGACGATCTACGTGCGCCTGCTCGACGTCGCCGCCGCTCGCGCACGCGCCATCGGCGAACGCGCGCGACTCTTCGTCTCTGGTTCCGCACCGCTCCCCGTGCACGTGCTCGAGCAGTTCAGCACACGCTTCGGCCACGTCATCCTCGAGCGCTACGGCATGACCGAGACGCTGATGATCGCGAGCAATCCCTACGTGGGCGAGCGCAAGCCGGGGACGGTCGGACGTCCCCTGCCACTCACCGGGCTCCGCATCGTGGACGCCGACCGGACGCCCTGCGAGGGCGGCGCCACCGGCGAGGTGGTCGTGCGTGGTCCGAACGTCTGCGCGGGGTACTGGAACAGGCCCGACGCTACCGCGGCGGCCTTCTGCGACGGGTGGTTCCACACGGGGGATCTCGGCGACCTCGATGCCGACGGCTACCTGACACTTCGTGGACGCCGCAGCGACGTGATCATCTCGGGTGGATTCAACATCTATCCTCGCGAGATCGAAGACTTCCTGCTCGAGCAGCCGGGGATTCGCGAGGCGGCCCTCGTGGGCGTGCCCGATCCGGTGCGGGGCGAGGTGCCCGTCGCCTACCTCGTCGCCGAGCATTCGGCCGATCTCGCGGCCGTTGACGGCGCCGTGAGCGCCGCGTTCGCGTCGTTCAAGCGGCCGCGCGCCTACGTGCGCGTGGACGCGCTGCCGCGCACGGCGCTTGGCAAGGTGCAGAAGCACCTGCTGCCCGCGTGGACGCCCTCGTCATGACGCCAGCCGAGATCTCGCTCGCCGCGCTCGGCGGCGCCATCGTGCTCAGCCTCACGTCGCGCATCAACGTCGGCATCGTCGCGATCGTCTGCGCGTGGCTCGTTGCGGTGCTCTCTGCCGGATGGAAGCCCGAGGCCGTGATGGCGGCCTTCCCCTCGTCACTGTTCCTCACGCTGGCCGGCGTGACGCTGCTGCTCGCCGCGGCCGAGACGAACGGCACCATGCAGGTCCTGTCGTCGCGTGCCGTCGGCTGGTGCGGCGGTCATGTCGCCCGGCTGCCGCTGATGTTCTTCGTCCTGGCAGCGACGCTGTCGGCCATCGGACCCGGCGCTATCGCCAGCACCGCCATGGTCGCTCCCGTGGCCATGTCGGTCGGCGCCGGGGCAGGCATCCCACCGTTCCTGTCGGCGTTGATGGTCGCCAACGGCGCGAATGCCGGCAACCTGTCGCCGATCAGCTCGGTCGGACTGGTGGTCGACAACATCTTCGACAAGCTGGGCTTCGCCAATGCCATCTGGCGTGCAACGGCCCTGAACTTCGTCGGCCACGTGGTCGTGACCCTTGGGGCATTCGTGCTCTTCGGCGGACGCCGCCTCCTCACGCGGTCGGCGTCGGTCGAGGCACGAGCAGTCGCCGTCCCGCTGGAGCGGCGTCACTGGATCACCCTCGTCGTCACGACCGGCTGGATCCTGGGAGTTGTCGCTGCCGGCCTCTCGCCGGGGCTCTCGGCATTCGGCGCAGTCTGCCTCCTGGTGCTCACCGGCGCAGCGGCCGATGCGGACGCCATCAAGCGGGTGCCGTGGTCAGCCATTGTCATGGTGACTGGCATGACGACCCTGGTGGGCGTTGTCGAGAAGACCGGCGGGCTCGACCTGTTCTCGCGGTTGCTCGCCGACATGACCAACCCGCGCTGGGTGAATGCCGCGAGCGCGTTCGTGACCGGCGCCATCTCGACCTACAGCTCGACGTCCGGCGTCGTGTATCCCGCGTTCCTGCCCACGGTGACGGGGATCGTCGCACGCCTCGGGGGTGGTCATCCGCTCGAGATCGCCCTGTCGATCGTCCTCGGTGCCGCGCTCGTGGATGTCTCGCCGTTCTCGACCATCGGCGCGCTGTGCGTCGCCGCGCAGCCTGCCGGGGGCGACACGAACAGGCTGTTCAGGCAGTTGGTCGCCTGGGGGCTGTCGATGATCGTGGTCGGAGCGTTGCTGGCGCATCTGCTCGCGCCGACGTTCGCGCGGTAGCTCGCCCTGACGGCCGCGGCCGGCCATGCCGGCCGCAGCCGTCGCGTTGCGTCACTTCACGTCGAGCAGCTCCACGTCGAACACCAGCGTCGCGTTGGGCGGGATGACACCGCCGGCGCCCCGCGCCCCGTAGCCCATGTCGGGGGGAATCACCAGGCGCCGCTGCTCGCCAACCAGCATGCCGGCGACACCTTCGTCCCATCCCCGGATGACCTGCCCGGCCCCGAGCTTGAACGCGAAAGGATCGTTGCGGTCGCGCGACGAATCGAACTTGCTCCCCTTGTTGCCCGGATTCACCGGGTGATACAGCCATCCCGTGTAGTGGACTGTGACCGTCTGCCCGCTGGCGGCCACCGCCCCGGTCCCTGCCTTCAGTTCAATCTTCTGCAATTCGCTCAAGGTCGTCCTCGCATTCGTCTCATCGTCGGGAGTGTAGCCTGCGTTCTGCCCGCACCCGGCGGCCATCGTGGCCACGAGCACGGCTAGGACCATCATTGTCGTTCGTGTCGTCATCTCACCCTCCGGGGGGGTCAGAGCTTGAAGAACGCGACAGAGAAAGATGTGACCCTCCGGTCTTGCCCCTCGAAGGGGTCAGAGCTTGAAAAATGCGACAAAGAAAGATGTGACCCCTCCGGTCTTGGCTGCCTCAGCGGAGGATGATGGGCGGGAGGCCGCTGTTCTCGCACATGCGGTTGAGGGCGGGAAGCTGGTTGGTCTCGATCGAGGTCAGCTTCGCGAGTTCCGCATCGAGTTCAGCCGACAGTTCCGTGAACACCACATGGGCCGCATCCGTCGGCTTCGCGTCGCCGGTCCCGATGCTGCGGAGCAAGGCGCCCAACCGGTTGTTCAGCTTGATCGGGAAGTTCAGCGGATCCTGGCTGCTGCGGTTCCTCGTCTGGTAAAGCGCCTCTTCGACCTCGCGGAGCACGCGCAACGTGGCGTCGCCCGCCAGGCCCAGCGCCGGGCTCTTGGCGTTCGGCATGCGTTCGCGGATCTGGGCCGCGTAGTCGCGGATCCGGATCACGGCAGCGTTCGCCGCGCTGAGCCGATCCCGCACTTGCAGGGCCAGGTCGAACTGGGCCCTCAGGTCGGCGTCGGTGACCTGCGTCAGCCTCGGATCCCTGGCGATCCGGTAGGGCTGCGTCTCAGTGGCACCGTCGGCCGTGACCGTGATCGCGTAGGTGCCGGGCACGGCCACTGGCCCGACGTCCGCGCGCGCGCCCCACAGGATCAACCCGGGGAACACGGTGGCGCCGGCATATCGACCATCCCACGTGAAGCGATTCAGGCCCTTCGTGACCGAGGGCGGGCGTGGCAGGCGCGGTCCGTCCGGCGGCGGGTTCTTCTGGGCCTCGTCGTAGCTCTTCGTCAACTCGGGCGATCCCTGGAAGCTCCGCACCACCGTCCCCGCCGCATCCCGTACATCTATCCTCAGTTCGGCGACGTCCGACGACAGCCAATAGTCGATCGGCGCGCTGCTCACCGAGCGCGTCGCGGTCCGTGGAACGTACAGATGGACTGGCTTCTTTGCCAGTTCGGCCGCAGCCTGCCGGATCGGGCCGAGGTCATCGAGGATCCAGATGGATCGTCCGTGCGTGCCCGCCACCAGGTCGTTGTCCTCGACGACCAGGTCGCTGACCTGCGTGTCGGGCAGGTTCAACGACAGCGACTGCCACGACGCGCCGCCGTTCCACGACACCCACACGCCGTGCTCCGTGCCCGCGTAGAGCAGTCCCTTCCGCTTCGGGTCCTCGCGCACCACGTGCGCGTAGTCGTCTTCGGGTATCCCGCTGACGATCCGCGTCCACGACTTGCCGTAGTCGGTCGTCTTGTAGATGTACGGCGCACGATCGTCGAGCAGGTACCGCTTGGCCGCGAAGTAGGCCGTGCCGGCGTCGTGCGGCGAGGCCTCGATGATGCTCACCCGCGCGAACTCCGGCAGGTCCGCCGGCGTCACGTTGTCCCACGCCTGCCCCTCGTTGCGCGTCAGGTGGATCAGCCCGTCATCCGAGCCTGCCCAGATGACTCCCTTCTCGAGGCCCGAAGGCGCCAGGGCGAACACCGTCGCGAAGATCTCCGGGCCGTTCATGTCGCGCGTGATCGGCCCGCCGGAGTCGCCCAGCGTCTTCGGATCGGCGCGAGTCAGGTCGCCGCTGATTGCCGTCCACGTCTGCCCGCCGTTCACCGTCTTCCACACGCGCTGCGACGACGTGTAGAGGACCGCGGGATCATGGGGCGAGAAGACGATGGGGAACGTCCACTGCCAGCGTTCTTTCAGCGCACTGGCCGGTTCGCCGCTGAAGAACCGCGGATAGACCTGGACGTCGCGGATGTGCCCGGTGCGGCGGTTGTACCAGGTCAGCAGCGCGCCCTGGCTGCCTGCGTAGAAGACGTCCGGATCGGTGGGGTGCGGCGCGACATATCCGCTTTCGCCGCCGCCGACCGTGTAGAGCCAGTCTCCCGGCGCGAGGCGCGGATCGCGGAACTGCCGCCCCGCATCGCTCGGCACGCAGAGCGTGGTGTTGTCCTGCTGTGCGCCGCACACGTGGTACGGCACGTCGCGTGTCGTCGCCACGTGGTAGAGCTGCGCGGTCGGGTAATCCTGCCCGGTCCACGTCTCTCCCCCGTTGACCGACACGTTGCCACCGCCGTCGTTGCTGTTCGACATCCGCAGCGGGTTCGTCGGGTCGATCCAGAGGTCGTGATTGTCGCCGTGCGGCACCTCGATCGTCGTGTAGGTCTTGCCGCCGTCCGTGCTCTTGTAGAAACCCGTGTTGAGCACGTAGAGCGTGTCGCGGGCCCTGGGATCTGCGTAGAGGCGGGAGTAGTAGAACGCGCGCTGGCGGAGGCGCCGGTCGTCGCTGACGCGCATCCACGTCTCGCCGGCGTCACTCGACTGGAAGACGCCCCCGTCGCTGTTCTCGATGATCGCGTAGACGCGCGAACTGTCGGCGCCCGACACCGAAACCCCGATCTTGCCGACCACGCCCCTGGGAAGGCCCGGCTTGCGCGTCAGCTCGATCCAGGTCTCTCCGCCGTCCACCGACTTGAACAGGCCGCTGCCGGGGCCGCCGCTCGACATCTGCCACGAGACGCGGAAGGCCTCCCAGAGGGCGGCATACAGCACGTCCGGGTTGCTGCGGTCGATGACCAGGTCGACCGCCCCCGTCTTCTCGTCGCGGAAAAGCGTCCGCTTCCACGAGGTACCGCCGTCCGTTGACTTGAAGATCCCCCGTTCCGGGTTCGGCGCTGCCGGGTGCCCGAACACCGCGGCGAACACGACGTCGGGGTTCGTCGGATGCACCCGGATGCGGCTGACGACCTGCGAGTCCTTCAGGCCGGCGTGCGTCCAGGTCTTGCCCGCGTCGACCGACTTGTAGATCCCGTCGCCCTGCATGATGTTGCCGCGCAGCGCCACCTCGCCCATGCCGATGTAGACCACGTCGGGGTTCGACTCAGAGACCCCGACGGCGCCCACCGACGAGCTGTGAATCTGTCCGTCGGTGACCGGCTTCCAGGTGAGACCCCCGTCGGTGGTCTTCCAGAGGCCGCCGCCCACCGCGCCGAAGTAGTACTCGAGCGGTCGCGCAGGGCTGCCCGCGGTCGCCAGCGAACGGCCGCCGCGGTTGGGGCCCACGTTGCGCCACTTCAGCGCGTCGTACAGCGCCGGAGGGATCGATGCCGCGGTCGGGGGGACCTGACCGGGACGCTGGGCAGATGCCAGGCTGCCTCCGACCACTGCGAGGACCACCAGCGGTGCAGCAACGACGTGACGAGCGTGCATGATCCCGACCTTTCGCGACGCCCCCGGGGGAGCGAAGCGGCACGATAGCCGATGCGGTCGTGACGGCGCAAATCGCTGTGGCATTCCTGCACGCGTGTCGGGATTCCTGACACGAGCGACGGGCGTCGCTCCCCCCGCGCGGGTGACTCCTGCCGCGTGACATCTGAGAACGCTGGCCAATCTGGGCCTCAGGCGGTGCTCGCTCTCGTGAGGCCCGTCCGCAAGCCACAGGATCGGAAATTGCATCCCTCCTTATGGGCATTAGCGTGCGCTGATGCAGCAAGGGAGTTCCACTATGGCTGGCTACGCTACGAAGGCTACCGCCCCCGCCGACAGGCTGCTCGATCGGATCCACCGGGAGTTTGGTGCCCAGCGCGCCATGCGCCTCACCTTGCCCCAGGCCAGCCGGCTCTTCGCGGTCGACCCCTCGATGTGCCGCTCCCTGCTCGACCAGCTCGTCGACCGCGAGGAACTCGTGCTGGCACCCGACGGCGCGTACCAGCGCCGCGACCTCCTGCTTCCGACCAGCGCCGTGGCCGCGAGTGCGCCAGCGTTCATCCGCCGGTAACCTGTGACGCCCGCTCCTGCCGGCGGGCGAGACGCCGACACCTTCGTCCAGCGCCATCCTGAAGAACTGCCTCTCCCCGTGGCAGGCCGGGCCGTGCGCTTGCGCGGCTGGGTTCCTGGGTGATCGATCATGGTGGAGAATCCCCGCATGTCGCTCCTGGAGCCGTCGCCACCACCGTCGCGCCTCCCGGTGCTCGTCATGGTGGCCGTCGCGCTCCTGCTCGTCTGGACGCCCGTCTCGCTTGCGGTGGTGACCTCCACCTCCTGGCCGCGACTCGCCCGTTACGGCGCGCCCGCGTGGCTGCTGCTGGCCGTCCGGATGTTGGTCACCGGGCTCGGCATCGTCGCCGCGCGGTGGATCCTCGACCGTGACGCCCGTGGACTCGCCGCCGCGTCGCGTTGCCTGCTTGCCAGCAGCGCGATCGCCATCGCTGTCGGCCTGACACCGTATTTCCCGAGCAATGCCGTCCCCGGCACCAAGTGGCCCACGATTGCCGTGGTCGTGCTCGTCAACCTCGCGCTGGCCTGGGATCTGACCCGGCGAGACCAGCACGGCCGGCGTGTCGCAAAGGAGCAGGCATCGTCGCAAGGCCAGCCGGGCGACGGGCATTGCAGCGACGCTCGCGGCGGCCGATGACGTAGGCATGGACGTCCCGCGCGTCGATTCCGCGCAACTGCGTCTCGTCACCGCCCAGATGCAGGCCGACACGGCGCTCGACCTCGTACGGGGCGACCGCTTCACGGCCACGGTCGTCACCATTCACGAGGCCGGCGAGATCGTGCTGGCGACACCGCGCGGGTCCTTTGTCAGCCAGTCAGACGTCCGCCTCGCACCGGGACAGTCGCTGGATCTCGAAGTCGTGCGCGGCGGCACGGCGCCGACCCTCCGCATCGTCGACGGCGCGCTGCACTTCGACGAGCAAGCCTTCGCTGAGGCGGTGCTCGAGGCTGTGCAGCGCCACGCGATCGGCGAACGACAGGTCGACCGTCACTCCGCCCCACCGCTCGACACGCGACAACTCGCGGCAGCCTTGCGCGACGTCGCGGGCGCACCGAATGGGCCGCTCACACCCGAGCAGCGCGTCGTCGCGGCGCGCCTGCTCTCGCCCGTGGACCCACACGCCTCGACCCGCGAGATCGCCGAACACGTGCGCGCGCTCGTGGAGGACGGGGGCACGCTGCTCGAACCGCACCTCCGCGCGGGGCTCGACAACCCTCGTCCGCCTCACGCGCTTCCGCGGGAGGTGGCCAACGACCTCCGCGTGCTCCTGGCCGCCCTGCTCGGGCCGCGCGCCGACAGCGCGACCGCGAACCAGGTGCGGGAACGCCTCGGGGCTGAGTTCGGTCGCGACGTGCTCGAGCGGCAGCTCGATCAGGCCCTTCAGTGGATCCGGAGCGGAACGCTTGTCGCCGACGTGCCGATCGCCGGCCGCGACAGGGATCGCGTCAGGATGGAGTACCGGCGCGACGCGAGCTCCGAGGACGCTCGAGAGCCACCGTCGGCGCACGCCGTTCGGCTGGCGTTCGATCTCGAGGTGCTCGGTCGCGTCGAGATGCTGGTGTCGTGGGCGCACGACACGGCGGCGTTGCACGCCCGCGTCGGCGACGAGGCGACGCGCGCACGGCTGTCAGAAGGTCTCGCCGACCTGCGCGGGGCCCTGCGGGCGCGAGGACTCTCGCTGGCCGATGCTGGCGTCGAGGTCGCCGTGCCCGCGCCTGCAACAGTCGATGCGCCCAGCACGCCACCCCCGAGCGGCTCGATCCTGAGACTGGTGGGCTGACGTGCCAACCCGCCCTCGCACCCGTGCGGCAGCGCTCACGTTCGATCCCGTGCGACATGCCGCACCGCGCCTGGTGGCGAAGGGTGATGGCCTGATCGCCGAGCGCATCCTGGCAATCGCCCGCGAACACGGGATCCCGATTCGCGACGATCGCGCGCTGGTCGACGTGCTGGCACGGCTCGATCTCGACGAGCAGATTCCGCCCGAACTCTACGGGTTGGTCGCCGAAGTCATCGCGTGGGTCTACCGCATGCAGGCGGCGTCTTCCACGCCGGCGGCGGTTCGCACGCGACCCTCGAACCGCGCGTGAGGCGACGCGTCACGCAGGTTTTACAGGTTCTCGCGTGGGCGAGGCGTTCGCGAGCGACGATCGTTGCTATCATGGCTCGCCATGAACACAGCAATTGGTCGTCACCGACACCCCATCCCCGGCACCGACGCGTGGTCACCCGTCGACGCGGCGGAACTCTATGAAGTCGACCGCTGGGGCAAGGGGTATTTCTCCGTGTCGCCCGACGGCCACATGCTGGTTCATCCCACGAAGGATCCCCAGAAGTCGATCGACCTCAAGCAGCTCGTCGATCACCTCCAGTTGCGCGGGATCGGGTTGCCCACGCTCGTGCGCTTCAGCGACGTCCTGAAACACCGGTTGGGCGAGATCCACGACGCGTTCCGGACGGCCATCACGCAGCACTCGTACAACGGCAAGTACATCTGCGTCTACCCGATCAAGGTCAACCAGCAGCGGCAGGTCGTCGAGGAGGTCCTCGATTTCGGCCGCCCGTACAACTTCGGCCTCGAAGCGGGTTCGAAGCCGGAATTGATGGCCGTCGCGGCGATCGCCTCGAACGACACGCCCATCATCTGCAACGGCTTCAAGGACGCCGAGTACATCGAGATGGCGATGCTGGCGCAGAAGATCGGCCGCCAGATCATCCCCGTCGTCGAGAAGTACACCGAGTTGGAGCTGATCCTCCAGTATGCCGAGAAGGTCGGGGTGCGCCCCAACATCGGGATGCGCGTGAAACTCGCTGCCCGTGGTGGCGGACGCTGGCAGAGTTCTGGCGGCTACCGTTCGAAGTTCGGCCTCACGGTCACCGAGATCCTGAAGGGCCTCGATGAACTCAAGGCGCGCGGCATGGAGGACTGTTTCAAGCTGCTGCACTTCCACCTCGGCAGCCAGATTCCGAACATCCGCATCGTCAAGGGCGCGCTGACCGAGGCCGCACGCGTCTACGCCGAACTGGTGAAGGCCGGGGCCGGGCTGCAGTACCTGGACGTCGGCGGTGGCCTCGGCGTCGACTACGACGGCTCGCAGACCAATTTCGAGTCGAGCATGAACTACACGCTCGACGAGTACGCCAACGACGTGGTCTACCACGTGCAGTCCGTCTGCGACGAGGTGGGCGTGGCGCACCCGACGATCGTCTCGGAGAGTGGCCGCGCCGTCGTCGCGTATCACAGCGTGCTCGTCTTCAACGTCCTTGGCGTCTCGAACTTCGGCGACACCAAGGGCGTGCCGACGGTCGCACTCGACGAGTACGAACAGCCGATCTGCGACCTGATCGAGTCGTTCAACACCGTGACGGCCCGCAATGCGCTCGAGGCGTACCACGACTCACAGCAGGCGCTCGACATGGCCCTCAGCCTCTTCAACACGGGGTACCTGCCGCTCCAGCAGCGCTGCATGGCCGAGAACCTCTACTGGGCGATCTGCGAGAAGCTCCAGGCGATCGTCAAGACGCTCGACGATGTCCCCGAAGACCTGCAGGGACTCGACGAGGCGCTGTCAGACACCTACTTCTGCAACTTCTCGTTGTTCCAGTCGATCCCCGACAGCTGGGCCATCAAGCAGCTGTTCCCGGTGATGCCCATCCACCGGCTCGACGAACGCCCCGGCACGCCGGCCGTGCTGGGTGACATCACGTGCGACTCCGACGGGAAGATCGACCAGTTCATCGATCGTCGCGACGTGAAGAAGGCCCTGCCCCTCCACACCTTCAACGGGGATCCCTACTACCTCGGGGTGTTTCTCGTCGGGGCCTACCAGGAAATCCTCGGCGACCTCCACAACCTCTTCGGCGACACGCATGCCGTGCACGTGACCCTCGACGAGCAGGGTGGCGTCGTGCTCGACGAGGTCGTCAAGGGCGACACCGTCAAGGAAGTGCTCGACTACGTGGAGTTCGAGTCCGAGCGCCTGGTCAACAAGCTGCGCGCCGACGTCGAGACCGCCGTGCGCGAGAACCGCATCGGCTTCGAAGAGGCGGGCCGGATGCTGCGCTTCTACGAGGACGGCCTCGGGGGCTACACCTACCTCGAGGATCCCAACGAGCGATAGCCTCGCACCGGGGTTCGGTGGGCGCGTCGCGGAAACACAAACGGGCGAACGGGGTCTCCCCGCTCGCCCGTGATTCCTCTCCAGCGTCGAGCGCGTCAGGCGTGCTTGCCCGATTCCGCCGGCGGGCGCCGCGGCCCGCGCCGTTCGCGGTCGCCGCGATCCCCTCGGTCGCCCCGATCACGATCGCCACGCGGTCCAGGGCCGCCGCGATGCGATGAGGCGTCGCGCTCCTCGTCTTCACCCGTCCCGAAGACCTCGAAGAAGCGCTTCGACGCCCTGAAGAACCGCCCCGCCAGCGCGTGACCCTCCGGGCCCGGTACCGGGCCGAGGCGTCGCCAGACCGCCTGCGCGTCCTTGACCGCCGCGATCGCCGCACGCTTCTTCGCGTCCTCGTCGGCGCGGCCCCCGATGGTGTTGGCGGCGAGCGCGTCCTTCAACATGGCGGCGAGCGTGGTCGTCGGCGATGCCGCGAGATCGTGCGGATGCGTCGGCCCGCTCAGGAAACCCTCGACCTGGGTGACGAGCTTTTCCATCCGCTCGCGGTTTGCGCCGATGTCGAGGCGCGTGCCCTTGAAGACGTGGGGATGCTGTTCGATCACGGTGGTCAGTGCCGCATCGAGTCGCTGCTCGATGGGATCGATCAGCTGACGAGGCACCCGCGGACCGTCATGCCACTGCTGCCAGAGGCTCAGGACCTGTGCGCGGAGGTGCTCGGGGTCGAGCGGGTCGGCCCCTTCGGGAGGCGCCGCAAGCGCTTCGAGCCCCACGACGGCCGATTCGCGAGCCGCGACGTGCGACTGCAGTTCGTGCTGGTCACGGTGCTTGTAGCGCTCGAAGAACTCGTCGCACGCCGCACGGAACCGCGTCCACAGCACTTCCGACTTCTGCTTCTTCACGGGGCCGATCGTCTTCCACTCGGCCTGCAGGCGCTTGAGTTCGCCCGCGGCGCCGACCCAGTCGGTCGAGTGCGCGAGCGCTTCAGCGCGCGCGACCAACGCCTCCTTCTTCTCGGCGTTCTCGTGCCACACGCTCTTCCGCTGCGCGAGGTCTTCCTTTCGCCGGGTGAAGAACCGGTCGCAGGCCGTGCGGAACCGGTTCCACAGTTCCTGCGAATGATCGCGACCCGCCTGCCCGGTCTGCTGCCACTCGGCCTGCAGCTTCTTGAGCTCCTCGCCGGTGGCGATCCAGTCAGTCGACTCCGCGAGTTCCTCCGCGCGGGTCACGAGGGCGAGCTTCCGTTCCAGGTTCTCGCCTTCGGTCTTGCGCAGGCCCGCGAAGTGAGCGTCGATGTGCGGACGCACGGCGTCGCAGGCTGTCTTGAAGCGCAGCCACAGGGCCTCGGACTTGTCCTTGGGCGCGGCGCCGACCTGTTTCCAGCGCTGCTGCAGATCGCGCACGCGCTTGGCCAGTTCCGCCGGATCGGTGATGGCGCCGAGGGTCTCGGCCTCCTTGCAGAGGTCCTCCTGCACGGTGGCGTTCGCCCAGCGCCGCCAGTCCTCGGCATCGCGAAGCTCCTGCACACGCGGCAGCAACGCCGCGTGCGCGGCCCGCAGTTTCTCGATCCAGGCTTCTTCGTCCTTGTGGAGCGCAAACGCCCCCGGCGCATCGATGGCCTGGCGCAAGTCGCGGATGGCGCGATCACCGTCCTTGAGGCTCAGGTCGGCGTGCACGAGGAGGGCGTTGGCATTGGCCAGGAGGCGCTCGAGTCGCGCCACGTTCCGCTGCGAGTCCTGCGCCCGCACGTCGCGCAAGGCACGCTCGCGACCAGCGAGGTGCTCTTCAGCGGCGCGCCACGCCGACGGCGACCGTCGACGGGGCCAGCTGTCCGCCGGCCTCACGCCACCTGGCGCCCAACGCGTTCCAGGCGCGCCTGGCATCGCCCAGTGGCTCAAGTGCAGCCACGCGGGCGGCTTCCTCCGCGAGGGGGGCCAGGCGTTCTTCGAGCGCCGCGCCCTCGGCACGCAGGGCGTTGCGGCGCTCGACCTCGCTGCAGGCACGCGCGAACCGCTCTTCGAACTGTCGGGCATCGCTCGACTCGCGCATCGCCTCGGGCCACCCCGGCAGGGCGACCCAGAGTTGTCGGACTTCGTCGGTGCTCGATGGCGTGCCGTCGCCGACCATCGCCTCGACCCGTTCGCACAAGGCCGCCCGGGCGCTGGCGGCCTGCTCTGCATCAGCGGCGAGGGCCCGCATCGCGCTCTCGTGGGCTGCACGCTCGTCGGCGCTTCGCGACAGCAGGGTTCGGATCTCAGACACGGCCGACTGGAAGCGCTCGGCCACCTCGGGCGCCGCCTCGCCGGCCAGCACCTGCCATTCCGACTCGACGGTCGCAAGGCGCTGCTCGGCGCGGGTCAGGTCGCTCTCGCGCGCCAGCCCTTCGACGATGTCGCACAACTGCAGCCGGCGGTGCACGGCAGGTTGCGGCGCCTCGATCGGGGCCGCGGCCTCGTCGAGCGCATGGACGGCTGCCCGGGCGCGGCGCTGGACCACCTTGCTTCGCGCGCGCGTGGCGACAAGGTCGAGCATCTGCCGGTCGGTCGCGAGCCGCTCGAGCGCTGCGAGCCCGACATCCCGGTGTTCGGTCTTGATCGCGACCGCGACGACATCAGCCTGGTCGGTCAGCCGGTCGAGGGCAGCCCGACGGACGGCGGCGTGCGTGGCCTGCCGGGCGACCGACCCGATGAGCCGTGCATCGCTCAGCCGGGCCAGCGCGTCCAGCGCCACCGGCTCGAGCTCAGCCGATCGCGCCACGACATTGAGATCCTTCTCGTGCGTCAGGCCGGCGAGCGCGACGCGCGCGTCAGCGACCTCCCCGCTGTCCTGGGCGAGCGCCAGCAACAGGTCGCGGGCGACCGCCTTCACCGAATCGTCGGGGTCGGTGCCGGCGACGGTAGCGATCGTGGCGGCGTCGGTGAGTTTGGCGACGGCCGCTCGCCTGACGCCCGCGTGCGCATCTTCCCGCGCGATCTGGGCGATCAGGTCCTGCTCGTCATCTGGCAATGTGTCGACCGCAGCCGATCGAATCTGTGGATCCGTGTGCTTCCAGCGCGGTTGGGGCTTGAAGCGATCGAAAAAGCCCATGTAGGCGACTCCCTGCAAGCCGTGGCCCGGTACCGCCAGGCGAGACCGGTAGTCTACAGAAGTTTCTGCTGTTTTCGCTAATCAGCGCGTCCGGGCGCTCAGTGGACGTGGCGTCCGGCGTCGACCAGGGTTCTCGACCACGCGATGGCCTCCAGGTAGGCGGCGCGGAACTGCGCGGGCGTGATCGTGGGGCACGAGAGTTCGTCCCAGGCGCAGCGCTCGTAGCGCAGGACGTCCTGCAACAGCACGCCCATGGGACCGGCTCCCTCGATGAGGGCGGTGCGGACATCGTCCGACAAGGGCACCGCCCCGAGGATCTCGCCCATCGGCTGGTCGAGCATGGCGTCGAGCGCCGAGAACAGCCCGACGGTGAAGCATGAGGCCGCCCGGTCGGGCATGAGGTGGGCCGCCAGCATCTCGCACATCTTCGCCCGCGTCAGGGCCGAGGCCAGGAGCGCTGGCGGCTTCTTGCTCAGCCCTGCCATCACCAGCATGGTCACCCAGCTCTGGATGCGTTTCAGACCGAGCAGCACGAGCGCCTGCCGCAGCGACTCGACCTCGCACGACAGGCCGAACGCCGCGGAGTTGATGACCTTCAGGAGCCGGTAACTCAGCGTCGGATCCAGGCTGATCGCTTCCTCGATGCGATCGATCGGCACCGACGGATCCTCGAGCAGGACGACGAGGCGCAGCATGCTGAGCTGGTTGCGGGATCGCCGCTGCCCATGGACGATGGTCGGCCTGGCCAGGAAGAACCCCTGGAAGTAGTCGAAGCCGAGACCGAGGCAGTGGTCGAATTCCTCGCGCGTCTCGACGCGCTCGGCCAGGAGGCCGACGTCGTACGCCCCCAGCAGGGTGACGTGCCGGGCCAGTTCCGGGCGGTCGAGCAGCGAGATGTCGAGCTTGACGAGATGCGCCAGCTCGATCATCGGCCGGAGTTCCTCGCGGAAGACGAAGTCATCGAGGGCGATGGTGTATCCCGCACGACCGAGTTCGCGCAACGCGCACAGCACGTCGGGATCCGGCGGCACGTCTTCGAGCACCTCGATGGCGATGCGTTCCGGCGGCAGACTCGTCGCGTACCCGCCGACGAGGAAATCGCGCGTGGCGTTGACGAACGCACGGTGCGGACCGACGACGGTGTCGATGCCGAGTTCCAGGAACGCGTTGAGCACCACCTGTGCGGTCAGGACCGTCCCGTCCACCAGCTCGGGTTGTGCCGCCGCGTCTGCCCTGAACAACAACTCGTAGCCGTGGATGGCCTGGCGCCGGTCGAAGATGGGCTGGCGTCCGACGAAGGCGGGGAGGAGCGCGGATGGCGCGGGGAGCGTCGGCATGACACGGCACGCGACAGGCTGGCGCGCGACGGTCAGGTAATCGACTGACATGTGGCAGAGCTTGAGGCCGTCGCAGCAACGACCGCGTTCCCCCTTCGGCTAAGATGAGCGGTCGCTCCCATCAGGCGCCGTGCGCCAGGCGGATCGGGGCGCGTCCGAGGAGATTCGACCGTTGCCAGAGCGTTCGTTGTTCGACCTGCCCGACGACAGCCAGCCGCCGGCCCCGCCCGACGGCCCCCGCGACGTGGTGGCGCTGCACGAGGCGGCGCAGACGCGGTATCTCAATTACGCCTTGTCGGTCATCACGTCGCGGGCGCTTCCCGACGTCCGGGACGGATTGAAGCCGGTCCAGCGCCGCATCCTGTTCACGATGTGGCAGCAGAACCTCACGGCCGACACCAAGCATCGGAAGTGCGCGAAGGTCGTCGGCGACGTGATGGGCGGCTACCACCCACACGGCGACAGTGCGCTCTACGAGACGCTCGTCCGCATGGCGCAATCGTTCTCGCTGCGCTACCCGCTGGTCGACGGGTCGGGGAACTTCGGGTCGCTCGATGGCGACTCCGCCGCCGCCATGCGGTACACCGAGTGCCGGCTCGCGCGGCTGAGCGATGAAATCCTCCAGGAGATCGACCAGGACACGGTGCCGTTCAGGCCGAATTACGACGGGACGAAGACCGAACCCGTCGTGCTGCCCGCTCGCATCCCGAACCTCCTCATCAACGGCGCCACGGGCATCGCGGTCGGGATGGCCACCAACATCCCACCGCACAACCTCGGCGAGGTCTGCCAGGCACTGACCAAGCTGATCGACAACCCCGACCTGACGGTCGCCCAGCTGTGCCGGTGGATCAAGGGCCCCGACTTCCCCACTGGCGGCGAGATCCTCAACAGCGCAGACGAACTCAAGGAGATCTACCGCACCGGGTCGGGCAGCCTGCGCGTGCGCGGCACCTGGATCGAGGGGGCGACCACGCGGTCGTCGAAGACGATCATCATCACCAGCGTGCCGTACACGACCAACAAGTCGACGCTCGTCGAACGCATCGCCGACGTCGTCGCCTCACGAAAGCTGCCGCCGCTGCTCGACATCCGCGACATCTCGACCGACGACGTCCGGATCGAACTCGAGTTGAAGCGCGACGCCGACGAGAAGATGGTGATGGCGTATCTCTGCAAGCACACGCCGCTGCAGATCACGATCGGCGCCAACCTCACCTGCCTGATCCCGACCGAGGATCCCGAGATCGGGCGCCCCGAACGGCTCGACCTCAAGTCGATCCTCTGGCACTTCCTCCATTTCAGGCTCGACGTCGTCACCCGCCGGCTCGAGCACGAGCGCGGGGCACTCCGTCGGCGCATTCACCTGCTCGAGGGTTTCGAGAAGGTCTTCGACGCCCTCGACGAGATCCTGAAGATCATCCGGGCCTCAGATGGCAAGGCCGACGCCGCCCGCAAGATCATGGCGCGATATGCGCTCGACGCCGAGCAGGTCGATGCCATCCTCGAGCTCAAGATCTACCGCCTCGCCCGGCTCGAGATCCTCGTCATCCGGACCGAACTGGCCGAGAAGCGTACGAGGCTCGGCATCGTCGAAGCCCTGCTGCGCGACGAGAAGGGGCGCTGGGCGATGGTCCGCGAGGAACTCGCAGACATCCAGAGCACCTATGGCGGCAAGAGCGATCCGCGCCGAACGACGTTTGCCGATGGCGACCAGGACGTCGAGTACTCGGCCGATGCCTTCATCGTGGACGAAGACAACATCGTCATCGTCTCGAGCGACGGCTGGGTGAAGCGCCAGAAGGACGTGAAGGACCTGTCATCCACGCGTCTGCGCGAAGGCGACAGTGTGCTCGCCGCGGTGACGGGCAGCACCCGCGCCACCATCGTCTTCTTCACGAACGCCGGCACGGCCTACAGTTGCCGCATCATCGACGTTCCCGCCTCGACGGGTTACGGCGAGCCGATCCAGCGACTCTTCAAGTTCCGGGACGGCGAACGCGTGCTCACCGCCTTCAGCCTCGACCCGCGGGCCATCGGCGACGTGCGCCCCCCGGCCGACGGTGTGCCGGCGCCCGTTCACGCCGTGGCCGTGACCAGCGACGGCTACAGCATCCGCTTCAACCTCGACGGCTTCGTCGAGCCCAGCACGCGAGCTGGCCGCCGGTATGCCCGTCCCGCTGACGGGGTGGAGGTTGTCGGCGTTCAGGCGATCGCGGGCACCGAGACCATGATCGCGGTCACCCGCGAAGCGCGAGCGATGCTGTGCCAGGTCGACGAGATCAATCTGCTCGCCGGACCGGGCAAGGGCGTCATCCTGATCAAGATCGACCCTGCCGCCGACCGCGTGCTCGGTTTCCTCGCGTCACGGGGCGACCGCGACCTGTTGACCGTGGAGACCAGCCGCGGTGCGTTGCAGACCGTGAGCAGTGCCAAGTACGAGGTCACGGGCCGTGGAGGGCGTGGGCGCGAACTGCTGCAGCGGGGACAGTTCACCCGTGTCGTCGCGCCCGCTGTGGAGGCGCCGGCCCCGTTGGCTGGGCAGTAGCTTCGGGCGTAACAGGACGGGGTCGCGGTTGACGTCAGAGTCGATCGCGGGATAAGCCGCCGTCAGTTTGCATTGCAGACTATGACATGACGACATTCTGGCATCTGGATCTTGCAATTCGCGGATTCCATCATGCATACTCCGCATGTTCAAGAACGCGTGAACGGGCCTTGGTGACGTGGGGTTGCCCCGGCCGTTCGTGACTCTCCTGAAAGGATCGCGCCCACATGGGTTCCGCCGCTTCCCGTGAAGCCATCAAGTCCATCCGCGACTGGGCCATGCAGCACACCGCGCCCGGCGAGGCGCCTGCGCGAGCAACAGACACGTTTGGCCAGTGGGTCTTTGGCGACGCGGTCCAGAAGGCGCGGCTTCCCAAGGACGTGTACCGGGCCTTGCGCCGGACGATCGAACGCAGTGTCCCGCTCGACAACTCCGTGGCCGACGCCATTGCCAATGCCATGAAGGACTGGGCAGTCGAGCACGGGGCGACGCACTACACCCACTGGTTCCAGCCGATGACGGGCATCACGGCCGAGAAGCACGATGCCTTCCTGACCCCGACCATCGACGGCAAGGCGGTGGCGGAGTTCAGCGGCAAGGAGCTCATCAAGGGCGAGCCGGATGCGTCGAGCTTCCCCTCGGGCGGCATGCGCAGCACCTTCGAAGCGCGCGGCTACACGGCGTGGGATCCCACGAGCCCTCCCTGGATCCTGAAGACCGGCCATGGAGCCACGCTCGTGATTCCCTGCGCCTTCGTCAGCTGGACCGGCGAGGCCCTCGACAAGAAGGCGCCGCTGCTCCGCTCGATGGAAGCCATCTCGGCGCACGCGGTCCGCATCCTCAGGCTGTTCGGCTCGAAGGCGGAACGTGTCCACACCACGTGTGGTCCCGAGCAGGAGTACTTCCTCATCGACAGTCACTTCTTCTTCGCGCGTCCCGACCTGATCAATGCGGGGCGCACCCTCTTCGGCGCGCGCCCGCCCAAGGGGCAGGAGATGGAGGACCAGTATTTCGGGTCGATCCCCGACCGCGTGCTGGCCTGCATGATGGAGGCGGAGAACGAGCTGTACAAGTGCGGCGTCCCGATCAAGACGCGCCACAACGAAGTCGCGCCGAGCCAGTACGAGGTCGCCCCGATCTTCGAGAACGCCAACGTCGCCACCGATCACCAGATGATGACGATGGAGGTGCTCAAGCGCGTGGCCCCGAAGTTCGGGTTGACCTGCCTGATGCACGAGAAGCCCTTTGCCGGCGTCAACGGCTCGGGCAAGCACGTCAACTGGAGCCTGAGCGACGACCTGGGCAACAACCTGCTCAACCCCGGCGAGACCCCGCACGACAACCTGCAGTTCCTGGTCTTCTGCGCGTCGGTCATGCGGGCGGTCGACCGCTACCAGGGCCTGCTGCGCGCCAGCATCGCGTCGGCCGGCAACGACCACCGGCTGGGCGCCAACGAAGCGCCACCCGCGATCCTGTCGATCTTCCTCGGCGAGCAGCTCGCCGACATCTTCCGGCAGATCGAAGAGGGCGGCGCGAAGAGCACGAAGAACGGCGGCGCGCTCGACACGGGCGCCCGCGTGTTGCCGAAGCTGCCGCGTGACGCGGGCGACCGCAACCGGACGAGCCCCTTCGCGTTCACGGGCAACAAGTTCGAGTTCCGGGCGGTCTCGTCGAGCCAGAACGTCGCCTGGCCGAACATCTGCCTCACCCTGGCGGTGACCGAGGCGCTCGACTTCGCGGCGACCGAACTCGAGGCGGCGGTGAGCGCTGGGCAGTCGATCGAGGCGGCGGCCGCCGCTCTGCTCGTGACGATGACGAAGGCGCACAAGCGCATCGTGTTCAACGGCAACGGCTACTCCGACGAGTGGCGCGAGGAAGCCGGGCGGCGGGGCCTGCTCAACCACCGTGACACGGTGTCGGCCCTGCCGGAACTGGTCTCGCCGATGGTGGTCGAGACCTTCGAGCGCTACAAGGTGATGAGCGCGCGCGAGGTGCAGGCCCGCCACGACTTCTTCCTCGAGAGCTACTGCAAGACCATCAATGTCGAGGCCCAGTTGATGGTGCTGATCGCGAACCGCTACATCCTGCCCGCGGCCCTGACGTACCAGACGAGCGTCGCGCAGACGGCGTCTGCCGTGAAGGGAGCCGGCGGCTCGTCGCTCGCCTCCGAGCGCACGCTGAACACGCTGTGCGAACTCGTCGACGCGGCGCAGGCACAGACCGAGAGCCTGATGCACGCGCTCGAGCACGGTGAGGGGTCACCGGAGGAGCACGCGAAGTACTTCCGCGACGAGATCCTGCCGCGCATGCAGGCCCTGCGCGAGACGTGTGACCGCCTCGAGGTCGTCATGCCGTCGGCGCAGTGGCCGCTCCCGACCTACCGCGAGATGCTCTTCATCAAGTAGGCGCGCGATTCCCCCTCCGCGGGACGATCCCGATGCCGCCAGGCACGGGGCCGTCCCGCGCTTTTGTGTACACTCTCAGCCGCATGGCTTCGTATACCGCGAAAGACATCACCGTTCTCGAAGGCCTCGAGCCGGTGCGCAAGCGCCCCGGCATGTACATCGGGGGCGTCGGGAGCGCAGGGCTCCATCACCTCGTCTGGGAAATCGTCGACAACGCCATCGACGAGGCGATGAACGGGTATGCGTCGACCATCGCGGTCACGCTGCACGAGGACGGTGCCTCGATCACGGTCACCGACGATGGACGCGGGATTCCCGTCGACGTCCATCCGAAGACGAAGCAGAGCGCGCTGGAAGTCATCTTCACCGTCCTGCACGCGGGCGGCAAGTTCGAGCACGGAAGCTACAAGACGTCAGGCGGCCTGCACGGCGTCGGCGCCAGCGTCGTCAACGCGCTGTCGAAGGAACTCGTGGCAACCGTGAGGCGCGACGGGCTGCAGTGGGAGCAACGGTTCAGGCAGGGGGTGCCCCAGGGCGGGATCAGGAAGCTCGGTCCCGCACGCGGGTCCGGAACCACCGTCTACTTCCATCCCGACTCGACCATCTTCCCGAAGATCGAGTTCGATGCCGACCTGATCCGCGAGCGCCTCGAGATCGCGAGCTACCTGCACAAGGGCGTCCGGATCACCTTCGACGACCAGGTCGCGGGCCGCAAGGACGTGTTCGCGCACGACGAAGGCCTGGTGGCCTACCTCCAGAAACTGGTCAGCCTGCGCGCGGCGCGGCCGGTGCACGACGTCGTCTTTCACCTGTCGAAGGACGGTGCGGTGCGCCTCGACCTCGCCCTCCAGTGGACCGAGGCCACCGACGAGTTGATCCGCAGCTACGTCAACGGCATCCCGACGGGTTCTGGCGGCACGCACGAAAGCGGTCTGCGCGCCGGCATCGGCAAGGCCATCCGCAACTACATCGAGACGCACACCCTCACCCCCAAGGGCGTGACCCTCACCGCCGAGGACCTGCGCGAGGGCCTCACGGGGGTCCTGAGCATCTTCCTCGCCGAGCCGCAGTTCCAGGGCCAGACCAAGGACCGCCTGAACAACCCCGAGGTCCAGTCGGCGGTCGACGGCCTGGTACGCCCCGCGCTGGAACACTGGCTCAATCACAATGCGTCGGTCGCCGAGGCCATCGTCGCCCGCATCGTCCTGGCCGCCCGCGCGCGCGAGGCCAGCCGCGCAGCGCAGCAGGAGGTCACGCGAAAGACCTCACCCGGCAACCGCCTCAACCTGCCGGGCAAGCTGAGCGACTGCTCGGCCTCGGGCACCGCGGAGTCGGAACTCTTCATCGTCGAAGGCGATTCGGCCGGAGGATCGGCCAAGCAGGGTCGCGACCGGACGCGCCAGGCCATCCTGCCGCTTCGCGGCAAGGTGCTCAACGCCGAGAGCGCGTCGCTGTCGAAGGTGCTCGAGAACAAGGAACTGTCAGATCTCGTGACGGCGCTCGGCTGCGGGCTCGGCAAGCACTTCGACGGGAGCCGGCTGCGCTACGGCAAGGTCATCCTGCTCGCCGACGCCGATTCGGACGGCCATCACATCGCCACCCTGCTGATGACGTTCATCTACCGTCACCTGCCACAGCTCATCCACATGGGCAAGCTGTACCTGGCGCAGCCACCGCTCTACCGGATCGACATCGGGAAGGACACGCACTGGGCGCTCGACGAGGCGCAGAAGGCGAAGATCCTCGCGAAGCACACGGGTCGGGCCACGGCAGAGATCACCCGCTTCAAGGGCCTCGGCGAGATGATGCCCAAGGTCCTGTGGGAGACCACCCTCAACCCGAAGACGCGGCGACTGCTGCGTGTCGAGATCTCGGATGCGCTGGTCACAGACCGCGTCATCAACGAACTGATGGGCAAGGACGCGTCCGCACGCTTCCGCTTCATCATGGACCGCGCCGAGGAGGCGAAGGAACTCGACCTGACCTAGGGCGTGTCGAGTCGCGCCTCAGGCGTCGTGCAGCGGGGCGTGCGAGCGACCATGGACGACCTCGTGGTCTTCGAGCGCCTCGAGGTGCGTGACGAGTTCCACGTTGAAGGCCACCCGTTTCTCGACCGCCTGCTCGACCTCGGTGGCCACCGCATGCGCATCGCCGATCGCGAGGGTGAACGGAAACAGCAGGTGCACGTCGGCCACGACGCGATGCCCGAGGTTTCGCATTCGCACCTCGTGGTAGCGGATGTCGCGAGACGCGCACTCGTCTGAGAGGGCCACCTCGATTGCGTGGCGCACCGCCGGATCCGAGTAGTCCATGAGGCCCGCGACGGAACGCCGGATCAGGCCCCAGCCCGACCAGAGGATATTGAGCGCCACCGCGATCGCGCACAGCGGATCGAAGGGCTTCCACCCGGTGCCGATCACGAGCAGCAACCCCAGCACGACGCCGAAGCTCGTCCAGCTGTCGGTGAGGACGTGCTTGCCGTTCGCCTCGAGGATGAGCGACCGGGTCTTTCGCCCCGTGTACACGAGATAGCCGCCCAGCGCGGCGTTCAACGCCCCGGCGCCCGCGACCATCGTCGTCCCCAGGCCGAGTTGCTCGATGTGGAGCCCCGCCATCCACTTGAGGATCGCGGCGACGATGATCGTCACGGCGGCGATGATGATCAAGGCGCCCTCGAAGCCGGCCGAGAAGAACGCGATACGCTCATAGCCGTACGGGAACTTCGTATTGGCGGGGCGCCCGCTCAGCCACAGGCTGAAGGCCGCGAAGGCGACCGCGATCACGTGAATGATCGACTCCGCCGCGTCCGACATGATGGCCGCGGAGCCGGTGATCGCGTACGCGAAGGTCTTGCCGGCCAGCATGGCGACGCCGACGATCAGCGACAGGCGCATGGCGACGGTCTGGTCGTGTGAACTGGCGGGCGTGCGAGCGAGCGGATCCATGCGGTGACCCGGAATGGGAAGCGACGGAGGGGGCGCCGTCGAAGCGCCGCGCCAGCGTAGCACGCGTGTTACACTCGGCGTGAACGAATCAGGGGACATTCACCCGTGTTTCACTGTCGGATGGCCTGGTCGGCCCGCTCCCCCGCATACCTGCCCACGCTGCGTTTGAATCCGTTCGACGTCCCGACCGGCCGATCCCGGCATCCCCTCCCTGCAGGATCAGACTGTTGCACGAAGGCTCTGTTCTCGACGTGACCACCACGACTGGCGTGCCGCCCGTCGCCGGGCGTGGGCGCGTCCGCGTGGATGGCAAGTTCCTGGCACGCGGCACCGAGCGGTTCCTGATCAAGGGTGTGACCTACGGCACGTTCGCTCCCGACGCGCAGGGGGTGCAGTTCCCTGCCGTGGCCCAGGTCGAGCGCGACCTGGCCGCCATGGCCAAGGCAGGCATCAACACCGTCCGGGTGTACACGCCGCCCCCCGTCTCGTTGCTCGACGCGGCTGACGCCGTGGGCCTGCAGGTCATGGTCGGCCTGCCGTGGGCGCAGCACATCGCGTTCCTCGACGACGCCAGCGCCCTCGTCGAGGCGCGCGAGGCCGTGCTCGCCGGTGTGCGCAGCATCGCCACCCATCCGGCCGTCGCGTTGTGCGCCCTCGGCAACGAGATTCCGCCCAGCGTGGTCCGCTGGCACGGTGCCGCCCGCATCGAGTCGTTCCTGTCGTCACTGTACGACGCCGCCAAGGGGCTGGCCCCCGACACGCTCTTCACGTACGTCAACTTCCCGCCGACGGAGTTCCTCGACGTCTCGTGCTTCGACGTGATCGCCTTCAACGTCTACCTGCATCGAGACCGGGAACTGCGTGCCTACCTTGCGCGCCTGCAGCACCTGGCCGGCCTGAAGCCCCTGCTGCTGGCCGAAGCCGGCGCCGACAGCGGCAGCGAGGGACTCGAGGGCCAGGCACACATCACGGCCGCCCACGTCCGCGCCGCGTTCGAAGAAGGGGCGTGCGGTGCCGTCGCCTTTGCGTGGACCGACGAGTGGTGGCGCGGCGGGAACGCGATCACTGACTGGCACTTCGGGTTGGTCGATCGCGCACGCGAGCCGAAACCCGCGCTCGCCGCCGTGTCGGCGGCGTTTGCCGACGCGCCGTTCAGCCGCGAGGTGCAGCGTACCTGGCCGCGCGTCTCGGTGGTCGTCTGCGCCTACAACGCGTCCGACACGATCGGCGAATGCCTCGCGTCGCTCGCGACGCTGACGTACCCGGACGTCGAGACCATCGTCGTCAACGACGGCTCGAAGGATGCGACTGGCGACATCGCGCGGACGTTCGCGGGCGTGCGGGTGGTCGACATCCCGAACGGTGGCCTCAGCGCGGCGCGCAACCTCGGTCTGCATCTCGCCACGGGTGAGATCGTCGCGTACACCGACGCCGACGTCCGCGTCGATCGCGATTGGCTGACGCACCTCGTGCAGCCCTTCCTCAACACCGACGTCGTCGGCAGCGGCGGACCGAACGTGGTCCCTGCCGACGATCCGTGGGTGGCGCAATGCGTGGCCCGCTCGCCGGGCGGGCCGACACACGTGCTGCTCGACGACCGGACCGCCGAGCACGTGCCGGGCTGCAACATGGCCTTTCGCCGCGACGCACTGCTGGCGATCGGCGGGTTCAACCCGATCTACCTGCGCGCGGGCGACGATGTCGACGTGTGCTGGCGCCTGATGGGCGCGGGCGGCAAGATCGGATTTGCGCCGGCGGCCCTCGTGTGGCATCGACATCGCGCGACGCTCAAGGCGTACTGGCGTCAGCAGGTGGGATACGGCGAGGGTGAGGTCTGGCTCGAGCATCAGCATCCCGACAAGTTCGCTGGCGGACACGTGCTCTGGCACGGGCGGATCTACAGTCCGCTGCCGTTCGTGCGGTCGCTCACGAGCAAGCGCGTCGACACGGGCGTCTGGGGCCTGGCCGCCTTCCCGTCGGTGTATCACACGGGTGCGCAGCCCTGGTCGTACCTGCCGCACACGATGCCATGGCACCTTTCGTCGGTTGCCATGCTGACCCTCGGGCTCGTGCTGCTCGGGCTCGACCGCTACGCGAGCGCGGCGTGGCTCGCGTTGCTGCTCGCGTTCCTGGGGGCGGGCACGACCGTGTGGCGCTGCATCGACCACGCACGCCGAACCGACATCGACAACGTGGCACCGCTTCCCGGTCGCGGGCGGCGCACGAGCCGCTGGATCCTCCGCACCACGATCGCGTGGCTGCACTTCGTCCAACCGATCGCGCGCATTCGCGGCCGCGTCCGCGGCTGGATGGCGCCCCCGGAGATTCCCGCCGTCGCGGCTTCGATCTCGCGTGCCACCGCCCGGCCCGTGCCGCGCGTGTCAGACGCGTGGACGGCGCTGCGCCTGCTGGCCGGAGCCAGCGCAGAGGACCGCTACTGGAGCGAAGCCTGGATCGGCGTCGAGGGCGTGCTGCGCCACGTGCTCGATGCACTGCGCCTGGCACGCCTGACACCGCGGATCGACATCGCTGACGGGTGGCAGCAGTCACGCGACGTCTCGCTGGCCCTCGGCCGCTGGGGCTGGTACGACCTGGCCGCCCTCGTCGAGGAACACGCCGGCGGCCGCGTGCTGGTGCGGATCCGCACCACGTTGCGCCCGACGGCCCTGACGGTGGCGCTCGCGGTGACGGCGTTCGGCGCGATCCTCACCTTGTCTACGACGACCTGGTCGCGCATGGGACCGCTGCTGGCCTTCGGGACAACGTTCGTCGCGTTCAGCGCGCTCGCCTACACGGTCTATCGATCGGCGGGCACCCTCGCTGGGTCTGCGAGGCGTCACGCGCCACGCGTTCGAATCACTCGGAGCCGACGCGCTCGACGGCTCGAAGGCGACGGTGCGATTCGCACCGGACCTGGCGGTCTGGGGTTACCTCGCGCGGTCGGCGCTCGCCAGCCTGTTCGTGGTCGGCCTTGCCATCGGGGGCACCGAACTCGTGCACGATGCCGCGGTGACCACCGCCCGCCGGCTCCAGGATCGCCAGATTGGAGCGGCCGAAGTGCCCGAGCCGCCGGCCTATCGGGCGCCAACCGTGGGCCTTGCGGTGGCGCCCAACGGCGACCTGTACCTGGCCGATGCGAACGGTGAAGCGATCCGGCGTGTCAGCGCCACCGGCGTGACGTCGACCGTGTCGGGAATGCCCATGCCCGTGTCGCGCGCGACGACGCGGCTGCCGCGTGGCGCGTCGTTCGACACACCGGGCGGCGTCGCTGTCGCCGCAAACGGCGACCTGTTCGTCGCCGATACCCAGGGCCATCGCGTCTACCGCGTCGATCGCACCAGGGGCACAGCCGTTGTCGTCGCCGGCGACGGCACCGCGGGCTTCTCGGGCGATGGCGGCCCGGCGGCGCAGGCGAGGCTGAACCAGCCCACCGCCGTGGCAGTCGATCCGAAAGGGAATCTCCTGATCACCGACGCCGCAAACCATCGCGTGCGATCCGTGGACGTGCGCAGCGGACGGATGTCGACCTTCGCCGGCGACGGCACGATCGCCGACTCGCCGGACGTCGGCGACGAAGGCCTGGCGACCCTCGCGCGCCTCGCCTGGCCGAGCGACCTGGCCGTGGCCCCGAATGGCGACACGTACGTCGCCGACACTGGCCATCACCGGATTCGACGGATCGACGGCCGGACGGGCCGCATCACCACCGTTGCCGGGAACGGCGTGCCGGGAGCCGCAGGCGACGGCGGACCGGCACGGGCGGCCAACCTGTCGGCGCCGACCGGCCTCGCGCTCGTCGCGCGGAAACAACAGGTCACGCTCTACATCGCCGACTCGTCGAACGGGCGCGTGCGCGTGGTGACGCCGGATGGCGTGATCAACACACTGGCGATTCCGACGGCGTTGACGTTCGGTGCGCCGGCGCGCCTGGCCTACCACCCCGGCGGCTGGCTCTACATCGCCGGCGACAAGCAGAACGAACTGGCGGCCGTGACCCTGGATGGCCGACCCGCCTCGCGCGCCCGCCTCCCACGAAACAAGGTGCCCGCGCGGAGGGCGATGTGAGCAACGGGGCGGCCGTAGATGCCCGCCCCCCGGTGCCCGCCGCAGGCCGCGAAGCGACACGGCCCCTCCTGCCGTGGACGCTGTCGTTCCTGGGGCCCTACCGCTGGCTCGTCCTGGCGTATGGGCTGCTCTCCATCGTCGAGGTCGCGCTTGGGGTGCTTGCGCCCTGGCCCCTGAAGGCCGTCGTCGACAACGCGATCGGAGGGCAAGCACTCCCGCCACGCATCGACAGCATCCTCCGCAGCCTCGCCGGCGACAGCCGGATGGGACTGGTCCTCGTCATCGTCGTCGCCGGGCTCGTCCTGCAGGTGCTCAACCAGGTCGTGTCGGCCGTGCACACGCAGGTCATGGTCGTCACCGGGCAGCGCATGGTCCTGGATCTGCGAACGCGACTGTTCGACGCCCTGCAGGCGCTGCCGCTCCGCCACCACGTGCACACGAGCACCTCCGACGCGGTGTTCCGGGTCGAGATCGACGCGTACTGCATCGACAACCTGGTGATGAAGGGGATCTTCCCCCTCGTCACGGCGATGCTGACGCTGGTGGTGATGTTCCTGGTGCTCCTGCGGCTCGACATCCAGATCGCCCTGCTGTCGCTGCTGGTGGTGCCCTTCCACTACGCCAGCCTGCGGTACTACATCAACAACCTCGCCGACCGCGCCGAGCGCGTGCAGCAACTCGAGTCGAAGGTCTACTCCCGCCTGTACGAGAGTTTCTCGGCCATCAAGCTGGTGAAGAGCTTCGTGCGCGAGGTGTTCGAGTTGGCGCGGTTCACGGCGACGGCACGCGAGGGCATGGAGGCGCGCATCCGCCTCACCTGGCAGGAGTCGGTCTTCAACGTCGTGGTGAGCGGCATCACCATCGTCGGCACGGCTGTCGTGCTGGTCGCCAGCGCCTCGGGGGTCATCAACGGCCGCCTCACGATTGGCGTCCTGCTCGTCGTCGTGGCGTACCTCCAGTCGGTGTACGGTCCGCTCTCGGCGATCGCGCACACCACCGGATCGCTCCAGTCGTCGATCGCGAGCGCACGCCGGGTCCGCGAGATGTTCGCGCTGGCACCCGAGACCATGGCCCACGGCGGCGTCGTGCCTGGTCGCCTCGCCGGCCACATCCGCTTCGACAACGTCGGGTTCGCGTACAGTGCCGATCGTCGCGTTCTCGACCGCGTGAGCTTCGAGGCGCACCCGGGTGAACTGGTGGCGATCGTCGGCCTGACCGGTGCCGGCAAGACGAGCCTCGTCTCGATGATCCCGCGTTTCTACGACGCCGACATGGGCAGCGTCGCCATCGACGGACGCGACGTCCGCGAGTACGACATCCACAAGTTGCGCGAGCAGATCGCGATCGTCCCCCAGGAATCGATCCTGTTCAGTGGGACCATCGCCGACAACATCCGGTACGGCCGGCTCGACGCGACCGATGCGGAGGTCGAGGCGGCGGCGCGTGCCGCGTTCGCCCACGACTTCATCATGCGCGTGCCGGGCGGATACCAGTCAGACGTCGCCGAGTCGGGCGGCAGCCTCTCGGGCGGCGAGCGCCAGCGGCTCAGCATCGCGCGCGCCCTGCTCAAGGATGCGCCCATCATCATCCTCGACGAACCCACGTCGTCGCTCGACGCGCTGTCGGAGGAGAAGGTGTTCAGCGCGCTGAAGACGCTCCGCCAGGGACGGACGACGCTCGTCATTGCGCACCGGCTCTCGACGATTCGCGACGCCGACCGCATCCTGGTGCTCGACGAGGGGACGCTGGTGGCGCACGGCCGTCACGAGGACCTGCTCGAGCGCAACGATCTCTACCGCCGGATGTGCGCGCGGCTGAGCGTCGGCAAGTCGCTCGACGAGACCGACACGGTCGACGAGGTCATGCGGGTCACGCGATGAAGATCGTCGTCGCCGGCATCATCGCGCGGTATCCCTTCGGCGGCGTGGCCTGGTGCTCGCTGATGTACCTCCTGGGACTCCGCGCCCTGGGGCACGAGGTCCACTACGTCGAAGACACGGGCGAGTGCATCTACGATCCCGTCCAGAACGCCATCAGCGAGGACCCGGCGTTCGGCCTTGCGCACATCAACGCGACCCTGCAGCCGCACGGGCTCGACGATCGCTGGACGTTCGTCAACTTCGACGGCGCGTATCACGGACAGTCGCGCGAGCGGCTCGCGGCCTTCTGCGCCGACGCCGAACTGTTCGTCAACCTGTCGGGTGGGTCGTGGTTCTGGCGCGACGAGTACGCGCGCATCCCGCGGCGCGTCTTCATCGACAGCGACCCGGCCTTCACCCAGATCTCGCTGGCGACGCGCGAGCAGTCGCTCCGCGACTTCTTCGCGCTCTTCGACCACGTGTTCACGTTCGGCGCAAACGTCGGCCGCGAGGGGTCCGACATCCCGACCGGCGGCCTGGTGTGGCACCACACGTGGCAGCCCATCATGCTCGACGAGTGGAAGCCCGCGGGACCACCGCGCGACAACCGGTTCACGACGGTGATGACGTGGCAGATCAAGAGCTTCGCCGAGATCGGCGGGAACAAGGACCAGGAGTTCCTGAAGGTGATCGACCTGCCGGCACGCGTGGGTGACCGTTTCACGCTGGCCGTGAACGGCCCGCACGACCTCCTGCGGTCGCGGGGATGGCAGACGGTCGATGCGATGGACGTCTCTCGCACCGCCGAGGCGTATCGCGACTTCGTGCGCGCGTCGTACGGCGAGTTCGGCGTCGCCAAGCACACCTACGTGGCGCGGCACAGCGGATGGTTCAGCGACCGCACGGCCTGCTACCTGGCCTGCGGACGCCCGGCCATCGTGCAACGCACGGGCTGGGAAGCGTACCTGCCCTCGGGGGAGGGCCTCTTCGGATTCGCGAACATGGACGACATCGTCTCGGCCATCGACGACATCGATGCGCACTACGCGCGCCACGCGACCCGTGCACGTGAGGTCGCCGCCGCGCATTTCGACGCGCGGGTGGTGCTCTCGTCGCTTCTCGAACGGGCCATGCGATGAGCCGGCCCTTGCGGATCGCGCACGTCGCGCCCGTGGCGATGGCCTTGCCTCCCGCCGGGTCGGGATCGGTCGAACTGATGACGTCGCTGCTGACCGAAGGCCTTGTCCGGCGCGGTCTCGACGTGACGCTCTTCGCGACCGGCAACTCGAGCACGTCCGCGAGGCTGTCGGCCCTCTACCCGCGCGGCTACGTCGAGAATCCCGACATGTGGCCGTGGGAACTGTACGAGATGCTGAACCTCGCGGCCGCGGTCGAACGCGCCGACGAGTTCGACATCATCCACTACGAGGCCGCCTACTACCCGATGTCGCTGGCGTTCGCGCGGCTGTGCCGCACCACGCTGGTGCAGACGCTGCACCACGCGCCGTCTGCCGGCGAGGTCGCGCTCTGGTCGCGGTATCCCGAGATTCCGTTCGTGGCCATCTCGAACGAACAGAAGCGCCTCCTGCAGGGCGTCACGATCGCCGGCGTGGTGCTGCACGGGATCGACACCGACAGCTTCGCCTTCGGGGCCACTCCCGATGACTACCTGCTCTTCCTGGGCCGCTTCACCGACGGCAAGGGCGTCAAGCAGGCGATCGAGATCGCGCGGGCGTCGGGCCATCGCCTCATCCTTGCCGCACCCGAAGACGACTACTACGACCAGCACGTCAGGCCCCATGTCGATGGCACCCGGGTCGTCTACGCAGGCGAGGTCGACCACGCCGGCAAGGTCGCTCTCTACGGGGGCGCTCGCGCACTGCTGTACCCGGTGCAGAGTGGCGAGCCGTTCGGGCTCGTGCTCGCCGAAGCGATGGCCTGCGGCACGCCGGTAGCCGCGCTCGACCGCGGTGCGGTGCGCGAGGTGGTCGATGACGGCGTGACCGGCGTCATCTTCGCGGATGAGCAGGCCATGGCCACAGGACTCGACCGGGTCTTCGCGCTCGATCGCCACTCGGTTCGGAAGCAGGCCGTGGCGCGCTTCGGAGTCGAGCGCATGGTCGACGAGTACATCCGGGTGTACGAGCACCTCGCGACCACGCGCCGATGACGACTGCCCTGTCGGGCCTGCGCGTGATGGTGGTCCTGGCACACCCCGACGACGAGTCGATTGCCTGCGGCGGGACGATTGCACGGCTGGCGCGGGCGGGTGCGCACGTGCACCTGACGTGTGCGACGCGCGGCGAGGCCGGACGTGCCGGATCGGTACAGGCGCTCGACGTCGTGGAGTTGCCAGGGACCCGCGATCGTGAGCTTCGCGCCGCGTGTGCCGTGCTTGGCATCGCGAGCATTGAAGTCCTTCCCTGCCGGGATGGCGTCCTGCAGTGGCTGGACATCGACCCGCTGATCGAGGCCCTCGACATGCGCCTGCACGACCTGCGCCCCGATGTCGTGATCACGTTCGGACGCGATGGCCTGTACTGGCACCCCGACCACATTGCCCTCGGTGAACGGGTACGAACAGCCGTGGCCCGCTGCGCGGCTGAGATGCCGGTGACGGCGTACGCGGTCGTGATGCCTCCCGGCGCCATGGCCGACGTTGCCGCGCGCGTATCACGCTGCACGCAGGGCGTCGGGACGTCGTTCTGGGGCATTGCTCCGGAGGTCTTCGGGAAAGGGGCGCTGCCGGCCACCCGCATCGTCGACGTGGCAGAGACGCTCGACGTGAAGCTGGCTGCGCTTCGCTGCCACACCAGCCAGATCGACGACACCAACCCGTTGGCGCACCTGACGACCGAGACCGCCGCCCCCCTCGCCGAAGAACACTTCCACCTGCTCGAAACCAGCCCGCTGCACCGGTCCGCGTTCGATCTCCTGGCACGGCCGCTACGCATGCAGGATTGACCGCCAGCAGACGGAATTGCGCGCCGCCCCCAGGGCGCCTCGGCCAACCACCCGCGAAAACGGGCCATCCGCAGCGGAACGAAGATTGAACACGGTGGTGCCGTGTTCAACGCCGTCAGGAGCATCGTGTCACGTCGGCTGCCGCGAGCCGTCCGCCTCGCCGTGCTCGTTCCACTGTGGCTGGCGTCCGCGGCGCCACCCACGTCTGCCCAGCCCACGCGTGGCGGTGCGCTGCCTGGCCCGCTGCCCCTTCTGCCCGCCGACCACTGGTGGAACGCCGACGTCAGCCACGCACCGGTCGATCCGCGAAGCGACGCCTTCATCGCCTTCATCGGCCCCACGCGCCGGCTCCATCCCGACTTCGGCGCCGACTCCGGCGACACGCTCCCCAACCCGATCATCTACGGCATGCCTTACGTCACCGTCGGGGCAAGCCAGCCGCTCGTGCCGGTGGTGTTCGAGTACGACGAGGAGAGTGACACGGGGGCGCCGGGACAGCCGCCCGGCTATCCAATCCCCGAGCAGGCGACGCTCGAGCCACGCTGGATCGAAGGCGGCGTACCGGGCGGCGGTGCGCTCGGCGATCGGCACATGCTGATCGTGGACCGCGATCGCCGCATCTTGTACGAACTCTACGCGCTGCGATGGAACACGACGCTGCAGCGATGGGAAGCGGGCTCCGGTGCCGTGTTTCCACTCGACACGAATCACCGGCGACCCGACGGGTGGACGAGCGCCGATGCGGCGGGCCTTGCGATCCTGCCGGGCCTGGTGCGATACGACGAGATGGTTGGCTCGAGTCCCATCGGCCACGCGTTCCGCGTCACCGTGCGTGCCACGAACGGGTATGTGTACCCCGCGAGCCATCGCGCCGGCTCCAACCCGGCGGCGCTGCCGATGGGCGCCCGCCTTCGCCTCAGGGCCTCAAAAGACACCTCCGGGTTCGATGCAGGGCTTCGGCGGGTCTTCGACGCGATGAAGACGCACGGCCTGATCGTGGCCGACAACGGCAGCGACATGTACGTCACCGGCACGCACGACAGCCGGTGGGACATGGACCCGATCGTGGCGGCGTTCAGGCTGCTGACAGCCAGCGACTTCGAGGTCGTCCAGCTGGGGTGGACACCGGAGACCGCGCCCGACACCGACGCGGACGCTGACGGCCTCGACGACGCGTGGGAGCGGCAGGTGGGCCTGGATCCGTCTGAAGCCGCCGGTGCGGACGGCGCTGCGGGCGATCCTGACCAGGACGGTCTGACGAACGCTGCCGAGTGTGCCGCAGGGTCGCACCCGCGCGGGTTCGTGCATCGCTACTTCGCCGAGGGCGTGTCGAGCACGTTCTTCTCGACGCGCGTCGCGCTCTTGAATCCGGACGACACCGAGCGCCACGTGCTGCTGCGGTTCGAAACGGCAACCGGTGCGCAGGTATCGACGTGGCGCACCGTGCCGGCCCGCACGAGGACCACCGTCTTCGCCGGCACCGTCGCCGGCCTCGAGACCGCCGAATTCGCGACGCACGTCGAGTCGGACGGGCTGGTGGTCGCCGACCGGCTGGTGTCGTGGGACGCGCGCGGCTACGGCAGCCACTTCGAAACAGCCATGCTCGAACCGCGGGCGACCTGGCATTTCGCCGAGGGCGCGACCCACTCGGGTTTCGACCTCTTCTACCTCTTCCAGAACCCGCACGATGCGCCACTCGCCATCGACGTCACGTTCCTTCGCCCTGCGCCGGCGCCACCGCTCGCACACCGTGTGACCGTCGGCCCGCACGCGCGCGCGACATTGTGGGCCAACGCCGTACCTGCCCTCGCCGCCAGCGAGATCTCGGCGATCGCCGCGAGCGCGGATGGGCGGGTGTTCACCGCCGAGCGGGCCATGTATCGGACAGATGCCCGCGGCTTCTTCTCGAGCGGCCACGACGCGGCGGGTATCCCGTCGCCGTCGTCAACCTGGTTCTTCGCCGAGGGCGCCACGGGACCGTTCCTCGACACGTTCCTCCTCTTCGCCAACCTGTCGGCGTCGCCCATCCTCGTCGATGCGACGTACCTGCTCGACACCGGAACGACCGTGTCGCGTTCCTACGAAGTGGGAGCCAGGAATCGCTTCACCGTGTGGGTGGACGCCGAAGGTGGGTCGCTTGCCAGCACCGCCTTCTCGGTGCGCGTCACGGCGCGCGACGGCACCCCCTTTCTCGCGGAGCGCGCGATGTGGTGGCCGGGCCCCGACACGACGTCGTGGTATGAAGCGCACGCCTCAGCGGGCCTGACAACGACCGCGGCGAGATGGGCGGTTGCCGATACGGAGCACAGCCCGGCTGATGGCGTGGCCACGTACGTCCTGGTGGCCAACGCGGGCCCGACCGGCACCGCCGTGCGCGTCACCTGGCTCGGCGAGGACGGCGCGGCGTCTGAGGTGAGCAGGGACCTGGCACCCAACTCCCGGACGACCCTGGACCTGTCGTCCGTCTTTCCGGGCCGATCCGGGCGCGGGAGCGTGCTCGTCGAGTCGCTGAGCACGGTCTCGACACTTGTCGTCGAGCGTGCGCTCTACAAGACCGTGGAGGGCGTGTTCTGGGCGGCCGGCGCCGCAAGCGTCGGGACGCCGCTGCCGTGACGCCGCGGTCACTTCCGCTTGCGCGCGATCCCCAGCTCGGCGAGGTGACGCGCGATGTCGGCTCCGGCAGTCGACGTCTTCACGTCCTTGTCGACGCGCAGGATGTTGCCGTCGATGCCGATGTAGAACGTCCAGCGCGAGGCCCAGGGCAGCAGGCCGCCGACCACGCCATAGGCCCTGGCCGTCGTCTTTTCGGCATCGCTGAGGATCGGATAGTCGGCTTCGAGCGACTCCGCGAACTTGCGGTTGGTGTCGGCGTCGTCGGTGCTGGCCGTGAAGTAGACGACGTCGAAGTCACGAATCTGTTCGCCGCTCTCACGGAGCGACTTGCATTCGCGGGTTCAACCACCGGTGAACGCCTTCGGGAACCACGCCAGGACCACCGCACGCTTGCCGCGATAGTCCGAGAGCCGGTAAGTCCGACCATCTGAGCCAGGCAAGGCGAAGTCGGGCGCCTTGTCGCCGGGTGCGAGTTCTTTGGCTGACACGGGCTCTGCTCCAGTGGCGACCACGGCAAGCGCGGTCGCGGCGCCCAGCGCATACGAGAACTGCCGTCGGGAGATTCGCATCGTCAGTGGTCGCGGGCTGGCACTACTCCACCATACCCCATCCGTAGGACGTCGCGCGCGCCTCGCAAGGTGCAAGGCCGTTCGTGGATCAGGCGCGCGGCCGTGCGCGCCCCGCACAAGTCGCCCCCGCACAAGTCGTCTTGACGAGGCCCGCGAGGACGCCTATCGTCGCCCGCGTGGACGTTGCTCCTCCGTATCGGTATCGCGACGAAGTCGTGGAAGCCCTGCTCGGCCACGGCCTGCGTGCGTCATCAACGACGCCGCCGCAGTTGCTGCGCGACGCCATCAACGACCTCTACCGCTTCGAGATCCGGAAGCTCCGCGAGCGGTTGCTGGCCGGCGAGATCCTGAAGGTCGATTACGCCGGCCACGTGATCGCCCTGCGGCGACGCTACTTGCTGCTCTCGATCCCTATGGCGCACTGGACGCGGTAAGCCACCCTCCTGCCCGATAGGGGGTGATACTCTCGGCGCATGTCGGATCGCGTGCCCGCCATCAAGGTCCTGCTCCTCCCCAAGGATACAAACGCCTACGGCACCATCTTCGGCGGCGTGATCCTGTCGCACATCGACCTGGCCTCGGCGGTCGAAGCCCGCAAGCATGGGCCCCACCGCTACGTCACGAAGGCCATGCGCGAGGTCGAGTTCCACGCGCCGGTGTTCCTGGGCGACATCATCAGCTTCTACACCTCGACCCTCCGGATCGGCCGCACGTCGGTGACGGTCCAGGTGAGCGTGGAAGCCGAGCGATGGAGTGCGGGCCAGGGCGAAACTGTCCCGGTGACGCAGGCTGAGGTCGTGCTCGTCGCGCTCGACGCCTCGGGCCATCCGACGCCGGTCAGGACGTCCTGAGCCTCGCGGTCGGAAAGACCGATACAATGTGACGTTACGCGCGGCGCGGTCTGCTGGCCATGCCGCCGCTGTGCGCCCGCCCGGGCGCAAGGGACGCGAGTACATGAGCGGTTGGCAGGATTTCCAGGGGATCAACGCGGGCTATGTCGCCGAGCTCTACGAGCGCTTCAGGCGCGACCCGAGCTCGGTGGATGCCGCGACGCGTGAGTTGTTCGCCCGGCACGGCGCCCCCGCCGGCGACGGCATGCCGGTGCCCTTCGAGGCGCCGCAGTCGGCCCGGGCCATCGTCGGCGCGGTGATGCTCGCGGATGCCATCCGCAAGTACGGCCACCTGCAGGCGCAGCTCGATCCCCTCGGGGCACCGCCCATCGGTGACCCGACATTGGACCCGGCGGCGCACGGCATCACGGAGGCCGACCTCGACGTCCTGCCCGCCAGCCTCGTCGGAGGACCTGCGGCCGAGGGTGCCGCCAGCGCACGCGAGGCCATCGCCCGACTGCGCGCGATCTACTGCTCGACCACCGGCTACGACATTGCGCAGATCTTCGTGCCCGCAGAGCGCGAGTGGCTCCGCGACGCCGCCGAGAGCCGCCGCTTCTGGCCGCCCAAGGCTCCAATCGACGGCGCGTACCTGCTCGACCGCATCACCGAGGTCGAGGTCTTCGAGCGCTTCCTGCAGCGCACCTTCCCCGGCAAGACGCGGTTTTCGATCGAAGGCCTCGACATGATGATCCCGATGCTCGAGGTGATCATCGAGGATGCCGCCGCCAGCGGGACGCGGCACGTCCTGCTTGGCATGGCGCATCGGGGACGCCTCAACGTGCTCGCGCACGTCATGCAGAAGCCCTACACGCAGATCCTGGCGGAGTTCAAGGACCCGATCAGGAAGCGCACGGCATACCGCATCGACCTCGGGTGGACGGGCGACGTCAAGTACCACTGGGGCGGCCGGACGCGCCTCACCGACGATGTCTCGGGACTGGACGTCGCGATGGCACCGAACCCGAGCCACCTCGAGGCCGTGAACCCCGTGGTCGCGGGTATGGCGCGCGCCGCCGGCACCACGGTGAACCACGGTGGCGCCGCGGAGTTCGACCCGCTCGTCACCCTGCCGCTGCTGATCCACGGTGACGCCGCGTTCCCCGGGCAGGGGGTGGTCGCCGAGACGCTCAACCTCTCGCGCCTGGAAGGCTACGACACGGGCGGCACCATCCACATCATCGCGAACAACCAACTGGGGTTCACGGCGACGCCAGACGAGGTCTACTCCACCTCGTATGCCAGCGGGCTGGCCCGCGGCTTCAAGATCCCGATCGTGCACGTGAACGCCGACGACCCGCAGGCCTGCGTCGCCGCCGCGCGCCTCGCGATCGCCTACCGCTCGACGTTCAACCGCGACGTCCTCATCGACCTGGTCGGCTACCGCCGGCACGGGCACAACGAGGGCGACGAGCCGGGATTCACGCAACCCGTGCTCTACCAGAAGGTCAGCGCGCACGCCACGGTGCGCGACCAGTTCGCGCGCCGGCTGATCGCCGACGGGATCGTCACGCAGGAGGCCGCCGACGCGCTCGTCCATCGCCAGATGAAGGTGCTCGAGGACGCGCTCGCCTCGCTGAAGCCCGACGAAGACCTCGTCGAGCCGCTTCCTGCAGTCGCTCCCGCCGGAGCAGCGGGTCAGATTTCGACCGCGGTGTCGATTGGGAGGCTGGCCGCGCTGAACGCCAGCCTGCTCGACCGCCCGGCCGGCTTCGTCCAGCACAAGAAACTGGATCGGGGCCGCGAGCGGCGGCGCACCATTTTCGACGACCCTGCCGCGAGGGTCATCGACTGGGCAACGGCAGAGGAGCTCGCCTTCGCGACGATCCTCGCCGATGGCATCCCCGTGCGATTGACGGGAGAGGACGTGCGCCGCGGCACGTTCAGCCAGCGCCACGCGGTGTTCACCGACGTCAACACCAACCAGCCGTTCATTCCCCTGCAGGCCCTGCCGCAGGCGCGCGCAACCTTCGAGATCCACAACACCGCCCTGTCTGAAGAAGCGGTCATCGGCTACGAGTTCGGCTACAACGTGCAGGCGCCCGGGCGGCTCGTGTTGTGGGAAGCGCAGTATGGCGACTTCATCAACGGCGCGCAGGTGATGATCGACCAGTTCGTGACCTCGGCACGCGCCAAGTGGGGGCAGACGCCGTCGATGGTGTTTCTGCTGCCGCACGGCTACGAGGGCGCGGGGCCCGAGCACTCGAGTGCGCGTCCGGAGCGCTTTCTCCAGGCGGCGGCCGACATCAACCTCCGCCTGGCCAATTGCACGACGGCGGCGCAGTACTTCCACCTGCTCCGGCGGCAGGCCCTGCTCCTCCAGACCGACCCGCTCCCGCTCTTCGTGCTCACGCCCAAGAGCCTCTTGCGCCATCCGTTGGTGGCCTCGGCGCCCATCGAGTTCGCCGAGGGCCGCTTCCGCCGCGTCATCGACGACGACGAGGCGCGTGCGCGCGCGGGCCAGGTCACGCGCGCCGTGCTGTGCAGCGGCAAGGTCTACGTCGATCTCGTGTCGAGCGAGCAGCGGGCCAGCGACCCACATGTCGCGATCATCCGTGTCGAACAGCTGTATCCGTTCCCCGCCGAGCAGATCGACGCCGCGCTGGCGGGCTACAAGAAACTGCGCGACGTGGTCTGGTTGCAGGAGGAGCCGGCGAACATGGGCGCCTGGGAGTTCGCTCGGCCCCTGCTCGAGCCCATTGCGCAGGCCCGCAAGCTCCCGCTCCGCTACATTGGCCGACCTCGCAGTGCAAGCCCGTCGGAGGGCTCGGCCACCTGGCACGCCATGAACCAGCGGGCGATCGTCGCCCAGGCCTTCGAGGCCACGGCGGCGACGCCGATCCCTGTCGTGTCGCGCTGACGCACGCCCGTTCCGAGGACGTATCCTGTGTCAATCAACATCGTCGTTCCCCAGCTTGGTGAGTCGGTCGTCGAAGCTCGCGTCGCGCGCTGGTTGAAGAAGGCCGGCGATCAGGTCGCCGCCGGCGATGCGCTCGTGGATCTCGAGACCGAGAAGGTCGACCTCGAGGTCAGCGCCGAGAAGGCGGGCGTGCTCGCGCAGATCCTCAGGCAGGAGGGCGAGGACGTGAACGTGGGCGAGGTCCTGGCCATCCTCGAGGCGTCATCGGGCGACACCGTTGCCGCAGCGCCACCTTCGGCAACGACTCCGGCCCCCTCCGCCGCAGCGCCTCCTGCGCAGGCGGAGACCGACGCGGCCAGGGACCGTGCGACACCGACGGCACGGAAGGTCGCCGAGCAGCACAACGTGGACCTCGCCAGAGTCAGCCCCAGTGGCGAGGCAGGACGCGTCGTGAAGCACGACGTCCAGAGCTTTCTCGCGCAGGCCCAGCCGGCTCCAGCCACGGCGGGTCCCCCGGCCGCCTCTGCCGCCGCTGCTCCACCGGCCCCGATGACGGCACGGCCGATCGCGACGAGCGGCGAACGCGTCGAGGTCCGCGAGCGGATGTCGAAGCGTCGCCTGACCATCGCGCGCAACCTCGTCACGGCGCAGCAGACCGCCGCGATGCTCACGACGTTCAACGAGATCGACATGAGCGCCCTCATGGCGCTCCGCGAACGCCGCAAGGAGCAGTTCAAGAAGACGCACGGCGTCGGCCTCGGGATCGCGTCGTTCTTCGTCAAGGCCAGCATCGGCGCCCTGAAGGCCTTTCCCGCGGGTCAACGCAGAGATCCAGGGCGAAGACGTCATCCTGAAGCACTACTACGACATCGGGGTGGCAGTGGGCGCCTCGCAGGGACTCGTGGTCCCGGTGATTCGCGACGCGCACCGCCTGTCGTTCGCCGGCATCGAACAGGCGATCCGCGACTTCGCCCAGCGCGCCGCCAACGGCTCGCTGACGCTCGACGACCTGCGGGGCGGGACGTTCACCATCACCAACGGCGGCGTCTTCGGATCGATGCTGAGCACGCCCATCCTCAACCCGCCGCAGGTGGGCATCCTCGGCCTGCACAAGATCGAGGACCGTCCCGTCGCGATCGCCGGCAAGGTCGAAATCCGGCCGATGATGTACGTCGCCCTGACCTACGACCACCGCATCGTGGACGGCCTCGAGGCCGTGCAGTTCCTGGTGAGGGTGAAGGAGTTCATCGAGGATCCGGGCCACCTGCTGCTGGAGTCGTAGCGTCGGCGTCGCCCGCGTTGCCGTCGCGCGAAGCGAATCGTGCTCTCGCTGCAGACGAGCCGAAGAACCGCGGTGCGCGGGCCAGGCAGGACGCGCCGACGTTCACTCAGGCTCAGTCAATGCCAAGAACCGGGTGTGGCTGATAGTGTTCCTCGAGTGCCCGGCACTGCTCGGCCGTCAGCGTCAGCGTGCACGCCGCAAGGGCCTCGTCGAGGTGTTCACGCCTGGTGGTGCCGACAATCGGCGCCACGACGCCCGGCTGCTGCAGCAACCACGCCAGCGCGACCTGCGACGGCGAGGCCCCGCATTCGGCCGCGACCGCGACGACCCGATCCACGATGTCGAAGTCGGCGTCGGAGTAGTAGAGCCGGTGCGCAAACGCGTCCTGCACCTCGCGCGGCGACGCGTCACGCGACTCGCGCTTGCGTGTGCCGCTCAGGAATCCGCGGGCCAGCGGGCTCCACGGGATGACGCCCACCCCTTCGGCACGGCACAGCGGCATCATCTCGCGCTCTTCTTCGCGATACACCAGGTTGTAGTGGTTCTGCATCGACACGAACCGCGACCAGCCGTGTGCGTCGGCGCGGTGCAGCATGGTCGCAAACTGCCAGGCCGCCATGCTCGACGCCCCCAGGTATCGCACCTTGCCCGCCTTCACGACCTCGTCGAGGGCTTCGAGCGTCTCCTCGATCGGTGTCTCGGTGTCGAACCGGTGGATCTGGTAGAGATCGATGTAATCCGTGCCCAGACGCCGCAGCGAGTCCTCGACGGCGCCGAGGATGTGACGGCGCGACAACCCGGCCCTGACGAGCCCGGGCACCAGCTGGTAATAGACCTTGGTGGCGATGATGACCTCGTCGCGCCTCGCCAGTTCGCGGAGGGCACGCCCGGTGACGGCCTCGCTCACGCCGTTGGAGTACACGTCGGCGGTGTCGAAGAAGTTGATCCCGGCCTCGAGCGCCCGCTCGAAGAACGGGCGGCTCTCGGCCTCCGACTTCACCCACGAGCGCCAGCCGGGGTCGCCAAACGACATGCACCCGAGGCAAATCCGTGAAACCGACAGCGATGAGGTGCCGAGCCGAACGTGGTCCATCCCCTGATTCTAAACCGGGCGCGAACCTGCCCCCTGAAGGTCCCCCTTGCGGCCGAGCCCGAACGTTGTCAGGATTACCAACCATCATGACGCGCCTGTTCCGTAGCCTTCCCCTCGTGGTCGTTGCCCTTCTCGCTGCCGCGGGAGCCCAGGCGGACGACCTCCCGACCCTCCTCGACCTTGCCGTGGGCGACGCCGCCCGACGCGACAAGTACACCTCGGTGGTGGCCGACACGATCGTCGACACCGCCCGGGGCGACAACATCACGCCCGATATCGTGGCCGAACGCCTCGACGGCGTGCAGGTGCTGCTGATCGGCGAGACGCACACCTCGATGGAGTTCCACCGCGTGCAGGCGCGCATGATTCGGGCGCTCGAGGCGCGCGGTCGCCGGGTGCTGATCGGGCTCGAGATGTTCCCGGCCACGGAGCAGCCGTCGCTCGACGCCTGGAACGAGGGGCTCTACAGCGAAGACGGTTTCATCAAGCTTGGCCGCTGGTACGAGCACTGGGGCTACAACTGGCAGCTGTACCGCAAGATCTTCCTGTATGCCCGGGATCACGGCATGCCGATGTACGCCGTCAACGGCCCGCGCGACGTCGTTGCGGCCGTGCGCCGCAAGGGCTTCGCGAACCTCAGCGAAGACGAGAAGAAGTTCTTGCCCCCGACGATCGCCTTCGATGACGCCGACCACATGACCGTGTTCAAGGCGGCGATCGGCGCGGGTGACATGGCCCACGGCATGACCGAGGACGCATGGAAGAGCATGGCCGCCTCGCAGGCGACGTGGGACGCCTCGATGGCCTGGTACTCCCTGAAGGCTCTCGAGCGCCACCCGGACCCCAAGTCGATTGTCGTCATCCTGGTTGGATCAGGACACGTGATGTACGGCGTGGGGATCGAACGGCAGTTGCGAGGTTGGTTCAAGGGCGGCATCGCATCGCTGATCCCGGTGTCGTCGGTGGCCGACGATGGGGACGCCATCCCGAAGGTGCGATCGTCGTACGCGAACTTCGTCTGGGGGTTGCCGAAGGACGACAGCGCGCCGTTTCCCCGCCTTGGCATCTCGACGCGTTCGAGCGGCCCGGCCGAGGGTCAGCGCGAGATCATCATGATTGAGCCCGACACGATCGGCGAGCGTGCAGGCTTCAAGCTGAAGGACGTCCTCGTCTCGCTCGACGGCCAGTCGATCGCCGACCGCGAGGTCTTCATGCGGCTCATGGCTGAGAAGGAATGGGGCGACGGCGCGACGTTCGTCGTGAAGCGCGGCGACGAGGACGTCACGATTCCCGTGGTGTTCACCCGGACCCCGGCGAAGACCGCGGAGAAGAAGTAGATGTCCCACGAGGTGTCCCGCATGTCGAATCGTCGCGCTATGGCCATTGCCGCCGTGGTCGTCGTCGGCGCCCTGAGCCTCGCCTCATCTGCAGGGGCGCAGCCCCGCTCCGGTGCAGGCAGCGCCGCACCGCCGAATGCCGTGGCACTCGCGGCCGCCTTCGATGCGGGCACCACAACGATCGGGAGCAAGGTCGTGACCTGGCGTCGCGACTTCCATCAGCATCCCGAACTCGGCAACCGCGAGTTCCGCACGTCGAAGATCGTCGCCGAACACCTCAAGGCCCTCGGACTCGAGGTCAGGACGAATGTCGCGCACACGGGCGTGGTCGGCCTGCTGCGCGGTGGCAAGCCTGGCACGGTAGTGGCGCTGCGCGCCGACATGGACGCGCTTCCCGTGACCGAACAGGTGAACCTGCCCTTCGCCTCGAAGGAGAAGGCGCAGTGGAACGGCCAGGAAGTCGGCGTCATGCACGCCTGCGGGCACGACAACCACGTCGCGATCCTGATGGGCGTCGCCGAGGTGCTCGCCGGCATGCGCGCTGACCTGCCGGGATCGGTGCTGTTCGTCTTCCAGCCCGCCGAAGAAGGAGCCCCCGTCGGCGAGGAAGGCGGCGCGGAGCTGATGTTGAAGGAGGGCGCCTTCGACAACCCGAAACCCGACGCCGTCTTCGGCCTGCACGTGTTCCCCGGCCCGCCCGGCTCGATCGCCTACCGGCCCGGCGCCCTCATGGCGAGCAACAACACCTTGAACATCAAGGTACGCGGCCGGCAGACGCACGGTGCCATGCCGTGGGCCGGCGTCGATCCCATCGTGGTCGCCTCGCAGATCGTGCTCGGGCTCCAGACCATCACGAGCCGCCAGGTCGATATCACGCGGGCGCCGATCATCGTGACGATCGGCCGGTTCCAGGGCGGGCTGCGCAGCAACATCATCCCTGACGTCGTGGAACTCGAGGGCACGATCCGCACCTTCGACGAGACCGTGAAGGCCGATGTGCACGCGCGCATCACGCGCACCGCCGAACAGATCGCCGCGGCCGCCGGCGCGACCGCCGAGGTGATCATCGAGCGCGGCTATCCCGTCACCGTGAACGACGAGACGCTCACCGAGTTGATGGCACCGACGCTGGCGCGCGTCGCGGGCAGGGACATGATCCGGATCATCCCGCCGACGACGACGTCAGAGGACTTCTCGTTCTTCCAGCAGCGCGTGCCCGGTCTCTTCTTCTTTCTCGGCGTCACGCCTCCAGACCAGGACTGGACGAAGGCGGCGACGAATCACTCGCCGCTGTTCCAGGCCGACGAGTCGGCGCTCCCCGTCGGCATGCGTGCGCTCGGACACCTGACGATTGGCTACCTGACCGCCAAGTAGGCCGAATGCACCGGGCGGCTGCCGCACGCCCGGGCCGCACTGGGGTGCGGCCCCTACACACGGACGGACTCGTGACCGGCCGGAACCGAACTGACATCCATCTGGCGGCGATCGGATACAGAACACACAGCAGCATGTAGGGGCCGCACCCCAGTGCGGCCCGGGCGCATCACCGCACGATGTCGAAGGCTTCGAGGTCTGCGGCGCTGACGTCGCCCTGCGTCGCCCGCACCCTGATCACGTAGCGCCCAAGCGCGAGGCTGGCGACGGGGACTTCGATCCTTGCGGTCACGCCAGACGGTGTCATCGAGGCATTCGCAGGCAACGCGACGAGGACGTCACCCCGGGCGTTGAGCAACTCGACGACGAGTTGGACCGGTGCATCGCCCGTCGCATGCGCAACAACATCCATCAGGATGCGGTCGGTCCGCCGGAAGGCGCGCGCGGCCGTCGGGATGGGCGACGGCTCACCCCGCAGTGTCCTCAGCGCCATCGGCGTGAGCGCCCGGTAGAGCCGCACGTCGTCGAGCGTCAGGCCGCCTGTGCGTTCACCAGGCGGAAGCGTTTCGGTCCAGCGATCGACGACCGCACCGGTCGCGTCAGTGGCGGTCATCCGGAACTTCACGGGGGCGGCAGCAGGCAACGAGAACCGCGCTGCTGCGGTCCCCTCGGCGGCGTCGCTCCGGACGATCCGCTGCGCCGGCGAGAGCGATGCGTCATCCGACGGGCCGAGCGGCTCGACGTCGACTGCCACGACGGTGCGCGGGTCGAGCGATCCGTCGCGCTTGTCCCAGGTCACGACCACGTTCATCCGACCACCGTCGGCCTGCCGCCCGAACCACGTGTCGATGGCACGCGCCGACTTCGAGTCGGCCAGTGCCGCCAGTGCGCCGACCACGCCAGGCACCTCGGGCCGGCTGGCCACCATTTCGGACGCGCGGGCTTCAGCGGCTGAGGGCGCCCAGTATCCCTTGCGTGCGAGAACGTCGACGCCGGGGCGCTTCACCTCGACCTTGATCTTGTGGAACTTGCCGTCTGCCACGTCGCGGGTCGGCGCGTAGCCCAGCAGGTAGTACGCGCTGGCATCCGCAACGACCTCGCGCAGGCCCGGCACCATGTTGTTGGTGTTGATCACCGTGCGTCCGCCGGTCTCGCCCGCAAGGCGATAGAGCGTGTCGCGAACGCCGCCCCGGCCTTCGACGCCGAGACCACGCGGATCGACAACGTGGATGGTGACGTTGCCCCGGCTCGCGGCCTCGAAGACGTCACGCATGCGATCTTCGATGTCCATGTCGTAGAACCCGAACATCGTCGGCGGTCCCTGGCTGACGAACACGACCGACTTGCGCCCCTCGCGCAGGCTTCCCATCCTGGTCACGAGCCCCGCGAGGGCCGACAGGGTCACCTCGGCCCTGACACGCCGGACGTTGCGCGATTGCATCTGTTCCTCTTCCAGCGCGCTGCGCATGGGGAAGTACTCGCCCTGCCGTCCCTCGAACTTCCGCACGACCTCCTTGAGGGCGAACCGGTCGCGCGTCAGCTTGAGGGCACTCATGGGCGTGAGCGGATCGACGATGGCGAAGAGATCGTTCGGACCGAGCATGTCGATGAACTCCGTGAGGCCGGCACGGAGCGGCAGGGTGACCTGCGGGAGCTTGTCGATGTGGTACTCGTCGAGGAACAGCGCGAAGAGCCGCACGTCGTCACGCGCGGCCTCGACCTCGGCGTGTTCGGGTGAACGAATCTCGAGCGACTCCTCACGCTCGGTCATCCGCTCGCCGGTCAGGCGGATGAACTGGCACGTGTCGATGGTCTGCACGACGCCGTCGTCTTCGAGAACGAAGTCCGCCGCCGTGAGATCGGCGATGGGCTCGTTCTTTCGGCCGGTGACGGATACGTCAACGCGAACGACTGACACCCCCGCGCGAAACGTGGGACGTGGCGGTTCCTGCGCCGGCGGCGGCGGGGGCTGCTGCGCGGCCACGACCGCCGACACCGCGGCGAAAGCGGCACCCGCGCGATCCGTCGAAGCATCCGGAGATTGTACTCGGCAGGAGGGCGGGACTCAGGCCTGCCGCCGAACGGCCCTCATCTACTCGCCGGGTTGGGGGTTGTTTACCTGGGTGAGCCTTTGAGACACCAACCGGCCATGGCGCCGTGAACCAGCACGACCGGCCACAGACCCATACCGGCCAGCCCCATGACGAGTGCCCCATGCACCAGGACGAGAGCGACACCAGTGTTGTAGAGCAACAACGCGCTGACCAATCCTCGCGCGGCGCGGCTCGGCCCCTCAAGCCGAGAAGACCAGCACGTGACTCCGATGGCGAGCAAGGCGATGCCACCGACCCGTGCGACCGTCACGGCCGCAGGGGCGTCGAGGCGCGCACCGAGCAGGAGTGCTGCAAGTTGCGACGGAAGCGCCACCAGCAGGAGTCCCGTCCCCGTCTCGAGTAATGCGGTCACGGCAAGCAGGTTCTTCATATGCTGAGATCACTTTCGCTGTGTACCTGGCAACCACCTTCAGTCGTGCAGTATCTGCGACTTCGTGACCGTGGCCCAGCGCTTCGGCTCGCCGGCGAAGCAACACGGGCCAAGACCGGAAGCCGACGTGCTCTCCCGACCGTGGCCCGCCGACTGACACGACGGGCGCAACTCAGTACCGGTAGTGCGCGGACTTGAACGGTCCCTCGACGGGAACGCCGACGTGGTCGGCCTGGTCCGCCGGTCAGCCGGATGAACTGGCAGGTATCGATCGTCTGCACAACGCCGTCGTCTTCCAGGACGAAATCGGCTGCCGTCAAATCGTCGATGGGCGGGTTCTTCCAGCCGGTGACCGACACGTCGACGCGCACCACCGATACTCCCGCACGAAACGTGGGACGTAGTGGTTCCTGCGCCGAAGGCGGCGGAGGCTGCTGTGCCGCTACGGCCGCCGACACGGCGACGAAGGCGGCAACCCGCGCGATCCGCTGGAGCATCCCGGGATTGTACTCGGCAGGAGGCCTGGAATCAGGTCACACCGCAGCGCCCTGCCGGTGGAGGTCCGCGCGAGCGACGCGTCGGACGTCATTGCCTGACGAGGGCGGCAATCTCGTTCGCGACGTCTGCGATCTTCTGCGTCCTTGCGGCACCCTGGAACATCGACAGCGCCCTCGCTCGTCTCCTGGCGTCTTGCGGCCGCAGCTCGAGCTTCGCGAGCCAGGCGACGTTCTCCCACGGGCATGGCTCTACAAGCAGGGGATAGATCTTCATTCCACCCTCTTCATGCCGATCGAAGAGGAGCGGAATCTCCTCCTTGCGCACGAACTCGGAGCCGAGAAATGGGGCCGAGATCAGCATCAGGCCGAGCCGGGCGTCCAGCATCATCTCGTGGAGCTGCTGGAACCAGTCTTCGCCGACCTGCAGTTTCGTGTCATCGCAGATGGAGACCAGGCCCTCTGCCTGAAGGACAGCAAGTTGTCTGGTTATGGCGTCAAGCCAGCGGGTATCGTCGCGGCTGTAGCTGATGAACAGCTTGTTGCGATCGCCCATTCGAGCCTCCTGACCCCAGCGAGACCGAGGATCTCGCCCCGCGCGGGACGCAGGGCGTGTCAACAATTGAGAGAAGTCGCGCGCAGTATTTCCGATCTTCTGTCCCAGGGGCAAGCACATCTGCTTGTGCCCATCTGCTTGTGCCCATCTGCTTGTGCGGCTTGCGCCCTGCCGCCGAAACGGCACGGGCCATGGGCCGGGAAGCCGACGTGCTCCCCGGACCATGGCCCGCTGCCCGACACGACCCGCGAACGTGCGCGAACTCAGTACCGGTAGTGCGCCGACTTGAACGGACCCTCGACGGGGACGCCGATGTAGTCGGCCTGGTCCTGCGTCAGGGTCGTGAGCTTCACGCCCAGCTTGTCGAGGTGCAGGCGCGCCACCTCCTCGTCGAGCTTCTTCGGGAGGATGTAGACCTTGTTCTCGTCGTACCGGATGCCCGACAGCGTCGGCTGCCCGGTGGCGTTGAGGTGCAGGTCGAGCTGCGCGAGCGTCTGGTTGGTGAACGACGACGACATCACGAACGACGGATGCCCGGTTGCGCAACCGAGGTTCAGGAGCCGGCCCTCCGCGAGCACGAGCACGCTGTGTGACGGACGGTCACCCTCGGCCGGAAACACGAACTCGTCGTACTGCGGCTTGATGTTGATGCGCTCGACGCCAGCGTGCCTGCCGAGGCCAGCCATGTCGATCTCGTTGTCGAAGTGGCCGATGTTGCCGATGATGGCCTTGTCCTTCATCTGCTTCATGTGCTCGACGGTGATGATGTCCTTGTTGCCCGTCGCGGTGATGAAGATGTCGGCCGTCGCGATGACCTGGTCGAGCGTGGTGACCTGGTACCCCTCCATCGCCGCCTGCAGGGCGCAGATCGGATCGATCTCGGTCACGATCACGCGGCACCCCTGGCCCTTGAGCGCCTGCGCGCACCCCTTGCCCACGTCGCCGTAGCCGAAGACCACCGCCACCTTGGCCGACAGCATCACGTCGCTCGCGCGGTTGAGCCCGTCGATGAGCGAATGGCGGCAGCCGTAGAGGTTGTCGAACTTGCTCTTGGTCGCCGAGTCGTTGACGTTGATGGCCGGGAAGAGCAGCGTCTTGGCCGCGGTCATCTCGTACAGGCGGTGCACCCCGGTCGTCGTCTCCTCGCTGACGCCCTTGATGCCGGCCGCGAGCTTCGGCCACACGCCGGGCCGCGCCTTCATCTCGGTGCGGAGTTGCTGCAGGATGATGCCCCACTCCGCCGGCTCGGTGGCCGCGTTGAACTCGGGTACCTTCCCCGCCTTGTCGTACTCGGCGGCCTTGTGCACGAACAACGTCGCGTCACCGCCGTCGTCCACGATCTGGGTCGGGCCGGTGCCGTCGGGCCACACGAGCGACTCGACCGTGCACCACCAGTACTCCTCGAGCGTCTCGCCCTTCCACGCAAAGACCGGGATGCCCTTCGGATTCGCCGGTGTGCCACCCGTCTCGGGCCGCCCAACGACCACCGCGGCGGCCGCGTGATCCTGCGTCGAGAAGATGTTGCACGACACCCAGCGCACGTCGGCACCGAGGGCCGACAGCGTCTCGATCAACACCGCGGTCTGCACGGTCATGTGCAGGCTGCCCATGATCTTCGCACCCGCCAGGGGCGCCTTCCCGGCGTAGCGCGCGCGCAGCGCCATCAGACCGGGCATCTCCTGCTCGGCGAGGCGGATTTCCTTGCGGCCGAACTCGGCCAGCGACAGATCCTTCACCTTGTACGGCTCACGCCCCGCCTTGACGGCTGCGTCGAACGCGTGGAGGGTTTCAACTGCAAGACTCATGTGATGCTCCTTGATGCCTACGGTAACGGACGTGGGTAACGAAACACAGGATGAACTCACGGAACGGTGGTCAGCACGTGCGCATGCACGTCGGTCTCTGACGGGCTGTCGGTCGATGCCGGGGCAAGACCGCTGGCGACGAAGAGGGCCGGTCCCTTGCTGCCGGCGCAGGGCGCGAGCGCGTGCACGTGCACGGCCTCGAAGCCCGCGAGGGTGAAGTACCGGGCCATCTGGCGTTCGCTGAACCCCAGCCAGACGTGGCCCATCGTCTGGCGGTACTCGTCGCGGTCGTGCGGCAGCATGTCAGTGACGATCAGCCGGCCTCCGTGGCGCAGGACGCGACGCGCCTCGGCAAACACCGCCTCCGGTGCGGCGACGTGATGCAGCACGAGCGTCACCATCGCGACATCGAGGCTCGCGTCGTCGACGGGCAGCCGCTCGAGCGACCCGCGGCGCATCTCGACGTTGAGGTGTCCCTTCAGCCGGCCGCGTGCCGCCTGCAGCATCTCGCGCGAGGCATCGACGGCCACCACGCGCGAGACGAACGGCGCGACGGCTTCGGCCAGGTGCCCCGTCCCGCATCCGAGGTCGCCGACCACCCAGCGCGAGTCGAGCAGGCCGGCGAGCACGTGAAGGTGGCTCGCCTCACCGAACATCTCGGCACGCACGCGGTCCCACTGGTCGGCCGCCGTCGAGAAGAACTCCTCGGAGGCCGTGCGCCGCCTGGCGAGCACACCCTTGAGGCGGCGGTCGTCCTGGGTGGCGGCGGCCGTCTCGGCCAGCTGCTCGCGGACGAGCAGCCAGAGCCGCCGGGCGCGAGGGTCGAGCGACTCGCTGTCGAGCTGGTACACGCGGCTCGTGCCGTCGCGGTGCGCGGCCAACCAGCCGGCGTCGACCAGTGTCTTCAGGTGCCGGCTGACGGTGGACTGGGGAAGCTGCGCGATGTCGCAGAGTTCGCCGACCGTCAACGGGTGCTGCTCGAGCACGAGCAACAAGCGCCCACGCACGGCATCGGCAAGCACCGGCAACTGGTCGAGGATGGGCGCGCGGCCCGAGATGTCATTCATCCGTCAATCCGGATGAAATAATAAACACCTGGCCGTGCCCGTGTCAACCCTCGCTCGCAAGCGCCCGTCCCGGACGCGCTGGGCGACTCCCTGAGGTCGCCTTCTACGTCGCGGTGCCCAGGCGTTCGCGGCGATACGTCTCGGAGACCGCGGCACACCAGCCGGCGTTCGCCAGGTACCACGCCACCGTCTGCTCGAGACCTGACTCGAAGGCGTGAGCCGGCGTCCACCCCAGTTCGCGCCGGATCTTCGATGCGTCGATGGCATAGCGCCGATCGTGCCCGGGGCGGTCTGCGACGAACGTCTTGAGCCCGCTGTAGGACCCGACGCCGCGTGCCACCAGCCGCGGGTTGTCGGCGGCAGGCGCATGCCGCTCGAGTGTCTCGCAGAGCCGGTCGACGATCTCGATGTTCTGGCGCTCGTTCCCGCCCCCGATGTTGTACTTCTCGCCGAGACGCCCTCGCTCGAGCGCGGCCAGGATGCCCTCGCAGTGGTCCTCGACGTAGAGCCAGTCGCGGACGTTACGTCCGTCGCCGTAGATCGGGAGTGCCTTGCCCTCGAGCGCGTTGAGCAGCATCAGGGGGATGAGCTTCTCGGGAAACTGGAACGGACCGTAGTTGTTCGAGCAGTTCGTGATGACGACCGGCAGCCCGAAGGTGTGGAAGTACGCGCGCACGAGGTGATCGGCGCCGGCCTTGCTCGCCGCGTACGGGGAGTTCGGCGCGTACGGCGTCTCTTCCGAGAACAGCCCCGTGTCGCCAAGCGTGCCGTAGACTTCGTCGGTCGAGACGTGCAGGAACCTGAACGCCGCCCGTGACGCGGGGTCGAACGTCGCCCACGCCTGGCGCGCCGCGTCGAGCAGTTCGAACGTCCCCACCAGGTTGGTCTGCACGAACGCGCCAGGACCATCGATGGAGCGATCGACGTGCGTTTCGGCCGCGAAGTTGATGATCGCCGACGGGCGATGGGCCGCGAGCAGCGCCCTCACGGCGCCGCTGTCGGCAATGTCGCCCCGCACGAAGACCACGCGCTCGTCGTCGATGACGCCGCGCAGCGATTCGAGGCTGCCGGCATAGGTCAGCTTGTCGAACACGACGAGGCGCACGTCACGCGAGCGCCGAGCGAGACGGACGAAGTTGCTGCCGATGAACCCGGCGCCACCGGTGACGATCCACGTGGTCATGAACGCGCTGGCAGTCTGGCGCCGTCAGGCGCCACCGAAGGCCGCCACGGCCTCGTCCACCGTGGCGTAGAGGTTGATGTACTTGTCGAGCCGGGTGATCTGGAACAGCGTGCGCACGTTGGGCCGGAGGCCGGCGACGAGGAACGTGCCCGTCGGCATGCGCTTGAAGACCGACACCACGGTGCCGAGCCCCGAGCTGTCGATGTACTTGACCTGCGACATGTCGAGCACGATGTGCGCGGCCCCGCCATCGATCACCTCGTCGAGGCGCTGCCGGAACTCCTGCGACCGCTCCATGTCGAGCCTGGCGTCGAGCATCGACACCACGGCACCGCAGGCGATGGGGTTGACGTCGACGAGAGGCTCGGGGGGCAGGCTCATGCTCTGACAGTCTGCGGTGCCGGATCGTAACCGAGATTCGACTGCAGCCACCGCTCGACCGTCGCCTTGTCGCTGCCGAGCCGCCTGGCGTAGTCGGTCACCTGGTCTTCGCCAAGCCTCCCGATCATGAAGTAGCGGGCGTCGGGGTGGTGGAAGTACAGGCCGCTGACGCTGGCGGCCGGCGTCATCGCGGCGCTCTCGGTGAGGGCGATGCCCTGTTCCCTGGCGCGCAGCAGGTCGAACAGGCGGAACTTCAGCGCGTGATCGGGACAGGCGGGATAGCCCAGCGCGGGGCGGATGCCCCGGTACTTCTCGGCCGCGAGATCGTCGCCGCTGAGCGCCTCGTCGATCCCGTAGCCCCATTCCCGCCGCACCCGCGCATGCAGGTACTCGGCGAACGCCTCGGCGAGCCGGTCGGCCAGCGCCTTGGTCATGATGGCGTGGTAGTCGTCGTGGTCGCGCTCGTAGGCCTCGACGAGGGCGTCGGCGCCGATGCCGGCGGTCACGGCGAACGCCCCGACGTGGTCGGCCACCCCGCTGCCCTTCGGGGCCACGAAGTCGGCCAGCGACCGGTTCGGCTTCGTGTCAGCGATCACGTGCTGTTGCCGCAGCATGGGGAACCGGACGGCTTCCACAGTCCGCGACTCATCGCGGTACAGGACGATGTCGTCGCCGTCGCTGGCAGCCGGCCAGAAGCCGTACGCGCCATTGGCGGTCAGCGCCTGCGTGGCGATGACGTGCGAGAGCAGCGTCCGTGCGTTGTCGTACAGCTCGCGGGCGGTGTCGCCGTACTGCGGGTGCTCGAAGATCTGCGGGATCCGGCCCTTCAGCTCCCAGGCCGTGAAGAAGAACGTCCAGTCGACATAGGGCACCAGCTCGGCCAGCGGCACCTCGATGTGGCGGAGCCCGATGAACGCCGGCTGCGGCACATCCTCTGGCCGCCACGCCAGCTTCAAGCGGTTCTCGCGCGCTGCCGCGTATGTCAGCAGCGGTTGCTCGCGCCTGGCACCGTACTGCACACGCAGTTGGTCCTGCGTCGCGACGTTGTCGCGCACGAACGTCTCGCGTGACCGTCCATCCATGAGGCTCGACACCACGCCCACGGCGCGTGACGCGTCGAGGACGTGGACGGTGGGGCCCGAGTACTCCGGCGCGACCTTCACCGCGGTGTGCTGGGGGCTCGTCGTCGCGCCGCCAATCAGCAACGGAAGCCGCATCCTGCGGCGCTCCATCTCGCGTGCCACGGTCACCATCTCGTCGAGCGACGGCGTGATCAACCCGCTCACGCCGACGATGTCGACGCCGTGGTCGACGGCCGCATCGAGGATGCGATCGCAGTGCACCATGACGCCGAGGTCGACGACCTCGTAGTTGTTGCAGCCCAGCACGACGCCGACGATGTTCTTGCCGATGTCGTGGACGTCGCCCTTGACCGTCGCCAGCAGGATCTTCCCGTTCGACGTCGGGGCGGCGCCGGCGCGATCGAGGGCCATCGCCGGTTCGAGGAACGCGACCGCCTTCTTCATGGCTCGCGCGCTCTTCACCACCTGGGGCAGGAACATCTTCCCTGCCCCGAAGAGATCGCCGACGGTCTTCATGCCGTCCATCAGCGGCCCCTCGATGATCTCGAGCGGCCGGGGATACCGTCCCCGTGCCTCTTCGAGATCGGCCTCGAGGAAGTCGAGCACGCCGTGTACCAGGGCGTGCGACAGGCGCCCGGCCACGTCGAGCTGGCGCCAGGCCAGGTCGACGGTCTTCTTCTTCCCGTCACCCTTCACGTGCTCCGCGAACTCGACCAGGCGCTCGGTGGCGTCGGGCCGCCGGTCGAACAACACGTCTTCGACGCGTACGAGCAGGTCGGCCGGGATGTCTTCGTAGACGGTCAGCTGCCCGGCGTTCACGATGCCCATGTCGAGGCCGGCCTTGATGGCGTGGAACAGGAACGCCGAGTGCATGGCCTCGCGCACCGCATCGTTGCCGCGGAACGAGAACGACAGGTTGCTGATGCCCCCGCTGATGCGGACGCCGGGACACGCCTGCTTGATGATGCGCGTGGCGTCGATGAAGTGCTTGGCGTACGCGTTGTGGTCGTCGATGCCTGTCGCCACGGCCAGCACGTTGGGGTCGAAGATGATGTCGTGCGGGTCGAAGTCGAGCCGCTCGCGGAGCAGGCGGTAGGCACGCTGGCAGATCGCCACCTTCCGCTCGACCGTGTCGGCCTGCCCGGCCTCGTCGAAGGCCATGACCACGACACCCGCGCCGTAGCGCTGCACGAGGCGCGCACGGCGCAGGAACTCGTCTTCCCCGTCCTTCATGCTGATCGAGTTGACGATCGGCTTGCCCTGGACGCACTTCAGCCCCGCCTCGAGGACCGACCACTTCGAGCTGTCGATCATGAACGGGACGCGGGCGACGTCGGGCTCGGTGGCCAGCAGGTTGAGGAACGTGGTCATGGCCTGCTCGGAATCGAGCATGCCTTCGTCCATGTTCACGTCGAGGATGTTGGCCCCGTTGCGCACCTGGTCGACCGCGACGGCGGCGGCGGCCGCGTAGTCGCCGGCCTTGATCAACGAGGCGAAACGCTTCGAGCCGGTGACGTTCGTCCGCTCGCCGATCATCTGGAAGTTCGCGTCGGGACGCAGCGTCAGCGTTTCGAGGCCGGCGAACCGTGCGTGCGCCCGCTCGACCTGCGGCACCGTGCGCGGGCGCAGCGGTCGCGTGGCGGCCGCGATGGCCTCCACGTGGGCGGGGGTCGTCCCGCAGCATCCGCCGACGATGTTGAGGAAGCCGGCGGCGGCGAATTCCGCGAGGTCGGCGGCCATCATGGCCGGGGTCTCGTCGTAGCCGCCAAACGCGTTGGGCAGGCCGGCGTTCGGGTAGCAGCTCACGTAGCAGTCGGCGATGGCCGACAACTCCGCGACGTACGGCCGCATGTCGCGTGCGCCCAGCGCGCAGTTGATACCAATCGAGAACGGCTTCGCGTGTTCGACCGTGACCCAGAAGGCATCGATGGTCTGCCCTGCCAGTGTCCGCCCGCTGCGGTCGGTGACGGTGAGCGAGATCATCAGCGGGACGTCGGTGCCCGTTTCCTCGCGCAGCTCCGAGAGGGCGACGAGGCCGGCCTTCACGTTCAGGGCGTCGAGGCAGGTCTCGAAGAGCACGAGGTCCACGCCGCCGTCGATCAGGCCGCGCAGCTGCTCCTTGAACGCCGCACGCATCTGGTCGAAGGACACGGTGCGGAACGCCGCGTTGTTCACGTCGGGCGAGATCGACAGCGTGCGGTTCGTCGGCCCAATCGACCCGGCGACGAACCGGGGCCGATCCGGCGTCCTGGCCGTCCACGCGGCCGCCACCCGCCGTGCGACCCGCGCGCCCTCGAGGTTGAGCTCGTAGACCAACGCCTCGAGGCCGTAGTCGGCCTGCGAGATGGCGCTGCTGCTGAACGTGTTGGTCTCGATGATGTCGGCGCCCGCCGCGAAATACTGGTCGTGGATCCCGGCGATGATGTCGGGCTGCGTCACGACCAGGAGATCGTTGTTGCCCTTCAGGTCGTGGGCGTGCGCGGCAAACCGGGTGCTGCGGAAGTCGGCTTCGGTGAGCCTGTGCTGCTGGATGAGCGAGCCCATCCCGCCGTCGAGCACCAGGATGCGCTCGCGCATCAGCCGTTCGAGTGTCTGCCGTGTCGTCATGAGGGTCGTCCAGCACGCGTTCGCGTGCGTGCCGCCGGCCCGGTCGGTCTTCGACCGCTGGCCACCAGCACCGTGAAGGGATCGCCGCGATGGTGGGCGCCCACATCCACCCTGGCGTGTTCGAATCCCGCATCCTCGATGAGCTGGCGAAGCTCCTCGTCGTCGAAGCCGAGCCAGTGATCGCCCAGCTTGTCGCGCGTCCACGCCTGGTCGTGGCTCCGCAGGTCGAGCACCAGCACCGTGCCGCCGGGCACCAGCACGCGGTGTGCCTCGTGCAGCGCGCGGGCCGGGTCGGCCGCGTGGTGCAGCGCCTGCGCCAGCAGCGCCACGTCGATGCTGGCGTCGCCCAGCGGCAGCGCCTCGAGCACGCCGCGCTTGAAGACGACGTTGTGCACGTCGTGCTTCCTGGCCAGCACCCGCGCACTCTTCAGCGCGGCATGCGACGCGTCCACGGCCACGACCTCGCTCGCCCAGCGCGCGGCCTCGACCGTGAGGTATCCCTCGCCGCAGGCAAAGTCGCCGACCCGCACCCTCGGCAGCAGGTGCCCGAGGGCGCGCGACCACGCCGCCCAGCTGCGGCCCGGCATCAGTTCGCGATTCTCGGTGCACGGATGCGCGAACTGCTCCTTGCGCACCCGCAGCACCTCGAGCAGGCGCGCGTCGTCGGCCCGCGTCGTGACATCGGCGTGCGCGACCAGCCGCGCGTCGAGCCACGGCCAGATGTCGGCGTTCTCGCCGTCGCGCACCGCCTGGTAGTACGCGAAGCCCGCGTCGCGGCGCTCGTCGACCAGACCCGCGTCGCGCAGCAGCCCCAGGTGCCGCGACACCCCCGACTGCGCGAGGCCGAGGATCGAGGTCAACTCGGTCACGTTCAGGCGCTCCCGGCCCAGCAGTCGCAGGATACGTAACCGGGCATCGTCGCCCAGGAGCCGGCCGAGGGCCGCCAGACCGTTCACATCAATAAATCTACACTTATTGATTTATTCGCACAAGCTATCGCGCATACCGCTCGCGGATGCGGGGGATCAGGTACTCGTCCACCGCACGCGGGAAGTCGAACGACGGACTGAACCCCCAGTCGCGGCGGGCGGCGGAGTCGTCGACGTCTTCGGGCCAGCTGTCGATGATGCCCTGCCGCTTGACATCGGTCTCCCAGGTGATGCGGGCGTCGGGGAAGTACCGCACGACCATGTCGGCGATCTCCTGCGCCGACGGGTTGAAGGCCGTCACGTTGTACGCGCTGCGCGTGAGCGCCTCGCGCGGCGCCGAGGCCAGCCGCAGCAGGGCCTCGACCCCGTCGGGCATCGCCATGAACGGGATGCGCGCATCGGGACGCACGAAACACGCATACGGCTCACCCCTGGCCGCCGCGTGCATCATCTCGGGCGCGAAATCCGAGGTCCCGCCAGACGGCACCGTGGCCGCCGAGATCAGCCCCGGAAAGCGCACGCACCGGAAGTCCACCCGGCCCGGCTGCCGGTCTGCCGCCAGCTGCTTGTAGTGGTGCGCGTAGTAGTGGCCGAGTTGCTCGCAGTACAGCTTGTTGCATCCGTACATGGTGCTCGGCTGCGCGAACGCGTCTTCCGTGACCCGCCCGGCACGTCGCTTCGTCGCCAGGTCGGGCAGGCCGTACGCCGCGATCGACGAGGGGTACACGAACACCACGGGCCGCCCGTGCGACTCCCCTTCGCGCTGCGCGAACTCCAGCAGGTTCAACGTGCCCTCGACGTTGACGTGGTGCGCCGTGACCGGCGTGAACTCCGAACGCGTCGACAGCAGGGCGGCGAGGTGGAAGACCAGGTCGATCTCGAACTCCGCCAGGACGCGCTCGAGCAGCGGGGCGTCGAGGATGGAGCCGGTGAACTCGCGGTGGACACGTGCGCGCATCCCCGGTTCGAGCGGCTGCAGGTCGAGCGTCACGATGCGCCGTGTGCCCTCGCGCGCGAGTTGCTCGATCAGGCCGTGTCCGATCTCTCCGCCTGCCCCCGTGATGAGCACCGACGTCTTGCGCATCATTGCCCGCCTCCCCCCTTCGTCGCCAACGCCGCGAGCGCGTGCTCGAGCTGCGTGACGAGCCCATCGAACTGCCCCACGACCGCCTCGATCGTCGTCGTGTCCGCGAGGTCCACCCCGGCGCGCTTGAGCAGCGTCATCGGATGGTCACTGCTGCCCGCCCGCAGGAGGTCGAGGTAGCGCCCGACCGATTGCAGGCGTTGCTCCGGAGACCCGCCCGTGATCCCCTTGACCAGGTGCGCCGTCGAGGCGTAGCAGGTGGCGTACTGGTACACGTAAAACGGCGATCCGAAGAAGTGCGGGATCCGGGCCCACGTGACGCGCGAGAGATCGTCGTAGTCGATCGCGTCGCCGTGATAGGCCTTGAGCGTCTCCATGTAGAGATCGCCCAGCGACTCGGCGGTGATCGGCTCCCCTGTCTCGGCGCGGCGGTGCACCTGCAACTCCCAGTCGGCGAACATGACCTGCGTGTAGAACGTCCCGACGATCTCGTCGATCGCGTGCTGCAGCAGCACGATGCGCTCGCGCGGATCACCGGTGCGCGCCAGCATGAACTCGAGCAGCAGCGCCTCGCTCAGCGTCGACGGCACCTCGGCGACGAAGATCGTGTAGCCCGAGTACACGAACGGCTGCGCCTCGTGCGAGAACTGCGTGTGCATCGAGTGGCCCATCTCGTGCGCGAGCGTGAACACGCCGTCGAGCGTGCCGTTCCAGTTCAGCAACATGTAGGGGTGCACACCGTACACCGGGGCCGAGTACGCGCCGCTGCGCTTGCCCGGCGTCTCGTACACGTCGATCCAGCGCCCTTCGAAGGCCCGCCGCATCCGCGCCATGTACTCGTCACCCAGCGGCCGCGTCGACTCGACGACCCAGTCGAGCACGTCGTCGTAGTGGTACGTGGCCGCGTGATCGACGAGCGGCACCTGGACGTCGTACAGGTGATATGTGTCGAGCCCGAGCGCCTGCCGGCGCAGGCGCTGGTAGCGCTGGAGCGGGCCCGCGCCGGCGCGCGTCGTCGCAATCAGCGTCTCCACGACCGCCGTCGGGATGGCGTTTCCGAAGAGGGCCGCGTCGAGCGTCGAGGCGTACTTCCGCGCGCGCGCCCCGAACACATCGCGCTGGGCCACGCCGTTGTAGAGCGACGCATACGTGTTGGCGTTGGCCGCGAACGTCTCGTGGAGCGCCGTGAACGCCGACGCGCGGTCGGCCTGCACGCGGCACTGCTCCAGCAAGGCGCGGTACTTGCCATACGTCACCTGGACGGTTTCGCCGGTACTGAGCGTGATGGTTGGATAGCGGATATCGGCTGTCGACAAGGCCTCGTAGACTTCGTGGGCCGTTCCGTCTACCCGCGCGGCGAGCGACAGGATGCGCTCTCCGCCCTCGTCCAGGACGTGTTCCTGCAGGCGGAACAGCTCCTCGAGCGCAAAGCGATAGGTCGCCAGGTCGGCCGACGCGTCCAGCCACGCGCGCACGGTCGCGAGCGGAATCGCCAGCACCTCGGGGTTGAACCAGGCCGTCGCCTGCGCCCACTGGGCCAGCAGGTGATCCACGCGCTGTTTCCGCCCGCCGACCTCGTTGTCGCGCTGGTCTTCATCGTGCCTGAGCGCGACGTAGTAGTACACCTTGTAGGCGAGTTGTCCCAGCGTGTCGGTGGCGCGCAGCGCGTCGAGCAGGTGCTCGCTGCCCGAGGCGAGGGTGCCCTGGCGCGCCGGAAACGCCTCGACCTGCGACGCCAGTTGGGCACACGCGGCGTCCCACGCGGCCCAGTCGGGATAGATGTCGGAGAGCTGCCACGTGTGCCGCGCGTCGATCATGGCGCGATCGCTGTAAGTCGGCACGGGTTGAATGGGATCAGGCATGACCGGACAGCCTCCTCGGCGGCAAACGCTCCATTGTAGCCTCTGCAGCGGGACGGCCACGCCGCACGGACCGGTCAGACGAGCGGGAAGAGTTCGACCTCCGGTTCGCCGTCGGTGATCGTGAGCACGCCGACGCTCGGCACCAGGTGGAATCGCGCCGCGCCGGCGGCGCCCGGGTTCACGACCAGTTGCGCGCCGATGCGCTCGACGAGCGCGCGGTGGGTATGGCCGTACACGACCACGTCGCCGTCGTAGCGTTCCGCCACCCGCGTGGGCGTCGGCGAGCCGAGTTCGTGTCCGTGCGTGACCACGATGCGGCAGCCGCCGACCTCGACGTGGAGGCGCTCCACGAGGCCCGGCATGGCCCGATCGTCCACGTTGCCCCACACGGCCTCGACCGGCGCAATCGTTCCAAGGCGCACGAGGACGTCGAGGCTGCCCACGTCGCCCGCGTGGAGGATGCGCTCGACACCGGCGAGGCGTGCCGCGACCTCAGGCCGCAACAGGCCGTGCGTGTCAGAGATGAGGCCGATGCGATGCGCGTGCGGCATGCTACGATGCGCCCGGTCACGTCGCAGAGCACGACAACGGGCGACGCGACGGAGGATATCCGATGCAACGCAGTGATTTCATCCTCTTCAGCGGCGGGGCACCCGGCGCGGAAGCCGAGTTCGGCGCGGCCGCCGAGCGTTTCGGGATCGAAGAGGTCAATTTCACCTTCGAGGGCCACTCGCACGTCAGGCAGCGCGGCCTGCGCTTCCTCAACCACGAGGAACTCCTCATGGGCGACGTCAGCCTCGAGTACATCTCGAAGCTGCTCAACCGCCGCTACACCGACAACCCGGTGCTGCGCAAGGTGCTGCAGAGCATCTGGTTCCAGATCAACAGCGGGCAGGAGATCTACGTGATCGGGTCGATCCTCGACGACGGAACCGTCAAGGGCGGCACGGGCTGGGGCGCGGAGTTCGCGAAGCTGTGCAACAAGCCGCTGTTCGTCTTCGATCAGGAACGGAACGGGTGGTTCGGCTGGTCGGGGCACGACTGGCAGGCGCGCACCGGCGCCGATCTCCCGGTCGTCGGGCACGCGCACTTCACGGGCACTGGCACCCGCCTGCTGAACGAGCATGGGCGCGCGGCCATCGCCGACCTGTTCGCGCGGTCCTTCGTGTAAGACGCGTCAACGCGTCAGCGCGGGATCGAGATGGGCGGCCTCGCTGTCGCCCATCTCGACGCGCGCCGTGCCGAAGTACTCGCTCCATCGGCGGCTCACCAGGCTGGCCGTCTCCGGATCACAACTCACTTCCTTCGGGTACCACGGCTTCACCCGGGCGTCGATGACGATGGGCGGCGTGCGGCTGATGTGATTGCGACGCAGGGCCTCACGCGCCGCGAAGATGTCTGACGCCGGATTGAATCGCGTGAACGTCGTCCAGAGGAAGTTCATCGCGCTCGCCGCGGCACGCCGTGGTTCGTCCGACACCACCACCAGGGGCCACGCCGCAAACGCCGGGTGGGCGGCGATGCGCGCCGGCGCGTCGCGATCCTCGTCGAAGCGCGGCGCGTCGATCACCAGGCACCCCGGGCAGAAGACGCGCACCTCGGTCGTGCCGCGGGGCAGCAGCGCAGCCTCGAACGCACCCGGCAGGGTCCGCACCGGATCGCCGCAGCCCAGCCAGACCCCCTTCGAGCCCTCGTTGACCGTCGGCCCCGTGTAGTCGAGCGTGTCCATCGACGTGTTGGGGAACACGTGGAGGTCGGTCTCCGGATGCGTGCGCTCGAGGATGTGCACCAACGTCGCCTTGAAATCACGCAGATCGACGTGACGGTCGGTCATCAACAGGAATTTCTGCAGCGACAACTGTCCTTCGCCGAGGATGCGGAAGGCGCTCGACAGGGCTTCTCCCTTGTAGCGTTGCTTGACCACGGCGCCAGCCAGCGAGTGGTACCCGGTCTCGCCGTACGACCAGAGGTCCACGACCGCCGGCATCACCAGCGGGAACAGCGGCGACAGCAGTTCCTGCAGCAGGTCGCCGATGAAGAAGTCCTCCTGCCGCGGCTTGCCCACGACCGTCGCGGGATAGATCGCATCGCGCCGGTGAGCCACCTGCTCGACGTTGAACACGGGATAGTCGTGCACCAGCGAGTAGTAGCCGTAGTGATCACCGAACGGTCCCTCGGGGCGCCGCACCTGCGGGGCCACGCTGCCCATCAGGGCGAACTCGGCGTTCGACACGAGCGGATGCGGCCCCACCCCGGTCGACAGGCGCAGGCGTTCGCCGGCAATGAGCGATGCCAGCATCAGCTCGGGCACGTTCTCGGGAAGCGGCGCGATGGCCGACAGGATGAGCGCCGGCGGCCCCCCGAGGAACACGGTCACTGGCAGGGCTCGCCCCTGGCTTTCGGCCTGCAGGTAGTGGAACCCCCCACCCTTGCCGATCTGCCAGTGCATGCCGGTGGTCTGCGCGTCGTAGACCTGCATGCGATACATGCCGAGGTTGTGACCCGGCTTGTCGGGGTGCTGGGTGTAGACCAGCGGCAGGGTCACGAAGGGACCGCCGTCCTCGGGCCACAGGGTCAGGGCCGGCAGCCGGTCGAGCCGCACGTCGCTGGTCACGACCTCGGTGACCGGGCCGCCCGTCCCGCGCCGGAGCCCGATGCGCAGCGCCTGCCCTGCCACGTCGCGCGCACCCCACAGCTTGCCTGGCGTCGGGGGCAGGATGGTCTCGGCGAGCTGGACCAGGCGCTTCACCAACGCCAACGGGCGCGTCCCGAACGCCAGTCCTGCGCGGGCGGCAGTGCCGAAGAGGTTCGTCACGAGCGGGAACGACTTCCCACGGACGTTCGTGAACAGCAGCGCGGGTCCGCCCGCGGCGATCACGCGCCGATGGATCTCGGCCACCTCGAGATGCGCGTCCACGGGCGCGTCGATGTGGACGAGGTCGCCCGCACGACGCAGTTCGGCGATGAACGTGCGAAGGTCCGGGAATCCGTTCGTCATCGCCTATGCGCCCCCACGCGGGGATCCGAGCGCAGCCAGGGCGTCTCCCGCAAGCCGGTACACCGTCCAGTCACCCATTTCGACGGCGCCGAGTTTCTTGTAGAAGGCGATCGCGTCGGCGTTCCAGTCGATGACCGCCCACTCCATCCGGCCGTAGTCGCGGGCGACCGCGAGCTCGGCGAGCCGGCGAAGCAACGCCTGGCCGACGCCGAAGCCCCGGGCCTCGGGCACGACGAACAGGTCTTCCAGGTACAGGCCCGGCCGTCCCGTGAAGGTCGAGTAGTTCTGGAAGAACAGCGCGAAACCGACCGGCCGCCGCTCGAGTTCGGCGATCAGCGCTTCGGCCGCGGGCCGGGCCCCGAACAGCACCTCGTGCAGCATCGCCTCGGTGTTCTCGACCAGGTGAAGGCGCTTCTCGTACGCAGCCAACTGCCTGATCAGGTCGAGCACGAGGGTGACATCTGCGGGGGCGGCCGCACGAATGACGCACGCGCCTGGCTGTGGCATGGGAGGCATTGTAGTGGGCAACGCCTCGGTCGCGGTGTGCCAGGGACACCACTCGACCGGCAGGCGGGGATAACGCGGCCAGTCGGGCACGACGGCGGCCATGGCGCAACCGATGAACCGGCCGCCCCTGTCGTTCCGGATGGGGCGCGCGTGGACGCACGACCCGCAAAGCCCGGGCCGAGGCGTGGGATATGATCCGACCATGAGTGTGTCCGAAGCGACTACCCGCGGCGTGCGTGTCCGCGTCCAGGCCGAGTTCTCACCAGAGCATTCGTCGCCCCGCGACGAGCGCTGGTTCTTTGTCTACACGGTGGGCATCGCGAACGAGGGGCCCGAAACGGTGCAACTGGTGACGCGCCACTGGGTCATCACCGACGGCAGCGGCCACGTCGACGAGGTCCGTGGTCCCGGCGTCGTCGGCCGGCAGCCCATCCTCGAGCCCGGCGACAGCTTCGAGTACACCTCGGGGTGCCCGCTGCGCATCCCGTTCGGCTCGATGCAGGGCACGTACCAGATGGTGACCACGACCGGCGAACAGTTCGATGCGACCATCGCCCCATTTGAGCTGAAAGCGCCCTACACGGTGCATTGATCGCGCTCGGGCGGCCGTGTGACAAGAAAGGGGCTGGCGTGAGCCAGCCCCAGTGTCGTGCCCGGTAGCCTGACCGCGTGAACCGTCAGTAGACGACCGCCCCAGTGGTCCGCAGTTGGTAGACGGCCCCCTTGGGCGTGCCATGCGGCTCGGCCGGCTTCGAGGGGTCGGCCTTCTGCTCGGCCATGTGCTTGGCCGTCTCGGGGTCTTCGCCGATCTTCTCGAGCGTGCCCTGAGCGGTTGCCTTCTTGCCCTTGGCGCTGACGGGGAACACGATGACACCATCCTCGACCTTGCAGCGGATGGCGGCCTTGGTCGCCGGATCCTCGAGCTGAATCCAACAACCCATCTCTTCGCAGACCGCCGCGATCGTCCCCTCGACGCGCACGGCCTTCCCGGTGAACTGGTCGGGGCTCTTGACCAGGTCGGCAATGGCGGTGGCCTTGTCGATCGTGACACCGCCACCGTACTTCGTGCCGCTGTCGGCGGCAGACACGGTCAACGTCGCGACAGCCAGTGCCGCCACGAGACTCAAAACAGTTCGACGCATGAGTTCATCTCCCGTAAGGAACACGTCGCGCCGCACGACCGGCGGCGCGATCCGCAGGCATTCTACCCCGTCCGCTTCGCTCCGACGCTGCGCCTGACAGGTCTGTGAGATGTCCGCGTCCTGGGGGCCGCGCCTCGAGTCGGAGGCGCATCCCGCGATCGAGCAGTGACGGCCATGACGACGCCACCCCACACCGACCTCCGGCCGTCGCGGCCTACCGGGTTTTGGCCTGCCAGGGGCGTTTATGTGCCGGGAATCCGGCAGGGCCGGGCCGCTCTTGAACGCCATGAGACGAAAACTGGCCATATACCTCGGTTTCGAGATTGTGCACGAAGGTTGCTCTATAGCGGCCCGGAGCCGCGCCTGGGAGCATCCCGGCGGCTTCCTCTGACAGTCGCTCCGACGGTCGGCACTCCGGTGAGGTCTCATGAATCCCACGTGGATCACCGTCGATGGCAACGAAGCCACCGCGCTCGTCGCCCATCGCACCAACGAAGTCATCGCGATCTATCCCATCACTCCCTCGTCCAACATGGGCGAGTTCGCCGACGAGTGGTCGGCCAAGGGGGTGAAGAACCTCTGGGGCGTCGTACCTGACGTCACCGAGATGCAGTCCGAGGCCGGCGCCATCGGCGCGGTTCACGGCGCCCTGCAGACCGGCGCACTCGCGACGACGTTTACGGCAAGCCAGGGCTTGCTGCTGATGATCCCCAACCTCTACAAGATTGCCGGAGAGTTGACGCCGTTCTGCATGCACGTGGCGGCCCGCACGGTGGCCACCCACGCGCTGTCGATTTTCGGCGACCACTCAGACGTGATGGCATGCCGGCAGACCGGGATCATGCTGCTGTCGTCGGCGTCGGTCCAGGAAGCGCACGACTTCGCGCTGATCGGCCAGGCGGCGACGTTGCGCGCCCGCATCCCGGTGCTGCACTTCTTCGACGGTTTCCGGACGTCACACGAGGTGGCGAAGATCGCCGCGCTCGACGATGACGACCTCCGGGCGCTGCTGCCCACCGAACTCATCGCGTCGCACCGGGCGCGCGCCCTGACGCCCGACGCCCCGCAGATCCGCGGCACGGCACAGAACCCGGACGTCTTCTTCCAGGCCCGGGAAGCGTGCAACTCGTTCTACGACGTGGCGCCGGCCATCGTCCAGGACGTGATGGACCAGTTCGCGATCCGCACGGGACGCGCCTACCACCTGTTCGACTACCACGGCGACCCGCAGGCCACGCGCGTCATCGTGATCATGGGCTCAGGCGGCGAAACCGTCGTCCGCACGGTGGATGCGCTGAATGCGCGCGGCGCGAAGCTCGGTGTCCTGCGCGTGCGCCTCTATCGTCCGTTCGACGCCAACGCGATGCTGGCGGCCCTTCCCCCGACGGTCACCGACATCGCGGTGCTCGATCGCACGAAGGAACCAGGTGCGCCGGCCGAGCCGATGTACCTCGACGTCATCACGGCGCTGCACGAGGCCTCGACGGCCGGCACGCTGAAGTTCGCCAGGATGCCCCGCGTGATCGGCGGCCGCTACGGCCTGTCGTCGAAGGAGTTCACGCCGGCGATGGTGTCGGCCGTCTACGACGCGCTCGCCGCCGAGAAGCCGCTGAACCACTTCACCGTGGGCATCACCGACGACGTGACGCGGCTGTCGCTGAGCGTCGACCCGCTGTTCGACATCGAGCCGGCAGACGAGACGCGCGCCGTGTTCTTCGGCCTCGGCGCCGACGGGACAGTGGGTGCGAACAAGAACTCGATCAAGATCATCGGCGAGGAGACGCCCAACTACGCGCAGGGCTACTTCGTCTACGACTCGAAGAAGTCCGGGGCCGTGACGATCTCGCACCTGCGGTTCGGGCCCCGCGAGATCCGCGCGCCCTACCTGGTGACCCAGGCGAACTTCGTCGGCTGCCACCAGTTCGTGTTCCTCGAGAAGTACGACGTCGTGGGCTATGCGGCCCCCGGCGGTGTGTTCCTGCTCAACAGCCCGTTCGATGCCGACACGGTGTGGGACGAGCTGCCGCGCGAGGTGCAGTCGCAGATCATCGAGAAGCAACTGCGGTTCTATGTGATCGACGGCTATGCCGTGGCCAAGGCCAACGGCATGGGCACGCGCATCAACACGATCATGCAGACGTGCTTCTTCGCGATCTCGGGCGTCCTGCCGCGCGACGAAGCCATCGACCACATCAAGCACACCATCGAGAAGACCTACGGCAAGCGCGGGCCCGAGGTGGTCGCGCGGAATTTCGCGGCCGTCGACGACACGCTCGCGCACCTGCAGGCCGTGACCGTGCCGATGGCGGTCAGCAGCAAGCGGCAGCGGCCGCCGATGGTGTCGCCTGCGGCGCCCGACTTCGTCCAGCGCGTGACGTCCGTCATGCTGTCGAACCAGGGTGACCTGCTGCCGGTGAGCGCCTTCCCCATCGACGGCACCTGGCCCACCGCCACCGCGCAGTGGGAGAAGCGCAACATCGCGCAGGACATCCCGGCGTGGGATCCGGCCATCTGCATCCAGTGCAACAAGTGCGCGATGGTGTGCCCGCATGCGGCCATCCGCGCGAAGGTGTTCCCCCCGGAGCAGGCCGCTGGCGCGCCCGCGACCTTCAAGCACGTGCCCTACAAGGGCAACGAGTTCAAGGGCCTGGAGTACTCGCTGCAGGTCGCTCCCGAGGACTGCACGGGCTGCTCGCTCTGCGTGGCGGTGTGCCCCGCCAAGGACAAGTCGAACCCTCGGCACAAGGCCATCGACATGGTCGCGCAGGCGCCCCTGCGCGAGCCGGAGCGCGACAACTACGCGTTCTTCCTCGACATTCCCGACATCGATCGCGAGCACGTGAAGCTCGACGTCAAGGGCACGCAGTTCATCCGTCCCCTGTTCGAGTACTCGGGGGCCTGCTCGGGATGCGGCGAGACCCCGTACGTGAAGTTGCTCACGCAGATGTTCGGCGATCGCCTGCTCATCGCGAACGCGACGGGGTGTTCGTCGATCTACGGCGGCAACCTTCCGACCACGCCCTACGCGACCGACACGTGCGGCCGCGGACCGGCGTGGGCCAACTCGCTGTTCGAGGACAACGCCGAGTTCGGCCTCGGGTTCCGCCTCGCGGCCGACCACCAGGAGCTGTACGCCCGGTCACTGCTGGAGTCGCTGGCAGCCCGGTTGCCGGCTGACCTGGTCGAAGGCATCCTCGGCGCCGATCAGTCGACCGACGCCGGCATTCGCCACCAGCGCGAGCGCGTGGTGGCGTTGCGCACGGCGCTCGCCGGCCTCGACGCCGACGACGACAAGCGCACCTGGAACCATGGTCCCCGCCCGGCGGCGGCGAGGGTACTCGCACAGTTGGCCGACGCCCTCGTCAAGAAGAGCGTGTGGATCGTGGGCGGCGACGGCTGGGCCTACGACATCGGCTACGGCGGCCTCGACCACGTGCTGGCTTCTGGCCGCAATGTCAACGTCCTGGTGCTCGACACCGAGGTGTACTCGAACACCGGAGGCCAGGCGTCGAAGGCGACCCCGCGCGCTGCGGCGGCAAAGTTCGCGATGGCCGGAAAGTCGGGCCCGAAGAAGGACCTCGGGCTCATGGCGATGGCGTATGGCCACGTCTACGTCGCCAGCGTGGCGTTCGGCGCCAAGGACGCGCAGACGGTCAAGGCCTTCGCCGAAGCCGAGGCGCACCCGGGACCGTCGATCATCATCGCGTTCAGCACCTGCATCGCGCACGGCTACGACCTGTCGCTCGGCATCGAGCAGCAGAAGCTGGCCGTCGAGACCGGCTACTGGCCGCTGTTCCGCTACGACCCGTCGGCCGACGCACGCAGCACGCCACGGCTCGTGCTCGACTCGGCGACGCCGAAGGGCGACGTTGGGAAGTACATGCGGAACGAGACGCGCTTCCGCCTGGTCGAACAGCAGGATCCACGGCGATTTGCAACGCTGCTCACCAGTGCCCAGCAGGACGTCAACCAGCGATGGGCGCTGTATCACGAACTCGCCCATCCCCCAACGACGCCGCCTTCGTCGTCGGACAAGCACTGAGGAGGCTGCGCACATGGATCTCACAACCCGCTATCTCGGCTTGAACCTGGCCCACCCGGTCGTCATCGGCGCGTCACCGCTGGTGGATCGTCTCGACCTGGTCAAGCGCCTCGAAGACGCCGGCGCGGCCGCCATCACGATGCACTCGCTGTTCGAGGAGCAGATCCTCCTCGAGCAGCGGGCGACCCTGCACCACATGCACTCGGTGGCCGATGCCAGCGCCGAGGCCCTGTCGTACTTCCCCGGCGCCAACGACTACCACCTGGGCCCCGAGGAGTACCTGCTCCAGATCCACCGGATCAAGTCGACGGTCGACATCCCGGTCATCGCCTCGCTCAACGGTTCGACAGGCCATGGCTGGGTCGAGTACGCCCGCGGCATGGCGGAGGCCGGCGCCGATGCGCTGGAGCTGAACCTGTACTACATGGCGACCGACCTCGCGCGATCCGGAACCTCGATCGAGGACCAGGTCGTCGAGATCGTCGCGTCGGTGAAGGATGCGGTGCGCATCCCGGTGTCGTGCAAGCTCTCGCCGTTCTACTCGTCGCTGTCGAACCTGGCGTCGCGGCTGGACGCCGTGGGTGTGGATGGACTGGTGCTCTTCAACCGGTTCTACCAGCCCGACATCGACGTCGAGGCGCTCGAGGTGGTCCCCAAGCTGGCATTGTCTGACGGGTCGGAGCTGCTGCTGCGCCTGCGCTGGCTGGCGGTGCTCTCGGGGCGGGTCCGTGCGAGCCTCGCGTGCTCGGGTGGCGTCCACACCGCCCTCGACGTGGTCAAGGCGGTCATGAGCGGCGCCCACGCCACGCAAGTGGTGTCGGCCGTCCTGCACAAGGGACCCGATGTCATCACGAAGATGGTCAAGGACCTGAAGCAGTGGCTCGAAGACCACGAGTACGAGTCGCTGAAGCAGATGCACGGCAGCATGTCGCTGCTGCGCTGCCCCGATCCGGCCGCGTTCGAGCGCGCCAACTACACGCGCATCCTGCACACCTGGCGCGTCTGATCGTCCCCGGCATCGTCACGGCCCACGGGGCGCTGGCCAACCGGCTGGCGCCCCGCGGCGCGTACGACGCCTGACGACGACCGTCACGCGTCCCCACAGCGGTGTGCCAGCCTCAGCGCACCAGCGGGGCCAGCGCCCCCCGGCCTCCGGACCTGTCTAGGCCTCGCCCTTCAGGATGCGCGCGATCCGCGCGCGGGCGCGCCGCTCGACGTCACGCGGCAGCCGCGATCGTCCGACCGCCTGGCACGCCGCCATTGCGCGGCGCAGGCTGTCGGCGAACACATCGCAACAGGGGCACTCGGCGAGGTGGCGCTCGATGGCGCGCACCCGGGCGGGCGTCAGCGTGCCGTCGAGGTAGTCTGACAACTCGACGACCAGCGACCGGCAGCTGCCCTTCGGATGGTGCGGCGCGGTCAAGCGCGCACCCCCTGCAACTGGTTGCGCATGAAGAGTCGAGCGCGGTGCAGTCGCATCTTCACGTTCGGCTCCGAGATGCTGAGCACCTCGGCGACCTCGCGCGTCGTCAGCCCCTCGATCTCGCGTAGCACCAGGACGACGCGGTGCGAGGGCGGCAACTGCTGCAAGGCGGCGTTCAGGCGTCCCCGCAGCCGTCGATTGTCGACCCATGCCTCAGGCGACGGGCCGGGATCGGCCGGATCGATCGCCGCGATGCGCTCGGGCGTCGGCAGCAGGTCGTCGAGCGACACAAGGTGCTTCGGTTCGCCGACGCGGGTCCGCCGCTTCATGAGACAGGCGTTGCGGACCGTCCGGGTACAGCCACGGCCTGAACGCCTCGGGGGCGCGCAACTGGCTCATGTGCTTGTAGGTCTTGATCAACGCATCCTGCATCACGTCTTCCGCATCGTCGACGCTGCCACAGACATGGAGGCTGAAGCGGTACGCCGCCTCCTGTGCCCGCAACAGCACGCGTTCCAGGGCTGACTGGTCGCCTGCCACCGCCTGGCGCACCATCTCGACGTCCTGCGAGAAGACGTCGGCGACCGGCGCCACGGCGGGCTCAGTGGGAAGATGCGGTTTCGTACGCTTGGTCACACCCATCGGCTCACCGGATTCTACTCTGCCGGGCGTGACCTTTTGCGCGCGGACGCATCTCTTCTCTCGTGACTCGCTCGATACTCCTCCTCTCTATCGTGTTGCTGGCTGCCGGGCGTGCGGTGCCGGTCGCGGCGCAGACACCGCTCTCGCTCGACGAGGCCGTCGCCAGGACGCGCGCCAGCCACCCGACCCTCCGCGGGGCCACGGCAGGCGTCGACGAGGCGGCGGCGCGTGTCAAGGAAGCCCAGTCAGGCTGGTACCCGCGCCTCAACGTACGCGAAGCCTGGCAACGCGGCGACAACCCGGTCTTTGCGTTCAGTGCGCTCCTGTCGCAGCGGCGCTTCACCGCGGCCGACTTCGCGATCGATCAGCTGAACCACCCCGACGCCATTACGAACCACCAGTTCGCGGTCAGCACCGAGGCGTTCCTCTGGGATGGCGGGGTGACACGTGCCGCCGTCGCCCAGGCCCGCGCCGGCAAGACGGTGGCCGACGCGCAGCGCCGGATGGCCGAGCGTGACCTCGCGATGGCGACGGTGGACGCCTACGTCGACGTGGTACGGCGCGACGCCACGCTGGGCGCCTCGAAGCGAGCGGTCGAGGCCGCGGTCGCCGATCTCGACAGGGCCCAGGCTCGCTTCGACGCCGGAGTGGTGACCGAAGCCGACGTGCTCGCGGTCAAGGTCCGGCACGCGCAACTCGCCGCGCAGACCGCGATGCTCGACGCCGAACGCCGTGTCGCTGCAGAGCGCCTCAATGCCCTGATTGACGCCCCGCCGGGCTCGACGTTCGTCCTCGAGGCGCTTCGGGACACGCCCGCCCCCGCCGAGTCGGCTGACGTCGCCGTCACGGCCGCCCTCGCCGCGCGCGACGAGATCGTCCTGGCGGATGCCGAGCGCGAACTGGGCCGCGCCAGCCTCGACCGCGCCAAGGCCGCCTTCATGCCCACGGTCGGCGCACAGGCCGGTGCGGAGTGGAACGGCAACACGTTCAGTTCGCGCGAAGGCAGCTGGTTCGTGGGCGCCGAGGTCAGGCTCAACGTGTTCAACGGATTCGCCGACCGCGCCCGCAAGGCCGCAGCAGAAGCGGCCACGCGAGGCACCGAGGCCCGGCGCGAGAGCGTGTTGCGCGACATCCGCCTCGACGTCCTCGATGCGCATGCCCGCCTGATGGCCTCCGTCGCGCAGGTCGCCATCGGCCGTGACGCCGCGGCGCAGGCTGCGGCGGCGCACCAAATCGTTCGCGACCGTTATGAACACGGTCTCGTCGACATCACGACGGTACTCGAATCGGCACGCGCCGTCGCAGATGCCGATGCCCGCGCCGTCGGCGCCCGCGCAGACGCCCAGCGCGCCGCCGTCGCGTTCGAACGCGCCGTGGGTCGCTTCCCCCGATGACGACGCCCCCGTTGCCCCAGACTCGACGTTCCCGCTCCCTTTTCCGGATACCTCCGATGCCACTGTCACGCCCGCTTCCGACCACGCGCCGCACGGCCGCGCCGCTCCTGCTGACCCTCCTGGCCCTCGCCACGGTCGGCTGCGGGACGTCGCATCCGGCGGCTCCGCCCGCCGACAGCCGCACGCCGCTGGCGGTCGAGACCGCTCCCGTGATCAAGACCCAGCTGCACGACACCATCGACGCCGGCGGCATCGTCCAGGCGCGCACGACGGCGACGCTGTCGGCACGGCTGCTTGCCACCATCCGGGAGATCCGCGTGCAGCCCGGCGACCGCGTGCGCCGCGGGCAGACGCTGGTCGTCCTCGACGGACGCGATCTCAGCGCCGCCGCGCTGCAGGCCACGACGGCCCGGACCGCGCAGGACGAGGGCCTTGGCGCGGCGCGAGCCGAACTCGACGCGGCACGCGCCGGGCAGGCGCTGGCGAGACAGAACTTCGACCGCATCACGGCACTTGCCGCGCGCAAGGCGGCGACGGCGCAGGAACTCGACGCGGCAACGTCGGCCCGGGCGTCGGCCGACGCCCGCGTGGCGAGCAGTGAAGCCCATGTCAGGCAGGCCCAGGCGGCGCTGGCCAGCGCCGGTGCCGCCAGTGAACAGGCGGGCGTCATGGCCTCGTTTGCGACGCTGACCGCACCCTTCGACGGCGTCGTCGTCGAGAAACTGGCCGACGTGGGCATCATGGCCGCACCTGGCCTCCCGATCCTGAGAATCGAAGACCGGTCGCGTTTCACGCTCGACATCCGGATGGACGAGACGCGCGCGGCGGGCCTCGCCGACGGCACCGAAGTCAACGTCTCGCTCGACATGCCCGACGGCAGTGTGCGGTCGTTCACGAGCAAGGTCGTCGAACTCGCGCGAGGAGTCGACTCCGGCACCCGCACCGTGGTGGTGAAGCTCGGCCTGCCCGGTGACGCCGGACTCTCATCCGGACTGTTTGGTCGCGCGCACCTGCCAGGGGCGCCGAAAGAGGGTCTCCTGATTCCCGGCGACGCCGTCGTGCGCCGCGGGCAGATGACCAGCGTTTTCGTCGTCGACGGCGAGTATGCCCGGCTGCGCCTGGTGACCCTGGGCCGCGCCGCGGCGCGTGGCACGTCGGGGCAACTGGAAGTCGTCGCCGGCCTCGTCGCCAACGAGCGCGTGATCGTGCGTCCTTCCTCGAGCCTCGCCGACGGCTACCGCGTCACCGCCACGGCGGCGGGAGGTGCACGATGACCGAACGCTTCGGCGCTGCTGGCAAACTCGCAGCGGCGTTCATCGAATCGAAGCTGACCCCGCTGTTCATCATCGCATCGCTCGCACTGGGTGCGATGGCGGTCGTCGGCCTGCCCCGCGAGGAGGAGCCCCAGATCATCGTCCCGATGGTCGACGTGTTCGTCGCCATGCCGGGGGCGAGCCCCGCGGAGATCGAACAACGCCTCACGCGCCCCATGGAGCAGCTCCTGTGGGAGGTGCCCGGCGTCGAATACATCTACTCGACGTCCAGCCCTGGCCAGGCGATGGTGATTGTCCGGTTCCGGGTGGGCCAGAACGAGGAGGACGCGCTCGTCCGGCTCAACCAGAAGCTGCAGGCGAACCTCGACCGGATTCCACCGGGCGCGTCGCCACCCCTGGTCAAGCCGCGGTCGATCGATGACGTCCCGATCCTGGCCTTCACGCTGTGGAGCCCACGATACGACGACTACACGTTGCGGCGCCTCGCGACGCAGATCGACGACGCGATCAAGGAAGTGCCCGACGTCTCCGAGGTGACGATCATGGGCGGCCGGCCGCGGCAGATGCGGATCGACCTCAATCCCGCGCAGTTGTCGGCGTACGCTGTCGATCCCCTGCAGGTGAAGGCGGCCCTGGCGGCCACCAACCAGCAGAGTTCGTCGAGCGGCCCGATCGCGGGCGGGCAGACCCTGCGTGTCCAGACGGGCATGCGCCTGCGCAACGTGGACGATGTCGGCAACGTCGTGGTCACCGTGCGCGCCGGGCGGCCCGTGCTGGTGCGCGACGTGGCGTCGGTCCGTGACGGCGACGGCGACCCCGAGGAGTACGTCCTGTTCCACTCGAAGGCCTCGGGCACGGTGCCGGCCGTGACCATCGCGATGGCCAAGCGCAAAGGCACGAATGCGATCACCGTCGCGCACGCGATCGAGCGGAAGATCGACACGCTGCGCGGCACGGTCATCCCGTCTGACGTGGAGCTCGCGGTCACGCGGAACTACGGCGAGACGTCGTCCGAGAAGTCGAACGAGCTCCTGTGGCACATGTTCCTGGCCGTGGTCTCGGTGAGCGCGCTCATCTGGCTCGCGCTCGGGCGTCGGGAAGCCGTCGTGGTGCTCGTGGCCATCCCCGTCACGCTCGCCCTGACGCTCTTCCTCTTCTTCCTGTACGGGTACACGCTGAACCGCATCACCCTGTTCGCGCTCATCTTCTCGATCGGTATCCTGGTCGACGATGCGATCGTCGTCGTCGAGAACGTGGTGCGGCATGCGCGCCTGCAGACGGGCGTGCAGCATCCGTTTGGGGCGGTGGTGCTCCGTGCCGTCGACGAAGTCGGCAACCCCACCATCCTGGCCACGCTCACCGTGGTGGCCGCCATCCTGCCGATGGCGTTCGTGGGGGGCCTCATGGGGCCCTACATGCGTCCGATTCCGATCGGAGCGTCCGCCGCGATGCTGTTCTCGCTCGTGGTCGCGTTCGTCGTCACGCCGTGGGCCGCGCGCCGCCTGCTCGACACGCCGTCGCACCACGCGCACGAGACGGAAGACCGGTTCACGCTGTGGTACCGCCGGGCCATGGCGCCCATGATCAACAACCGCCGGACGGGCTACCTGTTCCTGGGGGGCGTCGCCCTCCTGCTGCTCGCCGCCGTGGCGCTGATTCCGCTCAAGGCCGTCAAGGTCAAGATGCTGCCGTTCGACAACAAGAGCGAGTTCCAGGTGGTCATCGACATGCCGGAAGGCACGCCACTCGAGGACACGCAGCGCGTCGTGTCGGCACTGGCGGTCGAAACGCTGAAGGACCCCGCCGTGGTGAACGTCCAGTCGTACGCCGGCACCGCGGCCCCCTACAACTTCAATGGACTCGTGCGGCACTACTTCATGCGGCGTGCGACGCACCTGGCCGACTTGCAGGTCAACCTCACCTCGAAAGACGAACGAAGCGAGCAGAGCCACGAGATCGCCAAGCGGATCCGCGCAGCGCTCGCACCCATCGCCGCGCGCGAGCACGCGACGATCCAGGTTGCTGAAGTCCCCCCGGGCCCTCCGGTCCTGCAGACGCTGGTCGCTGAGATCTACGGCCCCGACGAACAGCGGCGCACTGAACTGGCCGCACAGGTGAAGGCCATCTTCGAACGGACGACTGGCGTCGTTGACACCGACTGGTACGTCGAATCTCCGCAGAAGCGGCTCGACCTCGTGGTCGACCAGGAGAAGGCCGCGGCCGTTGGCGTGTCGGCCGGCGCCGTTGCGGCAGTCGTGACGATGGCGACGAGCGGCGACGTCGCCGGACTCCTGCACGACGAAGATGCGCGCGAGGACGTCCCGATCGTGCTTCGCCTGCCGCGTGACGACCGGAGTGGCCTGGGCACGCTGGCGTCGCTGCGCATCAACGGCTCAGCGCCGATCGCGGTCGGCGAGGTGACGCGCGTCCACGAGGCGGTCGAGTCGCGCGCCAGGTACCACAAGAACCTCCAGGCCGTGACCTACGTGACCGGCGACCTCGCCGGCGCGTCCGAGAGTCCCGTCTATGCCATCGCCGACATGAACGCGGCGATCGCAAAGCTGGCGCTGCCGGAGGGCTACACGTTCGAGGTCTTCAACGCCGTCCAACCGTTCGACAGCAGCAAGTACGCGATGAAGTGGGACGGCGAATGGCACATCACCATCGAGGTGTTTCGCGACCTCGGGCTCGCCTTCGCTGTCGTGCTGCTGCTGATCTACATCCTCGTGGTCGGCTGGTTCCAGTCGTTCTCCACCCCGTTCACGATCATGGTCGCGATTCCCTTTTCGCTCGTGGGCATCCTGCCGGCGCATGCGTTGATGGGAGCGTTCTTCACCGCGACGTCGATGATCGGCTTCATCGCGGGCGCCGGCATCGTCGTCCGCAACTCGATCATCCTCGTGGACTTCATCGAACTGCGTGTGAGCCACGGCATGCCGCTGGCCGAGGCCGTGGTCGATGCCGGCGCGGTCAGGTTTCGCCCGATGGCGCTCACCGCGGCGGCCGTCGTCGTGGGCTCCGCGGTCATCCTCTTCGATCCCATCTTCCAGGGACTCGCCATCTCGCTGATGGCGGGCGAGGTCGCATCGCTGCTCCTCTCGCGCATGGCCGTGCCGGTCATGTATTACTTGTCGTGCGTGCGCGCGGGCAAGACGGCTCCGGCCGTCACCGAGGTCCCCGCGTGCTGACCCGTGTTCACAAGGAGACACACCGTGACTGTTGATCGCGCATTGCGCAGCATTGCCGGGGCGTTCGTAGTGCTCAGCGTAGCGGGCGGATACTACGTCAGCCCCTATTTCTACCTGTTCACCGTGTTCGTCGGGTTGAACCTGTTCCAGTCGGGCTTCACGAACGCCTGCCCGATGATGACGATTCTGCGGAAGGCCGGCCTGCGGGGTTGAGGTGCGACTGCCGGGAGGCGCAACATCTGGCCGGCCAGCCGTCGAGGGCCGGTGGCAAGGCCGGCGGGGCCAGCGGCGAGCCTGCGCGATCGGACGCTACCGGCCGGTGAACATCACCGGTTCGACGCCGAAGACGCGGTCGATGTCGAGCAGGATCCTGACCTTGCCCTTCACCGTCGCGACACCCTTCATGTAGTCGGTGGTCACCGCGCTGCCGAACTCAGGGGTTTCCTCGATCTCGTCGGCTGCAATGCTGAGCACCTCAGACACGTCGTCGACCACGATGCCGGTCATCTGCCTGCCAGATGCGGCGTTGACCTCGACCACGATGATCGACGTGCGCACACCGTAGCCGATCGGCTCGAACGAGAACTTGAGGCGCAGGTCGATGATGGGGATGACCTTGCCGCGCAGGTTGATGACCCCCTTCACGTAGTCGGGCACCTGCGGCACCATCGTGATGTCCATCATCCTGATGATCTCGCGAACGCGGAGCACCGGCAGACCGTACTCCTCGGAGCCGAGGACGAAGGTCAGGTACTTGCCAGCCAGTTCACGCGTGAAGGCGGCACGGGTGCTGGTCATCTCATTCGCGGGTGCAGCGGCAGTCGCCATCGTCGGCTCCATCCTCACTCGCGGCCTCCAATGGGCCGGTGGCGGACGTCCAGTGTGCGCGTGGGCAGGGGCGCGCCTGCGGACAGGCCGTGGAACGGCCGGAGTCCTGGTGAACTGAGCACGCCGTGCGGACGATGGGCGGGATCGGCGACTTCCATGGGGTCGGCACGACGAATGACTTGCGTGGGCCCGGCGCTCACGCACGGTGCGCGCTGACCAGGCCGCCACGGAGTCGATCGTCGAGGGCGACCGCACGGCTCTCGGCTTTTGGGCGTTGAGCCACCGTCCACACGGCCTCTACCCACGCTCAATCGGCTCCCGCGGGCAGTGGCATGAATCCGTGCTCACCACTGTGCACGGTCCCGTAGCGCCCGTGCGGAGGCCTCGGCGTGGGGTCAGGGCTTGAAAAACGTCAAGATGAAAGACGTGACCCCTTCAGGCGGTCGAAGCTCTCGAAGATCAGGGACGGCATCCGCTGGAGCGGGGCCACGTGGACGGCGCCACCGCGGGCGATGGCCTCCTTCGGCATCCCGAACACCACGCACGAGTGCTCGTCTTCGGCAATCGTTTCGGCTCCCGCGCGCCGGAGCGCCACCATGCCGTCGGCGCCGTCGGCCCCCATGCCCGTCAGCAACAGGGCGACAACGGGCGTGGCCCGAATGCGCGCGATCGAGTTGAACATCACGTCGACCGCAGGGCGCTGGTGGTGCACGGGCGGCCCCTGCTTCAGGACGGTGCGCAGTTCGACGCCGACGCGCTCGATCACCATGTGGTGGTCGCCCGGCGCGACGTAGGCGGTCGACCGCTGCAGGACGTCGCCACCCTGCGACTCGACGACCCGCATCGGGCAGATGCCGTTGAGGCGCTCGGCGAACGCGCGCGTGAAGTGGGCAGGCATGTGCTGGGTGATGACGATCGGCGGCACGTCGGCCGGCAGGTGCATCAGCAACGCCTCGATGGCCTGCGTCCCCCCTGTCGAGGCGCCGATGGCAATCAGGCCCGCCGCTCGCGACCCGGACGTCAACGACGATCGGGGAGCCGACGCGGGCACGAACACGGGCCGGGCCCGAACGGTGAATCCCGACGTGCGGAGCATGCGGATGCGCTGCTTGAGCCGGTCGGTCACCTGCACCACAGAGTAGGGCCCGCCCGGTTTCGGGATGACGTCGATCGCGCCGACGCGCAGGGCCTCGACGCTGGTGGCCGAGCCCGCCTGCGTCAGCGAGCTGACGATGATGACGGGAAGCGGATGGTGCTCCATCAACTTGCGCAGGAAGGTCAGGCCGTCCATGCGCGGCATCTCGAGGTCGAGCGTGACGACATCCGGTTCGTGCCGGAGGATGAGGTCGCGCGCCATGAACGGATCGGACGCGACCGCAACGACCTCCATGTCGGGCTCGCTGCGGATGGCGTCTGCGAGCACCTTGCGCACGATCGCCGAGTCGTCCACCACGAGCACACGGGTCCTTCGTCCTGCCTGATTCATGCGGCCTCCGCGGCGAGTCGCACTCTCACGCGCAACGGCAGGTCGTTCATGCTCACCAGGATCTGGCCCCGGCAGTCACCGGACGGTGCCGAGTCGAGCGGCAGCCAGCCGAGCGGCCGTCGCACCGCGTCAGGCGCGCCGAGGTCGAACCGCCGGTCGCCAGACGCCCGCGTCAGCCACGTGCCGCACACCTGGTTGGCGAACTCACCAGTCGCGTCGAACAGTTGCCCCTCGTCGATGGGATCGTCGAGGCCAAGGCCCAGGAAGGCCTGCAGCAGTTGCCGGGCCAGCACCTCGCTCATCGCCACCTCGACCGCGCCGTCGAATGGCCCGGCAAACGGCACCTCGGTCACGATCCAGGGCCCGGGTCCCGGCGGCACGTCGGGCTCGACGGCCAGGGGATGACGCACGAGGTCGTCGAACGCCTTGTCGTCGAGCGGCACCGTGAAGCCGAAGAAGCTGTTCTCGGCCACGTTCACCAGCGCCGCCCGCACGCCGTCTTCCTGATCAGCGAAGGTGGGCATTGGACGTGATCTCCGCCAGGACATCGCGCATCACCTCGGGCCGGAACGGCTTCTCGACGTAGAGCCGCACGTTCAGGTCCTTCACTTCGTCGCGTCGCGCGGCCGATCCGTCGGTGCTGATGATGACGCGCGTCAGGGTGTCGTACCGCGGGTATTTCCCGATTTCGCGCAACAACTGCGTGCCTGTCATCACGGGCATGTTGATGTCGGTGAAGAGCGCATCGATGTCGGTGGTCTCGAGAACCCTGATGGCCTCGGCACCATTCGACGCTTCGTAGATGCGGCCTATCGGCACCTCGCACAGGCTGGCCACGCGCTTGATCATCGCCCGCATCATCGCGGAGTCGTCCACGATGAGCACGTTGAGTGGCCGTGGGCCCGCGTCGGCCTGCGGTTGAGTCATGCTGCGCTCCTCAGAGTTCATGGGTCTGCTCGCGGCCAGACGTGACCTGCATCCGGCCGTCGGCCACGTGCAGGTTCACGGTGCGCACCGACCGGCCGCCGACGTCCTCGGCCTTGATCAGCACGCCGTTGCGCCACAGCAGGCTCTTGGCTGCCAGGATGTTCCGCTTCCCGATGTCGAACGAGGCGCCGTGACCCGCCATCTCGGCCCCTCCAGCGAGCCGCACGATGCAGCGGTTCTTCTGCAGGCCGTGCCTGTACGCGGTCTGGAACAGCAGCGGGATTCCCGCGTCGGCGAACGCCGCCGGTTGGTCCTTGGCACGCTGCGGATTGATGCGCGAGTCGGGCAGCAGGAAGTGCAGCAGGCCGGCGACGAGGCTCGTCGGGTCCCAGATGCACACGGCGATGCAACTCCCCAGGGCGTGCGTGATGATCATGTCGTCCTTCGCGGTCGCGACCGCGAACTCGCCGATGCCCACCACGTACCGTTGTCCGGCTGGAGCTGCCTGCACGGGCGACGTGAACGGCGATCTGCCCATGTCGGGCGCCGCGGGCCTCGGCCAGGCAGGCACTGCCGTCGGCGCAGCCGTGCGCCAGGAGTCGTATTTCACGCGCCACCCCGTCGATAGACGGCAGGGGCAACCCACGTGAGCCCGTGCGCGATCCCGTTGAGGCTTTCCGAGTGCGAGATGAACAGGTACCCCCCGGGCGCCAGGTGACGCTCGAGCATCGTCACGACGCGCTGCTGCACGGTGCGGTCGAAGTAGATCATCACGTTGCGGCAGAAGATCACCGGAAAGCGCCGGCCGAGGTCCGTGATCTCGAGCAGGTTCAGTTGCCTGAACTCGGCGCGCGCGCGCAATTCGGCTTTCACCCGGGCAAGCCCGGCTTGCGGCCCCACTCCCTTCTCGAAGTACTTGCGCAGCAGGTCGGTCGGGATCGCCTCGACTCTCTCGAGCGGGTAGATCCCGCGTTGTGCCGCCTGCAGAACACGGGTCGACAGGTCCGAGGCCAGGATCGAGAGGCGTGCGCGCTCGTCTGCGGGCAGGGCCTCCTGCAACACCATGCCGAGCGTGTACACCTCTTCGCCACTCGAGCACGCCGCCGACCACAACGCGAAGGGGCCCCGGTCGTGCCGCCGCGCCCACTCCGGCACGACCACTGTCCTGAGGACGTCGAAGTGCTGGGGCTCGCGGAAGAAGCTCGTGTGGTTGGTCGAGATGGCGTCGAGCAGCATCACGAGTTCGCCGCCCGACGCGTCGCGCTCGAGGAAGGCCAGGTAGGCGGTGAAGTTGTCGACGCCGACGGCCTTCAGCCGCTTGTGCAGCCGCGCGGTGATGAGGGCGCGCTTGCCGTCGTGCAACGTGATCCCGCTCTTCTCGTAGACCAGGGCGATGACGGCACTCAGTTCACGATCGGTGGGGGCCTGCGGTTCGTGGACTCCGGATCCGCCCGACGTCCAGTTGCTCCGCCTCGCCGTTCCGCTGGGCATGCCTCGTTCTCCGGTCTGTGCCTGCACGCGCAGCGATATGACGGCTCAGGCCGCCTCGGCCTTGCCGCGTCCCATCAGTGCGACGATGCCGCCGGCATCGAGAATCAGCCCGATGCGGCCATCGCCGAGAATCGCTCCGCCTGCAACGCCGCGCACGTGCGAGAACGTCTCGCCCAACGACTTGATCACGACCTCCTGCTTGCCGAGCAACTGATCGACCAGCAAGGCCACCGGCCGGCCATCGTCCTCGATCACGACCGCCGTGGTGTCGCACACGTTCGTGACCGCCCCCGTCACGCCGAGCAACTCGCCAAGGTGCACGAGGGGCACGAGGTGGTCGCGCACCCTGATCATCCTCGGCCGTCCCTGCAGCATGTGCACCTGCTCCGGCACTGGCCGCAGCGATTCGCGGATCGAGAACGTCGGCAGCACGAATCGCTGGTCGCCGACCCGCAGCAGGAGGCCCTCCACGATGGCCAGCGTCAGCGGCAGCTTGATCGAGAACGACGTGCCGGCTCCACGCTGCGTGTGGATCTCGATCCGCCCTCGCAGCGCCTCGATGTTCCGCCTGACGACGTCCATCCCGACGCCACGCCCCGAGATCGCCGTCACCTGTTCGGCCGTCGAGAATCCCGGCCTGAAGATCAGCTGGTAGATCTCGGCAGGCGCAAGGTTCTCGCCCGGCTTGACGACCCCCTTCTCGACTGCCTTGGCCAGGATCCGGTCGGCGTCGAGCCCCGCCCCGTCGTCGTCGATGGCGATGACGATGTTGCCGCCCTGGTGGGAGGCCGACAGCGCGATGCGACCCGTTGGGCCCTTGCCCACAGCCACCCGGCGCTCGACCGTCTCGATGCCGTGGTCCACGCTGTTCCTGACCATGTGCATGAGCGGGTCGTTGATGTCCTCGACGACCTTGCGGTCAAGTTCGGTGTCCTCGCCCGACAGGACCAGGTCGATCGACTTGCCCGACATCTTCGACAGGTCGCGCACCAGGCGGGCCATCTTCTGGAAGGTCTGCCGGATCGGGACCATGCGCATCGACATCGCGTTCCGCTGGAGGTCGCTGGTGATGCGCTTCAGTTGCGCGAGGTTGCGAGACAGCCGTTCGTCGGAGATCTGCGCGAGGTTCGGATCGGCATCGATGATCGACTGCACGATCACGAGCTCGCCCACCATGTCGACCAGGTTGTCGAGCTTCCGCGTATCGACTTTCACCGACGCCATCGCGTCGTCGACGCGACGGCCCGATGGCGCGCCAGGGGCCGCATCGCCCGCGCGCGTGGCGGGGATCTCGACGGCTGGTGTCGTCACGGATGCGGGCATTGGCCGCGTGGCAGCGCTCGGCTCGACAGCATCCACCGGCACAGCCGGTGTGGCAGCCGCGGCCACCGGCGGTACCAGGCCGGGGTTGGCGAGACGGTCGATGAGCACCGTCAGTTCCGACGTGACGGCCGTCACGTCCACCGGGCGGTGTCCCGCCAGTCGCGGCGTGAGGTCGCTGATCATCACCGTCAGGAGATCGACCGCCTTCAGGATCGCGTCGCACTCCGCCGGGCCCATGCGAACCTTGCCCGAGCGGCCCAGGTCGAGGAGGTTCTCCACCGTGTGCGCGAACGCCTGCACCGACGTGACACCCAGCGCCCCGGCATTCCCCTTGATCGTGTGAAACGGGCGGAACACTTCGTTGAGCAGGCGCTGGTCGCCGGGACAGGTGTCGAGTTGCAGCACCGTCGATTCGATGGCGCCGAGGTGATCGAGTGCCTCCGCGATGAACATCCCGGCCAGTTCTGCATCGCTCCGGAGGATCTCGAGCTCGTCGTGCGCCTCCTCCTCTGGTTCCAGGGGGAAGGTCGACAGGTCGACGACCCTCGTGTCGTGGACCTCGAGGGGCACTGGCGAGGCGTGCGCCGTCGGCAGTGACGAAGCGGCGGATGCGCCGTGGACTTTCCACATGCCCCACGACGCTTCAACGGCCGCGAGCAGGTCCTGCACGTCTCCCGCGTCGCGAACGTGTGGGGTCGCCGTGCTGACCAGCTCGGCGATCGACCGCAGGCCGTCGAAGGGCGACGCCTCGAGCCGCCGCGCGAGGTCACCCAACCCGGCTTGAATCCGGGTCAGCTCGCTCGGCGTGGGATCGAGGACCGTGCCGCAGGCCAGTTGCGCCAGCTGGCGGTCGATGTCGTCCACGAAGATGTCTCGGGTGTCGCTCATGCGCGCATCACGACGGGGCGGGGCTTCGAGCGGCAGTCGTCCGCCGCACAGCGCCGCACATCACTGTCAGAATCGTCAGCTGGGGACACGCACGTGAGCCGGTCACGGCACGTCGGGTTCCCACACCAGGCGGACTCCGAGGCCTGAGAATCGCGGATCGAGATCAGGTTCCCAGTCGAGCGTCCGCGCGCCGATCGGCATGTCGGGCCAGTGCAGGGCGAGGCCCCGCGCGGGCTTCGCAGCCGATGTGCCGGGCGTTCGACCCGTGCCCTTCGCTATCGGCGCGCGCCCCGTGGGCGGTCGAACGGCCTTCCCGCCGGTGGGCCCGGGCGTGGCCGCTGACGCGTCCAGGTGTGCGGCGCCCCCGGTCGTCATGGCCATGGCCCGCTGGATGGCGTCACGCACCTCCGCAATCGATCCGCCGCTCGCCGCTGACGGCTTGGACGGTCCTGTCTCGGTCACCACCACTTCACCACCCCGCGCAGGCGATGGGACGCGCACGGCCGCCGGCTCGTGCGTCGCGGTGGTGTGCGCCTTGCCGCTGCCCTGCCCTGCCGCGCCTCCGGGTGGGGCCGGTGCCGACGTCGCAGGCCTCGACGTGCCGGCACCGGAGGGCGCCGTCGCCGTTGCCTTGACACGCTCCGATGCCGACGCAACTGCGGGCAGCGGTGCCAGGCCCAGCGCAAGGAGGCCAACGATCCAGGATGATGCGCGCATGGCCGTTCCGCGCCCTACTTGCGGTGTCCTGAGTCAGACGCCGCCTGCGATGCCGCCATCGCAGGAGGCAGCGGCTCCGAGAACCGGACGCGCCCGGACTCGAGTTCGTAGTAGGCGCCGGCGATCTGCAGCTTCCCCGCTGCGTGCAGGCGCGTGATGATCGGGCTGCGTGTCAGCAGGTCGTTCACGACCTGCTCGACGTTGGCCAGGATCGCGTCCCGCAGGTGCTCGGCATCGGCCCCGGAGCGCATCCGCGAGAAAGCGGGCGTGATGGTGCCGATCAGGTAGTCGAGGTTGGGTCCCATCGACGTCCCGCCCGGCCTGGTCTCGACGGCGGCCCTGACCGCACCGCACGACGCGTGGCCCATGACCACGAGGGCGCCGACCTGCAGGTGCTCTGCGGCGTACTCGATGCTCGCGAGCACCGACTTGTCGAGGGCCTCCCCGGCCACTCTCACCACGAAGAGGTCACCGAGCCCGGTGTGGAAGATGACCTCGGGAGGCACCCTGGAGTCTGCGCACGACAGCACGATGGCAAACGGCTGCTGGCCCTTCGCGAGGGCCAGCCGCTGATCGGCGGTCACCGGCAGTGGCTGGCTGGCATTGGTGACGAACGTCGCATTGCCGGCCTTGAGCCGGTCGAGCGCGCCCCCCTGAGTTGGCCCGGAGGCGTTGGCAACCGACGTCGCGCCCATGATGGCCGCCGCGGTCAGGAAGGCAAGTCGACTCGTCCGGGATGTGCGCATGGTCAGAAACTCGTGTACGTGCCCGTGTCGTCCATGGGAATGCGCTGCGCTGAACTCCTCGACGAGGCGTGCGCGAGCGGGATCACGTGCCCGGTGGGCCGCCGCTGATCGCCCCGTGCGGCAGGAGGCGCCTGGCTTGGTGACGCCGCGCGCTTCACGGAGCCGACGACGAGTTCGTGCAGCGACTCGACGAGGGCGTGCGTGTGTTCGGCCTGTGCGCTGAGTTCCTCGCTGGCGGCCGCGCTCTCTTCGGCCGTGGCCGCCGACATCTGGGTGACCTTCTCCATCTGGCCGATGGCCTGGCTGACCTGCTGAATCCCCTGGGCCTGCTGCTCGCTTGCGTGCCTGACCTCGTCGACCATGCCGCGCACCGACGTGACGCTCTCGGCGATTTTCGTCAGCGAGGCGGTGAAGCGTTCGAGCCGCGCGCTGCCCTGAACCGCCGTGCGCGACGATTCCTCGATCAGGGCGGCCGTGTCCTTCGCGGCCTGCGCACTGCGGTGGGCCAGCCCGCGGACTTCGTCGGCGACCACCGCGAAGCCCATGCCCGCCTCGCCCGCCCGCGCGGCCTCGACCGCCGCGTTCAGGGCGAGGATGTTCGTCTGGAACGCGATCTCGTCGATGGTCTTGATGATCTTCGAGACGCGCTGGCTCGACTCCTGGATGGCCGCCATCGACGCGTGCATCTCGTCGAGCGCGTGCGCCGTCTCGGTGACGTTGGCGTCGACCACTCCCATGACCTCGGCGGCGTGCAGCGAGTTCGCAGCGTTCTGCTTGGTCATGGCCGACATCTCCTCCATCGAGGCTGATGTCTCTTCCAGTGAGGCCGCCTGCTCGGTGGTGCCCTGTGACAGCGACTGCGCCGTGCACGAGACCTGGCTCGACACCTGCGAGACCTGGTCGGCACCCTCCACCAGCTGGCCGACCAGCTGGGCGACGGGCCTCACCACGGTCCGGTTCGTCACGACGTGCAGGATGGCGCCTGCCACGAGGATCAGCAGCAGGACGACGCCCGCACCCCTCCACATGGCGGCCGCGATGCGCGCCTGGGCGTCGCCCAACGGCTGGATCACCTCGAACGCGCCGTGCACCTCGCCGACTTTCCAGCCCTCCATGCGCGTGCCGGTCGGGTCGAGGCCCTTGTCATTGCCCCAGAGCGCCTTCGACGTTGCGGGGTCGCCGTGGCACAGCAGGCACTCCTCGCTGAGCCTGATGGGGCGGAAGTACCGGATCGCGTTCTGCGCCGTGTCGATCTCGATGTGCTCGGTGACGTCGGACGACTCGAAGATCTTCAGGACGCGCGCTTCGACCTCGTCGGGCTCGTTCTTGGGGTTGCGGGGCCGGAACTTCGGCGCACGGAAGGTGTATCCGCCCTCCTCGGACTTGGCCTGGCCAGCGCGCCACGCGGTGGCAACCGGCGTGGCCGCGACGAGCCGATCCTGGCGTCCGGCTTCGGCCCACTCGCGCAGCCGCGCGGCGTCGAACACGCCGGTCTCCCAGTTCCGTGTCATCTCGCCGCGCGTCGCTTCAGCCATGAGGACGACGCTGCGCGCCTTCTCGACGTACTGCTGCGTGACGCTCTCGCGGGCCTCGCGATAGTAGAGACCGAAGAGGACGCCAGCCACGCCGACGATCAACGCGACGCCAAGTGCGATGGTGCGCTTTCCTAGACTCACGTACGTCACTCCCTGCAATCGTGTCGGGCCCGAGCGCGCGAGCCATCCGGCCGCGCGAGGCCCATGAGGCCAATCGGCATGCCCATGGATGAGCATGAGCAAGGGCGCCTGTGCGACGCGACGATGTCAGTGGGTGCTGTGATCGACAGCCGGGGTGTTCGATCGGGGCGTTGCGAGCGCCGGTGTCACGGGCGCCCTCGCGTCGGGACGTGCCGACGTCTCAGCGGAGGGGTCGACCTGCAGTGTTGGATCCTCGACGGTGCGCGGGTCGTACGACATGACGATGATCGACACGCGGCGATTGCGCGCGTCGGACGGGTCAGGAACCCTCAGGTGCGTGTCGGCGAAACCGCGGACGCCCACGACCTGGTGGTCGTGCAGCCCGCCTTCTTCCATGATCCGGCGGGCCGAGTTCGCGCGGTCAGCCGACAACTCCCAGTTCGTGTAGATGCCCGACCGCGAGAACGGCTGCGCGTCCGTGTGCCCTTCCACGATGATCGGGTTCTGGAGCACGCCCAGTTCCTTGGCGATCGCACGCAGCAGGCGCTCGGTCCCGGACCTTACGTGCGCGCTCCCCGAGTCGAAGAACGTCGACTCGGCGCCCTCGACCAGTTCGATGCGCAGCCCGTCGGAGGTCATCTGGACCTCGACCTGCTTCTTGAGGTCGGTGAACTCTGGCGTGTCCTCGAGCATCTGCCGGATCTGCCCGGCCATCTTCTCGAGTGCCTTCGCGTCGCCCACGCCGACCACGACCTTGCTGTCGGAGGTGCGGACGCGGGCAGGCGAATCCGGCTCCAGCGGCTTCTCGCCGCCGGGGATGGGACCGTTCGACTTGGCGTAGTCGAAGATGCCCGGGTCCTTGAAGTAGCCCGACACGGCGGCCTTGACCGCGTTGCTCTGTGCCACGAGCCACATGACCAGGAAGAAGGCCATCATCGCCGTGACGAAGTCGGCGTACGCCACTTTCCACGCGCCGCCATGATGGCCGCCGTGGCCACCCTTCTTGACCTTCTTGATGATGACGACTGACGGATTCTTCACGACGGGTGCTCCGCGCGGGGACGACAGCTACTCGGCGCCGGCTCAGGCCGCGGCGGCGTTCTGCGCGGCCTGCTGCCCTGCCTTCTTGCAGTACTTCTCGGTTTCTTCGAAGGTCGGACGCACTTCGCCCGGGAGCACGCGACGCGCGAACTCCACGGCGATGACGGGCGGGAACCCCTTGTAGACGGCAAGCAGGCCGGTCTTGATGCAGACCAGGTAGTGCCCATCGTCGTTCACGCAGTGCTCCATGTTCTTCGCCAGCGGGCCGACGAAGCCGTAGCACATCAGGATGCCCAGGAAGGTGCCGACGAGGGCGGCCGCCACGTGGTGTCCAATCTCCTCGACGGGCCCGCCGATCGACTGCATCGTGACCACGATGCCGAGCACCGCCGCCACGATCCCGAGCCCGGGCAGCGCGTCGCTCATTGTCGTCAGGGCCTGCGAGGGCTTGAGTTCTTCCTGGTGGTGCACCTCGAGGTCTTCGTCCATCAACGCCTCGAGGTCGTGGGGGGCGATGCCGCCCAGGATGATCACCTTGATCGAATCCGACAAGAAGTGGACCGCGTGGTGTCGCGCGAGGAACTTCGGGTACTTCGCCATGATGGGACTCTTCGACGCGTCCTCGACGTGCGACTCGAGGGCCATGACGCCCGACTGCTGGGTCAGCTTGAAGAGCGAGTAGAGCATGCCCAGCAACTCGAGGTATTCGGCCTTGCCCGGACGCGGCTTCATGGCGCCAGCGATTTGCGCGGCCATGCCCTTGAGTACCGGAATCGACGTGCTGATGATCGTGGAGCCGATGGCCGCGCCCCCGATGATCACGAGTTCGGCCGGCTGGATGAGGACCGGGATGGGCCCGCCCGCCATGACGAACCCGCCGAGCACGCAGCCCAGCACTACAACGAACCCGACGATCACCAGCATGCGGTTGCTCCTGGCACGCGCGGCACACCCGCGCGAGGTCCATCACGACGTGACACACGCGTGCGTGTGTGGCACACCGCGGGAATCGGCCGATCTCGACCGGTCTTTAGTCGTGATGCCTCGGCGAGCGTGCCGCGCAGCGCGAGAACGTCATCACGTCGGCGCCTGCGGGCCGCGTGTGCGCCGCGCACGGAACGGGGCTCTCGATGCCGCGTCCCTGGGGGGCGAGGGGCAACCACACCGTGAACGTGCTCCCGACGCCGTGCGTCGTGGCCACCGCGATCCGCCCGCCGTGACTCTCGACCACGCTCAGGCACAGCGGGAGGCCGAGTCCGCCGCCGCGTCGGCCCTTCGTCGAGAAGAACGGGTCGAACATGTGTCGTCGGGTGCTGTCGTCCAGTCCCGTGCCGTGATCGACGACGGCGACGAAGGCCTCATGCTGCTCGCGCCCGGTCCGGATCACGATCTCGCCGCCCGCCGCGCTGGCGTCGATGGCATTCGTCAGCAGGTTGACGAGGACCTCGCGCATGCCGCCCGCGTCGACGTCCACCGACACCTCGTCCTCGGTGTCAATCGTCACGCGCACGCTGGCGTGTTCGCGCTGGTTGAACTCCGACAGGTACGGCCGGACGACGTCGAGGCTCTCGAAGACGAGATCCCCAAGAGGCGTCGCCTCGCGCTGGAAGATGGCGCGCCGCCTGCTGAAGCACTGCAGGCGCCTGATGAGGCCTGCGGCCGCCTTGGCCGACTCGCGCATCGTTCCGAGTTCCTCCACGAGCTCCTGGTCGTCGGAACGCGTGGACACCAGCCACTCGGTGACGCCGAGGATGGAGGTCAACGTGTTGTTGAACTCGTGCCCGACGCCTGAGGCGAGCTGCCCCAGCATGTCGAGGCCAACGTGGCCGACCGCCTGCTCGCGCCCCACGGGCACCGTCGCAACCGCGCCCGACACTCCCTCGCCCCGGGACGCGCGGCCGAGCGCGAGGCCGACGTGTGCTGTCAGCGCTTCGACGAACCAGGCGTCCTCGGCACGGTCGCTGTCGCTCGACGGCCCCACCACCACGAGCATCCCCCACAGGCGGTCTGCCACCGACACACGCATCCGCGCGATGTCGCGGCCATCGCCTGGCGCGTCGCCGTGACGGCGCCACCACCGTCCGGCACATGCCCCCCCGCCGCGCGCGAAATCGGCAATTCCGCCCGCTTCACGCGTGAGCCACGCCGGCGTGTCGCGTTCGGCCGTGCGCCAGCGTGGGCCGGCGGCGCGGAGCGACACGACCTGGGCGTCGGGATCGACCTGGAACAGCGCCGACGCGGCGCCCGCGATCGTGCGTTCGACGGCGTGAACCGCGGCCTGGAGCACCCCTGCCTCGTCGCGCGCGCAGTGAATCCGGCCGATGGCCTCGACGAGTTGACGTTCGCGTGCCGGCGGAGACCACGGCACCACCGAGAGGCGTTGGCCCGCGTGGAACGGTGACGGCACGGCGTCGCTCATGATTGGCCCGTCGCCTCAGTGGACACGCAACGACGCCACGTCGTGCGCTCGCAGCCAGCAGCGCACGAGGGCGGGATCGAATTGCGTGCCCGCACAACGCAGGACCTCCGCAACCGCGGCAGCGTCGGCCACGGCGGGCCGATGCGCACGCCACGACGTGATCGCGTCGTAGGCGTCCACGATGGCGAGCATCCGCGCTTCGATTGGAATGGCGGCCCCCCGAATGCCCCTGGGGTACCCCTCGCCGTCCCATCGTTCGTGCGCCGCAATCACGATCGGCGCGAGATCCCTCAGGGTCGGCATCAGCGTCAGCAGCGCCGCACTCATCGCCGGGTGCTCCTGCATCACCAGCGCTTCGCTTGTCGTCAGCTCACCAGCTTTTGAAAAGATGCCGGGCGGCACCGCGAGACGACCGAGGTCGTGGACCCATGCCGCGTCACGAACGCGTCGAGCATGCGCGGCCGTAAGCCCCGCGGCCGCCGCCAGCTCGAGGGCGGCCGCTCCTGCCCGCAGCGAGTGGCCGGCAACCTCGGGATCGAATGCCCAGAGAACGACCATGAGCGCGTCGAGGTCTCCCCGCGTCGCAATGATCGTGCGCTCGAACTCGGGCCAGGCAGGCGACACACGACAGGTGTCAGCCAGCCAGAACGACGCGGGGGGCGCGACGGTTCGTCGCAAGTCGTCTGTACGAACGCTCATGGCCTGAACCGCGAACGCCGCACGACCGCCGTGCGAGGCCTTGGCTCCGCTTGGGGAATCGGCAGGCGACGCTGTGACTTCAGGATTGGGGACGGGCCGCAGGAAGCGTGCCGCAGACATCGAGCGACGGGGTGACCTTAAGCATCCCGTACTTGAGCAGCCACACCACCGCGGCATCGACAACCAGGTTCGCGTCGAAGTGCGCCGGCGCCTGAGCCCCCGTGGCCTCGCGGAGACGACCGACCGACACCGGCGACGCGGCAGCCGCGAGGATCGCTGCAAGGAGAGCGCGTGGGAGCAGCGTCGCGACGTCGCTGAACGGGGTGATGTCGAGGCCCTCGGCGGTCGCCACCACCTGGTCGTCGGACGTCAGCTGGTGCGAGGGGTAGTGTCCGAACACCGTCACGTGGTCGAGATTCCATGGCGAAGCCGCCACGGTCGTACGGGTGACGCTGGCGGCCACCACCGCCAGCTCGTCCCATGCGTCTTCGTACCGGCGGATCACGCGGCTGAACCGGAACTCGGTCTCTGCGCGAAGGCGCCCGGCCGCTCCCATGGCCTGGCGCAACCCCGGGGCGTTCACCAGCGAGATGACGCGGTCGGCAAGTTGCTCGAGGTCGATGGCCACTGCCTGCGACTGAAACAGCTGCGCGACGTTCTGGTCCATCACGTCGAACCACGCCGACAGGGGATCCGAGGCCAGGCCGATCGTCCCGACCAGGAACCCATCGATGCCGTCGCGGACGATGTCCTTGTAGCCGTCGTAGCACGACGCCACGACGGGCAGCCGAGCTGCCTGCGCTTCGACCAGGCTCAAGCCGAACGTCTCCTGCGTGTTGTCGGTCGGCATCACGAGGATGTCGGCCGCCGCCAGCAGATCGGCTTTCTGATCGACCGGGAAGTTGGCGTGGACCCGCACACGGTCACCCAGCCCCTCGGCATCGATGACCTGCTTCACCAGCCTGAGGTCATTGGCCGACGCGCCCCCGGCCAACACCAGCACCACGGGCGCCGCGGCGACGGGCAGCACTCGACGGGCCACCGTGCGCAGCCACGGACCGAGATCCATCTTCTGCGCCGGCGTGATGCGTCCCAGCGTGAGCAACACGACCGCGTCATCGGGAATGCGGAGCCGCTGCCGACAACGCTGCCGATCGCCCTGCTGCGCGAACAGGTCGTCGTCGATGCCGAGGGGGATGTGACGCAACTGGCCTTGCCACGAACGTCCCGTGATGCGCGCTGCACCGTCCAGCAGCCGGCGCATCACCTCGCGGCCGTCGCGCGAGATGCAGAAGATGGCGTCGGCCGCCGTCATCTCCGCGTGCGCCACACGGACGGCATGGTCGATCACCTCGCGCCCGTGCAACGAGAACGTGACGCCGGTGATCGGGAATGGCGTGCGGGCGTGCTGCCGCAGGTAATGCAGGCCAGGCATGAAATAGCCCCACCCGCCGACGTGCAGCACATGGATCGGCTCGTTGGCCACCACGCGCGCAAACTCGACGTAGGGGCAGTACCTGATCGATGCGGCACGGGCAGCGTCGAGCGACCAGCCACGCACGACCTGCTCGAACGCGCGCAGGTTCTCGACCGACGGTCCGCTGAACACGTACTCGTCGCAGGTCCCGAAGCGAAGCAGCGCCCTGACGAAGTCGTGGTTGGCGACCAGGCGGCCGATGTGCAACTGGTTGGCCCCGTGCTCGAGAAAGGGGAAGGTGCTCGCGAATCGCTTCATGGCGTAGATGTCGACTCAGGCCTGCCCTGCCCGTGACGAATGGCCTCCGGGCGCACCGGCGTCCACCGCCGCAGCCCGGTGTTACGGAAGGTAACGGCATCGAGGTCGTCGAAGTCGAAGACCAGCTTGTGTCCGAAGCCCGCCGCGACCACCTGCTGTGCGATGTCGCGCGCGTGCATCGACGCGACCACGACCACGTCGACGTTCGCGAAGGCATTCGCGTCGGGACAGACGACAGGCACGCCACCTCGGCACGTGCCCCAGAGCGCCGGGTCGTTGTCGATGAACGACACGAGTTCGAGGGCCGCAGACGCGCGCACGCGCGCCGCCAGGCTGCGTCCCAGCGTCGACGCTCCGAACAGCGCCACGGTCAGCGTTCGCGACGTGGCCGCGCGGTTGCCCGCGACATCACGGCCGGGCTGCGCGAGCAGCCCCCTGGGGGGATGTCGAGACAGCCGTCCGGTGTGCGCCTCGGCTTCACCTGGGCCATCGCGAACCACGACGGACGACGATCGCGGCGCCCGGGTCCGGGGGATGGCTCGCCCTGTCGGCGCACTCCGGGATACGACCGTGCTCGGGCGAGGGCCGCCAACGTGACGGTCGGCGTGTCGCTGCTCTCCACGGACTCATCGAACATCGGGCACCCCGGCTCGACGGCCACCGCGTCAACCGACATGACCAACTGGCGAGCGTCCAGCCCGGCAAGCACCCACGTCAGGTCGTCGATCACCACGACGTTGCCTGGAATCACCTCGGGACGGGCGGAGGTCCAGCTCCCCTGCCGTGGCCTGACGACGAACAGCAGTTCGGGCCGGACTCGGGCCGTCCCGAGGACGTCGGAGATGTCGTCAACCGACACCAGCACACGTGCGGCGTAGGCATCTACCCAATCGCCAAGCGCATCGGCCAGGGTCACGGCACCGCCGGCACCCGGGACGTCTCGCGGCAGCGCCCCGGATGCTCCTCCGATCGCGGCCGCCGTCTCCCACCCTCGCTGCAGGGCGACCGCCCGGAAGGCCGCGTGGAACGTGCGCCGGTATCCCGCGTCCGGCTCCTCGGTCGCCACGAGGAGCCCGCGCGAGGCCAGCGCCTCCCAGGGCACGTCGCCCGGTCGGCTCGCGCGATACACGGCAATCGCCGCCTGTCGGCACCGGGCCTCGATCCCCTCGGTCACCAGGCTCCAGGCGGCGTCGCCGGGATCGCGTCGCACGATGACACTGCACGCGTGCGAGGGCATGACCGACCACCGCCGGAGGTGGCGATCGAACTCAGCCAGGGAGCCCACGACGAAGGCGACATGAAGGTTCCCGGCGCGTTGTCGGGCTGCCTCCGGCCGGCCCGCCACCGACCTCCGCAGCGAGTAGACGCGACGCCGTCCCACACCATCGTCCCTGAACGGATTTGCGAGCGTCCACCGACGCGCGACTTCTCCGTCAGCGAGTGCCGTGCCCGTTTCCTCAAGTGCGAGGCGCTCGGCAGACACATCGAAACCAGCGCGCTCCAGGGTGCGTCGCCACCAACCGGGAGGCCGGAGAGAGACGAGACCGTCGCGGCTGACGCGGGAGGGAGCGGTGCTGATGGAGGTCACGAATGCGTCGGGCCCCGATCGTCGCAGCGCCGTCAGCACGCCGGGCAACGCCGAGGCGTGCGTCCAGTCGAGCCCTTCGACACACGCCACCGCCGGCGACCGCACCGCACGGGCAGACGTGCACCCCGGTTCGCCGCTGGCCGGCACGTTGCGCAGGGCCAGCTGCTGGCACTGACGGATGCGTGCCTCGCCGACTGGCCGCGGCAGGCTGCGGCGCAACCTCGCGCGCAAGTCGCCCGGGTCGCGCAACAGCACGTCCGGGCGGCGGAGGAGGTCGAGCAGGCCTTCGACCTTGAATGTGTTCGACGGCAAGGCCAGCGCAGGCACCCCCGCCATCGCGGCGAACAGGAGGACGTGGTAGCGGCCCGAGACCACGAGTGCGAACCGGCGAAGGTAGTGGCCGAACGCGTGCCATGCCACATCGCGCGCATCCGCAACCGACCATCCCGCACTCCCCACCGCGTCGGTCAACGTCTTCTCGCGGTCCTCCATCTGGAGGAAGACGGGGTGCCAGTTCGCATCCGCCAGGGCTTCGAGGTCCGCAAACACGCCGCGCCGCGCCTCGGCCGGCGATCGGGCCAGTCCGGCGACGACCCCCGGCGTGTAGAGCACGCTGCGCGCCTCCAGCGACGGCGCCATGTCGCGCACGCAGAACGACTCGGCGAGGAAGACCGCGTCCGCCGCCAGCCGCGCGTGGATGCCGTGCGCGGCCAGCCATCGCACCGAGCGCGGCTCTCGCAGCGCCAGGTATTCGGCCGGCCTCAACGTCTCGTCGAGCAGCCAGGGTTCGATGGCCTCGACGGTGCCGTTCACGGCCCACACGGGCTTGCCCATGCGGTGAGCCAGCGCCAACGCGCCGCCGAGGGCCAGCGCGCCGACCGTATGGTGGTGGAACGTGCCTTCGAGGTTGGCGATCACGATGTCGGCCGCGGCGAGGGTATCGACGAGTGGCGCATGCGCCTCGAGTCGTCGCACCGAGCGCTGCCAGTCGTCGCGCGCGTGTGTCCCACCCGGCGCGGCCGGCGCTTCGAAGCACTCGTAGCCGTCACCACGCGGACGCGTGACCACCTGCGCCGACAGGGTCGCGGCGATGAAACGCACCAGCGTCGACACGGTGGCCTGGCATCCCGGATTGGGATCACACCTGGTGTCGTTGAGGAGGACGACGTTCACTCGCGCGCTTGTTTGCAAGAAGGGCACCACAGCGTGAACGGCATGCCCTTCCCGCCCGCGAGGGCCCGCGTCCGTCGCATGGGGTCGGCCAGCCGACACCTCTGGCCCGCCGAACGGGCGGTCTGGCCACGCGGATCGACGGCGCGCACTTTGCACAATCCGCCGCTGGATGCACCTGCCGACCGCTGCCCTCGGGGCCCAGGACACCACGTCGTCGGTCGTCGAGATCGAGCTGACGAGCACGCCCCCGATCCTGCGGGTGCGTGCCGCTGACGGCGGGTGGCTCACGGTGCACAGCAGGCGCGACCCGCTCGCCGAGGCATACCAGCAGCTCGCCCATCTCGAGGTCGGAGGCACGGGAGTGCTCGTCATCGTGGGCGCCGGGCTGGGCTTCGTGACCGAGGCGGCCCGCGCGCGCTGGCCCCACGCGAGGATCGTCGTCGTCGAGCCCCTGGCATCCGTTGCGGAGGCTGCACGCGCCCGCACGCCCACCCTCTACGTGCCTGGGCACGTGAGCGTCGTGGCGGGGCCAGCCTTCGAGGGAGCCAATGACCTCTGGTCGGCCTTCGAACCACACGTGCAGGCAGGCGTCGCCCCGCCGATGTTCGTGCATCCCGTGCTCGGCCGGGCCCTTCCGGGGCCGATGGCCGACGCGGCGCGGGTGGCCAGCCGCGCCATGGCCGCCGCCCGGATGAATGCCGAGGCCCGCGCGCAGAACGCGGGGCGATACCTGCTCAACACGCTGCGCAATGTGCGGCACCTCGTGAACGGGGCCGACGCCGCACGGCTGCAGGCGCAGTTCACAGGTGCGCCTGCCGTCGTGGTGGGTGCGGGACCGTCACTGGATCATCAGGCCGACCTCCTGCGCCGACTCGAGTCGCGCGCCTTGGTCATCGCGACCGACACGGCCTGGAGACCCCTCGTCCGCGCCGGCGTGCATCCCCATCTCGTGGTCGCGCTCGACCCGTCGCGTGACAACGGGCGGCACCTCGTGGGGATTCCTCACGCCCTGGAGACGTGGGTGGTGTCGGAAGGAAGTGTCGATCCCGATGCGCTGCAGGAGCACGCCGGGAGGGTCGCCGTGTTCCGGGTGGCCGACCATCACCCGTGGCCGTGGCTGCGGCAACAGGGCACCGACGCTCCGATGCTTCGCGCGTGGGGATCGGTGCTGACGACAGCCTTCGACCTCGCGATCGTGTGCGGCTGCAGCCCGATCGTCTTTGCCGGTGCCGACCTCGCGTTCACCGACGGCCAGCCCTACTGCCGTGGCACCTCGCACGAAGCCTCGTGGGCCCGTCATGCCGCGCGCGGGGTCCGCCTCCGTCACATCTGGCGGCAGACGCTCGAGGCGCGGACGCTCATCGAGGTGCCGGGTGTGGCGGGCGCCCCTGTTGTCAGTGCGCCGCATCTCGTCGAGTTCCGCGACTGGATCGTCGCGCGCGCCGGCGACCTCGACGCGGGCCGTGTCGTCAATGCGTCGGGCGCCGGCATCCTGGTCGGCCCATCGCTCCGGCAGGCAGACCTCGCTGACACGGTGAAGACGTTCCCCGACCGCGATGGCGGCTTCTGCAGGATCATCCACCAGCGGCTGGCGCGACGACCCGATCGCGAACGGACGCGGCAACTGCGCGAGGCCCTGTCGTCCCTCGACGGGTCTCCCCGAGCCGTCACCCTGCCCGTCGATGCCTGGCAGCACTTCGGTGGGCCGGGCCTCGGCCTGGCCGACATCGTGTCGGCGGCCCGCGCGGCCGTGTCGTCGCTCGATGCGGCCGAAGCCCCACGCACAACGGATGAGGGAATCGCGCCACAGAGTCGGGTGGCAATCGGGGACGCGCAGTTGGCGTTGCGTTGGCACACGGCCGACAGGGTTGCTGCGATGCGGGCCCGGTTGACCGGCGACACCAGCGGGCTCGACGGCGGCGCCGCGCCGACGCCATCGCGTGCGGGTGCCGGTGCTGCCGACGTCGGGATTCAGGCAGCGCGCCTCATCGATCACCTCCTCGCCATGCCGCAGTTGGCATCCGAGGTCGGCGAGGACGGCGCGGCGGGATCTCCGTTGCACACCATTCCGTTGTCGATGCGATTTGTCTGGACCGACGCCGCGATGCCGCTGGTGGCCAGACTCGAAGAACTGCTGCTGGAGATCGAGGGCGTTGACGCGGCGTCCTGCACACCCCGACCAGAGGACGGAAGCTACTGGACGGGACCGATCATGCCCGTCGCCGCAGAGGACGCAGACCTCGTCCCGCGCAGCGATAACGCCGATGCCCTCGCACGCCATGCGCTGATCATCGAACGGACGCTCGTCCTGCCGGGCGCGGTGACCTCAGACCGGCTGCGGCGGTTCACCAACGCGGTGCGCGACGGCCTCGCAGACCCGTGCCTGGTATCGGACGCCACGATGGATGTGCACGCAGCGTTCCTGGGAGGCGAGGCCGGGCTGTCGCTTCCGCTGCGTCCCGATGCGCTGATGCGCGCGGCGACGGGAATGCTCGCCCGGGCACAGGGTTCCGGAGATCCACGACTCACGCTGCTGGCGAGTCCCATCGCGCTCGTTGAGCCGACCATCCTGACCGACCAGGGCCTTCCGCGCGGCTGGACGATCGCTGCCGCCGATCGCGATCACGCCATCTTCACCCCCGGCCGCTGCACGCAGAGTGTTCGCATCTCGGTCGAGGGATCCGTTACTGCAGGTACGACATGGCCTGAAGCGATCACGGGCGAGGTGCCCTGGGGCGGTGAAGGCGGTGCGCTGGCGTGGAACGCCGCCGACTCGCTCCTCCTCTGGCGCAGACGTCCCTCAGCGGACATAGGCGTTGCGCGCCTATCGTTCCGGCCAGTCCACGTGACCGTCTCGGGCGACACGCTGCTGCTGGCAGACATGGCGAACGGCATCTGGCGGTGGTCACCGCAACACGAGCCGGCACGGGTCGCGACGATGCCGGGATCGGGGATTCCGCGGTTTGAAGGCGACACGCTGCTGGTCGCGCCGATGGTCCGCGCCCAGGACGGGCGCGTGTCTCGTCGCCGGTTGCCGTACGAGTGGCGGATCGAGCCCACAACGGGCGCGTGCGTCGAGACGGCCGCGCGACCCGCAGGGCAGTGTGCGAAGGTCGCTCGCCGCGACCGATGGACGGCACGGAGTCACCCGTTCGCCGACCTGGTTGGTCTCGAGCGAGAGGACGGGCACGCGCTGCTGCTCGCGTGCTACGCCCCGCTCGGCGTCGCATGGGCAGGATCGTCGCTGATCGTCACGAGCAGCGACGGCGCCGTGCTCGTCTTCGGCCGGCTGCTCGACCGCCTCGACGCGCTCGTGGGCGACGCCGGTGGCGGCGCCCACCGGTCATCAACTTCAACCGGGCCGATCTCCATCAGCGACACCCGAGTGGGCGCGTGTTCATCTGCTTCCTGATTCCGTCGGTGTTCGAAGAGGTCCGCGCACGGCACCTGTGCGTCTTCTACAAGCAGCTGGGTGCCTTCGGCGCGGCCAACGCCGCGTTCATCGGAGAGCCTGACTACTTTCGCGCCCCCGCGGAACTGGAAGCCGAGGGCCGCCCGGAATGGCTCGCCAGTTGGCGCGAGGCCTACGGTTACGAGCCACCAGCGAGCCTCGACGGCGTGCACGTCAGACCGCTGCCTTGTGACCTGTTCGCAGCGCGCCACCGACGAGTGCAGTCGAGTTGGAAGCTCTACGGGAACATGGTCACCCGCAGGCTCCCTGAACTGGAGTCAGCCTTCTCGAACGCGTTCGACTCGCTCGCCAGCGTCGGCCCTGTCGAGGCCGTCCTCACCTTTGCCAACAACCCCAGCGTGTCGAACGTGGCCCGGCAACGCGGCGTGCCGGTGGTGCACAACGAGTTCGGTCCCCTCAGGACGCCCGCCTACGTGATGACCGGGTACTGGGACCTCGGGGGCGTGAGCCGTGGGTCCGACGCCGCGCGCCGTTTTCGCGCCTTCTGCAGGGAATCGGCACTCGACGCCGTGCCCCTGTTGAGCCGCGCGGAGATCCTGCACGTCCTCCGCCGGACGCCGATCGCCGATGCTCCCGAGGCCGCACGCGCGCGGTATCGCGTCGGGCTGGCCCTGCAGGGCGAGGAGAACGCCTGCGTGCACGGCATCGGCGCGCTCGACCTGCTCTCGTTCGCGAGGCGGCACTACCGCCGCGATGAGACCGTCGTGCGGTACCATCCGGCTGGCCTCGCCCGATATGCAGACACCCTGTGCGCAACCGACGATTCCCCTGGCGCGACGGAATTCATCCAGCAATGCGAGACGATCCTGACCGTCAACTCGGGCACCGCGCTCGAGGCGGTCCTGCTGGGCCGGCGGGCGGTGGTCGTCGGCGACAGCCCGATGTCGCTGGTCGCTGCGCGGACCTTCGACGCAGCCCCCCGCAGGTCAGCCGCGGCACACCTGCGAGCCCTGAACTTCCTCGTGTTCGGGTACCTGGTGCCCGCGCAACTGATGTTCGACCCGGAGTACGTGCGCTGGCGGCTGACGCTGCCCTCTGAGCTCGCCATCTACAGGTATCACCAGCGCTGGTACCACGCGCAGTTGACAGCCTGCGCGCCTCCTGAGGCAGCTGCGGTCGCCCTCTCGGTGGCCTCCAAGCTGCTCCACGCGATCCCCGACGGTGACCTGCCACGGCGATACGCGGTGTTCGGCACCGGAGCAGCAACGCCCGGCCTGATTTCACAACTACCCCGCCGCCGCTTTGACCTCGTCGGCGCGTTCGACAATGACCGCGCGAAATGGGGCCAGCGTATTGCCGGACTCACCATCGCCCCACCCCGCTACCTCGCGAAGACCGACGTGATCGTCTCGTCGCTGACGCACGCGGATGCGATGGTCGACCAACTGCGTGCTCTCGGCTACGAGCCGGCACAGATCGTGCGCCTCCGATGAGTCCGCTGACACCTTCGCCCCACGATGCCATCCTCGTGGTCTACCCGTTCTGCCTCGATCACGTGGGCCACGGCAATATCCAGCGCATCCTGGCGGTGGCGCGGTACTTCGCGACGACCGGCACCGCGGTGGATCTCGTCTACCAGGGCAGCCCGCGCGTGCCGAAGGTCGAAGCCCAGTACGCGGGGTTCAGGCGTGTCTTCGCGGTCGACGGCGCCGCCACGTCGAGCGAAGAGGACGCGTGCGCCCGCCGGGTGGCTGCCTTCTACAGTGGCCACGAACTGCCGCGCGTTCACATGCGCCCGTCGGCTGCCCTCACCACGCTGGTGAGAAGCCTGATCGATGCCGAGCCCTACAGGGCGGTCATCGCCACGTACGCCTTCACGGCGCCGATCTTCGCCGGCCTGCGCCGGCGCGTGTTGCGGGTGTGCGACGTCCAGGACGTGATGCACGAGCACGCGGCTGCCTGCGAAGGTGCCACGGGGCGTGCGAGCAGCTTCGACATGCCCGCGGCCACCGAGACATTCCTGTGGCGCCAGTGGGACGTGCTCGTGGCGATCACGCCCGAGGACTGCGCGCGCATTCGTCGTGATGCCCTTCCCCGACAGCACGTGATCAGTGCGCGGCACTCCGTGGCTACCCTGGCGCCCACCGCGTCGCCGGGCCTCGACGACGTGGCCTTCTACGCGGGCAGCGACAACCAGTCGAACGTGCAGTCGGTCACGTGGTTGCTCGAACGCGTGTGGCCGCTCGTGCGCCGGGCGCGGCCCGCCGCGCGACTCCGCGTGGCAGGCCTGATCTGCTCGGCCCTGCCCGAACACCTGCGAAGGGCGCCGGGCGTCGAGGTCCTCGGATTCCAGCGAGACGTCAGCCAAGAGATCGCAACGTGCGGCGTCCTCGTGGCGCCCTACCTCTACGGGTCCGGTTTGAAGATCAAGGTCGTCGAGGCGGCCTGCGCGGGCAAGGCGATCGTGACGACGTCAGCGGGGCTCGCCGGTTCGGGTCTCGACCCGGGCCGTGCCCTCGCGGTCCACGACGATCCGGAGGCATTCGCCGGTACGGTAGCCGACCTCCTCGGCGATCGCGCGCGTCGCGGGGTTCTCGCCGAGACCGGGCGCATCCAGGCGGCTGCGTTGTTCTCGCCCGAGGCCTGCTATGCGCCGATCCGTACGGCGATCACCCTTCTCGACGTGCCCCCTCTCGCAGATGGCGTCTCCGGTGCGCCCCCTGTGGCGCTTGACCGCCTCGCACTCGTCGTCGATCACGTCCGGCCGGCGCGATTGATCCTGTGGGGAAACGGCTCGCACACGCGCATGCTGTTGAGGGCCCTTGCCACGCGTGACGTGGCCGCACACCTCATCGTCGACGGACGCGGGCGCGTGCCGGGCACGAGTCCGGAAGGCCTTCCGGTCGTGCCGGCGTCGGACGTCGAGCACCAGCCCGGCGACCTGATCGTGCTGTCGTCTGAGACGTTCGAGCCGGAGATGTGGCGCGACCTCGCAGTGGTGCGCGACGCTGGCGGACAGGTGCTCGGCCTGTCCAATTCCTCGTACATCAGCCGCGGACTCCTCGATGCGCTGTCGAGCGGCGTGCGCGCGCAGATCGGCGCATCCCCGGATGCCTCACGCTCTGCAGGCGCCTGCGTGCTCTGGGATGCCGGTGCGGGTCGCGAACGCTGGTGGAGGGTGTGCCTGGTGCACGACCTTGCGGACGCCGCCCAGCGAACCGGGATCCTGCCGATCGTGGTGTGGCCGGCCTCGCTCGCGTCTGACATCCCGGTGCTGGGCGACATGCCCGCCGCGGCTCGCGTGCTGCCCATTCTCGAGTTGAGCGGCTGGAGCGTCGAAGCGCAGGACGTGGAAGGCGGCGCACCGGGACTCACCCGCGCCTCTGACCTGATGACGAAGACAACGCGCGAGGCGCTGGCGCGGCTTGCCTGCCGGCGCGACGACGTGCTCGTGGTGATCGAGCCGTCTCTCTCGGAGTGCCTGGGCCTGGCACGCGCACTCGAGACGGTCGGCGTGACGGATCGCCCGAAGGTCGTCGTGTGGACGAGTGGGCTCCAGGTCGAGACGCTGCAACTCGACGACGACGAGCGGCGCGCCTACTGGCGCCTGGCCATCAGCGCGCTCGACGACGCGGCAGACGGACGATTCGCCGTCGTTGGGCCCGACGCAGCGATCTCTGCGCCATCCGCAGCATTCCTGCGACGCACTGTCCATGCCACCGGGTACCCGGCGATCCTGAACGCGCCAGGGCCGCACGCGCGGCGACCACACGTGGTCTGTCTCGGCCACGTCGGCGTTCCTCGCGTGCGCCCCATGCTCGAAGCACTCGTGAATGCCTTCGGCGAGTCGTACCCGCCGTCGGAAGGCCCGACGATCGCGTGGCGTTCGGATCAGCACGACGGCCGACCGGGGGCGCGGCCGCAGTGGGCCATCGACCTCGCGTCGACGCTCGGCATCACCCTGCTGGACGACGCTGTCCCGTCGGCCGTGCGAGACGCCCTTGCCGACGCCGACGTTGTCGCCGTCCTGAGCGATTCGGGGCAAGAGTGGATCACTGCGGCGCGAGCGCACGCGCGCGCCTCGGGCGCCTCCGTCGTGACGCCCGCAGGGTCCGACGATCTGGTGGCGCAGGTGGAACTGGCCCTGGATCGCCACCGCGTGCGCCAAACGTCCGGCGATGGGCATCTTCTCCGGATGGATACCCCAGCGGCGGCGGGCGCCGATGGCGCGCTCGCCCGCCTGCTCAATGCCGTTGCCGGTCACCGAGCGGTCGTGACCGCCATGCCAACCCCGGCGACGCAAGCGTCGCCGCAGCCTGCGTCGCCCGAAACGTCATCACCATGGAGTCCCGTCAATGACGTCGCTGTCTGAACTGCTCGCCGCCCTGGCCGCCATGCCTGCCGACTGGCACGGCGCCGGCTGCCTCGAGATGCCGAACCTGGAGGCGCTGGCACGCCACGCGTCCTCGCGGAGGATTCGACACTCGGTCGAGACCGGTGCCGGCAAGAGCACCGTGCTCCTGTCGCACCTCAGCGAACACCACGTGGTGTTTGCGCTCGACGCCGGAGAGAGCCTCACGCGTGCGGCCGACAGCAGCCTGCTCCGCAAGGAACGGGTCGAGTTCGTGGACGGTCCGTCCCAACACACCGTGCAGGCGCACCGCTTCACCGAGCCGCTCCAGTTGGTGTTCCTCGACGGCCCGCACGGATACCCGTTCCCCGACATGGAGTACTGGAAGCTCTATCCTCACCTCGAGGCAGGCGGCTTGCTCGTCGTGGACGACATCCACATCCCGACGATTCGACACCTGTTCGACTTCCTCTGCGAGGATGCGATGTTCAGGTTGCTCGAAACCGTGGGCAAGACCGCGTTCTTCGAGCGGACGACGGCCGAGACCTTCTCACCGGTCGAGGACGGCTGGTGGCTGCAGAATTACAACGTGCGCCGGTTCCCCGTGCCGTACGAACACATCACGGCAAGCGGCGACACCCCGGGCCGCCTGGGCGTGGGCGAACGCAACGACGACCCGGCGGTGTATCGCGACCGCCTGCTCCCGCTGGTCGCCCACTGGGAGAACCAGCAGGCGCGGATCGCCATCTTCGGGATTGGCGGACACACCGACCAGCTCCTGCGCCACGTGCCGGAACTCACGCGCCTCGACATCGTGGCGTATCTCGACACGAACCCCGCATGCCACGGCACCCTGTACCGCGACGTCGCCGTGCAGCCGCCGGAGTGGGCGCCGGGCAATGCCGACCTCGTGCTGTGCTCGTCGTACGCGCACGAGCTCACGCAGTTGCAGCTGCTCGATCCGCTTCCCGTCAAGGCGGTGCTGTCGCACCCGGTGCATCCCCCTCACGACCGGTAAAGCGTGTCGAACTCCTCGACCATGCAATCCCAGTCGTAGTCTCGCTCGACGAGCCTGCGGGCGCCACGCACCACGCGGGCCAGGCGCGCGGGATCGGCCAGTGCCGCAACGATGTCGTCGGCCAGTGCGCGGGGGGCCGTCGCGCCGGTCACGAGGCCCGTCCGACCGTGACGCAGGAAGTCGTCGAGGCCCGCGGCCGATCGGGCCAGCACCGGCACGCCAATCGCCATGGCTTCGAGCACCGCGAGGCCCTGGCCTTCGTCGGATGACATCGACACGAAGAGATCCCACCCGGCGAGGTGGCGGCGGACGTCACGCACCATGCCCGTCAGCGTCACGACGTTGTCGAGTCCCGCCGACTTGATTCGTTGCCGCAGGACCGCGGCGTATGCGTCGTCTGCGACGGGGCCGACAAGTTCCAGCGTCGCCCCCGGCATCCTCGATCGGGCCACCGCGAACGCATCGACCAGCGCGAGTTGGCCCTTCCTCGGCTCGATACGCCCGACGAACCCCAGGCGAACCGGATGTCGCGATCCCGCCCCGGCTGGTTCATCCAGTCGACTCGAGCGACACCGAAGCTCGTCGAGCGGAAGACCCCACGGCAGGTACACGAGGCGCGAGGCGGGCACGCCGCCAGCGCGGAGCTGCTTTCGATACGCGTGCGCCGAGCACACCACGCGATCGGCGCGCGCGAAGCCCCAGAGGTCCTGCAGGTTCATCCACGCGGGGCGACCCTGTCCCCAGCTGTACATCTGCGCCACGACTGGCACGCGCATGCCGGCCTGTTCGCGCGCCATCACGGCGCCGCACGCCGGCACGCCGGCGTGCGCGTGGATCGCGCACGGACGCAGCCGGCGCAACAACTCCGCCAGGCGTGCCGTTGACGCCCAGAACACGTCGGCGTCGCGGTGAAAGAGGTCGATCGAGTGATGGATGACGCCTGCATCGCGCAACCGGCGCCGATAGGCGGGCCAGTCGGCCAGATCACCGCCCCGTCCCGTCGTGACGAGAACCACCGGGCGGACACGGCGCTGATCCTCGCAGAGCCGGGTGATGACACCACCGGCGCCACTCCAGAGGAACGGGGCCACGTGCAGGATCGGACGACGCGGGATCATGGGGTCTCGGCAGGCGGCACCGACACCACGACGTGACGGGACGTCGCCGCCTGCAGCCGGCGCGGTGCCGTCGCGCTGGTCAGGGCCGTCGATCCCATTCGGCGCGCGCGATGGGCATGCGCCAGCCTGTGCCGAACGCGCGGTCGGTGACCTTGAGGCCAGGCGCCGCCTGCCTCCGCTTGAACTCGGCGATTCGCACGAGCCGCAGCACGTGCGCCACCACCGCGGGGTCGAACCCGGCGGCGACGATGGCGTCGAGCGACTGGTGATCCTCGATGTGCCGCTCGAGGATCGCATCCAGCGTGTCGTACGGCGGGAGCGAATCCTGGTCGGTCTGGTTCGGCCGCAGTTCCGCCGACGGCGCCTTCGTGAGGATCGCCTCGGGAATCACCGCGGGCGCGGCGCGGGCGTTCAACCACCGCGCGATCCGGTACACCATTGTTTTCGGTACGTCGGCGATCACCGCAAGACCACCCGACATGTCGCCGTAGAGCGTGCAGTACCCGACCGCCAGTTCCGACTTGTTGCCGGTCGTCAGCAGCAGCGCCCCCGTCTTGTTCGACAGCGCCATCAGGAGGTTCCCGCGAATGCGCGCCTGGATGTTCTCTTCGGTCACATCGGCCGCGCGCCCGGCGAACGCCTCGCGCAAGGTCGTGTCGAACGCGTCCATGATCGTCGCGATCGGCAACGTCATCGTCTCGATGTCACATGCACGCGCAAGCGCGACGGAGTCGTCGATGCTCCCCTGCGACGAGAAGGGTGAAGGCATCATCACGCCCAGGACCTGTCGGGCGCCGAGCGCGGCTGTCGCGACCACCGCGGTGAGGGCGCTGTCGATGCCGCCCGAGAGGCCGAGCAGCGCCCGCGAGAAGCCGCACTTGCGCGCGTAGTCGCGGGTCCCGAGTACCAGGGCGTCGAAGATCTCAGCCTCCGGCGGGGTGTCGTCCGGCGGGATCGGCGCAGGCGGCGCGTCGAGATCCACGAAGACGACATCCTCGCGGAACGCCGCACCGCGGGCGATGACGCGGCCGCGCGCATCGACCACGGTGCTGCGGCCGTCGAACACCAACTCGTCGTTCCCGCCCACCTGGTTGACGTACACGATGGGCATGCCGTGCTTGCTGGCCAGGGCGCCGAGCAGCCGCTCGCGGACGCGCTGCTTGCCCGCCTCGAACGGCGATGCCGAGAGGTTCAGGACGACCGTCGCGCCGGCCTCGCTCGCCTCCTCAATCGGGTCCCGGTGATAGCGCGGCCGCTGCCAGAAGTCCCGATCGTTCCAGACGTCTTCGCAGATGCTGACTGCACACCGCCGCCCGGCGATCTCGACGACCGATGGCCCACTGCCCGCCTCGAAATACCGATCTTCGTCGAACACGTCGTAGGTCGGAAGCAGCGTCTTGGCGCACATCGCGACGACACGCCCCTGGTGCAGCAGCGCTGCGGCGTTCACCAGGGGACGCCCCTCGCGCCGTGGGCTCTCGATCGGAAGGCCCACGAGCACCGGGGGACCGTCGCGCGTCGCCTCGGCGAGCCGGTCGAGCGCGGTACGGACGCGCGCCACGAACGCGCCCTGCAGGAGGAGGTCGCGAGGGGGATAGCCACATAGTGCCAGTTCGGGCGTAATGCAGAGATCGGTGTTCGCCGGGACGCGACGCATCGCGTCCGCGATCGCGTCGGCGTTGGCCATGAGGGCACCGACCGTGGGATTGACCTGCAGGAGCGCGAGCCGCACGGCCGGGATCCTAACACCGTCGGCGCCGTCGCTGCGTCCCTGCCGGGGCAGCCCCTGTCGGGGCGACCCGTCGCGGTCAGGCCGATGTCGCGACGAGAGCCGCGGGCTTCACACCCATCCGCCGCACGAACCGGTAGTGCGACCGCAGGGCCTCGATGACCGACGGCGCCTCGCACACGTCGACGTGGTGTTCGGCGCAGACTTCGCGCACCACGCGCGCGATGCCGGGGTAGTGCACGTGGGCCACCTTGGGAAACAGGTGGTGTTCGCGCTGATAGTTCAGGCCGCCCAGGGCAAACGTCAGGAACCGGTTGCCCGGGGCGAAATTCGCGGTCGTGCGGATCTGGTGCACCGCCCACTCCGCGTGCTTCGTGCCGTCGCTGGCGACGGGATGCTCGACGATGTCGACCGAGTGCGCCAGTTGAAAGACGATGCTGAAGATCACGCCCATGATCATCGAGACAAAGACGTAGACGCCGAGCACCGTCCCGAACCCGTGACGCGTCAGCGGCACCCCGAAGGCGAGCCCGAGGAACACAGCCTTGCCGAACACGAGCGCGGCGAGGTCGCTGCCGCGTGGCGGGCCTGCGCTCAGCCCGTCGCGCTTGCCGAAGAAGAGCCGCTGCAGATCGCTGTAGAGATACCGCAGGTGCACGAACGCGTAGAGCACCCACAGGTACACGTGCTGGTAGCGGTGGAACCAGAGCCAGTGGTGATCGTCGCTCAGGCGCGCCAGTGGCCCCAGGTTGATGTCGGCGTCCTCGTCGGGGATGTTCGTGTAGACGTGGTGACTGTGGTTGTGCTTGTCCTTCCAGAAGTACGAGCTGGCACCAATCAGGTCGAGCGTGAAGCCCGCCACCCGGTTGACCCACGGCAGCGTCGAGAAGCCACCGTGATTGCCGTCATGCTGCACGTTGAACCCGATGCCCACCAGCGCGAGGGCGAGCACCACGCTCGCACCCAGGGCTCCTTGCCAGGACGCCGCCTCGAAGACCAGCATCCAGTACGAGAGCCCCGCGGCGCCGACCAACCCGAGCGCTTTCGCGTACATGAGCGCGCTGTCGCGTGTCGGGCGAGTGCCGAGGTGTTCCCTGACCCGCCGGTCGATCGCGATCTTGACGGTCGACGGGGACGCGAACTCGATCGATCCGTTCATTAATCCAGCCTTTGGTCTGGGCACGACGTGTGGACGAGAGGCGCGAACGCGAGGCGACGCAGCCGGCGGGAGACTGAGAGCAGACGAGCGGGGACGAGCGCGGACGTTCGATGCGAACGGAAGTGACGTTATGTTCTCACGCAGCCAGATCGGCGTCAATCCCGCCGACGCGTGGACGTGCGTGTCCTCCACCCGGCGAGCCAGTGGCCAGGCCCCACGTCGACCACGAGCATCGCGACGCTCGCTACCGCGGGACGTCGTCAGTCGACGTCGCCATCACGGGGCTCCTGCCGGCCGATCGAGCACGTCGCGCACCCGCTCAGCAAGGGTACCGATCGAGTACGGCTTGGCCAGGAACTCCACGCTTTCGTCCACCCCATGCCGCAGGATGACGTTGGCCGTGTAGCCCGACGTGAACAGCACCCGGATCTCCGGGCGCAACGCCTGGATCTGCTCGGCAAGCCGCCGGCCGTTCATGACGGGCATGATGATGTCGGTCATGAGCAGGTGGAGCGGCTCCGTCATCGTACGGACCTCCTCGATCGCGTCGGGTCCGTTGCTGAAGGCGTGAACGCGATAGCCCTGTCGTTCGAGCAACCGCTCAGCCAACTTCCGCACGCGTTCATCGTCCTCCACCAGGACGATGGTCTCGTGACCCACCGGCAGACTGGCACGCGATGTCGCGATCGGGCTGCGGGCCTCCTCGGCAAGGCGCGGGAGGTAGACCTTGAACGCCGTGCCAAGGCCCAACTCGGAGTACACCTCGATCCGCCCGCCGTTCTGCGACACGGCACCGTAGATCATGGCCAGGCCGAGCCCAGTGCCCCTTCCTGGCCCCTTGGTCGTGAAGAACGGTTCAAAGAGGTGCACCTTGACCTCGTCTGACATGCCCGCACCAGTGTCGGACACGCAGAGCATCACGTAGTCGCCCCCCGCCATGCCCGCGTGGCGTCCGGCCGCCGCCTCGTCGAATTGGACGTTCGCGGTCTCGATCGTGAGCGTGCCTCCAGCCGGCATGGCATCGCGCGCGTTCACCGCGAGGTTGATCAGGATCTGCTCGCTCTGACTGTGATCAAAGCGCACCGTGCCCAGGTCGGCAGCCATCAGCGTCTTCAACTCGATGTCCTCGCCGAGCAGCCTCCGGAGCATCGCCTGCATCCTGCCGACGATGTCGTTGAGGTTGACCACCTCGGGGGTGATCACCTGCTTGCGCGAGAACGCGAGCAGCTGCTGGGTGAGGGCCGCGGCCGAGTCGGCTGCCCGTTCGGCCTCGGCCAGCCCGTCGCGCAACGGATGTCCATCATCGAGCCCCATCACCGCAAGCTGGAGATAGCCCTTGATGACGGTGAGCAGGTTGTTGAAGTCGTGGGCGACGCCGCCGGCGAGACGGCCGATCGACTCCATCTTCTGTGCCTGCAGGAACTGCTCCTGCAGTCGCTTCGACTCGGTCACGTCGACGAACGACGCGAGCATGCCGGCCATCCGGCCCGAGGTGTCGTTGAAGGCGCTCGCGTTGACCTGCAGCGTGCGGCTGGTGCCGTCGGTTCGCCGCGCGACCAGTTCACCCGACCAGTGTCCCTGACGCTGCACGCTAGCGGCCACGTCCGACGCCAACTCGGGGGCGGCCCAGAATGACACCACGGAACGGCCGAGCACGTCGCTTGCACCCTCATAACCCCAGAGGTCGAGAAAGGCGCGGTTCACATACGTGACCGCGCCGTCGAGGCCCGCCATCGCGATCCCGTTGATGGACGAGGCAATCGCGGCGTCCTTCCGCAGCAACTCCTCTTCGACGCGCTTGCGGTCGGTAATGTCCGTGATGAACCCGTGCCACAGGACGCTGCCGTCGGCCTGTCGCTCCGGGCGCGCCTGGCCGCTGCGCCACCTTTCCCCCTGCACGGGCAACACCACGCGGTATTCGTGGCGCCACGGCTCCAGTGACTGCGCCGAGCGGCTGATGCTCTCCACCACGGCCGCAGCATCATCGGCATGTATCCGTTCAAACACAGGCGTCGCGTCCTCGTGGACCTCGTCCGGTGTCACCTCGTAGATGTCGCGTATGGCGTCGCTCGCGAACGGAAAGCACGAGCGTCCGTCGGGCCACAACTGGAACTGGTAGATGACGCCGGGTACCTGCTGCGCCAGGACGGCGAGCAGGTCACCCGGCCGTTCAGACAGGACGTGCCCGGTGGCCAGCAGGCGACCGGCACACGGCTCACGGACGATCGTCCACGCGACGCGGCGGACCGTTCCATCGTCACCACGCACGCGCGACTCGAGCCGGTGGCTCGCCCCCGACGCGACGTCCTCCAGGATGCCTCCGGTGACCTCGTCGCGGGCATTGATCAGCGTTGCCAGCAGGGAGCCGGCACGGCCGTCGTCGGCCGACCCGACGCAGTGCGAGAACGCGGCATTGACGCGGACGACGCGCCCCTCGATGGTCGCGACACACGACGGGACCGGCGACGCGTCGAAAAGGCGCTCGAATTCGAACGGGTCGGTCGTCCCGCCATCCTCCACGTCGGCCACAGCCCTTGAGCCTACCACGGGCCGAAACGCCAAGGCGTAGGGCACCAGGGGTGCGCCGAGATCGGATGTGTTCGGGGGGAAGCGACAACCCTCAGCGCGGCAACTGCGGCTCCTCGCGCTCCGAGACGCGCGGGCTGAGCACCACGAGGTCAACCCGACGATTCTGGGCGCGGGTGACCTCGGAATCGTTGCTCGCGCGCGGATGGAACTCGCCGTATCCGGCAGCCGACAGTCGCGGAGCCCCCAGGCCCTGCGCGACGAGGAACGCGATCACGTTCGTGGCGCGCGCCGTCGACAGTTCAAAGTTGTTGCGGAAGCGCTCCGTGTTGATCGGCACGTCGTCGGTGTGGCCTTCGATCCGGATGATGTTCCCCACCTGCCCGAGCGTGGCCGCCACCTCGCGAAGCACCTCGTGTGCAGTGTCCGACAGATCCGCGCGCCCTGTCGCGAAGCTACCCGCTTCGCGCATGGAGATCACCAGGCCACGGCCATCGACCGACATGTCGACGAGGCCGCTCTTCACCTGCGTCGCGAGGCGCGCCTCCAACTGTGTCTTGATCGCCTGCTCCGACATGGTCGGCAACACCGATGTCGCAGCGGGCATCACCGCCGCATGGGTCGCGGCCACGGCGGCTGCTCCACGTGGGTCGGCGCCCACGCCCGCTGCCCCACCTCTGCGCAGCGGGGCCGGTGCCTGGCCGTTGGCGAACGCCGCCTGCATCGAGCCGACCATGTCGTTCATCTTCTTCGCGTCCACGGTCGAGATGGCATACATCGTCGTGAAGAACGCAAAGAGCAAGGTGATGAAGTCAGCGTACGAGACGAGCCATCGCTCGTGGTTCACATGGACCGGCTTCCGGCGGCGTCGCATGACCGGATCCCGCCTACGCGGCGCGCGCCGCTGACACGCCCGCGCCATTCGCCCGGTCGTCGCCAGAGAGGAGCCCCCGCAGCTTCTGGTCGATCAGGCGTGGATTCTGGCCTTCCTGGATCGCCAGGATGCCCTCGATGACCAGTTCGCGGTGCCTCGCCTTCAGCAACGCCTTGGTGCGCAGCTTCGACGCAATCGGCAGGAACACGAGATTCGCGGTGCCGACGCCGTAAACGGTGGCCACGAACGCGACCGCAATGCCGGCACCGAGCTTCGTCGGATCAGCCAGGTTCTCCATGACGTGGATGAGCCCGAGGACGGCGCCGAGAATGCCCACCGTGGGGGCGTAGCCTCCGGCCGCCTCGTAGACCCTGGCTGGCCCCTCGTCGGTGTCCTCGAGGTTCCCGCTTTCGGCATCGAGCATCGCACGGAGCGTGCTCGGATTGGTGCCGTCCACGGCCAGCATGAACCCCCGCCTCATGAACGGGTCCGAGAGCTCGTCGACGTCGTCTTCAAGCGACATGATCCCGTCGCGCCTGGCCTTCGTCGCGAGGCGTCCGATCGTCGCGATCGTGTCGTCAGCCGACCGGAGTTCATCCCAGAAGACATCGCGGAGGGCGCTCGAGGCGCGCCGGACCTCAGACCGGGTGAAGCTGAGGAGCACGGCGCCCAACGTGCCGCCGAACACGATGATCGCCGCGGTGAGTTGCAGGACCGACTGGATGGTCCCGCCCTCGAGCATCTGGCCGAGAAGGACGCAGCCGATGCCGACGGGCACGCCGGCCACGGAGGTCAGGTCGAGCCGACGCTTGCCGTTCACTGGCCGCCCCAATCGGGCTGCGCATCGACCACGGTCAGCGCGACGCCACGTGTCGGGCGTGCGGCGACGCCATTGATCGACCGACGAAACTCGCGGACCCGTTCCACGATCACTTCAGGGGTCTCGCGCACGATCAGCTTCTCGCCGTTCATCAGCGAGACGACGGTGTCGGGGATGTGTTCGATCCACGCGATCTGATCGGTGTTGACGACCATGGGCGTGCCATCGAGGCGGGTGACGGCAATCATCGCTCGCCTCGCCCGGCCGCGAGGTGATCCGCGGCGGTGATGATGTCGTGCAGGGTCACGATCCGCCGGCCTGCGCGCACCGACGTCAGCACGCGCTGCATGTAGGCATGATCGTCAGGGGTGTCGATGGTGAAACGCAGGTCGGGCCGGGTGACGCCGACGGGCGCCGCCGGCACGACGATGCGGAACACCGTGCCCCGGGCTTTCACCCAGGGTGTCACGTGTTCGCGGTCGTACGCATCGCGGGCGAGTTCGTGGGCCTGTCGCATCACGTCGAGTCGAATCCCCTCGACAGCGCTGCCGAGGGGCAGCCCTGTCTCCACGACGTAATCGGCACCGGCGGCAAGCTGCTGCAGCACGCGCGCAGGCGCGTCCACGTCGACGGCGGGGTTGTCGGCGGTTGCCCGGATGATGAACCGCCCGGCGAATCCGGCCGCGGCATCCACGAAGCGCCCGAGCACGTCGTCCACGGCGCCGCGCACCACCCGGTCGGCGGTCGCGCTTCCTTCGGCTACCACGGCGTCGTCATCCTCGCGCGTCGTCGTGGCGAGGCAGACGGACCCGACGCCGGACGCGACGAGGCGTCGCAGGCAATGCGTGAGCAACGGCACGCCGTCGAGCGGCGCGAGGACCTTGCCAGGTAGCCGCGACGACCCGAAGCGGGCCTGCAGGATGATGAGGGCGTCGGCGGTCGCCATGGGGAGACTCGGGATCGACCTGCCCTGGCGGCTAGCTCCCCGGGGGGACGGGGCGCAGCACGTCCACCGCCCCACTCGACAGGAAGATCCCTGTGTCGTAATTCGTCATCCACAGGTCGGGCGTGAATCGGCCTACCTGCGACTCGACGACCTCACCGCGGGCAAGTTGGAGGAGCCAACGCGGGAAGTCGGCTCCGGCGGCGATTGTCAGCGGGATGCCCCCGGCGAATCGCGCATTGATCTCGAAGATGGTCGGGATGCCCCGCGCCCGCCGGCACTGGATGTTGACGGCCCCGTGGAAGCGCAGGACCTTCGTCGTCTCGACGGCCAGCGCGATCAGGTCTTCGTCGGCCACGGTGCGCCCTCGATCGATGACGCCCGCACGAATGACCACGCGCTGCCGGGGCACAATCGAGATGGGCCGGCCGGTGAAGTCGCAGAGCACGTCGATCGTGTACTCGTCTCCCTCGAGATACTCCTGGATGACGGGTTCGGTCACGTAGGCCTGGAAGAACGCGAGTTCCTCGGCGGTCTTCGCGGTGAAGGCGCCGATGCTCCCGCGCCCGATGCGCGGCTTCACGAACACCGGGAGCGACACGCCTGCCGGGAGTGTGCCGGGCAGGTAGGTCGCCGCGGCCGCCACGCCGTGCGCGCGCAGATGCGAACACGTCGAGAGCTTGTCGCCGCAGATGACCGCCGTCTCGGCCGGGGAACACGCCACCACCACGCCAACGTCGGCGAAACGCCCGACCGCGCGCCCGAAGATGGGAACCTCGTCATCGATGGTGGGCACGACGAGCGACACCTGTTCGGCGCGGCAGATGGCCAGCACCGCGTCGACGTAGCCGGGCTCGGACGAGAGCGGCACACGATAGGCCCGATCGACAACGTGCACCGCCGGCGACATCGGATTCACGTCGGCGACGACCACCCGGCCCGCGTCGTCGCCCAGTGCCGCGAGCGCCCGCTGGAAGGCCCGGACGAGGGGAACGCGTCGCGACGCGGCGGTGACGAGTACGTTGAGTGCGGGCATCGGCGGGTATCCCACCCTGGTCAGTCGAGGTCGTCGCTGGCCAGCGGCACCCCGGCAGCCACGGCCCGTCGCACACGACGGCCAATGATAGTCGGCCAGGAGCTTGCCGCAAGCGCCGTCTCGGGGCGGAGCATCACGAGGTCTTCGTCATGAATGAGGTCTCCCTCGTGGAGGTGACGCGCCGCGAAGACGCCCCGCCGGCTTCCCGCGCGGTTCGCACCCTCGGCGGTTCCGCACTGCTTCACCTGCGAGCCAATCGCGATGCGCACCGCGTCGGCATCATCGACCGCCTGCGCCAGCTGCGCGGGCGTCGACGACACCGGTGCGTCGATCGCGTCGTCAGTGGAGTGCAGGATCAGGTGACGCTCGTAGACCGAGGCGCCCAGCGCCGTCGCGGTGGCCGCCGCCAACGCGAAGGTCGAGTGATCAGAGAGGCCCACCGGGACGTCGTAGCGATCGGCGAGCACCGGCAGGGCGCCCAGCGCCTGCTGGTCGTGCGGCGTCGGGTACGCCGACACGCAGTGCAGCAGCACCAGCGACACGTTGCCGTGCGCGCGTGCGCAGGCCACGGCGGCATCGATGTCGTCGAGCGACGACATCCCGGTCGACATGATCATCGGGAGTCCCGACCTCGCCGCGGTGGCGACGAGGCGATGATGCGTGATATCGCCGCTGGCGATCTTCAGGGCATCGGCGCCGACATCGACGAGCATCTCGACCGCGTCTTCGTCGAACGGCGTTGACAGGAATCCCAGGCCGCGCTCCCGCGCACGACGCGCGACGGCCCGATGGGCATCGCGGTCGAGTTCGAACGTCGCGAAGAAGGCCTGCAACGACGGAACCTGCACGTGCGCAGGCGGCGGTGCACTGGCATCGACCAGCCGGTCGCCGCGCAGCGACTGCAGCTTCACCGCCGACGCGCGCCCCGTCGCGGCCGCATCGACCAGGGCCAGGGCTTTCTCGAGCCGGCCGCCGTGGTTCAGCCCGATCTCGGCAATCACGAACAGCGGCGCGCCAGCGCCGATGCGTCGTCCGGCCAGCTCACACTCCATGGTCATCCCTCGCGGCGAGCAGTCGCCGGGCGACATCCTCGATCTGTTCGAACCCGCCGACGACCGCGTCGGCCTCCTCACCCTCGTTCACGATGCGTCCCGGGCGCACGACGCGAACCGTGGCGCATCCCACCGCCCGGGCGCCCGCGATGTCGCGCTGCGGATCATCGCCCACCATGACCGCGCGTCGAGCCGGGACGGCCAGCGCCGACAGCACGGTTGCGAACGCAACCGCCTCGGGCTTCCCCACTTCGCTGTGCTCATGGGCGTAGACGACCACGTCCACCAGGTCAGACAGACCCAGCGCCGCGACCTTGCGGCGCTGCTGGTCGGGAGGCCCGTTCGTGAGCACGCCGACCTTCCAGGTCTGCCGCAGCCGCACCAGCGCACGACCGGATTCGCGCGGCAGGCGCAGCGACGGCTCGTGCGAACGGTACACCTCGATGAGGTCGAGCCCGTGGTCAGCGCCGATCTGTGCCTCGAGTTGCTGGAACGCACGGGCACCGGCGCCGTGCCGGTAGGCCGCCTGCAACGTCCCGAAGACCACGCGGGGATCGTGGCCGCGCCGGCCCAGCTCGAGCGCCACCGCGCGGAATCCGCTGAGCGAGTAGCGCCGCACGCGATAGAGCGTGTCGTCGAGATCGAACACGATGGCGCGGTGGTGGTTCATCGTGCACTCCACGGCTCGCCAGCCATCCACGCACGGATGGCCGCCGCCACGCGCTCGGCGCCGTGCCCGTCGACGAGCCGGCGACCGGCCCGGCCCATCCGCCTGCACCGCGCACGATCGGCCAGCAGCGCGACGACCTCGTCGGCGAGGGCTGGAATGGCAGCCAGCGTTAGGCGGCCCCCGTCGATCGCCGCTCCCCGGCGTGCGAAGCCGCGAATCGCGGGACGCTGCGCCTCGACAACGGCCGTCGCCACAACCGGCGTCGCGCAGGCGGCGGCCTCGGCGAGGGTGAGCCCCCCAGCGGTGACCGCGACGCGCGCATGGCGCAGCAGGTCGGCGAGCCCGTCGCGGGCCACCGCGGCCGTCACGCGCGGCGGCAGCCGGTGCACGTCCGACGCCATGAACCCGCGCGCCACCACGACGCTGACGCCGCGCGTGCGCGCGACAATGGCGCCAGCGAGCCGCAGGGCCATCCGGTCGCGCGGACCGCCGCCGAGTGCGATGACCACCATCGACCGGCGTCGCGCCAGCGGCTGCCGGGCACACCGGGGATCGATCACCGCGAATGCTGGTCCGACGAGCGAGGCAACGCGTCCCGGCGCGACCTGTCCCGGCGCGACGCTGCCGTCAATGCCGTAGTCGGCGCCCGCGTGCGCGATGCCGAGGTCGTGCAGGCTGATGGTCAGGAGGCCACGCCGCCTGGCGCGTTCGACGACTGACCGCGCGGCACGCGCGTTCGGATCGTCGACGATGACCACCGAAGGGGTGTGGCGGGCACACGCCGCGTCGAACGCAACGGGCGCACGGTGCATCCCCAGCGTCGAGACGACGTGGGGCGGTATGCGACCGGCGCGCACGCTCACGACGGGATGTTCGAGCGCAAGGGCGTGCGCGAGACGCGCAGCCCTTGCCAGGTGACCGAAGCCGATGCGAGGTCCGGCCGCCGCGCGGAAGAGGATGCCAGGTTGCCGGGCGGGTAATGCGCGCCTCACGCCCCCAGCCGACGACGAATCGTCTCGACGACGCGTTCGGCCTCCTGTGGCGTCATCGCGGCCGACAGCGGCAGCGAGAGCGTGTGGTCAGAGACGTACTCCGCGTGGGGAAACTGGCCACGCCGGAACCCGAATCGCTCGGCGTAGGACGAGAACAGGTGTACGGCCCGGAAGTGGATTGAGGTGCCGATGCCGTCATCGGCCAGCGCCTGCGCCAGGTCGTCGCGCGAGCATCCGCAATCGGCATCGACGACGAGCACGGTGAACAGGTGGTGCGCATGCGTGACGCCATCGGGGACGGGAGCGGGCAGGCGCAGGGGCAGGTCGGCGAGGCCCTCGTCGTAGATCCGCCACAACGTGGCGCGGCGCGCCTGCATCGCCTCGAAACGCGCGAGTTGCTCGAGGCCCAGCGCCGCCTGGATGTCCATCATGTTGTACTTGAACCCCGGCGCCACGACGTCGTAGTGCGACTGGCCTCCGCGGCCGTAGCGCTTCCACGCGTCGCGACTCATGCCGTGCAGCGCGAGGGTCCGGGCGCGCGCCGCCAGGGCCCCATCGCGGGTCGTGAGCATCCCGCCCTCGCCCGTGCTGAGGTTCTTGGTCGCGTAGAAGCTGAAGGCCGTGAAGTCGGCCGTCGTCCCCACCACGCCGGCATCGGAGACCGCACCGACGGCGTGTGCCGCATCCTCGATGAGCTGGATTCCCGCGTCGCGGGCCAGTGCCCTGAATGCCGTGACCGCCACCGGACGCCCCGCGTAGTGGACAGGCAGGACCGCGCGCGTTCTCGGCGTGATCGCCGAGCGTGCGGCCCCGGCATCGAGATTCCAGGTGAGCGGGTCGATGTCGGCCAGCACCGGCGTGGCGCCGGCATGCACGATGACGTTGGCGGTCGCACAGAACGTCATCGGCGTGGTCACCACCTCGTCGCCGGGGCCGATGTCGCTCAGGAGCAGGCTGAGATGGAGGGCTGCCGTGCACGAGTTCACGGCTACCGCGTGTGGCGCGCCAAAGGCCGCTTCGAAGGCACGTTCGAACGCCTGGACACGGGGGCCGCTCGTCAGCCATCCCGACTGCAGGACCTCGAGAACCGCCGTCAGCTCCGGATCCCCGAACGCCGGACGGGCGAACGGAATGGGGGTAGTCGCGGGAGTCGGAGAACCCGGGCGCGATGACATGGCGGCAGTGGCCACGATTCTACCCTGCTGGCGTCACGCCGCCCGTTGACGTCCGCTCGAACGCGTCGAGCACAGGCACGAACGCTTCCAGGGCGGGCGCGAGGTCGTACTGCAGGACGTCGGCGACTGTCAGCCAGTCCTGCTGCTGCTGGGCATTGATGACCGCGTCGATGTGGGCCGTGAGCACGGCGACGCGCCCGCCCACGGTCCCGCCGTCGCAGGGCAGCGTCTGGAGGTCAAGTTCGAGGGCGCCGCCCGCCGTCGACACGATCCCCATGAGGACGCCGACACCCCCGGCGAGATCGATCAGGGCGGTGTTGGCCCCGCTGATGTCGAAACCCCGGAACTGCTCTCCCACGTCACGCGCGGCGGCCGCCAACGCGGGCAGCGACCCGGCGGCGTCGTCGAGACACCGGTTGACGAAGTGCACGGGTGTCGCCGTGCCGACCTCGACGACCGCCACGCCGTCCAGCCGGCGCTCGACCGCCGGCCCGTCGCGAAACGCGGGCTCGTCGAGTCCATCGAACCGGACGTCGGTGACGATCAGTCCGCGCCCGTCGAGCACCTGGTCGACTTCGTCGAGTAACTCCCCCCATGAGCGGGGCGTCGCCGCGGGGCAGTACTCGACGCCGTCGACCGTGATTCTCGGCATTTCTCGCACCTTTTCGAGGAGTCCTGGCGTGATGACGCCCCCTCGAACGGCCACTGGCAGGCGGCAATCCGAGGGGGTGTCGGAATTACGACTAAAGAACGCGGGACGAGCTCCGATTACTCCTGTGACTTGAGTAGACCGGGCGGTGGGCAGACCGCTCGACGGAACCGGCAGGGAAGCCGGTCCCGACACTCTCAGGAAGGATCCGTCATGGCATCGTTCTCCGTCATCACCAACGTGGCAGCTAGCAATGCGCAGGCCAACCTGTACGCCACGAACGTCGGACTCCGCAACGCGTTGACGCGCGTGTCGAGCGGCTTCCGCATCAACTACTCCGGCGACGACGCGGCTGGCCTGGCTGTGGCCAACCAGTACCGGTCAGGCGTGGCCATCATCAACCAGGGCGTCCGCAACGCGAACGACGGCCTGTCAGACCTCCAGATCAAGGACGGCGCGCTCGACAACATCTCGAAGTTGCTCGACCGCCTCGCCACGCTCGCCTCGCAGGCCGCCTCGGGACAGACCTCGGCCGGCTCGCGCACGACCCTCAACAGCGAGTTCAAGGACGTCGTTGCCGAAATCACCCGTGAAGCGGCCGTGGCCGGTGTCAACGTGGCCAGCCAGGGCTTCTCGGTCTTCGTCAGCAACAGCGGCGCCGACGGCGTGGTCTCCGGCACGATCGGCTCGGCCGACGCGGCGGCGCTCGGCGTCAACGCGCTGACGCTCGACTCGCAGGCCAACGCGGCGACGGCCGTCTCGACACTCGCCACGGCGATCACGAACCTCGGCACGGTGCAGGGCCAGGTCGGCCAGCTCGAGAACCGGCTGTCGTACGCGATTTCGCTGGCGCAGTCGCAGATCGTCAACGGCAAGGCCGCCGAGAGCCGCATCCGCGACGCGAACATCGCCGAGGAATCGGCGAACCTGACGCGCTACAACATCCTGAACCAGAGCGGCATCGCGGCCCTGGCGCAGGCGAACCAGTCGACCGCGTCGGTCCTCTCGCTCCTGCGGTAACTCACTCCCCACGCAGTACCGCGCCCAGGCGGGCGGGACGTCCCTTCGGGGATGTTCCGCCGCCGGCGTCATCCACGCCCTGGAGGCCTGGTCGGCGCACGGCGCGCGTGCGGGCTCCCGACAGGCACGTGTCGGTGGCCTGACATGCGCCACCCGATCGGTGTGACCAGGCGCGGGGGCAGATCGGTCGCCCGTGGACGGTTTCCCGCACCACGGCGAGACGACCGGGCAACAGCAGTCGTGACGGGACGGCCCTTCCAGCGGGCCTCCACGCTCTTTCTCGGGCTGACGAGGGTCGGGTCGATACCCACCCGACGCGGACGATTCAAGTCTGCGCGCGGGGCGTCGATTACACATCCGACATCGGCAGCGGCGGGCAGGTCGCCGCAGAACCTCGCATGGATGCAGGTTCTGAAGAGTCAAGGAGGATCGCGTCATGGCATCGTTTTCGGTCATCACCAACGTCGCGTCGATCAACGCGCAAGCCAATCTCTACGCCACGAACCTGGGATTGCGCACGGCGCTCACCCGGGTCTCGAGCGGATTCCGCATCAACTACTCCGGCGACGACGCCGCGGGTCTGGCTGTCGCCAACTCATACCGCTCGACCATCGCGATCGTGAACCAGGGCGTGCGCAACGCCAACGACGGCCTGTCAGACCTGCAGATCAAGGACGGCGCACTCGACAACATCTCGAAGCTGCTCGATCGGCTGGCCACCCTGGCAACGCAGTCGGCCTCTGGCCAGACGTCCAACACCTCACGGACTACGCTCAACGCGGAGTTCTCCGACGTCATCGCCGAGATCTCGCGTGAAGCCACGGTCGCCGGGGTTGCGACCGCCGCACAGGGGTTCTCGGTATTCGTCAGCAACAACGGTGCAAATGGCACGGTGTCGGGCACGATCGACTCGGCAACCTCGAACGCGCTGGGCATCGACCTGCTGACCGTTGACACGCAGGGCAACGCGCAGACCGCCGTGGCCACCATCGACCTCGCCATCAAGGCACTCGGGGCGGTGCAGGGCCAGGTCGGCCAGCTCGAGAACCGGCTGTCGTATGCGATCTCGCTGGCGCAGTCGCAGATCGTGAACACCAAGGCCGCCGAGAGCCGCATCCGCGACGCGAACATCGCGGAGGAGTCGGCGAGCCTGACGCGGTACAACATCCTGAACCAGAGCGGCATCGCTGCCCTGGCGCAGGCGAATCAGTCGACGTCCGCGGTGCTGGCGCTGCTCCGCTAAGGGCAACGCCAGGCCCCCGGGGCCTGACGCGGTTCCATCACGGGGTGCTGCCTGGCAGGCAGCCACCCCGCCAGGATGACGATGGGAACTGAACTTGCATTCTTCGCGATGGTGCTGGTGGCGTTCACCAGCAGCGTGCTCGGGTTCGGCCTCGCTCGCCGGCACGGGGAACACTCCCCCGCCGTCATGCGCCGGCCGCGTCGGGGCAGACCTCGCGGAACGAATGGCCGCGCGGCATGACGCCTCGGCCAGTCGACCGATGAGGATCTCGCGATGAGTACACCGATAACGCTCAGCGGCTTCAACAGCATCGACTTCAACCAGATCCTCGAAGCGATGATGGCGCAGGAGCGGCAGCCCGTCACGCTGCTCGAGGCCCAGAAGAAGGCTGCCGAGACGCAGAAGACGGCATTCGCGACGCTGGCGACCCGCCTGGGCGCCTTGCAGTCGGCCGCCGCGAGCCTCAAGGCCTCGACCGCGTTCAACGGCACCGAAGCCACGGTGTCTGACGCGACGCGACTGAAGTTCTCGGCAGGCTCGACGACGCCCGCAGGGGCGTACGAGATCCTCGTCACCGAGCTTGCGCACGCCCAGACCACGACCTCGACGAACACGTACACCGACAAGGACACGACGACGGTCGCCGACGGCGGCAGCCTCACGATCGGTGGGGTGACCGTGGCGATCAGCGGCGCGGTGACGCTCCAGGGCCTTGCCCAGGCGATCAACGAGACGGCCGACATCGGCGTTGCGGCCTCGGTGATCCAGAACGGGGCGACCTACCAGCTGATGCTGACGGGGAGCGAGACCGGCGCGGCCAACGGCTTCACGGTCGACGTCTCGGCGCTCACCCGGGGGGGCGTGGCCACGGCGTTCGCCTTCACGAACAACCAGGCCGCCAACGATGCGGCCATCACGGTCAACAGCGTCGCCGTCACCAGCGCCACCAACACGTTTGACGACGTCATCGCGGGGTCGAGCTTCACCGTGCTCCGCAAGGACGTGGCGACCGCGGTCAGCGTGTCGATCACGCAGAGCAACGAACCGGTCAAGGCCGCCGTGCAGAAGTTCGTGTCGGCCTACAACGACGTGGTCACGTTCATCGGGGCCCAGCAGACCTCGTCCAACAGCGGCAACAGCGACGCGATTTCCCGCGACCCGCTCGTGCGCGGCCTGCGCAGCTCGCTGGCCCAGACGCTGACCAGCGCCGTCGGGACCGGCGTCTACAAGTCGCTCGCCGAGGTCGGCTTCACCTTCGCGCGCAACGGCACGCTCGAGTTCGACAGCGCCGCGTTCGAGAGCGCGCTCTCGACGAACAGCGCCGACGTCCGCGGGATGTTCTACGGCACCGACGGAACCAACGGCGCATTCGGCAGGCTCGCCACGGTCATCGACACCTACACGTCGTCGGGAGGCCTGCTGCCGAGCACGCAGACCCGCCTGTCGACCCAGGTCTCGAACCTCGCCGGCCGCATTGCCGACATGGAAGCTCGCCTGGCCACCAGGCGGCTCGCCCTGCAGCGCGAGTTCACGGCTGCAGACATGGCCATTTCCCAGCTGAAGCAGTCGGGATCGTCGCTCAGTTCGTTGTCGAGTTCGTACCAGGGATAGGGAGTCCGACGCATGCACGCCAACACGGCGACACGGGCGGCCGCGGCCGCGTACACGCACGTCGAGGTGACGTCGCGATCGCCAATGGAACTCGTCGTCATGTTGTACGACGGCGGAATCACCGCCCTGACGCAAGCGCGCGACGCCATGCAGCGTCGCGACCTGGTGGCCAAGCGCAACGGCCTCAGCAAGGCGCTGTCGATCATCGCCCACCTGCAGAGCAGCCTGAACATGGACGAGGGCCGCGACGTCGCCCAACAGCTCGACCGGCTCTACGACTACATCGTCGAACGCATCACCGCGTCGAACATCTCCGGCACCCCCGACGGACTCGACGAGGCCATCCGCCTCCTTGGGACGGTGCGCGACGGGTGGGCACAGGTGTCGACCACGTCGCCAGCGGTGCTCTCGCGTTGATGCCTGACGACGCGATCGCCGCCGAGGCGGCCCGGTACGTCGCGGGCATGGAGCACGAGGTGACGCTGCTCGGTGCCCTGCTCGTCATCGCGCGGCAACAGCGCGAGGCGGCGCAGCCAGACGCGAGTGCCGCGCTGGCCGAACTGGTCGTCGCGCGCCAGCACGCCGAAGATCGGCTGCAGCAACTCGAGTGTCTCCTCGGGCCCCTCCGCGTGAAACTGTCCGCGACGCCGACCGCACACTCCCTCTCGGCTGCCGTGCGTAACACGCATGCGACTGCACGCGCGCGCATTGCCGAGATCCTGGCCGTCGATCGCGAGACGCTCGAGGTCCTCGGCGCCGCTCGCGGATGCCGCCAGGTGCAGCTCCAGCAACTCGAGGCCGGCGGCGCAACCCTGGCAGCCTACCGGCGGGTCGTCACGCCTGGAACCGCAAGCGCGGAACTCTTCGACGAGGTCGGATAGGCCAGGTCGGCGGCATCGACCGCCGGATCTGTGCTCGCGTCGCCGCGAGCAGCGTCAGGCCCTCGGCTCACCTGTACTCAGTGCGTGCCGACATAGAAGCTGGTGCCAGGCCGGGTCGACTCGCACGTGACCTGCACTCCACACGACCGCGCCGAATGGGTCAGCGCGAGCTGACCGTTCGGGCCTCGGTCAGGCGCGCGACCATCGATTGCCGCGTGATCCGGCTGCGCGAGGCGAGCAGGAAGGCTGACCGCTCGACAAACGCCAGGCGCGCGTAGAGCTGGCGCGCGGCACTGTTCTCTTCCGACACGAGCAGGGTCACGTCGGCCGTGTCGGCGGCCGTCAATCTTGCGACGTGGGCGACCATGCTGCTGGCCAGGCCGCGACGATGCAGGTCGGGGTCCACCGCCACCTGCGCGAGGTGCACCGTGGTTGTCGACAGCCGCGTCACCATCACCAACGCCCCCAGGCGGTCTGGGCTCGTACCATCGACGACCGCGGTGAGCGCGGGCTCGAACGTCCCGCACGCCGGCGACTGCAGGACGGCCCCCAGGTAGCCGACCCACTCCTCGAGCCGCCCACCGGGCGCGAAGGCGGCTCCCGTCGGCGTGCCGGCGTAGGCGCGCGCCAGCAAGCGCGCTGCCGCCGGCACGTCGTCGTCTCGCCAGTGCCGGATGTGCGCGCCCCCCGCGAGCGGTGCGGCGGCGAGATGGTCGCGCCCGCACGACAGGTAGAGCTGCCGCGCGACATCGAACCTGCGGCGCGTGAGTGCGACATCGACCCCGCTGATGCGGGGAAAGAGGAAGCCCTGGTAGCGGCGGGCGAGCGAAGCTTCGGGGGAGTCGAGCACGCAGTCGAGCAGTTCGCGCACAACATCGGCGCGGTCGGACTGGAGCGCGCCGATCTGCAGGGTGCCGCGGTCGGTGCTGTAGTAGGCCACGCCCGTGACACGTTGCACGTCGTCGCGCGCCACGAATCCCGCGAGCCGGCCCGCTCGCCGCGCCTGTTCGGCCACGGCGAAGACACGCTCGGGGTCCCACCCGAGCTCGCTCAACCATCGCTCGCGCTCGGCGGCGTACCAGGGCGCCAGGTCGGCGTCACTGGCCAGGCGCCAGTCGTCACACGGCATCGCTGCCCATTCGCGCCAACTCGACGCCGGCTCGAGGCAGCTTGAGGCGGGCGCGCAACGGCTGTACCGGCGTCACCACCGCTTCGGCAGCGCGCATGTTCTCGTCGCGGATCTGGTCGTAGACCTCCCGTCGATGCACGGGCACACTGGGGGGGGCCGTGACGCCGAGGCGCACGCCCTCGCGGCCGATCCGCAGGACGCGAACCTCGATGCCGTCCCCGATCATGATGGTTTCGTTACGCTTCCGCGTGAATACGAGCACAGCCCACCTCACTCCGAGGCGAGGGGGTGCCGCAACGGATACAAGCTGTTGTGCGGCATCACCTGGTAACCGAGCATCCGCTCGGGGTTGACGACGATTGGCGCGCGAAGATTCACGAACGCCCGATCGGCCTGATCGAGCGTCACGATCGCAAGCCACAGGAGCACGGTGCGGTCATCGGCGCCAAGCCGCATCAGGTCGGTCTGGCTGAGCACCGATCGGTACTGCGGCAACGCCAGGCGCGGATCGATCACGAGGAATGACGCACTCGGACCATCGAGGGCGTGCAGGACCTGGCACGGGACGATCTCGGGACTCTGCGCGAGCACGAAGTGCCGGCACAGTTCGAACCCCGGCACGCCCAGCGGGAAGTGGATCGCGTCGTTGGCGCTCACCGTGAAGCTGCCGAAGCGCGTGTCGATCGAGGTCGGCACGACGGGCCCGGCGGTGGTGGAGGTCGGCGCTTCGTTCGTCATGACAGGTAATCCAGGAGCGACTGGCGGTTGGCCGCGGCCACGGCGCTCAGTGCGGCATTGTGGGCGGTTTCAGACTGCGACATGTTCGAGATGGCCTCGGCAAGGTTCGCATCCTCGAGGCCCGAACGCCGTGCGTCTGTCGCACGCTTCATCTGGTCGAGCCGGAGTTGCTGCTCGTCGAGGTCGCCGAGGTCGTTGCCCACCCGGCTCTGCTGCGTGGTCGTCCGCGCGAAGGCCTCCTGTAGCCGTTGCATCCCCTGCTGCATGGCCGGAACGTCGTTTGCCCGGATGGCCGTGACCAGTGCATCGAGGTCGGCGAACATCGTGCCGACGATCGCGTCGCCGTCGAAGGTCACCGCGACCGCGCGGCTGCGATCGATGTCGAGCAACTGGGCGCTCGCGTTGCCCGCGTAGGCCTGCACGACGCCTGCGCCGTCCTTTGCGTAGGGCACGGTGGTCAGGCTGGTGCCCGAGAAGATGTAGGCACCCTTGACCTGCGTGTTGACGTTGCTGAGCAACGTGTCGCGGATGCCTTCGATCTCCAGCGCCAGGGCCTCACGCTGAGGTGGCGTCACGAAGCTGTTGCTGGCGGCGGCGGTCTTGGTCTGCGCGGTGGTGAGCAGGTTGAGGTTGTCTGACAGCACGGAGTCCGCGACGCGCAGGCGCGCGTCTACCGACGAGGTCGCGTTGATGAACGTGTCGAGCTGACGCAGCTCGGCGCGCTCGTTGACCACCTGGCTGGCCGCAGCCGGATCGTCGCTGGGCCGCTGCACCCGCTTGAGCGACGACACCTCGCGCTGGGCCCGCGCCATCGCATCCGCCGCGCGGTTGATGTCGTGCACGCCGTTGCGAAAGGCCATGTTGAACGTGACACGCATCGTCAGCCTCACACCATGTTGAGCAGGGTCTCGAGCGTCGCGTCGATGGTGCTGAAGAACCGCGCGTTCGCTTCGTAGCCCCGTTGGAACCGCACCATGTCGGCGGCTTCCTCGTCGATCGACACGCCCGAGACCGAGTCCTGCAGGTTGCGCAACTGGCGGGCGATCTCGTCACGCGTCTGCTGGCTGTTGACGGCGGCCTGCCGGTCGCTGCCGACGCGGTAGACCAGGCGGGCCCAGCCTTCGGACGCCGTCGCCGTGCCGCCCGCGAGGATCTTCCCCTCACGCAACGCCGCGAGTTGCCTCGCCACCTGGTTGTCGCCGACGGCGGTGGCCGAACCCGAGGCCGCGACGAGCGACTCGCCACCCGCGGCAATCAAGGCGGGGTTCATCCCGATGGCCGATGCGGCGCCTGCGGCCCCGATCGGCTGGAAGAAGGCGACGCCTGCGTTCCCTGACAGGTCGAACCCGCCCTGGTGGAGGACGTTGACCTCCGTCGCCACCGCAAAGGCCATGTCGTCGAGGCGTGCGATGTAGTCGCCGATGTGCTGATCGCGGACCTGGACGAGGCCCCCGAGCCGTCCGCCCGTGATCGCACCGGTGGCGACGACGCCCGACGACGTGATGTCGGCAAAGCCGTTGGGCGGCAGGTCGCTGACGCCGAGGTCATAGGCGGTGTCACCGACAACCAGCGGGCTGCCGTTGGCCAGGGCCACATCGAAGCCACCACCCTCGCGCTCGACCGCGTGGACGTTCACCCACTCGGACATCTGCTCGAGCGTCCGGTTCACCTCGTCGCGCAGGTGGAGTCCTTCGGGACTCGCAGGCGACGTGCCGGTCAGCGCCGCGTTCAACGACGCAATCCGATCCGACAGGCTGTTGACCTGCTCGACGCCCGACCTGACCTGGAAGTCGGCGTCGCGCTGGGCATCGACCATCCGGCCGGCCATGTCGCGGAACGCCGTCGACAGCGTCTGCCCCTGGAGGATGACCTGCTGGCGCGCCGTGGCCGACGTCGGCGTGTCGGCGAGGGTTGCGAACGCGTCGAAGAAGTCGTTGAGCGATCGGTCGAGCGACGCGCCCGACTGGCCCAGCGCGACCTCGGCCATCCCCAGTTGTTCGGCGATGGCGTACTCGCGACGCTCGCTCGAGGTCTCTTCGCGGAAGCGCCGGTCGAGGATGCGGTCGCGCATGGAACGCGCACCGACGATCTCGACCCCGCCGCCCGCACTCCACCGATCCAACGCTGGCACCGCGGCGAGTTCGGTGATCCGCTTCGAGTAGCCGGGCGTGTTGACGTTCGCGAGGTTCTGCCCCACGACATCGAGCCCGAAGCGTTGCGCATCGAGTGCGCGCGAGGCGCCCGAGAGCATGCCCATCAATCCGCTCATCAGCCCCTCGTATCCAACATGCCCTGCGGCGTGATGTCGGCTGTGTGTCCCGCCGGTCCGTACGCGGTCGCGCGCCCGCCAAGCTCGGCGGCCTCGCGAAACGAGAGCTCCACGTTCTTCCCAAGGGCACGGGCCCGGATCAGGGCGGCACGCGTGGCGAGCACCAGCGGTGCGAAGGCCGTGCGATCCCGCGTCAGGCGCACCGACTCGACGAGCGCCGGCAGGTCACGGACGAGTGCCGAGAGCTCGGCCTCGGCAGCCAGCAGGTCGGAGGCCGACCCGCGGACGAGCCCGTCGCCAATCATCACCAGCGCCGCGTGCAGGCGGGTCAGACTGACCTCGGGGTCGTGAGGGGACGGTGTCATGGACACATCCTTCCTGTGGGCGGCCACCGCGGCATCCCGGCTGCGGCGACGACGGCCGGCACCGGTCAGCGCGACGTCAGCGCATCGATCATCTTGTCGGCCAGGCGGTAGACGTCATTGCCCACCTCTCCAGCCGCCAACTTGGCCTTGGCCCGCTCGACGACCTCGGGTCGGATGTTCGGCGAGCGCGACGCTTCACGCAGCGCCGTGCTGACCAGCCGGGCATCGTTCGACACCTCGACGCGATCTGCGCCGCGATTCGGAGCGCCGGCTGATCCGGTCGTTCCCTGCTGGGCGCGGTCGGGGCCCTGTGCGCCCTGTGCCTGCCCTGCTCCCGCGACGTCTTCCGGGCGATAGCCCTGAATCCTCATGTGTGGCTCCAGTCGGTGATCCTGACGGCAGAAACACGCCGCCCCACCGCTGCTTTAATCGACAACCGCTACCTGTTTCTTTACTCGCTCATCCATGGTGCCGTTGCTGGCGAGGCGCGCCGGGTCAACGCGCTGCCCATCGACGAGCACCTCGAAGTGCAGGTGCGGCCCCGTCGCGCGACCCGATTGGCCGACGCGTCCCACGACCTGGCCGTTGCCCACGGCGTCGCCGACGGCGACCGACGTGGCCGACAGGTGCGCGTACCGCGAGGTCGTCCCGTTGGCATGGCTGACTTCGACCATGAGCCCATATGCGCCGCGTTCTCCCGCAAAGGTCACCGTGCCGGCGGCGGCGCTCGGCACGTCGCGCCCGTACGCCGCCTTCAGGTCGACGCCCGCATGGAACTTCTGCATCCCGTGGAACGGGTCGCGCCGCCATCCGAAGCTGGAACTCACCGCGCCGACGTCCGGCAGCGACAGTCCGGGCGATTCTGCGTCGGTCCCGTCGTGGGGCGCGGTCCAAGCGTCGGAGATCCGACCAGCCGCTGTCGCGGCAACGACCGACCCCGGCAGGGCGTCCTGCCCTGCCGGGATCGGGGGAACTGGCTGCGCCGTCCCTGGCGCGAGGGCTTGCATCATGCTTCGCTGAATGACCGAGGTCAGGCCGATCCCGCCCGTCCTGCTCAGCTGCCTGGCCAGTTCCACATCCACGGTTTCGGTCATCGTTTCGGTGCCGAATCCGAGTCCTTCTTCCTTTTCCTCGTCGCTCACCATCGACTCGCGCATCTGCTTCAGCATCTGCGACAGCATCATGGCCTCGAACTCCTGCGCCACCGCCTGCAGTTGCCGCGGATCGACGGGCGTCCCCTCGGGGACGCGAAGGGGCTTGAGGGCCGACGGGAGGGGAATGGGGGTGATCGACACGTGCTGCTCGATGCTCTGGTGCCCGCTTCAGCAAGGGGCGTGCCTAGATGATCACCACTTCCGCCCTGAGCGCGCCAGCGGTCTTCAGGGCCTGCATGATCGCGATGATGTCGCGCGGCGTCGCGCCCAGGGCGTTCAACGCGCGCACGACGGAGTCGAGCGTCGTGCCCTCCTGCAACGAGACCAGCTTGGCATCGCCTTCCGTGACGTCAACCTCCTGCTGCGGCACGACGACCGTCTCGCCAGACGACATCGGCAAGGGCTGCGACGCCTCGAAGCGGGTGCTGATCTTGACCGAGAGGTTGCCATGAGCCACCGCCGCGGCACCTATCCGGACATGCGCGCCCACGACCACGGTGCCGGTTCGCTCGTTGATGACGACGCGGGCCGGGGCATCGACTGACACGCTCAGCGGCTCGAGGCGCGCCATCAGGTCGGGGATCGCGCCGCGGTACTCGGCTGGCACCTGCACCGCCACCGTGCCCGAGTCGACCGCGCGTGCCGTGCCGGCGCCGAGGTCGGCGTTGATGGTCGATGCGAGACGATGGGCCGTCGCGAAGTCGGCCTGCGAGAGCGTCAGGAGCAGCTCGCCGTCGGTCGGCAGGGCGATGCGCTGCGCGAGCTGGACGAGTCCGCCGCCGGGGACCCGGCCGACGGTCAGGTGGTTCACCTGCACCGAGTTGCCGCCTCCGCCGCCGCCGAAGCCGCCGAGGGTCAGTGGCCCCTGCGCGAGCGCGTAGGTGGTGCCGTCGGGGCCGCGCAGTCCCGTGGCAATCAGGGTCCCGCCTTGCAGGCTGCGCGCATCGCCGATCGACGAGACGGTGACGTCCACGCGGGCTCCCGGCCGCGAGAAGGGGGGCAACTCGCTGGTCACGAGCACGGCCGCGATGTTCTCGATCTTGATCTGCTCGCCAGGGACCACCACGCCGAGCTTCTCGAGCGTGTTGGCCAGCGACTGGGCCGAGAAGAGCGTCTGTCGCCGATCACCCGACTTGTTGAGCCCGATCACGAGCCCGTAGCCGATGAGGGGCATGGCGGAATACCCCTGCAGCGTGGCCACGTCCTTGACCCTGGAGTTGCCTGGTTCCTCGGCGTGGGTCGCCGGGCCCCACACGAGCGCGAACATCAGGATGGCAGTCAGGCAGCGGGCAGGCATGGCAGTCCTCATCGGGAACAGGCAGGCACGACGTTCAGAAGATCTTGTTGATGATGCGCACGAGCCATCCCGGCTTCAGGTTGTCGCGGATCAACCCGCGGCCGAAGTACCGGATGCGCAACTGGCCAATCGACGGCGAGAGCACCACGTTGTTGCGATCGATGTCGGCGGTCCGCACGACGCCGGTCAGCACGATGATCTGGCGATCGCCGTTGATGTCGACCTCTCGCGCGCCCTCGAGCACCAGGTCGCCGTTCGGCATCATCTCGACCACCCGCGCCGTGATGGTCGCGTTCAAGGTGCCCGTGCGGGTCGTCGATCCGCCGCCCTTGAAGTCGGTGTCGGACGCGGCGCCGATCAGCGACGTGGGATCCACCGTCGAGGGAAGCCATGTCTCGGCGCCGGCGAGGTTCGTGACGCTCGCGGCGGCCGAACTCTTCTTGCTGAGCGAGGAATCGGCAGACCCCGTCGCCACGACGCTCTCGACCACGCGGATGGTGACGAGGTCGTTCACGGAGCGCGCCCGCGGATCGAGGCCCAGCCCGGTCATCCACGCAATCGAGCTCCCGGTGGTGGCCGGCCCCTGCAACGCGCGCGCGGTCGCCAGGTAGCGCGCGAACAGCACCTCGTAGTTGTCGTTGCTCGTGGGCCCGGGCTGGTCGCCCTTCTTGTTCTGTCCTGCCGAGGCGCTGACGGTCAGCGCGACGCCACAGGCGACCATCCACACCACGAGCCTGCCTCTACGAGCCATGACGCACCTCCACGGCACCACGTCCGACGACGCGTGCCACGATTGCCTTCCCACTGTCACTGTTCGTGACCTTGATGGCCTGCCCCAGCCGGCCGTCCATCGCCGCGACGCCGAGTGTCGACACGTTCAGACCGCCAACGTTCACCGCGATGGCCACCTGGTCGCCGCGCCTCACCATCGGCACGGGCTGGAGCATGTGCGGCAGCAGGATCTGCCCGGGCGCAACGGCGCGAGTGGCCTTCGTGCCGCGCACGTCGCGCGGGAGCGCCTCGATGCGCACGCCGTCGAGCGAGACGGCACGCAACTCGACATCCTGGGGAGCCACTTCCTGCTGCCGGGCCAATGCGCGGCCGGCGACCCACGTGCGCCGCGTGACGTGCACGGTGGCCTCGGCGGAGCCCGCCCGGGTGGCCTCGCCGTCGGTGCGCGACATGCGCAGGACGACGCGGAGTCGCTCGCCGAAGCGGGCGTCGGGCGCGAGCGTGGCGATGACGCCTTCGCCGCTCACGTCGGCGGGCACGTGGACGACGAGGTCGATCACCTGCACGTCGACCCGCTCGCCCATCCGCGCGCGCACGGCCGCAACGATGGCGTCCTCCACGCGCTGGGGGGTGGCTGCCGAGAGCGTCACCGCCCCGGCGATCCAGGCGAGCACGACGAGGAACAGGCGGCGCATCACGATCGTTACCGTGCGAGGTTGTTGGTCTGCTGCAGCATCTCGTCGGCGGTGCGCACCACCTTCGAGTTCGCCTCGTAGGCGCGCTGGCCGAGGATCATGTTCACCATTTCCTCGACGACGCTCACGTTCGACTCCTCGAGGAATCCCTGCGCCAGCGTGCCGATCCCGTCGAGTCCCGGCACGCCCGTCGTCGGTTCTCCCGAGGCCGACGAGCTCGCGTACAGGTTGCTGCCGAGCGCCTTGAGGCCGGCGGCGTTCTGGAAGGTCGCGAGTTCGATCGTGCCCACCTGCTGGGCCGCGGTCTGCCCCTGCACGGCGACCGAGACGATGCCGTCCTTCGACACGCTGATCGACGTGGCATTCGACGGGATGGTGATCTGGGGTTCGAGCGGATAGCCCTCGTTGGTCACCAGGCCGCCTTCCGCGTTGAGGTGCAGCTGCCCGGCGCGCGTGTACGCCGTCTGGCCATCGGGCAACGTGATCTGGAAGAACCCCTTGCCCTCGACTGCGAAATCGAGCGGTGCGCTGGTTGACCGGAGGTTGCCGCCGCTGAAGTCGCGTGCCGTGGCGATGGCGCGTGTGCCGAGGCCCACCTCCAGGCCGATGGGCGCCTCGCCGCTGGTCGAGGTGGGGGTTCCCGGGACGGTCGTCTGGTCGTAGACGAGGTCCTGGAATTCGACCCGTGACTTCTTGAATCCGACGGTGTTGACGTTCGAGAGGTTGTTTGCGACGTTGTCGATGTTCGCCTGCTGCGCGTCCATCCCGCTGGCGGCTGTGTAAAGCGCTCGAATCATGACCTGTGCCTCAGTGGTGATGCGCCGTGTCACGATTCACGCCGTGACGCGCCGCGCCGATTGGTCGAGTGGTGGAAAGCCGGCCCGCCGCCGTCGGCTGACGCCGCAGCCGGCGGTGCCGTGGCAGGCTCATCTCATCGCTTGCCCAGTTCCGTGATCGCGCGGCCGTCGATGTCGTTCATCAGCATCGTGACGCCGCGCTGGAGGGCCTCGAAGCTCCGGCCCACCTCGGTGAGCTGCACCATGCGCTCGACGACCGACACGTTCGACTGCTCGAGCGCTGCGCCCTGCATCGTCGTCCCGGCAGGCCGCGTGGGCGCCGCGACCCCTTCGTAGCGGAAGCGCCCTGCCGCTTCGCGCCGGAGCTTCGACGGGTCGGAGAACTCCACGACCTTCAGCTTGCCCGACACGGCGTTGCCCGTCCGGATGGTGCCGTCAGACTGCACCGAGATCTGGCCGGTGCCGAGGGTGATCGGTCCGTTCTCGCCCATGACGGCATTCCCGTCGGCGGTGACCAGGACGCCATCGCTGCGCCGCTGGAATTGGCCGTTGCGGGTGAACCGCACGCCGGCCTCGGTCTGCACCTCGAAGAACCCGCGTCCCTCGAGGGCGACGTCGAGTTCGCGACCGGTCGGCGTGATCTGCCCGTTGCGGAAGTCGAGGCGCCCTGGGCCCGCCACGACGTCAACGGCGCTCTGCAGCGCCCGGTTGAACGTCGGGCGCTCGGCCGAGACCGTGGTGACCTTCTCGGACTTGTAACCGGCGGTTCCCGCGTTGGCCAGGTCGGCGGCCACGCGGTCGAGTTGCTCCATCCGCGTTCGCAGTCCACTCAGCGCGACGTACGCACCACCGGCCATGCCGCCTCCTCACTCGTCGCCGTCACCGGCAACAACAAGTCTTCGCGGCGCCCCTGTCCTTCGAGGCGCACCCAGACGAACGGATCGCAGCGCGTGTGCTGCATCCGTTCGGCGTCGCCGTGCTCGGCGAGCGCCGCAATGTGCTCGACCGCGTCATCGACCGTCGCCAGCGTGGCCGCATCGACCTGGGCCTCGCGCCGATCGGTGCCGTAAGCCTCGATGAGGATCGGCAGCAGGTGGTCGTCGACGACGTAGGCATCGACCAGCGCGCCGGTCATCTCGCGCAGCGCAGCGAGCGCGAGGCGCGGCAGCGGTGCCGTGCAGGCTACCGACAGGCGTTCGCCGTCGCGACTCAGCTCGAAGGGGGCCACCCCCAGTGCGCGGACCGAGTCTCGCGACAGTCGCCCGGCGCCGCGGCGCACGCGCTCGATGTCGATGTACGTGAGGTACCCGACACCCGCCTGCGCGGCCAGGCCCCTCAGGACCTCGTCGCGCGTGGCCAGGCCCATTTCGACCAGTTGGCGACCCAGGCGGAACCCGGTTGCACGTTGTTCACGGAGGGCGATGTCGAGCACCGCCGCGTCGATGGACCGTTGCTGGATCATCCACCGCCCGAGCGGTTGCACCGTGGACGGCGGGAGCCACGGCGCCGTCGCGCGCGCCGCACGCAGGACGGCCCGCGTCTGCGTGGCCAGGCAGGCACTCGAGCAATACCAGGCGCCATCGAACCGCAGCCCGACCCGCCTCGTGCGGACGAGCGCGTCTGGGCGCCAGCGGCGACAGTCAGTCTGCGCGCATCTCGCCATGGTCACGCTCTCGGGTCGTGCGCGGCTTCGGCGGCTTCACGGCCTTGGCGGCCTTGGTGGCACGCGCCTGGTCAGACAGGTGGAGGCGAAGCCGCACTTCGCCCTCAGACACCTTCTCGTCAGCCGCGATCTGGGGAATGCTGCGTCCGCGGCGGGCGGCAGTCGCCATCCGCGTCGCGCTGGCGCGGGCGTCCGCGCGCGGGGCCTCGGCGCTGGCGAGCCGTTCGATCTCGACCGCCATGGCGCGGAAGCCGGTCTCGGTCGTCTCGGTCAGCAGGGTCATCGTGTCGCTCACGTGACCGAGTCGCGCCTCGTAGCGACGGATGGTGCCCACCACGTGGGTGAAGCGCCAGAGCATCACGACCTGCGCGAGCAGCAGGGTCGAACCCACGATCAAGAGGACGTTCAGCAGCATGTGTCTGTACCTGTACCCCGGGCGTCAGGACGCCATCGATCGGAGGCGATCGGCCGTGCTCACCACTTCGTGGACGCGAACACCGTAGTTGCCCGACACCACGACCACTTCGCCGCGGGCGACCAGCCGGCCATTCACGAGGATCTCGACGGGATCGTCGGGCGACCGCCCCAGGTCGATGACCGAGCCGGGACCGATGCGCGTCAGGGAGTCGAGCGTCATCTCGGTCTCGCCGAACCGGACGGTCAGCGGCAGGTCGATGTCGAGGATGACTTCGAGATTCGAATAGGTTCGGCCCGAGGCGCCCGGTTCCGCGCTGGCCCGCGCGGCCGCCACCGACAGCGCCGGAGCGGCGCCCGACGCGTGCGACGCCACCACCGACAAGGGCACCGCCACGTCGGCCCAGCACGCGATCGTCGGCGCGAAATCGTCGGACAGTGTCGAGGCGATAGACGTGCCGGTCTGCCGTCGACCCCCGGGTCGTCACTGCTGCACCGCGCCGGTCGTCGTGAACGAGGCGCCCTCGGCGATCGGCGTGCGCGACAGCGCCGCGAACGCCTGGTTCGCCACTTCCTGGAGCATGTCGGCGACGGCGGCGTCGTCGGGCTCGTCGTCGAAGCCCATGACCACCTTCGCGAGGCGCGCGCCATCGACCTTGTCGAAGCCGAGCACCACCGTCCCGCCCGAGGGTCCGGGACGGCGTCGCGCGAACGATCCAGCCGACCCGGACGTCGCCGGTCGACACCGGCCGACTGCGCCCGCCGCGCCGAGCAACGCGCCCATGGCGCGGGCGACTTCGGCGGCGAGGGCCCCGGCCAACGCCGACGTGCGTTCCTGTGGAGTGGCCATCTATGCCTCTTGCGCGACAGTGCCTGTCGAGTTCTCGACACGCACACCGGTTCGGCCGTGGTGCACGATGAGCCGCCCGGTGAACTTTGTGTGGTGCTGCACGCGGATCTCCAGTGGGTGACGCACCTGATGTCCCAGGGTGATGACGTCGCCCGGCTTCACCTGCAGCAGATCCCGTGCCGGGAAGTTCGTGTCGAGGGTGGCCGCGACGTTGAGGCGCACCTTGGCCAGGTTGCGCCGCAGGTTGAAGCGGTCGGCTGGCGTGGGTTCGCGACGGGTGCGCTGCCACGTCTGCGTGAAGCCGGCGCCGGTGGCCTCGATCACCGACGCCGGCACGCACAGGTTCAGCATGCCCGCGGGCTTCGCCGATCCTGATGTCGAAGCCGAGCAGCACCACGACCTCGTTCGGCGCCGAGACCTGCAGCATCTGCGGGCGCGTCTCGCGCGCGTGCACCCTGAACTGCACGTCGACGATCTGCCGCCAGGTTTCGGTCAGGTTCTCGCAGATCAGCCGCACGACCGCGTCGATGACGTTCTGCTCGATCTCGGTCAGCGCCCGCGTGAGCGAGAGGCCGCGGCCGGTGCCGCCCAGCATCCGGTCGATCATCGTGAACGCGACGTTCGGATTCAGCTCGAGCGCGCAGAGGCCATCGAGCGGCTGGACGCCGACCGCGTAGAACGCCGTCGGGTCGGGCAGCGACATCAGGAACTCGGAGTACGTGAACTGCTCGACCGACACGATGCTGACGTCGGTGACCGCGCGCAGGTAGGCCGACAGTGAGGTGCCGACGTTGCGCGCGAAGCGATCGTGCAGGAAGTGCAGCGACCGGATCTGGTCCTTCGACACGCGATCGGGACGCCGGAAGTTGTAGATCACGACCGACGACCCGCGGGCCCGCGCGGGCGACTCGGCCGCGGCCTTCGACGACTTCTCGATTTCGACGGCGCTCGTCAGCAGCGCATCGATCTCTTCCTGCGACAGGATCTTGCTCATGCCGGCACTCCGAGTGCCGTCCTGAGCTCGGGCGAGGCGAGCATGGCCTTCATGCTGGTGCGGAGGCGCGAAATCGCCAGCGAACGCAACTGCGAGACCCGCGACTCGCACACGCCGATGACCTCGCCGATCTCGGCCATGGTCATCTCCTCTTCGTAGTAGAGCGCGAGGATCTGGCGTTCGCGCTCGGGCAACTCCATCAGGGCGCGCCCGAGCAACCGGCGCAGCTCGACCCGTTCGAGCTGCGCATCGGGGCCTTCTTCCGGATCCATGCAGAGCTCGAGCAGCGGCGTGCCGTCTTCGCCCGTCGCGTCCAGCTGCCTGATGGCGCCGAGTTCGAGCGACCGTACCTGGTCGAGCACCTTGGTGTACTCGTCGGGCGTGAGCTGCATCGCCTTCGCGACCTCGGTCTCCTCGGGTTCGCGCGCCAGGTCGTGCCGCAGGCGCGCAATCGTCGAGTCGAGGTCGCGGCGCATGCGACGCAACGAGCGCGGCGCCCAGTCGAGATCGCGCAGCGCATCGAGCATGGCGCCCTGCACGCGCCGGCGTGCGAACGCATCGAACGGCACCCCCATCGAGGGGCGGTAGCGCCCCGCGGCGTCGATCAGGCCCAGCACCCCCACCGAGATGAGGTCGGTCATCTCGACCTGCGACGGGAGCCGCTGCGCGAGACGATGCGCCATCGCCTTGACGAGGCCGACGTGCGTGATGACCAGTTTGTCGCGCTCGGCCAGCGTGGCCTGTTGAGCTGTCATGCGCACTGTGGAGCCTCCATTTCAGCGAGTGTCGCGCGGAGCGCATCGGGTTTCGGCACCAGGCGGAGCCCCGGCCCGCCCAGCGGGGCGAGCGCCGCCACGCGCGAGGCGAGCAGGCGGAACGACTTGCTCGCGGGTGCCTGGGGCGCGTGGGCGACCACCGCCCGCTGCATCAGGATCGATTCGCGCACGGCGGCGTCGTGCGGGACGAACCCGAACGACTTGAGGCGCCGGTGCAGGAAACGTGTGGCCGCGATGTCGAGTTGGCGGAACACGACCTCGGCTTCGTCTTCGTCGGTCACGCCGTTGATCAGCAGCCCGATTTCCTTGCCGGGGTGCGCGGTCGTCAGGATCTTGATCATCGCGTAGGCGTCGACGATCGCCGTGGGCTCCTGCGAGGTGACGACCATGACGCGCTCACTGCCGCCGAGCACGTCGAGGACGTTGCTCGAGATCCCCGCGCCCGTGTCGATCAGCAGGAAGTCGAGCGACCGGCCGAGCTCGGTGAGTCCCGTCACCAGGCGATCCCACTGCCGGGGCGTCAGCGCGGTCAGCTCGCGAAGCCCCGACGATGCCGGGATGATGCGGATGCCGTGTGGCCCCTCGACGACGATCTCGTGGATGTCCTTCTCGCCCGAGAGCAGGTGGCCGAGGTGAAACGGCGGGGCGAGCCCCAGCAGGACGTCGACGTTGCCCAGGCCGAAGTCGGCGTCGAGGATGCCCACGCGGTTGTGCAGGCGCGCCAGCGACACCGCCAGGTTGACCACGACGTTCGTCTTGCCCACTCCGCCCTTCCCGCTGGTCACGGCCAGGGTGATCGGGCCACCCGTTCTGGTGTCGTGCACTGTTGCGCTCATCGCGCCAGCTCCGCCTGTGCGTCGTGGGTCTCGCCGAGAATGCGCGCCGCGAACCCCGTGGGCGTGGCACGCTCGAGGTCCTCGGGCACGCGTTGGCCCGTGCCGAACCACGAGACGGGAAGGTCTCGCTGCTTCAGCACGCTCACGAGCGGGGCGATGCAGCCGTCGAGTTCGTCGAGCTTGGTGAAGATGACGCGCGAGGGGTTCACGCCGGCATACGCGTCGATGAAGCGCACCAGTTGCGCGGGCGGCGTCGCGGCCGGCACCACGAGATGCACGCGGACGTTCGGCTGATGCGCGAGCACGTCGAACAGGGCCGCCGACGCGTGGTCGTTCGGCGAACGGCCGGCCGTGTCAACCAGCACGGGCACCCTCGAACCCGACAGCGCCGCCTCGACATCGTCGGGCGTTCGCGCCACGGTGAACGCCGTGCCGATGATGTCGGCGTAGAGCCGCAGTTGCTCGACGGCACCCACGCGGAAACCGTCGGCAGCGAGGAGGCCCAGGCGACTGCCCTTCCTGGCGCGTTCCTGCGCCGCGATCTTGGCGATGGTCGTCGTCTTGCCCGCCCCGGGCGGTCCGACGAACACCTCGACGCGCGCGAAGGCTTCGCTTCCGGCGGTCAGCCACTGCACGCGGGACGTCAGCGCATCGTGAATGGCGGTGCGCGGCAGGTGCTTCCGCCGCAACTTCGGCGTCACCAGGCTCGACGCAATCTCGCTCGCGAACGCCTTGTCGAGGCCGACAGCCGTGAGTCGCGACAGCACAGAGTCCGCGAGCGGTTCCAGATCACGCGGTTCGGCGAGGGGCACGTCCTGCCGCGTGCTTCGGACGGTGACCCGACGCTTGTCGGCCGCCGCCGGTCGGGATTCCGACATGGTGCCGTCGCCGGCAGCGGCGGTGACTTCGACCACCCGTCCGCCCATCCACCCGCGAAGGCCTCCGGCGCCGACCATCCTGGTCGACAGCACCAGGGCCGTCGGCCCGAGGTCTGCCCGGGCCAGTGCCAGGGCTTCACGTACCGTTGCACTGCGAAATCGTTTGAGCGTCATGTCAGTCCAGGACGGCGATGGGCGTCACTTTGACGTGTGCCGGCACTTCGTTGTGCGACAGCACGCCGATTTGCGGCAGCACCCGGGAGAACAATCTCCACAGGTGCGGACGCAAGGCTGGCGAACACAACAGCACAGGCTGTGCCACCGCCGTCTCGATGGCGCGGGCGATGCGCGACGCAATCCCCTGGGCCTCGGTGGGATCGAGCGCCAGCACGCTTCCCTGCTCGGTCCGGACGATGGAGCCGAGTAGCCGTTCTTCGAGCGAGGGCGCGAAGCTGATGGCGGGCAGGTCGCCCTTGTCGGACTGGTGCACCCGGCAAATCGCCCGTCCCAGGGCCGACCGCACCGATTCGACCATCGCGTCGATGTCCTTCGTGACGACGGCCGCATCGCCGATGGCCTCGAGAATGGTCTGGAGGTCGCGGATCGGCACACGTTCGCGCAGCAGCTGCCGCAGCACGCGCTGGGTCTCGCCGACCGACACCAGCTTCGGGATGAGTTCCTCGACGAGCTTCGGCGCACGCTCGGCCACGCGGTCGATCATCTCCTTGGCCTGCTGGCGGCCGAGCAACTCCGGCAGGAACGATCGGACCACTTCCGACAGGTGTGTCGAGAGCGCGGTCGTCGGATCCACGACCGTGTAGCCAAGCGCGCTCGCCCGTTCGCGGTGCTCGGCGTTGATCCACCAGGCCGGTAGGCCGAACGCAGGCTCTCGCGTCGCGACGCCCTCGATCGCCGTGCTCGCGGTCCCCGGGTTGATGGCGAGGAACCGGTCCGGGTACAGCTCCCCTCGCGCCACCTCGACGCCCTTGACCAGGATCGAGTAGACCCGCGGGCTCAGCTGCAGGTTGTCGGCGACGTGTACTGGCGGAACCACCATCCCCGTGTCGGTCGCAATCTGGCGACGGATGGCACGGATGCGCGTCAGCAGCGATCCTCCCTGCTTCTCGTCGACGAGCGCGATCAGCGCGTAGCCGACCTCGACGCCCAGTGGATCGACAGCCAGTGCCGAGTCGAGTCCATCCGAGACGGGTGCGGCTGGCGCTGCGGCGTCGTCGATCGCCGGTGCCTGCCTGCGGTGCGCATAAGCGCCGACGCCAAGGACGATCGCCATGAACAGGAACGACAGCTTCGGCAGGCCGGGCACGAGCGCCAGCGCGACGAGGACCGCGGCGCCCACGCCGAGTGAACGAGGCTGCGAGAGCAACTGGGTTGCCACGTCCTCGCCGAGGTTGGTCTCGTTGCCCGCGCGGGTCGTGATCAGTGCGCCCGACATCGACACCAGCAGTGCGGGGATCGCCGTGACGAGGCCTTCGCCGACCGTCAGGATGGTGTAGGTTTCTGCGGCCGTCGCCAGGTCGAGGCCGTGCTGCATGACGCCGATGATCAGTCCCGCGATGATGTTGACGCCCGTGATCAGCAGGGCGGCCAGCGCATCCCGTTGCGTGAAGCGGATGGCACCATCCATCGAGCCGTAGAAGTCGGCCTCGCGCCGGACGCGATCGCGGCGGCTCCCGGCTTCCTTCTCGTCGATCACGCCGGCATTGAGATCGGCGTCGATCGACATCTGGCGGCCGGGCATGGCGTCGAGGGTGAACCGCGCGGTGACTTCGGAAATGCGCGTGGCACCGTGGTTGATGACGATGTACTGGATCGCGATGAGGACGAGGAACACGACCACGCCGACCACGAAGCTGCCGCCGACCACGAACTGGCCGAACGCCATGATGACGTGACCGGCCGCATCGACACCCTCGTGGCCGTTCAACAGGATCAACCGTGTGCTCGCCACGTTCAGCGACAGGCGCAGCATGGTGAGCACGAGGAGCAACGACGGCAGGACCGAGAACTCGACCGGTTGCCTGACATAGACGGCCGTGAGCAGGAGGACCACCGACAGCCCGATGTCAGCCGACAGGAGCAGATCCAGCAGCATCGTCGGGAGCGGGATCACCATCAGGCCGACGATGGCGACCACGGTGACCGGCGCGACGAGGTTGCTGACGGTGGACGGGCGCGAGGGAGTCATGACGGATCACCAGGCCTGGTCAGATCACCAACTGCTTGAGGCGAATCAGGTAGGCGAGCACCTCGGCAACAGCACCGAAGAGTTCGGCCGGGATGAGGTCGCCGACCTCGACGCCCTTGTAGAGCGACTGCGCCAGCGGTACGTTCTCGACGATGGGCACGTTGTGCTCGCGTGCGATGGCGCGGATCTTCGCCGCCAGCGGGCCGCGGCCCTTGGCCACCACGCGTGGGGCGGGGTACTTGTCGCGCGAGTATTCGAGGGCCACCGCGTACTCGGTCGGGTTCGTCACGACCACCGTGGCCCTGGGGACTGACGAGAGCATGCGCTTGCGGGCCAGTTGCTGCTGTGCACGACGGACGCGGGCCTTGATCTGCGGGTTGCCCTCGGTCAGCTTGAAGTCGTCCTTGACCTCCTGCTTGGTCATCTTCAACCCCTGCATGTGCCGCCAGTACGCCACGCCGTACTCGGCGAACGCATAGGCGCCGAGGGCCACGGCCGTGTACCGCAACAGGCGCAGGGTTTCGCTCCAGCCGTACTCGGCCGATCGCACGGGCGCGAGGCGCCCCAGCAACGGCGCGCCTTCGACCAGCGACCGCACGACGCGATACGTCAGCCAGCCGATGGTCGTGACCACCACGAGGGTCTTCACCAGGTCGAGCCCTGCCCGCGACGGCGCGAGCCGTTTGAGCCCGTTGGCCGGATTGAGCTTGCCGAAGTCGAGCTTCAGGGCCTCGGTCGCGATGTTGAAGCCGCCCTGCATCGTCGCCGCCGCCACCGTCGCCACCATCGCCGTCAGCGCAATCGGGCCGACCAGCAATCCCATCGTCGCGGCGCTGGTGGTGGCCAGCGCGATGAGCTCCCCGGATTCGACCGTGCGAAGCGGTGAATCGCCGACGCGCCACAGGCCAGCCCGCACGGCGTCTGCGAGCCCGGCCACGAGTCGCGGTCCGAGCCATGCGAGGCCGATGACGGCGAAGCCGAGTTGCACGGCCTCGTTCACGTCCTTGCTGCGCGCGATCTGGCCCTTGCGACGCGCGTCGCGCAGGCGCCGGTAGGTGGGTTGTTCTGTGCGATCGTCCGCCATGGCCGCGTCCTACCGGCTCACTTGAACGCCAGCGCCATGCGCGCGGCCAGGTCGAGTGCGTGCGGTACCGCACGCGAGATCACGTCGGGCACGACCCGGATCACGGCGGCCAGCGCGAGGAGCCCCACGATCAGGCGGACCGGGAATCCCTGCGCCATCAGGTTGAGCATCGGCGCCACGCGCCCCATCAGGCCCAGGCCGATCTCGACGACGAGGAGCACGATGACGACCGGCGCGCTCAACTGCACGCCGATGGTGAAGATCATGGCCAGCGTGCGTCCCACCAGCGTCGCCAGCGAGGCATCCACGTGTCCGAGCCCGATGGGCATCGCGCCGTACGAGTCGGCCAGCGCCCTCAGGAACAGGTGGTGCCCGTTGATCGCGAAGAAGATCATCAGCGCTGCGAGGCCGTACATCGAACTGAGGACCGTGTTTCGCGCGCCCGCCTGTGGGTCGACGACGCTCGCGTATGAGAATCCCAGCTGGAATCCGGCGAGGTACCCCGCAAATTCCGCCCCCGCGGTCACGACCCGGATCCCGAACCCGATCGCCATCCCGATGACGGCTTCACGGGCGATCACCGCGGTTACGGCGGCGGGGCTCTCGATGCTCGGCAGCGGCGCCGCCGGCAGCATGGCGAATGCCAGGAGGAGCGTGAGGCCGATCTTCAGCGTCGGTGGGGCGTAGGTCCCGCCGAAGGCCGGCGCCGAGACGATCAGCATCCCCGGCCGCACGAGCAGCAGGCCGAGGCGCGCGAACGGCGCGACGTCGATCACCGGATCATCTCCGGCAACCGCTTGACCAGTTCCCGCGAGAACCCGGTGACGACCCGCAGCATCCACGGAAAGGTCAGGGCGAAGGTGATGAAGATGGCCGCTGCGCGCGGGATGAACGCCAGGACGTTGTCCTGGATCGACGTGACGGTCTGGAAGATGCTCACGAGCACGCCGGCGATCAGGCCAGCGAGCAGCATGGGCAGGCTCACGAGCACGGCGAGTTCGATCGCCTGGCGGAGGGTGCCGACGACGAGGGTGTCAGACATGGCGCGCGATCACCCGGCCCGTCACAGTGCGAAGCTCCGCACGAGCGAGCCGACCACGAGGTTCCACCCGTCGATGAGCACGAACAGCATCACCTTGAACGGCAGCGAGATCATCGCGGGAGGCAGTTGCATCATGCCCATCGAGAGCAGCGTGGTCGACACCACGAGGTCGATGAGCAGGAACGGAACGAACAGGAAGAACCCCATCTGGAAGCCCGTCTTCAGCTCCGAGATGACATAGGCGGGGATGACGACCTTCATCGGCAGGTCCTGTGGCGTTGCCGGGCGCGGCGACCTTGCCGACCTCCACGAACAGCGCGAGGTCGCGTTCGCGGGTCTGCTTGAGCATGAACTCGCGCAACGGCGGCGTCGCACGCTCGATGGCCTGGGCCGCGGTAATCCGGCCTGCCATGGCCGGCTGCAGCGCGTCGGCGTTGATGCGATCGCCGACGGGCGCCATCACGAACATCGTCAGGAACAGGGCCAGGCCGATGAGCACCTGGTTCGGCGGCATTTCCTGCGTGCCGATGGCCTGGCGCAGGAAGTGGAAGACGATGACGATCCGCGTGAACGACGTCATCGTCATGAGGATGGCCGGCAGGAACGACAGCAGCGTCAGGACGACGACGATCTGCAGCGGTGCCGAGACGTTGCCCACGCCTTCGACGTTGAGGTCGAGCGTTGACGGTTGCCCCGCCGCCCACGCCGTGCCGACACCGACGACCATCGCCGTCATCACGAGGGCGGCTCCGGCCACGAAACGCTTGCCCCCGGGGGCCGGCAGGCTGTTCATCGCACGTCCCGTTCGCCGCGCGAGACGGCTGACTGCAGCGTGCTGTCGAAGGGCCTGACCGGCAGTTCGGCGATGAGCGACACCGACGCCGGCGACATCCCGATCACGAGCCGCCGCCCCTCGACGTCGACGACCACGAGCGAGCGACGGTCACCCAGGGGCAGCGCACCTTCGATCCGCATGGCGGTCGTGGTGCGACGCGTGAACGCACCCGGCAGCGAGCCCCGTCGTGCAAGCCACGCGAGCAGTGCCAGCAGGCCGAACACGATCAACAGCGCCGTCAGGCTCCGCCAGCTGCCTTCGAACCCCGCAAGGCCGCCGGGGTCCTGGAGTGCGAGAACGATGGTCGTCACGCGGTGGGCTCCGGCGCGAAGAGTTCGGGCACCGACGACTTCAGCCCGCTGCGGCAGATCTCCGTGAGGCGAATCGCCGTGCTGTCATCGACCACGACGACTTCGCCCCGGGCCAGCCTGATGCCCGTGACGACGACCGCGAGGTCATCGCCCGCCGATTGCTCCAGGCGAATGATGCTGGACCGCTCGAGCGCGAGGCATTGGCGCACGCTGATCGTGCCCGTGCCGAGCACGACGTTGACCGGGCACTTGACGTCGCGGTACGCCTCGAACGATCCGGTGACGGGGCCGGTGTCGGTCGCGCCCGTCACCGCCACGTCAGAACTGGACAACGAATTCGGTGAAGAGGACATCGAGCACTTCCATGGGTTCCAGGATGTTGGTGGCGATGGCTTCGATCTCTTCCTTCAGCGCCTTCTTGCCTTCGGCAGTCACCACGTGTTCCGACGTCTGCTGGGCGAGTAGCTCGATCACCTCGGAGCGGATCCGCAGCAGGGCGATCTTGGTTTCCTCGAGGTGCTTGGCGTCGGACTCGTCGCCGGAGATGATCAGGCTCAAGCCAATCCTGAGAAACCGTGCCCCGCCGCCGTCGGCCAGGTTGACCACGAAGGGGTCGAACTTCACGACCGCGCCGCCCTCTTCGCCCTCCGCCTTCTTTTTCTTCTTCCTGGCCTGCCCGTCGCCCTGCGCGTCGTCGTCGGCACTGGCTGCCGCTTCCGCGGCCTCTGCGGCTGCTGGCTTCACCACGAACCACCAGTACCCGCCACCACCACCCGCCAGGACGACGACCAGCAGGCCGACGATCAGCAGCAACTTGCCGGTCCTGGCGTTCTTCGGCTTCTTGTCAGCGCTCTCGCTCATGAAGTCCCCCGGGACCCGGTATGTGGGGCGCAGCCATCGCGGCCGCCTGGGTCCACGGGCGGGGAAGAGCAAGGCGGGTGCCGACTCCCTGGGGGGTCGGGATCGGCGATCTTGTGTGGATTCCTGCTGTTTGCGGCGTCAGGCGCGACACGTGACTCACCGTGTCGCGCCGACGCAGGGTGACGGCGGGCCGACATGCGGCCCGTCTGCGAGAGGCCCCGCAGTGCGCCTGGGACGGCGTCCTCAGACGTGCAGTTCGAACCGTGGCGAATCGTACCCCGGCACGCTGCGACGCTGCCGCCGGGATGGCTGGGGCAGCGCCTCGTGGCTCTCCTGCTGCTGCCGGCGGTCATCGGGATTCACTGTCACGTCGAACTGGTCGAGCCTGAGGCCCTGGTCATCGAGCGCCGACCGCAGTTCGTGCTGGTGGCTGCGGATCCACTCCATCGTGACCGGGTTGTCGGCCTTCACGGTCGCCGTGACGCTGCCATTCGTGACCTTCAGCACGATCGTGACTTCCCCGAGCGACTCCGGATTGAGCGTCAGCCTGGCTTCACCGACGCCCTCTCGCCACTGCAGGTGCATGGCGCGGACAATCTGCGTCGGGACGTCTCCCATCGCGGCATGCGTACCCTCGGGCAGACTCCCGCTCGGAATGGACGAGAGAGACGGCGCCACGCCCGGCATGGCCGCCATCTGGCTGTACCGACCGTCGAGAACAAGGGGCGCACGACCATCGAGCAGGTCGGCCATGGCGGCGGGCGCCGACGACGACCGTAGATCGTAGGCACCACGGTCGCGGGATCTGCCCGACGAGTCGCCTGACGACGCGAGCCCTGCCCCACTTGCACCGTGCAACCGGAACGCGTCGGCTGTCAGCGCGGCCACGCTCGCATCGAAGCCCAGGAACTTCGCCGATGCCTCGCGTGTCGCGGACGGCGCTGACTGATCGGGCAGGGCAAGGTCGACCGGACGCGCTGCTGCTGCCTGCGGAACGTCGGCGTGGACCCGCGGTTGTCCCTCGGCGACCGATTGGCCCGCTGCCACCGGTGCGACGGACGCTGCGACCGGATGGATCCTGCCAACCTCGCCCTGCGACAGGAAAGCCGCCAGGCGCGCAGCCTGCGGTGACGTCCTCTGATGACCTCGGAGGGCCGGCGTCGATGCAGGCGAACCTGTGTCAGCGATTGCGACGGCTCCAGCGGCCGGTGCGGCGTCCGCGGAAGGCACGATGACCGCCTGCGGGGTGCTGACCGCGTTCGCAACGGCAACTCCCTGCGGCCCTGTGGCCGCGGAAGCGCCAGTGACCGCCTGCGCGACGGCCACTGGCGCTTTGGTCGCGGCAGCGGCCACGGACGGCACGACAACCGGCGCCTGACCACCGACCGTGCCCACGACGCTGCCCTCCGACACGATGCTCGACGTGACCGCGTCAGCCGACATCGACGCAATCCCTGGCGCTGTCGCGATCTGTGGCTTGCCGACGGGCGCGAATCCCACCGCCCCTGGAGAGTCCCGCACCTCGGACGTCACCGGGCCTTCTGCTTCGCGCCGACGCGCGGCGGCAGGATTCAGCCGCGCAGACCCGCTCTCAGCCGCCGGCGCCGGCTCCGTGATCCCGCCTGGCCTGCTGATGTCCGCGACGACGGTGCGTGCCACGGCACTGGCATCGTCGCTGCGCAAAGCCTGAGTCGAGGCATCGGCATGCCACTCGCCTTGGCCAGCGCGTTCGTCCGATCGGGCGGAACTTCCGACCTGAGCGGCAAATGACGTGATGGCCTCGACACCCGCCCCCGAGGGTCTGGCATGTGACGCCGGAGCGCCGGTATGCAGGATGTCGTTGGAGGACTGAGCGGCGCTCGCGAGCAGCTCGTCGTTCGAAGGTGCGACACGTGCGTCGGCTGACATCGTTGCTGCGCTCGTCACGGCCACGTCGGTGGCCGTTCCGGCGCCTGCGCCGTCTGCCTGCCCGCCGGTGACGCCGGGGGCCGCTTCGTCAACCGCCTCCCTTGCGGCGTCTGCAGAGGCGACATCGGAAGGCAGAGGCACAAGTGGCTGCGCTTGTGCGGCGAGGAATGGGAAGGCGAGCGCGAGCAGCACGACGTTGCCGTCGGCACCCGCGTCGGGTGGCGGTGCGACGACGTCGGTCGCGACGTTCGCAGGATCTGCCTCGGCAGGCAGTCCGGCCCCCGCCGTGGTGGCGGCGTCGAGCAAGCGCTCCACCACGGCGCCGAAAGATTCCGCGCCCGCAACCCCGCCCTCGGAGGGCACGCTTGTCGATAGAACCGACGACGCCTCGGTGGGTGCCGGGGCCGACAACGACGACATGTCCAATCCCACGCAACGTCTCCCCGGCGCCTGCCGACGGCAGGCGCCTCGACCCTGAGCTCACTTGTGTTGAGGCCGAACCGACACCGAACCGGCACGTCCGCCGGGTTGGCTCGCACGTGACCTGCCCTCAACACAACTGAGTCGAAGAGTAGTGTCTGCTCACGCGCTGTGCTGACTAGCGCTTCAGCTGCAGCGTGTCGACAAGGACTTCGTCCGATACGGTGATGGTCTTCGCGTTGGCCTGGTAGCCGCGCTGCGCGAGGATCATCTGCGTGAACTCCTGGGCGATGTCGACGTTCGACTGCTCGATGGCCGACCCGATGAGGCTTCCGCGGCCGCCGTTGCCCGCCATGCCGATATTGGGGACGCCGGCCGCCTGGCTCTCGCCGTACTTGTTGGACCCGAGCTTCACAAGGCCCTTGGGGTTGTTGAAGCTGGCCAGCGCCAGCGCGCCCATCGGGACGGTCTGCCCCGCACCGAACGTGGCGATGATCTGCCCGGCAGAGTCGATCGAGATCGATGTGACCATGCCGGCCGCCGATCCATTCTGGGTGATCGACGAGGTTGCCGAAGCCGAGTCGAAGCCCGTCAGCGAGGTCGCCAGGTTGGCGTCGAGCACGTCCCAGTTCAGCACGCTGGGCGCCGCGCCGTTCGTCCACGCCGCGGTCGTGATGGCGACGTCGGCTGGCGCGCCACCGTTCAGGGTCTGCAGCTTGCCGTTGGCATCGAACTGCACCGTGCCGCCGGCGAAGATCGACTGCGGAGTGCCCGCGGTGCCACCAACGATCTCTTCGCCGGGCACGGTCATTTCATATGTCCACGCGCCAGGCGCCGCGGCCTTGGTGTACGTGACGGTGACCATGTGCGGCGACCCAAGGGCATCGTAGATCTGCACCGAGGTCGTGAACACGTCGCCCGACACGGCGGCGGCGTTGAGGTTCGTCGAGGTGGCGAAGCTCGTGGTGGCCACCGGCTCACGCAGGACACCTGGCGGCACCGTGATGTCGCTGGGCTCGCCGGTCGTGATGATCTGCTGTGTCAGGGGGTCGATCTGCGTGAAACCCTGCACCCGGTATCCGTCGGGTGACACGAGCTCACCATCACGGTTGAAGCTGAAGTTGCCGGCACGGGTGTAGGCCTGGTTCCCCGAGTTCGGGTCCTTGACCACGAAGAACCCGTTGCCCTGGATGGCGACGTTTGTCGTCTCGCGCGTGTTCTCGATCGAGCCCTGGCTGAACACCGGTGAAATGGAGCCCGTGACGACACCGAGGCCCACCTGCATGGGGTTGACGCTCGATCCGCCCACGTTCTGGCTGACGAGATCCGTGAAGCTGACCGTGCTCGCCTTGAACCCGATGGTGTTGATGTTCGCGAGGTTGTTGCCGATGACACTCAGGTACGTGGAATTGGCGTTGAGCCCCGACAGCCCCGCCGAGAATGAAACGACCGCCATTACCTGCCTCCTGTGGAATCTGTCCCGGACGTCGTCTGGGTCTGTGTCGACGTGGCCGGCGCCGTGCCGGCGATCATCTGTTCGAGCGACTTGATCGACGTGGCGATCTCGGTCAGCTTCTCGAGCTGGCTGAACGTCGCCAACTGCGCGATGAACTCGGTGTCGTCCTGGGGCTTCGAGGGATCCTGGTGCGTCAACTGCGTGACCAGCAGCTTCATGAACGCGTCCTGTCCCAGGGTCTTGCTCGCGTTCAACGTTGTGGTTGACGTGGTGTTCGTGTTCGTCGCCGATGTTCCGGACGTGCCATTGACCGTCACGTGCTGCCTCCTCTGCTGCGACGTGCAAACCGCAGCGTGCCCAGATCGTCGAGCGCGCGCGTGGTCTCGCGCCGCTCCTCGTGGTCGTGCGCGTGCAGGCGCCGCTCGCGGAACCGCTCGAGCGCCCGCCGCTTGCGCCGTGTCTCGATAGCCGCCCGCTGCGCCTCGCGCAGGTCGCCCTCGCGCGCCTCGAGCTCGCGCTCACGTCGCGCGAGATCGAGCCGTTGTGCTGCAATCCAATTCCGATACCACGTGCGCAGCGTCGCGTCGCCCGGCGTCCGCGCCACATCGTCGTTGGCCCGTTGCAGCGCCACGTCGAACGTCCGCGCGGCGGCATCACGCACGTCGCGCGCCGCGTTTCGCAGGGTTTCCGCGTCAGCTGCCGCCTTCTGCGCCAGGTCGTCCTGCGTGATGCGCAGGTCGAGCGCGGGCTGCGCACGGAACGTGAAGCGCTTCACGCGCGCCCCCACTGCGCCCGTGCAGTGCGCCAAGTGTCGGTAGACCGACCCGCATGACCTGACGATCCGTCGGTCGATCGCACACGTGTCATCACAAGCCCTGCAACGCGTTCAACGAGCGGTCGAGCGCCGCGAGATCCCCTGCGTCCTGCTTGAGGAACGTCTCGATGCGATCACGCCTGGCGAGCGCCTCGTCGATGCGTGCGTTGGAGCCGGGCACATAGGCGCCGACGCTGATCAGGTCTTCACTCGATCGCACGGTCGCGAGCCAGTCGCGTACCTGCCCCGCCTTGAGGCGGTGTTCCACCGTGGTCACGTCGGGCATCGTCCGGCTCACGCTCTGGAGGACGTCGATGGCCGGGTAGTGATTCCGCGAGGCGAACTCGCGCGAGAGCACGATGTGCCCGTCGAGGATGGCGCGCACGTGGTCGGCGACGGGCTCGTTGTGATCGTCGCCCTCGACGAGCACGGTGTAGAACGCGGTGATGCTGCCGCGCCCGCGGACGTTGCCCGCCCGCTCGAGCAGGCCCGGCAACAGGGCGAACACTGATGGCGGATAACCCTTCGCGGTCGGCGGCTCCCCTGCCGCAAGGCCGACCTCGCGCTGCGCCATCGCGAAGCGGGTCACCGAGTCCATCATCAACAGGACGTTCTTCCCCTGGTCGCGGAAGTACTCGGCGATCGTCGTGGCTGCGTAGGCGGCCCGCAGGCGCACGAGCGGCGGGTTGTCAGACGTCGAGACGACGACGACCGACCGTGCCAGCCCCTCGGCCCCGAGGTCGTGCTCGAGGAAGGCGCGGACTTCGCGGCCGCGTTCTCCCACAAGCGCAATGACGGCGATGTCGGCGCCCGTCCCGCGCGCCATCATGCCGAGCAGCGTGCTCTTGCCCACGCCGCTGCCGCCGAACAGGCCAACGCGCTGGCCCCGCCCGCACGTGAGCAGGGCGTCGATCGCACGCACGCCCGTACCCATCGGGGCCACGATCGGATCGCGCGCCAGCGGGTTCATGGGTGGAGGCTGCAACGGGTACTCCTCGCTGCCCTCGACCGGCGGCAGGCCGTCGAGCGGCCGGCCCAGGCCGTCGATCACGCGGCCGAGCAACTCGGGGCCGACCACGACCGACGCCGATCCGCCGCGTGCGACAAGGCGATCGCCCGGCCTGATCCCCGAGGTCGTGCCCAGCGGCACCGACTGCAGGAGGCCGTCCCTGAAGCCCACGACTTCCACCGGCAGCACCTGCCCGTCGAGGCTCACGACGTCGCACAACTCGCCGACGCGTGCCCGAGGGCCGCGCGATTCGACCAGCAGGCCCACTGTCCGGACGACCTCGCCAGAGACCGCCAGCGGTTGCGCCCGGCGCGCCAGGTCGAGATAGCGCTGGAGCGAGAAGCCTTCAGGAGTGGCCATGATCGTGAGCCAGGACCTGCGCGGGCTGGTGGGCGTCGCCGAGCAACGCCCGCGACAGTTCGCCGAGTTGCGTCTCGACGCTGGCGTCCACGCGACCGAACTCCGAGTCGACGATGCATCCACCGCGCGGGAGCGCCGGATCAGGCGTGATCGTCACGAGGCTGCCCTCCCAGGCCTCGCCCCGCAACAGCACGATGCCGGCGTAGTCTTCGGGGTTCAGGCGGATCGTCGCCGGGGCGCTCTCGCCGAGCCGCTCGAGGGCCACATGGGCCATGGCGGCAACCAGTTCCGTGTCGAGCGACAACTCCCGCCCCACGACGCGCCTGGCGAGCAGGAGCGCGAGCTGCACCATCTGCCGCTCCGTCTGGTGGACCATGGTCTTGCGCAGGCGGCTGATGTCTTCGATCGTCTGCGCCATGCGGCGCAGCATGGCGTCGGCACGGCGTGCGCCGGCTTCGACACCGGCGCGCTCACCGGCGGCGTAGCCCTTGGTAAACGCGTCGCGCTCGAGGGCCGCCACGTGGGCGTCGATGTCGGCAGGTACCATGGGCGAGGACGCGGCCGCCACTGCCGGATTCGCCAGCGGTGCTGCGCGCGTCGCGTGCGGCTCGCCGGCCGGCAGGTCGTCCTCCTCGACCTCGTAGATCGACATCGGAGGCTCGGGGGCGTTGCTGACGATGCGCAGCCAGTCGAACCGACGGACCTGGTCGCCGTCGGTGACACGATGGGCCCTAGACGACATACGGTTCGCCCGCGGCAGCGCCCGTCGTCAGCAGCCCTTCCTCTTCGAGCTTGCGCGCAATCCCAACGATCTCCTGCTGCGCCTTCTCGACGTCACGCAGGCGAATCGCCCCCATGACTTCCATCTCTTCGCGGATCATCTCGACCGCGCGCTTCGACATGTTCGCGAAGAACCGGTTGCGGATGTCTTCGCTGGCGCCCTTCAGCGAGACCGTGAGCACCTTCTTGTCGGCACGCGAGATGATTTCGCGAAGCGCCGTGTCTTCGACGCCCTTCAGGTCGTCGAACACGAACATCAGGTTGCGGATCGAGACGGCCAGGTCGGGCGACTGGTTCTCGATCGCCTCGAGCACGGGCTGGCTGACGCCACGGTCGATGCGGTTGAGCAGCTCGGCGACCGCACGCACGCCGCCGTACGACTCGTGCGTCTGTCCGCCCACCGACTTCAGGCGCTGCTCGATGACCGAGGAGATGCGCGAGATGACCTCGGGCGAGATCTCGTCGAGGTTCGCCATGCGCGTGACCACCTCGACCCGCAGGTCCTCGGGCAGCGAGTACAGCAGGCTCGACGCCTGCGCGGGCTTGAGGTGCGCCAGGATCAGCGCGATCGTCTGCGGGTGCTCGCTGACGATGAACTTCGACAACTGCTGCGGATCGGCCTTCTCGAGGTTGGTAAAGGCCATGGTCGACTGGAACGACTTGACCACGCGGTCGAGGACGCGTCGCGCCACCTCGGAACCGAATGTCTTGACGAGGAGCTTCTGCGCGTACTCGACGCCGCCGCGCGTCAGGTAGTCGGCGGCCTGCCACATCGTGCTGTATTCCTCGAGCACCCTCAGGCGCACCTCGTACGGGACGGTGCCCAACGTGGCAACCTCGCGCGCGATGCGCTCGATCTCTTCCTCCTGCAGATGCTTGAAGACGGCCGATGACGCGTCCTCGCCGAGAAGGACGGTCAGGATGGCGGCCTTGCGCACGCCGCTCATCTCGACGGGGGCGGGCGTGGCAGTCATCGGGGTGCTCATGACGCCCTCTTCTCGTCGGCGAGCCACGACCGGAGCAGGCGGGCGGCGGCTTCCGAGTCCTTGGTGACGGCACCGGTCAGGCGCTTGGCCATCACCGGCACGCGGCGGTCGCCGCCGTTGGTCTGCGCTTCGATGTCGAGTTGCTGCGCGATCTCGCCTTCGATCTCCTCGATGGTCTTCGGCAACTGCTGCGCGGGCAGCATCTCGGTCGCCGCAAGCGCCCCCTGCGTCACCTCGCCGTGCCTGACGCGACTCCCCCGCTTCCGGCGGAACACGAGGAACGCCAGGCCGCCGAGCAACGCTACGGCACCAGTCGCCACGCCCACCCAGCCCCAGGTGGGCACGCGCTGCATCAGCGTGGCCGGTGGCGCAACCGGCACGTCGTCGGCCTGCTGCTCGAAGGCGATGTTCTCGACAGTGAGCTGGTCGCCGCGCTCGGTGTCGAGGCCGACGGCCCGGGCCACCAGTCCGTTGATCTTCTGCAGTTCGGCGGGATCACGCGGCTTGCGCTCGCGCGTGACCGACCCGTCGGCCCCCTTCGTCACCACGAGGCCGTCGTCGAGAATCACTGCGACCGACAGCCGGGCGACGTCGCCGCGGGGCCGTTGCGTGTGACGCGTGATCTTGCTGATTTCGTTGTTGGTCACCTCGCTGGTGCGCTGCGCCCCGCCGGTGGTCGCGGTGACCGCGGGAGGGACCTGCGTTTCGGCGGCCGGGGTGTTGCTGCCTGGAGGGGCGCCCTCGGGCAGGTTCGCGCGCGCGCCCGCAATGCCCTGCGACGCGCCGACGCCGCCGCTTCCTTCGAAGTGCACTTGATGGCTCCGGACGACGACGTTGGGCTCCCACCGTTCCTCGAGGCGATCCTCGGTGTCGATGTTGAGCCGCGCGGCCACGTTGACGCGGACGCGGTCGACGCCGACGACCGGTTCCAGCAGCGCCACGACCTTCAACGCCAGGTCGCGCTCGAAGCGCTGCTGGCGCTCGATCTGCGTGGCGCCCAGCGGGGCGTCGTCGGTCGCGTCGCTGGTCAGGGGACGTCCCTGCGTGTCGAGGATGGTCACCAGTTCTGGGCGCAGCCCTTCGACGGCAAAGGCTACGAGGCTGCGGATGCCGGTCACCGTGGTGGGGCTCAGCGGCGCGCGGTTCTTCAGGCGCAGCACGACCGAGGCCTTGGCGGGCTGCTCCTTCGCCTGGAAGAGCGAGTCCTTCGCCATGGCGATGTGCACGCGCGCGCTCGACACTTCGGCGATCGTCGCGATCGTGCGCGCGATCTCGCCTTCGAGGGCCCGGCGATAGGTCACGCCTTCGAGGAACTCGGTGGCACCGAACTGAGTGCGATCGAAGAGTTCGAACCCCAGGCGGCCCGACTGTGGCAGCCCTGCCCCCGCGAAGTCGAGACGAAGCTGGTCGAGCTGGTCCGCTGGCACCTGGATGGAGCGCCCGCCGTCCGTCAGCTGGAACGTGACGTCCTGGCCGCGCAGGCGCTCGGTGACGGCCGATGCCGACTCGGCGTCCATGTCGGAGAACAGCACGCGGTAGGTGGGCTGGCTGAGCCAGAACGCGAAGGCGATGACGGCTCCAACGACGCCAACGAAGGTGGCCGCCAGCGAGATGAGCTGTGAGTTGCTCATGCTGCCGCGGAGCGATTTGAGCTTCTCGAGGATCTGGTCTGGGGTCACGGACGTGTCACGCTCGGGAGGGGAAGACGCTGACGAACGACCCGGCTAGACGGGCATCCGCATGATGTCCTGGTAGGCCTGGACCAGCTTGTTGCGCACCTGCACGCTGAACTGGAACGTCATGTCGGCCTGCTGCAGCGCGATCATCGCCTCGTGCACGTCTCCCGTGCCGTTGAGCATCTGGCCCACCGCCACGTTCGCGTCGGCGTTGGTCTGCTCGACGTTGGCCACGAGTTTCTCGAGCGACGAGCCGAAGCCGGCTGCCGACGTCCGCGTTCCCTGGTCAGATCCCGGCATCAAGGGCCGGGTCTGCACGCCGCCGAGCACACGTTCAATCGCCATGAGTCACCTGGTCAGCGGCCCAGCTCGAGTGCACGCTGGACGAGATCCCGAATCAATCCGATGGCCGTGAGGTTGGCCTGGTAGGCGCGCGCGGCACTGAGCATGTCGACCATCTCCTCGGCCGAGTCGACGTTCGGCAGCGAGACATAGCCGTCCTTGTTCGCGTCGGGGTGCGAGGGTTCGTAGCGCACGCGTGCCGGCGTCTGGTCTTCGAGCACGGCCGCCACCTTCACGCCGGTGGCCGACGCCGTGCCCAGCACCGCGTCGAACGACTGCACCGGTTCGGCCCCCAGCACGACGTCGCGACGCCGGTAGACCTTGCCGTCGGGTCCGCGCGTCGACTCGGCGTTCGCCAGGTTCGAGACGGCGACCTCGATCCGCATCCGCTCGGCGGCGAGGGCACTTGCGCTGGCACGAATTGCGGCGTTGAGCGTCGACATCTGCAGACTCCCCTTGCCTACCGGCCTTCACTGATGGCGTAGCGCACCAGCCTGAACTTCGCGGCCAGCGCCGTCTGCGCGCGGGCGAACTCGCCGGCCGCTGACGACATCTCGAGCAGTTCGCGATCGACCTGGACGGTGTTCCCGTCGCGACGAGCCTGCGCGCCGTCGACCTCGGTGGTCGCGCTGCCCGGGCCGACAGACGCGGCCTGGATGTGACGCGCGTTCGTCGTCTTCAGCGCTCCCGCCTCGCCGAGGCTGTCGTCGAGCGCCCGGGTGAAGTCGATTTGCTTCGCCTTGAATCCCGGCGTGTCGACATTGGCCAGGTTCGACGCCGAGATGACCTGGCGGGCCGCCTGGATGGTCATGTGGCGCCGCAATGCCGCCAGAACCGCGCCGTCGTTGATGGAGTCGCTCACCGTTCGCCCTCTAGTTCTGTCGCTGCCGGCCGATTGATCCGGTCGACGCGAACTGCAGGGTTACAAGAACGGTGCCCGCCGTTCGGGATAGCCGAATGTGGCAGATGTGGCGGGAATCGGGCGTCTTGCGGCCGATGGCCTCACAGCGCGACATGTCGGGGCACCGACACCGCGCACGACCGGGACGTCAGCGCCGTTCGGCGAGTTCCTTCAACAGCACCTCGATCCGACCGAGGCGCCCCTCGATGGCATCGAGGCGACCCATGACCAGCGGGCGGCCCTCGCCGGCCTCGCGGGCCGAACTCCGTCGGGCGAGGCGCCGGTTCTCCTCCTCGAGCGTCACGCGATCGTGGATGCGCTGGAGGACGACGTCCAGCTGGCCGAGCGAGAAGGGCTTGGTCAGGTAGTCGTAGGCCCCAAGGCGGACGGCCTGGATCGCGGTGTCGAGTGAGGCATACCCCGTCACGATGACGACGTAGCACGACGGATTGGCCGCCTTGGCGGCCTCGAGCACTGCCACGCCATCGACCCCGGGCAACTGAAGGTCGGTAACCACGAGGCCATACCGCGACGGATCGCGCTCGATCGCCGCAACGGCCGCCCGGCCATCGCCGGCCGAGGCCACGCGCAGCCCGCGCGTCCTGAAGTACTCGACGAGCAGCTCGAGCACGTCGGGCTCGTCATCGACGACCAGCACTTCCGACAGGGTCGAGAAATCGACAGACAGGCTCAATCTGGACGTTCCCATGGACGGGACTCCTCACGCGATCGTCGAGTAATCGGCACGTCGTAAGATTCCTTGAGCATTTTTCTCGACAATCGGCTACACTTCCGCTGCCTTACGGCCGACAGTAGTGACGGGCAGCCGACATGCCCGCCAGCTCCGGAGACGTCCGATGACACTGCGCACGCAACCAACGGTCCTCGTTATCGACGATGAACTCGACCTCAGGTCGCTGATTGCGGAGTCGCTGGCCGCCGACGGTTTTGCCGTCGCGCAGGCGGCTGACGGCGCCGAGGCGCTCGAGCGGATCAAGTCGTTCGCGTATGACGCCCTCGTCATCGACTTGCGGCTGCCCGATGCCGATGGCATGGAGATCCTCGACACCGCGCTGACGCGTTACCCCGATATTCTCGCGATCATGATGACCGGTTTCGGCGGCGTCGCCGAAGCGGTCGCCGCGATGAAGCGCGGCGCCATCGACTTCCTGATCAAGCCCTTCCAGCTGGCCCAACTGTCTCGCGTGCTGACTACCGGGCTCGAGCAGCGACGCCTCAAGCAGGAGAACGCCGAGCTGCGCGCGCAGCTGCGCGACCGTTACCGCTTCGATAGCGTTGTCGGTCAGAGCGTGCCGATGCAGCAGATCTTCGCCACGCTCGAACTGATCGCCCCGATGAACAGCACGGTGCTGATCCAGGGCGAGACGGGCACGGGCAAGGAGTTGATCGCACGGACGATCCACCACAACAGTCCGCGCGCCGACCAGCGGTTCGTGGCGTTCAATGCGGCGGCCATTCCCGAGGCGCTTGCCGAGGCCGAGTTGTTCGGCCATACGAAGGGCGCCTTCACGGGCGCCGTCAACGCGCGGGTGGGGCGGTTCGAACTCGCGCATCGCGGCACGATGTTCATCGACGAGGTCGCGCTGATGTCGATGCCCTTGCAGGCCAAGCTGTTACGTGCCCTGCAGGAACGCGAGTTCGAGCGCGTCGGCGAGTCGCGGCCGGTGAAGTTCGACGCCCGCATCATTGCCGCCAGCAACACCGATCTCAAGCAGATGGTGAAGGACGGCAAGTTCCGCGAGGATCTGTACTACCGCCTGAATGTCATCCCGCTGACGCTGCCGCCGCTCCGCGACCGTCGCGAGGACATTCCGCTGCTCGCCCGCCACTTCGTCCTCAAGTCGTGCCGCAACAACAACCTCGCGGTCAGGACGCTGACGCAGGACACGATTCGCGTGCTGATGAACTACGCGTGGCCGGGCAACATCCGGCAACTCGAGAACGCCGTCGAGCACGCGGTCGCGATGTCGGGCGCCGAGAAGGAAGTCACGCCCCGGACCCTGCCAGAAGATGTCGCGCAGCCAGCCGCGTCGATGCTCCTGCCCTCGATGAACATTCCCGACGAGGGCATCAACTTCACGTCGGTGGTCTCGCAGATCGAGCGGGAGCTGATCCTGCGCTGTCTCGAGAAGACGGGCGGCAACAAGCGTCAGGCGGCACGCCTGCTGCAGTTGAGCCGGACGACGCTGATCGACAAGCTGAACCGCCTCAACCTCGCCGACCAGGCGACCGCGGCGTCGTAGGCGTCGCGGCGCGCTGCGCTGCGTCCGACCGCTCCCACCTGGGTGTGGGCGCGGGTGGCGTCGCGTTCAGGCCGAGGGGAACGTCAGCGTGGCCCGCGTTCCCTGGTCTTCGAGCGGGGCAACCTCCAGCGTCCCGCCATCGCGAGCCACCAGGGCCTTCCCCACCGCGAGACCCAGCCCCATCGCTCTTCCCGCCCGCGTCGTGAAGAACGCGTCGCAGGCGCGCGCCGCCACGTGCTCGGAAATCGGGCCGGCGTTGTCGTCGATCGTGATGGTGACGGCGCGGCCCTCGTTGCGGCCCAGGGTCACGCGGAGCGACGGGGCCGGCTGGCCGTCGAGGGCCTGCTCGGCGTTGATGACCAGGTTCACCAGCACCTGCAGCAGGTGGTGGCCGTCGACCCGCAGCAGGTAGGGACCGTCGGTGCCGACCACGGTCTCGACACGTATGCGCGCACGCGACAGGTGGTAGCGCCGCAGCGCCATGGCCTGCTCGACGATCCGCCCGGCGTCGATGAGCGCGACACCGCCCTGGTCACGGCGCGAAAACGCGACCAGTTCGCGCACCATCGCGGCCGAGCGTGCGGCGTGGGCGCCGACGCGCGTCACCTTGTCGAGCACGTCGGCCGGCAGGTCGGCGCGTGCCGACAACATCTCAACCAGGCCGCCGATCACCTGGAGGGCGTTGTTCAACTCGTGTGCGACGTTGGGCAGCACCATGCCGGTGGTCGTCATGCGGTTGAGGAACGCCAGATCGTCGAGGCTGAGGGCCCGCCCGCCGACGTCTGCACTCAGCGCGGTGTCTGCGGCTGCGGCGAGCGACGACGACGGTTCGGATGGCGACACGGGGACGTCAGGCACGGGACCACCACAGGCGGCCGCACGCCGCTGCCGTGCGGACGCCATTGGAGATGTGCGCGTTCCGCGCACGGGATTCAAGCGACCGGCAGTTGTGCCGATTCGTGTGGATGGCGGACGCGTACGTACTTCCGCCCGAACACCGCCCAGTTTACAGCCCTGGAGTCGACATGCGTTTCCTCGTGGTCGACGATTCGTCGACGATGCGCCGAATCGTCATCAACACCCTCAACAAGCTCGGACACCAGGAGTGCCTCGAGGCCGGCAACGGACGGGAAGGCCTCGAGCGGCTCCAGCAGGGCCCGGTCGACATGATCATCACCGACTGGAACATGCCCGAGATGTCGGGCATCGAGTTCGTCCGCGCCGTGCGCGGCACGCAGGAGCTCTCGTCGGTGCCTGTGCTCATGGTCACGACCAACGCGGCCAAGGACGACATCGTCGAGGCGTTGCGCGCGGGCGTGAACAACTACGTGGTCAAGCCGTTCACCCCCGACACGATCAGGGAAAAGATCGACGCGGTGCTCGCGGCGCGATAGCCACAGCCCCTTCGTCCCGACGGCGCCAGCGGCAGCCGGAAGACATTCCATGCACGACCCGCAAGGAGCCCTGACGTGAGCGAGGTGTTGGTGAACAGGCTCGTCCAGGCGACACACGAGGTCTTCGAGACCATGGTGTTCCGATCGCTCGACCAGGGCGAGCCTGTCGCCGACGGGCATGGGGCACCGAAGTCGAACGTCGTCGGCACCGTGGGCTTCGCAGGATCGGCGAGCGGGCTGGTGGCCTTCTACAGCACGCTGGACGCCGCGAAGGAGATCACCGGCGCCATGCTCGGGATGTCAGCCACCGAGGTGAACGGCGAGATCCCCGATGCCATCGGCGAGATCACGAACATGATCGCGGGCTCGTTCCGCACCAAGATGGCCACGGCGGGCGATGCCTGGGCGATCTCGGTCCCCACCGTGACCATGGGCAGTGACTTCTACATCAAGCCCTTCTCGAGCGGCCGGCGCATCCTGCTGCCCTTCCGCATGGCCGACCACGTGATCTGCGTCGAGCTGATCCTCACCGGGCAGCGGTAGCCCGTCCGCAATTCACCGGCGTCGGTTGAAGCCGGCGTCGCGATCCCCGCGTCTATCGCCGGGTGAGGACGTCTTGCCGTCACGCGTCGAGGACTTCGCGCAACCGGCGCACCAGCGTGTCGAGCGAGAACGGCTTCTGGAGGAACGCGGCACCCGCCGCCAGGACGCGAGGATCGCCGATGGCCTCGTCCGCGTACCCGGATACGAAGATCACCTTCATCGCGGGTCGCTCTGGCAGGAGCAGTTCGGCCAGCGCCGGGCCGCCCATGTGCGGCATGACCACGTCTGCCACCAGCGCATCGATGCGATCGCGGTGCGCGGCCGCGACCTGGAGGGCCTCGGTGCCGTTGCCGGCGACAAGCACGCGATAGCCATGGCCCGACAGCCACTCGCAGATGAGTTCGCGGACGCTCTCTTCGTCCTCGACGAGCAACAGCGTCTCGCTGCCGCGGGGAGTCGAACCGGCGGTCTGCCGCGGGGCCTCGATCGCATCGACCGGCGCGTCGACCCGCGGCAGGTAGATGCGCACGCGCGTGCCCAGGCCGACCTCGCTGTCGACCCAGATGTAACCACCGCTCTGCTTGACAATGCCGTAGACGGTCGACAGGCCGAGCCCGGTACCCTTCCCTGCCGGCTTCGTGGTGAAGAACGGCTCGAACACGTGCACCCGCGTCTCGGCGTCCATCCCGCAACCGGTGTCGGTCACGGCCAGCAGCACGTACGGGCCGGCCTGGATGGCGAACGCCTCACGCTGGTCGGCTTCGGTCAGGCTGACGTTGCGTGTCTCGATCGTGAGCGTGCCCCCGTCAGGCATCGCGTCGCGCGCGTTCACCGCCAGGTTCATCAGCACCTGTTCGAGCTGGGCGTGATCGGCCTTGATGGGCGCGAGGTCGGGAGCCAGCGCCGTCTCGAGCTCGATGTCCTCACCGATCAACCTTCTGAGGAGCTGCTCGACGTTCGTGACGACCGCATTGACCTGCAGCACCTTCGGCTGCAGCACCTGCTGCCGCGAGAAGGCCAGCAACTGCCCCGTCAGCGACGCGGCGCGGTCACCGGCTCGCTTGATCTCGTCGACGTTGTGGCGCAGCGGATCGCCCTCGGGCAGGCGCTTGAGCAGGATCTCGGTATAGCCCCCGATGGCCTGCACCAGATTGTTGAAGTCGTGTGCGATCCCGCCCGCCAGGCGTCCGATCGCCTCCATCTTCTGCACGGCCTGCAACTTCATCTGGCTCTGCAGCAGATCCTGTTCAGCATGACGCCGATCGACGACGCTCGCGAAGATGTTCGCCAGCGCCTGCAGGAAGTGGAGGTCCTCCGACTTGAAGACGCGCGGACCCTGGGCGAAGGTCGCGAGGATGGCTTGTGAGCCGGCCGCGCCCGGCACGGCAACGGCGGCGCCGCTCGTGGCGCCGTGCTCGACCAGGAAACTGAGGCCGCCACCGTGGCTGAGCCAGCCCGGTGCGTCATCGATGACGGGCGTGCCGTGCTGCAGCACGCGGGCGACGGCGGGTGCCCTGCGCGCGTGCGGCAGGTATTGCCCCACGACCCCGTCACGCCACCCGTGGCCCGACCTGACAAGGAGCAGGTCGGAATTCGGGTCAGGCTCGAGGAGCACCGCGTAGGCCACGGCCAGCCCCTCGGCGGCCGCGCGCGTGCCCTGGTCGAACAGCGACGCCAGGTCGCGCCCCGCAAAACCTTGCTCGCTGAGCTCCACGATGGCGTCCAGTTGGCGCGCCCGTGCCGTCAACTCCCGCTCGGCCCGGGTCAGGCGCGCTTCGGTCTCGGCAAAGCGCAGGCTGCGCTCGACCTGGGAGGCCGTGACCGCGGCCGACGTCCCTGGTCCGCTCGCGATGGGGTGCAGCGCGGTCAGCCGAACGTCCGCCAGCGGCTCGTCGACGACGATCCAGACCAGGCCACGGTCGGTGACCGCGGTCGAGATCTCGATGGCGTCCGCCGAGTGCGTCACGACCGCCACGGGCAACAGCGACGGCGCAATGGTCGCCAGGCGAAGCAGTTCGGCACGGGTGTCAGCACGCGCCACCTCGACCGACCAGCCGCGGTCGGCGAGCGCGTGATCCAGGCCGGGCGGCAGGCACCCGTCGTTGCGGAACGTGATGAGGCGGAGCGGGCGGGCCATCCGGCGGTCAGCCCTTCAGGACGCGGAGCATGCAGAGACGATCCTGATTGACGAGAGGCGCAGGGTCAACACATACCTGCAGGCAGGCACACGCCCCGCATCGCAAAAACAGGCCGGCGACCTCACCCGAGGCCGCCGACCTGTCTGATGGCCGGGCACGAACCCTTGTTGATCCTGCACCCTCCCGGGGCCGGGCACGCGACAGCGTCCCGGCACCGGCGAGTCCAGCCTCAGAACAGGTAAATCAGTCGCACGAACGCGTTCTGGCCCTTGTAGGGACGTGCGCCATAGCCGGTCATCAACTCGGCCAGGTAGTCGATGCGCGGCGTGCCGGTGGCGTCCGTGAAGCCCACCGAGCCGTTCGCGTCGATGGTCGCGAAGTCGTGGATGTCGAGCTTCTCGAAGTAGTAGCCGACGCCGACGCCCACGGCCGTGGTGAAGAAGTACTTCACGTCGGCCGACAGGCGCTGCCACGTGTTGGTGACGTTCGGCAGCGCGATGAAGGTGCCAGCGGCCGTCAGCGACGTGATCCGAGGGCCGCCGTGGACGAAGCTGTTGTCGGAATCGCTGTAGTCGTACCCGAACCGGATGTCGGTGTTGTCGAGCGCCCTGATCAGGTCGACGAACACGTTGAAGGTGCTCACCTTCTCGTCGTTGTCGAGCGTCCAGTTGCGGGCGGGATCGGTCCAGGTGGCATCCGGGGGCGGGTTGGCGTTGCGTGATTTCTGCATCGAGCCGAAATCGTCGCGCCCGTAATTGACGCCCAGCGTCACCGTGTCGCTCGGCGTTATGGATGCCCCGAGGTTCCAGGTCGTGAACTTCGCGTCGAGCAGGCCGAAGAACTCTCGCCCGGCCGGGATCGACTCATCGCCGAAATACTCGTCCTCTCCACGAGCCACCTGGAAGTAGACAGACGAGTTGCTGGTCGGCATCACGGTGAACACCAGCGACGCACGGTTGCGATCGCGATCGGATTCGTCGTAGAACCGCAGGCCGGGCTGCTCGCCGCCGGTTCCGGTCTCGTAGTCGATGCCTTCGAGGATGAAGCCCTCACCACGCCGACGCGACACGTCGAAGCCCGCGCGGACCGAGACCTTCTCGAAGTTGGTGACGTCGTACGCCACGCGGAACGTGTCTTCGCCGACGTCGCTGAACCCGCGGCCGTGGCGCTTGAACGCGTCGCGCCCGTAGCCGACCTTGATCGCGCCGTAGCCGTTCGTGTTGAACGTTCCGGACACGTCGAGGGTCTGCCGGGTCGTGTCGTACTGGTGACTGAAGCCCTCTTCGATCTCCTCGGGCACCGCGTCGAAACGCACGTACTCGGTGGCATCGAACTCAGGCGTCGTCACGTCGCGCATGTTGTAGCGATAGCGCGCGTTGATGCTGAAGTAGCGCGACGGACGTGAGGTGAAGTTGACCAGCGCGTTCAGGCCATCCACTCCCGCTTCGGCCGTGCCGCGGGGCAGCGCGCGCAGGTGCGGGAAGTTCGTCGCACTCACGGCGTTGTTGATCACCTTGTTGATGGTCCACGGGATCAGGTCGGCGTCCTGCTCCTGCCTGGTGATCTGCAGCGTGCTGTTGATCGACGTCGTGCGCGTGATCTTCTGCAAGGACGTGACGCTCACCACGTGCTGGGTGTTGCCCGGCCACAACGCCATCCGGCCCTGCGCGGCGCCGTTGCCGTTGCTGTAGCCGCTCGCGTCCCACGGGACCGACGTGTTGTTCGTGAAGTCGTTCAACCGGATGGGGTTGTCCCACACGATCGACTCGATGTCGTTGTCGAAGAACGAGGCGTCCCACGACAGCCGGATCATGCTGGTGGTGTTGGCCCACTCAATGCCCGCCGAGACGTCGTTCGTGCGGTTGTCGATGGGCGCGGCGAACTCGTTCGCGTTGACGAAGGCGTGCGATCCCGCCCACGGCATCGTGCCGCTCTTGCTGGTCGACGTGAACGCCAGCCGGACGTCGGTCGCCTTGCTGATCGCGAAGTCGAGCTCCGCCCCCGCGGTCTCGCGCTTGGCCTGCATGTCGAAGGACGACGCCACCTTGTTGTAGATCGACCGGTTGGCGAGGGCGGCGGTCGCCGTCGCCGGGTTCGAGCAGGTCGTCGCATACGCGCAGGGCACGCCGCTGACGACGCGGTTCTGCGCATCGCGCTGAGCATCGTCGTTCAGCTTCAGCACGTTACCGTCGAGGACCCACGGCGTTACCGCGCCGTACATGTAGTTCAACGGAATCGAGTCCCACATCGCGTTGAGCCGGAGCCGGCCGTTGTCGTAGCCGAGCGTGTAGCTCTGGTCGCGATACCCGATGTGGTACGCCTTCACGTCGAAGAGGTACCCGTCGGTCGCCCTGGCGAACTTCAGGTCTGAGAACACCCCGTTCCGGGTGTCGCGATAGCGCTCGTAGCGGGCCGCGTCACCACTGGTGTCGCCGAAGAGGCCGCCGAGTTCGAGAGAGCCGTTGGCGGGTGCCGCGGGCTGTGGGGCCGGCGTGGTCTGTGCCGTCGCGACGGTCGCGGAGGCCAGCGCCAGCGCCGCCGTTGCGATGCTGAGTCTGATGCGCATTGGAATCCTCCTCACCTAGCGCAGGAACGCTTTGCCTGACGGCGCGTTCGAGCCATGGACCTGCTGATGGCAACTGACACACGACTTCCCGAAGATCTTGTTGGCGTTGCTCGAGTTCTGGAGCAGGTAGCCTTCATAGACCGTGGGGGGATGCCGCGAGGTCACGTGGCAGCGCTGGCAGAGGAAGGGCTGCTTGGCGACGAGCATCCGCTCGTTGTTCGAGCCGTGCGGGTCGTGGCAGGTCGTGCAGCTCTCGGCCACCGGCGCGTGCTCCCAGAGGAACGGCCCGCGCTTCTCGGCATGGCAGCTCGTGCAGCTCTCGTCAATGGTGGTGCCGGCCTTGAGCAGCTTGACGTTGGTCGATCCGTGGACGTTGTGGCACGACGAGCACGTCATCTTCCCTTCGCGGACCGGCATGTGGGCGAACCGGAACTGCTTGTTCACCATCCCCTTGTGGCAGGTACTGCACAGGGCGATTTCGTTCTTCGCCTTCAGCATCTTGTCGCCGGCCGGCGCGTGGACACTGTGGCAGCTGATGCAGCCGAGCTGCCGGCTGTCGTGCTGGCTGCCCTCCCACAACGCATGCTGGGCGCGATTGTGGCAGGTCGTGCATGTGTCGCTGGCCTCGCGGGGCGGCAGGTTCTTCGGGTTGATGATCTTCGCCTTGTCGCCCTCGCCATCCACGTGCGCCTTGCCCGGGCCATGGCAGCTCTCGCAGCCCTGGCCGGCGGCCGGCGTGCGCGGGTTCGCAGCCCGCGCGTGCAAGGTCCCCTTGTAGCTCTGGTCCTCGTGGCAGGTGAGACAGGTGTCTTCCCCGACGTAGGAGCCCGCCGCTTCCTGCGGAGGCGTCGTGTTCGTCGAACGGTTTGCCGCGGCCACGCCGATCGTGGTGGCCACGAAGACCGCTCCAATCGCGACTGCCCGCCAGCCTGGTCGCCGCGTATGCGTCGTCGATATGTCCATCGAGTCGCTCCTGTCGAATCACGTCGTCACCGTGACGACGTCTGAGGGGTTGTTCGCCGGGTGTCACGTGCAGGACATCCGGAGTGCTCGAATCCGTGGCGACAACCCTCAACCAACGCCACGGACGCGTTATGAAACACGAGGCGCCAACCTCGTGGCTGTACTGCAAGGCACACCTCTGCCGACGCGGCCCTGGTGGGCGCCGGCGACCGCCCTGCGATTCGCCCTACTCAACCTGCTTGTGACACAACTCGCAGTCCTGGCTGATCACGCGACCATCTGGCGACTTGTGCTCGTCGTCGTGACAGCGGAAGCAGCCGGGAAAATCCATGTGCCCGAGGTGGTTCGGGTGCGTGCCGAACGTCAGCTTCATCTTCGGAAAGATGTTGTGGCTGTAGATGTCCTGCACCACGCCGCTGGCGCGCGCCACCCGCGACGCGTCGACCGCCGGGTAATTCTCGCGGTAGAACTTCTGCAGGCTCTCGCCAATCGCCGCCAGCGCCGCCTCGCGCTCGCCTGCCGCCGTCTTCAGGGCCACGACGGCCTCACGCCGCACATACGGCATGTCGCGCGGCAGCGCTCCCTGCGCCAGCGCCCGATCGACGGCGCGTTCAGGCGTATTCGAAAAACGGTGCGCAGGCCGGTTGTGACAGTCGACGCAGTCCATCGTGCGGCGCTCTCCTCCAGCCAACTGATCGGCAGTAGTGCCTCCGATCGTGAATTCGGTCACCTTCCCCGTGGGGTCGGTCAGCTTCACGTACGGAATCGTCCCGCGCTCGCCGTCCGTGCTGATGTACTCCACCGTGTTGCCGGGGTGGATGTGCCAGTGGATGCCCTGCGGGCCACCGTACTTGTCGCTCGCGCCGCCGACGTGCAAACGAAGCGAGGTCGCCTCCTCGGTGTTCGCCTCGTCGTCGGCATACGAGCGGAAGGTCCGCACGAGGTCGCCGGTGAAGCGCTCGGGCCAGTGACACTGCTCGCAGGTGTCACGCGCCGGACGCAGCGAGTGCACCGGCGACGGGATCGGCGTCTGGTACGAGGTCCGCGCGACGGCGAGCACCTGGCGCAAGCCATCGACCTTGGCCTTCACGAACCACGGTGCGCCCGGTCCGATGTGACACTCCACGCAGTGCACCCGTGCGTGCGACCCGTCCTGGTAGGCCGCGTACTCCGGCTCCATCACCGTGTGGCACACCTGGCCGCAGAACTCCGTGGAGTCCATGTACTCGACACCGCGGAAGCCGGCGAGCGACACGATGACCACGTTGATCAGCGTGAGCACCGCCACCACCGACGCGATGCGACGATGCCGCGCGTTGTTCAGATCGACGTGCGGCCAATGCGTGAGCGAGGGGCCGAGCCCGCGGGCCCGGCGCATGCGCTCACGCCAGATGCCAATCGGAATGAGCAGCAGGCCCATCACGAAGACGGCGGGCAGGATCAGGAAGAAGAAGATCCCCAGGTACGGGTTCGAGTGGTACCCGAACAGATCGAGCGCGAAGAACACGATGAACAGCACCGCGCTCACCGTCGTCAGGACGGCGCCCGCGATGCTCGTGAGGTTCTGTGTCAGCCCGCTCTTGCCCTGTGTTGCCATTCCGATGTCACCTTTCACGTGCAGTGCCCTGCCGCGCCGGCGCGTGGCGCCGCGCCCAGGCGCCTACAACAAGACGGCGTAGAGAATCATCCCCACGATCGAGAGCCCGAGCAGGACAGCCGTCGTGCCGATGAGGGCGCCCACCGTGCGCACCCAGCGCTTCGGCGCAGGGACCATCACGGCAGTCAGGTCGCCGCGATCGCTCAGCCGGCGCAGTTCACCAGCGCGCTCCTCGTGCAGTTCGTGCCGCGGATACAGCCCGGTGAAGATGACGAGATCCATCGGGAACTTCTCGGGCCGCAGGTGCCCGTTGAAGAAGTGCACCGTGAAGATGAACCCCACGGCCAGCAGGGCTTCTTCGCCGTGGACCAGCATCGCGATGTTGAACACCCACCCCGGCAGCAACTGCGCGAAGAAGGTCGGGAACCACAGCAGCATCCCCGAGCCGCCGATGATGAACATGCCCCAGAAGACAGCCCAGTAGTCGAACTTCTCCCAGTAGGTGAAGTGATCGAAGGCCGGCCGTGGCCCCTTGCCGACGAAATACCTGAAGTGCTGCACGATCTCCGTCAGGTCGCGCGGCTGCGGGACCATCGACGTCGGCCCCCACAACATCGACCGGTCGCGTTGTGCCACGAAGCGGTACGCGAGCTTGCCGATGTGCGCCGTGAAGACGGCGATGAGCAGGAGGGCCAGGCCACGATGCACCAGGCCGGCGGTCTCGAAACCACCCCAGAAGCGCGACATCGCCCGCGCCCAGGGCTCGCTCGAGAACAACAGCGGCATGCCGGACGCGGCCAGGCCGAGGAAGGCCACCATCAGCGCGACGTGCGACACGCGGTCGAATCGCGAGAAACGGCGCACGAACGGCCGCGGATCGTCAGCGGCGCGGGGGATCATTGGGCGTCTCCTGTGACGGCGCGGCCGGCGCGTCGGGCGTGGGCGCGGCCGCAGCGGCCGCGCGAGGGCTGTCGGGTGGCACGGACGCGTGCGATCCGCTCATGCGCTCGACCCACGACCGGCGGAACCAGAGCGTCGTGTGGATGCCGAAGAACCCGAACACGCCGAGCAGCAAGGTCTCCATGAACCGGGCCGTGAAGTAGAGCGGCGCGTTGCCGGCGCGATCGTGCTTGTCGGCGTGGGGCTGATAGCGGGCGAAATTGGCGGTGGCTGTCGGGTGGCATTGCTGACAGGTCTTCAGGCGGCGCTCAGCTGACACCCAGGACTTCGGGTCGCTGGACGGCAACTGCTCGTGGGCGCCATGACAATCGGCGCACGTCGCGATCCGGGCGAACCCGAGGTCGGTCACCTGGCCGTGAAACGTGTCGCGGTACGTCGCGAGGCGTTCAGCATGACACGTGCCGCATTCCTTGATGACGTCGTACTTCCGCACCTCGGGATCGAGCCGGACCACGTCGTGCGTGCCGTGGCACGTCTTGCACGTCGGCGCGTTCGGCACACCGGCCGCAAACGCCCGCCCGTGCGAGCTGTGCTTCCAGGTGTCGCCGTCGTGACAGTTCGTGCAATCGACGCGCGCGACCTTCTCGGCGTGGGGCAACTCCACGGTCGCGAGCTCGACATGGCAGTCTACGCACGCGTGGTCCTTGTGAATCGACCCGGCGAGCGTCTTCAGATCGACTGTCACCGACGTCCCGTCGGCACGCGCCGCCTCCGGGTCGGAATGACAGGTCATGCAGTCGTCATTCGTCGGCGGCGTCTGCGCCAGCACTCGACCTGCGCCGGGCGCGCTGAGCGCCAGCACTCCCACCACTACCTGCCACCCTACACGCATAGATGATTCCCTGATCCTCGTGATGCCGGCCCCGTCGTCGTCAGGCGTTGGTCCTGAACCGTGACAAGGGGCGACGATGCGGTTCTACGCCCGTGACCGGGCGAGCATACCGCAGTGCGGCGACGGAGAGACGGCCGATTGTGGCTCTCGAGGTGACAACAGGGAAGGGAATGGAAACCGCGGACAGGTCGCACGCCGGAACGCGGCCAACGTCTGGCGTGCGGTAGGAAGCAGGGGATGTGGCCTGCGCACAAATCTGAATGCCGTCTCTCCGTCGAGATCTCACGATCCGGGTATTCGCAAACCCGGTGCCAGAGCGTGCTGCCGGGTCACGAGCCAGATTCCCGCCAGAATCCCGCCAAGTCCAGGTTTCTGCCTGACCGGCGGAACGCCGGGCCCGCGAACCCTGACGGAAGTCCGGCACTGGTCACGCTGCCACCAGACACCACGAGGCCGGCGGGGCCCCGGGGCCCGCCGACCTCGCTCATCGGTTCGCCCGTCGCCGGGCGTGGGCGACTAGTGGGTCGCGTGTGCCACGTCAGCCGTGGTGTACACATCGCCCCACTTGACGACCTTGCTGTCATGCTCACTGGCAAAGGCCTGGGCCGCGTCCGCCGACAGGAAGGCCGCGTACTCGACGGCCCGCCGCTGTGGATTCGGCTTGAAGACGACGAAGTTCGCTTCGTCGACCAGGACGGCCTTGTGCCGCGCGTAGTCCATGGCGTACATGGACTTGATGGGGTCGTTGGGATGCGACTTCAGGTAGTCGACCAGGCACGTCACCGACGCGAAGTTGTAGGCGCGCTGGCCCTGGTCGATGATCTGCGCCGCCAGCTCGATCTGGCTGATGGGTTTCCTGCAGTGGAAGCAGGGGTCACCAGCGCGTATTGCAACCGGCTTAGCCGTGGCGCACCCCATGATGCCGATCATGAGGCCAGACAGGATGAGGAGACGCGACATGCGCATGGGCCCCTCCGTCGAAGTACCGGCGACCTTGCCGGCACGTCTGTACAGGAAGCAAGGCCCGCGCCGGTCTTCCTGCCAGGATTTCAGGCCGATTAACTGCAAACGCCGACGGGCCACAACGCCCCGTCGGCGACGGTCACGAGAGCACCCCGGAACACGGCACAACAAACCAATCCGGCTGCCCGCCGTCGCGCCCACGCCTGCCGGCCCCCATTCGGCAATGCGCAAACGCCACGGCGGGCGTCCGGCGAACACACGCCAGAGCTACAAAGTCAGTGCCAACGTCGTCACCCTCAGCCCTGCGTAAGATGCCCGAACTGCGCGGTACCCGCCCAGCATGCTGTGGCGGAGTGGCTTCCAGGCGCCACCCGCTGCGCATTCCTGCCACGGATGCCGGCACGCTGCCCCCACGAACGCCTGCCGCGCCAGGGCGAGCCTCGCGCACCGCCGCTCGCGCTGGCACACGCGACGTCGCCGCCGAGCGCGCGTCCAGCCGTTGCCGGATTGCCGCAGGGCGGCGAAGCGGGCGCAGCGAACCCCGCAGCACGCCTCAGGGCAGTGTCTTCTCGAGCCAGGAGTTCTGCACGTCGAGCGCACGCAGCCGGTAGCCGAGATGCTCGAGGGGGGTGACACCGCACACCGCCGCGGGGGCCAGCAGCACGACGCGCGCCCCCCCCGCCAGCGCCGCCGTTTCGACGGCACCCAGCAGGCGAGCCATCACCGCCGTCCTCATGGGCTCCGGGAGGTGGCGATCGAGCCCGAGCTCCACGACGATGAGGCGATCGTCCTGCCTGGCGTAGGCCGCCACGCCGACCACGGTGCCGTCGCACGAGGCGTGGAACTGCACCAGGCGGTTGAGGCGCGCACGCCGCTCACGCGTGAACGCCCGGCCGCCGAAGGTGCGACGCAGCGTTGCACTGTCGAGCGCGTCTGCCGCCCCATCGGGTCCGAGCACACGGACGGCGATCTGGTCGGCGCCGTGATACACGGCGACGGCTTGGACCCGGGTCACCACGGGCCGGGGCGAGGGCGACGACGCCATGTCGCCCCCTGTCGCAACGGCGATGCCACGTTGCGACGATCGGATTTCCTCAGGAATTCTTGCGTTCGCGTGACGATCCGCTCGGGATCGCCCACCGCGTTGCGGGATTCCGGCGAGCGCCGGCCCTAGTCTGCCGTTTCTGCGGCGTCTGGTGCGAGGTGGTCGAGCTGCAGCTTCTTGATGCGGTCGCCGAGTGTCGAACGCTTGATCTGCAGCAGTTCCGCGGCGCGCGACTTGTTGCCGTTCGAGGTGCGCAGAGCCCACGAGATGAGGTTGGTTTCGACCTCGCGAAGCCGGTCGTCGAGCGACACGGCCGACGGCGTGGCGTGCGTCTCGACGATCGGCACGTCGCTCTCGGTGGTGCGGTGGAACAGCACCGACGCGGGCACGCAGCCGACCCTCACGGTGTCGCAGTTACACGTCTGGGCGATGCGTTCGCACGCGTTCTCGAGTTCCCGGACGTTGCCCGGCCACGGATACCGCATGAACGCCTGCACGACCGACGTCGCCACCGTCCGGATCGGTTCTCCGCGCAGCTTGAAGAAACGCGCGATGAAGTGATCAATCAGCAGCGGGATGTCTTCGCGCCGCTCGCGCAGGGGCGGCAGCACGATCGGGATGACGTTGAGCCGATAGTAGAGGTCTTCGCGGAACTTGCCCTCGGCCACCATTGACCGCAGGTCTTTCTTGCTGCCCGTGATCACGCGCACGTCAATCGGGATGGCGCGCGTCCCGCCGACCCGTTCTACCGTCCGGTTCTGCAGCACGCGCAGCAGCTTCACCTGCATCGACATCGGCACGTCGTCGATGTCGTCGAGGAAGATCGTGCCGCCCTGCGCCATCTCGAACCGGCCGGCGCGATCCTTGATCGCCCCGGTGAAGGCGCCGCGCTCGTGCCCGAACAACTCCGACTCGATGAGGTTTTCCGAGAAGATCGCGCAACTGACCGGCACGAACGGCTTGTGCCGGCGGCTGCTCGTCTGGTGCACCAGGTTGGCGACCATCTCCTTGCCGGTTCCCGTCTCACCCGTGATGAGCACCGAGCTGTCGCTGTCGGCGATGACGCGCACGAAATCGAAGACGGCGCGCATACGAGGGCTGCGGCCGACGACGAACTGGTCGACAGAGTAGGTTCCGGTGTCAGGCATGAGGAAAGGGCTGGCGGCGCGTCCGAAGATGCGCGATGCCAAGCATAACGGGTATCCTATCACCGTGCTTGGGGGCACGGTGATGATTACACGAGAACGAGTGGAAGATGTCCTGGGCCGGGTCCGCCCGATGATCCAGGCCGACGGCGGCGACGTGGAACTGATCAGCGTCGAGGATCGCGGGGCGACGATCAGGATGACCGGGAACTGCGTGGGATGCCCATCGGCGCAGATGACGTTGCATTTCGGTATCGAAGCAGCACTCCGGGACGAGATCCCGGAATTCGAACGACTGTCGGTCGTCAACTGACGCCGACCGGGCAGGGCGAGGCGCCGGAGCCCGGCGCCTCGCAGGTGCCCTCCCCTGCTACATCGAGGCCCTTAGCGCATCGGCCTCGCGCTTGGCTTCCCCGAGATAGATCGACTGGGGAAACTCATCAGCGACTCTCGTGAACGTCTGCAGTGCTTCGGTCTTCTTGCCTGCGACCCGGTACGCACGTCCCAGCTGCATCAGGATGCCGTCGGCGGGGAGATCGGCGTCCTTGCGCGCTGAGAACTCGCGAAACGTGGCGATGGCGGCATCGTGTGCCCCGGTGACCAGCTGCAGATCGGCAACTGCCAGCGTCGCCATGCGCCCGTAGATTGACGAGCCCGACTGCGCAGCCACCTCCTGGAATTCCTTGAGCGCCTCGGCGGTCTTGCCCGATTCGGCCAGCAATGATGCGGCCTTGAAACGCGCGGTGATGCCCGCGTCGCTCGAGGGATACGCGCTGGCGACCGCCAGGAACTTGGCGAGCGCGGCCTCGCGCTTCGCCTGGTCGGTCGGGAAGCTGCCGGCAGGCGCGGGCGGTTGGCCGGGCGCGGGAGCAGGCACGACCTGCGCGGCTTCAACCCGCACCGCCTCGGCCAGCAGGCCGTCCGCCTTGGCCTTGGCCGCCCCGCGCCACGCGAGGAAGCTGCCGGCCACGACGGCCACCACGAGCACGACGCCGACGACCCGCATGACCTGGGTCCCGTTGGAACCGGTCAGACGTTCGAGGGCGAGGGCGACTTCGTTCTGCTTGAGGTGTTCCCGCTCTGAGTGCTTCATGATGCGTATCGTCTTGGCTCTTGGTGCGCGTGCCCAGAATTGAACTGGGGACCTTCCGCTTAGGAGGCGGACGCTCTATCCAACTGAGCTACACGCGCAAATGTCCATCCGTGCAGGCCAGCCCCCGCGCCCCATGCGCGAGGGGGCGACGGATCAGTCTGCGTACTCCACCACACTGAACACCCGCTGGTCGCGGAGCCGATCCCGGCCGTGCAGGAAGGTCAACTCGACGAGGAAACCCGCCGCGACGACCTCGCCGCCGCACCTCGTCACCAGATCGCACGCGGCGCGGGCCGTACCGCCGGTGGCCAGCAGGTCGTCGACGATCAGGACCCGCTGCCCCGCCACCACCGCATCTTCGTGCATCTCGAGCGTGCCGGATCCGTACTCGAGGGTGTACTCGACGCTCACGCTCCTGGCCGGCAGTTTCCCCGGCTTGCGGATGGGCACGAAGCCGGCCCCGAAACGCTCCGCGAGCGCGGCCGCGAAGATGAAGCCACGACTCTCGACACCCGCCACCAGGTCGATGCGCTCACCGGCGACGGGAGCCGCCATGGCGTCGAGCGCCGCCCGGAACCCGGCGGGGTCGCGCAGCAATGTCGTGATGTCGTAGAACAGGATGCCCGGCTTGGGGAAGTCGGGTACGTTTCGGATCTGCTGCTTCAAGTCGTTCATCGCATCCGTCGCACGCGCAGTCACGCGCGTACCGTGAAACCCGTCGCGCGCGACGTCGGCACCAACTCACCGGTCTCGACCTCGTCGACGCGCGCACCCGGGGGACCACGGCGTATCCGCGCCTCGAACCGGAACAGCGCGTCACGCTCACCTTCGGCCTCGATCTCGACGTCGCCCGACGCGGTATTCCGCACCCATCCGTGGATGCCCTCGACGCGCGCCGCCTGAAGTGTGAAGTAGCGGAACCCGACGCCTTGCACGCGTCCCCGGACCAGGAACCGGCGCGCCATCACCATGTCCGCCTCCCGCCACTCGGCCGAACCGGAAGAGTATACGTGATGCCGCGCCAAAACCGTCCCCTGGCGACACGTGTCGCGGCCCCGCCAGCCGGCGTCACCGCCTGGCCGGGGTCACCGGGTCGAATCCAGCGTCGGCGAGCACCACCTGTCCTTCGGGGCCGGCCAGGACGTCCAGGAAGATCTGCGCCGCCTGGCGCTGCGGCGACGACGCGATGACGACGCCGACGTACTGAATGGGCCCGGTCGCGTCGCGCGGCACGTCGAACACGGTCCGCAACCCCGAGGCAGGATGCACGTCCGACCGGAAGACCACCGCCGCGTCGGTCGCTCCGGCCGTGACCTGCGCGACGACGGCCTGCGCCGACGGGGCGAGTACCAGCCGACGCGCTGCCAGCAGTGCCGCCCACAACCCCTGCCGTTCGAGCCACTCACGGGTGTGGCGGCCAAGGGGCACGACGTCGGGATCTCCAATGCCGATGAGGGCGCGCTTCGCCTCGAGCACAGCCGCGAGCGACGGCAGTTCGGCGAGCCGATCCTGCGGCACGACGAGTGCGAGGCGGTTCGACGCCACCACGACGCGGTCGCTGCCATGGGTCCCGGCGAGGGGCGCCACCTGGTCGAGAAGACTGACGTCGGCGGTGATGAAGAGATCTGCGGGGGCGCCCTCGGCGATCTGCCTTGCCAGCATGCCCGACGCCCCGAGGTGCAGCCGCACCGCCTGGCGTCCACGCTGTTCATGCAGGATCGCGAGTTCGCCGAGAGGGGCAGCGAGGCTGCTGGCCGCAAACACGATCAACGGAGGGGATGCAGGCGGAGCCGCGCAGGCAACAACCGACGCAAGCCCCAGGAAGAGGGCCGAGGCACGACACCACATCGCGCGAGTCCTCACGACGAGCCGGGGGGGCGCATCGCAATCGCAGCGGTTACCCGCGTTGCCGCAACGGGGGGCGGCACGGCAGGGGCCCGCGTGGGGCCTCACTTGGCCTCGTCGCCACCCTCTTCCTCTTCCACGTCGTCGAACTCGCCTTCCTCGGCCCACGGGTGGGGCTGCGGACCGGCCACGATGCCAGCCAGGTCGGGATCCTCGTCGCCCGCGCGTCGCGGCGCGCTGGCCTTCTGTTCCTTGACAGCCGCTCGCCGACGGGCCTTTTCCTTCTGGGCTTCCTGGCGGGCTCGTTCGCGGTTCCGCTTCTGTGATGTCACCTTGGTGCGTGTGGCCATGCGTTGTGTCCTCGGGTCATCACGCGATGACCACCGTGCCGGCGCCGACGCATGCAGATGGGCACGCGCCGATGAGATCGTCGTCGACGAGCGTAGCACGCCACACTCGCTGAAGCCTATCCGCGTCGCCGGTCGGCGCGATCGCTTCGGATTCAGCCGCATCACGTTGACGCCCGACCTGATGCCCTCCGGGATCGCGGGCACCGAACGCGTCGAGGGAGATCCGCGCGAGCGCGGGCCTGAAGGATGGGATGACGACGCCGGTGGTCGCGGAAGGCGCCTCTCGAGCGACGGCGGCCTCAGGTCGGTCGCCGCGTGACCGGGATCGGCGCCCGAGGTTTCTGGACGTCGATCCCGTGGAACGACAGCCAGGACGCGACGCCGTCTGGAGTATGGTCCCCGCCCGGTTGGCGCGCAGGCGGCGCCACCGGCACGGTGGGTTCGGTCCCCAACTCCGTCGTTGTGGTCCACGACGCGACCATCCGCTTCATCACCAGTGCCATCCAGTTCATCGCCATCTTGTGCCTTTGCTCGCCGCACCAGCGGGTCGGCGCAGCTGGCGCCTGGAAGGCGGAGCCGCGCGCGGAGTCGCCACGATCACCTACACGGTCATTGCGGAGACGACGATGTTCACCGCGAACCTGGCGTTGTCGTCGCTTGAGGCCTGTGGTGCGCCTGGGGCTCATGCCCTCCAGATCGTCATGGACGATGTTGTCGCGCCGTCCGTTCAAACTACCGGGTCGCCTTTCCTGCGTCGAGATCGTTCCAGTTCAGCAAGGCATTGAAGGCCAGGAAGTAGGTACCCTGTGACTGCCAGCGCCAGAACGGGCGAATCGCGAACATCACCACGTGTCCCGTGCCGAGCGGCACGTCGACCACCTGCGCGCGGTTGGCGAGCGCCTGGCCGCCGGCGAGGGTCCCCGACAACAGCATGTCGCCCGGGTTCTGCGGGAAGCGCATGATGACGCGCGGTTGCCCCGTCTGGACGTTGACGCCGAACTGCGCCGCCATCGCCTGGAATGCCGCCACCTCGGTCGGGCCTGACTGCGCGGGCTTCGCAGCCGCGTCGGGCTCCCAGGGCGAGAGCGTGAGCCGCGTCGCCATCGGGGTCGTGTTCTGCCCGACTCCCGGGATCTGCTGTCCCCCGCCGAAGAACGCGGCGAACTCCGCCGGGATCCCGCTTCCGCCGGCGTTCAGCACCGGTTCGGCATTGAAGTACACGGGCACCTGTGCGTCGTAGCCATAGGCAATGGGACTCTTGCGATCGGTCACGATGCCGCGCATGACGGAACCGCGCACGAACAACTGCGCCGGCGACTCCAGCGTCACACCCGACGTGACGGCGTACTCGGGGAAGATGCCCGACGTCGAGCCCTCGACGATGAGCGTGCCGCCTTCGCGCACGAACTTCGCGAGTTCCAGCAGGCCTTCCATGCCCATGCCGCCGCGTATGTCGTCGGCGGCGTCCAGCACGCCGAGGTGTGGCGTCAGGCCGCTCTTCTTGTACGGAATGGCTTCCGCACCCGACAGGCCGTTGACCTGCGCCTGCGGCGTGCCGCCGACGTGCGGAAACACGATCACGTCGTACTTCTCGCGCAGGTGCCCCTCGCGCAGCCGGATGTCGGAGAAGTAGGTGTAGGGCACGCGGTGATGATCGAACGCGGCACGCACCCATCCTTCGTCCTGCGTGCGCACCCAGCTGTGCACGTAGCCAATCCGCGGCACGTCGAGGTCGTGGGTCTTCACGGTGGGTGCCGACGCCACGGCGGTGGCCGTGAGGCTCAACGCCTTCAGCGTCGGTTCCAGCGCCGCGCGGTCGGCGTTCGGGATGATGAACGCCCCCGCGCGGAACGTGCGTCCGCCGACCTCGAAGTCGTCTTCGGCGGCCTGCATGGCCACAGCGGCGTGCGCGAAGCGCAGCGTGACGAGCGAGTTGTCGGTGGTGTGGTCGATGACGAGGGTCGTTCCTGCCCCATCGATGCCACCTGCAGGCTTCGCATCAGCCACCATGAGGCTCATCGGCTGCTCGAGCACGCGCTTGTCGGTCACGATGTGGAGCTTGACGTTCCGCATCAACTGCATCGTCCACCCGGTGTCGTCGTAAGGACGCGGGTTCGCCGGTGCGTAGTTCTGGATAGAGGTGTACATGTCCACGAGCGTCCGGTAAGGCTGATCGGCACGAATGACCCAGTCGCCCGCCTCGACCTGGACGTCGCCGGCCTTGAACGGTGCGCTCGCCGTGTGCACCTCCGCACCCTGCCGTCTTAGCGCGTTGACCATGTCGGCGGCGTTGTACTTCGCGCGCTGCCCCGCCGGGATGACCCATGCGAACGTCGGCCCGGTGCGTCCCCGTTCGACCGATCGCTTGTTCTTCAGCCAGTAGTTTTCGAGGTACATCGGTGCGTTCTTCGCGACGTGGTTCAACGCGATGAGCACCGCCGACTGCTGGATGTTCGTGTTGTTGCGCGGCCCCCACTTGATCGTCGGCAGCGGTGGGTTGGGGCGGAACCACTCGCGGCTCGTGATCGTCGCGTTCCCCGGCCAGTCGCGGTTGTCGGGGCCATAGCTCGAGACCTCGTAGAAGCGACCGACCGCGTTGTGCGCGTGCGCGATGAAGAACATGTAGTTCGGCACCCATCCGTCGTAGAACCCGTAGGTCCACACGCCGGGCACGCCGCGCTTGGCCATCTCCATGACCTCGGTCGTCGCGAGCATCCACCACTCGTTGATCGTGATCGGATCGAGGGCCTCGTTGTAGGGCCCCGTGCCCGTCGAGGTGTAGAGATACGTCGACGCCTCGTGCAGGTCGTGCAGGATCGTCGGCATCCACTCGAGTTGCACCTTCGTCACGTTCTGCGTGAGCGCGAGCAGCTGCCCCATCCCGTCGCGGTTGTTGTCGTGCGCGACGTACTTGCCCCAGGTACATGAGCGGCGGGCGCGGCTTGCCCGTCTTCTTGCCGTAGTAGTAGGTGTCGACGTGCTTCTCGCGGCCGTCCACCTCGACGACGGGCGTGATGAAGACGATGACGTTCTTGCGGATCTGCTGGATGAAGGGCGACTCCTCGACGATCAGCCGGTAGGCGAGTTCCTGCAGCATCTCGGGCCCGCCCGTCTCAGGCGAGTGGATACCACTGGTGAGCCAGTAGATCGGCTTGGCGGTCTCGAGCAACTGCTGGGCCTGCGCCTCGGTCGTCTTGCGTGGATCGGTGAGCTGGGCCAGCATCGCCTTGTACTTCTGGAGCTGCGCGATCGTCGTCTCGTCGGCAATGGCGATCAGGCCCATGTCGCGGCCTTCTTCGGTCTTGCCGATCGTCCAGTACGAGGCACGTGGTGAGGCCTTGTCGAGCGCCTCGAGATACCGGTGGATGTCCTTCGCGTAGGTCAGTTCGCCCGGCGTCCCGACGATGCGTCCGTGGAACGTCAGCGGCGACGGCACCGTGTCGGACGCCGGCAGGTGATCGACCAACTCGGTGATGATGCGCGGATCCTGCGTGAACTCCCTGATCTTCGCCGTGTAGGCCTCGTCGATCTTCTGTGGCGCGACCGGCGTGCGGCTCGACTGGGCGCCGAGGCCGGCAATCACGGCGGCCGCGAAGGCCAGCGTCAGCGTCAGGCGGCTGCCGACGCGAATGGGATGAATCATGAGACGCTCCTGCGAAAGAGGACGAACGCAGCCCGCACAACTGAGTCGAAGGGTATAGCACAACGCTGTGCTCGCGCCGGGAGTGGGTTCCTGGCGGCCGCCTCCGTCATAATGGCGAGGTGACCGACTGGAAGTCCTGGCTCGAGCCGATCGGCGATGCGCTCCGCGGCGCCGCGCTCGGACGACATGAACAGTTCGTGCGGCAGTACTCCTGTGAGCTCAACGACCTGTTCCTGTTGCTGTGCCACATGGAGCTGATGGGCATCCCCAACCCTGCGACCTTGTACCTGCTCGACGTGTATCCCCTGCTCCTCGACGAGTTCCACCTGTGGCACCGCCGGATGGGCATGCACCGCTCGCCGCTCGGCAACCTCCCCTGCTGCTGAACACGATGCGCAGGTTGCTCACCCGACAGGTGCTGTTCTTTGGCGGGAAGGGCGGCGTCGGCAAGACGACGTGCGCCGCCGCGACCGCGCTCGAGGCGGCGCGCCAGGGTCGCCACGTGCTGCTGGTCTCGGTCGATCCTGCACACTCGGTGTCGGACGTCTTCGACACGCGCATCGGCGAGTCGCCGACGGCGGTCGTCGCGGGATTGACCGCGCGGGAGCTCGATCCGGCCATCGAGGCCGGCCGCTACCTGCAGGCCGTGCGCGAACAGGTGTCACGGCTCTTCAGCCCCGCCGTCGTGCGGCAGGCCTTCCGGCAGTTCGAACTCGCCTCGCAGGCGCCCGGGCTCGAGGACGTCGCCGTGTTCGACCGGGTCATGCAACTCGTGCTCGAGCCGTCGCCCGACCACGATCTGCTCATCGTCGACACTGCGCCCACCGGTCACGCCCTCCGCATGCTGGCCATGCCCCAGGCCCTCGGTGAGTGGCTCGACGCCCTGGCCAGGCGGCGCAGCGACATCGTCGCCGAGAACGACCGGACCCCCGGCAGCGCGGATGCGGATCCCGTGGTCGCCTCGCTGCTGCAGCGGAGCGCGAGGGTGCAGGCGTTCCATGCACGACTGACCGACCCGCTCGCGTCGGGCTTTGCGCTCGTGCTCACACCGGAGCGCCTCCCCATCGAGGAAACGAAGCGCGCCGCCGAGACGCTCGACCGCCTCGGCGTCGGTGTGCCCGCCGTGATCGTGAATCGCGTGCTCCCGGCCAGCGCCGAAGGGGTGTACCACGCTGCCCGGGTCAAGCAGCAGCAGGTGTATCTCCGCGAGATCGACGCCCGCTTCGGCACGTATCCACGCGTGGCCGTCACACAGCTCGAATCGGATGTTCACGGGCTTGCGGCGCTCGAACGCGTACGCTCGCAGTTGTTCGCCGCGCCGTAGCTGGAGCCGTCGTGATCGCGGCGAGGACGTGTCGCGCCGAAGCCTCCGGGATCGCGGCGGGGACGTGTCGCGCCGAAGCCGCTGACGATCCAGCGGCGAAGGCGGAAGGCGGATAGAATGCGCTCGCCAGGAGCGACCGCTCCTGCGTCGCTTCGGAGGACGTTCCATGCGCGTCATCTCCTTCACGCTGAACGGCGCGCCGATGCGCGCCAACGTCGATGACACTCGCCCGCTGCTCTGGGTGCTTCGCGACGACCTCGGCCTGCACGGCACCAAGTACGGGTGCGGCGAATCCGTGTGCGGCACCTGCACCGTGCTGGTCAACGACGAGGCCGTGCGTGCCTGCGCCGTCCCCGTTCGCGACGTGGAGGGCAAACGCGTCGTCACCATCGAAGGCCTGGCACGCGACGGACGGCTGCACCCGCTGCAGGACGCCTTCGTCGCGCACAACGGGTTCCAGTGCGGCTACTGCACACCCGGCATGATCATGGGCGCCTACGCCCTCCTCGCGAAGAACCCGAAGCCGACGCGCGCCGAGATCGTCGCCCACATGGATCCGCACCTCTGTCGCTGCGGGGCGCACGTGCGGATCATCGACGCCATCGAATCGGCATCCGCGGCGATGCGAGGAGGTGCGCGATGAAGCCTTTCGACGAACAGATGGAGGTCCCCGACGGGTGGGGGTTCGCCACCATCGTCAGCCGGCGCGACTTCCTGGCGCTCACCGCCACCGGCCTGATCGTGATGGTCGCCCTCGACCGGTTCCTCTCGGGGCAGGAGCCCGTGCGCCCGCCACAGGGACGGCAGGGATACCCCTCGGATCTCAACGCCTACCTGCACGTCGGTGCGGATGGCCGCGTGACCTGCCTGGTGGGCAAGATCGAGATGGGACAGGGCGCCATGACCTCGCTGCCCCAACTCGTGGCCGAGGAACTCGAAGTTCCGCTCACGGCAGTGGACATCGTCATGGGCGACACCGACCTGTGCCCGTGGGACATGGGCACCTTCGGGTCGCTGAGCATCCGGCAGTTCGGCCCGATCCTTCGCACGGCCGCTGCCGAGGCCAGGGCCGTCCTGCTGCAGCTCGCGTCAGAGAGACTGCAGGTCGCCGTCGGCGACCTGCGGGCCGACGCCGGCAGCGTCGTGCAGATCAGCCACCCTGCGACGCGTGTCAGCTATGCGCAGTTGACCGAGGGCAAGCGGATCGAGCGCCGTGTCGAGAGCAAGCCCGCGCTGGAGCCGGTAAGCACGTTCACGGTCGTGGGGACGTCGGCGCCGAGACGTGACGCACTCGAAAAGGTGACCGGCACGGCGAAGTTCGCCGGCGACCTCGTGCCGCCTGGCGCCCTTCACGCGCGCATCCTCCGTCCGCCGTCACACGGGGCCGCGCTGGTATCGGCCGACACGTCGGCCGCCGAAGCCGTGCCCGGCGTCCGGGTCGTGCGCGACGGCGACCTGATCGCCGTGCTGCACCCGCATCGTGACGAGGCCGACAAGGCCCTTGACCTGGTCAAGGCCCGGTTCTCGCCCTCGGCATCGACGATCGATGACACCTCGATCTTCGCGCATCTCGTGAAGGCGGCGCCTCCAGGTGATGTCGTTCGCGAAGGCGGGACCCTGTCTGAGGGCGCACGCCTGGCGACCACCACCGTGGAGGCCACGTACCTGAACAGCTACGTCGCACATGCGCCGATGGAGCCGCACGCGGCAGTCGCGCAGGTCGAAAACGGCAAGGTCACCGTGTGGGCATCGACCCAGACGCCGTTCCCGCTGCGATCGCAGGTCGCGCAGGCGCTGAACGTACCGCCCGAGAAAGTGCGCGTCATCACGCCCTACGTCGGCGGCGGCTTCGGCGGCAAGAGCGCCGGCCGCCAGGCGATCGAAGCGGCGCGGCTCGCGTCGCTTGCGGGGGTGCCCGTGCGTGTCGTGTGGAGTCGTGAGGAGGAATTCTTCTACGACACGTTCCGGCCGGCGGCGTCCATCAGCGTCCGCGCGGGATGCGACGCCTCGCACGCCCTCACGCACTGGGACTACACCGTGGTCGGCGCAGGCGAACGCGGCTCCGAGCACATCTACGCGATTCCGCATCACCGCACCCTCGCGCGCGGCGGCTGGAACGCCAATCCGCCGGGGCTCCACCCGTTCGCGATCGGACCGTGGCGCGCACCGGCGGCCAACAGCAACGCCTTCGCCCGCGAGTCGCACATCGACAGTCTGGCCGCGAAGGTGCAGCTCGATCCCGTCGAGTTCAGGCTCAAGAACCTGGCCGACGCGAGGATGACGCGCGTGCTCAACGCCGCGGCGACGCAGTTCGGCTGGACGCCGAAGCCGGCGCCCAGCGGCCGTGGTGTCGGCGTGGCGCTCGGCATGGATGCCGGCACCTACGTGGCCAGCATGGCCGAAGTGCGCGTCGATCGCGCTACCGGGCGCGTGCAGGTCGTGCGGGTCGTCTGCGTGCAGGACATGGGCGTGGTGGTCAATCCAGACGGTGCGCGGCAACAGGCCGAGGGCTGCATCACGATGGGGCTCGGCTACGCCCTGACCGAGGAGGTGCGGTTCAGGAACGGCGAGGTCCTCGACCGCAACTTCGATCGCTACGAGATGCCACGGTTCTCCTGGCTGCCGAAGATCGAAGTGGTCATCCTCGACTCGCCCGACCTGCCCGCGCAAGGCGGCGGCGAGCCGGCGATCGTGACCATGGGCGCCGTTCTGGCCAACGCGATCTTCGACGCGGTCGGCGCACGCGTGCTGCAGTTGCCGATGACACCAGCGCGTGTGAAGGCCGCCCTGTAGGGGCCGCGCCCCCGCGCGGCCCGACCCGCGCCCCAGTGGGGCCCGACCTGCACCCCAGTGCGGCCCGTCGCGGTCTGGCCATGGCGCGCTATACTCGCCGGCACCCTTCGGGCCTCGAGGGGTGCCGTCCCGTTGCCAGGAGTGCTCAATGCGCGATTTCCGTCCCTCGACAGTTCTCCCATGGATGCTCGCCGGCGTGATGACCATCGTCTCGGGTGCCGCGCTGGTGGCTCAGCGCCAGCCGGTGACGCCGATGGTGCCCATGGTGGACGGCAAGTGCCCGCCCGGTACGACCGAGGTGCGCCCCGGCCGCTGCCGCGCGCCGGAATTCGCGCCCCCCAGCATCATCGACTACAAGCCGCGCACGACGCTGGTGACCGACGCGCACCTGGTGCCGAAGGCGAAGTTCCCGGTGATCGACATCCACAACCACAGCACCCAGACGGCCGAGACCATCGAGCGCACGATCGGCGAGATGGACGCGACGGGGCTCCAGATCCTCGTCAACCTCAGCGCCGGGAGCAACCCTGACGCGATCAAGCAGAAGGTGGACTTCATCCGGGCGAGCAAGTACCCGAACCGTTTTCGCGTGTTCGCCAACGTCGACTGGGAAGGCGCCGGCGGGCCGAGCTGGGCCGGGAAGGCCGTGGCGGATCTCGAGCAGTCGGTGAAGAACGGCGCCATCGGCCTGAAGATCTTCAAGAGTCTCGGGCTGACCACCAAGGGCGCCGACGGCAAGCGGCTGGCCATCGACGACCCCGCGCTGAAGCCGGTGTGGGACACATGCGCGCGGCTGAACATCCCGGTCATCATCCACACGGCCGAACCGCAGGAGTTCTTCTCGCCGCTCGATTTCCAGAACGAACGGTGGCTGGAACTCGCGCTCTTCCCCGAGCGGCGGAACTACATGCCGGGCCAGCCGACGTTCGAGCAGTTGCGTGACGAGCGAGACCGCATGTTCGCGGCGAATCCGAAGACGCGCTTCATCGGTGCGCACTTCTCCTACTACGGTCACGACCTCAAGGCAGCCGGCGCCATGCTCGACCGCCTGCCCAACGTGGTGCTCGAGGTGTCGGCAGTGCTCTACGAGTTCGGACGCGCCCCCCGTGCCGCGCGCGAGTTCTTCATCAAGTACCAGGACCGCATCCTGTTCGGCAAGGACTCCTACGAGCCGAGCGAGTACCCGTACTACTGGCGGGTGTTCGAAACCGCGGACGAGTACTTCGACTACTACCGCGACTATCACGCGTTCTGGAAGCTGTACGGCATGAGCCTGCCAGACGAGGTGCTCAAGAAGGTGTATTACAAGAACGCGCTGCGCGTGGCGCCCGGCCTGCCGCAGGACGGGTGGCCGAAGTAGCGCCGGGACCACGGAATTAAGTCGCCACGTCACGCGACATCGTTGCGGCTGATTCCCGCAGTGTCGAGAATGGCTCGAAAGGCGGAAGACGACGGCAGGCACACACCTTGCGTCACTCTAGTAGTCGGCCTTCGTCACAGCGTGACCAGGTGCCGGAGGTCCGGGAGGAATCACATGGGCGCATCCTGCAGTCGTGTTCCCGGTCCGCTCGTCGTCGTGCATCGCACACTGGTCGGCCTGGCGCTGATGCTGGCGCTCACAGGCTCCGCAACCGCGGCAACCCTCTCGTTCTCGGGCGACCTGCGAGCCGACGCCAACATCATCGGCTGCGGCACTGGGTGCACGCTGGATCTCGGGGTCGGGGGCGATGACGATGGCACCATTGCCCAGTGGGCAGGACGCGTGGAGAGCTTCACGCTCGCCGGCCCCTCGACGGGTTACGCCATCACGTTCAGCAGCGGCGGCGGCGTCAATGGCCAGGGCACGGCGATTGCCGCTGGCGGCTTCGCCCCGTACTTGAGCCTGTTCAATGCCGCCGGGGCGTTTCTCGGGTCGACCTATTTCGCTGCGCTGATTCCACCCGCCTATGATGTGCAGCTCGACTTCGGCCCCCTGAGCGCGGGCACCTATCAGATTGTCATCTCGGCTTGGGAGAACATGTCGTTTGCCGAGAATCTCGGAACGGGAGCGCTCGCCGATGGCTTGGTAGGTCTTGGCAATCTCTTCCAGGGCGAAGACCTCCACTACGCGTTCGATGTCGTATTGCAGGATGCGACGGTGCCTGAGCCAGCGACGATCCTGCTCCTCCTGGGTGGCCTGGGCGCCGCGTGGGCGCGACGGCGATCCTGACGAATTGAGCCTCGCGGCGCCGACGCGCCAGCAAGCCCCCGCAGCATCCTAGGTCTGACCGGCGCCGCCCCCGCGCCGACCCCGCCCCCCGAAGCTCGTTCACGCGTCTCGCGCCTCGTCTTGGCATCCGACTGCCGAGGCGAGCGGAAAGGGAGTCTGACATGAAGCGGACACTGCGGCATCTCGTGACGACGATCGCCATGATTGGCGTCGCCACGGCCATCACGATCCTCACCGCACAGCCAGCGAACGCACAGACTCGGGCAGCACTCGTGAAGAACGTCGACGAGCCCGGGCTCGTGCCGTTTTCGCAGACGTTCCAGATTGGCGTCACGGCCTGTAGCTGCTCCAACTGCTGCTTCGTGAAGACCACGACGATTCCGGCCGGAAAGCGCCTGGTCATCCAGAACGTCTCGGGGTGGGTTCCGCTGGATGCCGTGGGGAGCCTGGGCTACATCAACGTCGATCAGCGGGACGGGTCCACGTCGACGACGATCCTGACGATCACGCCCGTGTTCCGGACGCAGTGGAACGGAGGCGAATACCCCGCGTACGAGTTCAACCAGATGGTGCTGGCGTTCGTGGACGCAGGGAAATGGGCGAGCGTCGGCATCTTCTCCGGCGTGAACTTCAGCAACTTCCGGACAGGCGTGCTGACCATCAACGGCTACCTGGTGAACCTGCAGTAGCCAGACTCCTGCGACGCCCCGGCTCAGGCCACCAGCCCTGAGCCGCGACGTCGCTCCGAGGCGTGCGGCCGCTGCTACGGCGCAGCAATCGGATCGGGTTCGAAGTCGTACGTTCCCGACGGGCCAGGCAGGCAGAATGGAATCGCGGGATCGCAGGGGACGATCTTCGAGATCGTGAACGCGTCGACGTAGCCGTCAAAGCCCTTCCACCTCGCGTCGCCATAACCGGCGACGAGACGCACCCCGCCCCAGACAATCGTCGCATTCGGATGCGCCGCGAGATACACGGCCAGTGACGTCGGCTTCTTGTCGCTGCTCGAGAACCACGTGGTCGCGCCGCCGTAGGTGCTCCACTGCTGCCATGTATCGCACTGGATCGTGCCGTTGACCGCAGGATCGAACATGAGCATGTCGTCGGCGATGAAGTCGCCGTCCGAATCGACGTCGAGTCCCACGTACGGTGCTCGCCGGTGCTTCTCGTTGCCCTTGCAGGTCTTCCCTGTCACGTACGTCGTGTAGCTGATGGACCCGAGCCGGTCGAGCGGCATCGCCCAGTCCAGCCACGAGAGCCGCAGTTGCGCGCCCGCGTCCTTGTCCTTGTCCAGTGACATCCTGACGCTGCCCGCGCCGAACTGCGAGAGCCCCGCCACGAACTGCATGTCGGCCCCGTCAGACACCTGGGCCATCCAGCCGGTGGACGCCAGCGACGAGGGCGTCACGAGTGCAATGAACGCGGCGGCTGACGCGCCGACGGCGCCAAGCGCAATCATCCCGGCAACGACGAACACCTTCGGTATAACGCAAGTTCTCATGGGGACACCTCCGGAAACGTGTCACGCTCGACAGGCAATCGTCGCGCGATGCCCGCCAGGTTGCCGCAAATTGAAGTTGCGGCGCATTCTACCCCGCGCAAACATCAGGGACAGGCATTCCCCACAGGCATTCCCCACATCGCCGAATGCGCAGTCACATTGTCAGGCGCATAGCAGGCGGATGGCGTGGGCGGACTTGCACCCGCCCCACCCCTCGGCGGCTCGCGTCGAGGACCTCGAACGAGAGCGGGCCGATCTCGAACACCTCACCGGGACTCGGGACTCGGCCAAGCTGCGACAGGAGGTACCCTCCAACCGTCTCGACGCCCTCGGCGGCAAGGTCGACGCCGAGCCGGTTGCGCAACTCGTCAATGCCAGCCTTTCCGCTGAAAGAGAACCCACCGCCCCCATCGTCGATGACCGCTTCCCTCACGTCTTCGGTGAAGTCGCCGACGAACACGTCCAGCAGGTCACCCAGCGTCACAAGGCCGGCGGTTCCGCCGAACTCGTCGACCACGAGCGCCTGACGAATGCGCTGGCGCTGGAAGTCGGTCAGCACGTCCATGACGCGCTTGGTCTCAGGAACGAAATGGGCGGGGCGCATCACCGACGACACCGGCGCGGATCCGTCGAGATCGACCCGCTTGAGCAGGTCCGTTGCATCGGCGACGCCGCGGATGTCATCAAGGTTGCCGTCGTAGACGGGGATGTGCGAGTGCTCCTGCTGGCGGAAGACTGCACGCAAGTCGTCGAGCGTCGCGCTGCTGGCGATCGCGATGATGTCGGGCCGTGGCGTCATCACTTCACGGACAAGGGTCTGGATGGCACGCTGCAATACACTCACGTCGGCGTCGCGGACCGGGGCCACGAGACCCGGAAGATACGCGTACGCGGGGCTGTCAGGGGAGCCGCTGGTCGCGGCGTTCTCGACGGCTGCGGTCAGGCTCGAGCGGAAACGCTCGCGCTCGCCATCGTCGATCTGCTCGCCGTCGAAGCGGTAACGAAGAACGGCCAGCGTGAGGAAATCGACCTGATGCTGCTCCTCTGCGATGATCAACGTCGCGGATGGGCGGAGCCCGTGCCGCATCCCGAGTTCGTAGGCCACCCGGGCGCTCGCCGTCGAGAGATCGGCAATCACTAGGTCGGCGCTCAGTAACTGCTCGAAGATCGATCGTTCGATCAGCCCGGTCGCGATCTCATCGGCACGCATGCACTGCAAGCCAGCACGTTCGACCGCAGGCTTGACGAGTTGTTGGTAGACGACGTCCATGTCGAGCTTCCGTCCGGTCCGGTAGTCGATCTTGACGCCGAACGGCATCGATACAAAACACCGCTTGTTAGTCATGGCGTCTTCCAACGCGATTTCGTAGACGGCACCGCGCAGCGTGCGCAGCGTCACGGCGCTCGCGCGCCCACCGAGGTCGATGGCCTGCGTCACCGACACCTCGTGCATCGCGCGCCGCTGCTCGGTGCCGACGAGCCAGCGCACTTCAACGAGCGGCGGCGTGGTCGCCGGCACGGACAGGCGCGACCACGAATCGCGGGGTTCTCGGAAATGAAGACGGTCTGTCTCGAGTTCCACGTCGACATCCACGTGGCCGATGAAAAGGTCGCGCGGCAGCGCCCAGGCAATCCGGTCGAACCCCTGAGGCGGCGCTGGCAGCACGGCAATCTCCACCCGCCTTTGCAGGAGCGCCGAAGATCCGACCAGCAACGCCAGCGCGTTCTCGCTCCGCCACACCGACGGAGCGAACCGGTGCGCGGCACCGAGCCACCATCGGGCGATCTCTCGTCCACGCTGGTTGCTGGCCTTGAGGGCGCGCACCGCCGGCTCGAGGAGCGTATCAACCCTCGTCGCGGCGGCCTCGCCATGCCGCAGGGCCACGGCATTCACCTGCTCCTCGAGTTGCAGCGCAGGGGGCGAATCGCGATGCGCCTCGGCAGTCAATGCCGCAACACGCTCGAGCAGGGTGCGATCGCGAGCCAAGTTCTCGCGCAACAGGCCGACGACGTCGTGGTCGAGCACGATGGCGCTGGCGCCTCTCGACTCCACGAGGCGGCTGAACCAGAGATCGGCTTCAGCACCAACATCTGCGTCTGGCACACACTCGAGGCGGAGCCGTCGCAACAGGTGGGCCTCGACGCGAACCGCGAGGCACGCGGTTTCGGCCAGCAAAACCGCGTATGGACGCGACACCTCCAGCGAACGCAGTCGCTGTTCGGCTCGATCACGGAAGGTGGCCATCAACGCCGCCCCAAAGCCCCGCGCATCGCTCGACGCACTTCCCCAACCGTCGTGCGCTCAGACCAGTGCAGCACCGTCATCGCGCGGGCGAGGCTCGGCGGCCATCGCCGCGCTTCGTAGGGCACGAGCGCGAGCAACGGGCGACCCGACAGGCGAACGGCGCGCGCGAAGGCCATCCACTCGGCCGCAGACGCGCGGTCCTCAGCAATGGCAGGGCCGCCAATTCCCAGGTCGGTAACCATCACAATTGGCGTATCGCGAGGGGGCGGCTGCCACGGTTCCACGTGCGTCGCGTTCTCCTGAAACACACCGGCGGCGGGTGTCCGGACGAAGTGGAAGATCGCCATGCGGTCGTCGGTCAGCAGGTCGTCGAAATCGCCCAGTATCTGCTCGACATCAGAGCGGTAGGGATCCATGCCGCCGCCGATGTCGGCGAGAACCTGCACACCTCGACGGAGGGTGAAGGTCCGCAGCCGAGGCACACTGGCAAGCGGCCTCGCTGCCGCGATCAGGGCGACGATCTCCTCGAGGTCGATGTCGCCCTCGTAGACGAGAGTCGCAAGGACGGCCGTGAGGATCGCTCGCCGCGTCCTGGCCGGGAAGAGGGGTGCCGTCGGCACGAGCGCGACGGCGCCAGGCGACGCAGCCGTGAGCGCCGCACCAGGCACTGTCAGCCAGGCCGGAAGCTGTTCGGCACCCGATTCCTGGCGTACCTCCCTGGCCCGAGTCCGCCGCTGCGTGAACCGATCGGCAGGGGCGGATGGCGACGGTGTGGGCGCCATTGGCGGAGCTGGCACGGCCACGGCCCGGTCGGCGGCGACACGCGGCGGCGGCCGCAACATCGCGTCCCTGAGTGATTGCTGCCAGACGCCCACTGCCACCGACTCGGGGGCGCCCTCCACCTGCAAGATGCCGAGCATCTGCAGGACGCGGTCCCGAGTCGCCTGGTCGCGCGGTTGGAGGTCGACGGCGGCTCGGAGCGCGTCGGCAATGGAAATGGCAGACCGCATGGTCTACGGCGCCTGGAGGACAGGGGCCTCCTTGTCGTTCTTCCACAGGACGGCCATCGCCACGCTGCGCCATGCCGCCGACGCCGGGGTGACCCCGAGGGTGCGGCATGCTTCCAGCGCGTCGAGATACTCCGCCGTGCCTGGCCGGCGTACCCCGGCCCGTAACGCGGCAGCGCGCCACGCCATGACCTCGGTCGCGACGTCATGGAGCAGCGGCACCTGGTCTGAACGCACGCCCAACCGGTGCTCGGCGATCGTGACGAACCACGCGTCCGTTGGATCGGGCAACTTCAGGGTGACGCAGCGGCGCAGGAACGCGGGGGGCAACTCGCGCTCACCATTCGTGGTGAGCATCAGCAGCACGTCGCGCGTCCGGACGATGGGGTCGTTCGTGTCGCGCACGGTGAAGGAGCCCGTGTCGAACGGCTCCAGCAGATCGTTCGGGACGTCCGGGTCGGCCTTGTCGATTTCGTCGAGCAGCACAACGGCGCCGGCCATGGTTCCGCCGACGCCGGGGTTGATCGCGTGAAAGGCCGCCGGCACGATGTGGCGACTGCCGCGTTGCGCTGCGGAGTGCGGATCGAACCCCCACCACAACGTGCCCGGATCCACGTAGTACTGCCGATCCAGGAGCGGTTGCGCCGGCGTCTGCGCATCGTTCAGGCGCCGCAGTGTGTCGAACTTCCACAGCAGATCGAGCGCGCGGGTGTGTGACGCAATCGTCTCGCGGAAGAACGCGCGGCCAAGCACGCGGGCGACGTTGAAGGCAAGGGTCGTCTTGCCCGAGCCCGGCTCACCGCTGAGAAGCAGCGGGCGTCCGGTCGCCATCGCGAGGTTGACGGCCAGGATGATCTCCTCCGAGTAAACGTAGACGTCACCGGGCTTTTCGCCGGTCCTGAACGTCACTCGCCCTTCTGCATCAGTGGTCGCGTCTGTGGCCAGGGCTGGATCGAAGTGCGCTCTCGTGAATTCCATTCGCCTGTCACCCGTTCACGATGTCATGCGTTCGATGATGTTCTCGGCTGCCTCATACTCCGTGCGCTCGGCCCACTCCCGGTTCACGTCGACCGGCGGCGTGAGCCACTCAACCCGTGACAGCCGCGGATCCACGTCGAGCGTGGCCCCTGACCAAAGGAGGAACGTGATGGTCGGGAACTTGTCCAGCAGTTGGCTGAGCGCTTCGTCGTCGGGAAGCGGAGGCGGCAGCACCGCGTACCATTCTGGCCGCTGCTTCTGCAGGTCAGCGACCACCTGGTCGTTCGTTTTCGCGCCCGACGACCGCCGGCGCGCTCTCATGAAATCGCAGATCTCGCTGGTGACATGATCCACGTACTGGTCGTGCGACCCGCCGCCCACCGGGATCAGGTCGAACTGCAGGCTCGGCTGGTGGGCGCGGCGAACGTACAGCGGCGCCGTGTAGTCGACGACGTCGGCGCCGTTCAGGACCCCGGCGCGCCGCGGCGCACTCCTGAGCAGGCGCGGCAGCCGAGACGCGGCCTCGGGATCGATCCAGTAGGGTGAGACGTACCGCAGGATCTTGCGGACGTCCTCGGCATCGCCCGAGGTGAATTCGTCGATGAGATCGCGGACGCCGGCGAAGGCACCAAGGTGCCCGCACGCGAGGTGTCGCGCGATCGTTTCTATCCACCGGTCGCGGTCGGTCTGCGCGATCGTCAGCCGCGCTGGCACGACGTTCAGCTTTTTCGCCACACCTTCGAGGGCGTGGGCCCCCACGTTGGCCAGCACGTCCTGTAATCGACTGACGAGTTCCTCGAAGGGCGTCACCCCGCGGCTCACCCGTCCGAGTTCATCGCGGATAGCCGCGGCGACCGTGGCCGCGTCGGTGTAGGCCAGTTGCTGAATCGTATCGAGCGACAGCGGCCCGTAGCCGTGCGTCTCCAGAAGGTCGGTCGTATCGGGAAACCTGACCACGAAGAGCCGGAAGTTCGGATCCAGCGCCCGTCTCGCGGTGAGTATCGTTGCTTCCTTGAGGACCCAGGGCCGCGGGATCGCGGTCTGGGTGAGCAGGATCACCGCTGCGTGGCACCGCACCATCCACTCGATCAGATACAAGGGCCAGTTCATGCCACCTTTCAGCCCCTCCCAGTCCACGAGCACGCGGTACCCGTCCGGGCTCCCGCCCGATGTCAGCGCATCGCAGACGTCGTGCGTCAGTTTGTCGTCGAGCGAGCTGTGGCTGACGAAAATGAACGGCGCGTCTGGCATGATGGTGGGTCGGGGCATCTTAATCCAAGTCGCCCGGCCAGGAAACACGCCCGGAACGCGGATCACCGCCCGCCCGCCCATATAATCCTCCGTGTCGCCACTCACCGGGCCCACTGGCCGCAGCACGAGTGTGCGTTCGACCAACCGTCACCACCAGGAGCCAAGCGCCGTGAGCGAGCCCGAAGAAGATTTTGCCGCGATGTTCGAGGCGTCCGCTCCAGGCGAAGCGCATCGCGAAGGGGCAGACGATCGAGGGCACCATCGTCGCGATTGGCCCGGAGGTCGCCTTCGTCAACGTCGGCGGCAAGGGCGAGGCGCAGATCGACGTCGCCGAACTGAAGGACGCCGACGGCGAGCTCGAGGTCGCCGTCGGCGACCGCATCCAGGCGATGGTCGTGTCGACCGAGGGAGGGCTGACGCTCTCGCGGAAGCTGGCGCTCGGGCGCGGCGACCGAGCGGCAGCTCGAGGACGCGTTCCACGCCGGCCTGCCGGTCGAAGGCAAGGTCGAGCGCGAGGTGAAGGGCGGCTACGAGGTGCGCATCGGCCGCCAGCGCGCGCTTCTGCCCGTTCTCGCAGATCGACATCGTCCGCACCACGGAGCCGGCGCAGCACGTCGGCCGCGTCTACGCGTTCCGCATCATCGAGTACAAGGAAGGCGGCAAGAACCTCGTCGTCTCGCGGCGCGCGCTGCTCGAGGAGGAGCAGCGAGCGCAGGCGCTGCCGAGGTCCGGCGCTCGATCGTCGTCGGCGCGGTGCTGACCGGGCGCGTCACGTCCGTGCGCGAGTTCGGCGCGTTCGTCGACCTGGGCGCCGGCGTGCAGGGCCTGCTCCACGTGTCCGAGATGGGATGGTCGCGCGTGTCGGACACGTCGCAGGTCGTCACGCCCGGCGACGAGATCACCGTCAAGGTGCTGCGCGTCGACGACGACACGCAGAAGATCGCGCTCGGGCTGAAGCAGCTCACCGCCGATCCGTGGTCGACGGTGCAGACGACGTACGAGGTCGGCCAGGTGCGCACCGGCCGCGTCACGCGCCTCGCGGAGTTCGGGGCGTTCGTCGAGCTCGAGCCGGGCATCGAAGGGTTGGCGCACGCCTCCACGTTCGCGCCGACCGGGCAGTCGAAGGGGTGGTCCCGCTCAGTTCCCGTCGGGACGACGGCGGCGTTCGAGATCCTGAGCATCGATCTCGAGAAGAAGCGGATCGGCGTCGCGCTCGTCGAGGAGGGTTCGGCGCGGGCCGCCGGGGCGGTCGCCGGCGCAGGCGCAGATCGTGCCGGGCGCGCGCCTCACGGGCAAGGTCGAGCGTCACGAGAAGTTCGGCGTGTTCGTGTTCCTCGCTCCCGGGCGCACCGGTCTCATGCCGCTGAGCGAGACCGGGCTTGCGCCGGGAAGCCGACGTCGCGAAGGCGTTTCCCGTCGGCAGCGACGTCGAGGTCATCGTCCTCGAGGTCGACCCGTCGGGCCGCCGCATTCGCCTCAGCCGCAAGGCGGTGCTCGACGCGCAGGACGCCGAGGAAGTGCGCGAGTACACCGAGCGCCCGGACGCCGCGCCGCCCGAAGGGTTCGGGTCGCTCGCCGACAAGCTACGCGGCGCGCTCACGCCTGCGAAGAAGTGACGCCGTCAGTCGATGATGATCCTCGGTTCTGAACCGCCGACGGCGTGGAACGATCCCACGGCTACCTGATAGGTGTAGACGCCGTCGGGAACGTCGGCTTCGACAGAGTAGTTCCTGGTGCCCTGGGCGGGCACGACCAGTTCCAGCGTCCGCTTCCTTTGATGCGCAGCCTTCTTTGGGGCTTTGGCATGGCGTGCGGGAACCGACGCCGGGAGGTTGATCGTGATCGTGGCGTCGTGGTCGGTGAAGTTGCGGAACAGGATGGTGCTGGGCGCACTGCTCACGAAGACGGGCGGCCAGACGCGGTACTGCGCAGTTTCGTTCCGGTACACGAAGATGTCACTCATGTGATCCTCCTTCACGGCTGGCTGGCTGCCCGCTGCCGGGCCGCCAGCGCGCTCTTGACCAGCGGGCGATACCGCGGGTCGCTGCGGAGCTTCTCGAAGCTCGGCGCCCGCTCGATCGCCTCGGGTGGCTCGCCGAGCGTCAGTGCCTTCGTTATCCAGTTGAGCGCGAACGCCCGCTCACCGATGGTCTCGTAGGTTCCCGCCAGGCTCTTCGCGATTTCGACGTCACCGTTACCAAACTTCGCAGCTTCGGACGCGACCGCCCGGGCCTGGTCGTGCCGGCCGAGCATCGCGTAGCAGTCGGCGAGATCGGCGAGGATCTCGGCGTTCTCTGGGTCCACTTTGCGTTCAGCCTCGGCGAGCGCCGCGCTGCGGGCATACGCGTCACGTGCACGCGCGCGTTCGCCGGGCGCCCAGTAGTACGAGGCGGCGAGATTCCTCCACACGCGATAGTCGCGGTCGTCGAGCTTCACCGCCTGTTCGAACTCCCGCGCCGCCGCCGTGTAGTTCCGTCGCTGGTACTGGCACATGCCGAGGTTCGACGCCGCCCCGTGGGTCGGGATCAGTTCCATCGACTTCCGGAACGCAGCCTCGGCTTCCTTGACTTTCCCTTGAAGGAAATACGCCCCGCCGAGGTTCGACCACACGCGTGCGTTGTCGGGCACCAGCGATAGCGCCTTGGTGTAGGCGGCCTCCGCATCATCGCGGCGCCCAATCCGCACGAGGTATCCACCCAGGTAGTTGTAGGTGATCCAGTAATCGGGCCTGAGCTCGATGGCCTTGCGGTAGGTCGCCTCAGCGTCGGCCTTGTTGCCCAGGCGGTCGTAGGCGTTGGCCAGTTCGCGCAGCGCGTCGGCACTGCGTGGGTCGCGATCAATCGCGCGTCGCAGATCCTGCACAGCGTCCTTCGCTCGCCCGCTGCCGGTGTGAATGATGCCCAGCGTCACCCATGCCTGCGCCAGCAGTGGATCGATCTCGAGGGCTCGCCCTGCGCGCTGCTCGGCCAACGCCCGGTGCTCAGGGTTCCTCGTGATGCGAAACAGGCGCCAGTACGCTTCGCCCAGGCCGGCGTGCGCCAGAGCGTATCTGGGGTCCTGCTCGAGCGCACGGAGGAAGAGCTCGATGGCGCGTTCGAGATTGCGCTGCTGGTCGAATCGCTCGAGCGCGGTGCGCGCCTGGCTGTACGGCCGGTAACCCAGCGCCTGGGCGTACAGCGACGACGCTTCCGCAACCCCCGTCCCGCCCGACCGCAAGGCGGCGCGGGCCGCCGGCCCGATCTCGAGATCGAGCATGCCCGTCACCGCGTCGACCGTCAGGTCGAGCAGCGAATCCTGCCCGGAAGTGGCGTGGACGGTCGCGCCCCTCAGCTGCCTGTGGGTCGAAGCATCGATCAGGGCAGCGGTGACAACCAGGCCCGACTCCGCGCGGTGCAGGCTGCCTTCGATGACGAGCGTGGCGCCCAGCGCCTGATGCGCGGTCCCAGGCGAGACGACGCCCGACTGGCGAACGTCGACCGCGGGCACGACCCAGGCGGTCTGCTGGAAGCGCTCGATCTGCCCCAACCGTGCGACAACGTAGTCGAGCAAACCCTCGCAGAGGTGCCGATCGCCGTCGTCTTCGCCAGTGGCGCGGAATGGCAGCACTGCAATGCGCTTGTCGGACGGCAGCGGTAGCAAGTCGAGCGGGCCGAGCACGCCATCGCGGACCGGTGGCACCGCGAACACGAACACGAGTGCCGCCGCGAGCACGCCGAGTCCGTTCCTCCACCTCCAGCGGGTCGACCGCCGAGGAGGCGCGACGATGGGGCCAGAGCCGATCTCCGACAAGTGCTCGCGCACGCTGCGGAGTTCGTGCGCCAGATCGGCGGTCGACGCGTACCGGTCCTGCGGTTCCTTTGCGAGACACCGTTCGATGACCCACCGGGCCGGCGGCGGGAACGACGGGCTGAGCGTGGCCAGCGGCTCCGGTTCCGATTCGATGATCGCAGACAGGGTCTGGACCGGCGTCTCGCGCTTGAAGGCTCGCAGCCCTGTTGCCATCTCGTAGAGGATGGCACCAAGGGCGAACTGGTCGGAGCGGAAGTCGACGGGCCGGCCCGAGGCCTGCTCGGGCGACATGTAGCCCACCGTGCCCAGAAGCGCGTGGCCGGTCGCCTGGGTCGTGGTGGCAGACGACGCGTTCGCATCGGGTGCGGGCGCTCCGGCGACGTGCACAGGCGCCCGCAGCTTCGCCAGGCCGAAGTCGAGGACCTTCACGAGGCCCTCGGGGGTGACCATGAGGTTCTCGGGTTTGAGGTCGCGGTGCACGATGCCCGCTGCGTGTGCCTGGGCGAGACCATCGGCCGTCTGAGCCGCGACGTCGAGGATGCGTCGCGCCGGCAGCGCCCGCCCCTTCATCAGTTCGCGCAGGGTCTGTCCCTGCACGCATTCCATGACGATGAACGGCGTGCCGCCCGCGTTGCCTATCTCGTGAATCGTGACGATGTTGGGGTGGTTGAGCGACGAGGCGGCTTTCGCCTCCTTCGAGAACCGCTCGAGACGGTCGCGGTCGGTGGCGAACCGTTCGTGGAGGAACTTCAGCGCGACATCGCGCCCGAGGTCGCGATCATGCGCGCGGTACACCTCGCCCATGCCTCCCGCGCCGAGCTTCTGCAGGAGCTCGTAGTGCCCGAATCGCATCCCGACAGCCGGGGTCACCCTCGCGTCTCGAGCGGGAGCCGACGAACGCGTTCAGGCTAGCGCGCATACCCGACGCGGTCAAGCGAGACGCGCGTACCGGGCGCGCACGCCTTTGAACGAGAGGCGCGTGAAGGCGGCGATCAGGCCACGAGCCGAGCGTCGGACGGCCGCGAGACGTCGAGCAGCAGCCGCCGCTCCCACAACTCCGTGTGCAAGCGCTCGAGGTGATCGCGCCACACCGGGAAGTGCCGGTGCATGCCCTCGAGCACCGCGTGCTTCCTGCCTCGCGTGCCCGATGCGGCCTGCCCGAAGAAGAAGCGGCCCCACGTGACATACGTGTTCAGGTTGTGGCGCTGGCGCATCGCGCCGGCGAAGTACCCCGTGAGCATCAGGGCCTGCGCTGCGGCGGTCTCCATCAACTCGGGATCCTGCCAGGTGTCGAAGTTGGTGACGAACAGGTCGTGCAGATCCCGCAACGTGCCGGGGATCGGCAGGAACTCGGCGCTGCCCGCTTCCACGAGCGCGTAGTGCGCCAGGATGCTCGACACGTACAGGAACTCGTCGCGCGAGACCCCGTGCCCTTCTGCAGAGACCGTCCTGCTTCCGGCGGCGGGCACGCCGCGTTCGATCACTTCGCCCAGGCTCGCGGCGAAGAATCGCAACGCGCCAGGTGTATCGACCATGAAGAGATCCGAGAACTGCGCGTCCATGCGCGTGACCTCCGCGTCGGCGTCGCGAGTACCGTTGGCACGACGAACCCCTGGACTCTCGACGTGTTCAACCCTCGAATCGGCACGAAGCGGTCGCGCTCCAATCGGCGCCCGGAGGCAGTCTCTCCTTCTAGGATCCCGTCAGGAGTTCTCTGAAGAACGGGTTCAGCATGCGGCCGTCGGGATCGACCGAGCGGACCCACGCGCTGAACTCGGTCCAGCGCGCGCCGTAGGCGGCTTCGCAGTGGGCGCGGGTGATGAACGGGCTCTGGTTGAAGAGCGGGATGCCGCCCCGCCTGGCCGCGAACTCGTTGAATTCGCGCAGGAAGCGATCCCACGCGGCCTGATCGGAGGGCGCGTGAATCGGATCGATCGAGAAGATGTCGCCATCGGCTGAATACGACAGCAACGAGCTGTTGTCCTGCTTCACGAAATACGAGCCGAGCGGCATGTTGCAGCGGAAGCCGTGACGCTCGAAGTGATCGTCCGCGAAGTCGAGATAGGCGCGCAGCACGTCGAGCCACTGATCGCGGGGAAACGCCCAGAAGGTGAACGCGTAGCGCGCCTTCTCGTCGGTGTGGCGGTAGTCGATGGTCTTGTCGGGATCGAGAATCGTCAGGCCACCGGTGGCCTCGAGCGTGAAGAAGAGCATGCGCGTGAGGCCGAACGCCTGGTCCTGGACGAGTTTCTCGAACGGGCCATCGAGATACTTCACGATGGCGCGGGCCAGGAAGGCTGCCGTGTTGTTCCAGAGCCTGCGGCGGGTCTCGGCCAGCAGCTTGCCGAGCAGCACCCTGTCATCCGAGCGCTTCTTCGTCTGAAAACAGGCCGTGCGGGCGACCGTCCAGCAGACCAGTCCCTCGCTGCCGTCGATGATCTTCTTCACCTCCGTGTCGGTCAGTTCACTGACCCGCTTCGGCTGATACGCGAAGTGGGCGGCCTCGATCGGCTTCACGCGCAGCGTGACCTCGTAGATCACCCCGCAGAGTCCGTAGCTCGAACGCACCTTGCGCAGCAGGTCGGGGTTCCTGTCCTCGCTCGCCTCTTCCAGTTCACCGGCCGGGTTCACCCACTTCACGGCCGTCACATACGAGCTGACCTGGCCGAACTCCTTGCCGTCGAGTCCGTCCTTGGTGTGGCAGCACGCCGCGGATCCGAGCGTGAGGTTGCCGATCTCGATGTTCAGCATGAACTGCAGCTGCTTCTTCCGCAGCGCGTTCGCCGCCTCGATGTATTGCAGTCCCGCTTCTGCGGTGATTGTCCGCTTCGCCTCGTCGATCGCGAGGATGCGCGTCATTCGCGACATGTTGACGATCGTGCCGTCTGAGATGGCGCACGGCGTCAACGAGTGGTGGCTGCCCATCGCGCGCACCGGGCTCGGATACGTGGCGCGATCTTTCAGCACCGCTTGAATCTCCGCAACGGTCTGCGGATAGACCAGTTGCTGCGGCGACGCAGAGATGCTGCCGTCGTAGTTCGTCAGCGTGTTGGCCATGGTGGCGGCGACGATAGCACACGCAACTGGGTGCCGTGGAGTGTCATTTCCACGGCCGAGCTGACGGCGGAGGTCACGCAGTTCGGCGCAAATGTTGAGGTAAGTTCTTCAATGTAGAGGTGCGCGCCACGCGCGGTCCCCGAACATGACGGGGCGCCCGCGAGGCTCGAGACAGCTCACGCTGCGGATCCGCTCACGTCACGCGGGGCACCGTCTCGAGCAGCGAGGCGGCGTCGGCGTCACGCGCCAGGTACTCCATCAGGGCGCGGTGCACGAAGATGTAGCCACCGCCAACCCGACGCAAGAGTAATCGCTCGACGGCCACGTCAAGGAATCGGCTGTATCTCCAGGGGGCCCTCCGTGTCCGCCACAGGATGACGCGAGCCAGGTAGTGACGAACAAGGAAGTAGCCGCCGCGTTCGAAGGCCAGGAAGATCCCGGCCCAACCCACGAACCAGAGACCGATGAGCCCGACATTCAGCATCCACTCCCACGGGCCGCGACTCATGCCGAGCGCGCCCCGTCCGGCAAACGGCCAGCTGACGAGGATGGAGGCGGCCAGGGTGACAGCTGCACTCCGTGCCGACCTCTTGACCAGCGCCCCTGGCTCGCTTCGCTCTCCAAGCATCGTCGCAGCGACAAGCGACCGCGCAGCGAAAAGAAGGCCGAAGGTGACCGCCCCCACTCCGGCAAAGGCGACGGCGAACTCTCTGGCCGCTTCGGGCTCCTCGGGAAACACCGCATAGCATCCCGCATACATCAAGGCCCCTCCGAGGGGTGCCCCCAGGGCCGCGCCACGGAGCGTGTTGCGCACAAGCGTTCGCCAACCGGGATACCTGATGTGCAGCGCATCAACGGGCCCCGACGTTCGCCCGTGCAACAGCCCCAGGAGCACCGCGACCGGTGCGGTGAACACACCGAAGATCAGGAACGAATCGTCAGACGCATCCTGCGCCCAGGTCGTCGTCGCGAGCACGAACCAGCACCACAGTGATGACACAATCGTGGTGATGACCACCGTCAGGCCGTTGGCCCACAGCACTGCGCGCGGCGACAGGAACCACTCCGGAACGACGTCCTCGAGAAGGAACAGGGTCTGGGCACGCTGCACGAGAGTGGCGGCGAGCCAGTGGAGCCACGCACGCATGTCGGCTTCAGCGTATCGGCGCTCCTTGCCGCGGCGGCGGAACATCGCACGCACGTATTCCGCAAAGAGCGTTGCCTGGTCGGTCGTCGCCGGGACGTCCGGCCGGTTCCGGTAGGCCAGCGCCACGATACTCAAGCCGAGAGGAGTCTCGAGGAGATCCCACAGCGCTGGCTGGCTCCGCAACGCGACGCGGACGCCGGTCAATGACCCGCTCGCGCGGTCGAGGTACTCCTCAACCTGCGCGCGTGTGATCGGCTGGACCATGACGGCCGCCGGGAGCGCCAGGACTTCGGAGAGCGCCGAGTATTCAGCTGTCCGACTGCACACCACGATTGGCAGCCACCCATGATCCCGGCGGAACGCGTTGATGGCAGCCACACACGCGGGACGATGCTCGTCAGCCACCTCGTCGAGACCATCGAGCAACGGCAGGATCTGCTCGTGGTCAACCCACTCTCTGGCAAGCTTCCTGGGTGCGTCGCTGCGAAGGTGCAACTCCGCGGTCATCCAGTCCTGCAGCGGCCGACGCTCGCGGGCCCATGACGACAGGTTGAAGACGACCGGCACCGGGCACCCTGAGTCCTGCTCGGCGCGATCCAGCAGGTCACGCGCCAGTTCGAGCAAGAGGGTTGTCTTCCCTGAGCCAGGGGCGCCCAGAATCAACAACTGGCCCACGTGGTCGTCGTAGACCCGCGCTATCGACGTGCCCCGCGGAAGTTCCTGCGGGCTCTCGTCGGGCCGTTGGACGAGCACGTCAATGCCTCGGGAGACGGCGCTCCGGTCGAGCTGTAAGCCCAGTTCCAGCCGGGCCACCTGGTAGAGGGAGTTCTCGAGGACGCCCTTGATCCAGTCACCGCGAACTCGCTCGATCAGGGCGAGACGCTGTGAGGCCACGGGACGCCGCGCTGGCGGCGTCTCGAGCGCGGCACCGACCTGCGCCACGAGCGCGACGCTGTCGTCTGGTCCACGCCAGACAGCTTGCTGAAAGCGGCTCACATAGGCGCTGAGCGGATATCGCAGCCGGAAGGTCTCCCCCAGGCGCACCGGCAGGATGTACGGTCGCCCTCTCTCGACGTTCAACCGGTGGGCTTCGGCGATCTCCGTGACCACCATCGGACTCGTTGCGGAAGCCGCCGACACGATCGCAATCAGGCAGTCGGCGTCGGCAAGGTGGGCCTCGATCACATCCCCCCATTGCGTGCCGAGCGGGATCTTCGTGTCGAGAAACACGCGATGCCCCGCTGTCTCGAGGGCGGCGGCCAGTTGGTGTGCCAGGCCCGCATCCGGTTCGACGTGCCGGTAGCTCACGAAGACGCTCGCCATGGGTGAGCGCGTTATACCAGATTCCTCGTCGGGCAGCGGTCGCAGCTTCAGCTGACGATGTCGTGGCCGCTGACCAGAGTCAGGGCGCAACACGGCACCCGATAGCCTCAATCTCGCAAATGTCGGGCTCCGGGCTGTCGCCGAATTCTTGGGCCCATGCCTCGAAACTCAGGTTGCCGTCGAGAACGCGTCGTGCCGCCTCGGCGGCTCGCTGCCTGAATTGACGTTCGCCCTGCACCGGTCCTGATGTCCATCGAGGCAGCCCGGGGAAGAGCCTAACGAAAGCCTGACGATTTGTACCCCATTCTTACCCCGTTTGGCCCGGTCTAACGAGAACAGGCCGGAACCTGATCGCTCAGATTACGGCCTGTCTCTACAAAATAGTTGGTCGGGGCGAGAGGATTTGAACCTCCGACCCCTCGGTCCCGAACCGAGTGCTCTACCAGGCTGAGCCACGCCCCGACCGGGCGAACAGAGAGTATACCGACCCGCGCCGCCGGCAGTTCAACCGCAAAGTATCCTCGCCAGGCCTCGCAAGGGGCCCGCCTGCGCCCTCCGGGCTCGGCGGGGCTTCGGCGAGACGAAGGGCGGCTACTGCGCCAGGAACGCCACCAGATCCTTCGTGAACTCGGCGGGCTTCTCCCAATGCAGGGCGTGCCCGGTGTCGCGGTAGACCAGGAGCCGCGCATTGGGGATCTTCGAGGTCAGCACGTCCTGGTCGGCCCGGCTGACGATGCTGTCGTGGTCGCCCCAGACGATCAGCGTCGGGACGGTGATCTGCGCAAGTCGCTCCACGGCAGCGGCACTCCCCAGCGTGGCACCCAACTCGTGCCACACGTGCGCCGGCACGCGCTGCACCTCCCCGCTCATCGTCTCGAAGAAGCCTGCGGGAAGCGGGTTGTGCGCGGTGCTCGCCTGGAAGTCGCGCGCGAAGTCGTGGCCGATTGGATCCTTGACGGCCGAGAACCACGCCCGGAGTTCCTGGCGCGACTTCTCGTCCTTCGGGCCTCCGGGACCCGATCCAATCAGCACGAGGCGCTTCAGGCGCTTCTCGGAATCGTTCTCTGCCACGACCTGCGCGGTGAAACTGCCGAGGGAGTGCCCGACGAGCGTCACCCGCTTCAGGTCGAGCGCACCGAGGAACGCGGTGATGTCACCGGCGAAGTCCTCGCGCGTGTAGCCCTTTGCCGGATGGTCCGACAACCCGTGCCCCCGAAGCGTGACGGCATACACGCGATAGGCGGGAGGCAGCAGCGGGAGCACAAGCTCGTACGAGTGCCATGAGTCGCCCGCGCCGTGCAGCAGCACGATCGGCTCGCCGGCCGGGTCGCCCTGCACGACGTAGTGGAGCGTGATCCCTGATGGCAGCTTCACGATCGCCGACGAGGGCTGGGCGTGACCATGTGACGCGAACACGAGGCCAGACGCCAACGCCAACACACTCGACGCGACGAGGAGACGACGGGTACGTGGCAACATGAGGGGTTCCTTGGGCGACGTGATGATCATCGGGCCGCGCGGGGGCGCGGCCCCTACACCTACACCTACACCTACACCTACCGCACCTGCACCTGCACGAACATCACACCAGCCGGCGCGACGGATCCGGGCCGCGCGGGGGCGCGGCCCCTACGCCGGGCCCGACACCGGGCCCGACACCGGCCCGACACCTGCACTGCACCATCCAGCGACTGGGGCAGGGCGAGGGCGGTGGCGGCGTCGAGCTCCGCATGGTGCGTCAGGTCGGGCCGCAGCGGCGTCACCGAGACGTACCCCTCGCGAACGGCATGGTAGTCCGACAAAGGATGCCCCTCGAACTCGGCCTGGCCTTCCTTGATCCAGAAGTACGTCTTGCCTCGCGGGTCGATGCCCTCGATGACCTCGGGGCGGTACGTGCGCCCCGCGGCGATCGTCACGCGAAACCCGCGCACGCGCTCGCGCGGCACGTTGACGTTGAGCATCGTGCGCGGCGGCAGGCCCGTCTCGAGCACGCGCTGCGCGACGATGCGCGCGGCCCAGGCGGCCTGCGCGAAGTCGTAGTCCTTCGACCGGCAGAGTGAGAACGCAATCGAGGGCACGCCGAAGATCGTCCCCTCCATGGCGCCGGCCACGGTGCCCGAGTACGTGATGTCGACGCTCAGGTTGTACCCGAGGTTGATGCCCGACACCACGAGATCGGGCGGCGCGTCGAGGACCTTCACGTACGCGAGCGTCACGCAGTCGGTCGGGGTGCCATCGACGGCGAACACGCCATCGCGCACGCGGTCGAGCCGCAGCGGCCTCGTGATCGTGAGCGCGTGCGACACGGCGCTCATCTCGGTCGCCGGAGCCACGACGGTGACGTCGCCAAGCGAGGCCATGGCCGCGGCGAGCGCCGCCAGTCCCGGCGAGTGCACACCGTCGTCGTTGGTCACGAGAATGCGAGGCATAAACCGGCTGGAGTCTCGGCCCGGCGTCAGGCGTGGCGGTTGGCGCGATGCACGCGAGCGCGCTCACGCGCGGTCCGACGGGCACGGCCCGATGCGCGGATTGGCTCGCCGGCGCGGCGCGGCTCGGTGTCGGGCTCCGGCGTCGCCGTGAGCGGCGTGACGTCGGGTACCCCGAGGGCTGGCGTCTCGGCGGTCGCCAGCGCCTCGGCGTGGGCGCGCGTCCACCGACGCACGGCCTCGTGCCCGGGCGTCCGTCCGGCAAACACGCTGCCCACCAGCAGGCAACACGCGGCTGCCCCGCCTATCCCCAGTATCACCGGGATCCCCGCAACGGTCGCAACCGCGGCACCCACCGCGCCAGGCAGCGCAACGTCAATCGCGATGGCTGCGCCGCGCGAGATCCACGTCGAGAACGGCCGCTGCGGCTCACCGGCCAGGCGCAGGCGCAATGCCTGCAATTCACCGCTGCACGCCTGCTCGATCCGTCGCGCTTCGACCGTCCTCGGCGCGTGCGCCTCATCGCCGTGCACGTCGACGAACGTCTGAACCACCTGCTCGACGGGAAGGCCGACCTGTTCAGCGTAGGCGCGCACGAAGGATCGGCGGAACAGGCCGTTCGGCCATCGCGACAGGTCGCCGCGCTCGAGGGCGCCCAGCACGGTGGCGCTGATCTTCGTGGCGGCGGCCACGTGTTCAAGGGTGATGCCCCGGCGCTCACGCTCGCGGCGCAACGTCTCGCCGAACTCGCGGGCCGCTTCAGTCACTATCAACGACAACTCCCAGAGGCGCGCTGCCACGCGCAAAGCTCAAACACGCATCCTACGCGATCCCGGTCACCACGGCTACCCTTCGTCGCACGGCTTCGCTGCACGGCCGCCTGCGCCTGGCGACCGCTCGACACCGACGCACTGGTCGATTCGCCGCGCGACGCGCCCACCGTCGCACCAGCGATCGTCCGGACCGCGACCCGTGCCTACACGCGAACGAAGATCCCCCGCTTGTACATCAGCCAGAGCACACCGTAGAGGACCATGAGATTGACCACGGCGTAGGCGAGCGACGCGTTGTAGGGCGAGGCGAACAGGGGCTCGATCCACGACCGGTACACGAACGTGTGCGTGCCGATCTCGGTCCCGTCGACCCACGTCACCTTGAGCCGGATGAGCGTCTTGACCAGCAGCGCCGACAGCGCGAACAGCGCCAGCGCGTTCGTGCCCAGCACGACGAAGGGGTACACCGGCCGCTTCCAGCCCTTCAGGTCGATGATCCACAAGCTGAGCGCCAGGAACAGGGCGGCGAGGCCGGCGGTCAGCGTGGCATAGGAACTCGTCCACAGCGCCTTGTTGAGGGGCAGCACGAGGGCCCATCCGAGCCCGATGACGGTCGCGATGCCGCCCAGCACGACGAGCGACCGGATGCGAGCCGCCAGGCTCGTGGCCGACCGGAACGACAGCCCGGCGACGGTGCCGATGAGGGTCGTGCCGATGGCGGGCAGCGTCGAGAGCACGCCCTCGGGGTCCCAGTTCGGCTTCCAGAGGTGCCCGTGCAGGAGCCATCGATCGAGGCGCGCGCCGATGTTGCCCTCGGGGGTGAGATCGAAGTACGCGCCGGTCGCTCCCGGCACGGCCAGCAGCAGCACGTGGTAGCCGACCAGGCACACCACCGCGGCGATGAGCAGGCCCCGCGCCACCGAGCGCGGCGACGGGTCGGCCCCGGCACGTGTCGAGAGCCAGCGGTACAGCATCGCCGTCGCCAGGTAGCACAGGCCTATCCGCTGCAGCACGCCCGGCACCCGCCACGTCTCGACGTTGAACCGCGGATACCCGGCCAGGAACAGGCCGGCGCCGACGAGCAGGGCCGACCGCTTGAGGATGGCGCTGTACGACGCGCTGCGCCGCGACAGTGTCACGGCGAAGCCGACGATGAACAGGAAGAAGGGGAAGATGAGGTCGGTCGGCGTGCACCCGTGCCAGTCGGCATGCAGCAGGGGCCAGTAGACGTGACCCCAGTCACCGGGATTGTTCACGATGACCATCGCCGCCATCGTGACGCCCCGGAAGACGTCGAGGGCCGCAAGCCGTCCCGAAACCGCTGGCGCGTTCACCATGGCGCCTGAGCATACTCCAGGCAGGGCGGTGTTGAGAGGCCTCTCCTGGCCCGTCGAGGATGAGGGCGCGGGCGTCACCGCCCGCGCACCCGGAGGTCACGTCGGATCAGGCCTGCTGGCTGGCCGGCTGACAATAGGCATCGAAGGCCGCCTTGAGTTCGGCGGCGATCTCGTCGGCCCCCCGCATCTCGATGTGGTGGCGCTCCATCATGTACACGAGCTTGCCGTCGCGCAGGATCGCCACGGACGGCGACGAAGGCATCTTGCCGGTGAAATAGCCACGTGCCCGGTCGGTCGCGGCGACGTCGGCACCGGCGAACACGGTGCCCAGGTGGTCGGGCGTCGCGACGTGCTGCAGCGCACGGGCGATGCCGGGCCGCGCCTTGCCTGCGGCGCAGCCACAGACCGAATTGACGACAATCATCTGCGTGCCCGGTTGGGCGACGAAGGCATCAACGGCGTCGGCGGTGCGCAGTTCCTGCACGCCGAGGGTGGTCAGTTCTTCGCGCATCGGGGCGATCAAGTGCTCGGGATACGGCACGGGTAACTCCTCTTGTGTGTATGGGACGGACGCCGTCTCCGGGCCCGTCCCGCGAGAGTAGCACAGCGCTCCCCTCCCGAATCCCCGGACGCCCGCCCGGCATCTACTGTGGTGCGGTCTGCCCCGTCCGCGTTCCGCACGCACGCACATCGCTCCCGGAGTCAATCAGCCGAATGACCGAGCACCCGCCCTCTCTCGTCGACAAGCGCCTCCGTTACATCGAGCGCCAGCGCCAATTGCTGGCCGAGCAGGGCCCGCGTCCGATGACGACGGCCCGGCCGATGGGGTCGGGGCAGCCCAACCGCCACGGCATGCCGAAGCTCCCCACCGGGCAGCGCGAGGTGAGGAACTGGCCCGTGCTCGACCTGGGCACCGTCCCCGAGATCGCCCTGCCTGATTGGCGCCTCGAGGTCGCAGGCCTCGTCGAACATCCGTTCACGCTCACCTGGGACGAATTCCTCGCGCTCGAGCAGGTCGACGACACCAGTGACTTCCACTGCGTCACGACGTGGAGCCGCATGGACAACCGGTGGCGCGGTGTCCGCTTCCGCACGATTGCCGAGCGCGCGGTGCCCAGGCCAGAGGCCGCCCACGTGCTGTGCTACGGATACGACGTCGCGCCGGGCACGCGCATCCCCTACTCGACCAACATCGAACTGGCGCGCGCTGTTGAAGACGACGTGCTGCTGGTCCATACGTGGGAGGGCCAGCCGCTGCCGCGCGAACACGGTGGCCCCTGCCGCATGATCACGCCGAAGCTCTACGCCTGGAAGGGCACGAAGTGGATTCGGCGGATCGAGTTCCTCGCCCACGACCAGCCGGGGTTCTGGGAGGTTCGCGGCTACTCGAACACCGCCGAACCGTGGCTCGACGACCGCTACGCCTGATCGACCCGGCCGCGTACGCCGCCGCTCGGCGGGGCACGCGACGGTCCGTTCAACGCCGACAGGCACCTACGCCAACAGGTCGGTGGCTTCGTCTGCCTCGTCTGACAGGTCGACGGGACCGCGCTTGAGCGCCGTCAGGTACCCGGCGACGAACAACACGGCGATGATGCCCAGCGACAGCCACTTGGGGAGTGCGAAGGCGATCCAGTGCATCTGGTGGGCGTACTCGATCAGCAGCTTCACGCCGACCCAGGCGATGATCACGAACGCGGCGTCGACGAGGATGGGATACCGCTGCACGACCGACAGCAACTGCCCGATGAGCAGTCGCATCGCGATGATGCCGAGGATGCCGCCGGCGATGATGACCCACAGCTTCGACGACATCGCCACGGCCACGAGGATCGAGTCGATGGCGAACACGACGTCGGTCAGCTCGACCTTGACGACGGTCGTCCAGAATGCCGACAGGCCCAGCCACCGCGTCGCGGGCTTGGCCGCCCGCCGTTCCTCGGCCGTCTGGCCCGAGAAGAAGTGGTGGTACGGCAGCCACAGCAGGTAGGCCGCCCCGACCAGCTTCACCCACGACAGCTGGATCATGAACGCGGCAAACGCGGTCGCCAGGGCGCGGAACACGAACGCCCCGACGATCCCGTAGCGCAGGGCCTTCTTCTGCTGATCGCGCGGCAGGCCGAGGACGAGGACCGCCAGCACGAGCGCATTGTCGGCGCTGAGCAGGCCCTCGAGCAGGACCAGCAACCCGATGGTGATGAGATCGGCGACCTGGACGTCCACGGCACTCCCTGAAGCCTCCGCGGGTGCGGGGCGAAGCGAAGACCGGAGTATATCGGCAACGTGGGGTTCCCGCGAAGCCCAGGCGTGGCGCGGCGGCGGCCGCCCCGGCCGGACGGGTGCGTCGATCCGTGTCATGCATTGACACGACTCGTGTCAAGTCCTACACTCGTGGAGCAGCAGGACGCGCGCCCGTGGGCGTGCCTGCGGAATCGAGCGCAGCGTGGACATTCGCAAGGAACTCTTCCTGATCAGCGTCGCGGCCGAGCGTCTCGGCATGCACCCGCAGACGCTCCGGAAGTACGAGCGCCTCGGCCTCGTGCGGCCGACGCGCACGCACAACAGCGTGCGGGTCTACTCGCCCGACGAGATCGAACGGCTGCGCACGATCAAGTACCTGGTCGACGAACTGGGCATCAACCTGGCCGGCGTCGAGCGCCTGCTGTCGATCGCCGAGGTCGTGCGGCGGTTGCGGCCGCTGGCCCTCGACACGCCGCCCACGCGCGGGCAGCAGCGCCAGCTGGCGCAGGAACTGCGGCGCCTCAACGACCTGCTCGGACTGTGAGGGGCGCGATGGATTTCAAGGACTACTACAGCGCCCTCGGCGTGACGAAGACCTCGACCGACAAGGAAATCAAGGCGGCCTACCGGAAGCTCGCGCGGAAGCACCATCCCGACGTGAACCCGAACGACGCCGCGGCCGAGGCGAAGTTCAAGGAGATCAACGAGGCGTTCGAGGTCCTGGGCGACCCCGACAAGCGGAAGAAATACGACGAGCTGGGGGCCAACTGGCGGGCCTACGAGCAGGCGCAACAGGCGTATGGCGGCCAGGCGCGCACGGGCAGCCCGTTCGCGGGTTGGCCGGCGGGCGCCGACCAGAGCTACCGCATCGAGTTCGATTCGGATGCGGATTTCGACGATGCCGGGCCGTTCTCCGACTTCTTCCGGACGTTCTTCGGGGGCGGCGCTGGGCGGGATCACACGCGGTCGCCTCGACGCGGCCGCACGGGCCGGCAGCGCATCGGGAACGACCTCGAGCAGGACGTGCACCTCACGCTCGACGACGCGTTCCGCGGCACGACCCGCCGCGTCTCGATCAAGTTCGACGGCCACGCGCGCACGGTCGACGTGCGGATTCCGGCGGGTGTCAAGGACGGCGCGCGGGTCCGCGTGTCGGGCGAAGGCGAACCCGGCGCGGGCGGCGGGCATGCGGGCGACTTGTACCTGAACGTGAAGGTGCTGCCCGACGACCGCTTCGAGCGGCGCGGACAGGACCTGCACGCGCGCATCGACGTGCCGATCACGACGGCGGTCCTCGGCGGCGAGACCCAGGTCACCACCATCGCGGGCAAGACGCTCCGACTCCGCATTCCCGAGGCGACGCAGAGCGGCCAGGTGTTCCGCCTGCGCGGGCACGGCATGCCGACGGTCGGCGCGCCCGACGAGCGCGGCGACCTGTACGCCACGATCGACATCAGCGTGCCCCGCACGCTGACACCGGAACAGCGCGCGCACTACGAGGCCCTCGCCCGCCTCGAGCACGACACAACCGGCACGGCGTAACCGCCACACGGCTCCGCCCGTGCCTCCTCGATATCGAGGTTGACCATGGATCTGAACACGTTCACAGAAAAGGCCCAGCGGGCGCTGATCGAGGGCCAGGCCCTCGCCGAGAAGCAGATGCACCCGCAGTTCGAACCCGAGCATCTCCTGCTGACGCTCGTCGAGCAGCGTGACGGCATCGCGGGCGCGCTGCTGCGCCAGGCCGGGGTCGAGCCGTCGCAGGTCGCCGCCGCGTTGCGCGGCGAGCTCGCGAAGTTCCCGCAGGCGCGCGGTGGCGCGCAGCCGGCGCTGTCGCCACGCCTCCGCGCGATCGTCGACGCGGCGCAGGACGAAGCCAAGGCGATGCAGGATGCCTACACCAGCGCCGAACACCTGGTGCTGGCGATCGCGTCCGACCCGTCGCGAACCACCGGGACGTCGCGCGTGCTCGCGGCGCACGACCTCACACGCGCGCGCCTGCTCGAGGCCATCCAGAAGGTGCGTGGCAGCCAGAAGGTCACCGACCAGAATCCCGAGGGCAAGTACCAGTCGCTCGAACGCTACGGACGCGACCTGACGGAACTTGCCCGCAAGGGGAAGCTCGATCCGGTCATCGGCCGCGACGAGGAGGTCCGCCGCGTCATCCAGGTGCTGTCACGCCGGACGAAGAACAACCCGGTCCTCATCGGCGAGCCCGGCGTCGGCAAGACGGCCATCGTCGAAGGCCTCGCCCAGCGGATCGTGCGCGGCGACGTGCCCGAGGGGCTCAACGAGAAGCGAATCGTCGCGCTCGACATGGGCGCGCTCATCGCCGGCGCGAAGTACCGCGGCGAGTTCGAGGAGCGCCTCAAGGCCGTGCTCGAGGAGATCCTCGCGGCCGAAGGCCAGATCGTGCTCTTCATCGACGAACTCCACACCGTCGTGGGCGCGGGCGCCTCCGAGGGCTCACTCGACGCGTCGAACATGCTCAAGCCGATGCTCGCCCGCGGCGAACTGCACATGATCGGTGCGACCACGCTGGACGAGTACCGCAAGCACATCGAGAAGGATGCGGCGCTCGAGCGCCGCTTCCAGCCGGTGCTGGTCGGCGAGCCGTCGGTCGAAGACACCATCTCGATCCTGCGCGGGCTCCGCGAGCGGTACGAGATCCACCACGGCGTCCGCCTCAAGGACTCGGCCCTCGTGGCCGCGGCCGTGCTGTCGCAGCGCTACATCGCCGACCGCTTCCTGCCCGACAAGGCGATCGACCTGGTCGACGAGGCGGCCTCGAAGCTGCGCATGGAAATCGACTCGATGCCGGTCGAGCTCGACGAGGTGGCGCGCCGCGTGATGCAGCTCGAGATCGAGCGCGAGGCCCTGCGCAAGGAGACCGACGCCGCATCGCAGGATCGGCTGGCGAAGCTCGAGCGCGAGCTCGCCGACCTCAAGGAGGAGCAATCGCGCCTGTCGACGAAGTGGGAGCACGAGAAGGACGCGATCCAGGCGTCGCGCGCCATCAAGGAAGAGATCGAGCACGTGCGCGTCGCGGTCGAACAGGCGCAGCGCAGCGGCGACTACGGCAAGGCGTCGGAACTGCAATACGGCACACTCCCCGACCTCGACCGCCGCCTGCGGGCCGCCGACGCGCGGCTCACGGCGCTGCAAGCCGAGGGCCGCATGCTCAAGGAAGAGGTCGACGAGGAGGACATCGCCGACATCGTCTCGAAGTGGACGCACATCCCGGTGAGCCGCCTGATGGAAGGCGAGGTGCAGAAGCTGGTCCAGATGGAAACGCGGCTCCACAAGCGCGTAGTCGGGCAGCACGAGGCCATCGTCGCGGTCGCGAACGCGATCCGGCGCGCGCGGGCCGGCCTCCAGGACCCGGGGCGGCCGCTCGGCAGCTTCATCTTCCTGGGCCCCACGGGCGTGGGCAAGACCGAGCTGGCGCGGTCACTCGCCGAGTTCCTGTTCGACGACGAGCAGGCGATGGTCAGGATCGACATGTCCGAGTACATGGAGAAGCATGCCGTGTCACGGCTGATCGGTGCGCCTCCCGGCTACGTCGGCTACGACGAGGCCGGACAGCTGACCGAGGCGGTCCGCCGACGGCCGTACGCGGTCGTGCTGTTCGACGAGGTCGAGAAGGCCCACGCCGACGTGCTCAACGTGCTGCTGCAGATGCTCGACGAAGGACGCCTGACCGACGGCCACGGACGGACGGTGGACTTCTCGAACACCGTCGTGATCATGACGTCGAACATCGGCAGCCATCACCTGGCCGAGGCGGCGCTGCGCGACGGGCGCATCTCGGAAGGCGTCACACGAGACGTGCTCGATGCGCTGCGCGCGCACTTCAGGCCGGAGTTCCTCAACCGCGTCGACGAGACGATCGTGTTCCATCCGCTCGGCCGCGAGCACATGGCCGAGATCATCGACATCCAGGTGGGACGGCTGCTGAGACGGCTCGAGGATCGGAAGATCCACGTGACCCTGACGCCGGAAGCACGTGCGCAACTCGTCGAGGAAGGTTACGATCCGGTGTATGGGGCCCGTCCCCTGAAGCGCACCCTGCAGCGACGGGTGCTCGATCCCCTGGCGCTGCGCGTGCTGCAGGGCGAGTTCCGCGAAGGCGACAGCGTCGTCATCGACGCGGGGTCGCCCGACCTCGTGTTCGCCAAGCAGGCCTCGGTCGAGGCCTAGAGGATATCCGTTGACGTCCAGCAAAGATGCACCCACTCCCCAGAAGGGCGACCGGCGCGACAGCCGGTTGCCCGGGCCCTTCGGGCGTCCCGCCGTGTGGTGGGTGCTGGGGCTTCTCGCCATCCTCTCGATCGCGCAGGTGGCGGTCTTCCTGCCGTCGGGCCGCTCGATCACCTACTCGGAGTTCAAGGCCTACGTGCGGGCCGGCCAGGTCGACGAGGTCGCGATCGGCGCCGACGCGATCACCGGTCAGTTGAAGGTGCAGGATCCGCGCGGCGCGAAGTTCACGACCGCGAAGGTCGACGATCCGAAGCTGGTCGAGGAACTCGAGTCGCACAGCGTTCGCTACAAGGGCGAGTCACCCAACCGCTGGCTGCCCGAGCTGCTCGGGTGGGTGATTCCCATCGTGGTGCTGCTCTTTCTCTGGAACATGCTGATGCGGCGTGTCGGCGGCGCCGACGGCGTGATGTCGTTTGCCAGGAGCAAGGCGAAGTTCCACGCCGAAGACAGCGTGAAGGTCACGTTTGCCGACGTGGCGGGCGTGGACGAAGCCGCACAGGAACTGCGCGAGATCGTCGAGTTCCTCAGGCAGCCCGAGAAGTTCACCAATCTCGGCGGCAAGATCCCGCGGGGCGTGCTGCTGGTGGGCCCGCCGGGGACCGGCAAGACCTTGCTGGCGCGGGCCGTCGCGGGCGAGGCGGGCGTGCCGTTCTTCTCGCTCTCGGGGTCGGAGTTCGTCGAGATGTTCGTGGGCGTCGGCGCGGCGCGCGTCCGTGATCTGTTCGCGCAGGCCGCGGCGAAGTCGCCGTGCATCGTCTTCATCGACGAGCTCGACGCGCTCGGCAAGGCGCGCATCCAGAGCGCGATGGGCAGCCACGAGGAGCGCGAGCAGACCCTGAACCAGTTGCTCGCCGAGATGGACGGCTTCGATCCACGCAAGGCCATCATCATCATGGCCGCGACCAACCGCCCCGAGGTCCTGGACGCTGCCCTCCTGCGGCCAGGACGGTTCGATCGCCAGGTCCTCGTCGACAAGCCCGACGTCCGCGGGCGCGAGGCGATCCTGCGCATCCACGTGAAGCACGTGAAGCTGGCGTCCGACGTGAACCTCCACGTGGTGGCCGCGCGAACCGCCGGCTTCGCGGGGGCCGACCTGGCGAACCTCGTGAACGAAGCGGCGCTGCTCGCTGCACGGCGCGACAAGCCGCAGGTCGACGTGCGCGACTTCGACGATGCCATCGACCGCCTGATCGCAGGACTCGAGAAGCGGCGCGTCATCAACGACAAGGAGCGTGCGATCGTCGCGTACCACGAGGCCGGCCACGCGATCGTCGCGACCGTGTTGCCGGGCCTCGACCCGGTGCACAAGGTGTCGATTGTCGCGCGGGGCTTCGGGGCCCTCGGCTACACGATGCAGCTTCCGCTCGAAGACCGGTACCTGATGACGCGGGCCGACCTCGAGCACCAGCTGGCGGTCCTGCTCGGAGGCCGCACGGCCGAGGAACTTGCGCTCGGCGAGGTCACCACCGGCGCCCAGAACGACCTGCAGCGCGCCACCGACATCGCTCGCGCGATGGTCACCGAGTACGGGATGAGCGAGGCCCTCGGCGCCATCAACTACGACCAGGGCCGCCGCCGCGCGATGTTCCTCGACGGGCCGTCGGGCCAGGAGACGAGCCCACACGCCGAGGCCACGGCGCAGCAGATCGACGCCGAGGTCCGTCGCATCATGACCGAGGCCCACGACGCCGCACGCCGCGTGCTCACCGCGCACCGCGGTGACCTCGAGCGGCTCACGCAGCGCTTGCTCGAGAAGGAAGTCGTTGATGGAGAGGAACTGCGCACCCTGATGGCCGAGGCGGCAGCGGCGGTTCCCGACCCCGCCTGAGAGCCCGGACGACGCGCCTCGACGGGCACGCGTCGTCCGGATGGTACCTCGGGCGTCAGATGGCGGGCTTGTCGGGGTTGACGGGCACGGCGGCTTCATCCGCGGCGAACCCGATCCTGTTGTGCGCCCCGTCGCAGAACGGCTTGCGTGACGACGCGCCGCAGCGGCACAGCGAGAACGGACGCTTGGCCAGCGGGTATGCGTTGCCGTTCCAATCGACGAGGACCGCGTCGTCACCCTCGACGAGCAGCGAGCCGTTCTGACGAACCTTGATCACAGTGGGCATGGCGAGCGTTTCTCCGGATGAGAGGCGCCCACGACCGGCGGGCGCCCGGCAATTATCCACCCTTGTGCAGGGCGGCGAGGAAGTCGGCGTTACGGGGCGTCCGCCCCAGCTTGTCGAGCAGCATTTCCATCGCCTCGACCGGCGATAGCGGGTTGAGCACCTTGCGCAGCACCCAGACGCGGGCGAGATCCTCCTTGGTGAGCAGGAGTTCCTCTTTCCGCGTGCCGCTGCGCTGGATGTCGATCGCCGGGAACACGCGCTTGTCGACCAGCTTGCGATCCAGGTGGATCTCCATGTTGCCGGTGCCCTTGAACTCCTCGAAGATCACGTCGTCCATGCGTGAGCCGGTGTCGACGAGCGCCGTCGCGATGATCGTGAGCGACCCTCCGCCCTCGATGTTCCTGGCCGCGCCGAAGAAGCGCTTCGGCTTCTGCAGCGCGTTCGAGTCGACGCCGCCAGACAGCACCTTCCCCGACGAGGGGACGACGCTGTTGTAGGCGCGCGCCAGGCGCGTGATCGAGTCGAGCAGGATCAGCACGTCCTTCTTGTGCTCGACGAGGCGCTTGGCCTTCTCGATGACCATTTCGGCCACCTGCACGTGGCGCTGCGCGGGCTCGTCGAAGGTCGAACTGATCACCTCGCCCTTCACCGAGCGCTGCATGTCGGTCACTTCCTCGGGCCGCTCGTCGATGAGGAGGACAATGAGGAACACCTCGGGATGGTTCGTCGCGACCGCCTGCGCGATGTTCTGCAGCAGCATCGTCTTGCCCGTGCGTGGCGGCGCCACGATCAGGCCGCGTTGCCCCTTGCCGACGGGCGTCATGAGGTCCATGACGCGCGCCGACAGGTTCTCGCCCGTTGTCTCGAGGCGGAAGACGCGGTCGGGATACAGCGGCGTCAGGTTCTCGAAGAACACCTTCTCGCGCGCCTGTTCGGGCGGCTCGAAGTTCACGGCTTCGACCTTGATCAGCGCGAAATACCGCTCACCGACGCGTGGCCGACGGATCTGCCCGGAGATGGTGTCGCCGGTGTGCAGGTCGAAGCGCTTGATCTGGGACGGCGACACGTAGATGTCGTCTGGCCCGGGCAGGTAGTTGTAGTCGGGCGCCCTGAGGAATCCGTAGCCATCGGGCAGGACTTCGAGCACGCCCTCCGAGAAGATGAAGCCGCTCTGCTCGGCCTGCGCGCGCAGGATCTCGAAGATCAACTCCTGCTTGCGCATGCTCGTGGCATTCGCCACGTTGAGGCTCTTGGCCACCTGCGTCAGGTGCTGAACGCCCATCTCCTTGAGTTCGGAGATCCGCAAGCCCTGCGGCGCCGCTGCCCCGTCTGTCTGGCCGGGAGTGACCGGGCCCACGGTAGACGCGACGATCGCGGATGGGCCGGGCAGGGTGCTCGCCTCGGCTGGCGCGAGGACGACCCCTGGCAGTGGCGCTGCATCGACAGCGTCAACGCCATCGAGGGCCACGGGCGGCGTCGATGGCGGTTCGGTGTCGCCCGGCGGCACCGGCGTCGCCTCGGGGGGCAGCGCCTGCCCGCGTGACTCGACGCCTGGATCGCTGGGGGCCGCGCCCTTGGGAACGCGGGGAGTTCGTCGTCTGGTTGTGGTTGCCATGGTGGTGCAGAGTGGTGCGAAGCTGACGACCGCGCGGGACCTGCATCGCGCGGCTGAAGATCGGATGTCCGGATCGGTTGCTCGGAGTATGGAACGCGACCGTCGCGGTGTCAAACGCGGGTCACGTGCGCACGCTCTCCGGACGCGAGGCGGCCAGCGCCTCGGCCTGCCGCCCGCCTGGGGTCAATAGCGAGACGGCGGCTCCCCCACCGCCATGATCGAACACGCCAGGATCGGCTCGAGGCCCAGCGCCCGCGCCCGCGCGACAAGGTCGTCGCTCTCGCTGCCCGGGTTCAACCACAGCCGCGTGGCCCCCGTGTGCACGACATCCTCGAGCAGTGTCTCGCCCACCTGGGGTCGCACATAGAACGACACCATGTCGAGAGGCCGTGGGACGTCCAGCAGGGACGAGTACACGGGCAGCCCTTCGATGGTCTCGGCATGGAGGTTGACGGGAAACACCGTGAAACCGCGCGCGGCATACGCGCGAACGGCCTTGTTCCCGAACTTCGAGCGGTCGGCCGAGGCGCCGACGATCGCGATGGTGGGCATGACAGGCTCCGGAGGTCGCAACAACGTGGGCTACAATTCGGCGTTCGTGTCGCGCCGCCTCGTCCTTCTCGCGCTGCTCGCGGTACTGGTGTTCTTCGCCGGTCTCGGCCGTGGCGCGATCGGTGACTCCGATGAGGCATTCTACGCGGAAGCCGCGCGCGAAATGGTCGTCAGCGGTGACTGGCTGACGCCCTACTACAACTTCGAGACGCGGTTCCAGAAACCGATCCTCTACTACTGGTTCGCGGCGACGGCCTTCTTCGTCGCCGGCATCGGCGAAGCGGCGGCACGTGTGCCCTCGGCGGCCGCTGGCCTGCTGCTCGTCTTCGTCACCTACCGGATGGCGAAGCGCCGCTTCGACGACGACACCGCCTGGGTCGCGGGGTTGCTGGCCGCCACCAACTTCGGCTACGTGGCGATCGGCCGGATGGCGCTTCCCGATCTGCCGCTCGCGGCCTTCATCACGCTGACCACCTGGGCCGCGTTCGAGTCGCTCGATGCCGGCCACGGTCGTGACCGTCGCGACGCGCGCCGCTGGCTCGTGCTGTCGACGGCTGCGGCCGCCCTCGGCATGCTGATGAAGGGCCCGGTCGGGGTCCTGCTCCCGGCGCTCATCGTGCTGCCCTCGCTCGTCTGGCGGCCTGCCCCGCCCGGCGGCGGCCGAGTGACGCGTGCCCGTTGGCCGTGGTCGCCGTCCGACCTCGCGCTCGCCGTGGCCGTGTTCCTCGTCATCGCGGCACCGTGGTACGTCGCCATGGTCGGCGAGCACGGGTACGCCTATCTCGATCGGTTCTTCATCGGCGAGAACGTCGATCGCTTCGCGACCGATCGCTACAACGAACCCCGCTCGTTGTTCTTCTACGTGCCGATCGTCCTGGGCGGCCTGATGCCGTGGACGCCATTCGTCGCGGGAGCGCTGCTGCCGCTCGCGACGGTGCGGTCGCGGTTGAGAGACCTCGCGGTGATCGACGGCCGCCTCCTCGTCTGGATGCTGGTGCCGCTGGCGTTCTACTCGATCTCGGTCGGGAAGCAGCCACGCTACGTGCTGCCGATCCTGCCGCCTCTGGCGGTGCTCGCGGCGTCGACGATCGTGCGGCTGGTGCGCGAGGAGCGCCGCGGCGTCGTGGCGGCCTGCTGTGGAATCACCGGCGTGCTGTATGTGGGCCTGGCGGCCTTCCTGTGGAACGCGCTTCCCCTGCTCGTGACCCTCGACCCGAGCATGGCCCGCGTGACGGTCGCCGCCGTCGCGTTGGCTGGCCCGGCCGTGATCATCGCCGGTGTGTGGAGCACCCTGAACCGCGTGCCCCTCGTCTTCGCTCTGGCGTCGGCGGTCGTCCTGCTGTCGTTGAACTTCGCCGTCTATTCGGCGGCCGGCGTCGAGCCCGTGCAGCGCATGGCCGAGATGCTCACGCCACACGTGCACGCCGAGACGCCCGATTGGCACCTACAAGGTCTTCGTCCGCAACCTGGTCTTCTACTCGGGCCGGAAGACGACCGACCTCTCGACGCGCGACGACCTCGAGGCCTTCCTCGCCAGCCCGACGCGTGTCGTCTGCGTCCTGAAGGCGGCGGAGTTCGCGAAGCTGCCGCCCGACCTGCGCGCGCGCCTGCGGACGCTGGCGGAGGTGCAGTACTTCAACCCAGCCGGGATCCGGATCAAGACCCTCCTGCGCCCCGATCCCGACACCGACCTCGACCTCGTGGTGCTGGTGAGCAACCGGTAGGGGGTCAGTCGGGGAAGATCTTTCCGGGGTTCAGCAGGCCGTGGGGATCGAACGCGTGCTTGATGCGCTTCATCAGCGCGATGGCGTCGGCCGAGAGGTTGCGCCCGATGTAGGCCGATTTCGTGACCCCGATGCCGTGCTCGCCGCTGATGACGCCACCCAGCGCGATGACGCCATCGAACAGGTCGGCCTGCGCCTGGTCGGCCCGCTGCATCTGCCGCGTGTCGCCGGGGTCCGGCACCATGATGTTGACGTGGATGTTGCCGTCGCCCGCGTGACCGAAGCTCGGAATCGGCAGGCCGTACCGTTCACGCAACTCGGTCACCAGGGCGAACAGCTCGGGGATGCGCCCCTTTGGCACGACCACGTCGTTGTTCACCTTGAGCGGAGCGATCATCTTCAGCGCCGGTGACAGGTCGCGCCGCACGGCCCACAGGTGCTCGCGATCGTCGGCATCGGTGGCCACCTTGCACCACGTCGCGCCTGCCGCCGCGCACGCCTCCTCGGCCCGCGAGAGGTCGTTGGCCACCTGGGTGGCACTGCCGTCCACGTCGACCAGCAGCATCGCGGGGATCCCATGCAGGTGCAAGGATTCGTCGTTGCGGTACCGCTCCACCGCATCGAGGCACATCCCGTCGATGATCTCGATCGTGGCCGGCACGACGCGGCGGATGACGAACTCGTCCACGGCGCGGGCGGCCGCCGCGATCGACGGGAACGCGGCCTGGAGGGTCGCGCGCGTCTCGGGCCTGGGAATCAGCCGCAGGATGGCTTTCGTGACGATCGCCAGCGTGCCCTCAGACCCGATGAGCAGCTGCGTCAGGTCATAGCCAACGACGTTCTTGACGGTGCGGCCGCCCGTCTCGATCAGCTCGCCAGTCGGCAGCACCACCTCGAGGCCGAGCACGTACTGCCGCGTGACCCCGTACTTGAACGCGCGCGGCCCGCCGGCGTTCTCGGCGATGTTCCCACCGATCGCGCACTCGAGCATCGACTGCGGATCAGGGGGATAGAACAGTCCGCGCGCCTCGACCGCGGCCTGCAGCGCGGCGGTCGTCACGTTGGGCTCGACGACGGCGAGCAGGTTGTGGTCGTCGATCTCGAGGATGCGCGTGAAGCGCGCCATCGACAGCACGAGCCCGCCGAGCACGGGCACGGCACCCCCGCTGTAACCTGTTCCCCCGCCGCGAGGCACCAGGGGAATGCGGTGCGCCAGGCACCACCGCATCACCTGCGCGACCTGTGACGCCGTCGTCGGCACGACCACCACGTCGGGCAGCGCCGCCACGCGTTCGAGGGAGTCGGCACTGTGGGCCGCCCTCGCCGGCAGGTCGGTCAGCACCGCATCGGCACCGACGATGCCGCGGAGGACGTCGAGCGCGTCGGGCGGGATCGTCACGGTACCGCCACCGCCGTCGCCTCGCCTGCGGCGTCGCGCGCGGCAATGAAGGCGTGGATGCGCCGGGCGCCTTCCTCCAGGCGTTCGACAGATGTGGCAAACGAGATCCGGAGGAACCCCGGCGCGTCGAACGCCTCACCAGGAGTCAACGCCACGTGCTGCTCCTCGAGCAACGCCTCGGCGAACGCCGCCGACGTGCGCAGGCCGCCTGGCGACAGCAGGTCGCCGATGTCGATGAAGAGGTAGAACGCACCGCTCGGCTTGACGCACCTGATTCGCGGATCCGCGGTCAGCAGCGACCAGATGCGGTCGCGCCGCGAACGATACGCCTCGAGCATCTCGCCGACACACACCTGCGGACCTGTCAGCGCCGCCACGGTCGCGCGCTGCGTGATCGAGCAGACGTTCGAGGTCGAGTGGCTCTGGATGGCGTTGCACGCCGCGATGACCTCCTCCGGGGCAATCGTCCACCCGCAGCGCCAGCCCGTCATCGCATAGGTCTTCGAGACGGATCCCGCAATCACCGTGCGGTCGCGCATCCGCTCGAACAGCACCCGCGGCAGGTTGTGCGCCGACTCCTCGTAGATCAACTGCTCGTAGCACAGGTCGAGCACGATCCAGATGCCCCGGGCTGCCGCGGCGTCGGCCAGGACCGCCATCTCGGACTCGCTCATCAGCGCGCCGGTGGGATTGCACGGCGAGTTGACGATGATGGCCTTCGTGCGCGGGGTCATCGCGTCGATGAAGGGCTGCGCCGTGATCGCAAAGCCGTTCTCGGCGTATGTCCGCACGACAACGGGCGTCGCGTCGGCCAGCCTGACCTGCTCGGTGAGGCTCGGCCAGCCCGGCGCGTGCGTGATCACCTCATCGCCCTCGCCGAAGATCGCGAGCGCCGGATTGAACAAGGCCTGCTTGCCGCCGGCCGACACGATGGTCTCGGCCACCGGCGATCTCGATCCCGTACAGGCGGCGATAGAACGCCACGATCGCGCCACGGAGCTCGGCGATGCCCGCATTGGCGGTGTACTTCGTGAAATCGCCCTCGATGGCCGCGATCGCGGCCGCCTTGACGTGCTCCGGCGTGGCGAAGTCGGGCTCACCGGCCCCGAGTTCGACCACGTCGTGTCCCTGCGCACGCAGCCGCTGGGCTTCGAGCAGGACCTTCAATGTCGGCGACGCGCTCACGCGCGTCGTGCGTGGTGCCAGCATCGCTCTACCCTTTCGCGGCCGCCCGGCGGTCGCGAAGCCGTGTCTCGACCGCGGGGGGCACCAACCCGCTGATGTCACCGCCGAACGTGAAGACCTCCTTCACGAGGCGCGAGCTGACGTAACTGTATTGCGCCGCGGGCATCATGAACACCGTCTCGACGTCGGGCGCGAGGTGCCGGTTCATCATGGCCAGCTGCATTTCGTACTCGAAGTCCGACACCGCGCGCAGGCCGCGCACGATTGCCGACGCGTGCTGGGCACGCGCGTAGTCGACCAGCAAGCCGTCGAAGGCGTCGGCCGTCACGTTCGGCGTGTCGCTTGAACACCTCGCCGATGATCGTCAGCCGCTCCTCGACGCTGAACAACGGCGGTCTTGCCGGGGTTGGTCAGGATCGCCACCACGATGCGGTCGAACAGCCGCGCGCCCCGCGCGATGATGTCGACGTGACCCGTGCGTGAGCGGGTCGAACGACCCGGGATAGATGGCGATACGCCCAGCGGTGACTCCCATGTGACCCGACGTCCTCCAGCCTGAGCGACGCGAACGACCACTCAGTCGACCGGTGGCGCGGGGCCACCGTCCACCGTCTGACCTGACACCGCGTAGAGCGACAGCGCGCTGTCGCCCGACGTGATGGTGCGCACCGACCGGGCGTCTCCGCACCGTGCGGGCAACACACGCCGGCGCGCGTACTCGACCACGATGAGACCGCCGGGGGCGAGCCGCTCTGCCAGGGCCGCGATCATCGGCTCGAGATCGCCCGTCTCGTATGGCGGATCGAGGAACGCGACGTCGATGCTCGAGGGAGCCAACCGTCCGGCCGCCGCTGTCACCGTGCGCGCGCACATTGTATAGCCACCCTCGATGCCGCAGTGACGCAGATTTCGAGCAATCAACGCGACCGCCCGCGGGTCGTGCTCGATGAACGTCACGTGCGCCGCGCCACGGCTGAGGGCCTCGATGCCCACGGCCCCCGTCCCGGCGCACGCATCGACGAACCTCGCCCCGGCCACCCGCTCCGAGAGGACGTTGAACACGGTCTCGCGAAGGCGGTCGGACGTCGGACGCAGTCCTTCCCAGGATGGCGTTGCCAGCCGCCGTCCCTTGAGCGCGCCGGCGATGACGCGAAGTGTCGAAGCCTTCATCCGATGCCCACCAGGCCGAAGCGCTCGGCCCAGGTCGCCCGCGTCTCGGCGATCAGCGCATCGTCAGGATCCGCCTGCGCAACGTACTCGTCGGCCAGCGTCCGCGCCGCCTCCATGACCGCGCGGTCACGCGTCACGTCGCCAATCCGCAACTTCGGCATGCCCGACTGCCGTGTCCCGAACACGTCACCCGGACCGCGCAGCTCGAGGTCGCGCTCGGCGATGACGAAGCCGTCGTCGGTCTCGGAGATGACCTTGAGGCGCGCGCGGGCCTCGTCGGTCAGCGGCGACTGGTACAGCAGCACGCAGAACGACTCGTGCGTTCCGCGACCGACCCGGCCGCGCAGCTGGTGCAGTTGGGCGAGCCCGAACCGCTCGGCATGCTCGACAACCATCACCGTCGCGTTCGGCACGTCCACGCCCACCTCGATGACCGTGGTCGACACCAGGACGTCAAGATCGCCCGCTGCGAACGCCCGCATCACGTCGTCCTTCTCGTCGGCCCGCATCCGGCCGTGCACCAGGCCGAGGCGCAGGCCCGACAACGACTCCCCCGCCAGCTCGGTGGCCATGGCGGTGGCCGAACGCACGTCCACCTTCTCGCTCTCGTCGACCAGCGGATACACGACGTAGGCCTGACGTCCCGCGCCAACCTGCTCGCGCACGAAGGCGTAGACCGCGTCGCGCCGTTCGTCGGGCCTCACCGTGGTCTTGATCGCCACGCGACCAGGGGGCCGCTCGCGGATCACCGACACGTCGAGGTCTCCGTACGCCGTCAGCGCCAGCGTGCGGGGGATCGGGGTCGCCGTCATGACCAGGACGTCGGGGCACCAGCCCTTCTGACGCAAGGTCGCGCGCTGCAGCACGCCGAACCGGTGTTGTTCGTCGATGACGACCAGGCCCAGCGCCGCAAACGCGACGGGATCCTCGACCAGCGCGTGCGTGCCCACGACCAGGCGCAGGCTGCCGTCGGCGAGCCGGCCCAGGATGTCGCGGCGCGCCGCCGCGGGCATGCTCCCGGTCAGCAGGTCGACGTCCCACGGCGTCGCGGCCAGCAACCCGCGCAGCGTGCGCGCGTGCTGTTCGGCCAGCACGCCCGTCGGCGCCATGAACGCCACCTGCAGGCCATTCTCGATCGCGACGAGTGCCGCCAGCAGGGCCACGATGGTCTTGCCGGCGCCGACGTCGCCCTGCAGCAGCCGGTGCATTGGCGCGGCGCGACGCATGTCGTCGACGATTTCACGCGTCGCCTGCTTCTGGCCGTCGGTCAACGCGAACGGCAGCATCGCCCGCGCCCTGGCACGCATGGCGTCGTTCACCTCGATGGTGAATGGCTTCTGCTCGCGGGCGAGGTCGAGGCGACGCAGCGCCACGCCCAGCTGAAAGGCGAAGAACTCGCCGAACACCAGCCGTTGCTGTGCCGGTGTCTGGTTCGCGTTGAGCGCGTCGACGCTGGCCTCGGGCGGAGGGAAGTGTGCAAACTGCAGCGCGTCACGGAGGGTCGGGAAACCCGAGCCGCACGCGCAGCGCGTGAGGCAGCGGATCGGGCAGCGGCGCCGGCAGTGCCGCGACGGCGTCGGCGACGATCGCACGCTGGAGCTTCGGTGTCAGCGTGCCGATCCGCTCGTAGACCGGGACGATGCGACCGGCGTGGGGCGAATCGGCATCGGGCTCGAGCACCTCGAACTGCGGGCTCGACATCTGCAGGCCCGACAGGCCGCGCGTCTCCACCTTCCCGAACAGCGCCAGCGCCAGCCCCGGACGGATGACGTCACGCAGGAAGCGCTGGTTGAACCACACGACGGGCAGCATCCCCGTGTCGTCGCGCAGCAGCGCTTCGAACACCGTGAAGCCCCGCCGCCGGGTCGTCCGCAGGTCGCATCGCACCACGGTCGCGGTCACGGTGGATACCTCGCCGGCGCGCAATTGGGCGATCGGCGTCGTCCGCGAGCGGTCCTCGTAGCGGAACGGCAGGCGCAGCAGCAGGTCGTCGACGGTCTCGATGCCGGCGCGCGCGAAGTCCTGGAGGCGCCTCGCGCCGACGCCTTTGAGGGTCGCGACCGACTGCCGCGACAGGTCGGGCGGCGGGGCGGCCGCGGCGGCGCGGCGCGTCACTTCTGGATCACGACCGCCTGCCCCGCCTGGACGTGGATTTCCTGCACGCGTGCCGGGAGCGGGAACGGGTCGTCGAGGCCGATGCCACGCGGGCTGTCGGGTGTCTGCGAGTAGAACGCCACGAGCTCGGCCAGCACCATCTTTGGAATGGGTACGCCGGCGATGGACGCGTAGGCGAGGTCGAACCGAGCAAGTCCATCCGCGGCCGACAGCGACCCGGAGGCCGTGACGAGCACGCGACCCGTCAGCAGGTTCATGGGATCGAGCCAGCCCCTCGGCTTCGCGACGCGTACCCGATCGAGGTCGACCACCGCCCGGCCCTCGACCTGGCCGTCGCCCACCATGCGCAGGTAGGGATCGACAACGCCCGGCGGCAGGTCGGGCCCCGCGACGAAGCGCAGGAACGAGTTGAGTTCGGCTTCGGTCACGGGCGTCAGGCGCGCGCCCGGCAGCGGCGATCGGCCGTATTGCTGGATGCTCATCACCTTCCGCTGCAAGCTGTCGGCGTCGCGCCGCGAGAGGGCCACGTCGGCCGAGAGCGCGACGGCGGCAACACCGGCGAGCGCCAGGGCGAGCGTTCGCACCCGGGCGCCGGGTGAGACGCGCGACGAGGGCGTGCGAGTGGATGGGCAGGCAGGCGTGAACATCGACAATCCAGCTGGGGACTCTGCGAGTGTAGCTGGATTGGGCCCGGCCGGAAACCGGCGTCCCGCCGGGAGCCTCAGGGCTGACGCTGGTTGCGGCGGTTCCCCTGCCGGGCGCGCATCATCAGATCGACCTTGCGCCGCTCCATCTGCGCCTCGAAAACACGGAAGCGCGCCAGCTGCACTGGCGTCAGGAGCGCGGTCGCCGCGTCGCTCGCCTTCCGCACCTCGATCTCCGACGACGCATCGTGGTCGTCGAGCGCACGAAGCTGCTCACGGAGGGCTGCCTCGTCTGTCGGGGCGTCGCGCACGAGGCGGCCGAGTTGGTTCAGGAGGCGCATCCGCGCCTGTGACTGGCGCCGGCGAACCTCGAGCAACGCCGTGAAGCGGGGCACGAACCGGCCGAACTGCTCCTCGTCGAGCCCGAGTTGCTCCTGCGCCTGCACCACGGCATACGCATCGAACAGCTTGCCCACCTCGCCGGGGTTCGACGGGAGTGAACCCTCGACCTGGTTCCCTGGTCTGCCCTGGGGCGGACGCGGGGGGGGAGGCCCCTGGGGGCCCTGGGCCGACGCGGCCGCGCTACAGGCTCCCACGAGCACCAGCACCATCGCGACACGGCACAGGATGTGAGACATCACGTTCATGGTTTCCTCACGGTGATGGCAGGGCCGCGCCCTTCGAGTTCGTCACGCAGCAACGACACCAGCGCACGACGCTCGTCGCCGCTCAGGTCCTGCACGGCGATCTCGGCGCCGACCGGTGCCAGGAATTCGTCCAACGACTCGCCCTGCACCGGATCGGCATTGGCGACATCCACGACCAGCTCCCACTCCTCGTCGGCGGGCAACGCCATGGCGGCGCCGTACCCGGCAAGGGCTGAGTCCGACACGGTCGGCACCGACGGCAGGACGGATCCAGGCATCCGCCCGGGCCATAGCGCGACCAGCACCAGCACCGTCGCGAGGCCCCCGCCGAGCCCGTAGGCCCACGACCGCCACCCGGTGAACCGGGCCCTCGCAGGGGCCGGCTCTCCGTCGATCGCAAGCCGAACGCGACGGCTGAAGTGCTCCCAGAACAGGGGTGAGGGTTCGGGGATCTCGTCGGCGGTGACGCGCGCCATCGTCGATGCCAGGGCGGCGAGGTCTTCGCGGCACTGGGCACACGACGCGAGGTGGGGATCGGCTTGCATGCCCGGCGATTCGGCCAGCGCGAGCAAGGCTTCGCGTGTCAGGTGCATCACGCCACCTCCGTGTCGTCGAGCAGGCGTTTCAGGTTCCGCAGGGCGTGGAAGAAGTTGGCTTTCACCGCGCCGACCGAGCTGCCGAGGATGCGGGCGATCTGCTCGTGGGGCAACTCGTGGTACATGCGCAGGATCACCGTCGCCCGCTGCTTGCGCGGGAGCTTCGCGATGGCGCGGCGCACGTGCGCGGCCTGCTCCTGGCGATCGACGTCGCGGTCGGGCGCCTCGGTCGCGCTGACGTGGCGTTCGCCGACGAGTGCTTCCATCGGCGGCGTCTTCAGGCTGACCTTGTTGAGCGACGTATTGACGGCAATGCGATACAGCCAGGTGCTGAGGGCCGCGTCGCCCTTGTAGGCCGCGATGCCGCGGTAGGCGCGGACGAACACGTCCTGCGCGAGGTCGCTGGCATCTTCATGGTTGCCGACGAAGCGGTAGCACACGCGATACACCGCCCGACGATGCCGCTCGACGAGGACGTCGAACGCGTCACGGGAACCGGCCGCAGCGGCCCGCACGAGGGTGGCGTCGTCGGCCTCGCGATCGACCGGCGTGTGGGGCGTGACCTCAGACACCGGGCCCTGCGGGCGCGGCGGCATGCGTTCGGCGTTCCATGCGGGCACGACCTCCGTCCATCCGGGTGCATCGCCGTGGGTCACGAGGTGGGGCTCCCATGAGGCGCTCGGCGGCCGGGCCGTCAGTCCGCCTCTGGCAGAGTAAGACCGCCACGGCGTGGCAGGCGTTTAGTCGCGCCGGTGAATCGCGCATTGACTTTCGCCTTTTGTTTGCATACCATGCAGCGGTCAGGTGTCACCAGCCGCGACCGCTCCTGGTCGGGCCATCCGGGTGGAGGTTCCGTGGTGCAGCCGCTCACCAAACGTCAGCGCGAGATTCTCGACTATCTCACGGATTTCATCCAGCGCCACGGCTATGCCCCGAGCCTCGAAGAGATCGGGCGCCAGTTCGGGTTGTCGTCGCTGGCGACGGTACACAAACACCTTACGAACCTGCAAGACAAGGGCTTCATCCGTCGGGCGTGGAATCGGTCGCGGTCGGTCGAGATGGTGCCGAGCCGGACGGGAGGACGGTCGGTCGAATTGCCGTTGCTGGGCAACGTGGCCGCCGGGATGCCCATTGAAGCGATCGTGGGCAGCGAGACGATCTCGGTGCCCGAGACCTTCGTGGGTCGCAAGGAAACGTACGTATTGCGGGTCAAGGGCGAGTCGATGATCGACGAGCAGATTCGCGACGGCGACTTCGTCATCGTCGAGGATCGGACGACGGCCGAGAATGGCGAGATGGTCATCGCCATGCTCGAAGGCGCCGACGTCACCCTCAAGAAGTTCTATCGCGAGAATGGGCACGTGCGTCTGCAACCGGCGAACCCGGCGATGCAGGCGCTGGTCGTGCCTGCGGAACGCGTCCAGGTGCGGGGCGTCGTCATCGGCGTCATGCGCCGCTATTGAGTGTGGTGCGGGCGAGGCCCGCTGTCATGAGCGAACGTCGTCAAGTCAACTTCACGATCGTGCCGGCCGAATCGGGCGACGCCCCGCGGACCTATGCGAATTTCTGCGCGGTGTCGCACACGCCGTTCGATTTCACGCTGACCTTCTGCGAAGTGCAGCCCCTGACCGAACGCGACGTCAAGCAAGCCGAGGCCGATCACGTGATCCACGCGCCCGTCAAGGCGAAGCTGGTCGTGCCCGTGCAGTTCATCCCGAACCTCATCTCGGCCCTGCAGGAGCACTGGCGCGTGTTCGGGGAGTCGCAACCGTCGCCCGCCGAGTGGAAGGGTGGTCCCGTGCACTGACGCCGGCCACGTCCGGCGCCCCGGGAGTCCCGGGCGCATCCGACGTGCCCTCGGCGTCCTGACGTTGACACGCGAGGCGTGCCGAAGGCGCCTCGTGTCGGGAGAGGTGTCGCCATGCCCCAGTTCATCGTGGTGAGGCTTGTCGATTTTCACGCCGCCGCCGAGCGCCGCGTCGCGCCCGGCCTCGCTGGGCACCCGCTCGTGATCGGTGGCCCGCGTCACGGTCGCGGCACGGTCGTCGCGCTGTCGTCAGAGGCCAGGGCGCTTGGCGTGCGCGAGGGCATGCCGCTCCGCGACGCCAGCGCGCTCGCTCCGCACGCCGTGTTCCTGCCCGGACGCCTCGACCGGGCACTCGACCTGGCGTGCGAGCTCGACGAGGCCATACGCCAGCACGCGGCGCACGTCGCGTGGAGCACGATCGACGAGGCCACGATCCAGCTGGCCTCGGGCAGCGCCGACGCGCTGGTCGACGCGCTGGCGGCGGAGGTCTCGTCGCGCTTCGGCATGGTCACGGCTGTCGGCATTGCCGGATCGCAGATCGCGGCCTGCGTCGCGGCACGCCTGGTGGGCGTGCGTGGGATCTTGCACGTGCTGCCCGGCTACGAGCGGCGCTTTCTCGCCGACCTCGACATCACCTGGCTCGACGGGATCAGCCCTGTGGTGCTCGACCGCCTTCGGTCGCGCGGCATCAACACGTTCGGTGACGTCGCGTCGTTGCCGTCATCGACGCTCGTGGACGTGATCGGACGCGGAGGCCCCGTGCTCGCGCGGCACGCGGCAGGCGACGACGACCGACGCGTGGCCCCGGCGACAGTGCCGCGGCGCCTGTGTCGAACCATGGCGTGGGATCGCCTGCAGGTCGACGCGACGCCGACGGCCGTCGCGCTCGATGCGCACGTCGAGACGTTGGCACGACGGCTCCTGCACTTCGGCTGCGGCGCGCGCAGCCTGTCACTGCGCGTCGAGTTCGACGACGGCCAGGCCGAGCAACGTTCGGTATCGATGTCGATGCCCACCGCTGACGTCGCGTCGTTCCTGGTCGCAGCACGCGCGCTGGCATCCCGCCTGCAACTCGACGCGCGACCGTGGCGGTGCGCCACGGTCGCTGTCGGCGGCCTGTCTGCCGTGCCGAAACAACTGGCGTTGTTCGGCTCCAGGGCGGTGCCGCTGCGCGCCGCCGCGAGGCGGCGTACGCGGGCGGGCGTTGCCGCATTGGCTGCGCTGCCCTACCTGCAGAAGCGTCGTGCCTGACGAGCCGCGCGGCGACGGGGCGCGGCCATCGAGGCGGCCGCGCCGCCGTGACACATCGGCGCACCGGCGCGCGCCAGCGCGCGTGCCCCCGCTGCGAGTGAACCTGCTATCCTCGCGCCATGGCGAAGAAGACGGTCAAGGCGAAGCGCCCGGGGCGCGTGACGCCTCGTCGCGATGCCGCCGACGTCATCGGGCGGCTGGCGACGACCTTTCCGGATGCGGACACCGAGCTGCGCTTCAGGACGCCGTTCGAGTTGCTGGTCGCGACCGTGCTGTCGGCGCAGTCGTCTGATGCGCGGGTCAACCTGACCACCCCCGAGTTGTTTGCCAGGTACCCGGACGCCCACGCCCTGGCGAACGCCGACATCCCCGAGCTCGAACAGCTCCTCGTTCCGACGGGCTTCTTCCGGCAGAAGGCGCGCGCGGTGACAGGGCTCTCGCGTCGGCTCGTCGACGAACACGGGGGTGAGGTCCCCGCCGACCTCGATTACCTCGTCACGCTGCCGGGTGTCGGGCGCAAGACCGCGAACGTCGTGCTCGGGCACGCGTTGGGCGTACCGGGCCTGCCTGTGGACCGGCACGTGCTGCGCGTCGCGAACCGCATCGGTCTCGCCACCGGCGACGACCCCATCAAGGTCGAGCAGCAGTTGTGCGACCAACTCGCGCCGGCGCAATGGACGCTGGCCTCCGACTGCCTGATCCTGCACGGGCGCCGCGTCTGCCGTCCGACACCGCTATGCCCGAAGTGCGTGGTGAACGACGTGTGCCGGTACGCGTTGGGCGGGGCCGCCTCGTCTGCGCGACGGGTGCGAGGTGGACGCCCATGACCCGTGCACGCTTTGAAGAGCTGGTGGCCGAGGCCGTGGCGACGATCCCGAGGCGCTTCCGGGAGCGCATGCAGAACCTCACCATCGTGGTCGAGGACGAGCCGTCCGACGAGTTGCTCGACGAGATGGACATCCCCGAAGACGAGACGCTGTTCGGCCTGTACCAGGGCACGCCACTCACGGAGCGCGACTGGACGTACGGCAACGCCCTGCCCGACCGCATCACGCTCTTCCAGTGGCCCATCGAAGACTCGGCCGATGACGACGCCGACGTGGTTGTGGCAATCGGCGAGACCCTGATCCACGAAGTCGGGCACTACTTCGGCCTCAGCGAAGACGAGATTGAGGCGATCGAGGCGAAGTACCTGGCGCGGCGAGGCGGAGGACGAGTGAAGGCGCGCAAGCGGTTCGGGCAGCACTTCCTGCAGGCCGCGTGGGCTGCGAAGATCGCCGACGCGATGGCGCTCGCGCCGACGCAGGCGGTGATCGAGGTCGGCCCGGGTCAGGGCGTCCTCACGCGAGCGCTGCTCGAACGGCATCCGGCGTTGACGGCCATCGAGATCGATCGCGACCTGATCGCCGAGCTCCGCACCGCCCTTCCGGCAGCGGTGAACCTTGTCGAGGGTGACGTGCTGCGTCAGTCGTGGCCCGTGCTCTGCGATGCGGCGCGTGCCTGGCACCAGGTGCGGACCGGAGAGCCGCCGGCGACCGTGCGCGTGGTCGGCAACCTGCCCTACAACATCGCGAGCCCGCTGCTGATCGACCTGCTCCACGCCGCGCGCGACGCGACAGGGATGCTCGACGCGGTGGTGATGGTGCAACGCGAGGTGGCCGAGCGCATCGTTGCCGTGCCCGACACGGCTGACTACGGGCCGCTCGCGGTGGTCATGCAGACCTGGGCCGACGCGACGCGGGTCATGGACGTGCCGCCCGGCGCCTTCCGCCCGGTCCCGAAGGTCTGGTCGACGGTCATCCGGCTGCGGTGGCGGGAGGCTGACATCACGGTGTCCGACATCCCGACCTTCGACCAGGTCACCCGCCGGATATTCCAGCAGCGCCGCAAACAGCTCACGAATACCCTGCTGAGCCTGGCGCACGAGCGCGGCGGCAACGCGGCGACCTGGCTGGCCGACGCCGGTCTCGACGGCACGCGGAGGCCGGGGACCCTGACGCGTCCGGAACTGGCACGCCTGGCGGCAGTTGTGGGCGTCGCGCCCGCCCGTGGCGTGGTATAGTTGCAACGTTTTTTCGCCCCTTCCTGACCAGGCGGAATCCCAACTGCCTGAGCGGTCAGAGCCCGGTGCAACGCCGTGCTCGGGGATCGCGTGCCGGTATGTTCGAACGCCGGCACGAAGCCGACAACCTATCCGGGGACACTTTTCTGACGCCAGGCGTGTGGCTGTCTGCACCTTGGCGACCGACACATCGTCTGTGCCGCCGTGATGGCGTTGTCACAGGCGTGGAGCACGAATGACCGACACCTTGGCTTCGCCCGACCCGACCGCCCCGGCCCTCGAGATCGTTCCGCTGGGAGGCCTGCGCGAGTTCGGGATGAACATGATGCTCATCAGCTACGGCGAAACCACCATCGTCGTCGATGCGGGCGTCATGTTCCCCGACGCCGAGCTGCCGGGCGTGGACCTCATCGTCCCCGACCTGAGTTACCTGACCGACCGCGGGCGGAAGGTGCAGGCGCTCGTCCTGACGCACGGACACGAAGACCACATCGGCGGCGTGCCCTACGTCTGGCCCCACATCGACGGCCCGGTCTACGGGACGGCGCTGACGCTCGCCATGATCGAGCGCAAGCTCGAGGAACACGGCATCGACGGCCGCAAGCAGTTGACCCGCGTCAAGCCGCGCGATCGCGTGGTGGTCGGCGACTTCGAGATCGAGTTCCTGCGCGTCACGCACAGCATGCCCGACTGCGTGGCGCTGGCCATTCACACGCCGGTGGGCACGATCATCCACACGGGCGATTTCAAGATCGACCAGACCCCGCTCGACGGTGAGCACTTCGACCTGCATCGGTTCGCTGAACTCGGCTCACGCGGCGTCCTCGCGCTGCTCGCCGACTCGACCAACGTCGACCGGAAGGGTTTCAGCGGGTCTGAACGCGACGTGGTGCCCGCGTTCGAGGAGATCTTCACCGGGTGCCGCGGCAAGCTGGTCGTCGCGTTGTTCTCGTCGAGCCTGCACCGCATCCAGGTCCTGGTTGACCTGGCCGAACAGTTCGATCGCAAGGTCGCGTTCGTGGGACGTGGCGTCATCGAGAACACCGAGATCGCGCAGCGGCTGGGATTGCTCGACGTGCCGACGGGCCTGCAGATCCGCGAGAGCGACGTGCGCAGCTTCCCGGCGGGCGACGTGCTGGTCGTGTCGACTGGCTCGCAGGGCGAGCCGATGGCGGCGCTGTCGCGAATCGCGATCGACGACCACCGGCACGTCAAGCTCGACGACGACGATACCGTGGTCTTCTCGGCGCGATCGATCCCGGGCAACGAGAAGCAGATCGGCCGCGTGATGAACCACATCGCGCACCGGGGGGCCGAGATCATCCACGAGGGCCTCAAGCACGTGCACGTCTCGGGACATGGGAGCGCCGAGGAACTGAAGCTGATGATCTCGCTGGTGCGGCCCAGGTTCTTCATCCCGATTCACGGCGAGTACCGGCAGTTGTCGCAGCACGCGCGCATCGCCACCCAGGTGACCAACGGGGAGACCGAGGTCGTGCTGATCGCCGACGGCGACATCGTGCGGCTCGACCAGCGCTCGGCGCGCGTCGTGGGCAAGGCGCCGTGCGGCAGGGTGCTGATCGACGGCAGCCGGATCGGCGAAGTCGCCGACGAGGTCATGCGCGATCGCCGTCACCTGTCGAACGACGGGCTCGTCATGCCCGTGGTGGCCATCAACCAGCAGACCGGCATGATCGAGGGCGTGCCCGACATCATCACGCGCGGATTCGTGATCGACGACCGCACCGCGTCGCTGGTGAAGGAGGCGGGCGCGATCGTGACCGAGATCATCGAGGGCGCCAGCGTCGAGGAACGGACCGATATCGGCTTGATCAAGGAGCGCCTGCGCGTCGACCTGCAGCGGGCGGTGCGGAAGCGGTCAGGACGCCGGCCGCTGGTGCTTCCGGTGGTGATGGAGATCTGAGATGGCTGCGACTTCTGCCCTCTCGCGCAGGACCAGCGAAGTCCTCGGCGTGGCCTTGTTTGCCTCGTCGCTGCTGTGGATCGTGTCGTTGGCGAGTTACGCGCCGTCCGATCCGGTGTGGTTCCTGAACTCGACCTCCTCGCTCGCGCCCGAGAACTTCATCGGGCCCGTGGGCGCCTTCCTCGCCGAGGTCTCCCTCCAGTTGTTCGGCTACTGCGCGTTCATGCTGCCGGCGGTGCTCGTCGTGCTCGGGTGGCACTACTTCTGGTGCAAGGACATCGACGCCGGGTACACGAAGTTGCTCGGCGCGCTGCTGCTCTTCGCGTGCCTCTCGTCGTTCCTCGCGCTGGCGGTCGACAGCGTCGACATCGGCGGCAAGCTCATGCCGGCCGGTGGCGTGGTCGGGCGCTGGATGGCGCTCGGGCTCACCGCCTCGCTGAACCGCGCGGGGTCGATCATCCTCATCCTCACGCTCTTCTCGTTCTCGCTGGTGATGCTGACGCAGTTGTCGCTGGGCCGCGTGGCGACGTCTGCCGGCCACCAGGCGCAGGCGCGAACGGCGGCGACCGTCGAGCGCGTGCGCCTGTGGCATGAAGGTCGCCGGCGCCAGAAGGAACGTGAGGGGGTCATCAAGAAGCACCTGCAGAACGCCCAGCCCGAAGTGGCGCAGAAGGCCGCCGAGGCGTCGCAGCGCCCCGTCCTCCGTCCGGTTGCCGACAAGCGCGCCAAGGCGGCCCAGGCGCCCGACGCCGACCCTGGCGCCGACGGTCGGCGGCCAATCGTTCCCCTCCGGCGCGAGCCACCCAGGGTGTCGGCGCCGCCCCTGCCGCTCGACGCCGAGGTGTCGGGGAAGGCGCCGGCCGAGCGCAAGCGCGGAGAGTTCACGCTGCCACCGCTCACGTTGCTCGACCCGGCGCGGACCGAGCACCAGATCGACGAGCGCGAGTTGATGGAAGCCGCGCGGCACCTCGAAGAGAAGTGTCGTGAGTTCTCGGTCGAGGGCACGGTCTCGCAGATTCATCCGGGGCCCGTGGTCACGACGTTCGAGTTCAAGCCCGACGCAGGCGTGAAGTACTCGAAGATCACCGGCCTGGCCGACGACCTCTCGCTGGCCATGCAGGCCGAGTCGGTGCTGATCGACCGCATCCCCGGCAAGTCGACCGTCGGGATCCAGATTCCGAACACGAACCGCGAGACGATTTCGCTGCGCCAGTTGCTCGAGTCGGAGGTCTATCGGCGCTCGACCTCGAAGCTCCCGTTGACGCTGGGCAAGAACATCCATGGTGAGCCCTACATCGCCGACCTCGCGGCGATGCCACACCTGCTGATCGCGGGCTCCACCGGCACGGGCAAGTCGGTCGGCCTCAACGCGATGCTCACGAGCATCCTGTATCGCGCCACGCCCGACGAACTCCGCCTGATCATGATCGATCCCAAGCGGCTCGAGTTGGGGATGTACGAAGACATCCCCCACCTGCTGGCCCCGGTGGTCGTCGACCCGAAGCTCGCCGCCAACGCGCTCCGCTGGGCCGTGCGCGAGATGGAGGAGCGGTACAAGACGCTGGCCAAGCAGGGCGTCCGCAACATCGAGCAGTACAACCGCAACCTGAAGGCGATGCTCGACGAAGGCGGCCCGCAGGCGCTGGCCGACGCCGGGGAGAACGGCACACCGCTTCGACTCCTCCCGTTCATCGTCGTCGTGATCGACGAGTTGGCCGACCTGATGATGGTCGCGGGGAACGAAGTCGAAGAGTCGATCTGCCGTCTCGCGCAGATGGCGCGCGCGGTCGGCATCCACCTGATCCTGGCCACGCAGCGGCCGTCCGTCGACGTCATCACGGGCCTCATCAAGGCCAACCTTCCGGCGCGGATCTCGTTCCGCGTGTCATCGAAGACCGACTCGCGCACGATTCTCGACTGCAACGGTGCCGAGCAACTGCTCGGGCGCGGCGACATGCTGTTCCTGGCACCGGCAACCTCGCGCGTCGTCCGCGTGCACGGGCCGTACATCTCCGAGCAGGAGTCAGCCCGCCTGGCCTCGTTCCTCAAGAAGCAGGGCAAGCCCATCTACAACAACGCCGTGACCGAGGAGGAACGGACCGCCGCCGAAGGCGTCGAGTTCGAGAAGGACGAACTGTACGACGAGGCAGCGCGCATCATCGTCCAGAGCAGCCAGGCGTCGATTTCGTACCTGCAGCGACGCCTCCGGATCGGCTTCAGCCGAGCCGCGCGCCTCGTCGACATGATGGAGGCCGAAGGCCTGGTGTCGCCCGGAGCCGGCGGCAAGCCGCGCGAGGTGCTGGTGCCCAAGGACTACTTCGAAGAGGTCGACGCGCAGGTCCGCTGACCGCGCGCCACGAGGCAGTGCCCATGCGAATCGCCAGGCTTCTGCTCGCCCTGTCATGCAGTCTTGCCGTTGCTGGCACGGCCTCGGCGCAGACTGCCCCGCGACGGGCGTACGAGGCGCTTCGCGCGAAGGAGCTCGCCCTTGCGGCAGCGCCGACCCCGCCACTCGAGAAGCTGCGGAAGCAGGTCACCGCGTGGGAAGGGTTTGTGCGTCGCTACCCGGTCAGCGGATACGCCGACGATGCGTTGTGGGCGGCGGCAGAACTGGCGACGCGCGTCAGCGAGCGATCGAATGCCGACGCCGACCGCCGGCTCGCTGCACAGTACTTCCGCTGGCTCGCGCGTGAGTACCCTGCCAGCGACAAGGTCAAGCCGGCGCTGACTCGCGCCGCTGCGCTCGAACCGGGCGTGCAGGGCGGCGTGCCTCCACGCACGAGCCAGACCGTGCGCACCGCTGATGCTGCCGGTTCACCTCCTGCCTCGTCCAACCGTGCCACCGCAACGCGGGGAGTGCTCCCGCCGCCTCCGCCGGTGGCAGCGCCGGCCCGTCCGTCCACCACGACCGACACGCCCTCTCCCGTCGGACCGTCGGCCACCCTCAAGGACGTCCGGCGCGCGATTCTGCCCGAACTGGTCAGGGTCACCATCGAACTCGACGACGAGGTCTCGTTTACGCACGAACGCATTGAGGGCCCTGCGCGCGTGTACTTCGACATCAAGAACGCAGGCGCCGTGCCGACACTGCAGGACCGCGTCCTGTCGTTCGGCGACGATGTGGTGAAGCACATCCGGATCGGCCGCCATCCGAATCGTACGACTCGCGTGGTGCTCGACCTCGACGGCGTGAGCCGCTATTCCGTCTTCACGCTGTACGCGCCGTATCGCATCGTCGTCGATCTGGAGCGGGCCAGGGGCCCACGGGCGGTCAGCCCGGATGTCACGAGCCCGACGCTCGTCGAGGACTGGAGCGAGACCTCGCCGGCGGCCGGCGCCAGAACTGCCGCGGTGCTCGCACCGACCACGGCGTCACCGCCCCGGCCGCGTGCCGCAGACGTGGCGGCGGCAGCGCCCCCCGTGGTCGATGCCATTCCGCTCAAGTCGACCTCCACGAGCCCGCACCTCGATCCGCCGCCGATGCTCGCCGTCGCCAACGAACCCACCGGCAGCCCGGTGAGCGCGCCGGCGCCTGCCGGTCAATCACGCTCCGTCGTTGCCGCGACCAGGCCGGAGCCGAAGCCGCCGGCAGTGGCGGCGCCGACCGCCCCGGCGGCAAACGCGACCGGAGGGTTCTCGCTGGCACGTCAACTGGGCCTGGGCGTGTCGCGCGTCGTCATCGACCCGGGACACGGGGGGCACGACCCCGGTGCGTTGGGCAAGCGCGTGAACGAAGCAGACCTCGTGCTCGACATCGCGCTGCGACTCGAGAAGCTGCTCACCAAGGCCGGCATCGAGGTGGTGATGACCCGCCGGACCGATGTCTTCATTCCGCTCGAGGAACGCACGGCCATTGCCAATCGCACCGGCGCCGACCTCTTCCTGTCGATCCACGCCAACGCGAGCCGCAACGTCAAGGCGAATGGCGTCGAGACGTACTTCCTCAACTTCGCGTCGAACCCCGAGGCCGAGGCCGTCGCCGCACGCGAGAACTCCGCCTCGGGACAGAGCATGCACACCCTGCCCGACATCGTCAGGGCCATTGCGCTGAACAACAAGCTCGACGAATCGCGCGACTTCGCCCGCCTGGTGCAGGAGTCGATGGTGAGCAAGCTGCGGAAACAGAACAAGCAGGTGCGCGACCTGGGCGTGAAGCAGGCGCCGTTCGTCGTGCTGATCGGCGCCGGGATGCCGAGCGTGCTGGCCGAAATCGCCTTCGTCACGCACCCACAGGAGGGACAGCTGCTGCGGACGACCGCCTACCGGCAGCACGTCGCCGACGCGTTGCACGATGCCGTCAACCGGTATGTCAAGTCGCTCAAGGCGGTTGGCACCGTCGCGTCGCAGGACTGATAGAATCGACGTATGCAACCGTCGGATTCGACCTCCACGTCGGTGACGGTGGTCGAAGTGGTGCCGCCGCCCACACCCGAGACCACGGTTCCCGACATCCTCATCGGCTCACTGAGTCTCGTCGGGATTGCCCTGGTGGCCGCCATCATCATCGGTGCGGTGACCGGCGGCATCCTCATCGGGTTCAAGCGGTTGTTCCCGTCGAATGCGTTCAACGGGCAGAGCGCCGACGAGTCGGCCCTTCACCTGACACCGCCGCCGCGGTAGCGCAGTCCCGCGGTTTCGCGCCTACCAGGGTTGGGCGCGCGTTGCCAACTCTGCCAGGGTTCGAGTCGCGACGCCGGTCGGCCCTTTCGGCATCCAGGGCTTCGGCTCGTCGGCCCACGCCGTTCCGGCGACATCGAGGTGTGCCCACGGCTTCCCACCCGTGAACTCCCTCAGGAAGGCCGCCGCCGTGGCGGCACCGCCTGCCCTCCCGCTGGCGTTCACGAGGTCGGCGATGTCACTCTTCATCGCCTCGAGGTAGTCGTCGTCGACGGGCATCGGCCACAGGCGGTCGCCGGCGGCGTTGCTGCTGGCCTGCACCGTGTCGCACCACGTGGCCGGTGTGGCGAACAGGCCCGACATCGTCCGCCCCAGCGCGATCACGCACGCACCGGTCAGTGTCGCGACGTCGACCAGGTGCGTCGCGCCGCGTTCCTGCGCATACCAGAGGGCGTCGCCCAGCACGAGGCGTCCTTCCGCATCGGTGTTGTTGATCTCCACCGTCTTCCCACCGGCCCCGCGCAGGACGTCGCCGGGCCTGATTGCCCTGCCGTCGGGCATGTTCTCGGCCGAGGCAATCACGCCGATCACGCGGATCGGAGATCCCAGCAGGCCGACGGCTCGCATCGCGCCCACCACTGCCGCCGCACCGCACATGTCGTACTTCATGCGGTCCATGCTCTCGGCGGGCTTGATCGAGATGCCGCCGGCGTCGAACGTAATCCCCTTGCCGACCAGGCCCAGCACTGGGGCGTCGGGAGCGACATCCGGTGGCGTGTACTCGATCAGGATCAGGCGCGGCGGCTCGGCCGAACCGCGACCCACACCGCTCAGCAACCCCATGCCGAGCCGATCGATCTCGAGCTCGTCGAGCACCGTGACCGCAAGCCCGGCTTCTTCGCAGATGCGGCGAGCCTCGTCGGCGAGCACGCGAGGCGGGAGCGCGTTGCCCGGCTCGTTGCCGAGGGCACGGGCGATGTTCGTCGATTCTCCCATCACGACGCCGCGAGCAAGGGCAGCAGCGTCAGGCGTGACGCCTCGTGCGGGCAACAGCGTCACGGCCTTGAGGTCGGCAACCTCTCGCGGCGTCGACTTGTAGGCATCCACGTCGAAGGCTGCCAGCGACAGGCCCTCGCCGAGCGCCTGCTGGCACGCCGCTGAGGCGAATTCCGCCCTGACGATGTAGGCCGGCGTTGATGCCCCGCGCTGCCTGGCAGCGAGCGCCGCAGCAGTCGCGTGCTTGCGTGCCCGGTCGGGCGAGGCATCCGCTCGCTTGCCCAGTCCCACCGTCAGCACGCGGGCGGGAGCTTGCTGCCGCGAGAACCCCACGACTTCCCAGGGCTTGCCCTTCAGCTCTCCACGCTGCTGCGCGGCCACAATGAAGCCGGAGGTGACGGCGTCGAGGTCGAGATCCTCGAGCCGCTCGTCTTCGAAGACCGGGACCAGGAGCAGATCAGCCGAATCGGACGATCCGGTGAAACCAATGAGCGGCTGCGAGGGGATGCGCATAACCGGCGGATTATAACCTCGTCAGTGGTGGATCCCGTGAAGCCGCCTGCTGCCAGGTGGACCCGGAGGTGCGGTGTTGCTACACTCGGGGCTATCCCGTTCGTCCCCCGTCATCACGAGGTGTTCCATGCGTCGTCAGGCCCTGGCCGTGTCACTGGCGCTGATCGTCGCGCCGTCCCTGCAGATCGCGCCGGGTGCGCAGAAGGCAAAAGAGGCGTCGCTCTCGCTCCGCGTGTCACCCCAGGTGTCGTTCTCGCCTGCGCGGGTCGTGGCGACCGGCGAACTCAAGGACGTCGACGAGACCAGCGCCGAGTTCTACTGCCCGGGCCTGGAGTGGGAATGGGGTGACGGCACCACGTCCGAGGCCTCGTTCGACTGCGAACCGTTCGAGGCGGGGACCACCGAGATCAAGAAGCGGTTCACCAGCGAGCACACCTTCCAGAACGCCGGCCGCTTCCGGGTGCAGTTGCGGCTGAAGCGTCAGCGGAAGGTCATCCTCGCGGGCGCAGTGGTCGTGCAGGTAAGGCCTGGAGTCAGGGAAGGCTTCGGGTATTGACGGCCCGACGGGGCGAGGCCTGGCTGGGCCGAAAGCCCGCTAGACCTCGACCGGCACGTGGGGCGTCGGCGGTGGCTCCGCCGGTGCGACGGGCGCGATGACGCTGGCTGACGGGCCTTGCCGCCGCATCCACGTCAGCGCGAGCGTCCCGAGGCCGAACGTCCACGCGATCCATTCCACGAGGCCGCCCGCCAGGGCCACGCCGATGGACCATCCGGGGAACGTCCCGGAACTGGCCCACGCCGCCCGGCTGATCACGGTGAGCGCAAAGATCGGGATCGCGCCGACGAGGACCGAGAGCACGATCGACGGGTCAGAGGCTCCGAACAGCCTCAGCACGCCGCGGCCCACCGCCGCGGTGGCGGCTGCGAACCCGACGCCCCATGCAAGGCCGACGACGAGCGCCAGCAACGGCAGGAGCGGCAGCAGGGGGATACCGACGATCGAGATCAACAGGGTCACGCCAAGGCCGACGAACGCGATCGGGAGCAGCAACTCGGCTCCGACACCGGTGATGAAGGTTTCGCCCGGGCGAGTGTCGATGGTCTCGACCTGGCGCCTCAGGGCACTACCTGCGACGACCGCCACCAGGAGGGCGAGTACCAGCGTGATGGCGATTCGCACGCTGGCCCCGACGAACAGGACGTTTGCCAACCAGCGCCACGGCTGGCCCGGCGAGAACGTGAAGGGCTCACCGCGCCATCCACCGCCGGCATGCGTTCCTGGCCACCCGATGCTCACCTGGCTCGCCTTGCCGTAGATCCGCGCCGTGGGTGCCGTCTCGATGACGCCGCCGACCGCGGCAACGTCGCCACGCACGCTGGCGCCGTCATCGACACGCACCGACCCCATGACGGCCACGACGTCGCCGCGCACGTCGCCCTGGACGAGGACGTCGCCGAAGATCGCGACCACTTCATCTGCGCGTTCACCTGGTGGAACGACGATGGAGCCGCCGATCATGACCCGGCACCGCGATCCACCGATACGTGGACGCCGGAATGCGCGTGCCCGGCATTCCAGTCTTCGTCTGGTGCGTCGGGCGTCTGCTGCGGCTCAGTTGTCGTGGGTCCTGACGGGGCGGATGGCGTGGTGGGTTGCTGCGAGGCCTGGGCGGTGATGAACGAACCCGTGACGAGCCCGCTTCCGGCCCAGAAGACCATCGTGAAGAACAGTGATGCGCATGCGTGGAGCGTGCGGCGATCCGTCGCGGTCATGACTCTGACTCCCATGTCGCACGGACGAGTCTCGGGGTGGTCAGGTTCCAGGTGCAGGACGAATTCTCACCCGCTCCCGTCGCGCTGAACACGCACGGCGACCTCGACGAACCCTCCGTCAACCTTCTCCCACGCGCGCACCGCCGGATCGGCATCGGCTGCCACGGGCCCGGCAATGACGTAGATGAACGGCGCGTCGACGCCTTCGGCCAGGTCGGTCGCCGACGGGCGCGGCGGCGACGTCGGGTGCGAGTGATAGGCCCCGATGACATCGAGGTGCTCGGCGCGCGCCTCGCGCGAAGCGCGCAAATACGCATGCGGGTCGATCGTGTAACGCACGCGCGACCCGTCGAGGTTGGCGGCGGCGACGGCCCTGACGACGTCCCGGCCGGCGCCGACCAGGAGCCCGCAACACTCGAGCGGAGCGTCGCGCCGCGCGTGGGCGACGATTGTCGTCCACGCGTCGCGCGAGAGGCTCAGCACCCCGCGCATGTCAGGCGCGCTCGACGTGATCACCGGCGGCATGGGCGACTCCATTCGCAGGGAGGAAGACGCGACGAGCGGCCGGCAAGCCGACGTCACTGGATTATACGAAGGCGACCGGCTCAGCGCCGGTCGGACGCCTCGAGGGCGGCGCGCCATCCCTGGGCCGCGAGAAAGACGCGACGCAACGCATCGGCCGAGGCGTCGTCGCGCAGCGCCACCAGGTCTGCGATCAACGCGTCGAGCAGCGGGGCGATGGCATCGTGGTTCGTGGTCACGACGTCGGCCCAGACGTCCCCGGAGCTCGACGCGAGGCGCGTGGTGTCTCGCAGCCCCCGGCCGGCGAACGCCAGCCCGTCCGCACCGACCGACGCCCCCACCACGCGCATCAGCGAGGAGGCGACGAGTCTGGGGCACATGGCTCAGCGCAGCCATGACGTGGTCGTGCTCGGTGGCCGTCATCGCACGCGGCATCGCGCCGACCGCCGCCACGAATTCCTCGAGGCGTGCATACGCCGCCGTCTCGTCGTCGCCGCGCGCACCGCGCGTCAGGAACCATGGCCGGCCCGAGAACAAGTCGGGCGAGCCGTACTCGATTCCAGCACGGGCCGCCCCGGCGAAGGGATGCCCTCCGACGAACACGGGCCCGTCGGCGAAGTGCTCGCGTGCCGCCGCCATCACGGCCCGCTTGGTCGATCCCACGTCGGTGACCACGGTGTCGCGGCGCACGGCTGCCGCGACGTCGGGCATGAGCGCAATGCACGTCTCGACGGGCGCGCACAGCACGACGACATCCACGTCGCCGAGCATGCCGATGTCATCGGCGGCGACGTCGATGGCGTGCCGCACCATTGCCTGCTCGAGCACGTCGTTGCGATCGACGCCGACGACGAGCGCGCGTGGCCAGCGGCGCCGGCACGCGAGTGCCAACGAGCCGCCAATCAGCCCGAGGCCGACGATGCCGATTCGCGGAAAGGGACCGTGGACGTCGGCACCGGCGTCCGCACGCGCCATGGGCAGCGGGATGGGCATGGCTGGTTACACGCCCCAGCCGCGCCTGACCGCAGGCTCCAGGCAGATCCCGCGGCCGATGGCTGGCGCGATGATGCGCAGTTCCGCCATGAGCCGGTCGAACTGCGCGGGGTACATCGACTGTGCCCCGTCGCTGAGCGCCTTGTCGGGCTCGCAGTGCACCTCGATGATCAGCCCGTCTGCGCCCGCCGCGACCGCGGCGCGCGCCATCGACGCGACCTTGTCGCGACGCCCTGTCCCGTGGCTGGGATCGACCAGGATCGGGAGGTGGCTCAGCGCCTTGACGACGGGGATGGCAGAGATGTCGAGCGTGTTCCGCGTGTAGCTCTCGAAGGTACGGATGCCACGTTCACACAGCATCACGTCGGTGTTGCCTCCCGACAACACGTATTCGGCCGACAGCAGCCACTCTTCGATGGTCGCCGAGATCCCCCGCTTGAGCAGGACCGGCTTGCGCACCTTGCCGAGCTCGCGCAGCAGCGTGTAGTTCTGCATGTTGCGCGCGCCCACCTGGTAGATGTGCGCGTACGTGCCGACCATCTCGATCTGGCTGACGTCCATGACCTCCGACACGAGCTTCATGTCGTGCTCGTCGGCGGCGGCCCGCAGCATCTTCAGGCCCTCTTCGCCGAGCCCCTGGAACGAGTAGGGTGAACTGCGCGGCTTGAAGGCGCCTCCGCGCAGCACCTTGGCGCCGCCGCGCTTCACCGCGGCCGCCGTGGCCATCACCTGTCCCTCGCTCTCGGCCGAACAGGGGCCTGCCATCACGATCACTTCGTCGCCGCCGATGCGGAGGTCGTCGATGGTGATGACCGTGTCGTCGGGCTTGAAGGTGCGGCTGGCGAGCTTGTAGGGCTCGGTGATGCGCAGCACTTCCTGCACCCCGTCCAGCACTTCCAGCAGGCCGGGGTCGCCCCTCCGGCTGCCGCCCACGGCACCGACGACCGTGCGCAGTGCGCCGGTTGACCGATGCACGTCGTATCCCATCTCAACGAGGTGCGCCACGACGTTCTGGACCTGCTCCTCGGTCGCGCGCTCGCTCATGACTACTACCATGCCTTGCCTCTCTCTCACTCCCGATCGCGCGCGTCGGGCGCGAGGTCGTGTCCAGGTCGACCCGGCGCCTCGAGCGATTCCCGCTCGAGTCGGCGCGCCTCGTCGATGATACGTTCGAACAGTCGCTGCACGGCGTCGTCGGACAACGGTCCGTCGTTCACGGCCCTGACGTGCGCGTGGACCTGGCGCTCACGTCCAGGTTGGTACAACTCGATGCCGAGCTCGTGCTTGAGCCGTCCAATCTCGAGCGCATGCGCGGCCCGCTGGTTCAACAGGATGACCAGCTGCTCGTCGAGCTCGTCGATGCGCGCACGCAAGTCGTCGAGTGTCACGCCTCGGCTCCGTGCGGCGCACTGCTGCCGGTCTTCCCTTTCAGCCATTGGATGTAGGCCTCCACGCGAGCGGCAAGGTCTGGCTCGGCCGCGTCGGTCGCGATGCGCTCGACGAGCGCGCTCCCCACGACAGCGGCATCGGCGTACGCCCCGACCGCGGCAACGTGCTCGGGACGCGACAAGCCGAAGCCCACCGCGAGGGGCAACGACGCGTGTGCCCTGACGCGGGCCGTCAACTCCTCGATGCCGTCAGCGAGCGCAGCGCGCACACCCGTGACGCCCAGACGCGAGATCACGTAGAGGAACCCGCGTCCCAACTCGTCGGCGAGCGCGATCCGTTCGGGAGTGGTGGTGGGGCTGACCAGGAAGATCGGGATCGAGACCGGCGGCCACGAACACGTCGCGCGTCTCGCGCGCCTCTTCGAGCGGAAGGTCGAGCACGAGCACGCCGTCCACCCCGGCGGCGGCCGCCCGCGCCGCAAAGGTCTCGGCGCCCATCCGCACGACGGGGTTCGCGTAGGTGAACAGGACGATCGGCGCTCGCAGCTCTGCCCGCACGTCCGGCGACCAGGTCGAGCACGCCGCGTGAGCGTCATCCCGGCCAGCAGCGCCCGCTCCGACGCGCGCTGGATGACCGGCCCATCGGCCAGCGGATCCGAGAACGGCACGCCGACCTCGATGACGTCGGCACCGCCGCGGTCGAGCGCGAGCAGGACGTCACGCGAGCGGTCGTGGTCGGGATCGCCGGCCGTGACATAGGTCACGAGCCCCGGCGTGCCCGCGCGCCGCAACGCCGCGAACGTCTCGTCGAGTCGCGACATCACTCGCCCTCCATGACATCGCGACCGCGTGCCTTGAGGGCGGCCGCGGCCGACTGGACGTCCTTGTCGCCGCGCCCCGAGAGGTTCGCGATGACGATGCTGCCCGGCGCCAGCTCGCGCGCCAGGGTGTGCAGGTAGGCGATGGCGTGCGACGACTCGAGCGCCGGCAGGAGTCCCTCGGTCCGCGCCGAGCCACTCGAACGCCGCGAGCGCTTCGTCGTCAGTGGCGTAGCCGTATCTGGTGCGCCCGATGCTGCGCAGCCACGCGTGCTCGGGTCCGACGGCGGCGTAGTCGAGGCCCGCCGACACCGAGTGCGTCAGCCTGGATGTTGCCTGCCTCGTCCTGCAGCACGAAGGTGCGGGTGCCCTGCAGGACGCCCGGCTGCCCGCCGGCGAAACGCGCGGCGTGCCGCCCGTCGACGATGGCCTCGCCGCCGGCCTCGACGCCGATCAGCCGCACATCGCGGTCGTCGATGAACGCGTCGAAGATGCCCATGGCGTTGCTGCCGCCGCCGACACACGCGACGACGGCGTCGGGCAGCCGCCCCACTGCGTCGAGAATCTGCGCGCGCGCTTCGGCGCCGATGACCGACTGGAACTCGCGCACCATCAGCGGGTAGGGATGTGGCCCCAGCGCCGAGCCCAGCAGGTAGTGCGTGTCGGCGACCGTCGCGACCCAGTCGCGCATCGCCTCGTTGATCGCGTCCTTCAGCGTCCGGCTGCCCGCGTCGACGCCGACCACCTGTCGCGCCGAGCAGCCGCATGCGGAAGACGTTGAGCGCCTGGCGCGCCATGTCGTCCGACGCCCATGTAGACGACGCACTCGAGCCCGAGCAGCGCGCAGACCGTGGCGGTCGCGACGCCGTGCTGCCCGGCGCCGGTCTCGGCGACGATGCGACGCTTGCCCATCCGCACGCGCGAGCAGCGCCTGCCCGAGCGCGTTGTTGATCTTGTGCGCGCCGGTGTGCGCGAGGTCTTCGCGCTTCAGGAACACGCGGAGGCCGAGCGCCTCCGAGATGCGGCGCGCCTCGAACAGCGGCGTCGGACGTCCCACGTACTCGCGCAGCAGGTGCTCGTAGGCGTCCACGAACGCGTCGTCGCGCCGGGCGTCGGCGTAGGCGGCCTCGAGCGCCACCATCGGCGCGACGAGCGTCTCGGGCACGAAGCGCCCGCCGAAGTCACCGAAGTAGCCGCGCGCATCCGGGTCGCGCCGGCCGAAGCTCGCCCGCGGGCGCACATCGTGGCGCGTGGAACCGATCCCCTCAGGAACTCCCACCGACCGTGCACTCATCGCCCGTCTGCCTCCATGGCCGCAATCGCGGCGAACAACGCCCGCAGGCGCCCGGCATCCTTGACGCCTGGCGCCGACTCCACCCCCGATGACACGTCGATCGCCATCGGCCTCACCCGCTGCGCGGCCGCGGCCACGTTGTCGGCACTCAAGCCGCCGGCGAGCACGAGCGCATGCGACGCCGCGAGCACCCGCGCGGCGTCCCAATCGGCGACCCGCCCCGTACCCCCGCGCCTCAACGGGTCGTGCGCGTCAACGAGCAGCATCCCCTCGCCACGGGTGGCAGCGACCCACTCCGCATCGTGCTGGCCGCCCACGACGGCCTTGATGAACGGCACGCGGAGCGACGCGCCGCAGCGACACGGGCTCATCGCCATGCAACTGGACCGCGTCGAGCCGCGCGCGCTGTGCGGTGTCGGCGATCGCGTCGGCTGACGCGTCTACGAAGACGCCGACCGCCAGGACACCTTCTGGGATGCGCTCCCGCAACCTGGCTGCGGTCGTGACATCGACGGCGCGTGGACTCCGCGTCCAGAACACGAAGCCGATGGCCGACGCACCGCACGCCACGGCGAGGTCGACATCGGCCTCGCGCGTGAGCCCGCACACCTTCACGTACGGCAGCGACGTCCCGAGCCGTGTCGTGCGTGCGAGGAAGGCCGGGACGGCAGGGTGGCTCATGCGCGCCCACCGATCCCGAGCAAGGCCCGCGCGTCCTGCATCATCGCCCCGAGCGCATCGCCCGGTGCAGGCATGCTCATGAAGCGCTCGCCGATCAGGAACGCATCGTATCCAGCGCGTGACAACCGCGCGATGTCGTCGGCCGTGCGCAGGCCGCTCTCGGCCACCGCGATGCCGTCGTGGGGAATGCGGTCGACGAGGCGGAACGAGGCCTCGACGTCGACCGCGAGCGTACGCAGGTTGCGGTTGTTGACGCCCAGGACGCGCGCCCCGACCTGGAGGGCGCGGTCCACCTCGTCCTCGCCGTGCACCTCGACGAGCACGGCCAGATCTCGCGCGGTTGCGGCCTCGTGCAGTGCCCGGAGCGTTTCATCGTCCAAGGCTGCGACGATGAGCAGCACGGCGTCGGCGCCGGCGACGACCGCCTCGTCGAGCTGATACACGTCGACGACGAAGTCCTTGCGCAGCAGGGGCGCATCAACGGCGCGCCGCACGTCACGCAGGTGGTCGAGATGGCCGTCGAAGAACGCCGGCTCCGTGAGCACCGAGATGGCCGCGGCACCCGCCCGCTCGTAGCCAGCGGCGATCGCGACCGGATCGTAATCCGCTCGCAGCACGCCCCGTGATGGCGAGCGACGCTTGCATTCAGCGATGACGCTGGGACCGCTCGCGGTGAGCCGCTCGCAGAAGAACGTGCCTCGCGGCCGCCGCACCACCTCGCGCGCCTGCCGCGCGAGCACCGCCGGCGGCACGTCTGCCTTGCGGACCTCGACCGAGCGTCGCGTCGAGGCGACGATCGTGTCGAGCACCGACGCCGGCATCGACGTCGTCACGCGCCAACCCCCTGCGAGTGGCGCACCAGCGCGTCGAGCGTCGCCGCCGCGCGGCCACTCGTCCAGTGCGTCCGATGCGGACGCCATGCCCGCTCGGACCGAGTCGGCGCGCCCGGCGATGTACAGGGCCACCCCGGCGTTGAACACCACGATGTCGCGGCGCGGTCCCGGGGCGCCGGCGAGGATCTCTCGCGCAATGGCGGCATTCGTCTCGGCCGTGCCGCCGGCGAGGCCGTCGACGTCGGACTTGTGCAGTCCCACGTCGGTCGGGTGCACGTAGAACGTGTGCACCAGCCCGCGATGGCACTCGGAGACCTTCGTGTAACCGCGCGTCGAGACCTCGTCGATGCCGTCCGCCCCGTGGACGACCCATGCGCGCTCTGCGCCGAGCAGCGCGAGCGCCCGCGCGACCAGTTCGGTCATCTCGGGGCGCGGCACGCCTACCAGTTGGAAGCGCACGCCGGCAGGGTTCGTCAGCGGTCCAAGCAGGTTGAAGGCCGTGCGGATCGCCCAGGTCGCGACGCACGCCAGCCGCGTGCCGCATCGATGGATGGAACGTCGGCGCGAAGAAGAACGCGATGCCCGCGTGCTCGAGGCAGTGCTCGACGGTGGCGGCATCGGCGGCGACGTTGACCCCGAGCGCCTGGTAGAGATCGGCACTGCCGCACTTGCTCGACACCGACCGGTTGCCGTGCTTCGCCACCGTCACGCCGCACGCCGCGACGACGAGCGCGACGACAGATGAGACATTGAAGGTGGAACCGCCGTCGCCCCCCGTGCCGCAGGTGTCGAAGGCGTCGGGATACTGCCTGGCGAGTCGCGTCGCCTTCGCACGCATGACTTGCGCAAGGCCCACGATCTCGGCAGGGCGCTCGCCCTTCAGCCTCAGGCCGACCAGCAGGCCCGCCACCTGCGCGGGCGTGGCCTCGCCGTCCATGATGAGCGACATGGCCCCTGCCGCTTCAGCGGTCGTGAGGTCTTCGCGTCGCTGGAGCTTGTCGAGCAGCGCGGGAATCATCGCATCTCCAGGAAGTTGCGGAGCAACTGCTGCCCCACCGGCGTCATGACCGACTCAGGATGGAACTGCACACCGTGCATCGGCCACTCGCGGTGGCGCAACGCCATGACGAGGCCGTCGCCCGCCGTGCGGGCAGCGACCTCGAGGACAGCGGGCCAGCCTTCGTCGGCCACGATCAGCGAGTGATACCGCGCGACGGTAATCGGCTCGGTCAGCCCGGCGAAGAGGCCGCGGCCGTCGTGATCGACCACGGACGTCTTCCCGTGGACGGGCTGCGGTGCGCGCACCACGCTGCCTCCGAACGCGAGGCCCATCGCCTGGTGGCCGAGACACACACCGAGCATCGGGACGCGTGACGCGAACCGCGTGATTGCCTCGACCGAGATCCCCGCGTCTTCGGGACGGCCGGGCCCCGGCGAGATCACGATGTGCGACGGGTGCATCGTCTCGACCTCGTCGGGCGCGATCTCGTCGTTGCGCCGCACCTGCACCTCGGCACCCAGTTCGCCCAGGTACTGCGCGAGGTTGAACGTGAACGAGTCGTAGTTGTCGATCAGCAGCACCATGTCAGTGCCATTCCTGCTGCGCGAGTTCGAGGGCCTTCAGCAGGGCCCCGGCCTTGGCGCACGACTCGTCGAATTCGGCGGCAGGGTTGGAATCGGCCACGATCCCCGCGCCCGCCTGGACCGACGCCACGCCGTCGCTGATCGTGATCGTCCGGATGGCGATGCAGCAGTCGAGGTTCCCGGCGAAATCGAGATAGCCCACCGCGCCGGCGTAGAGCCCGCGCTGATCGGGCTCGAGGGCCGCGATGATCTCCATCGCGCGGATCTTGGGCGCGCCCGACACGGTGCCGGCCGGGAAGCACGCCACGAGGGCATCCAGCCGGTCGCGCGCCTCGTCGAGCTTCCCCTCGACCCGCGACACCAGGTGCATCACGTGCGAGTACCGCTCGAGGGTCATGAACTGCGGGACCCTCACCGATCCGTACTCGCTGATACGGCCGATGTCGTTGCGCCCGAGGTCCACCAGCATCACGTGCTCGGCACGTTCCTTCTCGTCACGCTTGAGCTCCTCGCCGAGCCTGACGTCGTCTTCCTCGGTCGCCCCGCGCGGTCGCGTGCCCGCGATGGGATGGGTCTCGACGCGCCGTCCTTCGACGCGCACGAGCATCTCCGGCGAGGCACCGACGACCGACTGGCGCCCGAACCTGAGGAAGAACATGTACGGCGACGGGTTCACGTGCCGCAACGCGCGGTACACCGTGAAGGGATCGGCCGTGACGTCGCAGTCGAAACGCTGCGACAGCACCACCTGGTACACGTCTCCGGCCGCGATGTGCTCCTTGGCCGCGCGCACCGACTGCTCGAAGGCCTCGCGCGTGGTGTTCGACCGCACCGCGATCGGTCCGGAGGCCGACGACGCGGTGATCGAGAGGTTGCGCTCGAGTTCGCGCTCGACGAAATCGATGCGCGCGCAGGCGAACTGGTAGAGCGCCTCGAGGTCCTCGTCGGGCGAGATGCGCGCATTCGCGATGACGAGAATGCGATGCCTGACGTGATCGAACGCCAGGACGGTGTCGAACAGCATGAACGCGGCGGTGTCGTCGGGCTCGCCCCCGGCCGGGATGAGGGCCTCGGCCAGCGACGGCTCGAACCACGCCGAGGCGTTGTAGCCCAGGTAGCCGACCGCGCCGCCCGTGAAGCGGGGCAAACCCGGCACGTACGGGGCGCGGTACTCCGACATCACCCGGCGCAGGGCCGCGACGAACGATTCGTCGCTCTCGGTGGACGAGGCTCCCCGTTCGAACACTGCCCGGCCCTTGCGCGACCGCAGCACGAGGAACGGATCCTTGCCAAGGAACGAGTAGCGTGCCACCCGCTCGCCGCCCTCCACCGACTCGAGGAGGAAGGCATAGTCGGAGTGCTCGGCGATCTTGAGGAACGCCGACACCGGCGTCAGCAGGTCAGCGACGATTTCCTTGCAGACCGGAACGAAGGTGCCGCGCCGGGCGAGTTCACGAAACTGGTCGAACGACGTGAGATTCATGCGTGAGCCCCTTGCGCCGCACCGCGACGCTGTTCCAATCGCACGCGCGCCGCCTGCTTCAGGACGCCCGCCGGCACGTCGCGCCCGGTCCACAGGCGGAATTGCTCGTGCGCCTGCGCCGCGAGCATGTCGAGTCCGGGAATGGTGGCGCAGCCCTGCGCCGCCGCGTCGCGCAGGAACCGCGTCTCTTCCGGGTTGTAGACCAGGTCGTGCACCACCGCTCGCCCGAACCGTGCCGACTTCAGCGGAGTGGCATCGACATCGGGCCAGGTGCCTACGGGTGTCGCGTTGACCACCAGCGTGACGTTCTCGAGATCAGGGGGCCACGCGCCGACCTCGACGTGCAGTTCGCGGGCCAGCGCCTCGGCGGCCTCGTGCCGTCGCGCCGAGACGGTCACGTGCATGCCGCGCATCCGCGCGCCCACCACCACCGCGCGCGCCGCGCCGCCGGCCCCGAGGACAACCGCCCGGCGCCCCTCGAGGTCGAGCGACCGCATGGGCTCGAGGAATCCCGCGATGTCGAAGTTGCTCGCGTGCCAGTGTCCGTCGGGCATCCGATGGAGCGTGTTCGCCGCGCCGCATTCGTGAGTGTGTGCGTCGCACGTGCGTGCCGCGCGCGCTGCATCGCGCTTGAACGGCGCGGTGACGCTCGCCCCGACCAGCGGCAACCACTCGGCGCACGCCATCGCATCGTCGAAATCAACGGCATCGAGTGGAACGTAGACCGCGTCGAGGCCTGCCGCCGCGAACGCCGCGTTGTGCATCCAGGGACCGGTCGAATGCGCCACCGGATGGCCGAACAGCGCGTAATACCGTGTGGACGGTCCCAGTGAGCCCACGCGGAAGACGTCGGCGAGGTCGTCCACGGTGTGACCTGTCCCGACGATTGACCGTCGCCGGCGTACGCCCAGCACGACCCGAACCGCGACGGCGCGACGTGCGTCGCTGCGCCGTGGGCGCCGAGGCCGATGACGACCACGTCGCGTGCCGCCGGGAGCGATGCACGCGCCTCGGCCAGTCGGATCACCTCGCGGAGCGAGCGCGGCGTGACCGCCACCTTCACCACCGCGGCGCTGGTGGCGCCCATGGCTCCCAGGGTCGCGACGAGATCGTCGGGCACGCCGTTGACGTCGGACATCGACAGCACCACGCGCCCGCCGAACTCGGCGAGGGCCTCATCGCGCAGCGACGACCGCCATTCGACCTCGACCCAGCGTGCGCCGGCGGCCACGGCCTGGCGCAGTACCGCCAGCCGGGCGGCATCGGCGTCGCCGCTGCGCCCCCCTTCCGACGTGGGGCGGCATGCGGCAATGACCGGCCGCGTCTCGCCGTCGAGTGCGCGCGCCACGTCGAGGTCGGCGACGCCGTCGAAGCGCACCTCGAGAATGTCGGCGGCGCCGCCTGCCCGGCGGCCGGCACACAGGTCGGCGGTGCTGCGTCCGGCGATGCTCGCGACAATCTGGACGGGTCTGGGCATAAGATTGATCCTGAAACGAAAACGAGCCTCTCCAGCCGGTGGGCTGAAGAGGCTCGTCAGTAGTGTGCGTGTCGCTGGTCTTGCGTCAGTGCACGGTGCCCCTTCAGCAGTTCGACGTAAACCACCACCAATACGACGCGTACGCGACGTTGGCGCTGGCCACGGGGACGGTGAGGGATGACCGCATTGAACGAGCGAGACCTTAGCAGCACGGCGCCACAGGCGTCAACCCGGGGCCGTGGCATACACCGGCGTGTTGACCATCCGGGCAGGGGCCGCTATAACCGCTCAGCGACTTCCAACGTCATAAGGGGTACTGTGCCGTTCACCTTCCGCGTGTCTGACCACCTGCGCTCCGCCCGTCCACGCCTTTTTGCCGCGAGCGTCGTCGTGGCCTCCCTGCTGGTCTCGCTCGGCGCGCAGACAACGGAGTTCTACCCCCTCGACGCGTTGAGGCCCGGCATGATCGCCCACGGCACGACCGTGTTCCTGGGCGGCACCCGCGAACCGTTCGAGGCGCACATCCTGGGCGTGCTCAAGAACGTGATCGGACCGGGGCGCGACCTCATCCTTGCGCGGCTCGAAGGTGGTCCCCTCGCCGAGACGGGTGTGATTGCGGGCATGAGCGGCAGCCCCGTGTTCATCGACGGCAAGCTGGTCGGGGCCGTGTCGTATTCGCTGGGCTCGTTCCAGAAAGAGCCGATCGCCGGCATTACGCCCATCCGCGAGATGGTCGAGGCGACAGCCCCGAGCCGGGCCCCGCAGCGGGCCAGTGCCGACGCCGAACGGCTTCCGCTGTCGCCGGACGGCGTCATCCGCGCGTTTGCGCCGCCCCTGGGCACCACCATGCTCGAGGCCTCGTCGACCGGCACCTCGCTCGACGGCTACATTCCCTTCCTGCGGCCCATCGCGACCCCGCTGGCCGCTGGCGGTCTGAGCGCCGGTGCCTTGCGCTACCTGCAGGCGGCCATCCCGTCGGCCGCCATCACGCCGCTGAACGGCACGTCGGGCGCGGCGGCCCAGGAGGCGTCGGTCGAGGCGCGGCTGCAGGGCGGTGATGCCATTGGCGTCGCCCTCGTCGACGGCGACTTCGCGCTCTCGGCCGTGGGCACGGTCACGTACGTGGACGGAAACCGCGTCTACGCGTTCGGGCACCCGCTGTTCAACCTCGGGCCGATTTCCATGCCGATGACGAGCGCATGGGTGCACACGGTCCTTCCCAGCATGCTCAGTTCGTCGAAGATCGCCTCCACGGGCACCACGGTCGGAACGCTCCAGCAGGACCGCTTCACGGCCATCGCGGGCACCCTCGGCCCGGCGCCGCGGACGATCCCGATGTCGGTGGCACTGACCAGCGACCGTGGCACGGCGCGCACGTTCTCGTTCCGCATCGTCGACGACCAGCAGTTCACACCCCTGCTGAGCTTCATCTCGGTGCTGTCGGTGATGCAGGCGTACGAACGCGAGGTCGGCGGGGCGACGTACTCGGTGAAGGGCCGGGTCGCCATTGCCGGCCACGGCGGGTTCACCCTCGACGACACGTTCACCGGCGACAACGCCGCCGGGTTTGCCGGCAGTTACGTGGTCACCCCGCTCGCGATGCTCGCGCGCAGCGATCTGTCGGACGCGCGGATCGAGCGCCTCGACCTCACCATCACCGCCAGCGAGACCCCCAGGTCGTACGCCATCGAACGCGCGTGGATCGACGCGGCCCGGGTGCGACCCGGCGACCGGATCACCGTCAACGTCGGGTTGCGCGAGTATCGTGGCGGCGAGACCGTCAAGCGCGTCGAGATCGACATCCCCTCCAACGCCAGCGGCAACGTGACCCTGGTGGTGGCCGATGCGACACGCGTCAGCCAGTACGACACGCGCGACGTGCGCCTGGTCGGCGGGGCGCGCTCGATCGACCAGGTCGTTCGCATCTTCGACGGCCTGCGCCGTAACCACCGCCTGTACGTCAGGCTGGTCGGCAGCGACACGGGCGTCTCGATCAACGGCGACACGCTGCCGGGGCTGCCCGGCTCGGTGCTCAGCGTGATCGAGACCGACCGCTCGGGCACGAACGCCACGCCGTTGCGCGTGGCGCCACTCGGTGCGTGGGACATATCGCTCGACCGCGTGGTCAGTGGGTCACGCCAGATCGTCATTCCCCTCGACGCGCGCTAGTCGATGACGCGCGTGGTTCTTCCCTCCCGGATCCGGATGTTGTGATGCGCCTACGTCTCTGTGTCCTTGCTGCCTGCGCCTGTGTCGTTTCGGCGGTCAGCGCCTCGTCGCCGGTCTTCTGGCACACCATGACATCGGCCGACTTCCTCAAGGGCGACGCCACGGGCATCGCGATTGACACGCTCGGGCGCGTGACGCTCGGCCCTGCAGTCACACCGGTCGCGGACCTCGAGACGGCGGCCACGTGGCGCATGGTGACGGCCCCCGATGGCACCGTGTACGTGGCAGCCGGCAATGATGGCAAGGTCATGCGGATCGACACGGCAGGCCGCAGCAGCGTCGCCTACGACGCCATCGAAACGCAGGTGCATGCGCTGGCGGTCGCGCGTGACGGCGCGCTGTTCGCGGGCTCATCGCCCGACGGCCGCATCGTCCGCGTCGAACGTGACGGCACGTCGAGCACGGTGTTCGATCCCGAGGAACGGTATATCTGGGCGCTGGCCGTCGATCCGGAAGGCACGATTTACGCCGCAACGGGCGACAAGGCGGTGGTCTACCGCATCCCGGCAGGCGGCCAGGCCACCGCGATCTACAAGGCGAAGGCCACGCACGTGACGGCGCTGGCCGTCGCGCCGGGTGGTGGCGTCTTCGTCGGCACCGACACGCCCGGGCAGGTGATTCGGCTGTCACCCGAGGGCAAGCCGTTCATCCTGCTCGACTCGCCGCACCGCGAGATCAGGGCGCTGCGCGTCGATGGGGCCGGCAACCTCTTCGTCGCGGCCATGTCGGCCAAGGGCCCCGGCGAGACGCGCGCGGCCGACGCGCCCCCGGCATCGGCGGCCGGTGGGGCCGTCGCGGCCTTCACGACCGAAATCACGGTGACAGCAACGGGCGAAGCCACCGCCTCGACGCCGACCCCTGCTGCCACCGTCACGCGCGGCACGACCGACAAGCGCGACGCCAAGGGCGCGGTCTACCGGATTGCTCCCGACGGGACGTGGGACGTCGTCTGGGACGCAGCAGATGACCTGCCGTACGACCTCTTGCCGACGCCCGAGGGCGTGGTCGTGGCGACGGCCGCAAAGGGCCGACTCGTCCGCATTACCGGCGACACGCAACGGGTGACGCTGCTGACCCGACTCGACGCGCAGCAGTTGACGGCGATCCTCCCAGGCCGCGGATCGGAATGGTGGGTCCTTGGCGCCAACCCCGGCAAGCTGTGGCGCGTCGGCACGACGCCGGGGACCACCGGCACGCTGGAATCGGACGTGCGCGACACCGCACGGCTCTCAACCTGGGGATCGATCCGCTGGAATGCCACGGTGCCCGCTGGCACGAGCGTCGCGCTTTCGACCCGCACCGGCAACACGGCCACTCCGGATGACACGTGGGCCCCGTGGAGCCCGGCGTACAACGGCGCGCGCGGCGACAGCGTCACGAGCCCCAAGGCGCGCTACATCCAGTGGCGCGCGCAGTTGACCGGAACCAACGGCGCCACACCGACGCTGACGAGCGTCGCCGTGGCCTACCTCCCGCGGAACACGCGGCCGACCGTCTCTGGCATCACCGTCCACCCCGCCGGCATCGTCTTCCAGCGCCCGTATTCCACGGGCGAGTTCGAGATTGCCGGGTTCGAGTCGAGCACCTCTGACGGACGCACGCTGCCCAGCCTGGCGGCCATGGCGCCCGCCCTCACGCAACCCGCGCTCGGCCGCAAGACCTACCAGAAGGGGCTTCGCACCTTCCAGTGGAAGGGCGACGACGAGGCCGACGACCGCCTGCAGTACGACATCTTCTACCGGCGCGAAGGTGACGCGACCTGGACGGTGCTGCGCCGCGGCCTCTGGGACCCGCTGATCACGTGGGACACGAACTCCGTGCCGGATGGCACCTACACCCTGCGGATCGTCGCCAGCGACGCGGCCAGCAATCCGGCGGCGACGGCGTTGTCGGGTGAAGCCGAGAGCAGCGCGTTCGAGATTGACAATACGGCGCCGGCGATCGAAGTGGAACGGTCAGCTACGGCGGCAGGGCGCGTGCGCATCACCCTCAGGGTTCGGGACGCGCACAGCACGGTCGGACGTGTCGAATACGCGGCTGACGCGATGCGGTGGACCGTGGTCTTCGCGACCGACGGCCTTGCCGACTCGCGTTCGGAGACGTACGAGCATCGACGTGGAGACGGCTGAGGCGGCTGGTGGGATTCGGGTGCGTGCGACCGATGCACTCGACAACGCCGCATCGGTGACGATCCCGGTGCCGGCGGCAGGCCGGCAGCAGGACTAGGAGCGGTCGAACCTTCCGCGCACCGTCGTGTGGGCCAGCAGCCAGACGACGTAGCGGGCGGCGGGCGCGCCGGTGTTGGGATCGCGCACCGGCGTGAAGCGGGCGTGCTGGACGGCGTTCATGAGGCGCAGGACCACCTCGCGGTCGTCGCGGTTCGCCAGGAATGACTCGGCGCCGGTGCGACGCCCTTCCTGCGTCACGAGCGCGGCAAGGGCCAGCACGACGTCTTCCTCGGCCAGGGCCACCACGCGGTCTTCGTCTCTCGTGGACGACAGCACGGCCGGGATCACGTCGTTGTTGATCGAGCGCTGGGGCCACTCGGCACGGTACGACGTGAGGTTCACGTCCTGCGCCTTCGGCGTCGGCATCCGGGTGAAGCCGCCCTCGTGATCGAGCGGCACCATCCACGCGATGCCGAAGAGGATGAGCGCGCACGCCATCGTCGCGCCGACGGCGCTCAGGCCCGCCCAGCGCAGCCCCACGTCATGGCGCCATTCCTCGAAGGTCGCCGCCCAGGAGTTGTCCTGTTCGGCGTGGAACCGTGCCATGACCGCAGCACGGAACGCCTCGCGGTCCGGCACGGGTGCCGCATGCGCGGTGGCCCGCAGCACCTCGCCGAGTTCCTCGTACTCGAGCAGGTCTGCGGCACACGCGGCGCAGGTCGCCAGGTGCGTGTCGACGACACGGCGTTGATCGATGGCCAACTCGCCGTCGTGGTAGCGCGCGAGCCGTCGCTTCACCGAGGCACAGGTCCAACGGGTCATGCGTCCCTCAGCGCGCCGCGCAGCGATTCACGTGCCCGCGCCAGGCGTGATTTGACCGTGCCGACGTTGAGGCCCGCCGCCTCGGCGATCTCGTCGTAGCTGAGCCCGTCAACTTCCCGCAGGACGACGACGGTGCGCTGCTCGAACGGAAGGTGCCCCAGGGCGCGCGAGAGGCGCGTCGCCAGTTCCTTCTGGGCGTAGGCACGGGCCGGGTCGCTCGCGCTGGTACTGCGGAACTCGCCATACGCGCGAATGTGATCCTCGATGGGCACCTGGGCGTCGCGACGTCGACGGCGCCACCAGCGCTGCCGGTTGCGCGCCTGGTTCACGACGATGCGGAAGATCCAGGTGCGAAGTGACGACTGGGCGCGGAATCCCCCAATCGTCCTGAAGACGCGCAGGAACACCTCCTGCGACACGTCGAGCGCGTCGTCGTAGTCGCCCATCAGGTTGTAGGCGAGCTGGATCACCATCCGCTGGTGTTCCTCGACGAGCTCTGCGTAGGCCCGGTCGTCTCCCGCCGCGCAACGCTGTGCAATGACCGCGTCGCGACTTGCGACTTCTGACCACCCAATGGCGGAAGCTGGTTTCACAGAGAGGCCCTCAGGTACCATGCCGGTACGTCCCCGCTAGAATAGGCCTGTGGAGTTAGAACCCGCAACTGGAGGAAAGTTCCTGAGCCCCAGGAGGTTCGTCATAGCCGCCGCGCTGGTCGGGCTCACCGCCCTGGCCGTCGTCGGCTGGCTGACGCTCGGGCGCGAACGCGCGTACCGCCGATTCCTCACCGATGGCGAACTCGCCCTGGCCGCCTCGCAGCCGTCGGCGGCCATCGAGGCCTTCAGCGGCGCGATCGCGATCAAGCCCGATTCGATGCTCGCCTGGCTGAGGCGTGGCGAGGTCTACCGTCAGCAGGGGGATGCGGCCTCTGCGCTGCGGGATCTTCGCCACGCGGGCACGCTCGACCCCGCGTCACCGCGCGTCGAAGAACAGCTCGGCGACGTGCACGCGTCGCAGCAGCGCTGGCAGCGCGCCGGCGAGCGCTACGAGGCCGCACTCGTGATCGACGAGCGCGCTCCCCGCATCTGGCTGAAGTTGGCCCTGGCCCTGCTGAATACCAACCAGCTCGACCGCGCGGTGGCCGCGTGCAGGCAGGCCCTCGCGCAGGACGATCGGCTGGCACGCGGTCACTACCTGCTCGGCCTCATCCTGGTGCAGCAGCAACGCCCGGACGAGGCCGCCAAGGCGTTCGCACAGGCCGTCGTGCTGGAACCGACGCACGCCGACGCGCTCGAGGCGCTGGCGTCGATCCACGAGAACGCCCAGCGGTATGCCGACGAGGTGCGGGTGCTGCGGGCGCTGGCGGCGCTCGAGCCCGCCAGCGCGGCGCGCCAGGCGCGGCTCGGACTCGCCCTGGCTCGCATGGGACGCTTCGAAGACGCCGTGCTCACGCTTGCGAGCGCCTCGGAGCGCTTCAACGATCAGGGGTCGGTGCTCATCGCGCTGTCGCGGGTCTGGCTCGAGGCCGGCGACGCGCGGTCGGATCGGATTGCGTGGATGAAGGCAGTCGAAGCGGCCCGTCGGGCGACCGAGCGAACGTCGTCGAGCGAAGCCCAGTTGATGCTGGGCCGCGCATGGTATCGGCTCGGCGACACCCGTCAGGCCGTGCGGGCCCTGCAGACCGCCACGCAGCGACCGCCGGTCGCCGACGGTGCGTTCGCCGCCCTCGCCGACGCCGCGGAACGCGCCGGACGCCTCACCGTGGCGCGCGATGCCTTGCTGCGCGACATCGCGCTGCGCGGCGACGTGGGGGAAGGGGCCGTCGGTGCTGCGCGCGCCTCGCGCGTGGCCGGGCTGTGCCTGCAGACGGGCGATGCCGCCGGCGCGGTCACCTGGTACGAGCGGGCCCTCGCGCGCAAGCCGGACGACGAAGGGCTCAAGCGTCAGCTGGAGACAGCGCGCAGACGGGCCATCTAGGAGATCCCGCTCCAGGCACCGGCGGTGTCCAGACGCGCGACGCACGACATACTGCATCATGAGTGCGTCGCGGCGCCTTCGACGGCCCGCCTGGCTGTGCGGTCGATGCCCAGTCGGTGCATCAACTTCAGCAAGCCCTGCCTCGTCACGCCCAGCCTGCGGGCCGCTTCGGTACGTCGCCCGCCGCACTCGGCGAGTGTCTGCCGCAGGAACGCAGCGTCGAACTCGCGCCGGGCCGCGTCGAGCGTGCTCACTGGTGCCAGCACCTTCGATGCGATCCGGCCCCGCACGGCAGCGACATCGGCCTCGGTGATCCGCCCCCGCAGGGGCGCGCGCACGGCAAGGGTGGCGATCACGTTCTGGAGCTCGCGCACGTTGCCGGGCCAGTCATAGCGCGCCAGCGCCGCGATCGCGTCGCGCTCGAGAACGGCGCGGCCCCGCGTCTTGGCGAGCGCGTCGCGCCAGAAGGCCTGCGCGAGCACTTCGATGTCGTCAGGCCTCGCCCGCAGCGGCGGCACCTCGATGCGCACGACGTCGAGACGGAATCGCAGGTCATCGCGGAACCTCCCGACCTCGACCTCGCGGGCGAGCGTCCGGTTGGTGGCGGCGACGACCCGCACATCGAGCCGCCGTGGGACGTTCTCACCCACCCGGCGCACCTCGCCCTCCTGCAGCACGCGGAGCAGCTTCGCCTGGCCACGGGGCGACAACTCGCCGATCTCGTCGAGGAACAAGGTGCCTCCGTCGGCCTCCTCGAAGAGACCGGGGCGCTCGCCGACGGCTCCCGTGAAGGCGCCGCGCGCGTGCCCGAACAGCTCGGCCTCGAGGAGCTCATCGCTCACCGCGGCGCAGTTCACCGCGCAGAAGCGCCGGCCGCGGCGGGGGCTCGCGGCGTGAATCGCGCGCGCGACGAGTTCCTTCCCTGCCCCGCTTTCGCCCTCGATCAGCACCGGGAACGGCGCCGATGCCGCGCGCCGGATGTTGACGCGGAGCACGCGCATCCCGTCGCTCGCGCCGAGCAGGCCAAGATCGTCGACGGGGGCATCGATCCGCACGCGCGCGTCGATCAACGTCTGGACCACCGGCGCGCACACGGCGGCAACGGCACTCATGACGAGCGCGGCACGACGGCGATCGACCGGAGCGTCGTAGGCCCAGCGGCAGCAGAGCGCTGCGATTGGCGATCCGCCGAAGCGCACCGGCACCGCGCCTTCGAGACCGATCGACGCCGCTGCCGGCTCGACGACGACGCCCCGACCCAGCGCCTCGCGCGCCACGTTCGCCGACACGCACGGGTGCGTGCCAACGCCGGCGAGCGGCCGCCCCTCGGGGGTCGTGTAGAGCCCGACGCCGGCTGCGCCGAGTTGTTCGCGCACGAGGCTGCACAGGCGCGCCATCGCCGGCGCGCTCTCTTCGGTGTGGCATGCCTCAATCACCTGCAGCAAGTCTTCGATCATGACGTGGTCCCCTGTGGGTCTGTGCCACGGCGCAACGTTCGCGAACGCAAGCCCCACGCTCGCGGCTCGCTGCTCGACGCGGCGGCGACGCGCCGCCGAGGACGCGCGCGCGCACGATCTCGGCGCACAGCGCCAGCAGCGGCGTCGCGCCCTCGGTGGCCGCGGGCACGCGGCGTCCTGCGACGTCGCGTTCGTCGCGATCGCCCCCGATCGCGAGGGCGAGCATGGCCATGCCCGCCCGCGTCCTGGTCGAGAGCCGCCGACCATAGGTCCGCTTCGCCGCGTCGAGCCAGGCGCGCGCCTGCGGCAGGTCGCCGGTCATGAGGGCGTCTTCAGCAAGGGCCCGACGCACCAGCCCGGCCCGGTCGCGGTCTGGCGTATCGGCGTGCTGGCGAAGCCACAGGCGATGCGCGGAGGCCTCGTCGGGCCAGCGGGTCACGCACGTGCGGATCGCGGCGCGCCGGGTAATGACCTGGTGCATCGCCGACCGGGCCGATGCTTCGAGACGCGCGACCTGGCTCAATGCGCCATCGACGTCACCGAGCCACCAGCACACGCGCCATTGCGCGTGCGCCGCCTCGAAGACGTGGTCGCCGGTCGCGTCGGCCGTCACGCTTGCCCCGCCGGCGAGTTGCTGGGCCTGTTGCAGGAGCAGCAGGTCGATCGACGCGTGGCACGCCATGATGGTGGCCGCCAGCCGGTCGTGCACGAGCGCGCCACGCGAGCCGGTACCGCTGGCGGCGCTGGTCACGAGGCTGCCGCGCCGCAGGGCGGGCATGAGCACGCGTCTGACGTCAGCGGGGTCGAGGTCGTCGTGCGACAGGCGCGCCAGCGCCAGGCGGAGCGGCAGGGCGTCGTCATGCCTCTCCCGCCGCTCGGCGCGCGCGATCTGCGCAGCGAGGAACTGCCGCGCCTGGCCGCGACGACCGTCAGCCAGCAGGCGCTCGACACGCCGGAAGCAGGCCTGGTCTGCGTCTGGCGGCGAGTCACGATCGGGAGCCCCGCTGGCGACCGATCCGAACACGGCGTGCGCCTCGGCCACCCGTGCGACTTTCGGGCCGTCGTCGGCGTGCGCGATGCAGGGCCAGAGCGCGGTGCCGCCCGCGTTGCCTGCAACGGCAACCAGGTCGATGTCGTCACGGGCCGCCAGCGCCAGGAGGCGTGACCATACCGTGGTGTCGTGCCCCCCACCGCCAATCCACGCCAGCACCGAGCGTGGTGTCGCCTGCACGTCGATGTCGGCGGGCGCGTCGAGGACGACCACGCGCAGCCCCTCGCCCTCGCAGACGCGGCGCATCGCGTCGAGCACGACACCGGCCGACTGGTCGGCCACACAGAACAGCCGCCGCACCATGACCGCCCGGCGACCGTCGCCGATGGCGTCGCGCGTGGCCCGGGCGGGGGCCAGGCACGTCGCAGGTTGCGCGCGGTGCGGTCTGGGCGCGGTGTCGCGGGCGAGCATCGACATGGCAGGCACGCGCGCTACCGCTGCAAGGGACTCGCCGCCGGCGGCGACACGCCGACTCGCGGGATTCAGGCGTGAATCACGTGCATGTCACACGCCGCCGGCGCCGGCCTCGCAGGAACTTCAGCTACAATCGCCGCACGATGTTGAGGTTTCTGACAGCAGGCGAATCACACGGCCCGGGGCTGGTCGTGATCATCGAAGGCCTTCCCGCTGGCCTCGACATCGATCTCGCGACGGTGCAGCACGAGCTCTGGCGGCGGCAGCAAGGCTACGGCCGCGGGCAGCGGATGAAGATCGAGTCGGATCGGCTCGATGTCGTGAGCGGCCTGCGCTTCGGGCGCACGATTGGCAGCCCCGTCAGCGGCATCATCCACAACCGCGACTGGAAGAACTGGCAGAAGACGATGCCCGTCGATCGCGAGCCCGAGGCCGACGCCACCGGCGCCCAGCGCGCGCCGGTCACGCGCCCGCGCCCCGGGCACGCCGACCTGGCCGGTGCCGTGAAGTACGGCGTCACCGATCTGCGCGACGTGCTCGAGCGCGCCAGCGCCCGCGAGACGGCCGCACGCGTCGCGGTCGGCGCCTTCGCGCGGCAACTGCTCGCTCGCTTCGGCATGCAGGTCACGAGTCACGTGACGCGCATCGGCGATGTGGCGCTGCCCGAACCCGGCAACGTCGATGTCGCTGACGTCCGCGCCATCCCCGACGACTCGCCGCTGCGCTGCGCTGACGCTGCCACACAGGCGGCGATGATCGCGCACATCGATCGCGCACGCGAGGCCGGCGACACGCTCGGCGGCGCATTCGAAGTCATCGTGGATGGCGTCGCGCCCGGCCTCGGCAGCTACGTCCAGTGGGATCGAAAGCTCGACGGCCGTCTGGCACAAGCCGTGATGTCGATTCCGGCCATCAAGGCCGTCGGGATCGGCATCGGCCCGGGCGTCGCGTCGGCACCGGGCTCGCAGGTTCACGACGAGATCGTGCTGGACGAGGCGGGCGAAGGCACCGCGGCACGCTCCTGGGATCTCGCGCGGCCGACGAATCGGGCCGGCGGGCTGGAAGGCGGCGTCACGAACGGCGAGCCCATCCGACTCACGGGCTACATGAAGCCCATCGCCACGCTCATGAAGCCGCTCCGATCGGTCGATCTCGCCACCTTCGAGGTGTCACCGGCGGCCATCGAGCGCAGCGACGTGTGCGCGGTGCCGGCCGCCGCGGTCGTCGCCGAGGCGATGGTCGCCATTGTCATCGCCGACGCGTTCCTGGAGCGCTTCGGCGGCGACGCCGTCGACCAGATCGCGACTGCGCGTCGACGAGTCACGTCGTGCCGTGCGCGAGCGGTTCACGCGTCCCGCGGCGACGCCCTAGCCTCGGGGATCGACGCGTGCGCTACCCGATCCTGCGGCTCGGAGACGAGGGCCTGCGCCGCCCGACGCGGGTCGTGACGGTCTTCGACGGCGCGTTCAATCGCCTCGTCGATGACATGATCGAGACCATGCACGCTGCGCCGGGCATCGGGCTCGCCGCACCACAGGTTGGCATCGACCTGCAGGTGTGCGTCATCGATCTCAGCGTCGGCGCCTCGCACGCCGACATCGTCGTGCTGGCCAATCCGCACTTCGTCGAACGGCGCGGCATGCAGCTCGAATCCGAAGGCTGCTTGTCGGTGCCCACGTTCTACGCCACCGTGGCTCGTGCGGCGACAGTCGTCGTCCGGGGCCAGGATCGCGACGGCGAGTGGCGCACGCACGAAGGCACGGGGCTGCTGGCCCGCGCGTTCCAGCACGAACTCGATCACCTGCGCGGCCGGATCTTCGTGGATCGCCTCCAGCGCGTGCAACGGCGCCTGCTGATGCGTCGCATCGAGACCCTTCGCGCGAAAGGACGCTGGTGACCATGCGGGTCGTGTTCATGGGTACCCCCGAGTTCGCCGTGCCGACCCTCGAGCGCCTCTGTGCCTCGTCGCACGTGGTCGTCCACGTCATCACGCAGCCCGACCGGCCGCGCGGACGCGGGCACAAGCTGCAGCCCACGCCGGTCAAGGCGCTGGCACTGGCGCGCGGCATCGCCGTGTCGCAGCCGGAAACGTTGCGCGGTGACGACGTGCGCGCGCACCTGCAGGCACTCGGTGCGGACATCGGCGTGGTCGCCGCCTACGGACGCATCATCCCCGAGGCGCTGATCCAGACGCCACGGCGCGGGATGCTCAACGTGCACGCGTCACTGCTGCCGCGCTGGCGTGGCGCCGCGCCCATCCAGCGCGCCGTGATGGCGGGCGATCACGAGACCGGCATCACGATCATGCGCGTCGTCAAGGCGCTCGACGCCGGGGCCATGCTGGCTGTCGGCAGGCGCACCATCGGCGAAGAGGAGCGGGCGAGCGACGTGGAAGCCGACCTCGCGCGCCTGGGCGCCGACCTGCTCGTCGAGACGCTCGACCGGATGACGGCCGGCGCCGTCGAGGAAGTCGAGCAGCCGGCCGAGGGCATCACCTACGCGGCGAAGATGACGCGCGACGACAGTCCGATCGACTGGACGCGACGCGCCCGCGAAATCCACGACCGCGTCCGCGGCCTGCATCCCTGGCCGCTCGCCAACACGTGGATCGATGACGAGCGGCTGATTATCCTGCGCACGCGGGTGGTGCCGACCGCAGGCGACCCCGGCGTGGCGGGGCGCGTGGTCCGGATCGGCCATGGCGGCATCGAGGTCCAGGCCGGCGACGCGTCGGTCGTGCAACTGCTCGAGGTGCAGCCCGAGGGCAAGCGGCCGATGTCGGCCGAGGCATTCGCCGTGGGACGACGGATCCATCCCGGGATGGCGTTCGCCCCGCCTCCGGGCGCGCCGTGATCGCGCCGGCCCGCGAAGCCGCGGTCGAGGCGCTGATCGAACTCGGCGCCAGGCGCGGCGACCTGTCGCACGTCGTGGCCCGCATGCGCGGCCGGATTCCGGATCGACGTGATGCCGCGCTTGCGGCCGAAATCGTGACCGGCACCGTGCGCTGGCTGGCCCGCATCGACGCCCTGCTCATGGGCGCCGCCGAGCGGCCGCTCACGGCCATCGCCCCGCCCGTGCAGGCAGTCCTGCGCGCAGCCATCTTCCAGATCGACCACCTCGATCGGGTGCCGGCGCACGCCGTGGTGCACGACGCCGTCGAGCAGGTCCGCGTGCTGGGGCATCCGAGGCTCGCCGGGTTCGTCAACGCGGTCCTGCGGCGCATCGGGGATCCGCAGCGCCGCCCGTCGCTGCCCTCGCCACCGCCCGCCGGCGCGCAGCTCGACGAGCAGGTCGCGTACCTCGCCGTTGTCGAGTCGCATCCCGACTGGCTGGTGCGGCGCTGGCTCGCCCGCGACGGCTACGAGGCCACGCGTGCCGCCGTGCGCTTCAACAACACGCGGCCGGACCTCACCGTACGCGTGCACAGCGACCAGCTCACGCGCGACGCGTTCATCGCCCGCCTCGACGACCTCGGGATTGCGGCCGCCCCCTGCCGGTACGCCCCCGATGGCGTGACCGTCGCCTCGAACGCACATCTCGACGACATCGACGCCATCGGCGGCCTCTATACCGTCCAGGAGGAAGGTTCGCAGTTGGTGGCCCTGGCCGCTGGTGTGGCGCCCGGCCACCGCGTGCTCGACGCGTGCGCGTCGCCCGGGGGGAAGGCCCTCGCCATGGCGGCGGCCGCCGGGGACTCCGGGCTCGTCGTGGCCGGAGACTACCGCCCGAAGCGCGTGGCGCTGTTGAGGCAGTGCGTGGCCTCGAGCCTGTCACCTGTCCACGTCGTGCGGCACGACATCGATCGCGGCGTGCCGTTCGGACCGGTGTTCGATCGGGTGGTCGTCGATGCTCCGTGCTCGGGGTTGGGGACGCTCAGGCGCGATCCCGACATCAAGTGGACGCGACGCGAGACCGAACTCGAGGGCATGGCGCTGCGGCAGCGCCGCCTGCTCGACAATGCCTGCCACGCTGTGGCGCCCGGCGGGGCGGTCGTGTACGCCACGTGCTCGTCGGAACCGGACGAGAACGAAGACGTCGTGGACGGCTTCCTGGCCGATCATCCCGCCTTCCGCCGTGGTGCCCTTCCCCGCTGGATGTCGGCGCCGGGTGGCGACCTGCCGTCGCTGGCGAATGCCCGCGGCGAACTGGCAACCCATCCGTCCACGCACGGCCTCGAGGGGTTCTTCGCTGCCGTCCTCGAACGCACGACGTGACGCCGGCGACGGCGCGCCAATTGACTCCGGGAGTGTTTTCGCTCGCGCACCCCGAAAGACGCCGGGAGTGTTTCCGGCCACGCGGCGGGTTGTAGTACAGTCGCGGATTCGATGGCGCTGACTGCGCGCGTGTGGGGAGCGGGCAAGACGCTGGTGATCGCCGGGGCGCTGGCGGCCACCTACCTCCTCTTTTTCTTCCTGTCGATGCGCCTCGCCCTGCGCGCCAGGGACGTCACCGTCCCCGACGTGCGTGGGCGCAGCGTGAACGAGGCGAGCGCAGCGGTGACCGACGAGGGGCTCACGCTCAAGGTCGAGGCGTTGCGCCGGCTCGACCCGTCGGTGCCCGCGGGAAGGATCCTCACCCAGGACCCGCCGGGCGGCGTCCGCCTGCGCACCCAGCGGACGGTGAAAGTCTGGCTGAGCGACGGCGCCACGGCGTCGATCGTTCCGGCGCTGGTCGGCGAATCGGAACGGACCGCGCAGTTGCGCGCGCAGGCGGCTGGCGTCGAGGTGAGCAGTGTCTCGGAGGTGCGCTCCGAGGACTTCGCCACCGGCGCCGTCATCGCGCAGTCGCCCGGGCCGTCGACCCGGGCGGGGCAGGTGGTCCTGCTGGTCAATCGCGGCACGGTGGGCCGGCGCTACCTGATGCCCGACCTGGTCGGCACGGACGGCGAGCGTGCCGCGGACGTGCTGCGACAGCAGGGCTTCCGCGTGTCGATCGTCGGCACGCAGCCCTATCCCGGCGTGCCGGCCGGCATCGTGCTGCGCCAGCAGCCGCAAGGCGGGTACCAGGTGGGTGCCGGGGACCCGATTTCGCTCGAGGTGACACGGTGATCCGTTCGCGAGGACTTCAGATCGCGCCCTCGCTGCTCTCGGCCGATTTTGCGGCGCTTGGCGCTGCGATCCAGGTGGTCGAGTCCGGCGGCGCCGACCTGCTGCACGTGGATGTCATGGACGGCCATTTCGTCCCCAACATCACGATCGGCCCGCTGGTCGTGCGCGCCGTGAAGCGTGTCACGCGCCTGCCGCTCGACGTGCACCTGATGATCAGCCGGCCCGACGACTACCTCGAAGCCTTCGTCGACGCCGGCGCCTCGTCCGTGTCGGTACACGTTGAGGTGCTCCCCCACCTGCACCGCACCATCCACCGGATCAAGGCCCTCGGCGCACGCGCGGGCGTGGTGCTCAATCCCGCGACGCCGGTGTCGTCGATCGAGGAGGTCGCCGGCGACGTCGACTTCGTGCTGGTGATGTCGGTCAATCCGGGGTTCGGGGGCCAGCAGTTCATCCCGCGGAGCGTCGAGAAGATCGGGGCGATCAGGTCACTGCTCGACGCCTCGGGGCGGCCCGACGCGGCGATCGAAGTCGATGGGGGCATCGACCAGGCGACGGCGCCCCTGGTCGTGGCTGCGGGCGCGTCCATCCTGGTCGCGGGCAACGCAATCTTCGGCCACGCCGACCCGGTGGCCGCCATGCGGGCCATCCGGGCCGCCGCGCTCGAGGCCTGGCGCTGAGCGCGCGAGTGGCGGCCTCGACCACGACCCAGGTCCGTGTGCGATACGCGGAGACCGACAAGATGGGCGTGGTGTATCACGCGAACTACTTCGTGTGGTTCGAGGTCGGCCGCTGCGAGCTGCTCCGGTCGCTCGGCTGGAGCTACCGCGAGATGGAAGCCGAAGGGTTTGCCCTCCCGGTCATCCACGCAGGATGCGACTACCTGGGCCCGGGGCATTATGATGACCTGCTCGACATCCACACGACCGGCACGCTGGTGTCGGGGGTGCGGGTGCAGTTCGATTACCACGTGCGGCGCGGCGACACGTCCCTGGCCACAGGGCGGACGGTCCACGCCGCGCTCAACACGGCGGGGCGCCCGTGTCGGCTCCCGCAACGCGTGAGAGACCTCCTATCATGAACGCTCTTGTCACCGGGGTTGCCGGGTTCATCGGATCGACCCTCGCCACCCGGCTCCTCGAACGCGGCGACACCGTCACCGGGATCGACTGCTTCACCGACTACTATCCGCGGTTCATCAAGGAGTCGAACCTCGCGCCCCTGGTGGCGAATCCGCGGTTCCGCTTCGTCGAGGCCCCCCTGCAGTCGACCGACCTCGGATCGTTGCTCGAGGGTGTGACGCACGTCTTCCACCTCGCGGCGCAGGCCGGCGTGCGCAAGAGCTGGGGCAAGGACTTCGAGACCTACACGGTCAACAACATCGAGGCCACGCAGGTCCTGCTGGAAGCGTGTGTCGGGAAGCCCATCGAGAAACTCGTGTATGCCTCCAGTTCCTCGGTGTACGGCGACGACGTCGAGATTCCGTTCCGCGAGATGTCGGTGCTGCGCCCGGTGTCGCCCTACGGTGTGAGCAAGCTGGCCGCGGAGCAGTTGTGTTACCTCTACCATGTGAACTTCGCGGTGCCGACCGTGTCGCTCCGCTACTTCACCGTCTACGGGCCGAAGCAGCGCCCCGACATGGGGTTCCACAAGTTCTTCAAGGCGGTCCTGCGCGGTGACGCGATTGGTGTCTACGGCGACGGTGAGCAGACGCGCGACTTCACCTTCGTCGCCGACATCGTGACGGCGACCGCCGACGCGGCCGCCAAAGGCGTGGCCGGGCGCGTCTACAACATCGGCGGCGGCTCACGGGTGTCGGTCAACGAGGTGCTCGACCTGATCGGCCGGATCACGGCGACGCCGGTGACGATCCGCCGCGAAGCCACCCAGAAGGGCGACATGCGGAACACCTACGCCGACACCTCGCTGGCGCGGGCCGACCTCGGGTTCGCCCCGTCGGTGACGCTGGCCGAGGGCCTGCGCGCCGAGTACGATTGGCTGAAGAATTCGCCGGCGATCCTGGCGCTGTGAGAACGATGACCCGATTCCTCCGTGTTCCGACCTCGCTGCAGGCCTTCGTGGTGGCCTCGGCGTGCTGCCTGGCTGTCGCGTGCGGCCCGAAGTCGACGACGTTGCCGCAGGGCACGCTCGAGCCCGACAAGTTGCTCTACGAGCGCGGAACCGCGGCGTTGAACGATCGCAAGTGGTTCACGGCGCGCGAGTACTTCCGCCAGATCGTCGATGGGTATCCACAGAGCACGTATCGCGCCGACTCGAAGCTCGGGCTCGCCGACGCGTTTCTCGGCGAGAAGTCGGCCGAGTCGTACGTGCTCGCCATCAACGAGTACAAGGAGTTCCTGACGTTCTTCCCGACGCACGAACGGGCCGACTACGCGCAGTTCAAGCTGGCGATGGCCTACCACGGGCAGATGGCGAAACCCGAGCGGGATCAGACGCAGACCAAGGAGGCGCTCCGCGAGTTCGATGCCTTCTTCGAGCGCTTCCCGAACAGCAGCCTGGCCGACGAAGCGCGCGCGCGTCAACGCGAGGCGAAGGATCGCCTGAGCGAGTCGAACTATCGCGTGGGCTTGTTCTACTTCCGCTCGCGCTGGTATCCGGGTGCCGTCGACCGGTTCAAGCAAGTGCTGAAGGACGACCCGCAGTACACCGCCCGCGATGCCGTCTACTACTACCTCGGCGGAGTCACTGGCCCGAACCGACCAGGCCGCACAGGCCCTGCCCTACTTCGAACGCCTGGTCGCCGAGTTCGAGAAGAGCGAGCACCTGGTCGCTGCCCAGAAGCGAATCGCGGAGCTGAAGGCGATCGTCTCCGCCGCCCCGCCGCCCGCCCCGAAGGTACCGAATCCGTAGGGGCCGCGCCCCTGCGCGGCCCGTGGCGCGCCAGTGCGGCCCGGCGCGATGTGCGGCCCTACCGCGTCCCCGTGCGCCGTTCGACCGTCGGCGGGCGTTCGCGTGCGGTGGTGATGTCGGCGACTTTCGGGCTCATCACGTAGCTGAAGCGACGGTAGTAGTCGCCCGCCGACCACAGCGCCACCCCGACCACCAGCCACATCGCGATCTGCCCGAGCGTGACGAACAGGGGCACGCCGGCCTTGCCGACGAGGAGCAGCAACACGGCCGCCACCTGGACGCCCATCTTCCACTTGCCCAGTGACGAGGCGACGATCACGACGCCGCGCGCGGAGGCAATGCCGCGCAGGCCGGTCACGAGAATCTCGCGGCCGATGATGGCTGCCGCCATCCAGGCCGCGGTCATCTCCATCTGCACGAGCGAGACGAGCGCGGCCGTGATCAGCAGCTTGTCGGCGACGGGGTCCATCAGCTGCCCGAGGGTCGTCACCTGCTTGCGGCGGCGTGCGAGGTAGCCGTCGAGCCAGTCGGTGATCGAGGCGACGGCGAAGATCGCGGCCGCGACGAGCTCCTTCGGAAACCCGAGGATGCGCGGCCCGCTGAACTCGGTGACGAGGATCACCACGAGCAATGGCACGAGGACAATGCGGCCGAGTGTGAGCGTGTTCGGCAGGTTCATCGCGGCAGCAGACGGCGCCATTGTAGCGCGACAGCCGGATGGCGGCTACGTGGGGGCGTGCTAACATCCCCGGCCGTCATGAAAGCCATCATCCTTGCAGGCGGTCAGGGCACGCGGTTACGGCCGCTCACGTTGCACACGCCCAAGCCGATCGTCCCCGTCTTCAACCGTCCGTTCCTCACCTACCAGCTCGACCTGCTCCGGCAGGTGCCGGGCATCACCGAGATCATCCTCAGCCTCAACTACCAGCCAAGGCGGATCGAAGAGGTCTTCGGCGACGGCAGCACCACCGGCGTTCCGATCCGCTACATGGTCGAGCCCAGGCCCCTCGGGACGGCGGGGGCGATCAAGTTCGCCGCACCACACCTCGACGACAGCGTCGTGGTGTTCAACGGCGACGTCATGACGGAGATCGACCTGCGCGCGGTCATTGCACTCCACCGGGAACGAAAGGCCAGGGCGACCATCGTCCTGACGCCCGTCGCGAATCCGTCGGCCTATGGACTGGTCGAGACCGACGCCGACGCAAACGTCACCCGGTTCCTCGAGAAGCCGAAGGCCGACGAGATCACGTGCGACACGATCAACGCGGGCATCTACGTCCTCGAGCCCGACACCCTCGACCGGATTCCAGACGACGTCAGCTGGTCGATCGAGCGCAGCTACTTTCCGTCGCTCGTCGAGCGGCGCGAGACCTTCGTCGCGTACGTGTACCGCGGTTACTGGATCGACATCGGCACGCCCGAGAAGTACGTGCAGGTGCACCGCGACATCATGGACGGCCGATTCCACGCGCCGCCGTTCGATGGTGACGCCTCGCGCGTGGTCGTCTCGCCCAGCGCGTCGATCGCCGACGGCGTCTCGATCACGGGGCCGTGCTTCATCGACGACGAGGTCGTCATCAAGGCCGGGTGTCGGATCGGTGCGCACACCGTGATCGGGCGGCAGAGCCACCTCGAGGACAACGTGCACATCGAGGGCTCGATCGTGTGGCCAAACGCGTGGATTGGCCGCGATGCGACGCTGCGTGACGCCGTCATCGGCCGGAACTGCCACGTCGGGCGCAGCGCGCAGCTTGGCGCCTCGACGTTGCTGGGCGACAAGACCGTCCTCACCGACTACACCCGGGCGTAGCCCCTATCCTGACAAGGCAGATTCCGATGAGCGTGAACCCCGGCATCTTCAAGGCCTACGACATCCGCGGCCTCTATCCGCAGGAACTCAACGAAGATCTCGCGCGCCAGGCGGGCCGTGCCTTCGTCGCCTACCTCCAGGCCCGCCGCATCGCGGTGTCGTGCGACATGCGCCTCTCGTCGCCGACGATGAAGGCGGCGTTCATCGACGGCGCGCGCGAGCAGGGTGCCGACGTCGTCGATTACGGCATGCTCGGGACCGACATGATGTACTACGCCGTCTGCCGCGACGGGCTCGACGGAGGCGCGCAGATCACCGCATCGCACAATCCCAAGGAATACAACGGCATGAAGCTGGTGCGCCGCGAAGCGTTCCCGCTGTCGGGCGATGCCGGCATCAGCGACATGCGCGACATGATCGTGGGCGGCACCATCCCGGCGCCGCACGGGCCGCGCGGCACCCTGTCGTCGGTCGACATCGTCGACGACTACGTCGCGCACATGCTGACGTTCATCGACACATCGGTCATCAAGCCCTTCCACGCCGTGCTCGACGCCGGCAGCGGCATGGGCGGGCTCGTCGCACCGAAGCTGTTCGACAAGCTGCCGTGCAGGACCACGCGCCTGTGCTTCGACATCGACGGGACCTTTCCCAACCACGAGGCGAACCCGCTGATCGAGGAGAACCGCGCCGACATCACCGCGAAGGTGATCGAGACGAAGGCTGACATCGGCATCGCGTGGGATGGCGACGCCGACCGCTGCTTCTTCATCGACGGGACGGGCGAGTTCGTCGCCGGCGATTTCATCACGGCGCTGCTGGCCGAGGCGTTCCTGATCAGGACGCCCGGGATCGAAGATTGTCTACGACGTGCGCGCGAGCTACGCCGTGAAGGACATCGTCGCGAAGTACCACGGCACCGCGCTGATGAATCGCGTCGGGCACGCGTTCTTCAAGAAGCGGATGCGTGAAGAAGATGCCGTGTTCGGCGGCGAGGTCACGGGCCATTACTACTTCAAGGACTTCTACTACGCCGACAACGGGTTCCTGCCGGCCCTGCTGCTGCTCGAGTTGATGTCGAAGAAGAACGCCACGCTGGCCGACCTGCTGGCGCCGCTTCGCGAGCAGTACTTCATCTCGGGCGAGATCAACACCAAGGTCGCCAGCATGGACCTGGTGAACGCGAAGCTCGACGGCCTCGCGTCACAGTACGCGGACGGCAACGTCTACCGGATCGACGGCGTGTCGGCGGAGTTCCCCGACTGGCACTTCAACGTGCGCGCGTCGAACACCGAGCCACTGCTGCGCCTGAACCTCGAGGCGACGACGCCGGCGCTGATGGAAGCCAGGCGCGACGCAATCCTGGGGTTCATCAGGAGCTAAACCCTGAGCTCACATGTGTTGAGGGCGAAACGAATCGAACCCTCAGGTCTGGCGGGGTGATTCGCACGCGCCCCGCCCTCAGCACAACTGAGTCGAAGGGTAGGCGCACCGACACGACCAGCCTGGCGGGCGGCGCAACCAGCATTTGCGCTCCCCCGCCGGGTTGATTACAATTCGAGGTCTCGCGCGTTCAGCGCCTGCGAGCGGGCTTAGCATAGTGGTAATGTCCTGGCTTCCCAAGCCAGTCAGACGGGTTCGATTCCCGTAGCCCGCTCCAACAACATCTTCACAGTCAACTGTTTACGGACACGATGGGTCGCGTCTCCATCATGTCTCCATTCGCCGCGCCGTCTGGGCGACGACGAACGGCCCGTCCGGCCACGGGATCGCATCCTCCGTGGCCGCGAGGCGGAGGTGCATGTGGCGTGTCGCTCGGCGATTGCTGCACGAGCGGCCGGACGCCGAACTCGCGGAGGCCCCCGTCCGCGGCGCTCATCCGGCTCCTAGCGGAAGTAGCGCGACACACTCGAGCGGCCCCAACTGCCTCCGCGATCAAGGCATGCGTAGCGGCAGCAGGCGGACCAGACTTCCCTCCTCGTCCACCGTCACGAGCGCGCCCTTCTCCAGTTCCGTCTCGAACGACACCAGCACCTCGAGCACAAGTGTGCCTGATGCCTGGGGGGTCACGTCGTTGGTTCGCAATTGAACGACACTGGGCGAGACTGCACCGGCGGATGCCAGGATGGCGCCGAAGTCGAGGTCGTGGGTGAAGAGGATCTGGCCGTGCGCCCGTGCCCATCCGAGGATCACCCGGTCGGGCGCCCTCGGGTCACCGGTCGTCGACCAATGTATGGCCGACCACCCGCGCTGCTCGAACCAGGCCACCCAGTCGGGCGACAGGTTCATGTCGACGAGAAGTGGCGGGCTCACGCTGGCCGTCGAACGGGAACCTCGATCTCCTCGACCCGCCATGCCGCGTAGGTCAGCGCCTCCCGAATGTCTTCCTCTTCCAGGTACGGATAGAGCGCGAGGATATCGACCGTAGAATGCCCGGCGGCGACTAGACCGACGAGCGTACCGACGGTGACCCTGAGGCCGCGCACGCACGGTTTGCCGCCCATCACGGCCGGGTCACGCGTGATTCGGGTAAGGGCTGGGGGCATGCACACCTCGTTCGGAGTATAGCAGCCCGTCCGATTGCCGTGCCCCCACATCCCCTGGGCTGGAGCGGCCCGCGCTCATCTGGCTTCTGCGGAAGTACCCCGACACACTCCGGCGGCTCGAGTCCCTGGCGGCGTCGACGTGAGCGGCGCAACCGCCGCCACGATTCATGTCTTCCTGTTCGAGGTACGGATAGAGCGGGAGGACATCGACCGGAGAAGGTCGGGCGGCGGCGCTTGCTGGTCGACCCTCCGGCCGGGCGCGCGCCGTGTTCGCGCTGCCCGAGCCGAAGCACGGGCCGCGCCGCCGTCGGCCGTAGAATAGGTGGACGTCGCTCCCGATGTCGCCTGAGCCCCCCGACCTCACCCGCCTGCTGCGAGACTGGGCCAGTGGCCAGCCGCAGGCGCTCACGCGCCTGGTGGAGATCGTCTACCCGGAATTGCGGCGCATCGCTGCACAGCACCTCAGCCGCGAACGCCAGGGCCACACGCTCCAGCCCACCGCCCTGGTGAACGAGGCGTACCTCCGGCTGGCCCAACAGGGCCCCGGCAAGCAGTGGAGCGACCGCACCCACTTCTTCGCCGCCACCGCCCGCATTGTCAGGGCAGTGCTCGTCGACCACGCCCGCGCGAGGCTGGCGGCCAAGCGAGGCGCCGGTGCCATCAGCGTCGAACTGTCGGAGGCCGACGGCCAGGTGCCGGCGCCGCCAGTGGACCTGCTCGACCTCGACGCAGCCCTCGAGGCCCTCGAGCATCTCGACGCCCAGCAGAGCCGCATCGTCGAACTCCGCCACTTCGCCGGGCTCTCCATCGAGGAGACGGCCGGCGTCCTCGATATCTCTCCGGCCACCGTGAAACGCGACTGGGTCGTCGCCAAGACCTGGATTCGCCGCCACATGAATGGCGACGTCCCCGCGTGAACGCCGACTGGGCCCTCGTGACGCGCCTGTTCGACGAGGCCTGCGCGCGGCCCGCCGACGAGCGCGTGCCGTGGCTGCAGGTGGCCTGCGAGGACGAGGCCGTCCGCCGCGAGGTGCTCGCCCTGCTGAGGGCCTACGACGAGGATCCGGCGTTTCTCGAAACACCAGCTGACACCACGGCGGCCGTCGAGCAGATCGAGCAGGAGGCGCAGCGGGCGGCCGAGGGCCGCCGGATTGGCCCGTACCGCGTCGTCCGCCAGGTCGGGCGCGGCGGCATGGGCGTGGTGTACGAGGCCCGGCGCGAGGGCGAGGATTTCGGCCAGCGGGTAGCCATCAAGGTGCTGCCCTCCGCATGGGCCGCACCGGCGCTCGCCGACCGCTTCCGCTTCGAGCGCCGGGTGCTCGCGGGGCTGGATCACCCCGGCATCGCCCGCTTCATCGACGGCGGCACCACCGACGAGGGCGTGCCGTACTTCGTGCTCGAGTACGTCGAGGGCCAGCCCATCGACGCGTGGTGTCACGGCAGCGGGTTGGGCGTGCCCGCGCGCGTCGACATGCTGCTCGCCGTGTGTGATGCCGTTGCCCACGCGCACCAGCAGCTCGTCGTCCACCGCGACCTGAAGCCCGCCAACATCCTGATCACCGCCGAGGGTCGGCCGAAACTGCTGGACTTCGGCATCGCCACCCTCGTGTCGCCCGACGAAGGGACGAGCGCGGGCCTCACGAGAACCGGGCACCTCAGTTTCACCCCCGAGTACGCGAGCCCCGAACAGGTGCGCGGCGCACGCGTCACGACCGCCACCGACGTGTATTCGCTCGGCGTGCTGCTCTACGTGCTGCTGACGGGCCAGCCGCCGTACGAGTTGGCCAGGCACGCCCCACTCGAGGCGATGCGGACGATCTGTGAGGAGGATCCGCCGCCGCCGAGCCGCGTGGCGCCACCTCCAATCGCCGGCGTGCTGCGGGGTGAACTCGACAGCGTCGTGCTGAAGGCGCTGCGCAAGGACCCGCGCGATCGCTACCCGACCGTGGCCGCGCTGGCAGGCGATCTGGTGGCGTGGCGCGACGGACGACCGGTGTCGGCTGTCGCCCCGACGCGGGCCTACCACGCACGCAAGTTCGTGACGCGTCATCGGGCGTCCTTGATCGCCGGAGCGGCCGTGCTGTTGGCGCTGCTGGCCGGTGGGCTGGCCACTGCGTGGCAGGCGCGCGCGGCCGCCGTCGAACGCGACAAGGCGCAGAACCGGTTCCGCGAGGTGCGGCAGTTCTCGCGGGCGTTGCTGTTCGAGGTGCACGAGTCGCTGCGCGGCCTGCCGGGGGCCACAGAGCCGCGCCGCCTGCTGCTCGATCGCGCGGTGAGCTTTCTCGACGGGCTCGCGGCAGATGCCGGCGCCGACGACGCCTTGTTGCTGGAGCTGGCCGAGGGGTACCGCCGACTGGGCCAGGTGCAGGGCAGCGCCGTGAGCGAGAACGTCGGCGACCTCCCGGCCGCCACCGGGAGCTTCGAGAAGGCCGTCCGGCTCGCCACCAGGGTGCTCGAGCGCCGCGGCGACGACGTCTACGCCATCGAGCTCGCGTCCGGCGCCCACGACGATCTCGCCGGCGTGCTGGCTGACCAGGGCGACACGGCGCGCGCCTCGGAGGCCGACGCGCGCCACCGGGCACTGGTCGAGCGCCTCATCGCGCGCCATCCTGACGACCCGGGCGCGCGCGCCGGCATCGCAGCGGGCCTGCTCAACCTGGGTCAATTTCGCAGCCGCCTTGCCGACCGCGCGGCGGCGCGGTCCGACTACGAGCGCGCACTGTCGCTCTTCGAGTCGCTCCCCCCCGAGATCCGCGACCGCGACGACGTGCTGCGCAACCACGCGTTCGCGCTCAAGCGCCTCGGGGCGCTGTCGCTCGCCTCGGGCGACCTCGCGGCCGGAGAGCGCCGCTACCGCGAGGCCCTGACGCTCGACGAGCGCCTGGTGGCCCGCCACCCGGCCAACGCCAGGTACCGCTACGACCTCACCTTCTCGCTGTCAGACCTCGCGTTCGCGGCCGGCAAGCGCGGCAACACCGCGGAGGCCGTGGCCCTGTGGCGCCGCGCCCTGGCAATCCGCCAGGCGGCGGTCGACGCCGACCCGAACGACACGCGGGCCATGCACGGCGTGGCCAACCTGCACGCCTACCTGGCCAACGCCGCGCGCGACGACCGGCGCTGGTCCGAAGCGGTCGCACACTGGCGACAGGCGGCGGCGATTCGTGAGCGGCTGCTGGCGACCCTCGGGCCCGTGCCCAGGGCCCTGCTCAATCGCGCGACTGTCCAGGTGGGGCTCGCCTCCAGCCTGCTCGACCTCGCCGCGTCTGCGACGCGCGATGTGGCCAGGGCCCCTCTCCGCGCCGAGGCGCGTGGGCTGCTCTCAATCGCCCGCGACACGGCCACACCGCTGGTTGCGCAGGTTCCCGCCGCGCGGGACGTCCTGACCGCGATTGCCTCGGAAGCACGCCGCGCCGACGGCCGCTGAGCCACTCCCCCTCTCTTTTCCGCTTACGGCAATACCGCGGTCTTCGCGCTGACGCTGCGTGCGTGGCACGCCCGGGCGGTCGCCTGGGCGGATGAACAGCGGAATGGGAGTAGAGCTGATGCGTGGTGTGACGGGGCTTCGGGTGGCGGTGATCGTGCTGTGCGCGCTCTCAGCACACCAGGCGGCGGGGCAGGGAGCGGGCGGCGTCCTGCTGGTCGGCACCGACGGAGACGACATTCTGACCGGCGGCCCGGGCGACGACACGCTCGACCCCCGCACCGCCTCGCTTTCTGGCCAGGACCTGGTTCAGGGTGGGGCGGGCAACGACGTCCTCGCCCTGGCAGGCGCGCCGCTGGACTATGTCTTCGTGGCCGAGTCCACCGGCTTCAGGGTCACCGGCCCGAGCCTCGTGAACGCCCTGGTCGAGGGCGTGGAGCGGGTCGCCTTCGGGGTCACGGGAGACCAACTGTTCGGCGGCGCCACGCCGCTGACCATCGCGGAGTCTGCCGCCCTGCTTCCCGGTTCCTCCGCCGATGGGATCGGCCGGCGGCCGATCGCGCTCAGCGACACGGTGGGCGGCGCGCGGGGGGGGTCCCGGGTGCTCATCGACCTGCGCGATCTCCTGCGCAACGACTACGATCCGGATTTCGACGCGCAGGACCTCACGGGTGTCGATGTCGCCTTCGCCGCGCCGGTCGCCGCGGTCAACGTTCTGCTGGACCCGGTCGCGATCGTCGAGGCCGGCTATGAGTCGGCACTCTATCCCTTCGGGCTGCTGGTGGTGGATCTCGCCAGCCCGCTGACGAGCGACGTCACGCTGCGCTACCGCACGCAGATGACGCTGCAGGGCACGTCCTTCACCGATCAGAGCAGCGAGGCGACCGTCACCATCACCCCCGTCGCGGCGGCGAATGACCGGATCATCGGATCGTTCGGCGGCGAGACCTTCGTTCCCTACGCCCGCCTGCTGGCCAATGACGGACCCGGCGCGGCCTTCGCCGGACTGTTCAACCCCTATGTCTTCGGCGGCACCATCGTGGACGACCCGGCGCGCGGCGGAATCGTCATCGACTTCCCCGGGTTCTTCCGGAACGACGCTTTCTTCGAATACGCGATCGCCGGCTCGCCCGACCACGCGTCGGTCGAGGTCGAACTCAGCAACAGCCCGCCCATCGCCACCGCCATTGCCCGCGTCGTGACCCCGGGGACCAGTTTCACGCTCACCTTCGACGCGATTCGCGAGCATTTCGGGAACTTCGATCCGGACAGCGGCAATTTCCTCGTCGACATCACGGGGCCGGCCAACACCAATGGCGTGACCTTCCAGATCCTGGCCGACAGGGTCGAGCTGAGCTTCCCGGCGGGCTATGCAGGCGATTTCGTTCTCGACTACACGCTGTCTGACCAGCCGCTCAACGCGCGCAGCCTGCCCGGCACGATCAGTTTCCTCACCGCCGCGCCGCCGGCGCCGGTGGCGGCCGACGACGTGCTGAACTGGGGCATCAACAGCGACGGCAGGACCCTGTTCCAGGGCGGCCAGCCCGGCTACGGCGTGATCTATTCGCGCGAATTGCTGGCCAACGACACGGCGATGCCCGGCAGCGTCGTGGTGGCCAGCTTCCCGCGGGATACCACCCCGCTCAACGAGAACCTGGCGATCCAGGCGATCCAGTATGCAATCCCCGGTTTCGACGGCGTGACCTCGCGGTCAGACACGTCCTTCGGCTTCGAGTTCAACGACGATTTCACCGGCTCCGACACGTATGCCTACACGGTGGTGGACCCGCTCGGCCGCACCGCGACGGGGCTTATCACGCTCAACGTCGACATTCCCCAGCCGATGCTGGCGAACAACGTGATCACCATTCCGATCGGCGCCACCAGCGTCACCGTCACCGCCGCCGACATCCTGGCGAACGACACCTTCTCCGGCACGGGCGCCATCGCGCAGATCAATGCGAATGCGGTGATCCAGGTGGTCGACAGCGGCGTGTCCATCGGCGGTGGCAAGACCAGGCTGGACGGCTTCACCTTCGACCTCGATCCGACCCGCTCGCTGGACAGCTACCAGTTCAACGTCCTGGCCTTCGACACCCTGGCGTCGGGCGGCAGTGCCAGCGGATGGCAGACCGTGAGTTTCGAGCGGGAACGCACCGCGCCGCCGGTCGTGGCGTTCGAATCGACGAACGCCGGCGCGATCGGGGAAGGCGGTCTGCACCAGATACGCATCGTGCGCACCGGCGACCTCTCGGCGGCTACGACCGTCACCTTCGCCATCCAGGGCGGCACGTCGACAACCGACGACATCGGCCTCGTGCGCGGCACCGACCACGTCAATGGCGGCTTCGCCACGCTCGGGACGGGCTTCGGCACCTACAGCCTGACCTTCAACCCCGGCGTCGACTACGTGCTGCTGGCCGTGGCGAGTGCCCAGGACGGCACCGTCGAGCCCGACGAGACCTTCGTGCTGGAACTGCTCTCGGCGACCTCCAGCACGATCGCCAACGCGTCGCGAACGGCGACGGCCACGATCCTGAACGACGATATCTCTGAGATCGGCTTCGACCCCGCCGCCTCGGTCACCCGTGCACCAGAAGGAAACGGCCAGACAGGCGGGGCGCTCCGGTTCGTGATCCGCCGCACGGGAGATGTGTCGCGGCCCACCACCATGTTGATCGAGGTGAGTATCCCGCCCGGGGCCGGAGAACCCCAAGGGACGACGACCGGCGACGACCTATACATGGTCGCCGACGGCGCACTGGCCCTCGGCACGGGCATCGGCATCTACAGCGTTACGTTCGCTCCCGGTGAGGCGGAGCACACCATCGTCCTCGTCGCCAGGGGCGACAGGGTGCAGGAACTGGACGAGAGCTTCCGCATCGCGTTCAACGAGGTCGAGAGTCCCTCCGCCTCGCTGCCGCTCATCATGGAGGGCACTTTCCTCAACGACGACGTGTACCCCGAGTTGTCGCTCTTGCCCGCGGGCCCGGTGACGGTAGCCGAGGGGAACGGTGAGGGCTCCAACGGCGTCGTCTCCACAACCATCGGCCGCACGGGCGACCTCAGCTACGCCACGACCGTCACGTTCGTGGTCGCAGGCTTCCACCTGACGACGAGCGACGACCTGGGCGTGGTCGCCGTCGGCGGCACCAGCGTCGGCACCGGCTTCGGCACCTACAGCGTCTCGTTCGCCGCCGGCGAGGCAGAGCGCACCCTCGTCGTCACCGCCGCCGGCGACACGGTGCCCGAGCCCGACGATCGCTTCACCATCACGCTCATTGGGGCGACCTTCGGCAATCTGTCATCGCCGCCCCCCTCAATCCTCGCCACCATCGTCAACGACGATCAGGCGCCGCTGTGTGCGACCAATGTCAGCAGCGTCGTCTCCGTCACGCGCGGCACCATCCGCTACGTGCGGGCGCGGGCGCGGTTCGAGCAGGTGCTCACGCTCACGAACATCGGCACGGCGGCCATCGCCGCCCCGGTGGCGTTGGCCGTGGACGGCTTGCCGGCGCGCGCAGGCGTCGCCGAGGCCGACGGCGTCACGGCCTGCGCCGCCCCGGCCGGCTCGCCGTTCGAGATGGTGCCGGTCGGCAGCGACAACGTCCTCAGCCCGGGCGAGACCGCGTCGATCGTGGTGGCGTTCACCACGACGCAGAACCAGTCCTTCACCTACACCACGCGGGTGCTCGCGGGCACGTCGCGATAGGAGCCTGAACCGATGCGAGCCCCAACTGTCCTGGCCACTGCCCTCTGCTCCCTGCTGCTTGCCGGCGGCGTCACGCCGGCGCGCGCGGCCTCGTTCACCGTCTCGCTCGACACGTCGGCGCTGGTCGCCCTGGGCAACTTCGGGCTCGACTTCCAGTTGATCGACGGCGACGGCGTGTCGAACACCACAGTCGTGCTGCGTGACTTCACCTTCGGCACGGGGGGGGCGACGGGTTCGGCAACGCTGGTCGGTAGCGCGACCGGATCGCTGGCATCCCAAATCGCGCTGCAAGACGCAGCCTTCTTCACCAGCGCCACCCAGGCCTTCACGCCGGGAGCCACGTTGGCGTTCCTGCTCGAGGTGTCGGGCAGCAGCGATCCGCTGAGTCCCGACTTCTTCACGATGGCGCTGCTGGACGCCAACGGCGCCGAGGTGCCCACGCTGGGCGTGGCGGAGGAAATGCTCTCGCTGTCTCTCGTGGCCGGTGCGTCGCCGACGTCGTACGCGACAGACACGGGACGCACAAGCCTGAACGTGCCAGCGCCGATGGTGACCTCGGTCCCCGAGCCCGCCACGGCGCTGCTGGTGCTGTCGGGCGCGCTGCTGGCCAGTGCCAGGTACCGCGAAGGGCTGCGTGAGCGGCGACGGCGCCGCTAGAAGGACCGTCGCCTCGTCCACATGGTGCGCGATGGCGCGCCGGGGGTGGCCTCACTGCACCCCCGCGCGCCCCACGGGACCGACGCTGCCCGTGCTGCCCCCCGGAAGCGCTACCACGCTGATGCCCGCAATCAGGGCCGCGCTCGCATCCGCAATTCCCAGACAGCACGCCGGTCGCCTCCTGCCCCTCCGCGGCATCGAGGACGTCGTTTACAATCAACGCGCTACGATCAGCTGAACCCCCGACTGCGTGGACAGGCGCAGGGAGTCGCACGTCGTTGAACGGCAGGCGTCATCAGAGAATGAGAGTGAATCAATGAAAGTGCTTCTACGCACGGTCGCCCTCGTGGGACTGGTCATGGCCTCTGCCCACTCACTTCGTGCTTCGGCCGAGCACGGGTACGTCTTCGTCGTCTTGCGCAGTGGCGCCAACTCCGGCCAGAAGTCGGCCGAGGAGCGCAAGGCCATCCAGGCCGCGCACATGGCGAACATCAATCGCCTTGCCGATGAGGGCGTGTTGCTCGTCGCGGGACCATTCGAAAGTCCGAACCCCGATCCGACACGCCGTGGCATCTTCATTTTCGACGTTGACAGTGTCGAGCGAGCCCGCGAGCTGACCAACACCGATCCCGCTGTCCAGGCAGGCGTGTTCGGGATGGACCTGTATCCGCTGGCGACGCAGGCCGATCTGCGCGCCGTCCAGGCGGCCGACCGCAAGGTCATGGCCGACGCCAAGGCTGCGGGACGGGATCCGAACCAGAACTTCCCCATGCACACCTATACGCTGGCCATCGTGACGGGCGGCGAGCGGGTCGGGCCTGCCCTGTCGTCGCGTGGCGCGCTGCTCGTGGGACGCATCGCGCCCGATCAGTGGCTCGCGATTCTCGATGCTCCCGACCGGGCGCGCGCCGAGGAACTGCTTGCGCCCGTGCGGGGCGACCTCGGGGCGGTCGACCTGTCGCCGTGGTGGGCGTCGGCCTCATTGCTGACACTGGCGAAGGACGGGGCCGCAGGGCCGCGCTGATCGAAAGGCACGCTCCGCAACGCGACCCGGGCAGCACCCTTCGATGGGCTCAGGGCAGGCTGGGGTGCAGCCCCTACGCGTCGGCCCTTACACCTCGCCGGGCGCCGCGGGATCAGATCTCGGAAAATAGTGATGAAGAAAGATGTGACCCCCTCCATAATCGCGGGATGGCGAAGACGCCTCCGCTGACGTTCCCGCCGCAGACGCTGACGTTCCTGCGCGCGCTCAAGCGTAACAACGACCGCGAGTGGTTCAGGGCACGCAAGGATCAATACGACGAGCAGGTGAAGGCGCCGATGGTGGCGCTCGTCGAGGCGCTCGACCGCGACTTCCGCACGATCGCGCCGGAACTCGCGGCGAACCCGAAGACGTCGATCTACCGCATCTACCGCGACACGCGGTTCAGCCCCGACAAGACGCCGCTCAAGACGCACATCGCGGCGTACTTCCCCCATCGCGACCTGGGCAAGGGCGGCGGCGCCGGGCTCTACGTGCATGTCGAACCCGGCAGCACGCTGTTCGCCGGTGGCCTGTATGCCCCTACTCCCCAACAGTTGCGCACGCTGCGTGCCTGCATCGCCGACAACGCCTCGCGCTTCAAGTCGATCGTCGAGGCGCCCGCGTTCAGGAAGGCGCTCACCTGGCAGGGCGACCCGCAGACGCGGGTGCCGCGTGGCTACCCCGCCGACCACCCGGCGGCCGACTACCTGAAGTGCACGCGGTTCATCGGCTGGGTCGAACACCCGGGCGCGTTCGCCACGAGCGACGCGTTCTACCCCGCCCTCATCAAGGCGTTCACGCTCACGCTGCCGCTCGTGCGCTTCATCAACGAGGCGATGCTGTCGGCACGCCGCATGGAGATCCGTTAGCCATGAGCACCTCCCCCGTCTACCCCAGCACCTGTGTCGAACGGTTCCTGCGCTACGTCACGTTCGACACGCGCAGCGACGAGACGTCCACGACCACACCGAGCACGCCGTCGCAACTGGTCCTGCAGCGCGTCCTGGTCGACGAACTCCACGCGCTGGGCCTGGCCGACGCTGCGCTCGACGAGTTCGGTTACGTGTACGCGACGCTGCCCGCCACGACCACGCGCAGCGATGTCCCGGTCATCGGCCTCATCGCGCACGTCGACACGTCGCCCGAAGTCAGCGGTGCCGACGTGAAGCCCATCATCCACGCGAACTACGACGGCCGCGACCTCGTGCTGCCCGACGATCCGACGGCCGTCCTGCGCATGAGCGAGATTCCCTACCTCCGCGAGCAGATGGGGCACGACATCATCACGGCATCGGGTACCACCCTGCTCGGTGCCGACAACAAGGCCGGTGTCGCCGAGATCATGGGAGCGGTCGAGTACCTGCTCGCCCATCCGGAGGTCGAGCACGGCACGATTCGGATCGCCTTCACGCCCGACGAGGAGATCGGCCGTGGGGCGGCCCACTTCGATGTCGCGGCGTTCGGCGCCTTGTGCGCCTACACCGTGGACGGCGGCCGTCGTGGCGAACTCGAACTCGAGAGCTTCTCGGCCGACACGTTCGTCGCCGAGTTCAAGGGCTTCAACACGCACCCGGGCTTCGCCAAGGGCGTGATGATCAACGCGATCAAGCTCGCGGCACGCTTCATCGATTCCCTTCCGGCCGACCAGTCACCCGAGACCACGAACGGCTACCAGGGATACGTCCACCCGTACGTCGTCCAGGCGTCGGTCGACAAGACGACGGTCCGCGTGCTGCTGCGCGACTTCGTGACGACGGAACTGGCGGTGAAGGCGGCGTGGCTCGAGCAACTGGCACAGCAGGCTGTCGCGGGAGTCGCCGGCGCATCGGTCACGTGCACGGTCGAGCCGAGCTATCGCAACATGCGTGAGGTGCTCGATCACCATCCGATGGTGGTCGAGAAGGCCAGGCTGGCCATCGTGGCGTCGGGAATCGAGCCGATCATGCAGCCGATCCGCGGCGGCACCGACGGCTCACGCCTCTCGTTCATGGGCCTGCCGACGCCGAACATCTTCGCGGGCGAGCAGACGTTCCACTCGCGGCTCGAGTGGGTGTCGACCTACGACATGCACAAGGCCGTCGAGGTCATCGTGAGGCTGTCGCAGGAATGGGCACGCTGACGAGGGCGACGACGCGGTCGGTGACAGTCGACGCCTGACCGTTCGTGGGAAGGTTGAGCATGAACGGGAGCGGGTGCGCGAGCCGGTGGCTGTCGATGAGCGCCCGGTGGCAGGCGAAGCACAACACGTGCTGGCGGTCGCGCTTGACGTGCCCGCGAATGCGCAAACTTCGCGGGACGCTGCTGACAGACCGGGCACATCCGCCGTGACTTGCGCGCGTGCTTCATCTGCGTCTCCGGGCAACGCCGCGAGTGCGGGTGCCCCGCCAGTGACGCCGGATCCCGGTCGTCACGCCGCCTCTGTCGCTACACGTTCATCCTCTCCGCCGTCGGCGAGGGCACCGTGCCCTCCGACCAGTACACCTATCTTGGATTCTAGGTCGAAGATCGCGGCTCGGGCAACAGGCGTTTGCCCCAAGTTCGGGCATACGGGCCGCGGCCCGTCAGACCAGGCCCTGTTTCGCTTTGTGTTCGCCGGTCGGACTGGGGCCGCAGGCCAGGGGCAGGGTCACGCGTGGACTCCGGGCGCTTCGTGCCCCGTTCGCGCCACGTACTCGTCGTACGTGCCCGGGTACAGGTGCGGCTGGGCGTCTACGCCGCTTTCGCCGCCCAACTCGAGCACGCGGTTGCTCAGGCTCCGCAGGAACGCCCGGTCGTGCGACACGAAGATCATCGTGCCGTCGAATCCCGCCAACGCGCCGATCAGCATGTCCTTCGTCGCCATGTCGAGGTGATTCGTCGGCTCGTCGAGCACCAGGAAGTTCGGGGGGTCGAGCAGCATGCGCGCGAGAACCAGGCGCGTCTTCTCGCCGCCCGACAACGCGCGGACCTTCTTGTCGATCTCGTCGCCCGAGAACTGGAACGCGCCGGCGAGGCTGCGCAGCGCACCGATGGATTCGTGCGGGAAGTCGTACTGCAGCTGCTCCTCGATGGTGAAGTCGGGATTGAGCACCTGCAGCGCCTGCTGCGCGAAGTAGCCCATCTTGACGCTGGCGCCGATGGTGGCCGTGCCTTCGTCGGGCGCCAACGCGCCCGCGATCATCCGGAGCAACGTCGTCTTGCCCGCCCCGTTCTTCCCCATGACGGCCCACCGCTCGCCGCGACGAATCGTCATGCTGAGGTGGTCGTGCACGACACGCGTGCCGTATGCCTTCGTCAATCCCTCCATCACGACCACCTGCTCGCCTGACCGCGGTGGCTCGCGAAAGTCGAACCTGACCACCTTGCGCCGCTTGGGCAGCTCGATCTTCTCGATCTTGTCGAGCGCCTTGACGCGGCTCTGCACCTGCGCGGCCTTGGCGGCGTGGGCCGCGAAGCGGTCGATGAAGCGTTGCTCCTTGGCCAGCATGGCCTGCTGGCGCGCGTAGGCCGCCTCGCGGTTGGCCTCGCGCAGCGCCCGCTCGCGCTCGTAGAAATCGTAGTTGCCGCTGTACACCGTGATCTCGCCGCCGTCGATCTCGGCGATCTTCGACACGATGCGGTTCATGAACTCGCGGTCGTGCGAGGTCATCAGCAGGGCGCCCGGCAGCGACTTCAGAAACGCCTCGAGCCAGATGATCGACTCGATGTCGAGGTGGTTGGTGGGCTCGTCCATCAGCAGGACGTCGGGGCGTCCGAGCAGCACGCGCGCCATCGCGACACGCATCTTCCATCCGCCCGACAGCGCGCCCACGTCACCGTCGATCCGCTCATCGTCGAAGCCGAGGCCGAGCAGGACTTCACGAGCCTGGGCCTCGAGCGTATAGCCCCCGAGGTGGTCGTACTCCTCCTGCACTTCACCAAACCGATCGAGGATGCGGTCCATCCGGTCGGCCTGCGCCGGGTCGCCCATGGCGTGCTGCAGCGCCTCGAGCTCGTGGTGAAGGTCGCCCAACCGGCCACTCCCGGCAATCGCCTCGTCGAGCACCGACCGGCCCGACATCTCCTCGACGTCCTGCCGGAAGTAGCCGACGGTCAGCTTGCGCGGGACGGTGACCTCACCCTCGTCTGCCGTCTCCTCGCCGGTGATCATCCTGAAGAGCGTCGTCTTGCCCGCGCCGTTCGGGCCAACGAGGCCGACCTTCTCGCCGGGGTTGAGCTGGAACGAGGCGTCGACGAACAGGACCTGGCGGCCGTACTGCTTGTTGATGCGCGAGAACGAAATCATCGGGATGCGGTCATGACACGGCGGGCGCGTGTGCCGACGCCGAGCGATCGAGAGGCGAAAACAGGACGGCGCCGATCGCCGATACTGACGCGCCGATGAACGTGTACCACGTCCAGGCCACGCCGCCGGTCCACCACAACCAGACGAGCACGACCAGGCCGGCCGTCATGCCGACGAGCATCGCCCGCGCCTTGATCGATCGGGTGAGGACGCCGACGAGGAACGCGCCGAGCACCGGCCCGCTCGTGAGCGAGAGCACCGACAGCCCGGCATCGAGCACCGACCGGTCCATCCACTGGGCGCCGAGCGCGACGGCCAGCTGCACGATCCCCCAGGCGATGGTGGCCTGGCGCGACAGGCGCATCAGCGTGCGTTCGTCGGCCTCGGGGTGCCAGTAGCGCTTGTAGAAGTCGTTCACCGTCGTCGCTGCCATCGCGTTGAGCGACGGTGACAGCGCGGCGGCGACGATCGCGGCGACGATGAATCCGGCCACGCCACCCGACAAGTGCGTGACGATGAACATCGGCAGGATTTCGTCGGTGCGCCCGATGACCGGAACGGCGTTGTGCTGGTAGTACGTGAACAGCATGACGCCAATCGTGAGGAAGAGCACGAACTGGGCGAACACGACGACGCCGCTCAGGACGAGGCCGAGGCTGGCCTGGCGCGCCGACCGCGCCGACAACAGGCGTTGCACGAGGTACTGGTCGGTGCCGTGCGTGGCCAGCGTCAGGGCGACGCCGCCGATGATGCCGGCCCACAGCGTGTAGATGGTGGACGGCGTCCACGAGAGGTCGAGCACGACGAACTTCCCCGCCGCCGTGCCGGCGCGCACGACTTCAGCCCAGCCGCCGGGAATGCTTGTGAGCAACGAGAAGAACACCACGAGCGCGCCGGCGATGTACACGAACATCTGCACGACGTCGGTCCAGATGACCGCCGACACGCCGCCGCGGACGGTGTAGACGATCATCGCGGCGCCGAGGATGACGACCGTCCACGGCACCGGCACGCCGGTGACCACCGCGATGACCAGAGCCGTCGCAAAGAGCCGGATGCCGTCGGCCAGCGACCGCGTGATGAGGAAGATGAGCGCGGCCGTCGTCTTGACCGACGTGCCGAAGCGGCGCTGGAGCAACTCGTACGACGTGAACAGTTCGCCCCTGAAGTACGCGGGGATGAACAGCACGCTCACCAGGAGCCGCCCGATGACGTAGCCGAGCGCGAGTTGCAGGAACGTCATGTTGCCGGTGTAGGCAGCGGCCGGGACGCCGATGAACGACAGCGTGCTCGTCTCGGTGGCGACGATCGTGAAGCAGATCGCCCACCAGGGCACCGAGCGATCGGTGAGGAAGTAGTCCTTGGTCGTCTTCTGGAAGCGCGCGAACCACGACCCGAAGGCCGTGATGGCGAGCAGGTAGAGCGCGATGACGACGTAGTCGCCGGTGCCGAGCGCCATGGAAGTCCTCACTCGATCGCGGGCGCCGGCGTCGGGCCGCCGCCGCGCACGAGGTACGACGCCGAGAACCCGACGAACGCCGCGATGAGCCCGACCAGGGCTGGCGTCATGCCCGCGACGCCCTTGCCGCCGGTTGTGAACTGCACCACCAGGACTGCCCCGACACCTACCACCATCGACGCCAGCACGTCGTTCGTGCGTGCGCGCTTGATGAACAACCCGGCGACCACAGGCACGAACAGGCTCACGGTGAGCAGCGTGTAGAAGATGCTGAGCGCGCCGATGACCGACGGCGAGACGATGGCCAGCGCCGTGCCCAGGGCGGCCGCGACCACCGCCGTGATGCGGCTGACCAGCAGCACGTTCCTGTCGTCGGCCCCGGGGCGCAGGAAGCGCTTGTAGAGATCCTGCGACAGCGACGTCGTCAGCATGAACAGGACCGCGTCGGCCGTGCTCACCTCGGCCGAGAACACGGCGGCGAGGCCGATCGCGCCGATGAGGGGCGGCAGCCCGTCGGCGAGCAGCTTCGGCAGGGCCATCTCGTGCGACGGCAGATCCGGAAACTGCGCCCGGGCAGCGATGCCGATCAGGATCGGCACGATGGCATACAGCAGCAGCACCGCGGCGTTGATCCCGACGCCAATCCGAACCGCGCGGTCATCGCGGGCGCCATACACCTTCTGCAGGAGGCCGGGCGAGATGACGAACGCCGGGGCCAGCAGGGCGAGATACATCCAGCCGGAGCTTCCGCTCTGCCACCAGCTCCAGTAGGTGGGCGACGGCACCGGCATGGCGCGAAGACCCTCGAAGCCACCGACCGCCGAGAGGGCCAGCGGCAGCGCGATGGCGAAGCCGGCCAGCTTCACGGTGAGCTGGAGCACGTTCATCTTCACCGATGTCAGCAGCCCGCCCGACGCGAAGTACGCGGTCACCACGGCCCCGCCCGTGATGCAGCCGGCCCACTTCGGCAGCCCGGCCACCGTGTTGAGGATCCACGACATGGCGATCAGCTGACCAGACAGGATGGCGAGCGACCCGAACCAGAGGAGGACGGCCACCGCCGCGCGCACGCGCCTGTCGTATCGCAGTTCCAGGTAGTCGCCGACCGTCCGGAGGTCGTGTTTCGCCGCGATCGCGCGGATGCGTGGGCCGACCCACACGGCGAGGAAGAACGACCCCACGGCCGCCGACCCGACCCACCACCACCCCGCAAGGCCATCGCGATAGCCGAGGCCGGCTGCGCCGACCGTGGAGCCCGCCCCGATGTTCGCGGCAAGGAACGTGGCCGCCAGCAGTCCTGGTCCCAGGCTGCGGCCCGCGACGAAGAAGTCGCTGCTGCCCTTGACCTGTCGGCTCATCCAGAGCCCCCAGGTCATCATGACCAGCGTGTATCCCAGGATGATGGCGAGCGAAAGATTCACGTGCAGTTACCCCGGCAAGTCGTCGGTCGCGAGTTGAGGAGCACCACTCCAGCCGACGCGCGAGTCGCTCCGCGCCGGTCGGGGCTGCACCACGTCGCGTGCGGCGCGGCCCTCGTGGCAGTCATGAGCCGCAGAGCGTACTCCACCAGCGCGGATCGGGGCAATTCCCGGCTGGCAGACGACCGGTGGCCGGTCACACTCCCAGCAGCCGGGCCATGGCCCGCACCGTCGCCACGTGCAGGCCGACCGTCGTCCCGTCGTCCTGGTAGCCGCCCGCAAGGTTGACCACCGTCGCAATGCGGCGCTCGTGCAGCGCCTCGAGGATCACCGCGTCGCGCTCGGCGAGCACCTCGGCGTCCACGCCGGGAATACCGCCGACCGGATCGTCTTCATGGGGATCCATGCCCGCCTGGTAGAACACCAGGTCGGGCCGCCAGCGGTCGAGCAGGCGTCCGACGGCTCGGTAGCGCCTCCTGTAGGCCACCACACCGCGGACGTCGTGGTAGTCGATGCGCTCCGAGGCTTCGGTCCGCACGCCCATGGCCACGCTGTGCATGTACAGGAAGTCGAGGTCGCGCCCGAGCTCGAGCGTCCCGTCACCTTCGTGCGCGTCGTAGTCGATGACGCAGACACGCGCGGCACGCCCGGCCCGCACGAGCATCAGGGCCGCGCCTACCAGGAAGTTGAACGTGCAGAAGCCGGCGCCTCGGGATCGCCGTGCGTGGTGCGCGCCCGACACCGGGTGCAGCACTTGCGCTCCGCGGAGCAGGGCGAAGTGCGCGGCTCGCTGGTGCCCCTCCCAGATGTGGATGACCGACCGGGCGAAGTCGGGCGACCAGGTGAAGCCCTGCGACTCTGCGAGCGTGCGAGGCTCACCCGTGCGGACCGCGTCGACGTACGCGGCGTCGTGCACGCGAGTCGACCTGCTGCCCACGCCTGCGCCTCGTCGAACGGACCGGACGGCAGCAGCCGCATCCATCCCTGCCGCTGCGCCAGCGCGACAACGTCGCGCGCCTTTCGCGTCGACAACAGCGGTGACGCCGTCGTGTGGTAACTCGAATCCCAGAACGTGGGAACTTGGTGTCTTTCGTATGCGTGCATCAGGCCTCCCGCACACGATCGTGGCGGGAGGCCGTGACACCCGGGGTCACTTCGGCGAACGTCACCGGCTGGTGGCGAGTGCGCGAGGCTCCCGGGCGATCCGCGCCAGGAGCGGCGCGAGCACGTCGTTGAGGTCGGGACGACCGATTTCCTGCAGATCGTACCGGACCCGCACGCTTGGTTGATCGATGGTGATGATCCGGTTCAGGTCGATGGGTGTCCCGATCACCACCGCATCGCAGGGCACGCGGCGGATGGTGGCCTCGAGATCGCGCACCTGCTCGTCGCCGTACCCCATCGCCGGCAGCACCATGCCGATGCCCGGATACGTGGTGAAGGTGCCGACGAGCTTCCCCACCGCATACGGGCGCGGATCGACGATCTCGCGCGCGCCGAACTTCCGCGCGATGACGGTACCCGCGCCGAACTTCATCTCGCCATGCGTCACGGTCGGCCCGTCTTCGACGACCAGCACGCGCTTGCCGTAGAGGCTCGCCGCGTTGTCGGCCATGACCGGCGACGCGGCCTCGATGAGGACGGCCGCCGGGTTCACCGAGCGGATGTTCTCGCGCAACTGCTCGATGGCGCGGATGTCGGCCGAGTCGATCTTGTTGAGGATCACGACGTCGGCCAGGCGGAGGTTGGCCTCGCTCGGGTAGTACGCGAGCTCGTTGCCGACGCGCAGCGGGTCGGCCACGACGATGTGGACGTCGGGGCGGTAGAACGGCAGGTCGTTGTTGCCGCCATCCCACAGGATGACGTCGGCTTCCTCCTCGGCCTGGCTGAGGATGTCGGCGTAGTCGACGCCGGCATAGATGATCGTGCCGTTGACGATGTGCGGCTCGTATTCCTCGATCTCCTCGATCGTGCAGTGGTGTCGCGCGAGGTCGTCGATCGAGGCGTAGCGCTGGACGCGCTGTGCCGCCAGATCTCCGTAGGGCATCGGGTGCCGGATCGCGGCGACCTTGAGCCCCTTGTCACGCAGCATCGCCGCCACCTTGCGCGTCGTCTGGCTCTTGCCGGCGCCCGTGCGGACCGCGCAGATGGCGATGACGGGCTTGATGCTGGTGAGCATCGTGCGCTGCGCGCCGAGCAGCACGAAGTCGGCGCCGCACGCGTTCACCAGCGCGCTGCGGTGCATCACGTGCGCGTACGACACGTCGCTGTACGAGAAGACCACCTGCTTCACGTCGTGCGTGCGAATCAGGTCGTTCAGGTCGCTCTCGGCGTGAATGGGAATCCCGTGCGGATAGAGCGGCCCGGCCAGCGACGCCGGGTACGCACGGCCCGCGATGTCGGGGATCTGCGCCGCCGTGAACGCCACGACCTCGTACCGGTCGTCGTCGCGGTAGACGACGTTGAAGTTGTGGAAGTCGCGCCCGGCGGCGCCCATGATGATCGTCTTGATGCGCATACTTATGGCCTCTCGAGGACGTGGCGGATCTGGTCGAACGCCCAGTCGATCTCGTCACGCGTGATGACGAGTGGCGGAGCGATCCGGATGACGGTATCGTGGGTTTCCTTGCACAGCACGCCCCTGGTCATGAGCGCTTCGCAATAGGGCCGGGCCGCCTCGGTCAGCTGGATGCCGATCCACAGGCCGCTGCCCCTCACCTCGGTGATGACCGGGTTCGCGATCGTCCGCAGCAGGCCCATGAAGTACGCCCCGAGTTCTGCGGCGCGCTCGGGCAGGTGCTCGCGTTCGATCACTTCGAGCGCGGCGCACGCCACGGCGCACGCAAGCGGGTTGCCTCCGAACGTGCTGCCGTGGTCGCCGGGCGCGAACACGCCCATGATGTCGCGGCTGGCGAGGAACGCCGAGACCGGGTAGAACCCACCCGATAACGCCTTGCCGATGATCATGGCGTCGGGCGTCACCTGGTCGAGCTGGTGCGCGAACAGAGCCCCCGCGCGGCCAAGTCCCGACTGGATCTCGTCGGCGATGAACAGGATGTTGTGGCGGCGGCAGATCGCCTCGACCTGCTTCAGGTAGCCGGCGGGCGGCACGATGATGCCGGCCTCGCCCTGGATCGGCTCGACCAGGAACGCACACGTGTCGGGCGTGATCGCACGCTCGAGCGCCTCTGCATCACCGAACGGCACCAGCGAGAACCCGGGCGTGAGCGGTCCGAAGCCCGCTCGGTACTGGTCGTGCGACGAGAAGCTCACGATCGAAATCGTCCGTCCGTGGAAGTTGTTCTCGCACGTGATGATGTGCTGGCGGCCGTCGGGGATGCCCTTGACGACATGCCCCCACTTGCGCGCCGCCTTCAACGCGGTCTCGACGGCTTCGGCGCCCGAATTCATCAGGAGCGCCTGATCCATGCCCGTCATCTGGTGCAACCGCTCGAGAATCCGGGGGAACTGATCGTTGCGGAATGCCCGCGAGGTGAGCGTGACACGTCGCGCCTGCGTCACCAACGCGTCGAGGATGTACGGGTGGCAGTGTCCCTGGTTCACCGCCGAGTAGCCGGCCAGGCAGTCGAGGTACTTCTTCCCCTCGACGTCCCACACCCAGACACCGCTGGCCCGCTCGATGATCACGTCGAGCGGATGGTAGTTGTGGGCTCCGTATCGTTCTTCGAGGGCAATCAGATCGTGTTCCACGGCATTCATGGACGACTCCCGGGTTGGGCAGATTCAGCGGATGAGCGAGAAGAGCAGGGCTTTCTGGGCGTGCAACCGGTTCTCGGCCTGCTGGAAGACGACCGAGTTCGGCGAATCGATGACTTCGTCGGTCACCTCGCTGCCACGATGCGCCGGCAGGCAGTGCATGAAGATCGCATCGGGCTTGGCCAACGCGAACAGGCGCGCGTTGACCTGGAACGGCATGAAGATCGCGTGACGTTCGGCGGCGTGCGCTTCCTGTCCCATGCTGGCCCACACGTCGGTGTAGACCACGTCGGCGCCACGCACCGCATCGTCGGGTTGGTTCGTCACGTCGACGCGCCCGCCCGTGGTCATGCCTTGTTCGCGCGCCCAGGCAAGGGCCTCCGGTGCCGGCTCATATCCCGCTGGCGTGCCCACCACGAGGTGCGCGCCCACGAGCGCCGCGCCGAACATCAGCGAATGGCACACGTTGTTGCCGTCTCCGACATACGCCACGCGAAGGCCGCGCAACTCGTGTCGACGCTCACGCATCGTCATGTAGTCGGCGAGGCCCTGGCAGGGATGGCTGAAGTCGGTGAGCCCGTTGATGACAGGGATCGACGCATACTCGGCGAGCTTCACGAGCCCCTCGTGGGCGTAGGTCCGCACCATGATCGCGTCGACCATGCGCTCGAGGTTCTTCGCGACGTCGTAGAGCGACTCGCGGCGCCCGAGGCTAATCTCGGGCGACAGGTCGAGTGCGTGCCCGCCAAGTTGGACCATCCCCACGTCGAACGACACGCGGGTACGGAGTGACGGCTTCTCGAAGACCATCGCCAGGGTCTTCGCGCGAAGCGCGGTCGAGAACTTGACCGGGTCCTTCTTCATGCCGTCGGCCAGGATCAGCAGCGCCAGCACGTCGTCGGGCGCCAGGTCGCGCAGCGACAGGAGGTCTCGGCCGTGGAGGGGCGTGCGGCGGTGCTCGAACTCCACCGGCGCGGGGGTAGCGAGGATCGGTGACATGAAAGGACCCCTGGATGCGGACAGGCGTGCAGGCCCCGGCGGTATGCATCACCGACGCCCGTATGCACTACAGCAAGCCCTGTTCCAGAGGAGTACCGGCTGCAACCTCTAGCTGGCGATGGAGTTGCGATACGGCGATTTCAGCGCGCCTCCGACGGTCGTGTATATGCCGGATAGCCGTCGCCCGCCGCGGCCGGGACACGACCCCGGTGGATGGTGGCCGGTACCGCACGCGCGCCCGGCGCCCGGTGGAGGCAGACCGGGCGTCGCATGCGGTCTACCAGGCCTAGAACGGCACCAGCGGAAGGGGCACGGCGCCCACCGATGTCCCGGCGCTCCACCACACCGTCGACGAGCGGTACTGCGAGAGCTCCACCACGAGGCGCGCGTTCGGATCGGCGGCCACGACCGAGACGGCGAACGCACGGCCGTCGAGTTGCGCATGTGTGAAATAGCCGATCACCGGCAGGGTTACCCGCCGCGCGCCGGCCGCCAGTGGCACGGCCTGTTCGAGCAGCGTCCCATCGGTGAAGTGCAGCCGCAGCATCACCGTGGTAGCCGGCTCCGAGAACTTGCCGACCAGCACGTACGACTCTGATGTCGCCGCGTCGGCCCCCCCGGCAACCATCCAGGCCGCGCCGGCGACGTTCGAGGCCGCGTTCACGTGCCCCTCAGACGAGGGCGACTGCCACCATGCGGCGTTCGCCGCGGTGCTCCACCACGTCGCACGTTCGGCAACGACCGCCACGCCGTTGGTCGAGACGATCTCGGTCGCGAACGACGTCGCAGCCAGCGCCGCGTCCTCAGCCGCCACGCTGATCGAGATGCGGCTGCGCGCCGGCACGCCGTGCGTGCGCACGATGGCGATGCCGTCGGAACGCACGTAGCTGAGCTGCACGGTCGCCGCGACATCGCCGGGATTCGCGAGCAGGATGTACGTGTCGAAGAGGCCACCGGTGGCACCCTCTGCGATGTACCACCTCGTGCCAGGGGTCGTCGTACCGTTCGCGTTGGTGCCGCCGCCAAACAGCGCCTCACCCGATGCCTTCATGTACATCGACCGTTCGACGACGAACGGGGTGTGATCGATCGAGGCGAAGCTCGCGGCGACGTCGCGGTTCGTGGCCTCGGGCACCTCGGCGTTCACCCAGAGGACACTGCGCGCGCCCGCGGCCAGCTCGACGTTGCGCACGATTGGAGTCAAGGGGGCCGTGCGCAGGAACGTCACGCGAACGGTCGTGGTGTCTGCTGTCGGGTTGAACAGGATGTAGAACACCTGGAAGCTGAGCGCCGTGGACCCTTCAGCGAAATGCCAGTCGGGCGCGGGCGTCACGCACGTGCCCGCGTGCTGCCCCACCCGGGTGATGCCCCACGTGCCCCAGGTGAAGGTGCGAGTCACGGCCAGCGGCACGTCAGACTCGACGATCACCGGGTGTTCACCGCCCTCGAAGCGTAGCTGCCCGTTCGTCAGATCAACCGCTCGCGTGGCGCCGGGCGGGATCAACAAGACCTTGCGCCCGTCGGGATCGAAGGCCATGCCGTACCGCACGAGCACGCGAGCGACGGTTGCCGGGTCGGGATTGAACATGTCGATTCGCGTCGCGAACGAGTCGCTCGTGCCAGCTTCGGCACACGCGTACACGTAACGGCCCACCGGATGCGAGCCCGCGTCGCGTTCCTGCAGGTTGCTCAGGCCGTCGCCGTCCGGATCACCGTCCCTGTCGCCCGCCGCGGCCCCGAACTGGCGTTCCCATCCATTCGGCAGGCCATCGGTGTCTTCATCGGTATCGAAGGCCCACGCGGTCATCACGCCCGAGAGTCCGGGGAACCACGACTCGATCGTCTCGCCGCCGGTCGGTACGTACTGCGCGCGCTCGATCGTCGTCGCGCCGACGTTCCACCATTGATACAGCCGGTAGGCCGGTTGCGGGCCGAACCCGAAGAGCACCGAGGGCTCAGACTCCGCCCGCGAGAACGACACGCAACCTGAGCACACCGGCCGCTCCGTCCAGCTTGCTCCGGAATCGGCAGACGAAAACAGGACCGTCCGCGAAGGCTGTCGGCTCCGCGTCTCGGTCGCGCGGAGCAACAGCGACGTCTCGGGATCGCCAGGACGCGATGCTGCGAGCATCAAGGGCGGCAGTTCGAACTGCCCGACCGGGAGCGGCACCGTAAACCAGCTGGCGCCACCGTTTCGCGTCGCCACGGCTCCACCCGTCTGGAGCACTGCGAACGCGCGGTCGAGCCGGTGCGGATCGACCGCCACGAACGCGGGACGACCAATGCCAGGCGCCATCGTCCACGGCATGTCTCCGGCGGCCCAGACCAGTCCGGAGTTCTGGTTGAGGCCGCTGCCGTAGCGCCGCCCCAGCGGCGTGCCCGCCAGCATCGAGCCGCCGGCCATGTTCCCCGGCGAAGTACCCTCCCACTGCATCCAGTGGCTCCCCTTGTCGTCGGAGAATGCCGCAGCGCCGAACGACCACACCCTCGAGGGCGCCGCCGGGTCGAAGAACGTCGGCACAGGAAACGTCGTGTACATGTCCATCTGCATTTCGGACCGCACGTCCCACGTCGCACCGGCGTCGGTGCTGTGCAGGAGTCCCCAGCGCTGCGCGCTTCCCTGCACCCACAGTTCACTCGGCGACAGCGGGTTGACCGTCACCCTGCTGAATCTCCACCACGACGCCGGGGTGATGTCCGTCCACGTGATATCCGTCCACAACGCGCCAGCGTTGCTGGTCTTCCTCACCCCGCCTGACGTCGTGGCGTAGGCCACCTGCGCGTTGGCCGGATCGACAACCACAGCACTCACGTCGCCCGCGCCGATGCCGCTCCCGGCGGGCAGCCAGGGCGCGCTTCCGTTCGCGAGTTCCCAGGCGTTCCCACCATCGAGGCTCCGATACACGACGCCATCGAATCGCGATGTCGGCGATCCCAGCGCGTCGCCGGTGGCAGCAATCAGCAACCGGCCGTCGCGGAGGAGGCTCGGCTGCGGATTCGCTTCCGTGCGCCAGCGCCCCACGCACCGAATCGATTGGAGCGACGCCATCGCCAGCGAGACCCTGGCAAGATAGATGCGCGTGTCGGTCGGCTTCAGCGTGGCGCTGCCGGTCTGGCAGTCGAGGCTCTCGGCCGGGTCTCCTGCCGTGATGACACCGGTGAGATAGAGGTCGGACGCACCCACCCGTACCCCGTGGTACGCAAGCGTGACGTCCGGGATCACGACGCGCGCAACGAGTCCGAAGTCATCACGCCGCCAGGCCGACACTTCGACACCGGTCGGCACGCTGCCATCCGACAACACGATCTCGCCGCTTTCGTCGTCGTCCGCGAGGATCGACATGCCTCTCGCCTCGACCGACTGCATGACGTCGAACGACACCGGATCCCGCCGGTTGAGGAACCCCGCGTCACGGGTGATGACGTTGCCTGCGCCATCAACCGCTATCGCGGCGAACGGGTACCAGGTGGCGTACGTCGGCCATGCCACCGAGCGGAGGGTGCCGTCAGCCGAGATGCCGGCCACGACGCTGCGAGACGAGGGATAGAGTTCGTCAACACTCAACGGCGGCAACGGCCAACGTGGCGACCGGGTCCAGGCCACGACATAGGTGCTTCCGTTCGGGCCGCGCAACAACCTCGACACGTACGACACCGACATGGGAAAGACCCACTCGGCGACGGCGTCGTCTGTGCGGAGCTTCGCGATGTAGGCGTCTGGTTCCGGCAGCCCGGGCACGTGCGGAAGCGATACAGCCCCAGACGCTGCTGCCGGGAATGCCCCGTCCGCCGCGGTGTCAGCGACGATGTACTCGGCGTCGGAGAGATGCAGGACGGGGACGAGGTCGTTGGTGCGGCTCGGCAGGCGCGTCAGGATGTCGAGGCAGGCGCCGTTGGCCAGTTCAGCCGGCGTGCAGGTCGGGGGCGCCTGGGCGCGGAGGGGACTCGCCGCGAGAAGGAGGGCGAGAGCAAGGCAGGACGGAGGAAGAGGAACTCGGTGAAGCCAGCACAGCATGGGCGGGCTCCTTTCGGTCCATCCTACTCTGAACAACGGTTCAGCGTACGCCCGTTCGTCACAACATTCCTGGCCTCACATTCGGGCACGGCGCCGCAGCTCCGCGAATCGTCGATCGCCGCGCAGCGGGTCGAACAGCGGATTCACGTCGAAGAACAGGACGTCGCCTTCGCGACGTTCGAAACCTTGCTCGAGCGCCCTCATGGCGGCATCGAGATCCCCGAGGCCGATCTGCGTAAGCGCCCGCTCCACGGCTGGAGGTTCGCCGGGCGCGAACACGCGCACGAGTTCTTCGGCGCTTGCCTTCGCCTCTGCCATGCGGCCCAGGCGACCGTAGGCGTGCGCGAGCTTCGCGTGTACCGCCGTGAACGTCACTTCGTCTCCGACGGCCTGTCGATACTCCGCTATGGCTTCCTCGTAGCGTTCGGTGGCCGCCAGGCACATCCCGGCCACCACGTGCGCGACGGCCGTCCGGCCCCCTACCGAAATCACCTGCTGCACTTGTGCGAGCGCCTCGCTGTAGCGCCGGGCGTAGAACAGCAGCATGCTCGTGTCAGTCGTCCCGACGTAGGCCTGGGGGTTCAACTCGGCCGCGCGTCGCGATTCCGCGAGCGCGTCGTCGAAGCGACCGCGCGAGACGAGTGCGAACGCATACCACTGATGCAAGCGGGCATTGCCGGGCGCATCCTCGAGCGCGCGCCGGAACTCACGTTCCGCGCTGGGCCAGTCGCCGTCCATCGTCAGATGGAGGCGCGCGAGCACGCCCCGTGCTTCAGCGAGGCCGGGCTCGAGGGCAAGGGCACGTCCGATGTCATGGCGCACGAGCGACACCGTGCCTGCCGGTGCCATCCCGTGGAACAGCAGTGTCGCGCGGGCTTCGCCGAGGGCCGCCCACGCTTCGGCATACGTCACGTCGCGGGCGGTGGCTTGCTCGAACGACCCCACGGCCGCGCGAACGCCTTCCTCGGTCATCTGGAAGCGCTGGTACTGTCCCTTGAGGAAGAGATCGACCGCCTGGGCGTCGGTCGTCGACGCGGCGGCGCGCGACCTGGCGCCCACGACAGCCGTGTCACGGGTCCCGAGGATCGCGACCGCACCGATGCCGAGCACGACGAGGGCGACCACCAGCGCGTAGATGGCATGAACGAGGGCGCGAGGCCGTATGACCACCGCCGGCACGTCGCCCGGGTCGCCCGACTCGTTGGAGTCATTGGTGGTGCCCACTGTGCGCTGGCGGAACACGGGCACGTAGCTGCCCTTCGGCAGGTCAATCAGGATCGTGGCGGCGCGCCCCTCGCCATCGTAGTACGCACGGAGCTTCTGCCGGAGGCGCCCCGCCTCGACGCGCACGATCGCATCGGTCGAGGAGTCGTAGTCGCTGCCACGCGCGAAGACGTCTGCGGCAAGGGCGTACTCCTTGATCTGGTCTGCACGCCCGGCGATGACCTCGGTGACGATGTGCTGGAGGAAGTGCGAGAGTCGCGGCGCGTGCGAGAAGTGTGGAGACCGCAGCACCTGCGCGAGGGCAGCCACAATGACCTGCTCATGCTGCGCAGCGTCGACGATGACTGACTCCGAGGTGACCGGGGAGCGCGTGGGCATGACACCGTTCCGGACGAGAGGCCCCCCAAGGGTACCACAACCTCATCAGTTGGTTAGCGGGAGGGCGAGGCCCCTCGAAACCGTAACGTTACGTCCGGTAACTTGCCCGCCTCATCCGCTCCTGCCATGGTCGAGGTGGTGCTGATACGGGCCGCGCCTCCTGGACCGGCCGCCGCCTCCCGACGGGTCGCCCACCTCCCTGCGTTGAATCCACCAGGGAGTGCACGAAGGACGGTTTCGTCGGTGGAGTCCGGGGTGGGCTGAGGCGAACGTCCCGCGGAGGGCTGCGTGGAGTGGGACGCGAGTTGCCGCCCCACGCAGGGCGAGGTGGTTGCTGGGGGGCGGCCACCTCGCCTTTTCTGTCTGGCGGATGTGATAGCGTCGCGAGCGGAGGACAGAAACGTGGACCGTTCGCTCGTGCTTGCAGCCGCCGTCTGGGCGGGACTCGGTGTGGCACTCGGCGCCTTCGGCGCTCACGGCTTGCAGCAGCGCATCCCCGCTGACCGTCTCGCTGTCTTCGAAATCGGGGTGCGTTACCAGATGTATCACGCGCTCGCCCTGTTCGGGGTCGCGTGGTTGAGCGAACGGCTGCCGGACTCGTCGCTGGTCATCGCCGCCGGCTGGCTCTTCGTCGCCGGCATCGTCATCTTCTCGGGGAGCCTCTACGCCCTGGCCCTGTCCGGCGTCCGCCTGCTTGGCGCCATCACGCCTGTCGGCGGGGTCGCGTTCATCGCCGGCTGGGTCTGCGTCGGACTCGCCGCCTGGCGCGCGAGCCGCTGAGTCGTTCTTCCCGGATGCCAGGCAAAAAAAAGGCCCCGCCGAAGCGGGGCCTCTTTTTCCGGTCCTGCTTGCGCAGGACGCGATGGTCAGATGACCTGAACCTTGACCGCCGACGGGCCCTTCTGGCCCTGCTCGACCTCGAACTGCACCTGCTGGCCTTCGGAGAGCGACTTGAAGCCGCTACCCTGAATGGCCGAGTGATGCACGAACAGATCCTTGCTGCCGTCCTGCGGTGTGATGAATCCGAAACCCTTTGCGTCGTTGAACCACTTGACTGTCCCTGTTGCCACGGTGACACCTCTCCTGAAGTTGAATTGCGTTGCTTGTGCAGTTCATGCTTGAGGAAAACGTTGTGGGAGGGACAACCAGTATCGACTGGTAGGACATCCGAACAAACTACAAGTACGGTACTGCAACCTCAGAAAGTATACAGGGTTGTCTGAGAAACGCCAGAACTATTTTGCAGACAGTCATTTGGATGAGCTTTCGCCCAACTGACCATCACCGCCGAGGTGTCGGCCTCCACCGCCGAGGTGGGCTATGCTCAGCGCCCGTGCTCCCCATCGCCTTCGACACCACCGTGTCGTCACGTGCAACGACCGGGGTGGGTGTCTACGCCCGCGAACTGTTCAACGCGTTGCGCGCGCGCGGGCTCGACGTCCGGGAATGGCAGCGCCCGCTCGCCGCATCGGGCTCACGCGTCAGTCGCGTTGTGAACGGGATCCGCCTCGCCTCGTGGTACGGGCCGCACCTGCGCCGCCTGGCCACCCGTGAGCAGATCGCCGTCTATCACGCCACCACGTCGCTTGGTCCCATCGCCCTGCGTCAGCCCGTGGTCTTCACACTGCACGACGCGACGACGCTGTCGATGCCCATCCACGATAGCCTCCCCGATCGCCTGTTTCAGCGTGTCTTCTCGGTGGCCGCGGCACGGCGGGCCGATGCCGTCCTCGCACCCACCCGCACGGCGGCCGACGCCATCGCCGCGACATACGGCATCCCCGTCGACCGGGTCCGCATCGTCCCGCTTGGCGTCTCGCCTGCCTTCAGGCACGTGCAGGCGTCTGCGGTGGCCGCCGTGCGCATGCGGTATGCCCTCTGGGCGCCGTTCATCCTGTTCGCCGGCGCAGAGCCCCCGCGCAAGAACCTCACGAGGCTCGTCGAGGCGTTTGCGATGCTCGGCGCGGAGTTCGACGAGGTCGAACTCATCCGCGTGGGTCCGCCACTGCCCCGCGATGTCCGCGCCGATGCGTGCGCGGCGCGACTCGGCCTCGGCCGGCGCGTCAGGAACATCGGCAGCGTCGCGCGCGACGATCTGCCAGCGATCTATGCCGCAGCGTCGTGCCTCGCCTACACCTCGCTGTGCGAAGGCTTCGGTTTCCCGATTGTCGAGGCCATGGCCGTGGGCACGCCCGTGGTCACATCGAACTGCTCGTCGATGCCCGAGGTGGCCGCCGACGCGGCCATCCTGGTCGACCCGCTGTCGGCAACCTCGATCGCCGCCGGCCTCCACGCCGCGTTGTCTGACGGCGCGCTCGTTGCCGAGCTCCGCGTGCGAGGACTCCGTCGAAGCCGGTCGTTCGACTGGGCAGTGACTGCTGAACTGACCGAGCAGGTCTATCGCGACGTCTGCGGGCGATAGACCTGGACGTGGCTATTCCATCTTCGACGCGCTGTCACCGGGCCCGACAAGATGGCCGAGGCACTCGCCCGCGGCCTTGCAGCCATAAAGCCATGCGATGGCCGGCGCCGACGCGATCACCCATCGTCGCGGCACGTCCTTCTTCGCGCTGATCGCGATCGTCCGCACCGTGCGGTACACGAGCAGCGCCGGCGCCCCGACGACCCGCACCCACGAACGTCGCCGGAGGCGGGAGTTCACCGTGGCCGCTGTCGCGCGGGCGTTGTGGAAGTTGAGGCGCCCCATGCGAACCCACGACCCGCTTTGCACATGTGCGACACCGAAGCGAACCGTCGCCGTGAACATGAGGCCCGACTGCCGCAACGTGCTGGTCGGAATCAGTTCCGGCGCAACGCCAGGGTGCGCCGCTCTGAGCGCATTGATCGCGCGACGCGTGAACGACACGCCGACGATGCCGATCTGCCGCGTGGCCTGCGCGATGTCGATGGGCGGCACGAGCGGCAACTGGTTGATGAGAAAGCTGGCCCAGTCGATGGCTCGCTGGCGCGAGCCGTTGTCCACGCGCCCGGCGATGATGTCGGCTGCGGGGTCATCGGCGTGCGCAGCCAGGATGCGTCGGAGCCAGCCATCCGCCACCATGCAGTGATCCTCGGTCACCACCACGATGGCCCCACGGGCACGGTCGATCGCCGCAAGGCGCAAGTCGAAGACGCCACGTCCGGGGAGGTCGAGCCAGGAGACATGCGCACGACACGCGTCGGCCGATGGCGGCCGGTGGCCGGAGCCGTCGGCGACAATCACCTCGCCCCCGACGTCAGCGGCCTGCGCGATGACCGGCGTCAGCAACGGTCGGGCGTGTGACCACCCGGCGAGCGTTGCAAGCACGATCGAGCACGAGGGCACAGGGCGCACAGCGCGCCAGTCTATTGCAGGCGGGCGATCGGTGGAACCGACCGTGCCGGAGACCGTGGCAGCGACGCAGAACGTCGGCCCTTTTCCGTCCAGGTCATGTGGACGTGGCTGGTTGCTGTCTGCAGCCGTGAACTGACCTCCCACGGCGGGCCGCCACCCTGCTACCATGGCGGCGCCGAGCGCGTCGGACGCGTTCGCCCCTCCCCGGAGAGCCATCCCGTGTCGACCTCACACATCCTCTGCATCGGCGCCGGCTACGTCGGCGGTCCGACCATGGCGATGATCGCCGCCAAGTGCCCGCACCTGCAGGGTCACCGTCGTCGACATCAACGAGGCGCGCATCGCCGCCTGGAACAGCGACAACCTCCCGATCTACGAGCCGGGCCTCGACGAGGTCGTCCGGATCGCGCGCGATCGCAACCTGTTCTTCTCGACCGATATCGTCAGCGGCATCCGCGACGCCGACATCATCTTCGTCTCGGTGAACACGCCGACCAAGACCTTCGGGCAGGGCGCCGGCCAGGCGGCCGACCTGCAGTACTGGGAGAAGACGGCTCGCCAGATCCTCGCGCACTCGACGCGCAACAAGATCGTCGTCGAGAAGTCGACGCTGCCGGTCCGGACCGCGCAGGCGATGGAGCGCATCCTCAACAGCAACCCGTCTGGGCTGCGCTTCGACGTGGTGTCGAACCCGGAGTTCCTCGCCGAAGGCACCGCGGTGAAGGACCTCGAGGAGCCCGATCGGATCCTGATCGGCGGGCACGAGACCCCTGACGGCCGCGCGGCGCGGGCGGCGATCGCCGACATCTACGCGACATGGGTGCCACGCGAGCGAATCATCGAGTCGAACCTGTGGAGCGCGGAGCTGTCGAAGCTCACCGCCAACGCGTTCCTGGCCCAGCGCATCTCGTCGATCAACACCATCTCGGCGTTGTGCGAGGCGACCGAGGCCGACGTGGACGAGGTCGCCTACGCCATCGGCACCGACAGCCGCATCGGGCCGAGGTTCCTCAAGGCGAGCGTGGGCTTCGGCGGATCGTGCTTCAAGAAGGACATCCTGAACCTCGTCTACATCTGCCGCGAGCTACGGCCTGAACGAGGTCGCCGACGTACTGGGAGTCGGTCGTGGCGATCAACGACTGGCAGCAGGCGCGGTTCGTGCGCAACATGCTCGCGAACATGTTCAACACCGTCGCGGGCAAGCGCATCGCGCTGTTCGGGTTCGCGTTCAAGGCCGACACCGGCGACACGCGCGAGTCGGCCGCCATCGCCGTCTCGAAGCAGTTGCTCGCCGAGCACGCCAAGGTCGTCATCACCGATCCCAAGGCCCTCGACAACGCGCGCCACGACCTCGGGGCGCAGGCGGGCGACGTGGAGTTCGAGCCAGACCCCTATCGCGCCGCGGCCGGCGCCCACGCCCTCGCCGTGATGACCGAGTGGACGCTGTACAAGGATCTCGACTACGCCAGGATCCTGGCGGGCATGGAGCAGCCGGCGTTCATCTTCGACGGCCGGAACATCCTCGACCACCAGCGCCTGTTCGAGATGGGCTTCAACGTGTTCGCGATCGGGAAGGCCCCGCTGAAGCACTTCTGAATCGCGACGTCGCTCGCACTCCGAGCGCGCAGTACGACTGGGACCACTACGCCTTCCGCGCCGTCGGCGTGTCGGCGTAGGCCCGCCCCACCCGAGATCAGCGTCAGACGCCGCGCCGTGGCGTCAGAGTCGTCGGTCCCGCTCCAGGGACCGTGGCGCGACCGCTCAACAGCCAGGTGGCTCGCGGTAGAACGCCTGCACGATTTCGCGAAGCGTGTCGAGAATCGACTTGAGCATGGGTCTGACGAGCATACCGCACAACGCGCCGGGCCGCGTGCTGGTCAGCGTACGCCGATCAGCGTACGCCCGGATTGGCCAGACGCTCGTGCAGGTCGGCGATGCGTTGTCGCGCCAGCGCAAGGCGTTCGTCGAGGCCCGTGAACACGAAGGCATGGCCCGCTTCGGTCGCCTCGTTCAGGGGCTCAGCGGCCAACCGTACGTCGCGTTCCAACGCGGCGCGCCGCTCCTTGTCTGCGACCTTGGTAATGATCGAGGTGGTTTCTTTCAGGAGCGCACGGGCGCTGCGGATGCCCTCGAGCATGAGCCGCGCCCGGGCAGCGACCTCCGGCCTGGGCGCCACTTTGCCCGGACCGTGGCACTCGAGGCATCGTCGTTCGAGCTGCTTCGGCGACAGGAGGTAGGCGGCGGCCTCCTCGTGGCACGTGGCGCACGTGGGCACGTCACGGTCGCCAGCGCGCAGCAGACTGTAGTGCCGGCTCGCCTGGAAGGCCCACAGCGGCCCGCCATGGCACTTCCCGCAGGTATGAGGAAGGTTGATCCGCGCCACGGGGCTCGCCGGGTTGTGGAAATGCAGGATGCCCTGGTGCGCCAGGAAGGGCTCGGCGGTCGTGGGGTTCCCGCCGTGGCAGGCTTCGCAGCCGATGCCGTTCCGGCCGTGCGCCGAGCGATCCCAGTCCGCGATGTGACGCCCGCCCGGCGCATCGGGGCGTGCGATGTGACAATCGCCGCACAGGCTGGTCGGGATCTGCGCAACTGCTGGCGAGGTGATGACGACGGCACCCGCGAGCACGAGGGCCACGGTCAACGTCAGACGAGTCATCCTTCGCTCCTCGCTGGCGGCGCGTGGGCCGCCACAGACATTATGCGCGCGAATTGTCGAGCAGGGTGTGTGACACAATCCCTTCGATGATGCCAGTCCATCGGCGTGTGGTCATCCCGGTGATCAAGCTCGTTGACGCACTGCCACTCCAGAGCGGCCCCGTGGATGTTCGCCGGACACCCTGACGATCGGCAGCGATAAATGGCTACGCAGAGCACATGACCACAAGGCTCCTCGGCACCGCGTGCATCGCCGCGCTCGCGGTCGCGTGCGCCGGCCGTGCGGCGTCTGTCGCGCCCACCGCGTCGGACGTCGAGGCCGAGCGGCGCGAGGTCACGCTCGGCGCCGGCCGCGTGAGGTTCGATCTCTATCGCGCCGGCGCTCCGGGGCCTCGACCACTGGTCGTCGTTGCGCACGGGTTCTGGCGGTCACGCGCGAACATGTCCGGATGGGGACGGCACCTGGCCGGCGAGGGATTCCTCGTGGCAGTCCCCGACCTGCCGGCGTGGAGCGATCACGAGCGGAACGCACGCGCGATCAGCGAGCTCGTCGACTGGTTGCTGGCACAGCCGCCGCTGGCGATCGACGACCGACGCGTCGGCGTCGTGGGCTTCTCGGCGGGAGGGCTGTCGACCCTGCTGGCGGCGGCACGCAATCCGCGCATCAGGCTCTGGGTCGGCCTGGATCCCGTGGATCGCGATGGCAAGGGTGCACTCGCCGCACAGACGGTGAGCGCAAGCGCACTGATCCTGCGCGCCACACCCTCACGCTGCAACGCCCACGGCAACGCCGTTGGCATCGAGCGCGCCTTCGGCGGACGCGCCACCACGGTCAGCGTGGCCGGCGCGACGCACACGGATCCCGAGTGGCCGAGCGACTGGAAGGCACGGCTGGTCTGCGGCGCGGATGCCCCCGAGCGACGCGCGAAGTTCGTGGACGCGGCGACGGCTGCGCTGAAGAGCATGTGAAGCGCCCTACCCCGGAGGAAGTGCCGGGGGCCGTACAGCAGAACAGCCGCAAGTCGTTGACCTGCGGCTGCATATCTTTGGTCGGGGCGACTGGATTCGAACCAGCGACCCCCTGAACCCCATTCAGGTGCGCTACCAAGCTGCGCTACGCCCCGACGCGCCGACCATCATAGCTGATCGATGCCCCATCCGCATCCAGGAATCGGGTGCGGGTGTCACCGTCGTCTCGCCGCGCCGTTGGGACGCCTTCCCCGGTGACCACGCGCGCCTCCTCCGGTACAGAACAACGGCCGGCACATTTCTGCGCCGGCCGTTCGACGTTCCAGTGCAGCACCGCGGGGAGGAATCGCGGGGGCCCGCCGGCATGCGCCGGCTGGACCTCGATCTTGCCGCGCTAGAACGTGTAGCTCAACGTCGCGAACACCACGTTCGCCTTGTAATCCCCGTCGTCGGCCTTCATGAAGATCAGGACGGACTGCGGCATGAGCAGGTCGCCACTCGTGTAGGCGTCCCTGAACTCGTACTTCTCGTACCAGTAGCCCGACGCCGATCTTCCAGGCCTTCGCCAGCATGTAGTCGAGCTTCGCGGTCACCGTCGTCAGCTTCGTGTCGTCGTAGTCCGTGATGGGCTGCGGGCCGCCGACGGTGGCGCGGCTCGTGTAGAACGCGCCGCTCGGGTTGGCGGTGACGTCCATGAGGCCGTCGACCTTCTGCTGCTGCACGAGCAGCGTGCAGGTCCACTTGTCGGGCACGAACTGGAACACCCCGTTGACCCCGAAGGTGTCGGTCTCGTCGCTGCCCGCGTAGTTGAGCAGGTTGTTGATGGCGCCAGCCGTGGTCGTGGACCACTGGTTGATGGACGTGTCCTTCTCGTACGTGTAGAAGGCACTGAGCTCGACGCGCTCGTTGGGGTTGAAGTCGATCTCCCCCGTGTACGATTCGTAGTTCGCTTCGAGCAGGCCGCTGGGCGTGCCCGGAATCGGCTGCGCGCCGGGCGCCGGGACGCCACCCGTCACCTGGATACGGTCCGGGCGATTCGGGTAGTCGACGTCCCTCCGCTGGTAGGCGAAGATCAGTCCGACGGTCGAGGTCGGCGTCACTTCGACATTGAGGATCGTGCGCTTGGTCTCGCGCTCGGCCTCGTCAGCCTGGAACCCGTAGATCGTCTCGCCTTCGGCGGTGCGCTTGGCCTGGTCGTAGGTCGCCCGAACGTCGAGCCACTCGTTGGCGTGGAACAAGGCGCTGACCGAGCCGCCGTTGTCTTCGCCCTACTCGGCCTCTCGGCTGGTCCGGGTGATGTCCGCCATGCGCAGCTGGCCCTCGACGGTGAGCGGACCGACGTCGTAGCTCGCCGACGCGGTGAATCGTGTGGTCTTGGTGTCGTAGATGTTGGCCGTCGCGTGCCCGTAGGGGGCGTCGGCGCTCGGCGTCACGGTGCTCCAGCTGCGGTCAGGACTAGCCGGACGTGTCGCCCGTGATGACGTAGCGGTCGGTCTTGTTCGCGAGGTCGTAGCTCCGGTAGCTGCGCCCGGAGGCCCAGCCCCTTGATCGGCCGCGACGTGAACGTGAAGTTCAGGGTCGTCGTGTCGATCTTGCCGTCGAACGATGGCTGCTGCAGCGCCTGCAGGCTGTTGGCGCTGCACGCCGGTCGTGGTACGGATCGGTCGAGTTGATCGTGTGCGGGTAGAACGCCGCATCCTGCGTCCACTGTCCGAGTGCCCAGTCGCCGCCGATGCGCGTCTGCCCCGCGAACTTCAGCAGGAAGCCGCCAGCCGACCCGTGGTGGCCTCGTTGTCGGGCGCGTTGATGAACCTGACGCGGCCCGGCCCGCCGAGCGGCGGAACGGCACCCGCGGCCGCCGTGTAGGCCACGTCGAACGGCTGGAACGGGTTGTCGAACACCAGCGTTTCGGCCCGGTTGTTGTACAGGTTACGGTTGATGCGACGCATGCACGTTGCCGGCAGTGAAGTTGTAGGCCGCGCGCACACCGAAGTCCTGCGTGATCTCGTCCAGGGGCTCCGGAAGGTCGATCACCGGCGAGACCGCGCCGAGGATGTCGCCGCCGCCAGCCGTCCGATAGCCCGACTTGAGTTCGCGCATGTACGTCACGGCCACGTCGAAGCGGCGAGTTGCCGCCGAAGGCCACCTCGACGTTGCCACGCTGGCGCAGGCTCGAGATGTCGATGCTGTTCGTCGACGCGAAGGTCGGAGCCAGCAGCGCGTCGTAGAACAAGACCGTCCGCGTAGCGGTCGGCAGCTGCGCATCGGCGGTCGCGCCGAGCGTCTGGCGGAGCGTCGAGCTCATGCCCCACACGCCCGTGCCCGAGTTCCGAGTACATCGTCTTGCCGTTGTTCCCCATGTTGTGCGGCGTCTGGTTGTAGTCGAACGTCACGCCGAACATGGATGTCGTCAACCAGCCGGTGTAGCGCTGGTCGCTCTGCCGGACGTTGTAGCCGAACAGGTTGACGTCGAGCGTACTGCTCGTCGAGAAGAGGTTCAGGAACGGGATCGAGATGCCCTTCGGCACTTCGCGGTATTCCTGGAACTTCGACGAGGAGATGTCCTCGACTCCGAGCGCGGCGACAGTGACCTTGCCTCCGCTGGTGGTGGCGGGCACATCCTGCCCCGCCGCGTACGAACTCGCCACGAGGAGACCCATGGCGAGGAGCGCCGTCACGTGCAATGGTCGCTTCATGGGTTTACCTCACGAAATAAGCGCCCGAAGGCGAGTTGGAGCCGTGGAGATTGGCGTGGCAGTTCTTGCACGACTTCTCAACGAAGCGCGAGTTCACGGTCGGGAAGCCGGTGACCGGCGCGACACGCGCACCCTGCTCGGTCGAGAGGTTGTCGCCGGATCCGAAGTGGCCTGAGCCCGTGAAGTGGCAGTCCCAGCACAGGTTCGGCTCCTTCTTGACGAGAAGCCGCTTGTGGTTCGAGCCGTGCGGCTGGTGGCACTGCGCGCAGTCCTCGCGGACCGGGGCGTGCTCGAAGAGGAACGGACCGCGCTTCTCGGTGTGGCAGGTGTAACAGAGCTCGTTCACCGAGTCGGCCTTCAACATCTTCGGACGGCCGCCGTCGTGCGGGTTGTGGCAGCTCACGCAAGCCATCTTGCCCTCACGCACCGGGTGATGCGAGGTCCGCATCATCATGGCGCGCACTGACTTGTGGCACGAGTAGCAGCTCTCGGCGTCGGTCTTGGTCTTCAGCAGGGCCTTCACCGACTTCGACGCGTGCACCGAGTGGCACGACGTGCACGCCACGTTCTGGCGCGCATGCATGCTGCTGTCGTAGTTCGCCTGGTTCGCCTTCTCGTGGCAGGTCAGGCACGTCGTGTTGATCTCGTTGGCCGAGAGTCCCTTCATCGTCGGGACGGGGCCGTTGGCCTCACCGGCCGACTGCGCCTTGAAGTGCTCGGCGACGTTCTTGTGACAGCTGGCGCAGCTCTGGTCGAGCCCCGCATGTTTCGTCTTGGCGAACGCCCCGCCGACAGCCGTGTCGTGACACGTCTGGCAGTCGGCCGCGCTCCAGGTACCTGCCGCAGGAGCCGCGGGCTGTGCCGAGGCGATGACGCCCCCGCCCAACACGACAACTGCCGCGAGTACCAGGGTAGAAAGCCTGTACCGCATGTGGTCCCCTCTCTGACGCACGTCTTCGCCACCGGGGCGATGTGCAAAGGAAGGTTGGAAGGAAAAGAACAAGGAACTCGATGACCCACCTCTGCCGATGCAAACTCGGCGCCGTACGGGACGTCCGTAGAACTACCGAGAAACGCGCCTGAATTCGAGCGGCGATTCCGGCGGCCGTCCGCGCCCCGTCGGGCGCACTCCCCCTGCGACGGTTTTCCGACAGGGGATCACCGCCGCGGGTGCCTGAAGCGCACACCAGGAGATCGCGGAATTCTTGGGAATATCGACCCTTGCCCTTGCCGGGATGGGTTTGGACGGCGAGAGTGCCGTCAGGCCGACGGGCGACGACGCGGGCGCTTCACCGCGGGTGCCGCCTCGGCGTCGGCCCCGAGCTCGAAGGCTGCCTGGCGCGGCTCGTTGCGGCGATCGACCGACGGGCGCAGGCGTACCACCGGGTCGGATGCCAGGAGCCCGTGCAGGTCGCGCAACTCGTCGCGCACGCGGCGCACATACGCCCGCAACTGCACGTCGGGTTCGCCAGACGCGCTGGCCGCGTGGACGCCGGTGATGGCTTCCAGTTCGGCTTCTGCCGACGGGGCCGGCGCTTCCTGCTCGAGCCGCCGCCTGGCACCTGCCAGGGTCAGCCCTTCAGCGAACAGCAGTTGCCGGATCCGGATTGCCCGCTCGACGTCCTGCCGCCGGTAGATGCGCGCGGCCCCGGCCGTCTTCGACACGCCGAGGTCCTTGAATTCGTTCTCCCACGAGCGCAGGACGTACGGGGCAATGCCCAGCAGCTCGCACACCTCGGCCGACTTGAACGCCGCCCGGTCGGGAATCACGATGGGGTCAGGCATCGAACTCTGAGCTTATCAAACGTCACGACTTCTTCGGGCGCTTCGGGTTGGCCGGACGCTTCGCGCTGGCCGACCGCTTCGGGCCCGCCGGCTTCGTCGCGCCCGCGGTGCGCTTCATCGCGCGGACGTTCTTCGGGTTCTTCGGGTGATTCGGGTCTTTCCGATTGTGCGGGTTCCTGGTGCTCCGGGCGGTGCGGGCCCCGCGCACCGCCTTTGACGCCACGCGGGGACGGGCCCGCCGCTCGTCGGAGGCCGGACGCTGTCGCCAGCGGATCTGCAGGCGGATCGGGGAGCCCACGAACCCGAACGACTCGCGCAGGCGGTTCTCGAGGTAGCGTTCGTACGAGAAGTGGAACGTCGTGGCGATGTTCGTGAAGAAGACGAACGTCGGCGGCGCCACGCTGGTCTGCGCGACGTACATGATCTTCACCGCGCGCCGCCCCGGGCTCGCCGGCGGGTGCACGGCGGTCACGGCCTCGATGAACCGATTGAGCTCGCCTGTCGGCACCCGGTGCTTGCGCGCCGCGGCCACCAGGTCGATGGTCTCGAGCAGCTTCGGCGCGCGCTCGCCCGTCAGCGCCGAGATGTGCAGGATGGGCGCGTAGTCGAGGAACTTGAACTGCTGCCTGACCTTGTCATCGAAGACCTTGTAGTAGTCGGGCCCCTTGTCCTTCACGAGGTCCCACTTGTTGGCGACGATGATGACGCCGCACCCGGCACGCTGGGCCTCACCGGCGATGGTCGCATCCTGATCGGTCGGCCCCTCGGCCGAGTCGATCAGCAACACCGCCACGTCGGCGCGCTCGATGGCCCGCTTGGCCACGAGCACGCTGATGCTCTCGATCTGTCCCGACTGTGCGACACGCCCCGGCCGGCGGATGCCCGCGGTGTCGACGATGCGGTAGGTCTTCTTCTGCCAGCGGAGGATCGTGTCGATGGCGTCGCGGGTCGTGCCCGGCATGTCGCTGACGAGCACGCGCTCCTCGCGCAAGAGACGGTTGACCATCGACGACTTGCCCACGTTCGGCCGTCCGATGATGGCGACGCTGATCTCGTCGGGGTCGCCATCCACGCTGTCGGTGTTGCGCGGACGCGCGTCTTTCAGCCGCGTGACGACGTCGTCGAACAACTCGCTGACGCCGGTGCCGTGCTCGGCCGCAATCTCGTACACCGCGTCGAACCCGAGCTGGTAGAACTCCAGCACCTGGCGGCGCGCCTTGTGGTCGTCGGTCTTGTTGATGCACAGCAGCACGGGGACGTTGGCGGCGCGCACGACCTGGGCGATCTCCGCGTCGCCCGGCACGAGGCCGTCCTGCGCGTCGACCATCATCACGATGACGTCGGCGTGATCGATCGCCCGCTTCCCCTTGAGCACCACCAGTTCATGCAACGGGTCGCGGCTCGCGCCAAACAATCCCCCCGTGTCGAACAGCTGGAACGGAACGCCGGCGTGCTCGGCAGGTTGCCCCATGGCGTCGCGGGTCGTCCCGGCAATTGGCGCGACGATCGCGCGACGGGTACGCGTGACGCGATTGAAGAGCGTCGACTTGCCCACGTTGGGCCGACCGACCAGAACGACCATGGGCGTAGCCCGTCGAGTAGCCATACGGGATGATTATGACGGAAGCGGGGCCGGCTTGACAGTCTAAGTGCTTGATTCTATGCTTCTTTTCGCTTTCAACTACCCCATGGTCAAGGCCGACATCGTCAACGAGGTGGCACGGGCCACCGAGATCACCAAGGTCAAAGCCGAGATTGCGGTCGACGCGGTCTTCGACGCGATGCGTGTCTGGATGCAGCGCGGCGAGCGGATTGAGCTGCGTGGATTCGGCGTCTTCCAGGTGAAACCCCGGAAGCGCGGGATCGGGCGCAACCCCCGCACGGGCGCCGAGGTGAAGATACCGCCCGGGCGCACGATTCGCTTCAAGCCCGGCAAGGACCTCCAGAACCTGGTCGGCTGAACCCGCGTCATCCGTTGCGTGTCCCCTTCCTCGCCCTTTCCCGAACACTCCGGCGGATGGCCGCCCCTCGCTGACCAGGTCAGGCCGCCGGAAGAGCGCCACACGTGGATCGCCCCGCCGCGGCCGACGCAGCGCAAGTGGCTCCACTGGCTGCTGTTCGTGGCCACGTTTGCCACGACCTGGCTCGTCGGACGCGAACACTACCTGTCGTTCCTGTGGGATTTCGTACCGCGACAACTGCTGTTCACGACGTCGCGCGACCTGTGGATCGGCGGGCTCTTCTATCCCATCTCGGTCCTGGCCATCCTCGGCGCCCACGAACTCGGCCACTACTACGCGTGCCGGTATCACAACATCGACGCGACCTGGCCGTTCTTCCTGCCGATGCCAGGGGGCCTGTCGGGCACGCTCGGCGCCGTCATCCGCATTCGTGAGCCGATCCGGACCAAGCGTGCCCTGTTCGACATGGCGGTGGCCGGCCCCATCGCGGGGTTCGTGGTCCTCGTGCCGGTCATGGTCATCGGCCTCATGCTCTCGAGGGTCGCGAAGTTGCCGCCGAACTTCGTTGGCGTCGAGCTCGGCGAACCGCTGCTCTTCCAGGCCGTCACGCGATGGATCTTCGGGGCGATCCCCGACGGCTGGTCGGTGAACCTTCACCCGATGGCCATGGCGGCGTGGTTCGGCATGCTCGCCACGGCGATCAACCTGTTCCCGATTGCGCAACTCGACGGCGGGCACATTGCCTACGCCGCCCTCGGGCGGCGCTCCGACTACGTGACGCTCGGCGCACTCCTGACGGCGGGCCTGCTGATCTTCGTGTCGTGGAGCTGGCTGGTATGGACGCTCCTCCTGCTGGTCATGCTTCGCGTCTTCGGCTGGCGTCATCCGCCGACCTTCGACGACCACGTCCCGCTGTCGCGGGGGCGGCGCATCGTGGCGATCATCGCGGTGTTGATCTTCATCGCGTGCTTCACGCCCGCGCCCATCCAGCCCTACCAGCTCATCGCGCCACGCTAGCCGCCTTCGCCCCCTCACGGGGGCTTCGGCGAGCCTTCGGCCCCGCACCACGGGGGCTTCGGCGAGCCTTCGGCCCCGCACCACGGGGGCTTCGGCGAGCCTTCGGCCGCACGGCTTCGCGACCTTCGGCCATGGGTCAGTGGCCTTCGTCCGTGCTTTCGCACGTGCCGGGAGGCTTCAACGAGTTCAGAGCACGGTGTAGGGGTCGACATCCACCGTGATGTCGCGCAGGCGATCCTTCATGGCATCGAGGGCCGCGCGCACGGCGTGGCGGCTCAGGGCGCGCTCGGTGCTCTTCACGAAGACCTGCGCGCGGAACTGCCCGCGGAGTTGCTGCAGCGGCGCAGGCGCAGGTCCCACGAGCCGCACGGCGTCCTGGCCGTGCCGCTTGACGTGCCGTGCGCACTCGCGCGCGATGTCGAGCGCGTCGGGCATGGTCTTCGCCCGCGTCGTGATGGCAATCATCGACACGAACGGGGGATAGCGCATGTCGCGCCGGAACGCCATCTCCTGCGCCGCGAACGCGTCGTAGTCCTGCGACACCGCATGCACGATCGCGGCGTGCGCGGGAAACAGCGTCTGCACGAACGCGTCGCCGGGCACGTCGCCGCGTCCGGCCCGTCCCGCGACCTGCGTCAGCAACTGGAACGTGCGCTCCGAGGCACGGAAGTCGGCCATGCCGAGCCCGACGTCCGCCGAAATCACGCCGACAAGCGTCACGCCGTGGAAGTCGTGGCCCTTCGCCAGCATCTGCGTGCCGACGAGGATGTCGATCTCGCGTCGCTCGAAGCGGCCCAGCACGTCGACGATCTCGCCACGCCGCCGCACGGTGTCACGGTCGACGCGCGCAAGGCGCGCTCGCGGAAACAGGCGCGTGAGCTCCTCTTCGACCCGCTCGGTGCCCACGCCCTGGTACTCGAGGACGTCGCCGTCGCACGAGGGACACGTGGCGGGCGCAGGCTTCGCGAAGTCGCAGTAATGGCACCGCAGGCGATGCTGCCGCTTGTGATACGTGAGCGACACGCTGCAATTCGGGCACGCGAACGCCTCGCCGCACTGGCGACAGAACAACGACGGCGCGAAGCCGCGCCGGTTCAGCAGCACGATCGCCTGCTCGCCGCGATCGAGCCGATCGGCCAGGGCGCCGTGCAGTGCCTCGCTGACGATCACCTCGGGTCCGCGCACCGCGTACTCGGCCCGCATGTCGACCACCGAGACGCTGGCCAGCGGGCGATCCTGCACGCGCCGCGTCAGGCGAATGTGGGCGTACCGCCCCGACAGGGCGTTCTGCAGCGACTCGAGCGACGGCGTCGCCGAGCCGAGCACGACGAGCGCCGAGGCGTCGCGCGCGCGGACGACCGCGACGTCGCGCCCGTTGTAGCGGGGCGCGGTCTCCTGCTTGTACGACCCGTCGTGCTCCTCGTCGACGACGATCAGGCCGAGGCGATCGAGCGGTGCGAAGACGGCGCTGCGCGTGCCGACGACCACGTCGATGTCACCGCGGCGGATGCGATGCCACTGGTCGTGGCGCTCGCCGTCGGAGAGCGCGCTGTGCAGGATGGCCACGCGTTCGCCGAACGTGTGCCGGAAGGTCGCCGCGACGGCCGGGGTCAGCGCGATCTCTGGCACGAGAATCAGCACGCGACGCCCCAGCGCGCACACCTCGCTGGCCAGCCGCCGGTACACCTCGGTCTTGCCGCTACCCGTCACGCCCTGCACGAGCGTCGCGGTGAACGTCGCCGCGCGCGCCATCGAGGTGAGTCGATCGAGTGCCTCCTGCTGCTCGTCGCTCAGCACGACGTCGGCCTTCGCAGCCTCTTTCGCCTCGTCGACCGCCACGGCGACGGCGAACGGATCCCGATCGGCCCGCACGCGCTCGATGTTCGCCAGCCCGCGCGACACGACGGCGTTCACGACGCCGCTGGCGAAGCCCTCGTCGGCAAGCGTGACCGTGGCGACGCCACCGGCTTCGCCGCGCAGCCGCTCGACGAGTTGTCGCTGCTTCGGCCCGAGCTTCGGCACGAAGTCGTCGGCGTACGCCGCGGGTGTGGCCACGGCGAGCCGCGTGTACTTGAAGTCGACTTCGCGGGACGGCGAGAAGAACATCGCCGGGACGGCCGTTGCGATGGCCTCGCCGATGCCGCACAGGTAGTAGTCGGCCACCCAGTTGGCCAGGGCGATGACCGGCGCCGGCAGCAGCGGCGCATCGTCGAGGACGGCGACGATGTCCCTGATCTTCGCGGCGTCCAGGCCGGCCACGATCGCCTCTGGCGGCAGCGCCTCGTGCACCTCCATCACGGCGCCGAGGACGCGACGCGCGCGGAAGGGCACGCGCACGCGCGCACCGCGCGCGACCGTGGTTCCCGCGGGCACGCGGTACGTGAGGCGCCCGAGATGCGGCACCGGAACGGCGACCGAAACGTACTGCGACATGCTGGCCGTCGGCGCTCGCGGGCTAGCCCTGGCCTGACAGCAGCGCCATCGCGAGCTTCATGTCATCCCAGGTGTCGCGCTTCCGCTCGGGGCTGCGCAGCAGGAACGCCGGGTGGAAGGTCGGGATCAGCTTGACGCCCCGATAGTCGAACACCTGGCCGCGCAGCCTGGAGATCGGATCGTTCGTCCGCAGCAGGGCCTTGGCCGCAAACGTTCCGAGCGCGACGATGACTTTGGGCTTGATGAGGTCGATCTGCGTGAAGAGGAACGGCTCGCAGGTCGCGACCTCGTCGGGCTCGGGGTTCCGGTTGCCCGGCGGACGGCACTTGATGACGTTTGCGATGTAGACGTCATCGCGCGTGAGCCCCATCGCCTCGATGATCTTCGTGAGCAACTGGCCCGCGCGACCCACGAACGGAATGCCCTGGATGTCTTCGTCGCCACCCGGAGCCTCGCCGACGAACATCAGGTCGGCCTGGGGATTCCCGACACCGAACACGACCTGCGTGCGGCCGAGTGCGTGGAGCTTGCAACGTGTGCAGTCGCCGATGTGGAGGCGCAGATCCACCAGTGCCGTGGCGGGATCGGTCTCCCCCGTGGCCGCGGCTGACGGAGCGGCGCCCGGCGCAGCGGCGGCCGGCCCGGCGACGCCCCCATCCACCGGCCCGGCGCCCGGGTCCTGCAGAGGCGCATCCCCCTGCCGCCGGCGCCACGCAGGATCCCGGCTGAGGCCCGTGACGCCGAGGTCGGCGTAGAAACGGAGGTGTTCGGCGATGTCGCGAGGCGCGTCTGGCACGAGGTCGTGGGCTCCCGGAATCTACTGCGCGGCCGGCCGGCGCGCAGCCACGAGGGCCTCGACGCGATCGACCAGGGTGGCGGCGAGCGTGCTCTTCTGCTGGAGCGGCACCGCCTGCTCGTCGCCGTCGGTGACGAAGGTCGCGGCATTGGTATCGACGCCGAACCCGGCATCGCTGCGCGACACGTCGTTGGCGACGATGAGGTCGGCGTGCTTCGACCGCAGCTTCTGACGGGCGTGCTCGACGACGTGCTCGGTCTCTGCCGCGAACCCCACGAGCACCGGTAACGCCTTGTCGCCGCGCCAGGCGCCGAGGTCGGCGAGGATGTCGCGCGTGCGGGTGAGCGCGATCGACAGGTCGCCGTCTGACTTCTTCACCTTCTGTGGAGCCGCGCCGCCGACCGGCGTGTAGTCGGCCACGGCGGCTGCCATGACGATCGCGTCGGCCGACGGAGCGGCCGCGAATACCGCGGCGTGCATGTCGGCCGCAGAGCGCACGTGCACCACGTCGATCGACGGGGGCAGCGGCAGGCTGGTCGGCCCGACGATCAACGTCACGCGGGCGCCACGGCGCGCCGCGGCGTCGGCAATCGCGATCCCCATCTTCCCCGTCGACCGGTTGCCCAGGTAGCGCACGGGGTCGAGGTCCTCGCAGGTCGGGCCCGCCGTCACGACGATGTGCCTCGTCGCCATCGACGGCGTGCCGCGCACCATGAGGTCGGCCGCGTCTGCGATCTCGTCGGGCTCGGCGAGGCGTCCCTTCCCCACCCACCCGCAGGCGAGGTACCCGGCACCCGGCTCGACGAACTTCACGCCGCGAGAGGCGAGCGTTGCCAGGTTGGCCTGCGTCGCGGGATGTTCGAGCATGTGCGTGTTCATCGCCGGCGCCATCAGGATCGGTGCGCGCGTGGCCAGGTGGAACGCGGTGAGGAAGTCGTCGGCCGCGCCCGACGCGAAGCGCGCGATCACGTTGGCGGTCGCAGGTGCGATCAGCAGCAGCTTCGCCTCTGTCGCCAGGGCGATGTGTTCGATGTCGGCGTTCATGCCCGGCGTCCACTGGCTCGTGATGACGCGGCGCCGGGTGATGGCCTCGAAGGTGAGGGGCGCGACGAAACGCTGGGCGTTGCGGGTCATGATGGCCGCGACGTCGTGCCCGCGCTTCTGCAGCGCCCGCGCAACCTCGACGGCCTTGTAGGCGCCGATCCCGCCGCCAACCCCGAGTGCGATCAAAGCCATGTGGAGTACCTCCCCGCGCGCGTCGTGCTCACGCGGGCTCGATGCCGAACGTCCGGATGATCTCGCGTGCGACCGGCGTCATGGCCGCGCGGCGCGAGCGCTCGGCCATCACGATGGCGCGCAGGCGATCCACGGCCGAGTCGACGTCGTCGTTGACGACCACGTAATCGTAGTCGGTGAACCCCGCGACCTCTTCCCTGGCAGTCTGCAGCCTGCGAGCCATGGCCGCCTCGCTGTCCTGGCTGCGCCCACGGAGCCGCTGCTCGAGCACGGCGAACGACGGCGGCATCACGAAGATGCCGACCATGGCCACGCCGCGCGTCCGCACCTGCCGTTCACCCTGCACGTCGATGACCAGCACGACGTCGTGTCCAGACGCCTGCAATGCTGCCGTGTCACTGGCGCGCGTCCCGTAGTAGTTGCCGAACACGTCGGCCCACTCGAGGAACTCGTCGCCCGCAATCATGGCCTCGAACGCGTCGCGCGAGATGAAATTGTAGTCGACCCCGTCGTGCTCACCCGGCCGGGCGGCGCGCGAGGTGTACGACCGCGACTCTGCCAGGTGCGGCACGAGGTGCACGAGGCGCTCGACGAGCGTGGTCTTGCCCGTGCCCGACGGTGCCGACACCACGAAGATCAGTCCTGCGCAACAGCTCACCCGCTTCGCCTCCTACTCGACGTTCTGGACCTGCTCGCGCATGCGCTCGAGCTCGGCCTTCGCATGAACGATCAGCTCCGGCACGCGCGTGCCCTCGGCCTTCGACCCGATCGTGTTGATCTCGCGGTTCATCTCCTGCAGCAGGAAGTCGAGCTTGCGCCCGCAGGGCTCGGCCGACGCGGTCAGCGACTGCCAGTGATCGAGGTGCGCGCGGAAGCGGACGATCTCCTCGCTGATGTCGCTGCGGGCCACGACCTTGACGACTTCCTGCGCAACGGCCTGCGGATCGACGGCGGGGTCGATACGAAGTTCGGCGACCCGCTGCTGGATCCGCGCCTCGGTTGCGAGGCGGCCCGACTCGGCGGCGACCGCAATCGCCTCGATGGTGACGGCCAGGCCATCACGCCGCGCGCGCAGGTCGGCGTCGAGCATCGTTCCCTCGCGCCGCCGCATCTGGTCGAGATCGCTGCTCGCCGCCTCGGCGGCCGCTTCCAGCAACGCCGGCACCGTGCTGCCGATGTCCGAGGCCTCGTCGTCGATCTCGCGGATCACGAGCGCCTGCGGCAGGCGCACGAGATCGCTTGCCGACAGGTGGCCTTCGATCAGGCCGGCCGTGCGCGCCTGCTCGACGGCGGCCGAGACGGCGGCGACCAGCGGCGCATTGAACGTCACGTCGACGGCGGGCAAGGCGCGACGCTGGACGTGCACCGACACGTCGACACGCCCGCGCGAGACATGTCGCTGGATGACCGCACGCAGGGCGGCCTCGGCGGCCGCGAGGCTCGACGGGGCGCGCACCTGCAGGTCGAGAAAGCGATGGTTGACGCTCTTGATCGTCACCGTCACGGTTGCCTGCGCATCCTCGCGCACGGCACTGGCAAAACCTGTCATCGACACGATCACCGTGGCACCTCTGCAGCCGTCACCGGGGCGGGCTCCGCCACGGGTGGGGCTGGGTCATCGGCCGCGGGGGCCGGTTCGAACATCTGCAACTGGTAGAGGCGCGCGTAGGCGCTCTCGGGGCGCGCGAGCAACTCGTCGTGCCGCCCGATCTCGACCACACGGCCCTGGTCGAGGACGACGATCGCGTCGGCGCGGCGCACGGTCGAGAGGCGATGCGCGATGACGAACGAGGTGCGATCGCGCAGCAGGTTCGCAAGCGCATCCTGCACGAGCTGCTCTGACTCGGCATCGAGCGACGAGGTCGCCTCGTCGAGAATGAGGATGGGCGAGTTCTTCAACAGGGCACGCGCAATGGCGAGCCGTTGGCGCTGTCCCCCCGACAGGCGCTGGCCGCGCTCACCGATCCGGGTTTCGTAGCCCTCGGGCAGCGCGCTCACGAAATCATGCGCATGAGCGGCGCGCGCGGCGGCCTGGATCCGCTCCATCGTCGCCGTCGGCGCCCCGTACGCGATGTTGTTCGCGATGGTGTCGTCGAACAGGACCGTGTCCTGCGTCACCATGGCGATCTGCGCCCGCAGCGAGGCGAGCGTGAAGTCGCGGACGTCGATGCCATCGAGGAGGATGGCGCCCGCCTTCACGTCGTAGAAGCGGGGGACGAGATTGACCAGCGTGGTCTTGCCGGCCCCGCTCAGGCCCACAATCGCGATCATCTGGCCGGCGTCGGCGCTGAATGACACGCCGTCGAGGATGTGCCGGCCGTCGCCGTCGTCGTAGAAGAAGGTCACGCCGCGAAACTCGACCGACCGCTGCAGGGGTGTCGCCGGGCGGGCGTCAGGACGTTCGGCCACCTCGGTGTGGGTGTCGAGCATCTCGAAGATGCGCTGGGCGGCCGCAATCGCCTGCTGAAGGTTCGCGTTCACCCGACTGAGCTTGCGGGCCGGCTGGTACATCAGGAACATCGCGGTGAGAAACGAGACGAACTCCCCCGTCGTCAGGCGGCCCGCGGCGATCTGGCGGCTGCCGTACCAGAGGGCCGCGGCGATGCCGAGCCCGCCGAGGAACTCCATGATGGGCGGCAGCGCCGAGAGCGCGCTGGTGACCTTCATGTTGGTGCGGTAGACGCGATCCGAGGCGGCCGCAAAGCGGCGGCGCTCCTGCCGCTCGGCACCGAAGGCCTTGACGATGCGCTGGCCCGTGAAGGCTTCGGCGGTGATGTGCGAGAGGTCCTCGAGTTGCTCCTGGCTGCGGCGCGTCGAGCGCCGCACGCGCTGGCCCAGTTGCACGAGGGGGTACACGATCACCGGCGCGCTGGTCATGACGACCAGGGCCAGGCGCGCATCGTAGTAGAACAGGAGGGCCGCATACCCCAGCAGCGACAGGCCCTCGCGGATGAGGTCTCCGATCGTCTCCGACACGGCCTGCTGGATCTGGCTGACGTCGTTGGTGATACGCGAGAGCAGTTGCCCGGTCGTGCGCCTGGCGAAGAACGCGGCCGACTGGCCGAGGATGTGCCCGAACAGGGTATCGCGGACGTCGCGCACCACGCGCTGGCCGATGTCGGTCATCAGGTATGACGAGAAGTACGAACCGAGCCCCTTGACGAAGTACAGGCAGACGATGGCGGCGGCCACCAGCCCGAACTTCTCGCGCGACGGCAGGACGCTGTCGAAGATCGGCTTGATGAGCAGGGCGAGGCCGGCCGACGCCAGCGCGTACGCGAGCATCGCCACGAGCGCGACGCCGAGGCGGGCGCGGTGCGGGCGGGCGTAGCGAAGCAGGCGAAGGAAAGGGTGCACGTGGGCTCGGGCGTCTCTCAGGCCGACGCGGGCAGGTACCCCCGCGGATGGGCCTCGCGCCACCGCCACGCGGTCTCGACGATGCGGTCGAGGGCGGCGAAACGAGGCGTCCAACCCAGACGCGCGCGGATTCGTGCGTTCGAGGCGAACAGCACGGCCGGGTCCCCTGGTCGGCGCGGCCCAATCGTATACGGCACAGGCCGCCCTGTCACACGTTCGACGCTCCGGATGACGTCGAGCACCGAGACGGGCGCTCCGTTTCCGAGGTTGAACGACTCGGAGGCCCCGCCCCCCTCGAGCCACTTCAGCGCACACAGGTGCGCCTCGGCAAGATCGGTGACGTGGATGTAGTCGCGCAGGCAGGTGCCGTCAGGCGTCGGGTAGTCGTCGCCGAAGATCTGCAGCGAATCACGGCCCATGGCCGCGTCCACCGCTCGCGGGATCATGTGGATCTCGGGCGCGTGGTCCTCGCCGAGCAGCCCGTCGGGGTCGGCGCCCGCGGCATTGAAATACCGAAGGACGACGGCCCGCAGGCCGTACGCCCGCTCGTAATGCGGCAGCGCGTGCTCGATCGTCAGCTTGGTCTGGCCGTACGCGTTGATCGGCCGCTGGGGATGCGACTCGGTGATGGGTGTCTCGACCGGTTCGCCGAAGGTCGCCGCGGTCGACGAGAAGATGAACGCCTTCACGCCGGTGGCCGCCATCGCCTCGAGCACACCCAGCGTCCCGATGACGTTGTTGCGGTAGTACTCCGCCGGCTTCGTCACCGACTCCCCCACCGACAGCCAGGCGGCGAAGTGCATCACGGCGCTGATCCCGTGCTCGCGGATCGTCGCGGCCACGCGCGCCACGTCGCTGACGTCGCCTTCGACCAGCGACACCCGCCCGGGGCACGCCGCGTCGATGGCGGCGATCGCCTCGCGATGCCCGGCCGAGAGGTTGTCGTAGGCCACGACGGTCCAACCCGCACGCGCGAGGCCGAGCACGGCGTGGCTCCCGATGTATCCGGCCCCGCCCGTCACCAGCACGGTCGGCATGTCAGCGCCCAATCGAGATGTAGGTGAAGCCCAGCGCTCGCATGGCCGCCGGCGCGTAGAGGTTCCGGCCGTCGAAGATGACCGGCTGCTTCAACGACGCCCTGATGCGGGCGAAGTCCGGTTCGCGGAACTCGCTCCACTCGGTGACAATCGCCAGGGCGTCGGCCCCCTTCAGGGCCTCGTAGCTCGAGTCACATAGCGTGATCGTCGTGCCGAAGATCCCCGCCGCGATGTCGCGCGCCTCGGGGTCGAACGCTCGAACCCTGGCGCCGGCGGCCAGCAGGCGGTTGATGATGGTGATGGCCGGGGCCTCGCGCATGTCATCGGTCCGCGGCTTGAACGCCAGTCCCCAGACCGCGATGGTGCGCCCCTTGAGCGACTTGAAGTGCTTGACCATCTTGTCGACCAGGACGCCCTTCTGGCGCGCGTTGACGGCTTCGACGGCCTTCAGCACCTTGAAGTCGTAGCCGGCGTCCTTCGAGAACTTGACGATCGCCTGCACGTCCTTCGGGAAGCACGAGCCGCCGTACCCGACGCCGGGGAACAGGAAGGCCGGTCCGATGCGACGGTCAGAGGCGATGGCCTTGCGCACGGCATCGACGTTGGCGCCGTAGCGCTCGCACACGTTCGCCACCTCGTTCATGAACGAGATGCGGGTGGCCAGCATGGCATTCGCGGCGTACTTGCACATCTCGGCACTGGCCGGGTCCATGACCATGACGGGAGCGCCGGTCCGGGTGAACGGCGCGTAGAGTTCCTGCATCATCGCGGCGGCGCGCTCATCGTCGGTCCCGATGACCACGCGGTCGGGCTTGAGGAAGTCGTCGACCGCGGCGCCCTGCTTCAGGAACTCCGGGTTCGAGACCACCGCGAAGGGGTGGGTCGTCTGTGCGGCGACAACGGCGCGGACCTTCTCGGCCGTGCCGACCGGCACCGTGCTCTTGTCGACGATGACCTTGTACCCGTTGAGCGCCTTGCCGATCTCCGCCGCCACGCCGAGGACGTGCTGCAGGTCGGCCGAGCCGTCCTCGCCCATCGGAGTGCCGACAGCGATGAACACGATGTCGGAGGCGCGGACGGCCCTGGCCAGGTTGGTGGTGAACGAGAGCCGTTTCTCGTGCCGGTTGCGCTTGACGATCTCCTCGAGGCCGGGCTCGTAGATCGGCACCTTGCCGCGCTGGAGGGTCTTGACCTTGAGGGCGTTGTTGTCGACGCACACGACGTCGTTGCCATTCTCGGCAAAGCACGCGCCGGCCACGAGGCCGACGTACCCGGTGCCGATGACCGCGATCTTCATCCACTGCTCCCTGTTCGCCCGTAGACAGACGGCGAAACCTTTGCACCTTACACGGGCATTTCCGACGCGTCAATCGCGAGGCAGCCGGCGTGCTACCCTTCGTCCGTCGTGCGGATCGTCATCGATTATCGCCCCGCGCTGCGCCAGCGATCCGGCGTCGGGGAATACATCCATCACCTCGCCACGCACCTGGCCGCGGGCCCGGGACGCGACGACGAGGTCGTGTTGTTCTCGAGCTCGCTGCGTCACCAGGTCGATCCGGCCACGCTGCGCGGCGTGAGGGTGGCCAATCGCCGTGTGCCAGTTCAGCTCCTCAACCGGATGTGGCACCGGCTGGGCTGGCCGCCCGTCGAGTTCCTCGTGAAGGGGCCGTTCGACATCGCACACTCGCCGCATCCGCTGATGATGCCGACCCGCACGGCGGCCCGGGTCGTGACCCTGCACGACCTGGACTTCCTGTCGAACCCCGAACGCACCGAGGGCGAGATCCGGCGCGACTACGCGCGGCTGGTGCGACAGCACGTCCACCTGGCCGATCACGTGGTGGTGATCTCGGCGCACACCGCCGGCGACGTCCACCAATTGCTCGGGGTGCCCCGCTCGAACATCACCGTGTGCCGCCCGGGGGCCCCGGACTGGCCGGCCCGCGCGCAGGTGCCCGAGACCGGACCGATCCTGTTCGTCGGCACGCTCGAGCCCCGAAAGAACATCGGTGGCCTGCTGGATGCCTACGAACGCCTGCTGGCACGCGGCGGCGACGTGCCCGACCTGGTCATGGCAGGACGCGCAACGCCCGCGGCCGCTCCATGGCTCGCGCGGATGGCGAAAGCGCCGCTCGCCGGCCGGGTCAGGCACCTCGGCTACGTGTCAGACGCCGAGCGCCGGTCCTTGTACGAGAAGGCGCGCCTCCTGGTGCTGCCCTCGTTCAACGAGGGGTTTGGCCTGCCGGTGCTCGAAGCCATGACGGTAGGGGTGCCAGTTGTCGCGGCGGCGCGGGGGGCCATCCCCGAGGTGCTGGGCGACGTCGGCCTGCTGGTCGATCCGGACGATCCGCAGCACATCGCCGACGCGATGCACCGCATGCTGACGGACCTGAACCTGGCCCACACGGCGGCAGCCAGCGGCATCCGTCGTTCGTACTCGTTCAGCTGGGACTCGTCGGCCTCGTCTCTGCGCAGCGCCTACGAGCACGCCATGGCCATGAAACGCGCGCGCCTCGGGGCCTTCCAGCGCGCTTCACTGCGCTGACCCCGTGCGGATCGCGATCGACGCCCGGGAGTTGCTCGGCACGCGAACGGGCGTGGGACGGTACCTTGCCGAGTTGATCGCGCGCTGGTCGCGCGATGCGGCGTACGCCGGCCACCACCTCGACATCCTGAGCCACGCGCCCGTGCCCGAGGCGAGCACCATCGCCGGCGCCGGCGGCGCGGCGGCTTCCTGGCTCGTCCTGCCAGGCGCCGGCGGCGTCGTGTGGGAGCAGACCACCCTGGCGCGGGCGGCCGCGCGATGCTCGCCAGACGTCTTCTTCGCTCCGGCCTATGGCGCACCGCTGGGCCTGTCGTGCCCGGTCGTCGTGGCCATGCACGACGTCAGCTTCTTCGAACATCCCGAATGGTTCACGTGGCACGAGGGGCTGCGGCGGCGACTGGTGGCCGGGATGGCGGCCCAGCGCGCGGCCCGCGTGCTGACGCTGGCGAACGCGATGCGGGCCGAATTGGTGCGCCACCTGCGCGTGCCCGCCGACCGCGTGTCGGTCATCGCTCCAGCCGTTGACAGTCATCCCGCGTTCGCCGCACCCGCGCCACCCGGACCCGCCGCGGCCGTCGCGCCGGAGCCGCTGGTCCTCTATGTCGGCTCGGTGTTCACGCGACGGAACGTGCCGTCGCTCATTCACGCGTTCGGCCAGGTGGCGACGCGCGTCGCCGGCGCACGTCTCGCCGTCGTCGGCGCGAACCGCACGCAGCCGCGCATCGACTTGTCGGCGTACGTGGCCGAGGCTGGCGTCACCGGGCGCGTCGACCTGCTCGACTACGTCGACGACGCGACGCTCGAGTCGCTGTACCGGCGCGCACGCGCGTTCGTCTTCCTCTCGGCCTACGAGGGCTTCGGGCTGACGCCGCTCGAGGCCATGGCGCGGGGGGTGCCCGCGATCGTGCTCGACACCCCCGTCGCGCGCGAAGCCTGCGGTGACGGGGCGCTGTACGCCAGCGCGCCACGTGCCCCCGAGATCGTCGCGTGGTTGCACGCGCTGCTCACCGACGACCGCGTTCACGCCGAATGCCAGGCCGCCGGGCGTCGCGCTGCCGCTCGCTGGTCGTGGAACGACACCGCGCGCAGCACGTGGCAGGTGTTCGCCGAGGTCGCCGGACGTGCCTGACCAGGTCCGCCTGTCGATCGTGATCGTGACCTTCAACGCCCAGGACACGGTGGCGGCCTGCCTGCGATCGATCGCAGCCGCGGGGCTCAGCATGCCGCACGAGATCGTCGCCGTCGACAACGCGTCGAGCGACGATGTCGTGGCGATGATCCGCCGCGACCACCCGAGCGTGCGGGTCATCGCGCTCGAGGAGAACGTCGGCTTCTCGCGGGCGAACAACATCGGCATTCGCCAGACGTCCGGCGAACTGGTGCTCCTGCTGAACGGCGACACGATCGTTCCGCAGGGGGCCATCGAGGCGATGGTGGGTGTGATCGACGCCGAGCCCCGCACCGCGGTCGTGGGGCCCCGTCTGGTAAGCCCCGCCGGAGAGGTCGAGCTGTCGTTCGGCGCGATGATCTCGCCGTGGGCCGAGTTCGTGCAGAAACGGCGTGGACGCGCGCTAGAGCGACGATCGCCTCGCGCCGTCGCCTGGCTCGACCGCATGTCGCACGCGTCGCACGCTCCCGACTGGGTCTCTGGCGCCTGCCTGCTCGTGCGGCGGACGGTGGCCGAGTCGGTGGGCCTGCTCGACGAGCGCTTCTTCATGTACACCGAGGACGTGGACTTCTGCGCCGCCGTGCGCGCCCGGGGGTGGGTTGTGCGTTTCACCCCGGCAGCCGAGGTCGTTCACCTCGGGGGGCGCTCGCGTGCGACGATGCCCAGGGCGACGGCCGTGTTCTACCGGCGCAGCCACGTCGCGTTCTACGAGAAGCACCATCCCGCGTGGGCGCGCTGGCTCAAGGCCTACCTCCGGCTGAAAGGCGCCTGGCCGCTCCCGCCGGGGCCCGTGCTATCCTGACCGCGTTTTCCGGGCCAAGTTCGCCCAATTCACCCAACGCCGCCGTGCGCATCGCCCTCGACGTTCGCAAGCTGCACGACTACGGCATCGGCACCTACGTCCGCAACCTGCTGAGGCAGCTGGCGCGGATTGATCACCGATCCGAGTACGTGTTGCTGTGCCGTCCGGATGACGTGTCGGTCGCCGCGCAGCTCGGCCCGAACTTCAGGCCGGTCGCCACCAACGCGCTGCCCTACTCGGTGGCCGAGCAGTTCGTCATCCCGTGGCTGGTGCGGCGCGAGCGTCCGGACGTGTTCCACACGCCCCACTACGTGCTCCCGCCACTGACCACCGTGAAGTCGGTCGTGACGATCCACGACTGCATCCACCTGATGTTCCCGCAGTACCTGCCCAATCGGCTGGCTCCCTACTACGCCCGCGGTGCGATGTGGGCCGCGGCACACCGCGCGTCGCGCATCCTCACGGTGTCGGAGGCCTCGAAGCGCGACATCCTCCGCTTCTTCAAGGTACCCGAGGCGAAGATCGAGGTGATCCACAACGCGATCGACGATCGGTTCGACACGGCGCCCGACGAGGAACAGGTGCGGATGGTTCGCGAGCGCTTCCAGCTCGACGGCGAGTTCCTGCTGTACGCCGGCAACATCAAGCCGCACAAGAACGTCGATCGGCTCATCGAGGCCTTCCACCAGCTGCACAGCGAGTCGCGGTTTGCGCACCTGACGTTGCTCATCATCGGCGACGAGATCTCGAAGTACCCGACGCTGCGCCGCACGGTGCAGCGGCTCAAGCTCCGCAAGCACGTCCGTTTCCTCGGGTTCGTGCCGTACGAGACGTTGCACGTCCTCTATCGCCTCGCGAGCGTCTTCGTGTTCCCGTCGCTGTACGAGGGGTTCGGCCTGCCGCCGCTCGAGGCGATGGCGAGCGGCACCCCCGTGGTGACCTCGAACGTGTCGTCGCTGCCCGAGGTCACGGGCGACGCGGCCATGCTCATCGATCCCTACGCCCCGTCGGCAATCGCCGAGGGGGTGCGCCAGGTGCTCGCCGACGGTGCGCTGCGGGCCCGCATGGTCGCGCACGGGCTCGAGCAGGCCCACTCCTACTCCTGGGAAGCGTCGGTGCGCCGGATCCACGAGGTGTACATCGCGGTGGCGGCGGCATGACCGACGATGCCGGCGAACCGCCGGCGGTGCGGGGCGGTGCGCCGCGGGTGGCCCTGGTGCACGACTGGCTCACAGGGATGCGCGGGGGAGAAAAGGTGCTCGAGGCCCTGTGCGACCTCTGGCCGGCCGCCGACCTTTTCACGCTGGTCCATCAGCCTGGCAGCGTCAGCCCGCGCATCGCCCAACGGCGGATTGTCACGTCGTTCGTGGACCGGCTGCCGCTGGGCCGGCGCTACTACCGGCACTTCCTGCCGCTGTTCCCGCTCGCCGTCGAGCAGTTCGACCTCGACGGCTACGACCTGGTCGTCTCGACCAGTTCCTGCGCGGCGAAATCGGTCGTCACGCCGCCGCGCACGCGTCACCTCTGCTACTGTCACTCTCCGATGCGGTATGCGTGGGACCAGTTCGATGCCTACTTCGGGCGGGAGCGGATGGGCCGCGCCAGCGGCCTGATCAGGCCCGTGCTCGGGGCGCTGGCCCGGTGGGACGCGGCAACGAGCGACCGTCCCGACCGCTTTGTCGCCAATTCGCGGTACATTGCCGACCGGATCTCCCGATACTATAATCGCCGGTCGGTCGTCATTCCGCCGCCGGTGGCGACAGACTTCTTCACCCCGGACGCACGACCCCGCGAGGGATTTGCCCTCGTGGTTTCGGCCTTGGTGCCTTACAAGCGCGTGGAACTCGCCATCGACGCCTGCCGACTTGCCGACATGCCCCTGACCATCGTGGGAAGCGGCCCCGACCGATCCCGGCTCGAGGGCCGCGCGTCGGGACGTGTCACCTTCCTGGGCTGGCGGAGCGACGACGAGGTGCGCGAGCTCTACCGCTCGGCTGGCGTGGTGCTGTTGCCCGGCGAAGAGGACTTCGGCATCGTCCCGGTCGAGGCGCAGGCGTGCGGCACGCCTGTCGTCGCGCTCGGGCGCGGCGGCGTGCTCGACACGATCGAACCGGGCGTCACGGGGGTCCTCGTGGACGAGGCCACGCCTGGGGCGTTCGCACGCGCGCTTCGCGAGGTGCCGTCCACGCCACGCTCCGACATCCGCGCGCGGGCCGAGCGGTTCAGCGCGTCGGCGTTCCGTACCCGGATGCACGATCTCGCCGCAGACCTCCTGGCGGCCGAGGAAGGCGCACGCCGATGGTGAAGCGCTACAACCGGCTGCTCGTGGCCATCCACGTCGTCGGCGACGCCGTGCTGGGCATGGCGGCGTTCCTGCTGGCGTATGCGGTACGGTTCGAGTCCGGCGTCATCGCCGTGACGAAGGGGCAGCCGCCCTTCCAGCAGTACCTCGACGTGCTGCCGTTCATCGGGGTCGTGGTGCCCCTGGCGTTCCACCTGCACGGCATCTACCGCCTGCGGCGCGGGCGCACGCGGGTCGACGACTTCTTCGGGGTGCTGGTCGGGTCGATCCTCGCGGTCGTGCTCGGCATCGTCAGCACCCTGTACTTCCAGGCCTACTACGTGCCCGACGTGCTGAAGGACCGCGGGGCCTTCGAGGTCTCGCAGCTCGTATGGGCCTTGTTCCTCATCTTCACCGTCGGCCTGACCTACACGTCGCGCGCGCTCGTGCGCAGCCTGCTCGAGCAGCGGTGGCGGCGCGGCGTCGGCCTCAAGCGCGTGCTGATCGCCGGCGCAGGTGACCTGGGCCGCGCGGTCGCCGACAAGATCCTGGAACATCGCGACTTCGGATACGCGATCGTCGGGTTCATCGACGACCGCGCCGGCGGCGATCACATCGGGTACCGCGGCCTCCCGATCCTGGGCACGCTGGGCGACGCGTCAGACGTCGTGCAGCGCGAACGGGTCGATCAGCTCTACGTGGCGTTGCCCCTCGACGAACACGTGAAGATGCTCGACCTGGTCGAGAACGCCAACCGCGAACTCCTCGACGTCAAGGTGGTGCCCGACCTGCTGCAGGTGATCGCCCTGCGCGCCCGCCTCGAAGACCTCGACGGGATCCCGATCATCAACATTCACGACGTCCCGTTGCGCGGCCTGAACTCGGTGCTGAAGCGGGTGATCGACATCGTGTGTTCGGCCAGCGCGCTGGTCGTCCTGTCGCCCGTCATGGCCATTGTCGCGTTCGTCGTCAGGCAGACGAGCCCCGGCCCGGCGCTGTACCGCCAGGAGCGCATGGGCCTCGACGGGATGTCGTTCGACGTCTGGAAGTTCCGTTCGATGTACATGGACGCCGAGGCCCAGACCGGCCCCACATGGTCGCAGTTCGGCGATCCGCGCTGCACGCCGGTGGGCAACTTCCTGCGCAAGTGGTCGCTCGACGAGTTGCCGCAGTTCTGGAACGTGCTGAAGGGCGACATGTCGCTGGTGGGCCCGCGGCCGGAGCGGCCGTTCTTCGTCGAGAAGTTCAAGCACCGCATCCCGCAGTACATGCTGCGGCACAAGGTGAAGGCGGGGCTCACCGGGTGGGCGCAGGTCAATGGCTGGCGTGGCGACACGTCGCTCGAGAAGCGCATCGAGTACGATCTCTACTACATCGAGAACTGGTCGCTGAGCTTCGACATCAAGATCATGTGGCTCACCGTCATCAAGGGGCTGTGGCACAAGCCGGCGTTCTGACGGCCTTCGGTCGTGCCAGCCGTCCCGCGTGAACCTCTCCCGTTTCTTTTTTCCCGTCGCGAGTCCCATGCCTGCACAGAAGCGAGTCGTCATCACCGGAGCTGCCGGGTTCATCGGGTCACACCTGTCGGAGACCCTGCTCGATCGCGGTTTCGCGGTGGTGGGCATCGACAACCTCCTGACCGGCAGCATCGCCAACATCGCGCACCTGGCGGGACGCGACTTCACCTTCATCAAGCACGACGTCACCAACTACATCTACATCGATGGCCCCGTCGACTACGTGCTGCACTGGGCGAGCCCGGCCAGCCCGATCGACTACCTCGAGCTGCCGATCCCCACGTTGAAGGTCGGTGCGCTGGGCACGCACAAGGCGCTGGGGCTCGCGAAGGAGAAGGGGGCCACATTCGTCCTGGCCTCGACCTCCGAGGTCTACGGCGACCCGCTGGAGCATCCGCAGAAGGAGACCTACTGGGGCAACGTGAACCCCATCGGCCCGCGCGGCGTGTACGACGAGGCCAAGCGGTTCGCCGAAGCGATTACCGTGGCGTACCACCGGTTCCATGGGCTCGATGCGAAGATCGTCCGGATCTTCAACACGTACGGGCCGCGCATGCGGGTCAGGGACGGGCGCGCCGTGCCGGCATTCATGAGCCAGGCCCTGCGTAACGAGGACGTCACGATCTTCGGTGACGGGTCGCAGACCCGCAGCTTCACGTACATCACCGATCTCGTCGACGGCATCATCCGCCTGATGGAGTCGAACGTGAACGAGCCGGTCAACATCGGCAACCCGCACGAGATGACCATCCGGGAGATTGCCGAGACGATCATCCGGATGACCGGCAGCCGATCGACAGCTGGTCTACCGCGACCTGCCGACCGACGACCCGAAGCAGCGCCGTCCCGACATCACGCGTGCGACGACGCTGCTCGGCTGGAGCCCGAAGGTCGATCTCGAGCAGGGCCTCACCAGGACGATCGAGTACTTCAGGACGAAGGTGCGCTAGCGCCGCGAGATGCGCCAGATGTAGTGAAGGCCCGAGACCAGCGTGGCGGCCAGCGAGAGCCACACGAACACGTCCACCATCACCGATCGGTACTGCAGGTAGTTGAAGTACATCGTCACGACACCGGTGATGATGTACGTGCCGGTGGCGATCTTGCCCCAGATCGACGGCATGAACGTCTGGCGGCCGACCGCAAGGTTCACGATCGCCACCGTGGCGACGATCCCCACGTCGCGTGAGATCACCAGGATGGTCAGCCACACCGGCAGCCGGTTCACCAGGTGCTCGAGCGGCAGCGTCAGCACCACGAACGTGGTCGTCAGGAGCAGCTTGTCGGCCATGGGATCGAGCCAGGCGCCCAGCGTCGACTTCTGCCCCGATCGGCGGGCAATGAAGCCATCGAGCGCGTCGGTGGCGCCGGCGACGATGAACACCAGCAGCGCGCTGCCGACATAGCCGTACAGGATCAGCACCGCGAACGCCGGGATCAGGGCGAGCCGCAGCAACGTGATCTGGTTGGCCGGCGTCAGGGCGCCCATCGGCTCACCGTCCGCGGGCACCCACGGCCCGCGTCACCAGTGGCTCCAGGCGCGTCATGACCTCGAGGGCCTCGGCCCCCGACACGACCCGCCCGGCCTGGAACGTGTCGTTCTCGAGCTTCAGCATCACGCCCGCCGCCACCGCAGTCGATGCGGCGCGGTACTGGGCGTGGCCGCTGCCCAGGTCGGTGAACGTCGTGCGCACGCCGGTCCATCGCGAGGCCGCCGCCCGATCGCGCGCCGCGACCAGGGCCAGCACACGCGATACGACGACGGCGAGGTCGCCACGCCTGACGAGCGTTCCGCGGCTGGAAGGCGTGATTCGAGAACGGTTCCATGATGCCGGCACGTGCCACCAGCAGGATCCAGGTCGACGCCCAATGGCCCCGCACGTCGTTGACCAACGGTGGCGCGGCGCGGCTGGCCGAGGCCACGAGCGCCTCGAATCGAATCCCGACGAGCGCAGCCAGGTCTCCGCGCGTCAATCGCGGGGCGCTCGCGAGCATCCGGTACTCCTCGGGCAGTTTCGACAGCGCCACGCGTTGCTGCAGTTGCTCGATCCGCGACTCCACGTCGACGGAGGGATCGACGCTGTGCGCGCGGCGAAGTGCCGCGATCGTCGCAGCCGTCATCGCCGGCTTCCTGCTGCAGGTCGGCGATCAGGAGCCAGACGTCGACGTCATTGGGATCGAGCACGGACGACGACGTGGCATGCACCAGGGCGGCGGCTCGGTCACCGAGACGCCACTCGACGCGCGCCAGTTGCCGCTGCACGAGGGCGCTGTCGGGAGAGGCGACGAGCGCTTCCTCGTAGGCCGAGCGCGCAGCGCTCCAGTCACCGGCCTGTTCGGCCGTTCCGAGCCCGCCCGAGCCGCGCTTCGACCTCGCGGAACTGGAGCACTTCGACGCGTCGTCGGACTTCGCCAAGCGACTCGTCGATGGCCAGCGCAGCGCGGAAGGCCGCAACCGCGTCGGCGTCGCGTCCCTGCACGGTCAGCGCCTCGCCGCGTCCCACCAGTGCGGGCACGTATCCGCCATTGGCGGCCAGGGCGCGATCAAACGACGCCAGGGCCGCGCGGGCATCTCCGCGCGCCAACGCAACGAATCCGAGACCGGCGATCGCGGGATAGAAGGCCGGCCGCTTCTTCACCGTCCCGCAAATCCGCGTTCCGCGTTCCGCAGGTTCCCGGCCTGGAGCAGGCGCCATGCCGCATCGTGCGCTCGCAACACGTCGACGGGCGCCTGCAGTGTCGCTGGGACGGCCGGGAAAGGATAGTCGGCGAACTGCGGCGGCCCCGGTGCCGTCGCAGGCACCGTCGTCTTCGGCGCGCACGACGGCAGCGCAAGCACCGCGGCCGCGAGGACGCGCGACCGCCAAGCACACGAGCTGCAGCGCGCGGCGTCATGCCGACACCATCGGCTGAACGAGCCAGGCGGCCACGCGACGCGGCACGTCGACTTCGACGATCGTCCGCGTGCCATCGTCGTGGTGGCTGACGACGCGTGCGTGCTTGTAGAGCCGGGCAATGCGCGCGGCGGCGCCCGGTCCTGTCTCGAACGTCAGCGTATAGCGCTGGACGTCGAGCGCGAGGCGTTCAGCGACCGCGCGCAGCACGGCCTCGAGCCCCTCTCCCGTCAGCGCCGAGATCTCGAGGGCCCCGAGATGTGCGCCCGACGACGCGCGCGCGTTCGTCGGGATCCAGCCGGTCGCACTTGTTGAGGAGCAGCAGCGCAGGCACCTCGAGGGCGCCGACCTCGGCGAGCACGGTCTGCACGGCCGCGATGTGGCGGTCGAGGTCCGCAGTCGACGCATCGACCAGGTGGAGCAACAGGTCTGCCGACGTCACTTCCTCGAGCGTGGCGCGGAAGGCCGCCACGAGCGTGTGCGGCAGCCGGTCGATGAAGCCGACCGTGTCAGACACCATGAACGTCGGCCCCTCGGGGAGCCGCACCTGGCGCACCAGCGGATCGAGTGTCACGAACAAGGCATCGGAGGCGACCGCGTCGGCACGCGCCAGGCGGTTGAACAACGTGGTCTTGCCCGCGTTCGTGTACCCCACCAGGGCGACGGTCGGCGACGCGCCCTGCTGGCGCTTGTTGCGGAGGTGATCGCGGTGGGCCTTCACCGAGGCGATGTCGCGCGAGATCGACGCGATGCGATCGCGCAGCCGGCGCCGATCGGTTTCCAGTTTCGTTTCACCGGGACCGCGGGTGCCGATGCCGCCGCCGAGGCGCGACAACGCTGCACCCGCGCCGACGAGCCGCGGCAGGAGGTACTTCAACTGGGCCAGCTCGACCTGCAGCTTGCCTTCGCGCGTGCGCGCGCGCCGCGCGAAGATGTCGAGAATGAGCTGCGTGCGATCGATGACCCGCCGGTCGAGTCGCTTCTCGAGATTGCGCAACTGCGCCGGCGTGAGCTCGTTGTCGAAGATGACGATGTTGACGTCACTCTCGTCGCAGGCCAGACGCAGCGTGTCGAGCTTGCCGCTCCCGAGAAACGTTGCCGGATCAGGCCTCGGACGCTCCTGGATCATCGCCAGGTGCACCTCCGCCCCGACCGCATCGGCGAGCCCGGCAAGTTCTTCGAGGGAGTGCTCTGCGGCGTCGCGCGTCGCCGGCCCACTGGCCAGGCCCACGAGCGCGGCGCGGTCGGACTCGCGCGATGACCGCTCATCGCTGCGCATTCGCGTCATGCTGCCGAAAAGTCTAACACGCGCTCCCACGGCACCGCGCCGGCGCGCACGAGCAGCGGAACGCTGCCCGTCACGTCCACGATGGTGGAAGGCGTCGTGAGCGGGCTGGCGCCCGCATCGATCACCATGCTGACGACGCGCCCCAGCGTCGCCACGATCGTGTCGGCGTCGCGCGCGGCCGGCTGCCCCGACCGGTTGGCGCTGGTCGACGTGACGGGATGCCCCAGGGCCCAGGCCAGCGAACGCGCCAGGACCGCATCGGGCACGCGTACGGCCACGGTGTCGCGCCCGCCGAGCAACTCGCGCGGCACTGACGGCGCCGCCTTGACGACCAGCGTGACCGGCCCAGGCCAGGCCTGGCGGGCAATCCGCTCGGCCAACGGTGTCCAGTCGGCGGCGAGGATCTGCGCCTGAGACTCATCGGCGGCAATCAGCGGGATCGCCTGCGACCGGTCGCGCCCCTTGACGTCGAACAGATCGTCGATGCCGCGGCGAAGGCGGGGGTCAACGGCGAGTCCATAGAGCGTGTCGGTGGGGTACGCGACGATGCCCCCAGCCTCCAGGATGGCCGTGGCGGCCGAAACGACGTCGTCGAGGCGTTGAACCGACTGGAGGCTGATCCTGATCGACATATCATGTGTCTCCATAATGCCTCAGAATCTCCAACTCCTGCTCCTGCTCGCCCTGATCGTGGCTGCGGCCAAGTTGGCGGGAGCCCTGGCGAATCGCATCGGCCAGCCGTCGGTGTTCGGCGAAATCCTCGTCGGCCTCATCCTGGGCCCCACCGTACTCAACGTGCTCGGCCTGCCGTTGTTCCAATCCCACGAGGCCGCCGGCCACGCCACCGGCGTGCCGATGCTCGGCCTGGTGAAAGCCCTCGCCGAGATCGGCGTCGTCCTGCTCATGTTCATCGCCGGGATGGAGACCAATCTCGACGAGATGCGCCGCGTCGGCAAGGTCGCGTTCTGGTCGGCCACTGGAGGCGTCGTGCTGCCGCTCATCGGTGGTGCGATGATCGCCAGGGCGTTCGGCCTGCCCCTCTTCTGGGAAGGCCTCTTCATCGGCACCATCCTCACGGCGACCTCCGTGAGCATTTCGGCGCAGACGCTGATCGAACTGAAGGCCCTGCGGTCGAAGGAGGGCTCGACGATCCTCGGCGCCGCCGTCATCGACGATGTGCAGGGCATCATCCTGCTGTCGCTCGTCGTGGCGTTCGCGCGCGCAACGGGAGACGTGCAGTTCGGCGACATCGCGCTCGTGGTCGTGAAGATGGTGGCGTTTTTCGTCGTGGCCATCTACCTCGGGCGCTTCTTCACCCCCATTGCGCGCTGGGCTGACGGCCTCGGGGTGAGCCAGGGGTTGATGGCGGTCGTGCTGGCCGTGGCGTTTCTCTACTCGGTCGCGGCCGAAGCCGGGGGCGGCGTGGCCGCGATCACGGGATCGTACCTCGCGGGCGTCCTGTTCTCGGTGACGCCGTTCAAGGAGCGCATCGACCACGCCATCCACCCGCTCACCTACTCGATGCTGGTGCCGGTGTTCTTCATCAGCATCGGCTTGTCGGCCAACGGCAGGGAACTGGGGGCGCACGTGTGGTTCACCGTGGCGCTCGTCGCGGTCGCGATCCTCACGAAGGCGCTCGGCTGCGGCGTCGCCGCACGCCTGTCGGGCTTCAACAGGCAGGAGTCGGTGCGCGTGGGCGTCGGGATGATCTCGCGCGGCGAGGTCGGCCTGATCGTCGCGGGGTACGGCCTCGCCAACGGGATCATCGGGCAGGACGTGTTCTCGGCGTCGGTGCTGATGGTGCTGGTGACCACGATGATCACGCCACCGCTGCTGCGGATGACGTTCCCGCGTCCCACCGGGCCGCACATCGAGGCCGTTGTCGAGGAGACCATCGGTGGCCCCCCGGAAGAAGCCCGCACGAGGCAGTAGGCTCAGCGTCTTCGCGCCCCGCTGGCCTGCCCTTCGACTCAGTTGTGGGGAGGGCAGGTCACGTGCGAACCAACCTGGCGGACGTGCCGGTTCGGTGTCGGTACTGCCTCAACACGACTGAGCTCAGGGTTCAGACTTCCTCGGCCACCGGCGTGTCGGAGGTGTCCCTGGCCGCACCGCCGTGCATCAATCCCCACACCGCGGCCGCCAGGCCGGCAAGCATGAGCGAGGTCGCCACGAACACCGCGCGCAGGCTCATGGCGCCGACCAGGCCCGATGCCATCGGGCTGATCGACATCCCGGCCAGTGACGCGCTCGTCAGGAAGCCGAACCCGCGTGCCCGCGCCGACGGCGGGATGACGGCGCCGGCCACCGCGTAGACGACGGTGCTCGCCAGGCCGACCCCGGCTCCGAACACCACCGCCGCGGCCATCATGGCCATCGGACCCGGTGCGGCCAGGAACGCCATCGCTCCGGCGCTCGACAGGGCCAGCGCCGCCACGACGACCTGGCGTGACGACGCGCGCTGCAGCGACCATGCAGCCGACAGGTTGCCGATGGCGCCGGCACCGGCCATCAGCGAGAACAGCGTTCCCGCGACCGCCAGCGATCGCTCGTGGCCCACCATCTCGGCGACGTAGAGCGGCAGCGTGGGGCCGAAGGTCCGTTCGGCGAACTGGAGCACGAACACCGCCACCAGCAGCAGCGTGCAGTTCTCGAGTGTCAGCATCCCGCGCAGCGACAGGGTGTCCGGGGGCGCCGGTTCCCGCCCGTGGACCGCACGCGGCCTCGGCTGGTGGTAACCCATCCAGAGCAGCAGCACGCTCAGGGCATAGACCAGTGCGGCCACGTAGAAGCTCTGCCTGAGACCCACCCACGCCGCCAGCGTGCCACCGATCACCGGGCCCAGGGCCGGGCCCAGCCGCTGGGCCGTCTGCACGGTCCCGATGGCGTGAGCCACCTTCTGCGGGGGCGCGGCGTCGGCCGCCATGGTAAGGACGAGGCCGCCGTAGCCGGCAAAGAGCCCCTGGAGGGCCCGCAACGCGAAGACGTGCCACGGTTCGGTCACGTTCGCGAGCGCCAGCATCAGGAGGACGCAGCTGACCAGCGAGCGCGTGACCATGAGCTTGAGGCCGAACCGATCGGCGAGCAGGCCCCATGTCGGTGCGAGGACCGCGGTCATCGCGGGGGTGACACCGAGGCTGAGCCCCGACCACATGGCAATCGATGCCGTGTCGGTGAGGCCGAGTTCACGGAAATACAGCGGCAGGAACGGCATCACCAGCGTGAAGCTGGCGAATCCGAGGAAAGTGGCGCCGGTAACCGCGAACAGGTTCCGGCGCCAGGGCTCGAGCGACATGCAGCCGACGCGCGGGTCGCTAGAACCGGATGCGCACGTCGCTGGTCGAACGCACGTGGATGGTGTCGATGAACCGGATGCGGTGCGGGTTGGTCTGCATCACGATGGAACTCGTGCGGACGCCGTCACCGAAAAACCGCACGCCGTGCATGTTCTCGCCGTCGGTGACACCGGTGGCGGCGAAGATGATGTTCTCGGAGGGCGCAAGGTCGGCCGACGTGAAGATGCGCTTCGTGTCGGTGACGCCCATCGCCTTGCAGCGTGCCTCGTCTTCGGGCTTCGCGATCACCAACCGGGCGAAGATCTCGCCGTTCAGGCACTTCATCGCGGCGGCGGTCAGCACACCCTCGGGGGCGCCGCCCGTCCCCATCACGGCGTGCACACCGGTTCCGGCGACGGCGGCGGCGATCCCCGCCGAGAGGTCGCCGTCACGGATCAGCTTGATGCGGGCGCCCGTTTCGCGAATCTCGGCAATCAGCCGCTCGTGGCGCGGCCGATCCAGCACCACGACCACGACCTCCTCGATGCGGCGGCCGAGCGCCTTGGCGATCCCCTTGAGGTTGTGCGAGACCGGCGCGTCGAGGAACACGGCGTGCTTGACCGTGGGCCCCACCACGAGCTTCTCCATGTAGATGTCGGGCGCGTGCAGCAGCCCACCCGCATCCGAGGCCGCGAGCACGGCGATGGCGTTGTTCTCGCCGAACGCGCACAGGTTGGTGCCCTCCAACGGATCCACGGCGATGTCGATGGGGATGAACGACTCGCCACGGGTGGCCTGCCCCACCTTCTCGCCGATGTAGAGCATCGGCGCCTCGTCGCGCTCGCCCTCGCCGATGACGATCGTGCCGTCGATGGGCAACTGGTCCATCGCCTGGCGCATGGCTTCGACGGCAGCCTTGTCAGACTTGTGGCGGTCGCCCTGGCCCATGGTGAGCGCGCTGGCGATGGCGGCCTGCTCGACGACGTGCAGGAAGTGCAGCGAGAGATCGGCGTCCACGGTCACTCCTCGGGTGCTCCGCTGTGTCGCCCCCGGGCGGGACGGAGGCACACAGGCGGCGCGCAACGGCCCCGGAATCCCGGAGCATTTCGACCGGGAGATGCTAGCACGGCGGCCGAGGCGCTGCGCCCGGACCGCGACGCCTACGGGCGCCTGAAGAGGACTTCGCGGGTGTGCGCCAGCAGCAGGAACGACTCCGACACGTTGAGGCCTGGAAACAGCATCGCGACCTCTCGATTGACCATCACCAGTTGTCGGGTACGCGAGGCGGGATAGGGACGATGCTCGAACGTCGTGTCGTCGACCACGACGAACCGCGTGTAATGCGGGTCGGCAGCAGCCGCGGTGGCAAAGAACCCGAACAACGCCCCGCCGGGCTTGACGAGCCGTGCGAGCACGGCGCCGAGTGCCTGGGCCGACGGCTTGTCGAGGTAGTCGAAGATGTCCCAGCAGAGCACTGCATCAACACTCTGGTCGGGTCTGTTCAGCCGCTGGGTCAGGAACGCCGGCAGTTCGCTCATCCGGTCGGCCCGGGCGAAGCGCTCGAGCTCGGCGTACACGTCCTCGATGATGAGCCGGCAGCCGAGGCGGTCGCCCAGGTAGGTGACGTTGGAACCCACGACGGGCCCGATGTCGAGGATGGTCGGATTGTCGCGATGCTTGAGCAGCCCCAGCAGCTTGGGCAGGACCTTCGAGGGCACACGACGTCCCCCGACCTCGTCCTGGACGTCGTGCGGGGCCTGGACGGCCGACGATCCCGGCTTGCGGAACAGCCGTCCGACCAGGCCCGACGACGAACGTTCGTCAGTCACTCGACCTCCGAAACGCAAAACACGTGAGGGATGTCCTAGACCTTGCCCGCCGTGGCCGGGGCTGCCGGCGCTTGAGCGGGGGCGGGGGCGGCTGCCGGCGCCGGCTTCGTGTCACCCGCCTTGGCGTCACCCGCCTTGGCGTCAGCGGATGCCGCGCCGGCTCCCGGAGCGGTTCCCGGCTTGACGCCGGCCTTCTGCATGTCGATGCTGCCGCGGAAGTGGGCGCCTTCGGCAATGGCCACTTTCGGCGCGACGATGTCGCCCTCGACGGAGCCGTTCTCGCGGATGTCGATCTTCTCGGACGCGGTCATGTTGCCGATCACCTCGCCCTGCACGATCACCTGCTTGGCGAAGATCTGGGCCTTGATGCGGCCGTTCGCCCCAATGGTCAGGATGTTCTGGCGCAACTCGATCTTGCCCTCGACCTGGCCTTCGATGACAAGGTCTTCGCTGCCGTTGAGCTCGCCCTTGATCACGACCGACTTGCCAATGTTGCCGATGTTCACCGATTCCCTCTCGTTCTGCGCGGGTCGCGCGGTCACAGGCCCACTCGGGGCGGGCACGTTGGGCGTACTGGGCGCGGCGGCCGGGGCTGGCTCAGGCGCAGGCGTCGAGGGACGGACCCCTTCATCGCGTTTCCACATAGTGGTTTCGTCTCCGCTGGTACAACACGCGCAGGGCTATCCCTGATGCTGGGTGGCTGGAAGCACGTCGAGTATATGCACGCCCATCAAGCGATGTCGAGCCTCGATACCGGTCATGCCGCCAGCAGCGCGCGGTGCGGATCTTGTACCATCAAACGGCGCAGGCGTGCGACCCCCGGCCAATGCCCATCTACCTCGACTACAACGCCACCACCCCGCCGTCGGCCCTCGTCGTCGAGGCGGTGACGCGCGCCATGCGCGAGACCTGGGGCAACGCCTCGTCGATCCACGCCTACGGACAGCACGCGAAGCAGGCGCTCGACGCCGCGCGTCAGCGGGTGGCGGCCCTGCTGGGGTGCGCCGCCGTGGAAGTCGTGTTCACGAGCGGCGGCACCGAGAGCGACGGGCTGGCGTTGCGGGGCGCGCTCGAGGCACGTGCGGCGTCCGGGACGCACGCACGTCGTCACGACAGCCATCGAACACGAGGCGGTGCTGCAGACCGTCCGCGCCCTCGGCAAGCGCGGCATCCCGCACACGATCGTGCCGGTTGGGCGTTCCGGGGTCGTCGATCCGGATGCCGTGGCTGCCGCCCTGCGCGACGACACGGCGATCGTCTCGGTGATGCTGGCCAACAACGAGATCGGCACCCTGCAACCCGTCGCCGACATCGTCGCCCTCGCCCATGCCCGCGGTGCCCTCGTGCACACCGACGCGGTGCAGGCCGCAGGCAAGGTGCCCATCGACGTCCAACGCCTCGGCGTGGACCTGCTGTCGATTTCCGGGCACAAGTTCGGCGGACCCAAGGGTGTCGGCGCGCTCTTCGTCAGGCGTGGAACGCCCGTGACCGCCCAGCAGACCGGGGGACGGCAGGAACGGAGTCGGCGCGCGGGGACCGAGAACGTCGCGGGGATCGTCGGACTCGGCGTGGCCGCCGAACAGGCCGCTGCCGCCGCGGGCGACACCAGCGGGGTGCGGGCGCAGCGCGATGCCCTGGAGCAGGGCGTCCTGGGCCGCGTCGACGGCACGCACGTCAACGGCGCGCGCGCGCCCCGCGTGGACAACACCTCCAACATCGGCTTTGCCGGCGTCGACGCCGAGGCGCTGCTCATCGCGCTCGACCTCGAGGGCGTGGCAGTCTCTACCGGCGCCGCCTGTTCGTCGGGTACCCTGGAGCCGTCGCACGTCCTGCGGGCGATGGGCCTCGCGGCGCACGACACGCAGAATGCCCTGCGGTTCAGCCTGGGGCCCGCCACGACCCCTGACGAGGTAGCGCACGTGGTCGACATCGTCGCGGCTGCCGTGGCCCGCCTCAGGCGCGTCGCCGCCGGCCGGCTTCACAACGGCAAGGGACGCTGCGGCTGACCCGCGTCCGACCCGCTATCATGGAGGATATGCGCACGGTGGTCGCCATGTCGGGCGGGGTCGATTCGACGGTAGCCGCCGCGCTGCTTGCCGACGCCGGCCATGAGGTCATCGGCCTGTCGATGCAGCTGTACGACCAGCGCGGCGGCGAGGCCTCGTTCGGATCCTGCTGCACGATCGACGACCTGCACGACGCACGACGTGCGGCGCGGCAGATCGGCATCCCGCACTACATCGTCAACTTCGAGGTGCCGTTCCGCGAGCACGTCATCGCGAACTTCGTCAGCGAGTATCTCGCCGGACGGACGCCGATCCCCTGCACGCACTGCAACAGCGACGTGAAGTTCGCGACCCTGCTCGAGCGCGCCGCCGGGCTCGGCGCCGAGCACCTGGCCACGGGCCACTACGTGCGCGTCGACTACGACGACGCTCGTGCGCGGTACATCCTCCGGCGTGGCCGCGACGCGTCGAAGGACCAGGCGTACTTCCTGTTCTCGTTGACGCAGGATCAGTTGTCACACGCCATCTTCCCCGTCGGCGCCATGACAAAGGATGCCGTGCGTGCCTACGCGCGCGAGCGCGGGCTGCTCACGGCCGACAAGCCTGACAGCCACGAGATCTGCTTCGTGCCCAACGGAGACTACGCGGCGTTTGTGAGCCGGGAAGCGGGTTCAGCGGCGCGTCCGGGCGTCATCCGCGATGGGGCCGGGCACGTGCTGGCGACACACGACGGCGTGCATCACTTCACCATCGGACAGCGCAAGGGCCTGCGCCTGTCGACCGGGGTGCCGCTCTACGTGAACGCCATCGACGCCGCAAGCTGCCACGGTCACGGTCGGACCACGCGCGTCGATTGAGCAGCGCGCTTGCCTCGTGGGTGACGTGAACTGGATAGCGGGCCGGGCACCTGGCACGCCGCTGCGGGCGATGGTTCAAATCCGCCATCGGCACGACGCCTCGGCGGCTACCGTGACCCTGCATGACGAAGGCGTGCACGTGACGTTCGACGACACGCAATCGGCCATCACGCCCGGCCAGGCCGCCGTGTTCTTCGACGGCGACGAGGTTCTCGGCGGCGGATGGATCGCCGCGACCATGTGACCGCGCCGCCGCAGCGAAAAACACTCCCGGAGTGATTCTTCGCCGGCGCGTTACATCGTCACGGCGGCGGCATCGACGGGATGGTGGTCGCCGAGTTGCTCGAGGTACCGCTCGGCGTCGATCGCCGCCATGCATCCCGACCCGGCGGCCGTGATCGCCTGGCGGTACACGTGGTCCTGCACATCGCCGCACGCAAACACCCCGGGCACGTTGGTGTGCGACCCGTGGTGCGTCACGAGGTAGCCGTTCGCGTCGGCATCGAGCACGCCCGCAAACAGGCTCGTGTTCGGGGTGTGCCCGATCGCGACGAAGAGCCCGTCGACCGCCAGGTCGCTGGTCAGGCCCGTCAGGGTGTTACGCAGGCGCAGGCCCGACACCTTGCCTTCGGCGACGCCGAGCACCTCGTCGACGACCGAGTTCCAGACGAACTCGATCTTGGGGTTCCCGAACGCCTTGTCCTGCATGATCTTCGTCGCGCGCAGCGTGTCGCGCCGGTGGATCACGGTCACCTTCGAGGCAAAGCGCGTGAGGAAGATGGCTTCTTCGATCGCCGTGTCGCCACCCCCGACGACGGCCACGGGCCGCCCGCGATAGAAGAAGCCATCGCAGGTCGCACACGTGGTGACGCCGCGCCCCATGAGGCTCATCTCGCTTGGCAGCCCGATCAGTTTCGCCGATGCGCCGGTTGCGATGATCAGCGCGCGTGCGGTGTAGGTCACACCGTCGGTCAACGCGATGCGGAACGGACGCACGGCCAGGTCAACGCTCGCAACCTGTCCGCTCGTAATCTCCGCGCCGAAACGCTGGGCCTGGGCCCGCAACTCGGTGATCAGGTCGGGCCCCATGATCCCGTCGCGGTACCCGGGCCAGTTCTCGACCATGGTGGTCAGCATCAACTGGCCACCCGCGCTCGTGCCCTCGATGACGATGGGCGCGAGGTTGGCGCGGGCGGTGTACAGCGCCGCCGTCAGGCCAGCCGGCCCGGAGCCAATCACGACTACTTCGCGTGCGATCCCGGTGCTCATGCGGCGACCCTCGAGATCAGAGATGGCGATCGATGAGTTGCTTGAGGTGCGCCTTGTCGGCCGCGCCCACGATCTGATCGACGGGCTGGCCGTTCTTGAAGACGAGCAGCGTGGGGATGCTCATCACGCCAAACCGTCCCGCGGTCATCGGGTTCTCGTCGACGTCGAGCTTGCCGACGAGCGCCTTGCCCTCGTATTCGGACGCGAGCGCCTCGATCGACGGCGCGATCATGCGGCACGGCCCGCACCACGTTGCCCAGAAATCCACCAGGATCGGCTGCGCTGTCCCGGAGACGGTGGAATCGAAATTCGTATCGGTAAACGTGAAAACCTTGTCAGATGCCATGAGCTCGGGCTCTCCTTTGAACCGCTACTAGGATGCGGTTACCGCCGCGATGGTTACAGCTCGGAGGCGCGGCCACGACGACCGCGCCTCTCGCGCCGGGCAGTGTGCCACAGGTGAGGCGCCGCTGGTCAGACCGGCCCGCGCATCGCGGCGAGTGTCCGGGCGCGATCGTACAGGTCCACGGCCCGCTGCCCAATCCCGCTGGTCTCACCGTGCAGGTCGAGCGACACCAGTTCCGATCCCCGCGCGGCGAAGATGCCCTCGAACCCCCATCCCCCGGGCGACGTCACGGCGTCTTCGGCCGACCCGACCGTCACGATGTCGGCAAAGTTCACGCCGCCCTTCAGCAGGCTGAGCCCGCCCCAATACTCCATCGCGACGACGGAGCGATACCGCGCGTCGAGCCCGAACGCCGTGAGCCAGTCGCTCGCGCAGCGCCCCTGGAACTGCGGGGCATGCGCCGTGAACACCAGCGCCGCGCACGCAAGGTGCGGCGAGTCCGCAGCGCGCGCACGTGCGAGCACGGGCACCAGGCCCGCCTGCCAGTCGAACGCGTGGATGACGTCGTACGGAACGGCCGCCTCGGCCGCCAGGTCGCAGGCGACCATGGCGAGCACCGCGAATCGGCGCGGATTGTCGGGATATTCCTGGCCCAACTCGGCGTACAGGCTCGGCCGTCCGAAGAAGCCCTCGTGATCGACGGCGATGACGCGCGCGTGCGGCCCGCGATCTCCGCGGATCAGGGTGACGGTGACGGCCCGATCGCCCATCGTGACCGTGCGCTGATCGTGCGCCGCACCCTCGGGCAGGACGCCGGGGAACCGCGGCAACACGCAGGTCACATCGTGTCCGCCTGCGGCAAGGCTGTCGACGAGTGCGCCGACCGCGTCGCCGAGGTTGCCCGAGTTCACGTACGGCGAGCACTCCGACGCGACGATCAGCACCCGCAGACCCGTCGCGGGTGTCCGCTCGGCACGTGCGACATCCTGGGTGAGAGGAGGCACAGCGGTCGCCGAAGGCGCGGGCGTGGCTGCCGGCTTCCGCAACGCGGTCTTTCTCGCCGCAGGCTTCTTGATGACCTTTTCCGTGGAGGTGGCCTCGGCGGTCGTCGCGGAGGTCTTGCGGCCGCGGGCCGGCTTCGCGACCGGCGTGACGGGAGCGGCCTTGGAACGCCGCGTAGCGCCCGGCTTCGGCGCAGGTTGAGCCGTCACCACCGCTGACGACTCGGGCGACGCCGTCGTCGCAGGTGTGGACGTGACGTCCGGGATCGAGGCCGCCGCCGGGGCGGAGGTCGTGGAGGGCTTGCGAACGGATTTCTTCGTCATCTGAACAGTTCGGGTACGACAGTCGAACGGGAATGCCGAGCGGGCTCGTGGCCGCGCAGTGACACCGGCCGCGCCGACACCTGTCGAGGTCGTGCCGCGCGCGGACCGTGGGGTCCGTGTTACCGGTTCGGCGTGAATTGGCGCTGCCTGTGTGAGCTTCCCACCATCCTTCCACTGACTCGCGCGCTGTGGCCGAGCACCTTGCGAGGTCGCCTCAACGACTCGGCGAGACCGACCTGGAAACCTGGCCGTCATTCGCGCTGGCTGAACGCCAACCCACAGCGGATGACCCCGCCTGGTTCGCGACAGCAACCACCCGGCGGTGCCTGGGGGGTGGCACCGCGGCGCCGTCGGCGCAGTGCGTGCACCGAGGAGGGCGATTATACCGGCTGCCGTGTTACGACCGTGTAACCGCGGCGCGTCCCGGGGCCGTCTCCAGTCACGAGCGGGGCCGCGTCCGTTCCTGGCTGGCCCGGCCGAGCGCGACCTCGCGCGCGGCCTCGGCGCCACGGCCTACCCGGTTGTAGAGATCGGCCAGGACGAAGTGCCCGAACGGCACCATGTCGGCGCGGGGCTTCAGCGTAAGCCCCTTCCGCGCCAACTCGATGGCCCCCGCCAGGTCACGCCCTTCGTCGAGGTAGGCCTTGGCGAGGAAGAGATGCCCCTCCGCGAACCGCGGGTTGCCATCGATCGCCTGGTGGAGCGCATCGATCTGCAGGGTGCGGTTGCCCGCCGCCTCGTAGAGCCGCGACAGGTTGAAGGCCGCCTTGTAGCTCTCGGGGTGCAGCTTGAGTTCCTCGAGGTACTCGCGCTCGGCCGTCCCCGGGTCGTTGCGCTGCTCGGCGATGAGCGCCAGGTTGTAGCGCGCCAGCCGCACGTCGGGACGCAGGGCAATCGCCTCGCGGATCAGGCGTTCCGACTCGTCGATCTGCCCGCGCTGGAAGGCGATCACCCCCAGGGCGTTCCTTGCCTGCGCCACCTTGGGGTCGATGGCGAGCGCCTCGTTGAACACCGACTCGGCCTTCGCCAGGTCGCCGCGGTCGAGGAACAGTTCCCCGACCTGGTACCGCACGTAGGCGTCCTTCGGGTCGATGCGCAAGTAGTGCTCGTAGCCCGCCAGCGCCGACTCGTCGTCGCCCATGTTGCGGTAGGCGGTCGCAATGTTGATGACCGCCAGGTCGTAGTCAGGCTTCAGCTCGAGCGCGCGCCGGTAGTGATCGATCGCGTCCTTCCAGCGTGCCGCCCTGAAATACGCGTTGCCCAGCTTGAACCACGCGTCGATCACGTTCGGATCTTCGGTCACGACGCGCTGCAGCAGCCCCACCACGCGATCGAATGACGCGGGATCCGCGGTGCTCTCGCGGGCCTCGCTCATCAGGTTGAACAGGCCGACCTTGTCCTTGGGATCGGCCCGGTCGGTGCGCGGGTCGCTCGAACTTGCCACGAACGATCCGACGTATCCGAGTGCGGCCAGGCGGGCGCGCACCTCCGGGTCGATGTCGGCCGCGGGTTGGTCGGCCTTGACCACGGTGAACCCCTCGGACTTCTGCCGCAACTGCTGCGTCATGCGGTCGCCGAGCGCGCGTCGCTGTTCGAAGATGTTGGTCTGCTCGTGCGGATCGATGTCGAGGTCGTAGAGTTCGGGCCTCGGGGCGTCGATGAGCTTGTAGCGGCCCGACCGCAGCGCCCGCAGGTCGCTCCATCCGTAGTGGTGGAGGGGGTACATCGCCTCCGCGTACCCTTCGAGACCCAACTCGCCCTGCACGCCGGCCATGAGCGGGATGAGGCTCGCCGCCGACGTTCCCCCCGGCATGGTCATGCCCAGGAGGGCGAGCGTCGTCGGCATCAGGTCGATCGAGCGCACCGGATCGGCAACCCGGCGCCCGCGCAGCCCCGCGAACGGTGCCCTCACGACGAACGGCACGCGCGTGACCGCTTCGTAGATGAAGAAGCCGTGCGCATCCTCGCCGTGCTCGCCCAGGCTCTCTCCGTGATCCCCGACCACGGCGATCACGGTGCGGTCGAGCAGGCCGCGTTCCTCGAGGAAGGCGACGACGCGTCCGATCTGTGCGTCCATGAACGCGACCTCACCGTTGTACGGCTGCGCCGCGTACCGCGTCTTGAACGGTTCCGGAGGCGCGTAGGGCGTGTGCGGATCGTAGAAGTGCAGCCAGGCGAAGAAGCGGCCGCCTTTCACCGAATCCATCCAGGGCAGCGCCTTGTCGACCACCTCGTTGGCGGGCCGCTGGATGTCGCCGCTCGACCGGCCCTGCGGGCGCACCGAGTCGAAGTCGTCGAAATACGTCTCGAAACCCTGGTCGATGCCCCATTTCGAGTCGAGCACGTACGCCGCGACGAAGCCGCCGGTCCTGAAGCCACCCGCCTTGACGACCTCGGCCAGCGTCTCGTGCTCGGGGCCCAGGAAGAAGCCGCCGTTGTCGCGGGCGCCGTGCTCGGGCGGGAACTTGCCGGTGAAGATGCTCGCATGCGCCGGCAAGGTCAGAGGAGCCGGAGCCATCGCCTGCTCGAAGAGCACCCCCTCGCGCGCCAGGCGATCGAATGCCGGAGTCTCGACATCGGTGGCGCCGTACGCGCCGAGGCGGTCGGCGCGCGTGGTGTCGAGCGTGATCACGACGAGGTTGAGCGCCTCGCGCGACACGCCGGCGGGGAGACGTCCCAGGTCGATGCCGTCGGCCTGCTGACGCGTCGCCCTGGCAAGGAACCATGCAGTTCCGGCAATGGCGGCGGCCACCGCCACCAGGCTGATCGCCCACGCCAGCGGCCGACGAGCGCGTCGCGCGGAGGCCGCGATGGCCTGCGAAGGCTGCGGCGAGGAGGGGGACACGTGGCGGGCGGGGGATGTCTTCACAGGCGGCAACTGAACCTGTCATGGTGACCGACCGTCGCGACTCACGTCAACCCACTCGGCAGCGCTGGCGCCTGGCGCGACAGGCCCGGTGCGAGGGGTCCGCGTTCCGTCGCCGGCGCTGGCACGAACAGGGACTACAAAACTTCGGATCGGGGGTTCGGCAATTTTGGATCGCCGCCCGTTCGCCATGTCCCTGACCTGTGGAATGACACGCCAAACAGCAGGTATGGGACGGATGGAAATGCGGACGAGGCGGATCCAATCTTGCTAACTGGCTCCTAACCGCCGTCAGCGGGATTGTTGTGACGGCCGGCCACCCTTACTTCAAAAAGGAGCACACAAGATGACGCACGCGCGAAGTAGGCGGCGCCCCTGGATGCGAGTGCTGGTGCTCGCGGCCGCGGTCGTCGCCGCGCCCCTGCCCGCGTTGGCCGGGGACAACGAGGTGGCCCCGACGAAGACGGTCGGGCTGGCGGCTGCGGCCGAGAAGGCCGTCGCGAAGACCACGCTGGCGCCTCAGCCGTCTGCGCGGTATGCGCAGGCCCAGGACAGCCCGCGCACTGACCTTGGCTCATCCAGCTTCTTCAAGACGAAGGCCGGCATCATCACGCTCGTCGCGGTTGGGGCAGGGCTTGGTTACGCCCTCTACTCCACGAGCAACGATCGCGTGAAGTCGCCGAACGTCACGTACGGGAACGGAGGGCGATGATCATGAAGCGACTCGCCATTCTCATCGCATTGCTCCTCGCCCTCGGGGCGAATGGAGTGGGCGCGCAGACTCAGACCGGCACGATCGAAGGCAGGGTGACCGATGAGCAGGGCGGCGTGCTGCCCGGCGTCACCGTCACGCTCACCGGCCGGCAGGGCGCGCAGACGACGGTCACCGACGACCGCGGCGAATACCGGTTCGTCGGGCTCAACCCCGGCAACTACGAGGTGAGAGCCGAACTCGCCGGGTTCGTTCCCCGCGGCGCGACCGCCCTCGACGTGGGCATCGGCAAGACCCTCTCGGTTCCCCTCGCGCTCAAGGTTGGAGGCCTCGCCGAGAGCGTCGAGGTCACCGCCAACGCCTCAACCATCGACGCAACATCGGCGGCGAGCGACAACAGCCTCTCGCAGGAACTGCTGTCGAGCATGCCCATCAACATGGGCAACTTCAACGCCGCGACCTCGCTCCTGAACTACACGCCTGGCGTGAACGGCAGTTCGGGATTCGGCGGCGACGCGAGCTACGGCAACTCGCTGCTGATCGACGGCGTCGACACGCGCGACCCGGAGGGCGGGTCGGCGTGGGTGTTCTTCAACTTCAACATCGTTGAAGAGGTCCAGGTGGGCGGCATCGGCGCGCCGGCCGAGTACGGCGGCTTCTCGGGCGCCGTGGTCAACACGATCACCAAGTCGGGTGGCAACGCGTACTCCGGTCTCTTCGAGTATCGCCACACCAACGACGGCCTGGCCGGCGAAGAACATCAGCGCCGAGAACCTCAAGCTGAACCCGTCGCTCGGCAACGCCAACGTCCTCAAGAAGCTGAACGACTACACGGTACAGCTCGGCGGTCCGCTGGTGAAGGACAAGGCGTTCTGGTGGGGCAGCGTCCAGCGCTACGCGCTCGAGGGCGACCCCGTGGGCCCGCGCTCCATCAATACGGAAATCAGCCCCCGCTACAACGGCAAGCTGACGTGGCAGCTCACGCCGAGCGACACCATCATCGGCAGCTTCCAGTACGACAACTACAACGTCACCGGCCGGGCGGGCTGGCCTGGCAGCACCTTCTCGACAGACCAGCAGACGGTCGATCAGGACTCGCCGGAAGCCATCTGGAACGGGCAGTACCGCAAGGTCTTCGGCTCGAACACGTTCCTCGAGGCGAAGTTCACGGGCTACTGGGGCTACTACTACCTCGACCCGATCGACCAGACGCCGGTGCGGTACGACGGCGATACCGGTGAATACACCGGTGGCGCCGGTTATTACTACTACGCCGATCGCGGCCGCAACCAGGTCAACGTGTCGCTGTCGAAGTACGCGGAAGCGGCAGGGCGGCACAACTTCAAGTTCGGCATGGAGGTCGAGCGCAGCAAGTCGCACTCCCGCAGCGAGTACATGGACAACGTGTACTACTACGACCTCGGCGGCGAGCCGTACCTGGCGTACAGCGGGTTGAACTACGACATCGAGGGCCGCAACAAGCGCGAGTCGTACTACGCGCAGGACGCGTGGCAGATCGGCCGGCTCACCGCCAACCTCGGCCTTCGTCTCGACCACATCCGCGGCGACAGCGCGAACGACAGCGGGACGATCTACGAGCCGAACCTGGCGATCGGCCCACGCATCGGCATGGCCTTCGACGTGCTCGGCAAGGGCACCAGCGTGCTGAAGGGCTTCTGGGGCCGCTACTACGAGGGTGCCAGCAACAACACCTTCCAGCGCGCAACCAGCGGCTATGAAGATTACGTCTCGTACGACGTGCTCAGCAATGGCCGGCTCGTTGAGTTCGACCGTGTGCCCTCGCTGCTCTACAAGATGGACGACGACATCGATCACCTGGGGCTCGACGAATTCAACATGTCGTTCGAGCAGCAGTTGCGCCGCGACATGCGCATCGCGGTGACGGGCATCTACCGCAACTACGACAACTTCATCAACTCCGTCAGTCCGCTCGCCAGGTTCACGCCGGTGTCGGTGACCAACAGGCTCACCAACCAGCCCATGATGCTCTACCGGTGGGCCAACCGCTCGGCGACCGAGGAAGACTTCCTGATCATGAACCCGAAGGGCTACCAGTATCTCGACGGCACCGGTCAGCCCTTCGCAACCATCGACCCGACCCGCACGTACAAGGGTGCGATGTTCGTGCTCACCAAGTCGTACTCGAACAGATGGAACGGGCAGTTCTCGTACGTGTGGTCGGAGACCGAAGGCACCGTCAGCAACGGCGGCACCACGAGCGTCACGGGGTCGTTCTTCGAGAATCCCAACACCTCGCTGGTGAACGCCGATGGCTTGATGATCTAACGACCGCACGCACGAGTTCAAGCTGTTGGGCGGCTACACGATCCCGAAGATCGAGTTGGCGCTCAACGCCTACTACCGGGCTATCAGCGGGACCACCTACCAGGCCGACATGTCGGTCTCAGGGAGCACGCTGAACCGCTCGGGGTCGACGACGGTGTACCTCGAGCCACGAGGCAGCCGTCGCCTGCCGATGTTCCACCAGGTCGACCTGCGCATGGAGAAGTCGTTCCGTGTCGACGTCCACAAGTTCGGCATCTTCGCCGACTTCCAGAACCTGACGAACAACGACACCGTCACCGGCGTGCAGACGCGGGTCCCGAACCGCACCATCTCGGGCAACGTGGTGTTGTTCGAGTCACCGACGTCCATCCAGGGCGCACGCCAGATCACCTTCGGCGGACGCTGGTCGTTCTAAGCTCGATTGTTCGGGGTACGACGTGCGGCCCGGGTGCGCAAGCGCCCGGGCCGTTTTCTTTTTCCGGCACGCGTCTCGTTCCCCGGGCGGCTCTGGGGCGCCGCCCCTACGCCTCACACGTACCAGGTGTAGGGGCGGCGCCCCTGCGCCGCGTCACTGGCCGGTGTGGAGGCGCGGCGTCCACGCGCGGCGCAGGTCGCCACGGCCGCGGTCGGGCCGACGGGCGTGGCCGGGTCGTGCGACTGTCACGCGTGCGCGTGGCGCGCCGTGCTCCAGGCCCGGGCACTGCCTGGCACGGTGTCGTCAGCCCGGCGCCGGTAGCGGCGCGGGGGCGCCGCCCCTACGGTCTGTGCTGGGGGGAGTGCTCCTGCGGCTGGACTTGCGGTGGGCGGGCGGCGATCAACGACTGCGCCTTGCTCGACACCCACTGGAACAGGTGCTTGGTTTCCATGAAGCGGCCCGCATTCGAGCGGGCACCCAGGACCACCACGGCGACCGGGTCGCCCTGCGGCAACTTCAACAACGTCGCCAGGCAGTAGCCGGCCGAACGGATGAAGCCCGTCTTGCCACCCTGCACCGCCATGTCGGTCCCCACCAGCCGGTTCGTGTTGTGCACCGTGATGGTGCGCCGGCTCGTCGCCAGCGTGTAGTTCGACTTCTGCATGATCGGCGCGATGCGCGCATCGCTCGAGGCGTACGCGATCAGCTTCGCCATGTCGAGTGCCGACGAGACGTTGTCAGAGAACAGCCCCGACGGATCGGCATACGTCGTGTGCGTCAACCCGAGTTCGCGCGCCTTCTCGTTCATCCGGCGCACGAAGCCCGCGGGCCCGTGAATCGACTGCCGAGCCAGCGTCCGCGCGGCCGCATTGTCAGACGCAATCAGCATCAGGTGCAGCACGTCTGCGATGCGCAGGCGTTCCCTGCCGCGCAGGAACGTGGTGGAAGCGCCGCGGATGTCGATCGGATCGACGACCACTTCGCGCTCGAGATCGTATTCGTGCTCGAGGAAGACCACGGCGGTCATCACCTTGGTGATGCTCGCAATGGATCGCTCCTGCTCGCCGTTGGCCTCCCAGAGGATCTCCTGGGTGACGGGGTTGTAGATGATCGCCGCCGCCGCGCGGACATCCGGAACGATGGCGCCCGACGCGTCGAGCTTGTAGAGCGGCTGTGCGACCTCGCGCGCCTCGCGTGCCTTGCGGGCCGCGGTAGCCTGTGACCTCCGCCGGCTCGCCGCTCGCGCCGCTGCCACGCGCTTCGACCGCGCCTGCGCGGCCGTCACGCGCTTCGAACTCGTCCTGGTGGCGGTTGGTGTCGTCGCCGCCGTCGACCGCGTCGAGCGTGCCGTGGCCGATGAGTTGGCAGTGGACTTCTTCGCCGATGACTTTCGCGTCTGGGTCGCAGCTCCCAGCTCGACAGCTCCGCTCACCGCAAGCCCAGCGGTCAGCAGTACTGCCAGCGCGGAACCTCGAACCCGATGGCGAAGCAGAAACACCTGTGGCACCAACCCTTCCTTAAGTCTTCGGCATTCTAGCCCGATCTCTTTATTTTGCAAGGGGCTAGATGACGAAGTGTAGTGCGATAGTACCCCTGATCGCCATCCCACCGGTTTCGATACACCCGTCGACCCTGTCTTCTGTCGCCTTCACGCACCAGGCGGCCCGTGTCGACCGGCTGCGCGCTTCGTCGTATCAGTGCTCATCGCCGGCGGCTGACGGCCCGACACGATGCGAGGTGCCGACCGACAGGGGTCGGGCACTGCGTGCCACCGCAACCGTGGCCCGCCCGACGAACCGTCAAGGGGTGACGCGCTGGCGTCACGGCTGCGTCACACCACGCTGGCATCATCGAACCTGCATGCGCGATTCACGTTGTGCGGATGCGCGCCGATATTCCTGCCGAGGCGGGTTCCGTCCAAGAAGCCGGACACGCCGATCCAAGAGCGAACCGTCGGGCGGCCTGCCACAGGCCAGGCGCCCGGCACCGGGCACGGGAATCAAGGCACATTTCGCAGATGCGCAGGGAGACGACGGGACGGAGAGCGCCAACTTAGATGGAACGGCGCTTGCATGACGGAGGGCGGGGGACGTGATGAGTGTCGTGCGGTTGTTGAAGATCTCGAAGCTGACGTGCGGATGCGTGGTGGGATGCTACCGCGAAGTACCGACCGATCGCGACGTCCTCTACGTGGAAGAAAAGGGCGGCGAGTGCCGGACGAATACGCACCGGCAGAATCATGCCGTCCAGATCGAGGCGCCTCCCCGCCGCCGCGCCTCGTTGTTCGCCTACGCACGCGTCTCGTAGTCGTGGTTCCCCCGCACGCAGGTTGCCTCGGCAGCCGCGCGTGCCGTACGTTGTCGGCACGATGTCTCACGCCGGCACCCACGCGCCACCTCCCCTCCCCTACGCCACCTGCCGGCGCGACGCGCACGCCTACCGGTTCTTTCACGGCGACTGCATCGAGGTCCTCCGCGCCACCGCGCCGGCCACCTACGACGTCGTCGTCACCTCGCCTCCGTACAACCTCGGCATCGCCTACCGCAGCTACGACGACCGCGGCCCCCGCGATGCGTTCCTGGCCTGGACGGCTGAATGGCTCACCGAGGTGCGGCGCGTGCTGCGGCCTGCGGGGTCGCTGTTCCTGAACGTCGGTGCGAAGCCCAGTGATCCCTGGGTGCCGTACGACATCGCCCAGCAGGCCCGCGCGCACTTCGTCCTGCAGAACACGCTGCACTGGGTGAAGTCGATCGCGATCGACGGCGACGACGCGGGCGCCCGAGCGGGGATCGACGGAACGCTGGCGGTCGGCCACTACAAGCCCATCAACAGCCCGCGCTTCGTCAACGACTGCCACGAGTTCATCTTCCATTTCACGCCGACTGGCGCGACCCCGCTGGATCGCCTCGCGGTGGGGGTGCCGTACCAGGACACGCTCGAACGTGACGCGTTGGAAGAGCGCCGCGGCCGGCAAGCGGTGCCGGGGCAACACCTGGTTCCTCCCGTACGAAACCATCCAGTACCGCGACCGCGACCGTCCCCATCCCGCGACGTTCCCCGCTCGCCTGCCCGAGTTCTGCCTGCGCCTGCACGGCGTCGATCGCGCCACGCGCGCGCTCGACCCGTTCACCGGGCTCGGCAGCACCGCGGTGGCGTGTGCCGCGCTCGGCATTGCCTTCGACGGCATCGAACTCGACCGCACCTACCTCGACGAGGCCGTTGCGCGCACGCAGGCCCGCCTCGACCTGGTGCGGTGAGCTGGCATCGTCTGCGGTGTTGAGGGGCGGCCCGAGTTCACGTGGCCCGAGTTGGCGCCGGGAGCCGCCGCGCGGCGCGTGCTAATCTCTCCGGTCGTCCGTCGCGATTCCTGCACGGCCACGCACGAAGGGACAGCATGAAGGGCATCATCCTCGCGGGGGGCAGCGGCACCCGGCTCTATCCCGTCACACGGGCGGTCTGCAAGCAGCTCGTGCCCATCTACAACAAGCCGATGGTGTACTACCCGCTGTCGACGTTGATGCTGGCGGGGATTCGCGACGTCCTGATCATCACGACGCCGTGGGACCAGGACGGCTTCGTGCGCCTGTTCGGGGATGGGTCCGAGATCGGCCTCAACATCTCGTACGCCGTGCAACCGAGTCCCGACGGCCTCGCGCAGGCGTTTCGCATCGGTCGCGCGTTCGTCGGGCCGGATCGGGTGGCCCTCGCCCTGGGCGACAACATCTTCTACGGGCACGGCTTGCCCGAACTGCTGCGCCGCGCGGCGACGCGCGCCGAAGGCGCCACGGTGTTCGGCTATCTCGTCCGCGATCCCGAGCGGTATGGCGTCGTGGAGTTCGACGCCGAGGGCCGCGCGATCAGCCTCGAAGAGAAACCCGAGGCTCCACGCTCGCCCTGGGCCGTCACGGGCCTCTACTTCTACGACAACACGGTCATCGACATCGCCGCCGACCTCAAGCCATCGGCGCGCAACGAACTGGAGATCACCGACGTGAACCGCGCGTTCCTCGAGAAGGGGCAGCTCGCGGTCGAGCGCCTCGGCCGGGGGTACGCGTGGCTCGACACCGGCACGCACGAGTCGTTGCTCGAGGCCTCGACGTTCGTCGAGACCATCGAGAAGCGCCAGGGGCTCATGCTGGCCTGCGTCGAGGAGATCGCCTTCCGGATGGGCTACATCGACGCCGACCAGGTCGTGCGCATCGGCGCGTCGATGAAGTCGAACGAGTACGGACGCTACCTGCTCCGCCTGATCGAGACCGAGGGCACACCGCATGCAAGTTCATGAGACCAGCCTCCCCGGGGTGCTGGTCATCCAGCCGCGCGTGTTCAGCGATGCCCGTGGCTTCTTCGTCGAGACGTACCACGCCGAGCGCTATGCCGCGGCCGGCATCACCGCACCGTTCGTGCAGGACAACCACTCGCGCTCGCAGTTCGGCACGCTGCGCGGCCTGCACTGGCAATGGCGGCGTCCCCAGGGCAAGCTGGTTCGCGTCATCGAGGGGGAGATCTACGACGTCGCGGTCGACGTCCGGCCGGAGTCGGCGAACGTTCGCGCAGTGGATCGGCGTTACGCTGTCGGCTGACGATTTCCGCCAGCTCTACATCCCGCCGGGGTTCGCGCACGGCTTCTGCGTCACCAGCCCGTACGCGCAGGTCGAGTACAAGTGCACCGACGTCTACGATCCCGAGGGTGAGCAGGGCATGCCCTGGAACGACCCGGACCTGGCCATCGAGTGGCCGCTGCCCATCGCCCCGATCCTCTCGGCGCGCGACCAGCAGCATCCGTCACTGCGCGAGACGTTCCCGCACGTCAGCAGGCGCTGAAGCGAGAAACCCGCGGCCATGAGGTCGGCGCGGGAAGGCCTCCGGTGACCTGCGCCGGGTCAGGCCGCGCTGTTGGGCGACTTCTTCTTGGTGGTTGCGCCGGCGGGGGCCGTGGCGGGATCCGAGGCGCTCTCTGGCCCCCGCACAGCATCGGCAGGCTCGGCCGGCAGCCAGCCGCTCCATCCGCAATGCCAGCACTGGCAAGGCCGCTTTGTCGTGAAGCGCGCACGCGTCCGATCGATCCAGCTCATGGGTGTTGAGCGGAGGAAACTCGACGAGCACGAGGGGCAGCGTTCCATCGGATGCACGCGACGCCGCCGCGCGGGGGCAGGACGCGGCCGCGCGGAGACCGTCACAGAGTCTAATCGGTTCGCGTGCCCGTCAGCATCAGCAACCCCATCCGCGACGGCCCTGCGGTCTGATGGCTCAATCATCTCGGCAGTCCATCGACCTCCGGGGCGAGGACCCGGCCGCGGCACGTGCCAAGCCCGATCCGCTTCCGGCCTGGGGCTTCGCACCAGCCCTTCAGGATCACCTCGTCACCGTCCTCGAGGAACCTGCGCTCCTCGCCGTTCGGCAACACCACGGGTTCGGTTCCGCGCCACGACAACTCGAGCAGGGATCCGCGCTCGCTTCGCGTGGGGCCCGACACGGTTCCGCTGGCGAGCAGGTCACCCGGCCGGAGGTTGCAGCCGGTGAGCGTGTGGTGCGCGACCAGTTGAGGAAAGGTCCAATACATCTGTCTGAATTCGCTACGGCTCAATCGCGCCGCCGGCTCACCGCGCGAGCGCATGCGCTGGGTCTCGAGTGACACTTCAAGGCGAACGTCGAGGCCTCCCCGTTCGGCGTGCCGACCCGACTCGAGGTACGACATGAGCGGCGGGTCGTCCTCCCCCCTTGGCGCCGGGGAAATGCGGAACGGTTCGAGCGCGTCGAACGTCACGACCCATGGCGAGATCGACGTCGCGAAGTTCTTCGACAGGAACGGTCCCAGTGGCTGGTACTCCCAGGCCTGGACGTCGCGTGCCGACCAGTCGTTCAGCAGGCAGATGCCGAACATGTGACGCTCGGCTGCATCCAAAGCAATCCTGGTACCGAGCGCATTGCTGCCCCCGACCACGAGCGCGACCTCGAGCTCATAGTCGAGTCGGCGCGATGGCTCGACTACCGGCCCGCGAGCCGTCTCGGGTTTCCACTGTCCGACCGGACGCCGCACGCCCGTGCCGCTCACCACCAGCGACGAGGAGCGCCCGTGGTACCCGATTGGCGTCCACCGGTAGTTCGGCAGGAGGGGATTGTCGGGCCGCATCATCACGCCCACGTTGGTGGCGTGGTGAATCGACGCGTAGAAATCGGTGTAGTCGCCGGGCGCGACCGGCATGGTCATGGCGACGCTGCGCATCGCCCGCAGGTGCCTCCGCACTCGCCCGCGCAGCTGTTCGTCGGGCGTCGTGAGCAGGTCGAAGACCTCGCGGCGCAGCATCCGCCACGCGTCGGGATCGAGCGCCAGCAACGCGTTGAGCCGCTGCGCCCGGCAGGCCTGCTGGAGGTCGGCCCGTTCGAAGCCGATGACCTGCGCCTCGAGGCACCCGCTGAGGTCGAGCACCTGGTCACCGATCGCGACGCCCAGCCGATCGTCAGACACGGCATCGCCGTGCAACGAGAAGACGCCGAGCGGCAGGTTCTGAACCGGGAAGTCGGTATCGGCGTCCTGGGCCGACGACACCCAACTCGTGGCTGTCGGATCGTGGGTCACATCGAGAGCAGGCATCACGGGACGTCCATCAGGTCAGAGCGTCGGAAGAGAGGGCGCGCCATCAGACCGCGTGCCCGGGAACGCGCACGTTCGCCAGCAGCTCGTCGGGTGTGCCGCTGCCGGCCGCGACGCGCGCGTGGCGTCGTCACTCGACCCACGAGCGGAAGTAGCCTGGATCCTCGACCGCCAGGGCCTGCGTCGTGACGCGTAGCGGGCGGAACGTGTCGAGCATCACCGCGAGCTCGTTGGTCTGCGCCTGCCCGATCGACGCCTCGGTGCGGCCAGGGTGCGGCCCGTGCGGCACCCCGTCTGGGTGCAGCGTGATCGATGCCGTACTCGATGCCCTTGCGGCTCATGAACTCCGGGCTCGCGTAGTACAGCACTTCGTCGCTCATCACGTTCGAGTGGTTGTACGGCGCCGGGACCGCCTCGGGGTCGAAGTCGTACGGCCGCGGGCAGAACGAGCAGATCACGAACCCGTCGCCCTCGAACGTCTGGTGCACCGGCGGCGGCAGGTGGAACCGGCCGACGCTCGGCTCGAAGTCGTGGATGTTGAACGCCCACGGGTAGTAGTAGCCGTCCCACCCGACCACGTCGAACGGATGGTGGTCGAGCACGAACTCGGTGAGGCGGTTGTACTTTCTTGACGAGGATCCGGAACTCGCCCCTTGTCGTCGTGCGACCGGCAGGCGTGACGGGCGGACGGATGTCGCGCTCCAGTACGGCGCGTCCTCGAGCAGCTGCCCATGGTCGTTGCGGTAGCGACGCGGCGTCGCGCACGTACCCGCGGCTCTCGATCACGAGGCACCGCGTTCGCCGGCTCGGTGAAGTGCGCCCGGTAGAGGATGCCTCGCGGGATCACCAGGTAGTCGCCCCGCCTGAAGTCGATCTCGCCCAGCTGCGTTTCGAGCACCCCCGCGCCGTCGCTGACGTAGATCACCTCGTCGCCCTGCGCATTCCTGAAGTAGAAGTTGTCGTCGGCGGTCGGCAGCGCCATCGACATGGCCACGTCGGCGTTGACGAGCAGCGGCACCCGGTCGAGCGTGAGCGACTGCGACGCGCGCAGTTGCGCTGTCCTGAAGTGCCGATGCCCGAACGCGCCGGTCGGCTTCGGTGCGCCAGTCGAGCGTCGCCAGCAGGCGGCTGGCCACGACCTGGGTCGGCTGCTGCAGGTGGTAGAGCAGCGACGAGGGACCAACGAACCCCTTGTTGCCGACCAGTTCCTCGGCGTACAGCGCACCGCCGGGTTGGCGGAAGACCATGTGGCGCTTGCGGGGAATGGATCCAAGCGTGCGATAGATGGGCATACTGTCGTCGCTCCCTTCCAGGGGTCAGAGATTGCCGCGCAAGGCCTGCTCACGCTCGATGGCCTCGAACAGGGCGCGGAAGTTCCCCTTGCCGAACCCGCGGCTGCCCTTGCGCTGGATGATCTCGAAGAACAGCGTGGGGCGGTCGAGCGACCGGCTTCGTGAAGATCTGCAGCAGGTAGCCTTCCTCGTCGCGGTCGACCAGGATGCCGCAGGCGCTTGAGCGTGTCGAGTGCCTCGTCGATCTCCCCGACCCGTGACGACAGCATGTCGTAGTAGCTGTCGGGCACGTTGAGGAACTCGACGCCGTTCTCGCGGAGCACCGTCACCGTGTGCGACGATGTCGTCGGTGAGCATCGCGATGTGCTGCACGCCGGCCCCGCCGTAGTAGTCGAGGTACTCGTCGATCTGCGACTTCCGCTTCCCCGCCGCCGGCTCGTTGATCGGGAACTTGATCGCGTACGAGTTCCGTCAGACATGACCATCGACATGAGCGCCGAGTACTCGGTCGAGATGTCCTTGTCGTCGAAGCTGATGTAGCGGTCGAACCCGAGCACCCGGCTGTACCAGTCGGCCCACTCGTTCATGCGGCCGAGCTCGACGTTGCCCACCATGTGGTCGATGCGCAGCAGCCCCGCATCGCGTGGTGCCGGCACGTGCCGCTCGGTGAAGCCCGGCAGGAAGGGGCCGGCGTAGTCGCGGTACGAAATCAGGGAGTGAATCGTGTCGCCGTAGGTGGCGATGGCGGCATGCCGGATGGCGCCGTGCTCGTCTGCGAGGTCGCGGGGCTCCACGACCGGCGTCGCGCCACGCGCCACCGCCTCGGCGAACGCCAGGTCGGCGTCGTCCACATGGAACGCGATGTCCTTCACCCCGTCACCGTGCCGGGCCACGTGCGCGGCAACCGGGTCGCCGGGCGCGAACGCGGTCGTCAGCACCAGCCGCACCTTCCCCTGCTGCAACGCGTACGACGCCGCGTTCCGGCGCCCCGTCTCGAGCCCGGCGTAGGCTACCTGCGAGAAGCCGAAGGCGTTGCGGTAGAAGAACGCCGCCTGCTTGGCATTGCCCACGAAGAATTCCACGTGATTTATGCTCTTGAGGCGAAGGGGATTCTGTTGGGGCATCGAGCCTCCTGCGGCGAACCGACGATGACGCAAATGGAAGTTTAAGGTGTCATAAGCGATGTGAATCGGGCAAGCGACGAGCACCGCCGGGTTTCCGCCAGTCCCGAAGGCCATTCGCCGGGCGACCGGGGCGGCCAGTTGGTGATGCGGCTGTTTTCGGCCATGAATCGCGATTCGTCGAGTCGGCCCGGTTCTTGAAAGACAAGGTGCCGAACGCTCTTTTCGACGAGGAACCCTGAAATGTCCCTGATGATCAACGAAGATTGCATCAACTGCAGCGCCTGCGAACCCGAATGCCCGAACACAGCCATCAGCGCGGGCGAGTCCGTCTACGTGATCAATCCGGACCTCTGCACTGAATGCGTCGGCGCCCACGACGCCCCGAAGTGCGTCGAGATTTGTCCGGTGGACGGCTGCATCATTCCTGATCCCGACCACGCCGAAGACCACGACGGCCTGATGGCGAAGTACCAGCGCCTGCACTGAGCGGCCGCTCACGCGGGTCTACCGGGTGCCGATTACCGGGAGGCTGGGGGCCACACGTCCCCACCCTCCCGGGGCGCACCGTGGACCTGACGTTTCTTGCGCACGCGCGCATCCTCATCGTTGACGACCAGCCCGCCAACCTGGCGCTGCTGACCCGGCTGCTCGCCTCACGCGGCTACGGTCAGGCTGTCGGCACCACGGATCCCCGTGAAGCGCTGCAGCGGCTCGCCGCCGAGTTGCCTGACCTCCTCGTCCTCGACCTCCACATGCCGGGCGTCGACGGCTTCGAGATCCTGGCGCACGTCAAGGCGCTGGTTCCCCCGGGCGAGTACTTTCCGGTGCTGGTCGTGACCGCGGATCGCGACCCAGACGCCCGCAAGCGTGCACTGCAGGTGGGCGCACGCGACTTCGTGGCCAAGCCCTTCAACAGCATCGAGATCCTGCTCCGGATCCACAACCTGCTCGAGACGCGGTACCTCCAGCGGCAGCTGACGACCCAGAACCGCGAGCTCGAGACACTCGTACGCCTGCGCACGCAGGAACTCGAGGACTCGCGTCTCGAGATCCTCGCGCGCCTGGCCCTGGCGGCAGAGTACCGCGACGACAACACCGGCGAGCACACGCGCCGCGTTGGCGCGACGGCGGCGCGCATCGCTCAGCAACTGGGAATGGCCGCGGCGCAGGTCGAGCTGATCGAGCGCGCGGCTCCGTTGCACGATATCGGCAAGATCGGGTTGCCCGACGCCGTGCTGCTCAAGCCTGGCGTTGTCACGCCCGACGAGTTCGCCCTGATCCAGACGCACACCACCATCGGCGCGCACATCCTCTCGCGCAGCAAGGTCCCGCTTCTCCAGCTCGCTGAAGTCATTGCCCGATCGCACCACGAGCGGTTCGACGGTGAGGGATACCCCAACCAGCTCGTCGGCGGCGCCATTCCGCTTGCGGGGCGCATCGTCGCGCTGGCCGACGCCTTCGACGCCATGACCCACGCGCGACCCTACAAGCGCACCCTCTCGTACGACGAGGCGCTGGCCGAGGTCGCAAACGAGCGCGGCAGGCACTTCGACCCGGAGGTTGCCGAGGCCTTTCTCAGGGTCCAGGAACGCCCGGAGCGTGTCAGGCGCAGCGCCTGAGTCCGTGACAACGGGCGACGGGCAGCGGCCCGGGCCGCACTGGGGTGCGGCCCCTACATCCCCGGTGGCGTGAAGCGACCGTCAACCGCCAGCCAGCCGCCATCGACGACCTGCAGCGTGCCGGTGACGTAACTCGACGCATCCGACAGGAGGAAGACGGTCGGCCACGCCATCTCGTGCGGCTGCGCCCAGCGGTTGAACACGGTCTTCGCCGCGTACGCGTTGAACCAGGCGGCGTTCTGCCGGATGGGCTGCGTCAGCGGCGTCTCGGTGACCCCGGGCGCGAGGGCGTTGACGCGCACCCCGAACGGTCCGAACTCGCACGCACCGCCCCGCGCCAGTTGCAGGATGGCCGCCTTCGTCGCGGCGTAGACCGACTGCCCTGGCTCGACGACCTGTGATCGGATCGACGAGATCAACACGATGCTGCCGCGGCGCCTGCCGACCATGATGCGTCCTGCCGTGCGCAGCACGTGGAAGTTGCCCTTCAGGTTCACGCGGACGACGCGGTCGAACTCCTCGTCGTCGTACGCGAGGATGGGCTTGCGCACGTTGATGCTCGGCGTGCAGGCGAGGCCATCGAGCGGCTGCGCGGCGTCGAGCGCCGTCAGCACCCGCTCGACCGACCCGCTGTCGACGATGTCGACGGCGTGCGCCGAGGCGCCAATGGTGCCGGCCACGGCGGCCGCCTTGCCCTCATCGACATCCAGGCACGCGACGCGCGCGCCCTGCGCCGCGCACGCGCGGGCGATGGCTTCCCCGATTCCCGACCCTGCGCCGATCACGGCGACGTGCCGGCCATCCAAACGAAACGGATCCTGCGACATGAGAGAACTCCGGGATGTCGAACGCCGGGGTTACTGAGGGGGCGCAGCCATCGACGACATCGACGGGTACCCCAGCGCGGGCAGGCCCTTCGACTGCGTGGCCGCGCGCACGATCGCGTCGGCCATCGCCTCGGCCGCCAGCGCGCCGATCAGCGTGATGTTGGGCTCGCCGTCGAGCGTGCCCGTGGCCAGGGCGAAGATCGTGTCGCCGTCGTTCGGCGTGTGCACCGGCGAGATGGCGCGTGCAAACCCGTCGTGCGCCATCTGCGCGACCTTCGTGGCCTGTGCCTTCGTCAGCTTCGCGTTGGTCGCCACCACGCCGATGGTCGTGTTCTCGCCCGGGCGCACCGCGGGCCGATTGAACGCGCCGCTGCGCAGCAGGGCACGCACGTCGGCCAACCCCTTGCCGTCGGCTGTGCGGAGGCCGGCGATCACCTTGCTGGTCGCGGGGTCGATCACGTCGCCGACGGCGTTCACCGCCACGATCGCCGAGACGACCAGTCCATCGGGCTGCACGAACGAGGCCGTGCCGATCCCGGCTTTCATCGACCGCCCGGGCGGGCCCAGCTTGCCGACCGTTGCCCCGGCCCCTGCGCCGATGTCGCCTTCCTGGACGGGTCCGTCGGTGGCGGCCTGCGCGGCGCGGTATCCGCAATCGGCTGTCGGACGGACCTTCGCATCGCCGACACCGAGGTCGAACAGGATCGCCGCAGGAACAATCGGCACCTTCGCGACCCGGACGTCGAAGCCGACGCCCTTTTCCTCGAGGTACCGGACGACCCCCGTGGCGCTCTCGAGCCCGAAGGCGCTGCCGCCCGACAGCACGACGGCGTGCACCTGCTGCACCATGTTCACGGGATCGAGCAGGTCGGTCTCGCGCGTGCCCGGGCCACCGCCGCGCACGTCGACGCCCGCGACCGCGCCCGCCTCGGCGAGAACGACGGTGCATCCGGTCGGACGCTCGGCAAGCGTGTAGTGCCCCACCTTGAGGCCGGCGACATCGGTCAACCCCTTGTGCACCGGGGGAGCCTGCGCCACGACCACGGCGCACACCATGCTGGCGGCGATGACACCGCTTCCTGCCGTTCGAATCACCGGGGCCTCCACGAGACCGTACGCGCGCGCCACGACTGGACCGACACCGCTGACGGGTTGCGGCCGCATGCTATCTGATGCGCGAAGCGATTGACAATCACGGCGCAGTCACCGCATTCTCGCCCGGTCATCATCATCGCCGCGCGGCAGGCACCGTCGCGCGGCATCGTCGCGGAGACGTCGTCATGCGAAGTCGAGTACCACACATGGGCGGCAGGGGCATGCTCGAGTCGAACGGCGGTCGCTCGTGAGCGCGCCGTCACTGGCGATCCGCGAACGCGTGCTTCGCGAGGTCGAGGCGTGCACCGACGAGGCGGTCGCGTTCACCGCCGACCTGTTGAAGATCCCGACCATCAACCCGCCGGGCGAGTACTACATCGACTGCGCGCGCTTCATCGGCGACACGCTCGCGAAGTTCGACTTCGCCGTGGAGTACCACGACGGCGAAGGCCGTCCGGAGCACACGGCCGAGCATCCGCGCCTGAACGTGATCGGACGCCGCGAAGGCCGGTTCGCGCGTCCGCTCCTCCACGTGAACGGTCACTTCGACGTCGTGCCCGTCGGGGCGGGGTGGACCGTCGATCCCTTTGGCGGCCTCGTGCGCGACGGCAGGATCTACGGGCGCGGCGCCTGCGACATGAAGGCAGGCATCACCGCCGGCATCTTCGCGGCCGAGGCGATCCGCCGGGCGGGCGTGCGCTTGAACGGCACCGTCGAGTTCAGCGGCACGGTCGACGAGGAGAGCGGCGGCTGGGCGGGTGCGGCGCTGCTGGCGCAACGCGGACGGATCACGTCGGCCTCGACCGACTTCGTCGTCATCCCCGAGCCGCTGAACGTCGATCGGATCTGCATCGGGCACCGTGGCGTGTACTGGTTCGAGGTGGTCACGCACGGCCGGATCGCACACGGCAGCATGCCGTTCCTCGGCGTCAGCGCCATCGAACACATGGGCGCGTTGCTCGAGGCCGTGCGCACGGAGCTCAAGCCCGTGCTGGCCTCGCGCACGACGCTGGTGCCTGTCGTGCCCGACGGCGCGCGCCACGCGACGATCAACGTCAACACGGTCACGGGCGGCCAGACCGGTCACACCGTCCAGTCGCCGTGCGTGGCTGACCGGTGCAGCGCCATCTTCGACCGCCGCTTCCTGCTCGAAGAAGGCTTCGACGCGACCAGGGCCGAGATCGTGCACTTGCTCGACGGCCTGTCGGCGCGCGTCCCGGGGTTCAGGTACGAGCTGTCTGACATGATGACGGTGCTGCCCGTGCGCACGCCCGACGGGTCGCCGCTGGTGGGCGCACTGCAGAAGGGCATCGGCGACGTCCTCGGCCGCGAGGCATCGCTCATCGCGAGTCCCGGCACCTACGACCACAAGCACTTCACACGCATTGGCGGCATCGACCACTGCGTCGCGTATGGCCCGGGCATCCTCGATCTCGCGCACCAGCCCGACGAGTACTGCGGGATCGACGACCTGGTCAACGCGACCCGCGTGATCGCGCTCGCCATCCTCGACCTCGTGGGCGTCGATGAGTCGTAGACCGACAGCGGCTCCGGAGGATCGACGAGGGCTGGCCATGTTGCCGGGGATGCTGCTGGGCGTCATCGTGCTGCTGGCGGCACCGGCCGCGCAGGGGCTGCGCGATCCGGCGACGCTCCCGGCGGGAGCCGAGGCGTGGTCGCTCACCGGTGTGCCGCTGACGCCGTCGCCCGTGGCCGAGGCCGCGCGCACCCAACTCGAGGCCAATCTCGCCAAGGCACGGGCCGACCTCGCCGCGGCACCCGCCAGTGCCGACGCGATGATCTGGGTCGGGCGGCGCCTGGCGTATCTCGGCCGCTACCGCGACGCGATTGACGTCTTCTCGAAGGGCATGGCGGCCCATCCCGCCGACGCGCGCATGTACCGGCATCGCGGGCACCGGTTCATCACGACACGCCAGTTCGACCGCGCCATCGCGGATCTCACCACCGCGGCCCGGCTGATCGCCGGCACGCCCGACGAGGTCGAGCCTGACGGGCAACCGAACGCCCGCAACATCCCGACCAGCACCCTGCAGTCCAATATCCACTACCACCTGGGGCTGGCGTATTACCTTGTCGGCAACTTCGAGCAGGCGCGCGCGTCATACGAACGTTGCCTCGAGGTGGCGAAGAACGACGACATGCAGGTCGCAACGCGCTACTGGCTGTACATGACCTTGCGGCGGCTGGGGCGTCCCGAGGCCGCGGCGGCCATCCTCGCGTCGATCACGCCGGCGATGAACATCATCGAGAACGCGTCGTACCATTCGCTGCTGCTCGTGGCGCGCGGTGAACTCGATGGCGATGCGTTGCTCGCCAGGTCGGAACCGGGGCTGGATCGCGCGACCGTTGGCTACGGCGTCGGCAACTGGCACCTGTACAACGGACGCCGCGAGCGAGCAGTCGCGGTATTCCGCGATGTGGCCGGCGCGAACAACTGGGCCCCGTTCGGGGCCATTGCCGCCGAGGCCGAACTGTTCCGCATGACCGTCGCGACTCCAGGCCGGTGAGCCAGGTGGTCGCGACGCAGTCGCCCGACGCGCCTGGCGCGATCGACCCTGCTGCCGTCGAGGCGCATTTTGCCAGGTCGGTGTACGTCGCCGAAGTGGCGTGCGTGGCCTGGGACGCAGCGTCGCGCGCGAGCCGGCTGGTCGTCGTGCCTGACCGCGCGACCATGCGCGCCAACGGCCTCGCCGCGGTCCGCGAGCTGCTGCGATTCGAGTTCGAGACCCTGGCAGTCCAGCACGTCCCGCCGCTTGCCTTCCCCGAAGTCGCCGTGACGTTCGATCCGCTCCCGCGCCTGGGCAACGGAGATCTCGACCGGGCGCTGCTGGCATCGATGAGGGGCGAGCATCTCGTGCTCCGTCATCGCACGCCACTGCCCGCTTCGCCCGGGACCCGGCTGGTCATCGAGGCGATCGCGTCGCAGCGTGCGCCGGGCGCGGCGACGGTCGAAATCGATGCCGACACGAACCTCGAGCTCGACCTGGGCTTCGACTCGCTCGGGCGTGCGGCGCTGTTCGCCGACATCGAGCTGCGGATGGGGCTCACGCCAGCCGCGACCGGGATCGCGTGGGACGACGTGATCACCGTGGGCGAGGCGGTGACCCGTGTGGCCGGCGCCCGAGTCGACGGTGGCCTCACCGGCGACTCGTGGAGGCCGACGACGGCTCGCGCGACACCTGTCGCCGGCGACCCAGTCGACATCGCTCCAGCCTCCCCGAGTGGTCTCGCCGGCGACTCCGAGCGTATCTGGCACGTCCTGCTGAACGACACCGGGGCCGCCGATCCCGTCGTGGACGAACTCGCCCGGCCAAAGGCGCTTCGCCTGCTCCTGTTGCGCGTCATGCTGAGGCTGGCACGTGTGGCGGTCTGGCCGTGGCTGCGGATCGACGTGTCGGGCCGGTCGAACCTCCCCGCCGACGGTCCGGCGCTGCTGTGCCCGAACCACGAGAGCTTCCTCGACTCGTTCGTCCTGAGCGTGATCCTCCCCACGCGCGTCCTGCGACGCGCCTTCTACCTGGGCGCCTCCGACTACTTCGCCACACCCACCATGGCGGCAGTGGCCAGGTCCATCAACCTCCTGCCAGTCGACACCGATCGGAACCTGGCACGCGCGCTGCGGGCCGGCGTGGCCGGCCTGCGGCTCGGGAAGGTCCTGGTCGTCTTCCCCGAGGGTGAGCGGACGATCGACGGCACCGTCCGGACGTTCCGGGAAGGCGCCGCCAGGCTCGCCCGCGCCACGGGGTGCCCCATCGTCCCCATCGCCACGCGCGGCATGTTCGCGCTCTGGCCGCGGGGCCACGGACCGCAGTGGCGCAGGCTCCGGCCCTGGCGCCCCGCCCGGGTCCGCGTCGTCATCGGTGAGCCGATTGCGCACGTTCCAGGACGCAGTGTGGAGGACACAACACGTGTCCTGCGTGACACAGTCCTGTCGTTGTGGACGTCCGCGACCGAAAACAAGGCGTGATCGGCACGCTCCGGTCGGTGGAATCGATCCTGCTAGGAATTGTCCGGCTACGTGTGACTGTCCACAGCTCCCCTCTCTCGTCTTCGCCAAACGCCCGCGCGTGGGTGGGAGTCTGCATCGCGCTGACGGTCGCCCTGGTGGCCGCCGTTGCCGGGCGCGCAGACGCACAGACGGTCGGCGCCCCCCAATACCGAGCCTTCTGGGTTGACACCTTCAACACGCGGCTGAGTTCGGCGGCCGACGTGACGGCCGTCGTCACGAAGGCCCGGCAGGCGCACACCAACACCCTCCTCGTCCAGGTCAGGCGGCGAGGCGATGCGTGGTACCTCAACAGCCTCGAGCCGCTTCCCGACACGGTGGTGATCGACCGTGACTTCGATCCACTGGCCGAGATCATCAGCCAGGCGCACGCGGCGAACATCGAGGTTCACGCGTTCGTGATCGTGGGCGCGATCTGGAACTCGCTCACCCCGCCGTCGAGCCCGCAGCACGTCTTCAACCGCCACGGTGTCAGCCCGACCACCGGTCGCCCCTACGAGGGTCGCGAGAACTGGCTGACGCGAACGCTGTTGCCCGACGGCCAGGCGACATCGGTGGGCGGGCAGCGGTTCGGGAGCGACTTCTGGATCGACCTCGGACACCCCGAGGCGGCGGCTTACACGCGCGATGTGCTGATGCGACTCGTCGAGAACTACGACGTGGATGGCTTGCACCTCGACCGCGTCCGCTATCCCGGAGATCAACGTCACCGGGCAAACGCCGGCGTCAGGGGCGTCGGTGGGGTACAACGCGGTCAGCCTCGAACGGTACGCGCGCCGGTACGGCCTCGCGGCACCGGTGGAGCCTGCACCGGGCGACCCCCAGTGGAGTGCCTGGCGCCGCGAGCAGGTCACGGCCTTCGTGCGTCGCCTCTACCTCGATGCGACCGCTGCCAAGCCGCGCCTGAAGCTGTCGGCGGCGCTGGTCGCCTTCGGCCAGGCTCCGCGATCGGCCGACGAGTGGCCTGCGGCCGAGCCGTCGTGGCGTGTCTTCCAGGACTGGCGCGGGTGGCTGCGCGAGGGCGTGATCGACATCGGCGTTCCGATGGCGTACCGGGCACACCACACGACGAGCGGGCGCGAGTCGTTCGAGCAGTGGAGTGATTTCACCGCCTCGCTCGGCGCAACGCGCCACACCGTGATTGGACTGGGGGCCTACCTGAACGCGGTGGAGGGCACGATCGTGCAGGCGCGCAGGGCACTGTTGCCGACGCCGTCTGGCACGAATGTCGGCGTCGCGGTCTTCTCGATGGGCGCCAACAACGCGCCGGTGCTGAACAACCCGTTTTCGGTGCCCGCCGATCGCGACACGACGATGCGCACGTTCGAGGATCTGGCGCTGGGCCTGACCACGGGCCGGGCATCGAACGGCCAGTGGCTCGAGAACCCCTCGAGCTTTACGACCGCGCTGTTTGCAGTGGACGTCCCGGTGCCGGCGATGTCGTGGAAGGCTGATCCCCAGCGTGGTCATCTGCGCGGGATCGTCCGCTCGTCGGCGGGGGTGCTCGACAGCGCCGCCATCGCAATCGCCAGCGAGACTGGCGAGACGAGCGTGGAGACGACGAGCGACGGCAACGGCTTCTACGGTGCGGTGGATCTCGCGCCCGCGACCTACCGGGTCACCGTGACGCCCATCGGGTCGGGCGCATCGCGCAGCCAGTGCTCCGTCGAGGTCAGAGCCGGCGAAGTGGCCACGCTCGACCTCGATGTCGCCGACGGTGGCGTGATGGCCGTGTGCGCCGGCACCGCGTCTGTCGAGCGGCGCCGGCACTGAAACGCCCCCGACTCCCTACTTCTCCCAGGGCAAGCCAGGCTTGCCGAAGTGCCCGTAGTTGGTCGTGGTGCGGTAGATCGGCTTGAGCAGGCCCAGCGTCTTGATGATGGAGCCCGGCCGGAAGTCGAACTTCTCGCGGACGAACTGCTCGGCCTCGGCCGCATCGCCGGTGCCGAACGTGTCGATCTTGACCGAGGTCGGCTGCGCCAGGCCAATCGCGTACGCGACCTGCACTTCGGCCTTGCGCGCATACCCCTTCTTGACGATCTGGCGTGCCACGTAGCGGCAGAAGTAGGCGCCGCTGCGATCCACCTTCGACGGGTCCTTGCCCGAGAAGGCGCCGCCGCCGTGGCGGCCCGCACCACCGTAGCTGTCGACGATGATCTTGCGGCCGGTCACGCCGCAATCGCCCGTCGGTCCGCCGACCACGAACTTGCCGGTCGGGTTCACATCGAACTTGATGCCCTGGTGGAACCACTCGCCGAGCGCGCGCGGCGCCAGCTCGTTGACCACGTAGTCGCGGATGGCCTTCTGCTTTGTCTTGGCGCTGTGCTGGGTCGAGATCAGCACGTGCCTGACCCCGATGGGCGTGTTGCCCTCGTACTCGACCGAGACCTGCGACTTGGCGTCGGGCCGCAGCCACTCGACGCCGTTCCGGCGATCCTCGGCGATGCCGCGCGTGAGCCGGTGCGCGAGGAGGATCGGCAGCGGCATCAGCTCGGGCGTCTCGTCGCTGGCGTAGCCGAACATGATGCCCTGGTCGCCGGCGCCCTGCTCGCCCGCCTTGCTCGTGTCCTTGTCGACACCCTGGGCGATGTCGGGCGACTGGCTGGTGAGGCACATGTTGACGAACACGCCGTCCGCGTTGAACGCCTCGGCGGGATCGGTGTAGCCGATCGTCCGGATGGCTTCACGCGCGATCTGCACGTAGTCGAGCTTCGCCTTGGTGGTGATCTCCCCTGCCAGAACAACGACGTTGTTCTTGCAGAGCACCTCGCAGGCCACGCGGCTCTTCGGGTCCTGCGCGAGGCAGGCGTCGAGGATGGAGTCCGCGATGAAGTCGCAGACCTTGTCGGGGTGTCCTTCAGACACCGATTCGGACGAAAATACGTAGCGCAGTTCACCGGCCATCTGCCGAACACTCCTAGCCACTTCGAGGGATCAAACGGGCACAACCGTATCGCGCGCCCTCGTCGCGGCACGTCGGTTCCTGAGCCAGAACATGTCTGAGTGGCAATCGGCCCGCCGTCAATTCGCGAGCCCATTCGCGACTTAGATAGCGGCGAGAGCTCAGCACTCGCTGGCCGTGCGGCCCATCAAGTCGGGAAATCGCCGCACGCGACCCGCGAGTTTATCACACGGCCGAGATCCCACTCGTCAACGCCACGTCATACATCACAACCTCTCCTCATCAGGCCAGAGCCAGGCCGCCCCACGGACACCGCTGGCATCGCCGTGCGCTGGCGCAACGAGCCGCGTGGCCACGTGATCCGAGAACACCCACGCGCCCCAGAGGCGAGGCACGGCGTCGTACACGCGGGCGATGTTGGACAGGCCTCCGCCAACCACGATCACGTCGGGATCGAGCACGTTGATGATCGACGCGAGGGCCTTCGCCAGCCGGCGCTCGTAGCGTGCCAGTGTCGCCTCTGCTTCGGGATCACCCGCAGCGGCGGCTGCCACGATCGACGGACCGTCTGAGGCGATGCCGGTGACCGCGAGGTGGTCACCGGCCAGTGCAGGACCTGACAGGAACGTCTCGATGCAACCGCGGCGTCCGCAATAACAGCGCGGGCCCGGCCACTCGCCAACGTCGGGCCACGGGAGCGGGTTATGTCCCCATTCGCCCGCGATCGCGTTCGCGCCGGTGACGACCCGGCCACCGATGGCAATGCCACCGCCCGTGCCCGTTCCGAGGATGATGCCGAAGACCACGTCTGCGCCCGCGGCGGCACCGTCGATCGCTTCAGACAGCACGAAGCAGTTGGCGTCGTTGGCAAGCCGCACGGGGCGCCCGAGGGCCGCCTCGAGGTCCTCACGCAGCGGCCTCCCGTTCAGCCACGTCGAGTTGGCGTTCTTGACCAGGCCCGTGGCGGGCGAAATCGCCCCGGGCATCCCGACACCCACCGAACACCGCGCACCCGCATCGCGTTCGAGTCGTTCGACGACGCCGGCAATTGCCGCGAGGGTGAGCTCGTATTCGTCGCGCGGCGTCGCGACGCGGTGTCGCGCGACAATGTGCCCCTGGACGTCGAGAACGACGCCTTCGATCTTGGTGCCACCGAGGTCTACGCCGATTCTCATCCTGGCTCCGCCGCCGTGATTGTAGGCGACCCACGAGGAATCACTCCCGGAGTGATTCTGTGTCGCCCTACGGGCGGCGCGAGGTGTGGGTGATAAGGGTGTGCCTGCCCTCACAACTGCTAGCATGTTCCGCGATGGCGATTCCCCCTCCCAGCCCGGCCTCGACCGTCGTCCTCGTCCGGAAGGGCGCGCGCCGCGCCGCGCCAGACATCCTGCTGCTCCAGCGCAAGGCCGACGCCTCGTGGCTGGGCGGCGCATGGGTCTTCCCCGGCGGCCGCGTTGACGACGGTGACCGCGACCACCAGTGGCGCGAGCTGGCCGTGGGCATCCCGGCGTTGCATGCCGCGTGGCCTGATGCCGACGAGGGCTGGCTGCTCGATCACGCGATCGCTGCCGTGCGCGAGCTGTTCGAGGAAACGGGACTGATCCTGGTGAAGCCCGATCCCGACCTGCGCGTCAGGCCCGGATCGGCAAAGGCGATCGAGGCGCGAACGAAGCTGCGTCACGGCCTGGTCTCGTTCCTCCGCATTTGCCGGGTGTATGGATGGAGGCCGGCCGTTGACCTGCTGGTGCCGGTGGCGCGTTGGATCACGCCCGAGCAGGAGCGCAAGCGGTTCGACACCGTGTTCTTCGTTGCCACGGCCCCCGACGCGGATGCCGATGGCAGCGCGGATGGCGTCGAGATCGACGATGCGCGGTGGGCGTCGGCGGAGGCCGCCCTCGCCCGCTATGCGGCCGGCGAGATCGAGCTGGCGCCGCCGACGTTGCGCACGCTCGACGACCTCTCGCCGCTGAAGACCGTCGCACGCGTCATGAAGTGGGCGGCCGCGTCACGGCGGCTGACGATTGCGCCACGGATGCACGTCGAGGCCGACGAGCGCATGATCGTGCTTCCGGGTGACGTGCTCTTCCCTGCCGACGAGGCGCACCGCGTCGAGGGCCCGACACGCTACGTCCAGCGCGACGGCCGGTGGGTCCCGGCGACGTAGAACAGCCGGCATCCTCGCTGATGACGTGATGAGACGTGAGCCCTCCTGCGGCTGAGCAGGATGCTGCACGCGGCCACCTCGGTGATTCCTGTTGGCGTCGGTGATTGCTCTCTCGCAGAGGTGCCGGCCGCGCGTGTGGAGCGTTCGCCTTGAGTCGTTATTACAAAGTGCTGTAATATTCGTGAAAGAGGCTCTGAGTGTCCACGAGGTGGTTGCAGACGGCGCGGCTGACCAAGGGCTGGACACAGGCCGAGGCCGCCGCGCGGCTCGGCGTGTCGCAGGGTTACTGGTCACTCCTGGAGACGGGCCGCCGTGCCGTGCCCGCGCGGCTGTTACCCGCCCTGAAACGCCAGTTTCCGGTGCCCGCGACCGTCGCTCCCCTCCGCGCCGACGCCGTGCGAGAGGACGCCAGCGCGCTGGCGCGCGCCGTGGCGGTGCTGGGCTATCCGGGGTTCTCGCACCTGAAGCGCGGTCGCCCGGTGAACCCAGCGGTCGTCCTGCTCGCCGCGTTGCGCATGCCTGATCTCGACACGCGGGTGGTCGAGGCGTTGCCGTGGGTCGCGTGGCAGCATCCGCACCTCGACTGGCACTGGCTCGTGCAACGAGCGAAGGTCGATGACCTACAGAACCGTCTGGGCTTCGTGGTCGCCCTCGCGCGCGAGGTCGCCAACCGCGCGGGCGATGCGGAGGCAGCCGAGGCGCTGACGGAGGTGCTGCAGACGCTCGAGGGGTCGCGGCTGCTCAAGGAGGACACGTTGTGCCGATCATCGATGGCGACCGCCGAGCGTCGCTACCTCGCGGCCGCCCGATCGCCACTGGCGCAGCACTGGAACGTCGTCAGCGACCTGCGTGCCGACCGACTCCCCTATGCAGCTTGAACTGCCTGCGCCCTGGTGCGGCTTCCTCGATGATCTCGACGCGCGGCTGCGGTGGACACAGCTTCGGCTCCTCGCGCTCGATCCTTATGATGTAGCGCTCGCGAAGCTCGGCGGAACCTGCAGCGTGACCGGGATGACGTCGCGTATCTAGCCGACGCGGTCCCGTTCGATTTCAACGAACTGCGCCGTCGCTACGTTGACGAACTGCGGCTGTACCTCGGCCGCCCCGAGCGAGAGGACCTCACGCTGGCCTTGTGGATCGAATTGATTGAGGAGCGACGGCGAACGTCGCGCCGTTGAGGTTCCGGCCCACGCCGGACTGCGTGCCGCGACAATCAGTACGCCAGCAACGCTCGCAGCGCCGGCAGCAGGCGCCTCTTCGGCAGGAAGATCTCCTCGAGTGCGCGGCTGAATGGCACGGGCATGTCGAGGCCCGCGACGCGCGTGACGGGCGCGTCGAGCCACTCGAAGACCTCCTGCCCGATCACGGCCGCCACCTCGGCGCCGAACCCGCTGGTCATCGGCGCTTCGTGCAGGACCAGCGCGCGCGACGTGCGGCGCACAGACGACAGCACGAGGTCGCGATCCCAGGGCACCAGCGATCGCAGGTCGATGACCTCGATCTCGAATCCCTTCGTGCGCCAGCACCGCGGCGGCGTCGAGCGCCGAGACGACATCCATCCCGTACGTCACGATCGTCGCATCGCGGCCCGCACGCGCGACGTGCGCGCGGCCAATCGGCACGGTGTAGTAGCCCTCGGGCACGGGGCCCTTCGCGGATCGATAGAGCGCCTTGTGCTCGAGATACAGCACGGGATTGCCATCGACGAACGCCGACAACAGCAGGCCCTTGGCGTCGTACGGCGTGGATGGCGCCACGACCTTGAGGCCGGCGACGTGCGTGAACCAGGCCTCGACGTTCTGCGAGTGGTAGGGCCCGGCCCCTGTCCCGCCGCCAGACGGCACGCGGATCACCACGGGCACGGGTCCGCCCCACCGGTAATGGGTCTTGGCGAGGTTGTTGACGATCTGGTTGAAGCCGCACGAGATGAAGTCGCCGAACTGCATCTCGACCATCGGGACGAACCCGTCGAGCGCAAGGCCCATGGCCGCGCCCAGCGCGCCCGACTCGATGATCGGCGTATTCCGGACACGTGCCTTGCCGAACTCCTCGACGAACCCGACGGTGGCCTTGAACGCCCCGCCGTACTCGGCGATGTCCTGCCCGAGCAGGATCGTCGTCGAGTCACGCCGCATCTGCTCGCGCATCGCGTCGGTGATGGCATCGAGGTAGCGCATCTCGCGTGCGCCCTCGATCAGGTGACGCGGATCCTCGGTCACGGGACGCAGCGGCGCGTTGAACACGTCGCCAAGCTCGTGCTCCATCGTCGAGGTCGGCTCCGGCATCGACAACGCATCGTCGACGAGGTCGTCGATCTCGTGCTTGAGTTCCTTCTTGAGCGCCTCGCGCGCCACGGCCGACATGACGCCGCGCGCGTCGAGTTCGGCCTCGAACCTGAGGATCGGATCCTTCGCCGCCCACTCCTCCATCAGTGCCTTGGGGACGTACGCCGTGCCCGACGCTTCCTCGTGCCCCCGCATCCTGAAGGTCTTGAACTCGATCAGCGTCGGCCCCTCGCCCTTCCGCCCGCGCGCCGCGGCCTCACGGGTCGCGCGCACGACGGCCAGGATGTCGTTCCCGTCACAGATCACGCCCGGCATGCCGTAGCCGACGGCACGGTCGGCAAGGTCGCGACACGCGTACTGCTCGCTGGCAGGCGTCGAGAGGCCGTACTGGTTGTTCTCGATGACGAAGATCACCGGCAGCTTCCAGACGGCGGCAAGGTTCAGCGCCTCGTGGAAGTCGCCTTCGCTGGTCGCGCCGTCGCCGGTGAACGACGCCACGACGCCATCGCTGCCCCGCAGTTGCTCCGCGAGGGCGAGGCCATCCGCCACGGGCAGCATCGCGCCGAGGTGCGAGATCATGCCGACGATGTGGTGCTCGAGGACGCCGAAGTGGAAGGTGCGCTCGCGTCCCTTGGTGACGCCGCCCTCGCGTCCCAGCAACTGCCGGAACAACCGCGGCAGCGGCAGCCCGCGACTGGTGAACACGCCGAGGTTGCGGTGCATCGGCAGGATGAAGTCGTCATCCCGCAACGCGTGCGTCACGCCAACGGCGATGGCTTCCTGGCCGATGCCGGAGAACCACTTCGACAGGCGTCCCTGGCGCAGAAGGCGCAGCATCTTCTCTTCGATGAGGCGCGGCACCACGAGCGCGCGGTAGAGCGCGGCGAGTTCATCGTTCGAGAAGTCGGTCGAGGCCACGGAGGGCGCGGAGGTAGCGCGGGTCGTCATCGTCTGCATTCTACGCAATCGGGATCGGGGCCACCATGTGGCAGGGAGGCGTCGTGTTCACGGGCCGCGCTGGGGCGCGGCCCCTACACCTTGCTTGTTCACGGGCCGCTCTGGGGAGCGGCCCCTACACCTGTTTGTTCACGGGCCTCCATCGTCGATATGGCCCCTTACCGTGCCGCGTTCATCGGCCGCAGCAGGCCACGTTCGCGCAACAGGGGTTCGAGTTCCGCGAAGAACGCATCAGTGAACTGCGCGGCGCTCTCGCGCGTCAGGTGTGAACCGTCAACGGTGGCAAGCCCGGGCACGCGCGGCGCGACGAGGGGAACGCCGAGGTGCTCGGCCATGGCGATGGCACGCGCGCGCGAAGCCTTGGGCGTCGGCACGAAGGTCAGCACCAGGTGCGCGCCCCTCGCCTCGATCATGCGCTTGAACTCGCTCGCGGCCGCCCACTCCTCGTCGAGCACGTCGGGCATCTCGCCGTCGCTCTCGCTGTCGAAGGGGCCCGCGCGGCCCTCGAACTGGTTCGCCACCCACCACGAACCGTCGAGCCGAGACCGGAACGTGATGAACTCGTGCTGCCCCCCGGCCAGGTCGGGCACATGCGGCACGATGCGGTGCACCATCCGACGCGCCGCGTGCGACACCTGCGTCTCGTGGAACCGTTTCCACGCGTCGAACCGCGATTCGTCGCGGACGCGGTCGGCCCACGCGCTCTGGTCAGAGATGAAGAAGCGATCGGCGTTGACGATGACCAGCGCCGGGCGCAGGTCGAACCGCTCGATGATGGCCTCGGGGAACTCGTTGCTCTCGTTGTGGCCGAACCCGAGCGCGAAGTACGAGAGCCCGTGCTTCGGGAAGAAGCTGCGCAGGACGGGACGATCGAACGCAAACATCATGCGTGAGTTCCCGAGCAGCAGCACGTCGGCGGTGGTGAGGCGCTCGTGCGACGTCGCATCCACGGCGTGGTACAGCGCGTGGTGATCGACGTGCCCGCCGCGATCGTGCGCGACGTAGTACGAGGTATCGGCGGCAGGGGTCGGCGTGTCGGCGATCTCCATGCGGAACCGCGCCAGCGACGTGCGGGTCCACGCCGCGTGCACCGCCGCCGTGGTGACGACAAGCGTCACGGCGGAGAGCGCGAGGGCGATGAGGTGCGTGCGGGTGCGGCGGGTGATGGCCATGGTCAGAATTGGAAGTAGATGAAGTCGCCGGTGCCGCCGTAGCCCATCGCGATTCCCAGCACCAGCAACGCCGCGACGACACCCTTCGCACGGGGCCCGAGCGGCGACACCCACGCCTGCTCCTCGGCATGGTGCCAGGCATGGTGCACGACCACGGGTGCGAGGAACAGCAAGGCCCACAGCAACCGGGGCTGCACACCGTGCAGGTCGAACTGGACGACGTTGGCGAGGAACTGCCAGGCACCCGACATGTGCGCGCTCCTGAAGACGACCCAGGTCACGAGCACGACCGCCTGCACCACGAGGAACCATCCCGCGCGCACGATCCACGCGCGGCGCTCGACTGATCGGTGCAGCCCCAGCAGGCGCTCGACGGCCAGTCCAGCGCCATGCAGCGCGCCCCAGACGATGTAGGTGACCGCCGCGCCGTGCCAGAGCCCGCCCAGCAGCATCACCAGCATCAGGTTGATGTAGGTGCGCGTCTTCGAGATGCGATTGCCGCCGAGCGGCACGTAGAGGTAGTCGCGCAGCCAGCTCGAGAGCGTGATGTGCCAGCGCTCCCAGAAGTTCTTGAACGACGTCGCGATGTACGGCGCGTTGAAGTTCATCGGCAGCCGGTAGCCCAGCGTCAGCGCCAGGCCCCGCGCGATGCTCGAGTAGCCGGCGAAGTCGCAGAAGATCTGCCCGCTGAACAGCAGGGTCAGCACGATGACCGTCCCCGCGCTGGCCTCGTCGGAATACCCCGACGCCCAGTGGGCGTCCACGAATTTCCCGAGGTTGTCGGCGCACACCATCTTGAGGAAGGCGCCGACCACCATCATGTACAGGCCTTCGGCGAGCACGGGGAGGTGCAGGCGGCGGACGCGCGGTATCTGCGGCAGGAACTCCGTCGCGCGGACGATCGGACCGGCGACAAGTTGCGGGAAGAAGCTGATGTACAGGATGAACGGCCCGAACCCGCGGAGCGGCGCGAGCACGCCGCGGTACACGTCGATCGTGTAGCTCATCGATTGGAACGTGTAGAAGCTGATGCCCATCGGCAGCACGATGTCGAGGCGCGGCAGCGTCACATCGCGCCCGAACACGGCAATGGCGCCCTCCACCGTTTCGAGCCCGAAGTTCCCGTACTTGAAGAATCCAAGCAATCCCAGGTTGGTGGCCAACGACGCGAAGAGGATCAGGCGCCGTCGCCGGGCAATCGCGTCATTGCCGTTCGCAGGGCCCACCTCGCCGAGCGCCAGGGCCGCTACGTAGTCGACACCCGCGCTGAAGAACAGCAGCGTCAGGTACCACGGCACGTGCCACCCGTAGAACAGGAGGCTCGAGAGCGTGAGCAGCGCAACGAATGGGGTCTCGACCTTGCGGCGCCCGATGGTGACACGGGCAGCGAAGACGACCAGGAACAGGGCGACGAACGCCCACGAAATGAAGTTCACTACACGCTATGCTACCGCAGGCTGCCCGTGACCGATCTGTCCCTGTCTGATACACCGCTGCCGGCGGAGCCGCCCGTCGAGGATGAGACGGCGCCGGCCCGCGTCGCGCCGTGGCGGCTCGTCCATGCGTGGTTCCTGCGGCACCAGACCGTCCTCTGGTGGATGCACAGCGCCTGGGCGCTCGCCTTCGGGATCGGGGTGATGTGGCTCGGCGCGCGTGACGTGCGATGGCTCCGCCTCACGTACGGGTACATCGCCTTCATCTGGCTCAGCAGCATGGCCCTGCCCTGGGTGGCGCGGCTCGAGTGGCTGCCGCGACCGGCCCACGCCTGGCTCCAGCTGGCGGTCAACTACTTCAACAAGAACTTCTACCAGCAACTGCTCTTCTTCGTGCTGCCCCTGTACTGGGCGAGCACGACCCTGCCGTCGCGCAACGCGTGGTTCATGGTGCTGGTGGCCCTCTCGGCCGTGCTCTCGACCTTCGATGTCGTCTACGACCGCCACCTGTCGGTGCGCCGCACCCTGACCGCGACCTTCTTCGCGTTCAACCTGTTCGCCACCGTCAACGTCATCCTGCCGGTGCTCTGGGGTGTCGATACCGTCCTGGCCATGCGCTCGAGCGTCGCGCTGGCGGCGGTCGGCTTCATGACCATCCGGTCGGGGCTGGCGGGCCTCTCGCCGCTCCGCCAATGGCGCGTGGCGCTCGTCGGTGGCCTCGTGCTCCTGCTGATGACCGAGTACGGCCGCCCGCTGATTCCACCGGCGCCGCTCGCGCTCGGCCCGACGGTATTCGGACGGGCCATCGCCACAGGGTCGCTTCGCATCGCGTCGCCCCTCGACGCGTGGACCGCGTCAGACGGAGGGCGACTGGCAGTGGTCAGCGCGATCAGGGCTCCGGTCGGGCTCCACGATCGGGTCCGCCTCGTGTGGAGCGTGGAGGGCAAGGAGTTCCAGCGTTCACGCGGCATCGATGTCGTCGGCGGACGCGCCGCCGGCTACCGCGTGTGGTCGGTCGTGGCGGTGCCGGCCACGCGCGCCGGCCAGCGGATCGTCCTGAACCTCGAAACCGAGGGTGGCCAGTTGATTGGCCGCACCTCGCTCCCCGTGCGATGAACCCGGACTGCGGATCCTGACATGCCACGCTACAAGTTGACCATCGAGTACGCCGGCACGCGCTACAGCGGGTGGCAGGTCCAGAAGAATGCCCGCACCGTTCAAGGCGCACTCTACGATGCGGTGCATGCGGCCACGGGCCGTGAGGCCCACGAGATCTACGGCGCGGGCCGCACCGACGCGGGCGTGCACGCTCTTGCGCAGGTTGCGCACCTCGACCTGGGGTCCGCGGTCGATCCGCGCACGTTGATGCGCGGCCTCAACGACGCCCTCCCTTCCGACATCGTCGTCACGGCCTGCGCGCGCACCACGCCGCGGTTCCACGCGCGCCACACGGCCGTGGCCCGCTGGTATCTCTACCAGGTCGCGCGCCGCAAGACCGCGTTCGCCAAGCCCTTCGTGTGGTGGGTGAAGGACGACATCGATGCCGAGCGCATGCGGCGGGCCGCGGAGCGCATGGCGGGCCGGCACGACTTCCGCTCGTTCGCGCACCGCAGCGACGAGGAGGGCTCGACCCTGGTCGAGATTGAAGCCGTCCAGGTGGAAACGGTCGACGATCTCGTGCTCGTCAGGGTGGCCGGTTCCCACTTCCTGTGGCGGATGGTGCGCCGGCTGGTCGGCGTCCTGGTGGCGGTGGGAACCGGCGAGCTCCCGCCATCGGTGGTCGATGAACTGCTGCGCGAGGACTCGTCGCTGCCCGCGACGCTGACGGCGCCGGCCTCGGGCCTGTTCCTCGAGCGGGTGCTGTATCCGGCCGACGTGCCCGACAATGCGCTGCGCCCCATCGTCCGCCTCGGATGAGCCAGATCGCGCAACGACAAATGGTCCTGATATCATTCGCCGCGGCATGACTCAACCGTTTGCAGGCCTCACCGTTCTCTGTCTCGCCAGCTATTTCAAGGGCAACGACTTCCTCCGCCAGTGCAAGGCCGAAGGGTGTCACGTCGTGCTGCTGGTCAAGGAGAAGCTCAAGGACGAGACGTGGGCCTTCGAGGCCGTTGACGACTTCATCACCGTCGCCAACAACGCCACCCCCGAGATGTTCGTGGACGCAGCCACAGAGCTGGCCCGCAAGCGCCGGATCGATCGCGTCATTGCCCTCGAAGAGTACGACGTGATGAACGGCGCGCTCATCCGCGAGCACCTGCGCGTGCCCGGCATGGGCTCGACCACGGCCCGGTTGTTCCGCGACAAGCTGGCCATGAGGGTGAAGGCGCACGACGCGGGCGTGCGGGTCCCCGACTTCGTGCACGTGCTCAACGACGGTGACGTCCGGGAGTACATGCAGATCGTGCCCCCGCCCTGGGTGCTCAAGCCGCGCCTCGACGTCTCGGCGATCGGTATCCAGAAGCTGCCCTCCGAGGAACTCGTCTGGAGCGCCATCCAGGCGCTCGATGCCCGGCCCGTCCTGCACGAGCGCTCGTCGTACTACCTGCTCGAGCGGTTCGTGACCGGCGACGTGTTCCACGTCGACTCGCTCGTCCAGGACGGCGACGTCGTGTTTGCCGGCGTCAACAAGTACTGGCGCCCGCCGATGGAGGTCGCGCACCAGGGCGGCGTCTTCGTGACCTGCACGGTGCAGCGCGGGTCGGATGAAGAGCGCGCGCTGCTGGCCATGAACCGCGCCCTGCTCAAGGCGATGAACTTCGTCAGGGGCGCGACCCACGCCGAGTTCATCCGCGGCGCGGCCGACGGCCAGTTCTACTTCCTCGAGGTGGCCGCGCGCGTGGGGGGTGCCTACATCGCCGAGACGCTCGACGCCGCCACCGGCATCAACGTCTGGCGCGAATGGGCCAACATCGAGCTCGCGCGCGACCTCCGACGGTACGAACTCCCCCCGGCGCGTGCGGAGTATGGTGGCGTGGCGCTGGCCCTGGCCCGGCAGGAGTGGCCTGACACGTCGAATTACACCGATCCCGAGATCATCCACCGGGTGACGAAACGCCATCACGTCGGGCTCATCATCCGTTCGCCTGACTACGACCGTGTCAGCGCGCTGCTGTCCCAGTATGTCGACCGCTTCAACGCCGAGTTCCTGGCGGTCCTGCCGCCGCTCGACAAGGCCGACTGAGGCGGCCGGCTGGATTCCGGCGCAGCCTTCGCTCGCACTCGTGGTTCGAGCCGGTACAGGACTGCCGCGTGCGCGACCACGCTCCTGGTCCAGGTGACCGCCAGGCCGATGGTGGCGATCCACGCCCCGAGTTCGAAGGCACCGTTCACCTGGTGTCCCCGCAGCGCCGCCACCCATGTGACCGTGTTGGCGAGGATGAGGCCGATGCGCAATTCGGTCGGGCCCAGGCGGAACCACGCCATCCGGAATTCCCCGAGCGCGTGCGTCGCGAGGGCCACCTCCTGGCACACGGCGACGTAGACCGAGAAGAGCGCCAGCCCGGCCAGCGGTGAGAGCAGGCCGCCCAGGGCCATTCCAGCGATCAACAAGCCCGTGCCGAACGTGTCGAGTGCGTGGTCGAGATAGAACCCGTAGCGAGGCCGTTCTTCGTGCCGGAGGCGGGCGGTCGTGCCGTCGAGGCTGTCACCGAACCAGTTCGCGATGAGGCCAGCCGTCGCCAGCCACAGGCCGTGCGCGGCCAGTGGCGCCACCGCGTATCCCGCGGCCGCGAGGCTCATGCCGGCGACGCCAATGCCGGTGAGGTGATCCGAGTGCATCCACGACGGCAATCGACGGGCGATGGCGTGGAGGGCGCGGCGTTCGACGTGTGCGGTGAGCCCGTCGTTCAGACGAACGTGATCGGCCATGCGACGCTCCGGGACGGCGTCACGGAGTGGATGACCGAGCCCTGCGCTCGACACCCTCTGTGCGCCTCCCGCTGGCCTATGTGCCGACGCGCGTGAAAGCGGCTCAGAGCGGCGCGACGAGGACCGTCTGCGGACAGGTGGGCTGTGGCTCCGCCAGCGTTGACGAACGGATGGCCGCCAGGAACGCCTCGGCGATGAACGTGTAGCCGCGATCGTTGGGATGGAATCCGTCAGACGAGTAGTTGGCCGCTTCGTACGAACGCGGGTCACACAGCAGGTCGACGATCGAGACGCCCTGCGTCGTCAGGATGTTGATGGCGTCACGCGACAGTCCGACCGAGATGCGCTGGAGCACCTGCCGGCGCGACAGCGAGTAGCCCTGCGTGAACGGAAGGCCGGCGAAGTTCGGCAGGTTGGCGACGATGATGCGAGCGGTTGGCGAGCGCTGCTTGATCCCGCGCACCAGCGTGTCCATGCTGCCGCGGAACTGCGTCACCTGGCCATCGATGTAGACCCGCACATCCGTGCCCCCGGCTGCCCCACCCTCGACGGCCGTCCCGATCGCATTCGTGTCGTTGCCGCCGGCGAAGACCGTGACGAGGGTGGTGCTGCGCGGAACGAAGGGCATTTCGCCCTGCAGGAAGTTCGCCGGGATGTTGCGGCCGTAGCGGTTGCCGAGTTCCTGCACCTCGGGGCTGAGCACCGAGGCCGGGATGCCGAGATTGGTCGTCGTGACCGTCCGGGTTTCGGCGAGCCGCCGCGCAATGAGCGGCACGTAGCCGGTACCGTCGGGGCAGGCCGCAAACGGCAGGCACGGGACACTGGCTCCCACGCCCACAGCATCGCTGGCCCCGAGCGCCGTGTACGAGACGGCCTCGCTCGTCGTTGGCGACGGCTGCGTCGGCGTCTCGGTCTTCTTCGTACATCCCGCGAGGAGACCCACGGCAGCCAGCAGGGCCATGGCACACGTCTCCCGCGGTCCTCTCAGGAACATGCCGTCAATGATACCGGGTTTGTCCCGTGAATAGCTCGACGGCAGGCCCGGGAACCAATGGGATAGACTCTCGGCGGCCAGACGGGACCTTGTCCCATCCCCGAGGACCCTCCGCATGCGTGCTACCTGTCGCCGCCTCTCGACCCACCTTCCTGCCCTTGTCGCGTTCTCAGTCCTGTCACTTCTCGCCACCACGGCACTGATGCGCGCCGCCGACGAGACCGCGACGCCGCCCAAAGGCCCGGCCGAGTTCGCAAACCTGAAGTTCCGGTCTGTCGGTCCGTGGCATGGCGGCCGCGCGACGCGGGCGGCAGGGGTGATCGGCGATCCCAACACCTACTACGTGACCACGGCCGGCGGGGGCATGTGGAAATCAGTCAACGGCGGGACCACCTGGTCGCCGATCTTCGACGATCAGCTCGACTCGTCGCTCGGCTCGTTCGCGATCGCACCGTCCGATCCGAACGTGATCTACGTCGGGGCCGGCGAGGCGAACATCCGGGGCAACGTGGCAGCGGGTCACGGCATCTACGTCTCACGCGATGCGGGCAAGACATGGACGCATGCCTGGAAGCAGCAAGGCCAGATCGGCACGATGGCCGTGCACCCGAAGCGATCGGAGGTCGCGTTTGCGGCCGTGCTCGGTCATGCGTTCGGTCCGAATCCCGAACGCGGGGTCTATCGCACGACCGACGGCGGGAAGACCTGGGTGCAGGTGCTGAAGAAGGACGCCGACACGGGCGCGTCAGACGTCGCCATCGATCCGAACAACCCGAGCATCGTGTTCGCGGGCCTGTGGCAGGCGCGGCGGACGCCCTGGTCGCAGACCAGCGGGGGCCCCGGCAGCGGCCTCTACATGTCGCGCGACGGTGGCGACACGTGGACGCAACTCACAAAGAAGGGCCTGCCCGAGGGGATCTGGGGCAAGGTCGGCATCGCCATCGCGCCCTCGGACAGCCGCCGCGTGTACGCCCTGATCGAAGCCGAGGCCGGCGGCCTCTTCCGCAGTGACGACGGCGGTGACACCTGGACGCTGGCGACGGCTGACCGGAGCCTGCGGCAGCGCGCGTGGTACTACACGACGCTGACCGTCCACCCGCAGAACCCCAACGAGATCTGGTTCCCGCAGGTGCCCCTGCTCCGCTCGATCGATGGCGGCAAGACGATCGAGTACAAGAAAGGTTACCGGCACGGCGACCACCACGACCTGTGGTTCGACCCGACGAACCCGAAGCGCGTCGTCATCGCCAACGACGGCGGCGTCGAGTACTCCGCCGACGGCGGCGAGACATGGAACGCACCGCTGCTGCCGATCGCGCAGTTCTACCACGTGAGCACCGACACGCGCGTGCCGTATCACGTGGCCGGCGCCATGCAGGACATCGGCACGGCGCAGGGGCCGTCGAACAGCCTGGCGTCGAACGGCATCGTTCCCGGCGACTACTACACGGTCGGCGGCGGCGAAGCCGGACACGTCGTCTCGGACTGGCAGGATCCCAACATCGTCTACGCGGGTGAGTATCTCGGCATCATCACGCGCTACGACCATCGGACGAAGCAGATCCGGCACATCGGCGCGTGGCCCGACAACCCGTCGGGCTGGGCTGCAGCCGACATGAAATACCGGTTCCAGTGGACCGCGCCGATCCACGTGTCGCCGCACGATGCCAGGACGGTGTACCACGGCGCGCAGGTGGTCTTCCGCACGCGCGACGGCGGCCAGTCGTGGCAGGTCATCAGTCCCGATCTCACGCGCAACGATCCCACCAAGCAGCAATGGTCGGGCGGCCCCATCACGGGCGACAACACCGGCGTCGAGACGTTCACGACGGTATTCGCCATCGCGGAGTCGCCGGCGGAGAAGGACGTGATCTGGGCTGGGTCGGATGACGGCCTCGTGCACGTGACACGTGACGGAGGCAAGAACTGGTCGAACGTCACGGCGGCGCTCAAGGGCATCCCGGAGTTCGGCACGATCTCGATGATCGAACCGTCGCGAGCGGCGGCCGGCACCGCCTACGTGGTGGTCGACGCGCATCGGCTCGACGACATGCGCCCATACCTGTACCGGACCACCGATTTCGGGAAGACCTTCACGCGGCTCGACGCGCAACTCCCGACCGACGTCTACCTGCACGTGGTCCGCGAGGATCCGACGAACCCGGCCCTGCTCTACCTCGGCACAGAGCGCGGCCTCATGCTGTCGCGCGACACGGGCGCCACGTGGACGCCCTTTGGCCTGAACCTGCCCACCGTGGCGGTGCACGACATGGCCTTCGGGCCGTCGAGCCTCGTGCTGGCCACGCACGGCCGCGCGCTGTGGATCCTCGACGACCTGCAGGTCGTCAGGCAGACGTCGAAGGCGACGATGGATGCCGACGTGCACTTCTTCGCGGTCAGCGATGCCGTCGCGTGGCGCATCGCGCCGCGCGGACGCGAGCGGGTGTCGGCGACCAATCCTCCACGAGGCGCGGTCTTCTACTACTGGCTGAAGAACGAGGTGAAGACCCCGGTCACGCTGGAGGTGTTCGACGCGCAGGGGCGGCTCGCGCGCACGCTCAAGAGCACGAAGCCGCCGGCATGGGGCATTGATGACGACCCCACGGGCGAGGACGAGCGGAAGGCCGACCTGACCACCACGCAGGGCATCAACCGGGCGAACTGGAACCTGTTCTGGGAGGGCGCCACGCCGATCACGAAGGCCAAGATCGACCTCGGGAGCCCGTTCGACGCGGCGCTGGCCGTGCCCGCGACCTACAGGGCGGTCCTCACGGTCGACGGGAAGAAGTACGAGCGACCCTTCACGGTGACGCAGGATCCGCGGGTCACGGTGAGCGAGAAGGAACTGTCGGATCAGTTGACGTTCAGCCTCGCCGTGCGCGACGACGTGACGCGCCTTGCGTCGCTGGTCGAGGACGTGCGGCACGTGCGCGGGCAGATTGCCACACGCCGCGACGCCGTCGCCCGCGTCGAGCCGAAGAGCGAGTTGATCGCGGCCAGCGACGCGGTCATCGCGAAGCTCGACGTGCTCGAGGACAAGCTGCACAACCCCAAGGCCGAGGTGACGTACGACATCCTGGCGATGAAGACGGGAGCGCACCTGTACTCGCGGCTGGTGCCGCTGCTGTCGTGGTCGATGGAAGGCGACGGCGCGCCCACGCAGGGACAACGCGACCTCGCGGCGGCGCTGCGTGCCGAACTCGATGCGCTCGCGCGCGACTACAGGCAGCTGCTCGACACGGACATCAAGTTCCTGAACACCAGGGGTGCGGGGCACGCGTACGTGATCACCCCGAAGCCGTAGCACGACGACCGCGCGGAAGGCGCACGGTTCGACCGTTCGAATACTGATTCGAGTTTCATCAAGGAGGCATCATGATCGACAGGATGCGCGCGAGACGCGTGGCAGGTGGCATGTTGGCCGCGTGCGCCATCGCCGTCATCGCCGTGGCGCAGCCGCGCGTGACGACGCCGAAGGAACACTTCGGCTTCAACATGGGCGACGACTACCAGTTGGCCAACTACACGCAGATCGAGGCCTACTGGAAGCTGCTCGATCAGCAGTCCGATCGCATGATCCTCGAGGACATCGGGAAGACTGCCGAGGGCCGCACGCAGTGGATGGCGGTCATCACCTCGCCGGAGAACCACAAGAAGCTGGCCCGCTACAAGGAGATCGCCCGTCGGCTTGCGTTGGCCGAAGGGCTCACCGACGAGCAGGCTCGTGCGCTCGCCCGCGAGGGCAAGGCCATCGTCTGGTTCGACGGGGGCCTGCATGCCACCGAAGTCCTGAACTTCACGCAGCTCACCGAAACCGTTTACCAGCTCACCTCGCGATCCGACGAGGAGACGATGCGGTTCCTGAGGGACTGCATCATCCTGGCCGTGCATGCGAACCCCGACGGCAACGAACTGGTCGCCAACTGGTATATGCGGCAGCCCGACAAGCTGAAGCGGACCACCCAGGGCATCCCGAGGCTCTACCAGAAGTACGCCGGGCACGACAACAACCGCGACTTCTACGCCAACAACCTCGCCGAATCGACCAACATGAGCCGGGCGCTCTTCCGCGAGTGGTTCCCGCAGATCATGTACAACCACCACCAGACGGGCCCCACGGGCACGGTGCTGTTCGCACCACCCTTCCGTGATCCGCCCAACTACAACTTCCATCCGCTGATGGTGGTCGGCCTCGACCTGGTCGGCGCAGCGATGCACAACCGGTTCGTCGCCGAGAACAAGCCCGGCGCGACGATGCGGCGCGGCGCCAACTACTCCACCTGGTACAACGGCGGGCTGCGCACCGCGACCTACTTCCACAACATGATCGGCCTGCTCACCGAGTCGATCGGCAATCCGACGCCGATGCAGATCCCGTTCGTGCCCGAACGCAACATCATGAGCGGCGACCTGCCGTTTCCCATCACGCCGCAGGCGTGGCACTTCCGGCAGTCGGTCGAGTACTCGCTGACCGCGAACCGTGCGGTGTTCGACGTTGCGTCGCGCTATCGCGAGACGTTCCTCTACAACATTTACCAGGCGGGTCGCGACTCGATTGCCAGGGGCAGCACCGACACGTGGACCATCTGGCCGGCGCGCATCGCGGCCGTGCGGTCGGCGGTCGCGAAGGATCGGCAAGGTGCTGACGGCGAGTTCAACCCGACAGCGGCGATGGGCGGTTTCTCGCCGACGGTCGATCAGCGGTACTTCTCGCTCCTGCGCGATCCGGCGCAGCGCGACCCGCGCGCGTACATCCTGCCGTCGAACCAGCGTGACTTCCTCACCGCGACGACGTTCATGAACATGCTGATCAAGAGCGGCATCGTCGTGCACCGCGCGACGGCCGACTTCACCGTCGGCGGCAAGACGTATCCCAGGGGATCGTACGTCGTGAAGACGGCCCAGGCGTTCCGACCGCACGTGATGGACATGTTCGAACCGCAGGACCACCCGAACGACATCCCTGCCCCGGGCGCTCCGCCGACGCCGCCGTACGACAACGCCGGCTACACGATGGCCTACCAGATGGGCGTGCAGTTCGATCGTATCCTCGAGGGCGTCGAAGGCCCCTTTGAAGCGATCGCCGACGAGATCACGCCCGCGCCGGCGACCGTGCCTGACGCCACCGGAGTTGCAGGCTATGTGATCGACCACGGCGTCAACGACGCCGTCGTCGCCATCAACCGGTTGCTCAAGAACGGCGACGAGGTCTACTTCGTGAAAGGGCCGCTCACGGTCAACGGGCGCTCGCTCGGCCAGGGCGCGATCTACGTGCCGGCCCGGCCGCAGACGCGTGCCGTCGTCGAAGGTGTGGCGCGCGACAAGGGACTCGGGATTCTCACGGTGACGGCGAAGCCCGCCGGCGACGCATACAGGGTGCGGCCCGTGCGCATCGGCCTGTGGGATCGCTACGGCGGCTCCATGCCGTCCGGATGGATCCGCTGGATCCTCGAGCACTACGAGTTCCCGTATGAGCTCGTGTTTCCGCAGGCACTCGACGCGGGCAACCTCCACGCGACGTTCGACGTGATCGTGTTCCCCGATGGCGCCATTCCCGAGAACGACCGCCCAGGGCGGCGGCCAGGGACCGTCTGCCGACAGCGTGCCCGCGGAGTTCCGCACGTGGGTCGGCGCCACGACCGTGGCGAAGTCGGTGCCGTCGATCAAGGCCTTCGTCGAAGACGGGGGCACGGCGCTCGCGATTGGCGATTCGACATCGCTCGCGCATCACCTGGGCCTCCCCTTGACGAATCACGTGGTCGAGCGACAGGCCAACGGCACCGAGCGGCCCGTGCCGCGCGAGAAGTACTACGTGCCGGGATCGGTGCTGCGCGTGGCCGTCGATGCCTCGCACCCGCTGGCCTGGGGCATGGGGACGCAGGCCGACGTGTTCTTCGACAACAGCCCGGTCTTCAGGCTCGATCCGTCAGCAGGGCTCGCGGGCGTGACGCCCGTGGCCTGGTTCGACTCCGAGGCGCCGTTGCGCAGCGGGTGGGCATGGGGCCAGTCGTACCTCGACGGTGGCGTCGCGGTGGCGGCCGCGAAGGTGGGCAAGGGCCAGGTGTTCCTCTACGGCCCCGAGATCACGTTCCGCGCGCAGCCGCACGGCACGTTCAAGTTCCTGTTCAACGGTCTGTACCTGGGCACGGCAACGCCGGTTCCGGCTGTCGAACCGGCGGCGGCGACCCCCTAGGCCGCAGCGCGCGCCTTGACGATCGGATGCGAACCAGTGCCGCTGCGCCCTTCACGTGGCGCGCGATGCTGGCGTGCCGAGCCGGCCCGCCAATGACGCGCCTTGCCGCCCCGGCCCGCGCGTGCGTCGTGCTGCTCGCGTCGTTCGCGTACCTGAACTCGGTCTTCCAGTTGTCGAGCGATGTGTTCTGGACACATGGCCTCGGCGACTGGATGGACCCGTACTTCATCAACTACCTCCTCGAGCACTGGTACAGAAGCGTTCCGGCCTTCCGTAACCCCGCGTCGCCGCCGATGTTCTTCCCCGTCGCGGCGACGTTGGGCTACTCGCACGGCCTGGTGCTGTTCGCGCCGTTCTACGCAGCGGTCCGGCCGTTCGTGCACCCATTCCAGGCGCACGGGCTGGCGCTGGTGCTCGCGATCGAGGTGGGGATCGTCGGGCTGTATCTCGTGTGCCGGCGTCTGCTCCGCCTGTCGTTCGTCGAATCGTGCCTGCTGACGGCCTTCTTCACCGCAGCTCCCAACGTCATGAGCGGGCCCCTCGGCGTGTGGTCGCAGCGGGCCTCCATCTTTCTCGTCGCCCCGATCGTGCTGATGACATGGGAAGCGGCGCGGATGCCCGCCGGCACCATCAGGACGATTGTCGCGGCCGTGTCTGGTCTCGTCGCAACGCTTCTCTTCACCCAGGACTTCTACACCGGCCAGTTCGCACTGCTCATCCTCGCCCTGGCCCTTGCGCCTGCCGCTGCAACCGCCATCCCGGGGGCCGCGAGCCGTGCTGGTGCGTTGTGGCACGCCGAGCGACCCGCCGCGCGGGCGGCACTGGGGCTCACCACGGTTGCCGCCGCCTGGACACTTGCGATCGCCGCCACGGGGGGGTTCGTCTTCCGCCTCGCCGGCCTGAGGATCGCGTCGAACGACTGGCGCCGGCCGGCGCTCGTGGCCGCGGTTGGCCTGGCAGGGTTCGCCTGGTTGCGAAGGAGGCCTCTCTCCTTTCCGCGTCCGACCGGGCGCGATGCGTGGCTGCTCCCGTTTGCCGCCGGGGCCTCGACCGGAGGCCTCGTGTTCCTGTGGTGCTACCTCGGCGCGTACCAGACGCTCGGGGCCTTCTCGTCGCAGGAGGTCAACGCCTTCATCGCCGCACGCGACGTAACGCTGTGGACCAGTCCACTGGAGGTCGTCGGGGACCTCGCGACGTACGACAGCATGCGGTCGTTCTATCTCGTCTTCACGCTCGGCGTGCTCGCGTGGGTGCCCTGGTTTGGCGTCGACCGGAGGACCAGGCTGTACGGTGCGTGGTTCCTGCTGATCTCATTCGCCGTGCTCCTCGTGCCGATCCGGGTTGGGGACTTCTCGCTCTGGGACGTCGCGGTACGTCCACTGCCCGGTTTTGCTGTCATCCGGGATCCCAGGCGCATCATCTATCACTACGAACTCGCGGCGGCGGTGGCCATCGGGTTGTTCATGGCGCGCCTGGACAGACGTTCGGTGCTCCGGCGCTCGTCGGCACTGCTCCTGCTGATCGTGCTTGCGGCGGTGCCGAATCGGCCCATCTTCGACTTCCTGCGAGCCAACCGCGACTACGACCAGTGGGTGGCGGCTCCCCTCGACGTCGAGGGTTCCTGCCGGTCGTTCTTCGTCATGCCTGCGTCAGCCGCCTACACCGCGCGGTCATCGGATCTCGTCACCCTGTACGCCATCGACGCGATGTTCGTTGCGCTCGACACGTCGATTCCGACACTGAATGGGTACAGTGGGCGGCTGCCCCGCGGCTGGAACCTGGGAGACCCGCACGACCCCGAGTACGCGAGGGCCGTCTCACGCTGGACCGCGCGGCACGGCCTGGCCGGTGTCTGCGAGTTCGACATCGAGCGGCGCACCCTCCGGCCATTCGTTCCACCCGGCCGACAACCGTGACCCGGTGCTCGTCCCCACGGGGTATCATCCCTTTCAGATGTCGTCTTCGCCCCGCATGACCCCTCTGACCGACGCGACCGCCCTGTCTGCATGGATTACGCGCTCGCACCAGCAACCCGTCCTCGTGTTCAAGCACAGCCTGACGTGCGGGACCAGTGCGGCTGCGCTGGAGGAACTCGAGTACTTCCTGGACCATGTCCCAGGCGCGCCGCCGTGCGGCCTCATCGTCGTGCAGGCGCAGCGGGCCGTCTCGAACGATGCGGCGACACGGCTGGGAGTTCCCCACCAGTCGCCGCAGGTCATCGTGGTGGTTGACGGGGCGGTGGCCTGGCACGCGTCGCACTGGCGTATCACCGCGCAGGCGCTGACCTCGGCCCTGCATGGCGTGGGGGCGACGCCGGCATGAGGGCGGCCGCCTCACAGCGCTCGCCGCGACGACCGCTGGTGCCACGCGTGCTGCCTCGGGTCGCCCGCGCGGCCCTGCTCGTGTCGCTGGCCGCCGCGTGGCCCGCTGCCGCCGCGCCCTCCACCTACAGCGGGCGCGCTCAGCAGTCGCGAATCGACACGCCGCGTATCGACGCGACGGTGGTCGTCGACGGCGTACTCGACGAACCGGCCTGGAGCGAGGCGGCCGTCCTTGACGGCTTCTCGCAGTACGCGCCCGTGGACGACCGCGCCGCCGCCCTCGGCACCCGCGTGCGCGTGTGGTACTCGCCGACCGCCATCCACTTCGGGATCGAGGCCGAGGCGCCGAGCGGCAGCGTGCGAGCCACGCTGGCGGATCGCGACAAGATCGAGGCCGACGATCACGTCCTGATCTTCCTGAGCACCTTCAACGACGGACGGCAGGCGCTCGTCTTCGGTGTGAACCCGCTCGGCGCCCAGCTCGACGGCACGAGCGTCGAGGGCACGCGGCAGACGGGCGGCGGCTTTTCCGGCATCGCCGCCGGACGCGAGCCGCCCGATCTGAATCCCGACTTCGTGTTCCAGTCGCGGGGACGCCTGACCGACGAGGGCTTCGTCGTCGAGGTGCGCATCCCGTTCAAGAGCCTCAGGTACCAGGGCACCGCGGCGCAGGATTGGGGACTCCACATCCTGCGCCGCGTGCAGGCCACCGGTTACGAGGACTCGTGGATGCCTGCCAGCCGCACGGCAGCCTCGTTCCTGGGCCAGGCCGGCGTGCTCGCGGGGCTGCACGACCTGAGGCGGGGGCTCGTGCTCGACCTCAATCCCGTCGCGACGGCGAAGTCGGACGGCACCCGCCAGGACGATGGCAGGTGGGCCTACGATGCGTCGAACGCCGAGGCCGGCGTCAACGTCCGGTGGGGCATCACGCCCAATCTCACGTTGAACGGCACCGTGAACCCTGACTTCTCGCAGGTCGAGGCCGATGCGGGCCAGTTCTCGTTCGACCCGCGGTCGGCGTTGTTCTACGCCGAGAAGCGCCCGTTCTTCCTCGAGGGCTCGGAGTTCTTCGCCACGCCGAACAACCTGATCTACACGCGGCGCATCGTGGCGCCTGTCGTCGCGTCGAAGCTCACCGGGAAGGCGGCCGGCACCACGCTGGGCGTCCTGTTCGCGGTAGACGACGAGGCGATGTCGGCGACGGGCACCGACAACCCGTGGTTCGCGATCACGCGCGTCTCGCGTGACGTCGGGCGCGGCTCGAAGATCGCGGGGATCTACACCGAGCGCCACGACGGCGCCTCATGGAACCGCGTCGGCGGCGCTGACACGCGGCTGCTCTTCGGGGAGATCTACTCCCTTCAGGCGCAGGCCGTCGTCAGCCAGACCTCGCGCTCCGGCGTCACCGAAACCGGGCCGCTGTGGGGCGTGACCGCCGCGCGCACGGGCCGGCGCTACGGCTTCACCTACCGCGTGTCGGGCATCGACGAAGACTTCAGGACCGAGAGCGGGTTCATCGGTCGAGGCAACATCGCCCAGGCGCGCGCGACGAACCAGGTGACGTTCTACGGCAAGGAGAAGGGCTGGTGGGAACGCGCCACCAGCGATGCCACGTTCGATTTCATCTGGCCGTACGACAGCTTCGTCGACGGCGGCAGCGCCCAGGATCGCAAGCTGCACCTGAACAACAACGTCACCCTCCGCGGAGGCTGGAACGCCGGGTTCTCGGTCCTCATCGAGTCGTTCGGCTACGACGAGCGGCTCTACGAAGACTACGCGCTGATCCAGGCCACGCCGACCGGTGACGTCCTGCTGCCCTTCGTCGGCACGCCGCGCCTGCCCAACCTCGATTACGTCATCTCGTTCGACGCGCCGCAGTGGAAGGGCCTGTCGGCTAACGGCATGTTCCTCTGGGGTAAGGACGAGAACTTCTTCGAGTGGGCATCGGCCGACATCATCTTCGCCGACCTGAACGTGCAGTGGCGGCCGACGCAGCAGGCGCGCGTGGAACTGCGGTACCAGCTCCAGTCATTCGTGCGACGTACCGACGGTTCGGTCGTCGGCCAGCGGCAGATCCCCCGTGCCCGACTCGAGTACCAGCTGACGCGGGCGATATTCCTGCGTGGCGTGATCGAGTACGACGACAACCGCCAGGACGACCTGCGCGACGATTCGCGGACCGAGCTGCCGATCGCGATCCGCAACGCGGCGACCGGCGCATACGAGCGCGCCGTCGGCCGGCGGCGGCGCCAGGTGCGCAGCGACCTGTTGTTCTCGTATCAGCCAACACCGGGCACGGTGTTCTTCGCAGGCTACAGCGGCATCAGCGTCGATGGCCCACAGCGCAGCCGCGGCGACCTGCGGCGCCAGCGCGACGGGTTCTTCATGAAGGTCAGCTACCTGTTCCGGCTGTAGACGTGCGCGGGCCGCTCTGGGGAGCGGCCCCTACACCTGGCGGGCACGACGCGGGCCGCTCGGGGGAGCGGCCCCTGCACCTGGCGGGCACGGCATGGGCCGCTCTGGGGAGCGGCCCCTACGAGACGACGGCGCGGTCGGTGATCTCGAGAGCCTTGTCGATGATGTCGAAGCCCTCGCGGAGTTCGGCCTCGGTGATGGTGAGCGGCGGATTGGTGTAGAACGCGTTCCACCTGACCATCGTGTAGAGCCCGTGCTCGCGGAAGAACCCCGACAACTGCTGCATCTCGGGTGACGTGCCGTTGAAGGGCGCCATCGGTTCGAGCGTTGCCTTGTTGCGAACCAACTCCACGATCCCGAACAGGCCGATGTTGCGGGTGACGCCGACCGACGGATGCTTGTCGGCAAGGGCCTGCAGCATTCCCCGCATGACCTCGCCCGTCTTCGCCGCGCGCTCGATCAGGTGGTCTTCTTCGTACACCGCGATCGTCGCCAGCGCGGCGGCGCACCCGAGGGGATGCGAGTTGTACGTGAGCCCGCCCGGAAAGACGCGGTCGCGGAAGAACTCCGCGATGTGGTGCCGCATGCCCACGGCCCCGAGCGGCACGTAGGCGCTCGTCAGGCCCTTCGCCATGATGATCAGGTCAGGCACCACGTTCCAGTGGTCGATGGCGAACCACTTGCCCGTGCGGCCAAAGCCCGCCATCACCTCGTCGGCAACCATGAGGATGCCGTACTTGTCGCACAACGCCCTGACGCCCTGCATGTAGCCGTCGGGCGGGACGAGGATGCCGTTGGTCCCCGTGACGGTCTCGAGGAAGAACGCGGCGATGGTGCCGGGGCCCTCGAGCTGAATGACCTCCTCGAGGTTCCGGAGTGCCGTCTCGGCGTCGTCCCATCCACGCTGGATGCCGTGATACGGGTCGAGCACGTGCACCACGCCCGAGAAGCCCGGCTCCGCGAACCAGCGCCGCGGATCGCCCGTGAGCGTGATCGCCCCGGACGTCCCGCCGTGGTACGAGCGGTAGCGCGCGAGCAGCTTGTGGCGTCCCGTGAAGTGCCGCGCGATCTTGATCGCGTTCTCGTTCGCCTCGGCACCGCCGTTCGTGAAGAAGAACGTGTCGATGTCTCCCGGGGTGATCTCGGCGAGCTTGGCGCCGAGCCGCGCGCGCACTTCGGTCGCCATGAAGGGGTTGGCGTACGACAGCTGCGCGAGGTGCTCGCTGACGGCTTTCACGACGCGTTCGTCGCCGTGGCCGATGTTCACGCACATCAGCTGGCTGTTGAAGTCGAGGTACCGCTTGCCGTCGGGAGAATAGAAGTACACGCCCTTCGACCGGGCCACCGGGATGGGGTCGATCTTCGACTGGACCGACCATTCGAAGATGGTGTGGCGCTTGGTGAGGGAGACGATCTCGTCCTGGGTCATGACCGGGGATGCTATTACAACTGCCCCCCCGCCGTCCGCAGGATTCCGTGTCAGCGCCGGGGCACGCGGCCCCGGCAGGCGTGCACCGTGAGACGGCGTCTCACGCGCCGGCGATCTTCTGGGGCGCGTCCGGCGCCCGCAGCATCCGGATGAACGTCCCGAGCAGGTCCTGGTCGAACTGCCGGGCCAGCCGCGTCCGCATCAGGTACAACGCGTCGTAGGCCCGCATCGCGTGCTGGTACGACCGGTTCGTCGTCATCGCATCGAAGCAGTCGGCGATGGCCGCGATGCGCCCGAACAGGTGCACCTGGTCGGTGGCCAGCCCGCGCGGGTAGCCCGAGCCGTCGATCTTCTCGTGGTGCTGCTTCACGGCGACCATCGCGATCGGACCCAGGGCGCCGTTTCCGCGCAGCAACCGCTCGCCGATCACCACGTGCTCGCGGACCTGCTGCAGTTCCTCGTCGTCGAGCGGCCCCGCCTTCGTGAGAATCGCCGCCGGCACCTCGCTCTTCCCCAGGTCGTGCAGCAGCGCGCCCAGCGCGAACTCGTTCACCTCGTCGCGCGGCAACCCGAGCTTGTGCGCCAGCGCCACGGCGAACACGGCCACGTTGATCGAGTGCGTGTACGTGTAGTAGTCGGTCGCCATCAGCGTCGCGAGCTGCCCCAGCGATCGCTCGCTGCGCAGCACGAAGTCGACGGTCCCCTCCGCGAGCTTCCGCGTGCGCGGAACGATCGTCGCCGCGCGGGGCTGGTCGAAGCAGTCCTTCACCACCTGCGACGACACGGTGTAGAGCAGGGTGGCCTTCTTGCCCGATGCGATCCGGGGATTGGCCAGGACCTCCGGGAGGTGCTGCTCGAGGTACTGCTGGTACTGCGTCTGCTCCTGCGCGCGGACGTAGACCTTGTGAATGTTGTTGTCGATCAACCGCAGGCGGTGGGCGTTCGTGAACTCGCGGTGCGTGCTCCGGAAGAACAACAGCTTCCCCGCGCCCGCCGGCAGGAACAGGTTGAAGTCGAGCAGCGTGTCGCTGACGAGGCCGTCGAGATCGACCGGCAGGAACGTCTCGGTCGCCACGCGGTCGGCTTCGCCCGGCAACGGCGGGCGTTCGGCGGTGATCAGGGCGGGAGCGGTGGCCATCTGGCTGGGCGTGGGCGGCCAGGGTGGACCGCCCCACCCGGAGCAGGCAATCTCCGCGCCAGGCCATTTCCGAATCGCCGCTACGAAAGCGGCGTTCGGCCGGGCCCTCTCACGCTCGAATATCGCCGACCGATCACGGATCCGTCAGGACGCCCCGGCGGCGGCACGGCGCGCCAGTGTCTGCACGGCGGCGACCATCGACATCAGGCCCATGCCCTTCCCCATCGAGATGTTCTGCCTGAAGATGCGCTCGACGATGTCGGGGGTCACCTGGGCGATCTCCTCGGGGGGGAGTCCCGAGAGGGTGGTGTCGAGGATGGCCGCCAGCGCCTTGGCCGACACGCCCGAGGGGTTCTCGACGGCGAAGTGCAGCTTCAGGCCGCCTCGCCCGTCGGGCACCACCCAGACGTACGCGTCCGACTCGCAGTGCGGCACCTTGTGCGACTCGGGGAACGGCCGCGAGGCCACCGAGGCGGGGACCTCGCGGTACTTGTCGGCATACCCGATCAGCAAGGTCGAGCGGTCGACCGGGTCGCTGAACATCGCGAGCATGTCGAGCAGGTCGGCGAGTGTCTGCGGCAGGGCCATCGTCACTTCTCGATCGGCACGTTCACCAGGTTGCCCCATTCGGTCCACGAGCCGTCGTAGTTCCGCACGCGCCTGAACCCGAGCAGGTACTTCAGCGCAAACCAGGTGTGGCTGCTGCGTTCACCGATCCGGCAGTACGCAGATCGTCTCGGCCTGCGGATCGAGGTGCTTCTCGCCGACGTAGATAGCCCGCAGTTCGTCGGCCGTCTTGAACGTCCCGTCTGCGGGGTTGATCGCGCGGGCCCACGGCACGCTCTGCGCACCCGGGATGTGCCCGCCCCGCAACGCGCCCTCGTTCGGGTAGTCGGGCATGTGCATGCGGGTGCCCGCGAACTCCTCGGGACTCCGCACGTCGACCAACTGGCCCTTCGTCTCGACGTGGGCCAGGACGTCCTCGCGGAACGCGCGGTGCGGCGCATCCTGGCGCGAGGGGGCGGTGTAGACGGTGGGGGCGAACTGCGGCGTCTCGCGCGACAGTTCCCGGCCTTCCTGCACCCACTTCACGCGTCCGCCGTCCATGATCCTGGCGTTCGTGTGGCCGAACAGCTGGAACACCCAGAACGCGTAGCACGCCCACCAGTTGTTCTTGTCGCCGTAGAACACGACGGTCGTCGCCGGCGTGGCGCCGATGCGCGACATCAGGGCCTCGAAGGCCGGCGTCGCGATGTAGTCGCGGCGCAGCTGGTCGTTCAGGTCCGACGTCCAGTCGACATGCACGGCGCCCGGCACGTGGCCCGAGGCGTAGAGCAGCGTGTCTTCGTTCGACTCGATGAGGCGAACACCGGGGTCGGCGCGGTGCGCCTCGACCCAGTCGGTCGAGACGAGGACATCAGGATGGGCGTAGCCGCGCGAGTCGATATCGGTCATGGGGACGGGTCCTTTGGAGGCGGCGGCGATCGGTGCCGTCCCGGCATGATGACACGGCTCCCGGCTTGCCGGGAGGTCGCAGGCATGGTGCGGCAAGACTGCCGGGATGTCGGCGCCGTGCGGGACTCAAATGCCGGGCCGTCGCCGATTGCCGGCGCGGCCGAGCAATAATCCACAAATCTCTACACTGACCGCTTGGCCTCGCCTATGCTTATGCGGATTGTCCGCTGTTTTCCTGGCTGGCCGGGGCCTGCCTGCGCGCAGGTGCTCCGACGGATTCGGGAGTACGGGCGTCCGCGACCGGCTGCGGCTGACGCCGTCTTGTTCCTGAATTGGAGTTGGTGGCTTTCTTCATAGGGGGGATCATGAGAGTCAGTGCGTGGATGGTGTCGAGTCGTGGGACGTCGGCCATACTCGCCTTGGCGCTCGTCTTCGTGTGCGGTCGACAGACCGTCGCGGCGACCGGCGACCAGGCAGCGCCGCCGTCACAAGAGAAGGTGACGTCGCAGCAGGAGCCTGCCGCACCGGCGGCAGCGGCACAGGCGGAGGCCACATCCGCACCGAATCCGTTCAAGTGGAGTTGGGGCAACCAGATCACCTACGGGATCGGGTTCCGCATGAAGGATCCCGACCAGCGGCTGATCGGTCGCGCGGCCGGCGGATCGGCCTTCTCGGTCAACGGCGACGACGGCAACCAGAACTACGACACGGGCGTCTTCACGAACGCGGTGAAGATCTCGAGCGAGTTCCAGTTCAGCTACAAGAACTTCGGCGGCTTCGTCCGCGGCTTCGCGTTCTACGACATCGAGAACGAGAACGGCGACCGGGCCCGCACCCCCTTGAGTGAAGACGCCAAGAACCGCGTGGGCAGTCGAGCCGAGATCCGCGATGCCTTCGCCTACCTCCGCTTCAGTCTCGGCCCGCAGCCCGGCGAGATCCGCGCGGGCTGGCAGGTCATCAACTGGGGCGAGAGCACGTTCATCCAGGGCGGCATCAACGCCATCAATCCGTTCGACGTGTCGGTCCTGCGCGTCCCCGGGTCTGAACTCCGTGACGCCCTGCTGCCGGTCGGCGCCGTGAAGTTCAGCATCAAGCCCTCGTCCAGCACGTCGATCGAGGGCTTCTACCAGTACACCTGGGAAGAGCTGAAGGTCGACCCGGTCGGCAGCTACTTCAGCACGACCGACCTGGCAGGGGCGGGAGCCACCAAGGTGATGCTCGGCTTCGGTGCCGCGCCTGACACGATTGCCATCGGTCAGCCCATCCCCGGCAACCCGGTTGGAGTGGCCGTGCCGGCGGCCCCGCGTCGACCGCCGGACGCCTGCAAGACGCAACTCGCGAAGCCGACCAGCAGGGACAGTATGGCGCCGCCGTTCGCGTGCTCGCGAACGGCCTCGGGGGCACCGAGTTCGGGGCGTACTTCGTGAACTACCACAGCCGGCTTCCGCTCATCATGGCCAAGACGGGCACGGCGAACGGGCTGCTCGTGTCGGGGAACTACGCCGGGTCAGCGCAGTACTACCTCGTGTATCCCGAGAACATCAAGTTGTTCGGGGGGAGCTTCAACGCGCAGTTGCCCGCGGGCATCGCGCTGCAGGGTGAGGTCTCGCATCGTTGGGATCAGCCCCTGCAGATGGACGATGTCGAGTTGCTGTACGCGGCCCTGACGCCGCTGCGCCTGCTGCCGCCCATCCCGCAGCTGGCGCCCCTGATCGGCCTCGGCAACCTCCTGGCATCGACCAACCAGGTGGGCGCCTATGGGTTCTCGCAGGACATCACGGGCTACAAGCGCTTCAGCACGACGCAGGTCCAGGCCACCTTCACGAAGGCCTTCAGCCGGGTGCTGTGGGCCGACCAGATGGTGCTGGTGTGGGAAGGCGCGTGGAGCACGGTGCACGACCTGCCCGAGCAGAGCGAACTGCGCCTTGACGGACCCGGCACCTACACGAGCGGCAACCCCGTCCACCAGGCCGCTGGCGTCCAGCCGGGAACCGAACCCGCGTCGGCATTCCCCACCGACGAGCGCGTGGGGCTACGTGCTGGCAGGCCGCCTGGAGTACAACAACGCGATTGGCGCCGTGAACGTGACGCCGCGCTTCTCGTTCTCCCAGGACGTCAACGGCATCTCGCCCGGCCCCGGCGGAAACTTCCTCGAGGGACGCAAGGCGTTGACCGTGGGCGCGGCGTTCCAGTACCGCATCAACTGGGAGTTCGACGTGAGCTACACGAGCTTCTACGGGGCGGACCGCTACAACCTGCTGAACGACCGCGACTTCCTCGCGGCCAACATCAAGTACTCCTTCTGAGGCAGATGCCCATGCGCAGCATGTCACGGTACATCGCGACGCTCTCGGTCGCCACGCTGGCCCTCGTCGCCAGCCTCGCCATACCCTCGGCCCAGCAGGGCGGACTCCCGGCCACGCTGACACCGCTCGGCGGTGAGAAGGCGGGCAACGCCGCCGGCACGATCCCCGCCTGGGACGGCGGCATCACGAAACCACCGGCCGGGTACGTGGTCGGCAGGCACTACGTCGATCCGTTTGCCGCCGACAAGCCGCTCTTCACGATCACACAGCAGAACGCCGCGCAGTACGCCGGGCAGTTGTCAGAAGGCCACAAGGCCATGCTCAAGGCGTACCGGCACGTTCAAGATGATCGTCTACCCGACGCGCCGCAGCGCGTCGGCACCGCAGCGCGTCTACGACGCCACCGCCCGCAACGTCACGCGTGCGAAGCTCACGAACAACGGCAACGGCGTCGAAGGCGCGATCGGTGGCCCGGCGTTCCCGACGCCGAAGACGGGCGTCGAGGTGATCTGGAACCACCTGCTCCGCTACCGTGGCGACACGGCGGGGCGCTGGGTGATTCAGGCCGTGCCGACGCGCGGGGGCCAGTACACGATCATCCAGTTCGACGAGGAGACGCAGTTCGTCTATCACCTCCCGAACATGACGCCGGAGACGCTAAACAACCGCATCCTGTACTTCAAGCAGACAGTGACCGCGCCCGCGCGTCTCGCCGGCGGCATCCTGCTGGTGCACGAGACGCTCGACCAGGTGAAGAAGCCGCGCGACGCGTGGCTGTACAACCCCGGGCAGCGCCGCGTCCGCCGTGCGCCGCAGGTGGCCTACGACAACCCCGGCACGGCGGCCGACAACATGCGCACCAGCGATCAGCTCGACATGTACAACGGCGCCCCGAACAAGTACGACTGGAAGCTGGTCGGCAAGAAGGAAATCTACATCCCGTACAACGGCTACAAGCTGCAGGATCCCAAGCTGAAGTACAAGGACATCATCACGCCGCTGCACCTGAACCCGGAGTACGCGCGCTACGAGCTGCATCGGGTGTGGGTGGTCGAGGCGACGCTGCGCCCCGGCGAGCGGCACACCTACAAGAAGCGCGTGTTCTATCTCGACGAGGACAGCTGGCAGACGGTCATCATCGACCAGTACGACAACCGCGACCAGCTCTGGCGGGTGTCGGAAGGACATGCGATGAACTTCTACAACGTGCCCGCGGTGTGGACGTCGGCCGAGACGCACACCGACCTCCAGGCCGGCCGCTACCTCGTGATGGGGCTCTACAACGAGGGGCGCGTCCACGACTTCTCGCTGAAGCGCAGCGAGGCCGACTTCACGCCTGACGCGCTGCGCCAGGAAGGCGTCCGCTAGTCTCTTTCCGGACGGCCGGGCCTTCGTGCCCGGCCGTCCTCGCTCTGCCAGGAGGTCTCCGTGCCAGGTCGTGTCAACGCTGTTGGCCCCGGACTCGGTGTGCTGTCGGCCACCGCGCTGCTGATCACGCTGGCGTTGGTCGCGCAAGGCGCCGGCCAGGCCGACACCTCGTCGGCCGAGCGCGCACTGCAGGCGCGCCTCGCACCGCAATCGCTCCTCCTCGACGTGGCGGCCCGCGACGGCCGCTGGGTCGCCGTTGGCGAACGCGGACACGTGGTCGTCTCGACCGACGCGGGCGCCTCGTGGACGCAGGGCGACGTTCCGACGCGCGCCCTGTTGACGGGCGTCGTGATGCACGACGCGAAGCTCGGGTGGGCCGTCGGGCACGACGAGGTGATCCTGCGGACCCGTGACGGTGGCGCGACCTGGGAGCGCGTGCACTACGCGCCCGACAACGAACGACCGCTGCTCGATGCCTGGTTTGCCGACGACCGGCGCGGCCTGGCGGTCGGCGCCTACGGCACGCTGCTCGCGACCGACGATGGCGGAACGACCTGGACCACGAGAACGGTGCGCGAGGGCGACGACTTCCACCTCAACCAGATCACGAAGGCGCCGGACGGCGCCCTCTACATCGCGGCAGAGGCCGGCCACCTGTACCGGTCTGACGACGAGGGCACGACGTGGAAGCCGCTCACGTCGCCCTACCAGGGATCGTTCTTCGGCGTCCTTCCGCTCTCCGATGGTCGCCTGCTCGCCTACGCCCTGCGTGGCAACCTCTTCACGTCGGGCGACAAGGGCACGACCTGGCAGAAGATCGAGACGTCAACAGAAGAGACACTCACCTGCGCCGTGGAGCTGAGTGGCGGCCGCTTCGTCGTCGGCGGCATGGCCGGGACGCTCCTGTGGGGCGACGGCCAGGGCGTCCGCAAGCAGGACCTGCCCGATCGCAAGGCGATCGCGGCGCTTGCGCGCGCCGACGACAAGACCCTGCTGACCTTCGGTGAGGGTGGCGTTCACCGCATCGACATCACGCGCTGACACGAGCGTTCCAGCCTTCCGGCAGATATCCCCATGCAGACGCCAACGTTCACCGAACGACTCGAACACCTGATCTTCTCGAACCGCAAGGCCGTCATCGCCTTTTTCGTCGTGGTCACCCTGGTGCTCGGGGGATTTGCGGCGGGGCTGCGGATCGATGCCGGGTTCGCGAAACTGCTGCCGTTGAAGCACCCCTACATGTCGACCTTCCTCAAGCACCAGCAGGAGTTCGGCGGGGCCAACCGGGTGCTCGTGGCCGTGATCGCGCGCGACGGCAACATGTTCACGCCCGGCTTCTTCGAGACCCTGAAGCAGGTCACCGACGAGGTGTTCTTCCTGCCGGGCATCGATCGCGGGCGGGTGCAGTCGCTCTTCACGCCCAACGTCCGCTACACCGAGGTGGTCGAAGACGGCATCGCCGCAGGCAATGTCATTCCCGACGACTTCGAGGCCACGCCCGAAGGTCTCGAGCGGGTGCGCCGCAACATCCTGAAGGCCGGCATCGTGGGCCGGCTGGTGGCGAACGACTTCTCGGGTGCCATGGTCAGCGCCGAGTTGATGGAGTTCGATCCCTCGACCGGCGAACGCCTCGACTTCATCGCCGTGGCCCAGGAACTCGAGACCCGCGTGCGGCAGAAGTTCGACGCGCGCGCGGCGGCGGACGCAGCCGCAGCAGGCACGGCGCCCGCGTCGACGCAGGCGGTGGACGTGCTCGTCGAGAGTACGCCGGTCGACATCCACGTCATCGGCTTCTCGAAGGTCATCGGCGACATTGCCGAGGGAGCCCGGCGCGTCGTCATCTTCTTCCTGATCACCTTCGGCATCACCGCGTTGCTGGTCTACGCCTACTCGCAGTCGGCGTATGTCACCCTGCTGGTCCTCACCTGCGCAACGGTTGCGGTGGCGTGGCAGCTCGGGATCATGACGGCACTCGGCTACGGCATGGATCCCATGTCGATCCTCGTGCCGTTCCTCGTCTTCGCGATCGCCGTCAGCCACGGCGTGCAGATGGTGAGTTCGACCGGGTCAGAGGTCTTCGACGGCGCTGACAGCATGACGGCCGCCCGCACCAGCTTCCGCCGCCTGCTGGTGCCCGGGGGCATCGCGCTGGCGACCGACACGATCGGGTTCTTCACGATCCTCTTCATCCAGATCCAGGTGATCCAGGAGATCGCGATCGCGGCGAGCATCGGCGTCGCCGCCATCATCCTCACCAACCTCGTGCTGCTGCCGGTGGTGATCTCGTTCTTCACCTTCGACGAACGCTACCGCGAGAAGCTGCACCGTCGCGCGCGCCACATGGAGCGCATCTGGCGCCCGATCTCCGGCGTCACCGAGCGCGGCCCGGCAGCCGTCATCGTGGCCTTGTCGGTGTGCCTGGCGGTGTTCGGCTACTGGAAGGGCAGCCAGGTGCAGATCGGCGACCTCCACCGGGGCGTGCCCGAGCTGCAGGCAGACTCGCGCTACAACACCGACACCGCGATCATCACCTCGAAGTTCTCAATCGGCGTCGACATCCTGAACGTGATCGCCGAGACGAAGCCCGAGGGCTGCGTCGATCACGCCGTGATGACGACGATCGACGAGTTCTCGTGGCGGATGGCGAACCTGCCGGGCGTGCAGTCGACCGTCGACCTGCCCGGCATTGCCAAGACGCTCAACGCCGGCTGGAACGAAGGCAGCCCGAAGTGGCGCGTGCTGTCACGCAACCAGTCGGTGCTCACGCAGGCGGTGACCTACGTGCCGACCACGAGCGGGCTGCTCAACTCCGACTGCAGCGTCATCCCGGTGATGATCTTCACGCGCGATCACAAGGCCGAGACGATCGAGCAGATCGTGGCCGAGGTGAAGGCCTTCGAGGCGCAGCACGGCAACCCCGACGTGTCGTTCAAGCTCGCCACGGGCAACGTGGGCGTGATGGCGGCGACGAACGAAGCCGTCAACACGGCGCAGTGGCCGATCATGCTGTGCGTCTTCGGATCGGTCATCCTGCTGTGCCTCGTCTCGTTCAAGTCGTGGAGGGGCACGCTGTGCATCCTGATTCCCCTCGCGATCGTCTCGCTGCTCTCGTACGCGCTGATGGCGATGCTCGAGATCGGCCTCAAGGTGAGCACCTTGCCCGTCGCCGCGCTGGGCGTCGGGGTGGGCGTCGATTACGGCATCTACCTGTACAGCCGTTTCCGCAGCTTCTACAGGGACGGCGACCACATTCGCGATGCCTACTTCAAGACGCTCGAGGTGACGGGCAACGGCGTGCTGTTCACGGGGGTGACCCTGGCGATCGGGGTCTCGACGTGGATCTTCTCACCCCTGAAGTTCCAGGCCGACATGGGGCTGCTGCTCGCCTTCCTGTTCATGATGAACATGGTCGGCGCCCTGTTCCTGCTGCCCGCGCTTGCTCGGTTCCTGCTCGACGGGACGAAGCGCCACCAGTCCTGAGGAGGGCGGCGAAGGGCCGCACTGGGGTGCGGCCCCCTACGCCTGGACGGTACCGCCTCCATCGTGATGGCGCCCGCGACGTGCGGGCTCCGCGGCGAGCGCAGCCAGCACGTGCACCTCGTCGCTGAAGTGCTGCAGGACCCGCGCGGGCTCGGGCACCAGGTCGGCGTCGGTCTGCAGCCCGAGCCACACGCGTCCCGCGTAGCTGATCAGGCTCACGCCCATCCCGAGGCGGCCGGCGCAGGGGACCCAGAACATCCCCTTCGCCATGGTCGCGCCCGCGAAGGTGACGACCTCTCGTGGCCCCATGACATTCGTCACGACGGCCGTCGCCTTCTTGTCGAACAGGTCGACCAGGATGTCGAACACGGCGCGTGGCGCCGCCCCGGCCACGCGCAGCAACTGGTACACGAGCGTCGCCTCGGGCGACCGCTTGATCGCCTGCATCCGTGCCCGGACCGCGAACAGCCGATCGAGTGGCTCGTCGAGGCCGAGCGGCAACTCGAGGAACACGAGCCCGAACTGGTTGCCGAGTTCGTGCGCCTTCTCGAATGCCCGCAGGTTGACGGGCACGATGCCGCGGATGGCAAACGTCGAGGGCACCTGGCGCTCCATCGTGAGCAGGTACCGTCGCAGGGCACCTGCCAGCGCCGCCATCAGGACATCGTTGATCGTGCAGCCGGTCGTCTTGCCGATCCTCTTGAAGGTCGCGATGTCATACGCAGACGACCACGCGACGCGCTTGGCCACGACCAGCGGCCCCTTGAAGGGGCTGGGCGGGTCGGGGTCCATCAGCAGGAGCTTTGACAACGCCCCGGCACCCGACGCGACGAGTGCCCCGGCATCGGCGAGGCGCGATGGGTCGGCAATCGCTGCTGCAAGGCCGCGCGCCAGGGCAACGGGCACCTGCACCACGGCCGCAGCCACCGTGCCGAGGGCGCGGCCAACAGCCGTCCAGCCACCGACCTGGTCGGGCGCATCGGCCGCCGGGGCGGCGACTGCCGGGACCGATCCCTGGTCTGACATCGAGAGCAGGACGTAGATCAGGGCCAGGCCGTCGCCGATGCAATGGTGCACGCGCACGATGACGGCCGACCCCGTCCCGTAGCGCTCGACCAGGTGGAACTGCCAGCGCGGCTTTGCGGGGTCCAGGGGTTGGGTCATCAACAGGCTGCACAACGCCTGCAACGCGGTTTCGGGGTCGGCGCCCTCGGGCAGCGTTTCGGTCACCAGGTGGTCGTCGAGGTCGAAATCGAGCGCCGGCTCCCACGTGCCCCCGACCAGGTCTTCGGTCACGCGCTGCGTGAAGCGTGGCAGGCGAAGGAGCCGGTGCGACAGCAGGTCGCGCAGCGCGGGCATCGGCAACCGGTCGTCGAACATCAGGACGCCCGTCACCACCATCAGGTTGGTCGGGTCGTCCATCCGCAACCACGCGTGGTCGACGGAGTCGAGGGGCCCACGACCAGGCACGGGCGGTGCCGACGCGTGCCCGGCCTCGGCCTGCGACGACGTGGAGGGGGCCGGGCGGGTCATGTCGTCAGCATGTCGTTCAGGCCACCAGGTGTGCGTACCCGTTCGCCGAGAGCCACGCGCGGTACACCGGATTGATCGGCGTCGTCACCGGCGCCAGTTCGAGGATCTTGGCCATCGGCCCGCCAATCTTCACGCGGCCCGACAGCACCGCCATCATGACGCTCTCCTTCCCCTGGAAGTAGCGATTGGCCACTTCGCTCGTCATCGAGAGCGTGATCATCGGCGGCGCCGTGGCGGGGCCCCAGTGCCACTCGAGGAAGCGCCCCCGGGCCTCGGCGCTCCGGGGGCGCCGCGACCACGTGGAATTCGAGACCGAGGTCGGTGATGTCGAACTTGTGTGGCGCCTGCGCGTCGCGCAGCCGCCGGCCGACCTCGGGATGATCGTTCATCAACTGGAACAACTGCTCGAAGATGATCTTGAATTCCGCAGCGTCTTTGAACACAGCCATCGTCGCTCCCCGCCTGTGGCATCATACCGGCGCCGTCTCCCGAATCGGAGTGCTGCCCAGATGCGCACGTTCCTCACTGCCCTGCTCGCCTTCGCCCTGCTCTGCCCCACCCACGCTGCCACGCTGGCGGGCGTCACGCTGGCCGACGCGGTCAATGTTGCCGGCCGCACGCTCGTGCTCAACGGCATCGGGGTGCGCTCGCGAGGGCTCTTCAAGGTCTACGTCGCCGGGCTCTACGTCGAGCGCCGGTCGAACGATGGCCAGGCCATCGCCCGTGCAGACGCCCCGAAGCGCCTCGTGCTGCACTTCGTCAGGTCTGTCTCGGCCGAGCAGGTCCGCGACGCCATCGTCGGCGGGTTCGACCAGGCGTCGAAGCAGACCTTCAAGGCCGACATCGATGCCCTCGGGGCCGCGCTCACGCCGTTCAAGGATGGCGACGAACTGGTCATCACCTACGCACCCGGCATCGGCACACGGGTGACCATCCGCAATGCCGACGTCGCGACCATCCCGGGTCACCCCTTCTCGAGTGCCCTGTTCCTCGTCTGGCTCGGCGACAGGCCTCCGACGGCCGACCTGCAGAAGGGCCTGCTCGGCCGTCGCTGACGTCCCCGGTCACACCTGCGCCATCGAGTCCTCGTAGAAGCTGTCGAGCAGGGCTTTGTACCGCTGCTCGACCAGCTTCCGCTTCATCTTCATGCTCGCCGTCAGGTCGCCGCTGTCGACGGTGAAGTCACGGTCGAGGATGGCGACCTTCTTCACCGTCTCGTAGCTGGCCAGGGTCCGGTTCAACTCGGCGACCGCTCCCTCGACGAGGATGCGGACCTTCGGGTTCGCCGCGATGGCCGCCATCGGCGCGTCGGCGTCCTCGCCATGTTCCCGCAGCCACTTGCGGATCGACTCGTCGTCGAGCGTGACGAGCGCGCTGCAGAAGTTCCGGTTGTTGCCGTGCACCAGCACCTGGCTGACGTACGGGCACAGGAGCTTGATGCGCCCTTCGAGCGCCTGCGGCGCGACGTACTTCCCACCCGACGTCTTGATCAGGTCCTTCTTGCGATCGGTGATCTTCAGGAAGCCGTCGGCATCGACCTCTCCGATGTCGCCCGTGCGGAACCAGCCGTTGGCATCCAGCGTCTCGCGCGTCGCATCGGGCAGATTGTGGTAGCCCCGCATCACGCCGCGTCCCCGCAGCAGAATCTCGCCGTCCTCGGGGGCAATGGCCACTTCCGTACCTGGCAACGGGTTGCCCACGGTCCCGATGCGATAGCGATCGGGCACGTTGACGCAGCTGGCCGCACTGGTCTCGGTGAGTCCGTACCCTTCGGCGACGAGGATGCCCGCCGCATGGAAGAACAGCGCCACATCCTTCGACAGCGGCGCGCTGCCCGAGATGAAGAACCGCAGGCGCCCGCCGAAGCGTGCCTGCAGCTTCTTGAACACGAGCGCCTCGGCGATCGCATGCTTGACGGCAAGCAGGCCACGGGGACGCTTGCCCTGCTGCACGAGGGCCGACACCTCGCGCCCCACCTGCATCGACCAGCGGAAGATCTTCAGCTTGGCGCCACCGGCTTCCTGTGCGCCCATGACCACGCGGTTGTGGATCTTCTCGAAGATCCGCGGGACGCCGGCCACGAACGTCGGCTTCACTTCGCCGAGGTTCTCGACCAGGCGATCGATCCGGCCGTCGATGGCCGTGGGGAACCCGATGTGGATCTGCGCCGCCTCGAGCACCTTGCCGAAGATGTGCGACAGCGGAAGCCACAGGTAGTGCACGTCATCGAGGCGCAGCAACTTCAGCTCGTCGATGGCCGTGGCCTCGTAGAGCCAGCAGTCGTGGATCAACTCGACGCCCTTGGGGCGGCCGGTCGTCCCCGACGTGTACACGAGCGTCGCCAGCGACTGGGGCGTCACGCGATCGATGACGGCGTCGTACTCGTCCGGATGCGCCGCGCCGTGCGCACGCCCGGTCGCCATCAGCGCCTCGAGCGACATCGCCCAGCCGTCGTCGATCATCGGCCCGTCGATGACCACCACGCGCGCGAGGTTCGCGAACTCCTGTCGCTTGCTGCGCAGTTTTTCGAGTTGCGCGGCGTCTTCGACGAATGCGACGCGGCACGCCGAGTCGTGGAGGATGTAGGCGCACTCGTCGGCCGTGCTCGACGGGTAGATCGTGGTCGTCGCACCGCCGGCGCACATGATGCCGAAGTCACACAGCACCCAGTCGAGCCGCGTCGTCGCCAGGATGGCGCACCGCTGCTCGTCGCCGAGGCCCAGCGCACGGAGGCCGCACGCGATCGCCCGAACGCGCGCCTCGACGTCACGCCAGGTCAGCGTGCCCCATCCGGGGTCCGTCGGATAAAGAAACGCTACGCGATCGGGCGTGGCCTGAACACGCATGCGGAACATCTCGGCGAGCGAACGAGCGAGTTGTGTAGCCATGCCGACTCCTTCCCGAGGCGGGTACGAAGCGATTGCAGGCTGAGTTTACGTCAGAGTGCCCGTCTCCGGTGCATCGACGACCATGCATCGGGTCCGATCCCGCACAGCGTCGGCCTGCGGCGCGGTCGGCCGGCGACTCGATCGGCCACGACACCATCAATGCCGCTTCCCAGGTGAGCGGGGTGCCGTTCATGTGCACGCGGCCCGCGGCGACGAGGCGCGACGCCGTGTCGAGCGGCACGTCAGCCAGGTCGCGCACCATGGCCTCGAACTGCCCCTGGCGGTCGACGTCGAGAAACCGGAACCGGTGCCGCACGGCGTAGGCCAGGTGGTACCACGCCGGCCTGAACGCGAGACCGAGCGTGCCGATCCGCTGCGACATCAGCCACAGGAGTTCGCCAATCTCGCGCGCCAGCCCCAGCCCCGGCACCTCCTGCCCCGGCAACTGGGGACGCGTCGGCGAGAAGCGTGCCTGCGGATCGCGGAGTTCGAGCCAGTGCACGTACAACGCGTCGAGGCCGTCGAGATCCTGGCGCTCGAGCACGCAGTCGATCAGGCGCTGCTCGATGTTGTCGGCGCGGCCGTGCACGACGATCCGTTCACCGCCGCTGGCGGCCTTGGTGAGTTCAATCCGGAAGTGCGAGTAGCCGCGACGCTCGAGAAACGGCAGGACGCCGTACCGGTACAGGGCGAATTCCAGGCGTTCGACGGTATAGACGTCCAGCAGAAGCCGCGGCGTCGGACGCGCCCGGATGCCCAGTTCGGCTTCAATCTCCGCTGTCTCGTCGTCGTGTCGATGCCGGGGCTTCACGTCCATGTGGCGGGCGAGGCGCGCAAACCGTGCGCTCAGCGGGTCGTCGCCCGGTGTGATCTGATGCCGCGCCCGGTGCCCCAGCACGATGGCCGTGCCGGCCAGCACCTGCCAGGCATCGTCGTGATAGCCCCCGCCGGGCAGCCACACCGACGCACGGCCGGCCACGGCGCGTGCGACACGCAGGTCGCGCTCACGGACCCCTCGGAGCGTCAACGCCATCTGCCCCATGTGGTCGTGCGCCAGCACATCGCCACCAGCCACCACGAAGGTCAGCACGGCTTCCGGCATCCCGCCAAGCAGTTCGTCGAGGGCGACCAGGTACTGCTCGTCGCCGCAGCCCGGCGGCAGAACGCGTTCGTCCACGCCGTGAACGGGTCCCGAGGATCGCCCCGAGAGCGAACCGATCCACGGCGCCTCGGCCTCGAGGCAGGCCGCGGTGCCATCGGGCGGATGCGCGTCGAGATCGATCACCGCCACCGACCCCGAGAAGCCCTGCGCTCGCACCGACGCGAGCGCGACGGCGATGTCGTTGACGGCGCAGAGCCCCGTCCCGAAGTCGGGTCCCGCGTGGTGGAAGCCTCCCAGCAGGTTCAGGGCCGGACCTCCTCGCACCAGCGCGGCCTCGGTCGCCGCGATCGTGCCGCCCGTCGCCAGCCTCACGCTGTCGAGCACCCCGCCGACCGGCACGTCCCAGGCATCGACACCGAAGATGCGCCCCAGCGTCGCCCGGTCACCAAGGGACTCGAGATACTCGGCATCGTGCACGCGTGCGAGCGCCTCGTAGCTGGCCCTCACCGGCGCCCGCATCTGGTCGCGTGCAATCCAGCCGTGCTCCAGGAGGTACCAGGCGACGAGGTCGGCGCGTCGCGGCTCGAGTCCCGTGCGCTTGCCGAAGGCCGTCAGCGGCAGGCGATACTCCGCGGCGTACCACACCGGCATGGTCCGGTCCCACGCGAGCTTCCGGCGCAGCCACGCCAGCAACGGGCGCCTCGTCATGCGACGACCATCCCGACGTGCGGACGCAAGGCGTCGAGTGTCGCGAGCGTCGCTGGTGCCTCGCGCAGCACCGGAACGGCATAGACCGGAATCGGCGCCAGCCTCGCCTGCAGCATGGCCACGCCGCGGGCGTCGCGGACGCCCAGCCACCGGATGACGTCGAGGCCCGCCATCGTGCGACCATCCCCGGCCCTGACCTCGGGATGCACGAGGTTGACGATCACCGACGACAGGCGGTGGCCGCGCTCGACGAGCTGTCGTGCGAAGAACAGCGTCTCGCCCACGCGCTCCTCGTCGGCACGTGTCACGAGCACGAAGCGCGTCTGCGCCGACGTGAGCAGCGTCGACACCTCGTGCGCGCGGGCGCGGAAGCCGTCGTAGAGGGGGCCGAAGGCCTGGAAGAACTCCGCGACGTCGCGCAGCAACCCGAGGCCGACGAGACGATCGAGCCAGGCCTCGAGGCCGCGACCGAGCACACCGAGGCGCCGGGTCGGCTGCAGGCGACCCGACGCGTCGAACCAGGTGCGCAGCGCCAGCCGCAGCGCGCCGCTGTCGAGAAACCCGATGATGCGTGACGGCGCGTCGAGGAAGTCGAGGGCCTGGCGGGTCGGGGGCGTATCGACCACCACCCGCGAGAAGCGGCGCGAGGCGCGCACCTCGAAGACACGCTCGACCGCCATGTATTCGAGCACGCCGGCCAGCGAACCCCGCAGCTCGTGATAGAGGCGGCTGTTGAAGATGCGGTCTGCAGCCGCGACGTCAGGCGCATGCCGCCGCACCAGCGCGTCGAAGGTGCTCTGCGCGTCGAGCAGGTGCGCATGCAGGCTGCCGGGCGCATCGAGCGGCACGGCCACGTCGCTGCCGGCCTCGGCGCCGACTCCAAGCGCATCCTTCAAACGCCTCGAGGGGTCGAACGTCATCACGAGGGCCTGCTCACCATTGTGAGCGGCCTCGAGCGCCATCGCCGCAGCGATCGACGTCTTGCCGACGCCGCCGCTGCCGACGACGATGGTGATCGGGGTCACGACGCGTCCTCGACGGCTGCCGACAGGCGCGACGCGACGTCGGCCACGAGCGCCGGACCACGGCCGTGGGTCACCAACGGCAGGACGCACGTCGGACCGTCCCACCAGTCGGCGAGCCGCGAGAGCTCCCGCCGGTTGGTCGTTGCACGTGCCCGCCAGATGGCGAGGGCCTCGTCCTCGTCGGCCGCGGCACGGGTGGAGGGATACGACGGATACACGGCGTTGACGACGACAGCCGACGGCCGTCGTCCCAATCGCTGTTGGAGTTCCGCGGTGAACTCGCGGGCCTCCTGCATCGCGAACGCCTCGGCGTGTGTCACGAGCACGATGCTCGTCTGCGCTCGCGCGGCCACCACGTTGGCGATCTCGCCCGCCAGCGCGGCGAACGGGCCCGACTCGACGGCTCGTGTCACCAGCCGTGGGGCGTCGAGCAACGCCAGCGCGTGCCCCGAGGCCGGTGCGTCGAGCACGACGTGATGGAACGTCGCCCGCGTGCCGTGGCCCACGGCCCGCGTGGCGTGCCCGAGCAGCGCCACTTCCTTCAGTCCCGGCGCAGCATCCACGAAGTGATGGAACACGCGGCTCGCGGTGAGCTTCCGCGTCACCCAGGGCAACCGCACGTGGGCCACCGCGAACTCCTCGATGAGCGCGTGAGGATTCACGTGCTCGAGCGCGCATCGCTTGTTGACCCACACCCGCGCGCCGGCGCTCGGCTCGACGCCGAGGCACTCGAAGAGCGACTCGCGGGGATCGACGTCGAGCGCCAGCACACGCCGCGCGGCACTGATACGCGTGGCCAGGGCCGCGGCAATCACACTCTTCCCCACACCGCCCTTTCCGGTGACGATCACCAGGGGGGCCGTGAAGGCAGCGGCAAGCGTGTCGGCGGTGAGGGGTGGCATGCCTCCACCTGGGCGTGCAGGTGCGAGTTGAGGGTCACGACAGCAGGCGCCGCCGGCAGCCCCGCGCTGCCGGGCGACGCCCGCGGGAACGGCTACCGCGGGTACACGAGCGTCAGCGGGTCGGGCAGCGGGATCATCGTGATGGCGCGCTCGCCCGCGAGCGTGTCGAACGAATATTCCGGGCGATCGGGATCGCCGGCCCGCATGGCCGCCGACGTTTCCCACCGCCAGGATCACCACCTTGTCTGGGTTGCAGGTACCTTTGCGCCACGCGCTGGATGTCGGCCGCAGTCAGCGCGCGGACCTTGTCGCGGTACGTCGCGTAGAACGAGGCCGGACGCCCGGTGATCTCGTCGGAGGCGAAGGTGCCCGCCACGGCGGCAGCCGACGCAAACGCGCGCGGGAATGTCTCGATGGCCGACGTCTTGACGGTCTCGAGTTCCTCGGCGCTCACCGGTTCGGTGCGGATGCGCGCGATCTCGTCGAGCACGATCCGGATGGCGCGTGGCACGCTCTCGCTCTTCGACTGGAAGCCGGCGCGGAAGAGGCCCTCGTAGTACGTCCCGCCCGAGAGACTCGACCCGGCGCTGTAGGCAAGGCCCTCGTCGCTGCGCACGCGGTTCGTGATGCGTGACGTGAAGCCCGACCCGCCCAGGATGTCGTTCATCAGGTCGATCGCGATCTCGTCCGGATTCCCCTGCACGTATCCCAGGTGTCCGATCGAGACGCGGCCCTGGTTCACGTCGGCCTTGTTGACCATGTAGACGCCCGGTGCGGGCACGTGCGCCGGCTTCGGAACGGCGGGCGCGGGCTTCCCCGCCGCCCATCCCGCCATCAGGGCCTCGAGCTTGCCGATCATCGCCGCCGTGTCGAAGTCGCCCGACACGGCGAGCACGACGTTCCCGGGGTGCACCCACGTCGAGTGGAAGGCGACGAGATCGTCGCGCGTGATCCGCTCGAGGCTCGGCTTCGTGCTGGCGCGTGTCGAGAAGTGCGCCTCGCCGCGCATGAGGCGTCCCCACTCGCGGCTCTCGATGCCGTCGGTCGAGTCGTTGCGCCGCTCCATGGCCTGCAACGACTGGCTCCGCGCGAGGTCGAGGCGCGCCTGCTCGAAGCGCGGCCGGCGCAGCACGTCGAACAGCAGTTCCAGGGCTGCGTCCGTGTCTTTCGCCAGGAAGTTCGCCGACACCGATCCAGTCGTCGCCCCGAAACCGCTCGTCACCTGTGCCGCCAGGAAGTCGGCGGCTTCGTCGAAGGCGTCAGCCGAGCGTCCGCCCGCCCCGCCGGCGCGCATCTGCGCGCCCGTCAGCGAGGCGAGCCCAGTCTTGTCGTCGGGATCCAGGTAGCTGCCGCCGCGAATCAGCACCGACACCGTGACGAGCGGCAGGGCATGATCCTCGACGAAGTGGCCGACGACCTTGTTCTTGAGCACGCGACGCGACGCCGCCGGCGACGGCGGCGTGAACGCGAGCGGCGCGAACGTCAGCTCGCGTGGGTGCGCCGGCACGGGCTGCGCCATCGACACGCCGCTGCCGAGCGCAAGCGCCGCCAGGAGGGCACCGACCACACGTGGCGGCGTCACTGCTGGCCTCCCTTCGCGATGCGCTGTGTCAGCAGCGTCTTCATCACGGCAATGAGCGGTTTCATCTCGGGCGGTGCGGCGCCTTCCTGTTGCGTGACCTGTTCGAGGAGGGCACGCGCCGCCTCGATCGGCATCTGACCGACCATGGCCTGCATTTGCGTCGCCTTCTGCCGCTGCTCGTCGGTGAGCCCGGCAAACAGGTCGGTCGCTGCGGCAGGTGCCTCTGACTTCTTCGTGTAGTACGTGGCCACGGCGCGCCGCTCGGGCACGAAGTAGGCCTTCGCCACCCGCTGGACATCGGCCGGCGTCACCGCCGCCAGCTTCTTCGGATCCTCGTTGAACGACTCCCAGCCGCGACCGGCTTCGGCCGACAGCAACTGGAACATCAGCGCGAAGTTGCTCTGGAGCCGACGGTAGTTCCCGGCGGCGAAGATGTTCTTGACCTTCTGCAGCTCGCGCTCGTCCACCGGTTCCGACTGCAGCTTGATGATCTCCCGCTCCAGGGCCGCCTGCACGTCCTCGGGCGTCTTCCCGGTGCGGGCCGTGCCCGAGAACGAGAAGTAGCCCTGCCACTTCATGCCGTTCTGGCCCGCGCCGGCGTTGGTCGCGACCTGCTGGTCGAGCACGAGCGACTTGTAGAGGCGCCCCGTGCGCCCGTTCAGGAGCGCCCCGGCGACGACCAGCGCGAACTCGTCGACGTGGCCGTCGGCCACCGTGAGGTAGCGCAACTCGACCTCGGGCGACGTCTCGGCCGACGCGGTGAACCGGCGTTCGCCGAGGGGCTCGACCTCGAGCGTCCTCACCGGCAGTGGGTCCTGCGGATTACGCTTCAAGGGCCCGAAGTACCGTTCGGCCAGGGCCCTGGCCTGGGCGGGATCGAAGTCGCCGACGAGGCAGGCGGCAATGTTGTTGGGCGCGTAGTTCAGGTCGAAGTAGGCTACGGCTTCGTCACGGGTGATCGCGTGCAGGTCGCTGGGCCACCCGACGACGGGCCAGTGGTACGGCGATGCGTTCCAGAAGATGGCGTCGAACTGCTCGTCGAGCTTGCCCGTCGGCGTGGACTCGACACGAAGACGACGCTCCTCGCTCACCACGTCGCGCTCGGTGTAGAACTCCCGGAACACCGGGTTCCTGAGACGGTCGGCCTCCATCCAGAACCACAGCTCGAGCTTGTTCGACGGGACGTTGATGAAGTACAGCGTCAGGTCGTTGCTCGTCATGGCGTTCATGCTGCTCGCCCCGGCGGCGGTGTAGATCTTGTCGAACTCGTTGGCGACCAGCAGGGCCCTGGCCTGCGCCTCGATCGCGGCGAGTTGGTCGAGCAGCTCCTGGTGGCGCGGCGAGCGCTGCTTCGGGTCGCGCAGATCGGTGATCTCTCCGAGGCGCAGCTTCCGCTGCTGCTCGAGTTCCTCGCGCCGGATCTGGGCCTTCAGGGCGTCCATCTGCGCCATGAGGGCGAGGTCTTTCTCGATGTCGGTGGTGCCGATGACGCGCGTGCCCTTGAACATCATGTGCTCGAAGAGGTGCGAGATGCCCGTGATGCCGGGGCGCTCGTTCACCGACCCGACCTTCGCGACCCATCCCGCCGCCACGGCCGGGTCACCCTTGCGAGGCACGAGCAGGAACGTCATGCCGTTCTCGAGCACGAACTCCTGTACCGCGACTTGTTGCGCGCCGGCAGGCGAACTCGGCAGCAGGCAGATCAGCAGGCACAAGACGACCACACACCGTTGCATGCGGGATTCCTCCAACCGTGTCATCTTATCCCCTTCGACTCGGGCGTTGGCCAGCGGCGCCTCGCTCAGGGCAGGCCCCTTCGACTCGGGCGTCAGTTACTGGCGCCTCGCTCAGGGCAGGGCCTGTCGGCTCGAGCTTGGACCGGTGTGGAACTGGCGATGCCGGGCGCGGAAAGGATAACGGCATGTTACGGGTGGTCGAGCGTGTGATGGGCGAAGGGGTGCTGACGCGCGAGGGTCATCGGCTGGGGACGGTGGCCTACGAGCTGACGCTGTACCGCCAGTGGGCGTCAACACCCGAGGGACTGGTGCCGGGCGAGTACGAGGTGGACGGGCATTTCATGGCCCCGCCCGATCGCCTCGACGCCTGGACCGGCACGTCGGCACCGCTGGTGCTCCATCTTGACGATGGGCGACGAGTCGATCTGTACGTGGTGAACCTCGACGGCGTGGTCACGCCTGCCGATACGAGGGGCTTCTACTTCCCTGACTAGTCCCAGCCGCCCACCACCGACTCCACGTCGCGTGCCGCGGAGCCTCACCGCAGCACCGGTTCGCCCGTGTTTCCTGGGTGAGGCGGATTCGGCGCCGGGAGCGGCCCCGCCACATCACACCCCGGCCCGGCAGGCCCATCGGAAGGCCCGTGGACGGGGGCCCGACCGATGCTGTTGACGCCAGGGGCGCACCCCGGCGCGCGACCTGGGGTCAAAGGCCCCATTTCCCGCCAGAATCGCACGAAAGTCCTCCGACGGCCAGGCGGCCCGCCAGCATGAAGGCCCTGCGGGCTGGGCGCGCGCAGATCGCCCGCACGGCAGGAACGATGTTTGCCTGTTCGGATGGGTGGACAGGCCTCCCGCACGAACATGCACATGGTGAGCCCGTCGTTCGATGCCGTTCTCCACAACTTCGAAGCGCGCCGCTTCCTTCCCCTGGATGCCGTCATCGAGAGGGCTGAAGGCCCCTGGCTCTACGACGCAGACGGCCGCCGGTACTTGGACTGCCTGACGGTTTCGACGGGCGCCGTCCAGGGCCACTGCCACCCGCGCGTGATGCGGGCCATGGCTGAACGGGCCGCCCGGATGACGCTGACCGATCGCGAGGCTGAGAACGACGCGTTGCCGCCGCTGCTTGCCCGGATCCGGGAGGCAACGGGCCACGAGGTCGTCGTGCTGTGCCATGCGACGGCGGATGCGCTGACCATCGCCCTCGACGCGGCTCGTCAGGCAGGTGGCCAACGCAAGGGCATCAGGCCGGGCGACGCCGCAGTGATCGCGTGCAGCGGCAACGACCTGGGTCTCGGACGGGAGCCCTCCGGCGCCCGCCCGGCGCACGCTGGGTGCAGCCGTCCCGGCTTCCCCTCCACCCACTGCGTGCTCGTCCCGTTTGGTGATATCGACGCGCTCGCGTCGGCCATCACGCGTCGCACCGTTGCCGTCGTCGTCGCTCCCGTCCACACCAGTCGCGGCCTCGAGCTGCCGCCCGACGGCTACCTGTCACAGGTCGCGGCGGCCTGCGTCCGGCACGACGTCCTGCTGATCGTCGACGAGACGCAGACCGGGTTCGGACGGCTCGGCCACCTCTTCGCCCACCAGGCCGAGGACGTCGTGCCCGACATGCTGCTGCTCGGCACGGCGATGTCGAGCGGGTGCTTCCCCGCATCGGCCGTCACGGCGCGCGGGCACGTGGCCGGCCTGCTCCGGACCTTCGCGCACGACGCCACGTTCAAGGGGAACCCCGTGTGGTGTGCCGCCGCGTCAGCGGCAGTCGACGTCGTGGTCGACGAGCACCTTGTCGACCGCTCACGCGACCTCGGGCGCGAACTCCTCTCGCGGCTCCGTGGTATCGAGAGCCCGTACATCCGCGACATCCGCGGACGCGGACTGTGGGTCGCGATCGACCTCACGTGTCGTGCACATCCCTTCAACGAGGCGCTGATGGATGACGGGGTGGCCGTGAACGACGCCGGCGACGCAACCATCCGCCTGTCGCCTGCGCTGACGGTGAGCCGCTCGCAACTCGCCTGGCTTGCCGACCGCGTCGGACGCGTGCTCGACGACCGCGCCGCACGCAGATCCGCCGCGCATTCGGCGTTGTCCCAGGCCGATTAGGCACCGGCGCTCGTTCACACGGTCTGCTGCATTCTCGGCGAGGGCCCCGTACCCAGGCGGTGGGCTCTGCGTGTACACTCTCGGCCCATGCCTTCACCGCAGCCCGGGCGCGACGCGGGGCTCGTCCGCGCGATTGGTGCTCCCACGCTCACGCTCTCGGTCATCAACTCCACCATCGGTGCGGGCATCTTCGTGCTGCCGGCCATCGTGGGCGCGCAACTCGGCACGGCGGCGCCGTTCGCCTACGTCGTCTGCGCATGCGCCATGCTCGTGATCTCCCTCAGCTTCGCGGTCGCCGGATCGCGCGTCGCCTCCACGGGAGGCATCTACGCCTACGTCCGCACGGCGTTCGGTCCCACGATTGGCTACTTCGCCGGCGTGCTGCAGGTGCTGTCGGCCATGCTGGCCGTTGGGGCCGTCGCGCGCGGGATGGTCGACACGCTCGTGTCGCCGCAACGTCCGCAGGCGTTCGTGCTCGGCACCGTGACGCTGGCGATCATCGTCTCGGTCATCGTGGCGCTGAACGTGCGCGGCGTGAAGCTGGGCGCGCGCTCCGTGGCGCTGGTGACGCTGGCCAAGTTGCTGCCCCTGGTGGCGTTCGTCGCGCTGGGCCTGTTCGCGATCGACGCGCCGCCGCCGATGCCGACGTGGCCGGGCTTCGAGCCGCTGGGCCGCACCGCGCTCACACTGATCTTCGCGTTCGTCGGCGTGGAGATCGCCCTGAACCCCGGTGCCGAAATCAAGGCGCCGTCGCGATCGGTGCCGCTGGCGCTGTTGGCTGCGCTCGGCGTCGTCACGGCGTTCTACCTGCTCATCCAGTACGTGGCGTTCGGCGCGCTGGGCGCCGACCTGGGATCCGAACAGACGGCCCCGCTCGCGGCGGCTGCCTCGCGCGTGCTGTCGAGCGGCTGGGCGCGCGTGATGCTGTGGGGCGCGTCGCTGTCGATGCTCGGATACGTTGGCGGAGACCTGCTGAATTCGCCGCGTGCCGTGTACGCGTTGGCGCGCGACCGGTTCCTGCCGCGCTCCCTGGCGATCATCCATCCGCGGTTCAAGACACCGTGGGTGGCCATCGTCTGCTACGCGCTGGTGGTGATGGCCATCACGAGCAGCGGCACGTTCGGCCAACTCGCGATCGTGTCGAACGTCGCCATCCTGCTGCTCTACCTGATGGGTTGCGGGGCGGCGATGATGCTCGCGCGGCGCAACGTGCGCGAGGCTGGCGGCGAGCCGTTCGCGCTGCCCGGCACGAGCATCGTGGCGCCCGTGCTCGCGTCGGCGTTCATCCTGTGGCTCCTGTGGCACGCGACCTGGATGGAGTTCGCGGTCACGGGCATCGTGCTCGCCCTGGCCGCCGTCGCCCTCTGGTTCAGGACGGCCGATTAGACCGGCACGTTCGCAAGTCGGTCAGTTCAGGGTGCCGCGTCCCCAGCAGATGTCACACACGGTGGCGTCGAGTCCGCTCTTGAGCGCCTCGAGCGTCGGCGCGAGCGCGTCGGCGAAGGTGAGGATCTCCGGACCACCGTCCCACTGCGCAAGCACGTGGCGCAGCAACGCCCGGCGCTCATCGTGCACCGAACTGGCCGGGCGCACGGCGATTTCCGGACGCCGTGCGGTGACGATGCGCGTGGCGTCCTCCAGGGCGGCGTAACTGGCCAACAAGGCGTCGACGGCCACGAAGGCCCACGTGATCGCGTTGCCGCGCTCGGCGGCCGCCGTCATCGCCAACGCGAGGCCCAGCGCGTCGGCGTGGGCTTCCTGCTCGACCGTCCACGACAGGGCGTGCAGCGACTCACCGTGCAGCAGGTGCTCGCGATGCGGGGCCGACAGGTGGTCGCCGCCTGCGAGGCGGGCGTACTCGCGGCCCACGATGAAGAGTTCCATGCAATCGCAGAGTTCACCAGCGGCCGGCTCGCACGCGGGATCGAGCGCGTAGCCCGGCGCGTGGATGGGGCTGCCCTGGATGCTGGCGACCATCAGTTCCGAGAAGCGCCTGACCGCGGCCGCGCCAGGCGTGCCGTGCACGCGCCAGGTCGAGGGGTCGGGTGCCACGAGGTACTCGTCTTCTTCGTCGAAGCCAAACGGCAGCGCCTGCGCGATGGCTTTCGAGAGCTGGTTCACGTAGGTCAGCATGTGCCCGTCGAGGACGAGCACGACCTCCTGCGTCTGCGGCACACGCAGCATCAGCGGCTCGAGCAACTGGGTGGGCAGCGTGCCGACGAGGGGCGTCACCGGCATCGACAGGCCGAGGCGCCTGGCGGCGCCCTCGATCGACGTCTTCAGGTCGCGAAGGATGGCGTACTGGTGTGGACGCTCGAAGCGCGTCGGCCGCGGGGTCCGCTCGTCGCGCGCGAGTCCTTCGAAGATCGCCGACCGGTAGCGCTCGAACTCCAGCGGCGGCAAGGCGACCTGCATCTGCTGCAGGCGCGCCGGAATCACGTGCTGCTGGCCGGCGAGTTCCTTCCGCTGCACGGCCTCGGCGCTGACACCCAGCGACGTGTAGATGCGCTCCTGGACGCCTTCGAGGAAGGCTTCGGCAGGAGTCTGCGTGATGAGCCCGGATCCACGGGGATCCAGCGGCGTGTGTGGCATTGACAGTATCCGGCGCGAGTACGGGTTTGGGGGAACCGCTGCCTGACGTCGGTGGCTCCCGCGCAGCAGCGCTGCCCGCGAGCCGACGGCGACAACACCCCCATAATCGGCGGTCAACGCAAGAGCCTGAACGCACACCGGCGCGCACCGGGTGCGCGGCCTGCGCACAGGATCACGCCTGGCGCGGCCATGCCCCTGGCCGCCTGCCGCAGGGCCGCCGGTCGCGGCTGTGCGATGGCGCGGGCGGGGATCAGGGCACGTACGCGATGGCGTCGATCTCGACGCGCAGTCCGGTGCCGGGCAGGGCCGCAGCCTGGATGGTCGTCCGCGCGGGCCGGTGATCCCCGAAGGCGCGCGCGTACGCCTCGTTCATCTTCGGAAACTCATGCATGTCCATGAGGAACACGCCACAGCGCAGGACGCACTGCAGGTTCGATCCGGCTGCCTTCAGGATCGTCTCGACGTTCTTGAGGCACTGGGCGGTCTGCTCGGCCACGTCGTCGCTCACGAGCGTTCCCGTGGCGGGGTCCGTGGCGCCCTGCCCCGACACGAAGACGAGGCGCTCGAACTGCATGCCGGGCGAGTAGGGACCAACGGGGACGGGCAGGTTCTCGGCACGAACGGGGCGATGCGACATGGGCGGGCCTCAGTAGCGCAGTCGAAGGAAGGTCGGCGTCGCACCTGCGCCCGGCACGACGACGAAGAGGTTGTCGTACTCATCGGGGGCAATCGTAATCGCGTTGGCCGCGCCCAGCGCCGCGACGATGAGCGGCGCCGAGTCGGAGTGCGCGGCGACCACGACGACATCGTTCGCGTGCTTCGCCCGGAGGGTCGCCACCAGGCCGGCGATGTCCTTCGACTGCACCTGCTGCACGGGCAGCGTCATCGCCGACGCCAGCGGCGCGACTGTCTGCTGCGTACGCTGCCACTGTGTCGCGTAGATGGTGCTGACACCGGCATCCTTGAGAATGGCGGCCAGGCGCACCGCGCGGGCCCTCCCCGCGTCTGACAGTGGCGCGTCGGGGCTGTCGTCGAGGCGCTCGGCATGGCGGACGACGAACACGGCCTTCTGCGCGCTCGCGACGGCGGGAACCGCCAGGATCGCGCAGGCTCCCGCGGCAACGAGGAGCCTGCGGCAGGTCCTGATCGTTTCGGTCATCATCGGGTCGTCCTTCGTGACAGTCGTCACAGTGGAACGGAACTGGAACACCTTGATCGCTGTCCTCGCCTACGGGTGACGTGGAGCTGCGTGCGGCTCGGGCGACAACAGCTCGCTGGCCAACTTCTCGAGGAAATAGCCCACGTCGGTGACCAGGCCGATCGCCTGCATGGTGCCGCGGTTGCTCAGCTTGGTGGGCACGGCTTCGGTCATGTCCACACACACCGTCCGGACGTTCGCCGGCAGCAGGTTGCCCACGGCGATCGCGTGCAGCGCCGACGCGAGCATCAGGCAGGTCCCGGCGCCATCGAGTGCACGCATGTAGGCCTTCTGCGCGGCCACGACGTCGGTGATGACATCCTTCAGCGGGCCATCGTCGCGGATGGATCCGGCAAGGACGAACGGGATGGGACGCTTCACGCACTCGTACATCACGCCCGAGGTCACGACGCCGGCCTCGACCGCCTGGCGGACGCCGCCCTGCCGGTTCACCGCGTTGATCGCAAAGAGGTGGTGCCGGTTGCCGCCCTCCACCGCGCGTCCGCTCAGCTGGCAGATGCCGAGCGAGGTCTTGAGGATCGACTTCTCCATGTCGTGCACGGCGAACGCGTTCCCGGTGAGGATGACGTCGATCCAGCCCTCGCGCACGAGTCGCGCGAGGGAGACGTCGCCCCCGCTGTGCACGATGGCGGGTCCGGCGACCAGCACGATCCGCTCGCCCTTCTCGCGTGTGCGCCGCATCTCGTGCGCCGTGCTGCGGATGGCAATGCTCTTGTTGATCTCGGCCGACAGGTCGTTCGACATGAAGCCGAACACGCTGTAGTCGCGGCTGCGTTCCGGTGGCTTCACGCGGATGCCTTGCCCGCGCAGCGCCACGGGTTCGCCCTGCTTGACGTGCCCCTGCTTCACGCAGGTCGGCTCGCCGCCTCGCATGACGACCGCGCAGTCCATCCGCTGGTCGGCCACGCCGCGCCACGTCCCGTCGATCCTGACGTACGTGTGGAAGTTGGTCGTCGCGTAGAACTCGTCGGGCAGCACGCCGTCGGCCTCGGCCGGCGCGAACTGGACGTCGCCGACGACCTTCTGCGCACCGAGGTACGACAGCCCCTCGAGGATGGTCTCGAGCGTGGCGGGGTCGGGTGCGCCAACCTCGATGCGGGCGAACGACGGCGCGTCGTTGCTCTTGCCGACCGAGAACTCGAGCACTTCGAACTCGCCGCCGTCCTCGACGATGCGGTTGAAGACCCGACGCAGGATGTCGGAGTCGATGATGTGGCCTTCGACGGTGATCAGTTCTCGCACCATGGCTATGCGTTGCGCGGGCGCCTACGCCCGCGCCTCCTCGAGTGAAAGGGCGGCCGCGCCCGGCACCTGGCGCAGGGGGCGCCGCTCGCCGATCTGTTGCCGCCACATGGCGAAGTACAGGCCCTTGAGTTCGAGCAGCTCGTCGTGGCTGCCCGATTCGACGATGCGGCCCCGCTCGAGCACGTGGATGATGTCGGCGTGCATGACGGTCGAGAGCCGGTGGGCGATGAGGATCGTGATCACGTCGGTGCCCGACGTGACGCTGCGGATGGTCTGCGTGATGTCGTCTTCGGTGAGCGAATCGAGTGCCGACGTCGCCTCGTCGAAGACCAGCAGGTCGGGCTGCCGCAGCAGCGCCCGCGCGATCGAGAGCCGCTGCTTCTCGCCTCCCGACACCTTGACGCCCCCCTCGCCGATCACCGAGTCGAGCCCCTTGTCGGCGCGCGCCAGCAACGACTCGCACGACGCCTTCCGCAGGACGTCGAGACAGTCGGCGTCTGAGGCGGCCGGGTTGACGAAGAGCAGGTTCTCGCGGATGGTGCCCGAGAACAGCTGCGTGTCCTGCGTGACGAAGCCGATGCGCTCGCGCAACCGCTCGAGATCGACGCGGTCGTGCGGATGCTCGTTGTACTCGATGTGCCCCGACCTGGGGCGATACAATCCGACGAGCAGCTTCACCAGCGTGGTCTTGCCCGATCCCGACGGCCCGACGAAGGCGACCGTGCGGCCGCGCGACACCTCGAAGCTGATGTCGGCGACGGCGTGCTGGGCGGCGGTGAGGTGCGTGAACGACACGTCGGCGAAGGCCAGGCGTGTCAGGCGGTCGATGACGATCGCATCGGGCGGCGTCACGTCGCGTGGCGTGTCGAGAATCGTCTGGAAGTTCGCGAGCGACGCCTCGGTCTCGCGGTACGCGTTCATCACGTTGCCGAGTTCCTGCAACGGCCCGAAGATGAAGAACGAGTAGATGAACAGCGAGAAGAACTCGCCGACGGTAATCTGCCGTTCGTGGATCAGGTAGAGCATCAGGAAGAGAATGCTCGTGCGCAGGAAGTTGACCGCGGTGCCCTGGATGAAGCTGAGGCTCCGCAGGTAGCGGACCTTCTTCAGTTCGAGCGTCAGGATCTTCCCGGTGGTGGCGTTGAGGCGCTTGATCTCCTGCTGGGCGAGCCCGAGGCTCTTGACCAGCTCGATGTTGCGCAGCGACTCGGTCGTCGATCCCGCCAGCGCGGTCGTTTCGGCGACGATCTGCTTCTGCATCACCTTGATGCGCCGGCTCAACACCGAGCTGATGATCGCCAGGATCGGGATGGTCGAGAAGTACACCGGCGCGATGATCCAGTGCACCGTGAAGGCGTAGACCATGACGAAGATGATCCCCACCAGCGTGACGAACAGGACGTTGATCGACATCGCGACGAGTTTTTCGACGTCCGTCCTGACCTTCTGGAGCTTCCCGAGCGTCTCGCCGGAGCGCTGATCCTCGAAGACCTGATAGGGCAGCTCGAGCGAGTGGCGCAGGCCGTCGGCGTACAGCTGCGCGCCGAGGCGCTGCGTGATGACGTTGATGAAGTAGTCCTGGAAGTTCTTGGCGACGCGCGACACGAAGGCCACGCCGACCGCCGCGCCGAGCAGGACGAGGACGCCCCGGAAGAACTGTGCCGTCGTGTACTCGGTCGTACTTGGTCGCGTAGTTGTCGATGACGTAGCGGAAGATCAGCGGATCGAGCAGCGAGAAGACCTGGTTGACGGCGGCGAGCAGGAGGGCAAGCGCCACCAGGCCCTTGTAGGCTTTCAGATACGAGAACAGGAGGCTCATGGGGTGCGCCATCGTACTCCGAACGGCGTCGCCTCTGCTACGCTGGCGGCGCATGCGCACGGCGTGGGTACCAGTCATCGCGGCGCTGGCCGTCGCCCTCGCCGCGGCGCCGGAGGCGGCTGGCCAGGCAAGCCCGGCCGCGTGCGGGCTCTCGGCCCTGCCGGGGCTGGCGGCTGCACGCGCGCGGGTGCCGACGGCGCCATCCGGCGAGCCGGGCATCGTGCTCACGGCGTTGCGGGCGGCATCGGCCGACGAGTTCCTCCACGTGGCGGCCGCCATCACGGGGCTCCCGGCAGAGGTGCCCGTGCTGGAACTGCTGCTCCGCGACCCGGGTGCGCGCCTGCCGTGCACGGCTGCGGTCAGGGCCCGTGACCGCTTGACGTATTCGCTGCTGCTCGGCGGGTACTCCGCACGCGAGATCGCCGACATCGTGTCGGGGAGGCTCGCGAAGGGCGACCTGGACACGGCGCAGCGGCTGCTGATGGCCGGCCACGACGAGTCGGCCGTCGCGGCATTCCTCGACCGCGCGATCGCGCGGCGGCGACAGGCGACGGCGGTGGGATCGCCATCTCGGCCGCAGCGTCAGCCCCCGGTCGTCGCCGAGGCGGGGGTGCACGACGTCATCCGGCGATTCGCGCGGCAGTACCAGGTGGATCCCGACCTCGTGATCGCCATGATGGCGGCTGAGTCGGGGGGCGACGCCGATGCCGTGTCGGCGAAGGGTGCCGTCGGCCTGCTGCAACTCATGCCCGCGACGGCCCGGATGCTCGGCGTCGATCCCGCCGACCCTGTCGACAACCTGCGTGGCGGCATCGCGTATCTCGCCGGACTGCTCGCCCAGTTCGGCAACACGCGCGACGCCCTGATCGCCTACAACGCCGGCCCCTCGCACGCCGCCCGCGTCCGCACGGGCCTGGCCGTGCTCTACGGCGAAACCCGGCGCTACCTCGACACCATCCGCCGCCTCCACCCGTTCTGACGCCCCCCGTTGTCGAAAAGACGCTGTCGCACTGAAATCCCAGCCAATTGGGGTCAGACCCCAATTCCCCAGCGGTGACATTGCGGAAACGCCAGGCGGCACGGGTGTCGCCGCGCGATTTGCGAGGACGGGCCTGTCGCGCGCGCCTGGGTGACTCGTCTGGTTGCCGTTCTCGGCGCCGAACAGGCCGCCGCCCGCGCGAATTGGGGTCTGACCCCAAAGGACGGGCGGGGGCGGGAGGGAAACGGGGGGTTACACGAAGAAGTCGGGGAGAAGTTGGCTTTCGGTCACGCCGGGCGGAAGGTATTTGGCGAAGTCGGTTTCGCCGGCGGAACGCAGCACCTCGTCGTCGATGCAGAAGTGCCCGGTGAAGGTCTTCGCATCGCGCGTCAGGATGACGTGCGCGGCGTCGGCCATGATCTCCGGCGTCCGACAGCACTGCCGCAGGGCGTCGCCGCCGATCAGCGCGATCGCGGCGGTGTCGATCGCCGTCCGTGGCCACAGGGCGTTGAACGCCACGCCGGCCTCGCGGAACTCGCCCGCCATGCCGAGCACGCAGAGGCTCATCCCGAACTTGGCCATCGAATACGCCACGTGCGGCGCGAACCAGCGCTCCTCGAAGTTGAGGGGCGGCGACAGGTTCAGCACGTGCGGGTTCGCCGCCTTCACCAGGTGCGGGAGGCACTTCTGCGAGCACAGGAAGGTGCCCCGCACGTTGACCTGGTGCATCAGGTCGAAGCGCTTCATCGCCGTGTCGAGCGTGCTCGTCAACTGGATGGCCGACGCGTTGTTCACCAGGATGTCGATCCCCCCGAAGATGCCGACGGCCTTGGCCACGGCATCCTCGACCTGGCCTTCGTCGCGCACGTCGACGACGAGCGGCAGCGCCTTGCCGCCTGCGCGCTCGACGTCCTCGGCGGCCGAGTAGATGGTTCCCGGCAGCTTCGGATGCGGGTCAGCGGTCTTGGCGGCGATGACGACGTTGGCGCCGTCGCGGGCCGCGCGCACGGCGATCGCGTGACCGATGCCGCGGCTCGCGCCCGTGATGAAGAGGGTCTTGCCTGCCAGCGTGTGCATGGTGACTCGGCTCGTGTGAGGGCGTCCCGGGACGATGCGCGACGCGCGCGTCGCGCGCTATGCGGCGTATGCTATCACCGCCTCATGCACTTCGCGTTCGACGACACCATCAGCGCCCTGCGCGTCGCACTCACCGCTCGCTTGCCCGGTCTCGAGGCGCAGCGCCGGATGGCGCCGCGTCCCCGCCGCGACTGGCGCCCCGGAGAGATCCCCGACGGTGTGCGCGACGCCGCGGCGGTCGTGCTCGTCTATCCGGTCGATGGCCGCGCCACCCTCGCGCTGACGCAGCGCGCCGAGGCGCTGCGCCTGCACGCGGGACAAGTGTCGCTACCCGGCGGACGCCTCGAGCCCGGCGAGACCGCGGTCGCCGCCGCCCTCCGCGAGGCCCACGAAGAAGTGGGCGCCGATCCCACGGCCCTCACCTGCCTCGGAGCCCTCACGGCGCTGCACATCCCGGTCAGCGGGCACCTGCTGCAACCGATCGTCGCCGCCTCGTGCACGCGCCCCGACTTCCTGGCGCACGACGGCGAGGTCGCCCGCATCATCGAAGCCCCGCTCGCTGCGCTGGCGGATCCCGCCACGCGCGAGCTCCGCCATTGGGTGCACGACGGAATCGATTTCACGATCCCGGGATTCGCGGTCGATGACGTGTTCGTGTGGGGGGCCACCGGGATGGTGCTCGCCGAGTTCATGGCCCTGTTCGGCGTGGACGTCACGGTGGACGCGTGAGTCGCGCGTCAGTCGCGCTACACTGATACCACGATTCCCCGGAGCTGAACCGTGTCAACAGTCCTGCGACCTTCTCGTGCTGCCAGTGGTGCGCTTTCCGCACGCGTGTTGCTCGCGGCAGTGTGCAGCGCGACCCTCGTCCACGTGCCACCCGTGGCGGCCCGGGACACGCAGCCGGCCCCACAGGCGCCACCGCAGCCGTCTCGCGCCTCATCCACACCCACGTTCGGCCGCACAGGACCGTTCGCCATCGTTGGGGTTTCCGTCATTCCGATGGATCAGGCACGCACGCTCACCGATCACACGGTGATTGTCCGCGACGGGGTCATCATCGCGATGGGCCCGACGGCATCGACGACTGTGCCCGCCGGCGCAGCGCGCATCGACGGCGCAGGCAGGTTCCTCATCCCCGGGCTCGCCGAGATGCACGCACACGTGCCCGGCGGCCAGGCGACCGAGGCCGACATCACGCGCGTCCTCGAGCTATACGCTCTCAACGGCGTCACGACCGCGCGCAGCATGCTGGGACATCCGCGCCATCTCGACTGGAAGGCGCGCGCCGAGCGCGGCGAGATCCTCAGCCCCCGCCTGCTCACCTCGGGACCGTCGTTCAACGGCAACAGCGTTCCCACCCCCGAAGCGGCCATCGCGATGGTCGAGGCGCAGAAGGCGGCAGGCTACGACTTCCTGAAGATCCACCCGGGAATCGCCAACGACGTGTTCACAGCGCTCGCCGAGACCGCCAGCCGCGTCGGGCTCCGCTTCGCGGGCCACGTGCCGCTCGCCGTCGGGCTCGAGCGTGCGCTCGACCTGAAGTTCGACACCATCGACCACGTCGACGGCTACATCGAGGCGCTCACGCCGCCCGGCGCACCGCTCAAGCCGACCGAGTCGCAGTGGTTCGGCGTCAATCTCGTCGTGCAGGCCGAGCGCTCGCGCCTCGCGGGCCTCGTTGCACGCACGAAGGCAGCCGGCACGTGGATCGTCCCGACCCAGAGCCTCTTCGAACACGGGTCGAATGCCGTGACACCCGACGAACTGGCCTCGTGGCCAGAGATGCGGTGGGTGGGCCCGCAGCAACTTGCGCAGTGGATCGAGAACAAGCGCACGTTCCTCGGCGAACTACACGCCGGCCACGCGCCAGGCCTTCCTCGACCTGCGGCGGCACATCATCGGCGTGCTGCACCGCGAGGGAGTGAAGATGCTGCTCGGCTCCGACGCGCCCCAGGTCTGGAACGTGCCCGGCTTTGCGACGCACCGGGAACTCGAGTACATGGTGGCATCGGGCATCTCGCCATGGGACGCGCTGGCCATGGGCACGCGCAACGTGGCGGAGTTCCTGGGGCGCACCGCGACGTCTGGGTCAATCGCCGTCGGCAAGCGCGCCGATCTGGTGCTGCTCGGCGGAAACCCGCTGACCGACATCCGCGCGTCGTCGCGGATCGAGGGGCTGGCCGTGGGTGGCCGCTGGATCACGGCCGCGGAACGCACCGCGCGTCTCGACATGCTCAGGCTGCGCTGATCGCGCGCGAGGGACGACCGGATGGCCGTCCTCGGTGCCGCAGGCACTCTCGACCGAGCCGAACTCCGATCGCTGCGATCGGACCTCGCGCGCGGCACGGTCAGGACCGTCGTCCTTACGCGATCGTGATGCTCGCGTCGCGGTAGACGTCCTGGATGGACTGGAGCAGCGCGGCGCCCTCGCTCATCGGACGCTGGAACGCCTTGCGGCCGCTGATCAGGCCCATGCCGCCGGCGCGCTTGTTGATGACCGCCGTCCTCACGGCTTCGGCCAGGTCGGACGCGCCCTTCGACTCGCCGCCCGAGTTGATCAGCGGGCTGCGGCCCATGTAGCAGTTCGCGACCTGGTAGCGCGCCATCTCGATGGGATGGTTGTCGGGCATCAGTTCCGAGTACACCTTGCTGTGGGTCTTCCCGAACTTGAGCGCGGTGTAGCCGCCGTTGGTCGTCGAGATCTTCTGCTTGATGATGTCGGCCTCGATGGTCACGCCGAGGTGATTGGCCTGGCTGCTCAGGTCGGCCGCGGTGTGATAGTCGACATCGGCCGGTCTTGAACGCCGCGTTGCGCATGTAGCACCACAGGACCGTCACCAGGCCCAGTTCGTGCGCGCGCTCGAACGCCTCGCTCACTTCCTGCAGTTGCCGCGTCGATTCGTCCGACCCGAAGTAGATCGTCGCGCCGACCGCCGCTGCCCCCAGCTCGTAGGCGTGCTCGACGCCGCCGAACATGACCTGGTCGAACTTGTTGGGATACGACAGGAACTCGTTGTGGTTGATCTTCACGATGAACGGGATCTTGTGCGCGTAGCGGCGCGAGCACGCCGAGAGCACGCCGAAGGTCGACGCCACCGCGTTGCAGCCGCCCTCGATCGCGAGCTTGATGATGTTCTCGGGGTCGAAGTACATCGGGTTCGGTGCGAAGCTGGCTCCTGCCGAGTGCTCGATGCCCTGGTCGACGGGCAGGATCGAGACGTAGCCCGTGCCGGCGAGGCGACCCGTGTTCAGGATCTGCTGGAAGTTCCGCATGACCTGGGGCGAACGATTGCTCCCCGCGATGACGCGGTCGACGAAGTCCGGCCCCGGCAGGTGCAAGAGCGATTTATCAAAACCTTTGGCCGTGTATGACAGGAGCGCCTCGGCGTCGGCGCCGAGCAATTCCTGGATCCTCGCAGTGCTGATGCTCACGTCTCTCTCCTTGTGCGCGCGGACGGGGGTCCGCCGACGACAAGTCTATGTCCCGTGCCGGGGATTGGCAACACGGCGGCCGCCTGCTCGAGCTATGCTGTGCCGCGCGTCTTCGCTCGTCGGGCGACATGCCCATGACCACTCGGACGGCTGCGGCGGTCGGCGCGCCATGGACCGCATCCGTGCTTCCGGGACCCCCGATGACCCTTCGCGAACGACTCGGCACGTTTGGCGTCGCCCTGGCGACCATCACGTACCTCGCGGCGATGTTCTCCGGCTGGACGGCCGTCGCCTACGCCGCCAAGCCCCTCATCGTCGTGTCGTGCCTGGGCCTGGCCGCGTCGGCCACCGGCTCGATGCGTCCGTGGGTGATGGCCGGGCTCGCGTGGTCACTCGGCGGTGACGTCGCCCTGATGCTGCCGGGCGACTACTTCGTCGTGGGCCTCGCCCTGTTCCTCGTCGCGCATCTCTGCTACATCGTCGCATTCACACGCGGCGGCTGGCGCGCCACGCCGATCCCGGCCCTCATCGTCGGCGCCTACCTGATGCTGATGGTGACGCTGCTGGTGCCGTCGCTCGGCCCGATGCGCGCACCTGTCGTCGCCTACGCCACGGTGATCTCGCTGATGGTGTGGCAGGCCCTCGAGCGCGCCGCCGCCTTGCACACGACGGCTGCGCGCATGGTCGCGCTCGGCGCCGTCATGTTCATCGTCTCTGATACCGCGCTCGCGGTGAATCGCTTCATGACGCCGCTTCCCTTCGAGCGACTGCTCGTCATCGCGACCTACGCGCTGGCGCAGTATGCGATTGCGCTCGGAACGCTTCGCGGCAGCGTCCTCCTGCCCCGGGAACCCGGTCAACGCTGATCCGTTCGTCCCCTCTTCGGCTCATCCGCACCGAACGCCTCGCGCCAGCCGCGATCTCACGACAACCAGGGCAGCACAGCCCATGACGCCCTCGGTGGGTTCGCGGAATGACCTGCAACGTGAACTCCTGCACCTCCGGATCGTGGTCGATCCGAAGACACGCTCCCTGTGCCGGCCATGCGCTACCTGGTGCGACGTCGTTCACATCCCAGCCTGTGGGTCAGGCTGGCGCACGGCGTCATCCGAACAACGATCCCTGCAGGGGTCCCTCGTCGGCGGCTGGCGCCGGAGGGGTCGCCCCCAGCAACGACGCCAGGTGCTCGGGCCCGATCACAGGCGCACCCTCGGTCGACAGGCTGAACGTGCCCTGCTGCGCCGCAGGGAGGTTGGCGGGATCCGTGGCCGAGGCGTATGCAGGCAGGGCGACGCAGACGGGCACGCGGATCTCGCGCGCGGCCTTGATCGTGTGCCAGGTGCCTCCGGTCGGCGCCGTCTCGACCACGACCACCACGCGGGCCATCGCCGCCTGGAGGCGGTCGCGCTCGACGAAGAAGGTGGGGCGGGCCCTGGTGCCGGGCAGGTACTCGCTGATCAGGCAGCCGCGCTCGACGATGCGGGCGGCGAGGCCGCGGTTCGATTCGGGCACGACGAAGTCGAGGCCGGAGGGCAGCATGGCCCACGTGCGACCGCGCCGTGCAACGGTCTCGTCGTGCGCGGCCGTGTCGATGCCCCACGCGAGACCCGAGACCACGACCGCACCCAACCGCGCGGCCTCGGCGGCGAAGGCACGCGCGGTGCGCAGGCCCCACTCGGTGGGCTGCCGCGTCCCGACGATCGCGACGCGCGGCGTCGTCATGTCGCCTGGATCGCCGTGCACGAACAGCGCCGCCGGAGGATCGTCGAGCCGCAGCATGTCGTCGGGATACCCCTCGCGGCCGAACGCCCACACGCGCCAGTCGCGGCGCCGGCACGCGTCACTGAGTTCGCCGCCGGCCTCCCATGCCGCCCGCACGTCGGGCTCGCTCCACTCGACCCGCAAGTCGGGCACCTTCGTGCGCAGGAACGCCGCGAAGTCGTCGAGGGTCGTGATGCCGAGCGTCGCCGAACGTTCGAGCAGCGTGTGCAGGCGGCGACGGCCCACGCCGGGCAGCTTTGCGCAGGCGAGCACGAGGCGGCGGTCGCGAGGCATGGCGGGTGCGTGGTCGGGCTGACGCTCGTGCGCTACCGCCCAGCGAGCGCCCGGGTCAGTTGCGGCCAGTGGTGGCGGTCATGTCCCGCGAGGGCCTCGATGATCCACTGGGGCGAAATCGGGCCGTACTCGGGATGCGTCGCAGGCCGACTGAGCGCCTCGGGCGTCAGGCCGGCGAAGTACGCGAGATTGAGGCGGCGCAGCGACGTCCACGCGGCGATGGCGTCGCCCCCCGTGTGGTTCATCTCGTGCGACATCCACAGGTCCTGCTCGAACGGCTGGATGACGTACCCGTCGGTGGTCACGGCCATGCGGACGCGCAGCGAGAACGCCATCTCGGTGTGCAGCAGGTGCGTCATCAACTGGGCAATCGTCCACTTGCCCGGCGCCAGCGGCTGACTCAAGGTCGCCTCGTCGAGCGGCGCCAGGGCCTCCGAGTAGTCACGCAGCATGTCGCGCAGGCTCGCCTGGGCGTCGTGGTCGCCGAGATCGTGGCTGTACGGGGTGTGGGCCATGGCCAATTCTACCCTTCGACTCGAGCCCTGGGTTGAGTCCCGGCGGAAGCCGGCCCCGGACCAGTCACGTGATGGAGGGCAATCGCCCCGGCGACCGCGACGTTGAGCGAGTCAATCGCCCCCGGCATCGCAATCGACACCCGGTGTGCGCAACCATCGACGGCACCCGCGCTCAAGCCGTCGCCTTCGTGTCCTACCCAGAGGGCCAGGTGCGGGGCCGCGGGCGTCCATCGGTGCAGATCGATCCCGCCGTGGGCAACCAGGGCGACGCTGACGACGCCGTGCACCGCGAACGCCGCCAGCGCCTCGCCGGCGCTCGCCACGCTGGCATGCGGGACGGTCAGCGTGTTGCCGAGCGACGTGCGGACCGACTTCCTGTAAAGCGGATCGGCGCATCCGCCCACCAGGACAACCGCCGAGACACCAAAGGCGGCAGCGCTCCGGAACAGTCCGCCGACGTTGTCGGGGTTACTCACGTTCTCGAGGACGAGCCACACGCTGTGCGACTCGGCAGATGTCGCCGCAACGAGCGACGTCACCAACGTCGGCGGCGGGCGCCGCACGAGGGCAACGCATCCCCGGTCGAGCGGATACCCGACGAGTCGTTGCAGTTCGCGTGGCGAAAGCTCCACCAGCGGCACGTCGGCCGCGACGCGCTCCAGCGAGGCCGCCATGGCCACGCGCGCCGGGGGCGTCACGACCAGCAGTTCGATGGCGTAGTTCCCGGCCGCAATCAGCCGTTCCACGACGAAGCGGCCTTCAGCGGCAAAGAGCCCACGGGCGCGAAGGGCGCTGGCGTCGGTGAAGCAGCCAAGGAGGACGGAGTGCCCTGCCGGGTCGGCAGTCATCCGGACACGTCGGCGTCACCCATGGGCCGCGACCCGTGTGGCGATGACCTGGACGACAGCGCTCGGACCGCGATGCAGGATGCCCTCGTGCACGTCGCGGACCTTCTCGATGCCGTGCTCGATCGCGAGCCCGTTGAGATCGGCGACGAGATCCTCGAGCGTGTACAGCAACGCCGGGTCGGGAGGCCCACCCGTTCCGTACTCCAGTTGGGCCGGCCGGTAGGCTTCGAGCACGAACACCCCGCCGGGCGCGAGCGCCGCGACGCAGCGCCGATGCACGTCGGTGCGCAACCCGGGCGGCAGGTGACACCAGATCGACACGATGGCGTCCCACCGGCGCTCGCCCATGTCGAAGGCCGCCAGGTCGGCCAGCACGGTCTCGATGACGACGTGCTGCCGTTCCGCCAGGTCGCGCGCGTGGGCCAGGCCGACCGCGGAGTTGTCGACGCCCGTCACGTGGTGCCCCTCGGCGGCCAGGAACACGGCGTTGCGGCCCTGCCCTTCGGCGAGACACAACACGCGCGCCCCCCGCCGGAACCGTGGCTCGCTTTCGACCAGGAAGTCGTTCGGCGCCTCGCCGTAGATGAAGCCGCGCTCGTAGCGCGCGTCCCAGACGCTCACCCGCGGATTATACGGGCGTCATGACGTCTCGACGCGGCACGGCGGCAGCCGCACCGCCCCGGGGGTGTTGAGGCGACCGATCTCCGGCGCGAGGGTGGCATCGATGCCCCCCGCAACGGCGACGTCCACCTTCACCTCCAGCCACGCGGCGCCGCCCGAGGAGTCGAGGTTCACCACCAGGCCGCCGTCACCGCTGCGGTACGAGAGGCGCGCGTTCTTCGCCGTGATGTCCGGGGCCGCGCCCGGCAGCGGCAGGACCAATGGCGGCCGCTTCGATGCCGGCTCGGTCATCGTCAGCCGCCACTCGCGCCCTGTCCCTCGCAGGCGATCGGCCTCGTGCAGGCGGTACATCCGCACGCTCTCGCTCACCGTCACCAGGCACACGACTGCTCGTGCCGGGGCTCTCGCGCCCTGCGCCGCCGGCGCCGACGAGGCGGCCGGCTGTTGTCCCGAGACGCCGCACGCCCCGGCGCACCACGACATCGCCACGAGTCCCGCGCCGATTCGTTGTTGGATCCTCATGCCGCGCCTGCTCCCTCCCGGCCGCGCCACCTGCGCGCCATGCCGGCGATCACAGGCAAGCAGCGTTCCACGACACGCGAGCTTGCGCGCGCTCACATTTCGCAGGAAAGCGTGCACCCGTCGCCGGAATTGCAACATCCAGCCGGAACTGCGCGGTGAGGAATCTGCGAGGACTCAGGCCTCCGACTCGCGCCTGAGGGTGCGCACCAGGTGGCGCATGTCGTCGGGCCACGGCGATTCGAGCCGCATCGGACGTCCGTCGATGGGATGCGCGAACGCGAGCCGCACGGCATGGAGGGCTTGCCGTCCGATGGTGTCGTGCGTGCGCGCGTACTGGTGTTCGCCGAACACGGGATGGCCCCGCCACGCCGCCTGCACGCGGATCTGGTTCCGGCGTCCCGTCACCAGCGCGACGTCGAGCACCGCGGCGTCGGTCAGTGCCTCGACGACCCGGTACTTCAGCCGCGCCTCGAGCGCGCCGTGCTCCATCACGGGAATGATCTCCGACCTGCGCGTCGCGGCGTTCCAACGCATGATGTCTGACCACTCGCCCTCGAAGGGCTCGGGCACGCCATGGACGATGGTGAGGTACTCGCGGACGGCGGTGTGGGTGATGAACTGCGTCTTGAGCGTCTGGCAGGCCGTGGTCGACTTCGCGAACACCACCAGGCCGCTCGTGTCGCGGTCGAGGCGATGGACGACGAACGCGCCGGCGTGACGGGGACCCTTCCAGCAGCGCGGCAGCAGGCCGGCCACGGAGTCGCCGGGATCCCCGGCCAGCGGCACCGTGAGCAGGCCCGGCGGCTTGTCGATGACGGCCAGGGCCTCGTCTTCGTAGACGAGCCGCAGCAACCCCGCGTCGCGGCTCACGCTGCGGCGTTTGGCGCTTCCCGGCCGATCGCGCCAGACGCGAACGCGGTCGCCCGCCTTGACGGCCGTTGCAGCCTCGTCGGCCCCTACCTCGCCGTCGTTGACGAAGACCTGGCCGCGAGCGAGCGCATCCGAGGCCTTTCCCCGTGACTGCAGGCGCGTTGGCGCGGCCAGGAACTTGTCGAGCCTCGTGCCGGCTTCGGTTGCCCCGACCGTCCACTCGGTGTCGCCGGATTGCTCCATTCGGGTCATGGTCGCACCATCAGGCGCGAAAGGCGATGGTGAATGTCGTCACACCGCCATCGCGCTTCTCGAGCGAGCAGTCGCAGCCGTGCTGCCCGAGCACCTCCTGCACGAAGGTCAGGCCAACGCCCTGGCCGCCGTCCTTGGTCGAGAAGAACGGTGTGAAGAGGTTGTCGCGCGCCTCGGGAGACAGCCCCGGCCCGGAGTCCTCGACGAGCAGGACGGGGGGGCCGTCGCCGCCGCCTGGCCGCACCCTGACCCAGCCTCCGTGGCCGGCCGCCTCGATGGCGTTCTTCACGACGTTCACGACGACCTGCCCGAACTGCGCACGATCGACGCCGACGACCGGCCAGGCGTCGTGCTCGTCGACGGTCACCGTGACCGCAGCGGTCGTGGCGAGCGCGCGCAGCAGCACCGCGGCCTCGCGCGCGAGGCGTCCCAGGTCAACGGGTTCCAGGCGTGGCGGCGGCAGCCGATAGACCTCGGCGAACCCGGCGAGGAACGTCCCGAGTTGCTCGGTGCGTCCCCGCACGATGCCGATGGCCTGCTCGAAGTCGTACCGGTCGGCGGCGGGCAGGAACCGCGCGTAGGTCAGGCACGACGACAGCAGTGACGCCGAGGCGCCCACGGTGTTGTTGACCTCGTGCGACAGCACGCGGATGAGTTTCTCGTGCGCGGCGCGCTCCATGCGGCGCATCTCGTCGGTCAACTCCTCGGCGAGCACGAAGCGGCGCGCGAACCCGCGGTCGATGAACGTGCCGCTCACGACCCGCACGCGTCGGCCCGTCCCGCGCGCAAGCACCCGCGCCTCGCGCGGGGCCATGTCGGCCATGGCGTCCTCGAGCCATCGCGCGACATCGCCAAGGCGCTGACCGACCATCGCGGAATCGATCCCCAGGATCCGGTCGGCCGCGGGGTTCAGGTGGGCAATCCGCCCGTCGAAGTCGAACACGACGATCGCGGCCGGCGACGCCTCGATCACCTGCGCGAGGAAGTGCTGTTGCTCACGGGCGCCGACACGTTCGGCGCGGAGCTGATCGATCATCGCGTTGTAGAGGTCGATGAGCCGGTCGATCTCTGGCTGTCCGACCGGACGCACGCGAGACATCACGTCGCTCGTCGCAAGCAGCACCACGCTCTCGTCGACGAAGCGCACGGCCGCGAAGACGTCGGCAACGAGCTTGAGGCCCACGGCGAGCGACGTGAGCAGGACGAGTTCGGCGAGCAGCCACGCCCACGCCTCGCCGCCCCGCAGCATGCGCCACGCGGCCACGCCCGCGCCGAGGTGCGCAACCGCCGAGGTACACGGTGAGGCGGACGCGGCGGCTCACACCGGGATCTCGTGCTTCTCGAGCCGGCGGTACAGGGCCGGACGACTGAGCCCGAGCGCCGCGGCCACGCGCGACAGGTTGCCGCCGTGGTGCGAGAGCGCCTTGAGGATCATCGCCTTTTCGATCTCGTCGATGGTCATGGCGCCGACCGGCGGCAACGCATCGGCCGTCGCCGTGGCCTCGGCGCTGCCTGCGCCGGAGGCCAGGTCGGCCGCATCGATGTCGGGGGCGCCCGTCACGAGGACGGCGCGCTCGATCGTCTGCTTCAACTGGCGGATGTTGCCGGGCCACGGCTGCTGCTGGAGCCACGCCATCGCATCGGCCGACAGCCGCAGCCCGTCGCGGTGGTACACCTCCTCGATGATTCGCAGGAAGCGGTGCGCCAGCATGGGGATGTCACCGCGGCGCTCGCGCAGCGGCGGCAGGTGAAGCGTGATCAGGTTGATGCGGTAGAGCAGGTCTTCGCGAAACTCGCCGCGGGTCACCTGGTCTGCGAGCACACGATTGGTGGCGCAGACGACGCGAACGTCGACCGTCACGCGTTGACTCGAGCCGAGCACCTCGAAGGTGCGGTCCTGCAACACGCGCAGCAGCTTCACCTGCGAGGCGAGGTCGAGGTCGCCGATCTCGTCGAGGAAGATCGTGCCGCCGTGCGCGAGGGTGAAGCGTCCCTTGCGATCGGCCCTGGCATCGGTGAACGCGCCGCGCACGTGGCCGAACATCTCGCTTTCGAACAGCGACGCGGCGATCCCGCCGAGGTTGACCTTCACGAACGGCTGCCGGCGCCGCTGGCTGTTGCGGTGGATGGCATCGGCGACGAGTTCCTTGCCGGTGCCGCTCTCGCCGGTGATCAGCACGGGCGCGTCGGTCGCCGCCACGCGCCCGATCGTGTCGAGCACGCGCAACAGGCGTGGGTCGTCGCCCACGATCTGGCTGAAGTCGTGACGTGCGTCGAGTGACTCGCGGGTGGTGGCCACCTCGCGCGGCCTGCTGCGCCCCGACGCGGCGAGCCCCAGCACCGTCGACACCGCGTGCAGCACCTGCGGGTTCGACCAGGGCTTGGTGATGAAGTCGGTCGCGCCCGCCTTCATGCCCTCGACCGCCAGCGCGATGGATCCCCAGGCGGTGATGAGCACGACGGGAAGCTCGGGATGCGCCGCGCGGATGCGCCTGAGCAGATCGAGCCCCTCGGCGCCCGACGTCTGGCGCGAGAAGTTCATGTCCTGCAGCACCAGCGCGCACGGATGCCCGGCGAGCCATGCCAGCGCAGCTGCGGGCGAGTGCTCGACGTGGGTCGCCATCCCCTGCTGCTTGAGCAGCAGCGTCAGCGACGAGGTGACCGACAGGTCGTCATCGACAATCAGGATCATTCGTACCGCAGGGCATCCGCCGGCGACAGGCGCGTCGCCAGACGCGCGGGATACCACGCGCAGAGCCACGACAGACCATAGAGGGTCACTGCGGCCACTGCAAGACCGATCATGTAGATGCGCGGATCGATCCAGTACAGCACGCCCGACAGCGGCAACTGGACCGCCAGCATCGCGCCAGGCACCGCCGCCAGCGTGGTGAGCACGAGCATCTCGCCGACGATCTGCCTGCGCACCGCGGGAATGGAGGCGCCTTTCGCACGCCGCAGGCCCAGTTCGCGGGTCCGCTGGGTCACCGCCTGCCACAGCACGCCCACCAGGCCAAGCCCGACGAGCGCGATGAGCGACAGGGCGACGAACGCGACGGCGGCCAGCGGAATGAAGGTCATCCGCAGCGACGAGTCGCGCATGCGAGCCAGTGAACGCACCTCGAACGACCACCCGGGTGCTGTCTGCTGGAGCCGCGACACGAGCCGCTCCTCGAACGCCGCGGTCACGCCGGGACGGAGTTTGACGAGCATGTGCCGCGCCGGCCGGTCTCGCCGGCTCGACGGCGCCGCCACGTTCTTGCGATACAGGACGAAGTGACGCTGCTGGTCGAACTCGCCGTCCTCGCGGTAGTGCGCGACAACACCGACGATCGCGCGGACGCTTTCGCTCGAACGTCGGCTGCGCAGGCGTCGCCCCCGCTCGTGCAGACGGGTCGGCCGTCCCGGGCCCCCCGCTGCTCGTTTCGACCGAGGGTGTCGGCCTGACCTCGTCGTCTTCGAGGAACTCTCCGATCGCCGCCCCGGTCGCGAACACGTCGTCGCGCATGCGTTTCGTGATCACGATCGGATCGTACTCCTGCCCATCGTCTTCGGGGCCGAACCAGCGCCCCTCGACGACCTCCAGGTCCAGCACGTCGCGGTACGCATCCGACACCTCGTTGGCGCCGTACTCGACGCGCCGGCCGCGGAAGTCGTGCGCGCTGTTCATGCCCCCGAGTTCGAACGGCGCCATCCCCGCGAGCGCCACCACTTCCACCTCACCGAACTCCCTGGCCGCGCGGCCCAGTTCGAACGTGGTGGCGACCGCGTCGTTCGACCACACGTCATCGGTCGACAACTTGCTGTCGATTTCGACGTCCCAGACCTGCTGCCAGGCAATGCCCGTGGGCTGTCGCCAGTTCATGTATGCAAAGGCCGCGAACGATCCCACGGCGAACAGCACGAGGAACGCGGCCATGAGTTCGGCGGCCACGAGCAGGTTCGCACGCTTGCGGTTCCAGACGATGCGACAGACGTGCGCGATCATCGGGCGACTCCCTTCAGGGCATCGGCGGGATGGAGGCGCGACATGCGCCACGCGGGATACACGCCCGAGGCGACGCCGAACGCCACGGCGAACGCCACGCCCCAGGCGAGCACACGCAGGTTGACGGCGAGCTGCGCGTACGGAATCACACCACTCCCGTTGATCAGCCACAGCCCGGCGACTGCCAACAGCGTTCCGACCACACTGCCGACGAGGGTCAGGATCAGGTTCTCGACGAGGAACTGCCCGACCAGCGTCCACGACGACGCGCCGAACGCCTTCCGCACGCCGATCTCGGGCGCGCGCTCCATGATCCGGCTGATGTTCAGGTTCACCAGGTTGACGGCCGGCAACACCATGAAGAGGGCGGCGGCCAGGACGAGAGAGATGAGCAGGCGTTGCCCATACCGGGTGTCGGTGCCGCGGCGACCGAACAGCATGCGCGCGATGGTGTCGAGCAGCGATTCGGGAACGGCCGAGATCGTGTTGAAGCCGCGCGGGTCGGGGAACTCGATCCTGGCGAGGCGCGAGCGGAATTCGTCGCGGATGGCCTCGGGATCGGCGCCCGGCTCCATCAGCAGGATCGCCATGAAGTCGCCAACCAGCTGTGACCGGTATGCGTCTGACTTCGCGCTCGTGAGGGGCACCCACACGTCGGCGAACGACACGAGGCGGAGCATCGACACGTCGGGGACGACGCCCGCGACGCGAAAACGTTGCCCATCGGCCTCGAAATCTCGGCCGACGACACCCGCTGCCTGGCCGAACAGGCGTGCGCGGGTGCTCGCGTTGATCACGGCGACCAGGCTGCCGCGCTCGAGATCCTGCTCGCCGTACGGCCCCCCTTCGAGAAACTCGAACTTCGTCACGCGCCAGAAGTCGGCGTCGGTGCGCTTGAGGTACAGCTTCTCGGGGGCACCGTGCTGGTACGTCGTGACGCGCGCAGGGGTCGAGGCGATGCCGACGCGTTCCACGCCCGGCAGGCCCCGCGCATGCTTGTCGATCAGGGCGTAGCCGGCGAAGCCGTTCCGGCTCATCGTCTCGCCAGACATCTCGGCGTAGTAGAGCCCGAGCGTTCGCGACTGGTTGACCTCGGGCGCGACCGGCGCGAGCGCCTGGTCGAACAGCGCCGTCGCGATGACCAGCATGGCGATCGTGAACGCGATGCCGAACAGGCTCACCGCGGTGAAGAAGACGCGGCGCTGGAGGACGCGCCAGGCCAGGAGGATGTAGTTGCGCAGCATGCGGCACCCGCCTAGTGAACGAGCCGGCCGTCGAACAGTCGCACGATGCGCTCGGTGCGGTCGGCCTGTCGCTGGTCGTGCGTGACCATGACGATGGTGGTGCCTTCGTGCTGCTGCAGGTCGTGCAGGATCCCCATGATCTCGTCGCCCATCTGCGAATCGAGGTTGCCGGTCGGCTCGTCGGCGAGCAGCAGGCTCGGCCGGCCCACAATCGCGCGGGCGATGGCGACGCGCTGTTGCTGCCCGCCCGAGAGCTGCGACGGGAAGTGGTGCATCCGGGCCGCGAGCCCGACGCGGTCGAGCGCCCGCTTCGCAGCCTCGCGCCGATCCGTTCCCGACATGCTCCGGTACAGGAGGGGAATCTCGACGTTGTCGATCACGCGGAGGTCGGGAACCAGGTGGAACGTCTGGAACACGAAGCCGATCTCCCTGTTCCGCAGCTTGGCCAGCGCGCGATCCGAGGCATCGACGATGGGCGTGCCGTTGATCGACACCTGCCCGCTCGACGGCGAGTCGAGCAGGCCGATGATGTTGAGCAGGGTGCTCTTGCCGCAGCCCGACGGCCCCATCACCGACACGAACTCGCCTGCCGCCACCTCGAGTGACACCTGCGACAGCGCCACGGTTTCAATGCGGTCGGTGCGGTAGACCTTCTCGACGTCGCGGAGCCCCACGATCGCCGCTCGCGCGGCGCCCTGCGCCGGTGACGGTTGGTGGCCCGCCGGGCCGCCGTGGGGTGCGGCCCCTGCGGCGACTCGGGGGGCGGGATGCGTGCCGTGCGTCACCGGCGTGCCGCCTGTTGTCTCAACGATGGTTGTCGTCATCGCAGTCTCAGTTCCTCGAATCGCGTGAACTCACGCATGTCTGAAATCACCACCTCGTCGCCGGGCGTCAGCCCGTCGACCACCTCGAAAGCATCGAACCCCGCAACGCCGAACCGCACCGGCCGGCGCACCGCACGGTCGCCACGCACCACGAACACCTGCTCGGTCCCCGTCCCCGTCGCGAACGGGCCGCGCGCCACGCGCACCACGCCGTCGCGCTGCGTCACCACGAGTTCCACGTCGGCACGGAGGTTCGGCCGCAGCGTCTTCTCGTTGGGAACCGCGAGACCCACGCTGACGGTGATGAGCCCGTTGCGCACGGCGGGATCGATGGCCGTCAGGGTGCCCTGCAAGGTCCCCGACGCGAGCCGCACGACGGCTGGCAATCCCACGCGCAGCCTGGCGCCGTGGACGTCTGACACGGTCGCCTCGACGCGGAACGTCGTCAGGTCGGCGATCCGCGCCACCACGTCGCCGGTGCGAAGTGCCGCGCCCTCCTGCGACTGGATGTAGGTGACCACGCCATCGCGGTCAGCGCGGATGGCGGCGAGGTCGAGCACCTGCCGTGCAGCCGCGGCATCCTTCCGGAGCTTCGAGCTCTCCAGCGCCAGCCCCTCGAGTTCGATCCGCGTGGACTCGCGCGCGTTCGAACGCTCGGCCTCGATCTGCTCGAGTTCGATCGCCGCCTGCTGCTCGTCGAGTTCCGAGCGCCGCAGGACCTCGGCGGCGATGAGCCCCTCCTTCGAGAGCTGGCGATCACGCGACACCTGGGCCTTGAACGACTCGAGCTGGAGCCGCTTCACGCGTGCACGGCTGTCGTAGTCGATGAGCGAGCGCTCCAGGCCGATGCGGCGGCGCGCCTGCTCGTTGCTCTTGAGGGCGACGTCTTCGTCGAGCTTCTCGACCGCGAGGCGGGCCGACGAGACGTCGAGGTCGATCAGCGCGTCGCCCGTTGACACCTGCGCACCGGCGCGGTGGCGGATGCGGAGGATCCGTGCGTCCACGGGCGAGGCGTAGATGCGCTCGATCTCGGGGACGACGAGGCCCGTGGCCGCCACGCTGGCCGCAACCACCCCTGTGTCGACGACCGCAAACCGCAGCGAGGAGCGGTCTACCGACGGGCTCGACCACCGGGAGGCCACCAGCGCAAGGCCGGCTGCCGTGACCACGGCGACGAGCGCGAACGCCACGCGCCGCCGGCGCGCAGACAAGACGAGGGAGGGGTCGAGGGGGCGATCCATCTGGATGCGACACTGCGGAGCAACCCGCACGCCATCCTCGCGGGCGATTTCAGGCCGATTTCTGCGCTTGCCCGCGACTCGCTGGCCGAAGGCGTACGGTCGGCTGTCCGGATCCGGACGGTCAGCTCAGCAGGGCACGGACGCTGTCGAGGGTGTCGGCCTCGCGGGCCGGCTTGTCGGTCCGCCACCGGAGGATGCGCGGGAAGCGGACGGCGATGCCCGACTTGTGCCGCGTCGATCGGGCCATCCCCTCGAAGCCGAGTTCGAACACCTGGATCGGCTCCACCCGGCTCACCGGTCCGAACCGTTCGATCGTGTGCCGGCGGATCCAGCGGTCGAGCTCGGCGATCTCGTCGTTCGACAGGCCGGAGTAGGCCTTGGCCAGCGTCACGAGTGCATCGCCGTCCCAGACGCCGAAGGTGTAGTCGGTGAAGAGGTTCGCGCGTCGCCCGCTGCCGGGCTGTGCATACGTCAGCACGGCGTCCACGGTGTAGGGATCGATCTTCCACTTCCACCAGTCGTCGCCACGGCGGCCCACGCCGTAGGCCGACGCGGTGCGCTTCAGCATGAAGCCCTCGACGCCGCGCGCGCGCGATTCGAGCCGCAGCGTCGCCAGCGCGTCCCACGACGGCGCCTCGACGATCGGGCTGAGCACGAACGCCGAGGCGTCGCACGCACCCAGCACGGCCTCGAGCCGCGCCCGGCGACGGGTCAGCGCGTGCGAACGCACGTCGAGGCCCTCGTCCTCGAGCAGGTCGTAGGCCATGAACACCACGGGGACGTCACGTGCTACGCGATCGACCTGCTGTTGCCGGCCGATGCGCCGCTGCAGCGCGGCGAACCCAAGCGGTCGCTCGTCGCGGTACGGCAGGACCTCGCCGTCGAGCACCGTGCCGCCGGGCAGGAGGGCCGCTGCACGCGCGATCTCGGGGAAACGCTCGGTGATGAGCTCCTCGCCGCGCGACCAGAGGAACACCTGGCCCCTGCGCGACGATGAGCTGCGCGCGGATGCCGTCCCACTTCCACTCGGCCGCCCAGGCCTCGCGGGCTCCGAGCGCCTCGACTGGCCGGTCGAGCGGCTGCGCGAGCTGGAAGGGATACGGGCGCGAGACCTCGGCTGCCGTCGCGGGGGCCGTGTCGACGAGCGCTGCGAAGGACGCCGCGGACGGCTGCCACTGCCCCATCAGCCGGTGCGCCACCGCCGACACGTCGAGCCCGGTCGCCTTCGCAACGCTGCGCACGACGAGCGTGTGCGACACGCCGACGCGAAACTCGCCCGTCAGGATCTTGTTCAGGATGAAGCGTTCGCGCAGGCGCATCTGCATCCACCAGCGCTGCACGCTTGCGCGCCGGGTGGCCTCGTCGAGCCCCGGCAATGGCAGGATGCGCGTCTCCATCCACGCCGCCAGCGACAGTGATGTCTCCCCGGACGGCGCCTGCGTGTCATTGCCCTCCCGGTCCTCCTCCCGCGGCCCCGCGCGGCCCGGGCCACCGTCAACCAGCAACGCCAGCGTCTCGCCGAGATCGCCCACCGCGCCGTAGCACTCACCGAGGAGCCACTCGGGCACGCCCGTGAGGTCCATCGTCCACTCGGCCAACTGCTTCGCGGGCAGGAAGCGCTTGAGCCGGCGGCCCGTGAGGAAGAAGACCGCCCATGCCGCGTCGGCGTGTGGCGCCAGTGCGAAGTACGCGGCCATCGCATCGACCTTCGCGTTCGTCGAGGTGGTGCGGTCGATCGCGTCGAAGAGGTCGGCGAAGGCCTTCATCACTCGTCCTCGCTGGCCGGCATCGAGGCGTCACGGAACGCCGGCCACACGAGCGTCTCGAGCCCGCGCTCGCCGAGGTAGCGGGCCAGCGGGTCGGCGAACCCGTGAGTCGTGATCACGCGTTGTGCGCCCGTCTCGGCTGCGGTCGCCAGCAGTGCCGGCCAGTCGGCGTGATCCGAAAGGGCAAAGCCGCGATCGTAGGCGCCGCGGCGGCGCTCACCTCGCACGCGCATCCAGCCAGACACCATGGCTTCCGATCGCTGGGGGAATCGACGCATCCACGTGGATCCTCGAGCCGACGGGGGGGCCAGCACGAGGGCGTCGGCAAACGTGCCCTTCGGTGCAGCCCCCGGCGCCACGCGCCTGGTCTCGGCCATCCCGATGCCCGACGCGCGATAGCACGCGATGAGTTCGTCGAGCGCTCCGTGAATCCAGACCTGGCGGTCGGTGCGCCGCCCCAGTTCGGCCAGGACGCGCTGCGCCTTGCCCAGCGAGTAGCAGAAGAGCACCGAGGTCTTCGACGCGGCGCGGTTCGCGTCCCACCACGCGAGGATCTCGTCGATGACTGCAGATGCGGGATCCCAGCGGTAGACGGGCAACGCGAACGTCGCCTCCGTGACGAACGTGTGGCACGAGACCACCTCGAAGGGCGAACACGTGGGATCCGGCGCGCGCTTGTAGTCGCCCGAAACGGTCCACACTTCGCCGCCCGCCTCGACGCGCACCTGCGCAGACCCGCGAATGTGCCCGGCCGGATGGAGCGACACGGTCACGTCGCCGATGCGTCGCGTTTCGCCCCAAGCGAGTGTCTCGACCGCGGCGACGGCGCCGAGGCGGAGGCGGAGGATCGACTCGCCCTCGCGCGCGGCCAGGTAGGCGCCATGGCCCGGTCGTGCGTGGTCGGCGTGGGCGTGCGTGACGACCGCGCGCGCCACGGGGTTCCACGGATCGATGTGGAAGCCGCCACGCGGGCAGTGAATGCCGTCGGGCGTGAGTGTCAGCAGCATGTGGACGTGCCGTGTGGAGTCCTTCTCATTATGCAGCCCACCCCGGGTGCATCCACCATGCGTGCACGATCGCCGGCGTCGCGCGCGACGCCTTGTGTGAGGATGGGAGCGATGATACGGTCGCCGCACGCATGAGTCCGCTCGAGTGGTTCGCTGCCGCGCTCGGCCTGGTGGCCGTCTGGCTCAACGTTCGCGAGAAGGTGGCCGCGTGGCCCATCGGCGCGGTCATGGTCGGGCTCTACATCTACATCTTCGCGGCAGCGAAGCTCTATGCCGACGCCGGCCTGCAGTGCGTCTACTTCGTGCTGCAGTTCTACGGGTGGTACGAGTGGCTGCACGGGGGCACGGCACACACGGCGCTTCGCGTCTCGCGCACGTCGAGCCGCGCGCTGGTCATCTGCCTCGCGATCGGGACGCTGGGCACCTTCGTCCTGGGCTCGCTGCTCGCGCGGTACACCGACCAGGCGCTGCCGTTCTGGGACTCCGGCATCGCCGCATTCAGCCTCGTGGCCCAGTGGATGCTCGCGCGCAAGCTCATCGAGAACTGGATCTTCTGGTTCGTCATCGACATCGTCGCCGTCGGCGTCTACGCCGCGCGCGGCCTGGTCGCGACGACCATTCTGTACGCCGTCTACATCGTGCTGGCCGTCGCGGGCTATCGCGCCTGGAAGATGTCGATGCGCCAGGGGGCTTGCGGCGCACCGCCCGTCACCAGTAGCCTGTGAGACTGCGCGCTGGTCACTGCGGCGTGCGGGAGTTCTCCCATGAGCGCCATCCAACGTGAAGTCGTCTCGCTCGTCGCCACGCAACGCTGGGCTGCCATCGGATCCATCCACGAGAACGCACCCCTGGTCTCGATGGTGGCATATGCCGTGGAGCCCGGGCTCGAAGGGTTGCTGATCTTCATCAGCCAGTTGGCGGCGCACACACGTGCGCTCCTCGACGATGCCCGGTGTTCGGTCGCCGTCACGGCGCCCGATCACGGTGAGGGCGACCCCCAGTTGCTGCAACGCGTCAGCCTGGCCGGTCACGCGCAGGTCATCGCGCGCGACGACGAGGAGTTCGCCGCGGCGGCCGCGCGCTACGTGGAGCGCTTTCCCGACGCCGCGCCGCGCTTTCAGCTCGGCGACTTCGTGCTCATGCGGATCGTCGTCGACAGCGCCCGGTACGTCGGCGGCTTCGCACGCGCCTCGAGCTTCACGGGCGATCAGTTGCGGCAGACCGCCCGCGACCTCGCCACCGCGCCGGCCAGGGGCTGACCCCACGCCTGCCCGGCAGCGTCACGCGTCCACGTCGATCGCATGCCCGCTCCCCTGCACGTGGTCGTGTTCGGCCCCGAGTCGACCGGCAAGACGACGTTGGCCCGCGAGCTGGCCGAGCACTACGGCACCGCGTGGATACCGGAGTATCTGCGCGAGTACCTCGATGTGAAGGGCGCGGGGTGTACCCCGACGACCTCCCGGCCGTGGTCGCCGGGCAGCGGGCGCGTGTGGCCAGCGCGATGGCAGGCGGGCATCGGGTGGTGATCTCCGACACCGATCCGGTGATGACGCTCGTCTACAGTCGGTGGTACTACGGCACCTCTCCCGACTGGCTCGTCGAGGCAGCGGATGCCTGCGCACCCGATCACTACCTGCTGCTCGATGTCGACGTCCCGTGGGTGCCGGATGCGCAGCGCGACGAACCCGGGCGCCGTGCCGAACTGCTGGCGGCGTGCGTCTCGGCCCTCGAGGAACGCCATCGGCCGTACACGTGGATCCGCGGGAGCTGGGACGTCCGACGACGAACCGCCATTGCCGCGATTGACGCCCTCCTGGCAACGCGCGAGGGGGTCGCATCTTGATTCATCGCATTTTTCAAGGTCTGACCCTCCCCCTGAGGGGTCAGAGCTTGAGAAATGCTGCAATGAAAGACTGTGACCCCTTCGGGTCAGCGCTCGACGTCGTCGAGGGTGATGTCGCCGCGGTCGGCGATCTTCAGGCCGCTGCGTGCTTCGAGGGCCGGCAGGATGGCGCGGTAATTGGCCTTGTCGAGCCGCAGCACCAGTCGCTCTCCCCCCGCATCCAGGAACAGCAGGTGGTGCACGTCGTCGCCGACAAGGCGATCGATTCGCAGCGTCCCGAACCACGCGCCGCTGATGCTCGTGTAGGGAACGAGCCGTTCCGGTCGGCGCAATGGCCGGAGGCGAAGGGCATCGTCGCGCAGCTCGAGCACGGCCGACGTCTCCTGCGGACGGCGCCCGGGACGCGTCACGACGCGCACGCCTCCGAAGACGGCCGGCGGCAGCGCGGCGCCCGACGGTGCCGCGACGGGCGGCGCGACCTCGGGCGACGCCGACGGCGTGGCCGTGCCTCCGGCGACCTTTGGTGGCGCGGGCTTCGCGGTTGCCGTCGGAAGCGGGGCGGCAGGCTTGCCAGCGACCGCAGTCCCCCGCGCCGGCACTCCCGCCGGCGCCGGTAACCCGGGCACGTCGATCGTCCCGGCCGCTGGCGGGGCGGGCGCGGCCGGAATGTCGGGCAACGCCGGCCCGGTTCCGGCATCGACCGTCGCGGCGACCTCTGCCGGCACCGCGTTCATCCGGGCCTTCCAGAACCACCAGCCGAACGCGGCTCCGCCCACGAGGATCACAGCCACCACCGCCCAAACGGCCATGGCGAGTCCATTGCCTCCGCTGGCCGGTGCCGCCGGCTTGTTCGCTGGGGCACTCTTCACGGCGCCCGGCGGCACGATCGCTCCACTCCCGTAGGCAAGCACCTGGCCCGACACGAGCTGCGGGTTCGACTTGTGCTCGCGTGTCTCGTCGAGCGGTGCGGCAATCAGGGAGTCTTCAGCCGGCGCCGCGACGAACGACGTCGTCTGGTGGATGCCGCTCTGCCGCAGGGCGACCTGGATGGCGCGCTGGAACTCGCGTGCCGTCTGGAACCGGTCCTGCGGTTGCTTCGCCAGCGCGCGCATGACGACGTTCTCGAGCGACACCGGGATGTGGCTGGCGAACACCCGCGGCGGCACAGGCATCTGCTGCACCTGCGCCTGCATGATGGCCCACTCGCTCTCGCCCTCGAACGGCACCCGGCCCGTGATCATCTCGTAGAGCACGACGCCGAGCGCGTAGATGTCGGCGCGGCCATCGACGTCCATGCCCTGGATCTGCTCGGGGGCCATGTACCCGATGGTCCCGACGACGAACCCGACCCGTGTGCGCCGGTCGGTGCCGAGCACGCGCGCGATGCCGAAGTCCATCACCTTGCAGCCGCTTGCGCCGAGGATGATGTTCGCGCTCTTGATGTCGCGGTGGACGATGCCCTGCGAGTGCGCGTACTCGAGCGCGCCGAGCACCGTCGAGGCCACCTCGGCCGCCTGCGCGATGGGAATCTGCTTCTGCTCGCGGATCGTCACGTCGAGCGTCTCGCCGCGCACGTACTCCATCGCCATGAAGAAGTCGTCGCCGTGCTTGTGCAGGCCGTACAACGCCGCGATGTTCGGATGGCTCAACCGGGCCAGCACGATCGCCTCGGAGCGGAACCGATCGACGAGGTCGGGCTGGCTGGCGAGTTCGGGACGCAGGAACTTGAGCGCGACCTCGCGCTCGAGCATCACGTCGACGGCCTTGTAGACCGATCCCATGCCGCCGTCACCGATCTTCTCGGTGATGCGATAGTTGTCGATCTGGGTCCCGATCATCCGAGGATCCTTCTGCACACCGGACGCGTGCTGCCGTGCACCATGACTGGGGGCGCGGACATTCTAGTCCGCTTCGTCGCGCGACGCATGTGTCAGGGCTCTCCAATCGGCTCGCGTGTCTCGGCAAACAGCGGCACGGCCGTCACGTCGGCCAACGGGTCGGCGACCACCCCGGGCGCCTCGACTTCGCGCAGCGTCCGCTGGATCCGCCGGGTGCCGCGGCGCACCTCGTCGACCTTGTTGGTCGCTTCCTGCAGCTTCTTGTGGACGGCGTTCATGACGTCGCCGAATCTGGCGAAGTCCTGCTTGGCCCGGCCCAGCGTCTCCCAGACCTCGCTCGACCGCTGCTCGATCTGCAGGGTCCGGAAGCCCATCTGGAGGCTGTTGAGCAACATCCACAGCGTGTTCGGGCCGGCCACCACGACGTGGTATTCCCGCTGCAACCGATCGACGAGCACCGGGCGGCGCAGGACTTCGCCGTACAGGCCCTCGGTCGGCAGGAACAGCACCGCGAAGTCGGTCGTGTAGGGCGGTTCGATGTACTTGTCGCGGATGTCCTTCGCGCAGTTCCGGATGCGCACTTCGAGCGCCTTCACGGCTTCGTCGACGGCGGCCACGTTGCCGGCCTCCGACGCTTCGAGGATGCGCTGGTAGTCGTCGAGGGGACACTTCGCGTCGACCGGGAGCCAGACCGGATCGCCTCCACGTTCGCGCCCGGGCAGCCGGATGGCCACCTCGACGCGCTCGTTGCTGTGCGGACGGGTGGCGATGTTGGTGGCGTACTGGTCGGGCGTCATCAACTGGTCGAGCAGCGACGTCAACTGCACCTCGCCCCACGTCCCGCGCGTCTTCACGTTGGCCAGCACCTTCTTCAGGTCGCCGACGCCCGACGCGAGCGTCTGCATCTCGCCGAGGCCCTTGTGGACCTGCTCGAGCCGCTCGCCGACCATCTTGAACGACTCGCCGAGCCGCTGCTCGAGTGCCGTCTGCAGCTTTTCTTCGACCACGACGCGCATCTGGTCGAGCTTCTCGCTGTTCTCGCGCTGCAGGGCAGCAATCCGGTCGTCGACCGTTTGCCGCAGTTCGCGCAGCCGGGCCTCGTTCGACTCGGTGAGGGCGCCGATCTTGAGGTCGTTGTTCGTGGTGAGCGTCGCCACGCGCGCGTCGATCTCGGCCAGCCGGGCCTGCACGAACGTCACGAGCGCCGCCACATCCTCGCGCAAGGCGGCCGAGAGCGTCCCCATCGTATCGAGCACGTCACGGCGCATGACGCCGTCGCGTTGCGCGAGCCCGCCGGCCAGCGTGGTGATCTCCTGGCGCGTGCCCTGCTCGACCTGCCCCTGCAGGCGCTCGAGCCCGTCGAGCCGCGTCTGGATGCCCACCTGCCAGTCGGTTCGTCCCGTCCGGGCGAAGACGAGGATCAGCACCCACAGCGTGATGCCGAGCAGGCCGGCAATGCCCACGAGGAGGATGGTGGTCGAGTCCATGCGGGTTCGCGTCTCAGCCGCTTACTGTGCCACGCTCGGGCGCCAGGCGCGCGCGCGCTCGACGGCCCGCCGCGGGTGCACGATGCCCCAGCCCTGCATGTCGATCGGGACGGCGGGCAGGCGCCTGGCGGTGCTCACGAGGATGTGCCGCAGCGCCTGCGGCGTCAGTGCCGGATTCGCCTGGATCATCTGCGCCGCCAGCGACGCGACGATCGGCGACGCGAAGCTGGTGCCGTCCACGTGCTTGTACGACCCGCTGATCACGTTGTGGTCACGGATCCGTGCGTCGACGAGCTGGCGGATCAGCGGCGGCTCGAGGTGCGCGGCCGCGTCCAGCGCGGCGTCGACGCCGGGATTGAGCCGGATGATCTCACGCAGCGCGCTCGCCGGCGCCTCCTCGAGCCGCTCGAGCAGGTCAGCCTGGGCAGCCGTCGGGGTCCCGGGGAGGATCGGCGCGGCGACCCAGATGCCGGGCGCAATCACCTCGGGCTTCTGGAGACCATCGACGGTGGGCCCGTAGCTGGAGTGATACAGGTCCCATTGGTCGTCGGCGAGATCGTTCTTGTCGTCGAGACCGCCCACGGCGAGCACGGAGGGCGCGCTGGCCGGAGGCATCACGGGATGTCCCGGCTGGTGGCCGGCGTTGCCGACAGCCGCGCACACGAACACGCCGGCGCGCGAGAGCGCCTCGGCCGACTGCGACAGGTCGTCGGCCAGGTACGACGCCTCGTAATCGCCGCCGCAGCTCACGTTGGCGATCCGGATGTTGAACCGCTCGCGATGCGCGAGCACCCAGTCGAGACCGCGACGGATGTCGTCGTGGGCGATGCGCGTCACGCGCCCGCAGCGCACCAGCACGAGATCGGCCTCCGACGCGAGCCCGCGGTAGCGACCGGCCGACAGGTGGCCGTTGCCGCACGCCACGACCGACGTCATCATCCCGTGCCAGCTCGATGCATCGGACACGTCGAGATCAGCCCGCCGCGCACGCCGGTCGTTGACGTCGACGAAGTGCAGGATCCGATCGCGCGGACGGCACAGGTCGGGATGCGCGTAGAAGCCCGCGTCCAGAAAGGCGATGGTGACGCCCGCACCCGTCAGATCGGCAGGGGCGTCGAGCCTGGCGTGGATCGGCAGGATGGCCGACCGGCTGAAGGCGCTCACGATGCGGCGTCTGCGGACACGGCCGCGACGCGTCCCCGCATGTCGTCGAGCAATTGCAGCAGGAGGGTCTGCAACGCAAGCACGGCCGCCTGCATTTCGCCCACCAGTGACGCGTGCCGGGCCGTCGCGAGCCTGCGCGCGATGATTCCCGACACGGCCGCGTAGTCCTGCACGGTCTGGTCGGGCGTTCCGCTGAAGCGGTGCATCGCCGACAGGCCCTGCGTCTCGAGCGCCTGCCTGATGGACTGGACGTTGTGCAGCACGTCGGCCCCCTTCAGCACCAGCACCTCGTCGGGCGTGAGCGCATCGTCGTAGTGCGCCAGGGCGATGCGCTTGCGTTCGGGCCAGGGAATGCGGCGCCCGTTGGCGTAGGTCGTCACGTCAGACACGGCCTCGATGAACGACACGACCGTGTCGCCCACTTCGCGACGCAGGCACGCGGACAGGGCACGCCTGAAGGCCTGGGGGTCGCTCGACGAGTCGTCGAACGCGGTGTACATCCCAGCCAGGATCTTGCGCGTCTCGAGGTCGTGTTCGTCGGCATCCTCGAGCACGTCGTGCAGCAGGGCGGCGGCCTGGAGTTCATCCGGGTAGCCGTGCCGGGCGAGGATGAGCGCGACATGCGCCGGGTGCATGAAATACGGAATGCTGGTCGTCTTCCTGACCTGCCGTCGGTGGACGATGGCCGCGATGGTGGCGGCCTTGTCGATCAGCGTGGAGTAGCCCTTGGTCATCGCGGGGGTGCCCTGCACGAGCCGGAACCGCGCCCCATTGCGCCGGCGCCCGGAACCGTCTGAGCCTTCAATCGTAGCCCGGCTGTCAAACGCCCCGCACGGGCCGGGCGGCGACTTGCCGACGCATGGGCACTGTGACAGGATGCGCCCGCGCATGCCCCGCGACTCCGGACGCAACGCCCAGACCATCCGCCAACTCCAGATCATGCTCTACCTCGAGTCGAGGCGCTACGGTGCCACGCTCGACGAACTCGCCCGGGAATTCGGCGTCAATACCCGCACCGTCAGGCGCGACTTCCAGGCCGTCGAGGCACTCGGCTACGCCGTCGTCCGGCTGCCAGGCGACGCGGGTGGGCACTACAAGCTCGACAACCCGCTCGGCAAGAGCATTCCCGCGGCCAACCTCACCAGCGACGAACTGACCGCGCTGCTGCTCGCGCACGACTCTGCGCGCGCCGACGTGCCCTACGGCCCGCAACTCGCCTCGGCGATGCAGAAGATCGAGCAGGCGCTGCCGCCAGCCCTTCGCACCTTCATGCTCAACGCGCGGACGGCACTCAGCGCCCACCTGGCACCGCCGGTCACGGTGTCGTCGGTGGCGCAGGCGCGACACCTGCAGCAGTTGATCGCGGCGACGCGGGATCATCACGCGCATCGTCATCCGGTACGACGCCGCCTACTCGGGCACATCGAAGAAGTACCGCCTCGAGCCCTACCGGGTGGTGGCGTCGCACGGCGCGTTCTACCTCTGCGCCTGGGTCCCTTCCGTCGAGGCCTGGCGCGTGTTCGCGATTCACCGCATCGAGCACCTCGAGGTCGTCGTCGACCACTTCACGCCCACGCACCCGCTTGCGGCAGACCCGTTCGGCAACTCGCTCGGGCCGTTCATCGGCGACCCCGCACACGTCGAGCTGGTGTTCACGGCACCGACCGCGCGGTACATCACCGAGCGCCGCTGGCACACCTCACAGTACGCCCGGCAGCTCTCCGACGGTCGGTTGCAGTTGTCGCTCGACGTCTGCATCGACTACGCGCTGAAGTCGTGGATCCTCAGCTTCGGCCACAACGTCGAGGTGCGCGCGCCGAATCCACTGGCCGCCTGGCACCGGGACGAGGCCGCGGCCATGCTCGGAGCCGGCCGGCCGACGCCGCCCCCCGGGGGTGCACCTTCGAGCCGCATGCAAATGGCCGACACCGAGGCAGCGCCCGCTCGCGACCAGGGTCCCCAGTCGCGCGCCCAGCGCGCACTGCCTTTCAGCACCGACTGGTATCCGGCGCCGCCGGTCATCGTCGCCGACGCGCACGGCGGCGGTTCAAGCGACGCGTACGATGCCTACCTCGACACGCTGTTGCGCGAGGCCGAATCCGCCGAGCGGCCGGCGCCGCCGGCAGCGAAGGCATCGCGCCCGGCGCGTTCAACAAGCAGCCGAAAGCGCTGAGCGCATCGATTGGCGCCTCACTGGAATCGATGCTCGGCCGCATCGGTCACCCGCCCGCGGCTCAGGTCACGGACCAGCCGCGCATAGCCGGTCACGGCCCCTCCCGCCGCTCGCAGGGCGGTCACCGTCACGGCACAGCGGAAGGCCCGCCCTTCGCGATCGACCTCCACCGCCTCGACCGACAGGCTCCCGCGCCCGGCCGCGAGCTGCAGTTCCTCGCGCAGGCGCCCGGCACGGCGGTCGTCCTCGGTGAAGAACCGGTCGGCACTGGTGCCCACCACATCCCGGGCGGCATATCCCATGAGGCGCTCCGCACCCACGTTCCAGTTCGTGATCGCACCGTTCGCGTCGAGACCGTAGAGCGCGTACTCCACCGCCCCGTCGGCGAGCAGCCGGAAGCGTTCCTCGCATTCGCGCAAGGCGCGCTCAGCGCTGAGGCGAGGCCCGATGTCGCGCACGATGGCCGTGCTGAACTGCTCGCCGCCCACCACGGTCTGCGAGACCGTGGCCTCGATCGGGAACTCGTCACCCGATCGCCGCAGGCCGACGAGTTGTCCAGGCAGCCCCATCGAGCGCACGGTCTCGCCGGTCGCGGCAAACCGTGCGAGGTCTGCACCATGTGGTGCGCGGAAGCGCTCTGGCAGGAGCCGGTCGAGGGGCTGGCCGATGACCTCGTGCGCGCGCCACCCGAAGATGCGCTCGGCCATCGCATTGAAGACGACGATGCGCGACGACGCGTCGACGGTGACGATGGCGTCCATGGCCGACTGGACGATGCCCGCCAGTCGCGACTCGGTGTCGCCGGCGGTCACACGATCCCCCTCGGCGGTGCGCAGCACGCTGTCGTACGCCTCGGTGATGCGGGCGATCTCGCGCACGCTCCACGCCACCAGCACCCCGACCGCAACGGCGAGCCCGCATGTGAGGATCGATCAGGACAACTTCGACCGAACCCGCCGCGTCGGCATGGGAGGCCGTGACGACGCTCGACACGAGCACGAGCAGGACGCCAGCCAGGGCGACCATCGACATCAGCGGCACGCCGATGGCCCTCGTGAGGAGGCGCTTGATGGGGGCGCGGCCCGAGACGGAGGGCGAACAATCGGCCAGCGGCGGCGTGCTCATGTCGGTGGAGACACAGCCAGCTTATACCGTCGGGCACTGCCGGGGCGCTGCGCCGCCGAGTGCGGCGCCCACCGTCGCACCCGATGAGCTACGACTCGAGTGGTGAGAACTGCGCCGTGAAGTGACGCAGCACGCGCGGCGCCTTTGTCATCCGCAGGCCGCGCAGCCGGTCGCGCGCGCCTGCGACCGCGAGGACCGCCTCGGCGACGTAGTCGATGTGCGACTGGGTGTAGACGCGCCGGGGAATCGCCAACCGCACCAGGTCCATGGGCGCCGCGGTCTCGGAGCCGTCGGGGTGGAGGCCGAACATCACCGTGCCGATCTCGACCCCGCGCACGCCCGCTTCGATGTACAGCGCGTTGGCCAGGGCGATCCCCGGGTACTGGAGCGGGGGGATGTGCGGCAGCAGGGCCCGGGCATCGATGTAGATCGCGTGGCCTCCGGCCGGCTGGATGATCGGCACGCCGCCCTCGGTCAACTTGTCACCGAGATACTCGGTCGACCGGAGGCGGTAACGCAGGTAGCTCTCGTCCACGACCTCTTCGAGGCCGCGCGCGATGGCCTCGAGGTCGTACCCCGCCAGCCCGCCGTAGGTCGGAAAGCCCTCGGTGAGAATCAGGAGGTTGCGGCACTGCTCGGCCCAGTCGTCGTTGTTCATGGCGAGAAAGCCGCCGATGTTCGCCAGCCCGTCTTTCTTCGCCGACATCGTGCAGCCGTCGGCGAGCGCGAACACTTCGCGTGCGATCGCCTTGGGCGTGGCGTCGGCGAAGCCCGCCTCGCGCATCTTGATGAAGCACGCGTTCTCGGCGAAGCGACACGCGTCGAGGAAGAACGGCTTCCCGTAGCGGTCGCAGAGGCGCCTGACGCCGCGGAGGTTCTCGAGCGACACGGGTTGCCCGCCGCCGGAGTTGTTGGTGATCGTCACCATGACGAGGGGCACGTGATCGCCCTCGGTGTCGAGCAGGCGCTCCAGCGCGTCGAGGTCGATGTTGCCCTTGAACGGATGGATCAGCGACGGCACGCGCCCCTCGGCAATCACCAGGTCGCGCGCCTCGGCGCGCTCGACCTCGATGTTGGCGCGTGTCGTGTCGAAGTGATTGTTGTTGGGCACGATGTGCCCTGGCTCGAGGATGGTGTGGAACAGGATGCGCTCGGCCGCGCGTCCCTGGTGCGTGGGGATGATGTGGCGATACCCCGTGAGATCCTGCACCACGTCGCGGAACCGGTAGTACGACCGGCTGCCGGCATACGACTCGTCGCCCTGGATCAGTGCGCCCCATTGCGCTGACGACATGGCCCCGGTGCCCGAGTCGGTCAGCAGGTCAATCAGCACGTCGTCAGCGTGGAGCAGGAAGACGTTGAACCCCGCCTGCTGCAGGGCCGCGACACGCTCGTCGCGCGTCGTCGGCTTGATCGCCTCGACCGACTTGATACGGAACGGCTCGATGATCGTGCGCGTGTGCACGCTGAACTCCCTGTCGAGGACCTGCCCTGAGCGAGCTGACGAATGCCCGCGAGCCGAAGAGCCTGCCCTGAGCGAGCTTCCGAATGTCCGCGAGCCGAAGGGCCTGCCCTGAGCGAGCTTCCGAATGTCCGCGAGCCGAAGGGCCTGCCCTGAGCGAGCTTCCGAATGTCCGCGAGCCGAAGGGTTACTTGCGCGACAACTCGCCGCGACGCAGCTTGCGGTACATGTCGAGGGCGTCCTCGAGGATCTTGATGGCCTCGTCGGGGCCCATGAAATCCTCGACCACGACCTGCTTGTTCTCGAGGATCTTGTAGTCCTCGAAGAAGCGCTTGATTTCGCGCAACTGGTGGGCGGGCAGCTGCGTGTGCAGGGTGTAGTCGGCGACTGCCGGATCCTTCACGCTTACGGCGATGATCTTGTCGTCGATGCCCTTCTCGTCGCGCATCCGCATGACGCCAATCGCCCGCGCCTCGACGACCGTTGCCGGCACGACTGATTCCTGCGACAGCACCAGCGCGTCGAGCGGGTCGCCGTCGTCGCAGAACGTCCGCGGGATGAACCCGTAATTGGCGGGATAGTACACCGCCGAGTACAGGACGCGATCGAGCTTCATCAGCCCGGATTCCTTGTCGAGTTCGTACTTGCAGCGACTCCCCATCGGCACTTCGATGATGACGGGGAACTCCTTCGCGGTGAGCTGGTCGTCAACGTAGATGTCATGCCACGGGTGCATGGTGCGGAGTGTACCACGTCATTCGCCGCCTTTCAGGAGGGGCGGCCGCGGTCGTGGGGGGCGCGATGTCGTGTCAGCGCCCGCACGACCGCATTCGCTCGCGGAGTCGCGCGGTCGCGCCGGAACTGTCGCAGGCCGTAGACGCCCGGGCCACCAGCCATCGGTGCTGCTCGAGGCTCTCGTTCCATGACGCGCACGACAAGGCGGGAGCACCGAGGTGATCGCCGATGGCTTCTGCGACCCTCGCGAGGTCGCATCGGGCTTGCGCATTGTCGGGATCGCCGGCGGCAGTTGCACGGTGTCCATCGCGTGCGGCGAGCCACATGCCGAGCGCCTCGGCGTCGTGCCTCAGCAGCACCAGCGCCGAGGCCAGCGTCTCCTGGCTGATCGCAACCGACCGTGCAGCGATCGCGTTCGACGGGTCGGCGCGCGCCAGCCGCTCGAACTGCCGCAGGGCACCGCGGTAGTCGACGACCGCGCCCGGAACGTCGTCGCGTCGCCGCTTGACGTTGCCGAGCTTCTCGTAGGCAATCGCCAGGTCGCGCTGGAACTCGTCGTTGATTTCTCCCGAACGCGCCAGCGCCTGCCGAATCGAGAACGACTCGGCATAGGCCACCTGCGCCGCGTCGAGCGCCCCGGTCACCTCGTGCATCGTTCCGATACGCTCGAGCACGATCCCGACGTAGCGGCGCACGCGGGCCTCGGCGCCTGGTTCCGCCGCCAGCGTGCGGAGCATCGTCAACGCCGCATCGTAGTGGCGCTGCGCCTCTGCGGTCTGCCCGGCGTTCGGAAAATTGGGATTGCCGAGCACGTCACCGAGCTTGATGTCGGCCACGGCCGCATTGAAGCGCTGATCGGCGGCCCTCGGCCGCGCCGCCAGCTCGGTGAAGACACGTTGCGAGGTCCGCATGTGATCGAGCGCCCCATCGAGGTCGCCCGACCACGAGAGCACGTCCGCGAGGCGGCGGTGCGCCATGCCGAGCGTCGCCTCGGCCTCCAGGTCGATCCCGGTGCGCGTCAGGGTTGTCGCAATCGCAATGGCACGTTCGTAGCTCGCGCGGGCCCCGGCGGTGTCGCCGAGGTTGGCACTGGTCGGGTGGCCCTGCGCGTCGCCGACCTTCACGTAGGCCGCCGCGAGTTCGCGTTGCAGCGACCGATCGTCTGACGCCTCCGACGCCAGGCGCCCGAGATAGTCGATGGCCGTCCTGACCATCAGGGCTCGCGCCTGCGTCGTGCCCGGGACGTTCACGATCGCATCGTGCACGTCGAACATGAACGTCCGCGCCAACTCGCGTACCTCGGTGAATCGGCGGGCCGCACGGCTCTGGGCCTCGAGCGTGAGTTGCATCTGGCGCAGGGTGACGCCAAGGCTGGTGACGACCAGGACGAAGACCGTGCCCGCCAGGCTGAGGGCGAGCCGGTGCCGTCGAACGAAACATCCAAGCCTGTAGGTGGTCGACTGCCCCCGTGCCAGCACCGGGTGGTGCGCCAGGTGGCGTTCCAGGTCGCGACTCAGCTCCCCGACCGACGCGTACCGCTCGGCCTCGTCCTTCGCCATCGCCTTCCCGACGATGGCGTCGATGTCGCCGCGCAGGGCCCGAGCGAGCGCGTCGGGCGTGGTCGCCAACAGGGCCGCCGCGCCTGCCCCGCGTCCCGACGCTCGCACGGCATCGCTCGGGACTGGCGCGGTGACAGCACTCAGCTGCGCGCGCAGGTTGTCGGGGGTCGTCGCGTCGAACCGGTACGGACGACGGCCCGTGACGAGAACGTAGAGGAGCACGCCCAGCGAGTAGACATCGCTCGCCGTGGTCACCGGCCGTCCATACACCTGCTCCGGGCTGGCGAAGTCGGGCGTCATCAGCCACGTGCTCGCCACCGACGGATCGACGTCGTGCGCTGGCGCGTCGACGTCGCCGAGGAGCCGTGCAATCCCGAAATCGAGCAGCTTGGGCACGCCGGCCGCGGTCACGAGGATGTTGTCGGGCTTGATGTCGCGGTGCACCGTCAACTGCTGGTGAGCGTATTTCACCGCGCCGCACACCACCGCGAACAGCCGCAGCCGCTCGTCGAGCCCCAGGTGGTGCTCGTCGCAGTATTGCGTGATGGGCACGCCCTCCACGAGTTCCATCACGAGGAACGGCTGCCCGGTCGGCGTCTGGCCTCCGTCGATCAGGCGTGCGATGTTCGGATGGTCGAGCGCGGCCAGGGCGCGACGCTCCTGCTGGAACCGGGCCGTGAACTGCCCCGACACGAGGTCACTCCGCACGACCTTGACCGCGGCCACGCCATCGTAGCTGCCGTCGGCCCGCACCGCGCTGTACACGGCGCCCATGCCCCCCTGGCCCACGAGGGCCACGAGTCGCCAGGCGCCCAGCCTCGTGCCGATCAGCGGATCCCTGGCAGGCTCGCCGACCAGCGACGCCACGTTCGCGACGGGCGACTCGAGAAACCGCGTGTCGTCATCGCACCACTCCAGGAGCGACTCCACTTCGCGCCGGAGCGCCGCGTCAGCGCCACACTGCGCCTCCAGGAACGGCGTCCGCGCCTCGACGGGCAGTGCGGTGGCTGCGGCAAACAGCTGCTTGGCCCGGTCCCAGTTCGTAGGGGTCGGCATGTTCAGGCTCGGATTGACGTGAACGTCGGCATCGTGGCTTCAACTTCATCGGCATGCGCCCGGGGCCCCGTCAACCGCGGTGACCCGGGCGCCTCGAGGGTGAGCTACCATCATGCCGTGATTCGCACCCTTCTCGCTGACTACCCCGCGTGGGAACGCCTGGGCTTGTCGCTGGGCTTCGCCCTCGCCGTGTCGTTCCTGGTCGCCGAAGTCGTGGCGCGCGGGATCAGGGTGATCCTCCGCGCGCTGCTCGGACGGCACGACGACCCGGCGGCGCTCGAGGCCCTGGTCAGGCCCGTTCGCTACGCCCGCGCCGTCGTGCTCTTCGTCGTCCTGGCCACCCTGGTCTCTCCCGCCCTCGCGCTGGCCGGCTTCGACTACCACCTCGGGCTCGATCCCGAGTCGCTCATCGCGTGGTTTTTCGGCTCGGGCCTGCGCATCGTGCTCGTGGCCGGACTCGCCTGGCTGGTCGTGAGAATCACCGGCATCCTGCTCACGCGCATCGAGCGCGAGGTCGCCCGGAGCAACACCCCCGACGCGCTCGAGCGCGCACGCCGACTCCGGACCCTCGGCAGCCTCGTGAGGAACGTCGTGGGCATCATGGTCACGGGCACGGCAATACTGATGGTCCTTCGCGAACTGCGCATCGACATCGTGCCCCTCCTGACCGGCGCCGGCATCGCCGGCCTCGCGATCGGGTTCGGCGCGCAGACGCTGGTCAAGGACGTCATCAGCGGCTTCTTCATCATCCTCGAGAACCAGGTGCGGGTTGGCGACGTGGCGGTGATCAACGGCACCGGCGGCCTCGTCGAGGACATCACGCTGCGCACGATCGTCCTGCGCGACATGGAAGGCACGGTGCACGTCTTTCCCAACGGCGGCATCAACACGCTGGCGAACCGGTCGAAGGACTTCTCGTACGCGGTCATCGACGTCAGCGTCGCCTACAGGGAAGACACCGATCGCGTGTCACGCGTCCTGCGCGAGGTCGGCGACGACGTGCGCAAGGCCCCTGGCCTGGGTGACGTCATCCTCGAACCGCTCGAAGTGCTCGGCGTGGATGCATTCAACGACTCCGGCGTGGTCATCAAGACGCGGATCAAGACGTTGCCGCTGAAGCAATGGGACGTCGGCCGCGAGCTCAGGCGGCGCATCAAGCAGCGCTTCGATGCCGAGGGAATCGAGATCCCCTTCCCGCAGGTGTCGCTGTCGGTGCGGACCCTGGCCAACGCCATGCGCGCAGGCGACGTGGATGCGCCGGGCGCGGGTGCCGACACCACCAGGCCCGCGGGGATGCCGGCGGCCGGGGAACCGGCCAGAACCGCCGGGCCCCGGGGGTAGTGGCCCTGCCCCGGGTCAGTAGCTGTGACCCGGTCCGGCGATCGTCTCGCCTTTCGACTCGCGCACGATCCTGATACCGGCGCTGGCGCCAACACGGGTGGCTCCCGCCGCGACCATCTGCTTGAGATCGTCGTAGCCACGCACGCCGCCGGCGGCCTTCACGCCCATCTCGGGCCCGACGACCCGCCGCATCAGCGCCACGTCGGCAGGCGTGGCGCCTCCCTTGGCGAATCCGGTAGACGTCTTCACGAAGTCGGCGCCCGCCGCCTTCGACAGCGTGCACGCGGTGACCTTCTCGTCGTCGGTGAGCAGCGCAGCCTCGATGATCACCTTGCTGACCGCACCGGCCGAGCGGCAGACATCGGCCACGGCTTCGATGTCGCGCTCGACCAATCGCAGGTCGCCCGATTTCAGCGCGCCGATGTTGATCACCATGTCGACCTCGGTCGCGCCGTCGAAAATCACCCGGCGCGTCTCGTAGGCCTTCACGTCCGACGTCGTGGCACCGAGCGGAAACCCCACGACGGTGCACACACCGATCCCGTGCGCCCGCAGCATCTGGGCGCACACCGCGACCCACGTCGGGTTGACGCACACGGTCGCGAACCGGAATTCCTGAGCCTCGCGGCACAGCGTCTCGATCTCGGCACGGCTCGCGTCGGGCCGCAGCAGGGTGTGGTCGATGACGCCGGCCACGTCCTTCGAGGCGCCGCCGCCGGCGTGCAACCCCAGGCGGTTCGCGCCCGCGTCGAGCACGCCGCGCAAGCGCGTCGGGCAACAGTTCTCGGCGAAACCGTGGCACGCGCATCGCGCGGTCGCGACGAGGCCGGTGGCCGCCGCAACTTCCTCGGTGACGATCTCGATCAGGCGCTGCAGGTCGAACTGGGATGGCGTCATGGCGTTTCGAGGGTGCGGATCTTCGCGAGCCTGCGGATGTAGCGCGCCTCGGTCATCGGCGTCGCGATGAACATGCGGACGATGGCGAACGCCTCGTCGATCGAGAGCAGCGAGGCGCCGAGCGTGAGGACGTTGGCGCCGTTGTGCTCGCGCGAATACCGCGCGATGGTCGGGGTGGTGGCCATCACCGCCCGCACGCCACGGATCTTGTTGGCGGCGATCGCCGACCCGATGCCGGCCCCGTCGATGACGATGCCGGCTTGCGCATCCCCCTGGGCGACGGCACGACTCACTCGCGCGGCAATGTCGGGATAGTCGACGGGATCCGCGGTGTCGGTCCCGAGGTCCATGACGTCGAGCGCCATCGAGCGCAGGTGCGCGACCAGTGCGCGCTTCAGCGCCAGGCCGGAATGATCGGTGCCGACGGCAATCGTCCGGATGGTGGCCGGAGGCGCCAGCGCCGCGATGTCGGCCTCGGTCAGGCCCGATACGGGCCGCACGGTCACCCGTCGTTCCTTCAGCGTGTCGGCGGCGAGGGGCGTGATCGTCCCGCCCGGCTCCAGTTCGACCGTGCTGCCGTATTCGAGGCGGCGCGCCTCGATCTCGGTGATGAGCGAGTATCGTGTCATGTGTTACGCTTCGCGCTCGGCGCGCAAAGCATCGCGCCGCGCGGCCACCTATGTCAACGTCCCATGTCGCTGAGATCCTCCTCACCTCCGAGCAGATCCAGGCCCGGATCACCGAACTCGCGCAGCAGATCGAGAGCGATCACCCGGGTGGGGACCCCATCCACCTGATTTGCGTGCTCAAGGGCGGGTTTCTGTTCCTGTCTGACCTCGTGCGGGGGATGAGCGAGCGGGTCACGCTCGATTTCATCGCCGTCTCGAGCTACGGCAAGGGCACGACCTCGTCGGGCGAGGTCCGGATGCTGAAGGACCTCGACGCGGGCATCGAGGGCCGCAGCGTGGTCATCGTCGAAGACATCGTCGATACCGGGCTGACGCTGACGTACCTGCAGGAAATCCTGCGGGCACGCAATCCGCATTCGCTGCGGACCGCCTGCCTGCTCAGCAAGCCCTCGCGCCGGCTCGTCGACGTGAAACTCGAGTACGTCGGCTTCGAGATCCCCGACAAGTTCGTGGTCGGCTACGGGCTCGACTACGCCGAACGCTACCGGAACCTGCCCTACATCGGCGTGCTGGGACTCGACTGAGGCGCCGCACGCGCCCAGAACGGGTCGCAGAAGGGGTCGCATCTTGATTCTTGAATTATTCAAGCTCTGGCCCCCGTGTGTCTGGGGTCAGACCTTGAATAATGCGATGAAGAAAGATGTGACCCCTTCTGCGGTTCGTATATAGTTCCCGCGTGCCGTTGCACGTCGTCTCACATCCGATCGCCCAGGACATCCTCCTGACCCTGCGCGACACGCGTACCCGCCCCGACATGTTCAGGGCCATGGCCCGTCGCATCAGCCTCCTGCTCGTCGCCGAGGCGACCCGTGACCTGGCCACGCGTTCCACGTCGGTCGAGACGCCGCTCGCCACCGCCTCCGGATTCGCCCTCGATGCCGACATCGTCGTCGTGCCCGTGCTGCGCGCCGGCCTGGGCATGCTCGATGCCGTCCTCGACATCGTGCCAAAGGCCCGGGTCGGCCACATCGGCATGCAACGCGACGAGAACACCGCCGTGGCCTCGCAGTACTACGCGAAGTTCCCGGCCCGGCTCGACCGTTGCGTCGTCTTCATGATCGACCCGATGCTCGCAACGGGCGGCAGTGCCGTGGCCGCCATCGACCTCCTGCGGGCACAGGGCGCGCACGACATCCGCCTGCTGTGCATCGTTGCCGCGCCCGAAGGTGTCGCGACGGTTCTGGCCGCTCATCCCGACGTGCGGATCTACACGCCCGTCGTCGACGAGCGGCTCAACGACGTCAAGTTCATCGTGCCGGGCCTCGGCGATTTTGGCGACCGGTTGTTCGGCACCGAGTAGGACGCCAGGAAACGCGACGGAGAGACGACATGTCGAAGACCGACCGCGATCACACGCGCAAGGCCTGGCGATCGTCCCTCACGTACGTCGAGCCCAACCGGATCCTGTTGCGCGGGTACCCGCTCGACGAGGTCATGGGCCGCGTCTCGTTCGCCGAGGCGGTGTACCTGTTGATGGTCGGCGAACTCCCGTCGAAGACCATCGGCCGGCTGATGGAAGCCCTGCTGGTCTCGCTCATCGATCACGGCACCGCGCCCCCCTCCACGCAGGCCGCCCGCTCGGTCGCGTCATCCGGGGCCCCGCTGCGCGCGAGCATCGCGGCCGGGTTGCTCGGCGTCGGGGCCTATCACGGCGGCGAGATCGAGCAGTGCATGACGATGCTCGACGAAGGCGTCTCGTGGGTGCGACAGGGCATGTCAACGGCCGCCGCCGCCGAGCAGGTGGTGGCACGCCACCCCGGCGACCCGTCGCAGATTCCCGGGTTCGGTCATCGGGTGCACACGCAGGATCCCCGGGCGGCGCGGCTGTTCCAGATGGCGCTCGAACTCGAGGTCGATGGTCCGCACCTCCAGATCATTCGTGCCGTCGAGCGGGCGCTGAACCACGGCGCGGCGATCGCGCCAGCCGAAAAGATCGCGATCAACATCGACGGGGCGATCGCCGCCGTGTGCGCCGACATCGGCCTCTCGGCCACGATCGGACACGCGCTGTTCCTCATCTCGCGCGTGCCGGGGATCGCCGCCCAGGCGATCGAGGAACGGCAGCGCGAATCCCCGATGCGCCAGATCAACGCCATCGACGCGGAGTACGACGGCCCTCACGAGCGTCGCGTCCCCCAGAACCGCGGCTGAGTCACCTGCCCAGCGCGCGCACGAGGCGTCGCGTACACTGCGCCGGCCGGAGCCATCGGGAGCCTCCGCGGCCATTCCCTGGCTGTTCGCGTGGATGCAGACACGGCTGCTGACCGCGTCGTGGCTCGGCCTGGAGCGCGCGCTCGTCACCGCACGCAACCCGGTGCTGCGACGTTCGATCGACGTGCGCAACCCGTACGTGGACCCGATCAATCTCGTTCAGGTGGAGTTGCTCAAGCAGCACCGCGCCGGCGATGCGCAGGCGTTCGAGCCGCTGCTCGTGACCATCAACGGCATCGCGGCGGGACTGCGCAACACGGGGTAGACCAGCGCGGTGTGCTTCGTGGGCGCAGCCCTTGGCTTCGCTCCCGGGTGGCCCTGTGACACCGGTGGTGCCGGGGCGACGTGAGCAGATGCGCGACAGACCGGGCCGCGCCACCGAAGGGACGCGGCCCGATGTCACAGGCCCTGCCGTGTTCAGGCGCGAACTCGACGACGAAGAAGTCCGCTCGCCATGGCGCTGCCGACCAGAAGCAGCATCGTCGGCTCCGGCACGGCGGTACTGCCGACAATGACGTTGTCGATGACGTTGGCACGCTGGCCGATGGCGGTCGAACCAATCGTGCGTGAGTACACGGTCACCGACGCCAGCAGATCGTCTGAGATGATTCCGAAGAACGTCGGCGTAAACGCCGGGTGGCCTCCCAGGCCGAACGCCTTAGAAAATGGCGGCGCGCCTCCCGCGAAGTTCACGACCACGACCGCCTCTTCATCGACGGTGAAGTCGAGGTTGTCGAACCCGAACGCGTTGCGCGGTTCGAGGATCGTGAACACCACTGGCTTGAAGCAGTCCACCGCCGACCCAGTGCGCCCGCACAGCGCATTATCAAAGATGATTCCGGCCGCGTCGCCTCCTTGCGTGGCAACAGACACGATGTCGGTACCCAAGCTGTTGAGCCGTATCACCGGGTTGTAGTTTGGGCCGTTGAACGTCCACGTGTCGGACGAGGTCACCGCCGCCAGGAACGCTGCGCTCGAATTGTAGGTAATCACGGCGGCCCGCGCGGGGCTGGCTGTGGCGATCGCCAGCGCACCCGCACCTGCCAGAACGAACGCCTTCACCTTGTGTGGCATGGCGCGTCCTTTCTGCAACGGGGGCCCGAGTTCACCGAGGCTCGTGGCGAATGGTGCGACGCGACCAGCGCCGCCAGCAACCTGGGCTAGAGATGACAGGTCTGCTAAATCTGTGCCTCGGCCGACAGCCAATGCGGCTGCGTTCCAACGCCGTCTTGCTGACTGGAAGTCTGCCGTCAGCGTGACTTACTGTCTCGAATTGGCGGCCTATTGCACCAAGCTGCCACGCAAGCGCGGACGGCGGCCGTCATCTCAGGCGAGCGGTGATGCGGGCGACGCGGGCGCCCAGCGCGCGCGCCTTGTCGAGCGCGGCGGCATCGACTCCTTTCGCCGCGGCCGGCTTGCCTTCCTCGACGATCGCCGAGGCGCCGAACGGCGCGAGCGCGCTGTCGCCGCCCACGATCACGAATCGGAAGATCAACATCGACGACAGGATCTGCAACTGCGCGAGCTCCTCGCCCGACGACGCCCCGCCGCCGGTGACGAAGGCGGCCCCGACCTTGTCGTGCAGCTTCTCGAACGGCCAGCGATCGATGAACGCCTTCACGGTGGCGGCCATCCCGCCGTTGTATACCGGCGAGCCGACGATGATCGCGTCGGCCTTCAGCAGGTCATCGTCTGACACGTCGGCGACCCGCTTCAGCGATACCGAAACGTTGGCTGCGGTGGCGGCCCCTTCCGACACGGCCTTCGCCATGCGCTCCGTGTTTCCGGTCGCCGACGCGTAGGCGACGAGGATGCGCACTGGCGCGGCAGCGGGCGCAGGCTGCGCCGATGCGTCGACGAATGGCAGGATGCAGAACGCGAGCGTGACGGCTGGACGAAGGCGCATGTGGACTCCTGAGCGCGAAAGGGGGCGCGAGTCGCTGCATACTCTCGCACAGGTCGAGTGCCGGATGCCGGAGTTCGGCGCGAGTGTTGGTCGTACGTGAGAAGCGCGGGTGATGCTGCACTTGGCACGCCGCTGTCACTCGAACGTCTACGGGCCTTGTGTTCGGTCATGGGTCAATAGGCGCCTGATTTCGCACCAATTCACTGCCCCGGCAGCGACCTTCGCCGATGGTCGTGCGCTCGTCGGCGAGTTGCGGCCTTCTCGACGCGGGTGGCGTCTGGCGAACTCCTTGCTATCGAGCACTCTTCGGGACGACGCGCGGGTTGCGGAGGTCGCGCCCGTGCCGTCATCGGTTGCACCGCTGCGGTCGCACCGGCTCGGACGGAATCGACGACCATCGGCAACCGCAGCATCGCAAGGAGGGCGTGCGATGATCAGGACCCGACTGCGGGCCACCCTGCGCGTGGTGTTCTGTCTCGTCATCGGCCTCGGCGTCTCGGCGAGTCCCGCCGTCGCCGGGCCTATCCTCTTCGACACCTTCGGACCTGGCGACACGTTTGGAGCCGGAGCGTACGGTGTCGATGGAAACGCCGAGTTCCAGGCGTTTCGGTTCATCCCGACGGCCACGGGCGTTCTCGAACAGATCACCGTGGCGCTTGGGCGCACGAGCGACGTGCAGACGACGACCACGTTCAACCTCTATGAGGACGCGGGCGGGGTGAACCTCGGCGCGCTCATCGAGTCGTTCGCGGTGCCCAACACGGCCACACCCGCAGCGTTCCCCGATCCGCTCATCGGGGCTGTGGTGACGTTTGCGTCGGGTGCGGCGCCCACCCTCACCGGCGGCGTTGCCTACTGGTTGAGCTTCACCGAGGCCGATGTGATGAATGGCGCCCGCTCCGGGTGGTTCTTCAACACCATCGGCGTGAATGGGACGCGCCTCACCAATGCCCTCCCCGCAAACGCGGGCCTCCTCCCCGCGTTCCGGGTAGAGGCGAGGGCAATTCCCGAACCGGCGACGAGCGCGCTGGTGCTGGTTGGTGGCCGTCGCAGTCCTTCGCGCACGTCGCAGCCGGATGGTCTGAGCCTGCAGCCACGGCAGGCGCAACGCGTGGTCGAGGATGCGCGCGATCTCGGCGATCAGCGCATCCGACGCCTTCTCGCTCTCGATGCCGCGCGTCATCACCACGAGCACGAAGGCACCGCGCCGTAGACGATCCCGAAACGGACCAACCCCGTTCACGAGTTCCGCGCGAGCCTCCCGGCATTCGCCGCGAGCCACGAGCGACGGTTGGTGACACCGGCGCCATCCCTCGGCAACCGCTCCCCGGCAATCGGGCATCCCGGCGACCGCGATCGACCGGCACCGGCGTCCCGTGTAGACTACCCGCGTTTTCCGGCGGTGCACTCGCATCGCCGGACGTCCGCCCCGCACCTGCACTGAACCGGTCGGCAAGGGCGCGGTCAGCGCGCCAGCCAGGAGCCCTGCATGAGCGACGTGCACGCCACGCCCGATCTCCCCATCGGTGAGTTCACCCTCAAGGCCGTCGTCGCCGGGGTGCTCCTCGGCATCGTCTTCGGCGCCGCCAACGCGTACCTCGGGCTGCGCGTCGGGCTCACCGTGTCGGCGTCGATCCCCGCGGCCGTCATGACGGTGGCCCTCTTCCGGGCCATCGGACAGCGCGGCACCATCCTCGAGGCCAACCTGTCGCAGACGATCGGGTCCGCCTCCACCTCGCTCGCCAGCGGCACGATCTTCACCATCCCTGCGCTGTTCATGTGGGGCGTTGTGCCGCCGTATCTGCAGGTCGTCGTCCTCTCGTATCTCGGCGCGATCCTCGGCCTCGCCGCGATGATTCCGCTTCGCCGCCTGCTCATCGTCGATGCGCGTGACGAGTTGCCGTATCCCGAGGGCACCGCGTGCGCCGAGGTGCTGCGCGCCACGACGGGCGAGAGCCGATCGAGCGTGTGGATCTTCCGCGGCATGGGCGTCGGGGCGGCCATCAAGCTCGCGCTCGCACTGCTGTTCCTCGTGCCGTCGGCGCTGCACGTGGCGGTGCCCGGACTTCCGAAGGGCGAGTTGGCACTTGAACTCGCCCCTGCGCTGATCGGCGTGGGGTTCATCCTCGGCTACAAGCAGTCGGGCGTGCTCGTGGCAGGCTCCGTGGTGTCGGCGCTCGTGCTGACGCCGCTGATCGCATGGTTAGGTGCGAACAACACGACGCCGCTCTATCCCGAAACGACGAAGCTCGTCGCCGACATGACGGCAAGCGAGATCTGGGCGCGCTACGTGCGCTACATCGGTGCCGGCGCCGTGGCCACGGCTGGCATCATGACCGTCGCGAAGAACCTGCCGACGATGGTGAGCGCGTTCGCGGCGGTGGCGCGCAACATCCGTCCCGCGACGGGGGCGACGCCGACGCGCGTGCCCTCGACCGATCGAGACTTGCCGGGCACGTTCGTGGTCGGCGCCGTGCTCGTGGTCGTGCTCGTTGCAGCGTTCGTGCCGGGCGTGTTCGCCGGCAACATGGGACAGACCGCGCGGCTCATCTGCGCGGCGGGCGTGACCGTCTTCGGCTTGATGTTCGTCGCCGTGGCCTCGCGCATCGTCGGCATCGTGGGTGTGTCGTCGAACCCGACATCGGGCATGGCGCTGGTCACGCTGATCGGGATCGCGTCGATCTTCGCGGCGCTCGGATGGACCGACACAGCGGCGCAGGCTGCGGTCCTGACAGTGGGCACCATCGTCGCCGTCGCCGCGTCGAAGGCCGGCGACATCTCGCAGGACCTCAAGACCGGGTACCTCGTGGGCGCAACGCCGGCGCGGCAGCAGTTCGGGCAGTTGATCGGGGCGTCGGTCGCGTGCTGGGCCGTGGCGGGTACGGTGCTGTTGCTCGGCAACGCGTACACGTTCGGATCGCGCGACATCCCGGCACCGCAGGCGACGCTGATGAAGACCATTGTCGAGGGGGTGCTGTCGGGCGCTCTCCCCTGGGGACTCGTGCTGTCGGGCGGTGGCCTCGCGGTGGGATCGTGGCTGTGCGCGGTCTCGCCGCTGTCGTTCGCGATCGGTGTCTACCTGCCGCTGTCGAGCATGGCCGCCATCTACCTGGGCGGGTGCATCCGTGCGTTCTATGACGGGCGGCGCGGCGCGGCGGCCGCCGAGGCCGGCGAACCCGGGGTGCTCGCCGCGTCAGGACTGGTAGCCGGCGAAGGCCTCGCGGGCGTACTCGTGGCCGGCCTCGTCGCGGCCGGCGTCGCACCGCGGTCGATGCCGCCCCGTGTCGCCGGCGTGCCCGGCGACCTGATCGCCCTGGCAGCGTTCGCCCTCATCGCCTGGTTCCTGGTGCGGGCAGCCAGGCGCGCGCGTTGACGCGAATGCACACCCTGTGAGCCACCGATTGCTGCAGATCGCCGAATTGGGGTCAGACCCCAATTCGGCAACCGCGGTTTGCCGCATAGATTCGCAGAAACTGCGTACAGGAACCGCTCGGCCAGTGGCCGAGACTGAATTCGGGTCTGACCCCAATTCGGGGCGTGCACATTTCTGCGAATGGCTCTGAGAGCAGGCGACTCCTATTCCTGAGTCTTCCAGGGGATGGCGTCGAATGCTATGCGTTCGGTCGCCGCGCCTGCGATGTGCGCGACGATCTGGCGCGCGTGGAAGCGGCCGTTCTCGATGAACCAGCGACTGGTCTGCATCCCGCCACACACGGTGCCGGCCAGGTAGACGCCCGGCCGGTTCGTCTCGAACGTGGTCTCGTCGTAGACCGGCGTCCTGCCATTCGTCGCCCCTGAGCGCGATGCCCAGCGCGTCGAGGAACGCGTAGTCGGGCCGGTAGCCGGTCATCGCGAGCACCCAGTCGTTCGCGAGTTCCTTGACTCGCCTCGGGTGTGCGCACCACGATCGACGACGGCGCGGATTTCGACGACAGACGTGTTGAAGTAGCGCACGGATGCTGCCCTCCTTGATGCGGTTCTCGAGGTCGGGCTTGATCCAGTACTTGACCTTCGTCGACACCGCGCTGCCGCGCACGAGCAGCGTGACCTCGGCGCCGTGCCGGTGACAGTCGAGCGCGGCCTTGGCCGCGGAGTTCTTCGCGCCGACGATCGCGACCTTCTGCCCGACGTAGGGATACGGCTCGCGGTAGTAGTGCGTGACCTTCGGCAGGTCCTCGCCCGGGACGCCGAGCAGGTTGGGCTGATCGTAGAAGCCCACCGCGACGACGACATGGCGCGCCGGATGCTGGCCCTTGTCGGTGACGACGGTGAAACCCCCGCGCGGTGCCGCGCAATGCGACGCACCCGCTCGTACAGCCTGAGTTCGAGTCCCTCGCGCGCCGCGACGCCGCGGTAGTACTCCAGGCCTTCTTCGCGCGTCGGCTTGTATCCCTGCACGGGAAACGGGTGGCCGCCGATCTCGATCAGGTCGGGCGTGGAGAAGAACTCCATGCGCGCGGGATAGCCGACGATGGAGTTGACCAGCGCGCCCTTGTCGATGACGAGGGCCGACAGGCCGGCGCGCCGGGCGTCGATGGCAGTGGCGAGGCCGACGGGGCCAGCGCCGATGATGATGATGTCGTGCATCCGTGCACTGTGACACGGCAGCCGCGCCCGAGTCACGCGGGGTCGGAATTCGAAGAATGTGATGAAGAGAGACGTGCCCCCCTGGGGCCTCAGCGCAATCGGATGGGTGAGGCAAGCTCCGGATGACGGCCCTGCGCCCCCTCGTAGCGTCGGGCGATCTCGGCGATGTCGATGTCGGGATCACCACACAACCGGAGGACCGACACGACGCCGGCGCGACGGTGCCTGAAGTCGAGCACCACCAGTGCCAGCGGCACATTCGTCTCGACTGCCACCCGGTAGAACCCGCTGCGCCACGTGTCACGACGCGCGCGGGTGCCTTCGGGCGACAACGCCAGCCACAGGAACTCGTCGCGGGCGCACGCCTGCTGCATGCGTTCGATCATGATCCGGACGGCGCCGTGCGGCGCGTGCCGGTCCACCGGGATGCCGCCAAGCCAGCGCAGCCAGCGTCCGAACACCGGCACGTCGAACAACGTGTCCTTGCCCCAGAACACGACCGGAACGCCCGCCGCCCACTTGGCGACGACGCCGACCAGGAAGTCCCAGTTCGAGGTGTGAGGGAAGACCACCGCCACGCCCTGACGGGCAGGAAGCCCGTCGAACACGACCCGCCACCCTGCCACCCGCAACAGCGCGCGCGCCAGACGGCTGCCGCGAAACTGCAGCGGACGTGCGGTGAGTTCCTGCGGACCAGGGATCGGCATCTGCGTGACTTGAAACCATTAGACCTCAAGCTCATCAGGGATGTCATCGGTGCGCGGCTCGTGCCGTGTTCCGACGGTCCCCGCAGGGAGAGCGGACGCGGGACCCGATATCGTCCCGGAGCGATATTGGGTACCCTGTCGCAATGCCCGTCGCCGACGGCACGTTCACCAGCGCCTGCCCACGCAACTGTTACAGCACGTGCGGCCTTCGCGTCACCGTCAGCGGAGGACGCCTGCGGCGTCTCGAAGCGCACGCCGGCAACGCCGCCACACCGCAGGGCATCTGCCTGAAGGGGCTCAGCTACATCGAGCGTGTCTACTCGCCCGACCGCCTGCTGCACCCGCTCGCACGCGTGCCGGGGACCAGCGAGTTCAGGCAGGTCACGTGGGACGAGGCGCTCGACACCATTGCCGGCGAGGTTGATCGCGCTGCGGCGCGAGTACGGGCCGCAGTCGGTCCTCTACTACTCGTCGAGCGGCACGAAAGGGCTGCTCAACGCGGTCGGCGATCGCTTCTGGCGGCTGTTCGGCGGGTACACCACCACATACGGCGATCTCTGCTGGCCTGCCGGCCTCGAGGCCACGCGCCTCACGCTCGGCGCCAACCAGCACAACGCGCCGTGGGATCTCGCGAACGCCCGCCTCATCGTCTTGTGGGGCAAGAACGCCGCCGAGACGAACATCCACCAGATGGCGTTCGTCGAGCAGGCACTCGAACGCGGCGCCACGCTCGTCGTCATCGATCCGCGACGCACCGAGACGGCAGAGCGCGCGGCCCTGCACGTGCAGCCGCGGCCCGGCACCGATGCCGCGATCGCACTCGCGGTCGCGCACGTGCTCTTCGAGCGCGGGTGGATCGATGATGCGTTCGTCGCCCGCCACGTGCACGGCGCCGAGGATTACCGCAACCGCGTCCGCGGCTGCACGCCAGCCTGGGCGGCGGCGATCGCCAACGTCCCTGAATCGCAGATTCTCCGGCTCGCCGAACTCGTGGGCACGCATGCCCCGATGACGATCTGCGCGGGCTTCGGCATGCAGCGCTACACCAACAGCGGCCAGACGATGCGCGCGATGCTGGCGCTGGTGGCACTCACGGGGAACATCGGCAAGCCCGGCGCAGGATGGATCTTCGCGAACCTCCGCACGCAGGTGTTCGGGGGCGAGAAGGATCCGATCGCGTTCTATCCGCCAGCGTCGCCGGATGGCGTGGTCCGCGTGTCGATCTCGACGGCGCTGCTCGGACCGCAGATGCTCGCCACCACCGGATCCGCCGCTGAAGATGGCCTGGGTGGAACGCGGCAACCCCATCCCGCAGAATCCCGAGACGGCGACCGTCGTTCGCGCGTTCCGCGCCCTCGACTTCCGCGTGGTCGTCGACGAGTTCATGACCGACACGGCCCGCGAAGCCGACATCGTGCTTCCTGCCAAGACGTTCTTCGAGCAGAGCGACGTGATCGGCGCCTACTGGCACGACTACCTGCAGTTGCGCCAGAAGGTGATCGAGTCGCCCGGCGAGGTGAAGCCGGAGTCTGAGATCTACCGGCTGCTCGCCGCGCGCATCGGCATCCCGGCCGCGGAGATCGATGCCGCCATCCCCCACGAGGACGCCATCGACGCCTGGCTCAGCGAGCGCCTGCGCGGCGTCCCGGGCGTCACGCTCGACGCGCTGCGCGACGGGCCCATCCGCGTGCCGGGCGACGGCGACGTCGCATTCGCCGACCTGCGGTTCCCGACCCCTTCAGGGCGCATCGAGCTGCGATCCGACGAGGCGGCGGCGCGCTGGCAGGCCGATCCGCTCCCCGGTTACGTGGAACCCGTGGAGTCCACGCGAGACGCCCGCCATGCGCGGTATCCGATCAACCTGCTGACACCGAACAGCAAGAACCGCATCCACTCGCAGTTCGGCAACCTGGCGACGATGCGCGCGATCGAGCCGCGGCCCGAACTGGCGATGAGTCCACACGACGCGCGGACGCGCGGCCTGGCGGCCGGAGATCGGGTGCGCGTGTTCAACGACCGTGGCGCGCTGATCGTTACGTGCCGGATAGACGCCGGCCTGAAGGACGGCTGTGCCGCGCTGCACAACGGCTGGTGGCTCAGCGACGGCGGCGCGGTGAACCTGCTCTCGAAGGCGCGGGAGACCGACATGGGATTCGGCGCCGCGTTCCACGAGAACCTCGTGCAGGTGGAGCGCGCATGAGCGTTGCGGCGCGGCCGCCCGCGTTCGTCAACGACCTCGAGACGTGCGTGGGCTGTCACGCGTGCGCCGTGGCGTGCGCCAACGAGAACCAGCTCTCGCCTGGCACCTCGTGGCGTCACGTCGTGACGTTCAACGCGACACGGCGCGCCGGCCTGCCGACCTTCCACCTCTCGCTTGCCTGCAACCACTGCCGCGATGCGCCCTGCATGACCGCATGCCCGGCACTCGCCATCTCGCGCGACGTGCGGACCGGCGCGGTGCTCATCGACGCGAACCACTGCATCGGATGCCGCTACTGCAGTTGGGTCTGCCCGTACGATGCGCCGCGCTTCGACGCCGATGCGGGCGTCATGCGCAAGTGCACGCTGTGCAACGACCGGCTGGTCGACGGTCTCGCACCGGCGTGCGTTGTCGGCTGCCCTGTTGGCGCGCTGCAGATCGGCGACCCCGTCGCCGACGAACCCCTCGGTGTCGCAGGCTTTCCCGTGGCTGGAATTGGACCTTCGATTCGATTCATCGCGATGCGCTCGCGGTCGACGAGCGAGGGGGCGACGTGCGTGGCCCCCACGGCGCTGCCGGTTGTGGTCGAGACTCCCCCGCTCAAGATCTCGTCACGGTCGGAATGGGCGCTCGTGGCGTTCACGCTCGTCGCGCAGATCCTGGTGGGCATCGTGCTCGCCGCGACGTTCGCGCCACTCGACGTTGGCCCGTTGCCCGTGGCGTTCGCGGGCCTGGCGGCCATCGGCGTCAGCACGATGCATCTCGGGCGTCCGCTACGGGCGTGGCGAGCGGCGATGAACCTCCGTACCTCCTGGCTCAGCCGCGAGGTGGTGTCGTGGACGGCGTTTCTCGCGCTCGGCACCGCGGCCCTTGCCTTCGGCGAACCCCATTCCCCGCTGCGATGGGCTGCTGCGGCGCTCGGCCTCGCGTGCCTCGTCTGCGTGGATCGGGTGTACGTTGCGATGGCGCGTCCCGACCGGACGCGGCTCGACGATGTGTCGGCGCTGACCGCAGGTCTGTATCTCGGCGCCGTCTTCGCTGGATGGGTGTGGGTGGCAGCCGCGCTCGCCCTCTGGAGGATTCTCGCCTTCGTGCAGCGGACGGCCGCACAGATGTCGCAGGCGCCGAAGCCGACAGTGGGCGATCTCGCAAGCACATTGACCGCGCACGACTCGCCGGCCCAGGCCGCGGTGGCGATCGCCCGATGGCTGGCGACTGTTCGCATCCTGCTGTCGGTGTGGGCCTTGCGCTGCTGGCGCTCGGCGACGCGGCGGGCGTCTTCGTCGGCGCTGCGACCATCGTGCTGGCCGAGCTGATCGACCGGATCGTCTTCTACGACACCCTCGATGTCATCACGCCTCGCCGCCAGATGGCGAAATCACTCCCGGAGTGATTCTCGCCGCCTTACATGAACCAACCGGCGGCACGGTGCACCGCGTCGCCGTACGACCGCATGAACGACATCTCCTCGTCTGGAAGCGGTCCCTGCCTCGCCGCGGCGAGGTTGTCGAGCAGTTCCTTCTCGGAGCGCGGCGCCGTCAGGCAGACGTCCACATGCGGGTTGGTGAGCACGAAGCGATAGCACTGGCCGGCGGTCGGGATCGGGCCGTCGGCGGGCCAGCCCTTCGTGCGCCGCACGAGGTAGCCCCAGCGCGTCGCGGTGTAGCTGATGACGCCGGGATCGTGGGCCGCGAGGCTCGGGAAGATCTCGGTCTCGGCGCCACGGTGTGCGGCGTTGTAGCGGATCATCAGGCAGTCGAGCGCGTCGTCTGCCGCCAGTTGACCAGCCAGCCTGCGGTCGTGGCACGAGATGCTCACGGCGCGGACTCGCGGGTCCGCGCGGAGCATGGCCAGTTGATCGCGCACCTGCGGCGTCAGGTCCCTCGGTTTCATCACGCCGAGAAAGTGGAAGACGTCGATGTGGTCGGTGCGAAGCTGGCGCAACCGCTTCTCGAGCGTCTTCACCAGATCCTGGCGCCACCAGATGTAGTTGTAGGCTCCGGTGCCGATGACGACGTGCTCGCGGCGATCCGGTGGCAGGCGCCGCAGCACGCGGATCATCTGTCTGTCGAAGCCGTAGCAGAAGAAATAGTTGATGCCTTCGTCGAGTGCGCGCTCGATCGTGCGTTCGCCCGGGCGGTACGACGCCGACAACCCGAGGCGGTGAACACGCATGCCTGTCCGGCCCAGCGTGCCCTGCAAGAACCCGTCGCCCATGCGGCCTCCCGAAGCCGACTGCCCTGTCGCGGCTCCCCCTACCGATAGCTCAATCCGAACCCGTACTCGAACAGGACGGCCACCTGCGGCTTCTCGCCGGTCGCTGACACGTTGACCGGGATTTGATCCATCGACCGCGGCCACGTGTGGCTGAGCCGACCCGTCGGATTGTAGGCGCCGAACAACACGTCTGCGACCCCATCGCCTTCGGTGCCAGGAAGCCATGCCGCGACGATGGCGTCGGCGACATCGAGGATGGGCTCGAGGATCATCGGACGCCCCGACATCAGCACCACCACGGTCGGCAGGCCCGATTGCTTCACCTTCTTCACGACGGCGACGTCATCGGGATCGAGTTCGAGGCTGACCCGGTCGCCCTTCATCTCGGCATACGGCAACTCGCCGATGACGACGACCGCCGCCTGGGCGCCTGCGGCGACATCACCGAGGCGCGAGTACGTCACCGTCGCCTTCGGCACCGCGCGTCGGATGCCCTCGAGGATCGTCGTGCCTGTGGTGATCTGGCCGGGCTGCCCTTGCCACGTGATCGTCCACCCGCCGCTCTGGATGCCGATGTCGTCGGCCGACTTGCCTGCGACCAGGACGTGCGAGAGCGACGTGGCGAGGGGAAGCGTCGCGTTCCGGTTCACCAGCAGCACCTGCGACTCGCGCACCGCCTGCCGCGCCACCGCGCGGTGCGCGGCGGATCCCACCGTCGGCAGCAGCGAGCGATCGCCGAACGGCCGCTCGAAGAGCCCCATCCGGAACTTCACCGTGAGGATGCGGCGCACCGCCTCGTCGATGCGCGCCGCGGGGATACGGCCGCGTTCGGCGAGCGCCTTCAGCTCCGTGAATGCCTTCACGTAGTTGTCAGGCTGCATCAGCATGTCGACGCCCGCGTTGATCGACCGTTCGACCTGTTCGCTGAACGTGCCGGGCAACTGCTCGATGCCCTTCCAGTCAGACACCACGAACCCCGTGAAGCCGAGTTCGCCGACGAGGATGTCGGTCAGCAACCGCCGGTGCCCGTGCAGCTTCACACCGTTCCAGCTGTTGTACGACGCCATGACAGTGGCCGCGCCGGCCGAGATCGATGGGCCATATCCGGCCAGGTGGATCGCGCGCAGCGTCGCCTCGTCCACGTCGGTGTTGCCCTGATCCACCCCGCGCGTCGTGCCGCCGTCGCCGACGAAGTGTTTCACCGACGCAACGACAGGCACGCCGGCGCCTTGCAGGCCGCGCACCGCCGCCGGCCCGAGGAGGGCCACCAGTTCCGGTGCCTCGCCGAAACCCTCGTACGTGCGGCCCCAGCGCTCATCCTGTGGAACGGCGACGCACGGTCCGAAGACCCAGTGCATCCCGGTGGCCGCGACTTCGCGTGCCGTGATGCGCCCGATCTCCTCGACGAGTTTCGCGTTGCGCGTCGGCGCCGAGGCCGATGTTGTGCGGGAAGATCGTCGCGCCCTTGACGTTGTTGTGGCCGTGAACAGCGTCGATCCCGTAGAGCACGGGAATCGCGAGCCGCGTCGTCAGCGCCTGCTGCTGCACCCGTTCGACGTAAGCCGACCATCCCGCCGGCGTGACGTCCGGTATCTCGGAGTTGCCGCCGCTCAGGACCGAGCCCAGGAAGTAGGTCGAGACGTCACCGATGACCAGCGCATCGGAGTCGGCCTGCACCATCTGGCCGATCTTCTCGTCGAGCGTCATGCGTCCCATGAGGTCGGCGACACGCGCCTCGACCGGCAGGGCCGCGTTCCTGTAGGGCACATCCTGTCCGTCTGCGCGTGTGTTCGCGCCTGCCATCGCTGAGACGATTCCCATCACCAGCCCTACTCCCACCAGACGCGTCATCTCGCGGCACTCCGGTGCGTCCCCTCGCCGGAGGGTGCGCTCGGGGAGACTGTAGCCGATGCGTGCCCAGCACGTACTTCCTGGGGATCCCGTTCCTCGTCGTCTGCCTGCGAGTGGACGTTCGCCAATCGTGTTGACCAACCGGCCGTCCACGAGCGGTTGCGCAGGCCCGTCGTTTCTCTGTAGACTACGCGTCTGCGGCTGGCCTGCTTGGGCCCGATAGACACCGCATCATCTGCACTCCCGAGTGCGCGCTTGGCTCAGCGGTAGAGCACCGCCTTCACACGGCGGGGGTCCCTGGTTCGAATCCAGGAGCGCGCACCAAAAACACTAGGTCCTTTCCGGACACATGGGTAACGGATTATTCCGGAGACATGGGTGACACTGCCCTCTCTGCAGGGAGGGGGCCATGCCGTGGAAGGAGTGTCACGTGGAGGACGAGCGTCTCCGTTTCATTGCCCGTCTGATCGATGGCGAGACGATGACGGCTCTCTGTGCCGAGTTCGGGATCGCCGTCAGTCTGCATCCGGTGCGCCCACAACTCAATACTGATCGAGCGTTCGCCGACGCAATCCGGCGGCGTGGTGCGTCGAGCGGCTCGGCGACAGCGGCCGCCGTCACAGGGCCAGCCCCAGCTGACACCAGGACGGCGATAGTCATGGCAGCGGGCCAGACAATGTGGAGCACCCTGTCCATCCTGACGGGGAGGCTGCCGAGCCGGCGCACCTCCAGCAGTGCGCCGGTGCGAGCTGCACCAATCTCGCGGCGCGCACGTCGTTCTCGCCGCCGTCAGCCCGCTTGTCGCGTGGCGTGAGGGCCGCTTCAGCCATCGGGCCGGGCAGGGCACGATGGTGGTGCACCTTGCGCCAACGTAACGCAACGCGTTATCATCGGCAGGTGATCCGGAGCTTCCGCGGACGGGATACTGAGCGGTTGTTCGATCGCGAGCCAGTACCGAGCGCTGGGCCCGGACGTTCAGCGCGTTGCCCTGCGGAGACTCCGGCAGCTGGACGCGGCGGCGGACTTGGAGGACTTGCGTGTACCGCCTGGCAATCGCCTGGAAAAGCTGCGGGGGCGCCGCGACGGGCAATACAGCATCCGGATCAACGACCAGTGGCGCATCTGCTTCCGATGGCAGAACGGCGACGCCCATGACGTCGAGATCGTCGATTACCACTGAGGAACGAACGCCATGGCCACGAAGAAGCTCGCGCCAATCCACCCGGGCGAGGTCCTGCTGGAGGACTTCCTGAAGCCGCTTGCATTGTCGCAGTACCGCCTCGCCAAGAGCCTGACCGTCCCCCCGCGCCGAATCAACGAGATCGTGCTCGGGAAGCGGTCTGTCTCCGCTGACACCGCGCTCCGCCTTGCGCGGTTCTTCGGCACCTCGCCGCGCTTCTGGTTGAACTTGCAGACCGCCTACGACCTGGATATCGAACGAGACCGACTCGCCGGACGCCTGGCCAAAGAAGTCGAGGTCATGCAGGTCGCAAGTTGACGTCCTGCCCCCGTCACGGCACACGCCGGCGATCCGGCGAAGGAGGCCGCTTGGCCTTGAGGGCAGGCGGCGCCACGGGCTTCCGCGCTGACGCCCGACGCCGGGGCGGCAACGGGTTGACACTTGCCTTGGATCCGGATGCGGCGTTCGCGGTGAGCACCGCCAGTTCCTCGAACAACATCGCGCGCTGACTCGCGGACGGGGCCGTCCACGGCAACACGACCGATGGGTGGCGCTCCCGATCGAGCCAGAACCCGCCGGTGGTCTTCGCCACCTCCGGAGCGGCGGCCAGCCACACGATCGTGTCGGCGCCCTCCTCCGGCGTCCGCAGCCAGGGCCGGGTGATGCGGTGGAAGCCAGGGAGCGAGCGCACCACGCCCGGTGTCTCGGCCCATCCCGGATGCATGGCGTGCACGGTGATGCCGCCGGGTGCGAGTTCTTCAGCCCACGCCTCGGTGAGCACCATCAGCGCCCGCTTGTGCCTTGCGTAGGCCGACGCCCCGTCCCAGGGCTGCGACGGGTCGTCGACGACGGACGATCCGAGGCCGGAGAGGTACATGCCCCCCGACAGCACGTTGATGATGCGGGCTGGGGCCGACTCCGCGAGACGCGGGGCGAGGCGGCGCGTGAGCAGGAATGGCGCGAGCAGGTTCGTCGCCAGCGATCGCTCGAACCCTTCGCGGGTCAGGACGCGTGCGTTCTCGAGCACGCCCGCGTTGTTGACGAGCACGTGGATGCGCGGCTCATCGGCGAGCAGGCGATCGGCCAGGGCGCGCACCTCGGAGAGCAGCGACAGGTCGGCCACCTGCTCTGCGAGGTCTTCGTTGCCGGTGGCCGCGCGGATCTCCTCGCGCGCGCGCGCCAGTTTCGCGGGGTCGCGGCCGACGAGCACCACACGCGCCCCGAGGCGGGCCAGTTCGCCAGCGGCGGCCCGGCCCAGCCCTGACGTGGCGCCGGTGATCACGACCGTCTGGCCGTGCATCGACTCGGCGAGCGGCCCGAAGCTCGCCCGTCGCAACTGATGCCCACACCTGGTGAATCGCAGCATGCCCGGCAGCACGAGGAAGTCGAGGCCGTAGGTCAGCCACGACGGTTCCGGCACGGGCGGCGGCCCCGACAGCACCCGGCGCAGGCCTTCGACCGCCCGCTCCCCGACTCGTCGCAGCAGCGGTCCCATCAGCGGCTCGACCACGCCGGTGAGCCCGTCGAAGGAAAGGTCGGCCGTGTAGTCGATGCGCGTGCCGGTGGGTGTCGGCTCGAAGCGGATGTCGTCGATCGCGTGGATCGACCCGCCACGGCCCTCGAGCACGACGCGCCGCGGCGGCTCGAGCACCGTGACGACGTACTCCATGACGGTGGTGCTCGGCCCGAAGACCACGTCGAGCCGGTAGCGTGAGCCCACGCGCACGGGGCCAGGCGTCATCCTGACGGAGCGTGACACGCCGGGGTCCCACTGCTCGATGTGACCGAAGTCGCTGGTGTAGGCAAAGGCGTCCGTGATCGGACGCGGCACCTCGACGGATTCGACCAGACGGGTCATGGCGGAACACCTCCTGCAGGACCACAGGAGCCCGCAAACCCAGGCCCTGCGGCGCGAGATCGATCTTACGCTTCGTACGACACGGCCGACCGATCTCCCAACATCGCGATCCGGTCACTTCGGGGATCCTCGTGTTGACGTCGAACATCGGTGGTCCTCATTCCGAAGTGTCCCACTCCGCAGTAGAATCCGCACCATGCGACCGGCCGTGCCGACGCCGCACAGCATGGAACCGGGCGTCGCGCGAGTCGATGCGTGGACCTCGCTGCCGATCACGATTCTCGCCCTCCTTGCCATCCCTGCCCTCGTCCTCGAACAGTCCGACGACCTGCTCTGGTACACGGTGGGCAGGTGGCTCAACTGGATCATCTGGTTGGCGTTCGCCGGAGAGCTGATCGCACTGCTCGCGGTCGCCCGCAACCGGGGTGCCCTCCTGCGCGATCGCTGGCTCGTGATCGCCGTCGTCGTCCTGACGCCCCCCTTGATCTCGCCAGACGCCATCCAGGGGATCCGCGCCTTCCGAGCCGTACGTGCACTGCGGGCCCTGCGCGGGCTCATGCTCCTGGGGTTGGCCCTGCGGCACTTGCGGCGTGCGCTCGCCAAGCGTCGGTTCCACTACGTCCTCGTCGTCGCCGCAGCGGTCATGGTCGTCGGTGCGGTGCTGGTGTACATCTTTGAACGCGACACAAATGCGTCCATCGACTCGCCGGGTGATGCGGTGTGGTGGGCGATCGTGACGGCAACGACGGTCGGGTATGGTGACATCTCGCCGGCCACATGGGGCGGCCGTGTCGTGGCCGTCGTGCTGATGTTCGTCGGCATCGGCGTGATCGGCCTGTTCACCGGCAGCGTCGCCGGGTACTTCGTCGAACAGGAAACCGCACCGGTGTCGGATGTGGACGCGCGCCTGGCCCGCATCGAGGCGCAGTTGGCGCAATTGCTGGACCGTCACGACGAGCCTATGCAGGCGGCCCAGGTCGACGACGCCAACGTGCGCCGCCTCTCCGGCCCCGCCCCGGATGCGGGAAACGATCCTTCCTCCCGTCCGCGGCCTCGGTGATTGGATGCGGCGCCGCGTCAACGAGCAGTTTCGCGTCACTTCCGCTGGGAAGGGAACCATGCCTACGAAGTCCGGTGCGAAGACCATCACTCGTGACCCGGCCTGGCTGGGACCCGCCGTGCATCCCGGCGAAATGCTGATCGAGGAGTTCCTGAAGCCGCTAGGCTGGACCCAGGTCGAAGCGGCCGGCCGCCTGAGACGGGGTTGCTGTAGCGAACTCCGGTGCAACCTGCGCGGCGTGCGGACTCGTGGACCTCGGCACCCTGGAGAGAGGCCGGGGTCATCGCCATACTCCCCACGCTTCACGAAGCTGAAGGTCACACGCTGAGCCGGGCCTCGGTCGCCCTTCGATCAGCCGTCGCGCCGCCGGCCCAGGTAGTCGGCGGGGTTCACGATCGCGATCCCTCGGAAGGGGTGCAACGCCAGCAGGTCCTTGTCACCGGTAATGAGCACGTCCGCGCGACCGTTCACCGCGGCCTCGAGGAACTTGTCGTCGCGCGGATCCCGACAGGGGCGCACCAGCTGAACGATTTCGACGATTTCGACCAACGGAGCCAGGCGCGCAAGGAGTTCCTCGCGACGCGCACGTGTGACGTAGCGATCGAACTTCGGCGAGAGCAGGCGCTCGAACAGCTCGCGGAGCGTGTCGTGTGACGTGACGAGTTGCCCGCCGCGGATCACCGATTCGATGCAGAGGGCGGGCGCCGAGGCTGCCGACAGCACGCCGCTGATGAAGACGTTCGTGTCGATGACGACACGCTCACGCGCGGTCGGCCCGCAGGATCTCGTCCAGCCTCTCGTCGGTCAGGCCGGCGGTAGCAGCGTCCGCGGCCACGGAGTTGCGGAGATCGAGGAAGGCCTGGGCGTTGCCGGAGCGAAGGCGCTCGTAGTCCGCCATCGACAACACAACGGCGACGTCGCGCTCCTGTCTGCGAATCACGACGGGTTCCCGCTGCGCGTCGTCGATGATCGCGCCGAACCGGTTCTTGGCTTCGGTCGCTGCAACGGTCTTCATTGGTAGATCCTACTTGTAGCCGGTCGGTTGTGCCGACCGGCTGAGGGTAAGACCCCCGTTCAAACCGTGCATGCGGATTTCCCGCACACGGCTTACGAGGTGGTCTTCAGGTTGTGGCATGCGCGCTCCCCGGATAGCGAATCGTGCCGCGCAGACGGATAAGTCCCAAGGCCTCGAAGAAGGGACGACGCCACGCCCCGGCCCGTCCGGCCCGGAGACGCGAGCCGGCCCGCGCGTCCCGCGCGTTCTTCGCGATCAACGCGGTAAGCGCAGCGTCGGACTCGGACTTCTGCCCGAGCGCGTGGCAGGCCCTCGGCAGGCCGACCATGCGGAACCGCCGCGGCATCCACCGCTGCGCCGACGATCGACTCCTGAGGGAACGCGGCGGCGCCATTCGGGCCACGTTTCCCCCAGGCACGGGATCACGCGCGTCTGAGCATCACTGGGCCGTGCGCTGAAACGTCATCTGGAACGGCAGCGGGAACGCATTTGCGACCGGCTTCGGCTTCGCTCCAGCCTCGAACCGCCAGAGCCGTGCCGACCCGGAGTACGACACGATTCGCTTCGAGGGATCAAGGCCATCGGTCGTGACGGTGGCGTCGGTCTCCGTCCGCACCTCGTAGGAGGTCATGTTTGCGTCGTACCACTTCGTCAGGAAGGCGACCGGGGTCCGGGTCGTTCGCTTCCCGTACAGGTCGTTGGTGATTCGGATGCGTGGCTGATCGAGGCCCGTGATGACACAAGGCGCAAGGGACCCGGTCGGGTATCCGTGCGACGACAATTCGTCGCACGCGGTGGAGTCCGTAATCGTGATCGAGAACTGGCGCGGCGAACCCAGGAACAAGCCGCAGTACCGGGTACCCGCATCCCCATCCAGCTTGCGGTTGAACCGGATGAAGAGACCGCCGGACACAGTCGCTTCTACGCAGTAGTTGTGATCGTCAGGCTCCCCCGTTCCGAGGCGATAGTCGTTGTAGAAGGGGCCGAGCGAGTCGGCCGACACAGCATAGGGCTGGTCGGCATCGATCGAGAACGTCATCAGCCACACTGTTGGTCCGGCGCTCAGCGCTTGCGACACGACCGTGAGGCCGAGAACCAGCACGCCAACCATCACCAGCGATCGCGACTGCATCCGCGTTGACATCATTCCCTGCTCCTTGTTGCTGGACGGGACAATCCCGTCACTCTGGTAAACCACTGGACCTGCGGATCTCCACGTCGGTACTCCCCACGCCACCCGGCCACGCGCACGTCCACGTCGTTGAGCTCCCATCTCGACTCGTGCCGGCCGCTCGACGAAGGGAGGCCGAGCAGGTGCGTCAGCGCGAGCCTGACGTCGGTGAAGGCCGCAACGGAGCGGGTGCGACGGGTCACCTGCACGGCCGTCACGCGGGTTGCGCTCACCTCGAACGTCACTTGCTGGTCGTGCTGCGTGTAGACCAGCCAGCGCTCGCCTGGCCGCTCGACCACTCGCGTCGGCACGCCGAGCACGGCCCTCACGTCGTCGATGCCCCAGCCCGCCGACACGGCCGGGTGGGCGATGCGCGTGAGGACCGTTTCTGCCCGCAAGGCATCGGAAAGGTCGTGGTCGCCGGCCGTCGCGACCCCGCACATGGCCAGACCCGTGAGAATCCAGGCCCCGATGAGACGCCCGCGCCGATCTCGCATCGAGAGCGACTGACGCTTCGACATCAGCGTGCCTCCGCCAGGTGTTCCACCCGGCATGCCGTCACCGCCACCCAGCGCGTCCGCATGATCGCGAGATCCGGGGCGTCGAGCGCGAAGCCGTCCAGATCAGGCGCGAGCAGCTCTTTTGCCGAGAAGCTCTCTCGCATGAGGCCTCGGCCGGTGTGCTGGCGCGTCGCCAGCAGGTAATGCCCAAGTTCGTGCGCCGTCGTACGGCCGATCGCCTGTGCGACGAATCGCTCCTGCAGCACCCGGGGCCACTGCGCGAGCGGCGTGCGCTCGACCCGCGCGCTCGCGATCAATCGCTGTGGCGAAACGAACACCCGCAACACGTTGATCGGGGTGACCGGGCTGGCGAACGCGACCGACCCCAGCGGCGGCGGCGCGGCCGCCCCGCCGTGTCCCAGGCCGGGTGCCCCGGCGCGAACCGGCGTGAGAGCGACGACCACCACGCCGGGGTGTTCGGCGGCCGGCGCCGGCGGCCCTTCGCGCCACTCGAACGTCACGCCGTAGGGCGCCCAGATCCGCTCCACATCGCCACTGACGATACGTAACTGGTCGCGCGTGAGCCGCGCGGCGTTGATGACATGAATCCGCAGGTGACAGGCCATCAGGGGCTCGGCGGCGGCGAATCCGCCAGATGCGGCCCACGCGATCGCGAGCAGACCCGCGCAGAGGCCGGCGCGACACAATGGGACGCTCGTTGCACGCACCGCTGACCTCTCTTCCCGGCCGGAGTGCACGGGAATGCCTCGCGCTGGATTGCCTGTTCATCTGGATAAACGCCGCCGCGAGGCGATCTGGGACAGGTCACCGCGCAGCAGGCAGGTTGCCCGAGCGGAGGCCCGCGTTGTGCGCTATCATCGGCCGCACATCACCATCCATGCGGACGCGAGGCCTTCGCGATGGCTCTACCAGAACGTCCCGCCACTTCTGTGGGCGCCCACACTCCGGGCGCCGGCGACGCCGATTCGTCGATGGCGCTGCTGGCGCGCGCGCAGGCTGGCGACCGCGATGCCCTCGATGGCCTGATCGCCCGCTACCTGCCCCGCATGCGCCGCTGGGCACACGGGCGACTGCCACAAGGCGCCCGGGGACTGGCCGACACCTCTGACGTTGTCCAGGAAACGGTGATCTCGACGTTTAAGCAGATCGAGCGCTTCGAGGTTCGCGGCGAGGGTGCGCTGCAGGCCTACTTGCGTCAGGGCCTGATGAACCGCATCCGCGACCACGGGCGCCGGGCGAACCGGCGTCCCGTGACGACGCCGCTCGACAGCGATGTCGGGCACGGCGGGCCGTCGCCGATCGAGCAGGCGGTCGGGCAGCAACTGCTCGATCGCTACGAAGACGCGCTCTCGCGCCTCCGCGCGGAGGATCGGGAGTTGATCGTGGCGCGCGTGGAGCTCGGCCTCGACGTCGACGAGCTCGCCGCGGCCTTCAACAAGCCGACGCCTGCAGCCGCCCGCAAGGCGGTGGCGCGGGCCCTGATGCGCCTGGCCCACGAAATGGACCCGGCGCGCTGAGGCGCCTGGGTGCAGCACCTTCCTGACCTCGCTGCGGACGACGACGAGCGGCTCGATCCGGTCGCCGAGGCCGTGGCCAGCGGCGACGCGGTCGATTGGGGCGCCCTCGACACGCCCGACCTCTCGGCCGACGACCGCGCCCTACTGCGCGGCCTCCACGACATCGCCGAGATCCTCTCCGCGCACGAGCGACTCGGCCGCGAGTTCGAGCCCGTGGCCGCGTCGCCCCACGCCGCCGGCGAGGCCACCCTGCGCGCGTGGGGTCGGCTCATCGTCCGCGAGTATCTCGGACGCGGGTCGTTCGGCGACGTGTATCGGGCGTGGGACCCGCGCCTCGATCGTGAGGTGGCGCTCAAGCTGCTGGCCGAGCACTCGACGCGGGAGGCCGAGCGCGACTCGGACGTGATCACCGAGGGCCGCGCGCTCGCCCGCGTACGCCACCCCAACGTCGTCGCCGTGTACGGCGCTGACCGTATCGCCGGCCGGGTGGGCGTGTGGATGGAGTTCGTGGAGGGACAGACGCTGGCGCAACGCGTCGCGTCGGGAGGACCGCTCGACGCGCTCGAGGCCGCGCGCATCGGCATCGACCTCGCGCACGCGCTCTCGGCCGTGCACGGCGCAGGGCTCCTGCACCGCGACGTGAAGGCCCAGAACGTGATGTGCGAGCGTGGCGGCCGCGTCGTGCTCACCGATTTCGGCACGGCCATGACGAGCGACGGGCACGACAGCGACGACACCGGCGACACGCGCAACGCCAGCGGCCTGGCTGGGACGGACGGAGCGCACAGTGTCGCAGGCAGGAGGATTGGCCGGCACACCGCTCTACCTGGCGCCCGAGTTGCTCGACGGCGCCAATCCCTCGCCGCGCAGCGACATCTACGCGCTCGGCGTGCTGCTCTACCACCTGGTCACGGGCGCCTTCCCGGTGACCGGCCGCTCGCTGCGCGATGTGCGCGATCGCCATCGCGCGGGCCATCGAACTTCGCTCGGCGAAGTGCGCAACGCGACCTGCCGCCAGCTTTCGTTGCGGTCGTGGACCGTGCGCTGTCGGTATCTGCACCAGACCGGTTCCAGTCGGCCGCTGACATGGCGGCCGCGCTCGAGGCCTTCGTGCGCCCGGATCGCGGCGCTGCCGCCGACCGCACGGCGCACGTGCCCGTCGCCGGGTTCACCGCGGACCCGGTTGCGCTGCCGCGCTCCAACACGAAGCGTCGCCGCGCCGCGTGGGCGATGGTCGCCGCGGCGCTCATCGTCGCCGCCGTCGGTGTGGGGATCTGGCGCTGGCGTGCCGCCGAGCCCGTCGCAGCGGGGGGCGTGCCGGCAGCCGCGCGAGACCTCGTCCTCGTCGCTGCCTTCGACGGCGACCCCGCCGACAGCGCGCTCGCGCGCGGCGTCGAGGGCGCGGTCACGTTGGCCGTCACGCGGACGCCGGGGTTCGCGCCGGTGCTGGCGGATAGGGTCAACAAGATGCTGCCGTTCATGAAACGTCCGCCCGACACGAGGCTCGACGCCGAGACGGCGCGGGAGTTGGCCCTGCGCGACGGCGGCATCCGCGCGCTCGTCACGGGCGCAATCACCCGCACCGGAACCACCCGCCTGCTCGAGGCGCACCTCGTCGTGCCGGAGTCGGGCCAGGTGCTCGACACCGCCGCAGAGCGGCTCACGTCCGACGACGATGCGCGCAGGGCGAGCGAGGCGCTCGCGTCGAAGATCGCCGCTGCGCTCGACGTGCACCGGGCGACGCTCCCAGCCCCGGTCGCGCGATTCGAACGTGTGACGACGGCCTCCTTCGAGGCCCTGCGCGCCTACACCGAGGGTCTGGAGAAATACAAGGAACGGACACGGGAGTCCGCTGTCGCCGCACATCCCCACTTCGAGCGCGCCATCGCCCTGGACTCTTCGTTCGCCATGGCGCACACGTACCCTCGGCTGGGCCGTCCAGACCTCGCCGGACGCCGTTGCCCACTTCGCGGAGGGCGAACGACTCGCCGCGGATGCGTCCACGGAGGAGCGGCTCTGGGCGCGCAGCAGTCACCTCTGGGCGCTCAAGGACGACGAAACGAGGCGCCCCCTTCTGAGGCAGTTGCTGGTGCTCGACCCGACGAACTTCCATGCGCTGCACGACCTCGAGTTCCTCGACCTCAGCCTGTACGGTTCGTTCGAGGAGGTGGTGGGCAACTGGTTGCAGCAGGCGGAGGCGCGCCCGACGGATCCTCAGACGATCTACCGGACGGCCCGCGCGTTGCTGGGCTATGCGCCGTGGGCGGACCGGGGCCTGGAATACGTGCGGCGCCTCAGCGCGCTCGCTTCAAGCATGGACGACGACCGTCAGCCCGTCTGGAAGTCGTTCGCGGTATTGGCGCCGGCATGGGACCTGTGGGCGCGGGGCGATGCGCGCGGGGCATCCCAGCGCCTCGCGACGCTGTGCGACACGCGGGAGACGGCGCCGAAGGCGCTCTTCCGCCTTCACCATGACTGCGCGTACCTGAAGGTCGGACTCGGCGATCTGCGCGGGGCTCAACCTCACGGTCAGTACACGCAGGACCAGGAAATCGAGGCCTTCGCGGCGGAGTTCCGGGGCGACCGGGCCGAACTTCGGGCGCTCTACCACTCCAGGATTCGCACCTGGCCTGGAGCGATTCGACCGCGCGTGGAGGGCGCTGCAGGCGGGGACGCTCGATCGCGGGGGCGAGCGTGCGGACCAGCCTCTCTTCCGCGCGACGCGATTTCAAGGTGCGGCACCTCGCCGACCTCGCCGCGTCGCCAACCCCTCACGCGAGGTGCTGGAACTGTTCGAGCGACGGTGGCGGATGTTCCCGCGCCCGACTGTACGGGCTGCTCCGACTCGCCATGGTCTACGCGGGCGCGCTGGAAAAGAAGGGCCAGGGCGACCGCGCCCGGGGGGTTCTTCGCACCGCCACCGAGAATCGCCGGGCGACCGTGGAAGACATCGGCAATGTTCCCTACTGGATCGCCGCTCGCAACGCCTACGCCGAACTGTTGCGGCGCCAGCATCGCGACGAGGAAGCCGAGGCCGTCGAGCGGGAACTGCTCGGGCTGCTCAGCGAGGCAGACGCCGACCACGTCATCGCCGCGCGGCTGCGCGCACGGTACGGCGGCGGCGCGCGCGTCGGAGGTGCGGGCGCGCGTTGACGGCTCTGGAACTCGGCTGCTACCTCGCGTTCCTGGCCTCCTCGCCACGGACTGTCACCATTCCGCCAACCAGTTCGACCTCCGACCACTTCGCGTCGAGACCGGCCAGCCGCCCCAGGCGACGGAATGCAGTGAACGCCGCCGGACCAGGCGCCGCTCGGTCACCGGGTGAGACAGTCTGCGCTCGAGCCGGCACCCTTCCGGAGGAAGTCGACGTAGTAGGTGGCGTACTCCGTGGCCTGGCGGCGATCGGCCTCAGACGCGAGCAGTGTGTCCGACGTTCCGGGTCCACTCCTCGGCGCAGGCTGCGGCCGTGCGCTCGCTGGCGACGCAGCTCCTGAACCCGGCAAACGCCCGGCGATATGCGTCGAACTGGGCCCGAGTCATGGGTGCGCCGTGTCCCGGCACGGCGATGGAGAACGGCGTCGCCCAGACGTCGTCGAGCGCCGCCTGCCACCCACCAGGGCAGGCGGTCTCGAAGAACGGCGCCGGAAGGGTGACGAGGTCGCCCACCACGGCCACGCGCGTGGCTTCGTCGAAGAGCCACACGTCAGCGTCGGTCACGGCCGACCTGGCAACGTGCACCGAGAGCGGGCGGCCCGCCCACTCGACCGTGGCCGACCGATCGAGCGCGATATCAGGCTTCAGCGAATCGGCGGCCTCCATCGTCGAGAGGAAGAGGGCCCGCTCCTCCTGCCTGACTGCGGGCGCATCGGCCCCCAACGGGTGCTCGCGCGCCGCAGTGAGTGCGCGACCGAGAAACCCGCCGCGCGCGAGTGCGCGCTCCACGGCAACGGTCGTGTAGACCTTCGCAGCCGGGTAAGCGGCTTTCAGCCGGCGATTGCCGCTTGAGTGGTCGAGGTGCCAATGCGTGTTGACGACCGCGACAATGGGCACGTGTGCGTCGCGTGCGAACCGCAAGATGCCATCGCTGTGCCACGGGTGGCGGCCGGTATCAATCACGACAAGGCCCGTTGGCGTCGTGATGATCACGCTGTTGCCATCCGGGCCGCGGTCGTCGGGCGTGGCACCGGGCAGGAGGTAGGTGTTTGCCGCAATCTCACGAGCGACGGGCGGCGCCGGCTGGCCCGCCGCGGCGTGCGCCATCGCAAGTGCCAGCACGATGTTGGTCATGGTCATGGAAGCCGACAGCATATGAGTAGCACTCCCGTCGATTCACTGTGGCCGTCTTCCCGTGCCGCTCACGCCGACGCGGGGAGGATCGTGTCGGCAAGCGCGGTTTCGACGCCGTCGTCCGGCGACCGCGCTCGCGCGTCATCCGACGTCACGATCCCCATTGGTGTCCTCGTTAGACGGAGACCGATGGCGAGAAGTTGTTGGGCCCCCAGGAGCCTGCCGCACGAGGTCCCGACGGCCGGTACACCGTCGGTTGCATCGTGTCCATCCCGTCGCTCGAACGTCCCGCCACGGAGATGGGCTGGTGCTCGCGCCACCACGCCTCCGCCTGCTCGGCATCCCAGTCCGGGTGCACATCCACCTGGGAGAGTCTCTGCGACAGCTCGATCGCAGACGCCGGCCGATCGCCCGGATCCTTTGCGAGACACGCCATCACGATTTCATCGAGGCGGTCAGGGATCGGCGATGGCGCGATCGAGCCCGGCCGTGCAGGCGTGGCCCTGACGTGCTGTAACAGCACCGCCATGGGCTCCCCCTCGAATACCGGGCGGCCGGTCAACATGAAGTAGGCGACACACCCGAGCGCGTACAGGTCCGACCGCTCGTCTGCCGGTTCGCCGAGGGCGCGTTCCGGTGGCATGTATCCCGGCGTCCCCGTCACCGCCCCGTCGCGGGTGATGTGATCGTGGTCGCCGCGAAGCGACCGGGCCAAGCCGAAATCGAGCACCTTGACGACGTCCACATCGATGCCGAGCCTGCACAGGAACACGTTCTGCGGCTTGATGTCACGATGCAGCACCCCGGAGCCGTGCGCTTCGGCGAGCGACCGACACGCTTGCCGCAGCAGCGACACCACGCGCCCCGGCGGCATCGGACCGTAACGCTCGACGACCGAGTACAGGTCCATGCCTGCGAGCAGCTCCATGACGAAGTACGGGCTGCCGCTGTCGCTGACGCCGCAGTCGAACACGCGGACCGTGTTCGGCGACGTGAACCGCGCGATCGTTCGCGCCTCGCGCCGGAACCGCCCGAGCACCTGGTCGTGCTCGGAGTCTCCCAGTTCGTCACGCCAGCCTTCCGGTCGCCGGGCTCCGGCCCGTTCGCCATCGCGAGCTCCTTCGCGGCCACGTGCGGCCTTCTAGCCACGACTATAGCGACGGCTCGAAGCTCCCAAGAATTGGTGCTGCCCAGAATGAGCAGTCATGCACTCCGCTTCCTTTCAGGCCGGAGGCCACAAGCACGGACACGGTGCAGGGGGCGGACGGTCGCAGAGGCACTGGCGCACCAGACAGTAGTTCACCTCTGGGTCTCATCGGCGAGCGGCAATCCTGCCGCTGCGCCTGATGCCGTCGGACAACTGCAGGACCTCGAGACGCAGGTCGAGTGTCAAGCGCGCTATCCGACGACGTGCGGCGCTGGTCAGCACTGGACGGCCGCCGGCATCTCGCTTCACCCAGCCCTTCACCTGGAGCGCCGCGAGTTTCCGACGGATGGTCTCGCGTGGAATGCCGGTCGCGTTCGCGATGGCAGAGGCGTTCGGGTGCACGGGTGCCCCTCTGTGCACGCCCAGCGCGAGTTCACCAAGGACGACGGCCTCCAGGATGTCTCCGCCGAACTGCGTGTACAGGCGAACCAGCCAGTTGACGAGGAATGCGCCAGTGACTGCCGCGTGGCAGGAACGTTCGGTCATCGCGAACGAGTGTGCAGCGAGACCGCTTCCCGTGCACTGCGGTGATGCCCGAACTGGGCAGCGGCCTTGCCAGCCGCACTGCTCAAAGTGGGCACTGCCCTCCGGCAGCGTGCCGCACGACGTCCGATACTCGCATCCCATGGATCAACTGCATCGGCCGCGTCCGTCAATCGTCTATCTTGTGCTGGCGTTGCTGATGGTGATGGCGCCTCCGGCAGGCGCACAGTCGTCGCTGGGTGGATCCCCCGGTCAGTCGCAGTCTTCGCCCATGGCCGCACTGGACGCCGGCCTGGAAATCGGCGCGGTCAGGGTGCAGCTCGCCGGCACCACCGGTGATCCCACGCGTGACGACCGCCTCCGACGTGAAGCGCTGGACGCGGCCGGTGTTGCTGCCGGTGATACGGTCAACAGCGTTACGGTCATCGCGGCGATCGGACGCATCCGGCTGGTGGACGGCGTCGCCGGCGTGAGCTACACACTGGAGGCGGTCCCGTCAGGCACGGCACTCGTGTTCGCCGTCTCCCCTGGCACGGCGGCGCAGAAAGCGCCCTCTCCTGCATTCCCGGTCTTGCGGCAGGGTCCCCGGTCGATGCTCAAGCTGTTGCTGTTCGGCGGGGCCGGCGTGTACTCGGACGGCGACCCGTTCTTCCACGAGTGGGAATCCTTCAACAAGTCGAGCCCCATTGCTCCGGGTCCTCCCACCGACACCCGCGTGACCTTCAGCGACATTTCCATAGAACCCGGCATGGCCGGCATCACGCAGGTCGGCACACGTCCCGTGTACGTCTATGGCGCGGCGACCGTCGCGATCTCGGGGACGTGGGGACAGGACATCTACCAGCGCAACGATTCCCTGTATGCCGCGATGGAAAAAGCCTACGGAGGTGTGCTCTGGGCGCCCGGCAAGCGGAACCTGGTGAACGTGTCGGCCGGCCGGCAGAACTTCACGCTGAACGACGGGTTCCTGATCCACCACGTCAAGGGGTCATCCAACGTCGGGGATCGGCGTGCCCTGTTCCTCGGGGCCCGTACGGCGCACGACATGACGGTTCTCGCCACGGCCCGTCGCGGACGCGGCGAGTTTCGCGCGTTTCTTCTGGATCCAAACGAGTACGAGCCGATCGAGAGCAACACCCGCGTAGCCGGCGCAAACGTCCGCTTCGAAAGCGACCGTGGCCCGCGCGTCGATGGTTCGTACATCCGCATCGTGAACTCAGACGGCCGATCGGCCACTCCCCAGGGGGAGCGCATACCTCGAGAGGGGACGTCAGCGCTGGCCGGGCACGTGCGATGGTCCGATGCCCTGGGGGCACGCGGATTGTTCCTCGAGGCTGAGGCGGCGACGCAGTGGCATGCTACCGCAGACGTGCGCGCCGCGGCCGGCTATGCGACGGCGGGGTACCGGTTCAACCAGGCGGTATGGCGCCCTGCCCTGGTGCTGCGTTACGCAGGCTGGTCGGGAGATGACCCGGCCACCTCACGGTACGAACGATGGGACCCGTTGCTGCCGGCAGGGTCCGACGAATGGATGGGTGGCGTCGTGTTCTCGAAGTACGTCGCCAACTCAAACCTGCGGCAGGTTCGCCTGCGAGGCTTCGCGCAGCCGAGCAAGACGTTCAACTTCACAATCGACTGGTTCCGCTACCGTGCGGCGCAGACCAACAACCTGGGAGCCAACCCGGTGCTGGCCACGTTGTCATCAACTGACCTTGGTGACGAACTGATGTTTCTTGGCCGCACGTACGTGGGGAAGAACTACTTCGTCCAGGCGGTCGCGTCGGTCAACTGGGCGGGGCAGGCCATCAAGAGTGCCCTTCCGCAGCCAGCGAACCGCTGGAGCTCGCTCCAGCTCTCGGTCTACTGGTTCTTCTGATCACCAAGGCCGGCGAGATACGTGGCGATCACGCGGTTCTCGGCCGCCGGCGCCTTCGCATGCTGCGCCAGGAACGCGGCAAGCGCCGATTCGCGCGCGTCGCGCGTGGTCGCCGGCATCCATTCGGTCTCCTGCGCTGGACCGTGGCACATCGTGCAGCGTTCCTCGTAGTGGGCCGAGGCTGCGGCAGCATCGTACGGCGCGGGCTGCGCAGCCGATGCCTCCCGCGCCGCCAGCCGCTGCTCGCGAAAGCGCGTTCCCCAGCCAAACGCCAGTGCAATCAGCAGGAGCAGCGCTGAAAGGCCGACGGCGGCACGGATGATGATGCTGTGATGCATGGTGATTCCTCACACGACGTCAAAGCGCTCGCTGTGCACGCGCGAACGCGGGACCCCGATTGCCGCCAGGTGTTCTTCGACGGCATCCATCATGGGCGTCGGGCCGCACATGAAATACTGATATCGCTTGAACTGCGCGGGGAGGTGCCGCTCGAGCAGCGCCGGATCGATGTAGCCGCGCTCGCCGGTCCATTCCGGTCCAGGCTTCTCGAACACCCAGACCACCTTCAGCGCCATCTCGTGCTGCAAGGCCTCGAGCTCGTCCCGATAGACCACAGCAGCCGCGTCACGCGCGCCGTAGAACAGGATGGCCGGCCGCACGTCTCCACGATCGCGCATGGTCAGAAGCATCGAGCGCAGCGGGGTGATGCCGATGCCGCCGCCGATCAGGACGAAGCCCTGGCCGGGTTCCCGGTCGAGCGAGAACGCGCCGAACGGGCCGTTGAGATACATCGTCGAGCCCGGCTCCACGGCCGGCACCCTGGAACCCGACCAATCGCCAAGGTTCCGAATGCTGAACTCGACGGTCCGATCAGGGCCGAGTTCCGCCGAGGACGCAATCGAGATGGGGTGGTGCTCCGTCCGGATGGGGTGGCCGGTAGACAGCCAGGCAAACTGACCTGGGTTGAACTCGAACCCCGGATGACCGATTGGCTTCAGCACGAGAGTCCGGACACCGGCCCCCTCGTCGCGGTTGTCCACGACCTGCCACGGGCGCGAGAGCATCGCGAAGTACTCCCAGAACCGGTAGCGCACCATCGGGATGAGAAACCCGACGAAGTACCCGATCATCGTGATGCGCACCGCGGCGTGCGACGAATAGCCGCGAGCGGCCAGGATGTGCAGCAGGCCGAGCACCGCGATCGCCAGTGCCAGCAGATAGTGAATCAGCATCCACCAGCCATACGGCAGGCGCATGCGCTTGCGGTAGATCGACGTACCCGCCAGCGCGACCAGCAACCAGAAGCACCACGCGCCGTAGCGGACCATCGCCGCGCCGGCAAAGGGGTTGAACTGCGCCCAGTTGCCGGGCGAGACGAGCAGCGGATGGGCCGCGACAATCGCCAATGCCGCAAGGCCCATGTACTTGTGGAAGTACATGAGCACGTCGTTCCCGTAGAGCTCCGATACGGACCTGATTCGGCCGACGAGCGCGAACTCCGAGGTCATCAGCGGGTACGCGATGAACCCGAGCGCGACGCCGACTTCGAGTGCGTACGGGCGCACCATGTCGATCGGGTCGACGAGCATGGCGACGCCGAGCGGAACGAGCAGGCCGATCACGTAGAAGCCGAACCACACGATGGCCGCGAACATCACCCCCATCACACCCCCTGCTCCGAAGAGATAGGGGAGATGCTAGCGCCTGCGGCGTCACGTCGAATCCGGACAGTGCCCAATGTGGGCAGTGCAGGCAGAGCCCGGGGCGGCCGACGGGCTACGCTTGCAGGATGCCACACGGTCACCTCGTTCGAGTCAAGGACGCCCTGTTGCCGGCCGCGTCCAGCGGCGTCATCAATGCGGTCACGGCCTGGTTCGACTTCCGGAACGACGCGTCCGTGCCGCTCTCCGTGGACAGCATCTCGAGTACGCAGGTCACCGTGTGGTCACACGGCGTGTCGATGGCGTTCTCACTGGGGATCGTGCTGACCTGTCTCGGCGTGCTGAAGTTCCGGAAAGCAGCCGTGAAGCAGGAGCCTGCGGTCGCGCCGCTGGTCTACCGGCCGTTCTTTCCGTTCGTCCTGCGATTGGCGCTTGAGAATGCGTTGATGCTCTTCGGCATCCTGGTCGTGCTGGCGGTCATGTGGCAGCGCCTGGCCGGCACGATACACGTCGCACCGGCCGTCGCCGCCGTCACGGTGGGCATGCTGGCCTCGGTGATTGCCGCAACCACCGAGACCCGCACGAAGCGCGGCCTGCTGACGCCACCGTAGTGCCGTGATTGCCCGCCGCACGGGCTCAGCCGAGGCGGAGCTTCGCGCTCAACGCGTCCAGCCGAGCACATTCCGCACCACCGACCACCGCGGCTCGCGACGGGACGCCTCTTTGCCGTAGATCCAGTGGTCGGCGAGCGTCGAGAGCGTGCCGTCGCGCCGTTTCGTTTCGAGCCAGGTGTTCACGAACGACACCCACCGCTGGTCGCCGGACGCAAGCGCGTAGGCGACTGGGAACTTGATGGGGTCGGGCGCGGGCACGACGACGGAATACTCGGGATGCAGCAGCGTGATGACCGAGGCGCGCTCGGCAGGCAGCACGACGGATTCGAAGGGAAGGGGTTCCGCGAATACGTCGCGCGTCTCGTCGAGCGTCTGGAAGCGAGCCTCCGGAAGGCGGGCCTCGACGACCGCGCGGAAGTACCGCAGGTCGGGCACTCCGACAGTGACCCTCTGCCGCATGCGGATCGCATCCCACGTCGCATACTCCTCGCGCAGGTGGTCGGGAACGAGAAAGGCCAGCGTCTCTTCGATGTAGGGATTCGAGAACGACATCCGCGTGGCGCGGAGAGGCGTCGCGACCAGCCCGCCCATGACGATGTCGCAGCCGCCTGGCGCAAGCGATGCTTCAAGGTCCGGGCCCTTCAGCGACCGGACCTCCAGGCCGACCTGCAGGTCGCGTGCGAGCTGGTTCGCCATCTCCACGTCGAGCCCGCGCCACTGCCCGGCCTCGTTCACCCACGAGAAGGGCGGGCGCCCATCGATCAGCCCCACGCGCACGGCGCCCCGCTGACGGATGCGGGCGAACACCGAAGGGTCTCCGTCGTCGGCTGCAGGCGTGCTCACCGGCGCCGCCGGCAGCAGGGGTGCCATCGCGGCCACCACGTCTCGTCCGTCGAAGGTCGGGCGCAGGACGGTTGCGAACAGGACGCGGAGCGCGACGACGGTGGCGGCGCTCAGCAGAACCGTGATGACGATGTACCGGGCGAGCTGCGCGGGGCGAACCCGGATCAGGCCGGCCACGGCCGCGCTCCCCAGCACACCCACCACGATGGTGTGAACGCCTGCGAGCAGCGCGCCGAAGCGCTGATTCACCATGCCGGTCGCCAGGAACAACTGGAACGTGTCTGCGGGCACGCGGAACAGATCGAGCACGAAGGGCACCGCGGCGTTGAGGCTGCCGAAGAACGAGAGCAGGCTCACGAGCGCCAGCTGCGGGTACGACGACATCGGGATCGGTGTGTCCGCGAACCACGCGGCGAACAGCACGAAGCTGATCGACAGCAGCTTGCCCACGTGCGGGAAGTTGAACGACGCGGGCACGAGGACGTCCGGGAGCGCCTCGACGTGGGTGACGTGCGGGTAGTGCCGCCGCAGCAGCTGCTCGGCCGCCTCGGTCAGCGCGGGCAGGACAATGAACAGGTCGCCGGCTGCGAACGCGGTGACCAGCGCGTCACGCGTGGCCGCCAGGAGCTCCCGGTACCGGATCGGCGTGAGCGCGGTCACCAGGCCAGGCAGCACCCAGCCGGCCAGGAGAAGCGCAAACGCCCCGTAGGCCACCAGGTACACCTGCACGCGCACGAGTTCCTGCGTGTTGAACGTGCCGGCCGCGTTGGCGGCGACGGCGAACATCCCGTACGGCGTCAACCGCGTCACGAGACGGGTCGCGCGCGACAGCGCCCGGTTGGTTTCGCCGAGAAGTTCGAGCAGCGCGGCCTTGCGATCGAGCGTCAGCACCGCGACGCCGAGCACCACCGAGAACAGGACCACCGCCGGCACCACGTTGTTGGCGAGCGCGTGGAACGGGTTGGCCGGTATGTACAGCCCGACGAAATCGAACGACGGCTGGGCGGCCACGAGAGACGCCGAGAAGAACGCGCCGCTCTCCACGTGCGGGAACACGACCGGCAGCAGCAGGGCGAACGCGATCGCGATCAGCCAGAGCCCACCGATCACGACGCCGGCGCCGATCCCCACCCGCTTCGCGTCGGCAGGCGAGAGCCCCCCGAGGCTCGAGATGATCGACACCGTGACGTACGGCAGGACGGTCATCTGGAGGAGCTTGATGAACGCGTCTGCCACGTAGCCGAGCGGGGCGACCAGCTCGCCGAAGAACAGGCCCGCCGCGATGCCCGCGGCGAGCCAGGCCAGGATCCGGGTCGAGAACGACATCCCGGCGGTGCGACCTTCGCGGCTCATTCGCGGATGGACTCCTCGAGCAGCCGGAGCGCCTCGTCGGCGACCCCCACGCGGATGAACCCGGCGCGCGGCTGGTCCAGGTCGAGCACGACGTAGACGGTGAGTGCGACGGCCCCCGCGAACAGCAGCGCGTGCAGCCAGGATTTCGCGTCGCGGCTGCCCATGTGGAGCCCGGCCACCAGGGCGCTGAGCAGGGCGATCCCTGCAAGGAGGAGGAGCACCGGGGTCGGGAGGTGCGTGGCGCTGATGATCGATCGCGCCATCGCGACGTCGAACATCTCATTGACGGCCGGGATGAGCAGCCGCGGGGCGTTGGCCTCCGGCGCCCGGCGGTTCACCTCGACCGCCGCGTCCCAGATCGATCGCTGCACGGCCGACGCCCTGGCGTACGCGCGCGTCGCCTCGGTGCGGCCAAGGCCCTGGTACACCTCGCGCCTGGCCGCCACGTATTCCCGGAACAGCGGTCGCATCCGTTCGCGCTCGTCGTCGGCGAGCAGGTCGAGGCGCAGGTAGGCGGTACCGATGGCGTTGGCCTCCTCGACAACCTGCGCCCGTCGCGCCTCGAGGCGCGCGCTTGCGCCGGCGTACGCGAATCCGAGCAGCAGGGTGAGCAGCGCAAAGAGCGCCGCCTCGGTTGCAGGCCCGCTCGCCGGGCTCACGCGAAGCGACGCGACGCGCGTGGCGCAGCGATAGCCGATCTCGAGGCACACCAGCATGCCTGCCAGGATGGCGAGCGCGGGAACGACCGACGTCAGAGTGCTCATCGAGACCACTGGCTCCGGGAAGGGATGCGGTAGGATGTCGCGACAACACGCGCGGGGGTAGCATGCAGGGTCCAACGCACACGGGTCGGGCGCTGTTCGGCAAGGTTCGGTACGGAGTCGTGCTCCAGTTGTTCGGCGATGCCGAGCGCGAGATGCAGGCGTCTGACCTGGCGCACCTGATCCCCTGCCCGGTGGCTGCGGTCCGCAGGGAACTGACGGTGCTGGCACGCGGGCATCTGATCCTGAAAAGCGTGCGCGACGGCAGGACCTGGTATCGTGCCGACCGGACCGCCCGCCTCTTCGCCGCGTTGCACCTGCTGGCGCAGGAGGAGAACGATCTCGCGCCGGCCCCGGGCGGGGAGCGCGTGCGGGCCCCGTCTCGAGGCCCCCGGCGTGTCGCCGACGCAGCGCCTGCCCGGCGACTCACCGCGGACCTCTTCGATCGGCACTACGCGTTCATCGCCATCGCCATGAACGAGTGGGTCCTTCGACACATGGCGCGCGTCTACGCCACCTTCGAAAGCGACCTCGTCGCGGCCCTCGTTCTCGGCGAGATCGCGCACCACAATGTCTCCCGCCTCGCCCCTGCCCTTGATTACGACCGGCAGCGCATCCGCGACGCGCTGGCAGGACCCGACGCATTGCACGCCATGTTGCCGTGCAACGCCTTCTCGATCAGCGAAGCGACCCGCATCCCCCGGGAGACCGTCCGCCGGAAGGTGAAGGACCTCGTCGCCAGCGGCTGGTTGACGCGCACTGGCCGCGGGGAACTCTTCATCACCCCTGAGATCGCACGCCACTTCGGTTCCCTGACCTTCGCAACCGCAACCGACCTGCTCGAGGTCGTGGACAAAGTGCGGAACCGGGTGTTCCGTCACCGGGATGACACGTCCGGCTGACGTCAGTCGAGTTCCTGCACGCCGCCGCCGCTGACCGTCAGCACCTGCCCGCTGATCCACGCCGCCGCGGGGGAGCACAGGAACAGCGCGGCGTTCGCGATGTCGGACGGCTCGCCCAGGCGCCCGAGCGGCGTGTGCTTCAACATCGCGCGCTCGATCTCGGGATTCAGCACGCTGGCGAGCGCTGCCGTCTTGATGGCACCCGGCGCAATCGCGTTCACGCGGATGCCTCGTGGGCCCAGGTCGAACGCCACGTTGCGCGTCAGATGGCTGACGGCCGCCTTCGACGAGCCGTAGGATGCCATCCGGGCGTTCTTGTTCTCCCCCGCCATGGAGCTGATGTTGAGCACGGCGCCCCCGCCCGCGGCCTCCATGTGAGGAGCGCACAGTTGCGTCATGCGAAACGTGGAGAACACGTTCAGCTCGAACGCCCAGACGAACGTCTCGAGCGGCATGTCGAACGGCTTGGGCCCGCCGCCGCCGGCGTTGTTCACGAGAATGGTAATCGATCCGAACTCGTCGACCGCCGCCTTCACGAGTGCCTCGCGAGCGGCCTCGTCGGTTACGTTGCAGGCTCGCGCGATCGCACGACCACCCGCCGCGCGAATGCCGGCAGCGACCTCCTCGGCCGCCTCAGGCTTCAGATCGCTCACCGCCACCGCGGCACCCGCGCTGGCGAACAGCTCCGAAATGGCGCGGCCGATGCCGGCCCCGCCGGCCGTGACAATGGCAACCTGGTTCTTCAGACTGAGCTTCCCGTCCACGCTCATTTCACTCTCCTCGACGCAGCGTCGTTGTTGGTGATGCACGATGCTAAAGGCGCGGGAGCGCGTGCGGCGGCCGCGGGTGCCCATTATGGGTAGTCCCAGCGCAATCATCTCGACCCGGCGACCGTCAACTCCCGGACTCGCGACAGTTCGGGGCCGTCGCCTTGACAACCCTGGTGCCTGCCCGGAGCTTCTCAGTGCCGTACCTCGCCGGCGTCCCGTCGCCCGCCCTCTTCGTCACCCTCGTCGGCCATCGGCTCCGGCCCGCTGGGCGCGTGCGCCATCAGCGCGAGATCGCTCTGCCAGGCGTCGATGAACGCACCGAACGACGCCCGAGCGTACTCGCCGTGGAAGACGGCCGTCGCCCGGAACAGGTACCCGCCGTCATCCCGTGTGCCGAGGGCGAACCTGACGAATATGCCCACGTTGTTGCAGCGGTTGGCGAAATCCACCCACTCGGCCCGCAGAGTGTCCGACGGCCGGCCGAGGTCGAACAACGCCACCATCCGCACGCCAAAGGGAACGGTCCGGAAGCACACGTCCGGGCGCGTGGGATGCGATGCGAACATCCACCCGTCATCCTGCAGGATTGAGCTGTAGCCAAGGAACTCCAGGTGCTTCCTGACCCACGCGGTCGTCTTGTCGTTGCTCGCTGCCACGCTGCCACCTCCCTGCTCTCGCGCCAATCGCTGACCTCCCGATCGTCGGGCAGGGACGTGACAGCGAAGGTCACTCGGACGGGATGCTCCGAGGTGCATGCAGGCGGAAGGTCGGACGCTGTGTGACCCCACCTGTCACACCCTCCGGGTATCACGTGTCCAGGAAGGTACCTTCATGGTCGCGATCGAACAGAACACATCCGACACCTGGCGCGGATCTCCGGTCGTTCGCTACAGCCGCGCGCTCGAGGAGGTGCGGGAGTACGTGCCACAGGTCGAGCGGCACCCACTGGCGGTGCTTTTCAATCCGCAAGCCGCCCTCGTCGCTTTCCACCCGAGGCTGGATGCGATCGTGTGCCGGCCGGTCGGTGGCAAGGGCGAGGCGATCCCTGTCGCCGCCGTGTCGAAGGACTACACGCTCGTGTCCCACCGTGACGTCTTCGACCTCGTGACGAGCGCGCTCGGGAAGTTCGAGATTCCGGCAGGCGACGTGCTCGCCGACCTCGCGCTCACGGAGTACGGGGAGCGCATGGCCCTGAGTGTGTTCCTGCCCTCGCGCTTTGCATTCGATCCCGGCGATGGTCACCCCATGGCGCTGCGGCTGGAGTGCGCAGCGCGTGGGGCGCGAAAGCGGCTGCGCGTGCGTACCACATCGCGCTGACCGGCCGGGATGCGCTGGTCACCGGGCCCTACACACGCAGGCAAGCGACGCAGCTCTCGACCACACCCGCCGAGAGGGTGCCGGGCGCCCCTCTACGCAGCGACAACCTGTTCGACATCGCACAGGTGCTGGCGTGGCTGGCCGGGCAACGGCGCGACTGGTCTGGGCGAGCGGCGTGGAGAGATCGCATTCCCGAGTTGTTGTCGCCCCTGGAGGCCTGATCTCGATACACGCTGACGATGATCGTGGTGGATGGGGCAACGCGAGTCACCGCCCCAGCGCCTTCTCGATGTCGCCGAGCGTGATCATCATCGTCATCGGATCGATCGGGGACTCGGCGAAACCGTGGTGGAGGTAGAAGCGCTTCGCCTCGTCCGACACCGCATGCAGGAGCACGGCGCGGATACCCGCGACCTCGCCGGCTTGAAGCGTTCGCAACAGCGCATCGCGAAGCAGGGCCACGCCGAGGCCCGTTCCCTGGTGGGCGCGATCGACGGCCAACCGGCCCAGGACCATGACCGGAACGGGTTCGGGCATGTTCCGTCGCACGCGTCCCGTTGCCGCTGCCTGCAACACTGCGCCGGCCGCGAGCGCTTCCTGCATCTCCACCGCGCTCAAACCGGCGGCGTCAACGCGAATGCGATTTTCGCCAGTTGCTCGGGCGCCTTGCCGATCCTGCGCAGGAAGGGAACCCAACGCGGATCGTCGTACAGGTTGACGAAGAGAGGATCCAACACGATCTCCGCGAAGGTGCCCCGGGACGGGATCACGCGCGTCTGAGCATCACTGGGCTGTGCGCTGGTACGCGAGCCGCAGTCGTCTCCCCAGGTCACCACCGAAGCCATCACAGCAGGGTGGTCAGGCGAGAAGACCGTCGCCGAGTCGCTTCGGCGAGAAACTGCGTGGAATCAGCGATACGATACCGGATGCTCGACCGGCTGTACGCGCGCTGGATTGGCGCAGCGGACTGGGCCCACGCCCATCGCGTCGCGGTCTGCGTTGTCGGTGCGCCGCTCATCATGCTGGTGCTGGCGGCCATCAACCAGGTCGTGCTGCTCGGCTTCCCCAACTCGGGCGACGAGTACGTCTACCTCTACCAGGCGCAGACGCTGGCAGCAGGGCGGCTGTGGAACACGCCGATCGAGCCGGCCGCGCTGTTCACCTTCAACTACATCGTCGAGGAACCGCACCGGGTGTTCGGAAGCTTTCCCGTGGGCTGGCCGCTGGCGCTGGCGGCGGCCATTCGGCTGGGCGTCGGAGCGTGGCTGCTGAACCCGATCCTGGGCGCGCTGACGCTCGGACTGGTCTGGATGCTCGGCGCGCGTCTGTATGGCCCGCGCGCCGGGGTGTCGGCCGCGGCGTTGCTCGCCGTGTCGCCGTTCTTCCTGTTCAACGCCGCGTCCTACTTCTCGCACACGTTCTGCGGGGCGCTGCTCCTCGCCGCGGCCTGCGTGGCCGCGCGTGACGACCGGCGGCCGGCATGGGTGCCGGTCACCGTGGGGCTGCTCATCGGGTGGGCCGTGCTCGCGCGGTATTTCACGGGCGTGGCCTGCGGCATCCCCATCGCACTCTGGCTGCTGCGCCGGGGCGCCCCCCGGCTCCGGACGGCGGCGTTGTTCGTGGCAGGTGGGTTGCCCTGGGTGCTGTTGCTGGCGTCGTACAACACCGCGTTCAGCGGCTCACCGTGGCAACTCACCACCGGGGCGGGGACGTTGTCGATCTGGTTCGCAGACCGGTTCCTGCTCCGGGGCGCCGACATGCTGGCGACGCACCTCGTGCGCCACGCGACGTGGACGCCTCCGGCGTTGCTGGTGGCCTACGTGATGTACCTGCGCCTCGCGCCGCGCGCGGCGCGGTGCGGCCTGCTCGACTGGATGCTCGTGCTGGCGGCTGCCCTGCTGTACTTCTACGTCGAACGCGGCGGCAACCAGTATGGGCCGCGATTCCACTACGAGCCGTTCCTCTTCGTGGTCGTCTTCGTGTGCGGCCACCTGTTTCGCGGCGAGGCGCTTGCGGGGCGGTCACGCGGCGAGCGCGTGCTGGCGGGCCTGATGGCGGCCAGCGTGGCCGTGCTGCCGGTGTCGTTTGCCGTGCACGCGGTGATCGAACAGCGCATAATCCGCGAGCGCATGGATCCATACACGCAAGTGGCCCGCACGGGGTCGGATCAGGCGTTCGTGATGATTCGCGGACGCGTCGGCACCGCCCGTTCGATGGCGGCGGCCGACCTCACGCGCAACGGGATTGACGACGACGGCCGCGTGCTCTACGGCCTCGACCCGGGCGAGCCGAATCGATGCCCCTCCGCCGCGGCCTTCCCGGGGCGCACACCGTATTTGTACCACTGGGACATTGGTGCCGCGCGAGGCGTGCTCACGCCGCTGGCTTGTCCGGCAGGCGACATGCAGAAGGCGAAGTAGGGATGCGACGGTTCTTCAGGAACGGAGACAACTTGTGAAGCCAATGCGCCGTATCGGTATCACTCTCTGCACCATGGCAACCCTGGCGGGCGTGACCGTTGTCACGACGGCGTCTGCCGCCGACCAGGTCACGACTGTCAACGGTGTGCTCGAAGGCACCAGCACGAAGACCGGCATCCGGGTCTTCCGCGGAGTGCCGTTCGCCGCACCTCCCGTGGGCGAGTTGCGCTGGAAGGCGCCGCAGCCCGTCAAGAACTGGGAGGGCGTTCGCCAGGCAGTGGCGTTCGGCCCCAACTGCATGCAGCGCCCCGTGTTCGGCGACATGGAATTCCGCAACACGGGCATGAGCGAAGACTGCCTCTATCTCAACGTCTGGACACCGGCGAAATCGGCATCCGAGAAGCTGCCGGTGCTGGTCTACTTCTTCGGCGGCGGGCTGGTGGCGGGCGACGGATCCGAGTTGCGGTACGACGGCGAGAGCATGGCCTCGAAGGGCATCGTCTCGATCACCATCAGCTACCGCGTCACGGTGTTCGGTTTCCTGGCGCATCCCGAACTGACCGCCGAAGCGCCGTATCACGCGTCAGGCAACTACGGGTTCCTCGACCAGCATGCAGCGCTGAAGTGGGTGCAGGCCAACGTTGCAGCCTTCGGCGGAGACCCGGGCCGGGTCACCATCGCGGGCCAGTCGGCCGGCTCGCGGTCGACGTCGGTGCAGGTGCTCTCTCCCCTGTCGAAGAACCTCTTCGCGGGCGCGATCATGGAGAGCGGGAGCATGGTCCAGGCCAGCAAGCCTGCGTCGCTCGCCGACGGCGAGAAGCACGGGATGGGGTTCATGGCGGCGGCCGGCGCGGCATCGCTGAAGGAACTGCGCGCGATGCCTGCCGCCGCGTTGCTCGAAATGACAGCCCGGGCGCCATGGACGCGGTTCGAGGCGATCGCCGACGGGTACGTGGTCCCCGCCACCGACCTGGTCGCCTACGTGGATGCGGGCAAACAGGCGCACGTGCCCTTGCTCCTGGGGTGGGTGTCGGAGGACCGCACGGCCAAATCGCTGCTGGGCGACAACCCGCCGACGCCCGAGGGATACACGGCGGCCGTGCGCAAGGTGTTCGGCGCCGATGCCGATCGCGTGCTCGCGCTCTACCCCGCCGGCACGACCGAAGACCAGGTGCTCGACGCGGCCCAGACGCTGGCGACGGATCAGGGCATGGGCTACAACATGTGGCGCCTGGCTGAGAGTCACCGCCAGTCGAGCGGGAAGCCGGTGTATCGCTGGTTCTTCTCGCGCCCGCGCCCGAAGTTCCTGGGAGCCGCCAACCAGACGCCGGGCACCGCGGGCGGCATCATCACCAATGCGCCCGGGGCCTCAGCCCCTCCGACGTGGCGCGGTGCCGTGCACTCTGCCGAGATCGAATACGCGCTCGGCAACCTGGCGACCAACACGCACTACGCCTGGGAGCCCGGCGACTACAAGCTGTCGCAGGTGATGGAGACCTGCTTCGCCAACTTCATCAAGACGGGCGACCCGAACGGCCCGGGGCTGCCGACGTGGCCCGCCTACACGCCTGAGCAGGGCTTCAAGGTCATGCACCTGGACGTCGAGTCACGTGCCGTGCCCGAAGCCCGCCCTCGCTACCTCCTGTTGGACGAAGTCCTGCGCAAGAAGTAGCGCCAGCGCGCGTGGAGTCCGTGACGACGCGGGCTCCACGCCGCGCGCAGGGGGCGGCGATGCATCCGCAGCGGCATCCGCTGCTGCAAGGCACGATGACGCAGGTTGAGAGCGCGGTGAAGATCGCCGCGCTATTCCAGCGTCAGGCAGTAGCCGTCGCCCCTCACCGATCGGATGAATCGCGGACGATGAGGGTCGGGCTCGACCTTCTTGCGGAGCCGCGCGATGGCGTGGTCGACAGAGCGGCCGGTGGCGTCTGTACATCACGCCCCAGACTTCGCGAAGCAACTCGTCGCGATAGACCACCTGTCCCGGGTGGGCTGCGAGCAGACGCAGGATCTCGAACTCGCGGTGCGCAAGATGAATCTCCCGGCCTGCGCATGTCGCTCTGAACGGCTGGAACTCCACCGAGATGTCGCCGATCGCGATCCGATCGAGCGGTCGTGCGAAGCGGCGCAGCACGGCGTGAATCCTGGCGACCAGTTCATCGAAGTGGAACGGCTTGGTGACGTAGTCGTCGGCTCCCAGGTTCAGGCCGCGGACCTTGTCGTGCTTCTGGTCGCGCGCCGACAGCATGATCACCGGGACGCGCCCCCCGTGGCGCAGCACCTGGCACAGGTCGAAACCGCTGGGGCCCGGCAGCATGATGTCCAGGAGGATCAGATCGGGGAGGAACGCGCGTGCGCGAGCCGGCGCATCGTGCCCGCTCGATGACCACGCGACTTCGAAGCCGTCGAGGGTCAGGTTGTCCGACACGACCTTGGCAAGCGAGACATCGTCCTCGACGATCAAGATGCGTTTCGCCATGGTCTCACCCTCTGGCGACGGGAATCGCGAGCCTCACCGTCGTCCCGACCCCGACGGTGCTCTCGAGCTGGAGCGACCCCCCGTGATCGTTGGCGATGCGACGCACGATGGCCAGCCCGAGCCCGCTGCCATGGCCCACCGACGAGCGACCACGGCTGAAGCGCCGCTGTACGCGCTGCAGTTCGTCGGGCGGGATCCCGACGCCGTGGTCGGTAACGGTGAACTCCACGACGCCGTCTTCCGCATGGGCAGTCATGACGGCCTTCGTCGTCTCGGCCGAGTATCGGATCGCATTGTCGATGATGTTGTCGAAGGCCAGCACCAGCGCCGTGCGATCGGCCCTGATTCTCGGGAGCGCGGGATCCACGTCGAGTTGGAAGTCGACAGAGCCGTCCATCAACTGGTGCTTGAACCTCGACATCGCCTCGGCCGCGACGTCGTGCGGACTGAGCGACTCGAATGAGTACACCTCGGTGACATCGGTGACACGGGCGTAGGCGAGCAGGTTGTCGATCAAGCGCGCCAGCCTGCGTTCCTCCTGCGCCAGCAGTTCAGCGTAGGTGTGTACCTGTTCCGGGGTGCTGAGGCGTCCGCGCACCAGCGTGTCGGCGATGGTGCGGATCGTGGACAAGGGCGTCTTGAGCTCATGCGTCACGGCCGATACGAAGTCCGACCGCATCGACGCCACCCTGACGCTCGCGTGTGCGGCGCGAACCGCGACGGTCAGCCCGAGCCCTGCGAGCAAGGCAGCTGCTGCGATGGCCAGCAGCGTGCGACGAGCGCCGCGCGCGGCCAACTCGAGCGTGCGATCACTGGCGGCGCTGACGTGGACCGTCCAGGACGGCATGGTCAGGTCTGGAGGTGGGTCCAGGGCGATGAGCGACGGGTCGAGAAAGACGGCCAGGAACTCGCGCGTCTCGGCCGACTCTGGACGCGCGGGCCTGTCGGTCCCGGCCACGCGTGCCCCACGCTCGTCGGCAATCATGTACTCGAGGCCGCCTCCCGACTCGCCGATCCGGGCGGCCAATTGCGCGATTCCCGAGAAGTAGTGTTCGCGCACCCAGTGCACGTTGACCATGAAGCCGAACACGCTTGCGAGGTGCTCGCGCGTGTCTTCGGCGTAGACGAGTCGCGCCACCACTTGGTACGGCAGACCACCCACGACCGTGTCGAATGCCGAGTACCTGTCGTTGCGCCACGGCATCGCGTTGGATCCGGGCACGCAGCAGGCGCTCCAGGTTGTCGTTGGTCGTGGGCACCACGGGGTAGTGTCCCTGCGCATCGCTCACGCTGAGCCACGAGGGCCTGCGATCAGCCCGCGTCAGGAACACGGCGGCGGTGTGTGACGCTTCGCTCCAGCCGAAGAAGAACTCAGGGTAGGGGTAGCGCGCGAAAGCCGTCGCCACCACCTCTATCACGTCGGAGGGAGGGTCGAAGGACTGTGGCCCCAACTCCGAGGCGGCGAGGACGGTCGCCTGCGCGCCTCCCATGTCGCGCGTGAGCGCAGTGGCCAGCAGATCCGCAAGATCGCGGGCGCGTCGCTCGACGAGCAGCGCGGAACTCCCCTGCCACTCCGTGGCCGCCCGATAGCCCGACCACGCCAGCGCCACGACGCCACAGACCACCGCTGCGCCGAGCCAGCCCTGGAAGCGGTGGCCCCAAGCCAGCTCTCGCTCCAGGGACGTCATCGAGCCAGCTCCCGTTCGCGGTAGTACCACGCGGCACCGGGATGCAGCGGCACGGGCGAGGCCGACGCGCGGCCGAGATCCATCAGGCGCAGGAAGCCGAGGCGTGTCGCCATGTCGGGCAGCGCCGCGAAGAGCGCGGCGGTCACCCGTCGCACCACCGGTTCCTCGAGATCGGTTCGGCACACGAGCAACACGTCGATGCTCAGCGTGTGGACCGCCTTCGGCTGCCCGCTGTAGGTGCCGGGCAGGATGACGTCGTTGCGCAGAAACGGATAGCGCTTGCGAAGTCCGAGCGCGTGCGCACCCGTCAGGTCGAGCAGGCGGGCGCCTGACCTCATGGCCGCGTCGACCGTGTCCACAGGATCGGCGGCGACCACGAACGACGCCTGGACCTCACCGCGCGCCAACGCCTCGGCGGCCTCCGTGAACGAGAGGGTGCGGCGGCTGACGGAATCGGGCCGCACGTCGTATGCGGCCAGAACCAGTTCGGCCGTCGCAGCCGTGCCGCTGCCAGGCGGGCCCACCGCGATCGCCCGCCCCTTCAACTCCGAGACCGACGTGATCGGCGAATCGGCCCGCACGAGCACGTGCACACGCGAGTGGTGCAGGACGGCGATCCCACGAACGCTCCTGACGGGGCGAAGCGTCTGCCGAAGTTCGCCGTTGTACGACAGGTACGCGACGTCGGCGAGCGAGAGTGCGAGATCGGCTTGTCCTTCGCCCAGCAGTTCGAGGTTCCGGATTGACCCCGGTGTTTCGACCATCGTGAACGGCAGGTCCGGCAGCAGCCGCTGAAACGCCGCCATCAGCTCGCGTCCGAAGCCGTTGAACGTCATGGTCGGAAGCCCGGTCGCGATGCGCAGCGTCGCCTGGGGTGGCGGCGGGGCCGGACTCGTGCACGCCACGGCCACGCAGCAGCACGCGGCGAACACACTGATCGCGTGCGGCACGCCGAGCACGTGGCGACGCACGCGAGACCGCCGGACGCGATGGTCGTGCCGTAGGTCGAACGGCCCTTCGGGCGCTTGCCTGATCATGGCGAGGACGTCAGCGCGGCACAGTATACGCCCGACCCTCGACTGCCCCCCGCCAGCGCTAGCCGCGCCGATGCGACAAACTGCAAAAAAACTCGCCCCTGTTCTGCCCTACCATCCGGCTCGAATCGTTTGCAGCGTCACGTCGGGCAATGGATCGCGCCCTGTCGTTTGTACCTCGACCGTCGTCAGCGCCTGTCGCTGCCGCGCCGGTCGGGCAGGAAACACGAACACACGCAGTGCGGAGGGACAGCTGATGAACTGGAAGCTCACGGGTCAGGCCTGCAATGCCGTCCTCGCGGTCGTGGCGCTCGTCGCGGGTGCCTCGCTCGCGTGGGGCCAGAGCAGCAACGCGTCGATCGTCGGGACCGTCCACGACAAGAGCGGCGCGGTCGTCCCCGGCGTGACGGTGACCGCGACCAGCCCTGCGCTCCAGACGGGTGCCATGTCGGTTGTGACCGACGAGACGGGCGAGTACCGCATCAGCCCGCTCCCCATCGGCACCTACGTGATCACGTACGAGCTCGCAGGGTTCGACACGGTCAAGCAGCCCGACGTCCGCCTGACCGTCGGATTCGTCGCGACCGTCAACGCGGTGCTGTCGGTGAGTGGTGTCGCCGAAGCCGTCACGGTGTCGGGCGCGTCGGCCATCGTCGACGCGGTATCGACGGCCGCCACGACCCAGATGACCCGCGAGACGCTCGAGACGATTCCAGGCAGTCGCAACGGGCTCATCAGCGTGCTCTCGTCGGCGCCCGGCGTCCGCACGACGAAGGAAGTGGGAGGCAGTGCCACGAACGAGCAGACGCAGTTCCGGTCGTTCGGGCAAAGCGGAGAGGCATGGAACCTGGTTGAGGGCGTCTACACCCTGGCGCCGCAGAATCCGGGTGCCGGCGGCGCCGGCGCCAGCGGCGGCGCCGGAAACTACTTCGACTTCAATGCGTTCGACGAGTCGGCGATCTCGACACTCGGCAATGGCGCCAAGACGCCGACCCGCGGCGTCCAGATCGTCAGCATCGTGAAGTCGGGCGGGAACGACTTGCACGGTGGCTTTGCGTTCGGGCAGTACATGACCGACTGGCAGGCCGACAACCTCACCGACGAATTGATGGCCCAGGGGGTCACCAGCGGGAATCCGACCGTCACCCGCTACGACTACGGCGGTGATCTGGGCGGGAAGATCGGAACGAGCAAGCTCTGGTTCTACACCGCGGCTCGTCGGCGCCGGGATGTCGAGGAGATCGCCGGGACCTACCAGCCGAACGGTGACGCCGCGGTCGATGACCAGCTCGCGTGGTGGGCGACCGGCAAGGTGTCGTACCAGGCGTCGAAGACCCACAAGCTGGTGGGGTTCTACCAGGAGATGCACAAGTGGGACGAGTCGGGCGCCGACACGCTGCGCGCCTGGGAATCACGACAGGAGCAGAGCACGATCCCGAAAGTCGGCAAGGTCGAATGGCAGTGGCTGCGCGGCAACTCGATGGTGGTCGACCTGCAGTACGGCTTCTGGAACTACGAGGTACGACGCTACGACGTGACGCACGGCCCACGCCCGGACGAGACGCTTCCAGGCATCTCGATGACCGATGCCATCACGCAGAAGATCTGGGGTGAAAACACGAACGTCAACACCTTCGTCATCCCGGACCGCAAGCACACCAAGGGCACGCTGACGTGGTACAAGCCTGATGTCTTCTTCGGGAACCACCAGGTCGACACGGGGTTCGACTACCTGCACACCTCGACGAGCCGCGGCGGAAATGAGCGGAACCAGCCGGCGTACCAGCTCGAATACCAGAACGGCGTCCCCTTCCAGTTCCGCACCCAGAACATCCCCGTCGAGCCCTTCCAGGTGACGGAATACCTCGGCCTCTACGTGCAGGATGTCTGGACCATTGCACGGCGGGTGACCATGAACCTCGGACTGCGGTACGCCCGCGACAAGGGGTACGTGCCGGAGGCCTGCCGCGAGGCCGGCATGTTCGCGGCCGAGCAGTGCTGGCCGGAGATCCAGATGAACACGTGGAACTCGTTCGCGCCGCGCATGCACGCCGCCTGGGACCTCACCGGCAACGCGAAATCGGTGCTGAAGTTCGGCTGGGGACACTTCGTGCACATGCGCGCCAACGAGCCCGAAGTGCAAGACCTCGATCCGAAGGCGACGCAGACCACCATCTGGCGGTGGCACGACCTGAACGGCAACAAGCTGTACGAGCCGGGTGAGGTCGACCTGCGACCGGGTGGACCCGACTATGTCTCGGGCGTGTCCGGCAGCACGTTCTTCGTCAACCCCGACGAGAAGCCGCCTACGGTGAACGAGTTCTCTGCGTCTTTCGAGCGGCAGCTCGCGGCCGGGTTTGCGGCACGACTGACCGGGATCCACTCGCGCACCGCCGACACCTTGCGGGTCACCAATCCACTGCGTCCTCCCAGCGCGTACACCGTTCCGGTCAGTCGTCCTGACCCTGGGCCCGACGGCGTGGTCGGCAACGCAGACGATACCGGAAACACGCTCACCTACTGGGAGTACCCGCAGGCGCTCGCAGGGGCGGCGTTCGACAAATTCACGCGCGTGAACGACTCGCGGGCTGACACGCAGTTCACGAGCTTCGAGTTCGCGGTCGTGAAACGCTTCTCGCGTGGCTGGCAGTTCAGCGGATCGTACTCGGCCACGAAGTTCAATGGCAATCTCGGCTCCAACGGTGCCCTCGGACCGGCCGACAACCCCAACGCCGAGATCATGATTGCCGACCACACCTGGGAATACGGGCTGAAGCTCGCCGGATCGTACCAGTTGCCGTGGACCGTGATGGTTTCTGCCAACTACGACCTGCGGAGCGGCGACCCGTGGGCACGCACGGTTCGCGTCACCGGCGGACGGACCATCCCCAATTTCACCATGCCCGTGGAGGAGGTCGGGACGCGACGGATGGACAAGTTCAGCCTGCTCGACATGCGCCTTCAGAAGCAGGTCCGGATCGCTCGGACCCACAAGCTCGATCTGCGCGCAAACATCTACAACGTGCTGAACGCCAACTCGGTGCAGAACGTGCAACGGCGTTCGGGATCGACCTTCGGCCTGCCGATTGCGGACGGCAACGGCACGACCATCCTTCCCCCGCGGATCCTCGAGCTGAGCGTGGCCTATACCTTCTAGCCTCCGTGGCGGCGAGGGGCCGAGCGCGATCGTCGCGCGCAGGCCCCCGCCGCCCTGATGTTCGACCACGTGAGTCGTTCAGCACAGTCGGCGCCACCGCGGCGCCGCCAGCACATGGGCGCGAGACAGGAGTCACAGGCGATGGACGCGTCAGAGCGCAGGGCGAAGATCAAGGCCGTGGTCATTGTCGCCAGCGGCAACTTCCTCGAGATGTACGACTTCATGGTGTTCGGCTATTACGCGACCGCCATCGGCGCCACGTTCTTCCCCGCCAGGAGCGAGTTCGCCTCGCTCATGCTGTCACTGGCCACGTTCGGCGCGGGATTCCTCATGCGGCCCATCGGCGCCGTCGTCCTCGGTGCGTACATGGATCGACACGGTCGGCGGGCGGGATTGCTGCTCACCCTGGGCATGATGGCGGTCGGCACGCTGACGATCGCCGCGCTCCCTGGCTACGTGACGCTGGGGCTGGCGGCACCCCTCCTGGTGGTCGTCAGTCGACTCGTGCAGGGTCTTTCGGCCGGCGTCGAAGTCGGCGGCGTGTCGGTGTACCTCTCGGAGATTGCCACCCCCGGACACCGGGGCTTCTACGTGAGCTGGCAGTCGGCGAGCCAGCAGGTGGCGGTGGTGTTTGCCGCCCTGCTCGGCATCATCGTGTCGTCGATGCTCACCCGTGAGCAGATGCTCGCCTGGGGATGGCGCATCCCGCTGCTCGTCGGGTGTGTGCTGATCCCGTTCATCTTCTTCATCCGGCGGTCGCTGCAGGAAACGCCCGAGTTCCTGGCGCGCCAGCATCACCCGCGCATGGCCGAAGTATTCGGGAACCTCGTGTCGAACTGGCGGATCGTGCTCCTCGGCACCATGCTCGCCGCCATGACCACGGTGTCGTTCTACATGATCACCGCCTACACGCCAACATTCGGGAGCGTGGAGCTGAAGTTGAGCCCTGTCACAAACCTCATCGTCACGCTGTGCGTCGGCATCTCGAACTTCATCCTGCTGCCGGTGATGGGCGGCCTCAGCGACCGTGTGGGACGCCGCCCGCAGCTCATCGCCTGCGCGTTGCTCGCGCTACTCACGGCGTATCCGGCGCTGTCGTGGCTCGTCTCCTCGCCGTCGTTTGCGCGCTTGCTCGCGGTGCAGTTGTGGCTGTCGCTGGTCTACGCGGGTTACAACGGCGCCATGGTCGTGTACCTCACCGAGATCATGCCCGTCAACGTCCGGACGGCCGGCTTCTCGATTGCCTACAGCCTCGCGACTGCCGTGCTCGGGGGATTCACTCCAGCCATCGCGACGTACCTGATCCACGTCACGGGTAACAAGGCCATGCCGGGCGCCTGGCTCTCGTTCGCCGCCGTGCTCGGGCTCTCGGCAGCGCTTATCCTGCACGCGTCGCAACGCGGGGCCGCCTCACAGGCCACGGTGGGAGTCGCGGTGCCCACTCCCGAGAAGCGCGTCCAACCCGGCAGCGCCACGTAAAGGACTCAACACCGGATCGCAGTACCATCGTCGGGCGGCATGCAGCCCACGCAAAGCAGAGGGACACCATGACTTTCAGGCACGCGACACGACGGGCGTATTCACGAACACTCGCGACCACGGCACTCGTCGCGCTGGCGACGTCGTTAGCGCTGGTCGCGCCCGTCGTAGCGCAGCCGACCCGGGCGCAAGTCGATCTCAGCACGTTTCCCTTCCGTGACCTGACCAAGGAGCTGGCCAACAAGATGACCGGCACCTATACGGTCGCGGTTGTCGGCGACGTGCTGCTACAGGAGGCCGTGACCGGGCTGATCGATCCGAAGCTGCAGAAGATCCTCCAGGACGCCGACACGACCGTCGGCAACATGGAGTTCTACCTCGTCGATCGACGCAACTGGCCGTACGGGCACGGCAACAACTGGGCGCCCAAGGAGCTTGCGAAAGGTATCGCAGACCTGGGGTTCGACCTGCTGGGCCCCGGCGAGGCGCAGGGTGGCGAAGAGGGCATGAAGTCGAGCATCAAGTACCTGGACGAGGTGGGGATTCAGGTAGCGGGTTACGGCCCCAACCTGTCGACGGCGCGCATGCCCGCCTTCCAGCACACGCCCAAGGGTACGGTCGGAATGATCGCCGCGTATCCAGGCCATCCGACCATCGACCGCTCGGAGATCGCACAGAACCGTAACGGAAACAGCGGGAAGGACACATGGGGCATGAACCCCCTGCGGCTGACACAGTGGCACGTGGTCACCCCGGAGATGCTGCAGCAGCTCACGTCCTGGCGCGATGCCATCGTCGCCCGGCGCACGGAGCCGGGCCTCTCACGACCGATCGACGTGCCGAGGGACGAGCCCAATCGGGTGCGCGTGTTCGACACGAACTTCATGACCGGTCCGAAGCCCGGTGAGTTCCACTGGGAGATCAACCCGACCGATCTCGAGAGCCAGACCCTCGCCGTGCGGAACGCCAAGGAGTACGGCGACTTCGTCATCTTCGGAATGCACGTGCACCAGAACCGCTTCGCGTTCCAGGCGTACTCGCAGGAGAATTACGCGACCGACTTCGAGATCGAGATCACGCACAAGCTGGTCGACAACGGGATGGATCTCTACGCCGGCAGCGGCGTGCACACGATGAAGGGGATCGAGATCTACAAGGGCCGGCCGATCTTCTACAACCCCGGAAACTTCGCCGTTGCGCGCTACGGCAGCGACGACTCGCCCGTCGGCACGCGCATGACCGACATCGAGGCAGGCGAGGTTGGCAACGCCTGGCTCCAGGGCGACAACAACCTCGTGTGCTACATCGCCGTCGCCAAGTACCAGGATGGGAAGCTCGCCGAGGTTCGCGTGTATCCCGTTGACCTTGGCGTGGGACGGAGCCGGCCGGTATCGCGGATGAGCATCGCCCAGACGCCGACCCCGGCGCTTGCCCGGACGATCCTCGAGCAGGTGCAGAAGTACTCGGAACCCTATGGCACGAAGATGGTCATCGACAACGGCGTCGGGATCATCACTGTTCCACCCGAGGCAACAGTCGCCATCGGAGCGGACATTCGTTCCACGTTCGGCGAATCGCGGCGACCGCGGCCGTGACGCGCCCACATCATCGCGTCTCTCCGCAATGGCCGGTGAGCTGCTCCTCGACACGGGGGCGTTGGTGTCACTCCTCGACAGGAGCCAAACACGGCCGGCCCACGCTCACTTCTTCCAGGGCTTCTTTCTCACGCGCTCCACGGGCACGCCCCTCATCTGCGGTCGCTCGGCTTCGCGCGTCTTCAGGTTGTACCGATCGCCGGGCGCCAGGAAGTAGAACTGGCCGGCCGGGCCGACCATCCGGGAGTGGTCGTAGATGAGGACGTAGCTGCTCCCCACCACCTCGAAGCGGTCGCGCCGCACCACGATGGCGGTGTCTTCGTCGATGCCTATCCCCAGCAGTTCGGGGTGCGCCTCGATCACCGGAATCAGGTCGAACTGGCGATTGCGACGCAGCACGTGCTGATCGATGGTCACGCCTCTCAGGAAGCCCATGCCCTCGACATGGTCGCCGACCATGATCTCGTTGCCTTTCGTGTCACCTCGCACCATGAAGGACCCCTGGATCGTGGCCCCAGCCGACGTCCCGGCGATCACACCACCGCGATCGAGCAGCGCGCGCAGTTCGGCATGGGTTCGGGTGTTGAGATACGCGTCGGCGAGCCGCCAGTGTCGGCCGCCCATGATGAAGACACCGCCCGCCTGCCTGATGGGCGCCACGAAGGCGTCCGAGTCGGCGATCTTGCGATCCCGGGTGTGGAGGATCGTGACGTGACGAGCGCCGGCGGCCTCGAGATCGCGAAGGTCTTCCCAGTAGGACGCGGGATCGTCTCCCTCGGCCGCGGTCGGCACCAGCAGAATGGACGCCTCGGGGCCGCCGGAGAGGGCGATGAACTGCTTGAGCAGTGCTTCGCTGCGCAGGCCTCCGCCGATGATCATGAGCGTCCCGTGGGCCGGGCCGAACTCGGGAGGGCCCTGAGGCGAGGATTCGGCTGGTGGCGTCTGCGCTCCGGCAGACACTGCAGTGCACAGCAGAAGAACCCACATCACTTTGCGCATCGTCATTGGCCTGAGCGAGAAGCCGGACACGAAGCCGAGGATTGGAGCACGCTTCCACACGCCACGGGCCGCCGCGTTCGAGCAGCGCACGAGACCGTCGCGTGTTGCCGTCTTCTAGAACCGCGCCTGGATGCCCATCAGGAACGGGAACGTCCACCGCGAGCTCTTGTCGTTGATGGTCTCGAGCCCCGTGCCTTCGAGCCCGTCCACCGCCGACATTCCCGTGACATATCGCAGTCCAACCTGAGTGAACAGGCCGACACGATCAGAGGCCTGGAAGACCACGCCGACGTTCCCACCGAACGTGAACGCCGCCGTGCGATCGTAGAAGTCGGTGGCGTTGCCCGCAAGGTTGATCGAGGGAGCCACGAGCACCACGTCGGTCTCGTCGACGACGGCAATGCCCATCGTGCCCTCACCGTAGGCGCGCACCTGCGAGGCGACGTCGGCGTACCGCCTGATCCCGGCATCGAATCCCCAGCTCTGGTAGTCCTGGTACTGGCCGTAGAGCCTGGACGCGCCGATGTCGCCCATAGGCGTGAGGTCGGCGTCGAGCGACTGGAACGTGAACGTGGCCCGCACCTCGGTCACCTCGTCGAGCATGAAGCCGCCGCCGAAGCGCAGGTGGAGACCCGTGCCGTACACGTCCTCGTAGGTGTTCTTCAGGATCACCACCGCTTGATCGTTGAGGCGGCCCATCCCGCTCGAGTTGATGTTGCCGCTGATGCTGTTGTCCCAGCCAATCCCAAAATCAACGCTCCAGCGATAGTCGCTGTATGACTGCGCGTGGGCTGGTGAGGACGCGACGAGTGCGGCCGCAGCCAGCACGGATGAGAGAAACGGCTTGATGTGCATGGGATGTATCACTCCTCGTGGTTGGGAAGATTGCTCACCCGACAAGAGTAGGCGGGCCAGCGCTGGAGGGCAACAGGCCCGACGCACTCAGAAGACGACCTTGATCAGGCGCGTGAGCAACTCCTCGAGCGACACCATCGTCAGCGTGAGCGGCAGGACCGGCAGCAGCGTGGCCACGACCAGGTACACCACCGATTGCCACGTGAAGGGCGCGTACCGCATCTCCTTGACAACCTCGAAGCTGTTGCCCAGGTCGGCCAGCGACTGGATGTCGGCGCTGCCAATCAGGGGTTCGTCCGGCGGCGCGCCGCCACGAACCCACTTGCGGTCGAACTCGCGCACGTACTGCTGCGCCAGTCCGCCATACTCTCCGAGCCCCTTGCGCTTGGCTGCGTCGAGCTTGGCGCTGAAGACCAGCATCGGCCCGAGGACGGCGAGGATCATCAGCGTCACGACGCCGATGATCTCCACCTTGAACTCGGGCAGACTGGCGTTCGCGTAGAAGATCTTGCTGGCCATCATTCCTGCCAGCAGCGCCCCTTGCGCGACGAGCACCGGCGAGAACGCCGGCCCCACCTGCGCGAGGAACCCCAACCCACCGCAGCGGTCAGGGTGCGTGGGTGACAGCGCCAGGTCGATGCGCGACACCTGCCACAGGAAGCGCGCCCAGACGGCCAACCGGAAGTACCACCGCAGGAGCAGGAACTGGAACATCGGCAGACTCACAAAGGCGAGCCACCAGCCCGCCTTCGACAGCTGCCAACCTGCGCCGGCCGGTTCGCGATACCACGTCGGCGCGTAGAGCGCGCCCACCGTGCGCCAGAAGTAGAACACGCCCACCACGTACACGAGCGCAATCAACACGACCTCTGCGACGACGGAATTGCGCAAGCCGACTGCAGAGGCGACGGCTGCATCAAACCGTGCACGCCCCGCGTCCGGAATCAACCCACGGTTCAGGAACTGCCTGACCATGGGGCGGATCCGCCGGTGAACGACCACTTCGGCCGCGATCAACAACGGCAGCGCAAGGAGCAGGCGCACGTGCATCTCGACGTCGAGGAGAAAGGGCACGGCCACGCCGTTGCCCCACGCGTGGCCTTCGGCGGCCGACAACGCCAGCAACGGCACCCACGCCAGCAGCGTCAGCGCGACGATGCGGCGGTGGACCAGCTGCAGCGCGTCTCCGGCAAGGTGTGTGCGCCGCCAAAGCTGATACAGCGGCCCACCGAGGACCAGCGAGAAGTCGGACGGCTCGGCCAGAACCGCGTCGTCGGTGGCGGATGTTCGCGGGCTCATGGCAATTCTCCGTTGGGGTCTGCCCATCCACGAGCGGGACGGCGCGTTCGTCCGCGCCGTCCGACGCACCCACTTCAGACGTGTGCCGAGCGCCTAGAAGTAGAAACCAATCCCGGCCACGGGTCCTGACACCGTCTGGGTCACCTTGAGCGTCTTCGAGGCTACTTCGTGCTCGAACTTGAACCGCAGGTGGCTGTAGCCCGCGGTGAGCCCGAAATGCCGCAGCGGCTTCCAGTCGAGCCGGAACGACGCCGCGATCTCGCTGTCGCTCCCGACGCCAAAGCCGCCGACGTCAAACAGTCCATGGGCTTCGAGCTTGTCGCCCACGTGGTGGTACGCAACGCCGACCAGCGGATCCCAGAGGCCGGGCTTCCGCGTCAACTGCGTGTTATTGAGCTTGATGTCGTACTTCAAGGCGAGGCGGCGGACACCGGCCGTCACGAACAGGTCCTTGTAAACCTGGCGGCCCAGGGAGCCGTGGCCGTAGATCAGGTCGACGTCGACGACCAGTGTCGGCGAGTCGGGACGGTCGCCGCCGACGGCTGCCCACAGGCCATCGGCGTCAATGCGCCAGACACCGTTGGTCGCTGAGAATCCGCCCATGAAGGCGCCGTCGAACCGTGAGTCGACGATCTTCACGTTCTCGATCGTGCCGCCCCCGCCGCCCGGGCCCTCGACCGGCACGTTGACCTCGATGCCGATGTTCGTCGGCACCCAGGCCAGCACCGGATAGACGCTGAACCGCCAGCCCTCAGACGGGCTGGCTGTCGAAGGCGTGGCGCTCTGCGCAAGAGCCGATCCAGCGAGCACGAACACGAAGCCGGTGCTGATGACGAGACGATGAAACCAACGGGGCATGCGCATCATATGGGTCCTTCCTTGAGGGAGAGGCCGAGTAGCCCGTGGGCGATGTCCTCAACCTTCCTGTAAGACGTGACATAGACCTGTACCACGTCGTGCCTTCCTTCACGTTCCGGGCCGCTCTGCCGGGCAACCGCGCCCTTCGGCGCAAGCTGACTATTATGCATGTGGTTACGGCAGAGGCATAGCGTTCGCGTCCGCCCCGGGGTACGGCCGGGCACACGGGAATATTGGAGAATCCACAGCGTCTGCTGCGGAACCTCTCGTCGGCGCCACCGGCGATGGCGGTTCACCTCCCGGCTGCTCACCCCGTGGTTCTGATGCGCTTGCGCCGGCGTGCGTGCGCCAACATGGTCGGCTACGACGAGGACTTCAGCGCGACGATCTCGCCAGCCACCTCGGTGCCGGCGTCGAGGCACAGCACGCGTACGCGTCCCGTCGCCACGAGGTGGCCCTCGGCGTCGTGCACGTTGGCTTCCCACACCTGCGATCGGCGACCGCGCGTGAGGGGGCGGGCAGTTCCTCGCAGGATGCCGCCGCGGACCGCTCGCAGGAACGAGGTGTGGTTCTCGAGTCCCACAGCCGTCTGCCCGCGCTGGAGGCCGTCGAGGGCCGCGCCGATCGACGCCAATGTCTCCACGAGCCCAGCGTGCACGCCGCCGTGGACGATGCCGTACACCTGCAGGTGCTGCGGGCCGACGGTCAGTTCGGCCACCACTTCGTCGCGGCCGGCGCGCACGTAGCGCAGGCCCATTGCCGCCGCCCAGCCGTCGAGGTGCTGGTTGAGGAACTCGCTTGCGTCGCCCTGTGTCTCCATCGAGCAGCGATTATCGTCGATCGCCGCTCACGTGTCGGCAGCGGCACCGGGACAGCGCAGCGCCGGGACGCGGGGCGGCGTCACCTCGGCTACGCCACCGCGCCATCGGATCCGCCCTGTGCTGTCGGGAACATCTTCGTGGACGCCACCTTCCTATAGTGAGGGTGAGCCGCGACGACTGGGGAGTCCGTCGGCGCGTGGTTCGGATTGACCGTCCCAGGAGGTACCTCATGCTCTACACCATCGCCGTCGTCCTGCTGGTCCTGTGGCTGCTTGGCCTGGTCAGCGGCTACACGATCGGATCGTTCATCCACGTCCTGCTGGTCATCGCCGTCGTCCTGTTCCTGGTCGGGCTGGTGAGCGGCCGGCGCACCATCTGAACGACGTCCGCGCCACGCTGACGTTGTGCACCGTCACGCGCGGCGCGGACCCGCCAGACTCGTCAATGCACTCGAGTGGACCGTCACGCGCGGCGCGGACCGCGAGGCTCGGCAATGCATCGTCGCCGCCGCAGTGGGGATGGTCACCGTCACCGGCGTCGACCGGTCGTTCCGCGTCCCGTCCCCGAGTCCGCCGTAGGCGCCATAGCCCCAGCACGAGACCACGCCTCCGGTCGTCAGTGCACAGGTGTGCCACTCGCCCGCGGTGATCGCCATCACGCCGCTCGACAGCCCGGTGACAGGCGTCGGCATGATTCGGTCAGTAGCGGTGCCGTCGCCCAGTTGACCGTGGGCGTTGCCGCCCCAGCACAGCATCCCCGCGCCCGTCGTCAACGCGCACGTGTGCGTCCGGCCGGCTGCCAGCGCCGTGACGGCGCTTCCCAGCCCGGCGATGGGCGCTGGTGTCTTGCCGTAGGCCGGCAGCGTCGTGCCGTCTCCCGGTTCTCCGTAGGCTCCCCAGCACTGCACAGCGCCGCCACCGGTTACCGCACAGGTGTGGTAGTAGCCCGTGGCCACTGCCACCGCACCGCTCGCGAGCCCGATCACCGGCGTCGGCGTGCTCCGATCGGTCGTCGTCCCGTCACCCACCTGGCCGGCGAAGTTGCCGCCCCAGCACACGACAGCACCGGCGCCCGTGATGGCACACGTATGGTGCACGCCGGCAGACACAGCCACGACGCCGCTCGTGAGCCCGCTCACCGCCACAGGCGTCAGGTGCTGGGCCGTCGTCCCGTCGCCAAGGCGGCCGCCGAAGTTGGCCCCCCAGCAGAGCACCGCCCCGACGTCGGTGAGCGCACAGGTGTGGTAGAACCCTGTTGCCACCGCGATCACTCCACTTCCCAGTCCACTCACGGTTACCGGCGCCAGGCTCCGTGTCGTCGTACCGTCTCCCAGTTGACCGTACTGATTCCCTCCCCAGCACTGCAACGCGCCGCCAGTCGTCACCGCACAGGAGTGATAGGGACCTGCGGCTTCTGCCACGACGGTACCCGCAAGTCCGCTCACCGTCACGGGCGTCAGCTGATCCGTGGTGGTCCCATCGCCCACGCCGCCGAAGGGATTCCACCCACCTCAACGGTGCTGTGCGCTAGTGCACAGACAGCCACAGACGGGCTCCGTTAACGTGTCTTTGCGATACCCTGCCTGTCAGCACGGCGCCGCGAAGATCAGTTGATATCGTGCGGCCGGCCGGCGCGCGAGGGAGCGTGTTGACGTGTCGTACGGACTCACAGGTCGTCGCAGGACGCCCACAGCCGACAAGCCCCTGCGCGATGAGCTCCTGAGCATCGAGCGGCTCGAGGAACGGGCCAAGGCCCTCGCCGCGCGCTTCACGGTCGATCCGAGCCCGCGACGCCTGTCGAGGAGCGTCTTCCCACGCTTCAGGGAGAACGCCCGCATTCTGAACGAGACGTACCGCGTCCTCGCACAGGACGTGCACCGGGGCGTGTTCGTGACGCCTGCCGCCGAGTGGATCCTCGACAACTTCCACCTCGTCACGTCGGAGCTGATCGACGTACGCCGCAACATGCCCAGGGGGTATTACCGTCAGCTCCCGACGCTGGCCCCCCGCGAACTGGCTGGCCACGCGCGCGTGTACGCCCTCGCCGTCGAGCTCATTCGTCACAGCGACAGCCGTATCGAGCGCCACCAGATGGTGCGGTTCCTGAACAGCTTCCAGACCGTGGCCCCGCTGACGATCGGCGAACTCTGGGCGTGGCCCAGCATGCTCAGGCTGGCGCTCGTCGAGAACCTGCGGCGACTCGCGCAGGAAGCCCTCGAGGCCCGCGCGGCTCGCCTCGCCGCCGACGCCTACGTCGCACAGTTCGACACCACCGGACAGGCCCCCGGCCCGGATCTCGCGTCGGTGCTCCACACGGCCTACCTCGTGCGCCTGCTCGAACGCGTGCGCGAGTACGGCCTCCGCCTCTCGCCCGTACGTGCCACCGTCGAGAACCACCTGGCTGCGCAGAACCTGACGTCCGAGGACGCGATTCGCAGCGAGCACCAACGGCAGGCGGCGGCCCAGGTCTCGGTGGCCAACGTCATCACGAGCCTCCGCCTGTGCTCGACACTCGACTGGAGCCATCACTTCGAGGCCGTCAGCCTGGTCGAGCGGGTGCTGCAACGCGACCCCGCCGGTGTCTACGGGAGCATGGACTTCCTGAGCCGCGACCGCTACCGCCAGGCCGTCGAGGAACTGGCAGACCCGACCGGTGAGGCCCAGCTGCGCGTAGCCCTTCGAGCCGTCGAAAGCGCCAGACAGTATGCCGACGCCGGGGCCCCGTCCGACCGCGCCGCGCACGTCGGCCACCATCTGATCGGGAAGGGCCGCCGAGACCTCGAGTCGGACGTGGCCTATCGACCTCGTCTCGGCCGGCGGGTCAAGCGGGTCGTCTTCGCCAACGCGACGGCCGCGTACCTCGGCGCCATCGGATTCCTCACTGCCGGCGTGATCGGCCTTGGCGTCGCCTACGTGCGCTCGCTGGACGCGACGACCATGGTGCAGGTGCTGGTCGCGCTGCTCCTCCTGCTGCCGGCCAGCGAGGTGGCCATCGCGATCGTCCAGCGGCTGGCCGCTCGCCTGGCGCCTCCACGGCGGCTGCCTCGCCTCGATTGGCAGAGGGACATCGCCGAGAACGCGCGAACCATGGTGGTCGTGCCCACCCTGCTCACGAGCGTGCCGCAGGTCGAGGAACTGCTCGAGCACCTCGAGATCGTGGCGCTCGGGAACCTCGATGCGCGCATTCACTTCGCCATCCTCAGTGACTTCACCGACGCCCTCGCGCGAGACATGCCGGGCGACGACGCCATCCTGTCGGCGGCCCGCGCAGGCATCGAGGCGCTCAACACGCGCTACGGCGACGGCCGGCCCGACCGTTTCTACCTGTTCCACCGCGTCCGTCGCTGGAACGCGCAGGAAGAGACGTGGATGGGATGGGAACGCAAGCGCGGCAAGATCGAGGAGTTCAACCGCCTGTTGCGTGGCGCGACCGATACGACGTTCGAGGTGCAGGTCGGCGACGTGTCGATCCTGCCCGACGTCCGCTATTGCATCACGCTCGACACCGACACGCGGTTGCCCCGAGACGCGGCGAAGAAGCTCGTCGGCATCATCACCCATCCGCTGAACGCCCCCCACTTCGATCCCGCCGTCGGCCGTGTCACGGAGGGCTATGGGATCCTCCAGCCGCGGGTGAGCGTGACGATGGCCAGTGCGGCCGGCTCACGCTTCGCGCGCCTGTACGCGGGACACACCGGCGTGGATCCGTACACGACGGCCGTGTCTGACACGTACCAGGATCTGTTCGCCGAAGGCATCTTCACCGGGAAGGGGCTGTACGACGTCGATGCCTTCATGGCGGCGCTGGATGGCCGCGTTCCCGACAACGCCCTGCTCTCGCACGATCTCTTCGAGGGCATCCACGCGCGCACGGCGCTGGTCACCGATGTGGAGGTCGTGGACGACTATCCCTCGAGCGTGCTCGCGCACGCGCGGCGGCAACACCGCTGGGTCCGGGGCGACTGGCAGATCCTCTTCTGGCTCCTGCCCTTCGTACCCACGCGGGCGGGCCTGCAACGCAACCGCCTGCCGCTCATCTCGCGGTGGAAGATCTTCGACAACCTGCGGCGCAGCCTCCTGGCCCCCGCGACGCTCGTCCTGCTCGTGCTGGCATGGACGGCGTTGCCGGGCTCCCCTGCTGCGTGGACGACGGCGGTCCTGGCAGGGCTGGCCTTTCCCCTGTATCCACTGATCGTCGAGATCCTGGCCGGTCCAGGGGCCCGACAGCCGTTAAGCGTGTTCCTCCGTGTGCTTCTTGAGGACGCCGAGACGGCCGTGGCCCAGGCGGGGCTGCAACTCACGTTCCTCGCGAACCAGGCCTACCAGATGGCGCACGCCATCGCGCTGACGCTCGTACGGTTGGCCGTGACGCGGCGGCGGCTGCTCCAATGGGAATCGGCGGCGGCCAGCGCCGCACGGGCCATGGCCATGGCGAAGCGCGCGGGGTCGCGGCTCTTCCTGGTGGAGATGGCGGCCGGTCCGGTGATTGCCCTGGCGACGCTCGCGCTCGTGATCCTGGTGCGTCCGCGCGCGCTGCTGGCCGCGGTTCCGGTGCTGATCCTGTGGGCCTCGGCCCCGTTCGTCGCCTACGTCCTGAGCCGTCCCGCCACGGCGCGACGCCGGGAGTTGACGTCGGCCGACAGGGAACTGCTGCTGGAAGCGGCACGCAAGACGTGGCACTACTTCGAGGCGTACGTCGGGGCCGACGACCATGGCCTCCCACCGGACAACGTCCAGGAGGTGCCCGACCTCCGGGTGGCGCATCGGACGTCACCGACCAACATCGGCATGGGCGTGCTCGCTGCACTGGCCGCACACGACTTCGGCTTCATCGACACCGACGATCTCCTGCTCCGGGTCGAGACGACGATGACCACCATCGAGGGTCTCGAGCGTTTCGAAGGTCATCTGCTGAACTGGTACGACACCACGACGCTGGCTCCGCTCGATCCGCGCTACGTGTCGACGGTCGACAGCGGGAACCTCGCGGGCGCGCTCCTGACCCTCGCCGAGGGACTGCGCCAGGTGAGCCGAGGCGTCCGACCGGCGACAGCGGCGTCGCATGGTCCCGGAGGCGCCGTCAGCGCGACGCCGGCACCGGCAATCGTCCGACAGGCCGAGGCACTCGCCGCACGCGCGGCCGCCTTTGCCGACGCCATGAACTTCCGATTCCTCTACGACGCTCAGCGCCGGATTCTGTCGATCGGGTATCGCCTCGCAGACGCCGAAGGGCCTGGACGCCTGGATCGGTCTGTACTACGACCTGCTCGCCTCCGAGGCCCGCGTGGCCAGCTTCATCGCCATCGCCAAGGGCGATCTGCCAGAGATCCACTGGTTCCACCTCGGACGCCTCATCACGAGCGTCGAGGGGCGGCCGACGCTGCTGTCGTGGAGCGGCACGTTGTTCGAGTACCTGATGCCGCTGCTGTTCATGCGGAGCTACCCGGAGACGCTGCTCGACCAGACGTGCCGCATGGTCGTGCGCAGGCAGATCACGTACGCCACCGAACGGGGCGTGCCCTGGGGCATCTCCGAGTCGGCCTACAACCTGGTCGACATGCACGACACGTATCAGTACAAGGCGTTCGGCGTTCCCGGCCTCGGTCTGAAGCGCGGACTCGGTGACGAACTGGTCGTCGCCCCGTATGCCACCGCGCTCGCCAGCATGCTCGAACCAGCCGAGGCGGCCGCGAACTTCCGTCGTCTGGCAGCGGCGGGACTGTCGGGAACCTGTGGCTTCTACGAGTCGATCGATTACACGCACCAGGGGACTGACGCGGCCGACACGACGACCTCGCACGCGGGTCGTTCGCCGGGCGTGGTGGTCCGGGCCTTCATGGCGCACCACCAGGGCATGACGCTCGTGGCACTGTCGAACGCCCTGCTGGGCGACCAGATGGTCGAGCGTTTCCACGCCGATCCGAGGATGAAGGCCACCGAGCTCCTGCTCCAGGAGCGCATGCCTCGACAGGCCGCGATCATCCAGCCGCGCCCAGTCGCCGAGACGCACGCAGCGGCGCCTGTCGCGGCGACGGCGATGCGCCGCTTCCGCTCGGCCCACACGCGGTTTCCTCACGCGCAGTTCCTGTCGAACGGCAACTACGTCACGGTCGTGACCAACGGCGGCGGCGGGGCCAGCTTCTGCCGAGGCCGCGCCGTGACGCGCCATCGCGACGATCCCACGCGCGACCCGGCCGGCCAGTGCATCTACCTGCGTGACGTGCGCAGCGGGCTCGTGTGGTCGCCGACGTTCCAGCCGATGGGCGTGGAGCCCCAGGACTACCTCGCGACCTTCCTGGCCGAGAAGGCGACGTTCCGTCGTCGTGACGACGACATCGGCACGCAGCTCGACATCGCGGTGTCGACCGAAGACGACGTCGAGGTCCGCCGCCTCGCATTGACCAACCACAGCGACCGTGTCCGCGAGATCGACGTCACCAGCTACGCCGAGATGGTCATGGCCACGCCGGCCGACGACCTCGCCCACCCGGCGTTCGTGAAGCTCTTCGTCGAGACAGAGTACCTGCCTGACGCTGGCGCGCTCCTCTGTCGTCGTCGCCCGCGCGGGCGCGACGAGACCGAGACGTGGGCGATGCACGTGCTGAGCCTCGAAGGCCGCCCGCAGGGGCCGCTGGAATGGGAGAGCGACCGGGCCCGCTTCCTCGGCCGAGGCCGGACGCCCGAGAATCCGCAGGCCCTCGACGGGCGCGCCCTCTCTGGCACCACGGGTGCGGTGCTCGATCCGATCGTCAGCCTGCGGCAGCGCGTCCGCATTGCGCCCGGCGGCTTCGTGAGGCTGTCGTTCGCAACGGGCATCGCCACCAGCCGCGAGACAGCCGTCGCGCTGGCCCACAAGTACCGCGAGCCGAGCGCGACGGCGCGAACCTTCGCACTGGCGTACGCCCACGCGCAGAGCACCTTGCGGCACCTCGGCATCACCACCGAGGAGGCCCTGCTCTTCGAGCGCCTGGCCTCGCGAGTGCTGTACGCCGACGGATCGCTGCGAGCCAGCGCCGCGATCATCGCCCGCAGCACGCTGGGCCAGGAGGGGCTGTGGCCGTCAGGCATCTCCGGCGACCTCCCGATTCTGCTCGTGCGCGTCGTCGAAGCCGATGACCTTCCGCTCGTGCGCCAGGTCCTCCAGGCGCAGGAGTACTGGCGGCTCAAGGGCCTCAGCGCTGACGTCGTGATCCTCAACGAACACCAGGTCGGGTACTTCGACGAGGTCCACGCGCAGCTCACGGCGTTGCTCGACACGGGCCCCGGCAGGGCCTGGAAGCACCGAGCCGGGCGGCGCCTACCTGTTGCGCGGCGACCGCATGCCCGAGAGCGAACGCATCCTGCTCGCCACCGTGGCGCGGGCCGTCCTCAGCGGCGATCGCGGCGAGCTGGCCAACCAGCTCGATCGCCCCTACCCAGGGTGGCCGGGACGCGAGCCGGACGTGCTCGTGCCTTCGCGCCCGCCGGTCACGTCGGCGTCGCCCGGTGACGAGGCCGCGACCGTGCCCCCGATCGCGCTGGCCAACGGGCTCGGAGGGTTTGCGGACGGCGGGAGGGAGTACGCGGTGGTGCTCGAGGCTGGCAGGAGACACCGCTGCCCTGGGCCAACGTCATGGCCAACCCCTCGTTCGGCACCATCGTGACGGCCTCGGGCGCCGCGTACACGTGGTCGGAGAACAGCCGCGAGAATCGGCTGACGCCGTTTGCCAACGATCCGGTCACCGACGCGACGTCCGAAGCGATCTTCATCCGCGACGACGAGACGGGCCAGGCCTGGACGCCGACACCAGGACCCATGCCCCGCACTGGCACGACCGGCCGCTGCGTGATTCAGCACTCTGCCGGGCTCACGCGTTTCAGCCGGGTGCAGCATGCGGCATCCGGCAGCGGCTCGAGATCTTCGTCGATCGGGCTGACCCTGTCAGGTTCTCGCTCCTCACGCTCACGAATGAGAGCGATTCGGCGCGCCAGCTCAGCGTGTTCGGCTACAACGAGTGGATGCTCGGGCCACCTCGCGCCGACCAGCGCGGGCACGTGGTCACGGAACTCGACGACCAGACCGGGGCCCTGCTCGCCCGCAATGCCTACAACCAGCAGTTCGCGGGACGCGTGGCCTTCGCCTGCGCCAGCGAGGCGCTCCGTTCGGTCACCGGCGACCGGCTCTCGTTCCTGGGACGCCACGGGTCGCTCGCCCGGCCCGCAGCGCTTGGGTGGCAAGCCCTCGGGGGCAACGTGGGGGCGGGGCTGGACCCTTGCGCGGCGTTGCACGTCGGCGTCACGCTGGCCGCCGGGCGAAACGCGCCAACTCGTGTTCCTGCTCGGCCAGGGGCGCGACGTGGCACACGTCCGCGAACTGGTGAGCCGACACGGCAACGTGGCGGCTGCCGACGCGGCGCGCGACGCCGTGTGCCGATCGTGGGACACGATCCTCGATGCCGTCCAGGTGCGGACCCCGGACGACTCCTTCGATCTGCTGATGAACCGGTGGCTGCTGTACCAGGACGTGAGCTGCCGGCTGTGGGCGCGCTCCGGCTATCACCAGCCCGGCGGCGCGTTCGGGTTCCGCGACCAGTTGCAGGACGTCATGGCGCTCTCGATGACGCGGCCCGACCTCGAACGCGAGCACGTGCTGCGGGCCGCGCGGCGGCAGTTCCTCGAGGGCGACGTGCAGCACTGGTGGCACGAGCCGAGCGGGCGCGGCATGCGCACGCGCTGCTCCGACGACCTGCTGTGGCTGCCGTACGTCGTGGCGCACTACGTCCGGACGTCGGGCGACGCCGACATCCTGGACGAAGCGCTGCCGTTCCTCGACGCGCCGCCGCTCGCGGACGACGCGACGGACGCCTACGGCGATCCCCGTGAGTCGGCGGAGCGATGGCCGCTCTTCGAGCACTGCGTCCGCGCCATCGACCGTGGGCTGACGGCGGGCGCCCACGGCCTTCCGCTCATGGGCAGCGGCGACTGGAACGACGGGATGAACCGCGTGGGCGAAGAGGGTCGCGGCGAGAGCACGTGGCTGGGCTTCTTCCTCCACGTCGTGCTCACCGAGTTCGTCCCGCTGTGCGAGGCGCGCGGTGAGCAGGCGCGGGCCGAACGCTACCGCAACGAGGCCAACCGCCTGACGGCCATGCTGGAACTGGCGTGGGACGGCGAGTGGTACCTGCGCGGCTACTACGACGACGGCGACACCGCTCGGGTCGGCGCAGGACGCGGAGTGCTGGATCGACTCGATCGTGCAGTCGTGGGCGGTGCTCTCGGGCGCCGTGCCCGGCGCGGTTCGCCGATCGCGCCCTCGATGCGGTTCGGCTCGTACCTGGTGCGCCGCGGGCCGCAGCTCCTGCTGCTCCTCACGCCACCCTTCGATCGATCGGAACGGGATCCCGGGTACATCAAGGGCTACCCGCCGGGCGTGCGCGAGAACGGCGGCCAGTACACGCACGCCGCGGCCTGGGTGGTCATGGCGGTGGCCCGGCAGGGCAGCGGCGACGAGGCGGTGGAGTTGTTCCACATGCTCAACCCGATCAACCACACGCGAACGCCGGCCGACGTCGAGCGCTACAAGGGCGAGCCGTATGTCATGGCCGGCGACGTCTACGCGCACCACTCGCACGCCGGGCGTGCCGGCTGGACCTGGTATACCGGATCGGCGGCGTGGATGTATCGCGCCGGCCTCGAGAGCGTGCTCGGCCTCAGGCGGCGCGGCTCGACGTTCGAGATCGATCCCTGCATTCCCTCGTCGTGGCCCGAGTACGCGATCACGTGGCGCGTGGGCCACAGCCGCTACGAGATCACGGTGTCGAACCCGCTGCGCCGCTGCCGCGGCGTCGCCGACGCCGACCTCGACGGGAGGCCCGTGGACTGGCGCGCGGTCCCGCTGGTCGACGATGGCGAGACGCACCACGTGCGTGTCGTGCTCGGCGATCCGCAGGATGCCGTTGGTCCGCCACGCTGACGGAAGCAACGCAGGTGAACCCTCACAGGCCGCTGTAGTCGATGAATCCCTTGTTGATGTCGGCAATCTTGCGCCGCAACTGATACACGCCGCCGCCCTCGCGAGTCTGGCTGGCGTCGGTGTTGCCTTCGATCGTGTGGATCACGCCCCCCTCCACGCGCTCGACGAAGCCGGTGTGACCACGTCCCCCGCCGGCGTCGATGACGAAGACCATCCCGGGCGTCACGAGCGCGGGATTCGCGGCGGCGCGCGCGCCGCCGATACGGACTGCGCCGCGTTCCTGCGCGCGGTTCCAGTGGGTCAGGCACCCTGCCGTCTTCAGCATGGGGTTTTCGCGCTGCCGTTCACGGGCCACCTCGTCGAAACACCAGTAGGTGAACGCGCAGCACCAGGGCTTCTGTGCCGCAGGCAGGCTGAGTGGCACGCCGGCCCGCCGGAGGTACGCGTTGACTTGCGGGCCGCTGTTCGAGTTCTTCGGCTCCTCGCGCACGCCCACCTGGGAGGCGGCCTTCTCGATCACGGCCACCAGGTACCCGGACGAGGGCGTCTCGACACTCTGCACGGTGTCGTGACCGAACAGGGCCGCCCACGTGATGGGTCCGACCTTGCCGTCGCGCTTCAGCGAGTTGCCGAGCCCATCGACGTGCTGCGCCTGGAACAGCTTCACCGCGATCGTGGTCGTCGGCCCGAACGTGCCGCTGGCTCCGACCGGACCGCAGTTCTGCGCGTTGAGCTGCGCCTGCACGGCCTTGACGATCCGCGCGTCGCGCTCACCTTCCTTGATGGTGCGTCCCGGGTAGTCCATGCTTCGTCCTCCAGCCACTCACGTCGAACGTCACGCGGTGCGTGCGCGGCCACGGATAGACCCCTTCGAGCCACGAATCGCACCACTGGCGCACATTCGCGTGTGAGTGGAAACCGCGCCATGATACGCCAGACGTCGAACGGACACGTGCCGATCGCTTCCAACCGTGCCCGCAAGCGCCTCGACGAGCCAGCGTGCGCGTTCAGCGTCGCGCCCCGTGACGACGAACGCCGAGGTGCCGTGGCGACGTGCACGTGGCGCCACGAGGTGACGGGTGCCGGCGCCGAAGACCACGTCGCCCGCCGTCGCAAAGTCGAATCGCACGCCAGATTATCGCGCGTCGACGTCAGAGATCGTCGCGGATCGCCGCGATTGATCACCTGCGCTCACGGCGCAAGAATGGATGGACAGGGGAGGAGGTCCCCATGAGCACGAAGCTGTACCTGCTCGTTTCGGGCACGGTCTTCCTCCTCGTCGCGATCCTGCACGGCCTGAGGGTGGTGAACCACTGGCCTGTCGTCATCGCGGCGTGGACCATCCCTCACTGGGTGTCGTACGTCGGCTGCCCTGTGTCGGCCGGGTACTGTGTCTGGGCTGGCTGGCTGCTGGCGCGCCGAGGCTGAAGCACCAGGGGCGCGGCCGCATGGAGGCGGGCCGCGCAGGGGCGCGGGACGCACGGGGGGCGGGCCGCGCAGGGGCGCGGCCCCTACGCGCCGGGAACGCAATTCCCGTATGCTCGTTCGCATGTCTCCGCGCGTCATCCGCCTGGTCGGCCTGGCCGGCAGCGCCGCAGGCGCGGCGTTGCTGGTGTGGCTGTACACCGTGCAGCCAGCGACGCTCGCCGAGGTGCGTGGAGGCCTCACGTCGAGCGTCGGCCTCTACCGTGTCGATGCGCAGGCGCTCGCCGAGGGGCTCGAGCACTTCCGGGCCGATCAGTTCGTCGAAGCCCGCCTGGCATTTGCGCGGGCCGACCCGGCCCAGCGCGATGCCCTCACGCAGTTCTACGTGGCCTACGCGTTCTACCGCCAGGGCTGGGGTCGCCTGTCGAGTGACGACACGCTGTTCCGCGCCGGCCTCGAGGCCCTCAATCGGGCAGACGCCAATGCTCCCGACGGCCGCGTCAAGGTCAGCGACGCGTCGCTGAAGCTGCCCAGTTCCGACCTGCTGCGTGCCGAGTTGCAGCGCGGACTCACGCGCGAATGGTCGGACCTGAACCCCTTGCGCCTCCTGCGGGAGCGACAATGATGACGACGCGCGACCACGACCTCGTCGTCGGGGAGTCGGTTCGCCCCATGACGACCCGCCCGCTGCACCAGGCACCCGACGCGCAACGGCGCCTCGCCGTCCGCGAGACCATGACCGTGCCGTGGCTGTTGCTGACGACCACCCTGCTCGCCAGCGTGGCGTTCGCCGAGGGCGGGACGCTGGTGTTCACCCCGCCGTCGCTGATGGCGCTGTTGCTCGGCGTCCTGTTCGTGGGGCTCAGCGTCCAGAGTGGCGTCGTGCACCTGGCGTCGCTGGTGTCCGATCGCCGCGCCGGCATCGAGAACGCGTCGGGCATCGTGGTGCTCGTGCTGCTGCTGGTCGCCAGCGCGCAGGTGCTCTCGATGCTCATCCCCGACCGCGGGCTGTTCTCGTTCGTGGTGGCGACCTACTTCCTGTTGCTGCTGTTGTCGACGCTGGCGGCGCAGCCGGCCGCAGACCGTGTGCTCCAGAGCCTTGCCGTGACCCTGGGCGGCGCGCTGCTGTTCAAGTTCGTGGTGCTGAGCGGCCTCGCGGCGCCCGGCGGCAGCCTCGCGAAGCGCCTGTTCGCGACCGCGGTTGAAGGCGTGACGCTGGGCGCCCTCGGCGCGACCTACCAACCCGTCGCCGCCGGCTACCTGGCCTTCGCGGCACTGTTGCTGCTGTTCATCGCACTCTGGATGCTGCCCCGACGCGCGTGAGGCGCTCGCGGGGCCAACGCCCGAGTGCCCGCACGAGTCACCTGCACGGCCACCGTGCCGGCGGCCTCTGCGCCGATGACGCATGTCACCCGTGGCGCCGCGCGTGCAACTATCCGACGGTCAGGAACTCGACCCGCGGATTCTGCTGCGCGCAGTAGTTGAGGTGCCACGTCGACTCGAACAGCAGCACCGGACGGCCGTCACGATCGACCGCACGCATCACGCCGCTCGACGGCGTCGTCAGGTCGGCAAGGTGCTGCGGGTCGCCACGCAGCCAGCGCAAGGCCGTCATCGACATCGTGTCGATGCGGCAGTCGACGCCGTACTCCTGCTGGAGCCGGGCCTCGACGACCTCGAGCTGCAGCGGCCCCACCACCCCGAGCACCGGCTCGCGGCGTCCGGTCATCGGGTAGACCACCTGCATCAGCCCTTCCTCTTCGAGTTGCCTGACGCCCGCGTCGAACTGCTTCGACCGCGAGTCGAGCAGGCGCGCGCGGCCGAAGTGCTCGGGTGGGAACCTCGGCACCGGCGGGTAGCGCAACGCCTCGCCCGAGTAGAGCGTGTCGCCGATGGCGAACTTCCCGGGGTTCGAAAGGCCGATGACATCTCCGGGATAGGCGCGCTCGATCGTCTCGCGGGTGCCGCCAAAGAAGCGGTACGGACGCGTCGCGCGGATGGTGTCGCCGAGCCGCGCGTTGACCAGCGCCATGTCCTTGACGAACGCGCCCGAACAGATACGCACGAAGGCGACGCGGTCGCGGTGGCGGCGATTCATGTTCGCCTGGATCTTGAACACGAATCCCGAGAAGCCGGGTGCATCCGGTGGCACCAGCCCGTGATCGGCCATCCGCGGGCTCGGAGGTGGCGCCAGCGCGTTGAGGGCTTCGAGGATGGGCTCCAGGCCGAAGTTCGCCAGGGCGCTGCCGAAGTACACGGGCGTCTGTCGTCCCGCCAGGTACTCCTGCGGATCGAACGGCGTGCCCGCGCCGTGGAGGAGCTCCACGTCGTTCGTGAGCGCCGCGTGCGCCTCGGGTCCGAGCATGTCGACCATGACCGGATCGCTGGCATCGGCGGTCTGCACCGGGGCGCGGAACCCGCCGCCGGGCACGCGCTCGTAGAGATGGATCACGGCCGGCCCCAGCTCGAAGACGCCGCGGAAGCGGTCGCCGCTGCCGACCGGCCAGTTGACCGGGGCGGCGTGGATCCCGAGCACCGCCTCGATCTCCTGGAGGAGTTCGAACGGGTCGCGCCCGGGCAGGTCGAGCTTGTTGACGAACGTCAGCACGGGCAGCCGCCGCAACCGACACACCTCGAACAGCTTCCGGGTCTGCGCCTCGATGCCCTTGGCGGCGTCGATCACCATCACCGCGCTGTCGACGGCGAACAGGGTCCGGTAGGTGTCTTCGCTGAAGTCCTGGTGCCCCGGCGTGTCGAGGAGGTTGATCCGGCATCCGTGGAACTCGAAGTCGAGCGCCGCGGAGGTGACCGAGATGCCGCGCTCCCGTTCCACGTCCATCCAGTCGGAGACGACGTGGCGCTGCGACTTGCGTCCGCGGACGGCGCCGGCGAGTTCGATGGCGCCGGCATACAGGAGGAGCTTCTCGGTCAGGGTGGTCTTGCCCGCGTCGGGGTGCGAGATGATCGCGAAGGTGCGGCGCCGGTTGGCCTCGGCCCGGAGCACCGCGGCATCGCCGCCGTCCATGACGTGCGCCGCGAGGTCGGCCTGCCCCGGGGGTGCATCTGCGGTGTTGTCGAACGGTGCGTCCACTCCGCGATTCTACAGTGTCACGCGAAGGGCTCCGTCATGGCTGACTTCTGACCAAGATGACGTGCGTTGCAGGCAAGAAGTCTGACAAATAAGGCAGACAATAGTTGTCAAATGAGACGACTAACTGCCCAGATATTCGTGGCAATTGAGAATTGCGCCTGAAAACCGCTGGCCTGTCGCTTGCAAACCTCCCGGTGACAACGAACGCGAGCGACCTGCTCGTCTTTGACGTCTCACGCGCCGGTCCGCGTGACGCGACCGGATTACCAGGGGCACGACAGCCGAGGACGAGATGCCTGCGAGGGATCTGTCGCTTCTTGCCAACGGCTGACCAATCGGAGGGAACAATGAAAAGGCTGATCCTCGCTCTGGCGTGCACGGCGGTGGCCGTCGCGCCCACTCCCGCTCGCGCGGCCACACTCACCATTCCCGCGGCCATCACGGTGCTCGGCACCAACGTGTTCGCGGGCCCGACGTTCACCGTGTCGGGGAACTTCTCGGTGACGGACTACTTCGCAATGGAGGCGGACGGCGAAGTCGGCCTCGCGGGAAGCAACTTCTACAACAACGCCGCCGGCATCGTGACGCGTCCCGGGACGACCAACACGGGCGCGCATCCGGGCCAGGTGTCACCCGCAAGCGGCGGCAGCGTCGCGCCGGGCCTCCCCTACGGCGCGCTGTTCATCGGCAACAACACCGTGGGCTTCCACCAGGTGTTTCAGGCAAACGCGGCGAACGGCCTCGGTTCAGCGACGCCACCGCTCGCCCTGTCGGTCAACCGGACCATCGGCGACCTCTTTGGCGCCTCGATCGCCAATGGCACGGTGCTGATGTTCAGGATCAACGACATCAACACCGGCGACAACAGCGGAGGATTCCGGCTCTCGCCCGTGCCGGAACCCGCAACGCTGGCGCTGCTGGCGTTCGGCCTCGCGACGGGCGTCGTGCGCCGGCGCACGCGCTAGACCCTGGGCTCCTGTGCTGAGCGCGCACAACACCAACCTGGCAGAGACGTCAGGCTGATTCGGACGTGACGCGCGCTCAACACACCCGGGCCGACGGGTGAGTCCCATGGGTGGAATCCGTGCAGTGTCATGCGCGGGTTCCACGCGCGCCCCGAGGGGTCATCGATGTCGCGCCGGGCGTCAGACGCCCTCGCCGCGCGCCGTCCCGGCGTCGCCTGGGAAGGCCGGCATCCCGACAGGTGGCACCGCGGCGGCCGCAGCCTGGCGCCGCTTCCGCCACCACAGCAACTGCAGCACGTCGCTTGGCTTCCACGTACGCATCCCGTCGAAGTACGAGTAGATGACGGGCGTCACCAGCAGCGTCAGCAGCAGGCACAGCAACTGGCCGCCGATGATGGTCACGGCCATCGATGCGCGCGATCCCGACCCGGCCCCCCGCCCGAAGGCGATGGGCAGCATGCCGGCCACGATCGCGATGGTGGTCATCAGGATCGGCCGCAGGCGGACGTGACTGGCCTGGATGAGCGCCGCGTGCCGTTCGACGCCCTGCGCCCGCAGCGTGTTCGTGTAATCGACCTGCAGGATCGAATTCTTCTTGACGATTCCGAACAGCATCATCAGGCCGATGGCACTGTAGACGTTGATCGTCATGCCGAACGCCATCAGCGCGAGCAGCCCTGCCGGCAAGCTGAGCGGCAACGCCGTCATGATGGTCAACGGATGGATGAACGAGTTGAACTGCGACGCCAGCACCATGTAGATGAAGATGATGGCCAGCAGGATGGCGAGCACGAAGTCGCCCTGCGCTTCTTCGAGCGTCTTCGCACTGCCTCCGAACGTCACCTGGTACCCGGCCTTCAGGCCGAGTTCGCCGACGGTCGCACGCGCGGCGCTGAGCGCCGTGCCAAGGGTCGTCTTCTCACGGTCGAGGCTGGCCGTCACCGAGAACTGGCGCATGCGGTTGTAGCGCTCGATCGACGCCGGCGCGCTCTCCATCGTCAGGCGGGCGACGTCCGAGACGCGGACCATCCGTCCCCCGGTCGCCTGCACGAACAGGTCGCCCATGGCCAGCGCGTCGCGCCGGAAGGGCTCGTCGAGCCGCAAGCGGACGGTGTACTGCTCGTCGCCGTCCTTGAACTTCGACACTTCCTCGCCGCCCACCAGCGTGCGCAGGCTCGATGACACCGACTCGAGCGGCACGCCGATGTCGGCGGCGCGCTGGCGATCGACGGTGATGCGCAACTCCGGCTGCGTCGTTTCGAAGCTGGTGTCGGCATCGGTGACGCCCGGGATCTTGCGCACCCGGTTGAGCAGGTCTGTCGAGTAGGCTTGCAGCTGGTCCATGTCGGGACCCTGGATGATCATCTGCAGCCGGTTGCTGCTGGCGCCCCCTCCACCACCGCGTCCGCCCCCGCCTCCGCCACCCCCGGAACTCGCGCCCGAGATGTCGGTGCCGCCCATGACGCTGATCCGCGCGTTCTTGTAACGCGACAAGAGGCGGCGCGTCACGCCCATCAGGGTCTGCTGCGACCGCTGGCGCTCTTCGAGCGGCGTCAGCTGTATCCAGTAGTTCGCCCCGCCAGGGTCGATCGACGTCATGATCGAGACCACGTCGGTGCCGAGCGCCTGCCTGATCTCACCCTCGATCGGCGTGGCGTAGTCGAGCGTGCGCTGGAAGCTCGTGCCGCGCGGCAGCCGGACGTTCACGCTGAACTCGCTCTGGTCGTCGTCCGGCACCAGTTCCTTGCCGACGTACGGATAGAGCACCACCGCCGACGCGACGAAGACGGCCGACACGGCCAGCATGAGGCGGCGATGCGACAGCGACCACTCGAGCATGCGCCCATACTGGCGATCGACCCACGCGTAGACCCCACGGTCCTTCGAATGGGTCGCGTGGCCCTGTGCCCCATCGACCGGCCGCAGCCACCACGCGCAGAGCGCGGGCGTCAGCGTGAACGACACGAACATCGAGATCAGGATCGCCGACGCCGACGTGATGCCGAAGCTGAAGAAATACCGGCCCACCTGTCCCGTCATGAACGCGACGGGCAGGAAGATGACGACGAGCGACAGCGTCGTGGCCACGACGGCCAGCCCGATTTCGCCGGTGGCCTTGACGGCCGCCTCTCTCGGCGACACGCCCTTCTCTTCGACGTACCGGAAGATGTTCTCGAGCACGACGATCGCATCGTCGATGACGATGCCCGTGGCCAGCGACAACGCCAGCATCGTCATGTTGTTGAGGCTGAAGTCGAGTGCCTTCATCACGGTGAACGTGCCGACGATCGACGTCGGGATCGCCAGCGCCGCGATCGTCGTGACGCGAACGTTCCGGATGAAGAGGAACACCACGAACGCCGCGAGCAACCCGCCGAGCACGAGGTGGAGCTGGATTTCCTCGAACGACTTGCGGATGAACCGCGACTGATCGCGGATGGGCTTCACCTTGATGTCGGCGGGGAGCGTCGCCTGGATCCGTTCGAGCCGCGCAAGCACCCGGTCGACCACCGCCACCGTGTTGGTGCCCGACTGCTTGCGGATCATCAGCGACACGGCGGTCTCGCCGTCCAGGCGCGTCGAACTGCGCACCTCCTCGATCGAGTCGGTGATCCGCGCGACGTCCTGGAGCTGGACCGCCGACCCGTCGCGGTACGCGAGGACGATGCGGTTGAAGTCGTCGACGTTGCGCAGGCGTCCCATGGTGCGCATCGCGATGTCGGTCGGTCCCGTCGTGAAGCTCCCGCCCGGCGACTCGACGTTCTGGCGCGCGACCGCCGAGCGTACGAGGTCGGTCGTGAGGCCGTAGGCGTTCAGCCTGTTGGGATTCAGCAGGACCTGGATTTCGCGCTGACGATTGCCGCGGAAGCTGACCTCGCCGACGTCCTGCACGGTCTCGAGCACCTGCTTGATCTGCTTGTCGGCGATCAGCGAGATCTCCTTCGGCGAGCGGCCGCCCGAAATGACCAGCGTGAGGATCGGCGCCGAATCGGGATCGATCTTCGTGACCACCGCGGGCTGCGTGTCGCGGGGAAACTGGCCCTGGATGGCGGCGACCTTGTCGCGGACGTCCTGCGTCGCGGCGTCGATCTCACGCTCGAGCACGAAGGTGATCGTGCAGCGGGCATATCCCTGGTTCGAGCTGCAGCGCAGCTCGTCGATGCCGTTGATGGTGTTGACCGCCGACTCGATCAGCTTGGTGATCGACGTCTCGACTTCCTCCGCGCTGGCGCCGGGCAGGCTGGCCCCGACGGTGACGGTCGGGTAGTCGGTCTTCGGCATGAGATCCAGCCCGAGCTGCCGATACGAGAACCAGCCCAGGACCAGCAAGGCTGCACTCATCATCACGGCAAAGACGGGCCGCCTGACGCTGACGTCGGCAAGTTTCATCGCACGCCCCCCTGCGCTGCCGGACGTTCCTGCCCACCCGAGGCACCCCGGGCGCCCGGGGCGCCTCGCGGGCCACTGTCACCAGGCGCGCGTGCAGGCCCGCCCTCGGACTCGCCGGCCTCGAGCACCCGGACGCTCACGCCAGACGCCAGCTCGTTCAGCTTGCTCGTCGCAAGCACCTCGTCGCCGTTCAGCCCGGACGTCACTTCCCACAGGTCCTTCTGGCGGACGCCGAGCATCACGCTCTGCTGCGTGATCTTGCCGTCCTTGATGACGTAGACCGAGTTGACGCCCGCCAGCATCGACACGGCGGCGTCCGGAACGGCCATGACGTTGTCGTCGCGATGGGTGAAGATGACGCCCTTGGCGAAGAAACCGGGCTTCAGCAGGTGCTCGTCGTTCTCGACGAGGGCCTCGACCACGAACGTGCGCATCGTCTGGTCGAGCGAGGGGCTGATGAACGCGACCGAGCCCTTGAACACGCGGTCACCAAACGACTCGACGCGGAACTCCACCGGCTGGCCGGCCTTGACCACGCCGGCGTGGCGCTCCTGCACGCCCGTCCGCAACTTCAGCGGGTGCATCTGGACGATCGTCGCCACGACCGTGCGCTCCTGGATGAACTCCCCCACCTGCACGGGCCGATCGGCGACCACGCCCGAAATCGGGGCGCGGACGACGGCGTCGCCGAGCTTCTTGACGGCCAGGTCGTAGGCGGCCCGGCGATCCTGCAGGATCGCCTTGTTGGCCCGCGCGGCATCGAGTGCCGACTGCAGCGCCGAGTCGGCCACCTTGAACCGCGTCTCGGCTGACTGGAGGACTTCCGACGACGTGATGCCGCGCTGGTTCAGCGCCTTGGCCCGATCGAAAGCAGCCCTGGCGTCGTCGCGGGTGGCCATTGCCGTCGCCACCGACGCGATCTGTTCGTCGGCCGGCGGAGCGGCGCCGTCATCGACGCGCTCGCCACGCATGCCGAGCTGGGCGCGCGTCTGCCGCAGGGCCGACTCGGCACGCTCGAGCGCCAACTGCAGTTCGCGCGACTCGATCTGGACCAGCGGCGTTCCGACCTGCACCTGGCGGCCAATCTCGATGAAGACATTGCGGACGACGCCGGCCGCTTCGGCGCTCACCCTGGCCTGGTCGGGCGACAGCAGCGTGCCCGCCAGGTCGATCTGCCGCTGGATGGGCATGCGGAGGACCTTCGTGGCCTTGACGGCAATCGCCGCCCCACCTTGACGTCCCTGCCCGGGCTCCTGGGCCTTCTGGCAGGCGCCGAGCACGAGGATTCCCGCGATGGCCGGCGCAGCGATCAGCCACGCGCGTCGTCGGGCGCGGGCATCGGGAACTGGATCGCGTGGGAAGGGAGCCGGGCCGGACAGACGAACAGCAACCATGGAGGCCTAACCTCGGAAGGTGAGGGTGACTGTCGAGCGGGGGCTCGCGGCACCAAGGGAACGGGCTGGTCGCGCGCCGGTAGGTCTGCGCCCGGATCAAGGCTACGACGCCGGGGACGGCGGCGTTTACTTCAGGCCTTGGGCTTCCCGCCAGCCATGTCCTTGCCGGTCATGTTCTCGATGGCCGTCGTCGCCGCCTTCGCACCGGCAATGACGTCGCGCTCTTCGCCCCCGAGGTAGATGCGGCCGAACGACCCGAAGGCCCGCACCTCGAGGATGTTCACCATCGCGTGCTTCTCGGCCTCGTTGGCGGCAATGGCGGCGTAGGCGGCGGGCTCGACCTCGAGCACGAACAGGCTCTGTCGCGCGGTGATCAACGCCCCGTGCCGCATGCGGTTGATCAATTGCGCATGGTGCGGATCGATGTTGTGGATGATCTGGTTCGACAGGATGCGTGGCTTCCAGCGGTCGGTTTCCTTCAGCCCGAGGGCGTCGAGAATGGCGACGCCGGCCGCCAGCACATCGGCCTGCGACGGGGAGTGCACCTCGAGCAGGCCGTACATCCGCTCGATGACCTGCATTCCGGGCCTGACGCTGGTGGCTTTCACGGCGACGTCGGTGATGCGGTTGATCTCGATGCCCGGCGCAATCTCGACCCACAGCGACGCATCGCCTGGCAGCGGCAGGAATCCCTGCGCCACCGTGCCGAGAAACGCGGCGTGTTGGGACTGCAGCGAATCGAGGAAGACGTACGAACGCAGGTCGGCCACGCACACACTCCTGACCGCGCACCTTACATCGGCTCACCGCCCATGAACAAGCACGGGCCGATGGCTGACACCGCGCGATTCGCATACCCTTGGTCGCATGGGTCACGACCGCATGCCTCCCCTGGCCGACGGACAACTGAGCGCCGAGCAGCGCGAGGCCGTCGCCGCGTTCACCGCCGCGCGCGGCGTCGAGCTGTCCGGACCGTTCATCCCGCTGCTGCGGAGTCCCGAGGTCCTGAACCGCTCACGCGCGCTCGGCGACTACGTCCGTTTCCGCAGTTCGCTGCCGCCGCGACTCAGCGAGTTCGTCATCCTGCTGGTCGCGCGCCACTGGCACCAGCTGTTCGAGTGGGATAGTCACTGCCCGCTCGCGACCGCGGCGGGCCTGCCTGCTGACACGGTGCAGGCCATCGCCGAGGCTCGCCGCCCCGCCGGGATGGCCGACGACGAGTCACGACTCCACGACTTCGTCACGGAGCTGCAGCAGACCCATGGCGTCAGCGATCCCACGTACGCCCGCGTCGTCGAGATGTTCGGCGAGCGCGGCGTCATCGACGTGATCGGCATCGTCGGGTACTACTCGCTGCTGGCAATGGTCCTCAACACGGCGCAGACGCCCCGCATGCACCCGGGGGCATCGCCCTTCGCCTCGGCTGTCGCAGAGGCCTAGCGCCACGGCGGAGCGCAGGGGGCGCGAGCCGTGCGGTGGCGCGGGACGAGGGCTGAATGGCGGCGCGGGCCGTGCGGGAGCCGTGGGCGGGCCGCGCGGGGGCGCGGCCCCTACCAGATCAGGGCCGAGGCGTCGAGGAGGACGTGCACTTTCATCTGGCGGGTGTCGTTGCGCGACTCGAACGGCCGGTTCGACTTGAAGTCGTCGTTCGTGAACGTCGCGACCATCTGATCCAGGCCCGTGTAGAGGCCAAGCGCGGCCGCGACGCGGTTTTGCTTCCACGCGGGCACCCACGTCAGGGGCCGCACGCGCGCACGCAGTGACACCGCCGGGCGCCAGAAGCTGTAGTCGCCCGTCACCCCCTCTCCCGTGAACCAGTGGTACGTGGCGCCCGCCCCGAGATCGACTCCGCGCAGCGGTTTGTAATAGGCGATGAGGCCGATGACCCGCTCGGTGACCTCGTAACGCTCGTCTTCTTCCAGCCCTGCCGGCGCGAGCTTGTTGCGGGTGCTGTGATACCACGTGAACTCCGTGCTCACCTGCACGACCGGCCGCACGCCCTCGCGCTCGACGGCCGGGCACACGCCCGTCCGGCGGCCCTCGATGCTGCTGGCGACCCCGCCCCAGCGTTGCGTGCGCACGCCGTCGTCACCCGCCACCATGGCGAAGCACAGGATCGGTGGTCCCGGTATGTGAATGCCTTCAAATGGTCCGGGGCCGCTGAGCTCATCGAGCCAGGCCCACCAACTCAACGGCCCCGCGTGAGCAGTTGACGTCACCCCGAGCAGGACAAACCCGACGAGCACGGCACATCGCAGTCGTCTCATGGCAGTGGCTCCTGGTCAACGCGGTTGGCCTGCCACGCGCGCGAAGTCGTCGAATGGTCGCCCGACCGCTTCCACCGGCGACATGCGCGGATCATCGCGCCGCACGATGCGCGACCGCGGCACAGGCCGCGCCGGGCACGTCACGAGCTGATCGCTTCCGCTCTCGCCGATCACGTAGCAGACGTCACCGCCGAACTGTACCCGTGGGAACCTCGCAATCCACATCGTGCGCCAGGGCACGGCGAGCAGCACGAGGCCGATCACCATCGCGGCGGCGATAGCCGCCAGCGGTCCGGCCGGCGCCGGCGTCGCGGTGTGTCGCGCCCTTCGCAGGACGAGCACCACGCCGGCGCCGGCGCACAGGATCATCAGGTTGAAGGCCATCCGGTACAACGCGTGTGTGTCGGCGTGCCAACTCGCAAGCAGGCCGAGGGCCGCCGCGTCACCGCTGTCGACGGTGTTCATCAGGGCCCCGAGCAGCGGACTGAATGCCCACACGATGGCAGCCAGCGACAGGCACGTCACCGCGCAGACCAGCGGAGCGAGCACCGCGGGATCCCCCAGGTGCGCGCGTGCCGCAAACGCCTCCGAGGCCTTGCGGACGCTGGTGGCCGCGCGGTGCACCGGGGGCACGAGCCGGGCGACGACGCGCCCGGCGAAGAGCAGGGTGTTGACGACGATGATCGCGACGGCGATGGCCACGAACGGCGCGAGCAGGGAGCGCATGCCCAGGCCCAGCACCGCCAGCGGCGATTCGTCGGCAAACGCGCCGGTGCGTCCGAACATCCGGTTGAACGCCTGCGTCGTCACGAACCCCATCATCGCCGCCAGCATCCCCAGGCCAGCGACGACGCCCACGATGGCCTGGCTCCATGTCCATTTCGCAACCGGGCGCGAACGCGGCTTCGTCGTGGCCGCGACGTGGCTCCTCCGGGTGGAGTGCCGCGTGGACTCCGGCGACACGCCGGGCACGGCTGCCACGAGGTCGCGCTTCAGCGCCGCCGCGCTCGGATGCCGCTGGAGTGGGTCGGCCGCGAGGGTCCGCTCTACCACGCGGACGAAGGCCTCGGGCAGGTCCGGACGCGCGTCGGCCAACGGCCGGCGCACCCCGTGCTGATGCGCGTCGCAGAGTTCCTCGATCGCGTGCCCCTGCACGGGATAGTCGTTGGTCACGAGGTGATAGAGCAGCACGCCAAGGGAGTAGACGTCCGAGCAGGGCGTCACCTGCTGTCGCAGCAGGACCTCGGGGGCCATGTAGACGGGCGTCCCGACGAGCCCCGATCGCACGTCACCACCGTCGAATTCACGGCCGGCCCCGAAGTCCATCAGCACGATGCGCCCGCCGTGCTCGCGCATGACGTTACTGGCCTTGATGTCGCGGTGAATGAGCCCTACCCGGTGCACGGCCGCCAGCGCGCCGCACAACGCGACACCGATCACCGCGGCCTCGTGGGCGCTCATCGGACCGTGCTGCGCGAGCAGCGCGCTCAGGGTGCGCCCCTGGATGTACTCCATCGCCAGGCCGACATCGGTGCCAATCAACTGGGCGCTGAACACCGTGACCACGTTCTGGTGGCGCACGCGCGCCATCAACTGGCCCTCGCGCAGCAACGTGGCGTCGCTGCCGGCCGGCAGGTTCCGCACGTTCACCAGTTTCAACGCGACGTCGCGGCGCAATGACGTGTCCCACGCCCGGTAGACGACCCCGAACCCCCCGCGACCCAGTTCCTCGAGGAGCGTGAATTCGCCCCACGTCCGCGTCGCGGCGGCGGCCGACCGTCGAGGAGTGACGGGCTCGGCCCACGGTGACGCGGGCGACGCCAGGTGTGTCTCGGCCGAGGCCGTGGCCGCCGGACCACCAGCGGGCGTGGCGACCGCCTCGACGACGGGGGCGCCGTGCGCAGCCACGAGGGCCAGCGCGCGCTCCCGCACGAGATCGTCGTCCGCGCAGATGGCGGTGATGTAGTCGGACCTGTCGTCAGGAGGCTGCCGCAGGGCCAGGCCGGCGACGTCAGACACACGACGACGCTGGGCAGGCGTCAGGGTGTGGTCGGGAAGGACCTCAGGCATCGATGGGGACTCGTCGCGGTCGAGCGCACCTCGAGCTCAGGTAGAACCTGTCAGTGACTGTTATAGCGCGTTTCGGCCCGCACACCTACTCACGGACGAGTAGGTCGCAGTGAATCAGTGCTCCAGTTCGTACTCACGGAGCTTCCGGTAGAGGTTGCGTTCGCTGATGCCGAGCAGGCGGGCGGCCGTCCCACGGTGTCCGTGGGCCGTGCGCACGGCGAGCTCGATGTGCGCGCGCTCCACGTGCTCGAGCGTCGGGAAGGCCGCCTCGTCGGGCGTCACCGGCGACGGGGCCGACGTGGGCAGATGCTCCGGCCCGATCTCGTCGCCGTCGCAGACCACCATCGCCGCCTCGATGACGTGCAGCAGCTCGCGCACGTTGCCCGGCCAGTCGTGTGCGCGCAGCACGGCCAGCGCGCGCTCGCCCGACCCGCTTGCGCGACGCCGTAGCGGTCGTTGAGCAGGCCGACGAAGTGGCGGCGCGAGCAGGTCGACGTCGCCGCGCCGCTCGCGCAGCGGCGGCAGCGCGAATCGCGATCGTGCTCAGCCGGTAGTACAGGTCCTCGCGGAACAGCCCCTGGCGCACCATCGCCGGCAGGTCGCGGTTCGTCGCGGCGAGCACGCGCACGTCGACGCGGATCTCCGCCGTGCCGCCGACGTGGCGGAACGTCGACGTGTCGAGCACGCGCAGCAGCTTCACCTGCGTGGCGAGGCTGACCTCGCCGATCTCGTCGAGGAAGATCGTGCCGCCGTGCGCCACCTCGAAGAGCCCGGGCTTGGCGCGGTCGGCGCCGGTGAACGCGCCGCGCTCGTGGCCGAACAGCTCGCTCTGCAGCAGGCTCTCCTGCAGCGCCGCGCACTCGACGACCACGAACGGCTTGTCGCGCCGCGGGCTGCGCGCGTGCAGCAGCTTCGCGACCATCTCCTTGCCGGAGCCCGTCTCGCCGGTGATGAGCACGGTCGAGTCGCGCGGCGCCACGCGCTCGACGAGCTGCAGCAGCTCGCGGAACTGCGCGCTCTGCGCCGACGAACGAGCTGCTCGACGTCGGGCGGCGTCAGCCCGCGCTCGAGCAGGCGTCGCGCGCCGCTGCAGCGACTGGCGCTCGAGCGCCCGCTGGATGCGGACCTCGAGCTCGTCGAGCGGACACGGCTTGACGACGTAGTCGAAGGCACCGCAGCGGATCGACTCGATCGCCGTGTCGATCGAGCCGTGGCCGGTGAGCATGATGACCTCGCTGGCCGGGCTGCTCTCGCGGATGCGCCTGGAGCACCTCGAGGCCGCTCATGTCGGGCAGCCGCAGGTCGAGCAGCACGACGTCGGGCTGCCGCTCGCCGACGAGGCGTCCGCCGGCCTCGCCGGTCCCGGCCGCGGCGACCTCGAAGCCGAGCCGCGCGAGCTCGCCGGCCAGCACCCGGCGAAACACCTCGTCGTCGTCGACGAGCAGGACGCGACCGGCGCTGCGCTTCACGGCGCCGACCTCCGTCGAGCGCGCCGCCGCGGCGCGCGGGAAGCACGACCTCGAACGTCGACCCGGCGCCGGGCGCGCTCGTCGACCACGATGTCGCCGCCCCAGCGGCGGACGAAGTTCAGCGACAGGAAGAGGCCGAGTCCGGTGCCGCCCTTCCGCAGGCTGAAGAACGGCTCGAAGATCCGCTTCTGGTGCTCGGGCGGCGATGCCGCAGCCGTCGTCGCTCGACGCGGATGCGGAGCGGGTCGCCCGCCTCGACGCGCCAGCCGTCACCGTGCCGCCCGGCCGCGCACGCCTGCACCGCGTTGAGCAGCAGGTTGATGAGGGCGTGCTGCAGCTCCGCCTCGTCGGCGCGCACGCGCAGGCCCGGGCACGATCGGCTCGACGTCGATGGTCACGCCGTGCGCCCGCGCCGTCGGCTCGACCAGGCGCGCGACCGCGGCGACCGTCTGCCGACACGTCGACGACGTCGCCGAGCGACCGCTGCCCGCGCGACATGCCGCAGGAAGTGCTGCGTGATGCCGCGGCAGCGCAGCACCTGCTCGCGCGCGATCGCGGCGCTCTCGCGCGACGCGCGGCCAGTCCGGGCTCGCCGGCCGCGCGCTGCGCCTCGCGCAGGATGCCCTCGACGCACGTCAGCACGGTCGCCAGCGGCGTGTTCAGCTCGTGCGAGAAGCCCGAGGCCAGCAGCCCGAGCGACGCGAGCCGGTGCGACTCGGCCAGCCGCGCCTCGGCCGCGCGCCGCTCCGAGATGTCGCGCCAGACCTCGACGACGTGCACGACGCGCGCCGGATCGCGTCGCGAATCGGCGAGGCGTGCACCTCCTCCCACGCGACGCGCGCCGTCCGGCGTGCGGCCGCTCGCAGATGCGCACCTGGCGCTCGCCCGACGCCAGGCAGGCCGAGCGTCGGGCAGTCCGCGGCCGTGCACATGCCCGGCGCCACGTCGCGGCAGCAGCAGCCGAGCACCTCGTCGCGGCGGTGGCCGGTCCGCTGCAGGAAGGCATCGTTGGCCGCGATCACCGTCCGCTTCGCGTCGAGCACGACGATGCCGTCGTCGATGCTGTTGATGACGGTCTCGAGCCGCTCGCGCTGCTCGCGCACCTCGCCGACCAGGCCGGTCACCGAGTCGGCCATCGTGTTGAACTCGCGCGCGAGCCACGAGATCGTGTCGCTGCCGTCCGCCGGCACGCGGCGGCTCGAGGTCGCCGCCGGCGATCAGCCGCGCCGTCGTCTCGAACCGCTGCAGCCGGCGCAGCACGACGACGCGGACGACGCAGCGCGATCGCCGCCGACCAGGAGCAGCGTGAGCGCGCCGCTGCCGACCACCATCCAGCGCAGGTCGCGGTTCATCGCCGCACGGATCTCGCCGGCGTTCGATGTCGAGGATCAGGATGCCGTTGATGCGGTGCGACGGGTCGTGGCAGCGGTGGCACGCCTCGCGGTTGCGGATGGGGACCACCGTGCGCAGGATGGTCCCGCCGCGCGTCTCGATGACGCGGCTCGAGCCGCGCTGGTCGGGCGGGAACTGGTGGCACGCCTGGCAGGTCGGCGAGTCGATCGCGAGGTCGTTGTCCGGCTGCAGCGGCGCGCTGGAGAACCGCACCTTGCCGAGGCGGTCGAGCAGCACGACCGACTCGACGCGCGGCTGCCGGCCGAAGCGTCTCGATCATCCGCGCGATCAGGCTGCGGTCGTTCTCCATCATCTGGTGCTCGAGCGCGACGCGAATCAGCTCGCCCTCGGCCAGCGCGGTCGCGCGCGCGGTCTCGAGCAGCGTCTCGAAGTGATGGATGGAGTAGACGTAGGCGCCCACGGCGCAGGCGAGCGCCACGGCGGCCGTGATGCCGACCGCCAGGCCGACCGTCATGCTCGTCAGCCGCAGTCTCATGCCGCGCCTCCTGGATCGATTCGGCGCATCGTTGCACCTTTGCCTGGACCCGTCAAACGACTGCCAGAACGGCAGCCTCGACCTGACAGGCTGGCAGGCGCGTGCTGCTCGCTCGAAGACCCTACTGGTTTTCAGGCCTGAAATCGCCAGTTACCGCCCGGCTCGGCCCAGCACCAGTCTTGCTCTCTCCCAGACGACGGCAACAAGGAGGCCAACTGATGGAAATGTTTCTCATGGCGCTGTGTATGAGCCTGCTCGTCGGGATCGTCAGCGCGATCGCGTTCTCTGCCGCGGCTGCTCCCGCCGAGCCCGCGCCCGGACCCGTCGAGCGCGTGCCAGCCCGTCCGGTGGCGTCGCTCCCGCAGTTCTTCGTCGACGACGTGGCCGCGTCCGTCAGGCCCGGGCAGGTGCCGATCGAGGTCGCTGCTGCTGCAGATCGAGCGGCACGTCCGCCTCGAGCAGGCCGCGGCCGAGTCGTTCCATGCCTACCCCGACTGCCGAATCGCTCCACAGCCGGACGATGTCGCCGCTCGTGCACTGACGCGAGGCTGCCATGACGACCGACACGCAGCCGGAGCTGCTCACCGGACTCTCGCCCGAGGACGCCAGCCAGATCATGGCGCTCGGCACGCGCATCACGCTGGCGCCGCGGCGGCTGTGCTGTTCCGATCTCGGCGCTCCGGCCGACAGCCTCTTACCTGATCGAACGCGGGCCGCATCGCGCTGACGCTGCCGATGCAGGTGCGCGGCCGCGAGGAAGACGTCCTCGTCGAGGAGCGCGCGGCCGGGCCAGACGGTCGGCTGGTCGGCGCTCATCCCGCCGCATCGCTTCACGCTGAAGGCGACGGCGCTCGCTCGCAGACCGAGGTGCTCGCGCTCTCGCGGGCCGCGCTGCTCGAGCACTTCGCGACGCAGCCCGGCCGTCGGCTACGCCGTCATCGCGCAACGTCGCGGCAGTCGTCGGGCCAGCGGCTCCAGGTCTTCCAGGCGATGTGGCTGCGCGAGATGCAGCGCGTCGTCGAGTCACGCCGCGCGTGAGGATCCCCGGAGCCAGCCAATGAAACGCGCCGTCCTCCTCGTCGTCACCCTGTGTCCCGTGGCCATGGGTGCGTATCTCGTGGCCGCGGGCCTGGCGCCGCCTGCCGCTCCCCCAACCGCGCAGGCGGCGCCGCCTCCCGCCAGCACCGAGCGGCTCGAGGTGCCGCCGCCGCCGTTCTCGGACGGCATCTTCCCTGCTCGGGCTGCCACGCGCGAGCTGCCCGCCAACCGCACCCGGCGCGAACTGACCGAGTATGCACGACGACATCGTGCTGAAGCACGACGAGGAGCACCGCTGGTGCCTCGACTGCCACGACGCGGACGAACCGCGACGTGCTGCACCTCGCGAGCGGCGAGCCCGTGCCGTTCGAGGAGTCGTACCGCCTGTGCGGCCAGTGCCACGGCGAGAAGTACCGCGACTGGCGGGCCGGCGTGCACGGCCGCCGCACCGGCGAGTGGAACGGCCACAAGAAGTACCTGCTGTGCGCCCATTGCCACAACCCGCACCAGCCGCGCTTCCAGGCGCTCGCGCCCAAGCCCGCCCCGCAGCGGCCGACGCGGCCGGCCCCGTAGAGGAGACAGTGATGGATGCGCAGGCACGAAGCCCGAAGGGGGTCACCCGCCGCGAGTTCGCCTCGGTCGCCGCGGCGGCGCGCCGCCGGCTTCCTGCTGACCGCGTGCGGGCCGCGCCGGCTGCACGAGATCCCGAAGGACCGGCTGCGCGCGGCGCTCGCGGACATGGAGCGCGACTACTCGGCGACGCTACGGCAAGGCCGTGACCGTCGCCGACACGCCGGCCATCCCCGGCGTCGATGTTCGCCTACGCGCTCGACATCTCGCGCTGCATCGGCTGCCGCCGCTGCGTCTACGCGTGCGTCGAGGAGAACAACCAGTCGCGCGACCCGCAGGTGCAGTGGATCCGCGTGCTCTCAGATGGACAAGGAGAAGGGCGTCGACTTCTCGCACGCCGACCCGTACTACGAGCCCGCCGAGGTGCCGCGAGGAGGGCCACTTCTACGTGCCGGTCGCGTGCCAGCAGTGCCGCAACGCGCCCTGCACGAAGGTCTGCCCGACCGGCGCCACCTGGACCGAGCCGGACGGCATCGTCGTCATCGACTACGACTGGTGCATCGGCTGCCGCTACTGCATGGCCGCCTGCCCGTACGGCGCGCGCCACTTCAACTGGGGCGACGCCGTCGCTCCCGCCGGACGAGCTCAACCCGAACACGCACGTACCTCGGCAACCGGCCGCGCCCGAAGGGCGTCGTCGAGAAGTGCACGTTCTGCATCCAGCGGACGCGCGCCGGCCGCTACCCGGCCTGCGTCGAGGTCTGCCCGGTCGGGGCGCGCAAGTTCGGCAACCTGCTCGATCCCGACAGCGAGATCCGCTACATCATCGAGCACAAGCGCGTGCTCGTCCTGAAGGAGGAGCTGAACACCGATGCCGAAGTTCTTCTACTTCTACGCGCACGTGAGGCGCAGCCGTGAGCACCATCCGCAGCGTTTCGTCGCGGTTCGTGCGCGGGCAGCGTGCGGCTCGTGCTCGCGCGGCAACGCCGCTCTACTGGGCCTGGCTGGCGCTGCTCGCCGTGCTGATCGCGTCGGGCGCTGCTGGCCTACGCGCGCCAGGTCGCGCGACGGGCCTGGCGCTCACCGCGATGCGCGACCAGGTGAGCTGGGGCTTCTACATCGGCAACTTCACGTTCCTCGTCGGCGTGGCCGCCGCGGCCGTCGTGCTCGTCATCCCGGCCTACGTCTACGACTGGAAGCCGATCCGCGAGATCGTGATCTTCGGCGAGCTGCTGGCCGTCAGCGCCATCATCATGTGCCTGCTCTTCGTGCTGGTCGACATCGGCCGCCCGGACCGCTTCTGGCACCTGATCCCGCCAGTCGGGCAGCCTGAACTTCCCGCAGCTCGATCCTGGCGTGGGACGTGCATCGTGCTGAACCTGTACTTCGTCGTGAACTTCGTCGTCGTCACCCACATCCTCTACCGCGCGTTCCACGGCCGGCCCTACGCGAAGCGGCTGGTCGTGCCCGCTGGTGCTGCTCTCGATCCCGATGGCGGTCGGCATCCACACCGTGACGGCGTTCCTGTACAACGGCCTGGCCGCGCGGCCCTACTGGAACTCGTCGATCCTCGCGCCGCAGTTCCTGGCGTCGGCGTTCTGCTCGGGCCCGGCGATCCTGCTGATCGTGCTGCAGCTGCTGCGCCGGTTCACGCGGTTCGAGATCCAGGACGAGGCGATCTGGAAGATCGCCGAGCTGATGGCCTACGCGATGTTCCTCAACCTGTTCCTGCACGGCGCGGAGGCGTTCAAGGAGTACTACTCGGACACCGAGCACCTGCTCTACACGCGGTACTGGTTCCAGGGCCTCGGCGAGCACCGGACGCTCGTGCCGTTCGCCTGGACGGCGGTGGCGCCTGCAACGTGCTCGCGTTCGTGCTCTTCATCGTGCCCGCCGCGCGGCGCAACTGGGTGCGCTGAACATCGGCTGCCTGGCCACCTACGCCGGGTGCTACATCGACAAGGGCATGGGGCTCATCATCCCGGGCCTCACGCCCGACACGCTCGGCGAGATCTACGAGTACTACCCGACCGTCACCGAGCTGCGCGTCGCCGCCGGCGTCTTCGCGATCGGCTTCCTGGTCTTCACGCTGATGCTCAAGGTGGCCGTGCCGATCTCGCTCGGCGAGTTCCACGACGTGCGTCACCCGGACCCCTCCTCGGGACAGGCCCTCGCGGGCGGGCACAGCACCACATAACCGTCTCGCCTGCCCGGCAGTCGAAGCAACTCCCACCCGGCGTCATGGCCGGCCGTGCCCCCTCCACGCGGGCACACCCAGGCTCCGCGTGTCGACTTCCGCGTCTTTCTTCGGCTACCGTGTTGTCGCTCACTGGTCAAGGGACTGCGGGGCGTCGTGACGTTCACGCTCGTGCGTGACGCCTGCGCTGACCTCGGTGCCGTGGCGGGTTGCGCGGCCCCGTAAACGGATCGCGCAGCCCGAGCGTAGTGTAGACGTCCGTTACTTCACTGGTGCCGACATGTCCCCATTCAGCGTGAAGGACTCCGTGACCCCGAGCCCGCCGGGCACCTTGCACCACGCGTCGTTCCTCGTGCACGACGTCAACGCCACCGCGGCGCGTCTCGCCGCCACGACCGGTATCGGCCCCTGGCACGTGTGGACCATCACGCCCGACGAGGCGACACTACGTGGCCGCCCGGTCTCGTTTTCGTTTCGGGTCGCGCTCGCCGAGTTCGGCGGCTCGAACTACGAACTGGTCACGCCGCTCTCGGGCGAGAGCCTCTACCACGAGGCCCTCCAGGCGCGCGGCGAAGGCTTTCACCACACGTGTCACGTGTACACCACGCGCGAGGCGCTGCGTGCGGCGCAAGCCGACCTGCTGGCGAAGGGACGCGAGATGATCCAGACCGCCAGTCTGGGCGACCTTGGTGAGTTCTGCGATTTCGCCATCCCGGAACTCGACTTGACGCTGGAGTTGTTGTATCTGGGCGGGCTGCCCCCGCCGGAGCGGGCCATCGCCTAGCGCCACCTCCCGAGAGACTCGATGCCCCTCCCGGGGTTTCGGAGTCTGACAACATCGACTGACGCACCATGGCTGCCATCGAACATGCGGTGAAGTCGGCACAGCGCCTGTTGGTCATCACCGGCGCCGGCGTATCTGCCGAGAGTGGAATTCCCACGTTCCGAGACCCTGCCGGCTGGTGGAAGACCTACCGCCCCGAAGACCTCGCGACGCCTGAGGCGTTCGAGCGCGATCCGCTCACCGTCTGGAGCTGGTACGACAAGCGGCGGCAGACCGTCGCGCGTGCCGCGCCCAATCCAGCCCACCTGGCCCTGGCACGCGCCGAGGCGAGCGGATGCCGGGTAGCCATCATCACGCAGAACGTCGATGACCTGCACGAGCGGGCGGGCAGCCGCGACGTGGTCCATGTGCACGGGAGCCTCTGGCAACTCCGGTGCACGGTCGAGGGCACCGTGTTCGACGACCGGCGCGTTCCGCTTCCCGAACTGCCGCCGCGCTGCGCGTGCGGCCAGCTGGCCAGGCCGCACATCGTGTGGTTCGGCGAATACCTGCCCCAGCCAGCGCTCGATCGTGTCGAGGCGATGCTCGACGAGTCGTTCGACGTCGTCCTCGTCGTCGGGACCGAGGCCACGTTCGGCTACATCCGGCAGTGGGCGGTGCACGCGAAGCAGCGCGGCGCGCTCCTCGTCGAGGTGAACCCGCGCGACACGCCGCTCACGCCGCACTGCGATGCGCGCATCAGCGGGACCGCCGCCGCGGCCCTCGACACGCACCTGCCTGGCCTCGCGCGCTGACGACGCGATGCGTCAGCGGCCGCGGGCGATGCGTCGGCGGCCGTGGCGCCCCGCCCTCACACCTTGACACCGAGGAACCGGCGCGCCGCGGCGGTCGCGAGGCCGAGCGTCCCGTAGCGCTCCCGGTAGATTTGCGCGTAGAGCGCGGGCAGGGTCTTCGGGGGGATGCGCGTGGTGTCCTTCCGGTGCAACGCCAGTGCCTCGGCTGGGCACGTCCCGACGCACAAGGCGCAGCCGATGCAGTTCGAGCGCGCAACGACGGCGGCCCCCGTCTCCAGCGAGATGGCGTCCATCGGGCAACGCGTCTCGCACGTGCCGCACGCTGAGCACAGGGTCGCGTCGGCCTCGGCATAGTAGTTCGTGCTGAAGTACGCGGCGGGCTCGGGCAGCCGCTTGGCGGTGGTGAGGACGCCGCAGCAGCATCCGCAGCAACAGCACACGAACAGCGGCTCCTGTGTGTTGCCCGGCTGGAGCACGAGACCGTCGCGGTCGGCCTCGTCGAGCAGCTGCAGCATGTCGTCCTTCGCGATGAACCTGCCCGACCCGGCCTCGACGACGCCCCGGGCCGCCGCGCCGAACGTGAGGCATGTCTCATGACGGGCTGTCTGCGTGCACGCGTGGCCGACGAGCGACTTGCCCAGGCGGCAGATGCACTCGGTCACCGCGAAGGGGCCGGCAGATGCGCGGACGTATGCCCGGATGTCATCGTACGTCGCCACGTCGCGATCCACGGCGATGCTGATGTTGACGGGCACCGTCCGCATCTGCGTCGTCTTCGTGGTGTGCAGGCCCTGCGCGAAGCCGTCGCGGAAGTACTCGAGCACGTCGGCTTCAAGTTCGGCGCTCAGTCTGGGCAGCTGCAGCTCGTAGATGCCGACGACGAACGGGAGCTTGCCGTATCGCGGCTGCCGTCGCCCGACGCGCAGGATGAGCCCCCGCTCGGCCATCGAGTCGAGCGCACGGCGGAGTTCCTCGGACGAATAGCGTGACCGCACGCGCCGATGGATGGTCGATGGCGGTTCCGCGATCGCGCTCAGTTCCAGCGCGAGCGCGGCGTCCTCGGCCGAGAACAGGCGTTTCAGGATTCGAAGTTCGACACCCGACTCGGTGGCGGGAAAGCCCACGGGCATCCGGTCGAGATGCTGCTGCAATCGCCGATAGAGGTCGCGCTCGTCCACCGTCGTCGCCTCCCGTCCGCACGCGGAACCCGCGGACAGGGCCACATCCTACCGCGATCGTCCTGCGAGCAGCCACGACACCGGCCAGGCGGGCCCCGGCTCAGACCCGGGGCGCGGGGCGCACGTCGGCTGGCGTGTTGGCAGGACGTCGGCTGGCTGGCGAACCACACCCGGGTGTTGGTATCCTGTGCCCACTTTTCGGCACGACAACCGGTCGTGCCCTGGAACCTCTCGAAGGTCCCTGCCTGTGTGCCGCAGCTTTCATAGCTCCGATGGATGGTGACGCATGCCGAAATACAAGATTGCCTGGTTGCCCGGTGACGGGGTTGGCGTGGACGTCATGGACGCCACCCGGATCGTGCTCGATCGTCTGGGGTTCGATGCCGAGTACATCCACGGCGACATCGGATGGGAGTTCTGGTGTCGCGAAGGCGACGCACTACCGGCACGGACAGTCGAGTTGCTGAAGAACGTCGATGCGGCGCTCTTCGGCGCCATCACGTCGAAGCCGGTGAAGGCCGCCGAGGCCGAACTGGTGCCGGCGCTTCGCGGCACCGGCCTCGTGTATCGCTCCCCCATCGTCCGCATGCGGCAGACGTTCGACCTTTACAACTGCCTGCGCCCGATGAAGGCCTACCCGGGCAATCCGCTCAACCACGACGACGCCATCGACCTCGTGATGTTCCGCGAGAACACCGAAGACCTGTACGCCGGCGTCGAGTTCAACCCGGTGCCGCCGCAACTGGCCGAGACGCTCGGCGCCCAGTCGAAGGCCTTCGCACCCTTCGCGGGCCTGGCCGGCGACCAGTACGCGATATCGTGCAAGATCAACACGAGGCACGGCTCCGAGCGCATCGCCGATGCCGCGTTCCAGTTCGCCAGGAAGCAGGGCCGCAAGAAGGTCACGATCATCCACAAGGCCAACGTGGTGCGCGCCTCGGATGGCCTCTTCCTCGAGACGGCCAGGGAGGTGGCGGCCCGCTACCCCGACGTGGCGTGCGACGAAGCCAACGTCGATGCGATCATGATGTGGCTGCTGAAGAACCCGCTCAACTACGACGTGCTGGTCGCGCCCAACCTGTACGGCGACATCGTCTCTGACCTGTGCGCGCAGATGGTGGGCGGGCTCGGCTTCGCCTGCTCGGGCAACATCGGCGACCGGCTCGGCGTCTTCGAGCCAACGCACGGCTCCGCGCCCAAGTACGCCGGCCAGAACAAGGTGAACCCGATTGCCACCATCCTGACGGCCAGGATGATGCTCGACTGGCTCGGTGAACACGAACAGGCCAACCGGGTCGAACGTGCGACGGCCGCTGTGATCAAGGAGGGCGTGGTCCGCACCTACGACATGGGCGGGCGCGCCACGACAACGGAGATGGCCGAGGCGATCGCTCGCCAGCTCTGACAGACATCCGTCCTCGGGCAGCGTCCCGGGAAGGGGAAGGCCGCGCGTGCACAACAAACGCATCGTCCTCCACGACGTCGGCATGCGAGACGGTCTGCAGATCGAGGAGCAGACCGTCCCCACCGATCGCAAGCTCGAATGGATCGCGCGCCTCGCCCGCTCGGGCGTTGACATGATCCAGGTGGGCTCCTTCGTCAACCCGCAGAAGGTGCCGCAGATGAGCGACACCGACGAGCTGTTTCGACGCCTGTCTGCGGTGCCCGGGCGGCCTGGCCTTGTGTACTCGGGCCTGGTGCTCAACGAGAAGGGCCTCGAACGCGGCCTCGCGTGCGGCGTCGAGTACTTCTGCATGGGCGTGTCGGCCAGCGACACCCACAGCCGCAAGAACACCGGCATGACGACCGCCGATGCCACGGATCGCATCATCGCCATGGGCCGCCAGGCCACCGCTGCCGGCAAGGGCGTCCAGGTGTCGGTGCAGTCGGCATTCGGGTGCGGATTCGAGGGTCCGGTGCCGCAGGCCCGCGTGCTGGCGATCGCCAGGCGGTTCGTCGACGCCGGGCTGACCACGGTCAGCCTCGCCGACACCGCCGGCCATGCCGATCCCGCGCAGGTCGAGGAACTCTGCGGCGCCGTTGCCGCGCTCGGCCGCGAGGTGTCGCTCGTCTGCCATTTCCACGACACGTACGGTCTCGGGCTCGCCAACGTGTACGCGGCATGGCGTGCAGGCGCCACGACGATCGAGTCGGCCTTCGGCGGCCTGGGCGGCTGCCCCTTCACCGCCGTTGCCGCCGGCAACGTGTGCACCGAGGACGTCGTGCACCTGCTTCACCGTTTCAACCTGCGGCGCGACATCGACATCGAGCCCATCGTGGCCGTGACGCGCGACGCCGCCGCGTTCTTCGGCCGCGAGTTGCCGGGCACGATCCACCGCACCGGCGAGATCCCGCACGCGGGACGGTTCGCACCTCCCGCAACGACGTGAGGACGACATGAAACTGCTCGACGGCGTGCGCGTGCTCGACCTGACCAACGTGCTGGCCGGGCCGTTCGCGACGGTGCACCTCGCCCTGCTCGGCGCAGACGTGATCAAGATCGAGAACCCCGAGGGAGGCGACCTCGCCCGCGCGCTGGGCAACGTGCCCGCCCTGAACCAGCAGCTGATGGGGACGAGCTTCCTCGCCCAGAACGCCAACAAGCGCTCGTTGACGCTGAACCTCAAGCACGATGAGGCCCGGGAGATCTTCCGTGCGCTGGTGCAGACCGCCGACGTCCTGGTCGAGAACTTCCGTCCCGGGGTCATGACGCGCCTGGGCCTCGGCTACGACACGCTGCGCGAGCAGAACCCGCGCCTGATCTACTGCGCGATCTCCGGGTTCGGCCAGACGGGTCCCGACGCCAGCAAGCCGGCCTACGATCAGATCATCCAGGGGCTCAGCGGCGTCATGGACGTCAACGGCGACGAGCGCCTGCACCCGCTCCGCTGCGGATTCCCGATCTGCGACACCGTCGGCGGCCTCAATGCCGCGTTCGCCGTCATGGCCGCGCTCTACCATCGCGAGCGCACGGGCGAGAGCCAGTACGTCGACGTCGCGATGCTCGACTCGGTGATGCCGCACATGGCGTGGGTCGCGGCCAACCTGCTGATCGGCGGCGTGCCGCCCGTCCCCATGGGCAACGACAACTTCACCGCGGCGCCGTCTGGCGTGTTCGCCACGGCGGATGGCTGCATGAACATCGCCGCGAACCAGCAGGCCCAGTGGGAAGCGGTGTGCGACGTCCTCGGCGTCCCCGAGTTGACCACCGACGAGCGCTTCCAGAAGCGCGACGCGCGCAAGGCGAACCGGAAGCTCCTCACGCCGCTGCTCGAAGCGCGGCTCACCACCAGGCCGACGGCGCACTGGGTCGAGGCCCTCAATGCGCGTGGAGTGCCGTCTGGCGAAGTCCTCGATCTCGCGGCCGCGCTCTCCCAGCCACAGATCCGGCACCGGGGCACGCTGCAGACCGTGCACGAACCCGGCATCGGCGACCTGACGCTCTTCAACCTGACGGCGAAGTTCGAGAAGACACCTGCCGCCATCGAGGCGCCGCCACCACGCCTCTCGGCGGACACCGACGACATCCTTGGCGAGCTCGGGTATTCGGGCGACGCCATCACCGCATTGCGACAGAAGGGAGTCGTGTAGCTCATGGGCATGACCGTTGCGCAGAAGATCCTGGCCAGGGCCTCGGGCCTGCCGTACGTGAACGTCGGCGACGTCGTCGAACCGGCGGTCGATCTCGCGATGTCACACGAGAACACGGCCCTCGTCATCAACCAGTTCCTCGAGCTCTACGACGGCACGGGGTTGACGCCCCGAGTCTGGGATCCGAAGAAGATCGCCGTAATCTTCGACCACCGGGTGCCGGCGGAATCGGCGAAGACCGCAACGAACCAGAAGAAGGTCCGCGAGTTCGTCGCCGCAAACGGCATCGGGAAGTTCCACGACGTGCGCGGTGACAGCGGAGGAATCTGCCACCAGGTGATGGCCGAGGAGGGCTACGACCGACCCGGGTACCTGATCGTGGGCGCAGACAGTCACATGACCAGCCACGGTGCCATCGGCGCGCTCGCGTTCGGGATGGGCGCCACCGAGATCGCATCGGCGTGGGCGCTGGGCCGCGCGCTCAACATCGAGGTGCCGGCGTCGATCAAGGTCGTCGCCACGGGCCGATTCAGTGACGCGGTCACCCCGAAGGACCTGATCCTGCACCTGGTCGGCTTGCTCACCGCCGAAGGCGCCAACTTCAAGGTCATCGAGTTCCACGGCGACGCGATCACGAACATGTCGACGTCGGGACGCCTCGTGCTCTGCAACATGTCGGTCGAGGCCGGGGCCACGTCGGGCATCGTGCCGGCCGATGCGGAAACGGTGCGCTACCTTCGCGACGAAGCCGGCGTCACCGACCCGCTCGACCTCGTGCAGCCGGATGCCGACGCCGTCTACGACCGGGTCGTCACCATCGACGTCGGGGCGCTCGCGCCCCAGGTCGCGTGCCCGCACACGGTCGACAACGTGAAGCCGGTCGGCGCGGTCGCCGGCACGAAGGTGCACCAGATCGTCGTCGGCTCGTGCACCAACGGCCGGATCGACGATCTCGAAGTGGTGGCCACACGCCTCAAGGGCCGCAAGGTGGCCCAGGGCGTGCGCATGCTCGTCTTCCCCGCCTCGTGGCGGATCTACAAGGAAGCGATGCGGCGCGGCTATCTCGGCGACCTCATCGACGCCGGCGCCGTGGTCATGAATCCCGGGTGCGGGTGCTGCCTGGGGATCCACCAGGGGGCGATGGGCGACGGCGAGACGTCGCTCTCGACCACCAACCGCAACTTCAAGGGGCGCCAGGGCAACCCGACCGCCTACGTGTACTTGTGCTCGCCCGCCGTGGCCGCAGCCAGTGCCGTCACGGGCGTCATCACCGATCCGCGCGAGGAGGTCTGAACACCATGGCCACCGTGGTCTATACCGTCGGCGACGATGTGTCGACCGACGCCATCTATCCGGGCCGCTTCATGGCGACGGTGCTCCCGTCTGAAACGCCGCAGTTCTGTTTCGCCGACGACAAGGCGTTCAACGCGGCGCTGCAGCAGAAGTCGATCGCGCCCGGCAGCGCGATCGTCGCGGGTCAGAACTTCGGTTGCGGCTCGTCGCGTGAGCAGGCGGCGTCAACGCTCAAGGCGCACGGACTCGTCGTCATCGCCCGTGGCTTCGCGAGGATCTTCCTCCAGAACTCGTGCAACCTCGGGCTGCGCACGGTGATCTGCCCCGCCATCGAGGCGAGCGTCGGCGACGAACTGGACCTCACGCGGACGCACGTGCAGAACATCACGACGGGCAAGGTGTTCCCGATACAGCCGCTGCCGCCTGCGCGGCAGGCGATCATCGACGCTGGTGGCCTCATCGCGTACGCGCGGTCGCGGCTGCTGATCGAGCGGGCTGGCCAGCCGCGATGATGGCGCTCACGCGCACGACGCCTCTCCTCCCGGCCTTCGGCATCGCTATCGGCATCGGCCTTGCCTCGCTCGGCGCCGCGCCCACTGCTGCCCAGCAGGCGACCGCGCCGTCGCCGAAACCGCGGGCACGTGACCTGGGCCTGTCGATCCTGGTCGGTGGCGTGCCGGGCGCGCTCGATGCCATCACCGACGTCGCCGGGGTCGAGGTCGGGCACACCACCCTCGTGTCTGGCGATGGCCCCCTCGTCGCCGGGAAGGGCCCCGTGCGGACGGGCGTCACCGTGGTGCACCCGCGAGGCAAGGCCAGCAGCGACCCCGTGTTCGGCGCCTGGTTCACGCTCAACGGCAACGGCGAGATGACCGGCACCACGTGGCTGCAGGAGAGCGGTTTCCTCGAGGGCCCGATCGCCATCACCAATACGCACAGCGTCGGCGTGGTCCGTGACGCCATCCTCCAGTGGCAGGCATCGCGGCCCGGCCTTCAGCCGTGGGGGCTGCCCGTCGTGGCCGAGACCTACGATGGTGTCCTGAACGACATCAACGGCTTCCACGTGACGCCCGATCACGTGGCGCGTGCGCTCGACACGGCGCGCGGTGGCCCGGTCGCCGAAGGCAACGTGGGCGGCGGCACCGGCATGATCTGTCACCGCTTCAAGGGCGGCATCGGCACAGCCTCGCGCGTGCTGCCCGCGGAGGCCGGCGGATTCACGGTGGGCGTGCTCGTGCAGTGCAACTACGGCAGCCGCGACGCCCTGCGCGTGGCCGGTGTGCCCGTCGGCGCCGAGATGGCCGACCTGCTCCCCTGCCGGACGACCGATACGGTCAACGCGGCGGGGATCGAGGCGCGGTGTGGTGAGGCGCCGGGCGGCGTCCGCAACGACGACCGCGACATGGGGTCGATCATCGCGGTCGTGGCGACCGATGCGCCGCTGCTGCCACACCAGTTGAAGCGGATCGCCACGCGCGTGTCGCTGGGCGTCGGGCGCATGGGCGGATACGGCGGCAACTCGTCGGGCGACATCTTCGTGGCGTTCTCGACCGCCAATGCCCGGTCGGGAGGCGAGGCCGGCACCGCCCGCGTCGACATGCTGCCGAACGCGCGCATCACGCCGTTGTTCACGGCGACGGTGCAGGCCACCGAGGAAGCGATCCTGAACGCGCTGCTTGCGGCCGAGACGATGACGGGGGCTGACGGTGTGCGCGTTTTCGCCCTGTCGCACGACCGGTTGCTGGCCGCGGTGCGCAAGTACGGACGGCTCCGCTAAGCCTGGCTCCAGGGCCGGCGGGGGGAACCCCAGCAGAGCCGGCCTCGTCATCGTCGTGCGTGGATCGTCGAGGAGGTTCGTTGCGACACCTGCTCGCGCGCCCGGAGTTCACGTGCCTCGTGCTCGCGGTCGCCTGCCCGCTGCTCATCGAGGCGCAGGCGCCACCCTCGCCAGGCCCCGAGCGCCCGTCGCTGTCGGCCTCGCGCGTCGCGTCACGCATCGTGATCGATGGGCGCCTCGACGAAGCCGACTGGCTATCGGCAGACGCGGCCACCGAGTTCGTTCAGCGAGACCCCGACGAGGGACGACCGGCCACGGAGCGCACCGACGTCCGCATCCTCTTCGACGACGCAGGCCATCTACGTCGGCGCGCGGATGTTCGACCGCGAGCCCGCGGCCATCGCCCGGCGGCTCACCCGACGGGATGGCGATCCCGATGGCGTCGCCGACGCCATCCACATCGCGTTCGACCCGCACCACGATCACCTGACCGGTGCGCACTTCACCGTGACCGCCGCCGGCACACAGGGTGACGCGACGCTGTTCAACGACTCGTGGGACGACGACTCGTGGAACGGCGTGTGGGACTCGGCCGTGTCGATCGACGAGGACGGCTGGGTGGCCGAACTGCGCGTGCCGCTCTCGCAGTTGCGGTTCGAGACCGGCGACGCGCGGACGTGGGGCCTTCACGTCGTCCGCTACATCCAACGCCGCGCCGAGGAGGACTGGTGGGCGTTCGTCGGCAAGAAGGAGAGCGGCCTCGTCTCGCTGATGGGGCACCTCACGGGCCTCGACGTGCGTGGGCAGCGGCACCTGGAACTGCTGCCCTACACGACGGCCCGCGGGGAGTTCGTCGGCGAGGTCGCGCCCGGCGATCCCTTCAACGATGGGCGCAACGCGGCAGGCGGGCTCGGCATCGACCTGAAGTGGGGCGTGACCAGCAGCCTGACCCTCGACGGCACGATCAATCCAGACTTCGGCCAGGTCGAAGTCGATCCGGCCGTCGTCAACCTGTCGGCCTTCGAGACGTTCTTCGACGAGAAGCGCCCGTTCTTCCTCGAGGGCGCCGACGTCATCACCAACTTCGGGCGCAACGGTGCCACGGGGTACATGGGATTCAACCGGGCGAATCCCGTCGTTGTTCTACTCGCGCCGCATCGGCCGGCCGCCACAGGGCCGCGCCGTTGGCGAGTACGTGGACGCGCCCGCGTCGACGACCATCCTCGGGGCCGTCAAGCTGACGGGGAAGACGCCCGGTGGCTGGAGCTTCAACGTCATCGAGGCCGCGACCGCACGGGAATTCGCGGACGTGGCCGTCGGCAGCGCCACGAGTCAGACCGAGGTCGAGCCGCTGACCAACTACGTTGTCGGCCGGCTGCGGAGGGACCTGGGGCAACGGGCCGGCGTGGGCATCATCGGAACCGCGGTCAATCGCGATTTGCGCGACCCTGCGTTGTCGCGGCAGTTGGTCTCGCAGGCGTACGTGTCGGGCGTGGACGGCCACCTCTTCCTGGATCACGCCCGCACATGGGTCGTGACAAGTGGACTCTCTGCCAGCTACCTGACCGGCTCGCAGCCCGCCATCCTGCGCCTCCAACGAAGTTCGGCACGCTACTACCAGCGGCCAGACGCCACGCACCTGACGCTCGATCCGTCCGCAGGCACCATGGCTGGCTGGAACCTCCAGGTCGATTTCAATCGCAATGCCGGAGCCTTCCGTCCGAACGCGTCGGTGTGGACGGTCAGTCCGGGGTACGAGGTCAACGACCTCGGGTTCCAGACCAGCGCCGACCGCGCAGGCGGCCATGCCGCCTTCAACTGGCGGAAGACCACGCCCGATCGCGTGACGCGGTCGCGCAGCCTGACCATGGCGAAGTGGTACACGTGGAACACCGCCGGCCAGATCCTCGGGGATGGCCTCTATACGAGCGCATCGGCGACGTTCCTCAACTACTGGTCGGCCTACGGCACGTTCCATCTCGGACGCGGGGCCTACTCGGATCGGCTGACCCGCGGGGGACCGTTGATGCGCTCCCAGCCGTTTCGCAGCGTGAGCGCAGAGGTCGAGACCGACGAGCGCAAGTCGGTGGTGGTGTCGCTCTCCGGGTTCTACTCCGACGACTCCGCCGCCGGGTGGTCGGCGACGGGCGAGTTGGAGCTGACGATCAAACCCACGCCGGCGTTGAGCCTGGAGGTGGCGCCGACGTGGAACCGCGGGTTCAACTTCTCGCAGTACGTGCGGACGGTGATTGACGCAGCCGCGGTGCCGACCTACGGCAGCCGCTACGTCTTCGGCGAGCTGAGTCAGAGCGAGGTTTCGCTGGCCACCCGCGTGAACCTGATCCTCAGCCCGAAGATGTCGGTGCAGCTGTATGCGCAGCCCCTGCTCTCGGCGGGCGACTACGACACGTTCAAGGAGGCCGCCGCCCCGCGGACGTATGCCTTCAACCGCTACGGCCTCGACGTGGGGTCGATCTCGCTCGACGCCACGCGGAACGTGTACCGGTGGTTCCCGGCGACGCTGGTGCGGGAGAGCCGTTCTCGTTCGCCAATCCCGACTTCAACTTCAAGTCGCTGCGGGTGAACGCGGTCTTCCGCTGGGAGTTCAGGCCGGGATCGACGACCTACATCGTGTGGACGCAGAACCGCCAGGACGAACAGCGCCCGGCACGCCTCGCGTTCGGTCCCGACGTGTCGGCGCTGTGGCGCGCGCCCGCCGACAACATCTTCATGATCAAGGTCAGCTACTGGATCAGCCGGTAGCAGACCGCGCGCGTTCACACCGGCGCGTCTTCTGGCGCCCGGGCGGCGTACTGCAGGGGCCGGGTCCAGAGGCTCTCGAGCCCCTCGAGGATGTCGGACGCCCAGCCGAACACGTTGCGGCCGGCGACGACGCGGCGCATTGCCCGCATGCGCGCGACGCGCTCGTCGGCAGGCATGTCAACGGCGCGGAGGATGGCCGACGCGAAGCCTTCGACGTCATACGGATTGAAGATGAGCGCCTCGTGCAGTTCCTGCGAGGCGCCGGCGAGCGAGCTCAGCACGAGCACGCCGTCCTCGTCGTCGCGCGCGGCCACGAACTCCTTCGCGACCAGGTTCATGCCGTCAGCGAGCGAGCTGACGACGCAGAACTGCGCGAGCCGGTACAACGCGACGAGGCTGGCGAGGCCAAGCGCCTGCTTGTAGTAGAACACCGGTGGCGCGAGGCCGGGCCTCCCGTGCCGCGCGTTCAGGTCCGACACCCGCGCGTCGATCTCGCGCTCGATCTCGCTGTAGCTTGCCAGGTCCGATCGTGACGGCACGCCGATCTGCACGAACGTGAGGCGCCCACGGAGCTCCGGGCGCAGCGTGAACACGCGATCCAGGGCCGCGAGGCGCTCGGGAATGCCCTTCGTGTAGTCGAGCCGATCCACGCCCAGCCCGATGATCGGCGCGGTGAGTCCGAAGGCCTCGATCAATCGCTGCTGTTCGACCTGCAGCGCCGCATCGCTGACGACACCCTGGATGCGGTCGTAGTCGACGCCAATCGGTACTGCCACGACGGTTGTCGAACGGCCTTCGAAGCGCACGCTCGCGCCGTCGGCTTCGACCTCGGCCCCGAGTTCGTCCTCGCAGGCGAGGACGAAGTTGTGTCGATCGCGCTCCACCTGGAACGCGAGCAGGTCGTTGGCCAGCAAGCCGGCGAGGATCTCGCGTCGCCACGGACAGATCCGCAGGCGATCCGGGTAGGGCCACGGGATGTGCCAGAACAGCGCCGTGCGCGTGGTCGGGCGCAGCACCCGGAGGTAGTGCGCCACGAGCGTCAGGTGGTAGTCCTGGATGAAGACGGGCGCCTCGGCCGTGGGCAACTCCTGGTCGATCGCCTCGGCGAACTTTGCGTTCACCACCTGGTACGCCGCCCAGTCCTCGGCCCGGAACTTCGGGCGCACGTCCACCAGGTGACACAGCGGCCACAGGCCTTCGTTCGAGAATCCCCCGTAGTACGCGGCGAATTCGTCGGCCTCGAGCCACAGCCTTCGCAACTGGTACGCCGCGCGATCCGGCGGCACCCAGACCTTGTCGTCGGCATCGACCATCTCACGGTCGGCCGTCCCGGCGCCGTGCGCGATCCACACGCCGCCGCGCTCGCGCATCAACGCGTCGAGGGCGACGGCGACGCCGCCGGTCGCCGACGAACACGAGATCTGCCCGTCGGCTCCGCGGTTGTGCAGGTACGGCTCGCGGTTCGACGCGACGAGCAGCGGCCGCGGCCCCCGTGTGTCGATCTCCCCGGCCCGCAGCAGGCCGTTGCGGAAGAGGACCGGACCCAGCAACTCGTCGATCACGATCAGCGCCACCAGCAGCATCTGGATCTGGCCGCCCCACGTGGGATGCTCCGCGGCCAGGGCCGCCGCCAGGCCGAGCGTGATGCCTGCCTGCGAGACGAGGCCCGTCCACAGGTGGCGTCCGGTCTCGGGATCCACGCCAGACGACCGCAGGCCTGCCGCCACACCCAGGCGGATCAGGACGACGCGCATCACGCCGAGGCCGACGGCGACCACGCCGGCGCGCACGAGCGTGTCGAGCCGCAACGACGTGCCCACGGCCACGAAGAACACGACGAGCACTGGCAGGGCGCCACCCTGCAGGGCCGCCTTCAGCGCGTCGCCCTGCGCGACGGCCAGGTTCTGGATCACCAGTCCGGCCGCCAGCGCCGCGAGCAACGGCGCAAATCCCTGGCTCGCGCCCACCTGGCTGAGCAGCGCGCAAACCAGCAACAACGCCAGCGTCGCCTCGCGCGCCACGTAGCGCAGATACAACGCCAGCAGGGCGCCGACCAGGCTGCCGAAGGCGAGCGCGCCGCCAATCTCCCACCCGAGGCGGATCAGGACGTTGACCTCGCCGGCCGATTCGCTGCTGAACGTCATCCGCGCGAACTGCATCAGGAGCGAGAAGAGGACGAGTATCAGCAGGTCGGCGACCACGACGGTCGCGAGCACGAGGTCGCTGAGACGTCCCCTGGCACCGGTTTCAGAGATGACCGCAGCCGTCATGGTGGGCGAGAAGCTGATCACGATAACCGCCAGCAGCCCCACCATCGCGAGCCGCGCCAGGCCAGTCGCCTCGGGCGCGATGGGCAGCCACGGCCACACCAGCCACGCCACGGCGCACATGCCCACCATGGCGACGCCGAGCGTCACCACGGTCATGCGCGCGAAGCCGGCTACGCGGCGTTCGAGGCGCTCGATGTTCAGCGTCAGGCCTGCGATGAAGGCGATGAGCGTGGTGGCGATCCCCGTGATGATCTGGAGTTGTCGCGCCATCGGTTCGGTAATGACGTTGCCGAGGTACGGCCCGGTCAGGAGCCCGAACAACAGGTAGCCGGAGAGTCGCGGCAGGCGGAAGCGTCGCAGGACGTCTCCGGTGACCAGCGCGACGATCAGGATGAACCCCAGCGCCAGTGCGGTACCTGGCGGCTCCGCACCCGCTGGTGCCCCGAGTTGACGGACGCCGAGCATCGCAGCGCCCACGAGCGCCACGGCCAGCGGGCGCCTCACGTCGCCGACTCCGGGGGCCGGACGATCAGCGAGAGCAACTCGGAGCCGAGCGACCCGAGGGCCACGATGGCGAGGGCGATGCCTGCGCGCGACGCGTCGATGTCGGCCTGCACCGCGTTGACGGCGAACGCGATGCCCGTGACGCCAGGCGACATCAGCAGCAGGCCCAGGTCGGGCGCCGCGCCGCGCGCCATCAGCCTCCCCACCAGCCAGCCCCCGACGAGTTTCCCGATGACACGGCATGCGAGATACACGACCGCGACCGCCAGCGCGTTGACCGACAGGTCGAGCCGCGCACCGGCAACGAGCAGCAACAGGACGATGAGTGAATGCTGGAGATACCGCATGTCGCGGGCGATCCGGTCGCGGGCCAGCCCACCTGCCACGTTCCAGACCACTCCGGCCACGAGGCCCGCGAAGAGCGCCGACAGCGACAGGTATGCGGCCCCGCCACCGAGCAGCAGTAGTGTGCCCGCCACGAAGGTGTGCTGCTCGTTGGTGGCGTCGGCGCGCCCGACGAGCAACCATCCTGCGAGGGCGACGGCGGCGGCGATCGCACCACCCGCCAAGGCCACCGCCACGGCCCCCCACGGCGACGCACTCGTGAGCAGCGCGAGCGCCAGTCCTCCCACGACGATGGGCAGCACGTCGTCGAGGTCGCCGATCCGCATGGCCACCGAGTCGTCTTCGTCCGAGGCCCCCGCGTGCGTGGACGACGCGGCGGCGCAGAGGCTCACCAGCAGCGCGAGCATCCACGGACTGGCCCCGAGCTTCAGCCAGTTGACGTCGACGACGAGCACTCCAGCGGCGACGACGATCATGGTCAGGGCGCCTTGCAGGCTCGCGGCCGCGAAGAGCCGGGACTCGCCCGCGTGGCGCAGGCGCAGCCCAAGCCCGACGAGCACCCCGAGAGACGCCAGGGCCACCGACACCAGGGGATCCAGGGAGACAAGGACGCCGCGCGACAACACGTCCAGCCCCGCCGGACCGAGCCCCAGGCCCAGCGTCAGCAGCACGAGGCCGGGACGCGGCGTGGGCGACATCCCCAGCGCCAGGCGACTCCGCAGGCCCCACCATGGGCCCGCAGCCGGCGACTCGCCTTGCGCGGCCGCCAGGCGTGAGTCGAGCGGATCGGGATCGCCGAGCCGACGTGCGGGAGACGTCGGCACGATCACTTCACCAGCGCCAGGACGTGATGCGCTTCACCGCGCGTGAGCGCGACGGCCAGCGGACGCCCGACGGGCGTTGCGGCGACCGCGCGCGAGACCTGTGCCGGCGTGGGCGCCGGCACGTCTCCGACGAGGGTGAGCACGTCACCGATGCGCAGCCCTGCCCGGTCCGCGATCGACCCGGCCTGGACGCCGACCACCACGGTGCCAATGTTGCGAACCGTCCGCATCGTCAGGCCGAGGACCGGCACCATGGGCGCGACCGGAACCGGCGCCCCGGTGAGCCGCACGTCTACCGAGGTGCCCCGACGCCTGACGCGCAGGTCGAGCGTGTCGCCGGGGCTGAGCCGCCGCACACGCGCCGTCCAGTCGTCCACCGTCACGAGGGGATAACCTCCAACCGACTCGATCACGTCGGTCACCACAAGGTCGCGCGCCGCTGGCCCCGAGGGATCGATCCACGTGACGACGACTCCCGAGGTGGCGCCGGCGACAGACGCAATCAGCGGCGAGGCCAGCTCGACCTCGATACCGACGGTCGCCGGCTCCCGTGGACCGGAGGCCATCAGGGCTTCGGCCACGTCGATCACCAATGCCGCCGGCACGATGGCGGTGCCGCCAGGATGCTCGGCCACCATCCCGGCCCATGCGCCGGAGAGCGTGAAGACGAAGGCGCCAGGCACGAGCAGCATCGGTGACGGGGTCGCCCAGATCGTGCCGCGCCACCGAGGCGACGTGACCGGCGTCAGGGCAGCGACGAACACGGGCTGCCACGACACCACGGCGCCGGCGAGGACACTCGCCATGAGGTAGCGCGGCGCCTCCGGGCGCCGAGGCGCCCAGGTTTCGAGCAGCGGTGCCTGTCCGGGTGGCACGCGGACAATCGCGAGGCCTGACGCGGCATCTCGCGCGATGACCGCAACGGAAGCCCCAGCGTGACGTGCTTCCGCGTCAGCGGCCTCATCGGACATCAGGGTGACGACCATGTCGTCGCGCAAGCGAATGGCGGAGCGCGCCGGCGAACGGCCGGAATCGCCTTGACTCGACGGCAGCGCCACCACCGATCCGGCGAGTGGCGTCGTCGCGCGCGCAACCGCGCTTGCCAGATCGTCGAACGTCGACCGCGGTGCGAGCTGATTGAGCACGGCGGGCACCGGGTTGACGCTGCCCGTGCGATCGGGAAAGCGCAACCGACCCAGCACCCACAACGCCACGAGCGACAGCAGGACCGTGCCGAGGAGGAGCCGTGTCTCGCGCGACACGCGAGGCCGAGCTGCGGCGTTGCTCGCCATTGCGCCATGCTACCGGCCGCGCGCGCCGGGCAGCAATGACGATCGACCATGCACGAGGTGGCTTCCGGCGCGGGTCAGTGGCCGCAGCTCAGCATCACGATCGCGCGCGGGTGAGGCACCGCGACGCGGCGTCAGCGACGCAACATCGCGTCGCGCTTCGCCTTGAACTCCGCGCCGGGCTTCCACGTGGGCCACGTCGATGCGCGACCCACGCGCGATGCCACCTCGTAGTAGATCTGCAGGTCGTCGGTGACGCCCTCGAGTTCCCACGCCGGCCGCACGACATCGAATGGCGTGTGATAGCGGTTCGCGACGTACTCGCCGCGCACGCGCGCGCCGTGATCGGGCGCCTTGCCGATGAACTGGTCACCGCCAGCGGCCCAGGTCGCTGGCACGCCCTGGCGTGCGAAGGGGAAGTGATCGGAACGGTAGAACCAGCCCTGCTCGGCAGCGGGATCCGGCCTGACCTCGCGACCCTGCCGCGCTGCGGCCTCGGCAAGGTAGTCGTCGAGATCGGACGATCCGAGGCCGTAGACCGTCAAGTCAGAGGTGCGGCCGTAGATGTTGAGCATCTCGAAGTTGAGCACCGCAAGCGTCTTCTCGAGTGGCACCACCGGCTCGCGCACGTAGAACTCCGATCCGAGCAATCCCTGCTCTTCGGCAGTAACCGCCACGAACAGCAGCGATCGCGGCAACTTCGATGTCGCCGACGCGAACACCCGCGCCATCTCGAGCAGGCCGGCGACGCCGGTCGCGTTGTCGAGCGCGCCGTGACGGATCGTCTCCCCGTTGATCGGTGCCGCGCGGCCGAACGCATCCCAGTGCGCGGTGAAGACAACGTGCTCGTCCTTCAGTGCGGGGTCGCTGCCCTCCAAGCGGCCGATCACGTTGCGCGAGTCGATCGGACGCAGGGCGTTGACGATGTGGGTCGATGCGGTGACGCCGAGCGGCACGGGACGGAACGCCCGCGTGGCGGCCTGGCGCTTCAGTGCATCGAAGTCCTGGCCTGCGAAGGCGAACACCTCGCGCGCTCGATCGAGCGTGATCCACCCTTCGACCGCCGGACGGCCGGCGTTGTTGTCGGCGGCGCGAAGGTCGAACACTTCGCCGAGGCGTCCCTGCACCACGCTGAAGCCGTAGCCCGCAGGACCGGTCTCGTGCACGATGAGCACGCCGGCGGCCTTGCGCGCCGCGCCGACATCGAACTTGTAGATCCATCGCCCGTAGTACGTCATCGCCCGGCCGCCGAAGGTCTTCGGGTCGAGGCGACTGGGATCGGCGGGATCCGGCACGGGCGGATCGCCGATGAGCACCACCATCGTCTTGCCCGTGAGGTCGACGCCCTTGAAGTCGTCCCAACCCGCTTCGGGCGCTTCGACGCCGTAGCCGACGAACACGAGATCCGAGTCGTGCAGCGTCGTCTCGGGCACGTGCCGCTTCGTCCACGCGACGAAGTCGTCCTTCGGCGCGAGCACCAGCTGTGACGCCCCCTTCCGGAAGGTCAGGGGTTCAAGTGTCGCCCTGACGCCAACGAGCGGTACCGGCTGGATGAAGCCGCCGTCACGCCCTGCCGGAGACAGACCAATCCGCCGGAACTGGTCGACGAGATAGCCGACCGTCTTCTCTTCGCCGGGTGTCCCCGGGCCTCGCCCTTCGAAATCGTCGGATGACAGCACCTTCACGTGTTCGAGCCATGCGGTGGTGTCGAACGCGGCCAAGGGTGCACCCTCACGCCGCTGCTGCCCGTGAAGATCCATTGCGAGCGCCGCCAGGAAGACGGCGCATGACGAGAGAACCAGGGCGGCGACGCGGCGGCTGCGCATGGAGCTGCATTGTACGACCGTGCGCCTCGTCTGCGGCCCGACGGGCGGGCGCCTGCACGTGGGCCTTGACGACCGACTCACATCACCGCTGTCCACTTCGTGACAATCTCATGCGGGATCCCTGATACACGGGCGTATACACCTGTCGTCTGTAGAGCACCCCTGTCGCGGCTGCATGCGCCAGACACCTGTACCGCGACTCACGGCTTCATTGCATCGGGTCAGGCCACGCGCTGCGGCGCGCAGACGCGCCATGACACAGCGCTCGACCGGAGAGGAGACATGATGAGTATTCGCCCATTCATCCTCGCGCTCGCCCTGGCGTCAGTTGCCGTCCCGGCGGCCGCCCAGGTTGGCGACGGCGGACTTCGCGGTACCGTCGTCGATGAGCAGGGCGGCGCCATGCCCGGCGTCACGGTGACCGCGACCAGCAGCGCCCTGATGGCCCCTGCCGTCGCGATCAGTGAAAGCGACGGCACCTACCGGTTGATCAACCTGCCCCCTGGCGAGTACGTGCTCTCGGCAGAACTCGCCGGGTTCAAGCAGTTCCGCCGCGAGGGCGTGCTGCTGCGCGCCGGCGCCACCTTCCTCGTCGACATCACTCTCACGGTGGGTGCGATGGAGGAGACGATTACGGTCACGTTCGAGTCGCCGATGCTCGAAGTCTCGAAGCCCAGCAACGTGCTCACGATCGACGCCGGCTTCCAGCGCGTCGCACCGATGGTCGAAGGCAAGTTCTGGAGTGATTTCCTGCTGCTGACGCCGGGGGTCATTTCGCGTCCGCACAACGACGCGAGCGGACGCATGAACTACTTCGGCAACGCGGTCGAGCATCGTGACGCGGTCACGCTGATGGAGGGGATGTACGCGGGCAACTACAACGACTTCAACATCAACCGGACGGGGCTGAGCACCGAGGCCATCCAGGACACCGAGGTGAAGACGGGGGGCGTCGACGCCGCGTCGCCCATGGGCTACGGTCTCGTCATCAACATGCAGAGCAAGAGCGGTGGCAACAAGTTCCAGGGTTCGGGCGTGTGGGCATATCAGCCGTTCTCGTGGAACGCGAACAACATGGAGGACGGCGCGCCGGCGACCCGTGAGGTGCACCAGTACGACGTGTCGCTTGGCGGGCCCATCAGGCGCGACCGGGCGTGGTTCTTCGCGGCGCTGCGCTACACCGACAACGCCAGCGGCGCGGGGCGATCGCCCGACCAACTGGCCAACATGCGCACGTTCTTCCCCGAGAAGCCCCTGGGCACGAACACCATGGACGGCTACCAGCCGTGGTTCAAGGCGACAACCAAGCTCGGCCAGAAACACGACCTCGCCCTTATCTACCAGTCGGATCGCCTGTCGGTGAAACCCATCCAGGGCGACGACGTCGAGCTCGTGCAGATCATCGCCAGCGGGGGACCCATGTTCGGGGCCAAGCTGTCGTCGCTCTGGGGTGACACGGTCACGACCACGCTGACGGCCAGCTACAACGAGAAGGGCGGCAACGATCTCGACAGCTACTACGAAAAGGACGGGCCGCTCATTGGGCTGCACCGCGAGGCGTTCGCGAACCAGGGCGTCCTGCAGGGCTCTGGCGCGTTCCTCCGCTACGGCTCGTGGACCTCGTCTGGATCGTGCGACGGCTGCTACGACCTCGACACGTCGTCGATCACCATGATCCGGGGCGACATCTCCTGGTACAAGCGAGGCTGGCTGGGGACGCACGAATTCCAGGGCGGCTTCCTGGCGATGCCGCGCAGCATCTACGAGAAGCAGGTGCAGTACCTCAACAACGGCTTCATCCGCGAGCAGCAGCGGCTGGTCAACACGAACAACCCGGCCCTCGGGTTCGTGCCCTTCCAGCGCACCTACGTGATCGGCGAACTCAACCTGCTCCAGTCGAAGGGCTCGGACGAGGATTACGGCTTCTACGTCCAGGACAGCTGGAAGCCCACCTCGCGCCTCACGGCGACCATCGGCGTGCGAATCGACCTCGTCACCCGCTTCGACGAGTTGCGCAACCTGACGCGGCAGTCGAGCACAGAGATCGGGCCCCGCGCCGGCTTCTCGTACGTCATCACCTCGGATGCGAAGAACGTCCTGCGCGGCACCTACGGCCGGTACCACCAGCAGTTGATGGGCACCCGCAACCCGGTCCCCTCGTTCGGCGGCAACGACGCGCAGGGCCTGCGCGAGGAGTACGACGTGGACGGCAACGGGACGTTCGAGACCGTGGTCGTGACGCCCCCGGTCACCGGGGGGCTCTCGAGCCTGCAATTCGATCCCGACCTGCACCAGCCCTACTTCGACGAGTGGACGATCGGCTACCGCCGGCAATTCCCGCTCCAGATCGCCCTCGACGTGGCGGCCATCGTGAAGGTGAATCACGACCAGTTCGGCCAGTACGACATCAACGGCATCTACCCGAGTGGACCGAACCAGCCATTCGGCGGTTTTGGGAAGGTGGATCCGAATCGCGGACTCCTGTACCGCCTGACGAACAACAACTGGTCGACGACGCACTACCGTGCGTTGCAGGCGACACTGACCAAGAACATGAGCCACAACTTCCAGTTGCTCTTCAACCTGCACCGGCAGTGGCAGCACCTCGAGGGCACGTGGAACCCCACCGATCCGGCGAAATTCATTCAGCCAGAGGCCTTCGACAATGACCGGAACGTCTGGCGCACAGACGGTGTGGTCGACCAGAACAGCCTTGCAACGGGCAGCTCGCTCGTGAACAACCCGATGTGGAACCCCTACGCCATCCGCATGGCCGGCACCTACCGCGCCCCGTGGAACGTGATGGTGTCGGGGAGCTACACCATCGTGGCGGGTTCCTATAGCGGGCCGATCATCGACCAGCTCCCCTCGAACAGCCCCCTGCTGCTGCCCTTCGGCCCTGCCACCGTCGTGTCGTCGACCGGCGTCAGGCAGCCCAATCCCCTCGCCACGCGCATCCGCTTCAAGTTCTCCCCCCGCGGCGACGGCCAGGTGAAGCATCCAGACGTGCACACCGTGGGCGTGCGCCTGGGAAAGCGCTTCGTGCTCGGCGGCTCGCGGCAACTCGAGGTGTCGGCCGAGGTGTTCAACCTCCTCAACGCCGGTCACTTCACCGATTACACGCGGAACGGGGCGAATCGCTTCTACAGCCCGACCACCTATCTGCAGTTGAGCAATCCGCAGACGCCGCAGGCGGTTCAACTGCAGACGATCTTCAGGTTCTGACGCGGCAGCATCAGGTGGCCATACACGAGGAGATGCAGATGACAGGCGCACCACGCAGAGCCGCCGGTGCTGCGGCACGGGCGGTCTGGCTCGCGATGGCAGGCAGCGTGATCGCTGCTGTCTGCGGCACGCAAGGGCTGTCAGGAGCCGAGTGGGCGAAGGCCAGGCAGGCGAAGCACATGCGCCTGGTCGGCCACAGCGATCTCAACGGCAAAGGCGATGGCGGCGAGGGATTGGCGCTGCGGCAGTACCCCGACGGTCGCCGGGTGCTGTTCATCGCTCACCTGACAGACCCCAACTGCCTCAGCACCGTCGACGTGACGAATCCGGCAACACCTGTGGTGCTCGCACAGTTGCCAACCGTCTCAAATGTCGTGCGGTGCAACAGCCTCGCGGTCGCGGGCAACACCCTCATCGTCGCCCAACAGACCGAGCAACCGGGCCAACCTGGCGCCGGCGCGCGGATCTACGATGTCAGCGATCCCGCGAAGCCCACCGAGATCGCCTACTTCGACACGTCGGGCGGCCCGTCGCGCGGCGCCCATTCGGTGTGGTTCACCGATGGTGAATATGCGTACCTCGCGACGGGCGCGCCGGATTTCGAGCCGGCCGTGCCGCCGCGCGGCGACGACCAGTTCCTGATGATCGTCGACGTGCGCAACCCGCGCGCGCCAAAGGAAGTGTCGCGATGGTGGGTGCCCGGCCAGCGCAAGGGCGAACCGGGCGCGCCGCTCCCCCGCACACTGACGAAGGACGGCGCGCGCGCGCACAGCTTCGCGATTTCGCCTGAGCGGCCCGACCGGCTGTACGCCGGCTGGATCGACGGCGGCCTCGTCATTCTCGACATCGCCGACAAGACGAAGCCGCGGTTCATCTCGCGCCGGACGTGGTATCCCAAGACCGACGGGTACATTGCGCACTCGGCGTATGCGATCCCCTCGCGGGGCCTCGTGCTCGCCACGGCCGAAGCCACCGGACCGGGGTGCGTGGGCGCGCACGAAGCGCGGCCGAACTCGAAGAAGGGATTGCAGGCGCCGATGTGGACCGTCGACATCAGCAACGAGCAGCAACCGCAAGAGATGACGCAGTTGCCGCCGCCGGCCGACGTCGAGGAGGCGTGCGCGGGCCTCAAGGGCCGGTACGGGGCGCACAACATGCACATGAACCCGCCCGTCGCCACGGCCGCGCACCTCAAGCACACCGTGGTCACCGCGATGTTCGCCGCCGGCGTCCGCATCTACTCGACGGCCGATCCGAAGCAGCCCGAGGAGATTGCCTACTTCGTTCCCGAGGCCCCTCCTACGAGCCGCATGGGCGTCATCCAGATGAACGACGTTTACGTGGATGAACGCGGGCTGATCTACTCGGTCGATCGCGAGTCGGGCGGGCTGTACATCCTCGAGTACACGGGGCCCGTCCCGCTCAAGTGATGCAACCACCCCCCGGGAGGGGTGAAGGGTGACGGTCGCCCCCCCCGGCAGTGCGGTAGGATCCGCAGGGAACGGCCTCTCGTTCCCTTCCGGATCCGCACCCATGGACGCCATCACCTGCCTGAAGACCCGCCGCAGCATCCGCACGTTCACTGCTGACCACATCGATCCACAGACCGTTGAGGATCTGATCGATTGTGCCCGGCTCGCACCGACCGCGATGAACAAGCAGCCGTGGTCGTTCATCGTCCTCCGTGATGCGTCGACGCGCCACCGCATCGTCGAGATCGCAGGACACGGCGAGTTCCTGCGAACCGCTCCCGTGGCGATCGCCGTCTGCATCGACGAGTGGGATTACTGGAAGGAAGACGGGAGTGCCGCGACGACGGCGCTGCTGCTCGCCGCCCACGCGCACGGTCTCGGCGCGTGCTGGGTGTCGATGGAGCCGCATCCCTACGCGGGCGCGGTGAAAGACCTGCTGGGAGTGCCCGCGGCTGCGCACCTGCTCGCGGTCGTCGCCCTGGGCCATGCCGCGGAGTCGCCGCAGCCCGAGAAGCGGCCGCTCGAGAGCATGGTGAAGCACGAACGCTGGTAGTGCGAGAGCGCCCCGATCGACCTCGCGGATGCGGCATCCGGCCCCTCGTCGCGCATCGCTGACGTGCGCGTGGCCGGGTCAATCGCCAGAGGAGGAGTCCCTGCCGATGGCGAACCGCTGGCGATAGTGATCGGCGTCGGCCTTGCTGAAGCAGCAGAACGTGACCGACTCCGGCAGGACGTTGGCGGCAAGCCACTCCGTCACGGCGGCGATGGCGACCCCGCAGGCTGCCTCCCGCGGACACCCGTACACCCCGGTCGAAATCGCGGGAAAGGCGATGGTGCAGGCGCCGTTCGGTATCCGGCCGAACCGAATTGGGGGACCGAATTGGGGTCTGACCCCAATTGGTTGGCACGGGCTTGCAAACTGCCCTCCGGCGACATCTGTGGTTGACGGTTGTTCAGCGACGCGGAGGCGCCCGGCCTCGAATCCACAGGAATGGCCGCGTCAACCGGCGGTGCCGCTTCGACAACGACGGGGAATTGGGGTCTGACCCCAATTCCTCCCATTCTGCCGCCACGGCCTCACTCGGGCCGGGGTCGGCTGCCGTCCGGGCCGGGGCTGCGACTGCCGGAGATCCGCAAGCGAAGGCGGAACAAGACGGTGTTCTCCGTCCATTCTGGGGGATCGCCGTCGGCGGGAGCTTTGCATTGGGGAGTCTGGCCCCGCGTGTGCCCGTTGTGGGACACCCGGCCATCGAGGTGCGGTGTGTATCGCGTCATTGAGAACGAGTCGCTGTCGGCAGATGTCCATCGCCTCTGGATCGAGGCGCCGCACGTCATCCGCAAGCGCAAGCCGGGTCAGTTCGTCATCATCCGGGTCAGCGAGGAGGGCGAACGCATCCCGCTCACCATCGCCGACGTCGACCAGGCGCGCGGTGCGATCGCGCTGATCGTCCAGGGAGTCGGCAAGTCGACCCGCGACCTCAACGCCGTCCCGGCAGGCAGCAGCATCATCGACGTGGCGGGGCCACTGGGACGCCCGACCCACATCGTGCCGGGCGCGCACGTCTGCTGTGTCGGCGGAGGCATCGGGGCAGCGGTCGTCTACCCCATTGCATGCGGCGTCAAGGCGGAAGGTGGCCGCGTGACCGCCATCCTCGGTGGGCGCACGAAGGACCTCGTCCTGCTCGAGCGCGAGATGCGCGAAATCGCCGACGTCTGCATCGTGACCACCGACGACGGGTCTGCCGGACGCCAGGGCCTGGTGACGGATGCGTTGTCAGAGGCCATCGCCGGCGGCGCCGCGTTCGACGAGGTCGTGGCGGTCGGCCCCGTCCCCATGATGCGCGCTGTCTGTGAACTGACCCGCCCGCTCGGGCTGAAGACAACGGTGAGCCTGAATCCGGTGATGGTCGACGGCACTGGGATGTGCGGCGGCTGCCGCGTCCAGGTCGGCGGTGAGCAGAAGTTCGTGTGCGTCGACGGGCCGGAGTTCGACGGGCACCTCGTCGACTTCAACGAACTCAGTGCCCGGCTGCGGGCGTATCGCGCGCAGGAGGCCGAGTCGCTGGCCCTGTCCTGCGCGACGCGGTAGCCCGCGGGCCACCAGAGCGGAAACTCGAGACATGGCCAAGAAGATCACGCAGAAGACCAAGACACCCATGCCCTGCCGCGACGCCGACGAGCGCAGCAGGTCGTTCGACGAAGTCGCGCTCGGCTACACGGTCGAGATGGCCATGGCCGAGGCCAACCGCTGCATCGAGTGCAAGAACGAGCCGTGCATCGCGGGGTGTCCGGTCGGGATCGACATCCCGACGTTCATCACGCAGGTCGCCGCTGGCGAGTTCGAGTCGGCGTTCAAGACGTTGTCGGCCGACAACCTGCTTCCGGCGATCTGCGGTCGCGTCTGTCCGCAGGAAGAGCAGTGTGAATGCAAGTGCACGCTCGGGCGGAAGTTCGATCCCGTGGCCATCGGACGCCTCGAGCGCTTCGTCGCCGACTACGCCGCCGAGCAGGGATGGAGCGTGGCGAGCGAGATCGCGCCGCCGACTGGCCATTCCGTCGCGGTAATCGGCTCGGGGCCGGCCGGCCTGACGGTCGCGGCCGATCTGGCACGGTTCGGGCACAAGGTCACGATCTTCGAGGCGCTCCACAAGCCGGGGGGCGTGCTGGTCTATGGCATCCCGGAATTCCGGCTGCCGAAGGCGATCGTCTCGCGCGAAGTCCAGGCGCTCGAACAACTCGGGGTCGAGATCAAGGTCAACCACGTCATCGGCCGCACGCTGACCGTCGATGACCTGTTCGACGAACTCCGTTACGACGCGGTGTTCATCGCCACGGGCGCCGGACTCCCCCACTTCCCGAAGATCCCCGGTGTGAACCTCGTCGGCGTGTATTCCGCCAACGAATACCTCACGCGGTCGAACCTGATGAAGGCGTATCGCTTCCCCGCCAGCGACACCCCGATGATCCTCGCGCGCAACGTGGCGGTGATCGGTGGCGGCAACACGGCAATGGACGCCGTGCGCACCGCCAAGCGGCTCGGCGCCGAACATGCGTATCTCGTGTATCGGCGTTCGCGCGACGAAATGCCTGCACGCCTCGAGGAGGTTGAACACGCCGAGGAAGAGGGCATCGAGCTGCTGCTGCTGGCGGCGCCGACCGAGGTGATCGGGGATGCGGACTCGCGTGTGCGGAAGCTGCGCTGCGAGCGTATGGCGCTCGGAGAACCCGACGCATCCGGACGCCGTAGCCCGGTGCCCATCCCCGACTCATCGTTCGATCTCGACGTCGAGGTTGTCGTCTTCGCGGTGGGCCAGGGCGCCAACCCGCTCATCAGGAGCACCACACCCGACCTGCCAGTGAACAAGTGGGGAAACATCGTCGCCGACGATGCGACCGGAGCCACGAAGAAGCGCGGCGTCTTCGCCGGTGGCGACATCGTCACGGGCGGTGCGACGGTGATCTCCGCGATGGGCGCCGGACGGCGCGCCGCCCGCGCCATTCACGAGTACCTGACCAGCGCGCCGCAGGCAGCCCCTCCCGAGCCGGACCAGGAGCACAGCTCGGCGACTACGTAGGGCAGAGGTTTTTTGGGCTGAATTGGGGTCTTGGCCGAATCGGGGTCTGACCCCAATTGGTTGGTACCGGCTTGCATACGGCCGCCCGGATTCGCCACCAGCGTTGCCGCTGCTGCACGGCCCGGGTGCCGATCCGTGAAATCGCCTGCAACTGCCCCTGGCAACCGCCGTTGTCAGAACCGACAACGGCGGTCTTTGGGGTCTGACCCCAATTCAGGCGTCTGACCCCAATTCACACCTCAGCAGTTGTCAGGCTTCGGTTTCTCGTCGCCCGCACGGGGCGGCTGGGGGACGGCTCAGGTAGGAACGCCCAGTTTCGGCAGGACCCACACCTGCAGCGCCACCCAGGCCGCGAGCACCCCCAGCACCAGCAGGGCATCAGTCATGGCGTTGTTCCACCGCGCCCGCCGTAATGGCCTGCAGGGCGCGCTGCAGGCGCTGCTCGGCGTCCTGCATCAGCGGCCGCATCGTCTCGTTGTCGACCATCGAGAACATCGCTTCGGGCCGCACGATGCTCACCGTCGTGGAGTCACCGTCTTCCCAGACGCACGCGTTGCATGGCAACAGCAGGCCCATTCCCAGGTCGGTCGACAGGGCCTGATGGGCGAGATTCGGATTGCAGGCGCCGAGAATCACGTAGCGCCTGAAATCGACGCCGAGCTTGGCCTTCAGCGTGCTTGCCACATCGATCTCTGTGAGCACACCGAAGCCCTCGGCCTTCAGCGCGGCGACGACGCATGCTTTCGCCTCGTCGAACGAGACCCCCGGCAATTGGGCGGTATGACCAAGGCGCTCGAGCGCCGGTGAATGTGCTGCTGGCATTGCTGTCTCCATGATGGGCCGTCGATCCGACCGTGCTGCTGATCCAGGCGCCCTCATGCCGTGCGGCTGCGGTCCTGCGCCTTGCACCGTCGCCTGGATGTTGCTCCAGTTCAGTAGATGCGCGCGCGTCGCCATCGGTCACACGACACGGCATTGGTGCCCGCAGACGCACCGACGGGCACACCAGACCAGCGCCAGCACCAGGCCAGCGCCTGCACACACCAGCGCCTCACATCGCCCGGACCTCATGCATGGTGTAGCCTGTCGCTTCCGAGCGATCCCCATGGCCACTCCCCCGCGCCTCCGTGCGACCCTCACCCGCCGGCAACTGATCGCCTACGGTCTGCTGTTCATTGGTCCCCTCGCGCCCGTCGGCGTGTTCGGCGTCCTCGAGGCGCGCACCGACGGTGCGACGGCGCTCGTGTACCTGCTCGCCACCATCGGCATGGCCTTCACCGCATGGTCGTACGCCGAGATGTCGCGCGTCGTGCCCAACGCAGGCTCGGTCTTCGCTTACGCGCGCGAAGGCATCAACGGCACGGCAGGCTTCCTCGCCGGATGGCTGGCGCTGCTCGATTACCTGCTCATCCCGGCTGTCGCCCTGCTCTTCACGGGGATTGCCCTCCACGCGCTCGTCCCGTCAGTGCCCGCCTGGGTCTTCACCCTCGCAGCCTTCGCGCTCACGACCGCGCTGAACCTGGCAGGCGTCGGCGTCGCCGCCCGCGTCGGCGGGATCGTGCTCATCGCCGAGATCATCGTTTTCGTCGTGTTCGTGGCCGCCGCGCTGGTGGTCGTGGCGACCGATGGCCCGACCCGTGGCTGGCTGAGCCCGTTCACCGGATTGGGGACAACGACGATGTCAGCTGTCGTCGGCGCGGTGTCGGTGGCCGTGCTGTCGTTCCTGGGATTCGACGCGATCGCCTCCTTTGCCGAGGAGTCGGCCGGTGACTCGCGCGACGTCGGCCGCGCCATCCTGTTCTGCCTAGGCGTCGCGGGCGTGCTGTTCGTCGTGCAGACCTACCTTGCCGCGCTCATCAGCCCGCTCGATCCGCAGGACCTCGCACGACGTCCCGCCGAGCAGGGCACCGCGTTCTACGTCCTCGCGCGGCGGGCCATCGCGCCATGGCTCGCGACGGTTCTCGCCGTGACGAAGGCCATTGGACCCGCGTTCGCGGCCATGACGGGCCAGGCGGCTGCGGCACGACTCCTGTTCGGCATGTCGCGTGACGGCCGCCTTCCTGGACGCCTGGCCGACGTCGACGCGCGCAAGGGCGTCCCGCACGTGGCCGTGCTCACGACTGCGGTCTTGACGATGCTCGTGTCCCTCTGGGCCGCACGCCGTCCTGACGGCCTGAACCTGCTGGTGTCGATCGTCGACGTCGGCGCCCTGGCGGCCTTCACCCTGCTGCACGTGTCGGTCGTCGGCTACTTCGTCGTCCAGCGGCGCGCGCCGCACCGCTTCCTGCACCTGCTGATTCCAGCCGCCGGCGCCGTCGTGACGGTCTGGGTGCTCGTCGAGGCCAGCCCGCTGGCACAGACGGTCGGCATCGCGTGGTTCATGGCCGGGCTCGTGGTCGTGCAACTGCAGCGCGGCGCCCGTGGCGTCGACGCGATTCCCTGAGCCGCACGGCGCGCTCACGGCTACGCGGGCAGCGGCGCGGATTGCCGGCGCGTCGGATTCACCATGGCGAGCCGCACCGGGGCGGGGATGTGAGCATCGAGCCTGGCGTGCGGCGCACCAATGGGGCCCGCCGGGAGCGCGGCCGCCACTCAGCGCTTCGTCTCCTCCACCAGACGGCGGTCGCCGTGGTTGGGCTTGGTTGCACACAGAAGCCGCCGCCCACAGGGCGACGGTTTCGAGGCTCGTCCAGTACCTTACGTCTCCCGTGATACGTGCCGAGGCCCGTCACCCGATGCCTGTGCCTGCAGCTCAGGATTCCGCAAGAAACGCCCTGATGACGGCTTCCAAAGGGTAAATAGTCAGCCTGCAAGTGAACTATGTGTGTGTTCGCACACGCACTTGTGCAAACTCGTGCGGCGATCGGCCCATCTCACGTGCTGGCCTCGATCTTGCGTGTTTTCACACCTGCTCACACCAGAGATGGTCCCTGTACTCGCCATCACGGCGAAAAGGAGTGCTGCTATGTCCGTCACCACATCTTCGACAGCCACCCGGTGGCTGCGCTCTTTCCGTTTGCTGGCCGCGGCGACACTGATCGTGGCGTCTGCCTCGATGGCGCAGGCCTCGATCATCAAGTACAACGCTGTCCTCAACGGCGCGAATGAGGCTCCCCCGAACGCGTCTCTGGGCACCGGCTCGGCCGTCGTCACGTTCGACACGAGCCTCAACACCATGAGGGTCGAGGCCAGCTTCAGCGGATTGACGGGGCTCGTCACCGTGGCCCACATCCACTGCTGCACAGCGGTTCCCTTCGTTGGCAATGTCGGTGTGGCGACCGTCACGCCGACGTTCACGGGCTTCCCGTCTGGGGTCACCGCTGGGACGTACGACCATACCTTCGACATGGCACTCGCAAGTTCGTTCAACTCTCCGTTCGTCGCGAATAACGGCGGAACAGCGGCGGGTGCCTTCGCGGCCCTCCTGGCGGGAGCGGCCGCAGGTAGGTCTTACTTCAACATCCACACCGGTCCCAATGGCCTGATCAACGGCTTCCCTGGCGGCGAGATCCGCGGCTTCCTGCAAGTGCCGGAACCGGCCTCGCTCCTGCTCCTCGGCGTGGGCCTTGTCGGTGCCGCGAGAAGGCGCCGCCGTTCCTGATCGCGGGTTCAATTGTCGTCCGCCGCGGCGCTCTTGCCGTGGCGGGCGACCGTGCCCTTCCTCGCCGCGCGGCGGCCTTCACACCTTCGTCGCCCCTCGTCGCGCGTTGTGCTTCCGTTCTTCACTGACCGAATCGTCCTCATGCCCGCGTCGAGCTGAGGCTCCGCCGTTGCCTCCACCGCGTCACGGTCTGCGCGAGCGCCGCTTGCGCTCCGGGTCTCCGCAGTGATATCGCTTCCCGCGCACACGCGCGGCGTGCGCGTCGAGACGTCGTCTCCTCGCGCTGCGCTCCGCACGCACCTGGAGGCAGGTCTCGTCTTCAGCGCGCGACGCACTCATCAGCTCACCGGAGGACTCCGTGGCCAAGAAGGTCTCAACACCCCCCGCCGCCCAGGCGACCGATGTCGTTCCTGCCCTGACGAAAGGTCAGCAGCGCGAGATTGCCCAGGCCCGGAAGGCCTTGACGCATGACCTTGACGAGTTCCTGTCGCAGGAGCTCGACTGCCCGCCGAAGGACTTCATCGAGGACGACTGGCGCGTGTTCGAGTTCGCCGACGTCAACACCCGCGCCATCGTCGACGTCCTGAACGACGACGTTGTCCTGCGTGTCGAGGCGCCGATCATGCGCCTGCCGACCGACAAGGTTGTGGCCGCGCGTCTCGTTCGCGAGTTGCTGGAGTTCAACTTCTTCTGCGTCGGCCACGCGCGCGTGGCCGTCGCGGGCAAGGAGGTCGTGGCCGTGGCGATGCAGTCGGCCACGCAGATCGGCAAGGATGACGTGCCGTCGTGCCTCCGCGACACGGCCACGCTGGCGAGCGCGCTCGCCGACGGGCTGCAGAAGAAGTACGCGAAGGCGCGAACGCCGCGCAAGACGGCCGCCACGAAACGTCGCTGAATCGGGGCGCTCGGCACGGCACGTTGCCGCAACATTCGGCTGCGGATGCACGTATGGTCCGCAGGATGGGATATGTGTCGGCAGCGCGCCGCCGTTCGCACGTTGCGGGGCCGAGAACCCGCTGGAGGCTGGTGCGTTCCGCGGGCGGCCGGGCCGTAGAATGTCGAAGCGTGCGTCGCGCCCATGCACCCGACGCCCGGACCTGAGACATGCCTGCACCGGAACGCCAGATCAGCGCGCGCGATGTCATCCTCGAGATCGTGCACAACATGCGCGAGGGCATCGAACCGATGCTCTACTCGGCCATCGCGCCCGCCGTCTACCAGGTCTTCCTCCATCCTGACGACTTCGAGCGGTTGCACCTTATCGCTCCTCGGCTGGTCGACGAAGCTCGCCGAGCGCTCGACGAGGAAGTCGAAAGCCTGAACGGCGGCTCGCGCCTCACTCCGGCCTGGCTGCACAGGCGCATCGCACGGACGCCGCGCGTCGAGCGTCCCGAAGACCAGTGGGTCATCCACCTCCAGGCCGACCCCGACGGCGAGCTGAAGCCGGGCCACGTGGCCGTCACGTCGGAACTGAGCCTTGCACCGCGTCAGCAGTTCGACGGCACCGAAACCAGGCGCGTCACGACCGTGAACCGCGGCAGCGGCAGCGAGACGAGCCGCCAGACGGTGGCGGCGCCCGGTGCGCCTGGCACCGCGCGCACGCCGCTGGCCACGCTCACCTACAGCGACGACGCGGGACCGCACTCGTTTTCCATCGACAAGGACCGCACGGTCATCGGCCGCGGCGGCCTCGGATACTGGGTGGATGTGAAACTGCAGGCGGCGCCCGACGTGTCACGCGAGCACCTGCGCATCAGGCGCGATCCCGACTCCGGGGTGTTCTTCGTCAAGGACCTGAGCTCTTACGGCACGACGCTCGACGGCACCGCCATCCCGCGCAGCATCGAGGTCGTGGAGGGCACGAAGCGCGACCTCGACATCGAAGTGCCACTGCCCGATCGCGCGCGCCTCGTGCTGGCCGGCCTGCTCGTGATCGAGTTCCAGCGCCACGGAGATCGTCGATGAGGCGTGCCGCGGGCGCCACCCACGAGGGGCTCCAGCGCGATCAGAACGAAGACCGCCTCCTGGTCGACACCGCGCGGGGGCTGTTCTGCGTGATCGACGGGGTCGGAGGGCACGCTGGCGGCGAGCGCGCTTCGCAAATCGCGCTCGACATGCTGACGACACGACTTGCGCGCGAGACGGGAACGCCCGTCGAGCGCCTGCGCGAGGCCATCGCCCTCGCCAACAACGCGATCTTCGAGGAAGCGCAACGCGACCCCACGCTGCAGGGGATGACGTGCGTGCTGACGGCAGCCATCGCCGACGGCCCCCACCTGACCATCGGACACGTCGGCGATACCCGCCTGTACAGGATTCGCAACGGTAGTATCCAGAAGCTGACCCGCGATCACTCGCCGGTGGGCGAACGCGAGGACGCGGGCGACATCACGGAGGCCGAGGCCATGCGCCACCCTCGGCGCAACGAGGTCTACCGCGACGTGGGCGCACAGCCGCATGCCCCTGACGACGCCGACTTCGTCGACATCGTCGAGACGACCTTCGAACCCGATGCGGCGCTGGTGCTGTGCAGCGATGGGCTCAGCGACCAGGTCTCGTCGGTGTCCATCCGGCGCATCGTCGAGGCCCAGGCCGGGAATCCGGACGCCGCCGTGCAGGAACTGGTTCGCGCCGCCAACGATGCGGGCGGCAAAGACAACGTGACCGCCGTCCTCGTCACCGGTCCTGCCTTCGCCGCGACGGGGCGCACCAGGGCGCCGGCCGGCGCACAGGTGACGACCGGTGCCACCCCGCGCGCGCCCATGAACGCCTCGCTGCGGAACGCGCTGCTGGTCTGCGCCGGATTCATCCTCGGGCTCGCAGGCGCCGCCGGCGCGCTGTGGATGTTGCACCCCGAACTCCTGCGCGTGCCGCCCCCGACGATCGCGCAGGATGCCCCGGTACCGTCTCGCACGTGGCACGTGGGTCTCGACGGCGAGGCCGATGCGGCGTCGATCGCTGACGCGCTGTCGCGTGCCAGGGCTGGTGACGTCATTCAACTCGCCGCAGGCGACTACCGCGAGCAGGTCGTCATCCAGAAGGCCATCAGCATCGAGGGGCCCGGCGATGCCGTGATTCGTCCGCCACTCGGCGCCGCGACGCCGTGGACGGCCATCACCGTCAGCGACGCCACGGGCGTCAGCCTGGCGGGGGTCACCATCACGGGTGCCAACCAGCAGCCTATCGCGACGGGACTGCTCGTCGAACGCGGAGACATCACGGTGCGCGACGTGAGCATCTCGGGCGCGACCGACGCGGCCATCATCGTCGGCGACGGGGCACGTGCCATGATCTCGACCGTCGCGGTCCACGACAACCCCGGCACCGGCATCCTGGCGCGGCGCGGATCGCATCTCGCGCTCCGGCACTCGAGCGTGCTCCGGAACGGCACGGTGCCTGGCCGCCTCAGGCCTGGCGTGCAGTTCGAGGACGGCGCCAGCGCCACGCTCGCCGGCAACGCGATCGGTGACAACGGCGCGGGCGCCGTCACGGGCCTTCCCCCCGAAGCCCTGGCTGCGCTCGCACGCGACAACTTCGTGCGGCCACTCCCTCGCCAGCGTCCGCCGTCGCGGCCCACGCCCGCCGCGAGCGCCCCGGCGCTGCCCCGTCCATGATGCTGTCGCTCGACCGGATGTTCGCGGGCTACCGTCTCGAACGCCGCCTCGGCGGCGGCGGGATGGGCGAGGTGTACCTGGCCACCACGGAGGACGGCCGCGCGGTCGCGCTCAAGCTGATCGCCATCAGGGACGATGCCGATTCGCGTGACATCGTGGCGGCCGAGCGGGTCGGCGCGCAGTTGCAGCAGTCGTTCGGCGCGTCAGACCCGCACGTGCCGGCCGTGCACCGCGTGGGCGACGCCGACGGGTACTTCTTCATCGAGATGGAGTACATCGACGGCCACGACCTGGCGGAACTCATCGCGAGTGGCCTGCCGCCGGAACGAGCCGCGCGCATCGCCCGCGAGGTCGCGCAGTTCCTCGAGAAGGCACACAGCTTCAGTGCACGCGTGGACGGACGGGAATACGGCGCGCTCGTGCATGCCGACCTGAAGCCGAAGAACATCCGCCTGAACGAGAACGACACCGTGAAGGTGCTCGATTTCGGGATCTCGAAGGGGCTGTCGCTGACCGGGCGCCTCACGACGGCCGCGTTCGGCAGCCGCCTGTACATGTCGCCCGAGTGGCTCGACACGGGCCGCCTCGATCGACACGTCGATCTCTGGGCCCTCGGCGTCGTGCTGTACGAGATGCTCGCCGGCCACCTGCCGTTCAGGACCGAGAGCGCGCGGCAACTCGAGTTGCTCCTCCGCGAGGGTGCGCCACCGCTGCCCTTGCCCGCGACGTGTCCGGCCTCGCTGCAGCGGATCGTGCTCAAGACGCTCGCGCCCGCGTTGTCATCGCGTTACCAGACGGCGGCTGCACTCAAGGCCGACCTCGACGCGTGGCTCGAAGGCCGCGCGACCGTTGCCGACGCCGAGTGGGCACAGGCTCTCGAAGCTCAGGCGACCCGCCGCACCTCGCGGCCTGCGACGGCTGACGAGCCCACGGAGGCCACCCGGCGCACCGTGACGTCACCGTCGCAGGCACACGAGGCAACGAGGCGAACGCTTCCGCCAGCAGGTGGTGCCACGACGGCGACGGCGCCGGGGACGAGGGCCGGGGATGCGCCGGCGGTCTCGACCGGGTCGTCTGGGCGGCTGCGACCGTGGGCCGCGCGCGTCGCCGTGTTTCTCGTCATCGCGGTCGTGGTGAACGAGTATGCCGCGTGCCGCGCAGCCGGCGGCTTGCGTGCCGAGTTGCCCACCAGCGAGGCAAGCGGGCTCGATGCGGCCTGGGGTCGGTACGACGCGCTCCGTGCCCGCAGCGTGCTGGGCCTCGCACGATGGCAACTCGACACGCCGATGCGCGATGCGCTCGTCACGAACGCCGAGCGCGTCATCGACGACTTCAGGCACGACCGGCCCACGGTGCGCGAGCGGCAGTGGCAACAGGCGGGCGCGTGGCTCGCCCACGCGCTGCGCATCGATCCGGGGAACGCATCGCTGATGGCGCGCCTCCGCTACTGCGAGGCGCACCTCAAGCGAATTGACGGCGAGGCCCGCCTCCGCCTGTCGAAGCGTCAGGAGGCCGACCGGTTGCTGCACGACGCCGTCTCACGCTTCGAGCAGGCGGCGCGGCTCGACCGCGCGTGGCCGGATCCGTGGCTCGGCCTGCTGCGCACGTACATCTATGGACTCGAGGATCCCGTCCGCGCCGTCGAGGCCCTGAACGAAGCGGAACGACGCGGCCATCGCGCGAGCCGGCGCGAGTTCATGCAGTTGGGCGAGGCGCACTTCACACAGGCCGACCGCGCGCAGCGCGAGTGCGAACGTCTGCCGGCCGAACAGCAGTGCGGATGCCTCCAGCGCGTCGACGCCCTGTATCAGCAGTCCGCGTCGTGGTTCGAGCGCGCGACGGCCGACGCCGAGACGTCACGCGCGCTGCTGCGCGGGCACGACCGACGATTGGCAACCTCAACGAAGATGCAGGCGCTGGGGTGCACGGGCGCCAGTTTCAACGACTGACCGATGGCCCACACCTACTCCACTCCCGAATCACGCGCCCGGGCACGTCCCCGTGGCCAGGCCGCGCCGGCGCACATCGAACTCGCATTGCTCGTCGTGGCGGCCCTCGCCTTCGTGGTGGCGATGTGGAGCGTCCACGCCGCGAAGGCCCACGACATTGCCGACGCCAGCACGCGACTGTTGGCCGGGACGCTGGTCAATCTCAACACGGTCACGGCGGCAGAGGCGCTCGCGCCCCAGTTGACGGTGTTCCCGGACGCGCGGGAACGGCAGTTCGTCGCACGCGAGATCCTCGACTATGTCTCGGGCGGGGGCACCGGCCCGACGGCGCGGCGGGAACTTCCCAACGTCGGCGCCCTCACCCGCATCTCGGTGGAGTCGCGTCGAATCCGCGCAACACCTGGGCTCGCGACGCTGCAGGGGCGGTTGCGGGATGGACGCGACCGTGCGGAGGGCAGGGACCCGGACCGGTTGACGCTGTTCACGCCGTCGCAACTCGCGACAATCAAGCCCGCACTCGCGGTGCGGACGGCCTCCGATGTGCAGACGACGGTACGCTGGCACGTCGTCCTCGTCATCGCGGCGTTCCTGTTCGTCCACGGCGTGCGCCGCTGGCGGGGACTGTGCGGAGATCCGTACGTGCTGCCCGCCTTGCTGGCCCTGTCGGCGGTCGGGATGGCGATGATGGTGAGCCTGCGCGATCCGCTGCGCGACGTGATGCTGTTCGCGCCGTTCGCCCAGGGAGTGGCCGCAGGCGGGCTCGTGCTCCTCGCGGCCACGTTCGTCGATCTCGAGCGCTCGGTGCTGCCGCGCCTCAGCTACGTGCCGTTGGCCGCCGCCCTCGTGCTGTCGCTCCTGCTGGTCACGGTGGGCAGCGGCCCGACGGGCAGTGATGCGCGCGTCAACCTGTTCGGCGTCCAGCCCGTTGACGTCATCCGGTTACTGGTGACGCTGTTCCTCGCGGGGTACTTCGCCCGCCGTTGGGAAGCGCTGCGCGAACTCGAAGACACCGGACGCGAGATGGGCGGCTGGTGGCGCACGCTGCGGCCACCACGCCGCCAGGACCTCATCCCGGTCGCCGGGGGCATCGCGATCGTGCTCGTCGCGTTCTTCCTGCAGAAGGACCTTGGCCCGGCGTTGATGGTCGCGTGCGTCTTCCTCGCGATGTACGGGGTGGCGCGCGGCCGATGGGCCATTGCGCTCGGGGGCCTGGCGTTGCTCGTGGGCGGCTTCGTGGCCGGCTACCTGCTGCACATCTCGTCGACCCTGACCGCCCGCATCCAGATCTGGCAATCGCCATGGGACAACGGCGCACGCGGCGGTGACCAGGTGGCGCAGGCCTTGTGGGCGCTGGCGTCTGGCGGATGGGCCGGCAGCGGACTTGGCCACGGCATGCCGCAGATCGTGCCCGCGGCGCATACCGACCTGGTCATCGCCGCCATCGGCGAGGAACTCGGCTTCGTCGGCCTGCTCGCCGTCGCCCTCCTCTACGTCGTGATCGTGGCGCGGGGATTCCTCGTCGCGCGCCGCGCGCCGGGCGACTACTCGAGCCTGCTGGCGACGGGGCTCACGCTCGGCATCGTGTTGCCTGCCCTGCTCATCGCGGGTGGGCTGCTGGGCATCGTGCCCCTCACCGGTGTCGTGACGCCGTTCCTCAGCTACGGCCGTTCGGCCCTCATCGCGAACTTCGCCGCCGTGGGGTTGTTGCTGTCGATCGCGGCCCGCGTCGACGCCCACGACCGAGACGTCGCCGTTCGCACCGGGCATCACGCGCCTGGGCATGGCCTGCGCAGGAATGGCGGTCGTGCTGCTCGGCGTTGCCGCACGCACGCAGACCTGGAACGCCGAAGAGGTGGTCACCGCGGGCGCGCTGACGCGACAGGGCGACGGTCAGCGCCGCTACAGCTACAACCCGCGCCTGCTGGCCGTCGCCGACCTGATCGTGCGGGGCACCATCTACGATCGGCGCGGTGTGCCGCTGGCCACGAGTCGGCCCGACGTCCTCACCGCCGCAGCCGGGGCGCTGAGGAACGCAGGGGTTCAGGTGCCGGCCGACTGCGCCGCCCACGGGCAGCGCTGCTACCCGTTCGGCGGCGCGCTGTTCCACCTGCTCGGTGACGCCGACACGCAGGTGAACTGGGCGGCGTCGAACACGTCGATGGTGGAACGCGATCGCGACACGTATCTGCGTGGCTACGACGACCAGGCGCGGAGCGTCGAGATCGTGGATCCTTCGAGCGGCGACCGCTCGCGCGCCGTCAGGCGCAATCTCAAGGCGCTGCTGCCGCTGTGGCGGCACCGCGGCGATCCCGACCATCCGGAGGCGCAGGCGTTGCTGACGCAGTTGCGCGACGTCACGCTCACCGTCGATGTCCGGCTGCAGCGTCGCGTCGCAGCCCTCCTGCGCGACCGTCTCGCGGCCGCCCGGCTGCGGCGCGGCGCCGTGGTCGTGGTCGATGCGACGACCGGCGCGCTGCTGGCGTCGGTCAGTTATCCATGGCCCGACGACGCACCGCGATCTTCGCGCATGGTGACTTCGTCGGACGACGACGCGGCTGACCGCCTCCTCGATCGTGCGCGCTACGGCGTGTATCCGCCTGGATCGACATTCAAGCTGGTGACCGCCACGGCGGTCCTGCGCAGCGAGCCGGCGCTCGCCGACGAGCCGCTGCTGTGCAAGCGCCTCGACGACGGGCGCGTCGGCAACGTCGTGGCCGGGTGGCGTCGTCCCGTGCGCGATGACGTGACCGATACCGTTCCGCACGGGAGCGTGACGCTCGACCGCGGGATCGTGCAGTCGTGCAACGCGTATTTCGCGCAGTTGGGCGCGCGCCTGGGTGCCGCCCGATTGCGTGAGTCGGCGACGCTCTTCGACATCAGCCTGACGCGGGGCAATGTGGCCGACCGGCTTCGCGACACGCTGCCGTTCGCATCGTATGGCCAGGGCGAGGTGCTCGCGACGCCGTTCCGGATGGCGCGCGTCGCCGCGGCGATCGCCGCCGACGGGGTGTTGGCACCCCCGCAGTTCTTCACCGGCGCGGTGCCGGCCGGCGAGACGCAATCGGTGCGGGTGATCGACGTCGCGGGCGCACGCCGGCTTGCGGATGCGATGCGCCAGGTCGTCGTCTCCGGAACGGGGCGTGGGCTGATGGCGCATCCCGAACTCGTGGCCGGCAAGACCGGCACGGCGGAAGTCGAGGGTGCACCGTCACACTCCTGGTTCGTCGGCTTCGCACCGTACGCCTCGGGGTCGAAGCGGATTGCGTTTGCGGTGATCCTCGAGAATGGTGGATACGGCGGACGCGCGGCAGCACCACTCGCGGCCGAGGTCGTGACCGCTGCGCGCGAGTTCGGCCTGCTCGGCGAGACGAGGCACACCGAGAACGCTGAGACGCGTTGAGGACCTGACCGTGGCCATCCGCGACCGACTGCTCGACTTCGAACAACGACTCAAGCACCTCGCTGGCGAGCCCGCGCCGACCGAACCGCTCGAGATTCGGCAGGCGATCATCCAGGCGATCGTCGACCTCACCCATCCGGCTGGGCGTGGCCGCCGCGTGCTGCCGTTCGATCGGATCGACGTGGAGATCCTTGCGCCCGCCGCGGACGGACGGCGGGTCTTCGAGGCCGTGCTGGCCCGCGACGAAGGACTGGAGCGTGCGGTCACCCGGGCGCTGGCGACTGCGGGGTGCGAGGGCTCGGCGCCGTGCAGCATCGCGGTGCACTATCGCAAGCGCACCCCGTCGGGGTGGACGCCGGATCAGCGTTTCGCGGTGGCAGGGCGCGTCGAACCGCGAGTGCCGGCCGCCGTGCCGACCGACAGCCTTGCGCCGGCAGTGCTGCCGCTCGTCGTGCTCAAGGTGGTCAAGGGACGCGCGACGCGAAAGAGCGTGGAGGTCCGAGCCGAGCGGATCAACATCGGCCGGCACGAGGAGGTCACCGATCGCGACCGGCGTCTCGTGCGGCGCAACCAGCTGGTGTTCGCCGAGGGCGAACCGCTCAGCGACACCGTGTCTCGTGCGCACGCCCACATCCGCTGCGCGCCCGGCGGCGAGTGCCGCCTGCGTGACGACAACTCCGCCTACGGCACGCGTATCGTCCGCGCCGGCCAGACCATCGAGGTGCTGCCGACGAACACGCGTGGCGTCCGCCTGCAGCCGGGCGACGAACTGCACCTCGGCCGCGCGATCGTCCGGTTCGACATCCTCGTGTAGGGGCCGCGCCCCCGCACGCCAACCTCCCGGGCCGCGCAGGGGCGCGGCCCCTACGCCGCATCCAGTGCATACTTCCGACATGGAACACCGCGTTTCCGACATTCGCCGCCAGTACGTGAAGGGGCACCTGCGTCTCGAGGACCTCGATCCCGATCCCATCGCCCAGTTCAAGCAGTGGATGGACGTCGCCATCGCCACCGAGATGCCCGACCCCAATGCCATGAGCCTCGCGACGGCGACCACGTCGGGCGTGACATCACTGCGCACGGTGCTCCTGAAGGGCTACAGCGACGAGGGGTTCCTGTTCTTCACGAACCTCGAGAGCAACAAGGCCCGCGAGATTGCGGAGAACCCGAATGTGTCGCTGCTGTTCTACTGGCGTGAGCTGGAGCGACAGGTGATCGTGAACGGCACGGCGTCACGCCTGCCGCTCGCACGTGTGGCCGATTACTTCTTCTCGCGTCCGCGCGAGAGCCGCATTGCCGCGTGGGTCTCGCCGCAGAGCCGCGTCATCGACGCGCGCCGCACCCTCGAGTTGAAGTTCGAGGAGATGCTGTACAAGTTCGGCCAGGGCGAGATCCCCGTGCCTTCGTTCTGGGGCGGCTACCGTGTGACGCCGCGCACGATCGAGTTCTGGCAAGGCGGCGCCCATCGCCTGCACGACCGCTTCCAGTACCGCCGCGGCGAGACGGCCTGGATCGTCGAACGTCTCGCGCCCTGACATTCGCGCCGATCACGCCACTGGCCACCGGGCCGCACTGGGGTCCGGCCCCTGCACCTGTCACGGGGTTTACCCGTCCACCGCACCGATGGTCCCGGTCCGCGGCGTCAGCGGCGTCGGGTGTCGGTGGACGCGGGCGTGATCGTACAGCGTCCACCCGATGCAGGTCCCGACCGCGGGAACCGACACCCGGCGCCGCCGCCGCACCGCGCGACGGTGACATCGGGATCGGCGTGTCTGGCGAGCCGCCGGGGCATTGACGCGCACTGCACGCCGCATCGCGTGCGCCCCCACGCACGGAGTCGCGCGACATTCTGGCGGCGTATGACGCCCGTCATACCAACGCCGACCACGAGGCGCGAGACTCCCTCCACAGTCCACTGAACGTGCGCTGAGTGGGAGGCCCCGATGCCCGTTGCCACACGCTTGCCGGGTCTGGCCGATTGGAAAGCCCAGGTGAAGTGTCAGGCCGGATGTCCGGTCTCGACCGATGCCGGCCGCTACGTGCAACTCATCGCCGAAGGGCGCGACGAAGACGCCTTCCTCGTCGCACGCGCCCCGAATCCCTTTGCCTCGATCTGTGGCCGTGTCTGCGCCGCGCCGTGTGAAGACGCCTGCCGGCGTGGGACCATCGACGCGCCGGTGGCCATCCGGGCGCTCAAACGCTACGTCACCGAGCAATACGGCGTGGAGTCCGTCCGCCCCGACACGCAGGACGTGCTCGGCACCCATCCCCATGTCGAAGGCAACCGCGTCATCACGCAACAGCCCCTGACGCTGGGCGCGCCGCGGCTCACCGCGCGTCGGCGCGTGGCCGTGGTCGGTGCCGGCCCCGCCGGCATGGCCGCCGCACACGACCTGGCACTGCGCGGCTACGACGTCACCGTCTTCGAAGCCGCCGGCGAACCCGGCGGCATGGTGCGCTTCGGCATCCCCGAGTACCGGCTCCCCCGCTCTCTCATTCGCGCCGAAGTCGACAAGATCCTGGCCCTCGGCGTCACCCTGAAACTCGGGACACCGCTCACCAGGGAATTCGGTCTCGCCGCCCTGCGACGCGAGGGCTACGAGGCGGTCTTCCTGTCGGTCGGTGTCTCGACCGGGCGCGAACTCGACCTTCCCGGCGTCGAGCTCGACGGCGTCGTCAAGGCCATCGACTACCTGCTCAACGTCAATCGCGGGTACCGTCTCGACCTCGGGCGCCGCGTCGTCGTGATCGGCGGCGGCTTCGTCGCCTTCGATGCCGCGCGCACGGCACTCCGGATCTCGCGCGAAGACGAAGTCGCGCAGCTCGAGGAGACATTCGCCGGCGAGACCGATGCGCGCGTGAAGGAAGCGTTCGACTCGGCGCGTGCGGCCCTGCGCGGAGGGGCCACCGAGGTCACCATCGTCTCGCTCGAGACCTTCGACGAGATGCCCGTCCTGCGCACGACGCAGGGACTCGAGGAGTTCGAGGAGGCGAAGCGCGAGGGCATTCACTTCCTCACGCGCTTCGGCCCGAAGCGCTTTCACGGCGAACGCCGCCTCGAGGCCATCGAGCTGCGCAAGGTGATCTCGGTCTTCGACGACACGGGCCGCTTCAACCCGCAGTACGACGACCTCGCGGTCGAGTCGATCGACGCCGACGCGTGCGTGCTGGCCATCGGGCAGCGCGCCGACGTGTCGTTCCTGGCCATCGACGATGGCGTGGCGCTGACACCCGGCGGCATCATCCGCGTGGATCGCGAGACGCTGGCGACGTCGGCACCTGGCGTCTACGCCGGGGGCGACGTGGCCTTCGGCCCGCGCAACCTCATCGAGGCGGTCGCCAACGGCAAGCGCGCGGCGCGATCGATCCACGAGTACCTCTCGCCGGCGTCGGCACGGCTCGAGTCGCTCATCGAGATCGAGCAGCTTCCGACCTCGCGCTACCGCATGATCACCGGCTTCGAGATCCTCGACCGCACCCCCCCGCCCACCCTGGATCTCGGGCGACGCACCGGCATCGCCGAGGTCGAGACGGGGTACGCGGCCGACGAAGCCCGTCGACAGGCGGCGCGATGCCTCGTGTGCCACGTGCAGACGATTTACGACCCCGAGGCCTGCGTCCTCTGCAATCGCTGCGTCGACGTGTGCCCCGAGTACTGCCTGGCCATCGTGCCCTTCAGCGACCTCGATCTCGACGACGCCACGCGCGCCGCGCTCGAGGAGCGTGCGCAGGGATCCGGGTTCCCACTCTCGGCCATGGTGAAAGACGACGACCGCTGCATCCGGTGCGGGCTGTGCGCCATTCGGTGCCCCACCGAGGCAATGACGATGGAACGCTTCACGATCTCGGAACAGTTCGTCGCCGAGAGCCGTGACGACGTGGCACACACCGAGGGACGCCATGAGTGAGCACGCGAAGGATGCAGGACACGATGCGCCGCACGGCGCCACGCCTCGGGCCGGTGGAGACCGGCGCCAGTTCCTGATCAAGCTCGGCATCGGCGCAGGCGGCGTGGCGATCGGCGCGCAGTCGGCGGCGTCGCTGCGGTCGCTCGTGCCGAACGTCTCGTATGACGCGCCGACGACCGTGAAGCTGGGCAACCCGACCGACTTCCCGGACGGGCTCAAGTTCCTGCCCGACGAACGGCTGTTCGTGTTCAGGGCCGGCAAGACGTTCCACGCGATCTCGGCGGTGTGCACGCACCTCGGGTGCACTGTTCGCGCCGAGGCGTTGTCACAGGTCGAAGAGACGCAGGTCGGCGGGCAGCCGATGCGGCTCACTCACCGGTTCAACTGCCCGTGTCACGGCTCGCGCTACACCGGGGATGGCACGGCGGTGTCGGGCCCCGCGCCGAAGGCCCTCGCCTGGTATCACCTCTCGGTCGCCACCGACGACGGCCAGCTCGTCGTCGACCTGGCGCACGAGGTCGAACACGACTTCCGCCTGACGCTCGCCTGAGGAGGCCATTGTGAAGCTGCCGTTCTTCCATCGCGCCCCCGACGAGGCTACGGCGCCGGGTGTGCATCCCACGCGCCTCTGGAGCCTGCGCCCGAAGTCCGACCGCGAGGCGGGCGATGCGGTCGTCTCGAACTTCCTCCTGCACTGGTTCCCGGCGAAGGTCTACAAGCCGTCACTCGACTGGAACTACTCGTTCTGGCTCGGCACCGTGTCGGCGGCCCTGTTCCTCCTGCTGATCGTGTCGGGGCTCCCGCTGCTCTTCCTCTACGTCCCGTCGGTCGAGCGTGCCTACCAGTCGGTGAAGGACATCGAATACGTCGTCACGTTCGGCTGGTGGATCCGCGCGGTGCACCGCATCGGCGCGCACCTGATGGTCGTCGCGGTGGTGCTGCACCTGGTGCGCGTGTTCCTCACCGGCGCCTACAAGAACGGCGTGGGAGCCGGCCAGCAGCGTGAATGGAACTGGGTCATCGGTGTCGTGATGCTGCTGCTGACCCTGTTCCTGTCGTTCACCGGGTACCTGCTGCCGTGGGACCAGCTGGCGTACTGGGCGGTGACCGTGGGCACGAACATCGCCTCGTCGGTGCCGTTCATCGGCCCGGACGTGCGCGAGTTGATGATTGGCGGCCGCACGATCGAACAGGCCACGCTCATCCGGTTCTACGTGCTGCACTGCATCATGCTGCCGGGTGCACTGGGCGTGCTGTTCGCGTATCACATGTGGCGCGTCCGCAGGGACGGCGGCCTGGCGAAAGCCGACCGGGTCGCGGTGCTGCCGTCGGCGCGTCCGACGACGCCCGTGGCCTCGAAGACCTACACGTTGCTCGGCGTGGCGCGTGGCACGGCGCCCACGGTGCGGACGTCGGCGCTCGATGCGCCCGACCTGACCGTCAACGCCGTCCCCGACCTGTCGCGACGCGCGATGATCGTGGTGCTGGCGACGTTTGCCATCGTCAGCATCATGGCCAGCGGCATTCCGTCGCCCCTCGAGGAACCCGCCAACGCGCTGGTGACGCCCAACCCGGCGAAGGCGCCCTGGTACTTCCTGTGGCTGCAGGAGATCGTCACCGACACGACCATCCGCCTCGGGTCGTTCACCATCAATGGAGCCTTCGTGGGCGGCGTCATCCTGCCGGGACTGCTGGTGACGCTCATGACGATCTGGCCGTGGCTCGACCGGAGCCCCGCGGCGGCGGCGGGCCGGTGGTTCCCGCGCGAGCGCCGCACGCAGAACCAGGTGTTCCTCTTCATCGTGTTCCTGGTGCTCGTGTTCACCGTGATCGGCATGTTCCTGCGTGGCCCGTACTGGAACTTCTACTGGCCGTGGGAATCGTGGCCCGACATCCCGACCCGCATCTGAGGACTCTTCCGATGGAAAAGCGGACCACGTCTCCCTATCCGTCGATCGACCGGCCGGTGCTGGCGGTCATCGGCGTCGTGCTGGTCGGCGCCACGGCGTTCTTCGCCTACAGCGACCGGCAGCACGACTACAAGTGGTACCAGGCCGAGTTCCGCCGCCAGGTGGCCGAGAGATTCGGCGACGAGAAGGCTGCAGGCGTCCGGGCGGGCATTCAGCAGGTCTGGATCCCCGGCTTGCAGCGTGCCGACCGGTGCACCACCTGCCACCAGGCCGTGGCGTGGAAGGGATTCGAACAGGCTGACGAGCCCCTCCGCACCCATCCGCCCGACATCCTCAAGACCCATCCGCCCGAGCAGTTCGGATGCACGTCGTGCCATGGCGGACAAGGCTGGGCGATCGACAGCGACGCGGCGCACGGCAACGTTGCGCACTGGGAAGAGCCCCTGCTGAGCGCGTCGCTGGGCGAGGCCTACTCGATGGGCGACAACAAGTCGTCGCTGCTGCAGATGAACTGCAACGTGTGCCATCGCTACGAGCGCGAGACGCCCGGTGCCGGGATGATCAACCGCGCCAAGGCCCTCGTCGAGGAAAAGGGCTGTCGCGCCTGCCATGTCATCAACGGGCGTGGCGGCACGATCGGTCCCGATCTGACGGCCGTTGGCGAGAAGGCGCCCGAGCAGTACCGAATATGGGCGCCTCTCAGGGCAGCAGACCGCGTTCGCCTGGCACGTCGCGCACCTCAAGGATCCGCGCGCGCTGGTGCAGGACTCGGTGATGCCCAACTTCCACCTCTCGACGACCGACGCGCAGGCCCTGTCGATGCTGGTGCTCTCGTGGCGTCCCGTGCCGATGAGCGCCGAGTTCCTGGCCGGCGTGCCGCGCGCCGACCCCCAGACCGCCGAACAGAAGCGGGCCGAGGAAGAGATGAAGACCGGTCCGGGGGCGTGGTTCGTGGAGACCGGCTGCTTCGTCTGCCACTCGATCTCGGCGCTCGGCGTGCGGAGCCCGGCGCAGATCGGCCCCGACCTGTCGACCGCCGTCGAGGACACGCAGAAGCGGTTCGGCATGACCGTCGACGACTTCATCATGAATCCGACCGGGACCATGTCGGTCGTGCTCTCGCGGCAGATCGTGCTCGACACGGCGCAACGGAAGGTCGCCATCCAGAAACTGCGCGATGCCTTCGCCGAGCACCAGCGCCAGCAGGCCGCTGGTGCGGGCGCGGGAGTCGCATCCGTCAGCCACTCGCCAGGTTCATAGCTCACCGCATGGCGCGTACCGGGTCTGCCGCTTGCGCGACCCGGTGCGCGTCGACCCAGCCACGGCGAGTGCCTCCGGCCACTCGTCGGGCCCACCTGCCGTCACCGGCCGGACGCGTTCATCGAGGAGATCGCACATGAGTGGGACACGCTTGCGCACAGCCGTCTGGGCCGTCGTGGGAGTCGCCGTACTTGCCGTTACCGTGAACCGCTGCGCCCCCAGCGCACCCAAGGGCCGCCAGGAACGCGCTGCGGCCACGTCGGATGCCGCCGTCGCAGCCATGAAGACCTACGTCGCCCCCGGCGACCTCGATGAGTACTACTTCTTCGCCTCGGGCGGGCACTCGGGCCAGGTCTATGTGTACGGCGTGCCGTCCATGCGGCACCTGTCGACGATTCCCGTCTTCACGCCGTACCCGGCCACCGGCTACGGGTTCGACGACGAGAGCAAGGCGATGCTCGGGGGACTGACGTGGGGCGACGTGCACCACCCGTCGCTCTCGGAGACGAACGGCGACTATGACGGGCGCTGGCTCTTCGTCAACGAGATGAACGGTCGTGTCGCGCGCATCGACTTGCGCGATTTCAAGACCAAGCAGATCTTCGGGCCGGTACCGAACATCTCCGGCAACCACGGATCGGCGTTCGTGACGCCGAACACCGAGTACTCCGTCATGGCGTCGCGCTTCTCGATTCCCCTCCCCAAGGGCACGGCGGTCGAGGTGGCCAAGTACGCGACCGACTACAAGGGTGTGGTCTCGGGCATCAAGATCGACAAGACGACCGGCGAGATGTCGTATGGCTGGCAGGTGCTGATGCCGCCGTTCGACTACGACCTCGGCGACGCGGGCAAGCTCGTGTCTGACGGCTGGGTGTTCTTCACGGCGTACAACGCCGAGCGCGCGACCGGCAAGCTCGAGGTGACGGCGTCGCAGCGCGACCGCGATTACATCGCCGCAGTCGATTGGCGCGCGGCACAGAAGGCGACCGACGAAGGCAAGGGCGACATGATCGGGGGCGTCAAGGTGCTCGATCCGAGGAAGGTGCCTGGCGTCGTGTACCTGATGCCGATGGGCAAGTCGCCGCACGGGGTGGACGTGTCGCCCGATGGCAAGTACATCATCGGCTCGGGCAAGCTGCAGGGCGTGACGGTGGCGTTCAACTGGGAGAAGGTCCAGACGGCCATCCGCAACAAGGACTTCGCGGGGGAGGAAGACGGCATCCCCGTGCTCAAGTACGAATCGATCAAGGACGCCGAGATTCCCGTCGGCCTCGGCCCCCTGCACACGCAGTTCGGGCCGGACGGCTGGGCCTACACCTCGCTGTTCGTCGACTCGGCCATCGCGAAGTGGAAGCTGGGCACCTGGGAAGTCGTCGACAAGATCCCGATGTCGTACTCGATCGGCCACCTGTCGGCCGCCGAGGGTGACACGGTCAGTCCCGACGGCAAGTACCTGATCGGCCTCAACAAGCTGTCGCACGGCCGTCACCTGTCGGTCGGGCCGTCGCAGCCGGAGTCGTCGCAACTCGTCGACATCAGCGAAGAGAAGATGAAGTTGCTCTACGACGCCTTCACCGAACCCGAGCCGCACTACGCGCAGATCATCAAGGCTGACAAGCTCAAGCCGATCGAGGTGTATCCGCAGGCGGAGAACAAGCACCCGCTGGCCATCTGGGACGTCAAGGACGCCGGCGTGACGCGAAACGGCAACAAGGTGCTCGTCAAGATGGTCGCAGTGCGCTCGACGCTCACGCCCACCGACTTCGAAATCCGCCCGGGCGACGAGGTCAAGATTGCCATCACGAACATCGAGCAGACCACCGACGAGCTCCACGGTTTCGGTCTGCTCGACTACAACATCAACATCGTCGTCGATCCGGGCGAGACGAAGACGGTGACGTTCAAGGCCGACAAGAAGGGCGTCTTCCCGTACTACTGCACGAATTTCTGCTCGGCACTCCACCAGGAGATGCAGGGCTACATGATCGTGCGGTAGCCGCCTGCAGTTCGCGCGGGGTGCCCGGGCCGCGTGACCCGGGCACCTCGCCTCCGTCCGACGTACGCGCTGCGCGGCCATACCACTCCGGTGTCGCCACGCGCGGAGGTCTCCGATGCACGCGTTCTTCGTCCGATTCAACCGTCTCCTGAATGCCCCCCTCGATCTCGGGCCGCGGGTATCGCTCATCGCGGCCGCGCTGCTCCTCGCGGCCGTGTACTTCTTCCCGCTCTGGAACATGACGATGTTCGCGCCGCAGTATCCCGAGGGGCTGCGCCTCGACATCTACAGCTACGCGCTCGTCGGTGGCAACGGTGGGCAGGACCTGAAGGAGATCAACCTGCTCAACCACTACATCGGGATGCGCGACCTCGCCATCGCGGAGTTCACCGAGTTCAAGTGGCTGCCGTTCGCCGTGGGCATCATCGGGTTGCTGTACCTGCGCGCATCGATCATCGGCACGCTCGGGACGCTGCTCGATGTGTTCGTGGTCAACGTGTACCTCTCGCTCTTCTCGCTCTGGTCGTTCGGGTACAAGCTCTACTCGTACGGCCACACGCTGTCGCCGACGGCCTCGGTCAAGGTGCCCCCGTTCATGCCACCGATGTTCGGCTACAAGCAACTGGCGAACTTCGAGGTCTACTCGTACCCGGCATTGGCGTCGTATGCGATGGCACTCTCGACCCTCCTGGTCACGGCGGCGCTGGTCGTCACGTGGGTGCGCGCGCGGCGCGAGCCGACGACTGCATCAGCATGACGCGCTGCACCCTGGTGCTGTTCGGCACGCTTGCCGTCCTGCCGGTCACGGCCCGGGGACAGGCCGAGCACGCCCAGGCCCCCGGCCAGCTCGAGGGCCGGCCGGAACAGTCGCGCTCGTCACCGATCCAGGCGATGATCGATGCGGCCGGCGCGGGGTCCCGGATCGAAGTCGCCGCCGGCACCTATGTCGGCGACCTCTTCATCGACCGCCCGCTCACGCTCGTCGGTGTCGGACGCCCCCGACTGGTCGGGTCCGGCGCCGGCAGCGTGATCCGGGTCCGTGCCGACCGCGTCACGATCGAGGGGTTCGACATCGATGGCCAGCGCGGTGGTGATCTCGGGCGTGACTCCGCGGGCATCCACGTCGCGGCCCGCCACGTCGTCATCCGCGACTGTCACATCGTCGAGAGCCTGTTCGGGATCTACCTGCGCGAAGCGGATGGGGCGGTCGTCGAGCGATCGAGCGTCCGGGGCATCGCCGGGCGCGACCCCGGCGAAAAGGGCTCCGGTGTCCACGCCTACAACATGGTCGACTTCCGCTTCGACGACAACGTGATCGTGGACGTGCGCGACGGGTTGTTCCTGCAGAACGCGTCACGCGGGCGCCTCTCGCGCAACCACGTCAGCGACGTGCGCTACGGCCTGCACTACATGTTCTCGGACGACAACGTCTTCGAAGACAACACGTTCGAGCGCGGCGCGGCCGGCAGCGCCATCATGTATTCCGAGCGCATTGCGTTCAGGCGCAACCGCTTCCTGCGCAATCGCGGGTTCGCCTCGGTGGGCCTGCTGCTGCAGCAGTGCGACGACGTGCTGGCCGAAGACAACCTCATCGCCGACAATGCGCGTGGTGTCTTCCTCGAGGGCACGCACCGGGTGACACTGCGCGCGAACGTCATCGCGGGCTCGGACGCGGCGCTCGTGATGTTCGACTCGGCCATGGGCACGCGCATCGAGGGCAACCTGTTCGTGGGCAACATGTCGCCCCTCAACATGGTGGGCAAACGGTCTGACGCGGCGATCACCGGAAACTTCTGGTCTGACAACAACGAGCCCGACCTCGATGGCGACGGCGTCAGCGACCGCCCCTACCGACTCACGAGCGTGTTCGACCACTTCCGTGGCAACCTTGCAGCAGCCGACCTCATGGCCGACGGGTTCGCGGGTGCCGCACTCGGGGCCGCCGAACGGGCGTTTCCCATCCTCGCCAGGCCGCCGCTCGCCGACGGCGCGCCGCTGGCCTTCGCGCCGCGGCTCGACCGTGTGCCCCGCGCCGATGCGGCGGGCACGCGCCAGGTCGGGATGGTACTGGTCAGCGCCGGCATCTCGGTGGGGGCCGCACTGGTGCTGCTCGGCGGACGCCGCCCGCAGAGGTCGTCATGATCGCCTTCGAGCAGTTCAGCAAGCAATTCGGAACGCACCTGGCCGTCGATGCCCTCACGCTGTCGATCGAGGCCGGTTCGGTCGTCGCCCTGCTCGGCCCGAACGGTTCGGGCAAGACCACGTCGTTGAAGGCCGCGGCCGGTCTCGTCCGGCCCTCGTCGGGTCGGGTGGTGCTCGGGACGCCCGGCGTGCCCGCCACCGATCCACAGGCACGGCATTGCGTGTCGTTTCTGCCGCAGAAGGTGACATTCCCTGACGCCCTGACCGGGCTTGAAGTCGCGACGTTCTACGGCGCGCTGCGGGCGGCAGCACCTGGGCGCGTGGCGGACGTGCTTGCCTTCGCCGCGCTCAACGGGGCGAGCCGACGCGCGGTCAGCACGTATTCGGGGGGGATGGTGCAGCGGCTGGGACTCGCCGTCGCCCTCCTGCCCAACGCACCCGCGATCCTGCTCGACGAACCGACTGCCGCGCTCGATCCCGAGGGCCTCGACGCGTTCTACCGGCTCGTGGACGCGCACCAGACCCAGGGGCGCACCGTCCTGTTCACATCACACCAACTCGGCGACGTCGAGCGTCTGGCCGACCGCGTCGCCATTCTCGTCTCGGGCCGCCTCGTCGCGTCGCTCTCGAAGGAGGAGCTTGCCCGTCAGCTCGCAGACCGCGGGTCGATGCGCGTGCGCGTCGAGGCACACACGTCGGGATTGCTCGAACGTGTGCAGCGCATCGCTCCCGAGGCGACATGGCAAGGAAGTGAGCTGGTGGTACCTGGTGCAGCAACGCTCCGCGCGCACGTCATCGCCGAGATGCAGGCAGCAGGCGCGTCGATCGTCTCGCTGACAGCCGAAGAAGGTCGGCTCGACGCGTTCTATCGCGAGCTGGTACCACGGAGGTGCCGAGTGACCAACTGGCGCAAGGCCATCACCGCAACGGTCGCCCTTGCCGCGCTGACGGCATGTGGCGGCAGCGCCGTGGGGCCAGCCGAAATCGACACCAGGCACGACGCCTGCCGATTCTGCCGCATGACCGTGTCTGACCTGCGCTTCGCCGCGCAGGTTGTCGCGCCTGGCGACGAGCCGCTCGCGTTCGACGACCTGGGCTGTCTCGCGTCGTACCTCACGGGACGACAGGCGTTGCGCTCCGACGCGGTCGTGTTCGTCGCCGACCATCGTACACGCGAGTGGGTGCGCGCCGACGCGGCCACGTTCACGAGAGTCACATCCCTGGAGACTCCCATGAGCTCGCACATGATTGCGCATCGCGACGCAGCATCACGTGACGCCGATCCCGATGCGCGCGGGGGGACGGCACTGTCGCTCGGAGACATCGTCCCGGGCGGGAAGGGACCGACGCCATGACGCGCGCGCGCGCCACGTGGACGACGATCAGGTTGTGCGCAGAACAGGAGCGGCAGCTCGCCGTGCGCTCCCGCCTCGTGATGATCTTCGCCGTGATGTTCGCCGCCCTGGCGCTGGCGGTCGGCGGGGCTGGGTACATCCTGACCGGCGGCCAGGGAGTGCAGGACTTTGCGCGCACGGCCGTGTCGCTCGTGCAGTTGGTGCTGCTGCTCGTCCCGCTGACCTCGCTGCTCATGAGCGTGATGGCGCTCACGCCGGATCGAGGCGCGGCCGAACTGCTCTACTCGCAGCCCGTGTCACGCGGCGCCGTGCTCACGGGCAAACTCCTCGGGCTGTTCGAGGCGCTCACGGCCGCGCAGTTGATCGGGTTCGGCGCATCGGGGGCGGTCATCTTCTGGGAAGCCGGCAGCGACGGCGTCGGTGCATTCCTCGTTCTCGTGCTCGGTTCGCTCGCACTCACCGGCGTGTTCCTCGGTCTCGGTGCGCTCGTGGCCTGCACGAACCTCGCGCGCCGTGCGCGCGCGTTGTCTGTCGCGCTCGTCGTGTGGTTCGCCGCCGTGGTGCTCTTCGACGTCGCCGCCCTGGGGATTGCGTCGATGCTGCGATCGGGCACCGCGTCGCGGGTCCTCATCGGGGCCGTCGTGGTCAACCCGGTCGATGCCGTCCGCACCGGAACGCTGCTGGCCATCGAGGGCGACGCGGCCTTTGGCGCCGCATCGCTCGCGTTCTTCAGGGTGCTCGGCGGGTCGACGGCGGCGGCGTTCGTTCTCGGAACCTCGATCGTCGCCTGGCTCGTGTTCCCTGCGCTCCTCGCCGGCCGGGCGCTGCAGCGGGCCGACCTGTAGGATCCCGGGCCGCACTGGGGTGCGGCCCCTACATCCGATCACACACGACTGCACCCGATCGCGCACGCCTGCACCCGATCGCGGACCCTGTCACGCCAGACGCGGGGGCTCACGGTGCGGCGCGCGACATGATCGCGTCACGGAAGCACGACGCGCGCGACCCGGCCGGCGACAACTTCGACATGCGTGTGTGACGACGACTCGCCACGGCCGTCGCCGAACCGTACGCGGTACCGGCCAGGCTTCAAGCCCGTCGCGCCGAACCAGCCGTTGCCGTCGGCCACCACGGTCAGCGTACGGCGGAACAGGGGGAACCCCGCCCGCTTGATCTTCACCAGGGTGCCGTCGGCCACCATCGGAGTCCGGCCCGACACGGCGCCCCTGGTCGGCTGCGCGATCCAGGACAGCGTCGGGAACGGCGCCGGCCGCACGAACGCTGGCGGCACGCCGCCTGCGCCGTCTGTGAGGAACGCGAACCGGTCCGGCCCCGTCGCCGCAACGTCGGCAAGTGACGGAGGCTCCGTCGTCGGCACCACCTGCGCGGGCAACTGCGGGCTGGCGTACGAGTAGAACGACACCCCCAGCAGGCGGCCTGTGCCGTCTGCACGCCGAGCGCGCGAGACCTGCGCCAGGAGGTCGGTCGGCGCATTCCGGTACGCCCCGAGTCCGGCGACGATGGCGCGGCCGTGCGTGTGCGCCTTCTCCCAGCGCAGCCAGCCGTCGAACCATCCGCGCACGCGGTCGTCGGTCTCGCGGGCGTAGTTCATCGGCACGGCGATGTCGATCAGGCCGGCCTGCAGCCATCCATGCCAGTCCTGGAACACGCGCTGCATCGGTGCCGCCTCTGCGAAGTCGCGCTCGTCCGTCGGAGGCTCGCCCCAGGGAATGACCGCAGAACTGATCACAATGCCCGGCTTGACGGCCTTCGCCTCGAGTGCAACCCGACGCACGAGGTGCGTGACTTGCTGGCGCCGCCACGCCGTCCATGCAGGGTCGTCAGGCGGAGGCACATCAGCACGTCGGTGCGCCGCCTGGAAACGACGCACGCTCACGGCGTTGTACCCGACCGCGGCGCCGCGCGCCGTGCGCTCGTCAGTCTCCGGGTAGCGGATGTAATCGAAGTGCACGCCATCCACGTCGTAGTCACGCACCAGCGACACGTAGACGTTGGCCAGGTACTCGGCAGCGGCCGGGTGACCCGGGTCGAGGAAGTAACCGACGGGGAACTTGTGCTCTCCCGTGGGGGACGCGGTGAACCAGTTGTCGTCGCCCGGCTGGTGTGGCCCGTGACGGTTGAACAGGTGACGCGGATCCTGCGGAGGCGCTTCGTCGCGCCACGTGGGCATCGCGTTGACCCACGCGTGCACGCTGAGGCCTGCGTGATGACCGCGTTCGACGATGTAGGCGAGCGCATCGAACGCTGGATCGTAGGCCGGATCGCCAAGCGGCGGCTCGAGGCTCTTCGTGTAGAGCACATCACCGCGGCGACGCACCTGCACGAACAGTGTGTTGAGGTGCCCCCGCCGCGCCGTCGCGATGAGTTCGTCGGCTTCTGCAGGCGACCGGATGCCCGCGTGGAACGCATCGACCCACAGCGCGCGCACTTCGGCTGGATCCTGTGCCGGCGCGGAGCCGGCCGGCTGGCCCGACGCGGTCGAGACACCGGCACGTGCGATGAAGAGGGCAATCAGGCATGACGCAACCGCGCGAGGTATCGCAGACATGGCGCCGACACTGTGCGCCAACCGGCGGCCCGCGCACAAGGGCGCTGGAGGAGTACGCCAACGGGCTCTTCCAGGCAAGGGCGGACGCCGGGGCGGGTCGGGGCGATCGTCGGGCGGGAGTTCGTGGTCGAGCAGCAGCTCAGGTCGAGCAGTTCGTCGTCGAGCAGTTTCGGCGGCGGCTCTTCAGGCGGCGGGGGTGCCAGCGGGCGCTGGTGACGCCTGTCGTGTGCCATCGGGCGCCGGCATACGACCGCGGGACGCCGAAAATGGGTATGCTTCCCGCAGCGGGTGATGCCGCACACAGGGGGCATCCGACCCGAGGAGAAGCCACATGCCCCAGTGGACACGCATCGCCGTCATCCCCGCGGTCATCGTTGTCGCCGCGACGCTCACCGGAGGGGCGGCGCGTGGCGAGGGCCAGGATCCTGTGAGCACCGTTGACCTGGTGCAGGCCCAGCTCACCGTCCCACCGAAAGTCACTCCCGGCAAGCGCTTCATGGTGCTCGACACCGTCGAGAACGTCGGCGAGATGGGGGCGCCGATGACCGTGACCGGCTTCTGCCTGGCGAAGGACGACGTCTGCCGCGACACCGATCTCAAGTTCGCGGCCCGCCGCGTGCCCGCGCTCGCGCCGGGCGCGTCGAACTCGGCCGAGTCACCGATCTTGCTGCCGGCGACCGTCGCGCCCGGCACGTACTTCCTCGTCGTGACCGCGAACGCGAACAACGACGTCCAGGAACGGACGCGCGGCAACAACGTGCGGGCCTCGGCCATCGAGGTCACCGCAAAGAAGTGACCGCGCGCGCCGCCCTCGTGGCACGGCGCGCGCTGCGAGACCAGGCGGGCGTCTCACGCCGTCAAGGCGGCGTGAATGCGCCTCGCGACCTCCTTGTCATCGAGGTAGCCGGAGATCCCGTGCCGGTTGTCGGTGCGGTTCTTGACGTCGGTCTTGTTCTCGATGGCCGGGTTGGCGGGATCCAGGGGGAACGCCCTGGTGTTGAGCGGATAGAGCGACACCACGTCGCGCTCGTCCATCGCGTTGAACCATCCGCCGGCGCACTCCGGGCACCGCAGGGGTCCCATCCCGCTCACCGTCTTCCTGATCTCGGTCACCGCCAGCGGTGAACCGACGGTGATGAACAGCGGGACCTTCCACCCTCGCTTGTGCCCCTCGCGCCGCAGCACGTTGTACGCGACCACCGTGCCGAGCGAGTGGCTCACGACGACGGTCTCGACGCCGGGTTTGAAGGCCTGGCACACGCCTTCGTCAATCTCCGCCTGGATGCCCGGGTTCTTGAGGTACTTGTAGACGTCCTTCGTCAGCAGCGCGATGCTGGCGCCGCTCCCGTGCGGGACGAAGCGATCGAACGCCTTCAGGATGCCCTGCACCCAGCCCCAGTTCTGCGGGCCACGATCGACGACCTCCTGCCCCACCGCCTCTGCCAGTTGCTCGTCGGTGATGCCGGCCTGCTGCCGCATCTCCTCGAGCACCGCCTTCGTGAACCGCGCCTCATCGTCCGACGCCCCATCGCCACGCACGACGACGTCGGCGGCATTGTCGGCCGACAGGCCCTCGACCATCTGGATCAGCGTGTCGCCGTAGTACGGGAAGCGGACGTCGGGTTCGGGGATCGGCAGCGTCAGGCCGCTCTTGCCGAGCCCTTCGTCGAGCGCATCGAGCCATTCGGCCTTGAGCGCGATCGAGTCCTTGTTCTGCTGCGAGCGTCCGTGAATCAGTACGAGCTGCCTGGCCATCACCATCCTCCTGCGTCGAGCGCGTTGCGAAGCTTGTCGAGACCCGTGAGATCGAAGAGCGACCAGACCGACTCGCGCAGAGTCAGCTCGATGCCGTCGAGTTCCGGGGGAAGCCGAATCCGGTGCGCGCCGAGCAGCGCCCATGCCTGGGCGAGCATCGGCACGAAGGGCACAATGCCGAGGTCCGGCGTCATCGCCTTGTCGATCAACCTGCGGCCGAGCAACTCGAGATCGAAGAACGTCACGCCGAGATCGCCGCGGAGGTAGCCCGACATCTCGCGGATGCGATCGATCTCCTGCAACTCGTAGTAGGCGTGTGCGGCGTATATGGCCAGCGTCGGATCGACGGTCTTCGCGTACTGCATCTGCTGGGCGACCCCTTTCGCATCGGCCTGCGTCAAGCGGAACCGTCCCTGGCGCGACGCAGATGCCGCCAGGGCGCGCAGCGCCCGGATGTCGTCGGCGCGCTCCGTGAACATGTCCCACCGCCACGTGTTGGCCGACGGCTCGTACGCCACGTCTACCAACCCGCCGTCCTCGAGCGTCAGCGCGGCAAGGAACCCGGGAATGGCGGGAATCACCGTGCCGACGTCGCCGTTGAACCTGAGCACGACGCTCGCTGCCCTGCCAGCGACCTGGTTGATGCGCAGCAGGTCGGGCGCCAACAGTTCGCCGCTGCCCCGTCGCAGCGTGAAGTCGACGATTTCTCCCCCGCGAACCTTGATGCCGCACTGGGTCTCGAAGTGATCGGGCCCGAACGTCGCCGCCAGTTGCTCGGCGCTGTCGGCAAGGCGCGCGACGAGACGGCTGCCGGGACCGCGCGTCCGCCGCATGTCGCGCAACACGTTCGCCGGGCTGCCCGCCGCCGCGGTCGTCATGAACTTCTGCGCGATCGTTGCCGCCGAGGGCGCGGGCGCCACGATGACGCCTCCACGCGTGCCAGGCGACGGTCCGATCCCCCGCGTCGCCGGCGCCACGCTCGCCGCGTCGAGCTTCGCGAGCCACTCCTTGTGCACCAACACGATCGACTCGGGTTGCTGGTTGATGCGGAGGTGCATGCCCATCGCCTTGACGCGACGCGGGACTTCGGCCGCGAGATACTCGATCAGCGCGCCCGGCTTGAGGTAGAGGAACGTGTCGGCGGGATCGGGCGAACGCTCGAGCAGTTCCGGCCGCTTCCCCATCAGCGCGTCGAGCACCGCGTCGGTATAGAGCGCCCGGTACTCGGTGGCCGCCGCTGCGGCGTCGCGCACCTCTGCCGCCGTTGCCCCGAGTTCGCACGCGAAGAACTGGTCGACGGGCCTGGCGCGCGACGAGGCCGCATTGTTGGGAAAGACGTCGACGCCGCGCACGTTCTGCGCCTGGATGCCGTCGGGCGCAACACGGCAGGCGTCTGAGATGATCGTGACGTAGCCGATGCCGCAGTACGCCGCGAGTTCGACGCTGCCCTTGACGTTGACCGCCGCGCTGGTCCTGACGGGCGCGTCGCTCATCAGCCAGTGTTCGCAGCGATTGATGTTGACGCCGTGCCCGGCGAAGTACAGGACGAGGTGTTCGATACCCGGTCCGTTGAGCATTTCCTGGATGGCATCGAAGACCTGGTCGGGATCGACCTTCTTCCCGCCCTCGTCGGTGATGAGCCGTGCATGCGTGTGATCGGCGAGGCCCTGCGACAAGGCCCACGCGTGCATGCGGTGCGCGCCCGCCGCCGCATCGTGCAGGCGCTGCAGGTTGCCTGTCTGGTCGACGCCGATGAAGATGCCCGCCCGTGCCATGGGCCCTCACATGCGCGTGTTGGAACACGCGCGCTCCAGTTGATTCCGGGACGGCATCATCCCACCAGCCGCCGACTCCGTCAATCCGGTTGCTCCGTCGCGTGACACGGTCACGGCCCGCGCGAGCCGCCGCCGGTCGCGGCCTATAATCAAGACGGAGTTCACGAGGCGTCGTGATCGATCATCCCTTCACCCAGTTCGCCATCGCGCTGTTCATCGGCGCGCTCGTCGGTCTCGAGCGCGAGAAGAAGAAAGCTGCCGGCGGCGAGCTGGGAATAGGCGGGATTCGGACCTTCCTGCTGTTCGCCGAGGCGGGCGCCATCTCGGCGTACCTGGCGGTGCGGCTCGACGCGCCCATCATCTTCGTGGGCACGGGCGTGCTCGTCACGCTCATGATCGTCGTGGGCTACCGGGAAGACGTGCGCCAGCATCCGACCGATTACGGCCTGACGACCGAGATGGCCGGGGTCGTGGTCTTCCTGCTCGGCGGAATGGTGCTCTTCGGCCTCGCCGAGATCGCCGTGGGACTCGCCATCGCAACGATGGCCGCGCTGGCATGGAAGGAGCCGCTGCACGCGTTCATCCAGGGGCTTCGACCAGGACGACATCTTTGCCGGCCTGAAGCTGCTGATCGCATCGTTCATCGTCCTGCCGGTGCTGCCCGATGCGCCGCTCGACCCGTGGGGCGCCCTGAATCCCTACAAGATCTGGTTGCTCGTCGTCCTCATCTCGGCCCTGTCGCTGGTGGGATACGCGGCATCGCGCTGGCTCGGTGAACATCGGGGCCTGGCAATCACGGGGTTCGTCGGTGGCCTGGTGTCGTCCACGGCCGTCACCCTCGCCTTCACGCGCCGCAGCCGTGAGGCGGACGCCGACGCGATCGGTGCGTCGCTGGCCTCGGGCATCCTGCTCGCCTGGGCGGTGATGTTCGTGCGGGTGGGCGTGATCGTCGCTGTGTTGGACCGGGCGCTTGCCTGGCAACTGGCCGCACCGGTGACCTCCCTGACACTCGTGTCGCTCGCGCTCGCCTGGGTGTTCGCCCGGCGCCAGCGTTCGGCCGACGTCGCCAGCGTGAATGTCGCGCTCAGGAATCCCTTCAGCCTCACGTCGGCCATCAAGTTCGCCCTGCTGTTCACCGGCGTACTCCTGATGGTCAAGCTGGGCGAGCGATACATGCCCGCGAGCGCGTTGTTCGCGGTCGCCACCGTGGCCGGCATGACCGACGTCGATGCCATCACCCTCTCGATGGCCGGTTACGCGGGCGACACCGGGGCCGTGTCAACCGCCGCCACGGCCATTGCGCTCGCCGTCATGTCGAACACCCTGTTCAAGTGCGTCATGGTCTGGGTGCTCGGCAGCCGGGCGTTGCTGCGGTACGTCGCGGTCGCGACCGCGGTGCTCATCGTGACGACGGTCGGCGCGCTCTGGCTCGCCTGAGCCATCAGCGCGGAGCGCTCCTCACAAACCGGTTGCACGGGAACGCGCGTCCAGGGAACATGGCTCCCATGCTCCATGTCTCCCGTTCGCATCACGGAACCGCTGCAGGCTGGTCCCGCGCGTTCCTGTCGCTCGTCGCGGGCCTGCTCATCTGTGTGCCGTCCGCGACCTGCGCCGCACTCGACGATGACTGGTCGGATGAGGCAGATCGGCTGATGCAGGAACTCGCGCTGACGCCGGGGATGACCGTTGCGGAGATCGGGGCCGGTCGCGGCGAACTCACGGTCGAGATGGCCCGTCGTCTCGGGCCCCGGGGCCGCGTGGTGTCAACGGAGATCGACGCCGCTCGCCTCGACGACATCCGCCGGGCCGTGGCGCGTGCCTCGCTCGACAACGTCACCGTGATTACCGCGGGCGAGCGCGACACGAACCTCGAGGCGGAATGTTGCGACGCCATCTATATGCGCGAGGTGTTTCACCATTTCTCCGATCCCGCGCAGGCGACCGCCTCGTTGCGCCGCGCCCTGAAACCTGGAGGCCTGCTCGCCGTCATCGACTACCCCCAACGTGGGCCCCGGGGAAGCAGCTGCCACTGCATCGAGAAGGCGGAGTTGATTCAACTCGTGACGGCGCACGGTTTCGAAAGGGTGCGCGAGAAGGACGGATGGGCTGGGATACGATACCTTGTCGTGTTCAGACGAGGACCCTCATGATTCAACGGCACTGCCTGTTCGCAGCGCTCCTGCTGGCGCTGGCACCTGAACTCGTGTCGGCGCAGCCCCGCACACTTCGCCTCGACTACTACCACACGGGCAATGCCACGCACGAGATGTTTGCGGTGGATCGAGTGGTCGTCGAGCCGCTGGCGTGGCCAGGCGATCCGACCCGCGGGATCGACGACACGAACCTCGGCAAGTACCGCTTCGAGGTCATCGATCGCGCGACCCGGCGCGTCGTGTTCTCCCGGGGGTTCGCCTCGATCTTCGGCGAGTGGGAGACGACGAGCGAAGCCTCGACGATGTACCGCACGTTCTCGGAGTCGCTGCGGTTCCCGCTGCCGCCCGGCTGCCGTGCAGGTCGTCGTCCAGAAGCGCGACCGGGCCAACGACTTCCGCGAGATCTGGTCGGCCGTGATCGATCCGGCCGACATGCTCGTCGACAGGTCTGCCCCACCGTCGGCCGGCGCCGTGATCCGGTTGCAGGACTCGGGCCCGTCGGCGCAGAAGGTCGACTTCCTGATCCTCGGCGACGGCTATGCTGCGTCGGAGCGCGCGAAGTGCGAAGGTGATGCGCGGCGGCTGATGGGCATCCTGTTCCAGACCGAACCCTTCAAGACGCGCCGCGGTGACTTCAACGTGTGGGGCCTCTGCCCGGCCGCATCCGAATCCGGCATCTCGCGGCCATCGCTCGGCATTCACAAGCGGTCGCCGGCAGGCGCGACGTACGACGCGTTCCGCTCCGAGCGGTACGTGCTGTCGTTCGACAACCGGGCGTTCCGCGACCTCGCGAGCCAGGCGCCGTACGAGGCGGTGGAAATCGTCACCAACACGAACACGTACGGCGGCGGAGGCATCTTCGGCCTCTACAGCACCGTGGCGGCCGACAGCGCGTGGGCCCCCTACATCTTCGTGCACGAGTTCGGGCACCACTTCGCCGGGCTCGGCGACGAGTACTTCACGTCAGACGTGGCCTACCAGCCCGCCGCCGATCGCGTCGAGCCGTGGGAGCCCAACGTGACGGCGCTGCTCGATCCCGCCACGCTCAAGTGGAAGGACCTCGTGCTGGCGGCAACTCCCCTGCCCACCCCGTGGGACCAGGCGGGCTACGTGGCGCGGCAGGAATCGGTGCAGGCCGAACGGAGGAAGATCCGGGCGGCGAAGGAGCCCGAGTCGGTGATGGACGCGCTGTTCACGCGCGAGCGCGACGACAGCGAGGCGCGCTTGTCTCGCGAACCGCACGCGTCGCACGTCGGCGCGTTCGAGGGCGCCAACTACGAGGCGAAGGGCTACTACCGCCCACAGGCCGACTGCATCATGTTCACGCGCAACCGCGTGCCGTTCTGCGCGGTGTGCCGCAGGGCGATCGAACGCGTGATCGACCTGTACACGGCGTCGGTGCCACGCCACGAGTGACAGTGAAGCGCCGGCCGAGAGGGAGCGTCGAGTGACCAGCAGCCTGGGAAGCGCCGCCGTGCGGACGGGCGTCGGGTGCCTGGCGTTGCTGGCGACGTGGGCGGGCACATCGATTGCGCTCGATCGCTGGATCGGCGAGCGCGTCGTCGCCGAGGCGCGGCCGTGGCTCGGTGTGGCGTCGGCGCTCTTCTTCACGCTCGCCCTGGGCACCGTCTGGGGGATGCTGTTCGGATCGGCTCGCGGCGACAACTCGCGCGAGGCGATCCTGGCGCGCGCGGCAGCGGGGCGGTTGCCGCACGGCGACGGGGTCGTCGTCGCTACCGGCACGGTTCGACCAGCATCGATGCCGCTCCAATCGCCCATCAGCGATACGCCGTGTGTCGTGTACTTCTACCGGATGTTCGACGAGGTCCGCGACCGGGAGTCGTTCGGCAATCGACGCGAGTTCGCGCTACTACTGGGGTTACGCCTCGTGCGCGTTCATCGTCGACACGCCGACGAGTGCCGTGCGCGTCGCAGGCAGTGCCGGAACTGAAGGACGCCGCGAGTCGACATGGCGAGCCGGACCACGTGGCGAACGCGCAACGATGGGTCGAGTCGACGCGCCTTCGAGGTCGCCGCGCCAGGCACGGGACATCCTCGGATCGGCGTTCTCGTCGTGTCGGCGATGCTGACGGACGACGATGGCGCGAGCCGCCGCGACTGGAGGCTCAGCGACACGACCGGACACCCGACACGCTCCTCCTCGAAGAGACCGTCGTGCCAGTTGGTGCCACCGTGTCGGTCGCTGGCCCCTGGTCTGCCGAACGGCGATCGATCATCGCCGGGCGCGAATACGTCCGGCGTGACGTGACGGCTTGGTCGGGGTGAGCATCACGACAGGTCCGATCGCGAAGGTGATCGACGGCCAGTCAGCGGTTCCGCCCTCGAGGACTTACACGATCGTGTTCGCGATCGTCATGGCCGGCCTCGGGTGCGGCGTGCTCTGGGGCGGACTGCTCGGGCTCGCGGTCGGACGTTAGACGCGGCACATCACCGGGACTCGAGCCCCCGCGGTTACCTCCCCTCCGACCGAGCCTTGAGACCATTGGCCTCGAGGGTGACGTAACGCCGCGTGATCCCCGCCGTCAGCCGACCGATCAGGCGTCCAAGCACCCCTTCGTACGTCAACGACAAGGTCGCGCGGCTGGCGGGGCCGCGGGGTTCCACGCGGTGGCGTCCAGTCACGCGCAGGGCCGGCCCGGTCGACACCCAGGTGAAGCCGTCGCGATCGACCGAGGTGACCGTCCAGAGCGCCGGCGGGAACTTCGGTTGCCAGACGCGCGCGCGGCTCCCGGCGCGGAGCGGGCCGTCATCGAGACGCTCGATCTTCGTGATCGAGGCCGTCCACTCGTGCCAGCGTTCGATGTCGATCATGACGGCCGCGACCCTGTCGGGTGGGGCGTCAATGTCGATGCTCAGGCTGAAGCTCCGATGCTGGCCCACCTGCGCTACCTCCTGCGGACGCGATGATCGAGGTCGTGAATGAGGCATACGTCAAGGTCGCGCACGCCGCGTTCTACTGTAACTCGTCGTCCTACAGCCATCCCAGCCGGAGGTCCACCGCTCCGAACCGCTCAGCCTGTAGCGCAGGCGTGCGGTGCAGGCGTGCGTGGCTCAGTGCGCGAGATCTGGACGCACGACAACCCTGCGCCCGTTCTCGACGAAGGCGACGGAAGGCGACGACGACATCGGTCCCTCGAAGCGAAAGAAGATGGCCGGCAGGATTCGATCGACCGTGTGCACGATCCGTCCGCTGGCGAGATCGACGATCTCGGTCACATCATCCATCGGATCATCCGGTTCGCCTCGAGATCCAAGGGCGATGCGATTGGTGCCGAGCCATTGCGCGCCGGCGCTGGGAAAACGACCCAGCGCGATGGCGTGTGTTGACTCGTCGAGTACCCGCAACTCTGCCGACGCGCGGTCTTGACCCCTCACGAGCAACACGACCCGGCCGTCTGACAGGACGAGCGGGGGCGCCAGCATGGCGTTGGGCCGATCGACCACCCACGTTCGCGGCGGCGCCGTGGGGTCGTCGAGATCGATGCGCCGGAACTCCGGGCGCGCCCGGGTGCCGGCGTCCACGACGAGATAGCGTCCCTGCTGGTCGATGCTGGAGTACTCGTACCCGACTGCCTGGTAACGGCTGACAACGGCCGACGTTCCCGTCTGCACGTCCAGCGTCACGACCTCGACATCCCGGCCCGTTGCACCAGACGCGATCTCCCGCTCGGTCACCACGTGCGTTTCGCCCCTGAAGCCGAGTGCCCCTCTCAACTTGTGACGCTCGGTGACCCGGCTCAGCGGTCGTCCTGTCGACAGCTCGTACACGGTGAGCGAGGTCGGCGTCCAGACGGCGACGAGGCGACCCGAGGGAGAGAGTGCGAGCCGCGCCTGCCAGTTGTCGAGCGTCACCACCTGCGGTGGCCTCCATGTGACCGTCTCGCCGATATCGCCGACAAGGAGCCGTGCGGTCCGACTGTTCCGCGTCGTGCCGAGGGCGGCCACCACCTGGCCTCCCTCGTTGACCGCGATGGGCATGCCGGGCGCAAGGTCCCGAACGCGCACCGCCACTCCGGTCTCGGGACGTGTGAGAAACGTCGGCGTGTACGTGGTCGTGCGGTCGATCATCCCGGACATCAGGACCCAGCCGGAGAGGCCGAGCGGCCGCGCGAGCATGACTTGCTCGATGGCGTTGATCGGAATGGTGCGGAGGTAGCCTCCCCACGCCGCCACCAGGGCGAACGTCGTGACGACGCTGACGACGAGCCAGCGCCACGTGGCGGCCATGGTCTCTTCGGGCCTCCCGCGGCCCACGCTCACGCCTCGGGCGACAGATGCCAACGCCGTCACCACCACGCCGATCGTGACCGACCAGAAGACCATCCCCCCGTCGCCGAAGCCGCGTGTCGGAAGCAACGACCACAGCTCGCCCGAGGGCATGTACCACGCGAACGCGACGGCCGACGCCAGGATCGCCGCGCCCCCCAGCACCACGCTCTTCGATCCCGCGCGCAGGCCCGCGACGGCGCCCCCGCACAGCATCCCCACCGCCGCCCACAGGAACATGATGCCGATCTGTGTGAACACCCACGTGCTCAAGGGCAAGGTATGGGTGATGGCCAGTACCGAGATGGCACTGAGCCACGCGGCAGGCACCAGGGTGAACGCCGCCGCCGACGCACCGACCGTGACGGCCCACGGCGGCACTGGCCGTGCCAACAGGAACCGGCTGTTCTCGTCGACGACGTGAGCGCCGACCCGGGAGGCGACCAGGAGCGTGATGCCGAGTCCGACGGGAACGACAGCCGTCCGCGTGTCGATCCCCAGGCTCACGACCACCATCGTCGCGGCCGCCGCGGTTGGCACGACGAGCCAGCCCCGCCTCCATTCCATGCTGAACACCGCCCACATCGCGTTCATGCGACTCGCTCCCCGCCGGCCGTCGTCGCGGCGATGAAGAGATCCTCGAGCGACGACTGCCGTTGCGCCTTCAGCGCCTCGAGTTCGCCGTTCTCGACGATCTCGCCACCATGGAGGATGACCACGTGTGTGGCGAGGCCTTCGATCCCCCGGAGGTCGTGGGTCGTCAGCAACACGGTGGTGCCGCGGTCGGACAGTTCGGCAATCAACTCGGTGAAGATCGCCGAGCGGGCGACGACGTCGAGGCCGAGCGTCGGATCGTCGAGCACCAGCAGGTCGGGCGCGTGGCCGCACGCAAGCGAGAGCAGCACGGCGCCCTTCTGGCCGCGCGACAGCCGGCCGAACGCGACGTCGAGCGGCACGTCGAAACGCTCCAGGCGTGAGAACACGGCGTCGGCATCCCAGCGGCCGTGGAGGCGCGCACACAACTGCACCAGGCGCGTGGCGCTGAGGTCTGACGGCGCCTCGGGCGTCTCGGGCACGACACCGGTCCTGTGCAGCACTCCCACGCGGTCGCGCCACGGATCCAGGCCGAAGGCGCGAATGACGCCCGACGAGGGCCGCTGCACGCCAGTCAGGCAGCGGACCAACGACGACTTGCCGGCACCGTTCCGTCCGAGCAGCGCCAGTACGGAGCCTGGCAACACGTCGAACGTGACCGACCGAGCGACGGCGGTTCGCCCGTAGGTGATCCCGACCTCTTCGAACGCGACGACAGGGCGTGGGGCCGCAGTCATTCCTCTCCCTCCTTGCGCGAGGTTCTGGTCAGGTCGGCCCAGGTAGTGCGAAGGGTGTCGATGCACTGCTCGAGCGTGATGCCAAGCGGCAGGGCGACGGTGGCGAAGCGCCTGGCGGCCTCGGTGAGCTCGCGCGAGCGCTCGGCCCGAGTCAGAGTCGGCGGGCGATCGGCGACGTAGGTGCCGTCGCCGCGTCGCATCTCGAGCACTCCCGTCTCGACGAGGCGCTGGTACGCCTTTGCGACGGTGGCCGGGTTGACCCGCAGGTCAGTGGCGTTCTGGCGGACCGACGGCACGGCGTCGCCGGGTCGCAGCGCGCCCGAGGCGACGAGCCGGCGCACGGCGTCTTCGATCTGGCTCCAGATCGGGACGGCGCTCGATGGGTCGATGCGAATCCTGGGCACGGCGAGGCAGTCGGCTTACTGTATCACTGTTGTAATACACCGGTCCACTTTGGGCAGGGCCTCACTGTCGCGGGTCCCACCTCGGGCGCCAGGGCCTCGCGCGTGCGAGGTGTGCGTGACACGGCTGAGTCGAAGGCGCGCCCTACGGCGGCGGAAGGTGCCCCCAGCGCTTCAGGTCAAGGAGCGTCTCGAGGATCGAGGTGCGCACGTCACGAAAGTGCATCCCCAGTTCGCGCCGGATCTTGCCGTTGTCGTAGCGGAGTCCGCGGCCCACGTGCGTCCGCAGGTACGCGCCCTGGCCAGACGGCATCAAGAACGACGCCAGGCGGACGACGGCGCTGCCGAGTCGGGAGTCGAGGCCAAACCGCGGCAACCGATACGAACCGTACCCGCCCTCGCGCATGAGGGCCACGACCTCGCGCACCGTCAGCATGTCTGCGGCGCAGAGGTAGCGGCCGGCGGCGCTCGCCACCTCCATCGCACGAACGTGTGCCAGTGCGACGTCGCGGACGTCGACGAAACCCCACGTCAGGTCGACGATCGCCGGGAAGCGGCCCAGCAGGATGTCGACGAGAACCCTGTTCGACTCGTTGAGGCCCGGCGAGAGGCTCGGACCGATGACGAAGAACGGGTTCACCACGACCAGGTCGAAGTCCGGTTTCACCTCGTCCATGAACGTCCAGGCTGCCCGCTCGGCCAGGGTCTTCGAGAGGTAGTACGGATTCCGCGCCAGCGTGCTGGTCGTGTTCCAGTCGCCTTCGTCGAGGATGCGCGACTCATCGGGCTCGTCGGTGACGGCGGCCATGCTCGACGTGACGATGACACGCGTCACGCTTCGTTCGGCCGCGCACGCTCGGAGCACGTTTCGGGTTCCCTCGACGGCGGGTTCGACCAGGTCGCGCTGCGGGTCGTTCACCGTCAGCACGTATGGGCTCGCGGTGTGCATCACGCACGCCGCGCCGCGCACGGCGGCACCGAACGACCCGTCGTCGCGCAGGTCGGCCTCGACGAGCTCGAGTCGCTCGGCTCCTGCCATGGCGCGCAGGTGGGCAATCGCTTCGGCGCCGCCGCAGGTTCCTGACGGTCGCACGAACGTGGTAACCACGCTCGAGCAATTGCTGCACGATGTGCGACGCGATGAATCCGGTCGCACCGGTGACGCAGACGGTCACGACGCCTCCTGGCAAGCGCGCTTGGCGGTCGCGCGCAAGGCACGCAGTGCGAGGCGCCTGGGCGCGCGGTGGCGCGGTCCCTACTTCCATTCGAACAGCAGCGTCGGCGGTATCAGCAGGAGGCAACTGAGCACGACGAGGATCAGCATCAGCGGAAGGAACCACCGCGCCCAGCGTTCCCACGGGATTTTCGCCGCGCCCAGCACGCCCATCGTCACCGCACTCGTCGGGAGGATGGGATTGATGAATTCGCACAACTGGAACGCGTAGACGGCTGTCTGCCTGGTGATGCCCACGAGGTCTGACAGCGGCGCCATGATCGGCATCGTCAACGCCGCTTGCGCCGTGCCCGAGTGGATGAAGAAGTTGATGACCGACTGGATGCCGAACATCACCTGCGCGATGACGCCACGCGGCAGCACCGAGAGCGTCCCCGACGCGGCATACAGCATCGTGTCGAGGATCTTCGCTTCCTGCGTGATCACCAGCAGCGCCCGCGCGCAGGCGACAATGAAGACGACGCCGACCATGTCGCGCGCGCCGGCGACGAACGTGCGGGCGATGTGACTCGGGCCGAGCCCACCGGCGAACCCGAGCACGATGCCCATCCCCAGGAACAGCACCGCGATCTGGTCGATGTACCACTTCCACTGCAGGACGCCCACCACCAGCAGCACCATCGATGCCACGAAGAGCACCAGCGTGATGACGTGGCGCGTCGTCCAGTGACCCGCCGAGGCGACCGGGTCGGTCGTCTCGCGCGCCGCGTCGATGTCGCGAACCGGGCTGATCGACGGGTCGCGCTTCACGCGCCGCGCGTACCACACGACGTAGGCAATCATGACCGTCGTGCCGATGACCCAGGTCACCAGGCGATACCCGAGACCCGAGTACAGCGGGACGCCCGCGATGCTCTGCGCGATGCCCACGGTGAAGGGATTGAAGAAGGCAGCGGCAAAGCCCGCCGCGGCCCCGAGGAACGGGATCGCCACGCCGACGATCGAGTCGTAGCCGAGCCGCCGCGCCAGCGGGATGAAGATGAGCACGAACGGGATCACCTCCTCGGCCATCCCGAAGATCGAGCCGGCGAGCGAGAAGATGACCATCAGGACCGGGATGAGCAGGCCCTCGAGGTAGGGCCGCGCGGTGATGGTGCTCGTGAGCCGGTGGATGCTCATCTCGACCGCCCCCGTCTCCTGCAGGACGGCGAAGCTGCCGCCGATCACGAGCAGGAAGCAGATGAGCAGCGCCCCGTCGAGGAAGCCCTTGATGGGCGACTCGAGCACCGTCTCGGTGCCCAGGTAGATCTTGTCAACCTGGCGGTACGTGCCGGCCACCGTGACCGTGCGTTCGCCTTCGCTGGTCTGGACCGTCATCCGCTGGTACTCGCCGGACGGCACGACCCACGACATGGCGAGCACGATGATCACGAGCGACATGACCACGACCAGCGTGTGCGGCATGGTCAGGCGCTGAAGGAAGGGGCGGTCGTCCGTGGGCATCTGCAACTCCGTCGCACGGCGTGCGCGGCTATTCGAACGTGCCCTTGACGAGCGCCACGCCGTCGCGCATGAGCCAACGGCCTTTCGCGATGACGCCGCGCACCTCGAACGTCATGGGATCGAGCAGATTGATGTCGGCGTCGCCGCCGGCAGCGACGTCGCCCTTGCCGCGCAACTTCAGGATGCGGGCGGGATTCGACGTGATCGTCTGCAGCGCGACCTCGAAGGGGATCTTCTCGACGAGCACGGCGTCACGCACCTCGCCGATCAGGCTCGTCACCCGGCCCACCTCGAGCCGCTTCAGCACGCCCTTCTCGTCGAACGCGGGCAGGCTGCCCTGCCCATCCGACGTGAACGTGATGTGCGTCCCGTCAACGCCGGCCTCGAGCATCCGCCGCAGGCCCTCGCTGCACTTCACCTCGCCCTCGTCGAGGAACGCCTGGACCGTCGACGTCGTGAAGTCGACGAAGCCGCCAGCCTGTGCCCACGCGATGCCCTCCTCGAACAGCCACGGGTTGCGGTTGATGTGCGTCGGGAGGAACTGCGAGCGGGGGATCTCGGTCTCGGCGACGACGCGCCGCAGGAGTTCCAGCGCGCGCGTGCCGTCGCCGAGGTGCGTGTGGAGGACGCCCGCCTTGCCCGACAGGATGCCACCGCGGCGGGCCTCGGCGGCCATCCGCGCGAACTCGTCGAAGGTCGGTTGCGTCGAGCGGTGATCCGAGATCGCGATCTCGCCGACGCCGATCACCTTGTCGATGAAGATGAGATCGCGCTCGATGCTCCCTGTCAGCGTCGTGACGGGCACGGAGTAGTGCCCCGTCCACATGAACGTCGTGATGCCTTCCTCGTCCAGGCCACGGGCCTTCGCGAGCAGGCCTGCCTGGCTGCGCGTGATGCCATCGGTCCCCAGGCAGCCGACGATGGTGGTGACGCCGCCGCGGATGGCGTCCGACAGGACCAGCTCGGGCGTCCGCGTCGCGAAGCCCCCCTCGCCGCCACCGCCCGTGATGTGCACGTGGGCGTCGATGAAACCTGGCGTCGCCAGCAGGCCCCCCGCGTCGACGACCTCGCAGTAGTCGCCGGGCCGGGCGATGTCAGGGCCCACGTGGATGATGCGCCCGCCCGCCATCAGCAGGTCGGTGCGCCCGCATCGCGCGGGTGCGTAGAGGTCGATGTCCTTCAGCAGCAGCATGGGCATGTCGATGTCGCTCAGCGCGCTCCCTGGGCCGATCGGTCGGCCGGTTGTGCGGTCCACCACCAGAACGGCGGCAGTTCCTTCTTCGCGGGCCAGACCTGGGTCAGCGTGTCGCCCTCGAACAGTTCGCCGTTCTTCATCACGTAGCGAATGGTGTTCGTGTTGCGAATGTCGTCGAGCGGGCTCTTCGTCAGGATGACCAGGTCGGCCAGCTTGCCTGCCTCGACGCTGCCGAGGTCCTGGTCGATCCCGATGATGCGCGCGCCGTCGATGGTGGCGGCCTTCAGCACTTCGCGCGGCGTCATCCCGCCCATGGCGAGCGCCCACATCTCCCAGTGGTATCCAAGCCCCTGCAACTGCCCGTGGCCCCCGACACCGACGAGGCCGCCAGCGCGCTGGATCTTCGCCGCATCGGCGGCCGCGGCCTCGAAGCTGAACTCGTCCTTGCGCACCCACACCTGGCGTCGGCGCGTCATCTCGTCGAGCACGTTGTGCGGATAGAAGCGATTCAGCTTCTTGTCGTCGTGCACTTCCGACGTCGTGTAGAAGTACTCCTCGGCGATGGGGCCGCCATACTGCACCAGCAGCGTCGGGGTGTAGGCCGTCTTCGTGCGCGCGAACAGCTCGACGACGTCCTTGTAGAGCGGGAACACGGGCAGCGTGTGCTCGTTGCCGTGCATCCCGTCGATGGCGTGCGTGATGTCGAGCTTCATGTCGCGGCCGCCTTCGGTCGTCGGCATCAGGTCCAGGGCCTTCGACGCCATCACCACCCACTGCCGCTGCTTGCGATTCCCGACCATGTACGACTTGATGTTCGGCGTCCGGTAGTGCTGCTTGTAGCGCTTCACGAACGCCAGCGTCGACTCGTACGACTGGAAGTCGTTGTTCGAGAAGATGCCCGGACCGGTCATGAACGCGCGCTCGCCGAGCGCCTGCCCGGTCTCGACGAGATCCTGTAGGCGAAGTAGTCGTTCGTGGACGTCTGCACGTCGAGGCCAGCGGTCACGCCGTAGGCCAGGTTCGCGACGAGGCTCCAGTTCTGCGGCTCGAGGACGTCGTGCGTGCGGAACTCCCAGTGTGCATGCGTGTCGACGAAGCCGGGGACGACGTAGGTTCCCCGGATGTCGACCACGGCGGCACCCACGGGGATGGCCACCCGGCCGCGCCTGCCGATTCCGGCGATCCGGTTGCCGGTGACGACCACGTCGGCATCGCGAACGACCTCGTCGCCGTTCATCGTGATGACGGTGGCGCCGCGCAGCACGACAGAACCCGTTGGCGTCGCGCGCGGGAACTCCATCACGATCTCGACGGCGCGCACGTGCGCGTCGATGTCGAGCGGCTCGGCCGTCTTCTCCTTGTCCTTCTCCTCGTCCTTCGCCGGGGCCTTCTCGGTTCCGGCGGCGTCCACCGAGGTGTCACCCTTCTTCTCTGGCGTGAAGTCGATCGTGTCGAAGGCACGCCGGTAGAACGTCGAACCGATGGCCCACGCGATCTCGCGTCCACCATCGGTCCACGAGAAGTAGTCGGCGCCGATGTCGGTGAGCCGCTTCGCCGGAAGCGCCGGGCTGCGCACGTTCACGGTCGGCGCCTGCCCCGCGTAGGGCGGCACGGCCACCACCCACAGCTGGTTGTTCACCTTTGCGAGGGCCCACTTGCCGTCTGGTCGCACCAGCACGGTTTCGGCCGGCTGCGGCCTCGGCGCGTTGCGCGCCGGGCCGGTGACCTTCAGGTGCGTCCGGCGGTCGGTCCCGTCGAAGCGCAGCGAGAGCAGCCCCTCGTCCGAGTAGACGTAGATGCGGTCCTTCTCCGGCCCGAAGTGCGGCGCGCCTACGCCCCTCGCGGGAACGACGAGTGTCACGTCACCGCCGCCCGACGGCAGCCAGATCAGGTCGAGCGGGATGCGCAGGCCGCCGAACTCGCTGAACGTCTGCTGCCGCATGTACTCGTTGCCGCGCAGACCGACGATCCGCGTGCCGTCGGGAGAGAAGGCGAGGTCGGTGTAGAAGGCGGGGTGCTGCGTCAGCCGCTGCGGCTGGCCGCTGCCGTCCGCGCGAGCCTTCCAGACGTGTCCGCCCTGCATCGACCACGTGACGTAGGCGATCCACTGACCGTCGGGCGACCATGCGGGCTTGAACTCCCATTCGTCGGCCGTGGTCAGCCGACGCGGCTGGCCCGCTGGCAGGTCCTTCACGTAGAGCTTCGTGAGCACCGAGAACGCGAGCCGTGATCCATCTGGCGCGACGGAGGGATCCTGGATCAGCCGCGCGCGCACCGGCCCCTGTGCAACGCGGTAGGGAAACTCGAGCGCCGGACCGATGTCGAGCGATACCTTCGCAGTGAAGGGCACGGGCGTGACAGCGGACGTTTCGACGTTGACACGCTGGATCCGTCCGTCAAACGTCGCGACCAGTTCGCGCCCGCCCGGGACGAATGCGTATCCGGGGAACGTGTCGCGGCTGGGGGCGCCGCCCGATTCCTGCTCGTCGCGCTGCACGGGCCACAGCAGCCACCGGTCGCTGCCCGACACGAGGTCGCGCACCCGGAGTCCCGTCTTCGTTTCGTGGCGCGTGGCGTAGACGAGCAGGCGGCCATCCGGAGACAGCACCGGCCGCACGGCGCTGCCTTCGGCTTGCGTGATCACGTCGACGTCGCCCGTCGTCATGTCCATGCGGCCGATCTGCCACATCGGAAAGCGGCCGCGGGGACTGGTGGTCGACTGCGCGACGAAGAGGTAGCGGCCGTCGGGAGACACCGAGGCGCCGAGCCGGATGGGCCCCCGCGGGGCGGAGCCCTCTGCGGCGCCCTCGGCCGCCGGTGGCGGCTGGCTGCCGAGCGTGATGCCGCTGCCGCCGTTGATGTGGAACATCTTCAGGGTCGTCCCACGCGACGATCGTTGTGACGCGACGATGTACTGGCTGTCGGGCGTCCACGACGGCGAGATCACCACGTCCTGCGCCTCGCTGGTCAGCTTGCGGGGTTCCTTGCCCTCGAACGTGGCGATCCACAGGTTGTCGTTGCCGTCACGATCGCTCACGAAGGCTATCCACTTGCCGTCTGGCGAGACGCGCGGCTGGCTGTCATATCCCTGGCCCTCGGTGATGCGCGTGGCCGCGCCGCCGGCGAGCGCGAGGCGGTAGAGGTCGCCCAGCAGGTCGAACACGATCGACGTGCCATCGGGGGTCACGTCGAGGGAGATCCAGGTGCCCTCGTCGGTCTCGAATTCCAGCTTCTCGGTGGTCTCGAGGGGCAAGTCGCGTTTCGGGGGCTTGGCATCCGTCGCCGGAGGCGTCTGGGTCGTTGCCGGAGACGGCGGTGCCTGCGACGAGGTGATGGCCGGCCAGGCGATGGCGGCGACACCCAGGGCGAGCGTCGCACAGCGTTTCACGGTGAGGGGGGTCATGAGCACTCCGCGGGGTGGAGAGATGAGCCGGGATGGTGGTCAGGTCAGTGGTCGGCCGTCAGCCTGAGGACCTTGCGCGTCGCGAGGTCGAACTGTGCACCAGGCCGGAGCACGTGGAGGCGGAGGTCGGTGCCGCGCAGGCCGTTCCCCGACGCATCGCGCTGGGTCGTCGCCTGGGCGGCGTCGAGGACGAGCACCGGGCCGTTGCCCACGACCTCGAACGTGCGACCCGGCTTCACCCAGGCGGCCGTCTCCTCGTCGATCGCGATCCCCAGGAGCGCGGGTTGCTCGAGCACGAGGCTGATCAGGCGATTGTGGCGGCGGCGACGCACGAAATGCTGGTCCACGATCGCGTCGTCCAGGAAGCCGAGACCCGCGGTGGTGACGACATTGCCGGCTTCGATCGTCTGCCAGTTGTCGTCCTTGGTGAGGGGACGGTTCTCGTCGCCCGTGATCATCACGCGGCTCATGACGGCCGCGCCCGCGCTCGTGCCCGCGATGACCGCCCCGCCTCGATACAGTGCGTGCAACCGTTGCTCGAGCTTCGTGCCGTGCAACGCCGCCATGATGCGCCCCTGGTCGCCACCCGCGAAGTAGACTCCCGTTGCGCCGTCGGTCTGCTGCAGGACAGCGTCGCTGTCGGCGCCTGCGCGATCCGTGCCGACGATCACGACCCGGCCGAGTCCCAGCGCCTTGAATTCGACCTCCAGTTCGGGGCCAGCCTCCGGCCGCTCACTGGCCTGCGGGAACACCAGCATCGTCCCCTTCGCACCGCCGGCAAGGCGCGCGATGAGTTCCATGATGACGGCCGGACGTGTCCCACCGCCGATGATGACCAGATGGCCACCCTGCGGCTGGGCCTGCAGCGGAAGTGCGACACCAACGAAGGCAGCGATGAGCAAGCAACGGAGTCGACCGCGGGTACGCATGCGCGACATCCTATTCCGAACCGGGTCAATTGGGGACTGACCCCAATTGGCAGGAATTCGCACGCGACCGCTCCGTTTCGCAATCGGCGGCTGACACGCCGGCTCCCTGGCGACATCCGACCGCGGTTGTCACTGGCGTCTGTTCGGGTCACATTCCACGCGTACCGGTGGCGTGCCGATGCGCCAGTCGTTCGATCGGCACCACTTCGGGCCGTCGGCGGCCCGCGAATCCAGGCCAGTCGGCCCGAAGGTCACCCCAGGTTGGCATAAGGACAACGAGCGTCAATTGGGGTCTGACCCCAATTCGGCGGCGTCATACTGATTGACGATGGATCGACGACAGCTTGTGTCGACGATGCTGGCCGCGCTGGGAATGGGGAGCGTGGTGGCGTGGCTGACGCGCAGAGGCACAACGGGGGCGGCACCGATGAGTGATGAACCCAGCTTTGAAATCGTGAAGAGCGACGCGGAATGGAGGGCGCAGTTGAGCGAGGGGCAGTACTACGTCCTGCGCAAGCACGGCACCGAAACACCGGGATGGAGCCCGCTCAACAAGGAGCATCGGGCTGGCACGTACGCGTGCGCCGGGTGCGGACTGTCCCTCTTCGCGTCGGCAGCGAAGTTCGACAGCGGGACGGGCTGGCCGAGCTTCACGGCCCCGCTCGACGATGCCGTGGGCACCACGACCGACGTCACGTTCGGCATGACGCGCACCGAGGTGCACTGCCGGCGATGTGGCGGACACCTCGGACACGTGTTCACCGACGGCCCGGCGCCGACAGGGCTGCGCTACTGCATGAACGGCGTCGCCCTCACGTTCACACCCGACCCGTAGTGCCGCAGCGACCACGACCGGCGCCGGGTTGACCGAGGCCGGCCCGTGACCGTCGACGGGTGGCCCGTGGCTCGCCGCGGCGTGTCGGTGCCCGCCTGCGACGACACCATGCCACAATGCCCCCACCTGGCCCATTCGTCCAGGACGGAGTCGCCATGTCACGAACGCGCGCCATCATCGGCCTCGTCGGCGGGGGGATGCAAATCCTCAGCAGCGCCGCCCATTCCCTGCTGGGAGGGCCTGCCCTCCTGAAGGAACTCGCGCCGTTCCACGTCGGCGCCGATCTCGAACGCGGCGTGACGGTCGGCTGGCACTTCGGTGGCGCCTGCATGCTCGCCTTCGGCGTGATTGCCGTGGCGACCTTCGCGAGACGGCTGCGCGGGCAACCGGCGTCCCTGCTTCCCGTGCTCGTCATCGCGTGCACCTACCTCGCCTTCGCGGCCTGGGCGCTCGCGATCAGTCGCTTCGACCCGTTCTTCCTCGTGTTCGTCGTGCCGGGTGCACTGCTGCTCGTCGCCGCCACCGGCCGCGACGCGGCGATGTGAGCCACCGCCGCGTCCGGGCTCAGCCGTTCGCGTTCATCACCGAGGCGTCCGACGCCGCGGAGCCGCCCGCTTCGGGCCTGCCGCTCGCTTCGCCGGAGGCTTCCGCTTCACGCCCCGCCGGGTCGTCGTGGCTGCCGCCTCGTCCTGAGAGGCCACCGGCTGCACGGTCGCGCCGTGTGCGTCGCGCTCGTCGGCTTCCGCGCGCACCCGCTGGCGAATCCGCGACAAGGCATCAACCACGAGCGCCGTGTCGGGTGGCGTCGGCTGGGGCGCAACCGCCTGCAACAGCTCGCCGATCGTCGACAACTGACTGGTCGCCGCATCGATCTGCCGCGGCGTGGCGAACGTCCGCTCGAACACCTCGCGGTACGTGGTCACGATCCGATCGATCAGCGCCGCGCGCTCGGTTGTATCGGCGGCGAACGCCCTGTCACGCAACGCACGGACGAGCGCGACGTCGGCAATCGCCACGGCGTCGAACGGGGCGTCGAAGTAATCGCGCGCGCCGGAGAAGCGCTCGCGCGCACTCGTCTCGGCCTTGTGGAGCAGCGCGTCGCCGTCTGGCACCTCGCGGCCCAGCACGGCGGCCAGCGCGAGCCAGTTGATGATCGGATACGCCTCGACAGTGCCCGCCTCGACGTTGTGCTGGTGCGCAGCCGCGTAGGATTCGAGGCTCTTCTCGAGGTTCGCGCGCACTTCTGCGCCCAGCGACAAGACGGCCAACGCCTTGTACGAGGCACCGAGCAGGCACAGGCGCTCCGATGTCGGTGCAATCTCGCGCAGTCCTCCGAGGCGCTTCATGGCGTTGCCGATGACGACACGCGCACGGTCGCGCGCGTCGCCCGGTGGCGCCCTTCCCTTGCTGGACCCCCAGCTTCGTCTCGAAGTTCGCGAGTTGCTCGATGGCCTTGACGGTGGTGCGACTGTCCATCTCGCCCGTGTCGAGCGCCTTTGCCAGCATCTCAGTCGCCTCGGCCATGGCGCCGAGTTCTCCGAACGCGAGGCCGAAGCCCATCCGCACCTCGCCGCGCCGCAGCCAGTCGTCGGGCGCCTCCTTCTGCAGGCGCCTCAGCTCGTCGATCTCCTTCGCGACGTCGGCATCCGACCGTGGCTTCGAGAGTCCGAGGCGGCGTTCCGCGGCGTCTTCGCGGATGCGCTGCAGGACCTCCAGCAACTCCTCGTGCGCCACACGTTCGGTTCCCGGTGCCGCGGGTCGCCGACCCGATGAGCCTGAAGTCGGGATCGCCGTACGCCTGGTACGCCCCCCACGTGTTGGAATCGGGAAACTGGCTGAATGTCTTGCTGCGTGCGGCCTGCAGGGCGCGCCCGAACGTCGCGCGTTCAAGCATCTCGCCGTAGAAGACTTTCGCGAACAGCAGCGCCGCATCGTCGCGCACGGCCCATCCGGCCGCCACGACCGCGCGGACCCCCATCTCGATCAACTCGCGACTGATGCTTGCGGCGAGCTTGTTGTATGGAAGGTCGCGGGCGGTCTTGCTGACGTCCGGACCCGTCTGCCCGATGAAGCAGCAGTTGAGGAAGACCAGCTCCGGCACCTGCTGCATCTGCGCGATCTCGACGGCGGTGAGGAACACGCCGTTGTCGAGCACCATGCCGCTCCGCCCCCGCGCGTTGCCGGACGTCGGGGCCTCGTAGTGGCCATGACCGGCAAGATGCACGATGCGGTAGGGCTGCCTGAATAGGCCCCCGAGCACGTCGATGGCCGTCGGCTGCCCGTCGAGGTACGTGGGCACGAAGTCGCGCTGCGCCGCCAGCATGTCGGCCACGACGTGCGCCTCGGTGGCGGCCCCCGGCAACTGGCGGAACGGCGCGCTCACGAGCGGGTCGCCGACGACGAACGCCGTGCGTGCGGTCGTGGCCCGGATCTGCGGCCGGTAGCGCATCGTCTGCAGCTGCCGCACCATCCCCAGCCGTGCACACAACGGCTGCTCGGCGCCATCGTTCATCAGTTCCCAGGGGTACTGCGACGTCTCGCCATCCACCACGAAGACGACGCGCGACAGCTGCCCCATGCTGTCCTTCAGATCGTTGGGCACCATCAACTCGAACAACGCACGCGAGTGGTCGGGGTTGTACGCCGTGCTCGAGATGGACGCGCGCACCAGGCGCTCGATCAGCTCCGGCTGGCGCTGTTGCATCATCACCTCGGCGCGGGCGCGATCCGACAACGACACGAACCGCAACTCGCGGTGCGGCTCGTCGACCTCCGGGTCGGCGAACGCGAGGCCGACGAGCGCCTCGACCAACGGGGCATCGATCTCTGTCGTCTTGAGGCTGGCGACGAGCCGGTCCCGGATCGGGCCTGGAAGCCGTCGGGGCGGCACGGCGTGGCTCTGCTCGACACTGATCTCCCAGCGTCGCCACGCGTCGCCGGCCACCGGCGCCGTCAGCCGCACGCGGCCGTAGCGTCCGCGCTGGAGGAGGGGCGCCGCCTCGATGTCGATGTTCAGCTCCTCGCCGAGGGCGCGTGCCAGCCGGCGCGTCGAGCGCGTGGCCTGGATCGCGGTGTCGATGTACAGCTCGATGATCTCGACCTCGCCAACGCGCATCGGCACGTTGAGCACGAGTTCGTCGAGTTCCTCGTTCGCCTGGGCCACACCACGCAGGATGGCCGACACGGAATCGTCGACCGAGATATTCGACGCCGACGTGCTCCCGATGAGCAGGACGCTGAGACCCACGTCTCCTGGCAGCGCCGACTGCGTGCCGTCACCCGTGGCGTTCGACGTGTCGGCCAGTTGCAGCACGTATTGCAGCGCGCCCTTCCGCACCAGGTTGCCGATTTGCGCCGCCGTCAGTTCGCCCCACCGCCCCAGTCCGACAATGACCGCCCCGCTCGGCAGCCGCAACGACCTGAACAGCGGCGACGAGGGACGCAGGACGACGGCCACAGACCCCAGCGTTCCCGGATAGAGCCCCAGGTTGTATCGAGTGCGCAGCGCCCCTTTCAGCACGCGATCGACCTGCGCCTCGGCGCCGACGATCGTGTCGCCTTCGTAGTGCCCGAGCAGGATCGGGAAGCGCGCGAAGCGCAAATCGCCATGCATGACCGACACGCGGAAGCCCGCGCGCTGTTCGCTCCGGTACGAACGGCTGCGCCGACGCCCGAGCACGCTGCTCTCGAGGTCGGCGTCTGTCGGATAGAGCACGCCTTCTGGCCGCGTGACGTAGGTGGATGCTCCGCCCCGGCTCACGCTCGGCGCAACGGTGGGCAGGCGGCTCGTGGCCCCGCGTTCCAGCAACTCCAGGATGGCGGACAACCCCGCCTCGTGCGACGGCAGCTCGCCGTGGGTGGCGTCCATGTAGTACGTCGGCACGCCGGGCAGGGCCGACGAGGAATACGTCACGCGTCCGTCGCCCTCGGTCGTGACGTCGAAGACCAGCTGCCCGTCGCGCAGGCCGACGCCGCAGACCGTGCGCGGGGCGCTGCCCACGACGGTGACCACGTGGCGCATGTCGGCCGGCGCGTCGAGCGCAGCGGCTATCTTCTGCGCCTCGCGCAGGGCCGTCACCTGGGGCGGTGCCGCACCACGCTCGCCACGCAATGAGGTCCACGCGTCCTTCGTGAAGAACCGCCCGCTCTCGGCGCGGGGCAGCAGTTCCAGCACCGACGGGAACCCCTGCACGATCTCGACAACGTCGCGCGCAGTCCGCGTCGCGTCGAGCAAGGCGACCTGCTGCACGACGGGATGCGTGCCCAGCAGGGCTTCGACGCTCTCATAGGCGCCGTTGTGTGGTGCGCCGAGCAGCACGACGTGCACACCGGTTCGGCTGCAGAGTTCGGTCCACACCGGCCCGGCAGTCGGGGCCAGCGCCGCGACCGCGCGTACGAGCACACCGCCCATTCCGTGCGCGACGATGCGCACGGGAGCCTTCGTGCTGTCGAGGGCCCGCCGGACCTGATCACGCAGGGCGCGCGCGCTGGTGGCGATCGACTGGCGCCAGTCGTAGGCGAACGTCACGACCTCGTGCGACGCGGCCAGCTTCTCGCGAAGCGCCTCGAACGAGTCGCCGAGGACATTGCGCGCCTCGACATCGCGCGCGCCGATGTCCGCGATCAGGCCCAGGGCACCATCGGCGAGGGCCGCGGCATCGAGCCAGACGCGTCGCTCGCCGACCCAGAGATCAGAACCCATCATGCCCGGCACCAGGATCGCGACGGGCTTGCCCGTCGCCCCCAGCGTCGGGATGGCGCGTGCCATCGGCACCGGCGAGGCCTGAGCCTCCTCGAGCGGCCGGAACTCCTCGGGGACCACGTCACCCGATACGGTCATCCAGGTCGCCACCGCGCTGCGCGTCCGCGCGTTCTTGAAGTAGTTGAAGTGCGAGACGTCGGCGCCCTGGTCGTAGACGTAGTGCGCCGTGCCGCGCCTGGCACCACGGAACATCGAGTCGGTATTGACGACGAGGTCGTTGTCCTGGTTTTCGTAGATGAAGCGGTCGGTGATGAACACGCCGATCCGCTTGAGCCAGTTGCCGCCCTGGATGTCGCCGGCGATGACCGCCAGCGCCCCCGCGGCATCGGTCTTGGCGGTGTTGAGCAGGCGCACCAGCGGCGATGACGGCGTCATCGCCTCGAGCCCCGGCAGCACGGCGGGCTGCCAGCGGTTCTTCGCCGCCTCGAGCGTGATGCGCGAGATCACCTCGTAGGCCGGCGAGGCGGCCAGCGCCGGCACCAGCCCGATGAGGTTCGTCAGGATCGACAGGAACTCGTCGAGGTTCTCTGACGCCAGCAGCGTGCCCCGCGCCGGGCACGCACAGCGCGCGTACCGCTCGACGCGGAACTGTTTCTCGGCCAGCACGGCCGACAACCGACGTAGCCCGTCGCGATCGTGGGCGTCGGCCTCGCGCAGCTCAGGATCGTCGCGACCGACACTGGCGATCTGGTCGGCCGTGAGCGGGGGCAGGCACAGCAGGTCGCCGATGAGACCGCCGCGCGAGTGCGAGATGAGGTTGAGCCGCGCGTGCGCCGGAAGCCGCTCGGCAAGGACGATGGCGTTCTCGATCGGACTCCGGCTCATGGTCCGGTGCTCGAAGGCGTAGATGCGATCGCCGAAACGCTCGGCCAGGGTGCGCCATTCGGTGCCGTCCGCGCGCGCCTCGAACTCGCCGAAGCTGCCCCGACTGCTCGATCCCGTGCCGTGCAGGAAGACCAGGATGGGCTTCTGGACATCGAAGCCATCGAATGACACCTGCGTCGGCTCCGGCGCGTCGGCAGCGGTCGGCCGGGTCGCCGCCTCCCAGGTGTACAGTCCCTCGCGCGGCCGCAGAGACCGCTCGATCACCCAGATCAGGAGCTTCGTCAGCAGCCATCCGCCGATCGTCCCCTGTATGTCGAGCCCGCAGTCCTTCGCGAACGCCTTGATCGTCTCGGGATCCTGGACCTTCTCGTCGATGCGATCACGCCCGAGCCGCAGGAGCCTGACGGCACCGGCCGACCACTCCTTGATGCCGCGGTCGCGGGCGCTCGGCCGCGACAGCCCATCGACGACCACGCCGTCCTCGGTGAGCGCCTCGGGCCGGTAGACGGCCAGTTCATGTCGATAGCGTCCAACCGACGTCCAGAAGGTGACGCCTTCGACCTCGATCTCGAGGACGTCGTCGTCCTGGGCATCGATGTCGATCGGGGCGGCCTCGGCGGCCCGCGCGCGCGCCGTCTCGGAAAGCGAGAACGCGCCGACGACCTGGACGGCGTCGAGCAGGTCGGTCGATGGCGCCCGATCTGGCGACGTGCCGCCGCGCACGGCACTCGTGCGCACCACATCACGCTGGCCGGGGATAATCAGCTTCACGATGAACCTCCCGGGCCCTCGCCCGGCAACGGGCGAGGGCTGAGGCAACACTGGACGGGCGGGCTACGGCAGCGGCGTCAGGAAGCCCAGGTCGAGGGCGTTCTTGCTGCCTTCGAGCTGCGGCACCTGGTCGTAGCCGTTCGACTTGAGCTGCTTGGCCGTGCGATCGCGCAACTGGCGGTGCGTGAGCCTGCCAGCCGCGGCGTTGGTCGTCGCGACGAGGTAGTAGCTCAGGGCGCCGTTGTACGTCCCGTTGATCATCGCGTCGGCCGATGTCTGCGTATCGCGGCACCCGGTGATGAGCGTCTCCTTGATCTTCACTCCCAGGATGTCGCTCGCGGCGCGGGCACTCTTCTTCGACTTGCGCAACGTTCCGCGGACCTTCCCGCGGAGGGCGCGGCCCGACTCGCTGGCTACCAGGTCCCACGGGCTCGGGAGGTATCGCTCGAGGACGGGCGCGTCGGGCGGCAGGACGGCGCGCGTGTTCGTGCCGGAGTGGCAGCAATCCATGATGACCGTCAGGTTGACGCCGGGCTTCAGCGTGTCGAACGTCTCACGCAGCCAGTCGTCGCGCAGCGGATCCTGCCAGTCGAGATCCGACGGGCACAGGATCTCGTCGCGGTTGTCGGCTTCGTCGCCGTTGTCGTCGGGCAGGTTGGACCCGTGCCCGGAGTAGTGGAACACCAGCACGTCGCCCTTGCGCCCGCTCTTGACCAGTTCCTTGATGCCCGCCTGCATCGCCTTCTTCGTCGCGTCGAAGTCGGTGAGCACGTTGATGTCGCCGCTCGGGAACCCGAAGACGTTGGTCAGCGTGTTCTTCACGTTGACGACGTCGTTCACGCAGCCGCGCAGGTCCGCGCCGGGCATCCGATAGCGGTTGACGCCGACGAGCAACGCTCTCTTTGCCATGTTCCCTCCCTGGGAGTGTGTCGATCAACGCACGTTCTGTTCAGCGGTCATCGCGCCGGGGACGATGCCGCATGGTGCACGACGAACCCCGTCGCCGCCGCGAAACGTCCGCGGGCATTGACGCCCTGCGCGTTCACCTCCTCGTTCTCGGCGTCGGTGAGTGGCGACGCGTGGCGCGACGCGTCCTCGACACGGCCACCGGGGAACGGGGGCCCGATGGGCATTCTTCAACCCGCCTTCCGAGGCGCGGGTCGCGCGCGTGCGCGCAGGCCTCGCACCGGGAGATGAAGGACGAGATTCCAGACACCTGCGAGAGAGGCCGCCGAGTTTACACTGATCGTGCGGATCCGGCACAGTGGATTCTCGTCCCAATCCCATCACAGCTGCTAATGCTATTCGGGGGACTGGATTATGCTGTGCGGTGGTACGAAGTCCCCGTCGTCATCTCCGGAGGTTCCCCTTGTCACGACTGCTGCGGATCGCCACCCTGGCCGGCGTTGTAGGCCTCGGCGTCGTCCTGATCGCGTCTCCCGCCCTCGCGCAAACGAAACTGCTCCGCTTCCCCGCCGTGCACGGCGACCGCGTTGCCTTCACGTATGCCGGCGACCTGTGGACCGCGCCGGTCACGGGTGGCAGCGCCACTCGCCTGACCTCGCATCCGGGGCAGGAACTGTTCGCCCGCTTCTCGCCAGACGGCAAGTGGATTGCTTTCACCGGCCAGTACGACGGCGACGAGCAGGTCTACGTCGTCCCGACGACCGGCGGCATCCCGAAGCAGCTGACCTACTACCCTGCGCGCGGTCCCCTCACGCCCCGGTGGGGCTACGACCAGCAGGTCTACGGATGGACGCAGGACGGCAAGTCGATCTTCTTCCGCTCGATGCGTGATTCGTGGACGCTCGGCCAGACGCGGCTCTACACCGTGCCCATGGTCGGCGGCCCGGCCGAGCCGCTCCCGATGCCCGAGTCGGGCGCGGGCGACTACTCGCCCGACGGCACGAAGATGGTGTACTCGCCGCTGTTCCGCGACTTCAGGCCCGAGAAGCGATACGGCGGCGGCCAGGCGAACGACCTCTTCATCTTCGACCTCAAGAGCAATGACGCGACCCGCATCATCGATCACGTCCGCGCCGACCGCGACCCGATGTGGGTCGGCAACACGATCTACTTCACCTCGGACCGCAGCGGCACGTTCAACCTGTACGCCTACGATGTCGCCAGCAAGCAGACGAAGCAGGTCACGACCAGCAAGACGTGGGACGTGCGCTGGCCCTCGACGGATCACGCGTCGCGCATCGTCTACGAGCTGAACGGCGAACTGCAGGTGCTCGACATCAGGACGGGCACCAGCACGCCGCTGGCGATCACCGTCGCCGACGAGGGCGTCTGGAAACGGCCGTCACGCGTGTCTGCTGCCGGTCAGATGGAGGACTTCGAGCTCTCTCCGAAGGGCGAGCGGGCGCTGTTCACCGCGCGGGGCGACATCTTCACGGCCCCCATCGAGAAGGGCGCGACGCGGAACCTGACGAACTCGTCGAACGCGCACGACAAGTGGGCGCGCTGGTCGCCCGACGGCAGCCGGATCGCCTTCATCTCGGACCGCAGCGGCGAGGATGAACTCCATGTCATCGCGCAGGATGGCTCGGGCAAGCCCGAGCAGTTGACGAGCGGCGGGAAGGCGATGCGCTACCAGCCCGAGTGGGCGGCCGACGGGTCACGCATCGCGTTCAGCGACAAGGACGGCAGGATCTTCGTCTACACGTTTGCCGACAAGAAACTCCTCGAGATCGTCGACGCACCGCGCGACCAGGTCCGCGACTACACGTGGTCGCCGAAGGGCCACTTCCTGGCGTTCAGCATGATCGGCAGCAACGGCTTCCGGTCGATCCACATCTGGAACGCGAAGGACGGCCAACTCCGGAAGATCACCGACGAGTTGTTCAACGCGCAGAACCCCGCGTGGGATCCGGACGGCAACTACCTCTTCTATCTCAGCGACCGGGAGTACGCCCCGCAGATCTCGTCGGCCGAGTTCAACTTCGCCACGAACCGGACGACGGGCATCTTCGCCCTGGCGCTCCGCAAGGACGTGAAGCACCCGTTCCCGCCCGAGAGCGACGAGGTGACCGTCGAGGCACCTTCGCCTGCGGCTGCGGCGACCCCGGGTCAGGCGCCGACGGCCCAGGGGGCCGGAAGGCCCGCCGAGGGCGCAAAGCCGGACGCAGTCTCGCCGAAGCCGACGCCAGAGGCAGCGGCGAAGGCGGAGTTCGTGATCGACTTCGACGGGCTCGGCCAGCGCGTCGCCCGGGCGCCGCTCGACGCCGACAACTACAACGCCCTCTCGACCAAGAAGGGGTTCCTCGTCTACGCGGTCTCGCCCGCGTTCTTCTACGGCCGCCAGCCCGATCGGAAGACCACGCTGCGTCTCTACTCGCTCAAGGACCGCAAGGAGACGACACTGGTCGACGACATGAACGGATATGCGCTGTCGGCAGACGGCTCGAAGGTGCTGGTGCGGTCGACCGGCGCCTTCACGCTCTACGACGCCACGCCCACCGGCGCCCAGTCGAAGAAGCCGGTCTCGACGGGCGGCCTGATGGTCGACCGAGTCCCCGTCGAGGAGTGGACCCAGATCTTCAACGAGGTCTGGCGCCGGTACCGTGACTGGTTCTACGTCGACAACATGCACGGCTTCGACTGGGAGGCGCTGCGCACGCAGTACGCCGGCTGGTTGCCGCACGTCGCCCACCGCTCGGATCTCAACTACGTGATCAGCGAGATGATCTCTGAACTCACGGTGCAGCACACCTACATCGAAGGCGGCGACTTCGACATGCCGCGACGTCCACGTCCGGCCCTGCCCGGCGCGCGCTTCGCGCTCGACAAGGCCACCCGCGCGTACCGCATCACGAAGATCTTCGGCGGCCAGAACGAGGAAGCGATCTACCGCTCGCCCCTCACCGAGGTCGGGGTGAACGTCGCGGTCGGCGACTACCTCCTCGCGGTCGACGGGCAGCCGTTGAGCGCAGACGAGGATCCGTATCGCCTCCTCCGCGACAAGGGCGATCGGCCCGTCCAGCTCACGGTGAACAGCACGCCGAGCCTCGACGGTGCGCGCACGGTCAGCTTCACGCCCATCGCGAACGAGAGCGACCTGATCTACCTCGATTGGGTCACGGCCAACCGCAAGCGCGTCTCGGACCTCACCGGCGGGCGCGTGGGCTACCTGCACATCCCCGACATGGGCGGCCCGGGCATCCGCGAGTTCATCAAGTGGTACTACGGGCAGCTGAACAAGGAAGGTCTCGTCATCGACGTGCGGGCCAACGGCGGCGGCAACGTGTCGCGGATGATCATCGAGCGGCTGCGCCGCACGCTGCTCGGCGTGAACTTCGGCCGCACCGACTCGCAGGGCGACACCTATCCGGATGGCCTGTTCGTCGGGCCGATGGCCGCCATCCTCGACGAGCGGTCGTCGAGTGACGGTGACATCTTCCCCTACATGTTCCGCGAGGCCGGGCTGGGACCGCTCGTCGGCCGCCGGTCGTGGGGCGGCGTGGTCGGCATCTCGGGACGCGGCCCGCTGCTCGACGGCGGCGGCGTCTCGGTGCCCGAATCGGCGCTGGCGAACGCGAAGGGCGAATACGTGATCGAAGGCTACGGCGTGGATCCCGACATCCAGGTGGAGAACGATCCGAAATCGGTGCTGGCCGGAAAGGATCCGCAACTCGAGCGTGCGGTTGCCGAAGTCCTCAAGCAGTTGCAGGCACGCAGCGGAAAGTTGCCGGCGCGCCCGGCGGCACCCGTGAAGACCGAGAAGAAATAACAGGAGATGTTCATGCTCAACCGCACACGCATCACCGGACTCCTCGCCGCCGCGGCGATTGTCGCGCTTCAGCCCACGGGGCACGCCCAGCAGCGCTGGACGTACCCGGAGACGTCGACGATCCACGTCGACACGTATCACGGGACGCAGGTTCCCGATCCGTACCGCTGGCTCGAAGACGACAACTCGGCGCAGACGAAGCAGTGGGTCGAAGCGCAGAATGCCGTCACCTTCGGCTACCTGAAGACCATTCCGTTCCGCGACGCGCTGCGGGCCCGCCTCGACGCGCTGCAGAACTACCCGAAGTACACGGCGCCCTCGCGACGAGGCACGCGCTACTTCTTCTCGAAGAACACCGGGCTCCAGGAACAGTCGGTGCTCTACACGCAGGTCGGGCTCGACGGCGTGCCAGAGGTACTCCTCGATCCCAACACCTTCGCGAAGGACGGCACGTCGCGCCTGACGACGTTCTCGCCCTCGCGCGACGGCAAGGTCGCAGTCTACGGCGTCTCGCGCAGCGGATCGGACTGGCAGGACTACCTCGTGCTCGACCTGGCGACGAAGCAGCCGCTCAGCGACAAGATCGAGTGGGTGAAGGTCTCGGGTGTCGCCTGGCGGGGCAACGGCTTCTTCTACAGCCGCTATCCCGCGCCGGCACCGGGCCAGGCGCTGTCGGGCCGCAACGAGGATCACCGCGTCTACTTCCACACGGTCGGCACCCCCCAGTCAGCCGACACGCTGGTATACCAGGACCCGAAGAACCCGCAGCGTTTCCACGGGGTGCGCACCACCGACGACGAGCGGTTCGCGATCCTGACCATCTCTGATCGCGGCAAAGGCAAGAAGGGCAACGCGGTGTTCGTCCGTGACTTCGCGAAGAACGAGACGACCTTCAAGCCGCTCATCGGTGACATCACCGATGACAGCTTCGGCGTGATCGACCACGTGAACGGCGTGATGCTCGTCGAGACCAACCGCAACGCGCCGAACGGGCGCGTGGTCGCCATCGATCCCGACAACGCTGCCGAGTCGAACTGGAAGACCGTGATCGCCGAACGGCCGGAACCGCTCCAGGGCGCCTCGACGGCCGGTGGGAAGCTGTTCCTCACCTACCTGAAGGATGCGTCGACGCGCGCGTACGTGCACGCGCTCGACGGGCGCCCCGAGAACGAGATCGTGCTGCCGGGCATCGGCTCGGCCAACGGTTTCGGCGGAGAAGCCGACGACACCGAGGTGTTCTACACGTTCAGCGCGTACCAGACCCCGGCGACCATCTACCGCTACGACATCGCGACGAAGACGAGCAGCGTCTTCCGGGCGCCCGAGATCACCGGGTACGACCCGAACCGGTTCGAGACGAAGCAGGTGTTCTACGCGAGCAAGGACGGCACCAAGGTGCCGATGTTCCTCGTGCACCGCAAGGGTGTCACGCTCGACGGCAACAATCCCACCTGCTCTACGGCTACGGCGGCTTCAACATCTCGCTGACGCCCTCGTTCAGCCCGACACGCATCGCGCTGCTCGAGCAGGGCGGCGTGTACGCGGTCGCCAACCTGCGCGGCGGCGGCGAGTACGGCGAGCGCTGGCACGAGGCCGGCACGAAGCTCAAGAAGCAGAACGTCTTCGACGACTTCATCGCGGCGGCCGAGTGGCTGATCGCGAACAAGTACACGTCGAGCCGAGCAGCTGGCGATGCAGGGCGGCTCGAACGGCGGGCTGCTGGTCGGGGCGGTGATGAACCAGCGGCCCGAGCTGTTCCGGGTGGCCTTCCCGCGGTCGGCGTGATGGACATGCTGCGGTTCCACAAGTTCACGATCGGCTGGAACTGGATCGCCGACTACGGGTCGAGCGACAACGCCGAGGAGTTCAAGGCGCTGTATGCCTACTCGCCACTGCACAACATCAAGACCGGCGTGCGCTACCCGTCGACCTTGATCACGACTGCCGATCACGACGATCGCGTCGTGCCCGCGCACTGGTTCAAGTACGCCGCCACGCTGCAGAAGGCCGCCAGTCCCGAGCGGCCGGTGCTGATCCGCATCGAGACCTCGTCGGGCCACGGCGCGAGCAACACGTCGAAGATGCTCGACACGAATGCCGACATCTACGCGTTCCTGTTCCACCAGATGGGCCTGACGCCGAAGACGGGCCCATCGCACTGAGGAGCGAGGCCCGCGCCCCGCATGTGCGACCTGGTGTAGGGGCCCAGGCGTCGGACCCCAGGTGGCCGGGGCCGGGTGTAGGGGTCGGGTGTAGGGGCCGGGTGTAGGGGCCGCTCCCCCGAGCGGCCCGCGTATCGGATCCGGCGAGGCGATGACAATTGCCTCGCCGGATCATCACAACCTACGAACCTGCCTTGAGCGAGAGCTTCTGCACCCGCCAATTGCTCAGTTCGCCGATGAGGAGTTCGTTCTCGTTGCGGCAGTCGATCGCGTTGACCAGCCCGAGCTGTTTCAGCTCTTTGCCGGCGCGGCCGAACTTGCCAACCACCTTCCCCGACAGGTCGACCTTGTAGATGGCGGCGTCGTCCATGCCGTCGGGATCGCCCGTGTGCGCGACGTACAGGAACTGCGGGTTCCCCCTGGTCATGCACAAGGCGGTGGGGGTGCCGACGTTCAGGAAGGCCGCCTTGAACGTGCCGTCGCCATCGAACACCTGCACCCGTCGATTGCCCTCGTCGGCCACGTACACGTTGCCCGTCGCATCGACGGCGATCCCGTGGACGATGTTGAACTGGCCCGGTGCGGAGCCGCGCTGCCCCCACGACTTGATGTACTTGCCGCTGGGCGCGTACTTGGCGACGCGCGCGTTGCCGTACCCGTCGGCGACGTAGATGTTGCCCGTCGCGTCCCACGCCACGTCGGTCGGACGCTGGAAGCTCTCGCCCTCGACGCCGGCCCCGGGCGGCCGGTTGGCTGCTCCGCCGCCACCCCCACCGCCGCCCGGCCCGCCGGGCCCGGGCTCAGGAGGCGGCGGCTGCACCACGGGAATGCCTGTCGGCAGCGGCGTGAGCTGCACCGCCGGGACGCGCATCGCCTCGGGCTTCCGGCTCAGGACCATCGTGATCCGTCCCTGGGGATCGAAGCGAATCACCTGCGTCGACAACTGGTCGACGATCCAGACGTTGTCCTGCGCATCGACACGCACCTGCTGCGCCTGCTGCATGCCGTACGTGCCCTGCCCGATCTCGCGGACGAACTTGCCCGTCTTGTCGAACTGGAACAGCCGCGACCCCCCGTGCGAAAACGGCCGTGCCGTCCCGATCGTGATGTACGGATTGCCGGTACGGGTGTAGAGGAAGATGTCGCCCTTCGAGTTCGTGGCGACGCCCGCGGCCTCGCCCATGTGGATGTCGGGCGGGAACGTCAGCAGGTCGGGCGTCGCGACCGACGTGTAGGTCACTTCCGGAATCGACAGTTGCGCCGAGAGCATGCTGGCCATGGCCAGCGAAACCACCGCCGTGGTGATGACGATTGTGCGTCGCATGATGGGCCTCCTCACTGCCGCGCCGACGCTGACGTCGGTGCCGGCTTCGCCTCGAGCAACAGCTTCTGTGCGCGCCATGCCGAGATCTCGGAGACGTAGAGTTCATTCGGGTTGCGGCAGTCGATTTCGTGGACGGTACTGAACTCGCCGAGCCCCTTGCCGGCCTTGCCGAAGCGGCCGATGATGCGGCCATCGAGTTCCATCTTGTAGATCTCGCCCGTGATCGCCCATGACGCCGCGGGGTTGCTGTCGGGATTCGAGTTCGAGACGAACAGGTACTGGTGCGGCCCCGGCGAGATGCAGACGGCCCACGGGTTGCCGACGTTGTCGTAGATCGCGCGCAGCACGAGATCGTTGTCGAACACCTGGACGCGCGCGTTGCCACGATCGCCGACGTAGACGTTGCCCTGGGCATCGGACGTGATCGAGTGCGGCGTGTTCATCTGGCTCGGGGCGGTGCCACGTGTGGACCCGCCGACCGACTTGATGAACCGGCCGTTCCTGTCGTACTTGACGACGCGGTGATTGGTGTAGCCGTCAGACACGAAGATGTTGCCCTGCGCGTCGAAGGTGACGTCTGTCGGGCGGCCCAGCCGGTACTTCTCGGCCGGAGCGTTGGGCAGTGTGCTGTCGACGGCGCCCGCCACGGGCTCGGGCCGGCGGCCGATCACCATCACGACACGGCCCTCGGGGTTGAACTTGATCACCATGTTCGACCCTTCGTCCACCGCCCAGAGGTTGTCGTCCTTGTCGACGCGGACGGTGTGGGCGAATTCGAGGCCGTACAGCCCGGCGCCAATCTCGCGCACGTAGGTGCCGGTCGCGTCGAACTCGAAGATGCGCGTGTCACCGCTCCGGGTGAAGACGTAGACGTGCCCCTTCGAGTTGGTCGCGACCCCCATCGCCTCGCCAAAGTACAGGTCGGCCGGCAACTTGAAGAAGTTCGGCACCGAGGTGAAGGGGATCTCGGGGACGTTCTCGGCCTTCGCCTTCGTCTGCGCCGCGACGTCGGGCGCAGCCGAAACCAGAGCCGAGAGTGCGACCACGGCCGCCAGCGGCAGCCTGATCCAACCGACGCGTGCCCGTGTTCGAAGCCAGTGCTGCATGCCATACCTCCGGGCGGGCGCGACGCGCCGCAGGGGGATCCCTGCCACGACCGACCTGCCTCAACGTGAACGGCGTATTGCACCACGTCGCGGGCCGCGCGGTTGTCTCTTCTTGTCTGCGAGTTGCCACGAAACGTCTCCGAAGAGTGCTATCCTCGGCGGGGGCTGGCCGGCGGCCCTCCAACATCCCGCGGGCCGTGTTCCTGACGCATCGGCAGCTCCTTGCTTCGGAGGAGACGATGCGAAAGACTGCGCTGCTTACCCTGTTCACGCTGATCGGGATGACCGCCCTGGTCGGCGGTTGCTCGCAGGACACTCGCCCCCTGCCCCCGTCGGCCGCGCCGGTGGCGATCGATCCCGCCGACCTGAAGCTGTTCGCGCCGTTGCCGAGCGAGGTACCGACCGCGGCGGGTACGCCGTCGGCCGAGATGATCGACCTCGGGCGCATGCTCTATTTCGAGCCCCGGCTCTCGAAGAGCCAGAAGATCTCCTGCAACTCCTGCCACGACCTCGCGAAGTACGGCGTGGACGGCCTGCCGACGTCCGAAGGGCACCGCGGCCAGCACGGCGACCGCAACGCTCCCACGGTCTACAACGCCGCGGGGCACTTCGCGCAGTTCTGGGATGGTCGGGCGAGCGACGTGGAAGCGCAGGCCAAGGGCCCCATCCTCAACCCCGTCGAGATGGCGATGCCGGCTGAGGCCACCGTAGTCAAGGTCCTGACGTCGATCCCGGAGTACGTCGATCGCTTCGGCCGCGCCTTCCCCGGACAGAAGAACCCGGTGACCTACGACAACATGGCCACGGCCATCGGCGCCTTCGAGCGCCGCCTCATGACGCCGTCGCGATGGGATGCGCTCCTGAAGGGCGATGTGTCGGCGCTGACGTCCGACGAGGCGGAGGGTTTCAAGACGTTCGTCGCGGCCGGGTGCCAGACGTGCCACAACGGCGCCCTGCTCGGAGGCAGCGTGTACCAGCGGATGGGACTGGCCAAGCCCTTCCCGCGTGACGCCGACACCGGGCGGATGAAAGTGACGAAGGACGCCGTCGACCAGGCCGTGTTCAAGGTGCCGTCACTCCGCAACATCGAGCGCACGGCGCCCTACTTCCACGACGGGGCGACGGCCGGGCTCGAAGAGGCCGTGAAGGAGATGGCCGAGTACCAGCTGGGTCGCGCGCTGACCGACGTCCAGGCCAGGCAGATCGTCACGTTCCTGAAGGTGCTGACCGGCACCATCGACGCCGAGTACATCAAGCCACCGACGCTGCCTCCGAGCACGCCGGCGACGCCACGTCCCGATACCACACCCTGACCCTGTTCCACTGCGCTGCCGTCGCACGTGCATCATTCGTCCTCATACCGTCTCGCCGCATCGTCGTCATCCCGCGCCCGGCCGCGCGCCGGGCGCATCGCTCCTCCAGGAGAGTCCTTCATGACGTTCCGCTGTCGCTCGGTCATCCTGCTCACCATACTCCTGTGCCTTCCTGCCGGTCTCCGGGCAGATGAAGGCATGTGGATGCCACAACAGATCCCGCAACTCGCCACGAAACTCAAGGCGCTGGGATTTGCCGGGGACGTGTCGTCGTTCGCCGACCTGACCGGTCATCCGATGGGCGCCATCGTGTCGCTCGGGGGCTGCACGGCGTCGTTCGTCTCGCCCGATGCCCTCATCGCCACGAATCATCACTGCGTCACCGGTGGGCTGCAGTTCAACTCGACACCCCAGCACAACCTCCTCGTCGACGGATTCCTGGCGCGAACGCGCGCCGAGGAACTGCCCAACGGTCCGGGCTCGCGCGTGTGGGTCACCACGTCGGTCACCGACGTCACCGAGGCCATCACGGGCAAGATCGACGCCCGGGCGACCGACCGGCAGCGCTTCGACACCATTGAGCGGCGCGTGAAGGAACGTGTGGCCGCCTGTGAGCGCGGCGGGCTGCGGTGCAGCGTGGCGAGCTACTTCGAAGGGCTCAAGTACTTCGAGATCGCGCAACTCGAAATCAAGGACGTGCGGCTCGTCTATGCCCCGGCCGAGGGGATCGGCGTGTTCGGTGGCGAGACCGACAACTGGCGCTGGCCGCGGCACACGGGCGACTGGAGCTTCCTGCGCGCCTACGTCGGCCCCGATGGCAAGCCGGCGCCGTACGCGAAAGAGAACGTGCCCTTCAAGCCGGCGCACTATCTGAAGGTGTCGGCGCAGGGTGCCAACCCCGACGAACTCGTCTTCGTGGTCGGCTATCCGGGCCGCACGCAGCGGCACCAGACGTACGCCGAGGTGAAGGAGACGACGGAGTGGAGCTTCCCGCGCTCGATTCGGCTCGCCACCGAGCAACTCGCCGTCATCGATGCGCTCCTGAAAGAAAAGCCCGACCTGTCGATCAAGGTCGCCGGGCGGGTGCAGGGCCTCAACAACGGGCTGACGAACCAGCGCGGGATGCACGAAGGGCTCGTGAAGGGCGGCAGCCTCGCGCGCAAGCGCGCCAACGAAGAGGCGTTGCTGGCCTGGATCGCGGCCGACGCAGCGCGGCAGCAGCAGTACGGCGACGTGATGCCGGCCCTGCGGGCGCTGCAGGCCGAGAACGAGCAGACACGTGAGCGCAATGCGGTGCTGGGCAACCTCGCCAGCGCGTCGTCGTATCTCTCGGCAGCGCAGACGATCTATCGCCTCGCCGCCGAGCGCGCGAAACCCGATGACGTCGATCGCGACACGGGATTCCAGCAGCGTGACTGGACGCGCATCCGCGAAGGCCAGGAGCGCCTCCAGCGCACCCTCGACCCGACCGTCGATCGCGCCTTGTTCCGCTGGGCACTCGGACTGGCCGCGGCGCTGCCCGCGAACCAGCGGATCACGGCGGTCGACACGGCGGTCGGCCTGACGCCCGGCCAGGCGACGGCCGACGCGACGAACGCCATCGACGCGTGGCTCACCACGCTCTACGCAAAGACGACGATCGCCGACAAGGACGTCAGGCTGGCGTGGCTCGACAAGTCGAAGGCCGAACTCGACGCCACGGGCGATCCCTTCATCACGCTGGCGGCGGCGCTGACGCCGCTGCTCGACGCCAACCGCGAGGCCGCGAAGGCGCGCTCGGGGGCGTACGCGCGCCTGCGACCGCGCTACATGGCGGCCGTGCTCGCGCAGGCCGGTGGCCTGGTCGCGCCGGACGCCAACAGCACGCTGCGCGTCACGTTCGGACAGGTGAAGGGCGTGGCCGCCCGTGACGGGCTCGTCTACTCGCCGCACACGACCCTGCAGGGCATCGTCGAGAAGCACGTGGGCGCCGGCGACTTCAATGCGCCAAAGGCGCAGCTCGATGCCATCGCCGCCCTGCGCGCAGGCAAGACGACGCCGTACGCCTATGCGCCGCTCGGCGACGTGCCCGTCAACTTCCTCTCGACCGTCGATACCACAGGGGGCAACTCCGGGTCGCCGACGCTGAACGCGAAGGGCGAACTCGTCGGCCTGCTGTTCGACGGCACCTACGACACCGTGGCGTCGAACTTCCTGTTCGATCCCGTCAAGACGCGCTCGATTCACGTCGACAGCCGCTACATGCTGTGGACGATGGACGAAGTCGACGGCGCGCGCCACCTGGTCGAGGAGATGGGCATCAGGGCGCCAGCGGGGCCACCGAGCACTCCGTAGGCCCGCGTTCCTGCCATCGTGCCACCCTGCGGCCGACGACCGGCCGCCAGGGTGGCACTGTCCAGGTGTTCCGACTACACTCCGCAGTGGTTGGTTCCCCAACCGTGGTCTCATTCCAGGAGTTCTTTGTGAAACCATCACTTCATCTGCAAGGGAAGCGAGGCATCGACCTGCTTCACGATCCGCTTCTCAACAAGGGCACCGCGTTCACGGCAGCCGAGCGTGACGCGCTCGGCCTTCGCGGCCTGCTACCGGCGCACATCACCACGCAGGATCAGCAGCTCCCGCGCGTCTACGAGAGCTACAAGCGGAAGGTGGAAGACCTCGAGAAGTACATCTACCTCGTGTCGCTTCAGGAACGGAACGAGGCGTTGTTCTATCGTCTCGTGCTCGAGCACCTCGAGGAGATGATGCCCATCATCTACACGCCGACCGTCGGGCTGGCGTGCCAGCGGTATGGGCACATCTTCCGTCGGCCGCGTGGGCTGTACATCACCCGGCACGACAAGGGCCACGTGCGCCAGATCCTCCAGAACTGGCCGCACGCCGACGTGCGGGTCATCGTCGTCACCGACGGCGAGCGCATCCTGGGACTCGGGGATCTCGGCGCGAACGGCATGGGCATCCCGGTCGGCAAGCTCTCGCTGTACACCGCGTGCGCCGGCGTGCCCCCCGCACAGACCCTGCCGGTCATGCTCGATGTGGGGACCAACAACCAGTCGCTCCTCGACGACCCGCTGTACATCGGCACGTCCGAGCCGCGGCTGCGCGGACCGGAGTTCGACGCGCTGGTCGACGAGTTCGTCATGGCCGTGCAGGACATGTTCCCGAAGGCCTGCATCCAGTTCGAGGACTTCGGCAACAGCAACGCGTTCCGGCTCCTGCACCGGTATCGTGACAAGGTGTGCACGTTCAACGACGACATCCAGGGCACGGCCGGCGTGACGCTGTCGGGCCTGCTCTCGTCGCAGCGCATCACGCGCAAGACGCTCCCCGAGCAGCGCGTGCTCTTCTTCGGCGCCGGTGAAGCCGGCATCGGGATCGGCGACCTCATGGTCTCGGCGATGATGACGGAAGGCGTCACCGAGGCCGACGCGCGCCGGAACTGCTGGTTCGTCGACTCGAAGGGCCTGGTGGTGAAGAGCCGCACCGACCTCGTCGAGCACAAGCTCCGCTTCGCGCACGAACACGCGCCGGCGGCATCGCTGCTCGAAGCGATCGACATCGTGAAGCCGACGGCGCTGATCGGTGTGTCGGGAATGCCGCAGACGTTCACCGAGGACGTGGTGCGCGCGATGGCGCGGATCAACGAACGCCCCGTCATCTTCGCGCTCTCGAACCCCACCTCGAAGGCCGAGTGCACGGCCGAACAGGCGTACACGTGGACGGACGGCCGCGCCGTCTTCGCCAGCGGCAGCCCCTTCCCGCCCATGACGCTCAACGGCGTCAGGCACGTGCCCGGACAGGGGAACAACAGCTACATCTTCCCCGGGGTCGGGCTCGGCGTGCTGGCCAGCGAAGCGACGCGCGTGACCGACGAGATGTTCTTCGTCGCGGCGCGCACGCTGTCGTCGATGGTCACCGACGAGGATGTGGCGATGGGCCGCGTGTACCCGGACCTCGAGCGGATTCGCGAGGTGTCGGCAGCCATCGCCTGCGCGGTCTGTGAAGTCGCCTTCGCCCGGGGGCTGACGCGGCTGTCGCGACCCGAGGATCTCCAGGCGCACGTGCAGGCCACCGTCTTCCAGCCGCAGGTACTGCGACTACGTCTGACCTGCAGTTCCTCACCCGTCGGGGCCGTCCAGGTGGCGGCCCCGGCGCGGTCGTCCGTCCTCACGCGAGCACGTGGCGTGTGAGCCGGCCGGTGAGCGTGTCGGTTCCGATCGACAGGTACAGCTCGCGGTCGGTCACCGACACGCTGAACGACATCCGCCGCGCCAGGCGACCCACCAGCGTCGCAAGGAACGCGCGATCGATGCTCCAGATCTCGATCGCGTCTGCGCGATGGATGCGCGCACCGTCGAGGCGTGCGAGCCACTGCCCCACGTCCTTGTGGGAGTAGACGACCACGCGGGGTGCAGCCTTGGCCGCCTTGTGGAGCCGTGCGGCATCTGGCGATCCGATCTCGACCCAGACGCGCAGCGCACCGGTGAGATCGCGCGCTGCAATGGTGGGCTCGTCGGGATCGGACAGCCCACGCGAGAACTCGAGCCCGTCGGTGTACTCGAGCAGGTACGCGAGCACGCGCATCATGAGGTAGTCGTCGGCCTCCGACGGATGGCAGGCGATGCGCAGGGCGAGCGACTCGTACACGCCGCGATCGGCATCCGCGAGATCGATGTCCATGTTGTAGATGGTTGCCGTCAGGGCCACCGGTGCGTGCCTATCCCTTCACCACGAAGCCCTTCTTCCGGAGGACCTCGCGCAGGCGCTCGCGGTGCTCGCCCTGGATCTCGACGGTGTCGTCGCCCGCCGTGCCGCCGGTGCCGCACGCGCGCTTGAGTTCGTGGCTCAGCGCCTTGAGGAACTCGTCGTTCTTCGGCAGGTCGTAGACGACGGTCACGGTCTTGCCGCCCCGTCCGGCCTTCTCGACGCGGAGCTTTGCCACCAGCCTGTCGGGCACAGGCTCCACCCCGGCGTTCCGGCTGCTGCACTTGCAGTCACGCTGCGGCCACCCGCACCCGCCGCACACGCGGCCCGCGTCGGTGGAATAGACGACACGCGTGCTTCGGTCAGTCGGCATGGGCAGCCATCATCGATGACTCGGAACGGGGACGCAATGCCGAATCGCACCATGCTGGGCCGCACCTGGTGCCGGCGCTCGCCACCCCGTGTGACGGACCAGCACGCCCTCGCATCCACCCGTACAGACTTGAATAGCCATTATGAGATGGCTACACTGGACACATGGCGCGAACGAGCATCACGGACGCCAAGAACGGGCTCAGCGCGCTGATCGCGCGGGTCAGCCATGGCGAGTCGATCATCATCGAAGACCGCGGCGTGCCCGTGGCACGCCTGGAATCGGTCGTCACGCCGGGCCGACGTCAGGTCGAAGGGCGTGCCGCGCGGTTGCAGCGCGCTGGCGTCGTGCGCCCCGCAACTGCCGCGCCGCCCAGGCGCCTCTTGACGACGCCGCCGCCGACGCCGAAGGGCGCGGCGACGCTGAGCGAAGCGGTCATCGCCGAGCGGCGAGAGGGGCGATGAGGTTCTGGGACAGCTCGGCCCTGGTCCCACTGTTCGCTGCCGAGGAACGCACAGACGCGGTGCTGACCGGCTACGCCCAGGACACGGACGTGGTCGTGTGGTGGGGAACGCCCGTGGAGTGCGCATCGGCCATTGCGAGGCTCGAGCGCGACGGTGCATTGACCGGGGCCGGTGCGGCGGAGGCTTTTGCCCGGCTCGACGCGTTCACCCCCAGCTGGATACAGGTCGAGCCTTCCGACGAGATCCGCGAGTCCGCGCGCCGGTTCCTGCGCGTGCACCCCCTTCGGGCCGCCGATGCCCTCCAGCTCGCGGCCGCGTGGCTCGCCGCCGAGCGGCGGCCGTCGACCATGGCCTTCGTGACGTTCGATGCCCGGTTGCGCGATGCGGCAGCACGGGAAGGGTTCCTCGTCGAAGACGTGGGTCGCGCCTGACGTCTGGTGCCCGCCGCGGCAGCCCGTCTCACCGAGGTTCGGCCGCCACGCCCTCGAGGAACCCGATCAGGGCCTCGATCGCCTTCTCGAGGTCCTGCTTCGCCTCGAATGAAAGCCGCTCGACGAAGTCATCGAGGCGATGGGCGCGTATCCCGAGCAGGTACGCGCGGGGCGCCTTGCCGAAGCAGGCCTTCGCGATCGCGAGGACCTGGCCCGGGCTCACCGAGTGCGACGACCCACCCGTCTCGTTCGTCGCTTCCAGCGCCCTGAAGTAGAACGCGTCGTCCGCGTCGCGCGCGGCATCGACGAAGACGACCACGTCGTGCTCGGCCACAAGCGCCGCGTCCTCGATCGTCAGCTGATAGTCGGACTCGGTCGTCACCCCCTCGACCGCCAACGCCTCGAGTCGCTCCACCAGCGCGGGCCCGAGCCCGTCGTCACCCCGGGCCGGATTCCCGAACCCAATCACGAGTACCCGCCTGCCAACGCACGTGTCCATGGCGGAACCCACCGATGATGAAGGTCTGACCGCTGCTACGTGCGGCGCGTGGCCACGACCTCGCCGGCCGCGTCAACCAGTTGCACCTCGAGCGCCATCTGCCCCAACGCGTGCGTCGCGCACGACAGGCACGGGTCGTAGGCGCGCACGGCGACTTCGATGTAGTTCATGAGTCCCTCGGTGATGTCGCGCTTGCCCGCGAAGTGGTCGCGCGCCACCTTGGTGACCGCCCGGTTCATCGGCTCGTTGTTGTGGGTCGTCGAGACGATCAGGTTGCACATCGTCACGGAGTCGTGTTCGTCGACACGGTAGTGATGGATCAGCGTGCCGCGCGGCGCCTCGATCACCCCCACGGCCTCTTCGCGCCGCGGTCCCGAGACGACGAGGTCGTCTCCCTGCAGGTCGGGATCGTGCAGGAGATCCCGAATCACCTCGATGGCGTGGAGCAGCTCGATCATGCGCGCCCAGTGGTAGCACAGCGTGATGTTGTTGGGGCGCCCCTTCGTGAGCGACAGGAAGTCCTTCCGCGCGGCCTCGGCCTCGGGCGTCGGGATGAACGTGCAGGTGTTCAGCCTCGCGAGCGGTCCGACGCGGTACCAGCCGTGCTCGGGCCCGAGCGCCTTGAGGAACGGGAACTTCATGTACGACCAGGGCTTCACTTCCTCGTTGATCACCTCGAGGTAGCGCTGGTAGTTGATCCCCTCGATGATCCTGCGACCATCCTTGTCGATCGCGCGGAGCGCACCGTCGTAGAGGTCCATGGCCCCGTCGTCCTCCCGCACGATCGAGAGGTGATTCGAGTCGAACGATCCGAACGGGATCAACTCGACGAGGTGATCCATCGTGAACGCCCGCGCGATGTCGAGCGCCCCCCGGGCCCACACGAGCATCTGGTCGGCCTCGGCGAGCAGCCGGTCGCGCTCCGCGAGAGACAGGTTCTTGTTCACGCCACCGGGAATGGCGCCCGTGCCATGGATCTTCTTCCCCGCCGTCGCCAGGATGACTTCCTGGCCGAAGCGCCGCATCATCACGGCCTGCGTCGCGAGCTCGGGGTGCTCGGCGGCGACCGCGAGCACGTTCCGCTTCGCGACTGGCGCCTCGAAGCCACTCGCGGCGGTGCCGTCGGTGCCGAAGAGCAGGTCGGGACTCGCGAGATGGAAGAAGTGCAGCGCGTGACTCTGGAACATCTGCCCGTGGTGCATCAGGCGGCGCATCTTCTCGGCGGTCGGCGTCAGCATCTCGCCGCCGACGATGCGGTCCATCGCCTTGGCGGCCGCGAGGTGATGGCTCACGGGGCAGATCCCGCAGAGCCGCTGCACGATGACCGGCACCTCCCAGTACGGGCGGCCGACGATGAAGCGCTCGAACCCCCTGAACTCGACGATGTGGAGGCGGGCGTACTCCACGTCATGCTGCTGGTTCATGTGGATCGAGACCTTGCCGTGGCCTTCGACGCGGGTCAGCGGCTCGATCGTGATTGTCCGAGTCTTGTTCTCACGTGGCTGCATGGCGATCGCGCTCCTTCGTCCCTGCGCCCGGCGCACGGGCGACGGGTCAGTCGTACTTCAGATCGGCGTAGGCCAGCACCAGGGGTTCATGCCGCACCAGCGCCAGGAGCGCCGTGAAGATGGCGTCGGCCGACGGCGGGCAGCCGGGGATGACGTGGTCGATCTTCACGACCTCGTGGCAGGCGTAGACCCGGTGCAGCAACAGGGGGATCTCCGGTGCGTTGGGTATCACGCCGCCGGGGTTGTAGACGCCCGGCGAACGCAGGTACGCCTCTTCGAGGCATTCGCGGAGGGGCACGTGGTTGCGCAGGGCGGGGATGCCGCCGTTGATGGCGCAGTCGCCCAGCGACACGAGCACCGTGCAGTGCTTCCGGAAGTCCTCGAGGACGTGCACGTTGTCTTCGTTGCAGCAGCCGCCCTCGATGAGGCCGATGTCGCAGCGACCCTCGAACGCCTTGAGGTCGTTGATGGGCGACCGGTCGAAGTCCACGAGTTCCGCGAGGGCGAGGATGCGCTCGTCGATGTCGAGCAGCGACATGTGGCACCCGAAGCAGCCTGCGAGGCTGACGGTTGCGATGCGAGGCTTGGCGCTCACGCGGCGCCTCCCTTCCGTGCGTCGACCTCGGCGCCGATGGGCACGGCGTCGTACGCGCGTCGGCCGATCGGCACCGCATAACCCACCCGCTTCGGCATCAGCGCACCCACGGGGCAGGCCGTGACGGCCTCGTCGGTCACGCTCAGGTCGGTCGCGGCGAGGTTTTCGCCGTTCACCTGCAACCGCTTCAGCGCTCCGCGACCGACGAACTGGAAGACCGTCTTGTGATCGACCTCCTGTGACACCCGGACGCAGCGCCCGCACAGGATGCACCGGTTGCGATCGAGGTACACGTCGGGGTGCGACATGTCGATGTCGCGGTCGGGGTTCAGCAGCGCGTAGCGTGGCGCGCTGATCCCGAACCGGTATGCGAGCGCCTGCAGTTCACAGTTGCCGCTCTTCTCGCAGAACATGCAGAAGTGGTTGCCCTCGGCAAACAGCATGTCGATGATGTTGCGGCGGAACTCGAGCATCTCGGCCGTCTCGCTTTCGACGACCGCCCCGTTCGCGACAGTCTGCACGCACGCGGCCTGGATACGTCCGTTCACGCGCACCGAGCAGACGCGGCAGCTGCCGTGGGGGATCGAGATCCTTGAAGGCGCACAGGTGCGGAATGTAGACGCCCGCCGACTCTGCCGCCTTCAGGATGGTCTGTCCCTCGTGGGCCTCGAGCGTCTGCCCGTCGAGGGTGAACTGCACGGTACTCATCAGAGGCTCCTGCGTCACACGTACCGCGACTGACGGCCGACGCGCAGTTCGGCGTCGACGACGGCCGCCGACAGATCGAAGGTCGAGAGCAGGCCGAGCTTGCGTTCGGCGACCAGGCCCTCGTAGAGCGCGCTGAAGTTCTCGAGCGCGCCCAGGACCGGGTTCGATGCGGCCTGGCCCAGCCCGCACCGGCTCGTCTGCGAGATGAAGTGCGAGAGCGCACGCATCGCGTCGAGATCCGCCGGATCACCGGCGCCGCTCACGACCTTGTGCACGGCGCGCTTGAGCAGCACCAGCCCCACGCGGCACGGCGTGCAGTGCCCGCAGCTCTCGTCGATGAAGAAGTCCAGGTAGCGCTCGGCGATCTCGAGCTGGTTGCGCGCGCGGTTGAAGATGATGATGGAACCGCCGGTCGCCAGGTCGTCGTAGCAGATGCGGCCGTTGAAACGCTCGGGCCCGATCATCTGGCGGCACGGCCCGCCGATCAGCATGGCCCCGGGATTGTCAGCCTCGGCCATCTCGAGCAGTTCACGGGGGGTCACGCCGAAGGGCACCTCGTAGACGCCCGGCTTGCGGCAGTCGCCTGCGATGCTGAGCACCTTGGTGCCGGTCGTGCGCCCGGAGCCCATCGCGGTGAACCACGCAGCGCCCTCGAGCATGATGCGCGACGTGCAGCAGAACGTCTCGACGTTGTTGACCACCGTCGGCTCGCCGAGGTATCCCGCCTGTGCGGGGAACGGCGGCCGGTTCTTCGGATCACCGCGCAGCCCCTCGCACGAGCTGATCAAGGCTGTCTCTTCGCCGCAGATGTAGGCGCCGGCGCCCAGTTGGACGCGCACGTCGAAGTTGAAGTCCTTGCGCCCGAGGATGTCGCGGCCCAACAGGCCGCGCTCGCGCCGCGTCGTGATGACGTCTTCGAGGAATGCGAGCAGGTAGCGGTACTCGCCCCGCAGGTACAGGATCCCCGACTCGCAGCCCACCGCATAACCCGCGATGGTCATGCCCTCGATCATCTGCTCGGCGCACTCCGTGAGCAGCACCCGATCCTTGAACGTGCCCGGCTCGCCCTCGTCGGCGTTGCAGATCATCCAGCGCCGCTCGGCCGGCGTCGCGCGCGCCAGCGCCCATTTCACGCCGGCCGGGAAGCCCGCGCCTCCCCGGCCGCGCAGGCGCGCGTCGGTGATCTGCTTGATCACCGCCTCGGGCCCGAGCGCCAACGCGTTCGTGAGCGCGCTGCCGGGTTCGAAGTCGCGGAAGTGCACGGGGCCGCGCCGGCGGATGTTGTTTCGCACCATGGCATGCACGAGCGGATGCGCGTTGTTGCCATCGCCGACCATCGTCACCAGTTGCTGCGGATCGAGATGCCGGCGCAGGTCGCGGATCATCTGCCGCCCGCGCGCCGGTGTCAGTTGGGTGACAACGACGTCGTTGACGAGCGCGGCGGGCGCCTGGTCGCTCATGCCGATGCACGGCGTGGGCGTCAGCGTGATCGCCCCGTCGGCCGTGGTCTCACCCATCGTGACGCCAAGCTCCTTGGCCATGGCCTCGCCGACGGCGTCGTAGCCCTTCATCCAGTCGGCCAGGTCATTGCACAGGCGGATGACCACCCGCCCCTGCGGCTTGACGGAAAGAAACGAGTAGAAGGTGACCGCACTCTCGACGTCGACACGCGTCGTGCCGACGGCGCGTGCGATCGCGTCCATGCTGTCGTGCGACACGCATCCGCATCGCCGCTGGACGGCGATGATGATGTCCATCAAGCGTGTGCGGTCGTTACCGAGTCTCCGGCAGATGTCTGCGACGCTGACGGAGGTGGACTGGGCCATTGACGCCCCCTCGGCGAGAATCCACGCAGGGTGGTGGATGTCGATGGGGCGCAAGGAGTTGCGCGACGCCGAGTCCTGCGTGGCGGGTGTGAAGGATTCGATCACGCGGGACGCCTCGCCAACGCCCCGATCACTGCGACATCGGAGAATGCAAGTGTCAGTCCGATGTGCACGTGGCCAGATAGCGCGGGAAGCCGGCGAGGCGCCCGCGGATTTCCCGGCGCCGACCACGGAAACCGCCGAAAAGCCGACTCCACGGGTCGTCCTTCCGACGCCGCGGTGTCCCGTTGGAAGCCGATGACACACTCAATCCGCGCCAGGGGCCGCCCAGGCCTGCCCAGCACTTCCTGCTGGCCGCACCGCGGCGAAATGAACTACCGTCAGGGGCAGGGAGGCGTATGCACGTCCCTCGGCTGTCCGTCCCGATCCTTGCCCTCGCGCTGGTTGCCACCACACCCTCCGGTCAGGTATTCGCCCAGGATTCCACGCCTCTTGGTTACGCGGAGGCCTTGACGGCGCTGCGCCTGCAGCATGAGTCGCTGCGCGCGGCCGACCTGCTGGTGCAGCAGCGCCAGGCCGAGCGCGACGCCGCACACGACCTCTCGTGGCCAACGGTCACGTTCGGGGCGACGGCCGTCCAGATGAGCACGTCGATCGTGCAGTCGGTGTCGCTCGAGCCCCTGGGGGCCATCCTGCCGCTGCCACCCACGGTGCACCTTCCCTCGCTCGACCTCGAGTTGCAGGCGTCGCGTTTTGCCGTCGCCAGTGTCACGGGCCGCTACCTGCTCTACACGGGCGGCAAGGTGCGGGCCGCACACAACGCGGCCGAGGCACGCGTCGACGACGCGCAGGCCGCCGCGCAGCGCGAATCGGCGACGGTCGTCACCGATCTCGCCCGGCGGTACTTCGGCCTGCAGTTGCGGCAGCAGGCACGCGCGGTGCGCGCCGAGGCAGTGACGGTGCTCGATCGCCTGCGCCATGATGCCCAACGGCTCGAAGCCGAGGGCCTGATCGCGCACGCAGAACGCCTGAGCGCCGACGTGGCGCACGCCGAGGGAGAGCGTGAGTTGCGCGGCGCCATCAGCGACGTGGCCCTTGCAGAGGCGGCCCTCGCCAGCCTGCTGTCGCAGGACCACGTGGGTGCCCTGTCGTCGCCGCTCTTCATCGTTCGCGAGCTCGATCCACTCGCGTCGTTCACCGGCGCCGCACGCGCTGGTCATCCCGCGCTGGCGCAGCTGAAGGCCAACGAGCAGCTGGCGCGTGAGGGCCTTGCCGTCGAGCGTGCCTCTTACAAGCCCGACGTCTTCATCTTCGCCAACCAGATCATCGGGCAGGTCGACCTCTCGGAACTGGTGCCGCACGGCCAATACGGCATCGGTGCCGTCTGGAGCGTGTTCGAGGGCCCCTCGCGCAAGCGCAAGGCCGCAGCGGCCGAGTTGCAGGTGGCGCGCGTGCAGGCGCTCGAGGCGCGGGCGGCGCGCGATCTCGCCACGCTTGTCGAAGTGAAGTACCGGGAGGTCGAGAAGGCGCGCGATCAGTACGACACGCTCGGCGCGCTCGAATCGCTCGCCGCCGAGCACGTGCGCGTCCGCATGCTCGCCTTCCGCGAGGGTGTCGGCACGATGCTCGAGGTCGTCAACGCGCAACTGCAGCTGTCAAAGGTCCGCATCGACCGCAGGCAGGCGGCGTACCAATCGGTGACGGCCCTTGCGGAACTGCTCGAAGCCAGTGGCCAGAGTGACCGGTTCGACGAGTACCGTCGCCGTGGCACGGAGGTAGGTGATCCATGAAGGCGTTGAAGGTGGCGGGCGCCATCACGCTCGCGCTGGCCGCCGTGGTGGCGCTGGTCGTCGGGGGCAGGTGGTTGCTGACACCGCCGCCCCCCGTGCCAGAGGTCGTCCAGGGCGAGGTGGACGCCACGCAGGTGGATGTCGCCACCAAGATCGCGGCTCGCGTGGCGACGGTCGACGTGCAACTGGGCCAGCACGTCGCGCGGGGGACCACGGTATTGACCCTCGACAGCCCCGAGGTCCGGGCCAGGTTGGTGCAGGCCGAGGCCGCCCGCGCCGCGGCACAGTCGGTCGAGGACAAGTCGCGGCACGGCGCGCGCAGCGAGGAAATCCGGCAGGCCGAGGCGATGTGGCGGCGCGCCGCCGTGGCCGTCGACTTCGCACAGAAGACGTTCGACCGGCTCGACCGCCTCGAAAAGGAAGGTGTCGTGCCGGCCCAGCGCCGTGACGAAGCCGAGGCAGGCCTCGGGGCGGCACGCGACGCCGCAGACGCCGCTCGCGCAGCCTACGACATGGCGCTGGCGGGGGCACGCGTCGAAGACACGCGCGGCGCCGCGGCGCAGGTCGCTCGGGCGCGTGGCGCCATTGCCGAAGTGCAGGCAGCCCTCGACGACACCACACTCGTCGCGCCCATCGATGGCGAGATCGTCGCGCGTCATGTCGAGCCAGGCGAACTCGTCGGCCCGGGCGCGCCGCTGATCACCATCCTCGACCTGCGAGACCTGTGGGTGGCCTTCCACGTCCGCGAAGACCGGCTGCAGGGGGTCAAGGTCGGTGACACGATCGCGGCGCGCATTCCGGCACTCGGAGGTCGCGACGTGGCGCTGACGGTCTCGCGTGTGGCGAGCGAGGCCGACTACGCGACCTGGCGGTCGACGAGTGCGCAGGGCGGTTTCGACCTCAAGACGTTCGAGGTGCGGGCGCGGCCCGCCACGCCAATTGCCGAGTTGCGACCCGGCATGAGCGTGGTCGTCTCTGGCGCGTTCGTGCAGCACGCCCCGTAGCGTCGAACGCGCGAGCACCCGGATGTCGATGCCCGACCGGAGTCCACTCGTTGCCGTCGCCGCCCGCGAGGTCCGACGCGTTGCCGCCTCACCGTTGCAACTGGCACTGATGGCGGTGCTGCCGCTGCTGTCGGCATGGTGGATGCTCGCGATCTTCGCGCAGGCCGTCCCCCGCGAGTTGCCGATGACGCTCGTCGACCTCGATCGCGGACCGCTCGCGAGCACCGTGACGCGGATGATCGACGAGACGCCGACCATCCGGATCGCCGGCGAAGTCGCATCGATCGACGACGCGGCGAGGCGCATCCGCCGCGGGGAGTCGTTCGGCGCGATCGTGGTGCCGCATGGGTTCGACGCCGGCGTCGTGGGCGGTCGCGCGCCGGCGATCACCGTTTTCTACAACACGCAGTGGTTGCTCGGCGCGAGCCTCATCGCGCGAGACGTGCAGGTGGCGGTGCTCAGCGCCTCCGCAGGCGCCGAGGTTGCCGCCGCACGGAGCCGCGGCACGCCGCGTGTCGACATCGCGGCACGCGTCGAGCCCATCAGGACGCGCGTGCACACGCTGCACAATCCGCAACTGAACTACCACTACTACCTGCTCGCGGCCCTCTTCCCCGCCATCCTGCAGATGTTCGCCGGCATGGCCATGGCCATCGGGCTGGGATCGGAGTTCAAGGACGCTAGCGTCACCGCCTGGCTGGCCGCCGCCCGCGGCAGTCTCGTGCGCGCCGTCGCCGGCAAGGCGATCGTGCACTCGGCATGGTTCACGCTGCTCGCCGTGGCCATGCTGGGTATCGTTTTCGGTCGACTGGAGACACCGCTCAGGGGACGCGTCGGCGTGCTGGTGCTGGGGTCGTGGCTGTTCGTGACCGCGGTGCAGGCCGTCGCCTGCGCCCTGGTCGCGTTGACCGGCGGCTTGCGGCTGGCGGTGAGCCTCGTTGCGTTCTACACGGGCATCGCGTTTCCCTTCATCGGCGTCACCTTCCCGACGATGGCGATGCCGCCGCTCGCGCAGGCGTGGGCCGAGTGCCTGCCGCTCACGCACTTCGTGCGCCTGCTGATTGACAACAGCGTGCGCGGCACGTTGCCTGGGCATGACGTGCACCTCATGCTGGTACTCGCAGGGTTCATCACCGGGGCGGTGGTCGTTGCGAGCTGGCCGCTGCGCAGGCTCGTGCGCGGCACGCGCGCGTGGCAGCCCTCATGAGGTTCTTCTGGCGCACGCTCGTGTCTGAAACCGTCACGATCGCGCGCGATCCGGGGGCGCTGCTCATCCTCGTGGGCGCCGTCATCGTCTACGGGCTGGTCTATCCCACGCCCTACAGCGCGCGGGTGGTGCGCGATGTCCCGGTCGTCGTGGTCGACGACGACCACAGTGACATGAGCCGGCGCCTCGTCCAGATGGTCGAGACGCACCAGGCGACGCGGGTATTGCAGGTCGTAGCGGATGTTGACGCTGCGCGGCGGCTCATCAACAGTGGCGTCGCGAGCGGCGTGATGGTCATCCCGCACGGCCTGTCAGACGACGTGTTGCGGGGACGCCCGGCAGAGGTCATGGCAATCTCCGATGCCACCTACTTCCTCTTGAACAAGGGTGTCGTGACGGCCATCACCCAGTCGGTCGCGACGCTGTCAGCGGGGATCGAAATCCGGCGACTGGAGGCGCGTGGCGTCCCCGGTGGCGTGGCGCAGCGCGTGCGTGCCCCCATCCGCGTGGACATGCGGCCCCTCTACAATCCCACCGAGAGCTACACCGCGTATGTCGTGCCTGCGGTGTACCTGCTCATCCTCCACCAGAGCCTGTTGATGGGCATCGGATTGATCCAGGGCACCGAACGCGAGCGTGCAGGACGCGCCTCTTCCACCATGCGGCTCGGCGCGTGGCGCGGCCTCGTGTCGCTGGTCGCGCGGACGCTTGTCTACGTGGCGTTGTACGCTCTGCACGCCTGGTTCTACTTCGGCGTGATGCTGCCGCGTCTCGGGTTACCGGGCCTGGCGGGTGCCGGCACCCTCGCGTGGTTCCTGGCGCCGTTCCTGCTGTCGGTGACGGGACTGGGCGTGGCGCTCGGTGCAGTGTTCCGCACGCGCGAGAGCGCGATGGCCATCGTGTTCGGGTTGTCGGCGCCGCTGCTGTTCTCGACCGGCGTGGTCTGGCCGGCCGAAGCGATGTCGCCGTGGCTACGCAGTCTCGTGGCGTTCGTGCCCGCCGCACCCGGGATCAACGGTCTCGTGCGGCTGACCCAGATGGGCGCCGAGCGGGGCGACGTCTTCGCGGAGTGGTCGTGGCTGTGGACGCTGGCGTTCGGATACCTGCTGCTGGCGTGGATCGCCGAGGCCGTGCGGCTCAGGGCAGCGGATGCCGCCCCGCCGGCGGCGGCATGACGGGAGTGCCCGGGGCCCACATGCCGGCGTCACAGAAGCGTGGAGCCTGCGGGGTACCCCTGCAGGGGCGGAAGCCGTGCCGACGCGCCGCCATGAACCGGGAAGGTGATGGCGGCGCGCCGTCCATCCGATGCGACGTGCCTAGGCAGCGCGCCCGCTACGCCGGCGGGCCAGTTCCTCCGACACGACCCGCGCCACGCGGTCGGCGGCTGCGTCGATCGCGGTGTAGGGGTCGGGATGCAGTTCCTCGACGAGCATGGCTTTCGTTCGCGGGATGTCGACCGAGACCTGCACTTTCTTGTCGATGCCCTTCTTCGGGCCGTTGGTGTCGATGAGCCGCACGGACACACGCAGGACGCGATGTGCGAATCTCTTCAGCGCCGTCAGCATCCGTTTCTCGGCATACGCGCCCAGGGCCGGCTGCAGGTCGATGTTGTTCCCTCGAACGTCGATGCGCATTGCTGAACCTCCTATCGACATGAGACAACTACCCTCGCTGCCTCCACTCTAGGCCTGTCGGTCAGCGGGTGCAATTCGATAATCGGCCGGCGCCTCACGGGAATGACCCGCCGGCGACGGCGTCTCGTGGGCGGGCGTGCGAGCGGGTGGGCCAGCACCCGTCGCGGCCGGCAATTCGCGCTGGCTGGACCATCGGAAATCGTCTACCGTCGTCTGCAGGAAGGCGCATGCACGAGCCGCCGCACCCCGTCCAGGCCCCCAGCACCGTTCACGGCGCCCTGCCGTTCGGCAGGGCACCAGCCCGCACCTCGCGTCCAACGCTGCTGTGTCTCGCGGCGGAGACACCGAGTGTGTCAGCGACGACCACGTGGCAGAAGACGGCGTAGCCTGCATGCCACGCGCGACGTCGCGGTCGGCTGCGCGGGCCGCGTCCCGGTGGGCCCCACGGGCTGCGATGGTCAGCCTCGCCGTGTTGCCCGTCACGGTGTGGCCGTGGCTGGCCGATCCGTTTGGGTCGCCGAAGCTCGGCGTGCTGGCGGTCGGTACGGCCGCAGTCCTCATCAGCACACGACGAGGTGACGCGCGGCCATTGTCGCGTGCCCTGGCATACCTCGGCGGAGCCTGGATCGCGACGTTTGTGCTGGCCGCCCTGGGCGCGGGCGCGGACGATCTCGGGGCGACCCTCCTCGGCATCGCCAGCGTGGCGTTCGCGCTGGCCGTGGCCCGCAGCGGTGCTGCGGCGTCGAGCATCGTCGCGGCCCAGACCGTCGGTGCGACGGCCGTCGCCGCGGTGGCGCTGTCGCAGTGGATGGGGATCGACTTGTTTGCCGCGATCGGGTGGCGGGTCCCGATCGAAGGCGCCAGCATCCGGATGCGGGTGTTCGCCACGCTGGGAAATCCCAACTTCGTCGGCGCCCTGATGGCGATGAGCGTCGGATTGGCGGGCGCCGTCGCGCTCGAGGCGCGGACGAACGCCGCCCGTGCGATGGCGCTGGGCGCTGCGGCGTTGCAGGCCGCGGCCCTGCTCGCCACGGGCTCTCGCGGCGCTGTCCTGGGATTGGCATTCGGCGCGGTCGCGTGGGCGGCCGTCCGGTGGTCGGGACGTGCGGTGGCCGCGCTCGTGGTCGTGCTCGCGTTTGGGGGAACCGCAATTGCGCTGTCGCCGGCCCGTCCGCTCGACACGACGCTTGCCGGCCGTGTCTACCTTTGGCGAGTGGTGGCGCCGTTCGCCGTGCAAGATTGGATCACAGGGCTCGGCCCGGGCGTGTTCGAGAAGCGTTTTCCCGAATGGCAGCGCGAGGCGGCGATCCGTGGCATCCGCGACCGCCGCTTCCTCGGCCTCACTGACCATGCGCACAACGATTACCTCGAGGCCCTCGTCGAGCGGGGTGTTCCCGGCGTGGTGTCGTTGATTGCCGCGATTGCCGTCGCCTGGCACGTGGCCAGGTCACGTCGCCGCCCCGTCCCGGCCACCCTGGCGGCTGCCCTCGCGACAGTCATCGCCGGTGCGGCCTGCGCCCTCGTCGACTTTCCCCTGGCCCGCCCCGTCGAACTCACCTGGTGGTGGGTCGCCATCGCGCTGATCGTCAACCCCAGTTTCCCCCACGGAAACTCGAGCCAATTGGGGTCTGACCCCAATTCCGGGCCGCCGAGCGTCTCGGACGACCCATCGAGCTGATTGGCGGAGGCTCGGGCGGTCGCGCAGCCCTGGACGAGAGGAATTGGGGTCTGACCCCAATTGGCGGGGAATCGGGGGATCCTGGCGCCTGGCGACTACTGGCGGTTACGTGGCGGGAGGAGCGGACGCCAGGCGCGGTGATCGCGAGTCAGCAGCGTGTCGGCAGCCCCGGGGCCGGCACTGAACGCGGGATAGTCGTGCAGCAGAGCCCCCGGCTCCGCCCTGACAAGGTCGAGGATGGGCGCCACGACCTGCCATCCTGCTTCGACCATGTCGGCGCGGTGGAACAGCGTGGGGTCACCGTTCATGCAGTCGTAGAGCAGCGTCTCGTAGCCCGTCGCGGGCGCCGCCGCGAAGTGGTCGACGTAGTTGAACTCCATCTCGACGCCCGCAAGCGTCACGTCGGCGCCCGGCACCTTCGCCTGGAACCGCAGCGAGATCCCCTCGTCGGGCTGGATGCGGATGACGAGCACGTTGGGATCGAATGACTTGACGGCCGTCTCCTGGAACAGCCGGAACGGCGGACACTTGAACTGCACGGCGACTTCCGACACCCGCCGCGGCAGGCGCTTGCCCGACCGCAGGTAGAACGGCACATCGGCCCAACGCCAGTTCTCGACCAGGAGTTTCAACGCGACGAAGGTCTCGGTGGTCGATGCCGGCCCCACCTCGGGCTCATCCCGGTACGCCTTCACGCGCAAGCCGTTCGCTGTTCCGCCGGCGTACTGCCCGCGCACCACGCGCCGCCGCACTTCCTCGGCGCTGCTGAGGTGGATCGCATGCAGCACCTTCACCCGCTCATCACGCACGGCGTCGGCCTCGAACGAGATGGGCGGTTCCATCGCCGTCAGCGCGAGCAACTGGAACAGGTGGTTCTGGATCATGTCTCGCAGGGCGCCCGCCTCGTCGTAATAGCCGCCCCGTTCCTCGACGCCAACGGTCTCGGCGACGGTGATCTGCACATGGTCCACATACCGGCGGTTCCAGATCGGCTCGAAGATGCCGTTGGCGAACCTGAACGCCATCAGGTTCTGCACGGTCTCCTTCCCGAGGTAGTGATCGATCCGGTAGATCTGCCGCTCGCCCAGGTGCGCCCGCAACCGGAGGTTCAGCGCCTGCGCGCTGGCAAGGTCGTATCCGAACGGCTTCTCGATGACGACTCGCCGCCAGGCATCGCCCGTCTCGCGAAGCATGCCCTGCGTCCCCAGGCCTTCGACGATGTCCGTGACCGCACTCGGAGGCGTGGCGAGGTGGTACACGCGCCCGACCCTGCCCGTGTCCGGTCCTTCCAGGATGGCCAGGCGCTGTTCGAGTGACGCGTTGCCGGCCGCGTCCACGAGGGTGGCGTGCGCGAACCACGCGCGATCGTGGAGCCACGCCCAGGCGCGCTCGTCGAACGGTGCGCCGCTGAATTCGACGATGTCGCTCTTGATCTTGTCGCGGTACGCCTCGTCGGTCATGGGGCGTCGTCCCACCCCGATGACGCGGAATGCGTCGGGCAAGGCGCCGCGGCACGCGAGGTAGTACAACGCCGGGAGCAGTTTCCGCCTGGCCAGGTCACCGGTCGCCCCGAAGATCACCACGGTCGCGGGCGCTGCTGGCGGCGGCACCGGCGTGTGCAAGGGCAGCGCGTCGTCAGTCACGCCCGACCTCCAGGTGCGTCGGCGTTGCAGCCATCAGCAGCCGGCGCAGCTGTGCTGAGGCTTACGTGCATCGCGTGAAATCGTTCGAAGGATGCGACAGGAACCACGTCACCGCACCGTGTGCCGCGCGCAGCACCTGCGCAGGATAGCGCTGCGGATCGTGCGGGCCGTCGAGCACCGCTCGGAGCGTCGCGGCCTTGTCCGGACCGGTCGCCATCACCATCACCTCGCGAGCGTGCTCGATGACGGGCGGCGTGACCGTGATGCGATAGGCGTCGAGCGACGGCACCCACGGCGCCACGACCAGGCGCCAGCGCTCGTCCACGGCCGGCGAACCCGGAAACAACGATGCGGTGTGGCCGTCCGCTCCCATGCCGAGCAGGATCAGGTCGAAGCACGGCACCTGCCCCTCGGTTGCAGCAAAGACGTCGTGGAGCGTCCGCTCGTAGGCATCCGCGACCTCGGCCGCCGTCCCCGCGCCCGTGGGGACGGGATGGACGTGATCGGCCGACACGTCGACGTACTTGAACAGCGCCTCGTACGCCATGCGGTAGTTGCTGGCCGCGTCGGTGTGGGGCACCATCCGCTCGTCGCCCCAGAACACGTGCACGTCTGACCAGGGTATCGAGGCGCGGTAGGGCGCGTCGGCGAGCAACTCATACGTGCGGCGCGGAGTCGTGCCGCCAGCGAGCGCAACGACGAAGCGCCCGCGACGCTCGATGGCCTCGGTGGCGAGGTGGACGATGCGGTCGGCGGCCGCCCGCGCCAGGTCGTCGCAGGAGTCGAACACGCGGATGGTCACGGGGCCGGTCACGTCAGGGCTCGCGCTGATCTCATCACACCTGCGGCCTGCGCGTCGACCCGGCCCCTCGCGCCTGGACCGTACCGTCAGCGCCGGCAGTCTCGTGGTCGTGGCAGAATGCAGTCGGCAACGTGTTTCCGATCCGGCGGCCCGCCATGCAGACCTATAGCATCCCGCACACCAACCTCGACGTCTCGCGCATCGGCTACGGCTGCATGAGCATGGGCGGCACGTGGGACGCCTCGCCGGTCAGCGCCGACGACCAGGCGCGCGCCACGGCCATCGTGACCACCGCCGTCGAGCAGGGGATCACCTGCTTCGATCACGCCGACATCTACTGCCGGGGAAAGTCCGAGGCGGTCTTCGGCCGGATCCTGGCTGACGTGCCCGACATGCGCGACCGGATCGTGATCCAGTCGAAATGTGGCATCAGGTTCGCCGACGATCCGCAGCCGGGCGATCCCGCCCGGTACGACTTCAGCTTTGCGCACATCATCTCGTCGGTTGACGACAGCCTCAGGCGGCTCGGCACGTCACATCTCGACATCCTGCTCCTGCACCGGCCCGATCCCCTGATCGACCCCGACGAAGTGGCGCGGGCGTTCTCCGACCTGCATGCGGCAGGCAAGGTGCGGCACTTCGGCACGAGCAATCACACGGCGGGCCAGATCGCCCTGCTGCAACGGCACGTCGATCAACCGCTCGTCGTCAACCAGGTGCAACTGAGCCTGTGGCACGCCGGGCTGATCGACGAGGGGGTGGCATTCAACAGGACGTCGCCCGGAGTGGCCGGCGTCAGCGGCACGCTCGACTACTGCCGCGCGCACGGGATCCTGGTCCAGGCGTACTCGACGCTGGGCAAGGGCATCCGCCTCGCACCCGACATCGACGCCGATGCGACAGAACGGCACACGGCCGACCTCATCACCGAACTCGCCCACCGCCACGTTGTCTCGCGCGAGGCCATCGTCGTGGCGTGGCTGCTGCGACACCCGGCCGGCATCCAGCCGATCATCGGAACGCGCACGCCGGAACGCCTGCGCGCCTGCTGCGAGGCCGACAGCGTGACGCTCAGTCGCGAGGAGTGGTACGCCCTGTTCACCGCGGCCAGGGGTGAGCCCGTTCCGTAACGGCTACGGCTTCATGTATTCGCGCAGGCCCACGCCTGCCAGCCCCTTCAGCCCCTCGGCCACGGCCGCCGCGTTCGCGGCGGCACCCGCCGCATTCGTGTGCGTGTTGTCACCGACCGTGTACCACAGCGTCGACACGGCACGGCGTCCCATCTGCGCGTATCGCTCGCCGAGCGTGCGATTCAGGTCGACCACCGGCACATGGAGTTCGGCAGCGACGCGCCTGACCAGGGCACTGTGCTCGGCCATGACGTTGTTGAACCGCCCGTCGTCGAGCCACCAGTTGCGCGGCACCGGCGTGCAGAAGATGACTCCCGCGCCCTGCGCGCGCGCGTCAGCGACGTATTGCCTGAGGTATGCGCCAAACGTGCGCACCGTGGCGGGTGAACCGTCGCGATCGCTGAGCACCATCTCGGACTCGCCGCCCAGTGAGGTCAGGGTGCCGCGATCCATCGTGATCTCGCTCTGGTCGTTGTGGCCGAACTGCAGCATCACGTAGTCGCCCCGCTTCATCTGGGCGAGCACGCGCCCCCATCGCCCTTCCTCGATGAACGACCGCGTGCTGCGGCCGCCCATCGCCCAGTTCAGCACCTGCAACCGGGCGGTGTCGAAGAACGGCGCCACGTGATCGCCCCATCCCTCGCCGGCGCCGTGGTTCTTCACCGTCGAGTCGCCGACCACGAACAGCGTCGGCAGCATCGCGTCGCGCAGCGTCGGATCGTCGCGCGATTTCGCCGGCGTGGCCGGCGGCACAGGCTCTGGCCCCAGCGGCACCACGGCGCCGACGGTATCTGGAAGCGCCACCAGGTTGTTGCCGAGCGTCACCTCGGGGGGCCCGGTGGCGGGCACGATCCGCACGGTCGCCGCGGCGAGCGAAGCCCCCGCGGGGATGTTCACCTTCACCATCACCGTCCTCGGTGCCAGATCCATCGGTGCCTTCATGGCGGGAATCGACGCGCGTCCGAGTTCCTGGCCATCACGGTCGGCGACGACGAGCCGCGCCGCGCGCGTGTCGACCGCGCCGAGGCTGTGCACCGTCGTCGTGACGGTCCGGCCCGACACGACGATGTCGCGCGCGGCGATACCCAGGTCAGGGCGTGTCCAGTAAGGCACGCCAGGGGTCACCAGCGTCAACTCGAGCACGGTATACGTGCCCGGCGCGAAGGTGACTTCGAGACCACCCGAGCGCTCGAGCGCGACGGACGTCGGGACCGGGCTCGTCCCGGGAAGCGCGTCGGGATCTGCCCCGGTCGCCTGCGTCAGCGTCCACGTCCCCGGCTCGACGTCCCAGGCCGTCATCTTCGCGAGCACGGGGGTGGCGCCCATGTTGTAGGCGACCACGCGCACGTGGTTCGGCGTCGCGTCGGGCACGAGAATCGCCACGCGCTCGTCGTCTCGCGGGCCGGCGAACCACCAACTCACCGCGTGACCGGGCACGTAGGCGTTGCGCACGAGTGCGACGCCGCCGAGGCGGGCGCGCTGGAGTTCGCCGTGGTTCATCTGGGCGCGGTCGGTCCAGACGCTTCCCCACGAGTTGATGAACGCGCGCACCGACGTCGCCTCGATCTGGTCGCGGTACATGGTCGCAAGATGCGACTCGTCGCCCGTCACCTGCCACGCCAGGTGTCGCGTCATCGGGTCGAGCGTGCCCTGCGCCGCCTTCACGATCTGGTCGCCCCACGTCTTCCGCAAGTCGAGGATGTCGAGGGCATTGGCCGCGATGCCACCAAGACCGCGGGGGCCGGCGTCGAGCATCGGCTGGACGTACTTCTTGTCTCCCGTCCACCGATACGCGGCCCAGAGCAGTGGCCACGTGCGCTCGCCGCCCGAGGCCTGCAGGTCGGAGTCGTCGGCGAACCGCACGCTCGCGCGCAGGCTGTAGACGCCTCTGGCGTCGGCCTTGCGGTGCGCGAGCAGTCCGTCGGCGAGTTCGAGTAGCCACTGCTTGACGCGCGGCGCGCCGTTGAAATCGACCAGCGCAATCGCCGGGTGGAGGATCAGGTACGACGAGGGCTTGGACCAGCCCCACACGCCCTCTTCGGCGACAGTGGTGCCGCTGAAGTACGACGACCGAATGTGGCGATGGCCCGCCGCGTTCACCGCGGTCAGCTTCTCGAGCGCGCGAGCCGTCTCCATGGCGCGTTCGAGGTGGATGGGCCCACCGAAGTCGAGCGCCATCACCTGGCCGAGCACCTGGATGCCCTCTTCGTAGCTGTGCAGCTCGTCGGCCTGGATGGTCGACAGCCCGTTCGTGAACATGCCCTGGTCGTAGAACGCCTCCATCTCGCGGAGCAGCGACGCCTTGATCTTCTCCGGCGTCGCGCCCATGAAGGCCGTACCCGGCCACCAGTTCGTCAGGTCGCCGTCGTCAGAGAGCCCTCCGCCGAACTCGCCGTTCTCGATCTGCCGGTGATCGATGAAGTAGTTGACGAAACGCTTCGTCGCGCGCTGCCACTCGCCCTGCCGGAAGGCCCAGGCGGGAACGCCGGCAGGCGGCGTGCTCAACGTCCGCGCCGGCCGCACCTGCTCGCGGTTGGCCTCATACCAGTACTCGCGGCCGAGTTGATGCCCGGGATCGACCGCGAACAGGTCGGTGAGATCCGTCTCGAAGCGCGTGTACAGCGACAAGCGCCGCGAGTTCGGACGCTCCTCGACCGTGTGGGCGAACAGGTCGCGTGCCTGCGTGAAGCGATCGAGCGACTGCTCGATCGTTGCGGTGTCGCGCGACGTGAAGATCAGCCGCACCTCGGCCCCCTCGAGCGATGCGGCCCCGAAGTCGGCCCCTGCGCCGGCAATCGTCAGGTAGAGCGGCTTGTCGGCCCGGAGCACGCGATCGCGCGTGTCGAGATAGACCGTGTGCGCCACGCCCGGCTTCACCGACACGCTCACGTCGAGCATGTTGCGCAGCGGCCAGATCGGGTCCTTGACCTGGATGTTGAGCGGGAAGTACTCGCCGTGCGTTGGCTTCACGTCGAGCGCGGGCAGGTCGATCGCGATCCCGGCGAGCCCGCCCTGCATGTTCATCCAGCCGTAGGCATAGGGGCGGTAGTCGATCGCGCGAGCCTGGCCCGGCACGCCGCGCGCCGCACGCGTGACTTCGTCGCGGAGATCTCCGGGGATGACGATGTGCACGATGGGCAGGCCCGGCGCCCGGGCCGCCAGGGGACGGCGCGGTGCACCGGCAGGCAACGCCACCATCGTGGCGCGTTCGTCCGGCGCAAAACGTCCCTCGATGAACTCGCGAACGCCGCGCGTGTTCGGCTGGTCGAGTTGCGCGAGTCCGGTGAGGCGGTACGTCAGTCGGCCGGTGCCCGACGGCTCACGCGCCGGCGTGACGTAGTACGCGCCGAATTCGCCAATCGGCGTCTCCTGCTCGACGTTCGTGAAGCGGACCGCCTGCCCCGTCACCGGTGCCGCCAGCCGATGGAACGTGCGCTCCTGCCCCCGGGGCCGCTCGAAGAGCGGCGTCGCCGTCTTCGCCTCGCGCCCGGTGACCTGCTCGAGCGCGCCGAAGGCGGCACCTGACACTTCGAGATGGTTCCACGGCTCGTCGGGCATCAGGAAGGTCACCGCCTTGCCAGACGTCGAGTAGGCATCCCAGTCGGGGAGCTGGAAGTAGTCGTTGCGGCCAGGCAGGCGGGAACGGTTGTAGACGCCGGGCCAGGTGGTCTCGCGGATGCCGTCGGTGCCCTTCCACCACCAGCGCTTCAGGTCGTAGACGTCGTGGATCTCGACCTTGCGGATGCGTGACCGTCGGCCCTTCGAGGGCGGGCGGTACGTCGCCCGGTCGGTTCCACCCATACCGGAACCACCACTCGTCGCGCCACGCCGACGTCGCGAGGTCGCGACCGAGCGCCGGCAGCGTTCCGGGCGCGCCGCCGCGCGACAGGTTGGCGACGTTGTCGTCCGAGAGCATGCGGTCGTAGATCCGCACCTCGTCGATGTCGCCGCCCCGCACGAAGTTGTAGGCACTCTGCACCTGGTAGGGACTGATGATCCGCGAGTGCGGCCCGAACTGGTCGAGCGCGGCGTCGAGGCGCGTCGGTCCATCGACGGTGCCAGCGAGCGTGCCGTCGACGTAGAAGCGGATCCCGCGCGTCTCGTCCCACGCGATCGCCAGGTGCACCCAGCGATCAGGCGCCGGAAAGGCCGGCAACGTCATCGAGACACGCTGGCGCGCCAGGCTGGCGTCGGTGACGAACGCATCAAAACCGGCCTTGCCGTTGTAGTCGATGCGCAACCAGACCATGTCCCAGCTCGAGTGATCGGCATAGCCCACGCGGAAGATGGGGAACGCGGTCGGCCCCACCGGCTCGCGTGACCGCCACGAGAACGCGAGCGTCCCGCGCTGTGCGTAGATGTTGCCCGGCGCCCAGTACGACAGTAGTTGCGTGTGTCCGCACTGCAGGGCTCCGCCTTTCGCGCCGTCCGGGATGACCGCCACATCGGCGGCGAAGTTCGGCCGCGGATCTCCGCCGGCTGCCAGGTCGGCGTCGAGGCTGCGATCGCCAGACAGGTAGAAGAGGAGCCCGGGCTGATCGGCCGGAGCCTGGCTGCGTACGCCGGTGGCCAACGCCAGGAGCAGTGCGGGAACCCAGAAGCCGAGCCGGCGAATGATTGAGAACGTCATGCCCATGTCCCTGCCCGGTTGACCGCGGCTCGGGGACGTGGGTCCGGCGACGGCGGCGGGTCCATGACCTGAAGTGGTCAGACCAATCCTGGCAGGCCTATCAGATGGCGGGACGGGAGCCCGGGTCAAGGCGCATCGACGACCGACCGGGGGGCGCCGCCCAGCGACGGGACACCGGGCGCAGCGTCTCCGCCGACCGGCGCCTAGCCGTACCGGCCTTCGATGTAGTCTGCCGTCTTGGGGTTCTTGGGGACGAGGAACAGCTGCTCGGTGCGGTCGTGCTCCACGACTTCGCCGAGCAGCATGAAGATGCACTCGTCGCTCGCGCGGCGCGCCTGCGACATATTGTGGGTGACGATGACGATCGTGTAGCGCTCCTTGAGCCCGAACATCAGTTCCTCGATGGCGCGCGTGCCGTCGATGTCGAGCGCCGAGGCCGGTTCGTCCATCAGGATCACCTGCGGCTTGAGCGGCAACAGCCGTGCGATGCAGAGCTTCTGCTGCTGCTCGAGCTGCAGTTCCGTCGCCCGTACCTGCAGTCGATCCTTCAGGTCATCCCACAGCCCGACCTCGCCCAGCGCCATCTCGACGGCCTCGTCGAGAGCCGTCCGCGTCAGCGACGCGCGATCGCCGTGGATGCGCAGGCCGAACACGAGGTTTTCGTAGACCGAGATCGGCAGCGGGTTGGGCCGCTGGAACACCATGCCCACCGCCCTGCGCAGTTCGACCAGCGACACGTCAGGGTCGTAGATGTTCTTGCCGAGGACGTCGATCTCGCCCTTCGTGGTGACGTAGCCGTAGCGTTCGTTGATCCGGTTGAAGCACCGCAGCAACGTCGACTTGCCGCACCCCGAGGGTCCGATGAGCGACGTGACGATCCCCGGCTTGATCTGCAGCGTCACGTCCTTGAGGGCCTGGAAGTCACCGTACCAGAGGCCGAGGCCACGGGTCTCGATGCTGAACGCCGGCTGCTGGTCGCTCATCCGACAATCCCGCTGACATAGTCGAAGGTGCGACGATCGGACGGCTGCTCCGAGAACACGACCTCGGTGCGATCCAACTCCACCACTTCACCGTTGAGCATGAACATCGTGCGATCGGCGAGCCGCCTCGCCTGCTGCGTCAGGTTCGTCACGAGCAGGATGGTCACGGTCTCGCGCAGTTCCTTCAATACGTCCTCGATGCGCATCGTGGTGACCGGATCGATCGCGATCGAGAACTCGTCGAGGCACAGGATGGACGGGTCGTGCGACAGCGCCCGCGCGATCGTGAGGCGCTGCTGCTGGCCTCCCGACAACTTCGTACCGAGCGTGTTCAGTCGATCCTTCACCTCGTCCCACAGGGCCGCCTGGCGCAGGCAGCGCTCGACGATCTCATCCAGGTCGGCGCGGTTGCCCAGGCCTGACGACCGCGGCGCGAACGCCACGTTGTCGTAGATGGTGAGCGGCAGGCCGACCGGCAGCGGCGCCACCATCCCGATCTTGCGGCGCAGCCCGAAGACGTCGCGCACCCGCGACACGTCCTCGCCGTCCACGAGGATCGTGCCTCGCACCTTTCCGCCGGGCGTGAACTCGAGCGTGCGGTTCAGGCACCTGAGCATCGAGGTCTTCCCCGACTGCGCCGGCCCGATGACCCCGAGGATCTCGCCGCGCCGCACGTCGAACGAGATCCCGTGGATCACCTCGCGACCGCCATACGACACGCGCAGGTCGCGCACGTCGATGGCCACGTCGCCGCTGACCGGCACCGCGTCTACCATTTCTTCCGCGACCTCAGGTACACGCGCAGCGCGATGGCCGAGGAGTTGACCAGGAGCACGGCCCCGAGCAGCACGGTCGCCGTCGCGAACTGGAGCGACTCGGGTGCGCCGTTGATCTGGGTGGCCAGGTTGTAGAGGTGCGTGGCAAGCGCCATGCAACTCTCGGTGAGACGGTAGGGCAGGAGGTCGCCCTTCTCGACCGCCTTGTACATCACCGCGCCCGTGAACAGAATCGGCGCCGTCTCGCCTGCGGTCCGCGACACCTGGAGGATGACGCCGGTGAGGATGCCACTGATGGCGTTGGGCAGCACGACCGCGCGGATGGTCTGCCATCGCGTCGCACCGACGTTCCAGCACGCCTCGCGGAACGATCGCGGGACCGCGGCCAGCGCCTCGCGCGTGCTGGCAATCACGACCGGCAGGGTCATGACGGCGAGCGTCAGCGACGCGGCGAGCACCGACTGCCCCAACCCGGCCGCGAGCACGAAGGCCCCGAGGCCAAACAGCGCGTGCACGATGCTCGGCACACCCGCGAGGTTGATCACCGCGAGGTTCACCAGGCGCGTGAACCAGTTCTCGGTCGCGTACTCGTTCAGGTACACCGCGGCCAGCACGCCCACCGGCGCTGCCGCCGCCAACGCAACCACGACGAGGTAGATCGTCCCGATCAGCGCCGACCAGATGCCGCCTTCAGTCTGCATGTTCCGCGGCGGCTCGAAGAGGAACGCCAGCGAGAGCGACGGCCACGCCTTCACGACGAGGTAGACGATGATGGCGATCAGCGGCACGACGATGCAGACGGCCATGGCCGCGAACACCGCGTGGGCGACGTGCTCGGTCCGCTGCTTGCGGAGGCTGTGCGGCGTGGCGGTGAACATCGCCTACTTCCTCCGGACGCCGCGGACGATGACGTCGGCGGTCAGGTTGACGGCGAAGGTGATGCAGAACAGGAGGACGCCGATCAGGAACAGCACGCGATAGTGCTCGGACCCCTTGCTGACCTCCCCCATCTCGGATGCGATGTTCGCCGTCAGTGTCCGGACGGGCTCCAGCAGGCTCGTCGGGATCTGCACCGCGTGTCCGGTGGCCATCAGCACGGCCATCGTCTCGCCGACGGCGCGACCAACGCCCAGCAACGCCGCGGCGAGCAGCCCGTTCTTCGCGGCGGGCAATAGCACGCGGTAGACCAACTGCCAGCGCGTCGCGCCGAGTGCCAGGCCGGCCTCGCGATACGAGTCGGGCACGGCCTTCAGGGCGTCCTCGCCGATCGACACGATGATGGGCACGCTCATCAGGGCCAGCAGGAGGCCGGCGTTCAGCACGTTGAGGCCGACCGACGCGTCGAACACACGGATGATCAGGTCGTTCATCACCGTGAGGCCGATGAAGCCCCACACGACCGACGGAATCGCGGCCAGCAGCTCGATGACGATCTTGAGCGTCTCGCGCAGCTTCGGCGTGCAGAACTCCGACACGTAGATCGCCGCGCCAAGGCCGAAGGGCACCGCGATGAGCATCGCGAACGCCGTGACCGCCAGCGTGCCGGCAACCATGGCGAGCACGCCGTAGCGGATGCGCGTCACCGACGTCGGATACCACTCGATGCTGAAGAGGAACTCGCCGAGGTTGAAGTGCTCAGACGAAAGGGCCGGCAGCGCCTCGCGGAACACGAAAAAGAAGATGCCGAGGACGAGCACGATCGCGCTGACACCGCAGAGCAGGATCAGGCCTTCCATCGCCCGTTCGGCGAGGATGGCCCAGCGCGGGCGGCGGGCGCGGGGGCGTTTCGGTGACGGTGTCACGTCCGGCGTCACGATGGACCTGCCTCGGTGTTCGTCCTCAGGGGCACGTAGCCGACGAGTTGCACGATGTCCTGGCCGGCCGGGGAGAGAATCCAATCCAGGTAGCGCTTCGTCTCTCCTGTCGGCTCGCCGATGGTGTAGACGTACAGCGGGCGCGCGATGGGATAGGTCCGACTCAGCGTCGAGGCCAGCGTCGGGGCGACCGGCACCGAGTCTGCGGTCGTGGCGATCGCCAGCGCCCGCACGCCGGGCGTGGCGTAGCCCATGCCGCTGTAGCCGATGGCGCACGGCGTGTGCGACACCAGCTCGACCACCTCCTTGGAGCCGTTCAATTCCAGGGTGCCGAGCTTGAAGTCGGTCTTGGCGAGGGCCACCTCGCGGAAGAAATCGTACGTGCCCGAACTCGACTGGCGACTGATCCGGATGATGCGGTCGCGCGGGCACGCCGTGTTGGTGACCCCCAGGTCTGACCAGCGCTCAACGGCGCCCCCTTCGGCGAACAGGGCTTTCATCTGGGCCAGTGACAACGACGTCAGCGGATTGTCCTTGTGCACGTACACGGCCAGTGCGTCGTACCCGGTCACCGTCTGCACCGGATCGGCGCCGCGGGCTGCCCTGGCCGCCTCGCGCTCGGCGGGCTTCATGGGCCGGCTGCTGTTGGCCATCTGCACCGTGCCGTCGATCAGGGCCGAGATGCCGACGCCCGACCCACCTCCCGCGACCTCGACCGAGACGTCAGGGGCCACCTTGGCGTAGGCCTCGGCCCACGCCTGGGCCACGTTGATCATGGTGTCGGAGCCGCGATTCAGGATGACCTTGCTGGCGCCGCCCTCGCGTCCCGGCCCGCACGCCGCAGCCGACAACACCACGGCCGCCATCCCCACCGCGCACACGAGTCGCGCTCCGATCGCCCTGGTCACGTGCGGCCGCATGGTCAGTCCTGGCGGACGATCGCATCCACGAGGTCTTGCAGTTGCCCGCGGATCGCCGTGAACGCGCGCTCGTAGGCATCGCGATGCTCGTCGAGCGACCCTTCCAGCGCCGAAGGATCCTCGACCGGCCAGTCGATGCACACGGTCGGCGTCCGCCTGAAACGCAGCGCGTGGTACGCGCCCTCGTCGAACGCCACCACGACGTGGTAGTGATCGAGATTCGGGATCTGCGCGAGCGACTTGGGGCTGTGCCGGCCCAGGTCGAGGCCTTTCTCGGCCAGGAACTTCGGCAGGCGTGGATCGATCGGCTCCGGGTCGATGCCCGCGCTGCTGAACAGCAACCGCGGGTGCGACATCGTCGAGGCGATGGCCTCGGCCATCTGGCTTCGGCAGTGGTTGTGCTGATCGACGAAGAGGATGCGGAACGCCTCGGGCGACTTGTGCTTCACGAAGTCGCCCGTGCACATGTAGAGCGTCTCGGCGCAGATGTCGCGGATTTCGTCCGAGACGCGTTCGATACGCCGGCTGATCGTCGACATCAAGGCGAACGGCTCGAGCGCCAGCTCGTTCGAGTGCTCCTTCTCGACCAGCGTATCGTCGATCTTGCGGCGCATCTTGTCGATGGTGCGCTCGATGCGCATCGTCGCCTGCGCCAGTTCGGCGTCGTTCTCGACAAATGCCCGCACGGCGTCGCGCAGCATGCCGAGGCACGCATCGCCCATCTCGCGGAACGCCTCGTACGCAAAGGTCGGCCGCACCTGCTCGAGCTTGAGCACGCGACGCGCGACGGCTTCGGCGTGATCGCCGATGCGCTCGAGTTCGGTGCTGATCTTGGTGGCGGCATACGCGAAGCGGAGGTGCCCGCCGGCAGGCTGCTGGCGCACCAGGAACTCGAGGCACAGCCGGTCGAGTTGCTGCTCCATCTCGTCGATCTGCTGGTCGCGCAGGATGACCAGGTACGCCGCCTGCCGCTCTTCGCCCACGAGGGCCTTGAGGGCGCCGTCGAGGGCGCGGGCACACTGCTCACTCATCTCGCGCACCTGGCTGCGGATGAGATTCATGTCGTGCTGGAGGCTGGCTTCGAGCTGGGAGCCCATCATGTCGTCCTGTGTATTCGAACGGACCGTCGCAACCACCGTACGACGTGCATGTTACATCTGTGTGTCGTCTCGTGCGCGCGGGCCGGCCCCCGTCCCGCGCGCCGCACGTGGGCTCAGCGTCGGCGCAGCGCGGCGTCGAGGATGGCGTAGTCGCCCGCCTCGTGACGCGCCAGCGGGAACGCCGCGACAGCACCGTCCAGGAGCGTCCGGCCCCACGCCGCGAGTTCCGGCTGCGTGAGGGTGGCCGCCCAGGCGTCCAGCGCGCGCCGCGACTCGTCGAGGCGCCCGCCATCGCGCAATGCCAGCGCCGAGGCCAATCCGCCCGCCCCCGCCCTGCCATGCCGCGAGCCGTGAATGCGCTCGCGGGCCCTGCCCGCCTCGCCCGCCGCAGCCGCTTGCGCCTGAAGGCGCGCCGCCACGAAGTCATCGACCCGCGTGTCGATGTCTTCGTCGTATGGCTTGCCCGCCCCAAGGCGCTCCGGCCATGCCTGGCCGGCAGCGAGATGATCAAGCGCCAGGCGCAAGTCGGCAGGCGACGCCTCGATCGCCAGCAACAGGTGCGCCTCGCGATGCAAACGGCGCCCGTCGTTGGCACCCTCGTAAGGCAGCACCGTGAGGCGGTCGAGCACCGACAAGGCCTCCGCGGGTCGGCCATCGAGCACCAGGGCCCTCGCGGTGAGCATCCCGAGCACGTAACTGGACGGCGTCCGCGCATAGGCGTCGCGCGCGACCTGTGCCGCGTCGCGGTAGCGCCGGTCGGCGATGAGCAGTTCCGCCAGTTGCTTCGCGAACCGCCATTGCGCCGCATCCAGTGTCATCGCCCGCCGCAGGTCGGCCGCCGCGCGCTCGTGATCCCCGAGCAGGCTCGCCCGCAGCGCATACAGCGGCGCAAACGGCGGACCGTCGCCAAGCGCCACCAGGGCGTCGCGCGCCGCGTCGCGATTGCCGCGACCGAGGTCGATCAACGCCAGGTAGTACCGTGGCTGCCATTCGGTCCCCCGCCCGCTCGCCCACCTGAACACGTCAGCGCTCTCGCCACGGAACGGGAAGGCCAGCGCCGGCGGCGCCGCGTGCGCGGCCGCGAGCAATGACGCAGACTCGGTGCCGCCGTGCAGGCTCGACAGCCAGGCGCGCCAGGTACAGGACCTCCGGCGTGCGCGGTGCGAGCGTCAGCAGCACCTCGGCGTCACCGGCACGCCCGGCACCGTGATACCACGCCGCCATCTCGAGGAACGTCTCGTGCGGCATCTCGTTGCGGATGCCCCCGACGAACGCCTGCCGTGCGGCATCGGTCCCGAGCGCCATCGCGCGCTCGAAGCGGGCGACGTGGTTGAGGGGATCAATCTCGAGCAGCCGCGACAGCGTCGTCTCGGCCCCGGTGGCGTCACCGGCGACGCGCTGCGCCAACGCCGCGAGCTGCCAGGCGCCGACGTCGAGCGCGTTCTGGGTCGTCACACGGCGAGCGTAGTGCAGCGCCGCCTCGACGCGCCCGTCGCGAATGGCAAGGCGCGCCAGTTGCTGCCACGCGGCAGCACGGAACTCCGGCGACTGCGCCGCGATCTCGAACCCGTCGCGCGCGTCGGCCGTGCGGCCGAGGGCGTCGGCCGCCAGGCCGTAGTAGTAGTTGGCCGCCGGTTCGTACGTATCGATCGCCAGCGCCGCCCTCGCGAGCGCGAAGGCACGCGTATCGTCGCCCGCCCGATGCCGGAGCATGGATGCATCGACCAGCGCCGGCACGTAGTTCGGATCCTTCGCCAGGCACTCCTGCAGCACCGGCTCGGCGTCGACGTAACGCCGCTGTCGAATCAGTTCCTTGGCCCTGGTGTGCAGGCCGAACACCGTCGACCAGTCGAACGCAGCCGGCGACGTCAGTGGACGCGCGAGCGTGTCGGCCGACGGGTCGCCCACGTACTCGAAGCGCGACCCGAGCACGCGCACGCGGAGCCTCGCATCGGGAATGTCACTCGCCAGCGACTGCGTCCACGTCGACAGCGGTGTGAACGCCACATCCCACGCGCCGACGCGGGTCGATCCGTCGAAGACCTCCACGGCGCCCGAGACGCGCTGTGTCGGCGAGAACGCCAGCACCAGCCTGCCGTGCTCGCGTCGCACGTTCAGCGCACCCAGGTCATTGGCCTTCACGAAACCGTGTGTGCCCTTGACGGGCAACCAGTACCTCCGTCCAGGTGTCAGTTGCACCGGGTGCAAACCCACGATTCTTGAACGGGGTGAGCGAGCTCTCGGCCGCCGCCTGGTTGAACAGGCGCCCCGACTGCACCTCCACGTACTGGCCGTCGGCGTCGGTGAGCAGCTTCTCCCAGATCATCCCCTGCTGCGACAGGCCCCAGATCCAGATCTTCTTCCCGGCCTTGTCGTCGCGCGTGGAGTACCTCGCCATCCCCGCGTCATCGTCGTGCCAGTACGCGCCGAAGAAGTCGGACCCGCGGCCGAAGACGTGGTACGACTTGTAGGGACCGAAGTCGTTCTGCTCGTAGAACGACAGGTCCTTGCCGTTGGCGGGATGCTGCGGCCACGGTGAGACCTCGCCACCGTGCCCGAGGTAGTGCGTGCCCGGATAGACGAACTGCAGGTTGCCCGACGCCTTGAGGCCGGCGTTCATCCACGTGTAGTACGGCTGCTCGACCGACGACGTGTTCTGCCACAGCGAACGGGTGGTGAAATAGGCCGCGTCGGCGGGAAGCGTGATCTCGAGGCGCCACGGCGTGCGCGTCAGCAGGTCGAGCACACCGATCGTGACGCTCGCGCTGCCGTCCGGCGTCGTGCGGGTGATGTAGTCAACGGGCGTTGCGCAGTTGGGCGTGTGGCCGATGATGCCGTAGTTCGGCTCGATCCCTCCACTGGTCCACGGCCCGCGCATCGCGATGTCGCGGAACTTCACCACGTGGTTGTCGTAGATGAACGGTCTCCCTGTGGTCTTGTCGATCGCCGACCAGATCTTCCCGCCGATTCCGGGCAGGATGCGCACCCTGAGGAACTCGTTCTCGAGTTCCACCACCGTCCACGCCTGCTGCACGGGCACATCGGTGTACCCGTCGAACCGGTAGTAGGGATAGATCCTGCCGCCATCCGCGACCGGGTTCGGGTCCGAGAAGGGATACGTCGTCATCACCTGCGTGAACTCGCGCACGGTGGCGGCGGCGTCAGACACGGCGGGCAACACAAGGCCCAGAAGGAATACACCGATCGCCGGCACGCGCCGGGTCATGGCCGGCATGGTGATGGCGACGCGACATCGCGTGAGGTTGACGAGCTGCTCGACCACGAGTGATCCTCCCTGTCTCATCGTTCCGCCAGCGTCAGCAACCAGCCCCTGCCACGAGCGACAGGGATCGACTCGCCTGGTGCGAACGTGCGGGCCGGCTGGAACCCGTCAATCGGATGCGCCACGATCGTGGCGCGCGCAGGATCGATGCCGAGCGACGTCCAGTCGAACGCCAGGCCGACTGACGTATCGGCCTCGGCCCAACTGGCCAGCGCGACGAGCGCACGTCCCGGCTTCGCGTAGACGGTGGCGAGCACGTCGCTCCGGCTCGTTTTCACCGGGTTGTGCGGCGCCCAGTAGCCGATCATCCGCGACCCGTCCATGCCGAACGCGTCCCACGCCTTCCACAGCGGACGCGGATCGCTGCTGTCGGTCCACGGCAGGCGGTTCGTCATCCCGTAGACCATGCCCCGCCAGGGGTTGCCGCCACCTTCGAGCATCTCGCCCATCAGGCCGAACGGGATCCCGCTGACCTCGGTGAGGAAGAAGTCGGGGCTGCTGCGCTCGTAGTCGAAGTACTCCCCGAACCAGAGGCGCGTGAGATACGGAAAGTGCTCGAGGTACAGCAGCGCGCTGCTGATGTAGCCGTCACGCTGGTTGTACTGGTTGGCCGAGTGCAGATCGACGATACCGGGGTGCCCGTCCTGGGTGAGCACCCGTTTCACGCGCTTCATCGTCGTGCGATCGAACGCGACGTCGTCGAGGTAGATGCCGTCGATGCCCACCTGCTGCACCAGCCAGTTCATCCCTTCGACGTAGTAGTTGTGCCAGCGGCTCATTCCGCTGTTGATGACCGCAGCGTCCTTGAGGTCTGGCACGAACCACGCCGCGATGTAGTCGTCCTCGAGGTGTTCCTGCAACCACGAGAAACCGCCGCCTGTCCCGGGCGAGAAGATCTCGTGCCCGAGGCTGCGAAGCGGGAACAACTCGTAGGCGTGATTCGAGAGCTCGCGGACCGTGTTGTAGATCTTGACCTTGAGCCCCTGCCGGTGTGCCTCGTCGACATACGCCTTCATCTCGCGATGCGCGATGAACGGGTAGTTGATCCACGGGTTGATGGCGTTGGCGTGGTGAACGTTGACGACCGTCGCGCCCGTGGCCTTGACGTCGGCCACCGGCGTGAAGCGGTGATAGAAGCGCGTCCGCCACTGCGCGTCGGTGTCGAGCGCGTGGAACGGCGTGACGATGAAGTTCACGTCGAAGTGCAGCGTCGTCGCCGCCTTGAGCGTGCGGCGCCCGCTGAAGGCCGTGACGTGCACGTCCTCGCCGCGTTCAGCGATCGCAATGCCCCCCCGCCCGTCGTTTCCCCACGAGGTGGGCAGCACCAGGGGCTTCTGCAGGTAGAAGTTCGTGTTCAGCGGACGCACGTACTTCTCGTCGCGCAACGAGAAGTACAACCCCGCGTTGATGCCCCCGAGCCACGCGCCGTCCTGGTTGCGCGTGGCGACGCTCCACGTCCAGTCGAGACGCGATGGGCGCGCGCCGCCTTTCTGCCCCAGCCCGATCATGTAGGTCGCCGCGCCCCCACGGTAGGGCATCTCGAGGCGCACGTCGGCGAGGTCCACGTCGGTGTCGCTGGTGAGCGAGAGGCGGTACGACAGGAAGCCGTCGAACTCGAGCGTGCCCGTTGCCTCGAGCCGCAGTGACGCACCGCGTGACGTCGACGTCCACCGCACCGTTCCAGGCGACTGCTCGGTGAACGTCGGTTCCCCGCCGGCGAGGTCGATCCGCGTGCCGTCCGGACGCTCCGCAACGAGTCGCATCGCCGACGAGAGGACGTCGTGCGGGTCCGCGCCGATCGCGGTCATCTCTTCGGTGAACCAGGTCCGGATGCGCCTCGGCAGGCCCGTGTCGTCGAGTTCGACGTCCCGTCCGAGGAACGACAGTTGCCGCCCGCTGACGCGGATCGGCGTGTAGGGCGGAATGACGGCGTTGTCCTGCGCCAGCGTGGAGTCGAGCCACTTGAGACGGGTCTGTTTCCAGGGTTCGTCAGCGCCGCCGCGCGGCGCGACCGCGTCCTGCACCGTGAGGCGGAGGTCCACGCGACGGTCCGGGAGGCCGGCGGCGGCCAGCGTCGCCACGCCACGATAGTCGCCGGGCGCGGCGTCCACGGGGATGTCAGCCCCGCACCACACGGGCTGCACGTGGCCTTCGGCCACGTCGACGGTCTTCGTGAAGGCACGTCCATCCCAGTCGATGCCACGGGTGTTGATGCACGACAGCACGGCCGCCGCGAGGGTCCGGCCGCTCGAGTGCGTCAGGTCGCTGAAACGGACCGTCGCGCCAGAGACCGTGCGCAGGGCGTAGATGGCCAGCTGAAACGCGAAGAACTCGCCCCGCAGCGGCTCCCCGGTCAGCACGGTGGCCACGCCGCGGTCGATCCACCGTTTCGGCAGGTCTCGCGGCATGCGCACCGGCAGCAGCCGGTCTTCTGGAAACACCATCCACCCGGCCTCGCGGTGCGGCGCCGTCAGGGCCGCGACTTCGTCCCGGGTGGCGATCACTTCCATGGGGTCGAACCGATTCAGCTCGTCGATCGCCTCGAAGGCCTCGACGCGGCCCCGGGGCCAGTCGGGTCGCGCGACAACGCGGGCACGCCAGTCGGGCGACGCGGAGTCCTTCGGCATCGGGTAGGTCACGCGCGGGTAGTTGCTGCGCCCGGCGCTCTCCCACGGCAGGTAGTAGAGGTAGTAGCGTCCCGCGCCGCGGGTGGGCTCGAACCAGAGTTCGCCCTGCTCGCGCGACATGGCGCCCCGTCGCACATTGGCGATCGGCACGGATGCGGCGTCGGTGACGATCAGGTGTCGCGCGGCAGGGTCCGTATCCCGGCGCCTCCACGGGACGATGACGTGGACGACGCCGCCCGCGGGCTCGGGTACCGTGATGACGACCCGGTGATTGCCGAGCGTCTCGACGTCCCAGGGGGATGACGCGATGCGGAAGGGGGGATCGAGCACCTGCGCCGGCGCCTGGAGGCAACCAGCGACGAGCGCGACCGTGGCGAGGCCGAAGCTGAGGTGGCAACGCATGCGCGGAGAATACCCGAGACGGCGCCGCGTTGCGTCACGGCGAGACGAACACCTCGGTCACCCACAGGCGATTGCGTCGATCCCGGGCCACACCGATGCCGACCAGCGTGTACGGGCCGAGGATGTTCTCGCGATGCAGCCTGGACGCCATGAGGACCCTGTGCAGCTCGTCGGCGCTCGCCGCGGTGCCGACGTTTTCGGCCACCCGGGTCCAATCGACACTCAGCGTGCGGAATTCGCCCTTCGACCTGTGCCGCAACTTCTGGCGTGCGGCCAGCGAGGTCGCCAGGGTTCGCGCATCGGCATCCAGCGACGCACTCCGTGCGAGCGCGGGCAGCCCATGCTGCCGGCGGGCCTCGTTGATCAGCACGCCGAGGCGATCGGCATCACCAGTTGCGGCGGACGGCTGCTGGCCTGCCACGCAGGCGCTGAGTGCCACGACCAGGCACATCGTGCCCGCGCATCGCATCACCGACATCACCACCGCAGTGTAGTCTCACGGCCCCGCCCGAGCGCGAGTCCGGGCCGTCGCGCGCGCGCGGCTCCAGCCCCGGTAGCGTAAGATCGCGTCATGAGCACTCTGCCCGACGACGGCTCCTCCACGGGTTTCTCCTCGCTCGGACTCGCTGACAAGCTCGTCTCGGCCGTCCACGCGCTGGGGTACGAAGAACCCACCCCGATTCAGCGCGAGGCGATTCCGCTCCTGCGAGAAGGCCGCGACCTCATCGGCCTGGCCGGCACCGGCACCGGCAAGACCGCCGCCTTCTCGCTGCCGTTGCTCGATCGGCTCGTCCGCGATGTGACGCGCAAGCACCAGGGGGCGCGGGCGTTGATCCTGGTGCCGACGCGCGAACTGGCCATGCAGACCTCCGAGGCACTCCACAAGTACGCGCGCGGCCTCCGCCTGGCCATCGTCCCGCTCTACGGGGGCGCCCCGATGGACGTCCAGATTCGCGGGCTCCGCCGCGGGGCCGACGTGGTCGTGGCCACGCCGGGCCGTGCGCTCGATCACCTGCGCCGCGAGACGCTCGATCTCTCCGAGCTCGAGGTGCTGGTGCTCGACGAAGCCGACGAGATGCTCGACATGGGCTTTGCCGATGACATCGACGCGATCATCGGCGCGACGCCCGAGACACGGCAGACGGCGCTGTTTGCCGCGACGATGGCGCCACGCATCGCCGCGATCACGGGCAAGCACCTCAAGTCACCCAGCCGCATCACGATCGCCCGCGAGAAACGGCCTGCGGGCAAGCTGCCCCAGGTCCGCCAGACGGCCTACATCGTCGGCCGCCCGCAGAAGATGGCCGCACTGGGCCGCATCCTCGATTTCGAGAATCCCAAGTCGGCGATCGTGTTCTGCCGCACGCGGGTCGAGGTGGATGAGCTGACGAACACGCTGAACGCGCATGGGTTCGGAGCGCAGGCCCTGCACGGCGGGATGGTGCAGAAGCAGCGTGACCGCGTGATGCAGTTGTTCCGGAACGAGCAGGCCGACATCCTGGTCGCCACCGATGTGGCCGCGCGCGGGCTCGACATCGACCACGTGTCGCACGTCATCAATTTCGATGTGCCCACCTCGCCCGAGGTCTACGTGCACCGCATCGGGCGGACGGGGCGCATCGGCCGCGAAGGAGTCGCGATTACGCTGGCGAACCCTCGCGAGCACCGCTTCCTGCGCTCGGTCGAGGGCATCACGAAACAGAAGATCGACGTCCTGCCGCTGCCGACCGTCGCCGACATGCGCGCGCGGCGGCTCGAGGCGACGCGCGATGCCCTGCGCGAACAGCTCACGGCGGGCGACTTCGGCGAAGCGCGGGCGATCGTCGATGCGCTCGCGCAGGAGTTCGACGTGCTCGACATCGCGGCCGCGGCCGTGAAGATGGTGCACGAGGCCAGCGAGCCGACCATGCCCGAGGCGTCGGTCGACATCGCACAGCCGTCGATGAGCGACTCGCGCCCGGAACGCGGCGACCGTCGGGGTGACGGCGATCGCGGCCGCGGCGCCAAGCCTCGCGGCCGGGCCTCGGCGCACGAGGGCCCGATGGCGGTGATCTTCATCGGTGCCGGCAAGAGCGCGGGCATCAGGCCCGGGGATCTGGTGGGCGCCATCACCGGTGAGGCAGGCGTGCCCTCCAGCGTGCTCGGCGGCATCCGGATCGGCGAGGGCTACTCGCTGGTCGAGGTCCCCGAGGAACTGGCGGCGGGCATCATGACCGCGCTGAAGGCAACCAAGATACGCGGGCTCAAGGTCACGGTGCGCCGCGACCGCGACCAGGGCTGATCGCGGTCACGGTGCAGATCGGTCTCCAGGTCGATCAACGCGGCCACAGCCACCCGAACACACCGGCGGTGAGGAGCGCGTAGATCAGGCCGTCGACCATCGACTTGATCGTGGTGCTCCACTGGCGCTTGTACCAGATGGAGTGCTGGGCGAGTGCAAGTGCGTAGCCCGTGAACGCGACCGCGCCGGCGAACCGGAACACGGCGAGGTAGTGTGCGCCGGGGGCGAGCGCCCGGCCCGCGACGTAGGCGGCGAACACGCTCACGACGACCGCATAGACGAACCACAGCGCCAGCGGCTGCCCCATCCCCCCGCTGCCCCCGTCGGCAATCGTCATGATCACGATCGGGCCCTTCTCCATCTTGGCCTTGAACTCGGGCTGCCTCATGGCCTCATGCGAGCCGGCACACGGCACCAGGTAGTCGCCGGCCGGAATGTTGAAGCGGCGCAGGGCCTCGAGCACGTCATCTTCCTTTGGCAGCTTCCGGTAGTCGTTCTTGTGGAACGGCAGCAGCATGTGGAGCACGCTGCTTGCCACGAACACGACGACTGCCGACACGAGGATCGGAACGACCAGCGATGTCACCGTGACCATGCAGACCTCCCGGGAAGTGGTGGTGCCGTTCGGTTTCAGCGGGGTGCGGGCGCATCCTGCCACGCGGCAGCGGGCGCCCGCAAGTCACGTGCGCACCGCGCCCGGCCGTGCGCGCCAGAGGCGGGTTCAGTCGACGATGAACAGCGTTGCGCCATGCGGCGCCCTGGAGCGGTGCGCGGCCGTGTCGTCGGCGACGTGATAGCTCATCCCTGGACGCAGGACGACGTGCGTCCCATCGCGCAGTTCCGTCTGCAGTTCGCCGCGCAGGCACAGCAGGATGTGTCCCTTGCTGCACCAGTGATCGGCGGCGTAACCGGGCGAATACTCGACCATCCGCACGCGGATGTCGCCACATTGCTGCGTCCGCCACAGGGCGATGCCGGTCTCGCCGGGATGCTCGGTCGGCGTCACCGCGTCCCAGGTCACCGTTCCGAACGGGATGTCGTGCATCTGCATCGGCCTACTCCAGCATGCGCTCGGCGATCTCCTTGACGCACTTGGCCGCGACCATCGCGGTCACGCCCTGGAGGTCACGCGAGGGGTTGAGTTCGACGACATCGGCACCGACGAGCCGACCGCGCAGTTGCTGGACGACGCGCAGCACGTCGCGGACGCTGGCGCCCCCAGGCTCGTGGTGCGACACGCCCGGCACGAACGCGGGATCCATGACGTCGAGATCGAGCGACAGGTAGACGGGCCCCTCGAACGCGATGGTGCCTGCCGGCCACGCTGCCATGGGGATGACCTCGATGCCGAAACGCTCGACCTGCGCGCGCTGGTGCGGGGTCAACGTCCGAATCCCGACCTGGACCAGGCGACGTGCGAGTCCGGCCTCCATGATGCGCGCAAACGGGCAGGCGTGCGACAGGCGGTTCCCCTCGAACTCGTCGTAGGTGTCTGAGTGCGCATCCAGGTGGAGGATGTCGAGTGGACCGTGGACCGCCGCGTGTGCCTGCACGAGCGGCCAGGTCACCGCGTGATCACCACCGCACGCGATTACGCGGGCACCGGTGGTGAGGATCGCCCTCATGGCCGCAGCGATGCTCTCGACGGCGCCCCCACCCGAGGCGATGGCGAAGTCGCCCGCGTCGACGAACCGGGCCTCGGCCGAGAGGTCGCGACCGGCCTCGCTGGCCCAGTTGGCCGAGGGCGAGGCGAGGGCGCGCCTGACGACGCCTGGCGCGGCCGCCGGGCCACGCATGAACGACGAGCCCTCATCCCAGGGCACGCCGACGAACGCCAGGTGACCGACCGTGAGCGCGGATGGCGGGCAGGTCTGCACGGGAACCCTCCGGGACGTCGGCGGCGAGGAGGCGGTCGGTTGACTGCCGGATTCCCGGCTCGCGACGCGGCGCGTGGACGCCGCGTGCCGGATCCTACCCGTTTCAGGCCTGAATTTCACGGTCGTGCGCTGGCAATTGGCTTGCTGCATTCCAGACCGGATTCGATCGGACCGTTGTTCCCCCGACGCCAGGCCCTATGACTCACGCTTTCGCCCTCCTGCTCGCCCTCGCGATGCAGCCGCCAGTTCCGTCCGCTCCGCCGCCCGATGCCGCCCAGGCCGCGCCGGCGTCGGCTCCGAGTCCCGCCGACGAAGAGTGCCTCGGTTGCCACTCCGATCGCGAGTTGACGACGACGCTCGGGAACGGTGAGACGCGGTCGCTGTTCGTCGACTACGACGTCATCAAGGGGTCCGTCCACGGGGGGTCGCTCGGCTGCCTCGACTGCCACGCAGCCATGAGCGAGATGCCGCACCCGACGACGAGCTTCCAGACGAAGCGCGACGTGTCGGTGGCCTACCAGGAGGGCTGCACGCATTGCCACTTTGCCACCTTCAAGAAGACGCTCGACAGCGTGCACCACGTGGCCCAGGCACGTGGTGACGTGACGGCGCCGCTGTGCACCGACTGCCACGGGGCGCACAACGTGCACTCGCCGAACCAGCCGCGTTCGCGGATCTCGCAGACCTGCGCGCGCTGCCATGCGGGGATCTCGACGGTCTACTCGAAGAGCGTGCACGGCAAGGCATTGGTCGACGACAACAACCCCGACGTCCCGACCTGCACCGATTGCCACCGGTCGCACGACACGGCGGGTCCCCACGAGGGCGACTGGCGCGCCCACACCCCCGAGATGTGCGCCACCTGCCACGGCGACAAGCAGGTCATGGACAAGTACGGCCTCTCGACCGCGGTGCACCAGACGTACCTGACCGATTTCCACGGCGTGACGGCGCGGCTCCGAGGCTCGCGCGACGACGCCTCGATGCCGGTCATCGCGCGATGCACCGACTGCCACGGCGTGCACGACATCACCAAGACCGACGCCCCGAATTCCCCGGTGCTGAAGGCGAACCTCCAGAAGACGTGCCAGCGGTGCCACCTCGACGCGCCCGAGCACTTCCCTGACGCCTGGCTCTCGCACTACGAGCCGAGTTGGAGCCGCACGCCGCTGGTCTACGCGGTGACGCTGGCCTACAAGTTCCTGATCCCCTTCATGATCGGCGGCCTGATCCTGCAGATCTTCCTGCACATCTGGCGCGTCGTGGTGAACCGATGAGCGCGACGTACGTTCGTTTCTCGCTGAGGCAGCGCATTGAGCACGTCGTGATGGTGGTGCTCTTCACGACGCTGTCGGTGACGGGCCTGCCGCAGAAGTTCTTCGAGGCGACGGCATCGCAGTGGATCATGGACGCGCTGGGCGGCGTCGATCGCGCGCGCTGGTTTCACCGCGCTGCCGGGGTCTCGTTCGCCATCCTGACCGTCGTCCACCTGTGGGGCGCGGTGTGGGAAGTGGTGGTCAGGCGATCGCGGCTGACCATGGTGCCGAGCAAGCGTGACTTCACCGACGCCATCCAGACCTTGCGGTTCTACCTCGGCGTCGAGCCGTCGCCACCGAAGTTCGATCGCTTCGACTACCGCCAGAAGTTCGAGTACTGGGGCTTGATCTTCGGCGCCATCATCGTCATCGCCACGGGGATCGTCCTGCTGTATCCCGTGGTGGCCGCACGGTGGCTTCCCGGCGAGTTCATCCCGGCATCCAAGGTGGCGCACAGCAGCGAAGGGCTGATGGCCTTCCTCGTCGTCATCGTGTGGCACATCTACAACGCGCACTTCAGTCCGGACGTGTTCCCGTTCGACACGTCGATCTTCACCGGGCGCATCAGCGAGGAGCGGATGCATCACGAACATCCGCTCGAACTCGAGCGATTGGTGGCACACTCGTCGGGGCAGACCGACCGTGCCCCCCATCCCTGACGTTGTCATCGGTCTCACGCTCCACAGCGTGATTGCGTGCGCCTCGGTGGAAGGCGTGATCCGGGCGCTGCGCCTGCGGACGCCCGCCGCGCGCATCGCCCTTCGCGACGTCGCCCTGGTCCTGCCCCTGCTCTTCGTCCCGGTGGCACTCTGGCTCGCTCCCTGGCGCGCGAGTGACGACTTCCTCGCGCAGGCGCTCTTCGTCAGCCAGCGTTTCGACAGGATCACGGTGGCGAACGTGCCGCTCCGATCGGCCGTGTTCCTGGTCTGCGCGACGCTGGGGGCCCTCCTGCTCGCTCGTGACGTGCGGGTCCGCCTCGGTGCGCCTCACGTGCAGCAGGGCGACGGCATCGATGACGCACAGCCCGTCGTCGCCGCGACGCGCGAGCGCGTGGCGCGACTCGCCGCGACCCTCGGCATCGCCGCGCCGCACGTGCACATCGCGCATGGCGACCGTCCGCTGATGCGACTCGACGGCCTCTGGCACCGCCACCTGCTGATCTCGACAGGGACGTTGGCGACGTTGTCGCCCGAACAGCTTGACGCCGCGATCGCCCATGAACTCGCCCACCTCGCGAACCACGACCTCAGGCGATCGGCGTGGCTCCTGGGCGTTCGGGTGGTGCTGGTGGCGTCGCCGCTGGCGCACCTCACCGCCCGCCGTCAGTTGCAGGAAGTCGAATGGCGCGCCGACGACGTGGCGGCCCGCGTGACGGGGCGGCCCGTCGCGCTCGCCCGCGCGCTGGTCGCCAGCGGCAAGGCGGCAAGTGGCAGCTACCTCGGGCTGCTTGGCCAGGGCCGCCTGCATGCCCTGGAACGCCGGTGCCAGCGACTGGCAGATGGCGAGCACATGGCGTGGGAACCACAGCGCCTGCCGGTGTGGCTGACCGTCGTCGGCCTCGTGGCCACGATGAGCCTGGTGTCATGACGACCCACGCCGATTCCTCAGCCGCCCCAGCCCGACCCGCGTCGGTGGCCGCACAGATCCTGAGAGTGGTCATGGTCTTCGTCGTCGGCGCCGTGCTGTTGCGCGTGGCCGATGCCGTGGTGCCGGGCTGGCTGGGCGAGCCACGCGCCTCGGTACGCTATGCGTCGGTGCCCGCCGCGGAGCGCGACCTCCGCACGCGCCTGATGCTCCCGGCCGTCTTTCCCGATCACCTCGTGTGGCCGCCCCGCGAGATACTGCTCACGCCGGGCGCCGGCCGGCCCGTGCGGCTGACGTTCGCCGACATCAGCGGATCGCGGATCGCCTGCATCATCGCGCAGACACTCGACGACACGATCGACCTCCCCCCTGGACTGCTGCCGCCGGGCACGGTCGAGTCACAGGCCGCGATCTCGCGCGACCCGAACCATCCGGTCGTGGTGCAGGTCGTGCGGACGGCAGACGGTACCGTCTGGCACGAGGCCACCAGCCTCGTCCAGAATCGACGGGTGGTCATTCGCCTGATCGACACGAACGACACCGTGCTGCTCCGGATGGTCCGATCCCTGCGCCGGGGGCGTGTGTGACCCCGGCGCGATCGCTCGAGCACCGTGTCGTCATCCTGATCGCGACCGGCGTCGTGCTGACGTCGGTCACGCTCGGCGTCATCGGCGCGATCGCCTTCAGCCGGCAGGCTGCCCACGTCACCGCGTCGCACAAGGCGCTCGTGCACTCGATGGCGCTGCAGATCGATGGCGAGTTGACGCAACTGCTGGGCGTCCTGCAGACCGTGGCCGCGCAGGCCCGGATGGCGATGGTCAGCGGCACGCCCATTCCCCGCGATGCGCTGCGCCGACCGTTCATCGAAACGCGGATTGCCGACGCGGTGTTCATCATCGACCGCCAGGGCCGGGAGCTGGCCCACGAAGGCGCCCTTGCCGCGCCATCGCCCGCGGCCCTGTCGAGTGTGCTCGACGCCGCGACGACCCGTGGCACCGCGACGTCGGAGCGGATTGACGTGGGGTCGCCGCAGGTCGTGTCGTGCATCGCCATCAACGACCTGCAGGGGACGACGGTGGGGGCCGCCTGCGGCAGCATCCAGCTGAACGGCCGCCGCGCCGAGGAGTTCTTCATCCTCCTTCGCCAGTACTCCAACGTTCACGCGTTCGTCACCGACCGGACGGGCCGGATGCTCGTCGGACCCGACGTCACGCCGTCGGCCACCCCGGGGGATGCCGCGGTCAGCGAGTCACTCCGGAACGCGCCCTGGGTGGTCAGCCTGCCTGATCACTCGGGGGCAGGGAACCCCGTGTTCCTCGCCCTGTTGGCCTGCGCGATCATGGTCGGCGTGCTCGGCGTCCTTGCGTGGGGCGTGGGCCGCAGTGTCCGCATCCCTCTCGATCAGCTCACGGCACACGCCCAGCGGTTGGCCCGCGGCGATCTGTCGCAACCCGTTCCCGTCACCGGCGAAGACGAAATCGGGCGGCTCGGCGACGCGTTCGAGCGCATGCGGCAGGCGCTCGAACAATCGATGCAGGCGCTGGCCGAGAACAACGCACAACTCGAGGCCCGCGTGGCCGACCGCACGGCTGCACTGGGCCTCGCGAACGCGGCGCTCGAGTCACGCGACCGCCAGCGCGCCCGCCTCCTGCGCCAGGTGATCACGGCGCAGGAAGACGAGCGACGGCGCCTCGCGCGCGAGCTGCACGATGACACGTGCCAGGCCCTGGCGGCGCTGTCGTTGCGCCTCGACATGGCGCTGGCGTCGACTCCCGACGATTCGATCAATCCGGAAGTGATCGAAGCGCGCCTCATCGCCGGGCGTACGCTCGACGACGTCCATCGATTGATCCACGATCTGCGTCCCTCGGCACTGGATGAACTGGGGCTGGTGGCGGCGCTGCAACGCGTCATCGATCGACACCTGGCACCGATCGGCGTGACCGCACGCCTCGAGGCCGACGCGTGGCCGGCACGCCTGCCGCACGCGCTCGAGACGACGCTGTTCCGCGCCGCCCAGGAGGCGATCGTGAACGTGGCGCGTCACGGCCGGGCCGAGCACGTCCTCGTGCAGTGCCGCGCCGACGCGCAGCACCTGGCGATCGAGATCGAAGACGACGGGTGCGGGTTCGAACTGGCGTCGGTCAGCGTGACAGGCGCCGACGACGCGCGCGGATTGGGGTTGCTGGGCATGCGCGAACGCATGGCGAGCATCGAGGGCACGGTGACCATCGAGAGCGCACCCGATCGCGGGACGCGCATCCTGCTCGAGGCGCCGTTCCAGGCAGAGGGTGCATGAACAAGATCCGCGTTGTGCTCGCAGACGACCATTCCATCCTGCGCGAGGGTGTCCGCGCCCTGCTCTCGCAGACCAGCGACATCGAGGTAGTGGGAGAGGCCGCCACCGGGGAGGAAGCCATCGCGCGCTGCGACGCGCTGCATCCCGACGTCATCGTGATGGATGTGTCGATGCCGGGACTCGGAGGGTTCGAAGCCACGCTGCAGATCCGGCGTGACCATCCCGACATCAAGATCGTCGTGTTGACCCAGTACGACGACCACGAATACGTGCGGCGCTTCATGCAAGCCGGCGTGGCGGGTTACCTGCTGAAGCGCTCGGTCGGACGCGAGTTGCCCGGGTCGATTCGAGCCGCGGCACGCGGCGGCCTGGTGCTCGATCCCGAGATCGCACAGGAAGCGATCCGCCCTGAGCCCCAGCGCGAGGCGTCATCTGGCTCCGGCCGCTACGACAGCCTGACCGATCGCGAGAAGCAGGTGTTGAAACTCGTGGCCGAGGGGCAGAGCAACAAGGACATTGCCAACCTGCTCGACATCAGCGTGAAGACGGCGATGAGCCACCGCGAACACCTCATGGACAAGCTCGGCCTGCACAGCCGGACCGAGCTCATCCACTTCGCGATTCGGGAGGGAGTCATCAAGGTCGAACGCTGACCCGGGCCCTACGCCTTCGGTGCTTTCTCGTCCTTGGCCTTCAACGTCTCGTCGAGCTTCTCGAGCCGGGCCTCGGGGCCGTCGGCCTTCGTCGCCTTGCTCTTGTCGCCCGTCAGGTAGGCCTCGCCGGCCGCCGTGCGCGGGCTCATCGCCACCAGCGCCGCGTGCCCCATCTCGCGCGTGAACGACCAGGCCTGCCGGGCCGCATACTGCGCCACCAGGGCCAGCCCGATGAACGGCAGGAACATCGCGAAGGCCGCGCCCAGCAGCGGCGCCGCCACCAGCAGCACGATCGTCGGCACGTGACGGAACACCCGCGTCGCGTCGCCCGGCAGCACGCCGCCGTCGCCGGAGAACGTCTCGATGCTCCACTCGTTCACGTCCATGTAGAACCCTGCGCCAACCTTTTCGCCACCCAGATGCTTTGCCATGATGTCGCTCCCTGTTCTCGCGGCGTCGGCCGCGTCCCGAATCTGGATACAAGCCTACGCCCCAAGAAACACCTTGAAAATCGGACCGATGCCCGACTTTCGGTGACTTGCGACCGGAGGAGCGTGACCTTCCTGACCCGAGAGACGCGGAACCGACACCCGAGGCCGGCATCGGGAATTCACCCGATCGCCGGGCGGCGGGCAGGGGCTGGTACGTCGGGGGCAGGCGCCCGACGGCGCCGCGTGTTGTAAGCTGCGGCGCCATGACCGAATGGCTTGACGTGACGACGTGGACGCGGCGTCCCCAGTTCGAGTTCTTCCGCGATTTCGACAACCCGTACTTCAATATCTGCGTCCAGCTCGAGATCGGGCCGCTGCGTGCCGCGGCGCGCGACGCCAACATCCCGTTCTTCCTGGCGTACCACTACGCCGCGACGCGAGCCGCCAACGAGTGCAGGCCGTTCCGTTACCGCCTGCGCGGGCGCGAGCAGGTGATCGTCCATCCCGCGGTTGACTGCAGCACCACGTATCGCATCGACGAGGAACGCTTCGTGTTCCTCAACCTTCGCTGGGCGGCGCGTGCGCTCGATTTCAGTGCGCTGGCCGAGCAGGAGATTGCACGGGTGCGTCGCGAAGGCGCGACGCTGCCGTCGGCGGATGAGGACGCGCGCGACGACACGCTTCACTGCTCGACGCTGCCGTGGCTGGCCTTCACGAGCGTGTCGCACGCCCGGCGCTTCGGACGGCTGGACTCCGTCCCCAAGCTGGTGTTCGGCAAGTGTGAAGCGAAGGGAGACGGATGGAGGATGCCCGTGTCGATCGAAGTCCATCACGGGCTGATGGACGGCGTGCACGTGGGGCGCTTCTGCGAACGGCTCGAGCACCTCTTCACGGATGCCGGCACGCTCGACCACGACTGACCGGCAGACACCCGGACCTGGCAGGAAGGGCGCGTGGACGAGCCCGACCTGGCCGGGCTCGCCCTCGTCGCGATTCGGGTGTGAGTCAGGGTGTGAGCTGCATCACGTGACCGGTGTTCGTCGAACCCTACGCCTTCGGTGCTTTCTCGTCCTTGGCCTTCAACGTCTCGTCGAGCTTCTCGAGCCGGGCCTCGGGGCCGTCGGCCTTCGTCGCCTTGCTCTTGTCGCCCGTCAGGTAGGCCTCGCCGGCCGCCGTGCGCGGGCTCATCGCCACCAGCGCCGCGTGCCCCATCTCGCGCGTGAACGACCAGGCCTGCCGGGCCGCATACTGCGCCACCAGGGCGAGCCCGATGAAGGGCAGGAACATCGCGAAGGCCGCGCCCAGCAGCGGCGCCGCCACCAGCAGCACGATCGTCGGCACGTGACGGAACACCCGCGTCGCGTCGCCCGGCAGCACGCCGCCGTCGCCCGAGAACGTCTCGATGCTCCACTCGTTCACGTCCATGTAGAACCCTGCGCCAACCTTTTCGCCACCCAGATGCTTTGCCATGATGTCGCTCCCTGTTCTCGCGGCGTCGGCCGCGTCCCGAATCTGGATACAAGCCTACGCCCCCAGAAACGCCTTGAAAATCGGACCGATGCCCGAGAATCGAGGCCCTGAGTCCCGACAGCAACGGGGCGCGTCTCCCGAGGAGGAACGACTGCAATGCCCGAGGCGGGCATCGGGAAACCGCCCGAGGCGATACTCAGGCGGCCAGGGCGCCGGCACTCACGACGCCAACGTCAGGACGTAGAATGGCGCGCGTGCGCCCACGATCGCGGCGCACAGGAGCCCACTCCGTGACGCGCCGGTCGATTACCACTGCGGGCATCCGCCTGGGCGGAGCGCTCATCATGACGCTGTTCGTCGCGCCGGCGTCGGCGCAACCATCCATGCCCATGCCCGAGCAGGTCATCACGCTGTGGCCCGAAGGAGTGCCCGGCGCGCGCGCCAACGGCGGCGTCGAGCGCCTCGACGACGGGCGCGTCTACAACGTCCAGCAACCGACGCTCACCTTCACGGCTCCCGATCCCGGAACGGCCACGGGCACGGCGGTCATCCTCTGCCCCGGCGGCGGCTACGTCCGCCTGGCGATCCAGAATGAGTCCGAGAAGGTCGGACGCTTCCTGCGCACGCTGGGTGTGGCGACGTTCGTGCTCAAGTACCGGATGGCGGAGTTCGGGCATCCCGCTCCGCTGCAGGACATCGTGCGAGCCGTGCGCCTGGTGCGTGCACGGGCTCGGGAATTCGGCGTGGATCCCGCACGTATCGGCGTGATGGGCGCCTCGTCGGGCGGCCATGTGGCCGCCAGCGCGGCGACGCTCTTCGACGCACCCGAAGCCCGGACAGGTGCGGCCCTCGACGCCATGAGCGGCCGCCCGGACTTCGTCGCGCTGCTCTACCCGGTCATCACCATGGAGGCGCCGTTCGCGCATGCCGGCTCGGTCAAGGCCCTGCTCGGCGCGACGCCGCAGCCCGAGGCCGTCGCTCGCCTGTCGCTCGAACGACAGGTCACGCCCCAGACGCCTCCGGCGTTCATCGTCCACACGGCGGAAGACGTCAGCGTGCCGCTCGAGAACAGCCTCATGTTCGTCGCCGCGCTCCGGCGCGCGCACGTGCCCACCGAGTTCCACATGTACGAGCGCGGGGCGCACGGCTTCGGCATCGCCCCAGGCCTCGGCCCGACGTCGAGGTGGCAGGAACGCCTCGCCGACTGGATGCGTGCGCATGGCTGGCTCGCCACCGGTCCCCGGTGAGGGGCGTCGCGACCCGTCTGCCACTCATACGTCAACGTGCCGTGCCCGGTCTGCGGCAGGAAATCGTCGCGGACGGGCGTGAAGCTGTCGATTGTGGACGCGTTGCTTGTCAGGCTCCGCCACGCGGCACGCCGGAGGACGTCGCGTGCACCTGCATCAGCGCGCCCGCGTCGAGCGCCTTCGGCGTGACCCGCAACGTGCGGATGCGTCCCTTGAACCAGTAAACCAGGTTCTGGCGCACGCCCAGCGACGTCTGGCCTTTCGCCAGCGGGCCGAACGTCACGTTGCCCGACAGCTCGCGCACGCCGTTGACGTAGTGCGACATCCCGCGGCCGTCGTAGGCCAGCGAGGCCACGTACCAGTGCGCGGCAGGGTGCGTCTGTGCACGATCGATGAGCGCGAGCGACGCCGGGCCGTTCTTCAGGAACGTGTCGAGGCACCATCGGCCGTCACCGAGCATGCGCGTCTCGATCAGCGCGCGGTTCCCGCCCTCACCTGTGTCTTCAATGTGCAGGAAGCGCTGCTCGGGCGGCCCATCGGGCGCTGGCGAGAAGAGGACTTCGATGGTGAACTGGGTCAGGCCCTCGATGGGATTGGCGGCCACGATGATGCCGTCGGACGAGCCGTTGAACTCGAGGGCGCGCCCCACTTCGGTTTCAACGACCCTGGGCGTGCCGACGACCCTGACGGCGTGCCCGCCGATCGACGTGAGGTTGTCGATCGTCCACTCGACGGCCGCCGGTGCCTGCTGCGCCCCTCCCGGGGTCGTCGCTCCGCCCATCACGGCAACCATCCCGGCGATCGCAACCGCCGTTCGCATCGCTTTCGTGTCAGCCCTGCGCGTGTCCCTGAACTCTTCCACCGGTGCCTCCCTCCCGGGGATCGCCCTGCCCGGCGCGACCGTCACGGCTTCGCCTCGCGCGCCACCACGTGCACCTGGACGGGGCTGTTGTACTCGCGAGCGGTCTGCAGGACGTACTGCTCGAACGCAGGATAGGTGTTCAGGACGGCACCCTCGCTCCAGGCGCCCGCGATGAGGTACTCGTACGACTGGTCGCTGCGGGGCGTCACGCTGAACGCGTGGTTGCCCTTCAGGTCGCTCACGAAGCGGTACTCGGGCTTGAACTCGTCGCGGACCACCATCGCGCTCGCGATCATCGACACGTCCAGCGAAATGGTCCCGTCATCCGGGTCCATGACGGCCTCGGGTCCTGCCGTGATCACCACACCACCCTGCTGGTACCGGTGGGCCTCGCGCGGCTTCTTCCTGATACCCGCGCCCGGGCGCACGCCGGGGACCGTGGGCAGGAAGCGCGTGAAACGTACCTGGCACGTCGAGTAGCTCTGCCCCGCGTAGGCCGTGTAGAGCTGTTCGACCTCGTAGCTGCCCCTGCCGGTCTGCCAGTTCATCGTCCTGACACGGATCATCGACCGCACCGGCCCGTTGACGACCACGTCGTACGCGTAGCGTGTGTCGCTGATCTGCCCGGCGTTGAAGTTGTCGGTGACACCTGCCGCGGCGCGCGCCGGGGTGAAACGGGGCACCGAGACACGCGCAGGCGCTTCCGCCGACTCGAACAACGCGATGGCCCCACCCCCGAACGTGTTCTCGACCGACTGGATGTCCGAGCCCATCGCATGGTCGGTGAGCGAGACGGCATAGCCGTCGAGGTTGTCCATGTAGAGGCGTTGGGCCATCAGCATCGGCTTCCGCTTCGCATAGACGTCCACACTCGTCGGGAACCAGAGCTTCCAGCCGATGTGCTTCGATTCCCAGAACGGGACGAGATGCCGCACGTAGCTGCCAATGCCCGCGTGCGTCTCGTGCGGATTCCACCCACGCTGGTTCAGGCCGAGATAGACGTCGATGCGTTTCGTCGCCCGCGCCTTGATGTCGGTGACGAAGAACAGCTCGTCCCAGACGCCGTCCTTGTCGAGATCGTCGAGCTGCTGCAGGAGCGCCCGTCCGTGTGTCTCGGCAAGCACCTCGTGCCCGCCGCCGAGCTTCGCGCGTTCGGGGGTCGGTGCGGCGTGCGGCGGTAACGACGGATCCACGACCGTCACCGTCAGCTCGTTGACGTCGGTCACCGGCATCTGGTCGCGGCGGACCACCACCGGCACGTTGATCCGATCGAAGTCGAGGGCATTCGTCAGCTCGATGACGAGGCGCTGTGTGGGCGCGAAGTCGCCCTGGGTGTACCAGCCGGCCCCCTGCGCCGACAGGGCGACGCCCGCGGTGCCGACCGCGAACGCGAGCGCAGTGAAGCGGGTCGTGCGCAGCACGGGCATGAGCGGATCCTCAGGGCCTGGACGCGGCGAGCGCGTCGATGAGCGTCGACAGGTTGCGAACGAACACGGCAGTCGAGATACCGCGCACGGGAACCTGCGAGCCAGTGTTCTTTCCTGACGTGGTGATCGCATGGACCATGATGCCGTCGGTCACCCACGCGCCCCTGGCATCGAGACCCGTGATGACCGCCTCGACCTGCGATGCCGCCGGCGCGGGCCTGCGCGCCCCGTCGAAGTGCGCGTCGAAGTACTCCGCGCGGGCCCGCGTCGTCGCGAGCGCGGCGACGCGTTCGTACTCCGCGCGGATCGGCGCGACGTCGACCGCAGGCTTGACGGGCATGCCGGGCGGCGGGGTGGTTGTCCAGTCGTAGAGCCCGTAGCCGTCCGCGTTGTGCGCGTCTCGCCTGACCACATACACCGGCAGGTTGGTTCCCGGCTGCCAGTAACGGGAGGGCGGCCGCTTGAACCCGATGGCCTCGCTGTTGACGCGGTCGTACCACGCGAGACAACGCGGGATGGGCGCGAGGTACCGTGTGTCGCCGGTGAGCGTGTAGAACATCTCGAGGACGCGGATGGCGTCGCGGCTCTCGCGAATGACGTAGCCGGCTGGTTCATGCGTGCGCGCCGCGATCGGCCGCATGTCGGGTCCGTACTGCTCGGCCCAGCCTGCTTCCCCGTCCGGTCCCTGCGCCGCGATCAGGAAGTCGGCTCCTCGGCGTGCGGCCTCGAAGTAACGCCGGTCACCCAGCGCGCGATACGCGGAGATCAGCAGCTCGATGTAGCCCTGCGTCGCACCGTCGTTGAGCGTGTAATAGGAGGTGTAGTCAGGCAGGCCGTCGTGAGCGAATTCGTGGCGCAGGGGAAAACGTTGCGGCCAACCGCCGTTGGGGTACTGCGCCTCGAGCACGAAGTCGAGCGCCTTCAAGGCCGCCCCGCGATACGCGCTGTCGAGGGTCGTCGTGTAGTAGCGCAACACGAAGGCCGCCGCGTCAGACGTGACCTGGTCGTCGTTGGTGGCGTTGCCGTAGTAGTGGCGGAACTCCTCGTAGCCGTATTCGAACTGCGACGCGCGCGTGGTGTACCACTCGTCGAGCCCGACAGGATTGAAATCGACGAAGTAGTGCCACCCGCCACGTGGATGCTGCCCGAAGATCAGCGCGTCGGCCGCACGCTGCGCCACGTCCAGGTAGTAGCGATCGTGTGTCGCCTCATAGGCGTCGAGCAACGCCATCCCGACCATCGGGGTGCCTGCCTGTACCCAGATCTGCGATGGCCGCGCCGGAATCTCGCCCCAGCGCGTCGCGAGGTCCTCCGACACGGTCCACACGTAGCCGCCGCGGTAGGCGACGGTCTCGGCCATGAACGTGGTCGCCTTCTTCATGGCGGCTTCGACATCGCCGCGCGATGGCTGCGCCCACGACGGTGCCACCGCCAGAACCCCGACGCACATCAACAAGGGCAGGCGCATGCCGACCTGAATCGCGACTTTCACCATTGCGAATTCTCCTCTGACGCACCTGTCTAGCCATGGTCGCATGAGGGACATGCTGAAGAGGGGAGATGCCACTTCTCCAGACCGCGCACAAGAGATATGCAAACGATGCCGACTGTCAATCACTTCCTCGTGGAACCCTCCGAGTTCAGGCATCGGCTATCCTCTACGAGGGGCGGTCTCTCACGGGCCGCAACGGAGGTGCGTCCGTCATGTCGTCGCGTTGTCGTCTGGCTGGTCTCGTACTCACCGCGTCGGTCCTGGGTTGGCACGCTGGCTTCCAGCCGCGAGGTGCCACACTGCGTGCCCAGCCTCCGTCCACCGCACCGCTGACGCCTGCCGACGCCACCTCAGCCACCTACCGCGGCGTTGGAGATCTCGCCGGGCCGATCACGCTGACAAATGGGACCTGGACCGGCACGCCCTTCGTGCCGGGCGGCGCCTCGCGCCCCAGCCTCACGCTGCTGCGCCAGGCATTCGCCACCGGCGATCTCGACGGCGATGGCACCGCCGAAGCCGCCGTCCTGGTCGGACTGAACAGCGGCGGCTCAGGCGAGTTGATCTACCTGGCAATCCTCCAGCGCCAGGGACCCGGCGTCGTGAACGTGGCGACGGGCCTGGTCGGCGATCGCGTCGGCGTTCGCGCCATGCGGATCGCCGGCCGTCGCATCGAACTCGATGTCGTGCAGGCAGGACCCGGGGATGCACAGTGCTGCCCGGGCGAACTGGCCAGCCGCGCCTGGGAACTCAGGCACGCGACACTCGTGGAGCTGCCCGCGTCGGTCACGGGGCGCCTGTCACTCGAGACCATCTCGGGCATCGCCTGGACGCTGGTGTCGCTGGCATTCGACGAGCCGGCGCCACCCGAACCGCCGGTGACACTGAGGATCGACGGCGTGCGCATCGCGGGGTCGTCGGGCTGCAACAACTACTTCGCCACGATCACCCCCGCATCGTCGCCGGGCGCTGTCGCCATCTCGGGCATCGCCGGTACGCGGAAGATGTGCGAGGAACCGGTAATGGTGCTCGAACAGCGCGTCCTGGCGCAGTTCGCGACAGTCAGGCGGTTCTCGTTCGTGGGCGGGCAACTCGCCCTGTCGTACGAACGCGACGGCACGTACGGGGTGATGCTCTTCTCAGCGGGCGCCCCTGGCCACACGGTCGCACCTCCGCGACCGTGAGGCACGCTCACCAACCTCGGGTCGATCCTTCTGGCCTACTTCAGCACGCCCACGATCGGGACGCCGTCGGCCTCTGGCATCTCGAACCCGAGGAGGCGCCCTACCGTCGGGGCGATGTCGATCTGGCGGACCAGTGGGAGCGGCACGCCCGGGCGCACGCCTGCGCCCGAGATGATGAGGCCCGTGTGCATCCGCGCTTCCGTGGGGAGGAAGCCATGCGCACCGCGGCGGGTCGTCGCGACGAGCACCGCGCCTCCCGCGACGCCGTCCGACACGTAGTAGCCCTCCGCGGGTTCGATGAAGAAGGCCGCGTCCGGGTATGTCCCGTGGGTGTCGAGCTCGGCGCGCGGCACGACGCGGAAGATGCCGCGGTACTTGCCGTCGGCCAGGCTGGCGAACGCCCGCTCGGCGCGCTGCGCCAGCGCCGCGTCGTTCGGATCGCGCAGGCGGATCGCGGTGGCATGCGACACCGCCTGCCAATCGGTGATCCTCCCGCGATCGTCGGTGATGAGCAGTCCCGCGTCGCGCAGGACAATGTTCGGCTGGATCAGCGCGTTGACGCGCGAGAAGCCGTGGTCTCCCGAGATGACGAACGTCGTGCGGTCGCGGAGCCCTGCCTCCTCGACCGCGCGCACGATGGCACCCACGTGCCCATCGATGTGCGCGATCGCCTCCTTCGAAGCCGGTGATCCCGGCCCGTCGGCGTGTTGCGCCGTGTCGGTCTCCATCAGGTGGATCATGAGCAGGTTCGGGCGCTCGTTCCGGATGATGTGAGCGGCGACCGCCGCCGTGAAGCGGTCACGCTGCACCGCATTGCGGTTGTCGCTCTCGCCGAAGCCGCCGAGTGCCGCCACCGCCGCGTCGACGAGCCCCGGCGTCGAGTCGGCGCGCGCGCGCGCCAGCCATGTCATGTCGCGCGGCGCCTGGTTCGATTCGGGGAACAGCACGTCGATCTTCGCTCCGACACTGACGGGCCACGATGCACCGGCGGTCTTGAGGCCGCTGGCCTTCGCGACATCCCACACTGCCGGCACCTTGATGGCCGGGTTCTCGAAGTACCACATCTGCGAGCCGGTTGCCGGCTCGAAGATCGTGTTGCTGACGATGCCGTGGCGTGCAGGACGGGAGCCGGTGGCCAGCGACGTGTGCGAGGGATACGTCATCGAGGGGTAGCACACCTGCACGCCGTCGGCGGACGATCCGGCGTCACGTAGCGCGACGAGGTTCGGGATGCTGACACCCTCACGCACCGGATCGCGATAGAGGGCGGGCCTGAAGCCGTCGATCGAGATCACGATGACGTGGTCGGCCAACCGCGCAGGCGTGGTGGCACCGGCCGCCACCTGCGCCTGTGCAGCCTGGGCGACCTGTGTGGCCTGCGCGGCCTGTTCAGCGCGGACGACGACCAGCGACGGGGCCATCGCCGCCAGCGCGGCGGCAGCAACGAACACCACGACGAACACGCGCACTCGACGCATCATGGCAATCCTGCGGAAGACAGAAGAGGAGCAAGCCGGGCGGGCCGGCAAGGTGCGCAAACTATAATCGAGCCCATGGAAATTGTTGCTCCATTCGTGCTGCCCCGGGGCGCCGTGCGTGCCTGACCACCGCGATCGCCTCGAAGCCATCGCCCACCGCGCCATGCTCCAGTACGGGCTCGAGCCCGAGTTGCCTCCCGAGGCGCGCGCGCAGTTGCGCCACCTCCCGACGCCCGACCTGCGCGAGCTGCAGGACGCCAGGCATCTGCTGTGGTCGTCGATCGACAACGACGAGTCGCGCGACCTCGACCAGCTCGAAGTCTGCAGCCGCCAGGATGGCGTCACACGGCTCTGCGTGGCGATCGCGGACGTGGACACCTACGTGGGCCGCGGCACGCCCATCGACCAGCACGCACAGGCCAATACCACGTCGGTCTACACGCCGGCACGGATCTTCCCCATGCTGCCGGAGCCGCTCTCGACCGATCGCACGTCGCTGGCCGAGGGCGCCGACCGGGTGGCGGTGGTGGTCGACATGCGCTTCGACGCGCAGGCGTCACTCGTCTCGACCGACGTGTACCGCGCGCTGGTCCGCAACCGGGCCAGGCTGACCTATGCCGGCGTCGGCGCCTGGCTCGAAGGCACTGGTCCCGTGCCAGAGGCCCTCGGCGCCAATGCCGATCTTGCGGCACAGGTGCGGTTGCAGGACGAACTTGCCACGCACTTGCATGCCCGTCGGCGCCTCGACGGCGCGCTCGAGTTCGATCGCGACGATGTCGTGCCGATCATGGAGGGTGGCCGGGTCACCAGCCTGCGCACCGTCACGCCGAATCGCGCCCGCGCCATCATCGAGACGTTCATGATTGCGACCAATGCCGCGACCGCCGCGTTCCTCGCAACGGGCGGCTACGCCACGATCCGCCGCGTCGTGAAGTCGCCGGATCGCTGGCCACGCATCATCGAATTGGCCGCAGCGCTCGGCACCACCCTGCCAGACACACCCGATGCCGCAGCGCTCGACGACTTCCTCGCGGCCCGCCGCATCGCCGCGCCCGACGCGTTCGCCTCGCTCTCACTGGCTGTGCTCAAGCTCCTCGGCCGCGGCGAGTACGTGGCACACGCGGCGCCTGCGGGGCCGCACCAGGACGGCGGACCGCAACGCTCGGCCTCCGCCGACGGATTCGGCGATCATGTGTCGGTGGACGCGCGCCCGGGCCGCACTGGGGTGCGGCCCCTACATCTGGAAGGCGCGACGAGCGACGGTGCACCCCATCCGGCAGGCTCGATGGTCGACGCGGAGTCGATGCACTTCGCGCTCGCGCTGTCGAACTACACGCACTCGACCGCGCCCAACCGGCGATTCCCCGACCTCATCACGCAGCGGCTGCTGAAGGCGGCCATCCAGGGGGCGCCTTCCCCCTATCACCTCGAGGAACTCGACGCCCTCGCGACGCATTGCACCCAGCGCGAGGATGCCGCGAACAAGGTGGAGCGGCTCGTGAAGAAATCTGCCGCCGCGCTGTGGATGGGCGACCGCATCGGCAGCGAGTTCGACGCGGTCGTCACCGGCGCGGCTCCCAAGGGGACCTGGGTGCGGCTCGACCGCATCGGGATCGAGGGCAAGCTCGAACGCGGGTTCGAAGGCCTCGACGTGGGCGACCGCGTACGCGTTCGCCTCACCTCCGTCGATGCCGATCGGGGCTTCGTCGACTTCGCGCGCGCCTGAGTCGTCGCGGCCTCATGCGCGACGCCGGGCTCGCCATGTGTACACCGGGCGGGGAATCGTCTACACTGCGCGCAGCCCATGATGTTCGACCTTGCCGCGCGCAACACGACCGTCGCCCGTGAACTGCGGGGAGCCGTCGCCACGTTCCTCACGATGGCGTACATCCTCGTCGCGAATCCCGCCATTCTCAGCGGAGCGGGGGTGCCGTTCGAAGCTGCCGCCGCCGCCACGGCCATCAGCGCCGCGGTGTGCACCCTGATGATGGGACTCGGCGCAAACTTCCCCCTCGCGCTCGCACCGGGGATGGGGCTCAATGCCCTCGTCGCCTTCCAGCTCGCCCCGCATGTCGGCGGCTGGCAGACGGCCATGGGCCTCATCGTCCTCGACGGCCTGGTAGTGCTCGCGCTCGTCCTGGTCGGCGTGCGCGAGGCGGTTCTGCGCGCCATCCCGCTCGACCTGCGGCGGGCGATCAGCGTGGGCATCGGCCTGTTCATCGCCTTCATCGGGTTGGGCAATGCCCGACTTGTCGTCGTGCCGCCCGGAAGCATCGCGGCGCTGGGTGCGAACGCCCTGGCGAGCGTGCCGCCGCTGGGCGCGGGCAACCTGCACGCGCCCGAGGCGCTGGTGGCGGTCCTGGGCGTGCTTGTCATCAGCGTCCTCCTGGTCAGGCGGGTTCCCGGCGCCATCCTGATCGGCATCGCAGTGGCAACGGGTGTCGCGTTGCTGTTCGGCATCGCCACGCTGCCGGCCGGCAGCTGGATTCGACTGCCGCGGTTCGACACCGTGCTTGCCGCCGACGTGCGAGGAGCGCTGCAGTGGCAGTTCATGCCGTTGCTGCTCTCGATCGTGATGGTCGATTTCTTCGACACGCTGGGCACCGTGACCGCGGTCGCCGAAACCGGGGGACTCGAAGACGCGAAGGGACGCATCCCGCGCCTGCGGGCCATCCTCGGGATCGACGCCGTGAGCGCCTCGATCGGCGGGCTGCTCGGCGCGAGTTCCGTGACGTCGTACATCGAATCGGCCGCGGGCGTTGCCGACGGCGCACGCACCGGGCTGCACTCGGTGTTCGTCGCGCTGCTCTTCGGTGCCTGCGTGTTCGCGGCGCCCATCATGGCGATGGTGCCCGCCGCGGCGACCGCGCCCGCGCTGATCATGGTGGGATTCCTGATGTGCGAGCAGGTCGGCCGGATCGACTTCGGCTCGCTCGATACCGCCATCCCCGCGTTCATCATCCTGCTGACGCTGCCGCTGACGTATTCCATCTCTCACGGCATCGGCTTCGGGTTCATCACGTTCGTTGCCATCAAGTACGCGCGCGGGCGCACGGCCGACGTGCATCCCGTGATGCTCGGATCGGCACTCGCGTTCCTCGCGTTCTTCGCCCTCTCGTGAGCCGTCCCCCGCACACCGTCGCCGGGGCGTGAGGTTCCCTCGCATGCGCACCGTTGCCATTGCCCTCGTCTCTGCCCTCGGCCTCGTTGTCACGCTCGGCGCTCAGCGCACGCCGCCATCAGCCAGGCCGGCGGCGTCCGCGGCGCCGCCCTTCACGGTGGTCGAGGCCACCATCCCCGACATGCAGCGCGCGCTGCGCGAGGGGCGCACGACATCGCGCGCGCTGGTCACCGAATCGCTGACGCGCATCGCGATGTACGACCGCATCCTGCACGCCGTCATGGTGGTCAATCCGAAGGCACTCGACGAGGCTGATCGCCTCGATCGCGAGCGGAAGGAAGGTCGGGTGCGCGGGCCGCTCCACGGGATTCCCGTCGCGCTCAAGGACAACATCCACACGACCGACATGCCCACGACCGGCGGCGCGCTCGCCTTCGCGGGGTACGTCCCGCCGTACGAGGCGACCTTGACGACGCAGTTGCGCGAGGCGGGCGCCATCATCATCGCGAAGACCGTGATGACCGAGTTGGCCAACTGGGTCGCCGGCAGCCCGATGCCGATGCCGGCCAACTACAGCGCCGTGGGTGGCTACGGCATGAACCCCTACGATCCGCGGCCAGATCCGCGCGAGGCGACGGGCGACGGGCGTCCCGTGCTGACCACGGGCGGCTCCAGCTCAGGGATCGGCACGGCCGCGAGCTTCTGGGCGGCGAACGTCGGCAGCGAGACGTCTGGCTCCATCCTCAGTCCGAGCAACCAGAACATGCTGGTCGGGATCAAGCCGACCCTCGGGCGCATCAGCCGCTACGGCATCATCCCCATCACGGCCGACCAGGACACGGCGGGGCCGATGGCGCGGACGGTCACGGACGCGGCCATCATGCTGGGCGTGCTCGAGGGCGCGGCGCCGGATCCGCACGATCCTGCAACGACTGCCTGCACGCCGCCACCGGGACGCGACTATACGAAGGGGTTGACGCTGGACGCGCTGAAGGGTGCGCGCATCGGCATCCCGCGCGCGTTCTACTACGACGAGATCACCATCCCCGGCCGCACGCGTCCCGGCGGCGGCATCACACCCGCGCAGCGCGCGGTCATGACCGACGCCATTGCGGCGCTCACGGCCGCCGGCGCGGTGATCGTCGATCCGGCCGACGTCCCGTCGGTGCTCGAGAAGGATCCGACGAAGAACGCCGTGGCCTGGAGCGTGTGCTCGGGCGTTGACGGCGCGAAGGGGCGCGACGCGGATTGCTCGGTCGTCTTCAAGTACGGCATGAAGCGCGATTTCAACGCCTGGCTGGCGACGCTCGGTGCGTCGGCGCCGGTGAAGACGTTGACCGAGTTGCGGCTCTACAACCTGGCGCACGCGCGCGCCGGCGCCATCAAGTACGGGCAGTCACTTCTCGACATCTCCGACGAGATGGACGTCACCGCCGACAAGGCGCGCTACGAGGTCGATCGCGCGAAGGACCTCGCGCTGAACGCGACAAACGGCATCGACGCGGCCATCGCGCAGCACAGGCTCGACGCCCTGCTGTTCCCCGGCGGCGGCGGTGCGGGGATAGCCGCGAAGGGCGGGCATCCCACCGTCATCGTCCCGTTCGGGATGATCCCCAACGCGCCGACGCCGGCACTGCCGGAGGGGTTCAACGCGAAGCCAGCGCCGTTCGGCGTCAGCTTCACGGGGTCGCGATGCAGCGAGCCGCGCCTACTGGCCATCGCCTACGCGTTCGAGCAGGCCACGAAGAAGCGGGTGCCGCCGTCGTTCTGAGCGCAGGGTGATACAGTCGGAGTATCGCGACACGCCGCGCCACGGGTGTCGATCGGCAGCCGGGAGCCTGACCCGGGCTGTCGCACAAGGTCACTGTCCATGCGTCGCTTTGTCGCCGTGCTCGTCACCGCGTCTGTCGTGTCGTCCGCGCTCTGGGCGGCCACGCGCCCATCCATCCAGAGTGCCTGGCGCACTGCCGACATCCAGATCGACGGGAACGACACGGAGTGGACGAGCACGCTCGCTGCCGTGCCCGCCCCGTCGGCCGTTGCGACGATGAGCGTCGAGAACGATGCCACGCACGTCTTCGTGCGCATCCGCACCAGCGACCCCGCGACGATGCAGCAGGTTGTCAGGGGCGGATTGCTGGTGTGGTTCGATGCAAAGGGCGGCGACGCGAAGACCTTCGGGATCAAGTATCCCGTCGGCACGCCGCCACCCAATCCCGACGCCGACCAGCGTCCTGCTCGCGATCGGGAGCAGGCCGATTCGGGCAGCCAGCACCGCCCGGGGCCGCCCCTGCGCGCACCGCGCGACCGGCGTCGTCAGGGCGAGACGCCCGAAGACCTGCTTGCCCTGGTTCCGAATCGTCTCGAGGTCTACGGACCGAAGGACGATGACATTCGGTCACTCGTCCTGGCGTACGCGACGGGACTGTCGGTGTCGCTGGCGCGTGTCGAGGACGCGCTCGTGTACGAGCTGAAGGTGCCGCTGCAGAAGGACGCCGACCATCCGTACGCCATCGGCACGACAGCGGGCGCGAGCGTCGGCTTCGGCCTGCAGTCGCCGAAGATCGCCTCGGCGGGCGGCGGGTTCCTGCCCGCGCTGGCCGGGATGTCAGGAGGCGGCATGGGAGGCGGGCGGCCGGGCGGTGGACAGCCCGGCGGCGGGTCTCCTGCTCGCGGCGGCGAATCTGGCAGCGGCGACAAGAAGCCGCCAGCACCACCGAAGCCCTTCGTCCTGTGGCAGACGCTGGTGCTGGCGAAGGGCGCAGGCTCGTAGCGCCGTGACGCGCCACTGAGCTACCGCTACCGCGAAGGCCAATCGACGAGTTGCGCAGCCGCAGGGCGGGGGCGTCCTCGTCAGTCTCCGCGGTACGAGCAGCCGGTGTCGGGTGTTTCCTGCACCGACACGCACGACAGGCCCGGCAGCGTCACCGACAGCCGCGCCCAGATCCAGCGGGCGACGTTCTCGCTCGTCGGGTTGTCGAGCCCCTCGATCTCGTTCAGATGTGAGTGGTCGAGCACGTCGTGCAGCGGCTTGAAGGCCGTATCGATCACCCAGTAGTCCTCGACCCAGCCGAGGTCTTCGTTCACCGGCCCGGTGAGATGGACCACGACCCTGAACGAGTGGCCGTGCAGGCGGTGGCACTTGTGGGTGGGCGGGAGCTTCGGCAGGCTGTGGGCGGCTTCGAAGGTGTAGACGCGCGAGATCTCCATGCCGCGCATGGTAGCGCCGAAACGGCGGCGGGGGTCACACCTTGAAGAATGCGACGATTCAAGATGTGACCCCTTCGATCAATTGCGCGAGAGGTTCACGTTCAGGTTGGTGGTGTCGCCGCGGCGGATGCGGACGTCGGTCACGAACGTCACGTAGCCGTCCTTTCGCACTTCCACGCGGTGCTGGCCGGCCGAGACCTCGACCATCAGGCGTCCGTTGCTCGTCTCGCCTGTCCACGGCTCGTCGTCGATCAGCACCTCGGCGTCATCGGGCTGGACGCGGAGCGCGAGGGTGCCGAAGCGCGACGAGGGCGCGCGCACGACGGGTGGCTGCGAGCGGTCGCGCGCCGAGGTAGCACCTGTCGCCGGCGGATTCGCCGGCACCGGGCGCGGATCCTCTGGTGCACCGGCGGCGAGCGGCTGCATGACGTGCTTGAACTTCGTCACCTCGCCCTCGCGCACGAGGATGTTCTGCTTCTCGCTCTTCGTGCCTTCCTTGTAGAGGACGATCGTGTAGCGGCCTTCGGGCAGGCGGAGGCGCTGGAACGTGCCATCGAAGTCGTCGACCGTGCCGGCCTTGTAGCCGTCGACGTAGACCTCGGTGTCCTTGGGCTTCACATCGAGCTTTATCGAGCCCGTTGGGTCGTAATAGTACCCGCCCCAGTACGGGGATACGGCGCCCAGGGCCCCCATGGCCCCCACTGGCCCCAGTAGGGAGCGTAGTAGGGGTACCCGTAGCCCCATCCCCCGCCGACGACGACGTGCGAACCAGATGGGCGGTGGACGGCCCGTTGGGCTTGAGCGGTGACCGAGGTCATGAGGAGCAGCACGGGGAGGGCGAGGAGAGCGAGCAGACGCGGTTTCGGGATCGACATGACGGGTCTCCAGCAAGACGCATCCTGCGTCGCTGCAACCCTCGCGCCAGCGCCTCGGGGCGCCGTCTCGTGTGTTTCCTGCAGTATCAGTCCGGTGCCGTCCCCGTCAGGCGACGAGTGGTGCCGCCGTCAGGGGGCAACCGAGGCGCGAAGGCGCCGGGGCGACCTCGCGATTCTTCAGCGGCGGACCCGCGCGCCGCGCTGCCGACGGCCGCCTCCCACATCGCGCACCAACCGATCGAGATCCACGAGCGCGCACGCGGTGAGGCGATCGTCCATCCGATAGGTCTGCGGGCCTGGATGCACGACCCAGAGGTGGTCGAGCCGCAGGTCGTCGAGGGCGATTCGCATCGAGCGCGTGACTGTCGGTGCCTCGGCGAACTTGCACTCGATGCCCACTCGTCGCCCACGGTGCATCAGGAACAGGTCGAGTTCTGCGCCGTTGTGCGTGGCCCAGAAGTACGCGTCGGCCGGCAACACGGCTTGCAGGACCTGCTCGATGACGAAGCCCTCCCACGACGCGCCGACCTTGGGATGGCCGAGCAGCGCCGGGCGGTCGGGTATCGACAGCAGGGCGTGAAGCAGGCCGGCGTCGCGCACGTAGATCTTCGGCGCCTTGACCTGGCGCTTGCCGATGTTCTCGTGCCACGGCTGCAACTGGCGGAGCACGAACGCGCCAGTGAGGATGTCGAGATACCCGCGCACCGACTTGTCGCTGAGTCCCATCGCCCGGGCCAGTTCCGAGCCGTTCCACGTCTGCGCGTGGTAGTGGGCCACCATCGTCCAGAACCGGCGCATGGCGACGGGCGAGATCGTGATGCCCAACTGCGGCAGGTCACGCTCGAGGAATGTCCGGATGAACCCCTCGCGCCATGCGAGGCTGTCGGCGTTCGTCCGCGCGAGGAACGCGCGCGGGAACCCGCCACGCAGCCAGAGGCTGTCGAGTGTTTCGGTCCCGGTCTCGTCCAGTGACAATCCGCCCAGCTCGACGAACTCGATACGCCCCGCCAGCGACTCCGATGCGCGCCGCATCAGCGATGGCGATGCGCTCCCGAGGATGAGGAAGCGCGCGAGCCGCTTCGGGCGATCCGCCAGGGCGCGCAAGGCGGTGAACACGTCGGGCATCGCCTGGACTTCGTCGAGCACGACGAGGCCGCGCAGTTCCCCCAGCACGAGCGCGGGATTCGACAACCGCGCACGGTCACCAGGTTGGTCGAGCTCGAAATACGCGCTCGTGTGCCCGGCCGCCACCTGCCGCGCGAGCGTCGTCTTGCCGCTCTGCCTCGGCCCGAGCAGGGCCGTCACCGGCGATCGTTTTAGGGCCGCTGCCAATCGGCGGCGGTACGCAACGCGATCGATCACGTCTCGACATTACCATGAATATTCGGAGTCACACTACGAGTATTCATGGATGTACTCAGCGCCTGCCCGTTGTCTCGATCGAGAACCAAGGACCGTCCGGACGGCGGTACTCTCCAAGGTACCCATCGACCACGCTCGCGTTCTTGAGCAGCCGAAGCCTCCATCGGGTGACAAAGGCTCGTCCCGAGGCGGAGAAGGTGTACCCGAAACGACCTAAAGGCTCGACCCCGGTAGACTAATCACGCCGCATTCCGACGACGCTGCGCGATTCCCCCGAGATTGTGGACAATTCGCAAATCTCCACCACGTTGGGACATGGAGTCATTCTTGCTGAGTTAGCCTTTTCACGACTTCAATGGGTGAAGTCTCAAGGACGATGGAGGTCGCGCATGCGACGGTTTGGCGGAGCGCTGTTCGCTGTGGCGCTGCTTGGGTTCTGCAGCACAGCATCAGCAGGTACGATTGCGGTCGGAGCCCAGAATGCCGGCGGCGGAGACTGCGTCCCCTTCGGGTGCGGATATCACGCGCAGTTCGTGTACGACGCGAGCTACTTCTCGAGCCCGGTGACCATCACCGACCTGACGTTCTTCAATCGGTTTGGGAGCGGGAACTTCAATCCGAGTTCGATGACGTTCACGCTCTCCACCACGTCGAGTTCGGTCGCCTCGCCGAGCGCCACGTTTGCCTCGAACACCGGTGCGGATGCGCAGTTGTTCGGAACGTACGTCCTGGCTGGTTCGATGCCGTCTACGTTCACCTTCTCGGGTGCTCCGTTCGCCTACAATCCCGCGAACGGCAACCTTCTCCTCGACGTGGTGAGCACGCAGTACTCCACCATCACCGGCTACGCTAATCACAACGACGACGGGACGGTCCCGCCGTTCCTTGTGAGCCGAGTCGTTTCGTTTACCCAGGGGTCGGCGACGGGATTCGTAGAGAAGAATTACGGCCCAGTGACGGAGTTCACGGTGACTGGCGCGAGTGCGGTTCCCGAGCCAGGCACGCTGGGACTGATCGCGCTTGGCATGGCGTCGCTGCTCGGCGGTCGACGCGGTGCCCGGCGGCCGCAGGTTCCGACGCGACGCTGATCTGGCCGGCGGTGCGTCGCAGGTGTCTGATTCACGGCGGACACAATGAGGAGGGCGGATCCTGAGGGTCCGCCCCCCTGCGTCTGCCTGCGCCCCGAAACGATCGGCGCGAGGCTCTGGCGAGGTCACCCTTTCGATCGTGTCGTCGGCGAGACCTGCGGCCGCTGAGTGCCGCCACGCGTGGTGCCCTCATGCCGTTGCGCCTTGCACAGCGGTAGTTCTCGCGTGCGGTACACTTGCGCCGCGCTGCCGCCGCACGCGTTGACAAGGCACAGCATCCCGGAGAGCCCGTGAGCGACGAGACACCGCAGGGAACGGCGACCATCACCATTGCTCGCGCCGATGCGCGCGACATCAAGGATCGCCAGGTCATCATGTCGATCGACGGTACGCACGTCGCGACCCTGCTGTTCGGACAGTCTGCGACGCGCACCATCCCTGCGGGCGAACACACGCTGCGCGCCAACAACACTCTGGTCTGGAAGACGGTGACGTTCGACGTCGAGCCGGGCGGCCACGCGCGGTTCGCGATCGTGAACCGGGCCGTCCGCGGCACCGACTGGCTCATCGCCCTGCTCGGGGTCTGCCCGATCGTCGTGTCGATCACGCGCGAGGACGGTCCCCTGCTGAGCGCGACGCGCGAGGCCTCGCCAACGAATCGCTCACTTACTTCTGCCGCCGCACCCCCGGCACAGCCGCGGTCGGACGGTGACAGCACGGACGACGGGAATCTCCGGGCGATGTGAACGGCCCCTGCCTTGAATCAGCCACGTATCAGAAGGCCACCACTGCCGTAAGAGACGCCGATACGCCCGGCGCCAGCACCGTGCGCGGATCAGGGCTGGCGAAGTAGGGCTGGTCGAGCACGTTGCGGCCTGACGCCTGGATCTCGAGGTTGTCGCTGACGCGGAAATTCGCCGAGGCGTCTACCCGCAGGTACCCCGGCGTGACGATCTCGGACGGGCCAGGCCGCGTGTCGCGCCCGTACGCCGCCGCCCGCAGCGACACGTTCACGCGCGCCGTGAACTGCTGCTGCACCTGCGCGGTGATCGAATCCGCCCCGATGTCGTCGAGCGACGTCCCATCGTCCAGCAGCACGCCCCGCGACCGCTGCACGGCGGCGGTCACGGTCGTCCCGCGTCCCAGGTCGGCCGCCGCCTCGAACTCGATGCCTCTTATCTGCGCGAGGCCACGGTTCCGGAAGTAGTAATAGTCCGGTTCCGACTGGTACCGCTCGACCAGGTCGGAGATCCGGTAGTGGTAGCCGAACACGCCGAGCCGGACGCGCCGCCGCGAGTAGCGCACCGCCCCGTCGAACTGGAGGCTGGTCTCGGGCTCGAGGTCGGGGTTCCCCGTGATGAAGCCTCGTCCCGACGGACCCCTGAAGTAGCGGTCAGACAGCGTGGGATCGCGAAACCCGCGAGCGACCTGCCCGGTCAGGCTCCAGCCACTCGCGACGGTCGCCGTGGCCGATGCGAACCCCGAGAATGCCACGTGCGTCGCGGCGTGATCGCCGAAGTACCCGCCCCAGTTCCTATTCGACACCTGGTCGACGCGGACACCGCCCGACGCCATGAGCCACGGCACGACGCCAACGTCGGCGGTCACGTAGGTGCCGGCGTCAACGCGGCGCGCGTCGTCAATCGACACGTACTCGACCTCTGAGGCGATGACGCCCGCGGGATCGTACGTCACGTGCACATCGAGGGCGTGCAAGCCGAACCGGCCACTGACGTCGATGCCTCCCTCGATGCGCGCGTTGCCGACGATGCGCTCGGCCAATGCCTTGACGTGGAAGTCCTGTGCGGAGACGTCGGCGCGCTCGATGCTCCTCACCTGCGTCGGGGTGGGATAGCGGTCCTGGTCGGTGACGACGCCCGATGACCCGAGGAAGCCCGTGAAGCCGACGCGGTTGAATCCCCCGACGTTCCGGAGGTCGTAGAGCACCGTTGCGCGGTGCGAGTCCTCGGTGGGGTTGTAGAAGCGGACGGTCGACGAGTTGTTGCGCGGGCGCTCGACGTCGCGTCCGAAGTCGCTCTGCCAGACGCCCGACAGCATGCCGCCGCCGAGCGCCTGCTCACCGCGAATGATGAAGCCGCCGTCGCGCCATCCCGAGTTGACGACCGTGCCCTCGGGACTCTCGTAGTCATCCGCTTCGCGTGCGTGGGCCTGCACGAGCAGGCTGCCCGTGCCCCACCCGCCCCCGACCTCCGCGTGCCCCCGAAGTTCGGGGATACCCGCGCCCAGCGTGGTCGTCGCCTTGAACATGATCGGCGTCGCGGGCGCGACCCGCCGCGTCGTGGCGAGGATGACGCCGCCGAAGGCGTCTGACCCGTAGGCGACCGACCCCGGCCCGCGCGCCACTTCCACCGTGTCGAGAATCAGCGGATCGAGGAACGTCGCGCTCGGCCCGACGCGGCGCTCGGACGTGACACGCGCCCCATCGACGAGGATCAACGTGCGCCCGCGAGCGAGTCCCCGGATTGCCGGAACCGCGGCCTGGCCCTCTGACACCTGCACCACACCGGGGATGAGTTCGAGCGCCTGCGCCAGGTTCGACGGCGCACGCATCTCGACCTCGCGACGGCCGAGCAAGGTGGTCGCACTTGCGGGCATCGCGGCGATGTTCGGCGCGACGGGCGCCGAGACGACGAGTTCCTCTTCGAACATCGGCTCGATGCCGACCTGGAGCTCGCCCGTGACGGGCAGTTCGGCCACGTGCACCGGCCGAAGCACCCTTCCTCCTTCGAGGACGACGAGCACGTCGAAGGGTGGAGCCGGTGTGGGCGTCCACACGAACCGACCGTCACTGTCTGTCGTGGTCGTCCCGGTCTGGCCGACAATGGACACCGACGCACGGGCGATCGGTTCGCCGGTTCTGCTGTCGATCAGCCTTGCCTCGAGGGCCACGGCAGCACCGGCAGTCGTCACGATCATCGCCACGATGCCGCATGCGCGGTACCACGCCTTCAACACACCCAGCTCCTGTTCTACCCGTTCAGTCCCGCACGGCGGGAGGGAAGCCCAGGCGCGGTATGAAGCAGCCTATCATCGAGCACGACGGCTGCCGGACGTCGCTGCTCGATCGGACGCTTGCTTTCGCCATATCTTCGTGCTTCAATCTCGCGTTCTCACATTCAGACGGAGTTGACCCATGTCCATTGCACAGAGCCTGCTGCCCGAGTTCGATCACGAGATGGCCACCACGCGCAAACTGCTCGAGCGTGTTCCCGAGGCGAAGAGCACCTGGAAGCCACATGACAAGTCGTTCAGCATGGGCACCCTCGCGCAGCACATCGCCGAACTCGTCGGCTGGGCGACGATGACCATGAGCACGACCGAACTCGACATGGCGCCTGCGGGCGGCGAGTCCTACAAGACGCCTGCGTTCACCTCGACCGCGGCGCTCCTGGAGCGGTTCGACCAGAACGTCGCTGCCGCGCGCGCGGCGATCGCCGCCGCCTCGGATGCCGACTTCATGGTGGGCTGGACGCTGAAGATGGCCGGGAAGGACCTGTTCACGATTCCGCGCGTGGGCTGCGTCCGCACGTGGATGATGAACCACGTCGTCCACCACCGTGGCCAGTTGTCGGTCTACCTGCGGCTCAACGACATCCCGGTGCCGTCGATGTACGGGCCGTCGGCAGACGAGCAGAGCTGATCCGCCTTCGCCCCGCGAGCGTGCGGGGCTACGGCGAGACCGGCACGCCGGTCGGAGGACTGCCGTCCCGTGAGCGTGCGGGGCTACGGCGAGACCGGCACGCCGGTCGGAGGACTGCCGTCCCGTGAGCGTGCGGGGCTACGGCGCGGCTACACCGTCACGATTCCGAGCGCGGGGCGCTGCTGCCAGGCGCCCCGCGTGAAGTCGGGCATGTCCACCATCCGGCGGCCGGCGATCGACTGCTCGCTCAGGAACGACACCGAGCTCACGGCGGCTCCGTCGTAGACGTCCATGTCGGTGGGCGCGCCCGACTGCAGGCACTGGATCAGGCGGTAGTCCTCGATGAAGTCCATGCCCCCGTGCCCCGCTCCGCGTGAGCGTTCCTCGAGCGTCTTCCAGACGGGATGCTCGAACTCGGTGCGCCAGGCCAGCAGGTCGTCCCACTTGTGCTCAGGGCTCCGGCCCTCGACGTGCACGCGCGACTCGGGGTATTTCTGCACGAGCCCCTTCGTGCCCTGCAGCAGGATGCGGCGGCTGTAGGGACGCGGCAGGTTCGTGTCGTGCGTCACGAGGATGGTCTGCCCGCGCGTCGTGCGGATCAGCGTGTTGACGATGTCGCCGAGCGCGTACGACTGCGTGGCCTCCTTGCTCGTCGGCCCGATGTGGGCGGCCGCGTATTCGGCCAGGCCGCGCGCGTTCGTGCTCATCGACACCAGCGACGCGAACCGGTTGCCGCGGTTGATGTCGAGCCACTGCGCCACCGGTCCAAGGCCGTGCGTGGGATACAGGTCGCCGTTGCGTTTCACCGAGTGCTCGATGCGCCATCGGTTCTCGTAGTAGGTCGGGCTCAGCTTGAGCGCGCGCAGGTCGTGCAGGTAGCCGCACTCCGCGTGCAGCAGTTCGCCGAACACCTGCTGGCGCACCATGTTGAGGATCATCATCTCGACGCGGTCGTAGCAGCAGTTCTCGAGCATCACGCAGTGGCGCCGCGTCTGCTCCGACGTTTCGACCATCTGCCAGCACTCGTCGAGCGTGACGGCCATCGGCACCTCGACCGCCGCATGCTTGCCCCTCTTCATCGCCTCGATGCACATGGGCGCGTGCAGTTCCCAGGGAGTGACGACGAGCACGAGGTCGAGGTCGCTGTCGACGAGCCGGTGCCATTCGTCCGGACCGCCCGAGTAGCCGGCCGGCCGTGGGGCGCCGCCCTTCTCGACGAGCGCCTGCATGGCGGCGACCTTCGCAGGCACGAGGTCGCACAGCGCCCGGATTTCCACACCCTCGATCTTCGTGAAGTTCTCGACGTGCGAGGAGCCCTGGTTGCCGAGACCGATGACACCCAATCGCACGCGCGGGATGGCGGGCGTCGCAAGCAGCGCGGCTGGCGCCGGCGTCGTGGGCTGCGCGGCGTGCACGGACGCGGCAGCGGCCGCCCCCAATCCCGCGCCGATGGTGGTCCTGATGAAGTCGCGACGGTCAACAGGAGGAGTCATGCGCGCACGATATCGCAGAGTCGGATCGCGCGAAAGGTCCGCGGGGCGATCTCGACCCCGAGGTGTAGGGGCCGCACCCCAGTGCGGCCCGGACACGCCCTACTGCACCGCGATCGCCTCGACCTCGACCTTGACTCCGAAGTGCAGTGCGCCCGACGGCACCACCGAACGCGCGGGCTTGTGCGCGCCGAAGAACTCGGCGTAGGCGGTGTTCACGTCGTCCCACGCGGCGGCGTCGCTGACGAACACGGTCACCTTCGTCACGCGGTCCTTCGAGGTGCCCGCCGCCTTCAGGACCGCCTCCATGTTTCGCAACGCGAGCAGCGCTTGCTCGCGCACGGTCAGGTCGGCGCGCGGCGTTCCCGCGGGCTGATCGACGGGCAACTGCCCCGAGACGAACACGAGCCCGTTGGCAACAACTGCCGGCGCGTAATGTCCACGCGGCGCTGGCCATCCCTCGACGGCGATGCCCTTCACTGGCGAAGCCTCGTTCACGCGTGCCTCTTGTCCCGCTGCCTGCGCGGCGCGGGGTGCGGCGGCGCACGGCGGGCACCCGATGTCGAACACGATCTTCCACGACCCGTCGGCCTGGCGCTTCCACACCGAGTTGAACGTCGAGACGCGCGTGCCGTCGGGATCGAACACTGGCCCGCTGCTCAAGGCGAGGTCACCGCTCTGCAGGACGGCCACGCGATCGGGCGCCCACGAGAACGGCGCCGCGCCACCCTGGTAGAACCGCTTCCAGGCCTCGGCCACGGCGGCCTTGCCGCGCAGCGGCCCTGTCCCTCCGAAGAACACGGTGTCGTCTGCCAGGAACGACGTGAACGCCGCGTGATCACGGTCGGCCATCGTCTTGGCAAACGCCCGTTCAGTAGCCCGCACCTGATCGTCGAGCGCCGCGGTGGCTGCAGGCGCCTGCGCCGCGGCCGGTGCCGCCAACAGTGTCCCGACGATCGCGATCACGCCCGCACGACTGCTCCACTGTGCCATCGTCACCGTCGCCTCCTCGCGCGTGTGCCGAGTGTAGCGCGCCAACATCGGGGCCGTTCACGACATGTGACGCCCCTGGGACAAACGGAGCAACGGTCGCCAGCTGGCCTACGGCTGGTACAGGCGCTCACCGGCACGTATCGCGAGAGGCAGCCGGTTCTCGCGAGGCGGCATCGGACACGTCGTGTACTCCGAGTAGGCGCAGGGTGGGTTGTACGCCTTGTTGAAGTCCACCACGTACGTGCCGTCGGGCTGTGGCTCGGCGTTGACGAACCTGACGGCCTTGTAGGTCTCGACGCCCGCGGTCGTGTCGGTGAAGTACAGCACGAGGTCCTTGCCCTCGTTGACCGGCACCATGTTGAAGTCGCGTCCCTCGACCGTCACGCGCAGCGTGCCGGGGCTCGGCACCCGGGCCTGGTCGCCGCGGATGTTGATGACCTCGAGCGTCTTTGGCTCGGCGTATGGGGTCAATGTTGCTGGCGAATTCCACTTCGGATCGACGTCGAACCACTTGAGGCCGCTGTAGGCCTTCCGCACGTGACAGTCCGGGTCGCGTACGCGGATGGTCGGACGGTCGCCGCTCATGTGGATCCAGAAGGTGACGCGCCCGAGCGAGAAGCGATCCGCGCGCTGGCTGATCTCGGGGATGGAGATGCGCATCGGGCTCGAGGGCAGTTCCTTCTCGCCCAGGCGCGCCTTCAGCCCGTCGCGGAGGGCGAACCGATACGTGCCCTTCTCCACGAACACTGATCCAGCTCGCGCGGGGACGATATCGGCGCCAAGCCTGACCACGCTGTCGTCGGCGCTGCCGATGCTGTTCTCGCCCTCGTTGAGGAAGAAGAGCCCGCAGAGCGTCAGGTAACCGTCATCAGCGAGCAGGTCCTTCTCGTACTTCGCCCTGAACGCCTCGACGCCTGAGGCATGCGTGCGCGGCGCGTCCACGGTCGGCTTCGCGGCAGGAACCCGGATGATCCGCGACAGCCCCGCGTCGTCGAGCACCTTCTCGAGCGCCGGCACGTCGTCTCGATACACCGCGTCGAGCTTCGCCTTCTGCGCCGCCAGGTCGCCGGCCAGTTTCTCGTACACCGCGAGCTGCGCACGCGTCGGTGCGAAATCTGAGTTGCCCGAGACGTCGCCGCCGCCCGTGCCCACCTCGGCCTGCAGCCACAGGAACTTCAGGTACAACCCCATCGGCCCGCGGAACGACTTGAGGTCGTTCTCGGCGATGGACGGGTGAAGCAGTTCGTCCTCCACTGCAAGCAGCCGGGCGTCGAGCGCGGTGATGGCCTTGCGCGTGTTGGCGTGCGCGTCCTGGCCGGCGATCATCTTCTGCAGGTCTTCGAGTTGCCGGCGCGACCACTCGATCTCGTTGATGAGATCGACGCTCTCGTTCGTGCGCGCGTAGATCTTCTGCGCCAACTCGGTGGAAGCCGTGACATCGGCCTCGCTGCCCCTCGTGTTCGGATCCTTCAGCACCGTCAGCTTCTCGGTGCGCGTCGTGTCACCGGCGATCAGCGTGACGGTGTACACCCCAGGCGCGACGAGCGGTCCGCGCTTCGGCACGTCGATGCCGTAGTAGTCGATCGACCGCGTCTCCTTGCCCGCGAAGCGCTTCTCGCTCCAGACTTCCTTGTTCCCCGGCGGCGTCGTGCGCAGCGCGACGTCCCGCGACGGCTCGCCGCGCAGGTCCCACCACCACCGGTTCATTCCGGCGACGCCCGTCCGCTTCTCGGTGCGGATGACGGTCCCCGACGCGTCGCTGATCTTCAACTCGACGCGTTCCTTCGGCGCCGACTCGAGCCAGTAGTTGATCGACGCGCCATACGGCGGATTGCGTCCCGCCGCCGTCCCTGCCGGCGCGAGGTCGCGACGCTCGATCGTGCGGAACCGGTACGCCTCGCGCGGCGCGAACAGGTGCGCCGCCGCGCTCTTCACCGCCGGCGTCAGTTGCTGCAGCGGCGTCACGTCATCGAGGATCCAGAACCCTCGCCCGTACGTGCCGACGACGAGGTCGTTGAAGCGTTCCTGGATGGTCAGCCAGTGCACCGGCGCCTGCGGCAGGTTCGTCTGCAGCGACTCCCATGCCTTGCCATCGTCGAACGACACGTACAGCGCGTTCTCGGTGCCCGCATACAGCAGGCCCTTGCGCTGCGGGTCCTCGCGAACGACGTGCGTGTAGCTGAGCACCCCCTTCGGGATGCCGGCGCTGAGGTTGGTCCACGTGCGACCGTAGTCGGTGGTCTTGTAGATGAGGGGATCTCGCACGTTGACCTGGTGCCCGTCGACGGCGATGTAGCAGGTGCCGGCGGAAAAACGCGACGGCTCGACACTGCTCACCGTGAGCTTCGCCGGGAGGCCGGGGATGTTCGCCGTGACGTTCGACCACGTCTGCCCGCCGTCGCGCGTCACCTGCACCAGGCCATCGTTCGTGCCCGCCCAGATCAGGCCCTTCTCGATGGGAGACTCGGCAAGGGCGAACACCGCGCCGGCGTACTCCACCGAGAGGTTGTCGAGCGTGAGGCCGCCCGAGTCGCCCATCATCGCGGGGTCGTTCAGCGTGAGGTCGGGGCTGATGTCTTCCCACGTCTGCCCGCCGTCCGTGGTGCGATGGACGAACTGGCTGCCGACATACACCGTGTTGTGATCGTGCGGTGAGATCGCGAGCGGGTACGTCCAGTTCATGCGGAGCTTGACCTTCCCGGCCGGCGCCCCCATGGTGCGCTCGGGCCAGACGCTCACCGTGCGCGAGTGTTTCGTCGAGGCGTCGAACCGCTCGACGGTTCCCGCGTAGCACCCGCCCCAGACGATGTCGGGGTTGACGGGGTCGGGGATGTTCCAGCCCGTCTCGCAGCCGGCCGTGCTCGTCCAGAGGGCGGGGTGGATGCCCCCGCTGAGCGAATTGCTGGGCCCGCGCACGGAGTAGTAATCCTGCATGTGCCCGTAGAGGTTGTACGGAATGCGGGTGTCGGTCGCGACGTGGTACATCTGCCCGATGGGCAGGCGGATGGTGTTCCACTCGCGGCCGTGCGTGGTCGTGATCATGACGCCGAGGTCGTTGCCGATCATCATGCGGTCGCTGTTCGAGGGGTCGACCCACATGTCGTGGTTGTCGCCGCCCCATCCGCGCAACTGCTCGGTGGTCTCGCCGCCGTCGCGGCTGACGCCCATGCCGTTCGACGGGAAGTAGACCTCGTTGTGGTTGTCGGGCATGACCAGCATCCGCGTGTAGTAGTGCGGGCGCTCGTTGATCAAGCGGGAGTGATTCACCACGCGCCACACGTCGCCACCGTCGTCGGAACGCCAGAGCGAGCCTCGCTGCCCGGTCTCGATGAGCGCATAGACGCGCGACGGCTGGCTGGGCGCCACCGACACGGCAATCTTGCCGAGCGGCGACGCGGGCAACCCGCGCGTCGCACGGTTCCATGTCACGCCACCGTCGCGCGACACGAACACGCCGCTGCCGGGCCCTCCGCTCGTGCGTCCCCAGGTCTTGATGTCGATCGTCCAGGTTCCGGCGTAGACGTTGTTCGGGTTGACGGGATCGAGGGCGATGTCGGCGGCCCCGGTGTCGGCATCGACGAACAGCGTGCGCGTCCACGACTTGCCGCCGTCGTCGCTGCGATAGACGCCCCGCTCCTGCTGCGGTCCGTAGCCGTGACCGAGCGCCGCCGCGAGCACGATGTCGGGATTTCTCGGGTGCACGACGATCCGCCCGATCCGCCCGGTGAGATCGAGTCCCATGTGCGTCCACGTCTTGCCGGCGTCGGTGGACTTGTAGATGCCGTTGCCGAGCGACACGTTGCTGCGGATGAACGTCTCACCCGTTCCCACCCACACGATGTTGGGGTCGCTCGGTGCGACCGCGATCGACCCGATCGACTGTGCGGGCTGATCGTCGAACACCGGCCGCCAGTGGATGCCGCCGTCGACGCTCTTCCACACGCCGCCGCTCGCTCCGCCGGCGTAGTAGGTGTTGATGTCGCCAGGCACCCCGGCCACCGCGCTCGCCCGGTTCCCGGGTGGCCCGACGAACCGGTACGCGAGGGCAGCATACGGCCCGGTGATTCGACGGCCCGGCGGCGTTTCGTCTGCCGGTCCTTGTTGTGCGAGCGAGGTGGTCGCCACCGCAGCGGCGAGGCAGACGACAGACAGCAGCGCGAGACGTCGCACGAACGCTCCTTCGAATGGGGATCCGGGCCGGAACCGGGCGAATGATACCCGAACGAACTCAACCAGTGGATCGGGCACCTCGTCAGTGGGGCCCCGGCACATAATCAGTGTCTGAGGACGCCCGGTGCCCGTCGCCATCGCCACCCGCCTCGTGCCAGGTCGTGAACCGAACGACTGTGCGATCTGCGTGCTGGCGATGTACCTGGGCAAGAGCTACGAGGATGTCTTGAGGATGGTGGCTGTCCGCGACCGTCCGTACCAGGGCCGGATGGGTCTGCGCTTGCGCGAGATCGAGCAGATCGCGCGCGCCCTGGGGACGCCGCTCAAGCGGCTGCGGAAGTACGACATCCAGACCGCGCACGGCATCCTGTCGCTGCCACAGCACGTCGTGCTGCTGCGCAACGGCTCGATCGTCGATCCGGAACCCGGGGGGGCCACCCTGTGGGACGTGGACGACTTCCTCCACGCCTACGCGACGCGTCCGGGTGTGCTGCTGGTGTCTCGCGAGGAATAGGGACGCCCACGTGTGGTGTGCGCGCCCCTGATGGGCGTGCCCCGTGGGCCGCGTGCTGCCAAGGCCTAGGACGGCTTCTTCATCTCGCCGATCAGCGCACGCAAGGCCTTCTCGTACTGCGCGTCGGCGTCGGCGAACGCCGCGCGGTAGTCCTGATCTGACAGCTTCTGCTTCTTGGGCTCGCCGTCGAACGCCACCCGGCGTGTGCCGGGGCCCTCGAGGGTATCTGCGGCGCCGTTGGCCTTCGGCTCGATCACCAGCCCATCGCACTTCATGTCGGTGAAGAACATGCGCGACTCGGCCGTCGAGGCGCTGTTGAGGTCGATGTAGGCGTCCTGGTACTCGTGCTTGGTGAGGCGCCCCTCGAGCGAACCCTGCTGGAACTTCCCGGTGATCACGAAGATGGTCTCGGCCGACTTCATGTAGAGCGCGCCGACAAACCGGCCGGGATCGGTGGGATCGGCCGCGGCGATGTAGGCCATCTGGGCCTCATTCAGCTTGGCGTCGAGCAGCGCCACCAGTTCGGCCGCGGCCGCCGCCGATTTCGTCTCCTGCGCCGAGGCGCCAGTGGCCGCGAGAGCTACGCCGAGAACCAGGAGGCCCAGAGTCGGAAGTCGCAGTGCGCGCATCATGTGGGAGGCTCCGCGTCGAATCACGCCATGAGGATGGTCACGTGCAATCGCGTGATTCTTACCACCGTGGGTGCACGGCGTCAACGGCTCACCTTCCGGACGGGCCGGCCAGAGGGGGCGAGGGCGGGTGTTCCGGCGCTCGGTGGCGCGCGTTGCGATCAGATGAACAGGTAATCGTCGTCGTCGCCGTGGGGACCGGCGCCGCCGCGCTTGCGCTGGGCATCGCGGGCATCGCGGAGCGCGCCGACCGTCGCCCGCACAGCCGCCATGAGCGCCGCGCCCTCTCTCGCAGGGGCCGAGAGCGATCGCTGAAGGGCGACAACCGTCTGGTCGACACGGCCGGACACGTTCGTGAGGGTCTTGTCGATCCGTTCAAGCTGCATCGTGGCCAGGGTCGCGGCCCGGGCAGCCTCGTGCGACACGACGTTGATCCGATCGACCGTCGGCTGCAGGTCGCGTTCGACGCGACCGAGCAGGCCCTCGACGCGCCGGGCCGTCCGCGCGAGGTAGATGATGGCGCCCACTTGCAGGCACGCCATCACCAACGTCGCGAGGGCGATGACCCCGAGAAAGGCCACCGCGGTGGTGGAGTTCACGCCTGCTCCTCGGTGCCGCCCCGGGCACGCTGATAGGCGTCCTTGCCCTTGTCGATCGCCGCGGCCAGGGTCTCGCGCTGACGGTCGAGGAATTCCTTGCCACGCTGCGCCGACTCGTTGGCCTTCTCGCGGCCCTCGCGGGCCTTCTCGGCCAGCAGGCGACGCGTCTCCTCGCCAGACTGCGGCGCGAGCAGCAGGGCCGTGGCAGCCCCGGCGATGGCGCCGAGCGCGAAGGCGACCAGGATGGCGCCCGCGTTACCGTTGTCGTCAGACATTGTGAACCTCCTTGGGAGAGACTCGATCCCCGGCCGCCGCATGGCGGCGCCCGTCTAGAACAAGCTCACCTTCACGTTGAGATACTTTTTCGGCTCCCGACGCACATCGGCAAGCAGGCCGCGCAACTCGCTCACGGCACCATTCATGTTCTCATACAACTGCTTGTCTGCAATCAGGCGTCCTGCCGTCCCCTCACCCCCGCTCAACTTCGTGGCCACGCCGTCGAGTTTCTGGGTCAGCGAGTCGAGCCGCTTGAACAGGACGTCGTCGGTGACCAGCTTGCCGAGCGTGCCCTCGCCCTTGTCGATCCGTCCCGTCAGGCTGGCCACGTTGGCCGACGCCTGGTCGAGCGACTGTGCCAGCTTGTCGTCCTTCAGCAGCTTCCCGAGGCTCCCTTCGCCCCTGTTGATGCTGGCCGTAATCGACGCGAGGTTCTCGAGCGACGCCTTCAACGCATCGTGCACGGCCGGGTCGTTGATCAGCTTGCCGGCCGTGCCCTTCGACCTGTTCAGCGAGTTGACGACCGCATCGGTCGACTCCACGAACCGGTTGAACTCCTTGTAGAGCGCATCGTCCACGAACAACTTGCCGATGGTCCCCTTCCCGGCCCGGAGGTCCTGCACCAGCTTGGTCGCCTCGTTGAGGCTCTTCGTCGCGCTGTCGGCCACATCCGCAAGTTGTCCCGGCGTGCGCCGCGCGCGCAACATGTCCCCCTCCTTGAGAGGTGTGCCCGACGCGGCGGGCACGATGTCGACGACCGCGGACCCGAGCAGGCCCAGCGAACCGATGGAGGCGATCGACTGGTCGGTGACCAGCTTCTGCATGTCCTTCTGCAGCGTGAGCGTGCACTCGACCTCCGACCCCGTGAACACCATGTCGTCGACGGTTCCGACCTCGACGCCGGCCACCCGCACGACCGCGCCGGTCTTGAGGCCCATCACGTCGGTGAAACGTGTCTTGATCGAGTATTGCTGCCACGAGAAGCCTGCGCCGCCGACTGACATGACGAGAAAGGCCGAGAGCCCGAGGGCAACGACGGCGACGATGCCGATTTTCAGTTCCGACCAGGCGAGCGAACGCGTGCGGGGCATGTGTCAGTGTCCTGCGGTTACGAGAGGAACGATTGGATGTAGGGGTCGGTCGATGCACGCAACTCGCGCGCGCTGCCCTCGAACGCCACTTCGCCGTCCTTGAGCATCAGGAATTCGGTGTCGGTGCACTTGCCGCGTTCCGCCGGCTGGATGTGCGGGTGCCCGTGGTCGTCGATCGCATGGTGCGTCGCCACGTAGAACGCGTCGCGCAACTGGTGCGTCACGAGGATCGAACTGACCTCGTGCAGGTCGCGCAGCTTGATGATCTCGTCGTCGATCGTGATGGCCGTAATCGGATCGAGGCCGGTCGTCGGCTCGTCGTAGAGCAGGATCTGCGGCCTGAACGACATCGCGCGCGCGATCGCCACGCGGCGGCGCTGCCCGCCAGACAGCTCCGATGGCTTGCGGTCGAAGTACTCCTCGAGCCCGACGAAGCCGAGGACCTCGTGGACCCGGGCATCGACCTCGGCGATCGGCATCGAGGTCTCTTCGAACAGCTTGTAGCCGACGTTCTCGCGCACGGTCAGCGAGTCGAACAGCGCGCCTTCCTGGAAGACCATCCCGAGGTCGCCGCGCACCTTCATCATCTGGCGTTCCGACATCGTGTCGACGCGTTCGCCGTTCACCCAGATCTCGCCTCGATCGGGCTTGAGCAGGCCCAGGATCAACCGCAGGATGGTCGACTTCCCCGCGCCCGAGGCGCCGAGCACGACCTTCGTGTGGCCCTTGTGCAGGGTGAAGCTCACGTCCCTGAGGATGACCTTCTCGTCGAACGCCAGCCACACGCCGTCGAAGACGACGACGGGGGCATCGACGACCGGTCGGTCTTCGCAGGGGATGTCGATGAGGTCAGTGGTGTGTGGCATCCTGTCGCCGTTCTCAGTAGAGCGCCCAGATGAGGAACTTGGTGACGAAGAAGTTGGCGGCGAGCACGCCGACCGATGACGCCACGACCGCCTTGGTGGTCGCGCGACCGACGCCCTGTGTACCGCCCGACGTCCGCAGACCGACGTGGCACCCGATGGTGACGATCACGAAGCCCAGCAGGAACGGCTTGATGAGCCCCATGTAGATATCCTGCACGTACAGGCCCGCGTAGACCGAACTCCAGTAGATGCTGGATGCCACCCGGAGCTGGCCGACCGTGACGAGCCAGGCCCCGGCCAGGCCGACGCCGATCGAGATGGCGGTCAGGCACGGCACCATGAGCAACCCTGCGAGCACGCGCGGCAGCACGAGCTTGCGGACGGGGTCGGTCCCGAGGGCGCGCAGGGCGCTGATCTGCTCGGTCACCACCATCGAGCCCAACTCGGCGGCGATGCCCGATCCCACGCGGCCGCTCACCATCAGGGCGGTCAGCACCGGGCCGAGTTCCTTGACGATCGAGGCCCCGACGAGGCGTCCGACCTCGGATCGGGCTCCGAACTGGTCGAGCGTGAAGCCGGCCTGGAGCGCGAGCACGGCGCCGGTGAACAGGCCCGTGAGGATGACGACGGCCATCGAGCCGATGCCGACGACATCGAACTGCTCGACGATGTCGTGCCAGTAGATCGGTCGCGACACGACAGCGCGGGCGCACTGCTTGAGGAGTTTCACGTACTCCTGCACTTCCAGCAGCGACGACTTGATCCAATCGACGATCACGCGTAGGTTCCTTCGCTTGGCGGGGCGGCCGGCAGGCCGAGGTCGCGGGTCCGCAGTTTCCTGAGCCGATCGCGGAGCGACGCCGCGCGCTCGAATTCCAGGTTGGCGGCTGCGGCCTTCATCTCGGACTCCAGACGCGCAATGAGGGTCATGAGTTCGCCAGTGCTCGACACCGCATCCTCGTCGCGGCGTTCGGTGGGGATCGTCAGGTAGTCGCGTTCGTACACGCTCGAGAGCACGTCGTCGATCTGCTTGACGATGGTCGTCGGCGTGATGCCGTGCTCCTCATTGTAGGCGCGCTGTTTCTCGCGCCGGCGGCCCATTTCGTCGATGGCCCGTTTCATCGAGTCGGTCATCACGTCGGCGTACAGCACGGCCCGGCCACGCACGTTGCGCGCGGCACGTCCCACAGTCTGGATCAGGGCGCCCGACGACCGCAGGAACCCTTCCTTGTCGGCATCGAGCACCGCCACCAGCGACACCTCGGGCAGGTCGAGCCCCTCGCGCAGGAGGTTGATGCCGACCAGCACGTCGAAGGCGCCCCGGCGGAGGTCGCGCAGGATCTCGACGCGCTCGAGCGTGTCGATGTCGCTGTGCAGGTACCGCACACGCACGCCCAGTTCCTGGTAGTACGAGGTGAGGTCCTCGGCCATGCGCTTGGTCAGCGTCGTCACGAGGACGCGCTCCCTGAGGGCGACGCGCTCGCGAATCTCGTGCAGCAGGTCGTCGACCTGCCCCTTCACCGGCCGCACCTCGATCTCGGGGTCGATGAGCCCGGTGGGCCGGATGATCTGCTCGACCACCACGCCGTTCGACCGCTGCAACTCATAGGGCCCGGGCGTCGCCGACACGAACACCAGCTGGTGGGCGCGCGCCTCCCACTCCTCGAAGTTCAGGGGGCGGTTGTCGAGTGCCGACGGCAGGCGGAATCCGTAGTCGACCAGGACGGTCTTGCGGGCCCGGTCACCGGCGTACATCCCGCGGATCTGCGGGACGGTCTGGTGGCACTCGTCGATGATCATCAGCGCGTCGCTCGGCAGGTAGTCGAGCAGCGTGGGCGGGGGCGCGCCCGGCAGACGTCCGGTCAGGTGACGGGCGTAGTTCTCGATCCCGTGGCAATACCCGATCTCCTGGATCATCTCGAGATCGAACATCGTCCGCTGGTGGAGGCGGCTGGCCTCGAGGCCGTGCTCGGTCGCCTCGAGCTCCGTGCGGCGCGCGATCAGCTCGTCCTTGATCGAGTCCACGGCCCGGCGCAGGCGCTCCCTCGGCGTCACGTAGTGCGACTTCGGGTAGATGGCGACCTTGTCGTTTCGGCGCAACGTCTTCCCGGTCAGCGCGTCGATGGTGATGAGCTCGTCCACGACGTCGCCGAACAGCTCGATGCGCACCGCCTGCTCTTCAGACGATGGGTACACCTCGATGATGTCACCCCGGACGCGGAACGTGCCGCGGGCGAACTCGTGGTCGTTGCGCTCGTACTGGATCTCGACCAGCTTGCGGAGGATGTCGTCGCGCTTGATGCGCTGGCCCCGTTCGAGCGGCAGCATCATGCCGTAGTAGGCCTCGGGCGAGCCGAGGCCGTAGATGCAGCTCACGCTCGAGACGATGATGACGTCACGCCGCTCGAAGAGCGATCGCGTCGCCGAGAGGCGCATGCGGTCGATCTCCTCGTTGATCGTGGCTTCCTTCTCGATGTAGGTCGCCGTCGCCGGCACGTAGGCTTCGGGCTGGTAGTAGTCGTAGTACGAGACGAAGTACTCGACGGCGTTGTGCGGGAAGAAGCGCCGGAACTCCTGGTAGAGCTGCGCGGCCAGCGTCTTGTTGTGCACCATGACGAGCGTCGGACGGTTCACCTTCGCGATGCACTGCGCCATCGTGAACGTCTTGCCCGATCCGGTCACGCCCAGCAGCACCTGTGCGTCGTCGCCCCGCTCGAGCCCCTCGACCAGTTCGCGGATCGCGCGCGGCTGGTCGCCACGGAGTTCGAAGTCTGACACGAGCTCGAAGCGGTCGTAGGTCGAAGGCATGGAGGGGGCTTCGCACGGCGCACGACGACAGCGTGTGCGAGAAACCCACATCGTACCACACGCCGCCGACGGGCCGGAACGGTCGAGCAGACGGCCGACAGCCAAGAGGGACGATGGGAACTGGCGGCCTGACGCTACTGCTGCCCGGCGGGGGCGTACGGTGCGAAATAGCCCTTGCGCGTTCGCAACCTGGAGCCCTTGAGCTCGGGACGCTTGAGGCGGATTTCGACCGAGCGCCAGGTGCCGTCGTGGCGGGCGTTCGTCGACAGGTACCCCATGATGTAACGCGCCTTGATCTCCTCGACGAGCTTGGCATACGAACCGTCGAGGTCCTTGAGCGAGCCGGGGAACAGCGCCTGGCCGCCCGTGGCCTCGGCGAGTTGCTGGAGGCGCATGCGATAGGTGAGCTTCGACGAAGACGACTGGTTGTCGAGAAAGCCGATCGCGTAGAGCGTGACGTCAGACGCCTTGAGGATGTTGATGGTGTCGTTCACCGACATCGAGCTGTTCGTGTCGCCGCCATCGGTGTAGAGCACCAGGATCTTCTCGCCATCCTGCCCTGCCGAGCCGTCGAGGTAGACGCCCAGGGCGTCGTAGAGCGCCGTGAATCCCCCGGCCTTCCGCGAGCGGATACGCTCGACGAGCCGCGGGAAGTCGTTCTGGCCGTACCGCGCGACGCGCACCTCGGTGTCGAAGTCGACCAGCGTGATGTCGTCGGCGTGCGGGAGGGTGTTGAGGAACTTGATGGCGGCCGTGCGGGTCGTCGCCATGTCCTCCTGCATCGATCCGCTCGCGTCGAGCATCATACCGAGGTGAAGTGCGGTCGGCCGCTCGCCCTCGCCGTGCACGAAGAGCTGAAGACGTTGCACCTCGCCATCCTCGAGAATCTCGAAGTCGTCGGCGGTGAGCCCGGTCACCAGCGTGCCCTTCCGGTCGAGCACAGTCACACCGAAGCTGACCATGTCGATCCCCGACCGGAACACGGGCTGCGCCAGCACCGTGACCGTGGCCACGATGACGATCATTGGCAGCAGACGGAGTGGTACGGCCAGCGTCTTCATGGTTCTGCGCGTGCCTGGAGTGTAGCCGATTCGGGGGCCTGACACGACCGGTCTCCGCATCCCGGCCGATGATCACCTGATGCGCACCCGGCCAGCCGGCGCGTCGTCACAATTCATGGCGCGCGCCGTCCAACTCGGGCGTATACTCATGGTTTCGTCGATGCGGGCCCATCCTGTGGCGTCGGGTCATCGTCTTCTATGAAGTGTCTCGCCGTCTGCCAAGACGAGCTCGTCCTCCGGGTCCTCGCTCAGGTTCTCGAACCGAGCTTCGACGTCGACTTCCTCGTCGAAAGCAAACCGCTCGCGCGGCGCCTGCACGACGCCGGGCTACCCGTGACGGCTGCCGACCCCAGGCGGGTCGACTCCTACCTGCGAGCCGACGTCTCGCCAACCACCTGCATCCTGATCCAGGACACGGGCCGCAAGAGCCTCACGAAGATCGTCGATTCGGTCCGCGATGCGGGCGGCACCCTCATCTACATCATCGCGACCGGCAACTCGAACCGGCGCTGTGACGACGTCCGCAGCGAGTTCCCCGACGTGTCGTGCCTGACGCTCGCGGGCCTCGTCGCGCCGACCCTGCACCAGGAACTCGGCCGCTCGCTGACACGCGCGCGCGTGCAACAGTACCAGCGCTACTTCCAGGATGCTGACCGGGTCCTGATCCTGCTGCACAACGACCCGGACCCCGACGCCATGGCCAGCGGCCTGGCGCTGCGCAACCTGCTGCGCCGCACGAAGACCACGGCCATCATCGGCGCCCTGCAGACGATGACGCGCCCCGAGAACCTCCGGATGGCGAGCCTGCTCGACATCCACGTCGAGCCGATCAGGCCCGAGGCCTTCGCGAGTTTCGACCGCATCGCCACGGTCGACGTCCAGCCGCACTACTTCGGCGGGTTGCTCCCGCGCGTCGACCTGGTCATCGACCACCATCCCGAGCAGCCAGGCTACTCGGCGGTGTTCAAGGACGTGCGCGCCGACTACGGATCCACCTGCACGATCCTCACCGAGCACCTCCGCGCCGTTGACGTCAACATCTCGGAGCGGACCGCGACGGCGATGCTGTACGCGATCAAGTCGGATACGTTGTTCTTCGCGCGCCAGACGAACCGATCAGACCTCGACGCGTTCACCTACCTGTACCCGCTGGCCGATGCGGCGCTGATTCGCAAGATGGAAGGCGCCGAAATCACGCTGGAGCGCCTCCAGGTGGTCAGGCAGGCCCTCGACTCGGGCCTGCTCAACGGGCAGTTGTTCGTCGCGGACCTCGGCGTCGTGCAGCGCGAGGACTTCATCACCTACACCGCCGACTTCTTCCTGCAACTCGAGGAGACGCGGTGGGCGATCATCGCGGGCCGCGTCAACGGCACGTTGATCGTCTCGGTGCGCAACCTCGGATACTCGAAGAACGCCGGGGAGTTCGTGAAGAAGGTGTTCTCGGACGTCGGCAGCGCCGGCGGCCATCGCGCCATGGCCAAGGCCGTCGTGCCCTGGAGCAAGTTCGTCGAGAAGCACGGCGATCTGGGCACCGCCGAGTTCACCGCGTTCCTCAAGGACCAGGCCACCGAGTTCCTCGGCGAGCCCGTCACCGCCGAGAAGAAAGCCCAGGTAGAGGCGCCGCGCCCCCGCGCGGCCACGGACACGATTCGCGCCGCGTCCCGCGTCTGCTTACGCCAGCGCCTGGTCGAGGTCGGCGATCAGATCGTTCGGGTCCTCGAGGCCGATCGACAGCCGCACCATCCCGCGCGTCACGCCGGCTCGCGCCAGGTCGTCATCGCTCCAGCCGTATTGCGACGTGAGGATGGGGAGGCTGCACAGGCTCTCGACGCCCCCGAGGCTCGCGGCGCGCTTGATCACCGACAGCCGGTCGAACACGCGCGCGGCCCGCTCGTAGCTGCCGCCGACGTCGAAGGTCACCATCCCGCCGAACCCCTGCATCTGCGCCACCGCGATCGCGTGATCGGGATGCGACGGCAATCCCGGGTACAACACCTGGCTCACGCGCGCATCGTGTGACAGCCACTCGGCCACCGCCATCGCACTCGCGTTGTGCTTCGCGACACGCACGTCGACGGTCTTCATGCTCCGCGCGAGCACGTATGCAGGCTGGGGGTCGAGGATCGTCCCCAGCAGCCGGCGCATCGGCCGGATGCGGTCGATGAGCGCCCGCGAGGCCGCCACCGCACCCGCGGTCACATCGCTGTGGCCGTTGAGGTACTTCGTCGCGCTGTGCATGACCACGTCGACGCCCAGCGCCAGCGGTTGCTGGTTCACCGGGCTCGCGAACGTCGAGTCGAGGACGCTGAGCACGCCGTGCGCGCGGCACACGTCGGCAACACGGCGGATGTCGATGCAGCGCAGCGTCGGGTTGATCGGCGACTCGAACCAGAGCAGCCTCGTCCGCGGCGTGATGGCCGACGAGGGGTCGCGCGTTTCGTCGAGCGTCAGGAAGCGAACGGTCACACCAAACCGTTCGAGCTGCTTCAGGAACGCCATGGTGTTCCCGTAGATGGCCCCGCTGCACAGCATCTCGTCGCCCGCCGAGAGCAGCGCCATCACCGTCGTCGAGACCGCGGCCATGCCCGACCCGAAGACGAGCGCGGCCTCGGCATGCTCGAGCACCGCCAGCTTGGCCTCGGCCGACATCACGGTGGGGTTGCCGTAGCGCGAGTAGATCAGCAGGTCGCTCCTGGCGTCCTGGAAGGCGACCAGCGAGGCTGCGTCGGGAAACAGGAACGTCGTGGTCTCGTAGATGGGCGTGGTCAACGGGTGCGCCCACGCCGGATGGCCCTCGGCTTCGTGAATCACACGGGTGTCGGGGCGGTGCGCCTTGTCGGCCATGGTCATCCTCTCAGCGGCAGGTCGTCGTCGCGTCGCTTCGCGGGGGCGGCGGTCATCGCGTCGCCTCCGGCCCCGACCACGGGCTCGATGAACTGGTGATACGCGTCTTCGTAGCCGGCCGCCAGCGCCTCGTCCAGGACGTGCCAGCGGTCAGACCGGGCGTCCCAGGCGCCACCGACGTCGAACGGCAGAAGCGGTTGGTGCTCCGGTCGGATCTCGACGATGGCGGCGAACCGGGCCTCGTGGGCGAGGACGGCATCGCGGATCCCCGCGCGCTCGGCGGCCACGAGCGCCTCGGCGAGCCGGCCGCGCGGGTCCGTGCGGGCGGGTGTCAGCGCGTGCGGCGTGTCGACGGAGGCCGACGACGAGACGAGGATGACCTGCGTGACGCCGGCGCGTGCGACTTCCTCGAGCACGCGTCCCACTGCGGCAGGCCGGTGGACGAGGCGATGCGTCTCGCCACGCCAGAACGCGTCGGCCGCAAACGTGATGGCGGCAGGTTCGGAGATGGCGGGAAGGGCCAGTGACCCGGCGACGGCATCGAACACGTGCGACCGGCCAGCCCCGGCGATGTCCACGAAGTCTGGCGCGCGTTGAGCCGAGGGACGCGTGCCGCCGACGAACGCTTCGCGGTGCGCCGGCGCGACCGCCGCGAACACGAGGTCGCGCCTGGCGTCGAGGTCGTGCACGACCATGATCAGCTCGCGGTAGCCAGGCTGGCCCAGGTTTTCGGCGAGCAACTCGCCGTAGCGCTGCGACAGGTCGGCCCGTTCCGGCTCGGCGACCGTGGCCGCGCCGCGCAGGAACCGCCAGAACCCACCAGTTGCCCACCGGATCGCGCGCCCCGCATCGAGCGGCGGGCCGAGGACGTTCCACCACGCGTGTCCCTTCCGCGTGGCGACGAAGCGGCGACGCACCAAGGCCACGCATGCCGCCACCAGCAGCGTCAGCGCCGTCACGATCAGGGCAGCCGTCGTCGCCCTCGGCATCAGGACGAGCAGCACGTCTGGCGAGAGCACGTGCGACACCCATGTCGCGTAGGTCGCGGCCAGTTGCGCGCCCGCCGTCGGGGCGGCGAGTGCCACCAGGTAGACCAGCGGATAGGCCAGGGCTGCGACCAGCGCCAGCGCCAGCGGCAGCAACAGCAGCGACAAGGACAGGGCGATCCCCCACGCCCCCCAGCTCCAGGCGGCGCGCCACTGATAGAGGGTCGAGAGTCCCCTGGCGTCACGCCAGAGGCCTGCGGCATCCCACAGGCGGGCGTCGGCGTCCACGGCGCTGAAGACGGCCGTCACTGCGCCCATCCCGTGCCCGGCCACCACGTCGATCCGGATCCCGGCTTCTCGCAGCGCCTTCACCACGCCCGCGTGGTAGGCCCCGGCGACCCCGGCGCCGGTCAACACGAGCGCCGTGCGGCGTTGCGGGGAATAGGCAGAGCCCGTGGGCGAAGAGGGCACGCGACCGGCGTCCTGTGGCTAAGCGTCGTGGATGGTGGTCAGCTTGAGAATCTCGAACTCGCGCGCGCCGTTCGGGGTGTCGACCGTGAACTCGTCGCCGACCGCGCGGTTGAGCATGGCGCGCCCGATGGGCGAGACGGTCGAAATCAGGCCCCGCTCGACATCGGCGTCTTCTGGCATGACGAGGCTGACCGTCATCTCCTCGCCGGTCGACTCGATGAGCGTGACGGTCGATCCGAGACCGGCCTTGTCGCGAGGCAGCTTGTCGACGTTCATCATCGCGATTTCGCCAACGCGCTTCTTGAGCATCGAAATGCGTGCGTTGACGAAATCCTGGCGATCCTTCGCCGCCTTGTACTCGGCGTTCTCTCGCAGGTCGCCCAACTCGCGGGCGCGCTGGATCTCCCTGGGCAACTCCGTCTTGAGCTCGCGCTCGAGTTCAGCGATTTGATCTTCGAACCGCTTGACCAGCTTGGCCTTCATCGTCGGTATTGCTCCTGAACCACTGCAGAACCTTCGGGAAACACAATCCCTGCGCGCAACGTGCCGCGCGGGATGCACCCGTCCACGTGTTTGGTGATGGTCGTCCGGGCGCGGGCAGGCCACCTGCTACGGACCCGAGGTCGTCAGACCGGAATCGCGGCAGTCTAGCACGGACCCCCAAGCGCCTGATCCGGCAGGGGTTTGTTACACTCGCCCCCATGGCTGGCGACGTCGCTCCCCCCGGGTCACCAGCCGCACGCATCCGCTCGTCCAGCGGATGCGCCGGCAGGCGCGGGGACGGTCGCCCGACGACCCCACCTGCCTGCTCGACGGCGTGCACCTCGTCACGATGGCTGTGGACCTGGGCGTGACGCTGGATGCGGTGCTCATCGATGAGGTGTCGGCCTCTGACGAGGTTGCGGCCCTCGGCCGCCGCCTCGCACGGATGCATGCCCCGACGACCTGCGGCTCGGCAGCAGCCCTCGACGCCGCCAGCCCGGTGCGATCGCCGTCGCCGGTGGTGGCCCTCGCGCGCCTCGAACCAGCCGCGCTCGCCCGCATCGTCGCCGGCTCGTCGCCCATGCGCATTGTCGTCGTGGCCGGGGTGCAGGATCCGGGCAACCTGGGCGCCATCATCCGGACGGCCGATGCCGGCGGCGCCGCTGCCGTCGTGTGCGTGGGCGCGTGTGCGGATCCCTTTGGATGGAAAGCCCTGCGCGGCTCGATGGGCAGCACCTTGCGACTGCCCGTCTGCGTCGAGCCGACGACTGAACGGGCTATCGCGACGCTGAAGCGTGCGGGCGTCCACCTCGTCGCGCTCGACGCCAGCGCCCCCACGGCACTGCCTGAGGCCCGCTGGCCTCCGCGCGTGGCGCTGGTGGTCGGACGCGAAGGTGGCGGCCTCGATGACCTCATGCGCGAGCGGGCAGACGCGCTGGTGCGTATCCCGATGCGCGACGGCGTCGAGTCGCTGAACGTGGCCGTGGCCACCGGCATCGCGCTGTACGCCGCACAGCAGGCAGGCCGATGACCGGGTTTCTGTTCGACCAGCCTTCGCCCGATGGCGAAGAACGGGCTACGGCTCGGCAAGCTGACCCGGCCGGTGAGCGAGGGCCTGCGGCGCGGCAGGCTGGCCCGGCCGGTGGGAGGGCCGGCGGCGCGGCAGGCTGGCCCGGCCGGTGAGGGAGGGCGTGCGGAGCCTGGCGCTGGCGCACGGGCGCCGCTGGCTGACCGGATGCGGCCGCGCGGGTGGGACGAGTTCGTCGGGCAGGCCCATCTCGTCGCCCCCGGCAAGCCCCTGCGCGAGGCGATCGAGCGTGACGTGCTGCAGTCGATCATCCTGTGGGGCCCGCCGGGCACCGGCAAGACCACGCTCGCCCGCATGCTTGCGGCGACGACGCAGGCGCACTTCATCGCGTTCAGCGCGGTGCTGGCCGGCATCAAGGACATCAAGGCCGTGATGGCCGAGGCCGAGGCCGCGCGTGCCCGGCTCGGCCGGCGCACGATCCTCTTCATCGACGAGATTCACCGCTTCAACAAGGCACAGCAGGATGCGTTTCTGCCGCGCGTGGAAGCGGGCGACATCATCCTGGTGGGCGCGACGACCGAGAACCCGTCGTTCGAGGTGAACGCGGCGCTGCTGTCGCGGTCGAAGGTGTTCGTGTTGCGGCAACTCGAGCAGGCCGACCTCGAGACCCTCGTGCGACGTGCGCTCGAGGATCGCGAGCGCGGCCTTGGCGACCTCGAGGTGCAGGCCGACGACGACGCGGTGGCGATCATCGCGCGCCACGCAAACGGCGATGCACGCGCGGCGCTGGGCCTGCTCGAGCTGGCCGCCGGCGTCGCCGTGGGGCGCGATGACCGGCGGATCGATCGCGCGCTGCTGGCCGATCTCACGTCGAGGCGATCCCTGCTCTACGACAAGCAGGGCGAGGAGCACTTCAACCTGATCTCGGCGCTGCACAAGTCGATGCGCAACAGCGACCCCGATGCCGCGGTCTACTGGCTCGCGCGCATGCTCGAAGCCGGCGAGGACGTGATGTACATCGCGCGGCGGCTCGTGCGCTTCGCGTCAGAAGACGTGGGCAACGCCGATCCGCAGGCGCTCGTGGTCACGATTGCGGCGAAGGACGCCGCGCACATGCTGGGGCTGCCCGAGGCCAACACGGCCCTGGCGCAGGCGGCGACGTACCTCGCGACGGCCCCGAAGAGCAACGCCGTCTACGTGGCGTACAACGCGGCGGCCGAGGATGCCCACGTGCAGGCGGCCGACCCGGTGCCGCTGCACCTGCGCAATGCGCCCACGAGGCTGATGAAACAACTCGACTACGGCAAGGGCTACCGCTACGCGCACGACGAGCGCGACGCGATCGCCGACATGGACTGCCTGCCCGAGTCGTTGCAGCATCGCGTGTACTACGAGCCGAAAGACCGTGGCTTCGAGAAGGAGATCAAGCGCCGGCTCGACGCCTGGAAGGACATCAAGAAGAAGCGACGCGGCGAGCCCTGATCAGCCCGTCGCTCAGCCGGTCACGCGAAGCCGCGGCACCCTGCGGAACATCTCGCCGCGCAGCGGCAGGATGAACGAGAAGCGGAAGTCGCCCTGCAGGCGCCCGACCGGAACGCCGACGAGGTGCCCTTCGCCGTCGAGCACCCCACCCCCTGACGCACCGGGATGGCCATCGGTGAGCGACGTCACGAGGCCATTCGACCACTGCCCCACGAACCCCGACGCGGCCACGATCCCCTGCGAGTAGTCGTTGCCGAGCCTGACGATGGAGTCGCCGAACGCGAATCCATAGGCGAGGTTGACCGACAGCGCAGGGAGGGCGACGGGCTCGTCGACCTTGAGGATGGCCCAGTCACCCGGGTGCACCTCGTGGCGGGCGTCGCCGACATCGACGATGCGCGCGCGCATCAGGCGTTGGCCGATCCGCAGTTTCACGTCGTCGAGGGGGACCGCGGCGTCGGTGTCGCGGCCCAGGCCCATCACCCCGTGCTTCACCGTGATGAAGTACCCATCGCCGAGGTGCCCCGCGGTGCCGTACGAGTCGCCCCGCGCGCTGTCGCTCGCGTAGAGTTCCACGAAGCTCGCCCGCCGTGCCCGCAGCGTGCGCGCCGGCAGCCATCCCATCTCGTTGCGCAGGTCGAGCTTCACGCGCTCGACAATGCCGTCCGAAAGCAGCGCCACGTCGCTTGGCGTGCGCATCGTCCCCGACGAGGCCACGACCGTGAGGCCGTCGCGCTTGCGGCCCAGGGCGTGATCCAGGTCGAGTTGCAGCGCATCGACGCGTGCCTGCGCCTCGGCGAGCGCCAGGTCGGTCTGACGCCGCGAGGCGTAGTCGGTCACGAGGCCCGCGGCAAGGGCAAGCACGGCTGTGCCGACAACGAGCAGGCGAACGGGGCTCATGCACTCCACTCCATCAGGCAGATGCGACCGGGATCCGGTTCGACATCGCACCGGCGAGACGTGCCGGGCGGCCTCCGAACGCGGTCGGGCGCCACCCCGGACGAATCGCCGGGCAGTTCACGCCGTGTAATCGACCCGAATGCCGGCGATGTGAGTCCGTGTGGAGATGGGCCAGTTTCTGCCCGGCGCAGCTCAGATACGCTGGAAGTTCTTCTCGATCTCGCGGCGGGTCAGGCGGAGGACGACGGGACGGCCGTGGGGACAGACGCTGGAGTAAGCCGTGCGGCGGAGTTCGTCCATCAGGTGCTGCATCTTCTCGATCGGCAGCTTCATGTTCGCCTTGACGGCCGCGTGACAGGCCATCGTCGCGGCCATGTGCTTGAGGGTCGCCTCGATGCGTCCGCCACGGCCCAGCCCCTCGAGGTCGTCGGCCAGCGCCAGCACCGTCGCCGCCACGTCACCGATCCCGAGCATCGATGGCATGGCCGTGATGCGGACGCTGGTGCCGCCGAACTCCTCGAACTCCACGCCGAGACGGGCCAGGTGCTCGCGGTGAGACTCGACAGCCTCGCACTGCGCGGCTGTCAGGTCGAGCACGACCGGCGTGAGCAGCGGCTGCTGGGGCAGCATCCCCTGCAGCAGGCGCTCGCTGATGTCCTCGTACAGCACGCGTTCGTGCGCCACGTGCTGGTCGATGATCAGCAACCCGTCGGCGTCGACCGCGATGATGTACGTGTCGCGGAATTGCCCGAGCGGCACCATGGGACGGGCCGCATCGACGACCGCCTGCTGCGCCGACGCGAGCGCCTCGGCGGCATCGGGCAGGTGCACGGCCCCCTCGTCGCTCGCATCGGGGCGACGCGGCTCCACCGGCGTGCGCTCCAGCCCGTCGTCCGGAAGCGTCACGGCAGCCGCTCACCGGCAGGCCCTCTGCCGGATACGGGTTGAACGGCGCATCGAGCGACGAGGGTCGTCGCGTGGGATCGAAGGGGTTCCAGACGTGTGGCAACGACTGCGGCGCCGGTTCGAAGGGGCCCGGTTCACGCGGCTCGAGCGCGAACTGCACGTCGGGAGGCCGTTGCGCGCCGAGCGCGTCGCCAATCGCGCGCCTGACCACTTCGTGCACGAACGAGGGCTCGAGGAAGCGGACCTCGGCCTTGGTGGGATGCACGTTGACGTCGAGCCGGTCGGGCGGCATCTCGATGAAGAGGTGCGCCTCGGGGCTGCGCTCCTTGATGGTCGCACCGGCATACGCCATCGCGATGGCATGCTGGATGTTGCGGTCCCTGACAATCCGCCTGTTCACGAAGAGCGACTGCGGGCCACGGGCCGGGCCCTCTTCGGTGAGGCGGGCGACGAACCCGAACACGCGGAACTGCCCGACGACGCGCGACACCTCGACGAGGTCTGGCCGGTCGCCGAAGATCTGGAAGAACCTGTCGCGCGCCGAGGCCGCCGGGGGACATTGCAGCACCTTGCGGCCGTTGCTCGTGAACGTGAAGCCGACCTCGGGATACCCGAGGGCGAACTGGGTGACGAGCCTCGAGATCTGCGCCGACTCCGAGGAGTCGGCCTTCAGGAACTTGCGCCGCGCCGGCAGGTTGTAGAACAGGTCGGCCACGTCGATGACGGTGCCCGGCGGGATGCCCGCCGCACGCACGGCGACGATCGCGCCCCCCTCGACGATGACCTCGGTCGCCGCGGTGTCGGTGTGGAGGCGCGTGCGCAGCGTGAAGCGTGACACCGACGCGATCGACGGCAAGGCCTCACCGCGGAACCCGAGCGTCGCGATGGCATCGAGGTCGTCCTTGCTGGCGATCTTGCTGGTGGCGTGGCGCTCGACGGCGAGCTCCGCGTCGGCGGCATCCATCCCGACGCCGTCATCCTCGACGCGCACGAGGCGCTTGCCGCCCTGCTCGATCGTGATGGCGACACGCGTGGCGCCTGCATCGATGGCGTTCTCGACGAGTTCCTTGACGACGCTGGCCGGACGCTCGACGACTTCACCGGCGGCAATCTGGTTCGCGAGTTCGGGCGGGAGACGATGGATGACCGGCATCGACAACGGGCGGGAGGAGGTCGCCTAGAACCACTTCAGCTTGCGGAAGACCACCGCCATCACGGCGGTGATGGCCAACATTCCGCCGACGATCCAGTAGAACTGCGCGGCCTCACCTCCCGGGAATGGCGGCAGCTTCACGTTCATCCCGTACAGGCCCACGATGACGGTGAGCGGTCCGAAGATCGTGGTGATGACGGTGAGGACCTTCATCACCTCGTTCATGCGGTTCGACACGAACGACAGGTGCGCGTCGAGCAGGCCCGTCAGGCGGTCGTGGAAGATCATGGCCTCGTCGGCCAGGCGCACGAGGTGGTCGTAGACATCACGGAACCGGTAGCCGACGGCCTCGTCGATCTGGCTGAACTCGCGTCGCGCGATGCGGCCCACGACGTCACGCTGCGGACTGACCACGCGCCGGAGCGCCATGACCTCGCGCTTGGTGCTGAGGATCTGCTGCGAGAGGTTGCGGCGCCTGTGGTTGCGGTCGAACACGGCGCGCTCGAGCTCGTCGATGCGCGCTTCGATCTTCTCGACCTCGGGCCGGTAGTTGTCGACCATCCCGTCGACGATGCGGTGCATCAGGGCGGCCGGCCCCTCGGCCAGCACCTGCGCGTTGCGCGGACAGACGTCCCGGAGGCGCCTGATCGACCGCGACGTCCCGTCGTGGACGGTGACGAGGTAGTTGGCGCCGACGAAGAAGTCGACGTCGTGCGTGGCGAACCCGTGCTTGGCCGCCTCGAAGTCGATGCCGTGCAGGATGGCGTAGAGGACGTCGGGATACGACTCGACCTTGGGATGGTGCGACTCGGTCAGAGCGTCCTCGATCGCCAGCTCGTGGAACTTGAACGTGCTGGCGAGGATCGCGGCTTCGTCGGTCGTGATGTCGGTGACATCGACCCAGAGCATGCGATGCGCCGCCGAGCTCGAGCCAGGCTGGATCGAGCTCCGCCGATTCGACCACCTCCTGCCCGTCCCAGGCGAACACGTGCAACATGTGGCGCGGATGGTAGCACGGACCATGGCGCGCCTGAACGTACGAGAGGGCGCGCGGTGTGATCCGCGCGCCCCCCCTTCCTGCCCGAGGCGGGCCGCACAGGGGTGCGGCCCCTACGATCCTGTGAATCGGGCCGCACTGGGGTGCGGCCCCTACGAATCGACTCCGATCACGCGCCTAGTCGCCCACCTTGACCTGCAACGCCGCGTGCGCCGCCGCCAGGCGCGCCACGGGGACGCGATACGGCGACATGCTGACGTAGTTGAGGCCGACCTTGTGGAAGAAGTGCACCGACGAGGGGTCGCCGCCGTGTTCGCCGCAGACACCGAGCTTGATGTCGGGGCGCGACGCGCGGCCCTTCTCCACCGCCATCTTCACGAGGGCGCCGACGCCCACCGTGTCGATCGACTGGAACGGGTCGCGCTCCATGATCTTCTTCTCCTGGTACACCGCCAGGAACTTGCCCGCGTCGTCACGCGAGAAGCCGTAGGTGAGCTGCGTGAGGTCGTTGGTGCCGAACGAGAAGAACTGCGCCTCGTGCGCGATCTCGTCGGCCGTCACGGCGCCACGCGGCACCTCGATCATCGTGCCGACCAGGTACTTGATCTTGACCTTCATCTCCTTCATCACCGTGGCGGCGACGCGATCGACGATGGCCTTCTGATCCTTGAGTTCCTTGACCATGCCGACGAGCGGGATCATGACCTCGGGCACCGTCTTGAGGCCTTCCTTCGCGAGTTGGCACGCCGCCTCGAAGATGGCGCGCGCCTGCATCTCGGTGATCTCCGGATAGGTCACGCCGAGGCGGACGCCGCGGTGGCCCATCATCGGGTTGAACTCGTGCAGCTGCTCGACGCGGTGCAGCAGCGCCTTCTTCTCGTCGAGTTCCGGGCCCGTGACGCCCCGGGTCTCGAGCCTGGCGATGTCGACCATGAGGTCTTCGCGCTTCGGCAGGAACTCGTGCAGCGGCGGGTCGATCGTGCGAATCGTCACCGGCGAGCCGTGCATGGCCTTGAAGACGCCGTAGAAGTCGTCACGCTGAAGCGGCAGCAGTTCGTTCAACGCGGCACGGCGGTCGGCTTCGTTGTCGGCCAGGATCATCCGCTGCACCTTCTCGATGCGGCCCTCGCCGAAGAACATGTGCTCGGTGCGGCACAGCCCGATGCCGCGCGCGCCGAACTTGTAGGCGAGTTCGGCCTGGTCGGGCTGGTCGGCGTTGGCGCGGATGCCCAGCGTGCGCACCTTGTCGGCCCAGCCGAGCAGCTTGCTGAAGCGCTGATAGATGTCCGACGCCTCGGGCTTCATCTGCCCCGCCACGACCTGCAGGATCTCGCTGGGCTTGCTGGCAACCTGGCCAACCTTCACTTCGCCCGAGAGGCCGTCGAACGACACCCAGTCGCCCTCGTTGATCACCTGGCCGCCGACCGTGGCCTTGCGGCCCTTCTCGTCGACGTTGAGTGCGCCCGCGCCGACGATGGACGGCTTGCCCATCTGGCGGCCGACGACCGCGGCGTGTGACGTCATCCCGCCGGTCGCGGTCAGGATGCCCTCGGCGACCTCCATCCCGTGGATGTCGTCGGGCACGGTCTCCTTGCGGACGAGCAGCACCTTCTTGCCCTGTGCTGCCCATTCGACCGCGTGGTCGGCCGTGAAGACCGCCTGGCCAGACGCGGCGCCCGGCGAGGCCGGCAGGCCCTTGGTGGCCAGCGGCAGCTTCCGCCACTCGACCGGGTCGAACACCGGCGCCAGCAACTGCGACAGTGCCGAAGGCTCGACGAGCAGCAGCGCCTCGGTCGGTGTCACGAGCTTCTCGGCCGCCAGGTCGGTGGCGATGACCACCGAGGCGTAGCCCGTGCGCTTGCCGTTGCGCGTCTGCAGCATGAACAGCCGGTCGTCCTCGATCGTGAACTCGAAATCCTGGATGTCCTTGTAGTGCTTCTCGAGGCGGGTGGTGATCGTGCGCAGCTCCTTGTAGGCGTGCGGCATGATCTTCTCGAGTTCGGTGATCTGCAGCGGCGTGCGGATGCCCGCGACGACGTCTTCGCCCTGCGCGTTCACGAGGAACTCGCCGAAGAACTCCTTGGCGCCCGTCGCCGGGTTGCGCGTGAAGCCCACGCCCGTCGCCGAGCGATCGCCGGTGTTGCCGAACACCATCATCTGCACGTTGACCGCGGTGCCGATGTGGTCGGGAATCTCGTAGATGCGGCGATACGAGATCGCGCGCGGGTTCATCCATGAGCGGAACACCGCGTCGCGCGACATGCGCAGCTGGTCGAACGGGTCCTGCGGGAACTCGCGCTTCGTCTTTGCCTTGACGACCTTCTTGTAGCGCGCGACGACCTCGCGGAGGCCGTTCTCGTCGAGGTCGGTGTCGGTGGCCGCTCCCGCCGCCGTCTTCACGCTCTCGAACTCGTGCTCGAAGACCGCCTTGGGGATCTCGAGCACGACGCTGCCGAACATCTGGATGAAGCGGCGATAGCTGTCGTATGCGAACCGGCCGTTGCCGGTCCGGGCCTTGAGCCCCTCAACCGCCTGGTCGTTGAGGCCGAGGTTGAGAATCGTGTCCATCATCCCCGGCATCGAGAACTTCGCGCCCGAGCGCACCGAGACGAGGAGCGGATTCTCGATCGACCCGAGCTTGGCGCCCGCGGTCTTCTCGAGCTTGCGCACGTTGGCGATCATCTCGTCTTCGATGGCCTGCGGGAGCTTGCGGCCTTCGTCGTACCAGAGGTTGCAGGCGCCCGTCGAGATCGTGAAGCCAGGCGGCACCGGCAGGCCGGCATTGGTCATCTCGGCGAGTCCCGACCCCTTGCCGCCGAGCACGTCCTTCATGCTGCGGTCGCCCTCGGCCTTGCCGCTGCCGAAGAAGTAGACGTACTTGGTCGCCCTGGGCGCCCTCGCGGCCGGCTTCTTCGCCGTGCCGGGCGCCGGTCGGGCCGATGCCTTCGGGGCGGCGGCCTTCTTTGCCGGCTTCGCCGGGATTCTGGTCACGTTCTTCGCGGCAGGCGTCTTGCGCGCCGGCTGCGCCTTCTTGGCAGACTTCTTGGCCATGTGCGTACGGACTCCGTAGGGGATGCGGAAGCCAGGGCTTCCAGGGAACTGCCCGCAGGCAGCCACGACTGTGACAGCAACACCGTCCTGTGTGTCAGCCGCCCAGTTGCGAGATGTCGGCGATGCCCAGCACGACGTCGCGCAGGGCTGCCATCAGGTGGAGACGGGCGGCGCGCAGCGCCGGCTCGTCTGTCATCACGAACACGTCAGCGAAGAAGCGATCCACCGCCGGACGCAATGTCGCGGCGTCACTCATCGCGGTGCGATAGTCGCCCACCGCGAGGGCCGCGTGGATCTTCGGCGCCTGCGCGTCGAACACCGCGACGAGCGCCTGTTCGGCCGGTTCGGTGAGCCGGGCACGATCGATGTGCACGGAACCGGTGGCCTCGCGCGCGATGTTCTTGACGCGCTTGAACAGGACGGCGAGCTGCGCGAAGTCGTCAGATCCGCGCATCGCCTGCAACGCCTCGAGGCGACGCCTCACGACGAGCGGAATGATATCGCCATCCGCCGCCGGCATCGCCGCATCGATCTCGTCGCCCCGGTAGCCCCGCTGCGTGAACAGGTGGCGCAACCGGTCGGAGACGAAGGCCCGCAGGTCGGCTTCGAACCCCGCCACGTCGGCCGACGCGAACCCCCGCGCCGCGGCACGCACGAGCGAGTCGACGCCGACCGGCCGATCGACGCCGCCGATGTCGGGAAGGTCCACGAGGATCTTGAGCGCGCCCTGCAGCTGCCGGCGCACGCCGAACGGATCCCGCGTGCCGGTCGGACGCTCGCCCGCCGAGAACAGCCCGACGACCGAGTCGAGCTTGTCGGCCAGCGAGACGGCCGCCCAGGATGCGGCAGCCTCGCCGAGCTGCTCGCGCGTCGGCGGCACCGTCGCCTCGACGCCGATCGGCAGGTACTGGTAGTAGATGGCCTTCCAGACCGCCTCGGGCTCTCCCTCTTCGCGGGCGTAGATGCCGCCGATGATGCCCTGCAACTCGGTGAACTCGCGCACCATGTCGGTGACGAGATCGGCCTTGGCGAGGCGTCCCGCACGCTCGGCGTGGGCGGCCACGTCCTCGCGGCCGAAGGCCTCGGTGGCGATGGTCGCCGCCAGCTGGGCCAGGCGATCCGACTTCGCGCGGTAGCTGCCGAGTGCCTTGTGGAACAGCAGCGTGTCGAGCCGATCCAGGCGCGAGTCCAGCGGCGCGGTCCGGTCGGCTTCCAAGAAGAACCGCGCGTCGCGGAGGCGGGCGGCCAGGACGCGTTCGGCGTTGATCGCGATCTTGCGCGGCTGATCGACCTCGATGTTCGTGACCGCCAGGAACGCCGGCATCAGCTTCCCCGCATCGTCGACCACGGGGAAGTTGTGCTGGTGGTGGATCATCGTGGTGGTCAGCACTTCTTCAGGCAACGCGAGGAACTCCGTCGCGATGGCGCCGGCCACGACCGCAGGATACTCGACCAGGTCTGGCACTTCCTGCAGCAGCCCCGACTGCGTCGCCGCCGCGTGGTAGACACGTCCGCCGAGCCGGCGTGCATGCGCGTCGAGCTCGCGCGTGACGCGCGTCTGGCGCTCCTGGCGGTCGAGCAGCACGAAGTGCTCGCCCAGCCGCGCCTTGTAGTCGGCGAACGACTTCACCTTGATGGCGCGCCCCGGACGCCCGCTCACCGCGAGGAAGCGGTGCCCGTACGTGACGGCGCCCGTGCGCACGTCCTGGACGAGCGGCGAGGTCGCCAGCGCCGTCCGGCGGATGGTGAACGGCACGACGCGTCCGCCATACAGGTAGAGCAGCCAGCGGATCGGGCGACCGAACGGAAACGCGCCCTTCCCGTCCTCGAGCCGTGCGTCCCACTGCATCTGCTTCGGGAAGGTGAGATCCCGCAGCACGAGGCCGAGCAGGTCGGGCAACACGTCGACCGCCGCCTTGCCGCGCTGCTTCTTCACGAACGTCAGGTACGTGCCCTTGGGGGTCTCGGCGCGGACCAGGTCAGCGACCCCGACGCCGTTCTTCCGCGCGAAACCCAGGGCCGCGGGCGTGGGCTGCCCGTCGGGACCGAAGGCCGCCGCCACCGGCGGGCCGCTGATCGTCTCGTCGAAATCGGTCTGCCGGTCGGCGATGCCCGCGGCCATCGCCGCCAGGCGACGCGGGGTCGCGTGCGCCTCGATGGGCGCGTCGATGTGCAGGCGCAATTCGATCAGGCGGGCCTTGAGCCGCGCGGCGAACTGATCGGCGGTGGGCACGAGCCAGCTCGCGGGCAATTCCTCGCAACCGATCTCGATGAGCAGTTCGCGCTCCATCAGTACTCCTCTTCGGTCGGCACCGGGTGCGCCGCCACTTCACGCTCGGCGTGCACCTTCGCGATGGCCACGGCCAGCTGCCGGACCCGCAGGATGTAGGCCGTCCGCTCGGTGACCCCGACGTTGCCGCTGGCATCGAGGATGTTGAACAGGTGCGAGCACTTCAGGCACTGCTCGAGTGCCGGCATGACCAGGTCTGACGCCAGCAACGCCTGGCCGAACTCGTAGTGCTTGTCGAACAGGTCACGGTGGAACGCCCCGAAGCGGCCCGGTTCGAGCGCCACCTGCCCGAACGCGTACTTCGACTGCTCGATCTCGTCGAGCAGCCTGACCTCGCGGTACTTCACCCCGGGCGCCCACTCGAGGTCGTACACGTTGTCGATGCGCTGCAGCACCATCGCGAGCCGCTCGAGACCGTAGGTCAGCTCGGCGGAGATCGGCGCGAGTTCGATGCCGCCGGCCTGCTGGAAGTAGGTGAACTGCGTGATCTCGAGGCCGTCGAACAGCACCTGCCAGCCAATGCCCCAGGCGCCCAGCGTCGGCGATTCCCAGTTGTCTTCCTCGAAGCGGATGTCGTGCGCGCGGGGATCGATGCCCACGGCCTCGAGGCTCTGGAGGTAGAGCTGCTGCACTTCGTCGGGCGCGGGCTTGAGGATCACCTGGAACTGATGGTGCTTGAACAGGCGGTTGGGATTCTCGCCGAACCGCCCGTCGGCGGGACGGCGGGAGGGCTGGACGTACGCCACGTTCCACTGCCGCGGCCCCAGCACGCGGAGGAAGGTCTCCGGGTGCATGGTGCCCGCGCCCACCTCGATGTCGAGAGGCTGCTGGATCAAGCACCCTTGCGACGCCCAGTACTCCGACAGTTTGAAGATCAGTTCCTGAAGGGTCACGCCCCCATCTCCCTGAGCACACGGCTCGATCGAGGTTCCCGATCGAGATGCGCCGCAATCATCGCGCGATGTGCGCGCTCCAACTCCCGCATGGCTTGTGGCGACGGCACGGGCCCCACTGCCATCCGGTCGGGCGCCATCCCGCTTGCCGCGCGCAGGAACCGGAACGCTTCGGCCGAGACACGCTCGACACCTGCGTGGGGCGCACAGGCGCCGCACCGGAACGCCATCGCCTCCCGCAGCAGTGCCCCGCCCGCTAATTCAAGTCCCGTGCCGCATTTCGCACAGATCGTCCACGACGGATAGACGTCCCTCGAGCCGCAGCAGCCAGTACTCGAAGTAGCGCGCCAGCGCGTCGATGGGGGTGCCCGCGGCCAGCGCCGTCAGCAGCGCCCCCCCGAGGCGGAATAATCGCTCGTTTGCGTCATTTTCTGCGGCCCAGGCATCAATCAGGTCGGCGAAGTACCCGACGTGCCCGAGCGCCCCGGGGTCCACGGCCGACAGCGGCGACTGCTGCAGATCGGCGAAGTTGAGGCTCACGAGTTCGTGTGATTCCTTCTCGAAGTACGCGACGCTGGCGCGGGTCAAGGGCTCGAGTGCGCCGGAAAACCGGCTGCGGCTCTTGCGCGCGCCGTACGCCACCCCGCGCTTCTTGCCGCGGTCGGACGTGAGAAACACCACGATCCGATCGGCGTCACGGAGCTTGTAGGTGCGCAGGATGAGCGCGTCGGCAGTGTAGAGCGGCATCGCGCGAGTCCGACCCGGTGGCACCGGCGGCGCTCCGGGTCGGCGGCTATTCTACCCCGCGACGGCAACGCCGTGTGCGGAGTTATCGCACAATTCCTGCGAGAGTCCAGAGGCGTGGAGCTTGCATGACTCTATCCCCCCGCCTCTAGCCTGCCGCGTGCAGGTACCTCAGGAAGATCGTGCCGAGGCCGAGGAACGACAGGAAGCCGAACACGTCGGTCAACGTCGTGATGAACACCGACGACGCCAGCGCCGGATCGATCTTCAGGGCCCGCAAGGCCAGCGGGATGAGCGTCCCCGCCGTGGCCGCCACGAACATGTTGATGATCATCGCCATGGCGAGCACGGCGCCCAGCGCCGCGTTCCCCTGGAGTGCCCATGCGCCGAGTGCAGCGATCGTGCCGCACGCCAGGCCGTTGCCGATCCCCACCAGCGCTTCCTTGAGCAACGCCTTCCGCGTGTTGCTCCAGGTCAGCTCGCCCAGCGCGATCCCCCGGACGATCACCGTCAGGGTCTGCGTGGCGGCGTTGCCGCCCATGCCGGCGACGATCGGCATGAACACCGCCAGCGCGGTGACCTGCGAGATGGTTCCCTCGAACAGCTTGACGACCGACGCGGCCATGAACGCCGTCATCAGGTTCACGATCAGCCAGGGCAGCCGCTTCTTGAGCGACTCGCCGGCGGGCGTGAACACGCGCTCGTCGCCCGCAACGCCAGCCAGGCGGTAGACGTCTTCGGTCGCCTCGTCCTTGATGACGTCGATGACGTCGTCGACGGTGATGATGCCGACCAGCTTGTTCTCCTCGTCGACGACGGGGATCGCGAGCAGGTTGTACGACGCGACCATGCCGCGCGACTTCTTCCTGGTCGGTGTCGACGCGCACGCTGATCACGTCGGTCGTCATGATCCGCTTGAGCGGCGTCTCGGGCGATACCAGCAGCAGTCGCCGCAGCGAGACGACGCCGACGAGATGCCGGCGGCCGTCGATCACGTAGAGGTAGAAGACCATCTCGACGTCACGCGACCGACTGCAGGGCCGCGATCGCCTCGCCCACTGTCATGTCTTCTGACAGGGCGAAGACGTTCGGGTTCATGATGCGGCCGGCCGTCTGCTCCGCGTACTCGAGCAGGCTCGTCGACGTCGTCGCCCTCTTTCCTGCGAATGAGGTCGCAGGACCGCCGACGACAGGTCGTCGGGCAGGTAGTCGATGATGGCGGCCTCGTCGTCGGACGCGAGTTCCTGGAGCAGGTGTGACGATCTCTTCGGCCGATCGATCGCTCAGCAGGCGCGGCGCCGCCTCGGGCCCGAGCTCGCTGAGCGCCTTCCATCGCCAGGCGGGAGTTGCGTTCGACGAGGAGCGTCGAACGCAGCCTGGCGATCGCGATCGACGAGGTCAGAGAAGACCTGCGCGAGATCGGCCGGGTGCTGCTTCTGGAGCAGATTCACCAGGTTCGCGGTCGCCCCCATGCGGAGCAGTCGCTTCACCGAATCGAGGACGACGTCGAGTTTGCGCTGGACATGCATGGGCGGAACCAGTCACACCGCGGCCCGGACGCCAGGCAACGGTGCGGCCCGTGAAGGTACCACAGGGGGGTGACGATCAACAGGCAGAAGATGGGTCCGCGCCGTTCGGCGGCCCCAGGTGCTGCCCCACCGGCCGCACGTGATGAGGCACTCGAGGCTGCCTGGGCCTCTCACCGCCCGCGCTTGCCAAGTCCCATCTCGTCGAGGATGCGCTCGTCGTCGCGCCACTCGCCGCGGACCTTCACGTGGAGGTCGAGGAAGATCCGCGCGCTGAAGAAGCCTTCGAGTTCGAGGCGCGCCTCGGTCCCGATTCGCTTGATCATGTCGCCGCCCTTGCCGAGCACGATGCCCTTCTGCGACGGCGACTCGACCAGGATCGTGCAGGCGATTCGCATGAGGCCGTCGCTGTCGGGGTCCTCGAACGTGTCGATCAGCACTGCGGTCGTGTACGGCAGTTCCTCGCGCAGGTGGTGCAGCAACTTCTCGCGCACGATCTCGGCCGCGTAGGTGCGCTCGGCCTGATCGGTGAGGTAGTCGGCCGGATAGAGCGGTTCGCCCTCGGGCAACACGCTGACGATTTCCTGCACCAGCGCCGCGTCGCCGTCGCCCGTGAGTGCCGAGATCGGGACGATGGCGTGGAAGGTCCGCTTCGCGGCGAACGCCGCCATCAGGGGCAGCAGGGCCTGCTTCGCGAGGCGATCGATCTTGTTGAGCGCGAGGATGACGGGGACGTCGGTCTTCTCGAGCAGGTCGACGATGTAGCGGACGCCCGGGCCGACGGGTTCGGTCGCATCGTAGACCCACACGATCACGTCGACCTCGCGCAGCGCGCTGGTCGCCGTGTCGACCATCCGGGCGTTCATCCGGTGCATCGGCTTGTGGATGCCGGGGGTATCGACGAACACGAACTGCGCTGCGTCGGTCGTCTTGACGCCGAGAATCCGGGTCCGCGTCGTCTGGGGCTTGTCGGAAACGATGGAGACCTTTTCGCCCACGAGGCGGTTCAGCAACGTCGACTTGCCTGCATTGGGACGCCCGATGAGGGCGACGAATCCGGCTCGCATGTCGGAACTATACGCCACGGTCGCCGTCGCCCCTGGCCGGCAACAGCCGGGCTGCCACGCCCGCGCCCCGTCGACGTCCCGCAGTGACGACAACCCACGCCGGTTTGGTATAGGATGAATGCCGCAGTGCGGCATTCTGTTCGCCGCGCACCTCGCCGGAGATCCGCGATGAACCGTACGCTCGTGTTCCGCGACCACGTCCTCCAGACGTACCCCGACGTCTACACCCCAGAAGCGCTCGACGCCTTGCACGCCCTCGCGCCCATCGAGGGCGATCGGCGACGCCTGATGGCCGAGCGCATCGCGCGCCGGCTCGACCGCGCGCAACGCAAGCGGCGCATCGAGTTCCTCGACCCCGACGCGGTCATTCCCGGCACGAGGGTGCGGGTCCGCGACGCCCGGACCGGGAACTTCGAGGGCAGCCCGATCCCGCCCGATCTCGAGCGCCAGTGGATCCAGGGCACCGGCCCGGGCACCAAGCCGGGCGCCCCGGTCGAGTCGGGCCTGCGCAATGTGGCCTACGCGCTCCTGTCGGGCGCTGACGGCTGGATGTTCGACGGCGAAGACGCGCTGGGCCAGGTGGCGACGATGGCGCTCGACAACCAGCGGAATCTCAAGCTGGCCTTTTCGCGTGCGCCGATTTTCCTGCGGGTCGCCGAGCGCGTCGCCGACGAGATGAACAGCTGGGCCCGCGAGTTCTTCGGACACCCGATCATCGCCGACTGGCGACGGCAGCTCGACTTCACGACGCGCATCTTCAGGGCGCGGGGCCTTCATCTCGACGACCGCCACGTCTGCGCCCCCGACGGCACGGGGTTCTCGGCGTCCATCGTCGATCTCGTGCTGTACGTGGTCAACAACTACCGTCAGTTGCGGGGCGAGAACCGGTCGGTCGTGCTGTACCTGCCCAAGATCCAGACCGCCGAGGAAGCCGCGCTCTGGGATGCGATGCTCACGGCCCTCGAGCGGCAGCTGGGCCTTCCCGTCGGGACGATCAAGGTGTACGTGCTGGTCGAGCAGATCGAGGCCAGCTTCCAGCTCATGGAGATCCGGGCGGTGCTCGGCCGGCATTTCGTCGGGTTCAATACCGGGCGCTGGGACTACATCAACAGCGTGGCCGATGCGTTGGCCTGGGACGAGTCGTTCCTGAATCCCAACATCGATGCCATCACGATGACGTATGGCTACATGCGCGTCTATGAAGACCGCGTCCGGCGAGCCGTCAACACGCCTGACCGCAACGGCCACTTCGCCTTGTGGCAGGGCGGCATGGAGCCGAACATTCCTGTCGGATCACCGGAGGGCGTGGCGGCGGGCATGACCAAGGCGGTGGCCGGCGGCGAGCGCGAGCAGCGCGAGGGCGCGAGCGGCAAGTGGGTCGCCCACTGGAAGATGGTCCACATCGTGCGGCCGGTCTGGGAGCGCGCCGGCGCGCCCAACCAGCTTGGCAGGCTGTTCCCGCCCCTGACCTACACCCCGGAGGATGCCGCAGGGCTCGCGTTGCTCGAGGGTGCACCGCGCACGGTGCGAGGGGCACGCGACCTCCTCTCGGTCGCGCTCCAGTACGGCAACGCGTTCGGCCAGGGATTCCAGGCCGCGGCACTCAAGCCCGCAGACTTCTTCGGCAACGACGACGTGCTCTACCTGATGGAGGACATGGCGACCGGCGAGATCCGCCTCTCCATCCTCTGGGAGTGGCTCCACAAGCGCGCGAGCATCACCGCCGACGACCCCGCGACCGGCACCCGCGCAGGCGACCACTTCACGCCCGACCTGTTCGCCCGCCTGCTCGACGAGGAGTACGCCAAGCTCCTCGCTGCCAGCGACCGCGACGTCTTCGACGTCTCGAAGCCGACGACCTTGCCGATCGCAAGAGCGATCGTCGAGGCCTACGTGCTCGAGCCCGTCAAGGCCCCGTGGTACATCGACCTGCTGAACCTGAACCTCGACAACCACGATCTCGGCGTCGCCAGGCAGCGCGTCCGCACGTATCTCGACACGTTCGAGAGAGACGGCACACGCCTGACGGCGAACCTCGACTTCGCTGCGTGAACACGGGAGTGCATCCATGCCATCGTCCAGCATTTCGACGCCAGTCACCACGTTCGACCAGGCAGTACGCGACACACAGGCCTGGTTCGACAGCCCGCGCTTTGCCGGCATCGTCCGGCTCCACTCGGCACGGCAGGCCGTCGAGCAGCGCGGAACCATCGCCAACGACTACACGGTTGCCCGCGAAGCGGCAGCGGCGTTCTACGCCCGGCTGCAGGAACTCGCCGCCGCGAAGAAGAGCATCACGACCTTCGGCCCCTACTCGCCGGGACAGGGCGTGGCCATGAAGCGCCTGGGGATCGAAGGGATCTACCTCGGTGGCTGGGCGACGTCTGCGAAGGGTTCGATTACCGAGGATCCGGGTCCTGACCTGGCCAGTTACCCCTTGAGCCAGGTGCCCGACGAAGCCGCGGTGCTGGTGCGCGCGCTGCTCACCGCCGACCGGAACCAGCAGTACCTGCGGTCGCGCATGAGCGAAAAGCAACGCGCCGCGACGCCGGCCGCCGACTACCGGCCATTTATCATCGCCGACGCCGATACCGGTCACGGCGGCGATCCGCACGTCCGCAACCTGATCAGGCGGTTCGTCGAGGTGGGCGTCACCGGCTATCACATCGAGGACCAGCGCCCCGGCACCAAGAAGTGCGGGCACCAGGGCGGCAAGGTCCTCGTCGCCTGCGATGAGCAGATCAAGCGGCTCAACGCGGCGCGCTTCCAGCTCGACGTGATGAAGGTCGCCGGGATCATCGTCGCCCGCACCGACGCCGAGGCCGCCAACCTCCTCGACGGGCGCAGCGACGAACGCGACCACCCCTTCCTGCTGGGCGCCACGAACGCGGCGCTCCCGTCGTACAAGGTCTGCATCCTCGCCTTGATGAAGCGGTTCAACGATCTCGGTGTCAGCCAGGTCACCGGACACCGCCTCTACGCCATCTCGCCCGAGGAATACCGCGCGGCAGACGCCTGGCTCGATCGCTCGGGGCTGGCGGCGGTCGCCGCGGCCGGCGCTGCCGCAGCCAAGGCCGGAGGCGAGCTCGTCGCCGAGGTCGAACTCGACAAGGCCATGTCGAAGCTCGTCGACCTGTGGGAGATGGAGGCCGGCCTCGAGACCTTCGGTGAAGCGGTGGCCGAAGTCCTCGAGTTCCGCGTCGGCGAGGGCGAGACGTTCGCGATGTCGGTCGACGAGTGGCGCCGTTTCGCGCGCCGCGCGTCTCTGTATGCCGCGCGCGAGAAGGCCAAGAGTCTCGGGATCCACATCATCTGGGACTGCGAGCTGGCCAAGACACCCGAGGGGTACTACCAGGTGCGCGGCGGCCTCGAGTACGCGATCGCCAAGTCGCTCGCGGCGGCCCCGTTTGCAGACATCCTCTGGATGGAGACGGCATCGGCCAACCTGGACGAGGCTCGCGAGTTCGCCGAGGCGATCCACGCGGAATTCCCCGGCAAGATGCTCGCGTACAACCTCTCGCCGTCGTTCAACTGGGACTCCACGGGCATGAGCGACGACGACATGCGCCGCTTCCCCGAAGAACTGGGCAGGATGGGATTCGTCTTCAACTTCATCACCTACGGCGGGCACCAGATCGACGGCGTCGCTGCCGAGGAGTTCGCCACGGCGCTCAAGCAGGACGGCATGCTGGCGCTCGCCAGGCTGCAGCGGAAGATCCGCCTCGTCGAGTCGCCCTACAAGACGCCGCAGACCCTGGTGGGTGGTCCGCGCCTCGATGGAGCGCTCGCCGCATCGTCGGGACGCACCGCAACCACCAAGGCCATGGGCAAGGGCTCGACGCAGCACCAGCACCTCATTCAGACCGAGGTGCCGAAGAAGCTGCTCGAAGAGTGGATCGCGATGTGGGCCGAGCACAACGGCATCACCGACCCGATGCGCGTGCAATTGCTCCCGCACCGGGCTGGGTCGGAGTTACTCGAGTTGGCAATCGTGGGAAAGGGCGACGCGAAGCTGGCCAACGTCGTGTTCGCGTCGATTCACGATCGCCGCGACCGCAGCATCCTGTCGGTGCGCGACCAGAACACCTTCGCCGAGGGGTTGCGCAAGAAGCGCCTGATGACGCTGATGCACCTCTACCTGATCCACCGCTATCGCGCCGACTCGGTGCACTACGTCAGCCCGACCGACGACAACCAGTACCAGACCAGGAAGATGCGCGACCAGGGCATCTTCACCGGGGTCGACACCGAGGTTGGCCAGATCATCGTCGCCGACGTCAACGCGCCGCGCATCGCCGAGTTGCTACAACCCGAGCGCACGGCACTCGGGAAGCTGATTCGAAAGGAACCGTAGGGATCGGCCGTCAGGCCGACGGCGTCTCGAAGTGGCGCCGCACGCGCACCTTCAGCACGCGCTGGCGATCGGCTTCCACGATGTCGAAGGCGAGATCGCCGATGTCGACATGCTCGCCCGCAGCAGGCACGCGCCCGCTGTGGGCGAGCAGCAGGCCCGCAACGGTTTCGAAACCCTCGTGTTCGATGTCGATCTCGAGCCGTTCGGCCAGTTCGTCGACGCTCACCGCAGCGTTGACGACGAGGCTGCCATCCGCCTGAACAGCGAACGGCTCGGCCTCCACGTCGTCTTCGTCGCGGATCTCGCCGACCAGTTCCTCGAGCAGATCCTCGAGTGAAACGAGTCCCGCGGTGCTGCCGTACTCGTTGACGACTACGGCCGACTGGACACGGTGGCGCTGGAACTCCTTGAGCAGGTCGGCCACCCGCTTGGTCTCAGGCACGAAGTAGGCGTCGCGCATGAGCGCCGTGACGGGCGCCGTGCCGTCGAGGTCGGCACGCTTGATCAGGTCACGTGCGAAGACGATGCCCAGGATGTCGTCGAGCGTGTCGCGGAAGACCGGGATACGCGAGTACTCCTGCTCGCGGAACAGCGCGCGGAAGTCGTCGAGCGTGGCATCGCTGCGAATGGCGACGATGTCCGGTCTCGGCGTCATGACCTCGCGCACGATGGTGTCGCGGAACTCGACGACCGTCTTGATCAGCTCGCGATCGTCGTGCGCCAGCGTCTCGGCGGTGTCTTCGGTCGTGTCCGTGGGCGTGGCGTCGACGACCGTGACGTCGTCGCGATCGCGGTCGCGCGGGCGCATGTCCGCGACGCGACGCAGGGCGCTCGTGATGGGACGCAAGACCGCGGCCACCACGTCGAACGAGGGCAGCAAGGTCTCGAGGATCTCCTGCGGCCCGCGCCGCACGATGATCTGCGGCACCAGGTGTTCAGAGACGATCAGGAACCCGAGCACGGCCAGGAACAACAGCAGCAGCGAATGGGCCTGGTCGATGCCGATCAGCTTGGCGAACATCTCGCCCGCCAGGACCACGATGACGCCGAGCAGCAGGCGCATGGGAATGAACAGCGACGCCGGATCCTCGAGATAGGCCTCGAGGCGCGCGCTGCGCCCCTCGCGCTCGGCCTGCAGGCGGAGCGACAGGTGCACGAGCGCGCTGAACGCCGCCTGGATGGTGCCGACGTACACCGCACCGCATGCGAGCAGGAACAGCCCCAGGGGGATCATCGTGCGGCCCGTTCGATCAGGCCGGACGTCAGCCCGCCCTTGCGGCGCAGTCGCGCCTCGACGCGCCGCATCGTTCCGTCGTCGGTCTCGTGGTCGTAGCCGAGCAGGTGCAGCACCCCGTGGAGAGCCAGCACCTTGAGCTCCGTGCCGAGGGCGTGCCCGGCCTCGCGTGCCTGCCGTTCGGCGACGCCGCGGGCAATCACGAGATCGCCGAGCGCACCGTGGGCGTCACGCACGTCTGTGTCGGCAGGAAACGACAACACGTCGGTGGCGTAGTCGTGCCCGAGGTAGTCGCGGTTGATGGCGCGCATGCGGGCGTCGCTGACGAGGGCAATGGCCACCTCGCCGCGGGTGCGCCGTGGGACGACGCGCTGCAGCCAGGCGGCCAGGCCCGGCACGCGCTGGGGTCGGCCGCGGCCATCCGTGATCGACACCGCCAGGGCGGATGTGCCGGTCACGCGTCGCCGCGGCACGATTCGATTGTCAGGGTCGTCTGCGGTCATCCCGATGATTATCTACCCGCCGGACCGGACTGGTCACCGGCGGGGGCCGGCGCCGCCGGCGATGGCGACGTGTACTCGGCGTACGCCTTGACGATCTGCTGGACCAGCTTGTGGCGAACGACGTCGGTGTCGTCGAAGTGGATCATCGAGATCCCCTCGATGTGGCGCACCACGCGCAGGGCCTCGACCAGGCCAGAGATCCGGGCGGTCGGCAAGTCGATCTGCGTGACGTCACCCGTGATGACGGCCTTCGAGCCGAAGCCGAGGCGCGTCAGGAACATCTTCATCTGCTCTGACGTGGTGTTCTGGGCCTCGTCCAGGATGACGAACGCGTCGTTGAGCGTGCGTCCGCGCATGAACGCAATCGGCGCCACCTCGATCGTCCCGCGCTCGAGCAGGCGGTCGACGCGCTCGGCTTCGAGCATGTCGTAGAGGGCGTCGTAGAGCGGTCGCAGGTACGGATTCACCTTCTCCTGCAAGTCGCCGGGCAGGAAGCCGAGCTTCTCGCCGGCTTCAACCGCCGGGCGCGCCAGGATGATCCGCGAGACCTTCTTGGCCACGAGGAAGGAGACCGCCTGCGCCATCGCCAGGTACGTCTTGCCCGTCCCCGCGGGCCCGACGCCGAAGACGATGTCGAACTTCTCGATGGCGTCGAGGTAGTGGCGCTGGTTGGGACTCTTGGGCACCACTTGCCGCTTGGTCGACGGCCGAAGCGTCCGCTTGAGGAAGTACTCGCGCAGGTCGACCGACGGATCCTGCGCCACGAGCTGCGAGGCCGCTTTTACCTCGCCCTTGCCGAACCGGTAACCCTCGCGCATCAGCGACGTGAACTGCTCGACGACGCGTTCGGTCTTGTCGACGCCCGCAGGGTCGCCATCGACGAGCAGCTCATGCCCGTCGGTCCGGATCTTGACCTTGAAGAGCGACTCGAGGTTGCGGAGGTTCTCGTCGTACGTGCCGAAGAGCGTCTCGATGCCCTCGTCGGGCACGGCGATTTTTCGCATCGAAGCGACAGAAGTCCTTGATATGCCAGCGGTTAACGGTACCTTTGCGACGCTACTACACGCCCGGACGGGGCGTCAAGGCCACCTGGATCGACAACTCCTTGAGCTGCTTGGCCTCGACGGTGGACGGCGCGCCCGACATCAGGTCGACCGCTGCAGCGGTCTTCGGGAACGCGATGACCTCGCGAATCGATGCCTCGCCTGCCAGGATGGCGACCAGCCGGTCGAGCCCGAGCGCGATGCCGCCGTGGGGCGGCGTGCCGTACTCGAGCGCCTCGAGGAAGAAGCCGAATCTGAGCCTCGCCTCGTCGTCGCTGATGTTCAGCAGCCTGAAGATCTTCGACTGCATCTGCTGGTCGTGGATCCTGATGCTGCCACCGCCTATCTCGCTCCCGTTCAGCACCAGGTCGTACGCCTTGGCGCGCACCTTCCCGGGGTCGGTGTCCATGAGCGGAATGTCTTCGTCCACGGGCGAGGTGAAGGGATGGTGCATCGAACTCCAGCGGCGCCCGTCGGCGTCCCACTCGAGCAGCGGGAAGCCGACGACCCAGGTGAAGACGAATTTGTCGGGAGCCAGCAGCCCGGCTTTCTTCGCGAGGTTCAGCCGCAACTGCCCGAGCACCTTCGAGATGGCATCGGGCTCGCCGGCAGTGATGATGACGAGGTCGTGCGCCGCGGCCCCGGTCGCCTCGAGCCACACGGTGACGGCCTCCTCGCCAACGGCCTTGAGCGCGGAGCTCTGGACCGCACCCTCGGCGCTGCGGCGCGCCCAGATGAGCCCCGATGCGCCCAGTTGCCTCGCCTGTTCGACCAGTTCGTCGATCTCGCGTCGTGAGTACGACGCCGCACCCTCGACAACGAGCGCGCGCACCGCCCCCGACGTGTCGAGCGCAGCGCGGAACGGCCCGAACGTGCTGTCGCGCACGAGGTGCGTGAGGTCGTGGATCGGCATCCCGCACCTCAGGTCGGGCTTGTCGGAGCCGTACTTCGCCATCGCCTCGCTGTAGGCCATGCGCGGGAACGGACGCGGGACGTCGACGCCGATCTGCGCGAAGGCCGCGGCGATGGCCGGCTCGATCAGCTCGAACACGAGGTCCTGCGTCGCGAACGAGATCTCGACGTCCACCTGGGTGAACTCGGGCTGGCGGTCGGCGCGCAGGTCCTCGTCGCGGAAGCAGCGCGTGATCTGGAAGTAGCGATCCATGCCCGCGACCATCAGGATCTGCTTGAACATCTGCGGCGACTGCGGCAGCGCGAAGAACTCGCCGGGATGCACACGGCTCGGCACCAGGTAGTCGCGCGCACCCTCGGGCGTGCTCTTGTTGAGGATGGGCGTCTCGACCTCGACGAACCCCTGGCTGTCGAAGTACTGGCGGATCGCCATCGAGACCTTGTGCCGCAGCACGAGGTTGGCCTGCATCCGGGGCTTGCGCAGGTCCAGGTACCGGTAGCGCAGGCGCGATTCCTCCGAGACGGTGGTCGTGGCGCCCTCGTCAGAGATCTGGAAGGGTGGACGCTTGGCCTCGCTCAGCACCCGGATCTCGGTCGCGACGATTTCGATCTCGCCCGTGCCGAGCCGCGTGTTGGTCGTCTCGGCCGATCGGCGCTCCACGTGCCCGGTGACCGCGACGACGTGCTCGGTCTTGAGCCCCTGGATGCGTGCGAGCAGGTCGCCCTCGCGGCCCACGACCTGCGTCAGCCCGTAGCGGTCGCGGAGGTCGAAGAAGCACAGCGACCCGAGGTCGCGGATGCGGTGCACCCATCCGAGCAAGACGACCGTCTCGCCGACGTTCGCGGCGCGCAGGGCACCGCACGTGTGAGTCCGACGCAGGGATCCGAGCAGGTCAGGCACGATAGTTCCTTCTTCCCTTCTTCACCATCTTCGCGGCCGGCCGTCAGGCCGACCGTTGCTCGACCATGGCGCGCACGTGCGCGGCCACGTCAGCGCGGGGCACGGACGACTGGGTGCCGCTGCGCAGGTCCTTCACCGCCACGGTGGCGGCGGCGACCTCGTCGTCGCCGAGAATCAGCGCGACGGCGATGCTGCGCGACGCCGCGTATTTCATCTGCTTCCCGAGCTTGTCGGCCTCAGGGTAGACGTCGACGCGCAATCCGGCGGCTCGCAGTTCGTGCGCGAGCGCAAGCGCGGCGCCGCGCCCACCATCGTTCCAGATCGTCACCATCGCGTCGGCCGACGCCTCCGCCAACTCGGGCGGGAACATCCCCCGCTCGGTCATCACGACGATGATGCGTTCGAGGCCCAGCGAGAATCCGCAGGCGGGGACCTGGGCGTCCTTCTCGAGAAACATCCCCACGAGGCCATCGTAGCGCCCGCCGCCGCCGAGGCTGCCGGCGAGGTCCGGCACGGCGATTTCGAAGATCGCTCCCGTGTAGTACGACAGCCCGCGCGCGAGGCTGGCGTCAACCCGCAGGTGCGTGGCGGCAGGCGTGGCCGGGGCCAGGTCGAGCAGGTCGCCGAGCTCGACGAGACCGCGGCGGCCGGCCTCGTGTGCGCCGACGAACTGGCCCAGGCGCGCCATGAGGGCGGCGTTGCGCAATGGACCATCTGGTTCGGCGGCGAGTGCGTCCAACAGGTCGAGCAGCCGCGCACCGGCATCGGCCGACAGGCCGCGCGCCTCGAACTCGCCGAGCACACCGCCCCGGCCGATCTTGTCGAGCTTGTCGAGGGCGACGAGCGCGTCGCCGTGGCGGGCGGGCTCGAGGCCGGCAGCGCTCAGCATCCCGTCGAGCAGCGCCCGATGGTTGAGGCGGATGGTGAAGTCCGCGAATCCCAGCGTGGTGAGGGCCTCGCTCGCGGCGGCGCAGAGTTCGGCCTCGACCATCAGTGACGTCGACCCGATGGCATCCACGTCGCACTGGTAGAACTCGCGGAACCGGCCGCGCGCGGGGCGATCGGCACGCCAGACCGGCTGGATCTGGTAGCGCTTGAAGAACTTCGGCAGCGTGGCGCGGTGCTCGGCCACCACCCGCGCGAGCGGCACGGTGAGATCGTAGCGCAGCGCCAGGTCGGCCTGGCCCGACGCGGCGTGCTCACCCCGCTTCAGGATCTTGAAGATGAGCTGGTTGCCCTCGTCGCCGTACTTGCCGAGCAGCGTTTCGATGTTCTCGACGGCCGGCGTTTCGAGCGGCTCGAAGCCATAGCGCTGGTAGACGCGCTCGATGACGTCGATGACGAAGGCGCGGCGGCGGATGTCGGCCGGCAGGAAGTCGCGCATGCCGCGCGCGGGCTGGGTCGAAGGCATGAGCGGTTACGGACGTCCTTCAGGTTCGTCGAGGTAGTCGAGGCGGTAGCCCACGTAGCGGGTGGCGTAGTCGCGAATCGACGCCACTTCCTCGTCCTTCAGCGGTCGCCTGACCGCGGCGGGGCGGCCCATCACGAGCGACCGCGCGGGGATGCGGGCGCCTTCGACCACGAGGGCGCCGGCGGCGACGATGCAGTCCTCTTCGATCACGGCGCCGTTGAGGATGATGGCGCCCATCCCGATGAGCACGCGGTCGTGGATGGTGCAGCCGTGGAGGACGGCGGCGTGCCCCACGGTGACGTCGTCGCCGAGGGTGGTCGGATGCGTGTCGCGCATCACGTGGACGATGGTGCCGTCCTGGAGGTTGGTGCGGGATCCGATGCGGATGCGGTGGACGTCGCCACGAATCACGACGTTCATCCAGACGCTCGACGCGTCGCCGATCTCGACGTCGCCGATGACCTGCGCCGATCGGTCGACGAACGCGGACGAGTGCACGCGGGGCCACTGGCCGCGATACGCACGAAGCATAGACTGCCGATTATACCGTCCCCCGAAGGGGTCACATCTTTCATTGCAGCATTTCTCAAGACCTGTCCCCACCTATCCCCGCCCGCCCGACCGGCCGGCCGCCCCGGCCTCCCTGGCCAGAACGACGCTGGGCAGCCAACTTACCGTCACCGGTGACGACCACGCGACGCCGCGCAGACTAGTCGGTCAGGCGCGCCGTGACGCGATAGGAATCCTCGACCTGGATTGGCAATTGCGGTGGGAACTGCTGGAGCGGGAGCGGCCTGCAAGGGGCCACGTCTTGAGAAATGCTGCAATGAAAGACGTGACCCCTTTTCGAACTAGAAGCGGAAGCCGATGGAGAAGTTGAGCTCCCGGGGGGTCTGGTAATCGCTCGTGCCGGTCACCTGGCCATACTGTGGACCGTAGTCCCAGTGCACGCCCTGCACCGGTGTCTCGGTGAAGGGATTGAACGCGGCGTACGCCGAGTTCGTGTCGCGGCGCAGGATGGTCGTGTTGAAGCCATCGATCCGCTGGTGGTTGAACAGGTTCGTCACGACGCCGCGGAAGAACACCTGCCCCTTGGCCAGGCCGGGGAGCCGATGCTGCCAGTTGAACGACAGGTCGGTCCGGAAGATGTCGTCGCGCCGCAATTCGCCGCGTTCTGACAGGTAGTAGGTCACGCTCGTCGTCGGGGTGATGTACCCCGGGTTCGTGACGTACGGCGTCGGGTTCACCGTGATCGTGTTGTCATAGCCCGTGCTCGAATCGAAGCGCTGGAGGAGGCCAAGGTCAAAGCGCCCCAGGCCCTCTGGCAGCGGGAGGGCGTAGTTGACCCATGCCCGCACCTTGTGGCGCTGGTCGCCGTTCGTGTAGCCCTCGGGGTAGTTCCACTCCTCCTCGCGATACTCCGGGAAGTCGTTCGCGCTGGCGCGGACGGGCCCGCTGCCCGAATCCTCGCCCTCGAAGTTGCCGCGCGCCCACGACAGGGTGTAGTTGCCGCCCACCTGCAGGTCGCGCGTGAAGCGGTAGCTGGCCTGGCCGCTCAGGCCCTTGTAGCTGCGGTCGATCGTGTTGGTGTTGTTGACGATGATCAGGTCGAACTGGCGGCCGGTCGGGTCACTGACCTTGCCGGTCGTCATGTCGCGGAAGTCGCCGTAGAAGTCGCGGTAATCCCGATACACGTAGTCGAGCCGCACCGCGCCCTTGTTCCCGATCTCACGCGCGACACCGATGGTGTACTCGTCGGAATTCGGCGCGTTGATGCCATCGCCCACCTTGGTCGTCACGCCGGGGATGCTCGGCGCCGTTCGCGTCGCCCGGGTGGTGCCCCCGTTGGCGTTGAACCAGTCGAAGATGATCGGCAACGCCTGGGCTGCCGTCAGGTAGGGTCCGGTCGCCTCGGTGTTGACCGCCGGCCCCAGGTACCGGTAGCTGTACGTCGCGGTGCGCCCGCCCGACGAGCCCGCGTCGACGATGGCCGTGTTGACGCCCATGACGTACCGCGCAAAGCCCGCGTTGACACGCCACTTTCCATCACCGCTCACGTCCCACGTCGCGCCGAGGCGCGGGCTGAACGCGTCGTCGTCGACGACCTTGTAGCCGCTCTGGTCCTTCGAGTTGTTCTTGTCGTAGCGCACGCCGACATTGAACGACAGCCGCGGATTCAGGCGCCACTGGTCGTTCAGGAAGAACGAGTACGTGCGGATGTCGTTGCCCACGCTGGGATTCACCAGCGGCAGCCACTCGATGTAGGTGTTCCCGTCGCTGGTGAACACCGGGAAGATGGCGGTGCCGTTGATGATGGTCCGGGTCGCCTGGACGCGGTAGCTGGTGCCCGACTGGAAGTTGTCGTTCTTGCGCGTCTCCTTGAACGTGTCGAAGCCGGCCACGAAACTGTGCGACCCGAGCTTCTGGGTCGAGAGGAAGTAGCTCGCCTTGCCGAACGCGTTCCAGTTGCTGCGCTCCTCGATCCCCGATCCGCACACTGCGCAGAACGTGGGCGAGTTGAAGCGTGCCTGGCCCCGCGACCGATCCCAGATGGGCGTGCCCTTGGCAAGGTCGGTGTACTGCGATCCCGAGTTCAGGAACAGCAGCTCGCGTGCCGAGTACCTGCCCCTCGACGAAGAGCTTGTTCGTCAGCACGCTCGTGTAGTTGACCGAGAGCAACTTCTCGTCGTTCGCGTTGTCGTAGAGGCTGGCCTCGTCCATGATCGTGCCGAAGTTGTTGTTCAGGGTGTCGAGGCGGCGCTTGATGTACGACACCTTGGCCGTATTGCGCTGGTTCAGGGCCCAGGTCAACTTGCCCTCGTAGCGCTTCTCTTCGTCCTCGCGCGCATAGTTGAAGGCGGTGTAGTCGGTCGTGATGTTCTCGCTGCCCTTCTCGTAGCGCGCCGCCCCGAAGAACCACAGCTTGTCCCTGAGAATCGGCCCGCCGAAGGTGCCCTCGTAGGCCGGGACCGTGTCGTCGATGTTCTCGTCGCCGGGGAACGGCGTCAGCGCCGCCCACGAGTCGTTCGTGAACGAAACCCTGGCCGATCCGCTGAAGACGTTGCTCCCGGACTTGGTGATCGAGTTGATCACGCCGCCCTGGAACCGCCCGTACTCGGCCGAGATGCTCCCGGTCGAGATCTTCGTCTCCTGGATGGCATCCTCGATGAACAGGTTCCGCGCCTGGCCGCGCAGGTTCTCGTTGATCACCACGCCGTTGACGAGGTTCAGGTTCTCGTACGACAGCGCCCCGGAGACCATGATGTTGCCGCCCGGACCGTTGTCGTTCACGCCTGGCGCCAGCAGCGTGGCCGCGTTCAACGTGCGACCGACTGGCAGCTTGTCAATCATGTCGGACTTGTAGGTGCTCGCCACCGTGGCCGTTTGCGCGATCTCGGTCGCCGCGGCCCCCGTCACCTGCACCGTCTCGGTCAGGCCCGCGATCGCCAGCTTGACGCTCAGGGGGATGGTGGCAGCAATCTCGACCTGCACGCTGCGCTGCTGCGCGGCGAATCCCTCGAGCTCGAACGAGATGGTGTACTGGCCCGGCGGCAGGAAGGGAATGATGTAGTCGCCGTTGCCCGACGTCACGGTGGTCTTGACGCCTTGCATCACCGGCGACTGGGCGGTCACGGTGACACCCGGAAGCGCGAGCCCCTCGGGATCGACGACCTGCCCTGACACGGTCCCGGTCGGATTGCCCTGCCCGAACACGGCGGTGTGTGCGGCCAACACCAATGCAGCCGCCCACAGGCACCTGCTGGTTTTCGTCATGAAGCCTCCACGTTAAGTAAGCCTGCAAGTGAGCAAGAAAGGCCAGGGCCCCGGCGGCAGCACTCCACCGAGGTCGCTCGGCCCCCGGTGCAGTGTAGCGGCGTCCCGGCCCGACAGCTAGGGTATTTGTGGTGAACGGGAGGCTGGAACAGACGAGTATGCGCGGCGCGCCGGTGTCGCCGCCCCGCGCGGCCGATGGTGGCCTGCCTGCACGTCCACGCGAGCATGACACAGGCGGGACGGAACACCGGGATCCAATAAATAACGGAACATGATAATGTTTTGCGCATTATAACTTTGACGCGCTGCACGCGTGGCCCCTATCGTCGACAGACGGTGACGGCGACGTGCACGCGCCAGACACCATCGGCAGCCCGCCGCATGGCACTGCCCAGGCGCCAACGCCGAATGGAACCATCGCCGTGAGAATCGCCTACCAGGGAGAGCCTGGCGCCTACAGTGAAGCCGCGTCGCTCAAGTGGAGCCCCGACGCGGACGCCGTAGCCTGCCCGGCGTTCGACGACGTCTTCGAGGCCGTCGAACACGGCTCGGTCGACTGCGGCGCCCTGCCGATCGAGAACTCCATCGGCGGGACGATTCACCGCAACTACGACCTGCTGCTGACGCACAACCTCCGCATCATCGGCGAGGTCGAGTTGCCAGTCTCGCACGCGCTCGTCGCCCTCCCCGGCACGACCATCGATCGGCTCACGCAGGTTTACTCGCATCCGCAGGCGCTGGCGCAATGCGACGGGTTTCTCAGGACGCTGACGGGGATCGACGTCATCGCGACGTACGATACGGCCGGATCGGCCAAGCTCATCGCCGAGCGCAAGCTCGAAGGCGCGGCAGCGATCGCCTCGGAGCGCGCGGCACAGTTGTTCGGCCTGACGATCCTCAAGTCGGCGATCCAGGACTTCAAGGACAACATCACGCGCTTCCTGATCGTGGCGCGCGGGGTGCCGGCCGACGATGCCGCCCGGCTGGATGCCGACAAGACCACCATCGTCTTCACGCTGCCGAACGTCGCCGGGGCGCTGTTCAAGGCCCTGAGCGTGTTCGCCTTGCGCGACGTCGGCCTGACGAAGCTGGAATCGCGCCCCATCCCCGGCAAGCCGTGGGAGTACCTCTTCTACGCCGACCTGGCGGTCGGCGCACATGACGCGCGGTGCGGCCGCGCCCTGACGCACATGGCGGAGTTCGCCACGTCGCTGCGGACGCTGGGCAGCTACCGTCAGTGTGAACACGCCACGCCACCGGGATCCGAGACACGATGACCGCCCCCGTCAACCCGCTGAAGCCGCGCTCGTGCGCGATCACCGATGGTCCCCACCGCGCACCGGCGCGCGCGATGCTGAAAGCCATCGGCCTCGACGACGCGGCCATCGCGAAGCCCTTCGTGGGCATCGCGAACACCTGGACGGAAATCGGGCCGTGCAATATCCACCTGCGCCAGCTCGCCGAGCACGTGAAGGCGGGCATCCGCGAGGCGGGCGGCACGCCGCTCGAGTTCAACACGATCGCGGTCTCTGACGGCATCACCATGGGCGCCGACGGGATGCGCGCATCGCTCGTGAGCCGCGAGGTCATCACCGACTCGATCGAACTCGTCGTTCGCGGTCACCACCTCGACGCGCTGGTCGTGATCTGCGGCTGCGACAAGACGATCCCGGCCGCGGTGATGTCGCTGGCACGCATCGACATTCCCGGCCTGGTGCTCTATGGCGGTTCGATTGACGCCGGACGGCTGGACGACCGCGACCTGACGGTGCAGGACGTGTTCGAGGCGGTGGGATCGTTCGGGGCAGGACGGTTGCCGCTGGCGGAACTCAAGCGCGTCGAGGATCACGCCTGCCCAGGGGCCGGCGCGTGCGGCGGGCAGTTCACCGCCAACACCATGGCGGCCGTGTGCGAGTTCCTCGGCATTGCCCCGATGGGCAGCGCCTCGGTGCCAGCCAACGATCCCGCGAAGGCATCGGTGGCCGCCGCGTGCGGCAGGCGCGTCATGGAACTGCTGCGCGACGATGTCCGTCCCCGAAGCATCCTGACGCGCCAGGCGTTCGAAAACGCGATCGCGGCGGCCGTCGGGAGCGGCGGATCGACCAACGCCGTGCTGCACCTGCTCGCCATCGCGCGCGAGGCCGGCGTCGCCCTGGCGATCGACGACTTCACGCCAATCACGAAGGCCACCCCGCTGCTGTGCGATCTCAAGCCGGGCGGGCAGTTCGTCGCGGTCGACATGCACCACGCGGGCGGCAACGCCGTGCTGGCGCAGCGCCTGGCGTCGATCGGCCGCCTGCACGTCGATGCGATGACGGTGAGCGGGCGCACGATCGGCGAGGAGGCCGCGGCCGCCGTCGAAACGCCCGGCCAGCAGGTGATCCGGCCGACGTCGTCGCCGATGAAGCCGTCGGGCGGCATGGCCATCCTGCACGGGTCGCTCTCGCCTGAGGGCTGCGTGGTGAAGCTGGCCGGCCACGATGTGACGCTGCATCGCGGGCCGGCGCGGGTGTTCGACGGCGAGGAAGCGGCCTTCGCTGCCGTGCAGTCGGGCAGCATCAGGCCCAACGACGTCATCGTCATCCGCTACGAGGGCCCGCGCGGCGGGCCCGGCATGCGCGAGATGCTCGCCGTCACCGCTGCCGTCATGGGCGCCGGCCTCGGCGACACGGTGGCGCTGCTGACCGACGGACGGTTCTCGGGTGCCACGCGCGGCCTCATGGCCGGCCACGTCACGCCGGAAGCGAACCTCGGCGGCCCGATCGCCTTCGTGCGCGACGGCGACATCGTCACGTTCGACATCACCAACGGCCGCCTGGACGTCGACATCGACGCCGAGACGATGGCGGCCCGCCGCGAAGGATGGGTCGCCCCCGTCTCGCCGTTCGCCACCGGCGTGCTTGCGAAGTACGCCAAGCTCGTCTCGTCGGCTTCGGCAGGAGCTGTCACCGGCTAACCCCGGCGGGCGCCCCGGCGCCTGCCGCTTGTGTCCCACGCCCATGGACGGGCGGGGGTGGAGTGCATTCATGACGACGCGCAAGCTGACGGGCGCACAGATCCTGTGGGAAAGCCTCGTGCGTGAAGGGGTCGAAGTCGTGTTCGGGTACCCGGGCGGCGCGATCCTCCCGGCGTACGACGCGATGCTCGACTACCCCATCCGCCACATCCTGGTGCGGCACGAGCAGGGCGCGACGCACATGGCCGACGGCTATGCGCGGGCAAGCGACCGGGTTGGCGTGGCGATCGCGACGTCGGGGCCAGGCGCCACGAACATGGTGACCGGCATTGCGACGGCGATGCTCGACTCGATCCCGCTGGTGTGCATCACGGGCCAGGTCGGCAGCCGCGTCATCGGCACCGACGCGTTCCAGGAGGTCGACATCACGGGCATCACGCTGCCGGTGACGAAGCACAACTACCTGGTGACGCGTGCCGACCAGGTCGCGCAGACCGTGCGCGAGGCGTTCTACATCGCGCAATCCGGACGTCCGGGGCCGGTCCTGATCGACATCACGAAGGACGCGCAGCAGGGCACGTGCAACTTCGAGTGGCCCGAGTCGGTGAACCTGCCCGGGTATCGTCCCGATCACCGCCCGCAGGCGCGCGAGTTCGCCGAGGCGCTGGCGATGATTCACGGCGCCGCGCGTCCCGTCATCCTCGCCGGTCACGGCGTGATGCAGTCGCAGGCCACCGCGCAGGTGATCGAGTTCGCCGAGCGCGCGCAGATCCCGATCGCCATGACGCTGCTCGGCCTCGGCGGCATCCCGGCCTCGCACCCGTTGAATCTCGGGATGATGGGCATGCACGGCGAAGCCTGGGTGAACACCGCGGTGCAGGAGGCCGACCTGCTGCTCGCATTCGGGATGCGCTTCGACGATCGCGTCACGGGCAACCTCAAGACCTTTGCGCCGAACGCAAAGAAGATCCACGTGGAGATCGACCCGGCCGAGATCGACAAGAACGTGAAGGCCGACATCGCGCTCGTGGGCGACCTGCGCGACACCCTCGAGCAGTTGCTCCCCGACCTGACCCCGGGCAACCGGCAGCCGTGGCTGTCGTACATCGACGGGCTGAGGGGCGATGCGGCGGTGCGTGACATCGAGAACCTGCCCGACAGCGGGCACCTCTACGCGGCACACGTCATCCACGACCTGTGGCGCGAGACGCAGGGCAACGCCATCGTCGTGACCGACGTCGGGCAGCACCAGATGTGGGAGGCGCAGTACTACCACCACGATCAGCCGCGATCGCTCATCACCTCGGGCGGACTCGGGACGATGGGGTTTGCCCTGCCGGCCGCGATCGGCGCGAAGGTGGCACGGCCCGACGCGGAGGTGTGGGTCGTGGCCGGCGACGGCGGCTTCCAGATGACGCTCTGCGAGCTGGCGACGATCGCGCAGGAAGGCATCGACATCAACATCGCCATCATCAACAACGGCTTCCTGGGGATGGTGCGGCAGTGGCAGGAGTTCTTCTACGAACGCCGCTACTCGGCCACACCGCTGGTGAACCCGGATTTCGTGAAGGTGGCCGAAGCGTACGGGCTCAGCGCCGTGCGCGTCACCGAGCGCAGTGGCGTCGTGCCGGCGGTCCGGGCAGCCCGGGGGCACGGGGGCACGGTGCTGATTGACTTCCGCGTGGAACAGGAAGACTCGGTGTACCCGATGGTGCCCGCCGGCAACGACCTGCACGACATGATCCGGCGACCGAGCCCAATCGCCGAGACGGGAGCCGACGCATGACAACGACCTTCGTGGTGCACGTCGAAGATCGCCCCGGGGTGCTGACGCGGGTCACCGAGGTGTTCCGCCGCCGGAGCTTCAACCTCACGTCGCTCACCGTCGGGCCGACGCACGAGCCCGGGGTGTCGCGCATGACGATCACGTTCAACGCCGACCGGGGCGCGGCGCGGCGCCTCGAGGCGAACCTCTACAAGCTCGTGAACGTGCTCCGGGTCGACGACATCACCGAGCGCGCCTCGGTGCAACGTGACCTGGCCATCATCAAGGTGGCGTCGAGCGCCGAGACACGTTCAGACGTGATGCAACTCGTCGAGGTGTTCAGGGCGCGCGTCGTCGACGTGGCGCCCACGTCGCTGGTGATCGAGATCACGGGCACACGCGACAAGATCGACGGGCTCGTCGAGGTGTTGCGTCCGTACGGACTGCTCGAACTCGCGCGCACGGGCGTCGTGGCGATGACCCGCGGGATCGATCTCGTGCAGGGCAAGGGTCAGCGGCCGGCGGATCCGGTGGCCGACGATTCGGCAATCGCGCACAGCGTGTAGCAGGGGCCGCACCCCAGCCTGCCCTGAGCTTGTCGAAGGGTGCGGCCCGTTTCCGTCCCGGGGAGCGACGACAACGCTCCGCGGGATGGCACAAACACTCCGGGAGTGATTTCCCGGGGGAACACCGGCGTCACGCGCCACCGGTCGCGTGCGACGCCATTCGAGGCGGCCCCGAGGGGAACGCCGGGACAGGGACCCATGGCTCAGATGTACTACGACGCAGATGCCGACCTCTCGCTCATCAAGGGGAAGAAGGTTGCCATCATCGGCTACGGCTCGCAGGGACACGCGCACGCGCTGAACCTGCACGACTCCGGCGTCGACGTGCGCGTGGGCGCGCGCGACGGCAGCCCGTCGGCCGATCGCGCGCGGCGCGATGGCCTCGTCGCGGTGCCGGTGGCCGAGGCCGCGGCGTGGGCCGACGTCATCATGATCCTCGCTCCCGACACCGAGCAGCCGTCGATCTACGCCGACCAGCATCGAACCGCACCTGAAGCCAGGCGCGATGCTGATGTTCGCGCACGGCTTCAACATCCGCTTCGGCACGATCACGCCGCCGGCGAACATCGACGTCGCCATGGTGGCGCCCAAGTCGCCGGGCCATCGCGTGCGCGAGTTGTTCCAGGAAGGTGCCGGCACGCCCGGGCTGATCGCGGTGCACCAGGACGCCACGGGCCATGCCCGCGCCCTGACGCTCTCTTACGCCAAGGGCATCGGCGTCACCCGCGCCGGCGTGATCGAGACCACGTTCGCTGAAGAGACCGAGACCGACCTCTTCGGCGAGCAGGCCGTGCTCTGCGGCGGCACGTCGGCGCTCGTGAAGGCCGGCTTCGAGACACTGGTCGAGGCTGGCTACCAGCCCGAGATCGCGTACTTCGAGTGCCTGCACGAACTCAAGCTCATCGTCGACCTGATGTACCGCGGCGGTCTCAGCTACATGCGTTACTCCATCAGCGACACGGCCGAGCACGGCGACTACACGGGCGGCGATCGCCTCGTCACGGCCGAGACCAAGGCCGAGATGCGGCGGATGCTCGACGACATCCGTTCGGGCGCGTACGCACGCGACTGGGTCGCCGAGAACCGCAACGGGCGGCCCACGTTCACCGCGCGCCGCGCGGCAGAAGCCACGCATCCGATCGAGGCAGTGGGCACGCGGCTGCGGGCGATGATGCCGTTCCTCGACGCAGTCACGATGACACCCGAGGGCCCGCGAAAGGCCACGGACGTGGTCACCGAGCCGGCCCCGGCAGGCAGCTAGGTCGGCCTTTCGGCTTCGGCTTCGGAGCGGCTGGCCCGCGACAAGGTCGGGGCGGCGACGTCTGGGGACCGGCCAAGATCTCACCGCGACCGGCCGGGATCTTGTCCGATGGGCGGGGCGGGCAACTGATCAACGCGGATGCGGGGCATAATGACCGGACACGTGCCTCGCATCCTCGACACCCTGCACCGGCCGCTGCGGAGCCTGCGCGTCTCGGTCACCGACCGGTGCAACCTCCGCTGTGCGTACTGCATGCCCGAGGCGGAGTACACCTGGCTGCCGCGGGCCGACCTCCTCACGTTCGAAGAACTCGCCACGCTCGTCGATGTGTTCACCGGCCTGGGCGTCGATCGCGTCCGCCTGACGGGCGGTGAGCCCCTGCTCAGGCGCGACCTGCAGGCGTTCGTCGCGCAGCTCGCCGCGCGACCGTCCATCACCGACCTGGCGATGACCACCAACGGGGTCCTGCTCGCCGACCTCGCGCAACCCCTCAAGGACGCCGGGCTCCATCGCGTGACGGTCAGCCTCGACACGCTGCATGCCGATCGCTTCCAGCGCCTCACGCGCGTCGACGATCTCGGCCGCGTTCGCGCGGGCATCGATCGCGCTGCCGACGTGTTCGGCGGGCTCAAGCTCGACACGGTCGTCATGCGCGGTGTCAACGACGACGAACTGATCGACCTGATCGAATTCGGACGCGACGTGCGAGCCGAGGTGCGTTTCATCGAGTACATGGACGTAGGGGGCGCGACGCAGTGGCGCCCGGAGGCGGTCGTGTCGCGCCTCGAGATGCTGGCACGCATCGGGACGCACTACGGAACGATCGCTGCGATCGTCGAAGATTCGGCGGCCCCGGCCGAGCGGTTCCGGCTTCCCGACGGGCAGGTGTTCGGGTTGATCAGTTCGACGACCGCCCCGTTCTGCCGCCGCTGCGATCGCGCACGGCTCACGGCCGATGGCCTCTGGCTGCTGTGTCTCTACGCGACGAGCGGCCTCGACCTCCGCGGCCCCCTCCGGGCCGGGGCGTCTGCCCCCGAGCTTGCGGGGCTCATCAGCACGCAGTGGGCTGCCCGGAGCGACCGCGGCGCCGAGGCACGTCTCGAGGCGGCCGACCGGCGCGTCCTGATCGCGCTCGAGGCACTCCGGACCAACCGCCATCTCGAAATGCACACTCGAGGCGGTTGAGACACTGCAGGAACGGCAGTGGTGGGCCGATAGATTGCATACGGAAGGCGCGGGCGACCGGATTGCCCGCGATCCGACCGACTCCAGGGCTCACGCCATGCTCGACTACACGCAACTCGTCAAGGCCGCCGAAGCGCTCGACCCGGTCCCCGCCAGCGTCAGCCGCCTGGTGTCGATCATCTCGCGCGATCACTGGGCCTTCAGCGAGGTCGAACAGGTGATCGCGCTCGACCAGTCGCTCACGGGACGCCTCCTGCAGGTCGCGAATTCAGCGGCGAGCGCCACCTTGATGCCGATCGGGACCATCAAGGATGCGATCATCCGCGTCGGGGTCGGCCCGGTCGTCTCGTTCGCGATGGCTACGTGCATCGGGCCTTCGTTCAAGCGCGCCCTCCCGGAGTATGGCCTGTCGGAAGGCGACCTCTGGCGACATTCCGTGGCGTCGTCCCTGGCCGCCGAAGTCATCATGGCCATGGCGCAGCATCCGGTGCCGGCCGAAGCCGTCACCGCCGCGCTGCTCCATGACGTCGGCAAGCTCGTCCTGGCACGTTTCCTCACCCCAGACCTCCTGATCGGCCTGTCCGATGCGCGGCTGCAGGGCGAACGCTCGTCGATGCAGGCCGAGGTCGACGTCCTCGGGGTGCATCACGGCGAACTCGGTGGCCTCATCGCGCGGAACTGGGGGCTGCCAGACCGGATTGCCGAGGGCATCACCCATCACCACGCGCCCGACAAGGTGGCCGATGCGTTGTGCGACACGGTCCACGTCGCCAACATCGCCGCGAAGATCGTGGGCGGAGCCCTGGCCGACGCGCCAGGGGCCGAACTCACTCCTGCACCGGGCGCGGTCGCACGACTCGGATTGGGGGATCAGTTCCTCGAGCGTCTCTGCAACCACGTCTCGCGGCGGCTCGACGAGGTCATGGCGCGCTACAACGTCGCCACGCGCCCCGCCTCGACCTCGCGTTAGCGGTCACGCCTCGACGGTCACGACCGCCCGACCGCCGGCGCCATCCTCCATCGCCACGACGTACGACGTCGTCCAGTTCGCAGCAAGGCCGCGTTCGAGCAGCAGGCGCAGCGGCGTGGTCACGCCGTCATCAGCCCCCTCGGCCAGCGGCGACGCAGTCGCGCCACGTCTCGAGACCGCTGCGCCGGCCACTGCGAACCCTGCCGGGGGCGACGCCGCCTCCCACGCCACGGCCATCTGCACGCGAGGCAGCGCGTCGTCGCCGGGACGCTGCAGCACCAGCACCGCCGCGCCGTCGCGACCCTGCGGCGCCGAGCGACGACGTGCGACGGCACGGCGCGAGGGCACGCTGGGCTGGTCGCACGCGCCCACGATCGCCGTGTCGCACCGACCGCGCCGCAGGTCGTCGAGGGCCGCCACCAGCGCCCACGCCGTGCCGCACCGCTGGTGGGCCACGTTGAGCGATGGTCCGATCGCTTCGAGCTGCATGGCCAGCAACGCGGCTGGCCCGTTCGCGAGCGTCCTCAGGGAGTAGTACGGATCGATCGCCCGCAGCGCCCGGCCGCCCATCCACCGGTAGTCGGGGTCGTCGGCGTGCTCATCCCACGCGACGCGCGCCGCAACGAGAAACGCGTCGACGTCGAGGCCGGTCTCTCCCGTGGACAGGTAGACGCCAATGAGGCCGAACGTCGATGTCATGGTGGTGCCGGCCAACGCGGATGCGGTCGCCGACACCAGCATGCGCGTCGATACGGAGGCGAATTTGTCGAGGCGCTCCTCGCGCCACGGCACGTCTCGCGCATCGTCTCGCACGAGCGCGGCGGCACCGACCACCTGCACGGGCACCGGGGTCATTCGACGGCCTCGATGACGACGGCGGCGTTCTGCCCGCCGAAGGCGAACGCATTGACCAGGGCGGTGCGGACCTGCCGGCGGCGCGCCTCGCGTCCGTGATCGAGGGGGCACGCAGGGTCTGGCTCAATCCAGCCGCACGTGGGGGGCACGACCGCCTCGCGCATCGACGCGAGCGCCGTGACGACGTTGAGCATCCCCGCCGCTGCGAGCGTGTGCCCGACGGCGCCCTTGATCGAGACGACCGGAATCCGGCGGGCATGCTCACCCATGACCGCCAGGAGGGCCTGAGTCTCGGCCACGTCGTTCTTGGGCGTGGCGGTCCCGTGCGCGACCACGAGATCCGTGCTGGCGGCAGCCATGCCAGCGTCGGCAAGTGCGCCACGTATCGCGGCTGCCTCGCCGCGGCCGCCTGGCGACGGATCGGTCATCGACGTCGCGTTGGTCGTGGCTGCGACGCCGCGGACGCGTGCCAGTGGCCGTGCCCCGCGGGCCCGTGCATCGACTTCGCGCTCCACGACGATCGCCGCACCTCCCTCGCCGAGCACGAACCCGTCGCGGCGGCGATCGAAAGGACGCGCGGCCGAGACCGGGTCGCGTGACGAGGAGAGGGCGCCGATGCGTCCGAACGCCACGACCGAGAGCGGGTTGACCAGCGCGCATCCCCCGCCGACGACGACCGTGTCTGCGAGGCCGAGCCGGAGCCAGCGCACGGCCTCGACCAGCGCGTGCAGGCTCGATGCGCACGCGGTGTCAACGAGCGCACGTGGCCCGCCGGTCCCGAGTGCCGCCGCGACGCTGGCGAGCTGCCATCCCCCGTCACGACGCGCCGCCTGGCGGTCGTCCACGTCGATCACGCTGGCGAGCGCGTCCGCGGTGATGTTGTCGTGCCCACGGGTCTGACGCCACACCTCGCGGAGGAGGCCGTGGTGCACGTAGTTGACCGAGAGGCCGGCGACGCAGGCCGCGTGAACGCGGCGTGCCCCGTCGAGGCCGGCCATCTCGAGCGCCTCGGCGGCGGCAACGAAGAAGCACTGCGTGCCGGTGCGCCAGGCGCGACCGCCCGCGCCCGCAGCGTCGCCCATCCCGCCCACTCGTGTGACGGCCTGCCGGACAGCGGTGGACAGGTCGGAGGTGCGCACCTCGGCCCCGACATGCGCCGGGTACCCTTCGGTGTCGAAACGACTGATGTTCGCGATCCCCGTGCTGCCCGCCGACACGGCGCGCCACGTCGAGGCGAAATCGGTTCCCAGCGCGGTGATGGCGCCGGCCCCCGTGATAACCAGCGATTCGTCTGCGGATTGGCGGTGATGGAGCGGTACGTCGCGTTGGGCCCAGCCCGGCCGGTGCCGGCCGCCCGCACCGGATGGCGTCACAGGCGCCGCGCCTCGGCAATCGCCTCGATGAACGTCGCCGCTGCCCGCACGCCGAGTTCGGTGACGGCGCCGCCAGGGCCCAGCACGAACGCGTAGTCGACACGTGCCTCGGTGCGAACCTCTCGCCCACGGAATGTCCCCGACACCGTCGCCACGCCGGTGGCCAACCCGCCGCCCTCATCGCGGGTGGCCGTGACGTCGCCGAGATCGATCTGCACGTCCGGCATCGCGTAGCGAATGGCTTGCGACAGGAACCGGTAGGCGGCCGGTCCGAAGGCGACCATCCTCACCAGCGGGCTCGTCGTGGGACGACCCATGGTGTCGGCGTAGGTCGTGCCGTTCAATCGAAAGCTGCACGCCCGGTCAATCGTGCCATCCGGCACGTCGAGGGTGCCCCGGTTGAAGGCCGCGGCAAGCGCCTGGAGGCGGGCGTGAACAGCGGGGGCATCCATCTTGCGGAAGTCTAGCAGGGCGTCTCTGTACGAACCACGGGCCCGAGCGCCCAACGGTCGCCCGGGCCCGTCTGTATCGGATGCCGAACCGCCTGCCCCGCCTGACGCCGACGGCATCGACCGGGCAGGTTGTCGTGCGGGCGCCCAGAACGGCGCCCCGGTCGTCAGGCCTTCGGCTCGACCACGGCGGTTGACGCGGTCGACTTCAGCCCCTGGATCTGCATCACGGGCGACTCGGGCGCGCCCGCAACCGGATCCTTGAGCACGTGCTGCTTGTAGAGGCGCATCATGCGCTCGTCTTCGGCACGCTTCTTCGCCTCGTCGCGCGCCCGGAGCTTCTCGTCGCGCGCGGTCTTGGCGATGCCCTTGTCGTCGAGGTCGTGCTGGATGCCGGCCGCGACGGCGTCCTTGTCGAGCACGAGCGAGTGCTCGGTCGAGGCGAGGCCAACGCTCTTGCCGCCGGCGAAGATCTCGTGACGCCCGTGCTCTTCGTACCACTTCGTGAGCGTGGCCGTCATGTGCATCTTCTCGATGATGTTGCGCCAGCCGATCCCCGTGTTGTAGGCGCAGAAGCTGATCTCACCCTCCTGCGTCGCATAGGGGATGATGCAGCGCTCCGTGCGGCGGAAGTCGTAGTTGAACAGGTCCTGGAACCACATCCCGGCGATGAACAGGAAGTTCCAGCGATCACTGCGTCGCTTCTCGACATCCTCCAGTGTTCGATTCGGGTCCACGCGGCCGTAGTCGCGGTTGGTGGCACCGAACGTCTTGTCGAACTTCTGGAGCAGATCGATCAGCTTGAAGTGCTTCGGCGCCGTGAACGGATCGTAGTTGCGCGCCACGGCCAGTGCCATGCCGGCGATGGTCAGGAACTTCCCTCGCCCGGCATCGTTGATCCGGGCGACATCTTTGGCGAGGCGCGGCCCGTTCACGAATGCCGTGACGGGCACGGCTTCCTTCGTGACCTTGTCGACCATCACCGCCATGCCGGTGCCGCAGTTGGGATGACACCCGCAAGCCAGGTTGCCGAACTCGCCCGACGCCGGCCCCTTCACCACGTCGGCCCAGTCACTGAACGTGCCCAGGAACGAGATGGGGAACCAGTCGCGCAGCGGTTCGCCCATGTGCACCTGGTTCTTCACGTCGTGCGCGAGGTGCGACAGGGTGTAGCGCTGTGCGGCCCGGCGCTCGTCGGTCACTTCCTCGTCGCGTCCGGTGAACGACACGGGCTGGAACGACAGGAAGCTGATCTTCCTGGGATTGTCGAGCGCGAACTGGATGATGCGCCCGACCTGCTCGTTGTTCACGCCGTTGACGATCGTCGTGACGGGAACGATCTCGACGCCGTTGCTCCAGAGGTTCTCGATGGCCCGCAGCTTGACGTCGAACAGGTTGCCGACCAGGCGATGGCTGTTGGCCGCGTTGCCGATGCCGTCGAACTGCAGGTAGACGAAGCGCAGGCCCGCCTGGGCCGCCTCGCGCGCGAACTCGGGGTTCTTGGCGAACTCGATGCCGTTGGTCGCGGCCTGGACGGAGTTGTACCCGACCTTCCGCGCATACCTGACGGCGTCGAGGAAGTAGGGCGAGAGCGTCGGTTCGCCACCTGAGAACTGGACGCTCATCTGGCGGCGCGGCTTGAGTGAGATCGCGTTGTCGAGCAGCGTCTTGATGTCGTCCCACGACAGTTCGTGGACGAAGCCCACCTGGTTGGCGTCCATGAAGCACGGGTCGCACATCATGTTGCAGCGGTTGGTGAGATCGATCGTGAGCACCGCCCCGCGGCCATACTTGATCGTGCTGCTTCCGTGATGATGCAGGTGTTCGTCGTTGTGCGAGACGATGTCACTGCCCGGGAAGATCTCTTCGAGGTGCTTGAAGAACGCCGGGTCGATGGCCATGACGTCTTCGAAGTGACCGTGAATCGGACAATCCTTCACCATGAGGATCTTGCCGTCGCGCTCGAGGATGGTGGCCTTGATCTCGCCGACCTTCTCGTTGAGGAGGATGCTGACATCCTGCTTGCCATCCACGATGGCCTGGCGCGCCTCGCGGACGCACACCGGGCACAACGAGTCGGTCTCGCGGGGCCATCCAAGTGGGGGCTTCACCTTCTGCCACGACTTGAGCAGCGGCTTGTCCGACCATCGAGGGGTGAACGACGCATTCGGCCTGACCTGGTTGAGGGTGTCGAAGACCGACCACGCGCCCTTGGCGACGTAGGTAAGACCCTTCTCGACGTACTTGATTGGTTTGTGCATGGCAGTATCCGTGTGGTCTTTCCTAAGGGTCCCGCCGTCCGGGAACCGGCTTTGTGACGACCGCCTCATTCTACGAACCCCGTCGAGTAACGGGAGCCCGATTTACAGCGAGTGGTACGCCAGCCGCCCCGAATGGGCATGTGCCCCGCCGAACGGCCAGCTCCGGCGTGCGGATCTATAACACAGGTGACGAGTTACAGGATTCCACCGCGCGGGATACCCGGTCACCGCCCGGGCGCGCCCGTGACGAGGCGGGGGGGACGTGCGCCACACGACCGCCCCATCGCCTGGTCGTATTCAGGTCAATCCGCGCGGATGCGCCCCCCCGACCGCATCTACCAGCGAAAGGCCGCCGTGAGCCCGACCGCGCGGGGCGTGATGACGGGTACGAGCGACGCGCGTGGTGGTGCCGCACGATAGACGAGCGTCTTCCCTCGAATGAGCGCATCGATCCCGAGGCCAATCCCCGCACCGACGCCTCCGAAGATGGCGGCGCTCCCTACCACCTCGCCAGCCGTCAGGTGGTCCGAGAAACCGCTGGCAAACAACCCTCCGAACAACGCACCGGAGACGAATCCAATCACGGCCCCGTTGCGCAGCGAATCGCCGCTCACCTCCACCCGGCCGACCTCAGCAGCGGCGAAGCGGCGCCTGCCGGCAGACGACTCGATCTCGATCGCATCGCGCGTCAGGTCGACCACACGCCCAGAGAAGCGCCCACCGCCCGGCAGACCGATATGCGCCTGGTCGCCCAGGTCGACCCGGAGCCCAAGATCCTCGAACGTCGTGACCGGTTGCGCGCTCGCCGACGTCGAGGGCGTCAGCAGCAGTACCGACATCAGTGCCATCGTTGCGAAACGCATGAAGACCTTCCTCTCCACTTGAACCTGCGTCTTGTGACTACTCCAGGCCGGGTCGCCGGAGGATGCTGATTCCGCCAGGCGAGGCGGGATTCAGACCAGTGGCGACCCCCCAGTTGTCGGGCAGATCGTGGTGGTCGTCGGATGCCGGTGGAACGAAGACATACGCGGCGCCCGTGGGCGCTTCGTTGTTCGGCACCACGTCCTCCGCCGTGGCGCTGCCACTCTCGAAGGGCGCGCCCACCGCCACGACGTCGCCCGCCACCGCAACCGAAAAGCCGAACAGGTCGCCGGTGTCGGGGTTCGACGCCTTCAGGGACGCGTGCTGACGCCACGTCGCCAGTTGGCGGGTGAAGACATACGCGGCCCCCGCCCAAGGTGCGCTGTCATCGTCGCCGGCGACGTTCACGCCGCCGGCGCTGCTGGCCTCGAGCGCAGCGCCGACGACCACCATGTCGCGCGACACCGCAACAGACACGCCGAATTCGTCGTCAGCACCCGTGTTCGAGGCCTTGAGATACGCCTGCTGCGTCCACCGGCTCTCGACGCGCACGAACGCATAAGCCGCGCCGGCCCGGGGCGTGTCGTTGCTTGCCGCGCTGCCGTTCACGCCCGTGGCACCGCTGCCCTCGAACGTGGCCCCGACGACGACCGTGTCGCCGTCAATCGCCACGGAGGAGCCAAAGGCGTCTCCGGCGTCGGCATTCGAGGCGTTCAACTGCTCCTGAAGGTTCCACGTCGTTCCGGTGCGCACAAACACATACGCCGCGCCCGTGCTGATGCCCGCGGTGTCCCCGTCCGGGGCGCCGACGATGATCGTGTCGCCGGACACCGCGACCGCGTCCCCAAAGAAGTCGGCCGCGCCTCCGTAGACCGCCTGCAGGCGGGCCTGCCGACTCCACGTCATACCGGTGCGCGCGAACACGTACGCCACCCCGGGTGGGGGCGCCAACGTCGGAATGCTCCGTTCGTCGCTGGCCCCGACCACCACTGTGTCGCCCGCCACTGCCACCGCCACCCCGAAGTTACTTCCCCCTGGGAGTCTCTGCGCCGGTCAGGCGCGCCTGCTGGCTCCATGACGTGCCGGTGCGCACGAACACGTACGCGGAGCCCGACTCCGCGGCGCCTGTGTCGCTCTCGTCGTCCCTGGGCCCCCTCGAACGCGCTCCCACCGCCACCGTGTCGCCGGCGATCGCGACCGAATAGCCGAAGAGGTCTCCTGGGCGCACACTCGACGCCTTCAGGAGTGCCTGCTGGCTCCACGTACGACCGGCGCGCACGAAGACATAGACCGCCCCTGCGGCGTCTTCCTCGGCCGGGGCGCCGACCACCACCGTGTCGCCGCTCACGGCCACGGCAAACCCAAAGGCGCGTTCAACATCCGTCTTCGAACCCTTCAGGTAGGCCTGCTGCGTCAAGGGTGCGACCGGCGACCAGGGCAGCGGTCGCCGCAGCGCCGACCAGCGGCTGCGCAAGTGCTGCCGTTGCCGACACGGACATCACGAGCACTGCGGCGGCCCGTCGCATCCTGCTTGCAGGAGTTGCCGACCACGTCACCGTTGCATCCATGGGGCCCTCTCTTCGTGCGTGTGCGAACTCACTCGCGATCAACAACAGGAACGGCGCAGAAATGTGACGCGCACTGCACGCTGCGCCGTCGCTCGCGATGAGGCCGAGCCGGCAACGTCGCCGCCACCGCGTTGGTCCCTGCCGCCCAGAACTGCCCCCTCGCGTCCCAGTACATCGTCCGCTCGACGACAAGGGGCGCGGGTGTTCCGCCGAGGCTCTCGACGATCGCACCGAAACGCCGGCCGGCTGCCGCCGGGAAGTAGTACGCCACCGGAACGTTGAAGCGACTGTGCGGACCCACGACGAACGTGAGCGACACCGGCCGAACTCCATCCTCGAACAACAACGTCACCTTCACCTCGGCCGCGGTCGCCGACGTGTTGGCGATCAGCAGGTAGGTCTCCAGGTGACGCGCGGCATCCACTTCCCCGTCGGCGACCGCCCACCCGTCGCCCGTTCACGAGGTGTGGTGCGCCGTTGTCTCTGACTGAACGTCGCACGTGGAGTTCACGGCAATGCAGCCTGGACCGACGCGATGATCGGGCGAACGCACAGCAGTCGGAGCTCGCGCCACCCGCAAAGGATGGCGAGGTTCCGCGACCGCGACCGTCGAATCGGAACGCACGAGCGACGGACGCCAGTCGTCCGACGATGACATAGCCTGCGGATCGATCGACCGCGCTCGGAACGGTGAACGCGGGGAACCTGCCGCGAGCGAGCCGCGCTGCAGGGCGACGTCGTACCCGAACAGGCCGGATGTGTCGGCGCCGATGCAGGGAGTCCCCGACAGCGTGACGACCGATCCGGCCGATGTTGCGGACCGCAGCACGTCGCCGCAGTCGGTGAACACCAGCGTGTTGGCGAACGCCGCCGTCATGGCGTGCGGGTTCAGGCCAGCGGCGCTGCCCACGCCGTCGATGGTCTCGAAGTACCAGCAGACCGGCACGAACACCGGAGGGACAGAGAAGGGACAGACGCGCGTGAGCGTGCCGTTACCGCCGGCGACGAAGTGCGTCGCGCCGACCTCGAGTCGCTCCAGTCTGCCTTCACTGGCAGCCCACACGCCACCGGTCGGATCCTCGGCGATTGCAATCCGGGTGGCGCGCGAGTCGGTCACTGTGGTCAGCACGCCGCTCCGCACACGCGTGTGACGAACACCCCGCCAACTCGGTCACCTTCGATGGCCTCGAGCCGGCGGACGTCGCCCGGCAGGAACCACACCTCCGACCACGTGCCATCAGGCGTGCGCTTCCAGAGGGTCGCGTCCTGTTCGCTCGCGTAGTAGACCTCGTGGTTTTCGGGTCGGCGCACGAAGCTCAGGCCTGCAACCCAGAGCGTGCCCTCGACGGCCTCGAGTGTCGTCCACAGCGTGAGGCGGGTCCAACCAACGATCGGCGGCGGTGACCAGCGCAGGCTGGAGGCGCGCGAGCTGGCTCCACTCGCCGGCGCCCCGCACGTAGACGTAGGCTGCCCCGCGACCGGCATCGACGCCGGGCGCGCCGATGACGGCCACGCCGCCGTCGAGATCGACCGACCAGCCAAATGCGTTGCCGCGTTGCAGCTCCGGAGGTGCCAGTTTCTGCGCCTGCGCCCATCTACCGGCCGCATCCCGGACGAACACATAGGTCGCGCCAGCGTCCAGACCTCGCTCGTCGTGTCCCGGTGCGCCGACGATCAACGTGTCGCCACTCATGGCGACGCTGCCGCCGAAGGCGTCGCCCCACGCGCCGTCATTGGCCGTGAGCGCAACGGTGCCGACTGTTTGCGATGCGAGGTCGCGTGAAAGGAATACGGAGAGCAGGACGCAGAGGATTCCACGTGCGATTGAAAGACGTGTACCCACGGCACGCCTCCTTCCGAGGCCAACGCGGTACCACGATAGTGGGTCTCGCATCGTCTTTGGCCTGATAGCGTTCTCTGCCACCGCGATGGCCGATCACGCTCCCCGGCGAGTGCACCACTTCCCCGCCGTGGGGTGAGACGACGTTCGCCCGCCCGGCGCGTCTAGCGCCGCACGCGCCGTCGGACGACGAGGGCCGCGACCGACAGACCGAGCAGCGTCAGGGTGGCAGGCTCGGGCACCGCGGCGGCGAACTGCGAGCCCAGTATCTGATGGGCCGCCGTCGTCGGATGCACGCTGTCCCAGAAGAGATACTGGTTCTGGGTCGCCACCGTCCCGCCACAGAGGGAGATCGGGCTGGTCGTGAAGCAGGCATCGGTCACGTTCGTGAACCCGTGGGCCGCCGCGTTCGCCACCATGTCGTTCAGGAGCCCGGAGGTGTCGAAGTACTGCCACGTGCCAGTTGGCAGGCTCGCGGCGAGCGCCCCCTGCAGGGCCGCGTTGAAGGCGAACGCCATCGCCGTGCCCGCCAGTTCCTGGCCGTCGAACGACGGCGTGAGGCCGAGGTCAGGCATGCCCGGTACGAACACGCGGCTGGCCCCGGTGGCCACCAGGGTCCCCGCCATCGTGACGATGTTGGTCACGGCCTCGGTGAGCACGTCACCCACCAGCGCGGGGATGCGGCCCTGGAGTGTGCCAAGGAAGATGTCGTTGGCCCCGCCCCACACCACGTAGAGGGCCGTGGGATCGGACACGCCGCCCGTGGTCGCCAGGTACTGCCCCACCTCGTCGCGCATGTTGGGCAACGCGGGCGCCGGGAAATACCTCGCGTTGATGAAGTTGGGGCGCGCAATCTGGGGGCCGCCTCCGTCGGGATCGAAGAAAGCCGATCCGGTCGTCGCGCCGCCGTAGGCGTAGTCGACCAGCGGCAGCCCGAGCATGCCGGCCATGTACTGGACGGCGACCGGGCCGTTGCTGAAGCGCTGGGCGTAGGGTGCCGGCGGATAGAAGCCGGTGGTCGCGTAGACATTGCCGTTGTCCGACAGGCTGTCGCCGAAGACGATCACCTTGGAGAACGGCGAGGCGGACGCGAGTGCCGGCACGAGCAGCAGCACGGCGAGGCACGTGGCGTGAACACGGGACCTGGTCATAAAGCCTCCTTCGTCGAGCGTGGAAGAACAGGGGGCGAACGGAATCCTTCAATTACAGCGTTGGAGCCAGGGAACATGGAACGGGTCTGGCGGCGCGTTGGTCCCTGCCGCCCAGCGCTGCCCGAGCGCATGGCAGTACATCGCCGCCTCCTCATCTACCACCGAAAGGCGGCTGTGAGTCCGACCGCGCGGGGCGTGATGACGGGTACGAGCGACGCGCGTGGTGGTGCCGCGCGATAGACGAGCCTGTTTCCCCGAATCAGCGCGTCGATCCCGAGGCCAATCCCCGCACCAATGCCCCCGAAGATGGCGGCGCCCACCATCACGTCGCCAGCCGAGGGGTGGTCTGAGAAGCCGCTGGCGAACAACCCTCCGAACAACGCACCGGAGGCGAGTCCGATCACCGCCCCATTGCGCAGCGAATCGCCGCTCACCTCCACGCGGCCGACCTCCGCAGCGACGAAGCGGCGCCTGCCGGCAGACGACTCGATCTCGATCGCATCGCGCGTCAAGTCGACCACACGCCCAGAGAACCGCCCCCCGCCCGGCAGACTGATATGCGCCCTGTCGCCCAGGTCGACTCGGAGCCCAAGATCCTCGAACGTCGTGACCGGTTGCGCGGTCGCCGACGTCGAGGGCATCAACAGCGGTACCGACATCAGTGCCATCGTTGCGAAACGCATGAAGACCTTCCTCTCCTGTTCAACTCACTCGCCCCATCGGACACTCGAACGCGCTCCCTGCCGCCATTCCTGTGGAAGCCACCTCCTACGGCAGCTTCGTCGCGAGCGCGTTGGTCCCCGCCGCCCAAGGCTGCCCGAGCGCGTCCCAGTACATCGAACGTTCGACGACAATCTGCGCAGGTGTGGCGCCCACCGACTCGACGATGGCACCAAAGCGCTTGTCGATCGCCGCGGGGAACTCCGTGCGCGCGTCCACGTTGAAGCGGCTGCGGGCCGCCACGTCGAACTCCTTCACCGCGCTGGTGCCGTCCTCGAACAGCAGCGTCACCTTGCACCCTTCCCGGTGATCGAGAGACGTGTTCGCGAGCAGGATGTAGGTCTCCACGCCGCGCGTGCCGCCCACTTCGCCCTCGGCCAGCGCCCAGCGCGTCCCCGTGGACGTCGCGCCCGGCGAGTTGTGGGCCTCGTACCACTGGCCGAAGCCGAACGGCCACCACAGCGCCCGTTCGACGATCACCGGCACGCCGTTCGTGGATCGAATCGTCGTCGACACCGCCGTGTCGGCCAGGCGCGCGTGCTCGAAGTCGACCCAGATGTTGAAGCGGCTGTTGGCGGCCACGGTCTGCGTCTTCACGATCACGGTGCCGTCGGGCAGCAGGTACGTCGCCTCGACCTGCGCGTCGTCGTCGCCGGGATTCGCGATCAGCACGAACAGGTCGAAGTACAGGCCCGTGTTGCCTTCGGCCAGGAACCACTCCAGGGCCGGCGCGGTCACGCCCGCACTCTCGTGCCCCGCGCCGAACATCTGTCCCGGCAGGTCCAGGTACAAGGCGCGCTCGACGATGATCGGCTGATCGTTGGTGCACTCGAAGACCGCCGACACGTCGGTCGCGGCCAGCGCCTTGCCGAGGCCGGGGAAGTCCTCCTCGTTGACCCAGATGTTGGTGCGCGAGGCGGGCGGCAGCGTGTAGGTCTTCTCGAGCGGCGCGCCACTCGGCCGCAGGAAGCGCACGCGCACCAGGGCCTCGGCGGCGTTCGGGTTCTGCAGCAAGGTAGAACAGGCTGAACCCGCTGTGCGTCGCACCCTCGGCGAGGTACCACGTCAGCGCCGGCGCGGCGACGGCGGTTTCGGCATGTGCACCATACCCGCTCGAGACATCCCACGACAGCGTGCGATCGACGACCAGCGGCTGGTCGGATTCCACCTTCGTCGAGAACTCGGCCTTCGCCATGCCGGCGATGGTCTTCGGATCCACCGTGACCCGCGTGCGAGCGGGCACCGGCACCGTGCGGGTCACGGCGCTGGCCCCCGCGCGGGCGAACGTCAACGTCGCCGTGGTCGCGGTGGCACCGGTATTCAGTAGCGCGAACCGCGTGTCGAACAACGCCGACGTGGCGCCCTCGGCCAGGTAGTGCTGAACGAACCCGCGTGGATGCGACCCCTCACTGAACTCCTGGGCGTTGGCCAGGCCATCCCCGTCCGGGTCGCCCGCCTCCCCGTTGTCGCCGACCCGCGACGTGGCATCCAGACCGAAACCGGTCTCCCAGTCGTCGGGCAGGCCATCGTCGTCGCCGTCGTGCTGCGACGGCAGGGCGACCGCGTCAGGGAGCTGGTAGACGTCGTTCACCGACCTGATCACCACATCCGTTGCGGTATCGAGGATCTCTATCGAGTTGCCGCCGTAGGTCGTGATCGCAGCGTACGCGCCGTCGATGCCGATGGCGATGCTTGACGGGTACTTGGGAAGGGGTCCTGGGGATAGCGTCACCTTCGTGACAGTGTTGGTAGCCAGTTCGACGACGAACACACCGTCTCCATCGAAGGCATACGCCTTGCGCCCGTCTGGCGTGACGGCGATGTCACCGTAATTGAAGGTGTAGCGGCTTGACAGTGAGACGGCGGCCGTCATCGTGTTCGTCGTCGTATCGAACACGTTGACCGTCCAGTTCTCGTTCGAGACGAGCAGGCTCCTGCCATCGGCCGTGATGGCCAGGCTTCGCACGGAGTTGGCAACCAGCGTCGTGACGACCGTTTCGGTGGCCACGTCGATCACTGATACCCGCGTCCCGAGGCCGGCGTACACGCGGTGCCCGTCGGGCGAGAACGCCAGGCTCTGCCTGCCGGAGACTCCCGAGATCGTCCTGGCTGCGTTGGTGTCGGTGTCCAGAACCTGGACGTCCCGCCCCGACACGTACAGTCGTTTGCCGTTGGGCGCCAGCGCGATCGCCGAGGCGCCGGGCACCGACACCGTGGCGATCACCGACCGGGCGATGATGTCGAACACCAGAACGGCGTTGTCCTCACCACGCCAGTCACCCGGGGTGAACTTCACGATGTACAGCCGGTTGGCCAGAACATCCAGGGCCAGCGCGGCCACCTCACCGCCAACTACGGTCGACGCCGATTGCACCCCGGTCCTGAGATCGATCGACCGCACGGCCCCCGTGTTTCCCCATGTGCCTTGCGTGAACCCAATCCACGCGACCGGCTGCGCGGACGCAGGCCTGACTGCACCTGCGGCCCCCAGAAGCGCAACGAATACGCACACCGACGTGGCCGGACCCCTCCGCCGTCTGCCTGACGCCGCTGCTGACGATGCCGCTGTTCCGTCCATGTTGTCCCCCGTCATGTCGTGGGTACTCATTCGGGACCTACAACAGGAACGGAAGAGGAATGTGACGGGACACCTGCAGGCTGCGTGCCGCCGCCCTACAACGACAAGCGGACAGCCGCGCTTGGCAGGGGCGCGGGCGCCGCCGGAGGCCGCGAACGCGCGCCTCACGTCTCGCGTATAGTCCGCTCGTGCCCCGGATAGCAGCGCCACCGCGCCGTAAGTCATGCTGACGCTCTCGAACGTCCGTAAGTCCTACGGCGACCTCGTCGCCGTCGACGGCCTTTCGTTGTCGGTGCAACCCGGCGAGATCTTCGGCCTCCTCGGACCGAACGGTGCTGGCAAGAGCACGACGGTGCTCATGGCCGTGGGCCTGCTGCCGCCGGACGCGGGCACGGTCACCATCGGCGACCTCGGCTCACCGACGCGGGCCGACGTGCGGCGGCTGCTCGGCGTCGCGCCTCAGTCGCTGGCGCTCTACGACGACCTGACAGCCGACGAGAACCTGCGCTTCTTCGGCCAGATGTACGGACTGAGCGGCGCGCACCTCGCCGCACGCGTCGACGCGGCTCTTGCGCTCGTCGGCCTGACCGACCGCCGCCGCGACCGTGCACGCACGTACTCCGGCGGCATGAAGCGTCGCCTGAACCTGGCCGTCGGCGCTCGTGCACGAACCGCGACTCCTGCTCCTCGACGAACCGACGGTCGGCGTCGATCCGCAGTCGCGCAACGCGATCCTCGACCAGATCCTCGAGTTGCGCGACGCGGGACACACCATCGTCTACACGACGCATTACATGGAGGAGGCCGCGCGCCTCTGCGATCGCGTCGGCATCATGGATCACGGGAAACTGCTCGCCGTCGATACGGTCGATGCGCTGATCCGGGCGCACGGTGGCCGCCCGGTGCTCGTTGCGCAGACCAATGCGGGCGAGCAGCGCGGTCGAGACCGACGATCCGGTGCGCGCGCTGAACGAGTTGAGCGCGCACCATCGCATCGACGACTTCCACGTCGCGCGCGCGAACCTCGAGCAGGTGTTCCTCAACCTCACCGGCCGACACCTGCGCGATTGAGCGCACCGTCCTCTTCCCCAGCCGCGCCGAGCGCCCATGTCGAGCATCCTGGCCATCGCCCGCAAGGACCTGATCCTGCTGACCCGCAATCGTGGGGCCATGTTCTTCACCTTTGCCTGGCCCCTCATCGTCGCCTTGTTCTTCGGCCTCGTGTTCGGCGGGCCCTCGAAGGGCACCGGCTCGATCTCGGTGATGGTGGTGGACGAGGACCACGGCACGAACGCCGCCGGTCTCATCGAGCGCTTGCGGACCAGTGAGGGCCTGAAGATCGAGGGCGCAGACCGCGCGACGGCGATGGATGCCGTCAAGCACGGCAGGCGTGCGGCGGCCATCGTGATCCCCGAGGGATACGGCGCCGCCAGCGATCGCCTCTTCTACGGCACGCCGCCGCGCCTCGAACTGCGCGGTCGATCCCGCGCGCAAGGCCGAGGCCGCCATGCTCGAGGGGATGCTGATGGGCGCCGCGAGCCAGGGCATGCAGGACATGTTCACGAACACGCCGCGCTCGCAGGCGGCCATCGACAAGGCCCTGCAGGACGCGGCGTCGGCGCCCGACGCCACCGACCGCGCCGACCTCACGCGCTTCCTGGGCGAGTTGAAGTCGTTCGTGGGACGCGAGCGCCCTTCAGCGTCCTCCGCAGCCACTGCCGGAGGAACGCAGGCCGCGTGGACGCCGGTGGAGATTGTGAAGACCGAGGTGGCGCCGCAGCGCGAGGGGCCGCGAAGCGCCTACGACGTCACGTTCCCGCAGGGTGTGCTGTGGGGCATGATCGGCTGCGCGTTCGGGTTCGCGCTCAGCCTTGTCATCGAGCGGACGCGCGGCACGCTCACGCGCCTCCAGATGTCGCCGCTCTCGCGCACGCACGTGCTGGCGGGCAAGGCCTTCGCCTGCTTTGCGGCCCTGCTCATCGTCCAGTTCCTGCTCTTCGGAGTCGCCCGCTTCGGCTTCGGCGTGCGGCCCGGGTCGCTGCCCCTCCTCGTGCTCGCGTGCGTCTCGCTCGGCGTCGCATTCGTCGGCATCATGATGGTCATCTCGGTGCTCGGCACGACCGAGCAGACCGTCGGCGGCCTCGCCTGGGCCATCCTGCTGCCGATGTCGATGCTGGGCGGAGGGATGATCCCGCTGTTCGCGATGCCCGGCTGGATGCAGGGCGTCTCGAACTACAGCCCCGTGAAGTGGGGCATCCTCGCGCTGGAAGGCGCCATCTGGCGCGGCTTCACACTTGCCGACATGCTCGTGCCCTGCGGCATCCTCGTCGCTGTCGGCGTCGTGGGCTTCACGGTCGGCGCGCGAGTGTTCCGCGACGCGGTGTAGGAGCGCGACCGGCGGCGGTTGCTGTGTCTTGATGCTGCCCCGCCAACCGGCAACTCACCGCAACTTCGTAGCGACGGCGTTGCTGCCCGCTGCCCAGAACTGGCCGTTGCCATCCGAGTACATCGCGCGCTCGACGACGACCTGGACCGGCGTGGTGCCCACCGACTCCACCACGACCGCGAAGCGCTTGCCGCTGGCGTTGAAGGTGGCACCGATGTCGATGTTCGCGCGACTGCTCGCGGCGAGTGGCGAAGTCGCGGCTCACCGGCGCGGTGCCGTCCTCGAAGTAGAGCGTCGCACGCGCGGTGCCTGCGCGCGGCGAGGTGTTGGCCACGAGCACATACGTGGCGGTGTTGAACGCGCCTCCCTGCTCTCCTTCGGCCAGCGCCCACTGCGTCCCCGTCGTCGTCGTCCCGGCGGAGACGTGCGCTTCGCTCCAGGTCGCAAACGTCGGCCCCGGCCACCACATCGCGCGCTCGACGATGATGGGAACGTTGTTGGTCGACTCGACGATCGCCGAGACCTCGGCGTTCGCAAGCGCGGGGTCTTCGACATCGACCCAGATGTTGGCGCGGCTGTTCTTCGCGACGGTGCGCGTCGTGACGATGTTCTGGCCCGTCGTCAACAGGAACGTCGTGCGCACCGTCGCGTCGGTGTCCGTCGGGTTGGCGATGAGGATGAACTCGTCGAACAACGAGCCGGTCGCGCCTTCGGCGAGGAACCATCGCGTCTGCGGCGCCGCCACCGCCGACGCATCGTGCCCTGCCGCAAAGGTCGGCCCGCCGGACCGCGTGAGATAGAGCGCGCGCTCCACGAGGATAGCTGGCCCCTGCGTCACCTCGATCACCGCCGACACGTCGGTGTTCTCGAGGCCGGGGATCAGGTCGACCCAGATGTTGTCGCGTGAATTCGGCTCCAGCGTGTACTGCCTGACGATGGGCGCACCAGCCGGAAGCAGGAACGTCACGCGAACCGTTGTCCGGGTGGATCCCGGATTCTGCAGCAGGTAGAACAGGTCGAAGTTCGAGTGCGTGGCGCCCTCGGCGAGGTACCACTTCGAGCGCGGCGAGACGACGCTGGTCTCGGCATGCGAGCCGTACCGGCCATTGCCCCACGTGAGCGTGCGATCCACGACGACCTGCGCGTCTGACTCGACCAGCGTCGAGAATTCGGCGTTGGCGATGTCGGCGACGTTCGTCGACACCACCGTCCGCCGCGACTTCGGCGGGATGACGAGGTACTGCGAAGCGGGCGTCGTGCCCTTCCGCTGGAAGCGCATCAGCACGATGGCCGACACATCGCCGGGGTTGAACAGCGCGAACCTGGTCTCGAAGAACGAACTGGAGGCGCCCTCGGCGAGGTAGCGCGTATTGGCCGCGAACCCGCGGGGATGCGTGCCGTTGCGCAGTTCGTCGATGTTGGTGACGCCGTCGCCATCGGGATCTCCGAGCGCGCCGTTGGCACCGTCGGCGCTCGTCGTGTTCAACCCGAACTGCGCCTCCCATGCGCTGGGCAGGCCGTCACCATCGGCATCGCCGGTCGTGGGGCTGTCCTGGGCGACCACCACCACCTGGCCCGACACGTTCACCGTCGTCTCGCGTGGCGACCCGCCGGGGTTGGCCGCGGCGGTGACGAGAATCGAACCGTTGCCGAAGCCAGACGCCGACGACACGGTCGCCCACGCTGCCGCCGGTGTCACCGACCACTGGCAGCCGGTGCCGGTCGTGATCTGCACGGCACTCGACCCGCCGGCGGCACCGAACGCCAGCCGGGATGGCGACACGGCGTAGGCGCACGACGACGCCCCCGCCTGCTGGATCGTCGCCGTCGCCGTGCCCACCGTCACCGTGGCCGAGCGGGCGGCCAGGCCGTTCGCCGCGACGTTCAGGGTGACGCTGCCGTTGCCGGTTCCCGACGAGCCCGCCGACGCTGGCGCCCACGACTGGTTCGACGCTGCCGTCCAGGAACAGCCAGGGGTGGCGGCGACGGTGAACGACACCGGACCACCCGTGGCGGCCACCGACTGCAGCGAGGGCGAGAGGGCATACGAGCAGCCAATGCCGCCCTGCGAGAACGTCAGCGTCTTCGAGAACCCGGCGCCTGACACGGTGACGATGCCCGTGCGCGGCGCCGACGCCGTGTTCTGTCCGACGTTGACGAGGACGGCACCTGTGTTCTGCCCGCTCACGCTGAGCACCGGTCCGCTGCTGGTCGACATCGTCAACCACGACGCCGCCGATGTCACGCTCCACGCGCACGACGTGGCGATATTGACGAACACGGCACTGCCGGCGGCGGTGAAGCTCAACACCGCCGGCTCTGTAGTCACCACGTACGTGCAGTCGGTCTCGGTGACCGTCAAGGCGAACGTGCGCGATCCGACGGCATTGGCCCCGTCGCGGACCGTCACGGTGATGTCGGTGATGCCGGTCCCCGTGCCGAGCGGCACGACCGACAGTTGCCGCGATGCACCGCTCCCCGAGAACACGAACGCCGTCGTGGTGTTGTTCACCACCGAGGTGTTCGATGACGAGGCACTCAAGGTCAGCCCGCTGACATCGTCGTCCACGTCGGCGATCGTGAACGGGATGGGCGTGGTCGGGCTGTTCCTGGCAGTCGACTGCGGGCCGATCGCAGACACCGTCGGCGCGTCGTTGACCGGCGACACCTGCAGCGTGAACGCGCGCAGCGCCTGCGCAGCGCCGTCAGAGGCGGTGAGTGTGATGGTCGTGACACCAGCCTGGTTCACCGCAGGCGTCAACGTGACCTGGCAGTTCACCCCTCCCGTCGAGGCGAACACCACGCCCGCGATGGGCAGCACGTTTACATCAGATGACGTGGCGGTCACCGAGCCGCCCGGGCCGCAGGTCACGGTGGAGTCGACGTCACTCAGCGTGTAGGCGACGTTGAGCAGCGTGTCTTCGGGCGTGGCCTTCGAGTTGATCGCCGAGAGGACCGGCGCGTCGTTCACGCTGCGCACGGTAACCGTCACGACCGACGAGGTGCTCGCGGCGGGACTGCCCGTGTCGGTCACGGTGAGGGTCACCGTCGAGGTCCCGAACGCGTTGGCCGCCGGGGTGATTGTGGCCGTGCGCGCGCCTCCGCTTCCGCCGAAGACCACGTTGGCCACGGGTACGAGGCCCGCGTTCGACGAGGTGGCCGACATGGTGAGCGTGCCGGCGGCCGTTTCGACGTCGGCAACCGTGATCTGCGAGATCACGGTGCTGGTGTCTTCGTCGAATGTCACGGCGGTGGGCACCCCGGTCATGGTCGGGGCGTCGTTGACGGCTGCGACCGTCAGCGTGAACGTCCGCGCGGCCGTCGAGCCACCGGCGTCGGTGACGGTCACCGTGATCTGCGCGGTGCCGAACTGGTTCAACGCCGGCGTGATCCGGAGCGTGCGCGACGTCCCGCTGCCAAGCACCTGCAGCGCCGCCGGCGAATTGGGCACCAGGCTCGTGTTGGCAGACACGGCCGTGACGTTGAGCGTGTCGGGGGGCGTGTCGCCGAGGTCGACATCGCCGAGCGCAAGGGCCACATCCCTGGCGAGGTCTTCGTTCGTCGCCTGCGCGGCGATCGCGCCGAGCGTCGGCGCGTCGTTGACCCTGGTCACCGTCAGCAGGAACGAGTCCTCGGCCACGAGTCCCGTGCCGTCGCGCACCGTCACCGTGATGGTGGCCGTGCCGTTCGCGTTCGGAAGCGGCCTCGCCGAGATCGCGTATGTGGAGCCGGAGCCTCCCACGGTGAGCGCGCCGTCGGGCACCAGCAGCTGATTCGACGAGCGCGCGCCGATGGTGAGGTTGCCGAGCGGCGTGTCGCTGTCACCGATGGTGAAGGTGACCGGCGCGAGCAACGTGTCTTCGGCGATCGACTGGTTGGGGATGTCTGAGATGGTCGGGGCGTTCGGGGGATTCACCGTCAGCACGAACGTGTCGCTTGCCGCCAGTGCGCCGTCGCTCACCGTGACGGTGATGACGGACGTACCCTGCTGCCCGCTCGCCGGACGCACCACGATCGCGCACGACGTGCCGGTCCCCGACACAGCCAGGTTCAACGGCGTGTTCGGCACCAGCAACGTGTTGGCCGAGGAGGCCGTGACGGCGGCACACGTCACCGCCGAATCGATGTCGCCGATCGTGAACGCAATCGGCGGTGTGGCGTTTTCCTGTGTCGTGGACGAGTCGCCGATGTCGCTGATCGTCGGAGGGTCGTTCACGCCCGTGATGGTGACTGCCATCTGCGCGGTGGCCGCGCCCAGCGGGTCGGTCGCCGTCACCGTCACCGTTGCCGTGCCCGACGCGTTCGCCAGGGGCGCCAGCGTCAACGCGTAGCTGCCATTCGCACCCGTCAGCGTCAGTGACGCGGGCGGCAGGAGCACGGCGTTGCTGCTCGTCACGCTGACCTGCACCAGCGACAGCGGATCATCGACATCGGCGACCGTGAAGGCCATCGGGCCGATGACCGCGTCCTCGGATGCCGACACCGTGGATGGCACGCCCGCAAAGGTCGGCAGATCGTTGACCGGTTGCACCGTGAGTGCAAACGTGCGCACGGCCGTGGCCTGGCCGTCGCTGACCGTAATCGTGACGTTGGCCGTGCCGTGCTCGTTCGGCGCGGGCGTCAGGGTCACCGTCCGCGTCGTGCCGTTCCCGCCCACCGCGATGTTTGCGGGCGGCAGCAGGACAACGTTGTCGGAGTTCGCCGCCACCACCAGCGATGCCGGCGTCGTGTCGGCGTCGCCGATCGTGAAGGCGATCGCGCCGGTGGTGCCATCCTCTGAAATGGACTGGCCGGCAATCGCCGAGATCGTGGGCGGGTCGTTCTGCGGAGCGACCGTGACCTGGAACGCGCGCTCCGTCGATGCCTGGCCGTCTGAAACGGTCAGCGTCACCGTGACGACACCGCTTGCATCGGATCGCGGCGTGATGGTGAACGTCCGGGTCGCACCTGCACCACCAAGCACGACGTCGGCTGCTGCGATGACCGACTCGTCAGACGATGCCGCTGTCACCGAGAGGTCGCTGGCGGGCGTCTCGACGTCCTCGATCGAGAACGAGACGGGCCCGAGCACCGTGTCTTCGTTCGTCTGCTGCGGCGCAACGGACCCGATGGCGGGCACGTCGTTCACCGGCCTGACCGACAACGCGAACGTCCGCGCGGTCGAGCCGGTGGCGTCGCTCACGGTCACGGTGATCGTCGCATCCCCGAATCGATCACGCGTCGGCGTGATGGTGAGCAGGCGCGATGCGCCCGCGCCGCTCACCGCCAGGTTCGTGTTCGGCACCAGTACCTGGTTGTCTGAACTCGCGGTCACGACGAGCAGGTTCACGTCGCTGTCGGGGTCGCCCACCGTCACCGCCACCTGCAGTGGCACGTCTTCGTCGGTCGCCTGCGGGGTGATCGCGCCGAGCGTTGGTGGATCGTCAACCGGGGCGACGATCAGGCCGAACGTCGTGCTCGTCGTGGACCCGCTGGCATCGGTCACCGAGACGGTGATCACCGCGTTTCCGCTCAGCCCCGCGGCCGGCGTCAGCATGACCGTTCGCGACGCGCCGGATCCGCCGAGCGCGATGCTGCCCGCCGGGAACAGCGTCGTGTTGGACGCCGCTGCCGAGACGGTCAGCGAGTCGGCCGGCGTTTCGACGTCGCCAATCGTGAACGCGAGCAGCGCCGTGCTCGCGCCCTCGTCGATCGCCTGATCGCCGATGGCGCTGACCGTCGGTGGATCGTTGACCGCCGTCACCGTCAGCACGAACGTGTCGCTCACCGGCGTCGTCCCGTCCGATACGGTGACCGTAATCGTCGCGCTCCCGCCCTGGTTGGCTGCCGGGGTGATCGCGATCGTCCGGTTCGGATTGGTGCCACCCAGCGTGATGTTCGCCTGCGGCACCAGCGCCAGGTTGTCGGAACTCGCCGTCACGACCAGCGCCCCCGACGCCGTGTCGGGATCCCCGACCGTGAACGCAATCGCGCCGGTCGGCACATCCTCGGCTGTCACCTGCGGGCCGATGTCGCTGATCGTCGGCGGATCATCGGCGCCCGTCACCGTCAGCACGAACGTGTCGCTCACCGGCGTCGTCCCGTCAGACACCGTCACCGTGATCGTCGCGCTGCCGCCCTGGTCGGCCGCCGGGGTGATCGCGATCGTCCGGTCCGCATTGGCGCCGCCCAGCGTGATGTTCGCCTGCGGCACCAGCGCCAGGTTGTCGGAACTCGCCGTCACGACCAGTGCACTCAACGCCGTGTCGGCATCCCCCACCGTGAACGCGATCGCGCCGGTGGGCATATCCTCGGCCGTCACCTGCGGGCCGATGTCGCTGATCGTCGGCGGATCATCGGCGCCCGTCACCGTCAGCACGAACGTGTCGCTCACCGGCGTCGTCCCGTCCGACACGGTGACCGTGATCGTCGCGCTCCCGCCCTGGTTGGCCGCCGGGGTGATCGCGATCGTCCGGTCTGGGTTGGCGCCGCCCAGCGTGATGTTCGCCTGCGGCACCAGCGCCAGGTTGTCGGAACTCGCCGTCACGACCAGCGCCCCCAACGCCGTGTCGGGATCCCCGACCGTGAACGCAATCGCGCCCGTGGGCACGTCCTCGGCCGTCACCTGCGGGCCGATGTCACTGATCGTCGGCGGGTCATCGGCGCCCGTCACCGTCAGCACGAACGTGTCGCTCACCGGCGTCGTCCCGTCAGACACCGTCACCGTGATCGTCGCGCTGCCGCCCTGGTCGGCCGCCGGGGTGATCGCGATCGTCCGGTCCGCATTGGCGCCGCCCAGCGTGATGTTCGCCTGCGGCACCAGCGCCAGGTTGTCGGAACTCGCCGTCACGACCAGCGCCCCCAGCGCCGTGTCGGCATCCCCCACCGTGAACGCGATCGCGCCTGTGGGCACATCCTCGGCCGTCACCTGCGGCCCGATGTCACTGATTGTCGGCGGGTCATCGGCGCCCGTCACCGTCAGCACGAACGTGTCGCTCACCGGCGTCGTCCCGTCCGACACGGTGACCGTGATCGTCGCGCTCCCGCCCTGGTCGGCCGCCGAGGTGATCGCGATCGTCCGGTCCGCATTGGCGCCGCCCAGCGTGATGTTCGCCTGCGGCACCAGCACCGGGTTGTCGGAACTCGCCGTCACGACCAGCGCCCCCAGCGCCGTGTCGGCATCCCCCACCGTGAACGCGATCGCGCCGGTGGGCACATCCTCGGCCGTCACCTGTGGCCCGATGTCGCTGATTGTCGGCGGGTCGTCCACGCCCGTGATCGTGACCTCGATCTGCGTCGTGCTCGCGCCTTGCGGGTCGGTTGCCGTGAGCGTCACCGTTGCCGTGCCCGACGCGTTCGCCAGGGGCGCCATCGTCAGCGCATAGCTGCCATTCGCACCGGTCAACATCAGCGACGCCGGCGGAAAGAGTCCGGCGTTGTCGCTCGTCACGCCCACCTGCACCAGCGATGGCGGATCATCGACGTCGGCGACCGTGAACGCAATCGGGCCGATGACGGCGTCCTCGGAGGCCGACACCGCGGATGGCAGGCCCGCAAACGTCGGCAGATCGTTGACGGGCGTCACCGTCAGCACGAACGTGTCGCTCACCGGCGTCGTGCCGTCCGAGACCGTGACCGTAATCGTCGCGCTGCCGCTCTGGTTCGCCGCAGGCGTGACCGTGATCGAACGATTCGGATTCACACCGCCGAGCGTGATGTTCGCCTGTGGAACCAGCGTCAGGTTGTCGGAGCCAGCCGTCACGGTCAGCGATGCCGGCGCTGTATCCGGGTCGGCCACCGTGAACGCGATGGGCCCGGTCGCAACGTCCTCGGTCGTCACCTGCGGGCTGATGTCGCTGATCGTCGGCGAAGCCGGCCCCGCGCTCACCGTCAGCAGGAAGGTGTCACTCGATTGGGCGCTGCCGTCCGACACCGTCACCGTGATCGTTGCGCTGCCCAACTGGTTGGGCGCAGGCGTGACCCTGACCGTCCGGTTCACGCCGTTGCCGCTGAACACGATACCGGCATCCGGCACGAGCACCTGGTTGCTGGAATTACCTGACGCGACGAGTGTGCCGATCCCGTCGTCGACGTCGCCAACGGTGAATGCGATGGGCCCCGTTGGCGTCCCCTGCACCGTTGTCTGGGGACCAATGTCGCTGACCGTCGGGGGATCGTTGACCGGCGTCACCGTCACGGCGATCGTGGTCGTTCCCGTGTCGACGCCATCGCTCGCGGTGAGCGTAATCGTCGTCTGCCCCGAGGCATTCGCGACAGGCTGGATCGAGACCGACCGGTCTGCCCCGGTTCCGGCGATCTCGATACCACCCGCGGCAACGACCGCCTGGTCAGACGAACTCGCCGTCACGACGACGTCGGCAGGGTCGGTGTCGGGATCGGTGATGGTGAACGCGATTGGCCCGGAGTTCGTGTCTTCGGCGAGCGACACCGGCGCAAGGGTCGACAGGACCGGGGCCACCGCGCGAAGCGGGGTGCCGGCAACCAGAATCAAGGACAGTGCCAGCGCGTAGACAGGACGACTGAAGGGAATCATGACGCGCCGCGAAACCGGGGAAGGTGATCATACACCGGCGGTGTTCACTGTCCGCACACGTACCGCGCACGCACGCCGACCACGCAGGGCTACAATGTCAGACTTGCAGGCCAGCCCCGTGTCCAGGATTCTTTGGTGTTGTTCGTTTGTGGCCGCGATCGGACTGTCGACGCTGCTCGGCGGCTGCCGATCCTCGTCCACGAACGTCACCGGCCCATCCTCGAGCAAGTGTGCGATTACGCTCACGGGGAGCACGCAGATCAGCGTCAGCGGGGGCACGAGTTCCATCAGCGTCTCGACGAACCGGGAGTGCACCTGGACCGCGGCCAGCCAGGCCTCCTGGATCGTGGTCAGCCCCACGAGCGGCCAGGGTCCTGCCACGCTGAGCGTGACGGCGCAGGCAAACACCGACGTCCTGGTCAGGCGCGCGGCCATCGCGGTCAACGAAGCCCGCATCGAGCTCGAGCAGGCCGCCGCCCCCTGCAGCTACGCGATCGCGCCCGACACCACCAGTGTGCCGGCGTCGGGCGGACAGCTCAGCTTCGCGGTCACCACGTCGGCTACGTGCGCGTGGACGCCTTCCTCGGCCGTCTCGTGGATCACCGTGCAGGGTGGTGGGTCAGGCACTGGCAGCGGCACCTTCACCGTGACCGTCGCGACCAATGGCGGCGTCGCGCGCACGGGCACCCTCTCGGTCGCGGGTGTCACCGTCCAGGTGCTTCAAGCCGGCAGCGCCGCCTGCCTGTATTCGGTGACGGCGTCCCCATCGGCCTTCGGGGCGTCGGGGGGAACCGGCACCCTCGCGATCGTCACCAGTCAGCCGGGTTGCAGCTGGACGGCTTCGGCAAACGTCCCCTGGATCGTGCTCGACGCGAACGTCTCGGGGACGGGCCCGGCGAGCGTGCCATTCTCGGTTCAACCCAACAGCGGTGGGACACGCGCCGGGGCCCTCGGGGTCGCCGGCGAGTCGGCGTCGATTACCCAGGCGGGCACCAGCGCGTGCACTTACGGTGTGACGCCCTCGTCGCGGACGGTCGCGGCCAGCGGCGGCAGCGATGTGTTCGACATCGACACGGCGGCCGGCTGCAGCTGGACGGCGGTGAGCAACACGCCGTGGCTCACGATTACCAGCGGGCCGTCGGGAACCGGCGCCGGACGCGTGGCCTTCTCGGCCGCCGCCAACACCGGGAGCGCCCGGACCGGCACGCTCGGGATTGCGGGAACCGTCGTCACGGTCACCCAGTCCGGGTGCTCCTACACGGTCGCGCCGGGATCGTTCAGCTTCCCGCAGGAGGGCGGCACGGCCTCGGCCAGCGTGACCACGACCGCTGGCTGCGCCTGGACGGCCGCCAGTCCCGTGCCATGGGTGCGAATCACCGCGGGCGCCACGGGCGCCGGCAGCGGCGTCGTGTCGATTGCCGTGGATCCCGCGTCTGGCCTGACGGCACGCACGGCCACGCTGACGGTCGCGGGCCAGGACGTCCGGGTCGACCAGGCGGCGAATACGTGCGCGTACGACCTCTCGACCACGAGCTTCTCGGCGAATGCCGCGGGTGGCACCGGCAGCGTCTCGGTGACCGCCGCGGCGACGTGTCCGTGGACGGCATCGAGCAACGACGCATGGTTGTCGATCACCTCCGGCGCATCGGGGAGCGGGAACGGCACCGTGGCGTTCAGCATCGCCGCCAACACCGGTGCCGCACGGATCGGCACGCTGACGATCGCCGGCCGCACGTTCACCGTCACGCAGGCGGCGCCCGTCCAGGCGTGCACCTACGCCATCCAGCCAACCAGCGCGTCGATCGGCGCATCGGCCTCGACGATCTCCGTCACCCTGACCACCCAGGCCGGGTGTCCCTGGACGGCCTCGAGCGGCGCACCGTGGTTGTCGGTGAGCGGCGTGGCGTCGGGCGCCGGTTCGGCCACCGTCACCATCAACGCCGAGGCGAACCCCACGACGCTGGTCCGGACGAGCACCGTCAGCATTGGGGGACAGGCGCTGACCGTGGATCAGGCGGCCGCGCCGTGCAGCTACAGCGTGGCGCCGACGACGCTGACGCCGACCAGCGCGGGAGGCCCGTTCCCCGTGAACATCACAACGACCGCGGGATGCGCGTGGGCTGCCGCCGTCGGGCAGGGGTTCCCGTGGATCACGATCTCGAGCGGTGCCAACGGCACGGGATCGGGGGTCGTGTCGCTGTCGATCGCCCCCAACACCGAGACACAGGCGCGCACCGGCACCGTGACGGTGGCCGGCCAGACGGTGACGGTGACCCAGGGCGCTGCAGCGTGCAGCTACGCGGTCGCGCCAAGCAGCATCGCTGTCCCGAACGCGAATCCTGCGTCGTTCGACGTCCAGGTCACCACAGGAGGCGGGTGCGCGTGGGTGGCATCGGTCCCCAACGCCGCAGACAGCTGGATCACTCTCACTCCTCCTACGAGCGGCGTCGGCAGCGGCCGAGTCTCTTTCGTCGTCGCAGCCAACACCACAAACACCGCGCGCACCGGACGACTCCTCGTCGCGGGCCAGCTTGTCGAGATTTCGCAGCCACGACCATGATTCCACTGACCCGCTGGGCCCGCCTCTCGTTCGCGCGTGGCGCGATCGCTGTCCTCGTCGTGCTCGCGGCGGCCGTCGAGGCGCGCGCACAGGACACGGTCGGCAGCATCCTCTCGTTCCTGCTGACGAACCGTTCCGTCGTCACCGACGACTTCGCCCGCGACGCCGAGGCCACGGCGGCCACGCGCGACGCGATCACGCGCGCGCTGCTCCTCGAGGTGGCCACGCTGCCGATCAGTTCCTCGTCCGGGGGGTTCACCTACCGCTTCAATCCCGATCTCGGCGTCAACGAGCGCGCCAGCAACAGCTTCGGCCCGATCTTCCTCGAGCGGGCGCTGACCGCGGGCCGCGGGCGGGCGTCGTTCGGCGTGAGCTATCGATTCAACCGCTTTGTCGAGCTCGACGGCGCCGACCTGCGAGACGGATCGTTCGTGACCACGGGCAATCGATTCACCGACGAGAGCACGCCCTTCGACGTCGAGACGCTGACGTTGAAGCTCGACACGAGCACCGCCACGTTCGTCGGCAGCGTCGGCCTGACCGACTGGCTCGACATCAGCGCGGCGCTTCCGGTGGTGTCGGTGCGGCTCGAGGGCGAACGCGTCAACACGTTTCGCGGACGATCGACCACCCAGGCAACGGCGACGTCGCGGGTCACCGGTCTTGCAGACCTCGCGCTTCGCGCCAAGGTGCGCCTGGCCGGGCGCGGCGGATCGGGACTGGCACTTGGCACCGAGGTGCGCGTGCCGACGGGGCAGGAGGAAGATCTGCTGGGGGCCGGCAGCGCGAGCGTCAAAGGGCAGGTCATCGCGTCAGTCGAGGGTGGCGCCATCGGTCTTCACGTGAATGGTGGATACCGCGCGGGCGGCATCGCCAACGAGGTGGACGGCGGCGTGGCTGTCACCCTGGCGCCAGCACCGCGGCTGACGTTCATCGCCGAGATCTTCGGTCGGCGGGTCAGCGACCTCGGACGGCTGGAATCGATCGAGCAGGCGCACCCGACCATTACGGGCGTGCGGACCATCCGGCTCGCCAGCGACGGCACCGACGTCACGTCTGGCGTCGGGGTCTTCGGGATGAAGTGGAACCTGGGATCGACCTGGCTGCTCAACGCGAGCCTGGCGGTGCCGCTCACCGACAACGGCCTCAAGTCGCGGCCCGTGCCGTCGGTCTCGCTCGACTACGCGTTCGGGCGCTGACCGCGGCCACAGGGGGCCAGGGCCCGGTCAGCGTTGCGAGACCCTGGCGCTGGTGATGTGCCAGCCGTCGGCCTGGCGGGCGAGCACGAACGACCATCGACGGGGATCGACGCGGGGCCTGCTGCTTCCGACCTTCGGCACGCTGGCTGCGCGTCCGACGCATGTGGCCTGCGCGGTCGTGTCGTTCACGTCCAGGTCGCAGCGTTCGAACTCGAGGCGCTGCGACGCGAGGCCAGAAAACGCGCGCGCAAGCGCCTTGCTGTCGATCGAGGGCACGACGGCGCTGGCAGCGTCGGCATCGAGCCGGTCAAACGCACTGCGGTAGGCCTCGATGGTGCGCCTCACGCCGGCTTCGTCGGCACGCGGCACCGTGACGGGACGCGCTTCAGCAACGGGGGGCGCGAGACTCGGCAGCGTTCGCGTATCGCGTGCAGCGGGCATGCCGCTGCCGGCTGCCGGCACCGCTGGCAGCATCGGCGTCTCGGCACGAGACGCCGTGTCGCTTGTCGCGGCTGGCGGAATGTCAAGGGTTCGCCCGGTCACGCCGACAGGTGTGGCCGCCGACGCCGTCTGCGGCGCCTCGACGGCCTGGTACGCACGCGTCGCCCGGCTGAACAGGTCGAGTGCGCGCTCGAAATCCCCCTGGCGCCAGGCCGTGATCGCGTTCGATTGTTGCTCGCGCGCAATGCGGAAGGCGTCGAGCGCCTCCCCATTCGGTATGCGCGCCAGCGTCGCCGTTCGCGACAACTCGGCCTCTGCCGCGGCGCTGCGCATGACGCCCGTCACGAACTGCATGACGGCCGGGCCGGCCGGAGCCGATCGCATCATCCGCACGGCGCTGACGCGATCGCCCCGTGCCAGCAGACGCTTTGACGCCGCAACGGCCTCATCGAAGGCCCGCGCCGCGGCGGCGGCGTCGGAAGGCGCGACAGCCGGCGTGCCGGAATTCCCTGCGGAATCCGGCAGCGACGGCGCCGCCGGGGAAGGCCGCTCTGCAGGTGCCACCGCGGTTGAACCCAGCGACGACGCTGGTGTGGTGGCAGCAGACACTCCGGGCACGTCTCGCTGGTTCTCGACCTGGCGCTGCATGACCACGTATCCGCCACCCGCAGCGGCGGCGATCGCTATCAGCCCGATCGCCGCCCATCCCCAGGAGCGCCCGTGCGCGACTGGCACATCGACCTCGACTGCTGCGGGGACCGGCACGTAGGAGGGCGCGGCTGCCACAACCGGCTCGTCGGCCTCAGCGACAGGAACCATCACGGCGTCGCGCACCGACGCGGTGTCGTGAAGGTCGATCATCGCGATCGCATCGACTTCATCGCTCGGAGGCGGCCAGGCCAGGGCCCCGGTCGCAGGAGTTTCGACGGGGCGGACGCTCCCGGGCGTGATCGACGATGCCGATCCGGATCGCGCGTGGCGCGGGACCGTCGGGATTGATCCCCCAGCCGCCGCCAGCGGATGCAGCGGCTTCGGCGCCCAGCTGCGGATGGCCTCGAGGTCGATCACCTCGACCGCATCGAGTTCCTCGGGGAGCGGCGGCCACGACATGCCTGCCGCTGCGGCGGCCGCGGCCTCGGTGGGCGCTGGCCGGCTCCTGGGCGCGGTGACCGGCAGGTCGGCAAAGGCATCGGGCAGCTCGACGTCGGCGTCCGGAAGCCCTGTGGTCACGCCCGGTGGCCGGTTGCTGCCGGAGGGCGGGGCGGGCGCTGCGCCAGCCTCGACTCGCACGGCGGGTCGAGCCCCCGCAACCCTGGGCAGTTCCGCGTCCGACTCGGTCAGGTCGGCGACCGCCTTCGCCAGGTCTGTCTCCAGGTCAGGCAGGCTGGCGACGTCGCGCACGTCGGCAATGGCGCTCGACACATCGGCGTCGCCCCGAGTCAGGTCAGCGACGGCCCTGGCCAGCTCGCTCGCGGCATCGGGCACGGCCATGTCCTGGCGCACCGGCCTCGAAGGGCCGGGGATGAGCGGCGGCGTTGTTCTCGGAGCATCGACGATCGGGCTCCGTGGCGAGGCCGGTGACGGCACCCGCACGACTGGATCCGCGACGGTCTGCGACGGCTCGCCCGACCCGACGGGCGTGGATCGCCCAGGCGGCGGGGCGGGCGCAATCGGGTCGTACCGCGCCGCGGGGCGCGCGCTCACCGGTTCGCCATCAGTCGGCGACGAATCATGCGGTGTGTGGGCGCTCACGTTAGCAGTATACGCAGCACGGCGCACGCCCAGTCGCGTGGCGCGTGCACCGCAGCGTACCCACTCATTCGGCCATGCGGGGCCCCGACTTCAATCGCGCTGCGGCAGAGGCGTGCAGACGTTGCCGCCGCCCGCACGGAAGGTGCCGTGCGCGCTCCAGTAGATCGCGCGCTCGACCACCAGGTCGGTCACGCCGTCGAACGCTTCAACCAGCACCGCGTAGGTGCGGTCGCGGATCGACGGGAAGGCAGACGACATCTCGACATTGAACCGGCTGCGGGGCGCCACGGTGAAGGTGGACTCGACGGGGGCACCCGCGTCGCCGAGCACCCGCACCCGGACGTCACTCGTCGCGCTCGACGTGTTGGCGATCAGGATGTACGTCTCGCCGAGATGCACGCCGCCCGTTTCACCCGTCGCGCAGAGCCATCGGGCCGAGGTCGCCGTGGCGCCGAGGCTGTTGTGCGACTCGATCCACTCGGGGAACGCACCGCCCCACCACAGCGTGCGCTCGGCGACGATGGCTCCGCCGTCGCGAACGTGGATCGATGCCGCGAGTTCGGCATCGGCAACCGCCGAGGCCTCGCGCTCGACGTCTATCGTCACGCGTGACGTGGCGGGCACGTCGACACGCCGTTGCACGTTCGTGCCTGTGGCGGTCATGAACGTGATGTCTGCGGTCACGGCCTGCGCGGTCGGATTGGCGAGCAGCAGGTACTCGTCGAACCAGGCGCCGGTCCTGCCTTCGGCGAAGAACCAGTCGGGCGACAGCGCAGGCGCGCCCGCGCCTTCGTGACCGAGTTCGAACACGACCCCATCGCGATCGAGATACATCGCGCGTTCGGCGATCACTCCGTGACCACCCTGCACCGACACGTGCGCTGACACGTCGGTCGCGGCGAGGCGGGCATCCTCGAAGTTGACCCACACGGTTTCGCGGCTCGAGGCCTCGACGAGGTACGTGCGCGTGAGCGAGGGCGCGGGCGCCGGCCGCAGGTAGGTGACGTCCACGGCGACCTGGAAGGGGTTGGGGTTCTGCAACAGCAGGAACATCGCGAAACCTGAGTGCGTGGCCCCCTCGGCGAAGAACCACTCGGCTGCGGGCGCAACGACCGCGGTTTCGGCGTGCGCACCGTAGCGGGAACCGCTGCGATCCCAGGTCAGGATCCGGTCGGCCTCGACCATGACGTCCGACTCGATGACCGTCGAGAACTCGGTGTCGGCCATCCCGTCGAGGTCGTTGACGATGACACGGCGGTGCGTGAGGGGCAGCAGTTCCACGACGTGGCGCACGGGTGCCCGGCCCTTCGGCGAGAAGGTCATCAGGAGGTGAGCCACCGACGACTCGCTGGGATTGGCCAGTCCGATGGCCGTTTCGAAGAACCCCGACGCCGCCCCTTCGGCAAGATAGCGGGCGTGGAATCCACGCGGGTGCGTTCCCGCCGCCAGTTCATCCGCGTTCGTGACGCCATCCCCGTCGGGGTCGCCGCTGGCCCCGTCGGCGCCAATCGCCGAGGTGGGATTCAACCCGAACTGCAACTCCCACGCGTCGGGCAAGGTGTCGGCGTCGACGTCTGGCGGATAGATGAAGGCAAGGCCCTCGAGGTCATCGGGACCCAGCGCCGGCGGCACCGGTGTGTCGGTGGTGCAACACGACGGGTACATGATGTTGAACGTCGCCAACGACGAATGCCCCAGCCCGACCCCGTGCCCGACCTCGTGTTCGACGACGCGACGCAGGTTCAGCTCGTTGCGATTCGCGTTGCCCAGGGCCGACACTTTGTTCAGCACGACGAAGCCGTGCGTGAAGCGATCGAACAGCGTGCCGTTGATCACCTTGCCACCGATCGAGTCCGCGCAGCCGCCGCCGACCGCGATGGTGCCCGCTGGAATCTCCGAAGTGGGGTCGCCGAAGCTGATCAGGCCCCGCCCCTCGTGCGTGTTGCCGCAGTAGGGGTCGTCGGTCCCGATGTCGAGCAATCCTCCATAGGCCAGCACAATCGAGGCGGTGGGCGGCTCGGTCCAGGCCCGCATGGCGAGAACGACGGCGGCGTCGGCATCACCGATCTCGACAGGCGCTGGTGTGGCCGCATTGCGGAACCACGAGACTGGCTGCAGGTCATCTGCCTCGTTCCACCGGATGCCGCCAGACAGGAGCGTGTAGTTTGCCGACATCCGCGCCTGGGCGGCCCCGACCTCGCCAACCCGCTCGCCTTGCGCGTCTGGGTGCCGCACGGGACGCGCGCCCTTGACGGCCCCGGCAATGCGGCGGAACTCGTCGATTGTCCGGGTGGTGCGTTCCGTGTCGCGCGGCGCCAGAAGCTCGAGCCCGGCAAACGAGCGGGTCATCCGGCGTGCGCGGCCCGATCCGTCACCGCGCTCCACCGCGAACCGCGAGTACCCCATGGCCACGCTGCGCCATCCGCCATCTGAAGTGAGCTCGAGGCAAACCACCACTTCCTCGCCCGGCACATAGCTGGCCGCACCGCTCACCTGCATCACTCGCGTGCCCAACCGGCCGCCCAGCTCGCGCACGACGATCTCCGGTGAAGGCTGGCCCGTGAAGTCCTCGAGGATGGTCAGGCGCGCCACGGTCACGATGGTGCGACCCGGACCGGGCTCGGCGTGGACGTCTGCGACCCTGGCGTGAACCACCCGGTCTGAGATGGCGATCAACTCGGCGTCGCTTCGCGCCCGGACGGTCGACGCGCGTGCGTTCTCGGCCTGCACGAGCAGCGCCACGCACACGCCGAATCGCAGCACCAGGGACACGCAACAAGTGTAACGGTGTCGTGTGCCGACTGCACGCGCCGGGATGCGGCCGCGCGGCAGTTTGACCGCTTGGCGCGAGGCTAGTAGTCTGATGGGATTCGCCACTCCGGCGCATCGTACCTGTGCCGCCACCCCTGCCCGCTATGCCCTTCTGCACACGCCTTGTCCTGGTTGCCTGTGTCCTGCTGGCTGCCGCGCACCCGGCCTCGGCCCAGTCGTTGACCAGGTGGTATCTCGCCGAGGGCGCGACCGGCTCCTTCTTCGAGGAGGAGATCCTGGTCGCCAACCCGAACACGAGCAGCGCGAACGTCACGATCACGTTCCTCCGGCCAGGAGGCGGCACGCCGGTCACGACGACGTTCACGATGCCAGCCACCAGCCGCAAGACCGTGCGCGTGAACGCCGTGCCTGGCGTGGAAAACGCGCCGGAACTGTCGGCGGTCGTCGAGTGCACCAACGGGCTCCCGATCGTCGTCGAGCGATCGATGTACTGGCCCGCCACGACAAAACGTGGCGGTCACAACAGCCAGGGCGTGCTGGCTCCTGCGCCGAAGTGGTATCTGGCCGAGGGCTCGACGGGGATGTTCGACACCTTCGTGCTCATCGCCAATCCGAGCCCCACCCAGACGGCCAACGTGCAGGTGACCTTCCTCACGCCCGAGGGCACGACCGTGGCGTTTCCGCCATTGCTGATCGCGCCGAACGCACGGGCAACGGTGTGGCCGAACGCGGAAGTGCCTGCGCTGGCCAACAAGGCGTTCTCGACCGTCGTCGAATCGACGAACAACGTGCCCGTGTTCGTGGAGCGGGCGCTCTACTTCGCGGCGGGCACCAGTTGGGAGGGGGGACACGGGAGCGTCGGCATCACCGCCCCCTCGCCGACGTGGATCTTCGGCGAGGGCTTCACGGGCGGACCACCGTCGTTCACGTTCGACACGTTCATCCTGCTCGCCAATCCGGGCACGAGCGCGGCCACCGCGACGGCGACGTTCCTGCGCGAGGGCGCCCCGCCGATCACGAAGACCTACCCACTCATGCCGACGAGTCGCGAGAACATCTGGGTCGACAAGATCGCGGGCCTCGAAGATGCCGCGTTCTCGGTGAAGATCGAGAGCACGGCGCCCATCATCGCCGAGCGCGCGATGTACTGGGGTCCGGGCGGCGTCTGGGTCGAGGCGCACAATTCGCCGGGCGTCACGGCCGAGGCCCTGGGCTGGGGGTTTGCCGAGGGTGCCGAGGACGGCCTCGATGCGAGCGGCCTGCAGTTCGACACGTATTTCCTCGTGGCGAACTCGAGCACGAATCCGTTGAGCCTGAAGGTCACCTTCATGCGTGAGGACGGGACGGGCATCGTCAAGACGTTCACCGTGCCGGCCCAGTCGCGCTTCACGCTGCCGACATCGTGGTATCCCGAGTTGAGCAACCAGCACTTCGCGGCGTTCCTCGAGTCGACCAATGGCGTGACGTTCGTGGCCGAGCGGACGATGTACTGGGGCGACGCGTACTTCGGCGGACACGGCTCTACCGGGACGCCGTTCCCCGGACCGGTCGGCACGCCGTCTGCACCTCCGGGACCAACCATCGTGTCGGTCACACCATCGACGGGCTCGGCACAGGGCGGCACCGACATCACCATCACCGGCACGAACTTCGCGGCGGGCGCCACGGTCAAGGTCGGCACCACCACGGCGACACCGATGAGGGTGTTGAACGCGACGACGATCCTCGCCCGGACGCCCCCGAGCGCCACCGTCGGCACCACCTCGGTCTCGGTGACCAGCAACGAGGTGACCGTGTCGCTGCCGGCGGCCTTCACGTATTCGTCGTCGCCACCGGTCATCACCTCGGTGACCCCAACCACCGGCCCGACCACGGGAGGCACGCAACTGACCGTCGACGGCGCGAACTTCGTCGGCGTGAGCGTGTTGCTCGGCAACAAGACCCCGACGGCCATCAACGTGCAGTCGTCGTCGCGGATGCTGATCACGACGCCCCCGAACACGGCGGGGCCGGTCGCGCTCAGCGTCACGAACTTCGAGGGGCTCACCGGGCAGAAGAACGACGCGTTCACGTACCAGTCGGCGACGGCGACAGACCGCATCCTGGCATTCGGCGACAGCCTCACCGAGGGAATCGTGGCGACCGACTGCGCGTTCATCGGCACGAGCCTCGGCTGCGCGAACTACGACGACGGTGCCGGTGGCTATCCAGGCCGGTTGCAGGCGCTCCTGCGTGCGCAGTACCCGTCCCAGCCCACGATAACGGTCGTGAACGGGGGGCTCGCCGGCGAGCAGACGAGCGGCGGTCGGGCGCGCTTCCCCTCGACGATGAGCATCAGCCAGGATGCCGCTGTGATCATGGAGGGCGTCAACGACATCAATGCCGGGGTCAGTTCCAGTGCGATCATCAGCAACCTGCGCAACATGGTGACGACGGCCAAGGGAGCGGGGAAACTCGTGATGCTCGGGACGCTGCTGCCGTGCATCACGGTCTACTACGACCAAGGGCCGTTGGGGATGCAGCCCTACACCAAGTGCGACAACGCGGCGATCGACTCGGTGAACGGTGCCATCCGCAGCCTCGCGACCGAGCAGAAAGTCGTGCTGGCCGACTTCCACTACTCCTTCACCTACCAGGGCACGCAGAGCAGTTGGTACAGCGGCGACGGCCTGCACCCCAGCGAGGCGGGATATCAGCGCATGGCCGAACTGGTGCGCAACCTGATGGTGCTCAACTACGAGGCGATCGCACCGCCGGTGCCGTAGGCGTGACGCGCGGGACGATGCGGCCCTGGCGGCTGCGCCAGGCGTGCCACGCGCGGATGCCGAGCAACACCGCCACGGCGATCGCGTAGCGGCGAGGTACCGTGATGTCGGCCTTCACGAGCCACCAGTAATGCACCACGCCGGCGATCGCCGCCAGGTACACCAGGCGGTGCAACCGTTGCCAATTGCGCCCGCCGAGGCGGCGGATCCATCCCGTCGTCGAGGTGATCGCCAGCGGCGCCATCAGCATGAACGCGGTGGCGCCGGCAATGATGTACGGCCGCTTCGTGAGATCCCCGACGATCGTGCGCCAGTCGAAGAAGTGATCGAGCACCAGGTACGTGAGGACGTGGAGCGTGGCGTACGCAAACGCGAAGAGGCCGAGCATCCGCCGGAGCTTGATCACCTCGTTCCAGCCCGTGAGGCGGCGGAGGGGCGTCACCGACAGGGTGAAGACCAGCGATAGCAGCGACATCGAGCCCGTGTCGTGGGTGATCCGCTCGATGGGGTTGGCGCCCATCGTGCCCGTCATGGCCCGCACGACCAGGGCCGCGATCGGCGACAGCATCCCGATGACGACGAGCGGCTTCAGGTAGCGCAGCACGGCCCGGCGATCAGTAGTGCTTCTTCAGGTCCATGCCCGCATAGAGCGACGCGACCTGATCGTACCCGTTGAACATGAGCGTCTTGCGGCGGAAGAACTCGCCGATGCGGCGTTCGCGGCTCTGCGTCCAGCGCGGATGGTCGACCTCCGGGTTCACGTTCGAGTAGAACCCGTATTCCTGGGGATTGGAGTCGTTCCACGCCGTTCGCGGCTGTGACTCCGTGAACTTGATCTTCACGATCGACTTGATGCTCTTGAAGCCGTATTTCCACGGCACCACGAGCCGCAGCGGCGCGCCGTTCTGATTCGGCAGCGACTTGCCGTACACCCCCACCGCGAGCAGGGTGAGGGGATGCAGGGCCTCGTCCATCCGCAGGCCTTCGACGTACGGCCAGTTGAGCACCTGGTCGCGCTGTCCGAACATCTCGCTCGGGCGCAACAGGGTCGTGAACTCGACGAACTTCGCCTTGCTGGTCGGTTCGACTCGCTTTATCAGATCGGCCAGCGGGAACCCCACCCACGGAATCACCATCGACCATGCCTCGACGCAGCGGAACCGGTAGACGCGTTCCTCGAGCGGGAACCACTTGAGCAAGTCGTCGATGTTGTAGTCGGCCGGCTTCGCGCACGCGCCCTCGACCTTCACGGTCCACGGCCGCGTCTTCATCTTGCCGGCGTAGCGCGCCGGGTCTTCCTTGTCGGTCCCGAACTCGTAGAAGTTGTTGTAGCCAGTGATGTCTTCATACGAGTTCGGCTTCTCGTCGACGGTGTAGGCACTCTTCTGCACGTTCGCCAGCGGCGTCTGCGCCTCGACCGGCGTCACGAGCGGCGACCCCGGTGCGATGGACGCCGCCGCGGTTGCCAGCGTTCCGCCCACCGCGGTGCGCAGCCACTCACGGCGGTTCCAGTAGTGACGTTCGTCGGTGATCTCTGCGGCCGGGATGTCGGGGGCGTTCTTGACGAGCATCGAAGTCTCCTCGGGAAATCGTATAACCTTCGCGACATGGACGACGTGCCCGACGGGCGCTCGCAGCGCCCTGACGTTGCCGACGACGCCGCCTTCCTGTCGTTCGTCTCACACGAACTGCGAGCGCCGCTCACCGTGGCCGTCGGCACCCTGACGATGCTCGAGTCTGGCCGCTTCGGCGCGCTGCCCGAGCCGCAACAACGCGCCATTGCGATGGCGGGGCGCGCGGTCGCCCAACTCCACGCGTTCGCCGACGACATGAGCACCGCCGCCAGGATCGTCCGCGGCGAATGGCCGCTGACCGCAACCGCTGTGACGTTTCACGACATCATCGCCGATGTCGACCATCGCTTGCACCAGTCCAACACCGCGGTTGACGCCGATATTCCCTCAGACGCCTCGAGCATGACAGTGGTTGTCGACCGCGGCGCGATTGCCCGCGCCGTGGGCGCGCTGGCTCAACTCGCGGCGCGCCAGGCCGGAGCCGAGACCGTGGCGCTGCGCGTGGCGCGACACCACGACGCCGCCTGGTTGGTGATCAGCGCTGGTGTGGCTGCCGACGCGGTCACGCCTCCGGGAACGGTTCCGGTGGACCCCGCAACGAGCGGGATGGGCTTCGCCCTCTTCGTCGCGACGGCCCTGCTGGCGCTTCACGGTCTGCGGGCGGTCCGCCTCGACGCGCCGCCCGATGGCGCGGCCTTCGGCGTTGCCTTCCCTGCCTGAGGCGTTGCCCCCGCATGCCTCCCGTCTCGATCGTCATCGTCAACTGGAACGCTGGGCCAGCCCTGGCACGCGCGGCCAGCACGGCCTGCACGGCAAGTGACGACGTGATCCTGGTGGACAACGGCTCAGCCGACGGCAGCGTCGAGACCCTGGGGTCGGCCCGGAACCTCCGCGTGCTGAGCCCCGGCAGGAACCTTGGATTCGCAGGCGGCGTGAACCTTGGCGTCAGGCAGGCCCGACATCCGCTGATCCTGCTCCTCAATCCCGACGCAGAGGCGTCGACCGCGTCGGTTGCACACCTGAGCGATACCCTGGTTGCGTCGGGCGCGGCCATGGCCGGTGGACGTCTCGTGAACGCCGACGGCACGACGCAGGCGGGCTTCACCGTTCGCCGGTTGCCCACGCTGGCGTCGCTGCTGGCCGACGCCCTGTTCATCGATCACGTCTGGAGCGGAAATCCGTGGACGCGGCACTACGTGGGAGCCGACCTCGATCTCGAAGGCGATGGCTGGTTCGAGGTCGAGCAACCCGCCGCGGCATGCCTGCTCGTGACCCGCAAGGCGTTCGACGCGCTTGGAGGGATGGACGAGCGCTACTACCCCGCCTGGTTCGAGGATGTGGACTTCTGCGCCCGCGCGCACGCAGCGGGCCTGCGCATCGTCTTCGACCGCGCGGCGCCGTTTCCGCACATCGGTGGCGTCTCGGTTCGTGCGCTGGGCCAGGGCGCCTTCCTCCGCATCTTCCATCGGAATCTCGAGCGCTATGTCGGCCGCCATCTCGGAACGCCTGCACTGCTGGTGCTGAAACCCGTGTGGACGGCAAGCCTCGCCGTCCGCGCCGTCGCCGCGCTCATGGCGGGCCGGACGGACGACGCGCGTCAACTCCTCGGCGCGGCGGCAGAGCGCCTCGGATTCCGGGGGGCCGCGTGAAGGAGCACCCCGCACACGATGCTCGCGTGATACCGTGACCTTCGTTCGAATCCGACCCGTGCGCCCGCTCGTGTCTTCACTGTGCCTGCTCGTCGCGGCGTGCCTCGTGCACGTCAGCGCGCAGGTCTCGCCACGCGATGCTTCAGACCGGGCGGCGCTGCGCGCGTGGATTGCCATCCTGGCCGACGCGCAGTTCTACCGCACGACCCCTGACGTGACCGACTGCGCGGCGCTCCTGCGGCACGCCGTGCGCGAGGCCGTGCGTCCGCATACCGACGAGTGGTACCGACGGACGCAGTTGCCCCTCGCGGTGACGCTGGCCGATCCCGTGGCGCGTCCGGGCGAGCGCGACGGGATGTTGCCGCTGTTCGCCGTGACCGCAGGCCGGCGCCCGCGGTTCGCGGAGTTCGCCGATGCGCAGACGATCATCCGATTCAATGCATCCCCGCTGGGGCGCGAGGTCACGGCGCTGCGACCGGCCGACCTCCTGTACTTCAGGCAGGAAGGCCAACGCCTGCCGGATCACCTGATGGTCTTCATCGGACGATCGGCGTTCGAGCCGACGGGCGATGACTGGGTCGTGTATCACACGGGACCTTCGGCGGCCGCAGGCGTGACTGCCGGCAGGGCAGGCGATGCCGCGGCCACCGGAGAACCCGTGCCGGGCGGGGAAGTACGGAAGGTGCGGCTGTCTGACCTGCAGCGGCATCCGTCGCCGCGCTGGCGTCCCGTGTCGATCAACCGTGCGTTCGTCGGCGTGTTCCGGCTCACGATGGTGTAACCCCTCATGAACATGATGCGTGATGCGAATTGGCGACGGATGACTGACCACGAGTCGCGCTCCTCGACTGCGGCGCCCGCGGCAGGCAACGCAGGCAAGGCCGCGCCGTCGTGCGGCGCCAGGCCACACGCCAGGTCGGGGATCGTTCTCGTTGGCCTGTTGGTCGCTGGCCTCCAGTACCACGGCGTGGTGCGCGCGCAGGCGAGTGCCGACCCCGCGTTCTCGCTGTCGAGCGGCGAGGTCGTCGCACCGGGCAGCGACATCAGAATTTCGGTCGGCTTCGAGCGGCTCGACCATCTCGACTTCCGCGTCTACCGCATCGCCGACCCCGTCGCGTTCTTCGCGGGACTGAAGGACCTGCACGAGCTGGGCAGTCCCGAGCCCTCGGTGGAACAGGAGCGGACGCTCATCGAGCGCATCGCCTCGTGGAAGGCCGGATGGCGTGCATCGGTTCGTGACTTCCTCCGCTCGCAGGTTTCCTGGGAGTACCGCCAGGCGCGCAACCGTCGCGTGAGCGCGGGCACGCCCACCGTCACCCGCCAGCGTGTCGCGGCGACCAGCTACGCGCAGATCGCGCCCCTCAACCCGGCCCAGGTCGTCGCGTCGTTCCGCGAGATCCTGCCCCTGCGGCGAGACGCCGAGTCGCGCAGCATTCCACTCGAGCTGACGACGCCCGGTGTCTACCTCGTCGAGGCCACCCACGGGCGCCTGCGCGCGTTCACCATCGTCATCGTCTCGAACCTCGGGTTGATCACGAAGACCGCGCCTGGCCAGGTCGTGATGTACGCCGCCGACCGCGTGTCGGGTGACCCGAAGGCCGCGTGCTCGACCGCGGTGGTCGTCAACCAGCAGGTCGTGACCCGCGGCACGACGGCGACGGATGGCACCTACGAGGCCGCGATGCCGACCGCAGAGGTCGATGGCATGGTGACGCTCGCCACGTGCGGCGGCGACACCATCGTCGCGGATCCCGGCGGCTACTTCCTGCGTGGCCGGGCGCGCGAACTGGCAGGCTACGTCTACACCGACCGTCCCGTGTACCGCCCGGGACACATGGTGAACCTCAAGGCCGTCCTGCGCTGGAAGGAACGCGGCCTGGTGGTGCCCTTCGACCGAAAGAGCGTCGAGATCTCGATCGTGGATCCCGACGACAAGGTACTGACGCGAATCCAACGCCCGGTGGACGTCTTCGGAACGGTCAACGCGTCGTTCACCATCCCGTCGGCGGCGTCGCTCGGAGACTACTCGGTCCGCGTCACGAGCGAAGACGACACGGCGTCGGGGTCGTTCGAGGTGCAGGAGTACCGGAAGCCCGAGTTCGAGGTCGACGTCAGCGTGCCCGCCCGGTTCATCCAGCAGGGCAAGAGGACGACGGCCACCATCCGCGCGAAGTACTACTTCGGACAACCGGTCGCGGGAGGCCGCGTCACGTACGTCGTCTACCGCTCGAACTACTACTCACCCTTCCGGTATGTCAGCACGCCGAGCGACGAACCGTCCTACTACAGCGACTACGACGGCGACCGCGTGTTCGAGGGCACGGCAACGCTCGATGGCAAGGGAGAGGCGACGGTCACGATCGACGTGCCGACCGACGCTCAGGCCGACGAAGACATCAACGACATGACCCTGAAGGTCGAGGCGCGGGTGACCGACCGCAGCGAGCGCGAGGTGTCTGCCAGGGCCACGTTCCACGCGACGTGGGGAACGTTCCTGGTCGCCATGGAGCCGGGACGCTACCTGTATCGTCCGGGGACCGCCGCGAGCGTGAGCGTTCGCACCGTCGACTACGTGGGGGTGCCACAGCCGAAGGTGCCCGTGACGCTGACGCTCGAGCGGCGGTACTACGAGGAGCCCGGGGAGCCCGCGAGGGCGCAGACGCTCGTCTCGACGACCACCGTCACGACCGACGCGGAAGGCCGCGCCAACTGGCGCCTGACGATGCCCACGGAGACCGGCTACTACGTCTTCACGGCGCGGGCGACGTCGGCGGGCCGCACGATCGAGGAGCACGTCAACGTCAGCGTGCCGGGCACCGACGACACGTTCGACGAGGACGGCGGCTCCCCTACCGAACTCGTGAGCGACAAGACCGAGTACGCGCCGGGCGACGTCGCCAGGGTCATGGTGCGGGGCGACGATGTCGGCGGCGCGGTCCTGGCCGCCAAGGAGCGGAACACCACGTCGTGGCGGTCGCTCTTCAGGATCAGGAACGGCGACGTCATCGAGGTCCCGATCGCTGAAGACGACATCGGCGACATCTACGTGACCGTCGCGTTCGTGAGACAGGGACGCCTCAATACCGCCGAGCGAAGGCTGAGGGTTCCACCCGTCGCAAAGCGGATCACGCTGACCGTGACACCGGCGCAGGTCGTGGCGAAGCCGCGCGATCCGGCGGTGTTCGCCGTGAAGGCGACCGACCACCTCGGTGCACCGGTGCGTGCACAGGTCAGCATCGGCGTCGTCGACGAGGCTCTCTACGGCGTCCGCCAGGACACGACGAGCGATCCGCTGCGCTTCTTCTATCGCCGGGCATACTCAGACGTGTCCACGTCGTTCTCGCGCGGTTACTACTTCACGGGGTACTCGGGATCCCAGGTGCTGAAGCTCGCACAGCGGCGCCGGCCGATGGTGCTGGCCGACTTCAAGGCCGAGCGTCCGGCGCGCGACGCGGTGCGCAAGGAGTTCCCCGACGCGATCTTCTGGCTTGCCGACCTGGTGACCGACGTCAACGGCGAGGGTACGGTGCGCGTCACCTATCCCGATTCACTGACGACATGGCGGCTCACCGCACGCGCGGTCACCGCCGACACGAAGGTCGGCGTGGCACTCACCCGCACCACCACGACCAAGGACGTCATCGTCAGGCTGGCCACGCCGCGGTTCCTCACCGAAGGCGACACCGTGAGCGTACCGCTCGTGACGCACAACTACTTGCCGCAGTCCGAATCCTTTGCCATGACCGTCGCAGCCGAGGGCCTCAGCGCCGCGAACGCGAACGCCGCCGGCACGCGAACATCCTCCATCGGCGCCGGCGGCGAGGATCGTTCGTCGTGGACCTTCACCGCAGACGCGGTCGGCACGGCGACGCTGACCGCGCGCGCCACGAGCGCGCAAGACGAGGACGCCATGCAGGTCAGCCTGCCGGTACTGCCCTATGGCCTCAAGCGCGAGGTCGGCATATCGGGCACCGTTGGCGAGACGTCGGAGCGCACGGCGAGCGTCGACATCCCGGCGGCCTCGAACGCGGCCGCCCGCTCGATCGAGGTGTCGCTCGCGCCATCGCTCGCGGGCTCGCTGCTGGGCGCACTCGACTTCCTCACCGGCTATCCCTACGGATGCACCGAGCAGACGCTGTCGAGCTTCCTGCCCAACCTGCTCGTCCTGCGTGCGCTGGAGCAACTGAAACTCGAACCGACCGAGCGCGTGCGTCTCGCGCCGCGCATGGCCGATGCAGGGCTGAAGCGGCTCTACGACTACCAGCACGACGACGGGGGGTTCGGATGGTGGAAGACCGACGAGAACCATCCGTTCATGACTGCCTACGCGCTCTACGGCCTCGTCGAAGCCCGGCGCGCTGAACGTCAGGTCGACGCCGGACGCCTCGAGCGCGCTGCGGCCGCCACGGCGCAGCTCTATGCGAAGTACCCGCGCATGGTGGCCGACCTGAAGGCCTACCTGGCGTTTGCGCTTGCGCAGGCGGCCACCATCGGGGTGACGCCGGAGGGCTGGGACGCGGTCGCGGTAGCCGACGAGTTGTGGGACGCGCGGTCGCGGATGACGCCTCAGGGGTTCGCCTTGCTGCTGATGACGCTCGACGCCGCGAAGGACGCGCGCGGCGACGGCCTGGCCAACGAGCTGGCCGCCGGCGCCCAGCGTCGTGGTGACCTCGCGTGGTGGCCGACCGACCACGATCCGCTGCTCGACGACTGGGGCGACTCCAGCGTCGAGGCCACCGCCCTCGCCCTGCAGGCCCTCGCGCAACGCGACGGGTCGCATCAGTTGCTCGAACCTGCCGTGCGCTGGCTGCTCGCCAACCGCGCGTCGGGATCGTACTGGTCCACGACGAAGCAAAGCGCAATGGCGCTGTACGGCCTCCTCGCGTACATGAAGGCACGCAACGAAACGCCGGCAACCTTCAGCGTCGACGTGCTGGTCAACGGGAGCAAGGTCGCGACCCGGGAGTTCACCCCGGCCATGTTCACCGAGCCGAACCCGATCGTTCTCTCGGCCCCCGGGCGAGCGGGCGCGAACGATGTGCGCATCGTCAAGCGCGGCGGCGGGACGTTGTACTGGACGGCGACGGCACGCTATTACGACAACCGCGAATCGCTCGAGCCGACGGGCACGCGGAAGCTGGCGCTGAGCCGGAAGTACTTCACGCTGACATCGGTGCGGGTGAATGACCGCCTGGTGTATCGCGAGACGCCGTTTGCCGGTACGGCCGGGCCCGGTGACCTGATCCTGGTGCGCATGACCGTGGCCGGTGCCAACGACTGGCGTTACCTCGCGATTGAGGACCCGCTGCCTGCCGGCGCCGAGGCGATCGAGCCGCCTGACGGCTTCGAGCTCGAACGGTCCGATGATCGCGGGTGGTGGTACGGGCGCGCGCGCCGCGAGTATCGCGACACGCGTGTCGTGCAGTTCGAGGATCGCCTGCCCGGGGGCCGGGTCGACTTCATGTACCTGCTGCGCGTGGTCACGCCTGGGACGTTCCGCGCGATGCCGGCGCAGGTCGTTCCCATGTACGTGCCTGGCGTCAGCGCGTCGACGACGGCGGCGCGGTTCATCGTGGCCGATCCGTCAACCGCGCCGACGGCGCCGTCAACTGTCCAACCCGAGGGAGGTCGTCGATGAGCCGAGTTGCCGTGGCTCGTGTCGCGTGGCTCACGCTGGGCCACGCGCTGGTGCTCGCGCTGGCCTGGGGACTGGTCAACGTGCCCGACTCCAACGCGCTGATGATCGGGCTCTCGATCGCAACCGTGGCCCTGATCATCTTCGCGTTCTCGGTCGTCAACGCCACGGCGGCCGAGTGGCTGCTCCCGGGGCGCACGTGGCGCGAGGCCGTCGAGGCCAGCGCATCCAGCGTGCCCGTGATCGTCGCCGCCGTGGCCCTGGTCGGGGTGTTCTGGTGGACCGGCGACGTCTTCGGCGGGTGGTTCACCGCTCATCGCGGTGAGTTCGATGCCTGGCTCATCGCGACGTTCGACATGACGAAGACCGCGTGGCTCGATCGCGTGGCGTCAGCAGTCGTCTTCCTCTGGGTGGGCGTCGTCGGTGTCTCGCTGGCGGTGGCGCTCGTGTTCGCGCGACTGGAGCGGGGGGCGGGCGCGGTCGTCCGCTTCGAGTGGCTTCGCGCGGGCCTGTCGCGCGACCAGTTGATGCTGACGGCAGTCGCGATGACGCTGCTGATCGCACTGCCCTGGCAGGGAATGTTCTGGCGACCGCGCGGACTTCCTCCCACGTGGTGGCAGCCAGCGTTTGCGTCGGTGAAGATAGGCGTGATCTTCGTCGCGATGAACGTCGGGTGGTTGCTCGTGCTGCTGGCCGGAGCGCGCAACGTGTCGACGGCCGACTCAACGCGATAGCCGGGTGTCTACGCCGCCGATTGCGTCCCAGGAACGTGTGGCCAGTTCACGCGTGACACATACCGCCGCGCGCGCGTAGAGCAACGGCAGCGTTTCTGGCGTCGCGCGGGCGAACTCCTCGTCGGACGGGCAGGGGCCTGGCGCCGTCTGCCCCCCCGCGACGCGCTCGCGCGCAAACACGACGGCAATGCCCTCGTGGACCCAGCGCGGACGGCCATCGAGGCGAGTGGCCGTCAACAGATGTACGAGTTCGTGTGCAACGACCACCTCGAGCCGCCCTCTCCGGGTGAGCATGTCGATCGGTGCGAGGTCGATCTGATGCCCCCTCGACCTCGCGCTCGCCCACCATCCCAGCCCCGTGGCGCGCTGGAAGCTCTCAATGGTCGGATGCGCCACGATGTCGATCTGCCGCGGGACACCCATGCCGAGTCTCACTGCGAGAACGGCGACGTCGGAGCGCACGCGACGCTCGAGCGGTCCACGCTGGTCAGACGCCGCCTTGGGCACGTGTACACGCAGATCGACGCTGTCGGGACCGGTCGCGGGAGCGGTCGCCGGGAAGTATGCCGCAAGCACGCGTTCGACCGGCTCGCCCCGCGCAATCATCGCCCCTGCCCCGCGGACGCAGAGGCCCAGGCCGTGCCCGAACCCGCGCCCCGTGAAGACGAATCCTCGCGAGAACGGCGCGACATCGAACCACGTGCTCTTGAGGTGCTGCCATCCCATCGACCTCCCGACCGCGAGTCGGAAGCGCTCGGCATCGAGTGGATAGTCACGGTCGGTGCGCACGGCCACGACGCGCGCGCGCCCGCTGGCCGTGCGTGACACCACGGCGATCCTATCGATCTGTGTCCCCCCGACACCGAGCGGACGCAGCGCCGCGAGCAACGCCTGGTGCTCGAGTTCCGCCCTCCACGCATCGTCGTGCGCAATGGCCGCGGGATCGGGCCCGGTTTCGAGCGTGCCACCGCACGATGCCGAGTACGCGGCATCGGCCAGCGCACCGTCACGCCCTCGCAAGACGATGCCCCGCGTCTGCGTCGCCGCCTCGCGCCCCGAGGCGAGCGCCGGCCTGAACACCTGGCAATGCGTCAGGTCACACACTGAGAACCCGTCGGCGGCGTGCCGATCGCGGTTCCGCGCCACCCAGGTGCGCGCCACGATCGCGAGCACACGTCTGAAGGCCGGAGGGGCCTCGGGTGGCGCCTCGGCATCCACCACGCCCGCCACGTAGTCGTCGAGCGCGACCGACGTCACGTCGTAGCTGGTGTCGTGCGCGATGCCGACCCGCACGCTGTCCCAGCCGCGTTGAGCTGGCGAACGTCATTCCGCAAGACGCGGCCGGCGATTTCCGCCGCATCGTGGCCCGAGGCACCGGGGGCCACGACGATGACGGCGCGGTTCGTCCGCGGGGCGATCACCACGACGAGGCCAGCCGTGCCGCCGCCGGGCATCGGGGCCGTCCCTGTCTTCGCGAACACGTCGATGCCCTGTTCGGCGAGCGAGGCGGCGCTCCCGACACGCGCCGCGTCGCGCATGCCGTCGAGGACCGCCGACGTCCCTCTGCGTGTCTGCTCTTGCGCCACCAGCCGGCGGATGGCGGTCAGCCAGCGCCGCGGCGACGCGCGCGCGCCATCGAGGCCGATGGCCGCCAGCGGCAGCGACGCCTGCTCGGGAACCGGCGGCAGGCCCAGTGACACGGCGGCCTCAGAGAGGGCCGATCGCGAGAGCCGACGCGCCACGGTGACGAAATACGTGTTGCACGACTGCGCGATGGCCTCACGTGCATCCAGGGCGTGGCCAGGTGGGGCATGCACACAGTCGAGCGTGCGGCCGTCGAGGCGGAGCAGGCGTCCGCAGTCGATGCGCGTCGCCTCGTCGGCCACGCCGCTGGCCCGTGCGGCCACCAACGTCACCAGCTTCATGATCGAGCCGACGAGCATCGGGGTGTCGAGCACGTCGTCATGCTGGGAGGCAATCAAACGTCCCGTCGCGTCCACGAGCACGTAGGCCGCCTGTGCCGGAATGCCGACCTCATCGGGATGGCGCGTTTCGTGTGCTGCCCCAGGCGTGGCGGCCGTGATCGCCTGCGACCTCGCCTGCGACCGCTTCGCGGCGGGCGGGGCGGCGCAACCGCTCGCGGCGATCAGCGCGACGAGGGCAAGCCGAGGAAGTTCGCGGTATCGAACCACATCGCGTCGAGGTGACCGAGCAACTGATGGCCATCGTCGTAGCGACGAAGGGTCACGTGAGGACGGGCACCGAAGAAGGCGTCGACCACGCGTGGATCGACGACCACGTCGCGTTGTCCCATGCAGACCAGTGTCGGCGTCGTCACGACCACGTGCGACGCATCGTACTGCTGCTTGTCGGCGTACAGGGCGTAGTGCACCCGCCGCGACTCACCGTAGCCGTAGTGCATGAACGCGCGCCAGCCCGTGTCGCGCCAGGCCTGCAGCGACGCTTCGTCCAACTCGCTCCAGGCACTGGTCCCGAAGTCGATGGCTGGCGCGAGCAGGACGAGGTGCGAAAGCGGGTGCTGCCTGACCTCGGCACGCGCGGCGACGAACCAGGCGACGAACGCGCCGAGGCTCGACCCGAACACGACCGTCGGCGCCTCCGGGTCGAGGGCCAGCAGGGCCTCAACCTGGGTGATCATTCGCGTCACCGTCAGCGTGGAAAAATCCGGCGCGTTGAGGTCCGGACACTCCAGGGCGATACCGTGCCTCGCGAGGCGCTCGGCGAAGAAACGCGCCTTCGACGCGTCAGGCGTTGACGCGAAGCCATGGAGGTAGACGGCGCGCATAGCCTGGGTGCGCTACAGCATGCCCTTGCAGCCGGGCCGGCACTTGCACGGGATTTCTGCTTCACCCTCGGTGTAGTAGTTGTAAGTCAGTTCCTCGCCAGCGTCGATCGTCCGCCCGGCCCTGACCCAGATCGTGCCGCCGATGATCTGCGTGTAGCAGTTCGGCTTGCACGCGTGATTGATGAACCGCGCGTGGTTGCCGCCCACCGAGGCATCGATGACCCAGCGGTTGTTCAGCTTGAAACACCAGATCTCGCCTGACTCGAGGTACTTCGCTTCGCGCTCCAGCGACTCCTTGTGAGTGATCTTCTCGCCGGTGTAGGCAACGATCCGCTTGTTCTTGGGAATGCGCTCCTGGGCGTACACGCCCCATCCCGCGACCGACGACCGGCGCTTCGCGATCTTCGGCAGCACGACGCCGTCGGCCGCCACAGGGCGCCGCGCCGCTTCGGGATCGCTGCCTGCCCGCACGTGCAGTTCCGCGTGGCGGCGCGATGCCTCGGCTGCCTGACGTCGGGCCCGGCTCGCCTTGCTGGCGCGGGTCTCCTTCGTGTTACCGCTCTTCGCCGTGACTGGGGTGCCCGTTCGTGCCGTCTCGGCCCTCGTGGCCGTCCTGGTCGATGTCGACGTGGCCGCTGACGTTCGCTTCGTGGTGGAGGAGGAGGGCACGCGTTTCGCCATACGTGGTCGTGAGTCCTTGGGAGACGTCCCGCGAAGCCAGCGCGGTGACGTGATGCGCGGCGATTGTAGCAAACAGCGCGAGCCGCTCGGCCGACCGACGCGCACGTCGAACTGATTGACCACCGCCACGAAGGCGGTCGCGTCAGCTCAGCAGGCCTGCGCCGACCTCCGCGTCGAGTTGACGGCAGACATCGGCCACGGCGCTCATCGACACGTTGAGAAAGGCCCACGCGTCGGGGTTCATGCGCGGCATGCGGGCGTCGCCGGGATCGCCGATGCGCTTCGCGCGCGCGAGGATGTCGGCCAGGTGCACGACGGCGGTGCGGTCGGCGAACTCGCGCCGCGGATGGAAGTTGCTGTGGTATCCGACCGGGTAGACCAGCGCCGGCGACAGTGACCACTTCGTCAGCAGCCACAACCCTACCTCGGGATGGGTCACCCCGAGGACCTCCTGTTCGGCATCAATCTGCAGGCAGGCGCGATCGCGCACCATCGAGCGAATCTGGCCGAACTCCGCCGGAAACGCCTGCGCGATGACCACCTTGCCGAAGTCGTGCAGGAGCCCGCAGAGCGCCACCTCCTCGGGGTTGGGCAGCGTCAGCTTCTCGGCCAGGAGGTTGCAGGCGCGTGCCGTCGCGAGCGAGTGTTCCCACAAGCCCTGCACCTGGTCGCTGGCCGCGTCGAACGCATCCATCACGGAAGCGGTCATCACCAGCGTCTTCACGACGTCGAGCCCGAGCAGCACCATGGCATGCGTGACCGTGGTGATCGGCTGACGGAACCCGTAGAACCCGCTGTTGACCAGCTTGAGGATCTTGGTCGCGAGGATGGGATCCTTCGCGATCTCGTCGGCGATCGCGGACGCCGACGACCTCCCGCTCGAGATCAGGGCCGAGATCCTGTGCACGATGGCGGGGATGGCGAGCACCCGCGTGATCCCCTCGACGCGCGTCCTGACCACGCGCTTGTCAAGCATCCGGCACCCCGCGCAACGCCTGCTGCACGACGATGGCTTTCAGTTCCATCATCCAGGCGTCGTCTTCATGGCCGGTGAAGAGCGCGTCGAACGCCTGCTGCACCGCCTCTGGCGATCGCTCCACGGCATCGTCGACGATGACGAGCGACTGGACGCCGCTGTTGCGGAGGCGCTCGATCAGGGTGTCGTTCAGCACCGTGCCGGGCTGCATCAGGATCATGCCGTTGGCATTGGTGACGGGCCTGGCCAGTGTCTGGCCAGCCTGGGCGTGCGAGAGGGGGAGGCGGGGCATGAGGCAGGCGACGGCCCACGGATCAACGCCACGGAAGTGACGAGCTCACCCTATCATCGGCGAATCGAGGCGCGCACTTTACCCGGACGCACGCCGCGCAAGGGCGCGTTGAGTCCACACGTGCCGCGATTCACGTCGGCCTCCAGGATCGTCGGTGCCCGCCAGGCCGCTCGAGGCCCAACTGGTCACTCGTGGCGCAGCGCATCGATGGGCGACAGGCGAGCGGCCCTGAGTGCCGGGTAGACGCCGAAGGCGAGTCCCACCGTCACGGCAGCCAGTGCGCTGAAGGCCACCGTCTGCCACGTCACCCCGGCGTAGACGAACGCGCCCGTGCGCGCACGGGCCAGCGCGGTCACGCCAAACGCCGCGCCGAGGCCGAGCACGACGCCAAGCACGCTGCCTGCCCCCGCGATCGCCACCGATTCGGCGAGAAACTGCACCACCAGCGCCGTCCGGCTTGCACCGACCGCCCTGCGCACGCCGATCTCGCGCGTGCGCTCGGCCACCGATGCCAGCAGCACGTTCATGATCCCGATGCCGCCCACGACCAGCGAGATCGCCGTGATGGCGCCCATCAGGATCTTGAAGACGAGGATGCCCTGTGCCACCTGGCGCACGCGCTCCTCGCCCGTCGCGCCGATGGTCGTCTGCCCGGGCCAGCGTGGGTCACGCCCGGCCACCCATCTGATCACCTGCTCGCGCACTCCGGCCACGTCCTCGAACCGGTGCGCCCGCACGCGCAGTTCCGGCACGCGCGGCGTCGGTGTCGCGACCAGGGCGGCGTCGGCCGCACCGGTTGGGACCATCGCGACGAGCGACTGCACGGGACCCTGGGACGGGGTGAGCACACCCACGACCTGGAACGCGTGGCCGCCCAGGGGCAGCGTCAGCCCGACGGCCTGCGCCGACGGGCCGTCGACCAGCGCCGACGCAAGCCCCGACGACACGATGACGACGTGTTCGCCGTGCGCGGATTCTGCATCGGTGAAGGCCCGGCCCACCGCGATGCGCATCTCGTGGATCGTCAGCCCGCGGGCGCCCGTCGCGATCACCCGGACGGCGCGGCGCACGGCCGGTGTGCCGAGCTGGACGAGGCCAGTGCCCTCGACGACGAGCGACACGTCCGCGCGGGGCGACAGCGCCGTCGCCAACGCGCCCGCATCGGCGAGCGTGAAGATGGGGTACTCGAGCCGTGGCACCCGCAGGCCGTCAACGGTTTCACTCGTCCGGGCCTGGATGGTCACGACCTGCATGCCTTCGTGCGCGATGCGTGCCCGGGCGAAGCCTTCGGCGCCATCGCCGATCGACAGCACCGCGGCCAGCGAGGCGGCACCCATGACGACACCGAGGGTCGAGAGGCCGGTGCGGAGGGGATTGGCGCGCAGGGTATCAACGCCCACGCCCAGGGCGGCAATCCATGGGGTCACGGGGTGACAGACGGAGGCCGGACGGCCGAAGTTCACGCACGAAGTTCATCGCCGGGGTGGCCGCCACTGTGATAGAAGGCGGCATGCGCAGCCTCACATCGATCGTGTCGGCCCTCGTCGCAGTGCTCGGTGTGTCGGCGGGCGCTGCGGCGCAGGCTCCCCTGCTCCAGGCACGCGTGCCGCCGCCGGTGTTCGCCGATGCCCAGCGCGCGACGACGCTGGCTGGTGCATTCCCTGAGATCGACCGCGTGGTGGCGAGCTTCGGCGAGCGGGCGCGTGTCCCCGGCGTCGCCCTCGGCGTCGTCATCGACGGCGTCCTGGTACACGTGACTACACAGGGCGTGCAGGACATCGACACGAGGGCGCCGGTCACCGCCGACACCGTGTTCCGCATTGCGTCGATGACCAAGAGCTTCACCGCCGTCGCCATCCTCCAGTTGCGTGACGCGGGCAAGCTGTCGCTCGAGGATGCCGTCGAGAAGTACATCCCGGAACTGCGTGGCCTGACGCCCGCGACCACGGACGCGCCGACGATCACGATCCGTCACCTGCTGTCGCACTCCGAGGGACTGCCGGAAGACAACCCGTGGGGCGATCGCCAGCTCGCGCGCAGCGACGCCTGGATGGCCGAAGCGCTCAGGGCGGGCCTCCCCTTCTCGACCGTGCCTGGCACGGCGTACGAGTACTCGAACTACGGGTTCGCCATCCTCGGTCGGATCGTGCAGGTGGTCTCGGGTGAGCCGTACGACCGCTACGTGCAGCGCATGATCCTCGCGCCGCTCGGCATGACGAGCAGCACGTTCGACGTGACGGCCGTGCCCGTCGCGGTGCGCGCGCAAGGCTATCGGCGCGACGGAAGCGGGCACGCGCGCGAGGACCTGCTCGCGCACGGCGCGTTCGGCGCGATGGGCGGGCTGTGGACCTCGACACGTGATCTGGCGCGATACGTCGCCTTCCAGATGTCGGCGTGGCCGGCGCGCGACGGCGACGAGCATCCCGTGCTGCGGCGTGCCTCGCTCCGCGAGATGCAGCAGGTGACGCGGCACACATCCACCGTGGCGCAGCGTTCGTCGCTCGACACCGCGCTGGTGATCGGCGCAGGTGGGTATGGTTACGGCCTGCGCGTCAGCGACGACTGCCTCGTCGGCAACGCTGTTGGCCACGGAGGCGGACTCCCCGGTTACGGTTCGCTGATGCGCTGGCTGCCCGAGCGTGGCGTGGGTCTCGTCGCGATGGGTAACCTGACGTACACGGGATGGGGGGGTGTGTTCAACGACGCCCTCGCGGCGCTCCGCGCCACCGGGGCGCTGAACGCGCGTGTGGTGCAACCGTCACCGCGCCTGGTCGAGATGCGTGACGCGGTCACGCGCCTGGTCACCGGCCCGTGGGACGACGCCCTTGCCGAGCAGGTTGCGGCCGACAACCTGTGGCTCGACAGCCCCGTGGCCGAGCGTCGCGCGCGTTTCGCCACGTTGGCGGAGCGTCACGGTGCCTGCCGCGACGTGTCGCGCTTCGAGGTCGAGAATGCCCTGCGCGGGCGATGGCGCGTCACGTGCGAGCGTGGGTGGCTCGACGTCGGCATCACGCTGGCGCCGACGATGCCGGCCCGCGTGCAGCAACTCGACGTGCGGGGCGTGATGCCGCCCGGACCGGAACTGCAGCGCGTCATCACGCAGGTGCTGTCGCTGATGGGCACGTGGAACGACGCCGAGGCGAGCGCCCTGTTCGCGCCAGCGGTCGACCGGGCGCGTGTCGCGCGCCTCCTGCAACTGGCCCGGCTGCAGGGCGGCACGTGCACGGTGGGCGACACGCGGGTTGGCGATGGCACGCGCGCGCTGTTCGAACTGCGGTGCGACCGTGCGCCCCTCGTGGCTGACGTCGTCCTCGACAGGGCGTCGGGACGCGTGTCGTTCGTGAACGTGCTCCCCGACCCCCAGCAATCGTGTGCGCCGTGAAATTGGAAGGGGTCACGTCTTTCATTGCAGCATTTCTCAAGGCCTGACCCCTCAGGGTGCCTGCCGCGTCACCCCGGTTCCGATCAACGCCGCGAGCGCGTCTTCGTCGTAGCCTGCCTCCTGGAGCACCTCGATGCTGTGTTCGCCGAGCCTGGGCGGATAGCGGCGGATGCTCTGCGGCGTCGCGCTGAGCGTCGCGGTGGGCGCGGCCATCCGCAGCATCCCCTCGGTCGGATGCGCGACCTGCTGCCAGAATCCGGTCGCCACGAGGTGCTCGTCGGTGAGCAAATCCTCGAACGAGTTGACGGGCATCAGCGGAATGCTCGTGTCGGCCAGCAGTGCCATCCACTCGGCCGTCGTGCGCGTGGCCACCATGCGCGCGGTCTCGGCGTAGACCTCAGCGATATGGATGGTGCGCATCGAGAGCGTGACGAAGCGCGGGTCGTGCGCCAGGTCTGGCCGCCCCGCGCGGTCGCAGAACGTCTGCCAGTGCTCGTCGAGATAGGGGAGCACGGCAAGGAAGCCATCACGCGTCGGGTAGGGGCGGCGCTCGCGCGTCAGGAGCCTCGAGTATCCCATCGGCCCCTCCGGGTCTTCGAACACGTGTCCGTACAGGTGTTCCGACATCGCGAAGCCCACCATGGTCTCGAACATCGGGACCTCGATCTCCTGGCCGGCGCCGGTGCGCTCGCGATGAAACAGGGCCGCCAGCACCGCGGAGACGACAGCCATCGCGGTCGTCTTGTCGGCGAGGATCGTGGGCACATACTGCGGATTGCCGCCCATGCGCGCCGAGAGCGCGGCGTATCCACTTGCGGCCTGGATGGAATCGTCGTAGGCGGGACGTTCGCGGTACGGTCCGCGCCGGCCGTAGCCGTAGGTGCCGCAGTAGACAATTCGCGGATTGGCCGCGCGCAGGTCGGCGTACTCCAGGCCGAGTCGCCCGAGCGCGGACGGACGGAAGTTGTGGACGACGACGTCGGTGCCCTCGGCCAGCCGCAGAATGACGCCGCGGGCCGAGGGGTGCTTGAGGTCGAGGACCACGCTGCGCTTGTTCCGGTTGCAGGTGAGAAAGAGGGCGCCCATCCCCGGATGGCGCGCCGGACCGACGTGCCGGTTGCTGTCGCCGGCAGGCGGTTCGATCTTGATCACATCCGCCCCGAGGTCGCCCAGCGTCTGGCACGCGAGCGGCCCCAGGACGACGCTGCACAGTTCCAGCACACGAATGCCATCGAGTGGACCATTCATACAGCGCGTATCCTAGTCGCTCCCGCACAGCGAACGGAAACCGCCGTTGTCGTCTCGCCCCAGTCCCCCACTGATCCCCAACCAATTGGGGTCAGACCCCAATTCCCCGACGGCGCCACGCAATCGTCGGCCAATCGCACTCCTCGGGAGCTCACGGCCGGAATTGGGGTCTGACCCGAATGCTCTCTGGTTGTCGGCGCGACGACGGGGGTTTGCTGTAAGCTGCGGCGCGATCGCGATTGTGTCTCGTTCGAGGTTCTTCGCCGTTCTCCTGTTCATCCTGGCCGTGCGCATGGTTTCGCTCCCGCTGCCCGGCACGGAAGACGTACGCGTGTGGAAGATCTGGAGCTACCACGCCTCGAAGGACGTCACCTCGATGTATGGCGTGGGGGGCGACCCGCCGACGCGCGGCGTCCTCAGATACCGCGGGAACTGGACCACGGTCGACTATCCGCCGGTCGCCCTCTACGAGATGGGCATCGCCGGGCGGCTGCACGAGGTCCTCGACCCGCTCTTCGACAACACGTGGCGCCTCACCGCCGCCGTGAAGCTCCCGGGGCTCGTCGCCGCGATGCTCCTCACGTGGTGGCTGCACCGCCTCGTTCTCGGCCTCACCGGGATCGAGGCGACCGCGCAGTTCGCCGCCCTCGCTTTCTGGGCGAACCCGGCCACCATCCTCAACGCCGAAGTGCTCGGCTATCTCGATCCCCTGGTGATGCTCCCGGCGGTCGTCGCGCTCGTGTCGGCATCGCGTTCGCGGCCTGCCCGCGCCGGCGCAAGCCTCGGCATCGCGCTCATGACCAAGCCGCAGGCACTCCTGATCGGACCGGCGTTCGTGACGGCGCTCGGCCTGTCGCCACGCGCGATCCTCCGCGCGTCGCTCGCCTGCGCGGCCGTCATCGCCCTCGCCCTCCTGCCGTTTGCCCTCGCGGGCGCGCTGCCGAACATGTCACTGGCCGTCGGGTCGTGGTACGGCCGCCGCGACATCATGTCGGGCAATGCGGCCAACCTCTGGTGGATCGTGACGTGGGCCGAACGCGCCTACTTCATGATCCCGGAGTTCGGCTTCCCCGGCGCCTACTTCGAGCCGGTCGTCAGGCCGCTGGCGATCTCGAGCTTCATGGAGGTCGGCTTCCCGAATCCCCGCCCCCTCGGCACGCTGCTGGTCGCTGCCACGTGCCTGTGGGGATGGTGGCGCCTGCGCAGCAGCCGCGACCTCGTGTCGCACCTGCTGCTGGCTGCATTCACCGTGCATGCCTTCTTCGTCCTCGGCGTCGGCGTGCACGAGCACCACATGATGCTGGCCGTGCCGCTGCTCGGCCTCGCGGCCGCGCTCGACCCCGGCCTGCGGCGCCTGTGGATCGGGATCAGCGTGGTCTGCGCACTGAACATGAACCTGTTCTACGGCATCTCGATTGGCTGGGGATGGGCGATCCCACGCCGCCTCTCGCTCGTCGACCTCAGCGTCGTCCTGGCGTGCACCAACCTGGCGCTGCTCGCGTGGCACGCGCGAATCGTCTCGCAGCGCGCCGTCGCCAACACCGAATCCCGGGGATAATCACGACATGGCTCAACTCGCATCGTTCGACATCACCTCGACCATCGACCTCCAGGAAGTCGACAACGCCGTCAACCAGGCGCTCAAGGAGATCGGCCAGCGGTACGACTTCAAGGGCTCCAAGGCCACCATCGACTTCAAGCGCGCCGAGAACACGCTGGACCTGAGCGGTGAGGACGCGTCGAAGATCAACGCCGTGTGGGAGGTCCTGCTGACGCGCCTGGTGCGCCGCGGCGTGCCGACGAAGAACCTCACGCGCGGCGACATCGAACCGGCCGCAGGCGGCACGATGAAGTGCTCGGTCGCGCTGCAGCAGGGCATCCCCACCGAGAAGGCCAAGGACATCGTCAAGTTCCTGAAGGAGGCCAGGTTCAAGAAGGTGCAGGCCTCCATCCAGAGCGACCAGGTACGCGTGCAGTCGCCGTCGAAGGACGACCTGCAGGCCGCGATGGCCGCGCTGCGCGGGCACGATTTCGGGATCGAGTTGATGTTCGGGAACTATCGGGGATAGGCGCCCCGCGTTTTAGACGCGCTTCAGGATCAGCAGCGTGATGTCGTCGTGCTGGGGCGCACCGGCGACGAACACATCGACGTCGTGCATCACGGCCGCGAGCATGTCGGCGGCGCTCCCCGACTGCGCACGACGGACGGCGGCGACGAGCCGCTCGATCCCGTATTCCTCGTCGTCGGCGTTCATCGCCTCGCTGACACCGTCGGAATAGAGCACGATGACATCGCCGGTGTCGGTCTCGAAATCGGCCGACGCGTACGGCATGCCCGAGAACAGCCCGAGCGGGAGCCCGGTCGGAGGCAGCCGCTCAACCGTGCCACCGGGTCGGATGACCAGGCTCTCTGTATGGCCCGCGTTGACGTAGCAGCACTTCCCGCTGAACGGTTCGATGGTCAGCAGGATCGCGGTCGCGTACTTGTTGTCGGGCGTGCTCGAATGCAACAGCTCGTTCGTGCACCTTGCCAGTTCGGCCAGTGACGCCTCGCGGCCGAGCAACGCCCGCAGCGTCGCCTGCATGTTGCTCATGACGAGCGAGGCGCCGATCCCCTTCCCCGAGACGTCGGCCACGCACAACAGGCACCGGTGCGCCGGGCTCGGCGCGTCGACGGTCAGGGCATCGTAGTAATCGCCCCCCACCAGGCGCGCGGGACGATTGGTCGCAGCCAGGTCGCACCGCATCAGGACCGGGAGTTCCGACGGAAACAGGTTCTTCTGGATGGTCGCCGCGAGCGTGAGCTCGCGTTCGAACTGCTTGCGCTCGACGACCTCGCGCTGATGGAACGCGTTTTCGAACGCCACCGCCGCCTGCGCGACCACCCCCGCCGCGTAGTCGCGATCGGCCTCGCCGTACACGCGCCCGCCGGGCCTGGAGCCGAGCGCCGCAAAGCCCATGACGGTCTCGCCCGATCGCATCGGCAGCACCAGCGCGACCTTCTGCGCGCGCAGCGCGTCGATCAGCGGCGAGGGGGGCGCGGCCTCGTCGATCACGAGCGCGTCGGGCAGCGCCTCGAGTTCGCCCGTCCACGACTCGTCCCACTCGAGCCGTATGCCCTTCTGGCGCGACACGACCGCGTGGGGACGCCGCCCCGCAAACACGGCGTACCGCGTCAGCGCCCAGCGCCCCGAGAGGGTCAACGCGAGCAGGTGGGCCACCTCCTCGGGCTCCCCGGCCGACGACAGCGCGCGCACGAGCTCGAGCAGCGTGCGCAGTTCGTGGATCTTCTGGTCGAGCCGATCGTTGAGCCGGCGGACCTGCGTGTGGGTGTCGGCGTTCTCGATGCCGCTGGCGGCGATGCCGGCCAGCGCATCGAGGAAGGCGCGATCCTCGTAGGCAAAGACGCCTGCCGGGGGCGTGGCCAACGCCAGCACGCCAACCGCGCGGTCGGCGGTCGCGATCGGGATGACGAGCGACAGCCCCGACTCGGCCGCCTGCAGTTCGTCGAACACGTCACCGGCCTTGATGCCCTTGCAGCCGCGCGCCTGCGCCACGCGGTACGCCTCGCCCTCGCGAATGGCGACCAGGCCGCGGCCCACCACGAGCCGGCCCATGACGCTCCGCAGCAGGTGCTTGAGGAGGTCGTCGGCGTCGAGCGACGAGTGCAGCAGTTGCGCCGACTCGAGGAGCGCTTCAAGCGTCGAGGCGTTGAGCGAGGAATCCACCAGTGCGCCGCCTGCTCTCTGCCCTACCGGTGGAGGTGCTTGATCATGCGCAGGCGGTTCGCGTGACCCGGCAGAATCTCGTACGACACTTCGTCCATGAGCGTGCGCATCACGTGGAACCCGAGGCCGCCCGACTTGCGCTGCGCGATCAGCGTGTCGAGGTCGGCCACCGGCAGGTGGCTGGGATCGAACCCCGCGCCCGTGTCGACCACCTCGATCTGCAACGTGACGTCGTCGAACACGGCGCGGATGGTGACGTCCTTCGTCGCGTCGCCGTGATGGGCGTGCTCGATGACGTTGGCGCAGGCCTCATCGACGGCCAGTTCCAGCTTCGCCACATCGTCGTCGCCGAGGCCGGCCTGCGACCCGATGTTCGTGACGAACTCCCGGATCAGCGCGAGGTTCTGCGTCGATGACGGAACGCCGAGGGTGAACTTCTGCTCGAAGGCCGCCATGACGTCAGGCCTCGCGGGTGGGCACGTCGGCAAACCGCCGGATCGCCGCGTCACGGGTGTCGAGCATGTCGTAGATGGCCTGGAAGCCGAGGATGTCGAAAATCTGCTGCACCTTGGGCACGAGCCCGCAGATCTTGATGTCGCCGCCCTTCTCGCGGAGCTCCTCGATGAAGCTCATGAACACGCCGAGGCCCGCCGACGAGATGTACTTCAGGTGCGAGCCGTCGACGAGGAGACGATACCGTCCGGTGTCGATCTCGGCCTGGATCGCCCGTTCGAAGTCGGGGGCGGTGTGGGCATCGAGATACCCCTCGAGTCCGAGGATGACGATGTCACCGTCCTCGGAGCGGTGCACGGCAAACGGTTGTGGCATCTGGCCGGATCTCCCTGTGCGAAGAGCATACCCGATAGGCAGACCCGGTACAGGGCGCCATCATCGGGGCACCACGATCGGGGTGCCTCGTCAGACGGCCGTTCGATGCCAGGTGTTTCGGCCCCTCGTCCCAGGCCCGTCACACACCGGGCCGAGGCCCTGCGTCGCACGACGCGACAGGGTCTCGGCTCGGCGAGCAACGATCATCACGGTCGAGGGTCACGCCATGTGGCGTGCCGGGATCAGCGTCAGAACAGGTGGTCCCAGGTGTCGTTGTGACACTGCCGGCAGTCCATCTTGACCGTGGAGATGACATGGCCGTACGCCGCGTCGTGACAGGTCATGCACTCCGACACCGCCTTCACCGGGACGAACGTCGCCTTGAAGCGGCCCTCGGCGAACTGATTCAGCATCTCGACGGCCTTGGCCATGGTGTCGCCGGTCAGCCGCGCGCAGCGCTCGGCTCGCTCGGCAGACGACGACTTGTACCCCGACTCCGTGCACCACTTGCTCACGGAGCCATGGCACAGCGGCGTGGTGCTGGAGGTCTGCTTCAGCGCCTTGTCGTTCCGGTTGACGAGGAAGGCACGCTGCACGGCGTAGTCGTTGCTGATGTCGCTGGGGAACAGGGCCGTCGTGTACCATCCGAACAACTCGCTGATGAGGCTGCTGGCGCTGGCCCGATCGACGACGAGGCTGATGGCCGCCCCGGCGCCGTTGAGGGCGCCGCAGAGCGTGCCCCATCCAGCCCCACCACCGCCGCCGAAGTACATGATCTGCGGCGGCATGAGCGTGTACGGCTCACCGATCTTCTCGGCGAGGGCCGACACGAGCCCGTTGAAGGCGCCATAGCAGCAGCCGCCGTCGTAGTAGAACTTGTGCGCACGCTTCCTGATGTCTTCCGGGTCGAGCTTGGTATACGGCCAGGGCCAGGCAAACCCCTGGACGGCTTTCACGGTGATCGGCTCCTGGCGCACCTGGTCGGCACCGGCAGCCGTGATCAGGCTACCGCCGAAGACGCCGACAGACACGCCGACGGCGGTGCGGGCGGTGCTGTCGAGGAACTGTTTCCTGGTGAGCAGCGCTTTCATGGGACGTGCTCCTTTTCGTCGGGCGACGCATCGCGATATGCCCATGTGTCGGAGCCGGTCGCTGGCCGTTCCGTCCGTCCCAGACAAAGGCAGGCCGGACGTGCAGACAATCGCCGTGGCAAGGAAGATGAGGGCGATACAGGCGTCGTGCACACGACGCCTGCCACGGCGGGCAGAGAGCAACGGCGGCGGCACAGCGGCAGGAACGCCGCCATGGTCGCTTCGAGACCGCCAGACCCGTGCCTGGGCATGCGCACTATGCGCATTGGGCCCGGAAGACCTGGGGATTCGCAGGATGCACAAGCCACACCAGTGCAGCGAGGCAAAGAACCGCCGGTTTCCTGATGGCACGTCTGTGGGCCGATGAGAAGTCGGCGAGAACGGTTGAACACGACGGGAACCCGGCGATGCGGCGACGCACGACCCTCCGCACGATCGTCCACCCGTTCAGTGAAAGTCGTGCGACGCGATCTCGACCCCGCCCCCGCCCAGCGCCACCACACGATCGGCGTTCACCGACGTCACACCCTCCTGCTGCTGCAGGATGCCCTCGACGATCACGAACGGCTCGCTGACGATGATGCGGCGCTGACCGTCGAAGACATCGGGACGCACGATGATGTTCGAGATGCCCGTCTCGTCTTCCAGCGTCAGGAACGTGAACCCCCTGGCCGTGCCCGGACGCTGGCGCGTGATGACGGCGCCGGCAATCAACACGCGCCGGCCAGCGCGCGCCACCGGAAGATCGATGGCCCGCAGCACGCCGCGCAGGGCCAGTTCGCGTCGCCTGAGCGACATCGGATGAGGCCCGATCGTGAGGCCGGTCCCCACGTAGTCGGCGGCCACGCGCTCAATCGGCGTCATCGGCGGCAGCGGCGAACGTGTGCGCCCCGTCCCATGGCCGTTGGATCCAGGTGCGGCGACCTCGTGCGCGTCGGCTTCTGCCTTCGACACGGGCGCAGCATGGGGCAGGCCGTCCTTCGTGGAGGCCGGGGGATGCGACGTGGCACGCGTGGGATCGAACACGGGCATGTCGGCACCGTCGCCCTCCTCGTCGAGCCCCGTGAACAGTTCGCCAGACGGACGCACGGCGCGCTCGATCTGCCACAAGGCCGTCCGGCGGTCGTACCCGAACCCGTTGAGCGCCCCGATCTCGGCCAGTACCGACACCTCGTCGCGACGGGCGCCTGTCACGGCGATCAAGTGCTCGATCGAGCGAAAGGGGCGACGGGCCGCATGGGATGCGGCCCCTACGGAGGCGCTCGGTCGCAATGGCGGTGCTGGTGGCCCAGTCGTGCGCGCACACGCGACAGAACCACCGCACGCCCGAGGCGGTCATCACGCGATCGATCATCGACGGGTCGTCGTTCGGACACTTCGCACACGACGAGGGCGAAGGGGTCACGTCTTTCATTGCAGCATTTTTCAAGACCTGGCCCCTCGGAGACAGCGATCGGGCCGCACGGGGTGCGGCCCCTACACCGGCCCCGTCACCCATCTCCCCACCGGAGGCATGCACGACCGAAGCGCTCGCGCCCTCTATCCGCCGCCCCACGTCCTCGCGCAATCCACGCGCGTACCTCAACCCGAGGCGAACCGTGCCATCGTCATCCACGCGGCACTCCCACGACGAGCGCTGCACGTCAATGGGCGTGAACCGCACACCGTGCCGCTGCGCGTCCTTGACGAGCGTGGCCGGATGGTAGAACCCCATCGGCTGGTTGTTGAGCAACGCCGTGTAGAAGGCCGCCGGGTAGTGCGCCTTGAGGTACGCGCTCGCATACACGATCAGCGCGAAGCTCGCCGCGTGCGACTCGGGAAAGCCGTACAGCGCAAACGACACGATCGACTTGACGATCGCATCCGCGGCCTCGCTGCCGATGCCGTTGCGCGCCATCCCTGCCCGCAGCTTGGTCTCGATCTGCCGCATGCGCTCCTCGGATCGCTTGAATCCCATCGCGCGCCGCAGTTCCTCGGCCTCGCCGCCGGTGAATCCCGCGGCGACCATCGCCATCCTGAGCAACTGCTCCTGGAACAACGGAACGCCCAGCGTGCGCTTCAGGATGGGCTCGAGCGCCGGGTGCGCATACGTCACGACCTCGCGCCCGTTGCGGCGCTTGATGTAGGGATGCACCATCTGCCCGACGATGGGCCCCGGCCTGATCAACGCGACCTCGACGACGATGTCGTAGAAGTGGCGCGGCTTGAGGCGCGGAAGCGTCGCCATCTGCGCCCGCGACTCGACCTGGAAGATGCCGATCGTGTCGGCCTCCTGCAGCATCCGGTAGACGGTGGGATCGTCGGGTGGCAACTGCGCGAGGTCGAGCGTCGCCACGCCGGCCGCCTCGGCCTCGGTGTTGATGATCGTCAGGGCATCCTGCAGCACCGCCATCATGCCGAGGCCGAGCAAGTCGACCTTCACGATCCCCATGTCGGCGCAGTCTTCCTTGTCCCACTGCATCACCACGCGGCCCGGCATCGTGGCGGGCTCGAGCGGCACGACCTCGTCGAGGCGTCCGGCGCACATCACCATCCCGCCCGAGTGCTGCCCGAGGTGACGTGGGAGGTGCTGCACGCGCTTCCACAGGTCGGCAAACAGCCGGATGCGTCCATCGTCGGGATCGAGCCCGACGTCGCGCAGGTGCCGCGTCAGCGACTCCTTCGGATCGCGCCACTCGAACGGCGACAGCACCTTCGACAGGCGGTCGACGAGCGCGGCATCGAGATCGAGCGCCTTGCCCACCTCGCGCGCCGCACTGCGGCTGCGATACGTGATGATGTTGGCCGTCATCGCCGCACCGTGCTGGCCGTAGCGGCGATAGACGTACTGGATGACCTCTTCGCGGCGGTCGCCGCTCGGCAGGTCGAGGTCGATGTCGGGCCACTCGCCGCGCTCCTCTGAGAGGAAGCGCTCGAAGAGCAGTTCCATCTTCACCGGATCCACGGCCGTGATGCCCAGGCTGTAGCACACGGCGCTGTTGGCGGCCGATCCGCGGCCCTGCACGAGGATGCCGTGCTGGCGCGCGTAGTTCACGATGTCCCAGACGATGAGGAAGTAGCCCGCGAGATCGAGGCGCTCGATGAGATCGAGTTCGCGGGCAATCTGCGCCCGCGCGCGATCGTGGAAGGGCCGGTAGCGCTCGCACGCGCCGACCGCGGTGATCTTGCGCAGGAACGACGCCTGCGTCTCGCCGGGCGGCACGGGATACGCCGGAAAGCGATACCCGAGATCGGTCATCGAGTACGTGAGCCGATCCGCCAGCGCGCACGAGGCCTGGATGGCGTGCGGCACATCGCGGAACAGGTCAGCCATCGCCGACGGGGCCTTGAGCACGCGCTCGGCGTTGACCGCCAGGCGCGCGCCGGCCTTCGCCAGCGACGTCCCGTGCCGCACGCACGTCAGCACGTCGAACAGCGGGCGCTCGTCGACCGTCGCGAACCGCACGCCGTTCGTGGCCACGACCGGGACGCGATACGCCGACGCGAGCGCCATGAGCGCCTGACCGTCGGCGAGATCGTCGCGGCGATGGTGCCGCTGCAGCTCGACGTAGACGTTGCCAGCACCGAAGACACCGATGACGCGATCGAGCAGCCCGCCCACGCCGTAGTGCGCCGTGATGAGCGCCGCGCGCCCGACCAGCGCCACCAGACCGGCGGTCTCGCCCTCGAGGTCATCGAGGCCGAGCGCCCCTTCGCCCTTCGCTGCCCCGCATTTCATCCGCGTGATGAGGCGGCACAGGGCCTTGTAGCCGGCAGCGGATTCGACGAGCACCGGAAGCCGCCACAGCCTGGGCGGATGTGGCGTCTTCCAGATGCCGCCCTCACCGCCGCCGGCGCGGATGGTCAGTTCAGCGCCAACGATGGCGCGCAGGCCGGCGGCGCTCGCCGCAAGGTGAAATCGCGGAATGCCCGAGATATTGTCGCGATCGAGCAGCGCGCACGATGTATAGCCGAGCGTGGCCGCCCGTTCGACGAGGGCTTCGGGGGTCGAGGCGCCGTCGAGGAACGAGAAGGCTGACGCCGCGTGGAGTTCGATATAGGGGCTGGTCGGCATGGCGATGTTTCGCTTTTTGTTCGCCGCACCAAGGTAGACAGATCCATGCCGCACGTCAAGCTTGCGGGTGGCCTGCGCATGGCTGTCCACGAATCTCGTATCTTCATACGATATACTGTGTTCATGTCAAAACGAGCCGTCTCGCTCACCCTCGACGAATCGAACCTCGTCTGGCTGCGCGGTCAGGCATCGAGGCGCGGCGCGAGAAGCCTGAGTCACACGGTTGACCAACTGATCACGCTCGCCCGGACCGCCGGCCTCGGGACACCACGCGCCGTGCGCTCGGTCGCCGGCACGATCGATCTCGACGCGACCGATCCGCAGCTCGCGTCAGCGAACGAGGCCGTACGCGCGCTGTTCCACGAGTCGCTCGCCCGCCCACTGGTGGTCATGGAACCTGCCGCGCCGTTCACGCCACACACGACCCGCCGACGGGGGACGCGACGTGGCTGACCTGCCCGGCGCCGTCACCGACACGAATGCCCTGCTCTTCTTCGCCAGCGGCAGCAACGTCCTGGGCAAACGCGCTGCCGCGCATTTCGCGCAAGCCGACGTCCAGCAGGCGCTGATCTACGTCCCGACGACGGTGATGTGGGAAGTGAGTCTGCTCGCACGCTCTGGGCGCGTCAGCCTGCGGCGTTCGGTCGGCGGCTTCTTCGACGACCTGTTCAGCAACCCGGCGTTCCAGCCCGTCGAGTTGTCGCCCGCGCACGTCTACGCCGCCGACGAGATGCGCTTCACGCGGGATCCGTTCGACGCGCTCATCTGCGCAACCGCACAATCGCTGCAGTTGCCGTTGATGACGAGCGACGCGGCGATTCGTGCTGCGGGCGTCGTGCGGATCCTCTGGTAGCCCGGTTGACGATCGCCTCGTCTGAAGGACGCTCGTGATCGTGACGCTCGTGATCGTGTCCGCAGCGGTGACGCGCGACGCTATACTGCGGCCGGCCTGCGCCCGGCGGGACACGCCGCCGGCGATGCGAGGCTGAGCGACGACCACGTTCGGAGGGCGTCATGAGCAGTCAACGTGCGCGGGGCATCACGGGTGGCGGTCACGATGCGTTCGACGGGCTCATGACCTTGCTCGTCGTCGCCCTCGCCGTGCTCGCCTTCGACGACATCACGACCGACACGGCCATGACCTTCGTCGTCGAATGGGGACTGCTCACCGCCGCCGCGGCCTGGGGGGCGGTGCTGACGTTGCGCCTGGCGCATCGAGGCGACGCGACCTTCGCCGCCTTCTCGTTCGTGTGCCTGTGCGCCGCGCTGTGGGGCCATCGCGCGATTGGGCCCGGCACGCGCCCCAGTTGGCAACCGGCGTACGTGGCCGTGGTGGGGGCGCTCATTGGCTACGTCGCCATCGCGGTCGGCTTGCTGGTTCGCGCCTCGGGCACAGCAGGACACGCGTCGAGCGTCGATCGCGAGGTATCCAACCTGCGATGACCACGGCGCACGCACCATGGCGATTCGGAACCTTCATCGAGAACACCGGCGCGACGGGATATGTCGTGCACCTGTCCTGCGAGCCGGCGTTGCGCGCCGCCCTTGCGGCGATCCCGGTGGCCACGCAGCACGTCAACAACGACTACAACGGGTTCGAGGGCATGGTGATCGACGGACGGCCGTCGGTGGTCACCGTGCGCGGGCTCGTGCAGGTGCGCGACGGCCAGTTCGTCGGCGACCGCCGTCGCGGGCGCCTGCTGCGCCGCGAGGCGATGACTCCGGCGTGACGGGCGCCCCGAGCGCCTTCAACTCCTGCATCGCCTCGCCCGCGTAGATGGCCAGGCGCTGCATGTGGGGTAGCGTGTCGCGGCAGCCGGTGAACCCGAAGTGGATCCGGCCCGCGTAGCTGAGGCACGTCACGTTCAGCGCCTGCCCGTGAGACAGGAGCGAAATCGGGTACATCGCCTCGAGTTTCGCGCCGTTCAGGTAGAGGGAATGGTCCGGGCCCGGCACGTTCGAGATCGTCACGTTGAACACCGGGCGCACCCAGCCGCCGATCCCGATCAGGATCGACGCGATGTGCGGCGCCATGATCGCGATCGTGTATTGCGTGAGCGCGGCGGGCGACAGGCCCTGCAGCTGCTGCTTGGCCGCTGCCGTCGACGCCTTGATCGCCGCGAGCCGCCGCCCCGGGTCGTCGCAGTCGGTGGCCAGCGTCGCGCAGATGAACGTGATCGCCGTGCCCGTCTCCTCGTCGTCGGCGGGGCGCACGTTCACCGGCAGGCCCGCGGTCAGCGACGCCGGCGGCAGCGCGCCGCCCCCCAGCAGGAACCGCCGCAGCGCGGTGCTGCAGACGGCCAGCAGGACGTCGTTGACCGTGCAATCAGTTGCCTTCGCCACGGCCCTCACGTCGGCGAGGTCCAGGTCCTGCGTGGCGAAGCGCCGTTGAGCGGTGACGCGGCCGTTGAGCACCGACCACGGACAGGCGAGCGGCGCGATGAGCGGATCGCCCTCACGCCAGGCGGCGGATACGAGGCGGCCCAGCGCCAGCGAGACCTCTCCCGCCGCGGCCGCCTGCTGGAACGCCGCGTCGAAAGCGGCGCTCACCCCGTCGACGATCGAGGGCTCGTCGGGCTCCGCGGCGGAGGGCGGCCGCTCCGGCCAGGGTTGTGCCCAGGGCGCCGGCATGTCCGTCGTCGCCGGGTCGGTCGCGAGCGCACGCTGGAGCAATCGCATGCCGCTCACGCCATCGATCAGCGAGTGGTGCATCTTCGTGTAGACCGCGAAGCGGCCACCCTGCAGCCCTTCGATGAAGTGGCACTCCCACAGCGGTCGGGTGAAGTCCAGCGGCTGGCTGTGCAGGCGCGAAATCAGCACGCCGAGCTCGCGCTCGCCGCACGGCCGCGGCAGCGCCGAGTGGCGGACGTGATGATCCAGGTCGGGGGCGTCATCGGTCGTCCACGACGGGAGCGCGCGATCGAGCAAGCCGCTGGCCAGCCTCTTGTTCCAGGGGGAGGAGAGTCGGGTGCCTGTCTTGAACGCCCGCACCATCGCGCCCACGTAGTCGTCCGGAGCCCCCTCGGGCAGCGAGAACAGCTGGAGCACGCCCACGTGCATCGGGGTTTCGCGCGAGTCGACGAACAGCCAGGCGGCGTCCAGTGGACCGATCAGAGCCATGCCCGCCATCTTCGCACGGCGCGAGGGCGTTCGTAGGGCAACGCGACGGCGCGTCTACCCGGTGTCCCGTTCGGAAGGCCGCGGGGCCGGTGACGCGAGGCCGAGCCACCAGAGTCCGGCGAGCGCCACGGCCGCGACGATGGCGGTCCGGGCGCGGCGCACGATACGCATGTCGTCCGGTAAGCACAACTCATCCGCATCAGCCCATCCAGTGCTGCCAACGCGCACCCGCGAACAGCAGCCCCACGACGAACAGCCAGCCGAAGATCACCTTGTTGTGGCGGGCGAGCCAGAGCGGCAGGTAGATGTCGAAGTTGTCGGCGCGGTCGTCGGTGTAGCGAGCAGCCACGCGAGTCAGCGGGCAGCGCATGCCATTGACCGCCAGGATGCCGATCTCGACGAACACGATGGCGGCGAGCACGGCAACATCCGCGAAGTCGCCGCGCCACGCAGCCACCGGAAGGGCGAGAATGCATCCTGCGAAGAACGCCCAGGCCACCGTGTGGACGAGCTTCACGACACGCAGAGCCACGGCCGGCTGATGCCCTGATCTCAGTCGCACGTCATACGTCCTGGAGCCTGGCCCCCTTCTCCTGCAGGAGCGCCCTGAGCACGGAGCGGTGACAGTGGTCCTCGTCTTCGCAGTAGCACCCCACCGAGAAGTCTGCGTGGTGTGAGAGCGCGGCCAGCAACTCGATGGCGTGGTCGTTGTCGGGGCTGGCCATCTCGGCTCGGTACTTCCTCGTAAACGCCTGCCACTGCGCCGGGGTCTTCGCCTGCTGCCCGAGCTTCATGGTTTCGACACTCGGCGCCAGGTTGGGAAACCAGACGTCGTACCAGTTCTGCGAGGCGAACTGGGCTTTCGGCACACCGCGCGGCGGGCGACGAACCGTTCCGATGCGTGTGCCCTCGTGGCTTGCCCTGGCGCTTCCCAGGCGGACGACACGAATGGCCATGGTCAACTCCTCGCTACTTCGCGAGCCTCAGGTAGGTGATCAGATCGGTGTTCGGAGGTGTCACACCCAGCTGGCGCAGCTGCGTCGCGATCTGGCCCCGATGATACGTGGAGTGATTGACCACGTGCCGGATCAGTCCACTGAGCCGCTCGGTGTAGATCTGCCCTGCCAGGTTGCGGTAGGTGACCACGTGTTCCAACGCGGCGTCCGAGAGGCTGTACAGGAACGCCGTGCGCTCGGCCTCTACGGCCGCGAGTCGCCCCTCCAGTTCGCGAAGGCTCGGATGTGCCACCCATGCGGGAATCGCGGTCGGACTCTCGCCTCGCCACCGGCGAAGCCAGATCCACTCGGCGGCGACGATGTGCGCGAGCGTCGCGCCGACCGAAGGGAAGCTGCTGGCCACGAGGGCACCGAGTTGCTCATCCGACAGGCTCTCGGCGGCGGCAAACACCAGGGCATTCGCCCACGATCCGTACGCCACGAGTTCCCTGGCCTCAACGGTCGTCATGGTTTATTGCCTCCCCGGGCAGTCCGGTGAATGCCCTGCACCCGGCACATGATGGCACGAGCGACGGGCAATCGGCCCTCCCAAGTTTGCGCCAACCGTGCGTCCGGTGGCACACGTTCGCGTCACGTCGCGCCGGCGTCCGTTCCGTTGACAGGGCCGGGCGGCTGGGGCGGCTGGTCGGCGCGCCACCAGGCATCGGGCGCGACTGGAGCCGGTTGGTGCCTGCTCACGTTGTCGGCCCGAATCGCCGCGTGAATGAAGTTCTCTGAGGGCACCGGTACCCCCGCCAGGCGGCGGAGCATCGCAAGTTGGCCGACGTGCGTCATTGCGTCGCCGAGCGGTCCCTGGAGCAACTGCTCGTCGGTGAGACCGCACGCCAGGTGCGGGTCGCCAAGATCGTTCGACAGGGTGCCGAGGACCACATGGAATCGCTCGACCTCCTCGGCGAACGTCGGGAGCCGTGGCGGCGCGTAGTCACCTCCATGAAAGAAGGTGCGCGCGTATCCGGCCAGTCCGGTCATGTGCCACAGCAACTCGTGTGGCGTGCGCGTGTTCGGCCCGGCGCAGAACTCGCCGAACCCTGCCGGTGCGTCTCGCAGTGCCTTCTGCGTGCGATACGCGATGGCCGCAAGGAAGTGCTGCAACAGGTGTCGTGATTCAGTCATGGCGACCCCACCATGCGAGCATCCGCACAACTGACGCTCAATGTGATCCATCGCGCAGCGACCGTCACTGCGCGAGGTTTAGCGGGCTGATGCCGGCATCCAACGCGAAGCTCGATCCGACCGCGCCGACCACCGCGGTCTGCCGGGTCAGGCCCAGCATCGTCCGAAGCCGGTAAACGGCCTCGATTCCGGTGCAGTGGGCGCCCAGCAGGTAGCGGACGCCGAACGCCTTCAGCTTGTTTGCGGTCCATTCCAGGGTCGCATCGCTGGCCGCAAACAGGTGGAACCCGCCGATGGCGGCCACCACTGGCGCCTCGCGCACGATCTTGCGGGCGTACTCCATGGTGTTGACGACGCCGGCATGACCGCACCCACTGATGACCACCAGGCCGTCTGCGGTATCGATCACCACCGAGGCATCTTCGGCGACGATATCCTCGACCAGCCCGCCTGCCGTCTGGATGCGTCCGGTGCCGCTCCAGTTGCGTTCGGGATACTGCCGCGGCACGGGCCCGGTGAGCCACACCGCCGGCAGGAGTTCGGTCGGGCCGGCATGCTCGACGAACTGGCCGCCAAGCGCCTCGTACGCGGCCTTCATCGGCAACAGGCCGTTGCCTTCCGAGCCGTTGGCGCCAGGCCGTCGATCGAAGATGCCACGCGCCACGTGTGCGCGCGAGAGCGCCTTGGGGTTCTTCTTCGCCAACTCCCGTCGAAGCGTCACGAGCCCGGCGGTGTGATCACCGTGATTGTGCGTGATGACCAGGTCGGTCACGTCAGACAGGTCGATGCCGAGTTCGCTCGCGTTGCGGAGCACGGTCTCGGGCCGCTCGCCCGTGTCGAGCAACAGACGCCGGCCATCGACGTCGAGTAGCGCGGCAAAGCCCCACTCACCGATGCCTCGACCGGGGTTCCCAGCCAGCATGGTCGAGAGCACGGTGACCTTGACGGCTCGCGCTGGCTCGGCCATCACGCGGAGCGGCGAACCGACGGTGAAGAGTCCGATCACAACGGCCACCGACCCAACGTGAAGCTGCCGCATCCTCACACTCCCTTGTGGCGCACTTCTGCCCCGCCTCACAAATATTGGATGGCGCAAGCATACAGCGCCGACGGGCTGGCGTCTCCCACGAGCACGCTCCTCGCGAGCATTCGAACTGCGCGGACACGTCCACGGCGGCACGCTACGACCAGACGGCCTTCGTACGCTTCAACCACTCACCGCGGTCGGCGAGACCGACCAGGCCGCCATTGACGGCCCTCGTCACCTTCCGCAGGTTGTCGAGATCGGCGCAGGCGTTGCAGCCGCGCGCGGCCCACTCGACCGCAGCCACCTCCAGGCTCCATCGCGCGCTGATGACCTCGTCCGGGGTTGCGACGAAGTCGGGAGCCGCGGGATCGACGCGCCGCAACCGCGCGGTGACGTCGCGGTAGCTGTCGTGGCCGGTGATCTGCAACAGCCCCCGGCCACGGTAGGTGAACCCGCTGTTCGGGGCCGTGTTGCCCATGCGGCCACCGTAGACCTCGTTTGCAAGCTTCTGCGGATTGTGCGCGTAGCGCAGCGGGTCGAGCGGCCCGATGGGCTTGAAGCGCGAGGGCCACACCTTGGGCAGCCGTTCGGCGCTGTAGTTCAGGTTCTCGAACTGGATCATCAACCCGCCGGACTCGTGCAGCACCTGCGCCATGAAGTGCGCGAGCCGAAGCCCCGATGCCGTGATGCCACTCCGGTCGAGGACGGCCTGCCCCTGCTGAAAGGCGTCGCGGTACGACGAGCGCGCGCTTGGCGCGAGAAGCAGCAACTGGCTCAGCGTGACGCTGAAGGGCATGTGCGTGTCCTGCCGAGTTCGGTTGGCGGTTCGGGGTTGCGTGCTCTTTGCCGTGACTCTGTTGCCGTGACTCTGTTGCCGTTACTCTCGGATGCTCATGGCATCAGCCGCATCCATCTTCGGCTTGAGCTGTGCCAGGTTCGCCTTCGCGAACGCGATGTTGGCGGGCGAAGCGATGATGCTCGGGCCAGCGGGGCGTCCCTGGGCCAGCATCAGCGCCATTCGCAACGCCGGCAGCCCCACCACGTAATCCTGTGCGGTCAGGCCATTCTTCTTGAGGACCTCCATCGCCTTCGGGTCCTTCTCCAGGTCGGTGCGGCGTTCGGCCTGAGTCATCCTCATCGACGTGACCACGCGGTCCTGGAAGTCGGGCAGCGCCACCATGTACTTCGTCATCGCCTCCATCGCCACGATCAACTGGTTGGCTCGCGGCAACGTGAGCTGGTAGTCGAGGATTGCCTGGCGGTCATCGGACGACATCTTCGAGGCCTGTCCGCCCGCCAGGTCGCCGGCAAGCCCGAGGCCTGCCACGACGACTAAAACGACTGTCTTGCGCACGGCTCCTCCTTCTGCGTCTGGCGCGGCAAGGCGCCACGGACGCGACGCTACGACGGCGCAGGCACCTGGTGGCACGTCGGGGCTCCGCTCAGCCTCCCATCGAGATGCGCTTCTCCTGCTGCCGCTCGAGCAGCACCTGGCCGTACTTCATGTCGATGACCTTCCACCCCTGGTCCACGGCACTCTTCAACTCCCGATGGAACGTCTCGGTGCGAGCCGCAGTGATCGTCATGTATTCGAACACCTCGGACGAGTTCGGTGTCTTCTCCATGACGACGACGTTGTTGGTGTTGAAGATGGTGAACCCCTTCTTGAGCATCGCGGTGTGCGGCACGGTCCGGTACCCCTCGACGGCCGCTGTGTTCATCTCCTTGTCGCCGGTCTTCGTCGAGAACGTCGCCACCAACCGGTACTGAAAGACGTCCGGGGGCGTCGCCGCGCGCTGCATCAGCGCCTGCACCCGTCCGCCGTCCTCCGACGTGGTCGACATCAAGAGCCGGAATCCCTGGCTGGCGGCGCTGTTGAGTTCCTGCTCGAACGTCGACAGTTTCAGGACTTCCAGGACGAGGTACTGTTGGTCGGGATCAACCGTGACCTGCTGGGCAGGTGCGGTCGACGCCGACACGAGGAACACGACCATCCCAAGTGCTGGCATGATGCGACGTCTCATGTTCCCTCCTCGAATGTTGCCGGTTCGGGCCCGGGGTGCGTCGAATCGGGGCGTCACGCGAGCATCGCTGCGTAAGGGCGCCGCGGAGACCGGCCCGTGCCCTGGCGAAGATGTGGTGGATGGACTCCGCACGCGCTATCGACGTAGCGCAGCGGACCGCCGGCGGTTGGCATGTGAGCGTCGGTCTCATGCGAGTCCTTGCCCCTGCGATTGCCTGCCTGCGCGTCAGGTCCTACGGCTCTACTATAGCGAATTGGCGGCCGCCTGGGAGACTTTCCGTGTCACCCGCCGGGCCTGCGCCCGTTGACGATCACGGGCAACCGCCCCGCCCATCTGTCCCACGTTGCAGCATCTGTCACCAGGTCGCACATGAAGTTCGCAACGTTCGCCATGCTGGTACTGCCTGGCTTGAAGAGGCTGCTCACGAGGTGCTCATGCAGCGAGTAGGCCGAACCACTACCCTCCAGGAGGCTGTCCGGTCGCACCGCGACCCACTGGACGAGCGGATTGCCCGCTCCGATCTGCCCATGGAGGAAGTCCGCGGCTCGCTGGTTGTCGCTCGCCGGTGGGACCAGGCCGCGGAGAAGCCACAAGAGCACCTTCTCGAGCGTGCCGCGCCGCTCATCGGGCGCGCCAGGGTGATAGACCGACACGCTGCTCATGAGGATGTACTTCACCGGCGCATCCGGCTGCCACTGTCGGATCGCGTCACACAGTCGCGCCGTGGCCTGCGTCACGAGATCATGCGGCGGCCCGAACACTCCCCTGAGGCTGATGACGTGACCGAGGCACGAGATGACGGCATCGCAGCCGCGAACGCACGCAACAAGCTCCTCGGCGCTGAGTGACAGGAGATCGGCCTCGACGACCATCAGCCGCGGATGATCAGCAACTCCCTGCGTTAGTCGACCGGCTGACCGCACGATCCCGCGCACGCTGACTCCTCGCTCCAGGAGTTCCGAGAGGACGCGCCGCCCCGTGCGTCCTGTGCCTCCGACGAGAAGAACGGTCTTTCCTGTCGGCACCTGCGATCACTTTCTCGCTGATAACTCTAACGGCCGCCTCACGTCATGCGCGGAGGATCACGCCGATCACGGCTCAGTATCGCCACGACGAGGAACGCTGTGCCCATTGTCTCTCCTCGATGCTGTCCCTGCAGCCCTGTTCGCGTCGCCTGATGCTTGAGCCACGTTGCCCGCGGCTTGGCGCTCCTACTCCTCCGGCCAGATGGCCCAGCCACGTCGGCTCACAGGGGAGGTTTTAGCCAGGCCGCGTCACCTGATGGCGATGGCCACACAATAGACTCCCCAGAGATTGGCCGCGGCGTGGAAGACGAGGCCGATTCGCCAGTTCTTCTTGATCATGACAATGAAGGCGATTGGAACGAATGCCACGAAGATGCGCCGGCACATTTCCCGGAAAGTAGAAGTGGTACAGGGCAAACAGGAGCGCGTTGACAACGGGGGCCCTCCATCCCCAATGCGCCATTCGTGGAAGAAGAAACCCGAGGGGAAGTACGCCTCCTCGACAACTGGCGCAACCACGCCGGCGAGAACCACCGCACCGCCCGTGGACTCGGACGCAGGTTCAGGGGCGACGGTTGACCCGCTCTCGAGGAGCGCTTGCTGTGCAGGCCCCATGACCGGAAGCCAGCCAGCACCTGTGCGTCAAGACCAGGATGATCTGATGGGCAATTGTCCTCGATGCGCTGACTAGCCCCAACGAGGTAAGCGACCAGAAGCACCGACCAGCCGATGTCGCGTTCGCGTTCCGCCGCTCACGTAGAGAGTGGCTGCGAAGTCCAGGCCGAGCTGGTCGTTCCAGTTGCGCCCGAGGTCATAGACGGTCTCCGGAAGCGCCACGACGCCGGGCACCTCGACGGGCGACGAGCGCACACTCGGAAGGCCATGAGGAGGGCCAGGTATCCCGTCATCCCAGAACCGCTTCGCAGGCCGATGAAGTGAAGGATCGCCTCACCTGCCACGCGGCCGTCTTCGACGTCGAGTCGGATGGCCTCCCCGGTCTGGGGCGAGTGCGTGTCGAGCCGCCCGTCGCCAACAAGACGAGGATCGAACGACCATCCCAGATCACGAGATCGGGGACCAGGTGCGAGCTCGCGATCACAACGAAGTCCGTCTCGACTGCCGAGATCGGGTGGACCTCGCTTGCTCTCTTTGTGGACATCCATTCGAGAGTCGTCCTCGCTGATTCGCCGACCGGGACGGGAGCATCTGGCCGCCGGCAGCACACGCGGTCAGGCCGCGTCATTCGTGTACCGCGCATAGGTCGGCTTGTAGCCTACATACCTGCCGAGGGGGGCGAGAAACGGAATCAGCGCGAAGAACATCCGGTCGATTCTCGCAACCGGGACGGCCTCATCGTGAAACTCGTGGAAGATCACTGCTGCCTGCAACGGGTTCGGCCGCCCGCGTCGGTCTGTCTTCCCGTCACGCGCCAGGCCGAACATCGTCTCGAACAACGCTTCCCAGCGCAGGGCAGGCAGCAGTTCGACGATGACGTGCAGGGTCTCGTGAGACGCGTTCCGCCAGTAGTGCGGCGTCCCTGGTGGAATGGTCAACTCGTCGCCTTCGACGAGACACAACTCGCGGCCGTCCATCGACGCGCAGAGCGCCCCTTTCAGGACCTTGAAGCGTTCTGTCTGCACGGGATGCGCGTGGGCGCCGACGGGCGACCCTCCCGGCTGCACGACGAGATCGAACTGGACGAGGCGCCCGTCAGTGTCGCGGGACGTGCGCACGAACGTTATGCGTTCGCCGGTGACGGGGTTGTCGATTACATCGCCGGGCTTGGCCATCGGATTACCTCATCGTTGACGAAGTCACGGTGACGGCATGTCCGATGAGTGCCATGTTGACCCTCCGCCTATGGCGATTCCCGCGAGGAGGGCAAACACACATCGCAGCAGGTTGGGCATGAGCGATCCCTCGTCGTCGACCATTGTGCCGCCCCGACGCCTCGAAGACGCAGTCGTCCGTCATCATCGACATCAGCGCGTCCACGTCGTGACGGTTCCACGCGTCGGCGAACGCCTGCAGCAGCCGTTCCTGGTCTCGATCTGTTGGTTGACGAACCAAGGTCGCACTCTCAGACGCGACGCTGGCCGTTGCGGGCCGGTGGATGGATGACGTGGTTCCACAATCGGCCCAGCATTCCAGCGTTGGCCTTGCGAAGCCACCTTGCACATTCCGCAGTGTTCCCAGAGAGATATCGCTCGATCACTTCGCGAGCGCTCTGCTCATCCATGCCCACCGCGTGCGCCAGGGCTGCGCCATCTGAGTCAAGGCAATTCCCGGAGCGTCCCGCCGCGTCGAGCGTGAGGTGCAGCGAACCGCCATCCCGCCGCCTGAACTCCAGCGTGTCGCCGGGCTTCATGAGTTCCAGCCATACGCAGGCAGTCTGCAGGTCAGGCTCGGCACGTCGCGCGCCGTCCTGATCCTTCATCTCGACCACCGGGTGAGCCCGAGCCTGTGCTTCCCTGATCGCTTCCGCCTCCTCAGGCAGACAGGGAACAAACGTCGTTCCGAGTCTCCCAAGCGCCGGATGCGTGGGGAAGTGCGTCCTCAGAACCCCGACCCAGTAGTCGAATGCAACCTGCGTCATCGGGTAGAGAGTGTGGGGTTGCAGAAGAAACTCCGGAGGCGATTGTTGGCCGAGTGTCCAGCCTGGACCTTCATGACGACAGCCAGCGCACGCGTACCGCCGCTCGTGATAGGGCAGCATCACGCCGTCCATGCCGCGATAGTCCGAGTCGATGACCCAGGAGATCTGTTGGCAGCCCGGACATCGCAACTCGGTCAATCGGCGTGGTGTCATTGCACCCGTCCCCGATTCGTCGGCCTGACGATCCCGCTTCAGTGGCGGCGACTCATTCTCGCGCCGGCGGCCGACGCCTGCAAGCGCTCGTTGGGCGTCTCGCCGGGGCGTAGAATCGTGTCATCGTGACTCAGCCCGCCGCCGCAGTATTGGCCGAGGCACTGCGCCTCGACGAACACGCGCGTGCCGGAACTGGCTGCCGAACGTTCGGCAAGCCTCGATGGCCCGCCTGGAGCCGTCGCGCCCGCTATCAGACGACCATATGTTCCATGGTTTCCAGGTCGAGAATCATCGCGCGTTCGCGACCGGCGGAGGCAACATTCAGGTGCGTCCCCTGCCGTCCGAAGCCGCCATGGCTGTGGCCGTGAATGTGTGCCCGGACGGGATGCCGTTCCAGCAGGTCCCGTAACGATCGGCTGCCGATCTGCGCTGCCCCCGAGGCCCGGGTCAAGGATGCCCAGCGCTGGAGCATGCGACACGAAGATGGTGCCGGCGTCGAGCAACTCCTCCAGAGCCGCCAGATCGACCTCGATCTCCGCATCGAGCTTCTCGAACGGTCCGCCCATGAACGGCAGTGCGTACTGATAGCCGACGAACGAGTACCTGCCAAACGGGACTCGCCGGCCATGAATCGACTGGACACGTGCCGACCGGGGGTTGAGTTCGACCAGGTCGTCGTTCCCCATGATGTAGAAGACTGGGAACCCCGTGCGGTCCAGGAACTCCGCGATCATCTGTGCCTCGTGTTCCTGAGCGGCCTCCGGACTGGCGAACCCGTCTGGACAGCCGAACAGGTCGCCGGCGAGAACGATAGCGTCAACATGATGCTCGAATGCTGTGCGGCCCAGCCACTCGTAGACGGAGTACTTGCCGTGCAAGTCAGCTGACGCGAGCAGTCTCATTCCGATCCCCCTCCCAAGGGGTTGGCAATCATCGAAGCCTGGCGCGCCACGTCAGCCGCGCCCCGGCGAAGAATCGCACAGGGCGGTGGTGCGCCGGCCCCATCGGAATGTCAGGCGCGAGGCGACGGTGCCTTGTACCGGGCGCTCTGGAAGACGCGGAAGTCGGGCAGCCGCAACGCTGTCAGCACACCGTGCGAAACCGTGTCGATACCGAGGGTGCGTCCGACAATGGCCGGTGTTGGCCACCCGGCAATCAGGACGGCATTGTTCCAATGTCCGTACACGACGGTCTCCGCACCCGCGTACCCGCCGGGAAAACCGCCTGCTCCCCATATCAAGTCCTCGCGTCGTTGTTCTTCAAGGCTGACGATCCGGGGATCCAGGCCGCCGTGGGTGCAGACACAATCCGCAGTGCGGTGGTAGACGCGCAGATTCTCGAAGAACCGAATGTGTTCTGGCGGTACAGAATCGAAGAACACCTCGTACGGTAGCGAGCCGTGCCCCAGGTACAGTTCAGCCCCGGCGTTCGAGACCGCGTCGCTCAACGCTCTCGCGGCGTCAGGCGAGTAGCTTCGAATCGTGTCGAACGCCTCCATGCCGAGCAGCCACGAATGACGACCATGGTCGCGAAGCGTCCGCAACAACCAGTCCTCGTGGTTGCCGAGCAAGCACACGACCTCTGCGCGCACGTCGCGTCGAAACGCGAGCACGGCGTCGACGCAGCCGCGGGTCTCGGGACCCCGGTCAATGTAGTCGCCAAGGAAGACCACGGTGTCGTCCGCACCAACCTCCTTGCGGATCTGGTCGAGGAGGTCGTTGAGGGCGGAGTGATTGCCGTGGATGTCGCCAACCGCAATAGTGGCCATGTCTGCTCACTCGAGGTGATCCGATGTTGGATCCGGCACCGACCGACGGCGTATACGGGGCCCATGAACTCCGTTGCCTGGGCGACAAGAACACGCTTGCCGCTGAGCACGTTCTGCATGAATCCGCTCCGGCTGGATGCGACATGGGCGAAGTGGCCTTGCGACGGCCTGACGATGCGTTCAGGGGCGCACGAAGCGCACAGCGCGAGTGCGGCCGACTGCAACGCGCGGTTGGGACGCGCAGCGCGCCCTACGCGTGGTGTCGCGAACAGCGAGATGGACCCTCATCGTTTGCTCGCAGGCTCAGGCCGAATGTTCTGGTTTTCCCGGAAGAGGTTCGACGGGTCGTACTGCGCCTTGATTCGCGCCAGCCGGGGGTAGTTCACCCCGTAGACCTCGCGGATCCGCTCCGGTGTGCCTGGCGGCAGGTAGTTCACATAGGCGCGGCGCGCCCAGGGACGCAGTGCAGCGCCAGTCTCGGCCACCCACTGCACTGCCCGCGCGCGAGCCTCGGGCTTGTCCCACTCAGCAGCAACCAGGGTACTCAGCCCTGGTCCGCGCAGCGGGTAGGCGGTGGCAGTCATCGGAATGCGTGCCACCACCCCGTGCGAGAGGCCGAGCAGCATTTGTCCGACGCCCCGCCCATCGACAGCCGCGCGCGCAAGCACGTCGATGACGCCATCGCTCAGGTCTTCGATGAACGCGCCGTCAACGGCAAGCGACGTCGTCGCCCAGACCTCGCCCTCGGGATCGGGAACAGAGGTGGACATCAGTGGGTCCACGGGGCGGAATGCGGCCTTCCACTGCTCGAGGTAGGTCGCCGCGGCTGCGGCGTCGCCGCGGTATCCGCAGCTCGCCGATGCACCTGACGCCGGGTCGACGTAGAACGCGGGGCGTGCCTCGTCGGGCGCGCCGCGTACGAGGTCGCCATATGCGCGCAACGCGCCGGCGATGTCGCGCCAGCCGATGTTGAACGCTGCCGCGTGCAACGGCACGACCGGGTGCAGCCGGAAGTCGAGTCGGGTGACGACGCCGAAGTTTCCGCCGCCGCCGCGGATTGCCCAGTACAGGTCCTCGTTCCTGCCCGGCCCGAGTTCGAGCACGTCACCGTCAGCGGTCACGAGCTGCGCGCCGATCAGGTTGTCGCACGCCGTTCCGTACAGGCCTCTCCCGCTCGTGTCACCGCCCGCGAGCGCAAGGCCTGCAACGCCGACGGCGCCGCACGCCCCCATGGGCGTATACAGACCCGCGGCCAGCGTGGCCTTGAGGAGGTCTCTGATCCGGGTGCCGCCACCCACGGAGGCGACCTGGCGGTCGCGGTCGACGGTGACGGACGTCAACCTTCCGAGGTCGATCTGCAGCGCGCCATCGGCCACCCCGTATCCGGCATAGCTGTGACCGCCGGCGCGGATGGCGATGGGAACGGCGTGCTTGCGCGCGAACTCCACGCAGCGCCGCACGTCATCGACGTCCGCGGCAGACACCATCGCGAGCGGGCGGCGATCGTAGGCGAGGTTCCAGACCCTCCTCGCCTCGTCGTAACCCGGTGAACTCCCACGCAGCAACCGTCCACGAACGCTGCGGGCGAGATCGTCGAGGGCCGACGCCGGATCGGCGGCGGCGTAGGCGGGCAGCATGCCCCGGTTCGCGCACGCTGCCAGCGCCACGGCACCGGTCGTGACGAGCCCGGCGTGCACGAAATCGCGACGGGTCCAGGTGGGGCCATCGTTCTTGACGGTCTGGGTACCAGCGAGAAGCGAGGTCATGGCTAAAGTCCTCGGCCCGAAGGGGCGTCCATTCGTTCTGCGCGGTGCTTTATGCCCTTGAGTACCCTGCGCATCATCGGGAAGTCGCCGAATTCAAGCAAGACGAGAGTGAAGATGGCCATTCCGGGCGACTCCCAGGCGTACCGCTGCTTCAGTCGGGTCACGAGGCGCGTCTGGCCGGGGGCTCCAGGCGACAGGCGCCACGCCCAGGTGCTGTCAGGTTTGCTCCATAGGAGCCAGTGGTTCGCCTCGAAGGCTGTGAATCTGAATGCGGTCGTCTCGTTTACGGTGCTGGCCATCGGCATCCAGTCGCCGAGACGGGGGTTCTGAAACTCGTCGAGGACGGAGGTGGCACTTTCAATACCGGCGTTATCGAGAAGATCGCAGGCATAGAAGCCCGCACGCCGATAGCCCATTTGCACTATCCAGGGCCACACCCTCTCTGGTGGCGCTGAGATCGTGATGGCGCGTGTGGCGTTGAAGGATGCGAGGGGCACGAGATCATCGCCAGGCATCGCAAGGCGGAGCTCTTCGTCTGTCGCTCCCCACCGCATATGCCAGCCCCGGTACAGCGGCGCCGTCGCAAAGAGCGGCAATGCGCCGAGGACATGCAGGGCGCCGCGGAATATCGATCGCCGAGGATTCAGGATGCCTCCTTGAGCGAGGAACGTAGAGTGAGAATGCACAACGCTCGCGCTCACCTGCGAAGCGCATTCAGGATGATGCCAGTTGATGAACGCGATTCTACCGCTCGCGACCGCCGACCCCCCTCAGGGAGCGATCCGCATCCGAATCCATTTCAGCGGGACGAACATGGACACCCGCCCTTGGTAGCTGCGGTAAGCGTCACCGAACTCGTGGACGAGCTTCCGCTCCTCCAGGAGCGTTCCGACGACAATGTAGACGGTGAGCACACCGTTGCCGACCAACGCCGCCATGTCCAGGTCGCCCGCCCACAAGAGCAGCACGACCGCGGTGTACCAGGGATGCCGGACCAGACCGAGGACACCACTCGAATCGATCCCACCCCCCGTCGCCAACCCCGCCGGAGGATGCCCCCCGCAACTGGCTGATCCCGACGAACTGTCCGAGACTGTAGTGCCTTCCGCCAGCGACCACGAGCAGGATGCCGCAGGCCAGGAGAAGGTAGCGGGGGACCAGCCACACGCCCTCCCAGCGGAAGATCGCCTCTTGCCTAAGGGAGTGCGAGTACCACAGAACCGGGATGAGTGTGAGTATCGCGACAGAGTTGAAGAACAGCCGGTAGAACCGGAAGGAGTCGCCCAGCCTACGCTTCAGGAAGCCGGTCGCCGTCTCCGAGATCATTGCGCTGTGCAGCGTGCAGTACGCCGTCCAGGCGAGGGCAAGGAGGAGGTATCTCAAGGATTCCCCGTCTCGGCTCACCATGCCGCCGGCCGCTCGATATCCGGCGATCGGCCACGGGCACGCGCGCCGTGACAAGTCGCGGGCTGGCCGAACGTCACCCTTCCGCGGCACCCTTCCGCGGCACCCTTCCGTGTCGGGCTAACGACCGCGGTTCAGCCGCGGCGCGCAGCGCCGTCCGCTGCAACCGCCCGTCAGGGCTCAATGTACCAGCCTTCGGTACCCTTGTGGCACCTCTTTAACTGCGCGCGCGACGCTCGTGGAGGATCCTGCCGCCGTTGTGATCGACCGACCGGGGGATGACGCGCGTCCCGCACATGCCGAACGGGCCGAAAGCCGCGACCCTCTATATAATCGGCGTCGCTCACGCCGCGTTCGCGCGCGGCCCGGGGTCGGTCGCACATCCAGGATTCATATGTTCCGAAAACTCAGCGTCATCGTTGTTCTCTGCCTCGGCGCCCTCACACTCTCCGCCCAGGTCACCCCGCCGGCCGCCGAGGACCCGAACACGTACTTCAAGCCGGTGCGATGGCGCTCGATCGGGCCCTTTCGGGGCGGGCGTGCCGTTGCCGGCACCGGTGTCGTCGGCGACCCCACGACCTACTACATGGGCACCACCGGCGGCGGGCTCTGGAAGACCGACAACATGGGCGTCACGTGGCGCAACGTCTCGGACGGCTACTTCAAGACCGGTTCGGTCGGGGCGATCGCCGTGGCCGAGAGCGATCCGAACGTGGTCTACGTCGGCATGGGCGAGCACGCGGTGCGCGGCGTGATGACGCACCATGGCGACGGCGTCTACCGCTCCACCGATGCCGGCAAGACGTGGAAGCGCGTCGGGCTGGAGCTGACCCAGCACATCTCCCGCATCGTCGTGCACCCGAAGGATCCCGACACCGTCCTCGTGGCGGCGCAGGGCGCGCTCTACAGCGCGTCCGAGGAGCGCGGGCATCTTCAAGTCGACCGACGGCGGGGCGACCTGGAAGAAGGTCCTGTTCGTGAACGACAAGACCGGCGCCGCGGAACTGTCGATGGACGCGACGAACCCGCGGATCCTCTACGCGGCGATGTGGGAACACGGCCGCCGGCCCTGGCAGGTGATCAGCGGCGGTGCCGGCAGCGGCCTGTACAAGTCCACCGACACCGGCGACACCTGGCAGAAGATGACCGAGGGGCTGCCCGAGCAGATGGGCAAGATGGCGATCGCCGTCAGCCGCTCGAACCCGGAAAAGGTGTACGCCCTGATCGAGAGCGACTCGGCCAAGGACGAACGCGGGCTGTATGTCTCGACGAACTCGGGCAAGACCTGGACCCAGGTGACCAGCGAGCCGCGGCTGGTGCAGCGGGCCTGGTACTACACGGAACTCTTCATCGACCCGAAGGACGAGCGCACGATCTACGTGCTGAGCGCGCCCGCGCTGCGATCGAAGGACGCGGGCAAGACCTGGGAGACGTTGTCGGGCACGCACGGTGATTACCACGATCTGTGGATCAACCCCGACAACCCCCGCAACTTCATCATCTCGAACGACGGCGGATGTGCGATCACGTTCGACGCCGGCAGCAGCTGGAGCGCCGAGGACAACCAGCCGACGGCGCAGTTCTACCGACTCAACGCGGACAACCGGTTCCCGTACCGCATCTACGCGGCACAACAGGACAACACGTCGGTCGTGATCGCGAGCCGCGAGCTGGGCGGCGGGGGCATCACGGAGGCGAGCTGGAAAGCCTCCGCCGGCGGCGAGAGCGCGTTCCTCGCCTTCGACCCGGACAACCCCCGCTACGTGATGGGGGGCAGCTACCAGGGCACGATCGAGGTGATCGACACGGAGGCCGCGGCGGGCACCAACATCATGGCGGCGCCGATCCAGTACCTCAGCATGGACGCCAAGGACATGAAGTACCGCTACAACTGGAACGCGCCCATCATCTGGAGCCGGTGGGAACCGCGCACCTTCTATCACGGCGCCCAGGTCCTGCTGAAGACGAGCGACATGGGCAAGACGTGGAAGGAGGTGTCGCCCGACCTCACGCGCAACGAGAAGGAGAAGCAGGCCACGCCCGGCGTCCCGTACACGAACGAGGCGGTCGGCGCCGAGAACTACGGCACGCTGGCCTACGTGGTGGAATCGCCCCACGAGAAGGGGGTGATCTGGACCGGCAGCGACGACGGCCTGGTGCACGTGACCCGCGACGGCGGCGCAACGTGGAAGAACGTCACGCCCAAGGGGCTGGCCGAGTGCCTCGTCAACGCCATCGAGGTCTCCCCGTTCGACAAGGCCACCGCCTACATCGCCACCACCCGCTACAAGTTCAACGATCACGCGCCGGGGCTCTACAAGACGACCGACTACGGCGCGACGTGGACGAAGATCGACCGCGGCATTCCCGCCAACGCCTTCACCAGGGTCGTTCGGGAAGACGACGTGAGGCGCGACCTGCTCTTTGCCGGGACCGAACTCGGCGTGTTCATCTCGTGGAACGGTGGCCGGGACTGGTCACCCTTCCAGTTGAACCTGCCGATCACGCCCGTCACCGACCTCCGGATCCACCAGGGCAACCTGATTGCCGCGACCTCGGGCCGCTCGCTCTGGATCCTCGACGACCTCGCGCTCATCCGGCAGTACAAGAACGACACGCCGGACCTGTTCCTGTATCAGCCGGGCAACGCGTACCTGGCTAACGGCGGAAGCGAGCTGAACGCCCCGGAAGGAGGACTTCACCGGCGCCGACCTGACGCGCGGCGTGAACCCGGCGAACGGGATCGTCCTCTACTATCGCCTGCCGGAGCTGGCGAAGACCGACGAGATCACGATCGAGGTCGCGGACGCGGAGGGCAAGCCAGTCAGCGCGTTCTCGTCGAAGAAGGACGCCGACTTCAAGAAGTGGGACGGGGGGCCGAGCGCGGAGCCGGTGCTGCCGAAATCGAAGGGGCTGAACCGGTTCGTGTGGGACATGCGCTACCCCACGATTCCTGGCGTGCCGGGGGTGTACGTCGAGGGCAGCTACCGCGGGCACAAGGCGATCCCGGGCAAGTACCGCTTCAGGCTGAAGGTGAAGGACCGGACGCTCGAGACCGACGCGGAGATCCTGGCGAACCCGCTGTATGCGACCAGCGCCGCGGAGTACGCGGAGTACCACGCCGAGATGTCGGGCATGGAGCGCGAGCTGACCGCGATGCACCGGCTGGTGAACAGCGTGTACGACCAGCAGAAGCAGCTCGAGTCGCTGCTCGCGGCCCTGCCGTCCGGCGACAAGTACGCCGAGGTCAAGCGCGACGGCGACGCCCTTCTCGAGAAGCTGAAGGCCTGGGACGCCGACATGGTGCAGCGCCGGTCCAGGGCCTACGACGACGTCGAGAACTTCCCCAACAAGTTCACGGCGAATTACCTGTTCCTGGTCAACCAGACGGAAAGCGATCTGCCCCGGGTCAACCAGCCGAACCGCGAGCGGCTCGCACAGCTGAATGCCGAGTGGGCCACGCTGAAGGCGCGTGCGGATCGGCTGACCGCCGAGGAGATCCCGGCGCTGAACAAGCGGCTCTGGGAGCTGGGCTTCGGCGCGATCTGGAAGAAGTAGGCGGGATTGGTGCCGGTAAGGACCAAGACGGACTGCAGCCGCTTAGCGCGCGGCCGTTCTCAGGCCTTGCCCTGCTGGATGGCCTTGATCCCCTGGGCTTCGCACCACTCCAGGAGCGCCCGCTCCGTACACTGCGCTTCGAAGGCGTACCACGCATCGAGTTGGCCATGTGCCGCAAGGAGGTCCTTGAATCGGCCGTACGCGCCTCGACCCTGGAAGAACCTCCGGACCGTGTGAAACTCATCCGGGAGTTGCTCTTCGGCGAATCGCAGCGCCACGCTGCGACCGAGACGCAGCTCGGATCTGCTCGGGACCGCGATGTATAGATCGGACTCGTCGATGTCTTCCGGTGCGTCGTCGTCAAGATCGCCGGCGTCGGACACCCAGTAAATCGCCCCGGTGTCGATCGAGACATACGCCCGGTGCTCCGTCAGCATCCCGCTGCTGACGAACTCGACGGCCTCCACCAGTGCGTCGAAATCGACCGAGATCATGCCGTGCCTCAGTTCGGCCCAACGTTGGGCATCAGCCGGATCGGCTCACCGATGGCAGCAGCCGCTGTCGGCTGCATGCCGAGTTGGGCCGCAATTGTAACTAGCGCCTGACGATCCAGTAGTTCGGGCGTCGCTTGAGGTGCATGACCGCCAAGATCCGAATCTGATCGGCGTGAACTTCGTGGAGCAGCGCATACGGAAACCTCGAGCACAGACGACGTCGGACCGTGTCGAGAATGATCGGCCCGGCGATCGGGTATTCGACGATCGCCGCAGTCAAGCGGCGAACCTCCTCCAGGAATGCAGTCCCGAGTCCACCTGCTCAGTTTCGTAATACGCGATGGCGTCGTTGAGCTCCGCTTCCGCGAGTTCATTGAACGTCGCGCGCACCGATCAGATCCGCGCCCGGGCGTCGCGAAACACATCGTCCGCCGACTTGGAGGAGAGGGAGCCGGCGTTGATGGCCTCCGCACGTCGCTGCGCCTCTTCAGCCCACACGCGCGCATTTTCGTCGGGCGTAAGCTCGTCGAGACTTTCAAGCAGCCGATTTGCCAGCCGAGCACGGGCCTTCGGCTCCAGTTGCAGCGCCGCCGTCTCGATCTCGTCGATGCTCATAAGCAGAATCCTACGCCACGCCGGTCGTTTCCGTGATCCCGGATCGTCCACCCAACGTCAGCGCTCACCAGCGGCCGCGCAGGGGGCGCCGCTGATGTGGCGAAGCGGGTCGTCGGCGGATGGCATGCGAGCGTCGGTCTCATCTGAGCCTTACCCCGCGATTGCCTGCATGCGTGCGGGTCAGGGTCGAACGAGTTCCACTATACCGAAACGCCAGTCGCCCGGCGCAATGCATGTGTGACTGCGGCGAGACGCGCTGTCAGTCCCAATACCCTTCGACGTACCACCGGTCGCACGCACGGTCGCGCATCAGGCGGTAGATCCCCTGGTCGTCGAGCGCGACGTCCCACTCGTCGCGGTCCCAGCCGGGCATCCCGGCCTGGCCGCGCGGCGTCTCGACACGCCACCACTCGCCCGAAGTCTTCCACGGGCCCGACCATCGCGTCACGCTCGAGGCGCGCATGCCGGCCAGCGGCGCCGACACGCGCACGGGACGCCCGTCGGCATTCACACGCACGTCGGCCGCCACCGGGCGCCGGAAGCGTCGAAGCAACGTGCCGATCGGCGCCACGCGTCGATCGGCGCCATCGAGCGGCAGCGTGCGAATCGCGGCGGCGAGCGGGCTGGCGGCCGCGCTCGGCATCGGCACGGCCTCTTCTTCCCACGGCCGATCGGGGGCGAACGGCTCCATCCGCACCGCGCCAGGACGATGGGTGTCGAGCGCGCGAGGTGAACCAACGCGGCCCTCACCCATCAGCGCCGTGAGGCGCGCGGTGATCGTGGCAATCGCATCGGGCGGCGGCAGCGGCCTGACCAGCAGCGAGTGCTGCACCCGGCGATACGGCGCCGGCTCGAAGGTCACCGTGACCGCATCGATGCCAGCCGCGGGCGGATGCGCCTCGAGATCGAGCATCACGAGCGTGCGCAGCACGCGCGGATCGCGCATCGGCGACGGCACCTGCACGCGACGCGTGTGCACCTCTTTCGTCACGAGCCGCAGCATCGTGTGCACGCTCACCGCGCCGCTGTCGCGTTGCTCGAGCCGCGCGCACAGGGGATCGATCACCCGCGCAACCACGAACGACAACGGCTCGAGCCCCTCGACCGGCCACTCGAGTTCGTGCGTGGCCTCGAACGGGTCGTCGTGCTCGTCGCGCACCAGCGGGCGCAGGTCTTCGCCGCGCGCCAGCCGCTGCCAGCGCGGGCCAATGGCTCCCACGCGCGCCAGCACGTCGGCCGCCGGCAACCGCACGAACTGCCCGAGCGACGCGATGCCCCACCGGATCAGGGTCGCCACCAGCGCCTCGGCCTCGGGCGCCGACGCCGCAGCCGCCGGCAACACGCCATCGGATGGCACGGGCGCGAGACGGAAGTGACCACGATTCCCCGGCGTGCGCGCGGCCGGATCGACGAGCACCGGCGGCGCGCAGCCGCTGTCGAGCGCCGGCAGCACGCCCACCGTCAGCGACGCGATCGCCGAGGCCTCGCGCCCGCTGGGCACCACGTGCACGCCGTCAGCAGACAGTGCCACCGCCATCGCCGCGGTCCGGGTCGCAGCCACCGCCACGGCCCCGCGCCATCCGCGCCGCTGCATCGCCTCGGACAGTTGCTGCGCCAGCGCATGGCGCCCGCCAAACAACCGCCGCACACCGCTGCCATCGAACACGACCAGGTCGGGGGTGAGCGTCTCGACGCGCGGCGAGTACTCCGCCGCCAGGTCGGCCAGCGTAGGTATCGGCGCGGAGCCTGCAGGGGCACCGGCGTCTTGCAGACCACGTGACCGGCGCACGCAGACGAACACGGGATCGCGGGTCGCGGGGGGCGGGCCGCACTGGGGTGCGGCCCCTACACCTGGCCCGGCACCAACATGGGCCCCGTCACCCGCACCAGCACCACCACGGGCACCAGCACGAACACCAACATCGACACCAATACCAGCACCGGCACCAACACCGACACGGGTGGACGTCACCACGGAGGCCGCCATCGCGATCACCCGGCGCGACGCATGGGCGTCGTCAGCGAGAACCGATCCTCGGCCCGCGCAGGACGCCGGGCATGCACCACGCGTCCGCGCACCTCGCATCCCGCCAGGTACCGTGAGCGATCGTCGCTGCCCGACCACCACGCCTCGGCGGCACTCAACTGCACCGACACGCCCTCGGCGCTCCGCGCCGTCGCCTCGGCCGCCAGCAGCACGCCGACCGTGTCGTGCCCCGCCAGCATCCGCTGCAGGCGCAGCCAGGTCGTGAACGGCAACGCCCGGATCACCGACTGCGGCGCCTCGCTCAGGTCGAGCACGACCATCCCGAACCCTCCGGCCTGCAGCAGCATCGCTGCCGCCTTCAACGCGCGATCGACACCCTGCGTCGCCAGCGTCCGCTCCCCCGCCGCGCTCGCCGGCCCGCCTGCCGCAATCGCCGGGCCACGCACCCACAGCCAGCGCGCCCACACGGGATCGCATGCCGCCACCGCCGTCGGATCCCACGTGTCGAACGCGTCGATCAGCGCCACCAGTTCGCCACGCTGCGTGGCCTGCGCCATCCCCTGCGCCAGGGTCCAGCTCCGACCGGACGAACGCGGACCCACGACTTCAGACCACTGCCCCTTCGGCCATCCGCCCCCGAGCTGGGCGTCGAGGCTCGCGACCCCGCTCGGCATGGTCGCAATCTCGCGCGACACCAGCGGGGCACTCGTGGTCAGCGTGCGGTCGAGACGACGCGCACGCAGCAGCGATTCGACATCGGAACGGGCCAGCGCACCGGCAGCCATGGGCGAATACCTGTGTGGAAAAGGCCGTGAAGGACGGCACGAACAGTGTTTCGCCATATATTCGCTCGACCGCCAACGAGGGTCAAGGGGAATTTCGATTAATCTTCGCCTGCCTGGACGCACGCTGATCGGCGCCGTATGACCGACCTGGCACTACGGCACAGGTCTTCGCCACCCGTACACTGCACGTCGGTCCGCACGACATCCACGGCACCGTATTCCCAAGGATCTTCCCGTGTCTCGTCTCGTCATCAAGTTCGGCGGCACGTCGGTCGGCTCGGCCGACGCCATCGCCAAGGCTGCCAGCATCGCCACCGATCTCCACCGCGACGGCCACGAGGTCGTCGTTGTCACGTCGGCCATGAGCGGCGTCACCGACCTGCTGCTCAACGCGGCGCACGCGGCCTCACACGCGCAGCTCGGCCGCTTCCTCGAACTCGCCACGGCCATCCGCACGAAACACACCGACGCCATCGGCGCCCTGTTCACCGACGAGCACGAGCGCACGTCGATTACGGCGGCCGTCGACCAGCGGCTCTCCGACCTCCAGCGCCTCGCCGAGGCGCTCGCCGTGCTCGGCGAAGCCTCGCCGCGCGCGCTCGACGCGATCGCCTCGCTGGGCGAGCGGCTGTCGATTCACCTGCTGTCGGGGGCGATCCGCGCGCAAGGGCTCGGATCGGTGCCCATCGACGCCGCCGAGATCGTCCGCACCGACGCCGAGTTCCAGTCGGCCGTTCCAGAGACCGACGAGACGCGGCGGCTCTCGCAGGCCCGCGTCCTCCCGCTGCTCGGCAGCGGCACGATCCCGGTCGTCACGGGCTTCGTGGGGTCCACCGCCACCGGCGTGGTGACGACGCTGGGGCGTGGCGGGAGCGATTACAGCGGCGCCATCCTCGGCGCGGCGCTCGACGCCGACGAGGTGTGGATCTACACCGACGTGGACGGCGTGCTGACGGCCGATCCGCGGGTGGTCGGCGACGCGCGCACGCTCGACCAGGTGTCGTACCTCGAGATGTCGGAGCTCGCCTACTTCGGCGCCAAGGTGCTGCATCCCAAGACGACGCTGCCCGCCATCGAGCGCGGCATCCCGCTGCGGATCAAGAACACCTTCAACCCGACGCACCCCGGCACCCTGGTCGTGGCGAACGTGGATGCGAACGGCGTCACGGGCCGGCTGCAGCTGCGCGGCGTGACATCGATCGATCGCCAGAGCCTCGTCACCATCGCGGGCCGCGGCATGCTCGGCGTGCCCGGCATCGCCGCGCGCGCCTTCGGCGCCGTCGCACGCACCGGCACGAGCGTCCCGATGATCTCGCAGTCCTCGTCTGAGCAGAGCATCTGCTTCGTCGTGCCGCAGAGCGCCGAAGCGCGCGTGCTCGACGAGCTGCGCTCGGCCTTCGAACACGAGCTCGTGCGCCGCGACATCGAGCGCATCTTCGCCACGCCCGGCGTCGTCGTCGTCACGGTCGTCGGCGCGGCCATCCTCACCACGCCCGGCATCGCCGGACGCATCTTCACGGCGGTGGGCGACGGCCAGATCAACGTGCTCGCCATCGCGATGGGCTCGTCGGAGTGCAGCATCAGCCTGGTGGTCGACGGCACGTACGCCCACGAGGCGGTCAGGCGCATCCACTCGCTGATTTGAGGCGCGCAGGCCCGACATCTCGCGATGCCGCGTTCGCTGCTACACTAGCGTCGCCTTCCCGCCAGAGCGATCGTCCGCCAGGAGCCGAGTGTCCACACCGTCTTCGCAGCCCGCTGCCGCCGCGCCGCCGGGCACGTCAACCGTGTCGCGCATCCTGCGCCGACTGGCCGCGGCCCTCACGCATCGCGACTTCCGCATTCTCTGGCTCGGCGCGGCGTCCTCGACCATCGGCACGTGGGTGCAGAAGGTCGCGCAGAACTGGCTGGTCCTGAGCCTCAGCGGATCGGCGTTCTACCTCGGACTCGACGCCTTCCTCGGCGAGGCCCCGATCCTGCTCTTCACCCTCATCGGCGGGGTCGTCGCCGATCGGTACGATCGCCGCTACCTGTTGATCGCCTCGCAGATCGTGCAGATGGCATGCGCTTTCGCGCTGATGAGCCTCGTCCTGCTCGATCGCGTCGAGATCTGGCACATCCTGGCCCTGTCGTTCACGTCGGGGACGGCGCAGGCCTTCGGCGGGCCCGCGTACCAGTCACTGATCCCGACGCTGATTCCCAGGGCCGACCTGCCGAACGCGATCGCGCTCAACTCCATCCAGTTCAACCTCGCGCGGGTCATCGGCCCGCTGGTGGCCGGCGTCACGCTCGCGGCGCTGGGCACGGCGGCCTGCTTCGGCCTCAACGGCGCGTCGTTCCTCGCCGTCATCGCGGCGTTGTGGATGGTGCGGGCGCCCGCACACGGGACGGGCCCGCGCAGCCCGATGTGGACCGAGATGCGGAGCGGCCTCCGCTTCGTCAAGCACGAGCAGACCATCGTCGCCCTGACGATGCTGGCGTTTCTCGCGACGTTCCTGGGATTGCCGCTGCTGACCTTCCTGCCGGTGATCGCGCGCGAGGTCTTTCACACCGGCGTGGGCGGCTACAGCGTGATGATGGCGTGGTCGGGGGCAGGGGCGGTCACGGGCGCGCTGGTCGTCGCCTGGATGGGCAAGTTCCCGGGCATGGGACGCCTCCTGCTGATCGTGCAGGCGGTGTTCGCGATTCTCGTCGCGGCGTTCGCGTTTTCGCCCGTGCTGTGGCTCAGCAACGTCCTGCTCTTCTTCGCCGGCTCCGCGCTGATCATCGTGTTCTCGCTCACGACGTCGCTCGTGCAACTGATTGCCCCCGACGACATGCGGGGCCGCGTGATGAGCATCTACATGGTCGCGTTCCGCGGCGGCATGCCGCTCGGCAGCCTTGCGAGCGGCTACTTCGCCGCGCAGTCATCCGCCCCGACGGTGCTCGCCGTGAACGCGGTGCTGCTGCTGATCGTGACCATCGTCTTCATGGGGCGCGACCGTGGCATCCGCGATCTGTAGGGCCGCGAGCAAGACACTCCCGGAGTGTCATCAAGGCATCAGGCAGGAAAACCCGGGAGTGTTTTTCAGCCGCGCGATGGTCCCGGATACAATCGTGCCGTGATCATCCGCGATGCGGGTAGCGAGTGGCTGCTCATCACCCAGCCCGACCATGCGGCGCTCGCCGGACGGCTCATGCGCCAGTGGCAGATCGGCACGCTCCCGACGCGTGCGACGCGCGAGGCCGCGCTCTTCGCCACCGACATGCACGACATCGGATGGGCGCAGGAAGATGCGGCGCCATCGATCGAACCCGGCACGGGACGTCCCTGCGACTTCGTGCACCTTGCGGCGTCGCGCCGCCAGGACGTCTGGCGCCGGGCGATTGCGGTGCTCGCGCACGAATCGACGTACGCGGCGGCCCTCGTTGCCCAGCACGCGATCACCGTGTATCGCCGGTTCCTTCGCGACCCCGAGTGGACGGGGTTCTTCGCCGAGATGGATCGGGCCCGTGATCACTGGTACGGGGCCGACGCGCGGCCCGACGGATCGACCGGCGGTCCACTCGATCCGCAAGGCGCCGACCGGCTGCAGTTCCTGACCGACTACGGCACCCTCGCCCTCGGCGACCTCGCGTCACTGATCATCTGCCACGGGTGGACCGACGTGCACGAGCAGGAGGCAATGCAGCTGCAGATGATCGACGACACGCTGGTCATCACGCCGGATCCCTTCGACGGGCGGGTCATCGATCTCGAGATTCCTCACCGTCGCATCGCCGCGCGCGCCTACGCCTCGGATGACGACCTCAGGGCCGCCTGGACCTCGACACCGATAGCTCGCCTCCACGCCCGCGCACGTGGCGCGGCGTTCCCGCCATGAGCGACATCCTCATCGTCGAAGACGACCGCGACATCGCCGACCTGATCGCGCACTACCTCGAGCGCGCGGGGCACCGCGCGCGCGTCGCGTCGAGCGGCGGTGACGGCCTGACTGAGGCACGCGCATCGACGCCCGACGTGATCGTGCTCGACCTGATGCTGCCCGGGCTCGACGGACTCGAGGTGTGCCGCGCGTTGCGGGGCGACGCACGGACCGCACGCATTCCCATCATCATGCTCACCGCGCGGGCAGAGGAATCCGATCGCATCGCCGGACTCGAACTGGGCGCCGACGACTACGTGACCAAGCCGTTCAGTCCCAAGGAACTCGTCGCGCGCATCAACGCGCAGGTGCGTCGCGACCAGCGGACGACTGGCGCCTCGCCGCCGCTCACGCTGCAGTTCGCGACCCTCACCATCGACATCGACCGGCACGTCGTGCGCGATGCGGAACGCGAGGTGTACCTGGCGGCCAAGGAATTCCTGCTGCTGCGGTACTTCGTCGAGCACCAGGGACGTGTCCTGTCGCGCGACCTGCTGCTGACCGATGTCTGGGGCTACCGGTACACCGGCGGCACGCGCACGGTTGACGTGCATGTCAGGCGCCTGCGCGAGAAGCTCCCGCTCCTGGCCGACGCGATCGTCACCGTCAAGCAGTTCGGTTACAAGCTGGTCGCCCCCGGCGCGGCCACGCACGAGGATGCCTAGGGTGCCGTTGCCTGCTCGTATCGAGACGCTGCTGGTGCGCTTCGGCCCCCTCGCGATGTCGCTGTTCAGCGTCCTTGCGGCGGTGCTGGCGATCGCAGCGAGCATGGCGAGGGGCGCCTCGCCGTGGTTCGGCCTGTTCATCGGCGCTGTCGCCGGAGTGGCGGTCGCGCTCCTGCTTGCGAGCGCGGCCGAGCGCCGACGTACCCGGACGCTCGCCAGCCTGGGCACGGCGATCATCGCGGCTGCACAGAACAGCGACCTGGTGCCGCTGCGCGCGCACCGCGACGGCCACCTCCGCGACATCGTCAGGATCGTCGAGACCGTCTTCGCGCGGGCGGCTGCCGAGCGCACGGAGTTGACGCGGGATCGAGCGCGCCTGTCGGCTGTGCTGGCCAGCATGGTCGAGGGTGTCCTCGTGGTGAACGTCAAGGGCGCGGTGGAACTGGTCAACGGCGCAGCGCAGCAGATGCTCCGCCTGCAGGCATCGGCCGTCGGCAGGCAATACGTCGAGGTGATCCGGCATCCCGACATCGCAGCCCAGATCGCCGACGCGCTCGAGGGCACGCATCCGGCAGGTGTCGAACTCTCGGTGGCGCGCGATCCCGAGCGGGTGCTCGTCTCGCGCGCAGCGCCCGTCGAGGGCACGGGGGGCACCGGTGCTCTGCTCGTCCTGCACGACATCACCGACCTGCGGCGCGCCGACCGCATTCGCCGCGACTTCGTCGCCAACGTGTCGCACGAACTGCGCACGCCGCTGACGGCCATCCGCGGGTACGTCGAGGCGCTGGTCGATGGCCCTGACGATCCCGGCGATCGCGAGCGGTTCCTCGGGATCATCGCGAGGCACTCGGGCCGCATGGAGACGCTGGTCAAGGACCTGCTGCGGCTCGCGCGGCTCGACGCCGGCCAGGAGGTGCTCGACCTCACACCGTGCGCGACCGACGCCCTCTTCAACGGCGTCGTGACCGAACTGCGACCGACGCTGGCGGCGCGCGCGCAGCGGGTGCTGATCCACATCGCGCCCGACGCGGTCACGGTCACCGGTGACTCCGCGAAACTGCACGACATCATCCGCAACCTGGCCGAGAACGCGTCGAACTACTCGCCCGAAGACAGCACGATCACGTTGGACGCCTGGCGCGAGCACGATCGCATCGTCCTACGGGTCTCGGACGAGGGCCCGGGCATCCCCGATGCAGACCTGCAGCGCGTGTTCGAGCGCTTCTACCGCGTCGACAAGGCACGCTCACGTGAGACGGGCGGCACGGGGCTCGGGCTGTCGATCGTCAAGCACCTCGTCGAGTTGCACCGGGGCGACGTCGAGGCGGTGAACGACGACCGTGGAGGGGCGCACTTCATCGTGCGGTTGCCGGCGACGCAGTGATCGTCGCCGGCTGCATGGCTTCACTCGCCGTGATCCGGAACGGCTCAGGGCGGCGGGTCGCAGGCCTGCCTCTCGCCTTCCCGTGCGCCGGCGCCGCGTCAGTCGGCACCCCTGAGGGCCGGACAGGCCCGTGGCCCGCCGCCCGGAGCCAGAACCGGATTGCCTGATCACGCCCAAACAAGTACCGCACCGACACCTGCACCTGCCGTGCAGTGCCGTGATCGACCGTGCGGTTCGACGGGCCGAGCATGTCCCCGAACGTGCCGGTTGACGCGTCGGTGATGCACGTCGGGCGATCGAGGCCACGAGCCCGCTCGCGCTGCCGGCCCGGCGTGTGATCGCACACCTGCTGCCGCGGACGTCGTGATCGACGGCCAGGACGGCTGCCTCATGCCGGTCGGTCTGACCTGCGCGCCACCGCTCGGTGCCCACACGACGAGCATCGCGATCCTCGAATGCGGTGCCTTGCGCCATTGGGGCGCCATCCCTGTGACACCGGAGCGGTTGCCGATGGCCGAATCGTTAACCCGCCTGTAACACGTCCTTCATCTGCGCTTCACGACCCCGGGCTAACTTGACTGTGTTACTTGCAGGCCCGATGAGTGGCGCTGTAAGGGCTGTCTTCCCGAGTCCATGTTGAGGGGTGTATGAATCGAAATGTAGGCACGGCGGCCCTAATCTGCCTGTTGCTGGCCGGCCCGGCTACTCTCGCGGCTGCCGACGAGGCGTCCAAGGCCAGCTCAGGCAAGAAAGTCCGGGTGACGGGTATCGTCAAGGACGAGGCCAACAACATCACGTTGCCGGGTGTCCCGGTTGAAGTCGCCGGCGCGGACACGGTCTATACCGATGTCGACGCTCGCTTCGTGCTCGACCTCGCGCCGGGCACCCACGAAATCAAGGTCGCGATGGAGGGGTACGAAGCCCGCACCATCAAGGTCGATGTGGCACCGGGTTCGCGCGTGATCGACGTCAACGTCGGCCTGCAGATGAGCCGTTTCGCCGAGACGGTTACCGTGACCGCCGATGCCTTCATGGGCGCCGTCACCTCGTCGACCGAAGCCCAGATGGTGGAGCGCAAGGCCGCGCCGGTGATTTCCGACAACCTCGGCTCGCAGGAAATGAAGAAGAACGCCGATACCGACGCGGCGGCCGCGATGTCGCGCGTCACGGGCCTGTCGGTCGTCGACAACCAGTATGTGTTCGTCCGCGGCCTGGGCGAGCGCTACAGCAACACGACGCTGTCTGGCTCGACGTTGCCCACCACCGAACCCGACAAGAAGGTCGTCCCGCTGGACCTGTTCCCGGCCGGACTTCTCGACAGCGTGCAGGTGAGCAAGTCGTACTCGCCAGATCGCTCGGCGGAATTCGCCGGCGGCCTTGTGCAGATCAACCCCATCAAGTTCCCGAGCCGGGCCGTCATGACGCTTGGGTATGGCCTCAGCGCCTATTCGAACGCGACCGGCAAGTCGCTGCCGCTCAGCCCTCTCGGCAAGAGGGATTGGCTGGGCTTTGACGACGGCGCCCGCGCCCTGCCGACCGGCATCCCCGACAACAAGATCGTGCGTCGCGGCATTTACACGCCCGACGTCGGCTACACGCCTGAACAGATCACCGACTACGGGCGACAACTCGGTAACCAGTGGAGCCCGGTCGCGGCCGATGGGGCGCCCGGCCAGAACTGGGGCGCGGTGTTCGGTAACCGTTTCGGCAAGTTCGGTGTCGTCGCCAGCGTGACGCAGTCGTACAAGGAACAGTACGTCGAAGAAGAGCGTGCCTTCTACCGCATCGGTGACGGCGATGAACTCGAGGCGGTCAGCGATTACGACATGAAGTACGGCACCCAGCGAGCACAGCTTGGCGCGGTGGCGAACTTTGCCTACCAGATGAACTCCAACAACCGTATCTCGCTGGAGAACTTCTACAGCCACAGCGGCAAGGACGAGGGTCGCACGTTCGAGGGGCCCAACACCGAGAACCTGTTCTACTACCGCAACAGCCGGCTCGCCTTCGTCGAGGAGGGCCTCTTGTCGACCGCCTTGACTGGCGACCACTTCTTCGGGGGTGCGTCCAACAGCCGCATCGACTGGCGGGTCAACCTTGCGCGCGCCAACCGCGACGAGCCTGACCTGCGCGAGACCCTGTATCAGCAGCCGTTCCTGGCCAATACCACCCTGCCGAATCCGGCGATTGCGCCGGTGCTGTCCGACGAATCGCAAAGCGGCTTCCGCCTCTTCCAGGAACTGGACGACGAGACGCTGGACCTGGCGGCCAACTACTCGGCGTTCAAGACGACCGGCGCGCGGCCGACGCAGCTCAAGTTCGGCGTGAACTACGTCGAGCGCACCCGCGACTTCTCGTCACGGCGATTCCGCTTCATCCCAATCGTCGCCACCAAGGACGGTGCGCCCCCGATCAACCTGACGCAGACACCCGAGGCACTGTATGCCTCCGACAACATCGGCACGGCGTTTCGCTTCAACGAAGAGACGCGCCCGGTCGACGCCTACGACGGCGAGCAGACCACCATTGCCGGCTACGGCATGATCGACATGGCGCTGTCGGCGAGCAGCCGCATCATCGCCGGCGCGCGGGTGGAGAGCTTCGAGCAAGTCGTCAACACCTTCGACCCGTTCGGCTTGTTCGAGCGCACCGTCACGGCCGAGAACAAGAACACCGACATCTTCCCATCGGTCAACTTCGTGCAGTCGGTGGGCGCCAAGCAGAACATCCGGGTCGGCTACAGCACGACGGTCAACCGGCCGGAGTTCCGCGAACTGGCCGCCTTCGAGTTCACCGATGTCGTCGGCAGCCGCGCCACCCGCGGCAACCCCGAACTGGAGCGGGCGCGGATTCAGAACTTCGACGCCCGCTGGGAACTGTTCCCCGGCGGCCGCAGCGTCGTCTCGGCGAGCACGTTCTTCAAGTATTTCGACCGGCCGATCGAGCGGATTGTGATCGCCTCGGCCAACCCGATCACGACGTATCAGAATGCCGACAGGGCCCGCAACTTCGGCATCGAGTTCGAGACCGCGTTCGAGCTGGGCAGCGGCTTCTTCATCAATGCCAACTACACCTGGGTCGACTCGAAGATCACCCTGCTGCCCGAGCAGCAGTCGGTGCAGACGTCGCTGGAGCGCGCGCTGGCCGGTCAGTCGAAGAATCTCTACAACGTGACAGGCGAGTGGGCCCGCGGCGGCTTCTCGGGGCGCGTGCTGCTCAACTACGTCGGCGACCGCATCTCAGACGTCGGCGCGAACCAGGCCCCGGACATCGTCGAGCAGGGGCGCCAGACCGTAGACCTGGTGATCGTGCAGCGCCTGGCCTCCCGCTACAACCTGCGCTTCAGTGTCGAGAACCTGACCGACGCCGAGTACCTCTTCACCCAGGGCAGCGCGCGGCAGCGCTCCTACAAACTCGGACAGACCTACGGGTTCTCGTTCGGCGTGGACGTGTTCTAGCCATGGCATACGCACAGCGGAGAAGCATGATCATGAAGCAGATGTCTGTACAAGCTGGTTGGACTCGCCCTCGCGGTAGCGATGTTCACCGGTGGCGTGGCGCCGGTATCGACGCAGACCACGGTGCCGGGCATCGACAAGCCGGTGATTGTGGTGACCGGCGAGATCACCGGTACCGTGAACTGGACCAGCAACTTCTACTACGTGTTACGCGGCGCCGTGTTCGTCAATGACGGCGCGACGCTCAACATCGCCGCCGGCACTCGCGTGATCGGCGAGGCCGGCAGCGTCGGCACGCTGATCGTGCTCCGTGGCGGCCGGCTCAACGCCATCGGAACGCGGACCGCTCCGATCGTGTTCACCAGCGACCAGGCGGTGGGCAACCGGGCTCGCGGTGACTGGGGCGGCATCATCCTGAACGGCCGCGCGCCCGTGAACCTGGAGGGTGGGGAGGGCGCCGGCGAAGGCGACACCGGCGTATACGGCGGCAACGACCCGAACGACTCGAGCGGCACCATGCGCTACGTGCGCGTCGAGTTTGCCGGCGTCGAGTTCAGCCCAGACAACGAGCTGAACGGCATCGCCTTCCAAGGCGTGGGCCGCGGCGGCTCCTACGAATACATCCAGGTGCACATGAACCGCGACGATGCCCTGGAATGGTTCGGCGGCACGGCCGACATCAAGTACGCGGTGGCTTCCAACGCCGCCGACGACAGCTTCGACTGGACGTTCGGCTGGAGTGGCCGCGCGCAGTTCGTCGCCATCACCCAGCGCGGCGACGACGCCGACAATGGCATCGAGGCCGACAACAACGAGTTCAACAACAACCTGCTGCCGCGCTCCAACCCGCAGATTTACAACATCACGCTCTGTGGCGACCCCGATCGGGTCGAGGGCGCCGAAGGCCCGCGCGGGGCGAATTTCCGCCGCGGCACCGCGTTCACGCTGCGCAACTTCCTCGTGACCGGCTTCAAGAACGTGGGCTTCCAGATCAGCGATACGTCAACCAGCGCGCAGGTCGACAACGGCACCTCCCAGATGGGGGCGGGCGTGGCGTGGGGCATGCCGACGAACATGCACTCCAGTGTGGTGCCCTACATCACCAGCGGCCGGTTCCCGAGCATCCGGCTCGGCGTCACGGATGCGGACGTAGGCATCTCAACCGCCGGCTGCTCGACCCACGAGAATCCCAGCTTCCAGCCGAGCAGCATGGCCACGCTGGCGGGCGGGCAGATCGCCCCGATTCAGCCGCCCAACGACGGCTTCTTCGAGGCCGTCACCTTCATCGGCGCGGTGCCGCCGGCCCCGGCCGATAACTGGATGAGCGGCTGGACGTCGTTCCCACAGCGCTAACCGCATTTCGGCAGTGAGAAGTGAGAAGATACGGTCTGTGATTCCTCGCCGTCTTCTCACTTCTCGCTTCCTGCTTCTCACCGCACTCCTCCTCTCGGCCTGCACCCAGCCCGCCTCTCCCTCCCACAAGACGACGCTCACCAACACCTTCGAGACTCCGGAGGCGCTGGCTCAAGCTGTGCTGACCCGTTTGGCGAGCAAGGATCAGGCTGGACTGAAGGCGCTGGCGTTATCCGAGCAGGAATTCAAGGACCACGTCTGGCCCGAGCTCGACACCAGCCGACCCGCGCGGAACGTTCCCTTCGACTACGCCTGGGGCCAGCTCAAGCAGCGCAGCGACGGGTCCCTTGACGGCACCTTCTCGCGCTACGCCGGTCGGCCCCTCAGATTCGTCCGCACCAGCTTCCGCGGTGAGACTACGCAGTACAAGTCTTTTGCCGTGATGCGCGAGAGCGAGATCGTGGCCGCCGACGAGACGGGGCAGGAGCTGGTGCTGGAGTTGTTTGGTTCAGCGATGGTCAAGGACGGCCGCTACAAGGTGTTCAGCTACGTCGTGGACTGACCCTGCCTTTGCCGCCCCTTCAGGGCTTCGGCAACGCGCGCCCTCCGGCGTCTTCATGCCGCGCCTGGCCACAACAGTTGGGAAGCGTGACGGTCGAGATGATGTTCGTCGGGCTGCGACGCTCGAGGCGCCCGGGATCACGCCCGACCGTCAACGAGTCGTCGAGCGCGTCGATGGCGCTCGCCGCCAGCGCACGCACGTGCGGATCGGCCAGCTCCGCAAGCCGATAGTGCACCCAGAGCCCCTTCCGGCGTGTGGCGACGAGGCCGGCCCTGCGCAAGTAGGCAAGATGGCGAGACGCGGTGGGTTGCGGCACTTGCAGCGACGAGTGGATGTCGCACACGCACACCTCACCACGCGCCAGCAACCTGAGGATGCGCAGGCGCGTGCGGTCAGCCAGGGCCTTGAAAAGCCCTTCGAGGGTCGTCAGGGTATCGGGAACAGCCTGGGTGGCGTCGGCAATCACAACTTGCATCCGCTCAGGCAAATATATCACGCGGTCCGCCAAGGATGGACACAACTCACCCGAAGACCGGTGGCCGGCCCGAGCGATGAAACGATGATGCCCCGGCGTCGGGGATTGCTAGGCGTTGGGGCCCAGGAACGTGACCTCTGCTTCGACGAGGTCGCTCGCACGCGGACTCGACGGCTGTGCCTGCGTCATGGCTGCCACGCTGCCATGGACGATCAGGCGCGGGGCCTCGTAGGGTGCACGTTCGTGCTGGACGTCACCAACTACCTGGGGACTCGTGTGTTTTGACATGGATCCTCTGCGGGCGATAGCGGGCCGCGATGCGCGGCAAGTCTAGCTGCTGGAATGGCTGTGTTCAAGTGCTCACGCTGCCGTGTGCGCCCCCAGCGCCCGTGCAACGGCGGGCCCGACGTCCAGGCGGCGTGGGCGAGTGAGCCGTTCGACCCTGAGCGACGCCGCCAGGTCGCGCGCACGCCGCAGGAATCCCCCGCGCGCGTGCGGCGGCACGAGCGGCGCGCCGAAGTCGGCATCGGCCAGTGCCATCACGGCGCTGGCCCCCGACAGGGTCGTCACGCGCACGGGATCCTCGCTTGCGCCGTCGGTGACCACGCAGATGCGCGCGAGCGGCAACGCCTCGCCATCGCCGCGCTCGTCGGCAGCCGGGCAGGCGACACACCGGCCAGAGAGGCCCTCGCGGGCGAGGACCGTCCACCCCGGCACAAGGCGTTCGTCCGCAACCTTGGCCACGCGTGGTCCCGTGACCATGCGCGGGACATCGTCGTCCATCCGCACGACCACGATGTCGTCGGCAAGATACTCGGCCCCGCATCCGGCAAGCAGTACCGCGAGCGTGGATTTCCCCACGCCCGATGGCGCCGTGAAGGCGACGACCTCCCCGCCGATCCGAACCGCGCTCGCATGCAGGACGAAATACCCCCGCTGGGTCAGCACGGTGCCCATCACGGGACCCGCCACGAACTGCGCCAACTCGTCGCCCGGCGCCTGTCGGTCATCCACCGTGACGAAGGCGCCATTGCGCACGTCGATCGCAAGGTCGTACCAGGCCAGGCGCACCCGCTGGATCGAGGCGTCTGACACGGCGCGACGGATGCCCGGCGCACGGTCACGCTGGCGACATACCGTGACATCGGGTACGGCATCGCCCGCGTCCGTCGGCAGGTAGGGCGCGAGCGGGAACTCCGAGGCCACGCAGAGCCCCCACCCTCGATGCCTGAATGGCGCTGGAGTGATCATCCGTCAGCGGGTATCCTACCCCCGGACATCAGGACGCGCATGCCGACGCCCACACCGATCCAGGTAGACGACTCCACGCTGGTGCAGGCCTCGAGCCGGATCGTGTCGTGCGAGCTCGACGGCGAGGCGGTCCTGCTGGATCCCCAGGCAGGCGAATACTTCGGCCTCAACGAGGTGGGTGCCGTCATCTGGGCGATGCTCGCCACGCCCTGTCGCGTGAGCGACCTGCACAGCGCGGTGGTCTCGCGCTTCGACGTCGACGAAGACACCTGCCGCGACGACGTGATGACGCTCGTCGAAGAGCTGGTGGCGCGAGGCCTGGCCGTGGTCGTTCCGCCCCGGGAGTAATGTCACGCCCGTGGCGCGCCACGTGATCGCACGCCCGACGACCACCCTCGCAAGCCTCGGTCGCAGGAGTGTCACGACCGCTGGGACGGCTGCGGCCGCGCTGGCACCGGTCGCCCACGGAATGCCCGATGTCGGTTGACGTCGATGTCGTGATGGCGGCGACGGCTGCCGCGTGCGGCGGCAGGACGCTGCGCGAGAGCGACGTCGGCGCGACGGTTGACTGGGCCCGCGTCCACTGGCTGGCTGGTGCGCATCACGTGGTGCCGCTGGTCTTCGAGGGGATCGGGAGCGCTGCGCCCGATCCGGTCCGCACACGCCTGCACGACGACGTGCTGCAGCACAGCAAGCGCGCGCTGCACATGAGCGCGCTGCTGACGGAGATCCTCGACACGCTGACCGCAGCAGGCCTCCGGGCGCTGGCGGTGAAGGGACCGGCGCTGGGTGTGGCGGTCTACGGTCACGCGACGCGGCGAACCTTCGCAGACCTCGACCTGTGGGTCGCCCGCGCCGACCTCACGAGGGCGGCAGACGTCCTGGCCCGTGCGGGGTTCGCGCTCGACGCACGCCTGGCAGACGCGGCACGGCGGCCATCGCGCTTCGTGCAGGCGACACTCAACCTCGTCCGCGACCGGGTGGTGGTCGAGATCCACGGTGAGGCGCACGTCCGTTTCGTCGATCACGTCTTCGACTTCGACCAGAGCTGGGTGCGCCGGCGCGAGGTCGTCGTGGGCGGCTCGCGCGTCGCCACGCTCGACGCGGTCGACACGCTGCACTACGTCTGCCTGCACGGGACCGTGCACGCGTGGGAACGCCTTCAGTGGATCGCGGATGTCGCCATGGCGGCGCGCGCCTGCGATGAGGCGGCCGCACGCGCGCTGGTTGCACGCGCCGATCGCGCAGGGCATGCGCGTCTCGTCCGCGTCGCGCTGCGCCTCGCGGGACTGCTCGACCACGCACCGCTGGCGACGTCGCTCGTCGCCTGCGCCGATGCCCGCGACCCGCAGGCCGATGCGCTGGTGTCGCGGGTGCGCGTTGCGCTCGCACGCGATACCGCCATCCTGCGCGGATCAGAACGCTTCCTGTTCCACGTGCGGTCGCGCCAGGGGCGCGCGCGACGTCACTACCTGCTGTGGTGCGGGCTGACGGCCAGTGCGGCCGACGTCGCGGAGGCGGGACTGCATCCGCGACTGTCGTGGATGTACCCCTTGTGGCGCGTGCCGCGCCTGCTGGCGCGCTACGGACGATCTACTTCGCCGCCTGCCACCCGGGCGTGACGCCCATCTTGCGGTTCTCCTCGTCGAGCCACGTCTTGAGCGGCGCGAAGTAGTCGAGGATGGCCGTGGCGTCCATCTGCGTTTCGCCCGAGAGCGCCGCGAGCGCGTCGGGCCACGGCTTGCTCTGTCCCATCTTCAGCATGGCGTCGAGTTTCTGTCCGGCCCTGGTGTTGCCGTAGACCGAGCAGCGGTGCAGCGGGCCCGACACGCCCGCCTCGCGACACAGGGCGCGCTGGAACTGGAACTGAAGGATGTGCCGCGAGGAAGTACCGCATGTAGGGCGTGTTGCCGGCCACGTGGTACTTCGACCCCGGGTCGAAGTCCTGTTCGCTGCGCGGACCCGGCGACGCCACGCCCTGGTACTTCTCGACGAGCTGCCACCAGGCCGCGTTGTAGTTCGCGGGGGTGATCTCGCCGGCGAAGACCTTCCATCGCCACTGATCGACGAGCAGGCCGAACGGCAGGAACGCCACCTTGTCGAGCGCCTGCCGAAGGAGCAGCGGGATGTCGTCGGCGGCGGGAGGCGACGCTGTCGAGCAGGCCGACCGTCTTGAGGTACTCGGGCGTCACCGACAACGCGATGGCGTCGCCGACCGCCTCGTGGAAACCGTCGTTCGCGCTGTTCTGGAACAGGAATGACTGCGCGTTGTAGGCGCGCTGGTAGAAGTTGTGCCCGAGCTCGTGGTGGATCGTGACGAAGTCCTCGCTGGTGGGTTCGATGCACATCTTCAGGCGGATGTCGTCCTTGTAGTCGATGCTCCAGGCGCTGGCGTGGCAGACGACGTCGCGGTCGCGCGGCTTGACGAACAGCGAGCGCTCCCAGAAGGTCGGCGGCAACGGGGCGAACCCCAGCGACGTGAAGAAGCCTTCGCCGTAGGTGACCATGTCCTTCCAGTCGGCCTTTCGGGCGCGCAGGATGGCGGTCAGGTCGAGGGAGCGCCCTTCGCCTGGCGGAGCGACGACGTCGTAGACGTTGCCCCACTCCTGGGCCCAGAGGTTGCCCAGCAGATGGGCAGGAATCAGTCCGTCGGGACGCACGGCGGCGGCGCCGTACTTCGCGACCATCCGCGCGCGCACGTAGGCATGCAGCGATGCGTACAGCGGTCGCACCTGCTGCCACAACCGATCGGCCTCGGCCGCGAACGCGTCAGGCGGCATGTCGTATCCCGAACGCCACATGGCGCCCACGTCGGCGAAGCCCAACTCCTTCGCTCCCTTGTTCGAGAGCTCGACGAAGCGGGTGTAGCGGTCACGCATCGGCACCGACACCTGCCGCCAGCCGAGCCATACCTCCTTCAGCCGCTCAGGGTCCCGGTTGTCGCGCAGGGTCTGCTCGATCTCCTGCAACGGCAGGCAGTCCTTCGCAGGTGGGCAGTACTTGCCCTTGCCGTAGTCGCCCTTCAGCGATGTCGCGATGCGCGTCAGTTCCGTCAACTCGGCGGGGTTCGACGGCGCGGGCATGGGCAGCGACAGCTTCAGCAGCAGCAGCTTGCGTTTCACGTCGTCGGGCAGGGCGACACCGTCGTACTTCGTCGCGGCCTTCGCGTACTCGGTCACCGCCGCGATGTACTGCTCGTTGGCCTGTGCCGACAGCGTCTCGGTATCGTCGGTGATGAAGTTCTCGGCGACCCAGTCGGCGCGTGACAGCCGCGTCGCGAGTTCGAGCAGGCGCGCCTCTGCGCCGCGCACGAACTCCGTGGCGTCCGAGGCTCGCGGGGCGGAAGGCTGCGGGGCGTCCGCAACGCATGACACCCCTCCGATGACGGCGGTGATCGCGAGCGCCAGGGCCCCGCGCTGCACGTGGTGATGCGACATAGGACCTCCTGCCGGCCATCCCCGGGGCGGTCGATGGGCACCGCGCCGCGTGGCGACTCCGGCAGTGTGTCACAGGTCATACGCCGGCTGACTCGCATAGAATCGCGCCATGCGCACGACCCTCCTCATCGCCGCCGCGGTCCTGGTCCTTCCCCTCTCTTCGGAGTGTCTCCGCGGACAAGCTGCCGCCCCGCCGAGCCCGCCCGCTACGTCGCGCACGTTGCTCGTGCCCGATCGCGTGTTCGACGGCGAGAGCGTGCACGACGGCTGGGCGGTGCTCGTCGATGGCGCACGCATCGAGGCCGTCGGCCCGCGGAGCAGCCTGGACGTGCCTGCAGGCGTGCGAACGATCGGGCTGGCAGGGCAGACGCTGCTGCCGGGCCTGATCGACGCGCACTCGCACGTGCTGCTTCACGCCTACGACGAGACGACGTGGAACGACCAGGTGCTGAAAGAATCCGAGGCGCTGCGCGTCGCGCGTGCGGTCAACCACCTGCGCGAGACGCTGCACGCGGGATTCACGACGCTGCGCGACCTGGGGACCGAGGGGGCCGGCTACGCCGACGTGGCCTTGAGGCAGGCGGTGGCCCAAGGCATCAGTCGCGGACCGCGCCTCATCGTCGCCACCCGGGCGATCGTGGCCACCGGTTCGTACGGGCCATCCGGGTTCTCGACCGAATGGGACGTCCCGCAGGGTGCCGAGGAAGCCGATGGTGTCGATGCCCTGGTGCGCGTCGTACGCCACCAGATCGGAAAGGGTGCCGACTGGATCAAGATCTACGCCGACTACCGGTGGGGCCCGAACGGCGAGGCACGCCCGACGTTCTCTGTCGAGGAGATCCGGCTGATCGTGCAGACGGCCGCGAGCAGCGGGCGTCCCGTGGTGGCCCACGCGTCCACGCCGGAAGGCATGCGGCGAGCCGTCGAAGGCGGCGTCCAGACGATCGAGCACGGCGACGACGGCACGCCGGAGGTGTGGGCGCTGATGAAGGCGCGGAGTGTGGCGCTGTGCCCGACGCTTGCCGCTGCCGAGGCTACCGCGGGCTACGCGGGATGGAAGAAGGGCGTCGGCCCCGTCCCGGACCGCCTCGTGCGGAAGCGCGCGAACTTCGCCGAGGCGTTGAAAGCCGGCGTCACCATCTGCAACGGGAGCGACGTCGGCGTGTTCCCCCACGGTGACAACGTGCGCGAGGTGGAGTTGCTGGTCGAATACGGCATGACCCCGATCGACGCCCTCAGGAGCGCGACCTCGGTCAACGCGCGTGTGCTCGCGATGCCGACGCGCATCGGCCGACTTGCGCCGACACTGGCCGCCGACATCGTCGCGGTGGACGGCGATCCGACGCGGGACATCCGCGCCCTGCGAGCCGTCCGTTTCGTGATGATCGACGGCACCATCGCGCGCGACGACGCGCGCCGGCCATGACCGGGAAAGTGCCGGAGAGGTGTAGGGGCGGCTCCCCTGAGCCGCCCGAAGGTGTAGGGACCGCGCCCCCGCGCGGCCCGAAGGTGTAGGGACCGCGCCCCCGCGCGGCCCGAAGGTGTAGGGGCCGCGCCCCCGCGCGGCCCGACGGCAGTGGCAGAAAGGTGACGACCGACATGGGGTCTTCGCGCACGAACGGCACGCACGGCGGCGACGCCGTCGCCGACGTCATCCACGCGCACGGCGTGCGCACCGTGTTCACGCTCATCGGCGGGCACGTGTCGCCCATCCTCACCGCCGCCGAGGCTCGCGGGATCCGCGTCGTGGACGTGCGCGACGAGGCGACGGCCGCGTTTGCCGCCGACGCGCACTCGCGCCTGTCGGGTGTGCCGGGCGTCGCCGTGGTCACGGCAGGTCCGGGCGTCACCAACGTGATCACCGCGCTGAAGAACGCGCAGCTCGCGCAATCGCCGCTGGTGCTCATCGGCGGCGCGACGGCGACGATCCTCAAGGGGCGCGGCGCGCTGCAGGACATCGATCAGCGCGCCCTCGTCACGCCGCACGTGAAGTGGGCGACGTTCGTCACGCGCGTCCGCGACCTGGCGCGTGCCGTGTCTCGTGCATTCGACGAGGCCCGAAGCGGCGTCCCGGGACCGGTGTTCGTCGAGTGCCCGGTCGATCTGCTCTACCCGGAGCCGGTCGTCCGCGAGATGTTCCTTGCCGGGATGAAGACGCCGCGGTCGCTGGGCGATCGCGTGGTGCGGTGGTACCTCGAGCGGCACCTTGCCCGGATCTTCAAGCCCGGAGCCGGGGACGATGCCGCCGCACGTCCAGGCGTCTCGACCGGCGATGCCATGTACGTGTCGCCGCTCAGCCTCGAACCGATCCGACGCGCGATCGCGACGAGCCGGCGCCCGGTCATCGTCGCGGGAAGCCAGGTCGTGGCGTGCGGGGCCGACGTGCGCGCCGTCGCAGCGGCACTCGATGCGCTGGGCGTGCCCGTGTATCTCTCGGGCATGGCGCGTGGCCTGCTGGGCGCGAACCATCGCCTGCAGTTCAGGCACAAGCGGCGCGAGGCCCTCCGCGAGGCCGACCTGGTCGTACTCTGCGGCACGCCGTGTGACTTCAGGCTCGACTACGGCCGCCACATCGCGCGCGCCGCCACGCTGGTCGCGATCAACCGGTCGCGCGACGACGTGAAGAAGAACAGGCGACCGACGATCGCCGTGGTGGCGCCGCCCGATCGCCTCCTCGTGGCGCTCGCCGAGCACCCGCCGGCCCCGCAGGATCGCACGTCGTGGTTCACGATGCTGCGAAGTCGCGAGGTCGCGCGCGACGCCGATGTCGCGACGCGCGCCACGACGGCGGTTGACGAGGGCCTGAACCCGTTGGCCGTCTGCCGCGCCATCGACCAGCACCTCCCGGATGACGCGGTGCTCGTCGCCGACGGGGGCGACTTCGTCGCGACGGCGTCGTACGTCCTCACGCCGCGCACGCCGCTGTCGTGGCTGGACCCCGGCGTGTTCGGCACGCTCGGCGTGGGCGCCGGGTTCGTGCTCGGCGCGCATGCGGCCCGGCCGTCTGCACTCATCGTCGCCATCTACGGCGATGGCGCGTTCGGCTTCAGCATCGCCGAGATCGACACGTGGGTGAAGCAGCGCGTCCCGGTGGTCGCCATCATCGGCAACGACGGGAAGTGGGCGCAGATTGCCCGCGACCAGGTGACGCTGCTTGGGAGTGCAGTGGCCACCACCCTGGGGAGGACGGCCTATCACGCCGTCGCCGAAGGCTTCGGAGCGCTGGGGCTGGTCGTCACCGAACGGACGCATCTCGATGACGCCCTGCGGCAGGCCATCGCCTCGGCGCGCAGCGGCCGCCCGGCGATCGTCAACGTGCACGTTGGCGACACCGACTTCCGCCAGGGATCGATGTCGCTCTGAACAGGTCGGGCTACCCTTCGACTCGCTCGTGTTGAGGGCGGGTCACGTACCGATCGACCCGACGGACCCGCAGGCACGGTGTCGGTACGCACTCAGCACAGGTGAGTTCGGGGTCTACGCCAGTCGCTCGGCCATGGGCGCGAGATCGAGCCACCATTGCTTGCGGGGCCGGCGCGTCTGCCGATCGCACGACGCGAGCGCGTCGTTGAGCGGACGCGACGTCAACTGGCCTTCGACCACGCCCAGGCAACGGACCGAGGTGTCGCCGTGCTCGAGCGCGTCGCCGATCATGGCCACGGCGCGCGCGGCCAGGCGTGCCGCGTGGATCCGATCGAACGGCGAGGGGTCGCCGCCCTGCTGGACGTGCCCGAGGACGACACGCCGCACGTCGAACTCGTCACGGCTCTCGGCCTCGAACAGCTTCGAAATGAAATCGGTCGTGTACTGCGGGTGCGCGTGCTCGTTGCGGATGACGAGGCTCAGGCGCTTTCCGCTCATGAACGCGTCGCGCATGCGCACCACGTCGTCGTGCAGTTCATCGAGAGTCACGCCACGCTCGTGGAGGTACATCCGCTCGGCGCCGCTGGCCAACCCGCTCATCGCGGCCAGGTAACCGCAATAGCGTCCCATCACCTCGACGAGAAAGCAGCGGTTGACGGCGACGGCTGACTGCTTGAGGCGATCGAGGGCCTCGACAATCGAGTTGAGGGCCGTGTCGGCGCCGATCGCGAGCTCGGAATGCGGCAGGTCGTTGTTGATGGTCGCGGGCAGGCACACGACCGGCATCGACAACCGCGGGTAGAGGTCGCGCGCACGCGCGAGGACGTCCATCGCCTCGTATCCCGACCAGCCGCCGATGACCAGCAGCGCGTGGACGTCGTGCGCGGCCACCTGCGTCGCAATCCGCTCGATCGCCGCGTCGGACGGCACAGCGCGGCTCGTGCCCAGTTCGGCGCCACCACGAGAGTGCCAGCCGTCGACGCTCCCCCAGTCGAGCGCGCGGAGGCGCCCGTTCACCAGCCCGTCGATCCCGTCGCTGACACCGAGCATCGTGTGACCCGCGTCGAGTCCGAGGCGGACGGCCGCGCGCACGGCGGTGTTCATGCCCGGCGCCGGACCATCACCGTGCATCACGGCAATCCGACGCCGCGACGGGGTCGGCGCGGTCGACGGCAACGCCTGCGCGAGCGAGGTGAAGATGTGCAGCAACTCGTTGAAGTTGTTCCCGCGCAGCCGCATGGCCTCGTCGTACCGGCCTTCGGCGATGTGCGTGCCGACCTCGTGGGTCAATTCGACCGACGCCATCAGCGGCGCCCGCATCACGCGATTGAAGCGGAGCCCAATCAGCCTCGGACCGGTGTCGAAGTTGGCGCCGAGCACTTCGTCCACGGCCGCAGACCCGACGATGGTGCTCATCCACCGGTCGAACCCGCTCGGGGCGCCGCCGCGCTGGACGTGTCCGAGAATGGTGCTGCGCGTCTCTTCGCCGAGCTGGTTCTGCAGCATCTGCCTGACGTATTCGGTGGTGATGCGCTGGCCGTGCCGATCGCAGGCGCCCTCGGCGACGACGACGATGCAGTCGCGCCGGCCGGCGGCACGTCGCTGGCCGACGAGCCTCGCCAGTTCCTCTTCCCAGCCGTCGGCCGGTGGACATTCGGGCAGGAGCACATAGTCGGCGCCACCGGCGATGGCGCCCATCAGCGCGAGGTAGCCGCAGTTGCGGCCCATGACCTCGACGACGAATGCGCGCTGGTGGCTCGCCGCCGTGCTCGCGAGCGCGTCGATGGCGTCGGTGATGCGGTGCGTGGCCGTGTCGGCGCCGATGGTCATGTCGGTGCCGACCATGTCGTTGTCGATCGAGCCCACGAGACCTACGAGCGCGAGGTACTGATAACGCTGCACCTCGGCGCGGTCGATCTCGCCGCGCTTTGCGAGCTCGTCGAGCAGCGACGGCCACTCGTGGCGGAACACGTTCGCGCCGGTGAGGCTGCCGTCGCCGCCGATGACGACGAGGCGGTCGATGCGCCGCTCGACAAGGTTCCGGGCGGCCTTGAGGCGGCCGTCGCGCGTGCGGAATTCCTTGCTGCGCGCGGTGCCGATGACGGTGCCGCCACGCTGGATGATGCCGCCCACGTCCTCCCACAGCATGGCGCGGATGTGGTCGCCGCCGGCCACCATGCCCTCGTAGCCGTCGCGGATGGCGTACACGGGCACCCCGTGCAGCAGTGCCGATCGCACCACGGCCCGCACGGCCGCGTTCATCCCCGGCGAGTCGCCTCCGCTGGTGACGACGCCGAGGGCGTTGGTCGGTTCCGGCTCATGCATCGGGCGATCCCGGACGTCCGTCTGCGGCGGTGCCGCACGCAGGCGACGGGCTCACACGATGGTCAATAGGCATTGATGACTTGCCTGAGGCCCGCCCATGGCGCCCGGTCGCGGATGATCTTCCGTGCGCGCATCGCCTCGGCAGTCACTGGTGCGGGTGCATCGCACTCGCCGCTGCGGATGAAGCGGAACGCCTCGCGCAACGACGCTTCCTCGGGATCGCCAATCTGGCGATCGAGATCGTCGCCGGCGACACACGAGGGTGCGAATCCCTCGAAGTAGTCGCCCTGCTGCAGGGCGTTGCGCAACGTGAAGGCGACGGGATACAGGATCCGGTCGCAGAACGAGATGCCGTACTGCCCGACCGGCTTGCCGTACGTCGTGTCGCCCACGATCACGACGGGCATGTACGGTCGCAGGGCGTTGATCACCAGCTCGCTGGCCGACGCCGAACTGCGGGTGGTGACCACGACAAGGCGATCGATGGTCAGCGCCTGCGGCTTCTCCTCGAACCGCAGCACCTTGTTCCTGAAGGCGTTGCGCTCGTTGTGGAAGTACTCGGCGAGCACCTCGCCGTTCGTCGTGACGCCGCCGATCAGCGACGCCAGGTGCTGGGCGACCGAGACGAGCCCGCCGCCGTTGTAGCGGAGGTCGAGCACGAGGTCGTCGACCTTCGCCTCGGCGAGCCCCGCGAAGGCGGCGTCGAGCGCCTCGAACGAAGGCTCGACGAAATTGCGGAAGAACACGTAGCCGACCTTCCGCCCGTCCACGTCGTAGACCTGCGACGTCGTGACCGTGGGGATGGTGACCGGACGCTTCACCATGGTCGCGCTCACGCGGCTGCCGTCCGGCCGCTCGAACACCATGGCGACTTCATATCCGTCGACCGATGGTCCCACGGCGGCGCCCACCTGGCCGGTCGCAATGAGCGTGGCCAGCTCGTCGCCGGCGATCGCGACGATGCGATCGCCACGTGCCATGCCCGCCTCGGCAGCCGGGCTGTCTGGGAAGACCTGCGAGATGCGGTACTCGGTCGGGGTGAGCAGGGCCGAGTAGCCCAGGCCGATGTACTGGCTCGACGAGTAGAACGCATCCGACTCTGCCTTCGACCCGATGTAGCTGAACGTGCGGTCGAGCGGCTTGTACTTGACCGCCTCGAGGTAGGCGTCAGGGCTCCGGAACGACACCGGGTTCAGGTCGGGAAGTGCAGTGTTCCAGTAGTAGATGTCGGAGAGGACGTCGCGGACGAAGAGGTTCTGCGACGCGATCGAGCAGTTCGTCGGTTCGCGCCACTGCGCGGCGGCCGGTGCGGCGAGTCCGACGCTCACGAAGAGCGCGAGAACGACCGGGAGCCGACGACGGAAGAACCGGGACACGGGCGACCTCTCTTCGAGACAGCAGGCGCGATCAGAATACCAGAGGCAGAGACGGGCGCGACGGAGTTCTTGCGGGCCTCCGGCCCGCGACGGTCACCTGAGCACCCGCACTTGACTCCATCCCGTCAAGATTCGGGTGCTCACGTGTCCTTGCTCCCGTCCCAGCACGCGTGACTGGCGCTGTCGTGCCCTGCGGGCGCATCGGCTCCGTTCAGCTGATGCGCTCGATGACCACGCCGCGCTGGGCCAGCGCCGCGATGTACTGCTCTGCGGGCATGCACTCATCCGGCGTGTGCACGCCGGGCGCAATCTTCGTGCCCGCCTGCAACACCGCGGTGATCGCCAGCGAGTAGCCTGTCGTCCGCATCATGGCGCTGATCCCGCGCGCTTCGTCCATGTGATCGATGAGTTGCCAGGCACACGTCTTCGGCTGCCCGTCCTTCGTGCCAGTGACCACGACCCGGAGCGCCACCAGGTCTGGCGAGTCGGGCTCGGTGAGGCGCGGGCCGAGCACCGCAATCGCCAGGTCGCGGGGCACCACCTTCACGCCCTTGACGTCGACGGGCTCGAGGTCGAAGAACCCCAGGTCGCGTATGGTCGCCATCAGCGCCGCGTGACCGGGATAGCGGAGCGTCTTGTACTCCATCTCGCCGATCTGGCCCTCGTAGCGGAAGCCCATCGTCGAGAGCCCGCCAGCCGTGTGGAAGGCTTCGAGCGTCCCGACCGGTGCCGGAAAGTCGACCGGTTCGAGCTCCGACAGTGCCGTGACGTGCGCGCGCTTGCCGTCGCGCACCACCCACGACTGCGTCGTGTAGTAGTCGAGCACGCCCTCGAGCGAGTACACGACCTGGTAGTTGAGCGGCGGATGCGGGTGCTGCGGCAACCCGCCGACGTAGATCTTGACCGACGATGTCGTGTCGAGCTGCGAGATGCCGTATTGCGCAAGGATGTTGACCATGCCAGGCGCCAGGCCGCAGTCGGGGACGACCGACACGCCGCGGGCAACGGCCGCGTCGTGCATCGCCTTCTGCTGCTGCACGATTTCGGTGTTGCCGCCCAGGTCGCAGAAATGTGCGCCCGCCTCGATGGCGAGCGCCGCCAGCGAGCCGTTGAAGTAATACGGCACCGCGCTCATGGCGGCGTCGGCGTTCTTCATCGCGGTCAGGACGGCGTCGCGATCGCGCACGTCGAGCGATAGCGTCGAGAAGCGGGGGGCGCCGAAGCCCGACAGGAACCTCGGCAGGTGATCGACATGCAGGTCGGCGAGGGTCACCGAGGTGACGGCCGGCTGCTGAAGGAGGTCGAACGCGCAGGCCGCACCTTGCAGCCCCGCGCCCAGAACGAGCATACGCATATGAGGACGTCTCCAGCCGGCCACCAAATCGGCGGCCGAACGGCACACTGTAGCGCGCCCGTCTGCCCGGTGTCACCCGCCGCCAACACCGCCACCCCCTGCCACCTCCGCGCCGCCCGCCCACGCTCTGCCCGCCACCGCCGCACACGGGCGCAGTCAGGCCTCATTCCTGTAACGCCGAATTAACGCCGGCGACACGCGCGGGCAACGGCCGGCACCTAGGCTCTCGTTGAGGCGATGGCGTGATCCCTGACTCTGCGCCCGCGACGAGGCTCCTCCTGTGGACACCGCATGCACAACGCCGCTCCCGAGTGCCCGGTGGAACGCCGGCATGACCCCCGTCACCCGCATCCTTGTCGTCGAGGACGAAGCCGACATCGCTTCGCTCGTGAAGCACGCGCTCGAGCGCAGCGGTGACATGCGCGTCGAGACCGTCAGTAGCGGCGACGCCGCGCTCCAGGCCATCGCCCACGAGCGCCCGCACCTCGTCATCCTCGACCTCAACCTGCCCGTCATCAGCGGCTTCGAGGTCTGCCGCATCCTGCGCCAGCGTCCGGGCACGCAGGATGTGCCCATCATCATGCTGACGGCCCGCACGTCTGAGATCGACCGGGTCGCCGGGCTCGACCTCGGCGCCGACGACTACGTGACCAAGCCGTTCAGCCTGCGCGAACTGGCCGCCCGCGTGCGGGCGGTGCTCCGCCGGCGCCAGCCCGGCGCGGCCGCCGCGCCCGCGCAGCTCACCTACCGTGGCAAGCACCTCACGGCCGATTTCGACGCCGTCGCGATCGCGGTCGATGGCCAGCCGATCAGGCTGACCCGCCGGGAGTTCGACTTGCTCAAGTGCCTGGTCGAGAACCGCAATCGCGTGCTGTCGCGCGACCGCCTGCTCGAGCGGGTCTGGGGATACGACCACGTCATCGACACCCGATCGGTCGACGTCCACGTCGGCCGCCTGCGGGCGAAGCTCGCAGCCGCCGGGGATCAGATCGAGACCGTCGTGGGCCTGGGATACCGGTTCATCGAGCGCTGAAACGCCGCGTCACGGCACGGGCCGCGCGGGGGCGCGGCCCCTACGAGGTGGCGCAGGGGCCGGCGGCACCTCCTCGCGTCGTGGCGGCCATGAACCCGCCGACCTGCCGGCGTGTCTCGCCGGCGAGGCACCCGCACCTCGCTGGACTAGTATCTGGCTGTGAACGGAGCATCGCGGGCGGTCGACGTGTTCGTGCTGTTCCTGCGGATCGGTGCCACGGCGTTCGGTGGGCCGGCCGTTCACCTCGCCGTGATGCGCGACGAGGTGGTCCGCCGGCGCGGATGGGTCACCGATGCCGAGTTCCTCGACCTGCTCGCCGCCACCAACCTGATCCCGGGACCGAACTCGACGGAAATGGCCATCCACCTCGGCCTGCGCCACGCAGGGTGGTGGGGGTTCGCGGCCGCGGGGGTCGCCTTCATCGCTCCGGCCTTTCTCGCCGTGCTGGGCCTGGCCTTCCTGTACCAGCGCGTCGGCAGCCTGCCCGACACGCGGGGCATCCTCACCGGCATCGCGCCCGTCGTCGTCGTGATTGTCGCGGACGCGCTGCGCGCGTTCTGCACCGGCCGGCGCTGGACGCCGTGGGATGTGGGCGTGCTTCTTCGCCGCGGCAGCGGGTGCGTTCTTCGGCGCGCACGAAGTGGCGCTGCTCGGCGTCGCGGCGGCACTCGGCTTGGGCCGCAGCCGCGAGAAGCGCGACTGGATCGTCGGCGGCGTCACGGTCGCTGCGATTGCGGCGTGGCGCAGGTGCCAACTTGCACACGTCGTCAGCACCGGGGATGGCGTGCCGTTCAGCGACGACGACACTCGGGTGGTTCTTCCTGAAGGTGGGCAGCGTGCTGTTCGGCAGCGGATACGTGCTGTTTGCGTTCCTGCGGGCCGACCTCGTGGAGCGGACGCGGTGGCTGACCGACCAGCAGTTGCTCGACGCCATTGCCGTCGGACAGTTCACGCCGGGGCCGCTGTCGACGACGGCGACGTTCGTCGGCTACGTGCTCGATGGCGTGACCGGGGCGGTGGTCGCCACGTGCGCGATGTTCGCGCCGGCGTTCGTCTTCGTCGCGTTGTCGCATCCGCTCATCCCCCGTTTGCGCCGGTCACCACCGTTCGCGCGTGCGCTCGACGCGGTCGTCATCGCCTCGCTCGGATTGATGCTCGCGGTGGTCGTGGCGCTCGCGCGGTCTGCGCTGGCGAGTCCGCAGGCGTGGGTGATCGCCGGCGTCGCCGCGGCGGCACTCGCGACTCGACGGATTCCGCCGACCGCGCTGCTGCTGGCGGGCGGCCTGGCGGGGTACGTGTGGATGGTTGCGCGAGCCTGAGCGCGAACCCGCGGCTCAGACGACGGTGCCGGGGGCGATCGTGGCGCCCTTCGGCACGACGATGATGCCCGAACGGATGCACCATCCGTCGCCGTCGGCTTCCTGCACATGGCGTTCGTTGACGAGTCGCGCGCCGTCGCCAATCCGCACGTTCTTGTCGACGATGGCGCCGTCGATGACGACGTCGTGTCCAATCCCGAGCAACGGCCGGTTGCCGCGCTGCGGGGCATCGTCTTCCGCATCGTAGAAGTCGGCGCCGAGCAGGACCGATCGTGTCACCGTCGCGCCCCGGTCGATGCGCTGTCGAATCCCGACGACCGACTGGGTGACGTGACAGTCGTCCATGAAGCAACCCTCGGCCACCAGCGATTCGCGGATGTCGCAGCCGTAGAAGCGCGATGGCGGCAGGAAGCGCGAGTTCGTGTAGATGGGGCGGTGCGGATCGTAGAAGCTGAACGGCGCGCCGGGGCGCGTGAGGCTGACGTTGGCGTCGTAGAACGACTCGATCGTCCCAACGTCGGCCCAGTAGCCGCGGAACAGGTACGGCCTCACGCGGTGCGTGCCGAGCGAGGCGGGGATGACCTCGCGGCCGAAGTCGATGTACGCGTGCTGCTCGAGCACGTCGATCAGCACCTGGCGCGAGAAGACGTAGATGCCCATCGAGGCGACGAACGGCGTGTCTTCGTCGTCGGCCGAGAACATCGGGGCGCCGGGCGGCACGCTGGCGCCGATCTGCTGCAGGCGCTCTGCCGAGGGCTTCTCCTCGAATCCGACGATCTGGCCCGACGTGTCGAACTTGAGAATCCCCATCTGCGTCGCGTCGGCGGCATTGACGGGCTGCGCGGCGATGGTCACGTCGGCCCGGCTCGCGACGTGCGCTTCAATCAGGTCCGAGAAGTCCATCCGGAACAGGTGGTCGCCCGCGAGGATCAGGTAGTAGTCGGCATCGTAGCTGACGAAGTGCCGCATGGCCTGGCGCACGGCGTCTGCCGTGCCCTGGAACCAGTTCTTGTTCTCGGGAGTCTGCTCGGCGGCGAGCACTTCGACGAACCCCTTCGAGAAGAGGTCGAGCCGATACGCCTGGGCGACATGACGATTGAGCGACGCGGAGTTGAACTGCGTCAGCACGAAGATCCGTCGCAGGTCGACGTGCAGGCAGTTGCTGATCGGGACGTCGATCAGGCGGTACTTGCCGCCGATGGGCACGGCGGGTTTCGACCGGGTCTGCGTCAGCGGATGCAGGCGTGATCCCTGCCCGCCGCCGAGGATGATCGTCAGCACGTCGCGCATGGTCAAGCCTAGTGCGCGCCCAGGGGTGTCGCAAGGAAAAAGGCCGCACGCGGAAACCGCAGGCGTCAGCGACAACTGCGGTTGTCACATGGCAGGCTCCTTGCGTTTTGTCGCGCAAACCGCGACCTGGCGTGCCCCTGCCCCACCCAACCCTGAATTGGGGTCTGACCCCAATTCAGGGTTTTGGCGGGGGCTGGACTACCGGGGTTGACACAGGGCGCGCAGGATGCGGGGCGGCAGGAACCACAGCAGGGTGCCCGGCGCCTGCACCGGGAGCGACGGCACCTCGATGGCGCAGACACCACCCTTCTTGAACGGGATGGCGCGACGGCTGCCGATGAGGCGCGCCGCGATCTCGCCGAGCAGGGGTTCGTGGCCCACGAGGGCGAGGCGCCGGCGCCTGGCATGACGTGCCAGGTTGTCGATCACGTCCTGGGCCTGGCCGCTCACCGCCAGCGCGTGCAGGTTGGTGATGGGGGGACGCGCGCCCAGCCCGTCGGCCAGCAACTCGGCCGTCTGGCGCGTTCGCGTCGCCGGACTGGTGAGGATCTCGTCGACTTCGACATCGAGCGCGACGAGCCCTTCGACGACCTCGCGGAATCGCGCAATACCCTTCGCCGTGAGCGGCCGCTGCGAATCGTCGGGATACGCGTCGCCGCGCTCGGCGGCGATGGCGTGCCGAACCAGGTACAGGCAGACGCCGGTCGAATCGTCGGATTCAGCGCGGGGCGGGCGTGAGGGAGCCATCAGGGGCAAGGCCACGGACGCGTGGCGCCATCCGATCGTGTACGAGATCGGCTACCCGAAGCAATGCCGCGCGTCCTCGCAGGTGCCGGGCGTGCAGGGCACGCGCCTCCCGCGCCCACGCCTGCTGCGCCCGCGACAGTTCCGCGGAGGGGACCTCGGCCGCGAAGGCGGCGAGCACGTCGAGGTCGTGGATCGATCCGAGCGTGTCCTGGTGCCGCTTCAGGATCTTCAGGGCGCGCGCGGCTGCGGCCAGCCGCAGTTCGCCGGCGACCTCGAGCACGTAGCGGAGCTTCTTGGTGGCGATCCGGATGGCGTGCAGGCGCTCGCTGTCGTAGACCAGCGAGGCCGCCTGGCAGCGCAGGGCCAGTTCGTCGGCCCGCCGTGCGAGGCGGAGGCCGAGCGCCTCGCGCCATCGCGCACGGGCGACGGGCGTCTCGGCGGCTGCCAGTGCCTCGCCGACGCGGGCGAGCCGCCGCTCGAGACGCGCGACACGGTCGGGTGTCCACGTCTCGATGAGCACCGCCCGCGCGCTGTCGCGCCGCGCCACGATCAACGCGTCGATGTCGGCCCGCAGCGTGTCGTCGGCCACCGACGCGGCGGTCACGGTTCGTGCGACATCGAGTTCACGCACCTCGCCCAGCGTGCGGGTCAGGCGGCGCAGGAGCCGTGACGCATCGGCTGCGACGTCCGGAGGGATGACGACCGACGCCAGCGGCAGCGTCTCGCGCAGCCGGCGCGACGCCACGCGCGCCTGGTGAACGCCCACGCCGTCGCCCTCCAGCGCCGGCGCGAAGTGCTCGTGCACCGCGTCCACGCGGGCCTGCCATGCGACCAGCAGCCCCGTCCGCCGCCGCGCGGTCGCATGGCCGTCCGTCGGTTGATTACCTAGCGCCACGGGTCCTCGCCATGCGCCCTGCCGCCATCGACATCGGCACGAATTCCATCCACATCATTGTCGTCCAGGTGCGCCCGGACTTCTCGTTCGAGATCACCGACCAGGGTGATCGTCGACGCGTCACGCATGCGGCAGATCCTGCGTCCTGTTGCCTGGCTGTTGCAAGAAGGACGGCTCGAGTTTTACGCTCGCGTCGAGCTACCGACACGCAACCGTCACAGCCATGCCCCACCATGTCATTCCGGGATGCCCCTACGACTGACCGTCGTTGTCTGCGCCTACAACGAAGCCGCGACCCTCGGCCCATGCCTGCATTCGCTGTGGGCCCAGACGCGTCAGCCCGACGAGATCATACTCGTCGACAACGCCAGCACAGATGGCACGGCGGCCGTGGCCGCGGCCATTCGCGGCGTGCGAGTCGTGCACGAGCCCCAGAAGGGCCTGCCACGGGCCCGTGAGGCCGGGCGCCTCGCCGCGAGCGGCGACCTGCTGCTCTTCCTCGACGCCGACTGCCGGGCGCCCCTGCACTGGGTCGAGCGCATCGAGCGACGCTTCGAGGCGAGACCCGACCTGCTCGGCGTGACCGGTCCCTATCGCTTCTACGACTGGGACCTGGCCAGTCGTGCGCTGCTCCGCGCCTACGACCTCATCCTGGCACCGTTTGCGCAGGTCATGTCGCGACACGTGCTGCGGGTGGGATCGCTGCTCTACGGGGGGAACTTCGCTGTCCGGCGCGACGCGCTGGAACGCATCGGCGGCATCGACGTCACCATCGCCTTCCATGGCGAAGACACGAACCTCGGTCGCCGACTTGGGGCCATTGGCCCGGTCCACCTGGCCATGGACTGCTACCTCCACACCTCGGCCAGGCGATACAAAGCGATGGGACGGGTGGAGGTCTTCCGGCTGTACATCCGCAACTTCCTCTCAGAGATGCTGCGACAACGACCGCGCGACGCGACGTACGTCGACGTGAGGCAGTAGTGCCAGGATTCGAGCCCTTCCTGCTCTGCGACTTCCATATCCACACGACGTGGAGCGACGGACGCCTGTCGGTGCGCGACACAATCGACCTCTACGGCGAAACCGGACGATTCGACGTGATCGCCATCACCGATCACATCCTCATGAAAAAAGACTGGCTCGCCCGCGCCGGACGCCTCGCCACCCTCGGGCGGCGGCGCTTCTCGGTCGAGGCCGACATGTTTCCCGACTACCTCGCCGAGATCGAACGTGAGGCTGCCCGGGCAATGCAGAAGTACGGCCTGCTGGTCGTGCCAGGAGTCGAGGTCACGCAGAACCACATCCAGGGGAAGAAGAACTCGCACATCATCGCGCTGGGCGTCAGCGGCTGGATCAGTGCCGACCAGCGGGCCGACCATATCCTTCGCGAGATCCGGCGGCAGGGCGGGCTGAGCATCGCCTGCCATCCACACCATCGGACGACGCGGCGGATCGAGATCAGCACCTGCTACCTCTGGGACAACCGCAAGGAACTCGCCGACCTGGTCGACGTCTGGGAGGCCGCCAATCGCGACGATCTCTTCTCGGTCACCAGCCTGCGGCACTATCCGTACGTCGCCAACAGCGACTTCCACAAGCCGAAGCATCTCTATTCCTGGAAGACACTGCTCCGCGCGCAGAAGGCTTGGCCGGCAGTGCGCGACGCGTTGAAGCGGAACGTCGATGTCGGCCTTCTGCTGTACCGCAACCCCGTCGCGTAACACCCGCCAGGGTCACCGACACCACTGGCGTCACATGGCACGGCCGACGCCACGCCGCGTGGTAGCATGGCTTTCCGCCGGTTGATTACCTCGCACCACGGGGCCCCGCCATGCGCCTTGCCGCCATCGACATCGGCACCAATTCCATCCACATGATTGTCGTCCAGGTCCGCCCGGACTTCTCGTTCGAGGTCATCGACCGCGAGAAAGACATGGTACGCCTTGGCGCGGGCGGATTGGGTGGACAACGGCTGACCGACACCGCGATCGCCGCCGGCCTGGCCACCATGTCGAAGTTCAAGCGACTCGCCGAGTCGCACGACGTCGACGAGATCATCGCGGCGGCCACCAGCGCCACGCGCGAGGCGACCAACGGCGGCGACTTCCTCGCCGCGGTCGCCGAGGCGACGGGCATCCACGCGCGGGTCATCACCGGCGTCGAGGAGGCCCGCCTGATCCACCTGGCCGCCGCCTACGGCGTCGACCTGGCGGGAGGCACGGGCGTCGTCATCGACATCGGGGGTGGCAGCGTCGAGATCACGCGGGGCACGGCCGGGGCCACCACCCACGCGCGAAGCTTCAAGATGGGCGTCCTGCGGCTCTCCGAACGCTTCGTCCGGACCGATCCGCTCGATGCCCGCGACCAGCGTCGCCTGGCCCGTCACATCCTGCAGCAGGCGGATCCCTACCTGGCCCAGATCAGGAAGCGGGGCTTCACGCGCGTCATTGGCACCTCTGGCACCATCCTCAGCCTCGGGGCGCTCGCTGCCAGCCAGGAGCGTGGTGGCGACATCCCCGACGACGTCCGCAACCTGCGGGTGAGCGCGCGGAGCATCAACCGGCTGCGGAAGGTGCTGACGGCGGCCGACCTGCAGGAACGACTCGCCATCCCCGGGATGGATCCGCGCCGCGCCGACCTGTCGGTCGCGGGCATCGTGTTGATCGACACGCTGCTCACGCAACTGGGCACCAGCGAGATCACCCTGTGCGACCTGGCGCTGCGCGAAGGGTTGATCCTCGACTACGTGCAGCAGCACCGGGGGCACATCACGCGGGTCGACGAGTATCCCGACGTGCGCAGGCGCTCGACGGTCGAACTCGCCGAACGCTGCCGTTATGACGCCCGCCACGCTGCACAGGTCACGCGCCTGGCCCTGTCGCTCTTCGACCAGCTCCAGTCGCGACTCGGCCTCGGGACCCGCGAACGGGAGTGGCTCGAGTACGCGAGCATGCTGCACGACATCGGCATGATGATCAGCCACGAGAACCATCACAAGCACGCGTACTACCTGGTCACCAATGGCGGCCTGCGGGGGTTCGAGCCAGAGGAGGTCGCGGCGATCGCCCTGCTCGCGCGGTACCATCGCAACGGCACGCCGAAGAAGTCGCACGACGAGTATCGCGACCTGCCGGCGCCCATCCGACGGGCCGTCAAGAAGCTGGCGGCCTTCCTCACGCTGGCCGAGAGCCTCGATCGGAGTCACGCCGAGGTCGTCAGCGCCGTCGAGGTCGTCGAGGATGGCGACCATGCGCCCGCAACGGTGCGCGTGCACGCACGCGGCGACGCCGAACTGGAACTCTGGGCGGCGCAGCGGCACCTCGCCCCGCTCGCGGCGCTGCTGGGCCGCGAACTCCGGATCGAGCGTGCCACCGGATCACCGTCGGTGACGCCACCAGGAGCGACACGGGGACGCCGGACGTTGCGCGGACGCACGGCGGCACCGCGTGCAACCCGCCGACGGCGCCCGACGACGTCGTGAACTGCAACGAGCGACGCCACCCGAGGCAGGGTCTGTCGGCGGCGCTGCGCCCCCCGGAGGTTCCTGTCCGTGAATGCCGACGCGGTCTGTGTATACTGTCGCAAGCGTCCGGTTGATGTACGCGTACGACCCTTCTGCAGCGAGCGGTGCAAGCAGCTCGATCTTGCCGCCTGGGTCGACGGCCAGTACCGCATCCCGGGCGACCCCATCCCAGACGACTCGACTCCACCGCGTGACGAAGACGACGAGCCTGTCACGTAGCGGTCCTTGGGCCGAACGGTATTCTGGATGAGTTCCGGCGTGGCCCGGCGGGTCGCGCCACGACATGTGCCCCTCCGCTCCACGGATCGATTGCGCCATGGCCGACACGCTGACCGTCACCGACAACCGGACCGGCAAGACCTACGAGATTCCCATCACCGACGGCGCCATCCGCGCGACCGACCTCCGGCAGATCCGCTCCGGCGCCGGTGACTTCGGCCTGATGACGTACGACCCCGCGTTCCTCAACACCGCCTCGTGCCGCAGCGCGATCACCTACATCGACGGCGACACGGGCGTGCTCGAGTACCGCGGCTATCCGATCGAGCAACTCGGCGAGCAGTCGAACTACCTCGAGGTCGCCTACCTGCTGTGGTTCGGACGCCTGCCCTCGCGGGCCGAGTACGACGACTGGCAGCGCACGATCACGATGCACACGATGCCGCACGAGAACATCAAGAAGTTCATGGAGGGGTTCCGCTACGACGCCCATCCCATGGGCGTCTTCCTCTCGACCATCGGGGCGCTCTCGACCTTCTACCCCGAGGCCAAGCAGATCAACGACGAAGAGACCCGGCGCAAGCAGGCGGTGCGGCTCATCGCCAAGGCCCCGAGCATCGCGGCCTACGCGTTCCGCCATCTCAAGGGGCAGCCGTTCGTCTACCCCGACAACGACCTGAGCTTCTCGGGCAACTTCCTGAGCATGCTCTTCAAGATGACCGAGCTGAAGTACCAGCCGCACCCGGTGCTCGAACGCGCGCTCGACGTGCTCTTCATCCTGCACGCCGATCACGAGCAGAACTGCTCGACGAGCGCGATGCGCGGCATCGGCAGCTCGCACGTCGATCCCTTCTCGGCCCTCGCCGGGGCCGCTGCCGCGCTCTACGGGCCGCTGCACGGCGGCGCCAACGAGGCCGTCCTGCGGATGCTGGCCGAGATCGGCTCGGTCGACCACATCCCGGCCTTCATCAAGAAGGTCAAGGCGGGCGAAGGCAAGCTGATGGGATTCGGCCACCGCGTCTACAAGTCGTACGACCCGCGCGCCAAGATGGTCAAGCAGACGGCCGACATGGTGTTCGAGGTCACGGGCCGCAATCCGCTCACCGACATCGCGCTGGAACTGGAGCGGATCGCGCTCGAAGACGACTACTTCATCTCGCGCAAGCTGTATCCCAACGTCGACTTCTACTCGGGTCTCATCTACCAGGCGATGGGATTCCCGGTCGAGATGTTCCCGGTGCTGTTCGCCATCCCGCGCACCGCGGGCTGGATGGCCCAGTGGGAAGAGATGCTGCGCGACCCGGAGCAGAAGATCTCGCGTCCGCGGCAGGTGTACACCGGTGCGAGGACGCGCGACTTCGTGCCCATCGCACAGCGGTAAGGAGTCGTCACGCGCGGGCGGCTGCGCGATTTCCGACAGGATCTCGTCCTCGCGCAGCACCGTCGACGCACGCTTCGCCTTCTGCAGGATCCGATCGACGGTCGCGTCGTCGTCGGCCCGCAGCCCGCGCGATGTCAGCCAGTGGATGACGTTCGACTTCCCCGACATCGGCCCGACTTCGATCTCCTGGCGGCGTCCCACCATCGACGCGGGCACTGCCGAGTACACCGCGTCGGCCAGCGCCTCGTCGTGTTTCTCGTAGGCCTTCACAATCGCCGACGCGTGTACCCCGGTCTGCGTCCGGAACGCGTCGTAGCCCACCACGGGGTAGTTGCGCGGGATGTCGACGTGGCACGCGCGCGACACGAGGGCGCAGTACTCGTCGAGCTTCGTGAGGTCGCGCTCGAGGTAGCCCTGCAGGACCAGGTTGACGAGCAACACGTCCATCTGCGTGTTGCCGCAGCGCTCGCCGATGCCGAGCGCCGTGGCGTGCACGCGCGTCGCCCCGGCGTCAATCGCCGCCAGCGTGTTGGCGATGGCGAGGCCGCGATCCTGGTGTCCGTGCCAGTCGATCCCGGCCCTGCAACCCGATTCTTCGATCACGCCCTGCACGAAGCGCACGATGTGCGCCACGCCCGGCGGGGTCGCGTGGCCCACGGTGTCGGCGATGCACAGGCGCGTGGCGCCGGCGCGCAGCGCAGCGAGGTAGAGCCGCCTGAGGGCCTCGGGATGGGCGCGCGTCGTGTCTTCGGTGACGTAGAGCACCGGCAGTCCTTCGCGCGTGGCAAACGACACCGCCTCCTCGGTCGTCCGCTCGAGGAAGTCGATGGTCCAGCCTTCCGCGTACTGGCGGACGTGGCTCGAGCCGATGAACGCCGCCACCTCGATCGAGCGCCCGACGCGCTGCGAGATCTCGGCGATGGGACGGATGTCGGCGGCCGTCGTGCGCGCCGCGGCGTTCGGACGGATGTTGAGCCGCTGGTCGACGATCTCGCGGGCCAGCCGCTCGACGTCGCGCGCCACGTGCGGCCCCGCCCCGGGCAGGCCGATGTCGGCCGCGTCGATGCCCATCGCTTCCATCAGGTGCAGGATCTCGAGCTTCTCGCCGATCGACGGCGTGCGCACGGCCGGGGACTGCAGGCCGTCGCGCAGCGTCTCGTCGTCGAGCATGACGCCGCGCCGCGGACCCGCGGATGACGTCGCGTTCCAGTCGTGGATCATGGCTGTCATGCGGTGCACTCAGGCGCGCGGCGGCGAGGCGAGGCGCCGCCAGACGAAGGTGACCGCACCCGCGCCGACGAGGAGCACGAGCGCCGCCCACAGTGACGCCGTCACGATCGCGTCGTGGATGGTCCGCGTCATGATCTCGTCGAGCGACACGCGCGGCGCGCGCGCGATCGTCGCCTCGGCCTGCTGCCACAGGTAGAACTGCTCGCCGCGCGTGACCAGGAGGTCGAACACGCCGTTCCAGACGATCACGGCGACCGCGCCGGCGGCAATCCACGCGAGCCGCACCGCGCGAGGCACCGTGCCCATCGTGTCAGGCCTTGAGGTACCGCACCACGAGCGCCGTCACGTCGTCGTTCTGCGGCGCGCCCGTCGTGAAGCTGCGCACGGCGCTGATCATCGCCTCGAGCATCTGGGCCGGCGTCGATCCGAGGTTCGCGCGCACGGCCTGGGCGATACGCTCGTCGCCGAACTCCTCGCCGCTGACGCTCAGGGCCTCGGAGACGCCGTCGGTGAAGATGATGAGCCAGTCACCCGGCGACAACTGCACCTTCTCCTGTTCGAACGTGAGGCCATCGAACAGCCCGAGGATGGGCCCGCCACACTCGAGGCGACGCTCCACTCCCGTGGCGCTGACGACGAACGGCGGGTTGTGGCCGGCGTTGCACGCCTCGAGCGTGCCGTCAGGCGACAGCTGCGACGTACATGGCCGTGACGAAGCGTGACTCGATCGCGCGGCGCACGAGTGCGGCGTTGACGCGCTCGACCGCCGCCGCCGGACCATCCGTCGCCGCCACCTGGGCAGCGAACACACCCTGCACCAGGGCCGACAGCAACGCGGCCGGCGGCCCCTTCCCCGCCACGTCGCCGAGCACGAAGCCGAACTGGTTCCCCGGCAGGTCGAGGTAGTCGAAGAAGTCGCCCCCGATCGATCGGCACGGGATCGTCGCCGAGGCCGCCTCGAAGTAGGGCCCGACGCGTGACGTCTTGGGGAGCAGCGCGCGCTGGATCTCGGCGGCGATGCGCATCTCCTGCTCGAGCTTGGCCTTCTCGAGCGTCTCGCGGTAGAGGCGGGCGTTCTCGATGGCCACGGCGGCCTCGGTCGCCAGCGTCTCGAGCGCCGCACGCATCGATGACGAGGTCAGGGCGCCCTTCGTGCGCGAGTCGAGGTAGAGGACGCCAATCGAACGGTCCTCGGCGTCTGCCTGCGCCTGGTCGACGTAGCGGACCAGCCGCAGCGGCACGCACAACACGTTGCGGATGCCGAGCGCCACGGTGCCCTGGTGCGCGTTCGCCAGGTCGCCGTCGAGCAGGTCGGCCACGATGCGGCCCTTCCCCGACTCGAACACCTCCTCGGGGATCTTGCGCTGACGTCTCGAACGTGCGTCCCGGGATGGTGATGTGCCCCCGCATGCGCGCCAGCTTGAACTCGAGCACGCGGTCGTCGGTCGCGAGCATGATGAAGCCGCGCTCCGCGCCGCTGACGTCGAGGGCCGAGTCGAGCACGAGGGCGAGCACGTCATCGAGCACGCGGCCCGAGCCGAGCGCGCGCAGGCCCTCGAGCAGCGCCGCCACGTGGCGCAGGTCTCCGATCGCCGTCGTGTGCGAGTTGGGCTCGGCGGTCTCGTCGACGTCGCCCTTGAGGAAGACGATCTCCGCGCCCCCTCCGCGCCCCAGCCTGATCTTGTCGCCGTGGACCAGCGGCGCCTCGGTGGTGACCTGCTCGCCGTTGACGAAGCTGCCGTAGCGCGACCCGCGATCGCGGAACACCACCTTGGTGTCGCTGAACACGATCTCCGCGTGGTCGCGCGAGACCTCACTGCCGGCGAGGCGCAGGTCGTTGCTGTCGCGACGCCCGATGGTGAACGTCGGTTTGTCGAGAGTGACGGTCCGCTGCCCGAACGCGTCGGTTACATCCAGTCGTGCGTTTGCCATGTGGGTGCAGTCAGGGAGTCTACCGCACAACGCCCCCTCACGGTCGGCGGCGCTGCAGAAGCCTGAGGACGAGGATCACGGCCGCGAGGCCCGACAGTCCATACGACACCTCGGGCGGCACGTCGGTCCCGGCGCGGCCCAGGAAGAGTCCGGCGATGACCAGGGCCACCAGCGCCAGCGTGGCGGTGAGTCGCGCCGCCCAGCCCCCCGGGGCCTTCGGCAAGGGCGCCGGCTTGCGCTGCGCCTCGACGGTCGCGTTTCCGCACCGGTAACAAATGATTGCCTTCTCGGCGATCTCGGTTCCGCAGTGTTTGCAGGTCATCAGGCAGGTGGGCCACCGGGCCGGCCGCTACTCTAGCAACGCGGCTATACTCCTGCCAAATGATCCCGCTGCGCGATGTCATTCCGACGCGGACGACGCCATGGGTCACCCGCGCCTTCATCCTCGTCAATTCGCTGGTTTTCCTGTTGCAGGTGTCGATGTCGCCGCGCGACCTCGACCTCTTCGTGCGCGAGTTCGGCCTCGTGGCCATCGATTTCAGCTGGATCAACGTCGTGACGTCCATGTTCCTGCACGGCGGATGGATGCACGTGCTCGGCAACATGCTCTACCTCTGGATCTTCGGCGACAACGTCGAGGACCGGATGGGACACGGACGGTTCGCGGCGTTCTACCTGCTCTGCGGCGTGGCGGCCGCGCTCGTCGCAGTACGTGACCAGCCCCGACTCGACGGTGCCGATGATCGGGCGCCAGCGGCGCCATCGCCGGCGTCCTGGGCGCGTACATCGTGCTCTTCCCCCACTCGCGGATCGTGACGCTGCTGCCGCTGTTCATCTTCTGGCAGATCATCGAGGTACGGGCCATCTTCTTCCTGGGCTTCTGGTTCCTGATGCAGTTGTTCAGCGGCGTCGGCAGCCTGGGCCGCGGCGACATCGGCGGTGTCGCGTTCTGGGCGCACGCCGGGGGGTTCGTCGCGGGGCTCGTCCTGGTGAAGCTGTTCGCCCGGCCGGAGCGCCGTGCCGTGGAATGGTGGGATCCCTACCCGGAACACCCGCGGCGCTGAGATCTCCCCGCACGACGAGATGATGTCGGGCCGGTGGGCATCACGACCTCGGCCGCTGGCGCAGCGCACGCGACACCCGCGACAGCTCCACCAGGACGCGCTCGAGTTCAGACCGATAGTCGTCTGGGGGCATGAAGCCCTTCTTGCGCTTCACCTCGTTCAGTTCGCTCTCGAGGCGGTCGCGACGCGCGATCAGCTCCGACACGGCCGGGTCGGTCGATGACGCGAGCTCGGGTCCGGCATCGAGGAACAGGCGGCTGGCCACCGCACCGTCCGGGCCCGACTCTCCGGCTTCCTTGCCCTGGCCGTCGCCGTTGTCGTCGAGCACGGGGCGCTCGGTCGCGAGTTGCCCGCGCTGCTCGTAGTGACGTTTCACGCCCGTGGACGCGTGCGCGAACGCCTCCCAGATCGACACGCGGTTGTCCTTGTCGAGATCGGCCGCGGGCTCGACGAACGCGCCGATGAAGTACTCGGGGAACACCGTGTCGTATTTCTGCGCGGCGGTCGCGGTGGCGGTGATGACGACGCGGCGATCGCCCGGCGAGCGTCTCGAGGAACGGGAAGCTCGCACCGGTGGTGTTCACGAACACGACCTGGGCCCTGACGGGCGCAAGGAGCGCCTTCCATTCCTGCTCGTCGAGGTCGGGACCCACGAGGTTGAACTTCGCCGACACGCCGTCGTAGCGTGCCATGGCCAATCAGGACGACGCAGAGGAGGTCGTCGGGCGAGGCGAGGAAGGGCATCACGCGGGCGAGGGCCTCGCGCACGTGTTCGCGAGTCGCACTGTCGGGCGCCGCCGGAAGGGCATCGCGCAACACGATGACCCGCTCGGCCGGGAGTCGCAGCTTGCCGCGCAGCGCCTGCGCGAAGGCGGCGCGCCATCGCGCATGGTTGGCCGCGCCGGGCTCGCCCCCATCGGCGCCCGAGACCACCAGCACGACGCGGTTCGCCGCGCCCGCGGCGTCGGCAGCACCGAGCAACGCGCCCGCGAGCACCCACGCACCGGCGACCTGCCGTACCACGCGCGACATCATCGCAACCCCCACCGGCGACGCAGGAACCACTCGATCGTCAACAGCGCGATCAGCGCCACCAGCACGGTCGCCCGATGCCAGACATCATCTTCCAGCCTCGGCGCGATGGCGGTGTCGAGGCGAAACACGTCGGCCAGGTCGGCGGGCACCGCACCCGTCACGACACGCCCGCCGGTCGCGGCTGCCAGCGTCCGCAGCGCACGATCGTCGCGCCACGCGGCACGCAGTTCGCGCGGATCATCGGGTTCCACCGAGATCCACACGTCGTTCGTCAGGTCGGCTCCCTGCGCCTCCTGCGGCTGCGAGACACGCGCCACCACGCGCGCGGGCCCCACCGCGCTTCCTGCCAGCGTGCCCACGTAGCGCCCGGCGCGCTGCGGATCGGCGCGCATGGTGACGTCGCGGCTCTCGCCGTTGGCATCGACGACCGACACGGCCGGCACCACCGCGGAGGTCGGCGTGAACTCGCGATCGCGCACGTCGGCGCTGATGATCTGCGCGCCCCGCGCGTCGCGTCCCACGTGCAACGCGATGCGCGGCAGCGCGTCGGCGCTCACCCACCTGAACACCTGTCGCCAGAACGTGTCGTACGCCGTGTCGCCGGCGGGACGCTGCATCTTCCAGCGCCAGCTCGCCTCGCCCCCGAAGACGAGCGTGCGGCCGCGTCCGTACCGCTGCACGGCCACGAGCGGCCGCACGACCCCGCCAGGGACGGTGATCTCGGCGAGCACCGTCGCGCCGGCATGTGGCGTGCCGAGAGGTGCAACGGCGGCCAGGGCCGGCATTTCGCTCCAGATGCGGAGCGACGCGCCCGGGTCGCCCGCGAGGCGCATCAGTGGATGCGCGGCCCCCTCGGGTGTCACGAGCGGCGTCAGCGGTGTTCCCGGCCGCATCGAAGCCCGGGCGGGCACGTTGCCAATCGACACCGGCAGCAGGGGATCGATGGCCCCCCCGGCGCCGCGTGGTGCAAGCGCCTCGGCACCGAGCACCACGAGCCCGCCGCCACGCTCCGACACGAAGCGCCGCAGGAGGTCGACCTGCGCAGCCGGCAACCCGTCGAGGGGCACGTTGGCCAGCACCACGGCCTCGTACTGCCCGAGTGCCGTCATGGATGTCGGGAAGCCCGTGACCAACGCGGGTGCGCGGTCAGGAGCGGCCTGCACGTAGAACGTGTCGGCCCCTCCCTGGCTGTTGCCCTTGCGAACGACCGCATCCGCGCGCACGCCGGCGTCGAGTTCGAGGGTGCGCTTCAGGAAGCTGTGGTCGAACCCCGGTGCGCCCTCGACGATCAGGACCTGCCGCGCGCGGGTCGACGGGGGCACCACGATGACGCGACGCGCGTTGCCGGCGACGAGGTCGCCGGGCGCCTCGGGCACGTCGATCGTCAGCACCAGGGGGCGGTTCGGGTCGGGCGCCACGCGAAAGGTGACGGTCACCGGCACCCCGTCGCCAACCGGGGTGACCCGCTGCACCTCGGCGACCACGCCGTCGCGCAGCAGGCGAACCTCGAATGCCTCGCGCCCCCCGCGCGCAACGACGTCCGCGGTCACATCGACGGTCGAGCCGCCCACCACGGCGTCGCCCACCGCCACGTCGAGCACTTCGCGGTCGCGGCCGGGCGACTCGCTGCCGACCGCGACGCCGACGACCGGCACCCGCACCTGGGCGAGCGTCGGCGCGCGCTCGGCCTCGGTGTCGGTGAACGCGCCATCAGACACCATGACGACACCGGCCAGCGTGCGACCGGCGGTGCGGGCGCGGACGGCGTCGAGCGCGGCGGTGACGCTGCTGGCCGTGTCGCCGGGCTCGGTGACGGCATCGAGCGGCTGGAGGCGGTGACCGAAGGTAAACGTCTCGACACCGAAGCGGCGCCGCACGAGGGGAGCGATCTCGTCGCGCGCGCGGGCCCGGGCCTCGGCAAAACGCGTCTGGCCGGCCTCGCCGTCAGCGATCCCCATGCTGCGCGAGGCATCCACGAGGATGGCCACGAGGGCACCGGCGGTGGGGTCCGGGGCCACGCGGACGGGGTGCATCCACAGCACCAGCAGTGCGGCAAGCGACGCGACACGCAGCGTCATCAGCAGGACGACGCGCGACGCCGGCAGCATCGCCTGCGCCCGGCGATACGTCAGCACTGCCAGCGCAACGATGGCGGCAACCGCGAGCGCGAGCGCCCACGGAGGCAACGGGTGGCGGAAGATCACGGGCGCGACTTCTCGGCGACGGTCCTGAAGTAGCGCGCCGCATCAGCCCGCCACGGCTCGGGGCCGCGGTCGTCGCGACCGACGTCGACGCGCCCGCGCCGCCCGCGCTCGTCCAGCCTGGCCGCAAGCGATTGCTCGAGACGTTCGACGGCGAGTCGCACGTCCTTCTTCAGGTCTTCCCACCTGGAATAGTCCTGCTTGAACGACTCGGTGCCAGGCGCCGAGCGGCTCGGGAACCACTGCTCGGGCGTTGGCAGGCCCTGGGCGCCCTGGGGATCATCGCGTCGCAACTGCTCGAGCGAACCCCGCGCGCGCTCGATCATCCCCTGCACGTCGGCAGCGCCCGAGCCGGCGCCGTCGCCCTGCCCACGGCTCGACATGCCTTGTCCGCTGCCCCCGGGCTGCTGCCCACCTGGCTGTCCTTGCTGGCCCGATTGTCCCTGTTGACCTTGTTGGCCCTGTTGTCCTTGCTGTCCTTGCTGCCCCTGTTGTCCCTGCTGTCCCTGCTGTCCTTGTTGTGCCTGCTGACCCTGTTGGCCTCGCTGAGCGCCGCCACCGGGCTCTCCGGCGCGTGCCATCTGGCTCAAGCGACGTTCGACCTCGTCGAGTTGGGCTCGCGCATCGCGGGCGCGCGCCAGGCGCTCGGCCAACCGGCGCGATTCGGCATCTCCGGCTGCCGCGGTCGCCGCCGCGTCGGCCGCGCGGTCGAGCGCGTCCGCCGACGTGCGGCCTGCATCCGCGAGGCGCCTCGCGGCCTCTCGCGCGCGCTGCTCCGCCGCCGTCGCGCCGCCGGCCTGGCGTCCACCAGCGTCGGCGTCCTGGCGAGCGCGCTCGGCCGCCTCGCGCATCGCCTCGTCCACGCGCGCCCGGTTCCACGACTCCGACGCGCGTCCAAGGCCTTCGTCCTTCGGCGTGCCGCGCGAGGCCGCCTCGCGCAGGGCCCGCAGCGTCTCGTCGAGGGCCGCAGCACGATCGGCCAGGCGGCCTTGTTCGCTGGCAAGCTGGCGCAACTGATCCCGTGCTTCGGCGTCGCGGGCCTTGTCGTCGCCTGCGCTGCCGCGTTGGCTCACACCCGGTTCACGCGACGATGGCTCGCCCTGTGCGCCGGCAGCACGCCCGCCACTCTCGCCCTGACCTGGCGCGGCCGAGCCCGCACCCGATGCGGAACCAGCCTGTCCGGCCTGGCCTGACTGCCCCTGCTGGCCTTGCTGACCTTGCTGGCCCTGTTGCCCCGGACTGGCCGCGTTGTCGCGATTGGCCCTGCTGACCCTGTGCCTGCTGCGCTACCCTGCTGCGGCGGCGCTCCCTCGGCCATGCGCGAGGCGGCGTCGGCCAGCCGACGCTGCGCTTCGGCCAGCGTGCGCGCATCGAACTGCCAGTCGCCTGCCGCACGTCGTCGCGCGTCGGGCAGCGCACCCTCGAGCGCGCGCGAGGCATTCCTCAGCTGCTCGCTCGCCTTCGCGCTCCGCTCGCTCGCCTGGCCGGCGCGGTTCTTCGACAGGTCGCCAGCAGCGCCGGCCATCTCGCGCGCGGCATCGCGCATCGCCGTGCGCTGCGCTGCACTCGCGCCTCCCTGCGCCATCTGCTTCGCGGCGTCCTCGGCCTCACGCTGCAGGCGCTCTTGTTCGCGCGTCAGGCGCTCGAGCCTGCGCTTCAACTCTTCTTCGGGCAGCTGCTGCTGGCGCCGCGCCAGTTCCCGCTGCTCGCGTGCGAGATCTTCCTGCCGTCGCGCGAGTTCCTTCAGCCGGTCCGCGGCGCGTTCGGGCGAATTCGGCTCGTTCTGGCTCGCCGCCTGCGGGCGGTTCTCGTAGTTCGTCTGCTGCTGCCGCTGCAGTTCGCGATCGAAGAGCGCCGACAGGTCCTGGTTGCCCGACTGGCCGCCACCACCCTGCCCGCCCTGCTGCCGGGCGACCTGGCGCCGCAACTGTTCGGCCTGCGCCTTGAGCAGCGCGTTCAGCGCCGCGTTCTCGTGCGGCAACGCGCCGCCCGTCGACAACTGCTCGAGCGCGGCCTGGGCACGGGTCATCGCCTCGACGGCCTGCGCCATCGGCGTGTTCGCGGGCAGCACCGGCGGCGGCACGGGCGTGGTCTCGGGCGGCGGCGGGCGGCGCCGGGTGGGAGGCGCGGGCGGATTCATGCGGCCCGCGAGCTGGAGGGCTTGCGCCTTCAGTTCTGCCTGGCTCCTGGCGATCGTCCGGATGTCGTCGGCCGACTTCCCGGCGCCCGATCGCTTGTCGAGCCGCCAGGTCGCGATGATGATGTCCTTCTGCCGGGTCGCCAGGTCGTCGAACGAGCCCGCGCCGCCGCCAGCCATCATCGCCTGGCTCTGCGCGGCCTCGAACTCCTCGGTGAACGGCCGCACCTCGAGGAAGAAGATGTCGCTGCGCGTCTGGCTCGACGGCTTGCCGCGCGCCACGTCACGCGCCTGCGCGAAGTAGCTGATGAAGTCGCCGGGCTGCACGCCCAGGTCTTCGACGTAGATCGTGTGCGTGCCCGTCGCGCTCGCGGCGCCGCGCGTCCGCAGCAGCGGCACCGTCTGCGGCGCGCCGCCCCGCACCGAGTACACCAGTTCGAACTCGCTCAACCCGTAGTCATCGTCGGCACGCGCCTCGATCAGCGCTTCCTCGAGCCGCGTCACCTTGCGATCCGATCCGGGGCGGACCAGCCGCACGTCCGGGGGCCGGTCGTCCATCACCCGAACGAAGTACTCCGGGTCGCCCTCGTTGGCGAGGCCGTCGGCGGTCACGACCGAGACGCGGTAGCCGGTGTCGCCCTGCACCGTGAACGTTCCGGCCACGACGCCGTCGCCCGCGGCCGCCAGGGCGACCTTCCCATCGCCGAACGTCAGGTGGCCGCTGGCCACCGGGTCGGCCAGATGCACGCGGATGGTGGCCCTGGTCCCCTTCGGCGCGAACACGTCGCCGCTGTCGCTCTGCTCGCGCGGCTTCAGCCCGGTGAAGCCGGGATACTCGTAGGCGACATCGACGCGCCGCACGCGTGGCGGCGAGATGACGCGCATCCGGTACGTGCCCGATGCGAGGCCACGCGACTGCACCGAGTAGGTCAGGCTTCCAAGCGATGCGGGCAGCGTGGCAACGAACTGCCCCGTGTCCGTGGGCTCGGCCTCAAATGTCTGGAGCCCCGACGCGGTCTGGGCCGATACGACCACGGGCGCATCCCAGGCAACGATGTCGATGCCGTCGATGGCCACGACGACCTCGAGCGCACTCGATGACCTGACAACGGCATCACCCGGCATCACACGCAACGACAGGGTTGCCGGGAACCATCGGGCGCGCGCGGTCTGCGCGATGCGGTCGAGGGCGTCGCGCCCCACCCAGAGGCACGCCAACAGCACGAGCGCCGACACCGCAAGCGCCAGCCCGCGACGCTGCAACCGCTCGCGTTCGACGATGCCGGCAGGATGCACGGGAAGCCGTGCGCCGTAGCTGACCACGTGCGATTCGACAGGCGTCAGTTCATCGCGCACGATCAGCGCCGCCGCGGCCGCGAGGCCGTCTTCGAGATCCGGCTGGCGCTCTTCGGCGTACCGTGCAATCTGCAGGTCAGACGGCCTCCGCCTCCACGGCCACGCGATCATCAGCGTGGCCCCGACCGTCATGACTCCCGCCACCAGGGCCAGGCTGAGCAGCATTCCTCCACGCACGTCGGCCAGCCGCACGAGCAACACGGTCGTGAGCAGGATGACGGCGATCGCCGCCAGCGCCCACGCACCGACGCGGAGCCACACCAGCGCGAACCAGCGCCGGCGGATGCGTGTCAGCGTCGACCTGATCTCGCTGCGGGCGTCCATCATGCGTCTCCTGTTGCAGGCACCGAGCGGCGTGCGGCGCCAACGATCGATTCGATCACGAGCACCATCCCCATCACCAGGATGGCGACGCGCCACCACGACTGTGCGCGCTCGGTGTCGCGCGCGATGGCTGCGGGTGAAACTCCCAACTGCTTGCCCGAGCGCACCACCAGGGCCTCGACCTCGGCCGGCGCCGCCACGTCGAGTTGCGACTCGGCGGGATCGACGTTGATCGCGACGCGACGATCGGGGCCCGTCGCTGTCACGAGTCGCGGACGCTGCTGGTCGCCTGTCGCGTCACGCAGGCGGCCCACCGATGCGTTGCCGCCTGCGAGTTCCCTGACGACCGACGCCGTCAACGCGACCATCGCCGGCTGCCGAGGCAGGTCGTTCCACTGCAGCGACAGGTCGCTGGCGAACACGATCAGGCGCCCGCTTCCGATCATGGTGTCGACGAGGGCGGGCAGGCCGTTGGCAAACCGCAGCATCACGCCCGTGTCGATCCCGGCGAGCCGCACGATCCGAGTGACACGGGTGGCATCCAGTCCGCTGCGTTCGTCACCGATGGCCGCGATCACGGGATGCCGCACGTCGGCGGCGACCAGCGAGGTCGGCAGGGGCACGGCATCAGCCTCCCGCACCCGCAAGGTCGTCGTGGTCCCGAACAGCTCTGACAGCGCGCCGGCTTCCGCATCTGGTCCGACGGCGACGAACGTCCGGCCGCCGCCGGCTTGCATCCATCTGGCCAACGACGCGCGTGAGGCCGTCGAGAGGCCGCGCGTTGCGAGCAACACGACCACCCCGCGCCGTTCCGCAGCACCGTCGAGCATGGCGGGGACGAGTTGGTCGGTCGAGATGGTGGTGGTGCGGAAGGGCGCAGCCGGATCGACCGCAGCAAGCGCCGCCTCGACGAACATGGCATCACCCGCGCGGCCGGGTGCCGTGACGATTACGACCCCGACCGGCGGTGCGGGATCGAGCACGCGCACCCGAGCATCGTCGTCGGGCAAGCCGCCCGCGTCGTCGATCGAAACCCGCAGGACACCCGTTCGCGGCAGCGGGGTCACGAGGTTGGCGGTTGCCGAGCCCCGAGGGGCCACCACCACCTCGGGACGGCCGATTTCCCGATCGTCGTGCGTCACGACAACGGGGACGGTCCGCGACGCGCTCCCGGCGTTCGTGATCGTCGCGCGAATGCCCGTGGCGTCGCCGTCGACCGACGACACCGCAAGGTTCGTCGCCGCCGGCGTCACCGGCGCCAACGTGAGCGTCACCCCCTCGGGCAGTTCGAGCGCCGTTGGCAGGCTTCCCCGCTGGAGGTCCGACACGATCGTGATCGATCCCTCGCGCGAGGCCAGGACATCGAGCGCGCCACGCACGGCGGCATCGATCCCGCCATGCCCCGCCGTCGGGGTGAGCGACTCGACGAGCGCGCGGGCGCCGGCGCGGTCAGCCGACAGCGGCTGCACGACGCGCACGACATCGTCAAAGGCGATGACCGCGAGCGCTTCGGTCGGCGCGACCGCTGCGATGGCGTCGAGCGCGCGCCGCCTGGCGTCGGCCCACGTCGCCGGCGCCTTCATGCTGGCCGACGTGTCGATGGCGATGACCGCCCCGCGCGTCCTGGCGAGCGCGTCGGGGTCCTCGAAGAACGGCCTGCCGAACGCGGACGCGAGCAGCAGCACGGCGAGCATCCGCAGCGCCAGCGAGCAGCCAGTCTGTGGGCCGTCGCTTGCGTGCCTGCTCGACCGTCGTCGGACGCAGGAAACGGGTCATCGGGAACGACACCACCGGCCCGGTTTCGCGCGACAGCAGGTGCAGGACGAGCGGCACGGCGGCCGCCAGGCCCGCAGCGAGAAACAACGGCGCGAGGAAGTTCAGCGCCCCCATGCGGCTACCTGAGCGAGCGCCCGCGATGTGCGAGCCACGAGAGCACGACCGCTTCGAGCGGCTCGCTGGTATCGACGCGGACGTAGTCGACCCCGGCTTCGCGCAACCGGCGCGCGTGGGTGTCGCACCACTCCTGCACGGCGTGGCGGTACTCGTCGCGGATGACGCCTGGCGACACGAGCAGTTCGCGCCCGGATTCCGGGTCCCTGAACCGCGACGCCCTCGTGAACGGAAGCGTCACCTCTGCATGGTCGAGCACGTGGAACACGACCACTTCGCTGCCGCGTGCGCGCAGCAACCGCAGCCCCTTCACGACCTCCTCGTCGTCGTCGAGCAGATCAGAGAAGACCAGGACCAGCCCGCGACGCGTCAGCGCCTCGGCGACACGCTGGAGCGGCCGCGTGAAGGCGGTGGTCGACGCCGCCGCGAGGTTCGTCAGCGCGGCGAGCAAGGTGCGCCACTGGCCGCTCCGCGTGCTCGGCGGCACGTGGGCCACCACGTCGGCCTGGAACGCGATCAGCCCGACCGCGTCGCGCTGCTGCACGAGCAGGTAGGCGAAGGCGGCCGCGAGCCAGGTGGCATACGCGAACTTCGTGACGGCGCCCGAGCCATAACCCATCGACGCGCTCGCATCGACGACGAGGTGACACGGCAGGTTCGTGTCGAGTTCGAAGCGCTTCACGTAGTAGCGATCGCTGCGCGCGTAGATGCGCCAGTCGATGGTGCTCGGGTCGTCGCCGGGCAGGTACGGGCGATACTCGGCGAACTCGACGCTGTAGCCGCGGAACGGGCTCCGGTGCAGCCCCTGCAACGCCCCTTCGACCACGACGCGGGCGCGCAACTCCAGCGATGCCAGGCGCGCGAGCTCGCCGGGATCGAGGAATCCCTTCCCAGGGGGCGATGTGACCGCGGGACTCGGCATGGGAACGGTCCTACATCCCGCTCGCCGGGGCCGGCACGCGATCGAGCACGTGCGAGACGATGGCATCCGAGGTGACGCGGTCAGACTCGGCGTAGAAGTTCGTCACGATGCGGTGGCGCAGCGTCGGTGCGGCCAGCGCCTTGATGTCACTCACCGAGACGTGGGCGCGGCCGCGCATGATCGCCCGCGCCTTGGCGCCGAGCACGAGGGCTTGTCCGGCCCGGAGTCCCGCGCCCCACTTCACGTAACGATCGACGTACTCGTCTGCCGGCTGGCGGGCCGGGCGCGACGCCTGCGCCAGGCGCACGGCGTACCGTGCGACCTCGTCGGTCACGACGACCTGCCGCACCAGTTGCTGGAAGGCCATGATGTCGTCGCCACCCAGGACGCGGCTCGGCGTCTGCTGGATGGCCGACGTGGTCTGCATGACCACCGCGACCTCGTCGTTCTCGGGGAGGTACGTCATCACGAGGTTGAACATGAAGCGATCGAGCTGGGCCTCGGGCAGCGGATACGTGCCCTCCAGCTCGATCGGGTTCTGCGTGGCCAGCACGAAGAACGGCGGCTCGAGCGGCCACGTCCGGCCCGAGGCGGTGACGTGACGCTCCTGCATCGCTTCGAGCAGGGCCGCCTGCGTCTTGGGCGGCGTGCGGTTGATCTCGTCGGCCAGCAGGATCTGCGTGAAGATCGGCCCGTGGACGAAACGCATCTCGCGATGCCCATCCCGCTCGTCGAGGATCTCGGTGCCCGTGATGTCGGCCGGCATCAGGTCTGGCGTGAACTGGATACGCTTGAACCTGAGGTCGAGCACGTCGGCGAGCGTCTTGATCAGCAGCGTCTTGGCCAGCCCGGGCACACCCGTGATCAGGCAGTGTCCGCCGGTGAAGAGCGCGGTGAGCACGAGTTCGATCGTGTCGTCCTGTCCGACGATGACCTTGCGCAACTCGTTGAGGATGCGTTCGCGTCCGCGGGCGATGCGCTCCACGAGCGCGTCGATGTTCGTTGGCGTGGTTGGCATGGGCGGCTCAGTGCGTCAGGGAGTAGACGATCTCGTTGATCATCATGCGATAGGCCTCGGCCGTGAACTTGATGTAGCCCGGGTACTCTTCAGCGTTCGACCATTCCCAGCCATCGCCCATGTCGGTGTTCCAGTTGATCATCAGCATCGGCCGCCCGTTGTCGTCGAGGATGGTGCGCAGGTGCGCGGTGAACCCGCCCTTCTCCCACGTGCGGCCGGCGAAGATACGAGCCCAGCCCGGGAATCTGCGGGTACGCGTCGATCTTGTAGAAGCAGCTGAACACCGGATGCTCGGGCGGCAGGTCGACGATCTCACGCTCGGGAAAGACGCGCTTGAACTCGCGCACGACGTTCTCCCATTCGATCGGGCCGTGGAAGTCGTCGAGGGTGGCCGTTCCACCGCGCAGGAGGAACTCCCGCAGGATGGGCACCTCCTCGTCCTTCAGCTTCAGGTTGCCCGGCTCGACGAAGTAGATCCAGGGGTACTGGAACAACTGGGGATCGGTCAGCGTGAGCACGATGGGATCGTTGACGCGGATGGCGGTGACGCTCTTGAGCCGCCGCGACAGGTTCTGCTCCGCGGCCGGGCCGTCGATGGCCCACGGTTCACTCCAGTAGCGCGCGCGGAAGCCGTCGGAGTTCCACGACGAGTACTTGATGCGGACGAACGTCCACTCGAGCCCGCCGAACCGTCGATCACTGGCAATTTCCTGCGCGCGCGCCGTGAGCCATGGTCCCGCGATGACGCCGACGGCGGTCAGCGCCACCATGGTCATGGCGGTCACGCGCCAGCGCGCGGTGCGGTCAGCGGTCACGGGCGTCCTCCGCGTGGAGCGCTGTCGACGATGGCGAGCAGCAGGTCCTGCGCCCGCTCGTAGCGCGGCGTGGCCTCGAGCGCGGTGAGGATCTCGCGCTTGGCCGCCGCGCGATCGCCGGCGGCCAGCAGCGCCTCGGCCAGGTCGGTGCGCGCGCCTGCCGGGTCGGCCGGGCCTGCGGCCATGGCCAGTCCGAAGTGCAGCACCGCCCCCGACGCATTGCCCGTGTCGAGGAAGAGCCGCGCCAGCGCGCTGTGCTCGGTTCCGTCGAAGGGCTGGACCTCGACGATGCGGCGCTGGGCCTTCTCGAGTTGCTGGCGGTCGCCGGTCTCGCGCGCCAGCGTCGCCAGGCGACGTGCCGTTTCAAGTCCGGCAGTGTCGTGTTCGAGCGCATCCGACAACAACGTGACCGCACCCGCGCGGTCGCCTTGCTTCTCGAGCACCTGGGCGAGCAACCCGCGGGGCCCCGCCTCGCCGCCGGCAAACGGCACCAGCGCCACGGCACGCTCGAGCGTCCGTCGCGCCGTTGCGAGGTCGCCGCCCGCGAGCGCCGCACGACCGGCGGCAATCTGGATGGGATAGGTACCCTGATGGGCCTCCGCCAGCGTCGCGAGCGCTTCCGCTTCGCGCGGCAGCTCGCCGACGCTCTCGGGCAGCGTCAAGGCCTTCTGCGCGCGGCCGTAGCGGCGCTGCACGAACCCGTCGAACGTCGCCTGCAACGCCGCCACGTCCACCTTCAGCTCGCGCGCAAGCACACCGCGGTCGTCGAGTCCCTCGCCGTAGGCGCGCAACATCCGGTGGATGGCCTCTTCGCCCTGCAGTTCGACGATGTGTTCGACGACCAGCGACGCCTGGAAGTACGCCAGCGTGATCAGGCGCGGATTCGTGAACGCGTCGTTGATCACCGCCAGCGGGATGGTCTCGCCGCGCGCCAGCGCCGAGGCGAACTCCACTTCCGACTCGCGTCCCCACGAGGCGCGGGCGCGCCGTTCCTCGTACACCGAGATGCCCTCGGTCAGCCAGCGCGGCACCCGCTGGTTCGACATCTGCAGCGTGATCACGTGCGCCAGCTCGTGCCACAACGTCGCCGCCCAGTTGAACGAACCCGGCGGACGTGCCCTGGGCGAGTCGAGCGTGACCACGCGGCCGAAGCACGCCCCCAGCGCCCCGATCATCCCCGGCAGGCCGGCCGTGCGGACCGCGAAGTCGTCATGGCGCGGGAACATCTCGATCAGGATGGGCCCCTTGGGCGTGAAGCGATAGCGTTCGCTGAACGACGCCATGGCGGCCGCGGCGAGCGGTTCGGCCAGTGACGGCATCAACGTGGCCTCGTCTGCGTGGAAGCGATAGATCATGCCGCCGCGCTCGATGGTCGTGAACTTCTGCAGCGTGTCGAGCAATGCGAGCAGGTTGTAGGTGACCGTGTCGTACGGATCGAGCCCGAACGCGGTGTCGAGTTCACGCTGCGCCCCGGCTTCGTCGCCGGTCCGCATCAACTGCATGCCGAGGTCGGCGCGGGCGCGGGCGTTGCCAGGGTCCAGCTCGACGCCCAGCCGCGTGATGGCCGCCGCTTCCTCGAAGCGGTAGTGCTGCGCGACGCGTGCCCCGACGACGCGGTGGATTTCGCCGAATCGCGGGTTGACCGCCAACGCCTTCGCGACCGCGGCGTCGTGGTCCGCGCGCCGGTTCTCGAGGTACGCGATGGCTGCCTCGACGGCCAGGCCGTCGAGATGCCGGGGGTTGATCGCGAGCCCGCGCCCGACGTGCGCACGCGCCTCGGCGTACCGGCGGTCGTCGAGGGCCAGTTCGCCGAGCAGGACGTGCGCCTCGACGAGCGAACCGTTGATCGCGAGCGCGCGCGTGGCCGACGCCGTCGCGGCGGGAGGATTCTCGTCGGCCTGGGCCTCGGCGAGGGCCAGGTGCGCGGCGGCGAGGTCGGGGGCATTGGCCACCGCCTGCTGGAGCGACGTCACGGCATCGGGCAGGTTGTGCTTCTCGAGGAACAGGCTGCCCCACGCGAGGTCGATGGCGGGATCGCCTGGCGACGCCGCGGCGGCCTCGCGGAAGTACTCGTTGGCCTCTTCGAACTGCCCACGGAGGTGGGCGGCGCCCGCCCGCCGCATGAGTGACGCCCCGTCGAGTTGACCGTCGAGGGCCTCGTCGAGCGCGGTGAGGACCGCGGCCGCCTCATCCGGGCGGCCAAGGTCGCGCAGGAGCGTGGCAAGCGCGAGGGCACCCTCGCCACCCGGGTCGCCCGTCGCGGCACTGCGGTAGTGCCTCAGTGCGTCGTCGTACTGTCCGCGCCATGCCTCGAGCCGCCCGAGCCGCACCGACACTGCTGGTTGCACCGGATCCAGCGCGGCCAGCTGCGTCGAGGCGGCCTCGAGGTCACCGCGGTTGAACGCGGCATCGATCGCCGACAGTGACGAGGCCGGAACTTGCGCTGACGCGCGCGCGCCGCACAGCAGTGCCGTCACGGCGATGGCCGTGACCCACAGTCGCCTTCGGCGGGTGAACGTCGCCCCGCCACGGAACGTGCCGCGCGTGAACCCAGTCAGCTGCATGAGGGAAGCCGCGTAAATTATAGCCGACGCCAGTCACCCCACCTGCAGGGGCGTGTCATGGTGGCTTAGACGAGGATACCCGCAGAACGGTCGCGCCGGGGAATGCGCCCGCCCCGATGCCCGCCCCCTGAGCCGCCCGCTGCCGGAACACTGGTGCCGTCACGGGGTACGACCGTCGTCCAGCGCCGGTTCCTCGACGCGGACTCGCTTCCACATCAACCACGCGAATGCGATCCAGCATGGCGGCCCCGTGCGCCATGCTCCGAAGAAGACGCCGACCGCCAGCAACTCGAGCGCCACGGCAACGTAGTTGGGATGGCCGATCCACCGGTACGGTCCGCGCACGACCCGCGCGGAACCGGGCGGCACCAGCACGCGGAAGCACCAACGGGAACCCAGCGACGCGATGGCCCAGGTACTTGAGCCCCTTGGCGGCGGCGAACCCCAACGCACCCCACACGGGCATGCCCCCCGAGGGCGCGAGCAGGCCTTCGGCGATCATCAGGCCGAAGCTGGCCGGGTAGGCGACCTGCATCCACCGATAGACGTCGTCGGCGGGTTCGCGCGCACCGAGCAGGCGTAACTGCCGCTCGTTCAGGCGTGACCACCACGACTCGACGAGGAGCAGTATCACGATCACCGCGACGAATGCGGCATCCTGAGCCCCGCTCATCACGTGAGGGCCTGCGCCTGGCGGCGATGGTCGTGCACGCGTCCCGTCCTCACCCGCAGACCCCTACACGTGATTCCACAGGAAGGGTACCTTGATCACCTCGATGCCGTGCAGGACCGAGGCATTGCCGAGCAGCGCGAGCGGCCAGAACCACCGACTCCGAAGCACGATGACGTTGAACGCGAAGGTAAGGGGTAACAGCACGCGAGGGTAGGCGCCCGGCCAACCTTCCCAGACCGCCGGTCCCAGCGCCGCCAGCAGCACGCAGTAGGCGGCCCCGAGTCGCCACCACGGGTTCGCCCACTCTCGGCGCACCATCAGGAACCCCGCCTGGGTGGTGATGCCGATCAGGGCCAACACGCTGAATCGACCCGGCGTCGCCCACCATCCGGCCGTCCACACCTCGCCGAGCGCAAGTCGCCAGGCCCCGATGAAACCGGCGAGGGGGACAGAGAAGTTGCGAGCCCCCTCGTCGGCGGCGGAGTAGACGGGGCCGAGCGACCCCAGGTAGACGTGCCACAGGACGAGCGGCAGCACGATCGCGACGAACCGTGGTGCGAGCGTCGTCCACTGGCGGAACGTCAGTGGCAGGCGATCGACCAGCAGGCTGCCACCGAGGAGATTGGTTTCGCGGCCCAGGCCGCCGAGGCCCACCAGGCCCACGCCGAGCCACCAGCGCCCGCACTCGACGGCGATGACGGCCAGGGTGAGCACCAGCATGCCGGGTCCGTCGAGCAAGGCGAACCTCACTGAACCCACGAGTCCCGAGCCGAGAAGGCAACCCACCCACGGCACGAACGTGCGGGGCTCGCGAATCGGGAACCAGCGGGCCAGGAGCCAGGCCAGCACCAGCCAGGCCAGGACGTTCTGCAGGGCGTACGCGTTCAGCACCCAGGCGGTGCGCCCGAGTCCGAGCACGTAGGCCGTCCAGGCGAAGAGGATCCGCCTCGCGCGATAGGGGGGGTTGTCGAGGGCGTGGTCGATGGCGCGGTCGCGAAGCAACGGGTCGGCCGCCAGTTGCGCGTAGAACTGGCCGTCGTATCCGGCATCGTTCGGCCCGAGCACGGCGTGCGGGGCGGCCCGCACGGCCGGGAGGGCATCGCCCGCAAACGTGCCTCCGAAGGAAATCAGCGACGTGAACCCGGTTTCCGGTTCATACGACGAGGCGACGAAGCTCAGGAACACGCCGACGACCACCAATCGTCCCGCGAGGTGCAGGCCGGAAGGCGACAACAGGCGGCGTGCCACGCGTCCTACGCGCTGATGCAGGGGATTGCGCCAGACGAGGATGTGGCGCAGCGCGAAGATGGCCAGCGCAGCCACGGCCGGCCGCCACCAGACGAGCACCACGATGCGGACACCCGCGATCCGCCCGCGCCACCCACCGAAGAGGACCACGGCGAGGGCAACGAGGAGCAGGACGACGGTTGCCAGGTCCAGGACGCTCGCCCATGCCGGGATCCGAGGAACCTCGCTGCGTCGCTCGGTCACCGGAGAGGCCGCAGACACGGCGCGGAATATAGCATGGCGATGGCTGGGCCTCGGCCGATGAAGGCATCCACGGGCACGTCACGCGCCGGCGGTCGCGCTCCAGCCACATGTGCGTGCCAGGCTGGTGTCGCCCGCGTAGGAGATGACCCGCCGCACCACGCCCGGCGCCGCGCGCGCCACGAGTGCACCCGCGCGGACGAGTCCGGGATGTGCGACCAGCGCGCGGAGGTAGCGGTTGACGCCGAGCTTCCGCCCGAACAGGTCGTCGCGACGCTGTTGCAGCAGCGCGTGACCTGCGAGCGACGGCTCGGCGAGCACGCGCAACGCGACCTCGGCCGCGAGCAGGCCGCCGTGCATGGCGAGGCGCATGCCGTCGCCGGTCATGGGATCGACGAACCCGGCAGCATCCCCGGCCAGCAGCAATCCGGGCATCCCCGCCGACGACGCATCCACGGCGAGGGGTCCGACGACCGAGACGGCGCCGATGCGGCGCGCGCCCGCGAAACGCTCGGCGAGGAGCGCGTCGGCGCGCAACATCTGCGCGAGCAACTCCGGTGGCGCGTCGAACCCCGCGCGCGATGCGCTCACGTAGCAGACGTTCGCGATCCCGCCTGGGAGCGGCGCCACGCCGACGTAGTGATCCTTCCGGATGTGCATTTCGCCGCGCGCCTGCAGTCCCGCGACGTCGGTGAAGTACGCGCCGGCCGCCCACCTCCGCGGATGCGTGGGGTGCCTGATGAGGCGGGCGGCAATCGCCAGCGCGCTGCGACGACCCTCGGCCGCGATGGTCACCACGGCGGGCACGCGCATGCGCCGGCCACCACCGGCGTCGAGCACCGCCCCGCGAACGACCGCCCGCGTCCCGTGCGAATCGAACAGCGGTTCGACGACGCGCACGCCCTCGCGTACCTGGGCGCCGGCCCGAACGGCCTCGTTCAGCAGCGCGGCATCGAAGTCGGCGCGCGAGATGGCTCGGCCTGCCAACCGGTCGCCATAGTCACCGACAATCCTGGCGCCGGTGGGGCCCGTGACGACCATCCCCGACAGCGGGAGTCCCCCGGCGGCGATCCCGTCGAGGCGCAGGTGCGCCAGCAACGCGAGCGCGCCCGGGTTCAACGTATCGCCGCAGAGCTTCGGCCTCGGAAAGTGCGCGCGGTCCACGACGAGCACCCGTGCACCGGCGCGGGCGAGCACGATCGCCGCGATGGCCCCCGCGGGCCCTGCCCCCGCAATGAGGACGTCGAGCATGCGCGTCAGGCCGCGCCGATGACGAGCGCGGAGTTCTTCGACCCGAACCCGAGGCAATTGCACAACGCCGCCTCGACCGATGCCGCCCTCCCGACGATGGGCAGGCAGTCGAGGTCACAGTCAGGGTCGAGGTCCGTGAGGTTCGCGGTCGGTGGCAGGAATCCGCGCGAGAGCCCGAGGACAGCCGTCACAACACCTGCGGCGCCGCTGGCTCCCTGCGGGTGCCCGATCATCGACTTGGTCGACGATCCTGCAAGCCGGCCGGCGTGCGCGCCGAACAGGCGCCGCACGCACCGCGCCTCGACGGTGTCGTTGAGCGGCGTGGAGGTGCCGTGGAAGTTGACGTACCCGAACGCCTCGGGAGCATGCGGCGATCGCGACATCGCCAGCGACATCGCCCGCACGATCTGCTTGCCTTCCGGATCCATCTGGACGCGGTGGTAGGCGTCGCACGTCGAACCGTACCCGTCGACGTAGGCATAGATGCGGGCATTGCGGGCCCGGGCGCGCGAGGCGCGCTCGAGGGTGATCATCCACGCGCCCTCGCCGAGAACGAACCCGTCGCGCGCCCGATCGAAGGGCCGCGATGCCTCGGCGGGCCGCTCGTTGAAGTGCGTCGAGACGACCTTCATGCGCGAGAAGCCGAAGATCATCCCCGGCGTCACGCACGCGTCGGCGCCGCCCGTGAGGACGACATCGGCCTCGCCGGCCCGCAGCGTCTGCATCGCGTAGCCGATGGCATCGGTGGAACTCGTGCACCCGCACGACAACACGTGGCTGATGCCGTGAAGGCGCAGCGCAATCGAGACCTCGCTCGACACCATCCCGCAGATCGACACGGGGATGGCGTAGGGCGTGATGCGCTTCCAGCCCTCGGCGAAGAACTCGCGATACTGGTCTTCGCCGATGTCAATCCCGCCCGAGCCGGTCCCGACGATGACGCCGGCCCCCGGCTCGCCGAGTTGCAGCCCGGCATCGGCCCAGGCCTCGCGGGCGGCAATGACCGCCGCCAGCGCCGTCCGCGAGTACCGCCGCGGATCCGCACGCTCGGACAACGCCAGGCCACTCGCGCCGACCATCGTGCCGACGCGTTCCTCGTCGTCGGCATCACCGTCGACCGGGGGCGCATCGTCGATCGAGACCGGCGGAAGCGGCGCGGCGACCTGGCACGCATAGGCCGAGGCATCGAACCCGTCGATGGCCCGGGTCGCCGACCGTCCGTTCCGGATGCCGTCCCAGAAGCGTTCACGGCCGACACCGTAGGGTGAGACAACGCCAATCCCGGTGATGGCAAGGCGATCAGGCGACGAGGTCATGTGCGGCGTCGGGGGCGAACACGATACCGCTTCACTATACTCAATGCCGGTGCCGCCCCCTGCTCGCCCGCTCTCCTCCGGCTGTACGCCGTCATCTCGTTGACCGGCGCGATGGCGTTCGTCCTCGCCCTGGCGTGCGGCGCGTGGTTCTACCTCGTCCGGCTACAGGCCGTGCCGCCCGGCGCGACGCCCTGGACGGCCGCGCAGGCCGTGCCGTTCAACTTCGCGCTGTTCTCGGCCTTCGCGCTGCACCACAGCGTGTTCGCGCGCCCGCCGGTGAAACGGTGGCTGCTGGCGATGGTCGCGCCAGAACTCGAGCGCACCTCGTTCGTCTGGATCGCCAGCGCCCTGTTCATCGCGATGTGCCTGGCCTGGCGACCGGCGGCCGGCGTGGTCTGGGAGTTGCGTGGCGGAATGCAGGTGCTCGGCTACGGCACGCAACTGGCGGGACTCTGGTTCACGTTCACCGGCGCCCGGATGATCGACGTGTTCGAGTTGGCAGGCGTGCGCTGGGTCGTGCGCGGCCCCGAGGCGCTCGACGATCCGGGTGACCTGACCGAGCGTGGGCCGTACACGCTGGTGCGTCACCCGATCTACCTTGGCTGGGTGCTCCTGACCTTCGGTGCCCCCGAGATGACGCTCGGCCGACTGACCTTTGCCTTCATCAGCTTCGTGTACCTGGTGGTCGCCGTCCCCTTCGAGGAGCGCGCTCTGCTGCGTCGCCACGGCGAGAGTTACCGGCAATACCAATCGCGGGTGCGCTGGCGCATGCTCCCCGGCATGTACTGAGGGGTCACGCAGGCGATCCTCCCGCCCCGTTCGCCCGGCCGAGGGCTGGACCACGGCCCCACCCGACGTGCGCCCGTGGTGCAAGACGCCAACGCCGCCGCGAAGCGATCGTGTTTGCGCGCTACACTGATCGGCATGCTCCCCGTCTCGCGAACCTCAGCCTCGTCCCGGCACGTGGTCGTCCTGCTCGGCACGGCGGCGATCACCCTTCTCACGGGCGCGGCGCCCCTCCGGGCGACAGGCGACGAACCCAGGACGCCTGCAGGCCTCGATGCGGCCGTCGCGACGGTCACGGCAAACGATCTCAGGAGCGCGCTCACGTTCCTCGCCAGTGACGCCCTGCAGGGCCGCGCGACCGGGCATGCCGGCAACGACGTCGCGATGCGGTATCTCGCCGCCATGCTCGGCGCCGCCGAGGCCGTCCCGGTCTTCGGATCGTCGTTCCTCCAGCCGCTCGACCTCGTCACGCCGGTGATCGGCGCACAGAACCGGCTGACGGTGAAGGAGCAGGTCAGCGGCGCAGACGTCACGGCCCGGTTCGCGGCAGGCGAGCACATGCAGCCGGTCGGGATGACGCCGGCACGCGAGGTGACGGCGCCGCTGGCGTTCGCGGGATACGGCATCGCGGCACCTGCGCTGAACTACGACGACTACGCGGGCCTCGATGTCAGGGGGCGCATCGTCGTGGTCTTCGATCGGACGCCCACCAGCGGACGTACGCCCGACACGTTCGGAAGTTCCACCGACGAGCACGGCTCGGTGCTGGTCAAGGCTCGACTGGCGCGAGCGAAGGGTGCGGTGGGACTGCTGCTGGTCGCCCCCTCGGGCGACCGCCACCTCCGGCCGCTCGAGCGGGCGTTCCCCGCGTCTCCGTCTCCGCGCGAGCGCAGTTTCGACCTGGCGTCGAACCGCCTGCCGATCCCCGTCGCGCGCGTGTCGGGCCACGCCGCCGCCACGGTACTTGGCCTGGATGATCGCAAGACCAGCCTCGACGAGCTCCGCGACGCGCTCGAGAAGGCCACCAGGGCCACCAGCAGGCCCGTGGCATCTGCCGCGTCGTTCACGCTCCCCGCGCGGAGCGCGACGTTGTCGACGGACGTCGAGCACCAGCCGGTGACGAGCTTCAACGTGGCGGGGATGATCAAGGGCGCTGACCCGGTGCTCGAGAAGGAGGTCATCGTCGTCGGCGCGCACCTCGATCATGACGGGATCGATGCCGAGGGCCGGATCTACAATGGCGCCGACGACAACGGCAGCGGGACGGTGGGCGTGCTCGAGGTCGCCGAAGCCGTGGGCCGCCTCGTGGAGCAGGGCCAGCGCCCGAAGCGCACCATCGTCTTCGCGCTGTGGAACGGCGAGGAGCGCGGCCTGCTCGGCTCGCGGGCGTTTGCCGCGGCCACGTTGCCGGGGGGACGCACGGTCGTGGCGAACCTCAACATGGACATGATCGGACGCGACCTCGAGGTGCCCGAGGGCGACGGACGCTTCAACGGCTTCGAGCCGACGAGGCCGGGCCAGCACGCCAACACCGTGATGGTGCTGGGCTACTCGCGTGCCCCGGGACTCGCGCAGTGGGCGCGCGACGAGAACGGCGCCATCGGCCTGTCGCTCCTCGTGGAGGGCGACACGCACGCGCAGAACCTGATCCGACGCAGTGATCAGTGGCCGTTCCTGCAACGACGCATTCCTGCGCTCTTCTTCACCACAGGGTTGCATCCCGACTACCACACGCCGGACGACGACGTGCAGAAGATCAACTTCAGCAAGCTCGAGAAGATCGTTCGCCTGGTCACGCGCGTCACGTGGCGCCTGGCCGAGGCCGCGGCGATTCCCCCATTCACGGATCCCGCGCCAGACCCGACAGCGAAGTGACGCGCCATGGCTGAACCCGCCCGTCCCGATCCACAAATCCCGGCAGAGTTGCCGGTGCTGCCGCTCCGGCAGAGCGTGGTCTTCCCTCTCACCGTGCAACCGCTCGCCCTGCACCGGCAGGTGGCGATCGACGCCGTGAACCGGGCGCTCACGGGCGACCGGATGCTCCTGCTGGTCATGCAGACGGATGACGCCGAGGACGTCACCGAGGGCAACCTCAAGACCATCGGCACCGTCGGCGTGATCCGCCAGATGGCTCGCGGCCAGGGGGGCCTCCAGATCCTCGTCGAAGGCCTGATGCGGGCACGGCTCACGTCGCTCACGCGCGACGGCGACATGGTCCGCGCGGCGGTCACGCCGTACCCGGATCCCACCGAGAAGTCGATCGAGGTCGATGCCTACGTGCGCCGCGTGCGCGAGCAGGTCGACAAGGCGGTGTCACTGGCGAGCGGCCTGTCGCCCGACATGCGCTCACTGCTGCTCAGCATCGACGACCCGCTGCGTCTCACCTACATCCTCGCGAGCCTGCTCGACCTGAAGCCCGACGACAAGCAGCTCCTGCTCGAGCAGGACCAGCTCGCCGTGAAGCTCAACGCGGTGTCTGCAGGCCTGCAGCGCGAGATCGCGCTGCTCGAGCTCAAGGGCAAGATCGAATCGCAGGCGCAGCAGGAGATGACCGACGCGCAGCGGCAGTACTACCTGCGCCAGCAACTGAAGGCGATCCAGGAGGAACTCGGCGAGTCGGAGTCGCCCCAGACCGGCGACCTGCGCGAGCGGATCGACAAGGCGCAGCTGCCCGACCACGTGAAGGAAACCGCCGAGCGCGAACTGTCGCGCCTCGAACGCATGCCGCTGGCCTCGCCCGAGCACCAGATGCTGCGCACCTACATCGAGTGGGTCCTCGAGGTCCCGTGGTCCATCACCACCGAGGACCGCCTGGATCCGCGCGAAGCGCGGCGCGTCCTCGACGAGGACCACTACGATCTCGACAAGGTCAAGGAACGCATCGTCGAGTACCTCGCGGTGCGCAAGCTCAAGGGCGACATGAAGGGCCCCATCCTGTGCTTCGTCGGGCCGCCCGGCGTGGGCAAGACATCGCTGGGCCAGTCGATCGCGCGCGCGATGAACCGCAAGTTCGTCCGCATCTCGCTCGGCGGCGTGCGCGACGAGGCCGAGATACGCGGCCACCGCCGCACGTATATCGGCGCCATCCCCGGGCGCATCATCCAGGCGCTGAAGCAGGCCGGCTCGAACAACCCGGTGTTCATGCTCGACGAGATCGACAAGGTCATGGCCGGCGGCTTCTCGGGCGATCCCGCGGCCGCACTCCTCGAGGTCCTCGACCCGGCGCAGAACAGCACCTTCCGCGATCATTACCTGGAGATCAACGTCGACCTGTCGAAGGTCCTCTTCATCACGACGGCCAACCAGCTCGGCCCCGTGCACCCGGCATTGCTCGACCGCATGGAGGTCATCCCACTCTCGGGCTACAGCGAAGAAGACAAGCTGCACATCGCGCGCCGCTTCCTGCTGCCGCGGCAGCTCACCGAGCACGGCCTCAAGCCCGAGCTGATGGACGTGGACGACGCCGCACTCAGGCGGATCATCTCGGAGTACACGCGTGAGGCCGGCGTGCGGAACCTCGAGCGGCAGATCGGTGCGGTTGCGCGCAAGATCGCGGCGCGCATTGCCACCGCCGAGACGCCTTCGGTGACCACCGAGGGCCACGCAGCCGTCCCGCTGCCACCCGTGCCAGGCGACACGTCGAGCCCGGTGCACCTCGTGCACGCCGATGAGATCCCGGAGTTCCTCGGACCGGCGCGGTTCAAGCCCGAACCGCCGTTCCGCACCTCGCGCCCAGGCGTGGCGACCGGCGTGGCGTGGACCGAGTCGGGGGTGAAGTGCTGTTCATCGAGGCAAGCCTGCTGCCGAGCGGCAAGGGCCAGATCACCCTCACCGGCCAGTTGGGCAACGTGATGCAGGAGTCGGCCCGGGCGGCCGTCAGCCACATCCGCGCACAGGCCGTCGAGCTCAAGGTACCGGCCGATTTCCTCGAGGCGCACGACCTGCACATCCACGTCCCGGCCGGCGGCATTCCCAAGGACGGCCCCTCGGCGGGCGTGACCATTGCGACCGCGATCCTGTCGGCCCTGCGAAAGCAGCCCGTCCGCGACGACGTGGCGATGACCGGCGAGATCACGCTGTCGGGCCTCGTCCTCCCGGTCGGCGGCATCCGTGAGAAGGCCCTGGCGGCGCGTCGCCAGGGAATTCACACCTTCGTGCTGCCCGCGCAGAACGAAGCCGATGTGGCCGAGATGCCTGCCGAACTCAAGACGGGCATGACGTTCGTGCCGGCATCGACGCTCGACGACGTGCTCAACATCGCCCTCCCGCCCCCGGTGAAGACCGAATGACAGCGGCGCGCTTCAAGCGACTGATCAACTGGTATCCGCCCTACATGGGCGCCGGCATCCGCGTCACGCACGTCAGCGACGACTTTCGCCGCATCCGGGTCGAGATGCGCCTGCGGTGGTACAACCGGAACTACGTTGGCACGCACTTCGGCGGCAGCCTCTTCGCGATGGCTGACCCGTTCCTCATGATCATGGCGATCCGCAACCTCGGGTCGCGACTACGTCGTCTGGGACAAGTCGGCCACGATCGAGTTCCTCGCGCCCGGACGAGGGACGGTCTCGGCGGAGTTCGTCCTCACAGAAGACGACATTGCCACAATGCGCGAGCAGACCGCGACGGGTGAGCGATACCTGCCCCGCTTCGACGTGCACGTCACCGACGAGAGCGGAACGGTCGTGGCTCGCATCCACAAGGAACTCCACGTGCGCCGCAGGCGCAGCGCCACGGCAGCGTGAGCGCGCAAGCCGACCTCGTCGTCTACGTCTCCGGACATGGCTTCGGCCATGCGTCGCGCGACATCGAGGTCGTCAACGCCATCCTCGAGCGTCGCCCCGAGCTGCACGTCCAGGTGCGGACCTACGCGGCACGCTGGCTGTTCGATCTCACCGTGCGTGGACAGATCGACTACCGGCATGTGGCATGCGACACCGGCGTCGTCCAGGTCGACAGCCTGAGGCCCGATCTCGAGGCGACGGTCAGCCTCGCGCGCGACTTCTACGCGACCATCGACGCGCGCGTCGCTGACGAGGCCGAGGCGCTTCGCCGCTCGGGCGCGAGGCTGGTGCTCGCGGACCTCCCACCGCTTGCGTTCGCGGCGGCACATCGCGCGGGAGTGCCGTCGGTGGCCATCGGCAACTTCACGTGGGACTGGATCTACGACGGGTACCAGCGCCTGCTCGGTGACGCTGCGTGGATTCCCGGGTGGATGCGTGGTGCGCACGGCCTTGCCGCCGAGGCGTGGCGATTGCCCATGCACGGAGGATTCGGAGGATTCACCACCATCCGTGACCTGCCCTTCGTGGCACGCCACTCGCGCCGCGATCGCGACGGACTGCGTCACCGTCTCGGACTGCGCCCCGGGGCAATCGGCGTTCTCGTCTCGTTCGGGGGCTTTGGCCTCGACGCCGGTGGCGTCGCACCGCTGCGTCAACTCGACGGCTGCGACATCCTCATGGCCGACAGTTCGGTGGCCTCGCTCCGTGCCGGGGGGGCGCATCAGCCCGTCGTCACGCGCGACGGCAACCTGCTGACCATCGACGAGCACACCTGGTATGCCGAGGGGTATCGCTACGAAGACATCGTCCGGGCGGCAGACGTCGTGGTGACCAAGCCGGGCTACGGCATCATCGCCGAGTGCGTTGCGAACGACACCGCGATCGTCTACACGTCGCGGGGCGAGTTTGCCGAATACGACGTGCTGGTCGAGGCCCTGGGCCGGCATGCGCGGTCGGCCTTCGTCTCGAACGCCGACCTCCTGGCCGGGCGTTGGGCCGACGCCATTCACACGGTCCTGGCGCAAGCGCCGCCGGCGCGCACGATTCCCACCAACGGTGCTGACATCGCCGCCGAGTGGGCAATCGCCCGTCTATGACTCGGGCTGCCCTACTTGACGCAGGTGACCAGTGACCAGATGCGCGGGATGTTGACCTTCTCGATCGACACCGGCGTGAGCTCGGCCTGCGCCAGGAAGGCCGGCAGGTCGAGGTCGGCCTTGAAGCCGATGTGGATGGTCATGGGCGAGATGAGGCGTTCGGCGCGCGACAGGACGGCGTTCGGGCTGCGGAAGTGATTCAGGAAGATGATCCGCCCGCCCTTCTTGCAGACGCGGCTCATCTCGCGCGCGACCTTGACGGGGTCCGGCACGACACTGATGAGGTAGGGCGCGTAGACGATGTCGAACGACTCGTTGTCGAATGACATGTTCGCCGCATCCATGGCCATCAGCCGGACGTTGCGGATGTCCTTGCGTTCGATCCGCTCACTCGCCTTCTCGAGCATCGAGTGCGAGAGGTCGATGCCGACCACGTGGCAGTCGCGCGGATAGAGCGAGGCGTTGATGCCCGTCCCGACGCCGACTTCCAGGACATGGGCCCCAGGCCGGACGGCCATCCGCTGAATCGCCTGGACCCGCCCGGGATGCAGGGTTGGGCCGAAGGTGAAGTCGTATACCTTCGCCAACTTCCCGTAGACGTGCTCGACGAAGTCATTCTCGACCGCGGTCACCGACAGTGCACGGGTAGCGGCGTCAGACGTGGCGACGATGTGCTCGTCCCGAGGTGCCCGATCAAAAAGTCCCATTGAGCGAGTCTACTCCACAAGGATGGCTGAAAGCGTTGGCGACTATACCTTGACAGCGAAGGCGCGGCAAGCGACGGAGATCCGGCAGCTCCGGGGCACGGCCACGGAGGGTCATGCCAGATCGTGCACCGCAAGCGCCGCTGGCAGGCGGGTCGGGGCAACCGCGACCTGCAGTCCCTGCACCAACGGGCGCACGGCCGCGGCCAATTCCCTTGCGATCGCGATACCCTCGGCCTCGACGCGGCCGTCGCGCTCGGCGGCCTCGAGCCTCGCGAGAATGGGGGCCGGCACGCGCACGCCCGGCACCTCGTTGGCCAGGAACTCGGCGTGCCTGAGCGACTCGAGCGGCCGCACGACCGCGATGACGGGCACCGTCACGTCGGCAGTACGTGCGAGAAAGGCGACCAGGTCATCGGCCGAGAACAGCGGATGGGTCACCACGAACTCCGCGCCGGCCTCGAGCTTGTAGCGGTAGCGGCGAATCTCCTCGTCGAGGTTGATCGCCGTCGGGTTGACTGCCACGCCAAGGTGGAACGCGGTGGGCGCAATGGGCTGGCCGCCAACGTCGCTCCCGTGATTCAGCCGGGTGACGACGTTGGTGAGGCCGATCGAGTCCACGTCGAACACCAGGGTCGCGTCCTGATACTCGCCGACGCGTTGCGGATCGCCGGTCGTGAGCAGGAGGTTCCTGATCCCCATCGCATGCGCGCCGAGCAGGTCCGACTGCATGCCCAGCAGGCGGTGGTCACGGCAGGTGTAGTTGAGCAGCGTCTCGAGGCCGGTCTGCTGTTCCACGAGCACGGCCAGAGACAGCCCGCTCATGCGCGTCCCGGTCTTGGCGTCTGACACCTGCAGGACGTCGATCCCGTGGATTCGCAGGCGCTTCGCCTCGGCGACGACCTCGGCGCCCTGGTGGCCCCTGGGAGGCGTCGTCGCGATCGAGCGAACGAAGTGGCCGTTGGCCAGCAGGTGCGCGAAGCGCGACTTCTCGGCCCGGGGGACCGGGGGCACCTCGGAACGCGCCGCCACCGGGGCCGCGGCGCGTGCGCGCGACGAGGTGGCCGCGGCCGCCTGCACGGCGATGCGAATCTGCCGGATGTGGTCGGGCGTGGTGCCGCAACAGCCGCCGACCAGTTTCACGCCGTTGGCGACGAAGCGCCTTGCATACGACGCCATGTATTCGGGCGAGCTGAGGTAGATGTTGCGGCCTTCGACATCGCGGGGGCGGCCCGCGTTCGGCTGGGCCGACAGCCGTGCCTCGATGACGCCGCTCATGCGCTCGATCGTCTCGAGCATTGCGGCAGGGCCGACGCTGCAGTTGACGCCCACCACGTCGGCCCCGAACGCTTCGATCTGGGGCGCAAACGTCTCGGGCGGCGTGCCGTCGAGGCTGTTGCCGTCGTCCTCGGTGGTGATCTGCGCCACCACGGGGAGCGCACACACCGCCTTCACCGCACGGATGGCCGCGCCGAGTTCGTTGAGGTCGCGAAACGTCTCGAGCACGAACACGTCGACGCCACCCTCGACGAGCGCCTGGGCCTGCTCGCGAAACCACGCTTCGGCCTCGTCGAGACCGGTCTTCCCCCACGGTTCGACGCGGATGCCCAACGGCCCGATTGCGCCGGCCACGTAGGCCGTGTCGCGGGCCGCCTGGCGGGCGATGCGCACGCCGGCGATGTTGATCTCGGCGAGGCGATCGGCCAGGCCGAAGGCCGCCAGCTTTACGCGGTTGGCGCCGAACGTGTTCGTCTCGAGCACGTCTGCACCCGCCCGGACGTACCCCTGGTGCACCTCGGCGACTACGTCAGGACGGGTGAGGTTGAGCTCGTCGAACGAGCGATTGAGGAAGATGCCCTTGCTGTAGAGCATCGTGCCCATCGCCCCGTCGCATACGAGCACGCGACGGTCGATGGCGTCGAGAAACGACTCGGTCACTGGGGATCCGGTCAGCGCGACGCGCTGGCGCCTCCCGCCTGCGCGCCGGCCACCATCGGCACGAGCAGGTCGGTCTTGTCCCAGATGAAGTCCTGCTTCGAGTACACGGCCAGCTCGTAGTCCTTGCCCATGAAGATCGCGGAGACCGGGCATGCCTCTTCGCAGTAGCCACAAAAGATGCAACGCGTCTTGTGGATCTGGTAGACCTTGGCGTAGCGTGGTCCTGCCAGCACCGAACCGTCGTTCTCTGCCGGTTCGAGATAGATGGCATCGGCTGGGCAGGCGACGGCGCACAGTCCGCAGGCGACGCACTTCTCCAGCCCGCCCTCATCGCGCATCAGGACCTGTTTTCCGCGGAATTTCGGGAATACCGGTACCTTCTGGTCGGGGTAGTTCACGGCGAGGTTCTTGCGAAACAAATGCTTGAACGTGGTGGCGAACCCCACGAGGAACGGCTTGATCATCCAGCGAGCCTCCGAAACGTAGCGGCCATACGATACCATTTTTGACGCATTCAACCGCCCAATCGCTCCAGCGCCCCGTGCCGCCTGACGTCCGCATCCTCTCGCCCGACCAGTTCCTCCTCACGACGCTGATCGTGCGCCTGTCGGTCATCGCCACGATGGCCACGATGCTGGTGCGATTCGGCACGTTCCGGCTCCTGCTGCAGACCGAGCGGCGCGACTGGCCCGATCGGTTCGTGTTCATCCTGGCGCTCGGCCTCCCGCTCACCGTCGGCGTCGCGTCTCGCGTGCTGCTCCGCTACGACGCGCTCGACCTGCAGCTGGCTGGGCCATTCCTGGCAGGCCTGATTGCCGGTCCATATGCCGGGGCCATCGTCGGAGGGATGGTGGGGCTTCCGGCCACGTTCAACGGCGAGGTCATCGCGCTCGCCTTCAACATCGGCTGCGGGTTTGCGGGCGGCGGACTGCGCGAGGTCTGCCCGAAGGAAGCCATCTGGCACTTCTCACCCTTCGTGTTCACGGGCCTGCACCGGCACGCGTGGACGTTCCTGCGCAAGTTCAAGGTCGATTGGCAGATCGTCCTGATTGCCGCGCCCGTGGGCCTGGAACTGATCCGGCAGTTCCTGGGCCACCGCTTCGGGCCGCGACTCTACTTCCTCGGTGACGCGTCGGCAACCATCACCTTCTGGGTGATTTTCGCAACCGTCCTCAGCGTGGCGATCCCCATCAAGATCTGGAACAGCGCGCGCATCGAGCACAAGCTCCTGGAGCAGGAGACGCTGTTGATGACCGCCCGCATCGAGGCGCTCTCGAACCAGATCAACCCGCACTTCCTCTTCAACACGCTGAACTCGATCTCGTCGCTCATCCGGACCGATCCCGAAACGGCCCGGGTGGTCATCCTCAAGTTGTCGGGGCTGCTCAGGCGCCTGCTCAAGAGCCAGGACCACTTCGTGCCGCTGCGCGAGGAACTCAAGGCCATCGACGAGTACCTCGACATCGAGTGCGTGCGGTTCGGCCAGCGTCTCACGGTCGTCAAGGAGATCGCGCCCGACACCCTCGACACGATCGTGCCGAGCCTGATCCTGCAGCCCATCGTCGAGAACGCCCTGAAGCACGGCCTTTCGAACAAGGTCGGCACCGGCGTGCTCATCCTGCGCAGCGCTCGCGGCCCCGCGGGCACGATCATCGAGATCATCGACGACGGCCTGGGCATGCCGCTCGACCGACTGGAGGTCGCCACGACGGTGAGCATCGGACTGAAGAACACGAGCGAGCGCCTGCGCGCGGTCTACGGTGCGCAGCACCACCTGGAGTTGGAAAGTAGCCCGGGCATCGGCACGAAGGTCCGCCTGATCGTGCCGCCGCTCGCCATTGGCGCCGAGACGGCACCTGCCTAGACGGCAGTCATCCGCCCAGCGCGTGTGAGCACCGTGACTGAGATCGCTGCCCTGCGTGTGATTGTCGTCGACGACGAGCGGTTGGCGCGCGACGAACTGGCGTACCTCCTCGGCCAGTTGCCGGACGTCGAAATCGTCGGGCAGGCGGCCGACGGCGTCGAAGCCCTCGGGCTCGTGGAGGACCTCGAACCCGACGTGCTGTTCCTCGACGTCCAGATGCCGGGCTTGAGCGGCTTCGAAACCGCGCGCCGGATCATCGGTCGCCCAGAGTCTCCGGAGATCGTGTTCGTGACCGCCTTCGACCAGTACGCGGTTGACGCCTTCGCGGTCGATGCCGTCGATTACCTGCTGAAACCCGTGGAACCTGGCCGTCTCGAGCAGACGGTCGATCGGGCCCGTCGCCGGGTGCAGGCCCGCCGCGACGAGACGCTCCAATCGGCAGTCTCGGCCCCGCCGGGAGGGTCGGGCCATCGTCTCAACGACGCCGATCTGGAGCGGATCGTCCAGTTGGTGGCGGAACGGCAGGCCCGCCGCGATCGTCTTGCGTTGAAGGTCGGTGAGCGCTTGATGCTCGTTCACGCCGACGAAATCCTCCACGCATCGCTGGCTGGGGATACAATAACGGTCGTCACGGGGCAACTGACGGGGGTCGCCCACTACCGGACTCTCGACGAGCTGCAAGCGCACCTGGATCCCACCGTGTTCTGGAGGGTTCACCGGTCGCATCTCGTGAACATCAACAAAATCAAGGAGATCGTCCCCTGGTTCAGCCGGAATTTCCTCCTGCGAATGAAAGACGCGAAGGCGACGGAGATCCCCGTGAGCCGCGCGCAGACGAAGCGGCTTCGCGACTACCTGAAGCTGTAGCTGACTCGCCTGCGGCCCCTTCCGTCGACGCCGTTCACCTGGACGCCGCGGCTGCCGCCGACGACCGACCCGAGGTTTACGCGCCTCTCGGACTGGACCCGCAGCCCGTGCTGGCTGCGGCAGACGGGCCTGTGGCCATCGGGCTTCCGCCCGTGCCCCCGGCGCCGCAGGCGGCGGCTCGCCCGAAGCGGGAGCCCATCACCGTCCAGCACGTCGTCGACGAGCTCGTGGCGTGGGCCAAGACGCTGGCATCGGCCGCCGTGTATGCCACGCTCATCGTGACGTTCGGCTTCCAGGTCGCGCGGGTCGAGGGCCAGAGCATGGCGCCGACGCTGATCGATCAGGACCGCCTCATCGTCAACAAGTTCACGTACCAGGTCGGCGCGCCCCGGCGCGGCGACATCGTGATGCTCTACTTTCCGCGCAACCCCGACAAGTCTTACGTCAAGCGCGTCATCGCTGAAGAGGGCGACACCGTCCAGATCATCGACGGCAAGGTCTTCGTCAACGGAACGCCCATGAACGACGAATTCATCCCGCCGGAGTACCGGAGCCACGAAGACTGGCCGAACTCGCAACGTCCCGAGTACTGGACCGGCGAGGTCATCCAGGTGATGCGTGGCGAGCGGATGTCGCTCGAAATCGCCGGCTGCCGCCCTGGGGAATCGTGCGTGATTCCCGACGGCTACTACTTCGTGATGGGTGACCACCGGAACAGCAGTTCCGACAGCCGCGAGTGGGGCCTCGTGCCGAAGAAGTACATCATCGGCAAGGTCCAGGTCCGCTGGTGGCCCCTGCCGAAAGCCCGCATGTTCGAGTAGGGGCCGCGCCCCAGCCTGCCCTGAGCTTGCCGAAGGGCGCGGCCCGCCCTCCCAACTCCAGTTCCGGAAAACACTCCGGGAGTTGTTTGCGCGGCGGGTCAGCGACGACGGTAGGCGCCGCTGCGACCGCCGTGCTTTTCGACCAGGCAGATATCGGAGATCACCATCTCGCGGTCCACGGCCTTGAGCATGTCGTAGATGGTGAGGGCCGCCGCCGACACGGCAACGAGCGCCTCCATCTCGACGCCCGTCTGCGCCGTCGTCCCCACGGCGGCCGTGACGGTGTAGCCCGTGCGCGACGGGGCGATGGTCACCTCGACCCTCGACAGCGCCAGTTGGTGACACAGTGGAATCAGGTCGGCCGTCCGCTTCGCGGCCATGATGCCCGCGACGCGTGCCACCTGCAGGGGGTCACCCTTCTTCACCGCACCTTGCCGCACCAGGCGGCGCGCCGCGGCCGACACGGTGACGTGACCGCGCGCGACGGCGTCGCGCGCGGTCACGTCCTTGCCGCTGACGTCGACCATGCGCGGGGCGCCGTCCTGGTCCACGTGCGTCAACACCGTCGCCGCTGCGCGTCTACGCACCTGGGCCTCCCCGCTGCGTCAGGAAGAACGACAGGCTCTCGAGCGACACGCTGAGGTCCACGTTCTTCAGTTTCACGTGCTCGGGAACGCGGAGGTTGCCGCGGGCGAAATTGAGCACGGCGCGGACGCCCGTGGCCACGACCTCGTCGACCACTGCCTGGGCCGCATCGCGGGGCACCGCAATGACGCCGATGTCGATCTGTTCGCGTTCGACGATCTGCGCCAGGTCGCGCATGTGCCTGACGACGACCCCGCCCTTCGAGCAGGTCCCGACCTTGTCGTCGGCGGAGTCGAGCATCGCCACGACATCGAAGCCCTCGGCACGGAAGCCTGGGTAGTCGGCCAGCGCCAACCCCAGGTTGCCGGCCCCGATGATGACCACCTTGATGTTCCGGTCGAGGCCGAGGATCTCCTTGATGTGACGCTTGAGATCCTTGACGTAGTAGCCCACGCCGCGCACGCCGAACTCGCCGAAGTAGGCCAGATCCTTGCGCACCAGCGCCGCGTTGAGCTGGCATTGCTCGGCAAGCCCGCGTGATGAGACCGTGCGGATCCCCTGGGCCTCGAGGCCGTCGAGGCATCTGAGGTACAACGAGAGGCGCGCCGTGGTGAACTCGGAGACTTGCTCGGAGGGCTGCCTGGGACGGGTCGATTCGGTCACGAGTCCCCCTGATTCTAGCGCAGGCCGCTTCGGTGTAACATGCGCGGCCATGGCTCACCTCCCGCCCGCAAGCGGCACGCCCGGGGGCGCCCCCAAGGCGTTCACCCCCTTCATTCCGGCTTCACGTACCGATGTCGCGGAGTTCACGGTCAAGGCCGTGGTCCTCGGCGCCATCTTCGGGATCATCTTCGGCGCGGTCACGGTATACCTGGCCTTGCGGGCCGGGCTCACGGTGTCGGCGTCCATCCCGATCGCCGTCCTGGCGATCGCCGTGTTCAAGCGACTGGGCAACTCGACGATCCTCGAGAACAACATCGTCCAGACCATCGGATCGGCCGGCGAGTCGATCGCGGCCGGCGTCGTCTTCACGATCCCGGCCTTCCTCTTCATCGCGAGCGGAGGCGCGACCGAGTACTTCAACATCGTGCAGATCGTCACGCTGGCGTCGGTCGGCGGCATCATCGGCGTGCTGATGATGGTGCCGATGCGGCGCGCGCTCATCGTGAAGGAGCACGGCATCCTGCCGTATCCGGAAGGGACGGCCTGCGCCGACGTGCTGATCGCCGGCGAACGCGGCGGCACGATGGCCAAGACGGTGTTCGCCGGCTTCTGGATCGCATTGGCCTACGCCATCGGCAACAAGCTGTTCGCACTGTGGAAGGAAGTGCCGGTCCTGATCAACGCCGGACCGCTCGCCGCCTGGAAGAACGCGCGGCTCACGAGCGAGATCACCCCGGAGTACCTCGGCGTGGGCTACATCATCGGGCCGCGCATCGCCGGCATCATGGTGTCGGGCTCGGTCTTGTCGTGGCTGGCCATCATCCCGCTGCTGTCGATGCTCGTGCCCGACGAGACCATCAAGGCCGACCTTGCCAAGCTCGGATTTACGCAAGCCTGGATCGAGAGCCGCCACCAGTCGGAATGGGTCTACCGCGCCTACGTCCGCTACATCGGCGCCGGCGCCGTGGCCATGGCCGGCCTGTTGACCCTGTTGCGCACGCTGCCGACCATCTACTCGTCGATTCGCGACTCGGTCCGCGAGATGCGTGCGGGCGGTGGAGTAGCCGGCCTGACGCGCACCGAGCGCGACATCCCGATCACGTGGGTCGCGTTCGGCTCGGTGGCCATGGCCGTGCTCATCCCGTTCATCCAGAAGATGCCGGTGGGCCTCCCCTGGTCGCTGCTGGTCTCGCTGCTCATCGTCGTCTTCGGGTTCTTCTTCGTGGCCGTCTCGTCGCGCATCGTCGGGCTGATCGGCTCCTCGTCGAACCCCATCTCGGGGATGACCATCGCCACCCTGCTCGGCACCTGCCTGATCTTCGTCGTGGCGGGATGGGCCGATGACCCGTCGCAGCAGGCGGCGGCCCAGGCTGCCGCCCTCTCGGTCGGCGCCATCGTCTGCATTGCGGCCGCCAACGCCGGCGCGACGTCTCAAGACCTGAAGACCGGCTACATCGTCGGCGCGACGCCGTTCTACCAGCAGATGGGGCTCGTCATCGGCGTGCTCGTCTCGGTGGCCGTCATCGGCTTCACGCTGATGTTCATGCACAACTCGACGTGGGGCCCGATCGGCTCCGAACGCCTGCCGGCCCCGCAGGGCACGTTGATGGCCACGATCATCCAGGGCGTGCTGTCGCGCGACCTGCCGTGGGGCTTCATCTTCGTCGGTGGCGCGCTCGCGACGATGGTGCAGTTGTGCGGCGTCAGCGGCCTCGCGTGGGCGGTCGGCGCCTACCTGCCGATCTCGACGACCTTCCCGATCTTCATCGGGGGGTCGATGAAGTGGCTCGCGGATCGCATCCGCGGCAAGGCCGACGACAGCGAGGTGTCGTCGGGCATGCTCTACGCCACGGGGTTGGTCGCCGGGGGGTCGATCGCCGGATTGATCATCGTGTTCGTGGCGCAGCTGGAGTTGGGACTTGGACATTTCGGTGAAGGGCTGCAGGAGTCGCTCGGGGATCCGGCCGTCACGCTCATCGCTGTCGGCGTGTTCGCGGCCCTGTGTGCCTCGCTGGTCCGCCGCGCCCTCCGCAATGTGGAGGCGTAACACCGCCCTGGCCGTGCTGGCGCTCGTCTTCGTGACGGGCGCCAGCCACCCGCCTGCGAGCGCGCAACCGCGGGGCGCCCAGGCCCCGACGCGCAAGGCCACCACCCTCGACGCACTGATCAACTATCCGGCGTTCTTCCACACGCAAGCCGTCCGCGTGCGCGGCACCGTTGCCCGGCGAGGCTCGGTGACGGTGCTGAGTGCGCGCGACCGAGACGTCCTTATGGCGGGACGCGTGGCCGATGCCGCCGGCGAGGGCAGCACCACCGTCGAGGTCTCGGCCATGTTCCTCGACGTCGGCCGCCTCGAGGCCACCGACCCGCGCCTGGCCGACGTCGATGCCAGCCGCCTGGCGCAGGCGCGGCTCGACAAGCCGTGGCCGGGCGTCGGTGAACTGCTGCTCCTCATCCCGACGCGGGTTGACGATGCCGCGACGTCCCCTGCGCCGTCGGTCAGGGCGCTCGCGCTCGATCCGCTGCGCTATCTCGACCAGAACGTCACGATTCGCGGCCGCTTCCGCGGGCGGAACCTGTTCGGCGATCAGCCGAACGCCCCGGGCAGGAGCCGCGAGGAGTGGGTCCTGCAGGCCGCCGATGCCTCGGTCTGGGTGTCGGGCCGCAAGCCCAAGGGCGACGGATTCGAACTGGACCCCGAGTCGCGCATCGACACGGGCAAGTGGCTCGAGGTCGCCGGGATGGTCCGCATCGAACGCGGCCTCGTCTTCCTCGAGGCCACCGCCGTCCGTACGGCACCGCCCCCCGACGACCTTGGCCCGTCTGAACCAGTGGTCCGCGTGCCGACGCGCGGCCCTGCCCCGGAGGTCGTCTTCTCGACTCCCACGGATGGCGAGACCGAGGTCGAGCCCACCACCCGCGTGCGCATCCAGTTCTCGCGCGACCTGAACAAGGACACCATCGCGCAGCACGTCAGGGTGTCGTATGCCGGAGGCGCGCCGGTGGCGAGCGGCGAGCCCGCACCTCCGGCCATCCCGGTCACGGCAACGTATCTCGAGGGCGCTCGCGTGCTGGAGCTTCGGTTTCCCGAGGGACTCGAGCGGTTCCGCACCGTGAAGGTGGAATTGACCGCCGACATCCTCGCGACCGACGGCGCGGCGCTGGTGCCTTACGCCTTCACGTTCACGCTCGGGGGCTGAGGCCTGCGTCGGCAGGTGCTGATGTGGTCGGGCGATGGCCACATCGTCCGACCGCCATTTACCTCACCGTTCCTGGGCAGGCCGAGCCTGTCACGACGGTAACGCCGACGGCCCCCCCCGCGGGCGTGTCACGTGTCTCATGTGCCGTAGTGCACAGACACTCACCGCCGCACGCGACATGATGGTCACGTCCTGTCGAACAGGTGGGCGCCGGGACCCGCTGATCGGCATCAGGCGGAAGCACACCTGATCGCATCCCCACCTCTCGGAAACGTACCTGCTGGAGTGACTCTCATGATCCAACTGCTGTTCCTGCTCGTGGTGGTCGGCGTCGTCCTGTACCTGATCAACACCTATGTGCCGATGGCGGCCCCGATCAAGACCATCCTCAACGTGGTCGTCGTGCTTGGCGTCTGCCTCATGGTGTTGCGCGCCGCCGGCCTCGTGCCTGCGTCGTTTGGTCGCCTGTGACGGGTGCACCCGCTGCCGGCGCGGGCACTGACGTCGGACCCGTCGAGCAAGCACGACAATGAAGGAGCCGCACATGCTGTCCGTCGCCCCTCACGATCTGCCAGCCGGGGGATCGAACGACCAGGTCGAAGGACCAGCAACGATGCATGCCCTCGTCTACCGCGGTCCTGGCCGCCGCGCCTGGGAGGCGCGGCCCCGTCCCTCACTGCGCGAGGCGACCGACGCCATCGTGCGCATCACGACGTCGACGATCTGCGGCACGGACCTGCACATCCTCAAGGGCGACGTACCCACGGTATCTGAAGGTCGGGTACTCGGCCACGAAGGGGTGGGGATCGTCACGGAGGTTGGCGCGGGTGTCGCCGCGTTCAGCCCAGGCGACCGCGTGTTGATCTCGTGCATCTCGGCGTGCGGCCGGTGTGACTTCTGTCGGAAAGGCATGTACTCGCATTGCCGGCACGGCGGATGGATCCTCGGCAACACCATCGACGGTACGCAAGCGGACTACGTGCGCATCCCGCACGCCGACACGAGCCTGTATGCAGTTCCTGCCGACGGCGACGAGCACGCGCTGGTGATGCTCAGCGACATCCTGCCGACCGGGTTCGAGTGCGGGGTGCTGAATGGGCGCGTCGGCCCGGGCGATACCGTCGCGATCGTCGGCGCCGGCCCGGTGGGACTGGCCGCCCTGCTCACGGCGCAGTTCTACTCTCCGGCGACCATCGTGATGATCGACCTCGACGACAAGCGCCTCGAGGTGGCCAGGCAGTTCGGTGCGACCACCGTCATCAACAGTGGCGATGGAAAGGCGATCGAACGGGTGATGGCGTTGACGGGAGGAGAAGGCGTCGACGTCGCGATTGAAGCCGTCGGCGTGCCAGCGACCTTCGACATCTGCCAGGGCATCATCGCGCCCGGCGGACGCATCGCCAATGTGGGCGTGCATGGCAAGCCGGTGACCCTGCACCTCGAGACGCTCTGGGCTCGCAACGTGACCCTGACGACGCGGTTGGTCGACACCGCCACGACCCCGATGCTGCTGAAGGTGGTGCAGTCTGGACGCCTGCAGGCCGGCAAGCTCGTCACGCACCGGTTCGTGCTCGGTGACATCATGAAGGCGTACGACACATTCGAGCACGCGTCAACAGAGGGTGCGCTGAAAGTCATCTTGACGAACGCCGTCGCCTGACGCCCGGCCCCCGTGCAGGGGAACACCGTTCCATGACGGGGCTTCGGATGCGGTCGCACCGGCACCGCGACCTGTGCGCCGGTAACGAGGTGGGCACGCAGTGCACGGCGGGCCCACCTCACGCCGCCTGCCTACTTCCTGACGGCGGCCCCGAGCTTCTCGATCGCGTCGCCGGCCTTGTGGCGAATCTCGCCCACGGCCTCCTTGGCCTTGCCGGACGCCTCATCCCGCTTGCCCTCGGCCTTCAGGTCCTTGTTGCCGGAGAGGTCGCCAATTGCCTGCTTGACCTTCCCCTTGACCTGGTCGATCTTGCCTTCACGTTCGTTCTTGTTCCACATGAGTGCCTCCCCTGCCTGACGAATTGTCACTGCAGGCAGTGATGATGACAGGCCACCGATCGACAATCTGTTCAACAACGAACATGCCACCGTCCCGGTGATCGCACCACCTCAACAGCACGACCGGGATGGACGCCAGTGACTTCAGCTGAGGTAGCTGCAATCGCACCGATGTGCATTCCGGCACAGACACGGTGCGCGCCTGGGCGCAGCATGAGTGTCTGGAGTTCGTGTGGCACTGAGTTCGCTCGTCACACGGTGAGTCGGCCATCTCATTCTCTTCATTGCCTGGGGCCCTCGTCACCGCGTTCATGCGGATGTTTCCAGGGGCGACGCCCCCCTGGCGGGCGCAGCCGGCGTTGCGGAATGGCTGCCCGCCACACGCACACAGCAATTCAGAGAGGTGCCAAATGGTCCGTCACGCAGTTGCATCGTTCGTCATGCTGGGTATGGTCACCGTCACCGCCCAGGACGCGGAACAGAACAAGGAACAAGGCCGACTCGAGGAGTGCGGTGTCGTGCTCGAAGAGGTGCTCGCCGTCCCCGACAACATCCCGCAGGACCTGCTCGGGAAGGCGGAGTGCGTCATCGTCATCCCGTCGGTGCTGAAGGCCGCCATGGGGATTGGCGGCAGCTACGGCCGTGGCGCGATGGTCTGCCGCGCGGGCAAGGCGTTCGACGGCGAATGGGGCGCGCCCGCGATGTACACGCTCGAGGGCGGCAGCGTCGGATTCCAGATTGGCGGAGAAGCCACGGACCTCGTGCTCCTCGTCATGAACAACCGCGGGGTCAACGCGTTGCTGAAGAGCAAGGTCAAGCTCGGCGCCAACGCGTCGGTTGCGGCCGGTCCCAAGGGACGCAGCGTCGAAGCGTCCACCGACGCGACGATGCGGGCCGAGATCCTGAGCTACTCCAGGTCGCGTGGCCTGTTCGCCGGCGTGTCGCTCTCGGGCACGTCGCTGCGCCCAGACGATGACGCCAATCTCGCGGTCTACGGACAGAAGTTCACCGCGCGCCGCATCGTGACGGGCGCGCCGATGAGCGTGCCGCCGTCGGGCCAGCGGCTCGTGGACGCGTTGCGCAAGAACTCGCCGCGCAACGAGTCGGACAAGACGTCGCAGCAGTGACGCTGACGTCGGGCGATGCCGGGAGTCCTGGCACACCCCTGAACGATGGAGCCTGGGCCCCGGACACGGGGCCCGGGCCTGGCTGCGGCTCGAGGAGACGTGTGATGAGGCGTGTGCGGGTACTTGCCTTGGCGTTCATGGTCGCCGGGTTGGGTTGCACGACGCGTGCTGATCTCGAGAAGGTGCCGATCGGCACCGAGGTCGAGGTCACGCGCCAGGATGGTGGCATCGTGCACGGCACGCTGGCGGGCAGGGACGATACCACCGTGAAGGTCACGGTCGACTCGGCCGTCCGCACGATCCCGCGCAGTCAGATTACCGGCATGCAGGTGGTGGCTTCGGCGCCCCGCGACGCCGCGCATCCAACGGTCGCCGCAATCCGCGACATCGTGCTTTCCCAGGGTAGCGACATCACGCTCCCCAAGGGGATGGCGCTGCGTGTTCGCCTCGACTCGCCGGTGGGATCCGACACAAGTCGCGTCGGCGACCCAGTCGAGGCGACGCTGGCCCGCGCGCTCGTTGTGGATGGAACCGAGGTCGTGCCCTCCGGCAGCGTCCTCAGGGGCACCGTCGTCGCCGTGCGGTCGTCCGCCAAGGTGAAAGGCCGCGCCAGCATGGGGCTCCGCTTCGAGTCCATCTCGGTGGCAGGGCGTGATGAGCCCTGCGAGATCGCGGCGGGAGTATCACTGATGGCGCCCGCGACGAAGCGTGAGGATGCGGCCAAGATTGCCATTCCCGCGGCTGGTGGCGGGATCATCGGCGCCCTGATCGGCGGCAAGAAGGGTGCGGCGATCGGCGCAGCCGTCGGCGGCGGTGGTGGCACAGCCGTCGTGCTGTCAACGGCCGGACGGCAGATCCGCCTGGCGCGCGGGACGGCGTTGTCACTCCGGCTGGAGCGCGACGCGAGCATGCGCGTCCCCGTCGGCACGCAGTAGTTGGCACGAGGGGGCCGTCATCCAGCCCCCCATGCTCCTGCCGGGCGACGCCTGCTACCTCATCGCGTCGCCCACCACCTCACTGGACCGCAGGCTCGATCTTGAGCGTCTGCATCAGTTTCATCGCATCGGCCTTGACCGCGTTGGCCTTCTCGATGGCGGTCGTGTAGTTGCCGGCCTCGTAGGCCGTCTTGGCATCGGCGACGGCCGCCTGCAGCGTCGCGAAACTCGTCTTCGCGCCTTCGACAGTCTTCTTGTCGATACCCCTGGGCAGTCTCTTGGCCGAGGCATCGAGCGTGGTCTGGATGGCCGTGACCATCCCTGAGACGGCTCCGTCGACTGCGCCCCACGACTGCGCGAACTCGGCCTTCTTCGCGACGACCGCCTTCTGCACGTCGGCGATCATCGGGGGGAGCGCCGTGGCTTCCTTCAGGGCGGTGGCGTAGTCGGCCTTGGCCATTGCGGCCTTGGCAGACGCCATCGCCGTCTCGATGGTCTTGGCCTGATCAGGTACGAGCTTGGTCGCCTCGGTGCTGACGGCAGCCCAGGCCGACTCGGCAGCCGCCATCGCCTGCTCGGCCGGGACCTTCTGTGTTTCGCACGCCACGGCGAATGTGACCGCCAGGATGGCGGGCGCCAACGCACACCACTTGTTCATGAGTGCCTCCAAAGGTATGTCACCACGCATGGTGACCATTGAGCAGCATATGCCGTTGCAGGTCGCAGCACCATCCCACCGTGTGGGCGCCCCCGTCACGGCGTCTCGAGCAGCCTGACCATGCGGTCGCGCACGACGGCGATCAACTCATCACGCTGCTCGAGGGTCAGCCCGGCCGTGGGCACGGGCTCGCCGAACCGCACGCGTGCGTGGACGGGCCAGATCAGGCGGCTGCCCTTCTTCATGGCGGCGCGCCCTCCGATCACGGCAACGGGCACGATCGGCGCCTGGGCATGGATCGCCAGGATGAATGCGCCCTTCTTGAACGGCAGCAACTCGCCGGTCGGGCTTCGCGTGCCCTCGGGGAACACGAGGAAGGACTTGCCCAGGTCAGTAATCTGCTTCGCGGCGGCCTGGATGGCGCGGTCGCTCTGCACCCGGTTGCTGCGGTCGACCGGCACGAAGCCAGCGGCGTCGAGGACACGCGGAAAGAGCGGGAGGCCGCGCAGTTCCTTCTTGTAGATGGCCACCAGGTGGGGAAAGACCGGCGTCAGGTAGCAGTACGCGATGGGCGGCTCGACGTTGCTGGAGTGGTTGATGCAGTACACGACGGGACGCGACCCGACGACGTGCTCCTGCCCGTCGCCTTCGTGGGTGATGCCCGCGAGCCTCAGCCCGACGCGGACGCCGCCCAGCGACAGCCAGTAGAGCAGATCGGGACGCCCGACGATCCAGGCCCAGAGCAGCCCCAGCGGGGCAAAGACGAGGATGTACAGGATGACGAAGCTGACAGCCGCGACAGTCCTGACCGCCGCGATGAGGGTTGCGATCACGCAGGCCACCTAGAAGAAAGGCCCGGGCGCCGCGAAGGCGCACCGGGCCCGAGACCAGATGTCGTGCGGCAGCGAACGCCGCTTGCTTACGAGGCGCGCACCGCGCGGCGCGCTGCCGCGACGGGCTTGACCGCCTTGGCCACGACCACGGGAGGCGGCGGCATCGGCGGCATGACCGGCGCCTTGGCCACGACCTTGGTGTGGATTGGCTGCAGCAGGCATTTCTGGAGCGCCTGGTCGACCTTCTCTTCGACGAGCGGCATCGGCTCGTGCGTCACCTCGGAGAGTTCCGAGATCACCAGGAACCGGGCCCGGTCGAGCATGCGCTTTTCGCGGAACGAGAGGCTCTTCGACTTGCTGAGGTGCGTCAGGCTCTTCAACACCTCGACCACATCGTGGATGTTCCCAGACCGCATGCGGTCGGAGTTGTCCTTGAAGCGGCCCTTCCAGTTCTGGTGGCTGTCGATGCGTCCATCACCGAGCAGCGAAAACAGGTTGCAGACCTCCGTGTTTTCAACTGCCGGCCGCAAGCCCACGCCTTCGACGTTGTCCACGGGCACGAGCACCGTGGTATCGTTCGCGACGAGCCGCAACCGGTAGAATTTCATCGTGGTGCCGGCGATGGTCTTCTCTTCGATGCTTTCGACCACCCCGAGCCCGTGGTTCGGGTAAATGACCTTGTCACTGACCTGAAATGTCACGTGTCCCCCAGATACGCGTGGAAACGATGGAGAGTGGAGAGGAGTGACGGGTGACAACTACCGAAGTATACGCGCTTTTGGGCTAAAAGCCTACAAAAACTCCGCTGATTCGCAGTTTCTGCCGACCTGACGCCCTCCAACCTGTTGCAGAATCGTGTACTTGCCCCGGTTCCCGATTATTGGAGACGCATCCAATAATGCGAATCCACCCCGGGAGCAGTCCCCCGAATGCTGCATGCAGGGCCTGCCCGACGGCCGGTGCGCGTGGCGACCACCGGCCGGCACGGGTCTATGGCATAGTGACCATGCGCGTCCCCAAGGAGCTGCCAGCACATGCCTCTCTTGCGATTCGTCCGACCTGTCGTCGCCGTCAGCCTTGCGGTCGCCTCGCTCGCCATCCTGCCGAGCCTCGACTCGCACGCACCGGTCCTCGCGCAGACGCCCACCCTCGCACCCTACGTCCCCACCCCCGACGACGTGGTCGATCGGATGCTCGCCTTCGCCAACGTCACGAAGAACGACGTGGTCTATGACCTCGGATGCGGCGACGGGCGCATTGTCATCGCCGCGGCCCTCAAGTACGGGGCACGGGGCGTCGGGATCGACATCGATCCCGACCGCATTGCCGAATCGGAGGCCAACGCGAAGCGCGCGGGCGTCGAGCGACTGGTGAAGTTCAAGCTGCAGGACGCGCTGACCGCCGACGTCAGCGAGGCCTCGGTCGTCATGCTCTACCTGCTGTCGTCATCCAACATGAAGCTCCGCCCCCGGCTCACCCAGCAACTCCGACCAGGTGCGCGCATCGTCTCGCACTCGTTCGGCATGGGCGACTGGACCCCGGAGAAGATCGACGACTTCAAGGACAGCAACGGCACCGCCCGCAAGCTGTTCCTCTGGACAGCGGACGGTACCGTGCGTCCGTAATCCGGGCGCCAGGGCCGCGCGGGGCGCGGCCCCTACGTGGCCTCGGGCGCGGCCTCGGCCTCTGGCGCGCGGCTGCCGAGCTCGCGATCCATGTCGAGCAGCGACGCCGGATCATCCTTGACCATCTGCATGCGCGCGACGATCTCGCGGATCGTCTTCTCTTCCTCGACCTGCTCGTTGATGAACCACTGGGTCTGGACGACGGTGTCGAAGGCCTTCTGGCCGAACGCCACCTCGTAGAGCGTGTTGATCTGCGCCGTGACACGCTGTTCCTGCGCGTACGCCGTCTCGAACACCTCGACCACCGATCCGAAGTCGTTGCGCGGGCCGTTCAGGGCGGTGAGCTGCACCGAGGCCCCGCGCGCCAGCAGGAAGTCGAACAGCTTCATCGCGTGCACGTGCTCTTCCTGGCTCTGGATGCGCAACCACTTCGCACAGCCCGTGAAGTTGATGCGCTCGCAATAGGCTGACATCGCGAGATACGAATACGACGCCGACAACTCCGCGTTGATTTGCGTGTTGATCGCGTCGACGACCACCTGGTTCAACATGTGTCCTCCTGGCAACGGCCGGCGCAGGCCGTTCGCACGGGCGCCGGCACGGACGGCCTTCGTGGCCGTGCCCCATCGTACCCGAATCCCATCGGTCGCATCCATGCCGCGGGCCGCGTGGCGCGTCGGCGCAGGCCGCCGACGTGCACCCGGGCGCTGGCGCGGCGGCTCGGGCGCTAGCGCTGTGGCTCGAGCGCCAGCGTGTAGAGCGCCGTCCCCTCGAGGTTGTGCAGCGACACGGTCGCGACCTCGGAACGGGCGTCGACCTTCACGAGGCCGAAGAACTGGAAGCCGTCGCTGGGCGGCCGATTCGGCTTCATCCCCGGCGGAATCCCGATGAACCGTGCCTCCGGCCCGAACGTTCCATCGAGCGCGTTCGGCCCGAACGTCCCCGCATGGATGGGTCCGCCCACGAATTCCCAGAACGGGTCGAAATCGCGAAATGCCGCCCGCGCGGGATCGTAATGGTAGGCCGCGCAGTAGTGCACGTCGCCCGTCACGAAGAAGACGTTACGGATCTTCTCGCGCTGGATGAACGCCAGCAGGTCGGCGATCTCGAGTTCGCGCCCCGAGGCGGCCCCCGGATCGCCGTTGGCCACGGCCTCCGAGAAGCTGGGGCCGTCGGGCACGATCAGGCCGATCGGCATGTCGCTCGCGATGACCTTCCAGGTGGCCGTCGACGCCTTCAGCGATCGCTTCAGCCAGGCCACCTGCTCGGCGCCGAGGATCATGCTCTCGGGCGTCAGCGTCTGCTGTCGGTTTGGTGTGTTGGGGCCACGGTAAGAGCGCATGTCCCAGCCGAAGATCTCGAGCCCCTTGCCGTACCGACGTGATCGGTAGATGCGTTCGGGCTCGTCGCCATCGATCGCGAGGGGCAGGTAGTCGAGGAACGCCCGGCGTGCGCGCGCCGCGAGCAGGGCCATCCGCTTCTCGGTGTAGCGGGTGTCGCGTTCGAGCGGGCGGGCGTCGTACCAGTTGTCGCGGACCTCGTGATCGTCCCAGATCGCCATCGTCGGCACCGCAGCGTTGAAGCGTCGCAGGTTGGGGTCCAGGAGGTTGTAGCGGTAGTTGCCCCGGTACTCGTCCAGCGTCTCTGCCACCTTCGACTTCTCGGGCGTCACGAGATTGCGCCAGATCGTCCCGTCGTCGAGCTTCACCTCTGGCAGAAGTGGCTGGTCGGCGTAGATGGTGTCGCCGCAGTGCACGAAGATGTCGGGCTCGTGCCGGCGCATGGTCTCGAACAGCTTCAGTCCGCCGCGGTCGACATCGATGCCCCATCCCTGCCCCACGACGTCTGCGCCCCACGCAAACGACACGTCGCGCGGGGCCTGCAGCGCAGGCGGCGTCCTGAAGCTGCCTTCGACCGGCGTGGAATACGTGCGCAGGTCGCCCAGGTCCTGGAACAGCACGCGGTAGCCGACGCGCTGCCCGGCCGGGAGGTCGCGCATCACGATCCGCGCGGTGTAGTCGGTGTCTTCGAACGCCACCGGGCCGACGACCCGCCGAGCGTCGCTGAAATCGGCGTGCGTCGAGTACTCGACCACGAGGCGCGCCGGGCGGTCGGTGCGGCTCCACACGACAGCGACGCCTTCGCCCACGTCGCCGCTCTGGACGCCGAAGGGCACCTGGGGCCGGGCCGCGTCGGACGTCACGATGCCCGGCGCCTGCCCGAAGAGCCTGACCGGTACTGGAAGCGCGGCGAGGGCCGCCGCCTGTGCGGACTGCGTCAGGAATCGCCGACGGCGCATCACATGACCTGCCTCTGCATGCAAGACGTAGGGGCCGCGCCCCCGCGCGGCCCTCCTTCCCTGGCGACCCGGCCTTCTAGAACGTGTACTTCACCCCGAGCTGGATGATGCGGCCGTCGTCGGCGCTGGTGATGGCGCCGAACGTCGCGGCCGTGATCACGTTGCCCGGTTGCCCGAAGCGGGCCTCGTTGAACAGGTTGAAGGCCTCGACACGCACCTGCAGTTCGTGGCTGCCGCGGATGATGAAGTTCTTGAAGAGCGACGCGTCGACCCGGTTGAAGCCGGGGCCCCTGACGGTGTTGCGCTCCTGGTTGCTCTCGCCGCTGGCCGTCTGCGCAATCGAGCGACGCGTGAAGCAGCTCGTGTCGAAGTACTGCGCCACCGTCTTGGGACCGTCGTTCGGATCGCACGTCACGTTCGGCCGATTGGTCAGGTACCGGATGGTGAGCACGCTGTCGGTGACCGTGAACGGGAACCCGGTCTGGGCCTGGACGATGCCATTGGCCTGCCACCCGCCGAGCACGAGCCGCGTGAGCGCGTTCTTGTCCCTCAGTTCTGGCAAGGCGTACCCGAAGCTGAACACGAAGCGGTGCCGCACATCGAACAACGCGTCACCCTTCTCGGCGGCCAGCGCCGCGTCGATGCTCGCCTGGTCGCCCTGCACCACCGGCAGCACCGGCCGCGCGTCACCGCCGATGTTCAGGCCCGACACGTTGTCGGTCGCGTGGCTGAAGGTGTACGACGCGAGGAAGTTGAGCCCGTGGGTCGGACGCATGCGCACGCTGGTCTGCAGCGAGTCGTACCACGATCGCGCTTCAGAGAACGTCGGCCGCACGAGCGCGAACGCCGGCATCAGGCGCGCGCCCTGCGTGATCTGGCCCGGCGCCACCACGCCCGGATTGATTTCCATGAAGATCGGCATGTGGTAGCCGCGCGACCCGACGTAGCCGACTTCGACGCCGAACCGGTTCAGCACCTGCCGCTGGACGCTCAGGTTGTAGTGGAAGGCGTATGGCGTCTGGAAGTCCTGGCCCCACCCGATGATCGTCAGGTTGGCCGGGAACGGATTCGGACCACCCGAGACGTTGCCGAGCGGCTGCTCGAAGGTGATACGGCCGTACGTCGGCCGCGACGAGTTGATCTCGACGAGCGGCGTGAACGGCGGTGACAGCACGCCGCTCTGGAAGAAGTCTCCCTGGCCGGCCAGCGCGTCGTAGAACATCCCCCAGGCCGCGCGCACGCTCGTCTTGCCGTCGCCGGTCGGATCCCAGACGGCCGCGATACGCGGCGCGATGTTGTTCTTGTCGGTCGGGATGATGCCCCGCGGCACCCCGGGGTCACCGGGATAGATCAGCCCCCTGGGTGCCGCCGGGAACTTGGTGGACTGCACGCCTGTCGAGAAGCCGGAGATCGCATCGTTCTCGTCGACGAACGGCTGCGTGAGCTCGTACCGCACGCCGACGTTGAACGTGATGTTCGACTTGATGCGGAACTCGTCCTGCGCATAGCCGGCCCACGCAATCCCGGTGCCCTCCTGGATGGCCTGCGTCGTCGTCGCACGGGCCTGCGATGCATAGCCCAGCAGGAAGTCGGCCGCGGCATTGCCGGTCATGCTGGCGTTGAACGAGATGTCGCCGTTGGGCCGGTTGATGAACGCGATCTTCATGAACTCCTGGCGGAACTCGAACCCGAACTTCATCGAGTGCCGGCCCGTGAGCCACGTGTAGTCGTCGGTGATCTGCAGGACGTTGTTCACGCGCTCGACGAAAGGCTGCTGCGCATCACCGAGCGTCGGGAACCCCGAAATCACGACCGACGGCAGCCCGATGGCCAGGTCGTTCGTGTTCTCGAACCCGATGCCGTACTCGGAGTTCTTGATGCCGCTGGTCACCGCGGGGTTCGCGTAGATGCGGTTGAACGACGCGCGCACGACGTTGATCTGGTTCGGCTTGGCAATGAAGGTGTGCGACCCCATCACGTCCTGCAGGCGGGCCTTGGCGAGCTGATCGGACGGCTGCACCGTGCGAGGTGTCGCCCGCTCGGTCTGGCTGAACATGTAACGCGCCAGCACCGTGTTCCGGTCGTTGAACCTGTGGTCGAATCTGACGCCGAACTGATCGCGGTTGTCCTCGACGGTTGGCGACACCGTGTAGCGATTGGCGCCCACGTTGGCCCTGGGGATGAAGTCGTTCATCAGCTTGAGCGCCACCGGGCTGATGCGGTTGGCCGGTATCGTGTTACCCGGGAACAGTGCGCCCGTCGTCGGATCGATGATGGGCGTCGTCCCGAAGTTGCCGGCACGCTGGGCGTCGGTCAGCACGGTGAGCGTCTGCGTGTTGCCGGCCTTGTTGCGATAGCCCTCGTAGTAGCCGAACGTGAAGAGCGTGTTCTTGACGATCGGGCCGCCGAAGGCCGCGCCGAACTGATTCTGCTGCAGCACCGGCTTCGGCTGGTCCTTGGGGGCGAAGAAGTTCCGGGCCTGCAGGCTGTCGTCGCGGTTGAACTCCCACAGGCTGCCCTTGAACTGGTTGGTTCCCGAGCGGGTCACGACGTTGACGACCGACCCGGCGTTGCGCCCGTACTCGGCGCCGAACGAGTGTGTCAGGATCTTGAACTCCTGGATGGCGTCTGGCGGCGGGCGCAGCACGAAGCCGGTGTTGAACGTGTCGTTGTTGCTCGCGCCGTCCATGAGGAACGAGTTCGACTGGTTCCGCATGCCGTTGACGTTGAAGCCACCCGTGGTGTTGCCGAACCCACCAGGCGTCGCGTCGCCCGCCTGCCCACCGAGGCCGGCCGGAGGCGCGACGACGCCCGGGATCAGGGTGCCGAGTTGCGTGAAGTTCCGCCCGTTGAGCGGCAGGTCGACGACCTTGTCCTGGTCGATCACGATGCCCATCGTCGCGTTGGCGGTCTCGACGAGCGGCGCCTCGCTGGTCACGGTCACGCTCTCTTCGAGCTGGCCGACGGTCAGCTGGAGGTCTGCACGCGCCGTCCCGTTGACTTCAATGGTCAGCCCCTGCCGGATGGCGGTGCGGAACCCAGCAAGGCGAGCCCTTCACCGTGTAGCGTCCCGGCTGCACGAGCGGGATCCGGTAGAAACCATCGTTTTCGGTAACTGCCGTCCGCGTCTGCCCGGTGGCATCGTTTGTGAGTTCGATCGACACACCCGGGCAGCACCGCACCCGATTCGTCGGTCACCTGGCCTGTCACAGCCCCCGTAGCCTGTGCAAAGGCCGGCGAAGTTCCGGCCACCAGGCCGAAGACGCACAGCAGAACCACCGCGAACACGCGCCGCATGAGCCGCTCTCCTGAGGAAATGACCGACGACGGACCGAGGACACGCTTCCCCGGCCGCTGAATCTGGGACGGCGCGAGAGTGCCGCAGATGAGGCAAGTTGTCAATGAGGAGGATGCGCCCCTGAAGAGGATGCGCCCGCCTTCGCCGATGGCACGGTGAAATGCACCTCGTCATCCGCGAGCTGTGCCGATCGGGCCATCGGCATCGTCGGGGACAATCGTAACGACGCGGATGTGTCAGACGAGCGGTCTCCGAGGAGGTCGTGCGTGTATTTGCCTCTCGGGCGGCCATGCCGCGAGCTGGTGCGGCCAGTCGGCTGGCCGCTCCGCTGTCGGAGGCTTGGCGCGTGCCAGCGACGGGAGTCCGCCAGTAGATCTCGTGGTGACACGTGGTCCGTGACGCGCACCAGCGGGACGGCACTGGCAAGCGCTGTGCACCGCGTCCGACGCGGTGCCGGGCCTCCGGCATGAACGGGCCTGGCGGCACTCTTGCGTTGAGGGGACGTCGACGACGGTCGCGGACCGGCAGCGTGCGCGTCGCGCGTTGGGCAAGGCGGCTGCCGCCCTCCCTCCGTCGTTTCTGCTCGTGGTGCCCTCCTGCCCCTCGTGGGGTCCGTCATGCCGAGTCCTTGCGCCCGCGTCCCTTCCCTGCTTTGCGTCGTCGCAGCGTGTCCAGTGACACCCGTCCCATGTGGCCGGCGAACGTGACCGGCGACTACTGGCTGACCGACGTGCAGACGCCAGATCAGCGCCGACGAACAGGCCCCGCTCGAGGGCGTCGCCCGAGCCCGCGCGGCGTTCTTGCGGACGGCGCCGCCCGGCACGCAGTCCGGCGTGGCCCCCCCGATGCACACCGGAGGCACGGCGGCAGGCGCGACGGCCGTCGACGGCGCGACGACCACGGCCATGCCCTGCCCTGGACCGGTGGCCACCTGACCCCCGGGAGGCTCCAGTGATCGCCGCGCGTCGTATGCTGCGTCCAGCGCCGGGCGCCGTCCGTTCGCTATGCACGCCGCTCGCGCTGGCGAGCCTGCTCCTCGTGGTCCTGAGCGTGCGCCCGGTGGCCGCGCAGACGGGGGTGATCGAGTACTACGGGCAGGATGCGCTGGGCTCGATTCGGATCGTGTTCGACGTCAACGGCGTCGCGACCGCGCGCGCCGACTTCGAGCCGTTCGGGGAGCTGTTCACGGTGCCGGCCATGCCGGGCGGCCAACTGCCTACGCAGCAGTTCACGGGACAGGAGCGCGACCCAGAGGCGAGCCAGGACTACTTCGGGGCGCGGTTCTATCAGCCGCGCGCGGGGCGGTTCTCGCAGGTCGATCCCGTGTATGCGGGTTTGTTCGACACGCAGCAGTGGAACCGGTACGCCTATGCGAAGAACAACCCGCTGACGTTTGTCGATCCTGACTGGCGGGACACTATTTCATCAACCTGTTACTACGACGACGGACTCAACATGGAGATCTGTCATGTCGTCGGACAGGATCTGTCTCCCAAGCCTCCGCCGTCTCCAACGTCGAACTACGACGGTTGGTATTTCCCAGATTTCGGAGCAGTCGGGTCGTACCTCGCAGGCTTCATGCCGGAGGTCACGCCTGGAGACCAGTGGATCTTCACGATCGGCGGAGCAAACTTCGTCGTGGCCGCCGCCGGCGCCGCGGTTATTGTCGCGGCACCAACGGCTACTGTCGTGGCGACATCCGCGACACTCTCGAATGCGCCAGCTGCGACAACAGTTGTGGTGGCGGCCGGAGGCGGCGCGGTAGGGGCTGTGCAGTTGGGCCGATCTGGTGAAGCCGCGGCGATGATCGTGAAGAACACACAGCGGATTCCATCTGCCTCGTCGACGGCCGCGTATCGAATACCCGATGTCTTGAATCATGCCACCGGTATCATCGGGGAGGTCAAGAACGTTGGAGCATTGGCGTACACGAGCCAATTGCGGGACTTCGCTGCGTATGCCGCAGGTAACGGTTATACATTCGAGCTCTGGGTCCGGCCGACCACGCAGCTGTCTGGTCCGCTGCAGCAGGCCGTGACAAACGGTCAAGTCGTTCTGAGGTTACTGCCGTGAAACGAGACCGGTCTGGGCGCAAGACGAAGAGTGCTGCCGACCTGCTAAGCGAACTGAACGCCGACCCAAACTACACGGTACGCATGCGACAGTTGCAGCGAGGGCAGTCGGAGAACGCAGCCCGGCATCGAGAGGCTGCCAAACCGATCTTGGTCGAGTTGGCGGCGGGTGGCATTTCTGTACCATCGCTTAGTGATCTGATATTGCTGACTCCTCACGAGTACAAGGCAGCGCTCCCGACCCTCATACGATGGTTACCTTTAGTTGAGAATGCGCAGGTGAAGGAGGAGATCGCCAGGGTCCTATCCGTTCCTTGGGCTGCACCGACCGCCGTGCCGGCATTGATTGCGGAGTTCAGCACGCCCGCAGCGGAATCGAGCGACAGCCTACGCTGGGCGATTGCGAATGCACTAGCCGTAACGGCCGACGATGCGGTCGGTGAGCAGATTGCACTACTCGCCGGCGACGCGAGGAATGGAAAGGCTCGTGAGATGCTCGTCTTGGCATTGGGAAACTGCCGCGAGTCGCGTGTTGCGCATGCGCTGATCGCCCTCTTGTCGGATGAGCAAGTTGTGGGGCACGCCGTAATGGCACTTGGGAAACTGAAGTCGAAAGCTGCCAGATCACCGATCGAAAGGCTGCTGCTCCATCGGAAGGGGTGGGTTCGTGCGGAGGCTGCCAAGGCAATCGCTGCAATCGACGGCGTTCTGGGTGTGACCGACTGACGTACTCCGGGCCTGTGTGGGCGGCGGTGCAGACGCTGAACGCGAGCCCCGCTGAAGGCCGAGCACGCCTAGTACCAGGACTGGATCCGGAGCACGCGCTGCCCAGACGAGAGTGTGATCAGTCCTGTGTGTAGCCACACCATGCCGGTATCGTTATAGGTCGCGAAGTATGGCATTGCGGAGCGCGATTCATGCATAGGCGTAGATCCTGCTGACGTGACCGGGCCGACGTTCGCGCTTGGTGTCGACCGTCTCGCAGCGTCTTCAAGCAGCTCCGCACGCGCTAGCTCGTCCCGGAGTGCCGGGTAACCCTGCTGGGGACTGTGGCAGCAAGCACGTCAGCGCCACTTCGGTGTGCATGCGATGCCTGACGACCGGCGCCTGCACCATTCGGCGCACCGACTCGAGATGCCCAGTCGCGGTACGCGGCGTCGCGCCGGCAAGCGTCCGTTTCCGCGACCAGGGCTCCGCAGGTCGGCCTTCGCGGCAGAGCCGCTGCCGGCAGGCTGGGAATCCACCTCTGCACGGGGCTGACCGTCCGCAAGAGGGCGCGGCCTGATAGCCCGACAAGATCGCCACGACCGTCGACTGGCCTGGGCTTGGTCACGTCGTCTATGACACCCCTTCTACCACACCAGCGACGTTCGAGTGGCGTCGTGCGTTGTTTTTCGTGCGTGTATTCGCCTCTCGGACGGCCATGCCGTGAGCCGGTGTGGCCAGTTGACTGGCCGGTCCTCGGGCGCACAGTCGGTGCGCGCCGGTGCCGGGAGTCCACCGGTGACTCTCGTGGTGACACGTGGTCAGTGACGCCTACCTGAACGGCGGTACTGGCCCGCAGTCTGCAAGGCGCCGCACGCGGTGACGGAGTGTCGGCAATGTCAGCCGTGGCGCCACCATTGCAGTGAGCCGGAGTCACTGACGGCCGCGTGCCTGCCGCGTGCGTGTCGTGCGCGGGCAGTGCGGCTGCCCTCCCCCTTCGCTTCTGCTCGTGGTGCCCTCCTGCCCCTCGTGGGGTCCGTCATGCCGAGACATTGCGCCCGCGTTGTTGTCCTGCTCAGCCTCGTCCTTGCGTGGTCGGCCACACCTCTCGCTGCCCAGGCCGTCTTCGACGGTACGGGCTTCGCCAGCGGGCGTGACACACACACGGTCTTTCCCTACGAGCATGTCGACCCGCTCTCCGGGAACCTGCTGTTGATGACGACCGACTTGAGTCTGCCGGGCAACGCCGGCATGCCCCTGGTGGTGCAGCGGGTTTACAACAGCAAGATCCACCCGAACTTCGAGAACAACCAGGACACGACGCTCGAAGAACAGTCCTGGGCGGGTGTCGGGTGGCGCTTACATTTCGGGCGGGTCATCAACCCGTCCACGGCGACGCCAGGCGCGACGCTCATTGAGATGAGCGATGGCAGCCGACACCCCCTGTACACGACCACCCATTTCGGCGAAGGCTGGATGACCCGCGAGTTCTGGCGCTACGACCGCACGACGCACACGCTGAAGCTGCCGAACGGGTATGTCTACACCTTCGGGCATGTGGCGGCGCCGAACGGGATGCTGACCGACGTGCGGTACGTGACGCGTATCGAGGATGCCTACGGCAACAGCCTCGTCTTCACCTACTTCGCCGCGCCGGGGCCGACCGACGGCGTGCAGACGATCACGCAGGACCTCGGCGCCGGCCAGTCGCGCACGGTGACGTTCACGTACAACCCGACGACCAGGATGCTCGCCACGATGGTCTACGACGGGCGGACGTGGACCTACAACATGTGGCCGGCGAACGTGACCGGCCACTACTGGCTGACCGACGTGCAGACGCCAACGAACCTGACGCGTTGGCACTTCGAGTACGACGCGACGCTGCCGGGCGGCGAACTGAAGTCGTTGGTCGCGCCGAGCGGCGGGTTCGTACGCTTCGTGTACGCCACGCAGCAGCGGACCTTGAACCAGCTCTCGGTGCCCGTCCGCGTTGTCACGTCACGCGCGACGGATGCGCCGGACGTCACACCGGGGACGTGGACCTTCCAGTACGGCCAGGGCACCAACGGCGACGAGTCGGTGGTGACGACCCCGTGCAACATCGCGCGCTACCGGTATCTGGGGGTCGGCACGGGTGGCCCGTTCAACGCGTGGCGGTCCGGCCTGCTCGCACAACGGACGCTGTCGTCGACCGGGGGGACGGTGCTGGAGCAGGAGACGCTGACCTGGGGCACCCTCGACCCGGTCTCGCCGGACCCGATTCCACCGGTCCCGGGCGGATCGACGGGCGACCCTGCGGTGTATCCGGCGCACCTGCTCGAGCGCGTGGTCACGCGCGGCACGCCATCCTGGCGCACGACCTTTGAGTTCCACCAGGCCGATGGCCGCTTCAACGACTACGGCCGCCCGTATCGCGTGCGCGCCTATGACGAGGGCAATGTCACGTACCGCCAGACGGAGACGACCTACGAGTATGGGTTCTTCCAGAATCCGCAACTGCCCTACGTCCTCCCCGTGGCCTCCGTGGTCGAGTCGCTCGGGGCCGAGTCGGCCACCAGCAGCGTGACGTACGACCTGTGGACCGGGTTCCCGCTGACGACGACGGTCCGTGGGTTCACCACGACCTACACCCGCACCGCCCGCGGTAACGTGGCGACCGTGCGGGATGCGGTGCGCCCCGTCACGACCTTCGAGTACAGCTGGGGCGTCGTCAGCAGCATCACGCCGCCTGCGGTGATCCCCGTCTCTCCCCCTACGATCACACGCAGCATCCGCAGTGATGGCCTGGTCGCCTGGGAGCGCGTCGGGCCCACGGATGCGGGACGCACGACGTACAAGTACGACGACATCGGGCGGGTGACCCGCGTGACGCCGCCGGGGGGCGGAGGGGCGGCGCGGTGGTCGACGGCGTACAGCTATGACGTCACGCACAGCCGGTTCTTCAGGACCGTCGTCGGCGACGTCCAGGTGCCGAGCACCCAGCGGGTTACGCTCGTGGATCTGGACTACTTCGGGCGCGCGATCCGCACCACGGATCCGGCGGGCGTGCAGGTCGAGATCGGGTACGACGCGTGTGGCCGCCCGACCGCGCAGAGCCTGCCGTACACGGGCGGCGCCTTTCTCGGCTGGGGGACCACCGCGACTTACGACGCGCTGGGCCGTGTACTGACTACCACCACCCTGACGGGGCCCTCGACGTCGTCGACCACCTCGTGGAGCTATCCCGGCGGCGACGTGCAGGTGACCGACCCACTGCTCCGCACGACGACCTACGACTACCAGGCGTTCGGCGATCCAGGCGGCGCCCGCCTTCGGGCGGTCACCGATGCCGACAGCCCCGAACCCAAGGTGACGACCTATCAGTACGCCCTCGCCGGGGACGTGGCCGAGGTGCGTGGGCCGGGGACCGGACCGACGCCGTCGGGGCCAGTTCGCACATGGCGCTATCACGCGACCTCCGGGCTGTTGGAAAGCGACACGCAGCCCGAGTCGGGGACGACGAGCTACGTGCACGATGGGGCGGGCCTGCTCACGACGGTGACGGTCGGCATCGCGCCCAACCAGGTCGTGACGACGCTGCTCTATGACGCGGCTGGCCGGCCGCGGGGACGCGATCTGCCAGGCACGGCCGACGACGTGACTTTGACGTACGACGGGCAGGGACGGCTCGCGAGTCAGACGCTCGGCGGGGTGGTCACGGCGTGGACCTACGACGCAACGTTCGGGCGCCTCAGCACGCGCCGCGACGAACTGGACGGGCGTGTGTTCACCTCGACGTACACCTACAACGCGCACGACGACCTCACCGGAATCACGTATCCGCGGCCGAGTGGCAGCGGCCGACAGGTCACGTATACCGTCGCGCCCACCACCGCGCGCCTGACGGGCGTGACCACGACGGTGAACGGCGGCGCGCCGTCGGCGTTCGCCACCAATTTCACCTATGACGCGTCGGGACGCCTGGCGAGCTACCAGACCGGCCCGGTCCTGCATAGCGTCGAGTACGACCTGGCGAGCCGGCCGACGAGCATCGAGGCCGGCCTCAGCGGGTCCTCGGGCGCGAACCGTCTCGACCTCACCTACAGCTACAACGCGGCGTCGGAGGTGACGGGCATCGGTGACCCACGCGCGGGTGCCTCGCAGACGTTCACGTACGACACGCTCAGCCGACTGCGCACGGCCGACGCGCCAGGCGGGTATGGCTCGCTGACCTGGGCGTACGACGCGACAGGCAATCGGACGCAGTCTCTGCGCAACGGCCTTGCCACGAACTATCAGTACGACCCAACCACGCAGTTCTTGTTGAGCACCAGCGGCGGGTCGGCCGAGACGTTCACGCCCGGGCCGCTGGGACGCGTCGCGGCCGACAGCCAGGGCATATATACCTACCGCGCCAACGGCACGGTGGGCACGGTGTCGCGCACGACGCCGGCCATGACGGCCACGTACGACTATGCGGCCGATGGCTGGCGCATCAAGCGCACCGTCAACGGCACCACGAGCTACACGCTGCGCGGCGTCGGCACGCAGACCCTGAGCACGTTCGACGTGCTCAATGGCACCGCCGTCTGGTCGCGTGACTACATCTATGGCGCGGGCCGCCTGCTGGGGGCCGTGAAGCGGAATGCGAGCGCGCTCGTCGCCTTCAGCGCGGCCGCGTCGTCGGTCGGCGAAGGCGCGGGGCCCGCGACGGCCAGCGTCGTGCTGACGACCACCGATGGGCTGCCCGTGGCATGGCCCGTGACCGTGCAGTACACGACCGCGAACGGCACCGCCGTGGCCGGGGCCGACTACACGACGACCTCGGGCACGGTGACGTTTCCCACAGGGTCCCCGAGCGGCGCCACGCAGCCGATCAGCGTCCTGCTGGTCAACGACGCCCTCGACGAGGCCGACGAGACGTTCACGATCACGGTATCGGCCCCGAGCGGCGGCGGGCTCGGGACCGTGGCGACGCACACGGTGACCATCACGGACAACGACGCCCCGCCGACGCTGACCGTGAACTGCCAGACGGTGGCCGAGACCGTGGGCATTGCCACCTGCACGGTCACGCCGAGTGCGCCGAGTGGCCTGGTGATGTCGGTGCTGTTCGGGACGGCCAACGGCACGGCTCTGGCCGCGGCGGGCGACTACACGCCGGTCTCGGGCTACGTGCTTTCGTGGGCCCCCGGCGCGTCGGGTGCCCAATCGGTCGGGGTGAGCATCGCCGATGACGGCTGGACGGAGCCGGCCGAGACCGTGCTCGGGCGGGTGACCGCCGCCACCAATGCGACGATCGCCGGGACCGGTGAATCCCCCCTCACGATCACCGCCAACGACGGGACGCGGGTGACGATTGACGCGGCGCTCCCGGGGCGCTACTTCGCCGACCTGCACGCGGGACCTGGCGTGGACGACTACCTGCTGATGGCCAATCCGACCGGCACGGCGACGACCGCGCGCGTGACCTACGTGCGACCCGACGGGTCGGGCACCACGCGCGACGTGTCAGTGCCGGCCTGGACGCGGATCTCGTTGCACATGCCTGCGGACCCCACGATTGCCGGCGCCGGGCTCGTGTCGGCCGCGGTGCAATCGCTCAATGCCGCCGTCCCGCTCGACGTGGAGCACGCGCAGTACTCGGGCACGAGCTGGTCGGTCGGCCGCAGTACGGAAGGGGTCGTCCCGGCGTCGACGTGGTATCTCGCCGAAGGCAACGTCAGCACCTTCGAGGAGTACGTCACGGTCTTCAACGTCGAACCGGTGGCGGTCTCCGTCGTGTGGACGGCCTATCGCCCCAACGGCACGACCGCCACACGGACCGAGATACTCCCTGCGGGGCCGGGCCGGACCCGCCTGCGGGTGCGTGACTGGACGGCCCTGGGCCTCGGGGACCACGGCACGCGCCTCACCGCCACGCGCGTCGACACCGGCGCCGCCGCGGGCCTCGTCGTCGAGCGCACGCAGGAGTGGGAAAGCGACCGACGCGAAGCGGCGAGCAGCCCTGGGGCCAGCGCCCTGTCCACGACCTGGCATGTCGCCGAGGGGCACAAGGGGGCGTTCGACGGGTACTACACGGTCCTCAATCCTCAGGCCAGCGCGCAGACGATCGCGGTGACGTATCGCCACGAGAACGGCGTGACGTATGCCGGGTCGCTGACCGTCGGGGCGAGTAGCCGGGCGACGTTCAGCATCCCGTCCTGGGTGCCGGATGGCAGTGTGGGGCTGACCCTCACGGCCTCCTTGGGCATCGCGGTCGAGCGCTCGATGTACGGAGGCCCCATGTGGACGGTCGGCCACAGCGGCGTGGCCAGTCCCACGGGCGGCACGACGTGGCGCTTCGCGGAGGGCGCGACCGGCTGGTTCGACACGTACTTCGCGTTGACGAACCTGTCGGGTACCACCACGACCGCGACGCTGACGTTCATGACGACAGCGGGGCCGACGGTGACGACGACGGTGCTCGTGCCGGCGCAGGCGCGCGCGACGGTCTACGCGAACGCGGTGCCGGGTCTGAACAACGCCACGTTCCGCACGTCGGTGACGGCGAGTCAGCCGATCGTGGTCGAGCGCGCGAGCTACTGGCCGGGGACCAGCGGCAGTGGCCTCACGGCCGGGGGCGATGAACTGGCGGGAGCCAGCGGCGTCGAGCTCACACATTCGCCGGAGGTGGGGGCGGTCGCCGACGTCGAGGTCGGTCTGCCGGGGCTGGACGCCGGTGTCGCCGCGCTGGCGCGGCCGTACGCCCTGCTCGACGTGGAACCGGTCGGCGTCGTGAGTCTCGCGCGCGCGGCGGGGCAGGTGAGCGAGGACGAGCAGACCATTCTCGCCCGGGTGGCGGAGGCCCGCGCCGACTTCCTCCGACACGCTCCGCCAGGCACCCCAACCGGCGTGGCGCCCCCGCTGCGCACGGGCGGCACCGCCGCGGCGGGCGCGGCCGGTGGGGCCACCACGACGGCCATTGCCCTGCCCTGGAGCGGCGGGCACCTCACGCTGGGGAGGCTCCAGTGAGCGCCGCGCATAGGCGGCTGGCTTCTGCGCCGGGCGTGGTTCGCACGGGGTGCACGCCGAACGCGCTGGCGAGTCTCTTCCTCGTGGCTCTGGGTGTTGGCCCGGTGGCGGCACAGACGGAGGTGGTCGAGGTACTACGGGCAGGATGCGCTGGGGTCGGTGCGGATCGTGTTCGACGTCAACGGCGTCGCGACCGCACGCGCCGACTTCGAGCCGTTCGGGGAACTGTTCACGGTGCCGGACATGCCGGGCGGACAGTTACCGGCGCAGCAGTTCACGGGGCAGGAGCGCGACCCGGAGGCCAGCGCGGACTACTTCGGGGCGCGGTTCTACACGCCGCGGACGGGGCGATTCTCGCAGGTCGATCCCGTGTACGCGGGGCTGTTCGATCCGCAGCAGTGGAATCGGTATGGGTACGCGCGGAACAATCCGCTGACGTTCATCGACCCGGATGGACTGACGGCGCGAGCAGCTCCCGGTGAGCCCGGCGGCTTCAGCTGTGCCGACATCCTGGCGATCAACGCCAACGACAGCCTCTGTGCGAAGGGTGGCGGCGGCACCAGCATGCCTGGCACCGGGGCGGCCTTCGGTGTTCCTCAGGTCACCACGCAGACTGCTGCGTTCAGGGTCTCCAAGGAGCGCCGGGAGCCCGGCGAGCGCGCCAGTTACCTTGCTGGCATGGTTGATGATTTCCTCGACGCGCAGCCGCCAGGGGATGCGTTGATGATCGAGGGCATGCTCTTTCTGATTGAGGAGAATGCGAAGAATCTGTTGACGGCGCCTTTCGTCATTCTCGGGACCATTGGCAAGGGCGTTGGTGTGCTACCCGGAGGCGCTCAAACACTAACGAAAGTCGCTACGGTCTACCAGAGGCTTCGAGATTATCACGGCATTGACAGTGCACTGGCCAGCGAACGTCTGCACCAGATCAAGGCGGCCGCGGGCTTCCGAGGAAACGACAACGTCCTATTCGATCTTACCGGGAACGTCTACGATCCAAGGACCGGTGCTTGGCTCGGCAGTCTGACCGCTGGCGGCGCCAAGAGGCGACTGCGATAGTGTAAACCCGGAGCTGCATATGACCAGAGCCTATGCCATAGTCCGCGTGGAAGACGGCGCCGGTGAAGAGACGCCGTTTGAATTCAGAATGAAGGTAAAACGAATCGTGTGGGACCAAGACCTCGCGAACAGTGAAGTAGATCGACTCAATGCCATCCGTCGGAGCCCTTGTCATTACTTCTGGCAGGTGACTCATGTTGACGACGTACCAGGGCGTGATAGCTCGTGAGATGCACTTAGTGTGTTTTGGATCACTCAGATCCTCATGGCGAGGCCAGCGTGAGGAAGCGGGAACCTGCTTCAGGCAAGGCGTCTGATCCAAATTGAGTGATCAGGTTGTGGAGGACGGCGTTCATAGTTCCAGTCCACGGGGAAGGTATCGGGATGCAAGGCCAGGGCGCGCATCGCCGCGGCGCCCACCGTGACGCCCGTCGGGTAACGTCGTTTGTCGAGCTTTGCCTTCATGCGCAGCCCCGTCGTCGTTCGCGTGTGGCCAATCAAGTCGATGAGGGTCTCGAAGGTCCCTAGCGGTCGGCCGCGCCAGTTCTGCGTGAGATGACAGAACAGCCGAGCTCGATCTTGTTTCACTTGCTCGTCCGACTGAACTCACCCGTCGCGGCATCGACGTGGTATCTCGCCGAGGGGAACGTCAGCACTTCGAGGGGTACGTCACGGTCTTCAACGTCGAACCGGTGGCGGTCTCTGTCGGCGGAGGGTGCGACCGGCGCGTTCGACACGTACTTCGCGCGGACGAACCTGTCGGGTACCGACACGACCGCGACGCTGACGTTCATGACGACCGCGGGGCCGACGGTGACGACGACGGTGCTGGTGCCGGCGCAGGCGCGCGCGACGGTCTACGCGAACGCGGTGCCGGGCCTGGGCCACGCCACGTTCCGCACGTCGGTGACGGCGAGTCAGCCGATCGTGGTCGAGCGGGCGAGCTACTGGCCGGGGACCACCAGCAGTGGCCTCACGGCCGGGGGCGACGAACGCGATCGGCGTCTGCATGTCCTCCCGTCGCTCGGAGAACTGGCGGGAGCCAGAGACGTCGAGCTCACACATTCGGCGGAGGTGGGTGCGGTCGCCAACGTCGACGTCAGCCTTCTCTGGCCGGACGCCGGTGTCGCCGCGTTAGCGCGGCCTTACGAACTGGTAAACGTGGAACCCGTCGGCGTCGTGAGTCTCGCGCGCGCGGCGGGCCAGGTGAGCGAGGACGAGCACGCGGTACTCGCCCGTGTGGCGAAGGCCCGCGCCGACTTCCTCCGACAGGCTCCGCCAGGCACCCAAACCGGCGTGGCGCCCCCGCTGCGCACGGGCGGCACCGCCGCGGCGGGCGCGGCCGGCGGCGCCACCACGACGGCCATCGCCCTGCCCTGGAGCGGCGGGCACCTCACCCTGGGGAGACTCCAGTGATCGCCGCGGGTCGTACGCTGGCTTCTGCGCCGGGCGTGGTTCGCACGGGGTGCACGCCGATCGCGCTGGCGAGTCTCTTCCTCGTGGCTCTGGGTGTTGGCCCGGTGGCGGCACAAACCGAGGTGGTCGAGTACTACGGGCAGGATGCGCTGGGCTCGATTCGGATCGTGTTCGACGTCAGCGGCGTCGCCACTGCGCGCGCCGACTTCGAGCCGTTCGGGGAACTGTTCACGGTGCCTGGCATGCCGGGTGGGCAGCTGCCTGCGCAGCAGTTCACGGCGCAGGAGCGCGACCCAGAGGCGAGCCAGGACTACTTCGGGGCACGGTTCTACACGCCGCGCACCGGACGGTTCTCGCAGGGGGATCCGGTGTACGCGGGGCTGTTCGACCCGCAGCAGTGGAATCGGTACGCGTATGTCAGGAACAACCCGTTGACGTTCGTGGATCCCGACGGTCGCGACACCGTGTCGTCGAATTGCTACTACGACGAGGGCCTCAACATGGAGATGTGCCATGTTGTCGGTCAAGACTTGTCACCCAAGCGCCCGCCGCCACCCACCTCGAATTTCGATGGCTGGTATTTTCCTGACTGGGGAGCCGTCGGGTCGTTCCTCGAAGGGTTCATGCCGGAGGTAACGACTGGAGACCAGGTGTTCTTCCAGGTAGCCGGGGCGAACCTTGTTGTCGGTGCGGCTGGCGCTGTCACTTTTGTCGCAGGCCCGACCGTCGCGACCGTGGTTACCTCGACGACCCTCTCGAATGCACCCGCCGTCACCGCAGCCGTCGGTGCGGCGGGGGGCGCGACGATCGGCGCTTCAGGGGGACTTCCTGCAGGTCGACAGGTCGCAGCGTCCTGGTCTGCAAGCGTCTACAACCGAGGCGGGCTAATGACAGGAATCGAGCACATTATGTACCGACACGGTTACAATAGCGGTTGGCAGAACGTCAGTAAGTTTGCGCAGGGAACGAGCGCCAGGGACGTCGCTGGGTACGTGGATTCCGCCTTAAAGATACGGCAACGTCTCGGGTACTGGGCCGTACGTCATCGACTACAACACTGGTCAAGCGATCGGAACGACTGTCGTCGGGGCGACAACGTCATGGATTCGAGTCTATGTGAGGGGCGGTGTCATTCAATCCGCGTTTCCATTCTAGTGACATCGCAGTCTAGAATGGCAGGCTGTAGATGACACTGATAGACCAGTTTATCCGGGAGGAAGCGAACATCGTCGTGCGCAGACTGATCCACGCCGCTCTGGAGCGTGGACAGTCGGACACGAACGTCCGACGAGACGCTCTCGATTTCAACAGGTTCCGCGTGGAGATCGACTTTGTGCATGCTATCGTTCTGCTTGTGGACGTGCTGAGCGAGAACGCCACGGAGTCCATGGGTATCGAGCAGTTTGAGAATGCACTAAGGAACACGCGAGCGGCGGTGATGCATGGCAGTTGCGAAGGTCAAGACCCGCACTGAGCTGACCGCGGTCAGGAATGCAGAGGGGTAGCCTCGGTCAAGGAAGTCCTCGGTGAGTGAGTCCCCAGTTCTCGCCAACCGCGTGCAAGTTCGAGGGCACCGCCGGGACAGGTTGGTGGATAGGGATGCAGACACGACGGCGCACCAACTGAAGATGAGGAGCATGCAGACCCTCCGCGCAACGAAGCCGCTTCACTCGAGCACGTCCGCAACGCGCGTCGGGCGAAGGCGGGAGGGCGCACGGTGAATCGACCGAGCCTCGCCGGCAACGCGTGGCACGCGCGGACGGGGCATAATCGCGTCGCGGCCCGACACCGTGACGACGCATCGACCTCCCGACCGCGAGCCCCTCGCGGCTTCGCCGCATGTTGACATGACGGCGCTCGCCGCACGGCTGCCGCCTCGGCCGCGCACACGTTTCGCGCCATCCCCAACCGGGTTTCTCCATCTCGGCCATGTGGTCAACGCCATTTACGTCTGGGGCATTGCACGGGCGGTAGGCGGCGAGGTGGTGCTGCGCATCGAGGATCACGACCAGGCACGGTCGCGCCAGGCCTACGTCCACGCGCTGCTCGACGACCTCGCCTGGCTCGGGTTCACCGCCGACGGCCCGGCCGGACGAGATGCCGCGTGGCAGCAGTCGCACCACGCCGATGCCTACGCCGAGGCCGAGGCGCACGTCCGCCGGCAAGGAGGCCACCTCTTCTGGTGCGGTTGTTCGCGGCGCGACGTCGTGGCGGCGTCACAGGCTCCAACGGGTCACGAGGTGCCCTATCCCCTGACGTGCGCGAACCGCGGTCTCGAGGCAGCGCCTGGACGTGGGCTGCGGCTCGTCCTTCCGCCTGGCACCGAGACGTTCGACGACGGCCGGATGGGTCGGCAGGTGCAGGATCCCCGCGCCCAGTGCGGGGCGCTGCTGTTGCGCGACCGGGACGGGTTCTGGACGTACCAGTTCGCCGTCACCGTCGATGATCTGCGGCAGCAGATCGATCTCGTCGTCCGGGGAGAGGACCTGCTGGCGTCCACCGGGCGCCAGATTCAGCTCGGACGACTGCTGGGGCGCGCCACGCCTCCCGTGTTCGTGCACCACCCGCTGATTCGCCATCCGGGGGGCGAAAAGCTGAGCAAGTCGAACCGTGACACCGGCGTGCGCGACCTGCGCCGGGCGGGATGGACGCCGAGCCGACGTCATCGGCCACGCCGCCTGGCGGGTGGGCCTCACGGCACGCGAGGGGCCGGTGCAGGCCGACGAGGTGCAGCGACTGGTCGGCGCGCCGCGACGGCCGGAGGCGCGTCCAGCGCCGCAAGCGCCCACGGAAGGCCGTGCCCGGTAGTCCACCCGAAGACACGCAAGCCGTTGGCAGGGTCCCAGTTCGGCGGCCGGACGCGCGCGGCCGTCGGGAACTCGCTCCGGTACCACTGAGGCGCGTCGGGGATGTGATCGGTCGCCTGCAGGGCGGTCGCCAGCGCGCCCTGCGTCCAGCTCGCGTCGATGGGACGCGGCAACGGGTCGGTCTCCAGGAACTTCACCCGCGCCACGATCGCATCGCGGAAGGACGCCTCGCCGGTCAGCTCGTACCCGAGCGACAGCGCGTGCAGCGACGCCAGGAACGACTCCATCCAGTGGTTCAGCGACGGCACGTCGCGCTCCCGTCGCGCGTGGCGAACCAGCGCGTCCTTCACGTCGGCACGTCCCGTCACGTCGAAGTACCGGCGCAGGCCGTGCGTGGCGTAGATCTGCGCGTAGCCGTAGCGCTCGAGCGCGAGCGTGTCGCCGTCGGCCCGCTGGAGGCGCAGCATGCGCTCGACCCGGTCGTCGAGATCGGCGCGGTAGCGCTCGTCCTTCGTCGCGTCGTAGACCTCGGTGAGGTTCCACACGGCGAGGTAGAGCCGGCGGCCGGTCAGCTCGTGCTCGCCCCACATCCGCCGCAGGTGCATGTCGGCGGTCTGCCGCGCCACGTCCAGCGCGCGGTGGTCGGCGGCGAGGTAGTAGTCGGCCATCCAGCCCTGCACCCAGACGTGGGCGCTCAGCGCGTGCATCCAGTGCTGCGCCGAATGCCGGCGCCCGATCCCCAGCCACTTCGTCGCGGGAGGCGCCGCCTGGCTCGTGAACCAGTCGACCGACTGGTTCGAATCGCCGCGGTACTGCGGACCCGCGGGCCAGTGCGTGTTGTCCACGTCCATGGTGTGCCGGCTGAAGGCCTGCGCCGCATCGAAGTACCGCGGGTCGCCCGTGCGCATGAACTGCATCCAGACCTCGAAGTCCTGCGCCGGCTCGTTGTGCCCCCAGACGTCCCACTTGCCGTTGTAGCTCACCTTCACGTCGCCGTAGTCGAACACGCCGAACCACGGAGCCCACTGCTGGTTGAAGAGCACCCAGTCGAACTTGTAGTCGAGCGCCCGCTCGAGCGCGGGATGCGCCGTGCCGCGCGGCGCGAAGCGTCCGTAGACGCCGCTCGACGCATACCACGCCGGATCGGCGTGCGCCACCGGCGGCGCAATCACGTACCGCATGGTCGTCGCGATGTCGTCACCCGTCGCGCGCCCGTCGTGAAAGAACACGACGAACTCCGAGGTCTTCGCGAGCCCCTGCGCCCAGTTCTCGACCGAACCCTCGGCGCCCGGCTGGGTGTTCATGCGTGCGAAGCTGGCGGGCTCGGCGCTCGGCGACCACGCGAAGGCCTCGAGCGCGCCGGTCGATGGATCGAAGCGGATCTCCTTCGGATACTCCTCGATGAAGTCCTTCATCCCGATCGCGATGCCCCGCGCGCCATCCGACACGTCGATCCACCCGTCGGCGCGCTGCGATCGATGGATCTCCTTCCCGCCCGACGTGACCGTGGCCGCGAAGCCCTGCTGACGCGCGTCGGCCGGAGACTCCGGCGGCGGGGCTGCCCCATCGCCGCGCGGTCCCTGCTGCACGACCGACACGACACCGCCAGACACGGGAGCCGTCACACGTGCCGCGGCGCCAGGCTCCCACCACGTGCCACGCCTCACGCTGGTGGTGACACGGTCGCCGATGCACCGAGCTTCGCGAGCAGTCCCAGGCCCGATCGACGCGATGCGATCGTCGGGCTGCGTCCACCCCTGGTCGCTGGGGTCGCCCTTCGTCAGCGCCTCGCCCTGCGTGGCCACGTGCGGATACTCGCCCGGCGTCGGCACGTGCTTGTCGGGCGTCCCGGTGTAGACGAAGGTGTGGAGGACGCGGAGGTAGCGTCTGGCCCGCGTAGGCATGGATGCGGGTCGATGAACGGCGTCGCGGTGTTGTCGCCGCGCCCGTAGCGGTACTCGCCCTCGACGCGCAGGACGGCGTGCAGCGGCCCCGACCCACGCTCGATGAACGTCTTGGTGACCACGGCCTTGCCCAGGGTCGAGACCCGGCGTCGTCGAGCAGGTCGACGAACGCGCCGCGCGACTGCGGGCCCACGGCAATCACGTCGCGCGCGTCGAACCCATCGCCGTCGACGTCGAGCGCCGCCTCGCTGATGAAGCCGCCGGGGCCCTGCCTGACGGTGACGTGCAGCCGCCCCGCCGTGAACTCGAGCGATCCCGCGGTCGCGCTGGCTGTTGACCACCTGCAGATCGGGATGCAACGGATCGCGCGCGATCGGCGCCCGGCGAACGTCGTCACCCACCTCGATGGTGTAGCGGTCTGACGCGCCCGCGAAGAAGAACACCCAGATCCACTTCAGGCTGGGGTCGGCAGGTTCCCATGTGGTGACCTCGGTGACCTGCGACGGCACCTCGCGTCCGTCGGGGCCGAGCACGCGCACGTGGTCGGGCGAGTGCACGAGCCCCTTGGGCAGGGGGATGCCAAAGGTGAGCGGCGCGCCAACCACATGGCGCTCGACCCGCACAGGGACTCGTGTCGCGGCGACTGCATCGGCTGCGACGAGGGGGCCAACGAGCGACGAGATGAGGAAGGCGACCGTGAAGGAGATTGACGCGAGGCGACCGTTAGGCATTGCCGGGCATTGTAGGTGCCACCGGCCGCGTTCCACGGGGAGATCTTCGTCATGCCGCGCCTCAGAGCAGGCGCGCACGCACCTCGGGCGAGGGCACCGCGCAGGCGTCACGCTTCCCGAACCACCGGTAGCGGTAGCGCGAAACGACGCGATAGACGCCGTCGCGAACGACGGCGGGAACCATCAGGCCCAGCGACAGCGCGCGCCACGGCCACGACAGCCGCCGGGCAATCCTGAGGGCGCGCCGTCGAGCGGACGTAGGCGCGGCCTGCCTCGACGAACACCATCGTGCCGGGGCCATCCGGGAGGTCGAGCCCGTGATGCGCCAGCAATTCGCGGCCGATTGCGCTCCGTGACGCGGTGAACCGGAACCGCACGTCAGGGTCGTGCGCCGCGATGAACTGGATGGACCTGGCGCACAACGCACAGTCGCCGTCATAGATGACTATGGCCGGCGCCGCGGGAGGCTCTGGCGAGGGGTGCCTTCATGACGGCGTGCTCTCTTCGCCGGTTTCGGCCGCTTCGACCCGCCGCAGGGCGCGATTGGCCATCCAGCCCAGGATCACCACCACGGCGATCGTCACGACCGCACCGGCCGCGAACATCCCGGTCTGGTGCCGGTTCGACAAATCGAGCTGCGAGAGGCCCGCGCCGACGAAGACGACCGCTGCCGTGCGCGGCGCAAGGCCGAACAGCGTCCCGAGGGCGAACGGCCCGAGCGGCACCCTGATGGCCGCCATCGCCAGGTTCGTCGCAGCGAACGGCGAGTTCGGCGGCAGCCGCAGCAACGTGATGATGAACACGGCCCTGGCAAATCCGCTGTGCAGCAGCGCCCGGTAGACCGCGTTCCACCTGGTGCTCTGCTCGAGCAGTTTCTCGAGCCGATCCCCCGAGAGCCGCCGCGAAATGGCATAGCTGACGAGTGCCGCGCCCACGAATCCGGCCAGGGTGGCCGCAAGGCCGGCGCCGAAGCCGAACGCCCATCCGCCGAGGAGCGATTGGGCATAGGTCGGCAGCAACGCCAGTCCGCCGAGCACGGTGAACGCGCCGACGTAGAGCAGCATCCCGACGTCGCCGTGCGCCCGCAGCCACGGGCCGACCTTGTAGAGCGTCCCGATCAGCAGGATCCCGCTGAGCGGGGGCATCGCCACCGCCAGGACCGCCAGCGGCCCCAGCGGGCCGAGCTTCCGCAACCAGTCCATCCGTGAAGTTCGACGCTGCACCTTGGCGAATCGCTCCCATCGGCACACAATGACCGCACGCGCGGGCCAGCGCCGACCAGCACGCTATCGTGCCGCGACGTGGCCGCGCAAGCCGCCGATGCCTGACAACGCGTTCGTGCCGAGTCCCGTGCCGCCGGGACGCGGCGTCTACTGCAACCGCACGCTCAACCTGCGCGCGATCCGCGCCATCGGCTTCGACATGGACTACACGCTGGTCCACTACGATGTCGATGCCTGGGAGGAGCGCGCCTACGAGTACCTTCAGCAGAAGCTGACCGAGCGCGGCTGGCCCGTCGACGAGCTCACGTTCGTCCCGCGATTCGCCACGCGCGGCCTGGTCATCGACACCGCGCTCGGCAATCTCGTGAAGGCCGACCGCTTCGGCTACGTCAAGCGGGCCATGCACGGCACGCGGCGGCTCGATTTCGACGACCAGCGCAAGACGTACGGCCGCACGCTGGTCGACCTGAACGATCCGCGCTGGGTCTTCCTGAACACGTTCTTCTCGCTGTCTGAAGCGGTGATGTATGCACAGCTGATCGAGCGCCTCGACGCAGGACGCTTCAGCGCGGTGCTCAACTACGCCGACCTGTGGCACCACATCAGGCGTGCGCTCGACCTCGCGCATGCCGAGGGCCGGCTCAAGGCCGAGGTCGGCGCACAACCCGATCGCTACGTCGTGCTCGACCCCGACCTGCCGCTGGCGCTCCGCGATCTCAGGCAGTCGGGAAAACGCCTCCTGCTGATCACGAACTCGGAGTGGACGTTCACACAGGCGATGATGCAGCACGCCTTCGACCGCTTCCTCCCCGACGGCATGACCTGGCGCGAGCTGTTCGACCTGGTCATCGTCGGCGCCCGGAAGCCCGATTTCTTCACCGGCCGACCGCCGCTCTACGAAGTGGCCGATGCCAACGGCCTGCTGCGTCCGTGCGTCGCGGGGCCGACCGGCCGCGGCGTCTACTTCGGCGGGCACGCCGAGATGCTCGAGGGCTACCTGGGCCTGTCGGGATCCGAGATCCTGTACGTCGGCGATCATCTCTACACCGACGTCAAGGTGAGCAAGGACATCCACCGCTGGCGCACCGCGCTCATCGTCCCCGAGCTCGAAGACGAGATCGCCCAGCTTCAGCAGGCGCGTGCCACGCAGGAGACGCTCGACCGCCTGATGGCCGAGAAAACGGCCATCGAGGCCGAGCAGGCCCAGTGCCGCCTGATGCAGCAGCGAATCGAGCAGGGGTACGGGCCGGCGCCTTCGATGCCCCGCGAGGCGTTCGACAGCCGCGTCGCGCGCCTCCGCGCGCGCGTCGAGAAACTCGAGGACGACATCGCTCCCCTCGCGGCCTCGTTGAGCGTGGTCTCGAATGCGCAGTGGGGACCGCTGATGTACGCGGGCAACGACCGGAGCCACCTCGCATCGCAGGTCGAACGCTACGCCGACGCCTACACGTCGCGGGTGTCGAACTTCGGGTTCGCCACGCCGTTTGCGTTCCTTCGCGCCCCGCGCGGACGACTGCCCCACGACATCTGAGGCCGTGGCGGGCAGACGCGCGACGACCGAACAGCGGGATCCTGCAGGGGAACCCCGCGGGTGCCGATAACCGGCTCGAGCGGCGGCACCCTCGCTGCACCGGAGGCCACCCCGGCCTTCGCGCCCTCATGGACCAGAGCCCATGGCCATTCCCGACGGACTGCTGCGGTCGATCGACACGCTCGATCCCCTGCCAATCACCGCCCAGCAACTGATCAAGGCGCTCGACGACGAAAACGCCGGTCCGGCGCAGTACGCGCGCTACGTCGAGTTCGATCCGGCCGTGACGTCGAGCGTGCTGCGCGTCGCCAACTCGGCGGCCTACGGGGGATGGAAGCGGATCGACTCGGTGCACGATGCGGTGGTGCGCCTCGGCGGGGCCAAGCTGCTCGACGTGGTGTTGGGCGACTACCTGAGGCGGATCAAGGTGAGCGCCCCGATGTACGACCTGGCCGAGGACGATCTCTGGCTGCATTCGGCTGCCGCATCGCTGGCCATCAAGGCGCTGCGCCAGGAGCGGCCAGGGGCCGCCATCCCGGAGATCGCGACCGTAGCAGCGCTCGTCCACGACATCGGCAAGCTTGTCATGGGGCGGTACCTGAAGGCCGACGTAAAGCAGATCCTGCGCCTGCGCGACGCCCGCGGCATGTCGTTCGTCGAGGCCGAGCGCGAGATGTTCAACTGCGACCACGCGGAGGTCGGGGGGGCCATGGCCACCAGGTGGGGGTTCCCGACCGAAGTCGCCGAGGCCATCGCCTTTCACCACCAGGCCCCGATCCTGGCGCCGACGCCGACGACAGACGCCGTGGTCATCGCGAACCTCGCGGCAAAGGCTATCGGCACGGGACTCGGCGCCGAAGGCATGGACCTGCGCTTCGACGAGCAGGTGAGCCGGCGGCTTGGCCTCGACTTCGGCGGTTTCTCGCGGATCTGCATCCAGACGATGATCTGGTTCAAGGAGCTGAAGGCCTCCTACGGGGGGTCCCCGTAGGGGTCGCGCCCCCGCGCGGCCAGGGTCGACGCCGTAGGGGCCGCGCCCCTGCGCGGCCCGGGTTCATGCCGTGGGGGCCGCACCCCAGTGCGCCCGGTCGACGGGTCTATTCAACCGCCCGTGACCGGCCGATGTCCTTGATCGAGGACCGGTCATGGCCGATGCACACATCACGGACTTCGTGGCGCCGGTGGCGGCGATGCCCGACCGGTCTGGCCGCGACGGCGTTGCGCCGGCGCGCCGGCAGCGGGAACAGCCGCAGCGCCGCCGTCCTCCACATCCCCCTCGTCGCGACGACGACGGCGACGACGACCGCACGGTCGGGACCCGCCTCGACGTGATGGCGTAACGACCGACCCACCCTGCCGCGCCCTTGGACTTCCGCGCCGCTGGGCTAGAATCCGGCATGCTCGCTTCGCGCTCGCGCCGCAGGTTTGTCAGGACGGTTGCCGCAGCCTCGCTCTTCGTCACCTCGAAGCGCCTGGCGCTGCTTGGCGCCAGGACCGGCCCCGACCCGGTCGAGTTCATCTGGTCGGGCGCGGTCACCGACGACTCGGTGAGCGTGAAGGTGAAAATGCGCCGCGACGGCGCGAAAGTGCGCCTGCTGCTCTCGACGACCGATGACCTCGCGCACCCCCGCGAGTCGGAGCCGACGACAGTCAGCCTGGCCAATGGAGGCGTGGTGACGTTCAACGCCACCGGCCTGAGTCCCGACACGCGCTACCACTACGGTGTCGAGGTGGACGGGGCCGCCGACGAGCGTGCCCGCGGCCGGTTTCGGACCTTCGCGAAGGGCCCGTACTCGTTCACGTTCGCCTTCGGGTCGTGCGCCAAGACCGGCAGCACGTCACCGGTGTTCGACGACATTCGCCGACTCGACCCGCACTTCTTCCTGCACCTCGGCGACTTCCACTACCTGAACATCGGCGTCAACGACCGTGTAGCGTTTCGCAACGGCTACAGCCGCGTCCTCCACTCGCGCACGCAGGCGGCGCTCTACCGGGCCGTGCCCATCGCGTACGTCTGGGACGACCACGACTACGGACCCAACAACAGCGACAAGTTCGCGCCGGGTCGCGACGCGTCGCGCGCTGTCTACCGCGAATGCGTCCCGCACTACCCGCTGCCCGACGATGGAGCCATCTATCAGGCGTTCGACATCGGTCGGGTGCGCGTCATCCTCACCGACACCATGTCGGAGCGCGACTCGCGGCCGGGTGCCACGCGCACGATGCTGGGCGACAAGCAGATGCAGTGGTTTCTCGACGAGCTCACCGAGGCGGCCAGGACGAAGATGCTGGTCGTGTGGGCGAACCCCGATCCGTGGATCGCCGAGACCGGCAAGACGGGACACGGATGGGCGCCGTACTGCATCGATCGCCGGACGATCGCCCGTCACATCGAGCAGGTGGGGCTCGTCAATCGCCTGCTCGTCGTGTCGGGCGACGCGCACATGCTGGCCATGGACGACGGGACGCATTCCAATTACGCGACAGACGGATGCGACTACGTGCGCGGCTCGAAGGCCTTCCCGGTTTTCCAGGCCGCGGCCTTCGATCGCACGGGCTCGATCAAGGGCGGCCCGTACTCCACCGTCCCCGTCCCCGGCCGTGGTCACTTCGGTCTCGTGGAAGTCACCGACACCGGCGGAGACACGATTTCTGTGAAGCTGAGCGGGCGCGACGTCGCCGACGGCGAGATCATGCGGATGTCGCTCACCTACCCCCTCGAGCGCTGACGGACCGCGCGACGTTCAGGGCCGGAACGGGTTGTACGGCAGGTACGTCTGCAACCTGCGACCCACCATCTGGTGAATGACTACGTCGGGCCGCTCGTTGGCGATGACCCGCGGATCGAGATCCTTCTCCCAGAGGAACACGCACCGGCTGCAGCGTTCGGCGAGGAAGGGCATCACCGGCGTCATGAAGGAATCGCGGACGATCACCATCCGCGGCAACGTCGTGTCGGGATGCTCGGTCACGAGCCGCCCCAACTCGGCGTCGATGGATGCGCCGGCAGGTTCGACGACGCGCGCCCGGCGGGGTTCGTGCGGAGCAACCTCGAGGATCTCTTCGCTGGCCAGCGCCTCGATCCCCAGCATCCGCGGCAGGTCGTGGCCGCGTCCCTCGACGGCGACGAACTCGAACTGGTCGCGCCGCGGAACCTCTACCCCGGGCCGCACACGCGCCAGCCACTCCATGATCGACACGTAGGCGAAGAACGCGCCGCGCGCGTTCCAGTGCGTGTCGGTGCGGTGATACACGCGCTCGCGAGCCTTCAACGCAACGAGCCCGTCTTTCAGGTGCAGGACGTCGACATGCGTCCGCGCCCGCATCTCGCGCACGAACTGGTCGCCACGCCACGGACCCAGGGGCCTGACCGAGGACGGCAGGAACTCCGGATACACCGCGTGCTTGTCGGGCGCCAGCACGAACACGTACGGGATGCCGCGCGCGGCCAGCCACGCGCGGTTGTCGTCGAGCGTGACCGCCCAGCGCTCGATCGCCGCCGCCGACATGGGCTCGGCCGACACGATGTCGTCCATCGCCCCATCGTCGGTGTAGTACCACCATCCCTCGCGACCCAGCAGCACCGTCGTCGATGGCGAGACGCCAACGCCGCGCAGCATCAGCGCGCCGTGTGCCCGGATCAACTCCCGCCGCAGGACGTAATGATCCTGGAACCAGCGCCGGAAGCGCGTCGGCCAGCGCTCCAGCGCCTTCATCGACGTGATGGCCTCGGGAAACGGCGCCAGGTCGCGCTTGGGATCGTCCGGCGGAAGCGTCCGCAGCAGGACCAGCGTCAGGACGAGGGGCAGCGACACCGCCGACACGAAGAGCCCCACCACCCACCGGTTGGTGGGCAACGGCACGGCCGAGACGTGATCGCGCAGTGACATCGCTCAGAACCTGAAGTAGATGAACGGACTGTAGGCGTTGGCCGCGATGAACAGCGCCGATGACGCCAGCAGCAGGGCGAGTGTCGCAACCGTCGCCACGCGCAGCAGCACGGCGTGGGCGTCGCTCTCGGTGCTGCGGGCGAGGACCGCGCGCCCGAGCGCCGCCATCCAGGGGCCCGCACCGATCACGCCCGCCACGATCGACGCGACGACGAGGCGATCGGTGAAGAACGCGACGTCGAATGGCGCACGGGCAGCGGTCGCTCCACTCAGTGCCCGCAGGTAGCCGAGCGCGTGCGGCAGCGTGTCGGCCCTGAAGAACACCCACGCCACCATCGCGACGGCCAGCGCGTAGACGTGTCCCACGGCCCGTGGCCACCGGTCCATCCACGCGGTGAGGCCCGCGCGCTCGATGACCAGGAACGCGCCGTGAAAGAGTCCCCAGACGACGAAGTTCCAGCTCGCGCCGTGCCAGAGCCCGCACAGGAAGAACACGGTGAGCAGGTTGAGGTACACCCGCGCGGGCGCCACGCGGTTACCGCCCAGCGGGATGTACAGGTAGTCGCGGAACCAGTTCGAGAGCGACAGGTGCCACCTGCGCCAGAACTCCTGCACGCTGCGCGCGATGTAGGGATGGTTGAAGTTCTCGGGGAAGCGGAACCCGAACATGGCGGCCAGCCCGATGGCCATGTCGGAGTACCCCGAGAAGTCGAAGTAGATCTGCAGCGTGTAGCAGACGATGCCGAGCCACGCGAGGCCTGGCTCGAGCTGTTCGAGCGGCAGCCCGAAGATGCGATCGGCCGGCCCCGCCACGACGTTCGCAATCAGGATCTTCTTGCCCAGCCCGACCACGAACCGGCGCACGCCGTAGGCGAAGCCGCTCATGGTCACGAGGCGTGCGGCGAGCTGATCGGCAATCTCGCGGTACCGGATGATCGGCCCAGCGATCAACTGCGGGAACAGCAGCAGGTACAGGGCCGCGTGCACGGGGTTCTTCTGTGCGGTGGCCGCGCCGCGGTAGACGTCGATCACGTACGAGAGGGCGTGGAAGGTGAAGAACGAGATCCCGATCGGCAACGCGACGTCGGGGATGGTCCAGCCGCGCTGGCCGAACACGCCCGCCACGGCGTTGGCGTTGCCGACGAGGAACGCCGCGTACTTGAACCAGGCCAGCACCGACAGGTTGCCGGCAACCGTGCCCGCGAGGATGAGCGTCGCGATCCGGTGCGATCGCTGCTGCGTCCGCGCAATCACGACCGCCAGCGCGTAGTTGACGACGATCGACGTCAGCATCGGGGCGACGAACCGTCCGCCGCTGGTAGCGTAGAAGCTGACGCTCGCGATGAGCAGCCACACGTTCCGCGACTCGTGGCCGCGGAGCATCACGTACACGCCGAGGACGATGGGCAGGAAGAGGAAGAGGAATGCGGGTTCGGTGAACAGCACGACGTGCCAACGGGTCGGCGCGATAGCATAGCGCATGCGGATGGGCGCACCTCCTACCGTCGCCTCGTCGCTGCGAACGGTCCTGTTGGCCTTCGGGTTGAGCCGACTGGTGGTCGTGGCGTGCGGGTGGCTGGCGCTCTCGACGTGGGGGATCGACGCGGCCGAGGCCGACAGGTCGTGGCGGCCGTTCAGCTCGGCGTGGCCGCTGATCGAGATGGCCCTTCGCTACGATGCCCAGTGGTACCTGACGATCGCGCGCGACGGCTACGCTGGTCTCATCGACGGTCCCTACTCCGACATGCGGCCCAACTTCATGCCGCTGTTTCCGCTGATGATGCGCGCGCTGGCCGCCACCGGTATACCGCTCGTTGCCGCAGGGCTCACGCTGGCAAACGCCGGCGCGGTGATCGGACTGGCCTGCCTGCATCAGCTCGTGGCGCGTGAAGGCGGGACGCGTCTTGCCACGCGGGTCGTCTGGATCGTTGCGCTGTTCCCCTCGAGCCTGTTCCTGTCGAGCATCTACCGCGAGGGCCCGCTGATGGCCTGGACGATGGGCGCCTGGCTCGCGGCGTCACGTGGGCGAACGGTCCTCGCCGGCGCCCTCGCACTGGGCGCGACGCTGACGTCGGCCCTGGGCGCGTTGGTGCTATTGCCGCTCACCATCGTGTGCTGGCGTCGCGACGTGTCCACCTCGGGCCCGCCACCGGAGGTTGCCGGCGGTTGCGATGCACGACATCGATCCGCCCCGCTCTCGTCCCGGTTCCGTTCGGTCGCCTTGATCGTGACGCCATCACTGCTGGGCCTCGCCGGGTATCTGTGGTGGGCCGAGCAGACATGGGGAGATGCGCTGATGCTGGTGCGCACGCAGTGGGTGTATCGCGACGCCACCTCGTGGCCGTGGATGGCCTTCGTCAACTGGTGGCAGCTAGGGCCGGCCCTGCACGGCTACGCCAACTCGTCCATTGACGCTGCGCTCGCCATCGGCTCGCTGCTGGCGATCTGGTGGCTCTGGCGGCGAACACCGGCGGAGTATGCGGTGTTCGCGGCAGCGGCCGTGCTCGCCCCGTTGAGCAGCGGCCTGATCGCCTTCTCGCGCATGCTGCTGGCGGCACCCGTGCTGGCGACTACCCCTCGCCGCGATCGGTCTGGCTGGATCGCCCGATGGTGCCAACCCGGCGTCACCAGTCGGTGGGCAGGACGACGTCCAGCATCACCTGGCGGACGCAACAGGAAGAAGCGGGCGACTGCCATGGATGCTGGTGGGGTGGCTGGCGGTTTCGATCACCGGATTGGCGTGGTTTTCCGCGAGGTTCGCCACCTGGCGCTGGGTCGCGTGAGACTGGTCAGAGCCTGCCCGCCGAAGCCGAATCCGTGCCATCGGCGAAGGCGGGCGGGTTGACTCCCCCTCGATCCCGGCCGTACAGTGGTGTTCCGTGACATTAGTCCGCCGGATGTCTCCGGCGCCCCGCCAAGTCGCATGCGCACATGCGCGATCCCTCGCGACCCTGGCCTTTCCCATGTGGGACTTCCGGCATGAAGTGGGCGCCATTTGTTGAGGCCACAGGTCTCGACCCCGCGCCGAATCGCGTCACCCCGACCGATTCGTGCTGCAAGGACACACCGTGAGTGAAGAACGATTGAAGGAAGAACGACTGAAGATTGCCGTCTTCATCGATTTCGACAACATCGAAATCGGCGTGAAGACCACCCTGGGCGGCCATTTCGACGTGGGCGCCGTGCTCGAAGCCATGAAGGAACGTGGCGAAGTCGTCACCAAGGTCGCCTACGGCGACTGGACGCGCGCCACCGACTACGGCCGCTCGATGTCGCAGCACGCCATCCACATGGTGCAGCGCAACCTGACGCCCGGCGGCGACAAGAACGGCGCCGACATCAACCTGGCGCTCGACGCCCTCGAGATGGCGTTCACCCATTCCCACATCAACGCGTTCGTGATCGTCGGCGGCGACAGCGACTTCATCACGCTCGTCGAGAAGCTGAAGCAATACGACCGCAAGGTGTTCGTGGTCGGCGGGCGTTCGTTCACGAGCCAGGTGATGCAGAAGAACTGCACCGAGTTCGTGGCGTACGAAGACATCCTCGGCATCACCGGCCGCCCACGACAGGCCGGAGGCCGCACGCGGCCGGTCACCGACATCGCCTCGGCGATGCCCCTCATCCGCCGGGCGATCAAGCTGCTGGCCGACCGCGAGGTCACGCCGCAGCTCGGCCTGCTCAAGAGCACGCTGCTGCAGCTCGACTCGAGCTTCTCTGAGCGCGCGTACGGCGCCAACTCCTTCCGCGACTTCGTCGAGAAGCTGGCGAAGGCCGGGCACGTCATCCTGAAGGGCACCGACCGCAGCTTCCACGTCGAGTTGCGTGAGACCGGTGAGCCGGCGGCTGGCGCGGCCCCGGCCGCGGGCACGCAGGCGGCCCCCGTCGCGGCGGCGAAAGACGGCACGGAACCACGCGAAGCCCGCGAGCATTCACGCGGTCCACGTGAACCACGCGAGCCGCGTGAGCCGCGCGAACCCCGTGGCCCGCGCGAGCCGCGTGAACCACGCGAGCATCGTGAGCACGCCGAGCACCGTGAGCTTGGCGGACATCGCGAGCACGGCGAGCACCGTGACGACCACCATGTTCACGGCGACCACGACGACCACCGCGAGGCGTCGATCGCACACCACGACGTCGACGAAGCCACGAACGACACAGGCGACGTCCCCGATCCCACGCTGCCGCCGCCGCTCGAAGACGATGCGGCGCTTGCGCTCATGCACGAAGGCGTCGCGCGCCTCGGCCCCGTCGACGGCTACCGCGTGATGGTGCAGGCGTTTGCGCGTGCCGACGCGAACCCGCGCTTCCCGATGTACGTCAGGCAGTTCAAGCAGTTCATCAAGACGTTCGATGACGCCTTCGATGAGCGTCGCTATGGTTTCGCCGGCATCGTCGATGCCCTGCGATTCGGTCAGCGCGAGGGCCTGTTCAGGCTCGAGCGCGACCGGCAGGGCGTGGTGCGCGTGCATCCGGGCGTGCAGTACGTGAAGTTGACCAAGTTGCCTGAGGGTGCGGCGGGCGCCGGTGGCGACGAGGCGGGCCTCGATCAGCCCACCGATGCCGCGCTTCCCCTCGAAGGCGACGCGACGGCGACATCGGGCGCTATCGGTGATGCGCCGGCTGCGGTGGTGTCGAGCGACGCAGCCTGCCGATGCCGTGGCAGAGGCAGGCGAACGCGACGCTGCTGCGGACATCGACTCCGGCGGAGTCGCGGCAAGCGATGAACCGGACGTGGCGGCGGCGCCAGGTGACGAGGCGGCGAACGCGGCTGCGCCGTCGGGTCGCAAGCGCACCGGCGCGCGCAAGAGCACGCGTGCGAAGAAGACGGTGGCAGCGGCAGCGACCGGCGTGAAGAAGAAGACCGCGCGGCCCCGCGCCCCCAAGGCGTAGGAGACCCGCCAGGCCTACGGCGTGAAGAACTCGGCTCGGGCCGGGGCCTTCACGCCGACCTGCACCGTGAGTCGGCGCTGGCCGATTTGCGGGTGACGCAGGATCACCTCGCGCGTGCCGACGGCCGTGTTCAACGGCGCCATCGGGGCCACACCGCGCGGCCGCCCATCAATCCACACCTCGGTGCCGTCGGGCGCATCGATGACCAGCGATCCGTCAGGCGCGTCAAGTGACAGCGTCGTCGTGTTGCCGGGCGTCACTTCGACCGTGCGGCGTTCGCGCAGCCCCAGCCGTTGGTTGATCAGGTCGAGGTGATGCTCGCCTGGCGGCAGCAGCAGCTTGCCGTCTTCACTGGTGCCCAGGAGCTTGCCGTCTTCGAAGACGCGCACCTGCACCGGCGCGAACACGTTCAACCAGCCCGCGAAGATCCCCACCGTCAGCTCGGCCGACTCGTTGGCGACGACCCGCACGCCCTGCCGCACGCGCCCGGCGTCGCTCTCGAGCACCACTGTGTGCCCGCCCTCTGGGAGGCTCTCGATCGTGACCGGCGTGACGCCCCGCATCTCGCCGTCGATGATGACGCGAGCGCCCTGCGGGGCCGACGACACCTGCAAGGTCCCCACCTTCTGTCCCCGCGGCCACTTCACCATCTGCGTCGTCTGCACGCTGCTGGCGATCTCGACCGGAAGCACCTTGGTGAGGCCGAAGCCCCTCAACTCGATGGTGTGACGCCCCGCCGGGAGTTCGATGGCCAGCGGGGTCTGTCCGCTCGCCTTGCCGTCGATCCGCACGTCGAGTCCCTCGACCGACGACCGCACCATCAGGTAGCCGACATCGCTCGGCTGGGTGAACCAGTAGACCGCGGCAAACCCGGCGCTCTCGAGCAGCATCAGCATCAATGACGCTGCCAGCGTCCGCTTCCAGTTGATCTTCCGCGCATCGAACCGCGCCGGCAGGCGATGCACCTTCGTGCCGAACATCGTCGCCGGCTCAGACAGCTCGTCGGAGAAGACTGGTGCGGCAGGAGCGAGCACTTCGTGCTCACCCGTGGCGAACGAGGGCGCCTCGAAGAGCGGTGCCGGCGCGACGGCAGCCACCGGGGCGGGCACGGGCTCGGGCGGAGGGGCCACGAGAACCGCGGGCATCGGCGCGTCGAGGAACGACGACCGCGGGAACGAGCGCGTGACGTCGCCGGCGCCTGATGGCGTCGGCTGAGGCACTTCCCACGGGGCGTATCGCGCGGGCGGCGGCGCGACCGGCGCGAGAGGCACCACCGGCGCGTCGACCTGACGCTGGCCGATGGAACTCGGCGCCGGCTGATCCGGTTGCGGCTTCTTCTTCGATCCGCTCTTGAGCCGCTTCGACTTGCGCGCGACAGGCTCCGCTTCCCGCTCGCAAGCCTTGGCGATCAGCGGAGCGTCGACCACGAGCGGCACTGACTCGGCCGGAGCCTCGCCATCGGCAGCCGACGCGGCACCGAGCGTCGCACCCTCGACCGCCGGCGCCAATGGCGGTGCAGCCGCCGGCGCGGTCGGCATCACGGGTGCGTCAGGGCTGTCGGCCACGGCGTCAATCGAAGGCACCGCACAGGTCGCCTGTTCGGCCGCTGGCGCGGGCGCCGGTGCCGTCGCCGGCGTGGGCACCACGGCCGCGACGGGCATGGAACTGACGGTATCGTCCACCACCACCGGGGAACCCGCGACGCGGAGCGCGTCGTCTTCGGCAGCTTCGAGCGCTTCGAGTTCACGCAGCAGGGCCGCGATCTCGGGGTCCGACGCATCGAAGTCGGCCACGCCATCGTCCACCGTCACCACGGGCGCGTCGTCCGCGACGGCTTCCTGGACGGTCGTCGATCGCACCTCGGCCGGCGCAACCACGCACGCCTCGAGCTGATCGGCCGCAGGTGCCTCGACCGGCGCGACGTCGGGCGCAGCGGCCGGCGTCACCATGACATCGGCGAGCAGCTCGGCGATGTCGAAGTCGATCGCGCCGGGCAACGCCGCTTCGGCTGGCTCGGCATCGATTGCGCCGGCTGCGACGTCGGCGCAGGCATGGCTCGCGAGGACGTCGAGTGCGGAGTGCAGGCCCTCGGTTGCGTCGAATCGGACCTCGCGATAGTCGATCGCCCGACCGGCCGCCGCGAGGTCGTGCGCGGCGCTCGCCGGGAGCGTGTCGGCGACCAGGGCCGCGAGGTCGTGCGCGGCGCTCGCCGGGAGCGTGTCGGCGACCAGGGCCGCGATGATCGGTGCGGGGCGGCGCCAGTTCGCGGGCACGAAGGGAAGCACCGTCAGCGCGGCGGCGAGCCTGGTGAGGGCGCGACGCGCCGCGGCTGCTGGAGGCGCCGCCAGGGCATGCGACGCTGGCACCGTGTTCGCCGCGGCCAGCAACCACGACGCCGCGGGTGCCGCCGCATCGCGTGCGCGAACGAATGGCGCATCCGCAGGAGTGAACGAACGGTAGCGTCCTGCCGCTCCGGCAATTGCGGCCAGGGTCGTGCAGACGGCCGCTGGCACCTGCGTGGCCGATCCCGTCGCCAGGTGAGCCAGCGGCCGGGCGGCGACGCTCAGGGTCAGCGCTGCCTGCCCCGATGCCGGGCGCGTGCCCACCGGCAACTGCCTCGAGACGTGCATCGACTCGAAGTCGAGCCAGTACGTGTGGCGGTCAACGAACGCCACGTCGGCGTTCTCGGGCCTGGGCTCGACACACGGCGCAACGTCGCGTCCGGGAGAAGTGAGGCACCACTGGGGCTCGAGATCGGCAACGACCGTCACGATGGACGACCCGTCGAGCGTCAGTGGCGTCTCCGACAGGACATGGACGACGGCTTCACCAAACGGTCCACTGACCTCCATCGGGTCAGGGGTCGCATCCGCCGAGGTCGGCGGTGGCACGGGAGCCTGCGTCTCGACGAGGACGAGGCTCGGGGCAACGTGGGTGACCGCGGGGGTGCCGGGATCCGCCGCGGCATGCTGGCGCTCCTCTTCGGCAAGCCGCGCCAGCTCGCGTTCCAGGAACGCGATCTCCTCGGCCTCTTCCTCCTCAGGAGTCTGGCGCCGCACCGCGGTCGGGCGCGACGCGACGTTGCGCCGCGCCTGGCTGGGTGCAACGTCATTCGACGGGCGCGCCTTCCGCGATGCGTCGGCCTGGAGAAGCACGCCCCGAGGTCCTGAGGGGCACGTTCGCCCGGGCAACAGTTCGATGGCGCGCACGGCGAGGTGGCGCAGCGCGATCGGATCGGGCGCGTACGCGCGTTCACGCTTGACGGCCTCCTCGAGGGCGATCTGCGCGTCGAGCGCTGTGCCGAGCGGTTTGCGCGCATCGACGGGCAACGCCTGCTCGAACCAGGCCCTCAGTGACGCCGACAGCGGCCGTTGCGCGTGCGTGCCGAGGCGTTCGGTGACCGAAGCGAGCAGCTTCTTCAGGCCGTCGGGGAACTCGTTGAGCGTGAGGCTCCGCCCCAGGATGAGTTCGAGCACCACGACCGCGACCTGCGCGACGTCTGCGCGCTGGTCGAAGCGCGGCAACCCGGCCGCGGGAGGCATGGCGATGCGGAAGTCCTTCCACAGCCGCGGGCGCGGATACTGCAGCTTCTCGATGGCGGCGCCGAGCGCGTGGTCGGTGACCATGACGCGGCCGAGCGACGTGAGGATCAAGCGCTCCGCCGACAGGGCCCCGTGCGTCACGTCGCGGGAGCCGTGCAGCGTGGCCAGCGCCGGCAGGACCTCCCGTGCCACCTGGATGGCGGCGTGCACGTCGATCCCGATGCGTCCGGCATCCGACAGGGCCAGCAGTGCGCTCAGGCGGATGCCCTCGACCGGGTCGCTGATGACGACGCACTCCCGCTCGCCCGAGACCTCGACGCCACGCACGCGCGGGTAGCGCGGATGCCGGAAGTTGGCCAGCCGCGCCGCACGCTCCCGGAGCGGCGTGGCGAATCGCGCCAGCGTCGCGGTGACGTGGAGCTTCTCGACAACGTCTCCGCTCTCGGCGTCGAACTCGATTCGACGGACTCCGAGTCCATCGTCGAACGAGACGACGCTGGGATCGGGATCCCCGGGACGAGGAAGGTCGGCAGGAGTGGCCATCGCAGGGCGCAGGGGATGCAGAGGTGCCCCTGACACGAGCACCGTTGCCCACGCTCGCAGTGCAAGGGCGGGTCCAGCCACCTGCGTGGTCCCGATTGCCTGAATTAGGCAGGAAAGTCGTCGCGCGGCTGGCGGCGTCGCTCACGTTTCAGACGGCGTGATCACGGAACTGTGATCGCGGTCGTCGCCACCGTGCGCGCATATGGTCGAGGCGGCTGCACACGGCACCGCGACCGTGCAAGAATGTCGCGTCATGAGTTTCCGTGCGTGGTTCCGTTGCGTGGCCGGGTGTCCGGGCGAGTATCCGCTCGACCGTCCGCTCTATCGCTGTCCCGCCTGTCACGACCTCCTCGAGGTCGCCCACGATCTCGACAGGTTGCGCGACCGGTCGCCCTCGGCCTGGATGCGCCTGTTCGACGACCGGTACAAGCGGACCACCTGGCCGTACGGCTCGGCGGTCTGGGGCAAGAAGGAGTGGGTGGCGCCGCACGTCCGCGAAGAGAACATCGTCTCGATGGACGAAGGCGGCACCAACCTGTTCTGGGCCGAGCGCTTCGGCCGCCAGCTCGGGCTCGACGACCTCTGGGTCAAGATGTGCGGTAACGAGCACACCGGGTCGTTCAAGGACCTGGGCATGACCGTGCTCGTGTCGACCGTGCGCCAGATGATCGCCGACGGAAAGCAGATCCGCGCCGTCGCCTGTGCCTCGACAGGCGACACGTCGGCGTCACTGGCGGCCTACGGTGCGGCGGCGGGCATCCCCACCATCGTCATCCTGCCGAGCGGCAAGGTCTCGACGGCGCAGTTGCTCCAGCCGCTCGCCAACGGCGCGTTGGTGCTCTCGGTCGACACCGACTTCGACGGATGCATGCGGCTCGTGCAACGGCTCTCGGAAGACGAAGGCGTCTACCTGGCGAACTCGATGAACTCGCTGCGGGTCGAGGGCCAGAAGACGGTGGCCATCGAGGTGGCCCAACAGTTCGACTGGGCCGTGCCCGATGTCGTGATCATCCCCGGAGGCAATCTCGGCAACGTGAGTGCGCTGGGCGCGGGCTTCGACATGATGCACACGCTCGGCCTCATCTCGCGTCGTCCGCGCATCGTGGTCGCGCAGGCCGCCAAGGCCAACCCGCTCTACATCGCCTACCAGAACAACTGGCACTTCGAGCCGGTGACGGCGGAGCCGACGCTCGCGTCGGCCATCCAGATCGGCAACCCCGTCTCTGTCCGCAAGGCGATCGCCACGCTCAAGCGCTTCGACGGTATCGTCGAGCAGGCGACCGAAGAAGAACTCGCCAATGCGGCGGCACGAGCCGATCGCACCGGGATGTTCAATTGTCCGCACACCGGGGTCGCGCTGGCCGTGCTGATCAAGCTCGCGGAGCGCAAGCAGATCAACCGTGCCGACCGCGTCGTCGTGATCTCGACCGCGAACGGGTTGAAGTTCACCGACTTCAAGCTCCGCTACCACGAAGCGACCCTGGGCTTCGAGTCGCGCCACACGAATCGACCTGTCGAAGTCGCGAACGACTTCGACGCCGTCCGCCGCGCCATCGACGCCGCGACGTAGGCGCCGCGCCCCTGCCGGCCCGCACAACGGGTCACGGGCCGCGCGGGGGCGCGGCCCCTACACCTGCCATGGCGTACGCCCGGCATGGCGATGTGCAGGAATGCCGTGGCGATGTGCAGGAATGCCGTCGCGATGTGCAGGAATGCCGTCGCGATGTGTAGGGGCGGCTCCTCAGAGCCGCCCGGACATTCGTGACCGCAACGCCCACCGCCACCCGGCGGGCCGCACTGGGGTGCGGCCCCCACCAGTCGTTGCACGACGGTCCCGTTACAGTCGTTTCCCGAACACCCCGTTCCAGGTGGGGATGACGATGGTGACGTTGCCGTAGGCCTGCGCCTGGCAGGCCAGGCGGATCACCGGTCGCTCGTCGTGCGTGTCGATGTAGCCGAACTCCCTGAGGTGGTTGCGCTCGCTGTCGGTTGCCGGCGAGAGCTTTCCGTTGCCGCCGAGCACGCCGACCCAGCACGTCCCGCACGACGCCGCACGACACTGCACCGGGATCGGCCCCTCGTGACAACGGGGATCACGGCTCGCGTAGTCGCGCCTGTCACCAAGTGCCGCGGTGGTGAGGTGCTGCGAGGCGAAGAGGTGAAACGCTGCATCGTCGCGCTGTTCGTCGAAGCGCACGGTGAACCGCGTCTTCACGCCGCGCAGGAACCCGAACAGCCCCTGCGAGTCGTCGCGCTCACGCGCGGCGACGATCTGATCGGGCGACTTCGCGAGCAGTCCACGCGGATGCACGCCCTCGCCGCGCGTGGCGCGGAAGGCGGTGAGGCCCACCTGCTGCAGCGTCATCAACGCCACGGCCGTAATGCCGGTCAGCAGCGACACATCGATGCGCGCCTGCGCAGCCGACGCGTCTGCCAGTCGCCGCACCAGGGTCGGCAGGCCCGTCGCAGGCACCTTGTCGCCCCCGGTGGCCGCCTCGACGATCGTTTGCTTGACCAATGACCAGAAGCGATGCCCGTAGAGGAACTCGTGCGACGTGTCGATCTGTTCGCCCAGGTCGAATCGCCCCTGCAACCACATCCGGCGCACGAGAGTCGCGCGGTCGGGCGCCTCGGCCAGCGCGCGAGCGAGATCGACTGGCCAGAGATGGCACCAGATAAGTGTGGCTCGCTGATCCACCTCGTGCATCGATGCGCGCAAGTCGGCCAGCGCGATCAGCCAGTCGGCGTGCGAATGCGAGCGAAGGTAGCGTTCGAGGGGGGTATCGTTCGTGATCGGCATACGGGAAGCAGTGTCCTTCATGCATCGGCACCTGGCGCCGACCTCATCACTGCAGTCTACGACAACTTCTGGCGCGAGACCTTCGTCTAAGCCGCTCGTGACCAGACACGCTCTCGCCACGGCGCTGCTGTTTTCGGCCATTCTCGTGCACTCGGCTGCAGCGGCGCCCCCCCGGATCGACCCCTCGCCCGCACCGGTCGCCATCGACGCCGTGGATGCCGGGGACGAAGTGGAGATTAGGGTTGACGGACGGTTCGACGAGGAGGTCTGGCAACGGGCCGTGCCGCTCACGGGGTTCAAGCAACGGGATCCACTCGAGGGCGCCGACGCCTCGGTCGCCACCGAGGCCAGGGTGGTCTTCGACGCCACCGCGATGTACGTCGCCGTGCGTGCAGACGACCCCGATCCCACCAAGATTGTCGGGCTCCTGACCCGGCGCGATTCGCGTTCGCCCTCCGACTGGATTCGCGTGGTCGTCGACTCCTTCCACGATCGCCGGACGGCGTACGAGTTCGCCGTCAACCCGGCCGGAGTCAAGCAGGACACGTACTACTTCAACGACGGCGATCAGGACGACGGCTGGGATGCCGTGTGGGACGTGGCGGCGGTCGTCACCGACCGCGGCTGGCAGGCCGAGTTCCGGATCCCCTTCTCGCAGTTGCGGTTCTCGCCGACGCACGATGGCCGCGTCGGATTCGCGGTGCTCCGGCAGGTGCCGCATCTCAACGAGGTCAGTGCCTGGCCGATGATTGCCAAGAGCCGCGCCGGGTTCGTGTCGCAGTTCGGCAACATCAGCAACATCACGCCCGGTCGCGCACCGCGGCGCCTCGAGGTCCAGCCATACGTCGTCGCCGACGTGACGACCAACCCGTCGACGGCGGTCAACGAGTTCGTCGACCACACCGATCCCGGTGCCGCCGTGGGCCTCGACCTCAAGTACGCGCTGAGCCCCGGCCTCACGCTGACCGCCACGGTGAACCCCGACTTCGGGCAGGTCGAGGCCGATCCCGCGGTGGTGAATCTCTCGGCGTTCGAGACGTTCTTCCCGGAGCGTCGCCCGTTCTTCCTCGAGGGCTCGGGCACGCTCCGGTTCGACCTCGACTGCAACGACGGTGCGTGCACCGGCCTCTTCTACTCGCGCCGCATCGGCCGGTCGCCGCAGGGATACGTCGACAACGCCGATGCCGCCGCGATCGAGGCCCCTGACCAGACGACGATCCTCGGCGCCACGAAGGTGACGGGACGCATCGGCGCGTTCTCCGTGGGTGCGATGAACGCGCTCACCCAGGCAGAGACCGCGTCCATCGCCGTGGGATCCGAGACGCTGACCCAGACGGTGGAACCGTTCACGAGCTACTCGGTCGTCCGTGCCAACCGCGAGTTCGCGAACCAGTCGAAGGTAGGCTTCATGTTCACCGCGACCAATCGTCGGCTCGACGAGGCGATGCGCCCCCTGATCGCCAGCAGCGCGTACACGGGCGGCATCGACTTCGACTGGCGCCTGTCGCGCACGTACAAGATCGACGGCTACCTCGCGGGCAGCACGGTCCAGGGCGATGCAGCGGCAGTGGCTGCGCTGCAGCAGTCGACGCGCCACAGCTTCCAGCGCCCCGATGCCGGTCACGTCGACTTCGACGACACGCGCACCACCATGCGCGGGAATGCCGGCCAGTTGGCGTTCTCGAAGCACGGCGGTGAACGCGTCCGCTTCAACTCGAGCTGGAACTACAAGTCACCGGGGTTCGAGGTCAACGACCTCGGCTTCATGCCGCGCGCCGACGAGATCTCGCAGTCGAACTGGTTGCAGTGGCGCTTCGATCGCCCCAACCGGGTGAAGCGCAACGTGCGGCTCAACTTCAACCAGTGGAGCGGCTACAACTTCGACGGCGACCGGCTCTCGCTGGGCGGCAACATCAATGCACACGTGCAGTTCGTCAACAACTGGCGGCTGGGAGGCGGCCTGAACGTCAACGCTGACGCCTTCGACGACCGCCTGACGCGCGGCGGCCCCGGCGGCAACCGCAATGGCCGCACCGGCAGCTGGCACTACCTCGACACCGACGATCGCAAGCCCGTGGTGTTCAACTGGTTCGGCTTCGTGGGCACCGACCGGCACGGCTCGCACGACTTCGAAGTCGCGCCGCGGCTGACGTTCCGGCCGACGGCAGCGCTCACCATCAGCCCGGGCGTCCGGTACAGCGAGGGCCGCAACGAGCAGCAGTGGGTCGAAGCCCTCGAACTCGATCGCACGCACTACGTGTTCGGCCGCATCGATCACACGACGCTCGCCATGACGCTGCGGGTGAACTACACGATGACGCCGCGGCTGTCGCTGCAGCTCTACGCGGAACCGTTCACGTCGACGGGCCGCTACACGAACTTCAAGGAGCTGGTCAACGGCCGCGCCCCATACGACCAGCAGTACTCGCCCTATGCGTACGGTGGCAACCCGGACTTCCGGTACACCTCGCTGCGCACCACGAACGTGCTGCGCTGGGAGTACCGGCCGGGATCGACGGTATTCGTGGTGTGGCAGCAGGGCCGGGAGCAGTACGACGAACGCAGCCACTACTCGATCGGCCACAACGTCGGCGACATCTTCTCGGCGCCCGGCGCGAACGTCTTCCTGGTGAAGGTCGCGCACTGGTTCAACATGTGATCCGCGTGGAGCGGCCGCGCGCTGCTGAGCCCGTCGCCAGGCGTCAGAACTTCACCCTGAGCTCGGCCACCAGCGGCAGGTGGTCCGATGCGACGAGCGTGCGGCGTGTCCGCGGCAACTCCACCGACACGACTTCGGCGACACCCCGGTAGTAGATGTGGTCGAGGTGCAGCATCGGCAGGAACCCGGGATAGGTCTTGCGGCGCCTGAGGTGCACGGTGAGATCGAGGCTGTCGAGGCGCTCGGTCAGCACCCGCGTCGCCGGCCCCTTCGTCCACTCGTTGAAGTCGCCCAGCATGATGCGTGGGCCCGAGCCCGGGAACTCGTCGAGGATGTTGGCCAGGTGCACGGCCTGCCGGCGGCGCTCCATGAGGCCCGTGCCGAGGTGCACGTTGAAGAAGTGCAGCAGGTGGCCGCCGACTTCGACGTCCACGCGCTGGCAGCAGCGCGGCTCGCGGCGTTGGCTGGGCAGTTCGTAGCGCTCGTGACCGCGCACGGGGAACTTCGACAGCACGACGTTGCCGTAGAGTGAACGCTTCAGGTGCCGCGTCGGGGCCATCACCCACTCCATCCCCGCCGCCTCGGCAATCTCCGCGATGTGTCCCTCGTCGCCCGCCTGCCCGGGCCCGATGACTTCCTGCAAGGCGACGAGGTCAGCCTCGAGGCTCGCCACCACGGCGCCGATGCGCGCGGGCATCGTGCGCTGGTCGAGTCCCCGGCTCCGATGCACGTTGTAGGTCGCCACGCGCACGTGGTGCATGTGACTCCGAGTGGTCGTCATCACACCTGGTCCTGCAGCAGCGAGGCCGCGATTTCCTGGGCCCGCCACCACGCCCCTCGTCGGCGGTAGACCTCGGGATCGACGCGGACGGCACGGGCGACATCGGCGTCGAAGGTCTGCAGCATGCGAGCAACGAGCGCGCGGTCGAAGAAGGTGATGTTGCTCTCCTCGTTCAACGCGAACGACCGGTTGTCGAAGTTGGCGGTCCCGATCGTCGCCCACTGGCCATCCACCACCATGGTCTTGTGGTGCAGCATGGTCCTGTTGTACTCGAAGATCGCCACGCCGGCATCGAGCAGGGGCCCGAACAGCCGCACGCTGTTTCGCCGGGCGAGCCAGTTGTCGTTCCGGATGCCCGACACGAGCACCCGCACGTCGACGCCGCGTGCCCGCGCGTCGGCGAAGGCGTCGAGTGCCGCGTGGTCGGGTATGAAGTACGGGTTTGCGATGGCGATCGAGCGTTTCGCGCAGACGATCGACAGCAGGTACAGCGTGCGCACGGCCGACGACCCGATGGCCGGCGAACTCATGACCGCCTGCACCGCGACGTCGCCCATCGACGGCGTCGCCGGAAAGAAGTCGGCCCCCGACACGAGTTCGCCGGTCGTCGCCAGCCAGTTCGTCACGAACCCCGTCTGCAGCGCCACGATGCCCGGACCCTCGATCCGCACCTGCATGTCGCGCCAGTGCTCGGTGTCCTGGGCGTTCCCGCACCAGTGGTCCGCGATGCCGGCGCCGCCCGTGAAGCCCACGCGCCCGTCGACCAGCAGCGTCTTGCGGTGGGTCCGGTGGTTGAAGCGACCGATCGTGTACCAGTGGATGGGGTGGAACCACGCGAGCTGGCAGCCACCACGTTCGAGCGTCGCGAGGATCTCGGTGCCGATCGTCGCTGATCCCACGGCGTCGAGCAGGATCTTCACCGAGACGCCCGCGCGCGACCGCTCGGCGAGCGCCCGCGCGAACACCAGCCCGATCTCGCCTGCCCAGTAGATGTACGCCTCGATCGTCACCGAGCGCTGCGCCGCGCGGATGGCGTCGAGCATGGCCGGGTAGAACTCGTCGCCGTTGTTGAGCACCGTGACGCGATTGCCCGGCACGAACGGCGCACCAGTCGTACCCACGATGCTGTCGACGAAGGCCTCCGAGCCGACCGACATCGCGTGCTCGAGACCGTAGACCGGCGCGAACTCCTGCGGCGACGCGACGTGCACGAGGATGGCGACCGCAAGGGTAATCCCCGCGGCCACCCACGCGCCCGTGGCTGCAGACCAGACGGCGATGGCCGCCCAGACCCACCAGGCAAAGAGCAGGCGCCGAAGGCGGGTGTAGAGGCCGGGCAGGCCGCGGGCACGTCGCTTCGTCGCATCGGGCGCAAGGCGGCTCCGCCAGGCGCGCGGCACGTTGCGCTGGCGGAAGCGGCGGGGCTGACTGCGGGGGCGCGCCGGTCGTCGCAGACGAGGTGGAGGAGCCGAGGGATGCAGCATGCCTGCATCCCTACGATAGCTCGAAAGGGCGCGACGCCCCGCACGGACGTCGCGCCAGCGGTGGCCCGCTAGAACTGCACGTGGAGCTCGGCGACGACCTGGCGTTTGATGATGTCGCCGAAGATGTGGTACAGCGCATCCTCGTTGAACAGGTTGTTCACCTTCAGCGACGTGACCAGCTTGTCGCCGCGCCACTTGAGGCCGACCGAGCCGTTGACGATCGTCAGGGCCTTGGTGGTGCCGTTGTACCGCGCGTCGAGCACGTCCTGCCAGAATGCCTCGTCCTGGTAGTTCACCGAGACGCTGCCCATCAGGCGTGCACCACCGTAGCTGATGCCGGCATTGAAGCGATTGGTCGGCGGCAGGTTGGTCTCCGTGAGCGGAAAGCCGTCGGTCACGGGCTCGGCCTGGTACGAGTAGTTCGCGAACGCCGACGTGGACCGCGTCAGCATCACGTCGACGCCGAGTTCGAGGCCCTTGTCCTTCTGCTTGCCAAGGTTCTCGTAGCTGAACTCCGACGGCAGGCCCTGGCCCGGGCCGAACGCGCCGGTGAGGATGAGCAGGTCGAGCACCACCGGCGGCAGCGGCCATCCGGGCGGGGGCGCCGACGACCGGTACGACGCCACCTGGCGGAAGAAGATCGGGTTGGTCACGATGTTGTAGTAGACCGCCGCCGACACCGTGGCACGGCGGGCAATCACCGCCGAGTAGCCGATCTCGTAGGCCGTCATTTCTTCCTGCGACAGGGTTTCGTTGCCGACGGCACTCACCGGGAACCTGTACACGCGCCCGGCAAGCGCGGGGTTGATCAGCCCGAGGTCGAGTTCGTTGATGATGGCCGTCTCGAGGTAGTTGTTCACGAGCGAGGGGGCACGGAACGCGCGGTTGAACGACACGCGGAACGTCTGGTCGGCGACCGGCTTGAACATCAGCGTCGTACGCGGCGAGAAGACCCAGTCCTCGACCGAGTCGAACTTGTCGACGCGACCGCCGATGATCCAGCGGAACTTCTCGCTCAGGAAGATCTCGTCCTGGATGTAGCCGCCGCCCTCGTTCCGATCGTTCTGTCGCGGTGCGAGCGAGAGGTCGAAGTTGTTGCGGCGGTAGTTGCCGCCGTAGCTGACCACGTTGCGCGTGCCGAGGGTGACGACGTTGCCGAACTCGATGTCGTAGGTCTTGTTCTTGAAGATGAACTCGATGGGCTGGCCGTTGACGTCGTAGGCGAGCAGGTTCGTGGCGTTGCCGTCGAGGATGTTCGTGAAGAAGTTGAGCTTCAGCGCACCCCGGCTGTAGTTGACCTTGGCGTACGCCATGGTCGTGCCGCTCTCCATGTCGAACGGCCCGATCCCCGTGTGGATCATGCCCTCGGTGCCCGCGACGCCGCCACCGAAGACGATCTTCTGGCGCCCGTCGGGATGGTCGTAGTCCACGCGCAGGTCGAACTTCGGCTGCGTCGTGCCCTGGTTCTTGAAGGCGGGGTACGGCGTGTTGTACTGGTTGGGGATGGTGCCCGTGGGGCGCGCGAACGCGTCCTGCGTCGAGCCGCCGCCCGACACCTTGTAGGCCCAGCGCTCGTTGACGGCCTGCGCCCACGATCCCCCGATCGAGAACAGCGTCCCGGCGCCCTCCTCGGCGTCGTCGGTGTCGCGCTCGAAGGTGCCGGCGCTCATCGTGAACGAGCCGCCCGCGATCTCGCGCGGCGACTTGGTGATCACGTTGATCACGCCCGACATGGCGCTGGCGCCCCACACGGCCGAGGCCGGTCCGCGGATGACCTCGATCTGCTTGATCTCGTTCATGTTCACCGGGAGGAAGTCCCACGCGATGAACCCGAAGAAATCCTGGTAGAGGCTGCGGCCGTCCATCAGCGCCAGCTGCGACGTCGAGAGTGTCGACGAGGCACCCCGGCTCGTGATGTTGATGTCGCGCGCCGAGGTCTGCGTGACGTTCACGCCGGGCACCGAACGCAACAGGTCGCCGTACGTCTGCGCCGGGGTGTTGGCGATCGACTGGCTCGAGATGAGCGACACCGTCGCCGGCGCGTTCACGAGCCGCTGCTCGGTACGGGTCGCCGTGACCACGACCTGCTCCTCGTAGGTCGGGGGCTGCTCGGCCGGCGGCTGCGCCTCGGGCGCCTTCGGGTCCTGGGGGGCGGGGGCGGGCTGCGCGGCGGCCACGACGGCCGACAGGACGAGCAATCCGGTGAACGACAACACACGTGTGCGCATGGCGCAGCCTCGAAACGGTCGGGAACGGCCTGCGCGGCACCACGAGCGTGGGGACATCGCGATGGTGCAGACCACGGGTGAATGAACTTGTGTCGGATGCGGTATACCACAGCGCGCCGCGCCGGCTCAACAGCGATTCCTCGCCGTCGCGGCCGCAGGCCGACGCCCGGGGCCGCGCGAGGCGTGTTACCCTGCTGGCTTCGGATCGTCCAGTCGCACGACGGCGTCACACAGGCGTCCGGATCTCCAGTGGCCTCAACGCACTATTACAGTCAGCACGCGCACCAGTTGAAGACCGACCTGAGCCGCGCCGTGCCGCGCGACGCGCTCAAGACGCTGCATCGCCGTTCTGCGGCACGGCACTTCGTCGGCACCGCGCGGCAGTTCCTGCTGCTGGCCGCCTGCTCGTGGGCGCTCCTCACCATCGCATCGCCCTGGGTGTGGATCCCGCTGGCCGTGGTCCAGGGCTTCACGGTGTTCAACTTCACCGTCCTGCTCCACGAGGTCGTCCACAGCACGATCTTCGCGCGCCGGCGTGCGCGCGCTGAACGCCTGCTGGGCTTCCTGTACGCCATCCCCTCGGGCATCTCGCCGACGCAGTTCACGCGGTGGCACCTCGACCACCATGCCGAACTCGGCTCCGACGAACACGATCCCAAGCGACATCACCTGTCGCCGAAGACGAACTGGCGGATCGTGAAGGCGCTCTACATGACCCCCGCGCTGTTTCCCATCTACTTCCGCGCGGCTCGGGCGGAGTCATCGACCTACCCGCCGGAGGTGCAGGCCCGGATCAGGCGGGAGCGCCTGCTGTCGATGGCTGCGCACCTGTCGGTCCTGGCCACCTTCTGGATCGTGTTCGGGTTCGCGGCGGCCCTCCGCGCCTACATCGTCCCGGTGTTCTTCGTCTTCCCCATCGCGTTCACCCTCAACCGCCTCGGCCAGCATTACGACATCGATCCCACCGATCCGGCGAAATGGGGTTCGCTGCTGCGCAGCCACTGGTTCTGGAACGCCGTGTTCCTGAACTCGAACCTGCACCTCGAGCACCACTACTTCCCCGGCGTGCCGTACTACCGCCTTCCTGCGCTGCAGCGCGAGTTGCTGCCCTTCTACGCGCGGCGCGGCATGCGCTGGCAGCATTACCGCGGGCTCCTGTGGGGCTGGTTCGTCGAGAACAGGGCCCCGCACACCGACTGGCACTGAACCCTCAGCTCGTGTTCGGGGTGGCGTCGCCTCCCCGCACGCGCGCAACGGCCACCACCATGACAACGACCCCATTGCCCGACGAGCAGGTGTTCGCACGCATCGGCGAAGACGGGTTCGCACGGCTCGTGCGTGCGTTCTACGCGCAGGTGCCGGGCGACGATCTGCTCGGCCCCCTGTATCCCGCCGACGACATGGCCGGCGCCGAGCAGCGCCTGCGCGACTTCCTGGTGTTCCGCTTCGGCGGGCCGCAGCGCTACGTCGAACAGCGCGGTCATCCGCGCCTGCGCATGCGACACGCGGCCTTTCCTGTCGGCCAGGCCCATCGCGATCGATGGGTGGCGTTGATGGACCACGCGCTCGACGAAGCGGCCCTGCCCGCCGAAGCGACGGCGGTCCTCAAACCCTTCTTCGCCGACGTCGCCACGTTCCTGCGCAACCGCTAACGGGGATACAATCCGGGCTGTGAGCACCACGCCTTCGACGCCCGCAGCCTCCCAGGGCCAGAACTCCCCTGCGCGCCGGTCGGTCGGTGCGCGGCTGCGACGCGGCATCCTCGTACTCCTCGTGGTGGCGGTGGTCGGGTTCGCGCTCTACACGTGGGCGACGCTCAACTTCGTGTACTCGGATGGCGACCGCGCCGGCTACGTGCAGAAGTTCTCGAGGAAGGGATGGATCTGCAAGACGTGGGAAGGTGAGCTGGCGATGGTGAACCTCCCCGGCCAGCCCGCGGAGATCTTCACGTTCACCGTGCGCGAGGACGCGGTCGCCGGGCAGATCTCGTCGGCCATGGGCCAGCGTCTGGCCCTCACCTACGAATACCACCCCGGCGTGCCCACGTCGTGTTTCGGCGAGACCAACTACTACGTCGTGGGCGTCAAGGTCGTGCCGGGGCCCTGACCCGGTCCAACGGTCGCGCTGCGCCGCACGCAGGTGCCGTGTACAATCTTCGGCACCCATGAAGATCTGTGCGAACATCCTCGAGGCCATCGGCCAGACGCCCCTCGTCCGCATCAACCGCATCACGAGGGACGTCGTTCCCGCCACCGTCCTGGCCAAGATCGAAACGGTCAACCCGGGCAATTCGATCAAGGACCGCATGGCGGTCAAGATGATCGAAGACGCCGAGCGCGACGGGCGGCTGAAGCCTGGCGGCACGATCATCGAGGGCACCTCGGGCAACACCGGCATGGGCCTGGCCATTGCCGCCATCGTCAAGGGCTACAAGTGCGTCTTCACGACCACCGACAAGCAGTCGAAGGAGAAGGCTGACGCCCTCAAGGCGTTCGGCGCCGAAGTCATCGTGTGCCCGACGAACGTCGACCCCGAGGATCCGCGGTCGTACTACTCGGTGTCGTCGCGGCTCGAACGCGAGATCCCGAACAGCTGGAAGGCGAACCAGTACGACAACCCGTCGAACGCACTCGCCCATTACGAGCAGACAGGCCCGGAGATCTGGGACCAGACCGACGGCCGCATCACGCATCTCGTCGTGGGTGTCGGCACCGGCGGCACGATCTCGGGGACGGGGAAGTACCTGAAGGAACGCAATCCCGCCATCCAGGTCTGGGGCATCGATACGTACGGGTCGGTCTTCAAGAAGTACAAGGAGACCGGCGTCTTCGACAAGAACGAGATCTACCCGTACGTCACCGAGGGCATCGGCGAGGACTTCCTGCCCGACAACGTCGACTTCTCGGTGATCGATCACTTCGAGAAGGTGACCGACAAGGACGCCGCACTGATGACGCGGCGGATTGCGCGCGAAGAAGGTATCTTCGCCGGCAACTCCGCGGGATCGGCGATGGCCGGACTCCTGCAACTCCGCGATCGCTTCACGGCCGACGACATCGTGGTCGTGATCTTCCACGACCACGGGTCGCGGTACCTCGGGAAGATGTACAACGACGACTGGATGCGCGCGAAGGGTTACGTGGATCGGTCGGGCCTGACCGCGCGCGATCTCGTGGCCGGGCGTGCGCCTAGCGCGTTAATCACCGTGACCGTGGCGGATACCGTCGGACGCGCCGCGCACCTGATGACCGAACACGACGTGTCGCAGATTCCCGTCACGGCAGACGGCCGCATCGTCGGCGCGATCAGCGAGACCCGCTTGTTCGGCGCCATCGTCGGCGATCCGCAGGTGCGGACGCACGATGTCGTGACGATCATGGAGCCCGCGTTCCCATTCGTCGACATCTCGACGTCGGTCGATGCCCTGGCGTCCATGCTGAGTGCCGAGAATCCCGCTGTGCTCGTGCGCGATTTCAAGAGCGACGCCACCTTCATCATCACGCGCTCGGACGTGATTGCGGCCCTCGCCCCCGCCTGATCGGTGTCGGGCCGGAGCGGGACTACACCTGACGTCCGGGCCGCACTGGGGTGCGGCCCCTGCACCCGCGGCCCCTGCACCTGCGGCCCCTGCATGCGCACGGTCAGGGCATTCGACGCAGGCATCCCGACACAGGCCAGGCCCACGGATGCCACGGCCGATGTGTAGGGGCGGCTCCCCAGAGCCGCCCGTTCCTCCCACACCACGCGCCCTGCCCGGTCGTGGGACGCGGTGTCCGGAAGCGAACATCTGCCGTCCCTCTCTCGTCACATCCGCACGACCTAACCTCCGTAGCCACAACCGCTTAGCCGCGTTGCGTCGCGGTGGCACGCGAGTTGGTCCTTCGACCTGCCATGGACATCGCGCGTCCCGACCTTCCCGCCCGCAAAAGGCGACGCCGGATCATCATCGGCGCCGTGGTTCTCGCCGTCACCGCTGGTGCCGGGGTGGCGCTGTGGCGTCTCGAACCCGCGGCGCCGTCGGTGGACGCCGGCACGATGTGGATCGACACGGTGAAGCGGGGCGAACTCGTGCGCGACGTGCGCGGCATCGGGACCCTGGTCCCTGAAGACATCCGCTGGATTCCGGCGGTCACCGACGGGCGTGTCGAGCGGATCGTCGTGCACCCCGGCACCGTGGTGAAGGCCGACACCGTCGTGCTCGAGCTGTCGAACGACGAACTGCAGCTGTCGATGCTCGACGCCGAATCGCAGTATCGATCGGCCGAGGCACAACTCGCCGAGGCTCGCGCCCGCATCGAGGCCACCCGGCTCGACCAGGAAGCCAGTGCCGCACGCGTCGCCTCGGAGGCGCGGCAGGCACGCCTGCGCGCGAACGCCGAAGCCGAGCTCTCGAAGGAGGGCCTCATCGCGGCGCTGAACGCCAACCTGTCGAGGGCCGCGGCCGACGAGCTCGAGAACCGCAGTCGGATCGAGCAGGAGCGCCTCCGTATCAACACCGGATCGATCGACGCCCAGATTGCCGTGGCGCGCGCCACCGTCGAGCAGCGACGTGCCGTCGCCGACCTCCGGCGCACGCAGGTGGGGGCGTTGCGGGTGAGGGCGGGCATCGACGGTGTGCTGCAACAGGTGCCCGTCGAAGTCGGGCAGCGCGTCACGCCCGGAACGAACCTGGCGCGCGTCGCCGAGCCGTCGCGCCTGAAGGCCGTGATTCGCGTGCCGGAGACCCTCGCGAAGGACATCACGCTCGGACTGCCCTGCAAGGTCGACACGCGCAACGGGATCGTCGAAGGCCGGGTCGCGCGCGTGGATCCCGCGGTGCAGGCCGGGACCGTCGCGGTCGACATCGCCCTGACAGGGCCGCTCGCGCGCGGCGCGCGGCCCGACCTCACGGTCGACGGCACGATTGAACTCGAGCGCCTGCGCGACGTCCTCTCTGTCGGTCGCCCCGCGCAGGCCACGGAGAACGCGACACTCGGGCTGTTCGTCGTTGATCCCTCGACGCAGATCGCCACGCGGACCACCGTCCAGCTCGGGCGCGCGTCGGTGAACCAGGTCGAGGTGCGCAGCGGCCTGCGTGAAGGCGACCGCGTGATCCTGTCAGACACGTCGAGTTGGGACGCGGTGAATCGGCTGCGGCTCAAGTGACGGCCACACGGGCCACCTCCAACGGACACGACTCGAAGGAACGAGACACCATGACGAACCCAGCTCCGCTCATCCACCTCAACGACGTGTCGAAGGTGTTCCTCGCCGACGAGGTCGAGACGCACGCGTTGTCGGGCATCCACCTCGACATCGCCGTCGGCGAGTTCGTCGCGATCGCCGGGCCGTCGGGCGGCGGCAAGTCGACCCTGCTCTCGATCCTCGGCCTGCTCGATGCGCCGACCAGCGGGAAGTACACGTTGAACGGCACGCCGGTCGAGAGCCTGAATGCCGCGGAGCGTGCGCGCGTGCGCAACCGCGAGATCGGGTTCATCTTCCAGAGCTTCAACCTGATCGGCGACCTCACGGTCTACGAGAACGTCGAACTGCCGCTGACCTATCGAGGCCTCGGCGCGGCCGAGCGGAAGCAGTACGTGACCGAGGCCCTCGAGCGCGTGTCGATGGCGCACCGCACGAAGCACTTCCCCGCCCAGCTCTCGGGCGGCCAGCAGCAGCGCGTTGCCGTCGCCCGTGCGCTGGTGGGCAAGCCCGCCATCCTGCTCGCCGACGAGCCGACCGGCAACCTCGACTCGAAGAACGGCGTCGGGGTGATGAAGTTGCTCGAGGAACTGCACCGCGGCGGCGCGACGATCTGCATGGTCACGCACGATCCGCGCTTCGCCCGGTATGCCGATCGCGCCATCCACCTCTTCGACGGCCGCATCGTCGACGAGCAGAAGGCCGCCGCCCTGGTCGAGGAGTTCGCGTGATGGGCAGCCTGCTGCAGGACGTCAGGATCGGCGCCCGCCGGCTCGTGAACGCGCCGGGGTTCACGCTGCTCGTCGTGCTGACGTTCGCTCTGGGCATCGGTGCGAACACCGCGCTGTTCACGATGTTCGACCGCGTGATCATGCGGCCATTGCCGGTCAGGGATCCCGATCGCCTCGTGATGCTGCACGCGCCCGGGCCCAACCGCGGCCTCATGGCGGCCAACAAGTCTGAACCGACACCGATGTCGTACCCGATGGTGAAGGACTTCCGCGACCGGGCCACCGACTTCTCGGGCGTGTTCGGCTATTTCAGCGCACCCGTCCATCTCGCGGTGGGTGAACAGCCCGAACGCGTCGACGCGGAACTGGTGACCGGCACCTACTTCGAGGTCCTCGGCGTGCAGGCCGCGCGCGGACGTCTGATCGGCCGTGGCGACGAGGAGACGCCGATGGGGCATCCTGTCGTGGTCCTCGGCCACGCGTATTGGCTGCGCCGGTTCGCGGGCGACTCGTCGGTCATCGGCACGTCGGTGAGCATCAACGCGCTGCCGATGCAGGTCATTGGCGTGGCGCCGCCCGGTTTCAGGGGAACCGAGGTCGGCCGTGATCCGGCCGTCTACATCCCCGTCGCGATGAAGGCGCAGATCACGCCGACGTGGGACATGCTGAACGACCGGCGCGCGTACTGGATGACGGCCATGGCCCGCCTGCGCGACGGCGTGTCGGTGGAACAGGCGACAGCCAGCGCCAACGTGCTGTATCACCAGCTCATCACGCAGGACCTCGCGGCGATGACGAACGTCACCGAGACGTTCAAGACGCGGTTTCTCGCCAAGAAGCTCCTGCTCCCGAGCGCACGCTCGGGCGCGTCGGGCTTCCGCGAACAGACGGCGACCCCGTTGCGCATCCTGGTGACGACGGCGGGGCTCGTGCTGCTCGTGGCGTGCCTCAACGTGGCCAACCTGCTGTTCGTGCGCGCCACCCGGCGGCAGAAGGAGATCGCGGTGCGCCTCTCGCTGGGCGCCGGACGTGGCCGCCTGGTGCGGCAACTGGTGGTCGAGGGCGCCTTGCTGTCGTTCCTGGGCGCCGTGGCCGGGCTGGGCGTCGCGAGCCTGACGTTGCCGCTGCTGATCGGCCTGTTGCCCGATCCGGATCTGCAGCGGGCCATGTCGGCGGGCGTGGACGGGCGCATGCTGCTGTTCGCCACCGGGGCCGGCCTGTCGTGCGTGTTGTTCTCGGCCGTCTTGCCGGCCTGGCAAGCCACGCGGGTCTCGCTGACGCCGAGCCTGCGCGAGGGTTCGGGTGCAACCGCGGCCGGGGGGCACCGCCTCCGCACGGGCCTCGTGGTGGCGCAGGTGGCGCTGTCGCTCGCGCTCGTCTTCGGCGCCGGCCTGCTCGTGCGCACGCTCTCGCTGCTCGCCAATGCGTCACCCGGCTTCGAGGTCTCGCGCCTGCTCGCCTTTTCGGTCAACCCGGCCCTGTCGGGCTACCCGAACGATCAGCGCCGCCAGATCTTCGACCGCATCATCGAACAGGTGCGCAATGTCCCCGAGGTCGCGCGGGTCGGATCGGCACAGGAGCCGATCCTGGCCGACTCGACATCCCAGAGCACGATCATCATCGACGGGTACGAGCCGAGTCCCGACGAGAGCATGAACCCGATCTTCAACACGGTCACGCCCGACTTCTTCAGCGCGATCGGGGCGACGCTCATCGCCGGCCGGACATTCGACGGCCGCGACACGCTCGAGGGCGCCCGGGTGATGGTCGTCAACGAGAACTTCGCCCGTCACTACTTCAAGGGGGAATCGGCGCTGGGCAAGCGCGTGCGCTACGCGCGCGAGAGCGACAAGCCGTTCGAGATCGTGGGCGTCGTCTCGAACTTCAGGCATAGCAACCTGCGCGAGGATCCGAGCGCGCGCATGGTGTTCCAGCACTACGCGCAGGTTACCGACCTGAACAGCATGACGTTCTACGCGCGCATCCGCGCCTCCGAGGCCAACGCCGCCATCGCGCTGCGGGAAGCGGTCAGGCGCGTGGATCCCGCGCTGCCCCTCTACGACGTGCGGACGATGGAGGAGCAACGCAACGTCTCGATCTTCTCGGAGCACACCAGCGCCGTCCTGGCCGCGGCGTTCGCGGCACTCGCCATGCTGCTGGCCGCCATCGGCCTTTATGGGACGCTGAGCTACGGCGTGGCGCAACGCGTCCGTGAGATTGGGGTTCGCCTCGCGCTCGGCGCCGAGCCCCGCGCCATCGTCCAGATGATCGCGCGGCAGGCCGCGTGGGTCGTGGCAGGCGGGCTCGCGCTGGGCATCCCTGTCGCGTACGGCGTGGCGCGGCTCGTGCAGTCGCAGTTGTTCGGCGTGCCGGCGTTCGACCCGCTCGTCGCGGCGAGCACCGTCGGCGTCCTGATCGTCGCCGCGGCGCTGGCGGCGTACATCCCCGCGTTGCGCGCGGCGCGGGTCGATCCGGCGCAGACGCTGCGTTGCGAGTAGGGGCCCGGTGTCGCCGTGCAGGTGCAGGGGCCGCACCCCCGCCTGCCCTGAGCCTGTCGAAGGGTGCGACCCGCGCGCCCGGCCCGGGACGATGCAAGGTCTCGTCGCGCCATCCAGCCACCCTATACTTGCTGCCGTGATGCCGGGACCACCGCGAGTCCTCGTCGCCGATGACCAGCCAGACGTGGTGGATGCCCTCCGCCTGCTCCTGAAGGCCGAGGGATTCGCCGTCGAGGCGGCCTCGTCGCCGGCGGGCGTGCTGGCGGCGCTCGACACCAGCGACATCGACGTGGTGCTCAGCGACCTCAACTACACGCGCGACACGACCTCGGGCCGCGAGGGCCTCGACCTCCTGACGTCGATTCGCGAGCGCGATGACACCCTCTCGGTCGTCGTGATGACGGCGTGGGCGAGCATCGACATCGCCGTTGACGCGATGCGCCGCGGCGCGAGGGATTTCGTCGGCAAGCCCTGGGACAACCAGCGCCTCGTCACCATCCTGCGCACGCAGGCCGAGCTGACACGGGCGCTGCGGCGGTCGCGTCGTCTCGAATCCGAGAATCGCGCCCTGGCCGGCGAACCGTCGACGACCCCGGTGATCGCCGAGTCGGCCGCGATGCAGCGCATCCTCGACATCGTCGCCCGCATCGGGCCTTCGGATGCCAACGTGTTGCTGCTCGGCGAGAACGGCGTTGGCAAGGGCACGATCGCGCGCGCGCTCCACGCCGGCTCCGCGCGCAGGTCACGCCCGCTCGTCACCGTGAACGTGGGGGGCTTGTCAGAGGGCGTGTTCGAGAGCGAGCTATTCGGGCACGTCAAGGGGGCATTCACCGACGCGCGCACCGATCGCCTGGGACGCTTCGACCTTGCTGACGAGGGCACGCTCTTCCTCGACGAGATCGCCAACATCCCGATGGCGCTTCAGGCCAGGCTGCTGCGCGTGGTCGAGAGTGGCGAGTTCGAGCCGGTGGGCTCGTCGCGCACGAAGCGCTCAGACGCGCGCCTCATCTCGGCCACCAATGCCGACATCGATCGCGAGATCGCGGCTGGCCGCTTCCGCGAGGATCTGCTGTTCAGGCTCAACACGATCGAGATACGGATTCCGCCGTTGCGCGAGCGACGCGAAGACATCCCGGCGCTGGCTCAGCGGTTTCTCGACGTGCACGCGCGGCGCTACCGGAAGACGCTGCGCGGCATCGACGCGTCGGCGCTGCAGGCGCTGGTCGAGCACTCGTGGCCCGGCAACGTGCGCGAGCTCGAGCACACGGTCGAGCGGGCGGTGCTGCTGGCGGCGGGCCACACCATCCGCCCGGCCGATCTCGTGCTGCGCACACCCGCCGAGGCCCGGACCCTGCTCGAAGACATGAGCCTCGAAGATGTCGAGGCCTTCCTCGTGAAGAAGGCGCTCGCGCGATTCGACGGCAACGTGAGCCGCGCGGCCGATGCCCTCGGCCTGTCGCGCAGCGCGCTGTATCGACGCATGGAGCGGTACGGACTCTGAACCCTGGGCTCACCTGTGTTGAGTGGGTTCCGACACCGAACAGGCAGAACCGTCGATTGGATTCGGACGTGACGTGCACTCAATGCAACCAGTCGAAGGGTAGATGCACATGACCCACGCTGGCCGCGTGCTCGCGCTGGCGCTGGCGGCAGGCGCCCCTGCCGTTGCCGTGTCGCTGTGGCTGCTGCCCCGGACGGGATGGAACACCCCGGCGCGCACGATGCTCGGGATCACGATTGTCGCCGCCTGGCTGGCCTGCGGGATGCTCGCGCGTCGGCTGGTCGAGCGGCCATTGCAGACGGTTGCCAACCTCCTCTCGGCCCTCAGGGAAGAGGATTACTCGTTCCGGGCCCGCGCCGGGCGGCGGGATGATGCCCTTGGCGAAGTCGCCCATGAGCTGAACGCGCTGGCCGACGTGCTCAAGAGCCAGCGTCTCGGCGCGCTGGAGGCCACGGCGCTTCTGCGGGCCGTCATGGCCGAAATCGACGTCGCGGTCTTCGCCTTCGACGATCACGACACGCTGCGCCTCGTGAACCGGGCCGGCGCACGCCTGCTGGGACGTTCCGCCGAGCGCAGCCTCGGCCGCACGGCCGAGGAGCTGGATCTCGCCGAAGCGCTCTCGGGTGACGCGCCACGCGTGGTTGACGGGCTGTTTGGCGGGCGGACGGCACGCTGGGAAGTCAGGCGGGGCATGTTCCGTCAGGAGGGACGTCCGCATCGCCTGCTGGTGCTGAGCGACGTGAGCCGGGCGTTGCGCGAAGAGGAGCGGGCGGCCTGGCAGCGGCTGGTCCGGGTGCTGGGACACGAGATCAACAACTCGCTCGCGCCGATCATGTCGATCTCGGCGAGCCTCGATTCCCTGCTGAAGCGCGATCCGCCGCCCGATGACCTCCACGCCGACCTGAGGCGCGGCCTCGAGATCATCGGACAGCGTGCCGGCGCACTCGGGCGCTTCACCGAGGCCTACGCGCAGATCGCGCGGCTGCCGCCGCCGCGGCCGACGCGCATCGATGCCGGCACGCTGGTGCGGCGTGTGGCGACGCTGGCGGCTGACCCGCGGGTGAGGGTCGTCGAGGGTCCGGCGGTGACGATGTTGGCGGACGCCGACCAGGTCGAGCAGGCCGTGATCAATCTCGTGCGGAACGCGCTTGATGCCGCGCGCGCGACCGACGGTCGGGTCGAGGTGATCTGGACGGCAGAGAATGGCGTGGTCGAGATCCGCATCGACGACGAAGGGCCGGGCCTTGCGCCGACGGCGAACCTGTTCGTGCCCTTCTTCACGACGAAGCCCGGGGGCACGGGTATCGGCCTGGTGCTGTCTCGCCAGATCGCCGAGCAGAACGGCGGGCGTGTCGTCCTCGAGAACCGCCCCGACCGCACCGGCGCCCGCGCGCGGATTACGCTGCCGCTGGCCTAAAAGGGGTCACGTCTTTCATTGCAGCATTTCTCAAGACCTGGCCCCTGCATTGGGGTCAGAGCTTGAGAAATGCGATAAAGAAAGACGTGACCCCTTCTGCGCCTCGCGAGTCGAAGGGCCTGCCCTGAGCGAGCGAGTGATCACGCGAGTCGAAGGGGCAGGCCGGCCATCTTCCAGGCGTTCATGCCGCCGGTGACGTTCATCACGTGCGTGATGCCGGCACGCTCGAACAGGCTGGCGGCGACCGTCGAGCGGTAGCCGCTGCCGCAGACAACCGCGATCGTCGCGCCGTCGCGGAACTCGTCGAGGCGCGCGGGCAGGTATCCGCACATGACGTTCTCGGCGCCAGCGATGTGACCGCTGGCGAACTCCCCCGTGTTCCGCACGTCGAGCACGCGGATGTCGTCGCCGTTCGCCAGGCGATCGGCCAGTGTCTGCGGGGCGATCTGCGCCGTCTGGGCAAGGGGCCAGCCAGCCTTCACCCACGTGTCGATGCCGCCCAGCAGATAGCCGCGCACGTCGTCGAGGCCCACCCGTACCAGCGAGCGCACCGCCTCTTCGAGTTGCGCGTGATCGACACCCACGAGCAACAGCGGCGTGTTGTACGGCAGCGTCCAGGAGGCCCACGTCGACAGGCTCTGGCTCCCCGCCAGCCCGAAGGCGCCGGCGATGTGGCCGGCACCGAACGACAACTGGTCGCGCAGGTCGACGATGACGTGATCGCGGGCGACCAGGTCGCGGAACTGCTTCAGGGGAATCGGCACGAGGCCGGGTAGACCGTTGAGCGCCGCCGGCCCGAGGGCGTTGAGTACCTTCATGCGGCGGTAGTAGTCGGGAAACGGCGGCACGCTCCCGAGGATCATGTCGACGAACACATCCTCAGAGAGGCTGCGCAGGTACGGATTGGCGATGCGCTCGAAACCGAGCGTCGACACCGCGCGCCCGCTCATCCCGGCCCCGCACATCGATCCCGCGCCGTGCCCCGGTGCGATCTCGAGGCCATCGGGGAGCCCGGGCAGCACGGTCGTCACCGAGTGATACAGCCGCTTCGCGAGCGCGAGCTTCGCGTCGTCGCCGAGCAGGTCGGGACGCCCCAGCGATCCGACGAACAGGAAGTCGCCGCTGAGCATCACCATCGGGACCTCGGCCGACCGCGCCTGGTCGTACACGAGAAGCGACAGGTGCTCGGGCGTGTGCCCCGGCGTGTGACGCGCGACGATGCGGACGGCGCCAAAGGCAATCGCATCCCCGTCGTGCAGCTCGGTGTGCGGGAAGGCTGTCTCGTACAGTTCGCCCGTGTCGTAGGCCGACAGGCACAGCCTGGCGCCCGTCCGTTCAGCCAGTTCCTTCGCGCCCGAGGCGAAGTCGGCATGGATGTGCGTCTCGAGCACGTGCGTGATCGCGAGACCGCGGGCGGTCGCGAACTCGAGGTAGACGTCGACATCGCGACGGGGATCGACGATGGCGCACGCGCCCTGGCCCTCGCAGGCGACGGCGTAGGAGTACTGCGAGAGCCCTTTGTCCTCGAACCGTTCGACGAGCATTGGTCCCTCCACCTCACCGAGCCGACCGGGCGGCTGACGTCGGACGGACGTCACCGCGAGATCCAACCCCGCTGAGCTGAGAATAGCGGATCAGGCGGGAAGGTGCGACGCCAGCCGGCCCCAGGTGTCGGGATCCTGCAGCAACAGCGTCTGGAAGTACAGGCGCACGTCGTCGGCCGGGAACTTCGCCACGAGGACGGCCGCGGCCTTGTCGATCTGCTCGGGCGTGGGTGCCGGCGTTTCGTCTTCGTCGATCAGCCCGTCGCCGTGCTTGATTCCGAGCGCATCGAGGAAGGCCGACATCATGAGGCGCTGCGTCCCCAGATGATAGGCGACGAGCAGGCGCCCGGCCACGGCGTCTGACATCGCGCCCATGCGCGACGTGAGTCGCACCTTCTTTTCGACCGGCAGGGCGATCACCGACTTGGGGCGGAACTTGAGTTGGCGCGCGATCAGGCCCATCACTTCGGCCTGTTCGGCGACGCTGCCCTCGTCGGCCCAGAAGGCCTCCGAGGCAGCGGTCTTCTGGGAGTCGGTCATGTCGCGCCACAGGCGCGAGGGACGTGCGATGTCAATCGTCATGGCGGCCGGTAGTGTAGCAAAACGCGTCGCCCATGGATGCGGTGCCGCCTTCACGAGCCACCTGGGCCATGTGAAATCCGCGCTCCGGGCACGCCGGACGACCTATGATGCCGGTCATGGCGCCTGCTCGCGCCCTCTCGTAGCATCGGTGTGTCGCGCCGCCTCTGTCAGGGCCGGCGGCACAGGAGAAGACCTTGCTCACGACACTCAACTGGCGGGCGATGCGCTGGGCGACGTTCTGGACGTGCCTGCTGGTGCTCGCGGTCATCGTCGGCTCGCGCAACCTCCAGAATTTCGATGGCGCGCTCGTCGCGTACCTGTTCGGCACCCTCTTCGCGACGTTCGGCATCGTCTACCGGTATGCCGTGTGGCTGCAGCGGCCGCCGACGCGGCGCTTCTGGCGGCGCGGATGGCAACTGCTCTTCTCGCGGCACTTCCTGTCGCATCTCGGCATCGTCGCGGGGCGCGCCGCAGTCGACGTCGGCGGGCAGGCGTTCATCTTCAGGCGCAGCCCGGCCCGCGGCCTGGCCCACGTCCTCCTGGCCTGGGGCTGCCTGTCGGCGTTCGCCATCACGCTCCCACTCACGTTCGGGTGGATTCACTTCACGCTGCAGGCCGGGTCGACGACGATCTACGAAGCCCACGTGCTCGGCTTCAAGGTGATGGCGTTCCGGCACGACGGCCTGGTGGCACTCAACCTGTTTCATGCGTTGAACTGGTCGTCGCTGATGGTCATTGCCGGGGCCGCCTACTTCATCCGGCGCCGCATGACCGATGCGGGCCAGTTGGCGACGCAGACCTTCGAGATCGACTGGCTGCCCCTGCTGCTGCTGATCCTGATCTCCGTCACCGGCCTGGGGCTGACGTGGGACTACGAGTTCATGCAGGGCCGGGCACACGCCTTCATGGCCATCACGCACGCCATCACGGTGATCCTGCTGCTGGTGTGGCTGCCGTTCGGGAAGTTCTTCCACGTCTTCCAGCGCCCCGCGCAGATTGGCGTGGCGCTCTTCGAACGCGAAGGCGCACGGGGTCCGCAGGCCGTCTGCGCCCACACCGGCGAGGCGTTCACGTCGGCGCTGCACCTCGATGACGTCAAGGACGTCACGCGCGAGATCGGCGTGAACTTCGACCTGGCCACGGGAGGCTCACACCTCGACCTGAGTCCCCAGGGCAAGCGCGCCGCGCTGGCGCGCGCCCACCTGGCTGCGCGCATCGAAAGCGGTCGCCTGTTCGGCTAGTCGCGCCGGTGGCGCCCCCGCGGCGGCGCGAGCCACGGCTGGCAGCCACCGCGGCGCCCGCCATCGGGCCCATCAGAGGATCTCGTTCATGTCCCGACTTCCGGTTCCAGCCGAACGACTCATCGACGAGTTCGGTCCACATCTGAACTACGCACCTCGCGACGGATACCCGGGGCGCGACGAACCCGACGCGGTCGTCGCCACGCACTGCTGCTTCTGCGGCATGCAGTGCGGCATCAAGCTGCTCGTCAAGGACAACCGGGTCGTCGGCTTCGACCCGTGGGAGGAGTTCCCGTTCAACGAAGGACGCCTGTGTCCCAAGGGCGTGCAGCGGTACCTGCAGAACAACCATCCCGACCGCCTGCTTCATGCCCTCGCCCGCGTCGAGGGCAAGGGATTCCAGCCGATCGCCTGGGACCAGGCCATGGGCCGCGTCGTCCGCGAGATCCAACGGATCCAGGGCGCGCACGGACGCGATGCGTTCGCCATGCTGTCGGGCGTGTCGCTCACCAACGAGAAGAGTTACCTCGTGGGCAAGTTCGCGCGGGTCGCGCTGAAGACGAAGAACCTCGACTACAACGGCCGCCTGTGCATGGTCAGCGCGGGCGCGGGCAACAAGAAGGCCTTCGGCCTCGACCGAGCGAGCAACACGTACGCCGACCTCGAGCGCGCCGAGGTCGTGATGCTCTGCGGAACGAACGTCAGCGAGACGTTCCCGACCCTGACGCACTGGATCTGGCGGGCGCGCGACAACGGCGCAAAGCTCATCGTCGTCGACCCGCGGATGACGCCTATTGCCCGCACCGCGGACCTCCACCTGGCAATCAGGCCGGGGCGCGACTCGGCCCTCTACGGGGCCATGCTTCGCGAACTGATCGTTCACGACTGGCTCGACCACGCGTTCATCGAGCAGCACACCTCGGGATTCGAGGCGGCAGCGGCCGCGGTCGAGTTGTTCACGCTGCCCTGGGCCGAGCAGGTCACCGGCGTGCCCGCCCGGCAGATCGCCATGGCCGCGGAGTGGTGGGGACGTGCCGCCACGAGCTTCCTGCTGCACGCGCGCGGCATCGAACACCACACGAAGGGCGTCGACAACGTCGTGTCGTGCATCAACCTCGTGCTCGCCACGGGCCGGATCGGCAAGCCGTACTGCGGCTACGGCACCATCACCGGGCAGGGCAACGGGCAGGGCGGGCGCGAACACGGGCACAAGTGCGACCAGTTGCCGGGGAACCGCGATATCGAGAACCCGGTGCACCGCCAGTACATCGCGGATGTCTGGGGCATCCCCGAACCCGAACTCCCCGGCAAGGGGCTGACCGCCTACGAGATCGTCGAGGCGATCCATCGCGGCGAGATCAGGGGCCTGCTCTCGATCTGCTTCAACCCGCTGGTGTCGCTCCCGAACAGCCACATGGTGCGCGAAGCCCTCGAGAAGCTCGAGTTCTACGCCGCGATCGACTTCTTCCTCAACGAGACGGCGCAACACGCCGACATCGTGCTGGCCGGGTCACTCCACGAAGAAGAAGAGGGCACCGTCACCACCGCCGAAGGCCGCGTCGTGCGCGTGCGCGCCGCGGTGACGCCGCCAGGCGAGGCGCGCACCGACACGGCCATCCTGCTCGACCTCGCGAGCCGCCTCGGCGCAGGCGACAAGTTCGCGTTCGCCTCGTCCGAGGCGATCTTCAACGAACTACGCATCGCGTCGAAGGGCGGCACCGCCGACTACTACGGGATCACCTACGAGAAGATCGAACGCAACATGGGGGTGTTCTGGCCGTGCCCGGACATCGATCACCCTGGCACTCCCCGGCTCTGGGAAGACCGGAAGTGGCCCACCAGCGACGGCAAGGCCCACTTCAATCCCGTGCCCTACCGGGATTCGGGCGAAGTGCCCGACGACGAGTACCCCATCCTCCTGACGACCGGCCGGGTGGTCTCGCAGTACCTTCAGCGGCACACAGACCCGGAGGATCGGCAAGCTCGTCGAGCAGTACCCCGAGCCGTTGCTCGAGATCCACCCGGTGCTGGCCGCGCGGCTCGGCATCGTCGATCGCGATCTCGTGCGCGTGGTCACCCGCCGCGGCAGCGCCGAGTTCCCGGCGCAGCTGGTGGCCACCATCCGCGAAGACACGGTGTTCGTGCCCTACCACTGGCCCGGCCGCAAGTCGATCAACCAGCTGACGTCAGGACACCTCGATCCGGTGTCGAAGATCCCCGAGTTCAAGGTGAGCACGTGCCGCCTCGAACGCACCGGCCGGACGGCTCCTTCGGCGCGCGAGACTGCCGCGCACGCGAGCGCGTGATGCAGAACACCGCCTTCAAGACCGATCAGGAGTTCTTCGTCGACCCGCAGCGCTGCATCGGGTGCCGCGCGTGCGAAATGGCCTGCGCCGAGTGCGAGACGAACGGCCAGTTGCCGATGATCCACGTCGACTACATCAACCGCGCCGAGAGCCCGCAGACCATGGTGCAGGTGTGCATGCACTGCGAGGATCCCGTCTGCGCGCGCGTCTGCCCGGCCGACGCGATCCAGAAGGACGAGTTCGGCATCGTGCACAGCGCCTCGACGGCACGGTGCATCGCGTGTTCGAACTGCGTCGTGGCCTGCCCCTTCGGCGTGCCGAAGAAGGTCGAGCCCATGAAGCTCATGATGAAGTGCAACATGTGCTACGACCGCACGAGCGCGGGACGCAAGCCGATGTGCGCGACCGTGTGCCCCAGCGGTGCGCTCTTCTACGGCACGCGCGAGCAGATGACGACGCAGCGGCCCAACAGCACGCCCGTCAACGTGTTCCGGTTCGGCGCCGAGACGGTGCGAACCAAGGTCAACGTGATGATGCCTGCGGGTGCGACCGTCGTGGTCGTCGATTGAACCCTGAGCTCACGTGTGTTGAGGCCGTACCGACACCGAACCGGCACGTCCGTCAGGTCGATTCGCACGTGACCTGCACGCAGCACAACCGAGTCGAAGGGTAGGAGACAGGTCGATGAGTCAGGATCACCCCAGCACCTTGGCCCCGCGCCCCGCCTGGGAAGCCGACTTCCCGCTCGAGCGCGTGGAAGCGCAACACGTCACGCGCCGCGAGTTCGCGAAGTTCCTCGTGGTCGTGTCGGGCGGCTTTGCCGTTGGCAGCGGCGTGGTCGCCATGCGAGAGGAACTGACCCCGGAGGCGACGATCGCCGCAGCCGGCGAGCGCCTCTGCGCCGTCGACGAGGTGCCGGTCGGCGGCATGCGCGCGTTCACGGTGCCGGGCACGCACCTGCCCGGCATCCTGATTCGTGTCGACGAGACCACGTGGCGAGCCTACGAGCAGAAGTGCACGCACCTGTCGTGCGCGGTGTACTTCACGGCCGAAGCGGGACGCATCGTGTGCCCGTGCCACAACGGCGCGTTCGACGTGCAGACGGGCGCCGTGCTCCAGGGCCCACCCCCGCGAGCGTTGCGCCGTTTCGACGTCGTGGTCAGGGACACCGACGTCGTCATCGTGCCCACGCCACCAGCGCGACGCGCTGACGCGACGGGCGCCTGAGGAGGTCACGCCATGAGTGACTTCCGCCGGGCCCAATCGCAGTCGCATCCGAGCAAGACGAACGTCGTGCTCGTGGGCGTCATCACGCTCCTCATCACCATCGTGTCGCTGCAGGTCTGGCTGCTCACCGCCGGGCTCAACACCGCGCTGGGCGGCGACCGATCGATCGTGTGGCCGGCCTTCTACGCATCGCTGGCCCTGTTCGTCGCAGGCGCAGGGCTCTTGCGCTTCCTTCCCGGCCCGATTCGCCTGGTGCGAGAGGTCGAGCACGCCGAGCCGTTTCCCGACGCCGCCCTCGCCTGGCGGACGCTGGCCATCAGCGCCGTCTCGCTCGCACTCGCCTTCTCGGTGTGGTTCATGTGGTCGGCGATCACCCTCAGGCTTCGCGACGCGGGCTTCGCCATCACCGCCCAGCAGGCGTTCTGGCTTACGGCCACGCCGACGTTGCTGGGCTCACTGCTCCGCATCCCCTACGGCTTGCTCGTGTCGCGCTACGGCAGCCGCCGCAGCTACGCCGCCGTGACCGCCGCCATGCTCGTCCCGGTGATCGGGACGGGCCTGGTGCTGTCGGACGCGAGCTCGTCGTTCGGCACGCTGCTGTTCTGGGCGGCGCTCACCGGCATCGCCGGCGCGAATTTCTCGACATCGATGGGCGTGGTCACGCTCTGGTTCCCCAGGCAGAAGCAGGGAACGGCGCTCGGCGTGAACGGCCTCGGCAACCTCGGCGTCACCGTCGCCCAGTTCACCATCCCGCTGGTCATCGGCGCCGCCATCTTCGGATCGCTCGGAGGCCCCTCGCAGACGCTCACGCTTCCCGGTGGCGCGACCCGAAGCGTCTGGCTGCAGAACGCCGCATTCATCTGGGCCCCGTTCATCGTCATCTGCACGGCGCTGATCTGGTTCGGCACGCGCGACTACGTGGCGGCACCCAAGACGCTGGCTTCGCAACTCGGCGTCGCGCGCGACCGCCACACCTGGGTGCTTTCGTTCCTCTACTTCCTCACCTTCGGGTGCTTCGTCGCGATGGGATCGTCGCTCCCGCTGATCATCCGCGAAGTGTTCGTGCATGCGCCCGGCGGCGCCCCGAATCCACTCGTCTATGCGCCCTTCGCCCCCCTGATTGCCACGCTCACCCGCCCGCTGGGCGGCTGGGCCGCAGATCGCGTGGGAGCGGGCCGAGTCACGGCGCTGGCGATTGGCGTCATGGCGGTGGGCGGCTTCGGGTTGTCGGCCTACATCCGGCCCGACGGCTTCACCGGATTCTTCCTGACGATCATGGTCATCTGTGCGGCCTCGGGGCTGGGGAACGGATCGGTGTTCAAGATCATCCCCGTCGTCAATCGCCAGGAAGCCGGCGCCGTGATCGGCATCGTCAGCTGCATCGGCGCCCTCGGCGGGTTCTTTCCGCCAATCTTCCTCGGGTGGTGCATCGCGCAGTTCGGAACGCCCGCGTGGGCGTACACGAGCATGGCCATCGTGGCCCTGGCCGCGTTTGGCGTGAACTGGTGGTTCTACTGGAGGCGCGACAGCCCGACGGCGTGCTGATGGCCGAGGCGCGGATCAGCCGCGCGTCTGCGCGTTCATGCGGATCACGCCGACGTTGCCCTCCACGGCGATGGTCGTGCCATACGGTTGCGAGATTCGCTGCAGCCGCTCGAAGATCCGCTTCGCCACGTCTGGCGATGCCGCACGTGGAATGCCCTTGTCAGAGAGCGGGCTGCTCAGTCCGAGGTCGATCGGATGCAGGCGCACCTCCACGAGGCGTCCGCCGTCGAACCTGCACTCCGCCAGGACCGACTCCATGTTGTCCTGCCCCATGCGTGTCTGCCGCGGATCGGCCCAGACCTCCCAGTTGAGCTCGGCGTCGGTCTTGTCGGCACCGTACGGATCGAGCCCCTGCGCGCGCCAGCGCTGGAGCCCGACGGCGCCGAGGTTCAGCTGGTAGACGAACTGCGCCAGGCCGTAGAAGATCGGCTTGCCCTTGTAGATCTCGATGCTCCGCAGCGCGTGGATGCCGGTGCCGACGAACATGTCGGCGCCGTTGTCGATCGCCTGGTGCGCGAGATCGACGAGGAAGTCTGCCGGGTACTCCGACAGGAACGGCATCACGAGCGAGCTGGTGTCTTCGTGCGTGTGGATGGTCGCGATGAGGAAGTTCGCCTGCTGCTTGCCGTTGCGGATGCTCCGCAGGATCTCCTTCAGGTCTTCGCGGTTCATCGTGTACGAGAGCGCACCGGGTGTGGGGCCGACCTTGAAGGTCGTACCGAAGACGGTGACGCGGTCTGCGGGATCGTTGGCCGGCAACGGCGGCACGGCGTTCGGCACCTGCGGCCGAAACGCGTAGATCCGATCGCGCATCGCGCGCAGCGCGTCGAGCTCCTGCTGCGAGACGACGAACTGCCGCGTCACTCGCAGCGTGTTCGCGCCGGCGACGCCGCCGGTGTTGCCGAAGCGGTACGTCGCCGCCTGCGCGCCTCCGCCGGTGCCCGTGCCGCTCGTCGATTGCATCGAGACGAGCGCCACGCGGCCCTTCGGGGTCTGGACGTACCGTGCTGCCCGCGCGTCCTCCAGGTCCTTGCCGGCGCCGGCGTACACGAGCCCGGCCTCGTCGAGCAGGCGGTTCGTCGAGAACATCACCTCGGGACCGGCGTCGGTCGTGTGGTTGTTGGCGCGCGAGAGGAGGTCGAAGCCCATGGTCTTGATGTCGGCTGCCACTTCCTTCGGCCCGGTGTGATCGGTGAAGTGACCCGGGTAGGTCTCGTAGTCGACGAGATTCGACTCCATGTTCGCGAACCCGACGTCGCTCTGCTGGACGATCTGGATCAGGCTCTGGACCGCGGGATCGGCGAGCCTCCCGACCGGGTGCATCTCGATCAGGTCGCCGCCCGCAGTCACCGTGAACGGCGTGCTGATCTTCATCGCCAGCTCGCGTTCACGATCGATGGCCGTCTCGGGCGACTGCGCCGCCGTCCGTGGCGCCGCGGTCTGTGAGGCGAGAGGCGCGCCGCAGATGGAGACCGCCACCGCCATGATCGCCGGGGAGAGAACGCGTGCCCTCCGGGATTCCCGATCGCGCATGTCACTACTCCTTGTCGCACGCGTCGGATCGCGCGGCCGCGGACGCGGACACACGACGCAGGCGTGACCATCACCTGAGGGTTCGGGCGCAGTCTACCCGGTTGCCGAAGACGGCGGCAACTGCGTCCGCCGTCAACACGGACGACGACGCGGATGACGATCCGACTATGGCGCAGCCGATGTCCTTTCGGCGCTTGCCTGCAGGGGACAACAAGCGTATGGTCGGGGCCTCCCGCAACCTGTTTCGCAGTCGCCGATGGTGGGGCGCTGCGACACCTCGAGGCCTACACGGCACGTCTACCGGTGCCAGGCGCCGTCAGAGCCGACACACCCCGGGTCAATCGGGCACAGCGGCAATCCCGTTCACGTGTTACCAGGAGACGCGCGATGAAGAGAGTGAAGACGCGGAGACTTGCCGCTGGGTTCGTGGCGACTGGCGTCGCGGCCGCCACGATGGCGTTGTGGAGTTGGGGTGGTCCCGACGTCACGCCCGTCGTGTACGCCCAGTCGTTCAACTGCGACATGACGGCGTACAAGGCGATGCCAGGAATGACGGCCACCATCGCGCAGGACGCGCTGACGGTGACGTGGTCCGGGACGAACAACACGGAAGTGCGCGCGCGCTACGCGATTGAAGGCGGCCAGCCTCGCGTTCGCGAACTGGCGGCCCGCAAGGTGGGCGGGCAGTGGACGGTGCTGGGCCAGAACCTGTCTCCCGAAGTGCGCGTGACGAGCGGCATCCGCCGCATGTCGACGCAGCAGGCGCAACCGCTCAAGGCCGCCGGTGTGGTCATCACGCAGGAGGTCATCGACAAACACCGGTGGCACGCGTTCTGGGATGCCCCGTTGCTGTTGCCGGGCAGCCCCGAGATGGCCGAACTCCGGGCGAACGTCGCACCCCGCGCGGCCATCGATCCCGTGCTGACGAAGCGCGGCGCGTCGCAGGCGGCCGGGCAAGCCCCAGCAGCCGCCCGACGCGAGCCTCCGACGACGTACGATCCGGGCGGTGGGTTGCCGCCGCTGCCGCTCGCCGGCCGCAATATCGGCGAGCCGCGCTCCGAGAAGGACATTCACCGCGCGAGCGCGTCGTTCGCCACCACGTCGTGCAGCGTCAAGACCGACGGCGCCACGCTCGAAGTGAACTTCCCCGGCCTGTCGATGGGCATCTTCGCGGGCGACCTCAGGTTCACGGTGTATCGCGGCACGAACCTCCTCCGCATGGACGCGATGGCGAAGACCGAGGAGAAGTGGATCGCCTACAAGTACGAAGCCGGCCTCAAGGGGTTGTCGACCGCGCTGCTGTCGCGTCTCACGTGGAAGGACACGGGCGGGTACGCACAGTCGAGCGGACTCGGCGGCGTCATCAACGAGACGGCGGTCGGCATCCGGGCCCAGAACCGCGTCCTCGTCGCCGAAGGCGCCAAGGGCGGCGCGCTGGCGACCTTCACGCCTCCGCACACGTTCTTCTTCACGCGCGAGAAGGACACGAACCTCGGCTACACGTACTATCGCAAGGACGCCGCCACCAGCTTCGCCCTGGGCATCCGCCAGGCCGATCGCGAAGAAGAAACGCAGTACCTCGAGAACTTCGCGCTGTTCAACGCCCCTCCCGGCACGGTCCAGCGCATGGGCGTCTACTACCTGGTCAGCCCCGAGAACGGCGCCGCCACCCGGGCGGCGGTCATGGCGTTCACGCACAACGACTACTTCAAGGCCGTCCCCGGCTACAAGACGTTCGTGAACCACTTCCACCTCGACTTCACGGGGCGGCAGCGGCTCGCGGACTTCGATCAGCCGTTCCAGGACCTGATGGCGATGCGCAGTCTCGGGCTCAACATCATCGGCCTCAGCGACTTCCACTTCGAGCTGCACGCCAACGATCCCGGCCCCGAGCGGTTCCGCGATCAGAAGGACTACTTCGAGGCCACGCGCCGCGCGTCGGACGCCGACTTCCTCGTGACGCCGTGGGAGGAACCGAGCGCCTACTTCGGCGGGCACTACAACATCATGTTCCCGAAGCGCGCGGTGTACTGGTCGAAGGTGCGCCAGCCCGGCCAGCCGTTCACGGAGGTCGATCCGGTATACGGCAAGGTGTACCACACCGGCAGCGCAGAAGACGTGCAGCAGATGATGGACGCCGAGGGGGCCTACTGGTACCACGCGCACCCGCGCACGAAGGGCACGACCGGGTACCCGGACATGATCTTCGACAAGGCGTGGACGAAGAGCGACCGCTACCTGGGCGTGGCGTTCAAGCCGGGCATGGGCCAGGACAACTCCGAAGACCGGATGTGCGAATGGCGATGCTTCGACGTCGTCGACACGATGAACAACCTGTACGCGAACACCGGCGCACGTCCGAAGCTGATCGTCGCCGACATCGACACGTATCGGAAGGGGCCGGAGGACGACACCTACGCGAACTTTCCGGTGAACTACCTGAAGATCGACAAGACGCCTGGTCCCGACGATGACGTGACGCCGGTGATGAAGGCGTTGCGCGACGGCGACTTCTTCGTGACGACGGGCGAGATCCTCATCACGAACTACGCGGTGGCCGGCACCGGCGACAAGCGGACGATCGCGGCTGACCTCGAGTGGACCTTCCCGCTGAACTTCGTCGAGGTCGTCTGGGGCGATGGCAAGAAGATCGATCGCCAGATCATCCCGGCCAAGGATCTCGGGGCGTTCGGCACGAAGAAGTTCGCGATTCCGTTCGACGCGAAGGGCAAGGCGTGGGTGCGCCTTGCGGCATGGGACACGGCCGGCAACGGCGCCTTCGTCCAGCCCGTGTGGCTCGCGCCGGCGACGGCGACGCGCACCGCTCAGTAGGATGAGTGCAGGTGCGGGGATCGCCTCGATCCTCACGTCGGGCTGATTGGCCGTGGGGGCCTGTGCCGCTGGCACGGGCCCCCGATCGAACACCGCAGCCGCCGACGTTCAGCGCCTGCCCGACGCCCGCAGCAACTGGCGCGCACGCGCGGCGACCGGGGCATCGACCCGCGGGCAGGCAGTCGCAATCGCGAACGCATTCGTGATCCCGAGGCACGTCTCGACCAGGCAGTACACCCTGGTGGCACCCTCGGCGATGCCCCTCGCGCGCTCCAGGCGTGCCAACTCGCGATCGAGCCGGTGCACGTCGGCTGCAGACTCAGTCTTGGCCAGCAGCACGCCATGGAGGCCGTGGATGACAACCTGGTCCAGGTCGTCGCCCAGCATGCCGGCGCCAGGCGCGTTGATGCGGACCACGACTGGCACCTGTGCGCCCTCCAGCCCCCGCAGCGACGCTGCGACCGCCGCACGGGCGCTGGCTTTCGCGGCCGGGGCTACGGCGTCTTCCAGGTCCCAGATCACCGCGTCGGCCTCCGACACGAGCGACTTGAGCAGGATCGCCGGCTTGTCTCCGGGAGCAAACAGCATCGAGCGCATCACGGTCGTCCTAGCGACTGACATACAGCAGGAACGGCAACTCGACACCCAGGAGCACGAGCAGGAACATGACGCCCATCAGGCCGCCCAACATCCAGAAGTCCCGGGTGGGGATGTAGCCCGCGCTGAACCACACCGGCGCCGGGCCGGTGGCATACGGCGTGATCACGCCCTGCAGCCCGAGTGAATACAGCAGCGTGAGCACGACGGCCCTGACGGGCATGTCGGGAACCGCGATCACGGTGGCGAGGAACGCAGGCAACACGGCGGTGGTGTGCGCGGTCGTGCTCGCGAACAGGTAGTGGATCACGAAGAAGAGCGTGATGAGGGCCATCGCGATCGTCATCACGGGCCAGCCGGCGAGGCCGCCCGCGCTTCGCTGCGCGACCCACGAGAGGAACCCGACCTGGTTGAGGCCGTCGGCGAGCGCGACGAGCGTCGCGAACCAGACGAGCACGTGCCACGCCTGCTTGTTGCCGACGATGTCGTTCCACGTCACGACGCCAGCCACGACCATCAGCGAGATGACGATGAGCGAGACGGTCACCGGGGCCACCACGCCGGCCCCGAAGATCCAGCCACACAAGGCCAGCAGCACGAGCACCGCCATGGTGACTTCGCGGCGCGAGATCGTCCCCATCGCCGCGATCTCGGCCGCCGCCCAGGTCACGACCTCGGAACTGCGCGTGATCTGCGGTGGGTAGACGACGTAGGTGACCACCGGTACGAGCAGGAACAGCAGGATGCCGAGCGGCAGGGCGCCGACCATCCATTGCGTCCACGTGATCTCGACGCCCGCGATCTTGCGGGCCAGCTCGATCGCCAGGACGTTGGGCGCCATGCTCGTCGGGAACATCGCGCTGGTCACGGAGGTCGTCGCGAACGCCGTCCAGCAGAGGTATCCACCGATGGCTCGCGGAGCGTTCGTCGGCGTCGAGCCGTACAACGGCGGGATGTTCCTCACCACGGGGTAGATGGTGCCTGCGCTCCGCGCGGTGTTGGACGGCATGAACGGCGACAGGATCAGGTCTGCCAGCGCGATCGCGTAGCCGAGTCCGAGGGTGCTGCCACCGAGTTTCCTGACGAGCAGGAACGCCACGCGCTTCCCCAGGCCGGTGAGCTCGTAGCCGAGCGCGAAGATCGTGGCCGAGACCACCAGCCACACGACGTCGTTGCTGAACCCCGAGAGCGCCCAGCGCACCGCGGCCGCTGGTGTATCGCCCACCAGGCGCAACGACGCGGCAACGCTGAGGCCGATGAGGCCCACGACCGGCGCCGCGATGGGCTCGGTGATGAGCCCCACCACCACGAAGGCGAACAATGCTGCGTAGTGCCACGCATTCGCGGTGAGACCCGCCGGCACCGGCAGCAGCAGCAGGGCGCCTGCGACCCCCAGCGGCAGCAGCCACGGTGTCACGCCACGACGCCGCATGCGCGCATCCTTTCGATGTCTTCCGATTCGATGCCGAGTTCCGCGAGGATCGCCACCGTGTGCTCACCCACCGCGGGGATCGGATCCATCCGCGGCTCCTCATCGTCCGGGATTGCCGGAGGGATGAGCGCATCGAGCGGGCCGGCAGGAGAATCCACCTGGCGCCAGCGATGGCGCGCCGCGAGTTGCGGGTGTGCCGCGAACTCTTCGATCGTGCGCAGCCTGGCGTTCGCGATGTGCGCGTCGTCGAGCCGCGCCAGGATCTCGGCGGCCGACAGCGTGGAGAAGTCGTGCTCGATGCGCCCCTTCAGCAGTGCTCGGTGCTCGAGACGCAGCGCATTGGTGCGGAAGTGTTCGTCGGTTTCCAGTGCCTGGTCACCGAGAACGTGCTCACAGAACGAGTGCCACTCCCGCTCGTTCTGCACCGAGAGATACACGTCGTGTCCGTCGCCCGCGGCGAACGGCCCGTAGGGTTGCACGGTCGCGTGCGCGGCACCCGAGCGCACCGGGGCGACGCCGGTGTAGCGGGTGTAGTACATGGGATAACCCATCCACTCGCCGAGCGACTCGAAGAGCGAGACGTCGAGCACGGATCCCTCGCCCGTGCGCGTGCGCTTGAACAGCGCGCTCAGGATGCCCGAGAACGCATACATCACGGCGGCGATGTCGGCGACCGCGATGCCCGCCTTCGCCGGCGCATCGGGCGTGCCCGTGATCGCCAACAGGCCGCACTCGCTCTGGACGAGCAGGTCGTACGCCTTCTTCTCGCTGAAGGGGCCGTCGGGACCGTACCCGGAGATGTTGCAGATCACCAGCGACGGAAACCGCGTGCGCAGCGCCTGGCTGCCGAGCCCGATCCGTTCGGCGGCGCCGGGCGCGAGGTTCTGCACGAACACGTCGGCACGTGCGAGCAACCGGCAGACGACGTCCATCGCCTCGGGGGCCTTGAGGTTGAGGGCGCACGACTCCTTCGAGCGGTTGACCCACACGAAGTGGCTCGACATGCCGCGGACGGTCGCGTCGTAGGCGCGGGCGAAGTCGCCGCCGCCGGGCCGCTCGATCTTGATGACCCGTGCGCCCATGTCGGCGAGGTGACGCGTCGCGAATGGCGCGGCCACGGCCTGTTCGATTGTGACGACGGTGATGCCGTGAAGGGGCAGCAAGGCTCGTGTCTTCGCCGATGTCGAGGTATTCCGGGGGCAGCAACCGGACGTGCCATCACCGGGAGACGCGTCTACATGTCTGTTGGGCGCACAGCTTACAACAGAATCGGCGCACGGCTGGGTGGTTAGGATGCTGCCGACGAGACTGCGCTGCGATCCTCGGAACGGAAGAACAACGCGAACAACAACAGGACGGTCCCGGCGCCCGCCGCCGGCACGAGCCAGACGCGGTCCCAGGCGTGCCCGACGACACCCGCGGCTGACGTCGTGGCGTAGTGGTCGACGACCAGGCCAGACAGCCACGAGCCGATGAACATACCGACCCCGAGCGTGACGAACGCGATGAAGCCCTGCGCCGCCGCGCGCAGGTCGCCAGGGGCCTTCTGGTCGACGTAGATCTGGCCCGTCACGAAGAAGAAGTCGTAGCAGATGCCGTGCAGCAGGATGCCCGAGTACAGCATCCACACCAGCGACTCGTTGTTGCCGAGCGCGAACAGCACATAGCGCAGCGTCCACGCCAGCCATGCCGACCAGCAGCATGTACTTCACGCCCAGTCGCCTGAAGAACCACGGCATGACCAGCATGAAGCCGATCTCCGACATCTGGCCGAGCGTCATCTTGCCCGCCGCGTTGCTCACGCCGATCTCGTTCAGGAACGGGTTCGTGAACGCGTAGTAGAACTGCAGCGGGATGCAGACGAGGAACGAGCCGATGACGAACACGGCGAACGACCGGTCCTTCATCAGCTTGAGCGCGTCGAGGCCGAGCACGTCGCCGAGCGTCGGCCGGTGCCCGAGTTTCTGCGGCGGCGTGTGCGGCAGCGCCAGCGAGAACAGTCCGAGCACGATCGAGGCGCCCGCCGCGATCCGCAACGGCGTCGGCGTCGCCTCGAGGCCCATCGACGCCGATGAACAGGCCGGCGACGATCCAGCCGATCGTGCCCAGCACGCGCACGCCAGGGAACTCGCTTCCCGGGGTCGGTCATCTGGTGGAACGACAGCGAGTTCGTCAGCGCGAGCGTCGGCATGTAGCAGAGCGTGTAGACGATCAGCACGCGTGTAGAAGGGGCCGAAGGACGTCTGCGTCGAGGCGTAGAACAGCGGCGATCGCCGCCGACCACGTGGAGGACCGCCAGCAGGCGCTCGGTGGCGAAGAACCGGTCGGCCACCATGCCGACGAAGAACGGCGACACCATCGCCGCCACGCGCCGTCGTGCCGTACGCAAGGCCGACCTGCTCGCCCGAGAACTTCAGCGTCTCGCCGAGCCAGGTGCCCATCGTCACGTACCACGCCCCCCACACGAAGTACTGGAGGAACATCATCACCGAGAGCTTCAGCCGAGTACTGCTGTTCATCGCCTCTCCAGACCCTGTACACGCAACATGTCAACGACCGCCAACGTCCCATTCACCACGCACGCGGGAAGCCGAACGTCGTGAGTCGCACGACTACGTCCACCACGCATCGACGGGCGGCTCCGTCAGCAGCACGCGGTTGAGCAGACCCACGGCGGCACGCAGCCCCTCGTCAACCGACGCGAGCGCATCTTCGTGCTCGATGCTCATCACGTAGTCGTACCCGACGAGGCGCAACGCCGACACAATGCGCTTCCACTCGAGTTCGTCGTGGCCCCAGCCCACCGAGCGGAACAGCCACGAACGCTCGCTCATCCGGCTGTAGCTCTTCACGTCGAGCACCCCGTTGATGCCCGTATTGCGCGCGTCGATCGCGACGTCCTTGGCATGCACGTGGAAGATGGCGTCACCAAGTGCCGTGATGGCCGCCGGCACGTCCACGCCCTGCCAGTACATGTGGCTCGGATCGAAGTTCACGCCGAGGTTGGGCCCCACTGCGGCCCGCAGCTTCAGCGCCGTCTCGACGTTGTAGACCACGAAGCCGGGATGCGCCTCGAGCGCGACCTTGATGCCGCGCTTGGCGGCGAAGGCCGCCGCGGCGGTCCAGTACGGAATGACGCGTCGCGTCCACTGCCAGTCGAGGATCTCGAGGTACTCCGGCGGCCACGGGGTCGTCACCCAATTCGGGTGCCGCGCGCCGAGGCTGTCGCCGGGGCATCCCGAGAACGTGACGACGACGGGCACCTCGAGCCGCTCGGCCAGGCGGACCGTCTTGCGGAAGGTCATGTCGTACGCGCGCGCCGTGGCCGCGTCGGGATGGATGGGGTTGCCGTGACACGACAGCGCGCTGATCGTCAGGCCGGCCTCGGTGATGCGCTTGCGGTAGTCGCGCGCCTTCGCGGCGCTGGCGAGCAGGCCGTCGAGATCGAGGTGGTCGCTGCCAGGCCACGCGCCGGTGCCGATCTCGATCGCCGTCACGTGTTCGAGCGCTGCCACGGACTCGAGCATCTGCTCGAACGTTCGCTTCGCGAACACCGGGGTGAATACGCCAAGTTGCATTGTGTCCTCTCGGTGAACCTCAGGAATTGACCGTCGTCCAGGCGCCGCTCGCGTCGTGGCTCTGGAGCACGGCATCGATGACGCACGCCGCATGGTAGCCATCGGCGAAGGTGGCAAACGCCGGCGGCGCGGTCGAGGCGTCGTTGCCCGCCGCTATGTGGCGGTAGACATCGCGCACGACGTTGCAGAACGCGTCCGACCATCCCTGCTGGTGCCCGGCCGGCAGGTGGACGTAGGGACGCGCCGCATCGCCGACGAACGACGGATCCTTGTCGAGCACGCGGTTCGCCTCGCGGCGCGACCCGAACCACACCCGGTTCTGGTCTTCCTGGCGCCAGCGCAGCGACCCGAGGCGCCCGTTGACCTCGAGCCAGAAATCGTTCTTGTGACCCGCGCAGACCTGCCCGATGTTGACGCAGCCCTTCACGCCGTTCTCGAACCGCAGCAGGATGGTCGCCAGGTCCTCGCTCTCGATCGTGACGGGCTCGCGCGTCGACTCGTCGCCCTTCGCGAACGTCTGCACGTGCCCGGGCTTGAGGCGCTGCGTCACTACCGTTGTCAGTTCGGCCAGGACCGACGTGATCCGGGCGCCCACGAGGTGCTGCGCCATGTCGCACCAGTGCGAGCCGATGTCGGCGAACGCGGAACTGCGCCCGCCCTTGTCGGGCTCGAGACGCCATGAGTAGTCGGTGTCTTCGATCAGCCAGTCCTGCAGGTAGGCGCCGTGTACGAAATGGACGGGGCCGACCTCGCCACCGGCCACCATCTCGCGCACCTGCTGCACCATCGGGTTGCCGCGGTAGTTGAACGACACCGCGTGGACGATTCCCGCCGCCGTTGCCCGATCCAGCAGGTCGCGGGCCTCGGCGGCCGACATGGCCAGGGGCTTCTCGGAGATCACGTGCTTGCCGTGCGCGATCGCGGCGCGAATCACCGGGGCGTGCAGGTAGTTGGGCGTCGTGACGTGCACGACGTCCACCGCCGGATCGGCGACGAGCGCCTCGAAATCACCGTAGGACCTGGCCACGTGCAAGGCCTCGGCGTGACGTGCCGCCGACACCTGGGTGATGTCGGCAATCGCCACGACGTCGACGAACCCGAGACGGCGCACGGCATCGACGTGATGCACGCCGACGAAGCCCGGCCCGACCAGGCCCATACCGAGGCGCCGACGCCCGCGCGACGCGCGGCCGTTGGCTACGCCAACGCCTTCTTCGCGTAGTTCAGACATTGCGTGACCTCTTCGACGACCGAGCCGGTGCCCTTGTACTGGTACTCGACCATCGCGGGAATCGGCCATTTCCGGGCCTTGAGCAACTGCAGCACCTCGCGGACCGGCGTGTCGCCTTTGCCCCACGGCATGTTGTCGCCCTGGTTCTTCTTGCGGTCCTTGATGTGCAGGTGCGTGACGCGATCGTGGTGCTGGCGGAGATACGCGACGGCGTCGTAGTTCGCGGCCGTGAAGTGCCCGATGTCGAGGTTGAGCCGAAAGTACCTCGAGAGCGCCAGCATGGCGTCGAAGCTCTCGGGCGTGGCGCACTCGTCGGGGTTGTCGACGCGGGCATGGTTGTGCATCGCGACGATCCGCTGGTGGCGATCGGCGAAGGGCGCGAGCCGCCTGGCCACCGGCAGCAACGTCGAGACGCTGAGCACATCGACACCGAGGGCGCGGGTGGCCTCGAAGCATGCGTCGATCTCGGCGTCGGTGAAGCTGTCGTTGAAGTTCACGTTGTAGGCCATGGGCGTGATGCCTGCCGCGTCCAACTTCTTCCGGACGGCGGTGAAGTGCGACGCCGGTGTCGAGAGGCGCCACCTGCGCACGTTCTCGCGCGCGGCCTTCCACGCCGCAGACGTCGGATCCGGCCGGCCGGGCGGCATGGCCGGCTCGACGTGCGCGAAGAACAGCTCGCAGTCGGTGATCCCGCACTGCTTCATCGCGGCGAGGATGACGTCAAGATACTCACCGCCCTCCGGACGTGGCAGATCCCTGAAGCTGTAGGTGTGCGACCCGAGCCGCACGCCGTGCACCACTTCGGCGAACGCCATGTCTCCCAGGGCAGGAACCGCCAGGCTGGCCATCGCGACCCGCGTGAACTCCCGTCTCGTGATCATGCGTCGCTCACTTCCTTTCGCGGACGTGCGATACGGGCGAGGGGCGAGTCGCGCGTGCCCGCGGCGTTGCCCCCGCAGACGCGCCATTCGCGGCGTGGCGGCGGCTGCCGGGCCCGCAGCACGTGGCCGCCGCCAGGCACACGGTCGGCGACGTGCCGAGGCACCTGGTGAAGCGGCGCACATGCACCTGTCTGGCCATGCTCGGCAACCCCGTTCCTGATCACAATGAAATCGGTTACAGAAGTGATGTAATCGTTTGCGGCGCGGTGTATATCATAGGAGACAAAACGAGCGCAACTCCCACGTCGCCGGCGTGGCGATCACCGCGCGAGGGCACGGCCCGGCCCGGTGTCGCGTCACCTGCCGTCCCCGAGAAGCCCGCGACGTGGGCCGACTGCCGGTGCGCCGAGCGCGGTGTTAGCATGGGCGCGCCTCGCGTGACCCACGCCAGGGAACACGAGGCCGACATGCGCAACAGGATCACCACGGTCACCATTCGCGACGTCGCTCGGAAAGCCGGGGTCTCAACGGCGACCGTGTCACGTGTGCTCAGCCGCCCGCACCTCGTCACGCCGCAGACGCGAACGTCGGTCACCCAAGCCGTCGAGACGCTCGGCTACAGCCCGAACTCCGCCGCCAAGAGCCTGCGCACGCTCCGCTCCGGCAAGCTCCTCGTCACGGTCCCGGATCTCGCGAACCCGTTCTTCTCGCACATCCTGCAGGGCATTGAGAGCGCCGCGCTCCGCGCCGGGTACTCGGTCCTGGTGGGCGACACGCAGCACGACGAGAAGCGCGAGCAGAAGTACGCGCAGATGCTCCAGCACCGCGAAGCCGACGGCCTGATCTTCCTCGGCCATCGATTGCCAAAGGCCGCGGCCACCCTCATACGCTCCGTCCCCATGCAGCAGGCCCCCGTCGTCAACGGGTGCGAGTTCAGCCCAGGCCTCGGGGTCCCCAGTGTCCACATCGACAACGCCAAGGCGGCGTCGGAGGCCGTCGACCACCTGTGCCGCCTCGGACACCGGCGCATCGGGGTCGTCACCGGACCCATGGCGAGCCCGCTCAGCCGCGACCGGCTCAGTGGAACGATGGCCCGCGCCCGTCAAGCCGGCGCGCGGGTCGAGATCATGGTGGCGAGCGGCGATTTCTCGATCGAGTCGGGCATTGCTGCCGGCGAGCAACTGCTCACGAGCGCAAAGCCGCCGACGGCGATCTTCTGCTTCAACGACGAGATGGCCATCGGTGTCCTCCACATGGCCCGGCAGCACACGCTGCAGGTTCCGGCCGACCTGTCGGTCGTGGGTTTCGACGACATCCGCTTCGCGCAGTACGTCGACCCGCCGCTCACGACCATCCGCCAGCCGATGCGGGAACTCGGCGAAGGCACGGTGCGCCTCCTGCTCGACATCCTGCGGGGGAACGTGAAGGAAGCCGTCTCGGTGACCCTCCCGCACGCGTTGATCGTGCGCTCCAGTACCGCGCCGCCTCGATCGCGCACGTCGTTGCGCCTGGCGCGCGGCTGACCGTCAGCGGTATCGGTCGCGTGCGGGAAGGGGCGTGCTGCAACGACGGATCCCTCGCGCGCTCGCCCGTGTCGGGAATGTGACCCCAGGCGCCGCTGGTGCTCACCGTCCGCGGCTACGTGACCGACCAGCCCGGACGCGGCACGCGCCGGAGGAAGTCGTTGGCCGCGACGTCATTGGTCACCCGCATGTTGGCGCCGTCGTAGGCGATCTTCTTCCCTGCCCGCAGCGACACGACGCCGAGCAGCATGATCTCGGTCAGCTTCGCCGCGTACTCGAACGGGCAGGAGATGATCGCGTTGCCCCTGGCGGCCTCGACCCAGTTCATCTCGTGCGCCTCGTCGGGGATGCGCGGGAGCCGGCGCCGCGGCTTCCCGGTGGCATCGTGCAGCGACTTCGGCAGCAGCCTCGGCTTCGCGCCGTACGTGTCGTGCAACAGCTTCCCCGTGGTTCCCACGAACAACGCCCCGCCGCCCTTGTTCAGCTCTTCGTCGCCCATCTCTGTGGGCTTTGGCGGGAGCAGGCCGCCGTCATACCAGGTGAGCTTCAACCGTGGGCGCGTGCCGCGAGCAGGGAACGTGTAGAAGGTCATCGCGGCCTGCGGGTACGAGACGCCGTTGAATGGCGTGCTCACAGTTTCGATCGTCGACGGGTAGCCGAGGTCGAGCGACCACGTCGCGACGTCGAGCAGGTGTGCGCCCATGTCGCCGATCGGTCCGACGCCCCAGTCGAGCCAGCCCCGCCAGTTGAACGGGTGGTAGACCGGATGGTACTCGACAGCGGGCGCCGGGCCGAGAAACAGATCCCAGGCGAGGGTGTCGGGCAGTGGGTAGTTGCCGGCGAGGGCATCGGCGACGCGCGCGTTGACGTCACGGCCGTTCCACTTGAGTTCCTCGGGCGAGGTCCGCAGTCGCTCGGGACGGGGCAGGCCCTGCGGCCAGAACCCGAGAGGCCGGTTCGTCCAGACATGGACCTCGCGCACGGTGCCGATGGCGCCGCCGCGAACGTATTCCACGGCCGTGCGCGCGTCGTCCCACGAGTGGCCCTGGCTGCCCATCTGCGTGGCGACTTTGGTCTCCTTCGCACGCACCGCCAGTCGACGCGCCTCGGCGACAGACCACGCGAGCGGCTTTTCGACGTACACGTGCTTGCCGAGGTCCATGGCCGCGAGGGCGATGCACGCATGAAGATGATCAGGCGTGGCGATGACGACACCGTCGATGTCCTTCTGCGTGTCGAACATCTCGCGGTAGTCCTTGTACCGCGCAGCCTTCGGCAGGTGCTGGGTCACGACACGCTTCATGCGATCGAGCGTCGCCACGGCGCGCTCGCGCTCGATCGGCGTCATCGGGCGCCGCTCGACCGTCGGACCGCCTTCACCGCGCGCAGACGCCGGGACCCTGATCTCGACGTAGTTCCCGTCGATCCGTTTCTTGAGGGTGGCCATCTCTGCGTCGAGACCGGCGAACCCCTTGTCGGCGTACCCCCAATCCACGTCGCACATGGCGACGATGTTCTGGCTGGCGAGATTGATCAGATCCGTCCGCCCGCGCCCGCCGACGCCGACGCACGCCACGTTGAAGGTATCGCTGGGCGCAAGAAACCCGCGGCCGAGCACGTGCCGGGGCACGATGGTGATCCCCGCCGCCGCAAGCCCGAGGCTGGTGACGAACTGCCGCCGTGTCTGGCTGCCTGATTCGTCGATCACATTCCCACCTCCCTGATGCGGATATTGCGTAGCGCCAGCACCCCGGCGTGGTCGCCCTGCAGGGCGATGTGGCCGCGCGTCGCTCGGCCAAAGCGGGGCCATGCCTTGAACTTGCTCGCCCCGACCTTCGCTTCCCAGTCGGGACTCCACAACTCGTACTCGAGCAACTTCACGCCGTTCAGCCAGTGCTCGACGTGTGCGCCCGTGACCAGGATCCTGGTGGTGTTCCATTCGCCCATCGGCCTCAGGTGCCCAGGAGGCGACGGATACAGCGCGTACGCGGCCCCGGCGCAGGTGAGCCGCGTCTTGTTGTCGGCAGCCTTCTCATCGTCGAGCAACTGGTACTCGGGTCCGCTCCAATAGACACGGTCGAATTCCTCCGTCGCGCGGTAGAAGACGCCGGCGTTGCCCGCCTCGCCGATCCGCCACTCGAGCTCGAGCTCGAAGTCGCCGAACTGCTCCTTCGTGATGATGTCTCCCGTGCGGGCGTCCTTCGTGAGCGTGCCACCGTCGATCCGCCAGCCTGCGGGAACTGACTCCGACTTGAAGCCGCGCCAGGCATCGAGCGAGGTGCCGTCGAAGAGCACGCGCCACGGCGACTCCGCCGAGGGACTCGTCGAGCACACCGCAAGCGCGATTGAACACATGAGGAGTTCACGTCGAACCGTCATGCCGTCCTGCGTCGCTCACGCGACGCCCTCCTGGAATGGTGCCGCCCCCGGAACTGCTAGTCGACCGAACGCAAGTAGTTGCTGCTCTTCTCCAGGCTGACGAGCGGGTCGCCGGGCGTCTGGTCCTGCTCGACGAACGCGTGCGCCACGCCAGCCGCGTCGGCTGCCGCCAGGATAGCGCCGAAGTCCAGACGACCCGAGCCGACTTCGGCGAATGCCGTGCTGGCAACCTTGGTGTTGTCCCTCTCTGGCGGTGTGCCCCTGGTCACGTCCTTGAGGTGCAGCAGGCTGACCCGCGCGCCCAGGCGACGGATCAGCGCGGCAGGATCCACCTCGCCCATCGCCGCCCAGAACACGTCGACCTCCAGCGTGACGTGCGCGGGATCGAGGCTCGTGGCCAGGACGTCGAACCCTGTCTGCCCATCTGGGAACGGTTCGAACTCGAAGCCATGGTTGTGGTAACCGAGGGTGACCCCGGCGCGCCTGGCTGTCGCGCCCGCGCGATTGAGTTGCTCGGCAAGTGTCCGGTAGTCGGAGGGGTTCTTGCCCCGCTCGCCCGGGACCAGGTACGCCACCACCGCGTACGACAGCCCCATCCCGCGGATGTCGTCGACGAGGCGTTCGAACGAGGGCGGGTCGTTCGCCAGGGCATAACCTGCCGCCTTGGCCGCCTCGACATGCGGCGCCCAGTTGCCGGTCACGAACGGCGCTTCGACGTGCATGCTGACTGGCATGACGCCCGCGTCGCGCGCGAGACCCACGATCCGCTTCGCGTCCGCGCGCAGGACTTCCGCTTCGCGATAGCCCATGGCCGCGAGCGCGCGAAGCGTCTCGGGTGCGCGCTGGGGCAGCAGGCTGCGCACCGAGTACAGCTGAACGCCGAGCGGGCGCTTCGCCACGCCGCTGACGCCGACGGCGCGCGCGGCCATGGCCAGCGCAGTCAGTTGCAGCCACTCCCTACGCGACCAGCGACCGCTCCAGTTCGACATGCAGGCCTCCTGGCTCCGTGCGCCGGTAAATGTAATCGATTTCAGATCCTCTCACAAACGGCGGCTGTCACAGTTCTACCAGCCACCACCCGGCCTTCGGTCTGTGCGCAGCTCGCTCGTTGCCCCGGAGCCCATCGGTCGTCGCGCGCGCGTCGTCAGACGGCTTCAGCCGAGCCCGACGAGAGCTGGAAGTCGCTGCAGGGCCAGACGGGGCACTCGCCCCTGACCCGCGCGACGGCGTCGTCGCATCGGCCCGACCTGAACGACTCCACCATCCGGCTCACAGCGTCGTATTGCGCCGGCGTCAGCGGGATGCAGTACTCGTTCAACGCTGCGTCGGTGTCGCCGATCATCGCCCTGCGGAAGGCGTCGTCGATCAGCATCGCTCCAAGCAACATGGGTAGCACGGTGGGATTGCACATGGTCGCATCTCTCCTGGGTCAAGGGACGAGTGGAATCATCGCCGGAGGCGTTCGGCCTCCGCGCGAAGGGTGGGCGTGTCGGCGTCGCGCCAGATCTGCAGGAACGTCGTGGCGTGCTCGCGCGCGCGATCCCGCTCGCCGGTTCTGTCGAACAACCGGGCCAGTGCGAGGTGCGCGAGCACCCAGTCGGGCGGGAAGCCGTCGCGCAGGATCTCGCCCCGCGCGTCAACGACGCGCAGCCATTCCTGGATTGCGAGCTCGATCTCTCCGCGAGCGTCGTGCGCCCTGGCCAGCCCAGCGTGCGCGCGAAAGCCGGGGTACTCCCTGGCGGCCTTCCGGAACTCGCCCAGCGCCACCGGCAGCCGCCGCTCGGCCAGGGCGATCTCGCCTCGAATCTGGTGCACCACGCTGCGCGCCAGCGACGACGGGCGCTGCTCGGCGATGACGATCATGCGCTCGAGGATGCGTGCAGCCGCAGCGACATCGCCCGTTGCGGAGAGGACGAATGCGGCGTGTTCGAGATCTCTGGACGTGACGCCCGCCGACGAGGCCGTACGGATGCGTTCGGCTTCGGCGTGCGCCTCGCCGGGCCGACTGGCCAACAGGCACGCGCGTGCGAGCAGGTAACGCCGAAGCATCTCGGGCCGGGTGAGTCCTGACGCAACGTCGCCCTCGATGTCGGCTCGCAGCCGTTCCATGCCGCGCTGCAGGGCCCCCTCGTACAGGTCGATCCTCGCCAGGTACAGCCGCCCGATGTTCCCGTAGGCCGCGTCCGGCTGCATGGCCGTGAATTCACGTCGCGCCTCGTCGAGTTGGCCGAGGCCGAAGTACGCCAGCCCGGCGCCCCATCGCAGGCGCGGCGTCGCCTCGAGCGTCGTCGTGGCACGCCGATAGCTCGCCAGCGCCTCGCCGGGTGCGTTGTTGCGATCGAGGAGCAGCACCAGCAGTTCGTGCGCGCGCGTCGACTGCGGCCGGAGGCCGAGGTCCTCTCGCACGGCCTCGATCGCGCCGCTGACGTTGCCGGCCGCCTCGCGGGCGCTCGCGAGCTTGTAGTAGACGTCGGTGTCGTCGGGATACACCGTGGCGAGCAGCGAGAGGGCACTGGCGGCCTCGTCGTAGCGCTCCTCGACCGAGTAGTAGTCGCCCTCGATCGACCGTCGTTCGCGTGCGGTGACGGTGTCGCGCAGCGCGTAGGCGCGACTCAGGTGCTCAACGTGTGCCTCGCGATTCCCGAGTCGCGAATACACGCCCGAGAGCGCCACGTGCGCCATCGCGAAGTCGGGATCGAGCGCCAGCGCCGCCTTGAGCTGCTCCGCGCCGCGGCCCACGGCGCCGCGTGCCACCGCGTCAACGGCGTCCGAGTACAAGCGCAACGCATCGAGTGACGAGGTCGTGACCTTGGCCAGCGGCTCGCTGCTCCGCTCGATCCCCGCGAGTGACTCACCGAGTTGTGAGCGGACCCGGCGGGCCAGCTCGTCGATCTTGCCGAACAGTTGCTCGCGCTCTTCGAACTCCACCGACTCCACGAACATCAGCCGGCCCCGCGCGGCCTCGATCCCCCGCACGACGATCTGTACGGCAGCCCCGCTCTGCGTCACCGTGCCGGCGACCAGGACGTCGAGGCCCTCGCGGCGGCACGCTTCGAGCGCCAGGTCTTCGGTGACCTGTCGCACATCGCGCTGCTTCATCCGGCCGAGGGCCTCGAACAGCTGGTTGCGTGAGAACACGTTGACGTAAGCCGACTGCTGCAAGGCAATCGCCAGGCTGCCCTGGATCGTCTGGGCAAGCGCGGGCTCGCCCGACCGGTTGTCGAAGTCGGCGATGAGCGCCCACCCACGCGGTCGGAAGCCCGACGACGCGGGCGGCCGCGTGGCGAGCTTCCAGGCAGGCACGCCGGCTACGATCGCCACGCCAACGCCGATCGCCACCAGTCGCATCACGCGCCGCCGATCGCGCTGGGTGGCCAACTGGCGCTGCAGCGTGGCCAGCGCCGCGTCCAGCGCCGCCGCCGTCTGGAACCGTTCGCCCGGCTCGGGCGCCAGCGCCTTCGCGATCAGGTCGGCGACTCCCCGCGGCACGGCCGGACTGACGACGTCGGCACGACGCACGGGCTGCCCCGCCGACGCGATCAGCTCAAGGGCGTCGTTCGACGGGTAGGCGCGCTCACCGGTCGCCATCTCGAAGAGCACGAGCCCCATCCCGAAGACGTCGCTGCGCTCGTCCACGTGCTGGCGCATCAGTTGTTCTGGCGCCATGTAGCCCGGCGTCCCCGCGAACTCCCCGCGCGCATCGTCTGCGCCGTCGCCCGCCGAGACCGTCGTGAATGCAGCTGTCGCAGCCGCCACGCCGAAGTCGAGCACCTTGACCGAGCCTTCGGCCGTCACCTGGATGTTGGCCGGCTTCAGGTCGCGATGGACAACCCCCCTGGCGTGCGCCGCGCTGAGCGCTCCGGCGAGTTGCCGCCCGATCGTGAGGACGCGATCGAGCGGGAGGCGGGTGCGCCGGAGGAGCACGGCCAGGCTCTCGCCCTGGACGTACTCCATCACGATGAACGCGCGCGTCCCGTCGTCGAGAACGTCGTGAACGGTGGCCACGTTCGGATGGTTGACCTGCGCAGCGGCCCTGGCCTCGCGCAGGATCCGGGCTCGCTCGCGAATCCCGTCGGGCAACGACGAACGCAGACTCTTGAGCGCGACCTTGCGGTGCAGCCGGACGTCTGTGCCGAGGAACACGGCGCCCATGCCGCCCTGGCCGAGGCTGTCAGTGATCAGGTACGGCCCGACACGGCGTCCAATCAGTGATTCGGTGGAATCGGTGTCGGCGTGGCCCGTGGTGACCGACGGAGCAACGTCGGCGGTACGTCGTTCCGCCATCGCCCGCACTTCGGCGAGGATGGCCTCGCTGCCGCAGTGCGTGCGCAAGAACGCCTCACGCTCCTGCGGCGGCAGGCGCGACGACTCGGCGGCCAGTCGCCTGACCTGCTCCAGGGTCGCATGGTCCATGTCAGTGGCTCATGAATCTGCTGTCGGCGCAGCGTAGCCGTTTCCGGCGTCAACACCAACCTGAATCAGTGACCACGACGATTCCACTGCGGCCGAGCCCCACCCAACGCCGCCCCCCAGCGGATCCGTGTTGCCGCGACGACTGGTTCCACACGGCATCACCGGCGTGCACCACACGTGCACCGGAGGGCGGTTCGGCAACACTACTTCGGATCGAGTGTCCTCCCTGCATCGAGGTGATCCCAGTTGAGGATCGCGTTGAACACGAGGAAGTAGCTGCCCTGCGTCTCGCCACGCCACACGGGATTCGGCGAGAAGAGCACCACGTGACCCTTGTCGAGCGGCACGTCGATCACCGCGGCGTGCTGGGCGATGTCGGCGCCGCCGTCCAGCAATCCCGACACCAGCAGGTCGCGTGCGTCACCGTACCGCACAACGACGCGCGGCCGCTGCGCCGGCGGCACCACGTAGACGGGGTTGCGCAACTGTTCGTCGGTCAAGGGCACTGCCTGCCATGGCTCGGCCTTCGGCTCCTCGGGCACGTCCGTGGCGGGCGCCCGACCCTGCGGCTGGTCGGGATCGTCGGCGGTCCCGCGCCCGGTGGGACGCTCGACCGCGTCCCCACCCGGCCTGCGTCCTCCCCGCCCGCCGAGCGAGTTGCTCAGGTTGAAGATGAGACCGTTGTTCATGTAGACCGACAGCTGGTCGCCGTAGCCATACGCGATCGGGCTCGCCGCATCGACGACCTTCGATCGCACGACGCTGCCCGGCGCATTCAGTCGCTGTGAACGCGTGATCGACACGCCAGGGGTGAACCCGAACGTCACCGCCAGATCAGAGGTGTCTTCGGTCGTCACGAGCAGGCCGCCCGCGCGCACGAACGTCTCGAGGTTCGCCAGCCCGGCCCATCCCAGGCCCGGACGCATGTCGTCGGTCGAGTCGATCTTCCCGATGTTCGGCGTCTCCGGCGTGGTCTTCCACGGCAGGGCATTGCCCCACATGGGCATGCCGGCGACGATGGCCTGCGGACCGCCGCGCCCGACGGGCGGAAACAGGATCACGTCGTACTTCGCCCTGAGGTCGGCGGTCGCCGCGATCACCTGGGTGCTGATGTAGTGGTACGGGACCTTCAGCTTGTCGAGTTCGATTCGCCACCAGCCTTCGTCCTGCGTGCTGATCCACGTGTGGACGTATCCGATGCGCGGCGCCTTCACGGCGTGCGACTTCACGCCCGGTGCGGCAGCCACGGCGTAGAGCTTGAGGCCGAGTTCCGTGGCGGCCTTCTCCAGCGCGCCGGCGTCGCCGTTCCGGATGATGAACGAGCCGCGGTTGAACTTCCGGCCGGCGGCCTCGAACGGCTCCTCGGCCACGTCGAACGCCACGTTGGCGAAGCGGTAGCGCAGGGCGAGCAGGCTGGGATCCGCGTCGTGGTTGACGAGCAGGATGGGGCCGGTCCCCTCGATGCCGCTCGCCGCAGTCACCGTGCCGGTCACCTTGTCCATCGCGGCGTCGAGCACCTTCACGTCGGTCACGCGCGCCACCTGCACATTGAACAACTCGCCGAAGGTCCAGCCCGTGTCGTCGTACGGGTTCTTCTGCGGATCGTTCGGGCTCCAGGTACTGGTAGTCGAGCAGCGCGTCGGCGATGCGGCTGAAGGGCTGGTCCATGCGAACGATGTAGCTGCCGGCCGGGAACTGACGCGCCTCGGTCTTCTTCTCGTCCGGCTTCGCCGCGCTGGTCGCCCCGGGCGCCGCTGGTTTCGCCTCGTCCTTCGATGCGCCCGACGCGGCCTCACCACTCGCGGGCCGTGCCTTCTTCTTCACGGGCATGTCGACGGTGAACGCGGCCGTGGTGCGCGACACCTCGCACCCCTGCAACTGCAGCACCCGGAGCAACGCGGCCTGTGCCCCTGGACGCGGGTCGTCGGCCGGGAAGACATAGGCCGCGGGACCTTCGACCCTCGGCTTGAGCACCGAGCGCTTCGCCTTGAGGTAGAAGTTCCTGAGGAAGGTCTTCGAGTTCTCGCCGTAGTACGACAGGGTGGTGAGCAGGGCCGTCTGCTGGTAGTTGTTGTTGTTGCGCTGCGACCACTTCGCCCTCGGCAGCGGCGGGTTCTGCTTGAACCAGGTACGCGCGTACTCGCGCGGCGACACGGTGCGTTCGACCGTGTCGGCGCCGCCGTTGCCAAACGTCTCGTACAACCGGCTCGTGCCGTTGCGCATGGCGGCGATGAACATCAGGTAGCCGGGCGTCCAGGTGTCGAACGTGCCGTGCGCGAAGGCACCGGGCATCCCGAACTTCGTCAACTCGCCCATGTTGTGGTACCCGAGCATCTGCCACTCGTCTGCGAGGATGGGATCGATCCACGCGTTGTACGGCCCGTCGCCGACGGTGTTGTCGTAGAGGTAGGGCACCGACTCGTGCAGGTCGTGCAGCACCTGTGCCTTCTGCCCGACGAAGGTGTTGAGCACGTTGCGCGTCAGGGCCAGCGTCAGCCCCATGCCGTCGCGGTTGTTGTCGTGGACGATGTACTTGCCCCAGTAGACGACCTGCGGCCAGTTGTCCTTGGGATGCGCGAGGTGCCAGTTGTAGATGTCGACCTGGCGATCGCGGCCGTCGACCTCGGTGACCGGCGTGATCAGCGTGATGACGCTCCGGCGGATCGCCTTGATGTAGGGGCTCTCGTCGACCGCGAGACGATACGCGAGCTCCATCAACGCGGTGGGCGCGCCCGTTTCACCGGCGTGCAGCGCGCCGGTGATGTAGTAGACGGGCACGCTGGCCGCCACGAGGCGGTCGGCCTCGCCATCGTCGAGCGCGATGGTGCGCGGATCGGCCAGCCTGGCCAATCGCGCCCGGTTCTCGTCGTACTTCGCGAGCACCGCTTCGTCGGCGACGGCGACGGCGATCATCTCGCGCCCTTCTTCAGACGTGCCGATCGAGATGACCTTGACGCGCGGGCTCGCCTTCTCGAGGCGGCGCATGTAGTCGTGCACCTGGGCCGAGTACGGCAACCGTCCTGGCGCGCCGGCGACGTCGCCGAGCACGGCGGCCGGCGTCGGCACCGTCTTCGAGGCGGGCAGGTAATCGACCAGCGGCGACGTGAAGAAGGGCTCCGTCGTGTACTCCCGGATCTTCTTCGTGTAGTCCTCGTCGATCGCCTGCTTCGGGTCGCGGGCGTACTTGTTGCCCTGCTGCGCGCCGAGCAGCGTCGTACAGGCGACGAGCAGCACGCATGCGGCAAGGGCCTTCAGGGAGCCATGTCGAGTCATCGGTCGTCGTCCTCGAAGAATGCGGTGGCCGAGCAGATGAGAGGAAGCGTGAAGCACGCCGGCGACGTCGGCCGGTACAGGGCGGGATTATAGACGCTGCCGCCGCGTCGCGCCCTGCGGGCCGCAATGGTCGTTGTGTGGCATCATCTGCTCGCTCTTCGAACTGCACGTCAACGCCGCACGCGCGACACCGCGCCTGCCCTGGGGACCATCCATGCCGTGGACGCAGGTCTACACGCCCATCGCCGACAACCTGTTCGTGTCGGCGCTCGTCGCCGCCATCCCCGTTGTCCTGCTGCTCGGCGCGCTGGCCTTCTTCCACGTGCGAGCGCACATGGCCGCACTGCTCGGGTTGGCGGCTGCGCTCGCCGTCGCCATCGTCGCCTACGGCATGCCGGCGCGCATGGCGGCCATGTCGGCCGTGAACGGCGCGCTCTTCGGGTTGCTGCCGATCGGCTGGATCATCCTCAACGCCATCTTCGTCTTCGACATCAGCGTCAAGACCGGCAAGTTCGAGGTGGTGAAAGACACCATTGCGAACATCGGCGCCGACCGCCGCATCCAGGTGCTCCTGATCGGGTTCTCGTTCGGGGCGTTCATCGAGGGTGCCGCCGGGTTCGGCACGCCGGTGGCCATCTCGGCGGCCATGCTCATCGGCCTGGGCTTCAAGCCGCTCGCCGCTGCGGGTCTCGCGCTCATCGGTAACACCGCGCCGGTCGCCTACGGCGCCCTCGGCACGCCGATCATCACGCTGGCGACCGTCACCGGCTTGTCTGAGATGCACCTGTCGGCGATGGTCGGACGGCAACTGCCGTTCTTCTCGGTCCTCGTGCCCTTCTGGCTGGTGGCCGCCATGTCGGGCATCAAGGGCATGAAAGAAGTCTGGCCGGCGTGCCTCGTGGCGGGCGTCTCGTTCGCCATCCCGCAGTTCCTCGTGTCCAACTACCTCGGTCCGTCACTCGTCGACATCATCGCGGCCATCGTGTCGCTCGCCGCGACCGCGACCCTGCTCAAGTTCTGGCAACCCAGGGTCACCTGGCGCTTTCCCGACGAACGCGAGGTGGCCCACCCCGAGCGCGCGCACTACACCGGGGGCGAGGCGTTCAGTGCGTGGATGCCCTGGATCGTGCTCTCGATCGTCGTGTTCGTCTGGGGACTCCCGGCGGTGAAGGCGTTCCTGAACGGCATCTGGGCCCCTGCCTTCGAGGTCCCCTGGCTGCACGCGCTCGTGCAGAAGGTGCCCCCGGTCGCCAAGGCGCCGTCGTTCGAAGACGCGAAGTACGTGTTCAACCTGTTCTCGGCCACCGGTACGGCGCTCCTGCTCACGGGCGTCGTGTCGGGCCTCCTGCTGCGGCAATCGGTGGGCGACCTGCTGAAGATCTACGTCGCCACGCTCGAGCGCGTCCGCTTCTCGCTGCTCACCATCGCCGCCATGCTGGCGCTCGGGTTCGTCACGCGCTACTCGGGTTCCGATTCCACCATGGGCCTCGCCTTCGCCTCGACCGGCGCGCTGTTTCCATTCTTCTCGCCGCTCCTGGGCTGGCTCGGCGTGGCGCTCACCGGCTCCGACACGTCGTCGAACGTGCTCTTCGGCAACCTCCAGGTGGTGTCGGCCCAGAAGCTCGGCATGTCTCCCATCCTCGCGGCGGCGGCGAACAGTTCGGGCGGCGTCATGGGCAAGATGATCGATGCGCAGTCGATCGTCGTGGCGGCCGTCGTGACGGGCGAGCACGGCAAGGAAGGCGTGATCCTGCGCTACGTCTTCTGGCACAGCCTGGTGCTCGCCTGCCTCGTGGGCGTGGTGGTGTTCCTGCAGCACCACGTGTTCTCGTGGATGATCCCGAACTAGCGCAGCGGGCTGGACGCGCGCACGAGGCGGGCACGCCGGGAGCACCGCGCCATCCCGATCCGCTCACCCGCGTTTGGAGCCATACTGTCGGTGTCAGCGAGTCGCGACCCACGGCCACCAGGCCACGCGCACTCGCCTGGAGGATCGACTCCCATGGCCACGACAGCGGCGCACCTCCCCGGACGCAACGACCCCTGTCACTGCGGGTCGGGCCGGAAGTACAAGCAGTGTTGTCTCGCCAAGGACGAGGCTGCCGATCGGGCGGCCCACGAGAAACTGGCGGCCGACACGCACCTGCCGACCACCGAGCCCCCGCCCACGGCGCGCGCGCCCAAGCACCAGACGCACCAGCCGTGGAAGCAACAGGGCTCGACGCACGGCTTCGTGCCCAAGGTGCGGACGCCGCGGAAGGTGGGCGGCAGCTAGGAGGCTCGCTGGGCGCCGCGTTCCGGGACAGAATGGCAGTCGTGGACCAGGCCGAGCTCGAGCGGTGGACCGAGGAACGCTTCGTTCGGGCGTCGGGGCCCGGCGGCCAGAACGTCAACAAGGTGGCGACGGCGGTTGAACTGCGGTTCGACCTCGGCGCGTCGGCTCTCCCTGACGATGTCAAGGCACGGCTCGCCACGCTGGCGGGTTCTCGCCTGACGCAAGACGGCATCCTCGTCATCGACAGCCGTGAGCACCGCACGCAGGCGCGCAACCGTGCAGCGGCGTGGGAGCGTCTCACCGAGTTCATCGAACGCGCGTCGCGGCGCCCGCGCACGCGACGTGCGACCACGCCCGGACGGGCCGCACGCGAACGGCGGCTCCTCGACAAGAAGTTGCGCAGCACGGTCAAGGCCGGGCGCGGGAGCGGAGGCGGCCACGACGAGTAGTGCGCCTTCGCCTTCGACCGGTCACCCCGTGCGCGGGCGTTACACGTCGCAGGAGCGCACGGCGCTCACGGTGGCGTCGCTCACCTCGTTCCTGACGCCGTTCATGGGCGCCGCCGTCAACGTGGCACTGCCCTCACTCGCGCGAGACCTCGACCTCGACGCGCTGCAACTGGGCTGGGTGGCGACCATCTTCCTGCTCGCTGCCGGCATGTGCCTGGTGCCCTTCGGGAAATGGGCCGACCTGGTCGGGCGGAAGCGCGTGCTCACCTGGGGGATCGTCACGTACGGCGTCGGCTCGGCGTTGTCGGCCATCGCGCCCTCGTTCGCCACGCTGCTCGCCGCGCGGGCCGTGCAGGGCCTGGGCGGCGCCATGATGTTCGGGACGGGTGTCGCCGTCCTGACGTCGGTCTTTCCGCCGCCTGCGCGGGGCGCGGCACTCGGCATCAACGTCGCAGCCGTGTACCTCGGACTCTCGCTCGGCCCCGTCCTCGGCGGCCTGCTCACCGAGCAGTTCGGATGGCGCAGCGTCTTCCACGTCAACGTGCTGCTTGCCGCCTTCACCGCGTTCGTGGTGACCACGCGGCTCGAAGGTGAGTGGGCGCAGCCGCGCCGCGAGCCGTTCGACCTGGCGGGATCGATCATCTACGCGTCGGCGCTGGGAACGCTCATGTACGGATTCTCGCGTCCGCCGTCGCTCGAGGCGTTGGCGTGGATCGGTGCCGGCCTGGCGACGCTCGGCCTGTTCGTGGCGTTCGAGCGCAGGGTCGAGTTCCCCGTGCTCGACGTGAGCCTCTTTACCGACAACCGCGTGTTCGGCCTGTCGAACCTGGCGGCCCTGATCAACTACGCCGCGACGTTCGCCGTCGGGTTCCTGCTGAGCTTGTTCCTGCAATACGTGCAAGGGCTCTCGCCCCGCACGGCGGGGCTCGTGCTCCTCTGCCAACCCGTCGTGCAGGTGCTGGTGTCACCGCTCGCCGGCAGGCTGTCGGATCGTGTCGAGCCTCGGCTGGTGGCATCGGCGGGCATGCTGCTCACGATCGCCGGGTTGCTGCTGCTCGTGCCGATCCGCGCCGACACGCCGATGGCCCACATCGTGATCGCGCTGGCGGTGCTGGGGATGGGGTTCGGGCTGTTCTCGTCGCCGAACACGAACGCGGTCATGGGCGCGGTCATCCAGGCGCGCTATGGCGTGGCCGCCGCCGCCCTCGCGACCATGCGCCTCACCGGGCAGATGTTCAGCCTGGGCCTCGCCATGATGCTCCTGTCGGCGTTCGTGGGGCCGGCGACCGTGCTCACGGACAACCCTGCCGGACTGGTCGGCGCCGCGCGCGCGGCCTTTGGCGTGTTCGCCGCCCTCTGCGCCCTGGGAACCGTCGCGTCCATGGCGAGGGGCACGTCGATGATCGAGCGTCGCGCCTGACACGCAGCCTGGTCATTGCGCACGTCGCACGGATCTGGCCAGTGACTCACGAGACTCATCCTGGCCACTCCATTCACTGACATCGCCTACTGACGGGCTGGCGCCGCACTGACATCACGACACGCTGTTGCACACCGCGCACCCGCCTGCTAGAGTCCTGTTCTCACTCCCCGTCGCGCTACCTCCCCAGAGCGCCTGTTGACGCGAGGTGTCGGCACCATGCGCATCACGGTTCACTTGACCCCGGACGCCACTCGTCTCGTGCGCTCACCACGATCGCGGAGTGCGAAGCGTGCCGTGCTCGCGTGGCTCGATGCGCCGCTGACGCCCGTGCACGCCGACACGTCTGACCGTACGCTCGCGGCGTTCTTCGAGATCACGGTCGACGATCCTGCCGAAGCGACCCGCCTCGTCGAGCGACTTCTGGCCGATCCAGCGGTCGACGGCGCTTACATCAAACCTGACGACGAACTCCCGTCGATGTGACGCACGTGACGTAGCGACGTACTCCACTTACGTGGTCTGACATTGCAGCGGAGCTGCAAGGAGGGCGTATGGCCAAGAAGAGACCGACCCGAAAGCCAGCTACCACACGCGGCGGAGGTTCGTCCGCCGCCGCCGAAGGCTCTGAGTTGATTGTCATCGCCAAGCCGGCTGCGGCGCTGCGCGCGCGGCGCGGCGGGTCAGAGGTGGCGTCGATGTCGGGTGCCGACGTGAGCGCCCTCGCGCGCATCGTCGGCCCGAACGTCCGCCTGGTGCCGCTCTTTGGCAACGAGGATCGCCTGATCGCGCGCGCCGCAAGCGCTGCCGCGGATTCTGGTCGCGGCGGCCCGGATCTCTCGGTGTTCTACAAGGTCGAAGCGCCCGCGGCCAGGCTCCAGGCGCTCGCCGACCAGTTGCGGCAGCAGGACTCGGTCGAGGCGGCCTACGTCAAGCCGCCCGCCGAGCCTCCGATGATCAACGAGGGCACGCCGCCTGACCCGAACGACGCGCCGCCCGTCACGCCGAACTTCACCGCCAGCCAGGTCTACCTGGGTCCCGCGCCCGCGGGAATCGAGGCGCTCTGGGCGCACACGCAACAGGGCGGAAAGGGCAACGGGATCCGCGTCATCGACATCGAGGGCGCGTGGCGGTTCGACCACGAAGACCTCACGCAGGTCCAGGGCGGCGTCGTCGGTGGCACGCAGAGCACTGACATCGGATGGCGCGACCACGGCACCGCGGTCATCGGCGTGTTCGGCGGCGACGAGAACGGTTTCGGCGTGACTGGCATCTCACCCAATGCCAACACGCGCGCGATCTCGATCTTCGGCGCCGGGCAGGGGTCAGCCAAGTCGATCCGCGATGCAGCCGACTTGCTGAGCGCGGGAGACATCATCCTGATCGAGCTGCACCGGCCGGGTCCCCGCCACAACTTCCAGACGCGGCAGGATCAGGCCGGCTACATCGCCGTCGAGTGGTGGGAAGACGACTGGGCGGCCATCCGGTACGCGACCAACAAGGGCGTCATCGTGGTCGAGGCAGCCGGCAATGGCGCCGAGAATCTCGACGATGGGATCTACAGCGTGAAACCGGCGGGCTTCCCCGCGGCCTGGACGAACCCGTTCAACCGGTCGAATCGCGACTCCGGCGCCATCATCGTCGGCGCCGGCGCGCCGCCTCCGGGCACGCACGGTCGCGACCACGGGCCCGACCGATCGCGTCTCGCGTTCTCCAACTACGGCGCCCTCGTCGATGCGCAAGGGTGGGGCCGCGAGGTGACGACAACGGGCTACGGATGGCTGCAGGGCGGCGCCGACGAGAGGCTCTGGTACACCGATCAGTTCAGTGGCACCTCGAGCGCCTCTCCCGTCGTCGTCGGCGCCGTGGCCTGCGTGCAGGGCAATCGCAAGGCCAAGGGTCTCGCGCTCTTCACGCCCGCGCAGATGCGCAACAAGCTGCGCACGACAGGCAGCCCGCAGACCGACGCGCCGGGGCGCCCCGCCACCCAGCGCATCGGCAATCGGCCGAACCTCAAGTCGATCCTCGGCATCGTGAAGCCGATCAAGGAATTCACCAAGGAAGTGGCAAAGGAGAAGATCGAGATCAAGGAGGTCAAGGAGAAGCCCGAGAAGGCCGAGGTCAAGGAGATCAAGGAGAAGGTCGAGACCAAGGAAGTGGTCAAGGAGAAAGTCGAGATCAAGGAGCAGATCGAGAAGCAGATCGACAAGCAACTCGAGAAACGGGTCGAGAAGCAGTTCGACAAGCAACTCGAGAAGCAGTTCGACAAGCAGATCGAGAAGCAACGCGAGGGTGGTGGGTTCGGCACGATGGCGCCAGCCGAATCCATCGAGGCGCGTCTCGGCGCGCTGGAAGCGGCAGTCACCCAGATCGCGCACTTCATCTCGGGCGAACTCCGGCCCGATCTCAGTCGCGGTGCACTGTCGGGCGAACAGGACCTCGTGGGCACGCAGCAGGAACTGGATGCAGCGGGCAAAGCGGCCAAGGACAGCAAGGATCTGGAGAAGCTGGGAGAACAGTAGCGCGTGTGGCTGCTGCTCTGCACGTCTGACGACCATCCCGCGCTCTGGGCCGCCGACCGGCTCAGGGCGCGGGGCCTGTCACCGCTCGTGGTGCTGACACCGGAACTCCTCCACTACAGCTTCCGGTGGCAGCATCGTCTCGGCAACGAGGATCCCCCGTCGGTGGAGTTCACGCTGGCGGATGGGCGCGTGATCCGGAGCGCAGCGATCAGGGGTGTGCTCAATCGGATCGCGAGCCTGTCACCTCACCTCGTCAGTCACCTGGCCGCTGGCGACCAGTCCTACGCACTGCAGGAATGGACGGCGCTGCATATCAGCTGGCTGTCAGCCCTGCAGGTCCCCGTGTTGAACCGGCCGGTGATGCAGGGACTCTGCGGGGCGTGGCGGCACGCGTCGGAGTGGACATGGCTCGCAGGGCAGGCAGGCCTGCGCACTGCGCCGTTCAGGCAGGACGGATCGATCGGGATCGCGCACCAGCCGTTGCCTGCCCGATACGGCGCCGGGCAACCACGAGCGGTGGTCGTCGTCGACGGCCGCGTGGTGGGACCCGCGCTTTCACCAGGCACCGCCGCGGCATGTGCGGCGTTGGGACGGCTGTCGGACACGCGCCTGCTCGGCATCGAGCTCCACCCGGCAACCGGCGCGTTCGTCAGCGCAACACCGCGACCTGACCTTCGGCCCGGCGGTGAAGCGCTCGTCACCGTGCTGCACGAGGCGCTGACCGGCCATGCCTGATCTCGTGCTGCTCTGCGGCATCCCCACCGAGTCGCCCATCGCATTCGTGCGAGAACGCCTCGTGGAACTCGGCGTCCCCCACGCCGTCGTCTCGCAGCGTGCCTTCGAACGCACGCCGTTCTGGTACGAAATCCAGGGCGAGCGACTCGTTGGACGCCTGCACGTCGATGGCGTCGAGTATTCACTCGACGACGTCGCGGCGGTCTACATCCGCCTGATGGACGAGCAGCACCTGCCAGAACTGTCGGGCGAGCCGGCGGGCTCACCGCGGCGGTTGCACGCGCGAGCGTGGCACGACGCCTTGCTCAGGTGGTGCGAGATCGCGCCGGTGCGCGTCGTCAACCGCGTTGCCTCGATGGCGTCGAACTGCTCGAAGCCCTTTCAGGCGCAGGCCATCCTGCGACACGGCTTTCGCATTCCAGAGACGCTCATCACCAGCGACCCGGACGCGGTGCGCGACTTCGCGCGGGCCGTCGGCCGTGTCATCTACAAGTCGATCAGCGGGATACGCTCGGTCGTGCGTGAACTCGACGTCGCCGACCTGGAGCGGCTCGACCAGATTCGCTGGTGCCCCGTGCAGTTCCAGGCGTTTGTCGACGGGCGCAACCTGAGGGTCCACACGGTGGACGACAGCGTGTTCGCGACGGCGATCACGACCGGCGCCACCGACTACCGCTACGCGCAGCGCCAGGTCGGCGAACCAGCCGCACTCGAGGCGGTGGAGGTGACCGACGATCTCGCCGAGCGATGCGTGGCACTCGCCCGGGACCTCGATCTGCCGTTCGCCGGGATCGACATCAAGGTCGCCCCCGACGGCGAGGTGTACTGCTTCGAGGTCAACCCGAGCCCTGCCTACGCCTACTACGAATCGCAGACGGGACAGCCAATCTCGGTGGCCCTCGCGAGATACCTCGCAGGAACGGCGACGTAGGCGGACGCGCGAGTCGCAGCTCGCGCCGCGACGACTGACGGCTGCTCACTGCGCGGCGTGCAGCCTGCGCAGCATCCCTTCACGCAGCGTCCACCTCCGGCCAGTCTTCAGCCAGAACGCCTTGAGCGGCCCCGCCATCGCCGCGTGCTGACGCGCCCGGCGCGTCTGGCCATCGAACTTCTTGAAGATCGCGTACCGGACCCGGCCTTCGGGATCGATGATCACGGTGCATCCGCCGTTCATGTCGAAGAGCACCCCCGCGCGATCGACGGTGCACGCCTGCGTCACCTCGCCCACCAGGTCGAAGGCAATGCGCCCGTCCGAGGCGACGCGCCTCGACACGCGCACCGACTGCACGGTCGCCGGTGAGGCCTGCACGATGCCCTTCGGCAGGCGCGCGCCGGCGGCAATCAGCCGGAAGCAGTCGGCGTGCTTCGGATTGGTCACGAACGCGCCGAGGGCGTGGGCCTGCCGCTCGAGTTCCTTCACGTCGGCGGGCTGGCCCGGCTCGCCGCCGAAGCGGAGGTTGCGGAACGCGAGGTCTGGGATCTGCAGCTCGCGCGCCGGCGGCTGCCAGCGGACCGCGTCTTCGGTCATGAACTGCACGTGGTCGGGGAAGATCCGGCGGCGGCGGAACGACCGCATCAGCGCCTCGCGGAACCCCCACTTGTCGCTGCGCTCGAGGTCACCGTCGGCGGTGATGAGGGCGCGCAGGTACTCGCCGAACTCCATGTCGGCCGGCGGGCAGTAGTCGATCGCACGGATGCAGACGTTCAGGAACTGCCCGGCAACATCGCTCGCCTCCTGCGCGATGGCGCTGACGAGCGCGTCGCTCAGCGCAGCCTGCCCGACGGCGTGCGGGTCGACACCGGCGATGCGGAACAGCCGTTCGCACTTGCGCTTCACGATGGTCACGAAGGCTTCGAAGACCGCCGAGACCAGCACGGAGCCGAGTGCGTGCGGCTCCAGCGTCGGGTCGTACTGGAGCGGCGCGTTCTCGGAAGTCGGCACCACGTCGGAGTCGAACCCGGCGATCCCGGCGACATCGACCCCGGAACGAAGCGCGCGCGCATCGCCGCCGCGCGCACGCGCATAGCCGAACTCGCGGGCGATGTCGGTGAGCAGCGATCCTCGCGTCATGGTCCCGCGCGATTCGCGGATCGCCCGTTCGACCACGCCCGCGTAGTTGAAGTGCAGGAAGAGCGCGACGAGGTCCGCAAAGCCCTCGTGGAAGGCCGGCACGTCGACGTTGGTCGGCTCCATGAACGCCGATCGCAAGCCGTCGAGCAGGGCGTGCGTCGTCTCGTGCGCGATGATGTCGTGGCTGAGCGCCGTGCTGATCAACCCACCCTGCACGGTGAAGCCGGCGGCGCGGCGATTGGCCTTGAAGTACCCGAATGACAGGTCGCCCGTCTCGCGGCTGTACCCGGCATTGGCACCGGGGACGAACGCACGCACGACCAGTCGCAGCGATCCGTCGGCGGCCGCCGGGGTCGCCCATGCAATCTCGCGCCCCAGCGCCCGCTTGAAGGCGCCATACGTGAGGGAGGCGACCGCGTACACCATCTGCAGGTGAAAACGTCCGTTGGCCGGCGTCGGTGACAGGCCGCTCGACAGGAGCAGGTGCGGATCGTCGAGGTCGAGCGCGTCGGCCTGCAGCGCCGTCGGCGCGCCGTCGCACCGAACGTCGAAGAGCGCCCCGACGGGTCCCGCCGCGAGCTTCTCGTACGGGACCTGCACGGTGGCCACGCCGCCGAGCCGGTCAGACACCGAAGGATCGAGCGAGTAGATCCGCAGGGGCCTGACGAGCGGTTCGCGCCCCTCCCGCTGATACGGTCGCACCAGGGCCTGCCTCGACGCGCGAGGGCTCACCTCGAACGCCTGGCCTGCGGGTGTCGGGCTTGGAGTGGTCTTCTTCGCCATTCGTCCTGCCGCTCCGGCTAGGATGTGCCTGGGTTGGAGAGCCTGACGACCAGGCGATCGGCAGACCGGGCAACAACACGGACCCTCACGACGTCGTCTTCATCTCGAACGACGAGCGTCCCGCGCTCTTCACGCCAGGTGGCCGGGTGCCGGACGAAGCGATCGTCCGGACCCGGCATCAACAACGCGGCCTTGCCACCCGGCGACAGTTCGATCCGCTCACGGGGCCGGCGCGACAAGGGAATGTCGGCGTCGTCAGGACGGAACACGGCGCCCTCGGCGGTGTCCTGCTCGAACACGTGCACCCAGGTCGTGGCCGTCATGCCCGTCGCCGTGTCGCGCGAGGTCACGATGCGTGCCTGCTAGAGCAACCCGCTGCGGGCGGTGTCGAGCGCGGCCCGCATGCGGAGCACCTGCTGCGCCGTGAACATGAACATCGCCTCATCGTCGGTGTAGTCCATGTAGTTGACGAACATGTCGCCGTTCGGACCGTTGTTGCAGGTGATGGTCGGGAACGTCGGCGTCCCGAAGTTCGGCCCCGCGCAATTCGGCGTGTCGGCCACCTGGTCGGAACCGCTGCAGTCGGGCGTGTCTCCCCAGATGTGGCGGAGGTTGAAGTAGTGCCCGACTTCGTGCGTGGCCGTGCGGCCCTTGTTGAAGGGCGCCTCGGCGGTGCCATTCGTTCCGAACGCGCGATAGTTGATCACCACACCGTCTGACGCGACGGGGCCGCCCGGGAATTGCGCGTATCCCAGCAATCCGCCGCTGAGCGCGCACACCCAGATGTTCAGGTGTGTCTTCGGCGAGAACGGGGCGATTCCCCCGGTGGACGCCTTCTTCACGCCATCGTCGTGCGTGAAGCTCACCTTGGCGGTCTTCGTGCGCGTAGTCTTCACGACCTTGAACTGGATACGCGAATCGGTGATCAGCCCCCGCCAGGGCTGGGGCGTCTGCGAGCGATCGGGGTTCGTCGCCCTGAAGTCCTTGTTCATCGCCTTGATCTGGCTGGTGATCTGCGCGGCAGAGATGTTCTGCTCGGGGGTGTTGTAGACGACGTTGACGACCGTCTTGATGGTGACGATCGTTGCGCGCGCCAGGTCCTCCGGAGTCTTCCGACGCTTCTCGGTCGCGCCTTCGAGGCGCATCTGGTTGCCCCGGAACGAGGGCACACTCTCGAGCAGCATCATGTGTGCGGCCATCGTGCCGCACGAACGACGCAGTGCATCACCAGCGTCTGCTGAGCGCTTCTTCTTGGCCATGTCCTACTCCCGCGAACGTGTGTCCCGTTGGGCGCGTGCGTCTCCGACGCGCGTGGTCACGACGATGACTACCTGACGGCGTCCTTGAGGCCCTTGCCCGGCCTGAACCGCGGCACCTTGGCCGCCTTGATCTTGATCGCCGCTCCCGTCTGCGGGTTGCGTCCCATCCGGGCGGCCCGCTTCGTCACCGCGAACGTGCCGAATCCGACGATGGAGACCGACCGACCCTTCTTGAGCGATGACTGCACGCCGCTGACGAACGCGGCAAGGGCACGGCTCGCCGACGCCTTCGACAGGTCCGCCTGCGTCGCGATGTGCGCGATCAACTCGGCCTTGTTCATGGTGCCTCCCTCCGACACACTCGCCCCCCGGGCGAGTCGTAAGCCTGTGGGCGGGATGATACCGCGCTCCTCGTGGCTCCGGGGCAGAATCTCGCCTCCGGGTCGAGGGCGCGACGGCACGATGCGCCCGGCGGCATAATGCGGGCGGCGATCGTCGGCGGCACGACAACCGGCGTCGCGCGACCTTCGAGGGGGATCCATGGGCAGTCGACTCGACAGCGTTCCGTTCTCGGGCATCATCCGCATCCGCGACCTGATGTACAGCGTGCGCGATCCGTTCAGGCTCGACCAGGGTGACGTGAGCTTCGACGCACCCGACTCCGTGAAGGAGGCGATGCGGCGCGCAATCAGCACCAACCAGAGCCACTACGCCCAGACCACGGGACTCCCACGGCTCCGCGAGTTGCTCGTCGAGAAGTTGGCCCGGCGCAACGGCATCCCGATCGCGAACCCCGACGACGTCCTCGTGACGGCCGGCGGGATTCACGCGATCTACATCGCCTGCCAGGGCCTGCTCGATCCCGGCGACGAGGTCATCGTCCCCGACCCGCTGTGGCCGCCGGCCGTCGGCAACGTCCTGGCGGCGCAGGGCGTGCCCGTGCCGTGCCCGCTCCACCCGGAACGCGGCTGGCGCTTCGATCTCGACGAGCTCTCGAGCCGGATCACGCCGGCTACGCGCGCGGTGTACTTGAACTCGCCGCAGAACCCCACGGGCGGCGTGCTCACCCGCGACGACCTCGTAGGAATCGCCGCACTGGCCGAACGACGCAACCTCTGGGTGATCTCGGACGAAGCCTACGAGGACGTGGTGTTCGGCGACACGCCCCACCTGAGCATTGCGTCGCTGCCCGGCATGTACGAGCGGACGCTGCCCATCTACACCTTCAGCAAGTCATGGGCGATGACGGGACTCCGGCTCGGCTACGTGGCCGTCAGGAATGCCACCCTGCGCGAGCGGATGCGGAAGGTGCTCTTCTTCACCTCCAGCAACGTCTCGACCGTCGTCCAGCACGGCGGCATCGGCGCACTCGAGGGCCCGCAGGACAGCATCGACGCGTTCCGCCGCGAACTTGAAGCGCGGCGTGACCTGTTCTACGACGGCATCGCCGAGGCCTCGAACGGCCACCTCGCCGGCGAGCGCCCGCGGGGCGCGTTCTACGCGTTCCTCCGCATGGAAGGCGACTGGTCGGCGATCACCGATCGAAGGCCCGATGGAGCCACAGGGACTCCTGGCAGCGGTTCGGCGTCGTGGGCCGCCGTCGAGGCGCTGATTGCGCGAGCCAGGATCGGGTGCGTGCCCGGCGCCGATTTCGGCACGATGGGCGAAGGCCACATCAGGTTCTGCTTCGCCCGCGAACGCGCCGAATTGCACGGAGCCCTTGCCGAGATGCGCCGGCTCTGGCACGGTGGCCGCTGACTGACATCCGCAGGACGTGACTGCGGCGCGTGCCCTCGCGGCCGGTATAGACTGTGCTGCCAATCAATGACTCCGGGAGTCTTTTCGTCGCCGTCAGCCTTCACGTCGAAGGACTGGCAGACGTGGAAGTCCCTGCGGGTGACTCGGGCCGCGCAAGGCGGGTCCGGGAGGGTGCGACGTGCGTGAACCAGGTGGAGTTGATCCCCGCGTGTGGCTCCTGGCCGGCCTGGCAGCGCTGGCCCTGCCGCCGGCCATCGTCGGTGTGTCGGCACTCGGCATGCCGCCCGCGATGTCGGGCGTCGTGCTCACCGTGCTCGTTGCGCTTGCCGGCGCCCGCTGGTGGCGACGGCTGCCAGAGGCCTTCGCCGCCCCGATGCGAGGGCACCGCTGGCTGCTCGCACTCTGGGTGATGCTGGTGCTCGTCGCAAGCTTCCACACCGTGCGATTGAGCGTGTTCATGCACGACGCCACTCGCGCCGACCTCTCGGTGTTCCCCGACCGCCCGTTCTTCTGCAACCACGCATGCCTGTCGGCCTACACCGAGGCATCACGGCTGGCTCCCGCCGGCCAGAACGTCTACGACCCGACGGTCTACGCCGACCGAAAGCTCGGGCGCCTCGAGGTTGATCTGTTCCAGTACCCGCCGGCGTTCCTCGTCCTGGGCGGCGCGCTCCGTGCGGGGAGCGACGACTTCATGGTCAACCGCGCCGTGTGGTTCTGCGTGCAGTCGCTGGGACTGCTCGCGGTCACCCTCGGGCTCGCGCTATGGGTCGGCGGAACGACCGGCGCGCGCCTCGCCTGGCTGATCCCGCTCGTCTGGGTCTCGACGCCGACGCTGCTCGCCCTGCAGATTGGGAACTTCCAGATCTCGGCCTTCGCGTGGAGCATGGGCGCGATGCTCCTGGCCGCCGGCGGATGGGTGGTCGCTGCCGGGGCACTGCTCGGCTTCTGCGCAGCAGGCAAGATCTTCCCAGGCGTGCTTGGCCTTTACCTGCTGATGCGCCGGCAATGGGCGCCGGTCATGTCAACCGGCGTGTGGGCCCTCCTGTGGTTGCTGCTCGCCGTCGCCTGGTTCGGCATGAAGCCGCAGTGGGACTTCCTGCTGTACCAGGTGCCGCGCATCCAGAGCGGCGAGGCGTTCTTCTGGGTCGACGATCCGAACATCGCGGGCGTCAACTACAGCATCTACGGGCTCGTCGCACGGTTGCGCGCCGCCGGTGTCCCCGGCACGACGCCGGCCGTCGGGAACGCGCTCGCCAGTGCGTTCGGCGCGGCCGTGCTGGCGCTCGCAGCGTACCTGGGCTGGCGTCGGCACCAACTCGGCCTGCATGACGATGAGACACGAATCGAGGAGGCGGGTCTCTGGCTGGCCCTCCTGAACCTCGGATCGCTGCGCAGCCCGTTCGTGCCGGATGCTTACGCCTTCTTTGGAAGCGTGTGGCTGGCGGCACTCGTGTGGTCTGGCTGCCATCGCCGCAGCGCGGCCGCGACGGCCGTGATCGCAGCGCTCCTCGTGGGATTCACTCGCGTGTTCGACGGTCTGCTGTCGGTCGGCGCGGCCACGCCGCCCTGGATGCTCGCCGTCACGCTGCTGATCCAGGTCGCAGCGCTCGCGTTCAACCTCTGGGTCGTGTGGAGGGCCGTCGTGCGCGTGACGTCGCTCACGCCGGCGGTTGCCGCGAGTCACGGGCGGGCCAGGACCTGAATGCCCCGCACGTGCCCCCCCCCCCACGTGAGTCAACCGCTGACCGACGGAAGGCGGTAGAATCGCTTGTCCCCCTCGCACACCTCTCATCGTCACGGAGGAGAGCATGGCAACGACACAGGGCTTCGTCGGCACCATCGAGGTAGAAACGCGGGGCGTGGCGCGGGTGTGGTTCGGCCTCACCGAGAGCAAGAACGACGACAACTGGATCAAGATCGCCGGCAAGCGCGCATGGTTCACGCTGAACCTCGAGGCCGCCGATCGCCCGATGTTCATGGCCGAGCTGTCGCTGGTCAAGGACGCGCTGCGCGACGGACTGCAGCTCCAGGTCGCGCATGAGGGTGCCGCGAGCTTCCAGAAGCGCGAGCCCGGCGACTCCTACGAAGCAACGGGCGTTCGCATCCTGCGCGCCCCGATGAAGTTCTCGTAGCGCGCGTTCCCGGAGCATCGCCATGGCCGACACCAGCGTGGTCGCGGGACCGGCGCGCGCCGACGGGTCGATCCCCTATGAGCTCGGCAAGCCCAACTGGCAGGCGCGAACGTTGCCAGACATCCGACGCCCCGCATCGACACTCCAGATCCCCGAGAGCCGCCTCATCGATGTCGTCATTCTCGGTGACGGGTTTCAGACGTCGGCAGAGTTCGAGGCCGGCCTTCAGGACTGGATCAACGACTTCTACGACCTGAAGGTGTACGACACCTTCCGGGGCGCGTTCCGCATCCGGGCGCTCTACCGTCGGTCGCAGGCGCGGGCGTCAGACGCGCGTGACTCGTACTATCGCGTGAAGGTCGACGCCGGGGGCGACGGCGTCGAGGGTGGATCGTGGTGGGACGCCGACGACGCCGACAGCCGGGTGTTCCGGCGGCACGTGTTCGACGACATCGATTCGTTCGCCGACGTCAACCTGCGACGCTACCCGAGCGCCCTGAGCTTCGGCGAGACCAACATCTCGATCGGGGACTGGCTATTCGGGATGTACCGCAATCTCATCATCTCGGTGCTCGTGCGGACGAGCACCACCTCGAACGCATCCGGACGGGCGTTCCTCGTCGGGCGCCCCGCACCCGATGGCGACCGCACGGTGCGCATGGCAGCCGGGGCGAATGCGATCCACGAGTTCAGCCACGCGTTCGGCCTGCTGTCAGACGAGTACATCGACGGGCGGAACACTCAGTCGACGCGCGCCAATCCGTCGAGGACGAACGTCCTGAACCTCTCGAACCTGACCTTCAGCGACGCCTACTCGCAGGTGCCGTGGTTCCATCTGGGCCCCTGGGGACGCGATCGCAGGCAAGCGGGTGGCACCCGGCCCTCCCCGGTGCTCGGATGGCTCTGGGTGGGGGGCGGCAAGCACCTGGGGGTGTGGCACTCCGAGTACCGGTGCCTCATGAATGGCACGCACGACAACTTCCAGTACACGCAGGTCGTCGCCCGCGACCCGACGGCACAGCCCGATGGCAGCTACGTCGACGAGACCGGGGCAGGCCTGCGCGATCGCGATCGCTTCTGCCTGTGGTGCCAGGAACTCGTGACGCTGCGCATCCTCGAGCGGACCGACCAACTGGACGAAGCCGACGACCCGGCCGACTTCGTCGCGAAGGGACAACGGTGGTACGAGCGCTGGACGACGCAGCTGAGGAGCAATTACTGGACGCTCTTCGATGTCTCGCGGCAGATCGTCGACGGCGAAGCGACCTACGCCGCACTGACGCCGGGGGCGGGCGGCGAACGCCTCGAGACCTCTGACCTCTACCTGGCGTATCGAGAGGATACGCCGACGCGATCTGGGCCCTCCGCGTTCGACGACGGAGGATGGCTGGTGCTACTCGGCTGAACACAGGCGATTCCGGCGCGCAGTGTTGGGGCGCGTTCCTATCGCTCGTGTTCGTCTTGCTGGCCGCGCGGCGGCGGGCATGGGTCGAGCCACGCCTGAACGGGATGCGGGAGGGGGATCGCCCGCAGCCGGGGCGGTCTCAGGACATCGAGGAGGGCGGACTGGTGTGGCTCCTGGCGCCGACAGCAAGGGGAGCAGGCCGACAACGCCACAGCGCGCAGATGCTCAACCCCCCCGGGCCGGAAGCCGGCCCGGGGTACTGAATCGTCAGGGATCTGCTTCTGCTTCCCGGTCAGTTGGATCGGGCAATGCCTCGGCGGAGCCTGAGGCCGACGAGCCCGAGGCCGACGAGAATGAGCGACGCAGGTTCCGGTATCGCTTCAATCGCGACGTTGTCCAGGTGCGGATAACTCCACGGGGGATTCGGCAGCAAATCCCTGTTCTCGAACCGAATGACCGTGGATGCCCCGGAGGCGACGAAGCCCAGTGTCTGCGTGGTCCAGTTCGTGGTCCCCGCAAACAGCGTCAGGGGGTTCCCGTCAATACCGACACCCAACGAACTGGTGCCGGGCGGCTGGTACGACGCCAGCAGGAAACTGAGCATGTACGCCTGCCCCGCCACCGTCGGGATCGACCGCTGAATGTAGTTCCCCGTGATCTCCAACTGGATCGACTGCGCCCCTGCTCCGATGCTCTGCAGGTTGCCTGGGTGGTAGCTGCCGTTGAAATGGACGACGCCCGTACTGGTCGTCCACGCCCAGCCCGGGTCGCCCGTGGCTCGATACTCCCAGCCATTCACACCCGTGACAATGGGTGCTTCAAAGTCATCGATCATGATGATAGCTGCGCTCGCGGGCGGCGCCGCGAAGGCCCAGCACAGCACGGCCACGCCAACGAGTTTTCTGGAGTCCATAGGCCCTGCGCTCCTCACTCTTTCGCGAACTCGATTGCCCACCGAGACAGGCAGCGGAACGACGCGACCCGCGCGGGCTCGGGGCTCAGCCCGAGCACGCCCCAGTCGAGGCGCGACGCCCGTTACGCAGACACAACCAACTGGAAACTAGCAATACTCACACCATGGCGAGGAACCCAGGTGACCCTCCAGATACATCCAGGGTGTTCACAGACAACTATCTGAACTGACACGAGTAACGTCTACCGGCGTGTCTTGCGATGAGCGATCCGGCCAGATCCGGCGAGCCGAATAGACCTCGCGCAAGGCGACTTTTTGCCCGGGCCCCGGCGACTGGCCGCGGCCCATCCGGTAGCAGGTGTTGGCATCACGACTCCACACGCCGGCTCCCAGTCCGTACAGCGTGTCGTTGGCGATCGCCAGCGCATCGTCGAAGTCCGTGAACCGCGTCACCGAGACGACGGGCCCGAAGATCTCCTCCTGGAAGATGCGCATGCGATTGTGCCCTTCGAAGATCGTCGGCTGGATGTAGTAACCATCCTTCAACTCGCCAGGATGGACCTGTCAACGGCCTCCTTCGCGAAAGGACGCGTGCTGCTGGTGTGACAGCCTGCACGCGCGCACGGCGCCTGCAGGGCTTTTCGACAGAAGGTGTGAGTACCCATCCGTCACGCGGCGTTGACAAGGTCTGTCATCGGGCTTGTCAACGCTCGTTAGAAATGTCCCCGGGCTTCGCTCGTTAGAAATGTCCCCTGTGTCTTTGTTGTCCTGTCGAGGCCGCCGAGCAGGCCCCCACCCAGGGGCGGGGCCCGCGCAGGCGGCCGGAGGACTACAATGTCCTTGCCATGCGCAGCATCGCCCGCGCGCTCGTGGCACTCACGGTTCTCGTCGGCGTCGCAGCCGACGCGACGGGAGCCGACCCCGCCGCAGCCACGGTGCTGATTCGGGTCCAGGGCGATGTCACCGTTGCCCTCGGTGCCGACGCGCGCGTGTGGCGACAGTCAGTCGAACGACGCGAGGTGCAGATCGCGACCGGGTCGGGATTCATCATCTCGCCTACCGGCTACATCCTGACCAACTCACACGTCCTGCGCGGTGGCAGACACAAGCTCCTGGTCGAGGGCCAGCCGGTCGACGTCACGCTGTCGGTCACGACCGTCTACGTGGTGATTGCCGCGCCGTCCGGCGACACGAGCCCGCCACGCACCATCGAGGCGACCGTTGTCGCGGATGATCCCGAGGTCGATCTGGCGATCCTCAGCATCGCGGGCCAGGACCTGCCCGTCGCGCCAATTGGCGACACCATCGCACTGCAACGCGGCGACCCCGTGTGGGCCTGGGGATATCCCCTCGGCGACCGCCTGGCGGTCGAGAGCCCCGACGGCAGCGAGGTGCCGCCGGTGAGCGCATCAGCAGGCACGGTCGCCGTGCTCCGCGAGGGCGGCGCCGCCGGGCTCCCCGCCACGGTGCCCTACGTGCAGTTCACCGCCCCGATCAATCCCGGCAACAGCGGCGGCCCGCTCACGGACCGCGATGGCAACGTGGTGGGCGTCGTGCAGGCCAAGGTTCGCCAGGCCGAAGGCGTGGCGTTCGCGATCGCCATCGAGGAAGTGAAGCGCTTCCTCGAGCGAACGGGCATCGACGCCACGCTGCCTGTCGTGCGCCTCGCCCTCGGCCCCGCGTTCGATTTCGCAGACAAGGGCATCAGGATGCGGGTGCCCGTGGGGTTTGCCGATGTGTCGACGAGCCGCACCAGGATCGATAGCGCGTCTTCTCTCGCCCCGCTGCAGTTGACGGTCGATCGCGTCGCAACCCCGTGGGACGCTGTGCGCATGGAACGGGCGCTCCTCGAGGAATCTGCGTTCAGCAGCCGAACCTTCACGCGCCTGGCCGATCGGGTGCGCGGCGACCCCGCTCGCGCTCATGTCCGCATCGGCCTTGCCGCCCAGTTGGGCGAGAACGACAACGTGCGCATGCTCCATGCGCTCGTGGACACCGGCGAGGATGTGGTCGTGGCGCGCTACGTCGCATCCCCTGCGGATGTCGCGTACAACCTGTCGGTGTTGCGCGAGTCCTTGCTGTCGATCGAGGCCGTCACACTCGCCGCGCGCCCGGTCGCCGCAGCACTGAGCGTGCGGATGGTGCCGACCGCAGAGACCGTCAGCGCGCCTCCCGTCAATGTGCTGCCGGCCGACACGCTGATCGATGGAGCGGTGGCTGCTGGTTGCCGCGGGTTGGCCGCGCCGGAGCGATCGATCGTCGCGACGGCTGCGTCTGACTTCACGATCCGCTTCGTCGCGAGCCGGTGGCCAGCCGGCGCGAGTCCCGCCGACGTCGCGCGAGCATGCGTCGGGCCAACCGCCACACGTGGCACGCTGCGGGCGTCGATGTTCGGACTCGACTGGGTTGGCGAGCGCGCCGTCGCCACCACGCCCGATGGTGCACCCGTGCTGCTCGAGGTGTGGGCCCCTGCGGCGAAGATCGCCGCGGCGCGCGAAGCGTTCCGTGCGTGGGAACGCGCCGTGTCGGCGCAACGGCCGTGAGACGCCCACGCGCCGCCCGACCTTCTGTTGACCCAACATGTCGCTGCGACCGCACCAGCGGCAGGCAGGGATCGAGCGAGCATGTCGCCTCACCCGCCGGCGGAAGGAGCAAGGGACCATGAACGCCACGGTGTTGCGCGATGCGCGGCAGCGTGTCGGCGGGAGCAGGCGCGTGTTCACGGCCCGCAGCGGTGGGCGTCACGGCCTCGCGTCGATGACGATCGCGCACTCGAGTTCCTGAAACGCCCGCACTCCTGATCGAAGGCACCCCGGCGACGACGGGCCACGACGCCATGGGTGCGACCATCCGACCCGCGCGCGTGCGCCCGCGGCTGACCGACCTACAATGCCCGGATGCTCAACATCCGCCTGCCGCGGCATTCCAGTCTGCTGGTCGTCGCGCTGGTGGCCGGCGCGGCCGCCGTACTTCCGGCGTCGGCACAAACGCGGCGGCTCCCCGACGCGCCCGGCACGTGGAAGGCGTGGAAGCCCCTCACCGCCATCGCGAGCGCCAGGGAGTCGCAGGCGGCCACGCCCGCGCTCGTCAAGGCGTTCGAAGCCGAGTTGCTGGCGCTCAAGGCCATCCTCGAACGCGCACCGGGTGTCGCGTCGCCGGTGGGCTTCAGCGTGGAGACGTGGGGATACCTGGCAGGCTACCGCGTGGCCGAACACGCGCCCGGTCAGCCACCAGTCGGCGGGTTGCCACTCGCCGGCGGACTCACGTTCGGTGCGTTTCCCATCTTCGAGTACGAGCGGAACGGCAAGGTCGTTCGCCAGGACACCGGCGAGACCGCGCTCCAGCAGTTCCTGGTGAACGAGATCCGACCGGGTCTCATCGATCGCGGCAACGTCCTCGAATGGGGCCCTGTGGATCGCGATGCGTTCCTGCAGCCAATGCCGCAGGGCGAGATCGCCGGTCTGCCCCGCTACGGCGACGGTCTGGTGATCGCGCGAGACCCAGCGGCGTTGTGGGCGCCGCTCTCGCTCGGCGCAGCGCTCGAGCTGGTGGTCGCGGCCAGGCAACTCGAGGTGGGCAACTTCGAACAGAGCGTGAAGAACTACACCGCGCGGCTGGCCGTGGTCCGTGATCCTGCGTGGAGAGCGAAGCGCCTGACGGAGGCGCAGCAGGCCGCCGCGACGATGCCCGATCCGCAAGGCTTCGTACGGGACATCGAGGCGGCGGTGCGCATCGAGGAGGAATCGCTGGTGACCGAACTGAGCCCGACCGCGGGCACAGGCAAGGGACTGCTCGACGCGCAGCGCGCCCTCGGCGCGGTGACCGACTGGATCGCCGAACTCTCGCCGGCCGAACGGGCCGCCCCTGCGTGCTACGCGGAGAAGGCCGCCACGCTGCGCGGCAAGTTCCGCGAGGCGCCCACGGGAGGATGTCACCCCCTCGTGCGGCCGAACTACGCCTACTTCGACAAGACGCTGCCGCGGTCGGCGCCACAGGTGGTCATCATCACCCCGATCACCCGCTGCTTCGACATCGCGAACAAGTACAACAGCGACGCGCACTCATCGTCGCCCGCCGGGTGCCGGGCCAATCGCGCGTTGATCGAGACGCTCGACAAGGACGCCCTGCGCGCGTGGGTACGCTGAGGGCACCGAACTGCTGGCCCGATCGAATACACACGGGGTTTCCGAACGGAATCGTCGGTGCGTTACGGAGCCTCGCCGACGCACAGCGCTGCGGCGATGCCATCGCTGACCTTCGCCGCGATCTGACGATCGGTCATCCTGTCGGCGGATTCGAACCCCACGATGTGCCCACCGCGGTTCGCGTTCTCAAGTCGCCGCTTCAGTTCTCCCTTGGCCTCACCGGGCCCGAAGATGAAGATGCGGTCGGCGCCGTGAAGGGCCGCAATCACCTTGTCGTAGTAAGTCGCGAGGTGCCCCTGAAACCGGTTCTCCTGCCGATCGTCTGCTGGAACCAGCTGTGCCTCGAAAGGGGTCAGGCTGCGAATCCCCCCGATGCGGCCCGGTTGCTTGTCGACGCCCGAGTCGATGTAGCTCGTGATCGCCGCCTGATCTGAGACGGTGACGATGACCGCCTTCCGGTGGTCGATCCACAACCCCACTGCGCTGCCCATCGGTGTGTCCTCCCCGTGTCAGGCCCTGTGGGGCGACGTGCGCCGATGGATCCGGTCACGAACGGCGTGTCACTTCCTCAGGTGTCCGACGAGAGCAGCATGCGCGCCGCGTGACGAGACCGTCTGTTCACTTGAGCACATGGCGCCGCTGAGGGCAGCCCGTTGGCCGTCTCGAAGAGGTCAGGGCCCGTCGCCGGTCGATCACCGCCCCGCGCGCCGGCCGGCCCTGGCGATCAGTGCTTCGAGATACCTCGACCGGAGTTGCCGCGACGCCAGCGCCTGCTTCAGCGGCGGCAGGTTGAGGATGGTGCCCAGGATCGCCGCCATCGCCCGGTGGCTCGCAAACGCCTGGTTGTCGAAGATCAGGTGCTGCAGGTCGCCACGCTCGATCGCCATGACGACGATGCGGTGGGTCGAGTTGAGGGGCGTGATGACCCGCTGCGCGCGTGGCGTCAGGCTGAGCGCGTCTCGTTGACACACGCCGACGCACACGCCGCATCCCAGGCACGCGTCGGTGTCGAGATGTGCCAGCTTCTTCTTCACACGGGCGGGATCGTGCGCCGACACCAGGCTCATCGCATCGACCGGACAGGCCGACACGCACTTGCCGCAGCCGTTGCACGCATCTGCCGTGACCGCGGGGAGGTAGTTGGTGGTGTGCACGGGGTGCAGGAACCCGAACCGCCGTGCCGCGATCATCGCCTCGCAGCAGCAGCCGCAGCAGTTGCAGATGAAGTTCACGCCCTCGCGGACGTTCTCGCCGAACTGCACCAGGTGCCGGCCCCGCGCCTCGTCGAGCAGGTCGACGCATTCCTCGGCCCCGACCCGCCGTGCGAACCCGTGCTTGACGAGCGACGCAGCCGCCGTCCCGAACGTCATGCAGATGTCCATCGGGGCGTCGCACGCACGTCCGACATGCACCATCTTGTGACGGCAGTAGCACATCCCCACGCCGATCGTCGTCGCCGTCCTGGCGATGTGGCTGGCGCGCTCGTGATCGAGCACGTGGAGGGCGGGACCGGTGGGCAGCGCGGGCTCGTGCACGAAGACCCGGCCAAGCTGCGTCTCGCCCCGCGTGAAGAGCGACTTGATGAAGTCCTCCTCGACGTTCAGGTACTGGTAGAAGAGTTCCGCGAGCATGCGTTGATCGATGTCGCCGCGCACGCGCATCATCGAGAACTCGAAGAACCCCGCCATCGGCGGCGGCAGCACGTAGCGCTGCTGCCCGTGATCGTCCATGTCGAGCAGGACGGCCTTGCCGGCCAGCGTGTCGAGGGCCTTCTGCGCCTCCGCCTCTGGCATGCCCCACGCGCGGCTCGCCTCGGCGGCGGTGAACGGCTTGATCGGCAGGAGCGCGACCAGGCTCGCTTCACGCTCGGTGAAGAGCAGTTCGAGGATCCTGTAGAGGAGTTCCGACGGCGGCGCCCCTTGCGGAAAGCGGTTCAGGCGCTCGACGAGCGCCGTATACGCGGCACGCGCGGTGAGATGGGCCATGGCGGCACATGTCGCGATGCGGTCGCTTGTGCATCGACCGCACCGGAGCTTCGCGAGTCAGCCACCCCGAAGCTGACCGTGCGCCTAGATTACTCCCGAACATCACTCCCGGAGTCTTCTCGGAGGCACAAATCACTCCGGGAGTGATCCTCGACGAGACAGGCCGATGCAGGCTCACGCGGCCCGGGCGGCACGTGTCGACGGGCGTGTCGCGCGCCGCACGCGCGGCAGCGGGCTGCCACCGTTGAGATACGAGAACAGTCGCGGCATCGGTGCGTGCCGCACCTCGGGATTCAGCAACTCGAACGGCGCGTCGGTGCCCTTGCCTCCGCGACGATGGCCGACCCGCTGTGCCCGTTCGACCGCACGCAGGTAGTGCTCGTTCAGCAGGTGCCCCCACGTGCCACGATGCACGTAGCGGGGACCGTCGATGTGTATGCCCCGCTCCGCGGCGTTGGGTGCCAGCATGCCCAGCCTCGCCACGACGTCGTACTCGTTGCCGAAGCTCTCGATCCATGGCAGGGGATCGTGCGCCTGGTCGTCGGTGCTGACGAAGGTCATCGTGTTCGCGCAGTTCGCGAACGCATAGATCTCGAGTTTCTCCAGGTCGGCCTTCGTCACGGGCTCGAATTCCTCGAGCCTGATCGGCCAGTCGTGCGGCATCACGGGCACGATGCCGCGGGCTGCGCCGCGACGCGCCTGCCGTGGCGATCCCATCCGCAGGCTCTCCTGCAGCAGGCGCAGCACGACCGACATGATGATCGTGCCCTGCGAGTGCGCCACGACGACGACCCGTTCCTTCTCGCTCTTCAGCGCATCGTAGATGGCCGGGAACGCCTTGTTGACGCTCTCGGTCGCCCGGTACCACTGCTTGCCGAGCGCACACTCGAACAGGTCGGCGATCCAGGAACCCGTCGAGTTCTGGATGATCGTGATGGGCCGGTGAAAGAGATCGGCCAGGTACGCGGCGTTCAGGTGGGCCACGCCGTCGTTGGTGAGGATGCCGTTGACGAGGAACCACGCTTCTCGCGGGTATGTCGTGTAGCTGCCCTGGTGATCCGGCCGCTGCAGGACGACGCTCGGCCGCCAGACCAGGCCGGTCAGCATCGGCGGCCCGAACGGAGGCGGCGTCGACGTCATCGCGGGCACCGTGGCCTGGATCAGGAACCTCGCCGCGCGTTCGAGTTGCCACGCGTCGAGGATGTGGAACTCGGAATAGCGGTCGTGCGGCGGCAGCCAGGTCCAGGGGAGCCCGAGCACCGAACTCGCGTAGAGCGGCGGCACGCTGACGAACGCGTCCGCAACGATGTTGATCAGGTCGCGCCATGCGTCGCGGCCGAACAATGACGGCCTGGGCAGGGCAGCAAGTGCGCCGAACGAGGTGTCCACCTCCGCCTCTCGATCCGGGGGCGCTCTCGTGGACGATGCTACACCCGGCGGCAGGACAACGGGACGTGCCTCACCGGGACGTCACGACTTCGCAATGAACGCGACCCAGCGGTCGATCAGGGCCTGGTTCGTGCCTCCCGCCGCCTTGTACATCGCGCCGTATTTCATCGCGAGCGCCCGGTCGAAGGCCGATGAGGCGACCTTGCGCCCGGCCGCGTGCGCGTCGTAGATGAGCCGAATCGCCAGGGCGCTGGCCTCCGCGTCTGACTGGTGACTGTTCAGGTACGTGGCCAGGGTCGAAAGCGCCTCGTCGCGCCGCTGCAGCGTGGCCTGGGCGGCGGCCAGCCGGGGCAGCCATGCCGCGTCGTCCGGCCAGCGGCCGCGCGCCTCGGTGAGGATCTCGATGGCCTGGCTGGCGTCACCCAACCTGAGCAACGCGTCGGTGAGCACGTCGTAGATGATGCGCGCGTCGCTCTCGGTGATCAGGGCCGTCTGCCACGCGCCCGCCGCCTCGCGATCGCGCCCGCCGGCCGCGTAGCATGCGCCGAGGTAGAAGGCCGCCGGCAGGAAGTCGTCGGCGATGCGCAACGCTTCGCGGAACTGCACGGCGGCAGGCTCGAGTTCACCCTTGCCCAGCAAGCCGAGCCCTCTCAGGAACACGACCGACAGCCGTTCGGGCGACACGTCTCGCAAGGCCGAGACCACCGCGTCGAATTCACCCCGGCGCAGCGCGGTGATCGACGTGGCCACGGCAGCGTGCGCAGGCCCCGTGTCGGCGGCGGCAAGGCGGCCCGTGAAGTAGTCGAGCGCCGCCGGTGTCAGGACGTCGGTTGTCGTGAAGGTCTTTACGAGGCTCGAGGTCTCGCCGACGAGGAAACGAACGCGGGGAGCCTCGTTCGTGGGCACGGTGCCCACCTCGCCCGGGCTCTCCGGGGCCTCGATGGTCAGCAGTTGATGCCGGCGGCCGAGCCGTCGCCCGCCCGCGGTGATGGTCGCGACCACCACGTAGTCTCCCGGGGGCAGCAGGCTCAGGTCGAGGCGCGCCTCAGCGGTCGAACGTCCGCCGGCGTCCTTCTTCGCGGCCGGCGCCTGCGTCCGCACCATGGGTTCGCCGTCGGGCTGATCCGCGATGCCGAACGAGACGCTCGTCGGCAGGGCGTCATCGGCGCGCGGGTAGAACTCGAGATAGGCGTCGACCGTGCGTCCCCGCAGGCGTCCGTCGGCGAGCGGCGCGAGCATCTCGTCGTGCGGGCGCTCAGGATCGAGCAGCAGCAGGTCGCTCATGACGATGCCCTCGCCGTCAGCGAGCCCGGTCGAGAAGGGATGTTCGACGCTGCCCACGCGGCCCGACGCATCCACGACGGCGAGCCGGAGGTTGTAGTCGCCGGGCTTGAGACCGACCAGCGACACGTACGAGGCCGCGCCGGTGCCGCTCGACGCGGGCACGGTGAGGCGCTGCTTGTCGAGGGAGTTGCCCACCATGCGGCCGGCGGTATCGGTGATCACGTAGCCCACCTGCGTGTCGATCGGCTCGCGCACGCCACGTCCGACGTTGACGCTGATGAGCACGCGCAGACCTCCCGACTCCGACTGGCCCAGGGTGTGCGTCGAAACGCCAATCGGGAGGGCCGTTTCCACGCGGGACGATCGCAGCGCCGCCACCAGCAGGCCCACGGGGGTGTCGGCCATGGGAGCCGAGGTACCGAGCACGAAGTCGCGGCGGCTACGGACCTGCGCTCCCGGAACGGTCACGCTCACCTTGATCGTGTGAGGCTTGTTGTTCCTGTCGCCCGGCTCCGGTTCGATGCCGAGCACGTAGGTGGCCGCCGTTTCCTGGAGCACACGATCGATGGCGTTGCTGCTGCCCGACGTGACACGGAACACGGTTCCGCCGCTGGCCGCCGCCAGGTTCTCCAGGCCCGCCGCCCACATGGACGTGTCGCGTTGCGCCGTATCGTTGGAGCGCCGGGCCGAGCCCAGGCCGGCGTCGATCATCGAGCTGTCGATCTGCAGCACGTAGATGTTGGCATTGGCGTCGGCCGCGTCCCTGGCAATCGACAGCACTTCGCCGCGCGTATCCAGGCGGCCGACCGTCCTCTCGGTCGAGAGCAGGCCCGCACTGATCACGACCAGGGTCTTGCGCTCCTGGATGGCCGCCATCCTGCTGACGACGCTGCGGAGGCCACCCAGCGTGCGGTTCGCCTGCTGCTCTGCGCGCATCGCCATCTGCTGGGCCTCCTGGCGGACCGACTCCACGCAGGCGGGCAACTGGACACCATTCAGCGCACGGCACTCGCGATCCGACACCCCGGCGAGCACCGCGTCATTGCGTGCTTCGATCTCGAGCGCCTCGGTCAGACTGAGCGACACGCCGAGGGCTGATGAGGCCAGCGGGTCGACCACACCCGCGAGCCGGCTCAACGCCTGGCGCGCTGCCTCGTGGTTGTTCGACGCCGACAGCGCCAGCCCGGGCGCAGGAAACGCGAGCAGGCCCACTCGATCGTGCGGTTCAAGGCGATCGATGAACCGTCGCGCGGCCTCGCCAGCGCCCCTGATCCCCGCCGACGTGAAACTGGCCTGGTCGATCGCGATGAAGATCAGCCGCCCGGGCGCCACGGGGATTTCGTGCAGTTCGTTCGAGCTGTAGGCGCGACGCACGGCGTTCGCGGCGGGGAGCGGCGTGGCCTCGCCGGCAGGCGGCGCATGTTCCACGAGTTCGGCCGACACGACGCGACGGGGACGATCGTCGACCATGACCTGGAACTGGTCGGACCGCAGCGACCTGACCGGATCGCCCGCCTTGTCGATGACGCTGACGTCGATGGTGATCAACTCGACGCCGGACTTGAATACCGGCGGCGTCTGCGCGTCAGCGCCTCGCACGGCCACCAGCGTGACGAGGCCGACGGCCAAGACGCGGGTCCACGACAGCCACAGGTGCATTCCAGGATTCACGTCAGACCTCTCGCAGCAAAGTCGCTCGAGCCACGTTACCACCCGCGGGCCGCACACGTCTTCACCCGATCACCCGGTAGCCCTGCCTGGTCCGGATCTTCACGTCGCGGCCCGGCACCTCGACCCTGATCGTCCGCCAGCGGCCGTCCTTGTGCGTGTCGGGCCGGGCGTAGCCAATCAGGTACTGGTTCGACAGCTCGTCGATGATCCGGCTGAACACCTCGTCGAGTTCGCCCAGGTCCTCGAAGAACGCGCGCCCGCCGCTCTTCTGCGCAAGGCGCTCGAGCACGCGCCGCAGCGCCTCGAGTTTCGGCGCCCGCCCCTGCCCGATCGCATAGAGCACGGCATCGCTCGCTTCGAGACGGCGCTCGGCGGCCTCGACGGGCACCCGGCTGTTGAGATCCTCGCCATCGGTGAACACCACGAGCGCGCGGCGTCCCGTCTGGCGTCCGAGTTGGTCGATCGCCTTCACGACGACGTCGTAGAGCGCGGTGCCGCCCCACGGCGCCATCCGATCGAGGGCCTTCAAGCGCGTGGAGAGGTCGGCAGAAGGTCGCGCCAGCGTGAACACGTTGTCGTTGAACCCGAGGAGCGTCACGCTGTCGGTGGGCCTGAGCGCCGTCAGGAACTTCCGCACCGACTCCTTCACGGTCGGCATCGACGGCTGCATGCTGCCGGAGACATCCACCGCAACCATGATCTCGAGCGGGATGTTTTCGGCCAGGAAGCTCGAGATCCGCTGCGGCGCCTCGTCCTCGTACACGCGGAACGCGCTGCGTGGGAGTCCGCGGACGAACCGGCCCTTGCTGTCGGTCACCGTCACGGTGAGCTGAACCGCCGCCACGTCGACGGTCTCCACGTACGCCACGCCCCTCGTCCGCACCGTGCGGGCGATGCGACGGCCGTCGGCGAGATGCGCCGACGCGCGGATGGTGTGCTCGACGACCTTCGGGCCGGCGTCCCACGGGCACTCGAACGGAGGCCGCTCCATCGTGCAGACGAGCCGGCCGTCGGCAGAGACACTGACGGTGCGCACCTCGGTGCCGGCCGGCTCGATCCGGACCCTGATCGGCACCCTGCCGCTCACGTAGCCGTCATCCGGCGGTGACTCGATGACGATCGCAGGATCGCGTGGCTGGCTGTGGACAATCCCGACGGCGATCGCCAGCACGACCGCCATCGTGGCAACGCGCGCCAACACCGGGTCACTGAATACGCGCACCGTCAGAACCTTTCGACACCGGCGTCAGCTGGCCACCGGTGATGACCGAGGCGAGGTAGTCGTCCATCCGGGCCGGGAGGAATCCCTGGACGTCTGACGTCATGGCCATCCAGTCGTCATCATGCGCCAGGTGCACCCGCTCGATCACGTCCTGCGTTGCCACGGCCAGGAGGGGACGGGTCAGCGCGGCAGGCAGGCCCCGCTGGTGCAGCGACTCGGCGATCAGCAGCGACACGTCGGGGACGAACGTGGCCAGCAGGCCCATGCCCCGGCGTCCGGACAGGCTCGTCCACTGCCCCGATGCGGGAAGCCGCAGGCACGGACACCCGTCGAACGACAGGCTCGACGTCCCCCACGCCTTGAAAGCGTCGGCCGATGCACGCGGCACCCGTCCGAGCGCGAGCAGGTCACCCGCCGAGAACAGGACCGGCACGCGATCCCGCTCGTGGGCCAATGTCCATGGCAGCAACTCCCGCCGCGTGTCGTCGAGCGCTGCATCGGCGATCACGTCGGGCACCGATGCGGACGCAGACGCCAGGGCGGCAATCCGTGCCCGGCCCCGATCGAGGGCCTCGGCAACAGCCGTCATGTCGTCGTCCCGATACGCGAACACGTCGGCGAGGACCACCGCCTCGGTCAACGCGTGCTGGTCGTTCTCGGTAATCGTCGGCGGCTCCAACGGCGCCTCACTCGAGATCCTCCGCAGCGTAAACTCGCCGAGGCCGACGTCGAGTGCCAGCAGGGAGCCAGACACGCGCCAGCGGCCGCTCTCATCGCGGCCCTGGGCGGGCATCGTCCACGGCGCACGCAGTCGCAGCCGGTCGTCGCGCTCGTCGAGACCCCAGTCGTGCTGTCGTGACGGGTCGCCGGCGACCAGCGCCGAGTTCTCGGGATCACCCAGGCTGTACGCATACGCCAGGGACGTCAGGACCTGGCCCAGACGGCGATCGAGACCGCGTCGAAGCGGCACGGCAATGCGCTCGACCTTCGCGAGGTCTTTCGGCGCACGGATCTTCCGGAGGTCGCCAGCGGCATCGTCCACGGCCTCGGTGAACTCGCGATCCTCGTCGCGTTCGCGGGCGCCCTCGTCTGTGCGAGGTTCGACGAGCGGCCGCGCGGCCGCCTCGAGCGTCGCGATCTGCGCGGGAATCACCGATGCGTCAGGCACGCCGGCAGCGATCGCAAGCACTGCCCGGGCAAACCCCATGGCCTGGTCGAGCGACGGACCGCGCTGCCTCACGCGCACGTCCTGCATCCGCAGCAACTCGGGCGCCGCCGGGTCGAGGCGGTACTCGATGCCCTGGTACTCGAACGTGCGGTCGGGCGAGCCGACACCATCCGCACGGCGCCCCGAGAATGCGCCCAGCACGTCCGATTCCATCGGTGCGGCGTCGCCGATCCCCACGGCTGTTCCGGCCGGACGACCGATCGCCGGGAGGTATGCGATGTCGATCCATGTCGCGATGCCGCCGAGATACTCGCCGTCCTCGGACATCGGCACCTGGCTGAGCGAGCTGACCAGGCGACCGGCCGTGGCGACGTCGAGCACGCGACCGAGGCACGCGCGCTCGATGAGCACCAGCGCCCCCTGGTAGAGCGCGAGCGCCGTGGCCGTGCGTTCGCGGTCGCCGATGTCGCTGATCCGCTGCGCCTGTCGGAATGCCTGGGCGTAGATCTCCGGCGCCGTGATGCCGAGCCGCTCGAGCGTGTCGGCGAGTGTCCGGAAACGCCCGAAGCCGCGCATCGCGACGAACACGTCGGGCATGCTGGCGAGCGGGACACGGCCAAACACGCGCTGCGCGAACAGCCACGCTTCGGCGCGATGGCGACGGACGACGATGTTCGTCTGCAGGATCGTGCCGACCAGCCATGCGGCATCGGCCAGTCCGTCTTTCTCGAGGTCCTTGAGATCGTCGCCGCGACCGTCGGGCAGGTCGTCGCCTTCGTAGATCTTCTCCCAGAGGCGGCGCCAGGCTGGACCTGCCGGGCGCCCATCCGGCAGCACGCCCGTGAGCAGGAGCAACTGGGCCGGATCGTACAGGCTGCGGACGAACGGCCTGACAGTGGGATTCCAGCCCGCGAGCGCCGGGGCGCACGAGGCGTAGAGCGCCTTGAATCGATCGACGCGCTCCTTGCCATCAGGCAACCACACGCCAAGGGCGAACGCCTGGCCGGGTGCGTCCATGTGCGCAACCGCGTCGTATAACAACGCCAGGCGCCCCTCGTCCCTGCCGAGCACCTCGACGAGGAACCGGTCGGGCCTGGTCACGCGTTCGTCGGCGAGCGCTTCCCACAGCGCCGACGCGGCGGGCGGGCCTGGCGTGATGACCCTGCCATCGCTGACGTGCAGGCTGCGGCCATACAGCGCAAGCGTCCCTGCCCTTCCCGACTCGTAGATCTCGCCGATGAGCGCCGGGGTTGCTGCCAGGTACGCGCGCGTCTGCTCGTCCATCGACGTGAGGCCGTAGTAGAGCAACGACGCCTTCCGATCGCCGAGGATCGCCGCCACCAGTGTCTCCGCCGCCCTCCCCGACGCGTCAGGTCGCACGGGCAGCGAGCGCCACACACCCTCGGGCAACGGAAGCGGCACCTCGTCGCCGGCCAGGTCGAGTGTCACGGAACCGCCGCCGTTCAACGTGGCCTCCAGCGTCGCCACGTCAACGCCCGCGGCCAGCAACCACTCGCGGCGCTGCTGGTCGCGTGGACTGGTCCCCGGCTGCATCCGATAGATGCGCTTCTCGTGCTCCAGCGACGCGCCCCACGCGCGGGCGAGTGCCTCGAGCGACTTCCGCGTGCCTTTGTCTGCCGCCCGCTCGAGCGTCACCGGCATCGCTCGCCAGGCCAGGCGCGCCTGTTCGAACTGCGCCACGGCGTCGAGGTAGCCGAGGAGTCGCCACCGACGCGCGTCGGCCGCGGGATCCACGCCCTCTGGGAGGTCGTGGACGACGCGAATGATGTCGAGCATGGCCGTGGTGCGAGGACGGGCGGGATCAAGGCCCGCGGCGGCCAACAGGGCGGCCGTCCCCCCAGGCACGCGCAGGCTCGCCCACCCCGGGGCCTCAACGACCGCACGATCTGCCTTGCTGGCCACTGGCGCAGACGAAGTGGCGGATTGAGGCTGCGCCGACGCAGCGCCGTGGGAGCCGGCTGCGGCAACACGGACGTCACACAGACTCGCGACGACACAGGCGAGAAGCGCAGTCCGTGCCGCAATCCCCGCATGCCGAGACGCCGTGCCGTTGCCCCTCGGGGTGGCCTGCCGCGCCGAATCCATCGCGACAGCATAGCGCGCAGTTGGCGCAGCGACGAGGGGGCGCGCCAAACCGAGGTGCACGCCTGGGGACCGGGCCGCACCCCGCACCCACTGCAGGAAGACCGGGCCGCGCGGGGGCGCGGCGCGGTTCGGGGGGCCGGGCCGCGCAGGGGCGCGGCCCCTACGTCTTCTTCTCGGTCGGGTTGGGGCCCGAGGCACGCAGGTTCGCGACGCGCTTCAGCAGGTCGAACCAGAACGGTGCGCCGAGCGAGCCGGCGAGCGCGGTGAAGAGCCACCCGATCAAGCACAGCGTGATCCCTGACACGCCCGCCACCTGCTCGGGATAGAGCGCCCCGTTCTTCCAGCCGATCGGTACCGCGGTGGCCTGGAGCGCCTTCTCGATCTGCTCGTACTGAACCTCGGGACTCGGGAGGAGGAACACATCGAGCGACGCGACGATGGCGGTCTCTGACGGTGGCACCGCGTAGGACGCGTCGAGGCTCACCTTCGTGCGTGTCGTGACGTGCTGCGCGGCCACGCGACACGTGACGAGCGCCTCGGCCAGGGCCCGATCACTGACGTCGGGATCGAGTGCGGCCCGATCGTCGCACGTGAGCAACGTCGACGGTCCCTCGGAGATCTTCACCGCAACGGGCTGTCCCGCCGCATCGCCAGGCAAGCCCAGGGTGAATGCGCCGACATCCCGTGACCGCACCGATACCTTCACCGTGCTTCGCGATGTGTCGGCGGTGACGACGCGCTGCTCGAGCACGCCGGTTCGAGCATAGGCCTCTGCCTGGGCCGCAAGCGAGCGGCGGAGTGGCTCGTTCGTCGAGAGCTCACGAAACACGTGGATGGTGTCGATGTTCAGCGCGCACGCCAACACCATCCCGATGCCCAGCTGCACGGCCATCGTCCAGCGCTTGTACCACCCCGAGACGCTGCCCATGCTCTGGTCGAACCAGCCCTCGATAGCCTTCCTGAGGGCGTCGATGTCACCTGCCGTGTCGGCCGAGAGCGTCGTGAGGGCGCCCTCGAGATCCGCGGAGATCGCTCCGGCTCGCTCGTGCACCGCCGCCCTCCAGTCGTCGGGAAGCGCCCCGATCGCCGCCTCGAGGACGGCGATGTGCTGTGACGCGGCTCCCGCAGTCAGGCTCGCTTGCAGGGTCTGCAGGCGTTTCTGCAGGTCGGTGGTCAGCGGTGACCCGGGCGGGAACTTCGCGGCAAGCACGCCGAGTGTCGCGGCGGCGCGCGCGGCGGCGGTGGGGTTGCCAGCCCGCACGTCGTTGAGCGTACGCCGAAGTTCCGCGTCCACCTCGCCAAGGGCAGCGTGCGGCTCACGCAACACGTCCACCAGGGCTTTCGCGAATGTCGGAGCAGCAATGTACGAGGGCCCGCTCCGTCGACCTGGTTTCGGCTTCGACCACGAGAGCGAGCTGGGCGGCACCAGCGTGCGGATCAGCGGATGCGCGTAGATCCGGTCACGCGCCTCCTTGGCCTTGTCGCCTCCTCCCAGGAGCATCTCGATGCTGTCCCAGAGCGCGGCGCCGCGTGACCTGAACAGCGCGACGCCCATCTCCTGCACCGCGGAGACGAGCAGGCTGAACAGCACGAAGAGCAACATGAGGCCGAGGACAATCTGAACGAGCGGCGAATCCAGCATGACGTCCTCCTCGAGCACGCGCTCACACGACCGCGGGCAGGCACCCGCGGCCGTCGATCGCCCTGTCGTACGTGTCAGGCGCGCATCGCGGCCGCCTTCGACAGGAAGAGCTTCTCGACCGTGTGCCCCTGCGCGTCGCTCCGCAGCGTGAGCACCGCATCGTGGACGGGTTGGGCAGGCGACGCCATCCGAACGAGCGCATCGATCATCACGAAGAGGGTCGTGGTGCCGACGCCACGCTTGTTGGACGTCTGATCGAAGCGGTCGAATGCCTGGAGCGCCTTGCCGAACGCCGCCAGCTTCTTCTCGAAGTTGACGGGTGTCAGCGCCTTTCCGGCTCCAAGAACGGTCACCAGCCCCTGCAGGGCCTCGACCATCGACGTCTCGATCACGTACAGCGTCGCCAGCACCTCGAGTTCGAATTTCGAGAGGTCGACCTGGGTCGGAGCGGCAACCCCGACGATGGGCGTGGTCGGAAACGTGCGCGACGTCCGGTTGACGAACGAGGCCGGCCCCTCGCGATCGAAGACCGCGAACACGGCCGGTGTGGCGTACGCGAAGGCAACATCATGGAGCAGGTCATCCTTGAGGTAGTTCGCGAGAACGATCCTGCGCATGCTGTTCCTGACGGTCGTGTCGATGGCCTTCGTCCACTTCGTGATCCCGAGCAGGGCCTCGATCGACGCCCGGCCGAATCGCACGTCGTACGTTGCCTCCACCTTGCCGAACCCGCCGTTGGGCGCTCGCGGGAGCAGCGGCGCAAGCGCCTGCAGGTCGGCCCCCTCGCCGTCGAGTCCCAGGTCGCGCGCGAAGCCCAGGTAATCCTGCAGTTCGATCTCCGACGTGTCCTCGTCTGTGAACGCCAGGTCGTAGCGGGCCGTGAGCGACGTCAACGTGTCGATGACGTACGACAGCGTCCTGTCGTCGCCGCGAACGGCGCCGGCCGACTGCCCGAGCGCGCGCAACAGGAGGTTGCTGTGCATCGACTCGTCCTGGCGCTTGCGGCCTCGTCCCACGTCGAGCGTCGTCGTGCTCAGGATCAGGATCCCGCGCTCCGACGGCACGAACCGCTGCTCGCTCTCCGTGATGACGCGATCGAATCCCTCGTACGCGTAGTCGAGGTGCCAGCCGACGATGTTCACCTTGAAGGCCGATTGGCGGCGGGTCCGATGCGTGAGCACACCCTCGCGAAGCCTGACGAGATCGGTGTCGGTGTTGGTGAGCACCGCCTCGAACTCGCCGCGGGCCGCCTCGGCAAGCAGGCGTCGGCCCGCGGCGACCTCGAGGTTGATCAGGACGTCGACGAGCGCATCGTTCTCGGTGGCACGGCTGTACTCGGCGTGCAACGCCGTCGAGTAACTGCTGTTGGCGGCCTCCCTGAAGGCGCCGTAGAGCCTGCGCGTGAAGCTGTCCATCTTGTCGAGCACGGCTCGCAGTTCGCCGAGCGCGGCCTTCAGGTTCGTCGCGGAGTCGAGACGGCGTCCGACGAGTCGGCTGACGAACATGCCGACCTTGTCGGAGGCGAGGGCTTTGAGCTCGTCGATCGAATCGATCTTGGCGGCTTCGCGGAACAGCATGTCGATGCCGAAGCTCCCCTTGGCGACGGCGATCACCTGGCGCAGTTCCTTGTGCGCGTTTCCGCGGATGAGTTCGAGCGTGGCCTGCGCCCGCTTCTTGAGCTCGGGCAGGCTGTCGACCTCGGTGCCGCCGAGCACGACCCGGCCCGCGAGGAAGCCGAGCGGGTCGCCGTCGGTCAACTGCGACAGCATCGTCCAGAGTTGCGGGGTGAGGCGATGCCTCAGGCTGCCGAGTGCTCCCTCCTGCAAGGCCACGACGCGATCGAGGAAGTCGGTCAGCGAGACGAGATCGTCGAAGTAGCGATCGAAGAGCGTCACCGCCCGGTCTTCGATCTGCTCGTAGCTCGTGACCACCCGATTGACCGTCGCGAGGAACTTCGTCAGCTCGGTCTTCGCGGCAAGCGCGTCGAAGCCCTTGCCGATGTACTCGCCGATGAAGCGCTTGGCGAGACCGTCGATCGACGCCGACAGCGTGTCGAAGTCAGCGAGTTCCCGAGCCCGCGCAAGGACGTTCACGAAGCTCTTGCCGTTGACGCCGAGCACCGCACCGAGGAACTCGTTGGCATCGCTCGGCATGTCGTCGAGCTGGTTGACGAACCTCACCTTCACGTCGGCCGCGATCTTGACGTCCGCGGCGCGGTGGCGCCGCACCTGCACATGCGCCCAGCCGGGAAGCGCCTCGTCGCCCGTGACGAGGATGGAGAAGCGTCCGGCGACGCCGGCGCCGAGACCGATCTTGCCGAGCACGCTCAGGCCGTAACGCTCCGACAACGCCAGTTGGCCCAGCCCGACCGACTTCGTGCCCGAGAGTTCGTATCCCGCAGACACCTCGGCGCCGAGCTTGAGGTATCCGCCGTAGCGCAGGCACACGGCCTCGCCCGGACGCGGTGCGAGTTCGAGTTGCTCGGGCAGCCGCATGGCCTTGAAGAACTCGGGCAGGATGTCGCCGGCCGGGCGATCGGCCGCAAACGCGGCCAGGTACGAATAGCCCCCGTCGCCTCCCGCGTCGATCGTGGCGGTCGCCGTCAGCGGCGCGTACGTGAACGAGCCTGCAGCCTTCGCATCGGCCGACGCGCCGACGTCGAACGCGAGGATGACCTGGTCGGCATGTGATCCGGCCTTGAAGTAGTCGCCGAGGCCGTTGGTCTTCAGGAGCTCGCGTGGTGGCCCCTCGGACGCCGGGAACACCGGCACGATAACCGTGCGCGCCGATGAGGACAGGCCGACCTTCACCGTCTCGGACTGGCCCAGCGCGATCGGCTGCGCCCCCGCGGCGGTGAACCCGACTGACAGCAGGGGCGCGCCCGGCTGAAGGGGAGCTCTCAGGTTGATGCCGGAAGCATCGACATCGATCTTCCCTGAACCCTGGAGCAGGAACGGCACGTCGGACCTGGAGAACGTAGGCATCTGCGGCGAGCTCCCTACGACACGACGAGGAACGACTCACTGGACTGCGGGGCGACAAATGTTACCCATGCAGCAGGATCACACGCAAACTCAGCCGGGCGCTGGACGTGATCATCACCGCGCACCAGCCAGGCGGCCTCGCGCGTGTCGCACGGTCGCAGTGCCCTGGCGACCGCTCGTCGATTACCCGGCCGGTTCGTACATCTCGTGGAACTTGTCGGCTGACACCGCGTAGGCGTCGCCGCCCTGCTCCTCGTTCGATACCAGGTAGTCGCCTGCTCGGTAGTGCGTGATGCCCTCCTTCGTGGTGACGCTGCCGGGCGTCTCAGCCGCCTCTGCCCACACGGGAGTGATTTTCAGGTACGTGCCGACACCGACCTGGCGGTACGTGCGACTGAACGTCGCTTCTTCCACGGTGTAGACATCGCCGTCGTTGTTCACGAGCCAGTCACCGCGCTTGCACGTCTGCGTCGCCCCCCACTTCTCGTACGTGAAGCCGGCGGTGTCGAGGGCAAGTTGCACGGCGACAACCGCCTGGTCGGCGCGCTTCAAGTATTTGCGGCGCTGGCCCACGTGTGCCTCACTTGAGATCGAACGCGGGACCGAAGTCCGCGACGTCCACCTTCCGGGCCGCGGCAGCCTCGCCCAGTTCGAGCAGGATGTCGAGGTTGGCCGGGTTGTCCATTTCGGGCAGCGACTCGAGTTGCTCGGCCGCGAGCCCCGGACGCAAGGCCTCGACCTCATCTGCCGACAGCGTGACGTTGTAGCGCAGGTACGAGAGCACCGGCTGCCCAGCGACGAAATCGCCGGCCAGGTCGCCGCATTCCCGATCGATCGTCCGCGCGGTCCGGCTCGACGACATCCATTGCATCATCGTCTCGACCAGCGCGGCGCAGTCGTCCATCAGGCTGAACAGTGCCTTGATGGCTCCCGCGGCGGCCACCTTCGACGGCTTCTGGCTCGGGTCGGCTGACCCCGTCCCGACCGAGACGACGAGCAACTTGTCGGCACCCTTTTCCCAGTTGACGTTGTATCCCTCGAACGTCGCGTACATCACGGCCTGCAACGACGGGTTGTTGAAGGGACTGACGCCGCCGTCCACGAAGGTGCCGACGACCTTGCGCTTCCCCGTCTCGGCGGCAATCTGGATGCTCTCGGGATCGAAGTACGAGGGCGCGGCTGTCGAGGCGCGCACGACTTTCCACAGCGGATACTCACTGTTCGAAATCCAGGTGTCGGTGGGCTTCGCGGTGAAGTAGCGTCCCTTCGGGTTGTTGCCGAGGGGCCACGGGCTGCCCGTGTCGAGACGCTTCGTCACGATGAGGATGCCCGTCTGCACCGAGTCGTCGCCGAGCATCCGGTCCTTCCCGAACACCTTTCGCAGTTGCTTGACGAGTTCCTCTTCGTCGTAGCGGGCACGGACGACGCCGTTCCTGAGCCAGTTCTTCTTGAAGACCTCGCGCCCGAGCTGCTGGTAGTGCCCGATGACCTCGTCGACGCTCATGCCCGTGGCCAGGGCCGCCGCGATGATGGCCCCGGTCGAGGTCCCGGCGATCAGGTCGAAGTAGTGACACAGGCGGAACGCGGGGTCATCGCCGTGACGCGCACGCAGGATCGCCTCGATGCGCCGGAGAAACCCCAGTGTCAGGATGCCGCGCAGGCCACCGCCGTCGAGCGAGAGGATGCGCTTGGGACCGGCCGCCTGGAAGTGTTCGTCGCGCGTGAGAACTCGGTATGCCATGTGGGTTCACCCGTTCAGTTGCCTGAGCGTTTCGTAAACGGCTTGCAAGTCGTCGTGCGCGTCGTGACCAGCCGCCTGCTGCACCGCCAGTTGCAGGTCGATGAGCGTCGAGTCGAGCTTCCACCTGGCCGCGCCTTCCTGCTCGATCAGTTCCGCAAGCTCCTGCGCCTTCGCGACGTCGCACGCCCTGAAGGCAGCGCCCAGCAGCGTTGGCCGCAACCACTCGTCGTGCTCACCGCGCTTCAGCGCCCGATCGCAGGCGGCCAGCACGAACTGATCGACGAGGGCGGCGCGATCGGCGTCGCCGGGCCTGGCGCGCGCCCGCAGCAGGAGCGGCAGGTTGCTCGAACAGTAGTAGCGATTGTAGTCAAGCTCCATGCCGTGCGTGTAGTGCTCGATCGCCTTGGTCAGATAGCGCCGCTCATCGACAGTCGGGCGATCCTCCCCGCGACCGACCCGCTCCTTCTGCGCCGCGTTCCACAGGCGCTTGTATCGACCGCCGATGATCCCCTGCCGTTCGGGCGAATCTCCGCGCGTCGCGACGAGCGTCTCGAGCAGGCCGATGGCCTCCAGGTGCTTGCCCGACTCCGCGAATGCCAGCAGTTCCTGCTCACGCACCAGGGGAAGCTCACGCGTGCTTGCGGGCAGCGCCTGCACGAAGGTCAGCGTATCGCTCCAGCCCAGTTCGTCGCGCACCAGCGTGAGCAACTCGGAGGCGATCTCGGGAATGGTCAGCGTCGAGTCGGTCACGTCGGCCAGGATGGCCCTCACCATCGGCTTGCGCTCTTCCCTGGGGGCGAGGCGTGCGGCGCGCATGCGTGCCTGGAACAGGCTCGTCGCCTCGCTCTGCTCGCGGAAGGCCGCGGCCCTCGCCTGCTTCTGATCGGTCGTCACGAGTTCGAACCACGGCGTCCTCGCGTCCTTGATCCGCCGGATGTCGTTGACCAGGGCGGCGCGGATCGCCACCGCTTCGGACTCCGGCACGAGGCCGTCAACCAGCGGATAGCGCACCGATCGGAACTGGTCGATGTCGAACAACTGGCGCGACCACGTCGTCGCCAGCAGCACGCACCCCGTCTCGCGCGCCACGTGCCTGATGCCAATCTCGTAGTAGACGTTCCCGTTGGGCAGCGTGACGTCGGCCAGCACGAGGTGCGCGAAGGCCAGGCGCTCGAGCATGTCCTTGACGATGACCGACCCCGTGTCGGCGTCGGCGCGGATCGGCAGGTACCCCAGGGTCTCGATCACGGGACGGTAGACGCGATCCCAGAGCGCGTCGCAGTCCAGTTCGCCTGGCGCGCCTGCGGCCACCGTTCCCTCGACCTTGCGGCGTCGAAACGGCATGACCATGAAGCACACCGGCTTGGGTCCGTTCATGCGTCCACCTTTCTGAGGAATGCGCAGGCAGTATATCGCCGCGTTGTGTCGCCAGGCCTTGGCCAGAAATCATGTGGGAAACGCTCATAAGTCTTCCTGCGAATGGACAAGCTGAGCCCTGATGGCAGGCTTGCCTCGGCCATCGACGGAGAGACATGGTGGCGGGCTGATTGCATGTGAGTCCCTCTCACGGTTTCCTGTTCACGCACGTAGACGCGCCTTTTCGAGCGCAGAGAATGGAGTCGAGAAAGATGAGACAACTGCAGACAGTGGTGACACGCGTGGGCCTGTACGTCTGCACCGCGATGTTGCTGGCGGCGCCTGCGTACGCCGCCCCCGTCGTGAATGGCGGCTTCGAGAGCGGTGATTTCACCGGTTGGACCCTCTCGGGCAACACGGGGTTCGGCACGGGCGTGTGCCTGGACGGCAGCATTTTTCTCGGATCGCTCTGCAGCGCGAACTCAGGGTCCTACGCGGCGGTCTCGGGCCCGTATCCGGCCTCAGGGTTCATTTCGCAGGTCCTCGCAACCACGGCGTCTACCAGCTACGACCTGACGTTCTACCTTCGCAACGACAATCTCGGAGGCGCGTCGAGCAACCTGTTCAACGTGCACTGGAACGGCGGAGTCGTTCACTCGCTCGTGAATGTGCCACAACAAGGGTATGCACAGAATCACCCTGTCGAACCTCCTCGCCACGTCGGCGAGCACGACCCTGTCGTTCGAGTTCCAGAATCTGCCGGGTGGCTTCTTCCTCGATGACGTCTCGGCGCGTGCGGTTCCCGAACCCACATCCCTGCTCCTGCTCGCCGCCGCGCTGACGGGCGCAGCATTGCGGAAGCGGGTGCGGACCTAGACCGAGCGCCATCTCAGCGGTGCCGAAGACCGTCCGACACGGGGCGTTGCGGTCTTCGGCACCGCCGACAGCCTTCACCCACGCAAGGATGCCGACGCTGCACCGCTCGCCGCCCAGCGCAGCTTCGCCGACGCGGCCCGTGGGTTCATCCGCACCTCCTCGGCCGACGGGCGAATCACCTCGTCGGCGATGCGCTCGAACACGCCATCCCGCTGCCCCGCCTCGAACGCCTTCTTGACCCGGCGATCCTCGCCCGAGTGAAACGTGAGCACGACGACCCGACCGCCCGGGGCGAGGCAACGCGGCAACTCCCGCAGGAAGGTGTCGAGCGCAGAGAACTCGTCGTTGACGGCGATGCGCAGCGCCTGGAAGGTGCGCCGGATCGACGTCTCGATGTCTGCGGCGTGCGCGTGCGGTCGCTCGGCGTGAACCGCCTCCCGTACCGTCCGGCCGAGGAGGTCGGTCGTGTCGGGCGCACGCGCCTTCAGCGCCGCGGCAATGGCCTCGGCATGGGGCTCGTCGGCGAAGTCCTGCAACAGTTGCGCGAGCTTCGCTTCGCTCGAGCGCGCGATCAACTTCGACGCCGGCTCACCGCGCGAAGGGTTCATCCGCATGTCGAGCGGGCCACTGGCCTTGTACGTGAACCCGCGGTCAGGATTGTCGAGTTGCATCGACGACACGCCGAGATCCGCCAGGATGATGTCGGCCGCGACGACCCCCTCGTCCACGAGCACCTGCTGCAGGCCGGCGAAGTTGCTCCGGCGCGCCACGAATGCGGCGGGGCCGAACCCGGCGGCGCGAAGGCGCGCTTCGGTGCGCGGCAATTCCAGCGGATCGACGTCGAGGCCTATCAGCCTGCCGCCCGGCTGAATGCGTTCGAGGATGGCGCGCGCATGTCCGCCGTAGCCGAGCGTGCAGTCGGCCGCGACGTCGCCAGCGGCGGGCGTCAGCGCCTGCAGGACTTCCGCCACCATGATCGCGCGGTGCATCCCTGCCGGCGTCTTCCCCGACGCGACGATCTTCCGGACGTCGGCTTCGTACCGCTCCGCGTCCAGTTCCTTGTACTTCTCGTGGAACGCGCGCGGGTTCCTCCCACGATAGCGGACGCGGCGCGGTGGTTTCTGTTCGGTCATCGTCGGTTCTGCATCGCCCCCGCCGCTGACTGCGGGGTCGACATCGATCCGGGCCGCACTGGGGTGCGGCCCCTACACCTGCACACAATCATCCAACCGCCGGGCCGCGGGCGCCCCCGCACACAACCATCCAACTGCCGGGCCGCGGGTGCCCTACCGGGCATTCGCCGGCACGGCCTCCACGAGCAGCGCCACGGCCTTGCGCAGCGCGCGACCGCCTGGCGCGACGCCCTTGTAGTGCCCGAGACGCACGATCACGAGATCGTGCGACGGGATGATCAGCACGTTCTGCCCGCCGACGCCTGCCATGTAGTAGGCATCGGTGGGTGCGGGAAACGACGTGTCGCCGTTCAGCCAGAAGAAGCCACCGTAGATGGGGCGCTTGTCGGCCTCCCACGCAGGGGCGAGCGTGCTCACGAACCTGACGTAGCCCTCAGGGAGGATGCGTTCGCCGTTCCACACGCCGTCCTGCAGGTACAGGTTGGCGAGGCGGGCCCAGTCGCGGCCGGACTCCCCTGCTCGTAGCCCTGCGTCAGGAAGTTGCCGAACGGATCCGTGTCCATCACCATCGTGCGGATGCCGATCCGGTCGAACAGCGCCCGCTGCGGAAACGCGTGGTACGACTCCCTGCGCTTCTCGACGGCCAGGCGGATCAGGTAGCCGGCCAGCACGGGATCGGTGTTGCGGTAACGCCCCACGGTGTTCGGCGGCCACTGCAGCGGCCGTGTCGCGGCGTACCTGAACGAGTCGATCGCGCCCGTGTAGAGGTAGAGGTGATCCGGGTAGGAGCCGGCGGGGTCGTAGTCGGGATCCTGCGGGGCGCGAATGCGGAGGCCGCTCGACATGCGCAGGATGTCGGCGATGCGGATGCTCGCCCGCGCGTCGCCTGCGCCCTGCCACTCGGGGATCGGCGCGCGCTGCCAGAGGTCGTAGGCGCCCTGCTGGATGAGCACGCCCAGCAGGGTCGCCGTCAGGCTCTTGCCCATCGACCAGCTCTCGAGCGGCGTGGTGTGCGAGATGCCCTCGCCGTAGCGCTCGGCGATGATGCGCCCCTTCCACGTCACCACGAACGCCGCGGTCATGCCCGCGGGATCGAACGCGGCCTCGACGGCCTGCTGCACCTTCGCCGCATCGATGCCCGCGGGCAATGGACCGGCGGGCAGCACGTCGCCCATCGGCCACGGCTGCGTTGCGGGATCGGGCAACGCGCTCTTCACGACGCTCGGCGTGAACGACACGTCGGGCGCACCGACTGGCAGCGTGACGCACCCCTGGCTGCCCACCTGCTTCGCCGTGCGGATGGTTCCGTTCGGCATCGTCACGTGCACCGCGCGGTTGGCGCGATCGATGCGCGGCGTCCCGAGCTTCGAGCGCTCGGCGTAGGGCGCCGTGAAGTACCCGACGTTCTCGGCGGCGAACGCCGGGTCGAGCCCCGAGACGAACACCGACGAGCACATGATCTTGGCGTAGCCCGACGCGTGATGCTCGAGCGGGTCCCCTGGTGGCGGCACGTACGGTGTGTCGAGCTCGAGCGCCTTGGCCCGTGCGATCAACGCCGCACGTCCGGCATCCTGGCCCTGGGCGATCGTTGCGGCACATGACGCCGCGACGATCACCAGCACACCCCATCTCGTTCGCATCATGCCTCCTGGCAACCGGACGAGCGGCAGTCTCTCACGGAAACGGCCATCACGGTGTCGGGCTCCGGCAGCGGGCTCCGGGAACGGGGTGATCTCATCGCGCGGGAGCTTGGGCCGGACGCAGACCGGACGCATGTTGCCAACATCGGCCGTTCGGGGTAAGGTCGCCGCGTCCTGTCAGCTCAATGGTCCCGACACCCGAGTCGCCCGGCCCCTCGTCCCCGTCGCCCACTGTCGACGATGTCGAGCGCATCGTCCGCATGACCGATCCCGTGGTGCGCAACCTGCACATCACGGACTACCTACCATCGCCTTGCCGACGGCACTCGCCTGCACACTGGCACGTCGGCGAACTGGTGCATCTTCGCGACATGGGCGTCGCGCCAGGCCGGGCAGACGATCCGCGGCGAAGACCTGCTCGAGACACTCAGGATTCGGCTCAACCTGCCGGTGCGCTGGGTGCACCCGATTCACTCGCTGTGGCGGCGCCTGCTGGCGACCGGACTCTACAACCCCGAGACGCGGCTGGGGCGCGTCGTGCGCGCCGTGCAGGGGCCGCTCGATCCGTTCGAGCGAGCGAGCTACGCGGTAGCGTGCGGCAACCTCAAGGTATTCGAGGAGATCGGTCGCGAATTCGCTCGCTTCCTCACCGATGTGCGCCGGCGGCGCCGTTCCTGCCCCCTCGCAGGTGGCGCGGTTCGTCGAGGGCCTGCGCGACGGCGATCCCCCGGAGGGGCAGCGTCTGCTGCGCCAGGCATTCACGCGCTACGCGCACGCCCTGTCGGAGGCCGACCCGGGGCGACGAGCGCACCTGATGTACCTGGCCAACCTCGAGGTTGGCTGGCACGAGCAGACGCGGCTGCAGCCCGAGATCCAGGAAGCGCTCGACGCGCCCGCCCTGGAGTTGCGCGAACTGGGTGAACGCGTGCTCCGCGCGTTGAGTGCGGGGGCGGCGACATGGGGCGGTGCCGTGCGCGCGCCGCTGGCGATCGGGCTGGGCACGATCGCGTGGCCGTTCGCGCGCGCCGCGCGCCACCTGTCGCGGGCGATCATCACCGATTGCCTGATGACCCTCCGGGTGCCGACGAACCACGTCCTGCGGCTCGGCCGCACCATCGAGGTGCCGTTTCCCGAAAGCCTGCGCCGACTGGACGACGAGGTCAGCACGGTCGTGGCGCGCTTCAGGTGTGACGCGCACGGGACGCACGACTGCGGGGCGAGCGACTGGGCTGCACTCGATGAACGCATGCACTACATCGCGCACCTGTTCCGCGCCTTCCACGAAGACCCCGCGCTGGCGGCCCCACCGTTCAGCGACGCACAGCGGGCGGCGATGGCTGCAGGACACATCCCCGACGGCGACCTGTAGCTCGACGCACGGCGGCTCACGGGTCTCCGAACGGGGCGACCTTTTGCGGCGTGTCGGCTGACTTGTCATGGCTGAGAAAATGCGCCGCGCTCGGCCGTCTGTGTGAGGACGCCTTGGTCCATGACTTGCTTGACCTGGAGTCACTCCCCGGTCAACTGGAAGTCGAACCCAGAGGTGGTGTCATGGTGCGTCACTCACGTGCAGGCTTCGCCTTGCTCGTCCTCGCGTGCACAACCGCTGCGCCCGTCGGCGCGGCCTCGATCGGCGTGGAGACCTTCTCGGGCGGCCTTGCCGGGTTTGGTCCCAATACCATCTCGAGCACGGTCGTACACAGTGCCGCCGGCGGCAATCCCGACGAGCATCTGCTCATCCGGCGCATCGTCGATGCGACGTTCTTCGACATCGGCGCGCTCACCTCGGGCGCGGCCTTCACGGGCGATTACGCTGCGGATGGCATCGGAAGCGCTGGGGTCGATCTCGACTTCAGGACCACCAACGTGAGCGGAGCCTGGCTGCGCGTCCGTCAGAACGCCGTCACGAACGGATGGCTCCACGCGCTCACCGGCGACTTCTCACCTGGCTGGCGCCCGTACGACGTGGCGTTCGTTCCGACGTGGACGGACCTCGAGGCGCGTGCAGCCGGATGGATCACCGACTTCGACCTCAACCCGGCGGCAGACCCCAGCCCGGCGTTCGCGACGGTCATGGCCAACGTGGGCTTCTTCGAAGTTCGCCTTGGCAGCACGAACGAATCGACGCTGGTCGGCCTCGACAACGCGCGGCTGGGCGGTCTGCAGGTCCCCGAACCAGCGGCCGTGGCCACGCTGCTGCTGGGCCTCGCCGGACTCGCGGCACGTCGCCGACGCCAGCCCTGACACCGGCACGTCGGTACCGCCTCCTGCGACGGCGGCGCATGTGCGGTCGCCAGGGCATCTCGCCCGGGAATCCGGCGCGGGCTCACGGCCTGCCGACGACGGGCGTCTGACTCAGCCGCCCACGCCCGCGAACGGCGCGATCTCGCGTCAGTCGTGATGATCGGCCGGCCGCAGCCGGTCTGCACCCGGCAGCATCCCGATCAGGCTTGCCGGGTCGTGGATCAAGGTCGGCATGTGTCGCGGACAGATCCAGTACGTGCGGTCGAGGTAATCGAGCTGGATGAGCGGCGTCTGGTGGTTGTCGGCGTCGCAGGCGAGGCAGGACTTGCGTGGGGTGGGGTCGGTCACGAGCGACATGGTAACCCGGTCACGGGATGTGGCGTCCGGGCCATGTCGCCGACCCGAGACCACGTCGGGCGCGCCGCAGCGCGATGGCGTGGCGAGCACTGCCGACCTCCCCGCGGCGTGCGAGGAGGCCGGCAGTCCGGACGGGTCGTCAGTGCGTCTGCGCCGCTACCAGGTCGCGCGCACGCCGAAGCGCATCACGCGCGGTCCCATCAGCGAGCTGATCGTGTTCGCGTTGCTGGCGTTCTGTCCGCCGCGCTGCGACAGCGTGGTGCTGCCGTTGAACAGGTTGAACACGTCGATGCCGGCCGTGAAGCGGAGCCGGTTGTAGACGGTGAACACCCGATCGACGCGGAAGTCGACCGTGTGCATGTTGGGCAGGCGCTCGTCGCCGCGCTTGTCGAGATACACCGTTGCCTGGCCGGCGCTGAACGGCCGCGTCGGGCTGAGCACCGACCGGATGTACGGATAGCCGCCGCGGGCGTTGTAGAACGCGGCAAGGTTGATGTCCCACAGCGGCAGCGTGTACGAGCCCGTGAGGCGGCCGAGCCAGACGGCGTTCACGAACACGTTGCCCAGGCCGGACGACGTCGATTCAGGCGCGTACTGGCCATCGTTCAGGCTCGACTCGATGTTGGTGGGATCGCTCGTCGACGACCAGTAGGTGTAGCCGGCAGTCGACTCGAACGTCATCGGGGCGTCGTTGTACGAGAAGCTGCCGTTCAGCTGCCAGCGATTCGAGAAGCGCTTGCGCGCGGTGAGCTCGAAGCCCTGGTACCGGCGGTAGAAATCCTTCACGTTCGTGACGGTGTACTTCACGGGCAACTGGCTCGTGGGCTGGTAGTAGGTGACGGCCGGACAGCTGGCCCCGGACGGGCAAGTGGCTGCTGGCGGCGTCCACGACACGGCAGTCCAGTTGCTGGCGTCCCAGTTGTCGTAGTCGTTGCCCCAGAAGTTGCCGTAGTTCCGCCAGATGTAGCTCGCGCTGACGGCGAACTCGTTGCCGAGTTGCTTGTCGAACGTGACGAGGAACTCGTCGGTGGTATCTGCCGACAGGTCGGGATCGACCTTGCCCGAAGTGCTCGTCGCCGTCGGGTTGTTGTAGTCGTAGCCACCCGTCCACTGCAGCGGCGCCGCGGTCATCACGACCTCGTTGGCCTGGATGAAGCGGTCGCCGTTGACGTCAATCCAGGGGTACCGCACGGTCGTCAGGACGACGGTGTTGTAGGTGCTCGACAGGCTGCCGGTGCCGAGCTGGCTCACGTAGTGCGAGTAGTTCACCTTGATGACGTTGCGGCCGTCGCCGCGCAGGTCGTAGGTCAGGCCGAGGCGCGGCGAGAAGTTCTTGAAGTTCACCCCGGCCTCGGCGCCCTTGAACGACAACTCGGGCAACTGGTTGAAGGCCGTCCCAGGATAGGTGACGCCGTTGTAGACGCCCGCGTAGGTCCGCTGGCCGAAGAACGGCGAGGCGCTCACGTTGGCTTCGTTGGCGAAGTCGGTCTGGTAGTCGTAGCGCAGGCCCAGGTTGGCCACCAGCCTGCCGCGCGTGTAGGTGTCCTGGAAGAAGAGGCTCCGGTTGTTCAGGCCGTACTCGGTGAGGCCGCGGCGATAGAGCTGGGCCTCGGCCGCCACGCCGTTCTGGAAGCGCGCGTAGGCGTCTCCGCCGTACATGCTCTCGGTGTGCGCGATGTCGTTGCGGTACTTGAACCCGACCTTGATCGCGTGATCGCCCCCGAACGTGTTCGGCAGGAAGTAGTTCGCCATCAGGTCGACGCTGTCGGTCGGACGCACGTACACGGCTTCCTGGTACGACCGCGACCACGCCTGCGTCGAGATCTCGTAGGCCGCCTGCACGTTGCGCAGCTCTTCTTCGTGGAAGGTCAGCGTGAAGTTGTTGCCCACGTGTGAATACGACCCTTCGAACATGAACCGATCGCTGAAGATGTGCCGGTCGGTCCACTTGTAGCTCTTCGGCATGCCGGTCTTCCACCAGCTCGAGCCGAGATCCTCGCGGGTGACGCCCATTTGCCGATAGGTCGTCTCGAGCGGCCGCAGGTCAGAGCCGTCGCGCGCGTTGCGCACCTTCTCGGCCGCGTTGAAGAAGAACGACGCCTGGTTGTTCTTGAACGTCTGCGCCGACAGCTTGGCGTTGTAGTTGTTCAGGATCGTGGTATCGGGATTGAGGCACCCGCGGATCTCCTCGAGCGAGTACGTCAGCGGAGCCGCCTTCATCGCCTGGCACTCGGGCGTCGCCTTGTAGAAATTGTTCACGCCGACGTTGATGTCGCCCTTGCCGTAGCTGCCCCAGATCCACGCGCGGCCCCGCTTGATCGGGCCGCCGGCCTCGATCCCGTAGTCCTTGATGTTCAGGATCGGGTTGCCCGTCGAGGCACCCTGCTTGCGGAGTTCGTCGGAGACGTTGAACGACTGGAACTTCTGGTCGGTCACGTAGTAGCGCGCCGATCCCTTGATCTTGTCGCTGCCGCTCTTCGTCACCAGGTTCACGCCGACCCCGGGCGACTGCATCGTCACGTCGGCGCCGCCCGTCGAGACCTGCATCTCTTCGAATGCGTCGAAGTCATAGTAGACGGGCGACCCGCCCGTCGCCGACATGTCGGTGATGTCGACGCCGTCGAGGTTCCACTTCTGCTGGCTCATCGCGGCACCGCGGGCGACGAAATTCGACTGCTGGCCCGACATGCTGCCGCCCACGTTCTGGCGGTCCATGGCGACGCCGGCCGACTGTTCGAGGATGACCCACGGGTCGCGCGCCGATGGAATGCTCTGCAGGGCCTCCTGGGTGAACCGCGTGGTGCGGGAGGTGTCCTTGATGTCGACGAGCGGCGACTCCGCCGTCACCGACACGGCTTCCTCGATGGCCGAGATCTCGAGGGCCTGGTTCACCTGGACGTTGAGGCCGATCTCGAGGCGGAGCCCCTCACGCACCACGGGTCGGAATCCCGTCAGCTCGAACCGCACGCTGTAGACGCCGATCGGCAGCGCGGGGAACCGATACGTGCCCGTCGCCGTCGATACCGCGGTCTGCGGCTGCAGCAGCACGGTGCTCGAGATGGTGACCATGGCGCCCGGCAGCACGCTGCCGCTCGCGTCGGTCACCTTGCCGTAGATCTCGCCCGTCGTCTGGGCAAACGACGGAACCGTCGTCATCGCCAGGGCCACGAAGGCCAACATCGCAAGCAGTCGTTTCATCGTCTCCACCTCCGGGTGGGGGTTGAGGGGCCGCGGCCGGCACAGCCACGACACGTCACCGGACAAACGTTGCTGTTCGCGTGTCCCGCGTGCAGCGAGATCACGGGTTGGGCAGGCAGACTGCACCTCGGCATCGAGCCAGGCACGACGTAGCAGGGAGGGTATTTATTGCACTCGCCCGAACGACTTCGTCGTACTGGAAGGCCTGTTCGTCCCTCGGCACATCCTGTCCGCAACGCGGTCGACGCGAGCGGAAGCCGTGCCAACGGTTGTGCTGGAAATTGCTAAGGTTTTGTGATGGCCGGATCGCTGCGAGCGCCCTGCGGCCGTTCAGGATCCAGCTGTTCGGATCGGGTCAATCCAAACCGCCGGAGGCTCAGCCGTAACGAGGAGACGGTGAGGTGTTTACGGAGCGGCCGGTGAATCAGCGGGCGGGGCGTGCGACTCGGCGTCCGTGATGGCCGCATGGGTCTTGGCTTGGGCGAGCCTCACCACGTCGATGCCGAACTGGTCCTTGAGCATCGCCAGCATCGCGGTCATGCCGCCGCCGACGGTGCCCATGACCTTGCCGATGCCGCCCGACCCGCCGGTGCCGTTGCCCATCTCGATGATGTTGATCTTGTCGATGCCGGCCAGCTGCGTGGCAAAGGCCTGGGCCAGCTCCGGCATCTTCTCGACGACCATGTTGAGGACGGCGGCTTCGTTGAAGTTCTTCCAGGCTTCGGACTTGCGCTGAAGGCCTTCGGCCTCGGCCAGGAGCTTCTTCTTGATGACCTCGGCCTCGGCTTCGCCGACGGCCAGGACCTTGGCGGCCTCGGCGCGGCCGACGCGCTCGATCTTCGCGGCCTCGCCGGCGCCCTCGAACTCGAGTTCCTTCTGCGTCGCTTCGGCCTTGATGATGGTCGCCTGCTTCTCGCCCCTCGGCGCGCAGGATCGCGGCCTGGCGCTCGGCCTCGGCCGGCTTCACGACCGTGGCCTGCAGCTCCTTTTCCCGGCGCAGCGGCTTCCTGCTCCTGGACGAGCACCTCCTGCGCTTGCGCACCTGATCGATGCGCGTTTCCTGCTCGGTGACCTTCTGCCTGGCGATGGCGGTCGCGAGCGGGCCCGGCCTGCTGCGGCCTCGGCCTGCTTGGCCTGGACCGCCGCGTTGAACTCGGCCTGCCGCGTCTCCTTGTCGCGCAGCGACTGCGCGATGGTCGACGTCGGCCTCGTAGCGCTTGGTCTTGCCCTCCTGGTCGGCGTTGGCCGACTGGATCATCGCGTCGCGCTGGGCGAGCGCTTCGCCGATGACCGCGTCGCGCTTGACCTCGGCGGTGCGCTTCTTGCCGAGCGCGTCGAGGTAGCCCTGCTCGTCGCTGATCTGCTGGATGGTCAGGATGTCGATGTTGACGCCCATCTTCTTGAGATCGACGGCCGCCTCGTCGGTCATCTTCTGCGCGAAGGCCTGGCGGTCGGCGTTGATCTCCTCGACGGTCAGCGTGCCGAGGATCGCCCGCAGGTGCCCTTCGAGCGTCTGGAAGATGACGCCCTTGATCTGTTCGGCCGTCATGCCGAGGAAGCGCTCGGCGGCGCGCGCGCAGCGACATGTCGTCGCCGGCGATCTTGACGTTCGCGACGGCCTCGACCGTGACGGGCACGCCTTCCTTCGTGTAGGCGCGCTGGATCTTCAGCGGAATCGAGATGATGTTGAGCGACAGGTACGCGACCTGCTCGAGCACCGGGACGCGCAGCGCCGCGCCGCCGCGCACGACGCGGAAGCCGACCGTCGGTGCGGTTGCCCCTTGCTCGTCGACGAGCGTGTGCTTGCGCCCGTAGAAGATGGCGACCTGCGACGGCGGGACCTTGATGTAGTTGCGGGCGAACAGCGCCATCGCGGCGAAGAGCCCGAGCAGGCCGAGCAGGACGGTGAACGCGATGGTGATGGCCGACAACTCACCGAACAGGCTGCTCATACTGACCTCCCGGGGCACGCGCGCCCGCCGCCCGCTCCACGATGATCGAGTCACCCAGCAGTGCCGTGACGACGACCACGGTGCCGCGGGGAATCGCGGCCCCGTCGACCGACCGGGCGATCTGGGTCGTGCGCTCACCGCCGTAGTCGAGCGTGACCTGCCCCACGCCGCCCGGCGGGATGCCCACGGTCACCTCGGCCATCCTGCCGATGAGGCGCACCATCTGCACCTCGCTCGAGGCCTGCTGCGAGTAGAGGATTCTCGCGAACTGGTAGACGAGTCCGGACATCACGACGCCCGACACGACGCCGCACCCGGCCGCCGCGGGATGCGAGCAGCCCGTAGTAGCGCGCGACCACCCCGCCGACGCCGAAGGCCGTCAGGAACGAGGCCATGATGCGCGCGCTGAAGATGCTGGGGCCACCGTCGTGGCTGATGTCGCCGTGGTCGGCGCCGAGGTCGCCGGCGTGCACGTCGTGATCGCCGCCGAACAGCTCGCCGACGAACAGCATGATCAGGAGGAAGAGCAGGCCAAACGCCCCGATCGCCGCGTAGATCAGCACGTGCCACTCCAACGGCCACCGACGGGGGTCAGCCCCCTTCACGAGGTAGCCGGCGTGACGCTATCTGGCTGGCGTCCCGGTTGTCAACGTGGGGAGCGACTCGACCGTAAGCTGCGCCCCGCGGACGCTGCCATCCGCTCGTCGCACTGACCGACGTGAGCAGTGCATTCACTGCCGTGCCGGCCACGGTCGCGGTGTTCTTAATTGACCATCTCGATGCCTGCACAATCCGCTATGGTGGTACCCGGACATGGGGGCCACCGCGAGCCCCTGCCACGGCAGTCACAGCGCTTGCGCTCATCACGCAGGAGGTAACATATGTCAGTAGCCAAAGTGTCGGAAATCAGCGCCACGTCGACCAGGAGCTTCGAGGATGCGATTCAGCAGGGCCTGTCACGCGCGGGCCACACGCTGCGGCACATTCGCGGGGCCTGGATCAAGGAGCAGCACGTGCGCTGCGAGGAAGGGAAAGTCACCGAGTACCAGGTGAACATGATGGTCACGTTCGTCCTCGACGACTAGGTAGTGCGTCGCCGTGATGGTGCGGGATCGAGCCAGGCGACACCCCGCAACGGTGTCACCATTGACTGCCCACGTGGGCAGTGGAGGTGCTGATGGGACTCAGAGACAAGTACGCGCACGCCATCCAGACAGCCAAGGGTAAGTTCCAGGGCAACGCCGAGGAACGCGACGGGAAGTTGTACTTCAAGGGCACCGTGGCGTCTGAAGCCGACAAGAACGCGATCTGGACCGCCATCAAGACGATCCCGGATTGGCAGAAGGAGATCTCGGCCGACATCCAGGTGGTGGCCCCCGCAGCGCCGGCTGCCGCCGCGGCAAAGACGTACACGGTGAAGGCTGGCGACACGCTCAGCGCCATCGCCAAGGAGCACCTCGGCAGCGCCAGTGCCTACATGAAGATCTTCGAGGCGAACAAGGACCAGTTGACGGATCCCGACAAGATCAAGCCCGGGCAGGTCCTGCGCATTCCTTAGCTGATCACCGATCGGCCGGGATGCCCGGCACCAGGCCAGACGAAGCCGCACAGGGGATCGTGCGGCTTCATCTCTGTACGGCCGTCACCACGCGGGGCCGATGGGCCACGGCCCGCCTCATGCGATCGACCGAACGGCCGATTTGACCTGAGGTGGATGCCTGCCGGTGACAATGAAAGTCGCACAACTCACGCGCGTGGCGGCCGACGATGCGGACGACGCCGACGCTGCGTCGGCCAGACTCGCCCTCGATCTCGTCAGACGTTTCGTCCGGGCCATCCAGCGGGCGACCATCTACCCGCCCGGACATCCCAGCATCGCGCCCGCGACGGCCCCGTTCGCCCAGGCGCTGCAGTCCCTCCTGGCGACGATGCCCCGCGTGGTCGTCGGGGTCACGAGCGACCGCCTCCTGGTGGGCCCGTCGAGCGACGCCGCGATGGCCTGTGACGTCCCGTGGTTGTCGGCGCGCCTCGCGAGCCGCGACATCTCGGAGATTCGCTTCGACGCGGGTGTGTCGTCGCACGGCGCCGAACGGCTCGTCGCGTGGCTCGCTGCCGGTGACGCAGCGGCCGGCGCGCAACAACCGCCGAGCATCGGCGGGGTGCAGGTCACCTTCCTGGATTTCGCCGGCCTCCGCTTCAAGGAGGGGGCGTCGACGGGCGATGCGACCGATACCGCGGTCGTCGCCTGGCGCAACGTCACGCGGCGCCTCGCCGGCGACTGGTTCGGCACTGGCGGCGACGCGCCCCTCGATCCCACCGACCTCGCGCGGTACGTGCTGCACATGGTCGACCAGTTCGAGGGTGCCGGGCTCCGTCACTTCGACGATCGCGTGTCGCGCATTTCGGCCGACCTGACGGCGTTGCCCCCCGACGCGCGCGCGGCGATCAAGCTGCGCCTCGCGGAGTTCATGTCGGCGCTGAGTCCCGAACTGCGTGCACAGATCCTCAAGGCGTCACCGTCAGGCGATCCGGGGAAGCTCCGGTTGCTCGGCGAGATGATCGATCAGTTGCCGCGCCCCGACCTCCTGGAAGTAATTCGCCACCTGGAGTTCACGCGTGGCGGCAGCACGTCGCAGTTCATCTCGTTCATGCTGAAGCTCTCGACGGTCGCTGCGGCCCACCCCCCGGTGGCTGCGGCCCTGCAGGACCGGTTCGACGCGGAAGGCTTGCCACCAGACCTGGTATCGGCGGCGCCGAGCGTGGCCGAGCGCGTGTTGTCGGAACTGCTTGCACGACGCGATGACGACGCGGAGGACGTCGCACCTGAGCTGTACCAGGAGCGCCTCGAGCAACTGAGCGCCACATCGCTGCCCGCCGTGATGCGCGTCGATGCCTCGCGCCACGTTGATCCGCGCAAGCCCGAGGACATGGCCGGGCACGTCACGCAGATCGCCCTTCGCATCGTCGCCACGTGTGGTGCAACCGAGGAACGCCGCGCCTGCCTGGAGCGGCTGGAGACACAGCTTCCGACGCTCCTGGCCGCCGGGCGGTTCGACCTGCTGGCAGAGGCGGCCGACGCGTTCAGCCAGGCGTCGCGTGGCGACGCCGCCCAGCGATTCTTCGCAAAGCCCGACACCATCAGGGCCGTGCTCGGCGCCGTGCACGAGGCGGGCGGCGAGCCTCCCGACGCGCTGGTCACGCTCGCGCGAGCGGGAGGCAGCGCGCTCGCCCAGGCACTGCTGGAAGCCATCACGAACCTGATTGATCCGCGCACCCCCGGCCCATTCCACGGGCTGCTCGAAGTTCTGGATCCAGACACGGTGCGCGACGCCCTCACGAGGATCTACCGCACGGAGCCGTCCGTGGGCCGCGAGCTTCTCGGTGCGTTCGCCGCTCTTGGCGAGGTCGCCGGCGTGGCCGAATCGGCCCGCGCGTTTCTCGCCGACAGCGACGTCAACGTCAGGCTCGACGCGTATCAATTGCTCTTCCGCAGCGACCTGAGCCCGTCGCGGTTCGAGTCACTGCTGCAGCGCGCCCTGGCCGACAAGGACGCGCGCGTAACCGACCTGGCCCTGGACCGCGCCGCGCATGCGACCCCTCTCGTGGGCGCCAGGGCCCTGGGCGCGTTCATTGGCGCCGTGCCGACCCCCTCCACCGAGCCCAGGCAGTGCCGCGCCGTGCGCCTCCTGGCGGAGGCGGCCAGCAGGGAGTCGATCGCCGTGCTGACCAACCTGCTTGCGGCCCGCCACACCAGCTTCCACGCCGCCTCGCGTCGCGTCTCGCGCGTGATGGCCGACGCGCTGGCGACCTCGTCGGACGCGACGGCGGTCGCCGCGGCGCGGGCGTGGCAGCGTTCGCCGGCCGGCCTGCTCAGTCGCGTGCGCGGTGACTCCGGAGGAGGCGCATGACCGGCCAGGTTGTCGAATTCCTCCGCACGCTGCAGGGCGGCCTTGCGGTGCGCCAGCTCTACTCCAGTGACCACCCGCGCTTCAGGGAGATCGCCACTCGCCTGGTTGCGCAGGTCGATGCCTTCCCCGCGTCGCCTGGAGAGGTCACGGTCTTCGTGCTCGACAACAGGCTGATCTTCGAGAACACCGCGCTCCCCAATGGCGACACGCTCGCGAGAGGGCTTTTCGCGCTGCTCCAGGCACAGGGATATCAGCGGCTCACCGTCAGGCGTGGACTCATCGCCGACGAGGTGTCTGCGTTCGTGTCGGATCTCGCGGAACTGCACCGGAGTCCCTCGGCGCTCCGGCTGGCGTCGACGGAACACCTGCGACTCCTGTCACTCGACGACGACACGAAGGCCACGAAAGCCGAGCCCCCCCTCGAGGTCGACAACAAGGCAATCGCGCGACTCTGGCGGCGCGTCGTCGAGGATCGGCGCCTCGAGTTCGAAACGCTCGACGTGACGGTGCTGGCACTGCTGCGCAGCGTCGAACGCAGCATGCACGCGTTGATCCCGCTGGCCGCGCTCAAGTCGCACGACGACTACACGGTGGCGCACATCGTCAACGTCGCCCTGCTGGCGATGGCGCTCGGCGAGGCCGCCGGCCTCGAGTCGGCCGTGGTGAAGGACCTCGGTGTCGCGGCACTGCTGCACGATGTCGGCAAGCTGCGCGTGCCGGCAGACATCCTGAACTGCAAGGGCCGGCTCTCGGACGCACAACGCGCCATCGTCCAGCAGCATCCCGAGGAGGGCGCCAGGATTCTCATGGCGACGCCCGGGGTGAGCGACCTGGCCGTCGCCGTCGCCTACGAACACCACCTGCACTACGACCGCGGCGGCTACCCGAAGGTGCCAAGGACGTGGCGGATCAACCTCGCCAGCGAGATCACGCACGTCGCCGACGTGTTCGACGCGCTCCGGAGCAACCGGCCGTACCGCGCCGGCCTCCCCTACGACACCATCTTCGACATCATGACCCGCGACGCGGGCACGGCCTTCGATCCCACGTTGCTCAACATCTTCTTCGACGTGGTCGTCCCCCGCACCGCCGACGCTGACGAGGCGTACGCCGTGTAGCGCAGGGGAGGTCAGCGGGCGAAGGAGTAGGTCACCAGCCACTCCTGCCGGGACGCGACCTGCACGGTGCCCTCGACCACGACGTCCATCGTGGCCATCGTCAGGGGCACGCCGCAGGTGTCAGCCCGGTCGAAGACCACCTCGAGAGGCCGTTTCTGCCCGGCGGTCAATTCCATCGGCCCCGTCAGCGCCGACAGGCAGGCGATCTTGTTCGTGGCGTGCATGAACGCCGAGACACGGAGCACCGAGCCGGTCTGTGACGGCACGAGCAGGAACCGCATCCGCAGACGGTTGGCGCAGCCAGCGATGAGTGGGCCACAGCCGGCAATCGAGGAACCCGGCACCGGCGTGGCCTCGACGAACGCGATAGTGACCGGTCCGGTGCGCGCCCCGGCGACTGGCGCCGATGATGCGGATGACGGTGGCGACGGCGACGTCGGTGATGCGTCGTCACCGCAGGCGGGCACGACGAGCACGATGGCCAGACCGACGAGGAGGAGGGCCCGCTTCGAACGGGCCTGACGACGGGCGGGCCGATGCCACATGGCTCATCACCCCGGCCCGAACTGCGCGTCGCGCGTGGCGTGTGTGTCGAGCCGTTCCCGCTTCCTACTTTACACCCCTGTCGCGACCCCTGTGCGTTCGGGAACAGCTCCAGCGCGCCAGGACTCCGACAATGGCGAGCGCCCCCGTCGGCACCAACGGCTGACGGGACGTGCCATGATGACGCACGGTTGCGCTGCCGCTCGCGCGGGCGCACCGGAACGCCGGCAACCCGAGTCACTGTGAAGGATCGCCCTACATGGAAGGTTTCGATTGGACGCGACAGGCCCGGACGGTCATCGACGTCGGCAGGATACCGCCCTTCTCGCTGAAGGGGCGGGAGCGCTTGGTACGGGGCGTGGCACTTGCCGTGCTGCTGCTCGTGGCCGTGTCGTCGACCTACTACCAGGTGAACGCTGACGAAGTGGGCGTGGTGCAGCGGTTCGGGCGGTATGTCAGGACGACCGAGCCCGGACCGCACGTGAAGATCCCGTTCGTCGAGGGCGTCACGCGCGTGCCCGTGCAGCGCCAGTTGAAGACCGAGTTCGGCTTCAGGACGACCGTGTCGGGCGTGCAGTCACAGTTCGAGCAGACCGCCGACACGCGGGCCGAGTCGCTGATGCTGACCGGCGATCTCAACGTCGCCGTCGTCGAGTGGATCGTCCAGTACAAGGTCAAGGACCCCTACAAGTACCTGTTCAAGGTGAGGAACCTCGACAGCGCCGACCGGCGTGGCGACGCGTCGACGTTCCGCGACATGAACGAGGCCGTGATGCGACAGGTCGTGGGCGACCACAGCGTCAACGAAGTCCTCACCGTCGGCCGCGAGCAGATCCAGATCGACGCCAAGCTGGCGCTGCAGAGCCTCTGCGACCGGTACGAGACCGGCCTCGAGGTGCTGCAGATCGTGTTGCAGGACGTGAACCCGCCCGATCCCGTCAAGCCGGCGTTCAACGAGGTCAACCAGGCGATCCAGGAGAAGGAACGCCTGATCAACGAGGCGTGGGCCGACTACAACCAGACGGTGCCCAATGCCCGCGGCGAGGCCGAGCGCGTCGTGCGTGCCGCGGAGGGCTATGCCCTCGAACGTGTCAACAACGCGCGCGGCGACGTCGCCCGCTTCGTCAACATCTACGACGAGTACCGCAAGGCGCCCGACGTGACGCGCAAGCGCCTGTATCTCGAAACGCTCGCCGAGGTGCTGCCGAAGACCGGCCGGAAGCTGGTCATCGACTCCTCGATGAAGGGCATCCTGCCCCTCCTGAACCTCGACCCCGCGAAGCAGGAGGTGAAGCCGTGAGACGCACCGTCCTGACAATCGCCGTTGCCGCCGTCCTGCTGATGCTCTGGTCGGCCGTCTACACGATTTCTGAAACCGAGCAGGTCATCATCACCCAGTTCGGCGAACCGGTGGGTGCACCGCACATCGAGGCGGGCCTCCACGTGAAGGTGCCCTTCATCCAGACGGTCTACCGCTTCGACAAGCGGTGGCTCGAGTGGAGCGGCGACCCGAACCAGATCCCCACGCGCGACAAGAAGTACATCTGGGTCGACACGTACACGCGCTGGCGCATCAAGGATCCGCTGCTCTTCTACCAGCGCGTCACTGACGAACGCAGCGCGCAGTCGCGGCTCGACGACATCGTCGACGGCGAGACGCGCAACGTGATCGCCAACAACGATCTGATCGAGGTGGTCCGGAGCACCGACCGCGCGTTTCCCGAGACCGAGGAGAACGCCGACGTCGACATGGGCGTCGCCGACGTGGCCGGCAAGATCGCGATGGGCCGCGACAAGATCACGCGTGCCATCCTCGACAAGTCGCGCCACATCGTCGCGGAGTTCGGCATCGAGCTGGTCGACGTGCAGATCCGGCGCCTCAACTACGTCGCCGAGGTGCAGCAGAAGGTCTACGACCGGATGATTTCCGAGCGGCGGCGGATTGCCGAACGGTCGCGGTCAGAGGGCAACGGCAAGGCCGCCGAGATTCGCGGCCAGAAGGAACGCGAACTGAAGGGCATCCAGTCGGAGGCGTACCGCAAGGCCCAGGAGGTGATGGGCAAGGCCGACGGCGAGGCCACCCGCATCTACGCCGAGGCGTACGGGCGCGACCCGGCCCTCTACCAGTTCCTGAAGACGATGGAGACGTACCGCGCGACGTTCGCGTCAGACACAACGCTCATCCTGTCGACCGACGGCGAGTTCTTCAGGTTCCTGAAGGACAGCCGCTAGCCAGCCCGGCTATGATGCATAGCTACCGGAGGTTCCACCCATGCCACCAGCCATCGATTTCGCTACCCTCTCGCTCGTAGACGCACTCGACCTCGCCATCCTCATCGAAGACGAGGCCCGCGAGCGCTACGAGGAGTTCGCCGACCAGATGACCCAGCACCACACGCCCGACGCCGCCGCGTTCTTCAGCGAGATGGCCATCAACGAGACGAAGCACGGCACGGAGCTCAGGGAACGACGGGATCGGCTGTTCCCGACCGCACCGCGGCGTGTGACGCGCGAGATGCTGTGGGACGTCGAGGCCCCGGGCTTCGACGAGGCCCGCATGTTCATGTCGGTGCACGACGCGATGGACGTGGCGATGGCCGCCGAGGTCAAGGCGCACGACTACTTCGCGGCGGCCCTCGAGCACGTCGCGGACCCCGACGTGCGCGAACTCTTCACCGAACTCCGTGACGAGGAACTCGAACACCAGGACATGGTGCGGGCCGCGACGGCGAAGCTGCCGCCGCGATCGACGGTGGATCCCGACGACTACGCGGATCCCCCAGTCTCGCACTGACCGCGGCCGCGTGCACCCGCACAAGCACTCCCGGAGTGCTTGTGCGAGGCGCAATCACTCGGGGAGTGTTCGTCCCGCAGCCGCACGCGCGGGAGGTAGTGCATGAGCCCCCTGGAAGCCGCCGGTGCGTGGCACCCGGTCGGCGCGGCCCGACGCGTGCTCGCGCTCGACGTCCTGCGGGGCTTCGCCATCTTCGGCGTGCTCGTCGCCAACACGCTCACGTTTGCGTATCCCACCGCGTCGGCGCCCACCGAACTGGCCGCGTGGCGCGGGACCGGCCCTGCAGACGTCGCCACCGTGTTCCTCGTGGGACTGCTCGTCGAAGGGAAGTTCTACACCCTCCTGAGCGTGCTCTTCGGGATGGGCCTGCGGCTCCAATCGCTGCGCGCCGGCATGGCCGGACGCCCGTTCGGGGCGTTCGCCGTCCGCCGCCTCGCCCTGCTGTTCGTCATCGGCATCGTGCACGGCGTCTTCCTGTACGCCGGCGACATCCTCGCGTTCTATGCGCTCGTCGGGCTCGCCGCCCTGCCGTTCCGACGACTGTCGCGCCGTGGGCTGGCCGTCGCCGCGTTCGGCTGCGCCTGCCTCTGCGTGACGACGCTGACGCTGTACGCCTGGGCGCACCCGGTTCACCCATATCCGGCCGCACCCAACTGGACGAGCCTGGCCGCCGACGCTCACGCCGACGCTCCGCTCGTCGCAGACCTGGCGGGGCGCGCCCTCGAGACGGCCGGCCTGTCGCGTACCTCGTTCTTCAGGACCATGGCCGATGAGACGCGCACGTACCGCGATGGCACCTGGCTCGCCCAGACGCGCCTGCGCGCGGCCACGTCTCTGGCGTACGCGTTGCCATCGAAGGTGCTGCTCCTCGGCCCCATGTTCCTGGCGTTCTTCCTCTTCGGGATGCTCCTGGTCTCGACCACCACCGATCGCCCCGACGAGGAGTCGTCGCTTGCGTTCCTGGTGCATCCCGACGCCGGCGCCGTGTCGCGTCATCGCACACTGTGCATCGCCGGCATCACGACCGGCCTCGTCCTCGTTGCCCTGGGCAGCGGCGTGCGTACCGCGCTGCCGCAATCGCCGGTGGCGCCGGCGGTCTACTGGGCCGCGACGTTCGCAGGCGTCTTCGTGCAGTGCGTGGGCTACGCCGCCGGCATGCTGTTGTTGTGCGCCCGACGTCCAGACAGCACCATCGTGCGCAGCCTCGGGGTCGTCGGCCGGACTGCCCTCTCGAACTACATCGCCCAGTCGATGGTGCTCGGCGTCGTGTTCTACGGCAGTGGCCTCGGGCTCTTCACGCAGTTGACGGCACTGTGGGTGGTGACACTGGCCGTGCCGATCCTCGCGTGCGAGGTCTGGCTCAGTCGCCTGTGGTTGCGGCGATGCACGATGGGGCCACTCGAATGGCTGTGGCGCAGCCTGAGTTATGGACGGCGACTGGCCCTCAAGAGGCTCACGTGACGTCCTCGCGCCCGAGGCCGCCCGCACCCATCCACCTCCACACCTGCGCACCGGCGAGCACGAGGAGGATCCCCGTCAAGGGCGCGGCATAGCGCGGCATGAAGACCACGAGGTAGTAGACGAGCGGGAAGCTGACGAGCGGAATCACGAACGCCGCCCGGCTGGGGTGACTGAGCGTCGGCCACAGCCGCCAGAGGCCAAGGGCGGCGAGCACCGAGAGGACCGCCCACGCCACAGCCAACGGACCTGACGCCGACGAGCCGAGCCAGAACTGCACCGCTCGTGACGCGACCAGCCAGCCGTACGCCAGCGGATGACCGCTGATCCAGTCGAGCGCTTCACGCCGCGACCGACGCATGTACTCGACCTCGCCGAGGTCGCGCAGCCGTTCCGCCTCGGCCAGATCCGTGCGCGGGTGTCGCAGGGCGCCGCGTTCGCGGGCGTCCATCGCGTCGAGATCGGCAACGGCCCCCTCGTGGTTGCCCATGCGGAGTTCGAGGCCGAAGTTGCTGCGGATGAACATCACGTCGCCGAACACCGCGTAGTTGCGCAGCGTCCACGGCACGCAGGCAATCACCACCCCAACCAGCGTGATCGCCACGTGCGCCCGCGCGCGACGGCTCCTGATCCAGCACACGTCGAACGCGAGGCACCCGAACATCACCGGCAGCAGCGACGGTGTGAGGTGGAAGGCGCCCGCCCAGACGACGCCGAGCAGCAGTGCGCCCCCTGCCGATCGCCGTCCACTGTTCCAGCGTCGCGCGTGCCAGGCCAGCAGCAGTCCCAACGCCACCGCGGCGAAGGTACTCGACGTCGTAGGGATACCGCGGCCACAACGCGCCGGCCAGTCCGCCGACGACCCCGGCTTCGCGGCCTGCCCCACACTGCTCCGACAGCCACGGCAGCATCGCGACCATGGTCGCGCTTGCCGCCACCAGCAGGAACCACGTGACATACCCGGCCGCGAGCGTGAGGCCGAACAGGCGGTACACCAGCGCCAGCAGCGCCGGGAAGGCAGGCGGCACGTGGGCCGTTGGGCCCGTGGGCACCGCGTAGGGATTGGCGAACGCGCCCTCGGTGACGAGTGACACCGCCACCGCGTGGGTCTCCCATCGGGTGTGAGGTTCGATCCACGAGAGCGGCACCAGTCGCAGGAGCAGCGCGCCCTCGACGAACGTCACCAGGAAGATGACGATGAAGGCACGCGCCGGCGACGCCGCGAGCCACCGCACCGCGCGCGCGGCGACCGGGTCAACGGTCTCGGGCCTCCCGGATCCGTCCATCGGGTTCCCCTGGCCGGCCGGCGTGACTCGGTGCCGGCGGCTACTTCGTCGGCGCCGGCGGCATCGGCGGGATCCCGCCGTCGAGTGTTCCGGTGACCCACGCGAGGTTCACGCGTGCCACGTGGTATTCGCGCTGTGCGGCAGCGACGTTGGCGCGGGCGAGCCGCAGGTTCTGCTCGGCGTCCTGCACTTCCAGTCGCGTCTTCACGCCCAGCTCGAACCCCTTCTCTGACAGGAACAGGAGGCGCTCGGCCTGCGTGACGGTGCCGCCGAGCGACGCCAGGATCTCGGCAGCCTCGAGCACCGAGTCGAGCGCGGTGCGGACCTCGACCGAGATGCCCTCGCGAAGCTTGAGCTCGTCGAGCGTGATGCTCGCCAGATCGCTCTTCGCCTGCGCGACCCGCCCCTTCGTGCGCCAGCCGTCGAACAGCGGCACGCTGGCAACGAGTGCCGCGTTCCAGGTCGTGCCAGACGACGAGAGCGTCTCCAGGCCAAGGCTGCGCTTGCCCCACGCGGCCGAGAAATCGACGCGCGGCTTGTTGCCGGCCGCGGCGATCTTGATCAACTCGGCGTAGATGCCCTGCTGCGTGTCGATGACCCCGAGTTCCGGGCGATTGGCCAGTGCTTGCGCCAGCAACTCGTCGTAGCTCGGCGCGGGTTCGACGGTCGCGTCCAGCGTGCCGTCGACGTCGACCTCGCCAGGTTCGGCGAGCAGGAAGCGCAACTGCGAGCGAGCCGACCGCACCAGGTTCTGGGCGCGAATCAACGACGGCTTCGCGTTCTCGACCGCCACCTTCGCAGCGAGGACGTCGTAGTCGGTGGCTGTCCCGGCGGCGTGGCGCTTGTTGGTCTCGTCGAGGTGGCGCATCCGCTGCGTCCCCTCGTCTTCGGCGATGCGCACCAACTCGCGCGCCGCCAGCACGTTCCAGTACGCGGTGGTGACATCGCGTGCGACGGCCTGCCTGAATCGGCGCAGCTGGTGATCGCTGTAGTCGAACCCGAGCTTGGCCGCACGCACGGCGGCGCCGACCTGCCCCCACGTGAACACGACCTGCGAGACACTGACCTCGGCGGTGCGGATGTCCTGGCGTCCGCCAAAGATCTGGCTGATGTCGGTGTCGCTGCCCTCCGATCCCCCGCTGGGCATGAAGTCCTTGAACAGCTTGCTCTGGCTGTTGTCGAAGGTCCGCACGAGGCTGCCGCCGACGCTGGCTTGCGGCAGTGCAAAGGCCCGCTCCTCCAGGTACTTGCCCTCGACCCAGTGCTTGTACTCGATCGCCTTCTGGATGTCGCGGTTCTGCGCGGCCGCAATCGCCAGGGCCTGCTCCAGCGTCAGGACACGTACGGCAGCGCCCTGGGAAGCCGTGGCGGTGGCCGCGCTGAATGACAGCGGCGCGTGCTGCGCCTGCGCCGTCGCCCCGGGGGCCAGCAGGGTCACGACGAGCGTCACGGCGGCTGCAGCGACCTCGGCGCGCCGACGCCTGAAGAGCCACTCGGTGATGTCGTCGAGGATGGTGTAGACGACCGGCACCACGATCAGGGTCAGCATCGTGGACGTGATCAGCCCGCCCACCACCGCGCGGGCCATCGGGGCCCGGAACTCGGCGCCCTCGCCGATCGCGAAGAACAACGGCAGCATCCCGAAGATCATGGCGGTCGTCGTCATCAGGATCGGCCGCAGCCGGGTACGCCCTGCCGTGACGAGCGCCTCGTGGCGGTCGAGCCCGCGCCTGCGGAGGACCTTGGTGTAGTCGATCAGCAGGATCGCATTCTTCGTGACCAGGCCCATCAGCATGATCAGGCCGATGAGCGACATGATGTTGATCGTGTCGCCCGTGAGCCACAGGGTGCCCGCCATGCCCACGATCGAGAGCGGCAGCGACAACATGATCGACAGCGGGTCGATGAACGACTCGAACTGCGCCGCGAGGATCAGGTAGACGAAGATGATCGCGAGCAGCAGCGCCTCGGCCAGCGAGGTGAACGACTCGACCATGATCTCGGTGTCGCCGCCGAGCACCAGCTTGTAGCCGGGCGCGATCTCGACGCGCTGGGCGGCGGCCATCGCAAGCGTGCCCGCCGTGCCGAGCGGGAGGTTGTCGAGATTGGCGTCGACCATCAGCTGCCGCGACAGGTCGCGACGTCCGATCTCAGCCGGCGACGAGGCGCGCGTGAACGTCACCATGTCGCTGAGCGGCACGAGCGCCGGTCCGCCCTCCGCGGGCACTGTCGCCTTCAGATCCGCCACCTGCCTGATGTCGCCTCGCAGCGCCTGCGGCAGGCGCACCCGCACCGTGATGGCTTCGCCGTCGGTGTCTTCGTAGGTCGTCACGGCCTGGCCGCCGACGAGCACGGCGACCGTGTTGGCCAGCGCACCGCTGTCGAGCCCCGACGCCGCCGCCCGTTCGCGATCGACGACCAGGCGGTACTCGGGCAGGTCGTCGTCCATGCCCGCCTCGATGTCGACAATGCCCGGCACCGAGTACAACTCGGCCTTCACCTGGCGCGCATACCGCTTCAGCGTCGCAATGTCGTCGCCCTGGATCGCGATCTGGAGCGGCTTCTGCCACGAATCGGGATCCTCCTGCACCGACAGCACGACGCCCGGCACCTGCTCGAGCCGCTTCCGGGCGATGTGGATGAAGTCGCGCGTGCGGATGCCCCGCTCCTCCTTGCCGGTCAACTTCACGAACACCATCGCGTCGCGGATGGTGTCGGCATCGCCGGCGCCGATCGAGCCGTAGGTGTAGTCGACCTGCTTGAACTCGGCGAGAGCCTTCAGCACCTCGCCGAGTCGACCGCGCGTCTCGGTGAACGACGAACCCGGTGCGCTCTTGAACTTCACGAGGAACTCGCCCTGGTCCATCGGCGGCTGGAACTCGGCCTGGAGCAGCGTGAAGAGGCCCAGGCCTCCGACAAACGCCGTCAGGGCCAGCGCGACGACCGTCTTGCGATGGTGCAGCGACCACCCGATGACGCGCTTGTAGCCATCGGCCATCCGCTCGAACCAGGCGTTGAAGTGATCGAGCGCCCGCTGCAGCAGGTTGCGCCTGCCCTTCCGCTCGATGTCGGGGTCGTGCCAGCGCGACGACAGCATCGGATCGAGGGTGAACGAGACGAACAGCGACACCATGACCGCGAACGCCACGGTCAGGCCGAACTGGAAGAAGAAGCGGCCGATGATCCCCTTCATGAACGCCACGGGCACGAACACCGCCATGATCGACATCGAGGTTGCGAGAACCGCGAGGCCGATCTCGGCCGTGCCGTCGCGCGCCGCGGTGAAGTGATCCTGCCCGTGCTCGAGATGGCGCACGATGTTCTCGCGCACCACGATCGCGTCGTCGATCAGCAGCCCGATCGCCAGCGACAGCGCCATCAGCGTCAGCGTGTTCAGCGTCATCCCGAGGAAGTACATGACGATGAACGACGCGGTGACCGAGATCGGCAGCGTGAGGCCCGTGATGACCGTCGAGCGCCACGAGTTCAGGAAGCAGAACACGATGAGCACGGTGAGGATGCCGCCGATCACCATCGTGTTGCGCACGTCGGCCACCGACTCACGGATGAACATCGAGGTGTCGCGCACCACCTGGATTTCGGTCCCGGGGGGCATCTGCGGCCGCAATTCCTCGACGGCCGCCCGCACCGCGTCGACGACGCCCACGGTGTTGGCCTGCGTCTGCTTGGTGACGTCGATGGCGACGGCAGGTTCGCCGTTGATGACCGCGAGGGTCCGCTGTTCCTCGACGGTGTCGTCGATCGTCGCGACATCCGACAAGCGGATGGGTTCGCTGCCGCGGCGCCCGATCACCATGCGCGCATAGCCGGCAGGGTCGGTGGGCTTGCCCGAGATCCGGAGCGGCATCTCGGTCGTTCCGAGCGTCAGGCGACCGAGGGGCGTGTTGACGTTTTCTGCGGCGAGCCCGGCGACGACCTCGTTGACGCCCATCCCGAGCGCCGACATGCGTGCGGGATCGAGGTTGACGAGCACCTCGCGGGTGGACGATCCGATCAGCTTGGCCTTCGCGACGCCGCTGATGCTCTCGAGGCGCCGCTTGATCCGCCGGTCGGCCAGCTCGGTGAGCTCTCGCGGAGAGAGGGTCTGCGACTTGATCGCGAGCGAGATGGCGGGGATGGCGGCGAAGTCGAACTTCTGGATCACCGGCTCATTCATGCTGTCGGGCAGCTCACGGCGGATCGCGTTGATCTTCGCGCGGGCCTCCTGCGAGACGTCGTTGACCTTGACCTCGAGGTTGAACTCGACGACCACCGACGACAGGCCCTCGCGCGACGTCGACTGGACGTGGCGGACCCCGGAGATCGAGTTGACGGCTTCCTCGATCTTGCGACTCACCTCGCGCTCGACCGTCTCGGGTGACGCGCCCGGATACTCGGTGAGGATCGAGAGCACCGGGATCTCGACGTTGGGCATCAGGTCGACCGGCAGCCGGCGCCACGAGAAGATCCCGAGCGTCACGAGCGTGAGCATCATCACGGTGGCGACGACCGGCCGCGCGATCGACAGGTTCGAGAGGAACATGGCTACGCTCCCTCACCCGCCGCCACGACGATGCGATCGCCCTGCCGGATGGCAAAGCCCCCGCGGGTCACGACCGACTCGCCGGGCTGCAGCCCCGACACGATCTCGACCGATGCGCCGTTCGTCGCGCCCGTGCCGACGGTGCGCTTCTCGGCCTGGTCGCCCTTCACGACGTAGAGATCGGCCGTCTTCTGCTCGATGCTCCAGTTGAGCAAGGCCTCACGGGGCACGAGCAGCACGCCCTCGCGGCGCGTCCCGGCGATGTAGCCCTTGACGAACGACCCGCTTCGTAACGCGCCGTCGCGATTGGCGACCTCGGCAACGACCTTTGCGGACCGGCTCGCCTCGTCGATGGCCGGATTGATGAACATGACCTTGCCGGTGAAGGTGCGTCCGGGCACGGCGTCGGTCGAGAACTCGATGGCCTGGCCGATCCTGACGTCTGCGAGGCGGGTTGAAGGCACCGACACGGTGAGGTCGAGGAGCCGGTTGTCGACGATGCGGAACAGCGGGGTGTTGCCGCCCATGTTCTCGACGCGATCGCCGACGTTGACGCCGCGAAACGCGACGACGCCGTTCATCGGCGCACGGATGAGTGACTTGGCGCGACGGGTGTGCGCAGCGGTGGTCTGCGCTTTTGCCGCCGCGCTCGCGGCTTCTGCTGCCTCGACGGCCGTCTTCGCATCATCCAGGTTCTGCGGGGTGATCAGGCCGTACTCCTTGAGTTGCAGGGCGCGCTCGTACTCGCGTCGCGCGCGCGTCTCGGCGACGAGCGCCTGGGCTTCGCCCGCCTTGAGCACCTGGATGGTGGCCTCGATCTCGCTCGTGTCGAACCGCGCAAGCGCGTCGCCCCTGCGCACGGGCACCCACTCGGTGACGTAGACGTCGGTCACCGTCGCGGTGACCTCCGACTTGACGTCGGCCGAGAACTTTGCCACCAGGGTGCCGACGACCTCGATGCGGTCCTCGAGACTGCTCGCTGCCACCGGCGTCACCGACACGGCGACCGGCGGCTTGCCAGCCTCCGCGACCGGTACGGTCGCGCCCTGGGCCGTGCCCGCGGTGGAGGTCCCCTGGGAGGAGCACGCAGCGGCGGCCAGGAGCGCAGCGGCGAGGATGGTGAAGGCGGGGATGCGAGCCGTGCGTGTCATTGCCTGTCTTCTCCCTGCGCGCGGGGCGCAAGCGTGATGCCGTCGAACAACAACCCGAGCAGCCTGACCAGGCCCTCGGTGCTGACCGGTGTGAAAGCGGGGTGGAGCCGTCGTTCGTTGCAACTGGTGACGATGCCCATCACCGCGAGGGCGATGTCGCCCGGCGCCGTCGGGCGGAACTCGCCAGCGGCCTCGCCCTCGGCGGCCATCCGCTCGATGGCCTCGCGGAACCCGACCTCGAACACGGTGAAGTCGAACGGAGGCGCCGCGTCGGGAGGGCCCAGGAAGACCGCCTGAGCCACGCGCGCCACCGGGACGTTGTGCTCGAACATCGCGTAGACGTCCTCGCACAACCCGACGATCCTCGCCCGCGCGGAGCCCGACCGGGCGAGGGCGTGCGCGACCACCGCGGTGAACTGCTGCTGGGCCTGTTTGAGGATGGCGACGAGCACGCCTTCCTTGCTGCCGAAGTAGTAGTAGAGCGTGGGCTTGGTGACGCCGGCCAGCTCGGCGACTTCCCTGACCGATGCTCCGGCGTAGCCCTTCCGGTTGAAGACGTGGACGGCCGCGTTGAGCAAGCGGATCCGGACGTGTTCGTCGAGTTCGGGTGGGCCCGATGATGCGGCAGTCGTGGTGGGCGGCGGCAATCCCATCCGGGCATTCTGCGATGATACCTACCGGTAGGTCAACGAGTACCTACCGGTAGGTCCGCCGCAACGCCCCGCCTCCGTCAAACCCGCGATCGCGCCTGTCCGCCTGCTCACGCAGCTGAGCCGTCGCGTCGAGACGGCGTCTGCCCCGGCTCAGGTGACGGTGTCGATATCGGCCAGCGGGACGATGCCGCGCTCCACGTACACCGCCCTGACCAGCGGGCGCAGCACGGACAGGTGGGCGAGAAACCAGGTCGAGAAGACGAGGCACACGCATCCGCCGACCACGATCGTGATCGACGGCCCCACGCGCGAGGCGAGCGCTCCGGCCAGCAGGCTGCCAAGCGGAGCCGTGCCCAGGAAGGCCATCGTGTAGAACGCCATCACGCGACCGCGCAGCTCTTCGGCGACGATGGTCTGCAGGAACGTGTTGGTCGCGGCCATCGTGACCATGAAGCCGGCGCCGACGACCGTAAGGAGCACGAGCGACAACCACATGCTCCTCGAGAACCCGAAGCCGATCAGCCCTGCCGCAAAGACCAGCGCGGCCGTCGCGATCACGCGTCCGAGCCCGAACACGCTCTGGCGCGACGCGAGGTAGAGCGCCCCGCCCAGCGCACCGACACCCGAGGCTCCCATGAGCACCCCGAGGGCGTTGGGGCCGCCGTGCAGGACCTCGGACGCGATGACCGGCATCAGCACCGTGTAGGGCATGCCCATCGTGCTCACCACGGCCAGCAGCAGGAGTGAGGTCCGGACCGGCGCGAAACGCCACACGTACCCCAGCCCCGACGCCAACTGCGTGCGGAGGCTGGCCTGCGGACCAGGCCGCAGGATCGGCGCGAGGCGCATGGCGAGCAGCGACCCGATGACCGCGATGTACGAGATCGCATCGAACATGAAACACCAGCCCTCGCCGACGGCGGCGATGATCACACCGCCGATCGAGGGGCCGATGATGCGGCTGCCGTTCACCATCGACGAGTTCAGCGCAATCGCGTTCGGCAGGTCAGCCCGGTCGTCGACCATGGCCACGACGAAGGCCTGTCGCGCCGGGGTGTCGAAGGCGTTGATGATGCCCTGCAGCACCTGCAGCAGCAGGATGTGCGTGACGCCGATCACGCCGCCCAGCGTCAACAGCGCGAGCGCCAGCGACTGCACGAGCGAGAGCACCTGCGTCACGACGAGGACACGGCGCCGGTCCCAGCGGTCCACGAACACGCCGGCGATCGGGGCCAGGAAGAGCGTGGGGATCTGGCCGCAGAATCCGACCACGCCGAGCAACAGCGCCGATCCCGTGAGGCGGTACACGAGCCAACTCGTCGCGATGCGCGTCACCCACGTGCCCACGAGCGACAGGCTCTGCCCGCAGAAGAAAAGGCGGTAGTTCCGGTGGCGCAGGGAGCGGAAGATGCCCATGCCCGGCGTGACCGTCACGCTCAGATCATCGACCCGGGCTGCACCCACCGGTCGAACTCGTCGGCGGTGACATAGCCGAGCCGGAGCGCAGCCTCCTTCAGGGTGAGGTGATCGCGATGCGCGGTCTTCGCGATGGCCGCCGCCTTGTCGTAGCCGATGTGTGGGTTGAGCGCGGTGACCAGCATCAGCGAGCGCTGCACCAGTTCGTCGATCCGTGCCCGATCCGGCTCGATCCCCGACGCGCAGTGCTGGTCGAAGCTGCGGAGCCCGTCGGCCAGCAACCGCACGCTCTGGAGGAACGCGTGGATGATCAGGGGCTTGTACACGTTGAGCTCGAAGTTGCCCGACGCGCCCCCGATCGCGATGGCCGTGTCGTTCGCGATCACCTGGGCACACAACATGGTGACGGCTTCGCTCTGCGTCGGATTCACCTTGCCCGGCATGATCGAGCTGCCTGGCTCGTTCTCCGGAATGCGCAGCTCGCCGATGCCCGCACGTGGGCCGCTCGCGAGCCAGCGAACGTCGTTGGCGATCTTCGTGGCCGCCACTGCCAGCGTCTTCAGCGCGCCGTGCGCGCTGACCAGCGCGTCGTGCGCGGCCAGGGCAGCGAAGCGGTTGTCGGCGACGATGAACGCGTGGCCGGTGGCACGCGCAAGCTCGGCGGCGACGCGCGTGCCGAACAGAGGCGGCGCGTTGAGCCCCGTCCCCACCGCCGTTCCGCCAACCGCCAACTCATGGAGCGCGGGCAGGGACTGCGCGATCGCGGTCCGCGCGTGATCGCACTGGGCGACCCACCCGGAGATCTCCTGGCCGAGCGTCAGCGGCGTGGCATCCTGCAGGTGGGTGCGGCCGATCTTGACGAGCGAGGCATACGCCGCGGACTTCGCCGCCAGTGTCGCGCGCAGGCCGTCGAGTGCCGGCAGCAGGCGACGCGATATCCCCATCACCGCTGCCACGTGCATCGCGGTCGGGAACACGTCGTTCGACGACTGGCTCCGGTTCACGTCGTCGTTCGGATGCACGAGGCGATCGACGCCGCGCCGGCCGCCCATCAACTCAGAGGCGCGGTTGGCGAGGACCTCGTTCACGTTCATGTTGGTCTGCGTGCCCGAGCCCGTCTGCCACACCGAGAGCGGGAACTCCTCCGCGTGCATCCCCGCGATGACCTCGTCGGCCGCCCGGGCGATGGCGTCGGCAACCGCGGGTGCGAGGCCAGCGAGTTCGGCATTCGACACCGCCGCCGCACGCTTGACCATCGCCAGCGCCTCGATGAGGTCGAGAGGCATCGTCTCGGTCGAGATTGCGAAGTGACGCAGCGATCGCTGTGTCTGGGCACCCCAGAGGCGCGCGGCCGGCACGTCGATCTGTCCGAACGTGTCGCGTTCGGGCCTGGTCGCCTCGGGTTCGACTGGCAGGTCGGCCATTGGGGGCTACGCCTCCGCGACGCCGCGTCGTGCCGACGTCACCGCAGTCTCTCGCATGAAGCGATCGTAGCGCATGACGGGGGAGCGCCGCGGTGCGCGGCAGAGGTGCCGTGTCTGGCAGCTCGAGCGAAAGCGGTGTCTGACCAGGCGGCGGGCCGCCGGATGTCTATCCCGGCGGGTTCGATCGGGTGGCGCGGTGCTCGACCAGCCAGCGTTCGCTCATCCACCCGTTCTTGCCAGAATCAGACCGGCCGGAGGCGCGGCGTCTTCCGACAACCGTGACGATGACCACCAGGGCGACAGCGAGAGCGACGGCGAAGAACATGGAGGGCCTCCCAGCCGGACGTGCGCGGCTGACCGCGTCCACGCATCATCGCCCCCGACGAGGGGCGTTGCCTGTCCACTATGGCACACCAGCGAGGATGGCGGCGTCGGCATTCACCGTTGGCATCCGGATGCTGAGGCCGACCGGACGTCGCCGCCCTTCCATTCGCCCCCCTTCCATTCGTGTCGCCCACACCTCGGCGGCGCTATACTCGGGGTGCTGGGCGACGTATCCCACGTCGGTTGCCGCCCCTCGCTCACAGGGAGGGCCTCATGGCGCTTTCACCGCGTCACCCGTTGTTCACGCTCGGCTGGGAAAGCTGGTGGTACATCGTCGGAGTGCTCGCATTGCTGCTCCTGACACTCCTCGTGGTCCACTGACCGGCGCCTGAGGTCTTCCCGCTGGTGCGCCACACGCGCACCCGATGGAGGGCCGAGGGCGGAGCGCAGAACCACGCCTCCGACGCACCATCCGGCGCGACGGGGGCGCGACGTCCGTCCCGGCGGCATGACGCCGCCACTGTGTACCCGTCATGCCCCTCGAAACCGGCAGCACCCTCTCGCACTTCAAGCTGGTCGCGCCCATCGGTGAGGGCGGCATGGGCGTCGTGTGGCGGGCGCTCGATGTGTCGCTGGGCCGCGACGTGGCGCTGAAGTTCCTGCCCGACGCCCTGGCCAGCGATCGCGATCGCCTCGCGATGTTCGAACGCGAGGCGCGCGTCCTCGCGTCGCTCAACCATCCGAACATCGTCTCCATCTACTCTGTCGAGGAGGGCGACGGCCGCCGGTTTCTCGCGATGGAGTTCGTGGACGGCGATCCCCTGTCGGCGCTGATCCCGCCAGACGGCCTTGCCGTCGAGCACCTCCTCGACATCGCGCTGCCGCTGACGGATGCCATCGCAGCCGCGCACCAGCGTGGCGTCACCCATCGCGACATCAAGCCCGCCAACGTCGTCATCCGGCACGACGGCCAGGTCAAGGTGCTCGACTTCGGCGTGGCGACGCTCGCGCCCGATGCCGATGCCGACCGGCGCAACGTGCTCCAGACGTGGGGTTCCACCGTCCACGTCGGCGCAGCCGGGACGCTCGCCTACATGTCACCCGAGCAACTTTCCGGCAACGTCACCGACTACCGGTCTGACCTGTTCTCGCTCGGGGCGCTGCTGTTCGAGTTGGCGACCGGACACCGTCCCTTCGAGGCGACGAATCCCGTGGAACTGGTCACGGCGATCCTGCGCGACCACCCGGCGTCGCCCGCGCACTGGAAGCCGCAGCTTCCCGATCCCCTGGTCAGGGTGATCAACACCTGCCTCGAGAAGAACCCCCATCGACGGCCCGCGTCGGCCGACGCGGTTCGCGACGTGCTGCTGTCTCTCCACGACGACCTGCGCGCCGGCCGGACGCCGCCGCAGCGCTCGATTGCGGTGCTGGCCTTCTCTGACCTCAGCGCCGAGAAGGACCAGGGCTATTTCTGCGAGGGCCTCGCGACCGAGATCATGTCGGCGCTGTCGGCCGTGCGGGTGCTGCGGGTGGCCTCGCGGCTGTCGTCGTTCCGCTTCACCACCGCGACGCACGACGCGCGTGACATCGGCGAGGCCCTCCAGGTCGGCACGCTGCTCGACGGCAGCGTGCGACGATCAGGACATCGCCTGCGCGTGACCGTGCAGCTGATCGACGCGCCAACGGGATTCTGCCTCTGGTCGGAGCGCTACGACCGTGAACTGAAGGACGTGTTCGACATCCAGGATGACATCGCGCACCGGGTCACCGAGGCGCTCGTCCTCACGTTGAGCGTCCAGGAGCGCCACGCCTTGCACCGGCCTGCCGCACGTGACGTCGCCGCGTACGACTACTACCTTCGCGGACGGCAGCTCTACTACAGGTTCAACCGTCATGCCGCAGCGGAAGCCCGCGAGCTGTTCGCCCGCGCGGCCGAGATCGACACCCAGTTCGCCAGCGCCTACGCGGGCATGGCCGACTGCCACGCCTACCTCTACATCCACGGTGGCCGTGACCCGCAGCAGCTCGACGCCGCGCTCGACGCGGGCCGCACGGCGTTGCGACTCGACCCGTCACTCGCTGAAGCGCACACGTCGGTGGCCACGGCGCTGTCGCTCGAGGGACGACGCGAGGAAGCCCAGAAGCACTTCGAACAGGCGATTGCCCTCAACCCCGACCTCTTCGACGCGTACTATTTCTACGCGCGGAACGCGTTCGCCGACGGCCGTCCCGAACGCGCGGCGGAACTGTACGAGTCGGCGATGCGCATTCGTCCGGATGATTACCAGGCCCCGCTGCTCGTCGCACAGATCTACGATGACCTGGGACGGCCCGACGAGGGCGCGGCCGCGCGGCGCAAGGGGGTAGCCGTCGCCGAGGCGCACCTGGCGCACACGCCGAATGACGCCCGCGCGTGGTACATGGGCGCCAACGGCCTGGTCGCCCTCGGCGAGCGCGAACGCGGCCTCGAGTGGGCGCAGCGGGCGCTGTCGCTCGACCCCGACGACGCGATGCTGCTCTACAACATCGCCTGCATCCGGAGCCTGGCCGGGGAACTCGACCCCGCACTCGATTGCCTGGAGCGGGCATATGCGTCAGGCTTCCGGGTCATGGACTGGCTGGCGCACGACAGCAACCTCGACCCGCTCCGGTCATCGCCGCGGTTCCAGGCCCTGATGGCGCGCTGGTGACCGCATGGACACGATCACCCTCTACACGCGGCCGGGTTGCTGCCTCTGCGACGAAATGAAGCACGCCCTCGAACAGCGCGGCCACTCCATCGTCGAGGTCAACATCGACGAGGACGAGGAGTTGCAGCGGCGTTACTGGCTCGACATTCCGGTGGCGGTCCTGCCCGACGGCCGGGTGCTCGCCAGGCACCGCCTCTGACGACGCGACGCGCGCGAGGCCCTACCCTTCGGCTCAGTGGGGTTGAAGTGCGCTCAGGGCTTACGGCGTCCGCTTCACCGTCTTGTCTTTCTTCTGCTTCGCCTCCTGCTGCTGCTTCTTCAGTTGCTGCTGCTTGCCCTTCTCCTTGTCCTTCTTTCCACCCTTGTCGCCCATGCCTTGCTCCTCTTCGAATGTCCGGGCCAGGGGTGCGACCCTGTACCTGATCGGCACCCGGCAGCCGCGCTGACGTGCTCCGGCAACCGGATTCTACGCTGCAACCCGCGCAGAATCGCGAGACGCTGATTGTGCGGGACGCTCAGCGTTGCACCGCCGCTCGGGACGGCGTCGAGTCAACGCGACTGGCCGGCGCCGACCCACGCGTCGAAGCGCGCCCTGACGCGGGCGGCCAGGCGCTCTGCGGCGCCCTGCGACGCGCTCTCGACGATGAGGCGCATGATCGGCTCGGTGTTCGACCCCCGCAACAGGAACCAGCCATCTGGCGTCGACACCTTGACGCCGTCGCACCTGTCGATCGGCATGCCCTCGTGTTCGGTCGCCGCGAGGCGCAACACGTCGGCGATCCGGTGCGACGGGCAGGTCAACTGCTGCTTGATCATGAATCTCGCAGGAATCCCGGCGACGAGCCGCGAGAGCGGCTGCGCGCTCGCCGCGAGCCGATGCAGCACGAGGCCCATCCCGACGAGACTGTCGCGCGCGAAGTTGATCCGCGGGTAGATCACGCCGCCGTTGCCTTCTCCCCCGATGACCGCGCCGACGCGCCGCATCACGTCGGTGACGTTGGCCTCGCCGACGCGCGAGCGCGTCACCTTCACCCCGAACGCCGCCGCCACATCGTCGACCGCGTGCGTCGTCGCGACGTTGGCGACGACGGGCCCAGGCGCTGTCGCCAGGACCTGTTGCACCGCCAGGACCAGCGTGAGTTCCTCGCCGATCGGATCGCCGCGTTCAGAGACGATGGCGAGGCGGTCGGCGTCCATGTCGAGCGCGAAGCCGACGTCGCACGCGTGGGCGCGCACGGCGGCTGCCAGCTGTCCCAGCGCCTCGGGCGTCGGTTCGGCCGGGCGCGGAAACGAACCATCCGGGGTGACGTTGATCGGCACCACGTCGACGCCGAGGGCGGTCAGCAATCGTGGGCCGACGATCGATCCCGCGCCGTCGCACGCATCGATGGCCACGCGGAGCCGCGGTGACGCGGGCAGCGGCCCGAGCGCATCGATCACTGCCGAGACATGGATGCCAAGTGCCTCGCGCCCGCGATCGACCGGGCGCATCTCGGCGCCGGCGACTTTCGTGTAGTCGCCCTGGTGATAGATGTCGAGCAACTCCCTGCCGGCCGCGCCGCCGAGGAACAACCCGTCGCCGCCGATGAACTTCAGCGCGTTCCACTCCGGTGGATTGTGGCTGGCGGTGATGGCCACGCCGCCCCGGGCGCCGAGCCTGCGCACGAGCAACTGCACGGTGGGCGTCGGGCACACGCCGAGATCGACGATGCGACAGCCGCTCGACAGCAGCCCGGCGATGACGGCCTGCGCCACCATCTCGCCCGACGTCCGCGTGTCGCGGCCGATCACGATGCGACTTCCACCGACGTAGGTGCCGAACGCCTGCGCGAAGCGCGTGAGCAGCGCGGGCGTCAGCGACTCGCCGACGACACCGCGCACGCCAGAAATGCTGATCTTGAGGGTACGGATGGCGCGCACGTCAGATCCTCAGGCGATCGCGCGCCCAGTCGGCCAGGTCGCGCGCCCGGGCGGGGGTGTCGGCCTCGGCGATGACGCGGATCAGCGACTCGGTGTTCGAGGCGCGCACGTGGAGCCACGCATCGGACCACATCACCTTGACACCGTCGGTCAGGTCGACCGCCAGGCCCGGCTCGTCCTGCGCGTCATCGCGGAAGTTCTGCAACACCGTGTACAGCAGGTTCGGTTCGACGGGGTGCCGCTCCTTGATCATCGCCAGCGCCGGCAGCGTGTCGATCAGCGCCGAGAGCGGCTGGCCCGACGCCGCCAGGTGGTCGACGATGAGGCCGATGCACGCGGCAGCGTCGTGCGCCAGGTGGACGGCGGGGACGACCACGCCGCCATTGCCCTCGCCGCCGAGCACGGCGCCGTTCGACGCGACCGCGTCGGCGACGAACGCCTGCCCCACCGGCGTGCGGATCACCGGCGCGCCGAAGCGGGCCGCGATGCGATCGACGGCTGCGCTGGTCGAAACGTTGGTCACCACCGGACCCATGCGCACAGGCAGCACGATGGCGGCTGCGAGCGCAAGGGTCACTTCCTCAGAGAGGGCGCGGCCCGTCTCGTCTACGACGCCCAGCCGCTCGCCGTCGGCGTCGTGGACGAAGCCCACGTCAGCGTGCCCGGCCCGCACCACGGCGGCCACCTGCGCGGCGGTGGCCTGGCTCGGCTCGGGCGCGTGCGGGAACGGCGCTGTCGTGTCGTCGTTGATCGTGAGCACCGTGCACGACAGGGCACGGAGCCACGACGGCGTCAGGCGTGCGCAGGCGCCGTTGCAGCAGTCGAGCGCCACGCGCAGGCCGCGCCTGGCGACGCGCGCCGCGTCGAGGTGCTGCGTGAGGCAGGCGATGTGGTGGGGCACCGCGTCCCGCGTCGCAACGCCGCGCGGCACGCGATCCCACCGTGCCTTCGCGAACTCGCCCTGATGATAGATGTCGAGCAGTTCGTCGGCTTGTCCGATGTCGAGGTAGCGGCCGTCTCCGCGGACGAACTTCAGGGCGTTCCAGTCGGTGGGATTGTGGCCTGCGCTGATCGCGATGCCGCCACGCGCGCCCAGCCAGCCGACCGCAAGTTGCAGCGTCGGGGTGGGGCAGATTCCGAGGTCGATGACTTCGCAGCCGGCGGCGAGCAACCCGGCGCTGACGGCCGCCGCGACCATGGCTCCCGACGGCCGCGTGTCGCGGCTGACGAGCAGCGGGCCGCCGTCGGCGTAGGTGGCGAAGGCCTGTGCGAACTCGACCGCCAGTTCGGGCGTGAACGTCTCGCCGACAATGCCGCGCACGCCGCCAATGCCAATCTTCAGGGGACGCCGGGTGACGGGGCGTTGCGACACGCGGTCATGATACCGCCAGACAACGCCGGGAAAGGCGGTACGGGGCACGATGCCGTGCTGATCCCGAAATAGGCCGACACGACGGTCGGCCCCGGGGCGTGCGCGTGCGGGTGCCGGGACTGCTGTCGCGACGCAACCACGATGCGTCGTCGGCCATGCAGGGCCGGTGCCCGCCGTCGCTCAGGTGCTCAAGCCTCGACGCACCGTGCTGGCAAGCACTTCGGACGTCCAGGGCTTGGCCATGAAGAGCATGTCGGGGTCGAGGCGACCGCTGACGAGCTCCTGGCTGTAGCCGCTCATGACGATCACGGGGAGTCCCGGCCGTTCGCGGCGCAACGTCCTGGCCAGCTCGAGCCCGCTGACGCCTTCGACCATGACCATGTCGGTCAGCAGCATGCGCACCGTGGCGTGGTGCAACCGCCAGAGCCGCACGGCCTCGGTGGCGTCAGCCGCCACGATGACCTCGTAGTTCAGGCGCTGCAGCGACGAGGTGAGGATCTGCCGCACCGCGGGATTGTCTTCGGCCAGGAGGATCGTCTCGCCGCTGCCTGACAACGGGCTCTTGATGAACCCCGGGGCCTGACCGGTGGTCTCGGCCGTCTCCGAGGCCGCCTCCCGGTAGTAGACGTGGAAGACGGTCCCTGCTCCTTCCACGCTGTCGACGTCGATCCAGCCCTTGTGCTGCCTGACGATGCCGTAGACGGTGGCCAGGCCCAGGCCAGTGCCCTGGCCGACCTCCTTGGTCGTGAAGAAGGGCTCGAAGATGCGCTGCCGGGTCGCGGCGTCCATGCCCTTTCCGGTGTCGGCCACGGTCAGGCGCACGAAATCGCCGGCGCGCGCGTCGGCGTTCGGGGGCAGCGAGTTCGGCGAGAGCGAGACCGCTGCGGTGGAAAGCGTCAGGCGACCGCCGGCGGGCATCGCGTCACGCGCGTTCACCACCAGGTTCATGATGACCTGCTCCATCATGCCGCCGTCGGCGTCGATCCACAGGGGACGTGGTGCCAGCGCCAGCGATAGGGTGATGTCCTCGCGCAGCACCCGCCGCAGCATCTTCGACAGGCTCTCGACCGTCTCGTTCAGGTCGAGCCGCTGGACCTGCAGCACCTGTCGGCGGCTGAAGGCCAGCAGTTGCCGGGTGAGCTGGGCGGCCATCTTCGCGCTCTTCTCGATCTCGTTGAGCGACTCCCTCACGTCGGGGCTGAGGTCCGGTTCCTGCTGCAGCAGGCTCAGGTGACCGAGTTGCACGGTGAGCAGGTTGTTGTAGTCGTGCGCGGCTCCGCCCGCCAGCTGCCCGATGGCTTCGAGCTTCTGTGCCTGCCTCAACTGCTCGCCCAGCGTCGCGCGTTCCTCGTCGAGTTGCTTGCGCTCGGTGATGTCCTGCAACTGCGCCAGGCAGTGTTCGGGCGCGCCGTCGGCCGTCCTGACGAGTCGCACCGACAGGATCGTGTGCACCACGCGGTGATCCTTGCGGACGAAGCGGGTCTCGATGGAATACCCATCGATCTCGCCCGCCAGCATCCGGTTGTACTCGTGCAGGTCGTTGTCGAGATCGTCCGGGTGCGTCACCTGTTCCCAGGTGAGCGCCCGCAGTTCGTCTTCGCTGTAGCCCAGCAGGTGCGTCAGGCGCTCGTTCACGACCAGCCAGCCCTTCGCGGGCGAGGTGATCGCCATGGCCACCAGCGAATCCTCGAAGTAGCTGCGAAAGCGTTCCTCGCTCTCGCGCAGGACCCGCTCGCGTTCGCGCTCGGCCGCCTGCACGCGTGCCTGTGCGGCCCTGCTGGTCTCCTCGCGGTCGATCTTCAGGTAGGCCCGGGCGAGGAACACGCCCCAGAGGCCGAACGCCATCAGCAGGATCCCCATGCCGACGACCCAGCGATCGCGAAACCCCTGGATGAACACCAGCGCCTCGGCCTCGGGCGCGGTCACGACGATCGACCAGAAGGTGTTCTCGATCGGGATCTGCCTGAAGTAGGCATGCTTCTGGACCATGTCGGCCTGGACGTCGCCGATGTGGTTGAAGTCGTAGACCGCCGTGCCCGACTCGCCCTGCATCATCCGCTCTGCCATGACCAGGGCAGCCGGGAACCCGGACATCGTGTCGCGGATCGATCGACCGGTATGGCCCGGCACCGGGCAGTACAGCTCGATCCCCTCCCCGCTCAGGAGCATGGCGTAGCCCGAGGCCCCGATCCTGATGCCGGCCACGTGCTGCTTCGAGATGGCCCTGAAGGGGATCAGCGCGGCCAGGGAACCCGCGAACCGCTCGCCGTCGAACACCGGCACGTGCAGGGCGACGCTCTCGTACCCCTGCACCGACATGAACACCTGGCTCACCACCGGCCGCCGGGTCTGGAAGACGGCTCGGACGTGCGACTGGTCGAGGATGTTGCGGCCGATCGCGCGCTCGTCGGGATACGAGTAGAGGATGTTCCCGTCAGCGCCGACCCGCGTCAGCGAGAGGAGGTCGTCGGCCTGCGAACTGAACAGGTCGCGCAGCAGCCGATGCCCCCGCTCGTTGCTGTCGATGACGTCGCTGGTCTTGCTGAGGAAGTCGAGGACCTGCCGGTAGTAGCTGAAGTACCTCCGATATCCCCTCGGCGGCCTGGCCAGCCAGGATGCGCTCCTGCGCGTACAGCTGCTCGATGGCGTCGTTCCGCGCGCGGCGGTAGGCCGACGTCATGAAGTACGCGCTCAGCAGCGCAACGCCCACGAGAAACAGGAGGCTTCGGAGGTGTCGCATCAGCGCGCCCCGCGCGCCACACCGCCACGCGTCAACGGGAGCATGCGTGAGACTACTCCAGTTGGCGGCTGCGGCTCACGTCTCGAGTGCGCCATCCCCTGCTCCGGCGCCCCCGTTGCGACAGTCAGTGCTTCGGCGCGCGACGCTGCGCCTCGTCGAGCACCGCAGCGGGCAGCCGTGTCTCGCATGCGGCGAACAACTCCCCTTCCTCGAAGCGGACGTGCGCGGTCAGCCGATCGGCGAACGTGACCAGCCGGGTGAGGTCACCCTGTTCGGCCGCGGCGAGGTCGGCTCGCAGCTCGAGGTGCTCGCGGCGGGTGCGGGCGGCCAGCGCATGCTCGCCGACGGCCTCGAGCCCCTCGAGCAGCACCGACTCCTCGACGTCGAAGTGCGGCAGCAGTTCGGCGTCGAAGACTCCGCGCACCCGGCTCACCAACTCAGGGGTCACCGCGTCTTGCGCCGACGCGGCGCGGATGTCGAAGGCAAGCTTCAAGGCATGGTGATGGTCGGAACTCAGCCCGTGCAGGCGCGCGTCACGTTTCATCGAAAGACCATATGCCGACTACGGCTGGTTCATCGGTGGCGGGACGAAGCCCGGCAGGAACCCGAGGGCGGCGGGAAACGCACCGGCCGTGGGCTTCACGCCCGTGCGCACCCATGAGTCGACCGCCACGATGGCGCCGAGCAACTGCGTGCCGGTGAATGCGCAGTGCCCGTTGCCATTCGTGTACACCTGATACAGCCACTTGCTGCGACCGGCATCCTCGACCAGCGCCGCATACGCGTTTTCCTGCGTCACCGTCACGAGCGGGTCGATCAGCGTGTGCATGGTGAGCACCGGCTTGCTGATCCTGCCCGAGTAGTCGGCGTTGCGTGCGAGGTAGTTGCGCGCATAGGGCGGCGCCTCGATGTTGCGACGCGCGTTCATGCTGTTCAGCCACGCGTCCACAACCTCGCCCGGCACACCCAGCGCCGCGAGGTAGGCACGCTCAGGCGGTGTGAGGTCATAGAAGCGATCGAGGTTCTGCACGATCGGGCCCCGCGCCCGCCGCTCGAGTTCGGCGCGCGCTTCGGTCGCGAAGAACATGTCGGTCAGCACCCAGCCGGGGTAGAACGCGGGCGGTGGCGGCGGCGCAATCCCCCGCCCGGGCGTACCCACCACGAGTCGCAGGAACTCGAACTTCGGGAAGCTGGTGACGTTGCTCAATTCAGGCACGAGCTTGGCGAGCACCTCGGTCTCGAAATCGATGTCGTCGCGCACGTCATCGACCGAGCCCCACGCCGCGGGCAACCCGAACACGACGTCGTAGCCGAGCAGCAGGTCACCTGAGCCATCAAACGAACGGCTCGTGCCAGCCCCGACGGCGCAGCCGGCCAGCGCGCCATCGTAGATGCCGCCGAAACGCTCCATGCTTGTCAGGCTGATGACCGATCCCATGGAGAAAGCCCACAGGATCGTCCGGTCGGGGCGTGCGACGTTGTCGCGGAAGTACGTCACGAGGTTCTTGAGATCCTGGACACCTTCGTCAACGGCCCAGCCGTTGTCGCGATATGCGGAGCCGGCCAGCGCATACCCAGCCGCCAGCAGTGGCGCCTCGAGGGCCGCACTCGGGGCGAGTTCGGCGGCGCGGTTATCGACTTCGCCGGGATGGTCGGCCTTGTCACGATAGCCATGCCCGTACACGAGCAGGGTGCCATTCCAGTTGGCAGGCACCTGGATGCGGTAGGGCGCGCCCTTGATTTCACCCGTCGCGGCCAGGGGCCCGACCTGCGGTGCTGCTGCGGCCGACGAGACGGCGCACACCACCGCCAACACGATTCGACACACTGTCCTGTACATGGCTCTCCCTCTTGAGTGATTCCCGCCGCCACTCTCGCGGCCTGCGTCCAGACTTCAACCTGGTTTGCGCGAGCATCCTACACCGAAGCAGCGGTCCAGGTGAACGAGGCACGTACCTGCGAACAACGAGGCACGCAGTGGAATCTCCATGTCGGTGACCTGCGGCCTGCTCCGGCGTGTGGGCCGTCGTCCACGTCGCCGCGGCGTCCTGAGGTGACAACGACGCGAACGGGCGTCGATGGCGCATCGCCCTGCCGCCCGGTGCGGGCGCGTGCATTACTATGTGCCCTTCACAGGAGACGGCATGGCACTCGACAAGCTCAATGCAAGCCTCGTGGCGGATGTCGCCCAGCTCGTGCGCGAAGGCCGCGCCAAGGCGCCCGAACGGGTGATCACCGGCTGCGTGCCTGCCGCCGGCGGCCGCGGGCCGCGCTACCGGCTGCGCGACAGCGACGGCGAGTACCTGCGGATGAACGCCAACAGTTACCTGTCGCTGTCGAATCACCCCGCGCTGATCGAGGCCGGAGACCACGCCGCCCGCGCGTTCGGCACGGGGCCGGGCGCCGTGCGCTTCATCGACGGCACGTCGGTGCATCACGTCGCCCTCGAAGAGCGCATCGCGAGGTTCGTGGGGCGGCCGGCCGCCAAGGTGTTCAACTCGGCTTACACCACGATCCTCGGCACGGCCATCGCGCTGACCGCACCCGACACGTACTGGATCGGTGATGCGTTGAACCACAACTGCATCATCCGCGCGATGCGCATCGCCAACGTGGCCAGCAACCGCCGCGCAATCTACGCCCACAACGACGTCGAGGATCTCGAGCGCAGGCTGGCCGACGTGCCCGACGAGATCGGGCGGGTGATCGTGATCTTCGACGGGATCTTCAGCATGCGCGGCGACCACGCGCCGCTCGGCGACATCCTGCGCCTGTGCGAGGGGCACGCGCACCGCTTCCGCGACGGCGTCGTGACGATGATGGACGATTCGCACGGGATCGGTGCCTACGGCGCCACGGGACGCGGCACCGAGGAGCACTGCGGGGCGCGCGTCGACATCCTCGTCGGCACCTTCGGCAAGGCGTTCGGCGTGAACGGGGGCTTCATCGCGGGCAGCCCCGAGCTCATCGAGGCAGTGCGCCAGAAGTCAGACACCTACATCTACACGAACCCGCTCAGCGCGGCCGATTGCGCGTCGGCGGTGGCGGCCGTCGAGATTGCAGACGGAGCCGAGGGCCGCGAGCGTCTCGCCGCGCTGAGGGACCGGACGCGGCAGTTCCGCGAGGGGCTTGCCGCGCTGGGGCTGGAGTCGATCGACGGCCCGCATCCGGTGGTGCCGCTGCTGGTGCGCCACACCGACCGCACGCGCGCAATTGTGCGTGGGCTGTTCGAACGGCACATCCTCGCGGTGGGACTCACCTTTCCAGTGGTGCCGCAAGGCGACGAAACGATTCGCTTCCAGGTCAACGCGGCCCACACGCCGGCAGACATCGACGCCGTGTTGCAGGCGCTGGCAGAATTGACCCGATAGATGCCCACACGTGCCGTTCCCATCCCCGACGCCGGTCACCGCGCCGCCCTGCGTGCCCTCTGCCTCGTCGTTCTCGCGTTCGCCACGGCCTGCAGCGGCAATGCCGGCCCGGGCGGCAAGGGAGGCACGACGCGGCTGTCGATCGCCACCGGCAACACCGGCGGCGTCTACTATCCGTACGGCGGTGGCCTCGCGAAAGTCGTCAGCGAGTCGTTGCCCGGCATCGAGGCGACGGCCGAAGTGACCAACGCCTCGGTGGACAATCTCAAGCTGCTGCAGGGCGGCAAGGTCGACATCGCCTTCACGCTGGCCGACACGCTCGACGATGCGGTGAAAGGCCACGGCGCGTTCGAGACGGGCGGCCCAGTGCCGGCCCGGACACTGGCGGTGCTCTACGCCAACTACACCCACCTCGTGACGCTCGGCGGCAGCGGCATCACCCGCATCGGCGACCTGAAGGGCAAGGTCGTGTCGACCGGTTCGCCCGGCAGCGGCACCGAGATCATCGCCTTGCGGATGCTGCGCGCCGCAGGCATCGATCCCGACCGCGACCTGCGGCGCCAGAGCCTCAGCGTGAACGCGTCCGTCGACGCGATGAAGGACCGCAAGCTCGACGCGTTCGTCTGGGCCGGTGGCCTTCCGACAGGCTCGGTGCTCGACCTCGCCAGCACTGCGGGCCTCACGGCAGTGCTGCTCCCGAACGACGATGTGATCTCTGCCATGCAGGCGACGCACGGCAGGGAGCTGTACACCCGGCTCGTTGTCCCCGGGGGGACGTACCCGGGGATGCCGGCAGACGTCGCCGTCGTGGGTGTCGCCAACATGATCGTGGTCGGCGCGTCGATGAGTGATCAGCTCGCGTACGACCTCGCCCGCGTGCTGTTCGAGAAGCGCGCCGAACTCGCCGCCATCCACCCGGAGGCACAGAAACTGACGCTCGAGTCGGCCGTGCAGGAATCGCCTGCGCCGTTCCATCCCGGCGCCATCCGGTTCTACAAGGAGCGCGGCGTGTGGACGCGCTGAAGGCGCCCAAGCCGTTCGAACCCGACAGCGTCGGCCGCCGGCTCGAGGGCCTCACGGGAGGCGCGACGACGGCGTTGGCCATCGGCCTGTCGCTGTACGCCATCTACTGGGCGATCGGCATCGTGCAGCCGCAGATCTACCGCACGAGCTTCCTGTTGATCGCGCTCGTTCTCAGCTTCCTGCTGTATCCCGCCACGCGTCGTGGCGCCGGTCGCGTCATGCCCGTCGACTGGGTCCTGGCCGGCCTGGCGTGCGTGGCGCTGGCCTGGCCGATCATCGACTTCGACGCCTTCATCTACCGTGCGGCCACGCCCTCGGCGATCGACCTGGTGCTCGGCTGCATGACGATCGCGCTGGTACTCGAGGCCACGCGCCGGACCGCCGGCGCCGTGTTGCCGGTGACGGCGCTCGTCTTCGTGATCTACGCGGTGTTCGGGGCGCAGTTGGACCGAATCGGACTCGGCCTCATCGGGCATCGCGGGTACGATGTCGATCGCATCGTCGGCACGCTCTACATGACGCTCGAGGGTATCTTCGGCGTGCCCCTCGACGTCGCCGCCACCTACATCGTGCTGTTCTCGATTTACGGCGCGGTGCTGAATCTGTCGGGCGCGGGGAAGTTCTTCCTCGACTGGTCGATGGCGGCGGTCGGGCAATCGGGCGGGGGCGCTGGACCGGGCCGCGCGATCACCGTGGCCGGCCTGCTGCTCGGCACCGTGTCGGGAAGCGGCGTCGCCAACACGGTCACGCTGGGGGCCGTGGGATGGCCGCTGCTGAAGCGCTCGGGATACCCCGCCGACATGGCGGGGGCGATCCTCTCGGCGGCCGGCATCGGCGCCATCCTGTGCCCGCCTGCGCTCGGTGCCGCGGCCTTCATCATCGCCGAGTTCCTGCACGTGCCGTATCTGCAGGTGATCGCGATGGCGGTCGTCCCGGCGGCGCTCTATTTCCTCTCGATCTTCCTGATGATCGAGGCCGACGTCCGCCGCAAGGGACTGCACGCGTCTGCCGCAGACCTGCCGTCGCTCGCGAAGCTCACGCGTCGCGGCGGCTATCACTTCCTCGCGCTGGTCGGTATTCCCATCCTGCTCGTCGTCGGCATGTCGGCGTTCCGCGCGGTCGTGGTCTCGATCGCCGTGGCCGTCGCGCTCAGCTTCGTCGATCGCACGAATGCGCTGTGGCCGCGGCGTCTCGGCCTGGCCTTGCGTGACGGCGGGCGCAGCGTGCTCTCGGTGGCCGCCACCACCGCCACCGCGGGCATCATCGTCGGCGTGGTCACGCTGACGGGGCTCGGCCTGAAGATTGCGGGCCTCATCGTGACGGTCGCGGGCGGCCTGGTGTTTCCCACCGTCCTGCTGTCGGCGCTGGCCGTGTGGATGCTCGGCCTGGCGGTGCCCGTCACCGCCTCGTACATCATCGCGGCGGTCATGGTCGCGCCGGCGATGACGAGGGTGGGCGTGCCCGACGTGGCGGCGCACATGTTCATCTTCTACTACGCGGTCTTGTCCGAGGTGAGCCCGCCGACCGCGCTGTCGCCGTTCGCGGCGGCGGCGATCACGGGCGGCCGTCCTGTCCCGACGATGATGCTGACGTGGAAGTACACGTTGCCGGCGTTCGTGTTCCCGTTCGTGTTCACGCTGAGTCCGCAGGGGATGGGCGTCATCCTCCAGGCGCCCTGGAGCGACATCGTGCAGGCGACGCTGGGCGCGGTGGTCGGGGTGTTTGCCGTTGCCGCGGCGCTCGGCGGATGGATGGTCGGCAGCGCCACCGTGGTCGAACGCCTGCTGGCCGGTGCCGGTGGCGCGCTGCTGTTCTACGCGAGCCCGGTCACGGGCCTCGCCGGGCTCGCCACGTTCGCCGCCGCCGTAGGCCTCCACCTGACACGCCTGCGCCGCCACCAATAGGGGTCACATCTTTCATTGCAGCATTTTTCAAGACGTGACCCCGTGCCAGCGCTCAGAACTCCGCGAAGCCGTTGGAGCGGTGTGACGTCCACCGAGAGTCGGAGGCGGCTCGCGGGATGTCGAGATACCCGGCCCACGAGCAGCCGGGGGTCACGTCGTCGGAAACGGATTCCGCTCGGCGAACTGGCGCTGGTGCCAGTAGGGATATGCGGGCGTGACCGCGCTGGCCGCGTCGAGCCGGGAGCGCTGCGCGGCCGTCAGGCTCCAGCCAACGGCTCCGAGGTTCTGGCGCAACTGCTCCTCGGTGCGGGCGCCGATGATGACCGACGCGACCGTCGGACGATGCAGGAGCCAGTTGATGGCAATCTGCGGCACCGTCTTGCCCGTCTCGACCGCCACCGCATCGAGGGCCTCCACCACCTTGTAGAGATACTCGTCGGGAATGGGCGGCCCGGCCTCGGCCGTGATCCGGCTCTGCAACCGCGATACCGCGGGGCGCGGCTGGCCACGCCGGATCTTGCCCGTGAGGCGCGCCCACCCGAGGGGGCTCCAGGCAACGCAGCCGACGCCCTGGTCGAGGCCCAGCGGCATCAACTCCCACTCGTACTCGCGTCCGACCAGCGAGTAGTAGGCCTGATGCGCCACGTAGCGTGCCAGGCCGTGCGCGTCGGCATAGGCCAGCGACTTCATCAGGTGCCAACCCGAGAAGTTCGACACCCCGATGTAGCGGATCTTCCCGGAGCGCACCAGGTCGTCCAGCGTCCCGACGACCTCGGCAATCGGCGTCATCGCATCGAAGCCGTGCAACTGGTAGAGGTCGATGTAGTCGGTGCCGAGCCGTCGCAGGCTGCCTTCGACCGCACGCGTCAGGTGATGGCGCGACGAGCCGACATCGTTCGGTCCCCTGCCGAACCGGAACGTGCCCTTCGTCGAGATGAGCACCTTGTCGCGACGCCCGGCGATGGCCTTGCCGAGCACCTCTTCGGCCATGCCACGCGAGTAGATGTCGGCACTGTCGAACATCGTGAGCCCCGCGTCGAGCGAGATGTCGACGAGGCGCGTCGCTTCCTCGACGCCACTTCCGCCCCACGCCTCGAAGAACGGCGTGCTGCCACCGAAGGTGCCCGTCCCCAATGTCAGGACCGGCACCTTCAGGCCCGATCCTCCCAGGTGCCGATGCTCCATGAACCGATGATCCTCGTGTCCCCGGGTCGGGGCGACCGTCTCGAATCCGAGCATGCCGCCGGCCGCCCGGCGCAAATGAACGCGCCATTATCCTGTGAACCGCTACAGGAACGGGAGGCAGTTCCCGATTCTCTAGGCAGGCCGCCAGTGCGCTGCCGTTGCCAAGAGGAGCCGCAATGCCAGATCTGACCCGCCAGGAAGTCATCAAGATCATCGCCGTCACCGAGGGAGCGCGGCTGGCCGGCGTCGATCTCGCCGGGGTGAATCTCAGCGGGTTGAACCTGTCGGGTGCCGACCTGATCCGCGCAAACCTCAAAGGCGCGAACCTGTCGGGTGCCTATCTCCGGCGAGCCAAGCTCGAGGGGGCCAACCTCGAAGGCACTGACTTCACGAATGCCAATCTGAAGGAAGTCGATCTGAAGGCCGCCAACATGAAGCACGCCAATCTCTCGGGTGCCAACCTCACCGACGCCAACCTGTTCCGCACCGACCTCGACGGGGTTACAGCCGAGAACGCCATCGGGTTCGATCGCTAGAGGCGACAATTGGGGACAATTGGGGTCAGACCCCAATTCCCGCCAGGTTCCATCGCGACAACCCGGTTACGCGCAGCGTTCGCGGGGGATTCCGGTTCGCTGGATGCGGCGGTGACAACCCGCGGAGTCGATTCTGGCGTTTCGGAGGGGCTTTTCCGCCAATTGGGGTCAGACCCCAATTCGGCGCAGGCGGCGGCTGAACTGGAGTCCGAAGACGGTCTTCATGGCCGCGAGCTTCAGTCGCTGGAGGTAGAAGCGGCGAGGCGACAGGGCGGCACACTCCTCCGGCAGCATCACCAGCGAGACATGGATGTTCGGCGCGCAGCCGATCGGCAGTCCAGCCGACATGCACGCCTCGTACAGGCGCGCGAAGACGGGCACGAGGGCGTCGGCGTCGGGCGGATCGAGGTCCTCGTAGTCGGTGCCCCTCAAGGGGCGAAACACGCACACGGTGGGGATGGCGCCCACGGACGTGATCCAGTCGATCGCCCGGATGGACGACTCCGGCGCCTCGAGCCCCGCGATGATCTCGCCGTTGGTGACCCACGGCTCGCTCGACGGCCCCTGCTTCCCCAAGGTCGCACAGTAGCGGATGGCGTCCAGGTAGCGATCCAGCCCGTAATGCGTGTCCTTTCCGGGGCACACCTCGCGGAAGCGCTCGCGATCGAAGATCTCGAAGCAGAACGACACCCGGTTGACGCCCATGGCCCGCAACGCGTCGTAACGCCGCAGGTCGTGGTGTGGCGGCGTCTGCACGCCGAGCAGGAGCCCGGTTTCCTGCTTGATGCGACGCAGGTACGGCTCGAGGATGTCGAGATACGTGTCGCCTTCGTAGTGTCCCGTGTTGAAGTCGACGTAGGTAATCCCCGACTCGCGCCGGGCGGCACGCACGACCTCGAGCACCTCCTCGACCGACTTCTCTGACGCGTCGTCGACCCCGAGGTTGAGCCCCACCGAGCAGAAGTGGCAGTTCACCTTGGCGGGCTGCTCGACCCAGTAGTCGCACACCTTGGCCGGATACACGCCAAGGTAGGTGCCCTGCAGCGTGCCGACGCGCGTCATCGGCTTGCCGGTCGTCGTCGTGGCGTCGTACCAGGCCGGGCGCGGCGACAACGCCAGCGGCGCGAGGCGCTCGCCCTGGTAATCGATCCAGAGCGCCTGGTTCTCCCGCCGGATGACGTAGGGCGACCGCTGCGCGAAGGGCTCGAGCACCGGGATGTTGGTCCAGAGGCCACCTGGGAGGACCGCCTCGAGCCCCGAGCCGAGCCCGGCGCGCGTCCGCAGCAGTCCGCGCCCCGCGACGCCGCCCTCGTGGCACGAGGCGTCGAGTTGCGCCCCGCGGCAGTACAGGTCGAGCTTCAGGAGCGCCGGCGTCTCGCGCAGCGCGCTAATCGGGAACATGGCAACCTCGAGACGATGGCACGCCGGCCGGATGGCACGCCCCGCGCCACCGTCAGGCAGGACGTCCGGCCGACGTCGGCCCCATTCTGTCACCCATCAGGGGAATCCGACAGGTGGCGCCCTCAACGCGGACATCTTGACGGATTGCCAACATCCGGCGCGCCCCCGAGCCCTCAAATGCGGGTGGAAATCGCTCCGGGAGTGTTTCTGGGGGCCGAGTATCACTCCGGGAGTGTTTTTGGTGCTGCTGACTCGCCTCTCCCTCTGAGAGCGCCGGCACCCGCGCGCCCTGCCCCCGACAGGCGTTTGACGCTGGTGCACCGCGTCCGCGATAATCCCAAGGCGCCTCGCTTCCGGCGCCCTCTCCATCAGGAAAGCTCGTTCCAACATGATTGCAGTGCAAGGTGTGTCGATGCGGTACGGGTCGAAGGTCCTCTTCGACGACGTGACCACGACGTTCCATCCGGGTCGCCGCTACGGGCTGACCGGGCCGAACGGCGCCGGCAAGTCCACGTTCATGAAGCTCCTCACCGGCGAGTTGCCGGCCCAGAAGGGCAACGTGAACCGGCCCAAGAAGGTCGGCGTCCTGAAGCAGGACCAGTACGCGTTCGACCAGTTCCGCGTCATCGACACGGTCGTCATGGGCAACGCGCGGCTGTGGAGCGCCCTCGAGGAGCGCGACTTCCTCTACAGCAAGGCCGACCTGACCGACGAAGACGGGATGCGCCTCGGCGAGCTCGAGGGCCTGATTGGCGAGGAAGACGGCTACACGGCCGACAGCGACGCCGCCATCCTGCTCGACGGCCTCGACATCCCCGAGTCGCTGCACGATCGGCAGATGTCCGAACTGCAGGGCGGGCAGAAGGTGCGCGTTCTCCTGGCGCAGGCGCTGTTTGGGCACCCGGCCGCCCTGCTGCTCGACGAACCCACGAACCACCTCGACCTCGACTCGATCCACTGGCTGCGCGAGTTCCTCGTCCGCTACGACGGCACCCTGATCGTCATCTCGCACGATCGGCACTTCCTCAACGACGTGTGCACGCACACGGCCGACATCGACTACGAGACGATCATCACCTACACCGGCGGCTACGACGAGATGGTGATGGCCAAGACGCAGGTCCGCGCCCGCATCGAAGCCGACAACGAGCAGCGCGACAAGAAGATCGCGCAACTCAACGACTTCATCGCGCGCTTCTCGGCGGGCACGCGCTCGAGCCAGGTGCAGTCGCGCCGCAAGGAAGTCGAGCGCCTGCAGACCACCGACCTCGCGCGGTCGAACATCCAGCGCCCCTACATCCGGTTCACGATGGCGCGTCCCTCGGGACGGCTCGCGGTGGAGTTCTCGGGCGTCACGAAGACGCACGGTGGCGCCTCGGTGGTGTCTGACTTCTCGGCGATCGTCAACCGCGGCGAGAAGATCGTGCTCGCCGGGCGCAATGGCCTCGGCAAGACCACGCTCCTGCGCGCGCTGCTGACGGGCACCGAAGACCGGATGGTCGATGGATCGGCAATCGACGAGGGCACGATCCGCTGGGGCCACGAGGTCTCGATCGGCTACTTCCCGCAGGATCACACGGGCACCATCCGCAAGGGCATGACGGTCGTCGAGTGGCTGCACCAGTTCGATCCCGAGGCTGCGCGCCAGGACATCCACGGGCTGCTCGGGCAGATGCTCTTCAGCGGCGAAGACGGCTACAAGCCGACCGACGCGCTGTCGGGCGGCGAAACCGCGCGCCTGCTCTTCTGCCGGCTGATGCTGCAGAAGCCCAACGTCCTCGTCCTCGACGAGCCCACGAACCACCTGGATCTCGAGGCCATCAACGCGTTGAACGTCGCCCTGCAGAAGTACGAGGGCACGGTGCTGATCGTCACCCACGACCAGGACGTGATGGAGGAAGTGGGCACGCGCGTGTGGCACTTCGATCGCGACGGCATCACCGACTTCAAGGGCACGTTCGAGGAGTTCGAGGCCACGCTGGTGTAGCGTCGCGCGAAGTGACGCCCGGGCAGACGTTACGCCCGGGCTTGCGAACTGGCTGGAGTCGAGGCATGCTCCACACCATCGCGGTCGCTCGTTCCTAGTCCCGTTCTGACGAAGGAGCCTTCCGATGCGTCACGTTCGCACTTCCCTCATCGCTCTTGTCCTGGCGGCCAGCCTGGCCTCGCCGCTCGCTGCGACGCGGGCCCTGGCCAGCGACCCGCAGGCGCAGGCCGCAGCCGAGCCTCGCCGTCCCGACGTGATCTTCGTCCCCACGCCTCCCGATGTCGTCGCCGCCATGCTGGAGGTGACAAAGGTCACGGCCGACGACGTCGTGTACGACCTCGGATGCGGTGACGGTCGTATCGTCATCACGGCGGCCAAGGAACGCGGCGCCCGCGGCGTCGGCATCGACATCGATCCGCAGCGCATCGCCGAAGCGACCGAGAACGCACGGAATTCCGGTGTCACCGACAAGGTCACGCTGCTGGAGGCCGACCTGTTCACCACCGACATCAGCAAGGCGACGGTCGTCACGCTCTACCTCCTGCCGTCACTCAACCTGAAGCTGATGCCGAAACTGCTCGCCGAGCTCAAGCCGGGCACACGGATCGCGTCTCACGCGTTCGACATGGGCGACGCATGGCCGCCCGAGCAGACGCTCAACGTCAACGGGCGCAACGTGTACTACTGGACCGTCCCCGCACGGTAGCTGACCGGTGCCGCGCGTCGTACACTCCCTGGGCACGGGGGCACGTGTGCCCCCGCCCCGACACCCATCCATGCCACAACCAGCCGCACATCGCGCCGCCCACCTCGTCACTGCCATCGTCGCCCAACGACTCCCGGTGGCCCTCCAGGCGGTAGCATCGGGACGCGACCAGCGACTCGGGGCCAACGGGCTCGGCCTCGATTCGGTCACCATCGTCGAGATCCTCCTCGAGTGCGAGCAGCAGTTCGACATGGCGTTTCCCGCCTCGCTCTTCGATGCAGGGCCCCTCACGGTGGGCCGCCTGATCGATCACGCCGTCCAGGGCCTGGCCGCACGCGGGATGGCATGAGCACGACCAATCCCTTCCTCGCGTCCAGCGACGAACGCTGGTTCGCGCCGGCGCCTGGATGGTGGGAGCGCGTCCTGGCTCTCGTGGACCAGGGCACCACGACGCTCCTCCACCGCGATGCGCCGCGGGGCATCAGGGTCATGGATCGACTGGGACGATGGGCGCAGGCCGCCGGGCTCGTCGCGCCCACCGCTGGTGACGTCGCGGCGTGCTTCACCCGCCGCTCGCCGAGCGAGGTCAGGCAGATTGCCCGCGCCAGCGCGGCCCTGCGCTTCAAGAACCGGGCGGCGATCGCCCTCCTGCAACGGCGCGGCGTCGAAGCGCTGTCGCAGCTGGTGGATCCGTCGATGGACACGCCGCCCGCGTCGCTGACGGCACCGTCGCGGGGACGGATCCTGCTCGCCTTCCACGTCGGCGCCCAGTTCGGTGTGGGAGCGACGCTGCACCGCTGGGGCATGCGCCCGCTGACGCTGCGCGACATGCCGGTGGGTGATGGCCACGAGCGTGCGCGCGCACTGCGTTACGCGGTCGACGCACTGCGAGGCGGTGCGACGATCATCGCGGCCGTCGATGGCCCGGGTGGGGCCTCGACGGGGCCGCTGGCCTGTCTCGGGCGCCGCATCGTGCTGCGGCGCGGACCGTTCATGCTCGCGCGGATGATGCAGGTGCCGCTGATCCCCGCGATGGCCCGGTGGACGACGAGGGGACGCATCGTCACCGAGTTCGGCGAGCCGCTGGATGCCGTGTCTGCAGAGGGGACGGGCGAGGTCGAGACTCGGCTCGCGGAAGCGGCCGCACGCTGGCTCGAGCGGCAGCTCGTTGCCAGGCCCGGCGAGTTGTGGCCCTACACGCTGGCGAACCTCCTCGGCGCGCCACTCGCCTGACAGTGGGCGGCGGCTCGCGCACGCGGTGCGCGGCTGGTCAGCCGGGCGGGATCACGTGGTGTGCACCGTCGCGGCGCGCAGGCCGCCCTCGGCCACGAGTTCGCGCAGTTCGAGATAGCGGACCTTACCAATCCCCGAACGGGGGATCGTCCCGGGCCGCACCAGCACCACGTGAGATGGACGGGCGCCGGTCGTATCGCGCACCGTGAAATCGACCAGCGTCGACAGGGTCGCAAGGTCGTCTGCGCGGTGCGCCGATGTCTCGACGACGACGACAATGTCCTCGGTGAGGCGGTGCGGAAGCGGCACACCGACCGCCGCGACGCCTGCCACGTGGTCGAGACACTCGAGGGGTTCTTCGATCTCGCGCGGCGCGATGCCCACGCCCGCACGCTTGATGAGCGCACGCGCCCGGGTCCGGGGGAACAGTCGCCCGGCTGCGTCGAGCGTGCCGATGTCACCGGTGTGCAGCCACCCTCCCCGCAGCACCTGGTCGGTCGCCTGCTGATCCAGGAAGTACCCGTCGAACAGCTGCGCGCTGCGCACGAGGATCTCGCCCTCGACGCCGGGCGCGCAAGGGTGCCCGTCGGGGTGCACGACGCGCAGTTCCACGCCAGGCATCGCGGCTCCGCACGAGAGCGTCCCGCGGGCATCGGTCGTAAGCGCGTCACCCGCGTCCGCCGATGCGACGATGAGCGTGGCCTCCGACAGGCCGTAGGCAGGCTGCACGACGCGCGTGAGGCCGAAGCGGTGCTCGAAGTCGACGATGCTGCTCGCGCGGACGACCTCGCCGCCCGTCGTGGCAATCCTGAGGCTGTCCAGCCGTGGTGGATTCGGCATGCGCGTGCTGGCCGCGACGCGAAAGGTGAAGTCGGGACCGTTGGTGACCGTCGCACGCGTGGACGCGACGAGGTCGATCCAGTGCGCGATGTGCGCTGCCGTGGGGCCGAGCAGGTGCGCGACGCATCCGAACCAGACCGTGCCGAAGGCGTACCGCACGAGGCCGGTGCTGTGGTGGAGCGGCGCGCGCGCGGCGACGATGTCGCGAGGCGTGAAGGCGTAGCGCTGCAACATGGCCTCGAGCGTGGCCGCCAATGCACGATGCGACACGACGGCGGCCTTGGCATCACCCATGGTCCCCGACGTGAACTGGAGGTAGGCCGCGTCTGACGGGTCCGGCATCGTGAGGCACGATGACGGCGAGGGCGTGACGTGCTGCAGGAACTCGAAGGCGATCTCGAGCGGACGCGTGCCGATCGGCGTGTTCAGTCGCGACGGCAGGTCGGCAATGACCATCGCCGGCTGTGACGCGCGGATGCGCCGTTCACGCTGGAGCGCCCACTGCCCCGGATCGATCACCAGCGGTGTGGCGGCAAGCATGTGACAGGCGTAGCACAGGCGGATCGTGTCGAGCGGCGACCTCAGCGTGATGAGGCACCGTTCGCCGCGACGCAGGCCAATCCGCGAGAGCCGCCGCGCGAGGTCGGCCGCCCGCCGGCGAAGGCCGGCGTACCGAGACGGCCTCTCCGTCGACGACGAACACCGTCGCACGCGGGGTGTCCCTGGCTCGCTGTTTCAGCGCCTCGAGCACGGTGCCTGGGATGGATGCCATAGGCCTCACTGCGACGATGTGTATCGGGTGCGGTCGGGGCGTGCGGGAGCGTCGGCGCAGCCTCGGCGGAACGGCTGTGCATGTTACGCCGAATCCCTGCGCCCCGGGCCGCGGAACGCCTGTGCTCGGCCGCGGTCACGGCGCCGAGGCTGATGGCGCGATAATGGCCCCGCCATGACCGTCACCCGCTCCGCCGCCCGGTCCGTCGTCCGCCGCCCGAGGCGGCGCCACCACGCCACGATCGTCGTCGCCGGCGACTGGGCGCCGATCCGCGCGTTCGATCCGGTCGTGCGCGCGAACCCCGAGGCCGTCTACGGCGACCTGCTGCCGCTGATGCGCGAGGCCGACCTCCGCATCGTCAACTGCGAGTGCGCCCTCACGACCGAGGCGACGCCCGTCTGGAAGAGCGGAGCCGTGTTCAAGGGAGCGCCCGAACACGTCGACGCACTCACCGCTGTTCCCTTCGACGTCGCGTGCCTTGCCAACAACCACGTCCTCGATTACGGAGTGCGCGGGCTCGCAGACACGCTTCGCCTGCTGGCGCGCCACGGCGTGCAGACGACCGGCGCAGGCCTCACCGAGGCAGACGCGTGCGCGCCGCTGTCGGTGACGGCGGGCGGCGTCCGCGTGCACGTGGTGAACTTCAGCGAAGGAGAAGACCTCACGGCCGCTCGAGGCGGGCCGGGCGTCTTCGGATGGGACGTCGCGCGCGTGACCGACCTGGTGCGGCGCGGCAAGCGACGCGGCGGCGTGGTGATCGCCATCGGGCACTGCGGGCTGGAGTACGTCCCCTTCCCCCCCACCTACGTCGTCGAGGCGTTTCGCGCGGTCGCCGACGCCGGCGCAGACGTGGTCATCGGTCACCATCCCCATGTGCCGCAGGGCATCGAACTGCGCAACGGCACGCCCATCGTCTACAGCCTCGGCAATTTCGCCTTCTACCAGCCCGTCGATCTGCACTATCGGAAGACCGGCTTCCTGGTGACGATCGACGTCGCGGGCGACACGGTGACAGGCATCGGGCTGATCCCGTACCGCATCACCGAAACAGGGCTCCGCGCCCTCGACACGTCCGAGGCGCGCGACTTCCACCGCGACATGGCGCGCGTGTCGAAGCCGTTCAGGACGGCTGGTGGCCACGCCCGTGCGTGGGATACCTACCTGGCACACTACGGCGCCGAGGGATTCACCGGCGAGGTCCTCACAATCCTCGATCGCATGAAGACCGAGCCCAGGAAGGGCGCCGCGATGTTCCGCAACCGCGTCACGACGATGCAGCACGCCGAACTGTGGCGCGAGGTGCTGACGCGATTGATGGCCGACACGCCGCGCCCGCCGTCGCCGGTCGCGCAGGCCATCATCACCGACTGGTTGACGCGGACGGTCAGCGCGTCGGCAGGTTGAAGCGTCGGGCGCCGGAGTCCACCACCGCCTTGACCAGCCTGCGGAGATCCTCGACGATGCCGCCGGGCGAATGGTGGTGGAGCGTGTAGAGCTGCGGCCCCCAGCTCTTGCCCGGCTTCAGGCCGGGGATGCCGTTCACCTCCATCACGCGCATCAGGCCGTCAGCACCGGTCTTCACGTCGATCCTGACGTGATCGAGGCAACCCATGGCTCTCGCGGCCTCGGCGGCCAGGGCGCTCGCCTCGGCGCCGCGCGGGCCGGGATCGCTGATCTTCGTCAGCCCGACGCCACGCAGGTCGGCCCGCAGCACCTTGTGCCTGCCGTAGTGCTGGCTCGGCACGCTCACGAGGCCCGGCAGGCACTCCTGGTGGTCACCGTTGCCGACGAGCAGCACGGTGAACTCGTCGCCCGGCAGGAAATCCTCGACGAGCGCCGGCTGGTGGAACTCGCGATCGATCCAGGCCACCTGCCGGCGCAGTTCCTCCACTGACTCCACGACACTGTCGTCGTTCACACCCACGGATCGGGATTCGCCCATCGGCTTCACGAACGCCGGAAACGCAATGTCAGACACGTCGCGGTCGTCTGCGCGCACGAGGTGGTGCGCAGGCACGCGCACCCCGCGGGCAGCGAGCACGTCGTGCGTCTTGAACTTGTCGATCATCGCCTTCATCGTGTCGCTGCTCGACCCGATGTAGGGAATGCCGCGCTGGTCGAAGACGTCGGCCACCCACAGGCCATCTTCGCTCGTGCCGATGTACTTCTCGTTGGTTGTCACCTGGTACAGCGCGCTCCAGACGATGTCGAAGCCGCCCTCGTCGAGCAGGGCGAAGAACTCGGCCTCGGTCTCGACGTATCCGATGCGCGCCGCGTCACCGGAGGCGTCGATCGCCTCGGCCACCGTCCGCGTGACGTCCATGGGTCCCCAGCCCTGCGCATCGCCGCCGGGGCCGGTCAGAAGCAGCACTCTCATCGTGGACTACCTCGTTGGCGTCGGCATGCGCTCGTGGTGCGCGGCCGCCGATCCGTTGTCTTGCGCCTGCACGACCTCGTCGGCATCGCGGGCTAGAAGAGCGCGGGCACATGCACGTATGCGCGCAAGGCCGCAGCGGTGGACGGCGACACGCCCCCGATGGCGCGGGCCACGTTGTCGCGTTTCGCGTCGGCGATCGTCACCTTCGATACCACCGACACGCTGACGGGCCCGCCGTCGCCGGGTGACAAGTGTGCCACGAACCGGTCCACCAGGCTGCGGTTGGGATCGAGTGCGACCGCGCGCCGGCCGGCGCCCGCGGCGAACGCGGCCTCGATGCGGTCGGCGACCAGGCCGTAGTGCGTGCAGCAGAGGCCGACGTAGAGCGGATCGCCTCCGGGCGCCACCGCCGCGGCACGTCCGACGCAGGTGTCGATCAGTGTCGCAGTCTGACGGCCGGCGGGGTCGCCCTCGATGGCCGTTGCCAGCCCGTGACAAGACGCCGAGGCGATGCGACCAGCCGCTACGCCGCGGCGGCGGAGGGCCGCGACGTGGACGCCAGAGTCGATGGTCGTGCGTGTGCCGATCAGCACGATGGCCGCGGATGGCTGGTGGTGCAGGGCCGCCTCGAACAGGTCCACGCCGGCGTCGACGATGCCCTGCACTGCGACGCCTGAACGCTGCCGGTGCGCGGTGTGCTCGTAGACGATCGAGAGCGTGTTGCAGGCGATCAGCACCTCGTCGGGCGACAAGGCCTCGATGGCTGCGAGGGCACGGTCGAATACGGCGGCCTGCGCCGGCATGTCGGGAAGGTCGTTGTAGCCGTGTCGCTCGTCGGGCCAGGCGTTGACGTAGGTGATGCGGAGGGCCGGCCCCGCCGGCTGCTGGCGAACGGCCTGCTCGATGCCGGCGCAGACGGTCAGGCCGCCGAGGCCGGAGTCGGTGATGACGAGGTGCACGGGACGCGTCACAACGACTCAGGATAGCCGAAGGTGCCCGCGCCGGTGGGAGACTATGCGACGCCCGCCTACGGTTCCTGCTCCGCCGGCCGGCCGCACGAGACACCTTCCGTGGTGCAGGAGGCCGCGCCGAGGCGCGGCCCCCAGGCACCGCCTAGGACTTCACCACCAATGCCTTGCCGTTCAACGCGCGCGGATTGACGTTGGCGGCCTTCGTGACCTTCTTGCCAGTCGACGTGAAGGTGGTCACCTCGACGTCCACAGCTTCGGCCGTCGGCAGACCCACGTGGACCGGCATCATGTTCTGTGAGCAGTAGCCGCTGCCCGTGTCGACCATCCGCGTGCCGAGCAGGGTGCGCGTGCCGGCACGGTAGACACGCACCTCGGACCCAGCGCGCGTGTATCGCCCACGGGCGTCGAGCACCAGCACGTTCAGCCCACGTTGCCGTGCCTGCGCGGGCAGGCGGTTGCGGAACACCTGGTGCGCGCCCATCGTGCCGTTGTCGGCGAGCGCCAGGTCGAGGTCGCCATCCGAGTCGTAGTCGACCCATTGCACGTTGTGCGTGGCGTCGCGCTTCGCAGTGATCGACGGCAACACGTCGCGGAACGTCGCCCCCTCGTTCCGATAGAGGTAGTCGCGAGTGTGCATCATGTTCGCGAGGTAGGCTGCCACGTACAGGTCGATCCGGCCGTCGTTGTCGTAGTCGCCCCACGCCGTCGTCGTCGCATGGTAATCGCCGGCCGTGTTCGTCTCTGGTGCAACGTCGACGAACTTGCCACCACCGTCGTTGCGGTACAGCGCGTTGGGGCCGTAGTTCGAGACGTAGAGATCGAGGTCCCCGTCGTTGTCGTAGTCGGCCACGCCGGGGCCGACGCCGCCGTACACCAGCGGGCGCCCGCCACCGTCCATCCCCATCTGCTTCGCGATGTCGGTGAAGCGTCCGCCGTCGTTGCGGAAGAACCCGTTCAGGTCTCCATCCTGGTTCGCCACGAACGCGTCGAGGTCGCCGTCGCTGTCCATGTCGAACCATGCCACACCGACCGTCTTGCGCGGATCGGCGAGGCCGACCTGTTCGGCGACGTCGGTGTACTTGCCACCGTCGTTCCTGAACATCGAGTTGGCCCGATCGCGGAACGCCACGAAGAAGTCGGTGTCGCCGTCGTTGTCGAAGTCGATGAAGGCCGCCTGGCGCGTCGTGCCCCACTGATCGACCCCGAGGCTGCGAGCCACGTCGACGAACGCCTTGCCACCGTCGTTGCGGTACAGGCGATTGGGAATGCTGGACGTCCGCGAATAGCCCACGAACAAATCGGGATCGCCGTCGTCGTCGTAGTCACCCCACGCGGCCACGCGCACCTCGTTGCCCTCCGACACGCCGAGGGCGGCCGCGACATCGACGAACGTGCCGTTGTCGTTCCGGTACAGCCGGCTCGGCTGGCCGCGGAAGCCGATGAACGTGTCGAGATCCCCGTCACCGTCGTAGTCGGCCCACGCGCCAGGCTGTGCGCCCTGCACCGCGAACATCTCGGGCTGCACCGGCTCGAACAACTGCTCGACGTCGAGGCTGCCGTCGGCGCGCACCGGGTCGGCAATCGCGCGCCCCGCCGCCGTCACGCCGTCGCGAACCGGTTGCAGCATCAGCCGGTGGGCGGCGACCTGCTCCACTTTCGCGCGGCTGTAGGCCATCGGGATGGGCGGGCCCTCGCCCCACGCCTTCGTGAGGTCCTTGTAGTGCGGGCTCAGCGGTTGCGCCGAGTTGCCTGGCACGCTGAGGCCGACCGACTTGTCCCAGTCCTGCACGTCGAACACGAACGAGAACGAGGCGCCCGACAACTGCTTCGCGCTCGACTCACTGGGGCTCGTCGCGGCCATCACGGTGAAGCCGTCGCCACCACGGCGCACGGGATCGATGGCGAAGATCGACGCGGCGCCGGGGGCACCCGCCAACGGGTGGACGAAGTCGGCCGTGTGCAGGTCGCCCCAGACCCACGTCGCCATGTCGTCGCCCTTCTTCTTCGTGAGATCCGCGACGGCCTGCGTCAGCGCCTCGACGAGGATCGCGTTGCGCCCCTCGACCGGCTTGGCGCCGTACGCCTTGTCGGGCTTCTTCATCCACGTGATCACGCGCCGCATGTCGTATTGCGTGACAGAGGCCTTCGCGGCCTCAGGCACGCGGGGCCCGAACGCCAGCGGACCGAGCTTCAGCGCCCAGTACTCGTAGATCGTGGCGGGCACCGAGTCCTTGTCGAGCACGAAATTCCAGCCCACGAGCATGTCGCGTGCCTTCGCGACGCGCGCGTCGGCGATCGTGATCCCCTTGAGCAGGGGCACCAGTTCGCGCGCCGGCAGCGAAACCACGTCCTGCTGCAGCGCCGCCATGTCGGCGACGCTGAACGTCTTCTTCTGGCTCAGCACCTCGTGCACGCGATCGTACCGATACGGGGCCCCGTACTCGTATCCGAGCGGGATGCCGTAGTTCGGGACGATCTTCGGCACGACGTCGTTGTTCGACGAGTTGTAGAACCCCTTGGGCGAATTCAGGTGCTTGGGCAGCTTGTCGTAGGGCACGAAGCCGTCCCACTCGTACTGGCTGTCCTTCCCCGGCACCGGCAGCAGGCCATCCCAGTTCTTGCGCACGGGCGTCTGGGCGACACCGATGTACCCGTAGTTGCCGTCGACGTCGGCGTAGACCAGCGAGTGCGACGGGATGAACCACGCCTTCGGGAGCGCGTCGTTGAACTCCTTCCAGTTCTTCGTCTGCATGACGTTGAGCGAGCCGAGATAGCCCGCGCCGCCGGCTTCGGCTCCCACCCACCGCAGGGCGAACGCGCGCGATCGCTTCGTGTTCTGGTAGAGCACCGGCCCATGCCGCGTGAACTTGTTCTCGACGATGACGGGGTCGGTCTTGCCCTTGACCCAGATCAACTGCTTCTCGATCTCCATGTCCTTCCACTCGCCGTTGACCATGTACCGGTTGGCGTTCTGTGGATCCGTCTCCTCGACGTAGAGGTCCTGCTGGTCCATCCCGAGGATGGTGAAGCCCCACGCGAGGCGATCGTTGTGCCCGATGCTGATGCCGGGCAGCCCGGGCTCGGTCGCGCCGATCGCGCTCCATCCCGGCGCCTCGAGGTGAACCACGTAGCGCAGGGCCGGGTTCACGACCTCGCGGTGCGGGTCGTTGGCGATGATGGGTTTGCCCGTTGCCGACTTGCTCCCGCCGATCACCCAGTTGTTCGAACCGAGGTCAGGTTGCTCCATCCAGACATTCGAACTCACACCCGCCTTCGCGAATGTATCCACGTCCGCTTCGGCGAGCCGGGGCCCGTAACCGCTCATGCCGGTTTCGGCGAGCGCCATCGTCGGCCCCGGTGCGCCGACGCCCGCCGCAGCCGACCCGGATGGGCGAGCTGCGGCTGCGGGCGCGAGGTTCCAGCGGAGGTTGTTCGCCTCGCGCGTGATCGCGAGGATGCCCGGCTCGATGTCGTCGAGGTTCAGCCCGGCCGGAACCGTGAAGCGCTTCTCGGGGTCGGTCGGCTTCAGCTCGAGCACCTTGTCGATGCCCATCGCCTTGATGTCGAGGGCCCGCTGCACCTCGCTCGACGCGTTGCGCGTCAACGTCCAGCCCGGCATGCGCGTGAGCACCGTCTTGGCCGTCCAGATCGGCTGGGGGCGGAAGCCCATGATCGTGAACTCGACCGGGATCTTGTTCTCGTCGAGGGCCTTCTGGATCGAGGCGTTGACGCCACGGGCGAACGCGTCGAACACCACCGGACCCTCGGGATGGTAGCGGCGGAACTCCTCGTCCCAGTTGCCGCGGAAGGTGAGCAGGCGTGCGAACGTGTCGCGTGTCACGTACGCCTCGCCCAGCACCTCGGCGAGACGCCCCTCGCCGTTGCGGCGCCACATCTCGAGTTGCCACATCCGGTCCTGGGCCACGACGTAGCCCTGGGCGAAGAAGAGGTCGTGCGTGTTCTTCGCGTAGATGTGCGGGATGCCCCACTGGTCGCGCAGCACCTCGACCGGCTCGCGCAGCCCGTACACCATGATCGTGCCGTCGAGTTGGGCGAGCGCCACCTTTGCGGGCGCGGTCAGGTCAGGCGGCTTCGGCGCAGGCGTCTGCGCGGCGAGGTACGCCGCGCCGAGCGCCACGAATGATGACAGCAATACGGCACGAGGTGTCACACGCATGGGAATCTCCCGGACATTCGAACGGACGCGAGGGGCGCGACGAGAGGAAGGCGTGGGCACCGACAGGCGTCGGCGCCCACGGGAGAACCGTGATCAGAACTGGACGCGCACGCCCCACTGGATCTGGCGAGCATCCTTCGCGACCGTGCGCGTGGCGAAGCTCGCCGACGTGCTGACACCCGACGGGTTCTCGTAGTTGACCTCGTTGAGCAGGTTGTAGGCCTCGAGGAAACCGTCGACACGGAGGCGCGGTCCGAACCGGAACTGCTTGGTCATGCGGAGGTCGACGATCTCGTCTCCGGATGTCAGCGCCAGTTGCTCCATCGTGATTGGCGGGAGACGGCGGAAGGCGCGCCAGTCGTTGATGATCGCCAGGTTGTTCGCGTCCTCGCGTCCCCCGGCATTTTTCACGAGGCCCGTCGGCCGGTCCTGGTTGTTGCCGTCTCCGTCACGATCGACGCCCGCCGTGATGTCCCACGGGTTGCCGGTGCGAAGCGACACGATCGCCGCGACCTGCACGCCCCACGGCAAGGGCACGATCGTCGAGACCGACAGCGCATGCCGCCGATCGTTCTCGTCGAGGCCGTTGTCGTCGTTGCCGAACGTGTTCCACGGGTCGGTGTTGAAGCTCGCGTTGTCGTTCGTGCCGTCCGAGATGGCCTTGGCGAACGTGTACGAGATCTGCCAGCGCGTGCCCTTCCAGCGGCTCTTGAACTGCGCCTGCAGGGCGTCGTAGGTCGAGTCGGTCAACCCGTTGATGAGCGTCACCGACGAGAACTGCGGATACGGACGCGGGTTGCTCGACAGGGGTCCCTTGGCCGGCAGGTTTGCGTCGCGGCCCGTCTGCAGGTCCTTCTGCACCTGGTGGATGAAGTCGACCTCGATGGTGGAGTCGGCCCACAGCGCCTTGGCGATGCCAAGCGTCGCGCTCTGCACGTACGGCAGGTTGAGCTCGTCGCCCGGCAGGTACAGGGCGCGGTTGCCGGCCGTGCGGATGAAGTCCTCGAGGGTCCGTCCGCCGAGCACCGCCTCCTGGTTGGGATAGAACCGGAGGTAGTTGGGATCGGTCACCTCTGCCGTGTACTGGTTGCTCACGACCTGCCCGCGGACGTTGAACCACGGACGGTTGCGTCCCGAGTAGAGCCCGTACCCGCCTCGCAGCACCGTGCGGCCGTCGCCCCTCAGATCCCACGCCACGCCGAGGCGCGGCTGGAAGTTGTTCAGGTCGTTGCCGCGCGGCGCGGTCACCAGGTTCTCGAGGCCGCGGAACTGCGGGTCGTCGAGCAAGCCGGCAATGAAGTCATTGCTGCGCAGGTTCGTGTCGAAGTCGTACCGGATGCCGACGTTCACGGTGAGGTTGCTACGCAGCTTGATGTCGTCCTGCGCGAAGAAGCCCCACTCGGTGTTGCGATAGTTCTCGGTGCGCAGGCCGCTGCCCACCGTGAACTTCGTCGGCCAGGTGGTCGGGTCGGCCGAGTTGAAGGGCCGGTCGGTGTTGAACTGCCACACGCCGGCTCCGTAGTAGTTGGCATCGTAGTCGAGGTCTTCGTACGCCATGCGCACGCCGAACTTCGCCGCGTGCTTGCCCGGGGCCCAGAAGAACGTCTGGCTCAGGCCGTAGCGGTTGCGCGGGAAGCCCTGCGGCAGGTTGGGTGACTGCCCATATGTCAGCGACGGCCTGATGTGCTGCGCACCCACGGCAGTCTGGAACCGCTGCGTGTCCTGGTTGAGGTACTGGAAGACGACGTTGTTGAGCATCGAGCCGCCCAGCGTCCAGTTCCAGCTCGCCGCGATGTCGTTGACGTCGAGGGTGGTGTTCTCGGCCAGCTTGTACGACTCGACGATGTCCTGGTTGTCGTAGAGATACCTGACCGAGAACGCGTGCTGCGGGTTCGGCGTGTAGTCGAGCTTCGCCTGCGCGGTCCGCTGGCGACGACCGTTGTCGTAGACGCCGTTGTACTCGGAGGCAAAGGGGTTCGTGGCGTTCAGGGCGATGATGCGCACGGAGTTCTCACGGACGTACTCGAGCGCGCCGAAGAAGAAGGCCCTGTTGCGCGCAATCGGCCCGCCCGCCGTGCCGCTCACGCGCGCGGAGTCGAACGGCGGCTTCGTCTTCGCGAACGCGTTCTTCGCGTTCAGGCTGTCGTCGCGTCCGAAGTACGACACCTGGCCGTGCAGGTCGTTGGTGCCCGAGCGCGTGATGACGTTGACGATGGCGGTGCCGGCGCGCGCGTACTCGGCGTCGAACTGGTTGCGCAGCACGCGGAATTCCTGCACGGCATCCTGGTTCACGCTGACGATGGCGAAGCCGTAGACCGGGTGATCCATGTTGCCGCCGTCGATCTGCATCGAGTACATGCTGCGGACGTTCGTGCCCCCGAACGCGGTGTTCACGCCGAAGCGCGCATCGGCGGTGCGCGCGGGACCGCCCCCAGGCAGCAACTGCGCCAGCCCGACGAACCCGCGGCTCAGCACCGGCAGTTCGGCGAGCTGCTCCTGGTCGACGACGCCCGACAGGTCTGACTTGGTGGTTTCGACGCCGATGACCGACGCGTTGACCTCGACGGTCTCAGTCAGGTTTCCCACCGAGAGCGCGAGCTTCACGTCGGCCACTTCGCCGACGGTGATGACCAGGCGGCGCGTCTCGGTGCTGAACCCCGAGAGTTCTGCCTTGACCACATACGGACCTGGCTGCAGGGCCGGAGCGCGGAACGCGCCCTGCTCGTCGGTGACCAGTGTGCGGGCGATACCGGTTCCCTCGTTCTGGATCGTGACCGACACGCCGGGCAATACCCCGCCGGTGTTGTCGCTAACGGTGCCGCGCACTTCGGCCGTCTGCGCCAGCGCGATCGCGGGCACGAACAGCACCGCTGCCACGAACGCCGCTGTCGCAGAGAGTCTCCGCCGAATCCGTTCGGAGGTCGTCAATCCCATGGTCCTTGTCTCCCCTTCAAATCGTGCGGCCGCTCGGCCCGTGCCGTCGGGGCGCGCAACGCCAATCCGCCTGCCCACATCCGTTTGTCGCAGCGCAGGGATTCTGCCGATTGCGCCAACCATGCCAGATGTCAGTGCTGGTTCCAAGCAGAATCATTGATCGCGCCACGACCGCCGCATGCCGCCGGATCGGGCTATGACGCGCATGACCTGCGCCCCCACGCGCCAGGCAGGCGCCAGCCGTTGGTGGGCACTCCGCGCGCGGGGGACGCCGATCGCCTGCGCCAGTTCCCGCGCCGAGGCCGGCGAGGCTGTAGTATGTGCAGCCATGCCCCCTCTGCAAGGAACCGTCGCAGCCTCCACGGCACCGCGGACGAGTTTTCTGAGGCTCGCCGGACCCGGTCTGGTCGTCGCGGCCACCGGGATCGGCTCCGGCGACGTGGTCTCGGCCACCGTGGCCGGTGCCAACTACGGCGTCGTGCTGCTCTGGGCGATTGCCGTCGGCGCCTTCTTCAAGTTCGTGCTGAACGAAGGGATCGCACGCTGGCAACTGGCGACCGGCACCACGGCGCTCGAAGGATGGGCCGAGCACCTGCCGCCGTGGGTGACGATCTACTTCGGCATCTACCTGGTGGTCTGGACCGTGGCCGTGAGCGCCGCGCTCACGAATGCCACGGGCCTCGGCATCGCCACCCTCACCGGGGGAGCGATCACGCAGCCGTGGGGCGCGGTGTTGCACAGCCTGGTTGGCTTCGTGTTCGTGGCGCGTGGCGGGTACAGCGGTTTCGAGAAGCTGATGAAGCTGCTGGTCGGCATCATGGGCTTCAGTATCGTCGTCTGCGCGGTCATGACCCTGCACGATCCGCTGGGCATGCTCCGAGGCCTGCTGGTACCGACGATTCCGACGGGAAGCGGCATGTACGTGCTCTCGATCGTCGGCGGCATCGGGGGCTCCATCACCATCCTCTCGTACAACTACTGGATGCGCGAGGAGGGGCTGAGCGGCGCCCGCGACCTGGGCTACGTGCGCGGCGACATCGGTGTGGCGTACTTCTTCACGGCCATCTTCGGGATGTCCATCCTGCTGATCGCCAACCAGGCGTTCTTCGTCGGCGGCACACGCCTGACCGACGCGCAGGCCGTGCCGCGGATGGCCCAGATGCTGGGCGCCGTGATCGGGCCCTTCGGGTCGTGGGCATACGCGGTCGGTTTCTGGGCGGCGGTCTTCGCCTCGCTGCTGGGCGTGTGGCAGAGCGTGCCGTACCTGTATGCCGACTTCTACGGCATCCTCAAGAAGTTTCCGAGGGACAAGCGCAGCGAGATCACGAAGGTCACGAGCCTCCCCTACCGGCTCGCCCTCGTGTTCATCACCCTCGTCCCGCTGCCGTTCGCCTTCGTGGGGCGCCCGCTCTTCATCATCGTCACCTACACGATCGTCGGGAGCCTCTTCATCCCGTTCCTGGCAGCCACGTTGCTGTACCTGAACACGCGCATCCCGTGGACCACCCCCATTCCGCGCAACCACTGGACGACCAACGTCCTGCTCATCGTCGTGCTCGTGATGTTCCTCGTCATGGGCCTGCAGGAAATCAGGAACGCCCTGTAGGGCCGCGCCCCGGTGCGGCCAGGACACCCCCTGCACGGGCCGCGCGGGGGCGCGGCCCCTACGCCTCTTCCTTGCACGGGCCGCGCGGGGGCGCGGCCCCTACGCACGTCTTCCGGTTGCACGGGCCGACGCCGGGGGCGCGGCCCCTACGACAGGAACCGCTGGTACGCGGCGTTGGCTTCGTCGAGTTCGTACTCGTACGCACGAGATCCACGAGAAACTGCTCGAACGCGGGGTCGTCGGTGACCGGCACCTCGAAGGCGGCGAGCACGCGGCCGTAGTCGGCGCCGTGGTTGCGATAGTGGAAGAGCGAGATGTTCCAGCGGCCACCCAGCGCGTCGAGGAAGTTCAGCAGCGCCCCAGGACGCTCGGGGAACTCGAAGCGACAGACCCGCTCGCGCGAGACGCCCGGTGCGCGGCCGCCAACCATGTGCCGGACGTGGAGTTTCGCCATCTCGTTGTCGGTGAGATCGGCCGTCTCGTAGCCTTCGGCGCGCAACCGCCCGACCACGTCGTCGGCATCGCGGCGCGATTGCGTCGCGAGCCCCACGAAGATGTGCGCTTCGTCTCGTGAGCGGAGGCGATAGTTGAACTCCGTGATGACGCGACGACCGAGCGCTGCGCAGAACGCGTGGAACGCGCCCGGCCGCTCGGGGATCGTGACCGCGAGCAGCGCCTCGCGGGCCTGCCCCAGATCGGCGCGCTCGGCCACGAACCGCAGGCGCTCGAAGTTCATGTTCGCGCCCGTCAACACGGCAACCATGGCGCCTGTCGCGCCTGGATTGGCGCCAAGCCAGCGCTTCATCCCCGCCACCGACAGCGCCCCGGCCGGTTCCATCACCGAGCGCGTGTCGTCGAACACGTCCTTGATGGCTGCGCAGATCTCGTCGTTGCTGACGATGACCATCTCGTCGATGACCCGCTGGGCGAGCGCGAACGAATGCTCACCCACCTGCCGCACCGCCACGCCTTCGGCGAACATCCCGACGTGGTCGAGGCGCACGCGGTGGCCCGCGCGCAGCGAGCGGGTCATCGCGTCGGCGTCCTCGGGTTCCACGCCGATGATGCGCACGTCGGGCACGACCGCCTTGAGGAAGCTGCCGACGCCCGCGATGATGCCGCCGCCGCCGACGGGGACGAACACCGCACCGAGGGGACCCGGGCGCTGCCGGACGATCTCGTCGCCGATCGTCCCCTGGCCGGCAATGACGAGCGGATCGTCGAACGGATGCACGAACGTCATCGCCCGCTCCGCGCCGATCTCGCGGGCACGTACTTCGGCTTCCGCGTACTGGTCGCCGGCCAGCACCACCTCGGCGCCCATGCCCCTGACCGCTTCCACCTTGATCTCGGGCGTGGTCACCGGCATGACGATGACGGCGGTCAGCCCGAGCGTGCGCGCGGCAAACGCCACGCCCTGCGCGTGGTTCCCAGCGCTGGCCGCGATGACACCGCGCGCCCGCTCGTCGGCCGTCAGGTGCGCGATCTTGTTGTAGGCGCCGCGGATCTTGAAGCTGAACACCGGCTGCAGGTCTTCGCGCTTGAGGCAGACATCGTGGCCGAGGCGCGCCGACAGGCGGGGGGCGCGGTCGAGCGGCGTCTCGCGCGCCACGTCGTACACGCGGCTGGTGAGCACGGCCCGCAACAAGGCGTCGGGAGAATCCATGCGGAAGTATAGGCGGCGGTTGTCAGCTACAATCGGTGGTTCTGTGTCTTATGGAGGCCACGTGCATCGGAAGTTCCTGTTCGGAAGCGTCCTGTTCGCGATGACGCTCGTCGCCGCCGCCTGTGGCGGGGGCGGCAGCAGCCCGACATCGCCGTCAACTGGCAGCGCGCCCTACTCGGCCACCGACCTGACGGTCGGGACGGGTGCCGAAGCCGCCAACGGCCGGCGGCTGACGGTCAACTACGCCGGCTGGCTCTACAGCGCCTCGGCCGCCGACAACAAGGGCACGCTGTTCGACACGTCGGTCGGCCGCTCGCCGTTTTCGTTCACGCTCGGCGCCGGGCAGGTCATCAGGGGATGGGAACAAGGGGTGCCCGGCATGAAGGTCGGCGGCGTGCGGCGCCTGGTGTTGCCCCCTGACCTCGCCTACGGCTCCGCGGGCGCTCCGCCCTCAATCCCCGGCAACGCCACGCTCGTGTTCGAGGTCGCCCTGCTCGACGTGCAGTGATCGCGCCACGGGTGTGATCCGGGCCGCGCGGGGGCGCGGCCCCTACACCTGGCCGTGAATCACGCCCGGGCACCGACGCCCGGCCCCATCACCTGGCCGTCGATCACGCCGGGCGCGGACGCCCGGCCCCATCACCTGGCCGTCGATCACGCCGGGCACGGACGCCCGGCCCCATCACCTGGCCGGCAATCACGCACCGGCACGCACGCGCGCCGGGCCGAGCGGGGGCGCGGCCCCTACTTTCTGGCTTTCCAGGCGGCGAGCACCTGGGCTTCCCGGTCGGGCTTGATGCCGGCGCGCAGTGCGTTCTGACGCGCCTCGGGCAGCGCGCGGAACCACGTCATCAGGTCGATGGTGGTCTGCGCCAGCGACCGGAACGTCAGGCCCGCCTTCAGCGCGCGCGCGATGTTGCGGCGGCCGAACCCCTTGTTCTCCTCGTCTGCGGGCACCCACGCGGGCATGTCGCCCCACGGACTCACCTTCTGCTCGGCCAGGAAACTCACAGGCACCCAGTGCAACTGCGCGCCAGCCGTGGTCGTCGCCTTCACGCCCAGCAACATCTCCTGCATCGTCATCGGCGTTGCCGGCCCCGTGGCATTGAACGTGCCGATCGCGCGTTGCTCGGCCACGCGGATCGTCCACTCCGCCAGGTCGCGCGCGTCGATAACCTGCACGGCATCGCTGCCGTCGCCGGGCGCCAGCACGTCGCCCCCCCTGGCGAGGCGCACCGGCCAGTAGGTGAACCGATCCGACTCGTCGCCCGGCCCCACGATCAGCCCCGGCCGGATGATGGTCGTCATGCCGGGGAACCACGTCTCGCACTCCTGCTCGGAACGTGCCTTCAACGGCCCGTACAGCGTCCCCATGTTGGCCCGCATCGACTCCTGCGTCTCCTTCATCGGGTCGGCGCCGGTGTACTTCGCCACGGCCGCCGTCTCGTCGGCCTCGACGTCACGCTCCGAGGCGTAGACCGATATCGTCGAGATGAAGATGTACTGCTTCACCTTCCCCTTCAGCACCTGGCCCGCGTCGCGTACCCAGAACGGCAGGGTCGTCGGGTTGTCGATGCACACATCCCACTCGCGGTCCTTGAGCGACGCGAGGTCGCCGGTGTTGCGGTCGCCCACCAGTTCCTCGACCTCGCTCGGCCAGTCCTGGGGACGGCGTCCGCGGTTGAACAGGGTCAGCTTGTGGCCGCGCGCGAGGGCGTACCTGACCTGGTGTGGCCCCGTGAACCCCGTGCCGCCGAGGATCAGGATCCGCAGGGGACGGGCGGCGCGTTCCACCGCAGGGGATTGCGACGAGGCGTGGGCGGTCGGGAACCGCGGCACGGCAAGGCCGACGGTACCGGTGGCAGCAAGGGCGAGCGCCTGGCGACGGGTGGGACGCATAATGGCTCCAGTGCCGCAGATCCGCGAACGATTCGCGACGCGGTCGTGCCCATCAGAGCCTCCATCGACTGGCCGAGTCAACAGCAGAGTGGACGGAATCTGAACGGGTGGGACCAATGGCACGTATAGCGGGATGCAAGGAGCCCACACACGTGGTCAAGACACTGAAAGCCGTCAAGTTCCTGTTCACCGGTCCCCTCATCCTCGCCTTGCTGTTCGTGATCAACCTCCTCACCTCGCCGGGACACTGGTGGGTGCAGTGGCCGGCGCTCGGGATCGGTATCGCGTGGGTCATCAGCCTCTTCCGCGTCATTCGTGCCATGGTGATCGCTGGTGGCCTCGCGGCGCTCGTCGCATGGCTGGCTGGCCGCCAGCAGGGCGTGCGCTGATCGGGTTCGTGACTACAATGCTCCCCGATTGAGAGGGGAGCCTGCATGCAACGACGCGACTTCATCCGGACCGGTGTTCTTGGCAGTGTCGCGTTGACCTCGTCGGCCGCGGGGCCGGCGGCGGCCGGCCAGGCGAGACGTCCCGCGGGCGCGCAGCAGGCGCCGGCACCGGGGGCCTTCGAACACGACGAGGCGACCGTCGCCGACCTGCAACGGCGGATGGACGCCGGCAGCCTCTCGGCAGAAGCCCTGTGTGGCGCCTACCTCGCCCGCATCGACGCAATCGACCGCTCGGGGCCGCACCTCAACAGCGTCATCGAGACCAACCCCGATGCCATGGCCACGGCGAAGGCGCTCGACGCCGAGCGCAGGGCCAAGGGCGCCCGTCGGCCCGCTGCATGGCATTCCCGTCCTGGTCAAAGACAACATCGATACGGGCGACCGGATGATGACCTCGGCCGGGTCGTGGGCGCTGGCCGACACGCCCGCGCCGCGGGATGCGGCCCTCATCGAGCGCCTCCGCGCCGCGGGAGCCGTCATCCTCGGCAAGACGAACCTCTCGGAGTGGGCGAACTTCCGCTCGACGCGCTCGACCAGCGGGTGGAGCGCACGAGGCGGGCAGACGCGCAACCCGTATGCCCTCGACCGCAACCCGTGCGGGTCGAGCGCCGGGTCGGGCGCTGCCGCCACCGCCAACCTGGCGACGCTGACCGTCGGCACCGAGACCGACGGATCGATCGTGTGCCCCTCGAACAACTGCGGGCTGGTCGGGATGAAGCCCACGGTCGGCCTGGTGAGCCGCTGGGGGATCGTGCCGATCTCGGCCACGCAGGACACCGCCGGCCCGATGACGCGCACGGTGGCCGACGCCGCGGTGCTGCTGTCGGCGATGGCGGGTGTCGATGCCCGCGACGCGGCTACGAACGCCCGCCCGGCGGGTCTCGTGAAGGCGGGCCTCGTGACCGACTTTGCCGCCGGACTCGACGCTGCCGCCCTGAAGGGCGCGCGCATCGGCGTCGCACGCCGCCTGTTCACGAAGAACCCGATGACCACCAGGGTCATCGAGGCCGCTCTCGACGCCATGAGGCAGGCCGGGGCGACGATCATCGATCCCGCAGACATCCCGAACGCCGACAAGCTCGATCCGTCGCTCGAGGTCCTGCTGTACGAGTTCAAGGCCGGCATCAACGCGTACCTGGCCCAGCGCGGATCGACCTCGAAGCACGCCACGCTCGCCGACCTGATTGCGTTCAACGAACGGGAGCGCGCGCGCGAGATGCCGTTCTTCGGGCAGGAACTGTTCGAAATGGCCGAGAAGAAGGGACCGCTGACCTCAGGCGACTACCGCGTCGCGCTCGACACGTGCCGGCGCCTGTCGCAGACGGAAGGCATCGATGCCGCGCTGGCGCAGCACCGTCTCGACGCCATCGTCGCACCCACCGGCGATCCCGCGTGGATGACCGACTGCCTCAACGGCGATCACTACACGGGAGGGAGTTCCACCCCGGCGGCGGTAGCGGGATACCCGAGCATCACGGTGCCGGCCGGCACCGTGTTCGGGATGCCCGTCGGCATCAGCTTCATCGGCGGGGCCTGGACCGACGCGACGCTCCTGAAACTGGCGTACGCGTTCGAACGCGCTACGCTGGCGCGTCGCGGACCCGGCTTCCTCGCCACGGCGTCGCTGGTCGCTACGCGCTAGCCGAAGAACGACTTCGCGCCAGGAATCGCCTTCGCGATCTGATCGGCCAGGCCATTGCCCACCGTCTGGCGCGCGTAGTCGAGGAACATCGTCGCCAGTTGGCCACCCTGCTGAGGATTCAGGCCACTGGACGAGAGGAACTGGAGGATGGCCGCGCTGCCGCCCAGCGATCCGAGCGCGGAGGTCGCATCCGAGACCAGTCCGCCAAGCGCGCCGAACATGCCGCTTGGGGGAGGCTCCGGGGCCGGCGGCTGCAATGACTTGAGGAGGTCGGCAGCGCCGGGAATCCTCGACAGCAACTGCTGCATGTCGGCCGATGACGCCGACTTCGACACCATGTCGAGCAAGGCGCCGGTGGCCTGGGTCGTCATCGATTCCGAGATACCGAGTGCCGCGGCCGCGCGCGAGATGAAGTCCTGCATCGGGTAGATGTCCTCCGTGACGCATTCTACCCGGCCCGGCCCGGCTCGACGGCGAACCCCTTTCGGGGCTCGCGCGTCGATGCGGCCGTGCCTATCGGCGGAAGCGACGTCGCATGCCGCCGGCAATCCCGACCAGGGCGGCGCCGAACAACACCAGGGCCGCAGGTTCGGGTACCGGCACCATGGTGAGTTCGTCCTGGACGTCCTGTCCCTGCGCGTCAACCAGATTCATGATGCGCACGCCGCCGTAGCCGTCCCACGCGTTGGTGCCAACCGCGGTGTTGGCGAACGTCATGAACGACGCGGCCAGCAGTTGAGTGGGCGCGTCGATGACCGGCAGCGGCCCCTGGCCCTGGAACGACCAGATCGCCCACTGCAGGGCGTTGGCCGACTGCTCGTCACCGACATACCCGCCGAGCGTACCAGCGCGGAAGTTCGAGTACAGGTAGGCGGTCTGCTCGGTCAGGGCCGAGGTGTCGAGACCTACCGAGTTCAGGCCGATGCCGGTCACGGTGTAGACCGCGGTGTTGTCGGCGACGATGCGTTCATTGAGCTGGACGCAGAACGTGATGAACTGGTCGAAGTCGCCTGGCGTCGTGGGATTGACGATGAACTCGCCCCCGCGAATGGACCCGGTCGAGTTCTGGAGTGTCAGGGTGTCGCCCACTGCCACGAACGGACTCGCGGAGGCCACCGTGGGCACGAGCAGGACGGTCAACAGCAGCGCACGCAACACGGATTTCCTCATCGCTCTCTCCATCGATGCGCATCGCTGAATTGTGTGAAGTGAAGCCTGGCGTGCGATGCGCCTTGCCCTGCACAGAGGCAAGCTCGCTGCCATATACATCGGCCGGGTCCAGGCGAAGTTCAATGCGAGGCGCGACAAGCACTTGGAGCCGTACTTACAGACTTGTCAGCCTGATTATGGACCAATTGACATCCAATAAGAAGACTATAGTTTTTATATCTGGCGTCTATCGACTTCAAGTCGCTTACAAATCCGTAATTTGTCAGACAATTTGCAATTCTTGACATCTGCCCTCGCGTGCCATGTCGACCGTTCGGCGAGGGCTCGCGACCCAGGTCGCGGCCTCGCTGCACCCTCGATCGGGCGGCCCGGGCGGGGTACCATGCCTGGCATGGCCACGTACCCCTACCTCCACTTCGACGTCTTCACGACCACGCCCCTGTCGGGCAACCAGCTCGCGGTGTTCCACCAGCCGGGCGAGTGGTCGGCCGACACGATGCAGGACATCGCGCGCGAGATGAACTTCTCGGAGACGACGTTCATCCACGCGCCCGAGACCCAGGGCGCGGTGGCGCGCGTGCGGATCTTCACCCCCGGCGGTGAACTCCCCATGGCGGGCCATCCGACGATCGGCACCGCCTTCGCGCTCGCGCACCTTCGCCGCGTCACGCCCGCCGACGCCGGCATCGTGTTCGACCTGGGGGTCGGGCCCACGCCGATTGCGCTCGACTGGCGTGACGACGTCCTGTCGTACGCCTGGATGACGCAGCCACGACCGTCGTTCGGCGCCCGCCTCGACCAGCGTCCGCAGGTGGCGATGGCGCTCGGGATCCAGCCCGAAGACCTGGACGCGGCCCTTCCGGTGCAGGTGGTGTCGTGCGGCGTGCCGTTCGCATACGTGCCGCTCGTCTCGCGCGAGGCGGTCGACCGCGCCACGCTCGACCGCGCGACGTGGCAGCGGACCTGTGCCGCGCACGGGCTGGCCGAGCACATGGTGCTCGTTTTCGCGATCGAGAACCGCGGCGACCCGACAGGGCTCTACAGCCGCATGTTCGCGCCGGTGCAGGGTGTGGCCGAGGATCCGGGTACGGGCAGCGCCGCTGGTCCGCTCGGCGCGTACCTGGTCGAGCACGGAATTGCACGCCAGGCGGTGAACCGGTTCGTCAGCCACCAGGGCGTGAAGATGCAGCGGCCCTGCCGCCTCGACATCCGGATCGACCTCGCCGGACGCGCGATCACGCGCGTGCAGATCGGCGGCACGGCCCGTCTTGCCGGTGAAGCGACCTTGCACCTGTAGGCATGTGCTAGAGTCTGGCCTCGTGCGTGCTCCGGCCGATACGGACTTCTCGCCCTACATCACGTTCTCGCACGACGAATGGGCCCGCCTGCGGGCCGCAACACCGCTCACGCTCTCGGAAGACGACCTGCAGTACCTGCGCGGCATCAACGACCAGCTCTCGCTCGAGGAAGTGGTCAAGATCTACCTGCCGCTGTCTCGCCTCCTGAATCTCTACGTCGGCGCCATGCAGGGCCTCTACTACGCCACGGCGCAGTTCCTCGGCGACGGTCATGCCAAGGTGCCCTTCGTGATCGGCATTGCCGGCAGCGTGGCCGTCGGCAAGAGCACGACGGCGCGCGTGTTGCGCGAGTTGCTCGCGCGCTGGCCCAACCACCCGAAGGTCGACCTGGTCACCACCGACGGGTTCCTGTTTCCCAACCGCACGCTGAAGGCCCGCGGGCTGATGGATCGGAAGGGCTTTCCGGAGAGCTACGACGTCAAGCGCCTGATCAAGTTCGTGGCCGACGTGAAGTCGGGCATCGCCGAAGTCCACGCGCCGGTCTACTCGCACCTGCGCTACGACATCGTGCCCGACGATGCGGTCGTGGTGAGACAGCCCGACATCATGATCATCGAGGGCCTCAACGTGCTGCAGATCGGGGCGGTGCCGCACGCGTCGAAGGCACGGGTCTTCGTCTCGGACTTCTTCGACTTCTCGATCTTCGTCGACGCCAAGCCGAGCGCCATCGAGAAGTGGTACGTGAACCGCTTCCTCACCTTGCGCCGCACGTCCTTCACCGATCCGCGCTCATACTTCCACCGCTACGCGTCACTGAACGACGAGGAGGCCGTGGCAAAGGCGCGCGACATCTGGAACCGCATCAACGGGCCGAACCTGAAGCAGAACATCCACCCGACCCGCACCCGCGCCGACCTGATCCTCGAGAAGGCCGCGCACCACGACATCGCGCAGGTCCACCTCCGCAAACTGTAGGGGCCCACCCCAGCCTGCCCTGAGCCTGTCGACGGGTGCGGCCCGGGCCCGATCGGGCCGTCACGGATCGCGCCTGAGGACGCGCCCCGGCAAGGCGTCGGTGAACCTGCCGTCCTCGTACACCACGGTGCCGTTCACGATGGTCGCGCTGACGCCCTCGGCCAGCTGGTGAGGATCGACGTACGTCGCGGCGTCTTTCACCCTGGCCGGATCGAAGATCACGACGTCGGCGAACGCGCCTGGGCGCAGGGCGCCGCGATCGGTCAGCCCGAACACCAGGGCCGGCAGGCTCGTCATCGACCGGATGGCGGCCTCGAGGCCGATGGTCCGCCGCTCGCGCACGTAGCGCGCAAGCTTACGCGCGTGCGCGCCGTTGTTGCGCGGGTGCGGCTTGCCCTCGCCGGCGAACACCAGCCCGCCGTCGCTCGACGTCATCGTCCAGGGCTGGCGCATGATGTGCTCGATGTCGTCTTCAGACATGTTGAACGACACGATCGAGACATCCCCGCGTGCGACGAGCGCGATGACCGCTTCGTCGGGTGGCAGCGCCAGCGAGGTGGCGATGGCCGCCAGCGACTGCCCCTCGAAGCGGCGCTCGGGCGCGTAGAACGCGACGACGAGCGACGCGGCCCCGCCGCGGCGGCCGATGTTCTCGCGGATCTCGGGGAGCATGCGCGCGCGCTCGCCGGGATCCGCCAGGCGCGCCTTCATCGCGGCTGCCCCGCCGGCCTGCACCCAGCGCGGCACCACCGCGCCCACGAGGCTGGTCGATGACGCCTCGTACGGATACTGATCGGCGAACACCTCGACCCCGCGCGCCCGCGCACGATCGATCCGGGTGGCACAGGCCACCCCGAGCCCCCACGAATTCGGTCCGAGCGCCTTCATGTGCGACACGATGCCCACGGTACCGGTGGCTTCGGCGATCCGGATGATCTCGTCGACCGAGGCGACGACGCCTGCGCCGTAGTCGCCCTCGTCGCGTATGTGGCTGGTGTGCAGGCCGCCGAACGGCGCCACGACCTTCATCAGCTCGATCACCTCCTCGGTGGAGGCATAGCTGCCGGGCGCATAGAACAGCCCCGTCGAGAGACCGAAGGCGCCCTGTTCCATCGCACGCTGCACCAGCGCGCGCATCCGGGCGAGTTCCTCTGGTGTCGCGGCGCGATCCGCCATGCCCATGACCGCCTCGCGGACCTCGCCGTGACCGATGAGCAGTGCCACGTTGATCCCGAGCCGCTGCTGCTCGAACCGCGCGCGCTGCGCGGCGAGGTCGATGGGGCCCCCGCCGTCGGGGTTGGCCACGATCGACGTCACGCCCTGCGCGAGCAGGGGGCGGCCCTGCTCGAGGCCCTCGCGCGCGAGCCCCGCACCGGCATGCGAGTGCACGTCGATGAAGCCGGGGGCCACGTACTGATCCTTCGCATCGATGCGGCGCTTCGCCGGTCTCCCGTCGAGCATGCCGACCGCCACGATGCGATCGCCCTGGATGCCGATGTCGGCGCGGATCCAGGGGTTGCCCGCACCATCCAGCACCCGCCCCCGGGTGATGACGAGGTCGAGCGGCGCCTCGGCCTGGGGCGCGGTTCCAGCGGCGACGCGCGCCGCCCCAGGCGCCTGCGACGCGGCGAGGACCTGAACCGCATCCCCGCGGCCCTGGCCGACCACGGCCGTCACGATGGTCGAAACGGCGACGAACACGAACGCAGACACGGACGAGGTGCGCACCATGCGCGACATTATGCGTCCGTCACCCGTGCTCCCGCACGGGGGTATGATCGGTACTCGGACACAGGCACTCCGCGCCCGCTCCAGCAGACGAGGATGCATCGATGGAAACGAGGGTTGTCGTGCGAGCCTGGGGACGAATCCTCAACGGCTACCGACCGAACCTCTCGGTCGAGATCACCAGGGAGTGTCCCCTGCGATGCCCGGGGTGCTATGCCTACAACGACGCGCACCTGAACGACGGCGTCGTGCTGCGCGAGCTCACCGACCTGAAGGGCGACGAACTCGTCGACGGCATGCTCCGCCTGGTCGCCGCCCACCAGCCGATTCACCTGTCGATCATCGGCGGCGAACCGCTCGTCCGCTACCGTGAACTCGACGTGTTGTTGCCGCAGATCACCGCGATGGGCATCCACACGCAGGTGGTCACGAGCGCCGTGCGGCCGATCCCGCCGGCGTGGGCCTCGATGGACAAGTTGCAGGTTGTCGTGTCGGTCGATGGCCTGCAGCCCGAACACGACGCACGGCGCGCGCCGGCGACTTACGACCGCATCCTCAAGCACATCGCGGGCCAGCACGTGACCATTCACTGCACGCTGACGCGCCAGCAGGCCCTGCCAGGCTACGTGACAGCGTTCACCGGGTTCTGGGCGGCGCGACCCGAGGTCAGGCGCATCTGGTTCAGCCTGTACACGCCGCAGCGGGGCGAGGACTCGCCCGAGTGCCTCCGGCCCGAACATCGGCAACTGGTCGTCAACGAGATCGCGTCGTTGTATGCGCGCGAACCCAAGCTCCACGACATGATGCCCTCGGTCGTGCGCGGGTACCTGCAGCCGCCGCTCAACCCCGAGTCGTGCATCTTCTCGAACACGACGGCGTGCGTGTCGGCCGATCTCGACCACCGCGTCACGCCCTGCCAGATCGGCGGAGATCCCGACTGTTCGCAATGCGGGTGCATGGCCTCGGCAGGCCTCGAGGCGCTCGGCCAGTACCGCCTGGGAGGCCTGATCCCGCTGAAGACGATCTTCGGCGCGTCGTTCGCCGTGGGCCGCGCCAGCCAGGGCGTGCGCCGGCGGCTGAACGGAACGCCATGAGGCGACCTGGCCACGTGGTGGCCAGCAGGGCGGATAGGCCAGACAGCAGGCGGCATGCGATAGTACCGGGGCATGCCTGACGCCACGCCCACGTCGTCGGTCCCCGCCTCGCCGCACGCCACGCCAACCTTCCGGGCCCGGCTGCGCCGCTCCCGGGAGGCGATCCTGTGGACGGCGCTGATCGCGTTCCTCGTGTACATGGACTGGCCCATGCTGCGGGGCTACTACTTCAAGCTCACCGGGTCGGTCGCGCCACGCAGCACGATTGCCTGGCGCACCGACCTGGCCGGCGCCCTCGCCGAGGCGAAGCAACGGGGGCTGCCGGTCCTCGTCGATGCCGGTGCTGACTGGTGCCCGCCGTGCATCGCGATGAAGCACGACGTCTGGCCCGACGACGAGGTGGCCGCGCGCGTGGCGCAGGGCTTCATCCCGCTGCTCGTCGACGTCGACGCGTCGCCGGCCGTCGCCGACAGGTACGGCATCGCGACCATCCCCACGGTGATGGTCCTCGATGACGAGGGTGCGGTGCTCCGCAGGGCCGGCTACCTCCCGAAATCGGGGATGCTGCGCTTCCTCGTGGCGGACGACTGGTAGTCGTCGGCCCTCCGGCGACTACTGCCCGGGACGCAGTCGCGAGAGCTTCTGCCTGAGGATGTCGGCCGACGCCGTCGAGGCCGCCCCGGCGCGCGTGGCACCTTCCCACGACCCGTAGGTCGGGTTGGGAATCATGATCCAGCGCGACCCCCACCAGGGCTCGTACGGCGCGACGCGCGCAAGGCGCTCTTCGATCGTCCCCCTGGCGTTCGGCAGGAAGTCTCCGAGGTCGTCGCCGAGCAGCATCAGGATGCGGAAGTCCTTGCCCACCACCATGCGGCGCTGCGCCTTCTCGCTGGCCTCCCATTCCGGGCGCTCGCGACGCATCAGCACCGTGTCGCGTTCGCCGGCCAGCGGGAAGCCGAGCCGCGCCATGTTGTCGCGGGTCGCCTGCTCGAGGTCGGCGTTGCGGTTGGTGATGTAGAACACCGTCACGCCTTTCGACGCCGCGTACCGCGTGAAGGCCACCGCGCCGGGGATGGCGTCGGCCTTGCGCTCGTTCACCCACGCGGCCCACGTCTTGTCGTCGTAGGACCCGCCGGACGTCAGCAGGCGTGCCTGGTACGGCGAGTTGTCGAGGATCGTTTCATCGGCGTCGAGGACGATGGCGGGAGGTAGCCCGGCGACGTCTTGGGCCTGCTGCTCGATGGCCGCTTTCCACGCTGGATCAGCCAGGGCCCGGTCGAGCTGTTCCTGCGCGAGCCGGTATGCCTGCAGGGCGGAGGCGTGAAACTCGACGGCCGTCTGCAGCCACAGCGTCGCGTCGAGGTTCTCATAGGTGCGCGGGGGGGTTCCGGTGCCCGGGGCCGACGCAGCCGGTGGCGGTGCGACGGGCGACGGCGTCGCCGGCTGCGGTGCGGTGCGCGCGGCGCACCCCGTGACCACCAACGAAACCACTGCCACGGCAACCCGGCCCGCACGATGCATGACACGCCTCCACGTGGCGCGCGGCGCGCGCGCCAGCCCGGAGCACACTCTACGCGATCGTTCGCCTGCCTGCGTTATCCTTGCCGCCATGAACTGCCCCAGTTGCCGCGCACCGATGGTGGCGAACACCTACGAACGCACCTATGGACAGCCGGTGACGATCGACATCTGCGATGCCTGCCAGGGCCTCTGGTTTGACGATCTCGAGATGGTGCAGTTGTCGCCCGGGGCCACGCTGTCGCTGTTCAGGCACATCCAGGAGCAGGCGGCCACCGCGCGTGTGCCGCTGGCGACGCAGCTGCGGTGCGCGCGCTGCCCCAGGACGCTCGACCTGGCGCACGACATGCAGCGCGCCACGCGCTTCTCGTACTACCGCTGCGCCGACGGGCACGGGCGCTTCACGACGTTCTTCCAGTTCCTGCGCGCGAAGAACTTCGTCCGGAGCCTGACGACGAGGGAAGTGGACGAGTTGCGGCAGCACATCCGCCAGATCAACTGTGCGAACTGCGGCGCGCCCGTCGACATCGCGGCCGACGCGGCCTGCGGCTTCTGCCGCACACCCGTCTCGATGCTCGATCCCGGGCAGATGCGAAACGTTGCGTTGGAATTGCAGCGCGCCGAGGCACCGCGTGCGATCGATCCGGCGCTGCCGCTGCGCCTGCTCACCGAGCGGCGGCGCGCTGAACGCACGTTCGACGCCGCCGAGGTGGAGGACTCGATCCTCTCGGTCCTCCGTGAACACCGCAGCGGCAACCTCGTCGACGCCGGGCTCCGGAGTCTGGCCGCATTGCTCAAGACCCGCCTGTAGCCCGTCAGGGCGCGCGGGATCTCATCAATTCCCGACGGTTATAATCTGCGGATCGCTTGTCACCGATGGGCACGCCCGGCGCGTCCACGGCTTTTCACGTGCACAGGACCCCCATGCCTCGCTTAGCACTCCCCTCCGTGTTTCTCGTCGTCGCGGCCCTCGCCGGTTGCGGTGGCGGTGCCAAGAACCCTGCCGCAGAAGGCGCGCCCGGGGCGATGCCCCCTGCCGAAGTGCAGACGGTGACGCTCGCCGCCGTGCCCATCGCGCAATCGTCGGAGTTCGTCGGGACCGTGCGCTCGCTGAGTTCGACGACCGTCCAACCGCAGGTCGAAGGCATCGTCCGCGAGATCTTCGTGAAGGCTGGCGACCGCGTCAGGGCCGGACAGCAGATCCTGCAGATCGATCCCGACCGCCAGGCCGCGACGCTCGGCGCGACCGCGTCACTCGAAGCGGCGCGTGAAGCCGACCTCGCGTTCGCACAGCAGCAGTTGCAGCGCCTGCAGAAACTGCACGACGCGGGCGCGGTGAGCCGTGCGGAACTCGAACAGGCCGAGAACGCCCAGAAGACCGCCGAGGCCCAGCTCGCCGTCGTCAAGTCGATGATCCGCGAGAACCGCGTGCAATTGCAGTACTACCGCGTGACGGCCCCGGTGCCGGGGATGATCGGCGAGATCCCCGTGCGGCGCGGTGATCGCGTCACGCCGCAAACGCCCATCACCACCATCGACCAGAGCAACGGTCTCGAGGCCTACATCAACGTGCCGCTCGAGCGCGCCGTCGACCTGCGCGTCGGCCTGCCCGTCGAACTCCTCGGCCCGGCGGGCGAGGTCATCGCGACCAATTCGATCACGTTCGTCGCGCCCCGTGCAGACGACGCGACGCAATCGGTGCTGGTCAAGGCCACGCTGAAGCAGGCGCCGCCCGGCATGCGCGTCCTGCAGTACGTGCGCGCGCGCATCGTGTGGAACAACAACCCGGCACTGACGGTGCCCGTCGTGGCGGTCAGCCGTGTCAGCGGCCAGTACTTCGTCTACCTCGCCACGTCGGGCCCGCAAGGCACGGTGGCGAAGCAGACGCCGGTGACGCTCGGCGAGGTCGTCGGCGAGAACTACGTGGTGCGCGGCGGCGTGAAGGCCGGTGACAAGGTCATCGTCTCGAACCTCCAGAAGATCGGCGACGGCGCGCCGGTCAAGCCGGTTGCGTGATGTTCGTCGACACCTTCATCACGCGTCCCATCCTCGCGTCGGTCTGCTCGCTGGTCATCGTCCTGGCGGGCGCGCTCGCGATCCCGACCATGCCCGTGGCGCAGTACCCCGCGGTGGCGCCACCGCAGGTGCAGGTGATCGCGGTCTACACCGGCGCCAATGCCGAGACGGTCGAGACGGCGGTCACCACGCCGCTCGAGCAGGCCATCAACGGCGTCGAGGGCATGCTGTACATGTCTTCGGCGAGCACCAACAGCGGCTTCAGCCAGATCAGCGTCACCTTCGACGTGACACGCGACCCCGACCTGGCAGCCGTCGACGTGCAGAACCGCGTCAACCAGGCCCTCGGCCGCCTGCCGGGCGAAGTCAGGCAGACCGGCGTCTCGGTGCAGAAGGTCGCGACGAACTTCGTGCTCGGCGCCGGCGTGTTCTCGGAGTCGGGCGCCTACGACTCGCTGTTCCTGTCGAACTACGTCGACGTCTACGTGAAGGACGCGCTCAAGCGCGTGCCCGGCGTCGCCGAGGTGATGATCTTCGGCGAGCGCAAGTACTCGATGCGCCTGTGGCTCGATCCCGTCAGGCTCGCCGCACGCCAGATCACGGCGGGCGACGTGGTCAACGCGCTGCGCGAGCAGAACGTCAACGTCGCCGCCGGCAGCATCGGCGAAGCGCCGGCCCGCGAAGGCCAGACGTACCAGATCAGCGTCCGCGCCGCCGGCCGCCTGCGCGAGGCACGCGAGTTCGAGAACATCATCGTGAAGTCGGCCCGCAGCGGCGCGCTCGTGCGGGTCAGCGACGTCGGCACGGCCGAACTCGGCGCCGAAACCTACGCGTCGACGCTGCGGTTCAACGGGTTCGACGCCGTCGGCTTCGGCGTCATCGCCCTGCCCTCGGCCAACGCGCTCGAGGTCGAGCACGGCGTCGTCGCCGAGCTCGAGCGCCTGAAGCGCAGCTTCCCGCCGGGGATGCAGTACCGCATCGCGTTCAACACGACCGACCGTGGTCGACCAGTCGATCAACGAGGTCATCAAGACGCTGGCCGAGGCCATCGGCCTCGTCGTCCTGGTGATGTTCCTCTTCCTCCAGAGCTGGCGGGCGACGCTCATCCCGACGCTGACGCTGCCGGTCTCGCTGATCGGCGCGTTCGCGTTCGTCAAGCTCCTCGACTTCTCGATCAACACGCTCACGCTGTTCGCCATCGTGCTCTCGACCGGCATCGTCGTCGACGATGCGATCGTGGTGATCGAGAACGTCGAGCGGCACATCCAGAAGGGCAAGACCGCGTTCAAGGCGGCCTCCGACGCCATGCGCGAGGTGTTCGGCGCCGTCATCGCCACGGCGCTCGTGCTGATTGCCGTGTTCGTGCCGGTGGCATTCTTCCCCGGCACGACCGGCCGGCTGTACCAGCAGTTCGCGCTGACGATCGCGTTCGCGGTGGCGATCTCGGCGTTCAACGCGCTGACGCTGACGCCCGCGCTGTCGGCCCTCCTGCTCAAGAGCGGCAAGCACGGCAAGGGCCCGTTCTTCGGGGCCATCGAGCGCGTCATCCAGGGCGGGACCGACTTCTACGTGCGCATCGTACGCGGGCTCATGCGTGTCCGCTGGGCGATGGTGGTGGTCTTCGTCGGCCTGCTCGGCCTCACCTACTACGTGTATCACGCGTGTCCCGCAGTCGTTCCTGCCCGAGGAGGACTCGGGGCTTCTTCATCACCGTCGTGCAGGCGCCGGCAGGCGCGTCGCTCGAACTACACGACCAAGGTGGCCAGCGAGGCCGAGGCGGTGCTGCTGGCAACGCCCGAAGTGCATTCCGTCTTCTCGGTCATGGGCTTCAGCTTCAGCGGCAGCGCACCCAACCAGGGCCTGATCTTCGTGTCGCTGAAGCCGTTCGAGGAACGCGTCGGCGACGAGCACCGGCTGCAGGCCGTGCTGAACCGGCTGCGCGGGCCGATGTTCGGCATCCAGGGCGGCCTGGTGATCCCCTTCGCGCCGCCCGTCCATCGACGGCCTCGGCGCGTTCGGCGGCTTCACCTTCCAGGTGCTCGACCAGGGCGGCGGCACCGATATCCAGCAACTCGCGGGCGCCACGCAGGCGTTGATCGGCGCGGCGATGCAGTCGCAGCGCGTCGCCGGCCTCTTCAGCTCGTTCACCGCCAACGACCCGCAGCTCGCGGTCGACATCGACCGCGAGAAGGCGCAGAGCCTCGGCCTGCCGATCGGCGAGATCACCAGCGCGATGCAGATCTACCTCGGGTCGGCGTACGTCAACGACTTCGACTTCAACAACCGCGCGTACCGCGTCTACGTGCAGGCCGACAAGGCGTTCCGGTCCGATCCGAAGGACCTCGGCCAGTACTACGCGCGCACGCAGGCCGGCCAGATGGTGCCGCTGGCCAGCGTCGTCCGCGTGCGCGAGACGACCGCGCCGCAGGTGATCAGCCACTACAACCTGTTCCGGTCGGCCGAAGTCACCGGCGCCGCGGCGCCCGGGATGAGTTCCGGCCAGGCGATCGCCGAGATGGAGCGCCTGGCGCGTGCGTCGCTGCCACCCGGTTTCGGCTTCGCGTGGTCGGGGATCTCGCTCGAGGAGATCAAGGCCGGCCGCCAGTCGGCGGCGATCTTCGGCATCGGCCTGCTCCTCGTGTACCTGACGCTGGCGGCGCAGTACGAGTCGCTCGTCCTGCCCTTCATCGTGCTGCTCGCCGTGCCGCTCGCCGTGCTCGGCGCGCTGTCGGCGCAGTGGGCCCGCGGACTGCAGAACGACCTGTACTGCCAGATCGGGCTCGTCATGCTGATCGGCCTGGCGGCGAAGAACTCGATCCTGATCGTCGAGTTCGCCGAGCAGTTACGGCACCAGGGCCTGAGCGTGATCGACGCGGCGATCGAAGCCGCGCGCATCCGCTTGCGGCCCATCCTGATGACGTCGCTCGCCTTCATCCTCGGCGTGCTGCCGCTGGCGTTCGCGTCGGGTGCGGGCCAGGAAGGCCGGCATTCGGTGGGCACGGCAGTGGCGGGCGGCATGGTGTTCGCCACGTTCCTGAACGTCCTGTTCATCCCGATCCTCTACGTCGTCGTGCGTTCGGTGCGCGGAGGCGGGAAACCGGCCGGCGCGGTCGCAGTGACTGCCCTGCTCCTGCTCGGCGGTTCCGCGCTCCCGGCTCGTGCCGGGCAGGAGTCGATGCTCGCCGAGCGCCTCACGCTCGACGAGGCCGTACAACGCGCCCTCGCCAACAACCCGACGACACAGCAGGCCGCGGCCGGCATCCTGCGAGCCGAGGCGCTCCTGCAACAGGTGCAGGCCGGCACGCGCCCGACGGTCGGCGGGGCGTTCTCGACCGCAGTCATCGGCCCCGTGCAGTCGTTCGACGACGAGGCACTCACGCCGCGCACGCAGACGTTCACCCGGCTGGCCGTGTCGGTGCCCCTGCTGACGCCGGCACGATGGGCGCGGGCGCAGGCCGCCGACCAGGTCACCGTCGCGCAGCGCTCGTCAGACTACGTTCGCACACAACTGGCCGTGGCCACGGCAGAGGCCTACCTGGCGGTCATCACGCTGCGGCGCGTGCTCGAGTTGAACGAGCGCGCGCGCGAGAACGCGCAGGCGCACTACGACTATGCCGCCAGGCGGCTCGAGGCGGGGCTGGGATCGAAACTCAACGCGCTGCGCGCACAGCAGGAACTGTCGAGCGACCTGGCGCGCGTGGAAGGCGCACGGCTGGGCGTGAGGCGTGCGCAGGAGGCGCTCGGCGTCCTGGTGGCGGCCGACGGCCCGGTCGACGCGGCAACCGATCCCGGCTTCGACCTGCCAGCGGAATCGTTGCCCGCGCCGCAGTTGCTCGAGGGCCGGCCCGACCTGCGCCTCTTCGCGGCCCGCGAGTCGGCGGCAGAGCGCGTCCTGAACGACTCGCGGCGCGACTACCTGCCATCGGTGCTCGCGCTGTTCGATCCCATCGTGCAGGCGCCGTCCGGGCTCTTCTCGCCGACGTGGAGCTGGCGCGCGTCGATCGGCGTGTCGCTGCAGATCTTCGACGGCGGGGAGCGACGCGGACTGAAGCGCGAACGTGAGGCGCTTCTCAGGAACGTGCAGGCCGAGCGCGCAAACGCGGCGCGGCAGGCGACATCCGAGGTGCGCATCGCCCAGGAGGCGATTCGCGCGAGCGAGCGCGCCCTCGAACGGGCGCGCGAGGCCGCGCAGCAGGCCAACGAGGTCATGCGCATCACCGACATCGTCTTCCGCGAGGGCGCGACGACCAACATCGAGGTGATCGACGCACAGCGCCGCGCACGCGACGCCGATGCGGCCGCGACGATTGCGGAGGATGCCGTGCGGCGTGCGCGACTCGACCTGCTGGTGGCCACGGGACGTTTTCCCCGGTAGCACGAGGCACGCCACGCCTGGTGCCGGGTATACTCCGGCGGTCGCACGTCGCGCGGAGGTTCTCGCATGGTCAGCCGTCGGTCGTTCATACGCGTCTCGTCTCTCGGTGCCGCGGTCGTTGGCGCCGGCGCGGCCGACGTGTTCGCGCAGCCTGCTGCCAGGACCGCCGCGGCGCTCCCGCCGTCGATTGCCGCGTTGACGTCGATGAAGGCCGAGGCCCGTCCCATCACTGCCAGCGAACGCAGCGGGCGCATCGAGAAGGCCAGGCGGCTGATGGCCGCGCAGAAGATCGATGCGCTGATGCTCACGGGGGGCACGTCGCTGGTCTACTTCACGAACATCCGATGGGGACTCAGCGAGCGCCTCTTCTCGGTCGTCATCCCCGTGAAGGGCACACCGTTCCTGGTGTGTCCCGCCTTCGAGGAGGATCGCGCGCGCGAACGGCTCGTCGGCGGACCGCTGGCCGACACCGACGTGCGGACGTGGGAGGAACACGAGAGCCCGTACGAGCGTGTTGCACAGGCCCTGCGCGACCGCGGGATCGCGAGCGGGCGCATCGGGATCGAGGAAACGGTGCGGCACGGCTTCAGCGACGGTGTCGCGCTCGCGGCGCCTACGCTGTCGCTGACCAGCGGCACACCGGTCACGGCGGGCTGCCGCACGGTGAAGGACGCGCACGAACTCGAGCTGATGCGCCTTGCGGCGGCGGTGACGCTGAAGGCCTACGCGGCCGCGCACGCGGCGCTCAAGGAAGGGATGACGCAGGACGACTTCGCGGGGCTCGTCTCGCTCGCGCACCAGCGTCTCGGGTTCCAGGGCGGTGCCGGTGTCCAGGTCGGCGAGTATTCGGCGCTGCCGCACGGATCGATCACGCCGCAGGTGATCCGCGAAGGCGCCATCCTGCTCATCGACGGCGGCTGCACCGTCGAGGGCTACGTGTCAGACCTGAGCCGCACGTTCGTGCTCGGCAAGGCCACCGACAAGATGAAGCAGGTGTTCGACATCACGCGACGCGCGCAGACCGCGGCCCTGCAGGCGGCGAGGCCGGGCGTGCCGTGCGAGGCCGTTGACGCGGCGGCGCGCAAGGTCATCACCGACGCGGGTTATGGCCCCGACTACAAGTACTTCACGCACCGTGTCGGGCACGGCATGGGGATGGACGGCCACGAGTGGCCGTACCTCGTGAAGGGCAACACGCTGCCGATGGCGCCCGGCATGACGTTCAGCGACGAACCCGGCGTCTACATCCGCGGCGAGTTCGGCGTGCGCCTCGAAGACGACATGGTGATCACCGAGTCGGGCGCAGAGTTGACGACGCCGCAGAGCAACTCACTCGAAACCCCGTTCGCCTAGGGCGACCAGTGGAGTTGCGCCGTACGGCGCGCACGGTGCCGGTCACATGTCGCAGGTTCGGCGCGCCCCGGCGCGGGGCTTCCGCCGTCGGGCATTTGCTCCCGCGGTCGGGACCTGCACCCGTGTGGACGCTGTACAACCACGCCCGCGTTCCGCAAACGCCCGACGTCGGTCGCCTGCGACGGGGCCTGGCGGGATGGTCGTCGACAGTGTAGGGGCCGCACCCCAGTGCGGCCCGGACACCATGCGCCGTGCGGATATGCCGCCGTGCCGCGCGTCAGACGTTGAGCGCCACGGCGCACGACACGCCGGTGCCGCCGAGCCCACAGTAGCCGCCAGGGTTCTTCGACAGGTACTGCTGGTGATAGGCCTCGGCGTAATAGAACGGCGGGGCGGGTGTGACCTCGGTCGTGATGGCGCCGTATCCCGCCGCCGTCAGACGCTGCTGGTAGGCATCGCGCGACGCGGTCGCCGCCGCCACCTGCTCATCGTCGGCGCAGTAGATCGCCGACCGGTACTGCGTCCCGCGGTCGTTGCCCTGGCGCATGCCCTGCGTCGGGTCGTGCGATTCCCAGAACCGCGCCAGCAACGATGCGTACGGCACGGCCGCCGGGTCGAACACCACGAGCACGACCTCGGCGTGACCGGTCATCCCGCTGCAGACTTCCTCATACGTGGGGTTGGGCGTGTAACCGCCCGCGTATCCGACGGCGGTGGTGTAGACGCCGTCGATCTTCCAGAAGACGCGTTCGGCGCCCCAGAAGCAGCCGAGGCCGAAGACCGCCTCGTGCATCGCCACGGGGAACGGCGGCGCAATCGGTCGGCCGTGCACGTGGTGCGCGGGTGGAACGATCATCGGTTCGGCGCGCCCCGGCAGGGCGCGTTCACGGGGCACCACGCGGGCATCGTCGGTGCGCGAAAACCACATCGGCGTCTCTCCTCTGTCAGGCGGCTGGAGTCTGCGTCGCCCGATCATACCCCGCGCCCGGTACCGCACCTGGTGCGGCACCGGGGGCGAGCGCCTCAGCTCTTCAGCCGCACTTCCTGCCCGATGACCTTCGCCGGGTCGGCGCCCGCCTTCGGGCGGAACTTCTGGACTCGGCCGTTGAACACCTCGCCGAAGTACAGGTTGCCTTCCTGGTCGACGGTCAACTGGTGGGGGCCGTTGAACTGCCCCGACAGCGGCCCTTTCGCGCCCCATCCGTACAGGTACGTGCCGTTCAGGTCGTACTTCAGGATGCGGTTGGTGCCGCCGTCGGCGATCCAGAGCATCTGGTCGTCGGTGATGATGTGCGCGTACGGCAGCGACCGCACGCCCGTCGAGAACATGTCGAGGAACTTGCCGTCTTCGTCGAACACCTGGATGCGGCGATGCCCGCGATCGGCGACGAAGACGCGACGGTCCTTGCTGACCGCGATGCTGTGCACGGTGTTCCACTCGTTGGGGCCGGGGTTCTTCGGGTCCTTCGGCGCCTCGCCCCAGTCCTTGATGAACTTCCCATCCTTGTCGAACTTCGCCACGCGCTTGCCGCCGTAGCCATCGCTGATGAAGAACGTGCCGTCGGGCAACCACGCGATGTCGGTCGGGCGGTCGAACAGCTTGCCCCCGTCACGCCCGCGCTGTCCCTTGGTGCCGAGCGTCATGACCAGCTTGCCGTCGTAGGTGAACTTGTGGATGACGTGCAACTGGTCGTCGAAGACCCAGACGTGCTTTTCGGGATCGTACGGGCTCATCTTGATCTTGTGCGGGCCACGGCCGCAGGGCGCCTCGAACAGCTTGTCGTGCTGCGGCCACTCCTGCACCATCTTGCCTTCGCGATCGAGCACGAAGATGACGTGGTGGTAACGCCGCTGCCACCCGCGCTTCTCGGTCGGCTCGCAGGTCGCACTCAGGCCATCGTCATTGCCCGTGGCGTTGCCACGCGTTGGCGTGATCTGGCCGTAGGGCGTCCAGGGCGCATTGCCCTCGGGCAACGGGAGTTCCCCACGCATGGCCACCCAGATACGGTCGGGACTCTCGGCGTAAATCGCGCCAATCGACCCCCACGTCCAGCCGGCGTGCTTGACGCCGTCGGGCCCGTCGGGCAACCCCTGTGGCCAACCCTCGACCGGCTCGTACGGACCAAACTCTTCCTGGCCGCCCTTCACCTGCGGCGCGGCAGGTGCCGGAACGGCCGCCGACTGGGCAGGCGGCGCAGAGGGGCTGCAACTGACGAACACGCACGAGGCGAGCAGGGTGGCGGCGAGCGCGAGCGGGAACCGCGGGATGCGCATCATGAGACTCCTCGTCGGCTCCGGAACGTATCGCGGGGCGCGCGACGCACGTCGAGCCGACCGACCAGGCGCCACCGGCCACGCCGCCCCAGCGGCGGATGGTAGACGAGAACCGGCATCGCCTCGTTTCGATGAGTGGTGCGCGGGGGAGCTTACCGGAACGAACCGTCTCCGTGTGTCACACGTTGTCTCTGCGATGTCTCCGCGCGGCGACTCACGTCGCCCGCGTCAGGCGACCACGTCGAGCGCCACGTCGAGCCGTGGCGCCGAGTGCGTGATCCAGCCAGACGAGATGAGATCCACGCCCGCATCGGCCATCGCACGAACGCTCGCGAGGGTGATGCCGCCCGACGCCTCGGCGATCGCCCGCCCGCCGATCCGCTGCACCGCCACGGCGAGTTCGGCGGGCGTCATGTTGTCGAGCAGCACGACGTGCGCGCCCGCCCCGATGGCCTCGTCGAGTTGCGCCAGCGTCTCGACCTCGACTTCGATCGTGACCACGTGGCTGGCGTGCGCGCGCGCGGCACGCACGGCCTCTCCGACGCCGCCCGCAGCCGCGATGTGGTTGTCCTTGATCAGGACGGCATCGTCGAGGCCGAAGCGGTGATTCGTGCCACCGCCGCACCGGACGGCGTACTTCTCGAGCGCACGCAGGCCAGGGGTCGTCTTCCGCGTGTCGGCAATGCGCGCGCGTGTTCCCGCGACAGCGTCCACGAGGCTGTGCGTGGCAGTCGCGATGCCGCCGAGGTGCCCGAGGAAGTTGAGCGCCGTCCGTTCGGCCGTCAGGATGGAACGCGCGGGCCCGTCAAGCCGCGCCAGGACCGTGTCGCGCTCGACCAGCGTGCCGTCCTCGACGAGCAGCGTGAGGTGCACGCGTTCGTCGACCTGCCTGAACGACTCCACCACGAGCGGAAGCCCCGCGACCACTCCAGGCGCGCGTGCAACGATGACGGCGCGCGCGATGGCCTCGGCCGGGATGGTCGCCGCGCTGGTGATGTCGCCGGCACGGCCGAGATCCTCGGCCAGCGCCCGCGCGACGGCCTCGGTGACGAGCGACGCTGGCAACGGGGCGGTCACGGCGACACGACTCCCGTGACGGCGAGGGGCCCCGCCAGCGCGACGACTGGCCGCGGTGCCGGCGTGACGAACGTGCGGTGCGCCTGCGACGGATCGAGTTGCGGGTGGTCGGATCGGAAATGCGCCCCGCGGCTCTCGGTGCGGGCCAGCGCCGCCTGCGCGACGATGCGTGCCACTTCGAGCATGTTGCGTGCGCTCACGTGGCCATTGGCGCGCGCGGCGAGCGCGGCGAAGCGCTCGAGCGCGCGCGTGAGGCCCGCGGCATCGCGCACTACGCCGACGTGCTTCCACATCGTGTCGCGAATCTCCTGCTCGAGCGCGGCGTCGTGCGTCGCAGACAGGTCTGCCGGCAGCCCGGGCACGGCGAGATCGCCGGGCGTCGTCGGGGTCGGCGACGCGAGCACCGCAGTCTGCCACGGTCGCGCCGAAGACGAGTCCCTCGAGGAGCGAATTCGACGCGAGGCGATTCGCCCCGTGCACGCCGGTCGATGCCGCCTCGCCGACGGCCCAGAGTCCCTCGAGCGACGTGCGACCCATGGAATCCACGGCCACGCCGCCCATGTGGTAGTGCGCGGCCGGCGACACAGGCAGCGGCTGCGTCCGCGGGTCGAGACCCGCGTTCGTGGCGGCGTCGAAGACCGTGGGGAACCGTTCGGGGAAGGCGGCGCCCACCGCCCTCGTCGCATCCAGGAACACGGGCTCACCCGCCACGGTACGTGAGAACACCGCGCGCGCGACGATGTCGCGGGGCGCGAGTTCGGCCGACGGGTGCACGTCCGGCATGAAGCGCCGTCCATGGCGATCGACCAGGGTCGCCCCGGCGCCGCGCAGCGCCTCGGTCAGCAGCGGCATCGGATCGAGCGCGGCGGCAAGCGCGGTCGGGTGGAACTGCACGAACTCGACGTCGGCGAGCGCCGCCCCGGCACGCGCAGCCATCGCGAGGCCATCGCCCGTGACCTCGGGCGAATTGGTCGTGCGCGCGTAGACGCGCCCGATGCCTCCCGTCGCGAGGATGACGGCCGGTGCCACGTAGGCCATCGTGCGTCCGTGGTGAATGACGAGCACACCGACGATGCGGCTCCCGCTCTGGAGCAGGTCCACGGCGAACGCATGCTCGACGAGTTCGATGCCCGCGTGCGCCCGCGTTGCGGCCGACAGGGCGCGCGCCACTTCGGCGCCAGTCGCGTCGCCTCCTGCGTGCACGATGCGATGCCGGCTGTGTCCGGCCTCGCGTCCGAGCGCAATGGAACCGTCGGCAGCACGGTCGAAGTGCGCGCCGATGTCCTGGAGCCACTGGATGCGCGACGCGGCGCGGGCTGTCAGCAGCGCCGCCACCGCCTGTTCTCCGATGCCGCCCGACACCGCCACCGTGTCGCGCGCATGCAACGCCGGGGAGTCGTCTGCGCCGAGCGGTGCGGCGATGCCGCCCTGCGACCACGGGGTCGAACCGCTCCAGCCCAGGGTCCCCTTGGTGATGACCGTGGCCGAGCCGAGCGACAGCGCGGCCGTCAGCCCGGCAACGCCCGAGCCGATGACGATCGCGTCACGGTGCCGGATGTCGTCGGCGTGGATCATCGTCAGGCGACCTTGCGGCGTGCGCTGATGTCGAGCATCCGATCGACGGCACGGCGCGCGCGGGCGGCCACGGCGGGATCGACGACGACCTCGTGCTGCATGTGCTGGAGGGCCAGTCGGATGTTGTCGAGCGTGATGCGCTTCATGTGCGGGCACAGGTTGCACGGGCGCACGAACTCGGTGGCCGGGAACTCGATCGCCACGTTGTCAGACATCGAGCACTCGGTGACCATCACCACCTGGCGGGGCCGGTGCTGCCCCACCCACGCGATCATCCCGCTGGTCGAACCGACGAAATCGGCTTCAGCGAGCACGTCGGGCGGACACTCCGGGTGCGCGATGATGCGGATGTCCGGGTGCGTCACCCGGTACGTGCGCAGTTGGTCGGCCGTGAAGCGCTCGTGCACTTCGCACGCGCCGTTCCACAGGATGATCTGCGCCCTGACCTGCGAGGCGACCCAGTGCCCGAGGTAGCGGTCGGGCAGGAAGATGACGCGTTCCGCACCGAGCGCGTTCACGATCTCGACGGCGTTGCCCGACGTGCAGCAGACGTCCGACTCGGCCTTCACGTCGGCCGACGTGTTGACGTACGTGACGACGGGCACGCCGGGATACGTCTGCTTGAGCACCCGCACGTCGGCGCCGGTGATCGAGGCGGCGAGCGAGCATCCCGCCTCGAGGTCGGGGATCAGCACGGTCTTGCCGGGGTTCGAGATCTTCGCGGTCTCGGCCATGAAGTGCACACCCGCCATGACGATGACGTTGGCGTCGGTGGTGGCCGCCATCTGGGCGAGCGCCAGCGAGTCACCGGTGAAGTCGGCGACGGTGTGGTAGATGTCGGGGGTCATGTAGTTGTGCGCGAGGACGATCGCACCACGCTGGCGCTTGAGTGCCTCGATCGCGTCAACGGTCTCCGCGATGGCGATCGCTTCGATCTCGGGGATGGGCGGGCGCGGCATGCGGGGGTGCAGCGCAGCGGCTGCAAGCGGTGTCTGGGTGGTCGTAGGCATCGTGTGGCGTCGCACCTCGTTTTGCTCACAGTGAGCATAACCATAAGACGCCGGCCGATGCAAAGAGTTTCTTGTCGGGCGCGGCGTCAGGCGGCGCCAGGGTGGCCGAGCCCGGCGCGTGGGCGCTCGCGCAGGACGTCGCGCCTGAATCGGAAGCGTTCGGCGGGCCGCCCGCCGGTGCCGGTGGTCCGCTCGCCGGTGCGCTCGACGAGACCGGTGCGTTCGACGAGGCGGCGGAAGTTCTGCGTGTGCAGTTCGGCGCCGCCGAGCGCTTCGACGGTCTGCTGCAGGCCGGTGAGCGTGAACGAGTCGGGCAGCAGTTCGAAGATCACCGGACGGTACGTGATCTTGCCGCGCAGGCGGCCGAGCGCGGTGGCCGCTATGCGCCGGTAGTCGGCGTCGAGGGACTGCGAGCGCAGCAGCGTGGGCGGGGGCTCGGCGTCCCGATCCCGGTACGCTTCGGCGACCGCCCCGATCTCGTAGGCGAGTTCGTACCGCTCGAGCACCCGCACGCCGTCCCACGGGGCGCCGTCGATGGCAAAGGTGGTGGCCGCCCGTTCACGCCGTGCGTCGCGTGCACGGCCGTCAGGGGCGGTGGCGATCCATCGCCGCAGGAGGGGCACGATGTGGCGGTCCACGTACGTCGTGTCGTGCCGCCGATCCTCCCACGGCAACAGGTCGTACCAGTCGCGCCACGACGCGCCCGGCAGCGGCGCATCTTCCTTGATCAGGGCGAGGTAGGCGACGGAGAGGTGGCGTGGCACGCCCGCAGGGGCCCGCGGGTTCCGGCGGAGGTCGCCGAACGTGTACAGCTGCTCGACATAGCCAAGGGCGAGACCGGCCTGCTCGGTGACGAGTCGGCGCATGCCCTTCTCGAGCGTCTCATCCGACGTGGCCTGCAACGGTCCCGACGGCAACGCCTCGCCAACGGTGAGCAGCCGCGGCGTGGCCCCGGTAACGGCCACGATGACCGCGTCGAGCGAAACCCGGATCGGGGGAGGCATCGAAAAGGTCCGCCGTGCGGCCGGTGGGGTCCGGTCGCACGGCGGTTGATGGTACTGCAAAGCGCGGGCACGCGCCCGGGGCCGCAGGCACCCGGCCGCTGCCGCCTAGCTGCGCGCGTCGATCGGCACGTAGCTCCGGCACGTCTCGCCGGTGTAGATCTGCCGCGGTCGCGTGATCCGCGTGTCGGGATCGTGGCGCATCTCGAGCCACTGGGCGATCCAGCCGGGCAGGCGGCCGATCGCGAACATCACCGTGAACATGTTCACCGGGATGCCGAGCGCCTTGTAGATGATGCCCGAGTAGAAGTCGACGTTCGGATAGAGCTTGTGGCTGATGAAGTAGTCGTCGGCCAGCGCGATCTCCTCGAGCTTCATCGCGATCTCGAGCTGCCGGCTGTTGATGCCGAGCGTCGCGAGCACGTCGCCGCACGCCTTCTTGAGGATGACGGCGCGCGGATCGAAGTTCTTGTAGACCCGGTGACCGAAGCCCATCAGGCGGGTGTGGTCCTTCTTGCTCTTGGCCGCTTCGACGAACTTGCTGCACGTCGCCGCCTTCGGCCTCGATGCGATCGAGCATCTCGATCACTTCCTGGTTGGCGCCGCCGTGCAGCGGCCCCCACAGGGCGCTGATGCCCGCGCTGATGCTGGCGAACAGGTTGGCCTTCGAGCTGCCGACGACGCGCACCGTGCTCGTCGAGCAGTTCTGCTCGTGGTCGGCGTGCAGGATGAAGAGCAGGTCGATGGCACGCGCCAGCGTCGCGTCGACCTCGTAGCGCTCGCACGGGGTCGCGAACATCATGTGGAGGAAGTTGGAGCCGTAGTCGAGGGCGTTCTGCGGATAGATGAATGGCTGGCCGAGCGAGTGCTTGTATGAGGCGGCGGCGATGGTCGGCATCTTCGCGATGAGGCGCGTCACCGTGTCGTGCACGTGCTGTTCGGTCTCGGGCTGCTGGTAGAACGTCGCGAGCGCGCCCACGGCGGCGGCGCACACCGGCATCGGGTGCGCGTCCTTGGGCATCGCCTCGAAGAAGCGGACGAAGTTCTCGTGCAGCATCGTGTGGCGGGTCACGTCGGCCGAGAACGCGTCGAGTTCGGCCTTCGTCGGCAGCTCGCCGTGGATGAGCAGCCACGCGACCTCGAGGAAGGTGCTCTTCGCGGCCAGTTCCTCGATCGGGTACCCGCGGTAGCGCAGGATGCCCCGCTCGCCGTCGATGAACGCCACCTTGCTGCGGCACGCGCCGGTGTTGCCAAGGCCCGGGTCGAACGTGACCATCCCGGTCTTGTTGCGCAGCTGCGCAATGTCGATCCCGATTTCTCCTTCACTTCCCTTCAGCAGCGGCAGGGCAAGGGTGCCCCCGTCGTATTGCAGGTTCACAGTGCCCAAACCAGTCGCAGGTGCAGCAGTGGCCATCACGGAGTCCTCCTGATCGGGCGTCAGGCTGCACCGTCCGTGCCAGTGAAGGGTCGAGGATTGGCCGGTCATCGCGACGCTGGGGCGCGCGGATGACGGAACGGCGCGAACGGCGCCGGAAACCCGGCGACGAGGATTCGGAACGCCGGTCGGCCAGCGCGGTCAGCCGACGCCGATGTCGGCCAGCAACCGCTCGAATCGGGGGTGGCCGCGCAAGGTCGAGAACCGCAGATCCACACCGGCAAACGCCAGCATGGGCGCGTGCGCATCCCGGGCACGCTCGAGTTGGTCGAGCGCCGCCTCGGAATCGCCGAGCAGGGCGTGCACCATGGCCACGAACACCGTGGAGGCCATGCACGCCGGGCCACGCTGGTCGCGCAGGACCTCGAGATAGCGCCGCCAGTACGCCGGTCCAGCCGCCCTCCTCGTACGCCTCGCGCAGGCGATCGGCCGCCTCGGCGGGCAGGCCCACGAACGGAAACCATCGCCGCGTGTAGCCGACGGCGTGCTCGATGTCGCGTCGCCCCTCGGCGATGTGCGCCAGCATGGCGAGCGCATCCGGAAACTCGGGCTGGATGGCCAGCATGCGATGCAGGTGCCCTTCGGCGCCCTCGATGTCGCCGGTGTACAGCAACGACCAGGTGACCGACGACATCGCCAGCAGCGACATCGGGTCGAGCAACTCGGCCCGGCGCGCCGCCTCGAGGGCTTCAAGCGCCCGGCCCCGGCACGACAGCCACAGCGCGTGATACACGTGCGCCGTCAGGCTGCGGTCGTCGAGCGCCAGCGCCTTCGTGATCCGGCGCTCGGCCTCGGCCCAGTCCCACTCGAAGAACATCGCCGAGATGCCGAGCGAGGCGTGGGCCTCGGCAAGCAGCGGGTCGATCTGCAGCGCCAGCTGTGCCTCGTGCCGCGCCAGCGGCAGCACGTCGGCGGCCGGCAGGTACCCGTAGAACGCCGCTCCCCCGTACGCGTCAGCAAGCGCAGCGTGCGCGGCGGCATACGACGGATCGAGATCGATGGCACGCCGGTACGCCTCGACGGCCGCCAGCAGGCCCTCCTGCGTCCACTTGTTCCAGTGATGGCGCCCGCGCAGGAACTCCTGGAACGCCGTGGCGTGGGCCGGTCGTGGCGTGCGCGGCGCACGCACGGGCGCCAGGTCGAGATCGAAGCGGGCGCGGACGGCCTCGATGATGTCGTCGGCAATCACGGGCCCCAGCGTCTCGAGATCGCGCGCAGGGCGGATGAAGCGACTCCCCCAGAGCTGCGACTCGTCGGACGTGTCGACGAGATCGGCCTGCACGTGCAGTTGATCGCCACGCACGGCGATGCGTCCCGACAACAGCACGTCGGCGTTGAGCTCGACGCCGAGCGCACGCGGCTCAGCCTCGCGGCCTGCATGGCGGAACGACAACGTGCGCGGAACCACCCGCACGCTCTTGACTCCTGCCACGGCGTTGATGATCGCCTCGGCGATGCCCTCACCGAGGAACTCCAGTTCGCCGGCATCGCCCGACGCCACGAACGGCAGCACCGCCACCGAGTGTTGCACCCCGATCCCCAGTCGCGCCCTCGGGATGCCGCGCAACTCGGGCGCACTCGGGGCCTCCGCGCAGCCGCAGCTGATGCCCACGGCCCGGAGCGCCGCCGCCAGGTCGCGCGCCGACCTGATGCGCCGTTCAACCGACTTCTCGAGGCAGAGACCGATGAGCCGGTCGAACGCCGGAGGCAGGTGGATGCCGGATCCCGAGGGCCTCGGCGCAGGCTCCTGGAGAATCGCGGCCATCGTGTCGGCCGGCGTCGCCCGCTCGAAGGCCCGGCGTCCGGTCACCATCTCGAACAGCACGCATCCGAGCGCGAACAGGTCGACCGACGGCGTCACGACCTGCCCCCGCACCTGTTCGGGCGCCATGTAGCCGATGGTGCCCACCACCATCCCCGCCGAGGTTTCGATGACGGTCGGCGTGTCGGTGGTCACGGGCGGCGGTTCCGCCGATCGCGCAAGCCCGAAGTCGAGGATCTTGACGCGGTCGTCGTTGGTCAGGAACACGTTTTCGGGCTTCACGTCGCGGTGGACGATCCCCCTGGCGTGCGCCGCGGCCAGGCCGTCGGCCATGGACGCACCCAGTTCCAGCGCGGCCTCCCACTCGATCGTCCCGCGGTCGAGGCGCGCGCGCAGGGTCTCGCCGGCGAGCAGTTCCGTCACCGAATACGGGACGCCACGGTCGACCCCGAAGTCGAAGATTGCCAGGATGTTGGGATGCGAAAGCGCGGCGATCGCCTTTGCTTCGCGCTCGAAGCGCAGCCGCGCGGCTTCGTCGTCGGCAAAGCGCGGGTGCAGCACCTTGACGGCAACCTCGCGCTCGAGCCTGGTGTCGAACGCGCGGTACACCTCGCCCATGCCCCCCGAGCCAATCGGGCTCAGGAGATTGTAGTGGCCGAGCGGGTCGCCCGGTGCGACGATGGGACGAGCAGAGGGGGCAGGCACGCGCCCGTAGATTCTATCCGCTCACGAAGCGTCCAAGCGCGACAGCCGCCCGGACACGCCAATGTCACCCGCGTCGGTCACCACCGAAGCCCTTCCCGCACCTCACGAACCCCTCTCACAGCACCGCCTGCGACCGATTGACGAGGTCGCCGACGAACTCGGCCTGCAGGCCGACGAATACGAGCTCTACGGCCGGTACAAGGCGAAGATCAGTCTCACGGTGCGCGATCGCGTCAAGGCACGCGCACGCGCGAAGTACATCGATGTGACCGCCATCACCCCGACGCCGCTGGGCGAGGGCAAGACGGTCACCGCCATCGGTCTCGGCGAGGCGCTCGCCTGCGCCGGGAAGCGTGCGATCACGAGCCTGCGCGAACCGTCGCTCGGTCCGGTGTTCGGCATCAAGGGCGGCGGCGCAGGGGGCGGACGCGCCATGGTCGTCCCGATGGACGAGGTCAACCTGCACTTCACCGGAGACATCCACGCCGTCGGCGCGGCGCACAACCTCCTGGCCGCGATGATCGACAACCACCTGCACTTCGACAACCTGCTCGACGTCGATCCGGCGAGCCTGCAGTGGCGGCGCGTCGTCGACATCTCCGACCGCGTGCTGCGCCACGTGACCGTCGGCCTCGGAACGGCGCGCGACGGTCCTTCGCGCGACACGGGCTTCGACATCACGGTCGCCAGCGAGGTCATGGCGATCCTCGGCCTCGCGACCGACCTCACCGACCTGCGGGCACGGCTCGGGCGCATCGTCGTCGGCGCCACCCGCGGTGGTCGGCCGGTCACTGCCGAGGCGCTGCGATGCGCCGGCGCGATGGCCGTGCTGCTGCGCCAGGCGCTCGCGCCGAATCTCGTCCAGAACCTCGAGGGTGGTCCTGTCCTGGTGCACACCGGCCCGTTCGGGAACATCGCCCACGGCAACAGCTCGGTGGTCGCCGACCAGATGGCGGTGGGTCTCAGCGACTACGTCGTCACCGAGTCGGGCTTCGGCGCCGACCTCGGCGCCGAGAAGTTCATGAACATCAAGTGCCGCGTCTCGGGCCTGCAACCCGACTGCGTCGTCCTGGTCGCCTCGATTCGGGCCCTGAAGGCGCACTCGGGCCGGTTCGCCGTGGCGCCAGGAAAGCCGTTCGACCCCGGCCTGCAGCGCGAAGACGTCGAGTCGCTCGAACTCGGCATCGGCAACCTCGTGAAGCACATCGAGAACATGCGGCTCTTCGGCGTGCCCGTCGTCGTGGCGGTGAACGCGTTCGAGACCGACACGGCACGCGAACACGCCCTGGTGATCGAACACGCGCGCGCCGCAGGGGCTTTCGACGCGGTGACGCACAGCGCCTTCGTCCACGGAGGTCCCGGTGCCGAACTCCTCGCCGAGGCCGTGCTCGACGCGTGCGAGCAGCCACGGGCTTTCCGGTACCTGTACGAACTCGACAGCAGCATCGCCGAGAAGATCGAGACCGTGGCAATGCGTCTCTACGGCGCAGACGGCGTCGAGTACTCCGACGACGCGCGACGGCACATGGAGTTGTTCGATCAGCTCGGATTCGGGCGTCTCCCGATCTGCATCGCCAAGACGCACCTGTCGCTGAGCGACAATCCGGCGCTCAAGGGACGCCCGACCGGGTTCCGTCTGCTGGTGCGCGACATCAGGCTGTCGGCGGGTGCGGGGTTCCTGGTCCCGATGTGCGGCGACATCAGCACCATGCCCGCCCTGCCACGCAACCCGGCGGCGACACGCATCGACATCGACGAGGCAGGGCGCGCGGTGGGCTTGTTCTGAACCGCATTGCGTGCGGGCAGGAGATCACTGCAGCTTGGTCGCGAGCGCGTTGGTGCCTGCCGCCCACTTCTGCCCGAGCGCATCCCAGTACATCGCACGTTCGACGACGATTTGCGCGGGGCTCGTGCCCAGGCTCTCGACGATCGCGCCGAATCGCTTGTTCAACGCCGCCGGGAACTCCGCGCGCGCGTCCACGTTGAACCGGCTGTTGGCGGCGACGGCAAAGGGGCGCTCGGCCGTGGTGCCGTCTTCGAAGAGCAAGGTCACCCTTACCGAACCCGGCGTGGACGAGGTATTGGCGATCAGGATGTAGGTGTCGACGCCTCGGGCTCCCCCGACCTCTCCGTCTGCCAGCGCCCACATCGTGCCGGTGGTCGTGGCGCCCGGCGAGTTGTGCGCCTCGTACCAACGGCCGAAGGCCCACGGCCACCACAGCGCCCGCTCCACGATCACCGGAACGCCGTTCGTCGATCGAATCAGCGTCGACACGGCGGTGTCGGCGAGCAGCACGTCCTCGTAGTCGACCCAGATGTTGAAGCGGCTGTTGGCGGCCCACCGTGTAGTTCTTGACGACGGTCGCGCCGGTCGGCAGCAGGTACGTGGCCTCGATGCTGGCGTCTGAGCGTCGCCGGATTGGCCACCAGGACGAACAAGTCGAAGTACGGCCCTGTCGCGCCCTCGGCCAGGAACCACTGCGTGGCCGGGGCCGTCACGCCGGCGCTCTCGTGTCCCGCGCCGAACGTCTGCCCCGGAAGGTCGAGATACAGGGCGCGTTCGACGATGATGGGCTGGCCGTTCGTGACGTCGAACACGGCCGACACGTCGGTTCCCACGAGCGCCTTGCCCAGTCCCGCGAAGTCCTCCTCGTTGACCCAGATGTTGGTCCGCGAGGTCGGCGGCAGGGTGTAGTCCTTTTCTAGCGGCGCACCGCTCGGGCGCAGATACCGCACGCGCACCTGCGCCTTGGTCATGTTCGGGTTCTGCAGCAGGTAGAACAGGTTGAGTCCCGAGTGCGTCGCCCCTTCGGCCAGGTACCACGTGGTGGCGGGAGCGGGAATGCTCGTCTCGGCGTGGCTGCCGTAGCCCCTCGCATCCCACGACATGGTGCGATCGGTCACCAGTGGCTGGTCTGACTCGATCACGGTCGAGAACTCGGCGGTCGCCATCTCGGGAACGCTCCTGACGTCAAGCGTGCGTCGGCCGTGCGGTGGCACCGACACGAATCGCACGCGCGTCGTCGCGTCGGCACGCTGGAAGCGAAGCAAGGCGCTCGCGTCGCCGCTGACAGAAGGATTGGCGAGCGCGATTGTCGTCGAGAGGAAGCCGCTCGTCGCGCCCTCGGCGAGATAGCGCACGTGGGCCAGAGGCGTCGCACTGGCAGCCGCGATTGAGACCAGCGACAGGCCGTTCAACACTGCGCAGATCCTGTCGCCAGACATGTCGTGCGAAGCGGTCACGTCGACCCAGGCGGTGCTCCCTGCAGGCTGGTACCAGACCATCAGCGCGTCTTCGACGGCGCCGGCCGCCGTCACGTCGGCCTCCCTGTACGGAAAGCACATCGTCGCGCTCGAGAAGGCCACGCCGGGGGCGCTCAGGAAGAAGGTCGCGCCGGGCAGCAGCGTGATCTGGGAGACAGGCGACGTGGGCCCTGTCGTCGGCACCACCGTCAGCGTTCCCGCTGCCGTAACTCCCGTGAACGTCGCCGTGACGGTACCGCCCTGCACCGGCACCGAGGCGACGACCGCCTGCGCCGGGTCGGCAGGCGGCGAGATCACGGCGCCCGCGAAGTACTCGAAGGCGCCGGGCACCGTGGTGCTGACGCCGGCGACGGTCACCACGACGTCGCGCTTGCCTACCGAGCCTGCCGGCATCGTGCACGTGAGCGACGTCGTGCCTTGCACGGTGACGTTGGTGGCCGCCGCTCCGCCGATGGACACGCCCGTCGCGCCGGCGACGAAGTTCGTGCCGGTGATCGTCATCGCCACACCTCCCGTTGTTGGTCCGGCCGCCGGGAAGATGGACGTGACGAAGGGTGCCGGGCGCGCCATGGACGCCTGGTAGTAGGCGGCGCCGTCGGTCTGTGTTGGATTCATGAACACGTTGTCGCTCGGCCTGATGTCGAGCCCGGTGGTAGGGTCTTTCGCCTCGAAGGCCGTGATGAACCCGTCGCTGCCGAACCACAGGCGCGTGAAGTGGAAACGCGAGGGACTCTGCGTGGCCGTGTACGTGAGCGGCTGGTCGGCGGTCTTCGTCATCGGCACGTCGAGGACGTTGATCGCCTGGACCGCTGCCATGCTGTGCCTCGCCGGCACCAGGGGCGCCGCGTGCATGGCAGGCGGTGGCAACCACCACCAGAGGTACTGCCCATACGGGTTCCACTGCTCGGGGGGGAAGTTCGGCGCCTCGGTGGCATCCATGCGCCTGACGATGGGCACGTCGCCGAAGAAGCAGTAGTTCTCGTCACCCATCTTCATGCCGTAGGGACCCGTCGCCGTCGACAGGACCCGCATCTCCACGGCGGCGCCGTACCGCGACTCGACCATCGAGTGGATGACGACGGAGCCGCCGCCGACGCCCAGCGCACTGCCCATGGACGATTCGCTGACGAACGACCTGTAGCCCGTGTGTGGTCCGGCGTCTTCGCCGGTCACCGCCTGCTGCGCGAAGTCGTAGTTGATCTCCGCGAGGGCGAAGAACATTTTGTGGTTGCCCCAGAGCGAGTGGTAGTAGAGCAGGATGCCCGTGTCGCGATCGAAGTAGGCGTTGCCGACGCTGAAGAACGCAATCATGTAGGTCAGCTTGACGATCTGGCGCGCCGGGTTGATCGCCGTCAGCGCGTTGGCTGGCAGGAACTTGTAGGCCAGGTGGTCGTACGTCGTGTTCTCGATGAACGTGATCTCGTAGCCCATCCAGCGGTCGCCGAGGCGCAGCGTCTGGAGTCTCTGCGGGTGGATCCAGACGGGGCCCATGTCGAGCACCGGATGCGTGCTGGTCTCGATCGGCCGAGGCGCGGTCCAGTGCGTGAGGGCCGAATGGTGCACGACCCTTGCGTCGTTGCCGACAATGGCCTCGAACAGGTAGCTCTCCTCGGCGTTCGAGGACGCCTGTCCCCAGGCACCCGCCGAACCGACAGCGCCCAGGTACCAGAGGCGCACGCCGGGCTGCATCCATCCGACCTGTGCGGACGCCACACCTGGCGCCGCGCCGCTCACGACGATAGCGAGGAACAGGCAGCACATCCGCGCCTTCATGGTCGGGCCCTCCGGAGAGACCTGGATTCCCAGTGCAGGGGCCGATGACGACGTCATCGCGGACCTCCGGCACGGGTGCACCAGGGAACGATTCGATGTCGTGTTGATCGAGGTAGAACGCGACGCGGCGCGCGGCACACACGTCAGCGCGCGATGGGGGGCGCGGGCACAGCGCCGGAAGGCGCGGAGCCAGGGCACCGCGTCACCTCCTGAGCACTCACCATACGCCCGGCGGAGGCCCGGGGCAAGCCCGCGGGATGCCGGCCGCGGAGCGCCCGGCCACGCGGCGCGTGCTCACGTTCGCACGTGCCAGCGCGGGTGGGTTCACCGCAGCGGCAACGACGCGACCGCCCTCACGCGCACGACGATCGCGTGGTCGCAACGCGGCACGCCGATGACGAGAGGCGGCGCGGCGGCCGACTCGAGCGTCCGCCAGTTGCGCTCGGCGACGTCGTACGTGTCGACGAGGTAGCGCCCGGCGGGAACGTCGAGCACGGCCTGCCCCATGGCGTCAGGCTGCGCACCTTCTGCCCGCGCGACGTACAGCAGCCACACGGCGCCGAGTCGGGCAACACCGTACTCCCCGACCCACGCCGGGACGTGGCGGCATGTCACCTCTGGCGCAGGCTCGACGCGATGGTGCTCGTCGAGCGACAAGGCACCAGCGAGGCGGCTGCGCACGTCGCTGAACGTCAGCGGGCGGGTCACCGCGTGGATCCCACTCCCCACGCCCGCGCGAGTGCTTTCACGTCGAGCAGGTTCATGACCGGCACGCCCTGCGCCAGCCACGCCTCGGTGACGCTCGCGCGGGGATCGGCGCGTGTGACGGTCGCCTCGTTCGACAGCCATCCCTCTTCGCGCCTGAACGTCGCCGCTTCCCCGCCGAGGCTCGCATGGTTGCCGCCGACGTTGATGTATGCCGCTGGGTGCGCATCGCCGAGCACCGAGCGGTACACCTGCATGCGGACGTCGATGGCCTCGGTGAGCGTCACGGTGGCCAGCACGCGCGCACCGAGCGCCTTCGCCGCGTCGGCCTGGATCCCCCGCGCGAGGGCGCGTCCCTCGTCGGAGAGGTCGCGCGCCGCATCGCGCGTGCCGCCGAGGGTGATGGCCACCGACGCAGCAGGCATGACGCCAGCGCGCGACACCAGCGCTTCGATCTCGGGCCAGGTGAAGCCCGGCTCGTTGGCGCCCCAGGTCGACGCCGTCACCGACGACACCGCGACCAGGCGCACGTCCATCGCGGTGCACGCCGCCATCACCGCGAGGTTGAGGCCGGGAAACGATCCCGAGAAGCTGGCGAGCACGATGTCGTTGCTGCGGATGCCGTGTGCCGCGAGTTGTCGCACGATCGCGGGCGCCCACGCCGGATCGGTCGCCAGCCGCTTCGACTCGAGGCTGCCCAGCGTGGTCATCAGCGGGGTGAGTTCCGCGCCAATCAGCGCGGCGCGCGGGGCCTCCAGCCCTTCGGTGCCTGGGCGCGGCGCGTCGCCGGCCGCGATGGCGACGCCTCGTTCCCGGGCATCGCGCACGACGTCCATGGCCCGGCGCAGCGTCTGCTCTGCGCGCGCCTCGGCGTCGGCCTGGCGCGGTGCCTCGAGCCCGCGCGTGACGCCTGGCGCCAACGCGAGCACGATCGCGAATGCGACGACGCGGTGCATCGTGTGACGCCGGCAGTCCGGGGTCTGTGACATCGCCTCGTGCATGGCACACACGTTACTTCAGGAACTTGCCCAGTCCCGCTCGCGAGATCTCTGCCAGCGTCGGCAGGTCGGTCAGTTCGACGCGATCCTTCACGGGCACGGTGTCGTTGTACGCGTCGATCACGGCGCGCAGCGTCGCGATGTGCGCGCCAACGCGCCTCGAAAGCGGGAAGTCGGGATGATCGACCACGTCAACTCCAGCTGGCTGCTCCACCTGTCCGGGGTTGGGCGTCTCGACGAGGAACGCCCGCGCGCGCGTGGCATCGCCCCATTCGCGGTGTGACAGCCCACGGAAGCCGTCAGACGAGGGCTCGAGCTTCATGCTCAGGCCCTGCTCCTCGAGTGCGAGCACCGCCAGGGCCGCCAGGTCGATGTTCTTCGGGTTGGCGACGATCATCCACGCGAGGCGCGACTCGGGACCCGCTTCGTGCAGGTCGAACGCGAGGTCGGCCCGCTCGTCCTTCAGCACCCGCATGATGGCGGCGGCGACGCGCTGCGTGAGCGGCCCGCGTTCGTCGCCGGGATACGCGCGATCGAGGTTCCGGACTTCATTGCCGTCAAGTGCCTCGGACGACCCGGGATGCCGGTACTCGTCCGGGTCGGGCGCGCCCTGGTGCTCGGGCCGCGTGCGACGCGCGCCGTACTTGAACCGGCGTTCGCCCGACGCGGTCGTCACGTGGATCCACTCGGGACCCGGGCGCTGTGGGTCCGTGTAGCTCACGGCCGAGTTGTTGGCGTGGGGAATCACGATGAGCCGGCCACGAACCAGGCGAGCGCGCTCGACCAGCAGCGTCGCCGCCATGATGCCGGCAATCTCGTTGCCGTGGGTTCCGCCCAGCACGACGGCCGTGCCGCCGGGTTCCTTGCCTTCGAGGACGTAGATCGCCGTGTCGCCCGGCGTGCCCGCCAGCGACGGAAGAACGTCAGACAGGTGCCTGGTCGTCACGCCGGTGCCCGCTCGCAGGTCGTGGGTCATCGGCGCCACCTGCGGCAGGTTGATCGGCGGTGCCTGCGCGTGAGTCGGCAGGCCGACTGCGACGGCAACACCGGCGAATACCACACACGAGCACACGCGCGCACATCGAGTCACGTCAGCCTCACTTCACGAGAAAGAGCCGCAGCACCAGCACCACCAGCACCAGGGCGCCGGTGACCTGCTGCGGGAACGAACGCGTCCGCAGCATGACCGCCGCAATCAGCGCCACCAGCAGCAGCACGATGAGTTGGTACAGCAATCAGCACGTTCAGCCTGCCCTCAGCTCCACTCGGATTCGGTCCATGCCTGTGCCGCCTCGCCTGCTCAGCCAACCCATCGACCGATCGTCGGCGCCGCGATCAGCAGCACCGCGCCAACGACGACCACCGCCACCGCCGGCCCCACGCAGAGCCGCAACACGGGCCGCCGATCACCAAGGCCGACGACCTGTGTCGCGAGCGTGGCGGCCAGCGACGCCGGCAACATCAGGTCGCCCACGCCGGCGAGCATCGACAACCCGGCTGTCGTCACCACTTCGTTGTTCCCGATGGACGCCAGCAGGAACGGCACGCCGAGCACCGACGCCGATCCGAAGGCCGACACCGCGCCGAACAGCGGCATGCTGACCGCCGCGGCAAGCGACACGCCCCAGGCGCGGCGCCGACAGCATCAGGTCGACGAGCCATCCACGAGCGCCGGTGAGCGTCATCACCTGGATGAACGCGCCGACGCCCGCGAGGATCCCCAGCACCGGCAGCGCCTCGTCGGCGGCGCGCACGCAGCGAGGCGACGACGCGGAAGCCGTGGCCGCACGACCCACACGGTCACCAGTCCGACCACGAAGATCAGCGGGAGGCCGATGTCGCGCACGCGGCCGGGCCACGCAGCCGGCGCCACCATCAGCACCGCGACCACGCCAACGGGCAGCAGGCCGCGCCAGAGCGGCAGCACCGCGCGCGGGTCGATGGCAGCCTGGGCAACGCCTGCATCCGGCGCGCAGGCGACGCGCCGCCCGGCGAGTCGCGCCGAAGACCGGCCATCCCAGCGCGTACGACCAGCACGAGCGCGAGCGGAAAGGCGCCGAGCGCCAGCGGCGCGGCGAACCCGACATAGGGCAGGTCGATGCCCGCCCCGATGATCATCGCCGGGATGTTGATCGGGCGGCGCGATCATGCCAAGCACGCCTCCCATGGCGATGAACGCCGCCGCACGTTCGCGTGCGAGACCGAGGCCGCCGAGCACGCGCGACGCCATCGCGCCGGTCGTCAGCACCGACGCGGTCGAGGATCCGGTCATCATCCCCGGGAACATCACGATCAGCATCACGACCGGCAGGAGCACCGATGGCGTGGAGCCGAAGCGTCGCTCCACCGCGGCCGCCATGGCGTCGAGGGCGCCAGCGTCGGCCAGCGCCCGCATGAACATCATCGCGGTCGCGATGACCAGGAGCGCGTCGAGGTACGACGAGGCGCCCTCGACGAGATGGCGCAGCGGCCACGGCTCGCCGTTGACCGCGGCACCTGCCCATGCGGCCGCGGCCAGCGCGATGCCGATCGGCCAGCGCGCGCGCAGCGATCAGCGCTGCGAACACCGCCAGCATCAGGACGCAGGCTGAGCGGTTCGGCCGCCGCGCCGGCGAGACGCGCCATTGCGTCCGGGTTCATGTGGTCGTCAACGCCTACTGTCCGAACGCGGCCTTCACGGCCGCGCCGACGCCGGCCAGTTTCTCCACCTCGACGACCGGCGCCTTGCGCGCTGCGGCCAGCGTGTTGAACACCTTGTCCTTGTTCCCGCTCGCCACGACGACCACCTGGTCGGCCTCGGGGACCACGATGTCGATGAGGTCGTTCGAGGTCTTGCCGCGCCGCGCCTCGCCGCCGGTGTGCAGCACGAGCACCGCGATCTTCTGCTGACGCGCCGCCGCCAGCAGCGCCCTGCGTCCTGGCGATCTCCTTCGGCCATGTCGAGGCCTGCCGCGCCGAGTCCCTTGGCGCTCGCGCCGACCACGACGATCAGCGTGCGAATGCCCGCCAGGTCTGCCGGCTGTGCCAGCGGCGTTCACGGCCAGGTCCATCTTCAGCTGGGTGTTCAGCAGCGCCTTGACCACGACGATGTCGCTGGCCTGCCCGACCGAGGTGACGAGCGCCGGCTTCTCCAGGGACGCCAGCAGCCGCGGTCGACGGGTCGCGCCATCGCAACAGCGCACGCGAGCGAAAGGGACAGGCCAAGTGCAAGCGGAGTGCGGGAAGTCATCAGTCGAGTCCTCGTGTGCAATGGTAGCGTGTGTCAGTACGCCACGACGGCGCCATCGCGTCGCGGATCGGCGCCGCCGGTCAGTCGTCCCGAGGCCGGATCCCGGAGGATCCCCTGGGCACCGCCGAAGAACAGGTCGAAGTCGCCGTGCAGGTCGAGCGTGTAGCCGAGCGCTTCGAGCGCGTCACGCGTCGCCGCGGGCACGCGCGCTTCGATCGCCGTCACCGCCTCGGTGTCGCGCACGTGGAACCGCGGCGCGTCGATCGCCTCCTGGATGCCCATCCGGTAGTCGATCACATTGGACAGCAGCAGCGTCATCGCCGAGATGATGCGCGCGGCGCCTGGCGTGCCGATCGCGAGCACGGTCTGCCCGTCCTTCAGCACGATCGTCGGCGCGATCGTCGTCCGCATCCGCTTGCCGGGTGCCATCGCGTTCACGCCGCGCGCCGAGAAGTTCTTCACCTCGTTGTTCAGGATGATGCCGGTGCCCGGCACCATCACCTTGGCGCCGAAGAAGTCCGAGATGGTCTGCGTGAGCACCACCGCGTTGCCCTGCGCCGTCGATGACCGCCAGCGACGTCGTGCTCGGGCTCTCGCTCGGCTCGGGCGTGCCCGCCTTCACGGCCGGTGTCACCGCGTCGATGCGGATCTCGGCCGCGCGCGCCTTCGCGTAGGCCGGCGAGAGCAAGCCGGCGATCGGCACCTTCGACGAATCCGGGATCGCCGACGAACGCGCTGAAGTCGGCGAACGCGCGCTTGAGCGCTTCGCTGGTGAGGTGGATGCGCTGCGGCGACAGCGGGCGCGTGCGCGGCGAGGTCGAAGTGGTCGAGGATCTGCAGCGTCTCGAGCACCGTGATGCCGGCGACGGGTGGCGGGGCCGAGACGATGTCGTGCCCGCGGTAGCGGCCGCGCACCGCTTCCCGCTCGATCGGCGCGGTAGCCCGCGAGGTCGTCGCGAGACAGGAAGCCGCCGCCCGCCGCCGTGGCGTCGGCGATGCGGTCTGCGATCGCGCCGCGATAGAACGCGTCGGCGCCACCCGCGCCAATCGCGCGCAGCGTGGCCGCCAGGTCGGGGTTGCGCACGCGTGCGCCAGGCTCGAGCGGCAGGCCCTCGGGGCAGAAGACCGCCGCGAGCGTCGCGTCCTCGAGGATCGCCGCGAAGTTCTCGGTGACGGCGCCGGCCAGCGTGGCGCTCGGCGATGAAGCCCTCGTCGGCGATCCGGATGGCGGGCGCGAGCACGTCGGGAAGCCGTCGCGTCCCGTACTTCTCGCAGCGCGAGCGTCAGGCCCGCGACCATGCCCGGCACGGCCACGGACGCGTACCCGGTGTCGGGCACGCGGCCGGCGAACGTGGCCTTCGCCGGGGCCGTCGACCGGTAGTCGATGGCGATCGTCTTCCCCGTCGCTGCCAGGTGGATCACCATCATGCCTTCGCCGCCGAGCCCGCTCGCGTTCGGCTCGGCGACGCCGATGGCAAAGGCGGCCGCCACGGCCGCATCCACGGCGTTGCCGCCTGCGCGCAGCATGACGGCGCCCGCATCCGAGGCGAGCGGGTGCGCCGATGCCACGATGCCTCGCGTCGACGTGACCGCCGCACGCGAGGCTGTCGAGGTCACGGCAGCGGCAGCCGTGGCGCCGCGGCAGAACCGCCGCGGGGGCGGGACGGGCCGGCGCGCACGATCCGAGCGCGCACGCCAGGGCCAGCAGGAGGACGAGCGACACCTTGCGCGACACGTGCATGTGTGCGTCACGGTCGAGTCCTCGCGGCGCCGGCCGGGGACGTGGAGCCACGCGCCGAGTCCCGGACGCCGCCATGTCGGCGTAGTCAGGGATGCCGTCGAACTCGACGGCGCGGTCGGGCGCGAACATCGCCAGCGTCGCGACCAGTTCGCGCACCGTCGCCAGGTGGCGCGCCGACGCGCACGTGCAGCGGCCAGCCCTCGGGTGGAAACGGCACCGACAGCCGTCCGCGCGGCGGCCGAGCGCGTGTAGAACCGGTCGCGTCCGCCCGTGACGAGGGCCACGCCGGTGGCGCCCGCGCAGGCGGCCCTGCGCAGGGTTCGTGGTCTCGGCCAGCACGGCGAGTGCGCCGGTGGCATCGCCCCACTCGCGGTGCGACAGCCCGTGCAGCGACTCGGGCGACGCCTCGAGTCCGATCGCGACGCCCTGCTCCTGCAGCGCCGACGCTGGCGAGCGCCGCGAGGTCCATCGCGCGCTGGTGCGCCACCATGGTGTTGACGACCGGGTACTCCGGCGACGCTTCGTGCAGGTCGATCGCGAGGTCGGCCCGCTCGCGCGCGACCAGCGTCGTGATGGCGAGCGCCAGACGCTCGGTGAGCGACCCCGTGGCGCGACCCGGGATAGGCGCGATTGAGGTTGCGAGTCTCGCTGCCCGACAGTGCCTGGCCCGACGCCGCGTGGAAGTACACCTGCGGATCCGGCCACTGGTGGACCGGGTTGGTCGCGCGCGCGCCGTAGCTGAAGCCTGCGGGGGCCTGCCGGCGTGTCGACGGTGAAGCCCTGTGGGTGCGCCTCCTGGCCAACGTTGTGCGTGAAGCCGCTGGCGTTCGCCCGCGGCAGCACGATGAGCCGCCCCGCGTGCACGCGCGCGTGCTCGACGAGCACGACCGCCGCGAGGTAGCCGGCGGGTTCGTCGCCGTGGGTGCCGCCCAGCACGACGACCGTGCCGCCGGGCGCGTCGCCCGCGAGCACGAAGACGGGCGTGTCGACCGGCGTTCCGGCAATCGCCGGCAACCACTCCGACAACATGCGCGATGCCGTCACGCCGCGACCCGCGACGATCACGTCATCGCCGCCGCATCCGGACGAACGCGGGCGCCGCGGCGGCCGCGAGGGCGGCGGCGGCGAGCAGGCAGAGGGCGCCGCGTGTTCGCGGCGCCCTGACCACATGGGTGAACACCGTCAGAACTCGAACTTCAGTCCGAGCTGCAGCTGGCGCAGGCGCGTTGGCCGACGTGAACGTGCCGTACGTGTCACGCGGCGCAAGCGTCGTGCCCCACGTCATGTTCAGCCCGCCGAAATTCGTGCGGTTGAAGAGGTTGAACGCCTCGACCTGCAGCAGCAGCGCACGCCGGCCGTCGAAGCGGAATCGCTTCGACATCCGGACGTTGACGCTCGAGTAGTTCGCGCCCTCGTACGAGTTCCGCTCGGCCATCACGCCGTCGATGAATGGACGATCGGGGCTGCTGTTGCCGTCGACGTTCACATCGGAGCCAACGGCGGGGTTCTCGGCGGTGCCACTGCGATACGTGAACGTGCTCGACAGCGTCCAGCCGCCGAACACACCGAGCAGCACGGGATTGCCATCCGTGTCGTCGCCTCGACCATAGGGAAGCTCCCACACACCGGAGAACGACACGCGGTGACGCTGATGTTCGGCAGAGTACGACCGCTCGGCCTTGCGGTTGTACGGGATCGTTGGGCTGCTCGGCCTGCGTGAAGTCCGACCCGTCGTCCTTCGACTCCGAGAGGATGTAGTTCAGGCGCAGCGAGTAGCCGTCGGCCAGCCGCTTCTGCAGCGTGAACTGCACGCCGTAGTACTCCGACCATCCGCTCGACGACACGATCTGGATGTTGTTGTAGAGCGGATCGAGGCGGTTGTTGGCACCGTAGTACGGCCGGCCGATCTGCTGCGCGCTGGGGTTGGGCACCCCGAGCGAGGCGGCGTTGGCGGCCGTGAGCACCGTGGGCGGGCCGAGGTTGGTGTTGTCAGACACCAGCAAGGCCGCGCCCCAGTTCTGGACGTAGTTCACGCCGATCGCCCAGTTGGTCGCGACCTGCCGCTCGACGCCGAGGCTCACCTGGTCGACGTACGGGATCTCCAACTCCGGATCCGCCAGGTTGATGCTCGGCCTGGTCAGCGTCTGGCCCGGCGGCAGCTGGTCGCTCTCGGGGTACGCCCCCTGCGCAAAGCGCAGCGTCGCCGCGGCGCCCGACAGCGAGATCGACTGGCGCGCCAGCAGCGCGTTCCTCGCAACGAGCAGGAAGACCTTGTCGTAGAAGCGTCCGTAGCCTCCACGGATCAGTGTCCTGCCACCGCCGATCGGATCCCACGTGAACCCGGCACGCGGTGACAGGTTGTTGCCGTCGCGATGGATGCCATCGTCGAGCGGCGCCTCGATGGGATTGGAGCGGTCGCGCGGGACGTCCTGCGGCTGCGCGTCGTAGTCGTAGCGGAGCCCGTACACGAGCGTGAGCCGATCGTTCAGCGTCCACGAGTCCTGCGCGAACACCGAGTAGAGCGTGTCGGGCAGGTCGATCTCCGGGTTGCCAAACCCCTGCGCGAACGTCGTCGGCGTGCCGGCGATGAACGACGCGAGGCTGCCGAACGTGAAGCTCCCCGCGAAGCTCACCGGGAACGACGACTTCGCCGCGATGTGGCTGATGTCACCGCCCACCTTGAAGAAGTGCGATCCACGCTGCAGGCTCAGGGTGTAGCTGCCCTGCGTCGTGACCTCGTCGAGGATCACCGGGAAGTTGGTGTTGCGGCCCCACGTGGCCACGCCCGAGATGCTGACACGCGGCCCGATCTCGTCGTTGGCGTACTGCGTGAGATCGCGCGGCGCCACCTGCAGGCGCGCCTCGCCGAGCACCGTCGGCGAGATGACGTTCGTCCACGACGCCAGGAACGACTGGTCGGTGCCCCGCTGCCCGCCACCGCCGGACACCTCCACGAGGCCGCCGATACCCACGCCACCCGCGTTCTCTTCGACGCTCTTGCCGTAGGTGTAGCGGAAGCCGACCGTGTTGCTCGAGTTGAAGGTGTGATCCAGCTTCAGCGACGCCAGCGTGTCGCGCCGCGTGACGGGATACACGCCGTTGGAGATGGCAGACACGCCGCTGTTGGGAATGGGCCGCGAGGCGAGCACGGAGTTGATGGTGGCGACCGCGGCATCGCTGATCGTGATCACGCCGCTCTCGTCGCGCTGCATCCGTTCAAAGGCTCCGAAGAAGAACGTCCGGTTCTGCTTCAGCGGGCCTCCCAGCGTGCCGCCGTAGTTCTGGCGCTGGAACTGGGGCTTGCCCTCGGTGACGAACGCGTTGCGCGCGTCCATCGACTCGTCGCGCACGTAGAGGAACGCGTTGCCGCGCAACTCGTTGGTGCCCGAGCGCGACACGATGTTGACGAGTCCGCCCGACGCACGGCCGAACTCCGGCGCGAACTGGCTGGTGACGACCTGGAACTCGCGCACCGCTTCCTGGCTGATCGTCAGGCGCGTGTTGCCGTTGAGCGCGCCGTTGGCATCGACGCCGTCGAGCGAGATGTTGTTGCTGCGCGCGCGCTGCCCGTTGAAGCTGATGCCGCTCCCCTGGCCGCTCATCTGCTGCCCGGTGACACCGGCGATCTGCGTCGAGAAGCTGAGGAAGTCGCGGCCGTTGCTCGGCAGGTTCTCGATTTCGGTGCGCGACACGACGGCGCCCGACTGCGTCCGGCCGCGCTCGACGATGGGCGCGTCGGCGGTGACCGTCAACTCCTGCGTGACGCCGGCGAGGGGCAGCGAGAAGTCGACCGTCAGCACCTGGCCGACTTCGAGCGAGAGGCCCGATCGCTGCACGGTCGCGAAGCCGTCGAGCGACACGGCCATCCGATAGGCGCCCGCGGGCACCGCCGGGATGCGATAGCGACCCGTCTCGTTGGTCACCGACGCGCGTTCGACGCCGGTGTCGACGTTCGTGAGCACGAGCGTCGCGCCCGGCAGGACGCCGCCCGTCGCGTCGCGGACGATGCCTTCGAAATCACCACCGGAGGCGGTCTGGGATCGTGCCATCGTGGGGGTCAGCAGCGTCAGGCACGTGAGGAGGATGAACAGCGTGGGGGTAATCTGACGATGAGGAAGGACTACCATGCGGCGAGCATACGCCCGCACGCAAACGCGTGGCAACGACCCCATTCCCACCGCGACGACCATCGATGACGGCGCCAGGCGCGAACACGCTCCGCACCGATCCCGCCCCACATCCGTCACGTGCTGCATCGGGACGGCCGCGTCTCAGGTGATGGCGGCCGCGAGACTGGCACCTGCGACGACCACGCCGACCAGGCGCAGCGCCCGCCCTGCGAGTCCCAGCACGAGGAACGGCCCGAACCCGGTGTCGGCCGCACCAGCGGCGGGTGCGAGGAGGAGAAACGGCGGGAACCCTCCGAACGCCGAGGCAAAGGTCAGGGTTCGGACGGTCCACGGGTTCATCCCCGCCATGCGCCGGCGCAGGCTGGCGACGCGGTCCTGATCGATCCGTCGGAGCGCCCGGGAATGGCTTGCCGCACGCGCACTCCAGTAGAGCGCGCTCTTCCCCACCATCTGCCCGACCGCGGCGACGATGCCCAGTGTCCACACCGGGTAGCCAGCCGGCACGGCTGCCGCCGCGGCCAGCAGGAACGCCTCGACGTACAGGAAGGGGACGACGGCGCATGCGAGCGACGCCAGGAAGGTCGCGGCCGCCGGTCCGACCAGCGCAATCAGGTTCGCGGTGTCCATGGCGGTGCACTGACGGCCGGAACGACCCCGTCGCCCGTTCGTTCCGGTCGTCGAACATGGTTTCTGCGTGCGATGCGCGCGCCGAGCGCCAGGCGATCGAGCCAGCCCGCCACCGACAGCGCGGAATCGGCTTCTCCACGGAAGCAATACCAGCAGCCTTCGCATTTCGCGACATCGGCGCGGGCGCGATCGCCGCGAACCACCGCCAGCGAATCGCGGAGCAGGTGACCCGTCGCCGGCAGGTCGACGCACGGATGCACGAAGCCGAAGGGGTCGACGCTGAAGTACTTCTCTCCGGCGTGGCAGCGGGGCAGGCTGGCGCCACTCGCATAGCGTGCAATCCCCTTCAGGTAGTGAGACGAGTTGAGGACGTTGCCGTGCACGCGTTGCAGAAGTTCGATGGTCGCCACGTGAGACGGCGTGATCTCGGCGCAGAACTCACGGCTGCCGGTCTTGCGGTCGTGATACGGCTGGAAGAGCACGTACACCCCGAGTTCGTCGGCGAGGGCGACGATCCCCTCGATGTCCTCGACATTGTGCGGGGCCAGCACGCACATGAGGCCGCCGATCCGCAAGCCCGTCAGGAACTCCTCGAACACGAGACGCAGGTCGTCGATGACGCGGCGGTGCAGGCCGGGCACGCCCCTGAGCCCGTCGTGGACGACGGCATCGGGCGAGTCCATCGAGATCAGCAGCGTGTCGAGCCCGGCGTCCTTCAGCGCGCGCACGCGTGCGCGCGTCAGCGTGGCACCGTTGGTGACGATGGACGTCCACATGCCGAGGCACGACGCATGGTGGACGATGTCCTCGAGATCGCGGCGCAGCGTGGGCTCGCCACCCGTGAAGTTCACGAAGCGGCACCCGTGCTGGTAGACGCGCTGGAGCCCTTCGCGAATCTGCGCGAGGGTCATCTCGTCGCGCGGCTCACTCGGATGCCGCCAGTACGCGCAGATGGCGCAACGGGCGTTGCAGCGATACGTCAGTTCCCAGAGGCAGGTGACCGATCGCCTGCCCAGCAACGCCGATGCGATGAACGAGGTCCCGAAACGCGCATAGGCGAGTGCAGAGCGCATGGCACGCCTCCCGTGGTGGAGGAGTGGCCGGCAGTGTGCGTTGGTCGGCGCCGCTCCCCCACCCTGGAATGCGTCCTTCGCGTGCGAACCGGCTCGGCCGGGCTGCGATTCGCGGGCGACGCCCCCGGGGCGTGGTCCCGACGGATTCCACGCCCCGGCTGCCTCCGGGTCCGCTCATCTCACGGTCAACACCGCGCAGGTGGCTTCGCGCACGACGTGCTGCGTCGTCGATCCGAACAGCAACAGGTCAACCGCGCCGCGCCCGCGTACCCCGAGCACGATGAGGCCCGCCTCCTGCTCGGCCGCGACGCGCAGGAGTTCCTTGTAGGCCTTGCCGTGACCGACGACGAACTCGGTCTCGCACCACGTCCGCGCCGCGGGCGGCACGAGCGATTCGAGTTGGGCGTGGGCATCGCGCTCGAGCGCCTGGCGGAACTCGGGCACGTTGAAGTGGTCGGTGAGCCGCTGCGGCGTCTCGGCGAACCACTCGAGCGCATGCACCAGCACGAGCCGGCTGCCCGCTTCCTGCCCGAGCGACAGCGCGTACTCGAGCGCGTGCGCCGACGCGTCAGAGAAGTCGATCCCGCAGAGGATGGTCTTCACCTTGACGACCTGCGCCGTGTCGTCGGTCGCCAGGTGAGGCACCGTCAGCACGGGACAGGGCGCCCGCCTGAGGACCTTCTCGGTCACGGACCCCAGCAAGAGGTGGTCGAACCCGCTGTGACCGTGCGTGCCGAGGACGATGAGGTCGGCCGGAAGCGATGCGGCGACCTCCAGGATCTGCCGCACGACCGGCCCCATCGTCGTGAGGACGGTGGTGACGGGCGAGCCGGTCGCCATCGACACGAACCCGCGCAATCTCTCCTCGTCGCGTGCGACGAGCTCGCGGGTCTCGAGCGGCCAGCCGCCGGGGTACTCCGATCCCAGCGACGGTTGCGGCGGCGCCGGCAACACCGACAAGGCCGTGAGTTCCGCCCGGTACCAGGACGCGAGTGCTGCCGCATACCGCAGCGCACGCGCCGAGAACACAGAGGCGTCGACGGGACACAAGATACGCTCGATGCGAATCATGCTGGCCTCCACACTTCCTACCTGAGCATCGCGATGAACGCCCCTGCGGCGACAGCCGTGCCGATCACGCCCGCCACGTTGGGTCCCATCGCCGGCATCAGCGGATTCACCTTGCCGCCGGTCGCATTCGACACGAACGTCTGTACGACCCGCGCCGACATCGGCACGGCCGACACCCCCGCGGCCCCGATGCACGGGTTCACCTTGAGGCGACTCGGCAGGACGAGGTTCATCAGCTTCGCGAAGATCACGCCTCCTGCCGTGCTGAACATGAACGCGATCGCCCCCAGTACCAGCACGTAGAGCGTTCGCGGCTGCAGGAATGTCGCGCCATCCATCGTGGCACCGACGGTCAGGGCCAGGAACATCGTGACGACGTTGATGAGTGGTCCGCCGGCCGTCGTGAACAGTCGTTCGGTGACGCCCGACTCGCGCAGCAGGTTGCCGTACATGAGCATGCCGACCAGTGGCGCGCACGCCGGCACGAACAGCGACGCGAGGGCGGCCGTCGCGATCGGGAACACGATCACCGCGACCTGCGAGACGGGCTTCGCCTGCGGCATGTCGATCCACCGCTCCCGCTCGGTCGTGAGCAAGCGGATGATGGGCGGCTGGATGATGGGCACCAGCGCCATGTACGAATAGGCGGCGACGGCGACCGTGCCGAGCAGGTGCGGGGCCAGGATCGTCGTGAGGAAGATCGTCGTCGGCCCGTCGGCGCCGCCGATGATGCCGATCGACGCGGCCTCCTGCGGGGTGAAGCCCAGGAGGTAATGGGCCCCCAGCGCCGCCACGAAGACCCCCAGTTGCGCCGCGGCGCCGAGCAGGAACGTCAACGGGCGACTGAGCAGGGGCCGGAAGTCGGTCAGGGCTCCGACCCCGAGGAAGATGACGGGCGGAAGGAACTCCGTCCTGATGCCGGCGTCGTAGACCAGTTGCAGCAAGGGCTGGATCCCGAGTTGACCCGACGCGGCGACCGGCACGTCCGAGGCGCTCATCATCGCTCTCGGCAGGTTGGCGACGATCGCGCCGAACCCGATGGGAATCAGCAGGAGCGGCTCGTAGTTCTTCCTGATGGCCAGGTAGATCAACAGGCCGCCCACACCGAACATGACGACGTTACGCCAGCCGAGCGCGACGAGGCCGGAGTCTGACCAGAGCGACTGGATCGCGTCCATGTCATCCTCCGATGGTCATGATGGCGTTGCCGCCCATCACCGTGGTCCCCACGTCGGCGTCGATGCTGATGACCTGGCCGGCGCGGGGAGCGCGCACGTCGTGCTTGGCCTTCATGGCCTCGACGGCGGCGACCACCTGGCCCTCGGCCACGGTGTCACCAACCCGCACCTTCACTTCGACCAGCTCAGTCTTGCCTTCGAACGGCGAGAAGACCGGCGTGGCCTCGGCGAGCATCGTTGACGATCCGACGCTCGCTGACACCGGTGATGGCCGGTCAGCCGTGGCGGCTGGGCGCAGGGGCACCCCATCTGTGGGTTCGATCGTGACGCGGAATCGGCGCGACGTGGCGCCTTCGACCACGGTGCATACGGTCGTGACCGGACCGCTGAAGACCCGCGTTGGTGCTGGTGCTGGCGCATGTTGGGGCGCGGGTGCAGGCGTGCTCGCAGCCTGCACCGCGGCAGGCACCGGCTCCTCCTTCTTCCTGAGCGGCAGCGAGATCTTCGCCTTGCCGGTCAGCAGGCGGAGGCCCTCGTTCAGCTCGATGTCCTTGCCCGGCACGATCGCCGCTGCCACGAGGAAGACGTTCTCGTCGGTCAGGGGCAGGTGACGGGACGCGAGGGCCTCACGGGCCTTCGCGAGGCTGTCGGGTGCTGCGTCGAGCGGGTTGCCGTCGAACGGCTCGAGCTTCAACTGCTCCCGCGCGATCGCGACTACCGCGGGATCGGGTGGAAGCGGCGGCCGTCCGAAGTACCCGAGCACGGCGCGGCCGTACCCCGGCTCGATCTTCTTCCACCGACCGTGGAGCACGTTGTAGAAGGCCTGCAGCCAGGTACCTGCTGACTCCCAGGCGTCACGCTCGTCCAGGCGCCGCCCGCCTTGACGACCACGGGGAACTCGGCGAGCACGTCGCCGTAGCGATCGAGGATGCCAGCCTCCTTCATCATGTGGACGTTCGGCCCGATGGCCCCACCGGGCATCGGGAAACCCACCACCCGCGCATCGGCGGTCGTGGTGGTCGGGTCGAAGTCGTAGTCGCGAAGTCCTTCGGTCAGGATCTTCTCGAGTTCGTCGATCCGGCTGATGTCGATGTCGAGCACGTAGCCGGTGCCCTTCAGCGCATGCCAGAGCGACCGCACGTCGGGCTGCACCGTGCCCGATGCCATCGGTCGCACCGACACGTCGACGCCGTCGACGCCACCCTCGATGCCGGCCATGTACTGCGCCACGGCCAGCGAGGCCGTGTCGTGCGTGTGCTGCCACAGCAGCACTTCGGGCGGCAGGATCTTCCTGAGGCCGACCGCTGTCTCGTAGCAGGTGCGGGGATCGGTCGTGCCCGACGCGTCCTTCATGCACACCGAGTCGAAATGAATGCCGCGCGACATGAACTGCGTGATGGTGTCGATGTAGAACTGCGCGGTGTGCACGGTCGGATCGTCGAAGGGCAGGCCCATCATCGCGACCGCGACCTGGTGGTGCATGCCGGCCTCGACGATGGGCTGGCCGGTGTTGGCCAGGTTGTCGACGTCGTTCATGTAGTCGAAGTTGCGGTCCCAGGTCGTGCCGTGCGCCTTCATCAGTCTCGCCTGGAGCCGCAAGGCCTCGAGCCGCTGCGTCGTCAGCGTGACACCGGAGACCGATCGCGTCAGCACCTGCAGGTCCACGTCCGGACCAACGGCGCGACGCATGATGTCCTGGCAGGTGAACGGGTCTTCGCCCACGTAGAAATACGGCGCCTGGAATCGCGCGCCGCCACCGAACTCGAAGTGGCGGACGCCGACCTTCTGCGCCGCGAACTCGAGGGCCGGCAGGATGTCGGTCGTCCTGACCTTCCCGCCGAACGAGCTTTGCAGGCCGTCGCGGAACTCCGTCATCTGGATCCGGATTCTCTTTTTCCTCTCGGTGAAGATCATCACTCCTCCTCAATGCGGGTCACGCGGGCACCGGGAGCGACAGCGTTCACCGCGTTGGAGATGGCCGCCACGACGGCGCCGTCCAACGCGGCCACGCGCTCGGGGAAGATGATCGTGATCGCGTGCATGGCGGCGGCGAGCACCGTCAGCACCGCGAACACGACCGCGAAAGCGATCACGCACACAACGGTCACATTCGTGGCATCCACGACGATTCCTCGTTCCGGGGCATCACGGTTCCGCTACAGCCCGAACGACTGGCACACCTCCTCGAATGCGAGCTGGCCCTCTCGAACCGCGTGGCGTTGCCCCTCGACGGCAAGCGCAAGATCGGGCCCGAGCCCCACGACAAGGCCGGCGGCTGTCGGTGCCGGCCACTTCCTGACGTCACTGCCGCCCGCCAGGCCTTCATTCCAGATCCGCACCCGCCTGCCGACGACCACCGACCATCGCAGGTAGTCCTGGAGCACCGACCACGGACCCTCGAGGTCGAGGCGCCGCAGGCGCGTCGCGAGCGAGTCGAGCACGCGCCACAACACCGTGCCGAGCGCCAGGTCGCCGCCTGGGGCGCACTCGCGCAGGCTGACCGACGCCGGCACGAACGGCGTCGGCGTGATGGCCGGCGCCACCGAGACGTTCAGACCGATACCCAGCACGGCGCCTTCGATCAGCGCACCGCGCACTTGCGTAGCCGCCAGTACGCCTCCGACCTTGCGATCGCCCACGACGAGGTCGTTGACCCACTTGATCCCGGGTTGGACCGCATCGTGGGTGATCGCGCGAACGGCATCGATCGCCGCGACGGCCGTGACCATCGACATCACCGCGGCGTGGGTACGTGCGGCGAGCCGCACCGGCACGACGACGCTCAGGTGCAGGTTGCCGGCCGCAGCCACCCACGCCCGTCCACGGTGGCCGTGCAGGGCCTTCCCTTCCAGCGACACGCACGCCAGGGGCCCGGCACGCCTGCTGTCTGTGCCGACGTGTTCGCGCAACATGTCGAACGGCGACCGTCGCGGTGCCCCGAGGACGACGACGAGCGGCCAGGATCCTTCCGGGGCCGTTCCTGGTCGCGTCTCCAGTTGCCACGCCTGCGCGCCGTCGCTCACGACGTCCCACCAGGACGAGACCCGGCCTTCCAGGCCGCGAGCCTTCTGCCACGACGCCGGCTGCCACGCGGGCGGGACCAGGCCCGTCGCTTCGCCGGGCCGATCGGTGAGCATCGTCAGCGTCGTCACACCGCCACCCCCGCACCGTCGTCGCGGAGGCCGGCCGCCTCGACGATGCCCAGTGCGGCGATGTTCACGACCTCTTCGGCCGAACTGCCGTACTGAATCAGGTGAGCGGGCAGCCGCGTGCCCATCAGGATTGGCCCGATCACCACCGCGCCTTCGAGGTGGCGCAGCAGGTGCATCGCCAGGTTGCCCGACTGCAGGTCGGGGAAGATGAGCACGTTGGCATCGGTCTCGAGCGCCGAGAACGGAAAGTTCTCGGCGCGGATTTGTGCCGTGACCGCGGTCTCGAGCTGCATCTCGCCATCGACGTTGAGATCCGGCGCCTGCGCCTTCACGATCTCGGTGGCCCGCCGCACCTTTCTCGCGAACGCGTGATCGACGCTGCCGAAGTTCGAGAACGACAGCATCGCGACATGGGGTTCGAAGCCGAGGATCCTGACGCGGCGCGCGGTCAGCAGGGCGATCTCGGCGAGCGCCTCGGCGTCGGGGTCGATGTTCACGGCGCAGTCGGCCAGGAAGTAGACGTTCCTCGGCAGCAGCGCCATGTAGTGACTCGAGATCCGTTCGACGCCGGGGGCGGGCCCGATCACCTCGAGGATCATCCGCATGGAGTCGGCGTAGTGTGATGCCGCGCCCGAGATCATCAGGTCGGCGTCGCCGCTGTGCAGCATCATTGCCGCGAAGCACTCCGGTCGGCGCATCCGCTCGACCGCCGTGGAGTGCATCAGGCCGCGCCGCCGCCTCAGCCGGAAGTACTCGTCGGCGTAAGTGTCACGACGCGGGCTGCGCGCGGGATCGACGATCGTCGTCCCCGACGGATCGACCGCGAGGCGCGACAGCGCGGCACGGACGTCGGCGTCGGTGCCCAGCAGCACGGGCCGCGCCACGCCTTCGTCGACCAGGATGCGGCACGCACGCAGGATGGTCTCGTGGGTCCCCTCGGGGAAGACGACGCGCGGGCATTCGTGCCGCGCCTTCACCACCAGCCGCCGCATCGTCTCGCGGCCGGTGCCCATCCGCACGCGCAGGCTCTCCTGGTAGGGCTCGCTCTCGACGGCGCGCCGCGCGAGACCTTCCTCGACGGCGCACCGGGCGACCGCCGCCGATTCGCGCACGAGAATCCGGGGATCGATTGCCTTCGGCAGCAGGTACTCGGGGCCGAAGCTGAGGTGCTCGTCGGCGTAGGCCCGACTCACCTCGTCGACCACTTCCTCGCGGGCCAGTTCCGCGAGCGCGCGTGCGGCACCGAGCAGCATGCCGTCGCTGATCCGCGTCGCCTGCACGTCGAGCGCTCCGCGCATGATGTACGGAAAGCTCAGGAGGTCCAGGATCGCGTTCGGATACTCCGCAAGCGAGGTCGCCGCGATGACGTCACGGCGCGCAGCCCTGACGATCTCGTAGCCGATTTCCGGTGTCGGTGTCGCCAGGGCGAAGACGATGGGGAACCGCGCCATCGACCGCACCATCTCGTCCGATACCACGCCCGCTGCCGACGCCCCGATGAACACGTCTGCGCCGCGGATCCCCTCTGCGAGCGTCATGGCATCATGCGCCCTGGCCAGTTCGCGCTGGTGTGCCGTCAGGTCGTCGCGATCGGGGTGCACGAGCCCGCGCACGTCGTACAGCAGCAACTGGTCGGGGTTCACGCCGAGTCGCAGGAGCAGGCGCGCGCAGCCGAGTCCCACCGTGCCGGTGCCGCAGAGCACCACGCGCACGGCGCCGATGTCCTTGCCCGCAAGGTCGACCGCGTTCGACAGCGCCGCCGCCACGACCACGGCCGTGCTGTGCAGGTTCTCGTGGAGCACCGGGATGCGGAGCGTCGCGCACAACCGCTCGTGCACCACCAGCCCCTCCGGAGCGCGCACGTTGGAGAGGACCACGCCCGCGAAGCCGGGCGCGAGTGCCTGCAGCACCTCGACGAAGCGATCCGGATCGCGGGTGGCGAGTTCGAGGTCGAACACGTTGATGTCGGCGAGCCGCTTGAACAGGAGGGCCATGCCTTCCTGCACCGGCTTGGCGGCCAGCGGTCCGACGTCACCGAGGCCAGGGACCGCGGTGCCGTTGGTGACCAGTGCCACCAGGTTGCCGCGGCCGCTCAAGCGGGCCGCGGCGGTCTCGTCCTCCCGGATGGCCGTGCACGCGAACGTCCCGCCGGGCAGGTACGCGAGCCGCATCTCGCGCGCGGTGAGGCAGGGCTTGGTCGGGCGGACGTCGATCAGCCCGGGCGGATTCCCGCCGTGGTAGTCCAGAGCGTCTTCACGCCGGATCATGATGGCCTCGCCTCCCGCACGAGCGGATATCGCTCCAGCGTCTCCCGCCAGGGGGCCAGCGAACCCGGCGTCGGCCGCACCTGCAGGATCCTGAGCTGGGCGCCTTCGACACCGAACTCGATGTCGAGTGGATAGCCGTAGATGCTGTCGAGCCGCGCCGCGAGTTGCACGAGTTCGAGCAACTCGATGTACTCGAGGGCGGGACGGAATCGCTGGTGCGACACCGTGTCCTGCCGCAACGTCCCGCGGCCCGCCCTGGCGTCGAACACGACCCGCTGGCGCTTGTCGCACGTGATGTAACGGAACCTGAGGGGTGTGGCCGCCATGTCGTCCTCCTTCGCGACGACGATGTGATCGGCCCCCACCACGCCCGACACGACCCCTTCCCCCATGCCGAGTCCCGCGTTGATCACCATCTCGCGGTACTGGCCCGTGACGACGTTCTCGGTCTGCAGCACGCCCGACACGCGCGACCAGACGATGCGCTGCACGAGCACGCCGCCTCCCTCGCCTGACGCCGAGGCGCCGAGCACGGCCCGATTGTGTACGGCGCGCTCGGTCCAGAGTCCGCTCCATGCACGTTTCACGTGTTCGATCACGGCGGCGTCGCCGCGGATGAAGAGATAGGTCTCGAACTCCCCCGCGCGTACGGCCCCCTCGGTGTCTTCCTCTTTGGCCGACGACCGAATCGCCACGTAGGGGAGTCCCTGCTCGTCAGGAACGTCGATGCGCCAGTCCACACCGCGCGACACGTCTGGCAGGGCCAGCTGCCGGTAGGCGCTGACAATCTCGCGCTCGAGCGGCTCGGGCAGCGCCACCGCGTCCCACAGGCGGCGGATCGCGCTCGACTTCTCGGCGTTGGTGGCATCGCGTCGCTCGAGAATGGCCCCTATCGCGTCGCCGAGCGTCGCCGTGCCTTGCGGCGCGGGCATGCCCGTCGAGGTCCGGACCGGCGACGCCAGCACGTCGCGGAACGCGCGGTCGCTCACGGCGAACCACGAGGGCACGAGATGGCGTTCACCGAGGCGCTCGACTTCGGCGAGGTTGGCGGTCTTCCACCCGACGAGCGGCTGAAGCTCGAGGCCGCCGTCGTGCGGCCACAGGACGTAGCGGTCGGCAAGCGCCGCAGTCACAGCCGCATCCGCACGACCCAATGCGTCGAACAACCGGTCCAGTTCGCGACGGTCGTCGTCCGTCACGGGGAGGACGTCGGCGAGGCGCAGCAGTTGACGCACGTCGTGGCGCATGCAGGGGCGCGCCAGCGTGGTGCGGGCCGCATTGCGCTCGAGCAGCCGCCGCCAGATCCGTTCTGCCTGATCGATCGCGAGGGCCTCGACGTCGCGCAGGTCGATGTCGGCGGCAGCTGCCTTCGCGGCGGTGTCCGCGGCACAAGCGGTCAGGCCCGCACGAAGCGCGTCACACGCGCGCAGTGCCGCGAGACGCAGCCCCAGCACTTCAACCGCGCTCGACGACACTGGAATGAGCCGCCTGGCAGCGTCAGCAGCCGTCGCGCACCGGAGTCGCAACTCCCCCCTCAACTCTGCAACGTGCCCACGCACGACCGGGGCGACCGACGAATTCCTGAGCAGCACCTCGAGCAACCGCGCGTGCTCGCGCTCGCCGCCGATCCGCCGCCCGGCTGTCACGCCAGCCAGCAGCTGTCGGGCGGCATGCCTGGCCAGCACCGGGTCGTCCAGGCGGGCGAGCAGTTTCTCGAGCTGGTGGAGCGCACGCAGGCGGCGCCCTCGCTGGACGAGCACCTCAGCGTCGCCTGCCGAGCGCGCGAGCAGGATGTCTGCCTCGTCCAGTTGCCGGAGGTCTTCGTGCAGCGCCAGCGCCGACGCGTCCTGTCCCAGCACGCGAAGCGTCGCCGTGCCGGCGTCCAACTCGACGAGGTCGCCGTCGCGAACGCAGTCGTCGCACTCCTTGACCGCGCGACGCTCGACGACGTGACGGGCGCCGACACGTGTGTCTGCCTCCTCGAACTCGGTGCGCCGGAACACGAGCCACGTGTCGCGCCTGGGTCCAGGCTCCCACGTGCCGTCGACGATGAGCGCGGGACGTCCGAACTGCACCGCCAGCAGGCCCGCGTGGCTCAGGATGCCGCCGCCCGTGCACACCACGCCAGCGGCCCTGAACAGGAACGCGCTGTCGTCTGGGCTGATGGTCGGCGCGATCAGCACGTCACCCTCCAGATCGAGCGGGTCCCGTCCAGCGGTGCCCAGTCGGGCGAGGCCGACCGCGCGTCCGGGCGACGCGCTCACGCCCGTCGTGACGCGATCACCCGGCTGTGGTCGCGTGCTGGCGCGTGCATTCGGCGACCCGAAGAGCGCGCGAAGCGCGGCACCTTCCATGGGCGCGTTCGTCGCGGGCGCATCGACCCACGCGGGCAGGATGTTGTTGCGACGAAGCCGCAGGGCGAGCGCCTGCACGTCGGTCGACGCGTTCTCGCGCCACGGCTCCGCGGCGCTGCCCCGCCGGGCGGCAAGCACGCCGTCTGGCGCGTAACACGCCAGGCGCACGATGCCCGCCGCGTCGCGCAGCGCGTAAATCGCGAGTGTCTCCCCGCGCAAGTCGAGGCGGGCGTGCTGCACGTCGTAGCCATCGACGCTTCCGACGTTGTCGAACCTGAGCGAGCGTTCGAGTGCCCCCACGAGTGTCGCCAGCCGTGCGGCACGTTGCAGTAACTCGTCGTCGGCGTCGAGGAGGCGGGCGAAGAACCGCGGCGCGCTCAGCCTCTCGAAGACATCCGTGGGCGCGCGTGCGAGTCCCCCGGCCGTCTCGACGATCTCGCCGCGGGCCACCGCCGCACGCAGGGGCCGCAGCAGGTGCTGTTCGAGCGGCATCTGCGCTGCGCCACCGGCGTGTTCGGGCAGCCGAACGGGGAGCAGGTGGTGCGCGGTCACGACCTCGCGGATGGCGGCGAGCGCCGACACGCCCGGGCGCCCGGTGAACCGATCCCGATACGGGCCCTCGCCTGTCCACGCGATCTCGCGCATCGCTTCCAGCTGGGGCGCGCGCGCCACGAGGATGCCGCAGCGATCCGCGGTGAGCAGCTCGCGAACCGGAAGCGTGCCCCAGCCCGCGAAGAAGTCGGCCCAGGCCTCGCTCACCTGGCGCCTCGCGCCTGGCGACAGGGCGAGTTGCCCGATAGTCCAGTCCACGTCCATCAGGTAGGGCACGAGCCTGAAGAGGGCCTCGGCCTTGTCGCAGATGTCGGCGAGGCTCAGCGCCCGCTCCTTGTCGTACCGGGCGTGGATCCTGGTGTTCTGCACGTCCACGTCGAACTCCAGGCGCCGGAAGAACGCCTGGATGGCATCGAGCGTGGGGTTGGGGTGATCGTCGAGTTCGTACTTGCTCACCCCGTAGTACTGGAGATCGATCATGCCGCCGGAGAGCGGCGGTGAGTAGTCGATGCGGATGAAGGCCGGGTGGTTCCTGAACGTGACGTAGTAGTGCACCTCGTTGCCGTAGCAGAACACCTTGACCGCGGGCAGCGGTTGCTGATCGCCCAGCACGAGTTGGCGCGCGACGCCCTCGACGACCACCGAGACGGCATACGGCAGCGCGTCGCCGGCGCCCGCGCCAGACGCCTGCTCGAAGTCGATGTACTCGATGCGCCGCGCCACCTGCATGACGCGTTCGGCCGATGCGACCGCGAGATCGACCGTGCGGTTGGTGGCGTGTCCCGCTTCGAGCAGCCGGAATCCCAGCGCGAGGCCGCGCTGGTGCAGGAACCGCTTCAGGCCGTGCAACGTGCGCACGTCGCGCAGCGTGGGCGGGTCCTCGAACATCTGCACGAGGCGCGTGAGTTCGGCAGACAGCGGCTGGCCGGCGGGCACGCCGTCGAGTTCACCGAGGATGCGGACCTTGAGGCCGTTGTAGAGGTCGGCAAGGCCATCGGCCTCGTTCGATCGCGCCGAGAAGAGGCTCGCGAAGTCGGCGGTGATGCCGTCCATCACTTCGAGGATCGTCGTCACCCGCTCGCGGCTCAGTGGAGCGATGTCGAGGATGTGACCCAGCACCTCTGCGTGGCGCAGGTTGTAGGCGCGGAACCGGCGGATGACGTCGGCGCCGTCGCCACGGGGACCGTCGCCTGAGGACGTTGATGACGGTTGAGTTGACTCCCCCGGCTCGGCGGCGGCTCCGCCTAGGCCGATGACGACAACGCGGTCGAACACGCGCCGCGCGGAGGGAACGTCATCGAACAGGTGCGCCTCTGCCGGCGTGACCAGGAATGGAAAGGACTCGTCGAGGCTGATCCCGGCCCACGATCTGACGTCGAGGCCGAGGTTCGTGCGCGACCATCCGAAGCTCGCGATGACGTCGCGCGTGAGTGCATGTCCCAGGCGTTGCTCCACCTCGGGCAATGACTCCACCAGCGGCGGCTCCGCGCGCCCCGCGAGGAGGTCGACCAGGTCGAGGTGCCCCGCACTCGTGTAGGCCAGGTAGGGCTGGAGCAACGCCGCGGCCTCGGCGCCGAGCAGCAACCGCACGAGGTCAGGAACGGGCGGCGCGCCATCGAGGTCGAGCACGCGAGCGGCCAGGCGCCTGACGGCATTGTCGCAAGCGCTCGTCAGAAGCGTGACGAGCGGCGATGGCTGATTGGCAGCCGCCGGCGACAGGTGCTGCAAGAGGCGCGAGATCTTCTGCAGTGATTCGGGCTGCGTCAGCGCAGTCCCCTCGCGCTCGACCGCTGCGGCGAGGGTTGCGGCGACGTGTCCATCGACGACGAGCGATCCCCGAGCGGCGAGCGTGACCGCATCGTCGAGGACCAGGGACGGGACGCCGGGATCGTTCGACTGAAGCAGCCCTTCCAGCAGCGCCCACGGATCACGACTGGCCGTAGCGGCTTCGCGCACGAGGCCGATGACCTGCCTCGCAGCAGGCGTCACGCGGGTGTTGGCGAGCAGGACCAGGCGGCGGAGGCGCTCTTGGCGCCGTCGGGCAGTCCACGCGACACCCGCGTGGCGGAGGAAGGCACACGCCGACTCGACGCGTTCGACACTGCCAAGCACGACACTGAGTTCCGCCTCGATCGCATCGATCGCGCGATCGCACTCGGCGTCGGACACGTGCGCTGCCAGCGAGTCGCTGGAAGCCATCGGGGCAGGTCTTTCTGGGGGCTCCGCGGCTGACCGGAGTATAGCGCCACTCTGGCGTCTTGCTGAGGTGGGTGTGCGTGACCTCAGGGCGGCACCCACGCGCCACATGAGCCGCGGCGGCGGTCGGCCGCGGCAGCGTGGGTGAGCGGGAGCAATTCGACAGGGCCGTCAACGGGCCCGTTGTGGCCGAAGCAAGTGTCGGCCCCGCCGACTTGCGCCCACGAGGCTACGGCTTGCAGTAGTCGAGTTGTGCCGTCGACTTGCCAATTCCCTGAACTACGCCGGCCAAATGGATCACGTTGAGCCGACCGCCTGAACACACCTCTCCCGCCACGGCGACCTCTTCGCTTCGAGCGGAGAACGTGCCCTTCAGCAGAACTCCGTTGTGACATCCCGATCCCTGATCGCAGTAGGACCCCAGGCGGGGCGCAAGAAAGAGTGCGATGAAGTCGACCTGACGGCCTGTCAGCAGGAACTCGAACCAGTCGGAAAACGGCGCCGGCGGTGGAATCGGGTCGCCGGAATCGGTCACTTGCCATGCACCATCGTCGCTGGTGAAAGCGCCTTCGAAGCGCCCGGTGCCTCCGCGCGCAACACAGTTGGTCATCGCCTGCAGGATGGATCCACTCCCCTTCAGTTCGCACCACCCGGACAAGGCGTCACCGTTGGCCCCACGAAGAACGAATGAGCCGAATGAGCCTACCCATGTACATTCGGGCTCGACGCACTGGTTGTCCCCTCCACCGACATTACCCACGCGGCCGTACGCCCCAGACACGCCGGTCGTCCCCTGATCAGCGCCGATGCTGACCCCGGGAGTTCCGGTCGGGACGGCGACGGTGGGTTCAGTCGGTGAGGCTCCGCTGCAGGCGACCATGAACAAGGCCAGCAATGAACAGGGTAAGAAGGAAAGCGGTGTTCGAATCGGCATGGACCCTCCCAGGATTTCAGAAGCTGCCACTCCGGCAGAGTGCTGCCGGTAATAATCCCCAATCAACTTGCGTGCCGGTCTCCGTCCGCCATGAGAATTCTCACCATCGATGAATGTGGCAACGCTCCTTCGCGCTATCTGACGGGTCAAATCCACGCGTGCCGCGTTCTCTTGGGAAGGTGCGCGATCCGAGCGAACGTCCTTGAGCGTCGCATTGTCAGCTCCGCTGGCGACAAAAGTCCGACGTCCCAGCTGTCGCCAGCGAGCGGACCTCGGTGGCGGAGAATCGTGGGCGTCGCTGCGGGCAGCCGGACGCCACGCTAGTCGCCTCTGGCGATCGCTGTCGCCTCCGCACCCACCTGTGTCAGTCCTGAGCGCGTGGCTGTCTGGCTGACGCTCCTGGCGAGTGCCCGCCCTGCCGACCGGTGTCCGGTGGCGACCAGCGCCCGCGCCTTGAGCAGTTCGGCCTGGAGTGCGGACGTGACCCCGCCAGACCGTTTGAATGAGGCGCTCAGCCGGTCCAACTCCCTGATGGCCTGAGAACCCGCCCCCAACTCGATGTCGAGGGCTGCGCGAGCCAGGCCGACCAGGGCTCGTGAGGCACGCGGCCACGTTGACTGCTCACCGGAGCTCGAGTCGACGGTCATCTGGCTCACGGCGGTGCCGCTTCGGGCATGTATGAGTGCCAACGCCAACTGGCATCGCACGGTGATGGCCGACTGGTTGTTCTGCCCGAGCTGTTTGAGCGCGGTGACGGCCGCGGATTCGGCCTCCGCGGTGTCGCCGCGCGCGAGCGCAAGGAGACCGACTGTCAGTTGGGCCTCCGCGACGCCCTCGGAGTTCTCCACTTTGGCGAAGAGCTCCGAGGCCTCGATCGCAGACGCTCGAGCCTTGTCCCATTCGGCCAGGTGCCAGAGCGTCGCCGCCAGCCCCAACGCTGCGTACGCTCTGTCGTCGTCGCTGTTGATGGCCTCGGCGATGCTCCGGGATTCCTCGTATGACACGAGAGCCTGCTGCGGCTGCCCCAGCTCCAACTGCAGTTCGCCGAGATTGGCGGTGGCCGTGCCGAGCCCTCGGCGTATCCCTGCCGCCCTGAAGACGGCGACGGATTCCGCAACCTTGACAGCCGCCTGGCGCAGGTTCCCCGCCTCGTTCAGCACCTGGCCCAGGTTGTTCAGAGCCCAGCCCGTCACCTGGCGGTCGCCAATGGTCCTCCCCGCTTCGAACGCCTTCGCGTATGCCTCTTCGGCGAGCGGAAACCGTCGTTGACTGAAGTACACGTTGCCGAGGTTGTTCGTCGCCTGGGCGATCGTGCGCTGGTTTCCGAGGCTCTCAGAGATTTGCAGCGCCTGCGTGAAGGCGGCCACGGCTTCATCGAGCTTGCCATCGTCTCGAAGCACGGGGCCCAGCTGAATCAGCGCCCTCGATACGCCCCGCTGGTCACCGATGCTGGCGTACAACTGTCTGGCTTCTTCGCTCGCCTGCCTGGACGCCTCGGACTTGCCGAGGTTGTAGAAGGCCCATGCCTGATCGATCTTCGCCCGCGCCGTAATGGAGAGGGCACCAATCCGGCTGGCCTGGGCAGCGGCGACGCCGGCAGTCGCTGCCGCTTCCGCGTAGTTCGACAGCTGTAGCGCCACGCCAGCGTCTGCGAGGTCAATACGCGGGTCGCGCCCGGAAGGTCCGGGCAGCGCTCGCAAGCGTGCCAGCACGGGGCGGGCCTCGGCCGACTTGCCGGCGGCGGTCAGAGCGTCGCAGAGTTGGAGCCCGTAGTCGACATTGTCCGCATACGTGGCAACGAGCGACCGGTAGACGTCGATCGCCTTGTCCCAATCCCGGAACGCGACGTGCGTCCGCGCTTCGATCGCAAGTCGCTGCTCACGCGTGAGTGCATCACTCAGTTCCCGGGCTTGCGTCGCCGACACCCGTGCCTGCTCGTCGTATCCCAGGAACGACCACGCTTCACTCAACGCTAAATGTGCCAGTGCGTACCCCGGTTCGAGCGCAATGGCTCGTTGCAGGCTGTCCCTCGCTGCCAGCGCGTCGAACTGTCGCATGTGCTCGAGACCCTGCACGTAGAACTGGGCGGCCCGGCTGTCCTGTGGAATCGCAAGGCGCGAGGCTTGCTCGGCGGATTCGGAAGGTGGAGCGAACCCGAGCTTTCGCCGTACGGCGCCCCCGGCACGGGAAACGGCACCGAAGAGTTCCGCCTCGGTCCCTTGCTCGGATACGGTAACAAGCGTCTGTCCGGTCTTCGCGTCCTGGAGCCGAAGGTCAATGCGAACGGTTGCCAGCATCTCCTGGCCGAGCGCCACGTAGGACCCGACGATGACGTAGTCGACGCCGAGGGCTTCGCGTATCCGCCACAGGCTGTCCTCCCCGAACGCGTCCACGTCAGCGAGTCGCAGGTCGTTGCGGACACGTGAAACGACCTCACCGGAGACCGTCCTCACGTCCTCGGCAGCCGAGAGTTCCACCGTCACCATCTCGGCGAGGGCCGTCGAGAGCCACGCGAACTCCTTTCGCATACTCAGGTTCCTGAACCCGAAGACAGCAACGGTCTCGCGGCCGCCGACACTGGAAACGACCGGCGTCGCTGGCGGGCGATCGCGCGTGATCCAGGTCCCGACCGTTGCCACAAGCGCCAGGATCGCCAGGGCGCCGGCCGCCACTCGGGCGGTCACGCGAGGATGTCGTGGGAGAACGGGGCTTCGCCCTCGCAGGGCGCGTACCGCGTCGCGAGCCGTTGGGTAGCGTTCAGACGCATCCCGCGCGAGACACTTCTGGAGGGCGCCTTCCACACTCGCTGGAAGCGATGGGTCGAGCGTCCTTGCCGGGGGAGGCGGATCATGCAGGCGCTTCAGCGCCGTGCCCATTGGCGTGTCGGTCTGAAACGGCAGGCAGCCGGTGAACAGTTCGAACAGGAGGACGCCAAACGAGTAGATGTCGCTGGCAGGGCTGACCAGTTCCCCGCGCACCTGTTCGGGTGACATGTACGCCGGCGTGCCGACCCAGTGGTCGGTGGCGGAGGCCGTCGCGGTCGTGGCAACGGACGAGTGGGCGCGGTAGGCGAGACCAAAGTCGGTGATGACAACCCGCTGGACCCCCGCGTCGCCCGGCACCAGCATCACATTGGCGGGCTTGAGATCGCGATGGATCACACCCGCCTGATGAGCGGCGTCGATGCCGTCGGCGAGTTGCGCGGCAATAGCGAGGGCTTCATCAAGCTGGACGCGACCGCGCGTGAGCCGCTGCTGGAGCGTCTCACCGGACAGCAGTTCCATCGTGACGAACGTCAGGTCCCTCCCAGCGTGCTCGACGTGAAAAAGGTCGTGCAGGCGACACACATTGCTGTGCGTCACATGCCGGGCAAGCTGGACCTCCTTCCGGAACCTGAGGGTGGAATTGTCGTCCGTCAGGTATTCCTGCCTGACTACCTTGATGGCGATGTCTTCACGAAGCTCCGAGTCGTGAGCCTCGTAGACTTCCCCCATCCCGCCCTTGCCGAGCAGGCGCGAAATCCGGAAGCGATCCAGAAGGAGGGACCCTTCAACCAGTTGGCTGGAAGGAGGAGTGTGCGCTGTCGGTTGCATCGCCGAGGATGCTCCACGGCGACGCTGCAGCGGCCTGTCTGCCGCCGCCAAGACGATTCGCCGGTTGACGGCGAGCATATCGCAACTGGTCGTAGTCCTGACCGTCAGATTCCGCACCCCAGCGGGAACGGATCGTCGGCATCTGCGCGGAGGGGGCGCGCAGCCCGTTGAGCCGAGTCACTTCGCGACTCGCTTTCGCTATCGGTGACCAGCGTCCGATTCCGACGCTACGCGCCATGCCTGGCGCACACACGGGAGAGGGGCGCCGTGAGGGCGCCCCTCGAAAGGAGATCAGATTGAAACCGCGCGTGACATCGTACGCCCGCGGGCCCGTGCTCTCGTCGCCGTCGGCGGGCACCTCGAGAACCTATTGCCGAGTGGCCACCCACGTGCTGGTCGTGCCGCGCTCCTTGTCCTCGGACTTCGCGGTGAGCGACTTCCCGTCGGCCGAGACCGTCAGGTGGGTGACCGAGACGACCTTGCCCTCACGCTTGGTGGTCTCCACGATGTTGCGATCGTCCACTTTCTTCAGGGACACGACGCTGCTGCCCGGATCGCCCTTCACCGGGTAGTCGTTGCCGTCGAACTTCGCGTCGTACGACTGGCCGGTCGGCACCGACATCATCAGGCCCTCGGCGGTAGCCGTGAACGTGACCGTCAGCGCGTTGTCGGACGCGGTCTCGAACTTCGAGGTGCGCCACGAGCCCGAAACGGCGTGCGAGCCCGCCGGTCCGGCGCCGACGCGGGTCATGGTCCCCTTGACGGTCACAGGCTGCTGGCTCCCGTCGGGATAACCCGTGTACTCCATCGCGAGTGCCTTCCCGTCAGCCGAGAGAATGCGTCGCTCCTTGTCGGTGACACGTCCACCCTTCTTGCTGGTGAATTCAACCGTCTTGTCGTCGACGATCCTGACCGCGATCGTGTCGACGTACTTGGATCCAGCCACGGGCTGATCGCTGCCGTCAGCCTTGACGTCAATCCTGGGGACGCACGTGGCGCACTCATACCTGCCGTTGTGTAACGTCCAGGTGTCGGGCTTCTCGGAGAGTTGGATCTTTCCGAGATCGATCTTCCACGTCCCTGTGAACGGACTCTCGGCCGCCCAGACCAGGGTGGGCAGCAGCAATGCAACGAGCAGCATCTTCTTCATCCTGTTCTCCTTTTGTGCCATTCGGTGAATGCTAGCAGACCTCGATCACGACGCGAACGGGGGAGAGGCAGGCCGTCACACGATGCCGTCGGCTCGTGACGTTCCTCGTGAAGGACCGATGCGAGACTTGCTCGTACAAGGCGAGGGGCGCCGTAGGGCGCCCCTCGCTCGCGTGGGTTGGAGGCCTCGCGGAACCGCGCGCGTCTTACGCCCTGGCGCGGCGCAGCGCCGCCACGAGCCCGGTGGCCAGCAGGAGCATCGTCGCTGGTTCGGGCACGATCTGGAGCGCAAACCCGAACCCGCTTTCCCTCGCCCCGAAGAACTCGAGGTTCGGGTTGCCGGTGACCGTCTCGTCGTCGGCCCGGAACATCAGGCTCAGGGCTCCGCCAGCCAGCGCGTTGCTCACCGCCGAGGTGACATCCCACGAGATGTAGTCACCGAAGAACCCGTTGTTGGTACGGAAGACGGCGTAGGCCGGATCAGCCGCATCGAACACCGCCGCGGCGGCGCCGGTGGTCGGCTGGTTGTTCCACGTCACCGTGTTCTCGGTCCAGCCGTTGTCGGCGACGAGAATCGAGTGAGTGGAGTTGACGAACCAGTCCCAGTCGTCGAGGTAGAAGCCGACCAGTCGAGCTGACTGCAGAATGTTGTACGGGTACATCGACAGGTCGAACTTCAGCAGGAATCGCAACGGGCTGTCCTGCGCAATGGGGTCGTCAATCCCGTCGCTTCCCGTGCCGAGAAACAGCTCTCCTCCGAAGTTGCCGTCCACCAACGACGGTGCGCCAGAAATCAACGCGTCCTCGCTGACGCCGTAGGTGAACAACGCCGCCTGGGCCGGTGCCGCGAACACGGCGACGGCAAGCGTCGTTGCGAGGCACAGAATGGTCTTCCTCATCACGTTCCCCCTGACATCGGTCAATGCCGCCAGCCGCTCCGCGGCGCAGGACACCACGCATGAGCACTCCTGCCCGAATCCACGAGCGGCGAAGCGCCCTGCTCCGCCAAGCAATTCAGCAAATAGTGCGCCACGCCGAATCGTTCGCGATCTGCGTGGTGCGTTCCACTTGTCAACCGGTGCCCGCCACTTTTGTCTGCGGCTGAGGCGTCTATCCCGACCGTACGACGAGACCCTGGCGGACCAGGGTCTCGTCACGGCCCGCTCCTACCTCGCGACGACAATCGGGAAGTTGTACGTTTCGACGTGCGCCGGATTCGACGCCGACCCGTTTGCCTTGAGCGCCTGGAACTGGAGCGTGTAGGAGCCGTTGGGCACCGTCACGCTCGAGAGTGCGCCCACCGCGACTCCACCCCAACTCACCAGGTACACCGAGTTGTAGTTCGTGTTCCGTCCCAGGTAGTTGGCCTCGACGGCCTTGCCGATCAGCGTCGTGTTGGCCGCGTTCCGCACGTTGAGTTGCACGCGCGCCGCAGGGTGGTCGACGTGGAACCGCACGCACACCTGGTCGGTCGCCGAGAAGCTGAACGTCTGCGCTGCCATCGCGGCCGACCACGCCACCTGCCCCGTGCAGGCTCCCGTCGTCGAGTTGTAGTGCCCGATCAGCAGGAAGCTGGTCGGGAACGTGAGCGTCTGGATGCTCTGGTAGTCACCCTTGAAGCCCATGTACGGGACGCGGTAAACCGGGCCACCGCCATCGGGCGTGAAGGTGATCCAGCCGCCGAAGAGCGCCTTGTTCGCCAGCCCGGCCGCGGGGGTGATCGACACGTTCACCGTCGCGGTGCCGCCCGCCGGCACGACGACCGTCGGCGCGCTGAACGCCACCGTGGAAGGCTGCGTGAGGACCGGCGTAAAGAGGTTCTGGGTGTTCGCCGGGAAGTAGGTCCCCGTCGAACCGGCCCCTGCCTCGGCTCCCAGCGTGTAGGTCACCGGCACGAGACCGTCGTTCTTCAGGGTGATCGTCCGCGTCTGCGCCGCGCCGCTCTCGTTCTCGCCGAGCGACAGCTTGCCGGGCATCACGGTGACCTTGGCCTCCACCGCCTGCGCGATGTCGAGCATGCCGGCGCCCTGCCGGTGCACCATCTCGAGGGTGGGCGCGCCCGACCCGCTCGTCGTGGCGTAGAACCGTGGCTTGGCGCTGTTCTGCAGGATCGTGCGCACCTCGGCAGGCGTCAACCCAGGCCTGGCCTGCAGCAGCAGCGCGACCGCGCCCGCCACGTGCGGCGAGGCCATGGACGTGCCACTCAGTATCGCGTAGCTGCCCAGTGGCACCGGATACGTGGAGCGGATGGTGCCGCCAGGCGCGCCGATGTCGGGCTTGATGTCGAGCGTCGGGCTCGGGCCGTAGGTGCTGCCCGTGTTCGTGGTGACGGTTGGCAACAGGCCTGCGATCAGTCCGCCGTTGGGCGCGTTGGTGAAGATGCTGAGCAGCGAGGTCAACGTCATCGTGGTCGGACCCGCTGCGATGCGCGCGTCGAGCACCGCACCGTCAGCCGCCGTGATCGTCATCACGGGGATGGTCGGCGCGGGGGGGCCCGCCACGGACGCCGAGATCCTGCCCGTGGTGTTGTTGTAGATCACCACGCCCACCGCGCCGGCGTTCTGGGCGTTGATCGACTTGACGTTGAAGCCGCACGTGCCGCGGCGGATGAGCGCGACCATGCCGGTGAGGCTGCCAGCGGGAAGCGCGGCGCACGCGTCGTCGGCCGTCGCCGTCGTGCCGGTGCGGGCCAGGGGATAGGTGCCGGAGGTCGGCGGGTTGCCCACGCCGCCCGACGCGACACCGAAGCCGAACTTCGCATCGTCGGGGCTGGCCGTGAAGTAGGGCAGCCACACCTGGTCGTTCTCGAACGACGCCACGCCGATGATGTCGACGCCGGTGCCGGGCGAGCCCGCCGCGTAGGCGCCGCCGCCCGCGTCGTTGCCGGCCGAGGCCACGGTGACCACGCCCTTCTGCGCGAGCTTCGTGGCCATCACCGAGTGCAGGCCGAAAGGCCAGTTGCGCGAGCTGCCCAGGCTCATGTTGATCACGTTCGCACCGTCGAGATACGCACGCTCCATGGCCGAGGCGATCGTGTCGGTGCGGGCGGTGCCGGTGCAGCCGAACACGCGGTACGCGAACAGCGTGGCGCCAGGAGCGACGCCGGTAACGCCGTTGGCCCACGTGGAGCTGGCAGCCGCGATGCCCGCGACGTGCGAGCCGTGGCCCCCGCAGTTGTCGTCTGGATCGGGGTCGGGCACCTGGGCGTTGCTGCCCGTGAACGCGTCACCCACGAAGTCCCAGCCCTTCGCCACCTTGCAGCCCGCGCCGAAGCAGCCGCCGAGATCCGGGTGGTGGTAGTCGATGCCGGAGTCGATGATGGCGATGTTGACGCCCGCGCCCGTGTAGCCGAGCGTGCCCTGCACGTACGCGGCGCCGGTCGTCTGCAGCGCAGCCGCCATCTCGGGGCTGTCGGACGGCTGCGGCGGCTCGTAGGTCATCACCTCGATGGGCGTGGCGCCCCTGACACCGGGTAGTTTCAGCACGCGAGTGATATCGGGCGTGCCGATGCTGAGCCCGTTGGCGAGCGTCTGGAACGCGTAGTTCTCGACGTACGGGATGCCGGCCGCCGCCATGGCCCTGCGGAAGCTGTCCTGCTGCTGCTGAATCGTGGCTGCGCTCGTGCCGTCCGATGTCGGCGGGCTGGCGAGTTGAACGAACCACTGGCCGGGAAGTCCCTGCGTGAGTGCCTGCGTGACCTGCTCTTGCGCGTTCGCTGCGGTGACGCCCACGGCGAGCAGCAGCGCGACGTGCAGGAGCCTGTGATGCCACCTGCGATTGCTCATCCTGTCCTCCTGATTCACCAGATGTCCGTGCGCACGGTGCTCCGCCCCCACACTCCGGCAGACGCCGGTCACTGCGTGTTCGACGAGGGAGGAATGGCTGAAGAGAGCGCTCACGTGCCCCGAAACGTGACGCGAATCTATGCAGTCGCCTTGTCGGGTGTCAATCGCAAATTACGGAAATGAAACGCACGATTCAGGGCCTCCCTGCGCATGTCTCGCCCGGCGCAGACAAGTGCTCGCGCTGCCACGCGAAGTCTTCCAGATGCAGGATTTCTGCACCCGGCGGTTGTGCGGATCGAGCACATCTCCCGACCGCCCGGTGAGCCGTCGTGTGTGCGACCCACGACCAACCGTGTCGTGCGGCGTCGCGAACAGCATCCGGGCACGCCCTCCGCGGCGCCTGGCACACGTCCATGGCAGGCGCGCGGCTGGCGGCCCGGTCCAGGCTCGTGATGCCCGCATGCGCGTCGCACGACTGGAGACAACGATGGAACGTGAGGGAAATGGAGTGATTCGACGCCCTTCGGCTGGTAGCTCATTCAGTGAGTCACTGATTCACTGTAAACTCAGTCAGACAATGAGTGACATGCGAACGTCATCACATCTACTGACGCACTCTCACTTGATGCAACCGCTCCACTTGACGAAATCTGTTCCTGAGTGATGGTTCCGATTCGTCGCTGTCCGCCCATCTCGCCGCCTGGTGCACGCCAGAGACCTCCAGTGAACACGGCTCTGCGTCTGCTCATCGTCCTGTCGGCGGCCGCCCTGTCGGCCGGTCGTCACGACGCCGGCACGCGCTGCCCGAGACTACGACGCGGTATACTTCCGGGGCCGAGTGGCAGCGGCTGCGCGCCGGGGCCGGAGAGTGTCTTCCCGATGCGCGTGGCAGTACCGCGTGGCAGCACTCGTGCGACCCGCAAGAAGACCACGTAAACACCGATCGCGCCCGTAGCTCAGGTGGATAGAGCATCGGCCTTCTAAGCCGAGGGTCGCAGGTTCGAGCCCTGCCGGGCGCGCCAGTTTCAGGAGCCCCGTGTGACACAGGTGTGAGAGGTCGTCACGGATTGACGGTCGAGGCCGACAGCGCGCAGGCGGCCTTCGAGAACTCGGCCCGTGGGCCGACGTCCTGAGGCTCCAGACGACGCCGGTCGTCGAATGTCGGGGCTGGTCCCTCGCTTCGCCACGATCTTGAAGAGTTCGTGGGGATCTGGGCCCCACCCGTGACCCCGAGGGGCGGGCGTGTGGCGCCCGGCTGGCGTTGCGCACGGGCAGGGCAGATCTCGTGGCGCCTCGCGAAGGCGGCAATGTGCAGGCGCGACAGGGGCTCGCAGGCAGGCTCTTGATCTGCAGTGCACCGACCCGCATGCTGCCGTGCGGAGCCGCCGGCATGCCACTCGATCTCTCGTCCCTCCGTGAGGCACTGGCCGCGCTCAGCACCAGCCTGCGATACCTCGAATCCGACCTCGCCGCCGACCCGGACGTGAAGGACCAGTTTCGTGCCGCCGCCATCCAGGCGTTCGAGTTCACCTACGAGCTAGCGTACAAGTTCATGAAGCGACAGCTGGAGCAGGTCGTTCCGGTACCGACCTCGCCGTGCTGGCTCGCCATCTGCCCGATCGCGAGATTCGCGTGATGGGCAGCCTGGCGGTCGAGCGAGGGCACCTCAGGGTCACGTCGCGGTCGCGGATGCACGAGGGAGAGACCGTGGGAGCCGACGCGCAGACGATGATGCGCACGCGTGTTCAGGAGCCGAGACAGGTGTGGGAGGACGCGTAACCCCTGACGTCGCGTGCGAGATGTGGCTGGCGGAGCAGCGCGGACGCAAGGTATCGTAGTGGCTTGACAGCTGTAATGGATTTGTCTACAAACGGCTGCCCGCGTGCCCGGTCCCACCCATGCTGAAGGGCAGCCTGTTCAGGCGTCTCATCCCCCCGCTGATCGGCGTCATCGCGTTGCTCACGGCCGTCGTGACCTTGGTGGGCACGTCGCGGATGAGCGACGCGCTCACCGAGCGCGCCAAGCGACGCGCGGGAAGCCTGTCGACCGTGGAGCGCGACAGCCTCCTGCGGTTGATGCGCGCCGGCGACCACAGCGACCTGCAGCGCGTCCTCGAGGAACTGGGCCGCAACCCCGATGTCGATGTCGTCCGGATCCTGCGCCCGGACGGCAGAACCTACGCCTCGTCGCGACCGCACGAGACGGGACGCCTGGTGGCCGACCACGTGGTCCAGAGGGACGAGCGCGGTGACCTGAAGCCCGGCGGGGACGCATCCTCCTGGCGCACCCATGGCGTGATCCACATCGTCCAGCCGTTCAGGAACGCGACGGAGTGCCAGTCATGTCATCGCGACGCGGGCCCGATCGTGGCGTGGCTCGACATGGACGTCGACATCAACGAGCACAGCGTCGGCTTCGCCACGTTCACGTCGCTGAGCGCGGCCCTGGGCGGACTCTACCTGCTGGCCGCCATCGCCATCCTCGTGCCCGGATTGGCCACCGTGGTGTTGCGCCCGCTCCGCAGGCTCACCGACGCGATGGGCCGCGTCCGTGACGGAGACCTGACGGTGTCGGTCGCTCCCGGCGGCACGCGCGAAATCGACACGGTCGTCACCGGTTTCAACCAGATGGTCGTGGACCTGCGCCAGGCGCGGGCCGTCGAAGAGGAAGCGCGCCGGCACCACATGGAGCGGGTGGAGCAACTGGCGGTCGTCGGGGAGTTGGCGGCGGGGCTGGCCCACGAGGTGCGCAACCCCTTGTCGGGCGTCAAGGCGGTGCTCGACGTGCTGACCCGCGAGAGCGACGACGAGGCCCGTCGCCGCGTCCTGCGCGATGCCTCGGGCGAACTGGTGCGCATCGACCAGATCCTCAAGGAGCTGCTCCAGTTCGCGCGGCCCAAGCCACCAACCCTGGCGCCCTTCGACTTCAACGGCCTCGTGCGAGACGCCGTCGCCCTCACCTTCCCTGCCACCGCCGACCTCCACGCGCGCTGCGACCTGGCCGAGGGGCTGCCAGCGGCCATGGGCGACGCGGGCCAGATCCGGCAGGTGCTCGTCAACCTCCTGATCAACGCGCAGCACGCCGCGACGCACGCCGGCGAGGTCGTCGTCACCACCGGCAGCCGTGACGGCTACCTGTGGTGCCGTGTCCGTGACGACGGGGCGGGCGTACCGCTCGACCGGGCCGAGGCGATCTTCAGGCCATTCGTGACCTCGAAGACACGCGGCACGGGCCTGGGCCTCTCGATCAGCAGGCGTGTCGTCGAACTGCACGACGGGCGCCTCGTGCTCGACAATCCGGGCCAGCCTGGCGCCTCGTTCACCTTCACGCTGCCGCATGCACCGGCAGCCACCACTCACTGACCCCGCCATGCCCGCGACATCCATCCTTGTGGTCGACGACGAGCCGCTCCAGCGTTGGGCGGTGCGCGAGCAGTTGCAGTCGTGGGGATTCCGCGTGACCGAGGCCGAGAGCGCCGAGACGGCGCTGGCTGCCTACCGTGCGGCGGCACCCGACCTCGTGCTGCTCGACCTGAAGCTCGGCGCCGACTCCGGGCTCGACGTCCTGCGCGACCTGCGCGAGCTGGATCCGACAGCCGCGGTCATCATGGTCACCGCGCACGGAGGCCTCGAAGACGCCGTGGACGGGTTCCGCCTCGGGTTGGTCGACTTCTTCAGGAAGCCGCTCGATTTCGAGGCCCTGCGCGTGGCCCTGCGCTACCGCTTCGACGCGATGCGACTGCGGCAGGAGGTGGACCACGAGCGCAAGGCGCATGCCCGCGACGCCCAGATCGTCGGGACGTCGCCCGCCATCATGGCCGCACTGCGGGTCATGCAGAAGGTGGCCGCCAGCGACGCGACCACCGTGCTGCTGCAGGGCGAGAGCGGCACCGGCAAGGACCTGTTCTCGAAGGCGTTGCACGACAACAGCGCGCGCAGCGGCGGACCGTTCATCGCCGTCAACTGCGCCGCGCTGCCCGACGCGCTGCTCGAGTCGGAGTTGTTCGGCCACGAGCGCGGGGCGTTCACCGATGCGAAGGCGACCAAGAAGGGCGTCTTCGAGCTGGCCGACGGCGGCACGCTGTACCTCGACGAGATCGGCGAACTCAAGCACGGCCTCCAGGCGAAGCTGCTGCGCGTGCTCGAGACCATGACCTTCAGGCGGGTCGGGGGATTGCGCGACATCACGGTCGACACGCGCGTGGTGGCCGCCAGCAACCGCGACCTCGAGCGGGCGGTGGCGGCCGGCGAGTTCCGAAGCGACCTCTACTACCGGCTCGGCGTCATCCAGATTCACCTGCCCCCATTGCGCGAGCGTCGCGACGACCTGCCCGCCCTCGTCGAACACTTCATCAGCACCCTGGCCATCAAGCTCAGGAAACGCGCCATGACCGTGACGCCGGAAGCGCTCGAGGCGTTCCGCCGCTACGATTGGCCGGGGAACGTGCGCGAACTGCGCAACGCGCTGGAGCGGTCGATCATCCTCGAGGACGGCGACGCGATCACGACCGAGTACCTGCCCCCCCAGATCACGGCGCCGGCACGCGAGGCGGTGCGACCCGTGTCGGCCTTCGTGCTGCCCGCCAGTGGAACGTCCCTGGAGCGCATGGAGGAGAGCCTGGTCCGCCAGGCCATCCAGATGGCCGACGGGAACCAGACGCGCGCGGCGAAGCTGCTCGACATCAGCCGCGACGCCCTGCGGTACAAGCTGAAGAAACTTGGCCTGATCGGCCACGAAGGCGACGACGACCCGGCATCGGGTGTCGCCTAGGAACGCCTCTGCCCGCCGCCGGCTGGCGCGTAACTTGCTACGTGCGCTTGTTGGTGTCTCAGATGCCTTCGCGCGCCGCCGTTCTCGTTGCCGACGACGAACCCCTGACCCGATGGGCGTTGATGCGGACGCTGGAGGGCGCCCAGCTCGACGTGGCGCTGGCCAGTTCACGCGACGAGGTGTGCGACCTGCTCGAGTCGCGGCACTTCCGCGTGGTGATCGTGGCGCACGTCCTGGGCCAGGATTCGATGATTGACGTGCTGAACGCCCTCGCCACGCACGATCGGACGCCCGGGATCGTGATCCTCTACGACGGCGACAACGCCGAAGATTTCGGCCGCTCGTTTCCGACGGCGGTCCTCGTGCAGAAGCCATTCGGCCTCGAGGCGGTGACGTCGGCCATCGAGGCATTCCTCGAGCCGTCGAGCGAAGCGTGCTGAGATCAGGGGTCGGGGCGCTACGTCATCTCACGCAGGTCATGCGTGCAATCGCGCAGATGACCGACGATTGCGGACGGCAGAGCTGGCGCTTCCCGGCCCGTGAGCGACTGCGAAGGGGCACAAGTGCCCTGTCGGTCCTGGTGACAGCACTGCTATTGGTCGTCTGCCCGATCAGGGCCCTGGCACAGGTCCAGGTGACGTATCTGTACTCCCTGTCGAATTTCGGCGGGCAGCTCCCGTACGACTGGGCGCGCGTCTACGTCGACCAGGAGCGGAACGAAACCTACGTCATCTTCCAGAATCTCGTCCGAATCTTCAATGCGAGCGGCATGGAGACGTTCAGTTTCGGCGACGACCTCGACCTGGGTCAGCTGGTCGACGTGGCCGTCGATGGCCACGGCGACATCATCCTGCTGTCGTACAAGGACACCCGCCCCCTCGTCACCCGTTGCGACTTCAGGGGCGTTCCCATCGCGCCCATCGAGATCACGGACCTCCCCGACTCGCTCGTGTTCGGCGCCAACCGGATGATCCTGCAGAACGGCTTGTACTACTTTGCGTCGTTGAATACGGCGAGCGTGATCGTCACGGATTCCACCGGGAAGTTCCGCGAGCACATCAATCTCTTTGCGACGATGGAACTCGCCGAGAAGGAAAAGACCACGGCGGAGGTGTCGGGGTTCAGCGTGGACAAGGACGGGAACCTGTTCTTCACCATCCCGGTCTTCTTCAGGGCCTTCAAGCTCGCGCCCGACAAGACGCTGACGACCTTCGGCCGGCCAGGCTCGGCGCCCGGCAGGTTCGGGATCGCGGCGGGCATCGTGGCCGACAGCCGGGGCAACGTCATCGTCGCCGACAGGCTGAGAAGCGTCATCATGGTGTTCGACAAGGACTTCCGCTTCCTCACCGAGTTCGGCACCCGTGGGCTCAGGCCCGAGAACCTGATCATTCCTGACGACGTGGCAATCGACAGCCGGGATCGGGTGTACGTGACACAGGCACGCCGTCGCGGCGTCAGCGTCTTCGCGCTCGCGGGCAGCTGACGACCACGGCAGCACCCTGTCGGCTGCTCCCATCAACCCGACGTGCCGTCCTTCGTGCCTGGCCCGGCTCCCTCCCGGAGCGAGTGGCCTGCCGTGTGCGATAACGACACATCGGCTGAGAGGCAGGCGAGAGGGGGTGCGTGGATTCCCCCACCTGAGGGGAATCACGCACAGCGGGTCTCTGAGTCACGGCTACGCGCACCTTGCGTTGAATGTAGCAAGCCTATTGTTTTCAACAACTTGATTCGTCATTACGAATTCACCAGCTATTGGCCCACGAGTTGCAGTTCCATAGAGCGCGGCTCGCTGTGCACCCGATACATCCATCGGCACGCGGAGTCGCAAAACGGCTTCATCGTCCTCCGATCAAGGCAACCCCACCGCAAGGTGGTGACGCAAAGCCAACGGATCCACGTGGTGGATGGCCGGGCCGCCGGAGAAACACAGGGGTCATGCAGTCTGTATCGCCCTGGAGGATGGGAATGAAAACTTTGAGAGTCGGTGTTGCCTTCCTGAGTGCAACGCTGCTGGTCCTGTTGTTCTCCGGCACGCCGGCCGCCTTCCACTCGGGCGGTGTCGCTGAGTGCGTGGGCTGCCACAGCATGCATTCCCCGGATCCGAGTGGCAAGTACCTGCTGGTCGGGTCCACTGCAAGCGCCACGTGCCTGTCGTGCCACGAGAGCGCGAATGACACCGGGCCGAGCAGCTATCACATCTCCACCGTGGACGCGAAGTTGGCGACGGGCGCCCCCCTGCAGCGGACGCCGGGCGGCGACTTCAGCTGGGTCAAGAAGTCCTTCACCTGGGCGGGCGGTTCCGAGAACGGCGCCACCCACGGCCACAACGTGGTTGCGATCGACAAGGGCTACGTCGTCGACCCGACGAACGCCACCGCACCCGGCGGCGACTTCCCTTCAGCACAGCTCGGCTGCGCCAGCTGCCATGACCCGCACGGACAGGCCCGGCGCCTGGCAGACGGTTCCATCGTGAAGACGGGCCAGCCGATCAAGGCCAGCGGCTCCTACGGCGATCCCGGCAACGAACCCACGGCGACGGAAGCGGTCGGCGTGTATCGTCTGCTGGCGGGCAAGGGCTACTCGATGAAGACCGTGCCCAACACGATCTTCGATGGCGCGCCCGCGGCCAAGGTTCCGGCCACGTACAACCGCACCGAAGCCGTGACCCAGACGCGCACGGCGTATGGCCGCTCGACCACTGGTGGTCACGTGGCATGGGGCACCTGGTGCGCGACCTGCCACCCCGACATGCACTCGAGCGGCAACTACGTGCACCCGATTGACGAAGACCTGGGCGGCACGGTCATCACCAACTACGAGCTGTACGTCAAGTCCGGCAGCCTGACCGGGACGGCCGGAACGTCGTTCTCGTCACTCGTGCCCTTCGTGGAAGACGAGAACGACTACACCGTGCTGGCCAGCCACGCGAAGAACGACAATTCGCAGCTCGGTGGCCCCCAGAGCGGCGACCAGGTGTCGTGCCTCTCGTGTCACCGCGCCCACGCCTCGGGCATGATGTATGGACTCCGGTTCGACGTGGAGTACGAGTTCATGACGAAGGCTGGCGACTACGTCGGCACCGACAACCCGGATTACGTGAACTGGGGCAGCCGGGCCCCGGTGCAGGCTCGCGGTCGCAAGGTGGCAGACTGGAAAGCGGCCTACTACGACCGTCCGGCCTCGCAGTTCGCGACCTACCAGCGCGTGCTCTGCAACAAGTGCCACGCCAAGGACTAGACTTTCGTCCCAGCACGAGAATCTAGCGACGCACGGAGGGGCCGGCATATGCCGGCCCCTCTTTTTAAGCGACAATGCGCCGCGCGGATCCCGCGAGGTCGTCCTCCGCGCGCGTGTTGGTCCACCAGAACGGAACGAGCCCCCGCTCATGGAGAGGCGATTCACACGTCTTCTCGTCGGCCTTCTTGTGCTCGCCCCCTGCTGGGCGAGCGGCGGGGCGCTTCCGCCGCCGGCGCCGTCAGACGAAGGCGAGGTGTACGTCTACCTGCAGCCCCTGCCGGTCGAGGCCGAGCGGATCACGTTCTCGATTGACGCCGCCACCGCGGTGAACAGTCAGGGAGGTGAAGTCGCACTCCGGCTGTCGTTCACCACCGCCAGGCAACCCGAGAACAGACGACAACGGCTGTTCGCCAGCGGACGACTCCCCACGGGCAGCTACGCTGGCCTCTCGATCACGATCCAGAAGGCCTCCGTCAAGCGCGCGAGTGGAGCGGCCTCGCTCCTCGTGCCAGACCGTGCCGTCCGTGTCGACGCACCGTTCCTCGTGGCCCGTGGAAAGGCCCTGGTCGTGTGGCTCACGTTGAATGGCGGAGACGCCGCACCGGCAGGCGCCAGCTTCAGCCCGGCGTTCTCGGCCCAGGTCGCGCCGCGGCCGATGGTGAGCCGGGCCGGGTTCGCGTCGAACTCGCGCTCGAACTCCATCACCGTGTTCGACAAGCGCCTCCGGCAGGCCACCGGCGTGATTCTCACCGGGGCCGGCCCGTCGGGGATGGCCCTGGACCAGCGGTCGGGACGGTTGTACGTCGCCTGCCAGGCCGAGGACGAAGTCCAGGTCATCGACGTCTCCGCGGCCGAGATCATCGAGCGTACCCGCGTCTTTGCCGGAGACCGCCCTCGCGAGGTCGCGCTCACCCCCGATGGCCGGACACTGGTCTCGGTGAACACCGGGTCAGACAGCATCAGCGTCTTCGACGCGGATCCGCTCACACGGCTGGAACGGATCCCCGTCGGCAGCGGGCCGGTCTCGCTCGTGATCGACCCGGCAGGGCGGCGTGTGTTCGTCTTCAACGCGATCTCGAGTTCCATCTCGGTCGTCGACATCGCGCGCAGGAGCCTGGTGGCGACCATCCCCACGGACTCCGCGCCGCTCAGGGGCCAGTTCAACGCGAGCGGCGACAAGTTGCTCGTCATCCACGAACGGTCACCCTATGTCACGGTCGTCGATCCACAGCAGTTGACCGTGACCACGCGGGCGCGGCTGAAGAGCGGCATCGCCGCGATCAAGGTCGATGTCAGGCGGAACCTCGTGTACATCGGCGGCGACGACACGATGGTCGAGTTCTACGACCCGAATGCGCTGCTGCCGATTGACGCCATGCGTACGCCTGGGACCGTCGCCTACCTGGCGATCGACGCCGAAGACAACAGTCTGTACATGGTGAGTCCAGACACGCGCAGTCTCGTGATCGGCAGTCTCGCCGACCGGAAGGTCGCGTCGGAGATCGACGTCGGCGAAGGCCCGTACTGGGTCGTGGTCATGGGAGAGAAGTAGCTTGCGCCGTTCCGCTGCAGCGTTCGTCATGCTGGCGGCATTGCTGGTCCTGTTCCCCGGATCCGCCTCCGCGCAAGGTGGATTGGTCGAGGGCCTGCGGGTGATCCTCGACACGAACGTGAGCACCATGTCGACGACGACCACCGACGGGACCGGCCGGGTCACGAAGACGACGACCGACAGCCTGTTCCCCCGGCTCACGATCAATGCCGACGCGCTCGTGTACCCGAACCTGCGGTTGAACCTGGGTGGGGTCTTTGACGTGGACCTGTCGTCCTCGACGATCAACGCCGCCGACACGAACTCGACCCTCACCCGGCTGCGTCCGTTCTTCGAGTTGCGCTCGACCAACCCCACGCTGTCTCCCGGTATTGGCTACTTCAGGAGGGTGAACCGGGCCAGTGTCGGTGGCCTGCCCGCGTTCACCCTGGTCGGCGAGGACTACGCCGCCTATCTTGGATGGAGACCGGAGGGTCTGCCCCTCGCCGATTTCCAGTTCGTCAGGACGAACACGTTCGACGGCGACCGAATCGCCGAGGACGCCACCAAGGACTTCGGCTCGATCCTGTCGCGGTACACCAAGAGGGGGCTGACCGCCTCGTACCACGGGTCCTACCTCGCCACCACCGACCGGATCAACGGCGTCGAGACCCGCCAGGTGACCAACTCGGGCAGGTTCGACCATTCGACGACGTTCTTTGCCAAGCGGCTTCGCTGGAACACGACGTACAACGTCAACCACCAGGACCTGAAGACCGCCAGCAGCGGGGACGGCGGCGAGGTCGCGTTCCCGGTGATCCCCTTCGCGGGCCTTGCCGTGATCAGCGACACGCCGCTGACGGCGGTCCTGACGCCGAACCCGCTGCTCATCGACGCGAACCTCACGGCGTCGGCCGGCATCGACCTGGGCACGTCGGAACCGGGCCTGGCGTCGCAGGCCAGGAACATCGGCCTCGACTTCCTCACGCCCGCCGAGGTCAACCGGCTGCTGGTCTGGGTCGATCGGGAGTTGCCGGCCGAGATCGCCAATTCCTTCTCGTGGGAGGTCTACGGCAGCCCCGACAACATCACGTGGACGCGGCACACCACCGTGTCGACGGCCTCGTTCGGCCCGTTCGAGAACCGGTTCGTGCTGGATTTCCGGAGCCTCACCGCCCGCTACATCAAGGTGGTGACACGGCCCCTGTCTGCCGCGCTGCCCGAGGCCTCACGGTTTCCCGACATCTTCGTCACCGAGTTGCAGCCATTCGTCACGAGTTCGGCAGGAGATGCACGGGGCAGGCTGAAGCGCACCTCCCAGGTGCTCAACACCGACGTGAGGATGCGGATCGTCAACGCCCTCTACTACGAGGGATCGTACTGGTACACCGACGTGTCGTCTGCCTCGCACAGGGACACCCTCTCGAACGGCCTGTCGGTGAATCAGGCGCTGGGGCGCATGTTCACCGTCTACGGGCGGGGCGCGCACGAGCGGGGCGACCAGTTCGAGGGGTACCGGGTGGCCAACGTCGGCAACGCGAGCCTGACGTTCACGCCGATTCGCACGTTGAGAAGCTCGCTCCTGTACACGGGTCAGGACGAACGCATCGACGACCTGCGCAACGACCGTCAGAACGTCGTCGTCCAGACCAACGCGCAGCTCTATCGCGGGGTGGACGTCCAGTTCGGGTTCGGCTGGAATTTTGCATCCCGGGAAACCGGCGAGCACCTGCGCGATCGACTCCTCAACGTCAGTGCCAGCGTCATGCCCAGGGACAACCTGAACCTGACGCTCAATTACGTCGACACGACGACCAGGCGATCGGGCAGGTTCACCGGGAACCCGGAGTACCACACGAGAAGGGGCTACCTGACCCTCGCGGTCGATCCGCTTCGGACACTGCATCTGGTGCTGGGGGAAGAAGTTGTGGCCGTCACCGACGAGAAGACGCGGCTCACGCACAACATCGGCGTCAACTGGGCGCCGTTCCCCGACGGATCCCTGCAAGTCATCGTGGCCTACAACGAGGCGCTGCGAGACCTGGTATTCGGGACCGAGCGCATCTTCCAGCAGAGCGTGCGCTGGACGTTTGCGCGCCAGTCGTTCATCGAGGTGTCGTACCAGCGAATCGCCAGCGAGTCCCTTGTCGATACGACCCGATCGAAGGTCCTCGGCGCCAACCTGAAGCTGTTCTTCTGATCCATTGAGGCGACTGCATGAAGACCGCACTTGGCTTGGTACCCTCCGCCCTCCTGCTGATCGTGACCGCGGCTCCCGTCTGCCTGGCGCAGGTGACGGACGTCTACAGGGACCCGAACATGGATTTCGGCACGATCCAGACGGTGGCCGTCGTGCCGTTTGCGAATCTGACCCGCGACCAGGTCGTGGCAGACAGGGTGCGTGACGTCTTCATCAACAAGCTCCTGTCGACCGAAGCCGTGTACGTGCTGCCTGTAGGCGAGGTCGGGCGCGGGATCGCGAAGACGGAAATCGAGAGTCCGGCAGCGCCGACGGCCGAGGACATCGTGAAGCTCGGGGCGTTCCTCAAGGTGGATGCGGTGATCACGGGTGTCGTCAGGGAGTACGGAGAGGTACGCTCCGGCACGACGGCGGCGAACATCATCTCGATGAGCATCCAGATGATCGAGACGGGAACCGGCCGGATCGTGTGGAGCGCCTCCGCGACCAAGGGCGGCATCAGCTTCTGGAATCGCCTCCTCGGCGGCGGCGGCCAGCCGCTCAACACGGTGACCGAAGAGGCCGTGGATGCGCTCTTCGAGAAACTCCTCGGTCCGGCGCCGAAGGGGGAATGACACGCGGATGTCGGATCGACTGACCATCCCGTCGCTCCTCGCCCTCCTGCTGCTGGCTGGTGCGGGCACGGCATTCGCCGCCGGGAAGATCTCCTCGGTCGCCGTGTTTCCCGTGGAGAACCTCAGCGGCGGCAGTGTTCCCGCGGCCGAGATCAGGCAGGTCATCATCGACCGCCTCGAGGCCGACGGGATCAGCGTGCTCGGCAACGACGCCCTCGACGCCTTCATGACCCGCCACCGCGTGCGGTACGCGGCAGGCGTCGATGTCGCGACGGCGGCGGCGTTGCGGCAGGACACCGGGATCGACGGCGTGGTGATCGCGTCGGTCGAACTGTCGAACGACGCGTTGCCGCCCAAGATTGCGTTGATGGCCAGGCTCGTTTCGCTCGAGGGCACGCCGGCGGTGATCTGGGCCGACGATGCGGGCCTCGCCGGCGACGATGCGCCCGGGCTCCTGGACCTGGGCCTGGTCTACGACTACCAGGTGCTGCTGACGCGGGCCTTGAATCGGGTCGCAGGGTCGCTGGTCGGCTACCTGAAGACCGGGGAAGCGGCAACCGACGTGAAAGCGGCGACGAAGTTCCGGCCGCGCGTCGCCTACCAGGGCTGGCGAAGCGAGCCAGGGCGGGTGTACACCGTCGCCGTGCTGCCCTTCTTCAACGTGAGCGACCGGAGGAACGCCGGCGAGATCCTTGCATTGCTCTTCATGCGGCATCTCTCGGCCTTCGGTGCGTTTCGCGTCATCGACGGCGGCGAGGTGCGGCAGCAACTGCTGCAGGCCAGGGTCATCATGGACGGTGGCGTCTCACTGGGCGATGCCGACCTGGTGGCGACGATCCTCGACGCCGATTTCGTCCTGGCGGGAAGGGTCCTCTACTACCAGGACTATGACGGGCCCGACGCGAACCCCCGCGTCGACTTCTCGACCGTGCTGATCGAGCGAAGGACCCGCAAGGTGGTGTGGAGCTCGCACAGTTACCGGAACGGCGACGAGGGGGTCCGCTTCTTTGGACGCGGACGATCGGCGACGGCCCACGTCATGGCCACGCAGATGGCCAGATTGGCCGCCGAGATGATTGCGGACGGTACAAGGTAGACGTGCAAGCGCGGTGCAACCGCGTGAGAAGGAATCTATGAACTCTCGACGTGTCGTCGTCTCGGGCGTCCTGTTCTTGTGGCTGCAGGCCCCGGCGTTCGTGAATGGTGTGGAACAGGCGCTCCCCGTGAAGGACGGCCGGCCGGCCGTGGCCGTGGTCAACGAGGACGTGATCTCGCTCGACGAGTTCGTCCTGCAGCTCGATCCGCCGGCAGACACGAAACGCCTGCTGGAAGGCCGCGCGACCGCCGACGACCTCGCGCTGCTCGAACGCATGATCACCGTCAGGCTGATCGTGGGTGAAGCGGCGACCATGGGTCTCGCCGATCTGCCGGAAATCCGGAAGCAGGTCGACGTCACGTCCCGCGCGATCCTGCGCGAGGTCTTCATGGAGCACGCCGTCAAGGACGTCGAGCCCGACCCGGCGGAGGTCGAGCGGCACTTCAGGGAACTGGCCAGGGAGTACAGGACGGAGTCGCTCCTTTTTCCAGACGGGGACGTCGCGAAGCGGGTGCGCGAGGGCATCACGGACGCGAACTACGCCGAGGTCGCCGCGCGGGCACTGGCCGACAAGACCGCCAGGACCGAAGGCGACGGCGACTTCCATCGACTGAAAGACTACCTGCCCCAGATTGCCCAGGCAGTCGCCACGCTCCAGGTGGGCCAGGTCAGCCCCGTCATCCCGATCGAGGCCGGGTTCGTCATCGTGCGGGTGGCCGACACACGGTACCCGGAGACGCCCGAGGCACGGGCAGAGGCGCGGCGAATCGCCCTCGGCCAACGGAAACAGGCCGCCCTCGTGGCGCACGAAGAGGCCCTGAGGACCCAGTACGTCGTCATCAAGAAGGACGTTCTCGACAGTATCGATTACGCAGCCAAGGAGCCGGGAATCGACGCGCTGGTGAAAGACACACGGGTCGTCGCGGAGGTCAAGGGTGCGAGCCCGGTGACCGTGGGCGACCTGAGCGACTACCTGAAGATGCAGTTCTTCCACGGTGGCGACCCGGTCGCACAGGGCAAGCGGCTGAACGCCCGCAAGGAGGCTGCCCTCGATGCCACCCTGTCGCGACGCGTGATGAACACGGAAGCGGTCAGGCTGGGGCTCGACAAGTCGGCCGCCTACGTGGATCGGATCAACGCCTTCGAGGACTCCCTGGTGTTCGACAGTTTCGTGCGGAAGGTCATCCTGCCCGAGGCGAAGCTGAAGGAAGAGGACGTCAAGGGGTACTACGATGCACACCTCAAGGACTACTCCAGTCCCGAGATGATGCGCATCCGCAGCCTCGCCTTCACGACACGAACGGCTGCCGAGGCCGCAACCGAGCAGTTGCGCGCGGGGACCGACTACAGCTGGCTGGCCGCCAACGCTGGCGACCAGGTCGACAAGGACACGCTGGGGGTGCTGACGTTCGACGGGCGACCTGTCACAACCGACAGCATGCCCGCGGCGGTCCAGAAGGCTGTCGGCGGTGCCAAGGCCGGCGACGTCAGGCTCTATGCAAGCCCGGAGAACCAGTTCTACGTGCTGGCGGTGCAGGAGGTCGTTGTTCCGAGCCCACGGCCGTACGACGACGTGAAGTCGGACATCGCGAAGAAGCTGTACGGCGAGAAGCTCAAGCAGCGCGTCGATGACTACGCCGGCAAGCTGCGAGCCATGGGCAAGGTGGAGATCTACCTCAGGAAGTCGGAGTGAGACTGCACCTTCCTGTCCGATTCGCGATGGAGGATTGAACCATGTGGTCGTGGAGGGCGACAGCCAAGGGCCTTGGCTGGGTCATCTTGTTCCTGGCGTGCGTGAGTACCCAATCCGGCGGCCAGGAGCCCCGGAGACGGACGCTCGGTGGTGGAGCCACGAGTTCGAAGCAGGGCCTTGGGCGACAGGACTGCCTGGGGTGTCACAAGGCGTTCGCCGACAAGTACATGGGCATGAAGAACGTCCATGCCGTCGTCAAGGAGAACAAGTGCGACCAGTGTCACCTCCGACATGGGCTCGTCACGAAGCTCCTCCTGAAGAAGGACGGCAATGACCTGTGCTTCACCTGCCACGCCAGGGAGAAGATCGGGTTGGACAAGGCCTTTGTCCATACCGCTGCGAAGAGCGGGAAATGCGTGCAGTGCCACAACCCGCACGCATCCCAGACGAGCAACCTCCTCAGGGCAGAAGGACGCGACGCCTGCTACCAGTGCCATCAACGTGCGGACTACGAGAAGCCCGTCGTCCACAAGGTGTTGCAGACGACGGGGTGCACCGCCTGCCACTCGTCGCACGCGTCCGACCAGCCGAATCTCCTTGTCAAGGAGGAGAAGGCCCTGTGCATCGGCTGCCACCAGGCGACCACGCCGGCCTTTACGAAGGCCCACGGCGGATACCCGGCCGACAAGCTCTCGTGTTCGCTCTGCCACAATCCCCACAGCTCGGTGCAACCGGCACTGCTGAAGGGCAGCGTCCATGCGCCAGTCTCGGCATCCGACTGCGAGAGTTGTCATGATGCCTCGACAGCCGCGACCCCCTGGGCGGTCAGCCGGAAGGGTGGGCAGCTCTGCCTGAGTTGCCACGACACGGCCGACATCAAGGGCGCCGCGAAGGTGAAGCACCTCCCGTTCGGCGAAGGTGAATGCCTGGCGTGCCACAACCCCCATGCCTCCGAGAACCCCACGCTGCTCACCGGCAAGGGGAACGAACTCTGCGCCACCTGCCACCAGGACACGGCGCAGGGTATCGCCTTCGCGCATGCGCCCGTGAAGGGTGATCGGGGATGTCTGTCGTGTCACAGCCCGCACTCGTCAGACCACGAACGGCTGTTGACGGCGGGGCCCGGCGCCCTCTGCGTGTCATGCCATGCGAAGACGCAGGACGTCGCGCAGAAGTCGAAGACGCAACATGCGCCCGCGGCGGCAGACGAGTGCACGACCTGCCACGATCCGCACGGCTCGAATTTCACGGGCATCCTGAAGGACAGGACCGACCGCGTCTGCTACAGCTGTCATACCGAGGCCCAGGCGAGCTTCACCAAGACGTACACGCACCAACCGGTGCGCGACGGCGCGTGCTCGTCGTGCCACCAGCCGCACGGGTCCGATGCCGCCAGCCTGCTCAAGGCCGAAGGTGCGCCACTGTGTGCATCGTGTCACGCGAGCCTCATGAAGCCGCTTGATGCCGGCACCAGGCATGAGCCCTTCGCGGAAGGGATGTGCCTCACGTGCCACAGCCCGCACGGCAGCAACGTCAAGGGGATGGCCGTTGACGCTCCCGGCACCCTGTGCGCAGGATGCCACTCCGACGTCAAGGACGCGGTCGATGCGGCCAGGTCCAAGCATCTCCCGGTGGTCGACGGCGAGTGCACCAGCTGCCACAGCCCGCACCAGACCGCCCTGGAACGCCTCATGCTGGCGAAAGGTCCCGACCTTTGTCTCAGTTGCCACAAGGAGATCAAGGCAAGCCTCGACAAACCACACGTGCACTCGCCGGCGGCGAGGGACTGCCTCCGGTGTCACAAGCCCCATGCGTCTGCCGAGAACCGCCTGATGGTTCAACCCGTGCGCACGTTGTGTGCCGACTGTCACGACCTGAAGGGGTCGGCCTTCGGGACGGCCCACCTCGAGATCGATCCCGCGCGGATCCAGTGCGAGCGCTGCCATGACGCGCACGGCTCGGTCGAGCCAAGGCTGTTCAGGGCCAACCAGCACGCGCCGTTCGCCATGAAGTCGTGCCTGGATTGCCACATCGCTCCACAGGCCGGGAAGAGGTGAAGGGAAGCGTCATGAGTTCGCGACTGAAAGTCTCCCTCATCACGGTGGCCGTCCTGCTCTTCGGGCTGACGGTGGCCCGCACCCAACAGAATCCGTACCGGCTGAAGGAGCCGGATGAGCGGAAGCTGTGCCTCGCGTGCCACGCGGATTTCGAGCAGACGCTGAAGAAGCGGTTCGTGCACAGCGCCGTGCAGGCTGGCGAGTGTTCGAGTTGCCACAGCCCGCACGTGTCGTCGCACGGCAAGCTGCTGTCGGCCGACCCTGCCAGGATCTGCGCCGGGTGTCACGACAGTGTCATTCCTGCGAACGCCACCAGCACGCACAAGGTGGTCGCCGACGGGGAATGCGCAAAGTGCCACGACCCCCATGCGTCCGACAACCCCGCCAACCTCGTGGCGAAAGGCAACGACCTCTGCGTCAGCTGTCACAAGACCCTCGGCGAGGCCATCACCAAGGCGAAGTTCAAGCATTCCCCGGTCGAGCAGGGGTGCCTGAACTGCCACGGGCCACACGCGTCAGACCAGTCGGTCAGCCTCTTGAAGGCGGCGGTGCCCGGGCTCTGCGTGAAGTGCCACAAGCCCGACAACCCGGCCTTCGTCGCGCGGCACATGAAGTACCCCGTCGCCAGGGCGTCGTGCACGGCCTGCCATGACCCGCATGGCTCGAACCAGCCGGCGTTGCTGCTGAACAGCGTGCACCCGCCGGTCAGCAATCGGACGTGCAACCTGTGCCACGACGCGCCGGATTCCGCGACGCCGTTCGCCACCAAGCGGACCGGCTCAGACCTCTGCAAGGGGTGTCACAACGAGATGGTCACCACCACCCTCGCCAAGGGACGCATCCACTGGCCGGTGGCCGACAAGCGCGGGTGCGTGAACTGCCACAGTCCCCATGCCTCGAAGGTCGACAAGCTCCTCAAGGCCGACACCACGGCCCTCTGCGGCAGTTGCCATGTCGACACGTCGAGGAAGATCGCGTCGGTGACCGTGAAGCACGCGCCCGTGCAGGAGGGCATGTGCGTCTCGTGCCACTCCCCCCACGGCGCGAACGGCGCGAACCTGATCGAGCAGCCCTCGGTCCTCGATCTCTGCCAGACGTGCCACGACTACAGTCAGCACTCGTCGCACCCGCTGGGCGAGAAGGCCGTGGATCCGAGGAACAAGAACCTCCGCGTCGATTGCCTGAGTTGTCACAACGCACACGGAACCGCGCACAAGTGGATGCTCCTCGAGGCGACCAACCTGGAACTCTGCACCCAGTGCCACAAGCAGTATTCGAGGTGACATCGATGAAGACGGTCTCGTTGGCAGCCCTCGTCGCGGTCGTACTCGTCGCCGGCCTCTTCGCCGCCGACACCGCCCGGTTCAAGCACGTCGTCTCGGTGTACGCCGACGACAAGATCGGCGGACTCCATCTGCCCGAAGGCGTCGCATGCACCGACACCGGTCAGCTCGTGATCGGCGACACGGGCAACGACCGCCTGCTCCGCTTTGCGTTCCAGGACAAGGCGCTGACCGGAGGGAGCGAGATCAAGGTCCCCGAGTTGTCGTCGCCGACCCGGGTCAAGCTGAACTCGAAGGGTGACATCTACGCGCTCGACGGCAAGCTGCACCGCATCGTCCACCTCGGCCCCGAGGGCGAGTTCAGGAACATGCTGACGTTCGACGGCGCACCGCCTCCCACGACAATCGTGCCCAAGAGCTTCACCATCGATTCGGCAGATCGCATCTACGTCCTCGACGCCTTCTCGGCGCGCGTCCTGATCCTCGACGCCGAAGGACGTTTCCAGAAGGCCCTGGGCCTTCCGGATGACGCGGGATTCGTCAGCGACCTGGCCGTCGATGCCCAGGGGACCGTGCTCGTGATCGATGCGGTCAGGCGACGCCTCCTGGCTGCAGGCGGTGACGCGAGTGCGTTCACCCCGCTGGGAGACAGCAAGACCCGCGCCCTGGTCGCGATGCCAACGTCCCTGCTTCGCCAGCAGGGGCCTCATCTTCGTCGCCGAGGGAAGCGGCGGCAGCATCGCCACGTTCGGGCAGGACGGCTCGTTCCTGGGACGGCAGCTGACGATGGGATGGAGGGAAGGTTCGCTCGATCATCCGTCGCAGATGTGCATCAACGAGAAGGACGAGGTGTTCATCGCCGACAGGGACAACAGCAGGATCCAGGTGTTCACGCTGAGTCGGTGATGACAGGCGAGCAGACGGTTCACGGGCCGGACGCGGCGAGGGCCCGTGTCTCCGCGGAGTCCTGGATGGCGCTCGGCGTGTTCGTCCTGGGCGCGCTGTGCTACCTGAATGCGCTTCGCGGTGAGTTCGTCTTCGACGACATCAAGCTGATCGTCAACAACGACATCATCAAGGACCCCCGCAACGCCTCGCAGATCTTCTTCACGAACCTGTGGGGCCTGCTCGGCCGGGACTCGAACTACTACCGCCCGCTCCCCCCGCTCGTGTTCATGCTGCTGCACGCGCTCTTCGGCTTGCAGCCCGAACCGTTCCACGTGGTGAGCGTCGCCCTCCACGCCGCGACCACGTCGCTCGTGTTCCTCACGGCACGCGCGCTGCTTGACGCTGCGGGCACCCGCCCCGTGCAGGCGCGCTGGGCCGCGTTCGCCGGAGCGGCGGTCTTCGCGGTGCATCCGGTTCACACCGAGGCCGTGGCCTGGATCTCTGGCGTGATGGACCTGTCGTGCGCGTTCTTCTCGCTCCTGGCCCTCTACTTGTACGTGACGGCCGACTCCAGCGGCCGTCGCCTGCCACGCGAACTCGTCTCGCTGGGCGCGCTGCTGCTGGGCCTCTTCAGCAAGGAGCCTGCGGCCGTGGTTCCCTTCGTCGTGGTCGCCTACGACCTGATGTTCGGCCCACGGCGGGTCGCGCGCCTCGCCGACGCGCTGCGACGCTGGGGTCCCCCGTTCGCCGTGCTGGTCGCGTACCTCGCCCTGCGAGGCTACGTGCTGGGCGGTGTGGCGCCATTCTCCCGCGCTGAACCCCCGTCATCGCTCGACGTCGTCCTGATGGTGCCGCGTTTGTTCGCGTTGTACCTGCAGGTGCTCGTCGTGCCCGTTGGGCTGAACGTCCTGCACGACATCGAGCCCGTCACGGCCCTGACCTCTCCCGCGCTGATGTGGTCGTTCGTCATCATCGGGGCATTCGGCGCACTCAGCTGGCTGGCGCTTCGCGCGGGGCGAGTGGCCGCCTTCGGCCTGGTCCTGTTCCTCCTGCCCCTGGCGCCTGCCCTCTACGTCCCCGCCCTGGGCCAGGAAATGTCTCTGCTGTTTGCCGAGCGATACCTCTACCTCCCGTCGGTCGGGGCGGCAGTCCTGCTGTCGGCCTGCCTCGCCACGCTCGGGAGCAGGAGCCAGCAGGTGCAGGTTGGCCTCTCGGCCACAGTGATCGTGGTCGTCGGCCTGTTCGCGGGCATGACGATATCGAGGAATTCGGTGTGGAAGGACGGCGTGGCGCTCTGGACAGATTGCGTGCAGAAGAGTCCCGGCCTGGGGATCGCCCACGAAGGCCTGGGGCTGGCACTCCTGCGGCGCGGGCAGGCGAGCGAGGGCACCCGTGCACTGCAGGTGGCGCTGCGACTCGAGCCCGACCTGGCGCAGCGATCGCTGAACAACGGGCTTGGAGCGGCACGGAGCGGGCTGATGCTCCAGGCCGTCCTCTCGTTCCAGACGGCCATCATCTACAAGCCCGACTTCGTCGATGCGCACTACAACCTTGGCATCGCGTTCGAACACCTGGGTTGGAGCATGGCCGCCATGCAGGAGTATCGCGCCACGCTGGCCAGGGACGCGGGACACGTCGATGCCCACAACAACCTGGGCGTGCTGCTCGCGCAGCAGGGTCGCCTCGACGAAGCCATCGATCACTTCACGGCGGCCGCCCGGTCGCGTCCGAGCGACCCCGAGCTGCACCTGAACCTCGCCCGTGCGTACGACGCCAGGGGCGTTCCGAAGAAGGCCGAGGAACATCGCGCCCTGGCGGCCCTGGCCGGGACGGCTCCCGCGAAGTGACCACGCGTGCCTCCGGATGCTCTCCCCCACGCCTCTGAAGCACGCGTGACACCTGCCCGTGACATGGGCGAGGTGCACGTGAGCGTCCCGCGTTGGGGAGAGTGGCGCATGAGCCTGGTGGTCGGGCTCGTCGCGTTCGTGGCGTATGCCAACACGCTCGCCAATGGCTTCGTCTTCGACGACATCCCGAACATCCTGCAGAACCCGTGGATCAAGTCCACGCACTTCCTGCGGGAGATCTTCACGCACCACGTGGCCGGATTCGACCCGGGGCTGGCGACCAGTTACTACCGGCCGGCGATGCACCTGTTCTACCTGCTGACGTACCAGATCGTCGGCCTCGCGCCCTGGGGATTCCACCTGGTGAATGTCGTGCTGCACGCGGGGGCGTCGATCCTGGCGCTGTGGGTCGGCTCGCGAGCGTGGCGCGAGTTGGCGGGTGGCGCCCCCTCGGCTGACGCCGCTGCGCACGCCGGCCCACTGGTGGCGGCGCTCGTCTTCGCCCTCCACCCGGTTCACACCGAGGCCGTCGCGTGGCTGGCAGGAATCACGGACCTCTCGTTCGCACTGTTCTCGTTGCTGGCGTTCTACCTGTTCGCGACGGCGCGACGACCCTTCGATCACCGGAACCTGTCGGCAGCCCTGGCGTTCCTCGCGGCGACGCTGTGCAAGGAACCTGCGGTCATGCTTCCCGTCGTGCTGCTGGGCTACGAACTCCTGCGGCGCAGGACGGCGTCGCCCCGGCGGTGGAACGACATCCTGGCCAGACTCCTTCCGTTCGTGGTGGCCGGCGCGCTCTACATGGCGTTGCGACTGAGTGCGCTGGGAGGGTTCGCGCCGAACCTCGCCCACCGTGAACTTGGCGCTGGCGCGACGCTCGCCAACGGCGTCGTGCTGTTCGCCTCGTACTGCTGGACACTGATCTGGCCGGTCGGCCTGAACGTCCTGCACACGTTCGTGCCACTGCGGTCACCGCTGGCACCAACCCTCCTGCTCTCGCTGGCCGCCGTCGTCGGCATGATCGCCGCCTCGCTGTGGTGGCGACGCCGGCCCATGGTGCTGCTGGGCATGCTCGTGGTGGTTGTGCCGTTGCTGCCCACCCTCTACATTCCAGCCCTTGGAGAGGGCGTGTTCGCCGAGCGTTATCTCTACCTGCCGGTCTTCGGGTTCGGCCTTCTCGTGGCGCAACTTGTCACCGCGGTCGCGCGTCGGCCGGGCCACGCGGCCACCCTCTGCATCGTCGCGGCGACGCTCCTGCTCGCAGCGTACGGGGCGGCGACGATCAGCCGGAATCGGGTCTGGCGTGACGACCTCACGCTGTGGACCGACACCGCCGCCAAGTCGCCGGGCAGCGCTGCTGCCCAGGAGTACCTGGGCTTCGCCTTGTACTCCAGGGGCCGGCTCGACGAAGCAGTCGCCAGCTACCAGAGGGCCCTGCGCCTGGACTCGCGCCGGGCCGACTCGCATCTGAACCTTGGGGTCGCCTACGCATTGTTGGGGCGACAGGCCGACGCTGTCGGTGCGTACGAGGCCGCCCTGCGCCTGCGCCCGAATTCTGCCGAGGCCCGCACGAGCCTTGGCCTGGCGCTGGTCAACCTGGGACAGGTCGATCGGGGCCTCGAGGAACTGCAGGCCGCGTTGGCCCTGAACCCCGCGCTCCCGGCCGCGCACAACAACCTTGGTGTCGCGCTCACTCGCCAGGGACGGATCGGCGAGGCGGTGCAGGCGTTCGCGCAAGCCGCGGCGCTCGATCCTGCCGACCCGATGTTTCGCGACAACCTTGCCAGGGCGCGCGCGCTCGTGGACGCGCCTGGCCAGGCGCGGTGACGCCCCCTGCCCCACTGAACAGCCCGACCAGGCAGGAGTCCACCTCAAGTCCCTTGTCACGCTGTCGATTGTCTTCGTGACGCTGCGGTCACGCTGGATCACCTGCGCCGGGCAGGCGATCCGGTGACGAGACCGCCAGGCGACTCGCGGAGAATGACATGAAGGCAGCCGGGATGGTCGGACCTGCACTGCTGGTGGCCCTGATGACGTTCGGTGTCACCGGGACGTCGGCATTCCACTCAGGGGGCACGGGGGAGTGCACGGGCTGTCACAGCATGCACGCGGCAAGTGCGTCGGGGAATCGGCTCCTGAAGCAATCCGACCCGAGTTCGGTCTGCCTGAGTTGCCACCTGGATGCGAATGCGACGGGGCCGAACGCGTATCGCGTGGCGACACCGGAATCGAGAATGCCTGCCGGCGTCGCGCCGCTGCAGAGGACCCCTGGCGGAGACTTCGGCTGGGTGAAGAAGAACTACGCCTACGCCGCGGAGGGCGGCGCGACCCAGGAGAACGGCTCCAGCCACGGCCACAACATCATCGCCGCCGATTTCGGGTTCGTCGCGGACCCGTCGAACGCGACGGCTCCCGGGGGCACCTTCAACGCTGCCGACCTCGGTTGCACCTCGTGCCACGATCCGCACGGGAGCTATCGCCGGCTCGCCGACGGGTCGATGGCCACGACCGGTGCGCCGATCGCCGCGTCTGGCTCGTACGATACGAGTCCTGCCCCACAAGCGGGCATGGCAGTGGGTGCGTATCGCCTGCTCGCGGGAACCGGGTACACGAGAAGCGGCGTGACATTCAACGGCGTGCCGGTGGCGCTTGCCCCAGAGACGTACAACCGGAGCGAAACGACGACCCAGACGCGCGTCGCCTACGGCCACGCCACGGGAAGCGGCCGCGACACGTGGTCGAACTGGTGCGCGACCTGCCATCCGCAATCGTTGTCGTCCGGGCACGCGGCCGACGTGGCACTCGACTCGACGCTCCGCACGAACTACGCGACCTACGTGAAATCGGGCGACATGACGGGCACCCTCGCGTCCTCGTACCAGTCACTCGTCCCCTTCGTCGAGGATCTGTCCGACTACAGCGTGCTCGCGTCGCATGCACGCAACGACGACGGCGCGCTCGGCGGCCCGCAGAGCGGTGACCTCGTGAGCTGCCTCACGTGTCACCGTGCCCACGCGAGCGGCTGGGAATACATGATGCGGTGGAACAACAAGGCGACGTTTCTCACCTACAACGGTGCCTGGCCCGGCACCGACACGACGCCGGGCGAGCCGCAGTACGCGCGAGGACGCACATCCGCCGAGACGCGGGCGGCGTACTACGACCGTCCAGTGAGTGCGTTCGCCACCTACCAGCGCACCCTCTGCAACAAGTGCCATGCACGCGACTGAACGCCGCTACTTCGAGACCTTTGCATCCTCGATGATGACGGGATAGGCGTAGCCCGCACCGAAATCCTTGTTGAGGTGCACGACACCCCGGACCAGGACGACATCACCGACCGCCGCGGAATCTGCGGTCGTCACGGTCATGTCGTGATCCTGCGTCGCGGGTGAGCCGGATCCGTCGCGCAGGTGCATCCAGTTCTTGCCCATGATGTTGCGGCTGAACTTCACCACCCGGGCTCGCACGAGCACCACGGCGTCCTTCAGCCCTTCGCGCCCTGCGTAGATCTCGGCGACCGTCTTCCCCTCCGCCCCTTCGGCTTTCGCCACGGAGATCGGCGTCGAATCGGCGGGCGCAGACACGGGCGGATGCGGCGGCATGCCCGGCGGCATTCCAGGCGGCATCTGCGGCATCGACCCGGCCTGCGCGGGCTGCTCGGCCTGCCCCATCCGCGCCAGGGCCTCGGCCATCTTCGGAGGCACGTTCGATGGCATGCCCTGCTCAGCGCCCGGTTTCAGCTTCGGCGCTGCGGCCTGACCAGCGGCGGGCAGCGCCCCCGCGGCACCACGCCCGGCCTGCACCGCGGGCGCCTTCGCCTCCACGGAACCTTCCAGAGCGCCGAAGACGATGCGGTCGAACTTCCTGTTGAGGGAGGCGCTCTGGAACCCGTCCATGGTGATGGCATTGACGACCGTCACCTCGGCACCGGTCTTGACGTCGGCCTTGCCCACGGCGGCCCAGGTCTCACCCGCGGAGGTGGCAAGCCGCAGGTACATGCCGCTGGGGAGGTCGATGCGCTCGACGATCTTCCCCTTCACGGTCCGCTTCTCTGGTTCCGGTGTCACTCGTGGTCCCATGGGCTGAACGACGCCGGCGTGCGGATCCGCTGCTGTCGGGGTCACTGCCGGCACGTCCGGGCCGGCAGACGTCGGCGCGGGCGCTTGGGGCGCCTTCTCGGCAGGGCTGCTTCCTTTGCACCCGACCAGCGTCATCACGAGGAGGAGTGCGACGGCAATGCGCATGACAGGGATCTCCGATGGACGGTGGCACGGCGGATCGGCGCGCCTGGATGAGAACGGCGAAGAGGACTGCGGAACGGGCACGCCCGCGCGACCTATGGTGACAGGAATGCCCTGACTGCCGCCACCGCATCGTGCGCCGCCGCGATGGCGTTCTCGTACGCGGGCGCCCCCATCGTGTCAGTGTGACAGAAGTACAGCCCCGGCTGGGAGCGCGCGGCGGTCGCGAGCGTGCCGTCGGCCATCTGCCCGGGGCGCGTGACGATCATCGGGTGCCCCCAGCGGCACAGCCGCACGCCCTCGATGTCGGCCGCCTTCAAACCGTGCGGTCCGAAGCCGGCGAGCACTTCGCGCCGAACCTCGGCCTCGACATCTGCATAACTGGCGCCGAACAGCTCCGGCCGACCGTCGGCATACGGATAGGGACGATAGACGGTGAGCACCGCGTGCGTCGCGTGGCGGCCAAGCACGAAGTCGGCAAGAATCGCGTCGGAGTAGACCTTGCGCGCCGACAACTCCTTCGTCGGCGTCGCGGTGACGTCGACGCCGTGCACACGCGTGAGCTCGTAGCCATTGCGGATGGCCGCCGGCCGGAAGATTGCGTTGGCGTTCCTGCGGAGCAGCACGTTGGCGACAACATAGGCGCGGTAGTCGAGGCTGCCGATGGCCGTGCGCTGCGCCTCGGGCAACGACGGCACCAGCGTCGGCACGAGGAACAGCGGCGTCGCCATCACGATTGCACGTGCGGTGTACCGGTGGAGCGCCCCGTCTTCCCACGTGGTAACGAGGAAGACGTCACCGTCGCGTTCGACACGCAACGTCCACGCACCCGTCTTGATCGCGCGAGGGCTGTCACGGGTGATCCGCTCGGCGAGCCGCTTCGCGATGAACGCGTTCCCGCCCGGATACACGAGCGCGCCGCCGAACTCCGCCGCGAAGAAGTTGAGGCCATGATAGGCCGACGTCTCGCCGGCGCTCGTGCCGAACGCGCCCCAGCAGTAGTACTCGATGGCCTCCCGTCCGAGCCGAGAGATGGCGCCAACGGTGCGCCCGTAGACCTTGCGCTGCAGTGCCGCGTCTTTCAGGAACGCCGAGAACGAGACCCGGTCGAGCGCGTCGACGAGCGCCGTGTCGGTCGGCGGCACCGATGGATAGTTGTCGGAATCGAGCACGGCCTCGAAGAACGCGCGGTTGCGCGCGGTGTAGATCTCGGCCTCGGGCACGACGCGCCGGCTGCTGAACACGCAGTGGTTCGCGTCGCCGCTGAGGCGTCGTTGCAGCCGCCGATCGTTCCGCAGGTCGTCGTCCCGCCTCCGGAGGTCGAGTTCCTCGAGCAGCTCGAATCCCAGCTTCTCGCGCGGGTCCTCGCTGTCGGGATCGGGATCGAGGATGTAGGCCGCGCCGAGCGCGTACTCGATGCCGTTCCACGAGCCGCTCTTCGAGACGCCGCCGACCACGACGTCTCGCTCCAGCAGGAGCACGTTCTGCGTCCGGAGCCGGTAGGTCGTGACGAGTCCCGAGATGCCGCCCCCGACGACGATGGTGTCGAATCGCTCGGGGTGAATCTGTGGCGTGCCCTTCGCCAGGACATCGTCCGGCTGCATCAGCAGCCGGTGCGCCATCTCGAAGTCGTCGCCGGTGAAGGCGGGCGCGTCCTGCATCGCCCAGGCCGACACGCCGTCGACCCAGGGCGTGAGGCCAAGGATGGCGAGGCCCGAGAGAACACGGCGCCGCGTCGGATCGTCGGGCATGAACTCGCGCATGAGGAAGGCTCCTTCTGTCGGCACGTCAGACGCGACGCGCGGGCATCATGATGCCCTCTCTCACGTCACTTTCACCAGCAACTCTGCCGTGTCGCCCCCGTCGAACACCCGGTTGAGCGTCTCGGGTGCGTGCTCGATGCCGTCCACGACGTCGACACGGTACTCGAGGCGGCCTTCCAGGTCGCGGCGCGCAACCGTCGTGGTGACCTCCTTCGCCATCCTGTATCTTGTCTTCGCCCGTCTTATCCCTCCGGAGAGTCCCGCATCATGCCCGCGCCGATTGACCGTCGTGCCTTCCTCACCCGCTCCCTCGGCGCCGTCGGCGCCGCAGCGGTTGCCGTGCGCGCACATGCGCAGTTCCCGGATGATCCCGCGGTCAGGTCATACACCCTGACCGCCACGGCGGCGACTGTGTTCACCGGAGACGGACAGGCATGGCCCACGTGGACCTACAACCGACAGGTTCCCGGCCCCGACCTGCGCGTCAGAGAAGGAGAACGGCTTCGCGTCACCCTCGAGAACGAGCTGCCCGAGCCCACCACCATCCACTGGCACGGCATCCCCCTGCCGAATCCCATGGACGGCGTCCCAGACGTGACGCAGCCGGCGGTGATGCCAGGCGAACGTTTCGTGTACGAGTTCCTGGCGACGACGCCCGGCACCTACTTCTATCACTCGCACGTCGGCCTGCAACTGGATCGTGGCCTCGTGGGGGCGCTCGTCGTCGAACCGCGCACCGAGACGATCGCGGTGGACCGCGAGCAGACGCTCGTGCTCGACGACTGGCTGACGATCACGCCGGAAGACGCCATGGCCGCCATGACCCCGTCGCCAGGCGGCGGCATGGGTATGGGCGGCGGCATGATGGGCGGGATGGCGAGCAGCGACCCGGCGTATGCCGGCTACCTGGCGAACGGCCGGATCACGGGCGGTGCGGCGCCCATCGTCGTGCAGGCCGGTGAGCGGCTCCGGCTGCGGATCGTCAACGCATCCGCGGCGACGACCTTCCGCGTCGGGCTCACGGGCCACCGGCTGGTGGTCACCCACACCGACGGCCAGGAGGTGGAGCCGGTGACGGTCGACACGCTGATCATCGGGATGGGCGAGCGCTACGACGTCGTCATCGAGGCCACGAATCGCGGCGCATGGACGCTGATCGCTGGTCCGGCCGACAGCAGTGTGCCAGGCATCGTCGTGCCGGTCGTCTACGAAGGCGAGCGGGCGACTGCTGCCCAGCCGTTCGTGTGGCCGACGGCGCTGCGCAACGGGCGCACGCTGCAGTACGGCGACCTCAAAGGGCGCGGCCTCGGCCTGGACCCCTCCACGCGAGCACGCACCCTGCCCATGACGTTGAGCGGCCCGATGATGGGCGGCACCTCGTGGACCATCAACGGCGAACCGTACGCCTCCGCATCACCCATCGCCATCCACGCCGGCGAGCGCATCCGGTTGCAGTTCCGCAACGCCAGCATGGTGCGACATCCCATGCACCTGCACGGACACTTCTTCGAACTCGTCGATCCTGTGTCTGGGCGGCCGACCGGGTTGGTGAAGGACACCGTGCTCGTCGAGCCCATGGGCCAGGTCCACGTCGACTTCATGGCCGACAACCCTGGCCGATGGTTGATGCACTGTCACCACGCGTACCACATGGAAGCCGGGATGGCCCGGCTGATGGAGTACCGGTAGGCGCGCCGTCGCCAGAGCGAGGGCGTCGCAGCGCCCCCGGTCACGGGACACGCCTCCCAGGCTACTTCGGGGTCCCGGTTCCACCCATCTTGTGTGGCATCGTTCCTGACTGCATCATCGACATGCCTTCGCACTGGGTGATGATCGCCGTCACGTGCGTCGTGATCGACTTCGCGTCCGGCGCGGCGGCCTGCACGTCCTTCTCGAGCGCGGTGAGGTGCTCCTGGATGGCCGCGTGATGTGCGTCCATCTGCTTCATCATGCCGGCCATCGACGATTTCATCTTCTCGTCCATGGTCTTCATGTGATCCAGATGGTGTACCTGCATCTGCGCGAAGCTCCGCGTCATTTCTTCCACAGCCGCGCGTGCAAACACCGTGTCGACGGTGGTCGCCTCAGCCGTGCCGTCGCGCAGGGTCTTCGCGAACGACAGCAGGCTGTCCTTGTACGCCGTCGCCAGCAGGTGGTGCGGCTCCGCTTTCATCGCCGCCATCTCCATCGTCGCGAGCGGATGCGGTTCCATCGTGGATGGCAGTTGCTGGGTGGTCGGGGGCGTTGGCTTCCCAGCCGGCTGGCCGATGGCCGCGGCTGGGCTGGTGAGCAGGGCGATCGCGCCAATGGCTGGCAGCGTGACGAACCTCAACAGTCGCTTCATGGTGTGTCCTCGCTTGCGAGTGTGACCGACGGTGGGGCAGGAACGCCTACCGTGACAGCAACAGCGACGGCGATCTGTCCCGTTCTGCACACCTCGTTGCCGTCTCGAGGTTGGATTGCTGCTGCCTCCGCCCTCGTCGACCAGGACTGTGGCCCCACGCAGCACGTCGCATGGGTGGTGCGCTCACGATATCGGTTCCCACGATCGACACACAGACCGCACAACGAGGCTTGCCAAAATTGACCTCCGGTTCATGTTGGCCCTACACTCCTCGGCACCGTGAAGCGTTCTGCCGCTGTGTTCGTGTGCCTCGCGCTGCTCCTGGCGCTGCCCCAGATGTCCTGGCGGCACGTCCACGCGCACGGGCACGACGATCATCATGCGCAAGGCGGCGCGGTGTTTCACGCGCATGTCGCGCCGGTGGACGGCGAACTCGCCTGGCGCGCCCATGGCCCAGACGAGGACGCGCGGACTCTCGCCACCCCGCTCGCCACGTCGCGGGTAGTCGAAGCTGACATTGCTGCCTCGCTGATCGCGTCGGTCGTGCTGCACGCCCCGCCGGCCCAGCCCATCCAGCCGCCTGAGGCTGTCTCGCGCGGACACGATCCACCTCCCGCCTCTCGATCCGGCCCGCGGGCTCCACCCGCCTAGCCTCACGCCATCGCTCGTCCTGAGCGCCACGTGCGTCGTTCGTTCAATCTCACACCTGTTCGGAGTTTTCCATGCGCGACCTGTCGCGGTGGGTGACGGTCTCTGCCGCCTGCCTCGTGCCGATCGCATGGGCCGCGTCGGCTCATGCCCAAGCCCTTTCCGAATCTGAAGCGGTAGCCCGCGCGCTGGCGACGTCTCCGCGTCTCGTCGCAGTGCGCGCCCGCCCGGCCCAGGTGGAGGCCGACGAGCGTGCGCGTCGTGCCGTCGCCAACCCCGCGATCCGCGTGCAGCAGGAGAGCGCCGCGGGTGTTCGCGACCGGTTCGTGCTCGTCGAGCAGGAACTGCCCCTCGACGGACGACGAGGCCTGCTCGAGCAGGCCGCCGTGCAGCCGTCGGCACGGCCGACGCCCAGGTGCGCGTCGACGAACACCTCGTCAGGCGGGAGACCCGCGTGGCCTACACGCAGTTGCTGGCCGCCGAGGCGTGCGAACGGGTCCTGCGCACCGGCCTTGACGACGCTCGAGGCGTTGACCGGGCGGCTGCGGGCGCGGGAGCAGGCGGGCGACGGCTCGGCGTTCGATCGCCTCCGCACTGAACGCGAGCTCGCCGACTTCATGGCTGACCGGCGCGCTGCCGCCACCGCGATCGCTGTTGCGCGCACGCGGTTGGCCAGTGCCATCGGCGAACCCGACGCTGGCGCCGCGCTCTCGGCCAGCGACGACATCTCGATGGCCGCACTCCCACAGCCGCTCGCCACGGCGCTCGCTGCCGCGCATGCACGCCGCCCCGCACTGAGCGCCGCGGAGTCTGACATCGAGCGACTGACGTTCGAGCGTCGGGCGGCTGCGCGGCTGTCGTGGGTGCAGCCCGTCGTGTCTGGCGGCTGGAAGCAGACCGACGAGAACGGGCGCGCCGACAGCGGCTACGCGTTCTCGCTCGGCGTCGCTGTGCCGCTGTTCCGCCGAGGCGCCGCCGGAAACGGCATCGATCGAGAACGCGCTGCTCGGCGCCGCGGCCACGCGAGACGCAGTCATCCGCGAGATCGAGACCGAGGTCCGCGTCGCACACGCGCAGGCCGTTGACGGCCGCACGCGCGCCACCGCCTATGACGAGGAAGCGCTGGCACGCAGCCGCGACCTCGTGCGCATCGCGACGCTGGCGTACGACGAGGGCGAGATCGGCATCCTCGAACTGCTCGATGCGCACCGCACCCTGCTCGGCGCCGAGTTGCGCACGCTCGACCTCCACGTCGAGGCCCGCCTGGCGGCCATTGCCCTTGACTACTCGACTGCCGAAGAGGTGATTCGATGACTCGACGCGTGATGTGGATCTCTTGCCCTGGTGCTGGCGACGGCGTGCAATGGCGCCGGGACTCCGGGGCCCTCGCCCACCGACGCCGCGGAACTGCCGACGCAGGCCGTGACGCGGTGGAGCGAGCGCACGGAGTTGTTCGCGGAGCATCCCCCGCTCATCGTCGGCCAGCCGGCGCGCTTCGCGATTCACTTCACCGACCTGCGCACGTTCAAGCCGCTGACCGCGGGCCGGTCGATCGTGCGGCTGACCGGCCCGCGCACCGAGGCGTTCTCGACCGATGGCCCCTCGCGCCCCGGCATCTTCGGCGTGACGGTGACCCCAACGGCCCCCGGCCGGTACGTGATGCGCATCGAGGTGGCCGGCGACGTCACCGACGGCCACGATGTCGGTGACGGTACGAGGTCTTCGCCACGGAAGCCGCGATGCGCGCGCCGGGACGCCGGCCGACGAGGAGGATGGCGGCATCTCGTTCCTGAAGGAGCAGCAGTGGACGCTCGACTTCGGGACGGCCATCGCCGGAGCGGCGGCAGCATGCGCGCCGGCGCTCGAGCGTCGCAGGCAACGTGCGCCCGCGCAGCGGCGGTGAGGCGGTCATCGCCGCCCCCATCACCGGACGCGTCGTTGCGCATGGCCAGCGCCGCCACGGTTGGCGCGCAGGTCGCCGCCGGCACGGTACTGGCGGAGCTGCTCCCGCAGAGCGCGCAGGCAAGCGATCGTCCGAGCCTCGACGTCGAACTCACCGAGGCGCGGGCGCGCCTCGGCCTCGCGCAGGCCGAGAAGGCCCGCGTCGAACGCCTGGTGGCGTCTGGCGCGGTGCCTGGCCGCCGCCTCCAGGAAGCGATGGTCGCGGAGTCGACCGCGCAGGCACGCGTGACGGCGGCGGAAGCGCGGCTCGGACAGTTGGACATGATGCGCACCGGCCGTGGCGAAGGGAGCGCCGACAGCCGCTTCCAGGTGCGCGCTCCGATCGCGGGCGTCATCACCGAGGTTTCGGCCACGAACGGCAGCGCCGTCGAGCAGGGCGTCCCGTTGTTCCGCATCGTCGCCCTCGACGCGGTGCATGTGGTCGCGCACGTCCCGGAGTCGGAGGTGCCGCGCCTGGCGGCCAGCGTCGATGCCACGGCGCGCGTGCCGGGCAGCGACGCCGACATCGTGCTGGGCAAGCCCATCTCGCGCGGACGCCTGCTCGATCCGGCATCGCGCACGCTGCCGCTCGTCTTCCGCCTCGTGCGACCGGCCGCCGCAGATCGCCATCGGCCAACGCGTCACGGTGCGCCTGCTGACAGGCGCGCGCGAGCAGACGCGTGCCGTCCCGGTCTCCGCGCTCGTGGACGATGGCGGACGGCAGGTGGTGTTCGTCCAGGCATCGGGCGAGTCGTTCGAGCGACGGCCCGTGACACCTGGCCCGCGCGACGCGGGGTTCGTGGCCGTCGACGGCGTCAGCGCAGGCGATCGCGTGGTCGTGCGCGGCGCGCCGCTCGTGCGTCTCGCCTCGCTGTCTACCCAGGTGCCCGCGCACGGGCACGTGCACTGAGGACGCGACCATGATCGACGTACTGCATCCCGTGGTCGCCTGCGAATTCGCTGGTCGTTGCGCAATCGCGCCCTCGTCGTGGCGCTCTCGGCGGGATTCCTGCTGTGGGGCGGCTACGTCACGGCGCGCATGCCGATCGACGTGCTGCCCGATCTCACCGCGCCGACGGTCACCGTGCTCGCCGAAGCGCGCGGCATGGCGCCGACGGACCTCGAGACGCTCGTCACCTTCCCGATCGAGGCCGCGCTCAACGGCGCCGGCGGCGTGCGCCGCGTGCGGTCTGCCACCGCCGTGGGCGTCGCCGTGATCTGGGTGGAGTTCGACTGGGGCGAGGACATCCACCGCGCCCGCCAGACCGTCACCGAGAAGCTCGCGACGGTGGCCGACACCCTGCCGGAGGGCGTCGAGCGTCCGGTCCTCGCGCCCGGTGTCGTCGATCATGGGCGAGATCCTGTTCCTCGCGCTCGAATCGGAGCGGCACGATCCGATTCGAGCTGCGCACGACGGCCGAGACGGTGATCCGGCGCCGCCTGCTCGCCGTCCCCGGCGTCTCGCAGGTCATCGTCGACCGGCGGCGGCCAGAAGCAGTACCAGGTGCTCGCCGATCCCGCGGCGCTCGCGCACCACGGCGTCGACGCTCGACGCCGTCGAGCACGCGCGTCGCCGGCAGCAATCGCAACACGAGCGCCGGGTTCCGCGTGGCCGGCGGACAGGAGTACCTCGTGCAGGGCGTCGGCCGGCTCGCGACCATCGACGACATCGCGCAGACGGTCGTCGCGGTGCGACGAGGGGCGGCCGGTGCTCGTCCGCGACGTCGCGCGCGTCCGCATCGGCGAGGCGATCAAGCGCGGCGAAGGCTCGCACAACGCGACGCCCGCGGTCATCATCGGCGTCCAGAAGCAGCCGGGCGCAGAACACGCTCGAGCTGACGCGTGCGCTCGACGCGGCACTCGACGACATCCAGGCCGGCCTGCCGGCCGGCATGACGATCGACAAGACGCATCTTCCGCCAGGCCGACTTCATCGAGGTCTCGATCGCGCAACCTCGTCGCGGCCCTGCGCGACGGCGGCGTGCTCGTCGTCGTCACGGTGCTGCTGTTCCTGGCGAACGTGCGCGCGGGCGTCATCACGCTCATGGCGATCCCGCTGTCGCTCGTCGCGTCGATCTTCGGCCTGAAGCTCGTCGGGGCCACCATCAACACCATGACGCTCGGCGGCATGGCGATCGCGGTCGGCGCGCTCGTCGACGACGCGATCATCGACGTCGAGAACGTGTTCCGGCGGCTGCGCGAGAACGCCGCGCCTGCCAGAGGCCGACCGTCGCCCGGCCACTCGAGGTCGTGTACCGCGCAAGCGTCGAGATCCGCAGCTCGATCGTCTTCGCGACGCTGGTCATCCTGATCGTGTTCGCGCCGCTGTTCTTCCTCGGCGGGGTCGAAGGCCGGCTGCTGCAGCCGCTGGGCCTGGCCTACGTGATCGCGCTGTCGGCGTCGCTCGTCGTCGCCCTGACCGTGACGCCCGGTGCTGTGCTCGTGGCTGCTGCCGCGGTCGCGAGGCGTGCTGGCCGGGCCACGAACCGCGGGTCGTCACGCCTGCTGAAGCGAGCTGTACCGGCCGATCCTCGAGTGGACGCTGCACCACGCGCGGTTCGTCCTCGCCGGCGGCGGCCGTGCTGCTGGTCGCGACGATCGTGGCGTTCTTCTCGCTGGGGCGCTCGTTCCTGCCGGAGTTCAACGAGGGCACGCTCACGGTGAGCGCCGTGACGCTGCCCGGGCACCAGCCTCGACGACAGCGAACCGACTCGGCGCCGCGCTCGAGCGGCAGTTGCTGTCGGTGCCCGAGGTGGTCAGCACGGCCCGTCGCACCGGGCGCGCCGAACTCGACGAGCACGTCCAGGGCGTCGAGTCGGCCGAACTCGACGTGCAGCTGCAGATGAGCGACCGGCCGAAGGACGTCGTGCTCGACGAGATCCGCGCAGAAGGTCGACGCTGCTCCCCGGCATGAACGTGACCGTCGGGCAGCCGATCTCGCACCGCATCGACCACATGCTGTCGGGCACGCGCGCCAACATCGCCGATGAAGGTGTTCGGCGACGACCTGCAGACCCTGCGCGCGCTGGCGAAGCAGGTGCGAGGCCGCTGCCGCGACGTGCCCGGGCGTCGTCGACCTCTCGGTCGAGCAGCAGACCGACATCCCGACGGTGACGCGTGAAGTTCGACCGCGGCGCGCTGGCGTCGTTCGGCCTGCCGGCGGGCGACGCCGCGACCGGCGCTCGAATCGGCGATGGTCGGCCGCGAGGTCAGCCAGGTGATCGAGGCCGGGCGTCGCGGTTCCGATCGTGGTGCGGTACCCGCCGACCGACCTCAGCGATCTCGACACGATCGCGCGCACGACGGTCGACACCCCGGTCGGCGTGCGGGCACCGCTCGGCGCGCGTGGCGCACATCGCCGAGGACCGCAGCCCGAACTTCGTCAGCCGCGAGAACGTGCAGCGCAAGATCGTCGTGCAGTGCAACGTCGCGGGCCGCGACCTGCGCGGCGTCGTCAGCGACATCGAGGCGCGTGTCGCGCAGGCGGTCACGTTCCCGAGCGGCTATCACATCGAGTACGGCGGGCAGTTCGAGAGCGCGGCCGACGCGTCGCGCCTGCTGTTCTGGCTCGGGCTCGCCGCCATCGTCGGGATCCTCGTGATCCTGGCGATCGGCGTTCCGCTCGCTCACCGATGCGACCATCATCATGGTGAACCTGCCGCTGGCGCTGGCCGGCGGCGTGGTCGGCGTGTGGATGTCGGGCGGCGTGCTGTCGGTGGCGTCGATGATCGGCTTCATCGCGCTGTTCGGGATCGCCACGCGCAACGGGATCATGCTGGTCTCGCACATCACGCACCTGCGCGACGAGGAAGGCGTCAGCGATCACCGCGAGGCGATCGTGCGCGGCGCGATGGAGCGGCTCGCCCCGATCCTCATGACCGCGCAGGCGACGGGACTCGCGCTCGTACCGGTCGCGCTGGGCATGGGGGAACCCGGCAGCGAGATCCAGGCGCCGATGGCGTTGGTGATCCTCGCCGGACTCCTCTCGGCGACCGCGCTGAACATGCTCGTGGTGCCGGCGGCGTACTGGGTGTTCGGGAGGCGACAAGTGGTCGCGTAGACACGCCCAGGGGATCCTGGCGCGAGGCAACGGTGAGGCTGAGCACGTAGAGGCGACATGCGGCGCGAACGACCATCGACGGCGATCGGATACGCGCTGGCTGCGGCCGCGCTCTTCGGCGTGAGCACGCCGCTGGCCAAACAGCTCCTGGACGGCGTGGCGCCGGTCGCGCTCGCCGGCCTGCTCTACGCCGGTTCGTGGGCGGGGCTGTCGCTCTGGCTGTGGCTGCGGCCGTCGCGGCCAGGCGGCCCGCTCGTCGAGCCGGGCGGATGGCCCTGGCTCGCGTCCGCGATCCTGTGCGGAGGGGTCGTGGCGCCCGTGTGCCTGATGCTCGGCCTCGCGCGCACGCCCGCGACGACCGCCTCACTCCTGCTGAACCTCGAGGGCGTGTTCACGACCGCCCTGGCGTGGTTCCTGTTTCGCGAGCACTTCGATCGGCGCATCGCGTTCGGCATGGCCCTGATCCTCGGCGGCAGCGTGCTGCTGTCGTGGACCGGCGGGACGTTGACGCTGCCAGTGGGCAGCCTGCTGATCGCGCTGGCGTGCGCGGCCTGGGGCCTCGACAACAACCTGACGCAGAAGGTCTCGCACGCCGATGCGGTGCGACTGGCGGCGCTCAAGGGGCTGGTGTCAGCCATCGTCAACCTCTCGCTGGCCGCGTGGCTCGGGCAGCACTGGCCCGACGCACCGGTCGTGGCCGGCGCGCTCATCGTCGGGTTCGCCGGGTATGGCCTGAGCCTGGCGCTGTTCGTCGTGGCCTTGCGGCACCTGGGCACCGCGCGAACGGGCGCGTACTTCTCGACCGCACCCTTCATCGGCGCGCTCGTGTCGGTGACCTGGCTGGGTGAAGCGATGTCGGGACTGCTGCTCCCCGCCACGGCCCTGATGGCCTGCGGCGTGTACCTGCACCTCACCGAGCGCCACGTACATGCCCACCATCACGACGCGATGGCCCACAGTCATCGCCACACGCACGATGTACACCACCGGCACACGCATCCGCCGGGCACCGACGAGCGCGAGCCCCACGCGCACTGGCACGAACACGAGCCACTGACGCACGCGCACACGCACTATCCCGACGTGCACCATCGGCACGATCACTGACGTCGCGCGCGGGGCACGGGCGACGCACCAGTGATCCCACGCAGCCGTGTCGCCTCGAGGCGTGCAGTGGGCGACCCGCCTGGCACCAGCAGTGCGAGTCTCGTTGCCGTTCCGGCTGGCAGATAGTAGATTCCTCGTGGTGCCGGGCGGCGGGCGCAATCGGGCGCCGCCGCGACCATCCACGGGTTTCGCCACGCCTGCCCCAGCGGCGGTCACGGATCCACGCGCATGACCACACACACCGTCCCGATGTCGCCGATGGACGCGGCCTGGTACAACATCGACGGCCCCGCGAACCTCGCGCTCGTCACCGGGATCGCGCTGACGCGCGAACCGCTCGACTTCGAGAAGGTCAAGGCGGTGTACCGCGCGCGCCTCGCACGCTTCGAGCGGTTCCGCCAGCGGGTCGTCGAGCAGGGCTTTCCCATCGCGACGCCGCACTGGCAAGACATCCCCGACTTCACCATCGATCAGCAGTTCGAGCACATCACGCTGCAGCCACCGGCCGACAGCGCGGCCCTGGCCGACCTGCTGAGCACCCTGGGCAGCACGCCGCTCGATCCGAGCCGCCCGTTGTGGCAGATACACGTCGTCGACGGGGTCGGGAGCGGCGGCGCGCTCGTGATGCGGTTCCACCACTGCATGGGCGACGGCACCGCGATGATGGCGCTCTCGCAGGAACTCTTCGACGAGGTGGCCGATGCGCCCATCGGGACGCCCGCGACGCCACGCGTGCGGCCTCACCCGCAGGCCGGTCTGCTCGACCAGTTGCTCACGCCCGCCATCGAGGTCGTGGACTGGTCGGCGCAGGCCGCGGCTTCGCTGCTCGACCTCGTCGCGCACCCCCAGCGCATCGTCGAAGGAGCCGGGGTGGCCGTCGGGGGCGTCGCGGCCCTGCTGGCCGAACTCTTCAAGGATCCCGATCCTCAGTCACCGCTCAAAGGCGAGTTCCACCTCCCCAAGCGCGTGGCGTGGTCGGTTCCCGTGGAACTGGCCGACGTGAAGGCGATCGGACAGCACGCCGGGGCGAAGGTGAACGACGTGCTGGTGGCCGGCATGACCGGCGCGCTGCGCCACTACCTCGCCGGACGCGGCGTCGACGTGGACGCCACGCACATGCGCGCCATGGTGCCGGTCGACCTGCGTCCGCGCGCCCGCGGCCTCGACCTCGGCAACGAGTTCGGGCTCGTCATCCTCGAACTCGCGGTCGGCGCCGATGATCCGATGGTGCGGCTGCAGATGACGAAGGCGAAGATGGACGCGCTCAAGCGGTCGCCCGAGGCCGTCGCGATCCGGACGCTGTTCAGCCTCTTCGGCCGCGGCCCGAAGCTGATCGAGGACGTGGCGGTCGACCTCTTCGCCAGCAAGGCGAGCGTGGTGATGACGAACGTCGCCGGCCCGCTGCAGACGCTGTACCTCGCGGGCGTCCCGATCGACCGCATGATGTTCTGGGTCCCGCACCCCGGGCGGCAACTCGGCATGGGCATCAGCATCCTGAGCTACGACGGCAGGGCGTCGCTGGCCATCATCGCTGACGCGCACCTGATTCCCGATCCCGAGGTCATCACCGAGGCGTTCAACCGCGAGTTCGCGACGATGCTCGCGGTGGCGAGGCAGGCACAGGCAGGCTGACGCGCGGCACGCCATCTGCCTCGGGTTGGAGCAAAATGGGAGCGATGCCCGATCTTCTCGATGACGGCACGCAGCCACGGGCGCTGACGGCCGAGACGAAGTACCACCTGCTGCTGCAGATCGCCGAGCGCATCAGCGGCACGCTCGACCTCGACGTCATCCTGAACCACCTCCTCGACACCGTCGGCGAGGTCGTGCCCTACGATGCGGCCGGTGTCTTCGTGCTGACGCGCGAGGACTCCGCGCTGCGGCGCGGCCATCCCCGACAGGTGATCGCGGGCATGGCGTCGCGCGGGTTCCCTCCACAGCGGCCCGAACGCGACCCGATGTACCGGTTCGGACACGGCATCATCGGGCACGTGATCCTCACCGGAGAGTGCGTCGTGGCACCGGACGTGCGGCAGGAGTCCAAGTACGTCGAAGGCCGGCCGCAGACCCGCTCCGAGATCGCCGTGCCCATCGTGGTCCGTGACCGCACCATCGGGGCCCTGAACCTGGAGAGCGACACCTGGGGGGCGTTCTCTGCCGCCGATCTCGAGGTGCTGCACTTCTTCTCGAACGCCGCCGCCATCTCGATCGAAAAGGCGATGCTCCACAGGCAGGTGCTCGAGCGGCAGGCCATCGACGGCCAGTTGCAGATCGCCCACCAGGTGCAGGCGCGCCTCCTCCCGAGGCAGGATCCCGCCGTCGAGGGCTACGACATATCTGGCCTCAGCCTCCCGGCATTCGACATCGGGGGCGACTACTACGACTACATCCACCTGCCCGACGGCCGGCTCGGTCTCGTCGTCGCCGACGTTGCCGGGAAGGGAATACCGGCGGCCCTGATCATGTCGACATTCCGGGCCCTGCTGCGGACGTCGGCCAGGCGCAACCCGCTCGTGTCGCAGACGGTGCAGGAGATCAACACCTCGCTGGCCGAGTCGATTGGCCTGCCGGCATTCGTCACCTCGGTGTACGGCGTGCTCGAACCCGCGACGGGCCGGTTCACGTTCGCAAATTGCGGCCACAACGCCCCCCTCGTCGTCCGGGCGAACGGGACGGTCGAGCAGTTGCTCAGCAGCGGGCCGTTCCTCGGGGTGTTTGCGGGCGGCGCGTACGTCGAGCGCGAGGTGGTCGTCGAGCCCGGCGACGTGCTGGTGCTGTACACCGATGGGGTCGTCGAACTGGAGGGCGACGCCGGCGAGGACTTCGGCGTCGAACGACTGGGGTCGGTCGTCAACGCGATGCGCGGCCTCGGGGCCGGCGACATGGTCGCCGCCACGGTGTCTGCGACCCGCGATTTCGCGCACGGACGCCCTTACGCCGACGACTTCACGCTGGTCATCCTCAGGCGGAACCCACACGAGGACAGCGCGGCGACGCCGCCGCTCACCCACGACTGACCGTATCCCCGGCGCCGCGACCCGTCGATCAGGCGGGACGGCGACGCCGATCATGACTACAATCGCCGCATGTTCGAAGCCGCCGAGCTCGGTCGCACCGTCAGCAAGGACGACTACCGCGTGATCGCGCCGCCGCTTCGGGCCGACCTGCTCGATGTGCAGGTGCGCCTGCGCGATGCGCCCTTCCCCGTCATCCTCGTGTTTGCGGGCGTGGGCGGGGCCGGCAAGGGCGAGACGGTCAACCTCCTCAACGAGTGGATGGACCCGCGCTGGCTGGTGACGCGCGCGTTCGGCACGCCGTCCGAAGAAGAGCGGGAGCGCCCCGAGTACTGGCGCTACTGGTTGAACCTCCCACCGCGCGGCCGGATCGGGATGTTCCTGAGTTCGTGGTACTCGACGCCCGTGCTCGATCGCGTCTACCGGCGCATCGACGCCGGCGTCTACGCCGAGCAGCTCAATCGCATCGTCGATTTCGAGCGGACGCTCGCCGACTCGGGCGCGCTCATCCTGAAGTTCTGGATGCACCTCGACAAGGCGCGGCAGGAGGAACGCCTGACGAGGCTGGAGAAGGATCCGCTGACCCGGTGGCGCGTTACCAAGCTGGAATGGAAGCACTGGCGGATGTACGACCGCTTCCTGGACGCCGCGGAACGCGCCATCCGACACACCAGCCGTGGTGCCGCCCCATGGGTCATCGTCGAGGGCGCCGATCCGAACTACCGGAGCCTGGCTGTCGCGAGCGCGGTGCGTGACGCCATCCGCCAGCGCCTCGAGACACCGGCACAGGCCGAGGCGCGCACGCCACACGTGTCGAAGATCGTCGCCGTGCCAAAGGCGCCTGCCCGCGCGTCGGCACGCGTGCCGGCCGTCCAGCCGCCCGTGGCGACGACCACGACCATCCTCGGCCACCTCGACATGAGCCTGCGGCTCGACAAGAAAGACGCCGCGCGCAAGATCGAGCAGTGGCAGGGACGCCTGAACCAGCTGCAGCGCAAGGCGGCGGCACGCGGGATCTCGACGGTCATGGTGTTCGAGGGATGGGACGCCGCTGGCAAGGGCGGCGCCATCCGCCGCATCACGAGCGCGCTCGACGCGCGCGAATACCAGGTGATCCAGATCGCGGCGCCCACCGACGAAGAGCGGGCGCACCACTACCTGTGGCGATTCTGGCGGCACCTCTCGCGCGCCGGCCGCGTCACGCTCTTCGACCGGAGTTGGTACGGCCGCGTGCTCGTCGAACGCGTCGAGGGCTTCGCATCGGAACCCGAGTGGATGCGCGCCTACGGCGAGATCAACCAGTTCGAGGATCAGCTCGTGAGCGCCGGGACCGTCCTGGTGAAGTACTGGCTCCACGTCACGCCCGACGAGCAGCTGCGCCGGTTCAAGGATCGCCAGTCGACCGAGTGGAAGCGGTGGAAGATCACCGACGAGGACTGGCGCAACCGCAAGCAGTGGCCCGCGTACGAACTCGCCGTCAACGACATGGTCGAGCGCACGAGCACCCATGCCGCCCCGTGGACACTGGTCGAGGCCGACGACAAGGCCTACGCACGCGTGAAGGTGCTTCGCACCGCGTGCGATCGCCTGCGCGAAGCGCTGGAGTGAATCCGGGTCGCCTGCTGGCACACAGGGGCGACCCTCACGTGAGCGTGCCGTCATGAACTACCCGCTCTGGGACATCCCCGCCGGCGGCCTCTTCATCGCCGCCATCGCCATCCTCCACGTCTTCGTCTCGCACTTCGCGGTCGGCGGCGGGCTCTTCCTCGTGCTCACCGAACGCCGCGCGCGACGAGACGACGACGCGGCGCTGCTCGACTACGTCAGGCGGCACAGCAGGTTCTTCATCCTCGTCACGCTGGTGTTCGGCGCCGTCACCGGCGTCGGCATCTGGTTCATCATCGGGCTCGTCCACCCGTCGGCGACCTCGTCGCTCATCCAGTTGTTCGTCTGGTTCTGGGCCATCGAGTGGACGTTCTTCATCGTCGAGATCGCCGCGGCCCTGGTCTACTACTACGGCTGGGATCGGCTGACGCCGGCCGTGCACGTGCGCGTTGGCTGGATCTACGCGATCTCGGCGTGGATGAGCCTCGTCGTCATCAACGGCATCCTGACGTTCATGCTCACGCCCGGCGACTGGATCGCATCGGGTGACATCTGGGACGCGTTCTTCAATCCGACCTACTGGCCTGCGCTGGTCGCGCGCACCGCCGCCGCCATCGGCCTCGCCGGTCTCTACGCGCTCCTGACGGCCTCGTGGATGCCCGACGGCACGCTCAAGCGGCAACTCGCACAGCTCGCCGGCGTGCGCTGGGTGCTCCCGATGGCGATCGCGCTCCCGCTCTCACTGGCGTGGTACCTGTGGGCGGCCGGGCAGGCGGGCGTCGACGTCGCGGGCGTGTTCGGCATGGCCGACGGCCGAGCACCCGGCGTCGCCGGTGCGTTCGGCGACGCGTTCCGTGCCGTCGCGCTGGGCGCAACGAGCGGGTATCCCGTGGCACGTCTCGCGGCACTCGCCGCCGCAGCCAGCGGCGTCGGCCTCGTGCTGATCCTCGTCGTCGGCGTCCTGCGTCGTCCCGCGAGCTTCGGACCGATGACCGTGGCCCCGATGATGCTGCTGGGACTCGTCACGTTCGGCGGCACGGAGTTCGTTCGCGAAGTCCTGCGCAAGCCGTACGTCCTGGCGCAGACGATGTTCGTCAACGGCGTGAGGCTCGGACCTGCGTCCGATCCGTTCGCCATCGAACAGTTGAATGCGAAAGGCGTGCTCGCGTCGGCCAATTACGTGCGGCCGCAGAACGCGCATCTCGCGGCCGACGACACGATCGGCCGGCTCGAGGCCGACGGCGAGGCCGTCGCGCGCCTGCTCTGCGCGTCGTGCCACACGCGCGATGGATACCTGGCCCTGCGTCCACTGGTCACCGGACGAAGCGTCGGCGCGCTCGAGAACACCATCGCGAAGCTGGCGGTCGCCGTGGATGGCGACGGACGCCCATCCGCATGGACGACTCCGCACGTGCGTCTGCGGACGTGGCGCGGGCGCCAGATGCCGCCCTTTGCCGGCACAGACGCCGAGCGTCACGCGCTGGCCGTGTACCTGGCGATGCTTGGCGGAGCGACACGAGAACAGGTGGTGGCAGAGGCGACGTCGAGCGACGCGGGTCGCGCGTATGTCGACGACAACTGCGCGATGTGCCACGGCGCCGATGCCGAGTGGCCGTTCGCGGGTCGTCGGGCACGAACGGCGGATGCGTTCTACGAGATGCTCGGACGCCTCCCGGAGATCAACGACGTGATGCCGCCGTTCGAAGGCGACGAGGCCCTGCGTCGCGCGGTCGCGTCGCACCTTGCGGGCCTCACGGCGACGGGCGCGTCGAGCGAGGTGAAGTGATGTCGCCGCTGCTGATGCTGAACCTGACGGTGCCGTTGCCAGACCCGCTTCCCCAGCCGGCGCCGACGCTGCTGCTGTGGGGGCTGCTGCTGCTGACGTTCTTCCTGCACCTCGTGCCGATGAACCTGGCGCTGGGGGGATCGCTCCTGGGCGTCGTGGCGCGCCTCCGCGGGCGCGGGAATCGGGATCCGCACGCGCGCACGCTGACCGCGTGGTTCGCGAAGGCCCTCCCGACCATCATGGCGGCGACGATCAGCTTCGGGGTCGCGCCGCTCCTGTTCGTGCAGGTGCTCTACGGGCGCGCGCTGTTCGGCAGCTCCGTCATCATGGCGTGGTGGTGGCTCTCGGTCGTGGGGCTGGTCATCGTCGCGTACTACGGCGCCTATCGCCTGGCCTTCCGCGCAGCGTCTGACACGGCAAGCCAGGCGGTGCTGGCGCTGAGCGTGGCGGCCATCCTCGTGCTGGTCGCCTTCATCTACACCAACAACATGTCGCTGATGTTGCGCGTTGGCGAGTTCCCGATGATGACGCTGGACGGCACGTCGGGATGGCTCCTCAACCTCGATGACCGGGCACTCGTGCCGCGTTACCTGCACATGCTGCTTGGCGCCACCGGTGTCGCCGGCGCGGCGACCGCCCTGCTGGGATGGATGCGTTGCGCGAGTGATCCGGCCTTCGGCCGTTGGGCGATGCGTTACGGCAGCGGTTGGGCGGCGGTCGCGAGCTTCGTCAACGCGATCGTGGGGAGTTGGTGGCTGATGTCGCTGCCGCGCGATGTGCTGTGGCGGCTCGCGGGCCGCGATGCCGGCGCGACCGTCGTCCTCATGATCGGCGTGTCGCTCGGCCTCGTCACGGTGATGGCCTTTGCGCTGGCATCGAGGGCCGCCGACCCCATCCCTGCGGTGCGCGTCGGCCTCGCGACGCTGCTCGCCACCCTGCCGGCGATGATCTTCACGCGCGACCAGGTGCGCGAATCGGCGTTCATCGCCGCTGGGCTCGGCGAGGCCGCGCGCGTCGAGCCGCAGTGGATGCCGATCGTGATCTTCGTCGTCCTGCTGCTCGCCGCCGTGGGAACGATAGGCTGGATGCTGCGCGCGCTCGTCCGCGGCCCGTCGCCACGGCACGGCGATCGCTAGCCTGACGCCCCCGGAAGGCATTGCATGCCACCCGTGTCCCCGGCCCCTCGGCGAATCGGAACCCGCCGGTGTCGAAATCCCCCGGTCCGCTTCCGCATTCGAACCAATTGGGGTCAGACCCCAATTCCCGCGAATTGCCCGACCTGAGCCGCACCGCCCCCCGCCAATACATGCAATCGGCAGGGCGGAAGGCGAGGAATGGGCAATTGGGGTCAGACCCCAAGTGACGCGCGGTGTCAGGGTGACAACGGGGGTGGTCGGCGACGCTACTTGAACTGACGGGTGAAGAAGGCCTCGATGGCGCCGTTCACGCGGAGCTGGTTCGCGTAGCGCATCCAGTGGTGCGTATCGTCGACAATGACGAGTTCCTCGAACGGCACGTGCTGCGCTTCGAGGCGCCGCGCAAGATCGACGGTCTGGCTGAAGCGCACGTTGCGGTCGTCATCGCCGTGGATGAGCAGCACGGGCGAGCGCCAGGTCGGCACAGATGATACCGGCGACGACGACCACGCGACCTCGAGCGCCCTCGCGCGATCGTTCGGCTCGAGTGCTGTGCGTGCCAGCGCCGCCTGCAGCGCGGCGCCCGCTCCCGAGTCGGCGGCCGTGAAGTCGTGCACACCGTGGATATCGACGCCGGCCGCGAAGATCGCGGAGTCACGCCCCAGCGCAAGCGCCGTGAGGAATCCGCCGTACGATCCGCCGTAGATGCCGACGCGCGCCGGGTCGACCTGCGCGAGCGAACGTAAGTACAACCCCGCCGCCTTCACGTCGCGATACTCCGATGCGCCCTGCGCTCCGGCGTCTCGCGGGCGGTGAAACGCATATCCATACCCGATGCCGAGGCGATAGTTGATCGACAACACCACGAAGCCGCGACTCGCCAGATACTGGTTCATCGCGTAGGCGTTGGCGTAGTAGTCCGAGTAGTTCCAACCGAGCAGCATCTGCCTCGGCGGCCCGCCGTGCACGTACACGATGGCCGGACGTTTCGCACTGCTGCCCACCGGCACGTCGAACAACTGCGCGTGCACCACCACGCCGTCCTCGGCCGTGTAACTCACGGCCCGCGGCACGACGAGCCGCGCAGCCGGGAAACCTGCGGGGATGCGATCGGACGCGAGCAGGCGCTCGCCGCCACCGCCCAGAGGACGGACGGCCACCTGCGGCGGTCGCTGCGCCGTCGCCGAGATGTAGACCAGCCACTGCCCATCGCCGGTCACCACCGGCGACCACTCGAGTCCTGTCCCGGGGGTCAGCACCTCGGGCGCCGTGCGCTCGACACTGGCACGCACGACGTGACGCCGGTGGAGGTCCAGCGCGTCGGGACCGGTGTTCGCCGCGAACACCACCTCACGGCCACCGGGGACAAGCCTGACGTGTTCGGCCATGTAGTTCCCAGGTGTCAGCAACCCCGCCGCCCCCCCGCCTGCACCCACGGCGTAGAGATGCGGCCACCCGTCCTCGTACGACAGGAAGACGATGCGATCGCCAGACGCCCACTGCAGGTTCGTGGTGCCGTGCGTCGTTGGCACGGATCCCTGCAACGTCTCTGGTGCCTTCCACACCTGGCGTCCTGCGCCGGTCGACACATCGGCAACCCAGATGGCCCATGGCTGGTGTCGGGGCTCGAGGACGGATGCGGGTGCGCCACCAACGCCAGGACGCCGCACGAAGGCGACGCGCGTACCGTCGCCAGACCAGCGTGGGCTGCCGTCGCGCGACGTGCTCGGCGCAAGCCATGTGATTGGCGACTGCGCATCCCGATACACGCCCACGAACGCGTGATCGCCGCGATTCGACACGAAGGCGAGCGCCCGCCCGTCGGGCGACCATCGCGCATCGGCACTGGTGCCGTGCGCGGCGAGCACGCGCGTCGCCGGAGCGGAACCGTCGATGGGCGCCATCCAGATCTGGCGATCGCGCTCGATCGCCACGACATCCGACCTGGGGGAGATCACCGGTGCGTCGCCGGCACCGAGCGGCCGCGGATCGCCACCGGTGAACGGCACCGTCCACACGCCCACTTCGGGCGGCAACGGCGCGCCGCCTGGATTCACCGGCAGCCCATCGTCCCAGTTGGACCCGTGGTCACCGCCGCGCACGTACACGACGTGGCGGCCGTCGGCCGACAACGACACCGACGTCAGTTCCTGCCCATCGTCGGCGGAATAGCTGGTGAGCCGGCGGGCCACCCATTCGGGCGCCTCGGCCACCCACACGTTGCGGATGCCCTGCTCGTTCATCGCCCACGCGATGCGGCTGCCGGTCGCGGCGGCGGTGAGCTCGTTCGGGAACGGATAGCTCCGGACCTGTTCGAGCGTGAACGCGGGAGCGCTGCCATCCACCTGCGCCGCCGCGGGGGCGATGGCTACGAGGATGGTAGCGGCGAAGATCCCGATGGTGGCGGTTGCGCGCCGAATCACGAACGACGTTCCCATGTGAGGCCTCCGAAACCGCGAGCATCCTGCCACGACGAGGCGCAGGTGTCACGCGAGTGACGGGGCGCGGGAGGCCGCCTGCACGACGGTGCCTCTGGATGGAGCGCACACTACGGGGTCAGGTCTTGAAAAATGCGATAAAGAAAGACGTGACCCCTTTTAGGCCTGGCGCAGCAGTTGCCAGGCGTTCACGGCGGCGCCGCGAGCGCCGGCGGCATCGCCGTTGGGCATGATGACGATGGGGATGCGCGCCTGCTCCTCGCGCTGCGGCGGCATGCCGCGACGCACCTCGTCGATGAACCACTGGCGGAACGCCTCGCTCGCCTCGACGGCGCCGCCGCCAATCACGAGGCCGTCGGGATCCAACAGGTTCACCACCTGGTCGAAGAACAGCCCGAGAGCGTGCGCCTGCACGCGGAAGATCTCGCGGCACATGGCGTCGCCGCGATCGGCCATGCCTCGCACCCGCCTGGCCGCCGCCTGCAGACTCTCGCGATGGAGTTCGTGATCGGGATACCGGGCCAGGAACCAGGGCAGCAGGTTCCTTTCGATGGCCGTCAGCGAGCACAGCGACTCGAGGTCACCTGTGCGGCCGCAGTTGCACCGTGGCAGCACGCCCTCGATGCCGGCGATGCCCGTGTACGGCAGCAGCACGTGCCCGACTTCCCCACCAAACCCGTTGATCCCCTTCACCACGTCGCGACCGATGACGATCCCGCCACCAAGGCCTGTTCCGATGACGACCGACACCGAGGTCGAATGCGCTGCAGCCTCGCCGAACAGGATGAAGTGCCCCCACAAGGCCGCCGCGTTGCCGTCGTTGAGGTACGACACGGGCCTGCCGAGCGCGCGTTCTACCGCGCCGCGCAAGTCGAACCCGGCCCACAGCGAATGCTCGAAGTTGGTCGAGCCCTCCGCGCTCAGCACTCCGTCGGCGCTCGCCGGGCCGGGTGTGTCGAGGCCGACGGCCACGACATCCTCGACCGTGGCACCCACGCGTGCAAGCGCGGCCGCGAGCCCGTCGTGAATCTGACCGACGCACACGGCAGGCCCCCTTTGCGCCAGCGCCGGGTACTCGTGGAGTCCGTCGATCAGGAAATTGCCTTGCTCGTCGAGCAGTGTGTAGTTGACGGCTGTGCCGCCGACGTCGATTCCGGCTACGAGTCTCATCCGGGCATTGTACGAGGGCTTCGTCCCGGGACCGCAGGCCGAAGGCACGGGGCCGCAGACAGGGCCAGGCGCCGGGACAGGGCCAGGCGCAGGACAGGGTCCAGGTGCCGGACCGCCAGATGCAGGGGCCGCACCCCAGTGCGGCCCGGACTCCCGGTGGCCGAACACCGCCAACGATCACATACTGTGGTATGTCCTCAACCGACCTCTCGATGCTGGAGCGGCACGTGCTCTTCTGCCACGGCTCCGACTGCAAGGATCGTGGTGCCGCGAAGTCGACCGACGCCGTGCGCGAGGCGATCGACGATCGACGCCTCGACGACAGGGTGCTGACCACGCGCACACGTTGCCTCGGGCTGTGCGCCTACGGGCCGATCGTTGTGGTCTATCCCGAGGGGATCTGGTACGGCGACGTCGGCGCGAAGGCCGGGCGGAAGATCGTCGAGCAGCACCTGCAGGACGGCGTGCCCGTCGACGACCACGTGATTCACCGGATGCGGTAGCCCGGCCGGACGAAGCCCCGGCGCGGTGCCAGGTCTTGAAAAATGCGGCAAAGAAAGACGTGACCCCTAGCGGATTGTTGATACCGGCGGCGTCGGGGGCACGCGCGCGAGGACGGTCACGCCTTCGAGCATGACGCCCACCTGGAGGTTCTTTGGCCGCCGTCCCACGGCGGTCGTCGAGGAGTACGACAGCTTGTAGGCGTTCCGCAGCCGAGAGATCACGCGCGTCAGTGCAGGACCCGTGGCTTCCACGCTCGACACGCGCTCGAGGTGCCCGCCGGTCTGCGTCGTGCCCTGCTGGAGCATCTGTGTCAACTCGCGGTCACCCTCGCCCTGCGACTGCAGCTGGTTCATGCGCTCGCGCGACTGGGTGAACCCCGCCTCGCCACGCGCCGTCGTTGCGGCCGTGCCCGACAGCGCCTTGATCGCCACCGCGTGAAAAGAGGCCCCACCGCTCACGAGGGACTTGATGGCCTTGCCCGCCGTGATGGCGCTCACCTCGGTACCGGTGGTCGTCACGGCGACGATGACCGGTACGGCCGCACCCGCGGCAGCGAGATCCCTGGCCGCCATGTCGACGGCATCGATCAGCCTGGGCAGGTTCGCGTTCGTGAACAGCCTGTTGATCGCGGCCTTCAGGAACGCCGGCTCGCGGACGAAACTCGTCACGCGCTCCGCGCGCTCGCCGAACGAGTAGATGGCCATGCGATGGTCGGGGCCCATCGCGTCAACGAATGCCGACGCGGCGGCCTGCACGGCCGGCAGTCCGTCGGCGAGGCTGCCGCCCGTGTCGATGAGGAGCGCGACATGCATCGGCTCGGCCAGCACGGTCACGCCCAGCACCTCGCGATCGCGGCCGTCTTCGCGCACCGCGAAGTGCTCGGGCGTCATGCCGGTCACCGGCATGCCATCGGCGTCGAGCACCGTGACGAAGACGTCGTGGCTTCGGGCTTGTGCGTTCGCGTCGGCAGACGCCGCGGCGAGACAGCACGCGGTGACGAACAGGAGCGCCATCGACGATCGGATCATGCGCTTATCTTGCTCCGGTCGCCGATGTTTGGCTACTCCGACACCTCAGCGGCGCCTACGCCCAGCTGAAACCGTGTTTCGCGAGCGGCAGCGAGCGGATGCGCGTCCCGGTCGCCGCGAAGATCGCATTGCACAGGGCCGGCAGCGCCGGCGGCAGCGCCGGCTCACCGATGCCGGTCGGCGAGTTGTCCGACGTGATGAACACGACCTCGATCGCGGGCGGCGCCTCGTTGTGCCTGACGAGTTCGAAGTCGTGGAAGTTGCTCTGGACGACGCGCCCGCGGTCGAAGGTGATCTCGGCGCTCATCGCGTGGCTCATGCCGTCGATCACCGCGCCCTGCGACTGGTTCACGGCGCTGCTGGGATTGATGATCTGCCTGCCCACATCGCCGACCACCCACACCTTTTCGACCTTGACCTTCTTCGAGGCATCGACACTCACCTTCGCCACCTCGGCGAAGTAGCCGCGATGGCTGAACTGGAACGCAATGCCCATCCCCACGCCGGCGGTGCGCGTCTGCGTGTACCACCCGGAGATCTCGGCCACGCGCGCGACGACGTCGCGCATGCGCTTCGGCTCGAACTGCAGCTTCGGCGCGTTCGGCGCCGCAGCGCCCGCGATGGCCGCATCGAGCAGATCGACGCGGAACGTCGCGGGATCGATCCCGCCCGCGAGTGCCACCTCGTCGAGGAACGACTGGAACGCCCAGCAGAACGCGTTGCTGCGAGGGGCCCGCAACGCATAGGTCGGAATGCCCGTCGGGATGAGCGACGCGTGAAACCCGTAGTTGGGCACGAACGCCGCCGGGAACTCCTCCGGCGTGATGTTGGCCGACGGGGCGAACTGCTCACCCTCACCGAAGCTGACGAAGTGATTGCGCCAGGCGATCATGCGTCCGTCGCCGTCGATGCCGGCCTTCAGGAAGTGGAAGCCACCGGGCCGATAGTGATCGTGCTGCATGTCGTCTTCGCGCGACCACAGCACCTTCACGGGGGTGCCACCCATCTCGCGGGCGATCCACGCGGCCTCGAGCATGTAGTCGTTCGTCAGGCGTCGCCCGAACCCTCCACCGGCCCGCATCAGGTGGACGGTGATGCTCTCGGCCGGGAGGCCGAGCAGCTTCGACACCTGGGCGCGGCCGGCCTCGGGTGTCTGGCTCGGCGCCCAGATCTCGAGCTTGCCGTCCTTGAACTGCGCGGTGCAGTTCTGCGGTTCGAGCGGGGCGTGCGCGATGAACGGATAGACGTAGTTGGCTTCGACGACCTTCGTCGCACCGGCGAGCGCTGCGTTGACGTCACCGTCAGCGCGCAACGTGAACACGGGCGGCTTCGACGCGAGTTCCTGCGCTTTCTTCGCGATCCCCTCGCTGCTCTCCGCGGCGGTGGGTCCCTCGTCCCACTCGACCTTCAGCTTCTCGCGCGCCGACTGTGCGGCCCACCAGTGGTCGGCGACGATGGCCACGCCGCCGTGCAGGCCGAGCAGTTCCTTCGTGCCCTCGACGATGAACGCGCGGCGCACGCCGGGCAGGGTGCGGATCAGGTCGAGGTTCGCGGCGCGGACGCGTCCGGCGAAGACGGGGCACTTCTCGTAGGCGGCCCACAGCATGCCGGGCAGCGTGAAGTCGATGCTGTAGGTCGGCTTGCCCGTCACGATGCGGGGATTGTCGACACCGGGTGTGAAGGTGCCGATGATGCGGTAATCCGCCGGCGCCTTGAAGACGACGGTCGCGAGGTCGGGCGCGGGCAACGCCGCGACCGCCGACGCGAGCGCGCCGTAGCCGAGCGTGCGGTTCGACGCGGCGTGCCGCACTTCGCCGTGCGCCGTCTGGCACTCCGAGGCGGGCACGTTCCACTGGGCCGCCGCGGCCGCGACGAACATCTGCCGTCCGGCAGCGCCGACACGGCGGAGCGGATCCCAGTTGGTCGGCGTTGCGGTGCTGCCGCCGGCGCGCTGCGGACCGTACGTGGCCTCGTCGAGGCTGGCCTGCTCGACGCTCACGCGCGCCCAGTCGACATCCAGTTCCTCGGCGATCAGCATGGGCAGCATGGTCTTGATCCCCTGCCCGATCTCCGGGTTCTTGGCCATGATGGTGACCCGGCCATCGGCCGCGACCTTGATGAACGCCTGCGGCGTCAACTGCGGGGGCGTCGCGCGGGGCGCGGGCTGCTGGGCCGCGAACAGGTCATCGGAGTACCACGCGAGCATCACGCCGCCGCCCGCGAGGGCCGAGGCGCGAAGGAACGATCGGCGACTGAGATCAACGGACGCCATGGCGCGCATCACCGCACCTCCTGCTGTCCGGCCTTTGCACCGCCGGGTATGGGTGAGCCTTCGGTCGTCATCCCGGCCGCCTTGCGAATGGCCTGGCGGATGCGCAGGTAGGTGCCGCAGCGGCACAGGTTGCCGCTCATCGCGTCGTTGATGTCGGCATCGGACGGCGAGGGCTTCTCCTTCAGGAGGGCGACCGCCGACATGATCTGCCCCGCCTGGCAGTAGCCGCATTGCGGAACGTCGAGTTCCTGCCACGCGCGCTGCACGGGATGCGTGCCATCGGTCGAGATCCCCTCGATCGTCGTGATGGCTGCGGCACCAACATCCGAGGCCGACGTCAGGCACGCGCGCGTCGGCACGCCGGCGAGGTGCACCGTGCAGGCGCCGCACTGACCCGCACCGCAGCCGAACTTCGTCCCCTTCAGGTTGAGGATGTCGCGCAGGACCCACAGCAGCGGCATGTCGTCGGGCACGTCCACCGGTGTGCGTTGTCCGTTCACGGTCCAGGTCGCCTTCATGTGGAACACTCCTGTCACCGGGCGGCACACGTCGCCGCGGCGGATGCATCGCGATCTCGGAAATCCGGAAAGCGTGAGTGTAGCGCTGGAGGCCGCGCCCGGGCAATCACGACCTGGGCCCGCGGGCGGGGACCGGTGCTCGGAACGGGGCACTCCGGCCCTGCCATGACGGCGACCGCGTGTCGGGCGCCGGGTAGGTGATCAGGTGTAGGGGCCGCACCCCTGTGCGGCCCGGGCATGATCTGTCACGTGACCACGGGTGTCGCGCGGCGCGGCGGCGCCGTCGGGTATCGCTTCCCGCGGTCGCTCCCTGCATCCCCGCGGACGATGTACACCCACGCCCGCGTCCACCGACACCCGGCGGCGCTGACGCCGCAGATCGGCGCGAGGTGCAGGTGTTCAGGTGTAGGGGCCGCCCCCCCGTGCGGCCCGGGCATCGTGCGGGGGCCGATGAACGGGGCAACCGTCGACCGGTGGCGTCAGGCCAGGTAACCCAGGAAGATCGTGTGGTGCGGGCCGCCCTTCTTCAGGCGACCGCGCACGCGTTCGACGCCCACGCGAAACCCGGCATACTTCAGGCGCTGCTCGAACCTGCGATCGTCCCATGCCGACCACACCGCAAGGACGCCGCCTGCGCGCAGCGCCCTGCGCGCGGTCGCCAGGCCGCGATCGGAGTAGAGCCAGGTGTTGGTCGAATCGGTGAAGGCCGTCGGGCCGTTGTCGACGTCGAGCAGGATGGCGTCGAAGCGTGCTGTGCTCGCGCCGAGCACGCCGGCGACGTCGCCGAGTTCCACGCGCGTGCGCGAATCGTTCAACGGCAGCGCGGCCAGCGATCCCAGCGGGCCGCGGTTCCACTCCACGACGGCAGGCACGAGTTCGGCAACGACGACCGTGGCCTCCCGGCCAAGCAGGTCGAGCGTCGCGCGCAACGTGAACCCCATCCCGAGGCCGCCGACGAGCACGTGCGGCGCCTCGAGCGTGCGCGCGTGGGCGCACCCAAACGCCGCGAGCGCTTCCTCGGACCCGTGCATCCGGCTCGACATGAGCGGCTTGCCGTTCGCGAGGATGATGAACTCGGTGCTGCGGCGCGTCAGGCTCAGCGTGGTGCCATCCGGCGTCGTCGTCTCGCCGAGTAACTCGAGCGGCTGCACCCGGTGAGGATACGACACCAGCGGACACCGCGCAGGCAACCGCTCGTGAGCGCAACCGCTCGTGGCCCGGCACGGCGGGCTGGCTATGCACTAATCGCTGGGGATCCTCCCCCTTGCGCCCGTCGTCTCACCCGACGTAGGCTCGTTCCAATCGTCAACAGCCCAGCGCCCGGTGTTCGTCGGTGCGCCGTGTCTTCCAGGAGGATCTCGTCATGCGAATGCTCAAGTCGCTCGGTATCGTGATGCTGCTCGCCACCGCCCTCGTTTCCAGCAGCGTGCAGGCCGCCGAAGAAACCTTCAGCGGCACCGTGATGTGTGCGAAGTGCACGCTCAAGAAGGCCGACGCCAAGGAGTGCCAGGACGTGCTGGTCGTGAAGAACGCCAGCGGCCCCGCCACCGAGCTCTATGTCGTGAAGAACGACGTGTCGAAGACGTTCGGCCACGTGTGCTCCGGCGAGACGCCCGCGACGGTCGTCGGCTCGGTCGCCGAACGCGACGGCAAGAAGTGGATCACCGCGTCGAAGATGGACAAGAAGAGCTAGCCCGCGGCACGGGCCTATCGCTGGTCGGTCGCCAGGGCAGCAAGTTGCTGGTCGATGGCCGCCAGCTGCCGCGTCAGCATCTCGGCGTACCGGCCCGACGCACGGGCCAGGTCGGCCTCGGTGCGCGCGCGCGCGAGTTGAAGGGATGCGCGGCGTTGCTCACGGACCTGCTCGTCGGGGGTGAGTGACGTCGCGTCGTGCGACGGCCGGCCGCGCGCGGCGTCCTGCTGCTGCCCCTCGATCGACTTGCTCTCCCATCCTCGGGCCATGGAACTCTCCCATTCTCGGACGATGGGAACAGGATACCTCCGCCGAACGAGACGAGCAGGGATCGCGGCGTGCGCACTCGACTGTATGATTCCGTCCATGCTGTTTCATGGACCGTTCCGCCACCGTTTCTGTCTCGGCGCCGCGCTCATCCTCGTGCTGGCGTCGGCGGGCGCGCGAGCGCAGCCGGCAGGCCAGGCACCGGCGGCCGCGACGCTCCACTGGTACAAGGGCAACACGCACACCCACACGCTCAACAGCGACGGTGACTCGACCCCTGACGAGGTGGTGCGGTGGTATCGGGAACACGGCTACAGCTTCCTCGTGCTCACCGACCACAACTTCCTCACGTCCACTGACGCGCTCAACGCGCTGCACGGCGCCGACGAGCAGTTCCTGGTCGTCAAGGGCGAGGAAGTGACCTCGTCGTTCGAGACGGCGGCGATCCACGTCAACGGCCTCGACGTCTCGCACGGCGTGGGTCGACAGACGGGCACGTCGGTCGTTGACGTGCTGCAGAAGAGCGTCGACGCCATCCGCGCGGCGGGCGGGGTGCCGCACATCAACCATCCGAACTTCCGCTGGTCGATCACCCGTGAGCAGTTGCAGCAGGTCCGCAACAACAAGCTGTTCGAGATCTACAACGGGCATCCGCAGGTCAACGTCCTCGGGGGCGGGGGCGTGCCGGGGCTCGAAGAGGTCTGGGACGCGATCCTCACGAACGGCACGCTGCTCTACGGCATCGCGGTGGACGATGCGCACACGTTCAAGGATCCGGGGAACCCCGACGTGGCTGGTCCGGGGCGCGGATGGGTCGTCATCCGGGCACCGCGCCTGGAGCGCCGAGCACTGCTCGAGTCACTCGAACGCGGGGACTTCTACGCATCGACCGGCGTCGAGCTTTCCGATCTGCAGGTGACGTCCGACCGCATGCACATCGTCGTCAAGCCACTCACGTCGTCGAAGTACCGGGTCCAGTTCATCGCGAAGACCGGGCGCGTGGTGCAGGAGTCGATCGAGCCGACGGCGACCTACGTGTTCAATGGCGACGAGGGATACGTCCGCGCCCGCGTCATCGAGAGCAACGGGCGGATGGCGTGGATCCAGCCGGTGCAGGTGACGCCGCGCAGCGCCGCGCGCATCGACGGCGTGGCGATGTTCCTCGTCGGCAGCGGCCTGCTCGCCATGTTCGTTCGCTTTCGCCGCCCGTAGGGGCCGCGCCCCGCGCGGCCCGTCGCCCCCCGCACCCCACGGGCCCTTCGCTCCCCTGTCGCGCGGTGCTGTCCCCACCATTCCACCCCGAATCGCGGGTATCATCCCCTCGTGTTCAAGCGACAGCGGTCCGGAGCGGTCATCTGCACCTCGTGCGGTGTGCTGGTCAGCGTCAACGAAGAGCGCTGCTACAACTGCGGGCGCCGCAATCCCGGCTTGTGGGGATTCGCACCCGCCCTGCGATCGCTCGGCGGCGACATGGGGTTCGTGCCGCTCGTCATCGGCGCATGCGTGATCCTGTTCACGCTGACGCTCGTCGCCTCGCGCGGGGCGATCGGGATGGGCCGCCTGGTGACGATGTTCTCGCCGAGCAACGAGGCGCTGTTCCTGTTCGGCGCGAGCGGTGCGGTTCCCGTGTTCGGCGCCGGCCGATGGTGGACGGTGCTGAGTGCAGGCTGGCTGCACGGCGGCGCACTGCACATCTTCTTCAACATGCTGTGGGTGCGGCAGCTCGCACCGGCGACCGCGGAACTGTACGGTCCGGGGCGGATGGTGATCATCTACACGCTGGCGGGCGTCGCGGGCTTCGCCCTCAGCTCGTTCGCCGGGGCGTTCATCCCCGACCTGTTCGTCCTGCGCGGCGGGCGCTTCACCGTGGGCGCGTCGGCACCCATCTTCGGCTTGCTGGGGGCGCTGGTCTACTACGGGCGCCGCACCGGCAGCAGCGCGGTTCACAGCCAGGCCATGGGGTACGCCCTGATGCTGGGCCTCTTCGGGTTCATCATGCCCGGCGTCGACAACTACGCGCACCTGGGCGGATTCGCCGGCGGCTTCCTCGCGGCGCGCATCCTCGATCCCCTCAGCCCCGAGCGGATCGACCACCTCGCCATCGCGCTGGCGTGCCTGGTGATCTCGTTGCTGTCGGTCGTCGCGTCAGTCCTGCACGGGCTTGCAGTTCCTGCGGCCAGCGTAGGACAGGCGTCAGGGCCGCGCGGGGGCGGGGTCAGGGCCGCACTGAGGTGCGGCCCCTACACCTCATCACCTGCATCTCATCACCTACACCTGATCATCTGCACCTGGAGTGAACGCCGGGCGCCGGGCGCGCGGTCGGCGTCATGCCCGGCCGCACAGGGGTGTGGCCATCAGGAGCCTGCTGATCCGCGGCGTCAGCGCCGCCGGGTGTCGGTGGACGCGGGCGTGGGTGTACATCGTCCGCACGAATGCAGGGAGCGACCGCGGGAAGCGATACCCGACGGCGCCGCCGCGCAGCGCGACACCGTGGTCACGCACGCCGCCGCGCAGCGCGACATCCGTGGGGTCACGTGACAGATCATGCCCGGGCCGCGCGGGGGCGCGGCCCCTACGAGTCCTGTGACGCCCCTTCGAAACGATCCTCGTCGTTGGCGAAGAGGATGTTGAACGACGTCAGCGACCCGTAGCAGCCCGTGATGTAGCCCTGCAGCTTCAGCTTGGCGTCCTCGGGCATCTCCATCGCGTTGACCTGCTGCTCGAGCATCCGCAGGCGATTGCGCAGCATCACGATCTTGTGGAAGAACGTCTCGATCGGGATGACCTTGTCCTGGAGCCCGCTTCTGCCGGGACGAAGCACGAGGTCACCACCTCGCCACTTCTCGGCAGGGGCGACAGCCGTCAGGCCCGCCTCCTCGCGGATGACCTGTCGCAGGAGGCGTTCGAGGTCGACACCGGGTGTATCGAGTGACACGGTTGGCTGCTCGCTGATTTCTCGCTCGGAGACGAGCGGGAGGGGCGTCGCTGCAGGGCGCAGGGGCGGCGTGCGCGACGTCGGCGATGACGCGCGCGGTTCGTCGCGCGGTCCGCCGCGGTAGTTGTGATCGCTGCCGCAGTACCCGCACGACACGCGCAACGGCTGCCGGCGTTCGTCGACGACGATGATGGTGTGCGACCGGTCGGCGTGACAGACGCGGCAATGGTCTTCGATCGACTGTCCCGCGCTGTAGGTGCGCGGCCCGTCAGCGCTCATGTGATGCTCCGGCAGGCATTGTACCCGCTGAGCCCTCGCGTGCTGAGCCCTCGCGTGCTGAGTTCTCCGTGGGCTGAGCCCTCACCGCCGAGCCCCTCAACTCGACGCAGCCGCGGCAGGTGGGGATAATCGGCCTCACATGGCGCCTTCCTTCGACGCGCGAACCGGCAGCACGGCCGCGTATGCCGCCCTGCTGTTCGCGCTCGTCATCATGGCCACACCGATCCGGGTCGGCGACGGAGGCGAGTACCTCGCGATGGCCATGAACCTGTCGCGCCTCGAGCCGCCCTCGCTGTCGCTCGCCGATCTCGCGCGCGTCGATCACCGGCTCGACACGCTGGGGCCGAGCTTCCGCACGCGCGCCGTGCGCTTTCCCGCCCTTCGTGGCAGCGACGGCCGCCAGGACTTCCCGCACTTCTGGATGTATCCGCTGTTCGTGTCTCCGTTCCTTGCGGCAACTGACGCCGCGGGCCTGCACCCGAACTACGCCTTCGCGCTGGCCAACGTGCTCATGCTGGCCTCTGCGTGGTGGCTCGTCGTGCCGCGCCATGGCACGTGGCTGACCGGCCTTGTGCTGGTCAGCCCCATCGTCTGGTGGGCCGACAAGGCGCACGGCGACGCCTTCACCTACGCGCTGCTGACGGTCAGCTTCGGGCTCGTGACGACCCGTCCGGCACTGAGTCTCGTGGCGCTCGGCCTGGCCTGCTCGCAGAATCCTCCCCTCTCGGTCACGCTGCCGGCGGTCGTGGCCGCGGCGTGGCTCGCAGACGGGACGTCGCCGACCGCTTCCGTCTGGCCACGGGCGAGCCGACGGCTCCCGGCAACCGTGGCGGCGATCGGGTTGGCCCTCCTGCCGATGGCCTATTACTACGCGCGACTCGGCGTGCCGACACCGCTTGTTGGATGGACGTCGCCGCACGTGCCGTCGGCAGGCGAGATGGCGCGGTTCGTGGCCGACCCCAACATCGGCCTGGCGTGGGCGTTTCCCGGTGCGATCGTCGTCACCATCGCGGCGCTGATTGCGACGGCGAGGACGGCGCCGCGCGCCTTGCTGCGCGTACCCCTGCTGGCCGGCCCGGTGTGTGCGCTGCTCCTGCTGGCCGGATTCACGCAGTCGCTGAACATCAACAACGGCGCCACGCCGGGCGTCAACCGGTGGAGCCTGTGGCTCGTCCCCCTGGCCCTGCCCCTCTGGCTCGCCTGGCGTGACAGCGGCACGCGTCGTGCGCGCACGGTGATTCAGGCTGCCGCCGTCGCGTCGGTCGTGCTCTCGCTCTGGTCGTACGCGCCGCACTCGCCCGAGCGGTACGTCTATGCCTCCGCGGCCGCGCGCTGGATCTGGCACGACGCCCCCGGTCTCGACAATCCGCCGCTCGAGATCTTCGCCGAGCGCGTCTCGCAGACTGAGCCACCTCTCGTTCCGGTCGCCACGCGCGGCTGCACGAAGGTGCTCGTCAGCGAGGGACGCTGGCCCGTGCCGTGCGCGCCGTGGCCCCTGCCCCCCGAGTGCCGCCAGGAAGGCCAGCACTGCTACGCGAACGTCGCCCGCGAGGGATACGCCTTTGTCCCAGTGGCGATGCGGCACGGATTCGGCTTTCGCCCCAACCCGCGGACGTGGCCGACAGGCGATGCGGCGGCGGCCACCATCCGCGCCGGACTCGATCGGGCGGCACGGTGCGGTGCCCAGGTGGTCGCGGCAGGAGAGCGCTCGGTGATCGTCGCGACCGACCATGTGGCGTGGACGCTCGCCCTGCAGTGCTCGTCGGAGTTCCTGCTCTACGTTGCGGGGCCAACGGATGGCGCCCGCATGGCGCTGCGCCTGCCAGGGTCGATGACGCTGGTCATCGACGACCTCGCGACGCTCGCACGTAGCCAGCGCACGGTGCCCGTCGCCGTGGCGTGGGAGCCGGTCGGCATCGCCGTGCCGGCCTCGGCGTCGGGCGTGCTCCTGCACCTGCGCTGATCGGCACGCGCTCCTGCTATGCTCAGGGACGTTCGACCGGCAGGCCAGTACGCCGCATCCGCCGGGGCCGCGGGGCCTCGACACGGATCGGCTTCTCTCACGACATCTCGGAGCAGACCCTTATGCAGACACGATGTACTCCATGGATCGCCGCCGCCCTGATCGCGGGCAGCATGGGCATGGCCCAGGCGCAGACACCAGCACCGGCGCGTCCCCTCAGCCCTCCCGGAACGGCCTCGACGCAGGTGGCCGGGCAATGGGTGAAGGGCGAGCGCGGCATGCGCTACGAGAACGGAAAGTGGATTGACGTCACCTACAACCGGCCGCTCCTGCGCGGTCGCCAGAACATCTTCGGCAGCGGCGCCGAGTACGGCAAGGTCGTGAATGGCGACGGGCCCGTGTGGCGCGTGGGCGCGAATCAGTCGACGCGTTTCAAGACCGAGGTCGCGCTGACGTTCGGGGGCAAGACGCTGCCGGCCGGCGAATACAGCATGTACGTGGACCTCAAGGAGAACAACTGGACGTTGATCTTCTCGACCTGGGCCGCGCAGCAGAAGTACGACCCCAACGACAAGACCGCGCTCTGGGGCTCCTACAACTACACGCCCGACAAGGACGTCCTGCGCGTGCCGATGACGGTCTCGGCCGTCCCGATGTCGATCGACCAGCTGTCGATCGGCTTCGTCGACGTGACCACCAACGCGGGCACGCTCGCGATCTGGTGGGACAAGACGCAGGCGACGGTGGCGTTCACGGTCGGCGGCTCGTAGTCCTCACACCGCGGGGCACCGATCGTGGTGCCCCGCCTCCCTTCATCGCCGGGGACTCGACGCCGGCACCACCTCAGGTGTGATCGCGGATGAAGGCGGTCACCATGGGCCAGAACACGTCGGGCTGCTCCAGGTAGACGACGTGTCCCGCCTCGGCGATGGGCTCGTAGCGCGCATGGGGCAAAAGGTCGAGGAGCTTGCGCTGCTGCCACGGTGGAATGGCGCGATCCTCGGCGCCGGGCAGGATGAGCGTCGGCGCGGTGATGGCCTGGTAGCCCGCGCGGTTCTCGTCGAGCGCCGCGAAGAACGGGTCCTGCGCCTCGGTGAGTCTCACCAGGCTGTGCACGCGGTCCTTGTAGCGGGCGTGAAAGCGCTCGCGCATCGAGTCGAGGGCCTCGAGTCCCACGCGACGCACGAACGCCTCGCCGAAGATCTTCTCGTACATGTAGTGGGTGTACAGCTCGAAGACCTCAGGGCCGCCGCGGTAGAAGCGCAGCGAGATCGCCTCGTACATCTCGAACAGCACCTCGTGCGAGAGCAGGATGCCCGACAGGGTCAGCGTGGCGACGCGGTGGTGGAACAACCGCGCGAACTCGAGGGCGACGAACCCGCCGTACGACACGCCGACCAGGTGCACGCGCGGCAACCCGAGGTCCGCGACCACCGCCTCGACGCATCCCGCCAGTTCCGGCATCGTGACCGGCCGATCGTCCGACGACGACCCACCCTGGCCCGGGTAGTCGATCAGGACGACGTCGAAGTCGGGCTCAAGGCGCTGGACGAAGGGATACCAGGCCTTCGTGTGCATCGCGAGGCCGTTGAGGAGGACGACCGGGGGCGCCGTCCCCTCGCCGATGTACTCCCAGAACAGCGCGTGGGGACCGTGCGCGAGGGTGCCGGAGCGTGAGTGGGCGAAGTCGGTCATGGAGTTGAAGGATTCCCGGAGTCTTGTCGCCGGTCGGAGTTTTCGCCGGTGCAGGAGCGGAAAACGACTCCGGGAGTCATTCCCGAAGCGCAGCAATTCCGCTTGACAGTGCATTCATACACCTTCATGCTTCATTTGCACAACGACCGTTCGGTTTGTTTCTCGCGTCGGGGGGGCCGGTCAGGGCCGCACGGTTCTCCCGAACCGGATCGTCACAGCTCATCGCGCGGTTCAGGGGAGGCATACATGCTTCGGAGATTTTCGGCACTTGGGCGCGGTCGCGCCGGCCGTTTCGCATTGGCGCTGGCGGCAGTTCTCGCCTGGAGCGCGCCACACGCCGTCGCGCAGGTAGCGGATGGCGTCATTGAAGTCATCGTGGTCGACGAGACCAACCAGATTCTGCCCGGCGTCACCATCACGGTGACACGGCCCGACACCGGTTTCACCACGGTGCTCGTGACCGACGGCACCGGCAGCGCCCGCGCGCTGGCCCTCCAGCCCGGCACGTACTCGGTCAAGATCGAACTCTCCGGCTTCCAGGGCGGCACGCAGGAGGGGCTCACCCTCCGCGTCGGCCAGACGCTGAAGCTGGCCATCACGCTCAAGGTCGCGCAGGTGGCCGAGACGGTCAACGTCATCGGCGAAGTCCCGCTCGTGGACGTGTACAAGACCGACTCCTCGACCAACATCGTCCCCGAGCAGATCCAGGAACTGCCCGTGGCCGGTCGCGACTTCCAGCAGCTCGCGTACCTGACGCCGGGCGTGCAGCGCGAGCGTGGCGGCAACCGGTTCATCCAGAACCAGCCCGTCATCGGCGCCGGCGGCAATGCCAGCCAGGCGACGATCCTCGTGGACGGCGTGGACTTCACCGACCCCGTGCTCGGCCTCGCGCGCGCCCGCTTCTCGCAGGACGCCATCAGCGAGTTCCGCGTGATCAGCAACCGGTTCGACACCGAGGTCGGGGGGTCGGCCGGTGGCGCGCTCTCGATCGTGACGAAGACCGGCACGAACGACCTCAGGGGCTCGGTGTTCGGCTTCTTCCGCGACGATGCGCTGCGTGCGCAGGGCGAGTTCGACCTGCAGAAGAACCCATATTCGCGCCAGCAGTTCGGCTTCACCCTGGGCGGGCCGCTCGTCAAGGACCGGACGCACTACTTCCTGAGCTTCGAACAGGTCAGCACAGACGACATCACCCTCTTCCGTCCGGGCGGCATCTACACGTCGCAGGCGGCCGACATCCCCGTGCCGAGCGACCAGTCGCTGATCTTCGGCGGCCTCGATCACCGCATGAACGAGAAGCAGAACCTGCGCGCCCGCTTCGTCTACGAGCGCTACCGCCAGGAGAACTTCCGTGTGGGCGGCGTCGGCGACCTGAGCTCGGGCATGCAGTTGAATCGCGACAACTACAACTTCACGACCACCCACAGCTGGACCATCAGCAACTCATCACTGAACCAGATCGCGTTCCAGGTCGGGCGCCGCAAGTTCGACGAGCCGAACAACTCCTCGTCGTTGACCGAGTACTTCTCGAGCGGCAACACCCTGCAGACCGGCGCCAACATCGTCGGCGACCAGAACGACTCGGGCGACATCGTCGAGATCCGCGACACCTTCTTCACGCGGATCGGCTCCGGCACCTGGGCCATGGACCTGAAGGCCGGCGGCGCGTGGCAGTGGGTAAGCGACAAGTGGAACTTCCCGGTCTACCCGCGCGACCTGATGATCTACGTGACCGACGGACGCGTGCTGCCCTTGCTCTACGTCGACACCTTCGGCAGCGGCGAATCCGAGATCAAGACCAACCTCATTTCGGGCTTCGTGCAGGCCGACTTCAAGCCGTCCTCGCGCGTCAGCCTGAACATCGGCGTCCGCTATGACCTCGACACCGCCGGCAACAACCCCGACTACACCGATCCCCTGCACCCGGAGGAGCGCGGCAAGGATACGAACAACTTCCAGCCACGCGGCGGGTTCTCCTGGGATGTCGCCGGCAACGGCGGCCATGTCGTTCGTGCCGGTGCCGGCATCTTCACCGGCCGTTTCCTGCTGGTGCCGGCGCACATCGAGCTGCAGCAGAACAGCTACACCGGCCTGACCATCCAGCAGCGCATCAACGGCACCGTGCTCGGCATCCCGGCCCTGGCGCTGGACCCCAACAACCCTACCACCACGGGCATCCCGCTCGCGCGTGATGCAAGCGGCATCGACACGTCGTTCGTGAACCCGTACTCGATGCAACTGAGCGGCGGGTACACCGCACGCCTCGGCAAGACCGGCCTGTTTGCCGACTTCGAGGGCGTGTACGTGAAGGGTCACGACGAGATCATCATCCGCGACGTCAACTGGAAGGGGAACGCCACCGGTGGGCGCCCGAACACGACCCGCAACCAGATCAACTGGTACACGAACGAGGGCCGCAGCGAGTACAAGGCCTTCACGACGAGCGTCAACGGCTTGATCAAGGGTGGCCACGTCGTCACGGCGTCGTTCACCGTCGCCGACAAGAAGAACATCAACGACGACTTCAGCCCGGCACTGACCGACTACCCGAACGATCCCGCAGACATCGAGGCCGAGTACGGCCGGTCGCGCAGCGACGAGCGGTACCGCTTCGTCGCCTCGGGCATCATCCGCATGCCGTGGCGCTTCACGGTGTCGCCGATCTTCGAGTACGGATCGGGCCAGCCGTGGAACCGCCGCCGCGGCTACGACTGGAACGGCGACGGCAAGAACTCCGATCGCCTGCCCGGCGTCGAGAAGTTCTCTGAAGACGGCCCGGAGATCTCGCAGGTGAACCTCCGCGTCACGTATCGCATCCCCTTCGGGGCGCGTGCTGGCGCCGATCTCATCCTCGAGGGCTTCAACCTCTTCAACCACCTGAACTACGACGTGAACTCGCTCGTGAACGGCGAGTTCCTGAGCGGCCCGACGCTGGCCAACCCGGCGCTCGTCGCCGTGCCGAACACGCGCTACGGCCAGTACACGGCGACCCTGCCGCCGCGCGAGATCCAGCTCGGCGTGCGCGTGTCGTTCTAACGGCGACGGCCGTTCACCTGTGTCCGGGCCGCGCGGGGGCGCGGCCCCTACAGCCTCCACGGTGTAGGGGCCGCGCCCCCGCGCGGCCCGCTCACGCCAACGCGCGCCCCCGCGCGGCCCCTCCCACGTCGGCGCGAGATCCCGATCCGATCACGACGGTCGGCGCCCTCGCTCCCTTGTTCGGGCTGCGCGCTCGCGCAACCCCTGACCGCGCTCGCTGCACGGTCGCTTCCTCGGCCGGTCGGCTACGTCTCGCACGCGGCCCGGCCCGGAGGGCGTCATGCCCCGCACTGCTCGCATGGTTTCGACCGGACGCTACATTCCCGAGCGCCGTATCGACAACGACGTCCTGCGCGCCCGCTTCGATGCGCGGGTCCCGGACTTCGTCAACAAGATGGAAGAGTCGTCTGGCATCCGGTGCCGGTGGTGGGCGCCAGACGACTGGGCGACCTCGGACCTCGCGCTGCCGGCGGCGCGGCAGGCACTCGCGCGCGCGGGCAAGCAGCCCGAGGATGTCGACCTGATCATCCTCGGCACCGACTCGCCCGACTACATCACGCCGGCCACGTCGGTCGTGCTGCAGCACAAGCTGGGCGCGACGCGTGCCGGGACGTTCGACGTCGGCTGCGCGTGCGCGTCGTTCCCGACGGGCATCGCGGCGGCCTCCGGGATCATCGCGACGAACCCGGCCATCCGCACCGTGCTCGTCGTCGGCGTCTACCTGATGCACCGCCTGGCCGATCCCGACGATCCGATGATCTTCTTCTACGGCGACGGCGCCGGTGCGGTGGTGCTCGAGGCGTCAGACACGCCGGGCTTCGTCGGCGCCAGCTTCCAGGCAGACGGCGCGTACGCCGAACACTGGGGTATCTTCGCGGGGGGCACGAAGGAGCCTGCCACGGCCGAGAACGTCGCATCGGGCCGGACCACGGTGAAGATCGCGCAACGCTATCCGCCGGAGATCAACCACGAAGGCTGGCCACGGCTCGTGCGGCGCCTCGCGAGCGAACACGCGTTCGCGTTGTCAGACATCGACTACATCATCTTCACGCAGGTGCGGAAGCCGAGCATCGAACTCGTCATGCAGGACCTCGGGCTACCGATGGAGAAGACCCACATGGTGATGGAAGAGTGGGGCTACACCGGGTCGGCATGCATCCCGATGGCGCTCGACTCGGCCATCGAGCAGGGCCTGCTGGCATCTGATCGCCTGCTGGTGATGGTGGGATCGGGCGTGGGATACAACCAGTCGGCGGTGGCGATTCGGACGTAGGATGGCGGGCCGCGAAGGATGGCGGGCCGCGCAGGGGCGCGGCCCCCACGGACACCCGTGCACGGTGCGCCACGCGCGGCGGCACGGTTGAGTGCCCCGACGACGGGGAGGATCGGTCATGTTGCACGGTGATGTGCTCGGCGATCGTGCGCGGCTGACGCCCGACGCGCTGGCGCTGGTGGATGTGGCGACCGGGGCGCGGCTCACCTACGCCGCGCTCGATGCGCGTGCCGCGCGATGCGCGCGCTGGCTGCGCAGCGGCCTCGGTCTCGCGAAGGGCGATCGGTTCGGCCTCCTCGCCCACAACCGCGTCGAGTACCTCGATCTCGTCTTCGCCGCCGCCAAGAGCGGCTGCATCATCGTCCCGCTCGGCACGCGGCTGACCGCACACGAACTCGAGCACATCGTCCGCGACAGTGGCATGCGCGTGCTGATCTACGCCGGCCAGTTCGGCGACACGGTGACGGAGCTGCGCACGCTCGTCCCGCTCGCGCGCGCCGTCGCCCTCGACGAGCCCGCTGCGCCTGCCGACGATCGCTACGCCGCGCAACTCGACGCCCTCCCCGACGATCCCGCCTGGCAGCGTGAATCGTGCGGAGGCGACGACGTCTACGCCCTCCTGTACACGAGCGGCACCACCGGGCGTCCCAAGGGCGTGATGGTGCCCCACCGCATGGTGGCGTGGAACGGCTACAACACCGTCGCGTGCTGGCAGCTCGAGGCTGGCGACGTGTCACCCATCTTCACCCCGCTGTACCACGCCGGGGCACTCGGTGCGTTCCTGCTCCCGATCCTGACGATCGGCGGCACGATCGTCCTCCACGCCGGATTCGACGTCGACGAAGTCTGGCGCGTGATTGTCGACGAGCGCTGCACCGTGGTGCTCGGCGTGCCGACGATCTGGAAGCTCCTGATGGAGGCTCCGCAGTGTGCGACCGCCGACCTGTCGCATGTGCGCTGGTTCATCAGCGGCGGCGCGCCCCTGCCCGAGTACATCGCCGAGGCGTTCCAGCGGCGCGGCGTGACCTTCAAGCAGGGATACGGCCTCACCGAAGTGGGTGTGAACTGCTTCTCGATGACCGTCGAGGAGTCGATCCGCAAGCGTGGCTCGATCGGCAAGCCCCTGATGCAGACCGAGGCCAGGCTGATTGACGAGGCGGGGGCCGCGGTGGCGTCGGGCGAGATCGGCGAACTCTGCCTGCGCGGACCGCACGTGAGCCTCGGCTACTGGAACAACCCCGAGGCCACGGCCGCGGCGCTGGATGCCGAGGGGTGGTTCCACACCGGCGACCTGGCGCGTCGCGACGCCGAGGGGTTCTTCTACATCGCCGGCCGCCGCAAGGACATGTTCATCAGCGGCGGCGTCAACGTGTATCCTGCTGAAATCGAGGGTGAACTGCTGCTGCACCCTTCGATCGCCGACGCAGCGGTCGTCGGCGTGCCCCACGCGACGTGGGGTGAAGTCGGCGTGGCGTTCGTGGTGGCGCGCGCCGGGCACGATCTCGACGCGGCCGCCGTCGTGGCCCACCTCGCGACACGGCTGGCACGCTACAAGCTGCCACGCGACGTCGTCTTCGTCGAGGCGTTGCCGCGCACGGCCTACGGGAAGGTGCAGAAGCACGTGCTGACCGCGCAGTATGCCCACGACAGGTTGACGCCGTGACCCCTCTTGCAGACGGCCGCCCGGTGCTCGGCCACCTCGTCGAGGGCACGGGAACACCGTGCCTGCTGCTCAACGGCGGGCTGATGAGCATCCGCGCGTGGGACCCCGTCGCAGCGGGGCTCGTCGCCCGGCACCGCGTAATCCGGTGCGACCTGCGCGGCCAGTTGCTCTCGCCGGGTCCCGTTCCGTCGACGTTCGACGAGCATGCCGACGAGGTGGTGCGACTGCTGGATGCACTGGGCGTCGATCGCGTCCACGTCGCCGGCACCTCGCTGGGGGCGTTCGTCGGCATCACCCTCGCGGCGCGCCGCGCCGATCGCGTGCGCTCGCTGGTCGCGATGACGGCGACCGATCGCATCACCGCGGACGACTGGCAGGAGGCCCTCCCCTTCCGTGAAGCGGCGCGTGACGCCGCTGCGGGAGGTGATGGTGGCCGCGTGTTCGACATGCTCGCGCCGGCGACCTTTTCCGACGGGTACCAGGCACGCTTCGCCGCCGAGTTGGCACAACGACGCGCGGTCGTCGCGTCGCTCCCACGCGAGTGGTTCGTGGCGCTCAACGCCCTGCTCGCTCCGCTCGAGGCGCTCGACATGCGGCCGGCAGCGGCGCGCGTGTCGTGCCCCGTGCTCGTCGTCGGCGGCGAACACGACCGCACCTTCCCCCTCGCGCACAGCCACGCGCTGTGCGTCGCCTTCCCGTCGGCACGTCTCCACGTCGTCGCTGGCGGGGCGCACGGCCTCGTCGTCGAGCAACCCGATGACGTGGTCGCGATACTCACGCAGTTCTGGAGCGGGATCGACCCTGACGCATAGTCACTTCATCGGCCGCCGCGGATGGCGGGCTTGGCCCTCCGCCGACGGCACAGGACAGGACGCCTCATGAAACCCATCTACATCGCCGCCTATCACCAGTCACCGTTCGGCAAGCTCGGAGACGTCTCCGTCCCCGACATCATCGCCCGCGCCGTGTCGAGCGTGTGCGATGACGCGCACATCGATCCCGCGAACATCGACGTGGGCGCCGTGGCGGCCGCGTGCAACTTCACGCTCAACCGCCAGGGCCTGCTTGCCGGCCTGATGGCCATGGTGCCCGGCCTCGCGGGCAAGCCGATTGAAGCCGTCGAGAACGCGTGCGCATCAGGCGGGCAGGCCGTGCTGTCGGTCATCAACAAGCTGCTGGCCGGCGACGGGTCGGTGGGTATCGCGGTCGGCTACGAGAAGATGCGCGATGCCGCGGGTAAGGCCGACGGCAAGCTGATCGGCGAGGTCCTCGGCTTCTTCTCGCATCCCGACGACCGCGAGGGCAAGGTGTTCGTGTTCCCCCACCTCTTCGCCGAGGTGATGGCCGCGTACATCGCCGAACACGGCGTCACCGCGCGCGATCTCGCCACGATTGCCGTCACCGAGTACGCGAACGCGAAGCACAACCCGTTTGCGCAGATGCGCAACGTGGACCTCACGCTCGACGTGGCCGAGCGCCTCGAGGGCATCAACCGCTGCATCGTCGAGGGGTTGCCGCTCAAGACCTACGACTGCTCGCAGATCACCGACGGCTACGCCTCGATGATTGTCGCCACCGAGGAAGGGCTCGCGAAGCTGGGCATCGCGCCGGCCGCGTGCGTGCGGATCGCCGGGTGGGGTCAGGCCACCGACCCGCTGCTGAAGGCGAACCGCGACGTGCTGCGCCCGGTTGGCGCGCACCGCGCGATGCAGCGCGCCTACGACCGCGCCGGCATCACGGCGAGCGAGGTCAACGTCGCCGAAGTGCACGACTGCTTCACGGTCATGGGCGCGATTGGCACCGAGGTCATCGGCAAGGCGGCCGTCGGCCAGGGCGCGAAGTACTGGGTGGACGGCAAGGCCGCCGTCGATGGCGAGTGCGCGATCAACTCGTCGGGCGGCCTCATCGCGAAGGGCCACCCGATCGGCGCCACGGGCATCGCGATGATTGGATGGGCGTCGTGGCAGTTGCTCGGCAAGGCGCCGGCGCCCCTGCAGGTGAGGGCCCCGCGGGCGGCCGCCACCTTCAACATCGGCGGCCCCATCTGCGCATCGGTCTGCACGGTGTTGACGCGCTAGCGTCGTCGCACGGTGACGGAGTCGGGGCGGCTGCGTGCCGCCCCGCATCGCCGACGTGTCGGCCGGGGGTCAGTCCTTGAAAAATGCGATAAAGAAAGATGTGACCCCTACGGGTTGCCGCACGGGTTGGCGGGATCAGGGCCGCGGCATTCTCGCCAGGCCTGGATGGCCAGGGCGTTCCAGCCGGCGTTGCCGTTGTAGGTGATCAGCACGTTGCCAGACACCGAGACGTAGCCGTCGGCGTCACGGGGCACGAGGTTGGACCCGGTGCCTGCAGGCCACTTGCCGTCATCGAAGTTGCCGCCAACCACCAATCCGCTCACCTCGGGATCGCCCGAGAAGTTGATCTGGTCACGTGCGTAGTACAGCCCCTCGTAGGCGTTCGTGCCGAGGGTGCCGGTGATCTCGAGATCAGTCCCGGCCACGATGGCGTAGGTCATGGGGCTCATGAGCTTCGGACGCAGCGAAGGATTGCCCGAGATGTCGACCCATCCCTGCGCGATCAGCGTGACGGCTACCGGCGACGCAATGCTGCCTGGGCTGCCCGAGATGAGCATGTTCATGTCGGTGTAGTACGTCGCCGACAGGATGCTCCCGTTTGCCTTCCAGCACGGCGTGCCGGCGCAATTGCCGATCGCCCATCCTGTATCAGGGTTTGCGGGCGGGTTCGCCACGTAGAGGATCGGCGTGGCCAGCGTGGACCCGGCGCAGGCGGCGAGCGTGTTGGCAGGGCCGCAGTAGATCCGGTGTCCGGCGCCGAGATTCACAAGCAGGAAGTCGGCCACCGCCTTGAACGTTGACGGCTCGAGCTTGGGGATCGGCAACGGATCGACCCCGGGCAGGGCAGGTGCGCCACCGGACACGCACGCCGGGCCGCCATCGGCATCGCCCTCGATGGTCCCCACCGCCTCGTAATACTGCTCGGCACACGCCGTCGTGCCGTCGATGTCGAGATCACCGTTGGCGTGGATGCCTCCCGCCGAACCCATGACCGACGGATTGCCGTTGATCCGCAGGTTGCCGTTGACGACCAGGGCCGGCAAGGCGCGGTCCTTGAACACGGCCTCGATTGTCGTCTCGGCGCCGTTGCGGCCGATGCCGCGCGAACGCGCCAGCAGGCGCCCGTTGACGTCGTGGTTGGCATTCGCATCAGGCGTCGGCAGCGTCGACTCGAGCGCGTTGTCGTCGCACAGCCGCACCTCGTAGCGTCCACCGAACGCGTTCCCCGCCGGGAACGCCCGGCCTGCGGCGGGAATCAGTTCGCCGGCCGGCGGGTACGGCGACGACGCGCCCGCCGGTTCGGTGGCGAACTCGTCGAGATTGCATGCGGTGCCGTCACCGCTCACCAGCAGCGGATCGTAGCCGTTGATCCAGACCTGGTTGAGCAGCAGGGCCTTCGCGTGCGTGATCCCGGCATCGGCAATCGCGAGGGCTTCGACGTTCTCGCGGTCGTTGTTCGCGACGGTCACCGACACGACGCCGACGGACGTCAGCGCGACGCCGAGCACGGTCACCATCAGGAGGGTCACCATGGCCGTCACGAGCGCCATGCCGTGCTCGTTCTTCGGCTCCCGCGGGTGGGATGTCATTCGGTCCTCCGCACTGCCACCGACGAGGTCAACCACGAGGCGGGGCCATCCTGCACCATCGCCGTCGATTGCGTGCGCAATTGGATGGTGACGTACGCGATCCGGCTCGCAAACGTGACGGCATTCGCGATGGCCCCTTCGTTGGTGTCGCGGTAAGTGAACGTCATGCCCGCCACGTTCTCGGCAAACACCACGGGACCGGGGTCGCTCGGTTCCTGCTTGACGAGCTGGCCGCCGGCCACGCTGAACGTGATGTCCTCGTAGGGATCGTCGAGCACGCCGTCGGCGGGGTTCCAGTCCGACTGGATCCTGATGCTGTCGTACACGTTGTTGAAGTCGGGATCAGCACGTAGCGGCGTGACTGCGATGTTCAGGGGATTACTGCCCGACATGCGCACGAGCCGTGTGATGGCATCCATTGCCGCGCGCGCCTGGTTGGCGGTCTCGAGCCGCTCACGCTGTGCCGAGTAGTTCCGCTGTGTCGCCACGATGGCCGTGGTCGTGATGCCGAGCGTGAGCAGGACGACGATGGTCGTGATCAGGAGTTCGACCAGGGTGAAGCCGGCGTCTGCCCGCGAGGGCGTGGTGCACACCGCGAGCGGCGGTTGCGTTGACGTTGGTCGCGGTGCTAGGGCCACAGCTTGCCTCCCATGGTCACCAGCGGGAAGTCGTCCCGTTCCGGAAGGACGACCATCGCCACTTCTCGCGTCCCGGCCGGGCCTGCAGAGACCTGCCATCGCACGCGGAACGTGGCGCCCTGGCTCTGCACCGTGACGAAGTGATTGGCGACGTCGGCCGTCAGGCTGCCGTCGATGCTGCGCTTGGCCGACAACGGGGGCGCCGTGCGCAGCCGCTCGAGTTCCTGCCGCCCCGCCGCTGCCGCCCGGGTCACGTCGCGCGCGGTCACCTGGAGCCGCGTGCCGTAGGCGATCAGGGTGGCCATGCTCAGCGTGCCGATCACGGTCACCACGAGCGCCACGAGGACTTCGGTGATGCTGAAGCCCTCGTCTCGCCTGCGTGGATTCGGTGTTGCGGGCGTCATGGTGGCAAGTGGCTCGTTCATTGGATGGTGGCAGTCCCCGAGACCGCGATGTTGATGGTGCGGGCGAACCCGCTCTCGTGCACGACCGTCAGCGCCTCCGCTGCGGCGAGGCGCCCCAGGGGGTCGTAGTCGATCTGGGCCGGGACCTCGGAAAACGCGATGCCTTGCGACAACCGGCCCGGAACGCCGAGGCTCTGGGCGGCACCGCCTGCCCCGGTCGCCTGCACCTGCACGGTGCCCGTCGCAACGTCGATGAGGAGCCACGTCGGACGATTGCGCTTGAGCGCGTTCATCCGCGCCTCCATCAGCTTGCCGCTGATCATCGAGGCGCTTTCCTGCAACCGGTGCTGGACGAGGGCCCCTCGCACCTGCACCACGGCCATCGTGGTGAACACAATCGAGATGGCGACGACGATGAGGAGTTCGATGAGTGAGAATCCCGGCGACCGACGCTGAAGCGAATACGGTGGCGTTACAGACGGGCGAGGCGAGGCGCACAGGCGGACGTCCTGCATGTTCGCCACTAGTTCAATTGTCGTGCCGACCGCCGTGGCGGGCATCGCGCAGTTGCTGCCTGTTGATCGAGACCTGCGTGCGCAAGCCCCTCGCAGCCCCAGATCACAGTTCTGTCACGACACCCACGAGTCTGGTGGGTTGACGGCTCGCCCGGGCTCCGTGTCCCAGCCCCATGCTGCGCGATAGGCCACGTTCCAGCCCCAGCTGCGCGCGGACGCTCTGGCGTCGATCATGCTCACAGGCCGGGTGCGCGAATCGACTGAAGCGCCCTGGAGGTTGACGATGTGTACCCGAACACCACTGCTGGCGCTGGGCGTGCTGCTGCTGATTGCCGTCGCCACGCCGGCTGCCGCGCAGCCCTCGCTGGCCGATGTCGCGCGCCAGGAAGCCGCTCGCCGGAAGGGCGCCGGCACCAGCGCGAAGGTCTACACGAACAAGGACGTCAACAGGGGGCGGCCGCTGACGACCGCCGCAGCAACCACAAACGCGCCGGCGCCCCCCGCTGCTGCGGCCCCGGAAAGGGCCGTCGCACCCGACGGCGGAGCCAGCGAAGGAACGGCTTCAGCGCCGTCACCCACGGATCCGCGCCTGGCGGGGCTCCAGGAGCAACTCGCGAGCCTCACCGATGCAGCGGCGAAAGCGCTCGGCGAGGCCGACAAGCTGAATGCCACCATCGTCAACCTGTTCGACGAGAACCAGAGGCGGATGGCGATTGAGCACCGCGACCAGCAGCTGACCGACTACCACCTTCGGCAAGCCCAGATCGAACAGGTCACGAAGCAGATCGGCGAGCTCCAGAACGGACGCGACGTGCCGTCGACCGCGAAGCCGCCACAGCCGCGTTGACGGACGCATCGGGTACAATCCACGCCCGATGGCCACTGCATCGCGTAACGTGCTCCTCTGGGTCCTCACGGTCGTCCTCGTTGCCGCTGCCGTCGTGTACCAGCGCCGCACCGGACCCACCTATCCCTATCGCACCACGATCACGGTCAACCAGGACGAGCGCGTGCCTGCGCGACTCATCCGGAGCGCCGAGACGTCACATGACGCCGAGGTGATCGTGCCGTCGCCGGGCGGCGCCGTGAGCGGCACCATGTTCTGGCGCCGCTATCCCACCAGCGAGCCATGGAGTACCGTGCCGATGGTGCTCCGGACGATCGAGGGCGGCGTCACCCAGCTCACGGCGACGCTCCCGCGGCAGGCCGCCGCCGGCAAGCTCGAGTACCGGCTCGAACTGGCGAGTCCCGCCGGTGCGCAGCGCGTGCCGGCGACGCCGAATGCCGACGGCGAAGACCTCGTGATGCGCTTCAAGGATCCGGTGCCCGCCCTGGTTCTCGTGCCGCACGTCGTGATGATGTTCCTGGCCCTGTTGCTGGGCCTCCGCGCAGGTCTCGGTGCGGTCGTCGGCATGGACGGCTGGCAGCGCTACGTGGGCGTCACGGCCTGCTGCATGACGCTCGGCGGGATGGTTCTGGGCCCCCTCGTCCAGAAGTACGCGTTTGGCGCGTACTGGACGGGATTCCCCGTCGGGTCGGATCTGACCGACAACAAGATGCTCGCGCAGTGGATCGGCTGGTTGCTGACGTGGCTGGCCACCGGCACCCCGATCGTCGCCCTGAAGCGCTGGGGCCGGCCACTGGCGATCATCACGACGCTGATCATGCTGAGCGTGTACCTGATTCCGCACTCGATGCGCGGCAGCCAGCTCGACTACGCGAAGCTCGAGAAGATGCAGCAGCAAGGCCCCGTCGACCCCCGCAAGGCGATCGGCACCTCGGATCGGTAGCACCAAGGGGTCACATCTTTCATTGGCGGTATTGTTGGACGCCATGACTCGAGCCGTCCTTCGTCACGTCGCATTGTCCGCGTCGGTGCTCGGCGCAGCCGCCACGCTCAGCCTGCAGGCCCAGGCGCCCGCCGCGACCCCCGCCCCGGTGACTTGGGCGCGCGGCATCGAGGGCCAGCGGCGCGCAGATCTCGGCAACGGGATGTTCCTCAATCCGATCGTCGCGGGCGATCATCCCGATCCCAGCATCCTCAAGGACGGCCGCGACTACTACATGACGTTCTCGTCGTTCGACGCGTATCCGGGCCTCGTCGTCTGGCATTCGCGCGACCTCGTGAACTGGACGCCGATCGGGCCGACGCTGGTGAAGAACGTCGGCTCGGTGTGGGCTCCCGACCTGATCAAGCACAACGGCCGCTACTTCATCTACTTTCCCGGCATCGGCAAGACGTATCGCTCGAACTACGTGATCTGGGCCGACGCGATCACCGGCCCGTGGAGCGATCCGATCGACCTGCAGATCGGGCGGATCGATCCCGGGCACATTGTGGACGACGCGGGCAACCGGTTCCTGTTCCTGAGCGGGGGGTTCATGGTGCCGCTGGCGCCTGACGGCTTGTCGGTCACGCGCGCGATCAAGAAGGTCTACGACGGATGGCAGTATCCCGACGACTGGGTCGTCGAGGGCTTCGCCCAGGAAGGGCCGAAGATGCTCAGGCGCGGCGGCTACTACTACCAGGTGCTCGCGGAGGGCGGGACGGCGGGGCCGCCGACGAGCCACATGGTCATCGCGGCGCGCGCAAAGGCCCTCGAGGGGCCGTGGGAGAACTCGCCGTACAACGCGATCATCCGCACCAAGTCGGCTGCCGAACGCTGGTGGTCGAAGGGCCACGCCACGCTCGTCGAAGGTCCGGACGGCAAATGGTATGTCGTCTATCACGCCTACGAGAACGGCTTCTACAACCTTGGACGGCAGACCCTGCTCCAGCCCGTCGAGTGGACGGACGACGGATGGTTCAAGGCCGCGGACGTCGACGTGGACGGGCCGCTGGCGAAGCCGTCGGGCGGCGAGGCGCTCGGGCACGGGCAGGCCCTGAGCGACGACTTCACGACCGACAAGATGGGCGTGCAGTGGAGCTTCTACGACGGGACCGACGCCGACCAGGCCCGCGTGCGGCGCGAGAACGGCACGCTCGTCCTCGCGGCCAGGGGAACGACGCCGAAAGACAGCGCACCACTGTGGTTCGTCACCGGTGACCACGCCTACGAAATCCAGGTCGAGGTCGACATCGATCCGGGGGCCACCGCGGGCGTGCTCGTCTTCTACAACAGCCGCCTCTACGCCGGGCTGGGCTATTCCGACAAGGAGTTCATCATGCACCGGTACGGCATGGAGCGCGCCTCGGCGAAGCCCACGCACCTCGCGCGCACCGTGCACATGCGGCTGACCAACGACCGCCACATCCTCACGCTGCACACGAGTGGCGACGGCAAGACGTGGGATCGCTATCCCACCCGGATGGAAGTGTCGGGGTACCACCACAACGTGATGTACGACTTCCTCAGCCTGCGCCCGGCGATTTACGCGGCAGGCACCGGCAACGTGCGCTTCAGGAATTTCAGGTACCGTGCGCTGCCCTGATGCCGGCAGGCCGCGCGGTCCCGCGTGTCTGCATGGGGATGGTGCGTGTCGTCGTTGACGCTGCTCGCCGGGCCGGAGGCCATGCGCCACATCCGCGAGCGCGGGTTGCAGGCGGGCGACGTGTCGCTGGTGGCGGCCGCATCGGGCGGCCCCAAGTGGCTGGTGCTATCGGGTGTCGATCGGTTCCTGCTCGGCGAGTGGCTGCTGCAGCCGCGCACCACGCCGTTGCACCTCGTGGGGTCGTCCATCGGTAGTTGGCGCATGGCGTGCCTGGCGCAGCGGGATCCGCTTGGGGCGCTGACCCGCACCCGCGAGGCGTACATCGGGCAGCGGTATCCGCCGAGGCCATCCGCGGCGCTGGTCAGCGAGACGAGCGCGCGCATCCTCGATGTGCTGCTCGGGGCGACCGGCAGCGACGAGATCCTGTCGCACCCGTGGATGCGGCTGCACGTGATTGCCGCGCAGTGCCGCGGGCTCACCGCGAGCGAACTCCGGCAGATGCAGTTCGCGGGGTTCGCCCTCGTGGCCTCGATGAACGTGATTGCGCGTCGCTCGCTCGGCTGGCACATGACGCGTGTGCTCTTCCATGCCGCCGGCGACGCTGGTCCATTGCGAGCGCTCGCCGACCTGCCCACGCGGCACGTGGCGCTCACGCACGAGAACCTCGCGCCGGCCCTGCTCGCGTCGGGATCCATCCCGCTCGTGATGGCAGGCGTGCGCGTCCCGGGCATGGCGCGACTTCCATGCCGCGACGGCGGGCTCACCGATTACCACCTGGACCTCGACTACGACATGGACGCGGGGCTGGTGCTCTATCCGCACTTCTCGTCGGAAGTCATCACCGGCTGGTTCGATCGCTCGCTGCCGTGGCGACGCGCCCGCCAGACGCTGCGCCGCACGCTGCTCATCGCGCCGTCGCCGCAGTTCGTGGCCACGTTGCCGGGCGGCAAGATCCCCGACCGCGGCGACTTCTACACGATGGATGACGACACGCGGGTGCGCACGTGGCGCACGGTGGTGTCGGCCAGCGAGCGCATGGGCGACGAGTTGCGCGACCTGGTCGCGTCGGGGCGGTTGGCAGACGCCGTGCAGCCGCTGCCAGCCTGAATTGGTCATGCCACTCGTTGATATCATCGGCGGCATCGGCCTATAGCTGCCCGTCGAAGGAGCGATATGTCACGCCAGCACCGATCCACGTCCGTTCACGCTCTTCCTCGTCGTGCCGTGCTGCGTGGGCTCGCGGCAGGCGCCGGCTCGGCCGCGGTATCGGCGTGGGCGCCGAACGCACTCGACCTCGTGCTGCGTGCGCAGGGCGACGGCCCCGTGGCACAGACGACAGCTGGCAGGATCCGCGGGTTCACGAGCAGCGGCATCCATGTGTTCAAGGGCGTGCGGTACGGCGCAGACACCGCCCCGCCGCGTCGCTTTCTCCCCCCGATTCCGCCGGCAGCCTGGGACGGCGTGCGCGACGCGACCACGTTCGGCCTCATCGCGCCACGCCCCGGGAGCAGCGAGCCGACGAGCGAAGACTGCCTGCACCTGAACCTGTGGACACCGGCCTTGCGCGACGGAAGGAAGCGTCCCGTGATGGTGTGGTTCCACCCCGGCGCGTTCTCCGGTGGACACAGCAATGACATCGACACCGACGGCACGCGGCTCGCGAAGCGCGGCGACGTCGTGGTCGTCACCGTCAACCACCGGATCAATGCCTTCGGCTACCTGTATCTCGCGGAGTTCGGCGGACCAGACCTGGCCGACTCCGGCAACGTCGGGATGCTCGACCTCGTGCTCGCGCTGCGGTGGGTGCGCGACAACATCACCGAGTTCGGCGGCGATCCCGGGTGCGTGACGATTTTCGGGCAATCGGGTGGCGGCGCGAAGTCGGCCGTGCTGATGGCGATGCCTTCGGCACGAGGGCTCTTCCACCGCGTCATCACGCAGAGCGGCCAGCAGATCACGGCGAGCCGCACGACCACGGCGACGTTGCATGCCAGGCAGTTGCTCGACGCGCTGACGCTCACGCCCGACAAAGTGAACGCACTGCGGACGCTGCCGATGGCTGCCCTCGCGAAGGTGGCACGGGCCCCGCGCTATCTCGGCCCGGTCAAGGACGGACGCTCGGTCCCGCGCGATCCGTTCGATCCCGATGCTCCGCCGTTGTCGGCCGACATCCCGATGATCCTCGGCAACACCCACGACGAGACGCGCGGGCTCATCGGGCGCGCCAATCCGACGCTCTTCGCGTTGACGTGGGAGCAGGTACCCGCGGCGCTCGACACGCACATCCCCCAGTTTCTCGGCACGCTCGACCGCCGCGCCATCGTCGAGAGCTATCGGGCGTGGTATCCGCAGTACTCACCCGCTGACGTGTTCTTCGCGGCCACGACGGCCGCACGCTCGTGGCGAGGACAGGTCATCGAAGCCAACCGCCGCGCCGTGCAGCCGAAAGGATCGGCGCCCACCTACGTGTTCCAGCTCGATTGGCGATCGCCGGAGGATGGCGGCAAGTGGGGGGCGTACCACGGTCTCGACGTGCCGCTGTGCTTCGACAACGTGCCGCTCGTGGCTGACCGGCTCGGAAGCGACGCCGACGCACAGAAGGTGGCCGACCAGATGGCCGACACCTGGATCGCGTTCGCGCGCACCGGCAATCCCAATAATCCCCGGATCCCCACGTGGCCGCCGTACGACCTCGAGAGCCGCTCGACGCTGGTGATCAACGCCACCTCGAGGATCGAGAACGACCCTCGCGGCCACGAACGCCGCCTGTTCGACCCGGTGGCGTACGTCCAGCCCGGAACGTAGGCCCCCAAAGGGGTCACGTCTTTCATTGCAGCGTTTTTCAAGACGTGGCCCCTGGTCGACAAGGAGTCAGATCTTGATTAATGCTGCAATGAAAGATGTGACCCCTTCGGCTGTTGGTCAGCAGATGCGGGGGAGCAGTTCGCCTTCGGGTTCGGCCACCAGGCGCCGGCCGAAGCCGGTGTCGAGGATGACGGTGCCGGGATAATCCGCGATCGCCGTGCCCACGATCGCCGCATCGCACCCGAGCGGATGGGCACGCAGCGCCGCCAGCACCGCATCCGCCACGTCGGCCCGCACGCCAATCACCGCCTTGCCTTCGTTGGCCACTACCAGCGGGTCGATCCCGATCAGGTCGGCCGCAGCAGCCACCTGTGCACGGATCGGCAGCGACGCCTCGTCGAGCACGATCCCCACCCTGGCCTTCTCGGCCATCTCGTGCAGGGCACTGGCCACGCCTCCACGCGTGGGATCCTTCATGGCGACAATCCCCTCACCGCCCGTCGCCATGGCCGCGCGGATCATGTGGTTGATCGGTGCCACGTCAGACGCCAGCGCCCCGGTCAGCTCGAGGTTGTGGCGCGCGGCCATGATCGCCATGCCGTGGTCGCCAATCGTCCCAGTGATGATGATGCGATCCCCCGCGCTCAGGCCGCGGTCACGCACCAGCTGCGAGGTCAGCCCGATACCCGTCGTGTTGAGAATGATGCCGTCGATCTCGCCCCGTCCCATCACCTTCGTGTCGCCGGTCACGATCGGGACCCCGGCCTCGCGCGCCGCCGCGAGCATCGAGTCGTGGATGCGCGTCAGGACGTCGACCGGGAAGCCCTCTTCGAGGACGACGGCGCACGTGATGCCGAGCGGTTCGGTCGCACCCATCATCGCGAGGTCGTTGACCGTACCCGATACCGACAACCGGCCGATGTCACCACCGGGGAACTCCACGGGCTTGATGACGTGCGAATCGGTGGTCATCACCAGCCACTGGTCGCCAATCCTGAATGCCGCCCCGTCGTCGAACGCGTCGAGCCCCACCATCGTGTCGGTGGAGGGCGTGAGGTCGCGCGCGAAGATACGGTTGATGAGCGTGCGCATCGCACGCCCCCCTGCGCCGTGCCGCATCAGGACGACATCGTCGAGGCGCGGCAGGGGTGCGGTCGGCAGCTTGGTCATCGCGTCACCTCGGCGAGGTCAGGGCGGCCCCCGGTACTGAAACCATATCTTGCAGGTGCCTTCGCTGCTCACCATGCACGCGCCGACGGGCGCCTCGGGCACGCACGTCGTTCCGAAGATCGTGCAGTCGCGCGGTGTCTTCCGTCCGACCATGATGTCGCCGCAGATGCACGCGGTGGCCACCGCGGGGGTCGATGCCTCGCGGATCCCCGCGATGCCGTGGCGCAGGCGCGCATCCGCGTGCGACCACTCGGGCCGCAGCACGAGGTTGCCGTCGGGCACCCAGGCGATGCCGCGCCAGTGTCCTCCCCCGAGCGCGAACACGTCCCAGAGCTGGGCCTGCGCGTTGCGGTTGCCCGTCTCGGTGACACACCGCGGATACATGTTCACGACCGCGTCGGATTCGTCGCGCACCAGTTCCACCAGCTTGAGGATGGCTGCGAGGATGTCGAGCGGCTCGAAGCCGGCGACGACCACCGGCGTGTGATGCCGGCGTGCGAGCGGCTCGAAGAGCTTCCATCCGGTGATCACCGCCGCGTGCCCCGCAGCGAGAAAGCCCGCGATCTTCGTGTCGGGCAGTGCAGCCACGAGTTCCATCGCGGGCGGCACGTACTTGTGCGCCGAGAGCACGGTGAAGTTCTCGGGCACGCCCTGCAGCAGGGTCGCGGCGGTGGCGACCGCCGTGGTCTCGAACCCGGTCGCGAAGAACGCGACCTCGTCGCCGGTGGTGCGTGCGATGTCGACGGCCTGTGCGACGCTGTAGATCACGTCAACCGTCGCCCCGGCGGCCTGGGCGTCGGCCAACGACCTCGTCGTCCCGGGCACGCGCATCATGTCGCCGTAGGTCGCGACACGGATGCCCTTGTCGGCGAGCGCCACGGCCTCGTCGACCTCGGGCATGTCGGTGATGCACACCGGGCACCCCGGGCCCATGATGACGTCGAGCTTCTTCGGGAGGATGGCGCGCAGCCCGAACCGCGCGATCGCCTGCTCGTGGCTGCCGCAGACGTGCATCACGGCCACGCGGTCGCGGTCGATGTCGGCGACCACCCGGTCGATGGCCTTCGCGAGTTCGGCGGCACGGACGGGATCGCGGAACTTCAGCTCGCCCGCGCCGCGCGGACGATCACTGGCGGTCACGGGTACGCTCCGTGGCACCGAGTTCGCCCTGGACGTCTGCCGCCATCAGGTCGTCGCTGTTGGCCTCGCGAATCAACTCCTCGTAGAGCGACAGCGTGCCCTCGATGTCGTCCTCGGGGATGCGTCGGATGGCGAATCCCACGTGGTTGAGGATGTAGTCGCCGACGGCGACCGGTTCGTCGACGAGTTCGAGGCGCACCTGCCGGCTCACTCCGAAGAAATCGACAATGGCCATGGGGCCGTGGATTTCGAGAATGCGACCTGGAACACCTAGACACATAGCGATCTCCCCCGTTGTCGGCGTGACATTCGCATAGCAAGCGCGTGGCCAGCGCGTTTGGCCGCGATCTGTTCGTGCGTCTGCCGATTTTCCGTCACCTGCATCCTACGACACGTGCGCATGTCAGACATCCCCGTTTCGCAACCCTCCAGACGCACCGTGCTTGCCCGCCTGCTGGGCGGCACGCTGGTCATGCCAACCCTTGGAAGCCTGGCGTGCAGGGGTGGCGCCGTCGCGGATCGTCCGACTGGCCCCCACGTGTCGCTCGTGTTGTCGCGCGTGCCGGACGAAGGGCGCGTGGAGATCGACGTCGACGGGAACCCAATCGAGGTGCGTCGGTCTGGACGGACGCTCGAAGCACGCTCGCTGCTCTGCCCGCACATGGGATGCCGGGTGGCCTGGGTGGACGTTGAGCAGCGGTACCACTGCCCGTGTCACGGCGGACGTTTCGATCGCGAGGGACGCGTGCTCGCCGGAGCTCCCACCCGCAGCCTGCACAGCGCGCCCGTCTACCTCGACGGCGACGTGATCACCGTCTACCAGGCGACGGGTGCGGTCGCGCCGGCCGGCCCTGGCGCAAGCACTGGCAGCAACCCGAACGGGCCCGCCTGAACGCCCTGTCGGCCTACGGTGTCAGCGTCGGTCGGCGCAAGTGCCAGTCGGTGGTTGACTGGTAGCGATGTCCGACGGCAATGAGCGTCTCTTCCTCGAAAGGCCTCGCGACGAACTGCACGCCGATCGGCATGCCGGCGGCGGTGAACCCGCACGGAAGTGACATGGCCGGACTGCCCGTCAGGTTGAACGGCGCGGTGTAGGCCGCACCGTGTGAGAAGCTGCCCTTCCTGACCTTGACGTCGGCGCCGTCGGCTGCGTAGTTGCCGCCATCGGGCGTCGCGGGCGTCACTGGCAGCACGAGCACGTCGGCGTGTTCGAAGACCGCCCGCAGTTCTCCCGTGATGAGCGCGCGCGCCTGCTGTCCTCGCAGGTAGTCATGCGTCGTGAGGAATCCGCCGCGTGCGATGTTCCGGAAGGCGGCGCCGTACTGCGCCCGGTGTTCACGCATCCTCTCGAAGTGGTGATGGAAGGCCTCGACACGCATGATGGTCTGGTAGCCAGCCGCGCACGCGTACGTAAGGTGAGGCACCGTCACCTCTGACGACGACATTCCGAGCGAACGGAGCACGTCCACGACGCGCGAGACGGCCGCCTGCACGTCGGCCTGCGCGCCCACAGCATCCACGTACGCCGTGCACGTGCCCACGCGAAGCCCCCGCACCGATCGCGTCGTCGCACGTGAGTAGGCGGCGGCTGGGCGTTGGCTGCTCGACGGGTCGCTCGCCTCGAACCCTGCGATCGCCTCGAGCACCAGCGCGGCGTCCATGACGTCGCGCGCGATCGGGCCGAGCACGTCCATCGAGTAGCTGAGCGCGACGATGCCCGAGCGCCCCACCCGGCCGTACGTGGGCGACAACCCCGTGACGCCGCAGAACGCCGACGGGATGCGGATCGAACCACCCGAATCGCTACCAATCGACGCCATGGCGAGGCCGGCGGCGGCATGCGCCGCCGAGCCACTGCTCGACCCGCCCGCAGACAGCTCACGGTTCCATGGATTGCGCACGGCCGGCACGAAGGGGTCGGTACTCGCACCTCCGGCAAACGTGAACTCCGACAGCGAGGCCTTCCCGAGGATGATCGCCCCGGCGGCCCGCAATCGTGTCACGACCGTTGCGTCTGCATCGGGCACCCAGTCCTTCAGCACGCGCGAGGCTGCGGTCGTCCGCACACCTGCGGTGGCGATGTTGTCCTTGACGCTCAGGGGAATACCGAACAGCGGCCCCCGCGTGTCTCGAGAGCGCCGCTGTTCGGTCGCCTCGCGAGCCTGCTTCAGCGCAAGGTCGCGCGTCACGGTGATGTAGCTGGAGAGTGACGGGTCGAGGGCGTCGATGCGCGCGAGATGGGCTTCGGTCAACTCCAGCGGCGACAGGCGGCCCTTCTGGATCAGCGCAGACGCCTCGGCGATCGACAGGAAACAGGGATCGCTCATCGCTCACCCTCGCCAGGCGCAAACCTGAAGGCGGGGTTGACCGTGTCGAGCGGGAGTTCCGCGAGCCAGGCGGCTTCACGCAAGACGGGCTGAGCGAACGCCTCGAGGTCGGCGCGCGTCGCAGGATCGAGGCCGAGCGCATCGATCGCCAACTGCGCCCGCTGGTCCCGTGCCGCCGACACGGTCTCTTGCGCACGGACGACAGCGCTGGGCGACGAAAGGGCACCCGCGGTCAGCGTCGAGGCGAGAAACCTGCGGCGCGAGAGACCTCCGGATCGTCTTCGCATGGTCACCTCTGACGTGGCGTCAGCGAAGCACCAGCTTTGCCAGCGGATATCCGACGAACGCCAGTAACAACGCGTGGAGGACGACCAGAATCGCCCCGTGGCGAATCATCGTGCCCACCCTGAGATAACCCGACCCCGCGACGATGGCGTTGGTGGTCGTCCCCGACGGCAGGAGGTAGGCGAGCGATGCCCCGATGCCGAGCACCACGCCGAGGGCCACGGGATCAGCCACGCCGAGGCTCCGCGACAGCGTGATGCCCAGCGGCAGGAAGATCGCCAACGTGACCATGTTCGAGATGAGGCTGGTCACGAACACGACGCCCACCGACATCGCCAGGACGAAGGCGTACTCCGAGAGGCCGCTGAGCGCAGGTCGTAGCACGGCCTGGACGTATGCGGGTAGTCCGGTGGCTTCTTCGCCCACGGCCGTGCCGAGCCCCATGACGCCGCCAATGAAGATCACCAGGCCCCAGTCGACGCCCTGCATCCACTCGGGCCACGTGAGGACATAGCGGCGCGCCGGATCACGCACGGGAATCAGGCACATGGCGATGGGCACCAGCAGTGCAGGAACCGACATGTGCAGGTTCCGCTGGATCGCCGCCGCCGTACCTGCAGGCAGCGTGTAGCGGGCGATATCGGGAATGAACCACAGCACGATGGCCACCGCGAACCATGACACCGCCCAGCGCTCGGCCACCGGCATCGGGCCGAGCAGGTGTCGTTCGTGCGAGATGAACGCACTCATGTCGGGCCGCTCGAACGCGTTCCCCTTGCCGACGACGACGAAACGGAAGACGAGCAGTGCGGTCACCGTGAAGATGACGGCGAGCACGGTCCCGATGACGGTCCACTGCAGGAACGTCACGGTGACGCCAGTCGCCGACGCGATCAGGCCAATGGCCGCGGCGTTGCTCCCGTTGCCGACGGGCGTCGCGATGCCTCCGATGTTCGAGGCCCAGGCGATCCCGAGCGTGTTGGCTTCGACAAGCGGATCGTCGTGCGCGACGTCCAGCATCCGGTAGATCTTCAACGCCAGCGAGAGCCAGATCACCGCGACGACGGTGTTGGCCATGAACGCACTCATGAGGGTCGCCGAGGCGAGGAACATCAGCAGGAAGCGATGCGCATGGCCGCGTGCCCAGGGTTGGTCGAGGAACACGAGAGCGAAGCGTCGGTTGACACCCGTCGTCTCGAGCGCGGCGGCGAGCCCGAATGATCCGATAACGAACCAGAGCACCCAGGTACTCGAATGCGCGAACGCGCCGTTGACCGTCAGGGCCCCGATGCCTACACCAATGCCGAGCATCGCAAGCGTCGTCATGGCCAGCGGAAGCGGCGTCGCCAGCCACCAGATGATCGCCAGGGCGAGCAGGCCGATGCGGGCCATCCCCAGTTCGGTGATTGGTGCCGGCGCCGGCAGCGCGAGCATAATCGCGAGCGCCGCAAGGCCGCCGACGAGGCCCGCGACGTGGCGAGCCGACAGCGTCGGCGTCACGCGCGCGCGCCTTCCCAGCGGAACGCCAGCAAGTCGAGTGATGATCGGAGTGTTCGGACTTCTGCAATGTCGGCGGCCTCGAGGGTGCGGGTCGGGTGTCGCACACGTGCCGACGCGATGATGCCGGCATCGCACAGGTTCTGCTTCATCACGGCCACGCCCATGCCCGGCTGCAGCTCGTAGCGAATCAGGGGCAGCATCTGCGTGAACCGGGCACGCGCCGTCTCGGCGTCACCGGCGTTCCACGCATCCCACACGGCGACGAACAGGTCGGTCATGTCGCCGCCCGGCATCGTGCCGACCGCTCCGCGCGCGAGTTCCTCGACCAGGAAGTTCCCGTTCAATCCGCCGAACAGGACCAGCCCGTCCCCGGCGAGGGCCCGCAACTTCGAAATCTTCGCTGACGTGGGCGGAGCCTCGACCTTCACGAGGTTCGTGCGTCCCAGCTCGCGGCCCATGCGTGCCAGCAGGTCAGGCCCCATCGGCACCTGCGTCATCAGCGGGGCGTCCTGCACCATGATCGGAATCGTCACGGCGGCGGCAATCGCCGCAAAGTACTGGTACACGCCCTCGGCATCCGGCTTGAGCAGGTACGGCGGCATCACCATGAGCGCCGAGGCACCCGCAGCCTCGGCTTCGCGGCTGAGCGCCACGGCCACGTCGGTGCCGGTGTGACCGCTGCTGACCACGACCGGCACGCGACCGTCGACCTCGTCGAGGATGACGCGGAGGAGTTGACGCCGCTCGTCCTCGCCGAGGGTGTATCCCTCGCTCGCGTTGCCGAACAGGCCGAGCCCGTGCGCGCCGCAGTCGATGAGAAAGCGCACGAGTCGCCGCTGGCTGTCGAGGTCGACGCGGCCGTCGTCGTGGAACGTGGTGTTGACGATGGGAAAGACACCGGCAAAGGTCGTCATCGCGAACGAAGCTCCTGGATCGAAGGATTCGGGGACTCGGCCGCGTCGGCCTCGTCGCGTGCCGCCACCGCGCGCAGGTCGCGCACGAGCGAGTCGGCGGCGCGTAGGATGTGCTGGCGCAACGCCTCGACCACGCCGTCGCGATCGCGGTTGATGAACCCGTTGACGATGGCGACGTGTTCGTCGTGTTCGGAGTGAAGCCGTGTCTTCCAGTCACCGCGACCGAGGTGGATGCGCGCGATCTGGATGTGCGCATCGAGGCTCTCGTACATGTCGGTCAGGCGCCGGCTGCCGGCGAGCGCGACGATGCGCTTGTGGAACTCGATGTTGCTGGTGGCGTGCGCCTCGTCATCGGTGCCCTGGGCAATCGCGTCGGCCAGGCTGCGCAGGCGGTCGATGTCGTCCGGACTGATGCGATCGAGTGCCTTCTCGGCCGCCAGGCATTCGAGAGCGCACCGAAGTTCGAACGTCTCCGCGACATCCTCTGGCGACATCGCCGTGACGTAGGTGCCGCTGCGAGGACGGATCTCGATCAGGGCCTCGGCCTCCAGGCGCGTCAGGGCGTCCTTGACCGGCGTGAGGCTGACGCCGAGCTGCAGTGCGAGGTCCTGGACGTTGAGGCGCTCGCCGGGCGCGAACGACCGCGAGAGGATGGCCGTGCGCAGGGCCTGATAGACCGAGTCGCTGGCGCGCTGGCGAAGGAGCGAGGGCAGTCGGGACATGACCGGGGCGGAGCTTAGCGCAACTTCTCTGAAACTTCAAATCTGAAATTTTTTACTTTACATCTCAGGCTGACGTTCCTATGATGCCTCGGCATCTCGCTCTGACCTGATTCGTGACGCGCGGGCCCCGCTAACCGCTTCCCAGATTCCCCTTGGAGTACCGGTCGATGCTTCCTCACCCTCACCTCACTCGCTGGATCGCCTGCCTCGTCCTCACGGGCGCGGTCGTCGCGGCCTCTGCCCAGGGGCTGCAGACCACCGTGCTCGGCGTCGTCCGCGACTCGACGGGCGGCGTCGTGCCCGGTGCCACCGTCGTGGTCACCAATCGCAGCACCGGCGTCAGCCGGACGGTGATCACCGATGCGACGGGGACCTACACCGTCACGGCCCTGATTGCCGGCGCCTACGACGTGTCGGCGGAACTGTCGGGCTTCAAGACATCGGTGCGCCAGAACGTGCCCGTGCAGAACGACACCTCGGTGCGCGTCGACTTCGAGCTCGCCGTCGGTGACGTCGGCGAGACCATCCAGGTCGCGGCGCCGCTCGACACCCGCATCCTGCGCACCGAGGACGCGTCGCTCGGCTCGGTGCTGTCGGAGGCCCAGGTGCAGGGCCTGCCCGTGAAGAACCGCAACTTCATGGCGCTGGCGCAACTCGTGCCCGGCGCGACCCAATCGCTCGAAGGCAACCAGAACACCCTGGGACGGTCGCAGCCCCTCAACCTGTCGGTGCACGGGCAGCGCCACTTCGACAACAATGTCCGCCTCGACGGCGTCAGCATCATCAACGGCTTCGCTAACGGCAGCACCTTCATCCCCTCGCTCGAGTCGCTCAAGGAAGTCAGCGTCCAGACCGGGCAGTACGGCGCCGCCTATGGCATGTACTCGGGCGCGCAGGTCGACATGGTCGTCAAGTCGGGGCAGAACACGCCCCATGGCAGCGGCTTCGTCTACAACCGCGACGACAGGTGGAACGCCCGGCGCTACTTCGACGCCACGGCTCCGCCGCCGTTCGACTTCTACCAGTTCGGTGCCACGATCGGCGCGCCCATCGTGCGCAACCGCACCTTCTTCTTCTTCGGCTACGAGGGCACGCGCAGCAATCGCGAGACGACCGGCCAGGCCACCACGGCCCCGGACGCCTTCCGGCGCGGCGACTTCTCGTCACTGAGCACCCCGATTCGCGATCCGTACACGGGGCAGCCCTTCCCCGGCAACATCATCCCCACCAATCGACTCGCGTCGCAGGCGCAGAAACTGCTCCAGTACGTCCCCCTGCCAACCCGCAGCGGCCTGGCCAACAACTACGTGGCCACCTCGTCGACCGACGAAACCGAGAACCAGTACTTCGGCCGCCTCGATCACCAGTGGAACGACAAGACGTCACTGTTTGCGCGCGTCGCGGTGCGCAAGGCGAACATCGACACGATCCAGCTGAACCCGAATTTCGCGAGCTTCGGCCAGCCCGAGAACGAGAACTACGTGCTCGCGATGACGCGCGCGATGACGAACCGATGGTTCCTCGATGCCCGCGCGTCGTTCTACCGTGAATCCACGCCCAACCAGACGGGCCGCGAAGGCGCCGACATCGATCCGCTGCGAGACTTCGGTATCAGCGGATTGACGACCGAGGACCCGTTGCTTCGCGGCATCCCGACTGCCAGTATCAGCGGGTACATGGGGACGGGCGAGACGTTCGCAAACCCCAAGTTGCTGTACGAGAGCCCGGCGTTCAACGTGAACTCGGTCGTCGAGTTGCCGAATCACTCCGTGCGCTTCGGCCTCGAAGCCTTCAAGCGTCGCACCGACTTCTACTCGGTCAACGCGGCGAACCAGGGGTCGTTCACGTTCAACGGCCTGCTGACGGGCAATGCGTTCGCCGACTTCATGCTCGGCCTGCCCGACCAGACGTCGCGCATCCCGAACCTGGCACGCGCCGAACTCCGGCAGCCGCACTTCTACGCGTTCGTGCAAGACGACTGGCGGGCGACGCCGAACCTGACCGTCAACTTCGGCGTGCGGTACCAGTACGCGGGCTCGACCGAAGACAAGCTGGGCATCGCACGGAACCTGAACAGGGACACGGGGGAGTTCTTCCCGGAACCCGGCCAGTCGGGACCGCTGCACGACGACCATCACGACTTCGCGCCGCGCGTCAGCGCGACCTACCGGTGGAAGGAGAACACGGTCGTCCGCGCGGGCTACGGCATCTACTACACGCAGCCGACGGTCGCGAACATCGCGCTGATGTTCAGGAACCCGCCATACAACCGCCAGGACGTGTTCAATACCCTCAGGAGCAACCCGAACCTGACGCTGGCCAACGGGTTTCCTGCAGGCGGCGCCGCGGGACAATCGGCCACGCCGACGATCACGACCATTCCATGGGACTACGGCCCCGGCTACGCCCAGACGTGGAGCGCCAACCTGCAGCAGCGCCTGGCCGCTGGCTGGGTGGCCGAGGTCGGCTACGTGGGATCGCAGACGGTGGGTCTCGACAACGCATGGACCGACAACACGCCGCCGCCGGGGCCGGGCCCCGTGCAACCGCGCCGACCAGACCCCACGTTCGGCGACATCCGCGTGTTCGACACCGACGGCGAGGCCGAGTACAACGGCCTCCACCTGCGATTGCAGAACCTCGACTTCTACGGCGTCAACGTCCTGTCGAGCTACTCGTATTCGCGGTGCTACGACACGCGCAGTTCTCCGGCGACGAGCACGGTGGGCACCGAGGACCAGGAGCCCCAGAACCAATACGACCGCTTCGACGGCGAGTGGAGCCGGTGTGCGATCGACTTCCGCCACGTCGTGAAGTTCAACGCCGTCTACCGGCTGCCGTTCGGCGACGGCCTCACGGGCATCGCGCGCATGCTGGCCGCCGACTGGCAGGTGGGCATGGGGTTCAACATGAACACCGGCGGGCCCTTCAACGTCATCGTGAGCGGCAACCCCGCCAACACGTCGCGCGGCACGATCCGGCCGAACCTCACGGGCGACCCCGAGTTGCCGTCAGACGAGCGCACGGTCGAGCGATGGTTCAACACGGCCGCATTCTCGGCGCTGGCGCCCTTCACCTTCGGCAGTTCGCCGCGGAACTCCGTCGAGGCTCCGGGGCGGAAGATCGTCGACCTGAACATCCAGAAGAAGGTGACCGCCCGCGGCAAGGGACTCGAGTTCCGCCTCGATCTGTTCAACGCGTTCAACACGCCGCAATTCAACACGCCGGGCCGGACGTTCGGCACGCCGGCCTTCGGGATCATCAGTTCCACGGGGCCGGCGCGCGAAATCCAGCTCGGCCTCCGCTTCACCTTCTAGGTCCACACATGCAGCGGCGAACGTTTCTCACGCGCTCGGCCCTGGCCTCGGGGGCCTTGATGGTCCCCGGGGCTCTCGAGGCCCAACCTGCCGTCATCAGCGCATCGCGCGGCACGGGTCCCCTCACCATCACGGGCATTGAGCCCATCGTGATCCGCACGCCGCTCGAGGGCGCGCCGCCCGAAGGTCCCCTCTCGCTCGGGCCCATCGGGGCGACGACGGGCGGCAAGGGCCTCTGGAACCGTCTCGACCACGCGAGCCCGTCACGCTTCCCGGGATACGAGCAGGCGACGCTCGTGAAGATCACGACGAACCAGGGCCTCGTCGGCTGGGGCGAGTGCCACGCGCCAGCCGCGCCGCGCATGCACGCCCGCATAATCAGCGACCTCTTCAGGCCGCTCCTCATCGGTCAGGACGCCCGCCAGGTCGAGGCGCTATGGCAACGCATGTACTCGAGCGAACGCGTGCGGGGGTACTCGACCGGCGCGCATCTCGAGTCGATCGCAGGCATCGACCTCGCGCTCTGGGACCTGCTCGGCAAGTTCGCCAACGTCCCCGTCTACCAGTTGCTCGGCGGCAAGTACCGGTCGCAGATACCCACCTACGCGACGTTCTCGGGCACGTATACCGGACGCGACAAGGGCCAGGCCGTCGTCGACGAGGCGCGGACGATGGTCGACGCGGGGTTCACGGTCCTGAAGCTCGCCCTGCGCAAGGGGCCCGACTCCGACGAGTTCGCCACGGTGCGCGAGATCTCGACGGCGATCGCGCCCCAGGCGCAGATCGCGGTCGATGCGCTCGGCGCGTTCACGCTGGGCGAGGCCGTGCGCATGGGCAAGGAACTCGATCGCCTGGGCAACATTGCCTGGTTCGAAGATGCGCTGCTGCCCGATGACCTGCCGCGCTACCCCGAACTGGCGAAGGCCGTCGACACGGCCATCTGCGCCGGCGAGATGCTGTCGACGCGCTACCAGTTTCGCGACCTGCTGATCCACCGAGGCGTCGACATGGTCAATCCCGACCTTTGCCGAGCCGGCGGCATCACGGAGTGCCGCCGCATCGCCTGGATTGCCGACGCATTCGGCGCCGTCTGGGCTCCGCACGTCAGCACTGGCGCGGGCGCCTACCTTGCCGCGTCGATGCACCTGGCCGTCTCGTCGCCCAACTGCGTGATGATGGAGGTCTACAACGGCAACAAGCACGAGGGGCCGTTCGGCAACCGCCTGCTCACCGCCCCCCTCGACATGCGTCCCGGCGTCGCCACGGTGCCCGACCGCCCGGGCCTCGGCGCCGACTTCGACGAGCGCGCGCTCGCTTCCGTCACGGTCAGGTAACCCGCCATGCCGTCTTCACCTGTCATCCCTTCGTTCGACCGGGGCCGCCGTACTCTGTTCGGCACGGCGGCCGCCAGCCTCGCGGCCATCGCGACGGCATCGGCACAGTCGCGCACCGTCGCGCGCGACCGCCAGGAGCGCTTCGACGCGCTGAAGCCGTTGCGCATCCGCAGCGTCGAGGCCCTGGTCATCCGGACTCCGCCCAAGGCCGTCGCATTCGACGAACCCCTCGAGTTGCCACCCGTCGGCGACATGACGGGTGGGCCAGGCATCTGGAACCGGCTCGATCACGCCAGCCCGACGCGCTTCAAGGGCTTCGAGCAGGCGGTGCTCGTCAGGATCACGACCGACGAGGGCCTCGTCGGCTGGGGCGAGTGTCATGCCCCGTCGGCGCCCCGCATGCACCAGCGCGTGATCACCGACTTGTTCGCCCCGATCCTGCGCGGGCAGGATGCCCGGCAGATCAACGGCCTCTGGGAACGCCTCTACACCACCGAGCGCGTGCGCGGCTACTCGACGGGCGCGCAGTTCGAAGCACTGGCCGGGGTGGACCTCGCGCTTTGGGATCTGCTGGGCAAGGCGACCGATCTGCCCGTCTACCAGTTGCTCGGCGGCAAGTATCGCGATGGGCAGCCGTTGTATCGCGGGATCGGCGGCAACACCATCGACGCGCTCGTCGCCGACGCGCGTGCAGCCGTGGCGTCGGGCATGCAGATGGTCAAGATGGGCTACCGCAAGGGCAGCAAGGGCACGATCGACAGCGACCGCGTGGCTGCCGTCTCGGAGTTCATGAAGCCGCACGGCCAGGTGGCCGTGGATTCGCTGGGGGCCTTCAAGCTGTACGAGGCCGTGCAGGTCGGGCGGACGTTCGATCGGCTCGGCAACGTCGGGTGGTTCGAGGACGCCCTGCAGCAGGATGACCAGCCGGCGTACGCCACGCTGGCCGAGAGCCTCGAGACGCCCGTGTGCTCGGGCGAGATGCTGAACAACCGGTTCCAGTTCCGCGACCTGCTCGCGTCGCGGGGCGCCGACATCATCAACCCTGACGTCTGCCGCGCCGGCGGCATCACGGAGTGCCAGCGCATTGCCGCGCTTGCCGACGCCTTCAACGTCCTCTGGAGCCCGCACGTGAGCACGGGCACGGTGCTCTACTTCTCGGCGTCTCTGCACCTGGCCCTTGCGACGCCCAACTGCGTGATCATGGAGGGCGGCACGAAGCTGGCGGGTCCCCTGGGCAACGCCCTGATCACGTCGCCGCTCTCGATCGTCGAGGGCAAGGCGATCGTGCCCGATCGACCGGGCTTCGGCGTGGAGTGGAAGGCCGATGCGCTCGCCAGCGTCACGGTGAAGGACGCGTGAGCACCGGCCCGCGCGCGGCTGCGGCCGTCGCCGCCATCGATGCGTGCGGAGTGGTCGGCATCCTCCGCGGCGACTTCACCTCGTCGCTCGAGCGCCTCCTCGACGCGTTGCTTGCGGGGGGGGTCACGGCGATCGAGATCTCGCTCACGTCGCCGGGCGCGCTCGACCTGGTCGCGCGGGCGGTCGACTGGGCCGGCACGCGGGCCACGATCGGCGCCGGCACGGTCATGACCGCCGACGAAGTCGAACGCGTCCACGCGCGTGGTGCCGCCTTCATCGTGTCGCCCATCCTCGATCGCGAGGTCATTGCCGCCGCTCGTGACCTGCAGTTGATGTCGTTGCCCGGGGCCTTCACGCCCACCGAGATCGTGCTCGCGACACGGCTCGGTGCGCCGGCCGTCAAGTTGTTCCCCGCCGACACGCTGGGACCTGCGTTCGTGAAGGGCATCCTCGCGCCGTTGCCCACGCTCAGGCTCGTACCCACGGGCGGCGTCACGCTCGACCTGGCGAGGCAGTTCGCGCGCGCCGGCGCCTGGGCGGTAGGCGTTGGCACGCCGTTGATCGGGCGTCCGGACGACATGGACGTGGATGCCGTGGCGACGCGCGCGCGGGGCTTCGTCGGCGCGATGCGCACGCCATGAACACCGAAGACATCACCACCGCAGTGGTCCTGGACGTCGGCTCGACCAACGCGCGCGCGTGGTGGATCGAACGCGACGAGATCGTTCGTCGCGAGACCGCCCCGGTCGGTGTGCGCGATGCCGCGCGCACCGGATCCACGCGGGTCGTACGCGATGGCGTCCGCGACCTGCTTGCCGCGGTGTGCCGTGGCGAGCGCCCGGATGCGCGGCTCGCGGCCGGCATGATCACCTCGCCGCTCGGCGTGGCCGACGTCCCGCACGTGAAGGCACCAGCGGGGCTCGACGACCTCGCGCGGGGGTCTTCCGTCATCGAGGCTCCCGACATCGTTGACGGCCCCCTCGTGCTGTTCCCCGGCGTCAGGACTCCGGGCGCCGACGAGGACGCGCCATTGTCGCAGGACGTGATGCGCGGAGAGGAGGCCATGGTGATCGGCCTGCTCGCCAAGGGAACGCTCTCTCGCGGCGACGCGTTGCTCAACGTGAGTTCACACTGGAAGTTGATCAAGACCGATGGCGCAGGACGTGTTGCAGGCAGCCGCACGTCGCTCGGCGGCGAGGTCGTGCACGTTGTCCAGACCGGCACCGTGCTCGCCGCCTCGCTCCCCGAGGGTCCGTTCGAGGACGTGGATGCCGGCTGGATCGCCCGCGGTGCCGCGGCCAGCCGCCGCGAGGGACTCCTCCGCGCGCTGTTCGGTGTGCGGCTCCTCGATCTGGACGGAGGCACCACGAAACCGCAGCGCTTCGCCTGGATGCTCGGCGCGTGCATCGCCTGCGACCTTGACGCCCTCCATGCGTCGGGTGCGCTTGCGCCGGACGTCCCTGTTCGGCTCACCGGCCCCGGTGCAGTACCCGAAGCCTGGGCCCTGGTCCTCGCCGGCGCCGGTCACGCCGCCAGCATCGTGCCTCCGCCAGATGCCGAGGGCGCCTTCATCGCCGGAGTCCTGGCCATGGAGCGCAGCCGCCGGGTACTCACTGCTCCTGGAGCGACTTCATGATCCCGACCCTCTTGCCGTGGCCGTCGCCCTTCGCTCCACGCGCAATCACTGGCGCGCTCCTCGTGTGCCTCGCGGTGGCCTTTCCCTCCTACGGGCGCGATCAGCCAGGTGACGCGGGGCCTGCGCTCGTGAGCGTCGAGAGCGTCGCACGAGCCCAGGCGGCCCGTTTCGCAGCGCTCGTCGCAGGTGACTACACAACGATGGGCGCGATGCTGGGCGACGATCTCGTCTACACGCACTCTACGGGCGCCGTCGACACCAAGACGTCGTATCTCGAACCCCTGGTGTCTGGCCGTACCCGCTACGTGCAGGCCGATGCGAGCGACGGCCGGATCACGCTCTACGGCACGACCGCCGTCACCACCGGTGTGGTTCGTGTGACCGCCAATGTCGGCAACGACGTTCGTCCGAGTCACCTCCGCTTCACCAGCGTCTGGACACTGCGTGACGGCCGCTGGCAGATGGTGGCATGGCAGGCCACGCGGCTGCCCTGACCTGCAGCCCCGTGCCTGGCGCCAGATCTCCGGAGCACGCTGGCACAGCCTGACCTTGCGCCGGGCTGAACCTGCGTGGCCACAACCTCGCTTGCCCTGCCGCACCCGCCGCCGCTAGAATCCCGCCGTACTCGCGTAGCGATGCCCGGACCTCTGCGGAGGCTGGCGAAGCCTTCCTTCCCTGTGCCGTGAACGACCTGCCGCGAACGCATGCTCCCGCTCGCGGCAACGGAACGACTGCGACGACCATTGCACGTCATCCTCCAGGAGAGCGATCCCTGATGCATACCTTCATTTCTCGTCTGGCCACGGGCGTGACGGCCTCGGCCCTGATCTTGACGGCGGTCGGCTGGATGGCGCTGAGCGCGCAACCCGCCGCTCAGACCGCAGGCACGGCCAGCGGCAGTGCCGGCACCGTCGATCCCAGCCTGTACAGCGGGATGAAGTGGCGCTCGATCGGGCCCGATCGCGGCGGCCGCTCGATTGCCGTCGCCGGGAGTGCGACCCGTCCCAACGAGTACTACTTCGGTGCGGTCGGCGGGGGCGTGTTCAAGACCACGGACTTCGGCCACACGTGGACGCCGGTCAGCGACAAGTTCTTCAGGACGTCCTCGGTCGGTGCCCTCGCCGTGTCGGCCTCGAATCCCGACGTCGTGTACGCCGGCATGGGCGAAGCGTGCTTCCGCGGCAACATCATCCAGGGTGACGGCATCTACAAGTCCGCCGACGCGGGCAAGACCTGGGAACACGTCGGCCTGGCCGATTCCGAGACGGTGAGCAAGATCCGGGTGCATCCCACGAACCCGGACCTCGTCTACGCCGCCGTGCTCGGCCACGCCTACGGCCCCAACGACGAGCGTGGTGTCTACCGTTCGCAGGACGGCGGCAAGACCTGGGAGCGCGTGCTCTTCCGCGACGCGAAGACGGGCGCCGTCGACCTGGCCATCGACGAGAAGAACCCGAGCGTGCTCTACGCGGCGATGTGGGAGGTGTATCGCACGCCTCACTCGATGGAGAGCGGCGGCCCGGGCAGCGGCCTGTTCAAGTCGACGGATGGCGGCACGACGTGGACCGACATCACGAAGAACCCCGGGCTGCCCTCGGGCCTGTGGGGCAAGAGTGGCATCGCCGTGTCGCCGGTCGACGGCAGCCGCCTGTACGCCATCATCGAGAACGAGCACGGCGGTGTGTTCGTGTCCGATGACGCGGGCGCCACGTGGACGGCCGGTGACGCCGACCGCAAGCTGCGCCAGCGGGCGTTCTATTACACGCACATCACGGCCGACACGCAGATCAAGGACCGGGTCTACGTGCTCAACGTCCAGTTCTGGCGCAGCGACGACGGTGGCAAGACGTTCCCCACACAGATCCGCCCCCCGCACGGCGACAACCACGACCTGTGGATTGCCCCGAACGACAACCAGCGCATGGTGCAGGCCAACGACGGCGGCGGCAACGTCTCGGTGAACGCCGGCACGACGTGGTCTGGCCAGGGGTACGCCACCGGCCAGTTCTACAACGTCTTCACGACCACGCACGTGCCGTATCACGTGTGCGGCGCGCAACAGGACAACTCGACCGCGTGCATCTCGAGCGAGACGAACCCGGGCGCGGGCGAAGGCAGCCTGCCGCCGGTCTTCTACTCGCCCGGCGGTGGCGAGAGCGGGTACATCGCTGCCGACCCGAACAACCCCGACGTGTTCTTCGCGGGCAGCTATGGTGGCTTGCTGACGCGGCTCGACCGCAGCACCGATCAGCGCCGCGTGGTGACGATCTATCCGAACAACCCGATGGGGTACTCATCGATCGACATCAAGGAGCGCTTCCAGTGGACGTTCCCGATCGTCTACTCGCCGGTCGATCCCAGGGTGCTCTACGCGTCGTCGCAGCACCTGTTCCGCACGACCAACGGGGGACAGAGCTGGGAGAGGATCAGCCCCGACCTGACGCGCGCGGATCCGGCGACGATGCAGGCGTCGGGCGGGCCAATTACGAAAGACCAGACGGGCGTCGAGACCTACGCGACCATCTTCACGATTGCGCCGTCGCGGCAGGACGTCAACACCATCTGGACGGGCTCCGACGACGGCGTCGTGCACGTCACGCGCGACGGCGGCCGGAACTGGACGAAAGTGAATCCGCAGGGCATGCCCGACTTCGTGCGCATCAGCCTCATCGAGGCGTCTCCGCACCAGAACGGGGCCGCGTATCTCGTCGGCAACCGCTACCAGCGCGACGATCGCAGGCCGTACATCTACAAGACGGCTGACTTCGGCGCCACGTGGACCCCGATCACCAGCGGCGTCCCCGACACTGACTTCCCGCGCGCAATCCGGGAAGATCCCACGCGGCGCGGGTTGCTCTATCTCGGCACCGAGCACGGCATCTACGTCTCGTTCACCGACGGTGCACGCTGGCAGTCACTGCGGCTCGACCTTCCCGTCACGCCGGTGCACGGCATCGTCGTCGAGGAGCGCGACCTGGTCATCGGCACGCACGGGCGCGGCTTCTACGTGCTCGACGACATCGGCGTGCTTCGCCAGGCGACCCCGCAGATCACGCAGTCGCCTCTCCACCTCTTCGAACCCGTCAACCCGAAGCGCGGGCTCGACGCGAACGTGGCGTTCGACTACTTCCTCTCGAAGGACGCCGACGAGGTGAAGATCGAGATCCTCGACGGCCAGGGTACCGTGCTGCGTTCGTTCACCGGAACGCCGAAGGACCCGCCGCCGGCTGGCCGCGGAGAGGGCGACTTCTTCGGTTCCCGTGCACCGCGGGTCGGCGTGACACAGGGCATGAACCGCGTCACGTGGGATCTCCGTCAGCAGGGTGCCGTCGTGTTCCCCGGCATGATCATGTGGGCCGCGCAGCCGCAGCGTGGACCGGCCTCGCCTCCGGGGCAATACACCGTGAAGGTGTCGGCCCTCGGCGAGACGGCCTCGCGAACCTTCAGCATCGGCCTCGACGACCGCCTGAAGAAGCAAGGCATCACCGAGGCCGACCTGCAGGAGCAATACACGTTCTCGACGCAGGTACGCGACAGGGTCACCGAGGCCAACCGCGCCGTCATCACGATCCGTTCGGTGCGCGACCAGGTGAACGACCGCCTGGCCAAGGTGCCCGAGAAGCGCCGCAAGGAAATCGAGGCGCTCGCCGATGGCCTCATGAAGCCGCTGACCGCAGTCGAGGAAGAGGTCTACCAGGTCAGGAATCGCAGCAGTCAGGACCCGCTCAACTACCCCATCAAGTTGAACAACAAGATCGCGGCCCTGTCGGGCGTGGTGGAGTCGGGCGACAACAGGCCAACCGACCAGAGCTACGAGGTGTTCAAGGAGCTCTCGGGCGAGCTTGCCACGCAGTTGACCAGGATGGACGCCACGCTGAAGACCGAGCTTGCGCGTGTCAACGCCGCACTGAAGCGCGAGAAGATCGCGCCGATCGATCCAGCGGCAAAGCCCGCGCCACCCGCGCCCGCGCGACCGTAGCAACAGGTGTCGTGTGGCCAGGTGTCGCCAGGTGGAGGGACCAGGTGGAGGGGCCAGGTGTCGCCAGGTGGAGGGGCCAGGTGTAGGGGCCGCACCCCAGTGCGGCCCGTGACCCCTTACGATCACGCTCGCGTGCCGCACGTGAGGCGATCCAGTTATCCGAGCGTGGCGACCCACGCGAGCACTGCGGCGGCCGCTGCGACCTGGAGGGCGATGGCCGTACGGTCGCGGAGTGCGAAGCCACCGAGCGCAACCAGCACGCCGGCACACGCAAGCGCCTGCCAGTACAGGTCGTCGGTGCCCTCGACCACCCCGGCCGAGCCGGCGCGGGCGCGGGTTGTCGCGATGATCGCATTGGCGATATCGAGATCGGGCTCCCGATCGAGTTCGAAATAGCGGCCCCCGCCCGCGGTGGCGATCACCGACAGCGAGTCGCGGTCGAGCGCTGAGACGAGGATGGGCTGTCCGGGTTGCCGCTGGGGATCGGGGATGCTGCCACCCACGGTCGTCCCCACCCCGACGACGTCGATCGGGATGCCTCGTGCACGCGCTTGCGTGATCGCTGCCTCGACCTCACCACTCCACGCCTGGCCATCCGACAGCAGCACGAACGCGCGGGCATTCGGCGACGGCCCGCGAATCTCCTCGTCTTTCGCGATCACGCGGAGGCCCCAGTGAATCCCGCGTTCGATGTTCGTGTCCCACGTCCCGTCGTCCGAGAGGCGGAACGGCGGCTCGCGGTCGAGGTGGTCGAGGAAGAAGAAGAACGTGTTTGGATCGCGCGTCAGGCGAATCTGTGGAGTCGCGATGTTCGCGAACAGTGCAAGGGCGATGCGATCGTCCTTCCAGCGGAGGGCTTCACCGAGGGTCCGCAGGAAGACCATGGATCGCTGCCAGCGGTCGCCGCGCACGTCGGGCACGCGCATCGAGGCCGAGCCGTCCTGGAGGATCACCAGGTCGATGCCGGCGGTGCGCACCAACGACGTGACCGCCACGGGCCTGGCGAGCGCGAGGATGGTGCAGGCGAGCGCGCCGCTCAGGCAGGTCCAGAACACGAGATCCCCGACGCGCGAGATGCGCTCGCGAACGGGAACGCGATGCCCGCGACGGATGCGGCGCGCGTCGCGCACGCGCTGCCACAGCCTCCACGCGCACAGCAGGGCACAGGTGGCCGGCACCGCGAGGAGCGGCAGCCACGATGGAGCGTCGAACCTGAGGTCGAGGAGATCGAGCGAACCGGGCACAGAGGTCCGCATGCTACCAAGGCATGCGGACCTCCGCCACTCCGGCGATCGTCATGACGGGGTGTCGTCCTTGCGGCTCGCCCCTGCAGGCACTCAGCCGGCCTGCGTGCGTTCACGGTCAGAACGACGAGGTCACCGGCGCCGTGGCGCGCCCGACGAGCGTCTTCGGGTCGGCCCCGGCCTTCGGCTTGAACTTCTGCGGACGGCCCACGTGGACGTCGGCGGTGTAGAGGTTGCCCTCGCTGTCGACGCTGAACTGGTGGACGCCCCAGAAGCCGCCTGGGAACGCGCCGAACGTGCCCCACGAGTAGAGCAGCTTGCCGTTGAGGTCGTACTTCAGGAACTTCTGCGTGATGCCGTCGCTCACCCAGAGGTGCTGATCGTCTGACATGTGCACCGCGTAGGGCCTGCGGATGTTCGGCCACGCGTCGAGGAACTTGCCGTTCTCGTCGAACACCTGGATGCGGGAGTTGGCGCGATCGGAGATGTAGATGCGGCGCTGCTTGTCGATGGCGATGGCGTGCACGGTGTTCATGTAACCCGGGCGCGTCTCGTTCGGCTGGTTGCCCTTCTGGCCCCATGTCAGCAGGAACTTGCCGTTCTTGTCGAACTTCACGACGCGGGTGTTCGTGTAGCCGTCGCTCACGAAGAACGTCCCGTCGGGCAGCCACGCGATGTCGGTCGGGCGTCCGAAGTGCTTCTCGTCGTTGCCTTCGACCTTGAACTCGCCCAGCGACATGACGAGCTTCTTCCCGTCATGCGTGAACTTGTAGACCATGTGCGCGCCATCGTCGACGAGCCACACGTGCTTCTCGGGATCGTGGGGGTTGATCAGGACGCGGTGCGGGCGCACGAACTTGTCGTTGTGCTGCTCCCACGATTCGATCATCTTCCCCTCGCGGTTGACCACGTACAGGTTGTGATCCCACCGCGGGTGACGCGCAGGGTCCTTCTGCGACAGGTCGTAGCCCGACGCGTTGCGCGCGGGGATGAAGGAATCGGCGACGCCGCGCCCCTCCTCCTTGAGCACCGGCAGACACCCACGCTGGAAGACGAACACCTTGTCGGGGCTCACCGCCCAGATGCCGGCCGTCGATCCCCACGTGTAGCCGTCACCACACACCGCCTGCGGCCAGTTCGCGACGAGATCGTACGGACCGGTCTCGTCGCCGCCACCCTTCTCGACCTTCTGCTGCGACCACAGGACGGTGGCACTCGCCAGCGTCACGGCCACCATGGCCACCACTGCTCTCGACATCGCACGCGTCATCGTCCTGCCTCCTCGCGAGTGTTCCGCATCTCTAGCCATACACGGGCGAACCGACACCGGGGAAGCGTCGGTGCACCCGTGGTGTGTTCTTCCTGCGGCGCCGCACCCCACCCGCGGGGCGAGCGCCGCCCTTCATCGGGCGCAGCGCGTCTGCCTCGACACGTCGCCCGCCTTCGAGCCCGATGGTTCACTCCGGGGGCTTGGTGCCCTGGAGTGCCTTGATGAACGTCTCGGCTTGCGCCGCCTCTGGCGTTCCCGGTGCGGACGCCGCAACCTCGCGGAAGACGGCGAGCGCCTTGTCGAGTTCGCCCTTGGTGGCGTGCACCTTGCCCTGGCCGATCTTGGCGCCTGCACTGTCAGGCCTGGCCGCCAGGGCCTTCTGGTACTGTGCTGCCGCCTGATCGGCGTTGCCCTGCGCGAAGTAGACGTCGCCCAGGGCGATCATCGCCTCGATAGCCAACGCGTCGGGTGGCGTCGGCGCTTTCGCAAGCCCGCGCTCGAATGCGGTCGCAGCCTTCGCCATGTCCTTCATGTCGATGTAGGCCCCGCCGAGCTGGAACGCGATTCGTGGATCATCGGGAGCCAGCTTCGACGCTTCCTCGAGCTGCGACACCGCCTCGGGGAGCCTGTTCGCGCGGATGTAGGCCAGCGCGAGATTCACGCGCAACTCGGCGAGCGTCGGGGCCTTCTGCACGGCGGCTTCGAAGGAGGCAATCGCCGTCGCCGCATCGCCACGGTTGAAGGCCTCGACGCCCTGCACGAACTCTCCCGCCCCGGCCGGGACGGCCTTCGCCAGCTTGAAGTCGAAACGCCGATCCGTGCCCGCCGTCAGCTTGATGCGATCGTTGATCGGCTGGTAGCCTTCCTTCTCGACCGTCAGGTCGTACTCGACCGCCTGCAACCCTCGCCGGTAGAACTTCCCACCCTTGTCGCTCTTGATGATGATCTCGCGGCCCCGGTCGAGGTCCCTGATTCTGAACGTCACGTCAGCCAGGGGTTTGCCGTCTTCGTCCTTGACCGTGCCGACCATGACGGCCAGCTCCATCTGGGCCGACACCGCCACTGGCGCCAGGCCAGCCACGACGACAACCAGCATCCCGATGAACAGCCGCTGCGCCGTGCGCAACGGATCGAACCGCGTCGAACGCATCCACCCTCCTTGCGTCCCGTGATCACGGGCGTGTCGAGCAGGCGCCGGCCGGCCCCATGATCCGGGGGCCGACCTGACGACTCTCGGTCCTCGACTCCGCCGATTCGGAGCGCTCTACCCTTCGACTCAGTTGCGTTGAGGGCGGGGCGCGTGCGAATCACCCTGCCAGACCTGAGGGTTCGATTCGTTTCGCCCTCAACACATGTGAGCTCAGGGTTTAGAACCGCACGCGCACGCCGAACTGCATCTGCCGCGCGAACTGCGCCGACGTCGAGATCATGAAGTTGGCCGAGCGGCGATTGCCCGTCGGCGGAACCAGGTTCTCGGTGTTGAACAGGTTGAAGATGTCGTAGAAGAAGTCGACGCCCGTGAGGACCTTCCTCATCGGCACCGCGTACCGGAACGACACGTCGACCAGGAAGGATCCCGGCCCCTCGATCCCGTTGATCACCGCCCGGCCCTTCGAGTCGAGCTCGGAGCGAATCGGGATGACGAGGTCGTTGACGCCGGCGATGGGACGATCGTTGTTGTCGCCGTCGCCGTTGACATCGGTGCCGACCGTCTCGTTGATCGGCGCGCCGGTGATCTTGCTCAACACGGCGGCGACGTTGAACGTGCTGAACGGGTTCACCGTCGCGCTCATCGCCAGCACCTGCCTGCGGTCGAACTGGAAGCGGCCGTCGTCGGCCGAGATCTCGTTGTCGAGCCACATGCGGCGCGCGTCGGGATTGCCAATGCCCACGTAGTTGCTGTGCTGCAGCGTGTAGGCGAGGCGGCCGCTCCAGCGATGCGACATGCGCTTGTTCAACGAGACCTGCAACGAGTTGTAGCTCCCGTTGAACTGGTCGCCGGACTGCGTCTGGAGCACGCGGGCGAAGTTCGTCCTGCGCGCCTCGGGAGGAATCAGCGTGCCATCGGGATCGAACACGTCCACGCCGGGCCGCACACCGTTGACCGGTTCGTTGATGTCGACCACGCCGAGCTGGTCGCGCGACGCGTTGCCGACGTAGTCGATGCCGATCGCCGCGTTGCCGAACATCTGGTGGCTGAAGCCGACGCTCCACGCCCACGCGTAGGGCATCTGTCGATCGGGGCTGTCGATGCGCGGGTTCCGGTTGTACGTCGCCCCCGCGATGATCAGGTCGCGCTGGGCGTTCAGCACCGCGATGCCCTGCGGGCTCACCGTGGCCACGCCGAGGTTGCCGTCGGAGTCGGTGATGACCGAGGGCCGCAACACCGGGCTCAGGGGATCGGTGATCGTCAGCGTCGGGTAGAGGGTCTTGACGCCCGACTGCTGGTGCGTCAGGTCGAGGACGACCGGCGGATAGGAGTAGAACTTGCCGATGCCCCCGCGGAGCACGGTCATGCCCTTGCCCGTGACGTCCCACACCAGGCCCATGCGCGGCGCGAAGTCGTCCTTGCTGGCGGGCGTCTGCCGCTGGTTGTCATAGCGGATGCCGAGGTTCACCGTGACGTTGTCGGTCACGCGCCACTTGTCCTCGAAGAAGACGTAGGCCTTGCGGTCCTTCGAGTACACGTCGTAGCCGTTGACCCCTGGCGGTCCGACGGTCACGTCGAACTGGAACGGGTACGTCGCCGGGTTGTTCGGGTCGTACGGCAGGTCGCCGCGGAACTGGAAGGTGCCGGAGTCGACCGTCGTGCGCGGCGGCATCTGGTTGAGGCTGAAACCGGCTCCCGCCTTGATCGTGTGCTCGCCGCCCCAGAGGTTCGGGATGAAGTAGCTGAAGGAGTCGTCGAAGACGTAGGTGCGGATGCGGGTGCGCACCATCGAGCCACCCGTGCCGGTCGTGTAGCTGGGATGCACGTTCGACTGGCCGATCGAGAACGGGTCGCGGCCGTCGAAGCCGATGAACTCGATGTCGTCGCTGAAGAACGCCTGCGCCCCGGTGGCGAGTTCCTCGCCGATCCGGCCGACGCGAATCACGTTCGAGGCGCGATCAGACAGCACCGCCGTGTACGAGGCGCTGAACAACTGATCCCAGTCGTCCTCCCACTGCTGCGCATCGGTGGTCTGGGTGTTGGCGTTGAACCCTTCGCCCTGCGACTTCGCCGTCTCGAGCACCCACCGCACCGAGACGAAGTTCTTGTCGTTGATCTGCAGGTCGCCGCGGCCGAAGTAATTCATCGCATCGACGGTGAACGCCCCGACGAAGTCGGTGGCGAGCGGCGCTGCGGCCGCCGGGAATCGCTTCGCCCCGGCGATCTCTTCCTCGTCGCGCTCGACGGTGAAGTAGAAGTGCGCGCGGTCGCGGATGATCGGGCCGCCGAGTGCGAACCCGCTCTGGAGGGTCCGCTCGTCGGGCTTGGGCTGGTCGTCGGCGCAGGAAGTGCCCGCGCGCGTTGAAGCGGTCGTCGCGGAAGTAGTTGTAGGCGCGGCCCGAGAACTTGTTCGTGCCGCCGCGGGTCACCATGTTGATGATGGCGCCGGCACCGCCGCCGTACTCGGCGCTGTACTGGTTCGACAGCACCTGGTACTCTTCGATGTTGTCGAGGACGACGCGGACCTGCGTGCCCTGGCTGCCGCCCAGGCGGTCATCGTTGTTGTACATGCCGTCGAGCAGGTAGAGGTTGCCCTGTGACGGGGTGCCGTTGGCCACGACCTGGCCGCCTTCGAACGACGAAGCCGCGGGATTCGGCGTCATGCCTGGAATCAGCTGCGTGAGCGCCGTGAAGTTCCGGAAGTTCGACGGCACCTGGTCGATCTCCTTGCCCGACAGGCTGCCGCCGATCTTGTTGCTGTTCCGCTCGACCAGCGGCGCCTCGGCCATCACCGTGACCGCCTCCTGCACGCCCGCCATCTGCAGCTTCAGGTCGATGGTCATCTCGGCGCCGGCGGTCAAGGCCAGGTCCGCGCGCTTCACGGCGCCGAAGCCTTCCATCTCGGCCGACAACGTGTAGATGCCGGGTGTCAGGTTGGGCACCGAATAGCCCCCCGTCTCGGCCGACACGACCGTGCGCGAGAAGCCGGTGCTCTGTTCCACCAGCGTCACCGTGGCGCCTGGCAGCGCGAGGCCGTCGGGATCGAACACATGCCCGGTCACCGAAGCCCGCTGCTGCGCAAGCGCAGGCATCGCGTACGACAGGATCGGTACACATCACCACTACAGAGAGCCGCGTCAATGCGCGCATTCAATGCCTCCTCAGACACATCCGCGACCGCAATCGCGGTCGCCCATCACCAGGGACGCGACCACGCGACCGCGAACCCCGGTGACCCGGTGGGAATACCGGCTGCTGCAATTTCGTGCGCAGAACCTACCAAGGCCCTCCCATGGTGTCGAGCCATTTGATGTCTTCGAATGTCTTCGAATCGTCTCCGTGGCAGGCGCGACCGAGGCGAAATGGGCGGGCAGCCGTGGGCCCGGCAATCAGGCCGCGCACAACGGCCATCACGCCGGCAGAGGCCAGCGACGACATCGTCCCCGCGCGCGCGAAGCGCGACCACGCGTGGTCGCGCTTCGGCGGCAGGACGTCGTTCCGGGGGGAGAGGTCGAAGGGGTTACTTGCCCACGCTGCTGCTCGCCGTGACGAGCGGGGCACCGTGCGCGACCGCCCACCAACGGCGGCCGGCCGAGACGAGGATCACCGCCACGCAGCACAGCATGATGATCGTCAGCCCGCTGTTCACGAAGCCCTGGGTGCGCAGCCCGGGGTTCGCCCCCGTGGCCATCGGCCAGAAGTTGTCGCGCACCGACAGCACGCCGGCCGAGATGGTGGTCGTCGCGACGAACGCCATCGGCAGCACGGTCGCCCACGCGTAGCGCGCCCGCCCCGCGTTCACCAGCACGATGGTCATCACCGCCAGCCCGACCGTCGCCAGCAACTGGTTCGCGATCCCGAACATCGGCCAGATGGTCTCGATGCTGCCCGCCGCGATGAACGACGCCCACGACACCACCACGACCGTCGTCGCGACGACCGACGCCGGGATGGAATCGGCCCGCGCCATCGGCGCGTAGAAGTGCCCCGCGAACTCCTGCACGATGAAGCGCGCCACGCGCGTGCCGGCGTCGATCGTCGTCAGGATGAACAGCGCCTCGAACATGATCGCGAAGTGATACCAGTACGACATGAGGCTGGCCATCCCGGGCAGCGCGGTGAAGATCTGCGCCATGCCGACGGCCAGCGACACCGCCCCGCCAGGCCGGCCGGCCACCTGCTCACCCACTTCGGCCGAGAGCATCGCCAGGTTGACCTCGGGAATCCCCAGCGCCGCGAACTTCGCCGGCGTGACGTTGATCGCGAAATAGTCGCCGGGATACAGCGCCGAGGCGGCAATCAGCGCGACGATGCCGACGACGCCCTCCATCAGCATGGCGCCGTACCCGATCGGCCGCATGTCCGACTCGCGGTTCACCAGCTTCGGCGTCGTCCCGGACGCGATCAGCCCGTGGAACCCCGAGATGGCGCCGCAGGCAATCGTGATGAACACGAACGGGAACACCTTGCCGGGGATGATCGGCCCGCCGCCGCCGATGAACTGCGAGAAGGCCGGCATGTGCAGCGTGGGCTGCACTGCGATCACGCCGATGATCAGGAACGCGATGGTGCCGATCTTCATGAACGCCGACAGGTAGTCGCGGGGCGCCAGCAGCAGCCACACCGGCAGCACCGACGCCGCAAAGCCGTAGATGGCCAGCGCCACCACCAGTTCGTTCTTGCTCAGCAGGAAGATCTGGCCCCAGCTGGTCTCGGCCACCCACGCCCCGCTGACCACCGAGAAGATGAGCAGGCCGATGCCCACGATCGTCGCGCTCGTCACGGCGCCCTTGCGCCACTTGTACATGTAGAGGCCCATGAACAGCGCGATCGGAATCGTCATCGCGATCGTGTAGGTGCCCCACACGCTGTCGCGCAGCGCGTTCACCACCGCCAGGCCAAGGCCGGCCAGCGCGATGGTGATGATGAAGAGGATGGCGATGCCGGCCGTCGTGCCGGCCACCGGCCCCAGTTCCTCGCGCGTGATCTCGGCCAGCGAGCGCCCCCCGCGACGCGTCGAGCCCCACAGGATCATGAAGTCGTGCACGGCGCCCGCCAGGCACACGCCGATGAGCAGCCACAGGAACCCGGGGAAGTAGCCGAACTGCACCGCCAGCACCGGGCCGATCAGCGGGCCCGCGCCGGTGATCGCGGCGAAGTGATGGCCGAAGAGCACCCACCGGCTCAGGGGATAGTAGTTGTGCCCGTCGTACTTCGTGTGCGCCGGCGTCACCCGCGTGTCATCGAGCATCGCCACGCGCGCCGCCAGGAACGCGCTGTAATACCGATAGGCGATGGCCAGGATGCAGAGCGCCGGAACCAGCAGGTACATCGCGTTCATGCGAGAACTCTCCACGGGCGCTCCCCGCTGCGGGGCCCCCCGATGCAGACGCACACCACGTGACACGCCCGCCCATCCGAGCCGCAACGGCGGGCGGACGATGTCATGGAGGGCGCAGGTGGTGCGCCCAGTCACCCAATACGTCTCTTGTATATCGCGAAACGCCCCGGCGAAGACGTGAAAGGATGTCGCCGAGTTGTCTCCGGCCTGTCTATGGCGCCCGCCATTCTACGCGCGATCGCCCCTGGCGCACGCGCGGCGTCACGCCACGGACGCTGGTCAGGCCATCAACTGGTACCCGCTCCCGTGCACGGTGATCAGGTACCTGGGATCGTGCGGTTTCGGCTCGAGGTGCAGCCGGAGCTTGGCGACGAAGTTGTCGACCGTCCGGGTGACCACCACCTGGCTGTATCCCCAGACATCGCGGAGCAGCTGATCGCGGCTGACCACCTCGCCTCGGTGCGCCAGCAGGTACTGCAGCAGTTCGAATTCCCGCGTCGACATTTCGACGCGATGGCCGCGACGGGTCACGAGTCGTTTCCCCGTGTGCACGCGCACGTCACCGAACACGAACTCCTCGCGGGAATCGGGCTGGACCGACGTTCGCCGCAGTTGCGCCCGGACACGCGCCAGCAGTTCGCGCACCCCGAACGGCTTGGTCACATAGTCGTCGGCCCCGAGGTCGAGGCCCGTGATCCGGTCGCACTCCTCCGACCGGGCCGTCAGCATGATCAGCGGCAACTGCAGGCCCCGCGCGCGGATCTCGCGGCACACCTCGTAGCCGCTCATGCGCGGCAGCATCACGTCGACCAGGGCCACGTCGAACGAGCGCCGTGCCAACTCCTGCAGCGCCGCCTCGCCCGTCTCGGCGCTCCTGACGGCGTATCCTTCGAGCTCCAGGTTCTCGGTCAGGAGGAACTGCATGTGCGGCTCGTCTTCGACGACGAGCACCGACGACGCGGGTCGTACGCTTTCCGCCACTGGCTTCATACCGCCTCCTACGTCTTTCCGGATTGCCGTACGCGCCGGGTCATCCATGCATCCCACCAGCCCACCCACCCGCTCACCTGCCGGGGCGCCCCATGCAGGATCGGGATCCGGATCCGGAACGTGCTGCCGCGTCCGGGCTCCGACGCCGCCAGGTCGACCGAGCCCCGCTGTCCCTCGACGAGCTCGCGCACCAGCGCGAGCCCAAGTCCGAAGCCCTGGCGGTTCACGGCGGCGCCTGCGCCACGATAGAACCGGTGGAACACGGCCTCGCGCTCGCCGCGCGCGATGCCGATCCCGTGATCGATCACGTCGATCGCGGCCTCGGCGGCCGACGCGTGCACCCGCACCTCGATGCGCCGCGAATCGCCCGAGTACTTGACCGCGTTGTCGAGCAGGTTCACCAGGGCTTGCTCCAGCGCCATGGGATCGGCGGCGACGATTGGCCGGGCGGTGGTCGCGTCGACCTCGATGCTGAAGCCGACCGGCGCCACCGCACGCGCGAAGGACTCGACGGTTTCAGACACCAGCGGCACCAGCGCCACGGCCTCGATCTCGTACCGTCGTCCGCCGTCGCTGACGCGCGAGAAGTCGAGGATGCGCTCGACCAGCGACGACAGGTGCTTGACCTCGAGGCGCACGATCTCGAGGAACTGCGACAGTTTCTCGGGCGATCGCACGCGATCGAGCCCCAGTGTCTCGCTCGCCGCGCTCAGGAGCGACACGGGTGTCTTCAGCTGGTGCGACACGTGTGCCACGAATTCGGCCTGCATCCGCGCCAGTTGCCTCGCCCGACGATTCCCCTGCAGCGCGAATCCCAGCGCGACGAGCATCAGCGTGACCGACGCGCCCGAGAGCCAGGCGCTCTGGCGCCGCGTCGTCGCCATGAGGGCCGACGCCTGCTCGGCGTGGGGCGAGACGGTCACCGTCCAGATCGGGGCCCTTACGCCCGACGCCATTCGCGTGCGGATGTCGTCGGCCGGGTAGAACTGCATCGCGACGGCCGCGCGCGCTGACGTGGTGGGCGACGCCGATCCCGAGGGGCCGAACACCCTGAGGCCCGACTCGTCGTCGACATGCATGTCGAACGACACGCTGCCGCGCTCGGCCTGCAGCAATCCGTTCAATCGGGAAGCGAACAGCGCGGGAAAGAGCGTGGTCCGCACCTTCTCGAGGTTGACGACGAAGCCGAGCACCGCGAAGTAGTGGCGACGCGCCGCATCGGTGTACAGCACGCGCACGAACACCTCGTAGGGCACCCCGTCGACACGCACGGAACTCGCCGCGTAGATTTTCTGCGAACGACCCGGCAGGCGCGCCGCGTCGAGCACGTGCGTCGCCAGCACGGGATCGCTCGTGAACAGGGCGTCCCGGTCGGTGGCCGTGGCGATCTCCTCGGCGCCCAGCGTCCGGTCGCCGAAGAAGCGCACATCCTTGACGTCGGCCTCGGTGTCGCGCCCCGTCCACACCACGAACTGCTCGACCTGCGGATAGGCGGCCAGGCCCTTCGCGAACTGCAGCGCCACCAGGTCGAGGCGGTTGTCGACGAGGTACGGATGGTTGATCGAGGCGATCGTGTCGAACACCGGGCCGTCGAACGTGCCCCGGATCTCGTGGGTGACCGACTCGACCGTCTGTTCGGCCACCTTCTGCACGAGGGCCGTGGTCTGCCGGTCGAGGGCCCGCAGCGCGCGATCCTGCAGATACACGACCAGCGCAGCTGCACAGAGGAGGGCAGCGATCATGAACAGGACCGGGTCGGGCCGCATCCGCGAGTTCAATGGCGGTGCCTGAGGTTGGAACAAACGCACCCTACTGTCACCTCGTGGGCATGTCAAGCACGACTGCTCGACCATGAGAAACGCTCATCGATCGTCTGGGGCGCCGATTCATGAGCTGGGTCGGGACCACGTTGTCGCGCCGTGGGCCGCCCTGCCTGCGGCCCACGGCTCGGCTGTCTTCGGCTCAACAACTCATCGCTGACCCGCGGCCGACGAGGGCGCGACGCCGACCGCCGCCTCGGCCCGCGCCGTGTGCGTCAACGTGCCGATGCCCTCGATCGTGGCGACCAGCTTGTCGCCGTGCTTGAGGAACACCTGTTCGGGCCGCACCGACCGCGACATCCCGGTGCCGGCCGGGCTGCCCCCAGCGATGACGTCGCCAGGGAACAGGCTCATGATCGACGAGCCGAACTCGATGAGCTCGTAGATGTTGTGGATCATGTCGCTCGACTGGGAATCCTGCATCGTCGCCCCGTTGACCGTCAGCGTCTGCCTGACGTTCATCGGGTCGCGATAGAACTCCTTGGGCACGATGAACGGCCCCATCGGCGCAAACGTGTCATGTCCCTTCCCGACGAACCAGTCGGACCTCGGCGTGGATTCGCCCGGGCGACCGCCGCGATCCGACATGTCGAGCATGATCGTGTACCCGAAGATGTAGTCCTTCGCTCGCGCCGCCGGCACGTACTTCGCCGTCCGCCCGATCACGACGCCCAACTCACACTCCCAGTCGATCTTGTCTCGCCCCTTCGGCAGGATGATGTCGTCGCCGTTGCCGATGATCGCGCCGACCGTCGGCTTCAGGAAGAGATACGGCGTGCCGCGGTCCTTCCGGCGCGCCTCGGCCACCTTGCGCTGCTCCTCGGGCGTGCTCGACTCCGACACGTGGCCGTAGTAGTTGCTCGCCGCGTTCAGCATCTTGGTCGGGTACAGGATCGGCGCGAGCGTCCGGACCTTCGCGAGATCGTGCACGTACCCGGGTCGCGAGGCACCCGACAGGCGGTTCGACGAGACGAGGTGGTTGACGATCTCGTAGAGGCGACGCGACACGCCGTAGTCGTAGCGGCCGATCACCCCACGCATGTCGCCCGGCAACGGCACGGGCACGACCGACGGATCCCGCTCGAGGCTGCGATTGGCGGCCGCCACGTCGACCACCAGGCTGTCGCGCAGGAGGATGCCGACCGTCGCGCGGCCCTCGATGTCGAAGGTCCCCAGCTTGAACGGTTCGGCGGCGGTCACGGGCGCCGGCTGCGCCGAGACGTAGGCCGCGGCCGCAACGATCCCGAGCATCATGGCGAAGATGCGACGTCGCATGTTCAACTCCTTGTATGTGTGGTGTGTGGTGCAGGTTTCACTGACTGGGACGACGATCCCGGTCGGCCGTGGCGGTCGCCTGCGACGCAGGCACGCGGGCCACCAGCGAGATGGCGCAGACACGCGGCACGTGCCGCGATCGTCAGGTGTGTCAACGGACTCCCCCGGGAAGGTGAGCCGCTAGCTGTACACGACGCGACTCTCGGCCGCTGTCAAACTTTGTCTCGGGATGTCTACGATTCGTCTATCCCTTGCGTGCGCGCCTGCCGCTCCGGCCCGCCTCCTCGGCCTGCTGCCGCTCATCGGGACGCATGGGCACGATCATCTTGAACGCCCGCGTGTCGCTCCCCGCCGGCGGCGCGCCGGCCCGGCCGTGCATCGTCAGGGCGTCGTCACTCGGGAGAGGGACGAGCGGCTGCCGCCGGGCCGCGATAACGGCCCGGAGACGCACCACGAACTCGTAGTTGTAGGCCGCATCGGCCGATCCGGGGTTCGCGCGCAACACCTCGGCATACTGCTTCACGACGCCGTCAAGCCGGCTGACCACGCTCGCCGCGCTTCCGCCGTCGCGCAGCACCGCACGATAGGACGCATTGGCGGCCACCAGCGCATCGTCGGTCGCCGCCGCGTCGCCGCCATCCCGCCAATAGCCCGCCGCAGCGCGGGCGCGGCCCACCTCGGCGGCAGACGAGGCCATCCACGGCAGCCAGAGCGCGATGCGCGAAGGGGGCGCGATGGCGGCGAGCTGGGCCGTCGCGGACTCGAGCCGCAGGGTCACGAGTGCCCGCTGCGCGTCGGCGACACGCGCCTCGCGCGTCGATGCCGACCACGCCACGACGCCGAGCACCAGCGCCACGACCGCCCCCACCGCCTGCGATGTCACCGATCTGATCACCACGCGAACTCCTTCGACCCACACGACCATGTTGGCCTGGTGTCGCTGTGGGCGACACGTGTAGGGGCCGCGCCCCTGCGCGGCCCGCCCCTAGGACAGCACGTCGAACCAGGGCAGCGTCAGGCGCATCAGCAACGCGACCGCCCAGCATGCTACCGCCATCACCGCGAACGGCGGGAAGCGCGGAACCTGCGTCGCGTACTGCTGCATCGTGATCCGCCCGGCCGACGCGCGATCGATCTCGTGGATGGCGCGCACGATCGTCGCTTCATCGGTGGCCGGGTAGAACCGCCCGCCCGTTCGCGCCACGGCGTCGCGCCAGGCCGCGTCGGGCACACCGCGCCTGACCACCGCGTCGGCGGCGGTGCGCAGGAAGTAGACCGGGACCTTCGCACGCTGGGCCTCGCGCAAGACGTCGAATGCGCTGCGCCCGTCAGACATCACCTCGGAATCGGCACCGTCGCTGAAGATCACCATGAGGTTGCCCGACGCGTCGAGGTAGTCGAAGGCCTTGAACAGCCCCACGCCCTGGTCGATCGCCTTCGCGATCGTCGTCCCCTGGTCGGGGAAGGCCATGAACTCGTTCCAGTCGCCGATCAGCGAGATGCTCAGCAGGATGTTCTCGTAGTCGCTGGTGAAGGGCGTGATGACGTACGCGTCGTCACCGAACTCGATGAGCGACACGAGATCGCGGTAGCGTCCCCGCATGCGCAACTCGACGAAGTACCGCGCCGCGCCGACCGTCGTGAAGAACGCCGCGTTGTTGGGCGCGCCCTTCGCGAGCGTCGGCGACGGCAGGGCCGACAGCATGCTCGACGAGGCGTCGATCATGAGGCTGATGCGCCGTCCCGGGTACGCCGCCTCGTTGCGGGTGAAGGCCGTGCGCGGATCCGCCAGCGCCAGCACGAAGAACGGGATCCCCGCCAGCGCCGCCACGAGTGCCAGGTGCCTGGTCCACGCCAGCCCCGACCTCGTGACGAATGCAGGCAAGGCGGGCAGCGCCACGCCGCGGGGCACGCGGATCCCCGTGCCCCGGTGCACCAGGAGGAAGCGCCACAGGAAGGCTGTGAGACCTGCGCCGAAGGCCGCCAGCGCGCACAGGCGGGCGGTGTCCAGTTCGGCATACTGCAGGTCGGCCGCCCGCAGCGACCACCACTCGCGCATCGTGCGCCACACGAGGGCAACGAGTTCGGTCAGCGCGTCCATGCCGGTCGCTTCGTGTCGGGGGCGCGCCTCCGGAGCCGCCGCAGGCCCTCGCGCCACCACGCGTGGCGGGCGGCAACGCGCGCCGCTGCCGCCTTCGCCTGCGCGAGACTGAGGTCGAGGGCTGCGGTGGACGTGTCGACTCGTCCGAACCGCACGGCCGTGAACGCCTCGAGTGCGGCGCGCAGGTCGTTGTCGAGCGCGGGGCTGACGCGTGCCGCCGTCACCGAGGCAGACACCAGCATTGGCGCACCCGTGAGGCCGTGCACGCGCAGTTGTCCATCGACCGCCACCGCATCCGCGGCGGGCACCTGTGCCACGGCCTGTCCGTTCGCGTACGCGGCGGCGATGCGCAGCGCACTCAGGGCGCGCCCGACGAGCTCGGGTGTCCAGCCTGATGCGGTCACCTGTTGCCCGACGGCATGCAGCTCACGCTGCACCGCCGCGATCGTCGTGGGGCGAGACACCGTCGGTGCGCGCGCCGCCGTGACCAGGCGCCTCGACCACATCCATCGCGCGATCGCGATGAACGCGAGCAGCGTGCCGGCGAGAAGGAGAATGATGGCGGTCGTGCGAAAGGCGGTCGCGCGGAACGACGTGGCGGCAATCTCGCCGAACGGCACCACCGGCGCCTCGCGGATGTCGGTGGCTGTGCCGGGTACCAGCGACAGCACCCGCACGGTGATCGGCGTCATCGCATACGTGAGGTCGCGCCCCTGCACGGCGTCGCCCTGGCGAGCCCGGCTCTCGATGCGGTAGCTGAGTGGCAGGGGCGGCAACTGGGCATCGCTGCCGAAGGCGTTCTCGGCGATCAGGCGCACGTCGTAGCGGTACTGGAGGAAGCGCCGACCGGGCGCGACGATGTCGTCGGCGCGGCGTCCGCCGAGCACGTCGAAGGGCGGCACCTGCAGGGCACTGGGAGCAAGCCGCGACTCGTCGAGAATGACGCGCGAGGCGTCGGCATCCAGCAGCGAACACGTCAGCAGCACCGCGAACGGCTCACCGATCCGCACGGCGCCCGTCTCGGTGCGCCACCAGCACGTGAGGGGCTCGACTTCGACGTCCGTCGTGGGCGCCTGCGCGGCCAGGGGAGGCAGTGCCGGCAGCGACACCACGCCTGCGATGACTGCGGAGCACAGGGCCCTGCGGATCCCACCCGTCCTCGTGCGCGACATTGTTCCCCTCACCTGCTCATCCCCGCGCCCGGTCACCCCGGCCGCGTCACTTCTTGCGCCGCAGGCGTCGTTCGACGACGAACTCCATCAGCGCGACCTCGAAGAGCGCACGATCGCTCCCGACGCGCACGACGTCGAGGTCCAGCGCCTTGGCCTCGCGGGCGATGTCGTCCTGGTACGCGCCGATGCGGGCCGCCAGGCGCGTGAGCGCACCTCGCGACATCACGCGGGTCCGGCCGGTCTCGACGTCGTACGCTTCGACCCATCCCGACGACACGTGCGGTAGCGTATACGCATCCACGGCATCGACGAGCACGAGGCACACGTCGTGCAGCGCGTTGAGCCGCACCAGCTCGCGCAGCATCCCCGACGCGCCATCGAAGAGGAAGTCCGACACGACCGGCAGCAGCGACGACTTGCGGAGGAATCCGCCGATCGACGCGCTCACGCTCGCGGTCTGGCGCACCGCCTGCAGCCCGTGGCCACGCTGGTAGGCGTCGAGACAGTGGATCACCTGGGTCTTCCCGATGCGCGGCCGCAGTCCGTGCAGCCCCGAGCGCTGTGCGCCGAACGTGAGCAGCCCGATCGCGTCCTGGAAGAACACCGCCGACATGCCGATCGTCGCGATCGCCCGCGCGATGGTCGTCGCGATGGTCGTCGCGGCCGTGGGGCCGCACTGCGTCGAGGCCGACGCGTCGGCGACGATCACGACGCTCGACGTGCTCGCCTGCTCGAAGTCACGGACGATGAGCGGGCTGAAGTTGGTGAGGGTCGACTGCGGCCAGTCGATATGCTCGAAGCGATCGCCGGCCTGCCAGTCGCGCAGGCCGACGAAGTCGAATCCCGCGCCGCGGAACACGCTGGCGTGCTCGCCGATCGTGAACTCGCGCATCCGCCTGAGGATGATCAACTCGATCTCGGAGATCTCCGAGAGGTTGATGAGCGGCGAGACCTGCTGTTCGTGGCGTGGACCGAACCACGTCGCAGGCGCGGTCATGGCACGGGTGTCCGCTCGAGGATGTCGGTGATCACCGCCTCGGTCGTGAGGCCGTGGCTCGCGGCGTGCGGGCCGAGCCACAGGCGGTGGCCGAGCACGTAGGGTGCGAGGTCCTGGATGTCTTCGGGGAACACGACGTCGCGCCGCCTGACCAGCAGCGCCCACACCTTGGCGAGGCGTCCCCAGCAGATGATCGCGCGCGGCGAGGCACCGAGATCCACGCCGTGCTCGACGAGTGCCGACGGCGAGTGCACGCGCCAGTCGATGTCAGGGTTGTACGGGCGCGTGGCGGCAACGAGCCGCTGGATGTAGTCGCCGAGTCGTTCGTGCAGGAAGACGTGGTCGCTGATTGCCGCGCGCAACTGGATGATGCGCTCCTTGGCCATGAGCGGGTTGAGCCGCACCTGTTTGAAGTCGAAGTGCACGAGCTTGCGCTCTTCCTCGGGCGGCAGGTAGCCGATGTTGACCATGATCGCGAAGCGATCGGTCGCCGCCTCGGACAGCGGGAACGTCCCCTGCCCGAGTTCGACCGGGTTCATCGTCGCGATGGCGAAGTTGAAGGCGGGCAGTTCGAAGGTGGTCTTGCCCACCGTGACCGTCCGGTCCTGGAGGCCTTCGAGAAAGGCGCTCTGCGACTTGAGCGGGATGCGGTTGATCTCGTCGAGCAGGATGACTTCGGCCTCGGCGAGCGGACCGAACTCCGTGACGAGTTCGCCGGTGGCCGGGTTGATCATCTGGAAGCCGACGACCTCGGTCGGCTGCAGGTCGGCGCGTCCCTGGATGCGCGCGAACTTCGCGTTGCTGATGGCCGCCAGGATCACCCCGAAGAACGTCTTCCCGACGCCGGGCACCCCGCGCAGCAGCAGGTTGCCGGAGTTGACCTGGCGCTGTTCCTTCTTGTCGTACGTGGTGGGGATCTCCGCCATCAAGACGACGTTGGCCAGCGTCTTGGGCGTCTCGTAGCCGACGAGCGCCTTGCGGCCTTCCGCGAGGATCGCGTCGTGGAAGGCCACCGCCTCGTCGAGGTCTGGATGCACTGGCGACTCCGTGTCGGGTCGGGGTCTAGTTGGGGTCTGACCCCAATTGGCTGAAAGCAGACGCGCAAGTGCCCGTAATCGCTAACGGCAGGAGGCAGCCGCGCCTGGCGAAGGGTGCGGCCCTGGCAATCCGCCGACGACCATTCACAGGCACTGCAATGCTTGCGCCTGCCCGGAAATGTCTCATCCATCGCGCAATAGCGCGACATGTCGTCTGTCGCCCCCGCGATCGGCCATCACAACGACCCCCGCCGTTGTCCCAATGACGCCAACCCGGAATTGGGGTCTGACCCCAATTCCTCCCCAATTCCTGGTTGAGGGCTACAGGTCGTCGAGTTCGTCGTCGAGGCGGCGCGCCAGCTTTGGATCGAGCGGCACCTCTTCGACCGTCTCGGGCACGTGACGGTCGCGGGCGCGCTTGGCCACCCACGCGACGCCGATGCCCGACACGATCATCGCGGCCAGCGGAAACAGCCACACGATCATGCCGCGCCCCTGGGCCTGCGGCACGGCGCGATACTCGTTCCCGAACCGCGCATACAGGCTGTCTTCGATGGCCTGCGCCGACTCGCCCTTCTTGAGCCGCACACGCACTTCATCGCGGACGTCGGCCGCGTTCGACGAGGTGCACGTGGCGATCGTCATCCCCGGACAGAACGGGCTCATGACGTTGGTGAACACACGCTGGGCGTCGCTTTCGACGGCCTCCGCGTTCGGCCCCGACGCCGGGGCGAACATGATCGCGGCTGCCGCACCGAGCACGGCGACGATCAGGGCGATGGACAGCGGACGGGCCCAGCGGGGGGCAACCGCCGGGACGGCAGACGACGTATGTGAAGTGGACGTGGTGACCATGACAACTCCCGACTGGCAGTCTACGGTATTTTCGGGGGATCGCCATCCCGGCCCTTGAATTCCGCCGGCCGTGGCACGAGGATGGTCGCCTGATGCCGCCCGACGCCCCAGACACCCGAGACGCCGCCGATGTGGCCGATCCGACGATCCCAGACGCCCCGCTCGCGCCAGACGCTCACCCCATCAGGCTCGACCCCGTCATCCACGAGCGCCTCCGCCTCGCGATCATGTGCGCCCTCGCGGCCCACGACCGCCTGCCGTTCATCAACCTCACCCGGCACCTCGGGATGACCTACGGCAACCTGCACATTCACGCCAAGCGACTCGAAGAGGTCGGATACCTCCAGAGCGTGAAAGAAGGGACGGGGCGGGAGGGTCGCACCACGTTCACGATCACCCGCGCGGGCCGCCGGGCACTCGAGCGCTATTTCGACCAGATGGCCGCGATCGCCGCCGCGGCCCGTCGCACGTGAGCTCAGGGCCCGTCACCCCGCATTGCCGCGATACTCCCCTCGGTGATATTCTTCCGAGTCTCGCTGGCGCCCCCTGGGGGCCGCCATGGGTGGTGGGTGTAGCTCAAGGGCAGAGCGCCGGACTGTGGCTCCGGAAGTTGCGGGTTCGAATCCCGTCATCCACCCCAGACTCCCCGTCACGACCGGCATTCCCTTCCGCGCGCCGCCCGCACAGCTCGTGTGTTGGGTGTAGACTGGCGCCTCACACCGCGCGACGGGTTGGGGACGCCACCGGCGCGTCCGGCGTGCACCCGGGAGCAACCGCCGCATCCTCATGCGAAACAGCCTCGTAGCCGCCGTGCTCACGCTCGTGACGCCGATCGCCGCAGGCGCCCAGGGTCCACCCGCCAGCCTGGTCACGGGAGAGGCCTTCAGCGCTGACGGCCGCCTCGCCTATCGCGTGTTCCACACGGTCGGGGATGATGGTGCCGCTCAACAGGTGACGACGTATCGCGATGAGCAGGGACGCGAGTTCGGCCGGATGGATGCCGACTACTCGACCTACCGCTACTCGCCCGTCTACCGGATGGCCGACCACCGGCAGCAGACGCTCGCCTCGGTCACACGCAACGGCAACCTGGTGCACGTCGAGCGCACGGTGAAGGGAGTCACCACCGGCAAGACCTTGCGTTACTCGGGCGGCCGGGAATTGATCGTCGGCCCCGGGCTCGACGCGTTCGTGAAGGCGCACTGGGACACGCTGCTCGCTGGCCACACCGTCCGTTGTGACCTGGTCGTCCCGAGCCGGATGCAGATCCTCGCCTTCAGGATCAGCCATGTCGCCGGCGCGTCGATCCCGACCAGCCATCGCTTCGCGGTGAAGGCCGACAACTTCTTTGTGCGCCTGCTCGCCCCGGCGTTGAACGTCGAGTACGATCGCGTCACGCACGACATCCAGTCGTACGAGGGGCCGTCGAACGTCAACGACGCGGCCGACCACCCCCAGGCCGTCACCATCCGCTTCTCTGCGCCCGTGGCGACCCTCGTGCCGACGATCACGGGCGCTCCCCGGTAGGGCGCCCCGGTGCACCCATCGACTCGCTAACTCACAAGGACGAGACACACATGCAGAACTACGCCAACCACGCGCACACCCCGAAACTCTGGGCCGTCGGATTCCTCGCCTGGGTCGTCACCGTGGGGGCCATGGTCGCCGGATGGCTCGGGTACGACACGCTCACCATCGCCCGCCTGTGCGGCGTCGTCGCGCTGGGCGTGGCACTGATGATCGGCCGCGTCTACATCACGGCCCTGCAGGACCGCATCATCAAGCTCGAGATGCAGGTGCGCTGCCGCGCGTTCCTGTCGCCGGCGCAGATGGCCGACATGGCGCGACTCACGATGCCGCAGCTGGTCGCCCTGCGCTTCGCCTCAGATGGAGAGATTCCCGCGTTGCTGGCACGCGCGCTCAACGAGAACATGAGCGCGAAGGCCATCAAGCAGGCCGTCCAACAGTGGGTGCCCGACTACGACCGCACGTAATCCCGGCACGCCGCGGTCCCCGCGTCCGTGCGGGGGCCGTCTCCGGGCCGCTGCGGGGGGCCGTCTCCGGGCCGCGCGGGGGCCGTCTCCGGGCCGCGCGGGGGCCGTCTCCGGGCCGCGCGGGGGCCGTCTCCGGGCCGCGCGGGGGCCGTCTCCGGGCCGCGCGGGGGCGCGGCCCCTACACCTGTCCCGTAGGGGCCGCGCCCCCGCGCGGCCCGCACCCGTTACGGCATCACGGAGTCGTGCAGCTCGACTGGCACCCTGCCCTTCCGCAGGCGCATGTTGAGCAGTTCGACGCCCAGCGAGAACGCCATCGCGAAGTAGATGTAGCCGCGATCGATGTGCTGGCCGAAGCCCTCGGCCATCAGCATCACCCCGATCAGGATCAGGAACGCGAGCGCCAGCATCTTCATCGTCGGATGACGATGCACGAAGTCGCTGACCGGGCCGCTGAACGCCAGCATCACCCCAGCCGAGCACAGCACCGCCACCACCATGAGCGGCACGTGCGGCGTCATGCCGACCGCCGTGATGACCGAATCGAGCGAGAACACCATGTCGATCAGCATGATCTGGACGATCACCCCCGCGAACGCCGACGCCCCGGTGGCCTGCGGTGCGTGCTCCTCGCCTTCGAGCTTGTTGTGGATCTCGAACGTGCTCTTCGCGATCAGGAACAGGCCGCCGACGATGAGGATCAACTGCTTGCCGGTGATCTCGTACCCCACGATCGACACAAAGGGGTTTGTCAGGCGCATGACCCACGCGATGCTGAGCAGGAGCAGGATGCGCGTGATGACCGCCATGCCGATGCCGAGTTGACGGGCGCGCGGCTGCTGCTCGCTGGGCAACCGCGACGTCAGGATGGCGATGAAGATGATGTTGTCGATGCCAAGCACGATCTCGAGCGCCGTCAGCGTCAACACCGACACCAGGCTCCTGACCGAGAACAGTGCCCCTGCGTCGACGGCCAGCGGGGCTGACTCGGGCGACCCCCACAGCGCAAACAGCGTCCCGACGACCAGCAGCGTAATCACGGTTGGTATCTCCCCAGGTGAATCGCGCCAGGCGGGCGCGGAGACGGCATTCTACGTCACCGGAGGGGACGTCTCTTCGCCGCGGAGTCGTACGCCGGGTCCCCGAATCACGGCCTCTCGGCCCGCGTACACCGGCCCCTACGAGGCTTTTGCGCGTCTGGCCTTCGCGGGTTTCTCGGCCGCCACCGGCTCGGCGGCGCGCGCCTCGGCGGTGGCCCTGGCCCGCTTGCCCTTCGGCAGCTCCGCCTTGGCCGCAGGCTTCTTGCCGGCGCTCACCGCGTCGAGGCTCCGGCGCAGTGCTTCCATCAGGTCGACGACCTTCGTGGGCGCCTCGTCTGGCTGCGACACGACTTCCTCGCCAGCAATCTTCGCGTCGATGACCCGGCGCAGTTCGGCTTCGTAGTCGTCGCGGAAGTCCTTCAGGTCGAGGTCGGAGTGGAACGTCTCGATCACCTGCCTGGCCAGCTGCGCCTCGGCCGGCTTGATGGTCGCCGGCACGCGGTCGAGTTCCTCGATCTGCGACATCGCGCGGATCTCGCTCGCCTGCCGCAGGGTGTACATCACCAGTCCGTTGTCGCGCGGCTGCACCGCGACCAGGTACTCGCGGCCGTAGAGCGCCACCTTGCCGATGCCGACCTTGTCCTTCATCCCGTCGCGCATGACCGCAAACGCGCTCGCCGCGACGTCGCCGTCGGGCGCGAGGTAATAGGGTCGCTCGAAGTAGATCGGATCGAGCTGGCCCGCGTCGGCGAATTGCACCAGGTCGATGACACGCGTCGAGGGCGGCGTGACCTTCGCGAGGTCCTCGTCACTCACCACGACGTAGCGCCCCTTCGCGAACTCGTAGCCCTTGACGATCTCGCTGCTGGCCACTTCGCGGTCGCAGTGCGGGCACCACTTCTTCTGCTTGATCCGCGTCTGGCACTCGTCGTGGAGCTGGTTGAAGCTGATGCTCGACGCCGAGTCGGTCGCCGGAAACACCCTCACCGGGATGTTGACGAGGCTGATCTTCAGGTGGCCTTTCCAGGTGGGACGCGCAGCCATGGGAACCCTCGTGAGTCGGGCGCGACACGGCCAGACGCCGCGCCGATGGTTGATGAGAATCGTGACGTCCAGTGTATCGGACGAACGGGGATCGCCGTTTACGTAAAATGACCGCTACCGTGCCGCCACGCCCGAGTGCACTGCCCCGCTGGACCACCGATCCGACGACGCTGCGCCCGATGCTCGCCTCGCAGGACCCCGGCCATCACGACCGCCTGCTCGCGTCGCCGGCCAGGATCTTCGAGCGCAAGCACGACGGCATCCGCGCGCTGGTGCTGGTCGAACCGGCACATCCGCTGGCGCGGGTGGTGATCTGGTCGCGCAACGGGCGCGACAAGTCGGCGCAGTTTCCCGACGTGGTGCGCACCCTGCAGCAGTTCGGCGCGCGCATCGCGGCGCCGGTCATCCTCGACGGCGAAATCGTGGCGCTCGGCACGCGCGGCGAACCGGTCTCGTTCACCTACCTCGGCGGCCGCCTCCATCTCACCGGTGCCCAGGCCATCGAGCAGCGGGCGACGACCACCCCGGCGGCGTTCATCGTCTTCGACATCCTCCGGGATGGAGGCGACGACGTGCGCGGGTTGTCGCTGGCCGATCGGAAGGCGCGGCTCGAGCGCCTCGTCGGCACCAACGCGAACGAGCGCTTCCGCCTCAGCGACTACGTGGGCGGCGGCGATGGGCAGCGCCTCTACGAGCGAGCGGTGCGCGAACAGTGGGAGGGGCTGATCGCCAAGGACGCCGCCTCGCGGTACGACACCGGCAAGCGTTCGCCGGCGTGGATCAAGATCAAGCTCCCGCGCGAGGCGAGCTTCATCATCGGCGGCTGGACCGACCCGCGCGACGCGCGGCAGCACTTCGGCGCCCTGCTCGTCGGCGAGTACGAGGGCGAGGGTGCCCGGCGGCTGCTGCGTGTACTTCGGATCGGTCGGCACCGGCTTCAGCGACGCCGAACTCGCGCGCCTCGCTGCCCTGCTGCGCGAGCGCGCCGTGAACACGTCTCCGTTCACGCCCGCGCCCAAGCCACCCGAGCGGCCACACTGGGTGCAGCCCGAGCTGCGGGCACGCGTCAAGTTCACCGAGGTGACCAAGGACGGCATGCTGCGCCATCCCGTCTACCTGGGACTCGAGGAGCAGCAGCCACCGGGGGTAGGTGGATCCGCTCCGCAGGGCGCCCCGCCGGGTCGTGCCGCACCAGGCCGGAAACTGCCATCCGGACCGAAAGCGCCGCCGAAGACCGGATCGACGAAGAGCAGGGCAGGTTCACCGCCCGACGTCGCGTCTGCCCCGCTCGATCTCGTCTGCCAGCAACTGGAACTCCTCGAGAGCGCGCGACGTGACGGCCGCATCGCGCTTCCCGGGGGCGGAGCCCTCGACGTCACGAACCTTGCCAAGGTCTTCTGGCCGACGCAGCAGTTCACGAAGGGCGACCTGCTCCGTTACTACGCACGCGTGTCGCCGCTGATCCTGCCCGCGGTGGCCGACCGTCCGCTGGTGATGAAGCGGTATCCCAACGGCGTGAGCGGCAAGGCGTTCTACCAGCACCGCGCGCCCGACGATCCGCCGGCGACGTTGCGTGTCGCCATCGCGGATGGCGACGAGGAACGCGTGCCGCGCATCATCGGCGGGTCACTGCTGGCGCTGCTCTACATGACGCAGCTCGCGTCAATCTCGCAGGATCCGTGGTTCTCGACGATCGAGGCGCCGCACGTCGCGCGCGAGGCCGCGCTCGACCTCGACCCGATGCCTGGCGTGCCGTTCTCGCAGGTGCGCGACGTGGCGCGGGCGATCCGCGACGTGCTCGAGGCGCTCGACATCCCGGCGTGCGCCAAGACGTCGGGATCCTCAGGGCTCCACATCTACGTCCCGCTGGCCGACGGCACGTCCTACGAGGCCGGCCAGACCTTCTGCAAGATCATCGCAACCGTGGTCGCGACCCAGTATCCCAGGGTCGCCACCGTCGAGCGCAAGGTCGGCGCGCGCGGACGGACCGTCTACATCGACTACCTGCAGAACATCGAGGGCAAGACCCTGGCGACCGCGTACGCGGTGCGCGCGAATGACTTCGCGGGTGTCTCGACGCCGCTGCGGTGGGACGAACTCGACTCGGCCGACCTGCACCCCGAGGAGTTCACGCTGGCGACCGCGGAAGGGCGGTTTGCGGAGGTCGGTGACTTGTGGGCACCGATCTCAGCGGGGCCGCGACTGGATTTGCGCGAGGCGCTGGAGCGAATGGGGAGGTTGGTGGGGTGAGGGGGTCCTAGTGACTCGTATCGCCTGCGCGTTGCGAGGCGAAAACCGCCCGGACGGCGACTTTTCACAGCCGTCAGCGGTGACTTCCTGGAGCAGTGAGCGCGATGGACACAGTGCAGACGACGAGTTCCGCAAGGCGCGTTACTTGCTGAGTATGTCTCTTGCGCCCGCGACACAACAGGGGCGTGAATCGTTATCGGCAGGCATCCTGCGGTCCCAATAGGAGTCACGGCATGAGGATTCGTAAGCTGGTCTACGCCACCGCGGTGGCGTCACTTCTCACCATCGGCGCGGCGACGACACAGGCCGCGCCCGTTGTCCTGACCGGCAACCCAGCGACCGATGGGTGGACGTTCGTCGGCAACTCTGTGGGGAATGCCCCTGTCATCTGGGCGCGCGACAATGGCGCACCGCGTGTCAACTACGACGTCTACCGCAAGACGTTCACGCTCGGCGCTGGCGATACGTTCAGCACGCCCGGGGCCTTCGCGGGCAGTGCGGGAGGGGCGCTCGTCGGCGGGTCGTGGGCGGTGGGCGACCTGATCATCGGGATTGGCGTGACGTCGCTGGCCGACTTGAGTTCGGCGACATTCAAGGTCGACCTTGCGGGCACCGGGACGTGGACCGCTGCGCCGTCTGTGGGCGCTGCGGGCGGAATCGCGTCGTTCTCGGGAGGCGGACCCGGCTCGTTCCAGAGCCAGATGCTGCAGGCCATCGCCAACGGTCAGTACGCGCCACAGGCCAACCAGTACAAGAATCTCGCTGGCACGACCTTCCCCGCCGGAACGACCGACTTCAAGCCAGCCATGAGAGGGTGGGCGTTGGTCGACGGGGCCGACCCGAACGCCTATACGTTCAACGAGCTGCAGTGGCTGGTCAACTACAGCGAGATGGTTCGCCTGGGCATGCCGGTGCCGCCCATCGGTGCATCATCGAAGATCGTTGTCGGGATGAACGCGACGGACGTGGCATTCGCGGCAGATCTTCGGCCCGCGGGGCCGGTTCCGGAACCTGGGACCCTGGCGTTGCTCGCACTCGGCCTGCTGGCCGGCGCCCGTCGCCTTCGTCACCTCGCCTAGACGCCGACCTGGACGCCTCGTGTGACTGAAAGGGCCGCCGAACATCATGTTCGGCGGCCTTTCCTGTCTGCGCGGCCAGGGCAGCTGTGTCGGGTCGGCCCTTCGTGTGTATTCGAGGCGCGAGTGTCCGAGGACCGGCGGCAGCCGCGCGTTGCGAGGGTGCCAGGTGGATCTAGGCCCGTGGTCGCCGACGACGGGAGCGACACTGCTCTCCTCGGCCGGTCGGTGGGGTGTTGGCGTCGTTGAAGTCACTGTGTGACGAGATATTTATCTTCTTTTTTGACCAAGAGTCGGCACCATTTTGCTGCATTCTGGCCTGCATTACATAGACACCTTTCAAGGCGACTTTCGGCGCGCATATTGCAGAGACGAACCTCGTCCTTCCCCGCGGCATCGTCTCGCTGCGCGGGGCCACACCCTCGGGTTTTCAGCCTCAAGAGGAGTCCCCATGTTGCACCGCAAGGTTGCCTATGTCGGCATCGCCGCCGCAATGCTCTGCTCCGCGCAGTCGGCATCGGCCGCATTCATCAGCTACATCATTCGCAGCACCCCCACGATTCAGACGAACAATGTCTACACGCCGGGAGCCACGGAGTTCATCATCTCGGCAGGCGGACAGAAGGCGGGGTTGGGCAGTTCTGACGTCGATGGGGCGACCCTCGGTAACCTGCTCGACGTGTCGGTCACCCGCCACGACGACCGCACGCGGTTCGCGGCAGGAAGCGGGCCCTACGTGGCCCCGTATCTCAACCTCTGGATCACGGACGGGACCAATTTCGCGGTCGTCGCCAACGAGCCGTCGGACGGCGCCTTTCAGCCCCTGTACAGCAACGGCTACAGCCTGAGCTTCGCAGACCTGTCCAACAAGGTCGCCAAAATCTACGAGAACAGCAACAAGACCTGGCTGCCAAACAACGGCGTGGGACTGACGTTCGCCGACCTGGCGGCTTTCACCATCAAGGCCCCGACCGTCGCTCAGCTCACGGCAGGATGGGCGGGCCTGGGAACCGGCGCGCCCCGCCAGCTCGGCACCAACGTGGCGTACGGTGTCAACTGGGTGTTCGGCGACACGCTGTCGAACTATGTGTCCGGTGCCGAGGGCTACGTCGTGTCTGGTGCGTCGGTGACGGCGCGCGCCGTCCCGGAGCCGACCACGCTCGGCCTGCTCGCCCTTGGGCTCGTCGCGATCGGACGTCGCTTCCGTAACCGCGCATAAGACCACTCGACGCACCGTGTGGACACAGGAGGGCCGTCGGAGCTATCCGGCGGCCCTTTCTGTCGTGGCACCTCGACATCCGACGGCACGTCCTGCGTGGATGGGCAGGCCACCTTCGAGATCATCGCCACCGTGGTCCACGATCACCGGGGCCGCACGATCCAACCCGTGATGCGCTCGCGCGCAACCGGGCACTGCGGGAGGATGTCCCCATGGCTGCTGGATTTCCGGCACTCAGCGATAACATCAATAGTCGCCGCATTTGCGACCTTTAGTCTCACCAAGACAACGCTGCCTGGCAGAAATGCTCGTCGAAACAACGATGGACACGTGTCAGCCAAGAGGGCGACTTCTGGTGCATGAGTTGCACTCATGTGACCTGCGACCGCGCCGGAAAGTCGTCGGCATCAAGCCGGGGGCTTCGAACGCGACGGGTGAATTGCACTGGAGGACGGTCCGATGAAGAAGCTCGTGCTCGTGCTTGGTCTCGTGACACTCTGCGCGGCATCCGCGGCGCAGGCAGCGACGTTCGAACTGTTCTACAACGCGACGCCGTCCAACACCGGTCCGACCGGCAACACCGTGCTGCGTTTGAGTTCACCGAACGCGGGGGTCGATCCGTACGGCTACCTCCGCTACAAGCCCACGACCCCGTTCGCGCTCAACCTGCTGAATACCCTGAGCGCGGACTTCAACATGGTGCAGGGGCCCTTTGCCGGCGGATCACCGAGGTTTGATATCGGGCTGGACTTCGATAACGACGGCGACTTCGACTGGACCGGCGGCGACCGCCTCCTGATGGCCAACTGGGGAACGCAGCCGTGGGGTGGCGGAGCGCCGGTGGGCTGGAGCAGCACGGGGAACTTCATGGACCCCCTGCAGGGCATCACGTTCTTCGATGGCAATACGCAGTACACGGTCGCGGCCCTCAAGGCGATGTTCGGCACGCTGAACGTGATGCGGGCGTACGTCAGCCTCGACAGCGGGTGGACCGGCAACACGCAGATCCTCGACGTCGACAACTTCAGGATCAACGGCGATTCCTACAGCCTGACGCCTGTTCCGGAACCCACCGTCCTCGGCCTGCTCGGCCTTGGCCTGGTCGCCATCGCACGTCGCGTCCGCACTCGGGCATAGCATCCACGCACGTGCGTCGTGACGGGCTGCAAGGGCCGCCGGGGATCAGACCGGCGGCCCTTCGTTCGTCTGGTGCACCACGTGGCGTTGCTCCCCTTGCGTCGCGCCCCCCATCTGCCGCATCCTAGTGCGGTTCTGACACACGGCGTTCGGTCCCTGCCCTGCTCCCCGCAGACTCAGCTGGTGTCACATGCTCAACCCGCCTGAGATGGAGATACCCATGACGCTGCGTCGCCTTGCCGCCGCCACGATGTCTGCGGCGGCCATCGTGCTCACGACTGCCGGACCGTCGCACGCCGCGCTGATCCCGTTCCCAACCGCCGACTTCGGCGGAACGGGCATTCCCACCGACCGGGTCGCCGTGTTCGAGGACAACGGCGTCACGCTGGCGCTCACGGCGTATGCTGCTTGTGAGAGCGCCAGTTCGACCTGCGGCCCCGTCGTCGCAGACGACGGGATCGACACCTTCTTCGCGCAGCCGGGCACGCCATTTCCGATCGCGACGAGCCACGCCGGCTGGAGCGTCGGCTTCTATGCGGCCGCTGATCCCGTCACCAATCTCCTGTGGGAACTGACGGTCAGCGGGCCGGGGGGCCTGTCGTTCACGACTGGCCTGCAGGGGCTTGGTGCCGCCGCGCAAGACAACCTGAACATCGGGATGGGGATCGTCGGCGGCGATGCCAATCTGACCGGGCTCTACACCATCACGCTCCGAGCGTCGCGCCCGACGATAAGCGACATTACGGTGGATTCTGTCGTCGACGCCCCAGCCAACCTCCAGATCCCGGTTGGGCAGTCGACGATCTACGTCAACGTCGTTCCCGAACCTGGCACCCTCGCCCTGCTGGCCCTCGGTCTCGGCATCGCTGGCGTCTCACGTCGCCGCTGAGGTTGGAAGCGCCCGCGTTTCGACGCTCACGTCGGGAACGGGGCATGTGCCCGCCCAGGAGGCTCGACACCCGAGCCCCGCTCTCGATCCGACGCCGCTGCGGCCACCAGTGGCTGGGCCAGACGGCTGAAAAGACATTCCACAAGGCGACTATTGTTTCGAGATCTGGCCAAATATTTGACCACTTCAGAGTGACAGGCCTTTATTTGCTGGAGTATTGATAGGCGCACAATTTGCAGAACGCGAAGCGCCAGTCAGATAGGTCTTTGTCAGTACATTACTCCGAAGGGGACAACATGAAGCTTCGTCAGGTAGTCAGCAGCGCGGCAGCAGCCGCCATCCTCACCATCGCGGCGGCCGGTTCGGCGCAGGCGGCACTGATCTCGTTTCCGGCAGCGACCTGGGGCGGCACCGGCATTCCCAACGACAAGGTCGCCGTGTTCACGGGCGGCGGCGTGACCCTCGCCCTCACCGCGCACGCGCGTTGCCAGACGGTCGCTCCCGACCCCCAGGTCTGCGGACCGGCTCTGACTGACAACGGCGTGGATACGTTCTACGCGCAGACGGGCAAGCCGTTCATCGCCAATCCCGCGACCCCGGGCGACGAGACGCAGTATGCGGGCTGGAGCTTCGGCTTCTACACCGCCTCGGCCGCCACCAACCCGGTCTACGGTTCGCTGACGGTCACTGGCCCCGGGCCGCTTGCGTTTACGACTGGAATCAACCCGCTGGGCCCGCTCTTTCAGGAGAGCTGGAACATCGGGATGGGCTTCATCAACGGCAACGCCGACCTGGCGGGCCTGTACACGATTTCGCTGACGGCGTTCAGCGATGCGAACGGCACGCAGCGCATCGGTGGCACCGCGATCAACGTCAACGTCCCCGAGCCGACGACGCTTGGCCTGCTCGGCCTGGCGCTGGTGGGCCTCGCGCGCCGCGCGCGCCGCGGCTAGACCGTTCACGCGCGGCGGTGTTACCGCTGCGCCGGCACACGTGCTCGAACAGGGCCGCCGAGTCGAACCGGCGGCCCTCTTTGTCATTCCTGCAAGACGTGAAGTCGTGGCGGAATGGGTCTTTTGTCTGCCTGAATCATCGAGAAATTGGCATTTCCGCTAAACGCGCTTCCATATCACTGCGCCTATCGACTGGTATCGGAATTGCTGTTGCCCACTCCCAGTCAGCCAAACACGGTCTGGCACTTTGATAACCACTCCACTGTTCCAACCGCTGCGCCATGCGGATGTCCCGTTCGGCGCTGCGCTCCTCGAAGGGACGTCAGATGACCGCACGCCTGGTGAAGACCTCATTCATTGCCGCCGCCATCCTCAGCATCAGCCAGCTCGCTCTTGCAGCCTCGATTACGCTCTATCCCAATGCCATCACGAACGTGACGGGTAACGCTGGCACGGCGGCGCCGGGCTTCGCCTCGGGCTCGTGGCAGGCCACCGCTCCTGCGGGCCAGAAGCAGGAACTCTACATTCCCACGGCGCAGTTGTTCGCCGGTCCCGTCACGATCAATGACATCGCCAGCGTCAGCTACTGGACGAACAAGCCGACGACAGCGGCAGACGTGGACTGGGCGTTCATCATGTACACGACCCCGACGGGCGCGGGCACCGGAGACAGCGCGAGCTGGTACCGGAGCCGGTTGAACTCAGAGCCGTACTTCACCAGCACCCCGCTCGTCCCGGCCAACACCTGGCACGAGTGGACGACTGGCGGCGCCAACCCCATGCGCTTCTTCGACGCGCCGCGTTCGGGAACGTTTGGCACCTACGTCGATCCGACGCTGGCCCTGCTGCAGGCTGGCCCCGTCACGTGGCAGAACGCCGTCTCGCACGACTACCGCAATGAAGCCATTTCGCTGTTCAGCATCCAGACGGGATCGGCCTGGGCATCTGGCTTCTCCGGACTCCTTGACGGCCTCACGATCACGCTGAAGACGGGCGAGACGGGCATCGTCAACTTCGAGGCGGCTCCCGCCGTTCCCGAGCCGGCGACACTTGGCCTCCTCGGGCTCGGCCTGGTGGCCCTCGCGCGCCGCGTCCGTCGCGCCTAGGCATCAGCCGTACGGCGACCGATCCGGTCGTCATGAACACCGCAAGGGCCGCCGAGGACATCCGGCGGCCCTTGTTGCATTGCCCGCTGCCTCGCCGGCACTCGCGCCTCGCCCGTCATGTTGGCAGACGAACCACAGCGGACCAAGTCACCTCAAATATAGACTTTAGTCGCACATCTGATGCCTGGTCTCTCAACTATGTCGAGAGTTTTCAGGTATTCGCTGGGTCGTCTGCCTAGCCGACTTCTGGCAACTATGTTGCAAACGGGCCGTCGCCAGGCAGTCGCCCACGACGGGCCGTGTCAGGCGTTCACCCTCAGGTCACTGGCTTGCTCGACGCCCGGAGGGCGCCTCGGGAGAGCCTTACCTCTCGGAGGCTCGAAACCATGAAACACCGCGTTCTGCTCCCCGCGCTCCTGTTGCTGACCTCGGTCGGACTCGCTCACGGAGCCGCCCTCGATCGTCAGGACGAGCGACTCTGACACCGGACCCGAGGCCCGGGTCGCAGACTCCCCCGGTCTTCACGGGACAGTACGCCTGGGACTGGGATGGCCCGAAGCCGATCGGCTCCTACGCAAAGGGCGGGGCGCCAGGCTTCGGCGACAGTGCCTGGTTCTCGGATGTCGACGGCAGCGCCGCCTCGGCATTGCCCGGCTACAATGGCCGCCCCTACACCAGCTTCCGGATGTTCCCGGAGAACATCTTCGGGTCGGCAGTCACGGTGTCGCAGCTCCAGGACGTCAGCTACTGGTCCAACTGGGTCGGTGGGTCGGTCGACTGGACCATGCGCATCTACACCAAGCCGTCCACGGGCCCGAGCTGGTTCGGACAGCGCGCCAACATCAACAGCGGCAACATGATGGACGGCAACTGGCACCAGTGGAGCGCCAGCACGCTGGGCGTCTCGTGGCTCAACAACCGGAACGGTGCAGTTCAGACGAACGCCTACAACATCAGCTTCAACGACTTCCTGGCGTTGGCTGGCAATGAGCAGATCATGTTCATCGACATCGGCGCGAGCTACGCGACGAGCAGCCCTCCGTCAGACACCTACCTCGACGGCGTGACCATCACGCTGGCAGACGGTCGGTCGCAGCAGGTGAATCTCGTCCCCGAGCCGGCCACGCTCAGCCTGCTCGGACTCGGCCTGGTGGCGCTCGCGCGCCGCGCCCGCAAGACGCTGTAAGCGCTGGCTGATTCGCGTGAAACACGAAAGGGCCGCCGGAGATAGTCCGGCGGCCCTCTTCGTTCGCCGCTGCGGGGTCAGGTCTCGCATTTTGCTGCAATGAAAGACGTGACCCCTGACCCAGTCCTCCGCGGCGTTGGCGGCTCGTGCCGACCCGTGGCGACCACTTCAGGAACCGGCCAATTCAAGACTGACGTGAGGCAGCATGGATGGGAGTGAAGTCCTGCCGGTTCGCACCTTTTGTCGCGTTGTCAGCTTCAAATTCCCGTCCGGTTCGTTAAGAGGCATCGCGAATCAACGCCACTGTGACGTTCGATATCTGGCTCAATACTTGCGACTGTGTCTCACCTTAGTTGCGCGTGCCAGTCCTCATCACTGACGTGTAATGACGGTGCTGGCGCCACGTGGAGGGAGATCAGGCATGTCGATGCAGAGAGTCTCAGGCGTTGTGGCGGCTATCGCGATGTGGGTGGTGACGTCGGGAACCGCAGCGGCAGCGCCGCTGTACGTGAACGGCTTTGAAACCAATATCAGTGACTGGGATGCGTTTGGTGGCTCCTTCAACGCCACGCGTGTCGCGAGCGGGACGAATGGCGTCAGCTCGGCATCGGGCAGCTTTCATGCCGAGAGCAGTGCCAGTGGTTCGGCCTCGCGCTGGGGAGGGTACAACTTCGGCGCCGGCAATGCCGTGCCGACGGCGTTCCAGGAGTACTGGACGGAAATCGACCTCTTCCTCAACGTCGGCGGGGGATGGGCCAATGACACGCGCTTCGACTTCAGCTCGGCCATCAACAACAACCTCGGAACGCACCGCAGGGACTTCATTTTCAATGCTGGCTTCTACAACGACGCCGACGGGAGCCCCGGCTCCGGGACAAATCGCTTCGTGATCAGTGCCAGCAACAACAGCCAACCCGGCAGCGCCTACGCCAAGAATCCGGGGATGGGACCGATCGCGATCTCCAGCACGGGCTGGTACACCTTCCAGCACCACTTCTATGACAATGCGGGCGTCCTGGCCGTTGACATGAACATCTACGACGCCTCCAACGCGCTCATCAATTCATGGACGCTGAGCAATCCCGCAGACACTCTCGCGAACATCGGTGGCAACCGGTATGGCTGGTTCAGCTACAACCGGTTCAGCACGCTGGCGTTCGACAACGCGGAACTCCGCACGGCCGACGCCGTTCCGGAACCGACCACCCTGGCGCTCGTTGGCGTGGGACTGATCGGGCTGTTCAGGGGGCGCCGAAAGGCCTCCTGAGACAGTCGTTCGCAAGGCGAGACGCGAGGGCCTGGTGGTAACGCCAGGCCCTTTTGCGTTGGACTCCTCCGGGGTCAGTAATACGAATTCCCCTGGCTGCTCCTGTTTGGCACTGGTCTCGTGGGCCTGGCTCTCAGGCGTCGGCATTACTCGATTGACACGGCCAGGGCCACCTCTTCATCGCATTCTGCACGCTCTGGCACCGTCGCGAGGAACGAGGGGGTCAGAGCACGAAACACGCGATGAAGAAAGATGTGACCCCCACCAGCTGTTGCGCGATCGCCGACAGCTGCTTCGCCGTGTCCTTGAAGCGCAGCGCCTGCGCCGAACTCGCGTTGCCCTGCAGGCCGCGCGCGTACACGCCCTGCGCGATGCTCGCCAGGCGGAACAGTGAGAACGCCACCAGGAACGGCCAGTGCGGACGCGGATCCCGTCCGGTCAACGCGGCATAGCGCGACACCTGCTCCTCGAGCGGCGGAATCCCTTCATCGTCCAGCGCCAGAGCGCCCTCGCGCGCGCGCCCGTCCCAGGTGATGTAGTAGGCGAGGCACGCGTAGGCGATGTCGGCCAGGGGATGCCCCAGGGTCGACAACTCCCAGTCGATGACGGCGACGATGCGTGGTTCGGTGGGATGGACGATGAGGTTGTCGAGGCGATAGTCGCCGTGGACGATGCAGGCGGCCTCGTCCGGCGGCGCATGCTCCGGGAGCCACGACGCCAGCCACGTCATGCCCGGCACGTCCTCGGTCTGCGCCGCGACGTACTGCTGCGTCCACCGCGCGATCTGGCGCGCGAAGTAGTTGCCGGGCCGTCCGTAATCGCCGAGGCCCGCGGCCTCCACATCCACGCGGTGGATGGCCGCCAGCACCTCGATCGCGTGCACGTGCAGGGCGCGCCGTTCGTCCGGCGTGAATCCGGGCAGCTTGGGATCCCACAGCACGCGCCCGTCCACGCGATCCATCACGAAGAACGGCGTCCCGATCACCGATGCGTCCTCGCACAGCACCCGGCACCGCGGCACGGGCACGCCGTGGGCTTCGAGCGTCGACATCACCCGGTGCTCGCGCTCGACCTGGTGCGCCGACGGCAACAGCGACCCCGACGGCTTCTTGCGCAGGACGTACTCGCGCTCCGGCGTGCTGAGCAGATACGTCGGGTTCGACTGCCCGCCCGTGAACTGCGCGACGGTCATCGGCGGCTGGAAGCCGTCGATGTGCGCGGCCAGGTAGTGCGCCAGCGCCGCCTCGTCGAACGCGTGCTGCGGCGGAACCGGGCGCGTGCTCATGCGAAGCGCCGCAACTCGTGCTTGGCCAGCGACGCCTTGTGCACCTCGTCGGGCCCGTCGGCAAGCCGCAGGGTCCGCACCTGCGCCCACGCGGCGGGGAGGAAGGTGTCCTGGCACACGCCCGCGCCGCCGAAGGCCTGGATCGCGCGGTCGATCACGTCGAGGGCCATCCGCGGCGCGACGACCTTGATCATGGCGATCTCGGCCTTCGCGGCCTTGTTGCCGACCGTGTCCATCATGTGGGCCGCCTTCATCGTCAGCAACCGCGCCTGCTCGATGGCGATGCGCGACTCGGCGATGTCGTTGCGGATGGTGCCCTGTGCCGCCAGCGGCTTCCCGAACGCCACCCGCGCCGACACGCGCCGGCACATGAGTTCGAGCGCACGCTCGGCAAGGCCGATCGTGCGCATGCAGTGATGGATGCGTCCCGGCCCGAGGCGGCCCTGCGCAATCTCGAATCCGCGCCCCTCGCCCAGGATCAGCTGATCCTTCGGGACGCGCACGTTGTCGAACACCACCTCCGCGTGGCCATGCGGCGCATCGTCGTATCCGTAGACCCACAGCATGCGTTCGACGGTGACGCCGTGCGCCGCCATGGGCACGAGGATCATCGACTGCTGCTGGTGGCGCGGGGCGTCGGGATTGGTCTTCCCCATGAAGATCGCGACGGCGCACCGCGGATCACCCGCACCCGACGTCCACCACTTCCGGCCGTTGACGATGTAGTGGTCGCCGTCGGCGGTGATCGACGCCTCGATGTTCGTCGCGTCGGATGAGGCGACGCCCGGCTCGGTCATCGCGAAGCACGAGCGGATCTTGCCCGCGAGCAGCGGTTGCAGCCACGTGCGCTGCTGCTCGGCCGACCCGTAGCGGGCCAGCACCTCGATGTTGCCCGTGTCGGGCGCGCTGCAGTTGAACACCTCCGACGCCCAGAGCACGCGGCCCATGATTTCGCAGAGCGGTGCGTATTCGGCGTTGGTGAGGCCGGCGCCATCCGTCGACTCGGGCAGGAACAGGTTCCAGAGTCCTTCGGCCCTGGCCTTCGGCTTGAGTTCCTCGATCAGCGGGATGACCTGCCACCCGACCGCGCGGCGCTCGGCCTCGTAGCGGCCCTCGTTCGGATAGATATGCGCGTCCATGAACGCGAGCAGGCGCTCGCGCAGGGCCTGCGCCTTCGATGATGGCTGACCGGTCATGAGTGTCGCTCCGCAGACTGGGCGCCGGCCGTCCCCCGCCGCGCCCCGCGCATGATACCGAAGGGGTCGTGTCTTGAATCTTGAAAAACGCTGCAATGAAAGACACGACCCCTTTTTGCCGGGTGGCCGGCAGGGGTTGCGGTAAGTCGTCGGGGCGGGACTGACTTTCAGCCGGCGCGCGCTCACTCGAGGCGGGCGAATTCACAAATTCAGGCGCAATCGGCGAGATGCGCTCGCTGGACGTCCCGACCAAATTGGTCTGGATGCGCGTTTGCTTACGGCCGTGCTGTTCTCCGTCCGTTCGCGTGATTCCGTTGTCGGCAGGTCCTGGGAAGTTGGTCGGGTCTGGTGCGGCAATGCGTACCAGGCCACCTCGATCGAGAGCGAGGCCCTATGTCCGTGTTGCCCAGCCTTTCGTCCGCGACGACGCCAGAGCCCCTGGCCCCGCCGCATCCCGAGTTCGGCGCCGGCGTCAACCGCCGCGACTTCGTACGAGTGTGCCTCACGGCGGCCGCGGCGATCGGCCTGTCGGGCACGGCGGCGGCGGCAATCGCCGAAGCCGTGGCGCGCGGCGTCAAGCCCTCGGTGATCTGGCTGCACTTCCAGGAGTGCACGGGCTGCACCGAATCGCTGCTGCGCACCTCGCATCCCGACGTGGCGTCGCTGATCTTCGACCTCATCTCGCTCGACTACCACGAGACGTTGTTCGCCGCCGCAGGACACCAGGCCGAAGCGGCGCTCAAGAAGGCGATGGCCGACAACAAAGGCAAGTACGTCTGCATCATCGAAGGCGCCATCCCGACGAAAGACGATGGCGTCTACTGCATGGTGGGCGGACGCACGGCGCTCGACATCGTCAACGAGGTCGCCGCGGATGCGGGCGCCATCATCGCGATCGGATCGTGTGCGTCGTGGGGCGGTGTGCCGTCTGCGGATCCCAATCCGACGGGCGCCACCGGCGCGCCGATGGTGCTCAAGGGCAAGACGGTCGTCACGATCCCCGGCTGCCCGGCCAATCCCTACAACCTGCTCGGCACGGTCCTGCAGTTCGCGACGTTGAAGACGCTGCCCGCCCTCGACGAACTCGGGCGCCCGAAGTGGGCCTACGGCCGCACGATTCACGAGCACTGCCCACGCCGGGCGCACTTCGACGCCGGACGGTTCGCGCAGCAGTTCGGCGACGAGAACCACCGCCAGGGCTACTGCCTCTACAAGCTGGGGTGCAAGGGCCCAGCGACCCACGCGAACTGCTCGACGAATCACTTCGGCGAGGTCGCCGACTGCTGGCCAATCGGCCTGGGTCACCCGTGCTTCGGCTGCACCGAGCAGAAACTCGCCTTCCGCGTCGCGATGCACGACACGGTCGACATCGAGCGGCCGACGCCGCCCGACACGTATCCGGGCGTGGGCACGCCACAGGGCAGGGTCGGCGCGGTCGCGACGGGGGTCGTCGGCGCCGTCGTGGGTGCCGCGCTCACGGCAGGCTACATGGCGTCGAAGAAGGTGCCGAACGACGACGTGCCGACGCCGAAGGGCAAGTAGGAGGACGCGATGAAGCTCAGTCGACGTTCTGCCCTGAAGCTCATGTCGGCCGGCACGGCCATGGCCGCGGGCGGTACCACGGTGATGGCCCGCGAGCCCAAGGTCGTGTCGCCTGACGCGATGGGCATGCTCTACGACACGACGCGGTGCATCGGCTGCAAGGCCTGCGTCACCGCGTGCTCCCAGGCCAACAACCTCGAGCCGACACGCGATGCCGACGGCCTGCACATGGCGCCGGTCGATCTCGACGGCCGCACGAAGAACATCATCAAGCTGTACACCGACGGGACGCGCACGTCGTACTTCAAGTACCAGTGCATGCACTGCGTCGACCCCGCGTGTGTCGGCGCGTGCATGCTCGGCTCGCTCAAGAAGGACGCCGTCACGGGCATCGTGAGCTACTCGCCCGAGTACTGCGTGGGATGCCGCTACTGCCAGCTCGCCTGCCCGTTCAACGTCGCCAAGTTCGAGTTCGACAGTGCGGTGCCCAAGATCGTCAAGTGCGAGTACTGCCGCCATCGGGTCGCCGAGGGCGCCACGCTGACGCAGAACGACGGCCTCAGCCACTACCCCGCAGGCATGGGCCCGGCGTGCGCTGAGGTCTGCCCGCGCGGCGCGGTGATCTACGGCAAGCGCACCGAGTTGCTCGCCGAAGCGAAGCGCCGGATCGCCGAGCAACCCGGCCTCTACGTCGAAGACCGTGCGTACGGCGAGCAGGACGGAGGCGGCACGCAGGTCGTCTACCTGTCGCACGTGCCCTTCCGCCGCCTCGGCCTCCCGCGCCTCTCTGAGGAGGGCGTGCCGAAGACGGCCTACCAGATCCAGGAAGGGCTCTATCGGGGGTTCGCCGCCCCGGTGGTGCTGTACGGAGCGCTGGCGGTGGCAATCGCGCGCAACCGCAAGGCCGGGTCGCGAGACGAGGAGCACTCATGAGTACCCATGCTGTCCTGGAGCCTGGCGCGCGGATCGGTGGTCGGCCGGCACACACGCCGGTGGGCGGCGTCCTCATGACCCGCGGGTACAAGATCCTGCTCGCGATCGCCGGACTCGGCGCGTTGGTCGCGCTCTATCGCTTCGTCTTCGGGCTCGGCGCCGTCAGCAACCTGAACGACGGCTATCCGTGGGGCATCTGGATCTCGTTCGACGTCGTCACGGGAACGGCTCTTGGCTGCGGCGGCTACGCGGTGGCGTTGCTGGTCTACATCCTCAACAAGGGCAAGTACCACCCGCTGGTGCGGCCGGCGGTCCTCACCAGCCTGCTGGGATACGGGCTGGCCATCCTGGCGGTGACGATCGACCTCGGGCGGTTCTGGAGCCTGTGGAAGGTGCCGGTGTTCTTCTGGAGGTGGACGCACTCGCCGCAGCTCGAGGTGGCGCTGTGTGTCGCCGCCTACAACCTGGTGCTGCTCGTGGAGCTCTCACCCGCGCTGTTCGAGAAGTGGAAGACGAGCCCGAGCCCGTCGCTGCGGGCCTGGGCCGATCGCGGGCTGAAGTTCTCTGACCGCACGCTCGTGTGGTTCCTGGCGCTCGGCCTGCTGCTGCCGACGATGCACCAGTCGTCGCTCGGGACGATGATGCTGCTGCCTGCGACCAAGCTGCACGCGCTGTGGTTCACGCCGTGGTTGCCCTTCCTCTTCCTCGTGTCGTGCCTGCTCATGGGCTACGCGGTGGTGGTGCTCGAGGCCACGTTCTCGGCCCTCGCGTTCGATCGTCCGCGCGAGACGCCGATGCTCGCGACGCTCTCGAAGGTGACGATGTGGGTGGCGCTGTTCTTTGTCGCGTTCAGGCTGGTCGACGTGGCGCTCGCCGGTGAGTTCGGGTATCTCGGCACGCCGCTCGGCATCGTGTTCCTCGTCGAACTCGGCCTGCACCTGGCCGGCGCGCTGATGCTCTGGTCAGACGCCGCGCGCGCGCGTCCCCGCACGCAGGTCCAGGCCGCGATGCTCCTGTTGCTGGGCGGGATGATGTTCCGCATCGACACCTACTGGATTGCGTTCTCTCCGGGCGCGCACTTCTCCTACTTCCCCGCCGTGCCGGAGTTGCTCATCACGTTCGGGATCGTGGCCCTCGAGATCGCGTTGTACATCGCCGCAGTGAGAATCTTCCCCATCCTGAGCAGCGGGCGCCAACCCGTGCCGGTCGGGCAGTAGGAGACAGACGCCATGGCAGTGATCACGCTCGACCCCGTGACCAGGATCGAGGGACACCTCAGGATTGACGTCGAAGTCGAAGGCGGACGCGTGCAGAACGCCTGGTCGTCGGGGCAGATGTTCCGCGGGATCGAACAGATCCTCAAGGGCCGCGACCCGCGCGACGCGTGGCTGTTCACGCAGCGCTTCTGCGGCGTCTGCACGACGGTGCACGCCATCACGTCGGTGCGCGCGGTCGAGAACGCGCTCAACCTCGCGATCCCGCCCAACGCGCAGTACATCCGCAACCTCATCGTCGCCGCCCACGCGCTGCACGATCACATCGTCCACTTCTACCACCTGTCGGCGCTCGACTGGGTCGACGTCGTCTCGGCCCTGAAGGCCGATGCGACGAAAGCCTCGTCGCTGGCCGAGAGCCTGTCTGACTGGCCCGGCAACAGCCGGCACCAGTTGAAGGCGGTGCAGGACAAGGTGAAGGGATTCGTCGAGGCCGGTCAACTCGGGATCTTCCAGAACGGCTACTGGGGGCACCCCGCGATGCGCCTCGCCCCCGAGGTCAACCTGATCGCCGTGGCGCACTATCTCGAGGCGCTCGAGTACCAGCGCAAGTCGAACCAGGTCGTCGCCATCCTCGGCAGCAAGACCCCGAACATCCAGAACCTCGCGGTCGGCGGCGTGGCCAACGCCATCAACCTCGACAACCAGGCCACCTTGAACATGCAGAAGCTCTACATGGTCAAGGACCTGCTCGACAGCATGATGGCGTTCATCAAGAACGTCTACTTCGTCGACATCTGCGCGATCGGCGCGATGTACGCGGACTGGTTCGGCTACGGCAAGGGCGTCGACAACTACCTCTCGGTGCCTGACCTCCCCACCGACGCCGCGGCGACGACCTTCGACCTGCCGGGCGGCGTCATCATGAACTCGAACCTGGCGGGCGTGCGGCCGATCACCGCGTGGACCGATGCGGAGTTCAAGGACAGCGTCTCGGAGTGCATCGCGCACGCGTGGTACGACGGCGACTGGACGAAGCATCCGTTCGAAGAAGACACGGTGCCGAAGCACGCGAAGTTCGACGCGAGCGGACGCTACTCGTGGATCAAGGCGCCGCGCTACGACGGCAAGGTGATGCAGGTCGGTCCGCTCGCGCAGGTGCTGGCCGGGCTCGCGACCAAGCACGAGGCGACGACGCGGTGGGCGACCCTGACGCTGCAGACGGCCGGGAAGGTCGCGGGCACGACGTTGACGCCGGCGATCATGCACTCGACCCTCGGACGCCACGCGGCGCGCATGATCCGCTGCGCGGTGATCGCCGAGGCCTCGCTGCGGCAATGGGACCTGCTGGTGAACAACATCGCCAGCGGCGATGTCTCGATCTTCAACGCGCCCACGTTCCCCAAGGGCGAGCAGCGCGGCTTCGGCGTGCACGAGGCCCCGCGCGGCGTCCTCTCGCACTGGGTCGTGATTCGCGACGGCAAGATTGCCAACTACCAGGCCGTCGTGCCGTCGACGTGGAATGCGGGGCCGCGTGACGACAAGGGCCAGCTCGGGCCCTACGAGTCGTCGTTGCTCGGCAATCCGGTCGCCGACGCCGAGAAGCCCCTCGAAGTGCTGCGGACGGTGCACTCGTTCGACCCGTGCATCGCGTGCGCGGTGCACACGCTCGACGTCGAAGGACGCGAGATCGCGACCGTGAAAGCCCTCTGACGTGGAGTGGGTCCCGGCGCCGCGCCCGAGTGACGACCCCCTGCTGACGTGGGGGGTCGTGCTCGTCGCAGTGCACAGCGTTGCCGTTGGACTCGTGCTCGTGCTGGCCGGTGACTGGGGCACCGCCCTCGGCGGATGGCCGGTGGCGCCCCGCTTCTTCGTGCGGCAGTTCGGCGTCTTCCACTTCGCCATCGCCGCCGCCTACCTGATCGAGTACGTCCGCTATCGCGGCGTGCACATCCTGCTCACCGCCAAGGCAATCGCCGTGGTCTCGCTCCTCGCCGCGTGGGCCGTGGACGGCGGCCCGTGGGCGGTGCCCGCGGCAGCGGCCGGCGACGCGATCATGGCGCTCGGCGTGTGGTGGCTGGCCCGGCGGACCACCGCTCGACGAACAGCCGGTTGACAGCCGACGCACGTGTTGTCACTATCTCCAACATGAGGGCGACGAAGCTGCTCGACACGCGCGTCGTCTATGCTGAGAATGCCTTCGCTGAACTCATCCTCTGGCAACTGCCGAGATCGCTGGCCGGTTCTCGCCACGCCTACAAGTACCGGCTCGCGTACGTCGTGGATGGCGAATGCGTCCTCCGATACGATAACGAGGCGGGCAAGGGTGATCATCGGCACTACGGTATCAATGAGAGCAGCTATGTCTTCTCGACAGCCGAGAAACTGATCGCCGATTTCGAGCGAGACATGGCGAGGTGGGACGATGAGCACCGTCACTCTTGAAGTCAGGGCGCCCGCGGACGCGATGGCCGAATTCGCACAGGCGTGGACGTCTGGCAAACGGCAGAAGAACGCAAGGATCGGATTTGCCACGCCCGAACTGCTCTGGAAGGTATTGACTGCCAAGCGTTGGGAGTTGCTCAAGGCGCTGTGCGGCGCGGGACCTGTCTCGATACGCGAGGCTGCACGCCGCGTGGATCGTGACGTGAAGGCTGTTCACGGCGACGTGACGGCCCTTCTCGCGGCGGGTCTGCTCCGCCGTGCCGAGGGCAAGCGCATCGAGTTCCCCTTTGAGGCAATCAAGGTGGAGTTCGTCCTGCAGGCCGCCTCATAACGTGGCCGGGCCGCACCCCGGTGGCCGACCAGGTGCGGCGTGAGCGGGCCGCACTGGGGTGCGGCCCCTACGTGCGTGCAGCGGCGAGTTCGTAGACGTCCTGCGCCTGGTCGCATCCCGATCGCAGCGTCGAGGTGACGTAGTCGAAGATCGCCTGCCGCATGCCCTTCGACTCCGGGTCGCGACGCAGCACGCGCCAGCACACCAGGTTCAGCCCTTCCAGCGCCCCGCACAGTTCGTTGGCCTCGTAGCCCTGCTCGAGGCGCAGCGTCGCGAGATCGTGGCAGTAGGCCATGAAGATCCCCCGGTCTTTCGTGCGCACCGCGTTGAGCAGGTGACGCATGACGACACGATGGTTCCAGTCGTGCTCGTCGGCCGTCAGCAACTGGTAGTGCGCAAAGCGATGCCGCTCGTGGGGCGTGGTGAGGAGGGCGGTGAACTCCTCGATGATCGCTTCCTGGTTCCGCTCGAGGAGCCAGTGCACCCGCAGGTTGATGGGGATCTGCACCTCCTTCATCGCCGCCCGGTTCCGCACGTTCCACTCTGACGGGTCGGCCTTGAGGTTCTCGATCAGGAACGGCAGGCGACGCAGGATCTCGAGGCGGGGCCGTGGCGCCCATCCGACCCGATGCCGCGTGCGGCTGGAATCGATCGCCATCACCGTGTCGATGTAGTCGGCCATCCAGGCGCGTTCGAAGGGTCGCTCGCCGGTAATCCGCCCGGCCAGGTCGCGGGCAATCATCCCCGGGCGGCACAGCAGCCGCGGCATGTGGAAGGGCCGTTGGCGCGACCCGCTGTATGCCAGCGTCGCCGCCTCGAACAGCTCGTTGTGCGACACCGCCCGGTCGGGGCTCGCGATCAGGACCTCGCCCCGCTCGAACCGGTCGAACCGCGCGAGGGCCTGCACGAGGAAGAGGACAACGTCGTTGACGTGGAGGTACGGGATGGCCGACTCGCCGCGCCCGCCCAGGATGCGCCGGTTCCACGACGTGCCCAGCCACGTGTGCAGGAACATGAAGAGCGGCGGATACTCGCACCAGTCCGAGAACAGCGCCGCGAATCGCACGATCACGGGGTGGAGGCGCTCCGCGTACTCCCGCAGCATCTCCTCGCCCGCGCGCTTGGTCCGGGCGTAGATGTGGTGACCGTCGGCAGGGCTCGACTCGTCGAGCGCCTTGCCGCGCGGCGGGAGTTCCGAAGCCGCGACCGAACTCGAGAACAGGAAGCGCTTCACGCCCAGCGACACGCTCAGGTCGAGCACGTGCCGCAACCCCTCGACGTTCGTGCGCACGTATTCCGGGTCTTCGACGCCCGTGAAGTCGTAGTGCGCGGCGAGGTGCACGACCGTGTCGGCGCCACCCTGTTCGGCGATGCGCGCGAAGACGGGCTCGAGCTGTCGCCGGTCGCCGATGTCGGCCTGGAACCACACGATGTCGGGATGTTGCGGCGCGCCGCTGCGCTGCTGCGAACGCCGCGCAATGCAGTAGATGCGCGTCGTCCCCGCCAGCGACGCCAGGAGGTGGCGCCCGACGAATCCCGACGCCCCCGTGACGATGAGCCCGCGTCCAGGCGTCATCGCGCCGGCCTCGATTCACCGCGCCGGGGCGATGGCGCCTGCGTCGGCGAAGCCCCGGAGGGGCGATGGCGGGCGGGTGCTGTGTCGTTCGTGTACGCTACATCCCCATGAACACCCGTGTGCACGTGATCGGCCTCGGCAACGTGCTGGTCGGAGACGACGCCTTCGGGCCCTGGGTAGTGCATGCGCTGGAATCGGCGTGGGAGTTCCCGCCCGAGGTCTCGCTGCAGGACCTGGGCACACCGGGACTCGACCTGCTGCCCTATCTCACCGACGTGGATCGAGTCATCCTGATCGACACCGTCAGGTCGGAGGGTGCGCCGGGCGAGCTGCGACGCTACGACAGGGCGCAGATTCTCACGCACCCGCTGCAGCCGCGTGTCAGCCCGCACGATCCCGGGGTGAAGGACGCACTGCTGTCGCTCGATCTCGAGGGGCGCGGGCCACGCGACGTCGTGCTCGTGGGTGCCATCCCCGGCGAGCCGCGTTACGACGTCGGCTTGAGTCCGGCGCTGCGTGCGGCGGTGGAGCCGGCGGCCCGCGCGGTCGTCGCCGAGCTCGAGCGCTTCGGCATCACGCTGCACGAGAAGACTCCCGGAGTGATTCCCACGCCCTGGTGGGACGCGCCGCAGGACTGACAACGGCGGGCCGGGATCAACGCGCGACGGCATTCAGGCTCCTGTCCCGGCACCGGTTGCGGCGCCGGTCTCGACTCCGACCACGACCCTGTCGCCGTCGATGCGCGCGGGAACCACCATCATCGGTTTCGTCGCCGCCCCTCCAATGACGCGCCCCTCCGCATCGAACAGGCCCTTGTGGCAGAAGCAGGCGTAGCGCCGGTCTGCAGGGACCCACGAGACGACGCATCCCCAGTGCGTGCAGAGCAGCGAGCGCGCGGTGACGCCTTCGGCCGTCCTGACCACTTCGACCGGGTGATCGCCGACCATGATCGTGACGTGCTGGTCGATTGCGAAGTCGGCAAGCGGGCGTGTCACCGGCGGGCCCGGAGGTCCGGTCGGCGCCTTGTTCTCGCCGTAGTCGGGATCGTCGGGATCCATCGGCGGCGTGCACCCGGCACCTGCGGTGGCAACGAGGAGTGCGCCGGCGCCCGCGGCGAGCGTCTTCAGCATCGTGCGCCGTGGAGGAGGAGGGTGCTGGTGTCTGGAAGGCATGCCCAGGTCCTGGTGCGGTGTCGCGCAACGCCAGCGCCACCGTTCAGGTGGTGCCGGCGACCTCACAGCGAGGGCCGTGCCAGACGGGTCGTGCGCACAACGCCCACGAATGGCGCGGGCCGGTCGGCGGCGGGCGCACAGCAGCCTGTGGCCTGCCGCCTTTCCGGCGGCACCCGCGTCAGGCGGTCGCGTCGGCGGGTTCGAACAGCGCGAAGACCGCGTCGGCAGGATCGCGGATGACCGCGTAGCGTCCGACGGCGCCCATGCCCGTCACGTCGCGCAGGACCTCGCCTCCGAGCTCGCGGGCGCGCTCGACTCTCGACTCGATGTCGGTGACCGTGATGTAGAGCAGCCAGTGCGACGGCAGGCCTGTGTTGACGCCCTGCGCATGGCACACTCCCGCGACAGGCGCGCCATCGGCATCCAGCATGTTGTAGTCGTCGTAGTCACCCATGGGGACGGTGCTGACGCTCCACCCGGCGACCTCGTGATAGAAGTCGCGGATGCGCGGCGCGTCGGCGACGGTGAGATCGATCCAGCCGATCGACCCTGGCAGCGGAACACTCATGAGCACTCCCCGCGCGGCGCCCGGAAGGCGGGCCCTGACCGCGCCACGTGCTCGCGAATCATAGCCGGGCTGCGCGCTTCGGGGCTACAGCCGACTGGCTGGCACGCCCGGCGAGGTCTCGGCGGTGGTCGGCGGGCGTGGCTGTCGCCGGGGCAGCGAACGCGCTACAGGCCCACCGCCCACGATTCGGTGCCGTGGCAACGGCGCCCGGTGCCGCCGGGCGCACTGAAGACACGCGGACGACCGCAGATTGCCGGGCTCTCTCGCCTGCGCTACACTGCGGGCCTCTGCCGCAACCGCCGCCGTTGCCGGCCAGCCCACGTGCGCCCGTAGCTCAGTTGGATAGAGCGTCGGCCTTCGAAGCCGCAGGTCACAGGTTCGAGCCCTGTCGGGCGCACTTCTTCTTGTCGATTCCCCCTGCCGTTCTCGTGCCGCCAGCACGACGCTACCAGCCAGGCGCCCCGGTACCTTGAGGATACGGGACCAGGTGAATCCTCAGAGGCTGCTGAGCCATACAGGCAAGCGGCCTTCGCACCTCGTTCCGTGGCCTTTCTCATGACGACTGGCCACAGCCAGCAGGATCCGTGGACACGGTGCGAGAGGGGCGGCTGGACGGCGTCGGGCACCACGGGGACCTGTGCCGCCCACGCGATTTCTTGTGGCAGGAGATCAGTCGAACTTGTATTATCAGCTTGTGCGGACCAAATTGAGAGTCTCCAAACACGAAAAGATTCGGCAGGCACTGATCGAGGCCATTGCATCCGGCCAATACGAAGTGGGCCAACGCCTTCCGAGCGAATCCGAGTTGGTCAGGACGTTCGAGGCGTCCCGACCGACCGTGAACCGGGCGTTGCGCGACCTTCAACTCGGCGGGGTCATCGAGCGGCGCGCCGGATCTGGCAGCTACGTGCGAGCCGACGCTGTGGCGCGCGGGCATGTGTTCGGCCTGCTCATCCCCGAACTGGGCCGCACGGAGATCTTCGAACCCATCTGCCAGGGGATGGCCGAGGCGCAGCATGGCAGCCATCACGCGCTCCTCTGGGGCAGCTCGTTGGGCGACTCCTCCAACATCGAGGAGCAGTCGTCGATAGCCTGCCGGCAGTTGATCGCGAAGAAGGTGTCGGGCGTGTTCTTTGCGCCGGTCGAGCTGACGAATGAGAAGGACGCCATCAACCAGCGAATCGCTGAGCTCTTCGACAAGGCCGGCATTGCGGTGGTGCTTCTCGATCGCGACCTGGTGTCGTACCCGCAACGGAGTCGGTACGACCTCGTGGGGATCGACAACCGACGAGCCGGGCACGTCATCACCGCCCACCTGCTGAAGACCGGCTGCCAACGAATTGTCTTCGTCTGCCGTCCCCGCTCGGCTCCCACCGTGGACGCGCGGATCAGCGGCTACAAAGAGGCCCTCGCCGAAGCAGGCAGTGACTTCCAGCCGCGCGTCTGCCGGGTAGAGTTCAACGACGCAGCCGAGGTGCGTGAGATTCTCCAGACGGTGCATCCGGATGGGTTCGTCTGCGCCAACGACTTCACCGCGGCGCATCTCCTGAGGACGCTGACCGGGCTTGGCGTGTCTGTTCCGGGCGAAGTCAGGATGGCCGGCATCGACGATGTGAAGTACGCCAGCCTGCTGTCGGTCCCTCTCACCACGATTCACCAGCCCTGCGCGGCGATCGGGTCGGTTGCCGTGAGCACCATGGTCGAGCGGCTGAATAACCCGTCGCTTCCGCCGCGCGACATCCTGCTGAACTTCCACCTGGTCGTCCGCGAGTCCTGCGGTTCACGCCAGGCGCAGTGACACGCCTCGCCACGGCGCGCCGCGCCCTTGTGTCGGCGTCACGGTGAACTGAGCCCGTCGCCGTTCGTCAGGCGATCTTCTTTTCTTGCACCTGCCACTGCGGATCACGGCACAACCCGCACGCCGGTCCCGTCAACAACAGCGCGGCTCGTGCGTCGCCCTCGAGGTGCCAGTCGAGCCAGGCTACGCCCGCCACGCGAACGTGCCGGCATGCGCATCGCCCGGTGAAGAAGGGCCGGAAGGCCGTGCCGTCGACGTCGCAGCCGGGCCCGCGGGTGCCTGGGCGGAGGTCACCGCCACGATCGACACGAGCAGGGGCACGACAATCGCTAGCCTGGGATGCAGGAAGTCACTTCCCTGTCGCGTGACGCGTCCAGGACCGCGAGGCCGATGGCGATGGCTCCGAGCGGGCCCGCCGCATCCCCGAGCCCCGGGGGCGTGATCATCGTTGCGAGCGTGTGCTCATCGAGTTCGGGATAGTAGCCGCCGATTAACGGCAGGAGCAGCGACAGGACACGCTCGACGATCCAGGGGGCGCCTGCCGCGACACCTCCGCCGATCAGGATCTTGTTCGGGGCGAAGCTGTGCAACAACACGGCGAGGTACGCCGCCAGATCTGCGATCACGACGTTCCAGCGCGGGTCGTCGGCAGGGACACTGGCCGCGGTGACACCGAACCGGGCGTGCAGGGCCGGCCCTGCCAGGAGGCCCTCCACGCAATCGCGGTGGAACGGGCAGGTACCGACGAACCCGTCACCGGGTTGCCGCCGCAACAGCAGGTGGCCCAGTTCCGGATGCAGTCGACCGTGCAGCGCACGTCCGCCTTGCAGGACCCCACCGCCAACGCCTGTACCGAGCGTCAGGTACACGAGGCTGTCGGCTCCGCGTCCGTGCCCCCAGCGATACTCGGCCAGGGCCGCAGCGTTCACGTCAGTGTCGATACCGATCGGACACGCGAAATGACGGGCCAACCGGGGCACGACCGCGGTGCCACTCCATCCCGGCTTGGGTGTCGTGCGGATGTATCCGTAATCATCGGCCGACGGGTCGAGCGTGACCGGCCCGAAGCTGGCCACGCCCAGGGCCGCAAACGGACGCGCTTCCGACCACCGGGTGAGCCCCGCGAGCAGGCCGGCGAAGGTCGTGTCGGGGTCGCGCGTGGGCACACGCAGTTCGTCGACGATTTCGCCGTCGTGCCAGAGCACGGCGACTGCCTTGGTGCCGCCGAGCTCTACCCCTGCAATCCGCCCTGCATCGCCCACGGTCAGGCCCTCTCAGCTCGCGACTGCAACCCGTAACATATACAAAGTTGCACACAAGAAAGTATACAGATATAGTCCGGCTGTCAATGCAGGATAGCCGTTGTCGAAAGCTACAAAGGAGTGCCTGGCGATGAAGACAGTAGCGGACGGACAGGGACAGACATCGCGTCGGGGGTTCATCCGGAGCGCGGGAACGGCGGCAGCGGGCGTGCTGATCGTGCCCCGGCATGTCCTCGGGCGCGGCTTCCAGGCCCCCAGCGATCGGCTCAACGTAGCGGTGGTGGGCTACTCGGTCGGGGGCATGGGCACGCACGACCTCAGGGCACTGCTGGCGGGCGGGAACAACATCGTCGCGCTGTGCGATGTCGACGAGACCGAGGCGGGCGCTGCACGCCTGAAGGCCCTGTTCGCGGCGCGGCCGGGCTGGGAGGAGACAAGCGCTTTTCTGGACGGTTTTCCCGCCTCCAGCCGCTATCGCGACTACCGGGTCATGCTGGAAAAGCGCAAGGACATCGACGCGGTGGTCGTGGCAACCCCTGACCACTCGCACGCGGTCATCGCGATGGCCGCGATGCAGTTGGGCAAGCACGTGCACGTGCAGAAACCGCTGACGCGCACCGTCTCGGAGGCACGGGCCCTCACGGAAGCGGCACGGCGGTACAAGGTCGTCTCGCAGATGGGCAATCAGGGGCACTCAGGAGAGGGTGTCCGCACCATCCAGGAGTGGATCGACGACGGCGCCATCGGTAAGGTACGTGAAGTGCACTGCTGGACGAATCGCCCCATCTGGGCGCAAGGCATGCCGCGGCCGGCGCAGACCCCGGCCGTACCAACCGGCCTCGACTGGGACCTGTGGCTCGGTCCCGCGCCGGTGCGACCCTATCACCGCGTGTACCACCCGTTCAGCTGGCGGGCGTGGTATGACTTCGGGTGCGGATCGCTGGGCGATATGGGATGTCACGTGATGGACGCCGCGTACTCGGTGTTGAAGCTCGGCGCCCCGACGAGCGTGCTCGGGTTCACATCGAAGTTCGTGATGCAGGTCCCGAAACCCGACGGTTCGGTGGAAGAGACGCCGGTCAAGTATGACGACAGTTTCCCGCCCGCCGCCATTGTTCACTATGCCTTCCCCGCCCGCGGCGACCTCCCCCCGGTGAAGCTCCATTGGTATGACGGCGGTTTCCAGCCAGAACGCCCCGATGAGCTCGAACCCGATCGACGCATGCCGGGCGGCGGGACGCTGTTTGTCGGCGACAAGGGCAAGCTGATCTGCGAGTCCTACTCGGGCAGCCCTCGGCTCATCCCCGAAACCGCCATGCAGGCGTACACGCGTCCGCCGAAGACGATTCCCCGGATCACGACGAGCCACCAGCAGGCCTGGGTCGATGCCATCAAGGGCAAGATCCCGCCGCCAGACGACTTCAATTACGCCGGGCCCTTCACCGAGGCCATCCTGCTCGGCAACGTGGCGGCGCGTTTCCCGGGGCAGAAACTCGAGTGGGATGGCCCGAACGCGCAGGTCACGAATGTGCCCGAAGCGAATCAGTACGTGCAGCACCAGTATCGGACGGGATGGTCGCTGTGATCGACGCTCTGCCGCGACATCGCTCATCGATATGACCAATTTGATTCATAGGTCATTACAGAACGGTGACATCTACGTTGACATCTCACTGAGCAGACGTGTACTGTCCGCCTAATACTGACCGGCGGGTCGCCAAAGGTCACAGCCCCCTTGGTGCACCGCCGGTCAACGCCCGCTTGGAGTCCATAGCGTGAAGAACCAGGTGCAGCTGATCACCTACGTCGACCGGCTGGCAGCCGGTGGGTTTCGCGACCTCGCGACCCTGCTCGCCGGCCGGCTCGCCGGCGTCTTCGGCGGCGTGCACCTCCTGCCGTTCTTCGATCCGATCGACGGCGCCGACGCCGGGTTCGACCCGATCGATCACACGCAGGTCGACGCCCGCCTGGGCACGTGGGACGACGTCACGCACGCTCGGCGGCACGGTCGAGCTCGTGGCCGATCTCATCGTCAACCACGCCTCGAGCAGCTCACCGCAGTTCCTCGACTTCGCGACGCACGGCGCGCGTTCGGCTTACGCCGGCATGTTCCTCACCTACGACCGCGTCTTCCCGCACGGCGCGACGGAGTCGGAGTTGCTCGCCATCTATCGCCCGCGTCCCTCGCTGCCGTTCAGCCTGACGACGCTGGCCTCTGGCGAGAAGCGGCATGCTGTGGACCACCTTCACGCCGCAGCAGGTCGACATCGACGTGCGCAATCCCGAGGCGGACGCCTACCTCGAGTCGATCCTGCGCCAGTTCGCCGGCATCTGGCATCCGCATGATCCGGCTCGATGCCGTGGGGTATGCGATCAAGAAGGCCGGCACGAGCTGCTTCATGATCCCGGAGACGTTCGCGTTCATCGCCGAGCTCACGGCGCGGGCGCACCGGCTGGGGATCGAGGTGCTCGTCGAGATCCACAGCCACTACCTGAAGCAGATCGAGATCGCGAAGCAGGTCGACTGGGTCTACGACTTCGCGCTGCCGCCGCTCGTGCTGCACGCGCTCTACACCTGCGATGCCGCGCCGCTGGCGCGCTGGCTCTCGATCAGCCCGCGCAACGCGGTGACCGTGCTCGACACGCACGACGGCATCGGCGTCATCGACGTGGGCGCCGACGCGTCCGGCACACCCGGCCTCCTCGAACCCGTTGCCATCGATCGCCTGGTGGAGACGCATCCACGCGTTGAGCCGGAATCAGAGCCGCCAGGCCACCGGCGCGGCGGCGAGCAACCTGGATCTCTACCAGGTCAACTGCACCTTCTACGACGCGCTCGGGCGCAACGACGACGATTACCTGATCGCGCGCGCCCTGCAGTTCTTCGCCCCCGGCATCCCGCAGGTGTACTACGTGGGCCTGCTGGCCGGCACCAACGACATGGACCTGCTGACCCGCTCGCAGGTCGGGCGCGACATCAACCGGCACTACTACACGCTTGCGGAAATCGATGCGGCGCTCGCCACGCCCGTCGTTCGGCGACTGATCGACCTGATCCGGTTCCGCAACACCCACCCGGCATTCGGCGGCGACGTGCGCATCGACACGCCGGACGAGGGTTGCATCGACATCGTCTGGACGTCCGGCGACGATCGGGCCGCACTCCGGGTTGATCTGCCGGAGCGCACTGCCTGGATCACCTGCACGCGCCCGACGGGCGACGAGAAGTTCCGCGGTACACACCGACACCGGCGCAACGAGCGCCGCTGCGTCGGCCAACTGACGAGGCCCGCATGACTGGCACGCGACAAGGACCACCGCAACCTCGCGCTGATCAAGTGCCTGACCTTCCTGATGTTCATGATGTTCGCGATGACCACCGACTCGGTCGGCGTCATCATCCCGGAGGTCATCAGGGAGTTCGACCTCAGCATGACGGCGGCCGGGGCCTTTCACTACACGAGCATGACGGCCATCGCGTTCGCGGGCATCTTGCTCGGCTATCTCGCCGACCGCCTCGGGCGCAAGACGACGATCATCCTGGGCCTCACGCTGTTCGCGGTCAGTTCGTTCCTGTTCGCCGTCGGCAACTCGTTCTTGTTCTTCCTCGCCTTGCTCGTCGTCTCTGGCGCAGCGATCGGGATCTTCAAGACCGGGGCGCTGGCCCTGGTGGGCGACATCTCGACGTCCACGCGCGAACACACCGCCACGATGAACACCGTCGAAGGCTTCTTCGCGGTGGGCGCGGTGATCGGCCCGGCGATCGTCACACGGTTGCTGGCGTGCCGGCTTTTCGTGGAAGTGGCTCTACATCATTGCCGCGGCGATCTGCGTGCTGCTGATCGTCACGGCGCTGCTCGTGAAGTACCCCGAGACCGCGCGCACGAGCGATGAGCCGATCGACCTGAAGCGGACGTTCGTCATGATGAAGAGCCCGTATGCCCTCGGGTTCTCGCTCGGGATCTTCATGTACGTGGCCGTCGAGTGCGCCATCTACGTCTGGATGCCGACGCTGATGGCCGGGTACGCAGGGTCGTTCCCCCTGATGGCGGCGTACGGGATCTCGATCTTCTTCGTGCTGCGCGCCGCCGGCCGCTTCCTGGGCTCGGCGGTGCTGGCGAGGTTCAACTGGACGTCCGTGATGGCCGTCTTCAGCCTCGCGATTCTCGCGTGCTTCATCGGCAGCCTCCTGGGCGGCCTCGCGTATGCCGTCTTCCTGCTGCCGCTGTCGGGGCTGTTCATGTCGATGATCTACCCGACGCTCAACTCGAAGGGCATCAGTTGCTTCCCCAAGACGGAGCACGGTGCGGTCGCGGGCGTCATCCTGTTCTTCACCGCGGCCGCAGCGGCCATCGGCCCGCTGGCGATGGGAGCCGTCAGCGACACCTTCGGCGGCGCGCGATACGGCTTCGTGCTGGCCGCCGCCTTTGCCGCCCTGTTGTTCGTCGGTCTGCTCCTGAACTGGTTGTACGACCCTGCGAGGGAGCGTTTGGCACTGGTCGACTCGACGGAGTACGCGCCACGTCGAGTCCTGAGCATGAAGGCACGGCGCCGGGCCGTGCACACGTGGGATATTGCCGTCGGCGCTACCGACGGTGCAGGAGCACCAACATGAGAACGCGTCACACGCTGGTCGTCGTTGCACTACTGGCCACTGTCCTGTCGGCCCCGCCGGCATGGGCCCAGGCCGCCAACACCCCGGGTCTCAAGGTCGGGGCCTCGAAGGTTGACATCACGCCTGCTCCGAACGAACTGCCGCCCACGTACGAAGGGGTCAACGATCCCATCTACTCGCGGGCCATCGTCATCGACAACGGCGAAGACCGGCGCCGTGCTGATCACGGTCGACGTCGGCGGCATGTCTGACGACACGTGGAAGAACGTCACGGGCCGGATCGAGAAGGAACTCGGCATTCCGGCCATGAACGTCCTGATCACGGCGACGCACACCCACGCCTCGCCGAGGCGGCAGGGCACGGGCCTCGACGACCTGATCTTCAAGTCGGCACAGCAGGCCAAGGCCGCGGCGCAGGCCGGCGCGGATCGGTTACGGCACCGGCCAGTCGTTCATCAACGTCAACCGGAACATCATCGACCGCAAGACCCACGGCTGGTGGGAAGGTCCCAACTACGATGGCCCGTCAGACAAGACCGTCGCGGTCATCACCTTCGAGGACCTCGACGGGCAGCCGATCGCCGTCTACTACAACTACGCGATGCACGCGGTGATCCTCGGGCAGCTCGACAAGGTGAGCGGTGACGTCCCAGGGGCGGCCTCGCGTTACATCGAGGACTCGTTCGACGACAAGATCGTCGCGGTCTGGTCGACCGGTGCGGCAGGCGACCAGAACCCGATCTACTTCCAGCAGACGTACGACCTTCGCGAGATCCGGATCAAGGACTATGCGAAGCGCGGCGAAGACATCAGCAACGCGATGCCGCCCGGGGGACAGGGCCTGAACAGGCAGGACCCCACCGTGGCGAGGCTGATGAACCAGCAGAAGCAGATGGCCCTGTCGATGGGCCAGTTCCTCGGCGAGGAAGTGCTGAAGGTCATGCGCGAGACCGAGCGGAAGTCGACCAGCGCCCCCATCTACGCAGCGCAGAAGTCCGTGACGTGCCCGGGCCGCGAGCGCACGAACCAGGGCCGCGGGGGCATCGCCGGCACCTACAAGGACGGTCCCGACGTCGGCCTCCGCCTGAGCCTGCTGATGATCGACGACATCGCGATCGGTGGCGTGAGCGCCGAGATCTTCAACCTGATCGCCCAGCGGTTCAAGAAGGAGTCGCCGATGGCCCGGTCCATGGTGGCGACGATCACGAATGGCCGGTCGAGCACCGGCTATATCCCGAACGACGCCGCCTTCGGCTATCAGACATTCGAGGTGTTGTCGTCGCGCCTGAAGCCCGGGTGCGCCGAGTCGGCCATCGTCAACGGCCTGCTCGACCTGATGGCCGACGCGAAGAAGCAGTAGGCCGCACCCGGTTCATTCCGCGTGTCGCCGGTCACCACATGGCCGGCGACACCCGCACCGGCGATGCTGCCGGTTCTCCCTGGTGCAGGGGCTCGCGCCGCCGGGCATTTGCTCTCGCGGTCGGGACCTGCATCCCTGCGGAATCTGTACACCCACGCCCGCGTGCCGCAAACGCCCGACGTCGTTCGCGCCCGTGAGGGGGCGTGACCGTGCATTGGCCAGGTGTCGGATGCCAGCGAGATCAGGCGGCGTGATCGTGCCGGTGGGTGTCCGTGGACGCGACCCACCGGCGCGACGCCGCGCAGCCCGCCCCCACCAGCGCGCGACGGGGCGCAGTGCGACACGTCAGGCCCCGTCGGCTCACTGCCCGGGGCCGTGCGTTGTCACGCCGCGGCGCCAGGCGAAGTAGTCATCGAGCACCTTCAGGCCCGCTTCGTCGGCGAGCCGGCCGGCCTTCGTCGCGTCAGACGAGATGTGCAGCACGAGCGGCGCCGCCTCGTTGAACGTCGGCCACGCCGGCAGGCCGGCGCCGTTCGGATCCCACGACCTGGCGAAGTTGGTCCAGTAGGTCCGCATGAGGTCCGACAGGGCTTCATCGCGAGGAGTCGGCGCGGGTCGTCTGTGCTCGGTGAGCTGCCTGAACACGTAGGGCAGCTCCCCGGCGTGCGGGGTCCCGAAGCCCGGGCGTCGGGGACCGGGCGGAATCGGCTCGTCGAAGAAATACATGAACGCCCGTGACCGGCCCGACGCCGACTGTAGGCGCGCCCAGGTCCATGTGTGCCAGCCGAACGCGGAGTCACGGGTGAGATCACGAGCCGTCTTCCTGGCCTCTGGCGTCTCGCCCCCTGGGTACGCGATCAGGAGTTTGTCGGCGAACTGGCCGTAACGGCGCCTGACGTTGTCCACGTACTCCTGCTGTGAGCGTGCTGCCCCGAACGTGGCACCTTCGTCGGAGTTGTAGCCAATCAACACGTGCACGTCGTTGTAGCGCCGCGCCTCGTACAGGGCGTACTGGTCGCCAGGAATGATCCAGCCATCAGCAATGGGCCACGCGCCGGTGCGCACGCGCCGCACGGCTTCCTGGATCTCTGCCGCCGGCATCGCACGCAGGGCCTCGACGCTCGGAGCGCCAATCGACCCCGCCCACGTGGCCCCCTCGCGCTCGGCGGCCTCGAGCACACGCATGTTCTCGCCGGGGCCGCCGCCGGCACCCACCGGGCCAAAGGAACCACCACTCTGCGAAATGGCCCCCTTGAAGAGGCCCGAGGCCAGGGGTGACGCACACAACTGGCTGACCGCGATGGCGCCCGCCGACTCGCCGAAGATCGTGACGCGCCCCGGATCGCCTCCGAATGCCGCGATGTTCCGCCGCACCCACTGCAGCCCGGCGATCAGGTCGAGCAACCCGTAGTTGCCCGAGACGTGACGGTCACTCTCTGCACTCAACCCGGGATGCGCCAGGAACCCGAAGACGCCCAGGCGATAGGCGAGCGACACCACCACGACACCCTTCTTCGCCAGCCACTCCCCGTGATAGAGCTTCTCGGCAGGCGTGCCCGCCGCGAAGCCGCCCCCGTGGATCCAGACCATCACGGGGAGCCGATCGGTCGGCTGCGCCGCCGGTGTCCACACGTTCGCGAAGAGACAATCTTCGGAGGGCGCCGGCAGGTCCGCAATCGCGCCGTTTGTCTGCATGCACGCGCGGCCGAACTCCGTCGCGGCGCGGGTGCCCTCCCACGCGACGACGGGTTGTGGCGGCCTCCATCGGAGTGCGCCCACCGGCGGAGCGGCATACGGTATGCCCCGGAAAACGCTCAGCCCATCCTCGACCGCTCCCGCGATGAGTCCCCCCTCGACTCTGACCGGCGGTGCGCCCTGCGCGTGCGAGGCGACGGGCCAGACGGCCAGCACGAACACGAGCGCCGAAGCGACAACGGCGAGCGGCTGCAGTCTGCAACTGCGAATCTTGCGCACGGTTTCCTCCTGCCCGGCACCTCGCTGCGAGGCGCCGGCGAAGACCAGACCACCCAGAACACAAAACACATTGAAGTGCCCGGGTGATCCTGGTGAGCGTGTCGTCACGGTAGTATTCACGTGGTCAGCGCCAGGACCCCGTCGGCAGGCGTCTCGTGACGCTCGCCCGACAACGCGACGTGGCGTCGCGGAGTGCCGGATCCTGGCGCGTGCATCGTTGAGGAGGCGTCGATGGCGCTGGCACGCATCTCGTTCCACCTTGGGCATCGCTGCCGTGCCGCGAGCCTGCTCTCGCTGTTCCTGCTCGCCCCGCCGGTCGCCGCACAGCCACCGGTCGTCGCACGGCCACCGGTCGCCGCACGACCCGCGGCGGCGCCTCCCGGGGGGGGGCCAGCGGCCCCGGTCATCGTCTCGCCCGAGGTGCAGGCCGACCGTCGCGTCGTGGTGCGGCTCTACGCGCCGAACGCGAGCGCCGTCAGCGTCTTCTTCGAGCGTGGCGATCATGCCATGTCGAAGGACGACGATGGCGTCTGGCAGACCACGCTGGGCCCTTTGGAGCCAGGCTCCTATCGCTACGGCTTCGCCGTTGACGGAATGCCGGTCACCGATCCGCGCAACATCGAGACCGAGCGCATGCAGGTCGTGACGCGGAGCATCATGCACGTGCCGGGCGCGGCATTCATGGATGCGGCCGACGTGCCGCACGGCGCCGTCGCCGTCGTCACGTACTCCTCGTCGGTGCTGAAGAAGCTGCGGCGCCTCCACGTGTATACGCCTCCGGGATACGCATCGAACCAGCAGGCGTACCCCGTGCTGTACCTGCTGCATGGCGCCAACGAATCCGACCAGTCGTGGAGCACCGTGGGCCGGGCCGGCTTCATCCTCGACAACCTGATCGCCGAGGGCAAGGCAACGCCGATGATCGTGGTGATGCCCAACGGGCATGCCGACCAGACGCCGCCGAACATCACCGGGACGGGCACGCGGTTCCGCGCCGAGTTCGGCGACGTGCCCAGCGAGTTCGCCACCGACATCAAGCCCTACATCGAGCGCCACTACCGAACGCGCACGGATCGTCCGCATCGGGCCATCGCCGGCTTGTCGATGGGAGGACGCCAGGCACTCGACATCGCGTTTGCCAACCCGGATCAGTTCTCGTCCATCGGTGTCTTCAGCTCGGGCGTCATCGGCGGGAACCTCGCAGAATGGGAAGCCGAGCGACGCACGGTGCTCGATGACGCCTCGCTCAGGAAGGGGCTGCGCACCATCTGGTTCAGAACGGGCTCAGACGACTTCCTGCTCAACAACAGCAAGGCGACCGTCGAGATGCTCGAGCGTCACGACCTCCCGGTGTCGTTTGCGGAGACCGCGGGCTCGCACAGCTGGGTCAACTGGAGGAACTACCTGCACGAGTTCGCGCCGCTGTTGTTCCGGTAGGGCGTGATACCCGCGCCCCGCATGAAGGCCCTGCCCCTAGCGGAGGACGGACTTCAACGCGGCGTCGACGAGCGGCGCCATCACGGCGTAGCCGGCCGGCGTCGGGTGCACGCCATCGTTCGACAGGCCGTCGCGCAGCATCCCATCTGCATCGACCATCGCTGAGTAGTAGTCCACGTAGGTGAAGCCCGACGCGCGCGCGTAGTCGCGCATCCACGCGTTCAGCGTCAGGATGTCGGACGGCGGTCGCATCTCGGAGTTCTTGGGTCGCGGTGGTATACGCACGCCAGCCGGCGGCTGCGGTCCCATACGAGGCATCGTCGTTGCCGGCGGGCGCACGGGCGTGTCGTCGGTCGGAAGAATCGCGCCGAGCACGACCTTGATGCCATTGGCGGCGGCCAGTTGCGCCATCGCCTGGATGTTGAACTGGACCATCTCGGCCGTCGCCGCGCCCGTCGCCCGCGAGATGTCATTGGTGCCCGCGAGGATCACGACCGCTGCGGGCTTGAGCGCGATGACATCCGGGAACATCCGCACCAGCATCTGTGGTGTCGTCTGGCCCGAGATGCCCCGATTGACGTACGACGCCCCGGGAAACGACTCAGCGAGGTTCCACAGTTCGGTAATCGAGTCACCGATGAACACCACGCGCTTCGGGTCGGATGGCTGCTTCCTGAGCGTGTCGTTCTCGGTGAAATAGCGACTGAGCTGGTTCCAGTCCTGCAGCTGATCGGCGATATTGCGTATGGTCAGTGACAGGCAGCAGGCGTGGCGAACAGGCTCGTACTCGGCCACGAGTTGCGCCGCCGCCGGGGTGGGCAGCACAACGCCTGCCACAACAATCAGTGCCGCGATGCGTTTCATGGAGACTCCAGGAATCCGGGCTCCGACCAGGCCATCGGCCGCCGTGACGTGCGTCACGGCGGCCGACGTGGTGGCTAGAACCTGTAGGTCGCGTTGAGCTGGATCGTCCTTGCCGTCTGCGTGCCGGTGACCGACCCGAACTGCGCGCCCGACGAGATGTTCGTGTTGGGGTCGTTCCATCGAATGAAGTTGAACGGGTTCAGGGCGTCCACCCCGATGTCGAGCTTGTGGCTGCGGATCGCGAACGTCCGCGACAGCGAGAGCGCCTCTGACTTCTGCGTGAAGCCGCGCACCGAGCCCAGGGGCCCGTTGGTGTTCCCCAACGTGTAGGCTGACGGAGCCGCGAACGCCGCCGAATTCAGGTAGCGGTCGGTCGCCGGATTGAAGCCGGAGACGTCATCCTTGTAGGGATCCACGCCCTCGATCTGGTTGGCGTACTTGATGCCGTAGCCCAGCGGCGCCAGGTTGTTCGACGCGGTGATCGCCAGGGCAGCGCCGGACTGGTACCGCAGGGCGCCAGAGAATCGCCAGCCAGAGACAAGCGCGGTGACGAACCCGTTACTGTCCGACAGGAACGCCCTGTCGCGGCCGAACGGCAGATCGTAGCTCCAGCTGAACGAGAAGATGTGCGGTGACGTTCCCGGGTCTTCACCGAGTGGCATGTCGCCAGGGTACTGCGGCGTGTAGTTCGTGTTGCTCTTGTTCCGCATGTACGTGTAGAAGGACACGACCGACAGGCCGCCCGTCAAGCGCTGCGTCGCCTTGACCTGGAAGGAGTCGTAGCGTGACTCGCCTTCCATCAGGCGGGTCGAGACCGCCGTGATCGACGTGTATTGCGGGAACGGCTTGAGCGACGCCGCCACCGTGTTCGCGCCCAGCTGGTTGGCAAACCCCGGGAACGGCTCCGTGAATCCAGCCGCCTGGGCTGGCGGCGAGTTGATCGGCTGGAACAGCAGGTTGCCCAGCGACAGGTACTCGATCGGCACGTAGTTGATCTGCGAGTTGTTTGCCGGCAACCCGAGATGCGAGGACCGGCTCCCGATGTACGCCACGTCCATCGTCAGGCCCCGGCCGATGTCACGCGCCATGCCGACCTGGAAGCTCTGGACGAGTGGAAGCCGTGCGGCGTCGCGAGTGGTATAGGTGACGGCCTGGCCGTTCGCGAACGACGGGTCGGTGCTTGGCGGACTGTTGAACGACTGCGGGAAGGGCTGCTTGTTCCAGTTGAACACCGGGCTGAAGTTGTCGGGCGACTGGAAGGTCGGGCTCGCCTGGTAGCCGGTGGGCGTGATCTGGTTCTGGTTTCCCGTTCCGCCGTAGTAGAGGCCCCACGACGCGCGGAGGTTGGTCTTGGGCGTCAGCATGTAGCCGATCCCCAACCGGGGGCCGAACCCGCCGTACCAGCTGTCCTGGAAGCTGCGGCCGTAGGTGTCGCCATCGACCGACGCGTAGCCGAGTGCGCCAGGGAGCCCCGCCGCCGCAGGGTTCGGGATGTCTGACAGGAACGTGCTGATCTGGTCGTCGGCTTCCCGGAAGGGCGGCTGGTAGTCCCAGCGCAGGCCGTATGAGATCGTCAGGTTCTGGCTCGCACGCCACTCGTCCTGGGCGAACAGTGCGTAGCGGTTGAGCCGCAGGCGCCACTTCACGGGAATGAGCACGCTCGTCGACGACACGTCGCCGAGGAGGAAGCTGGCAAACGAGTTCCCCCAGGAGCCGAACGACGGCGAGTTCGGCTGGCTGGTCGTGAAGTTGCTGAAATTGAAGGTGCCCGAGCGGCCGCCGCTGAAGAACCGATCCACGTTCGTCTGCCCTGCCTCACCGCCGAACTTCATGGTGTGGTTGCCGACCGACCAGGTCAGGCTCTGCGAGACGCCCCAGCCGAAGTCCTTCCAGTCCTCGTCGTACGCGCGGTTGAGGTTGGCGGGAGCGGCCACGCCGCCGCTGTAGTTGACCGAAGGAAACGCGCCATCATCGTCCGGAATCCCCGTGATGCCGAGCTTGTTATCCCAGCCCTGGCCCCAGGTCTTGTTCTGGCCACGGTTGATGTAGCGGTCGAGCGAGAACGTGACGTGGTTGATCAGGTTCGACTTCATCACGTAGTCGTGGTTGACGCGGACCTTCCAGCTGTTGGCAATCTGATCGAACGTGTTGTCGATCGGGTTCACCTGGGGCTCGCCCCATTCGGGGTACGGGCCCATGCCGTTCGACCAGATCACGCGATGCCGGACCTGCGCCTGGTACATCACCGACAGGCGCTGGGCCGTGTTCAGGTTGTGATCGACCTTGATGATCGGCGTGTAGATGTCGTAGTACGGCCACGTCGGGGAGTTGCGGCTCCGGAAGTTGTTGATGTTGCCGGGCAGGTCGGGCGTCGGCAGGTAGCCGAGGATCGCCTGCGCTCCTGCGCTGATGCGGTTGGCGGGAATCTGGTTGCCGGGGAATTGATCGCGGACGTATCCACCGGCGCCGTCCGGACGCGTCGTCAACGGGTCGAAGATGGGGATCTGGCGTCCCTGCGCGTCGACGAGCCCGCTGAAATCGCCCCGCTTGAACGCCTCGGTGGGCACGGTGATGAGATTGCCCGACGAACCGACACGTGAGTAGAAGATCCCCATGCTGCCGAAGAAGAACGTCTTGTTGCGGCCGTTGTAGCCGGGGAGCACGACCGGCCCGCCAAGCGTGAAGCCCCCCTCGTGCTGCTTGTACGAGGTCTTCTCGGCCTGGAAATATGCCCGCTCGTTCAGTGCGTCGGTGCCGTAGTGATCGTAGACGCTGCCCGACAGCGTATTGGAGCCGGACTTGATCGTCACGTTGCTGAACCAGATGCCGAATCCGCCGTACTCGGCATTGAACCCGTTCGACACGACGCTGAACTCGCCGACCTGCTCGAGCGACGGGCCATTCTCTGCGAGCGAGCCGCGCGAAATCGGCTGGCTGCCCCTGGCGCCGTCCACGAAGACCTCGGTCTCACCGACGTTCGCGCCGTTCGCCCGGGGATTGAACGTCGTCCCGCTGGTGAAACCGGGCAGGTTCACGAGGAACCCGGTGATGTCGCGCTTGTTGCCGGAGAGCACGACGGGGATCTCCTTGACCAGCTTCTCAGACATCGCGGTCGTGTTGGTAATCGTCGAGGAGTCGAGCGCAGACGCGCTGACCGAGACGGTTTCGGTCACCCCGGACGGACTCAGGACCAGGTCGACGCGGATCTGGGTGCCGGATCGCAGGTCGATGCCCTCGCCGGTCGCCGGCGCGAAGCCCTCCTTCGTGACGAGCACAATGTAGTCGCCAAGGGGCAGGTTGGGGGCGGTGAAGAGGCCGACGCCGTTCGTCGAGATCGTGGTGACCGTATTGGTCGAAAGGTGCCGGATCTCCACGACGGCGCCAGGAACGACGGCGCCGGTCTGATCGGTCACAAGTCCCTGAATGGTGCCGCGGTCGCTCTGGGCTGAAGCGACGGTGGCACCCGCCGCGAGAGCGAACAGGAGGCCCCCACACACGAGTACCCGCAGTCTTCTGACGGTCGCTGTGACACTACGCATCGCAATGCCTCCCCGCGCTGCTCCTCGCGGCGCCTGGCGCCTGCTCGTGGTGCTCGGCAGGCGAATCTGACAGTACAACAAATCGACTAGATGGCGGTCATGGATCCAATCAACGCGCTACATAAACACAGAATGCAGTATAGGTCAATCAGATCTACTTGTTATTTACATCTTGAAGCATCACGCAACAGGCCTCTTGCCGAGCAACAGCAATATTGCCCAATGAATCACATCGTTTGTGTTTTATTCGCTACTGCTGTGAGGTCTGTCCAATCGTCTATTTCGCTCCGTGTCGCGGTCAGGGACGATGAAACAACAAATACAGAGCAGACGAACATGCATAGACATGTCGTTCTGATTAGCGCTGATCTGGCGGGTCTCAGCACTTGAACGTCCAGCAGGAATGCATGCGACCGGGCGCGTCCTTCCGGGCACGGTCCAGATCGTCGGCGTTGGCGACACGGCCGTCAGAGCCATGGGGCGGTTGGCCGGCGATGTCAGCGCCCGCTTGCCCGGACCCGCTCTGTGCGGTCACTTGAACAGCAACGGCAAGGTGTCGTGCAGGTTGTGCCGCCACACGCTCCACACGTGGGCACCTTCGGTTTCCCGGTAGGTCAGGTCCACTCCCGCCTTGCGCAGGACGTCCGCGAAGTCCTTGTTCGCCTGGAACAGGAAGTCCTGCCGCCCGCACGACAGCCACACCAGGCGGAGCGACCGCAACGAGGCCGCCCCCTCAGGCCCCCCAGGCAGCACGCCTGTCATGTCGAGGAACTGCCCGCCCACCGCGGCACTGAACCCGAGGACGTAGCTGAAGACCTTCGGATTGGCCAGGCCGATGCTCAGCGCCTGCCCCCCGCCCATCGACAGGCCCGCAATCGCGCGCTGCTCGGGCGCCGGCTTGACACGATAGGTGCGCTCGACCAGCGGAATGACGTCCTCGAGCAGGTCACGTGGAAAGCGGGGCGAGAACATCGACGTCTCGCCCGCGAGGCGCACCAGGGGGCCGACGTTCGCGCCCTGCAGGGCGTGCCCCTGCGGCATCACCACGATCATGGGTGCCGCCCGACCGTCGGCAATGCCGTTGTCGAGGATGATGTTCGCACGGCCGTTCATCACCCACCCGTTCTGCGCCTCGCCGTTGCCGTGCAGCAGGTACAACACCGGGTAACTGGAGGTGGACTTGTCGTACCCGGGCGGCGTATAGACCCAGAGCCAACGCGTCACGCCCATGGCCTTCGACTCGTACAACACCATGCGAACGTCGCCATGTGGCACGGCGCGAGAGTCGTAGAACGCTGGCGTCTCGCCGGGAACCTGCACGAAGCTCGACATGGCCGCGCCGGGAGGCGTCGGCTTGACCGCCGGGTTCGAGGGATCGGTGACGTCCACGCCGTGCACCCGGAAGTTGTAGCTCCAGATCTCGGGCGCGAGCGGACCCACGGTGATCGTCCACAACCCCTCGGCGTCCTTCGTCATCGGCAGTGGGACGCGACCCTGCGTAATCTCGCCCACGAGTTGGACGACCGTGGCGTCAGGCGCGCGAAATCGCAGGGTCACGCGCCGATCGTCGTGCACCTCTGGCGAGACGATCGCCGTGACAGGCGTCGACATCCGCCTCGGAGCCGCCGGCGGCCCCGGCTGCGACGTCGCGGGCGCTCGCGCGGCGCCTGGCGGCACCTGTGCGACGCCGAACGACTCGAGCGCCACCACGCTGATCAGCAACGCTCCACTCCATCGCAGGAACATGGGTCCTCCGTGCCTCGAGGTCGTCATCGGGCGAACAGCGCCAGACTGAATGCCGCGGCCATGGCTTCATTCCCGGCGTCGTTCGGATGAATGCGATCGCCGGGATCGAATTCCGCCCGCAAGCGTGCGGGTCTTGCCGGATCGCGAACGGCGGCGTCGAAGTCGACGACCGCGTCGAAGCGACCGCTGGTGCGGATCCACGTGTTTACGGCCTGGCGCGTCACCTCGCCCTGTTCCGTCGCGGTGAACTGCCCTTCCTGTGGGGTGAGCGTGGCGCCGATGACCTTGATGCCATGCGCCCGGCACCGCTCGATGATCTGCTCGTAACCGGCGATGAGTTCCTCTGGCGTCAGCGGGGGCGTGCCGAAGCGGCCGCGGAAGTTGATGTCGTTGATGCCGCCGAGGAGCACCAGCCATCGCACGCCCGGGCGCCCGAGAATGTCGCGGTCGAAGCGCGCCAGCATGCTGACGCCGGCGCCGCTCCTCAGGACCTGGTTCCCGGAGATGCCCTGGTTGACGACGCCGACGTGCTGCGTCCGCTTGTCGGCGGCCAGCCGTTTGGCGAGCAGCGACGGCCACGCGCGGTTCGCATCGACGGTGGTGGCGTAGCCATCGGTGATCGAGTCGCCGAGCGTGGCGATCGTGTACGCCTCGGGCGCGGCGACCACGTCGAGGCTCGAGAGCCAGAAGTACGACACGAACGTCGCGGCATCGGCGGGCATCGCGGGCGCCGCGGCGTGATTCCCCTTCGCGACGTAGGTGGTGCGGATGGCATGGCGGTGGATGGTCGGCGCTCCGGTGTCGTTCGGGACGTAGATCGAGACGGCCACGTCTGTCAGCGGCGCCACCGCGAGATCCACCGGATCGCTCAGCACCAACGCACCCGCCGGCACGGTGACCGATGGGCGGCCGTTGAACGTGAGCGGTCGACTGGAACCAGGCTCGATCGTCGAACCACCTTTCGAGAGGGCCAGGTGAGCCGCCCCGACCTCGAGCGGTTCGGCGTTGAGCATCTGCGAGAGCGCGATGCGAACCCGTTGTCCGCCGAGGCTCGTGCGCACGACCATGCGAAGCGTCTGGTCGGCGAAGCTGGTGGGGATCGGCGGCGCAGGCACGATCGGAGGAGGCGGCGCCGGTGCGGCAGCATCCCGCACGGGGGCAGGGGTGGCCGGCGCACCGGCAGGCCGTCCCAGGTTCATGGGCACCAGCAGCTGGGCGGCCGCCCAGCTCGACACCCAGTGTTCGCGCACCGCGACCTGCCGCACAGCCGGTTGAGCAGACGCGGCAGGCGCGATCGCCAGCGACGCACAGATGACGAGTAACGCCCACAGTCGGCGCGCGCGCGTTCGGGCCGGTACCAACGCGAAGTGGCAGGTGTCGTTCACCGTGTGTCTCCTCCAAAGATCCCGAGATCGAAATGGGCTGGCCCGAGTTGCCAGGCCGTGAACCCTTCGACGCGCGGTGCCACCGGCGCCGACGGCGGGGGCGGGCCGAACAGTCCTTCGCGACGAACCAGGGGCTCGGCAGCAATCGCCACGCCCACGTCGCCGGGCACTGCGTCGATGGTCCCGTAGATGGCCGCCTCGCCGTCGTTCGCGTAGACCTCGAACACGCGCTTGTCGAGAAACACACGCAGCGTGTGACGTGCACGTCCTCGACTGAGTGGTGCGCGCAGCTCGCCGACGGCGAGCACGCTCTGCGGCAGGATGCGGATCTTCGTCGCGGTGGTGCCATCGGCGCTGCGCCTGACGTCGAACCCGACGCCACCGGTCGTGTTCCCCGTGACGATGTCGGCCGAGAGTTCGAGGCAGTCTCCCGTGACGCCGTCAAGGACGATCGACTGACCGGGCACCGGTGTGACTGCCCCGCGCGTCATCGGGGCGCCGCGCAGTCGTTCGAACTCAGGCGCCGGCTGCTGCCGCACGAAGCCGTCGGCGTCGAGCGACAGCACCCGCGGCATCACCATCACGCCGTTCCAGCCCTTCTCGGGCGACGTGCGCGTGCGGCCCCACAACCACAGGATGGTACGCCCCGTGTCGTCGACCGAGATGTTGCTGGCGTACGCGTCGCCGGGATCGATCACGCCCTGTGTCTCGGGGATGAACGCGGGCTTCGCGAGATCGAGCGTGCCCACGAAATACTGGACGGGGCGGTGCGGCGACAGCAGCAGCACCCATTTGTCGCCCAGCGGAAACAGATTCGGGCACTCGATGTTGAAGTACTGGCGGTCGCGCTGCTGGTACACGACACCGGCGAAGCGCCAGTCGGTCAGTTCGGCGTTCGCGGCCTTGTAGAGGAACACGGCACCACCCCCGCCGCGTCCGCCGTTGACGTTGCCGCCGCACACCATGTAGGTGTCGCGTCGCTGCCTGAACAGAAATGGATCGCGCCACTGCGACGGGGTGAGCGAGCCATGTGCGGCAACGGTCAGGACGGGGTTGTGCGCCGGCCGCTCCCACCGGATCAGGTCGTCGTCCTGCGGGATCGCGATCCACTGCTGCGGAAACTCGTGGCCGATGCTCGTATAGAAGATGCGCGGACGTCCATCGGGCCCGAGCGTTGTGCCCCCAGAGTAGATCGCGCGCTCGCCCCGCGCCGTGAGCGGCCACAGCGCGATCGGCAGGTGTTCCCAGTTGACCAGATCGCGGCTGCGGGCATGGCCCCAGTGCTGGTTGCCGCCGCGCGGCGCCGTCGGATTGAGCTGGTAGAAAAGGTGATGCCAGCCCTTGTAGTAGATCGTGCCGTTGGGATCGTTCGTCCAGTTGGCCGGCGGGCGGAAGTGGTACACGGGCCGCTCGGGGTCACGTGCGGCGAGCCCGACGGCGGCGCGCAGCGATGCGCTCGCCGCCGACGGGTCATCCGCGGCCTGCTGCGCCAGGGCAGGCCACACCGCCGAGAGGGTGGCGCCCCCCACGAGGAACTCGCGCCGGCTCACCGTCACCATGTCGGTGCGCCGGTCCTAGGCCTCGAGGATGCCGCGACAGTAGTCGAGACAGCGCTTCAGTTCCGCCGCCGGACCATCCGGACCGACATACTCGAGACACACCGGCATGTCGTACTTCTGGTCGCGCACCAGGGTGAGCACCTCGCGCAACGGCGTCTCGCCCTGGCCGAACGGCATCTCGCGTCCCTTGTTGCTCTTGCGATCCTTGACGTGGATGTTCGTGATGCGGGCGCGGTGCGCGCGCAGGTAGGCCACCGGATCGTGGCCCATCGCGAAGAAGTGGCCCACGTCGAGGTTGACCCAGATCATCGGCGAGAGGGCCATCGCCTGCTCGAACATCTCGGGACCTTCCTGGTGGTTGTGCAGCGCCACGATGACGTCGTGCTTCTCGGCGAGCGGTGCCACGCGCGGCATCACCGAGAGCGGCGACGAGGCCGTGATGATGCGCGTGCCGAGCGCCTTGGCCATCAGCAGGCCGCGCTCGATCTCGGGATCGGTGTAGCTGTCGTTGAAGCTCAGGTTGTAGGCGAACAGGATCTGTCCCGCCCGATCGAACTGCGCCTTCACGTCGCGGAACTTCGCGAGGTCGACCTCGAGGCGCCACTTCCGCAACGCCTCGCGCACCTCGGGGGCCATCCCCCGAATCGCCGGTCTCGGCGCGGCACCTGGCGCGCCCGGGGCAGCCTGGGTCGCAGCCGGAGGTGCGGCGGCAGCCGGAGGAGCCGCGGGTGGGGCCCCCTCAGGACGCGTCCATGGCCCCTGGCGGCCGGCCCCGGGCAACTGGATGCCGGGCGCACCGAGAAAGTGCTCGATGTGCTCCGACATGATGTCGATTTCCGTCAGGCCCAGCCCCTGCATCGTCTTGAAGATGTCGGGCAGGCCAAGACCGCTGAACGAGAAGCTCGCGGACTGCACCGCCATCCGCACGCCCTTGATGCGCGCGACCTCGGGGCCCGCGCCCGCCCACGCAGGGACGGTCGAGGCGAACGGCATCGCGGCGGCAGACGCCAGGGTCGTTTGCAACATTTCACGGCGAGTCAACATGGTCGTCACTCCTGCACGTCCGCAGCGTCAGCGACGTGCAACGGGGCCCGGTGTGTACTTGGGATCGGTGATGCGCCACAGGTCGTGGAACATCGACATCTGGTGATACGCCCCCCACTCGGGACCGTCGACGGAGCCCTTGTAGAAGGCCTTCTCGCCGCGCTCTGCGCGCGGCTGGCCTGGCACGTAGTCCGGGAACCAGCCCCCGTGCTCGTTGTCGAAGTACTCGCGCTTGAGGAATTCGAGCGTCTTGTGATGGTACCGCCACAACTCCGGTCGCCCGTGGAGGATCGCGTAGTTCGCCGTCGCCTTGACGACTTCGCACTGCGGCCACCACAACATCCGCGACGGCTTGCCGTCGGGGCCGACGCCCCCGAGCCCGCCGACGTCCTCGTTGTAGCTCTTGAGGCCGAGGTCGAGGCTCCGGCTCCCGAGTTCGACGAACTTCGGATCGGCACCGAGTTCCACCGCGCGGCTGAGCAACGACGCCCACTCGAAGAGGTGTCCGGGATTCCCGCTCGGGTTGCCGACCGGTTTCCAGTTGTCGTCGTACGATTCCGGCAGATAGCCGATCTTGTAGTCGTAGAGCCGCTCGATCGCCTTCAGCTCCTGCGTGATCTCGTACCAGACCTCTTCGGAACCGGTGACGTTGTAGAGCGACAGCAGCGCCTCGAACACGTGGAGGTTGATGCCATGACGACGTGCCGCCATGCCGCTCGGAGGCGCACCCGTGGGCGCAGGCGGCGGTGCAGCTGCGGCGGCCGCGGGCGTGCCAGCCGGGCGCGCGCCGCCGAACATCCCTCCAGGCGCGCGCAACATGAAGTCGCGCGTGAAGTTCCCGGATCCGATGAACGGCCCGTCGCGCATCTTGTCGCGCATCTCACGGAAGAACACCATCGCCGCGTCGATGTAACGGCGATCACCGGTCACACGTCCGGCTTCGGCGAGCGAGTACAACGCGAAGCTGCTGAAGCCCGTCTTGTTCTCGGTGATGAGCTCGTGGTTGGGCCCCACGCGATCGTAGTACCCCCGAACTCGGGATCGCGCATCTTCTGCAGGAAGTCCATGCCACGCGTGAGCGCCGCCTTGTACTCGGCAGAAGGCGCCATCTCGTACGCGACCGCCATGCTGTACAACTGGCGTCCCTGGCCGTTGACGCTGGCTTCGCGCTGCGTGCCCCAGGGCTTCCACTGACGATCGAGATTCTCCTGGATGAAGCCGTTTGCCTCGACCGAGTTCCGCACCCAATGGTCCATCAGGCCCTTGATGGCCGCATCGGTGACCCAGGCCCGATCGAGGTTCTTGCGGATATCGTCGGCCGACGCTCGCTTCAGCCACGTCGAGCCTGCCGACGACCGGGCAGCGCTTCCCTGTTGTCCGGTCGATGCGCCGACGACGACGGCGACTCCGGCGATCAGCACGACGGCGCAAGTCCAGTTCGTGACACGTCTCGTCATTTGCCTATCCTTCTGCAGTGGGCCCGGGGCCGCTGCTTCGCTGCTGACTACCACCTATCGGGCAACGCGAGTGCACAGCGCGCGTCGACCGCCGCGAGAACGCTGAACTGCCTCGCTCGAGCATGAACATCGGTGGCGCGTTCGTGACGTCGCCGACCCTCACGTGCCAGGGCGAGTCACCTGAAGCGGCATCGTGAGCCACCAGGTTGCGCCCGGAACTCCACCACGCAGCAGTCCGCCAGCCGTGGCCAAATCGTGTGCCCCATGGACGCGCCGCCGCACCCCCCCGGGGGCAGCGAAGTGGCGGTTCCTCGTGGGCATCACGTGCTGCACTTATGTCCCCGTGATCGTCCCGCCAAGGTAAAAAAAGGGGGGCCGGAGTGCGGAACTCCGGCCCCAAGTGGTGGACGCCTCAGAAGGAAAAGGTGGCCCTCAGTTGCATCGTGCGCGCCGCCTGGGTGCCGGTGACCGACCCGAACTGCGCGCCAGAGGCGATGTTGGTGTTTGGATCGTTCCAGCGGACGAAGTTGAACGGGTTGACGATGTCGAAACCGGCGATCAGGCGACGACTGCCGCCGAACTCGACGGCCTTCGTGATCGACAACGACTCCGACTTCTGGGTGAAGCCGCGCACGTCGTCGAGCGGACCACCGGTGTCGCCCAGGGCGAAGGATGCCGGCACCGCAAAGGCCGCGGAGTTCAGCCAGCGATCGGTCGTCGGGTTGAAGTCCTTCCGTTCGTCCTTGTACACGTCCACGTCCGGGATGCGGTTGGCGTACTTGATGCCGTAACCGAGCGGGCTGAGGTTGTTGCCCGTCGTGATGACCAGCGGCAGGCCCGACGCATAGCGCAGCGACCCTGCGAACTGCCATCCGGACACGATCGCCGACACGACCGGCGAGGCATCCGACAGGTACCGGCGGTTGCGCCCGAAGGGCAGCTCCCACGCCCAGCTGGCCCCGAAGATCCACTCGGGCGTCCCGGGATCGACCCGCAGCGAGACGTCGCCCGGGTACTGCGGGGTGTAGTTCGTGTTGCTCTTGTTGCTCATCCACGTGAGGAACGACGACAGCGCGAGCCCGCCGGTGAAGCGCTTGTCGCCGCGGAGCTGCACGGAGTGATACCGCGCCTTTCCTTCGGTCAGTCGCGCGCTCGTCGACGTGACCGACGTGTACTGGGGGTACGGCTTCAGTGACTGCGCCACCGTGTTGGCACCGAGCTGATTCGCGAAGCCCGGGAACGGCTCCGTGAACCCGGCGGCCTGCGCCGGCGGCGAGGTGATGGGCTGCAGCAGCAGGTTGCCGAGCGACAGGTACTCGATCGGCACATAGTTCACCTGGGAGTTCGCCGGCGGCAGCGCCAGGTGCTCGGAGCGGCTGCCGATGTAGCTGGCATCGATGGAGAAGCCCAACCCGAGTTCGCGCTTGATCCCCATCGTCCAGCTCTGCACGACCGGCAGGCGCCCGCCGTCCGGCGGGTCGTAGAACACCGCCTGGCCGTTCGCGAATGACGGATCCTCAACCGGCGGCCGACTGAAGTTCTGCGGAAACGGAGCCGTGTTCCAGTTGTAGACGGGCGTGAAGTTGTCAGGCGACACGAACAACGGCGTCGAGGTGTAGCCCAGCGGCGTGACCTGCGTCTGCAACGCCGTCGCGTTGTAGTACAGGCCGTACGTCGAGCGAATCGACGTCTTGTCGTTCATCGCGTAGACCACGCCGAGGCGCGGCCCGAATCCGCCGAGCCAGTTGTCCTGGAAGTTCCGCCCGTAGTTGCCCGTGTTGGTGAACGCGAGCGCGCCGGGCAGGTTCGCTGCCTTCGGATTCGGCAGTGACGGGTCGAACGTGCTGAGCTGATCGTCGACCTCCGTGCGCACCGGCTGGTAGTCCCAGCGCAGACCGTAGGACACCGACAGGCGGGGCGTGAGGCGCCACTCGTCCTGCGCGAACACGGCATAGCGCTGGAAGCGCAGGCCGGTCTCGACCGGTATGAGGGCGCTGGCCTGGTACACTTCGCCGAGGAGGAAGCTGGCGAAGGCGTTGCCCCGTGTCGAGAACGCAGAGCCGGCATTGGGCTGGCTGGTGGTGAAGTTGCTGAACGTGTACGCACCGCCGACGCCGCCGGTGGCGAAGCGATCCACCCCGTAGACGCCCGCTTCCCCGCCGAACTTGAACGTGTGCTTGCCCACCGACCACGTGAGGCTGTCGCTGAGCGTCCACGCGAAGTCGTCCCAATCCTCGTCGTATGCCCGACCGAAGTTGACGGGCGCTGCCGTGCCGCCCGAGAACGTGATGCCCGGGAACACCCCGTTGTCGGCCGGAATGCCAGTGAGCCCGAGGTTCTTGCTCCAATCCTGGCCGACCGTCTTGTTCTGGCCACGGTTGACGTAGCTGTCGAACGCCAGCGTCATGTGGTTGATCATCCGGGAATTCAGCACGTTGTCGTAGTTGATGCGCATCTTCCAGCTGTTGGCTTTCTGGTCGGTGATCCAGTCGAGCGGATTCGTCTGCTCGTCGCCCCAGTTCGGCACGTCGCCGAGCCCTGAGCCCGGATTGCCCCACAGCACGCGCTGCCGGATCTGCAGGGTGCCCATCACCGACAGCCGCTGTGACGTCGTCAGGTTGTGATCGATCTTGAGGATTGGCGTGTAGGTGTCGAACGACGGCCAGGTCGGCGCCTTCCTGTCGCGGAAGTTGTTCGAGATGCCTGGCAGGTCGGGCGGCGGGATGTAGCCGAGAATCTTCTGCGCCGCCGGGCTGATGCGATTGGCCGGGATGATGTTGTTCGGGAACTGGTCGCGCACGTAGCCACCGGCGCCGTCGGGACGCGTGGTCAGCGGGTCGTAGATGGGGATCTGCTGTCCCTGCGCGTTGACGAGGCCGCTGAAGTCCCCGCGCTTGAACGCCTCGGTGGGGACGGTGATGAGCGCGCCTCCACTGCCGGCGCGCGAGTAGAAGATGCCCATGCTGAAGAAGAAGAACGTCTTGTTCTTCCCGTCGTAGCCGGGCAGCTTCACGGGGCCGCCGATGGTGACCCCGCCCTCGTGCTGCTTGTACTCCGTCTTGCTCGCCTGGAAGTACGAGCGCGCGTTGAACGCGTCGCTGCCGTAGTTGTCGAACACCGAGCCACGGAACGTGTTCGAGCCAGACTTGATCGTGACGTTGCTGAACCAGATGCCGAAGCCGCCGTACTCGGCGTTGAATCCGTTCGACACCACGCTGAACTCGCCGACCTGGTCCAGCGACGGTCCCACCTCGGCCACCGTGCCTCGCTGGATGAGCTGACTCCCGCGGCCGCCGTCGATGAAGACTTCCGTGTCTCCGACATTGGCGCCGTTGGCCCGCGGGTTGAAGGTCGTGCCGCCCGTGAACCCGGGCATGTTCGTCAGGAGGCTGGTGATGTCACGACGCGTGCCCGTCACGATCGTCGGCAGGTCGGTGATCAGTTTCTCTGACATCGAACTCGAGGTGTTCGACGACACGTCGAGGTTCGAGCCCCGCACGACGACCTGCTCCTCGACGCCGCTGGGTTTGAGCGTGACGTTGACACTGAGCTGCGCGCCCGCGCGCAACTCGAGGCCGTCGGTCACGGCCGGCGCAAAGCCCTCCTTCGACACAATCACGGAGTAGCCACCGCGCACGAGGTTTGGAAGGTTGAACAGCCCTTGGCCGTTGGAACGAATCTCGAGCATCGTTCCCGTCTCGACCTGGATGATTTCGACCTTGGCATCGGCCACGACGGCACCGCTGCCATCGAGGACGAGGCCTTGAATCGTGCCGCGATCTGTCTGGGCGCGAGAGGGTGTCCCACTCGCCAGAACGAAGAGGACTCCAATCGCCGCGCACGCGATCGCACGTCGTGAATGAGCTCCCATACTGTCCCCCCATCAAGCGCAACCAGAGAGCCAAGAGCTCAGTAGTCCGCCGGTCGTGATGTATATGGCAATAATCGCTATATTGTCAACACGGTTAACACATAACTGTATAAACAGATTGAAGGATCAGAGGGCTTACGAGGATCGATGCCTGAAATCGGGACACATCATCGGAAACAGGCCATTTTTCGCGACATGATAGGCGTCGAACGCCACACGTACTCTCCCGGCGTACAGCCCGCCATCGCCGTATCTTCTCGATGAGATTACATTTCAACTGCAATGCGACTTGACAGGTTGGTCGCCATCGGCTGCATAATCTGCCCGCTCCTGTCTTGGACCATGCACGGACAGCTCCGAGGAAACCAAATGAAGATGCTGATTGGTGGTGAGCACGTCGATGCGGCGTCAGGTGAAACCTACGTCGTGCGAAACCCCGCAACCGGCGAGGAGATCGACACGGTCCCGCGGGGCGGCGCTGCCGATGTACATCGCGCGCTCGACTGGGCCAGGCGGGGCCGGAGTGTCATGGCAGGGCTGCCCGCGCATCGCCGCAGCGAGATCCTGCGACGCACCGCCGACTTGATCGGCGCCGAGTTGGAGGCCCTCACCCAACTCCTCACGCGCGAGAACGGCAAGACCATCCGGCAGTGCCGCGCCGAGATGGTGACGACGCAACGGTTGTTCGTCGACTTCGCCGAGGAGGCGAAGCGCATTCGCGGCAGCTACCTGCCGATGGACGGCGTTCCCGGGCTCGAGCACATGGTCGCCTACACCGTCCGGCAGCCCGTCGGCATCGTGGTCGGCATCATTCCGTTCAACTACCCCGCCGAGTTGTTTGCCCACAAGATCCCCGGCGCGATCGCCGCGGGTGCCTCGGTGATCGTCAAGCTCCCCGAGCAGTGTCCCCTGACCGTACTGCGCATCGGTGCGCTGCTCCTCGAGGCCGGTCTGCCAGCTGAGGGCATGCAGATGCTCACGGGCTTCCCCGTTGATCTTGGCGACGAGTTGGTCACTAGCCCCGACGTCCGGTTGATCAGCTTTACCGGAAGCGCCGCCGCGGCCAGGGCCATCGCCGGGAAGGCCGCGCCCACGTTGAAACGGCTTGCCTTCGAATTGGGTGGTACCGACGCGATGATCGTGCTCGACGACGCCGACCTGGACGCGGCAGCCGAGGCCGTCGTGCAAGGGCGCCTCACGAACGGCGCCGGCCAGATCTGCTGCGCGGTCAAGCGCGTCCTGGTCCAGGACAGCGTCTACGACGCCTTCCTCGAGAAGCTCATTGCACGATCGGCCTTGATCAGGATGGGGGATCCGATGAGCGAGGACACCGATCTCGGCCCCCTCATCTCTGCCGCTGCGGCCGAACGCGCACACCAGCAGGTCGACGAATCGCTCCGCATGGGCGCTCGATGCGTGGCCGGTGGCCAGAAGGCGACGGGCAACTTCTTCTCGCCGATGGTGCTCGTGGACGTAACGCCCGACATGCCGGTCATGAAAGACGAGGTCTTCGCCCCGGTGGCGCCCGTCTGCCGCTTCTCGGACATCGACGAAGCGATCGCGATGGCCAACGACTCGGCGTATGGCCTCCAGTCGAGCGTCTTCTCGTCGAGCGTCAGCAACGCGCTCCGCATCGCCCACCGGCTCGAGGTCGGTGGGGTGGTCATCAACGGCCCGGGCGCGTTTCGACCCGGAAACGTGCCGTTCGGCGGCGCCAAGCAGAGCGGCATCGGCCGCGAGAGCATCGTCGATACGGTCCTCGAGATGACCGAAGAGAAGACCATCGTCATCAACAACGCCCTCTGATTGGGTCGGCAGCGGATCACTTCCGCTGCCGGTTCCCTCGCTGCCCCGCCCGGCCCGGCGACGTGCTCGCCCGGATCTGGGCGCTCCTCGACGTCACGTGCCCCGGTGGCGCCAGCCAGGTCCTTCAGGCCCGCTCCAGTGCGTGCGACACGCTCTCGAGCGAGCGTCCGCGCGTCTCGACCATCAGGGTGACCACGAAGAGCAACTGGAGCACCATCATCGCGAAGAACGCCAGGAAGATCGTCGCGGGCGCCAGCGATGACAGGAGCACCGGCATGACCAGAGTGAGCGCCGCCGCCAGCACCCAGTGCGTCGCGCTGCCCAACGCCTGTCCACGCGCCCGCGCGGCATTGGGGAAGATCTCGCTGATGTAGACCCAGATCACCGTGCCCTGCCCGATCGCATGCGCCGCGATGAACAGGAAGATGAAGGCGGGTACCGGGCCGTAGTGCTGTGTCGCGAATCCCCAGGCGACCGCGCCGAGCGACACGAGGTACCCGAACGACCCGATCAGCATCAGCGCCCTGCGTCCCATCCGATCGATGAGGGCGATGCCGACGAAGGTGAAGATGAGGTTCGTCACCCCAATCCCGACGGTCGCCAGCAGGGCACCTCGCTGCCCCGTTCCAGCCATCTCGAAAATGCGCGGCGCGAAGTAGATGATCGCGTTGATGCCAGAGAGTTGATTGAACAGCGCGATCAGGAAGGCCAGCGTGATGGGGCGCGTGAAGCGTCCCGAGAGGAACTCGCCGAGCGAGATGCGTGGCTCCTCGACGCTCACCGCCGCGAGGATGGCGTCGGCATTGACGGCATCCGATCGGCACAGGATTGCGCGCGCCTCCTCCACGCGTCCCCGGTTCACCGCGAGCCAGCGTGGACTTTCGGGGATATAGCCCGTGGCCACGAGGTACAGCACGGCCGGCACGGTCTCGACGCCGAGCATGTAGCGCCAGTCGTGCTCACTGAGGCCGCCGAGCAGCCAGTTCGACACGAACGCCGCCAGGATGCCCGCGACGATGTTGAACTGGAACAGTGCGACGAGCCGACCGCGCTTCTCGGCAGGCGCGATCTCGCTGATGTACGCCGGCGTGGCGATCGACGACATGCCGATGCCCAGGCCGCCGATGAAGCGGAACAGCATGAACGAGATGGGATCCCAGGCGAGCGCGCTGCCGATTGCCGACACGGCGTACAACACGCCGATGCCGATCAGTGTCGGTCGCCGGCCGTAGCGATCCGACGGAATCGCCCCCGCGATTGACCCGATGACCGTTCCCCACAGCGCCGACGAGATGGCCAGGCCGTGCATCGTGTCGTCCATCTGCCACAAGCGCTGGACCGCCTGTTCGGCGCCGGAGATCACCGCCGTGTCGAAGCCGAAGAGAAACCCGGCCAGGGCGGCGGTGATAGACCAGAGCCAGGCGATGTTGTCGCGCCCCATGTGGTGCTCCTTCGCGGCCTCGCGCGCGTCATTGCGGCCACGGGCGCGTCACTATGGTTACAACTGGCGACTACTTGTCAATGGCTAGACAATACAGGTCTGACAAACTGGTGTCATACGCCTGATCACGGCGAGCCTCGCGCCACCACTGGACGATACCCGTGCACGCGCTCCCACAGCCGTCGCCAGAGGTCCGGATCACGCGTGCGGGTGTTCAATCCCTGTGACGCGCTCCGCTCGTCTTCGATATCGACGGTGCCGAGGGTAACTACCTCGGACTGGGAAGCGCGCACGTGGCGTCCTCGGGGGAGCCGGCAGATCTGCCTATACAGATATTGTCAAATGAGCGCGTATTGGCCAGTTTGTTGTTGACACAAATCGCGCCAATTATCTATGGTTCATTGCTCAGATATGCCATGGCATCTGATCCCTGAGAACCAGCCGGGAGTGGAGGCGATCTGTCGCCACCGTCCAGGAGATGACCGAAGAAGAAACGATCGTCGTTTAGCCACGTGATCTAACTCGCGTCCTGCGTCGGAGGGTCGATGCTCATCTTTGCGGCATGTCTTGCGATCTTCGTGTACGGCATGGTGGCGTCCATGGTGGGCACCATCAACCCGGCCCTGGCTGCCAAGTTTCAACTCAACAACGTGCAGACGAGTTACCTCGCCCTGGCACAGGGCATTGGTCTCGTGGTCGCTTCGGTCTCGGTCGGGCCGTTGATGGACCGGCAGGGGAAGAAAGTGGGCCTGGTGCTGGGTCTCATGCTCGTGGCTGCCGCCATGCTGGCGCTGGCGACGGCTTCCGGATTCGCGGTCATCCTCGTCGCGATGATCGTGATGGGGATGGGCGGCGGAATCATCATCACCGGCGCCAATGCCCTCGGCAGCGACGTCAGCGAATCACGGCGTGCCAGCGTGTTGAATTTTCTCAACATCTTCGTCGGACTGGGCGGGCTCGCCACGCCGTTCGTTGCGGGAAACCTGCTCGCCGGTGACGCCGTGCGGGTCGCGTATGCGGCCGCCGCGTTGACGATGGTCACGCTGCTCGTCCATCTGGCGCTGCGTATTCCGCGTCCCGTGACGAGCGGGATTCCCCAGAAATCGAGCGCGGTGTTCAGGCAGCCGGTTCTTTATCTGCTGGGCAGCGCGACGTTTCTGTACACGGCGTGCGAGTTCGGCGTGTGGAACTGGCTGGTGAAGTACTTGATGACGCGCGGCGTGGATGCAACGACGGCCCTGAACGTCCTGTCGCTCGGCTTTGCGCTCGGTCTGCTCCTTGGCCGCGTTGCCGTGACGCCGATCCTGATCAAGGTGCCTCCCGCGACGGTGACGGTGACCGCGTCGGTTCTGATGGCGCTCACGACATTTGCCATGCTGCAAGTCTCTGATGTGACCCTGCTTGGTGTGGTCGTGTTCCTGGCCGGCGTGGCGATGGCTCCCGTGTTTCCGACCACGGTCGCGATCGTGGGCGATTTGTTCAAGGAAGGCAGCGCGACGGCAATCGGGTTCACGATCACGTGCGGCTTCTCCGGCCTCGTCGTCAGTTCGCCGCTGATTGGCTGGCTCGCTGGTCCCGATCCGAGCGGGCTCGGGCGCGGGCTTCTCCTGCTCCCGGCGTTTTCGGTCGCCCTCTTGGCCGTCAATCTGGTGATTCGGCAGAAGCGCGCAGCTCTGCTCGCGATGTCGGCGGCGCCTGTCTGATCTAGACGGACGCCATCAGATCGTGCGAGGCACCTGAACTACTTGTCAACATCTAGTCAATACAGGTATGGCAAGAGTGTATGCGCATTAGACCTCACATGGTGTAACATCTCGTCGGCGGGCGGCACGGGCATGGGCGCTGCCTTCCGCCTCGCGCGACACCAGCGTCACCTCTGAGGACTCCGAATGATCACGCGCACCCTTGCCCTGACCACCCTGCTGGCCCTGACCCTCGCGCCGCTCGGCGCACAGCCCGGTCCGGGCAAGGAGGAGCTGAAGCTGAAGCTCCCCAGGCCCATGTTCACCGGTACCCCGACCAACCTCCGCAGCCCCAACCTCGAGGTCGTCACCGGCAAGCCGCGCGGGCCGTTCTACGTGCCGAAGGGCACCGTCCTGGTGTCGGCCAGGAAGAAGGTCACGTCGAGCGACATGCAGCCGGTGATCGGCGAACTCGACATGATCACCGACGGCGAGAAGGGCGGCGACGACGGGTATTTCGTCGAACTCGGGCCGGGGCCCCAGTGGGTCCAGATTGACCTCGGCGCACCGCACGCGCTTCACGCCATCCTCGCGTGGCATTACCACAGCCAGGCGCGCGTCTACCGCGACGTCATCGTCCAGGCGTCGAACGACGCCACGTTCAAGGCGGGCGTCACGACGGTCTACAACAACGACCACGACAACTCGTCGAAGCTGACGACCGGCAAGGACAAGGAGTACATCGAGGTCGCCGAGGGCAGGCTGTTCGACCCGAAGGGCGCGACGGGTCGCTACGTCCGGCTGTATTCGAACGGGAACACGACCAACGACCTGACCCACTACATCGAGGTGGAGGTCTACGGCACGCCCGCGAAATGAGACGTGCGAGCGTCGGCGCGGTCCTCGTGCTGGCATTGACGGTTGGCATCGGCCTCCGCGGTGCGCAACTCGACGCGCGTCCCATGCATCACGACGAGGCGAACCAGGCGGTCAAGTTCGGCGCCCTGCTCGAGCGCGGCGAGTATCGGTACGACGCCCTCGACCATCATGGTCCGACGCTCTACTACCTGTCGCTGCCAGCCGCGTGGATGCGCGGTGCGCACACGCTCGCCGCGCTCGACGCGCCGACCCTCCGCGGCGTGACCGCGGCCTTCGGCGCGGCAACCATCGTCCTCCTGCCGCTGCTGTCGGCCGGCATCGGCCGCACTGCGGTGGCGGCCAGCGTCGTCCTGATGGCGCTCTCGCCCGCGCTGGTCTTCTATTCCCGGATGTTCATCCAGGAGACATTGTTCGCGTGCTTCGCGCTGGCCTTCGTGATCGCGATCGGACGCGTCGCCGTCGGCGGGCGGCCGTGGTGGTCGATGCTGGCGGGCCTGGCTGGCGGCCTGGCGATCGCCACCAAGGAAACCGCGGTCATCGTCCTGCCGGCGGCCCTCCTTGCCTGCGTGATCGCCAGGCGATCACTCGGACCTGCCCGGCGCGAGCTCGCGTCGCCCGACGGCCGGTGGCTGGCCGCGGGCGCCGTGCTGGCCGCGGGCATCGCCGCCCTCTTCTTCTCGTCATTCCTCGCCTTCCCAGGGGGCATGCTCGAACCCTTTGCCGGGATCGGCACGTACCTCGATCGCGGGGTCGCCCCCGCGAGCCACGCACAGCCGTGGCACTACTATCTCGGCCTGCTCGCGTACTCCTCGTCGGGTGGCCTGACGTGGAGCGAGGGTCTCGTGCTCGTGCTGGCGGTCGCGGGGATGGGCGCCGCGTGGTGCCGGCCCGACCTCGCGCACCCGGCACGCACGTTCCACGCGCGCCATCTCGCCTGCTCCGCCGCACTCACACTCGGGATCTTCTCCGCGATCCCGTACAAGACCCCCTGGAACGTGCTGCCATTCCACGTCATCCTGGTCGCGCTCGCGGGAACGGGGTTCGCGTGGCTCGTTCACGTCACCCGGTCACGCTCCCTGCGTGCCGCGGTCGTCGCCGGGTTCGTTGTCGGGTCACTGCACCTCGGTTGGCAGGCCTGGCGCGCCGCGGTGACCTACGCCGCCGACCCGCGCAACCCATACGTCTACGCGCAGACCGTGCCCGACGCCGTGCGCATGGCCGGCCGCATCCAGGCACTCGCCGCGCAGCACCCCGACGGTGATGGCATGCGCGTGTCGGTCGTTGCGCCGCCCGACGAGCAGTGGCCGCTCCCGTGGTATCTCCGGACGATGCCGCACGTCGGCTACTGGACGTCGCCCGGCGATGCCGCCGTGCTCGAGGCACCGGTCGTCGTCGCCGCACTGGCACACACGGGCACGCTCGACAGGGCGCTCGGCGACCGCTACGTGTCGGAGTTCTACGGTCTGCGGCCAGGCGTCCTGCTGGCCCTCTACATCGAGCGCGGGTTGTGGGATCGCCTGCTGGCCCACGCGCCGGGCACACCGTGACGCCGCCCGAACTCGCCCTCGTCGTCCCCTGCTACAACGAAGCAGCCCGTCTCCATCCGGAGGCGTTGCTGGACTTCGTCGCGACGCACCCGAACGTGCGGTTGCTGATGGTGAACGACGGGAGCACGGACGCGACGGCCACGCTCCTGGCCGACATGTGTGCGAAGGGCACCGGCGTCGATCGCGGTGTTGCAGCACCCGCAACGGAGCGGGAAGGCCGAAGCCATCCGCATCGGCATGCTCGCCGGCCTCGAGCAGCGTGCGCAGTTCGTGGGGTTCCTCGACGCCGACCTGTCGACGCCGCTAGCCGTGATCGACGACTTCCTCGCCGTATTCCGTGGACGGCCGGCCGTCGAGTTCGTCCTCGGCTCTCGCGTGATGCTGCTCGGGCGCGACGTCACGCGGACGATGACACGGCACTACCTCGGGCGCGTGTTCGCGACGGCCGTGTCGCACGCCCTCGACCTGCCGGTGTATGACACGCAGTGCGGCGCGAAGGTCCTGCGCGTCAGCGAGTCGACCGCGTCGCTGTTCGCGGAGCCGTTCCGCAGCCGGTGGATCTTCGACGTCGAACTGATCGCCCGTTTTCTCGGGCTTCCTGCCGCGGTTGGCGAGCCGCCCCGGCGCGATCGTCTCTACGAACTGGTCGTGCCCGCGTGGCACGACATTCCTGGTTCGAAGCTCCGCTGGTTCGACTTCCTTCGCGCCACGGTCGATCTCACGCACATCTGGCGCGAACGTCGTCGGCGTCAGGACACGCTCCGGCCGCAGTTGCCGGCACAATCACGGCGGCCGTCATGAAGGGCGACCGCGCTCGAGGCGCCGCTGCGGCCCGAGAGGGGGCCGGGCCCGACGGCGGGCTGGGAATCGACGCTCATCGCGATCTCGGGCACGTGCGGCGCTTCTCGCACGAGGCCATGGCCACCGTCTTCGAGGTGCACGCGGTGCACCCCGATGCGCGGTACGCGGCCCAGGCCGCGCAGGCCGCCTTCGATCTCGTCGATCGCCTCGAGAACGAACTGAGCCGCTTCCGCGCCAACAGCGACATCACCAGGGTCAACCACCTGTCGGCCGGCGAGCGCACGCGCGTCTGCCCGACGACGCTCGAGTGCCTCGTGATCGCCCGTCACATGTTCGACCTCACCGGCGGCGCCTTTGACGTGTCGATCGGGACGGGGTTGCCATCACTCACGTTCGATCCCGGCGACGTGACGGTCGGCGCGACGAGGACCGGCGTCCAGGTCGATCTGGGCGGCATCGGGAAGGGGTACGCGGTCGATCTCATGTCGGAACTGCTCGAGGAGTGGGGGCTTGCGCATGTGCTGATCCACGGCGGCTTCAGTTCCGTCCTTGCGCTCGATCCGCCGGCGGGGCGCGACGGTTGGCCGCTCACGCTCAGCGACCCGGGTGCGCCATCGCGCGTGCTGGCGCGGCTCTCGGCGCGACAGTTGGCGCTCGGGGCGTCGGGCGTGCGCAAGGGCGATCACATCGTGCACCCGCGCACCGGCGAACCCGTCCGCGGTCGGCTCGCGGCGTGGGTGGCAGTGCCCCGGCCCGAACCGGTCGACGTCCGGCCGGAGGTCGGGCCGCGCGTGGCGGCTGCCGCCGTCACCGACGCCCTCTCGACCGCCTTCATGAGCATGAGCGTGGACGACATCCAGGAACTGTGCGGGCGGAGTCCCGGGCTCGAGACGTGGATCCTGGCGACACCAGACCGCGCCGCGACAGGAGACGCTCCCATCCTGCACGTCGGCGGTTCAGCAGGCTGATTCGCCTGCCGTATGGCATGTGTTCGTCATGGCGCGCCTGCGCAGGTGGCGCCGCCATGCGTCGTGGAACGAGACAGCAGGAGACACGAGATGGCCGCCGAGAACGAGAACGGGAAGCCGCCGCGAGGGACCGAGGGTCCGCGGAAGATGGATCGACGAGAAGTGCTGGCGGGGCTGTCGACCGTCCCTGCGCTCGGCCTGTTCGGCTACGCCTGGCAGAAGCAGCGCAGCTACCAACTGGCAAAGGCTGACGCGGCTGCAACGCCGGCCGCGTCGGGCGATGTGCAGGAAATCAACGTCGCGCTGCTCGGCGCGGGCGCCCAGGGCCAGGTGTTGCTCGACGCGATGCTTCGCATCCCCGGACTGCGCTTCCGCGCGGTGTGCGACGTGTGGGCGGAGTACAACCTCAGGCGAGTCGTCAACAGCCTGAAGAAGTTCAAGCACGAGCCCAACGGCTACGAAGACTACCGCGAGATGCTCGACAAGGAACAGGACCTCGACGCGGTCATCATCGCCACGCCGGACTTCTGGCACGCGCCGCACACGGTCGACTGCCTGAAGGCTGGCAAGCACGTGTACTGCGAAAAGGAGATGTCGAACACCCTCGAGGGGGCGCGGCGCATGGTGCTGGCCGCTCGCGAGACAGGCAAGCTCCTGCAGATCGGCCACCAGCGCCGCTCGAATCCACGCTACCTGCACTGCTACGAGAAGCTGATCGGCGAAGCGAACCTCCTGGGCCGCATCGTGACCGTCAACGGGCAGTGGAACCGTGCGGTCGCCCCGGACCTCGGCGCACCCGATCGTTACGCGATCCCCGAGGCTCGCCTCAGGCAGTACGGCTTCAGGGACATGGCCCAGTTCCGCAACTGGCGCTGGTACAAAGGTCTCGGTGGCGGGCCGATCGTCGACCTCGGTTCGCACCAGATCGACATCTACTCCTGGTTCCTCGGGGCCAATCCGTCGGGGGTGATGGCGAGCGGCGGCCTGCTCTACCACGATCCGGCGACACACGAATGGTACGACACGGTGATGGTCGTCTACGACTTCGACACGGCCAGGGGCCCGGTGAAGGCGTTCTACCAGACCCAGACGACGAACGGAAGTCAGGGCTACTTCGAGAACTTCATGGGCGACCAGGGCACGCTGCTCATCTCGGAGTCGGAGGTGAACTACGCCGGCCAGCTCTATCGCGATCCGAACGCTCCGGCCTGGGACACATGGATCCAGAAAGGCTACGTCACGGCCCCCAGGATCCGGGAAGTGAAGGAGCAGGAAGACGGCGCGGTGGCCGACGTCCGCGAGTCGGTCTCGCCCGACCAGCACACGGTGCCGGTCGTGTTGCGCGATCCGTACCACCAGCCGCACCTGCAGAACTTCTTCGACGCGGTGCGCGGCAAGGGAACGCTGAACTGCCCCCCCGAGATCGGGTACGAGAGCGCCGTCAGCGTGCTCAAGGTCAACGAGGCGATCGAGGCGACATCACGGCTGGCGTTCTCGCCGAACGACTTCCACGTGTAGGGGAGCATGGACATGAACGACAACCGATTCCCCCGCTGGCCGATGGTCGCAATCACGGTGCTGCGGGTCCTTGTGGGCTGGCACTTCCTCTACGAGGGCATCGCGAAGCTGTCGGCGCCAGCATGGTCGGCAGCGGGCTACCTGAAACAGGCCCGCGGCCCGTTCTCCGGCGTGTTCAAGTGGCTGGCCAGCCAGCCGAACCTGCTCGCCAACGCCGACCTCATCACGATGTGGGGGCTGACGGCCGTCGGGGTGCTCCTGATTCTCGGGCTGTTCACGCGACTTGCGAGTATCGGCGGAATCGGGTTCATCCTGCTGTTCTACCTGTGCAACCCGCCCTTCGTGGGCTACTTCTACTCGATTCCCTCCGAGGGCAGCTACCTGATCGTCAACAAGAACCTCGTCGAGCTCGCGGCGCTCCTCGTCATCCTCGCGACAGGCAGCGGCCGATTCGCCGGGCTCGATCGCATCGTGCACGCGCTCGTCCCCCGTCGTCCGCAACGCGCCAGCGTTCCCCGCTGACCGCGTCAGATTCGTTCGCAGGCGTCGGCCGTAGCCCGGTCGCGGACGCATCACCTGGGCCGTGTCACTGCCTGAGAGGGCACGGCCCAGCCGCGTATTCGACTGGGGCGGTCGGCCTACAGCGACCGCGCGACCAGTTCCTTCATCACCTCGTTCGCGCCGGCGTAGATGCGCTGCACGCGCGAGTCGGCCCATATGCGCGCGATCGGATACTCCACCATGTAGCCGTAGCCGCCATGCAACTGCAGGCAGCGATCGGCGATCTCGCACTGCTTGTCGGTGATCCAGTACTTGGCCATCGCGGCCGTGGCCGTGTCGAGCGAACCATCCATCAGGCGGCGGATGCAGTCGTCTACGAACACGCGTCCCAGGCACGCCTCGGTGCGGCACTCGGCCAGCGTGAAGCGCGCGTGCTGCAGGTCGATCAGGCGGCCGCCGAACAGCTTCCGCTCCTTCGCGTAGGCCACCGTGAGGTCGAGCGCGTGCTCGATGACCGCGATGCCCGACACGGCGATGAGCATCCGCTCGTACGGCAACTGCTCCATCATCTGCGCGAAGCCCCGGCCTTCGTCGCCGCCAAGCAGGTTCGCCGCCGGCACGCGCATCCCGTCGAAGAACAGCTCGCACGTGTCCTGCCCGTGCTGGCCCAGTTTCTCGAGCGTGCGCCCGACGCGGAACCCCGGCAGGTCGCGCGTTTCCACCATCACGAGCGAGATCGCGCGCGCGCCGCGGGCGTTCGTGTCGGTCTTCGCGGCAAGGCAGACCAGGTCGGCGTGGTAACCGTTGGTGATGAACGTCTTCGAGCCGTCGATCACGTACTCGTCGCCCTCGCGCCGCGCCGTCGTGCGGATGCTCTGGAGATCGGAGCCGGCCACTGGCTCGGTCATGGCGATCGCCCCGACGAACTCGCCTGACGCGAGCTTCGGCAGCCAGGCGGCCCGCTGCGCGTCGTTGCCGTAGGCCAGCACGTAGTGCGAGACGATGTCCTGGACGCCGCTCCCGAAACTGCTGATGCCCGCGCGCGCGAGCTCCTCGAGCACGACGGCGGTGTGGGCGAAGGTGCCGCCCCCGCCACCCCACTCCTCGGGGATGTCGGCCGACACCAGGCCAGCGTGTCCCGCCTCGTTCCAGGCTCCGCGATCGATCAGGTGGTTCGTCCGCCATCGCTCGTCGTTCGGCACGAAACGCTCCTGGAGGAACTGCCTGACCGACCTGCGGAAGAGGGCGAGCTCTTCGTTCATCCACGGCGACGAGTAGGCTTGGGATGGCATGGGAGGACTCCTCAGACGACTTCACCGACGTACAGAAGATACCGGATCCCCTCCTTCGCTGACGTCCGGTCGCGCCACCATGCGCGCACCACGCCTGGTCTGCCGATGCGCCGTCTCGCCCATGGCATTCTCGGCAGCGATCAGCGATGCTGTGGCACCTCAGGGTGCACATGCTCAGACACCTCGCCATCACCGTCGCAGCCATCCTCTTCGTCGGGGCAACGACCGCCGCGCAGCAGGTCGCTTCCGGCGCGCAGGCAACACTGGTCCGCGTGCTGGTGCAGACCGAACTCGGCGACATCGTGCTCGAGGTCGACGTCGTGCGCGCACCGGCCACCGCCGCCAACTTCCTGCGCTACGTGGATGCCGGCCATTACGACGGCGGCGCCTTTCACCGCACGGTCAGAATGGACAACCAGCCGCAGAGCGAGATCAAGATCGAGGTGATCCAGGCTGGCGTCCGTCAGGACAAGGCGGACGCCGACTTCGCGCCGATCCCGCTCGAGCGAACCACACGCACGGGACTGACGCACGTGGACGGCACGATCTCGATGGCGCGCGGTGCGGCCGACAGCGCCACCTCGGGATGGTTCGTCTGCATCAACGACCAGCCGTCGCTCGACTTCGGCGGCACGCGCAACCCCGACGGCCAGGGCTTCGCCGCCTTCGGCCGCGTTGTGCAGGGCATGGACGTCGTCCGCAAGATCCAGGCGGCGCCCTCCTCATCGTCTCGCGCGACGAACCAGGAGGCGCAGCGCCTGACGCCGCCCGTCCGCATCCTGAAGGTCACGCGGCAGACGCCGTAGTGTCGATGCCGATGTGGCCAGGGCCGGGGCCTCGCGCAGCCCAGCCAGCGAGGACCCGCCGGCCTAGCCCTTGATCTCGAGCTCCACGAACAGCTTCTCGACCCGGTGCGCCGCCTCGAACGTGGCGCGTTCGTCGGCGCTCATCGTCGGCGTGGGGTCCCAGTCGTCGCTCGGCGCCCAGTCGCTCAGCAGCCCCTCGTCGATCCTGAACAGGCGCCCCTTCGTCCGGCGGATCAGCTCGCGAACCACGCCGGGGCTCGGCATCGTCTTCTGCCACCCGGCGCCGATGCGCGCCATGTCGAGCGTAATCAGCGCGTGCAGATCACCGCTCGTCATCAGGTCGAGGCCGCTGACGCGCGCGGTGCCGTTGTGGCTGCTGTGGTGCCCGACCTTGTAGAGCACGGTGCGCGCGAGGAGGTCGCGCGCCGTGACGGTCTTCGCCTGGCCGCCCTCGTCTACGGTCCACGTCATGGCATCGGTGTGCCAGCTGCGCCAGTGCCCGATCTCCGCATCGCCCGGGAACAGCAGCACCTTGCCCGAGCCGATGAACTCGATCGCCAGCGCGACGCTCGTGTTGTTCGTGCCCGTGTGCAGCCGCAGCGCGAGTTCGCCCGCGGCCTGCAGCCAGTCGAACGACACATCGCGCCAGGCGTTGCGCCCGCGGAACGCCGCCTCGGTCGTGGCGGCAGCGCCCGCAGCGTCCATCACGAAGCTGTCGTCGAACGGCCGATCGATCCCTTCGCCCGCGGGATCGAGCGCGTCAAGGGCCGCGTAGAACGACGAGGCCGCACCCAGCGCCTGCTTGCGCTCGTACACGTCGCTCTGCACGACCTCGACCTTGAGCGCGTCAACCGACTTCGGCGGCCCGAGCACGTACATCCGGATGCCCTCGGTGCCGCTCAGCGACGGCGCGAGCGTGCCCGGGTGCAGGAAGTCGGGCGTGTCCTTCCCCGTCTTCGGCACCAGCGTGTCGCGCAGGACTGCCATCGACCGGCTCAGCTCGCTGCCGCCGGCGGCCTCGAGCGGGGCATCGAGCCCAGAGGTGTGGAACGACAACAACTCGCGCACGCCGTCGACGAAGCGACGGCGAGTGCCGTCGAGCGCCACCGCCTCGGCACGTTCCTCTCCCGGCAACTCGTGCGAGGGATCGCGTTGCCACGCCTCCATCTGCTGGAGCGCGAGTGACACCGCCTGCTGGTACACGCCCAGCGTCTCCTTCACGGTGGCGGCATCTGGGTCGTCGGGATCCTCGGTCCACGCCATCCACACGTGATCGATCTCGAACTGCTCGAACAGCTCCTTTCTCTTCGCGAAGCCGTTCACGTGATCGAGGTGCTCGTGCGTGACGACGAGCAGGTCGAGGTGGTGGTCGAGCCAGGTGGCGAGGTCGTCGAGATACGGCGTGAAGTGCGCCTCGTCACCGCGGCACGAGCCGCAGTCGATCAGCATGTGGAACGACGCCTTGTTGCTCCTGCCCTTGAAGAACTTCAGCGCGAGGCAGTCACCAGTCCCGATGCGGTACATCCGGGTGACGATGCGCGAGACGGGCGCGGGAGCAGGCATGCCTATCGACTCCTCATGCGCGGTGCAGCAGCGCAAACGGCTCGTGACCGGGATCGTCGCCGCGCCCGCCGAACATCAGCGACGACATGCCGACGCGATCGCGATCGTGCTGGTACAGGTACTGGCGAATGATGCGCTCGCGATCGAGCTGCCGCACGCCGCGCGTGCGCAGCGCGTGCAGGTCGAGCAGCGGCCTGTTGATCACGTGCTTCGGACGCAACGTGTCGAGGTCGAGGATCACCGTGGTCGATCCCAGGATCTCGATCACGTCGGCTGGCCGCTGCCCATCCTCGTCTGGCAAGACGTACGGCTCGATCGTCCACGAGCCGGGGTCGCGCCGGCGCGAACCGGTCTTGATGATCCGTGCACCAGCACGCTGCACGATCGAGAGCACGATCAGGTTCGACACCTCATCGTCCGGGGTCACGCGGTTTGCGAGGTGCAGGCTGCGGACCTGGAACGATGGGCCCTCGCCGTAGAGGCTCGACGTGCGCACGCCGAGCGCCTGCCATCCCTCGCCAAATACCAGGCCGGTCAGCGACTCGAGCGATCCGTGCGATGTCACGTCCTCGAAGCTGTCGAAGAGACGCTGGTGCAGGCCCGGGACGACGGTGACGCTGCCGTCAGGCTGCGGCACGTGTCCGCCCGTGATGAACCGGCGCGTCAGGTCGAACCGTTCCTGGCGGCTCCCCGCGTACGTCAGCGACTCGCGGAACTCGCGCATGAACGTCGCGAGCGCCGCGAACTTCCCCGACAGGTTGGTGTTCGTCAGGTCGCCCGCGGCGCCTGGACCATACACGAGGCTCTCGACTGACAGCGTGCGAGTGGCTGCCGGGTGAATGCCGCGCGCGCGGAACGCGTCGATGAACGCGATCCGGTAGTGCTGCGCGTCGACGGCGACGAGGTCGACGTCCGCCGAGATGATCGCGCGCAGGAAATCACCGAACGTGATGTCGACCGGCGGGCAGTAGTCGAGCGCGCGAATGCACATCCGCAGCACGTGCCCCGCGCTCGTGGACGCCTCGTCGGCGAGCCTCGCCACCAGGTCGGGATGCAACTCGCCTTCGGGCAGGATCCCGCGCCCGCCGGTGGCGATGCGCAGCAGGTCGGCGATGCGCGACTTGTAGATCGCGAGGAACGCATCGAACACGGCGGCCACCAGGATGGCGCCCCGCGCATGCGGTTCCACTTCCTTCTCGTAGGCTGCCGGGTCGGGCCGCTGCGGGCGCCACTCGCCCGTGGCGGGATCGGTCTCGCCGATCGCATCGCGCAGGGCGCCGTACTGCCCGATGGCCCGCCCGAACTCCTGCGCCAGCTGTCCGAGCAGGTTCTGGCTCTGGAGGTTGCCACGCGTGCGGGCGATCTGGTGACGCAGCACCTCGGGAAACGTGAAGTGCTGGAAGAGCGCGACGATGTCGGCGAAGGCCTCGTGGAAGGCCAGCACGTCGGGATTCGTGTCGAGCGTGTAGCTGCCGTGCAGCCCGTCGAGCATCGCGTGGGTCGTCTCGTGCGCGATGATGTCGTGGCTCAGGCACGTGAACACGGCCACCCCTGGCGCCTGCTGCGCGACGTCGCGCGGCGCGGCCGTGAAGTAGCCGAAGAGCAGGGCCTTCTTCGCCGGGCTGTAGTAGGCGTTCGCCTCGCGCAGCGCGTGCGGGTGGAGGCGCAGCCGTGCCACGTACCGCTCCTCGGTGCGGCCATCGCGCGTGACCCGCCGCGGCGCCCAGAGGATGCGCCTCCCCAGCGCCGCCTCGAAGTTGCGGATGGTCGTCATCGCCACCGCGTAGACCATCTGCTGGTGGAACTGCGGATTGCTCTCGCTCGGATCGAGACCGTCGGTGGCGAGGATGTGCGGGTGCGAGAGTTCGACCGGCCGGTAGATGACGTCGCAGGTCGGATCGACGTCGATCACCTCGACGTACTCGCCGACCGGGCCGGGCTCGAGATCCTCCCATGGCACGCGGTAGGTCAGCGCGTTGACGGGGGCGGTGTCGAGGCGTAGCGAGAGCGAGGGATCGAAGGCAAAGCCACGGAGCGTCCGGTACTGCGGTGCGCGCACGAGGGCCATACCGCTCATCTTACCGGGGGGGTCACATCTTTCTTCATCGCTTTTTTCAAGCTCTGACCCCATGCCATCACCCCAACAGGTGTCGCGCTGGGCGGCGGCGTTGGGTGTCGCGTTGCACTCACGCGCCAGGCCTAGCGGCTCGCGGACTGTGCGTCGGCGGCCTTCCTGATGGCGGCCGCCCGGGCAAGCACCTCGGGATCCTTGATGCCGACGGCAAGGGCGAGGTCGACTTGCACGCGGGCGTCGCGAGCGCGGCCATTGGCGTGCAGGGCCCACGCGTAGGCATCGCGGGTGTACACGTCGCTGCGGCGTGCGATTTCCAGTTGGGCGATGCGGAGCGCGTCGGCAGGCTTCCTGGCGTGGTCGGTGTAGTAGAAGATCAGCTCCCGGTTGGCGTTGTCCCACTTCGACGATTCCCGGATCGCCCGCGCCTCGAAATCAGCAAACGCCGTCCGCGCCTCGTCGATGCGACCGGCCCGCTCGAGTGCGACCGCCGCCGCGTACAGGTTCTCCGGATGCGGCGCTGCCTCGTAGCGCCGCTTCAGGAGCTCGACGGCCTCCGCGTGTCTGCCCTGGGCAGTGCGGACACGGGCGCGTTGCGCGAGGGCATAGTGATACCCGGGAAACAGGCGCAGTGCCTCGGTCAGCAGCGGCTCGGCGCGGCCGGCCTGGCCGGCAATCACCTGTAGGTGCGCGATCTGCGTCAGCAACCAGGCCCGGTCTTCCACTTCGGCCGGCGCGGTCCGATCATAGGCCGCCGTCATCAACTCGGTCGCACCCTCGAGGTCGCCGAACAGTTCCCTGAGGTACGCGGCGCGCGTCAGGGCGGGGATGTTGCCTGGACGCAGGTCGAGCATCCACTGGCAGGCCTCCTCGGCCTCCTTGTAGTTGCCCAACTCGGCGTTGGCGTCGGTCAGGAACCCGTACACCAGCACGTCATCAGGCGCGCTCTTGTTGAGCATCCGGGCGAGGGTGAGGGCCTCAGCGAACTCGTGCTTGCCCAGCAGCACCCATGCGCGCATCTTCTGCGCCTCGAGGTTGCCGGGCGACAACCTCAGCGACTCCTGAATCGCGTCCTCGGCGCGGGCGTAGTCGGCCGGGTCGGCCGTCTCGCGCGCGCGACGCGCGTAGGCCAGCGCCAACTGGTTGTACGCGTCGTATCCGGCCCTGGGTGTCGCCAGCACGGCCTGCGCCGCCGCAATCCTCTGCTGAGCGGGAGAGGTCGCCTGCGCCACTGACTGCGGCACCACGCACCACATCCCCACCACCTGGACGACGACACACACTCGCAGCAGACGCATTTCGTCCCCTCCGTTTGCGCCCACCTTCGCCCCTTCGGTGCTACGGCGGGCAGGATCCTCCGGCGCCTGCCGTGCAACCGGGCTCACCGGGGTCGATGTGACGGCGATTCCTGCCGCTCGGTGACGACGCCAGGTACGGGAACTGCGTCCGGTAGGGTGCGTCGTTCACGTTCACACCATCGCCGAGCATCGAGTTGATCGGTGACGTGCTGAACGGCGGTCCGGCGAGTACGCCGCCAACCACCAGGCGCAGCGCGATGTCGGTCACGTCGTCGAAGACACGGCGTCCGTTCGGGAACCCGGCCGCGTCTCCGCCCAGCAGGCCCAGGCGACTCGCCGTCGCCGGAGGCGTCGCTGCGACGCCGGTGTTCAGGCGAAGCAGGTCGGCGACCGGCCCAGAGGGCGTGCCGGGCGCGGCGACGGGCGGTGCGTACTGCACCACGGGCAGCAGGTCGACGCGCGGCGGCGTCGGGATCGCAACGGCCCCCGCGAACAGCGCGTTCACGACCCGCGCCAGTGCCGGGTCGAGGAAGAACGTCGCGAACTGCGCGTCGTTCTTCGGCTGGTCCATGCTGAAGCGATCCTTGAACCCGGTGCCGACGAGGAGTTCGTTGATGAGCGGATTGCCCATGCGCTGAATCTGATGGAACACGCCGCTGCTCACTGCCGGGAGGGGCGAGCGCCGGACGGTCGTCCGCGGCCGCGACGTCGTAGCCCACACGCCGATCGTCGCGGCGGTGGACGTCGCAGGCTCGATCGCCCCCGTTCGCGTGAGCATCGCAATCGGCACCTCGATGGCGATGGAGTTGACCGCGTACCCCGACACCGTGTCAGACGCGAAGTTCTGGAGCGAGGCGTCCTGCACCGCGCTGAGCACCGGCAGAATGTGCGTGTTGAGCGTGTCGAACGCACCGCCGAGATCGATCCAGAAGGCGTCGTCGGTCGTTCCGGCAAAGGCGTTGATGCCGTTTGTCAGCGCGTAGGTCCCCGCACTGAACAACGCCTCGTAGTCCATCGTCCGCGGACCCACGTTCGCCGGAACGGCGTAGAGCGGCACGCCGCCCAGGCCCGGGAGGGGCGTGGCCACACCCCCCTTGATCATCGTGACCGAGTAACTCTGGCGCTGCCCGAGCCCCGCCGCACCGAACGAGTCGATCTTCGGCGGGACGATGGGGGTGCCTGGCGGCACTGGCGCAGGCGAATTCGCAGGGGCGAGGGCGCCGCCGGGCACACCGGCGAACACCGTGAACAGGTTCGGCAGCCGCTGTTCCGTCGCGAACCGGAACTGGAAGACCACATCCTCGACAGCGTCGTTGTTGTTGTCGACCTTGATCTCGTAGAGGATGTCGGGATCGAACGGCGACCAGTTGGGACCGTTGGCGGGATCGAGGAACGGGTCAACACCCATGATGAGGGTGACGTGCGTGCCGACGGTCGCGCCTCCATAGCTCTTGAACGCATACACGTCGGTGATGTCGGCCTTGTGGTCGAGGGCCGTAATCGGCGCTTCGCGATGGTTGGCGGCGCCGACAATCTGCGACAACAGCGTCGCGGTCGCAGCCAGGATGGCCAGAAGCACTGTGAGTCGTCGCACGGGATCCTCCGTTCTTCGACCGACGCGTGAACGAGCACTGATGCCGGGCGGAGCCGCGCGCGCCGCTGCGTGCAGTCGCGCGCACGCGGAGGACGCGCTGACGCTCCCCCTGCTACCCACCGGTCGGACGGCGCCTGCGCGCGATGCCCGCCACGCCCACGCCCAGGAGCACAAGCGAGGACGGTTCCGGCACGGCAGCGCGCTGGAATTCGTTCCTGACGCTGCCCTGAAGCAACGCGGTGCCGCTGATGCCGCCGTCGATCGCGATCTCGGTGAAGACATCGAAGAACGACGTCGCAGCAAACGTCGCTTGTTCGAGCAGGTCGGCATCGACGCCGATGTCGAAGACGATCAGCGGCGGGTTCATCACCGTGCCGGAGCAGGGCGTCGACGGATCGGCGCCGGCGAAGGTGCCGCCCAGGCACTTCTCCTCAACGGCCACGACCACACCGTCGCCGGTGACCGACGTTCCGGTCATCGACAGGGTATTGGCGCCGATGGACGGGCCGCTCAGGGAGTACCCGATGAGCACGCTGAACGGACCAGCAGGACCGGCAGCGACATCGACGTTGAAGTCGAGGCCGAGCCCCAGGCCCGCCGCAAACGGCGTGACCTGCACCTGTGCGGCCGGGATAGGCGTGTCAGACGCGGCAATCGTCGAGGCCGAGAAATCGAAGACGGTTGCGCCACCGACCGTGCATCCGGATGAGCCGAGCGACATGTAGTCGGCGAGCGAACCGGACAGGCAGGGGGCCGCCGCACCGACCGAGGGTGCAGCAATGGTGAGGGCGAGGGCGAACACACACGTACGCATGCGAGCGTCTCCTTCACGAAGCGCCGGCGATGGAACGGGCGAATGTCCGGATTTCGATTACCGCCGTGCAATCACGGGGCCATTCTGGCGAGTCGAGAATGTCTCGACATCCCCAACGGTTGCAGCTCATCGGATGGCGGTTCCGTCGCCATCGCTCAGACATTAAGTCGTATGACACGGCGCCTTTTCGACGCTGCCTCGACTCGTGCCGGCACGGCCCGACACGCGCGACGCAATCACTCCCGGAGTCATTCTGCCGCGCCAGGGCCCGCGGCACCGCCCGCGATGCGCAGCGCGCCGAAATCACTCCGGGAGTAATTCTTGAGCCGCAGCAGAGGCGCCAGTTCGCCCCACCTGTCGAGCCGACGGAAGCGTTGACAGTGTTACCGAGCGCCAATGGACGGACGCGGGGCCAATCGGTTAGGCTAGACGGCTGCGGCGAGGTAGGCTGCCGCCCCGCACTCCCCAAGTGCGCCCGTAGCTCAGATGGATAGAGCGTCGGCCTCCGGAGCCGAAGGTCACAGGTTCGAATCCTGTCGGGCGCACCACTTCTGATCAATCCAGCGGCACGGCGTCCTTCCGCACGCCCGCGGTGGCGCCGCCCAGGTTGCGCTGATATCCTACAAATCGACATTATTCGCGCATGCGCGACGAGCGCGAGAGGAAGAATCATGCTGACGACATCCACCTGGCGATCATCCCCGACCTGGCTCGCGACCATCGCGCTCGTTGGCGTGGCGGGCACCTTCGCCGGCTGCGGCGGCCGCACGTCCGATACCCCATCCGAGAGTGCCACGCAGGCGACTGCGCCAGCCGAGAGCGCCAAGGCAGCGACGGCACCGGCCGACGACGCGGATGCTCCGCTGCCTCCACCCGCGTATGAGACCGCATTGCCGGATGCCGTGAGGAACCTGTTCGGGAAGCCCTTCACCGGTGACTTCGACGAGATGATCGCCCGCCGGATGATCCGCGTGGGGGTCCCCTTCAACCGCACGTTCTACTTCGTGGACAACGGCGTGCAGCGTGGGGCGGCCTACGAGTTCGGGAAGGCCTTCGAGGACGAGGTGAACAAGAAGTTCAAGACGGGCAACGCGAAGGTCAGCGTCGTCTTCATCCCGCTGCCGCGCGATCTGCTGGCCAAGGCCCTCACCCAGGGCAGGGTCGACCTCGTCGTGGCCCAGGTCACGGTCAGGCCGGAATTGCAGGCGCTGGTGGACTTCACGAATCCCACGCGCACGAACGTCAACGAGGTCGTGGTGACAGGTCCCGGCGCCCCGGCGATCGCGTCCGCCGACGACCTGTCGGGGAAGGACGTCTACGCCCGCAAAGACAGCAAGTACTACTTGAGCCTCGTCGCCCTGAACGAGACGTTGAAGGCCAGGAACAAGCCGCCGGTCGCCATCCGGGAAGTCCCCGGCAACATCGAAGACGACGACTTGCTCGAGATGGTCAACGCGGGCCTGCTTCCCATCGCCGTCGTCGATGATTACATGGCGACGTTCTGGGCGAAGATCTTCACGAACCTCACCGTCCACAATACGGTGGCCCTTCGTACCGGCGGGAACCTCGCGGTGCCCGTCCGCAAGGGCAGCCCACGCCTCGTGGCCGAACTCAACGCGTTCCTGAAGAAGTTCGGCCTCGGAACGGCCTTCGGCAACACGATCGAGAAGCGGTATCTCGCGAGCACCAAGTTCGTGAAGCAGGCCACCTCGGAAGCCGAGCGGAAGAAGTTCCTCGAGCTGATCGGGTTCTTCAAGAAGTACAGCGAGCAGTACGGTGCCGACTTCCTGTTGATAGCGGCGCAGGGTTACCAGGAGTCGCAACTCAACCAGAATGCGAAGAGCCAGGTCGGCGCCATCGGCGTGATGCAGCTCATGCCGGCGACCGGTGCCGAGATGAAAGTCGGCGACATCACCCAGATCGAGGCCAATATCCATGCCGGCGTCAAGTACATGCGGTTCATGATCGATCGCTACTACAAGGACGAGCCGATGGATCGGCTGAACAAGGGCCTCTTCGCCTTTGCGTCCTACAACGCGGGACCGGGGCGGGTCCGTCAACTGCGCAGGGAGGCCGAGAAGCGCGGGCTCGATCCGAACGTCTGGTTCGGCAACGTCGAGCAGATCGCGTCTGAGCGCATCGGGCGCGAGACCGTCACCTACGTGAGCAACATCTACAAGTACTACGTCGCGTACCGGCTGCTGGTCGAAGAACGCGACCGGCGCGAGGCCGCGAAGGCCGGAATGAAGTCGGCGACCCAGTAGAAACGCGTCGCCACGGGGCGGCTGGCGCCGCGACCAGCCGCCCCGCGCCGCCGCCCTCCGATCGGCGTAGTCTGGAATCGTCTATCCCAGCGGAGGACGAGGCCATGACCGGGGACACGATCGACGCCACATCGCCTGCATCACGTTTCCTTCCCGACACCCACGACGTCGTCAACGTCGCGCGCGACCTTCCCGACCACAACCTCTACGGCACCGACGCGGCGCTTCGCGAGGCGGTTGCACGCGAAGGGGCCGCGTGGGCCGACGCCGAACTCGAAGTCTTCGGCGCGGGCATCGGCAGCGCCGACTACGTCGCGCTGGGAGCGCTGGCCAACCGGTTCACCCCGGAACTCGAGACGCACGACCGCTTCGGCAACCGTGCCGATCTCGTGACGTTTCACCCGGCGTATCACGCCCTGATGACGACCGCCATCGAGCACGGCCTGCACTGTTCACCGTGGGCCGAACCGAAGGCCGGCGCGCACGTGGCACGCGCAGCGAAGTTCTACATGCACGCCGAGGTCGAGGCCGGTCATGGCTGCCCGATCAGCATGACGTTCGCCGTCCTGCCCGCGCTGCGCCTGCAACCTGGCCTGGCCGCCGAGTGGGAGCCGCGCATCACCTCGCGCACGTACGATCCGCGCAACGTGCCCGCCAACCAGAAGTCGGGAATCACCGTCGGCATGGCGATGACCGAAAAGCAAGGCGGCTCCGACGTGCGGTCGAACACGACGCGCGCGCACCCGCTGGGCCGTGGCGGTCCGGGCGGGCCCTATGAACTCGTCGGACACAAGTTCTTCGTGTCGGCGCCGATGTGCGACGCGTTCCTCATGCTGGCGCACGCGCCAGGTGGGCTGTCGTGCTTCCTCGTGCCGCGCTGGCGTCCGGACGGCAGCGGGAACCCGCTGCACGTGATCCGCCTGAAGCGCAAGATGGGGAACGCGTCGAACGCCACCGCCGAGACCGAACTGCGCGGCGCGTTGGGCTGGATGGTCGGCGACGAGGGTCGCGGCGTGCGCACCATCATCGAGATGGTCGCGATGACCCGCTTCGACTGCATGATCGGCTCGAGTGCCGGCCAGCGCATGGCGCTCGCGCACGCGGTGCACCACTGCCGCCTTCGCGCAGCGTTCGGGGCGGCGCTCGTCGATCAGCCGCTCATGCAGAACGTGCTGGCTGACCTGGCCATCGAGCAGGAAGCGGCCCTCGCGCTCACGATGCGCATGGCGCGAGCGATGGACTCGCGTCGGGACCCGCACGAAGACCTCCTCGTGCGCCTCGTCGTGCCCGTCGGCAAGTACTGGATCTGCAAGCGCACGCCCGCGTACGCGTCGGAGGCGATGGAGTGCATCGGCGGCAGCGGCGTGATGGAGGATGGCCCGATGCCGCGCCTGTTCCGCGAGTCGCCGGTCAACGCCATCTGGGAAGGCAGCGGCAACGTGCAGTGCCTCGACGTGCTGCGCGCCATCCGGAAGGCGCCGGGCACGCTCGACGCCTTCTTCGGTGAGTTGGCGAAGGCCCGCGGCGGTGATGTCGCGCTCGACACGTTCGTCGCCGCGCTCGCGGGCGACCTGCGCGATCCACGCGATGCCGAGTACCGCGCGCGCGGCGTGGTCGATCGCATGGCGCTGGCGATGCAGGCCGCACTGCTCGTGCAACACGCGCCTCACGCGGTCGCCGATGCGTTCTGCCGCTCGCGGCTGGCACCTGCGGGGCACCACCACTTCGGCACCCTGCCGCGCGGGATCGACTGCCGGGCGATCATCGAGCGGGCGTGTCCGGCCCTCGACTGAGGGCGCAGCGCATGCGCGCCCGCGTGCGTGCCGTCGCACCCCTGGGGCGGTAATCGGCCTTCGCCGTCCTGCCCGTGCCGTGTCCACAGGGAGCGCTGACGACGAGGCGTGAGGCGACGTCCATGTCGTTTCGCGCAGGCACCTTGGCACGTCAGGACCGGTCTGGCATACTGGTCAGATGAACATGAATGCGACGGAATTCAAGGCAAAGTGCTTGTCGATGATCGACAGGGCGGCCAGGGGCGAGGAGGTCAGGATCACCAAGCGCGGGCGTGTCGTGGCTCGGCTCGTGCCGGATGCCGACGTCGGAGAGCGACCCTGGCTGTCGCTGCGGGGCACGACGGTCGTCTGGCGCGGCGACCCGCTGGCTCCGGCACTCGACGAGTCTGAGGTCGAGGCGCTCAAGTGACGCCGCCGCTGCTCGATACACACGCCTGGATCTGGTGGGTGCACGGCGACGCTCGCCTTGGGCGCGCCACCCTGGATGCGCTCGACGCCCTGCCCTCCGGCAATCGCCCGGCAATCTCCAGCATCAGCCTGTGGGAGGTTGCGACGCTCGTCGAACTCGAACGCCTCGTGCTGCCCCAGCCTCTCGAACGGTGGTTCGAGGCAGCGGCCGACGCCCGTACCGTGCAGGTCCTCCCGATCACGCCGGCCATTGCCGCCGAGGTCGCCCGACTGCCCTCCACGTTTCACCGCGACCCGGCCGACCGACTCATCGTCGCAACCAGTCGCGTCGTCGGGTATCCGCTCGTCACCAGAGACCGCGCGATCGTTCGCTCGCGCCTCGCCCGCCGGTGGTCGCCGCAGCCGATTGCACGAGCCTCGCGGCGCTGAGCCGATATTCTGCAGCCGCGCCAAGGGGCATCGTGACGCTGCCCCTTCCAAACCTCGTGTTGCGCTGCCTGGGCGCATCCTCGTCAAACGGCCGCTGATGCCCGAGCTTCGTCGCCTCGGCGCAGTTTCGTCGATCGGCCGCTGAAGCCCGTGCTTCGCCGCCTCGGCGCAGCCTCGTCGGTCGGCCGCTGATACCGGGTGCCGGCCGACCTCGTGCAGATCGCCACTCGATACCCGACCGCTGAGGTCGGATTTGCATTGACGACCAATCCGGTCGGCTTTAGACTCCGCCTGTCTCGATAGTGAGACTGATTCTCATTCTCAACATCCGAAGCGTCATCTTCCTCGCCCCACGGTCCAGCCCCCATGACCTCTTCCAGTCGGTGCGCCGCGTTCGTCGCGGCATTCCTCCTCTGCGTTGCGACGGTCGTCGCGTCAGCCGCGCAGGCTCCAATGTCGTTCGACCTCGCCGGCCGGGTATCTGACGGCTCCGGCGCGGCGGTCACCGGCGCCGCAGTCAGCCTCGAGGTGACGACGGGCGCTCCGCGCGTCACGCACACCGATGGCAGCGGCGCCTTCCGTTTCGACGCGGTCACCGCCGGCCTCCACGTCGTGACGATCACGCATCCGGGGTTCTCGACCGAGACGGTGGCGGTCGAGGTGACGTCCTCGGCGTCGCCCATGAGCGTCACGCTGACGCCGGCCGGCGTGCTCGAGGTGGTCACCGTCTCAGCCACGCGCTTCGAGACGCCCGTCGCAACGATTCCGAACACGGTCACCATCATCGATTCCCGTGCGCTCGCGCAGCGCACGTCCATCAGCGACGACCTCGCGAGCACGCTCGCGGCAAGCGTCCCCGGCTTCGCGCCAGGGCTGAAGAAGCTCACGGGGCGCGGCGAGACGCTACGCGGCCGTAACCCGCTCTACCTGGTCAACGGCATCCCCCAGCACACACCGCTGCGCGACGGTGAACGCGACGGTCACACGATCGACCTCGATTTCGTCGAGCGCATCGAGGTGATTCACGGCTCGAACGCCATCCAGGGGATCGGCGCGACTGGCGGCGTGGTGAACCTCGTCACGAAGAGGCCGCGCTCCGATGGCGAGTGGACGCACGACGTGAAGTTCTCGGTCGCGACGCACGACAGCCTCGACGACCGCGGGCTCTCGTCCAAGGCGGTCTACCTCGTCGGCAAGCGATTCGGCCCGATCGACCTCACAGCCGGCGCCTCGCTCCACAAGCGCGGCCTGTTCTTCGACGCCGAGGGCCAGGCGATCGGTCTCTATCCCACGCAGGGCGACATCATGGATTCGACCGCGCGCAACCTCTACGTGCGCGCCGGGATGGACATCACGACAACCCGCCGCTTCGAGGTCGTGGTCAACGACTTCAAGCTCGCGCGCGACGGCGACTACGTCTCGGTACCGGGCAATCGCGCGACCGGGCGACTGACGACCACCGCAGCCGGGGATCCGCGGCCGGTGGTTGGTGACCCGGCGCGCAACGAGTCGACCGCGGTATCCCTCGAGTTCCGCGACCGCGCGTTCCTGGGCGGCGAGGCGGTCGTCCAGGGCTACGTGCAGGACTTCTACGGCCTCTTCGAAGGCGGCACGTTCACGACGTTCGCGCTGACCACGGGCGGAGCCGCGGTGCTCGACCAGTCGGCAATCACGAGCAAGAAATGGGGCGCCAAGACGACGTGGATGCTGCCGTCGACGCGGCTCGCGGGCGTCACGCCGACGCTCGGCCTCGACCTCGCGCACGACCGCAGCGCGCAGGAACTCGCCCGGACGGGACGCACGTGGGTTCCGGAGACGACGATGCGCGAGATCGCGCCGTTCGTGCAGGTGCAGCGGATGATGGCCGCGCGTCTCTTCGTCAGCGGCGGCCTGCGCTACGACATGGCCCAGCTGGATGTCGACGACTTCACCACGCTCCCGTCGTCGCGCAGCACGTTCGTGCGTGGCGGACGCCCGTCGTTCACGGCATGGCTGCCCAACGTCGGGACGGTGCTGACGGTCACGCCCGCGGTGTCTGTCTACGCGTCGTACTCCGAAGGCTTCACGATGCCCGACGTCGGACGCGTGCTGCGAGCCGTCAACGTCCCAGGCCAGGCAGTCGATCAACTCATCGACATCGAGCCCGTCCGCGCCGACAACATCGAGATCGGCGCCGACCATCGTACCGGGGCCCTGACGCTGCACGCGTCCTACTACCGTTCGGCGTCAGCTCGCGGATCGCTGCTCGAACGCACCGTGGACAACGTCTTCCGGGTGCGACGCCAGCCCACCACGATCGACGGCGTCGACCTCACCGCGAGCGGCTCGATTGGCGGCAACTGGACGCTCGGCGGCATGTATGCGTGGCTGCGCGGCCGTTTCGACTCGAATGCCGACGGTACGCGCGACAGCGATCTCGACGGCCTCAACATCGCGCCCAACCGCGTCAGCGTCTTCATCGACGGCAGGCCGCGTGCCGGGGTCACGACGCGCCTGCAACTCTCGCATGCGCTCGATCGCGCCTTTTCTGGCGTCGCGGTCACGCCGAACCGCAACTTCGACGGCTACACCACCGCCGACCTGTCGCTCGCCTGGACGACCCGCATGGGCACGATGCGGCTTGGCATCGAGAACCTCTTCGACGCGCAGTACGTCACCTACTTCTCGCAGACCGACCCTGTCGCCGGCGTCGACAACTTCTTCGCGGGGCCCGGACGCAGCATGACGCTTGGGTTCGAGCGACGGTTCTGAAGCCGTTGTTCACCCGTGCCGACAGGAACGTCGCGTCGCCACTCCCAGGTCGAAGGCACATCCGGCGTGCCCGTGCGCCCCTCGCGACTGACTGGAAGGTTGCCGTCCATGCGGCTGCTGCGTGATCTCCACCGTTGGGTGGGTGCGCTCCTCGCGGTCGTCATCGCGGCCGTCGCGCTCTCCGGGGCACTGCTCGTCGCCCGCGATCCGTACTATCGCTGGCGCTTCCCCGCCATCGTTGGCGGGGTGGTTCACGCCGATCGCGATGCGCTGACACACGTCGAGCAGACGCTCGCACGCGAGCTGGGCGAGCGGCGCCTGCGCGTGCTGCGGCTCCCGCACGCGGGGCTGCCCGCGTTCCAGGCGTGGTTCGATCACGACACCGAGGCACTCATCACGCCAGACGGCCTCGGCGTGCTCGATTCATGGCAGGGCGCCACGAAGCTGGTGCCTTTCGTCTTCGGCCTGCACGCGCACCTGCTCGGCGGCGACACCGGCAGCACGGTGAATGGCCTCGCAGCGCTGCTCCTGGTGGCCCTCGTCACCTCCGGCCTCGTCGCCTGGTGGCCACGCCGCACCTCATTCCCGGTTCTCGCTGTGCGTCCAGGCAACAGTTCGCGTGGCGCTCTGCTTCGCTCGCACGTGGCGGTCGGGACGCTGCTGGCGTTGCCGATCCTGTTCTTCGCGGCAACCGGGGCGACGCTCGTGTTCAACGGCCCGGTCACGGGCTGGTTGGGCGGGTGGCTGGATGCGGCACCAGCGAAGCGACCCGATGCGCGCGTCGCTCGCCTGGCCAAGTCAACGCACACGCTCGCGGCACTCGCAGAGGTCGCACGTCGCAGCGTCCCCGATGGTGAGCTGACGATGTACATGCCGGGATCGGGCGACAACGCGGTTGCGACGTTCCGCCTGAGGACGCCCGGGGAGTGGCATCCCAACGGCCGCACGTACGTGCTCGTGGATCCGTACACGGCGGAAGTCGTGCAGCAGATCGACGCGCGGCAGCAGGGCCTGGGAACGCGAATTGGCTACGCGATCTACCCGTTGCACGCGGCTCGCGGTTCCGGCGAGTGGATCGCGTTGCCAGCCGTCATCGCCGGCCTCGGGCTGACGTGGGTGTCACTCGGCGGCATCTTCACCTTCCTGCGTCGAGGGATCCTTTCTCGTCGAAGTTCGCCTGCGGGCCGGCAACGCAAGTGCTCAGCTGGGCCCGCCTGGCGGTGATCACGCCTTCCGCGCAACGCTGACATTGTGTAAAGTGCCCTCGTCAAACAACACCTGTTCGTGAACGGCCATGGTGCGGGCGCGACGCCGTCGGTCTGCGTGGCCCTGTTGCCGGCGTCCGCGGGTGTGCGCGAGAACCTGCAGGCCGCGAGCGATTCGCCGTGTGTGGCTGCGCGGCCCGTGCACCTGTCTGACATCGCCCGCCGGCCTGACACGAGGGACGTGAACGATGTCGAGGATCTTCATCAGCCATTCACATCGGGATGACGCCGCGGCCATCGCGATTGGCCAGTGGCTGACCGACCACGGGTGGAGCGATCACTTCCTCGACATCTCGCCTGACCGCGGCCTGTCGCCCGGCGAACGGTGGCAGGAGGCGCTGAAGCGCGCGGCGGATCGTTGCGAGGCCGTCCTCTTCCTGATTTCCGACGACTGGCTCCGATCGAAGTGGTGCCTCGCGGAGTTCCTGCTCGCCAAGCAGCTGGGCAAGGCGATCTTCGGCATCCTCGTGCGGGCGACGCCACTCGAACAGTTACCCGGAGAGATGCGGAACGAGTGGCAGCTCTGCGACCTGGTCACCGGCGCAGAGCGCGAGTCGTTCCGCGTACGGATAGAGGCGACCGGCGAAGACGTCGCCGTGAGCTTCCCATCTGCCGGACTCGTTCGCCTGCGTCGCGGCATCGAGCGCGCCGGGCTGTCGCCCTCGACGTTCCCCTGGCCGCCGCCGGGTGATCCCGACCGCGCACCATACTCCGGGTTGCGAGCGATGGATCGGGAGGATGCCGCGGTGTTCTTCGGTCGCGAAGGCCCGATCACCGTGGCGCTGGATACCCTGCGGCGCCTCCGTGAGAGCGGCGCAGAGCGGCTGTTCGTCATCCTGGGCGCGTCGGGCTCGGGCAAGTCCTCGTTCCTGCGCGCCGGGCTGCTGCCGCGCCTGGCGCGCGACGACAGGAACTTCTTCGTGCTGCCGGTGATCCGCCCTGAGCGTGCGGGCATCACGGGACCAACCGGCCTGCTCGCCAGCCTCGAGGCGGCCTTCCGTGCCGTGCGCGCCCCGAGGAATCGTGCGGACCTGCGCAGTGCAGTGGAATCGCCGGACGTCTTCGCGAGACTCGTGGCCGATCTGCATGTGGCCGCGCGCGCACGCCTGGGCCCCGAGGCGAACCCCGTGCTGGTGTTCTCGATCGACCAGGCCGAGGAACTGTTCGCCTCCGAGCACCGCCAGGAGGCCGAGCAGTTGCTGACACTCCTGCGCCGCGTGATGACGCCCTTGGATCCTGCAGACGGCTCCGCGTCGGGCACGCAGGGGGTCTTCACGCTCGTGTCGATCCGTTCGGACTCCTACGAACGGCTGCAGACCGAACGGCTGATGGCCTCGGTCAGGCAGCACGTGTTCAGTCTTCCCCCGATCCCGCGGGAGGAATACAAGTCAATCATCGAGGGCCCGGCCGAACGGCACCAGGCGGCCGGCAACCGGCTGCGGGTCGATCCGCGACTCACCACGCAGTTGCTCGTCGACACACAGGGCGCCGACGCGCTCCCGTTGCTCGCGTTCACGCTCGAACGCCTGTTCGTCGAGCACGGCGCCGATGGAGACCTGTCGCTCGACGACTACTCGCAGCTCGGCGGCGTCGAGGGCTCCATCGAGGCCGCCGTGAAGACGGCGCTCGCCGATCCGTCAGCCGATCCGGCGATTCCTGCCGACGAAGCCGAGCAGCATCAATTGCTGCGCGCGGCGTTCATCCCGTGGCTTGCCCACGTGGACGCCGAAACGGAAGAACGCCGGCGCCGCGTCGCAGCGTGGGACGAGATTCCCGCAGCGAGCCGTGGCATCCTCGAGCGCCTTGTCAACCAGCGCCTGCTGGTGCGTGACCGGCGGCGCGTGCCCGGCACCACCGTCGATGCGATCGTCGTCGAGGTGGCGCACGAGGCGCTGTTGAGGCGATGGCCAATGCTCACGCTGTGGCTCGAGCAGGACGCCGATGCGCTCAAGGCCATCGACGTTGCCAAGCGCGCGGCCGCGGAGTGGGCGAAGCATGGCCGCCGCGACGCCTGGCTCAATCACGCGACCGAGCGCCTCACTTTGATCGAGTCACTCCAGCAGCGGCCCGATCTCGATCGACTGCTCGGCGAAGACGGCCGCGCCTACGTCCGCGCGTGCCGCAAGCGCGAGCGCGACGCGGAAGCCGAGGTGCTGGCGCGCGAGCAGGAGCGCCGCGCCAACGAACGCCGCATCCAGGAGGCCGAACAGGAGGCCGAACGCGAGCGACTTCGCGTCGCCGAGGCGAAGTCGGCCCAGGCCACGGAGCGCGCCGCCGCGGCGCGGCGCCTCTCGCGCAGGACGATGGCGGGCGCAGGGATCGCCATCTTGCTGATGATCGCGGCCATCGTGGCAGCGCTGTCAGCAAGGAGGCAGCAGCAGGCGGCGGAACTGGCACTCGGCACGCTGAACGCCACGGAGGCGACGCGGAAGATGGAAGCGGGCCTGGTTCCCGAGTCGGTCGCGCACCTGGCCGAGGCGGTGCGGCTCGCTCCCGGCGAGGTGGTGTGGCGCGCCTCGCTCGTCAAAGCGCTGATCGCACACCGATGGGGCCGCATCACCGCCGACATCCGCACGCCGGAACCTGCGACCGCCGCAGTCTTCAGCCCCGACGGTCGGCGCGTCCTCGTCGTCAGCGGTGACGAGGTGCGCCTGTGGGACACCGACACGGGCAGTCGCATCGGACGCGCGCTCCGGCACCGCAACATCGTGAGAGACGCGACGTTCAGCCCCGACGGCACGCTCATCGTCACGGCGTCGCAGGATCGCACGGCACGAGTGTGGGATGCCGAGACCGGCGTCCCGCGCACCGAGCCGATCACGCACCCCGCAGTCGTCACCGCCGCGGCGTTGTTGAACGACGGCAAGACCCTGCTGACACGCGCCGGTGACACGCAACGGCTGATCGACCTGGCGAAGCCCGTTGCAGCCGAACGCGGCGCCGACCATGTCAGCCCGGGCGGCCGGTTCACCGCAAGGTATGACGAGGGGCAGATTCAGTTCTGGGACGTGCGCGCACAGCGGCCTGTCGGGCCTGCCTTGCAGACGATCTACCAGCAGCAGGTGGCGTTCAGCAGCGACGAGTCCTTCGGCGCCATCGCATCGAACCGGGTCGTCCAGATCGTCGACATGGCGACTGGCGACTTCGTCCGCGCCACGATGCCGGAGTGGACGACCGACCTCGAGTTCACACCCGACGGACGGTTCCTGCTCGCGTGGGGAAGCGGCAGGGGCGTGGTGTTCGACTCCCGGAGCGGATCACCGGCGGGCCCTCCGTTCGGCGTCCGCGACGCGACCGACGTCCACATCGCGCCCGGCGGTTCGCAGGTGACGGTGCGCTCGAAGACCGATGACCGGACGATGGTCAGATTGTGGGACGTGGCCACCGGCCAACCCATCGTGTCGCGTGCGGGTGCCCACCTGGCAACGCTGTGCGGCGACGTTGTCGCTATCGCGTCGGCGACCGACGTGACGCTGTGGGACGTGCAGACCGGGAAGGCGATCGGACAACCCATCGCTCATGCCGCACCCATCCAGTCGATGAGTTTCAGTGCGGGGTGCAAGGCCGGGCTCAGCGTCGCGGGCCGTGAGGTGCGGGTGTGGGACCCGGCGACCGCCCGCCCCATCGCACAGCCGTTGATCCACTCGGCGCACGTGACGACGGCGACATTCTCGCCCGACGGCCGGCGTGTTGCGAGTGCCTCGTCAGACGGCGCGTGCGTGTGGGATCTCCGGGCCGGCGAAGCGGGCGGCGAACCGCTCCGACATCCCGACGCCTACGACCACATCGCATTCGGTGCTGGCGGCCAGCGTGTTGCCACCGTCTCCCGTCGCCAGGTGCAGACCTGGAACGCCCAGACCGGCGCGCCGGTTGGTGCACCCATTTCGGCAGGCACGGATGTGACCTCGATCGCGATCAGCCCCAACGGCGAACGGGTGCTCGTCGAGACGTACGAATCGGGAACCGTGTACCGACACGACGAGTGGCGCCCCCGTCGGAAGGCCGTGGCGCGTCAACTCGCAATTCGATTACACGTCGGCGAGTACCACGATGAGCCCCGACTGGAGCATGCGGGTGACGTTCGCTGGCAAGACGGCGCGCACCTGGCTCGTCGATTCAGGGCAACGTCGCGGCAAGCTCCTCGCGCACCGGCAGCCCATCACGCAGGTCGGCTTCAGCCGCGACGGTTCGCTGATCGTGACCGCGTCGGAAGACGCCACCGCACGGGTGTGGGAGGCGGCAACCGGCAATCCCGTCGGTGTGCCGATGCGGCACGAGCAGGCGGTGAGGCGGGCCATCTTCAGTGGAAACGGCTCGCGCGTCGTGACGGTGTTCGACAGGCTGTTGAGCGTCGGAAACCAGAGCGTGCCTTACCCGCGCGAGGTGCGCGTCTGGAACGCCCAGACCGGCGAGTCGGTCGGCGCGGTGATTTCCCACGACGAGGATGTCACCGCCGCCGCGATCAGCCCTGACGGGTCGCGCCTGCTGACGGCAAGCGGCCGGACGCTGCAACTCTGGGATCCGGAGACGTCATCGCGGGTCGGGAATCCCCTCGAGTTCGACGAGCCGGTCTCGTCGGTCGCGTACTCGCTCGATGGCCGCCGTGTCGTCGGCACCGCCGGCAGCAACGTGTATCTCTGGGATGCGGCGAGGCTCACACCGATTGGACAACCGTGGAAGAGCGACGGCCATGTCGCCGACGTGCGGTTCGTCGCCGATGACCAACGCCTGCTGATTGTCACGACGGCATCGCCGGATGCGCAGCAGGACCAGCCGGAGTGCCGGGGCAGCGACTGCCCTGGTCAACGTGCCTCGCTGTGGGACGTGCCCACGGCGACGCCAGGCGACGTGCCCATGCTCACGCAGGTGGCCGAAGTGCTCGGCGGATTCAGGATCAGCGCACTCGGGGCGACCGAGCCCGTCAGCGGGCGCGCCGCGATCGCGGCGGCGTTGAGCCGGGCCGTTGGCGAGGCGGGATCACAGCCGACGCCAGCGCAACGCATCGTGCGCTGGTTGCTGGCAGATCCCGGGGCGCGCCCGGTGGCGCCGTTCGCATCCAACCACACGCTGCGCGCCGCCGGAGGTGCCGATGCGCGGCGCTAGTCCCCGGCTCGGAGCCTTCGTCCTGCTGGCCATGCTGGGGCTTGCGCAAGGTGCACCGCCACTGTCGGCCGATGCGCTCCCGCACGACGCCTACGTGTGGAATCGCCTCTGGACGCCCGCCGTCGAGCGGGCACTCGTCCAGTCGTCTGCCGGCATCCGCCAATGGCGCGTGCTGGGAGCCGAGATGAGCGGCAATGGCGAGCTCGTGGGAATCCGCGCTGATCGCACGGCGCTCCTGCGCGTTGCGAAGCCGGTCGTGCTCGTCGTCCGAATCAACGGGCAGATCCCTCGCTGGAATCACGCCGCCGTGGTCCGCAGCGTCGTGACGCTGGTTGAAGAGTGGCGAGCGACCGGCATCGACGTCGCAGGCCTGGAGATTGACCACGACTGCGCGACCGCGCGGCTGGCCGCCTATGGCGAGTTCCTCGGGCGGCTGCGGCAGGCTCAACCGGCGTCGGTGCGGATCTCGATCACGGCGCTGCCGGCCTGGCTCGACAGCCCGCGTCTCGGCGCCGTCCTGGGCAGGGTGGATGAGGCCGTCCTGCAAGTACACGCCGTCGTGAATCCGCGCCAGGGCCTCTTCGATCGCGCACAAGCGGCCGGCTGGGTCCGCAGGTGGGCACGCGTCAGCACCGTGCCGTTCCGGGTGGCCCTGCCAACATATGGATCCCGCGTCACGTGGAACGCCGCGGGCAAGCTGACCAGTGTCGAGAGCGAGGTCCCGAGGTTTGCGAATCTCGCCGACGGGACCGAACTCGTCGTCCGTCCACTCGACGTGGTGAGCCTGGTCGAGGAACTCGAGCGGCTCCGTCTGCCGCTGCTGGCGGGGTTCGTGTGGTTCCGCCTGCCAACGGACCAGGACCGCAGGGCGTGGACCCCGTCCACCTGGCAGGCCGTGATCGCGAGACGAGCACGTCCGTCGCCCGTGGACGTCGACGTCATCGCGAGCGACGCTGCCGGCACATTCGACGTGTACGTCACCAATCGAGGCCCGGTGGACGAATTGTACCCGGCCACCATCGACATCGGTGCGAGCGAACGATGCGAGACGGGCGACGCCCTGACGCCGTATGCGGTGCGATGGTCACGGCAGCGCATCACCTTCCAGGCGGTCACGCCGTTGCTGGTTGCCGCACGCGAACGACGTCTCGTCGGCTGGGTGCGTTGCACGCGCGAAGGAGGGAGCACTCATGCGGCGCATTAGCGATCGCACCGCTCGGCACCCATCGATCACTCGTGGCCTGGGCGCATTCACCCTCGCGGTCACGTGTGGCGTTGCCGCCCTGCTTGCCTGCGGATTCGAGTTTCCCCTCGACGTCCTCTCGTCGCGTGGAACGGCGATGCTGCAAGCCCCCGAAGCGACGTTCAACGACGAAGTCTGGCAGCTCGTACCTCCCCCTGACGACGGTGAGGTCTTGAAGCCGGTCGAGGACAGGGCCTGGTCGTCTGATGAACCAGAGCCTGTCACGCCGTCGAGAACAGAGGCCGAAGCTGAGGGGTTGTCGCCTGACGCCGTTTCACGCATCGCGGCGATGCGTCAGCACGAAGACGGTGCGTCGGCGTTCGCCGCTGGCGAGGGCTTGCCGCCGGATGTGCGGAACTACACCGCAGGAGCCGTGAGTTATCAGCACCAGCAACTGGACGCCGCGCAAGAGTACTTCCGGTCGGTGCTGGCGCTTCCCCGCGACGAACGGCGGCACCGGGAGTTGTGGGCGCGATTCATGCTGGGTCGGACCGCCAGTCTGCACGGTGACGTCGCTGAGGCAACCGCCCACTTCGAGGCCACGCGTGCACTTGTGCGCAGTGGAGTGCCCGACAGGTTGGGCCTCGCCGTCGCCAGCCTCGGAGAGGAAGCCAGGCTCCATCTCAAGCCCGGCGGGATCGCCCGCGCCGTGAAGCTGTACGCACAGCAGGCGTCCTACGGCTCTGCGAGCGGCGGTACCTCTCTGCTGCGCGTCGCCGACGCGATCCTGGCCGACGAGGCGTGGCTCGACGAGGCGATCCAGGACAGTCTCAGTCGCCGCCTCCTGTTCCTCTACCTGAACGCGCGCGTCTACAGGAGAGACCCGTTTTACGACGAGGGGCCGGTCGGTGATCTTCTCCCCCAGGGCGAGCCGCAGGACCCCGACGCCCCGCTCGAGCCGGGCGCAGAGGCCGCCGGCACGCTCGACACGACTGCTCCTCCCTCGCCCACTAGCGTCACGAAGCCGGCGCTCGACCGCGTGGTCGATGCGCTCGACCGCCACCGGATCACCGACCGGGCCGGCATGGGCTGGCTGGCTGCCACGGCCTACCAGGCAGGTCGATTCGATCTTGCAGAACGACTCGCCGGCCGCGACACCGCGGCGTTGTCGTCCTGGATTCGGGCAAAGCTCGCTTGGCGTCGCGGCGATGCCGCCGCGGCACTCGCGGGCTACACCGAGGCACTTGCAGCCTACCAGCGTGAACATCGCGGGAGCAGACAGCACGCCGAGTTGATCGCCGAAGCGGCCGTGCTCCGCCTCGGTCGCGATGAGTTCGTCGAAGCGCTGACGCTGCTCCTCGCGGCGAGCGACGGCACGTGGTCGGCCGCTCGATCCGACACGGATTACTGGAGGGACGTCGCCTACATCGCGGAGCGCGTGCTGACGGTTGACGAGCTGAAGCAATACGTCGACGAGCGGGTGAAGACTCCGACGGGCTCGGAGGTCGAGGAGGCCCTCGAGAAGGGCGAGACCCTGCCTGGCGCCTCCCTGCGCGATCTGCTGGCTCGCCGACTGATGCGCGAGCAGCGTTACGGTGAGGCGATCGGGTACTTCGACGACGAACACATCCGGTCGGTGGCCGAAGAGTACGTGGCCGCACTCTCGCGCGCCGGCAGTTGGTGGCGCAGCGCCGTCTCGCGCGCCGAGAATTGGTTTGCGGCGGCGACCATTGCCAGGTTCGACGGCATGGAGGTCCTGGGATACGAACTGTCTCCCGACTTCGCCGTCTTCGATGGCCAGGTCGCACTCGATGACGAGGGCAACATTGATTTTGACGACGAACCCGACGCCGACGTCAGCGACGCTGGCACGTCTGACTCCTCGTCGGGTTCGGCCACCGGAGGGCCGACTGGGGTGGCTGCGACACCGGGCGCCGCAGCGGCATCGTCAGGCGCAACGGAGGCGGGGGGCCTAACTGCCGCGGAGCGTGAACGCGTCGCACGCTCGGCACCGAGCATCAACACTCGCTTTCACTACCGCCTCATTGCGGTGGATCACGCGATGCGAGCGGCCGATGTCCTTCCCCCGTCCTCGCAGGCGTTCGCCGCGGTGTTGTGCCGGGCGAACAGCTGGATCATCAACCGCGAACCTGAACGCGCCGCGACGGTCTACGCACGCTACCTGCAGGAGGGTGCGTACGTCCCGTGGGCGCGGCAGTTCGGCCGGCGCTGCCCGCAGCCCGATTTCGAAGGCGCCGCGCGACGCGCGTGGGCCGTCAGGATCGAGGCGGCGACAGGGGTGGTGCGATCGCACCCGCTGCTCTCGGGTGTCGCCGGCCTGGTCGCCGCCGGTGCCCTGGTCGTCACCGGACGTGGACTGGCGCGGCGACGACGTCAAGGTGCCACCGGCGACGAGTCAACTGAGGATCTCACCAGGTAGGCCGCCGCGCGGCGCCTCCCTGCTCCTACTTCGACGAGGTCGAGAACTTCACGACGACGCCGCCCACGTAGGTCACTTCGGTCACGCGGTCGCCTTCTTCATACCATTCGGTGAGCGTCGATAGCTCGCCTTGCTTTCCAGGCTTGCTGCGCGTGGGCGCGCCGAGCAGGTCGTGCACTTCGTCGGTGCTCATCCCCCGCCGGATGTCACCGCCACCTCCGCCACGTGAGGGCATCGGAGGAGCCGGTGGCAGGCGCTGCGGCTCGGGCTCGAGCTGTCGCGAACCCATCGGGCCGAAATCGATCGTGCGCGACAGCATCCGCTGCAGTTCGCCCGGCGTGGGAATCGAGTAGGCGAGCTGCGACTCGGGAAGCCAGATGTTGACGCGTGAGCCGGCGTCGAGGCGCTTGTCGGCGATCTCGCTCTTCTTCCGCTCTTCCATGGCGCGCCGCTCCATGTCGCGGTCGCGCTCCTCTCGCTCACGGTCGCGCCGCAACTCGTCGAGTTCCCGCTGCATCCGGCGGCGCCGCTCGTAGTCGGGCTCGTTCTTGACGGCTTTCTCCAGGTCCTTCTCGCGGTTGCTCTTCGACACGCTCGGCACGTAGACCGACCCCGAGTCGTCGCCGAAGACACCGTAGCCGCCCCCTCCGAGCTGGAACTCGATGTTCTTCTTCTTCACGCGCACCGTGGTGACGAGCACGCGCGTGCCCTCGCGCAAGGCGACACCGTACTCGCGGAGGCGCGCGCTGTAGGCGCGGAAGTCGATCGTGGGATCACGCTCCGGATAGAGGTCGATGCCCAGCTGCGTCGCCGGCATGTCCATCTTCACGACGACGTACTGGCCCTCGAAGGCCTGTCGCAGTTGCTGTTCGCTCTGCGCCAACACAGGCATGGCCTGCAGGAGGCCGGCGCCGCACACCAGAAGGGTCACTACCTGACGCACATCTCACCTCGCATGTCGCATACCCACGACGTGTCGCCATTCGGACACATTGGTCGTGCGGCAGCCGACACCGGGTCTGCCACCGCACAACACAATCGGCACCATCCGTGAGAACCTGCAGATGATACGCTCACCGCCTGCCCACCCGGCTCGCCACGGCAGCACACTGCCGGGTTGCCGCTTCTTCCGACCTGCTGCCGGCGAAGCCTCGCCGAAGCCGCCGCCTGCAGGTCTGCGGCGAAGGCGGGTACTGATCAGCCGAGCATGCGCCTCGACGATGACCTGGTCTCGCGCCTGTACCGCGCCGCGAAGGGCGACCGGTGGGATGTCGCGCGCGATGACTTCGCCGACGCCCTCGCCCGGTCGGCGACGAAGGCCTTCGTGGATCGCGTGCCGGCCGGCCCTGAGCTCGAGCGCTACCTGGCGGGGCTGCACCTCGAGGACCTGGCGCTCGCGTGCGCCTGTGCGGCCGGCCACGAGGGCGCCTGGGAACACGTCATCCGTGAGCACCGGCCCGCGCTGTATCGCGCCGCCGCGGCCATCGATCCGACGGGCGGTGCGCGCGATCTCGCCGACTCGCTCTATGCCGAGTTGTTCGGGTTGAAGGACACGGCCGGCGTGCGCCAGTCGCTGTTCCGCTACTTCCACGGGCGCAGCAGCCTCGCGACGTGGCTCCGCTCCATCCTCGCCCAGCGTCACGTCGACGGCATCCGCAGCCATCGCCGGCTCGAACCTCTTCCAGACGAGGAACCTGCTGCACCACCGACCGCTTCCTCGGCGCTGCCCGATCCCGACAGGCGACGGTTTGCGGCGGCGATGCTGGCAGCCCTGGCGTTCGTCATCGGCAACCTGGCTCCTCGTGATCGGCTCCGCCTGGGCTGGTACTATGCCCAGCAGATGACCCTGGCCGAGATCGGCCGCCTGCTGAAGGAGCATGAAGCCACCGTGTCGCGGCACCTGTCGCGCACGCGGCGCGCGATACGCGACGAGGTGGAGCAGCGCCTCCGCAACCATCACGGCTTCGTGGACCGCGAAGTGAGCGAGTGCTTCGCCAGCATGTCGGCAGATGCGGGTGGGCTCGACCTCGCCGCGGTGCTCGCTGGCGGATCGGACGGCAAGGTTCCCGTCCTGGATCGTTCTACGCACGAGAGGATGACGTGAGCGCCACGCCCGACCGCGACCGCGATGTCGAGCAGTTGCTGAAACGGGTGATGCCCGCCGGCGCTGCGCCGACGACCGACTGCCTGGATGCGGAGACACTGGCCGCCTGGGCCGACGATGGCCTGGATGCGCGGGCCCGTGCGTCGGCCGAGGCTCACGTCGCCGGCTGTGCCCGGTGCCAGGCACTGCTGGCGGTCATCGTGCGTTCCGAACCAGCGGTCGCGACACCCCTGCCGTGGTGGCGGACATCGATCGTGCGCTGGATGGCGCCTGCGCTCGTGACGATCGGTGCCGCGACGCTGTGGTTCCTGCTGCCCCATCCGGAGCCACTGGCCCCTGCAGACGATATTCAGGTGCAGGCTCGCGGCGACATCGACCGCCTTGAATCAGAAGCGACGGAGGTCGCACAGGCACCGACGTCGGCGGCAGAGCCATCGACTCCCTCGCAGGCAGCGCAGGCCCCGTCGGCGGCGGTCAAGGCGGCTCCGGCTCCGCCTCCGCCTGCACCTGCTCCCGCCGCTCCACGCCTTGCGGCGCCATCAGACACCCGGCCCGCGGCACGTCCGTCGGCGGCACCTGCATTCGCACCCGAGGCGCCGCTGCGCGAGACGGTGGTGACGGCAGAGGCCGCTGACAAGCGCGAGGCGAACGCCGTTGCGGGCCGTCCTGCGCAGGATGAACGTGCGATCGGCGCGTCGCCTGGGAGGCAGTCGGCCCAGGCTCTTCCGTCTGCGCCCGCCGAGGCCGCCGCTGCACCGTCGGTGATCGTGCCGATGGCTGCCGGTCGGGACGCCATGCGGCAACAGGCCAGGGCTCGGATTGCCGGGCCGTGGTTCGTGGCCTCCCCGCATCCGGGTGAGCGCTGGCGCATCGAGGAGTCGACCATCGGCTTCAGCGTCGATGACGGCGCCACGTGGGAGCGCGTCGCCGCAAGCGTCACGCCGGAGTTGACCCATGGCGTGTCGCCGGCCCGCGGCGTCTGCTGGCTGGTGGGTCGCGGCGGCGCCGTGATGTTGACCGTGGACGGACGCCACTGGAATCGCGTCGCGTTTCCAGAGCCCGTCGACCTGGCAAGGATCGAAGCCCGCGACGCCCGCACGGCCTCGGTCACGACGATTGACGGCCGCGTGTTCGTGACGACAGACGCGGGCGCGACCTGGAGGTAGGGTGCCCGGGCCGCGCAGGGGCGCGGTCCCTACACCTTCCACACGAAAGCCCGCCGTAGGGGCTGCCGGGATCGGATTCATGGCCAGGTGTAGGGGCCGCGCCCCTGCGCGGCCCGCCACAGGAATGCACGTCCCGCCCGCGAGACCAGATGCCCGGCGCGATCCGTCACCGGGGCATACGGATGGCACGACACCGTGATCGTCGCCCGGGCCGCACTGGGGTGCGGCCCCTACACCTTTCAGATGACTGCTGTCACGCCGACCTGTCCCGCACGAACCGTGCACAATGGAAGGTGCCCGCGGCCTGCAAGAAATCCGGGCGAGTCCGTTCAGAGGATGCAGGGCCAATGGCGGCCATGCTCCAGGAGTTCACTCACATGTCTGCACGTGCATGGATTGCAGCACTCGTCGTGGTTGGCGGTGCCTTCGTCGTTCGCCCGGCCGAGCCCGTGATCTCGGCCTCCGCGGCGGCTGGACCGGACGCCACCACCACGCTCGACGACCAGGTCGAGTTGGCCGTCACCGTCTACAACTCCGACCTCGCGCTGGTGCGCGACGTGCGCGAGCTCCAGATCCCGCGCGGCGTCGGCAACCTCCGCTTCATGGACATCGCGGCCACCGTCAACCCGGCCACGGTCCACTTCCGTTCGCTCACCGAACCGACGCGCGTGAGCGTCCTCGAGCAGAACTACGAGTACGACCTGCTCGAACCCGAGAAACTGCTGCGCAAGTACGTCGGCCGCGATGTCACGCTCGTGCGCACCCGGCAGGAGGGTGGCACGACGAAGCAGGAGGAGGTCACCGCGCGCCTCCTCAGCTACAACAACGCCCCCGTCTGGCGGATCGGCAACGAGATCGTGACGGGGCTGCACCCGGATCACATCCGCTTCCCGGAGTTGCCCGACAGCCTGTACTCGCGTCCCACGCTGATCTGGACCATCGACAACACCGGCGCGACGAACCACAAGGTCGAGGCCTCGTACCTGGCGGGCCAGCTCTCGTGGAACGCCGACTACGTCCTCACCGTGTCGCGCGACGACAAGGAGGCCGACGTCGACGCGTGGGTGACCGTGACGAACAACAGCGGCACCGCGTTCAGGAACGCCACCCTGCAACTCGTGGCCGGCGAGCTCAACCGCGTGCGCGAGAAGCTCGGCAGGATGGTCATGCAGGAGATGGCTGCCGCCCCAGCCGCCGCGCCGCCGATGGCCCAGGAGGCGTTCTCGGACTATCACCTCTACACGCTGGGCCGCAAGACGACGATCAACAACAACCAGACCAAGCAGGTGAGCATGTTCACCGGCACCGGTGTGCCCGTGCAGAAGCGTTACGTGGTCTCGGGGCAGCACTTCTACTACCGCAACCAGCAGGACCCCGGCTCGCCGGTGAAAGACGATGTCCAGGTGTTCTACCAGTTCAGGAACGAGGCGAAGGCCGGCCTGGGCATGCCGATGCCGTCGGGAACGGTGCGCGTCTACCAGCACGACTCGAAGGGCGGGCTGCAGTTCGTCGGCGAGGATCGCATCGAGCACACGCCGAAGGACGAGACGCTGAACCTCAAGATCGGCAACGCCTTCGACGTCGTCTGCGAGCGCAAGCAGACCGACTTCGAGAAGATCGCGAACAACGTCTACGAGATGGAGTTCGAGGTGACCCTGCGGAACCACAAGGCCACGCCCGTGTCGGTCGAGGTCAACGAACCGATCGGCGGCTCGTGGCGGATGGTCAGCAACTCGCACCCGTGGACGAAGACCGACGCCTGGGCCGCGCAGTTCACGGTGCCCGTCGCGGCAGATGGCACCGCGGTGCTGAAGTACCGCGTGCGGGTGACGTACTGATACGGCTCACCCTCGACGTCGCGGCCCGCACCCCGTGTCGCCTGCGACATCGGCCGCTGGCGATCTTGCACGACGACTGTCGCCGGGATGGTCAGTGGGCCGACGTTCTCGTGCGATTTCGCGGCTTCGCGATCTGGCCGCCCGTTTGAATGCGACACTTGACCATGCGTCGCACCTGCATCCTGCCACTTCTCATGTCGACGCTGCCCCTGGCAGCGTCGGCGCAACCCCTTCCACCGATCGTCGCCACGCCGTACGTCTCGGGACTGTCGTTGCCGGTCGCCTTCGTCCAGGATCCGTCGGCGCCACGCATCCACTACGTCGTGGAGAAAGGCGGACGCGTCCGTGTCGTCCGCCGCAACAGCGGCGGTTCCGGCACGCTCGAGCCCACCGACTACCTGAACGTCAGTGGGGCGATCACGACCGACGGCGAGCATGGGCTGCTCGGCATGGCGTGCCCGGCCGATTACGCCTCGCACGGTCACTGCTACGTCAACTTCACCAACCAGAGTGGCGACACGGTGATCGCGCGGTTCACCCGCTCGCTCGCCAACCCGCTCGTTGCCGATCCCGCGTCGCGCTTCGACCTGCGGTGGAGCGATGGCAACCGCACGATCGCCCAGCCGTACTTCAACCACAACGGAGGCACCCTCCGCTTCGGTCCCGACGGCTACCTCTACATCGGGATGGGTGACGGCGGCAGCCACGACGACCCCGAACACCGCGCGCAGGATCCGAACACGCTGTTGGGGAAGATGCTGCGCATCGACGTCCACGTCGAACCCGGCAACGAAGACGGCATGCGCGTGCCGGCCGACAACCCGTTCCTCGACAGCGTGCCGGTCGCCGCGCGGCCCGAGATCTGGGCATTCGGCCTGCGCAACCCGTGGAAGTTCGCGTTCGACGATCCCCGCCTGGGCGGCACCGGGGCCATGGTCATCGCCGACGTCGGCCAGGATGCGCGCGAAGAGGTGAACTACGAGCCATCCGGGGCGGGTGGCCGCAACTACGGCTGGCGCAACTTCGAGGGCACGGGCGCGCACGTCACCACGCAGCCACTGGCCTATGGTCCGGCTACGGCGCCGGTTCACGAGTACCTGCACCTCGATCAACCCGACGGCGTCGGCGACTCCATCTCGGGCGGTGCGGTGTATCGCGGGCTCGCGCTTGATCCCCTGTACGTGGGCCGGTACTTCTTCGCCGACTTCGTGAGCCATCGCGTGTTCTCGATCGCGCTGACGGTCAATCCCATCACGGGTGAGGCGACACCGAGCGACCTGCGCGAGCACACCGCAGAACTCGGCGGCGCCGGCGCACTTGGAGGCATCGTCGCCATCGAGACCGACGCCGATGGCGAGCTCTACATCGTCAGCTTCAACGGCACGGTGTTCCGCATCGGCGCCGCCAATCCCGACGTGGACAGCGATGGCCTGGACGACGCGTGGGAACGCCGGTTCGGGCTGGATCCCGCCAGCGCATCAGGCGCCGATGGCGCCGCGGGCGATCCCGACAACGACGGCCGGACCAATGCGGTGGAAGCCTCAGCCGGCACACATCCCAACGGCCTCGTGACGCGCTACCTCGCGGAGGGCGCCACCAGCACGTTCTTCGATCTCTCGATCGACCTGGCGAACTCGACCATCGGCACTGCGCGGGCCGTCGTGCGATTCCTGCGATCCGACGGGCAGGTGTTCGCGCTCGACGTGCTCGTGCCTGCATCGCGCCGCGTCTCGATCGACCCGCGCACCATTGCCGGCCTCGAGACCGCGGAGTTCTCGACCATCGTCGAATCGGATGTCGAGATCGCCGTCTCGCGCGACATGCACTGGGATGCGGCCCGGCGCTACGGCGCGCACGCCGAACGCGCGGCCACGGCCGCATCAAACGAGTGGTTCCTGGCCGAGGGCGCCACGCACTCGGGCTTGCAGCTGTTCTACCTGCTGCAGAATCCCAACGCGTTCGGCGTCGAGGTCGACATCACGTACCTGTTCGCCGGCGGACAGCCGCCGCTGACGAAGCGCTACTCGCTCGCACCCACCTCGCGGCAGACGATCTGGGTGAACCGCGAAGACCCGAGCCTCGCCGCGACCGACGTCTCGGCGCAGATCAAGACCACCGACAACAGCGGCATCGTTGTCGAGCGCGCGCTGTATCGTGATCGTCCCGGCGAGTCCTTCTCGGCCGGCCACGACGGTGCCGGTGCGACCGTGCCGGCGACCGAGTGGTACCTCGCCGAGGGCGCCACGCAGACGCTGTTCGACCTGTTCGTGCTGATTGCCAACCCCGGACTCGTGCCCGCGCAGGTGCAAGCGCGCTTCCTGTTGCCCAACGGCACGAGCACGACCACCACGCGGACCATTCCCCCGCAGAGCCGCGACACCATCTGGGTCGACAAGGAGCCCGGGCTCGCCGCCACCTCGCTGTCAACCGTGGTGACGTCGCTGAATGCCGTCCCAATCGTCGTCGAGCGGGCGATGTGGTGGGGCGATGCAAGCGGATGGTACGAGGCGCACGTCTCGCTCGGCTCGACGAACGTCGGTGCCGAATGGCTGCTCTCGGAGGGCAAGGCTGGTTACGCCGAGAGCGCGCAGACGTACGTGCTCGTGTCGAACACCGGCGGCGTCGGCGACACCGTGGACGTGACCGTGCTCTACGAGGATCGCACCCCCGAGATGAAGTCTTACACGGTGAACGCGGGCACCCGCTTCACCATCAACGTCGGTGACGAGTTCCCCAACGCCATGCAGCGCAGGTTCGGCGTGCGCGTCGCGGCGCGCGCCATCTCGACACTCGCCGTCGAGGGCTCGGTCTACAACGACGCCGACGGCGACTTCTGGGCCGCCGGCACCAACCTGCTGGCGACGAAGATGCGGTAAGGGACGGGACGGGGACGGGCACGGGCGACGGGCCGCCTCATGGGTACGGGCCGCGTCACGGGCCGCGCAACGGGGGACGGGCCGCGCGGGGGCGCGGCCCCTACACCATCGAATGTGAACCCGACATCGAATTGGGGGCCGCGGTACGCGTTTGGTTGGGTGCCTGCAGGTGTAGGGCCGCACCCCTGTGCGGCCCGAACACCTGTTCACACGACGCATTACCTATTCACACAACGCGAACGGGTTCCCGTGGACGCGAACGCACTTCACGGGCCGCGCAACGGGGACGGGCCGCGCGGGGCGCGGCCCCTACACCCACAACTGCCAACGACGCGTACGAACCGCAACGCAACCGGACGCACACGGGCGCGAGACACGGGCGCGGGCCACGCTACGGGCACGGGCCGCACTGGGGTGCGGCCCCTACACGAATTCGAATGTGTATCGGGTTGGTGTGGGTGTCTGGGCCAGGTGTAGGGGCCGCACCCTGTGCGGCCCGACCTACTCACACGCCGCATTACCTATTCACACAACGCGAACGGGTTCCCGTAATAGGCCAACGGGAATCGGGCCTGCGCGTCGCACAGGTCGCGCCTGACGATGGCCGTCGGGTCGGCGCCGGCGGTGGGCGGGGCGAAGCCGAAGCGGGATTGCAGCATCTGGCCCAGCCATCCCTGCTGCTCGGCGTGCGGGCGCACCAGTTGGTAATCACTTCCCAGCTTCGTCAACGTGGCGAGTTCCGCGATCGCGCTCGTGCGGTCCTTCGTGCCGTCGATCAGCTTGAAGGCCTCAGCCTGCTCGTTGCCGAAGATATGCGCGCCCATCTCGTCTCGAATCGTGACTTCGGCGATGCCGCGGTTCCCGGCGACGTGGCGCACGAACGCCGCGTACTCGATGTTGACGCCGTCCTGCAGCACCCGAATCTCCTCGGGCGTTGCGCGGCGGAAGGGGTTCCCCAGGTCCTTGCCGCGGCCCGCCGAGATGACCACCTGCTCGATCCCGTTCTGCGTGACGATGCCGCCGCCGAGGATGCCGCCGTCGGTGGCCATCGGCTTGTTGTAGTACTGCCACACCGGCCCGATCACGCCGATGCTGCCGATGAAGGATCCGTGATCCGCGTAGACCTTGTCGGCTCCCACCATCGCCATCACGCCGCCCGAGGCCGAGAGCCCTTCGATCCAGGCGACAACGGGCTTCTTCGACTGGCGAAACGCCATGACCCCGTCGTGAATCGCGCGGGCGCCGAAGATCGTCCCGCCGGGCGTCTGCATGTGGAGCATGACCCCCTTGATCGACGAGTCGTTGGCCGCATCTTCGAGGATTCGGCGGATGACGTATCCGTAGGTCGCCTGCGGGACGAAGAACATCGTCGCGAGGTCGCGTGGCGGCGTGCCGAGGATGACGCCGTCGATGCGCAGCACCAGCAGCTTGTTGGCACTCGCCGCCTTGCCGCTGACAAACGTGTAGCCGGTCGGCCCCGTGCCGGCGCCGCGGCCACCGGCGGCCGCCACGCCCGCGCCGATGCCCGCCCCGAATGTCAGGAAGGCCACGCTCAACACGACGAGGGCGAAGAGCGCCCCGAAGGTGACGCCGAAGACGAACCCGATACCCTTCAGGAACCCATCACGAACTGGCATGCCGCATTCCTTGCGTGTGAAGACACGATGGCGGGGGCAGACGCCGCCTCCCTCCACGAACTGCAATCTACTCGCGACGGGAGCGCCGGTCGCACAGGCGCGACCGCTTTAGCACTGTAGCCCGATGCGGGGACCGGCGCAAAGTGTGCGGGGGAGAAACCCGCGCCTGACCCGCGCACGGGCCGCGGGGGGTCGGGCGTGAGGTGTAGGGGCCGCGCCCCCGCGCGGCCCGGAACCTTGCACCCGCACGGGATCGGCGACAGGCGTATCCGGGCCGCGCGGGGGCGCGGCCCCTACACCTGGCAAGGTGAGGTCGTGCGGATGCTGAACCGCGAAACGACGCGGACGCCCCGGTGCATGGGGCGTCCGCGCGTACGGTGGAACTCCGCTCGTCAGTTGCGGCGACGACGTGTGACGGCCGCGCCGGCCAGGGCCATGGCGAGCAGGCCCAGCGTCGCGGGTTCGGGCACTGCGGTCACATCAAAGCTGGCCAGTTCGCTCGAAAACCCTTGCGGTGCCCCGAGGGCGTCAAAGGTGTCGAATGCGAACTCGACATCGAACGTCTCGGGCACGTTCAATGGCGCCAGAGAGTCGAACATGAAGAAAGCGAACCCCTGCAACACGGCGCCGGGAGCCAGCAGGAGGCCCTGGTTGTCGAACCACGACGTATCGAGGAACCCGAGCGCTGTTGGATTGGCACCGGTGTAGTTGAGCGTCGGCTGGTCGATGTACAGGGCCGACACGTTGGTCAACGTGAAATCGATCTGAACGTCCTGCCCCGGTGCGCCCTGCACGGGGTTCGGGCTGATGGCGATGTCCAGGAGCGGGGCGGCGCTCGCCGGGATGGCGAGCAGGCCAGCCATGCTCATGGCGGCGGCGAGCATGATGCGGGTGATGGTGCTCTTCACTGACAGTCTCCAGAGGCAATGAGGGATGCCCGGCCGGCGCATCCCTGCGCCGGCCGGACGAGTGCGTGACCGCCTACTTGATGACGGTCTGCGTGGACGAGAACCGCAGCGCATCCCCCGCGGCGGACTTGAGACTGCCCGTTTCGGTGACCGTGAACCGCGTCACCCCAGCTGGCACGTTCAGTTGCAGCGTGCGCACCACCGACTGCCCAGGTGCGATCACGCCGAGCGAAATCGGCAGCGCCGGCCCCGCGAGCGTGACCGTCCCGATTCCGGCCATGGTGCGGAACGTGATCCCCTCGACGCGGCCGTCGATCACGTTGCCGGTGCCGCTGTTGGTGAAGCGCACGTCGATCGTGGCCGCACCAGCCGTCTTGGCGACCACCTGCCCGACCAGGCGCGGAGCGCCCATCGCGAACGCCACCACGACGCCGTCGTGATCCGTCAGCCGAGCGGGCGTGTTCGGGTCGTTGCGCTGTGTCTCGGGCTGGTCGGCGTTGCTGCGGCTGAAGCTGACCCGGCTCACGTAGTTCACGAGGTTCTGCGTGACCAGCGCGTGGTCGAGCACCTGCGCGTTGCCGTCGAACGAGTACCAGTACCTGTTGGACGGCGGCACGAACGTCACGAGGTTGACGAGGTTCGGGTTGACCAGGTCGGCACCCGCCAGCACCACCTCTGACGCCGGAGCCGGGCTCCCGACGATGGAGCCGATCACGTCGACGTATCCGTCAGAGACCTCGAATGCGTTGAAGTCGCCAACGAGCACGATGCGCTCGGCGGGATTGGCCACCTGCAGTCCCTGCACGTGGTTGGCCAGGAACTCGGCCTGCGCGAGGCGCTTCGCGCGGACACGCGCACCCGCGCTTCCGGGGTCGTCGATCCCGTTCAGCGACCGCAGGTGGTTCACGATCACCGTCAGCGCCAGGGGCGATCCAGTCGCCGGTGTGACCGTTGCCCGCAGCTCGAGCGGCGGACGGTCGTTGAGCAGGGAGCCATCGAGCGCGAACACGGTGTCCTTGCCGAACTGCTGCACCGACGTCACCGCGACCGCCGTCTTGACGAGGAAGCCGACGTTGATGCCGCCGATGTCGTTGCCCTGCACCAGGTACGCCTGGTACAGGGGATCCACCTGCGATGCCGCGATGGCATCAGCGCTGACCTTGGCCGCCAGGTCCTGCAGCGTGGCCAGGTTCTCCATCTCGACGACCGCGAGGATGTCTGGCGTCCGCAGGACGTTGCGGATCGTCAGCGACGCCTTGTTGAGGCGATTCTGGTACGCCGTGGGTGTCAACACCACGTCGCCGATCGGACTCGGCGCGTTGACGGTGTCGTAGAACCGCTCAAAGTTGAGCGCCCCGACCGTGACCTCTTCCGGGCGGGCTGCCGGAACGGAGGAGACCCCCGCACCGGGCGACACGCCAGGCGTAACGCTCGGATCGACGAGCAGGGTGTAGTTGCTGAAGCTGTTGTCGAGGATGCCCACGAGGTTCGTGACCAGCGCACCCGTCGACACGTCGATGGGTGTTCCGCCCACGAGACCGTCATCGACGCGCAGGCGCTCGGGGTTGGTGTCGAAGCGCGTGACCGTCACCGGGGCGCCTGCCGGCAGCGGCGCGAACGCATCGATCCCTGCCTCACGGAAGGGCCGCGCGTAGTCAGGCAGCACGCCGAAGAACACGCCGGTGGAGGTGGCCGTCGCGTTCGCTTCCGACGTGCCTGCTGCCGAGTTCGGTCCGCCGTCGGTCGGGGCGACGACGACGAGTTGGTTCACCTCGACCCGCATGCCCTCGTACGGCTCGAGGCCGCCGAGCGTCGCGAAGCCTGCCGCAGTCAACGTCACCGGAGCCGGCAACGCGAACCCACTTCCCAACGGCGTCACCGTCGGGCTGACGAGTTGTGTCGCCTTGAAGGATCCCGGCGGTGCCGAAGAGCTTCCGAACTCGCTGACCGTGCCCGTTACCTGCACGTAGTTCCCAATCACCGCTGGCGCGGGCGGTGCGGACGAGGTGAATACGAACAGGCCCTCTGACGTCATGGTGTTGCCATCGACGTCTGCCGCGGTGCTCTGGATGAAGAACCCGTTCGTGCGAATCCCTGTCACGATGCCCCGTGTGATGACCGTGTTTCCGAGGATCGGCGACTCGGCGCCGGCGCCCTGGATGGCGCTGATGGTCGTCGCCACGATCGGGATCGTGACCGTCAGGTCGAGTTGCGCCGTGGCCGATCGCGCCTCGGCGTCCGTGGCCAGGAACGACACCGTCTTCACGCCCGCCGTCGCGGTGACCGTCGTGCTGAGCGAGAAGATGTTGTCTCCCGATACCTGATCACCGTTCGTGCCGTTGTCGAAGAGCGGCGCCGTCGCTGAACCGCCGATGGCGCTGAGGTTGGCGGTGACCGACAAGCCGGTGCTCGCCGGATTGGCACCTGGCGTCACCGTCGCTTTCAGGAGCGTCGAGGAACCCGTGTCCACCGTCTGCGGCGTGGCCGTCACCGTCATCGTCGGAGGCACCGGTCCGGAAACCGGCGTCCCGGTGATCGAGATGTCGTCGATGCCGACCCACTCGTCGTTGCCGACCGCGTTGGTCGTCATGATGCGAAGCTGCACGACCGCCTGGTTGTCGGCTGCGGCGGGGAGGGTCGCGCTCACGGGCGTGACGAGCGTGGCCAGGCTGGGGCCGGTGGTCGCGTCGGCGACGAAGCCCGCGGGAACGTTCGTGAAGTTCCCGGTGGTGCCCACGCGGAACTGCAGGGCGACCGGTTGAATCGCGTTGTCGGTCGTCCCGTCGATATCGCGCAGGTTGTAGCTCACCGAGATCGCCTGGTTTCCCGTGGTCGCCACGCTGATCAGGATGAAGGGCGCGTCGGCCGTTCCCGACCCGTTCAGCGCGATGGTCGGATTGGCGAGTTGGAACTCGGCCACGCCACCATTCGTGATGGCCGTGTTGGTCTGGTTCGCGATCACGTCGACGACGCCCGTGCCATCGACGACGATCGTTTGCGGGTCCGTGCCAGTCGAGGTTGTCAGGTCGTCGCCACGGTAGCCCGTGATGCCCGGGACCCCGGACCAGTTATCGTCAGCGGTGATGAGCGACGTGTTCGTCCAAGCCTGCGAGAAGGGCAACGATTGAGCCGTGTTGTCGGCCCGGACCGCGATGACCGCGAGGGCGACGGCGACGCCGGCCACGAAGCGGCTGGCACGACGCGCCCGAGGTTGGAGGAGAAGAGCACTGGGCATGGGGTGACGTTCCTCTGGAAGGAAAACGATCGGTACGAACAGAGCTTGTTGTTGCATAGCTAAGACCATGCCACGGCCGGATCTCCGCCAAAGGCAATCGCCCGTCCTCGTGCCTGCCCGAAGACCTACGACGCGCCGACTTAAATTCCCCGTGGCGACTACTAGTCCCGCGCGCGGACGACCGCGGGAACCCGAGGCGTCACCCCGTCCGGCCGACGGCGCGGTGACGGCGCGCCTGCGCGGGCCGACTGCCCGCTTGTGGCCATGGGATCCTGTGTTATGCTTTGCGACCGTTGCGTCCGGAGGTCATCCCGCGCGCGACGCGCGTCGCCTCCCCCGGCGACCCAGCCAGACCCCGACGTGGGCCCGTAGCTCAACTGGCAGAGCAGCAGACTCTTAATCTGTTGGTTGTAGGTTCGATTCCTACCGGGCTCACCAACTATTCCCCAGATTCAACGACTAACGGATCACCGATCCGCCATCTCCACCGCGAGGCGCCGGATCGGGCCGCGCCGTCTAGGTCGGGCCCGGTCGCGGGCCCGTCGCTTCTTCGGCTGCCGAATTGACGCCGGCGCTCGCGTATGACACAGTCATACACATGGAAGAAGTGCTGACTATTCGCCTGCCCAAGGGCACGCGGCGGCGCCTCGAGCGACGGGCGAAGGCCCAGCAGCTCTCGGTGAGCCAACTGGTACGGCGCGCGCTCGAACAGGACGAGCTCCTCGCGAACCTCGCGTCAGCCCGGACCGAACTGCTGCCGCAGGCACGCTCCCAGGGCATCTACACAGACGAGGACGTCTTCGCGATCGTCTCGTGATTGTCGTCCTCGACACCAACGTGTTCGTCGCGGCCATGATCGCGAAGGGACTGTGTCACGAAGTCGTGATACGAGGTCTGGGTTCGTGCACGGTGGTCACGTCGCAGGCTCTGCTCGACGAGCTCGAGCACACGTTGCGCGCGAAGTTCACGCTCGGGCCTGCCGCCACCGCGTTTCTCGAGCAACTCCGCCTTCGCGTCCGGCTCGTGGAGCCGACGCCGCTCAAGTCCCCGGTGTCCCGAGATGCCGATGACGACGTGGTGCTGGCAACGGCCGTCGCCGCCGGAGCGATGGTCATTGTGACCGGCGACCAGGACCTTCTCGTCATTGGTCGCTTCAACGGCATCGACATTGTCTCTCCACGCGACTTCTTGAGGCGTCTGTCGTCCTGACCGTGGCTCCAGTGCTTTGACAGGGACACAGAAGTGTTTCAGTCGCGAGCCGGGCCGGATTCACGGTGTCCGGACCCTCGGTGGGCGCGTCAATTTTGAACGCTGCCTGGCGTAGCCCTTCGACCTGCCTCGCGAGGGGTTGTCGGGCCAGGCGCTTCGCGCGGACGTACGTCGATGGAGTGACGGGTGCTCAGGCGCGTGCTCCCACACCATCCGGACGGCGCGCTCGCGCTCCTCCGGGGAAAACCGACTCGGGGCGTCCCATGGGCACCTCCTCTCAACGAATGGGCCCTCCGACAATCCCGGTACGGTTCACTTCCTTCTCGCGTTGATAACTCCACACGTGGTCGCTTGCAGGTAGGGCAGGTGGCGTGTAGCGTATGCGAAGTCACGCTTTGGGCAGGAGGTTTCCGCGATGCCAGAGCAAGACCCACAGGGCTCGAGTCCCGACCCCGATGGCACCCGCACTGCCACGCCAGTAAGCCAGCCCGGACGCTCCATCGGCTCGTACCGCCTGCTCCAGAAGCTCGGCGAGGGCGGCATGGGAGAGGTCTGGCTCGCGGAGCAGACGCGTCCGGTCCATCGCCAGGTTGCTCTCAAGTTGATCAAGCCGGGCATGGATTCCGCGCAGGTCGTTGCCCGCTTCGAGGCCGAGCGCCAGGCGTTGGCGTTGATGGACCACATCGGCATAGCCACGGTCTTCGATGGCGGCACGACACCCGAGGGTCGGCTGTACTTCGCCATGGAGTACGTGAAGGGCGAGCCGATCACGACGTATTGCGACCGGCACAAACTCGCCATGCCTGAACGCCTCGCCCTGTTCCTGCAGGTATGCGAGGGCGTCCAGCATGCGCACCAGAAGGGCGTGGTCCACCGCGACCTGAAGCCCTCGAACGTGCTCGTCGCGGTCAACGACGACCACGCGGTGCCGAAGATCATCGATTTCGGCGTGGCGAAGGCCACAGCGCAGCACCTCACTGATCGGACCCTGTTCACCGAGCTCGGCGCGTTCGTGGGGACGCCCGAGTACATGAGCCCCGAGCAGGCCGAGATGGGCGGGTTGAATATCGATACCCGAACCGATGTCTACGCCCTCGGCGTGCTGCTGTACGAGCTACTCACGGGGGCCACGCCGTTCGACCTGAAGACGCTGCGCGAAGCCGGGCTGGACGCGATCCGCCGAACGATTCGTGAAAAGGATCCCCCGAGACCGAGCATGCACGTGACCCAGATGGGGCCCGCCTCAGTGAAGGCGGCGCAGAGCCGGCAGACCGAGCCCGTTCGGCTCGCCAGGCAACTGCGCGGCGACCTCGACTGGATCACCATGAAAGCACTCGAAAAGGACCGCACGCGACGTTATCAAACGGCGAATGACCTGGCGAACGACGTCCGGCGTTACCTGTCTGATGAACCGGTGTCCGCGGGTCCACCGAGTGCGGCATACCGGGCGAAGAAGTTCGTGCGACGTCACCGCTTCGGGGTCGGCGCAGCGGCGACGCTGGCGTTGATGCTGGTTGCCTTCGCAGCGGCGATGGCCGTTCTTGCGCAGCGCATCGCTGCGGAACGAGACCGTGCCAATCAAGAGGCCGCAACGGCAAAGCAGGTAACCGACTTCCTGGTCGAACTCTTTGCCGTGTCTGATCCTGGCGAAGCACGGGGAAATGCTGTCACAGCCAGGGAGATCCTCGACAAGGGAGCGCTGAGGGTTGGCGAAGAACTGAAGGACCAACCGATGACGCAGGCCCAGCTCCAGTTCGCCGTCGGAAAGGTCTACACGAAGCTCGGTTTGTACCGCGAGGCACAACCGCTCCTGGAGGAGTCACTCGCGACACGCCGGAGGCTGTCAGGGCCCGCACACACCACTACGTTGACGACCTTGCATGAGTTGGCGAACCTGCACTGGTACCGGGGTGAATACGATGAGGCAGAGTCACTTTACAAACAGGTGATCGATGGGCGCAAACGCTCACTTGGTCCCGACGACCCCAGCACGCTGCTCGCGCAATTCGATCTCGCCAGTGTTTATGTTGGGCAGTCTCGCTGGAAGGAAGCAGAGCAGCTCACGCTTGCGACACTTGACGCTCAGACTCGGACTCTCGGGCCGACACACTCGGATACGCTCGCCTCGCTGAACAACCTGCAGGCGATCTACTACCGCCTTGAACGGTACGGGGACGCTCTACCGATTGCGCGTCGCGTGCTCGAAGGTGATCAGCGGAACCGTGGGCCCAACCATCCAGACACCCTGATGGATTCGCACAACCTCGCCACGGTGTACGACAAGCTGGGTCTGTTCGAGGAAGCTGAGCGGGTGTACCTCGAGACGATCAGCGCGAAGCGACGCGTGCTGGGCGCGGCGCATGATTCCACGTGCAGGACCCAGCTGGCGCTCGCGTCACTGTATCAGCGCCAGAAACGCTATCCCGCGGCCGAGGCGCTCACCCTGGAGGCCTGCCTCGCGTTGTCTGACAGGCTCGGAGACCAACACCCGAGGAGCCAGGCGTGCGCGAAGGATCTGGCTGTCCTGTACGATGCCCTGGGCAAGCCCGACAAGGCGACCGAGTGGCGCAGGAAGGTGCTGCCGGAATCAAACAGGTAGGGGCACGCTGACGCCGCCGGACGACGACGTCGACCGCGCGGTCATCATCCCGATCGAAGACCAACGCCAGCGGCGTCGGCCCCGTGCCACGCGCGCCCCTCGGGTCATGAGGGGCGGCGTGGAAGGGTGCTGACCTCGCGAATTACGCTGCGGTAGGTCGCCCGCGCCGATACCCAAGAGCAGCAACACCGATTCCAAGTATCAGGAGGGTGGTCGGCTCGGGCACGCGCGCGTTCACGGTGACGCTGGCGTTGCGGAGTGTCGTGTCCGCGATGGCAGCAAACGTCGAGTCGAGAAGGATCACGTTCGACAGGGTAACGCCGCTGCTTCCAGGCCCCAGCGCTGTGAACGACACGGTTGCCAGGACGCCGCTCCCAGCGACGCCCGGTACATTCCCAATCAAGCTGTTCGCCGTCGAGGTGATGGTGCCTGGGACCGTTGCGTCACCTGGAACGAAGAACGTAAGGCCCCCGAGGCCCAGGAAGGGGCCCTCCGAACTCGCGGCCGCCGAGACGACCGCAGGGTCGAATACCAGGTCGAACTGGAATGCGAACAGGTCGACCGCGCCGTCAATCGCGACGTTGAGGGAGAACGTGTCGCCCACGTTGTACGTGGCGTTCGCGGGCTCTACCAGCACGATGGGCCCAGCAGACACCGGGCCCGCACAGAAGGCGAACAGCAGCAGCAAGGACGCTCGGAATCTCACGCTCTACCTCCCTCCGCCTTCCTCGGCGGCTCGACAATGATCAGTCGCAAGGACCATGCCGAGAGCCACCTGAACAGAATAGTGCGCTAGGGCTGTCCTCCAGCGGACGGGCGTAGGCGAGAAGTCTCGTAACCAGGCGACATAGGTCGTGCAAATAGCTGTTTTATCACCACGGCGTCTGCTTCACCGTGAAGAACTGCCCCCCAAACGTGATCCTGCCGGTCCTCACCCCTCCGCCGCCGATCAGGTCGAAGGGCGCAACGGTGTACGGTTGCGTGAAGAGGTTGAGTTCAGGTCCTGCCAGCGGCCCGAGGAAAATGAAACTCGGCTGATCGGTGCCCGTCACGGGAGTGCAGCCGAGGCCCGATGGCGACCCGAGGAAGTTCGCCGCGCCCCCGAAACGGCTGAATGCTGCTCCGTAGCGGTTCAGGCTGTAGGCGCACGAGGCGGCCATCTGGCTGATGGTGAACGACTGCTCCCCGACCTGAATACTGCCGACGCGCGTCGCCCCAGAGGGATTGGGTGCCACCACGTAGGTCACGGTACCCGAGGCCCCATCGAACGACAACGCCGTCGAAATCCAGGAAACGTAGCTCACGGCATTGGGTGAGCACCCCGCCGCCGTGGTCGTGAACCCGAATGCCCCCGTAGCGCCGTCCCTTGACACCGACGTCGACGTACCTGGTGCGGTCAGTATGTAGAGACACGAGCCCGCCGCCTGGGTCACCGTGTAGACGCTGCCCGCCACAGTGAGCGTCCCGGTGCGCGGAGTCGGGCTCGCGTTCGGCTGCGCAACGAACCGCACGTCAGTTGAGCCGGCGGTACCAGACGACACGATCGTCAACCACCCAGGGTCATTGCTTGTCGCCGTCCAGGCGCAGACGCCGGCAGTGATGACACCCACCGAGCCGTTTCCGCCCGCGGCGGGAACCGTTCCCGTGGCCGACTGCAGGCCATACGAGCAGGTCGTTCCCGCCTGCTGGATTTGCACTGTCTGCCCTCCGACGGTCAGCGCGGTCGCCCGGGCCGACGTGGAGCCCGCGTTGGAGCCCACCGTCACCCCAATCGTGCCGTTGCCAGTACCTGACGAGGGAGTCACGGTCGCCCAGGCATCGCCGCTCAACGCGGTCCACGTGCAGTTCGCCCCGTTGGTGGTCACCCCAATCGTACCTGTGGTTCCCGAAGGTCCAAAGGGACTGCCGAGACCCGCTGTGTTCACCGTGACGCTGCACGGCAGCGGCGCCTGATTGATCAGGAACGTCTGACCGCCGATGTTGAGGCTCGCCGATCGTGGCTGCGTCGTCGAGTTGGGTTCGACGGAGTACACGAGGGTTCCCGACGCTGCACCCGAGCCGCCGGACGTCACCGAGATCCAACTCGCGCCCGACGAGGTCTCGTAATTGCAGCCCGCCGGCGTCGTGATCTCCACCACCCCCTGGCCACCACCGGCGGGTGGAGACGCGGTGTACGGGCTCAGGCCGACCGAGCATCCGATACCGGTCTGCGCCACTGTCAAGGTCTTCCCCGCGATGACGGCGGTCAACGTCACGGCATTCACACCGAGGTTGGGCGGGATCGTCACGGTGGCTGTGCCGCCCCCGGTCCCACTCGCCGGCGCCGCACCCAGGCCGGAAGCGGTCCAGCCGCACTCCCGCGCCGAAGGCGTGATCGTGATAGTGGCCAGGCCGCCGGCGGCGGGGGCCGTCAGCCTCGCGGGACTGATCGCAAACGAGCACTGCGAGCCGAACTGCGTGATCGTGTGCGGCTGCCCACCCGACATGATCGTCAATGTACGCGCGCTCGGGCCTCTGTTGGGGGCCACGCTGTAGCTCACGGTGCCCACACCCCTGCCGTTGGCGCCGGCTGTGATCTGCACCAGGCTCGGAGGCGGCCCGGTCGTCACCCACGAGCACCCTGGACCCGCCGAGACGCTGAAGCTGCCGGCAGCGCCCTCCGCAGGCACCGAGGTCGTGGCGGGGTCGACGGTGTAGGTGCAGGGGGGCGCGGGCGTCACGGTGAGCGTCACCGGCACCACATCGGACAGGTTCGCGGCATCTGGCGCCTTGACGGCCAGTACCCCGGTGTACACGCCGGCCGCAAGGGATGCCACATCCAGGTTGAGCATCAGTGTCGTCGACGTCGTGCCGCCGCCCGCTGAGAGGCTCGCGCCCGGAATGCCCGCCACCATCGCGTTGAACGGCAGGCTGCCGCTGGTTGACGCCACGGCGACCGGCAGAGGCGCCGGAGCCGCCGAGCCGATCGTGTGGTAGACGGCGATCGGCCTCGGCGCGAGGGAAAGCGCTGGAGCCTCACCTGCTGCGTTGTCGATGGTTACCGGATAGGTCTTCATGAGCGTGTTGCCCGCACCATCCGAGATCGCCAGCGCGAGCAGGAAGCTGCCGGCAACCGTCGGCGTCCCGGAGAGCACACCGGCCGGGCTCAGGGAAAGCCCCGGAGGCATGTCGGAGGTGACCGCCAGCGCGAGGCTGTACGGCGACGAGCCTCCGGCAGGGACAAGCGGCGACGAATACGGCATTCCGACCCTGCCTGGCGGTAGCGCGTCTGGTGTCAATGAGAGGACCGACACCTTCAGGGTGAAGACCGACGTCAGTGTCTGGCCCGAACTGTCGGTTACGTGGAGCGAGAACGGGTAATTGCCCGGTGCAGACGGGACGCCTCCCAGGTAACTCGTCACGCCATTGGCGCCCGTCAGGACAGCGAGGCCCGCTGGCAGCGTCGCACCGGCTGTAACCGACCAACTGAACGGCGCCGTCCCGCCCCGAAGGACCGCATCCAAGGCGAACGCGTACGGCACGCCGACCGACGCGTCCGACAACGTCGCGCTGCCCGCGTGCACGAGGGGCGACGGTTTCCCAGCCGGCGACACCACGAGTGTCAAGGCGAAGGGCGTGACTGCAGTGTGCCCAGCGGAATCCGCGATGACTGGAGAAACCGAGAACCTGCCGACGGCCTGTGGCGTCCCCGAGAGCACGCCCTCGCCGCTCAACGTGAGTCCCGGCGGCAACGGCGCGTCCGGCGATTCGGTGAACGTATATGGCGGAGTCCCCCCCGCCGCTTTCAACGTGAATTCGTAGGGCGTGTTCACCTGACCGCCTGGAAGGTCGCGCACTGCCAGGATCCTGACCGGCGGCGCCACCAACTGCGCAGGCGAGACCCTGTGCGTGAAGACACGATCCGCGAAATTGTCGCTATTGGCCACATCGACTGCGCGGAGCGTGTAGGTGAACGTGCCCGCCGTCGCCAGCCACCCTGAGAGCGTGCTGTTCCCTGCTGACTGTGTCAGCACGAGCCCGGGCGGCAGGCTGCCCGACACCACGGACCAGTTGTAGGAGGACGCCCCGCCGGTCACGGTCAGGGTTGTCGTCAGCGCACTGCCAACCCACGTGTCCCACGGAGGGACACTCGAGACCAACAACCCGAAAGCGTTCGTGACGGTGAGCGAGTAGGTGCGGGCGAAGGCATGGCCCGCAGTGTCGCGCACATTGATCACGAAGGAGTAGTACCCGGTGCTCGTCGGCACCCCCGAGATGAGTCCATCCGCCGAGAGCGCCAGGCCACCCGGCAACATGTCCTGGGTTGAGCTGACCGGCGTCATTGTGAAGGTATACGGTGACGAGCCGCCGACGGCCACAAGGCGCTGGGCGTAGCTCGATCCCACGATCGCCGTCGCGGGCGATCCAGGGACGATGCCGATTGCCGACACGTTCAGCCTGTAGGTGCGGCGGACCTGCGCCCCTGCGGCGTCGGTGGCGATGAGATCGAACGTGTACGGCCCTGTCGTGCTCGGCACGCCCGCGAGCATCGACGATCCAGGCGTGGACGTCGGGGGCAGCGTACTTCCCGACACCAATCGGATCCCTGGGGGCAGCGTGGAGCCCGGCGCCAGATCCCACGAATACGGTGGCACGCCGCCTGACGCACTCAGGCTCACCGTGGAGATGGACTGCCCCACCGTGACGTCAGCCAGCGTGGTGCTCGTGATCGGGACATCCAGTTGCGCAGGGTTCGGGCTGCGCACGCTCAGGGCGAAACGTCGGGTCAGGGGAACGACGCCGTCGGTGACTGTGACGACCACGTGGAAGGGGCCCCCGCTGGTTGTGGGCGTCCCACCAAGGACGCCGTCGCCGGAAAGCGTAAGCCCGGATGGCAAACCGTTGGCCGACCACACGAGCGTCGAACTGCCGCCGCTTCCCGTCAATCTGTGTGCATAGGGGACGCCCTCGGTCGCCGACGGCAGCACGCTGCCGTCCGCCACGGAGATCCCCGAAACGAGCAGGGTGAAGGAGTAGTTGCCCGCGATACCCGACTCGTCTGTCGCGGTGAGCCCAAACGTGAACGTGCCCACCTGCGTTGGCATCCCACCGATCTCGCCTGTCGCAGACACCGTGATCCCTGGCGGCAGCGTTGACGTCGGGGATACCGACCACGTCACCGACCCGGTGTTGTCGAACGCCACGAGCTGGCGCGAGTACGGCACACCGAGCGACGCATCCGCGAGCGTGGCGCTGAACAACTGGAACGGTGCCACCCTCAGGGCGACCGTGCGCACGCCGATGTTGCCCAGCGAGTCGTCTGCGCGGAGCGTAATGCTGAAGGTGCCGCTCGCAAGCGGCGTTCCGGCGAGCGCGAAGCTCCCTGGGCCATACCCCATAAACACGGCATCGCCGGATGCGAGCACGAAGCCTGGGGGCAACTCCGTCAGGGCCGTCATCGTGTACGGGCCCGTCCCCCCCGTCGGCGTCACGTTGATACTCGTGGCCCCAAGCGCAGGGGCAAGGACCAAGCTCGTCGAACCGGACCCCAGCGAGGTGAACCCCAGCGTCGTTCCGGTGGGGCTGGCGATGTTGAAGGAGATGTTCTGGCGCGTAGTCTGTCCGGCGTCGTCAGTCACCTGGATCGGAATGGAGAAGTTGCCGGTGTTGGAGGGCCTTCCGCTCACGACCCCGGTGGCCGGGTCAAGCTCGAGTCCCGGGGGCATCGGAACGGTGCTCGCCCACGCGACGAAGTTGTTGGTGCCGCCGCTCGCCAGGAGCGGCTGCGCGAACGGCGTGTCGTACACAAGCGGGTTTCCCGAGCCGCTCACGGGGAGACTCGAGTAGCCGAGCGCGAGCGGCGTCACCGTCCACGTGAACGCGCGGGTGACGGTCGTTCCGGCGCCATCAGTAACGGCCAGCGTAAACGCGTACTCGCCGGACTGCATCACAACGCCCGCCAGGTACGCAAACCCTGGCGAGAAGCTGCGGCCGAGCACCTCTCCCGCGCCTTCGAGCGTGACGCCAGGTGGCAGCGACCCGCCCCGCAGAGACCAGGCGTACGGTGGAGTTCCCCCGGCTGCGCCCAGGCGGAGGGAGTAGGTCGAGCCGATGGTCGTGAACCCCAGCGAGGCACTGGTGCTGATACTCAACGGTTGAGGAATGTTGTTGAGGACCTGCAACGAAGCGATTTTCGATACCGAGCCGTTCGACCCAATCGCCGTGACGGTGAAAGACGTGTTTGTCGCGAACGTCGGCGTGCCTGAAATCACCCCGTCGGCGCTCAGGGTCAGTCCACCCGGCGGGAAACCTGACCACGCGCAGGTACCCGCGCAGCCCGGCGCTAACAACGCGTAGGTGTACGGCGTGCCCACAATACCCCGCGGCAACACGCCGGAGGTTGCGATGTCGAACGGGTCCACGACGATCGTGAAGCTGAACGAGATTGAGCTCGACGTGGTCAGATCGGTCAACGTGACGGCGGGAAAGTAGTTACCTGCGGCCGTCGGAGTGCCGGTGACTTGCCCAGCCGTGCTGACCGCTATGCCAGGCGGCATGCCGGAGGACGAGGATGTAAGGGTCCAAGAGTAGTTACCACTCCCGCCGAACGGCACGAGCGTGAACGAGTAGGGCACGCCAACCGACGCGTTGGGCGGTTGAGACTGCGACAGAACCCGAAGCGGGGTGACGGTGACGGTCAGCCTGCGGTCGAGCGTGAGGCCCGACGAATCAGTGACCCGAATCGACGTGGGGAACGCGCCGGGCGTGTCGAGCACGCCGAGGTACGCGCCCGCCGTGGCCGGCCATCCGCTCGGTAACGGCTGGCCGTCCTGGACGCGCATGCCCGGCACGATCGCCGCTCCCGGCGTGAGCGAGTAATGGTAAGGTGGCACGCCGCCAGTCGCCAGGAGTGAGAACTGGCGACTGCCGTACGTGTACGGCCCGAGATTGGGCCCCAGCGAAAGGCTCAACGGCGGGGCTTCGCCGGGCGGGTAAATCGACAGAATGAAGTAGCGCGTCGTGCTCTGGTTGGCTTCGTCGACGACCTTCACCGTGAACCGGAACTGACCACCACCACGTGGCGTTCCTGACAGTACGCCGTTTGGAGCCAGCGTCAGCCCGGGCGGCAGGTAGTTGTAGGGCATCAGGCTCCACGTCAGGGCCCCGGTTCCTCCCGACGCCGCAAGGGTGATGCCGTACGCGGAGCCGATGTTACCGAACGGCAACGACGACGTCGAGATGCTCGGCGTGGGCGGTTGCGTGGCCAAAACCTTCAGCGTGAAGTACCGAACCGCCGCGTTCGCACTGTTGACGGCATCCGCTGCCGTCACGAAGAAGCCGAACGCGCCCGCGGTGGTCGGCGTGCCACCTAACCGTCCGTCTGCCGACAGGCTGAGCCCAGGAGGGAGCGCCCCGCTGCTGACCGACCATGCGTAGGACGGGACGCAGCACGCGGAGAGTTGCCGTGAGAACGACGACCCGACGACAGCTGTGCCGAGGTCCCGCGACGTATAGATGTAGATCGTCGACGAGGCGCCACCTGAAATCGAGAAACCGTAGTCCCTCTCCAGCGTGTCGCCGTTCGCATCGGTGAATCGATACGACGGGTAGAAGTATCCGCTCTCCAGTGGAGTCCCGCTGATGACAAACGTCGCGGGATCGAAGGTGACGCCAATCGGCAGGTCGGTGTCGAGCGCCGTCACCGTGTAGGGTCCGCGCCCTCCGAGCACGTAGAGCTTCCCCGAGTAGGGCGTCCCAATGCCCCCGGATGGCAGACTGCTCGAATCGACCAGGGGCGACACGTGCAGCGGAAACACGGCGGATGTCGCTGTGAAGCCCTGGGCGTCGGTCGCTGTCACCTGGACGTTGAAGGTCCCGGCTTGTGTGGGTGTACCCCACATCTCCGCATCGTCCCACTCATTCCCGAGGGCTTCGCGGATGGACATGCCCGGCGGCAGTCCCACCGCGGTCCAGGTAAACGGCGCCATGCCGCCATACGACACGCTGATTCCCCGAGTGCACGATAAGCCAACCGGGCAGTCGGCGAAGTGGTAGAGGCCGATGGATGGCAGGGCGGGCGGCACCCCGATGGTATCGAGCGCCAGTACGGTCGAATACGACACACGGTTGCTGTCGGTCACGGTAAACCAGGCCATCCGCTGGCCCGTTCCCGTTGGCGTCCCCGAGATGAGACCCGACGGGTCCAGCGTCAGGCCGAATGGAGATGTATCGCTACTCGTGAAGGTATACGGCCCGGTTCCTCCCGTGGCCTCGAGCGTAACGCTGTAAGGCTCGTACTGCGTGGCATGGGGCAACTGACGTGGGGTGGTGATCTGAATGTCGTAGACGCGCACGTAGACGTAATCAAAGACGGTGTCCACGCCGTCAGTGACCCGGAAGGGAACGTAGTAGGAGCCTGACGCGGTCGGCGTGCCAGAGAGAACGCCGTCGGTATTAAGCTCCAAACCCGCAGGCGGACCGGACGTGGGCGTCCACGTCAGCGGTCCAGCGTTGTCGATCGCCGTCAGCGTGTACCAGTACGGTACGCCGACAAACGCATCGGGCACTGAGTATTGGTCCTTCATCAGAAGCGTATTGATCTTGATGGTGCAGACGCGATCCGCCGTCTGGCCGCCGCTGGTCACTCGTAGCGTGAAGGTGTAGGTCCCCGGTGTTGTGGCCACGCCAATCAACCCGGCGTCGGGCGCCGGAGAGTACCAGGACGGAAAGTCCGTGCGAAGTGACACGCCAGGCGGCAGGTCGCCGGCGATCACGCTCCAGGTGTAGCTGCCTGAACCGTTGCCGCCGCTGGCGTTCAACTGGATGTAGACGTCACCGAGGGTGTGCGTGCCGAGGTTCGGTCCTTGTAACTGCGACAGCGCCTGGGCCAGCGCGGCCGGCGCGACCGCCAGCGCGAACAGCAGAGGCAACGCAGCTATCCGGAGCATCCTGACAATCGCCGTCCAGGGACGCGGATTACGCATGGTCAGCCATCCTTCGCAAGAACTGAAAAGGACCCAGATCAGACAACCGTCGGTCGTCGGGCCAATGAATGCCGTGTCTATGGACAACGCGTGCCGGCAGGCACGGCGCGCGAGACCGTTGCGAGATCGATGACATTGACCACGCGATCGCCGTTCACATCAGCTCGCGGATCGAAACCAGGCTGCCCGGCGCGCTTGCCGAACGACACCTTGACGATCGCCAGGTCGGCGCAACCGACGACACCATCGCCGTCGACGTCGCCAACGACCCTGGTCAGCGGCACAGTGAACTGCAGCGCCGACCCGTCGGCAATCACGGGAGCATCGAAACTCCACTGAATCTGTTGCTGATTCACCAGTGCGCCCGCGTTGCGGATGCCGACCGTTGCCTGTCCGCCGTTCCTCGCGGGATTGGCCTCGCCGAGAGCGACGGTCTTGTACTGGAACAGGAGCTGGTGACTGCCTTCCGACAGAACGACCTGGAACGTCACCGGATTCGGCGAGCCCTGTGGATAGGCGTTGTTCCACTGCACCACGAACCGGCGGCTGCCGGGCACACCCAGCGCCTGGTAGAAGACCGCCCCGGCGCCGGGCACGTGGAACGTCAGGTCGCTCCAGAATGGCATCGCGGCGGCCAGATCATTGGGCACGGGTGTGCTCGTGAGGTCGGTATTCGCGAAATCAGTGAAGGCGCTGCAGGCGCTGGCGGCGTCGACGAAATACAGCGCGCCATTGGCGCTGGCGCACACGATCGTGTAGGCGCGCCCATAGAAGCGGAACGGAAACGGAACCGTCAGCGCGACCATGCCATCGTCGACCCCCGCCAGCACGCTGGCGCCGCCGCTGGCGCCCGAGAGGTCGACGAAGCTGTAGACGACGGCGTCCGTGCCAGAGTACCCGGCCGTGTCCGGTCCCTTCGTCGCTGCCGAAAGACCGGCGACCACGACGACCGAGACGATTGCGCACGCTGCACGACGAATGGCATTGAGCTTCGGACTGCGCATCTGTGTACCTCTCTGCTCTATCGTCTTGACGCTGTCCTCTCGGGCCGTTAAGCGCGGCGGCGTGGTTCGCACCGGGTCCCCTCAGGGCCTCAGCCGGACGTAATCCACGGCGATCGGAAGACTCCCCGTCCCCACTGTGCCGACGACCGTATTGGTCGCCGTGCTCAGTATGTGGACGGCGCTCGCGTTGTACGCCGTCACGTAGACCCAGGCGCCGTCGGGGCTGACGACGATGCCATTAGGACCGCCGCCCACCGGCGGCGAGGCAATGACGACGTTGGTTGCCGCGTCGATGACCGACACGGTGCCGTCGTTGAAGTTGGCCACATACACCCGGCGTCCGTCCGGACTCACGGCGACCCCCTCCGGACCCAGCCCCACCGGGATGTTCGAGACGATGCCATTGGTCTTCGTATCGATGACCGACACTGTTCCGCCGAAGTAGTTAGCGACGTAAAGGCGCTTGCCGCCTGGCGACACCGCCACGTCGACGGGGTAGGTGTCGCTCCCAACGGGAATCGTTGCAACAACCGTGTTCGTGGCACTGTCGATCACGGCGATCGACTCCGAGGAGCGGCACGCCACGTAGACGCGCCTGGCATCGGGCGAGATCGCCAGCCCAAGCGGGCTGCTACCACCCATCGCGATCGTCGCGACGGAGGCGTGGGTCACGGCGTCGAAGACCGACACCGAGTCTGACGCCACGACGTAGATCCTTGAGCCATCGGGGGTGACGGCCAGGTTCAACGGCCGCGTCACTGGGAGTATGGCCACGACACCCGCGGTCGCCGTGCTGATGACGCTCACACTGTCGGATAAGTAGTGTGCGACGTAGGCGAACTGGCCATCTGGCGAGAACGCGACGTCCTGGGCGACGTCCGCCAGGGTCAACGTTCCCACCAACAGTTGCGTGTCGGGATCGATGAACGAGATCGCGTCGGTGGTCCCCGCATTCGCCACCCAGACCCGTCGTGACCCGGCCCCGGTAACGACGGTCGAGACTGTCGCAGCGTTGTCACCCGGGGCCGTCTCCCCGGAGGAGGAAACCACCTCAGCGACGGAAATCAGCGTGACGCCGCCGACCTCAGGACGAACCCGAATCGCCAGGCTCGACGCCTGAGAGGGCCCGAGCGCACCGATCTCGCATGTCACGAGCGAGCCCGCGCGCACGCACGGGGCATCGGCCGAGAGGAACGTCACCCCCGAGGGCAGGGTCTGCGTCGCCGTGACACCGACCGCGGCCAGCGGTCCAGGGTTGACGACACCGAGGGTGTACGTGAGGGTTGAACCGGCGGCAATTGGGTCTGCACTGGGGACCAGCGACAGGCGGAGATCGGTCGGCCCCGACGCCTGCACGGTGATCGTGAATGCCTGGGTCGCAGTGTTGCGTGGGTGCCCATGATCCTGGGCCATCACGCTGAACCCGAAGACACCGCCTACGGTCGGCGTGCCCGACACGACGCCGCTGGTCGGTTCCAGGGTCAGACCCGTCGGCAGGGAGCCGGCGATGACCGACCACGTGAGACTGCCGACCCCACCCGTCGCATCGAGGCGGAAGCTGTACGGCGCGTCCTGGACCCCGAACGGAGGCGCGACGTTGAGGATCGCCAGCGGATTCGCGACGTGAATCACGAACTGACGCTCGACCGTTCGGGGCGGCACCGCCGTGTCGGTGAACGCGAGCGTGAACGTGAACGTTCCGGCGGCCGCGGGTGTACCCGAAATCACGCCGGTGGCCCCATCCAGCAGCAGGCCCGGAGGCAGCGCCCCCGCCACAAGCGCCCATGTGCCCGGCGCATTGGCCGTGACCCGCCCCGAGGTACTCACCGGCCAGGAGCAGCGCATCGTCGAGCCTTGGCGTCGTGATCGTGAGCGCCACTGCTCGGGGTTGCTCCGTAGCCCCGACTGCCGCGTCTTCTGAATTCACAGCATGCGCGACGATCGCGGGCGTCACGCTGGCCGCAGCGTCGAACTCGACTTCGTCATTACGGTCTGGGTCGAACACGCGAAGGGTGACGCTGGCCGTCTCGCCTGGCGCCAGCGCAACGGAGGCGTTCTCAATCCTCGGGTTCTCGATCCGCGGGTTCTCGATACGCGGATTCGCGGGGTCGTCGAACGCTGGCGTCGTGATGTTGACGACGACGACGTTGTGGAACTCGACCTTCAGCGCGCAGCCGTCGGCACCCGGAGTCGCGTAGGTCTTGTGGATGATGAGCTGGGTCTTGAAGCCCGTCGGAAGCGGCTGATTCAGGAACAGCCTGACCGCATATGCAGCGGCGGTGTTCCCCCCATTCATCACCTCCCAGGTCGTTTCCGAGATCGAACCATTCACGAGATCGACGTTCTCGACCCGAGGGTTCTCAACCCGTGGGTTCTCGACGCGGGGGTTCTCGATCCGCGGGTTCTCGATCCGCGGGTTTTCGATCCGCGGGACGATGATCCCGGGGTTCGCGATTGAAAGGTTCTCGATGCGCGGGTTCGCCAGACGAGGGTTCTCGATGCGCGGGTTCTCGATCCGCGGACTCGCAACGGCCGTCGTGATCAACGGCGTGTAGACCTCCGCGGTCAGGATGTCGGCCACGACTCCTGAGTTCTCGATCCTGGGGTTCTCGATGCGCGGGGCTCTAGGGTCGGCGTTCAGGACGATCGAGCCGTGGAGACCTGCGGGCAGCAGGTCGGGAGTGCCCGGCGCTGAGATCTCAGCCACGTCGATATCGATGCGGGCCCTCGGGTCGTTCGCGGTGACATACACCGTACGCGCGACGGTGGACAGCGGCGGGATGGACACGTCGATCGTGGTGGAGAGTTCGCCGTTGGCAGAGATCTGCTGGAACGATGCGTTTCCACCCTGCGGCTGGTTCCCAATCGTCAACCGGTAGCTGCGAACTTCACGAGTTGCATTCTCCACGAGCAGGGCGAACGCCCGCTCGAGGGTGGCAGCCAGGGGCTTCGAGTTGCCGAGGGCCGCGACGAACAGCCCCTGGTCGAAACGCGCGGTGTAGATGTCCTGGTTTCGCGTGCCGGTCAGACTCGGGACACACTCCGGGACGGTCTGCGCTGGGTCGAAGAGGCTCTGCGTGCGGCGCGCCGCGGACAGGGGCGGCGTGTAACCCGCGAGGTCACCGCCGGGCCCGGCGCGGACGTTCCGGTTGTCGGCCCAGACCGCGTGCCCGGCCGACGACGCCGTCGGTTCGATGTTGAACGACCACGTACCATCACGGTTCGCCAGGATCGTCGGCGATGCGGCCACGTCCAGGTAGTCGCCCACGAACGGTGCGGTGCCGAGACGGAAGATCGGCAGGTTGGGCGGGTTGAACTGGAGCTGCTCCAGCGGACCGGTGTCGGACAGCGCGCCGAGCGGATACTCCGATAGCCGCACCGACGTGAACACCGGCTCGACATCTGGGAGCGCCTGCGCAATCCGCGCGTCGAGAGTGTGTCTCAGGCCCAGCGATGTCGCACCGCTCAGGATCGGGTACTCGTCCACGTAGGGGCCGAACAGTTGCGAGACGTCTTCTCGAAGGTCGTAGTAGAGCAACGACAGCTTCCCCGAACCGAACGCCAGCGCAGGCATGATCTGGTGGCCGGGAACAGTGCCCTCGTCTGCGACACGCGGCGGGGTCCAGCTCACCCCGTCGCTCGAGGTCGAGATGACCACGCGTGCGTCCCCCGTCGTCGGGTCTGACCGCCCCGAAGCGAACCCCCTGGCGGACCACGCGAGGTAGATCCGCTCGCCGTCGGCGGCAATGGTCGGAAACGCGCTCGTACGGAACGACGTCTCAGTCGTGCCCTGGTCGAAGGGACTGAACGACGAGACGGTTGTCGGGCGCGTGAACGTCAAGCCGAAATTTGTCGAGCGGGCGACCTGGATGACATCCGCTTGGCCGGCGGTCTGGAATTCCCGCCACGCCACGTAGACAGCCCCCGTCACGGGATCGATCGCCAGCGAGGCTCCCTGTGGGATCCGCCGGGTCGTCGGGAACCTCCGGCCGTAACTCCTGGAGACGAATGCCAGATCGTAGATGTCGACCTGGCAGTCGCCACTCGTATCAGCCCCGGGGTTGAAAGCCGCATCACCGCATCGCCGGCCGAAACTGCCCTTGACCAGGTTCAGATCGGCGTTGTCGACGACACCGTCGTCGGTTACGTCGGGATCGGCGACCGTGCTGATGTCACGCGGGCGGCTCCACGTCGCCCCGCAGTCGGAGGAGTAGCTGAAGAGGATTTGACCCTTCTGTGAAGCCCCGCGGCCAGAAAAGGCCGTGTAGGCGACATACACCCTTCCACCCGGAAAGGTCTGGCGGACCGGAGGCGCATCTTCCTGCGGCACATCGAGCACGCACTCCCGTGAGCCCGCACGCGGCACGTCGACGGCCATCCACTGCTTGTCGAGGAAGCGAACGCCGGCGTCACGATCCACGAGCGTCGTGCGGACGTAGCCGACAGGATCTCCGTTTTCGCGGTTGTTCAAATCAACCAAAGTCGATACGAAGATGGCGCTCGAGGTTCCCGACTCGCCGCCGGCCTGGCTAACGCCTCCGTCGCCACCTTGCACGCTCGCTTTGGCGCGTTCTGGAGTTCCCTCGGCCATGCGCGTCGCTTGTGCGCCGCGAGGCGCCTGTCCCTGCCCCTGTCGGCGCCCTTTCTCGACCGCCCGATGGTCGTTCTTGGCGGTTTCCCGTTCTCGTTGCCTGGCCCGCGTCGTCGCGCCTCCGGCCCGCCTGTCAGTAAGTGACGCCCCGGGACCCGCCGCAAGACCGCCGTGAACGGCTGCAGCGCCTACGATCGCTGCCCGCTGAAAGACAATTCCCGAATAGAAGAACAGGCCGTTCGCTCCGGCGCGCACCGTCGGATCGGCGCCGGCGTCGAATCCCTTGAGAGGCGAAGCTAGTCCGGCCGGGGACTGGTCCTGCGGGTAGCCCGGAAGGAGGGTGCTCGTCCACGTCTGGCCGCCATCGAACGACTTGAAAAGGCCAAGCCAGGCATCGCCGGTGGGCCTGTCGACCGGACCAGGCAAGTCGACGGTGCGGTAGTCGTTGGCACCCGCCACCAGGTGGAGGACGTTTCGCGAGGAGACAGCTACGGACGGTTCGTTTTGCCGTTGCAGGAAGGGGTCGCCGCCGGGCCACGTCTGGCCGGCAACCATGTTGACGTTGGGCCCGGGCACCTGCGCAGAGACGACCGCGAGCGAGCAGACCGCCACCACCGCCGCAACCAGCCGTGCCAGAACACCGAGCGGCCCACAAACCAGCGCCGCAGGACGAATCGCCGACCGACCTGACTGCTGTCTCACCTCTGGACCTCCCAGAAGCTGACTTCGCGAATCCCACCGGACCGAACGCTCGGGGTCTTACATCAGTGCTTGACGCGTTGTGCTCGCCCTGTCCCACCGGCCACGGAACTCCGACGGCGGCTGGGTTGGGTACGGCTCAGATGCATTCGAAGTGCCAGACGCGGTCGACACGTAGCCTCGCACGTGCCGGGAACCGGGGTGCTGCACAGGCTGATCGACGGTATTGGGCGCGAAAATTGAGACAGGGCCACGCACGAGGGGCGGTGTCGAGCTCCGCTCTGTGTTACCTGCGCGTATCAGGAGTCGCTCCGCGTACTGGCTTTAGGCTCTGCTGCGAATGAACAAAATCCCCCAGTGAGCAGAAGTCGTTTCTGTGTTTTCAACTCGCCAGCTGACCGGCCGCCGGGATCTCGCCGTGCACCACCGCACTTCCGGGAACTGGCGACGAGGGGTGCCAGACCGCCTCGCGCCTGCCGCACGCGCATGCCAGGCACAGCCCTCATTCACTCGTGCAGTGCGCGCGCGACTCGACGACCTCCCGTGCCCGCCGGCCGGGGACTTCCTCAGGGTGAAAGCCCCGCCGCTCCGGCGGCTTTTACCATCTGGCAGCGCCGCGGGGACGCCGGCCGCAACGTCACCTCCCCGCTCGCCAGTACTCGGTCAACGGCGAGCGTCGCTCCTTCGCACTGCTCCGTCCCGTTGTGGACGCGGGGGCGCAGGACCGCCTGCGCGACCAGATCCTCGACGCCTACGCGGCCTTCGAACAGGAGGTCGCCAAGGCAAGCTGACCGAGGCTCGGGCCCGCGCGTCCGTCTCCCGGCGCGCGGGCTCGCTGAGCAACCGTGACGCGATCGGCGCACCTGCGGACTGGACGCTCCCTGCCCCAGGTCTTGCCACGTTGGCCCCACGATGGCCCGTTTGTCGCTGACCAGCAGCTTCTGAACAAGGTAGCTGACTGGGTTCGCGATCATGATCGTGGTCGCGCCGGCTGCCGCGTCGATGGGCACTGACCAGGGTGCGACGAGAAGCACCTCGAGATGCCGCAGCTTCTGTGCGGTGACGCCTGCGATCTTCGTCGTCACGTCCCTGGTGCCAGCGCGCGTGTGCTCGCTCCCGACGAGTGGCGTCAGGAACTCGGCGTAGAACCCGGCATCCTCGCCGCCCACGTGGTAGTGCGTCACCGGCGGACGATCATCGCCGAGGAACTCCTCGCGGAAGCCACGCGACAGCAGTCGCTCGCGCAAGGTCAGCGCGTCGGTGCTGATGCCAGGCGCGAGCGCGATGTCCGTGTCGCGCGTCATCAAGGGCGCGTAGTCCACGGGCTGCGCCAGCGTGTGGCGTCGGAACAGCCGATGTGCCCACCCACCGATGATGACGACGCGGTCGCGATAGGGGCCGAGCGCGTCAACCAGCAACGCGAACCTCTCGTCGTCCGCACTGGTGATCATGACCGTCGCCTGTCGACCAGGGGTTTGAGCACTCGCCGGTAGATCAGGTCGGCCTGCTCCGCGCCGCGTGAAGGATGGGCGCTCGCGTCGAGCCAGACCTGCAGCACGTCTGACACCGGAACCCCATCGCGCCAGACCACTCCGCGAAAGACCGACTCGGCTGCCCGCGCCAGCCTGACGAACACATCGGGCTCGGACCTGGGCGCTTCCAGCGACAAGCCAAGCCGCTCGAGCGCCGCAGCATCGAGCCGCTCGAAGAAGACGTGCGGAACCACGCCACGCACGAAGCCGAGGCCGAGCGCATCTGCGGCTGCAAACAGACCGAGGCAAGCGCGCAGCGGCACGCCGGGCTGACGTGAGCCGGACGAGGCGGCTGGAGGTGCCACGACCGCGTCGCGAAGGGCATCGTGCAATTGCCGTTCTGGGTCTCCACGGAGGATCCACTGCATTGATACCTCGCGCGCCGGCCCCAGGTGGGCGACTTGCCAACGACGCAGCAGTTCCTCGAGCCTCACCAGGCGCAGGATTGGACTCGCCTCGTCCAGGAAGCCCTCCCTGCGTAGCTGACGCACGAACCGGAAGGCGCTCATCACCGAGACGCTGGCCGCGGCCGACAACTGCGATGCGTTGCGGTACTCCCCGCGCGGTGCGCCCAGGAGGTCTGGCGCGATCCCCGGGGCCAGCAGCACTTTGAGCATCCACTGGTTCAGATCCGAGAAGAGATGGAGTGCCGCTGCCTCCGGCGCGCGCGCCCGCAACCACCGCTCGGCCTGGCGCCCTTCGGCACTCATCGCTGCCAGCCCCGGCCCTCGAAACCACCGGAACCCCTCCAGGTCAACCACGCCCACGGCATCGTCGGGCGCATAGTCGTGCGCGAATTGCTCCAGGTCGCGCACCAGTGCCGGGCTGACACGGCTCGCGCCGACGATGGCGAGCGCACGTGCCCGGGGCTTGGGACGCGGACGTCGTGGAGAGGCGCACACCCTGGTGGGCTCGATGGGTGTGCCCCGCGGACCTTGAACACCCGCAGCAGGTCGTGAATCGCGTCTCGTGATACGTATCAGCTGTGGGCTACGATACGTATGCCTGCATCCTCGAGAAGGCGCAGGGGCCGGTGTTCGCCAGACGAGCGGTCGAGCAACTGCTCCAGGTCTTCGCCGTCGCGCCCGTCACCGACGTGGTGCTCCTGCGGGCGCTCGTCTTGGCCTGGCCCCACTTCGAGGACGCGGTCTGCGCCGCGTGCGCCGAAGCCGCCGGCTGCGACGTCATCGTCAGTCGCGACCCCGCCGGATTCCCCGACCCTCCGATGCCGGTCGTCGATCCCGCCGCCGCGTTCGGACTGTTGACGCGCCCCTGACGAGCGGGCACAGGAGCGGCCGGTGGGGGACCCCTCGCCTGTCCTTCGGGCTGACCTGATGTCCGCCGCGTCCAAGAAACCGTGGCGAAGCCCTTGCACCAGGAAATCGAGTCGGCCGCGATGTCGTGCGTCGACTGCCGACGGCAGGCCGGCCCGGTGCACGCTTACGGGTTTCGCGGACCGGCGCGTTCGAGGTTGCGGGCGTCGATCAGATCTTGTTCCCGCCCGGACGCGCGCTTGGAACGAATCAAGTCGTCGCGAGAAATGACGCTAACGGGCACGCCGTTCCAGACGCTGCCGACCCGACGCCCCCAGGCTTCTGCAAAGTCCACTCCGGGGGCGTCCTTCAGGAAATCGACTCTCACGGGTGGATGCCCCATCCACACGACTTCGTCTTCGACCGCGGCTTCCAGATGAGCGGCGATATCGATGTGGGCTCCGAACTCCAGCAAGGCTCGACAGGCGCGACGGATGTTGTCAGGGGCCGGATCGAGCAGGATGTCGAGGTCCTTCGTGGTGCGCGGGCGGTCGTGGTAGCCCACGGCGTAGCCGCCGATGATCAGGTAGCGAACATCAGCGTTGCCGAACGCCGCCAGCAGATCGACGAAGTCCAGCGGAAGGCTCGGCTCGTGCTGCTCCATACCATTCCATCGCGAGGGCGAAGACGGCGTTGAGGCGCGCCCCACCTGGCGCCTGCTGCCAAAACGCCACATCCTGCGCGGCAGCTTCGGCAAACGGCGCCCGACCGCCGCTCCATCGAGAACGACGCTCTTCCGCTCGCGCCGCGGCAGTGCGGTTGGCAGATGGCATCACGGTCATTCTAGCCCCATCAGCTCACCACGAGAGTCCCGCGCCGGAGCCGCGCCAGAGCTTCAACACTCGCCGCCCGTCCGAGCGCCTCGTCTCCAGTTCCGCCGCGCCTGTCCGTCCATGCTCGACTCCGCTGTGCGGCCTGGCCAGCACCGCCGCTTCAGGAGCGCGCGCGCAAGGCCTTGATCAGTGCGGCGAGGTCTTGATCGCCGAAGCCTCCGTCCATCCCCAACTGGAACGCGCCTGACGCATACGCGGCGAAGCCGTCGGGAATCCTGCCGTCGCGCGCCTGCTGGACGAGGCGCGCCGCGGCGGCCGCATAGGTGCGCAGCGCGGCCTGCGTTCCGTCGTATCGCTCCGACCGGATCCGGTCGGTGAGGTGCGTCACCTCCGCGCCAACAACGGGCATGAGTTCCCCGAGCATGCCGCCGAACTCGTCGACGGGCAGGCCTTCGACTTCGCAGATGCGCGCGCCGTGGATGGCGCCCAGCAACGCACCGAAGATGAACGACAACGCGGCGCAGTCGAGTGCCGATGCCGCGCCGACCTGCTCGCCGACATGCGCGAGGCCGCCGGCCAGCGACCGAAGCAACGGCTCGCACCTGGCAAATGTCGGCGATGCTCCCGCGACGAGCAGGACCGCGTCTGCGGTCCCCATCTGATCCGGGTACGCCAGGATGGCGCCATCGAGGTACTCGGCGCCGCACTCGTGCGCCCACCGCTCGCCAGCACGCGCCTCATTCGGCGTGCCGGTGCTCAACTGCACGAGCACACGCCCCGACAACTGTGCGCGCACGGCCGGCGCAGACAGGATGTCGCGCGTGACCTCGTAGTCGTGGACACACACGATGACGATCGGGCTGCCAGCGACGGCGGATGCCACATCGGGCGCGAGCGTCGCGCCCTCGGCGGTGAGCGCCTCGGCCCGCGTGCGCGTCCGGTTCCACACCAGCACGCTGTGCCCCCCGCGCAATGTGGCACGAGCGAGCGCCGACCCCATGGCGCCAAGTCCGATGATCGTGACGTCACTCATGCGAAGCTCCATTCAGCGCACGCGGTTCGCGCAAGGTCGTGAGACACGGCGGGGTCCGGCGAGTCGCATCCTGCTGCGTGCGCTGGCCGCCAGTGGTGGCCGCCCACCCGCACCCTGCGAAGAATTCAACTGCAGAGTTTGCACTGTAGCACGCGAGCTGTTGATGCCTCGTGGTGTGCCGGTCACAGTCCCGACCCCGCTGCCTGCGAGTCGAACCCTCGCAGGTACGGCACGTCGGCCGGGCGCCGTTTCCAACCTTCACCGCCCTCCCGCTCGCCTCGGCGTCAGCTTCAGGAGCCGGCCCTTGCCGTCGCGGCGGCCGTCCTCGAGCAGCCAGATGGCGCCGTCCGGGCCCTCCTCGGGCTCGCGGATACGCTCGCCCATCGGCCACTGATCGCCTTTTCGCGCGTTGGTGCCGTCCACGTCGACGCGAATGAGCGCCTGGCTCGAGAGGCCGCCGATGAACAGGTCGCCTTTCCACTCGGGCCAGAGCTTGCCGGAATAGACCATCAGCCCCCCTGGCGAGATCACGGGATTCCAGCTCACCTTGGGCTTCTCGAACTCGGGACGCGTGGCGTGATCGGGGATGGGCTTGCCGTCGTAGTGGTCGCCGTCCGACACGATCGGGTAGCCGTAGTTCCGGCCAGGGAGAATCAGGTTCACTTCGTCTCCGCCCTTCGGACCCATTTCCTGCTGCCAGAGGTTGCCGCTGGCGTCGAACGCGATGCCGAGCGGGTTGCGATGCCCGTACGACCAGATGGCCGGATGAAAGCCTTTGTCGATCAGCGGATTGCCAGGCGCAGGCGTTCCATCGTCTGCCAGGCGGAGGACCTTGCCCAGGGTGGCTTTCGGATCCTGCGCAGGGTCGAACTTCTGACGATCGCCGTTGGTGAAGTAGAGATATCCATCCGGTGAAAAGGCGATGCGCCCGGCGAAGTGGCCGTCGCCATTCACGTAGGGCGAGCCCCTGAACAGCGTCTCCACCTTCTGCAGGGTCGGCGGCTGCGCGCTGTCGTCGAAAACGCCGCGGGCGAGCACGACGCCCTTGCCACGCTCGCCGGCTTCGGAATAGCTGAAGTACACCAGCCGGTTCTGCGCGAAGCGGGGGTGCAACACGACGTCCATCAGACCGCCCTGTCCCTCGCTCGACACCTTCGGAATGCCCGCGACGGGTTGCCGCTGCTGCCCGTCTGCCGAGACGAGGTAGAGGGTGCCCAATCGCTCGGTGATCAACATCCGGCCGTCCGGCAGGAATGTCATCGCCCACGGCGATTCGAAGTCGGCAACCACCTGCACCTCGAACGGCAGGTCGGGCGACTGTTGAGCAGCGGCGCTACTCTGACGCCCGTCCGCGGCACAGCCGGCAGCTATCGCCACGAGAAGGGTGCAGGTCGGTACGGATCGCATCATGACCTCCAGGCTCGCAGCTCGCGAGCAGGCCAGCAACTGCCGGGCCGGGAACCAGAATCGCGCTTGCCTTGGGCTTTCAGCTTACCAGCCCGGCACGGGCGCGTGCACGCGCGTCCGCTGTTACAGGTGCTGCGGCGCTGACGCGGGCGGTGCCAACGGGTCGTTGACCTTCGCGCGCCGTAACCGCTGCGCGAACCCGAGCGCGATCAGCACCGAGCACGCGGTCCCAATCCGGCAGACGGCCATGAGGTTCCCGACCACGAGGCTGCGGAGGGTTCTCTCCGCACGCAACGTGTCGAGCAACCGCCCGGCACTCGATGCATCCATGCCTGCCGAGGCGCGCGCGAACTCCGCCTGGATCATGTCATCGAGGAAGTGCGCGTAGACGAACGTGATCGACACCACGTTGTAGGCAACGTAGATCAACGCCGTCATGACGCTGATGGCGATGCCCACCAACAGCGCTTTCGGATAGGTGGTATGGCCTCCAAGCACGTGCGTCCCGTACCACCAGTTGCCGACCGCGATGTACGCCGGCAGCAACAGCGTCATCAGGACGAGCGCCCAGGGCTGAAAGTAGACGCCCGACAAGTACAGGACGACCCCGACGGTGACGTTGACGACACCACAGATGGCGCCGAGCGTGATGAGCGGCGCCCAACGAATTGGATATGCGGTCATGGTGTGCCTCCTCCTGTAAACGTCACTTCGACGCTTCCACCTTTGTCATCTCCTGCAACTCACCGCGACACTTCTACCGTTTGTCATCTCGTGCACCTCACCGCAGCACTTCTCCTTGTCATCTCGTGCACCTCACCAGGGCTTCACGGCGACGGCTCGAATCACCTGCATGCCGGGGCCGCCCCAGTCTGCGAGATCGGTGAGCTCGTCGTAGCGTTCCAGCCGGAAGTCCTTCAGCACCTCGCGCAGCTGGCCCGGCCTGAGCGCGTGCATGGCCGGCGGCCGCGGCGCAGCGGGGTTCTCGAGGAAGTGCTCGAAGACGATTCGGCCCTTCGGCTTGAGCGACGTCCGAAGCTTCGCGACGAAGGCCTCGTCGTCCATCGGCGCCCACGCGAAGATCAGCACGATGAGGTCCCACTTCGCTGTCCCGAAGTCGAAGTCAGCGTAGCTGGCCTTGACCGCGTCGAGTCGAGACGCCCGCCCTCGCGGCGTTCGCTGACGCGGAGTTCACGGCCTGGCCTGACACGTCGAACCCGGTCACCGTCCAGCCGTGCGTGGCGAGGTACACGGCATTCCGGCCCTGGCCCATGCCGCCGTCGAGCGCCGTCCCCGCGGGCACGCCCTTGACCGACTCCACGACGATGGCGCTCGGCGTCGAGGCGAAACCGTCGGTCGGCGGGTCACCGGTGAGCGGCCGCGAGGTGCCGAAGGTCCTGTCGTAGAACACCTCGACCCAGTCGGAGCGACCGCTCATGAGCATTCGCGCCAGCACACCGTGTCGTCGTTTCACTTCCGACGCCGGCGTGCCCGACGTCTCGAGTGACGTCCCGTAGGCCGCCAGCGGGTTGCCCGGCGCCGCCGGTGACGTGCGGCACCACGCCATGAATGCGTTCCAGACCGCCTCGTCGTCCGGGAACTGCTGGGCGCCCAGGCCCGCGCCGCATGTCAGGACCAGTGCTGCCACCAGGATGTGGGTCGTGATCCGCATCGCTCCTCCTTCGGCAGGCGTGTCGCCTGCCTTCACGAGGATTGGACGCGGACGGCGACCACCTGGCAATGCCCGCAAAGGATGAATCGTGCCGCTACCACTTCGAGGGCATGGATGCTTGTGGTACAACCGTCCTGTGCGGGCCGTCCTGATCGGCTACTTCTTCCTGATCACGGTGCTCGCCGCGCTGCCGGTCATGGCAGCGAACCACCTGCGGTCGCGCTATCACCAGCTGTGGCTGTCGTCGTACACGTTCTACCTGGCCGCGTGGGGCGCGGTGGTCCTGCTCTCGGTCGGGCAGTACATGCTGCTCGGCAGGTTCCTTCCCCAATCAGACTGGGGCGAACTCTCGGCCGCCACGCGGCCACTCTTCTTCATCGCCTTCGGCGTGACGGCCTGGTTCCTCGGGTTGTTCCTGGTCGAGCTCACGGGGAACCGTCTCCCGCGGGCGTTTGTCGTCGCCTTCGTGGTGACCTGGGGCGGTGCCGCCGCGGTGATCTCGGCTGGCGGCGCGATGTACGGCGACGCGGCCCCGTCGTGGCTGAGATTGACGGCACAGGTGTCGGTCGTCGTGCTCAAGTTCGCGCTGACCTACGGATGGATCGCTTACGCCCTCCTCGCAATCCGGCACATCGACGACGCGCTGGATCGCCAGGGCCTCCGACGATTCGTCCTGTTGCAGGGGGCAGGGTTCCTGGCGTTCGACCTCGTCGTGCGCGACGTGACCGCGCTCGTCGGGCTGCCCGCGTCGGACGTGGGGATCTCGCTGGTCCAGGTGGGCGCGAACTACCCCGCGCTGCTGTGGATGCGACGGTTTCTTGCCCGTCGCGCGCTCGCGCGGCCTGCCGAGCGCCTTCCGGCAGATCTGAAGGCCGACCTCGTGTCGCTCGGCCTCTCGGCCCGGGAAGCCGACGTCGTCGAACTCCTGCTGCTGGGCCTCAGCCACAAGGAAATCGCCGAGCGGCTCTTCATCGCCCCCGAGACGGTCAAGAAGCACACCTACAACGTCCACCGGAAACTTGGCGTCCAGAACCGGGTGCAACTCAGTTACTTCATCCAGAACCGCGTGGCACGCCCCGACTGAGGAACGAAGGCGGCCGCCTCCCGGACGGCCGCCTTCTCCATGCTTACTTCACCTCGACCACGATCTTCCCGAGCTTGCCGGTGAACTGGTTGTTCCGCGGCTTGTAGTCGTCGATCACCACCGTCTCGTCGTCTGATCCGACCGTCACGCCCTCGTCGGTGGAGAACACGTTGGGGATGGTGTGGTTCACGCGGCCCTCGGCCACCTTCTTGCCGTTGACCGTCAGCGTGACCGTGCCGCCCTTGCCGCGGCCGCCGCCGTCATACCCGAAGTCCATGCGGATGGTGGCAGGTCCCTCGGGGAGCTTCGCCGAATCGGCCACCTTGTAGATTTCGCGGCCAAGCCAGTTGTAGGCGTACGACGCCCGGCCGTCCTTCACGTAGAGGCTCCAGCCGCTGAAGCGTCCGGCCTGCGCGATGATGACGCCTTCTGCGCCGCCCTTCGGCACGTCCACGGTGGCCGTGATGGCGTGCGAACGGTTCTTGACATTGATGAACACGTTCTCGGCCATCGGCACCGCACCCGGATAGAGCGTGAGCGACGTGCGCCCGCCCATCAGGTCGGGCCGCCCGGCCACGGCCGGGTCCATGCGCTCGACGCTGCGGTCGTCGATCGGCAACACCTGGTACTTCGCCGCTTCTGAAAGAAACAGCGCCTGCAGTTCCTTCAGCTTCGCCGGATTGCTCGTCGCGAGGTTGGTCGACTGGCTGAAGTCCTTCGTCACGTCGTAGAGCTCCCAGGCGTCGTTCTCGAGCTCGGCGCGCGGCCGCTGCTCCCAGGGTGCACGGTGCACGGTGCCGGCGAACCAGCCGTCGTGGTACACGCCGCGGTTGCCGCCAATCTCGAAGTACTGGGTGGTGTGCTTCGTCGGTGCCGAGGCGTCGTCGAGCGTCGACAGCAGGCTGACGCCTTCCATCGGCCGCTGCGCGATGCCGTTGACGGTCTTCGGCTGCGGCAGCCCCGCCGCCTCGAGGATCGTTGGCGCGACGTCGGTCACGTACTGGAACTGCGAGCGGATGCCGCCCTTGTCCTTGATGCGCTTCGGCCAGCGGATCACCAGGGGGTTCTGATTGCCCCCGGCCGCGGAGGCCACCTGCTTGCCGTACTGGAACGGCGTGTTGCCGGCGATCGCCCACCCGGCCGCGTAGTGGGCGTAGGTTTCGGGCCCGCCCAGTTTCGACCGCGCGGTCACCTGCGCGTCGAGCGGTTCGGGGATGCCGTTGAAGAACGCCATCTCGTTGACGACGCCAACCATGCCGCCCTCGGGGCTGGCACCGTTGTCGCCGACGATGTAGATGACGAGCGTGTTGTCGGCGATGCCGAGCTCGTCGAGCGCGGTCATCAGGCGGCCGATCTCGTAGTCGGTCTGCTCGCCGAACGCCGCGAAGATCTCCATCTGTCGCGCGAAGACCTTGCGCTCCTCCGGCGTGAGCGCGTTCCAGTCCTTGATGGCCGCGGGCTTCGGGGCGAGCTTCGTGTCGGGCGGCACGACGCCGAGCTTCTTCTGGCGCGCGAGCGTCTCTTCACGGTACTGGTCCCAGCCGCCGTCGAAGCGACCCTCGTACTTCTTGATGTACGACTCGGGCACATGGTGCGGCGCATGCGTCGCGCCAGGCGCGAAGTACATGAAGAACGGCCGATCCGGCGTGAGGCCCTGCTCCTGCCGCATCCAGGCAATGGCCTGGTTCGTCATGTCGGTCATGAAGTGGTAGTTGGGATCGGTCGGGGTCTCGATGTGCGTGAGCCCGTCGTAGAGCGTCGGCGCCCACTGGTTGGTTTCGCCGCCGATGAAGCCGTAGAACTTGTCGAATCCCGACCGCGTCGGCCAGCGATCCGTCGGGCCAGACACGCTCACTTCCCAGGGCGCGGTTTCGTGTGACTTGCCGAACGCCGCCGTGGCATACCCGTTCAGCCGGAGGATCTCGGCGACGGGCGTGATGCTGTTGGGACGCACGCCGTTGTTGCCGGGGAACGCCGTCGCGATGTCCATCACGGCGCCGGCGTTGGCGGAGTGGTGATTGCGCCCGGTGAGCAGCGCCACGCGCGTCGGCGAGCAGAGCGCCGCCACGTGGAAGTTGTTGTAGCGGATGCCGTCGGCGGCGAGCTTGTCGAGGTTCGGCATCTCGACGCCGCCGCCGAACGCGCTCGACTGCCCGAAGCCGAAATCGTCGAGCATGACGAGAAGCACGTTCGGCGCGCCGGCAGGGGGCGTGATCTCGAAGCGCACGGGGGGCTTCGCCTTCCGCGCGTCGATCTCCTTCTCGGCAGGGTACGACGGGTAGGCCACGGGCAGGGCCGTGCGGTCAATCGCGCCCCCGGGCGGGAGCGACGCGGAGGTCGACGCCGGCGCTCCGGAATTGGCGCCGCCGCATCCAACGCCGGCCAGCAGGGCCAGCGGCGGACCGACGCGTCGCATGAACTCGATCAACATCGCGTTACTCCTCAGTCATCGGGCCAATGCGTTCAACGCACGTGTCCACCACGACGGGGCGTCGTGAGGTCACGTCGTCAGTTCAAGGTCTTCTGCGTCGGAATCGACGGCCAGTTGCGTGCGCGGCGCGACTCCTTCCGTGTGAACGCGGGAAGCAGGATAAACCAAGAACTGTCCAGTTGCTCGCTGAACCGAACTGGGCCACCGCCGTTGCGTGCCTGGTGACGCCCTCGCGGTTGCCGACGCCGCCGCGACCGACATCGCGGTCAGAGCGTCGTGACGGCGCCCTGCCGGCCCCGCGCCGTCGGCGATGTGCTCCAGCCACATCGGTTGACGGCGCGGCCGTGGCTGTGGCACCCTCGAAAAAATGCGCACAAGGTCCCTTTTTCGCGTGTCCCTGCTGCTGGTCTGTACAAGCGCGCTGGCCTGCGGAGGCGGAGGCCAGACCCCGGCGTCCACGCCGGCTGGTTCGGAGACGGCCCCTGCTACCCAGCAGGCCGTGGCACCGGCACGGCACGGCGGCGGCGTCCGATGAGCCGCTGCCCGCTGTTCCCTCGCCCTACGACGCGCTCCCTCCGGAAGCGAGGCCCCTGCTCGATCAGCCGTTCACGGGCGACCTCGACCAGATGGTCAAGCGGCGCGTCATCCGCGCGGGCGTCACCTTCAATCGCACCCACTACTTCATCGACCGTGGGCAGCAGCGTGGCCTTGCCTACGAATCCCTGATGAACTTCGAGCAGGCGTTGAACGACTACTTGAAGACGGGCAACCTGCGCGTACACGTCGCGATCGTGCCGCTCGGGCGCGACGCACTCCAGTCGGCGCTGCTCGAGGGCAAGGTCGACCTGGTGATCGCCCAGCTCAAGGTGACGCCGGAGCGGCAGAAACTCGCCGACTTCACCAATCCGACGCGCACCGATGTCAACGAGATCGTCGTCACCGGTCCAGGTGCCCCTCCCATTGCGTCGCCTGACGACCTCTCGGGCAAGGAAGTCGCCGTCCGCGCGGGGAGCACCTACCAGGAGAGCCTGGAAGGGCTGAACCAGCGGCTCCAGGTCGCCGGCAAGGCTCCCGTCGTCATCAAGCCGCTGCCTGTGACGCTCGAGGACGATGACATTCTCGAGATGGTCAATGCGGGCCTCGTGCCGATCACCGTCGTCGACGACTACCTGGCCCAGTTCTGGAAGCAGGTGTTCACGTCGATCGAGCCGCATCCGTCGGCGGCGGTGCGCACGGGCGGCGTCCTTGCCGTGGCGATTCGCAAGAACAACCCGAAGCTGAAGGACGCGGCGAACCTGTGGCTGAAGAAGTACGGCGAGAGCACCGCCTTCGCCAATGTCCTCCAGAAGCGTTACCTGGAGAGCACCAAGTACGTCAGGAACGCCGCGAGCGAGGAGGAGCGTCGCAAGTTCGAGACGCTGGTGCGCTACTTCAGGAAGTACGGTGCGCAATACGACGTCGACCCGATCATCATGGCCGCCCAGGGCTACCAGGAATCACGACTCGACCAGGGCGCGAAGAGCCACGTGGGTGCGATCGGCGTCATGCAGCTGATGCCGGCCACCGGCAAGGAACAGAACGTCGGCGACATCACCCAGATCGAGGCGAACATCCACGCCGGCATCAAGTACATGCGCTTCATGATCGACCGGTACTACAAGGACGAGCCGATGACGCCGATGAACAAGGTGCTCATGACGTTCGCGTCCTACAACGCCGGGCCGGGGCGCATCCGACAGCTGCGCCGTGAGACGGCGGCGCGCGGGCTCGATCCGAACGTCTGGCTCGGCAACGTCGAGCGGGTGGCGTCCGAGAAGATCGGGCGCGAGACCGTGCAATACGTGAGCAACATCTACAAGTACTACGTCGCGTACACGCTGATCCTGGAACAGCGGGAGGCCCGCGAGGCGCTGAAGAAAGCCTCCTGACGTCATGGCGAAGAGGGCGCACTGGTTCAGCGGTAGCCAGTCGGCGGCGTTGCCCATGCACGCCATGCGGCTCTGGCGGCAGCCGCCTCACCGCCGCTTGCGCGCTTTCCCCTCTGCAGTCCGCGAGTTCTGCACCGCATACGACGCGAAGTGGCGCTGCTTCGCCTGCAGGGCATCCATGTGCACCGCGAACGCCTCGATCTCGTCGCGCAGTTCCGAGACGATGCGCCGAAGCTCCGGATCGGTGCCGGCGTAGGACGCGATCTTCCGCGCGACCCGATCGATCGCCTTGCGGGCGTCGTCGTACCGGCCCTCGCGATTGAGCACGAGCGCCGCCTGCCGCGCGATTGCGGCGTAGAGACGCGCCACCGCGCGATCGACGACGCGGTCGCGGCGCTGGGCGTCGTTCTCGGCGTGACCGGCGAACGTCCACGCCACGTCGTGAGACGAGGCGCCGAGCGCGTTGTCCCTGTCGGCCAGCGCGAACCCGACCACTTGTTCGTCGCCCGCCGCCCCTGTCGCGAAGGTCAACTGGACGACGACCTGCCGTTCCTGGCCCGACGCGAGGTCGCCGAGCTCGATCCGCACGACGCGCCCCGCAGACGACACCTTGAACGGGCCGACGGGCGCAGCGTCCACGCCGTCGGGCACGTGCAGCACGAGCGCCGCCTCGCGCGCGACGATCTCGAGGGAGTCACCCAACTCGCTCGTGAGCAGGTCGGGAATCGCCTGGGGCGTCTCGACGAAGTAGAAGTGCCCCTGCCCTCCCTCGGCGATGCGCTGCAACGTGCGCTCGTCGAAGTCCGCGCCGACGCCGAACGTGGAGGTGGCGACGCCGCGCGTGCGCATGGCGCCCGCGAGCTGCGCCAGTCGCTCGGGATCGGACTCGCCGACGTTGGCCTGGCCGTCGGTCACGAGGAGGCAGCGGCCGATAGCGTCGCCCGCGAGGTGGGCCGCCACCTGTTCGCACCCGGCCTCCCATCCGCCCGCCAGGTTCGTGGAGCCGCGCGCGTCGACCTCAGACAGCTTCTGCAAGGCGTGTCGCTTCGCCTCGGCGCTGCCGAGCGTCGACTCCACGACCACGTCGACCACGTCGTCGAACACGACCAGCGAGAACCGGTCGGTCGGCGTGAGCAGCCGGAGTGCGTGCTCGACGGCCATCCGTGCCAGCGCGATCTTCTGCCCGCCCATCGACCCGGAGCGGTCGAGCACGAGGGCGACGTTGACGGGCGCCCGCGTCGCGCGCGAGGGCGCGTCGGGCGCGGTGAGCTCCACCAGCGTGTACCGGACGCTCCCACCAGCTGCGCGGACGAGTGAACGATCGGCTCGGACGGTCATGGACATAGGCACTCCTTGTGTGTGCGCTGGCGACGCGGAAGCGCGTCGTCAAGTGTCAGGATACGAGGCAGGCGTGACAGGTGGGGTCATCGGAACCCCACTCTTTGCGACCTGGCGCTCGCCCGTGCACGTCGGCTGGCCGAGGATTGAATTCAGGGTGTTCGCTCTCCGGCGACCGTGTCCCAACTCCGCACGAATGCTCCCTGCTCGTCGGTGTCTGGCGACCGGCGGTGCGACTTGCCGCACTCCGCGCGCAGGCGCTTCAACGCGTCGAGGGGATCGTTCCCCGCCCGTCCCCGCTCCACCAGCCAGCAACCCACGACCGTCCCGGTCCGCCCCGTGCCGCCCCAGCAGTGCACGTAGACAGGCCGCGCCGCTGCGAGCGACTCGTTGATCAGCGCCTGGATCGCACGCATGCGGGCGACGGACGGCACGCTGACGTCGCGGATCGACAGGCGGTGGTGTGCCAGGTCGCCGTGCTGTTCTCGCAGTTCGTCGAGCAGGTGCGCGTACGGACGCAGCTGCTGCTCACCCTCCTCGGTGAGATCGACGAAGACACGGACGCCGGCATCCACCAGCGCCCGCAGCTTCGCCCGCGCACCGGCGTCTTCGACGTGACCGGGATACTCACCTGCCAGCAACTGGCCTGGCTCGACCCAGTAGCAGTCCGGGCTCATCGGAACGGGAATACTCATGCGACCTCCTGTGACTTCGCTTCTGCACCGACGACGTCGGCGGGTGAGTGAATCGATGCCCCGCCACGCGCCGGGCGCTTCGTAGATGCCGGCCGTGGCCTGGTCGCCTGCCGCAGAATACACTTCCGCGTCTGCGACTCAAGGCTGCCGACCCCCATGGAGGCCATCGCTTCAGTCCTTACTGCAGGTTGAAGCCCATCGAGATGTTCACGAGCACCGGCACCGGCTTGCCCTCCAGGAGACCAGGGCTGAATCGCCACTGCCTGGCCGCACGGATGGCCTCCTGGTCCAGTTCCGGGTGCAACGACCGGACGACGTCCACCGCGCCCACCCGCCCGTCCGTCTGCACCACGCACTCAAGCAGTACCTTCCCCTTGGTACCCCTCAACGAGCGCGGCCAGGGTGTAGCGCGGCTTGACCTCCTTCTCGAGCGACGGAGGCCGTACCGGGACCTTCCCGTCCGGAGTTGACCGGTACACGCCCGGTGGAAGCTCGCGCACCGGCAAATCGTGCTTTCTGAGCTGTAGGTTGCGAACGTCGATCTCGCCGCTGGTGACAAAGAAGCCAATCTGTCCGACGTTCTGGACCAGCCCCTTCGCGTGCAGCACGTCGATCCCGTCGATGGTGACGCGCACGACTGAAAGCCGGCACTCCACAGAAAACGACTGCCATCCCTCGGTGATCGCTAGCGTGACGGGTTTCTCGGCGAGTACGGTATGGACCTGCGGTCCTCTGTGCCAGAGAAGGCCGCCGGCGGCGCCCTGCCCGTTAGCCAGGGGCACCTCGTAGGCCGACGCGCTCTTCTCGTGCCGCAGCACCCGCACCAACAGGCCGCCGCGACTGCCGGATGACATCCTCGCCTCGAAGCGAAGGGTGAAGTCGCTGTACCGCTCCTCGGTCAGCAGCCACCCTGACTTCGCTCCGAGCACGAGCATGCCATCGCCAACCGTGACGCGGCCGGGCCGTACGTCCTTGGAGTTCCAGCCATCGAGGTTCACGCCGTTGAAAAGGCAGACCGCATCTGTCTCGTGCGGCTGGGGTGCAGGAGACCCGGCGACGACGGGCGCCTGAGGGGGTGACTGGACGACGCAGGCCAGAACAAGGCCTGCCACGAGTTGGCTGTGCACGGCACGCCCGCGATCCGAGGGCCAACGAGTCACGACGACGACGCCTCTCAGTGTAGCGCCATATGCGCGCGTCTGGTCAGGGCTCTTCTCCCCTCCACGTGTTCGTCGATGGGCCGGTCTGAGGTCGTTGGCGTCGCGCGCCACGCGCCACGCGCATCCTTCGCCCGTGTCCTGTACGTGCGCTATGCTCCGCTCGCGATGCGAGCCATCCTTGGAGCCGATGCGGCGTGGACGAAAGGCGAACCCAGTGGCGTCGCCCTGATGGTCGAACGTGAACCGAAGTGGACCTTCGTTGCCGTCGCGCCAAGCTACTACAAGGTCTTGAAGGCCTCGAAGTTGTGGCCACACGCGTCGGTCACCGAGCGGATCGACGAACTGCTGAGGATCTTCCGGACGATCCACGCTCGCCTCGAGTGCGAGGTCGGCAGGCTTCCGTTCGCAATCCCCGCAACGGCATCGTCCCTGAGCTTTCTGAAGCGCCATGAGGACGCCCTGGTAATTGTCGAACCGACGCACCGTGGAGGTAACCGTGGAACTGCGCGACCGATATCGTGGATGCCTGCTGGGTCTCGCCGTTGGTGATGCCGTCGGTACGACACTGGAGTTCTGCCCCCGAGGATCATTCACGCCGATCGGCGACATGATCGGCGGCGGCCCGTTCGATCTCGTCGCCGGGCAGTGGACCGACGACACGTCGATGGCGTTGTGCCTCGCCACGAGCCTCGTCGAGCAGGGCGGATTCGACGCGGCCGACCAGATGCGCCGCTACGTCCGATGGTGGCGCGACGGTTATCTCAGCTCAACGGGTGACTGTTTCGATATCGGCAACACGGTGCGCGCGGCCTTGCAGCGTTTCGAGCGCACAGGTAAGCCGTTTGCGGGCTCGACCGAGGTCTCGTCTGCCGGCAACGGGTCGCTCATGCGCCTGGCTCCCGTGCCGATGTGGTATTTCCCCGATCGCGACGCGATGATGGAACGCGCCGCGGACAGCTCACGCACGACGCACGCCGCCGCGGAGTGCCTCGACGCGTGCCGGGTACTGGCGGCGGTCCTGCACCGGGCGTTCACGGGCGGGAGCAAGGCCGACGTGGTGTTGGCTGGCGCAGACGTCGAGAGCGCACCAAAGGTCGCGGCGATCGCGCGAGGCGACTTCCGAAGCAAGCCCGTGTCGTCGATCCGTGGGACGGGCTACGTCGTCGACTGCCTCGAGGCCGCGCTCTGGTGCATCTGGCACACCGACTCGTTCGACGCCGCCATCCTGGCCGCGGCCAACCTGGGAGACGATGCCGACACCACGGCCGCCGTGTGCGGACAGGTGGCCGGCGCGCATTATGGCGTTGGTGCCATCCCGTCGGCGTGGCGCCAGCGTCTTGCGCTAGCCGACGAGATCACCGGGCTCGCCGACCGCATCCACGACCGCCCGAGATAGGCGGTCCTGAAGACGGCACCCGCGTTCTATGAGGGATCTACAGGATTCGCGGCGGAAAGTGACGGAACGCGAGGGGCAGCCTTCAGTCGCATTCCCACCCGAATCGGGTCGCCTCACCCCGTGCGTCACGAGGACCTGGCTGGATCGCCCGCGCGAATCCTGTGTCGCGCCGCCAGGACCCTCGCTACAATCCGCCGATGGCACAGCTGGCCCCCGCGTCCGTCGACCCTGAACTCCACTGGCTCGAGCACACCAGGCGCGACGACCCGCGCCAGCTGACCGTGCGGGCCGTCGTGCTCGGCATGCTGCTCGGCGGCGTGATGTGCCTGTCGAACCTCTACGTCTTCTTCAAGACGGGCTGGTCGATGGGGGTGACAATCACGGCCGCGATCCTCGCCTTCGCGCTGTTGCGGCTGCTGGCCGCCCTGCGCCTGTCGACGCGTCCGCTGACGGCGCTCGAGAACAACGCCCTGACGACCGTGGCGTCGGGCGCGGGATACATGACCGGTGGCGGGAACATGGCGGCCTTCGGGGCGCTGCTCATGCTCACGCCGCTCAGGCCAGACGCCGTGCCGATGATCTTCTGGTTCGGCACCATCGCGGCCCTCGGCGTGTTCGTGGCGATCCCGATCAAGCGTCAACTGATCAACAAGGAAGGCCTCGCCTTTCCAACCGGCACGGCCACCGCCGAGACGATTCGATCGATTCACGGTGAGGCGGCACCTGGCACCTCCGCCGAGGTGAACGGCGCGTCGGCCGGGTCGGTGCAGTCGAAGGCGCTGGCGTGGAGTGCGTTGTTCGCGGCGGCCCTGACGTGGTTCCGCGACGCCAGGGCGTCGTGGATGCTCTTCAACGTGCCCGCCGCCATCCCCATCCCGCTCTCGATCGCAGGACGGTCGCTCGCCGAGTGGACGCTGGCGATCAAGATGGAGGTCGTGCTCGTCGGCGCCGGCGGCCTGATCAGTTTCCGAACGGCATGGTCAACGCTGCTCGGCGGCCTGCTGACCTACGCCGTGCTCGCGCCCGCCATGGTGGCCAACGGTGTCATCCCCGCCGTGACCTACAAGGCCATCGTCGGCTACACGGTATGGCCGGGGGCCGCGATCCTCGTGGCGTCGGGACTGACGTCGTTCGCCCTCGACTGGCGCAGCGTCGCGCGTGCGTTCAGCGGCATCGGGCGCGCAATCGGGATCGGGGGCCGGGCAGAGGCGGCGCACCCGATCGAAGCCGTGGAGTGTCCAGGCTGGTGGTTCCCGGCAGGGCTCGTGGTACTCGCGCCGGTGATCGTGGTGCTGATGTCGATGCTGTTCCAGATTCCGGTGTGGGCGGGGATCATCGCCGTGCCGCTCGCCGTGGTCATGGGGTTCGTGGCGGCCCGCGTGACGGGCGAAACCGACGTGACGCCGACCAAGGCGCTCGGGCCGGTCACGCAGTTGATCTACGGCGCCCTCACGCCCGGCAACCTCTCGGGCAACATCATGGCGGCGAACGTGACCGGAGGCATCGGCCTCCACTCGGCCGACCTGCTGACCACGCTGAAGACCGGGTGGCTCCTCGGTGCGTCGCCGCGCGTGCAGTTCTTCGCGCAGTTGTTCGGCGTCATTGCCGGCGCCGTGATCGTGGTGCCGGCGTTCAACCTGCTCATTCCCGATCCCTCGGTGCTCGGCACCGAGAACTGGCCGGCGCCGGCCTGCCTCGTGTGGGCGGGTGTCTCGCAGGCGTTCGCCGGCGGTATCGACGCGCTCGGGGCCGCGGCGAAGACCGGGCTGCTCCTTGGCCTTGCCCTGGGTGTCGCGTTGGCCCTGCTCGACAAGCTCGCGCCGGCCCGCCTCAAGCCCTGGGTGCCGTCGGCGTCAGGCCTGGGCATCGCCATGGTGATTCCGGGCAGCAACTCGATCGCCATGTTCCTTGGCGGGCTGATCGCCGAGCTCCTGCGTCGGCTTCGTCCGCGCGTGGCCGCGCAGTATGTCGTTCCCGTCAGTTCGGGTCTGATTGCGGGAGAGAGCTTGATGGGCGTCGCGGTGGCGCTGCTCGTGGTGTTCGGGTTGCTGGCGCGATAGGCACGCCACGTCCCGGTGCCGATGCAGGGAGTGAGGTCTTCAAGACAGCGCCAGTCCATGGCCTGCTCGCGGTAGCCGATGAAGACGAACTCGTGCTTCCCGCTGACGCTATCGACAAGACATCCCCACTCCAACTCAGCTGGCTCAGGGCGGACGCCCCTGCCGGCAGCCGCACCGGGTGTGACCGCGCCTCGCGACGCGCCAGGATCGCGTGCACCCGCTCCCACAGTCGGGTCGGGTCGGGCGAGAACACCTGCGCGGCGTCGCCCTCGTCGAGCACCCACTGGTTCTTCTGCATCTCCGAGGCGAGTTGACCGGGCGACCACCCGGCGTAGCCCGAGTAGATGCGCACAGCGCGGTCGGGCCGCGGCGCCGCGAGCACGGCGCGCAGGTCGTCGAGGTCGCGACTCAGGTACACCCCGGGCAGCACGCGTTCGGCGCGTTGGCCGGTGCCCGGCTCGCGCAACAACACGATCGTCACCTCGGGCTGCACTGGTCCGCCCCAGTAGACCGGCAACTCGGATCGACGCGCCTCGGGCAGGTCCGGAAGGGCCTTGCGCAACGACACCTCGCTCGGCTGATTGATCACGACGCCTGCCGAGCCCTCACGGTCGTGCGTGATGAGCAGGACGACCGCCTCGGCGAAGCGGGGATCGCCCATCCCCGGCGTCGCGTAGAGCAGTCGCCCGGCGCGCAGCTGGGCAGGGTCGCGGCTGAGCGGCACCTGTGCCGCGACGGCCGCAGCACCCCAGCACGCGAGGCCAGCGACCAGGCCCAGCGCAGCACCCGCACGCATCGCGCGTCCGGAGCGACCGTTCAGCCCGGCAGTCGGCGAGGGTCGCGACACGCATCGCCATCGGCCAGGCACGGCGGAGGGTCGTCATCGGCGTGGTCCTTCTGCGTCAGGGCGACGCGGTGTCGCGTCAACGACGCCATTCTGTGACGGCCGGGGACGTGATGCAAGGTCGCGCGGAGCACGCGCGTCAGGGCGGAGGCGACGCCGTCGATTCAGCGCCGCAGCGCTACGCGCGCTCGTCTTCCGCGCCGACGCGTCGCAGGACGGCGATGGCGAGTACCAGCGCAAAGACGCCAATGAGTGACGAGTAGGTGAAGAACACCACGTACCCTGCGCCAAGGGCTTCGGGCGACACGCCGGACTTCTCGATCGCGGTCGCGAACGTCTGTGGCGCACGGTGCGTGAACAGACCCGTGAACGCCGGCAGGGTGCCGCTGTCGGCCATCCGGGCGGCGTACTCGACGATGCGTCCAGACTGCGACGCGATCAGCCGTCCCGGAATCGCGTAGAGCGACGAGAAGAGCGCGTACTGCGTCGCCGTGAAGCCGGCCGACGTGAGACTCGACATGTAGGCGATGAGGCACGTGCCCGCGAAGCCGCCGGCGACGTTGTCGAGCCCGATCGCCGCGAACAGCGCCCACAGGCTGTGATCCTGCAGCGCGAGCCAGATGAACAACAGGTTGCTGAGTGGCCCGGCGAGCGCCCCGATGACCATCGCGCGCAACAGGCCGTAGCGTGCGACCGCCACCCCACCCGCGAACACGCCCAGCATCGTCATCAGGACGCCGAAGATCTTCCGCACCTCGGCGATCTCGACCAGCGTGTACCCGAGGTCGAGGTAGAAGGGATTCATGATGTTCAGGACGAAGTCGGGAATGCGATAGAGGCAGATGAGCGCCAGCACCAGCGTGCCCGTCCTCCGGTGCCGCGCGAAGAAGTCGCGCAGCGGATCCGCCAGCGCCGAGGCGAGGTACACGCCCGGGCGCGTGCGTGTCGCGGGAAGGGGCGACGCGGCCACCGCGATCGTCGCGAATCCTGCGAGCACCGCCCCGAGGTGCACCCAGACGCGCGCATCCGACTGCCAGGCGGCGAGCACCGCGTCACGCGCCCCGGCGAAGCCGAGCCCGCCGAGCACCCCGCCGAGGATCGTTGCGTTGGCCGCGAGCCCGGATCCGAGCGCGAGCGCGCCGGCCGCGAGCACCGCCAGTCGCACCAACCACTCGACGGCATCGCGCAGCGGCGCGGCGGCCACGCCCGCCGTGGCGATCGGCCGCACGGCGTGTTGCGCCTCGCGTGGCGCGGCCAGCACGCCCAGGACGCCGACGACCATCAGCGCCGCCATCACGGCGTAGGCCAGGTTCCAGCCGTAGCTGCCCGCGAGCAGCAGCGGGACGGCGCCGGCCGTGATGATGGCGACGCGGTAGCCCCACTGGTACGCGGCGGCCATCGCGCCCTGGCGCGACGACTCGGCCACTTCGATGCGCCACGCATCGATGGCGATGTCCTGCGTGGCCGACGCGAAGCCGACGATGGTGGCGCACACCGCAAGCGCGCCGAGGCTGTGGGTCGGATCGAGGCCGGAGACGAGCCCGAGGCCGAGGATGATCGCCGCCTGGCAGGCGAGCATCCATGCGCGGCGATGCCCAAGCCAGGCGTCGAGGATGGGGAGGCGGAGCCGATCGACGAACGGCGCCCAGAGGAACTTGAAGCTCGAGACGAGCGTGACGAGGCTGAAGAAGCCGATGACCTCGAGCGAGAGTCCCGATGATCGCAGCCATGCCGACAGCGTGTCGAAGATGAGGAAGTACGGCAGCCCGGCCGAGAAGCCGAGGGCGACCATGACGACTGAGGATCGCTCGGTGTAGACGGCGAGCGACTCCCGAAGCGACCGTTGCGGGTGGGCGTGCGGGGCCGAGGTCATGGCGTCTCGCGCGGCCTTGCGCTCGAGATCGGGCTCGACCTGGAGCGATCGGGCCATCGCGGCGGCAGTCTAGCACGCGGCTCGGCGCTCACAGGCCGTCGGAGTCCTGGCTCTTCGGAACCGGCGTGATCATGCGGTCTCTCCCATCACATCGCTTCCCGGCCGACGACCTCGTTCGCTATCCCCGCCAGGTCAGCTTGCCTGGCGTGACGATGAGCTTCTGCCTGTTGCCCCGGCGAATGATCTCGACGGGCGTGGGGACCCCGATACGCTCCCTTGTGAGGGCCGTGTAGATCTGGCTGGGCTCGCGGACGCGAACGCCTGCGACACGCACGATCAAGTCGCCGCAGTGAAGGCCCACGCGACTCGGCTTCTCGATTCTCACGACCTCGAGGCCGCGGGTCGCCCTGCCAGACACCTCGGCCGACGTTTCCTTCACGGTGATGCCCAGGCTTGCACGCTGCACGCGGCCGTCGGCCATCAGGTGCGAAACGACTGACCGAACGGTCGCGGCGGGGACGGCAAACGCAAGGTTCGCTCCGCGCACGTCGACGCAACGGGTCACGCCCAGGACGCGGCCGGCGGCGTCGACCAACGGCCCGCCAGAGTTGCCGGGGTTTATCGCGCAGTCGGTCTGCACGGCATCACAGATCGGACGACCGTCGTCGCGCGGCAGGTCGCGGGCGACACCGCTCACCACGCCGAGTGACACGCTCTCTCGATACAGGCCGAGCGGACTCCCCAGCGCGAGGCACAATTCACCAAGCCTGGCGGGCTCGGTCCGCATGCGAAGATGGTGGCGGATCGGCGTCTTGAGCCGCAGGAGCGCGAGGTCGGTCCACGCATCGACGCCCACGATGCTTGCTGTGGTCCTCACGTCGCCCTGCAACACGACGTCGACAGGCGATTCCAGCGACTCGACCACGTGATGGTTGGTCACGACGAACCCGTCGGCGTCGATGAGGAAACCCGAACCACTCACCTGGTTGTCTTTGACGTGCCCCGTGAGTGTGACGACGCCGCGCATGGCCGACGTGACCAGCGCAGAGAGGGCGCGACTGAACTCGGTCAGCGTTGCCGGCATGTGGCCCCCTACACTTTCACCTCGTCACCCTCGCCCTGGTCATCGCGGAAGGTCATCTTCCCGCCGAACTTCTTCTTCAGCGACGTGTCGGATTCGTCCGCCAGGCCCGACACGAGGCTGCACGCCATGGTCATCTGTGCGTCATCCAGGCTGTCGGCGAGCAGGTCGATCTGGAGCACGACGACGTCATCGTTCCAGTACGCCTTGACGAAGCGATAGGTTGCGTTGATGTCGTTCAGTGCCTCGAGCAACCGCGGGCTCTTCTTGACATCGCGCACGAGGACGGAGTGCACCGAGACGACGGTCTGGTCGCCCTCCTGGATGCTGACAACGATCCCTGCGCTCCCGCTCCTGAACAGGTAGTCACCATCGTCATCTGGCTCAATCGGCTCGCCGGATCCAAGGAACTCCTGGAGGAACTTCTCGATGTAAGGCCGAAGAACGCTTGATTTCACGCGAGACCTCCTCAAAGAAGAACGACGTCGGATGAAGGAAGGGAACAAGGTCCTGGAGTTGCGTGCGGCCACCTCGTCCCTGGCAGGATACAACGGAGGGTGTGACAGCTCGGGTCACAGCCTCGAGTCGGCTGGCACGCACCCGCGGATGGTGCGCTTCGCCGAGGAGTTGTTCGAGCGCACGCACGCCTGACATCCCGCCGCCGGTCACGCGCGGCAGAGCGCCGACACCTTCCGCTCGTTGCCCGTCCGCGCGCTCCGCTTGAACACCTCCGCGTGCCTGCGCCCCTTCACGAACCTTCGCACACCGTCTTCGGTGCGGAAGCGCAGGGTCATGCCCGTGACGTCGAGCGTCGCGTCGGCCCTGTACGTCAGCCACTGGAAGAACCTCAACGGCAACTCGACGCGCCAGGGGCGATCCGCGTCGACCAGTTCGATCCAGCGCTTCTGGACCCTGCGCATCTGCCGACGATGCGAGCGGCGATCGTAGGAGGCTTCGTAGTCGGCAACCAGGTCGATGACCTCGTCGCCGATGCGCGCGACGAGGCCGCCGAACGAGCCCATGTCTTCGTTGACCGCGCAGATGAACTGCAGCGACGGCCACTCGCGCGCCATCCGCACCGCGTAGAAGTGGCGCGGGTAGTCCCACGACGACTGCATCTCGACGTGCAGGAAGACGTGCGTCCGCAGGCACCGGAACATCACCGCCGCGGTGTGCTCGTCGGCGCACGCCTCGGCCTCCCCCGGCGCAATCGGGCACGCCAGGTCGAACCGGAACGTCGGCTCATCGTCCAGCGTGTGATCACGGCGGAGGTTGCCGGTCACGGCCAACGCGCAGAACCGGTCGATATCCTCCGCCGGACCGAACACTGCGAGTTCCTGATCCACCCAGTTCGCCATGTCGCCTCCGTGTGCGCAGTCGCGGTTGTCGTTCGTGTTCCGCTCAGGGGATCATCGGCGACAGGCGTGACAGGTGGGGTCACGTCGCGTGCGTGTGACCGGGCGATCCGCCTGAGCGCGGTTCGCGTGACGACGTACAGCGGAAGGGCGGCCCCCCGCTGGGGCCGCCCTTCCGGCCACGCGAACGACGCGCGAGTGGCTGGCTCAGTACGGTCGCATCTCGCCGCGGTACGGGATGACCTGCCCTGGCGCAACATTCGCGTCGAAGGTCAGCGGTTCATACCCGTCGGCCACCACCTCGATGCGGTGGGGGCCAGGCGTCAGCGTCAGCGGGGGGTTGTTCGGGTTGAAGTCGCCGACGCGACCGATCGGGGTGCCGTCCACGTAGAGATTCGCCTCGGCCGGGTAGATCTCGAAGCTCACCGCTCCGTACTGCGCACGGCCGGGCGTCACGTTCACGTATCCGCCCGAGGGGTAGCCGTAGACCGGGTAGGGCGCGTATCCGTACCTCGGCAACGAGACCGGGTAACCGAGCCAGAGGCCGATGCCGATGCTGAAGCGCGGACGGAACGCGTAGTACGGACGCGAGTAGTAATAGTCAGACCGATACCACGACCGGTACGACGGGCCGTAGGACCTGTAGGGCCTGGCGGGGGCATGCCCCCATCCAGGCGAGTAGTGGCGCGGCGCCATCACCGGCCGGCCAGCGGCGCCGTAGTTGCGGCCGACGTCGCCGCGCCGGTCGTACGCCCGTGCATTGCTTCGACGCGTGTCGTTGTAGGAGGGACCACCGCGGGCCTCGAGGCCGCGCGACTGAGGAATCGATTCGCGCCTGACGTCGCCGCGGCGTCCTTCGGGGGCCTGCCGACCCGAGTCGCGCGGCACCGCGCGCTGGCCCGAGTCGCCTCGTCGAGGATCGTCGCGCCCACGCGGTTGTTGCTGGGCCATGACGGGCGGCGCAGCAACGCTGAGGAGGGTGACCAGGGCAACGGGGACGACGAACTTCATGGCTGACATGGCGGCAACACTCCGGGAGATTCGCGTGGACAGCGCCGTGCTCGCAGGTCGTGAACGCCGCGGCGCGAACACATCTACCGCAATGTTGATGCCGTCAAGAACAGGCCTGTATTCGCAGAATCGTCGGGGCGCACGGCTCCTGCGGAGGAAAGTGTCCTCGTGCAGTGACGGTCAGCTACCGTGTGGAGGAGCAACGACACGGCGCGCGCCCCGACCGGCTCGGGGCGCGCCCGACGACTGACGCAGGTCTACTTCGGCACCGTCTTCGTATAGACGACCGACGCGAAGTTCTCGCGATAGCGGATCATGGTGTCGTTCCAGCGATCGTAGTTCGGCCCGTCGGCAATCGGGACCACCGGGGCGGTCCCCGCCATGATCTTCGCGTCGAGATCCATGAAGTACTTGATGTAGCGCTTCGTCACCGGTGCCCCGTTGTGGGCCGGGATGATCATCGTTATCTTGCTGTAGTACTTCTCGTAGAGCTTCTGCATGTTCGCATGGTGCTTCTGGATCTTCTCGGGGTTCATCCCGACGACCTGGCCGGGATCGATCTCGTCACCGGTGAACAGGTAGCCGGTCTTCTGGTCGAGCAGGGCGATGCTCCCCGGGCTGTGCGCGGGGATGGCGATGATCTCGATCTTCCGGTCGCCGAGGTCGATCACGTCGCCGTCCTTCACGGGCTTCATCGTGTACGTGATCGGCGTGTTCGCTCGGGCCGCGGCCGCCGTGACTTCCTCGATCGCGGGAGCTGAGAGATAGGCCTCGCCGAACTGCGCGTTCCCCGCGATGTGATCGCGGTGGGGGTGCGTGTTGACCACGACCAGCGGCTTGTCGGTGATGCTCTTCACGTAGTCGATGATCTTCTTGCCCTCGAAATCCGCCATCGTCTGCGTGTCGACGACGAGCGCCTTGTCGCGTGTCACCAGGACGTACATGCAGGTCGAGTCGAGGCCGAACGCGATCTGGAAGAGGTCGTCCTGGATCTCGCGGACGGCCAGTCTCGGAGGGGCCGCATACAGCGGACCGCGTTGGACCGGCGGAGCGCCGGCGACCGGCGGTTGGCCGGGTGGCTGGGCCTGCCCCACCGGCTGACTCTGGCCGAGCACCGTCGCCGCGGCAGCAACCGCACACGAAACGACCAACAGGGACGACACAGACGTCTTCATGCCAGACCTCCGAACCACCGAAGCGATGTCACTGACTCAGCACACGCTGCGGAAGACGACTCGCGTCCATCCGACAGCCGACCCAGTGTAGTGCTCGCGGCGTGACTGCCGCGTCCCGCTGGCAACACGAGTGTCCCGTTCGTAACAACGGGCTCGCCGTGGCTGGGCGGTTGTCGCGGGTGGACACCTTGGACCGTAGAATGTCAGGACGCGTCACCGTCGGCGCCCGAACGAGGAGGACGTTCTTGCTGTTCACGATTCCCGGGGAGGACGCATCGTGAGGTGGATCTGCTCTGCCTGCGTGGTGGCGTGCATGGGGCTGGCGGCGAGTCACGGGGCCGTGGCGCAGGAAGTGTCGCAGGCGGTGGTGCTCGTCGGAGCCGGCGACATCGCGAATTGCGCGGTGGGCGACGGTGGCGGTGCGTGGGCGACGTCGCGGCTGCTCGATCGCATCGACGGCACCGTCTTCACGCTGGGCGACAACGCGTACCCCGATGGCGCAATGAAGTCGTTCCAGGAGTGCTACGGCCCTCGGTGGGGCCGGCACAAGGACCGCACGCGCCCCGCCCCTGGCAACCACGACTACCGCACGAAGAACGGCGAGCCCTACTTCGAGTACTTCGGCGAGCGCGCGGGCCCCGCGCGACGCGGCTATTACAGCTACGACCTCGGCGCGTGGCACATCGTCTCGCTGAACAGCGTGATCGATGCCAGCGACAAGAGCGCGCAGATGGCGTGGCTGCGCGACGATCTCGCCAGCAGTGCCGCCCCGTGCACGCTGGCGTACTGGCACGTGCCGGTGTTCAGCTCGGGCGCGCACGGCGGCGATCCCCACATGCTCGCGATATGGCGCGTGCTCTACGAGTTCAAGGCCGACGTGGTCGTCAACGGCCACGATCACAGCTATGAACGCTTTGCGCCGCAGGATCCCGACGGGAAGAAGGACCCAGGCCGCGGCATTCGCGAGTTCGTCGTCGGCACCGGCGGCGGCGGTGTGTACGAGTTCGGACGGCCGCAGCCACACAGCGAGGTGCGCGAGAACAAGAGCTACGGTGTCATCAAGTTCACGCTGGCACCCACGAGCTACACCTGGGAGTTCGTCGGCACCGGCCCGTTCACCGACAAGGGAACGGCGGAGTGTGTGCAGTAATCCGGAGGGCCTCCCGGGCCAGAATCCGGCTGCCTGCTGCACGGTAGTCGACGGCAGTTGACGCCGCGCGTCGGTCGCGGCCGCCCAGGTCCGCTGGTGTTCCACTACAATCGGCGGAGCCGTTGTCGCGTGCGAGTCCACGACTGGCGCCCGAAGCGCTGCCGTTGGGGTGCGCCCGGTGCCCCGGAGTGCTTCGCCGGCGCGGGGTCGAGCGACTGCAACGACGGTGGCCATTACGCTGACGATGTCAGCAGGAGTCCAACGATGAACCGACGCCTCCGCCTTGTCCTCGTCGCAGTGCTCCTCGTCGGTCTGGGATCCACGGGCCGGCCCGCGTCGCGCGAGCCAGTCCAGGGCAAGCAGGCCATGGTCGTGTCGGTGAGCCGCCACGCGTCAGACGCCGGCGTCGAGATCCTCAAGAAGGGCGGTAACGCCGTGGATGCGGCCGTGGCGGTGGGGTTTGCGCTCGCGGTGACGTGGCCTGCCGCCGGCAACCTCGGCGCCGATGGGTTCATGGTGATCCACGGGGCCACCGGGAAGAACGTTGCCATCGATTACCGGGCGATGGCGCCTCGTCGGGCGAGTCGCGACATGTTCCTCGACGAGAAGGGCGCGGTGAAGCTCGACCTGCTTCGCATGGGGCACCTGTCCTCGGCCGTCCCCGGTGCGGTGGCGGGTCTGCTGCTCGCGCTGGAGTCGCACGGCACGCTGGACAGGGCGACGGTGCTCGCACCGGCCATCCGGCTCGCCGCAGAGGGCTTCGAGGTGGATCAGTACCTTGCGGCCTCGATTCGTGAGGCCGAGAAGCGGCTGTCGCCATTCCCCGAGAGCCGGCGCATCTTCCTGCGTGACGGGAAGTTCTACGAGCCGGGCGACCGCCTGGTCCAGACCGACCTCGCTGCTGCCCTGCGACTGATTGCCGAGCAGGGGGCGAAGGGGTTCTACGAAGGTCGCGTGGCGCGACTGATCGCCGACGAGATGCGGAAAGGCGGCGGCATCATCGACGAGGACGACCTGCGCGGCTACCGGGCGCTCGAACGTGCACCGGTCACGGGCACCTATCGAGGGCACACCGTCGTGTCGATGCCACCGCCCAGTTCGGGTGGCGCGGCGCTCGTCGAGATGCTCAACATGGTCGAACCCTACGACCTTGCCTCGCTCGGGCACAACTCGTCGGCCCACCTGCATCTCGTGGCCGAAGTGATGAAGCGCGCCTACGCTGACCGCGCCGAGTTCATGGCTGACGCCGACTTCGCGCCGGTGCCGGTGCGCGGTCTCGTGTCGAAGCGCTACGCCGAGGTCCGGCGGAAGGGGATCGACCTGATGCGAGCGACGCCCTCGGCCGAAATCCGCGCCGGCGACCCGCTCCCCTTCGAGAGCGAAGCGACGACGCATTTCTCGGTGGTCGCGCCAGACGGCAGCGCCGTCTCGAACACCTACACGCTCAAGTCGCTGTTCGGGTCAGGAGTCACCATCCCGGGAGGCGGCTTCATCATGAACGACGAGATGGACAACTTCACGGTGAAGGTGGGCGAGCCGAACGCGTTCGGCCTCATCCAGGCCGCGGCGAACGCCATCGAGCCTGGCAAGCGGCCGCTTTCCTCGATGACACCGTCGATCGTGCTCAAGGACGGCAAGGTCCGGCTGGTCGCGGGCACCCCCGGCGGCTCGACGATCATCAACACGGTCTTCCAGCTGGTCATGAACGTCGTCGACTTCGGCCTCGACGCGCAACAGGCGGTCGACGCGTCGCGGATCCACCACCAGTGGCTGCCCGACGTTCTCGTGTACGAGCGGCACGGCATGGTGCGCGACGTGCAGGGCGCGCTGAAGAGCCGAGGACACGTCATCGAGGAGCGTGACGCGATCGGCGACGCACACATCATCGTCGTCGACGACAAGAGCGGCATGCGGCTCGGCGGCGCCGACCCGCGCCGCGGTGGCCATGCCGTGGGGTACTGAGCGTTCCCGAATCACGTAGCCTTCCACCGTGCGTCCGAAGACCTGGATCGTCGATCTGCGCGACTACATCGGCGCCGACGGCGAATGTGCCGAGATGCCCGATGCGGCCTATCGTGTCGCATCGCAGATGTTCGCGATCGTGGACTGGGCCACCATCGTTGGTGCCGGGGCCGAGGCGACGCTCACGAACGTCGGGTGCCGTCGTCGGCCCGGGCGACGGCAGTGTCGCGGTCCCATCCTGGCCAGGATCGCAGAACCCTCGGGGCCGATCGCCTGGTGGTGCGCCTCGTGCCGCGAAGGCGGGTTCATCTCGCACTGGCAGGGCACACTGTGGGATCGCCGGGGAGAGATCGAGGACGCGAGGGTCGTCACTCTGCCACCCCGGTGCTGAGGACGCGGCGACCCCGCCTGATGTGGTCGTCGGCGGCGAGGACGATGCCGAGGCTCTGGACGGCGTCTGACAGGTGCGCCGACAGGTCCAGATCATCGCGGATCGCCCGCACCAGGAACTCCTGCTCGCGCGCGCACAGGGCCTCGTGATCGGGCTCGTCCTCCACACGGATGAACTCGTCGGCGATGGCGAACTCGCCGCGGCCGTCCACGTCGGCGCGATGCACGCGCAGGCACTCGGTCTTCGTGTGGTCGTCGATGTCGTCGGTGCGTGCGTCGCGCACGTCGCGCGGCGCACGCACGATCGACACCGATCCGCGCGGGCCGATCACATCCTTCACGAAGTGGGCCTCCTGGCTCATCATCGGACCCCACCCCGCCTCGTACCACCCCACCGACCCATCGCCGAAGGTCACTTCGAGGTGACCGTAGTTGTACATGTCGGGCGCGATCTCGTCGCTGAGCCGTGCGCCGACGGCCACTACGCGCACAGGGCGGGCCCGTGTCATCTGGCACATGACGTCGACGTAGTGCACGCCGCAGTCGACGATCGGGCTCGTCGACGCCATCAGCGATCGGTGCGTCTCCCAGTTGCGTCCGTGGCTCTGCTGGTTGAGGTTCATCCGCATGACGAGCGGCGAGCCCAGCGTGCGCGCGATCTCGATGAAGCGGATCCACGTCGGGTGCACCCGCAGGATGTAGCCGACGACGAGCTTGCGGTGCGCGGCCGCCGCTGCGGCAACGACCGCCTCGGCATCAGCGACCGTCGTCGCAAGTGGCTTCTCGCAGAACACGTGGCAGCCGGCGTCGAGTGCGGCCATCGCGTACGGCGCGTGTGTCGCGGGGTAGGAGTTGATGCTGACGACATCCGGGCGCGTGCCGCGCAGTGCCTCGTCGTAGTCGGTGAATTCCGCGACACCACCCATCGCTCGCGCGAGCGGCCCACGCCGTTCCGCGGTCGGTGCGACGACGCCGACGACCTCGAACTCGGGCATCGCGTGGTACGCACGCGCATGACTCGCCCCCATGTTGCCGCAGCCGACGACGAGGACACGGAGCGGCGTGGTCATGGGCGGCCACCGCGCGGGTTCAACGCTCGTCCATGCGTTCGCGACGTTCACCGGCGCCAGGACCATGTCAGGCATCTCACCTCCTCGTGCCGTCGATGCACGCATAGGGGATCGAACGCGCTCGCGTGCCCCTCGGCCTGGCCGCGTGGCCAGGCAGGGATTCGCCCTCGGAGGGTCGCGCCCAGCCGACCGTCGGCTACCGGATTTCGAGCGGCACGACCTCCTGCCAAACACCGTCTTGTCGAGTTCCCAACGGAGGATGCGGCGCCAATCGAACGTCGCGCCCAACGCTGGCTTTGACAGCCTGCGAGATGTTCGACACCCGGGGGCAGGAAGGCATGCCCCACAGATACTGCCAGAATGCACTGAATGGCCCTGAACTGTTGACTATGAAGAGGAGTCAGTAGCTTGTTCAAGACCTCTTCCGACTTCGCCGCCGGGTCGACATCGCTGTCATAAGACACGAAGTCTCCACTACCACCAGTCAAGACATGTGTCAACGCGAACGTGGCCGGACCACTTACGCCATTGAGCACAATCACGCGGCGCGGCTGGTCTCCTGCGCGCCTGGGTGCTGCAAATGGGTTGAGGGCAATGACCAGGTGGGCGAACACCTGGATTCGGGTTTCTAGCGCGCCAGCTTGATCTTGGCTCAAGTAGGGCAACAATTTCTTGCCTCCGACAATGCGGCGGCAGGCGAACCCCCGGCGCTCACCCTCCTCCGTCCCATTCTCCTCTCCGTAGAACACCCGGCATGTCGTCTTGGGCGCCAGCCCCGACAGGTGACCACGTGTGATCACGTGTAATCACGTGTCGTTCGCCCGTATCGATGATCATCCGAGCGCGCGGCTGTCTGTTTCACGCGTACGCTGACCGAACTGCTCCCCGCCCCCATCCGCCACGCTCACTCCGACTCCGTGAGGCCGAGCCCTTGGCGAACACGATAACGAGCACTCCTGACCACGGCGGCCTTCGGCAACGGCGACACCCGGTGCAAGGTCGCTTCCTGGCAGGCCTCGACGTGGGAACGTCGGCGACTGCGGTCGTCGTTGGCGAATCGCTGGAGGATGGTCGACTCGGCATCGTGGGAATCGGTGTGTCTGAGTCTCGCGGGATGCTGAACGGCGCCGTCGTCGATGCCGAGGCGGCGGCTGACGCGATCAGGATGGCCGCACGCGAGGCCGGGCGCACGGCCGGCGTCGAAGTCACGTCAGTCGTTCTTGCGCTCTCCGGACTCCACGTCGAAGGCGTCAACGGCCACGGGGCGGTGCCGGTGCGAGACCGCAGCCGCGTGATCACGCACGACGATGCGAGGCGGGGAATCGAGGCCGCGAGCAGGCTCGCGCTCCCGGCGGGACGCGAAGTCTGGCACGTCCTCCCACAGGACTTCGTGGTCGACGGTCAGGATGGCATCACCGTGCCGATGGGTCTGACCTGCGGGCTCCCGCTCGAAGCGAACGTGCATGTCGTCACGGTCGGCACGGTGTACAGGCGCGACCTCATCGCGTGCGTCAATCTCGCGGGCCTCGCGGTGGACGCCGCGGTCGCCGGGCCTGTTGCGGCCAGCGAGGCGACCCTGACCAGCGACGACAAGGAGCTTGGCACGGCGCTCGTGGACATCGGCGCAGACACGACGAGCATTGCGATCTTCGAACGTGGTGCCGTGCGCCACCTGCGCACCCTCCCTGTCGGGGCCGGACATCTCTCCCGCGACGCTGACGTTGCACCGGTATCGCGCCCGGCGGATGCGATCGAGTTGCTGCGACGCGTATCAGACGCGATCGAGGCCGCCGGTTTCGGGCGCACCCTGCACGCGGGCATCGTTCTCACCGGAGGTGGCGCGATGCTGGAAGGCCTGCCAGCGTTGGCCGCGCGGGTGTTCGACTGCCCTGTTCGGCGCGGGTCTCCTGCTGGCGTTGTCGGGCTGATCGATCTCATCGACAGCCCGAGGTGGGCGACCGCGGTCGGGTTGCTGCTCCACGAGCATCGCCTGCTCGCGACCAGTTCCCGTAGTCGACGCACGTGGCCGCGGTGGCCTGATCGCACGTCGCTTGTCGCGTGGCTGGCCGGCGCGACGACGAACGATCCGTGATCCCGCGCGCCACCCGCGACACGTGATCTCACGTGTGTGCCGGGAACGTGCGATGCTCGCGCCGCTCGTCATGCCTCGCACGCACGTGTGCCTCGTGGCGGCCGGCGCGCTGCTGTCGGCCATCGGCCTTGTCCTCCTGGCGCTCGACGCGTTCCGCGCCGCGCAGCCGTGGGAGTACTTCGCGCGGCAGGCCGCCGGGTTCGGCGCGGGCGTCTCGTCGTTCGCATTCCTCAGGCATCGCGTTACGCGGCGACGGATCCCCGTTGCGCTCCCGGCTCTGATCGTGCCTGGACTCGCGCTGGTGCTGCACGTTGATCCGTTCACCCTGCCGCTCGATCGCGCGCTGATGATCGCGCTGCTCACGTGGGCCGCGGTGGCCGTCGTGGCGATGGTGCTGCTGTGGCGGCTGTCGCTGCGTGGCGCCGACGAGAGACTTCGCCTCCGCGACGTCGCGTGCGTGCTGCCCCCGATCGTGATCTACGCAATCGCCGCCATCGATCTGCACGGCGGCCTGGCGCCGCCCCTCACGATCGCCGTCGTCTCGACCGCAATGGCCCGGTCGATCCGTGTTCGCTGGCGGCTGGCGCTGCTGCCCGCCGTGACGTTGCTGTTGCTCTTCTCCATCCCGTTCATGACGCACGGGTACCGCCGAGCACGATTGGCGGCGATCGTGGTCGAGGCCATCCAGCGCCAGCCGGCCACTCGCTGGCACTCGGTGTCGCTTGCCGAGATGATGGTGAGGCGCCGCGACGTCGCGGTGAGGCGCGGAGCAGGCGTGCCGATCTGGATGTCTCTGCCGCCTCAACAGACCCGGCAGCTCGCGCTCGCCCGCGTGGTCGCGGAGGCCGGATCCTCGGGCGCAGCGCTCGTCGTGTTCCTGTTCGGCGTCATCGGCTGGGTGGGATGCAGGTCGGCCGCAGACGAGAGCCTGTGCGTCACGCGATTGATTCTCGCGGGCACGACGTCGGCGCTGGTCGTGCCCGTCGCATGGCACGTGATCGGCGGCCTGGTGCTCTTCAGCGCTTCCTCGGGTCCCTTGCCATTCGTCAGCTACGGGCCGGCGGAACTGGTGCTGACATGGCTGGCGCTTGGTGTCGTGGCGACCGCGCGCGACACGCAGTGGACGGAATGCGAGTGCGTGTGATCCGGCCTCACGTTGAGCGCTCGTCGGCCGTGGCATCGGCCAGGCGCCATGTGCGCGCGGGCGCAGGCGTCGTCTCGCTGGCCCTCGCCTTTGCGCTTCTCGAGGTGCTGGTCCTGTGTGCCAGGGTGCCCTACCTGGTGCCCGCGCGTTTCGAGCAGGGCGCCCCGGTGATCGCGGTCCGCGGGCCGTTCAGACTCGGCTACGTCTGCCTCCAGCACGGCTGCGTGCCCGTGTGGACCTGCGACCTCGCTGGGGTCACGTCCGCCGACCCGCGGCGCGCTCCGACTGCCCGCGACTGGGATCCTGCGCTTCGCCGGTTGCTGATCGGGGAGATCCGCGACCTGCCTCGCCACGTGCTGATCGACGCGGCGATCGTGGCAGCGCTCGGCGCGTGGTGGACGATGGGCGTGTCGGTCGTGCGCCGCCGCGCGGGTGGGCAGGACGCAGCGGGCGCCATGGTGCTGCGGCACGCTGCGCTCGCAGGTGCGGCCGCGGGCGCGGTGACCTGGGCGATCATCGTCGCACCCATGGTCGTCTTCGGGTACGGCGTGCCACCGCACACCAACCAGATCGGTCCCGGTGCGCTCAGCACGACGACCGGAGGTCCCCCGCTGCTCATCGGTCCTGGGGCACTGGCCTACAGGTTCGTGCTCGCGGCGGCCAGCCTGCTGCCGATGATCGTTGTCGCCCCACTCGAATGCGTCGGTGTCGTCATCCCACCCGGGTACTTCACGTCGATCGCCGTCGTGGTGGGGTTCGTCACGCATGGCGCAGGATGGGCGGTGTGGTTTGCCATGTCGCTCGGCGGCGGAAGCGGCGCGCCTCATGGCTCCACGCGTGGGCCGGGTGCGTCTCCGGGTGACGAGGCGCTGAGCTTCTTCTGCGCCCGCTCCTTGAGGCGCCTGATCAACTCGGCGTCCACGGTCCGTCCCACGTCGGGCGACACGAGGAGCCGGTAGCCCTCAGGCGCCACCCGGATCTCGTCGCAGTAGACGGCCGCGCAGTACTCGAGCAGGCTCCCGCGGTCGTGCAGTTCGAGCTTGGCGCGCAAGCGCGACAGCAATTGCGCCAGTGCCCCGGGCGTGACGGGCCTGCCCCGCTGTTGCGCGAGTCGCTCACGCAACTCGCGCCGGGTCTTGGCGCGCACGACCCCGGCCTCCCCATCGGCCTCGCCCGCGGCAAGCAGCGCAAACAACAGCCCCAACAGCGGCGGCAGCGTGAAGGCCCGCCCCAGCCCCGACACCGACCAGGATCCGTCCGCGCGCTCCTTGATCCGCAACTGGCGCACCGGGGTCTCGAGCGGGAGGGCCGGGGCGCCGTGCGGAATGCCAGGCTGCGTCCCTTGAATGACGCGTTCGAGGTACGCGGCCACCCACCTGAGGTAGCGGATCCACTCGCGGAAGTCATCGGGACCGAGATCGTCTCGCGCCATGGCCGTCTCCTTCCTTCGCTTCGTGGTTCCACGCTCGTCGCGCAGCCCACACCGACGCCGCTACTCAGTGCGCCCCGCTCGACCCGTCACGCACGTTGGGCCTCGCGCCGATCGTCCGGATCCTGCCGGACCGACGCCGCCACCTCGTCGAAGCGTCTCTCGAGGGCTGCATTGGTGCCCCGGCACGCGTCCACCACCCTGCACGCGCTCGCCGCGTAGTCGGCGCGGCGTTCCGCGTTCCAGTCGGCGGGCATCTGCCGGAGGTTCGCGATCTTGTCGGCGATCTTGATCAGCCTGGCAGCCGGCGACAGTCCGGCGGCGTGCGCCGCCTGCAGCCGTCGACGCTCGCACCGCGGAAGGGCAGGGTCGTCTGTCACCTCGGCGACGACGCCAGCGACCGCAGCGCCAAACACCGAGGCGACCTCGTCGACCGTCGTGGCCGTGTCTTCGACGACGTCGTGCAGCACCGCGGCGGCGAGCGTGGCGGCGTCAGATACGGCACCCACTTCGGCGAGCAGCGTCGCCACCTCGATGGGGTGGTTCACGAACGGCGAGGCATGGCGGTCGCGGCGCCGCTGATCCCGGTGACGCTGTGCCGCGAACGTCAGTGCGCGCAGCACGAGCCCGAGCCCGCCGGGGCTCACGCCGACGCCCGCCCTGCGGTAGAGCAGCCACGAGGTCGTCGACTCGAGGCGCCGAAGACAGGTCTGTCTGGTCATTGGACATCCGCGTCGACCCATGAAGCGGCCGCGCGACCGCGCGGCGCTGCAGCGAATCGATCGCCCCCTCCGAGCGCTGCGGGCACTCGCGCCCGCTCGCGTCACCACATCCGCCCCCAGCAACGCAAGACACGCGGCCGTTCATGGCGCACCCCGCTCGCGCGAACGCTCAGCCGCGAGATACCCGCCTAGCCGGCCGGCGCGCAGATGCGGCCGCACCAGGCCGGGACGCGCCGGGCTGCGACCGGGCGGCGGTCGACACCCTCCGCGCGAACTCACGTTTCAGGCACTGCGCGAGTTCGTCGTCGATCAGGAGCTCGGTGCACAGGCCTTGTGTGAGCGCCTCCGCGACCACCTCGGCCCGGGCCTCGCCGAAGGTCGTCAGGACGACGCCCGGCGTGTCTTCGCCTTCGTCGGCCGCGCGGCGGGCAATCGCCTCGAGCTGGTCGCGGCTGATGCCGGTCCACATGCTGCGGAGGCGGTCGACGGTTGGTCGGGCGGCCTTCGCCGGCGTGGGACGCGTGAGGAGGACGCCTCCGATGTCGCCGACCACGAGTTGCTGGAGTTCGTCGCGGTCGAGGTGCCCGCTCCTGAGGAGGTCGTCGTTGCAGAAGCCCATGACGCGATTGGCGGGACCGGCCGCGGTGAGCAGCGTGTCGACCTTGCCGATCAGGGCATCGGGGGCGGTGAAGATGGTGCGGTAGGCAGGCGAGTTGTTGACGAAGAACTCCCGCAGGCCGCGCGACAACAGGTCGCGCTGTCGGGGCCGCAGTTTCTTGGCACCGGGCACGAGGTGGGTCGGGTCGAACGGGATGAACGCCGGCACGCCGGTGAGCGACAGCTGTTGCCGCACCTGCTCGTGCTCGCCGTTGACCAGGACGTGGAGGCGGCGCGCCAGGACGCTGGCCGTGTACTCGCTGCGCGCAAACTGCATGGGTTCGGCCGTGACCGGGATGAAGACGCGCGATTCCTTGTCGGCGTGCCAGGCGTGCCCGAGCCGGACGAGGCCGTCGATGACCCGGCTCAGCATCGAGCCCCACGCCACGCCGACCAGGCGCGACTTCCGGAGGCGGTCGGGCAGGTAGGCCGCCACGGCACGCCCGAAGGTCCGCTGGCGGGCGTCGATGCCGGCGGGCGAGCCGTCGGTGCTGCCGCTGCTGAAGACGCGGAGCGTGCGCAGGCGAAGCCCGTTGGATGTCGGCAGTCCCTTGAGGGTGTCGGCCAGGTCGGAGTGTTCGAGCAGTTGCTCGAGTTCGGCCATCCGCTCGTCGCTGATCGTCGGGATCCGGACGAAGCGCTCGGAGGTCTCGAGGCAGTGCAGGTCCTCGACGGCACGCCGGAGCAGCCTCGACACGGTCGCCTGGCCCAGCGACAGCCGCCGGGCGATCTCGCTTTGCGAGAGCTTGCACTCGGCCTTGAGGTACGCGGCCTTGATCGCGAGGGCATCGCTGTCTAGCAGGCTGCTGCGGCGCATGAAGAACCCCCGAGTGTACGTGAGCGACGGGCAGAACTCAAGACGACTGCACGAGCCAAGTCTCGATCATCGACATGGATGTGTCAATCCGTCAGTCATGGAGTATCACTTTTCAAAGAATGGTTATTCATTCCAGCCCTTCCATTGCACCACCTTCGCGCGCATCACGCGTGATCACGTCTGCGGCGCGGCGTCCGTGGCACGCTCCCGGTCATGGCGCACCTCTGGGTCGAAGGCATGGGCACGTGGTCGATCGTACCGCTCGCGAGCGGCGGGGCCGCACTCGTCGGCGGCGACTGGACTCCGCGCGGCGCGGATCACGAACTGGCCGCGGCGGGCATCGCGATCACGCGCGCACAAGGCGATGGCCGCGTGCAGTGGGTGCTCGTCGCGTTGTCGCACGCGCGGCGGCACGTCCGTGTCAACGGTGAGCCCCTGCGGCTCGACGTTCGCGTCCTCATCGACCGCGACGAGGTCGCCGTTGGCGGCGCGACGTGCTTCTTCTCGACCGACACCCTGCCCGTCGTCACCCCATTCGACGGCGTCGAGCCGGTGATGTGCCCGCGCTGCAAGACGGCGATCCACCCGCAGGAGCACAGCGTGCAATGTCCAGGATGCCGCACGCACTACCACCAGCACGACGCGCTGCCCTGCTGGCTGTACGCGCCCGCGTGCGCCCTCTGTGGCCGCGCGACGCCGTTGGACCAGCCCTATCCCTGGACGCCCGCGGAGTTGTGACCCCATGCCGTCTCGCCCCCGCACACCAGCGACACCGACACCGCTGGCGCACGCATGCGTCGTCGGCCTCGGCAACATCGGCAGCCAGTTGGTCGCGCTGCTGGCCCGCTCCGGTTCCTTCGGATCGCTGACGCTCGTCGATCCCGACGTCTACGACGAGGGGAATCGGTGGACCCAGAACATCCGCCCCGCGCACGTGGGGATGGAGAAGGCCGAGGCGCAGGCCATCATCGCGCACACCATCAATCCCGGCATGCGCGTGACGCCGATCTGTGCCGCCGTCGAAGACGTGCCGCTGGGCCAGCTGCGCGCCGACGTGATCTTCTCGGCGCCCGACACACGGCGTGCGCGCCAGCACGTGAACCGCATCGCGTGGCGGCTCGGCGTCGGGGCCTGGATCGACGCCGGCATCGATCCGTCGGCGCACTTCGTCAGGGTGAGCCTCTACGCGCCGCGCGAAAGCGAGCCGTGTCTCGAATGCGCCTGGGGGCCGGATGACTACGCCGTCGCCGGCGACCATTTCCCGTGTGCCGAGGCCGTGACCGAGGCCGCGCCGCGCACGAATGGCCCACCGGCGCTCGGGGCGCTCGCGGCGGCGCGCGCGGTGCTGCTGTGCGATCAGCACCTCACCGAGGGCCCGGGGCATGCCGGGATGCAGCTCACGCTGGCGGTTCGTGAACATCGCCTGGCTGTCACACGCTTTCGTCGGAACCCGGCGTGCCGTTTCGATCACGGCGCGCTGCCCGCAGGCCCGCCGGGCACGGTACCACTCACGATGACACTCGGCGAGTTCGACACGTGGATCGCCGCGACGGAGCAGGGTGGTCCGTGGCACCTCTCGGTGGACGGGTGCAGCTTCGGCACGCGTGTCTTCTGCGCGGGATGTGGCCGGACGCGTGACGGGCTGCGCCTGGTGCGCCCCTCCTCGGGTGTCGCGCTCCGATGCGACTGCGGCGCGCGGCTTGGCGCTGCCCCGCTCGACACGGTGTCGCGGATCGGACGTGCGGACTTGACCCGTCAGCCACTGGCCCTGTCGCTGGGGGATCTCGGGCTGCAGGCAGCCGACATCATCACCATCGCTTCCGGCGATGCCGTGCGATCCGTCGAGATCGCCGACGCGGGCCCGGGTGATCTCGCCGGCGGCCACGCGGCCGCGTCATGTGATCACGCGAGACGACTCACGGGTGGTCTACGGTGACATCCAGGGTGAGGCAACCGATGCGCGACGAGATCTTCGAGAGCTTCCTGACGCGCCAGTTCGACGAGGCACTGCGCCTCTCGGCCGCGAGCGACATCGTGGCGGTCGTCCCGATCGATCCGCAGCGCTACGTGCTGCACTTCCGCGCCCGGGGCCTCGTGCTCGATGCCGCCGGCATTCCGCAACTGCACGGCGAGTTCGGCGTCGGCATCTGCTTCCCTGCCGACTACGTGCGGGTCGCCCAGCATCCGAGCCGCGTCATCCAGTGGCTGGGCCCCGACACCGTGTTCCACCCGAACATCCGGCCGCCGTTCGTGTGCCTCGGATCCATTGCGCCCGGCGAGGGGCTCGTCGACCTGGCCTATCGCCTGTTCGAAGTGATCTCGTTCCACCGGGTGTCGCCGCACGATCCGCTCAACGCCGCCGCGGCGCAGTGGGTGCGCAATCACCAGGATCAGCTGCCGCTCGACCGGCGCCCACTTGTCCGTCCGGCGCCGCGGCCATCGGCCGTGGAGGGTGCGTGATGTCGACGACACGCCCCGCGACCTCGAACGGCGAAGACTTCGCTGCGCTGGCGTTGGCGCTCGCGTCGGCCGCGCTGGGCAGCCCGGCGGCGTACGCGCGGCGCTGGCTGCTGATGCTCGATGGCGCGACGGCCGTGTCGGTGTCGGCCGAAGACGGGTGGATGCGGTGGGCGGCCACCTCCGACCCACCGCTGTGCACGACGCTCCTCGACCGGCAGGCGGCACTGCCCCTCACGCTGAAGTACTCGATGCCGCCTGGCGCGCCGTCGCCGGTGCTCCACTGCGAGTGGCCGATTGCCGAGGACGTGGACGTTGTCAGGCGCGTCGATGAACTGCGACGAGCGTTCGAGATGGCGCAGGCGTGCGTGCACGGCGACCCGCCCGCCGCCATGCAGGCAGCCGAGCCCGAGCCGACCCCCACGCCCGACCTGCTCGTCGCGCTCTGCGCCGAGGGCGGTTGGGCAGCATCAACACATTCCGAGGGCGTCCGTGTCGCGCTCCGCGGCGCCCGGGGAGCGTTCGACGCCACCATCGAGTCGAGTGCGTCACGCGGCGTGCGCCTCGTGGTCGACCTGCTTCGCGACGCCGGTATTGCGCACGACCACCTGTCGCCTGCTGCGGTCGCCGCAACCGTTCGCCTGCTCGTCGACGTGTCGGGATGCGTGCGGTTCGTCCGTCCCTTCATGCTCCGTGTGCCTGAAAGCGCGCTCGCCATCGGCTTCGAAGCGAATCTCGGCGCGACGCCGGCGGCCAGCGAACTGGGGCATGCACTCGGCGCCCTCGCCGCGGCGTGCGCCCTGTGCGGGCCGGAGGTCGTCGCGCTGTGCTCCACCGATCTCGCGGCGCGCATCGAGTCATTGATCGCGCCGGCACCCGACTGCGACATCACTCCCGGAGCGATTGATGAATCCTGGCGTGGCCACGACAACACTCCGGGAGTGATGTACGCCACGTGAGCGTGGTGATCTGCGCTGAGTTGCTGTTCGCGCGAAGCGGCCCTCGAGGGTCCTTCGCAACACCGTGCCCGTCTCGCACAGGAGGTTCCACATGCCTGCCACTGCTTCGACCCTGTCGCTTCGCATCACCGATTTCACTGGCCAGCGGCACGCGCGCGTGTCGTCGGTCGCCCCGCAGTCGACGATCGGCGAACTCGTCCGGTCGCTGCTGTCGAAGCTCGGACTCCCCGAGTCGAACGTCGAAGGCAAGCCGCTGGCGTACCAGGCCCGCCTGCAGCGCGAGGGGCGGCACGTGCACGCGAGCGAGCTGGTGGGCCAGGCGCTCGAGGACAACGACGAGATCTCGCTGACGCCGTCGATCGACGCCGGCGGCATCTGATCCGTCACCAACCACACCCTGGCGAGGGCACCCGTCGTGCAGACCACCGGCTACGTGTACGCCATCGAATTGCTGCACGGCGACCAGGCGTTGCCCGCCGTGCGGGTGACGCCTGACTTCGCACCGGCAGTGGAGGCCGCGCGCTTCGCGGCCTTCCGTGCCGGTACTCCATCAGAGGTGGCATTCGTCGCCGCGACCGCGGTGGTTCCGCGATGGGACGATACGCTGGGCGAACCGTACCTCGCCGGCCTCACGGCGTCTGCGCGGGCACACGGATGCACGTCGGCCGTCGACGTGCCGCTCCGCTACTTCGGCGACGCAGCCCGCGCCGCCACCGCGTCGCTCGTGCAGCAAGGGGCACTCGACGCGGGCGACACGCTCACGTTCCGCGTCACCGCCTATCGCGGCGATCGCGGCGCCTCTTCGCCCGGCGAGCCGGGGCACGCACGCGAGGCTGGGGTATCGGAACCCGCGACGCTCGAGGTCCAGGAGCTCGCTGTCTCGCTCGACGTGCGAGATGGCACGCTCCGCGATCGCCTGGGCGCGGCGCAGCCACAGGGCACGCAGCACCCGGACGACGTGCACGTGTTCATGCCGGCGTCGATCGTCGAGGATGCCATGGCACTCGCGAGCACCGCCGAAGACACCGAGGCGGGCGCCTTCCTGGTCGGTCATGTGCGCCGCGATACAGACGCGGGTGACGTCTTCGTGGACGTGACCGACCTGCTGCCGGCCCGCCACACGCAGGCGACGGTCTCGACGCTGACCTTCACGCCTGACACGTGGTGGGACGCCCGCGCGGCGTTGACGTTGCGCAGCCGGGGCGAGTCGTTCCTCGGCTGGGTGCACACGCACCCGGTGTCGGCGATGTGCCGGCGCCAGGGCTGCTCGCCCGACGCCCAGCGGCAGTGCCCGATGGCGAGGGACTTCTTCAGCGAGCACGACCGCCTGCTGCACCGGACGATGTTCCCCCGGGCGCACACGGTGGCCCTCGTGGTGAACGACTGGGACTTCGCGCCCATCAGCGTGTCGCTGTTCGGCTACCGGCATGGGCTCATCGAGCCGCGCGGTTTTCACGTCATCGGGGCCGGCGCTGCGCCACACGGCGCGTGACGCCCGTGCGCCCAGGTCCACGGCCATGACGGGATGGAGGTCATTGATGCGGAGGATGTTCAGGACGCCCGCCGACGGCATCGCGGCGGCGGTCGACGCCGTGTTCGAGCAACCGGGCATGTCGATCGACGAGAAGATCGCGCTCATCGAGACCGTGAGGAAGGAGACGCCGGATTCTGGCTCCCACGCTCGACCGGCTGCTCGTCGCCGAGTGCACGCGGTACTCGGCCGCACTCAAGGACCTGCAGGCCGCGCAGGCGGGATTGCGCGACGTGGTCGAGCGACTGAGCACGGTGCCGTGGTATCCGGCGGTCTACCTCGGCGCGGCCGAGACCGGGCACGGCCACGGCGCGCAGGTGCTCGCCGATGGTGGTCGCCGCATCGTCTCGCTGGCGGCCGGGCTCGAGGTCGCCGGCCTCGCGGTCGGCGACGAGGTCTTCCTCGGGCCGGAACGCAATGTGATCGTCGCGCGCTCGTCGGCGCCTGCGCACGTGACCGGCGACACAGCGTCGTTCGTGCGCTACCTGCCCGACGGGCGCCTGGTCGTGCGCATCCACGATCAGGACATCATCGCCCGTCCGGCCGCGTGCCTTGGCGACTCGTTGCGTCCCGGCGCGCTGCTGCGATGGGACCGCACGAGCGGGCTCGCCTACGAGCACCTGGACGCAAGCCAGTCGATCCACGACCTGCTCGAGGGAACTCCTGCAGAGAACTTCGCGCAGGTTGGAGGTCTCCAGGCCGAGATCGCGCGTCTCACCGAGGCCATGCACCTGCGCCTCGATCATCCCTCCATGGCCGTCAAATACGGCCTGAGGGCGCCCACCGCAGGACTGCTCGTCGGCCCGCCCGGCGTCGGGAAGACGCTCTTGGCGCGCGCGTTTGCGAACTGGCTGAGCACGCGGACGTCCGAAGGGCGATCACGGTTCCTCGAGGTCAAACCCGGTCAGGTCCTGAGTCACTGGTTCGGACAGTCTGAGACGCGTGTGCGCGACACGTTCGCGATCGCGAAGCGTGCCGCCGCAAGCGAACCATGCGTTCCCATCGTGCTCTTCTTCGACGAGATCGACGCGCTCGGCGCGGCGCGAGGCGATCGCGGCCAGCGGTACAACGACCAGGTCCTCGCGACGTTCCTGGCGGAGTTGAGCGCCATCGAACCCGAGTCGGGCGTCTTCGTCCTGGCCGCAACCAATCGCCTCGACGCGCTCGACCCGGCGTTGACGCGGCCCGGGGGCCGGCTCGGCGACCTCGTGATCAAGGTGCCGCGCCCCAATCGCAAGGCAGGCCGTGACGTCCTCGCCAGGTACCTGCACGGCGACCTGCAGTTCGACGTCACCGCGACGGGCGGTGACAATGAAGCGGCCCGCCAGTTGGTGATCGACGCCACCGTCTCGGCCATCTACGCGCCAAACGGCACCGGCGCGCTCGCGCACGTCACGCTGCGCGACGGTTCACGTCGCACCATCGGCACCGCCGATCTCGTGTCGGGGGCCGTCCTGGCGTCGGTTGCCCGGACGGCGTGCGCACGCGCGTGCCGCCGCGAACTGCAGACGGGGCTCTCGGGCATTCGTCCCGACGATGTCGTCGCGTCGGCCGACGAGCAGTTCGCCGAGTTGAGCGCCGGCCTCTCGCCGGCAAACGTGCGGAGCTACGTCGAGTCGCTGCCCCAGGATCTCGATCCCGTTCGCGTGGAGCCCGTGAAGCGCCGCGTGAACACCTCTGCCTACCTCATGACCGCGTGAGCTGACGATGCAGGTACCCAAGGTCATTGGTGCGGACGTGGAGCTTGGCAACTTCCTGCTGGGCGTGGAGAGCTTCGCCGGAACGGGAGAGATCGCCGCGCGGGCGCTCCTCAGCGAGTTCGACGGCGTACCAGACCGGGCATCCGCGCGCGGCGCGCATCCCCGGTTCGCAGTCGCCGCGCCGATGGCGCTCGCAGACGCGAGCCCCTCGGCCACGCAGCACGGTCAGCCGTTGAATCCGTGTGACTGGGGGCGCACATACCTTCCGGGCTCGTCGGGGTGCGCCTACATCGACGCGAACCACCTCGAGATCGCCCTGCCCGAATGCCTCGACGCCTGGAGCCACGTCGCGCACTTCCATGCGATGTTGCGACTCGTCCAGGGCGCGCAGCGTGCGGCGCAGGCCAAGCTGCCCGCCGGCGTCACGCTCGAGGTGCTGGCGAACACGAGCGACGGACTCGGCCAGTCGTACGGGGCGCATCTCGACATGCTCGTGGCGCGCGAGACGCTCGACGACGTGCTCGATCGCAAGCCGCACTACCTCGGGTGGCTCGCCAGCTTCCAGGTGTCGGCCATCGTGGTGTCGGGCCAGGGCAAGGTCGGCGCAGAGCACGGCCGCCCGCACGTCGACTTCCAGTTGTCGCAGCGGGCCGACTTCTTCGACCAGCTGTCGTCGGTCGACACCATGACCAGGCGGGGGCTCGTCAACCGCCGGAGAGAGCCACTCTGCGGCGCGCGGTCGGATCTGGCGCGGCTGCACGTCATCTTCTTCGACGACATGCTCGCGCACGTCGCGCGGCTCGTGACGGCCGGCAGCCTGCAGATCACGCTGTCGATGCTCGAGGCCGGCTGTCGTGAACCCCAGCCTGGTGCTCGAGAGCCCGCTCGACGCCCTTCATGCATGGACTCGCGATCCGTCGTTGCGCGCCACGGCGCCGCTCGTCGGCGGACGACGCGTGACGATCGTCGAACTGCAACGTCTGTTCTTCGAGGACGCCAGCCGGTTCGTGGCGCGGCGACGCTGCGAGGGGTTCGTCGCGCGGGCTGCGGAGATCATCGCGCACTGGGACGCGGTGCTCGGCGCACTGGAACGTCGCGACCGCGATGCGCTCGCCACGAAGCTCGACTGGGCGCTGAAGATGACGCTGCTCGAGGGTGCCCTGGGCCGTCATCGCCGGCTCAGCTGGCAGTCGCCGGAGATCAAGGCCCTCGACCATCGCTACGCGAGCCTCGGCACCGGCGGGTTGTTCCTCGCGCGCGACAGCGCCGGTGGCATCGAGCGCGTCGTCAGCGCGGCGGAGATCGAGCACGCGATGACCGAACCGCCAGACGACACGCGTGCCTGGTCGCGCGCCATGCTGCTGCGTCGCTGGGGACACGTGGTGGCCGACATCGACTGGGATCGCGTCGACTTCGAGGTCGACGAACGCTGGTCACGGCGGCGCTACACCGTCAGCCTCGACGACCCGGCGGCATTCACCAGACAGCAGTGCGCCCGCCTGTTCGAGGACGACGCGTGCCTCGAGGGTGTCGTGCAGGGCCTGGACACTTTACGCCGGTCGGAGTGGCCGGCCGAACGGAGGAACGCACCATGGAATCGAGACAGCAGCGCCGCCCGATTGACCCACCGGTACCTCTCGTAGGCGGAGGCGGCGACCACGACGACACGCGGCTGGATCGGCTGCGTAGTGCCGAGCGGCTCCTCGCCGCGGCCGACGAGGCGATCGATCGGGCACTCTCGAGCGACTCCGAGCAGTTCCTGCGGGCCGCACGGCAGACCGGCGGCCAGTAGGACCCCTTGTGGAACCCTGCCTCTTCGGTGCCGAGACCGAGTACGCCCTCGCCGCCGTGGCACACGACGGACGGGGCGCCCCGCACACAGTCGTGCACGGTGCGTTCATGGCGTGCGCACGCCGCATCCTGCCGCACCTGCCGCACCAGATGCGAGGTGACTATCCCAGCGTGTTCCTCGTCAACGGCGGCCGGCTGTACGACGACTGTGGGTACCGCGTCGAGTACTCGTCGCCCGAGGTCACGTCGCCATGGGAACTGGTGCGCTACATGCGGGCTGGCGACATCGTCGGCGAGCGTGTGGCGCGCCAGTTGGCGGTCGATCATCCCGAGTGGCAGGAAGTGTTCTGCTCGCGGGCGAGCGTGGACTACCACCAGCAGACAGCCTGGGGTGCGCACGAGTCGTACCTGATCCGCGGCCATCACCCGACGGACCTCAGGGATGCGCTCGTCCCATTCCTCGTGAGCCGCATCGTCTACACCGGCGCCGGCGGTTTCGACGCCTACCACCGGGGACTCCGGTTCCTCCTCATGCCGCGCGCCGCGTTCACGACGCAGACGGCGGCCGAGAACACGATGCACGACCGGCCCATCTTCTCGACGCGCGACGAACCACTCGCGCGCGCGCCGCATGGGCGGCTGCACGTCGCGTGCGGTGAGTCGCTGAGCTCGGATCTCGCCCTGTTCCTGCGCACCGGGGCGACCGCGCTCGTCGTACGCGCGCTCGAACGCGATCCGACGCTCGCGGCGTCCTTCACCCTCGATCGTCCCGTGGCGGCCCTGCGGTCGATCGCCGCCGATCCCTCGTGCCGCCGCCGCGTCGCGCTCGCAGACGGCCGCAGGGTGACGGCGGTCGAGATCCAGCGAGGCTACCTGGCACTTGTCGAGGTCGGGATCGCGCGCGGATGGATGCCGACGTGGGCCAACGACGTGTGCGCGCGCTGGCGCGCCGTGCTCGATCGCCTGGCCGACGACCCGGCGAGCCTGGACACGACGCTCGAGTGGGCGATCAAGTGGCGGCTCTATCGCCACTACCTCGAACAGCACGGCATCGGGCGGCGGACGCTGATCGAGGTCAACCAGGTGCTGGGGCCGCGGCGCAGAGCATTGCCGCACGGCTGGTCGGCAGATCTGGCCGGCGAGATCGAGGCGTTGTCGTCGCTGGTCGACGCTCTCGAAGCGGCCGAGGACGATGCCGGCCACCCGGAGTCGCTGCCCGACGATGCGCAGCGAGCGCTGGAATGCCGGGAGCGGCTCTTCGAGATCGACATGCGCTGGGGCCAACTGGGGCCCAGGGGCGTCTTCCGGGCACTCGACGAGCGTGGCGTGCTGTCACACCGCGTCGAGGGATGCGACCGGTTCGAGGACGCCGCCGATCATCCGCCCGACGTGGGACGTGCGCGCCTGCGCGGCGAAGCCGTCCAACGCCTCTGGAACGCTGGCCGGCGGATCACCTGCGCCTGGGCGGGCATCCAGGATCACGAGGCCGGCAGACATCTCGACCTGAGCGACCCGTTCGAAGAAGAAGAGCGCTGGGTGTGAGCGCCGGCCAAGGAGGACTGTGTGTCGCACGACCGACTGATGGGGGGCGAGACCGAGTACGCGCTCGCGGCACGCGACGCGGACGGGCATCCGGTCGGCCAGCACGAACTCGTCAACGGCCTGATGGCCTTCGCGAGGCGGACACTGGACTGTTCCTCGGTAGCGCCGTGCAACCGGTTCCTCGGCAACGGGTGCCTCCTCTGCGTCGATCCGACGGCGCATCTCGAGTGGTCGTCGGCCGAATGCATCTCACCGCACGACGCAGTGCGGTACCTGAGGGCCGGCGACCTCATCGTCCAGCGCCTTGTCGACGCGTTCGCGCGGGCGCGTGGGTTCGCATCGACGTTCTGCAGCCGATGCAACGTCGACTACCTCTCGTCCACGTCGTGGGCGTCGCACGAGTCGTATGCACACCGCGGTAATCCAGGACTCCTCCCTGAGCAACTCGTGCCGTTCCTGGCGTCACGGGTGGTCTACGCCGGCGCCGGCGGATGGGATCCGCTCCTGCCCGGACTCCGGTTCACGCTGGCGCCGCGCGCGCGGTTCACCGAAGAGACCGTCGGGCTCGACAGCCAGTGCTTGCGGCCCATCTTCCATCTGAAGCACGAGTCGCTCAGCACCACCGGCACGCATCGGCTGCACGTGCTGTGTGGCGAGAGCCTCTGCTCCGACGTGGCATCGCTCCTCCGGTTCGGCGCGACGGCGCTGGTCGTCGCCATCGTCGAGGCTGGCGACACCCCGGGCGCCGGCCTGGCCATGTGCGCACCCGTCGATGCCTACAGGACGATGGCCGGTGATGCGTCGTGCCGAGCGCCCGTCAGGCTGCGGGACGGCCGCGCGTGTACCGCCATCGAACTGCAACGGTGCTACCTGGAGGCGGTCGAGCGTCGGCTCGACGACGGGTGGCTTCCCGCGTGGGCCGGGCAGGTCTGCGCGCTGTGGCGTCAGACGCTCAACGACCTCGAGACCGACTCACCCCGGGTCGCTACGTCGCTCGACTGGGCTATCAAGCGCGGCGTCTTCGAGCGTCTCCTTCGCCGGCTGGGCATCGAGTGGGCGGCGCTCGACGCTTGGAACACCCTGCTCGAGCGGGCACGCATGATGGAGGTTCCCGGGCTGTACGAGGCACTGACACCAGGGGACACCCGCGCCAATCACGCGCCCCTCGACCCCGGGGCCATCGAGACGCTCGCGCCGGTGGCGAGGCAGGAAGGCCTCGACATCCGGGGCCTGCCCGCGTTCCTCGCCGCGCGACGAGCCGCCTTCGAGATCGATATGCGGTTCGGCGAGTTGGGGAACGCCGGGGTCTTTACCGCACTCGACCGGGCCGGCGTGCTCACGCACACGGTCGAGGGGATCGACAACGTCGAGGCGGCCACCGAGCAACCGCCGCGTGGCACACGCGCGACGCTGCGAGGCGACGTCGTACGCCGCCTGTCGGAGGCCCGGACGCGGTACCGCGCCGAGTGGACCCGGATCGTCGATCTCGACGGCTCTCGTGTGCTCGACCTCGGCGATCCGTTCGAGACGGTGGAGCGCTGGATCCCGTTGCCCATCGAATCGGCGGTGGCCTCAGGTGAAGGCCCATGACAATGGGCGTGCGTCGCGATTCGTGACGGGTGATACTGCGGCCGTCTGTGTGGGGGGCGAACATGACAACACGCGCACGCCACGTGTCGCGGGCGAGCCAGTTCGTGGCGGTGGCCGTAACGCTGATCGTCGTGTGCCTCCCTTCGTCTGCCGGCCGCGCGTACGGCCAGGGCCTCGGCACCCCCGCCCCGGCGTTCACGCGCTACCTGGCCGAGGGGGCGACATCCAGTTCGCTCGACACGCAGCTGGCCATCGTGAATCCCGGTTCCGTTGACGCCTCGGCGACCCTCACGTTCTCGCGGGCGGTCGGGGCGCCGGTGGTCACGCAGGTGCACGTCCCCGCCCGGACGCGGATCACGGTGGTCCCAAAGACGATTACCGGACTTGCCTCGGCTGAGTTCTCAACGGTGATCGCATCCGACCAGTTGCTCGTCGTCGATCGAACGATGTCGTGGGACGCGCGCGCCTACGGCGCACACGCCGAGACCGCCGTTGCCGCGCCTGCCTCGACCTGGTATCTCGCCGAAGGGTCGACCGTTGGCGCCTTCAACCTCTTCTACCTGCTGCAGAACCCCAATCCAGCCGAGGCCGTGGTGCGCGTGCGCTTCCTGCGACCGAACGACCCTCCGCTCGAGAAGACGTACGTGCTTCCTCCCAACTCGCGCAGCAACATCTGGGTGAACCGCGAAGACTTCCCCGGCCTCGGCAAGGCGCTGGCCGCGACCGACGTCTCGGCCGTGGTCGAAAGCCGCGATGACCGGCCCATCATCGTCGAGCGCGCGCTGTACCTGGACCTCCCTGGACAAGTGTTCGGCGCGGGCCATGAAAGCGCGGGCGTGACCGAGCCCGCCACGCAGTGGTACCTCGCCGAAGGGGCCACTGGCGACTTCCTCGACCTGTTCGTCCTCGTCGCGAATCCTGGTGACACCGATGCGATCGTCGAGGCCACCTACCTGCTCCCCAACGGATCGGCGATCGTCAAGCCGTACACGATCCCGGCGAACCGCCGCGTCACCATCTGGGTAGATCACGAAGACCCGCGTCTCGCCGACACCGCGGTCTCGACTACCGTCCGCTCGACGAATGGCGTGCGGGTGATCGTGGAGCGGGCGTTGTGGTGGCCCGAAGGATTCGGCCACTGGTACGAGGCGCACAACTCACCGGGCTCCACGTCCACGGGAACCCGCTGGGCAATGGCCGAGGGAGAGGTGGGCGGCACGCGCGGCACCGACACCTACATCCTGGTGGCGAACACCTCGCCGACGACGGGCAGCGTCACGGTCACCCTTCTCTTCGAAGGGGGCACCAGTGATGCGCGGACGTTCCAGGTCGCGGGCAACAGTCGGTTCAACGTGGACGTCCGGGCGGAATTCCCGGCGGCGCTCGACAAACGCTTCGGGGCCATCGTGGAAAGCACGGGGAACTCGCCGGCCCGGATCGTCGTCGAGCGCGCGATGTACTGGGATGCGCTCGGGCAGCCGTGGGCGGCGGGCACGAACGCACTGGCAACACTCCTGCCCGATCCCGTGCCCTCGCTGCCAAGCGAGGTGTCGATCAGCGCGAGACAGTTGATCCTCAGGAGGAGGAACCCCGACGGCACCCTGGCGTCGCCCGTTCCGTTCGTCATCAAGGCCGTCAACTGGTCGCCGGCGGGCCGGTCGACTGCCACGTCTCCTGCAGACATCGACAACGTCGTGAAGCGCCGGCCGGAGTTCGGCGCCTGGTACCTCGCCGACATTCCGCTGATGAAGGCGATGCACGTGAACACCGTCCGGTTGTTCATGGATCCTGGCCTGCCAGGAGATGCCGGCGTCACGGTTCCCGGGCTCGACATCATGGACGAGCTCTATCGGAACGGCATCATGGTGATCATGACGGTTGACAACGGGAACAACACCGCTGCCCGCATCCAGCCCGTGGTCGCGCATTACAGGAATCACCCGGCGATTCTCATGTGGTCGCTCGCGAGCGAGTTCAACATCAACCGGTTCTGGAAGCACGCGGAGTTCCCGACCGTCGAAGAGGCAGCGCAGGCGATCGAGCGTGCGGCACAGCTCGTGAAATCAGTGGACACGCTGCACCCGGTTGCCGCCAGCTACGGGTCGATCGTCAACATGCCGAATGCCATCGAACACTATGTCGACACGGTCTGTCCGACGGTCGACGTGTGGTCGTTCAACGAGTACCGCGGGCCCGGGTTCGCTCGCCTGTTCGACCAATGGCGGTACATCAGCCACAAGCCCATGTTCCTCGGTGAGTACGGGATCGACGCGTACGACAGCACACGGGGCGACGTCGACGTGGTCACGCATGCGGCGTGGGTCAGCCAGCTCTGGGACGAACTCGCCAGGAACCTCTCTGCCACTGCCCCCGACGGCGTGTCACTCGGCGGGGCGATCATGGAGTGGAACGACGAGTGGTGGAAGTCAGGCCACTGGTCGACCCAGGACGTGGGAGGCTGGACCCCGTTGGCGTTCCCCGATCGGGCGGCCTCTGAAGACTACTGGGGCATCGTGACCATCGACCGTGTTCCCCGGTTGGTCCACGGCATCCTGACCACCAGGTTCGCGCCGGGCTACGTTCCGCCGCCCGCGCCCGCGTCGATCTCCTACCGTGCCGAATCGCTGTTTCCGGGCACGGCGCGGTTCTGGGAAGACGGGGCGCTGTCGTACGACGGCGTGGGCTTCAGCCTCGATGGGGGCCGCGGGTTCAATATTGCGGCCATCGACCTCGCGGGTGGGCATCTGATCGCGCCGATCCAGCGCTTCGACACCTGGAAGACACGATGGTCGGGCGACGACATGCGCGCGATGAACACCTTCCTCGACGGGGTGCCTGACGGCACGCTTCTGCTGATCGCTGTCGGAGACGAGGCCGGCCTCACGGGCGAGACGGCTGGGCCGGATTCACCTGACTGCAGTCCATTCCCCTACCCGTGGGTCGATGGTGCACTGACCCGGCTGAGCGCACTGGGAAGCGCGATGGCCCGGCGGCTCTGCTACCAGGAACAGTGGGCCTTCATTGCCATCAAAGGCCAAGGTGTTGCCCTGGCCGAGGCGCGCGGTACTGGCGTCGGCGACGCCGTCGCGCAGGCCCGGGTGCCGTTGCGCTGATGTGACCTCAGCCTTCCACTCGTCGGGAGCAGCGCCGTGTGGCCGCCAGGAGGGTCGTCAACGGTGCGCGTCGGATGCTCGTTGCCGAGGCGGGAAGATCCGCTCGAAGTTGCCGCCGAAGATCTTCGCCACGGCGTCGGGCTCGACGCCTAGCTCGTCGAGCGCCGTGTGCTGCGCGCCGTAGATCACGCGGTGCCAGCCACGGGGAAAGAACGACGAGTCGGTGCCGAAGATCAGGCGGTCGGGCCCGACGACCATCAGCGCGCGCCGGAACACCTCGGCCAGCGTCAGCCCGGGCACGTACTTCATCCAGCCGTTCGAACTCGACGTGTCGAGATGGATGCTCGGGCAGACCTCCGCGGCCATCAGCGCCTCGCGGAAGAACCCCGCGCCGAAGTGCGGGATGATCACCGGCACCGTCGGATACCGCACGGCCATCGCGGCCACCGCGAGCGGATCGCCGAGCCGCAGGTCGAACAGGCTCCGAAGCCCAAGCTTCACGCGCGCCCCCACCGACAGGTAGCCGCAGTGCACGAACACGGCCCCGCCGTGGGCTGCCGCCACCTCGAACACCGCGGCCACGCGATCATCGTCGATGCGATAGCGGTGCATTGCCGGAAACAGGCACGCGCAGCGCAAGCCGAGATCGGTGAAGCCGCGCGTGGCGCGCTCGACGGCGTCCGGCGCCCCCGCGTTGAGCATGAAGAAGCCGACGAGGTGATCGGGATGCCGCGCGACGGCCACCGACACCGAGTCTTCGTCGCCGGGCGCGCTCGAGATGAGCGCCACCCGCGAGAGCTTGTGACGACGGACTTCGTCCATCCAGCGATCGGCAAGCTCGGCGGGGGATCCCGGCGCGTCCCACGAGAGCTCCTGCGCCACGCGTTCGGCATCGCCACACGTGTCGGTGCCGTACCGCTCGCGCCCGAGCGCCTCGAGGAAGCGGCTCGAGAAGAAGTGGCAATGCGAATCACAGATTGTCATGGTCACCCGTGGCGTCAGAACGCGTACTCGATCCCGATGAGGGGCGTGACCTTGTCGCGCAACCCGTGATCGTCGAGCGTGAAGAGGAGGTTGAGGTCCACGAGCAGCTGCCCGAAGGGATTGATCTTGAAGCCTGCGGCGCCGCTCAACTCGCGGAACGAATCGGTCGTGAAGGCGATGTTCGGGAACGTCGACGTGCCATCGAGCGCATGAAACTCCCCGCGCACGAGGCGCTTGGTGTCGATCATGTACCGGCCCAGGACGTCGAAGGCAAGCGTGAGCCGCTTGTTCACCTGCACGTCGGCGCCGGTCACCCACACGACCTGGTCAGGAAAGTCGGCCGACACGCCCGTGGCCGGATTGCCCGCCAGCACGCTCGAGCCGTTCCACTGGTAGCCGGCGTTCGCGTGCGGTGAGATCTTGCCAAAGGCCGCCGACCAGATCACGAAGGGCTGCACGCCGGCCGTGCCCGTGCCGAGCAGGTCGGCCTCGCGTCCCGTCGGCACACGCACGTCGAGGCCAACCGCGACGCCAGCCGCCGGCCTCTTCATCACCGAGGTCTTCAACCGGATCGTCAGGTCGCCGAGCCCGCTCGCGCGGCCCTCGGCCGTGAAGACCCGGCTGCTGCCAATCTCCCCGTTCGCCTGCCGGAAGAAGTGCGTCAACTCGTTCACCGTGCCGATGCGTCTTATCGTGGCCTCAGACACCACCCTCAGCCGTGTCGACACGATCGGCACGGCAACGGAAACGTCGAACCAGTCGGTCACGCCGAACGTGACGAACGTCGTGTACTGGCTCACGCTCGACGTGATGGCGTTCGTCGTCGTCACGACGTCTTCGCGGCCACCGCGAAGCTGCGCGTTGTCGTGCGTGAAGACCGCGGGCACGCTGCGCATGTCGAGGCCTTCGACCGAATCGAACGTGAAGCGCTGGAACGCGAAGCCGAACGACACGCGGCCCTCGCCGATGGTCTGCGCACGTTCGGCGAGAATCGGACCGAAGCTCGACGTGCTGCGTTGGAAGACCCCCAGGCTGGGATCGAACTGGAACGTGAAGCCTGACGCGGGCGACGGCAACGGGACGGTGACGAGTTGTGCGACGAGCGCCGTGTTGAACTGGCTGAAGTCCACCTGGAAGGCACTGGTGAAATGTGCCGAATGGGGCTGCTCGCCAGGCAGCGTCGCCAGGCTGTCGACAATCAGGCCAGTCGGTCCGTACAACCCCATGAAGAGCGTCGAGAGACTCTTCACCGGGACCGCGACGTTGAACGGGTCCTGCGCGTGCGCCTCGGAACCCATCGCCAGCAGACACAGGAGTCCCGCAGCCAGTCTGGTCACCGTGCCTCCGTGGGGCCTCACCGGCGCCCCCTTTCGGGCGCTACCGCCCGATGTTGACGATCGTCCAACTGCCTGCCGGAGTACGCGTGAGCGTCATCGTCTGCTGGCTTTCGGTCGCCTGTCGCCGGCCGCCAGCTTCGATCGTGTCACGCCGCTTCAGCACCACCGATGCATGCCCGCCCTGCAGATCGATCGACAGAATCGTGATCGCGACCTTCTGCGATGAGACGGCGCGGAACCCGGCTTCGATGCGCTGTTCCTCGTCGCGCGACAGATTCGGCTTCACCGAGCGGAAGAGCGACACGTCCTTGTTCTCGATGGCGCGCGCATAGGTGGCAACAGCCCGGCGGATCGCCGCGTCCTCGTCTGCGCTCGACGTGTCGACGGAGGCAACACGCTCGCGGTCGCGCCGCTCGGCGGCCGGACTCTCGATGCCCGACCCTGCCTTCGGTGGCGCGCCCGGCGCTGGCAACTTCTCTTCACGCTGTGGAACCGGAGACGGCGTCGGAACGGCAGCGTCGATCGGCGGCTCCCGGGGCGACGTGCCCGTTGGCGCCTGCGCAGGCGACCCGGTCGGCGGCGGCAGCACGGGAGCCATGGCCACCGGAGGCGACGTGTCGGCGAGGGTCGGCGGCTCGCGTGGCGCCGGCGGCTGGCTTGCGGACGGAACCACACGATCCGGTGTCGAGCGCGTCCGCTCGGACGCGTCTCGGGCCCTGTCGGCTTGGGTGGTGAACTCGTCGGCCACGAGTCCCGCGAGTTCCGCGACGGCCGGTGCCAGCGGATCGATGCGACGTGCGTCGGCGAGCGCCCGTGCGGCCCCCCGGGTGTCTCCCGCGCGCAAGAGGCGCCGCGATTCCCCGATGGCCGCATCGGCGCGCGTGATCGTCGCCTGTGCCTCGTCGCGGATACGCCGCGCCTCGGCGTGTTCCGGCGCACGCGAGAGCGCCTCGTTGGCGTGCGCCAGGGCCGCACGATAGTTCTTTGCCGCCACACTCCGCGCCGCGAGCGTC
>CAVONI010000012.1:0-1313821 GCA_963697285.1 uncultured Acidobacteriota bacterium
GCTGCGGGGTCTGTGTGACCTGGAGGTACTCGCGCCGCACGCATACCTGCCCGGAGCAAGAACGCTCGGCGTTCCGGCGCGACACGCCAGGCTCGCCCGGATGCCTCGCAAGGACGTGATTGGGTGGCATCGACACCACCTACATGAGGCAGTACTACGTGCCGAAAGTCGACTCCCTTGGCGTGCCTCTCTTCTTCGCCTCGCTGCTGCCCCACCGGCAGCTGCTCGCGTCGGCGGACGTGATCCTGGCGTCGTGGGCGTATCCGGATGCCTGCGCCGTGCTGCTGATGGCAAAGACACTCGGCAAGCCGTGCTGCGTGAAGGTGCACGGGTCAGACCTCAACGTCGAGGCGCGGAACATCAGTTCGCCCGCAGCATCATGCGACGCATCCTGCCACGTGCCGACGCCATCTTCGGCGTCTCACGGCCCCTCTGCGCGACCTGCTTCTGGAACTCGGTGTACCGGCCGAGCGCATTCACCTCGTGCGCAACGGCGTTGACAAGGAACTGTTCCACCCGAGGGAACGTTCCGACGCCCGACGCAGACTCGGACTGTCGATCGACCGCAGGCTGCTGCTGTACGTCGGCAATCTCAAGGAATCGAAGGGGCTCGGCGAGTTGATGGCAGCCTTCGACAGCCTTGCGACGAGTTGGCCGACGCTTGACCTCGCCGTGGTGGGAGGCGGCGACTGGGAGGGCCGGCTGAGAAGATGGGCCGCTCCGTACGGTGAGCGCGTCAAGATGCTGGGTGAGCTGCGAGCACAGCGACGGTGGCCGAGTGGCTCGGCGCCTGCGACGCGCTTGTCCTGCCGAGTTGGCGGGAGGGCACACCAAACGCCCTGCTCGAGGCGATGGCGAGCGGCCGGCCGGTCGTCGCCACCCGCGTCGGAGGGGTTCCCGACGTGGTCGCACCCCACGCCGGTGTCCTGGTCGCACCGCACGATGCGCCCGCCCTCGCAACAGCGATCACCGACGTCATGCGGCGATCGTGGGATGCCGGCCGGATTCGTGACTCAGGGGCAGGTGGATGGGACGAAGGTGCCGCCGTGATGCACGGCGTTCTCGAGCGCGTGCACGCCGCGACGCTCAGCAGACAGCGGTAGCCTCGCGTTCGCGCACACGGCGATCAACTCGCTGACTGACTACGACTTCTTCCGCGGACGGCTACCGCACCGCTGCCGGATCGGGCTGGGCCGACAAGGTCGGTGCCTTCCGCAGGCTCGCCACCGCCTCACGGAGCAACGCCAGCGCCGGCTGCTGTTCGAGCGGACCCGACGGTGGCGTGCGGTCCTGCACGTAGACCAGCGTCATGGCCTGGCGCCCGCGCACGAGCATCTCGGCGGCCAGGCGCACCTGGTGGAGATACGGATTCCGGACGAAGGCTCCGTCGGCCAGGAGCGCGTAGATCACGAGATCGCGGTTCTGATCGATACCGCGCAGGACGAACACGGGATCGCCGTCAGGCGTCACCCACGGGCTGCCCGAATCCAGCGACGACTCCGGGTAGCTGATCGCCAGCTCCGGATGGTGGAAGACGGTCTTCAGGTCGAAGGTCCGGACGACCGTCAGCCGGAGTCCGTTCTCGGCGCCATACCGCCGGTCAATCCAGTCGTCCGTCGCAAAGCGCCGGCGCCCCCACGTCGCGTTGTGCTCCTGGGGACTCGACGTCAGCCCCGACAACACCACCGGCACATGCGAGGCCCGCCATCCGTCGTCCACGGTCCAGTGCATGTAGGTGTGCACGACCGTCGGAACGGCAGCCAACAGGAGCACCACGAGCACAGCCGCTGCACGCCGCGTGGAGATCATCGCGCCGCCTTCGCCTTCTGCTTCGGCGTCCCAATCCAGAAGATCACCGGCAACGCCAGGGCGAACGTGAACAGGCCAGAGATGGTGTGCAGCGAGGTCGCCAGCACGTCGGTGCCCTGCCACTGCACCAGCAAGACGAGGATGACCACCCGCAGGATGTTGGCCACGATCGCGATCGGCGCGGCCAGCACGAGCACCGCCACGCGCCGCGGCCAACTGTCACAGAAGTACGCCGTGAGCATTGCGACCGTCATCGACGCATAGAGCGTTGAAAAGCCGCTGCACGCGTCGGCCACTTCGAGGCTGGCCGTGGCGAGGTGCAGCGTCGTCTGTTCGGAGTACACCGGGATCCCGAGCAGCGGCACCAGCGTCGCGGTCGCGGCCGTCGCGATGTGGCGGAGCACCAGGTGCAGGTTGCTGGTCAGCGCCAGCGGAATGGGCAGCATGAACACGAGGAACGCGAGCGGGAACGCGATGCGCTGCGTGCGGGCCGCGCCAAGGAACAGCAGCGACAGCCCCGGCAGCAGCAGGACGATGGACGCGGCCGATGCCAGCTGGGTGTTCATGGCCGCATCGACGGCGTGAATCAGCAGCGCCGGCACGAGGAACGCGAACCCCCACGCGCTCGATGCGCGGGGCCAGTCGCGCGTCCGCTTCAACTCGTCCCACGCAAACCACATGGCGAGGGGCGGGATGAACATCCCGTGGGCGTTGTGCCACACCGACAGGGTCCACCGCCCCCACAGCCACATGACCGTGGGCGCGTACAGGAACACCACGAGCGCGAGCACGCCGGCCAACAGCGCCGGCTGCCAGGGCTCGCGATCGACGACGGGCGTTCGGGCCTCTGCTGCCACGGTTGCCGCTAGCTGCCGGTCTGCTGCAGGAGCTTCCGCGCCTCGTCGGCACCGGGGAAGTCGGCCTTGAGCTTCAGCGCGGCGTTGAGCGACTTGCGGCCCTTCTCCCAGTCACCCGCCTTGATGTACGTCTGTCCCAGGCGGTAGTGGTACTCCGGGTTGTTCGGTGCCTGGTCGACCGCCGACTCGAACAACGGCACGGCCTGGGTGAACAACCCCTTCTTGAAGTAGACCCAGCCCAGCGTGTCGTTGACCTCGGAGTTGTTCGGCAACTGCTCCTTGGCCACCTGCGCGTACTGCAGCGCGAGGTCGAGGTTCTCGCCGCTCTCGGCGTACATCCACGCGAGGTTGTTGGCCGCCACGGCCGCCCGGTTGTCGATCTGCAGGATGCCTTCATACCGCTTGCGCGCCTCGTCGTTCTTGCCCTGCCCCTGCAGGATCATCGCGACGAGCGTGGGCGCCGCAATCGACTTCGGCTGCATCTTCGCCAGCGTGTCGAACTCGGTGATGGCCTGATCGAGCTTGCGCTGCGCGAGGAAGACCTGGCCGAGCATGCCGTAGGCGGGCAGGTTGTTGGGATCGACCTCGATGGCCGTGCGCAACACCTTCTCGGCCGCGGGCATGTCGCGCACCGTCGCGTACAACCTCGCGGCCAGCATCAGCACCTGCGGATTCCGCGGCGCCGCCGTGAGCGCGCGATCGATGCGGGCGCGCGCGTCGGCCGGCTTCTGCTGCCCGATGTCGGTCGCCACGAGACCCGCGAGCGCCTCGAAGGTGTTGGGCATCAGGGCGTCGGCCTCCATGAACGACGTGCGGGCCGCGGCGAAGTCGCGTCGCGCGAGCGCGAGCGTGCCGAACTGCACGTGCACGGGTGGCGCCTTCGGGTACTTCTCGAGCAGCGCCTTCAGCTCGGCCTCGGCCTTGCCGAAGTCGCCCTTCGCAATCAGCGTGCGCGCGAACGCCAGACGCACGACCGGGTTCTCGGGATCGCTGCGAATGGCCTGCTCCGAGTACGACGAGGCCCCCGTCGAATCGCCGCGAATCAGTGCGAGCCGCGACAGCTGCAGTTGTGCCGCCACCGCCCTGGGGTTGACCTTGAGCACTTCCTGGTAGGCCGTCTGCGCGTCGTCGTAGTTGAAGCGCGCCGCCTGTGCCGTCCCGAGCGCGTATTGCGCCGACGCGTCCTGTGGATTGGCCTTCGTGGCCTTCGTGAACTCGGTGACTGCCTCCGCGAGCTTCCCCTCGGACGCGAGGAACCGACCCTTCAGCACCAATGCCTGGACGTTGTTCGGGTCGCTTGCGAGCAACCCGTCGAGCCGGCTGTGCGCCTCGTTTGGCTTCTTCTGGCTGTACTCGATGGCCGCGAGCCGCACGGTCGCTGGGCCCTTCCCCATCCGATCGGTCGCCAGGCCGTTGAGGATCTTCACGGCATCGTCGATCTTGTTCGTCGACGCGTAGAAGTCGGCCAGTTGCAGCTTGGGTTCCGGCGTGGTCGCCACCTTCGCGAGTTCCTCGAGGAGCGGCTGCGCCTCGGGGAGGCGGTTCGTCGACAGGTAGAACGTCGAGAGTGCCCGCATCGCCAGCTGGTTCGTGGGCTCGAGCTGCAGCGCCGTCTTGAGCGACGCCTCGGCCTCGGCCGGACGCCCGCTCGACCAGTAGAAGTTGGCGAGCGCGAGGTGGGCCGAGATCGACTTCGGCTCGACCTCCACGGCCTTCTTGAACGCCGCCTCGGCCTCGTCGCGGTTCCCGCGGACCAGCTGGAGCGCGCCGAGATTCGAGTAGCCGCGTCCCTGCGCCGGGTCGAGCCTGATGGCGTCCTCGATCTCGCGCACGGCCCCCTCGAGATCCTTGAGGCCGGCCGTCGAGTTGGCGAGCAGGATCTGCGCGTCAACCGCCTTCGGGTTCAGCGCGAGTGCCTTCTGCGCGCGTCCCTTGGCGTCTTCGTACTGGCCCGCGAGGAGCAGGAGTGTTCCGGCCTTGACCTGGGCGTCGGCGTTCTCGGGCAGCAGGTCGGCCGCGCGCACGTACTCGCGGAACGCACCGCGCAGGTCACCGAGCCTGGCGTAGCTCTCAGCGAGCTTGAAACGCGCCTCGCCGAACTTCTCGTCGACCTTGATGGCGTTGCGATACTCGACGACCGCCTCGGCGAACTTGCCCTGATCGAAGAGGGCATTGCCGCGGGCGAGGATCTCGCGTTTCTCGACGTCGGGGTCCTTCGAGCACGCGGCGACGCTGAGGATGGTGAGGCAGACCGCGCACGCGGCCGCAAATCGACGAAGGCTGGTTGGCATATGAGGCTGGCCCTCCGGACACTTCCGGTAGGATAGCGGAGTAATCGGCGATCTGCGCCGACCCATTATTTCGGTCGCAGACCGCAATCGCGTTACCCTTCGACTCTCTTCGACCCGGTTGAGTGCGCGAAAAGCTCAGGGTTCACGAAAACGTCGCGGTCAGCCCCGCAAGCGGCCCCGCCACGCATAGCTCACCACGGCCGCCGACTCGCGGGCCACGTACCACCATCCCTCGAGCGACGTCCACCACCACCGGGGATCGAGGCGCGAGAACGCCTCGGCCGATGTCACGCCGACCTCGATGCCCGTTCCGGCGGCGGCCATCCTGAACGCCATCAGCGCGCGGCGGGTGTGGAACGCTGACGTCACGATCGCGATGCGCCGCCACGCGACAGTCTTCGCGTGCTCGACGACCACCTCGGCCTCGCCCCAGGTGCCGTCTCTGCGACCGAGCGACACCTCGACGATGCGCCGTCCGTCGACGCCGAGGTAGTTCAGCCACGCGGGGCGCCGGCCGCAGTCGATGCAGTTGAACGGGCCGACCTCCGAGGGCACGGTCAACACCACCTGCGCCAGCGGCCACCTGCGCGCGGCAGCGGCGGCCGCCGGCAGGCGTTCCCACTCGTGGCTGGCGAGGACGACGATGGCATCGGGGCGGTCGATGTCGGCGTGCGCAACCAGCAGGCGGGCCGGCGCGATGGCACCAATCAGCAGCACCAGTGCCAGTCCCACGCCGGCCACACGAGCACGACGCGCCACTACTTCAGTTCAGCCAGCGAACGCTTCGCCTGCTCGGCGTTGGCGCCCTTGGGTTCGAGCATGATCGCCTTCTGGAGCGCCTCGCGGGCGCCGTCCTTGTTTTCAGCCAGGGCGCGCGCCTGTCCGAGGTGCAACCAGAAGTCCGCCCGGTTGGGCTTCGTCTGCGTGGCGAACGAGAACATCTGACCTGCCTGCACGCCCAGCCCCTTCTTCAGGTAGGCCATCCCGAGCGTATCGGTGATGTCGGGATCGTTCGGCAGCAGGCGTTTCGCCGTCTGCGCATGGTTGAGCGCAACGTCGACGTTCCCACCACTCTCGAGCAGCAGCATGGCGAGGTTGTTGGCGGCGATGGGCGACTCAGGCTGCCTGGCCAGGAGCTCCTCGTAGACCGTCTGCGCTTCTCGTGGTTTCCCCTGCAGTTGCAGGATGATCCCGAGCATGGTCGGCGGACCAATCGCCTTCGGCTGTGCCTTGGCCAACGCCTTGAACTTGTCTGCGGCGTCGGCGAGCCGGCCCTGCTGGAAGTACAACCCCGCGAGCGGCTCGTAGGCACGCAAGTCGTCGGGCGCGGCAGCGATGGCCCTATTGAGGAGTTCTTCAGCCTGCTTCCAGTCTCGCGCGGCCATGTGGACTCGCGCCGCCAGGAGCAGCACGCCGGGATCCCGGGGCGACGTGGCGAGGCGACGAGTGACGAGGCCGATCGCGGTCGGGATCCGACCAGCGTCGATCTCGAGCCCCACCAGGCCGGCGAACGCCTCGTACGAAGCCGGCGCCAACTCGCTCGCCCTGGTGTAAGCCAGTCGGGCCGACTCGCGGTCACCCTTGAGCTGAGCGATGGATCCAGCGAGTACTTGCACCTCCGCGACATTGCCCGCGCCCGCCAGAACCGGCTTCAGCGCCTCTTCGGCAGCGCCGACGTCACGCTTGGCCACGAGTGCCTTGGCGAGCGCCACCCGAGGCAACGGCGCCTCGGGCAACAAGCGGACCGCGTCAGCCGCGAAGTTCACCGCAGCATCGAGGTCCCCGCGACGCAGTGCCAGCGTCGACAGCAGGGTCTTCGGCCTTGCCGCGGATGGGGCGAGCCGCTCAGCTTCGCGCAGGGCGGTGACGGCTTCGTCCGGCTGTCCCCGGTCGAGCTGAATCGCACCCACGAGGTAGTGCCCTTCAGCCCATTGGGGCGTCGAAGCGACCGACGCCTTCGCCGCGGCCAGGGCCTCGTCGAGTTTGCCATCGGCGAACAGCATGCGCGCGCGCATCGCGCTCACCTCGGCAGCGCCCTTCGAGCGTCCTGCCGCAGTCTCGAGGCGCTTGTACGCAGTGTCCTTCTGGCCAGCCTGGTACTCGAGGTTCGCCAGCCTGACACTCGCCATGGTGCCTACCACTTCGTTCGCGACGAGAGGTTCGAGGACGCCTCTTGCCTGGGCGAGGCTCCCCTCACGGGCATACAGGTCGGCCAACGCGAAGCCAACGACCGCGTCGTCGGGCTTTGCGCTCATGAGCTTCTCGAGGTATGGCTTTGCCTCGGCCTGACGTCCGCTCAGCGTATAGAAGAACGCCAGGTTGCGTGCGACCGCGTCTGAGGGGTCGACGTCCAGGGCCGCCTTCAGCACGCGCTCCACGTCGTCGGGGCGACCGACCGACCAGTAGAAGTTGGCGAGCCCCAGATGCGCATCGACCGACTTGGGAGCCACCACGACCGCGTTCTTGAAGGACGCTTCCGCCTCGACGATGTTGCCGCGCCGCCGCTCGATGGCGCCGAGTGCCGCCTGCAGGCCGGGCTCCTGGGGAAGTTCCTTCGCGGCCGCGGTAATCGTCGCGACGATGTCGTCGGGCTGGCTGAGGCCTGCGCTTGCGTTGCCAAGCAGCATGAGCGCATCGACGTTGCGCAGGTCGCGCTTCAACACGCCCCTGGCGCGTTCGGCGGCGTCCTCGAAGCCGCCGCCGAGGAGCAGCAGGCGACCCGCATGAAGCTGCACGTCATTCCGATCGGGCAGGAGGTCGGCCGCTCGGCTTGCCTCTTGTATTGCCCGCACCCCGTCGCCTGCTGCAAGGTAGGCCATGGACAGGCGGTACCGAGCTTCGCCCGAGCGCGGATCGGCGGCCACGGCGTTTCGGTACTCGATGACCGCATCGGTGTATTTGCCCTGTTCAGAGAGCGCATCGCCTTTCGCCAGGTGCCCGGCGAGTGCCTGGGTCTTGTCCTGGCCACAGGCCAGCATCAGGCACGAGACCAACACCACCGTGGCCACTGTGCCGCCCACCCCAACCGAACGACGTTGCATCCGCATTCCTGATCCCTCCGGACTGGCGCGGCAGGGCCTCGTGCGGCCATACTGCGGCAGTGGCTGACAGCCAGACTGGCGGCGCCAGTCTAGCACCGTGTCGGGGAGTCCGGTGCGCGCCGGCGCACGCGCCGGTGCGCCGGGTGTTCTGCGCGTCGCCGCTCGCCGGGAGACGGGTGCCGGTCGATGATCCGAATCGCTTCGAGCCAGAACAAAAGTCTCTCTCAAGGCAGACTACATCCACGCCATGGAGGCATCGTACGAAGATTCTGGCCGTAAATTCGAGGATCGAGGCCGGCGCGCCGTCGGCACGTCGCTTGCTGGTGTATGGGCACAGGCCCGGTGCTTCTCACACGTGTTAACCGGGCTTCAGCATTGCCATTCGCATCACGTGTGGGAGGAGAGAGAATGAGGAATATGAAGACTGCAATTGCGGCACTCGCCAGTGTGGCCGTGCTCGTCGTGTCTGCCCCTGCTGCCAACGCGGCGTTCGTGATGACGCTGTCTGACGGCGTCAACACGGCGACCGTGACTGACGGCGTTGCCAACCCTCTTGACGGCATGGTGACCTACAGCGGCGTGCTGGGGGCGGGCGCCTGGATCGTCAACGTCACGACGGGCCTTTCCAAGCCGATTTTCCCGAACAACGACGGCTTCGCGAAGATGGACCTCAACTCGGTCAACGTCACTTCGGCGGCGGGCGGTAACCTGTCGATTTGGATGACCGACACCGACTTCGTGGTTTCGCGGCCCGGCACGCTGATTGGCAGGGTCGGCGGGACGACGAACGGCACGACCAGCTTCGTCGCGTGCAAGGACGAGAACAACGCCCAGAACGTCAACTGCAATGGCCTTACCCCCATTGTGAATCTCGGTCCGTTCAGCGCCGGGCGCGTTCTCGGATACGAAGATGGCGAACCATGGGCCGCTTGGCAACTACTCGATGACCCTCGGCGCCTTCATCACGCATAGCGCGCTCGCAGGGCAGAGCACGAGCTTCAACTTCGAGGTCACGAACATTCCCGAGCCGGCGAGCATGCTGCTCCTCGGCATGGGCATGCTTGGCGCGGGCGTCTTCGCTCGTCGCCGCCGTTAGTTCCAGGTCACCAGGCGAAACAAGCGTTCTCGTCTCGACTCACACCAAGGGGGCGCCCGCAATCGGGCGTCCCCTTGTGCTGTACGGCGGCTGCAAGAGGCGGCCGCCCATCCCCGCCCCACGGCACCGCCGCAGCCTTATCGAGGTAACGCGCTCCGAGGCACCCAGCCTCCGACGAACGCGAGGCGCTCGCTCCATCGTCATGCGGGCGCCTTCCCGAGAAACATAAGTCTGCGTTTTTGCAGACTAAACACTGCCATATTTTGGCGACTTCTGTATTACGCTCACAGATACGGCCATATTTAGCGGCACTGTCAATGGGTATGCTGTTTGCTTTACACATAGCGAAGCTCGGTGCTTCTCACACGTGTTAACCGAGCTGCCTCCATTACCAATTGCATCACGTGTGAGGAGAGAGAGCATGAGGATCATGAAGAGTGCAATTGCGGCCCTGGCCTGTGTCGCCGTTCTCGTCGTGGCTAGCCCGGCCGCCGAGGCGGCGTTTGTGATGACCCTGTCTGACGGCGTCAACACGGCGGTCGTACCGGATGGAGGCGCAGGGGATGGGAGCGCCATTGCCGGCGTCATCACCTTCAACGGAGCCCTTGGCCTCGGTAACTGGATCGTCAACGTCACGACGGGCATTTCCAAGCCCATTTTCCCGAACAACGACGGCTACGCGAAGATGGACCTCAACTCGGTGAACGTGAGCTCGAATGCGGGCGGCACGCTCTCGATCTGGTTGACCGATACCGACTTCGTGGTGTCGCGACCGGGCGCGCTGATCGGCAAGGTCGGCGGGACGCTGAACGGCACGGCCAGTTTCTACGCGTGTAAGGACGAGGCTAACGACCAGGCTGCCTGCGGTCCGCAGGGGCCCATCGCGGTGAATCTCGGTCCGTTCGCCGCGGGCGCCTTCTCGGGTACCGCTTACACGAACCATGGCCCGCTGGGCAACTACTCGATGACCCTGGGAGCCTTCATCACGCATGGCGCGGGGCCACTGAGCTCGAGCTTCGACTTCGAGGTGACGAACATCCCCGAACCGGCGAGCATGCTGCTCCTCGGCGTGGGGTTGCTCGGGGCGGGCGCGATTGCCCGTCGCCGCCGCTAGGCTTCGGAACAGGACAGGCACTTCGTCAGGCCCGAAGGGGCGCCCGTTTGCGGGCGCCCCTTCGTGGCTTAAGACCTGCCGCTCGGCACGCCTCGCCCCACGGCACGATCAAGTAGAATCCCCCGCATGCACATCCTCCTCGTCGCCGGCGCACGACCGAATTTCATGAAGATCGCGCCGATATTGCGTGAACTGCGCCGCGACCCGGCGGCCTTTGCGACGACGCTCGTGCACACGGGCCAGCACTACGACGCGGCGATGTCAGACATCTTCTTCGACCAGTTGGGCATCCCGCATCCCGACGTGGATCTCGGCGTCGGGTCGAGCAGCCATGCGCAGCAGACCGCCGCGATCATGTCGAAGTTCGAGCCGCTGCTCCTCGAACGCGCGCCCGACATGGTGCTCGTGGTGGGCGACGTCAACTCGACGATCGCGTGTGCGCTCGTGGCAAGCAAGCTGGGTGTGAAGATCGCGCACGTCGAGGCAGGCCTCCGCTCGTACGACCGCACGATGCCCGAAGAGTTCAACCGGGTGCTCACGGATCAGATCTCCGACCTGCTGTTCACCACCGAGCGCGAGGCCGCGACGAACCTCGTGCGTGAAGGCATCGCGCCAGACAGGATCCACTTCGTCGGCAACGTGATGATCGACACGCTGCTCGCGCACCGCGAGCGCGCCCTGGCGTCGTTCGACCGCGCGCAACTCGGCTTCCCGTCCGGCGACTACGCGCTCATCACGTTGCACCGGCCCAGCAACGTCGATCACGCCGAGTCGTTCGAGGGCGTGATGACGGGCCTGCAGCACGTCGCGCGCGACCTGCCGCTCGTGTTCCCGGTGCATCCCCGCACACGTCCGGCCATCACCCGCTCCGCGACTGCGCGCGCGTTGCTCGACGCGCATCGCCTGACGCTGCTCGATCCGCTGGGCTACGTCGAGTTCATGGGCGCCATGGCGTCGGCGACGGTGGTGCTGACGGATTCGGGGGGCGTGCAGGAAGAGACGACGGTGCTGGGCGTGCCCTGCCTGACGCTGCGCGAGAACACCGAGCGCCCGGTCACGGTGACGTGCGGCACGAACCAGTTGGTGGGCAACGATCCCGTGCGCATCGCGGCGGCCTGGGATGCGGTCAAGGCGCATCCGCCGACCGGGCGGATGCCTGAACTCTGGGACGGCCGCGCGGCGGAACGCATCGCCGCCGTCCTGCGCAGATCACTCCCGGAGTGATTCCTCCCGGGCCGCGCGGGGGCGCGGCCCCTACACCGGGGCGGCCTCGCCGGGCCGCGCGGGGGCGCGGCCCCTACATCCCTGCCCGGATGGCAGCCACGCGCGCGTGGCTCTCGAGCGACGGATCCACCTTCAGCGCAATCTCGAGCACCTGCTTCGCGCCGGCCTTGTCGCCGCCGGCGAGCAGGATTGCCGCGCGGTTGACGATGAGTTCGCCGTTGCGCGGCTCGAGCGACAGGGCCAGGTCCGAGTACTTGAGGGCGTCCTTGTGCCGACCGAGCAGGTGATACGTCCACGACAGGGTGTCGGCAATGCTGGCATCGCGGGGAAACAGCGCCTGTGCGCGCTCGGCATACGGCAACGCGTCGCCCGGCCGCTGCTTGTGCTCGGCGAGCGTGTACGCGAGGTTGTTCAGGGCGATGACGTCGCGGGGGTTGATGTCGAGAATCGCCCGGTACCGCACAATCACGTCATCCCAGCGCTTGTCGCTCTCGTAGATGGCGGCCAGCCGATGCTGGATGAGGGGGCTGCGCGGGGCAAGTTTCACGGCCTCCTCGAGCGCCTCGCGGCCACCGCCCGAGTCGTCGCGTGCAAGGCGCGACTCCCCGCGAAGGAACGCCTGCGCCCCGGCGAGGGCCACCTCCCCCACTTCAAGCGCCTTCAGGCGCCGCGCAGCAAACCACGCCGGCAGCTCGGTGGCGGTATCCATGCCCGGCTCGGGGCCGGCCGGCAGTCGCTTCTCGGGCACGAGCACGGCCAGCGGGTCGCCGAACACGACGCCCTGCCATCCGACGTGCGGCATGGCGAGATAGAACGCCTCGCCCAGCGTGAAGCCAGACAGCCACGCCGGAAACAGGATCTGCGGGCGGACGACGCTGTCGAGCAGGGGCTCAGACACGTTGCCCGCAACACCAGTGATGCCCTGCGCGATGGTGTCGCCCACCAGCGACTGCGGCGAGCCCGCGTAGGACGACGGCCGGTTGTTCCAGTCGCCGAACATCCATGTCTCGGGCGGCGCCGTCATCGTCCGCGCATCGGTCGAGACGAACGAGGCGGCAATCGCTCCGGGAGCGAATTTCAGGCCGAGCTTGCGCGCCTTCACCGCCGGATCGCTCGAGCCCCACGACATGTAGCCGACGACGTTCTCGGCGTCCTGCACGACGTCGCTGGTGCGCTCGACGCGGACGCGATCGCCGACGCCCATGGCCCCGAGCCGCGTGGCGGCCTCGTCGAGCCACTTGTTGCCGATCTCATCGACCCCGGCCTTCATGTCGAGTAGGATGGAGCCTGCGGCGCTGAGTACGGTTCCCCCCCGCGTCGCCAATGCCACGGCATCGTCCGCTGTGAATCCGTCGAGACGTGTGACGAGGAAGATGTCGTGGTCGGCGTGCGAGAAGGGCTTCGCGGCCGAAATCGGTCGATCGCCGAGGAAGTAGGGGTTGTCGATGCGCCCATCAGGCGGCGCGGGACGTCCGGTCATCTTGCGATACAGGACCACGAGCTCGGAGTCGACGCTGCCGGTGGTGCCGGCGCGGCCGACGGTTCCCGCGATGCGCAGCGGCACGTCCTTCGTGAGGACGATGTAGTGGAGGCGATCCTGGGCCCTGAGGCGTGCGATGGCCTGCGAAATCGGCGTTTCGACGAAGCGCACGTAGTCGGCGCGCGCGATCTCGTCGCCGACCGGCGCCTTCACACGGACGACATGCAGCTCGGGTATCTTGCGGGCGGCGATGTAGGCGTCTGCGACGGCCTGCGAGGCCTGGCTCGTGGTGTTCACGACCAGGAGGACCTGCTCTGGCGTCTGCGCCAGGGCCGCGGTCGGGATCAGGACACCGACCAGGAAGAGAAGAACACTCGGGATGCGCACCTCCCGATTATCGGCCAAACGGCCGCCGGCCTGAAGGCCGACGGCCGTGGCGACTAGGTGGCGATGCGCGCGCGGAGCATTTGTCCCACGCCGGCGAACACGGGCGAGGGCGCGCTGATCTCTTCGTCCTCGTCTGAGGCGGCACCGGCGTGACTGTGCTGGAAGACCCTGGCGCCGGAGGTCTCGACGCGGAGCGTATAGGCAATGGGAAACTGGTCGAGCAGGGCGCCGAGCGCCTGGACAAGTGCCGGCGCCAGACGATCTTCGTCATCAGGGGTCAGCGACGAGACGAATCGGATGTCCATCTGGGAACCTGGGGGGCGGGCGGGTTATGAACGTCTGCCACCTGCGTGGTGGTTGCTGCCCGATGCTTGTGCAAAGGATGTTCCGTTGGCGTACGATTCAAGGACCCGCCCGGAATGGCCGATTTCTGCAGTGACTGCGCGCGGAGTCTGCGCGGGCGCCGACCAAAAGTCGGCCCCGATGCAGCCTAATGACTCTGGACACCTTATGCCACAGCTTGACATTCGCGGGACGGATGCCTACCCTTCCGGCTCGCCCCAGCGCGTTGGTTCCTGATGTCCATCGTCGACAAGTCGCCTCTCCTCGTCGGCAGCAGTGACGTCATCCGCAATCTCGACGCGGAGATCACGGCTGCAGCACGTTCGACCGCCAAGGTCCTGATCACCGGCGAGAGCGGCGCCGGCAAGGAAATCACTGCCCGTCTCGTGCACGAGCGCAGCCCGCGGCGCCACATGCCGCTGGTCACCATCAACTGCGCCGGCGTCCCCGATTCGCTGCTCGAATCCGAACTCTTCGGCCACGTCCGCGGGTCGTTCACGGGCGCCTACCGCGACAAGCCGGGCCTGCTCGAGACGGCCAACGGCGGCACGGTGTTCCTCGACGAAATCGGGGAGATGTCGCTGCGCATGCAGGCCCTGCTGCTCCGCTTCCTCGAGACGGGTGAGATCCAGCGCGTGGGCGAGAGCCGGGAGCCGGTGCGCGTCAACGTCCGCGTCATCTGCGCCACCAACCGCGAACTGCACGCGCGGGTCGCCTCGGGCGAGTTCCGCGAAGACCTGTACTACCGTCTCAACGTCGTGTACCTGCGCGTACCCTCGTTGCGCGAGCGCGCCGACGACCTGCCGGAGCTGATCGACCACTTCACGCAGGAGTTCGCCGAGCGCCATCGCCTGCCGCGGCCGGTGATGGACGCCGAGGTGCAAGCGCGCCTGATCGAGTATGAGTGGCCCGGCAACGTCCGCGAGCTGCGCAACGTCATCGAGCGCATGGTCGTGCGCTCGCACGGCGGCATTGTCGGGGTCAGCGAGTTGCCGACGGACGTGCGGCTGACGCCACAGGTCGGCTCATCGACCGCGACCACCAGCAGCGGCTCGGCCGGCGTGACCGAGACGCCGGTGGACGTGCTCGCCGACGCGGTGGCGCGCGAGCTGTTCGTGCGCATCTCGGTGAACCGCGAATCGTTCTGGCACGTGGTGCACGACGCGTTCATGACGCGCGACCTGACGCGCGACACCCTCAGGCGGGTCATCCGGCTCGGCCTCGATCAGAGCGGCGGCAGCTACGCGCTGCTGGTCGAGCTGTTCCACATGCGCAAGGACGAGCAGAAGCGGCTCGTGGGCTTCCTGCGCAAGCACGACTGCCTGGTCTCGATGCCGGTCGCCCGGCATCCCGCCACGCTCCCCGCCAACGCCGGCGCCCAGCCCAGGGTCTTCGTCGCGTAAGACGCCCACGCGGGGCGTGAATCGGATGGTCGTTGCCCATGTGTAGGGGCCGCGCCCCGCGCGGCCCGGGCACCATCACGGCCGCGGCCCCTGTGCGGCCCGGGGCAAACACGTTGCGCCGGTGACGTCGCGGTGCGGGCGCCCGGCCGCGCGGGGCGCGGCCCCTACACCTGCATCACGCCCGCGGCCGCAAACGCCCGACGTCGTGTCGCCGGACGGGCGTGATCGGATGGTCGTTGACCATGTGTAGGGCGCGCCCGCGCGGCCCGGGCATACGTCGCGGTGCCGGCCCGGGCCGCGCAGGGGCCGCACCTCCCGTGCGGCCCGGCCACGAACGCGGCACGCGTCACGGAAACGCGGCCGCAGCTCTGACCGGTGGCGCCGGTCAGAGGTACAATGCGGCATCCCCCCTGCTGAAGGGAAACGAGCCGTGACCTCCCACCCCGCTTCTCTGCACGCACGGTACCTGTACTTGCGCTCCTGGTCATCGGCAGTGTTCCGGCGTTCGGCGATCCAGGTGCTGCTGCGCCATCGACGCCGCCCGCGATCACGCGCGCGCCAGCACTGCCCGCCTGGTTCGAGCCAAACGTCGGACAGTTCGCACCCGACGTGAGGTTTGCGTCAACCTCGCAGCAGTTCCGGTTGTCGCTGACCGATACAGGCTTCGGCGTCTCGGTCGCGGTGCCTGCGGCACACGGGCCTGGCCTCGTCGCGCGCTCGCTCGCGCTGCGGTTTGCAGGCGCGCGTCCGGCGCTGGATCTCGAGGGCCAGCAGCGCCTGCCAGGCCTGAGTCACTATTACCTGGGGAACGACCGATCGCGCTGGCGCGAGAACGTGCCGCAGTTCGGCCGCGTGCACTACGACCAGGTGTGGGACGGGATCGACGCGGTGGTCTACGGATCCGCCGCGCAGCTCGAATACGACTTCATCGTCGCGCCCGGCCGTGACCCGCGCGCGATCGCGTTCGACCTCGACGGCGCCGATCGCATCTCGATCGATCGCGACGGCGCGCTCGTCGTCGACGTGAACGGCGCGCACGTGGTCCAGCGCGCACCTGTCGCGTACCAGGACATCGCCGGGACACGACGCGACGTCGATGTCGCCTATCGCGTCGAAGGCACGCGCGTCGGCTTCACGGTCGGCCCGTACGATCGCACGCAGCCGCTGGTCATCGATCCGATCGTCATCGTGTACGCCTCGTTCCTCGGCGGCAACAACACGGAATTCGTCGAGCCCACGTCGCAAGCGGCAGGGATCGCCGTTGATCGCGCGGGCAACCTCGTGGTTGCGCTCGACACGAACTCGACCGACCTGCCAGCCGCGACCAACACCGCGCCAGCCTCGTCGAACATCCTCATCGTGAAGGTGAACCCGACGGCATCGGCCGTCATCTTCTCGACCTACATCGGCGGCAGCGGCGTCGATACACGCGGGAACCTCGACATCGATCCGACCGGTGCGATCTACGTGTCGGGCCGAACGACGTCCACCGACCTTCCGGTCACCGCAGGCGCGATCCGGACGTCGATTCCCCCCACTGACCCGGCGGACGGCCTGCTGGCGAGGCTCTCGACGGAAGGCTTGATCACCTATCTCACGTACATCGGCGGCACGGGCACCGACAGCGGCGAGGCGGTCGCGTTTGCCCACGGCAAGGTGTACGTGACGGGCAGCACCAACTCCAGCGACCTGGCCGTGACGCTCAACGCGGCGCAGAAGAACAACGGCGGCGGGATCGACGCGTGGATCGCGCGGCTCGACCTGTCGAAGGCATCGCCGCTCGAGTACCTGTCGTACCTTGGAGGCAACGAACAGGACGCCGCGTTCTCGATCGCGGTGGACTCGGCAGGCCGCTTCACGATCGCGGGCTCGACGATGTCGAGCACGGGATTCCCGACCTCGATCGACGCCTTCCAGGCCAGCCGCAGCGGCGGGGCCGACGCGTTCGTCACGCGCTTCGCGCCGAACGGCACGATCCACTACTCGACGTTCCTCGGTGGGTCGTCTGCCGGCACGAGCGAGAACGCCAAGGTGGCCCTCGACAGCGCGGGACGCTTCCTGCTCACCGGGTTCACCGACTCGACCGACTTCCCCGCCGGCACATCGGGCACTCCGTACCAGGCGACCAAGGCATCGGGCAGCGATGTGTTCGTCGCGAAGCTCGATCCGTCGCTCGCGCCGGCGCAGCAGCTCACGGCGCGCACCTTCGTGGGTGGGAGCGTCCCGGTCGATCTCCTGGTGCCGACCGGCTCGCGCGGCGACTTCGGCATCTCTGTCGCCCAGGACGCCGCGGGCAACGTCCACGTCATCGGCTTCACGTCGTCGTCTGACTTCCCCATGGCGAACCCGACCGACAGCACGCACGGCGGGGCCTACGATGCGTTCGTCCTGAAACTCGATCCGTCACTCTCGACGCTGCTGTTCTCGACCTTCCTCGGCGGCGAGTTGGACGACCGCGGCTACGCGATCGCGGTGGATCCCACGAACGTGATCAACGTCATCGGGCGCACGACATCGTCGTCACCCTTCACGCCTGTGGCGGGTGGCGGCGGCGCTCCGCTCGATGCGACACTGACCGGCGGCGTCGACGCGTTCATCGTGAAGTACGCCGACAACGCGGCTCCGACGGCCTCGATCATCGCGCCGACGGCAGGACCGACCACGGGTGGCACCCCTTTCACGATCACGGGCACGGGATTCATGAGCGGCGCGACGGTGACCTTTGACGGCGCACTGGCGACCGCCGTCCAGGTCACGACCACGACGGTGAAGGGACTCACGCCTGCCGGATCGCTTGGCAGCAAGGCGGTGGTGATCACGAATCCCAATGGCGCGTCGGTCGCGGTGGCCGGTGGCTTCACCTACACGACGCCCGTTTACCTCCCGCCTGTGTCGCTGTCGAGCGTCGCGCCCAACTCTGGTTCGGTGGTGGGTGGACGCAGCGTCACGATCACGGGCAGCAACTTCGTCAACCTCCCGCAGACGCAGGTGCTGTTCGACCTCGTGCCGGCGACGAGCGTGACCGTCGTGTCGGGCACGACCATCACCGCGACGACGCCGGCGCACGCCGCTGGTGCCGTTGAGGTGCGGGTGGTGAGTCCCGACGGCGTGAGCGCGGCGCTCGCACAGGGCTTCACGTACGTCTACGACTCGGATGGTGACGGCATTCCCGACGACTGGGAGACCGACCACGGGCTCAACCCGAATGACCCGAGCGATGCCGACAACGACGCCGATGATGACGGGGCCTCGAACGAGCAGGAATACCTCGACGGCACCGATCCGAATGGGGCCGAGACGCGCTACTTCGCCGAGGGCGCGACGATCGGGATCTTCACGACGCAGTTCGCGGTGGCCAACCCTGATCGCTTCCGCACGGCGACGACGGTGTTCGAGTTCCAGACGAAGACCGGAACGATCATCAAGACGTCGCGCACGATTGCGCCGCTGGCGCGCGTCACCGTCCTGCCCGGGACCGACGTGCCCGGCCTCGAGGACGCGGAGTTCTCGACGGTCGTGCGATCGAACCTCGTCGTGGCAGCCGACAGAACGATGACATGGGACGACAACGTCTACGGCAGTCACGCCGAGGCTGGCGTGCCGCGCCCGAGCGCCACGTGGTACCTGGCCGAGGGCGCGACGATCGGGTCGTTCAACCTGTTCTACCTGATTCAGAACCCCAACACCACGGCGGCGACCGTGCACGTGAAGTACCTGCTCAAGAACGGCGCGCCCGTCGAGAAGGACTACGCCGTGCCCGCGAAGAGCCGCGAGAACATCTGGGTGAACTTCGAGACGATCGGCGGCGTGTCGCTCGACCAATCGCGAGTTGTCGGCGGTGCTCACGACTGAACCGTCCACACCGATCATCGTCGAGCGGGCGATGTACCAGGACGCCCCTGGAAAGCCCTACAACGCTGGCCACGAAAGCGCCGGGGTGACTGCCCCCTCGACGAACTGGTTCCTGGCCGAAGGCGCAACCGGTTCGTTCCTCGACATGTTCATCCTGGTGGCGAATCCGAACTCGACGGCGGCCAACTTGACGGTGAAGTACCTGCTGGCGAGCGGCGCGCCGATCACGCACACCTATCGCGCCGATCCCAACAGCCGGTTCAACATCTGGGTCGATCTCGAACCCGGCCTCGCAGACGTCGCGGTCTCGACGGTCATCACGGCAGATGTCCCGGTCATCGTGGAGCGCGCTATGTGGTGGGCGGGCGAACCCACGACCTGGTACGAGGCCCACAATTCGCCCGGCGCGACGTCGACCGGTCACACGTGGGTGCTTGGCGAAGGCGAGGTCGGTGGCGCGCACGCCCTGGAGACCTACGTGCTCCTGGCCAACACCTCGACGTTTGCCGGGTCGGCACGCGTGACGCTGCTCTTCGACGACGGCTCGCCGTCGGTGTCAATCGACGTGGCGCTGCCGGCCAGCAGCCGCGTCAATGTCCCTGTCGGTGAAACGACAGGAAACGGAGGCTTCGGTGCGGCTGCCCAGGGCAAGCGCTTTGGCGTCCTGATCGAGAGCCTCGGCGTGACGCCCGCGTCGATCGTGGTCGAGCGGGCGATGTATGCCAGCACGCCCACGCAGTTCTGGGCTGCCGGCACGAATGCGCTGGCGACGCTGGTGCGCTGACCTTGAACAGGGGGCGACCGCGTCGTGCCCCGCGGCCCGCGGTCGGCACTGGAAGTCGCCATATTCCGCACCTAAGTACCACCTTAAGGTATCGATCCAGGGGAGGAGATCGCGGGTTCACGAAGTGATTTGTGTAAATGCCCTATGGCACTGACCGTGCAAGAACGCTGCGGTGGTGCCTGGGCTCGGGGAATCTGCCACCGTGACGGACTCGCTCTCACCGCCCCCCTCACTCTCGTCCGCGCTGATGCGACGCCTGCGCCGCCTGGCAGCGGATGTCGCCCATGCGCCCGACGTGGCGCACGCGGTCGAGACGCTGCGGGCCGGGCTGGCTGAGTCGCTGGGACCGCATGTGCGGGTGCGGGACGCACGCACCTCCTCCGTCGTCGCATCGGCCAGCCTTGCCGCGCCCGGGCACCAGGACGCGGACGCCACGCCGACTACCCACCTTCCGCTCGGCGCCTTCGCCGGACAGCAGATCGAAGTGGACCTGCCCGGACGCTGGGCGCGCGGGCGCGAACGCATGGCGCTCGACGAACTTCGTCACTTGTTCTCGGCGGCGCTCGAGGCACCTGCGGCCCGCGCCGAGGCGACGCGGGCCACCGATCTCGCGACGTCGGCATACGCCTTCTCACGACAACTCGCAGAGACACGGCCGCCCGAGCGGCTTCGGCTACTGATTGTCCAGACGATGGCCGACGCCGTGCAGGCCGAGCAGGCGTCGCTGGCGACGCTCGAAGACAGCGCGTCGGCGATCCGGGTCGCCACCACGCACGGGTACCCGTCGGTGCTCGTCGATCACCTGCGGATCCCTCCAGGACGAGGCATCCTCGGACGTGTGTTCGAGGGCAAGGAGGCACTGCTCGTCGAAGACGTGGCGACGCTGGGTGAGCACCAGGCGCGTCGGCGTTACCGGACGGCCTCGTTTCTCGCGCTGCCGCTGCTGGCACAGGGCGAGGTGCTCGGGGTCGTGAGCCTGGCCGACAAGCGCACGGGTGAGTCGTTCACCCGGGCCGACCTGACGACGGCGCGTGCGCTGGCGGCGCCGGCGGCGCTGGCGCTGCACGGTGACCGCCTTGCGCAGCAGGCACAGATCCTGTCGCACGCGGCGACGGTGGATCCGCTGACCGGGCTCTTCAACCGGCGCTACTTCGCGACCCGCATCGAGGAAGAAATCGAGCGCGCCCGCCGCCACACGCTCGACCTCTCGTTGCTGCTCGCCGACGTCGACGATTTCAAGCGCCTGAACGACGAACTCGGGCACCTGGTGGGCGACTACCTGCTCAAGCAGGTGGCGGATGTGCTGCGACGGTCGGTGCGCGTGTTCGACGTCTGCACGCGGTTTGGCGGGGAGGAGTTCGCCATCCTCATGCCGGGCACGGGGATGGCATCGGCGATGGTGGTGGCGGAGCGCATCCGCGCGCGGGTCGAGCAGGCTTCGCGCGAGGTGGGCCCCCTCCCGGCGCACCTGCGGATCACGGTGAGCCTCGGGCTCGCGGTGCTGGCGTCGGACCCGACGCCGCAGGACCTGATCGCGCGTGCCGACCGCGGCCTGTATCGCGCGAAGGCCGACGGCAAGAACTGCGTCCGCGTCGACGTGTAGGGGCCGCGCCCCCGCGCGGCCCGACGCAGTGCGCACGGCCCGACGCAGTGCGCGCGGCGCGATCGGATTCATCGGTCCGGTGTAGGGGCCGCGCCCCCGCGCGGCCCGACGTGGTGCGCACGGCCCGGCGTGGTGCGCGCGGCCCGATTCGCCATGCCCGTGTCGTCACACGCGGCATTCTCACGACGCACGGGCGGCGCAGGGGCGCCGCCCCTACAACGCACGGGCGGCGCAGGGGCGCCGCCCCTACACGGACGTGCCTCGGCGGTCCTCAAACGGGGATTACCGCAAACGGGTGCCGGTTTCGTTCGTGCCGCTGGTCCAGGTGCCGCCGACGCTCGTGTAGATCGACCGCTCGACCGCGATGGGCTGATCGGCGACGACCTCCACCGAAAAGTGCTCGCCCACGACCAGGCCGACCGTGTTGTCGATGCGCAGGGTCTGTCGCGAGTTGGCAGCAATCACGCGCGTCAGCGTGATGGGCGGCCGGCCGGGCTCGCGCAGGACGCGCAAGGTGACGTTTGCCTTGACGGCGTTGGGATTCGCAAGCAGGACGTACGACTCCGAGAACTCCTCGTCGTTCCATCGACCTTCGGCGAAGACCCATCGCGTGCCGAGCGTCGCGATGGCTAGGCTGTTGTGGCCGTCGCGCCACGTCGTGGCATCGCCGGGCCAGTACATCGAACGCTCGACAACGATGGGGTGCACGGAGTCGACGGCGACCGACACGTCGGTGTCGGCCAGGCCCTGCAGGCCATCGACCGCCACGGTCAGGCGCGAGCGCCCGGCCATCGTGCGCACCTCGGTGCGCGCGAGGCCTGCAGGCGTCAGGTATCGCAGGGTCACCGTGGTCGCGAAGTAGTTGGGATTGCCCAGCAGCAGGTACGTGTCGAAGAACGGTCCAGTACGACCTTCGGCGACGAACCACCGCTGCGCGAGTGCGCTGGCGCCCGCCGACAGGTGCCCGCCCCGCCAGCCTTTCTTGCCACTCCAGAAGTACATCGCGCGCTCGGCGACGATGGGACGCATGCCATGCACCGTTGTCATGAAGCTCTTGCCCTGCAGCTCCTGGATCTGGTTGGCCCACACCGAGAGGCGCGCGTTTGCCGCGAGGGGGTAGTAGCGCGTCACGATCTGGCCGCCGTCGGTGACGAACACGAAGAGCACGTCGGTCTTGGTCGCATCAGGATTCGCGACGAGAAAGAACGTGTCGGTGAGGCGCGCCTCACCTTCGGCGAAGAACCACTGCTGGGCGGGCGCCGGGATGCCCTTGGCGGTATGCGCCGGGCGTGTGCCCTCGGGCGACGTCCACGTCATCGTGCGCTCGGCAACAACCCCGCCGGTCTCGGCCGTCACCTCGACCCGGGCTGCGGTCACACCGAGGCCGGGCAGGTCATTGACGGTGACGGTTGCGCGCGACGCCGCTGGCACCGAGGTCAGCGTGTCAATCGAGGGCTGTCCGTCGGGGAACACGCGTAGCCGGACGCGTGCGGCGTCAGCGCCCGGATTGGCGAGGGCGATCTCCTCGCGGAACGCGCCGGTCGCGCCCTCGGCGAACAGCCAGCGGTTCGGCACGAAGGGATCGGTCTTGTTCGTGAACTCGGTCGCATTCAACACGCCATCGGCGTCGGGATCGGCCGTGGCGACACCCGCACCAAGGCGAGCTGACCACTGGGCATAGGTCTCGGAGGGCGCCTGGGGCAGCACGACGACGTCTGAGCACAGGCTGGTGAGCTGCTGCGCGGTGTAGGCCTCGACGCAGAAGTACCAGGCGCGGTCGCGACTCCAGGTGCTGAGCGGATACGTGAAGCTTTTCGCGACGTCGACGATGCTGTAGAGCGACGCGGGGTCAGGGCCGTATCGCACGCGGTAACCGGTGACGGTTGCATCCGGGCTGGGATCCCAGGCCAGGGTCTGTGCCATGGCCGGTGCGGTGCTGGCGGTGAGTGCGAACACCGCCGTGATGAGGCGACCGGCCGTCCATGGCCGCTGTCGCCGCCTTCTCTGATCTTCCACGTCGCTCCACTGCTCTCCGGGCAACGGGCAGGGCATCCTTCCATGGATGCGGCCACCGGTGCCCGGCGGCACATCAGCAAATCCGCCGCCATGCGGCACGGGACGGCAGGACGCGGTGTTCCGGCCAGAAACACGACATCGGTGCGGCAAGTCCCCGCCGACGCCGTATAGTTCTTGCGCGAAGGCGAGAGAAACTTACGCAGTCGCCGTGGCCGGTCGTTGCGGCAGGCCGGGCCGCCGGGGGCGCGCCCTTCGACAGGCTCAGGGCAGGCGAGGGCGCGGCGCCCACACCACGCGCGATCCGCGGCGGTGCCGGTCCATGCGCCATGACACGCGATCCGTTGCGTCCATGCGTGCGGCGCATATACAATCCGCCGCATCATCATGGACCTTCGACAACTCGAGATCATCAGAGCCATCGCCGAGACGGGGTCCTTCACCGCCGCCGGCGCCAAGCTGGGCGTCTCGCAATCGGCGATCAGCCGGCAGATCCTCCTCCTCGAGGAATCGCTCAACGAGGCGGTCTTCCTGCGCATCGGCCGACGCGTGCGCATCACGCCGGCCGGCGAGGCGCTGCTGCAACTCAGTCACCGCGTGCTGCAGGACCTGAAAGACACGGTCGCCCTCATCACCGACAACCAGGAGTCGCTGCTCGGCAGCGTGCGCCTCGTCGGCGGGATGACGGTGACCCTGTACGTCTTCCCCGCCCTGCTCAAGGACTTCCGCCGCGATCACCCGCAGGTCGACATCAAGATCACGTCGGGCAGCGCCGAGACCTGCACGTCGATGATCCGCACGGGCGCCGCAGACCTCGGGCTCATCACGCTGCCCATCGACGAGCCCGACCTGGTCACGGTGCCGGCCATCGAAGAGGAGTTGCTCCTCGTCACGGCCCCGCAGCACCCGCTCGCGCAGAAGAAGCGCATCGTGCCGTCCGACGTCCGCGGCGAGCAGTTCGTGCTCTTCGAGCCGGGGTCGGCAACCAGGCGCGTCATCGACGAGTTCTTCGTTCGCGATGCGATCACGCCGCGCATCGTCATGGAGACCGAGAACGTCGAGATCCTCAAGGCACTGGTGCGCGCGAACATCGGGATTGCCATCATCCCCTACCAGGCGGTGGCGCGCGAGGCCGCCAGCGGGCACTTCTTCACGTCGCGCCTGCAGGGGCGCACGCTCGTGCGCACGACCGGCTGGGTCTACGCGCGCGCCAGCCGCGTGCCGCGCACCGTGCAGGAAATCCTCCGCGCCTTTGACCACGTCAAGGGCAAGCTGAAGCTCGCTCCCCCGCCCCGCGCGGGCCGCCCCGAGGCCTGAGACATGCCCGTCACGCGCATTGCCTTGCTCGGGTTCGGCACGGTGGGCCAGGCGTTCGCCCGCCTCGCGCTCGCGCAGCCGCACCTGTCGATTACCCACGTCTTCAACCGCCAGGTCGAACGCAAGCGCGTCGACTGGCTGCCGAACGTCACGTGGACCGAGTCATTCGACGACATCGTCGCCGCGCGCCCCGACGTGATCGTGGAGGCCATCGGCGGCCGCCAGCCCGCGGGGCAGTGGATTGCCCAGGCCCTGATGTCGGGCGCCGATGTCGTCACGGCCAACAAGCAGTTGATTGCGAACGAGGGCGACATGCTCTTGTCGCGCGCCGCCGAGTGCGGACGCCGGCTGCTGTTCGAAGCGGCGGTGGCCGGCGGCATCCCCGTGATCCGCGGCATCCGCGAGGGACTCGCGGGCGACCGCCTCACGCGCGTGCTCGGCGTGCTCAACGGCACCTGCAACTACATCCTCACGCGGATGGAGTCGGCGAAGCTGGGCTTCGACGCGGCGCTGGCCGAGGCGCAGGCGCACGGGTTCGCCGAGGCAGACCCCACCGACGATCTCGACGGATACGACGCGCGCGCCAAGCTCAGCATCCTCGCGCGGGTCGCGCTCGGCTGCGCCCTGCCTCCCGAGGCCATCGCGTGCGGCTCGATCAGGCCCGTGCGCGACATCGACTTCGTGTACGCCGCGCAACTCGGCACGACGATCCGCCAGGTCTCGCGCGCGGTCATCGACGGCACCGCGGTCGTGGCCAGCGTGCAGCCGGGCCTCGTCGCCTTCGACGCGCCGCTGGCGCGCGCCGTGCGCAACCAGAACATCGTGCTCGTGCGCGGTGAGGCCGGCGGCGAGACGGGCTTCTTCGGCTTCGGCGCCGGCGGCGGCCCAACGGCCGTCGCAGTGATGTCAGACGTCCTGGCCATAGCCGGCCGCCGGTCGGCGGCCGAGTCGAGCGCGAAGACGGCAACGTCGCCGTCGGCCGTGCACCCGGGGATGCGCGAGCGGCAGTACGTCCGCTTCGTCGTGGACGACCGTCCCGGGATCATCGCGGCCATCGCGTCGTCGTGCGCGACCCACGGCATCAACATCGACTCGGTGCTGCAGATCCCGTGGACCGACAAGCAGGCGCTTCCGTTCGTGGTGACGCTCGACCCCTGCGAACCCGTGGCGCTGGCGCCCGCGCTCGAGGCGATGCGCGCGCTGCCGTTCAACGTCGAACCGCCGTTCGCCATGCCCTTCGTCGAATGAGCGCGCCCCGGCCCGAATCGCCGTTCGAGATCGTCGTCCCGGGCTCCACGTCGAACCTGGGTCCCGGCTTCGACGCGCTGGGGCTCGCACTGCAACTGCGCCTGCGCCTGCGCGTTCTCGACCTGGCCGACGATGGCCAGGAACGCATCGAGTGGCGGCTGGGGTTCTTGCCGCTCGACGGCGAGAACCTGATCGAGACAGCCCTCCGCTGGACGGCGCCAGGCGATGCGGCGACACCGACGGAGCCGCGCGCGCAGCATTCCCTCGATGGTCATCGAGGTCGAGAGCGAGATCCCGCTCAAGGGTGGCCTCGGCAGCAGTGCGGCAGCGATTGTCGCGGGGCGGCGTCTGCGCGCGGCGGTGCTCGGCCAGGGGTCGCGCGACGGGTCTCGCGATGCACTGCTGGCCGACGCGAGCGCGCTCGAGGGGCATCCCGACAACACGTCGGCGTCCATCCTCGGCGGACTCGTCACGAGCGGGCCGAGACGGCACGGTGGGATTGCGGCCATCGCCGTTCCGTGGCCGCACGACATCCGCATCGTCGTCGCCACGCCACGGCTCGCTCTCGAAACGAAGGCGGCGCGCGCCGTCCTGCCCGCCCAGGTGCCGTTTGCCGACGCGGTGCACAACGTGCAGCACACGGCCCTGCTGCTGCAGGCCCTGGCAACCGGGGATCACGAGACGGTGCGCGACGCGCTGTCGGATCGGCTGCACCAGCCCTACCGGGCGCCGCTCGTGCCGGGGCTCGAGCGTGCGCTCGAGTTCGACGACCCGTCGATCCTCGGCGTCTTCCTGAGCGGTGCGGGGCCGTCGATCGCCGCGCTCGTGCTCGACGACGGCAGCACCGCTATGACATTGCTGGAATCAATGTATCGAGATTTGTATATATCATGTGATGTCCGTTGCGTTGCGGCGCATCCGCTCATCCCATGACTATTGCCTCCGACCTCCCCGCGCCGCCCGGCGCCGACACTCCGACGCACGCCCTCACCGGGCTGCAGTGCCATGTCTGCCACGCGAGCTATCCAGCGACAGCGAGCTTCGTCTGCCAGGAGTGCTTCGGCCCGCTCGAGCCGGTGTACGACTACGCGAAGGTCGCGCAGACGCTGACGCACGAGGCGGTGGCGTCGCGCCCGCGGAACCTGTGGCGGTACCGCGAACTGCTGCCCATCACCGGTGAACCCCGGACAGGGTTCACGTCGGGCTGGACGCCGCTCGTCAAGGCTGACCGCCTTGCGGCGCGCCTGGGTGTCGATGCGGTCTACGTCAAGGACGATGGCGTGAATCATCCGACGCTGTCGTACAAGGATCGCGTGGTGTCGGTGGCGGCCACGCGCGCGGTCGAACTGGGGGCCAGCGTCTTCGCGTGCGCCTCGACAGGGAACCTCGCCAACAGCGTGGCTGCGCACGCGGCGCGCCTTGGGCTGCCCTGCTACGTCTTCATCCCCGACAACCTCGAGCCGGGCAAGGTGATCGGATCGTCGGTGTACGGGCCGCACGTGGTCGCGGTGAACGGCACCTACGACGACATCAACCGGCTGTGCACGCAGATCGCCGACCGGTACGGATGGGGCTTCGCGAACATCAACCTGCGGGCGTACTACGCTGAAGGCGCGAAGACCTGTGCGTTCGAGATCGTCGAGCAGCTCGACTGGACGATGCCGGCGCACGTCGTGTCGCCGGTCGCGGGCGGAACGCTGCTGCCGAGGCTGTGGCGGGGCTTCCGCGAGTTCCACGAACTCGGCCTCGCCACGGGACCGCTGCCGCGGATGTACGGCGCGCAGGCCACGGGGTGCTCGCCCGTGATCAACGCCCTCGAGGCAGGTGCTGAGTATCCCGACCCCGTGCGCCCGAACACGTTCGCGAAGTCGATCGCCATCGGCAATCCGGCGGACGGCTTCCAGGTGCTCGAGGTGCTGCGCGCGAGCGGTGGATGGGGCGCGAAGGTCACCGACGAGGAGATCGTGTCGGCGATGCGGCTGCTGGCCGAGACGGAAGGCATCTTCACCGAGCCCGCCGGCGGGACGACGGTGGCCGCCACCAAGGCGCTGATCGACGCCGGCCGCATCCCGCGCAACGAACCGATCGTCATCTGTGTCACCGGCAACGGCTTCAAGACCGCCGAGTCGCTGACAGGCGCCCTCCCCGTCCCGACCGCCATCGGCCGCAGCTTCGCCGACTTCGTGAAGATGTACGAGGGGTAGACGACGGGCCGTACCCGGGCCGCACCCTTCGACAGGCTCAGGGCAGGCTGGGGTGCGGCCCCTACACCTGATCACCTGCACCCCTGCACTCGATCACGTAGTGTCCTTTGACAGGTGTAGGGGCCGCGCCCCCGCGCGGCCCGGGTACGAATGCGGGTGACGTGAACCGTGATCTCCCCCCGGTCGTCGCGACGTGACCTCCCCCCGGTGGTCGCGACGCGATCTCCCCCCGGTCGTCGCGACGCGATCTCCCCCCAGGTGTAGGGGCCGCGCCCCCGCGCGGCCCGACAAGTGGCGCGCCAGTTGCACCTCGCGGTGGGCGATGGCGCCGCCACTGCCTGATCGGAAGAAACTGCGGTGTTTGGGGCACGACTACACGTCGGGCGGTGCGTACTTCGTGACGTTCTGCTGCACCGTCCGAGGCAATGTGCTGGGTGAATGCAACGGCATGTCGGTGGTGCTGAATGCGATCGGGCAGTTCGTCGACCGTGTGGTCTGCTGCCTTCGAGACGCCATTCCTGCAGCGTCGCTGGATGCGCACGTGGTCATGCCCGACCACGTCCACGCCATTGTCTGGATCGATGGACTCGCCGCCACGCGCCCGTCGATGTCGCAGGTCGTCGGCTCGACGAAGTCGATGATCACGCGCGGTCTGCCGTCAGTGCTCGCAGCGCATCCGCATCTCGCACCGACCACGCCTGTGCCGTTGTTCCAGCGGTCGTTTCACGATCGCGTGATCCGACAGGAACGGGAACTCGAGGCGCTGCGCCATTACATCGATCAAAACCCGTTGCGGTGGCGGCTGTAAGAGGGCCGGGCCGCGCAGGGGCGCGGCCCCTACACCTGAACACCTGCACCTCGTGCGCCCGGGATCCGCGGCGTCAGCGCCGCCGGGTGTCGGTGGACGCGGGCGTGGGTGTACATCGTCCGCACGAATGCAGGGAGCGACCGCGGGAAGCGATACCCGACGGCGCCGCCGCGCAGCGCGACACCGTGGTCACGTGACAGATCATGCCCGGGCCGCGCAGGGGCGCGGCCCCTACACCTGAACACCTGCACCTCGTGCGCCCGGGATCCGCGGCGTCAGCGCCGCCGGGTGTCGGTGGACGCGGGCGTGGGTGTACATCGTCCGCACGAATGCAGGGAGCGACCGCGGGAAGCGATACCCGACGGCGCCGCCGCGCAGCGCGACACCGTGGTCACGTGACAGATCATGCCCGGGCCGCGCAGGGGCGCGGCCCCTCGACACCTGCATCGTCGACGCGGCGCAGCGCGCCGGTGTCGGTGGACGCGCGCCGCACGTGACAGCGAGCGTCGCATCGTCACCGGGCCGCGCGGGGCGCGGGGCCCCTACTTGGAGGGGGGCTGCTTCATCGTGTAGGAGCTGCGGGCCCAGACCTGGACGTTGCCCTTCTTCGACTTCACCTCGATCTTGCGCGTGCGCTTCAGCGGATCGGGGTTCGACGAGTAGTAGCCCAGCATGTAGTAGTCGCTGGTTTCGGCGTCGATGCGCTTCAGTGCCTTGTCGAAGTCGTTCTGGTTCACCACGGCCAGGCCACCGGTCTGTTCGGCGATGACGCGCAGGCTGTCCTGCGACTTCCGCACGTGGTCGTTCCACTCGACGGGATCGACCTGCTCGTCGAGATCGGGCCCGCCCACCAGGCCACGCGGATCGATCGTGTAGAAGCTGGCGTTCGCCCGGTTGGCCGCTCGGGTCAGCTCTGACAGCTCACGCGCCAGGTCGGCGTCGGCGAACTGCGTGCCCTGCCGGCGCGGATCGTTGATATCCGACCGGTTCTCCTCGGTCCCCTGGGTCTGGCTGAAGGGATCGTTCTGGAGGCGCGCGTTCTCGAACGGGTTGAAGTCGTACCCGTTGCTCACGTAGATGACCGCCTTGCGCCGGTTCTGGACCTTCTCGAGGTTCTGCACGATGTCGGCCGCCGTCGAGAACGCGACGTGCGCGCGGTAGCGAACCTCGCTCGGCCCCTCGGCCCCCTCGGGGCCTCCGATGATGTCGCTCGGCTTCAGACCGTTCCCCGCGATCTTGTTGATCGCCTCGTCGAGCCGCTTGCGGTCGTACGTCATGTCGATCGCCAGCGACGAGGGTCCGGTCGAGACGATGCCGAACATGTCGCCGTCGTGGATCAGCGTCTTCGAGATCCGCTTGAAGAGCTCGCGGATGCGCCCCGTGTTGCGGAAGTCGAGGTGCAGGTCGTCGACGAAGAGCAGGAAGATGCGGCCTGCCGCGTCGGTGGTCGGCCGCGACGCCGGCAGGATGATGCCCTCTTGCGGGGGCGGCGGCGGCGGCGCGAGCAGGTTCATCACGCGCCCACCGTGCACGAGCGTGAACGAGGCGACGGTCTGCGGCACGCCGTCTTCGAAGACGTCGATGTCGTTCTTCGTGAGGTCGGGCACGAACTGCCCGTTGGCGTCACGCGCGATGATGTCGGTGGTGACGAGGTTGATCTGGACGGCGAACGTCGGCTTGGGCGGGTCGGCCGGTTTCGGGGGCGCCGCGGGAGGCGTCTGCGCCGACAGGGCGACAAGGGCACTGAATACGCCCGTCGCCATGATCCCGAACCTCGCCCAGGTGCGACGAGAGGTTACTGTCTTCATATACCGGATTATAGCGTGCCCTCGTCGCTGCCACGCGGACGCAGTGACGGAACCTTGAGCCGATCCCATTCGAAGCGGACGTCGGGGTACTGTTCGCTGAGGATGCGGCGGGCGTCGGCGTCGAGGGCCGTGCGGCCAATGCGGACCCAGGCCGGGCTCCTGAAGAAGTAGACCAGCCTGGATCGACCACCGCCCCCGTCGCGCCCATCATTCTGATAGAGCGCGACGGTGTCGATGTTGCGCTTGTCGCGTTGCGTGCGCAGGTGCGGCATGCCGCCTTACTTGTGCTTTTGCGCGCGAGACGGCGCGGTCGCCTTCTTCGCCCCGGCCTTCGCCGCTGACTTCACCGGCTTCGGCGAGGCCTTGCCCGCCTTCGACGCGACCGAGGCCTTGCCCGCCTTCGACGCGACCTTCTTCAGGGGGCGCTTGGCCGCCTTGGGCGCCGGCTTGCTCGCCTTGGCCCCAGCCTTGGCAACCGCCTTCGACGCAGGCTTCGGCGCGGGCTTCGCAGCCTTGGCCGCGGCCGCCTTCTTGACCGGCGCGGCCGCCTTGACGGGCGCCGCCACCTTTGCCGGAGCGGACTTGACCGCCACGGGCGCCTTCGCGGCCGGCTTCACGACCGGCTTGGCGGCCGGCTTGGCGGCGGCTGACCTTCGGCGCTGCCGCTGCGGCGGGGGCGGCGGGGGCTGCTGCAACTGCAGGGGCGGGCGCGGCGGTCTTGTCGTCCTTCAGGTCAACTGTCTTCACTTTGGGGGCCTTTTCTGGCTTCTCAGCCTTGTCGGTCTTCTCGGCCTTCGGCGCCTTTTCGACGACGGGGGCGGGTGGAGGTGGAGGCGGTGGTGGGGGCGGCGGAATGTAGACGGGCATCGCCGGCATCGTGTCGCCGGGCTGTACCTCGTCGGCAAACGTCTTCGACGCGTGGCTGACGAGGTGGAAGTGGATGTCATCGCCGACCGAGACGTAGCTCCACAGTTCGGTGACGCTGAGCTTGTAGTCCTCGATGATCCGGCGGGCCATGTCAATCGACGGCGCCGGAATATACAGCTGAAACGGCGCGCGCAGGCGGCTGAAGTACGCCCACTCCGCCATGGCTTCCATCCGGTTGACCGACTCCCCCGACTCGACCTCGATGACCGCGAGGATCTTCTTCGCGGCGTTCGGGGCCGTCAGGATCAGGTCGGGATAGTGCGTCTGCAGCCCCGCCTTGAACGAGGCCTTCTTCTCGTCGCCCACATTGGCGTCTACGGCGAAGTACTTGCGCCGGAAGAGGTGATCGAGCGCGCGAATGACGCGGTCGTGCTCAATCTGCTCCTTCACCGGACGAATCATGATGGGCGACACGGAACCTCCGAGTGGGAGCTGGCCAGCAAAAACAGGCCCAATCGCGCCGGAACTGTAACACACCTTTCGCAGAGTGTTCGCAAGCTTTCGTCCCCTGTGACATTCATCCCGTAGGCAGACATCCGGGCGTCGTCGTAGAATGCCGACGCGCCCGCTGCGGCGTCCTGCTCGTCTTTCCACCCGGGGTCCACATGCCGCGTGCCAGTTCTTCGACTCTTATCGGCTCCACCTGCGCCTGCCTTCTGGCCTCCGTGCTCCTGGCCGCGGCGCAGAAGCCCGCCGTGGCCGATTCACACGCCGGCAAGGACGGCCTTCCGCCAGCCCTCGCGGCACTCCTCGACACGATTCGGGGAAATGACCGAGGTCAGCTGGCCATCTCGCGCGAGGACGGACGGTTCCTCCGGATGCTGGTCGCGGCCTCGGGTACCAAGCGGGCCCTCGAGATAGGCGGCGCCAGCGGCTACTCGGCCATCTGGATCGGCCTGGGCCTGCGCGAAACCGGCGGCACCCTGGTGACCATCGAGTACGACCCCGTCCGCGCCAGGGAATTGACGGCCAACATCGCCAAGGCTGGACTCTCGGACATCGTCACGACGCTGTCAGGGGATGCGTTCGCCCGCATCCCCGAGCAGACGGGCGACTTCGACTTCGTCTTCCTCGACGCGTGGAAGAAGGACTACAAGCGGTTCTTCGACCTCGTGTCGCCGCGGGTGACGCCGGGCGGCCTGTTCCTGGCCCACAACGTCGTCAACAAGAAGTCGGAGATGGGTGAGTTCCTGCCGGCCATCGAGCAGCCATCGCTGTTCACCACGATCGTCTCGCCGTCGGGCGAGGGCATCTCGGTGTCGTACAAGCGAAGGAAGAAGTAGACGATGCGCCGTCCTGTCCACGTGATCGGGGTTCCGCTCGACCTCGGCGCCGGCCGCCGCGGCGTCGACATGGGTCCGTCGGCCATCCGGATTGCGGGGCTCGACGCCCACGTCGCCGCGCTCGGCTGGACGATCGTGGACGAGGGCGACATCGACACGCCCGATCCAGGAGACGAACGATCCCGGCGACCCTCGGAAGAAGTACATCCGCGAGATCAGCGCCGTGTGCGAGGCGCTCTACCGCAAGAGCCTGTCGGTCGCTCGAGGCGGGCGGGCTGCCGCTCGTGCTCGGGGGCGACCACTCGCTCGGCGCGGGTCGGTGGCGGCCAGCGCGGCCTTCGCCCGCGGCCGGACCTGCCGCTGGGCCTGCTCTGGATCGACGCGCACGGCGACATGAACACGCCCAGCTCGTCGGGCAGCGGCAACGTGCACGGCATGCCGCTGGCGGCGCTGCTCGGCCAGGAGCCGCGGAGCTCGCGCAGATCGGGGGCTTCTCGCCCAAGGTCGAGCCCGGAGCGCACCGTGCTGATCGGCATCCGCAACCTCGACGAGCACGAGAAGCAGATCGTCCGCGCGGCCGGGGTGCACGTCTTCACGATCAAGGACATCGATCGCAACGGCATCGCGGCGGTGATGGAACAGGCCATCGCGATCGCGACGCGCGGCACGGCGGGCATCCACGTCTCGTTCGACGTGGACGTCTGCGATCCCGCGATCGCCCCGGGAGTCGGCACGCCGGTGAAAGGGCGGCCTCGACTACCGTGAGGCGCACATGGTCATGGAGATGCTGTCGGACTCCGAGAGCGTGCTCGCGCTCGACATGGTCGAGGTGAACCCGGTGCTCGATATCGCGAACACCACGGCGACGCTGGCGACCGAGCTCGTGCTCTCGGCACTTGGAAAAGAAATCATCTGAAACACTTCAGCCAGGAGGAACGTCAATGCGCGTATTCGTCACCAAGGGATGTGATTGCAGGCCTGCTCGTTCTCGGGATCGGCGTCGCACTCGACGCCCAGCGTCAGCGTGCCAGCCCACACGAGACCGCGAGCGCGACCGTGGATGGAGCGACCGTCTCGGTCGTCTACGGCCGTCCGTACGTCAAGGGCCGCAAGATCTTCACCGCCGACGGGCTCCACCCGTTCGGCAAGGTCTGGCGCACGGGCGCAGACGAGGCCACCATCCTCGAGACCGACAAGAACCTGCAGTTCGGCACACTGGCCGTGCCTGCGGGCAAGTACTCGCTCTACACCATTCCCGGCGAGAAGGAATGGACGCTGATCATCAACAAGAAGACCGGTCACTGGGGCACGGAGTATCCGGAGGCCGAGAACCTGGGCAAGGTGGTCATGGCGACATCGAAGACGGCGGCCCCGGTCGAGCAGTTCACGATCGTGATCGCCGACACGCCGGCTGGCGGTGAGCTGCAGCTGTCGTGGGAGAACACCAGGGCGGTTGCGACGTTCGCGGTGAAGTAGAACCCAGGTGGCGAGGCGTGCACGGGCCGCACTGGGGTGCGGCCCCTACACCTGACAATGAACCCCATCTGAGCCCCGCACAGGCGACACGACGTCGGGCGTTTGCGGACACGGGCGTGGGTGTACAGCGTCCGCAGAGATGCGGGTCCCGACCGTGGTAGCAAATGCCCGGCGGCGCGAGCCGGACACGGGGCGTACCTCTGGCGCGATGCCTTGATCATTGACACCGCCACACGAGGAACCGTCCATGACCGACGTCCGGCAGGGGCTCGCCCCGGAGTTGATTGCGATCCATGACATCGCGCCCGGCGATCACGAGTGGGCCGCGCACGTCATGGCGTCGTCGGAACCGTGGATCACGCTCGGGCGCACCGAGGCCTCGTGCCGGATGGTCCTCCACAATCCGGAGGCCACCATCTTCGTGGCCTGGGTGGGTCGAGGAGCGCGCCGGGTTCGTCCTGTGCCACCGCCGCGGGGTGGTCGGCTCGCCCTATCTCGCCACGATCGCCGTTGACGAGAGGTGGCGCGGCCGCGGCGTGGGCCGGGAACTGATCGCCTACGTCGAGGATCACTACCGCCCGCAGGCACGCCACTTGTTCCTCTGCGTGTCGTCGTTCAATCCGCGTGCGCGGGCGCTCTACGAGCGGCTCGGATTCACACAGGTGGGAGAACTCCCGGAGTATTTCATCGCCGGTGCTTCCGAAATCCTGATGCACAAGCGCTTGCGCGAGTGAGCCGCCCGCGCGCGTCACGGCACCGGCGTCACACGCGACAGCACGCCCAGGCCGGCCTGCCGACGGGAGCGACGTTCACGTTGGCGTCAGGGGACCGGCGTGACGCGCAGCAGGACGGCGCGCGTCTTCTGGGTCGCACTGAAATTGTCATCGCTCAGCAGGACGATCGACGCGGCCCCGTCGAGCAAGCGTGGCCCCACGGCAATCGCCTCGAAGTTGTCGAGGTCCCGCGGCAGCCCCGCTGGTGGGGGCAACAGGTCGCCCAGCGACAGCAGCAACTCCTTCGACACCGGCCGCAGCAGTGGCTCGTCGCGCAACGACTCGACTCCCGACACGTCGTCTGCACCAGCGAGATTCACGCGGAAGATGCGGATATCGTTGACGCTCCGCTGCTCGCCCGTGGCCCCGTCGCGTCCGCGCACGTACCCGCGTTCGAGCGAGAGCAACGTCATGTCGTCGATCGCCAGCAGATCCACCAGCCCGGTGTTGCCGACCCGCACCTCGACCGACGCCGGTGCCCGCAAGGGCTCGAGCGGATACACGAACTCCCGCCCCGGCACGAAGCGGTCGTCGTCGCGCACCAACTCCGCGATGCGCCCGAGCGCACCGCGGCCGAGCGCCTGGCGCTCGTCGTCCTGGCGCAGCGGCTCCTCGACGCCGGTGAACAGGTGCATCCCGTCAGGCGTGACCGCCAGGCTTTCAAACGCCGCGTTGTCGCGCACGCCGCGCCTGACCGCACCCGCGAGCCTGGGCAGGTACCGGTCACGCACGGGAATCTCGAAGCGGACCCCGAAGTCGGGGCCGACCTCGATCAGCGATGGGTTCGAGACCTCGTCGGTCCGCTGATCGCCCTCCGAGCTGAGGATGATGCGCCCGTTCGGCAGGATGGCGATGCCCTCGAAGTCGAGCACGCCGCCGAGCTGCGCCGACGGTCCGCGCACGATGCCGTGCGCCGCGATCACCCGCACCCGGAAGCCGGTCGCGTCAACCACGAAATCGAGCGAGAACGCGCGGGGGGTGCCGCGCGAATCGGCGACGGCGATCCAGTGGCCACGCGTCGGGTCGTACGCGAGCCCCGACAGCCCTCCCATCCGGGTGATCTCGATCTGGGGGATCATCCGGTTCGTCGGGATCTCGGCCACGGCCTCGACCGAGAGCGTGAATCGGGGCTTGAGGGATGCGGTGTCGCTTACGGAAGAGGGCTGTGGCGATGGTCGCGGCTGCGGTTGCGCCAGCACGCTGCTGCCGCAGCACGCGCAGGCCAGCAGGAAGAGGGCCACGCGGGAGTCATGCTGCCTGCACGCCGTCACGGCAGGCGCTCCAGACCCACGAGCGCCCATCCCGCCGCGCCTCGTCGGAACCACGCCTGCACCGGCACGCTCCACGACGGGTGCGCCGCACCGCGTAGCCCTGATCCCTACCTGCACGAAACTGCCCGGCGATGCCGGCAGTCCCTCCGGGGCGCGCAACGACGTCGCGCCACCGCTCGTGCTGCCGAGTGACGTGGTGGCTCGCGACTGGTTGTCGAAGAGCATCCAGTCGGCCTCGTACGACGCCGGGGCGGGCGCGACGCCAGCCATCACCGCCGCGTTCTCGAACGTGAGCACGCCATCGCCTGAGAGTTGCACGTGGACGATCGGGTTCACGGCTGGCAGGTAGGCGCGAACGATCGCGTCGCGCCTGCGCATCAGCCACGTCGCGAGATACTCGGCCGCGGCGGGGTCGGAGTATCGCCCCTCGGCGACCACGGCGCGCAGCATGTCGTCGCTGAAGGCGCCGACCCTCCGCGCAGCCCAGAACGCATCGTCGGGCCGCATCCGCGCGAAGGCGGGATTCGGGACGCGGGACTTCCACTCGCGCGGATCCCAGGCGTGCTCGAGTGCCGGCAGGCGTCCGAGCGCGGGGTGCTCGAACACGGGGACGTCGCGGAAGGCCGGCGTCGCGAGCCCAAGCGTCGCGATGTTGCGAAACAGGTGCCCCCCGCCAGTGAAAGCATACGCGTGCCCTTCCCAATAGGGGCGTGCACTCAGCGAGGCGCTGCCGAACGTCGAGCCGAAGTCGAGCAGGTGGTGCTTCACGAACGTGCGGCCGTCCGCGGTCACGACCGTGTCGAGCGTGTTGGCCCCACGCGCATCGACATGGTTGATCCACGCCGAGAACACCGCGAGGCCGCGGAGTTCGCGCCGGTGCTCGTGCGGGACGATGTCGTTGGGATCGTCGGATCGCGTGCCATGGAACCTGAACCCGCCGACGGGACGGCCCGGCAGTGCGAGGCTGGCCAGCACCCGGTAGCTGCCGTCGGCGCTCCGGGCGGCTCCGCGCAGGAGCCTTTCCACGTCATCGACACGCATCCGGCGCGGCTTGGCCAGGTACGGCGTGTACATCGCCTGGGGACCGATCACCAGATCGCCGGGGTGCAGGAACGCGATGTGGTTGTCGGGCACGTGGTAGCCGAGCACCCGCAGCAACCGGCTGGCGACGACCTCGGCGCCCGAAGCCATCTCGGGATGGTCGAGGGGGTCGAACTTGAGGAACCAGACGATCGCCGTGGCGGTCCTGGATCGTGAAGCCCGGCGACGTGCCGTCGCTCTTGCTGCTCACGATGATCCACGGCCCGTCGGCCGGGCCCGGATGGCCGATCATCGCCGACAGTTCGGGCAGCAGGGCCGGGCGCGGCGTCATCCGGTTCGTGAACCAACTCGAATCGGGCACCTCGTCGATCGAGTTGACGTCGAGCGCGCGCACGTTCGGCGTCGGATCGCCAGGCGCCTCGAACTGGTGCTCGGCCAGTTCCCAGGCGGCCGACACCGGGTTGGCGATCACGCGCGAGGCGTCTTCGGTGTCGATGTCGCGCCCAATCGGGTCATCGGGATAGAACTTCGGCCCGGTCGCCGCCGAGACGGCCAGCCACGCGGCCGACACCAGCAGCGCGCATCCGGCCCAGACCGGCGCAAGACGACGAGCGGCCGTCAAAACACTGCTCCCGTTCCCATGATGAGGCGGATGCCCTCGCGGCTGCGGGCGACCTCGACGCGCAACAGCGTGAAGCGCCGTGCATGCACGCGTGCGCCCAACCCCACCGAGGTGGCGAGGCCCGACAGGCCGAGTTCGCGACGCTCTGCCGCAACCGTTCCCGCATCGACGAACAGGGCCATGTCGAGGAACTCCGTGGGCATCCAGCGGTACTCCGCGGTCAGCTGCATGCGGTGGCGGTCGCGGAAGCGTCGCGACGCGTACCCGCGCATCTCGGTGCTGTCTTCGCCCAGGGCGGGCATCAGGAAGTACGGCACGACGTTGTCGCCGGCGGTGCTCGTGAACGACGCGAAGCCGCGCAGCGCAATCACCCACTGCTCGTGGCGCAGCGGGATCAGCTGGCTGCCGCGGACGTCGAACCTCGTGAAGCTGTACGGCGCCGAGCGCGCGCCGTAGTAGGTGACGGCTGCGCCGAGGTTCCCTCCGCGCCGTGCGTATCCCGGCGCGGGACGCCAGTCGAGCTCTCCGCCGACGTGCGACACGATGAAGTCAGGGTCGGCGCCGAGTCCTGGCACGGTGTCACTGGTGAATCCGTCTTCGATGGACGTCGTGCCGTGGCCACTGCCGGTGTTCACTCCCATCCAGGCCACCCCGCCCCTGAGTGACGCGAGGCGCGACACGCGCCAGGTCCCATCCAGGGAGGTCTCCGATTGCGTGTACCGGTACGTCGTGTTGTCGGCCTCCAGCGAGTCGGCGCCAATCCCGTAAAACGGCACGTGCGTCGCGTCGAACCAGTTGGCGCGGGCGGTCAGCGTGAGGTGGTCGCGGGCGAGCCGCGGCATGACGAACTTGGTGCTGACCTTCTTGTAGCCCCGCAGCGACCAGATGCCGTAGATGTCGAAGATGCCCGTGTCACCCACGCCGATGTGGTAGCCCGGCCCGATCGCGAACATGCCGCTGGTGTAGACCGACCCGAACGACGGGTAGAACCCCGCCGGCGGCCCCTGGGTCATCAGGTCGTCGATGCGGGCGCCGAGCGCTTCGCCCCGTGACAGTTCAGGCGCCTGAGCCGTCCGGCCTTCGCGGCCCGCTCCTGCGCGAGCAATTCGGCGCGCGTGGCCTGGGCAGAGGCACCCGCCGGGAGCCCTGCCAGCGCGACGGTGAGCGCGACTTGCCAAAAACGATGACGCATGCGGAGAAATGCGGGAGAATGAACGGGCATCAAGAGTGAATCGCGGCTGGTGCCTGGGATTTTACACCGATGTCGGCTGCGGTGCGTCCCGGATGGCCGGGCCTGGCGATGCGCCATCGCGTCGGACGAATATCGGCGCGTCGCCTACACCACGAGTGCCGATGATCCCAAACATCTTCCGCTTCCTGTCGTTGACGTCGATGGCCCCGATGGGGTTGGTGTGCGCGCTTGCCCTGTTGTTGCCGCTGAGCGCGGCCGGCCAGGAATCGCGCGCGTCGCTGATTGCGGCTCAGCAGGCGGCGAAGGCCGCCGCGCAGGCGCCAGCCGCCCTGTCGAAAGGCGAACGCAGGTTCGTCGACTTCAAGAACAACCTCGCCGCCCCGCCTTCGGGCCTGTTCCCCGCGTTCGGCACCGTGTTGAGCGGCGGCGGACTCGCGGCCGGTCCCGGGTATCGCTACCTGGTGAACGACACGACCGCGATCATCACCAAGGGCCTCTGGTCGATCAGGAACTACAGGCAGGTCGACGCGATGATCGACTCCCGCGGCCTGGCGGGCGGGCACCTCGACCTGCAGGTGGACGGCGGGTGGAGAACGGCGCCGACCATGGCGTTTTACGGGACCGGGATGCAGCCGGAATTGCGACCCGTCGCCGGCGAGGATGACGTCGACGACCACGGGCGGACGTCGTACTACCTGCGCCAGTCGTGGGCTGGCGGGATGCTCCGTGCGCGCCCCCAGCGATTCCTCCGGCTCGGCGGGGGCTTCAGCGGCGAGTACTTCGACATCGGTGCCGGGGGCGGCGGCCATCCCTCGATCGAGGAACGGTTCACCGAGGCCGAGGCGCCTGGCCAGGGACGCGACCACACGTTCCTGCACACCCAGGGCACGTTCGGGATCGACTGGCGCCCGGCGCCCGGCTACGCGCGGCGCGGCGGGCTCTACACGGTCACCCTCCACGACTACCACGACACCTCAGACGAGTTCAGCTTCAGGCGGCTCGACGCCGACGTCGTGCAGCACCTGCCCGTGCTGCGCGAGAGCCTGATCCTCTCGCTGCGTGGCCGCCTGTATTCGATCCTGGGAGATGACGACGTCCCGTTCTTCCTGCTGCCGTCACTGGGAGGCAGCCACTCGCTTCGCGGCTTTCCGTCGCTCCGCTTCCGCGACCGCCACAGCATGCTCGTGTCGGCCGAATACCGGTGGACACCGAGCCGTGCGGCCCTCGACGCCGCCATCTTCGTCGACAGCGGCAAGGTCACGTCGAGCCGGGACGACCTTGATTTCCACGGCCTCAAGACCAGCGTGGGCATCGGCCTGCGCCTGCACACGCTGATCGCGACTCCCCTCAGGGTCGAGTTCGCACGCTCGAACGAGGGCATGCGGCTCATCTTCAGCTCGTCGGCGGCCTTCTGATGGCGACCGTATCCGACTCCCCTGTCACGCACGCTCCCGCGCGCTGTCTGTGTTGCGGTGCTCACCCTGCTGCTCGCCAGCGCCACCCGCGCGACCGGGCCGACCCGGAAGTTCTTTCCTGACGACCCCATCGTGCGCGAGCCGGCAACGCAGGACGCCTCGAAGGCGGCCGTTTACGAAGTGGATCTCGCGCTCGAGTTGATCGTCAACCAGTTCGCGCGGCCCGGCGATCGCGCCACGACGAGCCCGCGCGCCGGCAACGTCAACACGGTCGACGAGGTGCCCGACTCGACCTGGTTCACCAACCGCATCGGCGCGCGCGCCATGTCGGTGGACGAGCTCGCGCGCGGCCCGAACCTGGGCACGCCCCCCGACCCGGCGGCGTGGACGGTCGTCCGGACGAAGAGCGCCGGCGCGTCGCCCGGCTTCACGGCACGCGATGCGGGCGGCGACACGTGGTTCATCACGTTCGACGCGCCCGGCTATCCCGAGGCCGGGTCGGGCGCGATCGCGGTGGCCAACAAGCTGTTCTGGGCCCTGGGCTACAACCAGGTCGAGAACTTCATCACCCGCATCGACCCGTCGCGGCTGACGATCGGCGAGCAGGTGACGCTCCGCGATCGCACCGGCAAGCGGCGCGCGTTCACCGACAAGGACCTGCGCGCGGTGCTCGAGCGCGCCCACCGGTCGGCAGACGGCACGTACCGCGTCGTGGCCGCGCGCCAGCTGCAGGGCAGGATCATCGGCAACTTCCGGTACTACGGCACGCGTCCCGACGATCCCAACGACATCGTGCCGCACGAGCACCGGCGTGAACTCCGCGCGCTGTACGTGTTCGGCGCGTGGACGAACCTCGTCGACATGAAGGCCGGCAACACCCTCGACGTGCTCGTCGATGACGAGGGGCGATCGGTCGTGAAGCACTACCTGCAGGACGTGGGCTCGACGTTCGGCACAGGCGCCAATGGCCCGCACGACTACGACGAGGGCTGGGAGTGGCTCTACGAAGCCGACAAGACCTGGCGTCGCCTGGCGACACTGGGCTTGTACCTGCAGCCGTGGCAGACGGTGTCGTACGACGAGCACCCGTCGATCGGGCGCTTCGAGGGCAAGCAGTTCGATCCCACCGCGTGGCGTCCACGCGTGCCCGTGGCGGCGCACCGGCACCTCCGCGGCGACGATGCGTTCTGGGCGGCGCAACGCGTGGCGGCGTTTTCAGACGAGGCGATCCGCGCGATCGTGAAGACCGCGGAGTTCAGCGATCCGCGGGCCGAGCGGATGCTCGGCGACATCCTGATCGAGCGCCGCAACAAGATTGCGCAGGTCTACCTTCCGGCCGTGAATCCGCTCGCGGGCTTCGCGCTTGCCGACAGCGGTGAGCTGCGGTTCACGAACGTGGCGGTCGCCCACAAGGTCGCCGAGGTGCCCTCACGGGGCTACAAGGCGTCGTGGTTCACGTTCGACAACCTCACCCAGCAGTCCTCCGCGCTTGGTGAGACGTCGGCTCCAAGTGGCGCAGCCCTCACCGCGCCGCCGGGCTGCCGACCGCGTCGGGCGCATACATCCGCGTTGACGTGGCGGCCGTCGGATCCGAGCAGCCTTCGTGGGCGACGCCGGTCCAGGTCTTCTTCAGGCGTGAGGCTGGCGGGTGGACGCTGGTCGGCGTCGAGCGTTGATCACGCGCGGTGCACGGCACAGCCGCACCACGAGGAATGCCCCACCGAGCAGCGTCGCGACCCAATCGGTGACGATGGCCGTCGAGAGTTGCCAGCCTACAGAATGGCACCCCGCCGAGCCGGATGGCGTTTGACGCCTGCGCTCTGCAGCAGTCGTGCGACGTGCTCCGCGAGCGGCGTGATCGTCACGACAGGTGGGCCCAGGTGATGACGTGGCCGGTCGAGGCGAGGAACCGTTCGAAGTCGGCTTCGGCGATCACCAGCGTCGCCGTGTTCACGTTCGGATGGAACGCCACGCGCGGCACCGCGCGCAGGTCGGCGTCGATGACGACGTGTACCTGTCGCGTCGTGTCGTTGACGAGGCCAAAGGGCGACACGGCGCCGGGCGTCAGGCCGAGGTACTTCGCGAGGCGTTCGGGCGAGGCGAATCCCAGCTTGTCGTCGCCGACGATGGCGGCGACGCGCGCGAGGCTGACCGCCTTGCGGTGCTCGGCGACGACGAGGTAGTGGCGCGTGCCCTTGCGATTGCGGAGGAAGAGGTTCTTGCAGTGCGTGGCGTCGATCGACGCCCAGTGCTGCTCGGCTTCGTCGACGGTGAAGACCGGCGGATGGTCGTGGCGCTCGTATGCGATGCCGAGCGCGTCGAGGGCGCGATAGACCGGCGCGTCGCCGGGAACGTCTGGGATGTCGGCCATTGCGCGCCATTCTACGCGCAGGCGTTCACGCCGTTGGCGGCTGTGAGCATCCGTGCGGGCCGTGGTAAGATTCTGGGCTCGCGGTCGCTCGACCGCCGTTGCCAGTCAGCACGTCCCCGTCGTCCAGGGGTCAGGACGCGGCCCTTTCAAGGCTGAAACGCGGGTTCGATTCCCGCCGGGGACGCCACTCAGCGCGCTTCGTCGTCTGCCACTGGCGAAGCAAGGGTTCATTCGGGAGGACGGCATGACGCCCGACGACCTGCTCCAGCGGATTACGACGCACCCCGACATCTTCGGAGGCAAGCCGGTCGTTCGCGGCAGACGGCTGGCCGTGGAGCATGTGCTCGGCATGCTCGCCGCCGGCGACACCACGGAGTCGCTGCTGGCGGCGTACCCCTGGTTGGAGGCCGACGACGTTCGGGCGTGCTTGTTCTATGCCCGACGCGTTGTGGGCCACGAGAGAATCGAGCCCCCGCTGTCGGGGACCGCTGCATGAGACTCCTGCTCGACACCTGCGTGTCGAGTCAAGCCAGGGTGACGTTGGCCGGCCTCGGCCATGACGTCGATCACACCAGCGACTGGCCCAGCGATCCGGGCGACGAGGCAATCCTCGCCTTCGCCTTCGAGACTCAACGGGTTCTGATCACGCTGGACAAGGACTTCGGCGAACTTGCAGTCGCCCTGGGCCGTCCTCATGCGGGAATCCTGAGGCTCGTCGACGTCAGGGCCATCGAGCAGGGACCTTACTGCGTTACCGCACTCGCGAAATACGGCGCCGAATTGGCTCGAGGCGCAATCATCACCGTGGAACCGACGCGGGTGAGAGTCCGGCCGCCGGGCTAGCGCCTCCGAATCGCCCCGGGCGACCACACGGGACCTCACAGGACATCGCCGCCGCCATGAGTCACGACCCGGCCCTTGCAACGCTGAAACGCGGGTGCGATTCCCGCCGGGGACGCCAACACAATAGTCCGTTCTGCAGTGCGGTTCGCTCCGCCGGCATGTCGCGACGAGCAGGGCGCCAGCCGGAGTGTAAACAGATGCAGAGTCGTGACACTCTGTCGAGTCTACTTTACGCTCGACACTGTCGATCGTGCGGCTAGTCCGGACACGCCGGGCAGCGGCAGCTGGCCGGTCGAGACCGGCGAGAGCCGGAAGGTGCGGCCACGACCGTGCACGAACGCTGCAGAAGGGCGCTGGGACGCGCTCCGATGCTGCGAGCGGCGCTCGCAGACCTGAACATGTCCGGGCTGGAGGTGCAGCCCTTGAAGGGCAATCGAGTTCTCGGGGCTGGCACGCGACGCCGCCGTCGAGCTGGCCCTGGCGCATCACGTTCCGCGGGACGGCAAGGACGCCCACGAGCTGGCGCTCGAGCGGAATCACGAACGGAAGGCGACGACGATGGCTGCGACGAAGACGACGAAGGTGACTCCGCGTCGCGACGACCGATGAAGCGGGAAGGGCCGAGATGTCCGCCGCATCACGGTGAGCATTATCCTGCGTGAACGCACGATGAACTGCTGCTGAGCCGTGCGGAATCCGTTGCACGTCGTCGCCCAGGCGGCACGCGAGCTCGGCGGTGTCACGGCGGACGCGTGCACCGAAGTCCCGGCGGGCCGAGCGCGCGTCACGCAGAGATCATCGTGCGGACCGGGAATGGGGCGGACAACGGGCCGGCACTGTGGAACGTCGCGATGCAGCGTGACATACTGACGGTGTGGCGCCGACCGGAAAGTGCTAGCCAGGCGCTCGGGTAGCACAGACTCGTTTTGAAGCCATCTCCGCGGACACGACCGCGGTAGCCGCTTAGTTCCGGGCAGGGCGCCTCAGGCTCGCCAGCGGCGTGGAATGACGTGCGCGGATGCCGCTGGCCAAACTGTCTGACAGATCGCGTGACGCGGGCAGGCCGTAAGCGCCATCCTCGCCGTAGCCGGCTGGTCAGACCCGCCCTTCACGACGACGGCCTCGCCCGCCGCGCTGACGCGCGGGAATCACAGCCTCTAACCGCCTCGCGATCGCTCACATCCGATGTATCCTGACCGCCGAGCCATGGCCTCGCGCTGGACCGAGATCGTCACGCTCTACCGATGGGAACTGCGATCGGCGCTGCGCGATCGCACCATCGTCATCAACTCCATCGTCGTGCCGCTGGTGCTCTACCCCGCGCTGCTGTGGGTGATGTTCACGGGGATCTCGTTCGTGCGCGGCCAGACCGACGACATGGCCTCGCGCGTGGCGCTGGTCGGAGCGCCCGCCACGACGCAGCCACTGGAGGCACGGCTCCGCGACGACACGCACGTGCAGGTGCTCGCCGCGCCGCGCGATGAGCACGACGCGGAGCGGCAGGTCCGTGCGGCGACGCTCGACGCGGCCCTTCTCGTCGTCCCCGACGGCACATCGCTCCCGAGGAACTTCAGCGCACGTCTCATCTACGACGGCTCCAGGGAGCGCAGCGATCTCGCGCGGAAGCGTGTCACCGACATCGTCGGTGCGTATCGGGAACGGTGGCTGCGCGACGAAGCCTCCGCGCGCGGCATCGACGCCGCCACGTGGGCGGGCTTCGCGATCGACCGGAAGAACACCGCCAGCGGCCGCGACATGGGCGCGTTCATGCTCGGCCTGCTCCTCCCGGTCCTGTTCGTGGTCATGGTCGCGCTGGGCTGCCTGAACCCGGCCATCGACACCACGGCCGGCGAGCGCGAGCGCAACACGTGGGAAACGCTCATGACGACGGCAGCGGCCCGTTCGAGCATCGTCACCGCGAAGTACCTGGCCGTGACGACGCTTGGCGGCCTCGCCGGGCTGCTCAACGTCGTGGCCATGCTGCTGACGATGCGGGGCATCATCGCTCCGCTGCTGGGACGCGACGACGGCGCGATGGAGTTCGGCGTCCCGCTCGCGTCGGTGCCCGTGCTGATGGTGGGCGCCGTCCTGCTGGCCGGGTTCCTCGGCGCCGGCATGATGGTCCTCGCCGCGTTCGCGCGCACGTTCAAGGAAGGCCAGTCGATGGTGACGCCCTTCTACATGGCTGCAATCCTCCCCGCCATGTTCCTGAGTTCGCCAGGCATCCAGCTCACGCTGCCGCTCGCGCTCGTGCCCGTGGTGAACATCGCGCTCGTCGTGCGCGAAGCGATCCTCGGCGGCGTCAAGCCGCTCGAGACGGCCGTCGCTGTCGTCGCCACGCTGGTCGCCATCGCGCTGCTCATCCGGCTCGCTACGTTCATCCTCAGCGTCGAGAACATCGTCGTCGGGTCGTTCTCGGGCAGCCTCACCACCTTCCTCAAACAGCGACGACGTTCCGCCGCGGGCACGCGATCATGACGACACCGGTCGAGGTCAGGGGCCTGACCAAGGTCTTCGAAGACGAGAGCCGCGGCAGCGTCCGGGCCGTGGATGGCATCGACTTCGACTGCCGGCACGGCGAGATCTTCGGGCTGCTGGGCGCCAACGGCGCCGGCAAGACGACGACATTGCGGATGCTCGCGACGATCCTGGCGCCGTCGGCCGGGACCGCGCGCGTGATGGACTTCGAGGTCTCGCAGGCGCCAGAACAGGTGCGACGCCATATCGGCTTCTACTCGGCCAGCACCGCGCTCTACCCGCGGCTCACGGGGCGCGAGACGCTCGAGTTCTTCGCCCGGATCAACGGCTTCCCCGAGTCCGCCCTGCGTGCGCGCGTCGACCAGCTCGTGGCACGGTTCGGCATCGCGGAGTATGCCGACACGCGCATCGATCGGCTCTCGCAGGGCATGAAGCAGAAGGTCTCGATCGCACGCACCATCGTGCACGACCCGCCGGTGCTCATCTTCGACGAGCCGACGGTCGGCCTCGACGTGCTCAATGCGCTCGAGATGCAGCGCGTGATCGCCGACCTGCGCACCGAAGGCAAGACGATCATCTTCTCGACGCACATCATGAGCGAGGCCGAGCGGTTGTGCGACCGCATCGCGATCATCCACCGCGGGCGCATCCACGCGAGCGACACCCTCGGCGCGCTGCGCGCGGCCACGGGGCATCACTACCTCGAGGACATCTTCGTGCACTACGTGAAGGAAGCCGGCGACGACGTCGGCGCGGCACGCGGATGACCGGAGGAACCGCCCGCATCCGCGCGCTGTGCCTGATGGAGTTGCGGACCCTGCTCCGCGACCGGCGCACGGTGATGATGTCGATCGTGCTGCCGCTGCTGGTGATGCCGCTGATGCTCTTCGGGTCGAACTGGATGGAGCAGCGGCGCCACCGGGCACTCGAGGTGCGCGAGTCGAGCTTCGCGGTGATCGGCCCTCGCGCTGCGGAGGCGCGCGCCCTCGTGGAGCGCGCCCGCACCCAGCCGCCCACCGGCGAACGCGACACGGCGGCCCTCCTCGTCACCGAGCGGCAGGTCGAGGATGCCGCTGCCGCCCTCGCCGACGGAACGCTCGATTTCTACATCGACGCGCGCAACGTCGCCGACGTGCAGGCCGCGATCGCGCAGGAGGCGAGCGCACGGCCGAGGCGCTCGTCGCCCGACCAGGACCGCGACGAGGCTGACGCAGGACGTCTCGACGTCGATGATCCCGGCGCCACGCCCGCGCCCGACCTGCTGGCGCTGCGCCTCGTGTTCCGGGCGGATCGCGACACGTCGGGCAGCGTGGCGACACGAGTCAGCGACCGGTTGCGCGACCTCCGGCGGACGATGCGACACGATGCGCTGGCCTCCGCGGGGTTCGCGCTGCCCGCCGACAGCGTGGCTGCCGTGCTGCCCACCAATCTCGCGCGCGAAGCGCAGGTCGCCGGCCTGGCCCTGGGCCGGATCGTCACCGTGCTGCTGCTGTTCTTCCTCTTGTCGGGAGGTGCGATCGTCGCGCAGGACGCGCTGGCCGGCGAGAAGGAACGCGGCACGCTCGAAACGCTGCTCACCACCGCGATCTCGCGCCGCGAGATCGTCGCGGCGAAGGTCCTGCTCGTCTTCGGCGTGGCGCTGCTCATCACGACGATCCAGGTCGTCAACATGCTCGTCTACGTCGGCTTCGGACTGATTCCGACGACGCGCAACCTGGCGGCGGCCGTGACGCCACTGATGGCGCTGGGACTGTTCGTCATGTTCCTGCCGCTGGCGGCCCTCGTGGCGGGCGTCCTCGTGCTCGTCTCGGGCCACGCGCGCTCGCATCGCGAGGCACAGCTCTACTTCCTGCCGCTCATGCTCGGGGCGGCGGTGCCGGCGCTCGCCGCGTTGCTGCCCGACATCCGGCTGCGATCGGCGATCGTGCTCGTGCCCATCGCGAACATCAGCGTCGGCGTCAAGGAGATCCTCGTGGGCCGCGTGGACTGGCTGATGCTGCCAGTGGCCTGGCTGGTCACCGCTGCCGCGGCGTTCTACGCGATGCGCATGGCCACGAAGGCGCTCTCGACCGAACGGCTGATCATGCCGTCGACGGGCGACAGCGCACCGACGACGGCCGAGGCCAGGGCGCGCGTGGGCCAGGTCGCCACGTGGTTCGCCGTGATGTGGGCGGTGCTGCTGGTCACGTCGCTGAACCTGGGGGCCGACTTCGACATCCGCGGACAACTGCTGCTGAACCTCGTCGTCATCTTCCTCGGCGGATCGCTGCTCTTCGTGCGCCGCTTCCACCTCGACGCGCGCGTGGTGTTCTCGCTGCGGATGCCCCATCCGGCCGCGTGGCTCGCGGTGCTGATCGGCGTGCCGTCCGGGCTGGTGACGGGCATCGGGATGTTCCGCGTCTCGCAGTACTTCGTCCCGGTGCCCAGGGAGATGCTCGAGAGCTTCAGCCAGTACCTGGTGCCCGACACCATCCCGTTCTGGCAGTTGCTCCCGATGATGACCATCCTGCCTGGCGTCTGCGAGGAACTGGCGTTCCGCGGCGTGTTGCTGCACTCGTTGCGGCAACACTACTCACCGGTGCGCGCCGCGATCCTCGTCGGGATCGCGTTCGGTCTCTTCCACGTGTCGCTGTTCCGGCTCATCTCGACGGCGTATCTCGGCGTCATCCTGGCCGGCGTGACGATCCTCACGGGATCGATCTATCCCGCGATGGCCTGGCACGCGCTCAACAACGGCCTTGGCCTTGCGGCCGGGCGGTTCTCGCTCGGCCTCGACACGCTCGAACCGATCACGTATGCCGCGGCCGCAGCCCTGCTTGCCGTCTCGTTCTGGATCCTGTGGCGGACGAGGGTGACAGTCGCCCGGACGCGCCCGGAAGTCACGACACCGCCCCGATAGCCGACACCGAGCAGGGCGTCCGCGCCTGGCAGCGGCGACGACCCGTCGCGGCGCCAGGCTTCAGCAACCCGCGTCGTACGTTCCTACGCCGCCCACGTCGTCAGCCACGCTGCAAAGCGGAGCCAGCCGTCAGTGCCCGAGATCACCAATCGCAGCGGATACGACGCAATCAGCACGAGTGAGCCGACCAGGAAGACCCTGTTCACCTGCCCGCGCGTGCGCGTGTCGTAGATCAGCAACCCGATCGCGAGCAGCGTCGGTACCCCGAAGAAGAACAGCGGTCCGGCGTTGGTAATCGCGGTCAGCGGGAAGCGTCCGACAGCCGGCGGAAGGAAGTTGAGCACCGTCAGCAGCATCAGGCGCTTGTGATCGGCCGCTCGCCTCCGGTAGAGGATGGCCCCACCGAAGAACAACGCAAACAGCGAGATGTCGACAATCGGCACGACCAGGAACACGAGCGGCGGAATCCCCGGCGGCGTGGACGCCGATCCGAACTTCGCTGCGGCCACGCCGGTGAAGAACCCGACGATCACCATCGCGATGCCGAGGGCGACCCCGAGCATGCCGAGCTTCATGTGGAGCCGCACCTGCTTCGACCGGATCAGCCAGACCTGCGCGATGAAGAACGCGACCCACGCGGTCATCAACGCGCTGTGCGCATGGACCAGCAGCGACGGCACGGGCGGCCCGCCCAGGACGGTCCGCAGGTAGTACGTTCGCGCAAACCCGATCAGCACGACGATCGGGAACACGAGCGCGACCGCGGCAAACAGCCGACGCTCCGAGGCGCGCCAGTCGATTGGTGCATCCATCGCCATGCCTCCTCTCACACGTGGAACTCGAGTGGGGCATTGTGGCACACGGGCTGCGCGTTCGCCGAGCACGAGGGCCGCGGGCCGGCCACGCATCAGTACGTCAGCAGGTAACTCAGCTTCACGAACACCTGGCGCCCTACCGACGTGAGCGGTGCACCCGTGTCGGCGTAGGGCCTGGCGCCAACGGGTGCACGGCGCCAGTTCTCGTACGCATCCGAATATCCGACGTAGACAGCCGTCCAGGGATTCGCCTGGTACGTGAACAGGATGTCGGCGTTGAACCGGCGCTCGCGCTCGAGGTCCACGAGCGCCGTGTTGGGTGCAACGCTGTCGTAGTCGAGGATCGCGCGCACCGAGAACGGACGCGAGAACTGGAAGTTCACCCGCGTGCGGAAGATGTGGTTCGTGAAGATCGTCTCGCCAGGTGTGCTGCCGGGGGGGACGGCGTCATCGCGCGTTGACAACGCGGCGTAGATGTACGACTCGTCGAGGCGCAACCGGGCGATGGGCTTCAGCGTCATGCCTGCTTCCACGCCCATTGACTGCGCCAGGAAGGGCGCCAGGCCGCCGCTCGGGTAGTAATTGATCTGGCCGCCCCAGTCGACGCTCCCTCTCAGGTTGAGCCACGACAGCCACTCGCTCGATCCGTACAGCATGGTCGAGTGGCGACGAAACTCGATGTCCTCGAAGCGCTCGAAGAACTGCCAGTGACGGACGCCGAACTCGGTCTGGCCCGCGAGCTCGACCTCCACGCCAGGCTCGACGCTCCAGTCCTGCAGCACGTTCGAGTAATCCCAGACGGCACCGGCCTCGAGATCGACACCGAAGCGCAGCACCTTGTGGTCCTTCGGATGCCACGAGTAGCCCGCCTCGTGCTGCATCTCCTTCATGTCGACTCGCCGGATGAAGCCGAGGTCGGCGCGGTATCCGGGACTGCGCTGCAGGTAGCTCGACTCGTAGTTGAAGTTGCGGCCGTCGCGCGACACCTCGGCGGTCAACGCGCTCCCGGATTGCAGGTGCCCGCCGGTCTCGACGGTGCGCGTGCCCACCCACTGACCGAGCAGCGACCAGTTGTCGTCGATCTTCCATCGGCCGTCGACCCCATACACGCGGTTCGACTCGCTGCCCCACTCGCGGTCGGTGAAGATACCACCCACATGCGACTGCCGGGTGAATTCGCGCTGCACGCGTACGACGCCGATCCCCGCCGTCGGTTCGTCCCGCGCCTCGCCGTCGTCCTGGCCGTGCGTCTCGTCGTTGACCAGCAGGCCCCCGAACAGCCACCCGGCAGCCTTCCCGGTTACCCGCCCGCCGAACTTCGGATCGACGATGCGCCTCGAGAAGAACAGGTTCTCCGGGGTCTCGAAGTAGCCGGCGTTCTCGATGAAGAACGGCCGCTTCTCGGGGAAGAACACTTCGAAGCGCTGGTTGATGGTGACCTGTGGCTCGTCGGACTCCACCTGGCTGTAGTCGGGATTGACCGTCGCGTCGACCGTCACGGCTCCCCCGATCACAGCCTTGGCATCCACGCCGACCCGAGCCGACCCATCGGTCTGGTACTCGCCATCCGCGCCTTTGACACGGGCGGCCGCGAAGTTGCCGTAGGGAATGGCCAGGAGGTTGCGTCCTGGCGACGTGCCCTCGATCCCTTCGAGCACGGCGAGTTGCTGATTGACGTTCGCGATGCGGCGGGTGATGTACGGCCAGAACGATGTCTCGTTCGTGCGCGGCATGAGCCGTGCGACCGCAAGCCCCCACGTCTGCACCTCGGCGTGGCTGAAGCGCAGGCTCTTGAACGGGATCCTGATGACGACCACGTAGCCGGTGGGCGTCAGGCGGCCATCAGACTGCCACAGCGTGTCGTAGCTGTAGTCGTCGTCCTGGCCGACGGTCGACACACCGTCCATCTGGATGCCCAGCGGGTTGACCAGGAACAAGTAGGAGCGGCGGCCATCGCCATAGGTGTCGAGCACGAGCCCGACCACGTCGTCGCCCATGATCGCCTCGCGCTTCGTGAGGTTGGCGCGCACCTTGGCGGGATCGTCGGTGCAGATGAACACCACGTTCACGTGCGTGGCGTCGTACGACAGGTAGGCCGCGGTCGGCGCGGTGGCCGGCACGCCGTCGCCGGGCTCGCGCTGCACGAACTCGGTCACCTTGACCCCCGGCGGCGTCACCGTGCCATCGAGGTAGCGATCGATCACCGGAGGGTCGGTGACGCGGGGGATCCTCAGCGTCGGCGTGTCAGCCCACGCTGCGCGTGCGACGAAGGTCAAGCACACAAGAAGGACACAGTTCGACCGGAGCATGAGCATGGTGTGAGGAGTCCACCGCGGCATTGCAGGGGCATTGTAGGGGCCGCACCCCTGTGCGGCCCGCCCTGAGCGTGTCGAGGGTGCCTGCCCTGAGCCTGTCGAAGGGTGCGGCCCGCCCGCGCTGTCAGAAGTCTACGGAGTATCTCGCGACAACGTTCAATCCCGCCCCGTCGACACCCGATCCCATCGACCGGTAGTTCCGGTCGAACAGGTTCTCGACGATGAGGGTCAGGGTCCCCTGCCGGCCAAGCCTGACGCCCCCGCGGAGGCTCACCACCGCGTATCCCGGATTGAACGTGAAGAGCGGGACGATGGCCGTGGAATCGGCACCGATGACGCGCCGGATCACCTGGTCGACCGACTCACCGGTCGCCAGCAGGACCCCGTCCTGCACCAACCCGCGCGCGACGGCGCCGTTCGCGAAGAAGTCGCGGATCTCCTGGCTCGTCCTGGCCCCCCCGATGCGCGGCTGCGCCCGGTCGTTGGCCGACAAGCGATGCTGCGCGAGCGCGAAGAGCGTGTACACCTCGCCCCACCACCTGCGCGCCGGCGGCGTCCACGCGATGCCGAGGTAGCCATGCGCAGGGGGCATCCCGTTCTCGAGATCCGGAGGCTCGCCCGTCTCGAGGTCGGTGGCGTGCACGTACGACAGGTTCGCCGTGATCTGCAGGCTGTGCGGCATCCTGGCGGTCAGCGCGGTCTCTCCGCCCATGAGGCGAATGCGCCCGCCGTTGGCGCGGACGATGACGGGCGTGCTCGACAGCGCGGTGTAGACCTCTCCGCTTGCACCCTGACGGATGATCGGCTGCCCTCCCAGGACCGTCCCGACGGCGCCCGCCGGCATCACGACGGCGCGCCGCTCGATGAACTGCGAGATCCCGGAGTAGAACGCCGACGCCGTCGCGCTCACACGCTGCCCAGACACCCTGCAGCCCAGTTCATACCCCTGCAACGCCTCGGCATCGAGGCGGTCGATCGGGAAGCTCGAGTCGAGGGCGCCCAGTCGCGCGGCGCTCGCCCCGACACGCACGCCCTCGTCTGGCGAAATCTCGAACCCGAGGCCCGAGATGCCGATCGTGCCGAAGTCGTTCACGTTGGGCGCCCGGAAGCCTCGGCCTGCGCGCGCGGTCGCCGAGACGTGGGGCGATAGCGCCCAGACCACCCCCGTGTTCCACGTGAGGTCGCCGAATGTCGTGTCGAAGTCGGGCACCGTCGGCCCCGACGCCAGCACGGGGTTCCCGTCAGATGTCTGCCGGTAGCGGAAGCGGCTGTAGCGCAGGCCGAGCACCGCCAGCAACCGATCGGGCACGACGCTGATGGTGTCTTGCGCGAACACCGCCGCCGTGCCGTACCGCGCGCCGTTCGGAAACCTCGCGCGCACGTCAGTGGCCACGCTGAAGTCGTCGGATGCCGCGCTGTACGAACGCTCGACACGCGTGGAATCCACGCGCTCGTCGTAGGCCTCCCCACCGAATGTCAGGCGCTGCCGCCACCGGGCATCCGCCGAGGCCAGCACCTGCACACCAACCGCCTCGGTGCGGTTCCGCTCGTCGGTGACCTTCGAATGCAGCCCCTGCTTGCTGTTGTTCACGCCTTGTGAACTCCGGTCGTCGCGCTGCGCGTTGTACGACGCTGTCACCGACACGGTGTCGAGCGGGCCAACGGCCATCCGCTCGTAGCGTGCGAGCCCGAAGTCGAGCACTTGCGGATCGAAGCGGCCGATCAGGTTGCCCACCCCGCCGTCGAGTTGGTCGTAGCGGTTCGCGCCTTGCTGTTCCCCGTGCAGATACGACATCGTCAGCACGTCGGAGGAACTCGGCACAACGACCAACCGCGCGTTCCCGCTGTACTGGGTGTAGGAGGTCTGGTCGAGCCGCGCGCCCAACACGGCTGACGGCAGGCCCAGCAACCGCGTCGCCACCGAATGCGAGTCGACGGCACCGCCGGTACGCAGGTCTCCGACATCGCGGCCAACCGCCCCGACCGTCAATCCCCAGCGCGTTCCACTCACACCGACCTGGCCTCCACCATCCCACGACTGGTCGGCGCTACCGAACGTCGCAGAGAGACGGCCGTGTACGGGGCCTCTCGGGTTGCCGGTGCCCAGCGACGCCGTGATGACGTTGACCGTGCCGCCCAGCGCGTCCGACCCGTACTGGGTCGATGCCGGCCCGCGAACGATCTCCACCTGCTCGACGAAGAGCGGCTCGATGAGCGCCGTGTACTGGTTGGCGCCCGGGCGAAACGTCGCATTGTTGAAACGGACACCGTCGACGAGGTTGACGACGTACTGGCCGGTGAGTCCGCGGATGAACGGCGAGCCCTGCGACGTGCTGGTCTGCTGCACGTGCACACCGGGTTCCTCGCGCAGGGCCTGTGGAAGGTTGCGGAAGGTCCGCCGGCGCAAGGTCATCGGCAGCTGTGACCGTCACGAACTCGGGCACGCCGTCCACCCGCCGAACGTCGCCGCGCACCGGCGTGACTGTGATCGTCTCTCCGGCGGCCTGCACGACGAGGCGCAAGCGCACCAGAGAGGATTCCCCTGCCGCGAGGTGCACTACCTCGCGGTGCGTCGCGAAGCCCGCGAGGACGACATGAAGGACGTAGGTGGTCGGCGCGAGCGCGTCGAAGCGGAAGTCGCCGGATGCCCCGGTCTCGGTGGTCGCGATCTCAGCGCCGGCGGGCGTGAGCACCGACACCCCGGCGCCGGCCAGCGCGCCCCCCACCGCGTCGGTCACGACGCCATTCAACGTGGCCGACTCGGTTGGTGCGGCGACGCAGGGTTGCGCCCGCCCGCAGAGGACGATGATCCAGATGGCCGTTGCGCCAATGACCCTGGCGCGCGTCATGGGCCGCTCCCAGCGTCAACGTTGCCAACCTGTGGCCGACCGGCACTCATCTGGCTGGCGGAGCCTGCCGGCTCGCTCGAGGCAGACGTGTCGCTCCGTTGGACAACGACGCAAGAGCCACTCCAGTCTCACACCAGCGGATGTCCTCGTGTTCCGCCTCGGCGAGGTTCGCAGTTCGCGCAGACTCACTTCTCACGGTGACTTTTGTTGCGCCGATTGATGAATTCACGGAGGGCAATGACGTCAGTGGTCGCCCCTCGCCTTCGACCGGCACCTGCCACAGGGTCATCGCACGCACGCCTTGCGTCAGTGGAGGACTTTCACTGAGTGTCTTCTCGATGAACGTGGCACAATAGTCTCGGTCATCGACTGCCCCCGCCCCCGCCACGCGACATCTTCTGACCGGAGGTCCGCTGTGCGCGACACGTGGCAGTACGCTGGGGTCGTTCGCATCCTCGCACTCGCCGCAATCGGCTGTCTTGCCCTTTCCCCAGCCCAGGCACAGACCGTCGCCCCTGACTTCGTCGGCAGCTACACGCTCACCAACCTCGGAGCCGTCACCGGTCTGCCGACGCCGTATGGTGGCATGACGTTCGTCGACAGCGACACCATCCTGATCGGCGGTGACGCGAACCGGGCCAACGGACGGCTGTACACCATCGACGTGGCGCGCGATGTCCAGGGACACATCACAGGTTTCGTCGGTACTGCGGCGCAGTACGGGCAGGTCGGCACATACAACGACGGTGGTGTCGTCTTCGGCCCTGGCGGCGTCCTCTTCGCGGCGCAGTGGCCCGTCATGAGACTCGGTCAGACAAAGCCGGGAAGCACCGTCGAAGACAAGGTCACCAGTCTCTCTGCACTGGGCATGGGAGACGGCCCCGGCGGTGTGGCGTTCGTGCCCGCGGGGATGCCGGGTGCCGGACAACTGAAGATGGTGTCCTACTACGAGAGCTTCTGGTACACGGTCGCCTACGCGCCTGACGGGCTCGGTACGTACACGCTGTCGTCACCTGTCGCCAACGTCACGCTCAGCGGCGGACCAGAAGGGATCGCGTACGTCCCGTTGGGTTCCGTCCTGTTTCCGAATCCGAGCGTCCTCGTCTCGGAGTACCTGGCCGGTTCCATAGGCGTCTACGAGGTCGACGCCAGCGGCAATCCCATCAAGGCGAGCCGCCGCACCTTCGTCTCGGGCCTGACCGGAGCCGAAGGCGCCGTCATCGATCCGATCACGGGTGACTTCCTGTTCTCGACGTTCGGTGGCGGCGACAAGGTCGTGCGTGTCACGGGCTTCCATGCGCCCACGCCGGTGCAGATCACCGGCGCCGTGAGGGATCCGGCCGCCGTGCCCCTCGCCGGAGTGACCATGCACCTCACCGGCTCGATCCTCCGTGCCGGCGTCGTCGAACGCGGCACGGCAGCGAACCCCGGCAGGGTGCTCCAATCGGTCACATCTCAGCCGGTCACGACACTGACGACGACCACGGCTGCCGATGGCACGTACACGTTCACCGGTCTGCCGGCTGCTGGCACGTACACGGTCACCCCGCTCGCTTCGGGACGTCTCTTCACGCCGCTCTCGAGAACGTTTGCCAACATCACGACTGACCAGACCGGAGACTTCGTCGGGACGCTCGTCTACCAGATCTCGGGTCAGGTGCGTGACCTGAACGACACCGGCGTCGCCTCGGTCACGATGACGCTGTCGGGATCGCAGTCGGGCACACTGACCACGGACCTCGATGGGCGCTACGTGTTCACGAACCTGCCGGTCGCTGGCACATACACGGTCACGCCGACGAAAGGCACCTTCCAGTTCCTGCCGCCCAGCCAGACGTTCGCCAATCTCCAGAAGGACGAGGTCGCCGGCTTCTTCGTCGCCGAGGTCGGCACCTTCACCCGCTACTTCGCCGAGGGCGCCACGAGCGACTTCTTCGACACGCAGATCGCGTTGTTGAACGCCACCGGCCGGCCGACCACCGCGACGGTCCGCTTCCAGCGCCAGGCCCCCGCTCCCGAGGTCGTGAAGACGGTCAATCTCGACGGCATCCAGCGTGTCACGATCGATCCCAAGTGGCTGGGCCTGACGACGGCGGAGTTCTCGACGGTGATCGAATCGACGCAGCCGGTGATCGCCGACCGGACGATCACCTGGGACGAGACTGCGTACGGCAGCCACGCCGAGACGAGCATCGGACGCCCGCTCACGCGCTGGTACCTGGCCGAAGGCGCGACGATCAGTGGCTTCGATCTGTTCTACCTGATTCAGAACCCCGGCACATCGAAGGCCGAGATCCAGGTGCAGTACCTCCTCCCCGCGCCGCTGGCCCCGATCACGAAGCCGTACTCGGTCGATCCGCTGAGTCGTTTCAATATCTGGGTGAACAAGGAAGGCGGTCCGCTCGGTGCGGCAGAGGTGTCGGCAGTCATCACCTCGACCAACGACGTACCGGTCATTGTCGAACGTGCGATGTATCGGCAGGTCGGCACGCAGTTCTTCGGTGCGGGACACGAGAGCGCCGGCGTTGAAGCACCGGCACTGCAGTGGTACTTCGCCGAGGGCGCGACGGGGCCGTACTTCGACCTGTTCTTCCTCGCGGCCAACCCCAACTCGGTCGCCATCGCTCGTCGAGGCGCGGTACCTCAAGCCAGACGGCACGGTCATCACACGCAATTACTCCGTCGGTCCCAACAGCCGCTTCAACGTCTGGGTCGACTACGAGGGGCCTGAGCTCGCAGACACGGCGGTCGCGACGACCTTCCGTGTGACGAACAACGTGCCGCTGGTCATCGAGCGCTCGATGTGGTGGTGGGGCGACATCTCGGGATGGTACGAGGGGCACAACAGCGCGGGCGCCACGGTCGCCGGTGAGAAATGGGGACTGGCCGCGGGGGAGGTCGGTGGCCCCACCCGGCTCGAGACCTACATCCTGATCGCGAACGTGTCGTCGACGCCGGGAACCGCGCGAGTGACGTTGACCTTCGAGAATGGCGCCCAGGCAACGAAGGACTTCCCACTCCCCGCCAACAGCAGGAGCAACGTCTCGGTCAAGGACGACTTCCCCGAGGCCGACAACCAGCGTTTCGGCGCCATCGTCGAAAGCCTCGGAGTGTCGCCGGTGCAGATCGTGGTGGAGCGCGCGATGTACAACAACGCCGGCGGCGTGTTCTGGGCGGCCGGCACGAGCGCCCTCGGAACATTGCTGCGAACACCGATTCCGAGGCCCTGATGGCGCCCGGGCCGCACTGGGGTGCGGCCCCTACGGCACACGGCACGACGGCGCACGGGCCGCACAGGGGGGCGCCCTAGGGGACGGCTTCGGCGGTGCCGCGGTCGATTGCGCGCTTTGCCAGGTCGCGCACCCGAACCTCGGCCTCGGCGACCTTCTGCTCGATTTCCTTGCCCATCGCCTCGAGTTGCGCGCTGAGCGGTTCCATTTGACGGCCGATGTCTTCCATGGGCTTCGCGAGTTCGTCCATCTGCCGACGGAGGGCGTCCATCTGTTCGCCCAGCGCCTTCATCTGTTCGTCGAGCGCACGGTCGTTCGGCCTCTTGCCCTGCTGCTCGCGACGCGACGAGCCGTCGGCCAACGCGCGGGCCGCCTGCTCTGCCGCGAGCGCGGCCTGCTTCTCGCCCACGTGCGCCATCTTCGTGCCGATCGCGGCCATCTGCGCGCCCACCGCTGCCTGCCGCGCGCCGGCCTCACCCTGCAGCGCGCCGAGCTTCCCCTGCTCCCCGCCGATCGCTCCCATGCGCTGGCCGAGCACCTCGACGTCTTCGAACGCGGCGTGGGCCTCGGCGATCGTCTGCGCATCGCGAATCACGTATTCCCGCCCGTCGAGCCGCACCCACAGCAGCGGCTCGCCCTTGCGCTGCAGACGTCGCGCGCGTACCGCGCCGTCGTGGCTACCCGAGATCGACGCGTCACCGTCGCCCTTCAGCATCACCCATTCGAAGTCGCGGCGCTCCTCGCCGTCCGCGGGTGGCGGCGGCGGTGCCGCAGGCGCGGGCGCGGGACGAGGGACCGGTGGAACGGGCGCCACCGTGGATCGCGGGGATAACGGCGCCGGTGGCGCGGGTGGTGCCGGGGGGGGCGGCGGCGCCGGCACCGGCTGGTCGAGCGCGAAGTGAATGGCCCCCGTCGAAGCAAGGACGGCCAGCGACGGACTCGCCAGCTGCACGTCGATGCCCGGCGGGCGCGATGCCTCCGCGGCCGGCCTGGCGACGAGCTGGATGGGGATCAACGCGATCACCGCGGCGCCGAGCGCGAGGCGCCCATACCGCCGCATGCGGGGGGACGGATCGAAATGATTCAGCATCTGCAATCTCCGTTTCATGTCAGCGAACGACCGCGAGGCTCCCGCCGCCGCGAACGACGCGTCGCCACGCGCGATGCCAAGCGTCAGCAGGAGGCGCCCGTAATCGGCCGGTTCGACGTCGAGGGTCTGCAGCACCTCGGCGTCGCACGCGGCCTCGCGCGCCAGTCGGTACTCGCGCAACGCGAGGTGCGCGAGCGGGTGAAAGAAGAAGACGCGCGCCGCGAGCTCGGGCACCCAGCCGAGCCAGAGATCGCGCCGCCGCAGGTGAACGAGTTCGTGGCAGATCACCATCCGCTGGGCGTCGGCATCCAGCGATTCGAAGCGTCCGGCCGGCAGCAGCACCGCGAAGCGCCAGGTGCCCCGCACGAGCGGCGACGACACGTCGCCCGACAGGAGCACGCGTGGCACGCAGACGCCCATGCGTCGGGCCAGCTGCCTCGTCATCGCCTCGAGCGGCTCGGCACCCGGCGTGGCGTGCGCGAGCGCCGACGATGAGCGGCGCAGGCGCCATCCCGCGAGCCCGAGCGCAGCCACGAGGCCCGTCAGCCAGGCGCCGACGAGTACCTGCCTCAACGTGTCAGCCGCGGACATGCGTGCCGGCACGGCTCCTGCGTCTGGCGCGCGGCCACGCACACCGCTGATCCAGGGCGTGACGCCCCCGTCGCCCTCGTTCGCGCCCGACAGTGACCTCGCCGCAGCCGCAGCAGTCACCGCAGTCGCCTCGGAGGCGCGAAGCACGGGCACCGCGATCGGTTCGATCGAGGCCAGGCCGATGAGCAGCTTGAGCGCGACCAGCCACCAGAGCAGCGTTCGCGCCGATGCCGGCAACGACGGGATGACGCGGCAGAGTGTCCACACGACCATCGCCAGCACGCCCCCGTGCAGGCTCGCCGTCACCACGAGGTCGAACAGGGCGGCAGACATCAGCGCCCTCCTTTCGCCGTCCGGCGCGAGCGGAGTCGCGACACCACGTCCTGCAGCTCCTCGAGCTCCTCGTCGGTCAGCTGCGGCGATTCCGAGAGATAGGCGACGAAGGGCGAGACCGAGCCGTCGAGGCTCTTCTCGACGAAGCGGCGCACGAGTCCGCGCAGCAGGTCGTCAGACGAACGGCGCGCGCTGTAGCGGAACACCCCGTCCACGGACCGGCGCGTGAGGTACCCCTTGCGCCGCAGTCGCTCCATGACGGTGAGAACGGTCGAGCGTGCAAGGCCGCGCTGCGTGCCGAAGCCCTCGGCCACCTCGCCCGCCGTGGCGGTGCCACGGTCGGTCAGGTAGCGCAGCAGCGCGAGTTCCTGTTCGCCTATCGAGTGTTCCGTCACCGGGGCCTCCCTGACTACATCTGTCGTCACACTAGCTGATGACGACATGTGTAGTCAAAGAGTTCCCGGGGAGGATGCAGATGGCTGGGACGAAGGGTGGGACGAACGCTACTCCACCCAGCTCCGGATGACCGACTCCAGCGCCTTCGGGTCGTTGAGCACACCCGCCAGCGACCAGGCGATCGTCCCGTCGTTCACGCCCAGGACGAACGGCGTGCCCGTGAGCCGCAAGGCCTGCCACGCCTCGTTCCGCGGGTCCACGAGCCAGCGAACGGCCGGGAACTCCTGTGCCCGTTCGTTGACGAACCTCGTGGCATCGGCGCCAGGCGCACCGATGACCACGACCGTCCGCTGGTTCAGTGCAGGCGACTCCCACTGCTTCATCGCCGCAAGCAGCCGGGCAGAGGCGGCCGACGTCGGCGTGACGTAGATGAGGAGCCACTTGCCGGGCTGGCTCACCTGCGTCGACGACACCGTCGCACCCTCGATGGTCGACACGTCGAACGCGGGCAGCGGGCGCTGCTCGCTGGCGCTGACGTGTGGGTCCCTGACCGAGGCCACAGGCCAGCACGACGGCCAGCAACCCCGGCACGACGCCCCGCTGGCGGACGGCACGACTCGATTCCATCGCGGTTTCTCCGAAAGGGGCCAACGCCATCACGGGAGCCCCGGAGCGACGCTGAAGTTGATGATCGACTGGCGGTCGTCAGACGACAGGCCGGCGAGCACGTTGAACTCGACGAGGTTGAGCAGGTCGACGGCAATGGACCGCACGCCATCGACGTCAACCGGCAGGCCCTGCGTCACGAAGTGCAGCAGGCCCACGCTGGAATTGGCACCGATCGTCACGCGCCACTCGTGCCGCGCCACCTCGGTGCGCGAGAAGTCGAACGACACGGCCACGGGCTGCGCCCTGTCCTGCGCGACGCCCCCGAACACGTAGGCGGAGGCGCCGTAGACGTCCGGCACGCCATTCAGCACGGCGTATCCCTCGGCCATGGGCGAGAACCCGCCTGGCACCACAGCGCGTGCACCGGCGCCCCCGCCGGGAATCGTGGCGCGCAGGCTCAGCGTCACCGTGATCGGCACGTCGGTGGGATTGGTGACGATGTCGAGGTAGCGCGCGTAGCTGCGGCCCTGGGTTGCCGGGCTCACGTACACCTTGCGGGTGAACGCGAGTCCACGTGCGAAGTCGGGCGCCATCGGCCCGTAGATCAACTGGCGCCACTCGGTGTCCCACCGCGCCGCCGACACGCAGCACACCGGACGGTCGTCGAGGAACAACTCGGCCGCGTTCGACAGCGTGCCTCGCAGGAGATGCGCAGCGGCTCCGTCCGACACCCCGCCGTACGCAATGTCGCCGCTTCTCAGGATCCCATACCGGAAGCCATCGGCGTCGTCGAGGTTCGTCACGCCGTCGGGCTTGAACTCGGTGGCGCTGTTGTTGTAGACCGACACGTCGAGTGGTTCCTGGGCGTTGCGTGCCAGCACGCCATCGAAGACCCCCACGTCCTGGTTCTGGCGGATGGTGGCCCGCACCGGTCCAGGCGGCACGTTGTCGAAGAGGAACGACGTGGCCTCCATCTGGACGGCAGCCGACCACGCCCCGAGGGGCCCTGCAGCCCCTTGCGCGTCGAGCACGAACAGCGTCGGACCGCTCTGCGGGAAGATGACGTTCACGCGCACCTGGCCGTAGCCGGAGAACGACATCGGCACCGCCAGTTGCCCTGCGGCCGCTTGAAGCGTCCCGCTCGCCGCAGCGAAACGCTCGCGGCAGTTGTTGTCGATGTCGCACGTCACGAGCTTCCCTTGCAGGGTGACGTGCCCGACGGGAACGCTGTTGAACACGTACTGACCGCCGGCGGTGGGCTTGACGACTTCCGACGGTCCGACGCGCCGCTCGAACGCGAGGTTGTCGCTGGTGAGCGCGAGCACCGCGGCGCTCACGGGCGCGCCAGTCTCGTCGGTGACCGAGACCACCACCGTTCCGGTCGCGGGCAGGCCGACGTCGTTGTACCACACGTGGCTCAGGTTGCTGGCGAGCACGACGGTCCTGCCCAGGTCGGCTGTGATGCCGGTCGCCGGATCCTGCGCGGTCAGCCGGTAGTTGCCAGCCGGCTGCTCGTAGATCAGGAACGACCCGTCGTGACGCGAGACGTGGGCGAAGGTCGTCGTCCCGTCCGAGTGCCGTGCAAAGACGGTGGGATTCGGCACACCCGATCCGTCGGCGTTGAACACCCCGCCGATCAGCACCGAGATCGGCAACACGAGGCCGTCGTTGTTGACCACCACCCCATGTTGCTCGTGGTTCTCGATCGGGACGCTGACGCTGGTGCCGCTCCCGGTCGGCGACTCTGCCCTGAGTGTCGCGAGGCCGCTTTCGGGGAGTGCCAGGAACAGGGAGAACCCGCCATGCCTGCCCGCTGTCGTCTGCGCCATGACGGCGCCGGTCTCCGGGTGCAGCACCGTCACCACGGCGCCCTCGATCGCTTCGTCGTGGCTCTGTGCGGCATCGGTGGCGATCACGATGCCCTCGACGTGTGTCAGCACGCTGGGTGGGAGCGTCACGTCAACCACCAGATCGCGGTTACTCTCCGACACGGGCATCTCGGGACTCTCGGTGGAGCCGCCGGGCAGTCCCGCGACGAAGGCTCGCACCTTGAGGCCGCCCTGCACGAACAGCCTGTCGGCCAGGTAGTGGCCGCTGCCGTCGGTGAACACCGTGCGGAGCAGCCTGCCGTCGGCCGTGTCGATGATCTCGACGCGCTGCCCCCCGACCGTCGACGTGCCGTCAGACGCCAGCAGTGCCCCTTCGACGCGGACGCCTGACGTCCCCGCGATGCGGTAGTTGACGATGGCGGAGATGTCGGTGTCGGTCAGGCCGTTGAACATCATCCAGCTGTCGGCTGCACCAGCGAGCGTCTCGGCCCGCTCCAGGAGGCCAGCCTGGTCGCCGGGCAGTCGCTGCAGCACGAAGTGCAGGAGCGCCACCTCGGAGTGCGGCGCGATCGTCATACGCCACTCGTAGCGGGCCACGTCGGTCCGCGTGAAGTCGAATGCAACGAGCGACGGGTAGAGTTCCGGATTGGCGCCGCTGAAGACGTAGGCCGACTCGCCGTATTTGCCGGTGCCGCCCGCACCGACCGCAACGTAGCCGCCGGTCACGCCGGTGGGATTCACCCGCGCCGCCACGCCCCGCTCGCCGGCCGCGCTGCCGACGATGTCGGATCGCACGCCCACGGTGAGTGTCACGGGCACGTCGGTCGGGTTGGCGATCATGTCGTGGTAGCGTGCGAAGCCGCCCACGTCGGGGACGAACACCTTGCGCGTCACGACGAGGCCGCGCGCGAAGGATGGCGCGAGCGGCCCGAACGTGTACTGCGTGCCTCCGAGGTCGGTCTGCACTCCGGCCGCCCGCGAGCAGCAGACGTGGTTGTCGCCGAGGTGGAGGGCCGCCGCGTTCGCAATCGTGTCGGCCAGTTGCGGTGCCTGGAGCGGATAGCCACCCGATACCACCCGGCCGCTGCGATCGAGCCGATAGTGGGCGCCGTCGTTCCCCCACTCGTCGATGATGCCGTCGGCCGGGAACTCCAGTCCCGACCCGAGTTCCACGTCGAACCCGACCTCGCCCCCGGAGTCCAGTGAGCCCCGAACGAGCCCGATCTGTCCGTCGCGCTGAACCAGAACGGCGACGGGGCCAGGCGGCACCATGTCGAACAGCCAGGAGTCAGCCTGCACCTGGTAGGCGTCGCCATACGACCCCAGCGGCCCCGAGGAGCCGAGGCCGTCGAGCACGAAGAGCGTGTTGCCCGAGCCCGACCCTGGCAGGCTCACGCGAACGTGCCCGTACCCGGCAAACGCGACCTGCATCTCGTGTGGGTCAGCTGTCGAAGCAAGACTCCCTGCAGCGCTCGCGAAGAGGACGCGACACGTCGCGCCGGGGCAGGTCGTCCGCCTGCCCTGCACGTAGAAGTCCCCGAGCGGAACGCGCTCGAAGGTGTAACGGCCCTGGGCGTCGGGCTTCACCACGTCATCGGGCCCCACGCGCCGGTCGAAGGCCATCGCATCGCCCATCAGCGCGAGGGTCGCGTCGGTCACCGGCGCGCCCGTGTCATCGACGGCCGTGACGACAACAGTGCCTGTGGGCGGCAGGCTGAAGTCGATGGACCACGCGTTGCTCGTACCGGTCGGCAGTTCGACGGGGTTGCTGAACTCCGCGGTGAGTCCCGAGCCGGGGTCCTGGCCCGTGATCCGGTAGCTGCCTGACGGCAGTTCGTAGAACGCGAACGTACCGTCTGCCCTGGTGCGGGTGGCGAACGTCGCGACGCCGTCTGCGCCGGTCGCAACGAGGGTCGGGAACGGCACGTCGGCGCCATCGCCAAACCTCAGTTGCCCGGCGATCGTGGAGATCGCCAGCGCGATCTCGTCGGGTTGGACCCACGCGTCCTGCACGTCGGCCATGACGTGCACGTCCACGCCCGTTCCACTGCCCGTGGGCGATTCGGTGCGGATGATGAACGGTGCCGTGAGGGGTTCCCCGGCGGCCGGCAACGCGACGTGGATGGTGAACAGACCGTCGCGGTCGGTCATGGCGTTCGCCTGCGTGATGGGCTCGCGCGTGCCTTCGCGCAGCAACATCACCGTCGCGCCCTCGATCGACTCGTCGTGGTTCAGCGCACGCACCCGGCCGTACACCGTTGCGTAGATGCTCTCTGGCAGGGTGAAGTCGGCCACGACATCGAAGCCGCCTTCTGCCACGGGATCGGTCTGGGTTTCGAGGAATCCTTCCGGCAGGCCGGGCACGAAGACTCGCACCTTCATGCCCTCGCCGGGATACATGTTCGGGCCGAAGTGGAACTGGCCGTTCACCAGCGTCGTGCTCTCGATGACGGTGCCGTTCAACCGCCGGAGCTCGACAAGGAACGGGCCGTTGACGAGCCCGCCGCCACCGCCGAATATGCGGACACTCCCGCGCACCTGGCCGTGCAGGCTGTCGGTCACGAGCGTCGCAAAGACGTCGCCTGGGCCATTGACCGGCACGCGCATCTCGATGAGGCCACCGCCTGCGCCGATCGTCCTGAGCAGCAGGGCCCCGCCGCGCACCTCGAGGTTCTCGGCGGTGAAGGCGCCCGTGTCGGGCTGACTGGTCACGGCAGTCAAGAACACGTTGCCCCGCTCCTGGTAGATCTCGACGACCCGGTCGGGCACCGGTGTCTGGCCGTCGGCCCCGACCAGCGTTCCGCGCAGCGTGACAACGTAGGCACCAGGCGCGCGGTAGTTGACGATGCGGCCCAGATCCTCGTCAGTGAGCCCCGCGAGTGCTTCCGGGTCGCTGAGATCGACGAGGGCCGCCGCACGGTCACGAACCGCCGCGATGCGGTCAGGCAGGTCCTGCAGGAGGAAGTGCAGGACGCCCACGGACGCATTCGGCGGCACCGTGACGTTCCACTCGTACTGCAATGCCTGCGAGTGGAACGTCGTCTGGCCGTAGAAGATCCGGGCTGGCAGGCTCGGCGGGTTCGGACCGCTGAACACATAGCCCGATGCCCCGTAGGAGCCTGTCTCGCCGTGGAAGACCGCTGACCCGCCGCTCGACGCCGAGGGCTCGATCATCTGCAGCAGGGTCTGCCCCATCAGCTCCGACGACAACCGGACGGTGGCCGTGAGCGGGAAGCCCGTGGGGTTGCTGACGGTGTCGAGATAGCGTGCGAACCTGCCGTCTGCCGGCACGAAGATCTTGCGCGTGACCTGAAGCACGGGCCCGCCACCCGACATCGGTCCCAGGATCATCTGCCGCCCCGCCATGTCGGTGCGCGCGACGGTGGTCGACGTCGACGCTCGTTCTCGGCGAGCGTCAGCGTCGCCGCGTTGTAGAGCGTCCCCCAGAGGGATCCATCGACGAGCGACCCGTTCTCGACACGGCCCTGGCCGTTGATCTCGTAGCGGAAGATGCCGCCATCAACCGCGACGGCACCGCCGATACTGGCCGAACTGCCGGCCCGTCCCGATCGTGACGTTGAGCACCAGCGGCTCGGTCGGGTCCTTGGGCAACGTGCCCTCGGTCGCGCCGGCCGGCGCGTCGGAGCTCGAGCCCGGGATCGCCCTGACGATCACGAGGCCGGGCGGGACGTCGTCGGCCGAGAACGCGGTGTCCGCTCCCTGGTCAATGTAGATGTCGGCGCGGTACCGACCGAGTGGACCGACCGACCCCAGGCGTCGATCTCGACGTGATAGCTGTCAGACGTGTCGGGGTTGCCGGCGCCGTCGAGCACGTGCCCCTGCACCGACCCGTAGCCTGCAAACGCGCAACTCGACGTCGATCACGTCGCCCGCAGCCGCCAGGTTGCCGTTTGCACTCGTGTAGATCGGGCAGCGATCCGCCACACGCCGAGCGGCTGGCCTGCAGGTAGAAGCCACCGAGCGGGACGCGTGTGAAGACGTAGAGACCGTTCGGGTCGGGCTTGTCGACGTCCCACGGCCCGACGCGTCGGTCGAACGCGAGTCGCTCGCTCACCAGTGCCGAAGCCGCGTCGGTGATCGGGTTGCCGTCACCGTCGAGGATCCGGAGACGGACGGTGCCGGTCGCGCGGCATCACGATGACGGGCCTGACGACGCTCGTCGTGGTGTCGAGCGTCACTGCGGCCGATGCCGTGAGCCCGCTGGTTCCACCACCGGAGTCCTGTGCGGTGATCGTGTAGGTTCCCGGGGGCAGTTCGTAGAACGCGAAGGTCCCGTCCTGCCGTTCCTGGTTCGACGCACTGCGTCGTGCCGTCGGCCAGGGTGGCGAACACGGACGGATAGACCACGCGCTCGCCGTCGTGGAATGTGACCGTCCCGTCGATCGACCGTCATCGGCAGCAGGATGCTTCCGACGTCAATCGTCGCGCCCTGGAGCGTCGCCTCACCGTCCTGCTCCGCGACTAGCGAACCGCGTGCGGCGAATGCGCCAAGCACCTTGAACCGACCGTCACCCGGCAGCGCGGCAGCGAAGGCGAATCGGCCGTCGCGGTCGCTGTGGATGCGCTCGCGAGCGACGTACCGTCGCGGACGCTGCAGTTCGACCCACGCCTCTTCGATGGGCGTCTGCGACCGTCGCCCTGAGCCACCACGGTTCCGGAGACGTGGGCGAAGACGACTGCTCGCCGGCAACGTGATGTTGACGACCAGCGCCTCGCTCGTTGACCGCGACGCGCCGGACTCGTCATCTCGAGGTAGCCGTTGGGCAGTCCCGACAGGTACAGCGGACGCGATGCCCGGTCGGACGCCGATCACTCGGCAGGAAGCGCGACGCGAAGCTGTATGCGCCGTTCTGCAGGGTCGTCCCGACAATCGTGGTGCCGTCCGACCTGATCAGGCTGATGGACGCATTCGTGTCGATCGGCGTGACGCCGTCGGCCGCGAACACCTGCCCGCTGACCGTTGCCCGCAGGACCGGCAGCGTCAGGTGCACGTCGACCGGCCCGCTTGCCGACACGGGTACGATGACATCGGCGAAGGAGCCGGCGTTGTCGGGCAGCGAGGTCCGGAACGACAAGTCCGGCCCCGGTGACCGTCGCACTCGGGACGGTGAAGGTCCCGGCAGCATCGGTCACCACGTTGCCCGTGGTGCCGACGGGCGTCCTGTAGTCGGCCGCCCGCATGATCCCGTAACCCCGTGCAGCGGCACGGGTGTCGTCGCCGTCGGCACCCGTCACGAGGCCGTTCACCGACACCGTGTAGGCCTGCGGCACGATGGTCACTTCGATCGCGTGGCCATCGTCGGCCTGCGTGACTTGTCCGGTCAGACCGCTCGAGCGCGCTCGACCGAGTAGGTGTAGCACGTGACGTTCGTGCCAGGCGCGTGAATGCGGATGTCGAAGGCCCCCTCGGCGACCTGCGAGAACGTCCGCCGGCCGTTGGCATCGGCCGCGCCGCTGCCAACGTTCGCGCAGTACCACTCGCTGGCCGAGCCCGACGTCCGTCATGCGGACGACCACGTTCGGGTATGGCGACCCGTCAGGCTTCTTCACCGTGACGACGACCGACGCAACGGCCTGGGTCCGCGTGTTCACGACGATGTCGTCGCCGTCGTTCACGACGGTGACCTTCGTGTCGATGTGGCCCTTGGTGCCGTCCGAGTTGTAGTCCTTGCGCCACGCCTGGACCGTGGTGACGCCGACCGGCACGCCGTCGAACGAGTAGGCGCTGCTCGCGTCGGCGTCGCGCATCCGTCCGGCTTCGAACAGCTTGAGGCGCGCCGTGGTGCCCGCCGGGCTGCCATCGGGCTTCGTGACGGTTCCCCTGATCCGGCCGAACGGCGGCAGGGTCAGTGTCACGTTGCCGAATCCGCCGCTGGCCGCCTCCAGCGTCGTGGTGAGCTGCGCGCGGATCGGGTTGCTGCTCAGATTGGTGTACCCGCCAGATCCCGGCGGCGTGTAGACGGCGGTGACCGTCGCCAACTCTCCGACGGGGATGCCGGTGATGACGACGCGTCCGTTCGCATCGGTCGTCGCCGACTGGCTGCTGAAGCTGCCCGTCACCGTGACGAGCGTGGTGGGCGCCCCGCCGCCGCTCGCGCGGAAGACCTGGACGGTCAGCGTGCCAGGCTCGGTGTACGACAACGTTGCCTGGGTGGTCTGGTCCTGGACGATGTTGAACGACGCCCTCACCGGGTAGTTGTTCACCGGCATGTTCGATTTCAACGTGTACGACCCGACGGGCATGTCGTCCGACGTGAAGCGTCCCCCGGTCGACGTCGTCGTTGAGCGATAGAACGCGTACGGTGTCGTCGCCGGTCGGAACCACTCGACCAGGCGCCCGACCACCGGGCTTCCTGTGGCGTCGAGCAGGGTCCCTTCGAGCCGACCCGTTGGCTCGACGGCGAGGTTGACATCGCGTATCTGACCCGCAGCGATGGTCGCCATCTGCGGGAACGCCGTCAGCCCCGTGCCCTGCGGGTGTGCAGGCAGGCTCGCGCTGACGGTGTACTCGTTGGCCGACGCCGGCAAGCCGCCCACCACGAACATGCCGTCGGCCGAGAGCGACACCGTGGCGTACGTCGTTGCGAACTGGGTCACCGACACCGATCCCGACGTGACAGGCGCGCCAGTGTGTCGGCGCACGTATCCCCGCGCCACGCCGGTGTTCGCGAAGACGACGTTCTGAGTGTCGATGGTCTGGCCGGGATCGAACGCGCCGAGGATGCCGTCGGTCACAGTCGACTGGACCTGCGGATGGATCCCGCGCAGGTAGTACTGGTCGGCCGGGACCGGCAGGAGCGGCGCGCCGGTGATCGTGAACACCCCACTGCCGTTGGCAGTGACGTACCGCACGCGATGGAACAGGATCTGGTTGCTGAGGAACTCGACCGTCGCGGCGGGAACCGGCGTTGTCCCGTCCCCTTCGAACACGGTCCCCGTGACCTTCCCGGTGATCGGCGGCAGCGGATCAACCGCGCTGGCTCCGCCCTCTGGCACGGCGAAGTTCGCGACCGCCGCCATCTCGTCGAGACCAAGGCCCGACAACGCTTCGGGCGGCAGTTGCCCCAGCCGATCGGCCGAGGCCACGGCAGCCTCGCGGTTGACCTGCATCGCCACGAAGTGCAGCAGGTTGACCGTGCCTCCCGGAGGCACCGTCACGCTCCTCCAGGCGTACTTCATGGGCACGTACCCGCCAGGCAGCACGCTCGCCTGGACGTCGGACACGCCCAGCCGTCCACCCGGCCCATCGAACACGAATGCGACCGGTGTTCCGTGATTCTCCGGCTGGAAGTAGGTATCGACGTCCTCGCCGAGGTCGTCCATCACGACCCAGCGATCCGGAGTCGCGACCGGCCCGACCGCGATCGTCGCGTCGCCGCTCGACGTGGCCTGCGGATAGAGCACGACGCTGGACTGGTTGCCCCCGCTCTGGTACATGTTCGAGGTCACTTCGACGTCGATCGTGATCGGCTCTGTCGTGGGGTTGCTGAGCGATTCCAGCGTCCGCATGAAGTAGCCCGTGTCGGGCACGAAGAACTTCCGGGTGACGTTCAGCCCGTGGAGACCGAGCTGCCGGCTGGCGGTCTCACGCTGGCCGTCTTCGAAGGTGCCGTACTGCGGCGCGCCCGGCGAGGCCGGGTCGGCGAACTCGACAGCGGTAGACGGGTTGCCGGGCAGGCTGAGGCGGAGGAATCCCGCGCCGTTCGCGAAGAGGGCGTCGCCGTTGCCGCCGTTGCCGGCCTTGACGCTCCGGCCCGTCGGGTTGAGCTCGAAGCGCGCGCCGTTGGCGTCGAAGCGCACGGCGGTGGTCGTGAACGTGTTGTTCGCGAGCAGCACGTCGAGGTGCAGCACCTGATCGAAGTGATCGAGACGGCCGACCACCTCGCCCCGCAGGTTCTCGGACGTCTTGTACGCCGACACGCGCACGTCACCGACGGCAACGCCGCTCATCGTGTACTCTCCGGCGGCTCCGGTGGTCGTGTAGTGCGCCTCGCCGAACGTCGCGTTGGAAGCTGCGCACCTCGACCGGGATGCCGTGAACGGCGTAGCCCGCGATCGGTGGCAGCACGAAGCCCGTCACCGTGCCGAGCGCCACGAACGTGAAGTCGCGGGTCTCGACCTGCCCGTTGGCGGTCAGCGCGACGCCGGCCGCGGAGCGCGCACGCATCCTGCTGCTGGTGTCGTAGACCTCGAGCGTGTAGGTCCCGAGCTTCATCGCGGGGAACGTGTACGAACCCTGCGCAATCGTGGCCCAGTACGTCGCCCACGGCGCGCCTTGCGAGGTCGCCCGCACGCTGCCGTTTGCCGGCGTCTGGGCGTCGTGGTCGAGGACCGTCCCGGTGATGCTCGCCGTCGGCTCGAGCTGGATCGTGACCAGGGCCTGGCCACCGTCGGTGACCGTGCCTGACGCCTGACCACTCAGTCCGCTCTTGGACGCCTGCGCCGTGAAGCTGCCGACCATCAACGGCGAGAGCAGCAACTTGCCGTCCTCGCCGTTCAGCGGGCCGGTCTGGCCCGACATCGCATCCGACAACGCGCCGTTGCGGACCGTGACCGACACGGTTGCGCCGTTGACGCGTGTGCCGTTGGCGTCGGTGACGGTGACGAGCACGGCGCCCTGCGCCATCAGCACCACGTCCACTCGGGCCGTCTCTCCGCTGACGGTGAACGCGCCGGTCGCGCGCCCCAGGGCCCGCGTGCCGGGATCGGTCACGCTGATCGTGAACCCGGCGAACGGCAGGAAGTCGAATGCGAACCCTCCGTCTGCATCGGTCGTGGTCGAGTAGCGGCCGCCGCCACACACCACGCTGACCTCAGCGGCTGCCACCTTCGTGACGGCGTCGCTCCTGAAGACCGTTCCTCGCAGGTGGCCGTACGAGCTGAGTTGCACCGTGATCTCGGCCTGCTCGCCTGGCGTCGTCAGGCTGCCGGCCGTCGATCCGCCTTGACGGCTCAGGGCGTCGTACGCGCTGACCGTGAACGTGCCGAGGTAGACGTCTGCGAAGGCAAACCGACCGTCGACGCCGCTCGTGCCCGTCCGCGCGGCCGCGTTGCCGAAGATGCTCGATGCGTGAAGCGTGAGCTGCGCGTTGGCGACCGGAGCTCCAAGGGCGTCGCGCACGATGCCGGCGACGGTCCCGCGTCCAAGGAACGAGATCGGGACGATGACTTCCTGTCCGCTCGTGCCGACGGTCGCGGTAGCCCTCCCGCGGTTGCCCACGAGATCCGAGGCCTCGAGGCGGTAGCTGCCCGATGCAACGAGGCGGAACTCGTAGTGACCCGTCTCGTCGGTGAACCGCGTATCGAGAATCGTCGTCGGGTGCGCGGCCTCGAACAAGTCGACCCTCACGCCGGCGCCTGCCGCTGTCGTGCCGTCGGGCTCGAAGACGGTACCGCTGATGGTCGACAGCGGCACCAGGACCACCTCGACGACCGCCCAGCCACCCTGGACCGAGAGCATGGCGTCCGTGTACCCGAGGAGTGTGCCGTTCGTCGCCCGGACGCTGAACGCCCGGCCCTGCGTGGTGCCGATGACGCCCTCGACGTCGAATGCGCCGTTCTGATCGGTCGTCGTGGTGATGGGCGTCCCGCCGTGGAAGACCGTGACGTCGGCGCCCTCGACCGGCCCGCCCGCCACGACCGTCCCGCGCACGATGCCGCCGCTGACGGCGACGGTGCTGCTGCCGCGGACGATGCCTGCGACGAGCGCCTCGATCTGCGCCGTGCCGCCCGACACGCCCTGGACGCTGGCAGCCTTCGCCGACTCGCCCGCCGCGAAGGTCACGGACGGCGTCACTGACGCCACGCCCGGTTTCGTCGAGCGGAGTTCCACCGTCAGGCTCGAGGTCGCAGGCGCCGGCAACGCGACCGTGATGGGGGCGGTCTCGCCCGCGCGCACGACGATGGACGGAGGCAGGGTGACCTGCACGATTGATCGGGCCGTGAGCGTCATCGCGACGGGCGTGCTCAGGTTGCCCGACCAGTCGGTCGCCCTGGCCGTCAGCGTCGTGGTGGTGCCATCGGCGAGGTTGGCCGGCACGTTGACCACGAACGTGTGCGACGCCGTGGCGGTGGCACCGGGGACGGCATAGCTCTCGGACGTCACGAACCCGCCGGCAGCGGTCAGTGTCAGCGTGGCCACGGCGATGTCGTCGTTGCCCTCGACGATGACGTTGACCGTGTGACCGGGGACCATGTACAGGCTCCCGCTGTCGGTGCGCAGTGCCACCGTCGGCGACACGCGGTCAGCCACGGGCAGCACCAGGCGCGCGGCATTGGTGCGGTTCCCAGCCACGTCGATGGCGTACGCGTCGAGGTCCACGCGGGAACCGGATGACGCGTTCTGCGGCACCGTGAAGCTGAAGGTCGTCACCACGTCGGATTGTGCCGGCGCGATGATCCGCTCGGACGCGAACGCCGCCGCGTTGCTGGCGACGAAGCCGATCTTCGCGACCTTGCCGGGATCCTTGGCGCTGACGACGACGGTGAGCGACTGTCCGGGCTGCACACGCTCGCCGGAGGTCACGCCCGTGATCGAGACTGCCGGGCCGACGGCGTCGAGGACGCCAACCGGCACCGGGGTCGCGGCCGCCAGGTGCGCTCGCGTGTCGACGACCGACGCCTCGAGCGTGATCGTCGAGCCGGGTGCCAGTGACGCCGGGACGTAGAACGTGAAGACCTGCGTGCTGTCGATGACCGCAGCGGGCAGTGTCCGCGAAAGCGCAGAAATCGTGGCAGCGCCCACCCTGGCCTTGAAGCCCACCTGGGTCACGCCCACATCGTCGGTGCCGTGCACCGTGACGTCGATCCGCTGGCCGTTCGCCGCGAGCAGCCCGCTGGCTGGGTTGGTAATCGAAGCGATTGGTGGCGCGTCGGCGATCACGTCGACCGACGTCGCGACCGGAACACCTCGATTACCCGACGTGTCGGTCGCGATGGCCGCGAGCCGGATCGTCGAACCCGGCGTCCCGTACGCCGGGAGCGCGTTGAACGCCATCACGAACGGAGCGGTGCGCCCGGTGAACGCAAACGTGTCGTTGATGTAGAAGTCGACAAAGGCCACATCGCCCGCTGCCACCGTGGCCGTGACGCGCGAGGTGGTGTACTCGATGACCCGGCCCTGGTTGTCGGCAACGAGCAAGGCCAGTTGCGGCGGCGTGCGGTCTGTGGTGGAGAAGGTGAAGTCGGGTCCGGCGGCCTGCGTCAGCCCAGACAGGTCGGTGGCCGGAGACACCTGGACACGGTAGGTCGTGTCCTCGTCCAGCGGACGCGTGGGCGTGAAGACGACGGCGGTGTTGCCGAGGATGAAGTCGATACGCCCGTCAATGGGTCCCTGCGGACCGGTCACCGTGACCGCCGGCGTCGCCGAGCGGGCCGGATCAATGGCCTCGGAGTACTTCACGCGGATGGTGGTGTAGATCGAGGTTCCGCTGGTTCCTGCGACCGGCGTGGTCTCGACAACCGCAGGCGGCGTCGTGTCCATCGTCGTGAACGACACGACGACGTCGCCGGCCATCTTCTTGCCCAGGCGATCTTCGACGCCCGTCACGCGCACGGTGTACCGAGACGACGACTGGAGCTGCGTGCCCACCAGCAGCCTGAAGCGGGCGACCGAGTCTCCGACCACGTCAACCAGGCCGGTCAGCGCACCGGCAGGACCGATGAGCGACAGCGTCGTGGCGTTGACGGTTGCCGTCGCGATCGGCTCTGTGAACGTGACACGGATCTCGGGCGTGAGCGACACGCCGACCGATCCGTCGGCCGGGCTCGTCTCGCCCACCGCGGGTGCCAGTTCATCGAGCGTGATGTTGCCGAGATCGACCGGGCCCGAGGCGATGATGTTGCCCGACGTCTTCGCAATCCCGGGGCCGATGGGATCCTGCAGGAACAGGGTGTAGAGGCCCGCCGTCACCGCGTCGAAGTGGAACACGCCGTCCTGGTCGCTCTCCGCGTAGAGCTTCGACGACCCACGACTGAACTCGGCCACGATGCCTGCCGCAGGCGACCCGTTCGCGAGCAGCACGCGCCCCTGCAGGCTCACCGACGGCTCGAGAACGATCTCGAGGCCGACCTTCGTCTCGCCGGGGTTGAGCACGTCGCCGACCGAGCCTCGCTGGCCCGCCAGGTTCGATGCCGTCACGGTGAACGTGCGCGCCGGCACGTTGACGAACGTGAACGTGCCGTCAGGCTCGGTGCCCTTCTGGCACGCGCCGCTGCACCCGCTGCCCGGCTGCCCGTACAGGCGCACCGTGGCGTTGGCGGCGGGAACCCGCGCGCTGTTCACGATCTCGTACACCGTGCCCTTGACGATGCTCAGCCCCATCAGGGTCACGGTGACGTCGGCCGTGTCGCCCTCGAAGAGGATCGAGCCGCCGGTCGTGCCGACGCTCTGGTTGCCCGTGACCTGGGCACTGGCCCGCACGGTGAACCGCCCGAGCGGGATCTCGGTCACCAGGAACTGTCCGCCGGCATCTCCCGCCGTCGGACGACACCCCTCGCTCGGTGAACACACCTCGACCTGCGGGTTGGCCGCCGGACTTCCGTCGGGGTTCACGACGTGTCCCGTGACGCTGCCCGTGACACGGCGCACCACGGTCACGATCAACGGAACCTCGACGAGCTGGCCGGGCCGCGACACTTCGCCGCTCGCGCTGGCCGTGCCGACGACCGACCGGTTCGACGTGTGCAGGCTGAACGTGCCGACAGACGCGCCCGGGAACGAGAAGCTGCCGTCCACGCTGGTCGTGGTCGTCAGCGCGGGCAGGCCGCGACCCGACGGGGTCGCCTGGTGCAACGTGACCTGCCAGCCCTTGAGTGGCGCGAGCGTCCCGCCTTCGAGCACCACGCCGCGAACCACGCCGAGCGCCTCGAGCCGGATATCGACGGCAACCGGCTGAACACCGCCCGAGACCGACCCCGCGTTGCGGCCGCGACCGGCCGTGACCGGATCGAACGCATCCACCGAGAATCCGCCGACCGGCACCAGCGTCACCGAGTACCGACCAGTCGCGTCGGTCACGGCATAGGCCACCGGCCCCGCAGCGTTCGTGAGCACGACCTCCGCGTTGGGCACGGGCTGCGCCGCGCCCTCGGTGTCGAGCCGCGTCACCAGGCCTTCGACGGTTCCCGTGGCGTCGTACAGGTACACGTTGACGATGACGTCTTCGTTGTCGGTGACGACGCGCCCGGGCGCCCTGCCGGCGAATCCGTTCGCGTCCTCGGCCGCGACCACGAACTGGCCCTCTCCGAGCGAGTCGAACACGATCGTGCCGTCCACCGCCGTGCCGGTGCGCCGGGCCTTCGGGTAGGCGATCTGCTGGAGTTCGACGCTTGCGCCAGGCACGAGCGTGTGCCCGTCGCTGCGCACCACGCGGACCGTGACCCGCGCCCTGGCGAGCAACCGCACGCCGAGGTCGACGGTCTCGCCGGCCTTGACGGCGCCCCTGGCTTCGGCGACACGCGTGCCGTCGTTGGCGGTGATCGTGAACGCACCTGCGTTCACGATCGGGAACGAGAACCGGCCGGTGGCCGGGTCGGTCACGGCAAAGGCTTCCTGGATCCCTTGCGGGATCGAGACGCAGTTGGTCTCTCCCGTCTGCGAGTCCTCGCTGCAGAACACGATGACGGCGTTCGACACGAACTTCAACGACACCTGGCGCGAGGTCACGGGCGTGATGCCATCTGGCTCGAACACCGTTCCGGTCAGCGTGCTCGTCGGCTGCAGGCGCAGGTCGACGTTGACGGTCTGCCCTGCCCCGGGCATCGACGCTTCGACGGCGACAGGTTCGGGACTGAACTGGCCTGCGGCTCTCAGGGTGAATGGGCCAGCCCAGACGTTCGTGAACTGGAATTCGCCGGTCGTGAAGTTGTTGTCGACGACCTCGTAGTTCTGGACGTACTCGAACCGCACACCGATCCGGCCGCCCGCGACGACGAGGCGATCGCCTGAAATGGCGACGCGCGCAGGCAGTGGCGTGTCCTGGCAGTCGGGTCCGGGCTGGCATCCCGCGGGCCTCGCCCGCAACACGCGTCCCGTGACGATGCCGCCCGTTCCGCGGAAGCGGATGTCGGCCTTCACCACCTGCTGGTTGTATCGAACCGCGAAGGTGACGAGGTTGCCGTCCGTGAGACCGCTCCTGAAGGCAGACGCCGTGTACTTTCCCGCCAGGAGGCCCGACACGCGGTAGGCGCCGGCAGCGTCGGTCATCGCTTCGCCTTTGACACACACGGCGTCGTTCCCGTACTCGTCGTAGCACTCCTGGAGCACGTAGACCTTGACGCCCGCCTGTGCGACGCCGTGCGCGTCTGACACGATGCCCGCGACGGCCCCGACGGCTTCGAGCACCACGGTGGTGTGCACGACCTCGCCTTCGACGACGATGTCGACGGTCGATCGGCCGGTTGACTGCATGCCGGGGCTCACCGCGACGATCTCGCGCCGGCCGACGGGAACATCGGTGAGCGTGAACGTCCCGTTCACCGGATTGACGGTGGCGATGCTGAGTCCGCCTCCCACCTGCGCGTCGGTGACCGGACGCCCGTTCTGGTCGAGGACGACACCGGTGACGGTGCCGAAGCCGCCGGCCATCAGGAGGTTGAAGTTGATCGTCTGGTTCTCGGCGAGCGTGAGACGTGCCTGCCCCTCCTGGAGCGCGGCCTGGTCGAACGTGTAGAGCCGCAGCTCGCCGGCCGTGATCGTGTCGAACGCGAACGCGCCGTCGACGCCGCTGGTGACGATCGCGATCGCGCATTCAGCCGGTTCACCCTGGTTTGGCGGGGGCGGCAGCGGACACCGCACGCCTGTCTGCGAACGGTTGCGGTAGTAGGCCACCACGGGCACGCCCGACACGCCGGTCACGCCATCGGCGCGCACGACGTGGCCGGTGACGGTCCCGGTCTTCACCGTGATGCCGGTCGTGTCGACGTCGAGCAGGACGAGGTCGCGCGTGATGGTCGCACCGGCAAAGGGGATGAACTCGCTGACGAAGATCTGCGCGGGGCGGGCGGTGTTCACCGCCTCGACGAGGATGTTGCCGACGGGGATGCGCTGGATCTCGAATCGCCCAAGCGCGTCGGTCGTCGCGCCGTACTGGCTCTGATCGGTGAGGCTCGTGACGCGGAGGTTCGAGTTGGCGAGCGGCGTGACGCCGTCTTCGGCGAGCGTGCGACCGGCGAGCGTGCCGCGCCCGAGGAACACGACGTTGACGTTGAGTCGCTGGCCGTTGCGCGCGATCTGGAACCGCTGGATGCGGATGTCGTCGTTCTCGGGATCGAGCGCCACGAACTTGATCGCCCGTGGTGGCATCAGGACGTAGTCGAACTGGTACCGGCCCTCGGCATCCGCGCTCTCCGACGCGATGCCGATGACCAGCGTGCCTTTCTCGTCGCACTCGTACTCGTAGAAGAGCCTGACCTCGGCGCCGCTGGCGGGCGTGCCGTCGGCCTTCAGGATCTGCCCGGAGACGACGCCGGCCGGTCCGGCCAGCGTGGCCAGAATCGGCGTGGTGACCGCGCCCATCGACTGACCGGATGTGTCGGTGACGCCGTCCACCGTGATCGCGCGGGCGACGAACGGTCCAAAGGGTTCGCGCAACGCGACGTACGCGATGCGGCGGCCCGGCTGCAGCGCGACGCTCACGACGCGGTTCCCGTCGATCCGGAACGCGGTGATCTCCTCGGGGCGCACCTTGTCCTGCACGCTCTCCCTGGTGATCTCCTCGCTGAACAGGACGGCAACGACCCGGCCTGCGGCGTGGCGCCTGTTGCTGAGGTCCTCCTGCGGACACCCGACGATGTCGGCTTCGCCGATCTGCACGGCACCCAGGACAGTGGGTGCAGGATCGTTGACGACCACGGGTATCGCGGAACGCTCCTGCGGCGTGTCGAGGCCCTCCGGCGCGAAACCGACCTGGTACGGATCGGTCGGGTCGTGCTCGATCACCGGCACGTCGGTGGCGTCGACATTCGCAAACGCCGCGAACCGGAGCCTGCCATCTGCGCCTGGATACGCGACGCTGGCTGAGTACGGCGCCGCCGCGTCGCCCCCGGCGCGCCGGGCCACGCGGACGGTGTAGGCGCCCTGCTCCGGCACCGCCACGATCAGCATCTGCGCCGTGATGGTCGCGCCATCCTTGAACGTCAGCACGTCACCGAACGGGATCTCCTTGATCACCTTCGTCCCGTCCAGGCCGCCGAGACGGCGGCCCGCGCCGTCAACGAGCACCGCGTCAACCGGCAGCGCAGCGCCGCCCGGCCCCGCCAGCACGATCGACACGTGGCCCGGCCGCGAGGTGTATCGCTCTGCCATCGCGCGGTGGAACGCCAGCGGGTCGTTCCCGAGGTCGGGCTGCAGCACCGCGGCGATCGCGTCGGCGAACACGTCGCCGCGCACCGACTTGCGGCGGACCAGGTCGAAGCCCGTGACGTCTGCCTGCAGCGACTGGAGCATCCCGGTCGTGTCGTCAGCGGGGACGCGCGTGCCCAACGTGGCGTACTCGCTGCCGAGATAGTCCATCCACAGGCCAGCAGCACTGGCTGGCAACGGCTCGCCCAGCAGGTGACGGAAGCCTGCCTCCGCAGTTTCGACGGCGCGGTCGAGCACGATTCGCTTCGAGAATCGCTGGAGATCTTTTGGTAGCGCCGCGGGCGGCGCCGTGGCCACGGCCCATGCACGTCCGAGCAGGCCGATGGCAGCGTCGCGCAGGTTCTGCGGCAGCGAGCCCGCTTCCTTCGGCAGCACCAGGGAGTCGGGCGACAACGGGATGCCGAACTCGCCGACACCGGTCTTCAGCGCGAAGCGGCCCGCGACGTTCTCGTCGGAGTCGAGCGTCGCAGCGGTGACCGAGCCCGTGCGCTGCGAGATCAGCCTGAACGACACCGACGCCGAGTCGTTCGGCGCGATGTACTCGATGCTCTTGCTGGGCTCGTCGTCGAGGCGGGCGCCGCTGATGTTCTGCGAGAACAGGTTCACGCTGACGAAGTTCGCCGGTGAATCCGAGGTGTTGGTGACCGTCACGTCGAGCGTGTAGGCCTCGCCCGCGTTGACGACGTCGGGGTGCGTGAAGGTGAGGGTGAACTTCGGGTTGCGCACGAGCACGACGCCTGCGGCCCGCCCGCGGATCGGAACGGGGCCGACCGGCATCCCGTTCAACGTGCCCGCGATCTCCATCTCGACGACGTGCGTGCCTTCGCGCCGGCCCTCGACCAGGTACTCTGCGCTGCCGGTCTCGCCGGGGCCCAGCGTCGTGATGTCGTCGCCGTTCCCGAGCTTGCCGTCGGGCCCAGCCTGGCGGACGGGCACGACGCGCGGCGACTCGCCGGCGGCCGTGCGCGCCATCTGCAGCGGGTCGTCGTTCGAGCCCACCACGTTGTCGGGGCCCGGCGGCAGGACGATGCTCGCGCTCAACTCGCTGACAACGAGGTTCGATCCCGTGGGCGCAACGTTGGCGACCATCAGGAGGACGCTGAAGAACTGGTTCAGGAAGCCGATGTCGCCGGGAATGACGATGACGCCGGGGATCGGCGGCACGTAGAAGTCCTGGCTGGCGCTCGGAGCATCCAGCTTCAGCGTGAACCCGGTCACGCTGAGGTTGGGAATCCGCGACTGGATCTGCAGCATGTCGGGGATGATGGTGCCCAGGTCGCGCAGCATGGGCGGGTCGATGAGCGACAGCGCCGCCGTGCTGACGTCGACGTTCGCCGGGGGCAGGATCGTCGGGAGCACCACCGGGAACGTGATGTCGATCTTCGACCCGTCGTCGATGGCGAAGGCCGCCGTGAAGTTGTAGGCCTGGTAGTTCGACCGATCGAAGACGATGCCCTTCTCGCGGATCTCGTCTGCCGTCAGCGCGCGCGCCGTGACCGTGGTCACGAGGAGTTTCTCGATCACGTCGATCTTCACGCTCTGCGGCGAGCCGTACAGCAGGATCTCGCCGTTGCTGACCAACCGGATGTTCTCGAGCGTGTGGGTGCCGGGGATGGTGAGGATCGGGATGTTGAACGGCGAGTTGGGGCGGACGGCAAGTTCCCTGGGCTCGGCGAAGCTTGGTCCTCGCAGCGTGGCGCGGACTTCTGCGTCGGGCGCAAAGGGCGGGAGGTTGGCCGGCAGTTGCGGCGTCTGGAGGAACGTGCTGACGATGGTGGCAAAGTCCTTGGGGACGGTCTGCTGGGCGGGCTCGACCTTGAGGCCGATGCCGTACAGCGTGATCTCCTCGCGGCCCAGGAATCGCGCCTGCGACTGCGCCTGAGCCGACGAGACCCCTGCCATCACCAGCGCCGCACTTGCCAGCACCAGCCTGAGACACGCGCCGAAGGGCACTCCGGATCGTCTGGACACGGTCAGACTCCGTCGGTATTTGGTGCCGAACCTCGTGGCCGTTCACGCACCGGCGCGGCACGGTGCCGCTGCCGATGTCTTGCCCACCCTCAGCGTCCCAGCTTGCCGAGCGCGTCCTTGTTGACGACGACCGAGTACTTCTGCGCCAGTGCGCGCGTGAACTGCTCCAGCGCCGTCGCGACCATCCGCCGCTTCACCTCTGCCTGCAGCTTCTCGAACGACGGGACGATGCCGGCGTCGATCTCGTCGGCACGAATCACGTGCACACCGAAACTGCTGGCCACCGGCAGGCTCACCTCGCCGGCCTTCAGCGCGAACAGCGCGTCTTCGAAGGGCTTCACCATGAGGCCGCGCGGGATCCACCCCAGTTCGCCACCTTTGTCCTTGCTCGTGGGATCGACGCTGCGTTCCCTGGCGACCTGGTCGAACGGCGCGCCGGCGAGCAGCGCGGCACGGGCGGCCTCCGCGTCGTCATGCGTCCTGAGCAGGATGTGGCGGGCCTTCACACGGTCCACCGTCCTGAACGCGTCCCGGTGCGCCTCGAAGTACAGCCGCGCGGCGTCGTCGGTCGGCGTCAGCTCGGCGGTCTTCGCCTCGAGCCATGCCTGCGCGAGCACTTCTGCCGTGAGCTGCGCGATGCGGAAGCGCACGTCGGGCCGCGTATCGAGCTTCTCGTCGCGGGCAGCCAGCGCCATGGCGCGCTCGGCCACCAACGCGTCGAGCAGTTCGGCGCGGCCTTCGGGCGTGATGGTCTTCAGCGTGGTCGCGTAGTCCTTCCTGGCGCGGAGCACGCCCAGCCACCGGGCAAAGTCGTCGGCGGTGATCGGATCACCGCCGACCGTCGCGAGGGCTGACGCCTCGCTGGCGGTTGGCAGCGGTTGCGCGGCGACAGGACTCGCGGCCATGAGGACTGCGAGCGCACCCGCGCTGGCGAGCCGACGAGCGATCGCGGTCACGGCTGTCGCTCCTGTTTCTCGAGCAGCGTGTCGCCGTACGCCGTGCCGGGTGAACTCCACACGACGAGGACCGCGGGCAGGTAGTCTCCATCAACGATCGGCACATCGATCGTGAAGCGCACCACGCCGCCCTGCGCCGCCACCTGGTGACCGTCGCGGCCCACGTCAGCGTCGGGCTCGACGACCGTCCCGTATGCCGCGGCGTTCCCTTCGCGCGGGCGCGTGTCGACGGTGTACATCGTTCCATCGGCGACGACTTCGTTGGTGTTCAGGCTGAGCGGCCCCGACACGATCTCGAACCGCTGCACCTGTCCGGTGGGCCCGGCGACGATGCCGGCGTCGGTGACCGAGAAGGTGACCGCCCCCGACGGCATCCTGGGCGCGAGGGTGTAGAGGCCCATGTCGCGCCCGTCGACGAGAACGATTTCCTTCACCTCGTCGTACGTGCTCGGGACCGGGTCCCAGTCCTTCTTCTCGTTGTCCCACTTGAAGGCCCCCAGGCCGGCGGCGGCGCCCGCCGCGGCCCCGGCCTTGAGCTCGAGCTGCATCGGCAGGTCGAGCCGCAGGTCGTCGGGATAGAGAAGGTGGAACCCGTTGGCACCGTAGTGCGGCTCGTTCGCCGGCCCCGACGTGGCGGCCGGTCGCCGCGGCTTCTCGGCCACGGGACCCGACTGCTCGTCGAAGATGAACGACGTGAGCCTCACTTCCCTGTTCGTTGCCGATGCCCCGGCGGGGATGCGCACGCGCGCCGTCTGGGTTGCCATGTCGGCTCCGAGGCCGGGGCCAATCGAGGCGCCGACACCCGCGTTGAGCTCGTCGGGGTGGCGTTCGCTGACCCATTGCCACACGGCACCGATGACGTCCCACAGGCCGTCGGCGAGCGACGGATCGGGGAACAGCTTGCGCGGGTACCGTTGGCTCACGAACGACCGCCCACCGCGCACCTGCCCGCGGGCCGACATGTAGCCGACCGTGGCCTCGGCTTCGGGCGTCAGCTTGGCGCCGAGTTCGCCGCCGACCTTCATGATCTTGAAACCCAGCGTGGCCCCGAGCGGGATCTTGATGGCCGAACCCTCCTGGTCGCGATCGACGAAGGTCGGTTCGGTCTCGAGCAGGGCCACGAGGAACTTCCCGTATTCCTTGTTCAGCGTCGTCGGCGCAAAGGCCACGTTGGCGGCGAGTTCCGCGATGAGCCAGCTCTTCTTGATCGAGTCGACGTTGGCCAGGCGTTTGGCCAGCATCTCGACCTCGTAGGGGTTGGTGAAGATGAACGTCCGATCCCCGCGCGGGGTCCCCACCAGTTGCTGCGGGTCCTGTCCTGGTGGCTTCCACCAGCCGGAGTACTTCCGCCCCGTGTAGGTGATGCGGACTTCCTTCGGAGCCAGCGGGAATGGCTGGCCAGGCACCGCATCCCACTCGAACTCGATGCCGTACTGCTCGGCGAAGCTGTCGCTCAGATCGAACTTGGCGGTGAACTGCTCCGGGATCTTCGGCACCTCGGGGATCCGCAGCGCCTTCTTGAGGTCGTCGAAGTTCGCCGTGAACTTCACCTTCTCGATCTCGACCTTGCGCTTCTTGTCGTCGGGCAGGTCTTCGTTGCCGACCGGGTCGTCTTCTGGCTGTCCGGCCGCCTCGTTGGCGATCAGCTTTGCGGCGAACTCGACGCCGGCCCGGTAGTCGAAGGTGCTGCGCAGCGCGTAGGCGTCAACGAATCCGGTCTGCGTCGCATGTGTGCCGTCCCAGGCGAGCAGGCGGTTGTAGCCGGTCGTGATGGCCGATTCGTAGTTCGCCTCGCCCTTCACGCTCGCGTCGATCTTGTGCGTCTTCTCGTTGCCGGGCAGCTCCCACAGCGTGCCCGCGAGCGAGAGCACCTCGCCGCTGAGCGTCGCCTTCCGCGCCACCTCGGTCTTGAGGTCCGACTGGTACTCTGCCGCCTCCTTCCCGCACTGTTCCTTCAACGACAGGTCCTTCAGCTTCCACAGCATCGGGTTGAAGTGCAGGAAGTTCCACAGCGTCAACTGCGAGAGGACGCACTTGTCGGCGTCAGTGAGTACGCCCGCCGGCAGGCCATACGCGTCAGAGAGCGTCTCGCGGTGCGAGCCACCTCCGGAGAGCTTGGCCCAGTTGCCCTCGAGCTTGACCGGCCCGAGCTGGACGTTGGCGCCGATCGACACGCCGATGTTGCCGCCAATCTCGGTGAACTGATTCCGGCCGACGCTCAGCGACGTCTGCAACAGGGGCTCATCGCCGCTGCTCTCGCTCGACGGCGGTCCGGTGGTGATGAGGCCTTTGTTGATGGTGGTGCCCGTCCCGGCTTCGCCGCTGACCGATCCTTCGACGATGGCGAACGAGAGGCCGAAGGTCCCGCCCACGGTGGCGCCGTACGACAACCCCTTCTCGAACTCGCGCTCGCGGACCGAGGCCTCTGCCTTGGGAGGAATATGGCACTGCGGCTCGAGGCCGTTCACCTGCACGACTTGCACGGTGTAGACCGTGCCGACCGCTGCGGTTCTCGGCGGGGCGAACTCAATGCCGGCCCGCACCTTGCGCTCTGCGCCCACACCCTCTGCGATGCCGATGATGCCCTGGTTGTCGGTGGTGAATGTCGAGATGATCGCTTCGTAGCCGGGCGACTCCACGCGTACGGTGACGGCCGCGTTCTTGAGCGGCAACCCCGTGGTTCGCCTGACGACCTTGAAGTACCGCACCGCGTAGCCACCCCGCATCACCGAGCCTTCGAGGGTCGGGGTGCCGTTGGGCGCCAGCGCCGTCGGGTTGGGATCCGGGAAGAGCGACACGACCTGGTACTCCTCGCAACCCACGACGATGCGGAAGGCCGGCGCCGTCGCGACGCCGGTCGACGACGAGTACGCCGTCGGCACCGAGTCGAACACGGCGGGCACGAGGGTCGGCACGGTCACGAGGGCCGTCCTCGACTCGTGAGACGAGAGATGGCCGAGTGCGAAGCACGCGTTCGAGATCGACGTGCAGACGGTCGCGCCCTCGACCGCAGTCGACGAGGGGTTCGTCAGCGTGAGCTTCAGCGTCGCTCCCTGCCGCAACGCGATCATCGCGGGGCTCTCGAGGGTCATCGGCGTCGGGGGCGCACCGGGCAGGAAGTCGTCGCGCATCGACACCTCGAGTTCCTGCGTGACCACCAGCGTCGGTTCCTCGCTGCACTCCGCGTCTGGCAGAAGGGCCGACGCCGGAACCGGGGGCTGCGCCGAGGGCAGGTTCAGGGGCCTCGACCCGAGGTTCTTGGGGTCGAGGATGTAGTAGACGAGGCCGGCCCAGTTGTCGGCACGATTCGATTCGGCGACCGTGCGTTCGGGCAGATCGACGGTGAAGACCATCGTGCCCGCCTTGTTGCGATCGTTCACCTGGTGGGCCTTGAGTTCGAACAGCGGCACCTTCTTCTTCTTCTCGAGCCTGGGCTTGCCATCCTCGCCCAGTTCCCATTCCGGGTACTGGTGGTCACCGCCCTCGAGGTCGAGGCGTGTCGTCTTGGTCTCGACGTTGCCGGCAGCCCTGGTGTGGGTCATGGTCAACGCCACGTCGAGCGCATCGCGGTAGCTGCGGTTGAACACATGCGGCACGACCGCGACGTGGGCCACCACCGCCCCTTCCTTTCCGGGCTCGCCGTTCAGCACGGCCTCCTTCTTCTTCATGTTGTTGTCGCGCTGCGTCCCGGGCCCCAGCTCACCATTGGGCAGGAGTTCGAGCGAACCGAACCACGGGTCACACGCCTTCCGCGGCACCCCGGGGTCGCACTTGATCTTGTTGGCGATCAGGTCGTACTGCGGCTTGGTCTCGGTCTTGACCTTGTCGATGAAGTTCGACACGGACGCCATGAACTTGTCGGCGGCGGCGTCGGACGTGAGCGCGAGGCGATCTGACTTGACCTGGAAGAAATCGTAGATGTCGTACACCTCGTCGAGCGTGAAGATGCTCAGCGGTGGCTCAGGCGGTCCCTGCTGAAGGCCCGACGGTCCGTACGGACGCAGCGTCCAGGCGGCCGCCGACGCCATGTACTCCTCGAGCGAGTTGCAGGGCTTGGTCTCCCACTCCTCGGGAATCGACAACCGGTCGACGTAGAGGCACGCGTTCTTCTCGAACACGAGCGTCGTACGCCGGCCTCCCGGCTGCTTGTTCGGGTCGACGCCCACCAACAGCGGGTCACCCGAGCGGACGATGTCCAAGGTGCGCTGGTTGCCCGCCGGGTCGCCGATCAGGCGCGCCAGCGCGGTGCGGATACCCGCCTTGCCGGCGACGTGCAGTTGGTTGATGTAGAAGTCGTGCATCACCGACGACTCGTCGGCCGCCCCCGCGATGCGCAGGAGGCCCTGGGCCTTCATGAAGTTGAACTCCATGAGGTTCGCCCACTCGTACCCCTCGAGCATCGAGACGCCGGTGACGTCCCGGAGCTTCGTGAGCGTGTTCTCGAAGCTCATGTCGCCGCCCTCGGGTTCTGCCAGTCCCTCGAACCCCGGGACCCTGATCCAGCGGCCCTCGGTGATGTGCTTCAGGAGCAGCAACTGGCGTCCCAGCGCCAGGTCGTTCGTCACGTCACCCTTGATGGACGGATCGGTCCTCGTGATCCGGTACTGGGCCGTGCGGAACTCGTCGAGACGGTTCGCGAAGAACGTGATGTCGCGGAAGTACATCTCGTAGGCCGGCACGTCATTCTCGGCCGGCACGACAATCGCCTTTGGCCGCATGTTGTTGTCGGTGAAGTGGTCGCCCATGACGGTGACGACGCACACCGGCTTGGGCACCGAGGTCCCATCGGGTGCAGGCACCCAGACGTCCCACATCGCGTCAGGGAAGAACCCGGAGTAGTCGTGATCGCTGACACCGGGTTGGTAATTGCCGTCGCAGACCTTGACGGGGTCCTCGTCGGTCCAGAGACACGCGCCGCTGCCCAGTTCGAACATGCGCACCTGGTTGAAGTCGACGCCACCGCAGGCCGCCTGGGCCTCCCTGAGCGCGTCGGCGAGGCCGTGTTGCAGGGCCCGCTTCTCTTTCGCAAACAACTCGGCCGACTTGCCCTCGGCCATCGAATCCTGCGGCGCGATGAGATCGACGCCCAGGTTGCAGCACGTCTCGTACACGCCCCAGATGTCGAGGCCGCCGGGGTGCGCGATGTACAGCAGGCCGCGATCCCGATCGAGACGCAGGCCGTTGGCGCCCGCCGGGTAGCTCGCCTTCCACAGGATGCGGTCGTCGAACCCATCGTCATCGATGTCTGTCGGATCCGCGGCGGGATCAGACACGTCAGCGATCAGGAGCGTCGGCCCACCGGTCGTGAGTTCGGCGATCGCAAACAGACGGCGCGTCGTCGCGTCGATCTCGACGTCGCGCACGACCCCGGGAATCGGGATCCTCCCGATCTCGGCTGGAGCCGACGAGTTCCTCACGTCGACGACCGAGATGCCGAAGTCACCCGCGAGCACGGCCAGCGAGAACACTTCACTGGAGCTGATGAGACCGTCGCCGTCGAGGTCGGTCTGCAGACCCTGTGCCACGCGCACCCGACGGGGCACGTACGACAGGCCCGCCGATCCGATGAGCGACAGGTTCGGGTCGAGCACGGCCAGTTCGCCTGCCGCGGGACTCACCGCGTACAGGAGGCTGCCGTGGCCGGCGATGTCGGTGAACGCACCGGAGTAGACCGGCTCCCGCAGCCGCTCGTTCACGACGCGTTGCGGGATATTGGCGCCCACATCGCTGCCCATGACGCCGAGTTTCTCGACGGCCGCGTACGCCGTGACGCCTGTCGTGGTCTGGAACGCCGCCACGCCCTTCGCGTAGGCCGTCGCGAACAGCGTGTTCCCGGGGTTCGGCCCCGACATGAGATCGGCATTCACCGTGAGCGTCTTGGTCGAGAGCGCCGCGGGGGCCGTGCGATCCGTGACGTCGAAGAACGTCATCGAACTGAAGTTCACGTTGAACTGCGTCGTGATGGCGAGGTCGCCGGTGAACGGCTGTCCCTGCCGGTCCGTGAACGTCGCGTCGGGGATGACGGCCACGCGCTGCTGGCTCATCGCGCCAGACGCCGCGCCGACCACTGCGGGTGCGCGCGGGTTCGTGACATCGATCGCGAGCAGGTTCTCGGCCATGCCACCCGTCGTCACGAACAACGTCGTGGTCGAGACCTGGTTCGTGCGCTTCCGGCGAATCGCCACGTCCTTGAACGGCGCAGCACCCGCGAGGGATCCGATGGACTTCGGGGTGAACACGCTCAGGGTCAGCTGGATCGGCGCGATGGGATTGCCGCCGCCATCACGCACGGCCGGCTTCAACACGCCATTGGCGCGTTCCTCCGGCGTGAGCGGCAGCGCGCCATCGACCGTCACCCGGTACTTCTCACCCATGCGCAGCGGCACGGCCGGCACGAACGTCGCCACGCGATTGCCAGCCGACACGCGCACTTCGCCAGCCACCCGCTGCCCCGCCGAATCGTGGACGGTGATGTGTTCCTTCAGGCTGTCGGCGTCCATCGGCTCCGAGAACGTGAACGTGATGGTGCCCGACGGATCGAAGCTGCTGATCCCCGCGGGGCCGGCGACGACGAACGGCGAACTCACGTCGTCGGTGATGTGACCGAGATCGAGCGGCTCGTCGGCGGGCGGTACGAATCCGCTGATGGTCCTCACCACTTCGTCGGTGAGCGGATTGCGCACCGTGATCTGGAAACGCGGAATCGGCACGTGATGCAGGCGGCCGTCGGCGAGCGTAGCGCGCAGGATGTAGCTGTCACCCGCATCGCCGTCGAACACAAACCTCGTTTCGGCGTTCAGCTCGAACGGCACAACCTCGCGCACCGATCCCGCCGCGCCGAGGATCTCGACCTTGACGACGCCCCCGGCCCCACTCAGCGCGCCCGGCTGGATGCGCAGCAGGAGGTTGCCCGGGCCATCCGACGACGGAGTCACCTGGTAGCTGGCGACATTGAGGAGTTGCTTTCCACCAGCGGCATCGACCAGCCACACTTCACGCGAGGTAGCGACGCCTCCCGGAACGCCGACGTTCACGGCGGGCGTCGGGAAGGCAAACGTGTGCTCGGTGTGCGTAATGCGGTTCATGACAATCACGTGCGTGACAGGGACGGCGATGGCGTCGGGATTCAGCCTGATCGTGACGGTGTCGGGCGCACCCGACATGACCCGCACTGATGTCACCGGCGTGACGCGGCTCCCCGGCCCCTTGACCGTGACGTCGAAGCCGTCGGTCACGCTGCCGGGCACTTGCACGCGATAGTCGAGCGGCAGCAGCGGATAGCTCTGGCTCTGCTCGGTGTCGAGATCCCTGACCAGCAGTTCGCGGTGGGCCGGAGCGACGACGTTGGCATCCACGTGGAGTCGCACGCGGTTCTCGGACAGGTTGACCCTGCCGGCCGGCATCGGGAAGCCCATGCGCCGCGGTTCATCCGTCCCGGCGAAGAACGGCAACTGCGAGAGCACGTTGAGATACGTCGGGTTGAGCGTCATCAGCGCGAAGCGCATGTTCACGCCGCTCTCGGCCGGGACGACGCGACCGTGCGAGATGCCCTGCGGTCCCCTGGTGGTCACGATGACGTAGGTGCCAGAGTTGCTGACGCCGGGGAACGGGGGCGATGACGTCTCGATGCGCCCGTACTTCAGCTTCGCGGTGTCGACGATGTTGAGAACCTGCTGGCCTCGGTAGTCGACAACCTGGGCGACGAGCCACACCGTGTCTGCCGTCTCGGCGGCTGCGGCCGGGATTGAGACGTTGACGTACTTCGCCGGCACCGCGCCGCCGAAATCCACTTCGAGGGCCGAGCGCAGCTCGTAGTTGACCTTGTCCTCGTCGGTGGCTGAATCGGGATCCGGCAGCGGCACTTCGCCGACCGTTACCACCGCGCCATCGGGGAACGCCCCCTCGGGCACGTCGGCTTGCACGCCACCGGAGCCTTCGACCACGCCGCCGGCGTTGTCCACGGCCGCCGACACCGTCCCGTCGGGATTGGTCTGCTGGAAGCGCTCGAGATCCACGATCGTCTCGTTCCCCGCGATGTCGACGATGCGCAGGCGCAGCTTGTCGGTGATCAGCACGGGCACCGCGAACTCGAAGCTGCCGTTGGCCTGGTAGAGCGCACGCGGCACGGGGATCACCACACCGCTTGTGAGGTTGTGCACGTACACGGTGTCGTTGGGCGACACGGTGCCCTGCGTCGCCCTGACGGCTGCCTGGCCGTTGCTGCCCGGCACCGACGCGCTGATGGCGCCGGCGGGAGGCACCGGCGGCGGCACGGTGTCGAGACTGTCGAACCCCGACGTGAAGGCCGTGCCCAGGCGGTAGCCGGCGGCGTCGACCACGTCGGACGAGATCGTGACGGTGTAGTGCGTGTTGACGGCCAGGTCGGTCGCCGGCCTGAATGTCAGCACGGTGTTGGCTGCTGACATTGCCGCGGCGCCCTCGAGGCGCACGCCGTCGGGCCCTGCCACCGTCAGGTTCGCCTGGTTCGCACCCGCGAACGACGCCGGGTCGATCGGTTTCGAGAAGACCACGATGACCGGGTCGCTCAGTGCCACGCTCGCGGCGCCATCGGCCGGAGACACCGAGATGACCCTCGGCAGCTGCGCCACGATGCGCAGGCCCACCGGCAACGCCACACCCGCCGTCAGGAAGGAGGGCGACGTGCCGAAGTCGTTCTTGACCACGTCGAGGGCCGTCAATGTCACGGGTCCAGCCGGCGCGGCAACGAAGTACCCGCCCGTGGGAGCCGACAGCGACACGACGTCGAGCGCGCTGTTCGTCACGAGGGCGCCCGCAAACGGCGCATCGTCCACGCCGCGCACCACCCCCGCCGCGTAACCGAGCGGGGCCGCGATGCGCAGGAACACGTAGCGCCCAGGAACCCTGACACCATCGAGGGCCGTCGGCTGACCCTCGAACGTCGTCTCAGACACCACGCTATTACCCGATGCGCGAGCGAGCGCGACGAGCACGAATCGCGTGCGGCCTGCGATCTCGGCGAGCCGCGTGAGCAACAGCGTGTCGCCCTCGGTGATGTCATCCGGCTTCGTCATCGACAACAGGCCGCCGCGTTGCAGCGCGCCGCTGAAGCCGACCTGGACCGCCCCGGCAAACGCCGCTCCGGCCGGCAGCGCGATGCCCACCTGGTCTGCGGGAAGCGATGCGAGCGCGATGGCGGTGGCGCCCCCGAGTGAACCCGGCAGCACGACGAGCGACTCTCCGGACGGACCGTTGACAACCCCGCCGCTCGCAGCCACGACCGTCGGCGGTGTCGCTTGCGCTGGCGGCACATACAGGCCCACGCCGATCACGCCGCGCTCGAGCGAGAGCGCCTCGAAGGCCAGTGACGGCGAGACGACGAAACTCGCGGCGAGTGCGTCCGGCGTCCCGTGCACCTGGAACATGACCAGGTCCTGGACAAACGCTTCCGGCGTGATCTCCGATCCCGAGAAGAACCGATACGTCTCGGCCAGGTGCGCCCACACCTGACCGCCACTCGACGCCGGGCCAGTCGCGGTGATGACACCGCGAACGTCGGAGTGGACGCCCGGCTTGTAGAACACGACCTGTGGCTGCGGCGCGATCGCCGTCGTCACCGGGTCGGGAATCGGCGACGCGGCAACCCCCGCGACGAGTTCACCGGCAATCGGCATCGGCGGCGCCACAGGAACGACGTCGGCCACGAGCCACGCGTACTGACCTCCCGCGACAATCGGGGCCTCGACCCTCGTGCCGTCCGCACTCACGGCGCCGGCGCCCGCAGCGCGCCACGCGGTCGCGTCATCGTCCCACCGGGCGAGCACGAGCGGCGTGCCGGCCGGAATCTCGAACGCGTTCGCCACGCTGAGCGTGGTCCCATCGCCAAACGCTGCACCGTGAGGTTCGACGTCGACCACCCCTCGAGGTGACCAACCGAGCGGCAGCAGGCCCTGGAGCCCCTGCTGACTGACGGCCACGACGCGCAGTGCCGTGGCCTGCGCCAGCGCGCCGGCAGGCACGACGAGTCGCGCGCCGTCGCTTTCCACCGTGCCGCCCAGCACCTCTGACACGGACTGCGAGGCCGCGCCGAACCGTGTCAGCCGCGCGTCGAAGGCCTCGACGGCCTGACCTGCATCGACCGTCACGAGGCGGTCGGCGGTCGTCCAGTTGTCCTTCGTGATGCGCACGAGCCCCGTGCCGGGGTTGGCGCGGACCACGTAGCGGCCGAGCGCGTCGGTCGTTGCAGACGTGGACGACCCGGAGAGTCCCTGTGCCGCGGTTCCGGTGAGGCGCACGGTGGCGCCAGCGATCGGCAACCCTGTCGCGTCGTCGTAGACCTCACCGAGCACCAGGCTCTCGACGGTGACCGGGCGCGCGAGGACACGAACCTGCTTCGTATCCGAGGCCGTGAGGCCCGCGAAGTCGGTGGCCGTGGTGGCGACGTTGAACACCGTTCCCGCCACCGCGGTCGCCGGCACCATGAACTCCGCACTGTAGGGAGCCGCGAGCACGACGGCGAGCGGCGTACCGTCCACCGAGAACGAGACGGTGGCAATGCCGTCGCCCTCGTGGGTGCCGCCGGTGTCCCTCGACGTGGCCGACAACGTCAGCCGCTCACCCGGGTACACGTCGGCAACCGTCGTGAGCGACACCGTGGGCGGTGCGGTGTCGAGAGAAGACACGACGTCGATCGAGCCGGTGCTCTCGCTGGCATTGCCGGCAAAGTCGAGCGCGCGTGCAACGAACGTCAGCGTCGATCCGACGGACGCGTCGGCGGGCACCAGGCCGGCCGCGGTGTACGGTGGCGCTGCGCTGGTGGCGACGTCAACGCCATCGAGCAGGAAGACGACCCAGGCGACGCCGATGTTGTCGGTCGCCTCGGCCACCAGGCGGATCGCCTGGCCTGGTGCCGCCGTGGCCGGTCCCCACGCTTGCACGACCGGACTCGTCGTGTCGGGCGTGACGGTAATCGTGAGCACCTTCTCGGCCTGGCCAACGTTCCCGGAGGCATCCATCGCCGTCGCGGCAATGCGGATGGACTGTCCAGGACGTGCGAACGCAGGAACGTCGAGCGAGCGTGTCAGCGACGCGGTTCCGACTTCCTCGGGGGCCTGGCCCTCGATCTCGAGCCTCAACATCTCGACGCGGTCGTTGTCCACCGCGCTGGCCGTAACATCCACCTGCGTGCCGGGTAGCACTTCGGCCGGTGCCTGGATCGTGACGACCGGCGGCGCCCGGTCTCCGGTCGGGGCGGCCGCTTGCACCGTGATCGACACCTCGTCGGCGCTGAGAAACTGACCATCGGTCGCTGTGAGGTACAGGACGTACGACCCAGCGTCTGAGAAGGCCGCCGTCGTGACCGGGTTCTTCGCATCCCCGAAGGTGACGGCGCCCGGCCCGCTTGCCTTCGACCACGTCACGTCGAGCGCGCTGCCCCCTGGCTTGCCGTCGTCGCTCACTGAACCGTTGAGGCTTACAGTTGAGGGCAGCGTCACCCCTTGATCGGGACCCGCGTCGACCTGCGGTGGCTGGTTGTCGGACACCGGCGCAGACGCCGTGACCGTCACGTCGGCGAAGGGGCGGAACTCCCCGTCGTCGACGGTCACCCTGAGCGTGTACGTGCCTGGTTGACCGAACGTCGCGAGGGTATCCAGTGCATCGGGAGCCGAGAAGGCCGCCGTGCCGGGCCCGTCGACCTTGCTCCACTGCACCGTCAAGGCATGCTGCTGACCGTCGTCTGTCGCGGAGGCATCGAGACTCGCTGGCGTTGGCAGCGTCACCGGCGCAGCGGCCGCGACGCTCACCTGCGGCGGCTGGTTGACGGGAAGCACGTGGATGACGAACGTCTGCGGCGCCGAGTCGACCACGCCATCGTGCGCGCGCACCGTGACGGTCGCGTCGCCAACCTGGTCATCGGCGGGGACCCATGCAATGACACCAGTCGCATCATTGATCTTCATGCCTGGCGGCGCGGCCACGAGGGCGAACGTCAGCGTGTCGCCGTCACCGTCAGTCGCCGTCACCGTGTAGCTGTAGGCTGCGCGTGCGACGGCCGCCGTCACGGGCGTCGAAGTGATGACGGGGGCCACGTTCGGTTTCGGACTGACGATGACCGAGAGGTCGGAGGTGCCGACGAGCGCGCCATCGTTCGCGGTGAGCCGCAGCACGTACGTCCCGGCCACGCTGAAGCTGACGGTCGTCGTAAGCGCGTTTGCGGGAGTGAACGTCGCGATGCCCGGTCCGCTCACCTGCGTCCACTCGAGCGTCGGCGTCGCGAGGACTTTCCCGTCATCGGTGACCGTCGCCGTGAGCGTCACCGTCGCGGGCAACGTGACGAAACGACCCGGCCCCACGTTGACGATCGGCGCGACATTGGCCGGCGGCTCGACCGTGATCGTCACGTCGTCAGACCCCGTCAGCGCGCCGTCGTACACGCTCAGGCGCAGCACATACGTCCCCGCCGCGCTGAAGCTGACACTGGTCGTGAGCGCCGTCGGCGCCGTGAACGTCGCCGTGCCGGGGCCGCTGACCTGCGACCACGTCAACGTCGGCGTCGGCAGCACCTGCCCGTCGTCCGTCACCGTCGCCGTCAGCGTCGCCGTCGCCGGCAACGTGCATCACCTGATCCACGCCTGCGTTGACGATCGGCGCGACGTTACCCGCAGGATTCACCGTCACGGTCACGTCGTCAGATCCCGTCAGCGCGCCGTCGTACACGCTCAGGCGCAGCACATACGTGCCGGCGGCGCTGAAGCTGACGCTGGTCGTGAGCGCCGTCGGCGCTGTGAACGTCGCCGTGCCGGGGCCGCTGACCTGCGACCACGTCAGCGTCGGCGTCGGCAGCACCTGCCCGTCGTCCGTCACCGTCGCCGTCAGCGTCGCCGTCGCCGGCAACGTGATCACCTGATCCGCGCCCGCGTTGACGATCGGCGCGACGTTACCCGCAGGATTCACCGTAACGGTGACGTCGTCGGACGCCCGTCAGCGCGCCGTCGTACACGCTCAGGCGCAGCACATACGTCCCCGCGGCGCTGAAGCTGACGCTGGTCGTGAGCGCCGTCGGCGCCGTGAACGTCGCCGTGCCGGGGCCGCTGACCTGCGACCAGGTGAGCGTCGGCGTCGGCAGCACCTGCCCGTCATCCGTCACCGTCGCCGTCAGCGTCGCCGTCGCCGGCAACGTGATCACTTGATCCGCGCCTGCGTTGACGATCGGCGCGAGGTTCGCGGGCGCATTCACCGTCACGGTCACGTCGTCGGACGCCCGTCAGCGCGCCGTCGTACACGCTCAGGCGCAGCACATACGTCCCCGCCGCGCTGAAGCTGACACTGGTCGTGAGCGCCGTCGGCGCCGTGAACGTCGCCGTGCCGGGGCCGCTGACCTGCGACCACGTCAGCGTCGGCGTCGGCAGCACCTGCCCGTCGTCCGTCACCGTCGCCGTCAGCGTCGCCGTTTGCGGCAACGTCACCACTTGATCCGCGCCTGCGTTGACGATCGGCGCGAGGTTCGCGGGCGCATTGACCGTCACGGTCACGTCGTCAGACCCCGTCAGCGCGCCGTCGTACACGCTCAGGCGCAGCACATACGTCCCCGCGGCGCTGAAGCTGACACTGGTCGTGAGCGCCGTCGGCGCTGTGAACGTCGCCGTGCCGGGGCCGCTGACCTGCGACCACGTCAACGTCGGCGTCGGCAGCACCTGCCCGTCGTCCGTCACCGTCGCCGTCAGCGTCGCTGTCGCCGGCAACGTCACCACTTGATCCGCGCCCGCGTTGACGATCGGCGCGAGGTTCGCGGGCGCATTGACCGTCACGGTCACGTCGTCAGACCCCGTCAGCGCGCCGTCGTACACGCTCAGGCGCAGCACATACGTCCCCGCCGCGCTGAAGCTGACACTGGTCGTGAGCGCCGTCGGCGCTGTGAACGTCGCCGTGCCGGGGCCGCTGACCTGCGACCACGTCAGCGTCGGCGTCGGCAGCACCTGCCCGTCGTCCGTCACCGTCGCCGTCAGCGTCGCCGTTGCGGCAACGTCACCACTTGATCCGCGCCTGCGTTGACGATCGGGGCGAGGTTCGCGGGCGGATTGACCGTCACGGTCACGTCGTCAGACCCCGTCAGCGCGCCGTCGTACACGCTCAGGCGCAGCACATACGTCCCCGCCGCGCTGAAGCTGACACTGGTCGTGAGCGCCGTCGGCGCCGTGAACGTCGCCGTGCCGGGGCCGCTGACCTGCGACCACGTCAGCGTCGGCGTCGGCAGCACCTGCCCGTCATCCGTCACCGTCGCCGTCAGCGTCGCCGTCGCGGCAACGTGATCACCTGATCCGCGCCTGCGTTGACGATCGGCGCGACGTTACCCGCAGGATTCACCGTAACGGTAACGTCGTCGACCCCGTCAGCGCGCCGTCGTACGCGCTCAGGCGCAGCACATACGTCCCTGCGGCGCTGAAGCTGACACTGGTCGTGAGCGCCGTCGGCGCCGTGAACGTCGCCGTGCCGGGGCCGCTGACCTGCGACCAGGTGAGCGTCGGCGTCGGCAGCACCTGCCCGTCGTCCGTCACCGTCGCCGTCAGCGTCGCCGTTTGCCGGCAACGTGATCGCCTGATCCGCCCCCGCGTTGACGATGGGGCGCGAGGTTCGCGGGCGCATTCACCGTCACGGTCACGTCGTCGGACCCCGTCAGCGCGCCGTCGTACACGCTCAGGCGCAGCACATACGTCCCGGCGGCGCTGAAGCTGACACTGGTCGTGAGCGCCGTCGGCGCCGTGAACGTCGCCGTGCCGGGGCCGCTGACCTGCGACCACGTCAGCGTCGGCGTCGGCAGCACCTGCCCGTCATCCGTCACCGTGCGCCGTCAGCGTCGCCGTTTGCGGCAACGTCACCACTTGATCCGCGCCTGCGTTGACGATCGGGGCGAGGTTCGCGGGCGGAGGCACCGCGACCGTAAAGGCGTTGGCCAGCACGAGGCTTTGTCGCGGCACCGTCACGCTGACCGCACGAGCGCCAGGTACCGCGGCGGCCGACACGTCAATCGTCGCAATGAGTTCAGTGGCGCTCAGTACCGCTAACGTGCGCACCGTCACCCCTGCGCCGAACGTGACTCGCACCTGCCCGCTTGTGAACGCTGCGGCGCCTTGCGCCCGCACCCGCACGGCGACGCCGGCTGCGCCGGCTGCCGCCCCTGACGGCTCGGGGGCGCTCAGCGCGAGGATCTGGATACCCGAAACGTCTGTGATGTCCGACGTGATCGTGTTGACGATGCGGACGCTGGCGACGCCGACGGGGACGCCGTCCGGGACGCGCAGCGACAGCCGCCGGATTCCACGAGCGGCGTCAATCACCGTGCTGCTCGACGCCGCCACGGTGACCGGAGAGCCCGCCGCTGGCACGAACGTGACCGAGTGATTGGCGGCGTTCGCGTCGAACCCAGTCGCCGTCACCGAGAACACCGCGCCGGCCGACACCCCTGTCGTTTCGACCGAGATGACGGTCCCGGCTTGCCCCACGACAGGCGACCACGCGATCAGCGCCGCCACGATCGCGAGGGACCACGGGCGCAGGACACGACCAACTGACAAGACCGGCAGGATTCTGGTGCGGGCAAACGGGCTCATTGAACCCATCCTTCTCGGTCGCGAACCTGTGGGGGGGGGCCAGGTGCGAGCGGCAGGTGTACAGCGAGAAGCCGTCTCGGGCGCGAGCGCGCGGTGGCCTGGCTGCAGCCAGGCAAATCCGTCAAACTGAAGGCAAGAGCGGCACCACTAGCGCAGGGCTGGCTAGTAGGCTAATTCGTTGAAAAGCAACCGCGAGGCGAAGGATTATCTGCGCCGAGACTGACTTTTGTTCACCTGAACGGCCAACGCACGCGAGCCGACGACTCTTTCCCGCCGTTGCGGCCGACGAGGCGCGCTGTCGGCCTCGGGTCAGAACACGCGGCGCGTCAGGCGGGCGACGGTGAATTTCGCGGTGTCGGCCACGGCCATCACAGCCATCACGCCGGCCTGCACGGGGTCTGAGACGACGAGATCCGCGGCGTCGGGGACACTCCCGGCCATGTTGAGGCTGATGACCAGCAGGCCCGTTGCGCGCACGTCGCGCACCGCCTCTTCGATCTCGCCGCCCATGAGCGAGCCCGCCAGCACCAGCACGCGGGCACGCGGGAGGCGCGTCACCGCGCGCACGGCTTCGGCCAGGGCCTTCTCGCCCACGAGCGGAATGGTGTCGACCGAGATGTGCTCGCCGCGGATGTTGTGCCGGTCGGCCTCGGAGATCGCGCCAATCGCCACCTGGCCCACCTGCGCGCCACCACCCATGATGATCACGCGCTTGCCGTAGATGCGCTGGAACGTCGGAACGACCGCCAGTTCGTTCACGATCTCGAGGCCCCGCAGGTCGTCGAGCAGCGCCTCGGCGCCGGCTGCGAGGCTCACCTCGAAGTAGACCTGCGTGGTCGCCGGGGACGCATCGACGATCTCCACCGACGTGATGTCACCGTCATGACGCGCGATGACGCCACTGAGCTGGTGCAGGATGCCGGGACCACTGCCGACGTGAACGAGGAACGCGATGACTGCCATGGCGGAACCGTGACCTCACCCGCGCGCGATCGCGCCGATCGCCTTGACGAGCGCATCCACGTCCGCGATCGTCGTGTAGAGGTGCGGCGTCACCCTGGTCCCCTTCACCGGCACCGTGTCGATCGCCACCGTGTAGATCCTGAAGCGGTCGAACAGCACGTCGGCCAACTGCGCGGGCGTCATGCCCGCAATCCCCACGTTGGCGATCGCACATGCACGGTTGCCCGTTGGGGTGTTCAGGTATACGCCCTTGATGTCGCGGACGCGATCCGTCCAGTACTGCTGCAGGTAGCGCAGCCGTGCTTCCTTGCGCGCGACGCCTATCATCGTGTGGAACCGGATGGCGTCGGCAATCGCCATGACGGTCCACACGGGCTGCGTGCCAGTCCGCTCCAGCTTCCTGATGTCATCGTCGGGCACGCTCGTGTCGCCGAACAGCGGCCAGACAGTGGCAATACGGTCCTTCCGGATGTGCAGGAGTCCCGCGCCCAGCGGCGTGCACAGCCACTTGTGCAGGCTGGCACCAAGGTAGTCGCTCCCGAGCTGCGGCACCGCGAAGTCGAGTTGCGCGAACGAGTGCGCCGCGTCGACGATCACGCGCACGCCGCGCGCGTGTGCCATGTCGGTGATGGCACGCACCGGCAGGATCTGTCCCGTGATGTTGATCATGTGCGACAGCAGGAGCAGCTTCGTGCGCGGCGTGATGGCGCGCGCGTAGGTGTCGACGAGCTCCTGGTCGTCGCGCGGGTGCAGCGGCACGCTGATCTCGGTGAGCTTCCACGCCCGTCGCCGCGCCTGCTGGCGGAACTGCTCGAGCATCGACCCGTAGTCCTGGTCGCACATGACGGCTTCGTCACCAGGCTGCAGCTCGATCCCGTGAATCACCGTCGCCAGCGACTCGGTCGTGTTGCGGGTGATGACGATTTCGTCGGCCGGCACGCCCGCCACACCGGCGAGTTGGGCCTTGACCGTCGCGTGCTCGGCGGCCCGCTTGCGCCGCATGTAGTACGAGAGGCCCCCGTTCACCTCGCGCTGATGCCGCTGCAGCGCGTCGAACGTCGCGGCCGGCTGCGGGCTGGAGTACCCGTTCTCGAGGTTGATGTAGTCGGCGTGCGCCGGAAACACACGGCGGATCTCGCCCCAGAAACTCTCGTCGGTCGCTGCCGACGAGGGCGACGGCTGCCCGAACGCCTCGAGCCGACGCTCGAGACGGTCGAGTGCGCGGGGGCCGAGGGCAGGGACCGCCACGGTGGCGGCTGCAGACCGGAGGAAGGCACGGCGTGACGTGGACATGGCGACGGAACTCCTCACGGCGGTGGCGCCGGCCCTTCTGGACAACGAGGCACGGTGATCTGCGCGGCATCCGCCGGATCGAGCTGGACGAGGGCGCCCGTGTGGTCGCCGCAGAATGCGCGTCCGCTTCCCGACACCGGGGTCGCGACATAGGCATATGCCGTCACGCCCGTCGCAGACGCGCCGGCGGGACGCGGGTCGGGTCTACCGCCAAGCACCAGGCGGAACAGGTACCCGTTGCGCTCCGGTTCCGCGAACCGCGCGTCGAGCAACTCGCCGCTGCGCGGGTCATCGGACGTCAGGCACGCGGCTGGCGCCAGCACGCACTCGATGCGATCGTAGAGTCCGGGGCCGAGACTGGCGTAGGCGGCCTCGGCGCGCATCAACGCCGCAACGTCGTCCCTGGCTGCTGTTTCGGGATCGGCAGGCGTCACCTGCGCACCGCCTGTCGCAAACATCTTCGACGCGAGGTCGACCACCACGGGCAGGCCGGATGCGGCGAACGAGGCGATGGCCAGCGCGGGCAGGAACGCGAGCGCGAACAGCGCGACGGCCATCGCCGGCGACCACTTCTCAGACGCGCGGACCGTGGCCAGCTCCTTCGCGGTCAGGCTGCGGGGCGATCGCCCCGAGAACAGCAGCTTTACGCCTGGCGCGGCGAAGTAGCCGAACAGCAGCAGGCTGTACACGGTGCCCAACGGCACCAGGAAGAGCCACGCCAACGCGATGAGCTTCTGCAGCACCCTGCCGAACGGATGCATCCCGCGCAATCCGAGCGCGGTCAGCAGGTGTGCCAGCCCGAAGCCGCCCGCGAGATAACGCGGTAACGTCTCGGGCGACATCGGGCGCAGGTGCTCACCATCCAACAGCGAAGCGGCCAGGCCGAGCAGGATGACGCCGGCCAGCGCGTTCAGCCCGACGAGCACGCTGAGCGCCGGAGGACGCCGGAACGCGTCGGGCGCTGGTGCGGGCGTCGCTGCCTGTCGTGGTTGTGCCGGAACCGGAGGCGGCGTGGACGTGTCGTCAACCGTGTGCGACGCGCTGGTGTGCATCGCCCGGGCGTCTGCGCTTGCACTGCCGCCGTCGTCATCTGCGGCCGTGCCCCTGGCCTTGCGCTCGCGACGATCGAGCGCCTTGCGCATCGCGTCGGTCATCACGCGCTGTGGATGCGCGACCTCGGCGGGCGGTGGCGGCACGACCCGCGGCAACGGCGCCTCGCCCGCCGCTTCGCGGGCGCGCGCCGCGGCCGCCGCGGCGATCCGCTCGGCTCCGTACGTCGTGCCACGGCTGGCCGCCAGGTCGCGATGCATCCCGAGCAGCGGCGACCGCACGAGACGCGAGCACGATGGGCAGAACGACATCGTGCCGGCATCGGCACCGCAGTGGGGACACATCATGAGGTCGGCCCGTCTCGCTTCGTCATGGCGCAGGCGTCAGCGGAAGATCGCCAGGTCGGGATCGATCGTCAACGGCGCACCCGTTGCGGCACGCACCGCGTCGACGGTCGTTCCCTCGGCAACCTCGCGCAACACGAGGCCGTCGGCGGTGACGTCGATCACCGCCAGGTCGGTGATGATGCGATGCACGACGCGAACGCCGGTCAGCGGCAGCGTGCAGCGCGGCAGGATCTTGTGGCCGCCGTCTTTCGTCGTGTGCTCCATGACGATCACGACGCGGCGCGCGCCGGCCACGAGGTCCATCGCACCGCCCATCCCCTTGACCATCTTGCCGGGCACCATCCAGTTGGCCAGCGTGCCCTCCTGGTCGACCTGCAGCGCCCCAAGCACCGTGAGATCGATGTGCCCGCCACGCACCATCGCAAACGAATCGGCCGAGTTGAAATACGAGCAGCCCGGTGTCTCGCTGACGGTTTCCTTCCCGGCATTGATCAGGTCGGCATCGACCTCGGCCTCGGTCGGATACGGCCCGACGCCGAGCATGCCGTTCTCTGACTGGAGGGCGATGTCGATGCCGGGCGGCACGTGGTTGGCCACGAGGGTCGGCAGCCCGATGCCGAGGTTCACGTAGTCGCCGTCGCGCAGTTCCTGGGCGACGCGGCGAATCATCCGTTCGCGCGGCGCGCTCATGACCGCACCACCCGGCGTTCGATCCGTTTCTCGTACCGGGAACCCTGCAGGATGTGCTTCACGTAGATGCCCGGCGTGACGACGTGGTCGGGATCGATCGTGCCGGGCTCGACGAGGTGCTCCACCTCGGCGATCGTGACGCGTGCCGCCGTCGCCATCACGGGGTTGAAGTTGCGCGCGGTGCGCCGGTACACCAGGTTGCCGACGCGGTCGCCGGTCCACGCCTTGACGAAGGCGAAGTCGCCAGTGATGGGCTGCTCGAGCACGAAGTGCCGTCCGCCGATCTCGCGCGTCTCCTTGCCCTCGGCGACGACCGTCCCGTAGCCGGTGGGCGTGAAGAAGCCCCCGATGCCCGCGCCGCCAGCGCGGATGCGCTCGGCGAACGTACCCTGTGGCACGAGCTCGACCTCGAGTTCGCCGGTGAGGTACTGGCGCTCGAACTCCTTGTTCTCGCCGACGTAGGTCGAGATCATCTTGCGCACCTGGCGCGCCTCGAGGAGGATGCCGAGCCCGAAGCCGTCCACGCCGGCGTTGTTGCTGACGATGGTGAGGTCGCGGGTGCCGCGGCGATGCAGGGCGGCGATGAGTGTCTCGGGGATGCCGCACAGCCCGAAGCCGCCCACGAGGAGCGTCGAGCCGTCCGGAATGCGTGCGACCGCCTCGTCGGCGCTCGCGAGAACCTTGTTCATGTGGCTGTTGACCCCGCCGCGAGTCTACCCGACGACGCCCGCCGCCGCCAACGCGGCACCGCTGGGGGGCCACGGCCGGGGCGCGGCGGACGCCGGGCCGCGCGGGGGCGCGGCGGACGCCGGGCCGCGCGGGGGCGCGGCCCCTACAGGGCGCGGGGCCTGATCGTCAGGACGGGACACTGGGCGTAGCGCACGACATGGTGCGCCGTCGAGCCGAGGAACATGCGCCCCATCGGATTCCGTCCCTGGACGCCCATCACGATCAGGTCGGCCTCCTTCTCTTCAGCCATGCGCAGAATCTCGCGGTACGCCTTTCCGGTCACCACCAGCGTCTCGGGCTGACACCAGTCGCTCGCGCCCGCCGGCACCAGCCGCTCCAGGCTGCGGTGTGCCTCCTGTTCACGCAGCCGACGGTACTCGGGGACGCTGAACGACGAGGGGATCCACGGCTCCTCTTCGATCGCCTCGAGTGCGTGCACCAGCGTCAGGTGCCCATCCGACGCCTTCGCGAGCGAGAGCGCGTAGTCGAGCGCCGCGCGCGACGCCTCCGAGAAGTCGAGCGGGCACAGGATGCTCTTGAACAGCACCTCTTCGCGGGCCTGCCGATCCGCGCGCCGCGGCACGATGAGCACCGGGCATGTCGCAGCGTGGAGCACCCGTTCGGCCATCGACCCCAGCAGCACGCGTTCGAACCCGGATCGACCGTGGCTCCCCATCACGATGATGTCGGCGTGAGTGTCGGCAGCCGTGCCCGTGATCCCGGCGAGCACAGGGCCGCTGACCACCATCGTCACCACGGGAGTCCCGGCGTCACGCACGGGAGTCACGAAGTCACGGAGCTCCGCCTCGGCGGCCACGGGATCCGGCGGCCGTTCGACCAGCACGGCCATTTCGGCCGGCGGGATCACCGGCGCCGGGATCGCCAGCGGCACGGCGTGCACCACGGTCAACTCCGCCCCATACCACCGCGCAATGGCTGCCGCGTGATCGAGGGCGCGTCGCGAGAAGTCGGAGTAGTCGACCGGACAGAGCACGTGCTGAAACTGGATCGTCATGACGTCCTCCCCGTGATGGCTCGGTGTTGGCGCCGATCTGGCCTCCGGCAGTTGGTCTGCGCGTGAGTCGATCTGCATCCCCGGCGGCACGTCCTGCCAGCCGGTCGTCACGACGGCGCCGTGATGCTCCAGGCGCTCGACGTAGGCTCGCGAGGCGGCGTCCATCGACCAGCCTCCGGCGAGCACGATGTGAAGCGGACGCCGCTGCTCGATGGCTGGTCCGCATGCGCGTTCGAGACGTCGGAGGTCGGAGGCCTTCAACGAGCCTGTCACTGCGACGATGTAGCCGCCGGGCTCCTCGGCAGACGAGATCCGTGCCATGGCGTGGCCCTCCCAGTCGCAGGACGGGCAAACTCCGGGCCAGTCATCGATGCGCGGCAGACCGGCTCCGGCAGCCGTTGGGCGCCACCGCGGCGCGACCTGCCGCGACATCTCGCGATCAGGTGACGACGGGATGCGAGTCAGGTGGCGAGTCGCTTATCGGCTCGGGCGCACGATGCCGAGGCGTTTCATCTTGGCGTGCAGGGTGGTCGGCTTGAGGGCGAGCCGCTCGGCGGCGCCGCCGCGCCCGCTGATACGCCATCCGGTGACATCGAGGGCGGCGACGATGGCTCGACGCTCGGCCTCGGCCAGTGTCACCGGTGGCGAAGGGTCGGCGGCCGATGCGGGCCCGGCAGCGCGAACGGGGAGCCCGATGGCCGGGGCGTCGACCAGCGCGCCCGTGGAGAGGATGACGGCGCGCTCGATCACGTTCTGCAGCTCACGCACGTTGCCAGGCCAGTCATACGATTGCAGGCGCTCGAGCGCCTGGGGGGTCAGGTCGTTGGCCGACCGGCGGAGGCGCGACGCGGATCGTCGGACGAAGTAGCGGGCGAGCAACCCGATGTCGTCGCGCCGCTCGCGCAGCGGCGGGATCCGCAAGGGGAACACGCTCAACCGGTAGAACAGGTCGGCGCGGAAATGCGCGGTCGAAATGGCGTCCTCGAGGTCGTGGTTCGTCGCGGCGATCACGCGCACGTCCACGGCGACGGCTTGCGTGGATCCGACCCGCTGCACCATGCCGTCCTGGAGCACCCGCAGCAACTTGGCCTGGGCCGCCGGCGGCAGGTCGCCGATCTCGTCGAGGAACAACGTCCCGCGGTGCGCCAGCTCGAACTTGCCCGACTTCCTCGCGATGGCTCCTGTGAACGCGCCTCGCTCGTGGCCGAAGAGTTCGCTCTCGATGAGCGCCTCGGGCAGGGCCGCGCAGTTGACGGCCACGAACGGCCCGCGCGCGCGCGCACTGCGCTCGTGGATGAATCGGGCGAGCAACTCCTTGCCCGTGCCCGTCTCGCCCAGCAGGAGTGCCGTCGTGTCGCCCGGAGCCACGAGCAAGGCCTGATCGAGAACCGCGGTGAACGCGGGACTCTCGCCGAGGATGTCGCCGAACGCTCCCGCGGCGCGCACCTCTTCGCGCAGATGCCCGACATGCTGCCTGAGCAGCTGGCGCTCGCGCTGCAGCGAGCGGAGCCGCTGCCGGTCGCGTTCGCTCTCGTCGTAGAGCCGGGCGTTGGTGACCGCGATCGCGGCTTGCGACGCGAGCGCCTCGAGCCGGGCGATGTCGAGATCCACGGGAGGATGCGTCGCGGTGAACCTCGGGCTGTCGAGTCCGACCACGCCGATCGCCGTTCCCTGGTGGATCAACGGAACGGCGAAGACCGACCGCAGTCCTGACGCCTGCACGCGCGCCGGACCGACCCACTGCTGATCGGCGTTCACGTCGGCCACGAACACCACGTCGCCGGTCGTGAACGCGAGGCCGATGATCCCGACATCGGCCGGCAGCAGCCGGTCACTGAACGCCTCGCGTCCCGGTCCCCTGAAGGCGACCGTGCGCAGCCTCCGCCCCCCTTCCTGCACGAGCAGGAGCCAGCTCGACGCGGCGCCGAACACGCCTTCCACCGCGTCCAGCGTCACGTTCGCGACGCCGTCGAGGTCGAGGTGCAGGGTGAGGGCGCGCGCCGCGCGCACGATCGCCGCCTCCACGTCGTGCTGCGGGCGGGCGGATGCGGCGTCGCGTGGTCGTATCGTGGTGCTCATGACCGGATCGGCCTGTGTCCAGTCTAGCAGCCGAGTGGCAACATGTTGCCACCGCGCGCACCATCTCGCGACATGCGGAGTGTCGGGCGGCGTGTGGCTGACGACCGGGCACGCGTTCCGGCACCTCGCGTCACCTCGCCCGCTGGCACCCCTCTTGCGAGGTTGCTGATGGGAGCCCTCAGCACGACGACCCGCTGGCGCGTGTCGGACGGCAATGGCGCCCCACAGGCGGTTGGGCCGGCGCTCACACCTGAGACGGCACGTCGCCTGCAGCGTGTTGCGATGCAACGCAGGGGGTGTGTGATGCGGACCATCTTGCGAACCAGCGTTCTCACCATGGCCGTCCTTGGCGTGGCGATTCCCGCCGCGCGGGCGCAGACAGCGCGATCCAGTTCCGATGTGGCGCCGGCGCTCGCCGCCCTGCTCGACGCCAGGGAACTCGACGCATTTGCCGCGCCCGATCCAGCCACGCCGGGCCGGTTCGTCGCGGTGATGTACCTCAAAGGCAGCCAGTTGCTCATCGTCGGCGCGAAGTACTCGGTGCCGAGCTTCATGCACGACGCCATCGAGGCCGGGCGCTTCAGGGACGCCTACATGGACCTGCAGGGGGCCTCCGAGATCCAGGACAGGTGGTTCATCCAGGACCTCGGCGTCGATGGCCTGAAGCCCACGCGGATGAAGGACACCGCGTTCGACGTGGTCTACAAGGACGCCGTTGACTACGTGGTGCTCGACGGCGACTGGCAGGCACAGTCGCTCTCCGAGGCCGACTATCGACAGCGGTTCTCGACGGCCGACGAACGCTACGTCCGGATGTTGACCGTGCTGGTCAACGCTTTGCGCGCCCAGAGTTGATCGCGCCCGGGCCGCGCGGGGGCGCGGCCCCTACACCCTGGGCGGGCCGCGCGGGGGCGCGGCCCCTACACCCTGGGCGGGCCGCGCGGGGGCGCGGCCCCTACACCCTGGGCGGGCCGCGCGGGGGCGCGGCCCCTACTGCGGCCGGTCTGACACGGCCTGCATCTTGAACTCCTTCGGCGGGTCAACGCCGAGGAGGTGCCGCACGAAGTAGTCCCAGCGGCGGCGCATGACGTAGGGGCCATCCACGCCGTACCCGTGCTGCTGATGCGGCAGCAGGAGCAGGTCGAAGTCCTTGTTCGCCTTGATCAGGGCGTCCATCACCAGGTACGTGTTCTGCGGCGGCACGTTGTTGTCCATCATCCCGTGCATCAGCAGCAGGTGGCCCCGCAGGTTCTTCGCCACCGTCTGGTTGGCTTCCGCGTCGTAGTTGTCGGGTGCACCCTTCTCGCCCTTGACCAGCAAGCCCTGGTAACGTTCGCCCCAGTCGTCCTCGTAGAGGCGCTGGTCGTGATTGCCCGACTCCGAGATGCCGACCTTGAAGAACTCGGGGTAGCGGAACATGGCATCCGCCGCGATGAACCCGCCGCCCGAGTGGCCCCAGATCGCGGCGCGGTCGATGTCGATCCAGGGGAATCGCTGCGCGAGTTCCTTCATGCCGGCCACCTGATCGGGCAACGTGTTGTCGCGCCCCATCGCGCCGTAGTACGCGTCGTGGAAGGACTTCGATCGCCCCGGCGTGCCCATCCCGTCGATGGAGACGACGATGAATCCCAGCTCGGCGAGCGCCTGCTTGTCGCCTCGTGCCGCGGCGAAAGAGCGCGATCCGACGCTGCCCGACTGCGGGCCGGGGTAGGCCTGGTTGATGATTGGGTACTTCTTCGCCGGGTCGAAGCGCGTGGGACGGAACAGCTGTCCGTAGACGAGGGTCTTTCCGTCGCGGGCCGTCACGCTGAACGGCATCGGCGGCTTCCACCCGGATGCGAGCAACTGCGAGATGTCGGCCTTCTCGAGCGGCATGACAACCTTGCCGGCGGTGTCGCGCAGCACGACGACGGGCGGACGTTCGCAGGTTGACGAGGTGTCGATGAAGAACGTCCCCGATGACGACACCTGCACGGCGTGATCGCCGTCTTCGGGAGTGAGCGACGCATAGCCTTTGCCGTCAAGGCCAATGCGATAGAAGTGCCGCAAGTACGGGTCCTGGCCAGGCTCGCGTCCCATCGCCGTGAAGTACACCGTGCGGGCCTTCTCGTCGACACGCTCGATCTTCGTGACCGGGCCAGGGCCCGACGTGATCTGCTGCTTGAGCGCGCCGGTGGCCAGGTCGTAGAGGTACAGGTGGCTCCAGTCGTCGCGCTGCGAGTTCCAGATCACCTCGTTGGTCGCCCACAGCACGCGCCAGCCCGCGGGCGACTCGAAGTGGGTCTTCGCTGTCTCCTCGAACACGGTCCGCACCGCCCCGGTGGCGACATCCGCGACGCGGACGGTTGCCGACTTGTGGTCGCGTCCGGTCGACACGAACGCGAGGCGCGAGGCATCGGGGCTCCAGATCATGTCGGAGACCGAGACGTCGTCGCCCAGCATGGCGCGGTGATAGTCGGGCGGCATCTGGAACCGCACCGTGGCGCGGGTCTCGACGTCGACGACCACGCGATGGAGCATCGCCACGACGGGGTCACCGGGCAACGGGTACTTCCACGACTTCAGCACCGGGTGGCCGACCTTCGTCTCGACGAGATACATGTCGCCGACGCTGCGTTCGTCCTGCTGGAACGTCGCGACCTTCTTCGAGTCGGGCGACCACAGGACGATGGCGCGGTCGCTCGTCCTCCAGCCGGCGTTGTCGGTGGCGTAGCCGAAGTTCGGCACGCCGTCGGTCGTGAGTTGCGTCTCGGCCTTGGTGGCGACGTCACGCACCCAGAGGTTCCAGTCCTTGACGAAGACCGCGCGCTTGCCGTCGGGCGAGGTCACCGCATTCCCCGCCGAGCCGGGACGCCCGCCCGCGCCGCGACCAATGGCGCGGTCTCCCCTGGCGTCGCCCACCGATGCGCACGCGGCGCCCTTGACGTCGCACGACCAGCGTTTCGTCTCGACGTCGAACGAGACAGACTGCCCGTCGGGCGACAGCTCGATGACCTGGAACGGCAGCTTCTTCGCGTCGAACGTGCCGCCAGCGGCCGCCTGCAACGCTGCCGCGAGCCGCTCGTGGTCGAACGCCCGAACGCGCGTCTTCATCGCCGGGTTGACGAGGATGAACTCCGCGCCGTCGGCCGTGGTGTTGCGATAGGTGAATCGATCGTCGGCGAGCCACGCGGCGTTGACGCTGCCGCCGATGACCAGCGGGTTGACACCTGCCGCCAGGAACTTCTCGGCCCGCGCATAGTCGGCCGCAGTGATGGCGCCCGGCGTCGGTGCCGGTGCGGCCACCTGCGCTGACGCACCTGCAGGGTGCGCGAGGGCGCAGGCAACGAGCAGGACTGCGGTCGCAGTCGGTCGGAAGACACGGCAGAACATCAGGCGGCTCCTGGGATGGTCGACAACGAAGAACGGTCGCCGCATGTTACAGGCTTAACGCTACGGATTCGACGGCGGGCTGCCGGTGAACGGGCCGCGAACACAGCCCCTACAATATCCTCACCCCCTCATTCGTCTACAACGGTAGATGAACGACCCGCCTTCGCTGAAGCTTCGGCGGGCCAGGGCTGCAGCGGGCCTGGAGCGGATGGCACTGGAACAGGACCAGCGGATCTCCGAGGTGCTCGAGCGGGAGCAATCCCGGCTGCGCAACTTCATTCGCCGGCGCGTGCCCGATGCGCGTGACGCCGAAGACATCCTCCAGGACGTCTTCTACGAGCTGGTGGAAGCGAACCGCCTGCTGATGCCGATCGAGCACGTTGCCGGCTGGCTCTTTCGCGTGGCGCGCAATCGCATCACCGATCTCTTTCGCAAGAAGAAGCCGGAGCCCATGAGCGATGCCGTGTCGAGGAAGGTGACGAGCTGCTGCAACTGGAAGACCTGTTGCCCTCGCCCGATGTCGGCCCCGACATGCTTTACGCGCGCAACGTGCTGCTCGACGAACTCGCGTTGGCGCTGGGCGAGCTGCCGCCGGAGCAGCGTGCCGTGTTCGTCGCGCACGAATTGGAAGGCCGCAGCTTCAGGGAGATGGCTGCGGAGACTGGCGTGAGCGTCAATACCCTGCTCTCGCGCAAGCGATATGCGGTGCGGCACCTGCGCGAGCGCCTGCAGCGCATTCACGACGAGTACACGAACGCGTGAGGAACCGACCATGAGATGGAAATGGGTATTCCTGGCCCCGCTGGCGATCCTGGCCATCGTGGCGTTTGTCGCCATTGGCGGCCAGGTCGTGATGCAGCTCTGGAACTGGCTGATGCCTTCGATCTTCGGCTGGCGCTCGATTACGTTCTGGCAAGCGATCGGGTTACTGGCACTGTGCCGGATTCTCTTCGGTGGCGTGGGATCTCACGGAGGCCACCGGTCGGGAGTCCGCCGTCGCATGTCGGAGCGCTGGGAGCAGATGACCCCTGAGGAGCGGGAACGGTGCCGTCACGGCATGCGGCAACGCTTCGGCGTTGAACCGTCTTCGAGCGTGAGCAAGGAGTGACGACGACCGTCCGGCGTGCACGCTTCCACGTGTCCCTGTGCCTCGATCGAGGCGTCGCGCGCGATTGCCCCCTTGAGGTACTTTGCACGCTTGACGTCCCAGTGCGCCGGAACTCGTGCATCCGGGTTGAGGCCGAACGCTCTGTACGTGGGATATGAATTCGATCCGTCGATCACGCCCCCGCCTCCTCGGCGAAGAGCCGCACATACGCGTCGTAGCGGAACCGGCGATGGCGGGCCTGCCCGGTGATCTCGGTGAGGATGGTCAGATCCACGAGGCGCTGCACAATCTGGTTGGCGCCCGCGAACGTCGTCCCGAGCAGGTGTTGGACGTCGGTGACGCTCACGATCGGCTGCTCGTAGAGTTGCTCCAACACGCGGTGGCCGTTGCCGGCCGCTCTGCCGAGATGTTCCGCGATCGCACGCCGGTGCTGTTCACGAAGTTCGAGGATTCGTCGTGCCGTCGCCGCTGCCTCGACGCTCACGCCAACAATCCCTCTGAGGAAGAACGCGAGCCAGCCCTCGAAGTCGCCAGCGTCGCGCACGGCCTGCAGCCGCTCGTAGTACTCGTGGCGGTACCGCTTGAAGTAGTGCGACAGGTAGAGCACCGGCTTCCGCAGCGTGTCCTTCTCGCACAGCAGAAAGGTGATCAGCAACCGGCCCACGCGGCCATTCCCGTCGAGGAACGGGATGGATCGTCTCGAACTGCGCGTGCGCGAGACCGATCTTCACGAGCAGTGGCAGTTTGTCCTCGGTGTGCAGGAACTGCTCGAGGGCACCCAACGCGACAGGCACGTCAGCCGGCGGAGGCGGCACGAACGTCGCCTCGGCAAGCGTGCACCCGCCTGGGCCGATCCAGTTCTGGCTGCGGCGCAACTCGCCGGGCGTCAGGCGTGAGCCGCGAACGCCCTTCAGGAGTTCGGCGTGAATCTCGCGAATCAGCCTGACAGAGACGGGCAGGTCCGCCAACCGAGCCAGGCCGTGGTTCATCGCCCGCACGTAGTTGACGACCTCTTCAACGTCGCGCGGTCGGCCCTCGCCGAGGACGTGGGCCTCGGCCGCTAGTCCCCTGGAAACGAAATCACTAGGAGAAGACTGTAAACTGTGATCTAACAGGGGCATGCCAAAGATTGGACGCCCCAGAGCCGAAGTCGTGATCACGGACGACGAGCGCGCGGCGCTCGTGCGATTGACGAAGCGGGCCCGCGTGAATCGCGCGATGGCGTTTCGCGCACGCATCGTGTTGGCGTGTGTCGACGCCCCGGACACGGCGGTGGCGCGTCGCCTGCGGACGACGAAGACGACGGTGGCCAAGTGGCGCAGCCAGTTCGTCGAGCGCCGCCTCGAGGGGCTGTACGACGAACCGCGCGTCGGCGCGCCGCGCACGATCTCCGATGCGCAGGTCGAGGCCATCATCGTGAAGACGCTGGAGACGACGCCGCCCGGCGAGACGCATTGGAGCACCCGGTCGATGGCCAAGGCCGCGGGCGTGAGTCACACGATGGTCGGCCGCATCTGGCGGACGTTCGGGTTGCAGCCGCATCGGACCGAGAGCTTCAAGCTGTCGCCGGATCCGCAACTCGTCGAGAAGATCCGGGACGTGGTGGGCTTGTACATCGCGCCGCCCGCCAATGCCGTCGTCTTCTCGGTCGACGAGAAGTCGCAGATCCAGGCGCTGCAACGCGCGCAACCGATCCTGCCGATGGACTTCGGGCAACCCGAGCGACGGACCCACAACTACGTGCGCCATGGCACGCTGGATCTGTTCGCCGCGCTCAACGTCGCGACCGGCGAGGTCATCGCGCGCTGCAAAGCCCCAGCATCGGGCCCAGGACTTCGTCGCCTTTCTGCGCGAGATCGAAGCGAGCGTCGAGCCGGACCTCGACATCCACGTCGTGCTCGACAATCTGTCGGCGCACCGCGCGCCGCCGGTGCAGCGGTGGCTGCTGCGCCATCCACGCGTCCAGTTTCATTTCACGCCGACCTACGCGTCGTGGCTCAATCTGGTCGAGCGGTTCTTCGGCTTGCTGACCGAGAAGGCGCTCAAGCGCGGATCGCACACGAGCATTCCGCAGCTGCGCGCGGCGATCCTCGCCTACGTCGACGCGCACAACGAACGCAGCACGCCGTTCAAATGGGTGAAGACCGCCGACGAGATCCTCGACAGCATGCGGCGATTCGGCCTTCGCGTTCAGCAGGTGCACGGTCAATGACCCGACTTATCCTAGAAATCACGGATCCAGGGGACTAGGAGGTCCTGGAGGGAGCTCTGCGTCCCCTCGATCTGGCTCGAAAGGACTGCCTCCTTGCGAACGTACATTTAGACGAAGAGGTCGGGATTCGGCAGCGTCTGGACCGAGCCGTCGAGTCGCCCGAGGGCGCGGTCGGCATCTGACAGCAAACGCTGCAGTTCGCCGCCGATCTGCACGGGAGGCTGTGGCGGCAGCGGCGCTGGGATGAATGCCCGGTAGCCCGAAGGCTGAGACAGGTAGTGCCCTGCGCGCTTTGACGTGTAAACTTCGCCCGGGGGACTGTCGTCGGCGTTTACCATGGATGCTCGCGGCGCCCATAGTAAACGCTCTGTTTAGCATAAGGAACACCCTTCCGCATGCCAAACGCTCCGACTCGAGCAGCACACGCGGGCCGCTACGAAAGACGCGAACGCCAAAGCCGGGTAGAATCGTGTCCCAGTGTTCGACGAACGTGCCGCTCTGCGGCGGGGCGAGGCTTCCAACGCCTCGGTCGGTCAGCAGGTGCGTCGGCATGACGGTGGACCCTCTGATCCGTTTCGGTGGGCACAAGTGGGCACAGGAACGGGAACTAGCGCATCAGAGGGTAACATGCCGGAACACGATGAACGGGCGGGAGATCAGCGATTCGACCAATGAATACGGGCAACGAATCGACGTTTTCGGCCAGAAATGCGCCGCTAGCTCAGTGGTAGAGCATCTGACTTTTAATCAGGTGGTCCTGGGTTCGATCCCCAGGCGGCGCACCACTTCTTTGCGGCGTGATCCCCTCTAATCGGTCCGCACAGGGGTGCGGCCCCTACATCCGATTCCTCATACCGCACCCAGTCACGCGTCCCCACCGTAATCGGGGCCGCGCAGGGCGCCGCTCGGCACGGATGGCGGCGCGTCCAACTCGACCGCCCACTCATCGTCCGTCGCCTGGTTGACCGGGCCTTCAGCCGTCCTGATTCGCACGCGTGGTCAGGCGCGTGGCGGGTTTGCGACGCCGATGTCGTTACACCGAGTGAGGCGGACATTCAGCCGCCCGATTCGAGGAGTACCTGGTATGCCGCAGACGATCGCCTCTGACGCGCCGCGCGTACGTCAACCGCTCAACGGGGTCGACACCCCGCGCCTCTTCTCGACCATCAATGCCGTCGGACAGCAGCCCGAGCTGGCGCAGTTCCGCTTCAGGGCCACGAACCGCTGGGTCAGCGGCACGAACAGCCGCACGACCATCAAGTCGTTCTACGGCGCCGGCACCGAGCAGGACCACACGCGCCAGTTCGAGTACGACGCCGATCATCCTGCCGTGCTGTGCGGCACCGACAACGGGCCCACGCCCGTCGAGTTCCTCCTCATCGGGTTGAGCTCGTGCCTGATGGCCGGCCTCGCAAACGTCGCCGCCGCACGCGGCATCACGCTGCGCGAGGCCAACGCCACCATCGAAGGCCAGATCGACCTGCGTGGCATCCTCGGCCTGTCGAAAGACGTCCGCAACGGTTACGAGCGCATGCGCGTGACCTTCGACGTGGCCGGCGACGCACCGCCCGAGCAACTGCGCGCGCTCGTCGAGCAGTCACGCGCGCGGTCGGCGGTGTACGACGTCCTCACCAACGGTGTCCCGGTCGACATCCAGGTTGACGTCCACTGACATGAACCAGGGCCGCATGTGTGCGGCCCGCATCCCCTTCACACGGCCATGCGCAGCATCGACACCCTCGTCATCGGCGGCGGACAGGCAGGCCTGGCGATGAGCCACTGCCTGGCCCTGCACGGCATCGACCACGTCGTGGTCGAACGCGGCCGCGTCGGTGAGCGATGGCGCTCGGAACGGTGGCCGACGTTGCGGTTGCTGACGCCTGCCTGGCAGACCCGGCTCCCGGGCCATCGGCACCCGGGTCCGCACGCCGAGGCGTTCATGACGATGCCCGAGGTCGTGCAGTTCCTGGACGACTACGCGAGCGTCCGCCGCGTGCCCGTCGAGGCAGACTGCTCCGTCCTCGACGTGTCGCCACGCGTCGATGGCTACATCGTCCACACCTCGCGCGACACGTGGCGCGCACGCAGTGTCGTCATCGCGACGGGCCACTGCGACGCCGCGTCGATACCCTCGTTTGCCCGTCACGTGTCGTCCGACATTCACCAGCTCTCGCCGTCGCAGTACAAGGGTCCGGGCTCGGTCCCCGCCGGCGCGGTCCTCGTCGTCGGCGCCTCGTCGTCGGGTGTGCAGATCGCCGACGAACTGCAGCGGGCCGGTCGCGATGTCGTGATCTCGGTGGGACGTCACCTCCGGATGCCACGACGATACCGGGGCCGCGACATCCTCGCCTGGATGGAGGCGATGGGGCTCCTGAGCCAGCGGCTGACCGACACGCCCTCCCCGGTCGCGGCACGTCGGCAACCGTCGCTGCAGCTCGTCGGGGACCGGGTTCCGCGGACGCTCGACCTGGGGATACTCCACGACCGGGGCGCCCTCGTCGTCGGGCACCTGCAATCGGTCTCCGGGCACGTGGCTCGCTTCGACGACGACCTGCTGGCGACGACCGTGGCGGCCGACGCGAAGCTCGCCACGCTGCTCGCGCGCGTCGATGCCTTCATCGCGACACTGCCGCGAGCGGTGGTGCCGGCCGAGCCGTTCGAACCACTGTGGCCCCGCTTCGCCGATGCGCCCCGCCTGCTCGATCTGCGTGCCCTTGGGGTGTCCGCGATCGTGTGGGCCACGGGCTTCGTGCGCCGCTACCCATGGCTGCACGTCCCTGGCGCGCTCGACGAACAGGGTGAGCTCGTGCACGAGGGAGGCGTGATGCGTCGCGCGGGGCTCTACGCGCTCGGGCTGCAGTTCCAGCGTCGGCGCAACTCGGCGTTCATCGACGGCGTCGGCCGCGACGCGGAGGAACTCGCGCACCACCTCGCCCTTGGTCTCGGCGCCGCTGCCGGTGGCCACGCCCACCGCGAAGGAGTCGCGTCATGAACCATGTCCCACTGGCCGTTGACACGATCGTCATCGGTGCGCGCTGCGCGGGTGCCGCGACCGCCCTGTTGCTCGCGCGTGCCGGGCAGCGCGTGCTGCTCGTCGAACGCGCGCCTCGCGGCACCGACACGCTCTCGACGCACGCGTTGATGCGTGGCGCGGTCATGCAACTCACGCGATGGGGCGTCCTCGACGCCTGCACGGCCGGGACGCCAGCGATCCGGTCGACGACGTTTCACTATGGCGACGATCGGATCGACATCCCCATCAAGCCACGCCACGGGGTGGGGGCCCTGTTCGCTCCGCGGCGCTATGTCCTCGATGCGGCGCTTGCGTATGCAGCAGAGCGTGCGGGCGCCATGGTGGCCTACGAGCGCCGGCTGCTTGCGCTGGTGCGCGGGCCCAGCGGGCGCGTCACGGGCGTCGTGCTGTCAGACGAGGAAGGCCGTGCCATCACCGTGCGAGCATCGCTGGTCGTCGGCGCCGACGGACTCCATTCGACCGTGGCGCGCCTCGTGGCGGCACCGACGTATCGCGAGGGCCAGCACGCGTCGGCGGTCGTGTACGGCTACTGGGACGGTCTCGATCTGCCGGCGTCGCACTGGTGCTTCGCCGGCGACACGAGCGCAGGGGCCCTCCCGACAACGGGTGGTGCGGTCTGTGTCTTCGCCTCGGTCGGCCAGCCTCGGTTCCCGGAGGTGTTCCGCCCGGTGCCTGAGGGTTATCGCGCGGTGATTGCCGCGTGTGCGCCGTGGCTGGCCGAGCTGCTCGCCCGCGCGCGCCCGGCCTCGGGGTTGAAGGGATTCGGCGGCGTGCGCGGGTACTTCAGGCACAGTCACGGGCCCGGGTGGGCGCTCGTCGGCGACGCCGCCTATTTCAAGGATCCGATTACCGCGCACGGCATCACCGATGCGCTGCGCGACGCCGAGTTGCTGGCCGGTGCGGCGCTCGTCGGCTCGCCCGTGGCCTATGCGCGTTACCAGGAGGAGCGCGACGCGCTGGCGATGCCCGTGTTCGAGGCGACCGACGCCATCGCCAGCTACGCGTGGACGCTGCCCGAACTGCAGCAACTCCACAAGACGCTCAGCGACGCGATGAACGCCGAGGCCGATGCGATCGCCGGATGGGACGACACGCGCGATCAGCCGGAGGGCCGCACCAGTTCGCGCAGCGCCGCGCGGGCGCGGAGCCAGTCGCGCTGGACGGTGCGCAACGACAGCCCGAGGGCCTCGGCCGTCTCGGCCTCCGAGTAACCGGCAAAGAACCGGCACTCGACGACCTTCACGAGACGCGGCTCGGTCGCGCCGAGCTCGCGGAGCGCCTCGTCGATGGCGACGAAGTGCGACGCCTCGTCGTGTGCCGCGACGTCGATGCCATCGAGGGCCACCGGCGTGGCGCCGCCGCCACGCTTCTGGCGCAGGCGCCCGCGCGCGTAGTCGATCAGGACCTGCCGCATCGCCGTGGCGATCACCGCCAGGAAGTGTCCGCGGTTGCTCCAGTCCGGAGAACTCTGGTCGACGAGCTTGACGTACGCCTCGTGCACGAGTGCCGTCGTGTCGAGGGTGTCACCCGGCCGCAGCCGGCGTCGCTGCAATCGCGCGATGCGTCGCAGGTCGTGGTAGACGAGCCCGACGAGGCGGTCGAATGCCTCGGGGTCGCCTTGCGCGTGCGCCTGCAACAAGACGGTGACATCGCCCGCGCTCACTGACGTCATCGAGCCTCCCCCAGCGCCGCGCGCAGTTCCGTGGTCCAGTGCTGCACCAGCACCAACTGCCGGCGCGCGGCGACGGTGGCGCCCGCCGGGTCCTCCTTGACGAGACGACGCGGAGGCACCACGTCGGGCGCGGGCACGTAGAGCAGGGAGCCGTCGCGGTCGAAGGCGACGTGCGCGGCCGGCGTGAGATCAAGCTTCCCCAGCACGGCATGAGGCGCACCCGTCAGCACGCCTCGAGCCGCGTCGAACGGCGCGGCCCACAGGGCGCTTCCACGGACCCATGTGAGGTATCCCGACGGGAGGTACCGTGGCTGGCGCCCCTCGATCAATCGCGTCACCGTTCGCGAGCCGATGTCGACAAGGGCGACGTGCGACGTGTCGGCGGTGATGATCGAGAACAACGCGGCGCGCTCGCCCGGCAGCACGTCGGGGAAGCCGTGCGCGCGTTCTCCGCGGGCGCGATCGACGTGCGTCAGCCTCGTCGCCACGCCGCCGCCGGCTGGCACGCGATACAGTCCGTCGCCGGGCGTGGGCGCGAAGACAACGGTGTTGCGGTCGCCCCATGACGCTGACGCTCCACCGCCCCCGCAGGCGCAGATCGTGACGAGCGGCCCCCCAGCCAGCGGCGCGCGCAGGAGATGCCCATCGCGCGAGAAGCCGACCCAGGCGCCGTCGGGCGACACGAACGGCCCCGCGGCGTCTGCGGAACCGGGGATGACGACCGGCTCGTCCTGGTCGAGCGTCCGGCGGAACAGCTGCAAGGTGCCGTCACGCCGCGCACGGTAGACGAGCGTCGCGCCGTCAGGTGTGAGGGCAATCGACGGAAGCCCTTCTGTCACCAGGTCGTCACCTGCAGGGACGGGCACCGCCAGGCGCGCCACGGGCGGCGACCGCCGAACGGGTGTCGCAAACCACACGGTGCCGAGCGCCACGGCGCCGCCCAGGACCAGCCCGAGGATGACCGGCGCCGTTCGGAGCCGCACCAACGACGCGACGTCGGCGACGGGCGACGGCCGACGCGGGTCGGTCACATGCACGTGCTGCTCGGCCGCCCTGTCGATCAGGGGTATGGCATCCCGGATCGTCGGCAGGCGATGGGCAGGGTCCTTCTCGAGGCACCGCGCGATCAGCGTGCGCCACGCGGCAGGCGTCGCGCGGGGCAGGCGGTCGAGATCGAACTCGCGTTCGAGCACGCACGCAGCGATCCCGGCGGTTGAGGTCGCGTCGAACGCAAACGCGCCAGACACCAACTCGAAGCAGAGACAACCGAACGCCCAGACATCGGTGCGCGGATCCACCGGCTCACCACGCAACTGCTCCGGGCTCATGTACCGCACGGTTCCGGCGATCCCCTGGACGAGGGGTGCGGCGTGGACCGCCGAGGCATACGGATCGACCGCCTCGCCGTCGCCGCGTGCGGCGGTCGCAATGCCGAAGTCGAGGAGGCGCACCCTGCCGTCGCGATCGAACGCCACGTTGCCCGGCTTGAGGTCACAGTGCACGATCCCGCGGTCGTGCGCGGCGGCGAGGCCCTCGGCGACCTGGCGCGCGATCACGAACGCGGCGGCCATGTCAGGCACCCCACGCGACAGCCGGCCCGCCAGCGTCTCGCCCTCGACCACCTCCATGACGAGGGCCAGCAGATCGTCTGACTCCTCGAGGTCATAGACCGCCGCGACATGCGGATGGCTGAGCGCCGCAAGCACGCGCGCTTCGCGCCGCAAGCGCGCGGCGCGGCCCGGCACCAGGTTGACGTGGCGCGGCAGCACCTTCAGTGCGACGTCACGCCGCAACCGCGGATCCCGGGCGCGGTAGACCTCGCCCATCCCGCCGGCGCCAAGCAGCCCCAGGACCTCGTATGGGCCCACGCGTGTGCCGGGCGCCAGCGTCGGTCCCGGCGACGTCGCCGGCTCTGCGTGCCAGAGGGGCTCGAAGAGCGGTGAGGCGAGCGCACCGCCGGGGCGCAGGAAGGGATCGTCGCGATCCACCTCGCCCAGGGCGTGCGCCACGTGGGCGACCACCGCGGGGTGTGCGTCCGACTGCGCCGCCAGGAAGCGCGTGCGCTCCGCGCGTGGCAGGGCCAGCGCTTCGTCGAGCAGGCGGTCGCGCTCGACGGATGCGCCATCCGGCAGAAGTGGCAGCAGGCCAGGCATGAGTGCCGAAACACGCGCCGCCGCTCCCGGGAAGACGCGGAAGAAGCGGCCTGAACGAGATGGGCGAATTGTAACCGACACCGCCCGGCCTGAAAGCTCATCCGGGCAGCGGCCGCCGGCTCGGCCGGCGTTGACGCCCGGCGTAGAATGGCACGTCGTTCGTCCCCGGAGCCCATCACATGCGCCGTATGCTCGCCCTGCCTCTCGCCTTCGCCCTCGTCCTCGTCGTCGCTGCTGCTGACTCGATCTCCGGCACCTGGAGCGCGAACGCCAACAGTCCGCAAGGGCCGGTGCCCTTCAAGCTGACGCTCACCCTGGCCGAGACCGCCGTCACCGGTACGATCAGCTCCGACATGGGATCCGATCCGATCAAGGACGGCACCTTCGACGGGCAGACCTTGTCGTTCAGCACGACCTACAACGGCATGGCCGTGTCGATGACGGCGAAGCTGACCGATGGCAAGCTGGCCGGGACGTTCAGCGTCAACGGCGGCGAAGCGACGGGAGACTGGGAAGCTACCCGGGACCCGCAGGCACAGTGACGGCAACGCTCGCGTGAGCCGCCGCTGGCGCAGCGAACACTACTCTTCGGCCCGGTTGTGTTGAGTGCAGGACACGTGCGAATCCAACCTGCCGGACGTGCTGGTTCGCGTCGAACGGTATCAACACAAGTGAGTTCAGGGTCTAGCTCGAAGGCCAGGTCAGGCCGACACCAGCCGTCAGCCTGAAGAAGTCGAACGACCGCGAGCCCGTCGGCGGGAACGCTTCGTTGCCCGACAGCATGCGGAAGTACCGGGCGTCGGCCTGCACGGCAAACAACTCCGTCACGGCGACGCGCAGGCCGCCGCCGACGTTGACGCCGAACTCTGTGGTGCTCAGGGAGCTCACGCACGACGTCAGGCACCCTCGAGCGCGGATGGCGCCGGCACCACCCGCAACGAACGGCTGGAACCGTCCGGCACGCGGACTGATGATCAGGTTGATCATGAACGTCGAGAGATCCGTATCGACGAAGTGCTCGTCGTCGAAGCGGGTGCTGTGCGCCAGTTCCGCCTCTGCGCCGAACCACCCCGTCCCCTCGAAGACGGCCGATGACACCGCGAAGGTGGTCCCGTTCTCGGTCGTTTCGCCGCCGGTGGTCGTGCCGAGCAACACGGTCGCCCATCCCGTGACCTGTGCGGACGCGAGGCCTGGAAGCGCCACGAGCGCCAACACCACGATCCACACGCGTCCTGCTGCACACATCGCTCGCATCCGGGTCTCCGACGTTGAAGGGGGCACGCCGGGCGGATTGTACCGCCGCCCGGCGGTCGGTCACAAATCGCGGCGCGCGGGCCGCACGATCAGCGCCAGCGGAAGATGCGCAGCGCGATCACGAAGCCGCCAATGCCCCACGCCAGCAGGATGCCCGCCTGCGACACGACCCCGCCCAGGCCGGCCCCGTCGATCATCGTCGCCCTGAGCGCATCGTTGAGCGCCGTCAGCGGCAGCGCGCGGATGAACGGCTGCATGGCCTGGGGGAAGTTGTCGGCCGAGAAGAACACCCCCGAGAGCAGCCACATGGGCAGCATCGTGACGTTCATGAGGCCCGACACGGCCTCGACCGTGCGCGCGCGGCTGGCAATCAGCAGGCCGATCCCCCCGAACGACAGCGCGCCGACGAGGCACAGCAGGATGAACACCACGACCGGCCCCTCGAACGGGATGCGGAACACGAGGAGCGCGAAGCCGATCAGCGTCGAGACCTCGAGCACGAGGAACGCGAGGCGCGACAACACGTGCGCGAGCAGGTAGTGACCGCGCCGCATCGGCGTGGCGATGAGGCGCTTGAGCACCTTGCGCGTGCGGGCCTGCACGATCGAGAACCCGATACCCCAGAGTCCCGTGCTCATGATGTTGAGCCCCAGCAGCCCCGGCACGAGCCAGTCGATATAACGCGCGCCCCGCGCCGACACGATCTCGTCGCGTGCGATCGACGACGTCCGCGGCAACGGGCCGAGTGCGCTCAACACGGCGAGGCGTGCGAGGCGGCTCTCCGGACGCGTCGGGTCGAACCGGAGCACCGGCGGATCACCCGGCACGACCACGAGGTGCACTCCCCCGCTGCGCAACGCGCGCTCGAGGGGCTCGCCCGACAGCGGGCGCACGTCGAGTTCGGCGCTGGCGGCCAGGCGCTCGACGACCGACGCCCGCCCCGCGCCCTCGCCCACACCGACGGGCACCGGCTTCGGTGCCTGTGTCCGAAACGCCAGCCCGAGCGCACACGTCATCAGCACGGGAAACGCGAACGTCCAGAACAGCGCCTCGGGCTCGCGCAGGAACTCACGGAACCGCGAGACCGTGAGTTCGACAAGGGGATGCGAGGCCGGGCGCTCAGTCATCGCGCAAGTGCCTCCCTGTGAGGTGCACGAACACGTCCTCGAGCGTGGCGCTGTGTGTCGAGAGCGACGCGAGCCGCTCGGCGTCGCGCCCCAGGCTGTCCATGAGCGCCGGCACCGCGCTGTGGATCTGCGCGCAGTTGAGGCTGATGCGCCCCGCATCGATCCGCGCCTCGCGGACGCCGGGCAACGCGCGCAGCCGGTCGAGCGCGGGCGGCGGAACGCCCTCGTCCATCGAGAACTCGACGATGTGATCGGCGCCCAGCGACGCGATCAGTTCACGCGGCGTGCCGCGCGCGATCACCCGTCCCTTGTCGACGATCGCGATGCGATCGCAGAGCAGCTCTGCTTCGTCCATGTAGTGCGTCGTGAGGAGGATGGTGCCGCCGTCCGCGCGAAAGCGCTCGAGCAACGCCCACAGCTGGCGCCGCGACTGGGGATCGAGGCCCGTCGTCGGCTCGTCGAGGAAGAGCAGTTCCGGGCTGCCGACCAGCGCGCACGCCAGCGCGACGCGCTGCTTCTGGCCGCCCGAGAGCTTGCCGATCCACGCGTCGCGCTTGCCCTCGAGTTCCACGAGACGCAACACCTCGGCGACGTCGCGGCCCTCGGTGTAGAACGACCTGAAGAGCCGCAGCGTCTCGACGACCGAGAGCTTCTCGGTGAGGAGCGTCTCCTGGAGCTGGATGCCTATCCGCTCGCGCAGTTCCTGCGGATGTCGCGCCCACGTGCGGCCGAGGACCTCGACGTCGCCGCTGTCGGCGTCGAGCAGGCCCTCGAGGATCTCGATCGTCGTCGTCTTGCCCGCGCCGTTGGGGCCGAGCAGGCCGAAGCACTCGCCGCGGGCGATCTCGAGGTCGAGGCCGTCAACGGCGATCACGTCGGGGTAGTGCTTGACCAGGCCGCGACACCGGACGGCCGCGCCAGACGCCGTCGCGGCCGACACCGCGTCGGCCCGCGCTGTCATGCACGCACTCCGAGCCAGCCCCCCACGACCGAATCGCCGCGCACGATGGTGTCGTCGCGATCCGACCCGGTCGAGATGATGGCCGCCGGCACGCCCACGAGCGCTTCGATGCGGGCGATGTAGGCCCGGGCTTCGACGGGCAGATCGGCGTAACGGCGCACCCCGGCCGTCGGGCGTGTCCAGCCGGGCAGCGTCTCGAGGATCGGCGTGCAGGACGCCAGGAGGCCCAGCTCGCCGGGGAACTCGTCGATCACGCGATCGCCCGCGCGGTAGCCGACGCAGACCGGCACGTGTTCGAACCCGTCGAGCACGTCGAGCTTGGTGAGCGCGAGCGCGTCGAGCCCGTTGATGCGGGTCGCGTGACGCACGACCACGGCGTCGAACCATCCGCAGCGGCGCGGCCGCCCGGTCACGGCGCCGAACTCGTTGCCGGCCGCACGCAGTCGCTCGCCGACGGCGTCGAGCAACTCCGAGGGGAACGGCCCGTCGCCCACGCGCGTGGTGTAGGCCTTGGTGACACCGATGACACCGTCGATGGCTCGGGGTGGCACACCCAGGCCGGTGCACACGCCACCCACGGTGCCGTTCGACGAGGTGACGTACGGGTAGGTGCCATGATCGATGTCGAGCATCGTGCCCTGTGCGCCCTCGTACAGCACCGACTGGCCTGAGCGACGCGCCTCGGCGAGATAGACCGAGACGTCGCGCACCCAGGGCTTCATGCGGATCCACGCTGCGCGCAGGCCGTCGAGCACCGCGTGCCAGTCCATGTGCGAGTCGCCTATCAGGCGATTGCGCGCCTCGACGTTCTCGCGCACGGCGTCTTCGAGTGCCGCGCTCGAGGCCACGTCGCCCAGGTCGCCCACCCGGATGCCGCGCCTGGCCACCTTGTCGGCGTAGGCCGGTCCGATCCCGCGCGACGTCGTCCCGATCTTCCGGCTGCCGCGCTTGGCTTCCGAGAGCACGTCGAGCTCGCGGTGGTACGGCAGGATGAGGTGCGCGCGGTTGCTGATGACCAGCCGGCCCTCGACGATGATGCCGAGTTGCTCGAGTTGCTCGATCTCGGCAAACAGCGCCGTCGGATCGATCACCACCCCGTTGCCGAGCACGCAGATCGTGTCAGGGTGGAGGATGCCCGAGGGGATCAGTCGCAGCACGAACTTCGTGCCGGCGACGAAGACCGTGTGCCCCGCGTTGTGGCCGCCCTGGTACCGGGCCACCGTCGAGAAGTGTGGAGTGAGGAGATCGACGAGCTTGCCCTTGCCCTCGTCGCCCCATTGCGCGCCAAGCACCGCGATGTTCATGACGTGTGAGTGAAAGCGGGCGGCCCACTGGCGACCGACCCGGCTGGTAACGGACGTGACGGCGCGACATACGCCGGCCAGAGAGCTTACCAGTGTGGAGCGACACGGGCCAGCACGACCGCTGACATAGGGTGTCTGACTCGCGTAGGATTGCGCCCATGGTTGTCGTGCTCGATGGAGACTCGCTCACCCTCGACGCGGTCGTTGCCGTCGCCGAAGACACCGCGACCGTGACACTCGCCGACTCGGCCCGGACGCGGATGGCCGCAGCCCGTGCGCTCGTCGACCACCACGCCGCCGGCGACGCGCCGGTCTACGGCGTCAACACCGGCTTTGGCTCGCTGTCTGACATCCGCATCGCCCCCGACAAGCTGGGCGCGCTGCAGTTGAACCTGGTGCGCAGTCACGCCGCCGGGGTCGGTGAGCCCCTCGACGTGCCGGCCGTGCGGGCGACGGCGCTCCTGCGGGCCAATGTCCTGGCGAAGGGGCACTCCGGCATCCGCCCGTCGAGTGTGGACGCGCTGCTCGATCTCCTCAACCGGGGCGTCCACGCGGTGATTCCCTCGCGTGGTTCCGTGGGCGCCAGCGGGGATCTGGCTCCTCTCGCGCACCTGGCGCTCGTGCTCGTGGGCGAGGGCGAAGCGCTGCACCGCCCTGGCGCGCCGGGCTCGGGCCGCGTCAGCGGCGCCGAGGCCCTCCGCGCCGCCGGCCTGTCGCCGATGACCCTGGCTCCGAAAGAGGGCCTCGCCTTCATCAACGGCACGCAGCCCTCGACCGCCGTCCTCGCCCTCGCCTTGCACACGCTGCAGCGCGTCGCCCGCGCCGCGGACGTCGCCGCGGCGCTGACGATCGACGCGCTGCGCGGCTCGGTGCATCCCTTCGAGGATCGGATCCACGCGGCGCGCCCCCACGCGGGCCAGCGGGATGCGGCCGCCAACGTGCTGGCGCTGGTCGCGGGCAGCGCCATCAACGCCTCGCACGCCGGCTGCGGCAAGGTGCAGGACGCGTACTCGCTGCGCTGTGCCGCCCAGGTGCACGGCGCGGCGCGCGACGCGCTCGACTACGTCGCGCGCACCGTCGCCATCGAGATGAACAGCGCCACCGACAACCCGATGGTGTTCGCCGACACGGGCGACATCGTGTCGGGCGGCAACTTCCACGGCGCGCCCATCGCCGTCGCGGCCGACGTGCTCTGCATCGCCGCGTGCCAGTTGGCGACGATCAGCGAGCGGCGCTGCGATCGCCTGATGAACCCGACCCTGAGCGACCTGCCGCCGTTCCTCACGCGCGACAGCGGGCTCCATTCCGGGTACATGCTCGCGCAGGTCACCGCGGCGGCACTCGCCTCCGAGCTCAAGACGCTGGCGCACCCGGCGTCGGTTGACACGATCCCGACGTCGGCGAGCAAGGAGGACCACGTCAGCATGAGCATGAGCGCGGCCCTCAAGGCCCGTCGCGCGGCCGCGATGGCCGCCGACGTGATCGCCATCGAGGTGCTGTGCTCGCTGCAGGCGATCGATCTGCTCGCGCCGCTCACCTCGTCGCCCGCGCTCGAACGCGTGCGCGCGACGCTGCGGGCGCGCGTGCCGACACTCGGCGACGACCGTCCACCATCGCCCGACATCGCGGCGTTGTCAGACGCGATTCGGGGCGACGTATTGACACGCGCGACCGGACTGACATTGAGGTAGTCCAGTGCGTCGCCGGTGCGATTGACATCTGGCGCCGGTGTCTTTATCTTCCTCGCTCTCGCACGCTTGTTCTCGTCGAGAACCACCGACCCACATGACGCCTCCGACTCGAACGATACGCGCTCCGCGGGGCAACACCCTGACCTGCAAGGGCTGGCCGCAGGAAGCTGCGCTCCGGATGCTCATGAACAACCTCGACGCCGAGGTGGCCGAGCGTCCCGACGAACTCGTCGTCTACGGCGGCACGGGTCGCGCCGCGCGCTCGTGGGAGGCGTTCGATGCCATCGTGGCGTCGCTGCGCGCGCTCGAAGACGACGAGACCCTGGTCGTGCAGTCGGGCAAGCCGGTGGCGGTGTTCAGGACGCACCGCTGGTCGCCGCGCGTCATCATCGCGAACGCGCTGCTCGTCCCGGCGTGGGCCACGTGGGATCACTTCCGCGACCTCGAAGCCCGCGGCCTCACGATGTACGGCCAGATGACGGCCGGGTCGTGGATCTACATCGGCTCGCAGGGCATCCTGCAGGGCACCTACGAAACACTGGCGGCGCTCGGGCGCACGCGCTTCGGCGGCGACCTGCGCCACCGGCTCGTGGTCACCGCCGGCCTCGGGGGCATGGGCGGCGCGCAGCCGCTCGCGGTGACGATGAACAACGGCGTGGCGCTGGTGGTGGAAGTCGATCGCACGCGCATCGAGCGGCGACTCGCCACCCGCTACGTCGACGAAGCCACCGACGACCTCGACGAAGCCATCGCCCGCGTGCGCCGCTGGCAGCGTGAGGGCGTCGCCCGGTCGCTGGCGCTGCACGGCAACGCCGCCGACGTGCTGCCTGCGCTGGTGACGCGCGGCGAGACGCCCGACGTGGTCACCGACCAGACGTCGGCGCACGACGCGTTGCGCGGATACGTTCCCGTCGGCCTGTCGGTGGACGAGGCCGCCGCGCTGCGCGCGTCGGATCCCGCCGGCTACGTCGCGCGATCGATCGCGTCGATGACGACGCACGTGCGCGCGATGCTCGCCATGCAGGCGAGGGGCGCGGTCGCCTTCGACTACGGCAACAACATCCGCGCACAGGCGGTCGCGGGCGGCGAGGCGCGGGCCTTCGAGATCCCCGGCTTCGTGCCCGAGTACATCCGGCCGTTGTTCTGCGAGGGCAAGGGGCCGTTCCGCTGGGCCGCCCTCAGCGGCGATCCGGCAGACATCGCGGCGACCGACGCGTTGGCGCTCGAGATGTTCGCGCACGACGCCGCACTGTGCCGCTGGATCCGGCTCGCCTCTGAGCGCGTGGCGTTCCAGGGGCTGCCCGCTCGCATCTTCTGGCTCGGCTACGGCGAGCGCGCCCGCTTCGGCCTCGCGATCAACGATCTCGTCAGGCGCGGCGTCATCTCGGCGCCGATCGTCATCGGCCGTGACCATCTCGACACGGGCTCGGTCGCGTCGCCGAACCGCGAGACCGAAGGCATGCGCGACGGCAGCGACGCGATCGCCGACTGGCCCGTGCTCAACGCCCTGCTCAACACGTCGTGCGGCGCCACCTGGGTCTCGGTGCACCACGGCGGCGGCGTTGGCATCGGCTACTCGCTCCACGCCGGCATGGTCATCGTCGCCGATGGGTCGGCGGACGCCGACGAGAAGCTGCAGCGCGTGCTCACGGCCGATCCTGGCATCGGCGTCGTCCGCCATGCCGACGCGGGCTATCCCGCCGCGATCGACACGGCGGATCGCCACGGCATCACGATGCCGATGCGGCTGGCAGGAAAGACGCCATGAGCCTCGACACGCGCATCGTCAGCGCCCTCGACGCGAGCACGGTCGTCTTCGTTGTCGGCGACTCCGGCTCGGGCCGGACCACGGCGTTGCTCGACGCGCGTGCGGCGCTCGGCACGCGCGCGCAGTACATCGACGTCGCGCGCGTGGCCACGACGCCCGAGCAGTTCCTGCACGCCGTCGTCTCGCGTTCGGCGTTCGTGCTGCCCGGTGGCCAGTTGCCGCCCGGACCGACGTCGGCACGTGACGCGTTCGACGCCGTGCTCAACTTCTTCAGCGCGGCGCACACGCCGTCGGGCGAACCGGTCGTGTTCCTGCTCGACGACGTGCTCGACCTGCGGACGTTCGAGGCCTTCCCGGGACTGAAGCAGGCGTTGCCCGAGCTGTTGGCCGCCACGGAGCCCAGCCGGAACCGCTTCGTGCTCGCGTCGCGCTTTGCGCATCGCGTCGACAAGCTGCTGCACGCCGCGACGCGCGACATCCCGATCCTGGTCGCGGACGGGTGGTCGTGCGACGAGATCGGCGCGCGGATCGATGCCGGCTATCGCAACATCGTGGCGACAGGCGACAGCGTCACCGACACCGCGCGCACCGTGCACGCGCTGACCGGCGGACGCCCTTCGTACGTGGAGGCGATGCTGGGTGCACTGATGACCTTCGCCGACGAAGGTGCGTGCGACCCCGTCAGCGCCCTCTCAGCCCTGCTCGCTCCGGCGGGACGGCTTCACGCCGCGTGTCGCTACTCCTACGAGTTCCGGCTGCACCGTGCGCGCGGCTATGGCGCACTGAAGGGCATCCTCAACATCCTCGCCCACGACGAGCCCCTGACGCTGACGCACATCGCCCGACGGCTTGGCCGCACGCCCGGCTCAACGAAAGACTACCTGCTCTGGCTCGAAGACGTGGATCTCGTCCGCTGCGAGCGCAAGCGCTACACGGCGTCCGATCCGTTGCTGCGCGTGTGGATTCGACTGAACAGCACGACGGTGCCGCCCACCGAAGAGGATGTTGCGCGCGAAGTGCACCGCTACGCGGCCGAGCGCCTGACCCCCACGGCGCCTGTCGTCGCGGCTGGGGCGCCGGCGCGGGCACGCCGCGCTCCCGCGCCAGCCGCCACGGCCCCCTCTGCCGTCACCGACCCGCATTCGCGCGCCTGGGGCATCATCGAGATCGATTGAACGGAGCGTCGCGGTCAGTCGCGCGACGGCCGATCGAGGTGGTCAATTGCCAGCTTTGCCGCGCGCTGCTCGGCTTCCTTCTTGCTGAGGCCCTCGGCCGAGGCCAGCAGTTCGCCCTGCGACCAGACCTCGATCGCGAACACCTTGCGGTGATCGGGCCCCGCGGATCCGACGAGGCGGTAGTCGGGCAAGGGGGCATTCGCGGCCTGGAGCCGCTCCTGCAAGGCCGACTTGAAGTCGCCCGTGAGCGCCGTGAAACGCCCTGGCTGGTGCACGGCATGGAGCGCCGCCTGGATTTCGCGCTCGATGAACGTGCGCGCCGCCTCCAGGCCTCCGTCGAGGTAGATCGCCGCGATGACCGCCTCGCAGGCGTCGGCAATCACGGCTGACTTCCTGCGCCCGCCAGACCGATCCTCGCCGCGGCCGAGCCGAAGGTGGTCGCCGATCGCCAGGTGCTCGGCCATCGTCGCAAGCGACGACTCCGACACGAGCGCCGCCTTCATCTTCGACTTGCGTCCCTCGTCGTCGAGCGGGAACTCCCTGAAGAGCACTTCGGCGACGACGAGGCCGAGCACGGCATCGCCGAGGAACTCGAGCGACTCGTTGTCGCCCACGGCATCGCCCTCGCCTGCGGCATCCTCGTGCGAACGCGAACGATGCGTGAGTGCCCTCACCAGAAGCTCGCGATCGGTGAAGTGATAGCCGAGCCGCTGCTCGAGCGGCGTGAGATCGTCAGGCCACGCCACGACGCGAGGTGCCGATCGTTCCGCGCGGTAGGCCGTGATCAGGTCGCGCGCGTCTTCGGCATCGTCTTCCGCGACCGCGACGCGGACGTCGCCCAGCGAGCCGGCTGGCGCTGGGAAGAGTGACTGCGGACCATCGGATGTCACGACGGTCTCGATCCCATGGGCGTCGAGCAGGCCGCGAACGATGGCGGCTTCGAGTGCGGACGGGGTACGGAAGACGACCATCGTGTCGGCCACGGTCAGGCCCCCACCGGTGGGCTCGCGCCCACCCGCACCACGATCATGGTCATGTCGTCGTGGGCATCGGCCCCGTCGACGAAGGCGGCCACCTCGTCCTGGATGCGCTGGCTGATGACAGCCGCGCACTGCGAGCCGCTCTGCGAGAGCACCTCGATGAGCCGTTCGTCGCCGAACAGGTCATGCGTGCCGTTCATGGCTTCGGTCACACCATCAGTGTAGAAGAGAAATACGTCGCCGTCGCGCAACGGGATGGTGTGCTCCTCGAGGATCTGGTCGAAACGCACGGCAACGCTCTCCAGCTTGAAGCCGAGCACGAGCCCGGCCGGCGTGTGCTGGCCCACGGTGCCGCGGCTGGCCCCGTTCCCCGAGTACTGCATCAGCGGCGTGTGCCCCGCGCGCGCCCAGGTGCAGGTGCGCGCCTCGACGTCGAGGATGGCGTACGACATCGTGATGAAGCTCCGCGAGTCGAGTGTCTCGGCAAGGATGCGGTTCACCTGCGAGAGGAGCGACTTGGGTGAATGCTGCGTGCGCGACAGCGACAGCAGGAGCCCCTTGAGCTCGGCCATGTAGAGTGCGGCCGAGGTGCCCTTGCCGGCCACGTCGGCGACCAGCAGCGCCAGCCGGTGCTCGTCGAGGCGGAAGAAGTCGAAGTAGTCGCCGCCGACTTCCCTGGCCGGCACGCACAACGAGGCGAGGTCGAGGCCAGGCATCAGGATGGGCCCGCGCGGCAGCAGCGACATCTGGATGTCGCGGGCAATGCGGAGTTCCTCCTCGAGGCGCTGCTTGACCTCGGACTCTGCCAGCAGCACGTCGATGCTGCGCGTCATCTGGTTGAACGACCGCGCCAGCTCGCCGAGCTGGTCGCGCGACGCGACCGAGATCGTGTGCGTGAAGTCACCGCGTTGCACCCGCTCGGTGCCGTCGACCAGCGAATCGACCGCTGTCGTGATCGACCGCGCGAGCGACAGGCCCATCACCAGCGCCGACAACTCGATGATCACGAAGAGCACGCCGAGGGCCCCGAGCACCATGAGGAACACGTCGCTCAGCGTGCTGTTGCCGGTGACGCGGCTCTGCGACGTGCTCATACGCTGATACATCGCGGCCAGGCGCACCTCGAGGCCGAGCATCACCATCGCCGGTTCACCACTCGTCCACTGCACGCAGTCGAACAACGACATCGTCGAGAGCACCAGGTCGCCCGGGACGCGCTGCACGCTGGGCTGCACCGTGATCGTCCGGTCGCTGCCGGGCGCGATGATGGCCAGGCCGTTCAGCGTGATGCCCGTCCGATCGGCGAGTTCCGAGATCACCCGGGTGCCCACGGGGATGTCGACCACCACCGCGATGGGCCGTCCCGGCAAATCGGGATAGGTGACGGTCCGGGCCACGACGAGCGCATCCGCCGACGCGCGGCTGTAGCCGAGCAAGCCGCCGAACTCCGACAGGCGCGCGACCCATCCGGGCAGCGTCTGCGGCACGGCGTCGTGCTTCCACTCCCCCGCCTTGATGACCTGCAGGCGCGACCCGGGCTCGGCTGTGCGCGGGACGATGGCCGCCGACAGCCCGGGGAAGAGGGGCGAGGCATTCTCGACCTTGCGCCGCAGGACGTCGTCCCACTGCCCGACTCCCACCCGGCCAATCTCGGCCGAGGCCGTCTCGCCGATCATCCGCGACTGCTCGATCAGCTCGTCGAAGCCGCGACGGTACAGGAACGCCGAGACGTGAATCGCCAGGAACCACACCAGCAGCGCGGCGAACGCCAGGCCCAGCACGATCGGGGCGATGCCGATGCAGGCATACGACAGCATGATCCGCCGCCGCACCGACCACAGGAACTTGCGCTGCGCGACGCGCGTCACGCGAACGCTGACGACCGCCAGGCACGCGACCGCGAAGAGTGAGACCAGGGCGCCCACCGTCGTCACGCCGACGCCCGCCCACCACAGCAGCGCGCGCAGTGCCGCGGCCCCGAGGAAGAGGCGGCCGGGCCAGGATCGGAAGACCACATCACGCACGCGGTCAGGCGGCGCGCCTGGTGCGGCCTGCAGGCCTCGCATCGCGGCGGTGTTCGGCAGCAAGCGGCCCGCGAGGGCGCGACCACGCGGCTCGGGAGGGGACTCGGGCATGCGGAGGGAAACGGCGCGGCCGTTTGGACCACGCATCATAACACTGGTACTCTACGCCCCTGTTCCAGCCGCGGAAGCCCTTGTCGGCCGGCGCGGCCGACGTCTTCACCCCTGCGGTACCGTGCGCGGTGCCGCCTCTGCGAGGTCACCCGTGCAACTCCCGCCCGACGCCCGCTTCGACACCATCTGCATCCACGCAGGACAGACACCCGATCCGTCCACGGGCGCGATCATCACGCCGATCTTCCAGACGTCCACGTACGTGCAGGACGGTCTCGGCCGTCACAAGGGGTACGAGTACGCCCGCACCAGCAACCCCACGCGCAGCGCGCTCGAGGCGAACCTCGCCGCGCTCGAGGGCGGCAAGGCGGGCTTTGCGTTCGCGTCGGGCATGGCCGCCATCAACGCGATCCTCAGCCTGCTGCAGCAGGGGGATCACGTCATCGTCACCGACAACACGTATGGCGGCACCTACCGGCTGTTCGAGCGCGTGCTGACCCGGTCGGGCCTGCGCTTCACGTACGTGGACACGTCGGACCCCGACGAGGTCACGCGCGCCATCGAGCCGACGACGCAGGATGGTGTTCCTCGAGACGCCGACCAATCCCGTGATGCGGCTCTGTGACATCGCGGCCATCGCCGCCATCACCCGGCCGCGTGGCCTCGCGCTCGTCGTCGACAACACCTTCGCCAGTCCGTGCCTGCAGCAACCGCTCGCCCTCGGGGCCGACCTCGTCATCCACAGCACGACGAAGTACCTCAACGGTCACAGCGACAGCGTCGGCGGCATCGTCGTGTGCGTGCGCGACGAGCACATCGAGTGGTTGAAGTTCGTGCAGAACGCGGCGGGCGCCATCCTGAGTCCGTTCGACTCCTGGCTGGTGCTGCGGGGCACCAAGACACTCGCCGTGCGGATGGCGCGCCACAACACGAACGGGCTGGCGGTCGCGCGGTTCCTCGCGCAGCATCCCGGCGTCAGTGCCGTGCACTATCCCGGCCTGGAGTCGCATGCGCAGCACGCGCTCGCCGTGCGCCAGATGCGCGGATTCGGCGGGATGATCTCGTTCGACGTGGACACGCTCGACCGGGCGAGAACCGTGATGGAGCGTTTCAAGGTGTTCGCCCTCGCCGAGAGCCTCGGCGGCGTCGAGAGCCTCGTGTGCCATCCCGCGTCGATGACCCACGCGAGCGTCCCCGTCGAGCGCCGCGCCCGCATCGGGCTCACCGAGAGCATGGTGCGCCTGTCTGTCGGGATCGAGGATCTGGACGACCTGATCGCCGACGTGGCGCAGGCGCTTGACGGCCTGTCCTGAGTGGAGCGCGCCACCGCACGGCGCTTCGTGGGGTGAGCGCCGTGCTACGTCGCGGTCGGCGCCTGTGTGCCGGTGGTCGCGGCACGGAGCCAGTCGATGTACTGCGTGCTGCCGCCGACGACGTCGAGGATGAGCAGTTCGGGCACCTCGTAGGGATGCAAGGCCGTGAGACGCGCGGTCAGGGCCTCGAGCATGGCGTGACGCGTCTTGATGATGACCTGCTGTTCGCGATCGACGGTGACCGCACCCTGCCATCGATACGTCGAGTACATGGCGGGCAGGACGTTCACGCAGGCCGCGAGCCCTTCGTCGACGAGGGTGCGTGCGAGCGCTGTGGAGTCACGATCGGCGGGCCACGTGGTGAGGACGATGGCGAGGTCGGGCGTCGGGTGCGAGATCATGCAACGATTCTCGTTGTACTCGCGGAAAAAGTGTGGTGAAATGTCGGCGGCATGATCGGTGAGGCGACTCCGCACACGTCAGAGGGCAACCGACGAGCTCCGGGCGCGTCGAAGCCGCGGCGTCGCATTGCCTTCCCACCGGCGTCCGTGGGGCATCTGGGTGATCGGGTTTCTCGGTGCCGCCCTCTTCCTGAATGCGCTCATCGGCCAGAACGGGTACTTCGAGCGACGGCGGCAGGAGCAGCACTATCGTGGCGAAGTGGCGAAGCTCGCCGCGATGAGGAGCGAGAACCACCGCATCAGGTCGGTTGCGCGCGCGCTCAAGTCAGACCCGGCCACGATCGAGGATCGTGCGCGTCGCAACCTGGGCCTGATGAAGCCGGGCGAGGTCCTCTTCATCGTCACCGACGTGCCCGCGTCGAAGGCACCGCCACCCACGCCTCGCCCCGAGGCCGCCGCGCCTCCGACGCCCGCGCGCTGAGCGTGGTTGCGGTGGATCGCGACGGTTCGATGCCAGCGTGCGTCGGCTGTCAGACGCTCGAGGTGCTCGACCCGGCGCCGGTCATGGCGCCGACGTCGCCTTGACGCACTGCGCCGGCGATGGCATACTTGGTCGTCTGTGGTGACGAAGTTCTCGCCACGGCGCCTGTCGCGGGGTGGAGCAGTCCGGTAGCTCGTTGGGCTCATAACCCAAAGGTCGGGGGTTCAAATCCCCCCCCCGCAACCAAATTTCACCGGTCACCGAGCCCGTTGGTGACAAATTGGTGACAACGAGGCCGACCAGGCTTCCCCGCAGCGGTTGAGGTCATTCTCCCGCGGCGAGTCGAAGCGGTCGGCCTTTGTTATTCCAGCTCACCTCCAATCCCCTCCTCAGTTCTTCGTCGGTCACGTTGAGGTAGCGCTGCGTCTGCTGGATGCTGGCGTGACCGAGCATCAGCTGGACGATGCGAATGTCGACCCCGTCGGCGAGGAGCCGGCAGGCGCCCTCGTGCCGGAGGTCGTGCCAGCGCAGGTCGATGCGACGCAGCTGCTCACGATTCCAGGCCACCCCTTCCCTGCCGGGCTTCGGCTGGTAGTCGTAGGCCAGGAGTTTCAGCGTCTCCCAGGCCGTCTGGATGTTGGGCTGATACTCCCCCGTCTCCGCGCCGAACACGAACGCGTCGGCGCCAAGGGTTGATCGGCGCTTCAGAATGGCCGCGAGGCGTCCGTTCGGGTTGAACGGCACGCGGCGGTTCTCCTTATCCTTCGTCGTCGCACCCGGGATCCCGATCTGGCACGACTCCCAGTTCACGCGCTTGTTCTGGATCAGCAGCATCTCGCCGCGGCGGCAACACAACTCGAGCGCGCCGATGATGCGATCGTGCAACAGCGGCCCGGTGAACTGATGCTCGCCCACGTTCATCTTCTGCAGCGCCGTGTCGAGCAGCCGCTTCTCCTCCTCTCGCGTGAGCCGGCGGTCCCGGGTGGTCTCCAGCTTCTTGTTCATGCGCACGCCGAAGCGGTGGAACGGCGACTTGGTGAACATGGGCGGCGTCTGCGCCATGCCCCAGTTCATCGCCGCCCGCAGCAATTCGAGTGCGCGGTGGACCGTCGCGATCTCGACCTCCTCGGCGTAGTCCGACTCGGTCTTGAACGCGTTGATCTCGTCCGGGGCTTCGAGTGCGTCGAGCGGGAGTTCGCCGAGACACCGCTCCAGCGCCGCCACGCGGCTCTGGATCGACGGAAGGCTGCGAAGTCCGGCCGGCTTCACACATCGCTCCATGTAGGTGTCCAGGAACGCAGACACCGTCTTGGGCGTCGCTTCGGTTGTCGCCCGTCGCTTCCGCGCCAGCCGCGGGTCGCGCCCGGCCTGGATCTCGCCGATGAAGAGTCGCTCCCACTGGCGCGCCTCCTCCATCGACTCGATGGGCCGCTGCCTGCCGGGTTCCATGCGCGGCACCGCGAAGTCGTTCGCGGCCATGCGATACCGCGCGCCGGCGTACATCACGTCGAACCACAGGTGCTCGAGGCAGCGCCGCGGATTGCGGCAACTCCCTCGACATCGTCTCAGGATGGCCATGGTCTCGTTCCTCCTTCAACTAGGGGTTACGGGTGCCTCGTGGGCGCGCCTCGACGCAGCCAGTCGAGGACGTCGTGCGGGTGAAACCTCCTTCCTCTGACGCCGAAGCGCTGCGAGCGCAGCAGCCCACGCCAGTACGCGCGGCGCACGGTTTCCTCGTGGCAGCCGATCGAACGGGCCACCTCGAAGGCCGTGAGCAACCGGTTGGGCAAGCCGAGTGCTTCCTGCTCAGGGCTTCCGTCCGTGTGGTGCCGAACCGCTTCCGACTCCAATTGCTCATTCGTCACGGGATCCTCCAACAGCGACACGCTGGTCGCCATCGCGATCGATGGGCGACCGGACACGCGGAGCAACCGGACGCCACCTGTGCGGCGTCCGATCGCTGACCTGAGAGAAGAACGAGCCGGGAGGCCCCGCGCGGCGGTGACGCACCTGAAGTCCATCACCGGGTCGGCGGCCGGCTCGAAGGCCTGCATGGCTGGGGGCACCTGAGGTCATCCCAGCGGGTCAGGTCAGGCGGGAGCCACAACCAGGATCTGTCGGTGGTCCGCCGCTGCCGTGCGGGACGGCAGTGCGGGCGTGGCTCAGTATCGTGGGCTGATGGACGGCGGGGACTGAGTCCGCGCGCCAGCACGCCCTCACGTGTTTGCCGATTGCCGATCCTGCCCCCTCGCCTGCCTGGCGCCTGAGACTCTGACCGCGTCGACCACACGGCGTCGCGATGGCAAGTGCAGAACCCCCGGGAGCGACACCGGGCGGGTCAAGGGCGCACACGCGGCGAGCGCAGCGAGCGGACCCTTGAGGCGCCCGGTGCGCTCCAGGAAGATCGAGCACCGGAGCGACGCCACGTGCGTGCACGAAAACGCGCGCGCGACTGACACCGTCGCTGGCCCGGCACCGGGCACGTTCACGGCACTGTCAGCAGCTCACCGACACCGGCATGTGGAACCGAGGTGTGAACGACCCTTCACGGCGCGGCGAGCCTGTCGCGCTGCGCAGACGGGGGTCGTTCACACCTCGGTTCCTCCCAGACGCGCTGCGACAGCCTCTGCTCCACTCACCGACGGACGTCGGGGTGGGCAAGGGCGATGACGCTATCCTGTGCGGCTGCATCACTTGCACGCTGCACGACCTGACGCATGCGTCACAGGCGACTCGAAGACAGAAGCATGACGAGCGGTCGTGGGGTTGAGCAGGGGGGTTGAGACGGTGCGGAAAGGCGCGTGGTCTACCCCGAGGCCGGACGCGCGTGCACGGGCTCGAACAGCGGGGCTACTCGAGGATCAGGAACGACGCGACTTCGTCCTGTTCGAAATCGAGGATCGCGCGACCACTCTGACGCAGCAACTCGATGATGGCCGCGGTTGTGCAGTTGCCACGCTGGATCCAGACGATCTTCGGTGGGAAACCCTCGACCAGGCTGCGTTGGTGGAAATCGCTGTCCTTCGAGACAACCAGGTACCCGTGTTCGCGTGCGTACTCCCAGACCTCGTCGTCCGGTGCACGCTGCAGCGCCAGCGCCCGAACGTGCACCGAGTCGGGGTATAGATCCGCCAGTGCCGCGGAGAGGCGTGGTGACAGGTTGTTGTCGAACAGGAGCTTCACGCCGGGACCTTGACGAGGCGCTTCTCCCGGTCCGCGGCAAAGGCCAGGCAGGCCCGGACATCATCAGACGTCAGGTCCGGAAAATCCGCGACAATGTCGTCGACCGACATCCCGGACGACAGATACTCCAGCACGTCGTACACCGTGATGCGCAGCCCACGGATACAGGGCTTGCCCCCACGCTTGCCGGGCTCGATCGTGATGTATGGTCGGTAGTCCATCGGCTGAGGGTAGCACAGGGCTGCTTCGCCGGTCGCGAGCTTCGGGGGACACCAAAGAGGCTGCGTGTCCCCCTCAATCTCAACGTCACCGACAGGCCGTCTGCGCGGTCACAGAACGCTCAGATCGTTCCGGTGGGAACGTCATTCCCCCGTCACCGACCGGCACCAGATGGTCATAGTCTCGAGCCAGCGTCAGGTACTGCACGCGCCCGCGCCCTTCCGCGATCGCGTCGACGGCGGCGGTCGATCGCAGGGGCTCGAACGCGGCCTCCCTGACCTCCATCCAGTGCCGGTACAGGGCGCTGAAACGCGGACGCGCGAACAGTGCGTCGCCGGCCGCCGCCACGCCGGGCAGCGGCCGCACTCCCGATCGCTCTGTGGTGGCGCCCTCGCGGCGCCGCAGGAACAGCCGCCACAGCCCCTGCACATCCTCCTCTTTGAGCGGCGATTCGAGTTCCTCGCGAACCATCGCCTGGTAGGGCCGCACGAGCCGCGCGAGGGGTGCCGTGAAGACCACGACCAGGCTCCACGCGTGCACGGAGGCAAGGTGCGCGAGCAGGCCCTGCAGGGCGCGGCGGAAGCGGTCCGGCGAGGCCTCCGCGATCAGGCACACGAACACCGAGCGACCCGTGCAATCGATGCCCACCGGGTGGATGAGTGGCAATCGCCGGTGCCCGATCACGGCAGCGTCTGACGTACGGTCGGCGACACTGGTCGCCGGTTCGATCGCCCGCCAGCCGGCTCGCAGGTCGAGGTCGGTCAGGGCGGCGTAGGACGCGGCGTCCGGCGTCATCAGCGCGGCATCGAGTCGCATCAACCGCATGACGAGCAGCGCCGGCGACATCGCTCGTCGGTAGCGCACCGCATCGTCGCCGAAGGCGGCCTCGAGCGCCCGCCACGGGCCTCGATACCGCGTGCGGCGTGCTCGTACGCGCGGTAGACCTGGACGTCGTGCTCGAGTTCCCGCTCGCGTTTGATGCCCGCGTGGAAGGCCTGGGGGCGATCGTGGTCGGGCTCACGGTGCGTTTCCAGGAGGCGGCATCCGGCGGAGGTGAGCCCGACGGCGTGGTCGCGCGTGCCGGGCACGCGCACGGTCTCGATCAGTCCCTGTTCACGCAGGTGACGCAGGTCGCCACTGCGGACATCCGCCGGCCGGTCCAGGTGGTCGTGGAGATCACGACTGGAGACCACCCGGAACGCACCAACGGTCGCGAGCGTGCGCGTCTCGGATCCCCGCAGCGTGTACTCGCGACGGCCGTCGCGCACGACCTCGCGATCGGGTCCGCGCGGAAGGTCCACGTGCCGTTCGAACACGTCACGCGAAGGGCCATCACGGTGACGTGTGCGGCCTTCCTGATCGCGCTCGCGCAGGTCGACGACCCGCTCGCGTGATGGACGCTCCGTCTCCCGGTCAGCACTGCTCGGTCCACGGCCGATGGTCGGCCGTGTGTCTGTTCCACCGCCGGGACGCTCATCAAGGTCGCCCTTCGGCAGGTGCCGTTCATCGTCTCTGTCGTCGAAGTCCCGGGGATCGAAATCCACGCGGCGCCCTCGTGCCACGGCAGTAGAATGCGCGGCATGCATACCCGAGCCGGCTTCTTTCACGTCGTCACGCTCACCCTCGCGCTCTTCCTCATTGCCTCAGGGCTCGCCCCCCTGACCATCACCGCCTTCGCGCAGGGCCTGCCCTCGCCCGAGCAGTTCTTCGGGTTCCAGATGGGCGCCGACCGCAAGCTCGCCAACTGGGACAGGCTGCTCGAGTACTACCGTGAGCTCGCCAGGAGCTCGAACAAGGTGAAGCTCGTGGAACTCGGGAAGTCGAGCGAGGGCCGCCCCTTCATCGCCCTGTTCATCTCGTCGCCTGCGAACCTGGCCAGGCTCGAGACACTGCGGGCAGATCAACGCAAAGCTTGCCGACCCGCGCGGGCTCAGCGACGCCGAGGTCCGGAAGCTCGTCACGGACGGCCGCGCCGTCGTCATCCAGAGCTTCGCGCTGCACTCGAGCGAGGTCGCGGCGGCGCAGACGGCCGCCGAGTTCGTGTACGACAGCCTCACGCGGACGGACGAGGAAGCGACCCGCGATGCTCGACAACGTGATCAGCATCGTGCTGCCGTCGATCAACCCCGACGGCACGCAGATGATCGCCGACTGGTACATGAAGTACGTCGGCACCGAGCACGAAGCCGCCGCCGCATGCCGTGGCTCTACCAGAAGTACGCGGGCCACGACAACAACCGCGACGGCTTCGCGCTCAACCTGCGTCGAGTCGCAGCACGTCGCGAAGTTGATGTACCGCGACTGGGTGCCGCAGGCGTACGTCGATCACCACCAGATGGGCAGCAGCAACGCACGTCTCTACATCCCGCCCTACGCGGAGCCGATTCGGCCCGACGGCGATCCGCTCGTGTGGCGCGAGATGTCGTGGTGGGGCGCACACATGGGCACGAAGCTCGAGGCTGCCGGCAAGACCGGCGTCATCGGCGCGGCCATCTACTCAGGCTGGGGCCACATGGGCTTTCACTGGATCACGCCGTTCCACAACATCGCCGGCATGCTCACCGAGTCGGCCAGCGCGCGCCTGGCGACGCCGATGTTCCTGCACCCCGACCAGCTGCGCGGCGGCCCGCGCGGCCTGCCCGAGTACGCCTCGCAGACCACGATGCCGAGCCTCTGGCCCGGCGGCTGGTGGCGCGTGCGCGACATCGTCGAGCAGCAGAAGATCGCGGCGTGGGCCACCGTCGATCTCGCCGCGCGCAACCGCGAGACCGTGCTGTGGAACATGTATCTCAAGGCCTCACGGCAGATCGCGCGCGGGGCCGACGGGCCCCGTGAAGGCCTACGCGATCAGCGCCGTGCAGCACGATCCCGCTGACCGTGAAGAAGCTGGTGAACATGCTGCTCGACTCGGGCGTCGAGGTGCAGCAGGCCAAGGCGCAGTTCATCGCCGACGGGCGCGTCTATGCCGCGGGATCCTTCGTCGTGCCGATGGCACAGCCCAAGCAGGGACTCGTCCGCTGGATGCTGGGGCGCACGTTCTATCCCGACAACACCTACACGCGCGACCTGCGAGGGCAACCCGATCCGGCCCTACGACATGTCCACCGACACGTTCGCCGAGTTCATGGGCGTGCGGAGCGATCCGACTCGGCGAGCCGATCACGGCCGACGTCACGACGCTCACGGCGAAGCTGGCGATGGCGGGAACCGCGACGCCGGGTGCGCCGGCCGGCTATGTCCTCGATGGACGTCTCAACGACAGCCACCGCGCCGTGCACCTGCTGCTCGAGAAGGGCATCGCTGTGCGCCGCGCGAGCGAGCCGTCAGCCGACGGCAGCCTGCGCGCCGGCGACTTCATCGTAGGAAGCGGCGACGTCGCGAGCATCGCGATGCAGACGGGGGTCGACGTTCACCGCCCTGAAGGCCCCCGTCACGACAGCAGCGTACGCACTGCGCAAGCCGCGCATCGCGATCTTCCAGCGATACGGCGGCGGCAACATGGACGAGGGCTGGACGCGTTTGCTGTTCGAGCGCTTCAGCATCCCGTTTACGACGCTCATGGACGCCGAACTGAAGGCAGGCGGACTCGAGGCGAGGTTCGACGTGATCGTGCTGCCGGCCGATTCCATCCAGGGGATGACCGGCGAGGCGCCTCCGGCCGGTGCGCGCGGCGGCGGTGAGGGTGGCCCCGGTGGCGGTGCGCAGAACGTGCCCGCCGAGTACAAGAGCGGCTTCGGCGCGGATGGCGTCAAGGCACTCGAGGCGTTCGTGCAGAAGGGCGGCACGCTGGTCGCCTTCGCGCAGGCCGCCGACCTGCCGGTGCAGCGCTTCGGCCTGCCCGTGCGCAACATCGTCGCGGGCGTGCCGTCGAAGGAGTTCTGGGCGCCCGGTTCGACGCTTGCGGACGACGTTCGCCACCACACATCCGCTCGTCTACGGCATGCCCGCAGAAGGCCTGGCGCTGTTCATGGCCGGCAGCCAGGTGTACGAGGTGACCTCGACCGACCGCAGCCAGGACGTCGAGATTCTCGCGACGTACGTCGATCGCGACATCCTGCAGAGCGGCTGGCTCCTCGGCGAACACGTGATCGCGAAGAAGGCCGCCGCCGTGTCGGTAACGCACGGCGCGGGCAAGGTGGTGCTGATCGGCTTCCGCGCGCAGAACCGTGCGCAGACGCACGGCACGTTCAAGATGGTGTTCAACGCCCTGCTGAACGGACCGCCGGCGCAGCCCGGGCAGTGAGGCGGCTCGCCTGGACACGGTTTCGGGCAATGACGGCCGCCGCATCGCGCTTCCCCACGACGCCTCCCTGTCCGTTGATTCCCTTCGTACCAGCACGCATAATGGTGCTGCACGTCGTTCACGTGCTGGAAGGTGCGACTCAATGAAGACCAACGTCACCCTCAAGCTCGACGCCGACCTCATCCGTGAGGCTCGCGTGGTGGCGGCCGAAGAGGGGCGGTCCATCAGTGGCCTGTTGACGGACCGGCTCGAAGCCATCGTCCGGGAGCGCAAGGCCTTCGACAAGGCGCGTCGACGGGCGCTTGCGAGGCTCCGCGAAGGTCTCGATCTGCGCTGGTCTCCACCCAGGTCGCGGGACGAACTCCATGAGCGCTAGGTACTTCGTCGACACGAACATTCTGATGTACGCCCACGACGCGACAGCGGGCGTGAAGCACGAGCGTGCGAGGGCACTCGTGGAAGAACTCTGGGGTGACCGTTCGGGTGTCGTGAGCACGCAGGTGCTGCAGGAGTTGGCTGTCAATCTGCGCCGGAAGTCAGGCAGGCCACTCGACGCGAAGGCCACCCGCGAGGTCATCAGCGACTACCTGGCCTGGGAGGTCGTCACCAACACCGGCGCGTCTGTTCTCGAAGCGCTGGAGATCGAGGAACGCTACCGTGTGTCGTTCTGGGATGCGTTGGTGATTCAGGCGGCGCAGGCCGCCGGTGTCGTGACCTTGTACTCGGAGGATCTCACCGACGGGCAGCAATACGGGAGCGTACAGGTCACGAACCCGCTCAGGGGCACGGCGTGACATCTCGAAGGCTGGCGCGGCAATCGGCAGCGGGCGGCCGCCTGCGACCTCCTGGTACACGGCAGGGCCCTCGCGAGGACGCTGCCGGCCCGCTGCGCATCGCACGGCATGCGACCTAATAATGTCCGGGTGGCTCGCCTCCCTCAGCGCTGGCTCGCGTGGTGCGATTGGGTGGGTCAGCGTCCGCTCGCGCTCCTGACGCTCTTCGTCGCGGTCAGCCTCCTCACCCGCTGGTTGTCACTCGTTGTCGACGTCATCGACATGGACGAGACCGCGCACATCGTCGGCGCGTGGGACGCGGCGCGCGGGTGGGTCCCGTATCGCGATACCGTCGACAACAAGCCGCCGCTCGTCTACGCCTACCACCTCCTCGCGCAGGGGATCTTCGGCCGCGGACTGATCCCCGTTCACGCGTTCACGGCGTTGGTCACGGTGCCGCTGACGGCGCTGGGGGTCTCGGCGTTCGTCGGGCACCGGCGGCTCGGCACCGTGGCCGGCCTGACGTTCCTCGTCTACAGTGCCGCGTTCATCGGCCACGACATGCTGGCCTCGAACACCGAGATCCAGATGATGCTGCCCGCCACGTGGGCGCTCGTGGCCGTGAAAGACCAGGAGCGCGCCCTGCGGCCGCAGCGCGCCTTCCTGTCTGGCGTGCTGGTCGGTGTGGCGTTCCTGTTCAAATACCAGGTCGCCGCGTGGCTCCCCCTGATCGGGCTGGCGATTGCCTGGGCCGCATGGCGTGACCACCGCTGGCGCTCCGTGGTCACCGTCCCGACGGCACTCGCGGTCGGGTTTGCGCTCCCGCTGCTGGCCACGTGGCTCACCTTCCGCGCGCTGGATGCCGACACGCATCTCGTCTACTGGACCCTGACGAACAACGTCCGCTACGCAGCCAATCCCATCTCGGGTCGCGAGGCCATGGAGCGGGGCCTGAGCTACTTCGTGCCGTTCCTGCTCGCGACGGCGCCTCTCTGGTGGGGAACTGCTCGCAGCCTCCGCACGTGGGGTGACCCGTATCGCCCGCTGCTGCTCGTCGGCGTGCTCGTCGCCACCGTCCCAGCCGTGGCCCTGGGCTTCCGGTTCTTCCCGCACTACTTCGTGCAGTTCTACGCGCCGCTGGCGGCGGCAGCGGCGCCGTGGCTGCTCCGCGTGCTGTCTGCGCCCCCGACGCGCACATCGCGCCTCGTGCTCGGCTGGTCGGCGCTCATGCTGTTCGGGTTCATGCTCGCGAACGCGTACGTCTACCTCGCAGACACGCGGGTGTACCGCGAGCGCGACCCGGTCTTCCGCGCCGTCGCGGCCCGCCTGCAGGGCGACGCGTGCGCGGCTGGCGCGACGATGTTCGTGTGGGGGTACGCGCCGGTGCTCTACTACCACGCCGACATTCCCGCGGCATCGCGCTTCATCGTCCTCGCCCAGTCGGGGCTCACGACCGTACATCTCCGGCAATCTGGGCAGCGTGCGTGGCGACACGCCCGCCCGGAACGTCGTGGACCCGACGCACTGGGATTGGCTGATGGAGGACCTCGAGGCGCGCCAGGCCACCTTCATCATCGACACGGCGCCGGCAGGCATCTTCCGCTGGAACAAGTTCCCTCTCGAGCAGTATCCCCGCCTCGCCTCGTACGTGCGCGACTCGTTCGACCTCGTGGACGAAATCGGCAAGGTGCGCATCTATCGTCGCAAGGGCTGCGAGCAGACGAGCGCGGGCAGCTGACGTCTCGCTGAAGGGGCTTCATGGGCAACCTGCCGGGCGTGGCGCGGAGGCACGCTCGCGGTGTAGAAAAGTGTGACCTCGTCGCCGTTCTGCGATAGCGTTGACGTCGCGCGTTCACGCGCGGGAGTGATCCAATCATGCAGTTCTCACTCACCACCGACGAAGCCGGGCACTTCATCTGCGACCTGGCCGACGATGCCGCACACACGACCGTCACGGCGTCGAACGTTCCCGAAGCCGGCGACGACCTGCTCGGCGCCATCGAGGATGCGAAGACCGAGGGCTTCGGGGAGTCTCTCTGGTATGAACCGCGCGGAATGTACCGGTGGATGCTCCGGCGCGCCGGCGACCGCCTGACAGTCGCCGTGATGTGGTGCGAGAGCCCGGTCGTCGGGTACCAGCACGCGTTCCGCGGCGAGTGCGCCTTCGCCTGGTTCGAGGAGACGGTGCGCGAAGCGGTCACGCGCCTTCGCGCCGTGGAACAGTAGCCACGACCCGCGGCGGCACGGCCCGGTCGTCACAACCGGCTTGACACCACGCGAAGACACAGCGAATCTTCAGGACACACCACCAGAGGAGGTCGTCCCGATGTCCCTTGTAAAGCAGGCACTCGCCGAATTGCAGGCCGCCCACGAGTACTTCACCCGTTCGACCCGCAACCTCACGGAAGCGCAGTCCACGTTCGCGCCCGCCGAGGGGATGATGACCACCGCCCAGCAGGTGGCGCACGCGGCGCAGACGATTGACTGGTTCGTCGAGGGTGCGTTCCGACCCGAAGGGTTCGACCAGCACTGGGAAGAGCACGCGAAGATCGTCGGCGCCTGCACCTCGCTCGCGGAGGCGCGCGCCTGGTTCGACCGAGCCGTCGCCAGCGCAAGGGCGAAGGTGGAGTCGTGCTCCGACGCCGATCTGCTCCAACCGCTTCCCGACGGTCCGATCATGGGCGGCCTGCCGCGCGTGACGATTTTCGGCGCCATCAACGATCACACGGCGCACCATCGCGGCGCGCTCACCGTCTATGCGCGCCTCAGTGGGATCGTCCCGCCCATGCCGTATATGGAGATGTAGAACGGCGGAGGCGCACCGCAGGATGGCACCCGTTCGAGACCTGCGGCGTCACCGGGTTCGCGCGACGAGGGACGCCGTTGACGTGCAGGCGTCGCCGGAGTCCCTCGGAAGACCGTCCCTGGCGGGCTACTCGATGATCCGCATCCGATACGCGTAACACGCCTCGACGTCGTCGGCGGTCGCGACGGTAAGGATGTAGGTCGCGCGGTAGGGCCGGCGTACGTCGAACCGTGGGTTCAGGTTGCCCCCTTCATCGTCGCTCGTTTGATGCTCGGCCGACACGTCGACGCCATCGGTCTTCACCGAGGTCAGGATGGCGATGGGATCGGAGGTGTCGTCGCTTTCGAAATCGAGGATCACGGCCACGTTCGGGGGTAGCGTGCCGAGGTGGTGAACGTTGGGCGTGATGCTCGTGCAGTAGACGCCCTGGGCCGCATCGCCGATGATTTCGAGGGGCTTGAAGGTGCCGCGCGTTGATGAGACCGCGCCCGCGGCCCCGGCAACCTGGGCACGCTGTCCCTTCGTCTTCTTGCTGGCCGTTGCTGCGTCGCCGGGGATCGCAGCCAGTCCCGCGGCGATGATCACCACCACCGTCGTCCGCACCAGACGCCTGACGTCCATGGTCGCCTCCTGTTCTCGTGACAGCAGACCGTCGCTGTCGCCGCGGCGCACCCACCGTCGATGGTGAGTGCCCGCTCCATGCGACCTGCTCAGACAGTCCCCATCCTAGGCCTATCGGCCGGAGTCCACAATAGATGAAGGCGGAGGTACGGCCGGGCGGGATCAGGCCTTCCGGCGCCCGAGTTTCACGACGATGTCGTGTTCGGCCCTGGTCACGGGCTGGACCGACAACCGGCTGCCCTTCTTCGTGACCATCATGTTCTCGAGACCCTTGGTAGCCTTCAGTGTCTCGAGGGCGACGACCGCCGGAAAGCGCTCGACGAAGGCGATGTCGACCATGAACCAGGTCGGCGCCTCTTTCGTGCTCTTCTCGTCGTAGTAGTCGCTGCCCTGCTGCCAGGCCGACGCGTCCGGGTAGCCGGCACGCGAGACCCGCGCGAGGCCCGTGACACCTGAAGGGTCGGCGTTCGACGCGTAGAACAGGACCCCGTCGCCAACCTGCATCTCGTCGCGCAGGAGGTTGCGTGCCTGGTAGTTGCGGACCCCCTCCCAACTCGTCTGCCCGTCGCGAGCCAAGTCGTCGATCGTGTAGGCCTCGGGTTCACACTTCATGAGCCAATATCGTGTCGCCATCTGTTGATGCTACAGGGGGGCCGCGTCCCGCTTCATCACAATTCCGTGGATGTCCCAAGGGTCTTCGGGCGAGGGAGACACCAATCTCCAGGGCACGGCGCGGGCAGGCGACCGGGGCGGCAAGGAGCCAGGGGCGTCCGAAGCCCTGACGTTCGGGACGAGAACGTCCGATAGCCTGTCAAGTGACCGCGGGAGAGGCTCGCGATGCGCCGGGGTGGACTCCCGCGCAGGCGGTGCCGCCCCGCGCCGCTCTGCCATGTCGACCGACCTCGCTGCCTTCGGCGCCCCTGGCGCGTCGGTTGCGGTGTCCCTGCCAGACCGGGGAGCCACTGCCTTCGACGGCGTTTCGCCTGCCCGGGCACTGCTCGACACGCTGCCCGTCTACGTGTGGATGAAGGACCGCGAGGGCCGCTACGTGGACGCGAACGCGGCGTACGCCGCCGCCGTGGGACTCAATGATCCCTCGGCCCTGGTCGGGCGAACAGACCTCGAATTGTGGCCCCTCGACCTCGCCGTTGCGTTCCGCGAGGCCGATGCACAGGTCGTGGACACGTGGACCAGCCTCACCGTCGAAGAATGCATCGAGTCAGCGGGCATCTCGCGATGGTACGAGACCATCCGGCGGCCGTGGTTCGGGCCGACGGGCGATGTCGTCGGCACGATTGGCGTGTCGCACGACGTCACCGAGCGCCGGCGCGCGCAGGAGGTCATTGCGGCACGTCTTCGGCTGGTGAACCTGGCGCCTCGCGTCACGCTCGACGATCTGCTGGCCGCAACGCTCGCTGAGGCCGAACTGCTCACCGGCAGTCCCATTGCCTTCTATCACTTCGTGGCGCCGGACCAGCGCAGCCTCATCCTGCAGGCGTGGTCGACGCGCACCACGCGCGACTTCTGCAGGGCCCAGGGCAAGGGCCTGCATTACTCCATCGATGAGGCCGGCGTCTGGGTCGACTGCATCCGCGAGCGACGGCCGGTCGTCCACAACGACTACCTGTCGCTGCCGCATCGGCGCGGCCTGCCCGACGGCCACGCCGACATCCTGCGTGAACTGGTGGTGCCCGTCCTTCGCGAAGGGCTCATCGTCGCCGTGATGGGCGTGGGCAACCGCCCGTCGCCCTATTCGGACGACGATGTCACCACCGCGTCGCAGTTGGCAGACCTGGCCTGGGACATCGCCGACCGCAAACGCAGCGACGACGCCCTGCGCGAGAGCGAACAGCGTTACCGCGAGTTGTTCGAGGCCGAGTCCGATGCGATCCTGCTGATCGATGAGTCCTCGGGCTGCGTCCTCGAGGCGAACACGTCGGCGTGCGCCATGTACGGCTATTCCCGCGACGAGCTGGTCGCGATGCACGAAAGCGACCTGTCGGCCGATGCGACGGCGCCTGGCGCCGGAGCGCTGCGTGGGCGACCGCCCGCGCCTCACTCCGCGTTGAGTTACCACCGCAGGCGCGGAGGGGCGATCTTCCCGGTGGAAGTCGCGGCGCGAAAGTACGTGACGAGTGGACACCCGATCACCATAGTCACCGTGCGGGACGTGTCGGAGCGCCAGCGATATGAAGAGCAACTGGCCGAGCAGCATCGACGGCTGGCCGACGCCTACGAAGCGCTGCAGTCGCTCGTCGTCACCGACAGCCTGACCGGCCTGCTGAACCGGCGCGCCTACGATGCCCGTGTCATCGAGGAACGCGCGCGCGCCGGCCGCGGCAAGTCGCTGTCGATCCTGATGATCGACGTCGATCACTTCAAGGACTTCAACGACACGTTCGGTCACGCCGCGGGTGACGCCGTCCTGGCGCAGCTCGCGCGCATCCTGCTGGGCGCGACCCGCGGCACCGACACCGTGGCGCGCTACGGTGGCGAGGAATTCGTGGTGATCGCGCCAGACGCCGACCGCGACGCGGCCGCGCACCTGGCCGAGCGGTGCCGCGCCGCCGCCGAGGGCGCCACGTGGCCGAAGCGTCGCATCACGATCAGCATCGGCGCGGCGACGTGGACCAGGGGCCAGCCGCTGGCGTGGCTCGAAGACCTGCCCCTCGCCGCCGATCGCGCCCTGTACGACGCGAAGCGGACCGGTCGCAACCGCGTCTCGCACGCGGACCTCGGCGACTGAGCCGATCCGGGCCGCACTGGGGTGCGGCCCCTACGGCGACACGCCGTGACGACACGCCTGGATCGGTCCTACGACGACACGCTGTAACGACACGCTGGGGTGCGGCCCCTACGACGACACGCTGTTACGACACGCCGCGCTGGTGCTCCTCGACCAGTCGTTCGACGATGGCCGGCTCGGCCAGCGTGGTCAGGTCGCCGAGGCCCTCGTAATCGCCGGCGGCTACCTTCCGCAGGATGCGACGCATGATCTTGCCGCTGCGGGTCTTCGGCAGGCCCGCGGCGATGTGGATGACATCGGGCGCGGCGAACGCGCCGATGGCGTTCCTGACCTGCTGCTTGAGCGCGCCGACGAGTTCTTCGTGGTCGTACCGCTCCACGCCCGCGTTGAGCACGACGTAGCAGTAGATGCCTTCACCCTTGATCGGATGGGGGCATCCCACGACCGCCGCCTCGGCGACGGCCTCGTGCGCCACGAGGGCGCTCTCGATCTCCGCGGTGCCCAGGCGATGCCCCGACACGTTCAGCACGTCGTCGATGCGCCCGGTGATCCAGTAGTAGCCATCTTCGTCGCGTCGGCATCCGTCGCCGGTGAAGTAGTAGCCCGGGAACTGCGTGAAGTACGTCTGCTTGAAGCGCTGGTGGTCGCCCCACACGGTCCGCGCCTGCCCCGGCCACGGCGACGCCAGGCACAGGGCGCCTGTCACGTCGTTGCCGTGGACGAGTTCCTTGGTGGCCGGGTTGAGCACGGCCGGCTTGACCCCGAAGAACGGCAGCGTGGCCGACCCTGGCTTCGTCGGCGTGACACCCGGCAGCGGCGTGATCAGGATGCCGCCCGTCTCGGTCTGCCACCAGGTGTCGACGACCGTGCAGCGGCCCTCGCCGACGACGTCGTGATACCAGCGCCACACCTCGGGGTTGATCGGTTCTCCGACCGTGCCCAGGATGCGGATGGTGTCGCGCCTGTACTTCGTCACCCATGCGTCGCCAGCCTGGGCGAGCGACCGCAGCGCCGTCGGGGCCGTGTAGAACACGTTCACGCCCAGGTCGTCGCAGACCTGCCACATGCGGCCCGCGTCGGGATACAACGGCGTCGACTCGAACAGCACCGTGGTGGCACCGTTCGCCAGCGGGCCGTAGACGATGTAGCTGTGGCCCGTGATCCAGCCGATGTCTGCCGTGCAGAAGTAGACGTCGCCCGGGTGATAGTCGAAGACCAGCTTGTGCGAGAAGGCGGCGTAGACGAGGAACCCGCCCGTCGTGTGCAGCAGGCCCTTCGGCTTGCCCGTGGATCCCGACGTGTAGAGGACGAACAACGGATCCTCGGCACCCATCCAGGCGGCCGTGCACGTCGAGCGCTGTTTCAGGCACTCGTCGTCGAGCCAGTGATCGCGCCCCTGCTCCATCGTGACGTCGGTGTCGGTGCGGCGCGCGACGAGCACCGACTCGACGAGCGACATCCCCTCGATCGCCCGATCGACGGTCTTCTTCAGCGGCACGCGGCGCCCGCCGCGAAGGCCCTCGTTGGCCGTCACCACCACCTTGCACCGCGCGTCGACGATGCGGTCGCGCAGTGACTCCGACGAGAAGCCACCGAAGACGACCGAGTGCACCGCGCCGATGCGTGCGCACGCGAGCATCGTGTAGACGAGTTCGGGCATCATCGTGAGGTAGATGCACACGCGGTCGCCCTTGCGCACGCCGTGATGCAGCAGCACGTTGGCGACGCGGCACACGTGGTGCTTCAGGTCTCGGTACGTGATGTGGGTGTAGACGCCGGGCTCATCCTGTGCCCAGATGATTGCCGTCCTGTCGCCCAGCGTCTCGAGGTGGCGATCGATGCAGTTGATCGATGCGTTGAGCCGACCTCCCGAGAACCACGAGAAGTCGACCTCGTCGTAGTCGGCATCGAACACGCCCGTCCACGGGTGGAACCAGGTCAGCGCCTTGGCCTGTTCGCCCCAGAACCACTCGGGATTGTCGAGCGACAGCCGGTAGAGGCGCTGGTACTCCTCCATCGAGTTGACGTAGGCGCGCTGCGCGATGTGCGGCTTGACGGGATAGATGTCCTGCGACACGGTGGATCCTCCTGGCAAAGCGACGAACGGCCTACTCGGCGCCGATGCCGAGGTAGGTTCGGAGCTTCTCGTCCTCGAACGCGGCGGCCGCGCTGGCCTCGCGCGTCAGCAGCGACACCACGATGCCGACGAGGAACGCGGCGGTCATCGACACGATGGCCGGGTTGCGCAGCGCGAACAGCGGACTCGGATACTTGAAGACGTCGACCCACACGGTGGGACTCACCACGATGAGCCCGACGGTGAGGAACGACCCCGTCAGGATCGAGGCGACCGCACCCGGCGTGGTGAAGCGTCGCCAGACGATCGACAGCAGCAGCGCCGGGAAGTTCGCGCTGCAGGCGATCGCGAACGCAAGGCCCACCATGTAGGCGACGTTCTGTCCCTTGAACACGATGCCGAGCAGCACGGCGAGGATGCCGAATCCCACGGTGGCCCAGCGCGCGACGCGCACCTGCTCGGGCTTCGGTCGCCTGCCCGCGCTTGATCACGTGCGTGTAGATGTCGTGCGACAGCGCCGACGCGCCGGCCAGCGTGAGCCCTGCCACCACGGCGAGGATCGTGGCGAACGCGACCGCGGCGATGAAGCCGAGGAACGGCGTGCCGGCGAGGTGCTCGGCGAGCAACGGCGCCGCCATGTTGCCGCCACCGTCGATCGCCGCGATGACCTCGCGGCCCACGAGCGCAGACGCCCCGAAGCCCGACGATGGGAATGATGATGTAGAAGTAGCCGATGAACCCCGTCGCGTACAACACCGACAGGCGCGCGGCACGCGCGTCTGGCACGGTGTAGAAGCGCATCAGGATGTGCGGCAGGCCCAGCAGGCCGAACATCAGCGCCAGGCCCAGCGACACGGCATCGACGGGGCTCGTCACGAGCCCGCCCGGTTCGAGCGCCGACTGCGAATACCGCTCGACGACCGCGGCGTACAGCGCGCCGGGGCTGAAGCCGAACTGCGCGAGCACGAGGACGGTCATCACCGTGACGCCGAACAGCAGCAGCACGGCCTTGATGATCTGCACCCAGGTGGTCGCGATCATCCCGCCGAACAGCACGTAGGCCATCATGATCACGCCGACGATGACGACGGCCGCCTCGTACGAGATGCCGAACATCAGCTTGATCAGGTTGCCCGACCCGACCATCTGGGCGATCGTGTAGAACAGCACGGTCAGGATGCCGCCGACCGCCGACGCGATCCGCACCGGCGTCTGCCGGAGGCGGAACGCGACCACGTCGGCGAAGGTGTACTTGCCGAGGTTGCGCAGCGGCTCGGCGATGAGGAACATCAGGGCCGGCCATCCCACCAGCCAGCCGGTCGCGTAGATCATCCCGTCGTAGCCCTTGAGCGCGACCAGGCCCGTGATGCCGAGGAACGAGGCGGCGCTCATGTAGTCGCCGGCCAGGGCGAGGCCGTTCTGCAAGGCGCTGACGCTCCGGCCCGCGGCGTAGAACTCCTTCGTCGATCGCGTGCGCTTCGCGGCCCAGTAGGTGACCACCAGCGTGCAGACGACGATGACGAGGAAGAACGCGATGGCCGAGAGCGGTCGGCGTGCCCAGCGTAGTGGTCATGAACCTGAGGGTCCTCGAGGGCGCGCTAGTCGCGCACCTTGTCACGGAGCCGGCGGACTTCGGGGTCGTACGACGCGTTGGCCCAGGCCACGTACACCGCCGTCAGCACCCACGAGAACAGGATCACCGCCACGCCGAGCGGGATCCCGAGGGTCGTCACCGCGCCGATGCGCCGCGCCATGAACGGCTTGTCGTACGCAATCAGCAGGATGTAGCCGTAGTAGGTCACGAAGAGGGCCGCGAGCAGGACGAGCGAAATCGTCCAGCGCCGCGCGACCAGGCGCCGGAAGGCGGACGACTCGAGCATGTCACGCGTGGACGTGCGCACGAAGCTACCTCACAGGCTGCGGCGGAACATGGCCGCAGGGCACCGTGAGGCACCGTGGCACGACCGCCGGGTGGACTATCCGAGCCCGCGTAGTGTGCACACGCCAAGGCGTGAACGCAAGACCAGAAAGAGCTCCGCCGTGGCCAGGGCGTCGGCCAGCGCGTCATGGGCGTCGTGCGGGGGCAACTCCACGTCGAGGCGCGCCGCCGACAGGCTGGTCCGGGGTGGCGGCGGATGCGGGGTGAAGCGGTAGCGCTCGCGGTGCAGCCGCACGCACAGGTCGAGCGTGTCGACCACGCGCAGCCGCGGCCAGGGACGGCCGACGCGCCGGTAGGCCTGCGACAGGAAGCCCAGGTCGACCGGCGCGTGGTGCATCAGGACGATGCCCTCGCGCAACCGGACGTCGATTGCCGTCACCAGGCTGGCGAATGCCGGCGCCTCGCGCACGTCTGCCGGCAGGATGTGGTGCACACCCACGCCGTCGTGCGACGGCCGCTGCCCGTCGCCCGGACAGACGAGCGACGCAAGGCGCTCGCCGTAGCAGATGACCCCGCGGCGGATCGGCACCATCCCGATCGAGAGGATCTCGTCGCGCGCCTCGTCGAGCCCGGTCGTCTCGAGGTCCAACGCCCAGTAGACCTGCGCGTCCCAGGGCGGCGAGGGACGGAACCGACTACGCCAGCCGCTCGGTCCCATATCGCACGACCGTGGCCGCCTGCACCTGGCGGATCTCGTGGAAGACGTGCTTCAGGTGGTGCGCGTCAATCGATGACAGCTGCTCGAGCCTGACGTGGTTCGTGACGGGCACGCCCTGCCGCAGCGCCTGGATCTGGGTGCGCAAGCGGAGGTCGAGCACGAAGCCGAAGGCCTCGCCCAGCGTCGAGGCCGCCTCGCGGCTCAGCGTGCCAGCGGCCGCGGCGTCCTCGAGTCGCGCCGCCGTCGCACGGGCAGGCGACTGCGCGTCGAGAGCATACAGGCGCGCGAGGTTCACGATCGGCACGATGGCGCCCTTCTTCACGTCAACGCCCTCGGCCTCCTGCCGAATCTGCCGGAAGACACCCAGCGGCGGCTCCATGCCGAGCGACGCCCGCGCGAGATGCGCAACGAACAGCGGCTCGCGGCACAGCGCGAACACATCCTCCTGCAGCCGGTCAAGCGACAACGCCCCGTGCACGACGCGGAAGTCGAACAGGTTCATCGCCTCGATCAACGCCCGCGGCGCGGGTTCGCTGAGCCAGTGCCTGAAGCGGCGCGACCACTCGGCCAGTGGATACCGCCACGTCGTTGCCATGAACCCGCCGGCACACGGGGGCACGCCCGCCGCGCTCAGCCACGAGACGACGCGATCGGCCATTGCCGCGAAATACTCGGCGGCCTCGGGGCTGGCGTCGGCATGCGCCAGCGCGTTGTCCTGGTCGGTGAGCAGCGTCTGCTCCATGCGCCCCTCGGCACCGTGGACCATCCACGCGTACGGTACCGGTGGCACACCGAGGTCGGCCTCGGCCTGGCGCAGGAGGCGCGAGGTCAGGGCGTCGTTCATCCTCGACACCAGCGGTCCGATGCGCAGGGCGTCGAGGCCACCCCAGCGGAGGCTCTCGACCATTCCCGCCAGGTCGCGCGTGTGGCGGCCGAGGTCACCGGGGACCGACATCCGGTCGATGTTGCGAAGGACGTAGAGCGGACTCCTGACCTGCAGGCGCAGCAGGTCGGTGTCGCTGAGCACGCCGACCACCTCGCCCGACGCCACGACAGGCGCATGGTGGACGCGGTGTTCGAGCATGAAGGCCAGCGCATCGATCAGGGTGGCCGTTGCCGGGAGTGACTTCACCGGGCGCGTGGCGACGTCGCCCACCGGCGTCTCGGGCCCTCGGCCGACGGCCAGCACGCGGTTGCGCAGGTCGGCGTCGGTGAGGATGCCGAGCGGTGCGCCGCGCACGAGCACCGAGGTCACGCCTGTCGTGCGCATCAGTTCGGCCGCCGCGCCAACCGTGATGCCGGGATCCACGACCACCGGGGGCGCCGAGAATCAGTTCACGCACATGGGCACCGAGTGGCGCGCCTATCGGCGGCACCTGTCCGACAGCCGCCGCGCGCCTGAGGCGTTCGCCGAGGTCGAGCAGGAAGAAGTCGGCAAACGCGCGCCGCTCCATGAGGCGCTCGAACGTCTCGCGCGGCACCTGGTACAGGAGCGTGTCTTCGGCGGCGATGACATCCGCGGTTGGGGCGGCGTGCCCGATGAGCGACGGAAACGCGAAGCACTCCCCCGCCTCGACGACCTGTTGCACCTGCCCATCGCGCTCGAGCCTGACGATGCCCTTCCGCACCACGTAGAGCCGCTCGGCGGGCGGCCCGCCACGATGGAGGATGACCGTCCCCGCCGCGACGAAGGCAATCTCGAGCGCCTCGCCAAGCAGCCGTCGTCCGGCCGCATCGAGGCGATCGAAGGGCGCGTGCTGCGCGAGGAAATCGAGGGGCTCCATCGTGTTCTGCGGGATAGTCGGCGAGGCGCGTCAGGTGCCCGACACCAGGGGCAATGACTCCAGAATCCCGGTGGTGGCCGCGAATACCTGCTCTGGCGTGCCGTCGGCCTCGATGGCATGGAGCAGCCCACGCGCGGCGTAGAAGTCGATGACGGGCTGCGTTCGGCTCGCGTATCGCAGCATGCGCACGCCCACGACGTCGGGATGGTCGTCGTCGCGCTGCACGAGCGGCGTGCGGCAGGCGTCGCACGCCCCTGCCACGGAGGGTGGATTCGACTCCACGTGATAGACCTGCGCGCAGGCCGGGCACACGCGCCGTCCGGCGAGCCGGGCCACGATGCGTTCAACCGGCAGTTCGTACGACAGCACGGCGTCGAGCACGATGCCTTCCCCTGCCAGCAAGGTGTCGAGGGCGTCGGCCTGCGGCACCGTGCGCGGAAAGCCGTCGAGCAGGAATCCTTGCTCGCAGCGGAGGCATCCCATGCGCTCGCGGACCAGTGTCAGCACCATCTCGTCGGACGCGAACTCGCCGCGGGCAATGGCGGCGACGGCTGCAGCCATGGCCGGAGAGGGCGCACGGGCGTCATCACCGTCGCCGATCCTGAAGAACCCGCCGGTCGACAGGTGGCACGGACCCAGTCGCGACGACAGCATCGCTGCCTGCGTGCCCTTGCCGACCCCGGGAGGACCGAGCAGCACCAGGTGGTAGCGTCTCGTGGGGCGCCCTGGGGAGGCACACGGCTCCCCCGACCCGCTCAGCCACGCGCCACGGGGGGCCGGGCCGGTCATGAAACCGCTCGCGTTCGCACCATCGTGGGGATGATATCGCCAACTGCCCCCCGGTCGGCAGCGAGGGTGGCCACGGCCTCGCACCAGCACCACGCCTGCGGTAACATCGCGGCCCCGATGACCGAGTCCCCGCCCGTGCTGTCCCCTGCGCCGAGGCACGACGCGGCCCTCGCCCTTGTGCGACGGCGGCCATTCATCCTGCTCGTCGCCGCAGCGGTGTTCTTCGTCCTGGCCTCGGCCAATTCGGCCGGCTATCGCTTCGGCACGGCCGACCAGGCGTTCTACATCCCCGCCATCCAGCATGCGATCGAGCCGGGGTCGTTCCCGCACGATGCCATGGTCGTGCTGCCCCAGTCGGCGCTGCTGGTCACGGACCAGATCATCGCGTGGATGGTCGAGCACCTGGGGTTGCGCCTGCCCGACATCTTCCTCGCAGCCTACCTCGTCTCGTGCGCCGTCTTCGCGGCGGCCGTCGCGGGCGTCGGCTCGCGGCTCTACGCCTCGCCCTGGACGACCTGGGCCCTGCTGTTCGCGCTGACCCTGCGCCACCGCATCGCACAGACCGGCGTCAACACGTTCGAGGGCACCTTCCACCCTCGCGTGCTCACGTTTGCGCTGGGGATCGGCGGCGATCGCCGCCGTCCTGCACGCGCGCACCCGACTCGCGGTGCTGCTCGTGGCGTGTGGATTCCTGGTCCATCCCACGACCGCGCTCTGGTTCGCGATCTGGCTCGGCGGCGCCGCGCTGGTGACTCCGCGCGGACGATGGGCCGCCCTCGCGGCAGCGTGCGTGGCGGTGCCGGTAGCGGTGTGGATGCTGTGGGCAGGCCCGTTGGCCGACTCCCTGCGCGTCATGGACCCGGCGTGGCTGGCGCCGCTGGCCACCAAGGACTACCTCTTCCCGGACACCGACTGGCGCGCCGGCACATGGCTCACGAACGCCCTGGCGCCGATCGTGATCCTCGTCGTGCACGTCGTCCGGTCGCGACGTGGGCTGGTCACCCCGGCGGAGCGTGCGGTGGTCATTGGCGCGATGGCGCTGCTCGCCGTGTTCGTGGCGTCGCTGCCGTTTGTCGCGGCACGCGTCGCCATCGCCGTCCAGCTCCAGACCTCGCGGGTGCTGTGGCAGTTGGAATTCCTCGCCACGGTGTACCTGGTGTGGGCCCTTGCCGAGGCCGCGGGCCGTGGAGTGGCCGCGACGCCGTCGGCGATCGGGGAGACGGATGCGGGTCACCGCCGCAGCGACGCACCGCGGCTCAGGCCCATCGTCGTGGCTGCCGTGCTTGGGCTGGTGGCGGTGGCGCGTGGGGCCTACGTCCTCCGGGTCGAGCATGACCGTCCGCTCGTGGCGCGGGAGCTACCCGCGACGGCATGGCAGGACGTCGGCACGTGGGCGGCGACGCACACGCCGCTCGACGCGCACTTCCTCGCCGATCCCGGGCCACGCGTGGAAGTACGACGTGAGCTTCCGGGTCGCTGCGCGGCCGCGACGTCTTCCTCGAAGAGGTCAAGGACGCGGCGATGGCGATCGTACGCGCGCGAGATCGCCCTGCGCGTCACCGAGCGGACGGCGGCGCTCGGCGACTTCGCGGCGTTGACGCCGCAGCACGCGATCGGAACTCGCCGACCGCTACGACATCGACTTCCTCATCGCCGACCGCCCGTTTCCCGTTTCCTGCCGTCTTCAGCAGCGCCCAGTTCACGGTCTATGCGCTGCGGGAGGGCACGGCGCGATAAGCGCTCGGCGTGCGAGATCGCGAGCGTCACGCCGTGTCGTGGTATCGCTCGATGCCCCCACATCCATAGGGTCGACGAGACGCCGACCGTCCCCCCACCCGACCGGACAGCAGCGGACAGACTCGCTCACAATGCTGACGCAGTGGCAACAAAGGTCTCTGTTCGGTCAGACTTACTTCGAGCGCATGACGAATTAGCAGTTGAATTCCAGAAAACTGTCGCGGCCCTGATCGTGCATGCCTTGGCTGCCATAACCCACAATCGAAATGGAGCTCCAATGAAACATCAGTTCGTGTGCGCGACGCTGCTGTCAGCCCTCCTGACTGGTCCGACGACCGCGTCAGCTGCCGCTGTCCTGGTTCATGACTACAGGCTGGATGGGAGTCTTACCGACGTCCTGGGCGGTCCCGCGCTCGGCACGCTCGGCGGCACGCTCGGTGCGACCGGCTACACGTTCGGCCCGAACGAGGGGCTCACCCTGTCAAACGGGATCAATGCGACCGACTACTCGATCGTCATGGACTTCTCGCTGAGCGACACGACTGGCTACCGGAAGCTGGTGGACTTCGGGAGCCTGACGTCAGACAGCGGACTCTACAACCTCTCGACGGCCGTCGTGTTCTATCCGATTGCGGGTGGCGGCGTCGGCCAGATCCCGGCCAACACCCAGGTACAGGTGGCACTCACCCGCGACGCGAGCACCCAGCAGGTCTCGGCGTACATCAACGGCGTCCTCCAGATCAGTTTCGTCGACGCTGCTGGGTTGGCGACCTTCACCGGGCCGGGCAACATCATCCACTTCTTCGTCGATGACTTCGCCACGGGCCAGGGCGAAGCGTCGGGTGGATTCGTCGACCGGATCCGGATCTACGACGGCGCCCTGACCGTACCCGAGCCGGCGAGCCTGCTGATGATGGGTTTCGGGCTGGTCTGTGCCGCCCGCTATCGTCGGAAGCGCGCCGCGTAGGCCTCAGCAGCCTCGCACCTGCCACTCGCAGGACGCGACGCAGCACTCCTGCGCTGTCCGCCCGGTCGACGTCACCGTTGACCGGGCGTCGCGTTGCCTTCCAGCAGGCCAGTCGCTTCCCTCGCCCCGGTCCTGAGCCGGACGTCAGCCCCCACCTCAGGAACGTCTGCCGCCAGGCACTGACGCCGAGGGCTCGCGGGCGCGGCCGGCGTGCCGATTCCCGGAGCAGCCGTGTGACCCGTCGCCAGGACGCCGAGAGTTCGCCCAGAGTTCGCCGGGAGCCGCAATCCGCCGAGTTTGTTGTATCGTGCGCGCACGCCCCCCGCATTCCCGAGACGCCCTATGGCCGCCGTCCGCCTCCTGATCGTCGATCCTCCCCCGTTGCACCTGCCGACATCCGAGTCGTGGACCTCGGGGCTCGCCGAGCCGGTTCGCGTCGAGACCAGCGACTCGCTGGGCGACGCGCGGCTTCGCCTGGCCCGCGACGGCTTCGACCTCGTGGTCGTTGCGCTCAAGGCCGATCCCGACCTCATCCGCGACCACCTGACCGAGTTGCGCGCCTTGTCGCCATCCCTGGCGATCGTCGTGGTGTGTGACGACACGGCCGAGGCGTCGTGCGAAGACGTCGCCCTGCGGTGCGGCGCGCACGAGTGGGTCCGCACCGACCTGGCGAGCCCGGCCAGCCTTGCGCGGGCGGGGCACCGCGCGCTGATGCGGGCCCATGCCGCGCACGCGACGGCGATGGACGACTGGCTCGTGCCGGGTCAGCGGTTCGGCAGCCTCGGCGTCCTGACGTCTGCCGCGACGCACGACATCAACAACATGCTGCAGATCATCGCGGGCAACGCGAGCCTGGTGCTCGACGAGATGCCCAGGGGAGCGGTGTCGCGCTCGTACCTCGACGAAATCGCCAGCGCGTGCCAGCGGTCGTCGGAGCTGTCGCGGCAGATGCAGCTGTTCGCGCGCACGCGACGCAGCGGCTTCGAGCGGCTACACCTCGGCGGGGTCGTGCGCGAGGTGAACCAACTGCTCCGCGTGGCGCGTGGCAGGCACATCGCCCTGCGCTACGAGCTGGAAGACGACGCGCCGGCGGTGTTTGCCGACCGGGCGCTGGTCTCGCAGATGCTGGTGAACCTCGTGATGAACGCCTGCGAAGCGGTCGGCGGCGAAGAGGGGTCGGTCACCATCGGCGTGCGTGCGGCCGAACTCGACGACCCGACGGCCGCCCAGGCGCACCCGACGCGCCTGCTCGATGCCGGGTCCTACGCGGAGCTGTGGGTCGCCGATACCGGCAGCGGCATGGATGCCGAGGTCGAAAGCCGGGCCTTCGATCCGTTGTTCTCGACGAAGGCCGACGGCCGAGGGCTGGGCTTGCCGGCGTCGCTGCGGATCGCGGTCTCGCACGGCGGCGGGATCCGCATCGTCACCGCACCGGGGGCCGGCACCACCGTGTCGGTCTTCATGCCGCCGCACTTCGCGAGCTGACGGCCGCCGGCGTTGTCGCGGCGAAGCGCGTCACGCCCGTGGCCGGCCGTGCCCGGCGACTAGACCGAGGGCAGCGTGACCCCGCGCTGCTTGAGGTACTTGCCCTTCTTGTCGGCGTACGAGATCTCGCACGCCTCATCGCTCTGGAAGAACAGGACCTGTGCGATCCCTTCGTTGGCGTAGATCTTCGCGGGCAGCGGGGTGGTGTTCGAGATCTCGAGCGTGACGGTCCCCTCCCACTCGGGCTCGAAGGGCGTCACGTTCACGATGATCCCGCAACGCGCGTAGGTCGACTTGCCCAGGCACACCGTCAGGACGTCGCGGGGGATCCTGAAGTACTCGATCGTGCGGGCGAGCGCAAACGAGTTCGGCGGGACGATGCAGACGTCGGCCTTCACGTCGACGAACGAGCGCGGGTCGAAGTTCTTCGGATCGATGACGGTGTTGTTGATGTTCGTGAAGATCTTGAACTCGTCGGCGACGCGGATGTCGTAGCCGTACGACGACAACCCGTACGAGATGACCCCGGCGCGCACCTGCGACTCGACGAACGGCTCGATCATCGCGTGCTCGAGCGCCATTTTCTTGATCCAGCGGTCTGCCTTGATGGCCATGCGGGGGTCGACTCCGGCGGAAAAGCGCCTAGCGGCGGAACAACGTTGCGAGCACCGTGAGCAGCAGGCTCACGACGATGCTCGACGCGATGGGGATGTAGATGGTCGTGTTGCCGCGCCTGATCGTGACGTCGCCGGGCAGCCGGCCAAACGGCACACCGAGCTGCCACAAGACCCCCACCAGGATGCAGAGGGCCCCGATGGCAATCAGCGCTTTCGGCATCAGGAAGTCAGCGAGCCGCCCGACGCTCCCGGGACGGCGGGCGCCATCCCGGGAACACGGGACGCCGCGCTCAGCGAAGCTCGAGGCCCCGGAAGAAATACCCGAGTTCGAACGCGGCCGTCTCAGGCGCATCGGAACCATGGGTGGCGTTGTTGTCGATCGATGCCCCGAAGTCCTTGCGCATGGTGCCCGGCTCCGCCTTCGCAGGGTCGGTGGCTCCCATCAGGGTCCGCCAGCGCGCGATGGCATCGGGCGCCTCGAGGCAGAGCAGCACGCAAGGCCCCGACGACATGAAGTCGGTGAGACCGCCGAAGAACGGACGCTGGGCGTGCACCGCGTAGAATCCCTCGGCCTCGGCCTTGGTCAGGTGCTGGAGGCGCATCGCCTTGACCACGAATCCGGCGGCTTCGATGCGGGCGAGAATCTGGCCGGTCAGCTTCTTGCTGACGGCATCGGGCTTGATGATGGCAAATGTGCGTTCCATAAGCCCCCGAGTATACCGTAGGGGCCGCGCCCCCGCGCGGCCCGGGTGGCAGGCGCAGGGGCCGGTATCGTCCTTCACGGGCCGCGCGGGGGCGCGGCCCCTACCTGAGGCTCGCCATGACGGCGTCGAGCACGTCGCGTCCGGGGCGCGTGTGCGACTCGGGCAGGTCGGCGAGCGGCTCGTCGACCAGGTTCAGCAGGTCGAGGAACGAGGGCTTGCCGGGCTCGATGTAGAGGATGCCCGTGGCGAACTCGCCCCGCGCGGCGTACTCACGCATCAGGCCGAGCGACCCTGCCTTGTCGGTCGGATCGTAGTCGGCAGCGAGCTTGTGCAGCACCAGCCGCGAGCCGTCGTGCATCCGCACCTCCTGCGTGGTCCCCGGCGCGTAGTCGATGCTGATGTCGTCGAAGAACGGCACGAAGCTGATGCCACCGAGTGGCTCGTCGTGGTCCTTCACGTAGGCATAGCTCTTCGTCGATCCTTCGTGGTCGTTGAACGTGACGCACGGCGACAGCACGTCGATCAGGCAGGTGCCCCGGTGGCTCAGGGCCGCCTTGAGGATCGACAGCAACTGCGACTTGTCGCCCGAGAACGACCGCGCGACGAACGAGGCGCCCAGTTCGATCGCCAGGGTGCACGTGTCGATGGGGGTCAACTCGCTGACGACGCCGTTCTTGAGCACCGATCCGAGGTCGGCCGTGGGCGAGAGCTGGCCCTTCGTGAGGCCGTAGCACCCGTTGTCTTCGATGACATAGACCATCGGCACGTTGCGGCGCATCAGGTGCACGAACTGGCCGATGCCGATCGCCCCGGTGTCGCCGTCGCCGCTGACGCCGATCGCGATCAGCCTGCGGTTCGCGAGCAACGCCCCGGTCGCCACCGACGGCATCCGGCCGTGCACCGAGTTGAAGCCGTGCGATCCCGACAGGAAGTACGCGGGGCTCTTGCTCGAACATCCGATGCCCGACAGCTTGACGACCTGCTGCGGATCGATGCCCATCTCGAAGAACGCGTCGACGATGCGCTCGCTGATGGCGTTGTGGCCGCATCCGGCGCACAGCGTGCTCTTGCTGCCTCGATAGGTCTGGATGGCGAGTCCGAGGCGGTTGGTCTTGCCGCCCGGCGCGGCGGATGGGGTGGCCATGGTTATCGCGACTCCTCGAGCGCCAGGATGGCATCGGTGACGGTCCGCGCGTCGAGCGGCAGGCCGTTGTAGTGGCGCACTGACCGCAGGCGGACCGTCAGCACCGGATCGATCTCGGCGCGCAGCAGGCCGCACATCTGGCCGTCACGGTTCTGCTCGACGACGTAGGTGCGGTCGTGCGCCTGGATGAACGCCGTGACATCGTCGGTGAACGGATACGCGCGCAGCCGCAGGTACGACGTGGCCATGCCGCGCTCGCGCGCGAGCTGGTCGCGGCTCTCGATGACGCCCCAGTGCGACGTGCCGAACGCGATGATGCCGACGGACGCGCCGGCCACCTGGTCGATGGCGGGCGCGGGCACGAGGCTGCGCGCCGTCTCGAACTTGCGGGCGAGGCGGTCGACGTTGTGCACGTAGTCGTCGGGGTGCTCGCTGTAGCCCGCGTACTCGTTGTGACCCGAGCCGCGCGTGAAGGTTGGCGGCAGGCCGTCGAGCGGCCGCGTGCGCCACGGAACGCCGTCGCCGTCCACATCCTTGTAGCGCCCCCACTGCTCGATGTGCGTGAGCACCTCAGGGGTCAGCCGCTTGCCGCGATCGAGGGATGACTCAGGATACGGAAACGGGTCGGCCATCCACGTGTTCATGCCGAGGTCGAGATCGCTCAGCACGAAGACCGGCGTCTGGAGGCGTTCCGCGAGGTCGAAGGCGCGGATGGCGCAGTCGTAGCACTCCTCGACCGACGCGGGCAGCAGCAACGGATGCCGCGTGTCGCCGTGCGAGAGCCCCGCCGCAAAGGTGATGTCACCCTGTGCGGTGCGCGTCGGCAAGCCGGTCGAGGGACCGAGGCGCTGGACGTCGAAGATGACCGCGGGCACCTCGGCGTAGTAGCCGAGCCCCGTGAACTCGGCCATCAACGAGATCCCGGGGCCCGAGGTCGACGTCATCGCACGGGCACCGGCCCACCCGGCGCCGAGTACCATCCCGAGCGCGGCAATCTCGTCTTCGGCCTGAACGACCGCGTACGTGGCCTGTCCCGTGTCGGGATTGCGGCGGTAGGTCTTCAGGTAGTCAATCAGCGTCTCGCACAGCGACGAAGACGGCGTGATCGGATACCACGAGACGACGGTCACCCCCGCCATGAGGCAGCCGAGCGCGGCGGCGGCGTTGCCTTCGATCAGGATCTTGCCCGCCGTGGCGTCCATGCGGCGCATGCCATAGGGATCACGCTTGACGAGCGACGAGCGGGCGAACTCGGCCCCCGCCTCCAGCGCGCGCACGTTGAGTGCCAGCGCCTTCGGCTTGTTCCCGAGCTGGCGCTCGAGCGCGCGCGACATCTCGTCCAACTCGATGCCGAGCAACGTCGAGAGCACTCCGTCATAGACCATGTTGCGCACGAGGCGCCGAAGTTTCGCGTCGGGCGCGATCGACGCCACGAGCTTGTCGAACGGCACGGGGTAGACCACCAGGTCTGACCGCAACGTGTCGACGCCCAACGCCTCGTCGCAGATCACCACTGCGCCTGGCTCGAGTGCCAGGATGTCAGCGCGCGCGGTCTCGGGGTTCATCGCGACCAGGACATCGATTTCCTTCTTGCGCGCGGTGTACCCGTGAGCGTTTGCGCGGATCGTGTACCAGGTCGGCAGGCCGGCGATGTTCGACGGGAAGAGGTTCTTCCCGGAGACTGGCACCCCCATCTGGAAGATCGATCGAATCAGGACGAGGTTGGCCGTCTGGCTGCCCGATCCGTTGACCGTGGCGACCTGGATGGAACAGTCGTTGACGACCGCCGCCTGACGCGACGGTCCCGGCCTTGAAGGCGAAGCGACGTCAGAAGGGGACATGCAGAGGTGGACCTCCAGGGGCCGACGCAGACACCGATGCCACGCTGAACGCACGCGCCGCAGGTTCGAAGCGAGAGATCAGAGTATATAGGCCGGGAGCCCTGTCGCCACCCGTTGCCAGCGCCATGAATTGGGGTCAGACCCCAATTCCAGCTGGGCTGTTGCGGATTTGTGGATTCTGGCGGGAGTTGACGGCGGATTTGCTGTCGGGCTGGCTCCGAGGGAAACCCGGAGGCAGCCCGACAACGGCGGTTGCTAGAGGCGGGACGCGATGGCGGCGCCGATGTCGGCGGGGCTCTTGACGACCGTGACACCGGCCGCCTGCAGCGCGTCCATCTTCTCGGCAGCCGTGCCTTCGCCGCCCGAGATGATGGCGCCCGCGTGACCCATCCGCCGCCCTGGCGGCGCGGTCTGGCCGGCGATGAAGCCGACCACGGGCTTCCGGACGTTGGCCTTGATGTAGGCTGCGGCGTCCTGCTCGGCGTTGCCGCCGATTTCGCCGATCATGACGATCGCCTCGGTCTCGGGGTCCTGCTCGAACAACCCGAGCACGTCGATGAAGTTCGTGCCGATCAGCGGATCGCCGCCGATGCCCACGCAGCTCGTCTGGCCCAGCCCGTTCTTCGTGAGCTGGTGGATGGCCTCGTAGGTGAGCGTCCCGCTCTTGGAGACGATGCCGACGCGCCCCCGCTTGCAGATGTGGCCCGGGATGATGCCTGCCTTGCCGAGTTCGGCCGAGATCAGGCCGGGACAGTTGGGCCCCACCAGGCGCGTGGCCTTCCCCTTCATGAAGGTGAAGGCGCGCATCATGTCGAGCACCGGGATGCCTTCGGTGATGCACACGGCCAGCGCGATCCCCGCATCGGCCGCCTCCATGATCGCGTCGGCCGCAAACGGCGGCGGCACGAAGATGACGGTCGCGTTCGCGCCGGCCTTGGCGACGGCGTCGGCGACGGTGTCGAACACGGGCCAGCCCTCGTGCGTCGTGCCGCCCTTGCCCGGCGTGACGCCGCCGACGACGTTGGTGTGGTACGCCGCGGCAGCCTTGGCGTGGAACGTGCCTTCGCGGCCGGTCAGGCCCTGCACGATCAATCGTGTGTTCTTGTCGAGAAGAATCGCCATCGTCTACTTCCCCGCCAGGGCCACGACCTTCGTCGCCGCCTCGCCCATCGTGTCGGCCGTCGTGAAGTTCAGCCCGCTGTCACGCAGCATCTGCTTCCCCTTCTCGACGTTCGTCCCTTCCATGCGGATGACCACGGGCACGTGCACCCCGAGTTCGGTCACTGCCGCGATCACGCCCTCGGCCAGCACGTCGCACCGCAGAATGCCGCCGAAGATGTTGATCAGCACGGCTTCGACGGCCGTGTCGGACATCAGGATCTTGAAGGCGTTGCGGATCTGCTCGGCGTTCGCCCCGCCGCCGACATCGAGGAAGTTGGCCGGTTCACCGCCCGCGAGCTTGATGATGTCCATGGTGGCCATCGCCAGCCCGGCGCCGTTGACCATGCAGCCGATGTTGCCATCGAGCTTGATGTAGTTCAGCGAGAACTTCGAGGCCTCGATTTCGAGGGCGTCCTCCTCGCCGAGGTCGCGCAGGTCCCTGATGTCGGGATGCCGGAACAGCGCGCTGTCGTCGAAGCCCAGCTTCGCGTCGAGGGCCAGCACGTTCCCGTCGGCGGTCGTCACGAGCGGGTTGATTTCGACCATCGACGCATCGGTCTTGACGTAGGCGTCGTAGATGGCCAGCATCAGCTTCACGGCCTTGGTGATGTAGACCGGCTCGAGGCCGATGGCGAACGCCAGTTGCCGCGCCTGGAAGGCCTGGAGCCCGACGGCCGGGTTGACGAACACCTTCTTGATCAGGTCGGGCGTGTCGTGGGCGACCTTCTCGATCTCGACACCACCCTCTGAGCTGGCCATGACCACGGGGCAGCCCGACGCGCGGTCGAGCACCACGCCGAGATAGAACTCCTTGTTCATCTGGAGTCCCTCCTCGACCAGCACGCGCTTGACCACGCGACCGTCCGGACCGGTCTGGTGCGTGACGAGCGTCATGCCGAGCATCTTCCGGGCAAGCTCCTCGGCTTCGGCGGGACTCCTGGCGACCTTCACGCCGCCGCCCTTGCCGCGGCCTCCTGCGTGAATCTGTGCCTTGACAACGACAACACCACCGCCCAGACGTTCTGCGATGGCACGGGCTTCGTCGGGCGTGAACGCCACCTCGCCGCGGGGAACCGCGACACCGTACTGCGCGAGGATGGCCTTGCCCTGGTATTCGTGGATTTTCACGGTCGTGGGCCGATGGATAGAGTGACGGGGCGCCGGACGTCGGCAGGATGCGGCTCGGGCGGGTACATCCGCCGGCCGCGGAAGCGTCCCTATGATTGTCGGAACGTGCCTCGGAATCAAGGGGGATGCAGCTGCCTGTTGCGTGTGCAGAGGTGTGGCGATTAGAATTCGCGACGCGTCCCGCGTGTGCGGGCCAGTCGACCCTCAGGCCTCTTCCTTCTTCTGTGTCACGCCGCGGCTCGTGCGCCGTCCGGCGCCCCGCGTGCGGAGAACCCCATGTCACGACGCCCAGGATTCCTGTCTTCGTCGGTCGGGACGAAGGTCCTGATCGCGCTCACAGGCCTGCTGCTGTTCGGTTTCCTGCTCGGACACCTGGCGGGCAACCTCCAGCTGCTGGCCGGCGACGGCGGGAAGGCCTTCAACGTCTACGCCTATCGCCTCGAGCGCCTGCACTACCTGCTCTACGCGATCGAGGCGGGGCTGGTCGCGATCTTCCTCCTGCACGTGTACAAGGCCGTGACGAACTTCCTGTCGAACTGGCATGCCCGGCCGCACGCCTACGCGATGAAGAAGCCCGCGCGCCACACGAGCCAGAAGTCGCTCGCCTCGACGACGATGATCGTCTCCGGGCTGACCGTGCTGACCTTCGTGGTGCTGCACGTGCGGCTGTTCAAGTACGGCCCCGCAGCGATGCTGCCGACCGGCGAAGGCACCGAGATGCGGAACGTCTTCCAGTTGGTGGTCGACGAGTTCCAGAGTCCGTGGCTCGTCGGCTTCTACGTGGTGTCGATGATCCTGCTCGGCATGCACCTCTCGCACGGCGTGGCGAGCGCAGCGCAGTCGCTCGGCGCGACGGCGCCCGGCTGGACGTCGCGGGCGTGGGCCACGGGTCGCGTCATCGCATACGTCCTGGCGGCGGGCTTCGCGGCCCTGCCCCTCTACATGTTCTTCGCCTACTAGCGTCTGCACGCGGCAGACGACACAGGAAGCAGGCATCATGGCGCTCGACAGCAAGGTTCCCGGCGGCCCGATCGCTGACAAGTGGGATCGCCACAAGTTCGAATCGAAACTCGTCAGCCCGGCCAATCGCCGCAAGTTCACCGTCATCGTCGTCGGCACCGGCCTGGCCGGCGGTGCGGCCTCGGCGGCCCTCGGTGAGCTGGGCTACAACGTCAGTACCTTCTGCATCCACGACAGCCCGCGCCGCGCGCACAGCATCGCCGCGCAGGGCGGCATCAACGCGGCGAAGAACTACCGCAACGACGGCGACAGCATCCAGCGGCTGTTCTACGACACCGTCAAGGGGGGCGACTACCGCGCACGCGAGGCCAACGTCTATCGCCTGGCGCAGGTGTCGGTCGAGATCATCGACCAGGCGGTCGCGCAGGGGGTCCCCTTCGCACGGGAGTACGGCGGCCTGCTCGACAACCGCTCGTTCGGCGGGGCGCAGGTCTCGCGCACGTTCTACGCGCGCGGCCAGACGGGGCAGCAGCTCCTCATCGGGGCGTACCAGTCGATGATGCGGCAGGTCCACGCGGGCACGGTCACGATGTACGCCCAGCGCGAGATGCTCGACCTGGTGGTCATCGACGGCAAGGCGCGCGGCATCATCACGCGGAACCTCGTCACCGGAGAGATCGAGAAGCACCAGGGCGACGCGGTGTGCCTCGCGACCGGCGGCTACGGCACGGCCTACTACCTGTCGACGAACGCGGTGAACTCGAACGTGACGGCGGCATGGCGCTGCTACAAGCGCGGTGCCTATTTCGCGAACCCGTGTTTCACGCAGATCCACCCGACGTGCATCCCGGTCTCGGGCGACCACCAGTCGAAGCTCACGCTGATGAGCGAGAGCCTGCGCAACGACGGACGCGTGTGGGTGCCGAAGAAGCACGCCGACACGCGGACGGCCCGACCAGATCCCCGAGGACGAGCGCGACTACTACCTCGAACGACGCTACCCGAGCTTCGGCAACCTGGTGCCGCGCGACGTCGCCTCGCGCGCGTCGAAGGCGGTGTGCGACGAGGGCCGGGGCGTGGGCGAGACGGGACTCGCCGTGTACCTCGACTTTGCCGACTCCATCAAGCGGCTCGGCGAAGACACGATCCGCGCGCGCTACGGCAACCTGTTCGACATGTACGAGAAGATCACCGACGAGAACCCATACAAGACGCCGATGCGGATCTTCCCCGCCGTGCACTACACGATGGGCGGCTTGTGGGTCGACTACAACCTCATGAGCACCGTGCCGGGCCTGCATGTCCTGGGCGAGGCCAACTTCTCGGATCACGGTGCGAACCGGCTCGGGGCGTCGGCGCTGATGCAGGGACTCGCGGACGGTTACTTCGTCATACCGGCCACCCTCCCGCACTACCTGGCGAGCACGGCGCTGCCCAAGGTCACCACCGACCACCCAGCCTTCGCCGAGGCGGCGGCGGGCACGCAGCAGCGCATCGACAAGATCCTCTCGGCCAAGGGCGATCGCACCCCTCGCGAGATCCACCGCGAACTGGGCAAGTTGCTGTGGGACAAGGTCGGCATGGGCCGCACGGCCGAGGGGTTGCAGGAGGCCCTCGCCCGGATCCCGTCGATGCGCGACGAGTTCTGGGCGCGCGTGTCGGTGCCGGGCGACGCGAACAACGTGAACAAGAACCTCGAGTACGCGGGGCGCGTGGCCGACTACCTCGAGTTCGCCGAGTTGCTCGCGCGCGACGCGCTCGAACGCAACGAGTCGTGCGGCGGGCACTTCCGCGAGGAGTACCAGACGGCCGAAGGCGAAGCCCAGCGCGACGACGAGAACTTCATGCACGCGGCCGCGTGGGAGTTCCAGGGCCTCGGCAAGACCCCGACGCGTCACGTGGAGCCATTGCAGTTCGAGCATGTGAAGCCGTCACAACGTTCGTACAAGTAACGTCGTAGGGGCGGCCCCCGGGCCGCCCTTCGCGGCCCTCGTGATACTGCCCCGAGGATGAGAACATGAACCTGCTCCTGAAGGTCTGGCGACAGGCCGGCCCCGATTCGCCCGGACGACTCGTCGACTACGACGCGCGGAACATCCACACCGACATGTCGTTCCTCGAGATGCTCGACGTCGTCAACGAAGACCTGATCAAGAAGGGCGAGGACCCGATCGCGTTCGACTCCGACTGCCGCGAGGGCATCTGCGGCACCTGCGGGTGTGTCGTCAACGGCATCCCGCACGGGCCCGATCGCGGGACGACCGTGTGCCAGTTGCACATGCGCCGGTTCAAGGACGGCGACACGATCGTGATCGAACCGTGGCGCGCGCGCGCGTTCCCGCTCGTCAAGGATCTCGTCGTCGACCGCGCGGCGCTCGACAAGATCATCGGCGCCGGCGGCTACACGTCGATCAACGTGGGCGCGGCCCCCGATGCCAACGCGATCCCGGTGCCCAAGGACGATGCGGAAGAAGCGATGAACTTCGCGGCCTGCATCGGCTGTGGCGCCTGCGTGGCCGCCTGCAAGAACGCATCGGCCGCGCTGTTCACGTCGGCCAAGGTGTCGCACCTGGCCCTGCTGCCGCAGGGCAAGGTCGAGCGCGACCAGCGCGTCGTCGCGATGGTCGAGACGATGGATGCCGCAGGCTTCGGTGCCTGCTCGAACGAGGGCGAGTGCGAGGCCGTGTGCCCGAAGGGCATCAAGATCGAAGGCATCGCACGCATGAACCGCGAGTACCTGCGCGCAACCCTGGTGCCGCGTCCCATGCCGCAGACGGTCTTCGCCGGCTGACGTTCGCCCGTCACGCGCTGTCGTCATGAATTCGGGGCGGCCTCCCATCCGGGAAGCCGCCCCGACGTGTGTCGGAGGGTCACCGCCATGCTTCGTCCTGCCAGCCAGCACCTCCCGGTCCTCGTCATCCTCGCCTTCGCCGCATCATGCGCACGCCAGCCGGCACCGCCGGCAGCCGGCGCTGCCCTGGCCGATCTCGTCGCGCGCGAATGGCAATGGCGGCTCGCGGAGTTTCCCACGCTCGCGTCGAGCGTCGGCGAGCACCGGTACGACGACCGGCTCTCGTCGGAGACCGTCGCTGACTACGCGCGGCGGGACGTCGACACGAAGGCGTTCGTCGCCCAGCTGGATGCCATCGACGTCCTGGCCGTGAGCGCAGAGGAACGCATCAACGCCGAGATCCTCCGCGCCCAGCTCGTCGAGCGCCTCGACGCGTTCCGCTTCAACGAGCACCTGCTGCCGCTCAATGCCGACTCGAGCTTCCACACGTCGTTTGCCTTCCTGCCGATGAGCCTGCGGTTCGCGAGCGTCGTCGACTACGACAACTACCTCTCGCGCCTCCGCGCGTTTCCGGCCTTCGTGGACCAGAACATCGCGCTGATGCGCGAGGGCATCCGCACGGGCATCACGCAGCCGCAGGCAGCGCTGGTCGGCATCGAAACGTCGGTTGACCCGCTCCTGGTCGACGACCCGACGAGGAGTCCGCTCTGGAAGCCGTTCGAGACGTTCCCCGCGGCGGTCGACGAGGCCGCGCGCACGCGACTGCGCGACGAGGCGCGCCGGGCTATCAACGACCGCGTCACGCCGGCGTACCGGACGTTCCGCACCTTCCTGGTCGACGAGTACGTCCCGAAGGCGCGCACGACACTCGGCGCCAACCACCTTCCCGACGGGGCGGCGTACTACGACATGCTCGTCAAGCGGTTCACGACGCTCGACCTGAACGCCGAGCAGGTGCACGCGATCGGCCTGAAGGAGGTCGCGGCGCTGGGCGCCGAGATGGAACGCGTGATGCGCCGCAGCGGGTTCACCGGCACGTTCGAGGCGTTCCTGCACTTCCTGCGGACCGATCCCCGCTTCTACGCACAGACGCCGGAGCAGTTGCTGAAGGAGGCCTCGTATATCGCCAAGCGCATGGATGCGCAGTTGCCGAGGCTCTTCACGCGGCTGCCGCGCCAACCGTACGGCGTCGCCCCGGTGCCCGACTTCCTCGCGCCCAAGTACACCGGCGGCCGCTACAGTCCCAATCCGCGAACGGGCACGGCCCCGGGGTACTTCTGGGTGAACACGTACGCGCTGAACACGCGTCCGCTGTACACCCTCGAGGCCCTGACCCTGCACGAGGCGGTGCCGGGCCATCACCTGCAGGGCGCGCTGACCGAGGAACTCGACGCGCTCCCCGACTTCCGCCGCTACTCCTACATCTCTGCGTTCGGCGAAGGCTGGGGTCTGTACTCCGAGTGGCTCGGCAAGGAGGTCGGATTCTACAGCGATCCCTACAGCGATTTCGGGAGGCTGACGTACGCGATGTGGCGGGCGGCCCGGCTGGTGGTCGATACGGGCATCCACGCCAAGGGATGGACACGCCAGCAAGCCATCGACTACCTGGCGTCGCACACCGCGCTCTCGATTCACGAGTGCACCACCGAGACCGATCGCTACATCGCGTGGCCCGGGCAGGCATTGTCGTACAAGCTGGGCGAATTGAAGATCCGCGAACTCCGCGCCCGCGCCGAGCAGGCGCTCGGTCCGCGCTTCGACGTCCGGCGCTTCCACGACGAAGTGCTGGCCCACGGCGCCGTACCACTTCCGGTGCTGGATCGCCTCATCGACGCCTTCATCGCGCGCGAGCGCACGGCCTCGTGACGGCTGTACGCACGACGGGCGCCCCGTGCACGGTGCACGGGGCGCCCCGAGTGCGCGCCGGCGCGTCTCGCTAGCGCTAGACGCCGATCAGGTCGGTCAGTTCCTTCACCGAGGCGGCCGACTTCGCGAGTGCCGCCTTCTCGTCGTCGGTGAGCGTGATCTCGATGATCTGCTCGACGCCCTTCGATCCGAGCTTCACCGGCACGCCCACGAACAGGTTGTTGATCCCGTACTCGCCCGTGAGGAAGACCGAGCACGGCAGGATCTTCTTCTTGTCCTTGAGGATGGCCTCGACCATCTCGACCGCCGCCGACGCGGGCGCGTAGTACGCGCTGCCCGTCTTGAGCAACTTGACGATCTCGGCGCCACCGTTGGCCGTGCGCGTGCAGATGGCATCGATCGTGGCCTTGTCGAGCAGTTCGGTGATCGGGATGCCCGCCACGGTCGAGTACCGCGGCAGCGGCACCATCGTGTCGCCGTGGCCGCCGAGCACGAACGCATGGGTGTTCTCCACCGAGACCTTGAGGGCCTCGGCGATGAACGCCCGCATGCGCGCGCTGTCGAGCACGCCCGCCATGCCGATGATGCGCTCGCGGGGGAAGCCGCTGAGACGGAACACGGCCTGGCACATGGCGTCGAGCGGGTTGGTCACCGGCACGATGATGCAGTTCGGTGAGAACTTCACGACCTGCTCGGTGACCTGCTTCATCACGTTGTAGTTCGTGTTGAGCAGGTCGTCGCGGCTCATGCCGGGCTTGCGCGCGATGCCGGCGGTGATGACCACGACGTCGGAGTTGGCGGTGTCGGCGTAATCGTTGGTGCCGATCACGCGAGAATCCGAACACTCGACCGGGCAGGCCTCGAGCATGTCGAGACCCTTGCCCTGCGGGACGCCCTCGAGGATGTCGATCAGGACGACGTCGGCGAGTTCCTTGTCGGCGATGCTGCGGGCAGCCGTCGCACCGACGTTGCCCGAGCCGACCACGGTGACTTTGCGATTCATGGATGACTCCGGGATGAAAACGCGATGGTCCCTACATGTTGGCGATGATGGTGTCGGCGAACTGCGAGGTCTTCAGTTCAGTCGCCCCTTCCATCAAACGCGCCAGGTCGTAGGTCACCTGCTTCTGCTGGATCGACTTGCCGAGCGCCGATTCGATCAGGCTCGCCGCCTCGTTCCAGCCGAGGTACCCGAACATCATCACGCCCGACAGGATCACCGAGCTGGGGTTGATGACATCCTTGCCTGCATACTTCGGTGCCGTCCCGTGCGTCGCCTCGAAGAAGGCGACGTCGTCGCCGATGTTCGCGCCCGGCGCCATCCCGAGGCCGCCCACCTGCGCGGCACACGCGTCCGACAGGTAGTCGCCGTTGAGGTTGGGTGTCGCGAAGACGTCGTACTCACCGGTCCGCGTCAGGATCTGCTGGAACACGCTGTCGGCGATCCGGTCGTTGATCAGGATCTTGCCTTCCTTGCTCGCGCCGTTCCAGGTCTCTTCCTCGGTCACGACATGGTCGCGGAACTCGGTCGTCGCGACTTCGTAGCCCCAGTCGCGGAACGCGCCCTCGGTGAACTTCATGATGTTGCCCTTGTGCACCAGGGTCACCGTCTTGCGCTTGTTCTCGATGGCGAACTGGATCGCCTTGCGCACCAGGCGCTTCGAACCGAACTCCGACATGGGCTTGATGCCCACGCCCGAGTCGGGCCGGATGCGCTTGCCGAGTTCACGCTCGAGGAACTCGATGAGCTTCAGGGCCTGCGGTGTCCCCTTCGCAAACTCGATGCCGGCGTAGACGTCTTCGGTGTTCTCGCGGAAGATGACGACGTCCATGAGGTCAGGGCGCTTCACCGGGGCGGGGGTGCCTGCGTAGTACTTGACCGGACGCACGCACGCGTACAGGTCGAGCACCTGCCGAAGCGTGACGTTGAGGCTGCGGATGCCGCCGCCGATCGGCGTGGTCAGTGGTCCCTTGATCGCGATGCGATACGCCTTGACGGCTTCGACCGTATCGGCGGGCAACCACTCGCCGAACAACTCCTTGGCCTTCTCGCCGGCGAAGATCTCGTACCAGGCGATCTTGCGGGTGCCGCCGTAGGCCTTGGCCACCGCGGCATCGAACACGCGCACCGACGCGCGCCAGATGTCGGGTCCCGTGCCGTCACCTTCGATGAACGGCACGATGGGATTGTCGGGCACCACGAGGGCACCGTTCTTGCGAGTGAGAGGTGTGCCGTCAACGGGCGGCGTGAACTGCGTGAAAGATGGCATGGGCGGCAGGTGGGAAGATGCTCGGAGTGCGAGCCGGGTTTAGGTCAACGTCCCCACGCGCGTGGGGGAGAAATGCACACCTTCTGTGGAAAACCTTGTGGAAGACATGAGCCCGACGCTGGTATGACAGCCGTGTGACAAGCTTTTCGAGCGCTTTGCACCATCCGAGTGCATGCGCGCGCTGCGCTCTCCAAAACCGCGCGTCATTATACCGGCATTCCGCACGACTCAACCGTGACGGCTGCCCGTCGTGTCGGCACGCTCAGCCACCCACCGTGCGACGGCGTCCCAGGCGTCGGTCAGCACGTCAGTGGTCGCTCGCGGGGTCACCCCTCCACCCGGAACCGGCTCGCGGGGCGTCGCGCGCCTCGAGACGGCGAACCCGTGATCAGCGCCCTCGACCACGTACAGCGTCGCGTCGGCGGTCAGCGTGGTCAGCACCGGCCGCAGTTCGTCGGGCGTGCCCAATGCGTCGCGGCTGCCCTGCACGAAGAACATCGGCACACGGATGAGCGGAAGGTGTGCGTCGCGCCGCTGGGTGGGTCTGGCCGGAGGATGCAGCGGATACCCGAGGAAGACGAGGCCGGCCAGCGTACCCGCGGCCTCGGCGTGATGCGCGGCGACGTGCGACGCCATCCGCCCGCCCATCGACTTGCCCCCGATCACGAGCGGCGTCGGCAGATCATCGCGTGTGCGCGCCCAGGCGATCACGTCGAGAAAGGCCCGCTCGAGAACGGGCGCCTTGTCGGGCAGCTTGCGTCCCGCCGCGGTGTACGGGAAGTCGAACGTGACGACCGCAAGGCGGCGCAACGCGAGGGCCCCGGCGGCGCGAACCATGAACGGATGCGCCTGAGGTGCGCCGGCCCCGTGCGCGAGGATCACCGTCGCGACGGGCACCTGCGCCGGGTCGACGAACACACGCGCGGGCAGGACCGACCCGTCCGGGCGCACGACCTCCAGGGCGCGCATCGCCGTTGCCTCGTTCATCGCGTCACACGGTCTGTCGTGGCCGGTACCCTGCGTAAGGTCTAGCGAAGCACCAGGCGCACGGGCAGGTTCGTCGTCGCATCGAAGAACTCCACGGCGTCGGCACCAACGGCGACGACCAGGTAGCGGGCGCCCAGGCTCTCGTCGACCCCGACGATCACGAGCTGTCCGTCACCAGACAGGATGGCCTTGCGCTCGACCGCGCCGGTGTCGGCGGCGCGATTCTCGGCGATGCCAATCAACCTGAACGGCATGGCCGGCGCGGCGGCCTCGTAAGCGGGCGTCCGGTCGACCTCGACCGGCGCGGGCGCGCGGCGCGCTCGATGCGGTGCCGGGGCGGCGCCGAACCTGAACGGGTCTCTTCCCGATCGCCTCGGAGGCGGCGCCTCTGACAAACGCTCGCGCAGGCGCGACGTCTCCTGGGAGACCTCCCGGGCCAGGCTGTCGATCGCCAGGTCGCGGTTCGCCTCGCGTTGCGCGACGGCAGGAGGCACGGTGACCGACACCTGCGGACGCGAGGTCGCGTCAGACATCAACCATGAAGCCAGCAGGACGGCGATCGCGAGCACGACGGTCTTCCGGTCTGTGGTCATAGGCTCTTCCGGGGAGCATGCTATCACCATGACACCGACGCGGTCAGGCCCCCGCCGGCTTCGTGGTAGGATGCGCCGTGCATCCCGACGGGCTACTCGCCGCCGGTCACACGTCGCACTCCCCACTGCGCATCGTCGTCGTCATACCGGCGCGATACTCGTCTACACGTCTCCCCGGAAAGCCGCTCGCCGATATCGGTGGCAAGCCGATGGTGCAGCACGTGTACGAGCGCGCGGCACGTGCCGCGGGCGTCGCGACCGTCATGGTGGCCACTGACGACCAGCGTGTCTTCGACGCCGTGACGGCGTTCGGCGGACGCGTGGCGATGACACGCCCCGATCACCCCAGCGGGACGGATCGCCTCGCGGAGGTGGCCGTGTCGCTCGACTGCGACGTCATCGTCAACGTGCAGGGCGACGAGCCGCTGCTGCCCCCCGGGATGATCACCGAGGCCATCGCGCCGTTTGCCGATCCCACGGTACAGATGACGACGCTGCGGCGCCCGTTCGACGACGCCGACGAGGCGGCGGATCCCAACGTGGTCAAGGTCGTCGTCGATCGCCAGGGCGACGCGCTGTACTTCTCGCGCGCGCCGATTCCCTACGGCCGCAGCACCGCCGATCACTTCGTTGCCGGGCTGGCCTCGAAGCACATCGGCCTCTACGCCTACCGGCGCACGTTCCTGTTACACCTGGCGACGCTGGCGCCGACGCCCCTCGAACAGGCCGAGTCGCTGGAGCAACTGCGCGTGCTGGAACACGGCTTTCGCATTCGCGTGGCGGTGACGACGCACGACTCCCGCGGCGTGGACACACCCGCAGACCTCGACCACGTCCGGCGGCTCGTCGCCGGCCTGCATCCCGACACGTGCATCCCATGACCACCACATCCGCCCGCGCCAAGAAGTACATCTTCGTCACCGGGGGCGTCGTCTCGTCGCTCGGGAAGGGGCTGGCCGCTGCCTCGATCGGCGCCCTGCTCGAAGGTCACGGCTACCGTGTGACGCTGCAGAAGCTCGATCCCTACATCAACGTCGATCCCGGCACCATGAGCCCGTACCAGCATGGCGAGGTCTACGTGACCGACGACGGCGCCGAAACCGACCTCGACCTGGGCCACTACGAGCGCTTCACGAACTCCGTGGCGACCAAGAACCACGCGTGGACGACGGGCAAGATCTACATGTCGGTGATCCAGAAGGAGCGGCGGGGCGACTACCTGGGCGCGACGGTGCAGGTGATTCCGCACATCACGAACGCGATCAAGGAGAGCATCCGTGCCGTCGCCGAAAACGTCGACATCGTGCTCGTCGAGATCGGCGGGACGGTCGGCGACATCGAGAGCCTGCCGTTCCTCGAGGCGATTCGGCAGTTCCGCCAGGACGTCGGCCGTGAGAACACGCTCTACCTGCACCTGACGCTCGTGCCCTACATCGCGGCTGCCGGCGAGCTGAAGACCAAGCCGACGCAGCACAGCGTCCGCGACCTGCGGTCGATCGGCATCCAGCCCGACATCCTCCTGTGCCGCACCGATCGCAGCCTGTCGATCGATCTGAAGCGGAAGATCGCGCTGTTCTGCGACGTCAACGAAGAGGCCGTGATCACGGCGCGCGACGTGTCGAGCATCTACGAGGTCCCGCTCGAACTGGCCGCCGAGGGCCTCGACACGATCGTGCTCAAGCAGCTCGCGTTGCCGCTCACGGCGCGGAAGATGGACGACTGGCGCGAACTGGTCGATCGGATCAAGCATCCCGACGAGGCGATCACGATCCATGTCGTGGGCAAGTACGTCGGGCTCGAGGACTCGTACAAGAGCCTGAACGAGGCACTCGACCACGGCGGCATGCGGCATCGCGCCAAGGTGCGCATCAACTGGGTCGAGGCCGAGGCGCTCGAGCAGGACGGCAGCGATCACCTGCTCGAGGGCGCGCACGGCATCCTGGTGCCCGGGGGGTTCGGCGATCGCGGCACGCGCGGCATGATGCGCGCCGCCGAGTACGCGCGCGAGCACCGGATCCCGTTCTTCGGAATTTGTTACGGCTTCCAGTGGGCGACCGTCGAGTTCGCGCGGAACGTCTGCCACATCCTCGATGCCGACTCGACCGAGGTGGCGCCCGAGACGCCCAACAAGGTGATCTACAAGCTGCGCGACCTGCTGGGAGTCGATGACCTCGGCGGCACCATGCGCCTCGGGTCGTACGCGTGCCGGCTCAAGCCGGGCTCGACGTCGCAGCGGCTGTACGGCGCCGACGTCATCCACGAACGCCACCGTCACCGCTACGAGTTCAACAGCCTGTACGAGGCGGCGCTGGCCGAGCAGGGCCTCGAGATCGTCGGACGGTCACTCGACGGCAAGTTCGTCGAGATGATCGAACTGCCGGCGCACCCCTGGTTCGTCGCCGTGCAGTTCCATCCCGAGTTCAAGTCGAAACCGCTGCGCCCACACCCCCTGTTCGCCGGCTTCGTCGCGGCCGCGCTCGAGCACGCGCACAACGCGACCGGGTCGGTCTCCTCCGCGGGTCCGGTCGCGCGCTGAACCCTGAGCGCACGTGTGCTGAGGCCGTACAAGGCACGGAGTCGGCACGTTCGTCAGGTTGAGTCGCACGACACCTGCACGCAACACAAGTGAGTCGAAGGATAGCCTCGCGACCCGGCGGCATATAATGGCCGCCATGTCGTCGGTAGCTGTCGGGTCGCTCACCCTGGGGGGCGGAGGGCCGCTTGCGCTGATCGCGGGTCCCTGCGTGATCGAGAGCGAATCGCACGCCATCGAGCTGGCCCTCGCGATTCGTGAGATCGCCGGCCACGCGGGCGTACCCTGGATCTTCAAGGCCTCGTTCGACAAGGCCAACCGGACGTCGAACACCTCGTTCCGAGGTCCGGGCCTCGACGAGGGCCTGCGCGTTCTCGCCGAGGTCAAGCGGCGCGCCGGCGTCCCGGTGCTCACCGACGTGCACGAGACGTGGCAGGTGGAACCGGTGGCGGCCGTTGTCGACGTCATCCAGATTCCCGCGTTCCTGTGCCGGCAGACCGACCTGATCGTCGCGGCGGCCCGCACCGGTCGTGTGGTCAACATCAAGAAGGGCCAGTTCCTCGCGCCGGGCGACATGCGTCATGCCGTGCGGAAGGTGACCGACGCGGGCAACCCGAACGTCGTGTTGACAGAGCGAGGCACGACGTTCGGATACCACAACCTCGTGGTCGACATGCGCAGCTTCCCGATGATGCGGGCACTTGGCGCCCCCGTGATCTTCGACGTGACGCACAGCCTGCAGTTGCCGGGCGCGGGAGACGGCGTCACGGCGGGGCAAGCGGAGTACATCAGCACGCTGGCGTCGGCGGGCGTCGCGGCCGGCGTCGACGGTGTGTTCCTCGAGGTGCACGAAGAGCCGAGCCGCGCGAAGAGCGACGCGCAGAACGCGTTGCGCCTCGATCGCCTGGCCGACCTCCTCGACTCGCTGGTGCGGCTGCACGCGATCACCCGTCCGGCACCGCTCGCAGCGCCCGTCCACGCATGACCCCCGACGCCATGAGACCCGCCGCATCTGCCGAGGCCGCGGAACTCGCGCTCGCGCGACGCGTGATCGAGACGGAAGCCGACGCGGTGCGCGCGATCGCCGGCCGGCTCGATGCCCGCTTCACCGCGGCGGTGTCGGTGCTGCACGAGTGCCGCGGTCGCGTCGTCCTCTCGGGGATGGGCAAGTCGGGCATCATCGCGCGCAAGATCGCGGCCACGCTGTCATCGACGGGAACGCCGGCGTACTTCATGCACCCGGCCGAGGCGATCCACGGTGATCTCGGCCTGATCACCCCCGACGACGTGGTGATCGGCATGTCGCAGAGCGGCGAGACGGCCGAACTGGTGCGGGTGCTGGAGTTCATCCGGCGCGTCGGCGCGCGTCTCATCGCCATCACCGGCGAAATGCGCTCGACCCTTGCCCAGGCCGCCGACGTCGCGCTCGACTGTCATGTTGACGAGGAAGCGTGCCCGCTGAACCTCGCGCCGACCGCCAGCACCACGGCGGCGCTCGCGCTCGGCGACGCGCTGGCGATGACGCTGCTGGCCCGCAAGGGATTCAGGCCCGAGGACTTCGCGAACCTGCACCCGGGGGGGAGGCTGGGCAAGCGGCTCATGCGCGTCGAGCGCCTCATGCATGCGGGCGACCTCATGCCCGCCGTCGGCCTGGCGACGCCGATGCGCGACGTCATCTACGAGATGTCGCGAAAGGGACTTGGCATGGCCTGCGTGACCGCCGGCGACGGGACGCTCGCCGGGATCATCACGGACGGTGACCTGCGCCGACACATGGGGGCGCGTCCCGACCTCCTGACGGCGTCGGCGGCCGACGTGATGACGCCGCGCCCCATCACCATCGCGCCGCAGTTGCTGGCCGTCGAGGCGCTGAAGATCATGGAAGAGCGCAAGATCTCGTCGCTCATCGTCTGCGACGGCACGCGACGCCCCGTCGGTGTCCTGCACCTGCACGACCTGTGGCGCACGGAGATGTTCTGACGTGACTTTCGACGCGCGTGCGCAACGGCTCGCCCTGCTGCTCTTCGACGTGGACGGCGTGCTGACCGACGGCACCGTGCTGCTGCACGGCGACGGGACGGAGTCGAAGCAGTTCCACATCCGCGACGGCACGGCGATCGTGCTCGCCCACCGCGTCGGCCTGCTCACCGGCGTGCTGTCGGCGCGCCATTCGGCGACGACCGTCCAGCGCGCCACGCAGCTCGCGATGCGCGTGATCGTGCAGGGCGTCCACGACAAGCAGGTCGAGTTCGACCGCATCTGCGCCGAACTGGGCCTCACGGCCGACCAGGTCGCCTATATGGGCGACGATCTGCTCGACCTGCCGGTGCTGATGCGCGCGGGCGTCTCGGCGGCGCCGTCGGATGCCGTCGCCGACGTGCAGGCGCGTGTGGACTTCGTCTCGCGGGCGCCGGGAGGCCGGGGTGCCGTGCGCGAGTTCGTCGAGCACGTGTTGCGGGCTCGCGGCGAGTGGCAGGACCTTGTTGACGGCTTCGTCGCAGGAGCGCATTGATGGTTGCCGACTACGCCATGCTCCTGGCGGTGCTGATCGCGTTGCTGGTCGGGCTGGCCCTCGGCAAGGCGTGGGAGCGCTACAAGCTGCGCGAGGGTCGGCTCGTGGATCGCCGTCGGCTCCGCGAATCGCCGCACTACCTGCAGGGCCTCAACTTCCTCGTGGCCTCGCACCTGGACCCGGCCATCCAGGAACTGTCGCACGTCATCGGCGAGCACGAAGACGCGTTCGAGGTCCACCTCATCCTCGGCAACCTGTATCGCGAAAAGGGACAGGTCGGGCGCGCCATCAACGTGCACCAGCAGTTGCTGCAGCAGCCGAGGCTCAACAAGCTCGAACTCGTCGCGGTGTGGATGTCGCTGGCGCTCGACTACAAGCAGGGCGGGTTCGTCGATCGGTCGCGCGACGCGCTGGGCGAGGTCCTGCGGCTGGCCCCCGACCACGTGCAGGCGCTCCTCACGCTCGAGAAGCTCCACGCCGACCAGCACCAGTGGGCGGCGGCGTTCGACTGCCGGACCCGCGTCATGGGCGCGTCACCGCCCGCCGAGGGCGCCAGGCACCGCACCATCCTGGCGTTTCTCGAAACCGAACTCGGTCTCGATGCCTTGCGGCGCGACGTGCTCGACGACGCGAGCCGCCATTTCCAGTCAGCCATCGAGACGGATCCCGGCGTCCTCCCGGCGTATGTGAGCCTGGGCGACGTGCACCTGAAGTCGGGGAACGCGGCAGCCGCGGTGTCCACGTGGGAGCGCGCGATCGACGTCGCCCCCGACAAGGCCCACATCGTGTTCGACCGACTGGCGCGCGCGTACGCCTCGTCGGCAACGCCGCAGCGTTTCGAGGACCTGTGCCGGCGGCTCATCGCCGCAAACCCGTCCGACTGGCGCGCGCGCCTGGCACTCGGGCGCTATTTCACCGCGTCGCACCGGTCGGCCGAGGCCCTGTCGCTCCTGCTCGACGCGCTCGCCGTGCACCCCCACGCGATGATGATCCACGAAGGCATCTGGGACGCGTTGACGGCGCTCGGGCAGCCGCCCGACGCCATGAACCACTACACCGCCGTGGCGCGCGAGGCCGTGTTCTACCACGACCCGCACGTGTGCCTGCGGTGTCGGTACCGAAGCACGGAACTGCTCTGGCAGTGCCCCCATTGCCACGACTGGAACACGTTCATCGAGGAGCGGTTGACGCCGGCTGACGATGACATCGCGGCCGCTGCGGCGGTCGAGGAGCGTGCGTGATGCTGCGTGTGGCCCTGACAGGTGGTATTGCGACCGGCAAGAGCTACGTGGCCGAGCGGCTCGCCGCCCGTGGCGTCCCCATCATCGATGCCGATGTCGTCGCCCGCGAGGTCGTGGAACCTGGCACACCAGGCGCTGACGCCGTTCGCGCGCGATTCGGCGACGGAGTGTTCACCGCGGATGGCCGACTCGATCGGAAGGCGCTCGGCGAGATCGTGTTCGCCGACGTGGCGGCGCGGCGCGACCTCGAGGCCATCATCCACCCCGGCGTACGCGCTCGCATCGAGCGGTGGTTCGCCGACATGGCGCACGGGGGCGCGCCGATTGGCCTCGCGATCATCCCGTTGCTGTTCGAATCCGGCCTGGCCGACGCGTACGACGTGGTCGCCGTCACGGCGTGCAACACCCTCGAGCAGGAGCGGCGTGTCATGGCGCGCGACCACTCGACGCGCGAGGCGGCGCACGCGCGCATCGCCGCGCAGTGGCCTGCCGAGCAGAAGCTGCCGCTGGCGCACTACGTGATCCGGACCGACGGCGCCTTCGCCGAGACCGACCGTCTCGTCGACGAACTCTACCTGGCGCTGATGGCCGACGCGTTCAACGCGTAGCCGCGAGCCGCGCGTTCGCGGCCTGCAGGGTGTTCTTCATCAGCAGCGCGATCGTGAGGGGCCCCACGCCTCCGGGCACAGGCGTCAGCGCACCCGCGACGTCGGCCACGCCCGGATGCACGTCGCCCACGAGCACCGACCCCGACCTGGCGAACTGCTCCCGCTTGCGCGAACCTTCCGGAAACAGCGCAGCGACCGTCGCGGCGTCGTCGAGGCGATTCATGCCGACGTCGACGACGGTGGCACCCGGCTTCACGAAATCAGGCGTGACGAAGCAGGCCCGGCCGATGGCTGCCACGAGGATGTCGGCATCGGCGCAGAGGGCGGCCAGTTGACGCGTGCGTGAGTGGCAGATGGTCACGGTGGCGTCGCGATGCAAGAGCATCATCGCCATCGGCTTGCCGACGATGTCGCTGCGCCCGATCACGACGGCGCGCTGCCCGGCGATCGCGATGCCGCTGCGATCGAGCATCTCGATCACGCCCGCCGGTGTGCACGCGCGCAATCCCTCGCGCTTCTGCACGAGCAACCCGACGTTGCCCGGGCTGAACCCGTCCACGTCCTTGGCCGGGTCGATGATGTCGAAGACGACGCGCTCGGCCTCGGGGCCCATGGCGGTCGGCAGCGGCGACTGGACGAGGATCCCGTCGTGGACATCGCTGGCGTTCAGCCGCTCCACGATGGCGGTGACCTCCGCGAGCGACGCCGACGCCGGGAGGTGCTGCAGGTCGACGACCATCCCCGCATCCATGCCGGCCCGTATCTTGTTACGCACGTAGACGTGCGAGGCCGGGTCATCGCCCACCAGCACGATGCCCAGGCCCGGCGGCCGGCCAGCCCGCTGCGTGAACGCCGCAACGCCGGGGGTCACTTCCTCGCGAATTGCGCGTGCGATCGCGTTGCCATCGAGAAGGCGTGCACTCATCACGACACCGTCTGTCGCGGGCGGTGACGGCTCCCAGCGCTGGAAGCCGTCCCCTCGTGCGACACGCATCCGTCCACCCACCGACCACGCGCGCCGGATCGCCGCCCGTCACATCGGCGCGGTCGAGCACGACCCGGCATCGACGTCAGGCGCGCCCGGTGGCCTCGCCGGTCGCCTTGCGCACCATGGCGCCGAGAACGAACAGCACGACCCCGATCCCGAGCACCATCAGGCCAACGGTGTCGGCCTGCTCGGGGGTCACGTGGATCTCGTGCCACTTCGTCGTGAGCTCGCTCGTGACGCCCCACTCGGTCATGTATCCGAGCAGGGTCATGAAGAAGCCGTTGAACATCACCAGCGCGCCGATGACCGTCAGGAAGTTGCCGGACGCCTGCCCCATCGTGCGGTTGGCGTGCTCGGTGGCATTCGACAGCGGGCTGTGCGTCCGTCCGTAGAACCAGTAGATCAGGATCCCGAGGTCGAGCCACACGAGGAAGCGCACCCAGGTGACCGCAGAGAGGCTCAGCATCAGGTAGAGGCACGAGATCACGCCCAGCACCGGGAACACGAACCCGCCTGGGGCCTTGAAGGGCCTGATCGCGTCTGGCCGCTTGATGCGGAGCATGATGATTGCGGCGCACACCACCATGAAGGCGAAGAGCGTGCCGATCGACGTCATCTCGCCCACGACGTCGATGCGCAGCATGCCGGCGAACACCGCCACGATGACGCCCGTGATGATGGTCGTGATGTAGGGCGTGCCGAACCGCGGATGCACCTTGCTCACGCCGGCCGGCAGCAGCTGGTCGCGGCTCATCGAGAAGAAGATGCGCGGCTGGCTCATGAGCATCACGAGCAGCACGCTGGTGATGCCCGCCACGGCGCCTGCCGAAACGAGACCGGCCGCCCAGTCCATGCCGAGCACGCTCAGGACGTAGGCGACGGGCGCGTTCAGGAAGCGTGCGCTCTCGATGGCATCGACCGAGGGAACCCCGGGCAGCGCGGCCGTGTTCGTGCGGAAGGTCGTCACGTCGACGATCCCGGAGAGCACCAGCGCGACGGCGATGTAGAGCACCGTGCAGATGATCAGCGAGGCGATGATGCCGATGGGCAGGTCGCGTTTCGGGTTCTTGGCCTCTTCAGCGGTCGTGGAGACGGCGTCGAACCCGATGTAGGCGAAGAAGACGACCGCGCCGGCCGACATGATGCCCGGCCAACCATAAGGCGCAAAGGGCGACCAGTTGCTCGCGTCGACGTGCGAGAAGCCGGCGGCGAGGAAGAAGAGCACGGCCGCGATCTTCACGGCCACCATGACCGCGTTGAAGCGGGCGCTCTCACGCACGCCGATGACCAGCAGCACCGTGATCGCCAGGACGATGAGCACGGCGGGCAGGTTGATGACGCCCGCCGGCGGGGCCGCGGCCATCCACGTGGGCAAGTGCAACCCGAACCCGGCGAGGATCCGCTGGAAGTACCCGCTCCAGCCGATCGCGACCGTCATCGATCCCACGGCGTACTCGAGGATGAGGTCCCAGCCGATCATCCACGCCACCACCTCACCCAACGTGGCGTAGGCGTAGGTGTAGGCACTGCCGGCGATGGGAATCATCGACGCGAACTCGGCATAACACAGGGCCGCGAAGCCGCACGTGAGGCCGGCCAGCACGTACGACATCACGATGGCCGGGCCCGCCTGGTTGGCGGCGGCCGTTCCCGTGAGCACGAAGATGCCCGTACCGATGATGGCGCCGATGCCGAGCAGGGTCAGGTCGAGCGCGGTCAGCGAGCGCCGCAGCGCCTTGCTGCCGTGCTCGACGTCGCCGACCAGTTGCTCGATCGACTTGGTCTTCAGGAGATTCGAGTCCATTCATCCTCCAGGACAAGGTCCGAACGCACGCACGCAGACGCGCACCTGCGCCTGAGGTTCACAAAACCTGCGGATTATACATGACGCCCCCGCTGGGCCGCGGTCGCCTTGGGACGAAGGCTCAGCCGGCGACGGCCAGTGACCCGTTGCCGGCAACGGGCTTCTCGACGGCGAAACGATCCATGAAGGACGTGCTCAGGCGTCCGGCGACGAAATCGGCCTCGTCGAGGATGCGCCGGTGGATCGGGATGGTCGTCTTGATGCCTTCGACGACCGTCATGTCGAGCGTCCGCTTCATGCGGGCGATGGCCTCGGTGCGGTCGCGCCCGTGCGTCATGATCTTCGCGATGAGCGAGTCGTAGTACGGCGACACGAGGCAGTCGGCGTGTGCGAACGTGTCGATGCGCACGCCGGGGCCACCCGGCACGCTGTACGCGTTGATGGTGCCCGGACTGGGAGCGAACGTCACGGGATCCTCGGCGTTCACGCGGCATTCGATCGCGTGGCCGCGGAACTCGATGTCGCTCTGCTTGAACGACAGCTTCTCGCCGGCGGCGATCCGGATCTGCTCCTTGACGATGTCGATCCCCGTCACCAACTCGGTGACGCCGTGCTCGACCTGCAGGCGCGTGTTGGCCTCGATGAAGAACGTGTTGCCCTGCGCGTCCATGAGGAACTCGAACGTGCCGGCGTTCGTGTACTGCACCGCCTTGGCCGCGTCGACGACGACGCCCCCGAGCTTCTTGCGCTGTCGCTCGCTGAAGACCGGCGACGGCGCCTCTTCGATCAGCTTCTGGTGCCTGCGCTGGATCGAGCACTCGCGCTCACCGAGGTGCACGACGTTGCCGTGGTGATCGCCGAGGATCTGGAACTCGATGTGCCGCGGACCTTCGATGTACTTCTCGATGTAGACGTCACCCACGCCGAAGGCCGCCTGCGCCTCGCGCTGCGCCGCGCGGAGCGCCGAGGCGAGGTCCGCCGGCGTGCGCACGATCCGCATGCCACGGCCACCGCCCCCGTTCGAGGCCTTCACGATGACGGGGTACCCGAGGTCCTTGCCAACCTTGAGCCCGCGTTCCTCGGAGTCGACGGGACCATCGCTCCCCGGCAGGATGGGGACGCCGGCTTTCTTCATCGCGCGCCGGGCGCGTGCCTTGTCGCCCATCAGGCGGATCACGTGCGGCGAGGGACCGATGAAGCGGATGTGGCACGCCTCGCACACCTCGGCCAGGTACGCACTCTCCGAGAGAAACCCGTACCCGGGGTGGATGGCGTCGCACCCGGTGATCTCGGCCGCGCTGATGATGGACGGGACGTTGAGGTAGCTGTCGGCGGATCGCGGCGGCCCGATGCACACGACTTCGTCGGCGAAGCGCACGTGGAGCTGATGCTCGTCGGCCTGCGAGTACACGGCCACCGTGCGGACGCCGAGTTCGCGGGCGGCGCACAGGACGCGCAGCGCAATCTCGCCGCGGTTGGCGATCAGGATCTTCTTGAACATGATGATGTCAGACGCGCTTGAGCGCGAACAGGCGATCGCCGTACTGCACCGGCTGACCGTTCTCGACGTAGACCTTGACGACCTCGCCTTCCTGCTCGGCCTCGATCTCGTTCATCAGCTTCATGGCTTCGATGATGCACAGCGTCTGGCCCTTCTTGACCAGCGAGCCGACGTCGACGAAGGGCCCCGTCTCGGGCGATGGCGACCGGTAGAACGTGCCGACGATGGGTGCGGTGACCACGACGAGTTCCTGCCCGTCTTCGGCGGCCGCCGCGGCGAGCGCAGCCGTCTGCGTCGCCGTGAGTGCGGGAGGTGCGGCGGGCGGCGCCGCCTGGGGCGCCACCGCGACAGGGATCGCGGCGACCGGCACGCCACCCTTGCGCAGCCTGAGCTTCACGCCATCCTGCTCGAGTTCGAACTCCGCGAGCTCGTGCTCGCGGACCATGTCGAGGATCTGCCGTATCTCGTCGAGATTCATCATCCGTCCAGTAAGCGAGCATCGAGTGGCACGTCGGTGAGCAGGTCGCTCCCGTCGTCCAGCACGAGCACATCGTCTTCGATCCGCACACCGCCGAACCCATCCACGTAGGCACCGGGTTCGATGGTAATGACCATTCCGGCCGCGAGCTGCGAGGCCGGCGCTTCGTCGCGACGCTTCCCCACCCGAGGCTCCTCGTGCACGTCGAGCCCGAGGCCGTGTCCCGTGCCGTGCCCGAACACCTCGCCAAGCCCGCACGCAGTCAGGTGATCGCGGGCGGCCGCATCGACCAGCTCTGACGCGATGCCGGCGGTCACCGCCGCCATCGCCCGCTGCTGCGCCTCGTAGACCGCCCGATACAGGCGGCGCGACTCGGCGCAGGCTCGGCCCGCAACAACGGTTCGCGTCAGGTCAACGCAGTAGCCGCCGAACACCCCGCCGAAATCGAGGACGACCAGATCGCCGTCCGACACGCGCGCGTCGCCAGGGTGGGCGTGCGGCAAGGCGCTGTTGGCTCCCGTCGCCACGATCGTGTCGAATGCCGGTCGGTCGAACCCTGCCAGTTTCATCCGGAAGTCGATGTCGGCCGCGATGGCCCGCTCGGCACGTCCGCTGACGACCACCTCGTCGGCCAGCACACCGCGGGCGACCGCTGACAGTCGCGCGGCGGCCTCGCGCAGCAAGGAGATCTCGTGGGCGTCCTTCACCGCCCGATGTGCTTCCATCACGCCATCCACGCCGACCAGCCGACGGCCGGTCTCGGCATGGAGCGACGCGTCGAGCTTGTCAGCCCAGATCGCCGCTCGTGCCACCGATACCTGCGCCGACTCGAACCCGATGACCGCCGCACCGGCGTGCCCGACCACCCGTGCCAGCGCCGCATCGTAGGAGCCGTCGACGAGGACGAACTCGCCCCCTGGCGGTGCGCCCGCGGAGCTGAACAGGCGCGCAACCGCGGCACTGTAACGAAAGTCCGATAGCAAGTAAAGCCGCGACGCGGTGACGACCACCAGTGCTGTCGAGCCGTCGAAGTTGGTCAGGTACGCGATGTTGTGGGGCGATGAGACGACCAGGGCGTCGAGCCCCCGGGCCCGGCACACCTCGCGCAGGCGGTACAGACGTGCCTCGAGGTACGCAGTGGGAGCCGTCAGCACATCAGGCTCCGGACGCCGTGTGCGCGCGGCGACTCCGCTCGCGCACGATCGCGAACAGGAGTCGCTCGAGCGACTCGACCGTGCGCTGCCTGCGGGTGTCGGCCTCGCTGATGGTGTCGTGGGGGCTCCGCCCCGCCCTGGACGGGCGTTCGGGTGCAGGCGAGGGCGCGGCGGCTGCGACGGGTGCCTGGCGCGCGATCGTGGCTTCGACACCACCGAGCATCAGGGCGAGTTCACGGTCCTGCGGGAACGTGGCGACGGCCCGCTGCAGCACTTCGAGCGCTCGCTGATGCGTGCCACGTGCTCGGTGGGCCTCGGCCAGGGCGCGCATCGCGACGAGGTTCTCCGGGGCCGCCTGGAAGGCCGACTCCAGTTCGTCACACGCGGCGTCGTATCGCCGGGCCTCGAGCAGCGCGCGGCCCAGCGTGACCCGCGCCGAGACATACGTCGGGTGCCGGGCGAGTCCCTTCCGGGCGGTATCGATGGCGTCGTCGAGTCGCCGCGCCCGGCGGTATTCCTCGGCGAGCGCGGCAAATGCCAAAGACGCCGGGTCGGAATCCACCCGGCGTCTCAGGGTCTCGAGTCGTGACGACTCGGTCATGCCGTCAAGCTTACTGCACTTGGATGGTCCGCGACACCGTGGCCTCGCGGCTGTTCCCGTCCATGACCGTGAGCGTTACCGTGAACGTGCCCAGACGTGTATAGCGATAGGTGAAGAGGGCCCGATTCAGTGCCCCGCACCGGGCGTCGCCCGGACAGGTGAACGTCTGGTTCGAGTCGCCGAAGTTCCAGCGGTAGCTCGAGATGGCGTACCCGCCCTGCGCCACCGAGGCAGACGCGTCGAACACGACGTCCTGGTTGATCACGGCCGGCACCGGCGAGATGGTGAACGACGCCGTTGGCGGCTGCGACGAGGCCAGCGCAACCGCGACCTGCCGGCTGACCGTGCTCGAGGCCCCCGTGCTGTCGGTGACCTTGAGGATGACCGTGAAGTCACCCGCCACGCTATAGCGGTGCGTCACGTTCGGGCCGACATCGCTGGCACCATCGCCGAACGCCCAGTCGTACCGCGTGATCGTGCGACCCGCGGGCGCCGTCGACTGCGTGCCGTCGAACGTGATGACCTGGTTGACCAGCGGGGAGGACGGCGAGAAGGCGATCACACCGGTCGGCAACGTCGGTGATCCCACCGTGACGGCCTGCGTCGCCGTGCCGGTCTTGCCCAGGTCGTCGCGGACGGTCAACGTCACGGTGAAGTTGCCGGTTCGCGTGTAGCGATGCGACACGTTGACCCCGGAGTCGGAGCTTCCGTCGCCGTAGGTCCAGTCGTAGCTCACGAGGGTCCGGCCGGCCGTCGCCTTGGAACCCGAGGCGTTCATGAAGACCGACTGGTTGACGGCGGGACTGGCCGGCGACACCGTGAAGGTGGCGGTCGGATCGGCCGAGTTGCCCACGGTCACGAACTGCGACGTCGATGCCGTGATGCCGCGCGAATTCGTCACCGTCAGCGTGACGGTGTACGCCCCCAGCTTGTCGTAGGTGTGCGACGCCCGCTCGCCCGACGCGCGCGATCCGTCACCGAATTGCCAGGCATAGTCGACGATGGTGCTCTTCGTCGTGGTGCACTGGTCGACGCTCGCGGCGTCGGTCGGGCACTCGATGACGTCGACCGACCCGGACCCGTCGAACTGCACGGCCACGCCTTCGGCTGGCGCGGTGGGGCTGAACACGAAGCGTGCGACCGGCGTGTACGGCCTGGGAAGGATGATGCCCTGCGGCACCAGCCGGATGTTGACGGTCCGCTCGACGGCGTTGGAGTAGTCACTCCCCGACGGGATCACGCGGATGGTCACGAGGTCCTTGCCCGAGTCGGAGTTGCCCAGCGTCGGGCTCTGCGGCGCGGTGTAGACGAACGAGGCCCGCCCTTCGCTGTTGGTGTTCGCGGTCTTCGCGCTGAGGCGGCCGTAGTCGGCGATCTCGCCGTTGACCACGACCTCGGCCCGCAATCCCATGTCGCGGATCGGCTGGTTCTGGCCGTTGCGCGCCTGCACCAGGATGGACGACTGGGCGCTCCCGTCCATCGTCAGGACATCGGGAGTCGCGGTCAACGCGAGCGACACCCCGAGCTCAGACGGCCCCGTCAGTTCCGGAGCTTCCTGCTTCTTGACCGTGCATCCGGCCACGCTCATCAGGGCGACGGCTGCGATGGTCATCCCACCTGCGATGGTGATTGCGGTCCGCATATTCATCCCCGAAAGCGCGTGTGGTCGCATGAACGCTGCCCTCGCCACGCTCGCGCGCGCTACGTCTCCCGAGTGACTTCCGTTAGTCTTCATCGGCCCAGTCGGCAAAGTTCACGCTGATCGTGCCCTTCACGCTGACGTCGTTTCCCGTCTGGTCGCGTCCGTAGAACGTCACGTTGGCCAGGGTCGAGATCACGATGCCGCCGCCAAGGTTGGCCAGCGCCGACAGCGGCGCCTCGAGCTTGGCCTGCACGCGGACGATCGAGAACACCGCCTCGACCGACGACGATCCGCTGACGGTGACCGTGAGGCCGCCGTCGAAGGCGTAGGGCACGTCGACGCCCTGGGTGTTGCGGCCATCCGATCGCGTGTACTCGACGCGGTACCGCGAGATCGTGATCGCGTTGTTCGAGGTGGGCCCCGTCGGCGATGTCACGTCCTTCATCGCCAGGCGCAGCGCCACCTTCCCGTTGTCCTCGAAGACGCCGCCCTTGGTCCGCACGTCGGAGCGCAGCACGCCGGTAAAGGTCTGGCTCTGCGAGCCGCCCTGGGCGCCCTCGAGTCGATCGATGATCAAGTACGACGAGCCGGTCCCCTGCCGCACGACGTCGCCGCACGAAACCGTGGCGACGGCGATGGCGAGCGCGAGAGCGGGTCGCGCAACACGTCCGAGTAGATGCCCCTGGCGCACGATGCTGCTCCTCGAGCTACTGCTTCTGCCCCGGCGGCGGCGGTGCCGCGCCGGCAGGCGCAACCGCCGGCATGCGGATGATGCGCGGCGTAATGAAAATCACGATTTCGTCCTGGGTGCTCGTTTTTGACGTGTTCCGGAACAGCCGTCCGAGCCAGGGCAGGCGCCACAGTCCAGGCGTCCGCGTCTCGGTTTCGCTGTCCTCGGTCACCTGGATGCCACCAATCACCGTTGTCGCGCCATCCCCGACAAGCACGGTCGTCTGGGCCCGCTGCGTGTTGATGGCGATGTTCGTGTTGAACTCATTGACCGGCGCGCCGCGCGAGCCGTTGTCCACGTCCACTTCGAGGATGACCGTGTTCGCCGATGTGATCCTCGGAGTCACCTGCAGGTTCAGTGCCGCCGTCTTGAACTGCACTGTCGGCACCGTCTGGACGGTCGCGCCGCCCGCACCCGGCGGCAGCACCACCTGCGTGGTGTAGGGAATCTCCTCACCGCGCGTGATCTGCGCTCGCGTGTTGTTCTGCGTCACGATGCGTGGCGACAGCAGGGTCTTGATCTTGCGGTCACGCTCGAGCGCCGCAAGTTCCACGTCGAGATTGAACGCGCCGTTGATCGACCCGAGGCGCAGCGCCGCATTCGATGGCCCGGACGGCGAGATGAGGCTCGAAGCATCCAGCGTGCCGGAGTTCGGGAAGGCCAGTGACGTCGTGTTGCCGAGTTCCGGCACCGCCGCACCGCTGATGCCGAACCGCACACCGAGATCGCGCGCGATCGCCGACGTGGTCAGGATCACGCGCGCTTCGATCTCGACCTGCAGTTCGGGCTGGTCGAGCGTCGAGATCAGCTCGTCGACCCGACGGAGGGCATCCGGCAGGTCCTGGACGATGATCATGTTGGTGCGCACATCCACGGCCGTCCGCCCGCGCGACGACAGCACGCTCTTCAGCAGTGGCTCGAGGGCGGGCGCCTTGGCGTAGTTCAGGGTGCGCGTGTGCACCAGCAACTCCCCCGACAGCGCCTGTTCCTCCAGGAGTTTTCGCTTCTGGCCTTCTTCGTCCGACAGCACCTTGATCGGCGCGATGCGGACGATGGTCCCATCGACCGAATAGCCCAGCTGGTTGGCGCGCAGGATGATGTCGAGCGCCTGGTCCCATGGCACATCGCGCAGCGCGACGTCGACGGTGCCGTTCACCGCCGGGTCGATGACCAGGTTGAGGCCGGTGATGTCGGCAAACGTCCGCAGCACGGCACGGAGGTCCACGCCCTGGAAATCGAGGCTCACCGGGTGCCCGGTGAACGTCCGCGTCCCGTCGGTGGTCATCGGCTGCATCCCCGCCTTCGCCCTGGCAGACGATGCGGCTGGCGGAGGCGGCGATGCCGGTTGCCCGGGCGCAGACTCCCGACGCAAGCGCGCGGTCAACTGGAAGATGTCGAGCATGCTCGGCGCCTGTTGCCCCGTCGTCCCGGCAGGCGCGCCAGCCTGCACGGTGGACGCGTCCACGGCTGGGCGCTCTTCCGCGGGGGCCGGCGGCGGCGCGGCGGGCGTGACTCGGGACGGCGTCGCCACCTGTGCAGGCCTGACGGGTTCGGGCGCCACATTGGTAACGGTCCTTCTGGTCGGTTCGGCGGCCGGCGCGGGCTGAGCCGGTGCGGGCGACGCAACGGTCGGCGCCGCAGGGGGCGGCGCGGGCTGCACGGTTGGCGTCGTCGTGACTGGCGCAGGCGCCGATGTCGCCGTCGCGGGCGGCGCGGTCCCGGGTGCAGGGGTCTCGGCCCCCGGCTCAGCGACGGGTGGCGCGACCGCCTCGCGGGGCCGCTCGCCCACGCCGCGGGGGCGCGGCACTCGTTGTGAGGGCCGCCGCGTCGTCCATGGTGATCACGAGTTCATCGTCACCCGCGGGCGCCACGGTGTACGTCAGCTTGCGGGCCAGGTCGATCACGACGCGTGTGACCAGCGGCGTGCGGCTGTTGATCGCCACGCGGACACGCAGCACGCCACCCTGGTTCACGGGTAACGTCGCCGGAACGCGCGACACCACGCCCGGCAGGTCGATCACCACGCGGGGCGGCGGATCGCCGGCATCCCCGACGGAACTCGGGACCAGGCGACCGTTGCCACGCAGGCGAATGCGGGTGCGGCCCTCGGCATTCTCGGAGACGATCGCGAGAAGCGCGTTGGCCTGAGGAGCGGATTCCTGAACGGCCTGGGCGCCTGCACCGGGCCTCGCCGCCGGCGTCGCACCGGCCACGGCGAGGGGCGTCGAGGTCGCCGGATCGAACTCGACGATGATCTCGCGCTGCAGGCTGCGCACGCGGGCAAGGCGCGGTTCCGACAGGCGCACGCGCACCCGGGCCACCTCGGCGCCATCGCTGGCGGTAGTCGCCTCGAAGGCGACCTCGGCCACGGGCCCGCCGGCTGGCGTGGCGCGACGTGTCACGGCGGCATCCGCCCGGGCATGCCGGAGATCGATGAGGACCGTGAGCGGGTCGGGCTGCGTCGCGGCGTACGACACGGGGGCCGATGCTTCGATCACGACCGAGGAGTTGCGCGCCTCGATGCGTGATCGAACTTCGAGCACCTGCGCGACGGGCAGGGCCGCACGCGTCGTGACGCCCGCGGTGAGGGCCACGCCGACGAACGCGACCAGCGGACGAATCGCGGAACGCGGGTACATTTACCTGCCCTCCTCATTGGGCCGCAGCGGCTTGCGGATTTCGCGCTGCTTGACGAGCGAAAGCGGATCGTTGACCTGCTGCACGAAGACGATCGCGTCGGCCAGGACGGCCTTCACGCTCGCGTCGTAGAGCTTCTCGCCGCCCCGCACGAGGTACGTCTTGCCATCGGGTGCTTGCACCATACCGAGATACGTCCCATTGTTCGCGATGATGCCTTTGATGGCGACGTCGCTGACGGCAACGCCCGGCAGACCATCTGGACGTGGCGCCTGAATCTTCTGCTGCTCGACCCCGCGGTTGAGCAAGTTCACGAACGGGTCCCGACGTCCTTCGGGGTTGTAGGTGTAGCCCTGGGGAGCCGGCAGGGGCTGGCGGGGGGCCTCCGCGCCGGTGCGGCCCGGTGTGGCCTTCGCCGGCGGCCGCTGCTGCGCCGCGATCGGGCCAAGGCCGGCCAGCACGGCGAGTGCCAGCGTGACCGCAGCGCGCGTCCGGCGTCTCGAGGTAATCGTCATCGTCCTACCGCCTCACCGGGGCCGCCGCGACTTTCGCGGGGCTCGCGCCTGCACGCGCAGCAGGCGCCGGATTCTCGATCAGCACGAACGTCGTCGCCAGGCATTCGGCCGTGATCGTCGACGACTTCGCGGGGTCAGTGCTGCCGGCTCCGCGCCGCTGTCCCTCGCCCTTCACGACGATGTTGCTCACGTTGATGATCCGCGGCACCTTGCTGACCTTGTCGAAGAAGTAGCCGAGGTCGTGGTAGGTGCCCTCGAGTTCGAGCGAAATCGGCCACTCGGCGTGCAACTGCTTCGTCACGATGGCCTGCGGCTTGAAGCCGCGGATCTCGAGATTCGACTGCGTGGCCAGCGTCTGGATCCGCCGGAGCAGATCGCCCACGTCCTTCTGCTCGGGCAACACCGCCTTCAGCCCGTCGAGACGCGCCTGCAGGTCGGTCACCTGCGCCTGGAACTCCTGCAGCTTCCGCGCGGTCGTCTGCGCCTTCACGATTTCGGCGCGCAGGTCGTCGAGCCGGCGCTGGCGTGTGGCCAGTTCGGCCCGGGCGGCCGAATCGTAGAAATAGAAGTACGCCGCGATCGCGCCTGCGGCCACGAGGGCGAACACGCCGATCTGGCCATACCACGGGATCTTCTTCAGTCCGAGTTCCATGGGTGCGTCCCCGCTACCGCGTGCCCGCCGCGGCCGGCGCCGGACGTGGGGTGGCCGGCACCGCGGGGGCGAGAGTCGCTCCCGTCGGCGCGCCGGGCAGTTGGAACTGGGCCTTGACGCTGAAGCGCACCACGTCGGCCGCCTCCTGCGCGTTCTCGACCTGTGAATCGAGGATCTCGACGGGCCGGGCAAAGTACCCGGAGTCCTCGAGATTCCCCACGAAATCAGACAGGGCCGTCAGCGACGTGGTCCGCCCCTCGAGCTTGACCCCCGTCGCGTCCTGCGTGAGCGTGGTCAGCCAGAGCCGATCGGGCAGCGCGCGGCTGATCTCGTCGAGCATGCGGACGGGGCCGCTCTGGCCCTTGCGCAGTTCCTCGATGAGCGCGACGCGCTCCTGGAGCTGCTGCTTGCGTGCCTCGAAATCCTGGACGTCCTTCAAGACGGTGCGGAGGCGCTGGGTCTCGAGCTGCGCGGCCGCGATCTCGGTGTCGACCCTCGCCGACTCCTGGCGCAACGAGACGAAGCGCCATCCGAGGAACAAGGCGGCCACCGCGAGGATCGCCGTCCCGGCAATCGCCACCTTCTGCGTCGCCAGCAGTGACGGACGCTTCTTCTGCTCACGCTCGACAGCGAGCAAGTTGATGCGAATCATCGGTCGCCCACCCGTCGCAGCGCCAGGCCCACCGCCACCGCCACGGTCGCGGCGACATCGTCGGACGATTGCACCCCGAACTTCGCCGGGTCGAAGCTGATCCGCTTGAACGGGTCGAAGTTCTCGATCTGCGCCTCGAACCGGTCGCCGAGCATCTCGGCGAACCCTTCGACGCGCGAGGCGCCGCCGCTGACCACGATGCGGTCGATGTGATCGGTGCCGGTCGTGCCGCGGAAGAAGTCGAAGGTCTTCTGAATCTCGAGGAGGACGTTGTCGGTCACGGCCCGCAGCACCGGTCGCGCGTGCTCGGGGCCGAGCCCGTCAACGGCGGTGCCGCGCTTGAGGCGCTCGGCGTCGTCGTGCGAGATGTGGAGTTCCTTCTGGAGCGCCTCGGTGAAGGCGTTGCCGCCGATCGAGATGTCGCGCGTGAACAGCGACTGGGTGCCGGCGATCACGTTCACGTTGGTGGCGCTGGCCCCGGCGTTGACGAGCGCCACGATGGCCCCGGCCTCGAGATCGTAGTTCGCCTCGTAACAGTTCTGCAGGGCAAAGGCGTCGACATCGACGACCACGGGGATGCGGCCGGCCTGGCGGATCACGCCGGTGTAGTCGGCGATCTTCTCTTTCTTGGCGGCCACGAGCAACACTTCCATGCCCGTGCCGCTGGTGGCCGATCCCGGCGCCCCGCTCAGGACCTGATAGTCGAGGTTGACGTCCTGGATGTCGAAGGGCACGTACTGCTCGGCTTCCCAGGTGATCGACTCGGCGAGCTCGGCCTCGGACATCGGGGGCAGCGTGATTTTCTTGACGATGACGGCGGTCCCCGACAAGGACGCGACGACGTTGCGCGACTTGAGGCCATGCTCGTCGAACAGGCGACGGATGGCATCGGCCACGGCCGCGCCGTCGATGACCGCGCCGTCCACGATGCTGTCGGCTGGCAGGGCTTGCGTGCCGAAACCGACGACCTTGTACGACTTGCCGGACGGGCGCAGCTCGACCGCTTTGACTGCGCTCGAACCGATGTCGAGCCCGACGAGGGGTCGCGATCTCCAGAACACGGGCAGCCTCATTGCGCGACCGGGCACGACGCTGTGCGAGGAGCGCACATTAATCGCACACTAGCACGCCTGTCAAACCAAGACGCTCCAGTTGGCTGGCGCGCCGTGACCTTGCGGGGAGCAAGCGAGGTGCCAACGACGGCCGAGTCACGAAGTGCATGGATTCCGGCAGTTTCGGCGCACGACCGACCCGCTGCCCCCAGGCATTTTCATTTCCTTCTACGCTTCTGCCTGAGCGCCCACGCAATTCGTCAGCAGGACTATCGGGTGGTGCACACGAGCCCGACAGGGGCCACGGCGCAGGTTTCTGGCCCTGTCGCGACCGGTCGGCTGACCCTGCATGACGGAATACCGGACAACTCAACCGGATTGGGTTATGCTGAAACTTCCCTTCCGCCGCCTTCCTCGGTGACCGTGCGTCGCTGCGGCCCGTGGCTCCCGGCGTGTGCCTGTTGACACATCAGCGCGAAGCCGCGTAAACTTTCGGTTTGCCGTCACCAGTGACGGTCTCAGAGAGGGTTCATGCGCACGTTCGTTCCCAGCGCCACCACGGTCACGCGCCGGTGGCACGTCATCGACGCCAACGGCCAGGTCCTTGGCCGGGTGGCCAGCATCGCGGCCACGTTGCTGCAGGGCAAGCACCGCGCCCAGTACGTGCCGTTCCTCGATCTCGGCGACCACGTGATCATCGTGAACGCCGCCCGGATCAAGCTGACGGGCAACAAGGAAACGCAGAAGATCTATCGTCGCCACAGCGGATACGAAGGCGGGTTGCGCGAAGAGCGCGCCAAGGACGTTCGCCAGCGGCATCCGGAGCGCCTGATCGAGGAAGCCGTGCGCGGCATGCTTCCGAAGTCGACGCTGGGTGATGCGATGTACCGCAAGCTCAAGGTCTATGCGGCGGCGGAGCATCCGCACACCGCGCAGCAACCCACCGCATACGAGGTCGCCTAGTCGTGGCAGTCGCACAGTATTACGGAACGGGCCGGCGCAAGACGTCGACGGCTCGCGTGTTCCTGCGCCCGGGCACGGGTGTCATCACGGTGAACCAGCGCCCGGTCGAGCAGTTCTTCCCGACCCCGACGCTCCAGACGATCATCCAGCAGCCGCTGGCCCTGACCGAGACGGCCGCGAAGTTCGACATCTACGCGACGGCCGAGGGCGGCGGGATTGCCGGCCAGGCCGGCGCGATGCGGCTGGGGATCTCGCGCGCGTTGATTGAGTACAGTCTCGAGTTGCGGCCGGCGCTGAAGCGTGCAGGCTTCCTGACGCGTGATGCGCGCGCCAAGGAACGCAAGAAGTACGGTTTGGCTGGCGCCCGCAAGCGGTTCCAGTTCAGCAAGCGCTAAACACGTTCAGGACGATTTGGGAGGAAGCTTGTCGATCGCGGTCAAAGACCTGCTCGAAGCCGGCGTGCATTTCGGTCACCAGACGAAGCGCTGGAACCCGAAGATGAAGGAATTCATCTTCGGCGAACGGAACGGCATCTACATCATCGACCTTGGCAAGACGGCTAAGCTGTTCCGTGAGGCTGAGCGGTTCGTGACGTCACTGGCGACCGAGGGGAAGACGATTCTCTTCGTCGGCACCAAGCGCCAGGCGCAGGACGCGATCGCCGAAGAGGCGGCGCGCTGCGGGATGTTCTTCGTCAACCAGCGCTGGTTGGGCGGCCTGCTCACCAACTTCACCACGATCCAGCGCAGCCTCGGACGCCTCCGCGACCTCGAGTCGATGAGCACCGATGGCCGCTACGACGTGCTGTCGAAGAAGGAAGTGGCTCGCATCGAGAAGGAGAAGCGCAAGCTCCAGAAGAACCTCGATGGCATCCGCCAGATGCAGCGCCTGCCCGACGCCCTGTTCGTGGTGGATACCCGCAACGAGCAGATCGCGGTCGACGAGGCCCGGAAGCTGAAGATTCCCGTGATCGGTGTCGTCGACACGAACTGCGACCCCGACCAGATCGACTTCCCCATCCCGGGCAATGACGATGCGTTGCGATCGATCCGCCTGTTCGCCTCGCACGTCGCCGACGCCGTCAATGCGGGCCGCGGCGAGCGCGAGGCCGTGAAGGTCGACGAGGCTCCCTCGGGAGACGACCGCGCACGGCGAGCGGCGCGTCCCGTGGCGCGCCAGAACCGTCCGACCGAACCCGTGCCGGCGGCGACTACGCCAGCGTCGGTCTAGGTTCCGACGTGTAATCCCGACGCCGGCCCGGGGGCGCTCGACCCGGCCGGCGTTTCGTTTGTACCGGCGCATCGCGGTGCGCCGGCTCTGTCTGTCGTTCCTACCAGATCCGTGGAGACCCGATTCATGGCGATCACTGCCGAACTCGTGAAGACCCTGCGCGACCGCACCGGCGCAGGCATGATGGACTGCAAGGCCGTTCTCGTCGAAACCAACGGCGACATCGAAGCCGCACTCGACCTGCTCAGGACCCGTGGCATCGCCAAGGCCGAAAAGCGCGTGGGCCGCACGGCCAGCGACGGGGTGCTTGCCACCTGGCTGTCGTCTGACCACACCGCGGGCATGATCGTCGAGGTGAATTGCGAGACCGACTTCGTCGCGCGCACCGACGACTTCCAGGCCCTCGTGAAGTTCATCCTCGACCAGGCCGTCGCCGCCGGCGACGGCGCCACGACCGAATGGGCAAAGGACCCGAGCGGACCCATCCAGCCGAGCATCCAGCCTGTGATCGCGAAGCTCGGCGAGAACATCACCGTCTCGCGCATCGTCCGCTTCGCCGGACGTGGCATCGTGACCCACTACGTCCACCTCGGGGGCAAGATCGGTGTGCTCGTCGAGGCGACGGGGGTCGATGCGTCGCAGGCCGACAACGAGGCACTCAAGGCACTGCTCAAGGAGATCGCGTTGCAGGTGGCGGCCGCCATGCCCGTGTACCTGACGCGTGCCGACGTGCCCGCCGACGTGCTCGAGCGCGAGAAGAACGTGTATCGCGGCCAGATGGCCGATTCGGGTAAGCCGGCCAACGTGATCGAGAAGATCATCGAGGGCAAGCTCGGGAGCTTCTACGAGCAGAACGTGCTCGTCGATCAGCCGTCGATCCGCGATCCCAAGGTCAAGGTGTCGCAGATGGTCGCCGACGCGGCCAAGGCGATCGGCGCGCCGGTCAGCATCTCGCGCTTCGCCCGCGTGAGGGTTGGCGAACAGGCCTGAGGGTCGCACGCCAGGCCGTCGTTCCGGCACGGTGGTTTTCGTCACGACCCCGACGTGCGTCCCCCGCAGGTCGGGGTCGTTGTCGTTTGCTGCGCTATAATCGCGCCCGATGTCTGAGCCCGCCTTCTCGCGCGTCCTCCTCAAGCTCTCTGGTGAAGCGCTCATGGGCAACCAGGGGTTCGGCATCGACCCCGAGGTGGCCACGCAGGTGGCACGCGACATCGCCTCGGTCCAGGCGCTGGGCGTCCAGACGGCGTGTGTCATCGGCGGCGGCAACATCTTCCGCGGCGTGAAGGCGAGCGCCAAGGGCATGGACCGGGCCACTGCCGACTACATGGGCATGCTGGCGACCGTCATCAACGCGCTGGCGCTGCAGGACGCCCTCGAGAAGATCGACGTGGTGACGCGCGTGGTCAGCGCCATCGAGATGCGGGCGGTCGCCGAGCCCTTCATCCGGCGCCGTGCGATCCGCCACCTCGAGAAGGGCCGCGTGGTGATCTTCGCGGCCGGTACTGGCAACCCCTACTTCACCACCGACACGGCGGCGGCGTTGCGCGCGATGGAGATCAAGGCCGACGCGATCTTCAAGGCCACCAAGGTCGACGGGATCTACACGGCCGATCCCCTGAAGGACCCGACCGCGACGCGGTTCGACCGGATTTCATACCTGAGCGTGCTCGAACAGGGCCTGAAGGTCATGGACGCCACGGCGATCACGCTCTGCATGGACAACCACCTGCCCATCATGGTGTTCAACTTGCGCACCCCGGGCAACCTGAAGCGGGCGGTGCTCGGCGAGGCGGTGGGCTCGCTGGTCACGGCGTAATCCGTCCCCTGCGGGCGCCGCCTCCGGCCAGCGCCCCGACTTCCCCATCCCACGGAGCGAACATCGCCATGGATGCGAACGACCTGAAGACGCTGTACGGTGACGTGAAGAAGCGCATGGATGCCTCGGTGGAGCACGTCCGCCGCGAACTCGCGGGCGTGCGGACGGGTCGGCCCTCGGTGACGATCCTCGACCCCGTGCACGTCGACGCCTACGGGGCGTCGATGCCGCTCAACCAGGTCGCCACCCTGTCGGTGCCCGAGCCGACGGCCATCGTCGTCCAGCCGTTCGACCCGCAGTTGATGGGCGTCGTCGAGAAGGCCATCCGCGCCGCCAACCTCGGCCTCAACCCCCAGAACGACGGCAAGGTCATCCGCATTCCCCTGCCGCCCCTCACAGAGGAACGACGCAAGGAACTCTCGAAGCTCGTGCACAAGTACGCCGAAGAGGGCCGCAACCACGTGCGCCTCGGCCGCCGCGACGCCAACGAGCGGCTGAAGAAGATGCTCAAGGAGTCGCTGATCTCCGAGGACGACGAGCGTCGCGGTCTCGAGGAAGTGCAGAAGATCACCGACAGCGAGATCGGCGTGATCGACGAGATGCAGCGCAAGAAGGACGATGAGTTGCTGAAGAAACACTGAACGAGTCTTCATGCCGAAGGACGTGAAGACGCCGTTCATCCGCGAATGCGCGATGGGCTACGAGATCGCCGGCCTCAGTCGCCGAACGAGATACCCACCGATCGGGCCGTGAGCAGCATGTCGTGCTGCTCGGGCACCGTCTTGGTCTTGCCGACGACTTCGCTGAGCGAGACCGGGACGATGTCGGGCGGATGGCTCGCCACCATCTTGCCGAACTGGCCACGCATGATGAGGTCGACCGCGCGCGCGCCGAAGCGCGTCGCGAGCACGCGGTCGTAGGACGTCGGCGTTCCGCCGCGCTGCAGGTGTCCCAGGACGACCGTCCGCGCTTCCTTCCCCGTCAGGAGTTCGAGTTCGTGGGCCAGCTTGTGGCCGACGCCTCCCAGGCGCTCGACGAACTGTCCCTCGGCCGCCTTGACAATCGAGCGCTGCCCGCCCTTGGGGCGCGCCCCTTCGGCACAGACGACGATGGTGAACTTGGCGCCGAATTCGTCGCGCTCACGGACGCGCTCGGCGACCTTGTCGATGTCGTAGGGAATCTCGGGGATCAGGATGACGTCACCGCCACCGCCGATGCCGGCGTGCAGGGCGATCCAGCCCGCGTAGCGTCCCATGACCTCGACGACCATGATGCGACGGTGCGCGGCGGCGGTCGAGTGCAGGCGGTCGATGGCCTCTGTCGCGAAGCTGACGGCGGTGTCGAACCCGAAGCAGTTCACCGTGCCGACGATGTCGTTGTCGATCGTCTTCGGCACGCCGACGATGGGCATGCCCAGTTGGTAGAAGTGCTGCGAGAGCGTGAGCGTGCCGTCGCCGCCGATGGCGACCACCGCGTCGATGCCCGTGCGCTCGAGGATCTCGATGCAGCGATCCCCGTAGTCGCGCTCGCCGTCCGACGTCTTCACGGGGAGGAGGAACGGGTCGCCGCGGTTGACGGTGCCGAGGATGGTGCCGCCCATGCGCAGGATGCCGGTGACGTCCTTGTGCGTGAGGGGATACGGTCGATTGGTCTCGAGCAGGCCGTCGAACGAGTCGGGGATGCCGTAGCACTCGAGTCCGCGGTTGATCGCCGACTTGACGACGGCACGGATGACCGCGTTGAGGCCGGGAGCATCTCCCCCGCCGGTGAGCACGCCAATGCGCTGAATCTGCATAGAGATGTCGAACCCTGGATGTGAGTCGCGGGCGTCTGCCAGTGCCGACCACGGCCCGTCCCGCGTCGCAGTATCGTATCGGCACGAGCACGGCCCTTGGATATGGCCGCTGGAATGTTGCGGCGCCTGAAAACGCCGTGATATGCTCTCCCGGTTGTCTGCGCTCGCGTGTGGCGCGCAGACGCACCCCCTCGCACGTCAGAGTGGGCGGCTAGCTCAGCTGGGAGAGCGCCGCGTTCGCAACGCGGAGGTCACGAGTTCGAGCCTCGTGCCGTCCACCAACAAACATCAGACATTTCACGGGGAAGCGCATCATCAGCGCCCGTGGTCTGTCCACCGTCAGGCGTTTGGTGACCAGTTTGTGAACGCGGTGGACACGTCGTGCCTGTCGAGCAACGCCGACGTTGTGGCCTGGTGGCGCTACCCAGGAGCCTTGGGCGAGTCGTCAACCCAGGGCAACCCCGCGAGTCGGTAGTCGCCCATGGCACGGGGGTCCCGGCGAAGTCGATCGATCCACATTTGCAGACCGAAGTCGCCACCGGAGCAGACAGTTGACTGGATGAACCGCGACGGGTCGCCCGCGTCGCCGGGGCTCACCATTAGCTAAACCATTGCTGCGATGATGTTTAGCTCGCGCACGGAGGCCGCTGTCATCCGACGGGCAGGCCATCTCATTAAAGGCAGCTGTCTTGCTTCGTTGCACCAATGAGTTGGAAGGTCTGACCGCTGCGGCGGCTCAGCCGAGGTGCGGAGCCTGAACGGGCGGGAGGGCCCCGAAAGGGGTTCGGCGTTGTATGTACGGTTTTCGTGAGTCACGTTCGAAACGGAGGGCCCGATGAGGAAAGTGCTGCTTCTGTCACTCGTGGCAGTGCTCACGCCGGGGTGGGCGAACGCAACGCCAATCCTCGTGTCAGGCGGTGGAACTGCGACGGTGACCTACGAGGGCAACGTCTTCTACAAGCCGCTCGTCGGTGCGCAGTTCGGTCCGTTTTCGGGCACGTTCGTCTCCAAGGACCAGACGTCCCTGAACTTCGGCCTCAGCGGAACCTACACCAGCGCCGACCTCGACTTCGCCAACGGGTTCCGTTGGACCGAGACGGTGACCAACAACACCGGCTCGGCGTGGTCGAACTACCGGATTGAGCTGGGCGGGGGTGGCGTGTTCTTCGTCGATGGGTCGTTCCCGGTGCCGACGTTTGCGACCGTAAACCCGGGACCACCGCTGGTGTCGGCCACCACCCTTCCGGGCAGCCTGACCTTGAGCGCCGACAAGAAGCGCATCGACCTGGTGTTCGCTGGGCCGCTGGCACCTGGAGCGTCGTTCAGCTTGCACATCCCGTTCTGGGGACTCGCCACGGGCGGGAGTTTCACCCTGACTGAAGCGGCAACGGCGATTCCAGAACCAGCCGTACTCGGCCTGCTGGGTATCGGTCTGGTTGCTGTGGCCTCACGGATTCGCACGCGCAATGCTCGCAGGCAGACCCGACAGCACTGATCGTGACCAGGAGGGCGCCAGGGGCGGTGGGTCCCCGGCAACGCGGAATCTCTGAATGAGTGATCTTTGACGCGAACTTTGACGCGCCGGCACAAGAGTCAGGAGAGTGACCCAGATGGTACTTCGCAGAACGCTCCTCGCCGTCACGATGCTTGCGGCACTTGGTGGTGCCGCGCAGGCCGCTCCGCTTCTTGATGGTGCGACTGTCCAGGTTGCCTACCTCTACCCCAACACCGGCAGCGTGTACGCCGGACCATCGAACGTCGTCGTTGGCGTTGGAACAGAGCTCGCGAACTTCGCCAGTTTCGTGGATATCGATCTCTCCGATACCAGCATCCTGATCACGACGCGCCGCGGCTACCCGGGAAACGCCGTGCCGTTCGACGGTCTTCGATTCACCGACATCCTCAGCGCAATCCCCGGCTGGACAGCCGCGCTCAATGTGGGTGGCACCACGTACTTCGGCCTGTTGCCGGCCGCGGTCACGTACGACGCCAACAACGTGTGGGTCAACCTGATCGTTCCCGCTGGCGGGGGCAATGCCGGTGACACCATTCGGATCGATCTGGCCCCGGTTTCAGTCCCGGAACCGGCCTCGCTGGTTCTCTTGACCATGGGTGGTCTCGCCGCCATAGCCAGGCAGCGTCGTCGCAAGCAGCAGTCGTAGCGCACCCCCGGCCAACGGACGGCGTGGCCCCTCCCGCCGTCCGCGCCCCACCGTTCGACGCTACACTGCCGGAGGCCCGAGCGGGCTTCCCTGCCTCTTCGCCATCACGCTCACTTCTTCCATGCCATCGCCGCCGCAAGCGCGGCCCGTGTTGCCTCGATGGCGTCGAGCGCCTGCGTCGTCGGCGCGGCGTCGGCGTTCTCGACGATGCCGAGCAACTGCGAGAACGTGGCGTTGATGCGCTGCAGGTCCTGCGCGGCCTTCTGCGCAGCGTCACCCTGCGCCGCTCGCGCCTCGACCATCGCGTCGTGACTCGTCTTCAGCGCGGCCTCGATCAGGCGCGCCGCATCGAACTGCGCCTTGAGCCCCGCGGGCGGCGTCTTGACGCGCGGGTCCATGCTCACGGTGAAGGTCTGCGACTGTGACGTCCCGTCGACGGTGAGTCGGGCGGTGTACGTGCCGGGCAGGACCCACACGCCTGCTGGCAACTTCGGCGTGTTGTACGGCACAGCGGCGATGGGATAGCTGAAGCTGGCCACCGCCGGACGCGCATACCGGACGTCCCACACGAAGCGATGCAACCCGGCCTTGCCAGACAGCGGCTGCCACGGCCTGATCCAGTATTCAGGGAAGTTCGGATTCGGCAGCGGCGCGTCTTCTGGATCGTCACTCGAGTACCTGCGCACGACGGCGCCAGCGGCATCGAGAATCTCGAGCGTGACCGGTCCGCGGGCATCGGCCTTCAGGTAGTAATGCACCAGGGCACCGTCCGGGGGATTCGGCAGGCGCGGCTCGTCGGGCATGAAGGGTGTGTCGGTGTTCTTGTTGTACCGCCACCGCCATGCGTTCTGCGGCTTGAACAGCACAGCCTCAGACGCCACGACCTGCGCGGTGAGCTGCCGCAACGGCGTGATGTCGTCGAGGATGTAGAACCCGCGCCCGTGCGTCGCAATCGCCACGTCGTCGCCCTTGACGATCAGGTCGCGCACCGACGTGGCCGGCAGGTTGCGGCGCAGCGACTGCCAGTGCCCTCCATCGTCGAATGACACCCAGACCGTCTGCTCCGTGCCCGCAAACAGCAACCCGCGGCGTTGCGAATCCTCGCGGACCACGTTCACCGGCCATCCATCGGGAATCCCGTTCGTGATGTGCGTCCAGGTCTTCCCGCCGTCGCGCGTCCGGTAGATGTGTGGTCGCATGTCGTCGAGCCGCAGCGTGTTGATCGCCGCGTAGGCCGTGTCCACGTCGAAGTGCGAGGGATCGATGATCGACACCTTCATCCATGGCTTCAGATCGGGAGGCGTGACGTTCTCCCATGTCTTCCCGCCATCGCGCGTCACGTGGATCAACCCGTCATCGGTGCCGGCCCACAGGACGTTCGCATCCTTGTACGAAGGCCCCAGGGCATAGACGACGCCACGCTGTGTCGGCTTCGCGGAGTCCTGCGTCCGGTACTTGCCGACCGTCGCGGGCACGTCCCAGGTCGACCGCGTGAGATCGGGGCTGATCCGGTCCCAGCTCTGGCCTCCAGTCGTCGTCCGCCAGACATGGTTGGATGACACGTACAGCGCTTTCGGATCGACCGGCGAGAACACCACGGGCATGGTGCGCACCACCCGATAATCAGGCGCCCCGCGCAAGGCGCGCGGCGCCACGTTCTGAACGATCCCGGTTCGTCGATCGTACCGGGTGACCTTGCCGCCGTACACGATGTCGGGATCGAGCGGGTCCGGCGCGACGAAGCCGTACTCCTCGACGCCGACCGGATGCCACTCGCGCATGGTGATCTGGCCATCGTCGCCGCGGCTCGAGACACAGGCCGATCCGTTCTCCTGCTGGCCGCTGCACACGCGGTACGGGAACGCGTTGTCAGCAGCGACGTGATAGAGCTGCGCCGTCGACTGGTTGAACCAGCTGCTCCACGACTGGCCGGCGTTCACGGTGACGACCGCGCCCTGGTCTGACGCAAGCAGCATCACGTCGGGCGCTGTCGGGTGAATCCAGAGCCGTTGCGGATCGTTGCCGCCAGGCGCGCCCCAGAAGGCCTTCCACGTCTCGCCGCCGTCCTCGGATTTCCACGAGACAATGGACGTCGTGAACACGATGTTGTCGTTCTTCGGATGCACGACGATCGGCGGGAGGTCACCGCCCCCGATGCGGGCAGAGACGCGAGGATCGCTGCCCACACGCCGCCAGTTCTCGCCGGCGTCATCGGATCGGTAGACGAACACGCCGCGAGGCGTGGCGACCGTCGCGAACACGCGACGGTTGTTGCTGGGCGCCACAGCGATGTCGGCCTGGATGATGCCTTCTTCGGGAAGCCCCTTCGTCAAGGGCGTCCAGGTGGTGCCCCCATCGATCGACTTGAAGATGCCGCCCCCCGTCCCCGGCCATGCGGCATTCTCCCAGGGCCCCTGGCGCGCTTCCCACAGCGTCGCATAGACCACGTCGGGATTGACCGGGTCGAACTCGACGTCGTTCCCGCCGGTGTCTTCGTCCTTCTGCAGAACCGGCTCGAACGACCGACCACCGTTGAGCGAGCGGTAGATGCCGCGCTCCGCGTTCGGGCCGTATGGGTGCCCCAACACGGCGACGAACACGCGGTCAGGGTTCCTCGGGTCGACGATGATGCGGGCGAGCTGCTGCCCGTCGCGAAGGCCGAGGTGCGTCCACGTCTTGCCGCCGTCGATGGTCTTGTAGACGCCGTTGCCGACGGAGAGATCGGGTCGCTGCAGGCCTTCGCCGGTCGCGACGTAGAGGATGTCGGGGTTGGACGTCGAGACGGCGATGTCGCCGATCGAGCCCGTGGGCTGCTCGTCGAAGAGCGGCTCCCAGGTCCGGCCGTAGTCCGTGGTCCGCCACACGCCGCCGTTCGTGACGCCGATGTAGAGGACGTTGGGGCGCGCCGGGTCTCCGACCGCGGCACGCGTGCGGCCGCCGCGGAGTGGCCCGACGTTGCGCCAGGTCAGGTCCTGGAACAGGTGCGGTGCGAACGCAGCGTCCTGGGCGCTCACTCCTCCGCTCCAGGCGGCACAGACGGCCAACACGATCAGCAACAGGCACCTGAGTTTCACGGGCACGCCCTCCGATGCGGGAGTGTATCCGATGAGGCAGGGCGGGGCGGGCCAGCGCCGCGGGCCCGCACGCCGTCATGCGTCGGGCAGCCGCTCTTCGCTATAATCGCTGGCATGCCGATCTTCGAGTACCGCTGTGCGGCGTGCGACACCAGGTTCGAGCAGTTCGTCCAGGCGAGCCGCACGCCCGAATGCCCCGCCTGCCACGGCACGCAGCTCGAAAAGCAACTCTCGGTCTTTGCCGTCAGCGCCAAGGGGTCGTCGTCGAACGTGCCGATGCCCCGCGGTGCCTGTGGCGCCTGCGGCGACCCGCGTGGCCCGGGCGCGTGTTCGATGAACTAGCGAGTCCCCATGGCGATTCCCCGGATCTCTCCCGCCGACCTCAAGGCACGTGTCGAGGCTGGTGACACCATTACTGTCGTCGACGCACGTCTGCGATACGCCTACGAGCACAGTTCGTTGTTGATTCCCCAGGCACTGCGTGTGTCGCCCATCTCGATGGCGGCCGACGTCGGCGCGGTCCCGACCGCGCACGACATCGTCGTGTACGACTCGGATCCTGACGAGGTGACGGCGCTTGACGTGGCCGCCCGACTGGGCGCTCGCGGGGCGCGGGTCAGCGTGCTCACGGGCGGTCTCAACGGCTGGATCGCCGCGGGCGGTGCCACGGCGACCAAGCCGGCCGTGGGCCAGTCGGCAGCGGCCGCCGACGCGACGGCCAAGGTATAGCCCCCTGATCTTCTCGCGCGGACCCGACGGCTTCGCTGCCCTGCCGCAACGCCTTCGACAACTCGCGGCGGTCGAATCCTGGCGCAACCCTGCGCCCGATCGCCGGGCCTGGTGGCACCTGGCCGGGGCGCTCGCGGCCCTCGAGGCGGGGTCGCGGCGTGCCGCACTCGAGCGACAGGACTTCGACCCCGAGTTGCTGACCCTGCCACGTGTCGGTGACGCGATCGCAGACGCCGCCAGGCTCGCCGAACGCCAGGGGCCCGACTGGCTCGACGAGCAGATCGCCGCCCTGCCCGATGACCTCGCCCACCTCGTGCGGGTCGGAGTGCCCGACCTGCAGGAAGCGGTGACACACATGCGCGCAGCCGCCGTGGCGACCACCGGCGACCTGGCGCTCGCCGTGCGTGACGCGTCCGTATCGGGGGACGTCGACCTGGCGCCCACCCTGGAGCGCTGGCTAGCCGCGATCAGGAGCGGCCGCCACTATCGATCGCTGGCGCACGGCTTCACGGTGCTCGAACGCCTCCAGGAGGCTCTCGCCCTGCGGTGGTCGGGAGCGCCGCCACTCGAGCCGCTCGGGTCGATGCGCCGCTTCGAGCCGGTCATCAGCGACGTGAGCTTCCTCATCGAATCCGCCGAACCCGAGCAGACCCTGCGTCGCGTCCTCGCCACTCTGGGCATCGCCGAGTCGCAACGGCTCACGTCGACACATGCCTTGTTCCTCGACGGCGACCGCCAGGTGTCGCTGCGGGCCGCGGGGCCCGACACCGCCCCGGCGGTGCGGGTGTGCCTGACCGGCAGCGCGGGCCACCTCGAACAACTCGATGCACGGGCGAAGGCACGCGGGCTGCGACTGCTCAGCACCGGTCTCGTGCGACGCGATTCCGGAGCACCGCTCGCGCTCGAAGACGAGCGCGACCTCTACAGGCGGCTCGAGGCTCCGTTCGTCGAACCAGAGCGACGCCACGGCGGACCGCACGACTTCGACGATGACACGACCGGTGACCCGCTGATCGACATCGCAGACATCCGCGGCGACCTGCACACGCACACGATCTGGAGTGACGGGCGTGATGCGATCGACGGCATCGTCTTCGCGGCCCGGGCGCTGAAGTACCAGTACGTGGCGATTACCGACCACTCCGCGCGCGCGAGTGCTCCCCGCACGCTCACGCGTGACCGCATCGCGCGGCAGGCCGACGACATCGAACGCGTGCGCAGGCGCGTCCCCGACATCGAGATCCTGCACGGCATCGAGGTCGACATCATGCCCGACGGCTCGCTCGACTTTCCCGACGCCGTCCTCGAGCAGTTCGACATCGTGCTCGCGTCGCTGCACGAGGGCCGCGACCACTCCGCGGCCGAACTGCTTGCGCGGTACGAACGCGCGATGCGACATCCGCGTGTCCACATCATCACGCACCCGGCGAACCGAGTGCCGGGCTTCGATCCGGGCTACCCGCTCGACTACGACGCGTTCTTCCACATCGCGCGCGAGACCGGCACGGTCATCGAGATCGACGGCGGGCCACATCACCTCGACCTCGACGGCCTCCTCGCACGACGGGCTGTCGACGTCGGCGTGCGCCTGAGCATCGACAGCGACTGTCACAACGCGACGCGACTGGGCCGCCAGATGCGGCTCGGGGTCGGCACCGCCCGTCGAGGGGCCATTCGCCCCCGCGACGTCCTCAACACGCTGACGCCCGACGCGCTCAGGCGTTGGTTGTCGGCCAAACGGCCCGGGTACGGCCTGTAGCAGGGCTGCCAGGACGAAGCGGAGACGTCCGCCAACGCGGCCGTGGCGTCAAAAATTGGTGGAAATCGCTGTGCTATCATCCGGACTGACCGTGAGATCAGCCCTGCTCATGCCTTCGCTCATGCGCCACGGCGTGGCCGTGGGTCTTCTCGTGTGGGGCATGGGACTCGCCGCGCCGGCGTTCCAGGCGCAGGATGACCCCTCCTCAATGGCCGCGCGCATCCAGGCCCGGTACGACACCATCCGCGACTTCAGGGCCGACTTCGTCCAGACCTACGCCGGCGGTGCCTTGCGCAAGCGCACGACCGAGCAGGGCACGATGCAGGTCAAGAAGCCTGGCCGGATGCGGTGGGAGTACACGCGACCCGAGAAGAAGCTGTTCATTGCCGACGGTCGGAAGACGTACGTCTACGTGCCGGTCGACAGGCAGGTCATGGTGTCAGACATCCCCACCGGCGACCGGGCGTCGACGCCCATCCTGTTCCTGGCCGGCAAGGGAAGCCTCGTGCGCGACTTCGAGGCGAGCACGGCCACCGTGGCCAACGCGCCGGCCGGCACGGTCGCGCTCAAGCTGACTCCCCGGAAGACCGAGGCCGAGTACGAGGCCATCACGCTGGTGGTCGATCGCGCCACGCTCGCGATCCGGATGTTCGTCGCCACCGATGCGCAGGGTGGCACGTCGACATTCGAGTTCACGAATCTCCGCGAGAACGTCAATCCGCCCGACAAGACATTCATGTTCTCCATCCCGAAGGGCGTCGATGTCGTCGCCCAGGACTAACTGCGGCGGTTCATGGCGCGCGGCCGCCCTGGTGGTCGCGTTCGCGGCGCTGGCTACCGGATGCGCCGCGCGGGGACCGGTTGCGCTCGGCCGGCAGGCCGAACGCAACGGCAATTACGACCAGGCGGTCGTCGAGTTGACGAAGGCCGTCCGCGAACGGCCCGACGACGCGCGCCTGAAGTCAGACCTCACGCGCGTGCGCCTGCGTGCCGCCGAAGAGCACTTCACCCGGGGACGCCGGTTGGCATCGACCGGGCGCCTCGAGGAAGCGCTTGTCGAACTGCAGCTGGCCTCGGAACTGAACCCGGGCAACGGCGACGTCGACGACCTGTTGCGCTCGACCCGCACGAAGCTCCGCAACAAGGTCGCCGTCACGCGCGAGGGCAAGACGCAGCTCGAGACGCTGATCGACCAGAGCCGCGGGCTCGCTCCGCCGGGGCTCGACCTCCCGCGCGACGTCAAGCTGCCTGACTCGCTCGTCTTCCGCGACGCGAGCGCACGCGACGTGCTCACGGCCCTCGCCAGGTTCGCCAACATCAACGTCGTGTTCGATCCTGCCTACCGCGACTCCACGCTGTCGATCGACCTGCGGAACGCAGGCCTCGAAGACGCCCTGACCGCTGTCGCGACCAGCACCCGGAATTTCTACCGCGTCACCGCCGCTCGCACCGTGGCGATCGTCCCCGACACGGCGGCCAAGCGGCGGGAGTACGAGGAAGAGGTCATCCGCACGTTCTACCTGAGCAACGTGGACCTCAAGGAGGCGCTCGACCTCCTCCGGATCGTCGTCGACAATCGCCGGCTCTCGCCCATTACGGCGACCAACGCGATCACGATCAAGGACACGCCCGAACGGATTGCGGCCGCCGGCCGCGTGCTCAACGCGATCGACAAGGCGCGCGCCGAGGTGGTCATCGACGTCGAGTTGATCGAGGTCGATCGCAATCGCCTGAACGAGTACGGTGTGCGCATCGCCTCGCCGGGTTCAACGGGCATCGATGGCAGCGTCGACATCAATCGCGAGGGCATGACGCTGAACGACCTCAGGAACCTGACGCAGTCCGATGTGTTCCTCTCGAACCTCCCGGGGCTCTATTACAAGCTGCTCAAGACCGATGCGCTGAGCCGTACGCTGGCCAACCCGCAGTTGCGCACCTCAGAGGGGCTGCCCGCGCAAGCGCGCTTCGGCGAACGGGTGCCGATCCCCGTGACGACGTTTGCCCCAATCGCCACGGGGGGCGTCAACCAGCAGCCCATCACGTCGTTCAACTACGAGAACATCGGTGTCAACATCGACATCACGCCGCGCATCCACCACGACGATGACGTATCGCTGTCGCTGAAGATCGAGGTGAGTTCCATTTCGGGGACCGGCTTCGGAGGGCTGCCCACGTTCGGGAACCGCTCGATCGCCACCACCATCAGGCTCAAGGACGGCGAGACGAACCTGCTCGCCGGCCTGATTCGCGACGAAGAACGGAAGTCGATCCAGGGAACGCCCGGCCTGTCGGATATCCCGGTGCTCGGCAAGCTCTTCGCCGCCAACAAGACCGAGACGATAGAGACCGACATCATCCTGGTGCTCACACCGCACATCGTCCGCGTGCTCGACCTGACCGAGAACGACCTGCGTCCATTCCGCGTGGGCCGGGGCGAGGGCGGCGGCACGACGACGACCGTCGACCTGCCCGCTGCGACCGCCGGCCCCGAGCAGGTCGAGCCACAGGGCCCCGCCACGCAGGCGCCGCCGGGCGCGCCGCAGGTGCCCGCTGGCGTGCCTGGCGCGGTGACCACGCCAGTCAAGCCGCCGCAGAAACCTCCCCCGCTGCGGTAGGTCACGCCCTACCCTTCGACTCGGTTGCGTCGAGTGAACGTCGCTCACGCCCTACTCGCGCGAGTCGATCTCGACCTGTGCGCCAAGCGCCCTGAGCCGCTCGACCAGGCGCGCGTAGCCGCGCTCGACGATCTCGACCGCCAGCACGCGGCTCTCGCCCTCGGCGGCCAGGGCCGCCGCAATCAGAGACATCCCCGATCTGAGGTCGCGGCTGTCGAGCACGCGTCCGCGGAGCTTCCGCGGCCCCGTGACGACGATGCGATGCGGATCGCAGAGGAACAGGTCAGCGTTCATGCCGCTCATCTGTTCCAGTGCGAACAGCCGCAGCTCGTACATCCAGTCGTGGATCAGCGTGCGGCCCGTTGCCTGCGTCGCCAGGACGGTGATCAGGCTGACGAGGTCGCTCGGGAATCCGGGCCACAGCCCGGTGGTGATGCGACGGATGGCGACCGGTGACGAGGGGAACACGGTCAGGCCGTCTTCATCCACGCGACACTCGACGCGCATGCGCTGCATGACCGAGACCACGGGCTCCAGATCCTCGGGCCTGGCGCCGCGCACCGTCAACTCGCTCTTCGTCACCGCTCCCACGACTGCCCAGCTACCCGCCTCGATGTAGTCACCGTCGAGGCGATGCACCGCCCCACGCCGCACCGCGGTCCCGTGCACGCGAATCGTGGACGTGCCCATCCCATCGATCGCAACCCCCATGCCCCGGAGGAACCGGCACAGTTCCACGACGTGCGGCTCGCAGGCGGCATGCCGGATCTCGCTGGTGCCCTTCGCAGCGGCCGCCGCGAGGACGGCCGTCTCGGTGCCCGTCACCGAGGCCTCGTCCAGGTAGAACGACGCCGCGTGCAGGCCGTCGGGCGCCTCGAGCAGGTGCCCTTCTGCGTCTTCCGAGATGCGGACGCCGAACGCCTGGAGCGCGAGCAGGTGCGTGCTGATCGTGCGGCGGGTCGGGAAGTCGCCGCCCGGTGGCGCAAAGCGCACGCGTCCCCTGCGTGCGAGCATGGGCCCCATCAGCAGCACCGACCCCCTGACGCGTCCGACCAGCGCCCGATCGGGCTCGTCTGTCGTAACCTCGGCGCACGTGATCGAGAGGCGTGGCTCTCCGTGCCCCGTGACCCTGGCGCCGAGTTGCTCGAGGATCTTCAGCAGCACGCCGACGTCGCGGATCCGCGGCACGTTGTCGAGCACGCATTCTTCGCTCGTGAGCAGGCAGGCGGCAATCAGCGGCAGGGCCGCGTTCTTGTTGCCCTCGACCTCGATCGTACCGGCGAGCGGTGCGCCGCCGACGACGTGCAGCGTGGACATGTGGAACTCCCTCCGTCGAGCCGCGTGGGGGCCGCACTGCAGGGCGCCCCCTGAATCGTAGGGGCCGCACCCCAGTGCGGCCCGGTCACGATCCGACGTGCACGATCTCTTCGCGCAACTCTATGCCGAACCGGTCGCGCACGGCAGTGCGCGCCCGATCGATGAGCGCGATCACATCGGCCGCGCGCGCACCGCCTTCGTTGACGAAGAAGTTGGCATGCACCGGCGAAATGCGCGCGCCGCCACTGGACTCACCCTTGAGGCCGACGCGATCGATCAACGCCCCGGCCGAGCACGGCACCGACGCGGGCACGTGGTCGCGAGCGCGGTCGGGGTTCTGGAAGATGCACCCGGCACTCGGGAGGTTGAGGGGTTGCGTGGCCTTGCGGAAGGCCAGCGACGTGCGCACGATGTCGCGCAGCCGCGCCGGATCGTCACCGGGCTCGACCGACACGACCGCCGACAGGATCACCTCGCCAGACGCCTGCACGCGGCTCGCGTCGTAGCCGAAGGCCATGTCGTCGTGCGCCAGGTCGACGACGCGTCCGTCGGGCGTGAGCACGCGCACGCTGACGACCAGGTCACCTATCAGCGCACCCCTGAAGTGGGCGTTGCCGCAGACAGCCCCGCCCACGGTCCCGGGCGTGCCGGCCCACGCTTCGAGACCGCGGAACCCGCGGCCGACCAACCAGCGCACGAGGCCGTTGATGGTCACGCCCGCCGACACGCGGACCAGCTCGCGGCCCTCCACCCCGATCTGGTGCGTTCGCACGCGGAGGACGAGCCCTCGCACGCCCGCGTCGTCCACCAGCACGTTCGAGCCGCCACCCAGGACGGTTGGCGCAACGCCGTGCTCGCGCGCGATCCGCCACGCGCGCGCCAGCTCGTCGTCGTCGTGCACGTCGAGACGGGCATCCGCCGGTCCGCCGATCTGGAACGTCGTGAGGCGGGCCAGCGGCTCACCGAGGACGACGCGGTCGCCAAACGCATCCACGAGCGCCCGGATCAGCGACACGCCGTCACCGGACGTCTCGCGCGTCGAGCGCCGCGAGGAGCTTCTCGTGGATTCCCTCGAACCCACCGTTCGACATGACGACGACGAGATCTCCCTGGCGAGCCTCGCGGGCAACCACGTCGACGATCTCGGGCACCGTCGCGACCAGGCGTGCATGGCGGCCGCGGGCGTTGATGCCGGCAACCACCGCCTCGCCAGACAGGCGCTGGTCGTCGGGCAGGTTCGCGCGGAACACCGCCGCGAGGATGGCTTCGTCAGCCGCATCGAACGCCGTGGCGAATTCCTCCTGGAAGACACGACGGCACGACGTGGCCGACCGCGGCTCGAAGATGCCCCAGATCCGCGTGCCGGGATGCGCCGCACGCACGCCCGCCAGCGTCTCGCGAATAGCCGTCGGATGGTGCGCGAAGTCGTCGTAGACCTTGATGCCGCCGACCTCGCCACGCAGTTCCATGCGCCGCTTGACGCCGCGGAAGTTGCGGACGCCCGACACGATCGCGTCGCGCGGGATCCCCAGGTCGTCGGCGACGGCGATGGCGGCGAGGATGTTCCGCACGTTGTGCAGGCCGAGTAACGTCGTGTCGACGGTCGCCCACGGCTCGCGGTCGTGGCTGACATCGAAGCGCGTGACCCCCTCGACGGAGCGCACGTCGTGCGCTCTCCAATCGGCATCGTCGCTGAGGCCCACCGTGACGACGCGTGACTTCGCGAACGGGCGAAGGTCCCGCACGTGCGCACCATCAACGCCGAGCACGGTCAGTCCCTTTCGCGGAACCAGCGTGAGCAACCGGCGGAAGGCAAGCAGGATCGCCTCGACGTCCGGGTAGATGTCAGCGTGGTCGTACTCCACGTTGCCAACGACCACCACGTCGGGCAGGTACTTCAGGAATTTCGCGGTCTTGTCGAAGAAGGCGCTGTCGTACTCGTCTCCCTCGATCACGAAATCCGGCCCGTCACCCAGCCGGTAGCTCGACGCGAAGTTCGCGCAGATCCCCCCAATCAGGGCGCTGGGGTCACGACCGCCGTCGGCGAGCACCGAGGCCACCAGCGACGTCGTGGTCGTCTTCCCGTGGGTGCCGGCAATGACCACCGAACGTCGATCCCACAGGAACTGGTCGCGAATCGCCTCGGGCAGCGAGCAGTATCGCCGCTTCTGATCGAGCACCGTCTCGACTTCCGCGTTACCCCGCGAGATGGCGTTGCCGACGATGACGAGGTCCACGTCGGGCGTGATCTGCTCGGCCCGGTAGCCGTCGAACACCGTGATTCCCTCGTCGGCGAGGAAGTCGCTCATCGGCGGGTAGACATGGGCGTCTGACCCGCGAACGACGTGGCCGCGCCGCTTGAACAGGGCGGCGAGCGTGGCCATGGCCGTTCCACAGACGCCGATGAAGTGCACGGTCATTGAGGGTCCTTCTCAGACGATCAGCGAACGGCGGGCTCGAGGATCTCGAGCGCCGGAACGGGCGATGCCACCACGCGCACCGCCACGCCGAGCGGGAGGGTGAGCGACGGCCTCCGCGTGTGCCCGGACGAGACGTTCGAGATGACCGGCACGCCCCACGCGTGCGACACCCGGGCAATCGTCTCGAGGGCAGTGGGTCCGCCTGGCTCGTCGCAGTCGAGCATCTCGCCGAACACGACCGCGCGGGCCCGTGCGATCACACCCGCATACGCCAACTGGGTGAGCATGCGATCGAGACGGTAGGGCCGTTCGTTGACGTCTTCGATGAACAGCACCGATCCCGACGGGGGATCGAACGCGAACGGCGTGCCGAGCGACGCGCAGAGTTGCGTCAGCGTCCCCCCGTAGAGCGGCCCGCTCGCCTCGCCGGCGTGCAGGGTCACGGCGTCGTCGATCGGCAGGGGCCCGAAGGCTCTCGACTCGCCGACGATCCCGAGGAACACGTCGGGATCGTAGGCGGCCGGGCCTTCCGAGAAGCGTCCGGCCAGCATCGGCCCGTGGATGGCCACCATCCCGGCCTGGCAGGTGAGCCACGAGAGCAGCGACGTGATGTCACTGTAGCCGACGAACGCCTTCCCCGCTTCCCGCCATGCCGCCGCGTCGAGGCTCGGAAGGATGTGCACCGAGCCATACCCTCCGCGCACCGCCATCAGCCCGGCCACGCTCGGATCTGCGAGCGCCCGGCCCACGGCGTTGGCGCGCGTCTCGGCGCTGCCGCTCAGGAACGTGTCCTTTTCGAACACGTCCTCGTCGAACACCGTGTTGAAGCCGAGTCGCTGCAGTTCGGCGCGTCCGCGGTCGAACGCGTCGCGCGGGAACGGGCTCGCCGGCGAGACGAGCGCCACACGGTCACCGGGACGCCAGGCCCTCGGGCGCGCGAGGCTCATGCGAACCTCCGCATCTCGGCGGCCACGAGCTGGTGCTCGCCGCTGCCAAGCAGTGCCTTCAGTTCGCGCGCCGACCGTGGACGCAACGGCGGTTCCGACAGGAAGCGCTCGCGCGCAACCCGATGGTGCAGCAGGGCATCGTCCAGGCGGGTGCGGAGGATGCGCTCGTCTTCAGCGGCGTGGATGAGGGCCTCGATCGTCTGTGCCTGCACGTCGTGATCGGTGCCGCAGACAAGGACGGCATCGCAGCCCGCGGTGATCGCCTGCACCGCGGCGTCGGGCACCGTGCGCGTCGCGCTGATCGCCTTCATCTCGAGGTCGTCGGTGAACACCAGGCCGTCGAAGCCCAGTTCCCCCCGCAGCAACCCGGTCACGATGCGCGACGACAGCGTGGCGGGAGACTCCTCGTCGAGTGCCGGCATGAACACGTGGGCTGTCATCATCGACGCCACCCCCGCCGCGACGGCTGCCCTGAAGGGCACGAACTCGCGGTCGCGGAGCTGCTCGACCGGATGTTCGACGAGCGGGAGCGCGTGGTGCGAATCGACGCTGGTGTCGCCGTGCCCCGGGAAGTGCTTGCCGCACGCCGCGATACCCGATGCCTGCAGTTCCTCGATGACGATCTCGCCGAACCGCGCCACGCGGTCTGGCTCCTCGGCCAGCGCCCTGTCGCCGATGACCGGGTTCGACGGGTTCGTGAGGATGTCGAGCACCGGGGCGAAGTCGAGCGTGATCCCGACCGCCGCCAGTTCCGTGGCCATGGCCCGTGCAAAGCGCCTGACGAGCCCGGCGTCGCGGCTGTGGCCGAGCGTGAGCATCGGCGGCCACTCGGTGAACCCCGACCGCAGGCGCGCCACCCGTCCACCTTCCTGGTCGACCGCCACCCAGAGGGGCAGATCCGGCTGGAGTTGCGCGATCTCGTAGGACAGCTCGGCGACCTGCGCCGGCTCTTCGACGTTGCGCGCAAAGAGCACGATGCCACCCAGCGAGTACTCGCGGGCGAGGGCACGAATCTCCGGCGTGAGCGATGACCCGGCAAAGCCGGCGAACACGAGCTGACCGGCTTCGCGTCGAAATGGGCGTGGTGACATGCGCTGGGTTGCGGTGTACGTCGCGGCGCGAGGCGCGCCGGCATGGTCGTCATTATAATGCTGCGATGATCATCGAGTCGTCGGCACCCACGCGCATCGACCTCGCGGGCGGTACCCTGGACATCTGGCCGCTCTACCTGTTTCACGACCAGGCGCAGACGATCAACGCCGCGCTCACGCTGCGGGCACACTGTCGCCTGCGCCCACTGCCGGCGACCGAGGTCGTGCTGCGCTCGGAAGACACGGGCACCGAGGTGCGTGTCGCGCACTGGTCGGAGCTCCGAACGGCGTCGGACCTGAAGCTGCTCGCCAGGATTCTCTCCTTCTTCGAACTGGGCGGCGTCGAGGTGACCACGCGCTCTGACTCGCCTGTTGGCGCGGGCATCGCGGGGTCGTCGGCGTTGAACATCGCGGTCTGCGGCGCCGTCGCGCGCTGGCGCGGCCTGGCGCTGTCAGACGCCGAGCTGCTCCAGATCGCGATGAACGTGGAAGCGCAGACCATCGACGTGCCAACCGGGGTGCAGGACTATCGCCCCGCGCTCTACGGTGGGGTCTCGGCCGTCGAACTCCGGGTCGACGGCGTCAAGCGCGTCAAGCTCGATGTCGATGCCGCCGATCTCGGCTCGCGCCTGGTGGTGGCGTATACCGGCGCGTCGCGCAACTCGGGCATCAACAACTGGGACGTCACGAAGCGCTACATCGACGGCGACGCCAGCATCCGCGCCAGCTTCGACCAGATCGCACGCATCAGCACGGCGCTGCGCGCCGCGCTCGCGGTGCGCGACTGGGTCGCGGTCGCCGGGCACATCGCCGACGAATGGGAGGCGCGCAAGCGGTTGGCGCCTGGGGTGACGACGCCCGCCATCGACCGCCTGATCGCGGCAGCCTCGGATGCGGGGGCGTCGGCCGCGAAGGTGTGTGGCGCCGGTGGCGGCGGCTGCCTCTTCTGCCTTGCCGCGCCGGGCGACACGCCGGCCGTGCGATCGGCACTGGCCGCTGGCGGCGCGCTGGTGCTCGACTGCACGATCGACGACATCGGGCTCCGCATCGACGTCCGGGAGGGGTGATCACCATGGCGACTTCGCGTCCACCGCGGGTGCAGCGCGCACCCGCCGACGAGATCAAGCACCTGTATTACAACGCCACGCAGAAGACCGTCGTGCGCGACCTCGAGCGCGCCATCGACCTGCTGAAGGGCATGACGAGCGAGGAGGAACGCGAGCGCGTCGCCGTCTTCATGGACGGACTGTCACAGATGCGTTCGGAATGGGCCAGCGGCCAGAAGACCGAGTAGGTCACCAGCCCGCGGGCGAAGGCGGCCCGCCGGCTCGCCGTAGCCCGCTCGCTGATTCGCGGGCGAAGGCGGCTACCTCCGCCGTGACTCGTTCGCGACCATGTGCTTGCGGGCCATCAGCCTGACCCCTTCGGGCACGTTGCGATCGGTCGAGAGTGCCTTGAGGTCGCGCTCGTTGAGGCGACCCACGAGGGGCATGGCAATGACCGGTGGCGTCTTCGGGTTCTTCACGAGCGACGCAGCGAGCGTGTAGCTCTTCATCCATCGACGATTGCCGCCAATCACGCGGAGCACGTCCTCCGACACGTTGCCCATCCTGGCGAAGGCCTCGATCTCGACCTCGGTGAGCTTCGGGCTGCTCAGCACCGCCGCCGACACCAGCTTGTTGGGGTCGCGCACCAGCACCGCGCGCTGCTCGCGCGTGCCGCGCATCGCCAGCTTCATGCGCTCCATCACGGTGAGCGACGACAACGGCCGGCGATCGGTCACCGCCGCTGACGGTTCGGCCTCGTCGGCACTCACCAATGCCGGGTCGATGTCGTGCGGATCGGGCATCCCCACGTCGAGAGCGTCGTCGGTCGATGCCGGCGGCACCGCTGGCCCGCCGGCAATCCGTGGCCCGAACGCGGCGCGAAGATCGCCGGGCACGTCCTCCCTCGCCAGGAACGCCGCCAGCGCTGCCTGCGGGAGGCGCGTGGTCGTCTGGGCTGCCGTGGCAGCGATCTCGGGATCGGGGTCGCGCGAGAGGAGCACCAGCAGGGTCAACTGGTCGTGCGCCCGCGCGGCCATGAGACCTTGCGCGGCCACCAGTCGCAGGTCGCGCGACACGTCGCCACGCAGGAAGCAGTCGACGAGCGGGCTGTGGAGGGCGGCGTCCATTGGGGAATCGCGCACCCGCGCCGGGCTCAGGAGCCCTGCACGAACTGCGCGAGCGACTGACGGTCGATGCGAACGCGGACGACCTCACCGGGCCGCCCGAAGGGACGCCCGGGCCGATCGTTCAGGGTGTAGGTGCAGTTCCCCGCATCGCCCACCTTGATGTCGAACGAGTCGCGCGCCGCGCGCGTCTCGACCTCGCCGGCGCTGAGTTCGCGCGACAGCTGCACCTTGCCATCGGCCACGACCTCGACCCAGCACGGACCGCCCATCGGCCTGAACGACAGGCGCATGAGGCCGTCATCGGCGAGCGGCGTCGCCACGCCCACAGGCGGAGCCGTGACGAGACCTGACGGTTCCGGCGCGGAAGCCTCGGCGGGCACGCCGGCCTCTGCCGGCACGCCGGGCGCGGTGTCGACCGGGACCTTCGCATTCGAGATCGGTGAGGGTGGAGGAACCGGCAGGGGTGTCGTTGCCACAGCCGCGCCCTCGGGGGCGGTCGCGTCGTCGGGCGACGCACCCGGCCATCCGAAGAGCCGCAGCGCAATGACGGCCGCAACCAGGAGCGCGGCCACGGCGAGCATCGGCCCCAGCAATCGGCTGGGAGGCTCGCCGATCACCTCGGAGGGCACGACCACGGCCGGAGGAGGCACCACTTCCTGTGCGAAGGTCGCGAGGAACTCACGGACGGTGTCTTCGGGATCGAGGCCCACTTCCTGGGCGTAGGCCTTGACGAAAGCGCGAGAGAAGATGCCGCCGGGCAGCTTGGCGGGATCATTGGCCTCGATGGCCTCGAGTGCCGACAGGTTGATCTTCGTCACCGCGGCGATCTGGCGCAGCGACAGTCCACGCCGTTCGCGCGCAAGGCGAAGTCGAGCCCCGAAGTCAGTCGGCATGTCCACGCATGTGATTCCTGCCGATCAGTGTCGGCAATTCCCGACCGGAACTGTAGTGAGGCCGTTCCGGCGATGTCAACGCCGCCACGCGCACGGCGCCTTCGTTCACGGGCGCTCCGCTCGTGACCACGCGGCCTGCGCCAGCGCCCGCAGTTCCAGCAGGGCGCACACGAGGCACACGACACCAATACCCGAGATCGCGCCACGCACGAAGTGATTCTGCAGGACCACGCTCGACGCGGCACCCGCTTCGACGAAGTAGTTGCGCTCCCAGAACTGCGTCCACGGCACGACCAGCAGGACGAGCCCCGCCTCGGCCAGATACGCAAACGACAGGAAGCGACTGAACGGATGGATGTTCACCTCCCCGGCGCCCTCCGGCGCTCGCCCCACGTCCGGAGCACTGGATGATCCGGCACGACGTCGGCCAGTTCCCTCAACCGCTGCCGGGCCCGCGCAGCGTCGCCAGCGCGATCGAGGCACGTCACGAGTTGCGCCAGCACCTGACCGCGCTCGCGACCGGCCGTCGAAGGCAGCACCCGGTCGAGGACCCGGCATGCTTCCAACGCGAGATCGGCGTCCACGTACAGGTCGGCCAGCGCCAGGGCCGCCCGCACGGCGGTTGGCGGCGCACCCAGAGCCTCGAGCAGCACCTCCCGCGCCCGGTCGATCAGCCCTGCCGCCAGGTACGTCTGCCCGAGCGTCAGTGCCTCCATGGCGTCAACGGCCTCCGCGGCTGTCGCCTCGTGCGCCCTGGCGCTCGTCGGCCGCGAGGCCACGGGAATCGGGGCCGGCTGCGACGCCGGCACAACGACTTTGACGTCGCTGACCGACAGCGCGTTGAGCGCTGCCGTCAAGTCGACCTCGATGAACTCCGGCTCGCGAGGATCGGGCGCAGGCGAACGCTGGACGGGCGTCGCCACCGGGGGCGACGGCGGTGCAGGAGCGGAGTCGGGCGCCGTGACCTCGGTGCGACGGTCGCTGCGGCCGAGCCAGTTGTCGAACAGATCGGTCCACACCCCGTGCGGGCTGACGCGACGCGACGCCGCCTCGACGACCGTGCGCGCCGTCACGGGTGCATCCGCAGCCTGTGGGAGCATCGCCAGGCGTTCGCGCACGACGTCGGCCACGCCGTCGAGATGGGCCAGCACGGCGACTTCGATCCACTTCACGAGTGCGGGTCCGTGCGCCACGCCCGTCGAGACGAACGCTCGCAGGGCCTGCTCGGCTTCTGCCGGTCGGCCAGCCGCGAGGCCCTTGTCGACGAGGACGGTGACGCAGGCCCATGGGCGCTCGGGAACGTCCACACCGCTGCACGCCACCAGGCGCAGCATGTCAACGTGGGCCGAACGATCGAAGTCGAGCCACGCCGACGTGGCAGCCCTGACGCCGTCGGGAGTTCCTGCGCGCAACTCGACCTCGACCAGCAGGGCCAGGGCCGGCCCGTGCTGCGACACGTCGCCCATCCTCAGGAACATCCTTGCAGACGCCACGTCTCCGCGGTCCCACGACCGTCGGGCCGCGCGCGTGCGACGCGAGACGTCGTCAGGCGCGAGTGCGACGGCTTCGTGCCAGACGGCCAGCGCCTCGTCGAAGCGCTGCTGACGTTCGAACTCGGTTGCGAGATCCTCGTAGCGCTGGCCCGCGGACGCGTCGCCCCGCTGGGCCAACGCGCGGGCCGCGGTCCAGCGGCCCTCGAGGTCGGCGGGATCGAGGTCCGCCATCCGCAGTGCGACGTCCTCGGCGCCCGGCACATCGCCTCGCTGCCGCCGTGCAGCCTCGACGACGCCGAAGTGCGCGCGGGCCTCGACGACCAGGCCCTGCGCGAGCAACGCCTCGGCCAGGCGCAACACCATCGACTCGTCGCGCGGGACGAACTTGAGGATCTTGCGGTAGACCCCGACCGCCTTCGAGTAGAAGCCCTCGTGGAAGTAGTGGTCGCCGACGCGGAGGTAGAGCGGGAGCGCCTGGGCAGGCTGCCCCTGGCTCACGTGGAGGTCGCCGAGCATGTTGGCGAGCGACTGGTCGTCGGGGAACGCCACCATGAGCGCCTCGACCTCGGCAACCGCCACGTCGAAGCGTCCCAGTTGCCGCGCACGGTCGGCCCTGCGGAGGCGTTCTTCACGGTCAGTCGCCGGCACGGCAGACTCCTGGAAGCGGGGTCATGATGCCTCGGTGAGCACATCGAACAGCGTGGGTTGGCGGAAGCTCCGTCGATGGTGCACCGAGAGCCCGTGCTGCGCAATGGCCGCGAGGTGCTCGGCCGTGGCATAGCCCTTGTGGTGCGCGTACCCGTACCGGTCGTCGGCGGCGTGCAGTTCGCACATCAGGCGGTCGCGCCAGACCTTGGCGACGATCGACGCGGCCGCGATGGCCGTGCACGAGGCGTCGCCCTTGATGATGCCGCGCTGCGCCATGGGCAGGAGGGGTACCCTGAACGCGTCGACGAGCACGAGGTCGGGCAGTGGCGCGAGCCCGAGCACGGCACGCCGCATCGCGTCGAGAGAGGCGCGGTGAATGTTGATGCGGTCGATGTCGATCGGCGAAGCGTCGGCGATGGCCCACGCACGGGCGCGGCGGCGGATCAGCACATCGAGCCGTTCCCGCGCAGCCGGCGTGAGCTGCTTGGAGTCGCGCAGCCCCGCGATGGGTCGCGCCGGATCGAGGATGACGGCGGCCGCGACCACGGGCCCCGCGAGGCAGCCGCGGCCCACTTCGTCCACTCCCGCGGCGAGGACAAAGCCCCACCGACGCATCGCGTTTTCAACCGTGCGCGTTGCGCGGGACGGGGCCATGCCTCGGGCGGTGGAGAGAGGCTACGCCTGGGCGCTTGGCCGCTTCTTTTCCTTCATGCGGGCGGCCTTGCCCTTGAGCGCGCGCAGGAAGTAGAGCTTCGCGCGGCGGACGCGTGCAGCGCGGACGATCTCGATCTTGTCGATGACCGGCGAGTGCAGCGGGAAGATGCGCTCGACACCCTGGCTGAACGACACCTTGCGCACGGTGAAGGTCGAGCGGATCCCGGCGCGGTGCATGCCGATGACGATCCCCTCGAACACCTGGATGCGTTCCTTGTCGCCTTCACGCACCTTCACGTGGACGCGCACGGTCTCACCCGACCTGAGCGTCGGGCGTTCCTTGACGTGCGGCCGCTCGACGGCCTCAATCGCGTTCATGATCAACTCCCTTTCCTTCTCTGTGCTCGCGTTCTGCGATCAGTTCTTCCAGCCACCGGCGCTGCTCGGCATCGAGCACGGCCCGGTCTATCAAATCAGGGCGCCGTTCGAACGTTGCCCGTACGGCCTCGCGACGGCGCCACGTCTCGACTGCGCCGTGGTGCCCTGACAGCAGCACCTCGGGCACGCGCCACCCGCGGAACTCCGCGGGCCGCGTGTAGTGCGGGTGGTCGAGCAATCCCCGCACGAACGAGTCGCCTTCCACCGAGGCATCGTCGCCCACGACGCCCGGGATGAACCGGGCCACGGCATCGACGATGACCAGGGCCGCCAGTTCCCCGCCCGACAACACGTAGTCGCCGATCGAGATCTCCTCGGTCGCCACATGCGCCCGGACGCGGTCGTCAATCCCCTCGTACCGCCCGCACAGCACCACGACGTGCGACAGGCGGCTGAGCCGCACCGCGTCGTCGTGGGCGAACCGGCGCCCCTGCGGACCTGGCAGGACGACCGCGTCGGGCGTCCCCCGCTCCTCGCGGAGGTGCTCGACGGCCCGCACGAACGGCTCGGGCTTGAGCACCATGCCCGGCCCGCCACCGAACGGCGTGTCATCGACGACCCGGTGCCGATCGGTCGTGAAGGCCCGCAGGTCCCACGCCTTGACGTCGAGGCGTCCGCTCACGCGCGCCCGCGCCACGACACCTTCCTCGAGCGAGGCCTCGATCATTCGCGGGAAGATCGTGACGATGTCGAACTTCACGTGTCCCCGGCCGCCCGCCCTAGTTCAGTTCGAGCAACCCATCGGGCGGCGCGATCACGATGCGCTTGCCCTCCAGGTCGATCTCCACGCAGATACTCTCGGCCAGCGGGACCAGCACTTCACCTCGCGTGGCCTTCACGACCAGGCGACTCGCCGTCCGGTTGCCGTCGACCCCGCTGACGCGTCCCACCGCCGTGCCGTCGACCGTGACCACCTCGCACCCCACGAGGTCGAAGTGGTGATAGGTGTCGTCGGGCAACGCCTCGATGTCGGTCGCCGGCACCCTCAGTTCGGCCTTCCCCAGCGCCTCGGCCGCCTCGATGGAGTCGATGCCGTCGAAGCGTACCAGCACCCGCTCGTGGTGATCGCGGACGCCGGTGATGGTCAACGGCGCCATCCCTCGCGTGTCACGCCGCCAAAGCGTCCGGCCCGGCAGGAAGCGCTCGTCGGCGAAGTCGGTGACCACGTCGATCGCCACCTCGCCGCGCAGCCCGTGGGTGCGCGCGATGCGTCCCACCAGGATGAGGTCGTCCCACTCCGGCTCGGTCATGCCGGCGGAGGTCCGTCGCGAAACTCGAGTTGCGCACGGCGCCCCTCGTGCTCGGCGGCGATGCCCACGAGCGTCCGCAGTGCCTGCGCCGTGCGTCCCTGGCGTCCGATCAACCGGCCCAGGTCACCCGGGGCCATGTAGACCTCGACCAGCGCCATGCCGCGATGCTCCGACTCGACCACATGCACGTCGTCGGGCCGGTCGGCGAGCGCACGCGCCACGCCCATCACGAGCGAGGCGAGACGGCTCACGACGCCGACGTCTCCGTCGCGGTCACCGGGGCGGTCACGGCCTGTGCCGCGTCAGCCGCCGCCTGCAGCGCCGTCCTGTTGCGCATCACCAGCGTGCGGACCGAATCCGACGGGCGTGCGCCCTTCGAGATCCAATGCGCGTAGCGGGCGAGATTCAGCGTCACCTTCTCGGGCGACGCCTGGGGATTGTAGGTGCCCAGGATCTCGTGCACGCGGCTGTCGCGCGCCGACGCACCCTCGGTCAATGCCACCCGGTAGAACGGGTTCTTCTTCGCGCCCACGCGCTGCAATCGAATCGCCAGCATTCCTGCTCCTGTGCCCTGCTCTGAAAACATGACCCTCGTGGGCCACGCGCCTACCGCATGAGCGACCGCAACTGCCCCATGCGCTTGTACATCTTTCCCGTGTTCCCGCCGCCCATGACCTTGAGCATCTTCTTCATCTGCACGAACTGCTTGAGCAGGCGGTTCACGTCTTCGACACTCGTGCCGCTGCCGCGCGCGATGCGCTTGCGGCGGCTGCCGTTGATCGTATCGTGACGCCGGCGTTCGGTCGGCGTCATCGAGTTGATGATGGCCTCGACGCGCAGCAACTGCCGCTCGTCGACGCCTTCCGGCGCCATCTGCTTGATGTTGCCCATGCCGGGCAGCATCCCCAGGATCGACTCCAGCGGCCCCATCTTCCGGATGGCCCGCAGTTGCTCGCGGAAGTCGTCGAGCGTGAAGTCGTCCTTCCGTATCTTCTGCTCGAGCGCCGCCGCCTGCGTCTGGTCGAAGACCTGTTCGGCCTTCTCGATCAGCGTCAGCACGTCGCCCATGCCCAGCACGCGCGAGACCACGCGATCGGCGTGGAACGGCTCGAGGTCTTCGAGCCGCTCGCCGCTGCCGACGAACGCGATCGGCACCCCGACCACCGAGACCACCGACAACGCCGCGCCACCGCGCGCGTCGCCGTCCATCTTCGTCAGGACAACGCCCGTCGCGCCCACCCGCCGGTGGAATTCGCCCGCGCTCTTGATGGCGTCCTGCCCCGTCATCGCGTCGGCGACGTAGAGGCGGTCACTCGGCTGCACGGCCTCGGTAATGGCCTGCAACTCCACCATCAGGTCGTCGTCGATGTGCAGGCGGCCCGCCGTGTCGACAATGACCACGTCGAACCCGCGCTGCCTGGCATCGACCATCGCGCCGCGCGCGCGCGACACCGGGTCGAGATCGCCAGCCGGATCGAACACTGCCGCCCCGGCCTGCTTGCCCACCAGCGCGAGCTGCTGGATGGCGGCCGGCCGGCGCACGTCAGTCGACACGAGCAGGGGATGACGCCCCTGCCGCGACAGGTATCGAGCCAGCTTGCCGCTCGTGGTCGTCTTGCCCGAGCCCTGCAGCCCGAGCAACAGGATCACGCGCGGTGACTGCGACGTCGGCGGCAAGCCACCCGCCGCCTCGCCAAACAGCGCGAGCATCTCGTCGCGCACGATCCGGAGCACCTGCTGCGCCGGCGACAACCCCCCGAGCACCGCCTGGTCCACGGCCTTGTCGCGTACCCGATCGACGAAGGCCTTGACGACCTTGAAGTTCACGTCGGCTTCGAGAAACGCGAGCCGAATCTCCCGCAACGCCACCTCGACGACCTGCTCGGTCAGCCGCGTTTCGTTGCGCAGCGAGCGGAAGACGTCCTGGAGGCGGGTGCTGAGTGACTCGAACATGGCGGTACGTGCGGGGCGCCACCACTGCCCCGCCAGACACACGGAGAGGCCGATGCGCGCACGCGCAAACCCCAATACTAGCCGGGGTTAGCGCGAGGTGTCAACGCGGAACGCGGGCCGCACCCCGTGCAGGGGGCTGCGCGACTACACCGACGACAGCGTGTGTCCCAGCTTCTCTTTCTTCGTCGTCAGGTACCGCCGCGTGTGCTCCGAGACGGGAATCTCGAGCGGCACCGACTGCACCACCGACAGGCCATACCCGTCGAGGCCGACGAATTTCCGGGGATTGTTCGTCAACAGGCGCATCGAGTTGACGCCGAGGTCACGCAGGATCTGGGCGCCGATCCCGTAGTCGCGCTGGTCGGGCTTGAACCCGAGCTTGACGTTCGCCTCAACCGTGTCGAGCCCCTGGTCCTGCAACTCGTACACCCGGATCTTGTTCGCCAGGCCGATCCCGCGGCCCTCCTGGTGCAGGTAGAGCATGACGCCCCGGCCCTCGTCGGCAATCCGCTGCATGGCCGCATCGAGCTGCGGGCCGCAGTCGCAGCGCAGCGAGTGGAAGACGTCGCCGGTCAGGCACTTGGAGTGCACGCGCACGAGCACGTCGTGCCCGTCGCCGATCTCGCCGCGCACCAGCGCCACGTGCGTCTCGCCGTCGAGCGCGCTCTCGTAGGCGGCGACCCGGAACGCACCGTACCGGGTCGGTAGGTCGGCCGTCGCGACGTGGCGCACGAAGCGCTCCGTCTGCATCCGATACCGGATGAGGTCGGCGATCGTGATGATCTTCAGTCCGTGCGTCCGGGCGAACTCCGCCAACTGCGGCACCCGGGCCATCGTCCCGTCCTCGTTCATGACTTCGCAGATGACCCCGGCCGGCGTGATGCCCGCGATGCGGGCCAGGTCGACCGCGGCCTCGGTCTGGCCGGCGCGCACCAGGACCCCGCCCTCGCGTGCGCGCAACGGGAACATGTGGCCGGGCCGCTCCAGGTCCTCCGGGGTCGTGGCCGGATCGATCGCCGCCAGCACGGTTGCCGCGCGATCGGCCGCCGAGATCCCGGTCGTCGTCTTGCCACGCGCCTCGATCGACACGCAGAACGCCGTCCCGAACCTCGCCGTGTTGTGACTGACCATCAGGGGGATACCGAGCGCATCGAGGCGCTCGCCCGTCATCGCCAGGCAGACCAGCCCGCGACCGAACCGCGCCATGAAATTGATGGCTTCCGGCGTCGCGAACTCGGCCGCCAGCGTCAGGTCGCCCTCGTTCTCGCGATCCTCGTCGTCGACCACGATGAGCATCTCGCCGCGGCGATACGCATCAATCGCATCGTCGATGCGCGCAAACGGAGACGAGGCCGTCGAATCGGGCAGGGATGGTGTCTGGCTCATCGGGATCAGGCCTTCATGCGCCGGCGGCGCTCGTTGCCTCGCGCGCCAGCTCCGCAAACCTCAGGACGTACTTGCCCAGCATGTCGCCCTCGAGGTTGACGAGATCGCCCACGCGGCGCCGATGCAGGTTCGTCAGCGCCCACGTGTGCGGGATGATCATGACTTCGAACGCCCCGGACTCCAGCGCCGCAACGGTCAGGCTGATGCCATCGAGCGCGATCGACCCCTTGCGGATCAGCAGCGGCGCGATCACCGGCGGCGCCTCGACGCGAATCGTCCAGAACTCGCCCCGATCGACGATGCGCTCGATCCGGGCCGTGGTGTCCACGTGCCCCTGGACGAAGTGTCCGCCCAGGTGGGCATCCGCACGCAGCGGCCGTTCGAGGTTCACCAGGTCGCCCACCGCGAGCAGGCCGAGGTTCGTCACCCTCATCGTCTCGGGGCCAATCTCGGTCGCGATCGTCCCGGCATCGCATCCCACGATCGTCAGGCACACGCCGTTGTGCGCGATGCTGTCGCCGACACCCGCCGTAGCCGCCAGCGGCGTCGCGACACGCAGGCGCATCCCGCCCGCCATGTCTTCGCGGGCAGCCACCCGCCCGGTGCCTTCAACGAGTCCGGTGAACATCGACGTCGATCAACCGATCAGGGCCAAGGGGAACCGTCTCTGCGCCGGGCCGCGCGGCCAGGAGGCGCGGGCCGTCAAGTGACCAGCGTACTCCATCCCCGAGCCGTTGCGACGACTCGTACACCTGCAGCCGGTCCACCACGCCGGCGTCCCAGGCCGCCCGATGGAGCGTCGGCCCACCTTCGAGGATGAGCGAGCGTACTTCTCGCCCGTTGAGCACCGCCAGGCCATCGCGGATGTCGTGCTCGCTGCAGGGCAGGCACTCGGCGCCGGCGTCGGTGAGCGCGGCGGCCTCGGCCCGATGTTGCTCCATCGCCCTCGCGGTGGTCATCAGCAGGATCGGGCCGGCGTCGCGGGTGGCCAACAGCCTGGCCGACGGTGGCGTGCGCAACCCGCTGTCGAACACGACACGCACGAGGGGACGCGGTCGGAAGACGCCGCGCGCGGTCAACCGGGGGTCGTCGGCCAGGACCGTTCCCACGCCAACCGCCAGCGCGTCGACCCATGCCCGCTGAAGGTGGGCGTGGTGCAGCGCCTCGGCAGACGAGATCGCCGTCGGTCCCCCGCCGGGCCGCGCGACGAATCCGTCGGATGTCACGGCAATCTTCAGCGTCACGTGGGGACGTTTCAGCGTGATCGCCGTGAAGAAGGCCTCGTTGAGTCGCGTCGCTTCCGCCTCGAGCACACCGACGGTCACCTCGACGCCCTGCGCCCGCAGGTACGCGAGGCCCCGGCCGGCCACCGCCGGATTGGGGTCCTGCACGGCAGCCACGACCCGCGCGATGCCGGCCGCCACGATCGGGACCACGCAGGGCCCGGTCCGCCCGGAGTGACAACACGGCTCGAGCGTCACGTACATCGTCGCGCCACGCGCCCGCTCGCCTGCGTGTCGCAGCGCGAGGATCTCGGCGTGCGGTTCGCCGGCCCGTTCGTGCGAGCCGCGACCCACGCGCGTTCCGTCGGGGGCGACGATGACGCATCCCACCATCGGATTGGGGCTCACCGTGGCACGGCCGTACTCGGCGAGCGACAGCGCCACACGCATCTGCTCGGCGTCGACGTGCGATCGCGGATCGTCTACCACGAGGATTCGAAGAGCGCGTCGACGTACTCGCGCGGCGAGAACGGGACGATGTCGTCGATGGTCTCTCCCGTGCCCACGTAGCGGATCGGCAGCTTCAGGTCGTGGGCGATGGCCACGGCGACGCCGCCCTTTGCGGTGCCATCGAGCTTGGTGAGGATGATCCCGGTCACACCGGCGACGCCGGTGAACTGGCGTGCCTGGACGATGCCGTTCTGCCCCACCGTGGCATCGAGCACGAGCCACACCTCGTGGGGCGCGCCCTCGACTTCGCGGGCGGCGATGCGGCGGATCTTGTCGAGTTCGTGCATCAGGTTCACCCGCGTGTGGAGGCGTCCGGCGGTATCGACGAGCACCACGTCGCGCCCACGCGCCTTTGCGGCCGCAATCGCATCGTAGACGACGGCTGCCGGGTCGGCGCCCGTCTTCGTCCTGATGATGTCGACGCCCGCGCGCTGGGCCCAGATGTCCAACTGCTCGACCGCCGCCGCCCTGAACGTGTCGGCGGCACAGATGACCGCCGACTGGCCCTCGTTCTTCATGGCGTTGGCGATCTTGCCGATGGTGGTCGTCTTGCCGGTGCCGTTGACGCCTACGACCAGCACGACATGCGGACGCACGGTGACACGCGGGGGTGGAGGCACGCTCTCGAGGATGGCCAGGATCTCGTCCTTCACGAGCACGCGCAAGCTCTCGCCGTGGTGCATGCGCGCCTTCACGCGCCCGATGAGGTGGTCGGTCGCCGCCACCCCGACGTCGGCCGAGATGAGCAGTTCCTCGAGCGATTCGAGCGTGTCGTCGTCGAGCGGACGCGACAACTCCTCGGGAGCGTCAGCGCGCGAGACGAGCTCTTCGAACCGCTCGACGAGTTGCTGCTTGGTGCGTTGGAGGCCGGTGCGAAGACGGTCGAGAAAGCTCATGTGGGAGACGGCGCCGCGCGGGAGTGGCGCGCCAACCAGCCATTGTAGCAGTGGGGTCCCAGGTTCAGGCGTCCGGCTCCGAGCGCTGGCGGCGCAGCATCAGGTCGGCCACCGCCGTCCGCGCGTCGACCTTTCCCGAGAACAATGCCGCCATCTTCTCGGTGATCGGCAGTTCCACGCCATGCTGCCGTCCCAGTTCTGCGGCGGCGTGCGTCGTCCTGACGCCTTCGGCAACCATCTTCATGCCGGCGACGATGTCGCCGAGCGCCCGCCCGCGGCCGAGTTCCACGCCGACATGGCGGTTGCGGCTCAGGGTGCCGGTGCAGGTCAGCACGAGGTCACCAAGCCCGCTGAGCCCCGCGAGCGTGTCGCGCCTGGCTCCCATGGCGACCGCCAGCCGTGAGATCTCGGCCAGGCCGCGCGTGATGAGGGCCGCCAGGGCGTTGTGCCCCAGCCCGAGCCCTTCGACCACGCCGGCGGCAATGGCGATCACGTTCTTGAGCGCACCGCCGATCTCGACGCCGACGAGGTCGTCGGATCCGTAGAGCCTGAACACCGGCCCACGCATCTCCTCCTGCACCAGCGTGACCGCGTCGGGTGCCAGTGAGGCGACGAGCACGGCCGTCGGCAGTTCGCGCGCGACCTCGACTGCAAAGCTCGGTCCCGAGAGTACCGCGATGGGGTACCGTCCCGCTGTCTCGTCGTGGATCACGTCGGATATGCGCCGCAAGGAGTGCTCCTCGATCCCCTTGGTCGCGCTCAGGATGACCGCGGCGGGATGGAGGTGAGGCGCGACCGCGGCGACGACGCTTCGCACACCATGCGAGGGCACCGCGACCACCACGAGCACGGCATCGCGAACGGCCTCGTCCAGTGACGACGTGGGAAGCACCGTCGGCGGCAGGTTGGCGTCGGGCAGATAGATGGCGTTCGCACGACGGGTGGTCATGTCGGCGATCAGGGCACCGTCGCGCGCCCAGAGCGGCACACGGTGCCCAAGGCGCCCGAGGTGAATGGCCAGCGCGGTCCCCCAGCTTCCGGCCCCCAGGACAGCTACCGTCCGCATCGCACTACCCTCCGACGAGCGCACACAGAAACGCCCGCCTGGACGCGGGCGCGGATGCCGAGTCTCACAGGCCTACTCGAGCAGCGCGCGACGCAAGTGATCGAGTGCCGCCTGCGCCGCGAGGGTCCTGATCTGCGCCCGGTTCCCCGGGAAGAGTGACGTCCGCACGCGCGTGCTGCCGCCCGGACCGCTGACGGCAATGGCCACGGTGCCCACCGGCTTTGCCTCTGATCCGCCGGAGGGGCCGGCGATGCCGGTGACCGACACACCGACATCGACCCCCGCACGTGCGCGGATTCCCTCGGCCATCGCGATCGCCACCGGTTCGCTCACGGCCCCGTGCTGCTCGATCAACTCGCCGGGAACGCCGAGCAGTTCCTGCTTCGCCGCATTCGAGTACGAAACGATCGCGCGCTCGAAGTAGGCCGAGCAGCCGGGGACGTCTGACAGGCGCGCGCTCACCAGCCCACCCGTGCACGACTCGGCGAAGGCGACCCGCAGGCCGCGCCCGGCGAGCAGGCGACCGACCACCACCTCGAGCGTCGCACCATCCGTGCTGAACGCGTCAGGGCCGAACGCCGACACGACATCCTGCACCGCCGCATCGAGAATGGCCGTCGCCTGTGCCGCGTCAGCGGTTCTCAGGGTGAGCTGCAGTTCGATCAGGCCGATGGCGGCGAGGATCGTGGCGTCGATGGGCACCGGGAGGCGCGTCCACTTCGCGTACAGCGGTTGCAGGAGTTCCTCGGCGTGCGACTCGCTCCGGCCGGCAATCCGCACGCTGCGGCGGAACAACCGCTCGCGCCCGACCCGCTCCGCAAGCGCCCCCCCAGCGACCGCGTCCATCATCGGGCGCATCTCGCGCGGTGGTCCCGGCAACAGCAGCACGATGCGCTGGCCGTCGTCGATCCACTGGCCCGGCGCGGTGCCGTTCTCGTTGGGCAACAGGCGCGCCCCGTCGATGACGAGTCCCTGGCGGCGATTGATCTCGGGCATGACCATCCTGCGGCGCGCGAACCGCGAGCGGATGGCGTCGATGGTGGGCTCGTCGTGCGACATGCCGCGGCCGAGCGCCGCCGAGACCGCGTCACGGGTGAGGTCGTCGTCGGTCGGCCCGAGTCCGCCGGTGAGGACGACCAGGTCGCCCCGCGACAAGGCGAAGCGCACCGCGTCGGTCAGGTCAGACAGGTTGTCGCCGACGATCGCCTTCAGGATGACCGGGATGCCGAGTTCCTCGAGTCGCGCCGTGATGTAGAGCGAGTTCGTGTCGGTGCGGTCGTGGCGCAGCAACTCGCTGCCGACGGCGATGATGGCCGCTGCCGACACCGGCCCCCGCGCCGCGACGGTGCTCATGCGAGGTAGATCCATGCTGGCCACAGGAAGCCAGCCACCCGGAGGGCGAGATGCGCATAGACGCCCGCCGCGACGTCGTCGGCCATGATGCCGGTGCCGCCGGGTAGCCGCTCGAGGCGCGACGCCGGCCAGGGCTTGATGACATCGAAGACGCGGAACGCGATGAACCCCACGAGCACCCCGGTCCACGACACCGGGAGCATGACGAGCGTGATCAGCATCCCGACCACCTCGTCGATGACGACGTGGCCGGGATCCTCGCGCCCGAAATGCTGCTCGGCTTCGGTGCCCGCGCGCGCACCGAGGACGGCCAACACCACGATCACCGCCACATCGAGCCAGGGTGAGTGGGCCGGTCGGCACGCCCAGAACACGAGCACGCCGACGGCCGAGCCGACGGTCCCCGGCGCGAACGGTGCGTACCCGGAGAACGCCGCGGTCGCGAGGAACACCCACACTGCGCGCATGACTTCCTTCAGGCGCGGATGACGCGCGTATTCGAGAGACGGTCGTGGATCCCCCGTGCGCTGCGCGTCACGAGGGCGGGCAGGTATCCGAGGCCGAACGGCGCGACGGCCAGCACGAGGACGGCCGCCCTGACGACGGCTTGTGACACGGGCACACGCAGCGACGTCTCGGCCACCACGCGCACGCCGGTCAGCATCTTGCCGATGGTCTGCCCCGATGCGACCGTGAACGCCACCAGGTAGCCCCCGTTCAGCATGATGAAGAACAGGCTCAACGGCAGCCATCGCAGCGCCAGGACGTACAGACCACGGAGCACCGAGCACCGCCAGCGTGAGGCGAATCACCACCAGGTCTATGGCGGCGAGCAGCACGAAATCGATGACGGCGGCGCCGAGCCGACGGCCCACCGGGGCCGCGTCTCCCACCGACATGAGTGTCGGGACGACTGTCGGCGAGGCGTCGCCCTGGGCCTCTGTCGAGGGAGCGTCACCTCCCGGCATCGCGACGTCGACGAGGGGCACGACGCCGACGGACGCCAGCAGCGGCGGCACGTCGTGACGCAGCGCCTGGGCCGCGGGCGTGACGATCACCGGCGGCGCGGGCGTGCGGGAGGCGGGAACACGCCGATCACGCTTGGGAACGGGCCGCTGCCGCGAGGGATCGGTCGGCGAGCGCCTGACCGAGAGCGGCGTACGCGGTGTCGCCGAAGGCGTGACGAGCGGTGCGTCGCCATCCCCGCCGAACAAGGGCAACTCGCGCTCCGGGGTCAGGACGAAGTCGGGCGCGGGGCCTGCGTCCCGGTCGTCGCGCAACACGAGGTCGGCGCCTGCCGTGGCCGATGCCAGGGGAAAGTCGTACCCGCAGTTGCGACACCGGTCAGGCATGTCGTAACTGATGTACGAACACTTCGGGCACTTCATGGGCGGCGCATGGCCCCGGGCGACGGGGCTGCGGATCGGTTGGCGTCGAGCCCGCCAAGGAGCGTGGCCTGCACGTCGGCGCGAAGGCGGTCGGCCTCGGCTCTCGCGGCGTCATCGATCGGCACCTGTCGCAGGGCATCGAGTGCTTCGTGCGGATGCCCACGTTCGAACAGGCCACGCGCGCGAAGGATCACCAGGTCAGACAATCGTGGCAGCGCAAGGTCACCGGGAGGCACGACGGTGCCATGGGCCTCTGAGGTGGCCAGCGGGGCCACGGCCCGCGCAACGATACGCGGCCAGGCCACCCATCCTGCTCCGGCGAACAGGATCGCAATCAGCGCGGCGGCCAGGATCGGCGACCGCCGGTGTCGTGCCTGGCGCTTGAGAACGGCACGTCCCAGCGCCACCGCGCGGCGCGGCACCGACACCGATGGCGCCTTGACCGGGTTGAGCCGGTCGATGCGATCGATCATCGCGAGGATGGGCTCGTCGGGTGCGCCCTGCGCCATGGCAGAGGTGAGCAACGACCTGGCCTCGGTCGTCTCGCCCGCCTGGAACGCTTCGGCGCCTCGCGCGGCGAGTTCGTCGGCGAGGCGCTGGCGCTCGGCCAGCACCAGGCGGGCGCGCTCGATGTAGGCGCGCGCGCGGGCATGCCGCCGATCGAGGAACAGGACGCGGGTCCAGGCGTGGACGGCGCCGTCGTAATCACCGGCGAAGTAGCGGTCGAGACCCGCCACCAGCAGCGCCTCGATGGTCTCGTTGACCGGCGGGTCTGGCTCGACTCGTGTCGTCTGGTGCGCGCGCGGGGTCTCCATCTCGTCGAACCGCGCCGATTATGGGACAAGGCAGATCGGCAGTCAATCGGCGTCCGACGCGGTGCATGGCCGGCCGCCAGCTGTGATAGAAGGTGACGCATGGCCATCATCGAATGTGTGCCGAACATCAGTGAAGGACGCGATGCCGACCGCGTCGCGCGGTGTGTGGCTGCCTGCCGCGTGGCCGGCGTCACCGTGCTGAACGCGTCATCCGACGCGTCGCATCACCGGAGCGTCATCACGCTGATCGGCGATGCCCCCGCCTTGCGCGAGGCCGTGCTCGCCCTGTGTGCCGCCGCGTATGCCGAGATCGACCTTCGGACACACGTGGGCGAACATCCGCGGATGGGCGCGGTCGACGTGGTACCGTTCATCCCCATCGAGGGCGTGACCACCGCCGACTGCGTGGCCCTGGCGCGCGACGTCGGCGCCGCGATCGCCGCCCGTTTCGACATCCCGGTCTTCCTCTACGAGGATGCGGCGTCGTCGCCAGCCAGGAAGAACCTCGAGGACGTCAGGCGCGGCGAGTTCGAGGGGCTCGCGGCCAAGCTCGCGCACGACGACTGGATCCCCGATTTCGGCCCACGACACCCACACCCCTCTGCCGGTGCCTGCATCGTCGGCGCGCGCATGCCGCTGATCGCCTTCAACATCAACCTCGCCACGACACGCCTCGACGTCGCCAGGAAGATCGCCAGCGCCGTGCGGTTCAGCAGCGGCGGCCTGCGCTTCGTGAAGGCGATGGGGGTGGCGCTCGACGGCCGCGACGCCGTGCAGGTGTCGATGAACTTGACGAACTACGAGAAGACCCCCGTCTTCCGCGTCTTCGACATGGTGCAGCGCGAGGCGGCACGCTATGGCGTGTCGGTGCTGGAGAGCGAGATCGTGGGACTCGTGCCAGCCGGTGCCCTGCTTGCGACGGCTGAACACTACCTGCAGCTCACGGGCTTCTCGTCGCAGCAGGTGCTCGAGAACAAGGTCCGCGATTCGTCGACGTAGCGGGCATCACCCGGGGCGGTGGCTGGTGGACGGCACCCGGGTGGCGGGCCTCGTGGCGATCGCAGCCGCGCAGCGGATCGGCGACCGCGCAGGCGTGCGGCCCCTGCCCGCCAGGCACCGGAGTCACCTCACGAGAGGTCGTCGCGGCGCATGGGGCCGATGCCGAAGCTGCGCATCTTCTTGTACAGGTTGCTCCGTTCCACACCGAGTGCCTCGGCGGTGCGCGACATGTTGCCGCCGTGTGCGGCGAGCACGCGCAGGATGTAGTCCTTCTCGAACTGCTCGCGCGCCTCGAGCAACGGCAGCAGCGGCCCTTCGGGCAGGGCGGTCGCCTGCGCCTCGGCCGATGCGGGCGCTGACGTCGCCAGGCCGAGGTGGCGGGCTTCGATCGTCTCACCCGGCACCATGATCATCAGGCGCTCGAGCAGGTTGCGCAGTTCGCGCACGTTGCCCGGCCAGTGATAGCGGCGCATGGCCACGAGCGCCGACGCATCGCACGTCTTCGGGCGACGGCCGTACTCGGCGGCGAGCTGTTCCATGAAGTGCGTCGTCAACAACGGAATGTCCTCGTCGCGATCACGCAATGGCGGCACGAAGATCGGGATGACGTTCAGCCGGAAGTAGAGGTCCTCGCGGAACCGGCCCCCGGCGATCTCCGACGGCAGGTCCTTGTTCGTCGCCGCGATCACGCGCACGTCGACCTTGATGCTGGCCGTACCGCCGACGCGATCGACGACGCCCTCCTGCAGGGCGCGCAGCACCTTGGCCTGCGTCTTCAGGCTCATGTCGCCAATCTCGTCGAGGAACAGCGTGCCCCCGTCGGCGAGTTCGAACTTGCCCCTCCGGTCAGACACCGCGCCCGTGAACGATCCACGCACGTGGCCGAAGAGTTCGCTTTCGATCAGTTCCTCGGGGATGGCGGCACAATTGACCTCCACGAAGGGCGCCGCGCGGCGGCGGCTGAGTTCGTGGACGCTGCGGGCCACGAGTTCCTTGCCTGTGCCGTTCTCGCCGAGAATCAACACGCGCCCGTTGGTCGGTGCGGCCATCGCCACCTGCTCGCGGAGCTGGCGCATGACGTGGCTCTCGCCGACCATCGTGAACTGCCGATCGATCCTCGCCCGCAGCGCGCGGTTCTCGGCCTCGAGGCGGCGCTGGCGCAGCGCGTTGCGCACGACCAGCACCGTCTTGTCGAGCGACAGGGGTTTCTCGACGAAGTCGAACGCCCCGTGCTTGATCGCCCGCACCGCCGACTCGATGTTCCCGTGGCCGGAAATCATGACCACCTCGGCATCGACACGGCGTTCGCGCAGCTTCTCGAGCGTGACGAGGCCGTCCATGCCCGGCAGCCACACGTCGAGGACGATCAGGTCGAACGGTGCGCGTGTCGCGCGGTCGAGGCATGCCTCGCCGCTCGGCACCGTCTCGACGTCGTAACCTTCGTCGCGCAGCACACCCGAGAGGGCGCTGCGCACGCCGGCTTCATCGTCGACGACCAGGATGGATGGCTTCACGGTGCCTGCCTCACACAGGGAGTTCGATCGTCATGCGCGTCCCACGGGGTTCGTTGGCCGACGCTTCGATGCTGCCGCCGTGCTCGACCACGATGCGGCGCACGATGGCCAGCCCGAGCCCCGTCCCGCGCTGCTTGGTCGAGTAGTACGGCATGAAGAGGCGTGCGCGGTCGCTCTCGGGCACGCCGGGTCCATTGTCGGCGATGACGATGCGCACCAGGCCGCTGGCGTGGTCGGTGGCGGTCTCGATCACGATCCGCCCGAGGCCATCGGGCGGGGGTGAATTCGAGATGGCGTCGATCGCGTTGTCGACGAGATTGATCATCACGCGCCTGAACTGCTCGGGATCCACGCGCGCGCGCACCACGGCGCCGCCGTCGCGCAGCTCGATCGTGAGCCGGGCGAACAGGCCCTGGTACAGCGCGAGCGCGTCGCGAATCAGCGCATGAATGTCGGTCGTCACGGCGCGCGGGGCCGGCATGCGCGCGAACTGCGCGAACTCGTCGACGAGCAACTTCAGCGACTCGACTTCCTGGACGATCGTCGTCGAGCACTCCTCGACGAAGGCGCGGGTGGGCTCGGGCGCCTGGGCGAAGTGCTTGCGGAGGCGCTCGGCACTCAGCTGGATCGGGGTCAGCGGATTCTTGACCTCGTGCGCCAGGCGGCGGGCGACGTCGCGCCATGCCGCGACCTTCTGGGCGCGGATCAGCGGCGTCACGTCGTCGACGACGATCACGAATCCCTCGGGGCGTCCGTCGCCCATCAGGGGCGTCGTCGCCAGGGCAACGTGCACGTCACGCTCGTCGATGACCAGTGACACTTCCTGGCCGAGGTGTTCGCCGGTGCGCCCCGACATCCCGCGCGCGATCGCGGGGTGCAGCGGCGCCAGGTCGTCGCGAACGAAGACCTCGTCGATGGTGCGCCCGAGGCTCGACGCGTCCAGCTTGAGGAGGCGCATGGCCGCCCCGTTCATGGTGCTCATGCGCCCGGCAGCGTCCACGGAGATGACGCCAGTGGCAATGCGCTCGAGGATGGTCTCGATGTAGCGGCGGCGCGAGTCGCTCTCGAGGTTCTTGTGTTCGAGGTCGGTCCGCGAGCGCTCGAGTCGGCGCTGGCTGCCGGCGAGTTCGGCGGCCATCACGTTGAACGCCTCGATGAGCCCGCCGAACTCGTCGCGCGTCTCGGGCTCGATCCGGTGGTCGAACTTCCCCGCCGCGATGGCGCGGGCGCCTTCGGCCAGCTGTTGCACCGGGCGCGTGATGCGCTTGGCCAGGTAGAGCCCCATCCACGTCGCCGACACGAGGATCAGCAGTGTCATCATCAGGAAGAACGAGAGGTAGACGCCCTCGAGCGGACCTTGCAGGATGCGGACCTGCTGGTAGCTCTCGTAGGCGTCGATGATGCGACGTGCATTCCGCGCGACGTCGCCGGCGAGGTAGTCGCTGACGACCACGACGCCGGCTGGCGCATCGCGATCCCGCCCGATGACCGCGGCAGCGCGCACCAGGTCGCCGTCGGCCAGCGGTTCGACGCGCCGCGACTCGCTGACGGGACTCAGCATCTGCTGCGCCAGCCGGTCGGCTGCCGCCCGGTCGGGGCGGCGCGGCAGCGACGGCGACGCCACGTCGACCACCGGCGCCATGCGGCGCGTCCCCGCTTCGTCGACGACCCGGTAGATCTCGACCAGCCCCACGCGGCCTTCCATGACATCGGGCGTGACGAGGTCACGCAGTGTGCCGAGCTCGCCGGCGGCGAGGTTGACGTCGGCCAGGGTCGTGGCGATGCGTTCGGCCTGGAACGACACGGCCGCCTGGCGGTCGCCGTAGTAGTCCGCGGCGATCTCGCGAGCCGATTTCAGGACGTCGTCAATCGGCGCGCTGAACCAGCGGGTAGCGCTGTTGCGAATCAGCTCGCTGCCCACGATCAGCACCAGCACCGTGGGCACCAGGGTCATCACCAGGAGGGCGATGACGAGCTTCGAGCGGAAGCGCGCGAACGGGAGGGCCCGTCGCCGTTCGACGACGAGCTTCACGATGTTGCGGGCGAGCACGAACAGCAAGGCGACGAGAATCGAGACGTCGGCCGCGACGAGCGCGTAGAGGACGACCTCGCTCAGGAAGTCGGGCGACAGCGAGGCCGACCGGTCGGCCAGCATGATCATCGCGGCCAGCGCACCGACCAGCAGGAGGATCCACAACAGGATCAACCCGGGGTTGTCGCGCATGGGACGCCGAGGCGCAGGGATCGGCGCGGGACGCTGCGGCGGAGCCGCGAGGATCGACGCAGGACGTTCGGCCATGCGGGCGGCTCCCTCCTACGGCAGGAACGTGAACTTGGCCGACCCGAACAGCTCGCCGTGGTCCGACCACGGCCACCAGCCACCGCCGGGACGCGGTCGCGTGCGCGCCCGCACGCGGACGTCAGTACTCGCTGCTGGCCTCGAGTGAGGCCGTGCTGAACAGCGGCAGGCGGGAGAACGACGTCAGCGCCGCGCGCACGACGCGCTCATCGTCGGTCACGCGCGACTCCTCGACACGCCCGTCGTGCATCACCGAGAGGTGATAGCGACGGGTGAGGTTGTCGAACTTCACGGTCGCCGTGACTCGAGCAGCTGCCACCAGGCGGTCGAACCACATCGGCGTGGGCCGGCGCAGTTCGACGTCGTACGTGAACGTGGTCACCAGGCCACTGCGCATCGCGTCGCGCGTGTCGTCGCTGAAGGCGTCGAGCACCTCGAACGACACGTGGACCTGGCCGTCGCGCGCCAGCGGCGTCACGCGGATCCTGTCGTCGCCGGCGGCGGCCACGACGCCCATCCACAGCGTCACGCAGCCGAGCAACAGGCCCAGCCACGCCCTGGGCGAGGCCGACGAATGCGACGGCAGGCGCACGCTCATTCCTTGTTGGTGTTCAGCAGGTCCTCGAGCTCGGTCATGAATTCGCCGATATCGCGGAAGTGCCGGTAAACCGATGCGAACCGGACGTAGGCCACCTTGTCGAGGTGACGCAGTTCGTCCATGACCATGCTGCCGATGTCCTGCGTCGAGAGCTCGCGTTCGGGTCGATCGACGAGCGTGGCTTCGATCCGGTCGGCGATGCGTTCGAGCGCCGCGACGCTCACGGGACGCTTCTCGCACGCCTTCAAAAGGCCCGACACCACCTTCTGCCGTTCGAAGCGCTCACGGCGGCCATCCTTCTTGACCACCATGTACGGAATCTCGTCGATACGTTCATAGCTGGTGAACCGCTTGCCGCACTCGAGGCACTCGCGGCGACGACGGATGACCTCGCCCTCGCGGCTCTCGCGGGAGTCCACGACCTTGTCACCGAGATGACCGCAATAGGGACACTTCACGCGTCGGTGCTCCGATGTTCCGTCGCGGGCGTTGACGCCGCGACACCGTCCGGCGCGCGGAGCGCGCCGAGCCGCCCGAACTGCACACCGTCCTGCACCATGAACACCAGGCCCATGATCGCCACCGGGACGAACGAGATCGCGTGCAGCACGATCGCGGCGCCGACCGCGGCCTCGTTCGAGGCGCCGAAGAACACCGTCGCGCCCGCACGGTAGGCCACGTGGAACCCTCCGACCGCACCCGGCGTGGGCGCCGCGACCCCCACCGTCAGGAAGGCCACGATGAGAAAGGTCCCCGTCAGGGGCATCGTAATGTGAAACGCCCGCGAGACGAGCCAGATTCCCGACGCAATCGACAGCCACAACGCGACCGACAGCACCACCACTGCGGCCAGCGTCTTCGGCTGGCGCATGACGCTCAGGCCCGCGGCGAAGGTCGTCACGATGCGCGAGAGGGGCGCGGCGATCCGTGCCGGCAGGCGTGCCGACAGGCGCGACGTGAACGCGCCAACCCGCTCGGGGTGACCCGCCAGGACGAAAAACACCCCCAGGCCGACGACCGAGGCGACCAGGGCGAGAATCCCCGCCGATTGCACCGCACGGAACAACCGGGGGTCGGCAGACGTCACCGAAGCATCCGACATGAGGACGAACACGCCCAGCAGCATCAGCACCGTGACGAGGTCGAGCACCCGCTCGAGCACGACGGTCGCAAAGCACGACGTCGCGTTCAGGCCTTCACGCCGCGCCAGAAGGAGCGGCCGGAGGACTTCGCCCACACGCGCGGGCAGCAGGGCGTTGGCGGCAAACCCGATGACCGTGGTGCGGAAGGCGACCGACAGGCGGGCACGGCCGATGGGCGCCAGCATCACCTGCCAGCGCCAGGCGCGCATGAAATACGTGAAGACCGTCGTGACCAGGGCCGTCAGGAGCGGCCGCAAGTCGGCGCGCTGGACGTCGGCCCAGACGCCGGCGAGGTTGGCATTGCGCAGGAACAGCGCGACCAGGGCCAGGGTGCCGCCGAGAATCAGCGCGGTGCGCAGGTGGGATTTCATGCCAGTGCCGGGGCGCCCCGCCGCCGCGCTCGGCGGCCGCTGTGGCCGCGACACTGTACTATAGCGTCGAAAGCCGTGACCACATGGGCCGCCGCGAGCTCCTCCTCATCGTTGCCTTCCTGATCCTGGGCGCCGTCGTGTTCCAGGTCACCGTGCCGCACTCCACCTCCACGTCGCGCGTCGGCCTTGGCGACGTCTTCAAGCGGTGGCAGCGCGAGATGACCGGGTCGAGAGCCACGGCCTTCGTCGAGCGGACGTTCACCGCCCCGACGACGCCCGCCACCCGCCGCGTCCGCATCGAGGGTTTCACCGGGCGGCTCGTGGTGAAAGGGGTGGACGGCGACCACGCCACCGCTCAGCTCAAGCTGCAGGTCGGAGGCACCGACCAGGCTGACGCCGCGGCCGCAGCGCCGGGGTTGATCACCGAGTGGCGCGTCGACGAGACCGAACTCGTCCTGTCGGTGCGCCACCCCGACGAGTGGCGTGTGCAGATGCGCCGCGTGCCAGGCGAACTGGCCATCACCATGCCCCGCCGCCTCTCCATCCACCTGGATGTCGACGGCGGCATGACCGAGGTCAGCGACGTCACCGATGTCACGCTCGACGCGGGGCGGACGAACGTCACGCTCGCCCGCCTCTCAGGCAAGGTGGATGGCGAGATGAGTGACGGCAGCCTCGACATCAGGACGGCGGCCCGCCTCGACGTCGAGACGCGTCGAACCACGGTCACCGTGGACGGCATCCGCGAGAGCGCCAGGTGCCAGTCGACAGACGGGCAGCTGGAGTTGCGCAACGTCACCGGCAACATCGACCTCGAGGTCAGGCGCCTCAGGGTGCGTGTCGTGCACCCCGGTGGCAACGTGCGCGCCGAGGCCAGCGACGTCACGCTCGACATCGATGACTTGCGCGGCTCGTTCAACGTCGACGGGTCGCGGACGCGGGTGACGGCGAATGTCGCGTCGCTGGCGGCCATGTCGATCGAGACGACCGACGGCGCGGTGCTCGTGACGCTTCCCCCGGGCGCCGTTTCGATCGACGCCGAGAACGAAGTCGGCCCCATCGAGTTGCCCGAGCCGGCTCCCGCCGGCCAGCGCGACGGGCTGGTCGAGCGCCGGAAGGCGACGTATGGCGACGGCGGCCCGGAGTTGGTGTTGCGGAACAAGCGTGGCCCCATCACGGTGACGCGCGCGTCGTAGATGTGGCTTCTGGGCGGCGACCGGGGATTGCCGCCAACGAGACGCCTCGGATAAGCTTCGGCACCGGTCCCGCCGATGACGCATTCCCTGCCTGCCCCCCTGCTCGATTCCGCCCTCGACCTTCCCCTCGTCAGGAAGGGCAAGGTGCGCGACGTGTACGCGGTCGGCACTGACCACCTGCTGATCGTCGCCACCGACAGGATCTCGGCGTTCGACTACGTGCTCGGGTCCGGCATCCCCGACAAGGGGCGCATCCTGACGGCGATGTCGGTTTTCTGGTTCGCGAAGCTCGCGGGCCTCGTGCCGCATCACCTGGTGTCGGTCGAGCGCGCCGACTTCCCACGCGAGGCGCAGCGTGACGTGCTCGACGGCCGCACGATGCTGGTGCACCGCACCGAGCCGTTCCCCGTCGAGTGCGTGGCACGCGGGTACCTCTCGGGATCGGGCTGGAAGGACTACCAGCGCACCGGCGCGGTGTGCGGCATCGCCCTGCCCGCCGGCCTGCGCGAGTCTGACCGCCTGCCCGCCCCCATCTTCACGCCGGCCACCAAGGCAGCCAGCGGCCACGACGAGAACATCAGCGAGGCCGAGGCCGCCAGGGTGCTCGGCGCCGACCGTGTCGCGCGCTTGCGCGAGTTGACGCTGGCGATCTACGACCGGGCGTCGGCACATGCCAAGACGTGCGGGATCATCGTGGCCGACACCAAGTTCGAGTTCGGCGAGCGCGCGGTCGGTGGCCGTCGCGAGCTCACGCTGATCGACGAGGTGCTGACGCCCGACTCGTCACGCTTCTGGCCGGCAGACACGTACGCCCCGGGGGGGCCGCAGGCAAGCTTCGACAAGCAGTTCGTCCGCGACCACCTCGAAGCGATCCAGTGGAACAAGCGTCCCCCGGTGCCATCGCTGCCGGCAGACGTGGTGTGGCAGACGCGTGAGAAGTATCTCGATGCCCTGCAGCGGCTGACCGGCCGCGGCCTGTCGTAAGTCGCCTCGTCCCAGCGCCAGTGGTGCCCCCGTGCGCGAACAACTCGAAACGCTCGTAGCGCAGATGATCGAACGCGGCCTCACGTACGACGACGCGCACAGCGCGTTCGAGAAGGCGTTCTACGCCCGTGCCCTGGCGCGATCCGACGGGAACATCGTCAAGGCCGCGGCGCTGATCGGCGTGCACCGCAACACGCTGGGACGCAAGGCCGCGAAGTACCGCCTGCGGGTGCGGGCCTGAGCAGGCCGCCCGCCGTCTGCGCACGGCAGAGGTTGCCGACCGACGGTTAGCAGACTCCCCCCTTGACTGCTAAACTCCACCGCTTATAATTAGCACTCGTCGCCTGCGAGTGCCAATCCGGTTCGCGCATCGACAACGGGTCTGGCCGCCGGGCGGCTGCCCTGTCTCTACAACATTTTCCATTTCTGTCGGAGTGAGTCCCATGAACGTTCGACCGCTTCACGACCGCATCATCGTCCAGCGCCTTGAAGAAGGCGAGCAGAAGATCGGCGGCATCATCATCCCGGACTCGGCGAAAGAGAAGCCGCAGCAGGGCAAAGTCATCGCCGTTGGCAAGGGCAAGTCCAACGACGAAGGCAAGATCCTCCCTCTGGATGTGAAAGAGGGCGACACCATCCTGTTCGGCAAGTACTCCGGCCAGGAAATCAAGCTCGACGGCGAAGACTACCTCATCATGCGTGAGGATGAAGTGCTGGCCGTCATCGACAACGCGAAGAAGTAGGAGGCAGCATCCATGGCCAAGCAGATTATCTACGGCGAGGACGCGCGCCAGGCAGTGCTTCGCGGCGTGAACCAGCTCGCAGACGCGGTAAAGGTGACCCTCGGCCCCAAGGGCCGCAACGTCGTGCTCGACAAGAAGTTCGGCTCGCCCACGATCACCAAGGACGGCGTCACCGTCGCCAAGGAGATCGACCTGAAGGACGCGACCGAGAACATGGGCGCGCAGATGGTGCGTGAGGTCGCGAGCAAGACCAGCGACATCGCCGGCGACGGCACCACCACCGCCACCGTGCTGGCCCAGGCCATCCTCCGCGAGGGCAGCCGCAACGTGGTCGCCGGCGCGAACCCGATGGACCTCAAGCGCGGCATCGAGCTCGCCGTCGCGGCCATCATCGAGGAACTCCACAAGAACGCCAAGCCGGTGACGGGCAACATGATCGCCCAGGTCGGCACGATCTCGGCCAACTCGGATCCGACCATCGGCAAGATCATCGCCGAGGCCATGGAGAAGGTCGGCAAGGACGGCGTCATCACCGTCGAAGAGGCCAAGACGCTCGAGACGTCGCTCGAGGTGGTCGAGGGCATGCAGTTCGATCGCGGCTACCTCTCGCCCTACTTCGTGACGGATCCCGAGCGCATGGAAGTGTCGCTCGAGAACCCGCTCATCCTCATCCACGAGAAGAAGGTCAGCTCGATGAAGGACCTCCTGCCGGTGCTCGAGCAGGTCGCGCGCCTCGGCAAGCCGCTCCTGATCATCGCCGAAGACGTCGAGGGTGAGGCACTCGCCACGCTCGTCGTCAACAAGCTGCGTGGCACGCTGCAGGCCGCGGCCGTCAAGGCCCCGGGCTTCGGCGACCGCCGCAAGGCCATGCTCGAGGACATCGCGACGCTGACCGGCGGCCGCGCCATCACCGAAGACCTCGGCATCAAGCTCGAGAACCTCAAGCTCGAGGATCTCGGCCGCGCCAAGAAGGTCACGATCGACAAGGACAACACGACGATCGTCGAAGGGGCTGGCAGCTCGAAGGACATCGAGGGCCGCGTGAAGCAGATCCGCGCGCAGGTCGAGGAGACCTCGTCGGACTACGATCGCGAGAAGCTCCAGGAGCGGCTGGCGAAGCTCGTCGGCGGCGTGGCCGTCATCAAGGTCGGTGCCGCCACCGAGACCGAGATGAAGGAGAAGAAGGCGCGCGTCGAAGACGCCATGCACGCCACGAAGGCGGCCGTCGAAGAGGGCATCGTGCCCGGCGGCGGTGTGGCCCTCCTGCGCGCAAGCAAGGCGCTCGACAACCTCAAGGGCGCCAATCACGATCAGCAGGTCGGCATCGCGATCATCAAGCGCGCCATCGAGGAACCGATGCGCTGGATCGCCCAGAACGCCGGCCACGAAGGCTCGATCATCGTGCAGAAGGTCAAGGAGATGAAGTACGACGAGGGCTTCAACGCCGCGACCGAGACGTACGAGGATCTCGTCGCCGCAGGCGTGATCGACCCCGCGAAGGTCGTGCGCACGGCGCTGCAGAACGCGTCGTCAATCGCCTCGCTGTTGCTGACCACCGAGGCCATGGTGTCGGAGATTCCCGAGAAGAAGGAAGCCGCACCGATGGGCGGCGGCCCGGGCGGCGGCATGGGCGGGATGTACTGACACAACCGTCGGCGGGGGCAGCGTGCTGCCTCCCGTCGCGGACTCGCGGCGGCGCCGTCCAGGCGCCGCGGCGGGTGGAGCGAAACGCGAACGGCCCGGCAGGAGCACCTCCTGCCGGGCCGTTTCGTTTGCTGTCTGCTGCCGTCTGCCGCCCCCAACCGCGGGCGCCGAGCACCCGCCGTCAGCGGAGGTTGAAGCCCATCTCGACGCTGACGAGCACCGGCACCGGGACGCCCTGGCGCATTCCCGGAACCCAGCGCCACTGCTTCACGGCCTTGATCGCCTCGAGGTCGAGCCCGAACACGCTGTCGAGCGACTTCGTGACCTCCACGTTGCCCACGGTGCCATCGGGCAGCACGACGCAGTCGAGATAGACGACGCCCTGGATCTTGGCGCGCAGCGCATCGGCCGTGTACTGGGGCCGCGGCTGCGCAATCGGCCGCGGCGACGTGACGCCAGAGCCCGGCCTGTAGACGCCACCTCCGGTCCCGCCGCCCGAGCCCGGCCCAAGCCCTGAACCCTGTCCTGGCCCGGTCCCGGTGCCGCGCCCGGTGCCGTAGCCCCCGCCAGAACCCGGTCCCTGCGACGTGATGCTCGGATCGGGAATGCCCTGCATCGCCCCGGGCAGCACGATCTCGCCGGCGTTCATCGCAACAGCGGGGATGTTGAGCTGCTCGATGGGCGGCGGTTCCTTGGCCACCTCTTCCTTGGGCGGCGTGAGGTCGGGTGGCTTCGCCACGGGGACCGACAACTTGTCCTGGCCGGGCATCTCCAGCTGTCGCGGGGGTTCCGGCTGCTGATTGCCGCCGCCACCACCGCCGCCGCCGGGCCCCTCCTGGGCGAGCCAGATCAGGTCGTGCGTCTCGCGGTCGGGGAAGAGGTTGACCGGTCGAGGACTCGGCATGACACGCATCAGGCCGAGCAGCAGCAGGACCGAGCCGACGTGGGTGAGCACCGACACACCCAGTGCTCCGCCCGCGCGACGTCCCTGGTTGCCGAGCTGGAACGGCTCGTCACCAGACGCACTGAGGTGCAGCGTGACGTATGCAGTTTCGCCGCCGCGCGACGTCACGGGCGCGGCCAGCGGCATGGTAGTGTTCGACATGGGCCGATCATTCGGGTGGGGCGCAGGCTCTCTCATTGTGGCTGACCACGTGAAGAGGCGCAAACGGAAATCGCGCGCCGCTCACCCCCTCGCCCAGTTAGACGCGCCCGCGCCACGCCCCGATGGCGGCGTTGCCGCCGCCGAAGTTGTGCATCACGGCCAGGACGTCAGCAGCCCGTGACGCCGAAGTCACCGCGACCATCACCCCACCACGTTCGACGAGCCGGGTGAAGATTCGGCCGTCGTGGGCCTGGAACCCGGCGGTGTACATCAGGCCTTCGATCCCTTCGGCCGCCAGGGCGGCCGCCCAGCTTTCGGACGCCAGTGGACCGGCGCACTGCACCGCACCCACGACCTGCGCCTCGACGGCGGTGGGCGCCTGGCCGAGCACGCCGGTCATCCACGCCACCGTGTCAGGGGCGTCCCTGGCGAGCAGCGACAGGGTCGCCGGGGCGATGCCGTGACGCGTGAGGAGGGCGTCGACGCCGAGCTTCGCCGATGCGAGATCAGCGAACACGGCGACGGTGTGGAGGATGTTGGTGTCAGTGGGGGCAGTCGACATGGCCATGTGCTCCACTGTAAGTCGTCGCCTCGCACGGCGGCAAGCGCAGATGCCGGACGTGGCGCATTCAGTGTGTGAAGTACCCGGGTCGGGCGCGGATGACCGTCGCTCGTCCTGGCGTGCGGAGGTCGATCCGGCGGAAGCGTCGCGGGCCCTCGGCGCTGCCCTGGACGGGAGCGAACCCGATCAGGTACTGCTGACGCAGCTCCCCGGCAATGCTCAGGAAGGCCTCGTCGAGTGTCGAGGCGTCGCGCACCCAGAACGCTCGTCCGCCCGTGAAGGCGGCCAGTTGCGTGAACAGCGGCGAGTTCCTTCGCCCGACGACGACCGAGTAGCACAGCACGTCGCTGGCCCTCACCCTGGCTATCACGTCGGCCGCAGAGGCCTTGCTCCCCCTGTCGTCGCCGTCGGTCAGGATCACCAGCGCCCGGCGGCCCTGGCCGGACGCGAGCCTCGCGAACGACTCGATCACGGCATCGTGCAGCTTCGTCGTACCCCAGGGCGTCAACTGCGACACCGCGAGACGCTGGGCCTCACGGTCGCGCGACAGGGGCGCCAAGGTCTCGACTTCGCTGCTGATCCCGATGACTGTCGCTTCGTCGTCGGGCCGCAGGGCCGAGAGAAACTGCAGCGCGGCGTCCTTCACGAAGGCCAGCCGTTCGCCTGACATGCTGAAACTGCGATCGATCGCGAGGCCGACCGACAGGGGAAACGCCCCGCGCGCAAACGTGACGATCGTCCGTGGTTCTCCCTCGTCACGCACCTCGAAGTCGCTGGCCTCGCAGGTCGACCACCGGATCGCCCCGGGTCGACGACACGGTGGCGTACACCTCGACGACCGTCACCGACGACGAGAACTGGGCGCGTGCGCCGGGTGCGATGATGGCTCCGCACACGAGCACCAGAACCGCAGCGAGCGCGCCTGCCAGCCGATTTCCGCACGAGGGGCCCTCGCAGAGGGTGCTAGAATCGTGGCTGGTCAAGGAGACAATCCATGGGCAGCCTCGGGCTACCGGAACTGGTACTGATCGTTCTCATCCTGATCCTGATCTTCGGTGCAAACCGCTTGCCCGACATCGGGCGCGGCATCGGCAAGGGGATCAGGAACTTCCGTGATTCCACGAAGGAAGGTCGGGACGAGACGCACCCCTGACGCTGCATCACAGGACCACTCGCGCGTCGCCAACCCTGCGGGTGACGCGCTCGCGGTCGAGATACTCGAGTAGCGGGATGGCATATTTCCTCGACATCCCGTAGCGATCCTTGAACGCGGCCACGTCGAGCCGCGTTCCCGCCGGCGTTCCCTTCAGGCCCCGGACCTCCCGTTTCAACGCCTCGAGCGCCACGGTCGAGAACCAGAGCGTGTCGAGCTTGACGAGCACACGCTGTCGCACCAGCAGGCTCGCCAGTTGTTCCACCTTGGCGACCCCGACGCCCACCTGCGCGGCCACGGTCGCCAGGTCGGGGGGCAGCAGGCCGCCCGCAGTCATCGCGTCCTGCAGCGCCGCGACGACCGGCCGATCGGCGGCCTCCACGACGACGCGGTGCGACGCGAGCGCCAGCCGGTCGGTGGCCACCAGCTTCCCCGCCGACGCGAGCGATGCCACGACGTGGTTGAACACCTGGTCATCGGCGTGCGCGAACACGCGCGACCGCGCCTCTTCGCGCGGGAGCCCGTCGGCGAGCGGCTGCGTGCGATGGTGGTCGCCCACGGCCCGCAGCAACTGCGCTTCGAGGGCACGCAGGGTGGCGACCGTGACGAGGAGTGTCGCGACACGCTCGACCCTGGCGCTGGCCACAAGGCCCGACATGACGCGCTCGGCGTCGTGCGGCGCGAGTCCGACGCGCGTCACGAGCGCCGACACCGCCAGCCCATGGCCCGCGCGCTCGGCCGTCATCTGCAGCACGGCCCGCGTTGGCGCGTCAGGCTGGCGCGGGTCAAGGGCCGCGAACCGCTCACGTCCCCGCACCGTGCGCGTGGGGCCCCGCTGGGGCGCCGGATCGATGACTTCGCCGCCTGCGACCGTGCGCGACGGCGAGTACGCGCGCAGGATGAACCGGTCGCCGCGCGTGACCACGATCGGAGACTCGAGCCGCAGCCGGCCGAACGCGCGGGCGTCGGGCGGCACCTGGCTGAGGTCCGCGACGTCTCCCCCCGCCAACTCGACGCGTGACAGCGCGAGCCGCCCCAGCACTTCGCTGGTCCCGCTGTGCACGCGGACGCGTGCGCCATGCCGCAGCGCGGGCGCGTCGGCGAGCGTCTCGAGGGCGACGTCCACGACGCGCGTTCCCTCGTAGGTGCCCGGCGCGACCGCGCACTCCCCGCGCACCACGTCGTCCACGTCAGCACCCGACAGGTTGACGGCGAGGCGCTGTCCGGGCTGCGCGTGGTCGACCTTCGCCCCGTAAGCCTGCAGGCCGCGCACCTTGACGCGCCGCCCGCTCGGCATGAGATCGAGGTCATCGCCGACAGCGACGTGCCCCGCCACGAGCGTCCCCGTGACCACGGTCCCGAAACCGCGGACGCTGAACACGCGATCGATCGGCAGCCGCGCCGGAGACTCGTCGCCTCGCACGTCGACCCGGGCGGCGAGCGCCGCGAGCACCGCCCGCAGCGCGTCGAGCCCTTCGCCGGTGACCGCCGACACGGGCACGATCGGCGCGTCGGCCAGGAACGATCCCGCGACGAGTTCGCGCACGTCGAGTGTTGCGAGCTCGAGTGTCTCGGCGTCGACCAGGTCGGCCTTCGTCAACGCGATGGCGCCTGCCTTCACGTGCAGGAGGCGACAGATGGCAAAGTGCTCGCGCGTCTGTGGCATCACCGATTCGTCGGCCGCGACGACGAGGAGCACACCGTCGATGCCGGTCACGCCGGCGAGCATGTTCTTGACGAAGCGCTCGTGCCCCGGCACGTCCACGAACGACACGCGTGTCTCACCGAGATCGACGTGCGCGAACCCGAGGTCGATCGTGATGCCGCGCGCCTTCTCCTCGGCGAGCCGGTCGGGATCGACGCCCGTCAGCGCCCGCACCAGCGTGCTCTTGCCGTGGTCGATGTGTCCCGCCGTGCCGACGACGAGCGTGCGGGGCATCAGCGTCCCCGCTTCTTCATCGAGCGCTCACGCTTCCCCGGCCGCTGCGAACGCGTCTTCACCTGCCGGCTCTCGCGCTTCGACGACACGCCGCTCCGCACCGCCCGCTCTGAGGCCGCCGACGTGCGGCGACGCCCGCCTGTCGCCTCGACGATCTCGGTGAGCGCCAGCTCGATCTGCCGCCGCTCGCGATCCACCTTCACCACCTGCACCCGCACGCGATCGCCGAGGCGATACCGCTTGCGTGTCTGTTCGCCGAAGAGCAGGTGCTCGCGTTCGACGAACCGGTAGTAGTCGTCGTTCATCGTGGACACGTGCACGAGCCCGTCCACGAAGTGCTCCGCGAGCTGGACGAACAGGCCGAACGGCGCCACGCCGAGTATCAACCCGTCGAAGTCCTCGCCCACCTTGTCGCGCATGAAGCGGACCTGCTTCCACTGCAGCAGCTCGCGCTCGGCTTCAATGGCACGGCGCTCGCGGTCGGACGTGTGCCGCGCGAGTTCCGGCATGTTGTCGGCCCGCTCTTCGACCTCCTCGGCGTCCCAGGCGTTGTGTCGCTGTGCGCGCAGCGCGCGATGCACGACGAGGTCGGGATACCGCCGGATGGGCGACGTGAAATGCGTGTAGGAGCGCGCCGCCAGGCCGAAGTGTCCCAGGTTCGCGGCCTCGTAGCGCGCCTTCTGCATGCTGCGAAGCATGATGGTCGCGATCGGCCGTTCCTCAGGCGTGCCGCGCATCCGCTCGATGACCTTCTGGAAGTGGTGCGGCTCGACCGCCTCGGGCGGCGCCGCCAGGCTATACCCGAAGGAACTGATGAACGCCTCGAACTCTGCCACCTTGAGGACGTCGGGGCGTTCGTGGATGCGGTACAGCGCCGGCGTCTCGTGCCGATCGAGGTGCGCCGCCACCGTTTCGTTGGCCAGGAGCATGAACTCCTCGATCAAGCGGTGCGCCACGTTGCGCTCCGAGGCGACGATCGACGTGATGGCCCCATCAGGATCCAGCTGCACCTCGGCCTCGGGCAGGTCGAAGTCAATCGAGCCGCGCTTCCGCCGGCGCCCGTTGAGGATGCCGAACAGCGTGTGCATCTCCTCGAACATCGGCACCAACGCCGCATGCGTCTCGCGCAAGGCCTCGTCGCGGTCGGTGAGGATGGCGTTCACGGCGGTGTACGTCATCCGGGCGTCGGAGTGGATCACGCCGTCGTGGAACTCCGCGCGCACCACGCTGCCATGGCGATCCACTTCCATCAGGCACGACTGCACCAGCCGATCGACGTGCGGATTGAGGCTGCACAGTCCCGTCGCCAGTTCGGCCGGAAACATGTGGAGCGCGCGCTCGGGGAAGTAGACCGACGTCGCGCGTTCCCGAGCGTCGCGATCGAGGGCCGACCCCTCGGCCACGTAGTGCCCCACGTCTGCGATGTGGACGCCGAGCCAGTGATTGCCGTTCGCCAGTCGGCTCAGGGTGATCGCGTCGTCGAAGTCCCGGGCGTGCTCACCGTCGATCGTGACCGTTGGCAGGCCACGGAAGTCTGTCCGGTTGTGCAGGTCGGCCTCGCGCACGTGGCCGCCCAGCCGCACCGCCTCGGCAATCGCATCGTCGCCGTGCACGTCAGGCAGGCCATGCTTGCGGATGACGACCTGCAGGTCGACGCCGGGTGCATCGATGTCGCCCAGCACTTCGACGACGCGCCCGAGCGGACCGCGCGTGGACGAAGGCCAGCGCGTGATGTCGACCGTGACCATCTCGCCGGGCGCGGCGCCGCGCTCCTCGCCGCGCGGGATCTGGACGTCCTGCGTCAGGCGCCGGTCGAAGGGCGTCACGTACCGGAGCCCGGCGGCGTCGACGTCGAAACGGCCCACCACCGTCGCCGACCGACGTTCGAGCACGCGCAGGACGCGCCCCTCGGCCCGACCGCTGGCCTGCCGGCGTTCGACGCGTGCCAGCACGCGATCGCCATGCATCGCCTCGTTGACGTGCATGCCGGCGACGAACAGGTCACCCGCGAGATCGTCCACGTGCCGGTCGGGCTCGACGAAGGCGTATCCGTCTGGATGGACCGTGATGCGCCCGACCACGAGATCCATGAGGTCGGGCACGCCGATCTGGCCGCCACGCGTCTCGATGAGGGCGCCGTCGGCCACCATGGCACGCAGGCGCCGCCGCACCGCCGGCTTCTGTTCGCGTGGCACGCGCAGCACCCGCAGGATCTCGTTGGCGGTGGCGGGATGGCCCATCCTCGTGCGCAGCGCGTTCAGCAGTTCGTCAGGCGTCCACATGTCTGGCCAGTGTATCGCGCCCACTTGCGCGGCTGTCCTCAACTTTTCCCAACCCGGGGGCCTCGGCTGTCGTCTCTACGCGTGTGTGATCGACGACCCGCTGGTCGAGCGTGCCCGGGGGGGCGACCGCGAGGCGTTCGCCGCCCTGATCGACTGCCATCGCGTCGCGGCCCTGCGGGCGGCGATGGCCGTGCTCGGCGACCGCACGGCGGCCGAGGACGCAACGCAGGACGCCTGCCTGGCGGCGTGGAGGGGGCTCGACACGTTTCGCGGCGATGCGTCGTTCAGGACGTGGCTGCTGACGATCACCTGGCGAACGGCGCTCTCGCAGCGGCGGCGTTGGGCCCCCTGGTGGCGCTCGCTGACGACCTTCGACGACTACCCGGAGGCCGACGGCTCGACGGCACGCTGCAGCCCGGTCGATACGGCGCCGCTGGCCGAGGACGTCGCCGTCGAGCCGATCGGAACTTGCGCTGGTTCGGCGGGTCATCCGGGCGCTGCCCGATCGCCTGAAGCACCCGTTGCTGCTGGCCGGCAGCGGTCTCGGCATGCAGGACATTGCCGAGATGCTCGGGGTACCGGTCGGCACCGTGAAGTGGCGCATCAGTGAAGCGCGACGCGTGACCCGCGAACGGGTCGCGCGACGCATCGAGGTGGGAGCGAGGCGGTGATGCACGACAGGGATCGAATCGAGCGGCTCATCGATCGTGCCGCCTCCTCGCTGACCGAGGTGCCAGATGCGCGAGCGTTCACGGCACGCGTGCTGGCACGGCTCGATGCGCCTCCAGTTCGTCACCCGACGTGGTGGCGCGTGCTCGTCGTCGTGCCGGCCGCGGCCGCCGTGCTGCTTCTCGTCGTGGCCGGATGGTGGCAACAGGGTGGGTTCAACGGACCGGCGACGCCAGCGACGCGCGTGCTCGACTCGCGTGCCCTGCCCACCGCCGCCCTCCTGGTGCCGGCGGCTCGCGAGGCCACGTCGCCCCCGGCAGACCGGGCTGGCGGCGGGCGCACGCCTGCGTTGCCGGCCGTCTCCGGCAGCGCATCTGCCGCGAACCTTCCACGGGTGCCCGGATACGAGCCGATTGCGCTCGACGTGGTCGCCATCGCGCCGGTCGGAGCAGACGACGATGGCGTCGCCGCCGATTCGCAGCTCGAACTGTCGCCGATTGAAGTTGAACGCCTGGCCATCGATCCCATCGATCTCTCGCGGCCCAGGGGCTCCGAACCCAACCCGTTCCCAGGAGGACGCCAATGACTGCCCTGCCCATCTATGCCCTGCTCGCCGTCCTGGCGACATGGCCTGCAGATGCACTCGACTACCTCACGGCCGATCCCCCAACCGGGGAGGCCTCGACGCCCGCTGGTGCCGGCGTTGCCGCACGCTCGCCCGGGCCGCACTGGGGTGCGGCCCCTGCACCTGGCTGTGAATCCGGTCGCACGACCGCGACTCCGGTTGTCGCCGGCGACACCGTGGTCGCGGCGCCGTCACCCGACCAGCCGCCGCCGCCCCCGCCCCCGGCGCCATCAGCCTTGCCCGACCCGGCGCAGCCACCTCCACCCCCGCCACCACCGCCTTCGCCGCCCTCACCTGCCAAGGCATCAGGTCCAAAGGTCGTCGCGAGCCCGCAAGCCGCGGCGGCTCCCAAGGTGGTCGCCGCGCCCGCCGTCGCGCCGACACCGCGCCCGGCCGGCCAACTCGTGAACGTTGCCTTCGAGATCTCGTTGATTGACCGGGGCGAGTCGCCCACACCGCCTCGTCTGGTCACGCTACGCGTCGCCGACGGGCGCAGCGCCCAGGTGCGGCAGGATCTCAACAGCGCCGCGGGCCTGAACATCGACATCGAGCCCCGCATCATCGACAGCGGCCGCGTCAACGTCTCGCTGGCCGTCGAGTTCTTCCAGCGCGAGAAGATCGACGGGAACTGGACGCAGCGTCAGATGCGGACGCGCGTGGACGTGATTCTCAAGGACGGCGAAGCCACGACGGTGTCGCAGTGGAGCGACCCGTCAGTGAATCGATCGATGGACATCGTCGTCAAGGCGACGCAGGTTCGTTGAGGCTGCCCGTCAGCCGACGAGGGCGATCTGCAGATCGCCCACGTTGGTCTGCGTCCGGCCGAGCATGACAGCATCGCCGAGGCGCTCGAACACGTGGAAGGTGTCGTTGCGCGCCAGGACGTCGGCGATGTTCAGGCCAGCCGACTCGGCGCGTGCCACCGTCGTGGCATCGACGATCGCCCCGGCGGCCGGCGAGTTGCCGTCGATGCCATCGGTCCCGATGCTGGCGACCGTGATGGCGTATCGACCGTCGTCGCCCGAGCCCGTTCGCGCGGGCCCGCCGTCGCCCGCGAGGATCCGGGCGACGGCCAGCGCGAATTCCTGGTTACGCCCTCCGACCCCGTCGCCGACGACCTGCATCGTGGTCTCGCCTGACGAGATCACGCAGACGCGCTGAGCGCCAGCGAGGTCGTGGCCCACGGCGCGCACGCGCGCCAGCCAGGTGGCTGCCGCGAGGCGGGCATCGCCCGTGACAGCCTCGGGAATCACGACGACGCGATCCCCGCGCTCGCGCGCCCAGGCCGCGGCACCTTCCATCGCGTCGCGGCGCGATCCGATGATCGCATGCGTCGCACGGCGTGCGTCGGTGAGGTCGCGACACTCGCCGGGTGCGCTCATCAGTTGGCGCACGCGATCGGGCACGCGGTCGAACACGCCGAGCCGTTCCAGCACCTCGCGCGCATCGGCCGCTGTGGCCCCGTCGACAACGCCTGGACCCGAGCCGATGATCGACGGGTCGTCTTCGGCGACACCGCAGACGTCCGAGATGGCGAGCGTGACGACACGTCCACCACTCGCGCGGGCAAGCCCTCCGCCCTTGATCGCCGACAACTGCGATCGCACGCGGTTGAGCGAGACGATGTCGGCTCCCGCGTGCATCACCAGCCGCGACGTGGCGACCTTGTCGTGGAGCGTGATGCCGGGGCGCGGCAAGGCGAGCATCGACGAGGCCCCCCCCGAGATCAGCAGCACGAGCCACTCGTCACTGTCGAGCGTCGAGGCCATCTCGAGCGCAGCGGCACCGGCGGCCGCGCTCTGGTCGTCGGGAAACGGATGGGATGACGCGATGCGGGTCACCCACGGGTGGAGTGGCTCCCCGGCGAGGCTCGTGACGAGTGCGCGGGAGGTCGGCAGCGGGGCATCCTCGCACCAGGCCGAGAACATGGGCGCCGCGGCCTTACCTGCCGCCACGACCCGCGCGCGCTCCGCGCGGCCGAGCATCCCCACGACATCGCGGCGAGCCAGCGCGCGCGACACGAGGTGGCCAGGATGCGCATTGCGCACCGCCGCGTCAATCAGTCCGAAGAGGTCGCGATGGCGATCGCGAGGCAGGTCAGTGCACCTGGCGGGGGTCGCACCACGCATCGGGCTGCGTGATGCATCCCAACTGCTGCAGCCACGACTCGACGATGCCGTCGGCGTCCTGCCGATCGGACAAGCCCTCGAGTTCGGCGAGGATGCGCGTCAACACGCATTCGACATGCGAGATCGCCTGCTCCGAGAAGTACTCGCGCTGGTGCTCGAGCGAGCGCTGTACCTTCAGGAACTCCTCGCGATAGAAATCGATACGTGTGTGGGAGATCCTGCTGCTGGAGTGGAAGACGACGTGAGGGATCCGGAGATGCGAGAGGCTCATGTCCGACGTCTTCAGCAGTCTACCGACGTGCGGCCACGAGTGTCAACGCATCACCGCTGTCGCTCGGCGTCGCGCAGGGCCATCGCGGCCGCGAGTGCGCCGGCGGCCCCCGAGGCCGCGACGATGAGGCTGGTGATCCCGAGGGTGATCTCCGGCACGACATCGAAGCCCAGGCCCGTCGATGCCGCCGTCAGCCGCACCGACACCAGCGGCAGGAGCACGCGCAACGTGATGAGCCCGACGACGGCGCCGAGCACGCCCTGCAGCACCCCCTCCAGGACGAACGGGCCACGGATGGCCGACAGCGGGGCGCCGACGAGATAGAGGATGTCGATCTCGTCGCGACGCGCGACGTACGACAGGCGCACCACGGCGTAGAGCATCGTCCACGCCGCGAGGACGAGCAGGAGACCCAATGCCAGCCCGGCGCGGCTCACCGCGCGGCCGATGCGCTCGAGGCGCTCGATCCACTGCTGGTCGTATCGCACGTCCGAAACCGAGGGCAGGGCGCGCACCTCCGCCGCGAGCGACTCGACATCCGGCGCCGCACCGCTGCGCAGCGTTACGTCGAACGACAGCGGCAGCGCCGTGATGTCGTCGCGGATGCCGCCGGCGAGATCCGGAAACGCCGCCGTGAAGCGCTCCAGGGCCTCGGTGCGGGTCACGAACCGCACTCCCTCGACCGCACGATGCGCGCGGAGCATGTCGGCGATGCGCGACTGATCCGCGTCGGACGCGCCATCTGCGAGGAACACCGACAGTTCCGCCGATGCGGCCAGGCGTGTCAGCGCCATCCGCACGCCGACGCTGAACGACAGGCTCAGGCTCAACACGAGGACCGCCGTCGTGATGACCACGAGAGCCAGCAGGGTCGTGCGCCACGCACGCCGCGCGCTCAGCACCGCGTCGGCCAGCCACTGGCGGACGACGCGCATCATCGCGTGGCCCCGATCGACGTGACGTCTGCCCGCCCGTGCGACAGCGTGATCGCCCGATGGCCCACGCGCGTGATCAGCCCGCGATCGTGCGTCGCGACCACGACGGTGGTGCCGCGCGCGTTCATCTCGCGGAACAACTGGAGCACGTCGCGGGCGAGGTCGGGGTCGAGGTTGCCCGTCGGCTCGTCGGCCAGCACCAGCACCGGATCGTTGACAAGGGCGCGCGCAATGGCGACGCGCTGCTGCTCGCCTCCCGACAACTCGAGCGGGAACGCGTCGAGCCGGTGCTGCAGGCCGACGCCGTGCAGGACGGCGAGCGCGCGTCGCCGCTGCACCGACGGGGGCTGTCCCAGCGCCCGCAACACGACCGTCACGTTCTCGAGGACCGTCCGGCGCGGAATGAGCTTGAAGTCCTGGAAGACGAAGCCGACCGAGCGGCGGTATGCCTGCACCTCGGCGCGCGACAGCGTCGCGAGGTCGCGACCGTCGACGACGAGGCGCCCCTCGCTGGGGATCTCGTCGCGCACGAGCAGGCGCAGGAAGGTCGACTTGCCCGATCCGCTCGGCCCCGTGAGGAACACGAATTCCCCGCGTCCGATCGACAGGGTCAGCCCCCGCAACGCGAAGACGCCGCGCGTGTACACCTTGGCGAGATCGACGGCCTCGATCACGGGCGTCCCACCTCGGCTCAGCCGCCGAGTTCGCGCTTGAGCACGGCGTTCACGAGGGCCGGGTTGGCCTTCCCGCCGCTGGCCTTCATCACCTGGCCGACCAGGAAGCCGAACGACTTCGCCTTGCCCGCGCGGTAGTCGGCGGCCGCATCGGCGTTGGCCGCGAGCACGCTCGCGACCGCTGCGAGCACGGCGCCCTCGTCGTCGATCCGCGCGAGGCCCTCCTGCTCGACGATCACGTCAGGCGGCCGGCCGTCGCTGTACATCTTCTCGAGCACACCCTTGGCGATCGATCCGCTGATCCTGCCCTCGTCGATGAGGGCAATGAGCCGTGCCAGCGACGCCGAGGTGACCGGCACCTGCGCGATGTCGTGCGACCGGTCCTTCATGAGCCGCGCGAGCTCGCCCATGATCCAGTTGCTCGACGCCTTCGCATTGCCGGTCGCGCGGGCCACCTCCTCGAAGTAGGTGGCCATCTCCATCGATTGCGTCAGCCAGGCCGCGTCGTACGGCGGCAGACCGTACTCGCCGATGAAACGCGCGCGGCGCGCCTCGGGCAACTCCGGCAGCGTGCGGGCGATGTCGTCGACCCAGGCCGAGGCAATCGTCAGCGGCGGCAGATCGGGCTCGGGGAAGTAGCGGTAGTCGTGCGCGTCCTCCTTCGACCGCAGCGAGAACGTGTGCCCGCTGGCACTGTCGAACAGCCGGGTCTCCTGCACGATGCGCTCGCCGCGCATGAGCAGGTCGCAATGTCGATGGATCTCGTAGTCGATCGCCTTCTCGAGGTACCGGAACGAGTTCACGTTCTTCACCTCGGTCTTCGTGCCGAACGCCGTCGTCCCCCACGGACGCACCGACACGTTGGCGTCGCACCGCAGGCTGCCCTCTTCCATGTTGCCGTCGTTGATGCCGAGCGCAACGAGGATCGCCCGCAGACGCGTGAAGAACTGCGCCGCGTCGGTCGCCGACCGCACGTCGGGTTCGCTGACGATCTCGATCAGCGGCACGCCCGCGCGGTTCAGGTCGATGTAGCTCGAGATCGACGAGTCGCCGAAGCCCTCGTGAAGCGACTTCCCGGCGTCCTCTTCCATGTGGATGCGCGTGATGCCGACGCGGACGGTCCGGTCTCCGTCCTGCCACTCCAGCAACCCGCCCGTGGCGAGCGGCCGGTCGTACTGCGAAATCTGGTAGCCCTTCGGCAGGTCGGGATAGAAGTAGTTCTTGCGCGCGAACACCGATGTCGGCTCGACCGTGCAGCCCAGCGCCAGCGCCGCGCGGATGGCGTACTCGACCGCGCGCTGGTTGAGCACGGGCAGCGCCCCCGGGAACCCCAGGCACACCGGGCACACGTGCGTGTTCGGTTTCGCCCCGAACGCCGTCTCGCAGCCGCAGAAGATCTTGGTCGTCGTCAGCAACTGCGCGTGAATCTCGAGACCGATCACGGCCTCGTACGGCATGCGCCCGTGGGGCGCCGCGAGGGCCGTCCGCGCATCGAGGCCTCCGGAGGCCGGCGTATCGGTCGACATACAACTCCCTGGACCCGAACAGGCGTGGCCACAGACACCGCGAGGCGCTGCGAAGCGGAACTGGGATCCTACCGGGCAGGGCGTCGAATCGTCAACCGCAGCGACCGGTGTCAGGCCCGCTTGTGCGCCGCCGCCTGCAGCCCGGTCACCAGGTGGTCGACATGCGGCTCGCCGTGCGCACCTTCGTCTCGCGTCAGCACCGACCCGTTCAGCGCCCCGCTCCGCTGCCTGCGGGAAATCGTGGCCCCGAGTTCGAGGCGCTCGAGCCGCCGATACAAGGCCCGTCGGCTGACCCCGAGCATCCGCGCCGCCGCCTTCTTGTTTCCGCCCACCCGCTGCAGCGCCTTCATGATGTGCTCGCGTTCAACCGTCGAGAGCGTTCGCCCATCGTCGAGCGCGATCGGCGCGCCCGGGCGCGCATCGACCACGGGTGGGAGGCTGCGCTGGACGTCCTGCTCGGTGAGCATGGAGCCGTCGGCGAGCATGCACGTGCGCTCGATGACATTGCGCAACTCGCGGACGTTGCCGCCCCAGGTCGCCGCCGACAGCATCACCTCGGCATTCGGGGTCAATCCGTGGATCGGCTTGCCGAGGCGGTCTGCCATCTCGCGGAGGAACGCGGCGGTGAGATACGGGATGTCGTCGCGGTGCTCGCGCAGCGGCGGAATGACCAGTTCGACACTGTTGAGCCGATACAACAGGTCGCTGCGGAAGCGCCCCGCGGCGACCTCGGCGCGCAGGTCGCGGTGGGTGGCGGCGATCACGACGACGTCGATCCGCTGGTCGCCCGGACCACCCGCGCCGTGGAGTTCGCCGGTTTCGATCACCCGCGAGAGCCTGGCCTGGATGGCCGTCGGCAGGTTCGCCACCTCGTCGAGGAACAGCACGCCCCCGTCGGCCGCCGCCAACACCCCTGGTTGCGCCGAGGCTCCGTGCGGCGACGGCGCCACGCCAAACAGCGTCGCCTCGAACGCCGGGTCGCCCGACGCCGCGCAGTCCACGACCACGAACGGCCGGTCGCGACGAGGCCCCATCGCGTGGAGCGCCCGGGCCACGAGTTCCTTGCCTGTGCCGGTCTCGCCCGAGACCAGCGCCGACCGCAGGTGCAGGGCGAAACGGCGGACCTGGTCGAACAGGCCCTGCATGGCGGCGCTCCGGCCGATCATGCCGCAGAACTCGAGCTGCCTGGCGAGGCCGGCCTCGGCCGTCACGAGCGCACGGCGGCGGTCGATCGTGTCGCGCACCGACGCGAGCAGGCTCTCGAGCCGCGCCAGGTCGAAGGGCTTGCTCAGGTAGTCGAGCGCACCGAGCTTGATGGCTTCGACCGCAGTATCGACGGTGGCATACCCGGTCATCAGGATGGTCTGACACCCCGGACTGGCGTTGCGGAGGCTTCGGAGCACGTCGAGTCCGCCCACTTCGGGCATGCACAGGTCGACGATTGCCGCGTCGGCCCGATGTTCGCGCACGAGGGCCACCGCGTTGGCGCCGGTCGTACACGTGACGACCGAGAACCCCGCCCGCTGCGCGTGGTGCCGCACGACCGCAAGCACGCCCGGTTCATCGTCGATGACGAGAAGCACCGGAGACTGACCCATCATGTCGCAATCCTCCAAGCGGGGGACGCCCTGGTTCTGCCAGGGCTGTGCGCACCCGCTCACGGCGACAGAATCGGCACCGCGTGGCCGAACTTGATGACGGTCATGCCGTGTCTCGTGCTGCCGATACCCCCACTGTGACGGTGGCGCACATGCCGCTGGCGTCTGTCCGTCGCCCCTGGAGTGGTCCTGGTGCCCATCACGAGTGTCCTGCTGGCCGAAGATGATCCGCACATCCGTCGCGTCTCGGAGATCGCGCTGCGCCGCAGCGGCTTCGAAGTCTGCACCGTGGCCGACGGCGCCGAAGCCCTCGAGTTGCTCGATGACCGCCTCTTCGACCTGGTCGTCCTCGACGGCATGATGCCCAACGTCGACGGCCTCGAGGCCTGCCGTCAGATCAAGGCCAACCCGCGCACCGCCCACGTCCGCGTCATCATGCTCAGCGCCCGGAGCCAGGAGGCCGACGAACGAGCTGGATTCGAGGCGGGCGCATGCGCGTACATCCGCAAGCCGTTCAACGCCCTCGGGCTGGGCACCCAAATCCGCCAGATCTGCGGCGACGCCGCCTGAGCATGACTCCCTGGCCCTCGCTGCGACCGGTGGTGGCGTCAGGGCTCGTCGTGCCCGTCGCCGCGCTGGCGGCGCTCGGCGGCTGGACGGAGTCGCCGGCAGCGATGGCGGCGGCGACGGCCGCCGCGCTCGCCGCGTGGTTCCTGGGCGTGCGGCACCTGCATGCCATCGCCGCGGCCACGGCCGCCGTCACAAGGCTGAGCGAGGGCGACGTGTCGGTCACGCTGCCCGAGAGCGGCAGCGCTGACCTGCGTGCGCTCGCGCGGGCGATCAATCAACTCGGGGCCACGGCCGGGCGCCGCGAAGAGCAGCTGAACGGCGCGCTCGACGATGCGGCGACGCAGCGGGACCTGTTCTCGTCGATCATCAACGCCTCGAGCGACGGGCTGCTGCTCTACGACACGTCGCGCGTGCTGCTGGCCGCCAACAGCCGGTGCGGAGACCTGCTGGGGTTCACCGTCGAGCAGTTGCTGCATACCCCGGGAGAGGCGCTCATGGGCGACATCGCGCAGCGCACCGTCGGCGCCGACACCTACCGCGCCCGCCTCGAACGCCACTTCGCGCATGGCGACCAGGCCCACCAGGACGTGCTCGTGTTGAACGAGCCCCGCCGGCGGGTGCTGCGACGCTACTCGTGCCCGGTCGTCACTCACCGAGGGGTGCAAGGGCGCCTGTTCACCTACACCGACGTCACCGCCGAGTCGGATCTCGACCGGATGAAGAGCGAGTTCGTCTCGACGGCCAGCCACGAGCTGCGGACGCCTCTCACGTCGGTGCACGCCGCGCTCCAGCTCGCCCTGTCGGGCAGCGGCGACCGCCTGTCTCCCGAAGACCGCGAGCTGCTGGAGATTTCGCTCGCCAACACCGAGCGGCTTGTGCGCCTCGTGAACGACCTGCTCGACCTGTCGAAACTCGAGGCGGGCCGAATGCCGTTCGAACTCTCGCCGGTGCCGGTGGCGTCGCTGCTCGAGGAGGCGGCGCGGGGCATCCACGCGCTCACCGCCGGCCGCGCCGCCGCCATCCTCGTGGAGCCAGCCGACGCCTCCCTGCAGATGGCCGCCGATCACGATCAAATCCTGCGGGTGCTGACCAACCTCCTGGGCAACGCACTCAAGTACTCGCCACCGGGAATCCGCGTGCGCGTCAGCGCGCGTCGCTCTCCGGATGGCGTCGAGGTGGCGGTCGAGGACGACGGGCCGGGCATCCCCGCCGAGCAGGTCGATCGGTTGTTCCACCCGTTCTCGCGGCTCGGCGTGCACGAGCGCCAGGCCAGCGGGGGCACCGGCCTGGGCCTGGCCATCTCGCGCGCGATCGTGGAGCAGCATGGTGGCCGGATCTGGTGGGAGCGAATCCAGCCGCGCGGCAGCCGCTTCGTGTTCGTCGTCCCGCTCGCCGAGGACGCCTAGCCACGCGCCAGGGCGATGCCACCGCTCGGTCGCGCACAGCGCCTGCCCTGGCGGATGCCAGGGCAGCCGTGACGCCGCGGGGCGCTGGAAGGCCTTGCCCTTCGACTGAGGGCTCAGGGTTCAGAAATGCTGCGGCAGTTCGTCGAAACGCTCGAGTTGCAGGAAGCGGTCGCCGGGGCGTGGCTGCGGCAGGGGTTCGAGTTCGAGGACCCACGTGGCGGCGTGCGGGATGAACACCGCGCCCCAGCCGGCGGCCATCGCCGGAAGGACGTCCGAGCGGGGACTATTGCCCACCATCCAGGTCTCCTCGGGCCTGACGCCGTGCCGATGCGCCGCGTCGACGTAGGCGGCCGTGTCCTTCTCGTGGACCACGTCGACCGCGTGGAACCACTCGCGCAAGCCCGATCGCTCGACCTTCTGGTGCTGGTCACCGGCGTCGCCCTTCGTCAGCATGATGAGGCGATACCGCGAGGCGAGGGTGTCGAGGGTGTCGGCCACGCCCGGGAGCAGGGCCATGGGCTGCGCGGCGATCCCGGCGCAGTGGACGTCGAGTTCCTCGATCGATGGGTGCCGAGACGCCATCGAGCAGGCCCCGGCAGGCTTCACGCAACGACTGGTTGAAGTTCTTGATCCCGTAGCCGTGTGTCTTGGTCCTGACGCGCTCGATGGTCAGCAGGCGGGCGCGGGCGTCGGCGGCGCGATGCCATGACGGCCGACCAGCGTGCAATAGTGCTCGACGACCGCTTCGAAGTAGATGTTGTTCTCCCAGAGCGTGTCGTCAGCGTCGATGAATAGCGTCAGCATTGCAGTCTCGGCAGGCGCTCTGGCCGCAAGCAATGGTAGATTGTAACGTCAGGCGGCCGGGCGCGAGGTAAACGGATTCGCGCAGGCCGCGTAGTGTCTCATGGAGCGTTCACTCGCCGCCGCCGCGCCTCCGCTCGCCACCACGACCGACCTGGCTCGGATCGTCCGCGATGCGTGTACGGCCCAGCGACACGACGCGGCGTGCGCGGCATTCGGAGACCTGGTCCTGCTGCTGCAGCGTCGGGCCGTACGCCTCGCCTACGTCTACCTGCGCGACGCCGACGACGCCGACGACGTGGTCCAGGACGCGTTCGTGCGGGCGTTCACGCGGATCGGCGATTACCGGCCCGACCAGCCGTTCGAGCCCTGGTTCCTGAAGATCCTGGTGAACCAGTGCCTGGATCGCTTGAAGGCGCGGGAGCGACGGTCGCGGTGGATGGCGCCGCGAACGGACGACGACGAGTGGCAGGTCGAGGCGGTCGATTGCGCGCCGACGCCCGAGGATCGGCTGGTCGGCGCGGAGCGTGCGACGGCGCTGTGGGATGCCATTGCGACGCTGCCCGACCGGCAGCGCACGGTGGTCGTGCTGCACGAGATTGACGGACAGAGCCCGAAGACCATCAGTGCGGTCACGGGCATCGGCGAATCGACGGTGCGGGTGCACCTGTTCAGGGCCCTGAAGAAGCTGCGGGCCTTGATGGTGCCAGCCGGCGGGGCGTCGCGGGAGTAGAACCGATGGACAGGCTCGATCCTTCGCGCGTGGCGCCCCAGGCGCCGTTGTCGGCGGCCGACCGCGAGTGGCGCGCGAGCGTCGACGGACTCGTGTCGCTGGCCGATGCTGCGTTCGGCCGGGGCCGGCTGGAGCGGCAACGTGCGGCCATCGGCCGACGCGTTGCCCAGCGCAGCAGTGGCGCCCACGCGCGCGTCCTCCGATTCCCGGGTGCCGTGGTGCGGACGGCCGCAGCGCAGCCGTGGCGGCGTTGGGTGGCCGCAGCCGCCGTGATGGGACTGGTCGCCGGCGCGGCTGCCGGACGGTTCTTCCTGCCGACCCCGAGGCCGTCGGCCAGCCTGAGCCGAACCTTGCCGACGGTCGGGCAGATCACACCGGCACACCTGCGGATGTCGCCGGGTGACGAGGCATTCCTGATCGAGTTCGACGCAGCGCTCGCCGGCCCGTCGGGGGCGCCACTCCGGGCGCTCGACGCGCTGACGCCAGACGGACACTGACCCCGGGCGTCGACGCAACACGTATACTGCCGTTGTGCCCCCCCTGATCTTCCGCAAGGGCCTCGACCTCAAGCACGAGGTTGCCGGCCAGCTCGCCAACGACTACCACTCGATTCTCGTGGATCGTGTCCGCGAGAACGGCTTCGTGCATGCCGCCGGACACCTCACGCTCTTCCTCGCGCGGGAGTTCGGCTTCTGTTACGGCGTGGACCGCGCCGTCGACTACGCCTACCAGGCACGCACGGCGGTTTGCCGACCGCGACGTCTTCCTGACGGGCGAGATCATCCACAATCCCCACGTCAACCAGAAGCTCCGGACGGCCGGCATCAGGTTCCTCTCCGATCCGGGCGAATCGATGGACGTCCTGCGGCCTGGCGATGTCGTGATCCTGCCGGCGTTCGGCGTGACGCTGGGTGACCTCGACCGCCTGGTGTCGCGCGGCTGCACGCTCGTCGACACCACGTGCGGCTCGGTGCTGAACGTGTGGAAGAACGTCCTGCGCTATTCGCAGGATGGGTTCACGGCCGTCATCCACGGGAAGTACAACCACGAGGAGACGCGCGCGACAGCCTCACAGGCGCTCAAGTATCCCGACGGCCGCTACCTGATCGTGCTCGACTTCGCCGAGGCAGAGTACGTGTGCGACTACATCCGTCATGGGGGCGATCGCGAGCGGTTCCTGGCCACGTTCGCGCACGCGGTGTCGGACGGCTTCGACCCCGACCGCGACCTGCAGCGCATCGGACTCGCCAACCAGACGACGATGCTGATGACCGAATCGCTGGCGATCGGCGTGATGTTCGAGCAGGCCATGCGCGACCGGTACGGCGCAGCGGCGCTCCCCGGTTGCTACCGCGCATTCGACACGATCTGCAGCGCCACGCAGGAGCGGCAGGACGCCGTCGTGCAGTTGCTCGACAGCGAAGCCCTCGACGTGATGGTCGTCGTCGGCGGCTACAACAGCAGCAACACCTGCAACCTTGCCGCGATCTGCGCCGAACGCGTCCCGACATATCACGTGGCCGAGCCGTCGTGCCTGGTTTCGTCGCGTGAGATCAAGCACCGTCCCGTGGGCACGCCCAAGGGGAAGGTGGTTGAAGTGGCGGCAAGTGACTGGCTGCCCACCGTCCGCCCCGTCCGCGTCGGGCTGACCGCCGGCGCCTCGACACCCAACAACATCGTGGGTGAGGTCATCGAGCGCATCGACTCGCTCGTGAACGGCGCGTAGCGCCGACCGCTCTGCCCCGCCGCACGCATCCCCTCGCATCGTCGACGCGCTCAAGCCGCCCCGATCGGCGCCGATGATCCTGATGACGGGTCCCCGCCCGTCGTGTCCCTGATGACCCGCATCCTGTTCGTCGACGACGAGATCAGCGCCCTGCAAGGGTTCAGGCGCCTGCTGCGGCCGTTCGCCCAGCAGTGGACCATCGACTTCGCCACCACGGGCGAAGAGGCGCTGGCCAGGCTCGCCGAGACGCGCTTCGACGTGGTCGTGGCAGACATGCGCATTCGCGGGATGGACGGCGCGGCCCTGCTCGAACGCGTTCGCCAGGCACACCCCGATACCGTCCGGATCGTCCTGGCAGAGAGCGTGGACCGCGAGGGCATCCTGCGTGCGCTGGGCGCCGCACACCGGTGCCTCGTCAAGCCGTGCACGCCCGGCGCCCTGCGACAGGCTATCCAGGCGTCCGCCCGCGCGCGGGCCATGCTGCGTCTCGAGACCGTCCGCACGATGGTGTCGGAGCTGACCTGCGTGCCGAGCCTGCCGTCGGCGTACGCGGCCCTGGTGCGAGAGTTCGAGGCACCGAACACGTCGCTGGTGCGCGTGGCCGAACTCGTCGAGCGTGACCCCGGCATGACGGCGCAGGTGCTCCGCATCTGCAACTCGCTGCTGTTCGGCCTCCGCACCGAGGTGTCGAGCGCGGCGATGGCCGTCACGCTGATGGGCCTGCGAACCGTCGCGTCGCTGCTCCTCTCGATGCAGGTGTTCAAGCAGTTCGACGCCAGGGGGTTGGCCGACCTCGGATTCGAAGCGGTGTGCGAGCACAGCCTCTCGACCGCCTGGCTGGCGCGCGAGATCGCGCGCGCCGAAGGCTGCGGCACGATGGTGGCCGACCATGCCTTCACGGCAGCCCTGCTGCACGACGTGGGCAAGCTGCTGCTCGGCGTCAACTTCCCCACGCTGTGTCGCGAGGCGCGAATCGTGGCGTCGGCCCGGCTCACGACAGCCGCAGCGGCCGAACGCGCGGTGTTCGGCGCGGATCACGCCGAGGTCGGGGCCTTCCTCCTGGGCTTGTGGGGCCTGCCGCAGCCGCTCGTCGACGCGGTATGGCTCCATCACCGGCCGGCCGAGTCGGCGAGCCCTGCGCTGGACCTGGCGACCATCGTCCATGTGGCCGACGCGATCGACGGCGAGCACCGCGGCCTGGCGTGCAGCGGCCTCGACCACACCCACCTGGCCACACTCGGACTGGAGGAGCGGCTCGACGCGTGGCGGTTGCTCCGCGTCGCGCCCGCCAACCAGCGCGTCGAAACAACGGCATGAAACCGCGCGCGCTGTGTGTCGACGACGAACCGCACGTACTGAACGCGTTGACGCGCCAGTTGCAGAACCTCTTCGTCATCGAGACGGCGTCGTGTGGTGAAGACGGCCTGAACGTCCTGCGAACTCGGGGGCCGTTCACCGTGGTCGTGTCTGACTACCGGATGCCGGGGATGAGCGGCGTCGAGTTCCTCTCGAGGGCCCGCGAGATCGCTCCGGATGCCGTGCGGGTGGTCCTCACCGGCCAGGCCGACATGGAAGCGGCGATCGAGGCCGTGAACGAGGGGCACGTCTTCCGGTTCCTGACGAAGCCCTGCCCCGCGTTCAACCTGATACGCGTGCTGCAGGCCTGCGTGGCCCAGCATCGCGTGATCGTCGCCGAACGCGAGGTGCTCGAGCAGACCTGGCGGGCGCCGTGAAGATGCTGACCGAGGTCCTGAGCCTGGTGAGCCCGGACGCCTTCGGCCGGGCGACGCGCACGGCAGCCTGCGTCATCCACGTGGCCGCCGCCTTGCGTCTCCCATCGGCGTGGCAGTACAAGATGGCCGCGTTGCTGGCCCAGGTCGGACTGATTTCGCTCCCGCCCGACACCCTGACCCGTGCCATCGCCGGCTTGTCGCTCTCGGCGGTCGAGCGTGAGGCCGTGGCCAACCATCCCCGGGTCGCCAGTTCGTTGATCGCCCACATCCCGCGTCTCGACCTGGTGGCACAGATGATTGCCCGGCAGTTCGAGTCGCTGCCACCGGCACCAGCGGAGCCGGACGGCCTGGCCGCCGAGGCCCCGGCGACGATCGGCGCGCGGTTGCTCCAGTTGGCGACCGCCTTCGACGAGGCGCTGATGCGCGGCAGCGGCGACCGCGCGGCGATGGCCGAGATCTGCGGCGGCGTGCCGACTTCCCGCCCTACATGCTGGACGCGCTCGAGACGTTCGTCGCCCGGCAGGTCGAGAGCCGGGTCAAGGAAGTCGGCCTGAAAGACCTCAACACCGATGATGGTGCTCGACCAGGACGTGTGCTCGCGGGCCGGGCTGCTGCTGGTGTCGAAAGGACAACCGGTGACGTTGGCCGTCATTCAGCGCCTGCGAGCGTTCGCGCAGGGGATCGGGGTCAGGGAACCGTTCCGGGTCCGGATTCCGGCGGATCCGCGTGCATCAATCGTGGACGCCCGCGTGGCCGTCTGACGGGGTCGGTAGCGGACATTCGGCGACTCCGGCGGGCCGGCACGCCCCCGGATCCCTCCGGCAAGGAAGTCGGTCGGTAAACGGCTGCCCCGGCTGCGTCGTAATCCTCCTGTGAAAAAGCGTGTCTTCTCCTGCGTGTTGGTCCTGCTGGTTGCGGTCGGTGTGGTCGGGCGGCCGGCAGCGGCGGCCGACGACCGCCACAAGTGGTGGTTGTCTGAGAAATATCGTGCCGAACTCGGGCTGAGCGACCAGCAGTCCAGCGACCTCGACGCGGTGTTCCAGTCGGTGCTGCCGCGCATGAGGGGCGAGAAGGACGAGCTCGATCGCCAGGATCGCGCCCTGTCGGCCTTGTTGTCGGGCCCATCCGACGAGGCCTCGGTCGCCCTCGGCATCGACCGTGTCGAGCGGGCGCGCGCCGCCGCCAACAAGACCCGCACGTGGATGCTCTACCGCATGTATCGGGTCCTGTCGCCCGATCAGCGCGTCAAAGTGGCTGAGATGCACGAGCGCTTCGAGCGCGAGCGCCGCCAGAACCCGTGCGGACAGACGAAATCGCAGCAATAGGCCCATCGAACTCCGCCTGCCACAGGTCGAACGCGAGGATGTCTCCGGTGATGAACGTGCGCATGCGCGGCCTTGGAATGGCCGCGTTCCTGATGAGTGTGCTGCCCGTGGCGGCCCAGCCCGTGAGCGACGCGCGGGTCGCGCAACTGGTCCAGACGGCCCTGACGCAGAATGCCGTGTCAAGCCAGCCTGCCGACGATCGGCCGGCGATCGACCTGCGCCTCGACGACGCGATTGCCCGCGCGCTCGAGCGCAACCTCGACATCCAGGTCGAGCGGCTCAACCCCGGGACGTACGACTTCACCCTCTCGGCGCTGCGATCGGCGTATACCCCGACCGCGACCAGCTTGCTGGGCCAGAACAATGCCACGCTGCTCCCGACGAGCCAGCTCGTCGGCGGCGACAAGGTCAAGAACGACGTGGGCACGGCCAACGTCGGCGTCTCCCAGGCCCTGCCCTGGTACGGCACGAACCTGACGATGGCGTGGAACAACCGCAAGCAGGACTCGACGAGCACCTTCAACACGTTCAACCCGCAGTACAACTCGGTGCTCACGGCGACGGTGACGCAGCCGCTGATGCGCGGCTTCAAGATCGACGGCACGCGCCAGCAGCTCATGGTGACGCAGGTCAATCGCGATATCTCGGAATTGCAGCTGCAGTCGACCATCACGACGACGCTCGCGCAGGTGCGCAACGCCTACTACGATCTGACCTACTCGGTCGCGGCGGCCCGGGTCGCGCGGCAATCGCTGTCCCTGGCCGAGAAGCTGGTGGACGACAACAAGGTGCGGGTCGAGGTCGGCACGCTGGCGCCCATCGACGTCGTGCAGGCTGAAGCCGAAGCGGCCACACGCCTGCAGGCGCTCGTCCAGGCCGAGTCGACCCTGCGGACGGCGGAACTGGCCCTCAAGCGACTGGTGGTCAGCGGCACCGATGACCCGCTGTGGACGGCCGCGATCAACCCTATCGACATCCCGTCGTTCGCTCCGTACCCCGTGGACGTCACGGCGGCGGTGCGCAAGGCACTCGACGAACGGTACGACCTCAAGCAGGCTCACAAGACGCTCGAGGCGAACGACCTCGGCCTTCGCCTGATCGACAACCAGCGGTTGCCGGCCCTCGACCTGGTGGGCACGTATACCCTGCAGGGGATCGCGGGAACGACCAAGACCATAGACACCGGGTTCAGCGATGCGCTCGCGGCCATCGGGAACAAGGAATACCCGACGTGGAGCGTGCAGCTGCAGGTGAGCTATCCGCTCGGCACCAGCGCCGCCGATGCTGCCAGGGGCCGCGCGCGGATCCAGATGTCGCAGGCGCAGGCGCAGATCCGGTCGGTCGAGCTGCAGATCGCCACCGAAGTGACGAACTACGCCCTCCAGGTGCAGAGCAACCTGAAGCGCGTTGACGCCACGCGTGCGGCGCGCGGGCTGGCCGAGCGCCGGCTCGAAGCCGAGCAGAGCAAGTTCGAAGTGGGCATGTCGACCAATTTCTTCGTCGTCCAGGCGCAGCGTGATCTCGCTGACGCCCAGAACAACGAACTGCGGGCACTCCTCGATTACATCAAATCGATCGTGGACTTCGAGCGCTCGCAGCAGGCGGGCGTCACGCGGACCACGATCACCACGGTTGTGACAGCTGGCGCCGGGGGCGCCGGGGTGACGCGCTGACGTCGCTGTTTACGAGTCTTCACACACATGCGGAATCGCGTTCTTCTCATCGTCGCCCTCGTCGTGTTCGGCGGAGGCTGGTATCTCTACTCGAAGTCGAATGCGCCGGCGGCAACGCCTGGTGCGGCCGGCGCACCTGGCGGAGCCCGGCCCGGCGGGGGCATGGGTGGCGGCATGGGCGGTCCCGGGGGAATGGGCGCCGGCATGTTCCGTCCACCGATGACCGTGGAACTGGCCACCGTGAAGCGCGCCCCGGTGTCGGAGTACCTGACGGTCGTCGGCAACCTCGTGGGGGCCTCGACGGTCGAGGTGGTCCCCAAGGTAAGCGGACGTCTCCAGACGGTCAGCGTGCGGATCGGGGATGCCGTTACGCGCGGTTCGTTGATTGCCCTCGTCGAGGACCGCGAGATCCGGGAGCAGGTGAAGCAGGCCGAGGCCTCGTTCGATGTCGCACGCGCGACGATTCGCCAGCGTGAGGCCGACCTGAAGTTCGCCGAAACGAACCTCAATCGCTCGCGCAACCTGTTCCAACGGCAGTTGCTGCCCCAGCAGGCGCTCGACGACGCCGACGCGCGCCAGCAGGCAGCCAACGCGCAGCTCGACCTCGCGCGTGCGCAGTTCGCCCAGGCCGAGGCGCGCCTCGAGGAACTCCGCATCACCCTGTCGAACTGCCGCATCGTGTCGCCGGTCGATGGCTTCGTCGCGAAGCGCAACCTCGACCCTGGGGCCTTCGTGTCATCGAACGTGCCGGTGGCGTCGGTCGTCGAGATCCGCACCGTGCGCATGGTCACCAACCTGGTGGAGAAGGACTTGCGCCGGGTCGCCGTCGGCGCACCGGCCATCGTCGACGTCGACGCGTTCCCGGGCGAGACCTTCACCGGCCGCGTGGCGCGCGTCGCGCCGGTCCTCGATCCCGCGACCCGCACGGCGTCGATGGAGATCGAGGTGCCGAACCCCACCTTCCGCCTCAAGCCGGGGATGTATGCCCGCGTCCGCCTCACGGTCGCGGAGCGGCAGGACGCCCTCGTGGTGCCCCGCAATGCCATCGTCGACTACGAGAACAAGCGTGGCGTGTTCCTGTTCGATGCCGGCGAGACCAAGGCCACGTTCCGAACGGTCTCGGTCGGCCTGCAGGACGAGGCGATCTCGGAGGTGACGTCTGGCCTCACTCAAGGTGACCGGGTCGTCACGACCGGCGCCGCAGGCCTGCGCGATGGTGACAGGGTCCTGCTCGAAGGCCAGGGGCCTCGACCGGGGAGCGGCCCCGGCGGCGGGGCTGCGGGCGCAGGCGGAAGGCGTCCCGAAGGCGGCAGCGGGCAAGCAGCGGGACAGGGTCCGGCGGGCGCGACCGCCTCGCCGTCTCCGGCGGGTGCGGCACGCGGTCCGGGCGGGCCGACGCGATAGTTCGGCGTTCACGAATGACACAACTGGTCCATCGCTCCGGCGATGACGTCACATAGAGGTTCGTCATGAGTATTCCGCGCACGGCCATCCATCGGCCGGTGACCATGTTCATGCTGTGCGGCGTCATCACGCTGCTGGGCGCGATTTCACTCCTCAGGCTCCCCGTCGACCTGATGCCCGAGGTGAGCTTTCCGAGCCTCACCGTCAGGGTGAGCTATCCCGGAGTGGGCCCGCTGGAGATCGAGGAGTCGATCACCCGCCCGATCGAGCAGTCGGTGAGTGCGGTCGCCGGCATCGAGCAGGTCAACTCGACCTCGTCTGAAGGGTCGAGCATGGTGCGCCTCAACTTCGCGTATGGCACCAACCTCAACGTGGCCGCTGACGATGTGCGCAGCCGCCTCGATCGCGTGAAGGGCCGGCTGCCTGAAGACGCGGATCCGCCGGTGCTGTTCAAGTTCGACTCGACGCAGTTCCCGATCGTCATGCTCGCGGTCGAAGGCGACTACGACCCGGTCGAACTGCGTGAGATCGCCGAGAACACCCTCGCCCGACGGATCGAGCGCGTGCCAGGCGTCGCGGCCGTGGATGTGAATGGCGGACTCCGTCGCCAGATCCGTATCGAACTGTCGCGCGAGAAGATCACTGCGCTCGAGCTTCCCGTAGACCGGGTCGTCAGCCTCCTCAGGTCAGAGAACCAGAACGTGCCCCTGGGCGAAGTCGAAGAAGGCGACATGACCTACCTGCTTCGCAGCCCCGGCCAGTTCACGTCGCTCGACGACATCCGCGGCCTCATCGTCCTCAACAAGGCCGGCGTGCCGGTGTACCTGCGCGACATCGCCGACGTGAAGGACGCCACCGAGGACGTGCGATCGGTGACTCGCGTCAACGGGAAGGCCGGGGTGCGCATGCAGGTGCGCAAGCAGTCTGGCGAAAACACCGTGGCGGTCGCGCACCTGGTGCGCGAGGAGGTTGACCGCATCAACGCCGAGGCCTCGGGCGTCAAGGTGTCGGTAACGATGGACACCTCGACTTACATCGAACAGTCGATCGGCAGCGTGCAGGAAGCCGTCATGGTGGGATCGATCCTGGTGGTCATCGTCATCTTCGCGTTCCTCCGCAGCGCGCGCGCGACGATCATCATCTGCACGTCGATTCCGATTTCGATCATCGGGACGTTCGCCCTGCTCTACTTCGGCGGATACACGCTCAACACGATGACGTTCGGTGGCCTTGCGCTTGGCGTCGGCATGATTGTCGACGCGGCCATTGTCGTGCTCGAGAACACGCAACGGCACATGGAGATGGGCAAGAGCCGGCTCCAGGCGGCCATCGACGGCAGCGAGGAAATCTGGTCGGCCATCCTCGCCTCGACCCTGACGCACGTCGCGGTGTTCGTCCCCTTCTTCTTCCTCACCGGCGTGTCCAGCGCCCTGTTCGGCCAGTTGGCTATCGTCGTCATCTTCTCGCTTGCTATGGCCCTGTTCGTGGCCGTCACCATCGTGCCCGTGCTGTGCTCGAGGTTGCTGAAGATGCCGGTGCCGGCAAACGAACGCAAGGGCATCACGGGCCGGCTCTACACCATGAGCGAGAACGGGCTCGACTGGCTCGACGAGCGGTACCGCCGCGTGCTGCACGTCTGTCTCGAGCACAGGCCGACAGTGCTCGCAAGCGGCGTGGCCTTGTTCGCCCTCGCCATCTACCTGATGAGCGGCCTCAACTACGAGTTGATGCCGCAGGCCGATGAGGGCGAGGTGTCGGTGAACGCCGAACTGCCAGTTGGCACGCGGATCGAGCGCACCGAGGCGGCGATTGTGCAGCTCGAGGCATTGATCAAGCAGAACGTCCCGGAAGCCGTGTCGGTCATCTCGTCGGCGGGCGGGGGCGGAGGCGGCGGCATGATGGGCTCGGGCGGGACGCACCGCGGGAGTCTCACTGTGCGCCTGGTTCCGCGCGACGAGCGGAAGCGCAGCAATGACGCCATCGCAACGGCGCTGCGTCGCCAGTTGTCCGGGCTGCCGGGTGTCATCGTCACGGCGCGTCCGTCTGGCGGAAACTGGCAGTTGAGCCGCATCCTCGGCGGTGGCTCCGATTCGCGCCTGGCCCTCGAGATCCGGGGCCACGACCTGGTCGACGCACGACGCCTGTCGCAAGAGGCGAAGACGCTCCTGGAGGGCACGCCCGGCGTGGCCGATGCCCGCGTGGGACGCGAGGAGGGCCGCCCGGAACTCGCGGTCCGGGTCGACCGCGACAAGGCGGCGTTGCTCGGACTCACGGTCAGCGGCGTGGCCAGCACGCTGCGCACGAATCTAGCCGGCACACAGGCGGCGATGTATCGCGAGCGCGGCTTCGAGTACCCGATCATCGTGCGCCTCCAGGAGTCGGACCGGTCCAAGGTGTCGGACGTGGACGACCTGCTGGTGAGCACGCCACGCGGGCAGGTGGTCGAAGCCAAGAACCTGATGGCCATCGCGCCCGAAGCCGGCCCTGTCCAGATCGAACGCAAGAACCAGCAGCGCATCGCGTTCGTCAACGCCGAAGTCGAAACCACCATCAGCGAGGCCGTCGAGAACGTCCAGGCGCGCCTTGGGCAGCTGCAGGTGCCGAAGGACTTCTCGGTCGGGTTCGGCGCCGAGGTCCAGGAACAGGCCAAGGCGTTCTCGCAGCTGCAACTGTTGCTCATCCTGGCCGTGATCCTCGTCTACGCGGTGATGGCGTCGCAGTACGAGTCGCTGCGCGACCCGTTCATCATCATGTTCTCGATCCCGCTGGCTGCGATCGGTGTGGTGCTCGCGCTCAAGCTGACCGACACGCCGTTCAGCATGCAGGCCTACATCGGCGTCATCATGCTGGCCGGCATCGTCGTGTCGAACGCGATCCTGCTGGTCGACTACACCAACACGCTGCGGAGGCGCGACAACGTGCCGTTGCGGCAGGCCGTCGAACTTGCGGGCCGGACCCGGCTGCGTCCGATTCTGATGACGACGCTCACGACCATCCTGGGCCTCGTGCCGATGGCCACCGGTCTCGGGGAGGGTGCCGAACTCCAGGCGCCACTCGCGCGGGTGGTGATCGGGGGCCTGACGGCGTCAACGCTCATCACGCTGGTGTTCGTGCCCACGATGTACACGCTGTTCGAAGAGGGCCTGGCAGGCTTGCTCAAGGGTGCGCACGCACACGAAGCCGCCGTCGCCCCGGAGTCGGCCAGCTAACCACCTTCAGTCAGGGGCCGGGCGCACGCCCGGCCTCCCCACCTTCGCGGAGCCCTGCCCATGCGCCCCCTGCTCGCCCCGTTCGAAGCCACGTGCTACGCCGCGTTCCGGTTCGTGGCGGGATTCCTCATGCTCTTCCACGGCCTGCAGAAGCTGTTTGGTCTCTTCGGGGGCACGAAGGTCGAACTGCTGACGCAGCGGGGCCTGGGCGGGATCATCGAGCTCGGCTGCGGCACGCTGGTGGCCCTGGGTTTCTTCACGAGCCCCGCCGCCTTCATCCTCAGCGGCACCATGGCCGTCGCGTACTTCCAGTTCCACCAACCCGGCGGGCTGCTGCCGATCGTGAACCGCGGCGAACTCGCGGCGCTCTACTGCTTCGCGTTCCTCTACATCGCGTCGAAGGGCACCGGCCGCTTCGGCATCCACAAGCGCTAGCGCGCGCGGTGCTCGGGGCCGCGCGGCTTCGTCGGTGGCGTTCGGCGTGCCACCAGGCGAGTTGAACCGCCCCGGCTACGTCGGGCAGTCGCGCGCGAGCTCGGCGATCGTGCGACCGGTCACCGGATCGCGCCAGTCGCCGGCGATCTCGGCCAGCGGACCGAGCACGAACGCACGCGTGCGGAACCGCGGGTGCGGCACCACGAGCGACGCCGTGTGGATCACCAGGTCGCCAAAGAGGATCAGATCGAGGTCGAGCGTGCGCGCGGCGTTGGGATGAGGGCGCGTGCGGCCATGGGCCTGCTCGATGGCCTGGAGCGCGGCCAGCAGCGCCTCAGGCGACAGGCCGGTGCGGCCGATGGCCACCGCGTTGAGATAGGGATGCTGAGCGTCGGGAGTGCCGACGGGATCGGTCTCGATGATTGACGACAACACCATGCCGTCGAGCACCGAGCCGAGCGCAACGGCCGCCGCGCGGAGGTGCGCCGAGCGATCGCCGAGGTTGCTGCCGAGGGCGACAGCGACGGGTGTCGTTATCCCAGCCATCGCACCGGCATCACGCCCCCGCCGGTGCCCGCGTTCCGGTGGCGACGGCCGAGCAGGTCGTCGCGTCGTGCCGTCATCTGCTCGAAGAACCGCTGCTGCTCGCGCATCTCGCCGAGAATCACGCCGAGCATCTTCTTGTGCCGCACCTGCGTCATCGCCTCGGCCCGGGGCGTCCACTTTGCCACGAAGGCCTGTGCCCGCTGCGCGTCGTCGCCCGCAATGGCCTGCTCGCGCGCGTCGCCCTTCCCTGCGGGCAGGTCGAGGGCCGTGGGCGCCGCTGGATGCTGGAGGCCCGCGTCGTCGAGCGCACTGCGGATCCAGCCCAGGTGGAGCTCTTCGCGGTTGATGATGTACTGGTAGGTGTTGTTGAACTCGTAGCTCGACACGTGACGCGCGCCCTCGACGTGACGGTCGCGCAGGGCCACCTTGTCGCGATACAGGTCCTGCAGCAGCGAGTGGAGTTCGGTCGTAGTCACGACTGTTGCTTTTCCTTGCAGTGGATGCAGACGCGCGTCCAGGGGATGGCCTGGAGCCGCGGCGACGAAATGGGCTCGCCGCAATCACGACACAGGCCGTAGGTGCCCTTGTCGATCCGCGTCAGCGCCTCTTCAATGGCCTGGAGGATCTTGGCGTCGGTCTGGCGCAGCCGCAACTGGACGTGCACTTCATTCGTGCCAGTGGCCTGGTCGGCGACGTCGCCCTGCCGGGTGTTGGTGTCCATCGAGACGGCGAGCGGCCGGATACCGTGCAGCTCGCGAATCTCGTCACGCTTACGCACGAGCAGGTCGCGAAAATCCACTACTTCCATCGACGACGTGTCTCCTATGTCTGAGCCACCGGCGCAAACGCCGACCCGACATGGTATCACGCGCCACCGCCGGGTTTGCCCCCTCGCGGCGCCCCCGTTCCCAGGCGGCGAAGGCGAGGCCGGCGGCCGCGTGGCGACTAGCCGTCCGAGCGGAGCACGGCGAGGGGCTTGCGCCGGAGGACGTCGAGGCTCGAGACCACGCCGAGCATGCCCACGAGCACGACCGCCGCCGCGATGCCCCCGGCCACCAGGCCCGGCAACGGCGACCACGGCACGTCGAGTATCTGGCGACAGACGAACCACGACAGGCCGATCGAGGCGGTCGCCCCGACGGCCCCCGCGAGGGCTCCCAACGTCGCGTACTCGGCAGCGAGCGTCGAGGCCACGGTCATCGTCGTGGCGCCCAGCGTCTTGAACACGGCCGACTCGTGCAGCCGCTGGAACTTGGTCATCGCGATCGAGCCCACCAGGATCAGGAGACCCGAGAACACCGCGACGCCACCGACAATCGAGATGGCCAACGTGATGTTGCGGGCGATCGCCTCGACCCGCTGCGCGACATCGCGCACGTCGATCGCCGACACGTTGGGGAACGCCGCCACGATGTCGCGCTGCAGCCTGGCGCGCGCCGGCGCGTCGGGCGGGCCCTTGGTGATGGCGATGTAGGTCTGCGGTGCCTTCTCGAGCGCCCCTGGCGCGAACACGAACATGAAGCCGCCCGTGCGCGCATCACTCCACTCGACGCGCCGCACGCTCGAGACGCGCGCGTCGATGCTGCGCCCGAGCACGTCGAACCGGACCGTGTCGCCCACGTCGATCCTGAACCGCTTGTGGATGCTCTCCTCGATCGACACCTCGGGCTGACCCGTCGGCGCCGTCGGAAAGGCGCCGCGAATCACGGTCTCGTTGGCCTGGAGGCCATCGCGATACGTGACCACGTATTCGCGCGCGAGCGAGCCCTGCCCCCTGACCTCCTCGAGTCCCTCGAGCTTGACGCGCTGGCCTTGCACGTTGGTGACGCGCGCGCGCAGCGTGGGCACGAGCTGCGCGGTGTAGGACGGCGATGCGGTCGCGAGCAGGCGCCGAACGCCCGCCTCCTGGTCTGGCTGGATGTCGATGAGGAACAGGTCGGGGCCGTCGCTGCGCAGGTCGAGCCTGAAGGCCCTGAGCAGGTTGGTCTCGAGCGCCTGGACGCCGAGGATGAAGAACGCGCCGAGGCCGACCGCCAGCAGGATGGTGCGTGTCTGGTTGCCCGGCCGCCCGATGCTGATCACCGCATGGCGCAGCGGGAACCATCGTGCCCGCCGGAGTGGCCGCACGGCCCACACGAGCGCCGCCCCCGACGCCTGCAGGATGAGGGTCAGGGCGAAGAACGCCAGGCACACCACCAGCCCCACGCGCCACGACGCGGCTTGCCAGCTGGCAACGGCGACGAGGCCGGCCACCAGGGCGACGGTGCTGACGACTTGCGCGGTATCGAGCCCCTGCCGCCAGCGCCGGACCCGCGCCGAGATCGGCAGCCGCGTGCCGCCGGCCCCGTCAGCGTCGTGGTCGCGCAGCAGGGCGAGCGGCTTGACCCGGCGCACGTCGAGCAGCGGCACCAGCGAGAACAACAACGACACGAGCAGGCCGACGGCGATCCCCTGCAGGCTTGCCGACCACGTCAGCGACGGCGCCGCACCACCAAGCCCCTCGAGCGCGGCGGTAGGGATGGCGTGGATGCCCCCCCACGCCAGCGCCACGCCCGCCAGGCATCCGGCCAGGCCGAGCAGCGTGACCTGCACGACGTACACCGCCAGGACCTGCGCGGTGCTCGCGCCGAGGCACTTGAGGATGGCGATGGCGCGCGTCTTCTGCTGCACGAACACGCGCGTGACACTCCACACGCCGATCCCGCCCAGCACCACGATCACGAAGCCGACGAGGCTCAGGTAGTCTTCGGCGCGCTGGAGGTCGTCGCTCAGGTTGTCGTCGGCGGTGCGGTACGTCCTGACCGAGACGAACGCGTTCGCGAACTGCTGCCGCAGCGATGCGGCCGTCGCGTCGAGGTCGGCAGCGGGCACGTTCGCCAGGCGCACGTAGCGCGCGCGGCTGCCGATCCTCAGCAGCCCTGTCGCAGGCAGCGTCGCGTGATCGATCAGGACACGCGGTCCGACGCTGAAGAACCCGAGGCGCCGGCCGGGTTCGCTGAGGACGACGCCGCGAATCACGAACGTCGCGTCGCCGATCTTCACGGCGTCGCCGACGGCCACGTCGAGTTGCGTCAGCACCTCGGGCCGTACGAGCACGCCCTGGTCCTTGAGCAGGTCGTGCGAGAAGGGCTTCCCGCCATCGAGTTCGACCTGCCCGAACAGCGGCCACCCCTCGGCGACGGCCTGGAGTTCCACCATGCGCGCGACGGCCTTGCTGTCGTCGGCGGGCCGGATCAGGGTCGTGGTCTCAACGAACCGCGTCTCGGCGGTGGCGCCGGCGCGGCGTAGCGACTCGTCGATCACCGTGGTGATCTCGGGCGTCCAGGGCCGGCTCGACTGGAGCAGCAGGTCGGCCGCCGTCAGCGACCGGGCCTCGCGCGAGATGGCGCCACGGGCGTCCTGGATGATCGACCGCAGGGCGACGATGGCGCCGACGCCGACCGCCACGCAGACGAAGAAGAAGATCAGTCGGACCCACGAGGCCCGCAGTTCGCGCGCCGTCATCTTCAGCACGAATCGCATCGATGGCCTCTCAGTGGATGACCAGCGAGCCGGCCGGTGCGGTCGGCGGCGGCTGCGGCTGCGCGCGTTGCCTGTGCTCGACGACCCGCCCGTCGCGCAGCGCGATCTGGATGTCGGCCAGCGCGGCGAGCTCACGGTCGTGCGTCACGAGCAGCAGGGTCGTGCTCGTGGCGCGGTTGACGCCGAACAGCAGGTCGACGATGGCCTTGCCGTTGGCCGAATCGAGGTTGCCGGTCGGTTCGTCGGCCAGCAGCAGGGGCGGGTCATTGGCCAGCGCGCGCGCGACGGCGACGCGCTGCTGCTCGCCGCCGGAGAGCTGCGACGGGTAATGGTGCCCCCGCTCGGCGAGCCCCACGGTCTGCAACAGCATCGCCGCCCGCGACTCGGGGTCGGGATGACGGGCGAGTTCAAGGGGCACGAGCACGTTCTCGAAGGCCGTGAGCGACGTGACCAGGTGGAAGGCCTGGAACACGAACCCGATCTTGCGGCCGCGCAAGCGCGCGAGCGCGTCCTCGCCGAGCGCCGTGATGTCGTCGCCGTCGATCACGATCCGGCCCGTCGTCGGCGCGTCGAGGCCCGCGATCAGGCCAAGCAGGGTCGACTTCCCGCTGCCCGACGGTCCCACGATGGCAATGCTCTTGCCGCGCGGGATGTGCAGGTCGAGGGTGTGCAGAATCGTGAGCGGATGCCCGCCGCTCGAGACGGTCTTCGAGATGCCGTGCAGTTCAATCATCGTGTCTCGTGCGCATCGTGCAGGAGCGGACGCAATGCACCCCAGACGAGTTCCGCGACGCGCCGCGCGCCCTCGACCGATGGATGGATGCCGTCAGGTTGATTCAGGTCCGGGTGACCGGCGACCCCGTCGAGCAGGAACGGCAGGAAGGCGACCTGCTTCTCGCGCGCCACCGACCGGTAGACGTCGCGGAACTCGCGCGTGTACTGCGCACCGAAGTTCGGCGGCGCTTCCATCCCGCACAGCAGCACCTCGATCTTCCGCGCTCGTGCCTCGTCGATGATCGCGACGAGGTTGGCGCGGAGTTCCGAGGGTGCGAGCCCGCGCAGCCCGTCGTTGCCGCCCAGGGCCACCACGAGCACGTGGACGTCGCCGTCGAGCGCCCAATCGAGGCGCCGGCGCCCGCCGGCGCTCGTATCGCCAGACACGCCCATGTTGACGACGTCGTACTCCAGCCCCGCCGCGTCGATACGCTGTTGGACGACATCGGGGAACGCGACGCCTGGGTCGAGACCGTAGCCCGCCGTGAGGCTGTCGCCGAGAAAGACGACCCGTGGACGCGCGGGTCGCGGCACCTCGCCGGTCTGCCCGCCAGGCACGCCAGGCGATGCGTGTGCCGTGTCGGATGCCGGACCTGACGCCGAGGCTGCCCCGGGCTCACGCGACTCTCCGCAGGCGCCCGCAAGGCCGAGCATTCCGGCCACGACCACCAGGGCGGCGCGACGACCCACACGAACGGGCACGACAAGGGACGGGAACCGACGCAACGTCACAGACTCGCCATTATGACGCAGCGACCGGGTCGCCCGTCACGGCGCGCGCGTCATGGCCGGATCCGATACCGCACGATCTCCGGCCCCACGGCCACATAGAAGGCACCTGGATCCGCGGCCACTGTCCACAGGGTCGACGCGAACGACGCGGGCCGCTCGGCATGGACGAGCTGTCCGGCCGGGTTGTAAATCAGCAGCACGTGCGCGTCGCGGAACCGGTTGTAGCAGAGAAAGACCTCGTGTCCCGACGGAAGCCGCACCGCGCGCGTGTAACGCGTCTCCGCGGCGTGCGGCGATTCCCGCGTGTCGATGACCCGGCCCGTCAGGTCACGTATCCGCAACGAACCGTCGCGGTGTGACACCAGCCTGGGCCCGGTGCCCCAATTCACCACGCTGCTCCGGGCGGGAGCGGCCTCGTGCCAGGCCCGGATTCGTTCTCCGTGTTGATCGACGATGCGCAGCCAGGCGCCTCGGGTCGGATCCAGGAAGGAATACACCAGCAACTCGACCCCGGGCGCGGGCGTCGCCTGCACGGCGTCGAGATCGGTGACGAACTCGTCGAACACGATCGCCCGCACCCTGGCGCCACCACGCCGCCACAGTTGCACCGCTTTGCCCGACGCCACGGCGATCTCGACGACGCCATCCCCGTCGATGTCGGCAAACACCGGCGCAGACCCTCCGCGGAGTTCGATCCGCCCGAGTTCACGTCCGCGGCGGTCGAACTCGATCAACCGGTCGATGTTCCCTTCTTCCGCGACCAGCGTGACCGGCCCCGATGCTTCGTAGCGAACCGGATGTGTACGGCGGTAGCGCTTCTCGAGATCGGTCACCGCCACCTGGCGCCAGGCGCTGTCGAACCAGTGGGCGGCGTGAGGCGTTGTCGCGACCCACTCGCCGGGTCGATCGCCCGGCACGACGTCTTCGATGCCGAGGTAGCCGTCCTTTCGCTCGGCGAGGGTGGGAGTCGCCGCGCCGACGACCGTGATTTCTAGTGCCATCGACGAGCGGAGCACGGTGCGCGCAGCCCCCGCGACGAGGCCACGCGCCGGCGATGGGGACACCGACGGCGTGCGTGTCGACTGCGCGTGTGCGGTCTGCATGACTGCCGCGGTCACCAGGCACCAGGCGAGCGTGGGGATCGTGAATCGTGTCGAGGCAGTCATGCAAATCTCCATGTAGCACCTATCGCAGAACGAGTCGGGCGGCGTGGTCAGGCACCGCCGGAGGCTCAGCTATTGTGCGTTGCCACACTGCGAGCACTCGGGCGGACACCAGTCGCCCATGCAACGCGTGCACACGCTGCCGTCGCTGCACGAGCCACCACCACCCCCGCCCCCGCCGTCGCCACCACCGTCAGAACCACCACCACCGCCCCCGCCGAAGGCTGTCGAGATGAAACACCCGACGACTTGCAGGTTGCACATCGAACAGTCAGAGCGCTCCCAGAACGCCAGCCACGACCACGCCGTGCAGCAGTTCGACTGGTCGGCTTCGAAGCACCGATCGTGGCTGTCGCAACACTCCCGGAACGCCGTGCCGTCGAGCCAGTGCATGCCGGTGCACCCGTCCGACGCGCCATCGCAACTACCGCCCGCCGAGGCCCGGTGCACCGACAGGCCTGCCGCCCACCGTGAGGCCGCTGGCCGCAGCATCTTGTCGGCCGACTTCGTCAGGCTCTCGCGCAGGAACAGCGTCGCCTGCACATTCGCCCACGCCATCGAGGGGTTGAACGTGAACCCGCCCGGCACCCTCGACTCCATGATGACGCCCTCGGCCCCGTCGGGGAACTTCCAGGTCACGACGCGGGCCCTCGCGAACCAGCGCACGAACCCGATCTCGCGCCCCGTCGAGACGCTGAGCAGCCGCGCCGTGAACGTCGAGTACGACACGTTCTCGTGCGTGCGTCCGTGACGGTCGCGCTCGGCGATCACGACCATTCCCGGGAACTCCGTCGCCACCGCCTCGATCCCCTCATCGGGATCGGGCGTTTCGCCCTGGCGGCGCCGCACGGCGAGGTCGGCGTCACCGAAGCTCCCCTCGTGCCACACCAGCGGCCCGCGGGGGCGTCCGCGCGCGTGCCGAGCGCGATCTTCGCGCCACAGGCGACGCAGCTGCCCATGGTGCCAGTCGGCGCCAAGCGACCGGTCGGGGCCGACGGCGAGCGCGACGCGATCGTTGCCGAGGCGGACCTCGACGATCCGCCCCGACTCCGCCGTGCGCTCGTTCCGCTCTGCCTCGGCGACGACCGCATTGGTCCGCTTGTCGAAGAGCCGTGCGACGAGCTGCCCGTCAGCCTGTCGCTCGCTCACGGCGTAGCTGTCGTCGAACCACGTGACGACGCGGGTCGCCTGCCGCTCGGCCTCGTGGAACGTCGTCCCCATGTCAACGGTCTGGGCAGCGACGGGCGTGACGCTGACGAGACACACGCCCAGCACCCACAACATCCTGTAACGCATCCTGCACCTCCACAACGATCGCGGACGGTGCTCCGGCACACCATCCGCCAGACGTGGCCTGCCACGGCTTGACGGCCGACTACTTCAACAGGCTGCAGCTCACACGGGTTGAGCAAGGCTCGGGCCAGGCGCTGCCGCGCGCGACTGCGCACCGCAGCACCTGGCAACACCACGAAATGCCTTGAAAACCGTCGAATGGCACGGTCCGCGGTCTGGCCGGGAGGCTGGCAGGTGCCGCGCGCTACCCACGCAGGGGGAAACGCGGGGATGCAAGGGAACCTTGCGGCGTCACGATGCGCTGCGCACGCATCTCGCCCAGGGTGCAAGTATCATTGGACCCGCGAGCCCCTGAACGTCGGCGGTCGGCGGCGGCCGCTACCGGGCGGGGCGAGGACAACGACATGAAAGCGATTCGCGTGACGCAGTTCGGCGGCCCCGACGTCCTCGTGCTCGACGACGTCGCCACGCCGGCGGTCGGGCCCGGCCAGGTCCGCGTGAGGCTCGAGGCCGTCGGCGTCAATCCGGTCGACACGTACGTCCGCGCGGGGGCTTATGCGCGCCTCCCGAGCCTGCCGTATACCCCGGGCACCGACGGTGCAGGCGTGGTCGATGCGGTGGCCGACGACGTCACCGACGTCGAGGTCGGCGATCGCGTCTACGTCTGCACGATGCTCGGACGCGCGACCACCGGCACCTACGCCGAGTACGTCGCGTGTGATGCGGCATCAACCCATCCCCTGCCTGCCACGATGACCGCAGGCCAGGGTGCGGCGGTCGGTGTCCCGTACGCCACGGCCTGGCGGGCGCTGTTCCAGAAGGCAGGCCTGCAACCTGGCGAGTCGGTGTTCGTGCACGGCGCCAGCGGCGGCGTAGGCTTGGCGGCGGTGCAGATGGCGCGTGCTCACGGCGCCAGGGTGTTCGGCAGCGCGGGCACCGCCGAGGGGCTCGAGCTGATTCGGAGCGAGGGCGCACACGTGGCGCTGAACCACGCGACAGCCGACTACCTCGACGAGGTGCTCCGCCTCACGAATGGCCGCGGCGTGGACGTCGTGCTCGAGATGCTGGCGAACGTCAACCTCGAGAAGGACCTGACCATTGCTGCCCTTCGCGGCCGCATCGTCGTGATCGGCAGCCGCGGTTCGCTGCAGTTCACGCCGCGCCTCACGATGGCCAAGGACCTCTCGATTGTCGGCATGTCGTACTGGAACACGCCGGCTGCCGCCGACGCGCAGGTGCAGGCCGCGCTGGCCGCTGGCCTCGAGTCCGGCACCCTTCGCCCGGCAGTCGGGCGGCAGTACGCGTTGGCAGAGGCGGCGCGCGCCCACGAGGCCGTGCTCGCGCCCGGCGCACACGGCAAGATCGTCCTCCTCCCGTGATCGACCTCAACGATCCCGGCACCACGCGGACCCTCTGGCGACTCGGGTTCGCCGTCGCCATCGCGTACCTGCTGGCGCTCGCGCTGCCGATCCCGCTGTTCGACCCGGACGAGGGTTTCCATGCCGCGATCGCGCGCGAAATGGTCGAGCGCGGCGACTGGATCACGCCACGCCTGCTCGGCGTGCCCTTCCTCGACAAGCCGGTGCTCTACTTCTGGGCGCTCGCCACGTCACTGGCCGCCTTCGGCGCCAACGAGTTCGCGGTCCGCCTGCCTGGCGTCGGCTTCGGCGTAGCGGGGATTCTCGCCACCGCGTGGTTCGGGGCGTCGCTCGCCGGGCGGCGCGCGGGCTACCTGGGCGGACTCGTGCATGCGACGATGCTGCTTCCACTCGCGGTATCGATGGTGTCGGTGCACGACATCGCGCTCGTGCCGTTCACGACGGTGACGATGCTGGCCCTGTGGCGTGCCTCGCGCGCCGGCACCACCGGCAACACGATCCTCTGGGGTGCGGTGGCGGGAATCGCGCTGGGTGCGGCCATCCTGACGAAGGCCCTGTCAGGAGCCGCAGCGGTGGGCGTGCCGTTCGCGGTGTGGATGGTGTGGGACCGGCGCGTGCGGCTGCCGCTGCTGGCCGCGGGCATCACCTGCGTGATCGTCGCGACCCTCGTCGCGCTCCCGTGGTATCTCGCCATGGAACGCGCGAACGCGGGCTACCTGCACTACTACTTCGTCGAACGGCACCTGCTCGGCTACACGACATCCACGCAATTGCACGGCCACCGCTGGTGGTGGTACTACCTGCCCATCCTTGCTGCTGGCGCGATGCCGTGGACCGGCTTCCTGTGGGTTGCCGCCCGCGACCTGCGTCGGGGCGCGGTCGCAACGGCCGACGTCAGCGGGCAGCGGTTGGTGTGGACGTGGCTCGTCGTCGGCCTGATCTTCTTCAGCAGCGCGGGCTCGAAGCTGGTGACCTACGTCCTGCCGCTGTTCCCTGCCATCGCGCTGCTCGTCGCGACCGTGTGGGATCGCCGATGGCTGGACGATGATGCCGAGGACCGCGCGATGCGGATTGCCGACAGCGTTGGCGGGGCCACGCTCGGCCTCCTGCTGCCGGTGCTCATGGCGGTCGCGATCCTGCGGTTCGGCCTGACACCGGAGTCGCTGTTCGGTACCTTCGTGGTCGTGGCAGGGCTGGGCATCGCGGTCTTCTGGATGCGCGGTACCCGGACTCGTGCGCGCGCCCGCTTTGCCCGTCTCGTCGCGGCCTTCGCCGTTGTCGCGCCGCTGGTCGTGCTGATCGTGATGGCGCCCGCCGCGCCCATCTTCTCGGCCCGCGCTTTGGCTCGTTACTACAACGCCCAGCGCGCCGTGCCGTCGGCCGTGTGGTTCCTCGACGAACGGGTCGGGTCGTTTTTCTTCTACCTGGATCGCGATCTGCGCGCGACGCTTTCGCCGGGCCGCATCGAGAACGTCGGCCTGGATCGCCTGCTCGGCCTGCGCCAGGCGCCGCCCGGCCTGGCGGTGGCCATCCCGTTCGAGGCCGTGGCACGCGTCGAACGGCGTGTGTCGCTGGCAGGTGTTCCCCACGTGGTCGCCGGCCATCACCGCGTCTACGACGGGGCCGTGTTCGCCGACGCCGTGCGTCGCGCTGCGCCGTAAGGGCCGGGCCGCGTCGGGGCGCGGCCCCGTAACGGCCGGGCCGCGCAGGGGCGCGGCCCCTACATCCTGGGATGCAACGTCAGCGTGTGCACCGTGGGCCCGGGCAGGAAGGGCGTCGGCTGCCCGGTCACCCACGCTGCGTGCGCGTCGCGGTAGTGCGGCGAGAGCGGATGCCCGCTCTGCCCGGTCGGCATGTGGAAGTAGCCCTGCTCCTCGCGACCCGGCGAGACTGCAAAGCGTTCCGACGCCCCGAAGCCCGGCCCCTGCACGCGCGGCATGTGCGAGTCGCCCGGCAGTTGATCGCCGGGCATGTCGAGGAAACGCGCCAGCATCGGCACCGCAAGGCTCAGGGGATGCCTGATGCGTAACGTGTTCGCCCGGCCCCAGGTGTAGGTCGCCATCCCGCCGGCCTTCAGGGCGGCGTCGGCGACACGATCTGCGGCGGCCAGCAGCAGGTCGGTCCACGTCGCGAACTCCGGGTTGAGCAGGTGTTCGGGACGCGCCGAGACCAACGCCCAGAGTGGCCCCTCGCCTCCGCGTCCGGCCGTCGGCGAGTACTCGGCGTCGACTGACCGGATCCGCTCGACAAGGGGCGCGAACGCCAGTTCGCCGACCTGCGATCTGAACTCACGCACGATGCGGTACGCGGCCGAATCGGTCGACGCGCGACCGCTCCAGGTCGTGTTGACGACGCGCCGCAGTTCCGCGCGCGTGTCGGAGAGCTTGCCCATGCCGTCGGCCACCGTCAGCGCCTGGAGCAGCAGATCGCGCCAGGGTGCCAGGAACAACGCCCTGTCATCCAGGTGCACAGCCAGCATGTCGGCCATCGTCGCCCGATCGACGCGTGCAAGTCCCTGGGCCAACTGGCGGGCTCGCGCGCCCACGTCGTAGCCGCCGTCGCCGAGCGCCTGCAGCCCCACGCCGTCCACCAGCCGGTTGTTGGCGGTGACGATGCGACCCTCGGCGGGATCGATGACGCGCGGGATATTCGTCGGCCGACAGCCAGCCGTCCCATCCGCGTGACCCATCAGCCCACGACGTCGGCAGGCGTCCGTCGAAGCCCACGCGACGCGGGATGCGTCCGGCAACCGACCACCCGATGCGGCCGTCACGCTGCGCGGCGGTCAGGTTCTGCGCGGGAATGCCAGCCCGCGCGGCGACGTCGTACAGCTGCTCGAGTGTCTCTGCGGTCTCGGCTTCGGCGAGCGTGAAGTTCAAGCCGCCATCCCGCAGCGGCACCCACGCGAGCGCGCGCGGGTTCCCGGCCGCGTCCTTGCCGACGATCGGGCCCCAGATCGTCTCGCGCACCTCGAGCGGCACTGCGGCGCTGCCCTTCACGAGGATGGTGTCCGTCGACACCTGCATCGACTGCATCCCCGCCGGTGTGCGGTAGCGGGTGGCGTCGGCGGGATCGACCTCGACGACAACGAGATCGCTCCAGTCGGCCGTCGTGTTCGTGAAGGACCACGCCACATCGCCGTTGCTGCCGACGATGAGCGTCGGCACACCCGGCAGCGTGACGCCGGTCAGGCGACGCGCGCGCGTGTCGGTCCACGCCATCGACGCGCGGTACCAGATGTTGGGGACCGACAGCCCCAGGTGCATGTCGTTCGCGACGATTGCGCCGCCATCTGCCGTCAGGCGCCCGGCCACCGCCCAGTTGTTGCTGCCGCGTGCATCGTCGTGCGTCGGGGCCGAGAACCATGCCCGCAGCGCGTCATCGGGATCGCCCGTCGCGGGCCGCGCGCCGCGATGCGCGGCGTGCGGCGTCGACGCGCACGTCGATCACGTTCGCGCCCGGAATCGCCGGAACCGCGATCCGCGCACCCGTGAGCGGCGACTCCCACTCGCTGGCGCTCGTCGTCATGAAGTCGGCGACCGGCGCAGGCAGCGCGCTGTAGACCGACGCCAGCCGCGACTCGCGCAGCGCCGTCGGCATCCTGCAACGACAGGTACATCGATGCGACCACCAGGGCCGAGTCCTCGACGGCCCACGGTCGGGGCACGCTGCGCAGGGCCAGGTATTCCGGCGGCACCGCGCCGAGCGCCGTCAGGCCGGCGTTGACGCCGTCCGCGTAGGCCTCCATCACTGCGCGCTCCTCTGCTGTCGCAAGGTCCATCGCCCTCGCCGCTCGCGCGCGAAGGTGCAACACGCGCGTGCGTCGATCGACGGCGACGGTCGCCGGGCCGATCAACTCCGACAACTCCCCCGCCGCCCGGCGCCGCGCGAGGTCCATCTGGAAGTAGCGGTCCTGCGCGTGGACGAAGCCGAGCCCGCGGGCCACGTCCGCCCGGTTCGTTGCGGTGATGGTCGGGATGCCGAGCGCGTCACGCGCGATCGAGATCGACCCCGGAGGCTCCGGCCACGGCGTTGGCGCCGTCGAGTTGCGGCAGGCTTGCCCGCACCTGGAAGTAGTAGTAGCCCGCCGTCGCGCACGCCACCATGACGAGGACGAGAACGATGCCGAGGGTGTAACGCGCGAGCCGCCGGGCGCGTGAGGCGGGTTGACACTGCTGGAGTCGACATGAGGCAAGCGTCCGATGGAAGGCTGGCGTGGTACCGGCGTCCTGGGCAATAGCGCGCCGGCATATTACTCCGGGAGGTATTTCGCCGGGGGCGGCCGCGCCCCTTGCACCGGGTGGGGGTTTGGCACGAGGATGGACGATGCGCGTCGGACGTGTCACGCGCGTCAAGGAGCCTCATGTCTCGCCTCATTCGCACCTGCCTGCTCTGTGCAGCCACTGCCCTCATGTCTGATATCGCCTTCGCGCAACCCCACCCGTTCACCGTCCGCGACCTGATCGCGTTCGATCGCCTGTCGGAGCCTGCCGTCTCACCCGATGGCCGGGCCGTTGTCTTCACGGTCAGCACGCTCGACCTCGAGGCCAACCGCCGGCGCACCGACCTGTGGTGGATGCGCATCGACGGCACGGGCCTCAAGAAGCTCACGACCAGCCCCGCCGGCGACACCAGCGCAGTCTGGCAGCGCGACGGCGCGCGCGTGTTCTTCCTGTCGTCACGCTCCGGGTCGTCGCAGGTATGGGCCGTCGACCCCGCCTCCGGGGCCGAGACGCAGATCACGCAGTTGCCGCTGGACGTGGGGGCCTACGTCGTGTCGCCGACCGGCTCGCACCTCGCGGTGAGCCTCGAGGTCTTCGCCGACTGCCCGACGCTCGAGTGCACGACGCAGCGCATCGAGGCGCAGGGCAAGGCCAAGGCGACCGGCCAGATCTACGACAGGCTGTTCATCCGGCACTGGGACACGTGGAACGACGGCCGCCGCGCCCACATCTTCGTCGTGCCGGTTGCCGGTGGGATGCCGGTCGACGTGATGAAGGGCATGGACGCCGACTCGCCGTCGAAGCCCTTCGGCGGCAGCGACGAATTCGCCTTCACGCCCGACGGACGGTCAGTTGTCTTCACCGCCCGCGATGCGGGCCGCAGCGAGGCGTGGTCGACGAACTTCGATCTCTACGTCGCGCCCATCGACGCCAGTGCCGCCCCGCGCAACCTCACGACGGCCAACGCCGCCTGGGACACGAGCCCGGTCTTCTCGCCCGACGGCAAGCTGATGGCCTATCGCGCGATGTCGCGGGCCGGGTTCGAGGCCGATCGCTTCCGCATCATGGTGCAGCCGTGGCCACAGGGCGCAGCACGCGTCGTGGCCGACAACTGGGACCGCTCGCCGAACGAACTCGTGTGGTCGGCCGACAGCACGACCCTGTACGCAACAGCCCCCAACGTGGGACACGTGTCGCTGTTCGCGATCGACGTCGCGACGGGCAGCGTGAAGACCGTCCTGAACGACGGCCATGCCGTGTGCGCCCCAGGTTGCCGGACAGCAGCTGCTCTTCCTCCTCGACCACCTGAAGTCGCCTGCCGAAGTCCACGTCGTCGGCAAGGACGGCAGCGGGCTCAAGGCCCTGACCTCGATCAATGCCTCGAAGGTGGCGACGGTCAAGATGGGCGACGGCGAGCAGTTCTCGTTCACCGGGGCCGACAACGCGAAGGTCTACGGCTGGGTGGTGAAACCCATCGACTTCACGGCGGGGCGCAAGTACCCGGTGGCCTTCCTGATTCACGGGGGCCCGCAGGGGTCGTTCTCGAACAACTTCCACTACCGGTGGAACCCGCAGACATACGCCGCCGCCGGATACGCCGTCGTGATGATCGACTTCCACGGATCGGTCGGGTACGGCCAGGCGTTTACCGACGCGATCAGGAACGACTGGGGCGGCAAGCCGTACGAGGACCTGATGAAGGGCCTGGATGCGGCGCTCGCCAACAACCCGTGGATGGACGGGACGAAGGTCGCAGCGCTCGGGGCCTCGTACGGCGGCTACATGATCAACTGGCTTGCCGGCCAGGCCCCCGATCGCTTCACGTGCTTCGTGAACCACGACGGGAACCTCGACGAACGGTTCGCCTACTTCGCAACCGAGGAACTCTGGTTCCCCGAGTGGGAGCATGGCGGCACGCCGTGGGACAACCCGGCCGGATATGCCAAGCACAACCCCATCGACCATGTCGCGAAATGGAAGACGCCGATGCTCGTGGTGCACAGCGCGCGCGACTTCCGCGTCGTGTACACGGAGGGCATCGCGACGTTCACCCTGTTGCAGCGTCGCGGCATCCCGAGCAAGTTCCTGTTCTTCCCCGACGAGAACCACTGGGTGCTGAAGCCGCAGAACAGCATCCAGTGGCACGACACCGTCCTCGCGTGGCTCGATCAGTGGACGAAGAAGTAGGGATCAGCATGCCTGCCCGCACTGCGCTCGCGGTCGTCGTGGCCGTTGCCGTATCGCTGGGGTACCCCACCCTGGCGATCTCGCAGCATCCCGCGCACGCCCTGACGGTCACCCTCGCACCACCCGCCCATCGCGTGACCGTGACCGACACGGTCACCTTCTCGCCGGGCACGCGTGTGCCGGGCGAATTCCTGCTCAACGCTGCACTGCGCATCACCGCGTCGACGCCGCAGGCGACTGAAGTGCCGCTGGGCGACACGAGCCCCTTCTTCGGCAACAACGGTGGCAGCGGCGGACTCGACGCGACGCGCGTCAAGCGATACCGCTTCGCATCGCCGCCCGCGGGCCGCGTGACGCTGTCGTACGAAGGCGAGGTCAACACGCCGCTCAGCGCACAGGAGGAAGAGTACGCGCGCGGCTTCCGCGACACGCCGGGGCTCGTCGGGCCCGAGGGCGTCTACCTGGCCGGCGCCACGTTCTGGTATCCGCACTTCGACGCCGCCCTCGTCACGTTCACGATCGAGGCGCACGCGCCGGCAGACTGGCACGTCATCAGCCAGGGCGCGGGCACATCGCGCGGAGCGGACGGCGTCGTCCGCTGGTCGTCGCCGGAACCGATGGACGAGATCTACCTCGTCGGCGGCCCGCTGAAGGTCTGGCGCGAGCCGGCAGGCTCGGTCGAGGCGCTGGTGTACCTGCGGGAGCAGGACGAGGCGCTCGCGCGCAAGTACCTGGATGCGACCGCGCAATACCTGTCGATGTACCGGGGACTCCTCGGGCCGTATCCCTACACGAAGTTCGCGCTCGTCGAGAACTTCTGGGAGACCGGCTACGGCATGCCGTCGTTCACGTTGCTCGGGCCGAGCGTCATTCGCTTCCCGTTCATCCTCACCAGCTCGTATCCCCACGAGATCCTGCACAACTGGTGGGGCAACGGCGTCTTCGTCGACTACGGGTCGGGCAACTGGAGCGAGGGCCTCACCGCGTATCTCGCCGACCACCTGATCCAGGAACAGCGCGGGACGGGCGCAACGTACCGGCGCAACACGGTCCAGAAGTACCGCGACTACGTGACCGGCGGACGCGACTTCCCGCTCACCGAGTTCCGCAGCCGCCACAGCGCGGCCACCGAGGCCGTCGGCTACGGCAAGATGCTGATGGGCGCACACATGCTGCGCCTCAAGATCGGCGACGAGAAGTTCACGCGGTTCGTGCAGCGGTTCTACCGCGAGCAACGCGGCAAGGTCGCCTCGTTCGCCGACTTCCGCGCGACCGCGGAGGCCGTCGCCGGCGAGTCGCTCGCCACGTTCTTCCGCGACTGGATTGAGCGCCCGGGCGCGCCGGCGTTCTCGGTCGAAGGCGCCGCGGTGGCGCGCAGCGGCCAGGGATGGGTCGTGACGGGTGAACTGGTGCAACACCAGCCGGGCGACGCCGTTCGCCTTCGACGTGCCGCTGGTCGTCCAGTCGGACGACGGCAAGACGACGCGCGCCGTCGTCACGGCCGCCGACGCGCGCACCCGTTTCACCATCGCGACGAGCACCACGCCGGTGCTGCTGCAGGTCGATCCGGAGTTCGACGTGTTCCGCCGGCTCGATCATCGCGAGACGCCGCCCGCCCTGTCGATGATCTTCGGCGATCCGGCGATCACGGCGGTGCTCCCGGCCGATGCCCCCGACGAGGCGGCGCGCTACCGGGCCATGCTCGACGGGTGGAAGTCGCCGAACCAGACGATCACGATCGTCCGCGACAACGAGATCGCCGACCTGCCGGCCGACCGGTCTGTGTGGCTGCTCGGCCGGAGCAATCGCTTCGCGGCCACGGCACTGCGGCACGAAACACGCTTTGTCGCAACGCCGACGACGTGGACGTTCTCGGGCGAGGCGCTGACACTCGGCGGTCACAGCGGCGTGGTGGTGGTGCGGCATCCGCGGGATCCGTCGAAGGCGGTCGGCTGGATCGTCTCCGAGCCGGCGGCGGCCGTGCCGGGCCTTGGGCGCAAGCTTCCGCACTACGGACGCTACTCCTACCTCGGCTTCGAGGGCGACGAACCGGTCAACACCATCAAGGGCGAGTGGGTGCCCGACGATTCGCCGATGCGGGTCGACCTGCGCGCACCCGGCGAACGCACGACGCCGCTGGTGGCAACGACACTGCCCGCGCGCAAGGCACTGGTTGACCTCCCGCCGGTCTTCTCGTCGAAGGCGCTGGGTGACCACGTGGCGTGGCTGGCGGCCGCCGAGCGCGAGGGACGCGGCATCGGCTCGGCGGGGCTCGACGCGTCGGCCACGTACATCGCTGAGCAGTTCAAGACCATCGGCCTGACTCCGGGCGGCACCGACGGCTTCTTCCAGCCGTTCACGATCGCCAGGGGGCCGGGCGGCGCGCCTGCCCAGGCAAAGAACATCGTCGGCATCGTCAAGGGCACGAAGACCGAGTGGGCGCAGCAGCCGGTGATCGTCTCGGCCCACTACGATCACCTGGGCCGTGGCTGGCCCGAGGCACGGGCGGGCGAGGCAGGCCAGGTCCATCCCGGCGCCGACGACAACGCGAGCGGCGTGGCCGTCCTGCTCGAACTGGCCCGCGCCGTCGCGGGTGGCGAACGTCCACAGCGCCCAATCATCTTCGTCGCGTTCTCGGGCGAAGAAGCCGGGCTGGCAGGCGCGACCCACTTCGCTGCGCAGTCGACCCCGACGCCCGTCGACAAGGCCATCGGCGTGATCAACATCGACACCGTCGGCAGGTTGCGCAGCGGGAAGGTGCAGATTCTCGGGGCGGGCACGGCAACCGAGTGGCCGCACATCTTCAGGGGCGGCAGCTTCGTGACGGGCGTCGAGAGCACGTCGATTGCGGGCAACGCCGAAGCATCGGATCAGTGGGCGTTCATCCAGCGCGGGACCCCGGCCATCCAGGTCTTCACCGGCCCGCACGAGGACTACCATCGCCCGTCCGACACCGCCGAGAAGGTCGACGTCGCGGGCATGGTCAAGGTCGCCACGCTCGTGAAGGAAGCCGTGGTCTATCTTGCGGGGCGCGCGGAGCCCATGACGGTGACGATCGCCGGCACACCGTCGGCGTCTGGAGGTGCACAGCGCCCCCGGCGGCGCGCCTGCCGATGGGCGTCCGCAGGGCACGCGCCGCGTCACGTTCGGCGCAGTGCCCGACTTCGAGTTCCAGGGCAAGGGCGTGCGCCTGTCGGGAGTGGTCGCCGGCTCGCCGGCCGAGACCGCCGGGATGCAGGCGGGTGACGTCCTCGTGCGGCTTGACGGGCGCGAGGTCGCGTCGCTGGCCGACTTCTCGGCCGTGCTGCGCACGCTCACTGCGGGACAGTCGGTGAAGGCCACCTTCACGCGCGAAGGCACCGAGCGTGACGTGATGGTGAGCGTCGTCGAACGCTGACGCCCCTACCCGCGCGTCCTCAGGCTGTCCCTGATCTCGGCGAGCAGTTTCTCGGTCACGGTGGGTTCGGGCGGCGGCGCCGGGGCGGCTTCTTCCTTGTGGCGGGCCGTGTTGATCGCCTTGACGACGAGGAACAGCACGAACGCGATGATCAGGAAGTTGACAAGGGTGTTGAGGAAGACGCCGTAGTTCAGCGTGACCGCGCCGTCGGCCTTGGCCGCTGCGAGGGTGGCGTAGGATGCCGCCGACGCACCGGGCTTCAGCACCGCGAACATGTTCGCGAAGTCCACGCCGCCGGTGACGAGCCCGACGGCCGGCATGATCACGTCGGCCACCATCGAGTTGACGATGGCGCCGAAGGCCACGCCGATGACCACGCCGATGGCGAGGTCCATGACGCTGCCCTTCATTGCGAATTCCTTGAACTCCTTGAACATGTCAGCTCTCCTTGCTGGTGGGCGTACCGGGGTGTGACCACGCGAGCATTCAGAACTTGGCGACCAGCGCCACCGCGGTGATCGCGTCGGTCTTCTCGAAGCCGACCGTCGGCTCGTTGACGTACCGCAGCGTGTGCGACACCTTGAGCGACAGGAGCGTCGTCAACTTCGCGGTCACAGCTGCAATGTTCTCGCCGCGCCAATGGCCCGCGTCCTCCATCGACAGGGTCGCGCGCGCCTCGTCGCTCACCTCGGCCGAGGACGACAGCTTCAACTTGTAGGCGGCGCCAAATGTCAGCACGCCGCTGCTCTCGTCGTCGCCGATGACCCGCTGCTCGGCCGCGTAGCCGACGCCTGCATCGAGGCGCAGTACCTGGCGCGCCACGTCCACGGACTGCCACGAGAGGCCCACTTCGAACGCGTTCCGATTCCGGATGCCTGCCAACGTGTTGCGAAGGTAATCGTACTGACCGTAGATCGACAGGCGCGGGCGCAGCAGCCTCGATCCCCTGAACAGGGTCGCGAACGAGCGCGCGTTCACGACATCGTCGGTCTCGTTCTGGATGAACGCGGTCTTCGAGCGCAGCGTCCATGAATCGGGCCGGACGATGATCTCGCCGCCGAGCCCGATGGTCTGGGTCTGTGCGTTGCCCGTCGTCGAGACGAAGGCGAAGTCGGCCGACCCTTCGTAGAACGGTGGGGGTGGAGGTGGTGGTGCCGCTGCCGGCTGCGCGAGCGACAACCGGGGCGCGCACACCAGGGCACAGGCAAAGACGAACGCCGCGGTCATTACGCGGCGACAAGAGCGCGTGAACACGAGACTGACCCTTTCCGGTGGACCACAGTTGAAGCCGGAACCTGTGCAACCCTGACCTGTCGTGTCGGTCGCGGCGTTCGATTCCGTACTCGGCCCCGGACGACCGCCGACCCGTTCCGGCACATTCAGTGTAAGCCATGACACCAACCTGCCGAGGAATGTCACATCGTCTCGCGGACCAGCGCGTTCGCGAGGGCGAGGAACACGTCAGTGGTAGAGTCGTGGGGACGCCTGCTCGTCGCCGTGCCTGAAAGCCAGGAGAGACAGGGATGAACGTTCGATTCGCGTGTGTTGTATCGCTTGCGCTCGCCAGCGTCGTTGTCGCCAGCGCGCAGTCGCCGACAGGTGGCCGGCAGCGACCAGGGTCGCCGGGCGTCAGCCAGGGTTCAGGACAGCATCCACCAGGCACGATGGGCACGCCGCCCGCCGGCACGATGCCCGGTGGTCAGCGTCCACCGCGCACCGGCATGGGCCAGCCGCCTGCGGGGACGCCGCCTTCGGGCACGATGCCTGGTGGCCCCGGCCAACGCGTTCCCGGCATGGGCCAGCCGCCCACGGGCACGCCACCCACCGGCACGCCCCCGAGTGGCAAGCAGCCGAAGCGGCCGCGTCCTCCCGCCGGTGGCGGGCAGGGATAGCCACCGCTGGCGAAACAGCACTCTCCGAGAGCTCAATCACAGTGCGAGGCTGGTGCCGGGGGCGGGAATCGAACCCGCACGAGGGGGATGCCCTCGGGGGATTTTAAGTCCCCTGCGTCTGCCAGTTTCGCCACCCCGGCGCACCGCGTCCCGACGATAACACGGGCGTCGGGTCGGCGAACGACGGCACACGCCTGCGTGGCGGTCACAGCACCGCCACCGGCGAACGTCAGTGACCACCGCGCGTCGTGTCGCGTCCGACGATGCGCGAGGCCACATCGGGGACGAGGCACCGCGACCGGCTACAGCACCGCCGCGAGGAACCGGTCGATCGCGAACGTGCTCAACTGCCCGCACGGTCCGGTGAAGTTGTAGTCGCACCCGTGCGTCGCCCATCCGGGCGCGAGCAGGTAGTGCGGACGCCCGTGCGCACGCAACCGATCCGCCAGGCGCGTACTCTGCGCGACCCACACGATCTCGTCACGCTGCCCGTGAATCAGCAACGTCGGTGGCGTGGTCGTCCCCACATACTGGTACGGCGACGCCTCGTCGTAGCGCGCGCCCGCTTGCGCCGGCGGACCGCCAAGGTACCGCTCGATGGTGCCGATGCCGTCATAGACCCACGCGTTGCCGGGATGCTCCCAGGCAAACCGCAGGTCGGCCGGCCCGTAGAACGACACGACGCCGCGAATCGCGTCGCCTGCCTGCCGATACCCCAGCAGCAAGGCGAGCTGAGCGCCCGCGGATCGACCGATGACCGCGAGACGCTCGGGATCGGCATTCCACTCGCGTGCACGGCCGCGCACCACGGCGAGCGCCGTGGTCAGGTCGTCGAAGGCCGCCGGATACTCGTGCGCGGGCGCAAGCCGGTACGACGGCGCCACCACCAGGTAGCCACGCTCGGCAAGGTGGAGGTTGAGTGCGGCGAGGTCGTCCCGGTGGCCCGTCCACCACCCCCCGCCGTGAATCACCATCACGATGGGGGCGGGACGGCCCCCGGTCTGTTCAGCCGGACGATACAGGTCGAGCGCCAGTGCCTGGCCATCGCGCACCGCGTAGGTGATGGTCGTGACGGTGACGGTGGACTGCGGCACCCTCGCAGCCCCGAACAGCATCGCGGGATCGATCGGCGTCACCCGCAACCGCACGTCGGGCCGCAGGTCGGACGCGACGGGACCGAAGGCCGCATTCAGTTCCGACTCGAGCGTCTGCGCCAGCAGCAAGCCCCGCACGACGGGCGACAGGAAGCCCGCCGCCGCCAGGGCAGCGCACACCAGGGCGAATCGCCGCGACCAGGTGCGGTGCCAGCCTGGCCACAGCCACAGGAGCGCGACCGGCGCGAAATAGTGGCCGTACTCCGTGACGACGATGGTGAGCAGCCACAATCGGTACGTGGGCGCCGGCACGAAGGCCAGCAGCGAGACGGCAAGCAGGACGATGGCGGCCGCGAGGTGCACGCCTCGCCACAACGAGCGCGCCACGTTCACGAGGTCGGTGAGCCGGTCCATGCGGCGCCGGCGTTCAGTGCACGACCTGCGACGACGTCGCACCCGAGAGCACGCGAGCGATCATGGCCTCCAGGCGCTCGACCGGAATCTCGAACGGTCCCGCCACCGCCGATGCGCTGTGGATCTCGATCGCGAGGACATTGCCGGCGGCCGACGGATGGACGATCCACGTGAGGCCTCGCAACGCGACGATGCGACCTGTGCCTCCGCCGGGATCCAGTCGGCGGTCGATGGCGCGCAACACCTGCATCAGCACGACCTCCACGTCGGGCTCGGTCCACGACGCGACATCCGTCGGGTGTTCGATGGTCTCGGTGAACACTCGCGCGTCGTTGCGCAGCATGATCTCGGTCGTGAACGTCATGACTCGCCTCCTGTCGGTCTCGACGCCGCGCGCGTGCCCGCATCGAGCACGGCGTGCAGGTCGCCCGGTGTCGTCACGGGCCGTGCGCATGTGAAGTCGTGGCACACGTAGGCCGCCGCCTGCCCGTCAACGGTGGTCATCGACGCGGTCCACGGCAGCACGGTTGCCAGGTGCTCCTGCTGCGCACCCGGTACGACCGGCACCACCACCGCCGTCGGCAGGAATCGCTGCGCGATCACGTCGTGCAGCGCCAGCGTGTCTGACTCCCCCGCACGCCCGACGATCACGACCTGCGTCGTGCCCGCGTGGTACGCCGACACGACCGACGCGAGCCACGGCATGACGCGCACGGCATCGGACGATGACACGCGCGCGAGCGTCTTCTCGAGGTGCACGGCGCTGGCCGGAGGCTGCAGGTGCGCGAGGACGAGCGCCACCGACGCTCCCAGCGCGGTGGCAGAGGGCTCGGCCCCGTCGTAGTCGTCGTGCATCCGCAGCAGCACCGACGGATCGGCCCCGCTCGTGCTGAACCATCCCCCGGCCGCCTCGTCGGCGAACTGCGCGTCGAGTGTCACCATGAGCGCCCGTGCCCACGTGAGCCACTCCACGGTGCCGGTGGCCTGGAACAGTTCGACGAGGCCCCACGCCAGGAACGCGTAGTCTTCGGCGAAGGCGTCGATGGCCGCCTCGCCCTCTCGCCAGCGGCGCGACAATCGCTGCCGATCGGTGTCCCACAGGTGCGTGTGCACGAACCGCGCAGCCCGCGCCGCGGCCTCGCGGTAGCGACGCGCCTGCAGGCCATCTGCGTCGTGGGCGGCAGGCAGCGTGCGCGCCGCGCGCGCGAAGGCCCCGATCATCAGGCCGTTCCACGCCGTCAGCACCTTGTCGTCGAGCAGCGGCCGCGGCCGCGCCGCACGGGCCTGCAGCATGACCGCACGCGCGTCAGACACGGCGCGCACCACGTCGTCTTCGGAGCGACCCGTCTGCCTCGCGATGTCGGCGGGGTCGCTCGCGACGTGCAGGATGCTGCCGTCACCGAACTCGTCGTGCGGATCGTGCGCCACGTTGCCGCCCGGACGCACGTCGAATCGCGCCGCGACGATCGCCGCGTCGGCGCCGAGCAGGGTCTCGAGCTCGTCGCGACGCCACAGGTAGAAGGCGCCCTCTGTCGCGCGCGCGCCGGGATCGTCGGCGAGCGCGTGCGGCACGCTGTCGGCATCCTCGGCCGAGTAGAACCCGCCCTCCGGGTGCGTCATGTCGCGCAGGACGTAGTCGAGCGTGTCCTCGGCGATCCAGCGGTGGAAGCCGTCGCCGGTGGCCTGCGCCGTTTCGAGCAGCGCCACCACCAGTTGGGCCTGGTCGTACAGCATCTTCTCGAAGTGTGGCACGCGCCACTCCCGATCGACCGAGTAGCGGTGGAACCCGCCGCCAACGTGATCGCGCATCCCGCCGAGCGCCATCGCGCGCAGCGAACGATCGACCATGGTGCGGAAGTCTTCGTCACCCGTCGCGCTCCACATCCGCAGCAGGAACAGGAGTTCGGAGGGCCGTGGGAACTTGGGCGCCTGTCCGAACCCGCCGTGGCGCTCGTCGAACGTGCGCGCGAACGCTTCGGCGCCCTTCACCAGCATGTCGAGCGGCGCGACACGCGCCGCGTCGGGCGTCCCGTGCGACGTGACCGCACGCAGGCGCGACAGGATGGCATCGCCCGAGGCCAGCACGCGCGGCCGCTCCTCGCGCCAGAGGCGCGAGAGCTCGCGCAGGACATCCGAGAACCCCGGACGTCCGTACCGCCCATCGGGCGGGAAGTACGTGCCGCCATAGAACGGCTTGAGGTCCGGAGTCAGCCAGACGCTCATGGGCCAGCCACCCTGGCCTGACGTCGCCTGCACGAAGGCCATGTACACCCGGTCGATGTCGGGGCGCTCCTCGCGGTCGACCTTGATCGACACGAAGTGCTCGTTCAGGAGCGCCGCGACCGCGTGGTGCTCGAACGACTCGTGCGCCATGACGTGACACCAGTGGCACGTGGCATAGCCGATCGAGAGGAAGATCGGACGATCCGCGGCGCGGGCTGCCTCGAAGGCCTCGTCGCCCCACGGGTACCAGTCGACGGGGTTGTCGGCGTGCTGTCGGAGGTAGGGGCTGCGCTCGCGCGCGAGGCGGTTCGCCATGAGTGGAAACCCAGTGTAACGCGTGGACACGGCAGGACGTGATCGCCGGGCCGGATGCATGAGGTGCGCTACAATGCCCCGCCGGAGGATGGAATGACCGATCGCCCCGCTCGACGCGTGGCGTTACTCGTGGAAGACGACTTCGAGGATCGCGATGTGACCGGTACCCGTGACGCGCTTCGCGCTGCCGGTCTCGAGGTCGTCATCGTCGGTCCCGTCGCCGGTGCCTCCTACAAGGGTCGTCGCGGAGAAGCGGTCGTGACGGCCGACGTCTCGGCCGGCAAGACGCGGCAACCCGACGTCGACGCGGTGGTCATCCCCGGTGGCTATGCGCCCGATCGGATGCGGATGCGTCACGCCATGGTCGATCTCGTCCGCGACTGCGTCGAAGCCAACAAGCCCGTGGCGGCCATCGACCACGGCGCCGCGCTGCTCATCTCGGCAAACGTCGTGCGGGGACGCACCATCACGTGCTGGCCGTCGATCGCCGTCGACATCAAGAACGCGGGCGGCCGGTACGTCGATCGCCCCGTGGTCGAAGACGGCCCCGTCATCACCTCGCGCAAGGCCGACGACCTGCCGTTCTTCACCGAGGCGATCGTGCGCGCCCTGCTCGGCGGCGGCACGTAGCCGCGCGGCGCCGGCTACTGCGCCTGGTACTCGGCGATCGACTCGTCAATCCACCGCATCGCATCCAGAGCGGCCGGCAAGCCGATGGTCGGCAGCGCCAGGATGGGAATGTGGCGCAACACGTCCGGCTCCACGTCCAGTTCCAGTGCCTTGCGGGCGTGCGCATGCGTGGTGCGCGCCGATCCGCATCCCACCGAGATCGCCACCTTGAACAGCGCGATGCTCGTCGCGCCCAGCGGCCCGGCGTCGCGCGTCGCAGCGGTCAAGGCCTCGTACGCCTCGACCACGGCCGGCGCCAGTTCCTGCAGGCGGTCGTAGGCACCCGTGCGGGCGCGGACCTTCGTGGGTGTCGCCTTCTTCGTGGCCTTGGCCATGGGGGACTCTCCGTATCGTGGGTTCAGGGATTGAAAAAGGTGATAAAGAAAGAGGCGACTCCTATTATGGCACCCACGAAAGGTCCCCGATGAGTCCGTTGCCTGCAATCGTGCTCGGCACCACGCTCGGCCTCGCCACCGGTGTCGGCGCGTACACGTTCCTGTACGCCAGGGGCGCGTCGTACCTGACCAACGATCCTGCAGCCTGCGCCAACTGCCACGTCATGAACGACTACTACGGGGGCTGGATGAAGTCGAGCCACCGCGCCGTCGCGGTCTGCAACGACTGCCACGCGCCCGCCGATCCCATAGGCAAGTACACGACGAAGGCCTTCAACGGCTTCATGCACTCGTGGGCCTTCACCACCGGTCGCTTCCCGCAGGAGATCCAGATCACCGCGCGCAACCGCCGTATCGCGGGAGCGTCGTGCGAAAAGTGCCACGCCGACATCGTCGAAGAGATGCACGGCCTCGACACCGCCGCGTCCGAGCAGGTGTCGTGCGTCCGATGCCACGGCGCGGTCGGCCATCCCCGTCAGTGAATCGCCGGCGGTCGTCATCGTCCGCCCCTCGTCCCGGAGTCCGCCATGCCTGCCGCACCCGCCCCGTCGTCTCTCAGCCGCGGACGCGTCGTCGCCATCACCGCGGTTGTCGCCACGCTGGTGACCGCCGGCGCGACCGCCATGCTCGTGAACATCTTCGAGCGCAAGCAGGAGAGCCGCGCCCCTGGCGTTCGCGTCGTGGAGATCACCGACGACACCGACGACCCCGCCGTGTGGGGCCGGAACTTCCCGCTCGAATACGACGGCTACCAGCGGACGGTCGACCAGGTGCGGACGCGGTTCGGTGGCAGCGAGGCGGCCCAGCGCACGCCCACGGCTGCCGATCCGCGCACCATCGTCGCGCAGTCGCGGCTCGAAGACGACCCGCGCCTCAAGACGATGTGGGCCGGCTACGCCTTCGCGGTCGACTTCCGCGAGGAGCGCGGCCACGCCTACATGCTCGATGACCAGACGTTCACCGATCGCCAGAACGTCGTGAAGCAGCCGGGCACGTGCATGAACTGCCACGCGTCGACCTACGTGCTCTACAAGCAACTCGGCAACGGTGATCTGACGAAGGGGTTCGAGGCGCTCAACCAGATGCCGTACGCCGATGCGCGCAAGCTCGCGAAGCACCCGGTCGCCTGCATCGATTGCCACGACCCCGCGACCATGGCGCTGCGCGTGACCAAGCCGGCGTTCATGGAAGGGATGAAGGCGCTGAAGGCCTCACAGGGCATCGCCGATTACGACGTGAACCGCCAGGCGACGCGGCAGGAAATGCGCGCGTTCGTCTGCGGCCAGTGCCACGTGGAGTACTACTTCAAGGGCCCAGAGAAACGGCTCACGTTTCCGTGGGCCAAGGGCCTGAACATCGACAACATGATGGAGTACTACGCTGAGGTCGGGCACAAGGACTGGGAACACGCCGACACCGGCGCGCCCGTGCTCAAGGCGCAGCACCCGGAGTTCGAGATGTGGAACCAGGGCATCCACGCCCGCTCGGGCGTCATGTGCGCAGATTGCCACATGCCCTACATGCGGGTCGGGGGCACCAAGGTCAGCGACCACCACGTGCGCAGCCCACTGCTGAACGTCAACCGCGCCTGCCAGACCTGCCACAAGTGGACCGAGGAGGAACTGACGTCGCGGGCGCATACCATCCAGGCGCGGACGTTCCGGATGCGCAACGACGCGATGGACGCCCTCGTCGCCCTGATCGGCGATGTGAAGGCGGCCCGCGCCGCGGGCGCGACCGACGCGCAGCTGTCGGCGGCCTGGTCGTACCAGCGCAAGGGGCAGTTCTATCTCGACTTCGTGGAGGCCGAGAACTCGATGGGCTTCCACGCGTCGAGCGAGGCGGCACGCATCCTGGGCGACTCGATCAACGCCACGCGGCAGGGTCAGATCGCCCTGCGCGATGCCCTCGACGGCAAGACGGTGGCCCCGGCGAACACCACGGCCCCGCCCCCGCTGCTGGCCGAACCGAAATAGGGCGACTCGCGGCCGGGGACGATCTGCGTCGGAGCGGTCGTCACGACCGCCCGCCGTCACCACCCGATGTCGGTGTTCGCCATGGACCGCGTCAGCGACCCGCGTCGTCGAGCCTCACGCGCCGCAGGTGTGCGTAGGCCGCCGTGTACTCGACGCCGTACAGCAGGATCACCGACGAGAGGTACACCCACATCAGGAAGATGATGACAGCGGCAATCGATCCGTGAATCGAGAACCGGGAGAGGTCGCGCACGTACCACGAGAACCCGTCGAAGGCAACCCGCCAGAGCACGCCCGTCAGCACGGCGCCGATCCACACGTCGCGAAAGCGCACACGCGTGTTCGGGACGAAGTAGAACACCAGCCCCACGACGAAGATCAGCATGGCCGTGGTGGCCGACGAGGTGGCGGCCCCCGACAGCCGGGCCAGCCACGGGCTACGCTCGAGGACCTGGGCGAACCACGACGCGTTGACCACGCTCGCGGCGCTGATGATCAGCAGCGCGATCAGCATCAGCGCGCCCGCGGCGACCAGCATCAGGAACGACGTCAGCTTGTGCTTGAAGTAGTTCGGCTGCTTGTCGACCCGCCACGCGTAGTTGACGGCGGTGGTGATGGCGCCGAACACGCCCAGCGCGCCCCAGACGGTGAGGATCCCGCCGGCGAGTCCCAGCGTGATACGTTGCCCGCGGAACGCGTCGAGCTGCTCGGTGAGGAACCCGAACTGCCTGGGGAAATAGCGGAACAGGAACTCGACCACGCGTGTGCGGTCGACGTCGTTGGCCGTCGCGGTGCCGAGCAGCGACAGCAGCAGCATCAGGCACGGAAACAACGACAGCAACGCGAAGAACGCGATGCTCGACGCGTAGGTGAGGTCGTTGCTGTTGTAGAACCTGAGCGCACTCCTGCGCGCCGCCTGCCACGCGTCAGGCAGCACCGTCGACGCGTGCACGACCAGGCGCCGCGCTGCACGCGCCAGGCGCCGGTCAGGGGTGGTCGGCATCCGCGGTCGGGGCGAGTGCCGGCACGGGCGCTGCAGGCGCCGACTCGGTCCAGGCCTCGCGGAGCTGACGCAGTCCCCAGGCGGGAAGGTAGGTGGTGAGCGCAAACGACACGGCAGTCCGCGCGAGCCGACGCAGGCGCGGCGAACGCACCAGGACGACAACACCGCCCGCGACGACCGCCCCGACGGCAAGCGACGTCAGCAGGCGCTCATCAGCGCGCAGCTGGTCCGCGGAGTTCGAGACCGGGATCATCGGAGGTCGCCTCCACCGCCCCAGGCACTCCGCTGCTTCTGATACTCGTCGACCAGGTTGGTCATCGAGCGTCGGCCCTCGTCGGCTGCCGCCTTGACCTTGTCGAGCGTGCCGCGCCAGCGCGACACCTCGTCGACCAGGTCACCCACGTGCGGTTCCAGCCGCGACCGCAGCCGCTTCCCGTCGTCGGTGAAGAAGAGATACCCGAGGGTGCCGCCCACGGCCGCACCCGCAACAATCGACCAGATCACTCGTGACCGGCTGTCCATCGTCCTCAACCACCCTCCGCGTGCCTGCCGGGTCACGCCGACGCGCTCGCCCGTCGAGCCGTCGCCGCGCGGCTCATGTCCTGGATGTTGTGCTTCCGCATCTTGCTGTAGAGCGTCGGCCGGTAGAGCCCGAGGATCTGCGCGGCCTCCTGCTTGTTCCAGTTCGTCCGCTGCAGCGTCTGCAGGATCGCATGCTTCTCGATCTCGGCGAGCGTCCGGTGCGCCGGGATGACGAACTCCGCGTTCGACAGCACGGGTTCGCGCATCTCGTCGGGCAGGTCGGCGACCGTGATCTCTGGCCCCTTCGTCACCAGCACGCCGCGCTCGATGACGTTCTCGAGCTCGCGCACGTTGCCCGGCCACCGGTGCCGGATCAGCACGTGATACGCCGCCGCCGCGATGCCCTTCACCTGCCGGCCGTGGCGCTGCCGGTACTTCTCGAGGAAGTACTCGCACAGCAGCGGGATGTCTTCCGTCCGCTCGCGCAGCGGCGGCACCTTGAGCGTGATCGTGTTGATGCGGAAGTAGAGGTCCTCGCGCAGCGATCCGTCGCGCAGCGCCGCCTCGACATCGACGTTCGTCGCGCAGATGAGCCTGAAGTCGACGCGCACCGTGCGATCGCTGCCCACGGGGCGGTATTCGCGCTCCTGCAGCACGCGCAGCAACTTGGTCTGCAGGTACGGCGGCATCTCGCCAATCTCGTCGAGCAGCAGCGATCCGCCCTCGGCCAGCTCGAGCAGGCCGTCCTTGTCCTGCGAGGCTCCGGTAAAGGCGCCCTTCCGGTACCCGAACAGCTCGGACTCGATCAGGTCCTTCGGGATGGCCGCGCAGTTGATCTTGATGAACGGCGCCTTCGACCGCTTGCTGTTCGCGTGCAGGGCGTTGGCGATCAGTTCCTTGCCCGTCCCGTTCTCACCCTGGATGAGGATGTTCGCGTCGCTCGTGGCCACGTTCTCGACGAGTTCGAGCAGGTCGTGCATCCGGCGGCTCCTGCCGATGATGTTCGCCAGGCGGAAGGGCCCCTCGAGCTGCCGCTTCAGCTGCTCGTTCTCGCTGCGCAGCTTGCGCCGCTCGAGCGCCTTGTCGAGGATCGCCAGGAGCGCGTCGGGCGCGATGGGCTTCTCGAGATAGCTGAACGCCCCCCACTTCATGGCGGCCACGGCGCTTGGCACCGAGCCGTGCCCCGTCAGCACGAGCACTTCGATGGCGTCGTTCAACTGCCGGAACCGCCGCACCAGCTCGAGGCCATCGAGGTCGGGCAGCCGCAGGTCGGTGATCACCACGTCGGGCTTCGTGGCGCGGAACTCGGCGTCGCCCTGGCGAGCCGACGTGGCCGTGCGCACGTCGAAGCCTTCGCGCGTCAACAACAGCGACAGCCACTCGAGGACGGGTGGTTCGTCGTCGATGGCGAGGATGCGAATACGTCTGTCCGAGGCCATGGGTCGCTGTGGGTAATCGACGAGAAATCGAGGGGCCGGGGACCCTCGGCGCATCGGGCCGCCGAGTCCAAAAATTATACACGAACCTCGCCCGCGCATGAATCATGGTCAGCACATCCATGCGTCGCGCATCATCGCTGCACACCGCGGCGGATATAATCCGCCCATGAGCGACGTGCCGAACACGCCCGTGGTGCCTATCCGCAGTGCGCCTCGCCCGGTGGTGCAGGTGACCGAACCCGACAAGGTGCTCTGCGAGCGCTGTGGTGCCGAGATGTTCCGGATGCACGCCGTCTGGCGCTGCCCTGCCTGCCGGTTCAAGACCGACTGCTGCGGCTGGTAGGCCCGCCCGCGCCAGCCCCACCCCCGTCGCTGCCCAGCATGGACGTCCTCGCCACGCACGTTCGCCCCACCGACGCCGAGTTCACGGCGAACGCCGCCCACATGCGGCGCCTGGTGGATGACCTCAAGCAGCAACTCGCCCGCGCTCGCGAAGGTGGCGGCCCACGCTACCTGCAGCGCCAGCGGGAGCAGGGCAAGCTGCCAGTGCGCGAGCGCATCGACACGCTGCTCGACCAGGGCTCGTCGTTCCTGGAACTGTCGCCGCTGGCAGCCACGGGGATGTACGACGACGAAGCGCCCGGCGCGGGAATCGTCACCGGGATCGGCCGCGTCTCGGGACGCGAGGTGCTCATCGTCGCCAACGACGCCACCGTCAAGGGCGGCACCTACTTCCCGATGACGGTGAAGAAGCACCTCCGGGCACAGCAGGTGGCGATCGAGAACCGCCTGCCCTGCGTCTACCTCGTCGACTCCGGCGGTGCCTTCCTGCCGCTGCAGGCCGAGGTCTTCCCCGACCGCGAGCACTTCGGGCGCATCTTCGCCAACCAGGCGCGCATGTCGGCCGAGCGCATCCCGCAGGTCGCCGTCGTGATGGGCTCGTGCACGGCGGGCGGTGCATACGTGCCCGCCATGTCTGACGAGACGGTCATCGTCCGGAACGTGGGCACGATCTTCCTCGGCGGCCCCCCGCTCGTGAAGGCGGCCACCGGCGAGGATGTCACGGCCGAGGAACTGGGCGGAGCCGACGTGCACACGCGCATCTCTGGCGTCGCCGACTACTTCGCCGACGACGACGCCCACGCCCTGCACATCGCCCGGACGATCGTCTCGACCCTGCACACCGACAAGCAGTTACCACACGACCGCACGACTCCCGAGGAGCCTCGATACGACCCGCAGGAGATCTACGGCATCGTGCCCTCGAACCTGCGCACGCCCTACGACGTGCGTGACGTCATCGCGCGCATCGTCGACGGGTCGCGTTTCGACGAGTTCAAGGAGCGGTACGCGACCACGCTCGTGACCGGGTTCGCGCGGCTGCACGGTTTCCTCGTCGGCATCGTCGCCAACAACGGCGTGCTGTTCTCGGAGTCGGCCCTCAAGGCCGCGCACTTCATCGAACTCTGTGCCCTGCGCAGGATCCCGCTCGTGTTCCTCCAGAACATCACGGGGTTCATCGTGGGCAAGCAGTACGAACGCGCGGGCATCGCCAAGGACGGCGCCAAGATGGTGCACGCCGTCGCCAACGCGCAGGTGCCGAAGTTCACGGTCATCATCGGCGGCTCGTTCGGCGCCGGCAACTACGGCATGTGCGGCCGCGCCTACGACCCGCGCCTGCTCTGGATGTGGCCGAACGCACGCATCTCGGTGATGGGCGGCGAGCAGGCCGCCGGTGTCCTCACGACGGTCAAGCGCGATCAGCTCGCGCGCGACGGCAAGCCCTTCCCCGCCGACGACGAGGCCGCGATACGCGACCCGATCCTCGAGAAGTACGAGCGCGAGGGTTCACCCTACTACTCGACGGCGCGGCTCTGGGACGACGGGGTCATCGATCCCGTCGACACGCGGACAGTGCTCGCGCTCGGCCTGTCGGCCGCCTACAACGCGCCAATCCCCGATGCGCGCTTCGGCGTGTTCAGGATGTGAACCCTCCGCCCATGGAACCCACCACGACCCTCGCGCTCTCCATCGCGGCGCATGTCGCCACGATCACCCTGCAGCGGCCCGAGGTACGCAACGCGTTCGACGACATCATGGTGGCCGAACTGACGGCCTGCGCCCATCGGCTTGCCTCAGACGAATCGGTGCGCGTGGTCATCCTGCGCGGTGCGGGCAAGTCGTTCTGCGCAGGCGCCGACCTCACGTGGATGCAGCGCATGGTCGGCTACACCGAAGACGAGAATCGTCGCGATGCGCGGGCCATGGCCGAGATGTTCGAGGCGCTGGACACGCTTCCGAAGCCGCTCGTCGGCGTCGTCCATGGTGCAGCCCTCGGTGGGGGCACGGGCCTGGCGGCGGTGTGCGACATCGTGATTGCCGCCGACGATGCGCTGTTCGGCTTCACCGAGGTGAAGCTGGGGATCCTGCCAGCCGTGATCTCGCCGTACTCGGTGGCAAAGATCGGCGCGTCGCACGCACGCGCGCTGTTCCTCACCGGTGAACGGTTCACCGCTCAGCGCGCGAAGGACATCGGCCTGGTGCATCACGTGGTGCCCGCGGCGGTGCTCGACCAGCAACTCGGCGTCATCGTCCAGGAACTGTCTTCGTCTGCACCTCGGGCCGTGGCCGCGGCCAAGGCCCTGATTCCGCAGGTGGCCCGACGACCGACCGTGGAGTCGATGTCGCTGACCAGCGCCGCCATCGCCGCCCATCGCGTCTCGCCCGAGGGCCAGGATGGCCTCAACGCCTTCCTCGCCAGGCGCAGGCCCGGATGGCTGCCGTGATGCGCCGTGTCCTGATCGCCAACCGCGGCGAGATAGCCGTCCGCGTGATTCGCGCGTGCCGCGAACTCGGCCTGCAGAGCGTGGCCGTCTGCTCGGACGCCGACCGCTCGGCGCAGCACGCGCGCCTCGCCGATGCCGTCGCGGTGATCGGTCCGGCGCCCTCGCGTGAGAGCTACCTGCACGTCGAGCGCGTCATCGACGCTGCGCGGACGCACGGCGCCGATGCCGTGCATCCCGGCTACGGGTTCCTCTCAGAGAACGCCGTCTTCGCGGCCGCGTGTGCCGATGCCGGGCTCACGTTCATCGGCCCGCCCGCCGACGTCATCGCCGCCATGGGTTCCAAGATTGGCGCACGCGAGGTGATGCAACGCGCCGGTGTGCCCGTCGTGCCGGGCGAGACGCCCGCGGATCAGTCGCAGGCCGGGCTGCTCGCCGCGGCCCGGTCGATCGGCCTCCCAGTGCTGATCAAGGCGTCGGCCGGAGGGGGCGGCAAGGGCATGCGCGCCGTGCACCTCGACGAGGATCTCGTCGAGGCCATCGCCGCCGCGCGACGCGAGGCCGAGTATGCGTTCGGTGACGGCACGCTGTACGTCGAGCGGCTCATCGCGCGGCCCCGCCACGTGGAGTTCCAGGTGTTCGGCGACGCGCACGAACACGTGGTCCACGTGTTCGAACGCGAGTGCTCTGCCCAGCGCCGCCACCAGAAAGTGCTCGAAGAAAGCCCGTCGCCCGCGCTGACACCGCGGCTGCGCGAGCGGATGGGCGCGGCCGCCATTCTCGCCGCACGCGCCTCGCGGTACCAGAATGCCGGAACCGTCGAGTTCCTCGTCGATGGTGAGGGCGACGCCGCGGCGTTCTACTTCCTCGAGATGAACACCCGCCTGCAGGTCGAGCATCCCGTCACCGAAGCCGTGACAGGGCGCGACCTCGTGCACGCGCAGATCCTCGTCGCCCAGGGTGCGCCGCTGCCGTGGACGCAAGCCGAGCTCTCGCAGCGCGGCCACGCGATGGAATGCCGCGTCTACGCCGAGGACCCCGACAACGGCTTCCTGCCGCAGGCGGGACCGCTGTTGCGGTACCGCGAACCCGTGGCGCCCGGTATCCGCGTCGACAGCGGCGTGGTCGCCGGTGACGACATCACCGTGCACTACGACCCGATGATCGCCAAGGTGATCGCGTCGGCCGAAACGCGTTCAGCGACGATTGCCCGCATGCGGGCCGCCCTGCGCGAATTCGTCGTGCTCGGCGTCCGCACCAACATCGGCTACCTGGATCGCGTGCTGGCGCACCCGGCATTCGAGGCGGGCGACATCGACACGCATTTCCTCGAACGCGAGCAGGCGGCGCTGGCCGACGGCGAGGATCACGAGGCGGCCGCCCTGGCGTCGGCGCTCGCCGTCCACGCGCGCGCCGCGGGGCCGTCGGCGAACACGAACAGTGGTGGTGCAGAGGCGGCCGACACCGATCCGTGGGCGCGCATCGACGGGTGGAGGGCCTCGTGAGCATCCGCACACGCGTTCGGGGCCTGGAGTTCGACGTGCGCGTCGGTCCGTCCGGTTCCACTGCGGTCGAAGCGGTCGCGTTGCCGGGTTCGCCGCTCACGTTCGATGTGCTCGATCTCGGCGACGGGCAGTTGGTGGTCGATGCCGGCGGGCGGCGGCACCGAGCCGAGGTCGTACGCGTGGGCAGCGACTGCTGGGTGCACGTGGATGGGCGCGCATACCTCGTCCACATCGCTGATCACAGCACGGGGCGCGCGCGGGCGCGGGCGCACGTCCACGACGTCCTCGCCGCCCCGATGCACGCCACGGTGGTCCGCCTCGAGGTTGCCGTGGGCGACGAAGTCAGCGAAGGGCAGGTCCTGCTCGTGCTCGAGGCGATGAAGATGCAGATGCCGATGAAGGCCCCCCACCGCGCGATCGTGCGGGCCATCACCTGCGCCGTCGGCGACCTCGTGCCGCCGCACGTCGCGCTCGTGGAACTCGACGAGATCGACGAGATCGTCAGCTGAGCCATGCCGGCAGCGTCCCGCCCCTTACGTGTCACCGTCGTGGAGGTCGGCCCCCGCGACGGGCTCCAGAACGAGGCGATCGTGCTCGACATCGCCACGCGCGTCGCGTTCGTGGATGGCCTGGCGGCGGCGGGGTGCAGCGTGATCGAAGTCGGGGCCTTCGTGCATCCGCAGCGCGTCCCGCAGATGGCTGGAACGGCCGACGTGTTCGCCGCGATCAACCCTCGCGCCGGCGCGCGCTACAGCGCCCTCGTGCCGAACGTCGCCGGCCTCGATCGCGCCATCGCGGCCGGTGTCCGCGAAATAGCGGTCTTCGCCGCCGCGTCGGAGACGTTCTCGCGACGCAACATCAACCAGTCGATCGACGCCTCGATGCAGTCATACGCCGAGGTGACGCGCCGGGCTCTCGAGTCGGGTCTTCGGGTGCGCGGCTACCTCTCGACCTGCTTCGGCTGCCCGTACGAGGGTGCGGTCGACGTGGCACGCGTCGTGGAGTTGACCGAACGGATGCTCGCGTTCGGCGTCTTCGAGGTGGCGGTCAGCGACACGATCGGCGTCGCGCACCCGGGCCAGGTCGAACACGTGCTCACGGCCCTGCTGTCGCGCGTCGCGGCCCAGCGCCTTGCCCTGCACTTCCACGACACGCGCGGGACAGCACTCGCCAACGTCATGGCGGCCCTGCCATTCGGGATCACCGTGTTCGACGCTGCCGCCGGCGGGCTCGGGGGATGTCCCTTCGCGCCCGGCGCGAGCGGCAACCTCGCGACCGAGGACCTGCTCTACGTGTTGCACGGCCTGGGTATCGAGACCGGCATCGATCTCGCACGCCTCGTGCACGCCTCGCGCCACCTCGAGCACGCCATCGGCCGGCCGTTGCCGTCGCGCTACCTGCGCGCCACCGCGGCGGCCGGCGTCACCGATGCGCCTGCGTGACGAGGCTAGTCGTCGAGCCCGCTGACCGACACGTCGAACTCGCCGTCGGCGTCGCGAACGGCGGTCACTTCCATCGGCCGGCAACAGACCTCGCAGTCCTCGACATAGGTCATCCGTCGGCCGCCCGCCCCGTCGATCCAGAGGACGAGCGGCTCACCGCACGACGGGCATGTCACCTCGGCTTCCATCGGCTGCTCCCTGCGAGACGATCGCCGTCGCATCGTCGCCCGGCGTTCTGGAGTACGCTTGCAGGATAGCCTGAACCGTCATCCCACAGCCCGAAACGAGGCACCACATATGAGCAGCTCAATTCCACCGCCGGATGCGCCGAAGGCCGAGGCCGCCGCCGATCTCCTCGCCTTCCAGGCACACGGCATCGCGAGTCGCGTGATTGCCCGCTCCGCTGCCGGCAACGTGACGCTCTTCGCACTCGACGGTGGCGAGATCATCAGCGAACACTCGGCCCCGTTCGATGCGCTGGTCATCATGCTCGACGGCACCATGACCATCACGGTCGGCGGTGATCCGGTCGTGGCCAACGCGCACGACTTCGTCCGCCTGCCCGCCAACATCCCGCACGGCCTGCGCGCCGACACGGCCGCCCGGATGGTGCTCGTGATGCTGCGCGAAGCGCCGAAGTCGATGTGACGCCGCATGGCCGACCTGATAGTCGTCGGTGACGTCATGCTCGACGTGTCGGTCACCGCGCCACCGCTGAAGCGGGGTGGCGACGTGCACGGCGCCGTGCAGGTGCATCCGGGTGGCGCGGCCGCCAACACCGCGGTGTGGGCGGGCGCTCTCGGTCTCGACGTGGACCTCTACGCCGTGCTCGGCGACGATGCGGTGGGCGGCATGCTGCGCGACGAGTTCGTGCGCCGCGGCGTGCGGCTGCCCATCCCCCGTCGCGAGGGGACGCGCACGGGCACGATGCTGGTGGTGCGCGAAGACGGTGAGCGATCCATGGTGGCCGACCGCGGGGCCAACGCCACGTTGCGTGTATCCGACCTGCCCGACGTGCTCGACGCGCAGGGGGTCTACCTGTCGGGCTACACCCTGTTCGACCCTGGCACCGAGGCCGTCGCCCTCGAGGCGTTGCAGCGTGCACATGCCGAACACATCGCGACCGACGCGTCGTCGTGGCCGCTGATCGAGCGCTACACGCCCGCGCGCTTCTTCGAGGCCACGGCAGGCGTCACCATCCTCTTTGCCAACGAGCGCGAGGCCGAGGCTCTCACCGGCACCGGGCCCGAGCGTGCGGCACTCCTGCTGCTCGAACGCTATGCCATGGTCGTCATCAAGCAGGGCCCCCACGGTGCCACGCTCGCCTCGCGCGACGGTTTCTCGCACCGGCACCCGCCGAAGATCACGGAGGTCGATCCGACCGGGGCCGGCGATGCGTTCAACGGAGTCTTCCTCGCCAACATCATCCGCGGTGCGTCGCCCGACGAAGCGCTGGAAGTAGCGTGCGATGCGGGCGCCGACGTGGCTGCCTCAGCGACAACATGGCCGGTGTTCACGTGGGGATGCGATGCCACACCAGGAGCCTGACAGTCTCGCCGCACCTGTCGTGACGGTGGCGCGGTCGAGGGCGCGGCGGTGGCCGGCCGTGCTTGCCCTGACCGACGAGGTTGCCACGGCCATCGACGAGCGGCGGCCCATCGTTGCGCTCGAGACCAGCGTCCTGTCGCAGGGCCTTCCGCCGCCGCACAACCTCGAGTCGGCCTACGCCATGGAACGCGCCGTCAGGGACGAGGGCGCCATCCCCGCCTGGACGGCGCTCGACGGCGGCCGGATCCGCCTGGGCCTGGACGAACGGGACCTCGAACGCTGGTGCGATCGCGCGCTGCCGATCGCGAAGGTCGCCCGGCGCGACATCCCGGCCGTCCTCGCGCGCGGCACGATGGGGGCCACCACTGTCTCGGCCACGCTCTGGATCGCCGCGCACGCCGGCATCGACATCATGGCGACCGGCGGCATCGGCGGCGTGCACCCGCACTCGGGCGACGTGTCGGCTGACCTGCTCGAGATGGCCAGGCTTCCGGGACTCGTGGTGTGCGCCGGGCCGAAGTCGATCGTCGATCCGGCTGCCACCCTCGAGCGGCTCGAAGAACTCGGCGTGCTCGTTGTCGGGTACGCGACGAGTCGCCTGCCGTTCTTCCTGGTGCAGGCCACTCGATCTCGCGCTCGAACATCGCGTCGACAGCCCGGCCGAGGCCGCCGGACTTGCCCGGATGCGGCGCGCCATGGCCGTCGACTCAGCCGTGCTGTTGTGCCAGCCGGTCGCGCTGCAGCACGCCATGGACGCAGCAGCCGTTGCCGACGCCGTGAAGGAGTGTGAAGCCCGTGCCTCTGCGCACGGCGTGACCGGGAAGGACGTCACGCCCTTCCTGCTCTCGACCCTGGCCATCGTGACAGGCGGCGCGAGCCTGTCGGCAAACCTCGCCCTGTTACACGCGAACGCCACGCTGGCGGCGCGCATCGCGGTCGAAGCCGCCGACGCGCCGTAGCAGAACGGGTCGGTCCTCAGCTCCTGCTGTGCGGAAGGGTCCTCGACACGTGGCGATCGAGGGCATCGCCAAGCTCGGCGGCCGATTGATACCGGGCGGAGGGCGCCTTCTGGAGCGCCGTGAGGCAGATTGCGTCGAGATCGCCGCGCAGTTGATCGGCCCATGCGCGGTCGCCAGGCAGCACAGGTGTCGCGTCGGCGACGTCGCTCGGCCGCCGCGGCGGGTCGTTGATCAGGCGCGACTCGAACGCTGCCAGCGTCTCGTCTCCCCGGACGAACGGCCGCTGCCCGCACAGCAACTCGTAGAGAATGCCGCCGAGGCCGTAGACATCGGTGAGCGGCGTGACGGCCGCACCCACGATCTGTTCGGGCGCCGCATACTCGAAGGTCATGGGCCGCGCATCGATCCGTGCCTGGCCATCGGGCTCGCCGAGCACCTTTGCGATGCCGAAGTCGAGCAGTTTCACGCGGCCCGACACGTCGACGAGGATGTTGCTCGGTTTCAGGTCGCGGTGCACCACCATGTTGCGGTGGGCAAACGCCACGGTGTCGATCACCTCACGCACGAGCGCGAGCCGGGCCGGGATGTCGAGTGCGTGGTCCTGGCAATGCTGGACGATCGACACACCGTCCACGTACTCCATCACGATGAACGGTCGCCCGCTCGCGTCAGACCCGCCATCGATGAGTCGCGCGATGCCTGGATGCTCGAGTCGCGACAGGATGCGGCGCTCCTCGACCAGGCGCGCAACGACCTCGTCGCGGTCCTCGCCGGCATGGAGCAACTTCAGCGCGACGCGCTGCTCGAACGCACCGTCGTCGCGGGCGGCGAGGAAGACGGCCCCCATGCCGCCGCGGCCGATGACCCGCAGCGCGCGGTAGGCCCCGATGCGCAGGCCCTCGCTCGCCTCGGCTTCCAGTTCGAGCAGGACGCCCCGCCGCACCTCGCGGGCAAAACCCTCGAAGTAGTCGAAGGCGCGGCGCGCGACGTGCGGGTCGACCGCCGCCGGCAGTGCCTCGGGCCCGTCGGTCTCGGGCGTGGCGTCGAGCAGTTCCTGCAAGCGTGAGCGAGGTGCATCGCTCAAAGCGTTCGCTCCCGTGGTGGCGTCGTCAGACGTTCGTGCAGCCAGATCCTGGCAACACTCCAACCGCGCTTGATCGTCGCCGGAGAAATCCTCAAGGCCTCGGACGTCTCCTCGACACTGAGTCCACCGAAGAACCGGCACTCGACGATCTGCGCCAGGCGCTCGTCTTCTCGTGCCAGGTCGGCGAGGGCTTCGTCGAGCGCCAGCAGTTCCTCGCTTCGCTGCTCGGTCACCAGCGGTGCGAGGGCGACATCGACGTGCGACACGAGCCCGCCCCGCTTCTGGCGGCTCCTCCGACGGGCCGCATCCACCAGCAACCGGCGCATGGCACCCGATGCGATCAGGAAGAACTGCGTCCGATTGTCGAAGTGCAAGTCGTGCCGGCCCACGAGGCCGGTGAATGCTTCATGGATCAGGCTCGTCGTCCCTGGATCCGCGTCGTGACGGAAGCGGAAGCGCTGCCGATGTGCCAGGTGACGCAGTTCGTGGTAGACGAGTACCGCCACGGCTCCGGCGGCGTCGCCGTCGCCTTCACCCGCTCGACGCAACAATGCCGTCACGTCGCGTGCGTCAGGCATGCGCCTGTTGGTCGGGCCCCCGCATGATCTGGCAGGAAACGCGCACCACACCTCGCTCCGCGGTGCAGTGTGCCCGACTCAGGACGCTCCGTGCAAGAGACGCTCGCGCTCGCGTGCCGGTTACCGGATCCTCACCGCCGTTTCGTTCGTGCCGGCAGACCAGAACTGCCCGCCGGCGTTCCAGTACATCGCGCGCTCAACGACAATCGGCTGGTCGGAGTTGATGCGGACGCCGAACCGCTCACCCGACGAGAGCCCGAACTCGCTGCTCGGAACCGTCTCGCGCGAGTTGGCCAGCACCAGCTTGTTGATGGTGACCGGGTTCGACGACGTCCGCAGGATCGTCAGCGTGACGAGGGCATCGGTGTTGCCAGGATTCGCCAGCAGCACATACGTCTGGAACCCGGCTGTGCCGCCGTGTTCACCCTCTGCCAGCGCCCACTCGACACCGGTGGTGGTCACCCCCGCGCTGTTGTGCGCCTCGTACCACCGCGGGTAGGGATCCGGCCAGTACATCGCGCGCTCGACGATGATCGGTAGCGGCGCGCTGATCTGCGCCGACACGTCGGTGTCAGCCAGGCCAGGTTCGCCATCCACCCAGATGGTGGTGCGGCTCGTGGCCCGCAGGGGGTAGGTTCGCTGGACGACGGCGCCGCCAGGCAACAGGTACCGCACGGTGGCCACGGTCGCCGTTGGCCCGGGGTTCGCGAGGAGCAGGTACATGTCGAACAGCGATCCAGTGCGGCCCTCGGCGACGAACCACGACGTCGACGGCGCGTCCACCGCCGCAGACTCGTGCCCTCCCTCCCAGAGGCGTCCAGCCGTCGAGCCGAAGTACATCGCGCGTTCGACGGTGATCGGGACCGAACTCTCGATCGTGGTGGAGAACGCCTTGCCCGTCACCCCCGGGATGGCGTTCGCATACACCGTGAGGCGCTTCTTGGCAGGCACGCTGTACGCGCGGACGACGGGCGCGCCACTCTCGAGGAGGTACGTCGCGGTGACGCTGGCGGGCGACGCGTTGTCGTTGGCGAACAGGATGTAGGTGTCGAACGCCCGCGCCTCGCCTTCGGCCAGGTACCACTTGGTCTTCGGCGCCTGCACCGCCTTCCCTGTGTGACCGCCGTACTTCCTGGTGGTGTCCCAGATCAGCGTGCGCTCGACGACGACACCGCCCGCCGTGGTGTTGACCACGGCCGACACGGCAGCATTCGACAACCCCGGGATGGCGTTGACGTCGATCGTCATCCGGCGCTGGCCGTAGAGCGAGTAGTTCCGCACGATCGGCGCGTCGTATTCCCTCAGGAACGTGACCGAGAAAGTGGCCGAATCCGTGTGGGGATTGCTGATCGCGAGACGTTCGCTGAAGAACCCCGTCGAGCCTTCCGACAGGCTCCAGACGTTCGAGAGCATCGGATCGGTGCCGTTCCGCTGCTCGTTGATGTTGTTGACCCCATCGCCATCCGGGTCGCCGGTGGCTCCGGCGGGGCCCACCGCAGACCCGGCGTCGAGGCCCACCCTGTTCTCCCACGCATCGAGGAGGCCGTCGCCGTCGAAGTCATTTGCGCTGACACCCACCGCGACGATCGACAGGCTGGTTTCGCGCCGGAACAGCGGAACGCTGCCTGTGTTGGCGGGCGCGAGCCCGACGAACAATCCCTCGCCGGGAAAGACCGTCGACGCGGCGACGCTGTCGGCGACGACGTCGAGCTGGTAGGTGCCAGGTCCGGCGGCGTAGTTGCCGAACTTCGCGCTGTACACGCCGTCATTGGGCGCCGTATCACCGTGGCTTGCGGCCCCGTCGTCGAAGAGATCGATCGGGATCTTGGTCCCGAGTGGCGTCACGACGGTCGCGCGCACCGAGGCGCCGATCACGGCCTGTCCGAAGTGGGGTGTGGCCGTGACGACCGCGGCCTCGGGGAACGTGTACTGCGCCTTGTTGCTCGTCGCGGTCAGGCCGACGCCGGGGGCAACGCCCGAGATCGTGACATCGTACGCGTTGCTCTTCACGACCTGGCCAGTGACCCGGACCTTCCAGCTGCCGGTGGTCAACGTGGGTCGCCGAATGATGCCGATCCGTGTGCCCGCGCTCGACAGGAACTCGACATATGGCGCACTGGTCGCCGAGTAGACCGCGCCTGTCGGCGATACCAGGCTCATGCCAACGGTGTTGCCCACGTCGGTCGTGAGGGTCACCGTGAGTTCCTGCGTTGCCGAGTCGACGAGGACCGTGCGGTCGAGGGTCTGGCCCGTCGAGATGAAGCCGGGCTGGCGCGCCATGATGCCGCCGCCCGTCGCCTCGGCCGACAACGCAGCCATGAGTGCCGGCAGCTTCGACGAGTTGGCGACCTGGAAGAACTTGCCCGACGTGTCGCCCGCAATCTGCGACAGGTTGGCCGTGCTGACGCCGCTCCCGATCGCCACCGAGATCACGGTGATGTTGGCGGCCACCAGGCTGGGGATGACCGACAGTTCACTGACGCCGCTGTTGTTCTCGCCATCGGTGAAGAGGACGATCGTCTGGCAGCAGACCTTCGAGGCGGCGCCGGTGATGAGGTTGCGGCCTGCCACGAGGGCGTCGCCGATGGCGGTGCTGCCGCTGTCCGAGAGCCCGTTGATGGCCGCCTTAGCCGTCGCCTTCGACCCGGCGGTAACCGTCGTCAGGCCCATGTTGGTGGCTACCGAGTTGGAGAACGACACCACGCCAATGCTCTCGTTCAGCTTGACGAGGTCGACGAAGATGTTGGCGGCCTGCTTGGCGAGGGTCATCCGCGTCGGACTTCCGCTCGCGCCGTCCACCGTCCCCATGCTGCCGGAGCGATCGATGATCAGCACGAACCGGCGTCCGCTGCTCGAGTCGTAGTAGGTCGGGGCGGTTGCTGCCGGGGCAGCGGCCACCGGCAGCGCGGCCGGCGCCGTCCCCCCACGACTCTTCAACGTCCCTGTCAGGGCCGAGTAGGCCGCAATGGTCTCCCAGCACGACTTGCTGTGCCGGCTCTCCTGGTGCGTGTCCTTGTCGGGATCGTGGTTCGACCTGACGCACAGTTCGTTGAGCGAGTAGGCGCCGGTCGCACCGCCGATGCCCTTGTTCACGCCGCGCGTGAAGTAGTTGTCCATCAGGCAGAAGGTGGCGGTGTTCGACCCGGGAGGCGCTTCACAGTCCCCCGCTCCGCCGGCGCCAGGACCCGAGTACTCGTCGGCAATCGACCACACGTGATGCACGAACTCGTGCGCCACGGTGTAGGCGTCACCCTTCTGCGACGGCGTCTTCGAGAAGTTGCTCGGGTAGAACATGTTGATGTGCTGACCAGACACACCATAGGAACCGTACGTGGCGTAGGCACGGCCCGACGTGGAGTGGACCCACAGTTCGGCCTGATCGCTGGCGCCGCTGTCGTTGACGATGTAGATGTTCCCGAACTCGAATTGCCCGTCGGTCGCATCGAGCAGGATGGCGCTGCCCTCGGTGAGGCCGCGCTTGATTTCGGTGATCTGGGCAGGGGTCGCGTTGAACCGGATCGACACGCAGAAGTCGAGGTACTTCTTCGAGCCGACGACGCGGACCTTGCCTGTTCCGGCTGAGGCCATGACGGCACTGGCACACAGCAGCGCCAGCACTCCCAGGCCCACGATGAACGACCGGACACGACGACTGCGAATCATGGCTGTCATGGGCGCCTCATTCAGCAGGTGACCAGAGTTCGACCTGGAACCACGTGCCATCACCCGCCTGCACGAACGCATCGCGACCACCCAGCGCCGCGAGCAGGCCCGCATACGTTCGCTGGTCGACCGCGAGGAACCGCATGGGCGCACCGACACCGTTCTCGACGACCCCTCTGAGCGCCGCGTCGAGCGAGTCGATCGCCGGGGCGCGAGTGCCCGCATCGCGCAGGCGTCCGGCTCGTGACGAATCCACGTGCTCGATCCGGACGTAGTGCGCGCGGTTGGCCGTGAGCGCCACCCGTTCGGCCACGCGCAACACGTCGTTGATCAGCAGTACGAGTTCGCGCGCTGCCGTCGTCTCGGGTGCGCTGATGACGCGGCCAGCCGGCGTCACGACGAGGAACCGATCGCCTTCGAGCGGCGCGTCGGGAACCGCCATCGGATCGGGCAGCCCTTCTGCGCGCTCGATGAGTGCGCGCGCCTCGTCCTGCGCGATGACCGCGGAGCCCTCGCGCCGGACGACCAGCAGTGATCCGTCGAAGCGCTGGAGCGTGCCGTCGGGCCCCAAGGTGATCACCGTGTTGTCGGGCCCCTGCCAGCGGGCGACCTGGACCAGCAGGACCGGGCGCACGTCGGCCGTCGCCGGCGGCGGCGCGCCCGATCCGATGCAACCCACGAGCGTGGCAATCAACAGGAATGTAGGCATCTGAGTGACTCGCGGCTCCATGACCACCGTGGCTCCAGCCTCGCAGTGTCGAGCGCTCGCACGGCGCTGCCCGAGCGCAGGTTGCGTCGCACACGGCGCGCACCTGGTCGGCACGGCGCCCTGCGAAGGCTCAGCACCGGGCACATGCACAGAACATTCAGGACGAGCTCGGGACAGGCGGGCCCGACGGCCGCTCCAGGCGGCCCCGCGGGCAGGATGGGATCGATCGGCACGGCAGGAAGGCGCATCCTGGCGCTCCAAGTGCGATCAGGGGAGTGGTCGACCGGCCGCGTTGGGCCAGCTCAACCACATCAATGATCAGATCGCCAACGGCACGCGAAGGGGCTCACTGCGCCGAATCCGCACAAGGTTGCGCTTCCTTGCGAGGCGACGGGGCACGCCGCACCGGGCAGCGCACTGCGAAGGCCACGGCGTGGAGGGGGCCCCATTCCGGTCACGGCGCTTCGCGACACCCTGGGGCTGCGCTCCGGGACTGCTGGGTTGTGAGCGGATGGCGGCTACGACACGTCGATCGCGTGGGCGAGCAACGTGTCGAGGGGCACGGATTCGAGTGTCGCCTCGTGGGTGGCGGCCAGCACAATCTTCGGCGCGACGCCGGCTTCGAGCGCTTCGACCCACCGGGCCAGAGACAGGCACCACCGGTCGCCTGCCTTCAAGCCGGGAAAGCCGACGGCCGGCATGGGCGTGATCAGGTCGTTGCCCCGTGACTGCGAGAACGCCAGGAACGCATCGGTCATGACCGCGCAGACCAGGTGGAGGGCGAGATCCTGGGGCCCGGTGTCGCAGCACCCCGTACGGAAGAATCCCGTCAGCGGCCTGACGCTGCACGGTTGGAGGGGATCGCCGAGGACGTTGCGTGCGGGAGCGGGGGCTGGATTCACGGGATGTTTGGAGGCGCCGCCCGGATTCGAACCGGGGATGGAGCTTTTGCAGAGCTCTGCCTTACCACTTGGCGACGGCGCCGGTCACTCGATGTCGGGGTTCGGTGCGGGCGATAATGCGGCGAGGAGAGAGTTGGAGCGGGAAACGGGATTCGAACCCGCGACTTCGACCTTGGCAAGGTCGCACTCTACCACTGAGTTATTCCCGCCCACGTTGCCGCGACGCCCGAAGAGATTAACACAGCCCCCGAAATGGTTGCAAGCGAACAACCTCCGCCCGCACACGACTCGATTCTACTCCCCTTCGGCAAAAGCATCCCTGATCACGTCGAGCACCAGCTGCCGATCGCGCCCGGCGCCCCGCACGTCGATGGCGACGACGTCGAACCGGCACGCGGTGTCGTCGAGGCCGTGCAGCCAGAGGTACTCGTGCGCCATCCTGACCAGGCGCCGCCGCTTGTCGGCCGTCACCGCCTCGAGGCCGTCACCGCAATGCGGCGTGCTCCGCGTCTTCACCTCGACGAACACCAGCACCGGGCCGTCGCGCGCGATCACGTCGAGTTCGCCGAGTCGGGTGCGGTAGCGGCGCGCGACGACCACGTAGCCGCGCGCCTCGAGTTCGCGGACGGCGGCGTCTTCGCCATCGAGCCCCAGCAGGTGTCGAGGATCGGCCGTCACGCACGAGGCCCACGCAAGTCCCGCGCCTGCCGCGCTGGGTCCCGTTGCGTGGATCGCACCGCGGCGGTCGCTCAGCCCTGCACGGGATCTGCGTACACCGGGCACAGGGGTCGTACGCAGAATCCGCCGGCCGTTCCCCCGGGACGCGGGCTAGAATGCCGGGATGTCCCCACAGGAAATCCGCGTCTTCGTGACCGGCGGCACGTTCGACAAGGAGTACGACGAGGTCCACGGGCGCCTCTACTTCAAGGACACGCACCTCGCCGAGATGCTGCGTGCCGGCCGCTCGCGCGTGCCCATCTCGATGCGCACGCTGATGATGATCGACTCCCTCGACATGACCGACGCCGATCGTGCGCTGATCGTCGACCACTGCCGCCAGTGTGAGGCGTCGCGGATTGTCATCACCCACGGCACCGACACCATGGCCCAGACGGCCCGCGCGCTCTCTGAGGCCAACCTCGGCAAGACCATCGTCCTCACGGGCGCGATCGTACCGTTCGCCTTCGGCAGTTCCGACGGGTTGTTCAACCTGGGAAGTGCGCTGTCGTTCGTGCAGGTGCTGCCCGCCGGCGTCTACGTCGCCATGAACGGACGCTGCCTCGACGCCCTGCGCGTGCGGAAGAACCGCGACACCGGCGTGTTCGAAGAGGTGTAAATCACTCCCGGAGGGATTACGCGGGCGGGAACACACTCCGGGAGTGATTTGCGGGCGGCTACTTCCGCTTCCAGCGCGTCCCGGTCGCGGAGTCCTCGAGCACGACGCCGCGGGCATCGAGGTCCTGTCCGGATCCGATCGGCTTCGGCGAAATCGCGCCGCCGACGCGCCTCGCGCCGTGCCTCGATGAGCTGCTCGATCTCGGCGATGGGCACCGGCGGCTTCTCGTCTTCGGCCTTGCGCATCGCCATCACGCCGAGCACCTGGTCGAACCGCGCGAACGCGTTGCGAACGACGGGCACGTCGGCCTCGCCCAGTTGGCCGGCGTCGATCGCGGCGTTGATCGCTCGCACCAGGTCGAACATCACGCCAATCGCGCCGGGCACGTTGACGTCAGACGCCAGCATGCGCCCGAAGTCGTCGATCGCGTCGTTGACGCGCACGAGCAACGCCGGGTCGGACGCGCCGCCCCTGACGCGGTCGAGCCGCGAGAGGAAGTCGCTCAGGCGCGTCAGCGCCTCGTCGGCCTGCTCGATGCTCGCGCGCGAGTACCGCAGTTGCTTGCGGTAGTGCACCGAGATCAGCATGAAGCGCAGGGCCGACGCGCGGAAGCCGTGGGCGAGCAGGTCGCGCACGGTGAACACGTTGCCCAGCGACTTCGACATCTTCTCGCCATCGTCGAGCATCAGGTGCTCGACGTGGAACCAGAACCGCGAGAAGGGCTTGCCCGTCGCGCCTTCGCTCTGCGCGATCTCGTTCTCGTGGTGCGGGAAGATGAGGTCGACCCCGCCGCAGTGGATGTCGATCGTGTCGCCGAGCAGCCGGCGCGCCATCGCCGAGCACTCGATGTGCCAACCCGGACGCCCCGGGCCGATCCCGAAGTCCCACGTGGGCTCGTCGGGCTTCGTCGCCTTCCAGAGGACGAAGTCGCGGGCGTCCTCCTTCTCGTACTTGTCGGTGTCGATGCGCGCCCCGGGCTTGATGCCCTCGTGATCGAGGCGCGCGAGCTTGCCGTAGCCGGGCAGGGTCGAGATCTTGAAATACACCGACCCGTCGCTGCGGTAGGTGTGCCCCTTCGCCTCGAGGGCCCCAATCATGTCGCACATCGCGACGAGGTTCGGCTCGTCGGTGGCGCGCGGGTTCTCTTCGTTGGCCTCGAGGCCCAGCGCGGCCGCGTCCTCGCGGAAGGCCGCGATCCACTGGTCGGTGTACTCGCGGATCGGCAGGCCGGCCTTCTGCGACTCCAGGATCGTGCGGTCGTCCACGTCGGTGAAGTTCATCACGTGGATGACGTCGTAGCCCTGCCAGTACTTGAGCGTCCGCCGCAGGACATCGACCGACACGAAGGTCCGGAAGTTGCCGATGTGGCCGCGCGCGTAGACCGTCAGTCCACACGCGTACATGCGGACGGTGCGGCCGTCGAGCGGCGCGAACGGCTCTTCCTGTCGGGTCAGCGTGTTGTACAGGCGCATCGGCACGGCGTGCTCACAAGGAAGGGAACGGCAGCGTGCCGGGGCACGCGCCAGGCCTACGCGTGGACCAACTGCGTCACGCGGCAGAACGTTCGGCCCTTCGACTCACCGCATTCGAGCCGATCGACCATTGCACGCAGGGTCGGCGCCGCGCCCGACTGCTCGAGGGCCTCGGCCAGCGGCGGCCGGCACGACTCCGGACATTGGACATCGACCGTGACGAGCCGCGATGACCCGTGCACGTCGAACGCGACATCCGTGGAATGGGTGACTCCCCCTGCAATCAGGGCCTCGAACACTCCCTCCACGCACGCCCCCAGCCGGCCACCCGCATCGTCGGTACACCCTGCCAGCGCGCCGGCTCGATTCACCAGCGCTCGCACGGTCTCGGCAAAGGCCGGGTCACACGAAATCGACAAGCTGAACGCAAACTCGTGTGCAGCGGTTGGCGAGGGGGCATCCATGCGGCAGGTCGATTCTACAGCGAAATCCGCTGGAAGATGCCCCGTGCCTCGGCACAGTCGTCCTCGATCTGCTGCCGCAGCGCGCCGACGTCCTCGAACGGGCGCTCGTCGCGCAGCCGCTGCACGAACCACAGGCGCACGGAGAGGTCGTAGAGATCGCGCGCCAGGTCGAACACGTGGGTTTCGACCACCGGCGTGCGACCGCCGCCAAACGTCGGACGGACGCCGATGTTGGTGATGGCCGGGCGCGCGGCGCCGTCGATCCGAGCATCGTGGCGTAGACGCCGTTGGGAGGCAGCAACTCGTTGGTCGTCGCGAGGTTGGCCGTCGGAAACCCGAGCTGGCGCCCGCGGCCATCGCCCCTGACGACGTGGCCGTCGATCGCGTAGTGATGGCCGAGCAGCGCCGACGCCTCGTCAACACGTCCCTCGCCGATGAGGCGCCTGGCGCGCGTGCTGCTCACGACGAAGTCGCGATAGCGGACAGGATCGATCTTCTCGGCGCGAAATCCATACTGCAGGCCGAGCGCACGCAGCAGGGTGAAATTGCCCGATCGCTCGCGCCCGAACAGGAAGTTCCCGCCGACCCAGACCTCCGCCGCCCGCAGCCAGTCGACGAGGACCGACCGCACGAAGTGCTCGGGCTCCCACTGCGAGATCTCGTGCGAGAACCGCACGACGCCGATGCCGTGGACGCCGACCCGCCCGAGGGCCTCGTACTTCTGCCCGGGAGTCATCAGCAAGGGCGGCGCCTTGTCGGGACGCACCACGCGCGGCGGATGGGGATCGAACGTCAGCACCAGCGGCGACACCTGCCGCTCGGCTGCCTGTCGGCAGATGCGCTCGAGGATCTTGGCGTGCCCGCGATGCACGCCGTCGAAATTGCCGACCGCCACGATGGGCGTGCGCCACTCGACCGGGCGAGGGTCGTCGGGGAAGTACCGCACCAAGGAGGTCACATCGTCATCATACGTGAGCGCCCTCACGCGACATCGATGACGAGCCCGTCGTGCGCCAGCCTGACGCGTGGCGGCAGCGCCGCCTCGGTGGCGGCATGCCCGAGATCGTGGCAGATGTGCGTCAGGAAGGTCCGCGACGCCCCGACGCGCCCCGACGCGTCGATCGCCTCGGCCACGGTGAAGTGCGTGGGATGCGGGCGGTGCCGCAGGGCACCGATCACCAGCACGTCGACGCCGTCCAGCAGGGCGAGGCTCGCCTCGGGGATGCCGCTGCAGTCGGTGAGGTAGGCGAACGCGCCGATGCGGAACCCCAGGATGGGGCGGGTGCCGTGCTGGATGGGCACCGGCGTCACCGTGACCCCGTGCGTCTCGAACGCACCCGCGACCTCGACCAACTCGACCTGCGGAATCCCTCCGCCCATCGGCGTATCGGGATCGAACGCGTACGCGAAGGTGTGCCGGATGTGCGCCAACGTCGCGGCATCACCGTGCACCGGCATGGTCTTCTGCATCAGCACGTTGAATCGCCGCAACTCGTCGAAGCCCAGGATGTGATCGGCGTGCGCGTGGGTCATCAGGACGGCATCGACCCTCCGCAACGCGGTCCGCAGCGCCTGCTCGCGCAGGTCCGGAGACAGGTCGATCAGCAATTGCGCGCCGTTGTCGCACCCGACGAGGGCCGACACCCGCGTCCGGCGATCGCGCGGGTCGGTCGAGCGGCAGACCGCGCAGTCGCACCCGATCATGGGCACGCCGTGCGACGTACCGCTGCCGAGGATGGTGACACGCACGGCAGCCCTTACGGGGTGATGATGCGCCGGTCCTGCTGCTGGGTCGCCTCGATGTAGCGCATGCGCAACTCGTAGAGCAGTTGCTCGACCAGCTGTTCTTCGTCGGTGTCGAGATTGCCCCTGGTCTTGGCCTGCAGCATCGCCAGGATGTCGATCATCTGTCCGGCTGCGGCGAGGTTCACCTGGCTCGTGCCCGAGACCGGATCGGCGATATCCCCGAAGTGCACCGCGGCCGTCGTCGCCAGCGACATGACGAACGCCCCGAAGGTGAGGCCCTGTGGCTCCTGCGCATCGCTCATTCGGCTGATGCTAGCATAGCGGCCCATCGTGGCCGACTCGTCCGGAACTCCTCGCCCACCGCGCCTCGCGGCGCCCGTCGCTCCCGATGCAGGACCGGGCGGCGAGTTCACGCGACTCGTCGAGATCATGCGCGCGCTCCGCTCTCCCGACGGCTGCCCGTGGGATCGCGAGCAGACGCCACGGTCGCTGGCCCGGTTCGTGCTCGAGGAGGCGCACGAGGTCGTCGATGCCATCGAGCGCGACGACGCCGACGGGCTGTGCGAGGAACTGGGCGACCACGTGTTCGAGGCGGTCTTCCTGGCCCAGATCTTCGACGAGGGCGGCCGCTTCTCGATCGCCGACGCCGTGCGCGCCGTCAACGAGAAGCTGATCCGCAGGCATCCGCATGTCTTCGGCGCGGGCGATGATGCGGCCGTGGATTCAGCCGCGCAGGTACTCGAGCAGTGGGACGTCATCAAGGCCCGCGAGCGCCTCGACAAGGGCGTCGAACGCGCGAGCGTCCTCGACGGCATCCCCCCGGCACTGCCCGCGCTCACGGCCGCGCTCGAGATCGGCAGGCGCGTGGCCAAGGTCAACTTCGACTGGCCCGACACCGACGGCGTGCACGCCAAGATCCACGAGGAACTCGACGAGATCCATGACGCCGTGGCACGTGGCGACGCTGCCCACATCGCCGAGGAGGTCGGCGACCTGCTGTTCACGGTCGCGAGCCTCGCCCGCAAGCTCGGCGTCGATCCCGAGGGCGCATTACGGCACGCGAACCGCAAGTTCTCGCGACGCTTCCGCGACGTCGAGACACGCGTCAGCGCGAGCGGTCGCGACATCACCACCATGTCGCTCGCCGAACTCGAGGCGCACTGGCAGGCGGTCAAGTAGCGTCGCCCGTCACGGAACTCGCCCTCATCGCCGCTGCCCCATCCACCAGCGGCGCGCATCCATCGTCACCGCCCAGAGCTGCGTGCCATCCGTCGCGATACGAACCGCGCCATCGCGATCGGTGCGGAACACTTCGCTCCCCGCGTCGACGACGCGCGCCAGGACGGCGGGCGCCGGATGCCCGAAACGGTTCGCGCGTCCTGCGCTGAAGACGACCGCGTCGGGGCGCAGGCCGGCGACCCACTCGCGCGTCGAACTCGTGAGGCTCCCGTGGTGCCCCGCCTTGAGTACCAGGCGCCTGCCGCGCGTCACCTGCGGCAGCAGGGCGCGCTCGATCGCGCCGCCAATGTCGCCCGGCAGCACGAAGGCCACGTCGCCGTAACGGATCTCGAGCACGATCGAGTCGTCGTTCCGCACGCGCTGCCGTTCCCATTCTGGTCGGGGCGGATGCAGGACGCGCACCTCGGCGCCGTCGATGCGCACCACCTCGCCCGTCAACACGTGGCGGACCGGCGTGCCGCGTTGACGTGCCACGGCATCGATGTCGGCGAGGGCGGCATGCGGCGGCACGGGGACGCCCTCCCAGATCTCGGAGGGGCGCAGGAGGTCGATCACGCGTGCCGCCCCGCCGATGTGATCCGGATCGCCGTGAGTCAGGACCAGCCACGTCAGCCTCGACACGCCGAGGGCCCGCAGCGCGGGGACGACCACGCGTGATCCCATGTCGAACGACGCGCCGGGCGTCCCCCCTGCATCGACCAGCAGCGACGTCCCCGAGGGAAACTGCACCAGCGTCGCGTCGCCCTGGCCGACATCCAGGAACGTGAGGGTCAGCAGCGGCGCTGCCAGCCGTGCCGCGTCGTGCGGAGGAATGACCGCTGGCGTTGCCGTGCGGACCATCGCCGCGAGCCGCGGCGTCTCGATGACCAGCCACGGGAGGTAGTCGACCAGGGCCGCGGAGTCGACGAGTGCGTGGCTGGCAATCGTCGTGACGCCGACTGCCGGCCCGACGAGCAACGGCATCCGTGCGCTGACCGCGAGCAGGGTCATGCCACCGGCCTGCACGAGCGCCATGGCCGGCACCGCCACGAGGTTCAGGATGATGCCGGCAAACGTCACCTGACCGAAGGCCACGGCGGCGATGGGCGCGACAGCGGCCTCGGCGGCGAGGGTCGCGGCGACGGCGTCGATCCCTGTCGCTGCACCCCTCACGGCGAGGCGGCGTTGATCCAGGCGGCCTAGCGCTCGCGACCGCATCGCGCTGGCGAGCCGCGAGGCGCCCGCCAGCAGCCCCATGGTCGCGCCGAAGGTGAGGAGGAAGCCCACGTCGAACACGACCGCAGGGTCGAGCCAGCCGAGCCCCACGGCAACCAGGCCAACGACGTTGAGCGGCGACGCGTGGTGGTCGATTGCCCTCGCAACGAGATACACCACGGCCACCGTCACGGCACGATCGACGGATGCGCCCCGCTCGACCACCAGCGCGAACGCCAGCACGCCGGCGACGGTCAGCGCGGCGGCGGCGCGCGGCGGCACTCGTCCCACGCGCAACATCGCCAGGCACCCGGCCGTGAACAGGGCCACGTTGCCACCCGAAATCGCGATCACGTGGAACGTGCCCGCACGCCGCAGGCGGTCGGTGGTCTCCTCGTCGAGCCCGGTGCGATCACCGATGAGGATGGCCAGGCACACCGCCGCCGCCCGTGATTGGCCGCCGAGATGCAGGCGGATGGTCTCGCGGATCCGGTGCCGCACGTCGGCCGACCACGCATCCAGCCCCGTCGCCGGCACGATCACCTCGATCAGTGCGCCGCTCTTCGTCGTCGCCACCAGCGCGATCCCGCGACGCGCCAGCGCCAGGGCCCCGTCCTCCACGCCCGGGTTTCGGTATGTCGCGGGCACGCGCAGGAACACGGGCAGCCTGACCACGCTGCCCTCGCGCCACGAGGCGATCGCCGACGCCGGAGGCATGCCGCCGACCGATACGCGAATGCCGCCCGGCCCGGGAACAGGCGCGCCGTCCGCACGCTGTGTGCCCTCGATCGACTCGAGGACGAAGGTGGCGCCGCCGTCGCGGCCCGGTTGCGCGTCGCCGCGCATGACGCCCGTGATGTGGATGGGGTCGGGGTCGCCGGCCAGCTGCGCGGCGAAGGCGGCTCTGAGGGGCGGCGCGAGTCGCAGCGGGGCGTCGCGCGCGCCGGTCGACATCCCGAACGCGAACGCCGCAACGGCCAGCGCCGTCGTCTGCCACGCGCGTCCGCGCCCCGTCACGATGACGCCGGCAAGCACGCAGAGGGCCGAGACGACGAACAGGTCTGCCAGCCCACGCACGGCCGCGTGTAGCCCGCCGACCGCCAGGCCCGGCACGAACGGACCGGCAAGAAAAAGGGCGGGACGCCGCATGCGCCCCGCCCTGCAAGTTCGGCGACCAGGTCGGCCGCCGGCATTTCGTGCGCCAATCGCGACACCCGGGATGACGCGTGGCGAGAACTGCGTCGTTGCTCAGCCCGTCGGTGCCGCAGTTCCTGCGTGGTACTCCTGCAGCGCCCGCACGTCGATGCCCTCTTCGCGGAGCGCCTTGACGGCCGCCACCGTCGCCGCGGCGCCCGTCAGTGTCGTGATGCAGGGCACGCCGTGCATCATGGCCGCGCGCCGCACCGTCCGGTCGTCGAAGAACGACTCGCGGCCCAGCGGCGTGTTGATCACGAGCGAGATGTCGCCGTTGAGGATGCGGTCGCCGACGTGCGGGCGCCCCTCGTTGATCTTGTACGCGACCTCGACCGGCAGCCCATGCGCCCGGAGGTACGCCGCGGTGCCGCGCGAGGCCAGCAGCTTGAACCCGAGCGCCGACAGGTCGCGCGCGATCGGCAGCACGTTGGGCTTGTCGCCGTTGTTCACGCTGATGAACGCCGTGCCTTCCATCGGGATCGTCTGGCCGGCCGCCATCTGCGCCTTGGCGAAGGCGACGCCGAACGACGCCGCGCCACCCATCACCTCGCCCGTCGACTTCATCTCGGGCCCGAGGATCGTGTCGACGCCAGGGAAGCGCACGAACGGGAACACCGGGGTCTTGACGAAGACGCCCTCGACCTCGAGATCCGCGGTCATGCCCTGCTCGGCCAGGGTCGTGCCCAGCATCGCGCGGGCCGCGACCTTTGCAAGCGGCACGCCCGTCGCCTTCGACAGGTAGGGCACGGTGCGCGACGCACGGGGGTTGACCTCGATCACGTAGACGGTCTCGTCCTTGATGGCGAACTGGGCGTTCATCAGGCCGATGACGTCGAGCGCGCGCGCGATCCGCCGCGTGTAGTCGCGGATCGTCGCCAGGTGCTTCTCGGCCACCAGGTACGGCGGCACGACGCACGAGCTGTCGCCCGAGTGGATGCCTGCCTCCTCGATGTGCTCCATGATGCCGCCGATGACGACGGCACCCGTGCCGTCGCCGACGGCGTCGACGTCGAGTTCGAACGCATCCTCGAGGAAGCGATCGATGAGAATGGGTCGCTCCGGCGTCACGTCGACGGCCGTGCTCATGTAGCGATCGAGCGTCGCGGGATCGTAGACGATCGCCATCGCCCGTCCGCCGAGCACGTACGAGGGCCGCACGACCACCGGGAAGCCGATGCGCTCGGCCACGTCGCGAGCTTCCTCCTTCGACACGGCCATGCCGTTGGCCGGCTGCGGGATGCCGAGGTCCCAGAGCAGGCTCGAGAAGCGCTCGCGGTCTTCGGCGAGGTCGATGGAATCGGGCGAGGTGCCCAGGATGTGGACGCCGGCCTCCTGGAGGGGCAACGACAGCTTCAGGGGCGTCTGGCCGCCGAACTGCACGACACACGACACCTGGCCGCCCTGCGTGCGCTCCTTGTCGACGATGGCGAGCACGTCCTCGAGCGAGAGGGGCTCGAAATACAGCCGATCGACGGTGTCGTAGTCGGTCGAGACGGTCTCGGGGTTGCAGTTGACCATGATCGTCTCGAGCCCGGCATCGCGCATCGCGAACGCGGCGTGCACGCAGCAGTAGTCGAACTCGATGCCCTGCCCGATGCGGTTGGGCCCGCTGCCGAGGATGACGACCTTGCGTCGCGCAGTGGGCGCCGCCTCGCATTCCTGGTCGTAGCTGCCGTAGAGGTACGGCGTGTGCGACTCGAACTCGGCGGCACACGTGTCGATGCGCTTGTACGATGGGCGCACGTCGAGCTCGTGCCGGCGGTCGCGCGCCGCGTCGGCGCTGGCGCCCGCGAGCTTGCCGATGTCGGCGTCGCCGAAGCCCGCCCGCTTGAGCGTCACCATCAGGTCGGCCGACATCTCGCGCAACGGCACGAGGGCGGCCGTCCGCGCGAGGTCGACGATCTCGGCGAACTGCGTCAGGAACCACGGGTCCATGCGCGTGTACTGCTGGATCTGCTCCACCGTCCAGCCGTGCTCGAGGGCACGGAACACGGCCCACATCCGGCGGGCGTTCGGCACCACGAGGTCGCGTCGCAGCGCCGCCTCGGCGGCCTCGTCGTCGATCGGCGGCTGGAGGAACAGCGATGTGGCGCGCGTGCCGAGCTCGAGCGAACGGATGCCCTTGAGGAAGGCCTGCTTGAACGTGCGGCCGATCGCCATCGCCTCACCGACCGACTTCATCTGCGTGGTCAGCGTCTGGTCGGCCTGCGGGAACTTCTCGAACGCCCAGCGCGGGATCTTCACGACCACGTAGTCGATCGTCGGCTCGAACGACGCCGGCGTCACTTTCGTGATGTCGTTGGGAATCTCGTCGAGCCGGTATCCCAGCGCGAGCTTCGCCGCGATCTTCGCGATCGGGAAGCCGGTCGCCTTCGACGCCAGCGCCGACGAACGCGACACGCGGGGGTTCATCTCGATCGTGATCATCCGCCCCGTCTCGGGGTGAATGGCGAACTGGATGTTCGACCCGCCGGTCTCGACGCCGACGCGCCGGATGATGCGGCGCGCGACGTCGCGCATCCGCTGGTATTCCTTGTCGGTGAGCGTGAGCGCGGGGGCGACCGTGATGCTGTCGCCGGTGTGCACGCCCATCGGATCGATGTTCTCGATCGAGCAGATGACGACGAAGTTGTCAGCGCAATCGCGCATGACCTCGAGCTCGAACTCCTTCCACCCGATCACCGACTCCTCGACCAGCACCTCGTGGACCGGCGACAGCTCGATTCCGCGCGCGACGATCTCGCGGTACTCCTCGAGGTTGTACGCAATGCCGCCGCCCACACCGCCCATCGTGAACGAGGGGCGGATGATGGCGGGATACCCGGTCTCGGCCACGGCAGCCATCGCGCCGTCCAGCGTCGACACGACCGCACTGCGAGGCACGTCGACGCCGATCTCCCGCATCGCGTCGCGGAACTTCAGGCGATCTTCGGCGACCTCGATGGCGGGGATCGAGGCGCCGATCAGCCTCACGCCGTACTTCTCGAGCGTGCCGCGCTTGGCGAGCGCCACCGCGAGGTTCAGCGCCGTCTGGCCGCCCACGGTCGGGAGCACCGCGTCGGGCCGTTCGCGCGCGATGATCTTCTCGACGACCTCCGGGGTGAGCGGCTCGACGTAGGTCCGGTCGGCCATCTCCGGGTCGGTCATGATCGTCGCCGGGTTGCTGTTGACGAGGATGACCTCGAGCCCCTCGTCGCGCAGCGCCTTGCACGCCTGCGTGCCCGAGTAGTCGAACTCGCAGGCCTGCCCGATGACGATCGGGCCCGACCCGATGACGAGTACACGCGTGATGTCGGTTCGCTTCGGCATGTCAGGCGCGCTGCTCCATCGCGTCGAGGAAGAGCGCGAACAGGTAGTCGGCGTCGTGGGGCCCGGGCGCCGCTTCAGGGTGGTACTGCACGCAGAACACCGGCCGCGTCGCGTGACGCACGCCTTCGACCGTGCCGTCGTACAGGTTCACGTGCGTGATCGCCACGTCGGGCGGCAGGCTCGCGGGGTCGACCGCGAACCCGTGATTCTGCGACGTGATCTCGATCTTGCCGGTCTCCAGGTGCTTCACCGGGTGGTTCGCGCCGCGGTGGCCGAACTTCAGCTTGAAGGTCGTTCCGCCCATCGCCTGCGACAGGATCTGGTGCCCCAGGCAGATGCCGAACACGGGCACGTCCTCGGCCACCAGCGTGCGGGCGTTGTCGACCACGTAGTCGAGCACCGCCGGGTCGCCGGGGCCGTTGCTGAAGAAGATGCCATCCGGCGACCAGGCCAGCAGGTCGCTCGGGGGCGCCGTCGCGGGGAACACGCGGACCTCGCATCCGTGAGCCGTGAAGCGCCGCAGGATGTTCCATTTCATCCCGAGGTCGTACGCGGCCACGCGGAGCGGCCGGTCGCGCCGTCGGCTCACCCCCAGCGGATACGCGACACCCGTGCCGTCTTCCGACTCGGCCAGCGGTACCCAGTCGAACGCCGTGTCGCAGGTCACGTTGCGCACCAGGTCCTGTCCCTCCATCGGCGGGATGCTGCGCGCCCGCTCGAGGAGCTCCTGCACGTCGACGTGCCCGGTCGCGATGACGCCGCGCATGACCCCCGCCGACCGCAGCACCCGTGTCAGCGCACGCGTGTCGATGTCGGCGATGGCGACCACGCCCTGCGCGGTGAGGTACTCGCGCAACGTGCGGTCGGCCCTGAAGTTGCTCGCCACCGGTGACGACTCGCGCACCACGAAGCCCGCGACGCGGATCCCGCGCGATTCCTCGTCTTCGGTGGTCACCCCGTAGTTGCCGATCTGGGGGGCCGTCATGGTGACGATCTGCCCGACGTACGACGGGTCGGTGAGCACTTCCTGGTAGCCCGTCAGGCTCGTGTTGAAGACGACTTCGCCCGACGTCTCGCCTGGCGCACCGACCGAAGTACCTTCGAAGCTCAGACCGTTCTCGAGTACGAGTGTGGCTTTCATCAGTGTCCTGGCCGCGTCCCTAGCGCGGACCCGTGGGTTCGAGCGACGCGGAGACCCGTCGGGTCTGGCTCGGCGTCACCTCGACGGCCGTCGTCCACGGCCGATGTCCCGGGAGTTCGAGACGAATCTGGTGGGTGCCGGGCGTCAACCCGGGCACGGTCACGGGGCTCGAGCCCACGGCTCGCCCGTCGATCAATACGCGGGCACCCGTTGGTCGTGTGGCGACCTCGAGCGTACCCGTCCGCTGGCTCGCTGCGGGGGCCGCGGCTGGCCGTGCGGGTGTGCTGCGCGGTGTCGCGTTGCGCGCCAGCGTCACGGCGACCGCCGATTCGGGACGGCGCGACGAGAGCGTCACCCGCTCCGAGTGCGCCTGGTAGCCGTCGCGTGACACGTCGAGGCGGTAGGTGCCGAGCGCGAGATCGCGCACGACCAGGGGGGTCGTGCCGCGCGCCCGGCCATCCAGCGTCACGCGCGCACCGGTCGGCGTCGACGTGATGCGCACGACGCCCGGCGTGCGATCGGCGGGCGTTGTCGAGGGTGGCACCCTCGCGGGTGCGGACGGCGCCGCTGTCGGCGCGGGTGCAGGTGGAGGTGCCGGCCGCGTCACTGGCGTCGCTGCACCGCCGGCATCCCCGGCGCCCGGCAGCACGTCGTTGACGACGACCTCGTCGTCAGACACGGTCGCGCGCTCCATCGGCGCGGCTGCCGGTGCCGACGTCTGTGCGCGCTCGCCGAACGAGGCGCCTCGCATGAACCATGCCCCCGACAGGAACCCGATGAACAGGCCCAGGCACAGCGTCGCCGCCAGCAGGCCGTACGGACGCGGCGCCCCTGCGGCCACGGGAGGCAGGACTGCCGCCGGTAGGTGCTCACCGACCTGCCACGATGAGCCCGCGGGCCGGTCCACTTCCAGGTCTTCCCGGACCGGATCCTCGAAGCCGGTGATTGCGCTGCCGCGAACGGGCGGAACGCCCTGGTCTGCCGCGAGGCCGAGCGAGATGCCTGGCTCGTCGAACGCGTCGGCCAGCAGTGAAGGGGCCTGCACGTCGCGACCGCCTCCGGCGCGGGAGCCGGGCACCGGATCGACGGGCAGGGGGCGCGCGTCAGCGGCCGCGTCGGCCGCCTCGTCGGGATCCTCGAGCGGCAGGCGTGGCGCCAGGGGCTCGGATGAGCACGCCGCCTCGAGGGCGTCGGCGAACTCCCGGGTCGTCGCGAACCGCTGGGCAGGATCCTCGGCCAGGGCACGCGTCAACGCCTTCGACCACAGTTCGATGTCGAGACCGGCCTCCTCGAGGACCGTTGGCACGGGCAGGTGGCCGCCCGACGAGGCGCGCCGCGTGCCGATCAATTCGAGGGTGATCACGGCCAGGGAGTACAGGTCGGCCCGTGCATCCCACGCGTGGCCGGCGACGCGCTCGGGGGCGACGTACGGCCGGCGGCGGGGCGCGCGGAATCCGGCGCGCTCAATCACGTGAGCGATGCCGACACCCGTGATGGCGATCCCGTCGAGGTCCTGCGTCACGAGGATGTCGCGCGGATGCAACGCACCGTGCGTCCAGCCGTCTGCGGCGGCGGCGTCGAGTGCATCCGCAATCAGCCCGACCAGCGCGACCACCTCGTCGATCGACGGCCGCGTGCGCCGCCGCAGGATGGCGTCGAGGCCTTCGCCCGGGGCGAACTCCTGTGCCAGCCAGGGGGTCGCGTGGTCGACGCCCGCGCGCACGGGCCGCACCAGGCCGGGCATGGCGCTCGGCCAGTGGCTCACGAGCGCCTGCAGGTCGTCGCCGACGTCATCGGCGAGTTCCGGAGTCAGGTCGAGGCGGAAGACCTTGACCGCGACCAGGCGCTCGCGCTCGTCGTCGTGCGCACGGAAGACAGGTCCCAGCACGCCACTGCCCAACTGGTGCAGGACGCGGTATGGTCCGATGGTCGTCGGCAGGGCGAGCGGACTGGAGTCGTCGGTGGTCAGTGGCGGCTCTCGTTCGACGCAGCACGCTGCGCCGCGTCAGGGTGAACTACAGCGCGTATGCTGTCGGCCGGAGAGAGTATAGCGTGCCGGTGCGCCGCACGCGCACGTCCGTTTCCTTGACAGCGCGACGCATCCGGCGACAGAGTAACCGGACCGTGCAAGAGCCGAGTGCCTCTGCCATCGCTCGTACTGCGATCGACCTCCGACGTCTGCCGTGGGTGAGCCGCCTCGCCGCGGCGTATGCGTACGATTTCGCGCCGCTTGCGCCGTTCTATGCCGGCAATCCCGCAGACGAGTCGGCCTGGGTCGAGGCCGTCGCGCGCGCCCAGGCGTACCCCCGCCAGCGGGCCGCGGTCGCCGATGTCATCGAGAAGCAGCAGGCCCGGCGCGGCGCCCCGCCCGCGGCCAGGGCCAACGTCGGTCGCCTGCGCGAGCCGAACGCGGTCGCCATCGTCACCGGCCAGCAGGCGGGGGTGTTCGGCGGGCCGCTCTACACGCTGCTCAAGGCCCTCACCGCCATCGACCTGGCCCGGTCGCTCGAGGCGCGGACCGGAACGCCCGTCATCCCGATTTTCTGGATCGACAGCGAAGACCACGATTGGGATGAGGTCGCCACCACGACGGTCCTCACCGCAGAGCACGACGCCCGCTCCATCACCATGCCGAAGCTGGCTGGCGCCGGCGACACGCCGGTGGCGCAGTTGATGCTCGACAGCCGCGCAGCGGCAACCATCGATGACGTGCGGGCGGCGCTGCCCCCGACCGAATTCACGGCCGAAGTCATCGAGACGCTGACGCGGGCGTACGCGCCGGGCCGGTCGATGTCCGAAGCATTCGGATGCCTGCTCGAGTCGTGGCTGGGGTCGATGGGCCTCGTGGTGTACGACTGTGCGTGCCCGAACGCCAAGCCGCTGGTCGCGGGAGTCTTCGCGCGTGAACTCGCCCATCCGGGCCGCACGGCGGCGCTCGCCGGCACCGCCGGTCAGCGGCTCGCCTCGCTGGGGTTCCACGCGCAGGTCACGACCCACGAGGACGGGGTCGCGCTGTTCTCGCTGGTCAACGGGCGGCACGCCATCCACTGGAACGGCGGCATGTACGAGATCGGCGGCGAGTTCATTGCGCCCGACGTGCTCAGGATGCGGGCCGAGACGACGCCGTCGGAGTTCAGTCCCAACGTCCTGCTGCGTCCGCTGGTGCAGGACACGCTCTTTCCGACCGTCTGTTACGTGGGCGGCCCGGCCGAACTGGCGTACCTCGGCCAGTTGCGCGAGGTCTACGACCACTTCGGCATCCCGATGCCGCTCGTGCTCCCCCGCGCCACCGCCACCGTCATCGATCCGCCGGCTGCCCGATTCCTGGCGAAGTACGATGTGCCGTGGCTGGCGCTGCAACCCCAGGACGAGCATGCGCTGAACCAGTTGCTCGAGTCGCAGTTGCCGCCCTCGGTCGAAGCGTCGCTGCACGCGGCGGGGGTGGACATCGGCGAGCGCATGCGGCAGGTCATCGAGGCGGTCCCCGTGATCGACCCGACACTCGAGGGTGCGGCCAGGTCGACGCTCGGCCGGATGGAGCACGACCTCAAGACCCTGCACAACAAGATCATCCAGGCGGCCAAGAAGCGCGACGAGACGCTGCGTCGCCAGTTCGTGCGGACACGCGCGCTGGTCTTTCCCAGTGGCCAGATCCAGGAGCGCACGCTGGGCGCCATCACGTTCCTGAACAAGTACGGGCCGGCCTTCATCGACGCGTTGGCCGCCGATCTCCCACGCGACGCCGGCACGCACTGGCTACTGACGCTATAGTCGGCGCAGGCGCCTAGATTCCGTGGCCGTTCGCAACGCTTCCCCGTCGCCCCCTCGTGCCCGCCGCCCCCGGCGCTGGCTGCGCCGCCTGGCCTGGCTGGTCGTGTTCGTGCTGGTCGTGCTCGGCGGCGTCTTCGCGTACTTCTACGTCACGCTTGCCACGCTCGTCGACGCGCGCCTCAGCGGCGCGCTCGACCGCGGCGAGCCGCGCGTGTTCGCCCGGCCGTTCGAACTGCGGATTGGCCAGCAGATCTCCCTCGCCGAACTCGTCGATCGACTGAACGATCTCGGCTACGCCGAGCGGGCCACCGTCGAGGCGCCTGGCGAGTTCGCCGTCGCCGAACGGACGATCTCGCTCATCGCGCGCGGCGGGCCGATGGCCGACAAGACCATCCGCGTGTCGTTCACGCCGGCGCCCGCGGAGCCGGCCAGGGCCTCGACGCGGCCTCCCCCACCCGATCACGTGACGCGGCTGCTCGTGTCGGGCGCAGGCGAGGCGACGGCGGTGACGGTGGACGCGCCGCTGCTCTCGGCCCTCGCCACGGGGGTCCGCGAGAAGCGTCGTCGCGTGCCGCTCGACCACATCCCGCGCCTGATGCGCGAGGCGGTGCTGGCCATCGAGGATCGGCGCTTCTACGACCATCCCGGGGTAGACATCATCCGCACCGTGGGCGCCGTGGTGACCAACCTGCGGGGCGACAAGCCGTACCTGGTGGGCGGATCGACGCTGACGCAGCAACTCGTGAAGAACTCGTTCCTGTCGCGGGAGAAAACCGTCAAGCGCAAGTTGCAGGAACAGATGATGGCGATCATCCTCGAGCGTCGTCTCACCAAGGACGACATCCTCGAGTTCTATCTCAACGACGTCTACCTGGGCCAGCGGGGATCGTTCGCCATTCACGGCGTGGCCGAAGCCGCCCGCCTCATCTTCGGGAAGGATGTCTCGAACCTGTCGCTGGCCGAAGCCGCCACGATCGCCGGGATGATCCAGGCTCCGCCCATGTACTCGCCGTTCCGGTACCCCGATCGTGCCAGGGACCGACGCAACGTGGTGCTGCGCGCGATGGCGGATTCGGGATTCGTCTCGACCGAGCGGATGCAGGAGGCGGCCGACGAGTTGCTGGCGCCCGTCGCGCGGGCGCTCGATGCCGAGGCGCCGTGGTTCGTCGACCTGATTGGCCAGCAGTTCACCGACGCCTACCCGGGAGTCGCGCGCGACGAGGCGGCCGTCGACATCTACACCACGCTCGACCTGCACCTGCAGCGGATCGCGCAGAGCGCCGTGCGGGAGGGTGCGGACCGGGTGGACCAACTGCTCGCGAGGCGCAAGCGGCGGCCCGAGCCAGTGCAGGCGTCGCTGCTGGCCATCGACCCGCGGACGGGCGACGTGCTGGCGTTCGTCGGTGGACGCTCGTACAACCAGTCGCAGTTCAACCGGGTGCTGTCGGCGCGTCGTCAGCCTGGCTCGGTGTTCAAGCCGTTCGTCTACCTCTCGGCCTTCGAGGCGGCCGCGGAGGAGGGCCGCACCGACCTGACACCCGCCAGCATCGTGGACGACTCGCCGACGACCTTCTACTTCGACGACCAGGAATGGACGCCAGGCAACTACGGCGACGAGTACGACGGTCCGATTACCCTGCGCCGGGCGCTCGCGCTGTCGCGCAACGTCGGCACCGCCAAGGTCGCCGAACTGGTCGGGTACGACAGGGTGGCGGCGCTGTGGAAACAGGTCGGCACGAGCATGCAGCCGCAGGCATTTCCCTCGATTTCGCTCGGCGTGTTCGAGGCCACGCCGTGGGAAGTCGCCGAGGCGTACACCGTCTTTCCGAACTTCGGTGAACTGCGGCCCCTGCGGACGATGCTCCGCGTGGTCGAGGCGGGTCGCGAGGTGGCACCGCCAGCACCGCCTGCCCCGCGACGGATTGCACGCGCCGACACGACGTATCTCGTGCTCAGCATGATGAAGAGCGTCATCGACGAAGGCACGGGCGCCGGCGCGCGCGCGGAGGGCTTCGCGCTCGACGCCGCGGGCAAGACGGGAACCACCAACGATCTGCGCGACGCGTGGTTCGTCGGGTTCACGCCCGATCTGCTCTGCGTCGTGTGGGTGGGCTTCGACGACAACCGTGCGATCGGCCTGAGCGGCAGCCAGGCGGCGCTCCCGATCTGGACGGCGTTCATGAAGCGCGCCCTCGCAGGCCACGCCAACCTGCCGTTTGCCGACGCGCCCGAGGGCATCGTGTTCGTCGACATCGATCGCGACACCGGCAAGCTCGCTGGTCCGAACTGCCCCCGCATCTACCGCGAGTCGTTCCTGATCGGAACCGAACCGGTCGACGAGTGCGACCAGCACTAGACCCACACACCCCGCCGGTGACGCGCGTTTCGCGCCACGACGTGATCCCCCTCACGGCAGAAACTGCGAATCGGGCACCTGCCGCCCCCCAGCAACTGCCGCCAACCCGTCTATTCGCAACATCTGCGTACCCGCACCGCCCCGCCCCCGGCCGTAACTGAATTCGGGTCTGACCCCAATTCGGCGCGTGGAGATTTTTTCATCTCGCCGGGGGCGGTGGTCGGCACATTTCTGCGGCCGTCGGCTGGCGACGCGCTGCAAAGGTGGAGATAGCAACGCTTTATGTCACCCCGCACGATGCCTTGGTTGGCGCGGCTGGGCTGGAGATCGGGGAATCGTTCACCGGAATCGAGCCAACGTCGGGGCGCGTTTCTTGCTTGGACGAAGTGATCCTACCGATCAGACCAATCGACTCGCGCTCCCGTCCGGGGGCTAGGCGGACGACTGCGTCGGCGCACACACGGAAGACGGAGGGGTAGCCATGACGGTGGCCCCGCGTTGCCGTGGCAAACCGGACATCTGGAGACGGACGAGATGGCACAGTGGACAAAGCAGCAAGTCGGCACAGCCGGCGCGATCGTGGTTGCAGTCGGGTTGGTCGGAGGGGGCCTGGTGGCGGCGGGCGCAGGCAGCCAGTGGAGTTCGGCAGGCCAGAACATCCAGAACACCCGATACCAGGCCACGGAGACGAAGATCAGCGTCCGGAACGTCGGCCAGTTGCAGGTGAAGTGGGCCTTCACGACCGAGGGCGACGTGTCGGCCACGCCGGCCGTGGATGGCGACTCGGTGTACGCGCCCGACTGGGCCGGCAACCTGTACGCCGTGAATCGTTCCACCGGCGCACAACTGTGGAAGGTGAAGATCATCGACTCGACCGGCGTGCCCGGTGACAAGGCGCGAGCGACGCCCGTGATCAGCGGCAACAAGGTGATCGTCGGCACGCAGGGCAACGTCTATGCACCGCCCCCCTACGGCGGGCCCGGCGGCAAGCTGCTCGCCTTCGACAAGAACACGGGTGCGCTGCTCTGGAGCACCACCCTCGACCCCAACCCGTTCGCCGTGATCACGCAGTCGGCCACCGTCCACGCCGGCCGCGTCTACGTTGGCGTGGCGTCGCTCGAAGAAGGCATCGCCGGCTTCGTGCCAGGCTATCCATGCTGCAACTTCCGCGGCAGCATGCTGGCCCTCGACGTCGAGACCGGTGCCATCCTCTGGAAGACCTACATGGCGCCCGAGGGATTCAGCGGCAACGCGGTCTGGGGAAGTTCGCCCGCGATCGACGTCAGGCGCGGCCAGGTCTATGTCGCCACGGGGAACAACTACTCGGTCCCCCCGACCGTGCTCCAGTGCGCCGAGGACGCCGCCGACGCGACGGCGCTGGCAGCATGCCTGCCAGCCGACAATCACTTCGACTCGGTACTGGCGCTCGACCTGGACACCGGCGCCATCCGATGGGCGACGCGGGCCTTGCCGTACGACGCCTGGACCGTCTCCTGCCTCACCTTCCTCGGGTTCGACGGCAGCAACTGCCCCAGCCCGGCAGGGCCCGACTACGACTTCGGGCAGGCTCCCGCCCTGTTCACCGTGAAGACCGGAGCGAAGGGCAAGCCACGCGACCTGGTCGGCGCAGGTCAGAAGAGCGGGAAGTACTGGGCGCTCAATCCCGATACGGGCGCGGTTGTCTGGGTCACGCAGGCAGGGCCGGGCGGGACCGGCGGCGGACTGCAGTGGGGGTCGGCAGTTGACGGCGAGCGCATCTACACCGCGAATGCCAACTCCGATCAGCGTCCGTGGACGATGCCGGATTCGTCGGTGGTCACGAGCGGCGTGTGGAGCGGCCTCGACGCCGTCACCGGCCAGGTGTTGTGGCAGACAGCGCCGCCGCACGGCGGCAATTCGTCGGGCCCGGCAACGACGGCCAACGGCGTGGTCTTTGGCTGCACCATCGATCCGGTCGGGTACATGTACGCCCTGAACGGCGCCACCGGCGAGGTGCTGTGGCAGTTCGCGAGCGGCGGCTCGTGCCTGTCGGGGGCCGCCATCTCGAATGGCACCGTGTTCTGGGGTTCCGGTTACAGCAACTTCGGGTTCAACGGCACGCCGAACAACAAGCTGTACGCCTTCCAGCTTCCCAGGTAGTCGACACGATGGAGATCGGCCCGGGCGTCTCTGCCCGGGCCGATCTCGGGGGTGTCTCTTCAGCCGGCCGCATGCCTCCTCACGCGTCTGACTTCGCATATCCCGGTCATGCTGCTCCGCCGATATGGCACGAGTTTCCGGCCGGGGGTATACTTGCCGGAGTACCTGTCGGATTGGCGTCTCTCAATGAGGTTCGAGTGAAGAAGCACATCACCGCAATTCTGGGCCTGCTCTTCGTAGCGGCCTGCTCAAAGGCTCCGGCTCAGTCGACCACGACGTCGACCAATACCGCCACACCGGCACAGGCGGAGGCCGCACAACCTGCCCCGCCAGCACCTGCACCACCCAAGCCGGTGCCCACGCAGCTGCCCGAGGTCCTGGCCAAGGTCAACGGTCAGCCCATCGCCAGGAAGGACTTCGACGACGTCCTCAAGCAGCTCGAGGCGGCGCAGGGCCAGCCCGTGCCGGCCGACCAGCGCGACCAGGTCTACCGCGGCGTGCTCGACCGCCTCGTGCTCCAGCAGGTCCTGTTGCAAGAGGTGCAGACGCGCAAGGTCGAGGTGCCCGCCAGCCGAGGTCGATGCGCGACTCGGCGAGCTTCAGCAGCGGTTTCCCTCGCCTGACGAGTTCGGCAAGGCGCTCGCCCAGCGTGGGATGACGCTCGACAAGCTCAAGCAGGATCTGCGCAACGACATCGCCATCAACAAGATGATCGAGGCAGAGGTCACGCCCAGCATCTCGGTCACCGACCAGGACGTGAAGGCGTATTACGACGGGAATCCGGAGCAGTTCAAGCAGCCGGAGTCGATTCGCGCGAGCCACATCCTCATCAAGGTCGACCAGACCGCCACCGACGCGCAGAAGAAGGAGGCGCGGGCGAAGATCGAGGACGTGCTGAAGCAGGTCAAGGCCGGCGGCGACTTCGCCGAACTCGCCAAGAAGTACCTCGCAGGACGGCAGCGCGGCGCAGGGCGGCGACCTGAACTACTTCCAGAAGGGCCAGATGGTTCCGCCCTTCGAGCAGGCAGCACTTGCGCTGACGCCGGGCGCGGTCAGCCCTGTCGTCGAGACGCAGTTTGGTTACCACATCATCAAGCTGACCGACAAGAAGGCCGAGCGTGTCGTGCCGCTCGCCGAGGTCAACGCGCGGCTGGCCGATTTCCTCAAGCAGCGCCAGGGCCAGGAGAAGGCCAACGCCTTCATCGAGACCATCAAGGCCAAGAGCAAGATCGAGATCCTCATCTGAGACCTCGTTCTCCGAGCCGCACCCCCTGCGACCGGGGTGCGGGTCGGATGACATGTCCCGAACCGAGCGAAGCGAGTCCGTGACCTGTCCTGAGCGAGCGAAGCGAGTCGAAGGATGACGCTGGACGTCGTCACCGCCACGGCCGGAGCCATTGCACGCGGCGAACGCGTGGCGCTGGTGACGATCGTCCGCGTCAACGGCTCGACCCCGCAGCGCGTCGGCGCGAAGATGCTCGTCCACGCCGACGGCAACATCGTCGGGACCATCGGTGGCGGCTGTTACGAAAACGACGCCATCGGCCGCGCCCGCCTCGCCATCCGGGAGGCGACACGGCCGGTGCTCGTCCACTACGACCTCAACGACGACTTCGCCCAGGATTCCGGCCTGGTGTGCGGGGGCCAGATGGACGTGTTCATCGAGCCGCTCCTGCCCGCGCCCGACCTCTTCATCGTCGGCGCCGGGCACGTCGGGTTCCACCTGGGGCGCATGGCCGCAGCCACCGGCTTCACGGTGCACGTCGTCGACGACCGCGAGTCGTTCGCCAACCACGAACGGTTCCCCGATGCCGTTGAAGTGATCGTCGACGAGGTTGGCGCGTGGCTCACCGAGGCCCCCCTGCCCACGTCGGCGTTCGTCGTGGTGGTCACGCGCGGACACCGGCACGACCTCGAGGCCGTCCGCGCGCTCGTGGCGCGCGACCTGCGCTACGTGGGACTCATCGGATCGCGCGCGAAGGTGGCCCGTCTCGCCGAGCAGCTGGCGCTCGACGGTGGCGACGCGTCGCTGCTGGCCCGCGTGCATGCACCCATCGGGCTCGACATCGGCGCCGTCACGCCCGAGGAAATCGCCGTCAGCATCCTGGCGGAGTTGATTGCGGTCCGCTACGGACGCATCCGGTACGACCGCCGACGGACGCCCCGACAACAGCGCCACCGCCCTGCGCTGGACGCCTCCGGCTGCCCAGTCAGCGACCCGCTGAGGGTCGTGCGTTCGCCAACGCCATGAGCACCGTTCTCATTCGTCACGGCACGATCGTCACGATGAACGACGCGCTGGACGTGCTTCACGGTGACGTGGCCATCGACGGCCAGCACATCGTCGCCATCGGCCCGGATGCCTCCCGGGCACGCACGCGCTTCGACGTCGAGCTCGACGCCAGCGATGCCGTGGTGATGCCGGGACTGATCCAGACGCACCTGCACTTGTGCCAGACGCTGTTCAGGGGCCTCGCCGACGACATGGTCCTCCTCGACTGGCTCCAGGCGCGGGTCTGGCCGCTCGAGGCCGCGCACACACCCGACACGCTCCGTGTCGCCGCTCGCCTTGCTGTGGCCGAACTGCTGCGCACCGGCACGACCACGGCCCTGACGATGGAGACCGTGCACGACACCGAGGCCGTCATCGAGGAAGTGGCGCGGCTGGGCCTTCGCGCCACCATCGGCAAGTGCATGATGGATGGCTCGAGCGGCACGCGCGTGCCGGGTCGGCTGCAGGAGGCGACCCGTGCGTCGATCGACGAAGTCCTCGCCCTGCACGCGTGTTGGGATGGGACCGCGAACGGCCGCATCCGTATCGCCTTCGCACCGCGGTTCGCCATCTCGTGCACGCGCGAGCTCCTCGAAGCAAGTCGGAGCATTGTCACGAGCGCGCCGGGTGATCGTGCACACCCACGCCTCGGAATCGCGAGGCGAGATCGACATCGTGCGGCGCGAGACCGGGATGTCGAACATGGCGTACCTCGATGCCGTGGGCGTGGCCTCGCCCCTCCTGTGTGCCGCGCACTGCGTGTGGGTCGACGGAGACGAGATCGCGATGATGGCCGCTCGCGACGTGAAGGTGCTCCACTGCCCCGGGTCGAACATGAAACTGGGATCGGGCCTGGCGCCGATCGTCGAGCTGACGCACGCCGGCGTGTGCGTGTCGATCGGCGCCGACGGTGCCGCCTGCAACAACCGGCTCGACATGTTCGACGAGATGCGGCTGACGGCCACGATGCAGGCCATACGCCGCGGGCCCGGCGCCCTGCCGGCCCGCGACGTCGTGTGGATGGCCACGCGCGGGGGGGCACGAACCCTCGGCCTCGACCACGCCATCGGCTCGCTCGCCCCCGGCCGCCTGGCCGACGTCACGGTCGTCTCGATGAGTGGCGTGCACCAGCAGCCGGGGCCCGACCCCTACTCGACGCTCGTCTACGCCACGCGGGGGACCGACGTCCGTCACGTGCTCGTCGACGGGCACGTGCGCGTGCGCGACGGCGCGCTCTGCGATCTCGATGCCCGCGAGGTGACCGCCGCGGCGCGCGAGGCCGCGCACCTGCTCATGGCACGTGCAGGGCTGTAATCGCCCGCGAGCCGTGTATAATTCACAAGGGTTAGCACTCTCGCGACCCGACTGCTAAATGAGTCTCACGGGCAGCGGCCGACCGCCTACCGGGGTCGTGCCGCCACTGACTGATCGGTATCGGCGCATCCTGTCGCTCGTCGTCCGCGAATTCGTGGAACGGGGCGAGCCGGTGTCGTCGTTGTGGCTGGCCACACATAGCGGCCTGGGCGTCTCGTCGGCGACGGTGCGGAACATGCTCGCGCGCCTCGAGGAGTTGGGCTACGTCCGCCAGCCGCACACCTCGGCCGGGCGTGTCCCCACGGATCTCGGCTATCGCACGTACGTCGACTCGCTGCTCGACGCGCGCCGTCCGCCGGCCCGATCAACGGCCGAACTCGAAGCCCGGCTGCGGCACCTTGCCTCGGTCGAGGACGTGCTCGACGGCGCATCGCACGAAGTCGCGCGGGCGTCGCATTACGCGGCGTTCGTGCTGGCGCCCGCGTCCGAGCACATCGGCCTGCGGCAGATCGAATTCGTGGCGCTCGGCGCCTCGCGCGTGCTGGTGGTGCTGGTGGCGACCGACGGGCGCGTCTCGCAGAAGCCCGTCGAGTTGCTCGAAGCCATCTCGCCGGCCGACCTCGCCCAGTCGGCGACGTATCTCAACCGGGAGTTCGCCGGGCGCGACCTGGCCGACATCCGACGGGAGATCACCACGCGTCTGCACGAAGACCGGGTGTTGTACGACCAGTTGATGGCCCGCGCCCTCCACCTGGCATCTGCGTCACTGGCCGACTTCATGCCGCAGTCGCAGCTGTTCGTCCACGGCGTCTCGACGCTGGTAGACGGCACGCCCCCCGCCGACGGCGGCATTCCCATGGGTGCGCTGCGCGCGCTGCTCGGAATGATCGAGGAGAAGCACCGGCTGATCCTGCTGCTCAACGAGTATGTCGAGGGGCCGGGGCTTACCGTGGTGATCGGGGCCGAGCACACCGATCCCACACTGCGCAATGTGAGCCTGGTGGCGACCACGACGGTTGAAGAGGGACGCACGCACACGATTGGCGTGATCGGTCCGACTCGCATGCGCTATTCGCGCGCGATCTCGGCGGTCGAGACGACGAGTCTCGCCGTCGGGCGCGTGCTCGACGCCACACCGTAACCGACGGCGGACCCACGCGTGGGTCCGAGATGATTGATCCTGACCATGAACCCCGACGATAACGATCCGCAGTTACCGCCCGCCCTCGCTGACGATGCAGGTGCACCGACCGCTGCCGAGGCGCCCGATCCGATCGAACAGCTCGCGAGCGAGCGTGATGCCTTCAAGGACCTGCTCCTCCGCACGACCGCCGAGTTCGACAACTACCGCAAGCGCACCGAACGCGAGCGGCGTGACTTCGTCGAGTACGCGAACGCCGAGCTCCTGCGCGACATCCTGCCGCTGATCGACGATCTCGAACGGGCGTCGCACCTCGAAGGCGATCCCAGCGTCGAGGCCTACGTCAAGGGTGTCGCGCTCATCGCCCGGCAGGCCGCCGAGCTTCTGGCCCGCCGCGGCGTCGAAGTGCTCGATCCCCTCGGCGAAGACTTCGACCCGCACTGGCACGAGGCGGTCGCACGCGAGGTGGTCGACGGCGCGCGTGACGGTGAGATCACCGCCGTGCTCAGCCGTGGATACCGCATCAAGGATCGCCTGCTGCGACCGGCCATGGTCAAGGTGGCGACGACGTGACCAGGCGCGACTACTACGAGGTGCTCGGCGTCGGACGCGCGGCGTCAGACGCCGACATCAAGGGCGCTTACCGCAAGCTCGCGCTGAAGTATCACCCCGACCGGAACCAGGGCGACAAGGACGCAGAAGAGAAGTTCAAGGAGGCCGCGGAGGCCTACTCGGTGCTCATCGACGCCGACAAGCGCGCGGCGTACGACCGCTACGGCCACGCGGCGGTGGGTGGCGCCGCGCAGGGCTTCGATCCGTCGGCGTTCAACGACTTCGGCGACATCCTCGGCGGCCTCGGGGACTTCTTCGGGTTCGGCGACCTGTTCGGGCAACGCCGGCGTGGCGGGCCTCAGCGCGGATCGGACCTGCGCTACGACCTCGAGATCTCGTTCGAGGAATCGTTCGCGGGCACCGAGACGACCATCCAGATCCCGCGCGAAGAGACGTGCGAGCCCTGCAAGGGCACCGGCGCCACGCCGGGCACCAGCGCCGAGACGTGCCGGCAGTGCGGCGGCGCCGGGCAGGTGCGGTTTCAGCAGGGCTTCTTCACGGTCGCGCGTGCCTGCTCCACCTGCCGCGGCACCGGGCGCGTCATCTCGAAGCCGTGCAAGGAGTGCCGCGGCGCGGGACGCATCGCCCGTGAGCGGAAGCTCACCGTCAAGGTCCCGGCGGGCATCGCCACAGGCCAGCGGATGCGCCTGTACGGCGAGGGCGAGCACGGCTCGGCCGGCGGGCCGCCGGGGGACCTCTACGTGGTCGTCCACGTCGCCGAGCACAAGAACTTCAAGCGGGATGGCGACGACCTCTACTGCGACGTGGACGTGCCGTTCACGCTGATGGCGCTCGGGGGATCACTGCCAATCGAGACACCCGGTGAACCGCACCTGCTCGACGTCCCCGAGGGTGCGCAGTCGGGCGCCACGTTCAGGGTGCGCGGCAAGGGCATGCCCAACGTCAGCGGCCGCGGGCACGGCGACCTGTTCGTCTCGTTGCGGGTGGCGGTGCCGAAACGACTCACCAAAGAGCAGCGGAAGGCCGTCGAGGCCCTCCGCGACACGTTTTCGCCGCTCCCGTCAACCCCTGGCACCCAGCCGGACGCCGAAGACGAGAAGCCGTTCTTCGAACGCGTAAAAGACATCTTCGGGTAACCGCGTGAAGACCTGGCCTGCGCTCGACCTGGACGCCCGCCCACACGTGGCGCTCGACGACCTGGACGATCGCGTGGCGTTGTTCCTCGACGATCACGACGTCATCGCGGTGGAACACGAGAGGAGCAGGCACTGGCGGGTGTACTTCGACAGCGATGCCGCGCGGGCGCGCGTCGCCGACGCCCTCCCGATCGTCATGCCCGGCACGTTCGACGTCACGCCAGCCGACGTCGAGGACGAAGGCTGGGCGCTGAAGGTCCAGCAGGCCCTCGGCGCCGTCACCGCCGGCGACATCGTCGTCGCTCCGCCGTGGGACGTGCCCGAGACCGACGGCCAGGTCATCATCATCGAGCCCTCGATGGGGTTCGGCACGGGGCATCACCAGTCGACGCGCCTGTGCCTGCGCGCGCTGCAGGAGATCGACGTGCACGGCCTCGACGTGATCGACGCGGGCACCGGATCGGGCGTGCTGGCCATCGCCGCCTGCCTGCGAGGGGCCCGCGGAGCGCGGGCGCTCGACTGCGATCCCGATGCGATCGAAGCGGCGGCCGACAACGCGGCACGCAACGGCGTCGCCGACCGCGTCCACGCCAGCGTCGCGGACCTCGGAACGTGGCACGGCGAGCCCGCGCCGCTGGTCTTCGCGAACCTCACGGCGTTCCTCCTGCGACGCTTCACGCCTGCCGTGCACACCATGGTCGCCCCGGGCGGACGACTCATCCTCAGCGGATTCACGGGCGAACAGGTCGCGCTCGTGCTCGACGTCTTTCCCGGCTGGACCCTCGTGTCGAGGTACGACGAAGACGACTGGGTCGGCCTCCTCCTCCAACGCTGAGCCACGGCCGGGCTGACGTTCATGGCGCTGCTCCCCCGCTTCCACGTCGCCACGCTCGACCCCGAACCTGCCACCGTCACGCTCGACCCTGACGAGACTCACCACCTCGCCCACGTGCTGCGCATCGGCGTTGGCGCGTCTGTCGAGGTCTTCGACGGCCAGGGACGGACGCTCCGCGGCGCCGTGGCGACGCTCACGAAGAAGACCGCGACGATCGATCACCTCGAGACCGTGACACGGTCGCGCGAGCCGCGCGTGCCGCTCACGCTCGCCATCGGGTGGTTGCGCACCGACCACATGGACACGGTGGTCCGCGACGCGACGATGCTCGGCGTGCGGGTGATCCAGCCACTCTTCACTCGACGCACGACCGCTCGAAACCCGTCTCGCGACGCAACGCACGTGATGGAACGATGGCGGCGCATCGCGGTCGGCTCGCTCAAGCAATGCGGCGGGGCGTGGATGCCGATCCTGTCACCGGCGATGACGTTCGACGCATGGGTTTGCGGTGAGCCTCACGGCGTGCGCGTGCTGCTCACGGAACCCGACGCCACCGGGCACGACGCCAGGCTCGATGTCGACGACCTGCGCGAACCGGCGGCTGCCGGGGCAACCGTCATCGTCGGCCCGGAAGGCGGGTGGGAGGCCGACGAGGTCGCCCACGCCCGATCCCACGGTTGCCACGTGTGGACACTCGGGCCACGTGTGCTGCGCGCCGACGCCGTACCCGTGGCGGCGATTTCGGCATTGCGGTACGCGTGGGAGCGCCACCGCGAAGGCTGAGCGGCACGGGCCGGGACATCCGGCGATGCGGCACGCATCGAGGGGTCGGCCTACTCCATGGCGCGGCCCCGCAGCGGCGTTCATGGGCGCAATCGAGGCTATACTGCCCGCGCGGATGCTGTTCAAGGGCCAATCACTCGGCAAGTACCGCATCCTCTCGCCCCTGGGGAGCGGTGGGTTCGGCACGGTCTACCTTGCCGAAGACACGTGGATCGACAAGAAGGTGGCCCTCAAGATCCCGCATCGCCAGAACCTCGACTTTGGCGAACTGCTCCGTGAGCCCCGCCTGCTCGCCAGCGTCAGCCATCCCAACATCGTCGCGATCACGACCGCCGAGAAGCAGGACGGGGTGTTCTTCATCGTGATGGAGTACGTCCCGGGCGTCACCCTCGAGCACGTGATCGCGACCGATGGCCCGCTCGAGATCTCGCGGGCCGTCGACTACTCCGTGCAGATCTGCAACGCCATCGAGCACGCGCACTCGCAGGGCGTGCTGCACCGTGACCTGCGGCCGGCCAACGTGCTCGTGTCTGACAAGGACCTCATCAAGGTCGCCGACTTCGGCACCTCGCGATTCCTCGAGATTGCGGCCCACGGCACCACGGTCATCGGGTCGCCGCCGTACATGGCCCCGGAGCAGTTCCACGGCAAGGCCGTCTTCGCCTCCGACATCTACTCGCTCGGGGTGACGATGTACCAGATGCTGACCGGCGTCCTGCCGTACGACACGCCGACGCCTGCCGACATCGAACGCCTCCTGCAGGGGGAACTGGTCTCGCCGCCACGCCTGAAGAACGCCGCCATCCCCAAGGTCCTCAATGACGTGGTCATGCACGCCATGGCGGCCGACGTCACCCGCCGGTATCAGCGGGCCAGCGACCTGCTGCGCGACCTGATCGAGATGCGGCCGCAGATCCGGAAGCCCACCCCCGTCCGCTTGCCCGCGCAGGACGGGGTCCGCGGGAACCGGGCGACCGCCCCACCCGCGCCCGAGGAACCGGCGGCGACGCGATCTCGTCCGCGCGACGCGGCTACGGCTGGGCCTCGCTTCTGCTGGAATTGCCGAAAGCCGTTGCACGCCCGCACCGACCGTTGCCCGTTTTGTCGCGAACCGCAGTGAATGCTAGACTCGCCGAGGCCCCCGGGGCCACGGGGCGCGCACATGCGCGCCGCTCAAGTTGGAGCCGGTCGGGGCCGATTCGAGGAGCAGGGCAATGGGATTCACGGGCACGGGCAAGGTGTGGATGAACGGAAAGATGGTCGAGTGGGCCGACGCGCACATCCACGTCGCCTCGCACGTCATCCACTACGGCAGCGGCGTCTTCGAGGGCATCCGTTGCTACGACACGCCCAGCGGCTCGGTCGTCTTCCGGCTCGACCCGCACATGCGACGCCTGTATGACTCGGCCAAGATCTATCGCATGGAGTACGGCGTCGGGATCGAGGCGCTCACCGAGGCGGTGCTCGACACCGTGCGCGCCAACGCGCTCAAGGCCTGCTACATCCGTCCGCTGATGTATCGCGGCTACGAGACGCTCGGCGTCAACCCGCTGCCCTGCCCGGTGGACGCCTGCATCATGGTGTGGGAATGGGGCGCCTACCTCGGGACCGACGCGCAGGACAAGGGCGTGGACGTCTGCGTCAGTTCGTGGAACCGCTCGGCGCCGAACACGTTCCCGTCGCTGGCCAAGGCAACCGCGAACTACGCGAACGCCGCCCTGGTGAAGATGGAAGCGACGCTCGATGGGTTCGCCGAGGGCATCGCCCTCGACACGCTCGGCTACGTCTCGGAAGGCAGCGGCCAGAACCTGTTCCTCGTGCGCGACAACGTGCTCTACACGCCTCCCGTCAGTGCGGCGATCCTCCCGGGCATCACCCGTGACTCGGTCACCGTCATCGCGCGCGAACTGGGCTACGAAGTGCGCGAATCGCTGATCCAGCGTGAAGCGCTGTACATCGCCGACGAAGCCTTCTTCGTCGGCACTGCCGTCGAAGTGACCCCGATCCGCAGCATCGATCACATCGCGATTGGCGCCGGCAAGCCGGGTCCGGTCGCGACAGCCATCCGGCAGCGGTTCTTCGAAATCATCAATGGAGTCGTGCCCGACACGCACGGCTGGCTCACCTACGTGGACGCGCCTGGTGGCGCGGCGGCGGCGGTGGCAACAGGAGCCGCTGCGACGCGCCGCTGACCCGCGCGCCGGGCGTGGCCCCGACGGAGCGCCCACATGCACATCAACGAGCTGTTGCGCAGCGCCATGGAGCGTCGCGCGTCGGACTTGCACTTGAAGGCCGGCAGCTACCCGATGATGCGGGTCGATGGCATCCTTGCCGTCGCCAGCGAGGACAAGCGCCTCGAACGCGAAGACACCGAGGCGATTGCGGCGATGATCATGCCGGCGCCGCAGTTCGAGCGCTTCAAGCAGCTCAGCGAGCTCGACCTGGCCTACAGCGTGCCCGGGCTGGGACGCTTCCGCTGCAACGTCTACCACCAGCGTGGCACGGTCGGCCTGGTCTTCCGCATCATTCCGACCACCGTCCCGAGCATCGACGCACTCGGCCTGCCGTCGGTGCTCAAGCACATTGCCGACGAGGAACGCGGCCTGGTGCTGGTGACCGGCACCACGGGGTCGGGCAAGAGCACGTCGCTCGCCGCGATGATCGACCACATCAACCACACGCGGTCGTCGCACGTCATGACGGTCGAGGATCCGATCGAGTACCTGCACCGCGACGCGATGTCGCTCGTAAACCAGCGCGAGGTGTCGGTTGACACCCCCTCGTTTGCGCACGCCCTGCGCAGTGCGCTGCGGCAGGATCCCGACGTCATCCTCGTCGGCGAGATGCGTGACCTCGAAACGGTGGAAACGGCGCTGCTGGCCGCCGAAACAGGCCACCTGGTGTTCTCGACGCTGCACACCCTCGACGCGCCCGAGAGCATCAACCGCATCATCGCGGTCTTCCCGCCGCACCAGCAGCGCCAGGTGCGCATCCAGCTCGCGTCGGTGCTGCGGGCGGTCATCTCGCAGCGCCTGATGCCCCGCAGCGGTGGCGTCGGCCGCTGCGCGGCCGTCGAGGTGATGATCGCCACGCCCTTCTTGCGCGACTGCATCGTCGACAAGGACAAGACCCACCTGATCCATGGCGCGATCTCGGCCGGCACCTCGCAATACGGCATGCAGACCTTCGACCAGTCGATCTTCAGCCTCTACGAACGGGGCCTCGTGTCGTTCGACGACGCGATGCGCTATGCCTCGAACAAGGACGAGTTCAGGTTGAAGGTGCAGGGCATCACCACCACCTCGGAGTCGGCGCGCGATTCGATGATGCGGGCGTCGGAAGGCTCCGAGGACACCGAGATCACGCGCTTCAGCCGCTAGGGACTGGACGCCGCGCCCCCATGTCGTTCTCCCGCCGGCCCCGGACGCAGGCTCCGACAGACCCGCCTGCTGATCCGTACACGCTCGCCTTGCTCTGGCTGGGGAGGCGCGAACTCACCGAGCGGCAGATTCGGCAACGCTTGGCGCGACTCGGCACTGGCCCCGACCAGGTCGACTCGACCATCGAGCGCCTGCGTGCGACCCGGGCCCTCGACGATGCACGGGTGGCAAGCGCCTATGCACGTACGGCCGCGCAGGTGAAGGGGCGCGGACGCAACCGCATCGCGCGCGAACTCTCGGCCCTCGGCGTTGGCGATGCGCTGGTCAAGACGACCCTCGACGCCGTGCCGCCCGACGAGGAGCGCGAGCGCCTCGAGCGCGCGCTGCAGCGCAAGGCCCGCAGCGCAGACCTCGACGATCCAGCGCAGCAGCGCAAGGTCATTGCCGCGCTCATGCGCCAGGGCTTCGACTTCGAGGGCATCCGCGCCGCGCTCCGGCGTCGCGGACGCGCCGACGACATCGACGAGTAGCTCAGGCATGACCAGGGAAACGGCAGGACGACCGTGAGGACCATCCGCTGGGGGATCATCGGCTGCGGCGACGTCACCGAGGTCAAGAGCGGCCCCGCGTTCCGCAAGGTCGCGAACTCCGCCCTCGTCGCCGTCATGCGACGCGATGGTGAACGCGCGCGCGACTATGCGCGGCGTCATGGCGTGGCCAGGTGGTACGACGATGCCGATGCCCTGATCCAGGACCCCGAGGTCGACGCCGTCTACGTGGCCACGCCGCCGTACGCCCACAAGGCATACGTCCTGGCGTGCGCGGCGGCCGGGAAGCCGGTCTACGTCGAGAAGCCCATGGCACTCGACGCGGCCGAGTGCGTCGCGATGATCGAGGCCTGCCGCACGGCGGGCGTGGCGCTGTTCACGGCCTACTACCGCCGGGCGTTGCCGCGATTCGTGAAGATCAAGGCCCTGCTCGACGAGGGTGCGATTGGCGCCGTGCGAGCCGTCACCACCGTGCTCGCGCACGACTACGTGCCGCCAGCCGGAGGTCTCCCGTGGAGGGTCGATCCGCGCCTCGCGGGCGGTGGCCTCTTCGTCGACCTCGCCCCGCACACCCTCGACTTTCTCGACCACGCGCTGGGGCCCATCGCCAGCGTCACCGGCGATGCTGCCAACCAGGGCGGGTACTACCCAGCAGAAGACGTCGTCTCGATGCGATTCACGACGGCCTCGGGGGCGCACGGAGTCGGCCTGTGGGCCTTCAGTGTCGCCGCTCCGATCGACCGCACCGAGGTGTTCGGCAGCCGGGGCCGGCTGACCTTCTCGACCTTCGGCGACGAACCCGTGGTCCTCGAGACGGCCCGTGGGACCGAGACGTTCGCCATCGCCCGGCCGGAACACGTGCAGCAGCCGCTGATCCAGACCATCGTGGATGAACTGAACGGGCACGGGACCTGCCCGAGCACCGGCGAGACCGCCCTGCGCACGACCCTGGTCACCGACGAGGCCCTGCGGGCGTACTACGCGGCTCGCTCCGACGCGCCGTAGCCCGCGGGGCCCGAGGTCGCGCGCGCAGGCGGTTCATCCCTTACAATTGGCGGCTATGCACTCGCGCGACATTCGCTCAGGCTTCCTCAACTTCTTCGCCGAACGGCAGCACCGGATCGTGTCGAGTTCGTCGCTCGTGCCGACCGACGACCCGACGCTCCTGTTCACCAACGCGGGGATGAACCAGTTCAAGGACGTCTTCCTCGGCAAGGAAACGCGCGACTACACGCGGGCCACGACCTCGCAGAAATGCATGCGTGTCAGCGGCAAGCACAACGACCTCGACAACGTCGGGCCCTCGTTGCGGCACCACACGTTCTTCGAAATGCTCGGCAATTTCAGCTTCGGCGACTACTTCAAGGCAGACGCGATCGAGTTCGCCTGGCGGCTCATCACCGAGGTGTGGCACCTGCCGCCCGACAAGCTCATCGCGTCGATCTTCAGGGGCGACGCCGACGTGCCGCGTGACACGGAAGCCTACGACCTCTGGCGCCGCTACCTGCCTGCCGAACGCATCGTCGAATACGGCGCCGACGACAACTTCTGGCAGATGGGCGAAGTCGGGCCCTGCGGGCGGTGCTCGGAGATCTACTACCAGCGCGCCGATGGCGAGATCGAGATCTGGAACAACGTCTTCATGGAGTTCGAGAAGCAGCCGGGGGGCGTGCTCGTGCCGCTGCCGGCGCCCTCGATCGACACGGGGATGGGCCTGGAGCGCATCACGGCCGTCATCCAGCAGAAGAGCTCGAACTACGACACCGACCTGTTCCAGCCCATCCTCGCCGAAATCGGCCGGTTGACGCACCATACCTACGGCGCGGGCGACGCGGCCGACGTGTCGATGCGCGTGGTGGCCGACCACATCCGCGCGATGACGTTCCTCATCGGCGACGGGGTGATGCCGTCGAACGAGTGGCGCGGGTACGTGTTGCGCAAGATCATGCGGCGCGCCATGCGGCACGGGAAGAAGCTCGGGGCGACCGAGCCGTTCCTGCACCAACTCGTCGATGTCCTCGTGCGCGAGATGAGCGAGGCGTATCCCGACCTGCGCACCAATCGCGACGCCATCGCCGACGTCGTCAGGAATGAAGAGGACCGCTTCGACACCGTCTTGTCGAGGGGCCTGCCGAAGATCGAGGACGCGCTCGACCGCGCCGCGGCCGCGATCGCGGGTCGTTGCCGGCGAGGACGCGTTCAAGCTCTACGACTCGTTCGGCGTGCCGCTCGACTTCATCGAGGACCTCGCCAGCGAGCGCGGGATGACGCGTCGACCGCGAGGCCTACGAGCGTGCAATGGACGGCCAGCGCGAGAAGGCGCGCTCGGCGAGCGCGTTCGAGATGAAGCGAGGCGAGCGCTTCACCTATGCGTCGGCCGCCGAAGAAGCGCGGGTGCTCGGCATGGGTGACCGCTTCGAGGGCTACACCGCCACGTCGGTCGCTGACGCGGTCGTCGAGGCCCTGTTCGACGCCGGGCGCGTGCAGGTCACGTCGCTCGACGCCGGCGTCACGGGGTTCGTCGTGCTGTCGTCGACGCCGTTCTACGTCGAGTCTGGCGGTCAGGTCTCCGACGAAGGCACCATCATCGGGACGATGGCGTCGGCGACGGTGACGGGGATGACGCGCCTGACGACGGGCGGCGTGCGCGCGCATGTGGTCAGCAGTCACCGAGGGTTCGCTCGAGGCTGGCGCGCGCGTCTTGGCCACCGTCGATGCGGTGCGACGTGATGCCATCCGACGAAACCACACCGCCACGCACCTGCTGCACGCGGCGTTGCGCAAGACCCTCGGCCCGCACGTCAAGCAGGCCGGCTCGCTGGTGGCGCCAGACCGGCTGCGGTTCGACTTCACGCATGCGGCGGCCATCTCGCGCGACGACCTCGCGGCGATCGAACGGCTGGTGACCGGGGAAATCATCCGCAACGAGCCGGTGACGACCGAGATCAAGCCCACTGCCGAGGCGATGGCCGCGGGTGCGATGGCGCTGTTCGGCGAGAAGTACGGCGACGCGGTGCGCGTGGTGTCGGTGCCGGGCTTCAGCATGGAACTGTGCGGTGGAACGCATTGCCGCGCAACAGGCGATATCGGACTCTTCACGATCGTCGCCGAGGGTGGGGTGGCTGCCGGCGTGCGACGCATCGAGGCGTTCACCGGGCACGGCGCCTGGGAACACCAGCACGGTCGCAGCATCGCGTTCGACGCCGTCCTGACGTCGCTCAACGCGCAGCCCGAGACGGCGCTGGCCGGCATCGAGAAACTGCAGCACGAGGTCAGGCGCCTGACGCGTGAAGTGAGCGAGTTCGAAGGTGAAGGCTGCGATCGGAGGCGGCACGTCGACCGATGACACTTTCGTCATCGGCGCGACGAAAGTGATTGCGCGACGGGTCAGCGGGCTCGACAAGGCGGCGCTCCGCGGCCTGTCGGATTCGTTGCGCGACCAGGTCGGGTCGGGCGTGGTGGTCATCGCCAACGAGACCGACGGCAAGGTCGCCCTGCTGGTCTCGGTGAGCAAGGACCTCACGTCAAAGGTGCAGGCTGGCGCCGTCGTGCGCGAGATCGCGCCCATTGTCGGCGGTGGCGGCGGCGGACGCCCCGACTTCGCCGAGGCCGGGGGCAAGGATCCCTCGAAGATCGACGCGGCGCTGGCCGAGAGCCGCGTCCTCCTCACACGCCTGCTGTCGTAGCCCGCGACTCACCCTCCGCTCGATCGCAGGTCGATTGCACCGGCGTAGGCATCGGTCTTGCCTCTGGCCCGTGGGTGCCAGAGCGCCAGACCATCGCCTCGCCGCGCCAATCGACGATGAACCAGACACTTCTCCGCGTGTTCATCGTGCTCGCGTGCGTGTGGGCGACAACGTCGGTTGCCACCGCGCAAATCTACGTGTCGCGCGATGCCAACGGCACTGTCGTGCTCTCTGACCGGCCGCTCGACGGCGCGGCACGGACGTATGCCGTGCCGAAGGCGATCGGCGTGCGAACGACCCGCGCGGTGGCGTCGGCGCGGCCCCGCGCTTCGACGACATCATCTCGGCTCACGCCTCGACGCAACAGCATCCGTCCAGACCTCGTGCGGGCGGTCATTGCGGTCGAGTCGGGCTTCAATCCGCGCGCGCGCTCACCGAAGGGAGCGATGGGATTGATGCAGTTGATGCCGGCCACGGCGCGCGACCTTGGTGTCACGCGGCCGTACGATCCGGAAGAGAACATCCGCGGCGGCGTCGCCTACCTGCGCACGCTGCTCGACCGGTACGGCGAGAACGAGGAACTCGCCCTTGCGGCGTACAACGCCGGTCCGGGCGCCGTCGACAAGTACGGCCAGGCCGTGCCGCCGTACCGCGAGACGCGTGACTACGTGAAGAAGGATCAAGGATCGCACCGCGCTCAGCGTGCAGGCACGCGCGACGACCCCGCGCATCTACCGCGTGTTCGAGGTCATCGACGGCCGCGAGGTGATGCGGTACACGAACGTGCGCCCCACCGACGACACGCCCTACGACCTCCTCGCCAGCACAGCGCTGACCGTCCGGTTTTCCGACACATCAAGACCGTCTGCCGCGCGGAACCTCCGCCAGACCGGGAATTGGGGTCAGACACCAATTCGCGCACATCAGCTGCTTGCAGGCCTGAATCCTTGAATCGCCGCTCGAAAAGCCGAATTGGGGTCAGTCCCCAATTCGGGTGGCACGGGCGGGGGGACGGGCGACCGACAGGTGATCGCGGACGGCGAGGCGGGCGCGGATGAACTCCTCGTGCGTGATGCCGAGTTCCTGCGTGATGCGGCGGATCTCGTTGTCTTCAGCCAGGCTCACGGTCGCATCGGCGGCGGCAACCGCAAACAGGCAGCGCAGGAGCCCGAGTTTCTGGTCATCGGTCGCGATGGCGGCAAACTCGCGCGCGACGCGGAAGTCCTCGGTCCCGCGCTCGGTGCGGCTCAGCGCCTGGGCCAGGTCGACGACAACCGTCGATTCTCCGGCCTCCACCCCCCCCTCGCGCGACACGAGCGCACGCATCGCGCCCACCTCGGTCTCGCTCAGCTCGTTATCGATGTGCGCGACCCGGCCGAGCAGGTAGGCAAAGGCCCCCAGGTAGCGGGCGTGCTCCGGAGGGACGCCAGCGAGCAGGCCCGCGATACGCTGCACCACCTCGGTCGCATCCGAGGACGCCGGGTCGTGCGAGCCGGTCACCAGCCAGTCGAACCATCCCATCGGTCGGCTACCGCCTGACGGTCTTGCCGTCGGGCAGGATCATCGCCAGCACCCACGACACGACCCCGACCACCAGCGCGCCCAGGATGGCCGCGACGAGCCCATCGACGCTGAATCCAGGGACGATTGCCGCTGCAAGGCCGAAGGCAATCCCGTTGACCACGAAGTAGAAGAGGCCCAGGGTGAGGAGCGTAATCGGCAACGAGAGGATGTGCAGGATGGGCCGCACGATCGCGTTGACCACGCCCAGCGCCAGCGCCGCGACGAGAAGGGCCGTCGTCGACGACACGGTCACGCCGTCCACGACGCGCGTGGTCACCCAGAGTGCCACGGCCGTAATCACCAGGTGAATCAGGAACGACATTGCAGCCTCCAGCGGGGCCTGGCGCAGCTGGCGAGACGACATCCGCCGATCAGCCGGGCACACCATCAGACTACTCCACCTCGCCGCTGTGGAAGAATGAAGGGATGCCGCCTCCTGCGTCCCCTCCGCTCCGCGTCCGCCTCGACATCTGGCTCGACGTGGCCTGTCTCTTCAGGACCCGGACCGAGGCCCAGACGGCGTGCCGCATGGGACGCGTGGAGGTCAACGGCCAGCCGGCCAAGCCGCACCGCGAGCTGAAGACAGGCGAACTCATCGATATCACCCGCCCGCCGGGCCGCCACCAGCGCCTGATCGTGAAGGGCCTGGCCGAGGTGCACCTGCCGAAGGCCGACGCGCGGCTGCTCTACGAGGACATCACCCCGCCGCCGACGCCCGAGGAACAGGCCCTGCGCGAGATGCTCCGCCTGGCGAAGCCGACCCGCGTCGAGCTGGGTACCCCGAACCGTGACCAGCGACGGACGCTGAGGCGCCTGAAAGAGCAGGGTTGAGCTGTCACGCTCACCTCCCCACTTGCCTCACGTGCCGGTGGCCCGCTATACTTTCGTGTTTGCGAAGCGGTCCGGACGCCCTGCAAGGGGTAGCGGCGACACCAGGACCGACGTTCGAAGAGGAAATGTTCCGTGGCGAATCACAGCTCGGCGCTCAAGGCGCACCGGCAGAGCGAACAGCGTCGTCTGCAAAACAAGCATTACAAGACCCGTCTGCGCACGGCGCTCAAGAACCTGCGCGCGACGATTGCCGAGGGTGACAAGACGGCCGCCGCCGAGGCGCTGCCGTCGACGTACTCGCTGATCGACAAGCTGGTCGGCAAGGGCATCATCCACGACAACGCGGCAGGTCGCTACAAGTCGCGCCTGACCAAGCAGATTTCCGCCATTTCGTAGCCCCGTCCCGGGGGCGCTTCGTCGCCCCCGCGGCCGGCCGCGCGTGGGAGGGCCTCCCGCCCGCGGCCTCGGCTCCTGCGGGCGTGATGCTTCCCCACCTCCTGCCGCCCAGCCACGTCGCCAGTCAAACACTGCGGTAGTTCGGGCCCGCCGACTCGCCACGCCCGCAGCGCCTGCTACCGCCCGCGGCGTCCGCTGACGCCTCCGCACAGCGAGATCACGAATCGCTCGAGCACCATCCGGGGCTCAGACGACGAGTTGAGCGCGAGGTTGGCCTGCATCAGCGCGTCGATGGCCGCGGGCACGCGCCGCTCGCCGATCTGCGGCAGCTTCTCGCGTACCCACCAACCAAGCAATCCGAAGATCTGGTGCGGCGCCCGGCCCTCGTCAAGCTGAAGTCGCAACTGGTTCAGCGCTTCGGCCAGGTCGCCGTGCTCGACGGCATTCACGACGGCCCAGTCGTTGACCAGCGCTTCGCCAGACACGATCGCCAGGGCGTCGGCGCGCGTGACCCGGGCGCGCCCCTTGCAGAACTCGATGAGGCGCTCGACGGCGTTCCGCAGCCCATCGACGTCGGTGCCGCTGCCATCGGCCACCAGGTCGAGCGCGTCCGGATCGATCGTCAACCCGGCGTCCTTCATCATCCCGACGCAGAGACGACGAGCCTTCTCGAGTGCCGCCACGAGCGCAGGGCCGCGCAGTTCCTTCTCGTCCTTCAGCCCCCAGTACTCGACGACCTCGGCGACCTTCATCAGGGCCTTGGTCTGCCGCAGCGCGCGGTTCACGTCGCTGGCGACGAACACGACCACGGACTGCGGCGACGGGTTCTTCAGGTAGCTCTCGAGCGCCTCGTGCGCCCCGGCCGGCGCATCCTCGTCACCAACCGACGGGTCGTCGGCGGCTCGGCCTTTGGCCCTGAACCAGTGCTCTGCGCGCAGCACCAGCACGACCCGACGACTGTCAGCGAACGGCAGGGTGCTGGCCGAGGCGGCTACGGACGACGAGGCCGCGCCCTTGTCGTTGGCGTAGAAGCGATCGACGTTGAACGAGCGGAGGTCGGGCTCGACCAGGGCCTCGAACGCCTCGAGCAGGCTGTCCTTCGCCGTCTCGTCGTCGCCGACGAGCAGGTAGACGGGCGCCACAGCCCCGCGTCCCAGCGCGGCGCGCACGTCTCGTTCGGTCACGACACCAGGCATCGCCGTCTACCCTTCGACTCGGTTGTGTTGAGTGCAGGGCACGTGCGAATCCAACCTGCCGGACGTGCTGGTTCGTGTCGGAACGGTATCAACACAAGGGAGCTCAGGGTCTCTAGAACGCCTCGAGGATGGCGCTGACGACGCTCTTGGCGAAGTCGTTGGCGATGCGGTCGAGCGCGGTGCTCCCCGACCCGAGCACCGAGGTCGCATCGACGGACGTGCCCGATGAACTGGCCGGCAGGTCGTACTCCTCGCGGAACACGAGGGACGGGTTCTGCCACAGCACGCGGTTCTGCTGCAGATCGCGGAACTCGATCTTCACCACGAGCTGCACGACGTAGCGCGACGCCTGCTGCTGGTCGTTGAACGCCGTCGGCGTCACCGTGATCGACGTGATCTCGCCCGTGAGCACGGCGTCGACGCCGGTCGTCTCGGGCACGACCTTGTACTTGCCGCGCCCGATGAACTCGGCGCGCACGCGCTGCGGTGAGCGCCTGCTCGACGTCGAAGAGCGAGGTGTTGTTGACGAGGTTGGGGCACGCCGATCGTCTGGATGTACGTCGGCAGGAACGACCCGCGTCCGGCGAGCGAGTAGCCGCACCCGCTCGAGACGACCATCGCCAGGACCAGCACGCACCGACGCCATCACGCGCACGCGCACACGCACCAGGGCACTCCTCAGTTCGCGACGATGCCGACGAGCCGGCCGCGGCACGACCACGACCTTGCGCACCGTCTTGCCCTCGAGGTGCGGCAGCACCTGCGGCATCGGCCAGCGCGGCCTCGCGGATCACCTGTTCTCTGACGCGTCGGCCGGCACCGTCACGCCGGCCGCGCACCTTGCCGTTGACCTGCACCGGCACGACGACCTCGTCGGCCTTCGCGACGGCTCTCGTCGAAGACGGGCCAGCCGGCCGCGACCACGCCGTCGGCGTGCCCCAGACGCTCCCACAGCTCCTCGCACATGTGCGGCGCGAACGGCGACATCATCAGGACGCAGCGCTTCGACCGCTTCCTTGAGCACCGCCACGCGTCTCGGCGCGCTCGATCACGACCGACTCCTCGGTCGCGACGCGGCCCTGCCTCACGCACGCCGGCGCTGGTCGCCGAACGCGTACAGCTCGTTGACCAGCTCCATCAGCGCCGAGACGGCGGTGTTCAGGTGCACGCGCGGATCGAGGTCCGACGTGACGCGGCGGATCGTCTCGTGCGTCTTGCGCCGCAGCGCGCGCTCGGCGTCGTTCAGCGTCGACCGCGCCGCGAGCGCGGGAATGCCCGTCGCCCGCCGACGCGTCTCGGCCAGCGGATCGACGAGCCGCCAGACGCGCGCCAGGAAGCGGAAGCTGCCCTCGAGGCCCGCGTCGGTCCACTCGATTTCCTTCTCGGGCGGCGCGACGAACATCACGTACAGCCGCAGCGCGTCGGCGCCGAACTTCTGGATCATGTCGTCGGGGTCGACGACGTTGCCCTTCGACTTCGACATCACGTGCGCCGTCCTTCAGCACCATGCCCTGCGTCAGCAGGCGCGTGAACGGCTCGTCATGCTCGACCATCCCGAGGTCGCGGAACACGCGCGCGAAGAAGCGCGAGTAGATCAGGTGCAGGATCGCGTGCTCGACGCCGCCGCTGTAGAAGTCGACCGGCACCCAGTAGCCGACCTTCTCCGGGTCGAACGGCAGCGTCGGCGTTGTGCGGATCGCAGAAGCGGAAGAAGTACCACGACGAGTCGACGAACGTGTCCATCGTGTCGGTCTCGCGGCGCGCCGGGCCGCCGCACTCGGGACACGTCGACGTTCACGAACTCGGGGATCTGCGCCAGCGGCGAATCGCCGCGGCCGCGTGAACTCGACGATCTTCGGCAGCACGACCGGCAGCTGCGTCGTCGGGCACGGGCACGATGCCGCACGTCGTCGCAGTAGATCACCGGGATCGGCGTGCCCCAGTAGCGCTGCCGCGAGATGCCCCAGTCCTTCAGGCGGATACTGGACGGTCGCGCTCGCCGATGCCGTCGCGCCTCGGCGTGCGCCGTCATCCGTGCACGGCCCGTCGTCCGAGCTGAGGCCGGTGAACTCGCCGGAGTCGACCAGCGTGCCCTCGTCGCCGTACGCCGCCGCCATGCGTCGGTCCGTCGAGCGGCTCGCCATCGGCGCTGCACGACGACGGTGATCGGCAGGCCGTACTTGCGCGCGAACTCGAAGTCGCGCTGATCGTGGGCCGGCACGCCCATGACGGCGCCCGTGCCGTACTCGCCGAGCACGAAGTTCGCGACCCAGATCGGCACCGGCTGGCCCGTGAACGGGTTGATCGCCGTGCGGCCGGTGTCGAAGCCTTCCTTCTCGATCGTCGCCCGTCATGCGCGCGGTGCGATCCTGCGCGCGGAAGCGCTGCGGCCTCGGCGCGGAAGCGCTGCCGGGTCCGGCTGACTCGGCCGCGAAGCGCTCGACGAGCGGGTGCTCGGGCGCGAGCAGCGACGAAGGTCGCGCCGTAGATGGTGTCGATGCGCGTCGTGAAGACCTCGATGCGCTTCGTCGGTCGCTGCCCCGTCGACGCCCACGATCGGAAACGTGACGCGCGCGCCCTCGGACCGGCCGATCCAGTTCCGCTGCATCGTCAGGACCTTCTCGGGCCACTCGGTGAGGCCGTCGGCGGCCTCGAGCAGCTCGTCGGCGTACGCGCGTGATGCGGAAGAACCACTGCTCCAGCTCGCGCTGTCGTGACGGTCGTGCCGCAGCGCCAGCAGCCGCCGTCGACGACCTGCTCGTTGGCGAGCACGGTCTTGCAGCTCGGGCACCAGTTGACGTTCGAGCGCTTGCGGATACGCGAGGTCGCGCTCGAGCATCTTGAGGAACAGCCACTGGTTCCAGTGGTAGTACTCCGGCAGGCACGTGGCGATCTCGCGCTCCCAGGCGTAGCTGATGCCGAGGCGCTGCAGCTGCCCCTTCATGTGGGCGATGTTGTCGAGCGTCCACGTCTCGGGATGCAGTGCCGTTCTTGATCGCCGCGTTCTCGGCCGGCAGGCCGAACGCGTCCCAGCCGAACGGGTGCAGGACGTTGAAGCCCCGCATGCGCTTCATGCGCGCGACCACGTCGCCGATCATGTAGTTGCGGACGTGGCCGACGTGGGCGTGCCCCGAGGGATACGCGAACATCTCGAGGCAGTAGAACTTCGGCCGCGCGCGATCCTCGTCGACCTCGAAGGCGCCGGTCTCGGTCCAGCGCTCCTGCCACTTCTTTTCGATTGTCTGGGGTTTGTAGTCGGGCACGGGATCGAAATTATAGCGTAGCCCAGCCAGCGGCCCTGTGCCGCGCGCACCGCGGACGAGCGCCGCGTCGGCCCGTCGGCGTGTCGCCCTCGACGGCCGGCGGGGCCTCCGGGCGCGCTGTCGAGCGCGCCGAACGTGGCCTCGAGACAGGCCGCCAAGGCCTCGAGGTCGTAGCCGCCCTCGGTGACCACGACCACGCGATTCGACGCCCTCGTCGCTGCGGCCACGGCACGGAGGTGCGCCACGAGCCGGGCGACGCCCTGGGTCGATACGCGCATGCCGCCCAGGGGATCGCGTGCGTGCAGGTCGAAGCCGGCCGACACGAGCAGCAGCGTCGGCGTCGAACGCCCTCAGCACCGGCACGACGACCCGGCGGAAGACCGCATCGTAGTCCGCGTCGCCCGCCCCGGCGGCAAGCGGCACGTTGACGGTGAAGCCCTCGCCGCCGCCGTGGCCGACCTCGTCGGCCGCGCCGGTTCCCGGGTAGTAGGGAAACTGGTGCGTCGAGAGATAGAGCACGCTGGCATCGTCGTAGAACATCCACTGCGTGCCGTTGCCGTGGTGGACGTCGAAGTCCATCACGGCCACGCGCGTGCAACCCAGTGCCCGGGCATGCGCCGCCGCCACGGCGACGTTGTTGAAGAGGCAGAAGCCCATGGCGCTGGTCGCGCTCGGCGTGATGGCCGGGAGGCCTGACCACCGCGAAGGCCGGCGCGTCGCGCGCCAGCGCCGTCTCGACAGCCAGGCAGGCCGCGCCAGCCGCGAGGCGCGCGACGTCGTAGGAGTCGGCCGACGTGAACGTGTCGGGATCGAGCATCGACGGGCGTCCCGCCGACGCCGCGAGGCGATCGAGGTAGGCCTCGTCGTGCACGCGCGCGAGTTCCTCCCGCGTCGCCGGGCGTGGCTCGACGACCTGAGCCCCCCGCCCCTGCCACTGCTCCACGACCGCACGCATCACCAGCGCCCGCTCCGGCCGTTCCGGGTGGCCGGGCGGGGGCACATGGTCGGCCGAACCGCCGCGAGTGCACGATGTGGAAAGGCATCCGTGGTGACCTCAGGCGCCTGCCAGGTGTCGGGCTCGATCGCCGCAGGCGTTCAGCGCCGCCTCGAGGTCGACGCGCCCGGCCTCGATCGCCAGCTGATCACCCGTGGAAACCCACAGCGGTGGCCCGATGCAGACGGTCACCCGGGCAAACGGCTTGGGAATCTGCCCGGCATCCCAGCTCGCCAGCGTCCAGTGCCGCGACGACTCGATATGGAAGGGAACGATGGGCGCGTGCACCCGCTGCGCCACCCACACGGCACCGGGCTGGGCATGGCCGGCCGGGCCGCGCGGGCCATCGACGGTGATCACCGTGGAACGTCCCTCGCGCATCACCGCAGCGAGGCGGACGAGTGCCTTGACGCCACCGCGCGAGGATGAACCGCGCACCATCGTGAAGCCATATCGCTGGAGCAAGCGCGTGATCCACTCACCGTCGAAGTTCTCGGACGCGAGCGCCACGAGTCCGCGATGCCTGAGCCATCCGAGGCCGGGAAGGATGCGTCCGTGCCAGACCGCCAGCACGTAGGGCTGTCGCGCGTGGTGCAGCGCATCGAGGTGGTGCTGCCCCTCGATCTTCCACGACCACGTCGAGACGAGCGCCGACACGAGCGGCGAGGCCACGACCGGGATCACCGCGGCCTGCGCCCGCTTCGACGCCGACGCGCGCCACGGGGGTTCGCGCGACACTGGGCGTCAGGCCCCCGCGTCGGGCGCCGACGCGGCCTTCTTGAGCTTGCCGTCGACGTACGACATCAGGTCTACGAACTCGGTGTTGGCGTTGGCGCTCGCTGCGGCGCCCTTCAGCATGATCGAGCAGAACGGACACCCGACCACGACCTTGCCGGCTCCCGTGGCCGCAAGCTGCTCGTAGCGATGTTCCGAGATCCGCTTGCCTTCCTCGTGCTCCTCGAAGAGCAAGCCGCCACCGGCGCCGCAGCAGAAGGGATTGTCGCGATTGCGCTCGGGTTCGAGCACCGTGGCCCCAAAGCGCGACAGCAGTTGCCGCGGCTCCTCGTGCACGCCCGCGTAACGGCCGAGGTAACACGGATCGTGATACGTGACGGTTTCGTCGGCCGTCATGTGCGCGTCAGCGGTCAGGCGTGCGACAAGCGTCGCAGAGTGGACCACCTCGGCCTCGAATCCGAAGAAGCGGTAGTCGTGGCCCAGTGTCTTGAGGCAGTGCGGGCACGACGTGACGATCTTCTTGACGCCCCTGGCCTTCATCTCGTCGACGTTCTGCGTCGCGAGCTCCTGGAACAGGAACTCGTTGCCGCTGCGCTTGGCGACGTCACCGGTGCAGCGCTCCTTCGCCAGGACGCCGAACGAGATGCCCTTCGCGCGCAGGATGTCGAACAGCGCCCGCAGCGACTTCTGGAAGTCGGCCTCCATCGCGCCGGCGCACCCGAGCCACACCACGTACTCGTGCTTCGCGGCATCGAAGATCTCGACGCCGGCGCTGGCGATGAACTTCTGCCGGGGATCGTTTGACGCCCCCCAGATGTTCTGGTGCCGCTCGAGGGTGTTGTAGACCTTCCCCAGGAAGTCGGGCGCATCGCCGTTCGACACCAGCCCGCGTCGCGCGCCGATGATGACGGGCGTGTGCTCGATGCCGACGGGGCACTGGTTCTCGCAGGCGCCGCACGTCGTGCACTGCCACAGCACCTTCTCGTCGTAGAGCTCGACGAGCTTCAGGTCGGTCTTGCCACCCAGCAGTGCGGTCTCGTTCTGCAGGATCAGCCGCTTGGGGTTCAGCAGCTTGCCCGTGGCGTACGCGGGACAGTTCTCCTGGCACCGCCCGCACTCCACGCACGTGAAGGCGTCGAGCCGCGCCTTCCCGGGCAGGTCCCTCACCGTCTCGAAGCCGACCTCCTCCTTCTCGAAGTCGAGGTTCGGCACGGTCTGCAGCTGCGGTGACTTGAGGAAGACGGTAATCGGCGACAACAGCAGGTGCAGGTGCTTCGAGTCGGGAATCAGCGCGAGAAACAGCAGGATGAGCACCATGTGCACCCACCAGTTCGCCCGCGCGGCAAGGGTGGGCGCCGCCTGGTGGCCGAACACGAAGAACTCGAGCAGGAACGTGACCATCAGGGTGACGATGAAGAAGCCGATCATGATCGACTCCTTCGACACCGACGCGCCAAGCGCCGGCGGACGCACGATGCCCCGGCGGATGATCAGGAACACGATGCCGGCGAGCACGGCGACGCAGAACGGGACCAGGGCCGCCTGGTACGCAAGGAACCAGCCGCTGCGGCTCAGGTCGACGACGCCCAGGCCCTGGAGCAGCCCGACGAATGTGAAGAGGCCGAAGGCGCAGAAGCCCCAGAACACGAACAGGTGCGCCACGCCGACGAAGGGCTTCGCCCTGATCACCTTGCGCTGGAAGACGACGTCGCCCAGGAAGCGCCCCACGCGCGCGGGCGCGTCGTCCATCGAGAAGTTGTTGGCACCGGCCATGACCAGGCGGTAGCGCGTCAGCATCTGCGACGCGAACCATCCGACCAGGACGACGAAGACGAGGCGGAACAGCCAGACTTCGATCCCAGACATCAGGAGGCTCCTGGTGTGGACCCTTCGACTAGGTGACGGTGGGCCACGAACACCGAAGGCCCACCGCGTGCGCGCCCAGGGCGGCCGTTACCCCTTCAACGCGGCGATGATCTGCGGCACGATCTCGAACAGGTCGCCGGTGATGCCATAGTCGGCCAGTTCGAAAATCGGCGCCTCGGCATCCTTGTTGATGGCCACGATGGTCCGCGCGCCCTTCATGCCGACGACGTGCTGGATGGCCCCCGAAATCCCGAGAGCGAGATACAGCTTCGGCGCGACGGTCTGGCCTGAGCTGCCGACCTGCCGCTCCATGGGCAGCCAGCCGGCGTCGCAGATGGGCCGTGACGCCGCAAGTTCGGCGTGCAGGGCGTCGGCGAGTTCCCTGGCCATCGGGATGTTCTCCGGCGCCTTGATGCCGCGGCCCACCGAGACGATGCGCTCGGCCTGCGTGAGGTCGACCGCCTGCTTGGCCTCCTGGAACGGTGGCTCCGGCTGCTGCCTGACGACGTCGACAGCAACGCTCCGGGACGCTACCGGCGCTGCCGCGCTCCCCTTCCGGAGGTCGTCGAGCTTGAAGCTGCCGATCTGGAAGGTCACGAAGTGCGGGGCGGGGCCCTCGGCCACGACGTCGGCCGACAGCTTGGCCTGGAACATGGGGCGCACGAAGGTCAGCGGATCGCCCGTCTTGATGCCGACGCAGTCGGTCAGGATGGTGCGATCGAGCCGCGCGGCCAGCTTGGGCGCGAAGTCGCGCGTCTGGTAGGTGTGCGTGATGAACACGTGCGACGGCTGTGTGTCGGCCACGACCTGCGCGTACGCGGCGGTGAAGCCATCCGCGGTGTACTGCGCCAGCGCCGGGCTCTCGAGCGCCAGCACCTCGGTCACGTCGGCGGCGGCCAACTCGGCGGCCGCGGTGGCACTGCCAGCCCCGGCCACGGCGACCGTCACGGGCTGTCCGGTCTTCTGCGCGGCCACAATCGCTTCCCAGCTGGCGCGATTGATCTGTCCGTCTCTCTGCTCGGCGATCACGAGAATCATGGCAGCCCCCGCCTAGAACACGCGCGCGTCGTCGCGCAGCACCCTGACCAGTTCCTTTGCAGCCTCGGCGGGCGTGCCGCCGATCATGCGCGTCTGCTTGGTCTTTTCAGGGAAGTAGAGGTTCACGATGCGCTGGCGGCCCGTTGCCGCCGCGGGCGCGTCGACCCGGCGGATTTCCTTCTTCTTGGCCGCCATGATGCCCTTGAGGGTCGCGTAGCGCAGCGTGTTGATGCCGCTCTGTATCGTCAGCAGGGCCGGCAACGGCAGGCCCACCCACTGGAACCACCCGCCTTCGAGCTCGCGCTTCACGCGCAAGCCGGCGCCCTCGACCTTCACTTCCATGATGATGGTCGCGTGCGCCATGCCGAGGTGCTCGGCCAGGACGACGCCGACCTGCGCGAACCCCTGGTCGTCTGACTGGAGCCCCGTGAGCACGAGGTCGACCTGCTCGGGCCCGATGGCCGCGCCGAGCGCCGCGGCGACGGCAAAGGCGTCGGCGTGGGCGAGGCTGTCGTGCTCGACGTGGAGGGCGCGATCGGCGCCGCGCGCCAGCCCCTCGCGCAGGACCGTCTGCACGCGTGCCGGGCCGGCAGACACGACGATGACCTCACCGCCATGCTGTTCCTTGAGGCGCAGGGCCTCCTCGAGCGCGTACGCGTCGGGCTCGTTCAGTTCGAATTCGGCATCGGCGTCGCGCACCCAGGTGCGGGCGTCGTCGACACGCAGCGCGGAGTCGCGCTTGATGACCTGCTTGAGGCAGACGGCAATTTTCATGGTCGTATGGGGTTGGGCAGCAGGCACGCAAGCGTGACGTCCTGCGTCATCGCTGCCGCATTGCGGCATTCTAGCGCAGGACCACCCCAAACTGAAGGGCCATTCATTGCGTGTCGATCACGCCTCGTCCATCCGCTTGAAAAGCAGCGCCGCGTTGGTCCCGCCGAAGCCGAACGAGTTCGACAAGGCGTACCGGATCGGGAACGCCCGGGCGGTGTGCGGGATGTAGTCGAGGTCGCACGCCGGGTCTGGCTCGTCGAGGTTGATCGTCGGCGGGGCCATCTGGTGCTTCAGCGACAGCGCCACGATGCCTGCTTCGACCCCACCGGCGGCGCCGAGCAGGTGCCCGTGCATCGACTTGGTCGACGAAATCGCGACCGTGCGGGCATGGTCGCCGAAGTACCGCTTGATCGCGAGCGTCTCGAGCTTGTCGTTGAACGGCGTCGAGGTGCCGTGGGCGTTGATGTAGTCGACATCGGCCGGTTGCACGCCAGCCGACTGCACGGCCATCTCCATCGCCCGGAACGCGCCGTCGCCGTCATCGGACGGGGCCGTGATGTGGAAGGCGTCGGCCGACATGCCGTAGCCGACGACCTCGGCATACATGGGCGCGCCGCGCTGCCTGGCGCGCTCGTACTCCTCGAGGATCACGACGCCGGCACCCTCGCCGATGACGAATCCGTCGCGGTCCTTGTCGAACGGACGGCTCGCCTTCTCGGGTTCGTCGTTCCGTTCCGACAACGCCTTCATCGCGGCAAAGCCGCCCACCCCCATCGGGGTGATCGCCGCCTCTGAGCCGCCCACGATCATGACGTCGGCGACGCTGCGCCGGATCTGCTCGTACGCCTCGCCCACGGCATGCGCCGAGGCCGAGCAGGCGGTGCAGGTGGCCAGGTTCGGCCCCTTGGCCCCGAAGCGGATCGACACGTGTCCCGACGCCAGGTTGATGATCGACGCCGGGATGAAGAACGGCGAGATGCGGCGCGGCCCGCCCTCGAGCAGTGCACGGTGCTCACGCTCGATGGTCGCAAAGCCGCCGATGCCCGACGCGATGAACACGCCGACACGCCGCGCGTTGTCGGGCGTGATCTCGAGGCGCGCGTCATCGACGGCGAACTGCGAGGCGGCGATCGCGAACTGGATGAAGACGTCCATCTTGCGGACGTCCTTCCGATCCATGAACTGGAGCGGATCGAAGCCCTTCACCTCACCGGCGATGCGCGACCGGAACTCGGTCGGATCGAAGTGCGTGATGCGCGCGATGCCACTCCGCCCCGCGCAGAGCGCTTCCCAGTTGGCACCTGTGCCGACGCCGAGAGACGACACCAGCCCAATGCCCGTGACGACGACCCGCCTGCTCAAACCGCCTCCGATCCGCCTTCGGCCGAGTGTGGTTACTTCTTGGCCTTGGCGTGCGTCTCGATGTACTCGATGGCCTCACGCACGCGCGTGATCTTCTCGGCGTCCTCGTCGGGAATCTCGACGCCGAACTGCTCTTCGAGCGCCATCACGAGTTCGACGACGTCGAGCGAATCGGCGCCGAGGTCTTCCTGGAACGATGCGTCGGGGGTGACTTCGTCTTCGTCCACCCCGAGATTCTCGACGATGATGCTCTTGACCTTGTCTGCAACGGACATTGGTGTGCCTCCCACTACGAATACATCCCGCCGTTGACGGCAAGGACCTGCCCGGTAATATACGACGCCGCATCGGAGGCCAGGAACATCACCGCCGATGCGATGTCCGCCGGAGCTCCGAGCCGCCCGAGCGGAATCTTCGATGCCCACTCCGCGTGGGCACTTTCGGTCAACGCCCTGGTCATGTCGGTCTCGATGAGCCCCGGCGCCACGGCATTGACGGTAATGCTTCGCGACGCGACTTCACGCGCCAGCGACTTCACGAACCCGACGATCCCGGCCTTCGACGCCGCGTAGTTCGCCTGCCCGGCGTTCCCCATCTGGCCGACCACCGAGGTCACGCAGATGATGCGTCCCGCTCGCTGCTTGAGCATCGGCCTGAGCACGGCCTGCGTCATCGTGAACGTGCCCGTGAGGTTCGTGGCGAGCACCGCGTCCCAGTCGTCGCGCTTCATCCGCATCAGCAACTGATCGCGGGTGATGCCGGCGTTGTTCACGAGCACGTCGAGGCGGCCGTGTGCCGTCAGCGTCGCATCGACGGCAGCCTGCACTGACGCGGGATCGGTGACCTCGAGGGCCGTGGCCTCGCACCGGCCTCCCGCGGCGGTGATCGCCGCAGCGGTCTCGGCCGCGTTCGTGCCCCGCGCGCCGGCAATGACGATGGCGCCGGCAGCAGCGAACTGCTCGGCGATGGCACGTCCGATGCCGCGAGAGGCACCGGTCACCAGGACGACACGGTTGCTGAAGTCGAGTGTCACGATGCGGTCGCGAGTGCCAGCAACGCTGGCGAGTCCAGATCCTGTTCGGTCGAATACACCGTGGCCTCGCGATCGATCTTGCGGATCAAGCCAGAGAGCACCGTGCCTGGACCGACCTCAACATACGTGCGAACGCCCTCGGATGCAAGGCGCCGTACCACGGCCTCCCACAAGACGGGTCGTGACACCTGGAGCACGAGCGCCTCGATGGCGCCGGCGCTGTCGGTGCGTGGTTCGGCATCGACGTTGGCGACGATGGGAACGCGGGGATTCGCAGCGTCCAGCGCCCGCAGTTCGGGCGCGAGGCGTGCCTCGGCCGGCTGCATCAGGGCACAGTGGAACGGGGCCGAGACGTTGAGCGGAATCACGCGCCTGGCCCCGAGCGCCCGGGCGCGCTCGCCCGCGCGTCCCACGGCGGCCGTGCTGCCTGCAATGACCACCTGCCCTGCGCCGTTGACGTTTGCCGGGCTGACCACGTCGCCGTCCGCGGCCTCGCGGCACGCCTGCTCCACCACGTCGGCTGAGAGGCCCAGCACCGCGGCCATGGCGCCCGCGCCGACCGGCACGGCCTCCTGCATGAACTGGCCGCGACGACGCACGATCCGCAACGCATCGGCGAATCCCAACGTGCCGGCCGCGACATTCGCCGAGTACTCGCCGAGGCTGTGGCCCGCCACGAACGCTGGCCTGATACCGAGGGCCGTCAGGCGCGCATGTGCGGCAATGCTGACCGCGAGGATGGCCGGTTGGGCGTTCTCTGTCAGCACGAGGCGCTCGTCGGGCCCTTCGAAGCAGAGTTGCGACAACGACTCACCGAGGGCGGCATCGGCCGCCTCGAAGACGCAGCGCGACTCCGTGAATCGATCGGCGAGGGCCCGGCCCATGCCGACCTTCTGCGCACCTTGCCCGGGAAAGACGAACGCGATCATGCAGAGAGTATCCTGACGGTGAGGGATATCGCGGGCGACACCCTATCATGACGGGGGTGCGCCGTGGCGGCGAAGTTCGTCAGCCACGCGCTCGATCAGCCCCTGGCTGGCGAGGCGATGCGCCAGCACGACCGCGTTGGCGACCGCGACGGGCGACGAACGGCCGTGCCCCACGAGGCACAGTCCGCGCACGCCGAGCAGCGGCACGCCCGCCGTATTCCTCGTAGTCGAGCCTGCGCCTGAAGCGGGCAAAGGCGCCCCGCGACAGCCATCCGCCGAACCGGCTGAGCGCGGTGTCGTCGAGTTCGCCTCGCAGCATCGTCCCGACCGCTTCGGCCAGCCCCTCGCTCACCTTCAGCGCCACGTTGCCGGTGAAGCCGTCGCACACGACCACGTCGGCGACGCCCGTGTACAACTCCCGGGCTTCGATGTTGCCGATGAACCGGGACTCGGTGGCCTTGAGCACCTGGTGGGCATCGCGAATCAGCTCGTTGCCCTTCGAGGCCTCTTCGCCGATCGACAGCAGCGCGATGCGGGGAGCCGGCACGCCGAGCGCCACCCGCGCCCAGGCCGCGCCCATCCGGGCGAAGTGCCCGAGGTGCGCCGGACGGCAGTCAGCATTGGCACCCACGTCCAGCAGGACGGCAGGCGACGTCAACGCCGGCAAGGTGGCGGCCAGGGCGGGGCGTTCGGCCCCGGGCATCATGCCGAGGATGGCGTGTGCGGCAACGACCGTCGCGCCGGTGTGCCCGGCGCTGAAGACGGCCACCGCCTCGCCCCGCGCAACGGCATCGAGTGCGACACGAATCGAGGCGCGCGGCTTGCGCCGCAACGCCAGTGTCGGCGACTCGTGCATGTCGATGACGTCTGGAGCATCGGCGACCAGGAGGTCGAGACCGGTCGCGTCGAGCGAGGCGAGCAGCAACTCGATGCGCTCGCGCGGACCGGCCAGCAGGACCGGCACCCCATGCTGCCGGGCGGCCAGCACGGCCCCGGCCACCAGGTCGTCGGGTCCGCCGTCACCGCCCATCGCGTCAATCGCGATGCGCACCAGGCCGCCCAGACCGCGTTACTCTTCGTCGACCGCGCGCACCTGGCGACCGCGATAGTACCCGCAGGTCTTGCAGACCACGTGCGGCAGCTTGGGCTCGCGGCACTGCGGGCACAGGCCCGAGCCGGTCACGGTCAGAGCATCGTGCGTGCGGCGCTTGGCCTGTACGCGTCTTCGAATGGCGTCGCTTTGGATTAGGCATCGTCTTTCGTCCTGAACAGGTCTTTCAAGCCTTCGAGCCGCGGGTCGACCCAGCTCGGCGAACACGTACACGGGGTCGTGTTGCGATTCACCCCGCAGGTCGGACACAACCCGAGACACTGGTCGGTGCACAAGGGCTTCATCGGCGCCGCCAGGTAGAACTGCTCGCGCATCAAGTGCCCGAGGTCGATCGTCTCGTCGGTGTAATACGCCACACCCAGGTCTTCTTCGGCGACCTCGAACTCACCCTGCTCCGCCTCGGTCGGCTGGGGCAGGTAGGTCAGGTCGAACACGAGATCGACCGGCAACGTCATCGGCTCGGCACACCGGCTGCACGCCAGCCCGAGGGTCGCCGCCACGCGTCCCGTCAGGGTGAACCGCCGATCGGCCTTGACGACGTCGAACGTCAGGCTGACCGGGCTCGCGACCCTGAAATCCTCTTCCGGGTCGAAGGCGTCCGGGGCGTAGGTCCGCTCGATGTGAACCGAGGGACCCGAGAGACGTGTGAGATCGAGGAGCATGGCGATGTCGACTGCAGCCGCCCGTGGCTGCACACGAATCGCCGATTATAACATCAGCGCCGCAATTCGACCCAGGGCGACGGGATGAACAGCTCCTCGTAAAGCCTGACGGCGTACCGGTCGGTCATCCCGGCGATGAAATCGCACGTCGCCGTGTCGAGGCCCTCTTCCTCGATGGTGCGCGCGTCGAGGAACTCCACGGGGCGTTCGCGGATCTTCTCCCACAGGCCTCCGAGGATGCCGGAGGCCTTGGCGAACTCGGCCGTGGCCAGGGTGTTCTCGTACACCGAGGCGAACAGGAAACTGCGCAACTCGATCGTCGCCTGCAGCGTCGCGTCGCTCATGCGGATTTCGGTCACACCACCGGCCAGCGTCTCGCGGACGACATCACCCACCATCCGCCCTATCCGTTCCGAGCCGGTACGGCCGAGCAGCCCCTGCGCCGAGGACGGCAAATCCTCTTCGCGCAGGATCCCGGCACGGGTCGCATCGTCGATGTCGTGGTTGACGTAGGCAATGATGTCGGCGACCCGGGCAATCTGCCCCTCGATCGTCGAGGCCCGGTGCTCAGGCGCGGCGCCCACCGGCAGGCCGTGCTTGCCCTTGGAGTGGTGGGCAATCCCGTCGCGGACCTCCCACGTCAGGTTCAGCCCCCGGCCGTCGCGCTCGAGACGATCGACGATCCGCAGGCTCTGCGCATGATGCGAGAACCCGCCTGGGACGAGATCCTCGAGCACGCGCTCGCCGGCGTGCCCGAAGGGCGTGTGCCCGAGGTCGTGGCCGAGGGCAATCGCCTCGGTCAGCTCCTCGTGCAGTCTCAGGACCTTCGCAATCGTCCGGGCGATCTGCGACACCTCGAGGGTGTGCGTGAGGCGGGTGCGGTAGTGATCCCCGGTGGGGGCGAAGAAGACCTGGGTCTTGTGCTTGAGGCGCCTGAACGCCTTGCAGTGGACGATCCGGTCGCGATCGCGCTGAAAGGCCGGGCGGATGGAATCCTCGGCCTCCGCGATGACGCGCCCCTTCGTCCGGGCAGAAAACGAGGCCTGCGGCACGAGCGTCGCGAATTCCCGCTGTTCGAGTTGCTCGCGGATGCACAGGTCGGGCGTCACCGCATGATCTCGGAGAGAAAGCTGGTGCCGTAATCCAGCCGCGGCAACCCGAACAGGTCGACCAGTGTCTGCCCGAGGTCGGCGAACGTCGAACGCACGCCGAGATCACTGCCTGGCCGCACGGCGGCGCCAACCGCCAGCAGCGGCACGTACTCACGTGAATGGTCGGTGCTCGGCGTCGTCGGATCGTTGCCGTGGTCGGCGGTGATCACGAGCAGGTCGGTGGCGGCGAGCCGCGGGAGCAGGTCGGCGAGGCGCAGGTCGAAGCGCTCGAGGTTGGCCGCGTACCCTGCAGGCTCGTTGCGATGCCCGTACTGCGTGTCGAAGTCGACCAGGTTGACGAAGATCAACCCTCGCCCGGCGTGGGCCAACTCACCCACCAGGACGTCCATCCCGTGCGCGTCGCTCGTCGTGGACGTCGCGCGCGTGATGCCGCGGCCCGCGAACAGGTCCTTGATCTTGCCGATGCTGACCACGTCCAGCCCGGCTGCAGTCAGGCGATCGAGGGCCGTGTCGGCCACGGGCGTGCGGGCATAGTCGTGGCGGTTGGCGGTCCGGACGTAGTGGCCCGAGGTTCCGATGAACGGACGGGCAATGACGCGCCCGACCCCGTGCCCCAGCGAGACGATCTCGAACGCCACTTCGCACATCCGGTACAGGTCGGCCAGCGGGACGACGTCCTCGTGGGCAGCGATCTGGAACACGCTGTCAGCAGACGTGTAGACGATCGGCTTGCCCGTCCGAACGTGCTCGTCGCCCAGTTCCTCGATGATCGCCGTGCCCGACGCGACCACGTTGCCGAGCGTGCCGCGCCCGATGCCGTCTTCGAACGCGCGGAGGATCGGCTCGGGAAACCCCTGCGGGTATGTCGGGAAGGGTGCGTCGAGCTGAATCCCCATCAGCTCCCAGTGGCCAGTCACCGAGTCCTTGCCGGCTGAGACCTCGGCCATCTTGCCGAACGCCCCGCGCGCCTGGCACATCGGCGCGTTCCCGCCGAGGGCCACGAGGCGGTCGAACCCGAGCGACCGCAGCGTGGGGACGCGCAGCGGCACGACCTGCGCGATGTTGCCAACGGTGTTGCTGCCTTCGTCGGCATACACGTGCGCATCGGGCAACTCGCCGACGCCAACGCTGTCGAGCACGATGACAATCGCGCGCGTCGGTCGGGACGGTGTCATGTCCTATTCGTGCGAGGCGTAGTAGTTGCCGATGGTCCGCGGCGACTTGATCGAGGCGATGGCGTGCTTGAACAGCATGTGATCGGTGCCGTTCGACTCGACGATGACGGCGAAGCGATCGAAGTTCTTGATGCGCCCCGGCATGAGCGTGCCGTCCATCAACCTGAACTCCACGTTCAGCTTCTCGCGGCGCGCATGGTTCAGGAAGACGTCCTGGATGTTGGGGGGCGACGCAGGGCCCTTCGTAGCAGGTGGCGGCATCAGCGACTCACTCCGTAGCGCCGCACGAGCGCTTCGGCGGCGTCGAGGGCCGCCGGGCATTCGCCGGGGCCGTCAAGCCACACCAGACTAGGCTCTTTGCGGAACCAGATCAACTGGCGACGCGCATAGTGCAGGTTCTCCCGGACGATTACGGCCCGGGTGGCGGCCTCGTCGCGCTCGCCGCACAGGAACTCGCGCACCTGCCGGTAGACGAGTCCCGACAAGGCGTGGGCATCGTCGGGCACACCCGACGCGAGCAGGTGCCGCACCTCGTCGACGATCCCGCGGGCGAACTGCTGGTCCACGCGCCGCGTCACCCGTTCGGCCGTCAGCGCCGCGGGGATGCGCACGCCGATCATGACGACCTCGTAGTCGGCGATTGGCGAGTGCGTGTCGGCGAAGTGGGCCGTCAGGGGACGCCCGGTCTTGAAGTAGACCTCGAGGGCGCGCACGAGCCGCTTGCGGTCGCGTGGGAGGATGCGTTGCCCCGACGCCGGGTCGACCCTGGAGACGAGGCGGTGCAGCGACTCGACGCCCCGGCGATCGGCAATGCGCTCGAGCCGCGCCCGCAGCGCGTCGTCGCGCGACGGCCCGTCGAAGAGGCCGCGCGTCAATGCCCGGACGTAGAAGCCGGTGCCGCCGACGAGTATCGGCAGCCGGCCGCGTGCGCTGATCTCCCTGATCGTGCGCGACGCATCGCGGGCGAAGTCCGCGGCCGAGTACGTGGCTGTCGGTTCGACGATGTCGATCAGGTGATGGGGAACGCCCTGCTGGTCGGCCGGCGCCACCTTGTCGGTCCCGATGTCGATGCCGCGGTAGACGGCCGTCGAATCGCAGTTGACGATCTCGCCGTCGAAACGGTGCGCCAGGGCAATGCCCATCGCGCTCTTGCCCGCTGCCGTCGGCCCCACCACCGCCACGACCACGTTCACGACCACTCCTCCGATCCGGGCCGCGCGGGGGCGCGGCCCCTACGTTGCCCGCGTCTGCCGGCCGGCGTGGACGGCCGGGCCGCGCGGGGGCGCGGCCCCTACGTTCCCGCGCCCTTCGTCGGCCACACGGGTCACTGCGAGGGCTGCTCGTTGTAGTAGAACGTGACCGTGAAGAACGCCGTGTCAGACGGATACTCGGGGGGCAGGGCCTGCGTGGGGTTCGACCCGAGAATCGCGTTGAATGCTGCGGAATTGAACGACTCGACCGACGAGGGTCCCACGATCGTCACGTCAGTGATGCGTCCGTCGCGATGGACGTTGAACGTCACGACGACGTGCCCGCGGAACGACATGGCCGCGTAGGGAATGAACCAGTTCCGCTTGACCTGCGCAACAAACCGACGAATCCACGGGCCGAACTCGACGCCCTTGGTATCGAACTGGATGGCCGGCCCGAAGGCCCCACCCTGCCCGGTGGGATTGTTGAAGCGCTGGTCGTCAACGTACTTCTGGAGGTTCTTCAGCGCCTGCCCGAGCGACCCGCCCGGAGTCGCCCCCCTGGAGGCGTCCTGCGCGTCGGGCGCCACCGGGCGGCCGCGCTCGCTCAGGAAGGCCGTGCGCTGGTCGGAGTCCTGGCCACCGGTATCGGCCGACGTCGCCTCGGACGGGTCAGGCGACGGGCCCTCGCCTCGCGCCTTCTCGGCCGGTGACTTCTCGCTGTCGACCCGCTCGGTGGTGTTGCCGCGCGAGAATGGCAGCGGATTCGTCGGGTCGGGCGCGCGTTCGAGTGCCTGGGCGACGCGATCCTGGTCAGACATCTCGGCGCGTGGCGGCGGCGCGATCGCCCGCATGTCGACCTTGGGCTGCACGAACACGAAGCGCGGCTGCTCCTGTTGCTGTCGCAGGCGCTCGAGTTCGGCCTGCCGAGCGGCGACTTCCTCGGGAGACGGCTGCAACAGCGCGGCGATGAACGGCACCCGGGGGCCGAGCAGGAAGAGCACGGTCAGGAGCAGGTGCCCGATGATCGAGAGCATGATGCCCTCGCGCAACGAGATCGCCCGCTCGAGGTGCGGGGTGTCGGGCCGGTAGTCGTCGAAGTCGATGAACATCTACCGCACGGCCCCGGTCCGCATGCGGACGGATGCCGCGACCGCGCGCGGGCAGGCGGCGGCGTCAGCGGCACACGCAATCGGCGGCGATACGCGAGCAACGAGGGTGTCAGCCGCGGGGGGCGGCGCGCACGACGGGCAGACAGTCATCAAAGCAGGAAACCTGACCAGACCGCGATTATAGCAATGGGTTCGTGCACGTCCGGCGCCGACTCAGGCATGCGCCACGTACAGATAGACGACGCCAAAGGTCAAAGGGACGGCCCGCACCTGCGAGAAACCGGCTGTCGCGAGCATCGTCTGGAACTCGTCGGGCACGTAGAACGACCCGACCGACTCGGGCAGGTAGGTGTACGCCTCGTTGTGTTTCGACAGCAAGCGGCCAATTCGCGGCAGGATCGCACGGAAATACCAGCCGTACAACGCCCGCAGCACCGGCGCGCGCGGCATGGCGAACTCGAGGATGGCCACCCTGCCGCCAGGCCTCAGCACGCGGTGCAGATCGGCCAGCGCCGCGTGTGGGTCATAGACGTTGCGAATGCCGAACGCGATGGTCGCCGCGTCGGCGGCGCCGGTGGCGACGGGCAGGTGCATCGCGTCGCCACGCAGGAGCGGCGCGACGTTGTCGAGCACCCGGTCGTGGATCTTGCCCTGTCCCACCCGCAGCATGGCGTCGGCAAAATCGACACCGACCGCATACCGCGGCCCGTGTTCGCGATGTTTCAGGGCCGCCAGCATCACGTCGCAGGTGCCGGTGCACACGTCGAGCAGCACCTCGCGGCCGGTGAAACGCAGCTCGCGAATCGCCCTGGCCCGCCAATAGAGGTCCAGCCCGCCGCTCAGGAGGTGGTTGAGCAGGTCGTAGCGTCGGGCAATGGCGTCGAACATGCCCGCGATCTTCCTGGCCGACTTGTCGGGACCATTCGCCAGGCTTCCCGCCGCCGCAGACCGGCTGGCCGGCATCACGCGTCCTTCCAGCGCGGGTACAGCGAGTGCTCGAACCCGAAGGCCGACAGGATCTTGCCTGCCAGGAAGTCGGCCAGGTCGTCGATGCTGGTGGGCATGTGGTAGAAGGCCGGCATGGCGGGCAGGATCATCGCGCCCGCCTCGGCACAGAGCACCATGTTGCGCAGTTGCATGAGGCTGAGGGGGGTTTCGCGCGGCACGATGACGAGTTTGCGTTGCTCCTTGAGCATCACGTCGGCGGCGCGTTCGGTCAGGCTGCGCGACAGGCCGTGCGCGACGCCCGCCAGCGTCTTCATCGAGCACGGCACGATGACCATGCCCTCGCACCGCTGGCTGCCACTGGCGATCTTGGCACCCTGGTCCTTGTTGCTGTGCAGCGTCAGGACGCCACGTCGCACCTCGTCGCCATACCGCCCGGCCAGGTAGTCGTGCAGGCGCTCGATCGCGGCGCCCTCGCCGAGCTCGTCGCGCAACAGGCGCCGACCGAAATCCGAGACGACGACGTCGAGCTCGCATCCCTGCGCCAGGAACGCCGCGATCGTACGTGCCGCGTAGATGGCGCCGCTGGCGCCCGTGACCGCGACAGCGATATTGCGACGCCGCGTGCTATCGGCCGACATAGAGAGCGGCTCCCGTGGTGATGAGGAACAGGATGCCGACGTAGCCGTTCAGGTCGAATGCCTTCTTCACCTGCGACAGGTCGTCGACCGAGACGAGCGACTGCTCGTACACGAGGAGCAGCGCAACGCCGATCACGCCGGCGAAGTACATGGGCGCCAGGCCGGCGTGCACGCCCAGCATCCACAGGCAGGCAACGGTCACGACGTGGAGCGCGCGTGAGATCGCGAGCGCACCGGCCACGCCGAACCGCACCGGGATCGATCGCAGGCCCTGTGTCCGATCGAAGTCCAGGTCCTGGCAGGCATACAGCACGTCGAAGCCTCCCACCCACGTGGCGATGGCGACGCCCAGCCAGGCGGGCGTGCTGCTCCATCCGCCGCCGGCGGCAATCCACCCGCCGACCGGCGCCACGGCCATGGCCAGGCCGAGGAACAGCTGCGTGTAGTCGGTGAAGCGCTTGGCGAGGGAGTACCAGAACACGATCGCGAGGGCGACGGGCGAGAGCCAGCCGGTCACCGGGCCCAGCATCACCGCACAGCCGACGAACAGGGCCGACGACACGGTCACGAACAGGGTCGCCTCGGCGACCGACATCGCCCCGCGGGGCAGTTCCCGCATCGCGGTGCGGGGGTTCATCGCGTCCCAGCGCGCGTCGGCGAGCCGGTTGAAGCCCATGGCCGCTGAGCGCGCCGTAACCATGGCGCCGATGATCCATGCCACGCGCGTCCACGTCAGCGGCGACTCCCGGGCCGCCAGCAGCGCCCCCACGAGCGCAAACGGCAGGGCGAACACCGAGTGGCTGAATCCGGACAAACGACGCCCACGTCGACAGCCGGCTCACCAGTCTCGTCATCGCGACCACTCCAGGCGATCCGGCGTGATGCCAGACACCAGTTGCTCCTCAAGTGCCGACGCAGCGGCGGGAACCGGACACAACGCCACGCGCAGCACGTCTGCCCGCTTCCCCGCCTCGAGCGTCCCGAGCTCATCGTCGAGGCGCAACGCGCGCGCCCCGCCGATGGTCGCCGCCTCGAGCCAGCACCGCGCCGCCACATCGGGCGCCATGTCACGAAGCGCGTGCAACTCGCTGAACACGCTCAGGTCGTCATTGCTCGCAAGGCTGTCGGTTCCGACCGCGAGGCGCGCACCGCTGGCGACCATGGCCGCCACGGGTGGGACGCCGACGCCGACCCGGAGGTTGCTGCGCGGACACGTGACGACGGTCGCCCCCGCGGCAGCGATGCGCGCGAAGTCACGCGCCTCGCACTGCGTCGCGTGCACGACCAGCAGGTGGCGCGTCAGCACACCGAGATGGTCGAGGTACGCGACCGGCGACATGCCGGGTGGCGTCCACGACGGGTTCCAGCGCCCGACCGCGTCGAGCAGGTCGCGCCACGCGCCGGACCCGCGGGCCAGGAACTCGCCTTCGTCCCGCGACTCGGCCACGTGCATGCTCATGACGCCGGGAGCGAGGTCGTGCACCGCGAGGGCGATCTCGCGAATCAACGCGGGCGACGTCGAATACGCCGCATGCGCGGCAAGTGACACCCGCACGCGTTCACCCGTCGCGTCCAACGCCCGCTCGCGTGCGGCCGCCACCATCTCGCACGGTGCGTCCACGTCGAAGCCGAGCAACTCGTGGAAGACAACCGAACGCAGGTCACTCGCGGCAAGCGGCTCGAGGGTCGCCCAGCCGTTCGCGATGTCGCCGATCGCGCTGGTCCCGCACGCCCGGGCGTCGGCAATCGCCCGCAGGATGGCGGGCGTCGGGTCCGGCGGCTCCCGCCGCAGGGCCATCGATGCCCGCACCCATGCCGGCAGCGACGCCGCTGGCGGAACGCGGCCATGCAGCCACGACAACTCGAGATGCGTGTGCGCGTTGACGAGGCCAGGCATCAGTGCCGCGTCGCCCGCATCGCGCCGCGTCACGGCGGCACCCGCAGCCGACAACGCGTCCGCACGCGCCCTGATCTCGGCCCACGGGCCCACCGCCAGGATGCGATCGCGCTCGACGAGCACGCCGCCGTCGGCCACGGGCGGCGACACGATCGGAACCATCCAGGCGGCCCTGGTCGCGACTATCACCTCGCCTGGCCTCAGTGGCCCGACGACTCGGCAGCCACACTCGTCGGGCGGCGTGCCTTGGCGGAGCGGCTGCGCGCCGCGTAGTTCGACAGTTCTTCGGGCACCCGGCTGTCGCCGTCGGCGCGGGCCACGTCGAGCCCGAAACGCCGCGGAATCTCGCGCACGCGAAACATCGGCTCACCGAGGATGTCGTAGTGCATGTTGCGCCGCTTCGGCACGAACCCCGCGTTCTCGATGTTCTCGACGATCTCGACCTCGTCCATGCAGTAGCTGGCGCCTGCCGCACGCACGACGTTTTCCTCGATCATCACGCTGCCCATGTCATTGGCGCCGAAGGCAAGGCTCAACTGGCCCACCTTGCCGCCCTGCGTGACCCACGACGACTGCAGGTTGTGGAAGTTGTCGAGCACGATCCGCGCGGTCGACAGCGTGCGCAGGTATTCGACCCCGGTGGCTTCCACGCCCTCGAGCTCGGTGTGCTCGGGCTGGTAGCTCCAGGTGATGAAGGCCGTGAAGCCCCCGGTCTCGTCCTGCAGGTCGCGCAACCGCAACATGTGCTCGACGCGCTCGTCGGGCGTCTCGACGCTCCCGTACATCATGGTCGCCGTCGTGCGCAGGCCCGCGCGATGCGCGTGACGCATCACGTCGAGCCACTCGTCGGCCGACGCCTTCGAGTAGCAGTTCATCAGCCGGCGCGCGCGATCGACCAGGATCTCGGCACCGCCCCCCGGAATGCTGTCGAGCCCGGCTGCGATCAGGCGTGCGATCACGTCGGGCACGGGCACGCGCGACAGCCGAGAGATGTGGAGCACCTCGGGCGGCGACAGCGCGTGCAGGCGAAAGGCGGGATAGCGCGACTTGATCGCGCGGAACAGGTCTTCGTACCACGCGAGGGGCAGGTCGGGGTTGTGCCCGCCCTGCAGGAGCAACTGCTCTCCGCCCACCGAGAGGGTCTCGTCAATCTTCTCGAAGATCTCGTCGAAGCCGAGGACGTAGCCCTCGCTCGATCCGACCTGGCGGTAGAACGCGCAGAACGCGCACCGTGCGACGCAGACGTTCGTGTAGTTGACGTTGCGGTCGATGATGTACGTCACCACCGGTTCGGGATGGCGACGACGCCTGATGCCGTCGGCAAGCTCGCCCAGCAACGCCGTTGGAGCCTCGCGGTACAGCAGGCGGGCCTCGTCGCCGTCGACGCGCTCCCCTGCTCGTACCTTGTCGGCCAGTGATCGCAGCGTGGTCATTCGTCCTGGTCCCGTCCTAGATCGCGTGCACGCCGGCGGCGTCGGGGAGTTCGACGAAGCGCGGCTCGGCTGCCCGTGCGACGACGCCCGCGGCTTCTGCCGCACGGTAGAAGCGTGCTCAGGGCCTCGGTGTGGCGCGTCCCGAGATCGTAATGGATATTGTGACGCAGGTAGGAACGGTTGCGCTCCGCGCGCACGGAATCGCCTTCAGCCGCCGCGTCGGCGATCGCGTCACGCGCCGCCAGACCGCGCGCCTTGGCCTCGGCGAGCGCCTGCACCACGGGCGGCGCAAGCGCCGCGCGGCGTCCGGCCCAGACCGCCCACACGAACGGCAGGCCGGTGTGCGCCGTCCACGCGGCGCCGAGGTCGATCTTCTCGGCGCCAGCCCGCGCAGCGTCGGCGTCGAGTGCCGGGTCGCCGATCAGCAGGGCCGCGTCACACACCTCGAGCATCTGCGCGAGGTCGGGCCCATGGGGCACGAACGTCGGCGTGATGCCGAAGCGCTCGCGGCACAGCACGCGCGTGAGCGCCGCCGATGTCCGCGAACTGGTGTCGAGCGCCACGGTCGCGACGCGCTCGATGGGCACGCGCGTGAACAGGGCCACCGAGGCGACCTCGCCCTCCGACGCGATGGCCATGCCCGGAGCGATGACGTAGTCGCCCTGCAGGTATTCGATCGCGGGAATGAGGCCGATGTCGACCTGGGCGCCGTGCAGGAGCCGCGCACACTCCGACGGCACGTCGAACCGCACGTCGAACCGCTCGACATCGTCGGCGAGGCCCTCGACCAGGGGCCTTGCGTTCAGGTAGCCGACCGCACCGATCCGGAGGCGACTCATGCCTGCACCACCGCCCAGCGTCCCGTGCGTTCGACCGGCAAGAGCCCGGCGGCCGTGATGTTGCGGCGAATCTCCTCGAGTGGCGCGCGCCGCCGGCCCTGCTCGAGCATGTCGAGCGGCGACACGGCGTCGATGTCGTCGGCACCGAACAGCAGTGCGACCTGGGCCAGCTTCGGACCGTAGAGCGACCAATCGACCTGGATCGACTCGACGTTGTCGAGCCAGAGCCGCGCGAGGGCCACCACCCTGACATCGTCGTACCCGGTCGATGCCTGCTGGGCATCGATGTCGCGAGGCAGAGGCGCGAAGACGCGCACCATGCCGGTGCGCTTCTGCAGCGCTTTCACGTCACGCAAGACGGGCAGGGCGTCAGCCGTGGTGCGCCCGCGGCGCACGGTCACGCGGGCAATCGGCAGGCCCGCGTCGTTCACCGCCTGCAGCGCCGCGTCGCGGTCGCCGAGCAGGTCGAGGGGCGCCTCGGCGATCGCGGCCACGCCGCACTCCCCGAGACCGTCGATGAGGCGGGTCAAGGCCTTCGCGTCGCCACCTGCCAGGTCACCGAGATCGGCAAGCGAGTAGGCCGACACGGCCGTGCCGTTGGCGCGCGCCGTCACGGCGCGTGCACACTCCAGTGCGGCGTCGAATGACGCCGGACGGCCGACAATCCGCACCTCGCCTGCCGTGGCCGGCCACCCGGCCGTCGCGGCGGCGTCGCAGGCCACGTCGGCCACGCGCACGAACGTGGTGCGCGCTCCATGCCGGCGCCGCCGCGCCTCGTCGGCGAGCATCCCCAGGCGCACCAGGTCGGTCGTGCCGACCAGTGACTGCACATCCTCGAAGGTCAGTGGGCGCCCACCGGCGATCTTCTCGCCCACCACCTCCAGCACAGAACTCATGACAGGCCTCCGGCAATTGCGTCGGTGATGCGCTGCGCGAGAGCCAGGGCCATCCGGCCCTGCCTGCCGTCGACGCGCGGTGCCCGGCGGTCGCGGACCGCCTGCACGAAGTCGTCGAGTTCGAGCCGCAGCGGCTCATCACGGGTGATCTCGAGTTTGCCGCCTGCGATCTGCGGCACGGTGCCGCCCTGCCGCACCAGGCCGAACCGCTCCACTTCCTGGCTCGCGTAGTCGATCGACAGGTACTGGTCCTTCTGGAAGAAACGCACCTTGCGGACGCGTTCGCGGCTGATGCGGCTGGCCGTGAGGTTCGCGGTGCACCCGGATGCGAACTTGATCCGCGCGTTGGCGATATCGACGCGACCGGTGAGCACGGGAACGCCCACCGCGTCGATCGACACGACCTCGCTACGCACGGTGGCAAGCAGCACGTCGATGTCGTGGATCATCAGGTCGAACACCACGTCGATGTCGAGGCTCCGCTCAGGGAACGTCCCGAGGCGATGCACCTCGACGAAACCCGGATGGGTGACGAAGGGCAACGCGGCCTGGACTGCGGGGTTGAAGCGCTCGGTGTGGCCCACGCCCAGCACGGCACCGTTGCGCTCGGCGGCCTCGATCAGGGCGTCGGCTTCGTCGAGCGAACGCGCCATCGGTTTCTCGACGAGCACGGCGATGCCGCGCTCGAGAAACGGCATGGCCAGCTCGTGATGCACCACGGTCGGCGCGGCGATCGTCACCGCGTCGACCTCGCCGATGAGGGCCGAGGCGAGGGTCACGGCACGCGTGCCGTGCTGCTGCGCAATCTCGGCGGCACGCGACGCGTTGGTATCGCAGACCGCGACCAGGCGCGCGCCCGGCATCTGCGCCAGGATGCGCGCGTGGTGCTTCCCCAGGTACCCCACGCCGATCGCTGCAATCCGAACCGTGTCCATGGTCGCTACCTGCCCGAGGCGCCGGAACGCCGTTCGCGCCCGACCACCGCGATTCCCGCCGCGTCGGCCGCACGCACGAAGGCATCGCCGTCGAGTACCAGGGTTTGTCCGGCATCGAGCGACAGGGTGGTCGCACCAGCGCGATCCATCGCCTCGATCGTGGGCACCCCGACGACCGGCACGTCGAAGCGCATGTCCTGGTTCGGCTTGGCGACCTTGACGACCGCGCACCCTGGTCCCGCAAGTGCGCCCGCGCGGGCAATGGCGGCGTCGGTGCCCTCCATGGCCTCGACGGCCACGACGGCCCGGTCCTTCACGACCACGGTCTGGCCGATGTCGAGCCCCGCGATCGTGTCGGCCATCCCGTACCCGAAGGCGAGGTCGTCGGTCTCCAGCGTTGTCGGCGCCCGCCGTGACAGTTGACCGGCTCTTGCCAGGAGCGGTCGCAGGAACAGCGTCGAATCGAGCAGGTCGATGCCCTTGTCGCGCAGGACGTCGGCCACCGCCGCGATCAACGCATCGGTGTTCTTCGACCGCAGGCGCGTGAGCACCGACAGCAAGGTCAGGTCGGGCAGCACGCCGCCGAAGATCTGGACGTGCTTGACCTGGCCGGCCATGACCGCCTGCGTCGCCCCGGCGTCGCGCAGGATGGCGATGGCGGTGCCGAGATGTCCGAGCGAGACGCGATGCACCGCCGCGCCACGCGACGTCGCATAGGCGTCGAGGTCGGCGTCGGCCTCTTCCTTGACGGCGACGACCGTCACGTCGTGGCCCAGCGCGCGTGCGGCGTCGAGGATGAGAAAGGGGAAGCGTCCGTTGCCGGCGATGATCCCTACACGCGACACGTCACTGCCCTCAGTCGTCAGACGCATCGTCGGCGCGCTTGCCGCCGCGTCGCAGGGTGACGCCACGTGCCGCGGTGCGGATGAACGAGACCAGCAACTGCACCTCGGGCACCTGCAGGTCGGGATCCTGCTCGATGTGCTGCAGCGCCTGCGAGGTGTTCATCTTCGACTGCAGCAGCGTCCGGTACGCCTGCCGGATCTGGCGCACCAGCGTCGCCGAGAACCCGCGCCGCACGAGGCCGATCGTGTTGAGGCCGTAGATCCTGGCGCGGTTGCCGACAGTCTTGCCGTACGGCAGGGCGTCCTTCGTCACGACCGAGTAGCCGCCGATGAACGCGTAGCGCCCCACGCGGCAGAACTGGTGCACGCCCGAAAACGCGCTGATGGTGGCGAAGTCCTCGACGTGGACGTGACCTCCCAGCGTCGCGCCGTTGCCGAAGATCGTCTCGTCCCCCACGTGGCAGTCGTGGGCGATGTGGGCATACGCCATGAACACGTTCCGGTCGCCGATGTGCGTCAGCCCGCCGCCGCCCTCGGTGCCGCGATGCACCGTGACGAACTCGCGAAACACGTTGGACGACCCGATCGACACGCGTGTCACGCCGCCGCGGTACTTCAAATCCTGCGGTGCGAGCCCAATCGACACGAACGGGTGGAACTCGTTGTGGTCGCCGATGGTGGTCCATCCATCGATGACCGACGACGCCCCGACCCGGCAGTTGGCCCCGATCCTGACGTTCGGGCCGATGGTCGCGTGCGGGCCGATGACCGTGCCCGGCCCGATCTGGGCGCCGGGGGCGATGATGGCGCTGGGGTGGATGTCGGTCGGCGCAGCCGAAATCGTCATCCACAGGTCGGCCTCGGCCACGACGTGTTCGCCGACCCATGCGACCGCGCGAGCCTTGGCCAGCGAGGGACGCGTGCGATCGAGCACGACCTCGAGCCTGACCTGGTCGCCCGGCACGACCGGGCGGCGGAACTTCGCGCGGTCGAACCCGCGGAGCGAGGCTCGTTCGCGTCCCGAGGCGGCGACCAGCACGGTCGCCGCCTGCGCGAAGGTCTCGAGCATCAACACCCCGGGCATGACAGGTGCGCCAGGAAAGTGCCCCTGGAACACCTCCTCGCTGACACTGACGTTCTTGATCGCCACGATCCGGCGGCCCGGTTCGTGCTCGGCGATCGTGTCCACGAGTTGGGCCGGATACCGGCAGGCGAGCCGCTCGACCGCGTGCGTGAGACGTGCCGACACGGGGGCGGTGCGCCCTACTGCTTCGGCGCTGCTGCGCCGGCAGACACCATCTGGTCGAACCGCTTGATCACGTCGCTGGTGACGTCGAGACCCGGGTAGGCCCACACGACGCCGGCGTCAGCCACGCTGAACACCATCTGGAGGTTCTTCTCCTTGGCAACCGCATCGATGACCGGCATCAGCTTGCGCTGGAATTCGGCCTGCAGCTCCTGCTGGAGTTCCTGCACCTCGGCCTGCGCGTCCTGCGTGTAGCGCTGGATGTCGACGGTCAGCTTCTCGATGTCCTTCTCGAGCGTGCCCCGTGCTGTGTCGTTCAGCATCGTGCCGCCCTTCTGCAGCTTCTCCTGGTTGTCGGTGAGCTGCTTCTGCTTGGCCGCAAGTTCCGCGACCTTCTTGTCATTGAGCGCCTTGACCTTGGTCGTCGCCGAACGGCCTTCGACCGATTCGTTGGCAATGCGCTGAATGTTCAGGTACGCGAACTTCGCGCCCTCGGGGAACGCGAGCGCAGGCGGCGCCTGGGCCGCGGGCTGCGCGGCAGGCTGCGCGGCGGCCGGCGTGGCCGGTGCCGGCTGCTGGGCGTACGAGGGACCAGCCACCAGCAGGGCACTGAGGGCAACGGCGAGAACGAGCGACTTCATCGGCAAACGTCCTTTCACTGGGGAATGAGCACTACGGGCACGTGGCGGGACCTAGAACGTCGATCCCACCGCAAATCGGAAGGTGAACTGTTTCTGGGGCTGCAAGTTGTTGTCGAGCACCCCGCTGCGCTGTGGGTTGAAGGCGAAGATCAGCCGGAACGGCACGTTGAGCACCGGCATGAAGAACCGAATCTCTGCCCCGGTCGACGTCTTGAACTGGTCCATCCCGAACCCCTGGTACCTCAGGAGCGTGGACGACGTGGTCGGCGCGGTGGTCGACGAGGTCGGCGTGAACAGGTAGTTCGGCGTCGACACCACACCACCCGGGACGACGCCGGGCACGAAGATCGGCACGTCGGCGTCGGGATCGACCTCGAAGCCGGGCACCTGGCCGGCGTCGTAGAAGAGCACCAGGCGCACCGGGCCGGCGATGGAGATCAGGTACTCGACATTGAACAGCAGGCTCTTGTTTCCGCCGATGACCAGGCCAGTCGCCGGATCGCGTGGGCCGACCGAGCGGAGGTCGAACCCGCGCATGCTGTACTCGCCGCCGAGGAACAGCCGCTCGTAGATCGGGAGCGCAAGGGTGCTGCCGTACTCCTTCACGAACTCGAGCTGCGCGCGCACGCCGAGCGACGTGCGCCGCGTGTGCTGGAAGTACGCCACGGTCTCGAGCCGCGGCTTGATGAAGTTGACGTTCCCCCCAAGCCCGGCCAGATCGATCGATGCCGACATGCGCTTGCCCGACGTGGGGAAGATGGGATTGTCGACCGTGTTGTAGACGATGCTCGGCACGATCTTCGAAATCGTCCGCTTGCCGCCGGCCCCCGCCAGCAGCGCGTCGGCGAGGAACGGGTTGCCCCCGATCACCGCCGGATCGCTGTAGAGCGGGTTCAGGTCCTTGACCTCGACGTTCTCCAGGCTGTAATTGATGAACGCCCGCGTGAAGTCACGCACCGGGAAGCCGAACACCAGGTTGCCGCCGGCCGAGGCCTGCGTGAACTGGTTGATGTACTTGATCTCGCGCTTGTAGACATCGAACCCGCCCGTGATGGGGCGATCGAACAGGAACGGCTCGGTGAAGGCGACCTGGTAGTTCTTCGTGCGCGATCCGGCCTGCAGCGACAGCGTCAGCGTCTCGCCCTTGCCGAGGAAGTTGGCGGTCTGGAAGGCGAGCTGCCCGAAGAACCCTTCGAACTGCGACACGCCCGCGCCGAACGTCAGCTGGTTCCGGTTCTGCTCCTCGAGCTTCAGAGTGACGTCGACCTTGTTGTCGGCGCCGGGGGTCTTGTCGACGCCGATGGCTTCGCCCTCGAGGTTCTTGAAGTACCCGAGCTGGTTCAGCCGCTTGACGCTGAACTTGAGCGCTTCGGTGTTGAACACGCCGTTCTCGTACAACCGGATCTCGCGACGAATCACGTTGTCGCGGGTCGTCGAGTTCCCGACGAAGGTGATGCGGTTGACGAAGTACTGCTTGCCTTCCTGCATCCGCATCGTCACGTCGACGACGGCCGGCACGTTCGGGTCGGGGGCCGGTGCGGCGGCTGCGTCGGCGGCCTCCCCTTCCTTCGGCTGGTCGCGCGGGCTCAGGTCGGGGAATCCCGTGAATTCGAAGTAGCCTCCGGAGCCGTACACTTCACGGGCCTTCTCGAGTCCCTTGCGGATGTTCTTCTCGGCGTAGTACTCGCCTTCCTTCAGCTTGAACAGCGGTCGCAGCCCCTCAGCCTTCACCACCGTGTTGCCCTCGAAGGTGAAGTTGCCGACCCGATAGCGCCGTCCCTCGGTCACCGGGACGCGCAGTTCGACGAAGCGCTTCTTGCCGTCGGGCGCGTCCTCGAGCGTCTTGACCTCCGGCTGGCCGATGCGCGCGGTGATGTACCCGCGGTCGCGGTAGTACTCGATGAGCTTGTCGGCGTCCTCTTCGAACTTGTCCTGCAGGTAGGTGCCGCGGCCGGTGATGAACGAGAAGGCAAACTGCTCCTTGTTCTCCTTCATCTTGCGCTTGAGCTTGCCGTCGCCTACCGCTTCGTTGCCGGTGAAGTCGATGTCGCGGATCTTGTACCTGAGGGCCTTCATCAATCGTGAAGGTCAGGTGCACCAGCTTCGGTCCGCCGCCAACTTCCTTCATCTCGTGCGTGACGCGGCCGTCGTGATAGCCCTTCTCGCTGAGCATCTCGCGCACCACGCCGTCGACGCGCCGGATGAGCCCCTGGTCGACGAACGAGTCGAGCCGGATCGTGATGCCCTTTTCCTTGAGCTTCTCGTCGATCTTCGTCTGTTCGAGTTTCTTGGTGCCGACGTAGTCGACGATCTTGACCCGTGGGCGCTCCTCCATCTCGAAGACCACGCGCTTGCCGATGACCCCGTTCGAATACGGACGGTCGTCGACGCGGATCGAGAGGTCGTCGAGGAAGTTCGTGGCCCACAGGCGCTTGAAGTCGTCGAGCACGAGCTTCTCGGTCTCGTCGTTCCACGGCACCCAGACACCCGCCGACGGTCGGCTCGGGCGCACCTGGATGTAATACAGATAGGTTTGTGGCTCGATGACCGACGTTCCTCCCTGCTTGGGGAACGCCAGCTCGATCTCCGACAGGACCGGCCCGGAGCCGGGGTCAGGTTCCCGCGCAGGGGCGGCAGGTTGCGCAGCAGCAGCAGGCGCGGGCGTGGGCTGCGCCAGGGCCGGCGCGACACTTCCCGCAGCGGCCAGGGCCGCGCACACGACAATCTCTCGGTATCGGGTCATCGAATCCATTGGGGCGCGCGTGAGAGGCGTCCCCGGCCCGTGCAGGTCGGGGCGCGCGCGGCAGGCTCCTGCGCGGCTCCGCCCCCTCGGGCCAAGCGACGAGTTTACAGGAAGAAAGACGCCTCAGGCCAGTCCGTGGCTTGCCTCACCCCTCGCCGGGGGGTCAGGAGGTCAGCCTCCGGCCGCTCGACGGGTCGCCCGCGTAGCGATACGACAGGGCGCCGCTGTCGAGGTAGAGTTCGAGATCGCCCCCGCGGAGGTGCCCACGGATCAGCTCTTCCGACAGGGGATCCTCGATGTAGCGCTGGATGGCGCGCCGCAGCGGCCGGGCGCCGTACGACCGGTCGTTGCACGTCTGCTCGATGATCCAGTCGAGGGCATCGGGCAGGACGTCGAGTTGCAGGCGCCGCTCCACGAGGTGCTGGTTGAGCTGGCCAATCAGCAGCCGCGTAATCCGCCGCAGGTCGTCGTCGGTCAGCGGATCGAACACGATGATCTCGTCGATCCGGTTGATGAACTCGGGATTGAACGTCCGCTTGACCTCCCCGAGCACCATCTCGTTGACGCTCTTGTTCAACTCCCGCGTGTCGGCCTGGAACCCGAGCGAGCCCTTCCCCTTCTGGATGAAGCGCGCCCCGATGTTCGAGGTCATGATGATGATCGTGTTCTTGAAGTTGACCCGATTGCCCAGCCCGTCGGTGAGGTGCCCGTCTTCGAACACCTGCAGCAGGATGTTGAACAGGTCGGGATGCGCCTTCTCGATTTCGTCGAGCAGCACCACGCAGTACGGGTTCCGCTTCACCTTCTCGGTGAGCTGTCCGCCCTCCTCGTGTCCCACGTATCCGGGCGGCGAGCCAATCAGCTTCGACACCGAGTGCTTCTCCATGTACTCCGACATGTCGAAGCGAATCAGGGCGCCATCCGACCCGAACAGGAAGTTGGCCAGGGCACGCGCCAGTTCGGTCTTGCCGACGCCGGTCGGGCCCAGGAAGATGAAGCTCCCGACGGGACGGTTGGGCGACTTGAGCCCGGCACGCGACCGGCGGATGGCCCGCGACAGCGCCGAGATGGCCTTCTCCTGGCTGATCACGCGCCGGTGAAGTTCCGCCTCCATCTGCAGCAGTTTGTCGCTCTCGTCCTGGTTCACCGACGTGATCGGCACGCCCGTCCACTTCGACACGACCTCGTCGATGTCGTGCTTGCCGACGATGACCCGCCGGGCGTTGGTCTTGACGTCGAACTTCTCGCGGACGAACTGCAGGTTCTCGCGGGCCACGACTTCCTGCTCGCGGAAGTACTGCACCTTCTCGCGGTCGTTGGCGACGACGGCCGTCTCCATCTGCTCGACGGCCACGCGGATGCTCTTGTTGATCTCGCCGAATTCCTCGGAATAGCTCGCCTCGCGCAGCTTCGCGCGCGCCCCCGCCTCGTCGACCAGGTCGATGGCCTTGTCGGGCAGGAACCGGTCGGTGATGTACCGGTTCGACTGGTACACCGCCGCCTCGATGGCTTCGCGGGTGTATTCGACGTGGTGGAACGACTCGTAACGATCCTTCACGCCGAGGAGGATCTCGATCGCTTCCTTCTCGCTCGGCGGATCGACCTTCACGGCCTGGAAGCGGCGTTCGAGCGACCGGTCCTTCTCGATGTACTTGCGGTACTCGGCAGGCGTCGTCGCCCCGATGCAGCGGATCTCGCCTCGCGACAGCGCCGGCTTCAGGATGTTGGCAGCGTCGAGCGATCCCTCGGCGGATCCGGCCCCCACGAGCGTGTGTAGTTCGTCGATGAAGACGATGATGTTGGGGTTCTCGGTCAGCTCCTTCATGATCGCCTTCAGGCGCTCTTCGAACTGGCCGCGGTACTTCGTGCCCGCGACGATCAGGGAGATGTCGAGGGCGAGGATGCGCTTGTCGGCGAGAAAGTGGGGCACGTCGCCACAGACGATCTTCTGCGCCAACCCCTCGACGATGGCGGTCTTGCCGACCCCGGGTTCGCCGATCAGCACCGCGTTGTTCTTGGTGCGCCGGCACAGCACCTGTTGCACGCGCTCGACTTCGACGTCGCGCGAGACGAGCGGGTCCAGGCTGTTCTTCAGCGCCGCCTCGGTCAGGTCGCGGCTGAATTCCGCCAGCAGGGGCGTTTCCTTGACCCGGGTGAGCGTGGTCTTCTCGTTCAGCAGCGCCACGATGTCTTCGCGGACACCGTTGAGCTTCATCCCCTTCTCCATGAGGATGGCGGCCGCCACCGAGCGCTCCTCGCGGAGGATGCCCAGCAGCAGGTGCTCGGTGCCGATGTAGTTGTGCAGCAGCCGGTCGGCCTCTTCGGCGGCGAACTGGAGGACGCGCTTGGTCTCGGCACTGAAGGGAATCTCGACCGACGTCGAGACCTTCTCGCGGAACACCGTGCGTCCCTCGATTTCCTTGCGAATCGACTCGAGCGACAGGTGCGACCGGGCGAAGATCCGGCTCGTGAGCCCCTTGCCCTCGCGGATCAGGCCGAGGAGCAGGTGCTCGGTTTCGATCGAAATGCTCCCCAGTTGGCTCGCTTCATAGCGCGCGAAGAACAGGACGCGCCGCGCTCGTTCGGTGTACCGCTCGAACATCCCGCTTACCCTAAGAAGTTGGCACGGGCCGGACCAGGGACGATGCAGGCCATTATACGGCAAGGTCCCCGAGGGGTCTGAGACCGATCGGCGCCCGTCGCGCCGCCCGTGGTCCATATCCCCCGCAGCCAGTAGAACACGGTTTAGCCCCCGGCGATCATGCCGGGTGCAATCGTCCACCTTCCAGGCGGAGCACGCGATCGCACGCCGCCGCCAACCGCGGATTGTGGGTGGCCAGGATCGACGTCAGGCGCGTCTCGGCGTGCAGATCTCGCAGCAGGTTGTGGAGGGCGTCGGCGGTCTGCTCGTCGAGGTCGCCGGTCGGTTCGTCGGCCAGCAAGAGCCGGGGACTCATCACGAGCGCCCGGGCGATCGCGACCCGCTGCTGTTCGCCTCCCGACAACAGCCCCGGACGATGCGTCAGGCGTCCGGCCAGCCCCACGCGCCGCAGCAGGGCCTCGGCAGTCGCCCGGGCCTCGCCCACCGGTCGCCTCGCGATGCGCATCGGCATCTCGGCATTCTCGAGGGCGGTGAACTCGGGGAGGAGGTGGTGGAACTGGAACACGAACCCGACGCGGGTGTTCCTGAACGCCACCCGACCCGCGTCATCCATCGAGGCCAGGTCGATGTCGTCCACGTAGATAGCCCCGGCATCCACCGGATCGAGCCCGCCGAGCACGTGCAACAGCGTGCTCTTGCCAACGCCCGATTCCCCGATGACCGCGACCATCTCGCCCTCCTCGACCTGCAACTCGAGGTCGCGCAACACCCGGATGGTGTCGGCGCCGAGCCGGTAGGTCTTGGTGAGGCCTGTGACGTTCAGGAGTGGCATCTGCTGGCGGGATTCCTGGTCGACAGTATCCCACACCAGGACGCACCGGGGGCCAGCAGCGCCGACCGCGAGGGCTGGCGAGGCGTGGGGACGGGACGGACCGCGCCCAACGGCGTGGGCGGGCCCGGACGGGAGACCTTCGCGGGCCGGACAGGGGGCACGCGGGGGGGGGGCCGGAATGGGGTGCGTGCGCGGGCCGCACTGGGGTGCGGCCCCTACTGGTACCGGAGGGCCTGGGCAGGGTCGAGGCGGGCGGCCTGACGCGACGGGTAGATCGTCGCCACGAAGCAGATCACCACCGCCGCGAGAATCACCATCACGAAGTCGAAGGGCACGATGCGGAACGGCACGTACGACACCTGGTAGACATCCATGGGGATGCGGATCAACTTGTAGGTGTTGCACACCCACGACACGACCGCACCGGCCGTGGCGCCCACCGTCGTGCCGACCAGGCCGATGATCAGGCCCTGCAGCAGGAAGATCGTCATGATGCTGTTGGCCGACGCGCCCATCGTCTTCAGGATCGCGATGTCGCGGCTCTTCTCCATCACCAGCAGGATGAGCGAGGCCACGATGTTCAGCGCCGCCACCATCACGATGAGCCCGATCGTGATCGAGATCGCCATCTTCTCGAGCCACAGGGCCGAGAAGAGCGACTGGTTCAGGTCGGCCCAGTCCTGCGTGATGTAGCCCGTGCCGAGGTCGGTCGACAGCTGCTCGGCCACCTGCGGCGCCGCGTAGATGTCGTCGATGCGCAGTTGCACGAAGTCGGCGCGATCGCGATCCACGAGTCGTTGGGCCACGCCCAGCGAGACGAAGCCGTACGCGGAGTCGAACTCGAAGAGCCCGAGGGTGAAGATGCCGACGACCTCGAGCCGCCGGGTGCGCGGCATCATCCCCATCGGCGACAACGATCCGTGCGGCGTGAGCACCGACACCGAGTCGCCCACCGCGACGCCGAGTCGCCTGGCGAGGTCGGTCCCGATGACGATGCCGTCGGGGGAGGTGTCAGTGGCCGGCGTCAGCCCGGCAAGGCCGCCCGACTGCATGACGCGGGCAATGTCGGTCACGCGCGTCTCGAGCACCGGATCGATGCCCTTGACGGTGATGAATCCCTCACCCTTGTCGGTGGTGACGAGTGCCTTGCCGAGCACGGCCGGCGCGGCGCCGAGCACGTGGGGCTGGGCCGCGAGCTTCGCGACCTCGGCGGGATAGTCTGCGATCCCCCCCTCGCCTACCTTCCAGACGTACACGTGCGCCGCCGAGCCGACGATACGGTCGCGGAGTTCCTGCTGGAGGCCGGTCATCAGGGCCAGTGCGATGACCAGCGCCATCACGCCCACCGTCACGCCGACCGTCGAGATCAGCGAGATCAGCGACAGGAAGGCCTGCTTGCGGCGCGCAAGCAGGTAGCGCATGGCGACGTAGAACTCGAAGTGCCTCATTCGCTGCGCGGACGCATCAGGGGGAACAGGATGACGTCACGGATGGACGGGCTGTTGGTGAGCAGCATGGTCAGGCGGTCGATGCCCACGCCGACGCCCCCGGTGGGCGGCAGGCCGAACTCGAGCGCGCGGATGTAGTCCTCGTCCATCTGGTGCGCCTCGGCATCGCCCGCGGCGCGCTGCTCGAGCTGCTCCTCGAATCGCCGGCGCTGCTCGGCGGGATCGTTGAGCTCACTGAAGCCGTTGGCCACCTCGAAGCCTCCGATGTAGAGCTCGAAGCGTTCCACCGTCTCGGGATCGTCATCGCGTTGCTTCGCGAGCGGCGACACCTCGGTCGGGAAGTCGTGGACGTAGGTCGGCTGGATCATCGAGTCCTCCCAGAGGCGCTCGAAGACGTCGGTCGCGATCTTTCCCGGGCCGGTACCCTTCATGACCTCGATGCCGAGACGCCCTGCGACGCTGGCGGCCTTCTCGCGATCCCGCAGGTCTGCCACCGTGACCGTCTCGCCGAGCCGTTCCGACGCCCGCTCGGCCGCTGCCTCGCGGAGGTTCAGCCTGCGGAACGGCGCCTGCAACACGATTGTATGCCCGCGGAACTCCAGCGTGTCGGTGCCGGTGATCCTGGTCGCCACCTCGATGCACAGCGACTCGATCATCGCCATCACGGATTCGTAGTCGGCATACGCCTCGTACGACTCGAGCATGGTGAACTCGGGGTTGTGCTGGGTCGAGACGCCTTCGTTCCTGAAGTTGCGGTTGATCTCGAACACGCGCTCCATCCCGCCGACGACGAGCCGCTTCAGGTACAGCTCCGGCGCAATGCGCATGAAGAGCGGCATGTCGAGCGCGTTGTGGTGCGTCCTGAACGGCCGCGCGAGCGCGCCGCCCGCGATCGGCTGCAACATCGGCGTCTCGACCTCGAGGAACCCGCGCGACGTGTAGAAATCGCGGATCGCCTTGATCATGTGGCTGCGCGTTTCGAACACGCGGCGCGAGTCGGGGTTGACGATCAGGTCGAGGTACCGCTGCCGATAGCGCGTCTCGACGTCCTGCAGCCCGTGCCACTTCTCGGGCAGCGGCAGGAAGCACTTGGCGAGGAACTCGACGCGTCCGGCCCAGATCGAGAACTCGTCGGTTTTCGTCCGGAACAACCGGCCCTCGACGCCGATCTGGTCGCCGAAGTCCAGGTGCGTGGCGATGGCGAAGTCACGCTCGCTGACGCTGTCCTTGCGCACGTAGACCTGGACGCGGGCGCGACCATCCGACACGACGAGGAACAGCGCCTTGCCGAAGCTACGGATCGACAGCACGCGGCCGCCGACGCGGGCGGTCGTCGCGGCCTGCTGGAGTTCGTCAGACGTCTTGCGGCCATGGTCGGCCACCAGCGCCGCCACCGTCGTTGTGGCGTCGAACGCGTGCGGATACGCGCTGACGCCGCGCTCGACCAACGCGGCGAGGTTGGCGCGTCGTTGGGCGAGAAGGTCGAGATCCTGTGACATGGGTATGCCTGATCGGCGAGTGCGCCGTGAATGTTCAGCTGACCTGGCGGCCCGTCAGGTCACCGTGGATGGCGTCGAGCACACCGTTGGCAAACCTGACGGCCGCTTCGCCCGAGTATCGGCGCGCGAGTTCGAGCACGTCGTTCATGAACTGGCCGATGCCCGCGCTGCCCCGCTGGTGTCGCAGTTCACACGTGGCCAGGCGCAGCACGAGCCGGTCGATCACCTGCATGCGCGACAGGCGCCAGTTGCTGGCATGTGCCTCGATGAGCGCGTCGATCTCGGCAATCGATGCCGCCGTGTCGCGCGCGAGCACCATGGCGGCGGCAAGCTGCCCCTCGGTCACGGCGAGCGGCGTCACCCTGGGATAGGACTGGAACACGTCGTCGAGATCCGTGGACGACACTTCCCACTGGTAGAGCATCTGGAGGGCAACTTCGCGCACGAGCGGCGTGGCGAAGGCCGTGGCCCCGGTCTCGCTCATACCCGCACCGACGGCAGGGGCCGCGCGCCGATCGCGCGCAGGACGTGCACCATCTCGAGGGCCGCCAGCGCAGCCTCGCGGCCCTTGTTCTCCGGGCCGGCAACAGCACGTTCTGCTGCCTCGGCGTGCGTGTTCGTGGTCAGCACCCCGAACGCCACCGGAATGCCCAGGTCGGCGGAGGCCTGCATCAAGCCGTGCGACATCGCCGACGAGATGTACTCGAAGTGCGGGGTCGCACCGCGAATCAGGCAACCAAGGCACACGATGGCGTCGAACCGGCCGGTCTGCCCCGCTGCCCGCGCGGCGAGGGGGATCTCGAACGCCCCGGGCACCGCAAACTGCTCGATGTCGCCCTCGGCGGCCCCGGCGTCGCGCAGGCCCTCGACCGCCCCGTCGCGCAGGCGCTCGGTGATGTCGGCGTTGAAGCGCGCCACGATGACTGCCACCCGCACGCCGCGGGCGCTTGGCAACGTTGCGGCCGCGGCGGCTCCCCCTTGCATGCTCGTCGTCTCTCCCTAGCTGCCCGTGAAGGTCGGCTTGCGCTTCTCGACGAAGGCGCGCGTGCCCTCGCGCATGTCGTCGGTGGCCGAGACCAGCCCGAACAGCATGGCCTCGATCGCAGCCCCTTCGGCAAGCGAGACGTCGAGCCCGCGATTGACGGCGTCGAGCGCGTACCGCATCGCAACCGGCGCCTTGGCTGCCAGTGTCTGGGCGAACGCCGTGACCTCGGCCACGAGTTCAGCAGCGGGCACCACGCGCGTCACGAGACCGATCGCCAGCGCTTCGGAGGCCTGCACGTGACGCCCGGTGAGGATCAGGTCGAGCGCGCGGTCGCGGCCGACCAGTCGTGCCAGCCGCTGCGTGCCGCCGTAGCCCGGGATGATGCCGAGGTTGACCTCGGGCTGGCCCAGGCGTGCCGTATCGGCCGCGATGCGGAACGTGCACGCCATCGCCAGCTCGCACCCTCCGCCCAGCGCGAAGCCGTTGATGGCGGCAATGGTCGGCTTGCCCATCTCCTCGAACAGCGCGAACACGTGCTGGCCGCGCGCGGCGCGATCGCGTCCCTCGGCTGGCGACTGCCCGATGAACTCGTTGATGTCGGCCCCGGCGATGAACGACTTCTCACCGGCGCCCGTCACGACGACCACGCGCACCGAGGCGTCGGCACGCAGTTCGAGGGCCACGCGTCGCAGTTCGTCGACGGTCTGGGCGTTGAGGGCGTTGAGGACGTTGGGGCGGTTCACCGTGACGGTCGCAACGGCGCCATCGCGTGCGACCAGCAGGTTCTCGTAGCTCATGGGTGGCGACCGATAACGTGCGCGCATCCGCGCGAGAAGGGGTACAGAACCCGCGTCAACGGCCGCGCCGTGACCGGGCTCGCACTGAGCGCGCGATTATACCGCACGCCCACAGGGCCGAAACCGCCGCAAACGCGCCCGCCGCGTCGGCGGCCAGGTCGAGTCCGTCGGCCGAACGCCCGGGCACGAACGACTGATGGAACTCGTCGGTGGCCCCGTAGACCGTGGCGATCGCCCACGCCACCGCGGCGTCGCGCACCGTGATGGCCGAGACATCGCCGCGCGTCCGTGCGCGTACGAGCAGGATCGCCAGCACGCCGTAGACGGCGCCGTGCACCTGCTTGTCGGTGTTCCCGGGAAGCGCAGGGAGTCTGGCCGTCGACGAGAAGGCGAAGATGGCGACCATCAGCGCGACCGCCGGGCCCCACCACCACCATCCGGGACGAGGCGCGGCGATCACCCGCCGATGGGGAACAGCCGCAGCACCCAGCCCAGGGCCAGGGCGGCGCCGAGGAATCCGCCCGTCAACTGCGCCGTGAGCTTGACCTGCTCGTCAACCGCGTCGCGCTGCAGGACCGCGAACACGATCGACACGCAGAGGGAGAAGACCGCGAGCCAGAGCAGGTGGCTGTTCATCGCTGCCACCTACTTCCGTCCCACGCTGATGTCGTAGGCGTCGAGCACGATCAGCATGTTGAGCAACCCGGCCACGATCAGGAAGGTGTTGCCGTACTCGTAGGTCGGCGCGACCACGGTGCCGGCGCCCGCCCCCATCATCCAGGCGACGAAATACAGCGCGCCGATGCCGACGTCCGCCCCGGCGGCCAGGGCCACCAGCGGCTGCGACCACTCGAACGGGAAGATGCGCCCCTGCAGGAGCAACCCGAGCCCGAACATCAGGGGCACGACCGCGAGGAACACGAGCCCTTTCTGCGTCCGCTTGAGCAGGAGGTGCCCGAGCCCGGGCAGCAGCCACGCGGCGACGCACATGAACAGGGCCGACGAGCGGTCGAGGGCTGGGGAACGATCAACGGCAGTAGCGCGCATGAGACTCCATCGAGACCGCACCGGGCGGAGCGATCGTGTCCAGTGACACGAACGACTAGTGTAACGCACGCCGGGCCGACGGGGCGGAGGCGCGGGCGAGGGCTCAGCGCAGCCATCCCGTCGCGGCGCGGGTGACCACCCAGCCGGTCACGGCGCCGAGGGGCAGCGCGCTGAACGCACGTCCCCCCATGGACGGCACGAACAGCCCGCTCACCTCGAGGCCCCAGGCCAGGGCCGTGGGGAGCGCGCTCCACACCAGCACCATCCGCATGCGCGGCACGCTGTCGTGCGATCGCCCGCGGGCCGACGCCGTCCACAGGAGTGCCAGGGCCGCCCCGGCCGCTCCCGACGCGTAGAGCCCGGTGCAGCGTGCGCAGACGGGCATCGGCGTGCCGACAAGGGCAAACGACCGCTCGGGCCGTTGGTGACATACTCGGCTGGCCAGGCTGTACACCGCGCCCGCCGCCGCTGCGCGCGGAGAGGTCACCGACGCCCGCCACGACGGCGTCACGACCAGCAGCGCCACCCACGCCAGCGCGGCGGCCGCGATGACGGCCGCCAGCAGCAGGCGCAGGCGCGGTCGCGTCGGCACGCTACACCGGCAGGACGATGGGCCCGAAGTGACGCTCGTATCGACTTGAGAACTCGTCCCACGAGAAGTTGTGGCTCTGCGCGCCCATCTGCTCGAGCACGAAGGCGGCGGCCACGCTGCCGATCTGCGCGCTGACCTGGTAGCCCACGCCGAGCGCGAGCCCCCGCAGCAACCCCGCACGGAACGCGTCGCCGACACCTGTCGGATCGGCCTCCTGCTGGGGCGGCACGGCCGCGATCGTGTATTCGGCGTCGGACGTCCAGATCGTCGAGCCCTTCTCACCGCGCGTCACGATGACCGCGTCGGACTGCTGGAGGATGCTGGCCGCCTCGAGTCCCGTCTTCTGCCGGATCAGTTCGTACTCGTAGTCATTGCAGATCAGCATGTGCGCGCCCACGATGCCGGCCCGCAACTCCTCGGCCGTCGACCGGGCGCACTGCTGGCCGGGATCGTAGATGTACTTGATCCCCAGGTCGCGGCATTCCTGCGCGTACTTGACCATGGCCGCCGGGTCGTTGGGCGAGATGATCGCGAGGTCACAGGGGCCGGCGTCGGTGAACGAGAGTTCAGCGGCGTGCGCCATGGCGCCGGTGTAGAACGAGGCGATCTGGTTGTTGTCGCGGTCGCTGCTGCAGAAGAACGACGCGCTGAACTTGCCGGGAATCTCGCGGACCAGCGAGGTGTCGACGCCGTGCCGCTCGAGCCACTGGCGGTACTCCGGGAAGTCCTGGCCGGCCGTCGCCATCAGGACCGGGCGCTCGCCCAGCAGCGCCAGCGTGTAGGCGATGTTCGGGGCGCAGCCGCCCCGCCGCTTGTCCATGGTGTCGACCAGGAAGCTGAGGCTGATCCGCGACAGGTGGTCGGGCAGGATGTGTTCGCTGAAGGAGCCCGGGAACGACATCAGGTAGTCGTAGGCAATCGAACCGGTGACGATGATGCGCATGGCAGGTGGGGTCGGACGTGTCGTCGATGACGTGCAGTGAATGGGCGGCAGGCGCGGCTCAGCGCACGTACTTGCCGATGATGGGTGCGAGGTCGCGCTTGACCTGTTCGGGAATCGCGTCGGCGTGCGTGATGATCGCCGCCGAGAGCGCCGACGCGCAGTCGTTCGGATAGCGCCCCGTGCCGAGCGCCTCGACGGCATGCGCGATGACCTGCTGGGCCGTGCGGGCGTTCTGCTGCAGGTGGTGGATGACCATGTCGACGGTCACCGAGTCGTGGTCGGGGTGCCAGCAGTCGTAGTCGGTCACCAGCGCCAGCGTCGCGTACGCGATCTCGGCCTCACGCGCCAGCTTCGCCTCCTGCAGGTTCGTCATCCCGATGATGTCGAAGCCCGATTGGCGATAGAACTCCGATTCCGCCTTCGTCGAGAAAGCCGGCCCTTCCATGCACACGTAGGTGCCGCCCTTGTGGACCGTGGCGCCGGCGGCCACGGCTGCCGCGTGCAGCAGGTCGGCGACCACCGTCGAGACCGGATGGCCGAAGGCCACGTGGGCGGCCAGGCCGTTGCCGAAGAACGTGCTCGCGCGCCCGTACGTGCGGTCGAAGAACTGGTCGGGCACCACGAGGTCGAGCGGCGCGATGTCAGCGCGAAGCGATCCGACGGCGCTCGCCGACAGGATCCACTCGACGCCCAGCGTCTTGAACCCGAAGATGTTCGCGCGGTAGTTGAGTTCCGAGGGCAGGAGGCGATGCCCCGCACCGTGCCTGGCGAGGAACGCCACCCGCTGGCCGCGCAGCACGCCTGTCACATAGGGGCCGGACGGATCCCCGAACGGGGTCGACACCGGCACCTCGTGCCGGTCCGTGAGTTCCGCCATGTCGTAGAGGCCGCTGCCGCCGATGATGCCGATCGTCATGCTCATGCGCTCGTGCACCGCAGCGGCGCCTGCCGCTGCAGAAAGAGTGTTGGAAATCGGGTCACACAACTCCCGGCGTGAGGGTGCTCGGCACGAACACTCCGGGAACGATTCTCAGTGCGCCTGTTGCTTCAATTCGACGAGGACGCCGCCCGTCGCCGATGGGTGCACGAACGCCACCAGGGCACCTTCGGCCCCCGGGCGCGGCACTTCGTCGATCAGCCGGATCCCTTGCTGCTTCAGCCGTCGCAGGGCCGCCGCGACGTCGTCGACCCTGAAGGCGAGGTGGTGCAGACCCGGGCCACGCTTGGCGACGTACCGGGCCACCACCGACTCCGGCGTGGTCGCCTCCAGCAATTCCAGCGTCACCTTGCCCTGTCCGGCGGGCACGAAGTGGGCGCGCACACGTTGCGACGCGACCTCGTCGACGGCTTCGACCTCGAAGCCGAGCACCGTGTGCAACCACGCGATGGTCTCGTCGAGCTGCGCCACCGCGATGCCGATGTGATCGAGTTCGAACTTCATCAGTGCTCCTGCCTTTCCGCATCCCCCAGCGCGCGGCGCATGATCGCATCGACCACGGAGTAGTGATCGATCTGGCGGGCCGCGACGCTGTCGAGCATTCCTGCCATCTCGCCGGCGCCGAGCACGTGGCGCTCGACGTGCTGCAGGAAGCGATGGCCCAGCAGCTCGCGCAGCCGGAACTCCGCGCGGGCGCGCCGCCGCGGGCCGTGCACGGGGCCCGTATGTGCGCGGAACGCCTCGATGGCCGCCCACAGGTCGGTGACGCCCTGGCCCGACGTCGCCACCGTGCGCACGATCGGGGGCCGCCACGCGCCCGCCGGCGACTGCTGGAGTGACTGCATCGCCTCGATCGACGCCACCGCCCGATCGGCACCCTCCCGATCGGCCTTGTTCACCACGAAGACATCGGCGATCTCCATGATCCCCGCCTTGATCGCCTGGACCTCGTCGCCGGATCCCGGGACGACCGTCACCACCGACGCATCGGCTGTGCGCACGATCTCGATCTCGTCCTGCCCCACCCCCACCGTCTCGATGATGATGACGTCGACGCCGGCCGCGTCGAGCACGAGGGCCGCGTCGCCGGTCGTCCGCGCCAGCCCGCCGAGGTGCCCGCGCGTCGCCATGCTGCGGATGAACACCCCGGGATCGGCGGCGTGCGCCTGCATCCTGACACGATCACCGAGGATGGCGCCCCCCGTGAACGGACTCGTGGGATCCACGGCGATGACACCGACCGCCAGACCCCGTCCGCGCAGATCGCCGACCATCCGGTCGACGAGCGTGCTCTTGCCCGCCCCGGGCGGTCCGGTCACCCCCACCAGGTACGCACGGCCCGTCGCCGGAAAGATGCGCTGGATGATGGCCGTCGCCGCGGGCGCTTCGTCCTCGATCAGCGAGATGGCGCGCGCCATGGCGCGCGGGTCGCCCTCGATGACCCGGTCTGCAAGCGACACGGTCACGCGAACAGGTGTCGGGCGATGACGAGGCGCTGGATCTCGCTCGTCCCTTCGCCGATGGTCATGAGCTTGACGTCCCGGTAGAACTTCTCGGCGGGATAGTCCTTCGTGAAGCCGTAGCCCCCATGGATCTGCACGCACTCCTCCGAGGCGCGCACCGCCATCTCGCTCGAGAAGAGCTTCGCCATCGACGACTCGCGCGTGGTCCGCACCACGCCCTGGTCCTTGAGATAGGCCGCACGGTACGTCAGCAGGCGGCCGGCCTCGATGCGCGTCGCCATGTCGGCAAGCTTCCACTGGATGGCCTGGAACGAGGCGATCGGCTGGCCGAACTGGCGGCGCTGGGTCGCGTACCGCTTCGCGGCCTCGTAGGCGCCTTGCGCGAGCCCCACCGAGAGGGCAGCGATGCCGGTCCGCCCGGCGTCGAGCACCTGCATGGCATTGATGAAACCCTGGCCGGGTTCGCCGAGCAGGGCGTCGGCAGGCAGGCGGCAGTCCTGGAACACGACTTCCGAGGTGTCGCTCGCGCGCAAGCCGAGCTTGTTCTCCTTCTTGCCGGGAGACATGCCGGGTGTGCCGCGCGGAATCACGAACGCCGAGATGCCCCGGTTGCCCTTGCCCCGGTCGGTGACCGCCATGGCCACCATCACGCCGCCGACGCTGCCGTGCGTCGTGAACGTCTTGGCACCGTTGAGCACCCAGTCGTCGCCGTCGCGCACGGCCCTCGTCTGGGTCCCTGCGGCATCGCTGCCCGCGGTCGGTTCAGTCAGCCCCCAGGCCCCGAGGTACTCGCCCCTGGCCAGTGGGACCAGGAAGCGCTGCCGCTGGGCCTCGGTCCCGAACATGTAGATGTGCGCCGCGCCGAGGCCGTTGTGGGCGGCCACCAGGAGGGCGATCGACGGATCGACGCGGGCGATTTCCTCGATGCAGATGCAGTAGTCGACGGCCGACATCGCCGCGCCGCCGTATGCCTCGGGAAACTGGATCCCCAGCAGGCCCAGTGCGGCCAGCTTGGGAATCAGCACGTGCGGGAAGACCTGGGCCTCGTCCCACTCCATGACGTGGGGACCGATTTCAGCCTCCGCGAACGCGCGGACGGTCTGCCTGAGCACCTGCTGTTCGTCAGTGGGTCGGAAGTCCATGGCCGCAGCCGCCAACTGTAGCACGGGTGTCCGAGGGCGGCGCCCCCTGCCTCCCGCGTCCTCGCGACGCTCGCGGCGGGCCCCGGGGGGCCGCAAACAGAGCGTGTCGAACCGCCGGGTAGCCGCCAGGCGTCTTACGGTGTTAGACTGGTGAACACTGTTCGACTTGTGAACACACCATCGACCCCAGCCTCGGGGTTCAGCCCACACCGACGACCGGAAGACACATGGGAATCAAGGAACGTCACGAGCGGGAGCGCGAAACCGTCAGGCAGGCCATCCTCGACGCGGCCCGCGACCTGTTCGTCACCGAGGGGTACCAGCACGTCTCGATCCGCAAGATTGCCGAGCGCATCGAATACAGCCCCGCCGCCATCTACAGTTATTTCGAAGGCAAGGACGACATCTTCTTCGCGCTGGCCGAAGACGGATTCCGCCTGATGCACGGCATGGCCGTCGGAGCCGCCCCACCGGGGGCGCCGGCGATTGACACCCTGCGCAGCATCCTGCTCTCGCTGTTCCACTTCAGCCAGCAGCACCCCGAGCACTACAACCTCATGTTCATCGACCGCTCGGTGCCCCGCATTCGTGCGCATTACGAGCGCTTCCGGTTCCTCGTCGAGATGAAACAAACCGCCGCCCTCGTCGTCGATCGGTGTATCGCCGAAGGTGCCCTGCCCGCGGGACTCGACGGCATGTCGGTGTTCCGCGTGCTCGTCGCCGCCGTGCATGGAGCGTCAGCCGTCTCGGTGTGCGACCGCCTCGGACCCGGCGAATCGGCCGAGGCCCTGGCGCGGGATGCCGTCTCACTTGCCCTCCGTGGGTTGGCCGCCGGAGAACCCCTGACGTTCCAGGCGTGTTCTCCGCCGCAGTGTCTGTCCAGCGACGACCTGCCAGCCGTTGCGTCGTCTGTCACGACGTCACCTTCGGAGGTGACCACATGAATCCCGTAACCCTCACCTCTTTCATCTTCTTCATCTCTTTCGTCTCTTTCATCTCGTCCGCGTTCGCCCGGCGCCATCGCCAGGAGCCTCACATGTCACGCCCCCGTCGTCGTCTCCCTTCGGTCGGTTCTTCAGCGCTGTTGGCGTTCGCCGTCGGGGTGCTGCCTTTGGCGGCCGCCGGCTGCAGCACCGCGTCGAGCCAGGCCAACGAAGCCCCCGCACCGGCGCCGGCGATTGCCGTGCAGACCGTGACGGTGGTCAGCGAGCCGATCACACGGACCGTGCGGGTCACGGGGTCGCTGATTGCCGACGAGCAAGCCGAGGTGTCGGCCGAGGTCAACGGGCGCATCGTGAGCACCCCTGTCGAGCTCGGCACGCGCGTCGCCGCCGGTGCGCCGCTCGTGGTGATCTCGCGCGAGCAGGCGTCGGCCCAGATGGCCGAGGCGCAGGCCAACGCCGCGCAGTCGGCCGCCGCGCTCGGCATCGTGAACGGAGCAGGCTTCGACCCCGAGAAGGTGCCCGACGTCGCCAACGCCAAGGCCGAGTGGGAACTCGCCGAGGCCGACCACGCGCGCATGCGATCACTGCTCGACCAGAAGGTGGTCTCGCAGGCCGAGTACGATCAGCGTCGCACACGGGTGGAGGCGGCCCGGCAGCAATACGAGGCGTCGAAGAACGCGGCGCAGCAGCGATACCAGGCGCTCGCCGCGGCCAACGCCCGCATCGGGCTGGCGCAGAAGGCGCTGAACGACACCACGGTGCGGGCCCCGTTCGCTGGCATCGTGGCCGAGCGTCGCGTCAGCGTGGGCGACTTCGTGACCACAGGCACACGGGTCGTCACGGTCGTCAGATCGAACCCGCTGCGCATGGCCCTGACCGTTCCAGAGCAACTCGTCTCGCGGATTGCCGTCGGCCAACCGGTCCGCATCACGGTTGATGCGTATCCCAACCGCACCTTCGAAGGAACGGTGCGATACATCGCGCCGGCCCTCCGCGCCGAGCAGCGGTCGCTCACGGTCGAGGCCATCGTGCCCAATCCGGAGGGCCAACTGAAGCCCGGCTTCTTCGCGACCGCCGAAGTGTCGCAATCCGCAGAGGAGCCCGCGCTGCTGGTGTCGCAACAGGCGGTGAGAACCGTCTCAGGCACGCGCCGCGTCTTCGTCGTCACCGGTGACCGCGTCGAGGAGCGCATCGTGAAGACGGGGCAGATCGTCGGCGATCGCATCGAGATCGTCGAGGGCGTCGCCAAGGGTGACGTGGTGGCCGTATCGACCGATGTCCGGCTGACCGACGGGGCGCGCGTCACCGCGTCGAACTCCCCGAAGGCCGCCACGCACTGACACCCGTCGCCTCGTCCTGATTCCCTGGAGTTCTTGTCATGCAGTGGCTCGCCAGCCTCTCCGTCAAGCGTCCCGTGTTCGCGTCGGTGCTCATCCTGACGCTCACGGTCATCGGCGGTTTCTCGTTTTTTCAACTCGGCGTCGACCGGTTCCCCAAGGTCGACTTCCCCACCATCCTCGTCACCACGCGCCAGGCCGGTGCGTCACCGGAACAGATCGAGACCGAGATCACCGACAAGATCGAAGAGGCGGTGAACACGGTCAGCGGCATCGACGAGCTGCGCTCGGTGTCGTCCGAGGGCGTATCGACGGTCATCGTCTCGTTCGTCCTCGAGAAGAACGTCGATATTGCCGCGCAGGAAGTGCGCGACCGCATCAACCGCGTGTTGCCCCTGTTGCCGACCACCGTCGATCAGCCGACCATCGAGAAACTCGATCCCGACGCGGCCCCGGTGCTCACGCTCGCCGTGACCTCGGCCAAGCCGATACGCGACGTGACGGAGTTCGCCGACAAGACGCTCCGCCGACAGCTCGAGAGCCTGAACGGCGTTGGCCAGGTGCTCGTCGTGGGCGGGCGCGGCCGTCAGATCAACCTGTGGCTGGATGCCGCCCGGTTGCAGGCCTACAACCTCACCGTGAGCGAGGTGGCGCGTGCGCTCAACGCGCAGAACGCCGAAGTCCCTGGCGGTCGCGTCGAGCAGGGCCCCGAGACTCTCACGCTGCGCACGCTGGGACGCGTGACATCGGTCGAGGACTTCGGACGAATCGTCGTCCGCCAGAGCGGCGACCACCCCATCATGGTGAGCGACGTCGCCCGGGTGGACGACGGCATGGCCGAAGCGGCGTCGCTGGCGAACGTGAACGGCGAGGGCACCGTCATCCTGCAGTTGCGGAAGCAGTCGGGCACCAACACCGTCGAAGTGGTGAACCGGGTCAAGGAACGGCTCGAGGAGCTTCGCGCGACCCTGCCGCCCGGCTACGCCGTGCGCGTCGTGCGCGATCAATCGGAGTTCATCGAAGCGTCGATCAAGACGGTCGAGGAACACCTCGTGATCGGGTCGGTGCTGGCAGCACTCGTCGTCCTGCTCTTCCTGGGCAGCCTGCGCTCGACGGTGATCGCGGCGGTGGCCATCCCGACGTCGATCATCGCGGCGTTCGGCCTCATCAACTTCATGGGGTTCACGCTGAACTCGATGACCATGCTGGCGCTGACCCTGGCGGTGGGCATCGTGATCGACGACGCGATCGTCGTGCTCGAGAACATCTGGCGGTACATCGACGAGAAGGGATATCCCCCGTTCCAGGCCGCCATCGAGGCGACGCGCGAAATCGGGCTGGCGGTCATGGCGACGACGCTGTCGCTGATGGCGATCTTCGTGCCGGTGGGCTTCATGGGCGGCATCGTTGGCCGCTTCATGAAGTCGTTCGGCCTGACGATGGCGTTTGCGATCGCGGTGTCGCTGCTCGTGGCCTTCACGCTGACACCGATGATGTCGGCGAGGCTGCTTCGCCGCACCCCCCGCAAGGACGAAGACGACACACGTCCGACGGGCCGCGCCCCCGGCGAGCACGGCAAGAGCGGCTTCTTCGCACCCATTGATGCCATGTATGCGCGCACGCTCGAGTGGGCGCTTGGGCACACGCGCACCGTCGCGGCAGGTGCGGTGCTGGTGCTGCTCTCGACGGGTCCCCTGTTCGTCCTGGCGAACAAGACATTCATTCCCGACGACGACCAGTCGGAGTTCGAGATCAACGTCCGCGCGCCCGAAGGCACGAGCCTCGACAAGACCGCGCTGCTGGTCACGCGGATCGCCTCGCGGGTCCGTGAGCGCTTTCCGGCCGAAGTCGCCTACACCCTGACGACGGCCGCCGACGATCCCGCGCGCACGCCGAACGCGGCCACCATCTACGTCCGCCTGAAGTCACTCGACGAACGCACGCGCGATCAGTTCGCGGTGATGTCGGCAGTCCGCACGTCGGTCTTGCCCGAGTTCACAGACTTGAAACTGCGCACCGCCGTCCGGCCGGTGGCGACCATCGGCGGCGGCGGCAACCAGAACGCGGCGATTCAGTACCTGATCAAGGGCCCGGACCTGAACGTCCTGCAGGACGCCGGGCGCAAGGTGGCCGCGGCGGCCGCGGGGATCCCGGGGCTCGTGGACATCGACACGTCGATGAACCTGGGCAAGCCGGAGGTTTCGGTGCGCCTCGATCGCATGAAGGCCGCCGACCTCGGCGTACCCCTGGCCGACGCGGCGAACGCGTTGCGCCTGCTCGTCGGAGGCGATCAGGTCACGACCTACAACGAGGGTGGTGAGCAGTACCAGGTGCACCTGCGCGCAGACGCGCCCGACCGGACGACCACGGCGGCGATTGCCGGGCTCACGGTGCCGTCGTCGCGGCTCGGTGCGGTCGCCCTCGAAAACGTGGCCCAGTTCGACGACGGCACGGCGCCCGCCGAGATCAACCGCCTCGGCCGCCAGCGCCAGGTGTCGATCTTCGCCAACCTGATGCCGGGCTCGTCGCAGACGACGCCGATGGCGGCGATCCAGGCGGAGTTCGCCAAGCTGGGACTCGACCCGTCCTACCAGGCCGGGTTCTCGGGCCGGTCGAAGGAACTCGGACGCGCCGCGCGCAACTTCGTCCTGGCGTTCGTGCTGTCGCTGATCTTCATGTACCTGATCCTGGCGGCGCAGTTCGAGTCGTGGCTCCACCCGGTGACGATCCTGCTCGCGCTGCCGCTCACGCTGCCGTTCGCGTTGCTGTCGATCATCGTCACGCAGCAATCGCTGAACATCTTCTCGGCCCTCGGCCTGCTCGTGCTGTTCGGCGTCGTGAAGAAGAACTCGATTCTGCAGATAGACCACGCGATCCAGCTGCGGGCGCACGGGCTCGATCGGCACGAGGCCGTCGTCCGGGCGAGCCGCGACCGACTGCGTCCCATCCTCATGACCACGATGGCGTTCGTGGCGGGCATGATCCCGCTGGTGCTGTCGAGCGGCGTCGGATCGGGCACCAATCGCGCGATCGGCTTCGTCATCATCGGTGGACAGACGCTGGTGCTGTTGCTCACGCTGGTGGTGACACCGGTCGCGTACGTGCTCTTCGACGAATTGACCGAGTGGCGGCGCCGGGCATGGCAGCGGGTGCGGGCGACGCGCACGGGCAAGGTCGCCGTGGCGACCGCCACCGTGCTGCTGATCCTGCTCGGCGGCGCGTTCGCCGCCCGGGCGCTCGCGCAGGACGTGCCGGCCGCTGAAGTGCGCCTGACGCTCGACGAGGCCGTTCGCCTTGCCCTGCAGCACAATCCCGACGTGGTCGTGGCCCGTCTCGAACCCGAGGTCGGCGCTACGCGCGTCAAGCAGGCGCGTGGGGCGTTTGCACCGGTGCTTGCGGCCACGTTCGGTCGGTCGAGCGCGACCCAGCCGCCGAGCAACTTCCTGAGCGGGCCCAATGGCTCGACCAGCGACGACTGGTTCGGCTCGACCGGCGTCCGCGAGCGCCTTCCTTTTGGAGGCGGCACGTGGGGCGTCACGTGGGATGCGGGGCGCACGGAGAGCGACAGCATCATCTCGACGTTCAGCCCGGCGCTATCGTCGGGGTTGCAGGCCGCGTTCTCGCAGCCGCTGCTCCGCGACCTGAAGATCGACGCCGCGCGGCAGCAACTGCTGATCACGAAGCGGAACCGCGAACTCAGCGACGTGCGCTTTCGCGAGGTCGTCGCCCAGACGACGTCCGATGTGAAGCGTGCGTACTGGGATCTCGTGGCGGCCAGAGCCAACGTCGAGGTGCAGCAGCAATCGCTGACGCTCGCCGCAGAGCTGGCCCGCATCAACAAGGCGCGTGTCGATGTCGGGCAGGCGCCACCGCTCGATCTCGTGTCGGCCGAGGCAGAGGTCGCACAACGGCGCGAGCAGGTCATCGTTGCGGTCTTCCTCGCGCGCGACGTCGAAGACCGGCTCCGCGCCTTGATCATGGATCCAGGCGATGCCAGCGCCTGGACCACCCGCCTGCTTCCCGTCGACAGGCCCGACGTGGGCGCCCCGCTTCCCGACGTCGATCTCGCGGTGCAGGCGACACTCTCGGCACGCGCCGACATCGTTCGCGCGCAGACGGAAGCTGAGATCGCAGGCACGAACGTCGAGTTCCTGAAGAACCAGCGCCTGCCCGACCTGCGCCTCGAGGCGAGTTACCGGGCGGCGGGCCTGGGCGGCGACCGGTTGATCCGGGAGGGTGGCTTCCCGGGAACGGTCGTGGGCTCGGTGCCCGGCTCCTTCAGCGACGTCCTCGCGCAAGTGCGCAGCCGCGACTACCCGACGTGGACGCTTGGCGTGACCCTGAGCTACCCCCTGGGCGGCGGCTACGAGGATGCGACGTATGCCCGCGCGAAACTCGAGCAGCGGCAGGCCACGGCCCGTGTCGATGCGGTGCAGATCAGGGCCGAGCGAGAGGTACGGCAAGCCGCGCGGCAGATCGAATCGGCTCGACAGCGCGTCGAGACCTCGCACGCGGCCAGCGGGTTGGCCGAACAGCGCCTCGACGCCGAACAGAAGCGCTACGAGGTCGGAATGTCGACCAGCTTTCTCGTCGTCCAGGCACAGCGTGACCTCGCGCAGGCGAAGACAAACGAACTTCGGGCCATGCTCGATGCACAGAACGCCACGGTGAACTTCGAGGCGCTGCAACTCGCGCCGGCGTCAGGGCAGAACGGGTCGATCGTGGTGAGCGGGAACACCGTGCTGAACGTTCCGGTCGGCGTTCCGAGAGGAATGTCGCGTCCGTAGGTCGCCCCGGCGCGCACGGCGCGCCCGGCGAAGGCCGGACGCCCGCGATCAGAACTTGAGGTTGACGCCCGCGTAGAGCCGCTGGGGCTTCTGGGCGAGCGCATCGCCCTGCAGCACGAACACGCGATAGTCGATGCGCAGCTGGAGCGGCCCGGCGAGGGCGATCTTCACGCCGCCGCCGATGTTCGTCGCCAGGCTGGTCTGGCTCACGTCGAGCAGCGTCTCGCGATACACGCCCGCGCCGGCGATCCCGTAGAACGTCAGCCCGCTGATCGGGATGGGATTCTGCACGAACGCGTTCGCCATGAACGTCCGCAGTTGCGGCGCGACGTCTTCGGGCGACTCGTGCGTCGACGCGTACTCGCCCTCGAAGCCGAACGCGACGAACGTGACGCCCGCCGATGCGCCGACCACCGCTCGCGATTCCGGCGATCCGTTCACGCCGAGAAACGCGGTGACGTCCGCGCGGGCGGCGGCCGGAGCCGCAATCAAGATTGCCGCGGCGAGCAGACGCGCACGCCATCCCTGCGCCATCATGTCGAGCCCTTCAATCATTTCGGCGCCGCCGGGACCACCGTCGGCGGAGCAAGCGCGGGGAGCAGCGGCGTCAGCGTCAGCACGTGGCGAGGCCCGGCGTAGGCGGCCGCGAACCTGCGATGGAGGTCGGGGGCGTCGACCGGGAAGGCCTTGTAGATCATCTCGAGGATGAACGTCCCGGAGTAATCGGCGTCGGCCACGACGGGATCGATGACGAACAGGTACAGGGCATTGACGCCACCGGGGGCGCCTTCGGCGGCCTTGACGACCTTCCAGCCCGCCACCCACGACTTCTGCGTCGCGTCGCCGACGGCCGCAACCGCCTCGAAGAACTTCGCCATCACCAACTCGAAGTCGGCCGCCGCCGCTGGCAGGATCGGGTGGAACACGATTCCGGCCGCGCCCGCAATCTTCAGCGTGGCAGGCGGGATGGGTTCTGTCGTCGGTGCGACGCCCGAAGGCGCGGTGCCGGGTGGCTGCTCTGAAGGTGCCGACTGCGAAGGCGGTGGTGGCTGCGGGGCCCCTGCCGCCTGGGGCGCCGCAGGGTTCGCCGTCGGGGTCGGCGGAGGAGGCTGCGCACCCGCCTCACCGGTCCCCGTCGCGATGGCGAGGGCCGCTGCGGCAGATCGGGCAACGCCAAGGAAGGTGCGCATGCGGAGATGTGCGTCGAGCCTCGCGTGATCGCCATCGACCACGCGAGGCTCGCAGGGTGCTGCGAGCCAGGCTCGCTACTTCGAGAAGTCGGTGGCCAGCGTCAGGTTGACGCGGCTCGTGCCTCCGCCGAATGCCCCCGACACGCGCTTGTAGATCTCCTGCTGCTCTTCCGGGAAGGCCGCGTAGAGAAGCTTGAGCAGCGTCTGCATCGAGTAGTCGGCGTCCTTGACCGCGGGGTTCACCATCACGACGTACGTGACGTTGCCATTGGCGGGCGCGTCGGTCGACTTGTAGACCTGGATGCCCTTGGCCATCTCGACGTGCGTGGGTTCGGACGACTTCTGCATCGCGATCTTCAACTTCGCCATGATCCAGTCGAAGTCTTCGGTCCGGTCTGCCTTGATCTGGTGGAACATCACGCCCGCACCGGAGTTCAGGGTGAGCGCCGGTGGCGCCGCGGCAGCGGGTGCCTCCTGGGCAAGCGCACTGGTGGCACACGTCAACACGAACATGGCCGCGACCGCCGCCGCAACCCGAGCACAGGCCCCGCCAAACGACTTCTCGAACATCCCCACCTCCAAGGCTAGTAACGGAATCGACACTGTAGCGTACTCGGGACTCAGACGAAAACGTTCATCACGTCATTGGCCAACAGCCGGCCACGATCGGTCAACGACCATCGGTCCGCCTCCAGCACGAGCCCCAGGCGGCGGCGCCTACGTGCCCGCGCGTCCGCCGCTCCACTTCAGTTGGCCGTCACCCTGGTCTGGCGCGCGCAGTTGCGCGCGGGCCGGGTTTGCGCGTCCAGGCAGGGTCCGGGTCCGCATCGGCTGCTGCTTGCGCTGCTGCCACATCATGCGGAGGTCGTCGACATCACCGTTCGGCGGCAGCTCGCGGTAGTCGGCACCGTCGAGATGCACGAACTCGCACATCTCGTGCAGTCGCGAGCGCATGCGGTAGCCGATGCGGCACAGCAGCGAGTCGGGATCGGAGATGTCGGGCTTGTCGTCGTAGTTCGACGTGAACATCGTCGTCTTCCGCTCGGAGTAGCGATGGTTGACGATGAGGTTCAGCGTCTCCTCCACCCACTCCGATGACTTCTCGGCGCCGAGGTCGTCGAGCACGAGCAGGTCGCACCCGAGCACCGGCCGCAGCACGTCGCTTTCGGTGACGGGCACCGACGCGTCGTACGTCTGCCGCACGGCACGCAGGAGTTCGCGCGTGTCGTAGAACACCGCGTGCACGCGCTTGCGTTCGACGATGGCCTTGAGGGCGGCGACGGCGATGTGGGTCTTCCCCACCCCGGGCGGGCCGAGCAGGAACAGTCCGCGGTCGACCGCCGGGAACTTGTCGACCAGCGTCCTGGCCGCGCTCACGGCGCGCAGGAGCGACTCGTTGCCGTAGGTGACGAAATCGTCGAGCGAACAGTGCTGGTAGCGGCGCGGCAGCCTGGCGTCGGTCAGCAGTCGCGTCGCCAGCGCGTCGCGCCAGCAGTCGCACCGCGTGACAAAGCGTGCGCCGTCACGTTCGACAGGCTTCCAACCAGAGTCGTCACACAGGGGACAGGGCATCGCGGTTTCCCGAACTGCACGGGCCGTCGATGATAGCGCGCGGGTGTGAAAAAAGCGACCAGCCGCGCCGGTCACTCCTCGCGCGCGGCGGATCGGGCCAGCGGGGCGGGCGACGACTTGACCATGGCCGTGTTGAGGCGCTGCTCCCACTCGCCCAGCCCGCGCGCGAGCTCACCCTTCACATACTCCATGAACTCGTTGACCTCGTGCTGCATCTGCTCCATCTTCGCCCGCATGTTGAGGATGATCTCGACGCCTGCCAGGTTCACGCCCAGGTCGCGCGTGAGCGACAGGATGGTCTCGAGCCGCTCACAGTCGGCGTCGGAGAACATCCGCGTGTTGCCCTCGGTGCGCGACGGCATGAGCAGCCCTTCGCGCTCGTAGAGCCGCAGGGTCTGGGGATGGATGTCGTAGCGCGACGCGACCGCACTGATCGTGTACAGCGCCTTGCCTGCGCGTGGTGCGGTCATGATGTGCGTCCGTCCTCGGATATCGGTGGGTGGAAGTGCGCTCGGACGTCGTCTGTCTGCAGGCGCCCGAACTCCCGGAGCAGTTCCTTGGAACGCTCGTCGAGCACGCGTGGCAGCACGAGGCGCACGTCGACCAGGAGATCGCCTGCCGGGCCGTGGCGCTGGGGGGCGCCTCGCTCGCGCAGCCTGAAGCGCTGTCCCGACTGCGTGCCCGGCGGCACGCGGACACTCACGGGCCCCGTCGGCGACGGCACCTGGATCCGCGTCCCGAGCGCGGCTTCGTGGAGGGCGAGCGGCACGTCGATGATCACGTCGTCACCCTCACGCCTGAAGAACGGGTGCGGCGCCACGCTCACGGCGAGGCGCAGGTCACCGGGCGGGCCGCCGCGGCGGCCTGCGTGCCCCTGCCCCGGGACGGTGAGTTCCGCGCCGTCGTGCACACCCGGCGGGATCTCGATCGGAATGACGTCGGCGCGGACACCCACGCCCTCGCCACCGCACGCCTGGCAGGTGTGCACGCGCACGACGCCGCCTCCGTTGCAGGCGGCGCACGTGCGCGCGAAGATCATGTGGCCACGCGTCCCGCGGACGTGTCCGGCCCCGCCGCACGCGTGGCAGCGCAGTTCCGCCCCTTCGACGATGCCGTGGCCCCCGCAGGGCCCACACGGCTCGAGCCGTGTCAGGCGCATGTCCACCGTGACGCCGCGTATCGCATCCTCGAAGGTCAACGAGAGCCGGTCGTGCAGGTCGGCGCCTCGCTCCGGCTCCTGCCGGCGGACTCGCGCGTGAATCACCTCGCCGAACAGGTCGCCAAACGTCGACGCCCGGGCGCCGTCCGCGCGCTGCGTGAAGTCGAACCCCTCGAAGGCCACCGATGCGTCGACGCGCACGTCGGCGAACTTGCCACTGTCGTACAACCGGCGTCGATCGGGCTGGCTCAGCGTCTCGAATGCCTGGACGACATCACGGTAGACGCGCGCTGCCTCGGCGTCGCCAGGATTGACGTCGGGATGGAAGCGTCGCGCCAACCGCTTGTACGCACGCTTGATCTCGTCGCCTGACGCCTCGCGGGGCACGCCGAGAATCATGTAGAGGTTCATCGTGCACACCACCTCGCACTCGTGGGTGCGGTGCACGGCCCGCCGGCGCCCTGACGACGCCGGCGGGTCGCGTCCTACTTCTTGTCGTCGACGATCTCGGCGTCAATCACGTCGCCGTCGGCGGCCTGGCTCCTACCTGACGGATCGCCGCCGGGCGTGCCGGCCCCGGGGCCGTCGTGCGGCGCCCCGCTCGTCTGCGCGGTCTTGTAGAGCACCTCGGCGACCTTGTGCTGCGCCTGCAGCAGCGCGGTCACGCCCGTCTGCATCGCCGCCGCATCGTTCGACTCGATCGCCTTCTTGAGTTCAGCGATCGCGGCCTCGACTGGCGCCTTGTCGCTCGCCGTGATCTTGTCGCCCGCATCGGCCAGCAGCTTCTCGGCCGCGTAGACGGCCTGGTCGGCACGGTTGCGCGCCTCCGCCTCCTCCTTGAGCTTGCGGTCGGCCTCGGCGTGCGCCTCGGCCTCCTTCATCATCCGGTCGACTTCGTCCTTGCTCAGGCCGCTGCTCGCCGTGATGGTGATCTTCTGCTCCTGGCCGGTGCCCCGATCCTTCGCCGACACGTGCACCATGCCGTTGGCGTCGATGTCGAACGTGACCTCGATCTGCGGCACGCCACGAGGCGCGGGCGGCAGGCCCACGAGGTGGAAACGCCCCAGCGTGCGGTTGTCGCGCGCCATCGGACGCTCGCCCTGCAGCACGTGCACCTCGACGCTCGTCTGGCTGTCGGCCGCCGTCGAGAACACCTCGCTCTTCTTCGACGGGATGGTCGTGTTGCGCGGTATCAGCGTGGTCATGACCCCGCCAAGCGTCTCGATGCCCAGCGACAGCGGCGTCACGTCGAGCAGCAACAGGTCCTTGACCTCGCCCGACAGGACACCGGCCTGCACCGCGGCGCCAATCGCCACCACCTCGTCGGGATTGACACCCTTGTGCGGTTCGCGCTGGAAGAACTCCTTGACCAGTTGCTGCACGCGCGGGATTCGCGTCGACCCTCCCACGAGGACGACTTCGTCGATCTCCTTCGCCGAGAGGCGGGCGTCGGCCAGCGCCTTGCGGCACGGCTCCATCGTCCGCTGCAACAGCTCGTCGACCAGGTTCTCGAACTTCGCGCGGCTCAGGCGCATCGACAGGTGCTTGGGCCCGCTCGCATCCGCCGTGATGAACGGCAGGCTGATGTCGGTCTCCATCACCGTCGACAGCTCCATCTTCGCCTTCTCGGCGGCTTCGCGCAGCCGCTGGAGCGCCATGCGGTCCTTCGACAGGTCGATGCCCTCGTCCTTGCGGAACTCCGCGATGATCCACTCGATGATCCGCTGGTCGAGGTTGTCGCCACCAAGGTGCGTGTCGCCGTTGGTCGACTTCACCTGCACGACATCGCCACCGACCTCGAGGATCGAGATGTCGAAGGTGCCGCCACCGAAGTCGTAGACGGCGATCACCTCGTCGGACTTCTTGTCGAGCCCGTACGCCAGCGCCGCCGCCGTCGGCTCGTTGACGATGCGCTTGACGTCGAGTCCAGCGATCTTGCCCGCTTCCTTGGTGGCCTGCCGCTGGGCGTCGTTGAAGTACGCGGGCACAGTGATCACCGCCTCGGTGACCGGCTCGCCCAGGTACGCCTCGGCCGCCTGCTTGAGCTTCTGCAGGACCATCGCCGAAATCTGCGGGGGCGCCCACTTCTCGCCGTTGGCCTTGATGCGGACGTCTGACCCTTCGGGCTCCACGGCGTAGGGCACCATCTTCATCTCTTCGTTCACTTCGTCGAAGCGACGACCCATGAAGCGCTTGATCGAGAAGATGGTGTTCTCGGGATTCGTGACCGCCTGGCGCTTGGCAACCTGCCCGACGAGTCGCTCCCCGGATTTCGCGAACCCGACAACGGACGGGGTCAGCCGGCTGCCCTCCTGGTTGGTGATGACGACGGGTTCTCCGCCTTCCATGACGGCGACCACCGAGTTCGTGGTGCCGAGGTCAATCCCGATGATCTTGCCCATGGCTCGTGTCCCTCTTGAACCGCCCCTGGTGGGCGACGCCCCCGGCCGTCTCTGACCGAGCAATTGATAACATGAAGAGCATAAATATTGAGTGTCATGATGTCAAGGCAATTTGTGTCCTCTCGCGTGACCGGCGTCCTCATGCGCCGCTCGCGTCACGCCCATTCGGAGGGCCTGCCGCGTGGCATCAGTCGTGCTACTCTCCCGAGTGCCTGCTTTTGAAATGCTCCCGCGCGGAGGAATCCCCATGCGCGTCTTTCATCCGGCCTGGTTTCTTGCGGTCTTGACCGTGGCCTCGCCGCTAGCCGCACAGTCCGTTGATCCGTTCCCGTCGCCTCCCCAGGGACTCGCAGAATCAGAGCGGCCTCCAGCCTACGTGGCCACGCTCGACGGTGAGGCGACCCTCACGCGCGCCGGCGAGAGCCTGACGCTCGATCTCAACGCCCCTGTCATCGACGGCGACCGGCTGCGAGTCGGTGCGGGGTTCGTCGAGCTGCGCTGGCCCGACGGCAGGTCCCTCTTCCTCGACAGCCGGACCTCGCTCGACATGGTGACCGTTGACCGGTTGCGTCTCTCGGATGGCCAGGTCAGGCTCGTGGCGGGCCGGCCCTCCCCCGCGTCATGGGTCATCGACACGCCATCAGCCGAGGTTCGGCTCGATCGCGCCGTCGACACGTTCCTCATGGTCGATGCGCGCTCTGCCGCGCAGGCCGTCGAGGTCTTCAGCCTGGCCGGGGACGTCGACGTCGTCAACGACCAGGGACGCGCAACGGCGTCGCAGGGCGAATCCATCCATGCCGAAGCGTTCCGGGCGCCGGCAGCAGGTCGCGGTCGCGTGCCGGCGGGAGGCTTTGTCGCGTGGTCGGACGCCCGCATCGCGGAGCAGCGAGCCTTCGCCTCGCAGGCGCCCGTGACCCGAGAAGGCGTGGTCGAGTATGGCGATAGCGACTACGCCGAAGATCCGACGCTCGTCCGCTACGGCACCTGGGATCGTGACCCCGAGTACGGCGCCGTCTGGTACCCGACAGCCCCTGAAACGTGGCAACCGTACTACTATGGCCGCTGGGAATCTGCCGGCCGCTACGGGAACGTCTGGGTCGGCACCGATCCCTGGAGCTATCGCACCCATCACTACGGCCGGTGGGGACATCGCGGCGGACGATGGTTCTGGATTCCCGGGCGGACCTGGGCATCGGCATGGGTCAGCTGGGCCGTTGGTCCCGGCTACGTGAGCTGGAGTCCGCTGGGCTACGACAACCGTCCCGTGTTCAGTTTCAACCTCTCGATCGGGTCTACATACAACCGCGGCTACCGGAACGGCTACGACGGGTGGTCTGGGTGGACGGTCGTCCCGACGGATCGCTGGCGCGTGCGCGGACGGGTCGATCGCTACGCGGTGAATCCACGGCAGCTACCGGCTCAGGTCCGCGGCGCCTTCGTCACGCAGTCGATGGCACCCAACCGTGGCAACCTCTCGCGGATGGGCCGTGAGGGCTACGGGCTGTCACGCGCTGGCGGTGGAGATGCGCGCGACACCTTCCGCGGCACCGGGCCGACGCGGATCGACCGCGGCGCCCCCGTCGCCCCACCCCTCCAACGGGGTGCCGAGCGCGCTGCCACGTCGCCGTACGAACGGGCGCGGCGGGCGACCGACCCGCGCAACGTGCCACAGGGTTCGCAGGTTCCCCGCGGAGAGTCGCCGTCCGGGGCCGTCCGGCGGCCGTCAGGCGACGACGTCGGGAGCGGTCGCCCGGCGTACGCTCCGCGCATCCCGCCGTCGGGGGTCGACAACAGCCGAAGCAATCCCGGCGTCTATGGCCGACGCGAACGTCCGGCGTCGCCGGCAGACGCAGGCCGTCCCGCAGCCCCGACGTACACGCCTCGCAGCGAACCACGGGCCTACGAACCGCGTCCCCAGGCGCCGCGCGTTGAATCGCGGCCTTACGACATCCGCGAGCGGGCGCCACGCAGCGAGCCGAGAGCGTACGATTCCGGCGATCGACCGCAACGCGGCGACGCCGCGCGATCACGCGAATACTCACGCCCCGCGCCCCCGGCCCCGCGCGGCGACAGCGCGGGCGGCGCCGTGTCGCGACCGCGTGACTCGAGTCCGCCTTCGGGCGGGCGCCTGGCATCTCCGGGAGGCGGAGAGCGCTCGCGATCGAATCGGGTTCCGCCGCCACGTCCTCCGCGCGAACCTTAGCGCGTCGGGTTCTTTCCTCGACGGGTGAGCGGTCTTGCCGCCCACCCGTCATCGGTGTACGACACGACCACGCCATCATGAGTGCCTCGTCTCCTCTCGTCATCCGCGTCGCGAAGCACGCCGTTGTGCTCGCCTTGTTCGCCGTCGCGGCCCTGCTCGGCACCGCCAGCGGCGCCGTGTTCGTGTTTGCTGCGGATCTGCCCGAGATCTCGGCCCTCGACGACTACTCGCCCCACACCATCACGCAGGTCCAGGCGCGTACGGGTGAGATCGTCGGCGAGTTCGCCACCGAGCGGCGGGTCGTGATTCCGCACGAGCAGATCGCGCCGCGCCTGCGCCAGGCCATCATCGCGGCCGAGGACCAGGACTTCGAGAAACACGTGGGCCTGAGCATCCCGCGCATCGTCATCGCCCTGGTGCGCGATGTCATCGAAGGCCGCAAGGCCGCAGGCGCCAGCACGCTGACGCAGCAACTGGCCAAGAACCTCTTCCTGACCCCCGAGAAGACCTGGGAGCGCAAGATCAAGGAAGCCCTCATCGCCATTCAGCTCGAGAAGCGGTTCACGAAGGACGAGATCTTCGCGCTCTATGCGAACCAGATCTACCTCGGGCACGGCGCGTACGGCGTCGAAGCCGCATCGCGCCTCTACTTCGGCAAATCGGCGAAGGATCTCGCGCTCGAAGAGGCGGCGATGATCGCCGGGATCATCCAGTTGCCGAGCCGCCAGAGCCCGTACGTCAACATGGACGCGGCGCTGCGCCGGCGCAACTACGCGCTCACGCGACTCGCGGCCGAAGGCTACGTCAGCGAGGCCGAGGCAGAAGCCGCCAGGCAACGTCCCATCGTCACCGTCGGCCTGCGGGCGGAATCGGATTCCATCGCACCGTGGTACGTCGAGGACGTCCGCAAGCACCTCGAGCTCGCGTACGGCGCGAAGGCGCTCTACGAAAATGGCCTGCGGGTGCGCACGCCACTCGACCCGGTGCTACAGCGCGCCGCCAACGCCGCCCTCCAGGAGGGACTGCGGCGGCTCGACAAGCGTCGTGGCTGGCGCAAGGTCACCGAGAACGTCGCCGCGACGCCGGGGATTGCCGGGTATCGGCATCCGCGGTGGGACCGCCCCATGTCGAGCGGGGACGTCGTGCCCGCCGTCGTGACGGCCGTCGAGGCAACCCGGATCGGGGTGCGTGTGGCGGAACGATCGGGCGTGATCGACAAGATGGGATTCGCCTGGACGCGACACGCCAACGCCTCGCAACTCGTCAGGGTCGGCGACGTCATCGCGGTGCGCCTCGCCGAGTCGGCGCCCGCCAAGGCGCCCGGCGACGGTGCATTCGCGGCGACGCTCGAACAGACACCGCTCGTTGAAGGCGCCGTGATGGCGATCGACAACCGCACCGGGCAGGTGCTCGCGCTTGTCGGCGGCTTCGACTTCGAGCGCAGCAAGTTCAACCGGGCGGTGCAGGCCGCGCGACAGCTCGGGTCGACCTTCAAGCCGATCGTCTACACGGCGGCCATCGACCGCGGCTACACGCCCTCGTCGATCGTGCAGGACTCACCGGTCTCGTATCCCGCCGGGGCGGGCCGCCCGCCGTGGACGCCCGGCGACTACGACGGGCGCTTCCTGGGCCCGATCACGCTGCGCCACGCCCTCGAACAGTCGCGCAACGTGCCGGCCGTGCGCCTGATGGACGCACTCGGCGTGAACCAGGTGCTCGGCTATGCCCGGCGCTTCGGGTTCGAGGGCCCGCTGCCCCCGTACCTGCCCGTCGCCCTCGGTGCGGCCGAGGCCAGCCTCCAGGAAGTGGTGTCGGCCTATTCGGTCTTTCCGAACCAGGGCGTGCGGATGAAGCCCTACCTGGTGCTTGGCGTGAGCGACCGCGACGGCAACGTGCTCGAGGAGAACCGCCCCGAGCCCACCGACGCCATTCGCGCCGACACGGCCTTCGTCCTCGTCAACCTGCTGCAGGGCGTCGTCCAGCGAGGCACCGCCGCGAAGGCGGCCGCCCTCGACTGGCCGCTGGGCGGCAAGACCGGCACCACGAACGACTACACCGACGCGTGGTTCGTGGGCTTCGACCCCGACATCACCGTGGGCGTCTGGATCGGGCACGACCTCAAGAAGCCGCTGGGCAATGGCGAGACCGGGTCGCAGACCGCGTTGCCGATCTGGATGGACATCATGAAGGCCTGGATCGGCACGCGCAACGAGAAGCCATCGTTCGCGCAACCGGGCAACGTGCTGTTCGTCTCGGTCGACAAGGTCACCGGGTCGCAGACCGATGCGACATCTCCTGACGCCATCCCGGAAGTGTTCATCTCGGGCACGCAACCGGGAGCCGCGGTTCGCCAGCCCTACTGACCGTCAGGACTCGTCGTCGTCAGCCGCTGCGGAAAGCGTCCCGGCCGCCTTCATCATCAGGTACGCCTTGATGAACCCGTCGAGGTCGCCGTCGAGCACGCGCGTGATGTCGCCGACCGTCTCCTTGGTGCGATGGTCTTTCACCATCTGGTACGGATGGAGCACGTAGCTGCGAATCTGGCTTCCGAACGCGATGTCCTTCTTCTCGCCGCCCAGCCGATCGAGGTTGGCCTGCTGCTCCTTGAGCCTCAGGTCGTAGAGCCGTGACTTGAGCACGCGCATCGCGACGTCCTTGTTGCGATGCTGCGAACGCTCGTTCTGGCAACTCGTGACGATGCCCGTGGGCAGGTGCGTGATGCGGACGGCCGAGTCGGTCACGTTGACGTGCTGCCCGCCGGCGCCGCTCGATCGATACGTGTCGATCCGCAGGTCCTTGTCCTCGATGACGATGTCGATGTCGTCGGGCAACTCGGGCCAGACGAACACCGACGCAAACGAGGTGTGGCGGCGAGCGGCCTGGTCGAAGGGCGAGATGCGCACGAGACGATGCACGCCAGCCTCGGCCAGCATCAACCCGTAGGCGTAGTCGCCGGTCAGCGTGATCGTGGCATCCTTGATGCCGGCCTCGTCGCCCGGCTGCAGGTCGACGATTTCCTTCTTGAGGCCGCGCCGGTCGGCCCACCGCAGGTACATCCGCAGCAGCATCTCGGCCCAGTCCTGCGACTCGGTTCCGCCGGCGCCTGGGTGGATGGTCACGATCGCATTCTTGCGGTCGTGCTCGCCGCCGAGCATCTTCTTGACTTCACCGGCATCGATGTCGCGCTCGATCGTGTCGAGCGCGCGCAGGAAATCGTCCTCGACGGGTTCCCCCGCCTCGAGCCATTCGGCGATCACGGCGAGGTCGTCACGCTGCTTGGCGAGACGCTCACGCATGGCGACGTCCTCCTCGAGGCGACGCCGGCGCTGGAGCGTCTTCTGGGCGCCCGCCTGGTCCTTCCAGAAGTCGGGCTCGGCGACCCTGTCCTCGAGCTTGCTCAGTTCGACGTCGGGGCGTGCGGCGTCAAAGATAACTCCGGAGGTCGGCGGCCCGTTTCATCAAGTCCTGGTAGCGGCGGAACTGGTCTTCGCGGTTGAACGACATGGTGTGCAGGCGACTCAGGAAGGCTTCCGTGCCAGGCGACGCCGCACGAGCAACGCGCCCCAGACGAACCCCGAGACGACAAGGCTCGCGTAGACGAACGAATCTCCGATTGTAGCGTAGATGGTGCGGCCCGTCCGCAGGCGCACGTCGCCGACGAGGACGCGCCGCTCGAACAACGTCGTCTGGACGACCACGCGGCCGTACGGATCGACGATGCCGCTGATGCCCGTGTTGGCGGCGCGCGCCAACCATCGTCCTTGCTCGACGGCGCGCAGGCGCGCCTGTTCGAAGTGCTGGAATGGTGCACTCGAGGTGCCGTACCAGGCATCGTTCGTGATCGTCGTCAGCAACTCCGATCCCGCGAGCACGGCCTCGCGCGCGAGGTGCGGGTACACGACCTCGTAGCAGATGGCCGTCGTGATCGTGTGGTCGCCGATCCGCAGCGGCACGACGGATGTGCCCGGCGTGAACCCGGCGACCGATTCGACGAGGGGCGCGACGAAGAACAGCAGGCGCCTGAGCGGCACGTACTCGCCGAATGGCACGAGGCGGACCTTGCGGTACACCTCGCGACGTTCGCCGTCCGGCGACATCAGGAACGCCGCGTTGTAGTAGCGCGGCGGTGTCGCCCACTCGATCTGATCACTGCCGAACAGCATCCATTGATCGAGGTCTCGCGCTGCCGCGCGAATGCGGTCGCGCCCGGTGGGCTCCTCCTCGAAGAAGAACGGTGTCGCCGACTCGGGCCATATCGTGAGCTGCGCGCCACGGGCGCGCCCTTCGCGCGTCTGGTCGAGATAGATGCGCAGGATGGTCTCCGCACGCTCAGGCTCCCACTTCAACGCCTGCGGGATGTTGCCCTGGGCGAGGGCCACCCGCAACGGGGTGCCGTCACGCAGGATGGCACCGTCGGCGATGCGCCTCGAGCCCCAGAGCGCCAGGCCGCCAATGACGACGACCGCGACACCAACGGTCGTCCAGCGGGCTGCTCCGTGCGACGCGCGCGCCCGCACGACGGCCACCGCCGCGAACACCAGCAACGCCGACAACAGGTACACGCCGCCGAGACTCGCGGCCTGCGCGATCGGAGCGACGTCTGCCTGTGAGGTCCCGAGCAGGGCCCACGGGAATCCGCTGAGCACGACGCCGCGGAGCCACTCGGTGGCCACCCAGACGACGGGCGCCAGCCAGAGCCCCGCAGGACCGTACAGGCGGCGCGCGACCAACGTCGTCGCCGCGAACAGGCTGGGGTAGAGGGCGAGATAGGCCACCAGCAGGCCCGCAATCGGCACCGCCAGTGGGTAGGCGACGCCGCCGAACATCGCCATGACGTCGGCGGTCCAGTAGAGCGTGCCCGCAAAGTAGAACAGGCCGCTGATCCACCCGAGCAGGGCCGCGTGGCGCGAACTGCGACGGGTCGCCGACAGGCGCTCGATGGCTTCCACGAGCGGCACGAGCGCCACCCACGCCATCCACGGCGACCCGAACTTGGGAAACGAGAGCGCGAGCAGGACGCCCGCGACGGTCGCTAGCGCGTAACCCAGGGCTTGAACTTGTCTTTCTTGAGCCGGTCAGCCACGCGGGTCGCGTCGCGGCGCTCGGTGAACGACCCCACCCGGACGCGGAACAACGGGCTGGTGGCGTCGGGATCGGCAACGTAGGCGTCGTAGCTCTTGGCCTTCAACTGCGACGCGAACTGGTCGGCCTGGCTTCGCACCCGAAACGCCGAGACCTGGATGGTCCAACCTCCCGGACGCGGCGGAGCAGGCGTCGCCGCGACGGCCGCTGCGGGGACGGCGGGGGCGGCGGCAGACGGCGCAGGTGCCGTCCGTGGAGCGGCTGGGCCGGGCGCAGGAACTGGCGCCTTCGGCGTGCCGTCGGCCGGTGCGGTCGATGCTGGCGGAGCGTCGCCTTCGGCCGGTGGCGGCTCGATCGAGGCCTTTGCCTCGTCGCCATTGAGCATGGCGTAGTAGCTGGAGTCGGCGTCCGACAGGCCGGTCGCCTTGTCGAGCCCCGGATCCGCAGACGGCGTCGCGACGGCAGCAGTCGCGGCCGCGTCCCCGGATGCGTCAACGGTCGCGCCGGCGTCGTCAACCGTGACTGGCGTTCCCAGCGCTTCGCGCGGCGCCACGTCGCTGCGTCCCCCGCGCCCGACCAGGACGCCGCACAGGAAGATCACGATCGAGACGACGGTCGTCGCCATGAACAGGAAGACGAGTTGTTTGCCGCTCAGCTGGATTTCGTGAAATCCATCGTCGGCGGCATACTCACGCGCGCCGCGGGCCTCGGTGCTCATGCTGGGTGTCTCACACGCATCCGCCGCAGACACGCCGCTGGGAACGGCGCGAACAGCTGCATGCGTCCCCTAGAGCGTATCACGGTCATTGCGGCAGTCGGGCGAGCAGTTGGCGTGCCGGTTCGAGCCCAGGGTCGAGGCCGAGCGCCCGCTGCGCTTCCGCGCGCGCACCTGCGACGTCCTTGGTCTCGGCGAGGGCCTCGGCCAGTGCAAAATGCGCCGACGCGCTCTCGTGGCTCCACAGCGACATGCGGAGGGCCGTGACCGCCTCGGCCGCCCGGCCAAGGCGGAGGTAGGCTCGCCCCGCCAGCAGGTGCGCCTCGGCCTGATACGGCGACAGATAGAGAGCACGGCGCAACTCGGTGAGTGCCTCGGCATCCTGCTGCTGGTCGATCAGCCGTCGACCCCGCTCGAGGTAGAACGTTGCCAACTCCTGCGAATCGCGCTTGGCGGCTGACGTGATCGCTGCATCGAACCGCAATGGCTGCAACGGCACGAGGTCGCTCTTCAGTCGCTCCAGTCCCCGGGGCACCTCGGCCGCGCCGCGTTTGTTGGCGTCTTCGTACCGCGCCGACAGACGTCCCGCCAGTTCGCGCTCGCGCTGCGCCTCTACAGCCGCCCCGGACGACACCAGGGCTGCGGCCAGCACGAAGTGGGCATCGGCGTCCAGCGGGTTTCGGCGAACGGCTTCCCGCAACCAGTAGTTGGCGGCCGAAGCATCGCGTTCGAACCAGTAGGCGTACCCGAGGTTGAAGCAGTAGTCGGCATCGTCCGGGTCAATCTCGCTCGCCTTGGTGAAGTAGTACGTCGCCCGCCCCGTGTTCGGCGTTGCGCCCCTGCGCAGTTGCACCACCCCGAGATTGTTGTGCAACATCGCCGTCGGCGCTTCGGCAACGAGGGCCGTAAGGCGGTCAAACGCCTCGTCGTACCGCTTGAGCTGAATCAGCGACCACGCGGCGCGGTACCTGGCCCTCGTCGATTCAGGTGCTGTCGTCGGCACGGCCTCGACGGCCGCCAGGGCAGGTGCGTGATCACCCGTTCCCTCGTGCACCTGCCAGATCGCCAGCCGCGCCCGATGGAAGTCGGGCTGCGCCTCGAGCGACGAGCCGAGCAAGGCCAGGCTCGACTTGGGCGAATCAGCCATCAGGCCCTTGACATAGCGCTCGAACGCTTCGCGTGATGGCGTCCGCGCCGCGGAGGTCGCGGGGACGTCGTGCAGGCTGGCCGACGCTGCCACCCGCCTGGCGGCACTGTGAGCAAGCGTGAAGAAGTCGGCGGCGGGTCCGCGTTCCGTCACCTCCGGCAGGAAGGTCCCGGTGTCGAGCCTGAGCATCCGGACGCGGATGGTCAAGGTGGGCGGCTCCAGGCTCACCTTGCCGACGACGAGGTCCGACGCCCCGATGGTCTCGCCCACACGGATCATGGTCGCGCGCGTCAGGGCCCCGGCCGGTGGCAAGCGCAGCGTCTCGAAGGCCTGCACACGTTCGTCGCGCGTGAAAGTACTGATGCCTGCCCCGCCCAGGTGGTCGGTGATGACGATGGCGGTGCCCTCTCCGAGCCATGCCGTGCGCACCGATGGCGACTCGACGTCGAGCGGCAACACGAGTACCCGGGCCGTCTGTCCGGCCGCCGTGCCGACGAACACGGCGGTGGCGGCGATTCCGGCGAGCACCGTCGGGACGGCCTTCCGAAGACTCACGCCTCGCCCTCCGACGACTCCTGGCGGGTGCCGGCGCTGGCAGCCACCTCGGAGTCGAGACTCAGGACGCAGGGGCCATCATGGGTCGCGCGGCATTCGGTGATGCGGGCGACGTCGTTGACCCCCACCAGCTCGAGAAAACGCCCGAGCGCTGCCGCGTAGAGGCCACAGCGGACCGCGGTTCCGCGCTGGCGGACGTCGCAGAATGCAGAGTGTGCAATGACGAGGACGGGCTGGCGGTCGCGCCGGCGGACCCGCGCGGATGATCCCTCGCTCGTCGCGTGCACGAGCGCGCGCGTAAGGCGCAACGCCGTTCGCCGACGCACGGCACGGGGGGCCCGCGCCCACCAGGCCCGGCGCCAGGCGGGCTGCGCCTCCCACATCCACTGCGCTGCGTGGTGCCCCGCCGACCGCATCACGGGATCCCAGGCGTCGTCTTCGTGGGTCAGGAAACTGAGTGCGGCCGAGAAGCTGGCCAGGCCCACCGCCCCTGCGCGCATCCGCAAGGGGCGAAGATAGCTTTCGTAGAACTCCAACCGGGTCGGCAGGTGGTCTGCCAGCGCCTGATGCAGCGAGGCGACCACCACGCGTCCGATTCGCGACTCACCCATTTTCTGCTAAGGTTACCCGAAGTCCAGCGATGCGCGGGAATCACGCTACGCCCAGCTCGACATCGGGCGCCATCCTCGCTGGCGGGCAGGCCCGCCGATTCGCCGGACACGACAAGTCGTCGCTCCTCATCGACGGGCGCACCATCCTCGCGCGTCAGCTCGAGGCGCTCGGATCCGTTGCCGAGACGATCCTGATTGTTGGACCGCTGACTGTGTCGGGCCCGAGCGCGACTGCACGCGTGCTGCCAGACCTGGTGCCAGGGGCCGGACCGCTTGGCGGGCTCTACTCGGCGCTGGTGGATGCCGTCACGTCGCACGTCGTCGTCGTCGCGTGCGACATGCCCTTCGTGACAGCCGCCCTGTTCAGGACCCTCGTGGGCGCCTGCCAGGGACACGACGCGTCGGCGCCGTTCATTGGCGGCCGGTGGCACCCGTTGTGCGCATGCTATGACGTCCGTTGTGCCGCAACGGTCAGGCGCCGGCTGGACACCGGGCAGTTGAGGATGACCGACCTGCTGGCGGCGCTCGATGTGGCCGCGCTGGATGAACGCGTGCTGGCGGAGTGCGGAGATCCCGCCCGCCTGCTGGCCAATGTGAACACGCACGAAGACTACGAACGACTGACACGATGATCCTTCCGGTCCACGCCATCCTCCGCCAGCGCCTCGGCGACCTCCTCACTTCGCTCTACGGGCTGCCGCGCGACGCGCAGCCGACGCTGGCCATCGAGGTGCCGCCGAGACGCGCACTCGGCGACCTGGCCTTGCCGTTCGCCTTCGAGTTGGCGCGATCCCTGCGCAAGGCACCACGCGTGATCGCCCAGGAGGTCGCCGCCGCGGTGGGGCCCGTCGAGGGCGTCGCGCGCGTCGAGGCCGCCCCCAACGGCTACCTGAACGTCTTCCTCGATCGTGCCCCCTTCCTCAGGGCGCGCCTCGGTTCCGGGACGCCACCCGCGCCGCTCGGCACGCTGCTGCGCGAAAAGACCATCGTCGAGCACACCGCGATCAACCCGAACAAGGCCGCCCACATCGGCCACCTGCGCAACTCCGCAATGGGCGACACGCTCGTGCGCCTGCTGCGCTTCAGCGGAGTGCCCGTCGAGGTGCAGAACTACATCGACGACACGGGCGTGCAGGTTGCCGACGTGGTGGTGGGCTTCCAGCACATCGAACCGCGGACGCTCGACCAGGTGAAGGCCCTGGCGGCATCAACACGCTTCGATTACTACTGCTGGGACCTGTATGCACGGGTCACCGAGTGGTACGAGGCTGACAAGTCGCGCCTCGACATCCGCGCCGCCACCCTGCACGCGATCGAGCACGGGGAAGGCGACGCGGCGGCCATGGGCGCGTTCGTGGCCGAGCACATCGTCAGGTGTCACCTCAAGACGATGGCGCGCCTCAACATCGACTACGACCTGCTGACCTGGGAAGGCGACATCCTCCGGCTGCATTTCTGGGCGACGGCCTTCGAGATCCTCAAGCGCAACAACAGCATCTACCTGCAGGAGGACGGCCCCCTGCGCGGCTGCTGGGTGATGAGGATTGACGATGACATCGCCGGCGTGACCGACGAGGCACGCGCGCTCGCAGCCGAGTCGGCCGACCCCATGGCCGCCGGCGCGGCCGACGCGGAGTCGAAAGAGAAGGTCATCGTGCGCTCGAACGGCACGGTAACCTACGTGGGCAAGGACATCGCCAACCAGTTCTGGAAGTTCGGTTTGCTGGGCAAGGACTTCCACTACCGGCCGTTTGCCACGCGGATGGATGGCGCAACGCTGTACGCGTCGACGAGTGACGCCACCCAGGCGACCGGAGGCGTCAACGGCGTGCCGCACTTCGGCGACGCGCGCGCGGTCTACAACGTCATCGACTCCCGCCAGGCCTACTTGCAGCGCCTGCTGAAACAGGCCCTCGCTGCGATGGGCTATCGCGAACAGGCTGACCGATCGACGCACTTCGCCTACGAAATGGTCGCGCTCTCACACGCCACCGCGCGCGAGTTCGGGTTCGTCGCCGAAGCCGATGCCGATCGGCCGTTCGTCGAGGTCTCTGGCCGGAAGGGCCTGGGCGTGAAGGCCGACGACCTGATCGACCGGCTCATCGCGAAGGCCTCGGCCGAGGTCGGCCAGCGGAACCCGACCCTGACCGACGCGGAGGTACGCGAGACGGCCCAGCGGATTGCCATCGCGGCCTTGCGCTACTTCATGGTCAAGTTCTCGCGCGGCAAGATCATCGCCTTCGACATCGACGAGGCCCTGAGCTTCGAGGGCGAAAGCGGGCCGTACATCCAGTACGCGGTGGTGCGTGCCGCCAACATCTTCAGCAAGCTGCAGGATCGGCACGGCATGGACGAGGCTGGGCTCGTGGCGTCGCTCGAGGGGGCTCCGACCGAATCGTTCACGTCGGGTTCAGACGCCGACGACCTCTGGGCGCTCGCGCTCGACGCCGCTCGGCTCGACGAAATCGTCGAGACGGCGGTGAGAACGCTGGAGCCGTCGGTCCTCGCCAAGTACGCGTTCACCCTGGCGCAGGGCTTCAATGCGGCCTATCACCGCTTCCCCATCGTCAACGAGGAAGATGCTGGCACGCGAGCGTGGCGGGGAGCCGTGGCGGCGTACGTGCGCCGCCAGCTGACGCAGGCACTCGCACTCATCGGCAGCGACGTCCCCGCCCGGATGTGAGCGGCCACTCTCGGATTACCTGGAAGGCACGGCACACAGTGGGTCCACGCATTGCGGTGACGCCGAACCGGCGCCACGACGACTACTTCGAATCCATCCGCCGGGCGCACGGGCAGCCGGTGGGGATGACGCCAGACGCTCGTCCCCTGGACGTGCTCGATGACTGCGCCGGCCTGTTGCTGACCGGGGGTGGCGACATCGAGCCGTCGATCTACGGCGAGGCCGCGCACCCGACGCACAAGCCTGCCGAGGCGCACCGCGACGCGCTCGAAATCGAACTGGTGGTGCGTGCCATCGAGCGCGACATCCCCATCCTCGCGATCTGCCGCGGGCTGCAGGTGCTCAACGTCGCACTCGGGGGCACACTCATCCAGGACATCCCGTCGCAGGTCCCCAATGCCCTGGCCCACAGCGTCACCGAGGCGCAGGATCGGATCGCACACGACGTGACGCTCGACAGCGAGTCGATCCTCGCGCACGTCATGGGCGCGAACCCGCTGGTGCCGCGCCTTGCGGTCAACAGCCGGCATCACCAGGCGATCAAGCGACTCGCCGCTGACCTCATCATCACGGCGACGTCGAGCGACGGTGTGATCGAGGCGGTCGAGCGGCGGCCCTCGCGCTTCTGCGTGGCCGTCCAGTGGCACCCCGAGAATTTCTGGCGGACGGGAGAGTTCCTGCCGCTCTTCGCGGCGTTCGTCGAGGCGACGACGATCAGTCGCGCGTGAAGCGGACCAGCGTCTCGACGTGCGGCGTGTTCGGGAACATGTCGAACAGATCGATCGCGGCGAGCCGGTAGCCAGCGTCGACGAAGCGCCGCGCATCGCGCGCGACGGTGGCGACGTCGCACGAGACGTAGAGCACCTCGCGAGCCCGCCACGTCACGACGCCCTCCAGGGCGGCGCGTGTCATGCCGGTCCGTGGCGGATCGACGATGACCGTCGTCTCGACGCCACCGGGGCGACGCATGACGTAATCCTCTACTGCCGCGTGCACCACGCGCACACGCTGTCCCAGCCGGCCTGCATTCCGGTCCAGGTCTGCCGCGCTGGACGGGTCGCCCTCGACAGCGGTGACGTCGGCCTCGGTGCTCGCCGCGGCCGCCAGGGCAAACAGGCCCACGCCGGCGTAGAGATCCACGACGCGCGCGTGCCGGATGCTGGCCACCACCACGCGCGAGAGCGTTGGCGTCAGGAAGCGATTGGCCTGGAAGAAGCTCCTGCCCTGGCGTTCGAGCCGGGCCGGCGACGTGGTCTCGGCATAGGCCGAGATCGGATCACCGACCGCGGGCTGCCCCGCCACGGTCCTGCTCCGGTGGGCCGACATCGACACGGTCAGGCCAGTCACGCCTCCGAGTTGGCCGACCGCCTCGAACCACGGAGCAGGCAAGGGGGCCGACATGGCGGGTTCGACGTGCAGCACCCGCTCGGACCCGTCGATGTTCTCGGCGACCTCGATCGATTCGATGCGCGAGACCGACGTGCGCGTCGAGATGTCGCCAACCTCGCGCAGCACGGCCACGGTGTCGTCGCGCAGTTGACGGGTGATTGCCACGTCACAGATGTCGTGCGAGCCCTCGCGGAACGAACCGAGACGCCCATTGCGCACGTGGACGCGCGCCCGCATGCGGTACGCCGACGCCGGCGAGCCGTGCACCACCGCGATCCTGACGGGCATCTTCGCGATGCGGGCGAACGCGTCGGTGACGATCGCGGCCTTGATGTCGCGCTGCGCGGCCTCGGCGATGTGCGCGAACGTCATGCCGCCGCAGGCGGGGTCGGGATTGTCAGTGCGCCGATGAGGCGATGGCACCAGGACCTGTTCAACCGTCGCAAAGACGACGCCGCCCTGCGTCCGCTCGACGCGCGCGATGACCTGCTCGCCGGGGATCGCTCCCGCGACGAGCACCACGCGACCTTCGTGACGCGCCAGCATGCGTCCGCCAGCGGCGGGCTTCTCGATCGACAGCGTCAGTCGGGCGTCGCTCATGGCACCATCCTCGGCACACCCAGCCACTCGCGGACGGCCTTTGCCGTCAGGCCGTCGACGGCACGTCGATACTCGCCCTCGGGCATGCGGCCCTGGAAGGCCGCGAGGTCACGCGTGGCCTCGGCGCGCCCGCGATCGAGCAACGCGGCGTCGGCGTGCGCCAGCACCGCCGCGTCCCACGCCTCGTCGAGTTCCGCGAGCGTCGCGATGGCCGCCTGCCGTGACTCGCCGCGGGCGCGGGGCGCCAGCGCACGCAGTGACTCGACGCGTGCCAGAGTGGCGGCGCCCAGCGCGCGAAGCGGTCCCGCGGGCAACTGGACGATGGCCGAACTCGTGCGGGTTGCCACGCGATCGAGGTGCCGCGGCAGCGACGGGCCTTTCGACTCGGAGGCCGGCGACTCGTCGCCCGCCTGCAGCGCGGTCGCTCCGGGGCCAACGGCGCGCCGCCAATCGGCGAAGGCCTGCTGCACGTCGGCCTCGCAGTACTCCAGGCGAAGCGGGCGTCTCACGCCGCGTTGCTCGGCGCGTTCCACGCGGTGGTCGATTCCGCGCTCCACGACCTTCAGCGGGATCCCTGCCCGATACCAGGCGCGCGCAAGATCGAACGCCGGGCCGATGACACGAATCCGGTGGCCGCCGTTGCGAAGGCAGAGATGCGACTCGATGGCCCGACAGTAGGCACCGACATCGGCGGGCCCGGGATCGGCCGGTCCGGAGCCCGTGCGGGAATCGGTCATCGCCAGCGAACCTCGCCGGCGATCACGCGGGCGATCCCGAGCGCTGTCGCGACCGTCAGCGCGCCGGACTCGTCGATGTCGATCGTACGGCCCTCGCGCTCGCCGTCGGGAGCGTCCCAGACCACGGCCCGCCCGAATGACGCGCGCGCCCGCGTCCGCCAACGTTCGAGCAGGTCCGACACGGCCAGTGGCGACGTGCGCAACGCATCCACCTCGATCTCGAAATGGGTCAGGCAGCGTGCCAGCAGTTCCGCCATGTCGATCCTGCGACCGACCTCGCGTTCGATCGACGTCGCCCGCGGCACGAGTTGTTCGGTGACGGCATCGCGGGAGACATTGATGCCGACGCCCACCACCACGTGCTGGAGGCCACCGCCCGATGTGGCGGCCTCGGCCAGGATGCCGCACAGCTTGTCGCGGCGCCATCCGCCCGAAGGGTCACTGCCGCGTGAGACCACGAGGTCGTTCGGCCACTTGAGCGCGCAGCGCACACCGTACAGCCCCTCGATCGCGTCGGCCACGGCCACGCCGGCAGCCAGCGTCATGAACGACGTCTCCCGCTGCCCGCGCGCATCGTTGGGCGGGCGGACGATCGTCGAGAAGTACAGCCCGGATCCGGGGGGCGACTGCCACGTTCGCCCGAGGCGTCCGCGCCCGGCGTTCTGGCTGAATGCCACCACGACGAGCCCTTCGGGCGCGCCTTCCGCGGCGCGGCGCGAGGCATCGTCGTTGGTTGAGCCGGTCTCGGCGAGCAATTCGACGCGCACGCCGAAGCGCATCGACGTCCGGTGGATGGTCACCCGCGGCAGGAAGTCGTTGTCGAACACCTCAGGCATCCCCTGGCGTGTCGGGACCCACGACAAACACGAACCCCATCGGCCTCGCCGCAGCGGTGAGGCCCGAGACCACGACACACGACAGTCGGCGAAGCGCCTCGACTGGCAGCGAGCCGAGGTCCTCGGTGTCGGAAACAATCAGGTCGACCGCAGCGCGCCCACCGACGCGCGCGAGCCCTTCCTCGATGCGAGGCGCCCACTCCGGCCCGAAGATCAGCCGCCGCACGCCAGCCTCGACGGCCGAGTCGATCTCGTCAGCGGTGCAGACCTCGATGGACGTCGGCAGGTCGGCCTGCAACGCCATGACCTGCCGGACGGCGCTGGAGAAGTCGAGCGCGAACCGCAGGTGCGCGGCCCGCGCCACGACACCGGCGTCGAGTGCTGCGCGATACGGCGCCCCGCCGCCCACTCGCACCGCGTAGTGCTCCAGCGCGCGCAGACCGGGGGTCGTGTCACGTGACGACCGCACCGGGCATCCGCGTGCGGACACGACGCAATCGGCGGTGAGCGTGGCAATGCCCGTGAGGCGACTGACGAAGGTGCGAGCCGTGCGTTCGGCGGTGAGCAGCGCGCCGGCACTGCCGCTGACCTCGAGGATCACGTCGCCGGCGAGCACCCGCGTCCCATCGGGCACGCGCTGGCCGACGATCGCGAGCGGATCCATCTGACGAAAGGCCTCTTCGGCCAGGCACACACCAGCCAGGAGGGCTGGCTGCGTCGCGAGGATGCGGCCGCGTGCCCGCTGGCTTGCGGCGACGAGCGCGTCGGTCGTCACGTCGCCCCATCCCAGGTCCTCGGCGAGGGCGCGCCGCACCTGCTCGCGGCAGAGCCCGGGATCGAGAGGTGCCACCTCGATCACGGAACAGGCTCCCTGGCTGGCGGCTCGCCGAGCTCGACGGCCGTGACGGCCAGCACGTCGCCGCTGGTCACGTCCCACGCCTGCACGAGGCCCGACGCGCTGACATCGAGGCTGACGGCAGCCAGCAATCCGCGCATGTCGTCAGGCAGCGTGATGGCCACGCGGGACACCGGTGTGCGCATGGACTTCTGCCCTTCCGACTTCTTCTTCCTGATGTCGCCCAGGATGTCGGTGGCCAACCCGAGCGCACGCTCCGCGTCGGCATCGCGCCCGCCGAGCAGCGACACGATGTCGTCAGACACCGGCCAGGCCGCCTTGTGCACCGAGCCCTCGCGCCACCACGACCAGACGTCCTCGGTGACGAAGGGCAGGTACGGCGCGAAGAGACGCAGCAGCACGTCGAGCGTGATCTGCATCGCGCTGTTGGCCGAGGCGGCGCCTTCTTCACCGTGGTCACCATACCGGCGCGCCTTCACGAGCTCGAGGTAGTGGTCGCAGAACGCCCAGAAGAACCCCTCGGTGCGCTCGAGCGCCTTGGTGTAGTTGTACTCGGCGAGATCGGCCGTCGTCTCGTCGATCAGCTGTGCGAGGCGCGTCAGGAGGCCACGGTCGACACTGTGCGTCACCGGCCCGCGCGGCTCCGCGTTGGCCAGCACGAACTTCGAGGCGTTCAGGATCTTGATCGAGAGCCGGCGTCCCACCCGCATCTGGCCGGTGTCGAACGCGGTGTCGGCGCCCGACCGGCCGCTCGCGGCCCAGTAGCGCACCGCGTCGGAACCGTGCTCCTCGAGCAGGCCCATTGGCGTGACCACGTTGCCCTTCGATTTCGACATCTTCTTGCGATCCGGATCGAGGACCCATCCGGAGATCGCCGCGTGCGTCCACGGCAGCGAGTCGTGCGCCAGTTCGGCCCGCAGGACGGTGTAGAAGAGCCACGTGCGGATGATGTCGTGCGCCTGTGGACGCAGGTCCATCGGGAAGACGCGGGCGAACAGGTCAGGGTCACGCTCCCAGCCGGCGGCGACCTGCGGCGTGAGCGACGAGGTCGCCCAGGTGTCCATGACGTCGAGATCTGCGGTGAAGCCACCGGGCTGGTCGCGCTGCGCGGCGGTATAGCCGTCGGGGACGTCGGTCGACGGATCAACCGGCAGCCGCGCCTCGCCGGGCACGAGCGGCCGCGCATACTCGGGCTGCCCGTGCGCGTCGAGCGGATACCACACCGGGATCGGCACGCCGAAGAAACGCTGGCGGCTGACGCACCAGTCGCCGTTGAGCCCCGTGATCCAGTTCTCGTAGCGATGACGCATGTGCGAAGGGTGCCACTCCATCTGCCGCCCGCGTTCGATGAGGCGGTCGCGATGCGCGAGCGTGTGGATGAACCACTGGCGGCTGGTGATGATCTCGAGCGGACGATCGCCTTTCTCGAAGAACTTCACCGCGTGCGTGATCGGACGGGGCTCCCCCAGCAACAGGCCGCGCTCGCGCAAGGCATCGACGACCCGGGCCCGGGCCTTGATCACCGACAAGCCCACCATCCCGTCGTAGCACGCCTGCGCGGCGGCAGCGTCATCCGACTCCCAGCCGGCGCTGCCCCACGCCACGGGCCGGAACGTGCCGTTGGCCTGGATGACGGCGCGCACCGGCAGCCCGAGTTCGCGCCACCAGGTGACGTCGGTCGTATCGCCGAAGGTGCAGATCATCGCGATGCCCGTGCCCTTGTCGGGCTCGGCCAGCGCGTGGGCGAGGATGGGGACGCGCACGCCGAAGAGCGGCGTCACCACGTGCGTCCCGAACAGCGGCTGGTATCGCGGATCGTCAGGGTGCGCGACGAGAGCGACACACGCCGGGATGAGCTCCGGTCGCGTGGTGTCGATCTCGATCGCGCCCTCCCCGTCGGCGCGCGCGAACCGGATCTTGTGATACGCGCCCGGCATCTCGCGGTCTTCGAGCTCGGCCTGGGCGACCGCGGTCTTGAAATCGACGTCCCAGAGCGTCGGCGCTTCGAGCTGGTAGGCCTGCCCGCGCGCCAGGAGCCGCACGAAGGCGAGTTGCGAGACACGCTGCGCGTCCTTGCCGATCGTCACGTACGTCATCGACCAGTCGACCGACAGCCCGAGGTAGCGCCACAGGTGCTCGAAGGCCTTTTCGTCCTCGACGGTCAACTGCAGGCAGAGATCGATGAAGTTCGGCCGCGAGATGGCGACGGGGTGCTTGTCGGGCCTGGCCGGCGGCGTGAACGCCGGGTCGTAGGGCAGCGACGGATCGCAGCGGACGCCGAAGAAGTTCTGCACGCGGCGTTCAGTCGGCAGGCCGTTGTCGTCCCAGCCCATGGGATAGAACACCGACTTGCCGCGCATGCGCTGGAACCGCGCGATCACGTCGGTGTGCGTGTACGAGAAGACATGCCCGACGTGCAGCGACCCGCTGACGGTCGGCGGCGGGGTGTCGATGGCGAACACCTCGTCACGGGGACGCGACCGGTCGAACCGGTAGGTGCCCTCGGCGTCCCAGCGGGCGGTCCATTTCTGCTCGAGGCCTTCGAGCACGGGTTTGTCGGGAACGGAAGCAGGGCGGGCCGGAGCGTCGGGCATAGCTGGGCATCGTACCGAGTCGGCACGACCGAGCGCAACCCCGCGGGCGACTAGACCTGCGCCTTGACCCGCTCGATCTCGTCGCGAACGACCCGTTCGGCCACTTCGAGCACGCGTGCGTCAGCCACCTCGCGGATGACCGCGTCGGTGAGCCGCTCGACCACCCGGCGTGCGATCGCGTCGACCTGCTCGTCCGAAAGCACGATGGGCCCCGAGGACGACGCGCCCGCTCCCGCTGCCTCTCCCAGGTCGGCTCCACGTGACTGCGGGGGCGTGACGGCCGCCCACGATGCGGGCAGCGGACGCTCGCCGAGTTCGTCGGCAAGGAGCGCGTCGAACGCCGCGGCGAGCGACGCGCCCGCCCGGCCCGCCCGACCGGCGTCTGCACCCTCGGGCTCCACCTCCGCCCTGGGAGCCGGCGCCTGCGCCGCGCTCGCCCGGGCGGCGAGTGCCTCGTCGAGGCGGTCGAAGTAGTCGTCGAGCGTCCGCGCCGGGGCGGGCGTGACGCCGGCGTCGAACGGGAATCCACCTGCCACCGGAGCCGCCGCACCTTCGTGCGAGGGATTCGGCCCAGGTGCGCCAGCCCCAGACGCCCCGAGCAACTGCCGTACGAGTGCGATGACCATCTGCGGCTCGAAGGGCTTGTTCAGGACACCGCTGCAGCCGACGTCGCGGGCACGTGCGTCGTCGATCTGCTCGAACGCCCCTGTCATCAGCACCACCGGGATGTGGGCCAGCGACGGCGTCGCCTTGATGAAGGCCGCCACCGCGTAGCCGTCACGCTCCGGCATGCTCACGTCGGCCAGGACAATGTCTGGCCGTTCGCGTTCGAGGCAGTCGATGGCCTCCTGGCCGTCGCTGACGGCAATGACATCCATGCCCTCGTCGTGGAAGGTGAGTTCGATGACCTTCTGGACGGTGACGCTGTCGTCCGCGAGCAGGATCTTGGGCGGCATGGGCGACACAGTAGCCGCGGTGGCGAAGCCGCGTCAATCGAGGAGCGCTGTCAGACCGCCTCGACGCGCGGCCTGACCTCGCGGTTGATGAAATCGACGATGTCCTGCATGGGCGTTCCGGGCAGGAACACCCCCTTGACGCCCATCGCCTTGAGCTTGGGGATGTCCACCTCGGGGATGATGCCCCCGACGAGTACCAGGACGTCGTCGAGCCCTTTTTCGCGGAGGAGCTCGATGACCTTCGGGCAGATGTGGTTGTGCGCGCCGCTGAGGATCGAGAGGCCGATGACGTCGGCATCCTCCTGGAGCGCCGAGGTGACAATCATCTCGGCCGTCTGGCGCAGGCCGGTGTAGATGACTTCCATCCCGGCGTCGCGCAGGGCGCGGGCGATGACCTTGGCGCCTCGGTCGTGACCATCGAGGCCGGGCTTGGCGATGACAACGCGGATTCGGCTCATGGGCTCAGATGATGGGCACTTCTTCGTATTCACCCCAGACCTGCCGCAGGGCGTCGCACATCTCGCCCACGGTGGCGTAGGCGCGAACGCACTCGAGCAGCGGGTACATCGTGTTCGCACCGGTGCGGGCCGCCTCGCGCAGGGCGTCGAGCGCCCGTGTCACGGCCGAGGTGTCGCGCGTGCGGCGCAAGGCTTGCACCCGGGAGATCTGCGTCTCCGAGGCGGTGTCGTCGATGTAGAGAATCGGGAACGGCGGCTCGTCGGTCATCACGAAGTCGTTGACGCCGACGATGACCCGGCGCTTCGCCTCGACCTCCTGCTGGAACCGGTAGGAGCTCTCGGCAATCTCCTTCTGGGGGAAGCCGTTCTCGATCGCCGCGACCATGCCGCCCATCCGGTCGATGGTGTCGAAGTACGCGCGCGCCCCGTCGTACATGTCGCGCGTCAGCTTTTCGACCAGCCACGACCCGCCTAGCGGATCGACGGCATGCGTCACGCCACTCTCGTGCGCGATGATCTGCTGCGTACGAAGGGCGATGGTCACCGCTTCCTTCGTGGGCAGGGCGAGCGCTTCGTCGAGCGAGTTCGTGTGGAGCGAGTTCGTGCCGCCGAGCACGGCGGCGAGCGCCTGCAGGGCGGTTCGGACCACGTTGTTGTACGGCTGCTGGGCGGTGAGCGATACCCCGGCGGTCTGGGTGTGGAAGCGCAGCTTCCACGAGCGCTCGTCCGTGGCGCCAAACCGGTCGCGCATGACTTCGGCCCACAACCGGCGCGCGGCGCGGAACTTCGCGATCTCCTCGAAGAAGTCGCTGTGCGAGTTGAAGAAGAACGACATGCGCGGTGCGAAGTCATCGACGTCGAGGCCGGCGTCGATGCCGTACTGCACGTACTCGATGCCGTCGCGCAACGTGAAGGCCAGCTCCTGCAGCGACGTCGCCCCGGCCTCGCGGATGTGATACCCGCTGACCGAGATCGTGTTCCACTTCGGGACGTCCTGCGCGCAGAACGCGAACACGTCGGTGATCAGCTTCATCGACGGCCGCGGCGGAAAGATGTACTCCTTCTGCGCGATGAACTCCTTGAGGATGTCGTTCTGGATGGTGCCCGACAGCCGGCGCCAGTCGACCCCCTGCTTCTCGGCGACGACCAGGTACATCGCGAAGATCATCGGGGCCGGCGAGTTGATCGTCATCGACGTCGTCACGACGTCGAGCGGAATGCCCTCGAAGAGGCGCTCCATGTCGGCGAGCGACGCGATGCTGACGCCGCACTTCCCCACTTCACCCAGCGACAGCTCGTGGTCGGGATCGCGTCCCATGAGCGTCGGCAGGTCGAATGCGACGCTCAGCCCCGTCCCGCCCGCCGCCAGCAGTTCGCGATACCGCTGGTTGGTGTCCTCGGGCGTGCCAAACCCGGCGAACTGCCGCATCGTCCAGAGCTTGCCGCGATAGCCGCTCGGATGGATGCCTCGCGTGTAGGGGAACTCACCGGGATCGCCCACGTCGGCGCCGTACTCGAAGCCCGGCAGGCTGGCCTGCGTGTAGAGCCGTTCGATCGGGTAGCCCGAGATCGTGGTGAACTCGGAATCACGCTCCCCCGCAGGGCGGGTCTTCGCCTCGCCCGGACCAGGCGTCGCCGGATTCAGCACGCTTTTCATAACGGGTCATTATAGCCGTCTACGAAATCACGCGAACGCCAAGGAACTGCTTGGCTTCCCCGCTGGCGTCGCCGGCCTTCACCTCGACGACGTACTCGCCGCTGGGGAGGCTGGCAAGGGGCAGATCGATCAGGAACGCCGGCACGGCGGGCGACGTGCCTGGCTTCACCTCGAGATCGACCATCTTCTGGCCGGCGCGGTTCAGCAGCATCGCCGTCGGCGTCACCGGCACGTCGCCCTGGGTCCGTGCGCCGAAACGAATCAGGAGACGGTCGGTGCGCCTGAACTCGCGGCCGGCAAACGGGACGGCCGTGGCATCGGCGGCGATCTGCTGGAACTCGCGTGCGGTGCGAGCCCGGTACACCTCGAGGGTGGTGAGCGCGACCTGCGGTGCCGTGAAGTCGGGCACGTCGACATCGATCAGGTCGGAGTCGATGACCTGGCCGCCCGTTCCCTCGACCGAGAGCCGCAGTTGCATCCTGCCCGGGGCGGCATCGAAGCTGACCTTGGACACGGGCGCGGCGTCACCCGGCACCTTGCCGCGGAAGTACGAGCGCCCGTCGCCGCCAGCCGCCAGCAGCGACACCCGCGACGGCACCTCGCGCCGGTCGCCGGGGACGGCCGGTGTGGGTTCCCAGACGAACGTCACCCGGGTGCGTCCGTCCCCTGCCGGCGTCATGCCGATCCACGTCTGCACGGAGCGTGCACGGTTGGCGGCGCCGACGTTGGCCAGCGCCTCGGTGATGCCGCGCTCGGGACCGGGTTTCGGCGGAGCGGCGACGCGAGTGGCCTCTTCGGCCGTGAGCGCCCAGTAGCCCTTGCGCGCCCGCACCTGGACGCCGGGACGCTTCACCCGCACCTTGATCTCGTGGAACTTGCCGTCGCTCGGCGTCTGCGTCGAGTTGTACCCCACCAGGTAGTACGCGCTCGAGTCACGGACGACCTGCTTCAGTCCGCCCTCGAGATCGTTGCGGTTGACGATGGCGCGCCCGTCGGTCTCCGACGCCAGCGTCCGGAGCGAGTCCTGCGTCGCGCTCAACGATTGCGCGTCCTGCCGCATGCCGACGCCCTGTTCGATGTCGAACTCGAAGACGGCCAGGCCACGCGGGTCGAGCGAGTAGATGGCCGTGTTGGCGCGGCTGCAGGCGGCATAGACCTCGCGCATGTCACCCTGCAGGTCGACGTCCGAGAAGAACCGCGCGCGGTCTTCGGTCATGCTGTTCTCGCCGGCCGTGGGATTGCGGCGATTGGGATTGCCGATGCCCTGCATCTCGGCGTTCGGATCGCGCAACTGCGGGGGCACGTAGTTCGAGTAGCCCTCGCTGACGAGCACGATGGACTTGCGTCCCTCGCGCAAGCCGCCGAGACGCACCGCGATGGCCTTGATGGCCGACAGCGACACCTGGTTGCGCATGCGCTCGACGATCTCGACGGGGTACATCGAGGTACTGCTCCTCGAACTCGTTGCGGGGCTGATAGTCGAACTTGCGGCCGTCGAACTTCTCGATCACGCGGATCACCGACTCGTGGTTGCGCGTCAGCCGCACGTCGGCGATCGGTGTCAGCGGATACATGACGCCGATGAGATCGAGTGGCCCAAGCTGCGTGCGGATGAAGTTGATGAGCGGCTGCCGCACGGCCATGCTGGTGCCGCGGCGGACGTGGTAGTCGTCGAGCACGAAGACGAAGATCCGGACGTCCTCGCGCTGCGCCTCGGACTCTTCGTCGTAGTCGGAACGAATCGCCCGCGGGGCGTCCTCGCCGGGCCGCGGGTTCCCGTCCAGGTTGATGAGCTTGAACGTCTCGACCACCTGCGGCTTGTTGTCTTCGAAGACCTCGAAGTCGGCCTGCGTCAGGTCGCTCACCGGCTTGCCCTGCTTGTCGGAGACGATGACGTCCACGCGCACGAAGTTGATGCCGGCGCGAAACACCGGCGGCGGCTGCCCTTCCTGGCTCGCCGAAGCCGCCGGCTGCCCCTCGGGCCGCGACTGGGAAGCCGGTGGCGGAGGCGGCTGCCCCTCGGGCCGCGACTGGGAAGCCGGTGGCGAAGGCGGCTGCCCCTCGGGTCTTGCCTGGGTCGCCGGCTGTGAAGTCGGCTGCCCGTCCTGACCCGCCGGAACCGTCGTGAGGACTCGCTGCGACGGCGCCTGGGCGTCGGCTCGCGGCCCGGTTGCCCACAAGGCCCCCAGGGCCACGACCACGGCGACGCCGAACACGCGACGCGCGCGCCTGCGGACCAGGCCAGTCGTCGCCGGCCCCGAAGGCCGGCCAGTGCACACATCCATGTCACTTCCTCGTGCGGGTGGACGCCGTGGGTTTCAGGCCTGTTGATCATAGCATCCGGACCGATCGGCCCCGTCGCGATTGATGCTACGATCCGGGGTCATTTTCCGGCGCGTGGTCATCCCGCGCTGCTTCCCTTCTCAGACGCCGCGCGCGTCGAAGGAGTTGGTCCTGTGCCTGAGCAGGTTGCCACCGCCATGCCACCCCTCACCGTGCTCGCCGAAGACGAGGCCCTCTTCCGCGACAGCGTCCGCGAGTTCGCCGACGCACAGATCAAGCCGCACGTGCGCGACATGGACGAGCACGCGAAGATCCCCCGCTCGCTCATCGATCAGCTGTTCGAGTTCGGCGTGATGGGCATCGAGATCCCCGAGCGATTCGGCGGAGCCGGCGGCACGTTCTTCCACTCGGTCGTGGGCGTCGAAGCCCTGTCGCGCATCGACCCGTCAGTCGGCGTGCTCGTCGACGTCCAGAACACGTTGTGCATCAACGCGGTGATGCGCTGGGGGACGGCCGAACAGCAGCAGCGCTACCTGCCGAAGCTGGCCTCGTCGTGGGTCGGCGCCTATGCCCTGTCTGAGGCCGGGTCGGGTTCGGACGCGTTTGCGCTGCAGACGCGCGCCGTGGCCGACGGGGACCACTACGTCCTCAACGGCCAGAAGCTCTGGATCACCAACGGCAACGAGGCGAACCTCTTCATCGTCTTCGCCACGGTCAATCCCGAGGCCGGCTACAAGGGCATCACGGCGTTCTTCGTCGAGCGCGACACGCCCGGCTTCACCGTGGGCAAGAAGGAAGAGAAACTCGGCATCCGCGCAAGCAGCACGTGCGAGTTGCTGTTCGACGGCTGTCGCGTTCCACGCGCCAACGTGCTCGGCGAGGTCGGCAAGGGCTACAAGGTCGCCATCGAAACGCTGAACGAGGGGCGCATCGGGATCGGCGCGCAGATGCTGGGGCTCGCCCAGGGCGCCCTCGACCACGCCATCCGTTACACCAGGGAGCGGAGGCAGTTCGGCAAGGCGATCGCGGAGTTCCAGGCCGTGCAGCACCAGGTCGCCCGGATGGCCATCGACGTCGAGGCCGCCCGGTTGACGGTCTACAACGCGGCGCGCCTGCGCGACGCGGGCCGACCGTTCCTGACCGAGGCGGCGATGTGCAAGCTCCTCGCGTCGGAGGTCGCTGAACGTTGCGCGTCCATGGCGGTCAACCTGTTCGGTGGTTATGGCTTCACCCGTGACTACCCCGTCGAGAAGCTGTACCGCGACGCGAAGATCGGCCAGATCTACGAGGGCACGTCGAACATGCAGCTGACGACGATCGCGAAGGCCTTGCTGGGTTGACCTCATCGCTCTCGTCGTTCCGCCCGCGCGCGTGCATCTTCGATCTCGACGGCACGCTCGTCGACAACATGCCCGTCCATGCCGACGCCTTCGCCGTCTTCGCGCAGCGTCACGGCCTGCCCCCGTTGACGCCAGCTGACCGTCGTGCACTCGACGGCAAGCGCAACAGCGAGATCTTCCCGGTGATCTTCAAGCGTGCGCTCGATCGCGACGAGGTGCTCGCCTACGAAGAAGAGAAGGAGGGGCTCTACCGCGAGCTGTCGCAGGGACAGCTTGTGCCCCTGCCTGGCGCCCGACGCCTGCTCGACGCGCTGTCGCAACGCGGCATCGCCGTGGCGGTCGCAACCTCGGCACCGCGCGCCAACGTCGACCACTCACTCCGCGAACTCGGCCTCGAGTGGCTGGCTCCGCTGGTGGTGCGCGGGGATGAAGTACCCAACGGCAAGCCAGCCCCCGACGTGTTCCTCGAGGCTGCGCGCCGACGTGGCGTCGCGCCGGGCGACTGCCTGGCGTTCGAGGACGCGCCGATGGGGCTCGAAGCGGTTCGCGCCGCGGGAATGCGCCTCGTCGCCCTGGCCACGTCGTTCCCCGCCGAGGAGTTGTTGCGACACCACACGCGACCGGATGCGGTGGTCCGGTCGTACGACGAGTTGCTGTCGGGCGACGCCGCCTGGCTGCGCGACGACCCGGCATGACGCCGACTAACCGCGGCGCCGACGGCCAGGCCGTCACCTGCGGTGGCTACCCAGCCGGCTCGGTGAGGTCGTCGGGCAACGCACGCACCCAGATGGCGCGCGCGTAGAGCAGCGAGAAGCCGCGGCGCTGCGCGTTGGCCTGCGAGGTCGTCCCGGGCTGCGTGGCGAGGACGGCCAGCGAGCAGCCCGCCGCCACGGCCTCGCGCAGTCGTGCCTCGAAGAGGGCGCGCTGCACGCCCCGCCGACGCCATGCGGGCAGTGTCGAGGCGCCGCCGAAGAAGGCCACGTCGCCGTCGAACCACGCAATGGCGCCACCGGCTGGATGTCCATCGACCAGGGCCAGGTAGCGTCGGTAGCCGTCCGCGAGGAAGACGTGCCTGAACAGCCCCATCAGGTCAGACGATGAAGGCAGCGCCTCGTCGCCGCCGGCTCCGCTCTCGTCGGGAACGGCGAAGCCGTCGACAAGGACCCGCAGCCACGCGGTCATGGTCTCCGGCGTGACGCTCTGCACCTCGATCGCCGCGCCCGGCGCCTCCTGGGGCATGGCGTCGGTGAGCGGCCGGCCCAGCACGTTCTCGAACCCGTGCAGGATGTATCCGCGCTTCGAGAGCGCGGCATGACTCTCGGCCCGCGCGACGGTGGCCATCTCGAAACGTACGGGCGCGCCACGGCGGTGGTAGCGCTGCTCGAGACGACCGAGGTCGTCACCTGACGGCGCGCCGTCGAAGCCCACCCCAATCACCTTGTTGACCGGGTTGTGGACGCCGGCAAACAGCGCCATCCCGCCAGCCACCGGCTCGTGCCAGGCGCCGACCTCAGGGGCGAGGCGCGCGACATTGTCGACTACGGCGGCGACGAGGCGTGCTTCCACGCCCTCGATCCGTCTTGCGAGTGGAATGCCGCAGAACATCGGAGACGCTCCAGTCTGGCTGCCCCGCTGTCGCAGAGCAATGGCTCGTGCGGGCACGGGTGCCGCAAGGAGAGGGTTCGGCCGACCGTCAGGCGAGGATGTTGGCCGCGATGATCATCCGTTGCACTTCAGACGTCCCCTGGTAGATCTCGGTGACACGGACGTCCCTGAACAGGCGCTCGACCTTCGAGCCCCGGCGATACCCGGCCGACGCCAGCACCTGCATCGCGCGGTCGGCCGCACGATGCGCAGCTTCGGAGGCCGACAGCTTGGCCATCGACGCCTCGAGCGAGCAGCGCTCCTGCGTGTCCTTGGCGGCCGCCGCTTTCCACGTCAGCATCCGCGCCGCGTCGAGGTCGGTGGCCACGTCGGCCAGCATCCACTGGATGGCCTGGTAGTTCGAGATGGTCTGACCGAAGGCCACGCGCTGCTTTGCATAGCCGACCGCTTCGTCGAGTGCCGCCTGCCCGACGCCCAGGGCTTGCGCAGCGATGGCCACCCGCCCCCCGTCGAGCGCCCATCGGGCCACCGCGAAGCCCGAGCCGGGAGTGCCGAGCACCTGGCTCGAGTCGACGTGCACGTCATGGAACTCCAGGTCGAGGCATCCGAGGCCGCGCACGCCCAGCGAGTCGGCACGCGCCCGCCGGCTGATGCCGGGCGAGTCGAGCGGCACGAGGAAGGCGGTGATGCCGCGGTGGTCGAGGTCGGGCTGCGTCGCCGCAAACACGACCGCAACGTCGGCCGCTTCGGCGTTGGCGACCCAGACCTTGGTGCCATTGATGCGGTAACCGGCGCCGTCGAACGTGCCGCGGGTGTGCTGATTGGCCGCGTCGGTCCCGGCATGCTCCTCTGACAGCGCGAACGCGCCGAGCGCCCGGCCGGTCGCGAGCCTCGACAGCCACGCGGCCTTCTGCTCGTCGGAACCGAAGCGGGCAATCGGCTCGGCCACGAGGGAGTTGTTGACCGAGGCAATGGCCGCCACGACGGCGCTTTCGCGCGCGAGGGCCTCGAGGGCGAGCACGTACGCCACGTAGTCGCGGCCTGCGCCGCCCCACGCCGTGGGGATGGTCACCCCGAGCAACCCGAGTTCACCAAGCGGGCCGATCAGCTGCCCGGGAAAGACGTTGGATTCGTCGATCGATGCGGCAAGGGGGGCCAGATGGGTCGTGGCGAACTCGGCCGCCATCTTCTGGAACTGCTGCTGGTCGTCCGTGAAGGTGAGTCGCATGGTGATGACGTGATTATCGATCGTTATCGCGAGAGCGCAACAGGCGGTCGGGAGGCCCTGCGACGTCGGCCCACGCCATGCGCCCGCACCGGGAGGGGCCACCGCGCCCTCCGGACCACTGCGGCGTGGTGGGTGTCAGCCGGCGAAGCGCGCGAACAGCGGCCGCAGGCGCGCCGCCGTCACCGGCAGTTCTTCGGGCAGCACACGGGTCTCGCCGACCACCGACATGAAGTTGGTGTCGCCGTGCCACCGCGGCACCAGGTGGACGTGCAGGTGGTCGAGCACGCCGGCGCCAGCCGCCTTGCCGAGGTTGATGCCGATGTTCACGCCGTGTGGCGCGTAGGCCTCGGTCAACGCCAGTTCGGCCACGCGCGTCAGTTCAATGACTTCGTGGCGCTCCTCGAGCGAGAGCGCATTGAGCGAGGCGACGTGGCGCAGGGGCACGACCATCAGATGCCCGCTGTTGTAGGGGTACAGATTGAGGATGACGAAGCACGCCTGGCCGCGCCAGACGATGTGGGCGTCTTCGTCGGATCGCGTTGGCGCGTCGCAGAACACGCACGCCGCTTCGCGCGTCGCGCCGGTCACGTACTTGAGCCGCCAGGGCGTCCAGAGACGAAGCATGCGGGTGCGAGGCTCAGCGCCTCAGGCCTCTGGCGGTGAATCGTCGCCCGACGAAGGGTCGTGAAGGAGTTCCTTGAGTTCCTTGCCGGGCTTGAAATAGGGGACGCGCTTGGGAGGCACGTCGACCTTGGCGCCGGTGCGCGGGTTGCGTCCCGTGCGCGGCTGCCGCTTCCGCAGACGGAAGCTGCCGAATCCGCGGAGCTCGATCTTGTCGCCGCGGTGAATGGCATCCTTGATGGTCACGAAGACGGTGTCGACGACCGTCTCCGAGTCCTTCTTCGTCAACTCGGTGGCGCGCGCCACCTCTTCGACGAGCTCGGCTTTCGTCATGCTCTGCTGACTGGACGCCACGGTGCCTCCGGCCGGCCGTGTCGGGGAGCCGGGTGACGACCCGGACTCCCCGCTGCGGCGCGCTGACTACTGGTTTTGCCGGAAGGCGTCGCCGAGGGTGCCCAGACCGGACCCCGACTCGGCCGTGTACGTGTCCCAGTCGGCCCGGTATTCGTCCGACTTGAGGGCACGCACGCTGAGACCGATCTTGCGTTCGGCCGGGCTCAGCTTGATGACCTTGAACTGGTACGCCTTCTCGGGCTCCAGTTCGACCTTCTCGGCTCCCTGCGCATCGTCGAACTCCGAGACGTGCACGAGGCCTTCGATGCCATCGGCCAACTCGACGAACGCGCCGAAGTTGGTCATCCTGACGACCTTGCCCTCGACAACGTCACCCACGTTGTGGTGCGAGAAGAACTCGTCCCACACGTCGGTGGCCAGCTGCTTCAGGCCCAGCGACAGGCGCTGGTTGTCGGCGTCGATGTTGAGCACCATCGCGTCGACCTTGTCGCCCTTCTTGAGCATCTCGGAGGGGTGCTTGAGACGCTTGCTCCACGACATGTCGGAGATGTGGATCAGCCCGTCGATGCCGTCTTCGACCTCGACGAACGCCCCGAACTCGGTCAGGTTGCGGACGCGACCCTGGATGCGGGTGCCCACCGGGTAACGATCCCCGAGTTCCTCCCACGGGTTGGTCGCCACCTGCTTGAGCCCCAGCGAGATCCGACGCGCGGTCGGATCGACGCCGAGCACCATGGCCTCGACCTCCTGGGCCGCCTCGAGCACCTTCGACGGGTGCTTGACGCGCTTGCTCCACGACATCTCGCTGACGTGGATGAGGCCCTCGACGCCCGGCTCGAGCTCGATGAAGGCGCCGTAGTCGGTCAGGCTGACGACCTTGCCGCGGACCTTTGCCGTCACCGGGTACCGCTCGACGACGTCACTCCACGGGTCGGGCGTCAGCTGCTTGTGGCCGAGCGACACGCGCTCGGTGGCCGGATCGTACTTGAGCACGATCACGTCGACTTCGTCGTTGACCTTGAACAGCTCCGACGGATGCGACACGCGGCCCCACGACATGTCGGTGATATGCAACAGGCCGTCGATACCGCCGAGGTCGATGAAGGCCCCGTAGTCGGTGATGTTCTTGACCACGCCGCGCAGGATCTTGCCCTCGGCGAGCGTGTCGAGCGTGTGCTTCTTCTTCTCGGCGTTCTCTTCCTCGAGCAGCACCTTGCGCGAAAGCACGATGTTGCCGCGCTTCTTGTTGACCTTGATGACGCGCATGCGGAGCTCCTGCCCCTTGAGCGCGTCGAGGTTGCGCACCGGCCGCACGTCGATCTGGCTGCCCGGCAGGAACGCCCGGACGCCAATGTCGACGGCAAGGCCGCCCTTGATCCGTTCGATGACGCGACCGATGACGACCTTCTTGTCGGTGAAGGCCTTCTCGACCTCGTCCCAGATCTTCATCTTCTCGGCCTTCTCGCGCGAGAGCACGACATGGCCGTCCCGATCTTCCGTCCGTTCCAGCAGCACGTCGACGACATCGCCTGGCTGGACCGAGCACTCGCCCTGTTCGTCGATGAACTCGGAGAGCGAGATCATCCCTTCGGACTTGAACCCGACATCCACCACGACCGCCGCGGACGTGACGCGCAACACGGTGCCCTTGACGACTTCACCTTCCGCCACGCTGCGGAAGTTGGTATCGTGCTGTTCCAGGAGCCGCGCGTACTCGGATGTTTCCGGGTCGTCGTCTTCAGGGGATGTGAGCCGTCGAATGACGCGCGACGCCGCGGCTTTCCACCGGGGGTGCTCGTCATGAACGGGCATCTCGGTCTTTTCCATGTCTTCCAGGTTCGCCATGCTCTGCGGGACCTCCTCGATCTTCGGATTGCCGGTCTTTCAGCGCCGGCGGGCTGAGATGTGTGCGTCATCGCGAGACGCGACAAGCGAGCTAAGGTACGACACCACGTAGAAGGCTGTCAAATCACCAGGAAGGGTGCTGACATGGCCCGCCGCCCAGTTAAACCTCGCAAGACGAGTCGCCGTACTGCTGCTGCCCCGGCCCGCCGCCGGACCGCTGCGGCCTCGCCGAAGACGTCGGCCAAGCCGGCTCGCAGCACATCTGCCAGGAAGAAACCACCCACTGCGGCGAAGAAGCGCCCGTTGCCGACGCGGGCGACGGCCAGGAAGACCGCGACCGGACGCACGCCTGCCAAACCGAAGCTGCCGCTGAAGGCGACCACGACGGCCAAGGCGACGCGGCCGGCCACGACCGCCAGGGCTGCGAAGCCTGCCGCGACCGTGGCACCAGCCAGGAAGGCCGCGTCACGACCGTCGCCAGCTCGTCCGGTCTCGAAGGGTGCGACGCCGCGGACGGCTCCGGCGCGCAAGGTCGTCGCCCCGAAGCCCGCGACGCCGCGCGGGGCCAAGGCCCCGGCCCCGGTGAAGCCGCGCGGTTCCGCGGCGAAGCCGCCGACGACGCGAGCCAGGCGGCCCGTGGCGCCCGCTCCGCCCCCGGCCAGCGCCGTCACGCCACCCATTCCGCCGGCCACACCCGAGACACCGAAAGCCCCTGCACGGACCGCCCCGAAGGACGTGGTGCGGCGCGTACCGCCCGTCCCCAGGCGTGCCGTCTCGGTGCCGGTCATCGATCTCGAACCCGAGGACGAAGAGGTCGAGCCGACGATGGTGCCAGGCCCACGGTCGTCGCTCGACGTCGATCACGCGCCGCTGCGCGTGCGGGAGGCCGAGGCCAAGGACGCGATTGGGCACGGCGTCTCGACGCACCATGACGCCGCGGTGACCGCCGGCGATCCCGATATCGACGTGCAGGCCGCAAGCACCGTGGGTGAGGAAGCGCCGGGGGGCGAGAACCCGACACCTGGACAGGATGACGTGGACCTGATCGGGCGCTCCCTCGGAGTCGAGTACGACGACGACGAGGAGTTGCAGGGAGGCGACGAGATCACCGAGCGCGATCGGCATCGGTGGGAACTCGATCCCGCGTCGTCCGACGACTTCAAGGAACGGGTGAAAGACACGACGTTCGGGGCAAAGCGCGGGAAGGGTTGAGTTCGCCCTCCCGGTACGCGCCCGGGTGTCGGTTATTCCGGGTTGGTCGCAGCCTGTCGAGCGCGCTCGGCCAGCCCCAGCACCTGCTGCACGACGTCGTCGATCGAGCGCCCGGTGGTGTCGATGACGACCGCATCCGCCGCGATCACCAACGGTGACGCTGTGCGCGTCGAGTCGCGGGCGTCGCGGGCGCGAATCTCACGGGCGACCGCCACCAGGTCAATCGTCGATCCCGCGTGCGCCGGATCGAACGCCCGCCGCTTGGCGCGCTCGTCGGGCGACGCATCGAGGAAGATCTTCACGTCGGCATTCGGGAACACCACCGACCCGATGTCGCGCCCTTCCATCACGACGCGTCCGCCTTCGCCCATCTGCTGCTGGCGTGCCACCAGCGCCGCCCTCAGTCTCGGCAACCTGGCGACCGTCGAGGCGGCCAGGTCCATGTCGGACGTGCGAATGGCCGACGACACGTCGTGTCCGTCGATGACGACGCGCCCGTCCTCGAGGTCGAACGGCACCGATGCCGCCATTTCGGCGAGCCCCGCCTCGTCCTCGACCGAGACCCCGCGTTCGCGCGCCAGCCACGCGACTGCGCGGTACATGGCGCCGGTATCGATGTGACGGAACCGCAACGCGCGGGCGACCGACCGCGCCACGGTTCCCTTTCCTGCTCCAGATGGTCCGTCGATGGCGATGATCACTGGGGATGCACTCGGGAGCGCCGTCACGACGTGACGCGCGCAAAGCGTAATATCCTACCCTTTCGCCCTCCCGCCATGTCGCGCTTTCTCACCATCCTCCTCGCGCACACCCTTGTCGTCGCCGCCTGCGTCGCGAGCATTCCCGCGATCGACGACCTTCGCGGCGCGGCACTCGTGGCCCGTGCGGCCGGGCTGCACGGCAGCGCCGCAGAGACCGTCGCGCAGTTGGGCACCAGGCAGGTGACGACGGCACCGCTCACCGTGCCCACGCGGCACGGTGACATCCGTGCGCGGCTGTATGCCCCCGGGACGCGGTGGCGCCGCACGATACTGCTGACGCCGGGCGTGCACGCCGAGGGCATCGACGAATCGCGCCTGGTCAAGTTTGCCGGCGACCTCGCCACCGGCGGCTTCGGCGTCGTCACGATCGAGCTGCCCGACCTGCTCGAGTACCGGATCACGCCTCGCCTGCCGGATCAGATTGAGGACGTCGCGGCCTGGCTGGTGCGCCAGCGACGCTTCGCCACCGACGGGCGCGTCGGCATCGTGGGCGTCAGCTTCGCCGGAGGACTGTCGGTGGTCGCGGCAGGGCGAGAGCGCATCCGCGACCAGGTGGCGTTCGTGATGGCGTTCGGCGGTCACGGCGACCTGCAGCGGACCCTGCGGTACCTGTGCACCGGTGTGCAGGCCGACGGCACCATTCGTCGGCCGCACGACTACGGACTCGTCGTGGTGCTGCTGAACCTCGCGCCGGCACTGGTGCCAGCCGATCAGGTCGATGCGCTCCGCCAGGCCATCGGCGTGTTCATGCGCGCCTCGCATATCGACATGGTCGATCACGCCCGCGCGGCGACCGTGTTTGCCGACGCGGTCGAGCGCGAGGCGACGCTCCCGGAGCCGGCGCGCGGGCTGCTGCACGCGGTGAACACGCGTGACGTGGGACTGCTGGGCGAGGTATTACGGCCTGCCGTCGAACAGCTGGTGCTGCCAGACGACGTCTCACCGGCGCTGGCGCCTCCGCCGCATGCGCCCGTCTTCCTGCTGCATGGTGCAGACGACAACGTCGTCCCCGCGATCGAGTCGCACCTGTTGGGAACGGCGCTGGCGGCACGCGGCGTCGATGTCAGGGTCCACGTGACACCGCTCATCACGCATGCAGAGGTCGACCGGCCTCCCACGTTGCTCCAGGTCTGGGCACTGATCCGGTTCTGGGGAGCCATGCTTGCGCGGTGAAGCGTCTGTCTGGTCCGGCGAGGATTGCCTGACTGTGCTGGCTCCTCGTGCGCTGGGAGCGTTTGGGGGCGGACGCTGCAGCCCGCCCGGGCGATCCCCTCGACGCGACGTCAACTTGTCGTGCGACGTAACGCAATCGGCGTGTTTTACACTGATCCCGTGTAGCACAGGAGCCGACATTCGTGGCGAACCTCACCATCACCATCGACGACGATCTGTTGCGAGAGGCCCGCGTGCGGGCCGCCGAGCTCGGCACCACGGTCAACGCGGTCCTGGGCGATTACATAGCCTCGTGGGCGGCGGGTACCGAGCAGCGGCGGCGAGCCGTCGAGGGACTCCTGGCCAAGTCCATGCGCGCACGCAGCGCACGCGGAGGCCGGCGGTGGACCCGAGACGAACTCCATGAGCGGTAAGGTGTTCGTCGACGAACGTCCTGGTGTACGTGTGTGATTGCGACGCGCTGGCGACATCATCGACGAAGACGAGCGGCCACGCGTGCCGACGCCGCACGTCGAACGTCCGGCCGGCCGGTTGCCTCGCTTGCGCCCATCAACCCGACGATGGCATCGTCGTCGCGGAGGGAGACCATGGACTGGGAGATCCAGCGTGCGGGCCGGGCGTGGCAGGCGGAGGCGATGGACCGCTTCGCCCTCACGCCCGAGAGGTTCGAAATGTGCGAGGGCCGGCTGTTCTGGTCCGACGAGGATCGCCTGACGCTGCTGGCCCTCTTGCTCGAGAACGTCGGTGCGGACGCCGCGGTTCGCCTGGGCAATCCCGCCGTGTGGCGGGAGGCCGTCGCTGGGCTCGACGCCCTGCAGGAACCACGTTAGCAGCGGCACGATCGAGGACGGCGCGCGGTGGACGTCGTCGCGGCCGGCGCCGGGCACGGGCTAGCCGCGCGTGCGCGAGCGCGGGGGCGCGACGACAATCTCGACCGCGCGCTTCAGGGCGTCGACCTCGTCCGTCGTCAGGTCACGCCACTCGCCGGGGCGGAGTTCCCGGTCGTGCAAGGGGCCCACGGCAATGCGCGTGAGCGATTGCACCGGATGTCCGATGGCGTCGCACATCTTGCGCACCTGGCGGTTTCGGCCCTCGCGAATGCCGATCTCGAGCACGGCGCGGCCTTCGTGATTGCGCCGCGGGGGCCTGACCTTCACCATCTTCACCGACGCGGGCAGCGTCCGCTGCCCTTCAATCTCGATGCCCCGGGCGAGGACGTCGAGTTGCTCGTCGCCGGGAATACCGGCCACCTCGGCGCGGTACTTCTTCTCGATCCCGTGACGGGGATGCGTCAGGCCCGCAGCCAGGTCGCCGTCATTGGTCAGCAGCAGCAATCCCGCCGAGTCGTAGTCGAGGCGCCCCACCGGGTTCACCGACTCGTGCACGCGTTTCAGGAATTCCATCACCGTTCGCCGGCCGTGGGGATCGGACTTGGTGGTGACCACGCGCTCTGGCTTGTTCAGCAGGATGTACCGGAGGCGCTCGGGCTTGACCCGACGCCCGTCAGCGCGGATGTCGTCGCGCTGCAAGTCGGCCTTCGTCCCGAGCGTGCGGATCGTCACCTTGTTCACCGAGACACGACCGTCGAGGATCATCTGCTCGGCCGCACGCCGCGAGGCCACGCCCGCCGCCGAGAGAATCTTCTGCAGGCGCTCTTCAGCCATCGTGCTCGGTCTCGTCGGCAACCTCGGCGCCCACCACGTTCTCGTCCCGTTCCGCGGCCGACGTGACGGACGCCCCGTCGTCGGCAGCCAGCTTCAGCATGTCGCTCTCGCCCGCTGTCGTGTCGACCGACGCGTCGAAGGGCAACACGGCGGCCACCACCCCGTCGTCGAGCAGCGGCGGATCGAAGCCGAGCACGTCGGCCATGTCCTCGATCTTCGGCAGGTCGTTCAGATCACGCAGCCCGAATCGATCGAGGAACTCCCGGGTGGTGGCGTACATGAACGGACGGCCGACCACCGCCTTGCGGCCCGCGATCTTGACCAGCTTGCGATCGACGAGCGTGCCGAGCACACCCGACGTGTTCACGCTGCGAATCTCGGCGATCTCGGCAGCAGTCACCGGCTGCTTGTAGGCGATGACGGCCAGGGTCTCGAGCGCCGCCACCGACAGCTTCTGCGTCGTGCGCTCGTGGAACAGCCGCCGCACCCACTCGTGGAACTCCGACCGCGTCACGATCTGGTAGCCGTTGGCGACCTCCACCACCTGGAGCCCCCGCCGCTCGTCGTAGCGGCCCTTCAGGATGCCGATGGCTGCCTCGATGCGCGACACGGGTTCCGGGTCGAGCAGCTTGACCAGGGCCTTCAGGGTGATCGGGTCGGGCGAGGCGAAGATCAACGCCTCGATGATCGCGATGAGCTGGTCATCGGGCGGAGGAACCGCCGGCGCGCCCGGTTCGTCGCCAGCCTCGTCGACTTCGTCGTCGTCCACGTCGCCCACGAAGGCCGCATCGAGGCCCTCTGCCAACATGTCGGAGACGTCGTCCGCCTGCGGGGAACCGGGTTCCGGGGTCGCGCTCGCCGCCACCTCGAGGGCCGCGTCATCGCGGTCCGCGGCGTCGGCCGCGTCAGGCAAGCCGGTGACCGGAGTGTGCGTGTCGTCGTTCACGTTGGATGTCTCGCTCATCGTGCAGGCTCTGGCACTGCGGTGACAATGGCGTCGCCGATCGGACGTGGAGCGTCGATCGGCCGCTCGCGCTTGTAGACGCGGATGTCGGCAAACGCGGTCGTCTGGAACACCCGCACCAACCTGAGGCGAATCATCTCGAGCAGCGCCAGGAACGTCACGATCATGTTGGCCTTCGTGTTGACGTCGGCGAACAGCAACTCGAACCCGCACGCCTCGGTGGTCGAGAGCCGCGCGAGCAGCTGCTCGATGCGGACCTCGATCGGGATCTGCTCGCCCGGCAACAGCATCCTGGGCTTCTGCCGCGCGCGCTCCACGACGGCCCTGAACGCGGTGAGCAGGCTGAACAGGTCGACCTCGAGCTCCGGCTCGTACTCGTCGCCGGCGATCTGGGCGACCACGTCGTCGGGTCGCATCCACTGCGCGCTGCGCACCGTCTCGCGCTCGTGCAGCAACTCCGCCGCCGCCTTGTAGCGCTGGTGCTCGATCAGGCGCTGGGCCAGGGCCTGGCGCGGATCTTCCGTGTCCTCGTCCTGGTCGGGCTGCGGCCGCGGCAGCAGCATCCGCGACTTGATGTGAATCAGCGTCGCCGCCATCACCAGGAAGTCGCCGGCCACCTCGAGGTCGAGATCGTGCATCAGTTCGAGGTACACGAGGTACTGCTGCGTGACGAGCACGATCGGAATGTCGTGCACGTCGATCTCGTGCTTGCGGATCAGGTGCAGCAACAGGTCGAGGGGCCCCTCGAAGTTCGAGAGCCGCACGGGATACCGCTCGAGCACCGATTCGAAGGCCTGCTCGTTCATCGCGTCACGCGCGCCGGTAGGAGATCTTCATCGCCTCGCGCACGCGCTCCATCGTCTCTTGCGCCAGGACGCGTGCCCGGGCGGAGCTGTCGAACGCGAGCTCGCGCAGGTAGTTGGGCCTGGCCAGTGCCGCGGCACGGCGCTCACGCATGGGATCGAGCAACGCGTTCAATGCCCTGGCGAGCTTCTGCTTCACCTCGACGTCGCCGACCTTGCCCACGCGGTAGCGAGCCTTCAGGTCGTCGACCTCCGCCACGTCGGGATTGAACGCGTCGTGGTAGACGAACACCGGGTTGCCCTCGACGGTGCCGGGGATGTCGGCCCGCACGCGCTTGGGGTCGGTGTACATCTGCATCACCTTCTTGCGCACCGTCTCGGCGTCGTCCGACAGGTCGATGGTGTTGCCGTAGCTCTTGCTCATCTTCCGGTTGTCGAGCCCGGGGAGGCGCGGCGTGGGCGTCAGCAGTGCCTGCGGTTCGACGAACACCTCGCCGAACAGGTTGTTGAACCGGCGAACGACCTCGCGCGACAACTCGAGGTGCGGGACCTGATCCTCGCCAACCGGCACGACGTGTGCGTTGTAGATGACGATGTCGGCGGTCTGCAGCAACGGGTAGCCGAGGAAACCGTAGGTGGACAGGTCCTTCTCTGTGAGCTGCTCCTGCTGTTCCTTGTACGTCGGCACGCGCTCGAGCCACGGGATCGGGATCAGCATCCCGAACAGCAGGTGCAGCTCGGCGTGCTCGGGCACCAGCGACTGGATGAACAGCGTGCTGCGCTCGGGATCGACGCCCGCCGCGATCCAGTCGGCGAGGTTGTCGTAGACGCTGTCGACGATGCCCGACGGGTCCGCATAGTCGGACGTCAGCGCGTGCCAATCGGCGCTGAAGTAGAAGCAGTCGTAGGTCTCCTGCAGCGCCGTCCAGTTCTTCAGCGCGCCAACGAGGTGACCGAGGTGCAGCTTGCCGGTCGGGCGCATGCCCGACACCACGCGACGACGAGTCATTACAGCAACACGCTCAGGAGCAGGGAATAAGGCGGACCGATGATCATGCCGAGCACGCCGGTCAGCATCAGGCCGTAGAGGATGAACACGCCGTACGGCCGCAGGCCATCGAAGCGATCGGCCAGGTGAGCCGGCAGGATCCCGCCGAGCACGTTGCCGCCGTCGAGCGGCGGCACGGGGATCATGTTGAACAGCGCCAGCAGCACGTTGACCCGGAGGGCCGTGAGCGCGAGGGCCGCGACCGGCGAGGCGATGTCGATGCCGTCGCTGCCACTGCCCAGGGGCGTCAGGCGCAGGACCGCCGCCGCGATGACCGCCAGGACGAGGTTCGACACGGGCCCCGCCGACGCGATCACCATGAAGTCGCGACGGGGCCTCTTCAGGTAGCGGAAGTCGACCGGAACCGGCTTGGCCCATCCGAGCAGTGGGGCCCCGGTCACCATCGAGATCAGCGGCAGCACGATCGTTCCCAGGGGATCCACGTGGACCACCGGGTTCAAGGACACGCGCCCGAGCATGCGCGCCGTCGGGTCGCCGAGACGGTGCGCCGTCCACGCGTGGGCGGCCTCGTGCACCGTCAGCGAGAACAGCAGGACGGCGAGCGAGGTGAACAGGAAGAAGAAGTCGATTTGCTCGAACAAAGCAGCCCAGCGTACGACAGACAGGCGGAAACGGGCAAGCCGCATGCGGGCAGGCCGACGCTCGCCACGTCGGTCTGGCTGGACGGCCGACGCCCGAGAAACGAGTCACCGTCGCACGAGGGTGCGCGCGTCCCACCCCCCTGAAGGGGTCAGGTCTTGAGAAATGCTGCAATGAAAGACGTGACCCCTTCGCTACGTCCGGGCGCTGTCGAACCACTGCACGAGCGCCGCGGCGGCGCGGGCGCCGACGACGGCTTCGAGGTCCTCGCGCGCCGCACGGCGCACCCCGGCCACCGACCCGAAGCGGGTCAGCAGCAGCTTCCGGCGCCTTGGGCCGATGCCCGGGATGCCGTCGAGTTCCGACTGCAGGTCGCGCATGGCGCGCGCCTTCCGGTGGAACGTCACCGCGAAGCGGTGAGCTTCGTCGCGAATGCGCTGCAGCAGCAGCAACGCGGGACTGTCAGCCGGCAGCACGATCGGGTCGGGCCGGTCGCGCGTGACAATGAGCTCTTCCTTCTTCGCCAGGCCCACCGCCACGAGATGTGACAGGCCAAGCCGCCCGAGTGCGGCGTAGGCCGCCGACAACTGCCCGTATCCCCCGTCGATCACGATCAGGTCGGGCCAGGGTCCGTCCTCGTCGGCCACGTGGCCGTAGCGGCGCTGCACGACCTCCTCCATCGCGGCGAAATCATCTGGCCCGCCATCGGCGGCGCGAGCGTGGATGCGGAACTTCCGATACTCAGCGCGCCGCATCCGGCCCTGTTCGCACACGACCATCGATGCAACGGTCTCGCTGCCCTGGATGGTCGAGATGTCGAAGCAGTCGATGCGTCGCGGCACGGCTGCGAGTCCCAGCGTCGAGCGCAGCAGGTCGAGGGCGTCGTAGTGGGCGACGCCCCCCTGGTTGAACCGCGTGTCGTACGCCAGCGCCGCGTTCCGGGTCGCCAGGTCGAGCAGTGCGCGCTTCTCGCCACGCTGCGGGACCATCACCTTCACCTTGCGGCCCGCGTTCTGCGACAACCACGCCTCGACCGACTCCACGTCGTCGGGCGCGACCGCGACGTGCACCTCGGGCGGCGCCGGCTGGTCCTCGTAGAACTGCTGGAGGGCCGCTTCGACAATGTCGGCCTCCGTCGTACCGCCGACGGGCGTCTGCCCCGACAGGTCGACGCGGTCGATCACCCGTCCGCCACGCATCTGGAACACCTGGACGCTCACGCCCTCGGCGCCGACTTTGACACCGAAGGCATCGCGGTCACCGAGGCGCGGCGTCGCCATCTTCTGCTTCCGGTCGCGCAACGTTTCGATGGTGCCGATCGCATCCCGCAGGTGCGCGGCCTGCTCGTAGCGTTCGTCGTTTGCGGCCTCAACCATCTCGTCGCGCAGGGCCGACAGCAACTCGTCGTTCCGTCCCTCGAGGAACAGGGCCGCCTGGTCAACCGCGTGGCGATAGGCCTCCGGGGTGCAGATCGTGGTCACGCACGGGGCGATGCACCGCTGGATGTCGTACTCGAGACACGGACGAGGCCGGTCGCCCGTCATCACCTCGCGGCACGAGCGGATGCCGAACAGCCGGTGCGTGAGCTTGATTGTCCGTCGCGCGAGCGACGCGGGAAGGAACGGCCCGGCGTACAGGTGCCCATCGCGTTCGACGCGCCGCGCAACGTGCAGCCGCGGAAACGCTTCGCCGGTGGTGAGTTTCAGGTAGGGGTAGCTCTTGTCGTCGCGCAGCAGCACGTTGTAGCGCGGCGCCCGCTGCTTGATGAGGTTGTTCTCGAGCGCGAGCGCCTCGACCACCGAGTCGGTGACGATGACCTCGAGGGCATGGGCCTCGTCGAGGAGGGCGTCAGTCCTGGGATGGCTGCCGTGGGCGCCGAGATAGCTCCTGACACGGTCGCGCAGGCGGCGCGCCTTGCCCACGTAGATGGTCTCCCCCGCCTTGTTGAAGTACAGGTAGACTCCGGGCTGCTCGGGCAGCCGTGCTATCTGGGCTTTGAGGTCGGTGATGGCCATGTGGAACGAGCCGCGAGCGGGGGCTGCAGACACCCCATCTCACGATTATACGGGTGCCTGTTCTTGAACCGCCGGCACCCGCTGGGCTAGACTCCCCTTCCTGCCGCCGGCACCGTTCGCCGGCCCGACGACGCGAGGCCGCACTCGGAAGGCTCATGACATTCACCGGATTCGTCGGCGCCACCTTCTGGATGCCGCTGCGCCTGATCATCGCGTTGTGCGTGCGGCTGCGCATCCACCCGAACGTGCTCACCTTCACGGGCGTGCTCATCAACGTGGTCGCTGCCGTGGCCCTGGGCCTCGGGTCCTTCATGTGGGCGGGCGTCATCATGACGCTGGCCAACATCTTCGACTTCATCGATGGCAAGGTCGCGACCGAACTGAATCTCTCGTCGGAGTTCGGGGGCTTCTGGGACTCGGTGATGGACCGCTTCAGTGACATCTCGCTGTTCGTCGGCTTGACGTACCTGTACTCGACGATGGGCCGCACCGACTACGTGATGATCACGGCGCTGGCGACGATGTTCACCATCCTCACCAGCTACACCCGTGCGCGCGCCGAGTCCATCGTCGCCAAGTGCAAGGTCGGCTTCATGGAACGGCCCGAACGCATCGTGCTGTTCATGCTCGGTGCGTTCACGAACCGCATGGCCGCGGTGCTGTGGGTCATCCTGGTGTTGTCGGTGTCGACCGTCTTCGCGCGCATCTACTACACGTGGCGCGCCCTCAACGATCCGGAGATGCGCGCATCATGATCCGCCCCGAGCGCGACCTGCCGATGCCGTTCCGCGCGATCTGGCACGCGCTGTACTGGACGTTCGAGCGCGCCACCTGGCAGTACGATGTGATGGTGCTGCTGATCCTCGGCTTCATCTGGCTGACCCCGCCAGATTGGATCGGGGATCCGATGGCTCATGGCAACGGCCCTATCGGCTGGCTGATCGGGATGCTCACGCGCTGACGCGGTCTCGTGAGGCGGCGTTCACCGGGCCGCACGGGGGTGCGGCCCCTACACCGTCCCCGGCGCGGTGTTCGCCGGGCCGCACAGGGGTGCGGCCCCTACATCGTGCCAGGCGCGCCATCGCCTGCCCTCGCCAGCGTCATCTGCAGCACGGCGATGTGACGGGTGTGGAAGTACGCCTGGCACGAGGCCAGGTAGAAGTCCCACATCCGGACGAAGCGCTCGTCGAAGCCCAGCGCGCGCACGTCGTCCGCCCGTCCGAGGAAGGCGTGACGCCATCGTTCCAGCGTCGTCGCGTAATGCGGCGCGATGTCGTCAACCTGCCTGATCGTGAGCCGCGAATGCGGCGACATCGCCTCGATGAATCCCCCAATCGAACCGAGCAGGCTTCCCGGGAAGATGTACTTCTGAATCCAGTCGGCCGTGCGGGCGTAGCGTTCGAAGCGGTGGTCGGGAACCGTGATCGCCTGCAAGCCAATCCGTCCCCCGGGCGCAAGCGCCCGATCGCAGACCTGGAAGAACGTCGGCCAATGCTCGCGCCCGACGGCCTCGAGCATCTCGATCGACACGATGGCCGTGTACGAACCCCGCACATCGCGGTAATCGCACAGGCGGATGCTGATGCGATCCGACATCCCCGCCTCGGCCACTCGCCTCGTCGCGAGGTCGAACTGCTGGGGCGAGATCGTGATGCCCGTGACGTGGCACCCCCGCGTCGCGGCGGCATGGATCGCAAAGCCGCCCCACCCGCACCCGATTTCGAGCACGTGGTCGTCTGGACCGAGCGCCAGGCGGTCGCACAGGCGATCGAACTTCCGGCGCTGCGCAGTCGCAAGCGGCTCGTCGGGCGACCCGAACACCGCCGACGAGTACGCCATCGTCTCGTCGAGGAAGAGCGCGAAGAGGTCGTTCGAGAGATCGTAGTGCGCCTCGATGTTCCGGCGGCTGCCGCTCCGTGTGTTGCGGCGGAACCAGTGGCGCACGGTGCTCGGCACGTTGACGAGGCCCGTCATCCACGTGTCGCGACCGACGGCGTCGGCATTCCGCACTGCCAGTTCGATGAACGTCGGCAGGTCGTCGGTGCTCCAGTCGCCACGCATGTAGCCTTCGCCCGCCCCGAGGTCGCCGCGCAACAGGAAGTCGGTCAGGAAGCGCCCGTCGTGCACCCACAACCTGACGTGCGGCGTCGCCTCGTCGCTGCCGACGGCGTGCAGGCTGCCGTCCGGCAGGAACACCGAGAGCCGCCCATGCTGCCACCTGGCCAGTCCGGCTTCCAGGACGCGTAGGGCCATTCGCTCCGACCAGCGCAAGGCATCAGCCCGCTGCCGCAGCGACGTGGGCGAGGCGCCTGCGGACGGCAACCGGTCAAGACCCGACGAGGACGAGAGATCCATCTACGACACTCCCTGGCGCGCCGCATCGGGATCGTATGGCGGCTGCGATCGAAACGGGGCCCCCTTGACCCACAGTCTGAGGGCTTCCCAGTGGATGGCGCCGACGACCTTCGCGGTCACCAGCGGATACGTCGCGAGCAGCCGCACGAGGCCTGCATCGCTCAAGGGTCGTCGCTCGGCGGCGAACGACGCGGTGAACGTCCGTTTTCCGCCCAGCGTGACGTCGACGCGGGCCAGGAGATGCGAGTCCGGCCGCTCCAACTCCCACGTGTACGATCCGTCGAGCGGGAAGAACGGCGACACGTGCATCACCTTCTTGGTGGTCCAGCGATGACGCGTGGTGCCAGCGGCTGTCGCGCGCGACGTCGCCGCCTCGATGGGCAACACGTAGGGATGGCGATCCCCGAACGTGTTGTTGACCTCGGCGACCACCACCGCCAGCGACGCGTCGGGGCGGTAGCAGTACCAGAAGCTCACGGGATTGAACACGTAGCCGAACACGCGGCAGTGTGTGACCACCTCCACGCGGCCGCCCGGCCAGGCGACGCCCGACGCCTCGACCACGCGTTGTACCCCGGCGCGCGCCGTGTCGGCCGTACTGAAGTGGTCGCGGTCGAAGAAGGCAACGGGACGCCGCGTGTTGTGGCCGAAGCATCGCAAGGCGCGGTCGAGTGCGGGCAGTTCATCGAGGTCGATCAGGTGCATGTACACCGGGTAGGCGAACCGGTGCGACGGCCCCTGCAACCGATGGTGTGTCACCGTTCCGGCGTAGCAGGCCGACCGGAAGCGATCGGGCGCGCTCACCAGTCCACACCCAGCGCACGCGCGACGGCCACGGCCGAGACGAGGCCGTCCTCGTGGAACCCGTAGCGAAGGTGCGCACCGCAGTAGAACGTGTGGCGGGCGCCGTTGATGGCGGCCACCTGTGGCTGCGCCGCCATCGCCGGGCCGTCGAGGATGGGATGCGTGTAGTCCATCCGCGCGAGAACGTCGCCGTCGAAGGGACGGGGATGATTCAGCGTCACCGAGAACGGCGTGGAACTCCCGATCCCCTGCAGGCGATTCAGTTGGTAGGTCAGCGATACCGGCCGCGACGAATCGCGGCAGTCGGTCAACTCGGCATTCCACGCCGCCCACGCGGCGCGGCGGCGCGGCAGCATGCTGGTGCCGGTGTGCAAGACCGTGTGGTTGTGCGAGTAGCGAAATGCCGCGAGCCACTGCCGTTCGGCGGGCGTCGGATCGCCGAGCAACCCGAGCGCCTGGTCGGCGTGCGTGGCGATCACGACCTTGTCGAATGCCCGTGTCTCACCGCTGGTCAGGCTCACGTCGACGCCGTCATCACGGCGCATGACACGCACCACGCCGCATCCGAGATGCAGGCGTGCTCCAAGGCGGTCCGCGATGGCCGCCACGTACGAACGGCTGCCACCCGTCACGGTGCGCCACCGGGGGTGGCCGGTCGCCGACAACATGCCGTGGTTCTGCATGAACTGCAGGATCGGTCGCGCCGGGAAGGCACGCATCTCATCGAACGACGCCGACCAGATGGCGCCGGTGAGGGGCAGGATGAAGTGGCGCGCGAGGCTGCCGCCAAAGCGGCCCTCGTCCAGGAACGTCCCCAGCGTGACGTCGGCCCCCCGCGCGCTGGCGAGAAGGCGCCGCCCCTGCGAGAAGAACCGCAGCATGTCGGCCAGCATGCGCAGGTGACGCGGGTCCACCGCGCGCCACGGCTGCACGAAGAGGGTCTTCAGCGTCCTCGTGGAGTACTCGAGGTTGCATCGCAGGCAGCGGGCGCTGAACGACATGTCGGTCGGGTGCGACGTCACGCCGAGTTCGTCGAGGAGCCGGACGAAGTTGGGGTAGGTCGCGGGGTTGAACACCAGGAACCCGGAGTCCAGCGACCACGTGCGGCCCTCGCATTCGACCTGGTGCGTGTGCGCGTGGCCACCGGGCCGGCCGTCGCGCTCGAACACCTCTACGTCATGCAGGCGCGAGAGCAGATGCGCGGCGCCGAACCCCGCGATCCCTGAACCAATGACGGCGATCCTCACGGGAGCACTTCTGATGACGACGAACGACGGGCCACGGAAGCACGCATGATGTGCTTGGAAAGACGCCTGGGCAGGGCCAGAGGTCCCGGAGGTCGCCTCTTGACGCAGCGATTCCAAAGTGATATCACTTTGAAAGCTCATCCGGGTCAAGGGGGCCCCAATGATGATTCGCGAACGTCAGCTCTCCACACTCAACGGCGTCCTGGTGTTGCTCGTCGTGATCGCCGTCACAGGTTTCGGCATCTGGACGCTGGTCGCCGCCATCCGGGCAGAATCAGGCGTCCAACTCACCATCGCCATCGCCTCCCTCGTCGTCGCGGCGCTGGCGGCCGCCGGGCTCTTCGTGGTCAACCCGAATGAGGCCCAGGTCGTCCAGTTGTTCGGCAGCTACTCGGGAACGGTCAAAACCCCTGGTCTCCGGTGGGCGAACCCGTTCTATACCAAGAAGCGCATCTCGCTGAGGGTGCGGAACTTCGAAAGCGGGCACCTCAAGGTCAACGACAACGATGGCAACCCGATCGAAATCGCCGCGGTCGTCGTCTGGCGCGTCATCGAGACCGCTGAGGCGGTCTTCGAGGTCGACGATTACGAGCACTACGTGAAGGTGCAGAGCGAGTCGGCGCTGCGCAACCTGGCCACCAGCTACGCGTACGACGCGCACGACGAACAGACCCGGTCGCTGCGGGGCCACACCAACGACGTCGCCGAGCACCTGAAGCGTGAGATCCAGGAGCGCCTCAGCAAGGCAGGGGTGGAGGTCATCGAGGCGCGGATCTCGCACCTCGCGTATGCGCCCGAGATCGCCGCCGCGATGCTGCAGCGCCAGCAGGCCGGCGCGATCATCGCAGCGCGGAAACTCATCGTCGAAGGTGCAGTCGGGCATGGTCGAGATGGCGCTCGAGATGCTGTCGCGCAAGGACATCGTCACGCTCGACGAAGAGCGCAAGGCCGCCATGGTCAGCAACCTGCTGGTCGTGTTGTGCGGTGAACGTGCCGCGCAGCCCATCCTCAACACCGGCACCATCTATCAGTAACGACCGTGGCCGTCCGCAAACCGTTCCTGCTGCGCATGGATCCCGAAGTCTTCGACGCCCTGCAGCGTTGGGCTGACGACGAGTTGCGCAGCCTGAACGGCCAGATCGAGTTCGTGCTCCGGAACGCGCTCCGCGAGCGGCAACGCCTCGGCGACGGTGCCGGCGCACCGTCTGAGGGAGCGGACGCACGACGCCCACGGAGGGTCGAGGACCGCTAGAACGCAAACGGGGCACGTCACCGTGGTGACGCGCCCCGTTGCCGAATCCCTCAGGCGTCGAAACGACGCCGTGCGATTGCAGGTGCTTTTCTAGCTTTCTTCTTCGAAGCCCTCTTCCTCGGACGGCAGGTAGCGCGTCGGCGGGCGCAGGGCTTCGCGGTAATCGTAGAGCGGCAGGTCGCGGACATGGAGCGGCGACGGGCATCCCGCACTCTTCTGGTCGACGACGATCAGGAAGGGCGCTCCCTCAGCCGTGTCGCGAAACACCACGCGACAACCGCAAGCCAACCGTGCGTGTGTGAATCCTCGACTCATGATTGCCGGACCCTCCACGCCCGGGTAATGCCACGGGCGACGCCAACAGCGCCGCTCGCGTCAGACGATCATACTACGGAACCCGGAGGCACCGACCGGCCACGAACCGGTGAGGCGGCCCGTCGCCTGGTCTAGAGCAGCGCGCTGATCTCCCGCTCGAGTTGCGCTTCCGTCGCCAGGCCCGTGTGCGTCCTGCAGATGTTCCCCTGCCGATCGATCATGACCGTGATGGGAATACCGTAGATCGGCCCGTAGGCGTCCTGGATGTCTTCATGCCCCAGGCCGACCAGCAGTGGGTAGTTGATGCTGTACTTCTCGGCGAAGGGCTTCAGCTTCTCGACGGGATCGTCGACCGAGAGGCCGAGGAACGCCACGCGGTCGCGATACTTGTCCTGCAGTTTCACGAACGTCGGGATCTCGTACTTGCAGGGCCCGCACCAGGTGGCCCAGAAGTTCAGCAGCACGACCTGGCCCTTGAAGTCGGCGAGGCTGACGTCGGCTCCGTTCATGTCCTTGAGGGTGAACGCCGGGGCCACCTTGGCGTTGGCGTCACATACGCCACCAGCCTGGATGGTCGCCGGGGCCGGTTGCCCCTGGGCTGACAACCCCTGCATGCCCGACGTCGTGGACGGCCAGAACGGCACCGAGGCCAGGCCGAGGCCGAGGCACGCAGCGATCACGAGTATCCACTTGCTCTTCATCATGGCTCCAGGCGCCCGGCGCTCAGTGCGCGTGCGCACGCAGGTAGTCTGCGACCAGGTCGGCCGTGGCGGCCGGAGCCCCGACCAGGGTGTAGGTCCGGCCTTCGTGCGTCCACGACTTCGTGTCAACCCCCATTATGGACAGGTCGGCTGCAGCGCCGTCAACCGCCGCCGGCACGATGAACAGCGACACGCGCTGGCCGGCGACCCCGTACATCAGGTGCGCCACCTGTCCTTCGCCGGTGACGCAGCGCCGGATTCCCAGGAACGTCACGCCCAGCGCGGGCTGCGAGGGTGGCACCACGACACTCCATCCACGCTCGGCCTTCCACGATGCCTCGAGCGCAGCGGGAACGGCATCTTCGTGGCCATGATCGATGAGGAGGCACTTGTAATGGTCCAGCGCCAGCTGCGCGGCGAACAGGCGGCTCTCTCCGAGGGCTCCCGCGGCAAAGACCCCGCCGACGGCGAGGATCAAGGCCGCCGCGACCGACCAGCGTGACACGAACGTCAGGGTCCGGCGGCGGGACGCGGCGGCGCGCGCCGTGAACGGCAGGACGGTGGGCGTTGCGGCCACGGTACGCTCGACGGCAGCCCGCACGCTCTGGGGAGCGACACCGCGGAGTTCCGCGGCCCGCATGCCGACGACGGCTCGCGTGACGCGCTGCTCGGCGACAACCGCTGCGCAGTCGCGGCACGTGGCGGCGTGTGCCTCCAGGGCCAGCGTGTCGGCGCCGGGCAATTCGCCGTCTATCAGGGCGCCTGCGCGCGAACGCAGGTCGTGACACATCATCACTGTCGTTTGCTCCTTCATACCTGGCCCCTTCGGGCACTTCGCGTCGTCGGGGCGCGGAGGCTCTGCTGCAAGAGACGCCTCCCGCGGGCGATCCGTGACATGACCGTCCCGATGGGCACCTCGAGGATGGCCGCTATCTCGGCGTACGAGAACTCCTCCACGTCACGCAGCCACACCGCCTGCCGGTAGGCGTCTGGCAGACCGTCGAGCGCGGTCCGCAGTTCCGCCGCCGAGGCCGCCCGGATCAACTCCGTCTCGGGCGTCACCTCGGTGTCGACCTCCGTTGCGGAGCGCTCGACCACGTCGCTGTCCACCTCGACCGGGTCTCGCCCGGCGCCGCGGCGGTCGTTCCTGAAGGTGTTGTGCAGAATCGTGAACAACCACCCCCGGAGGTTCGACCCCGGTTCGAACCGATGGCCGAAGCGGAGCGCCTTCACGTACGTGTCCTGCACGAGGTCCTGCGCGGCGTGCACGTCGCGGGTCAGGCGCATCGCCGCCCCGTACAGGGCGTCGAGGTACTGGACGGCCTCGACGTCGAAAGACCTGGGCGTGGATGGCGGCGCCTGGTGTGGCGGCTGCGGAAGTTCAGGCATGCGAGACCCGGACAGTCCAGCGGCCACGTGAGGGACAACACCCTGGAGCCAGACTTTATTCCCGGGCGGCGAGTATAACGCCGCGGCTCTTACGATTGACGTCGCCTGCGGACGCCGCCCTGCACTCCGCACAGGACGTCGGGCGGTCAGCATGACGGAACACGCCACATTCCAACACCAGACGTCCGGCGCAACCCTTGCACGGCCGAGGCGTTTGAGTGAACCCCTTGCGTTGCGAGTGCAGTCATAGAGCGAGTAACATTCGGGACTGACCCCGGAGAATCGCTTTCGCATCGCGTTCCCGGCTACCTCGAGGTGAGGGTTATGTGCACGTGGACACGGCGTGCGTCGACCGTGATTGCGACTGCGATGGCTGCAGTCCTGGTCGCGAGTGTGGCGGGCGCACAGACACCTTTCGTCCCGTACTTCGGCAAGAATCGCGTGAAGTACGACGATTTCAAGTGGAAGATCTACACCACCGAACACTTCGAGTTCTATTACTACCCGGAACTCGAGTCGCATCTCGAGCGCATCGCCAGCTACGCTGAAAGCGCGTACCAGCAGATCAGCTCCGACCTGAAACACGACCTCGCCTTCAAGGTGCCGATGGTCGTGTTCAAGACCCAGTCGGAGTTCCAGCAGCAGAACGTCATCCAGGGCGAGATCCCCGAAGGCGTGGCCGCCTTCGCCGAGCCGTCGCGCGATCGCATGCTGCTGCCGATCGACGAACCCCCCGATCAGCTCTACCGGCTCATCACGCACGAGCTGACGCACATCTTCGAGTTCGACATCATCCCTCGGTCGCTGATCCGGCGGAACATCCCGCTCTGGGTCGATGAAGGTCTCGCCGACTTCATGGCCGGCGTGTGGCGTCCGCTCGACCTGATGACCGTGCGAGACCTCGCGGTCGCCGATGCCGTGCCGAAGATGAGCGACATGGACGGCTACGGCAGCTTCACGAACCCTCGCCTCGTCTACAACCTCGGCCACACGGCGTTCGAGTTCATCGAATCGAAGTGGGGCAAGGAAGGTATCCGGCAGTTCATGTTCTCGCTGCGCAAGAGCGTGATCGGCGGGGGCGAGAACGCCTACGAAGAAGCCTTCCGCGTCACGCCCGAGGAGTTCGACGAGCAGTTCCAGAAGTACGTGAAGGATCGTTTCAAGGCATTCCGCGACAAGGAACGCCCCGCCGATTACGGCAAGGACCTGGCGCCGAAGCCCGAGAAGACACGCTACACAGCCGTCCTGTCGATCGAGCCGTCGCCCTCGGGCGACCTGATTGCGGCCGTTGCGGGTAACCGCCGCGACCAGGAACTCGACGTGGTGCTGATTTCGGCCAAGGACGGCCAGGTCGTCCGCAACCTGACCGGGGGCTTCGACAAGGACAAGGGCTTCGAGTACCTCACGGTCCCGGGGGCACGGTGGAACACGGTGCCCTGGATGTCGTGGGCGCCCGCGGGCGACCGGATCGCGTACTTCGTGCGCACCGAGAAGCACCGCACGCTGATCGTGCAGAACGCGGTGACGGGAAAGATGGAACAACGGGTCGAGCTGCCCACGGTCGATGCGCCGGAATCACCCGACATCTCGCCCGATGGCAAGACGGTCGCCTTCTCGGCCCTCCAGGGCGCCGTCGGTGACATCTGGCTGCTCAACCTCGAGACTCTCGACGTGCAGAACGTCACGCGCGACGAGTTCGCCGACTACGCGCCCACCTGGTCGCCCGACGGCAAGTACCTGGTCTACCTGTCGCGCATCAGCGGGAACGACAAGCTGTTCCGCCTCGATCCCGCGACTCGCACGCGCACGCAGCTCACCTTCGGCACGCACGACGACGCGGCGGCGCAGTTCCTCGACGAGACCACCCTGGTCTTTGCCTCGACGGCCACGGATCCAGCCAAGCCGCTGGAACCCGACGTCGCCCGGAACGGCAACATCTACAACCTCTGGACGCTCAGCTTGAAGACGGGCGAACTGCGTCAGTACACGGACGCCCTGACGGGCAACCTGTCGCCCGTGGTCATTCGTGAAGGCACGACGGCAAAGGTGGCGTTCGTGACGTACTTCAAGGGCGACTACGGCCTCCACACGATCGTGCCGAAGGATCCGGTCGCGACCGCATCGTCAGACGACTTCGGGGCCCCCGGTCCCGTCATCGACTTCCAGTCGCCGCTGTCGCACACGCTCGTGCAGGCCAACCAGAAGAAGAAGGGTCGGTTCGAGAAGATGTTCCTCGACGGCCGCCCGCCCGTCGCGGTCGGCGTCACGAGCGGCGGCGACCTGTTCGGCGGCACGCAGGTCACGTTCTCGGACGTGCTCGGTGACCAGCAGTTCAACGTCTTCGCCTCGTCGGTCTCGCAGTACCGGACGTTCTCCGGGTCGTACGTGAACCTGTCGGGCCGGCTGCAATACGCCATCCAGGGCTTCTCGCAGACACAGTTCTTCTACGCGTACCAACCCGGGGTGCTCATCGATCCGGGGCTGGGATTCATCGACCGCGACCAGGCGATCGCGACGCGTTCGGCACAAGGCGGCAGCGCCTACGGCATCTACCCGCTGAATCGCTATACGCGCCTGGAGTTGTTCGGCGGCGTGACACACTTCAAGGAACAGTACGACGACCCGGTGCTCGAGGAACTGGCGAACGATTACCAGCAAGCGGCGTACGGCACGACGGTGTTCCGCAACGGCACGTCGATGCCGCTGGGTGTGTCGCTCGTGCGCGAGACGACGGTGTTCAGGGAGTTCGGTCCGCTGGCTGGCGACACCGTGCGACTGTCGTACCAGATCTCGCCGCCTGTCGGGAACTGGTTGTCGAACCAGACCGTCGACGTCGATGCACGGTACTACCTGCGCCTCGGCGGCACGGGGTTACTGGCCTTCCGCGGCCGCGGCTACAAGAGCTGGGGCGATGAACCGAACTTCTTCTATTACGGCGGCAACTCCGAGATGCGGGGGTACGAGTACCTCCAGTTCGCGGGGAACCAGGGCTTCTTCGCCAACGTGGAACTGCGCTTCCCGCTCGTCGAGGCCTTCCTGACGCCGATCGGCGTGCTGGGCGGCATCCGCGGCGTGGCCTTCGCCAACCTCGGGGGTTCGTACTTCGAGGGGTACGACTACAACTTCTCGACGAGCGCCGACGAGCAGTTCACGCCGATCATCGACTATACGTACGATCCGCAGACCCAGACCTTCAACCCGATCTATGGTCCCACGCAGACGGTGACCGGCTTCCGGCTTCGTGACGGGCGCGCGTCGTACGGCGTCGGGCTCTCCACCATGGCCCTGGGCTTCCCAATCCATTTCGACTGGGCCTGGAAGACGCTGTTCAACAAGCAGTGGGAAGACCTGCTGTTCTCGACGCAGGGCGGGAGCGCCGCCTTCCGCAAGGCGAAGTTCCAAGTCTGGATGGGGTTCGACTTCTAGTCGATCGCCTCACGCGCCTCAATCGACTCCCGCAGCGACCGCGCCCTCCTGGGGTTCGGCTGCGGGAGTCGACGGCCGACTGCCACAGGCGTTTGACGAACGGTGCGGCGCCTGCCCTGGCCGCTCACACCACACCGCGGTTGGTCCACGCCGCAAGGCCCCGGTCGCCGGGGGCGACGCAGTCACGGCCTCGACAGGCGCACCACGCTTCGTCGCAGATCGATGGTCACGTCGTACTTGCTGAGGAACCGATGGCCGACGATGCCACCGAGATCGAAGCCGAGCAGGACGCTCGGCGCATCGAGGTTCAGCACCGGCACCGCGTGGTTGTCGAGGGCGACGCGGTCGAACGCGAGGTTGATGCCCGTCAGCAGGAACGCATCGGGATCCCAGCCTGAGGTTCCGTAGACGCGCAGCGCGATCCGCCGCCGCGGCACGACGTTGATGGTGTCGGCCGTGGATCGGCTGATCGAGATCACCTCACCGCCCGTGTCGAGCACGAACGGCACCGTGGCCGTGCCGTTCACGTTCCCGGTGATCGTCGCCAGCCGGTGCACGCGCAGCGGCAGCACGAAATCGGCACGTGTCTCCGGGAACTCGCGCGCCATGACGATGACCTTGCGCGTGTAGTCGATCCGCACCGAGTACCCGAGCGCGAGGGGCGAGAAACTCTCGACTTCCCGAGTCGGCAACCCGGCCATCGCCGGATTCATGATCAGCGCGGGGACCCGCTCGATGACCAGTGAGCCGATCTGGAGGCGGGCCATGGTCCCGACCATCAACCCGCGGAGGCCGACGCCGCCGACACCCGCGCTGAGGGTGTAGACCACGGGCGCAATGCCGTAGCGCTGCGCCGTCCGCGTCGAGACGACCGTCATCTCGGCGCCGGTGTCGAGCACGAAGTCCATCTCGCCGCGGCCGTTGACCGTGGCGGTCACGATGATCTTGTCCTTCCGCAACTTGAACGGGAGGGTGTGCACCACGCCTTCGGTGCCGCTCTTGACCTCGAACGGTTGGCGCTGGCCGAACGAGTTGAGGAACTTGATTCTGTTGTCGCGCCCAGGCGGCCACCTCGCTGGTGTCCTTGTTGGGCAGGAGGTTGGAGTAGTTCGTGTACGCGAGGGCCGCTTCAGGAAAGCGACGATGGCGTTCGAGCACGAACCCCAGGGTATGGTGGAATTCCGGCTCGCGCGGCCCGGCTTCGACCGCGCGGCGGGCGTACTCGAGCGCCTCGTCGAGGCGCCCCCTGGAGTCGAGTCCCCTGGCCATGCCGCTCAGCGCGCGGGGCTGCGTCGGGTTCCGCGCGAGCGACTCGCGGTACGACTGCTCGGCGGCGTCGAAGTTCCCCGCCGACCAGCGGGTATCGCCAAGCAAGGCCAGCGCCTCGGCGTCCTCGGGCGCTTCTTCGGCCAGCACCGCCGCCACGGCGCGGGCGCGTTTGAACTCCGCACTTCGCAGCAGCGACTTGACCAGGCCGCGTCCCATGAGCGTGTGCAGGGTGCCTTCCGACGCCGCGTACGCACGTTCGTAGACGTCGATGGCGTCGCGGTAGCGCCCGTCGCCGAAGAGCAGGTCGGCAAACTGCGCCTGCACGAGGGCACGAGGCTCGTCGGCCTGCGCCCACAGGGTGACCGAACTGGCGATCCCCAGCGCCACGAGCCATCCGGAGACGCGACGACGAGCAAGCATGCAGCCTCCCGAGGCGTTCAGATACACGCAGCGCCGGCCCGACGCGCGGCGGGCGCGCCAACGCCGGGAGCCCGTCAGCGTGTGTAGGTCTGGATGGGCACTCCGTCGTACATCTCGTCGATACGCAGGATCTGCGAGGTACGGGTGTAGGTGCCCAACTCGTAGTCTTCGCTCATGACAAGGGCCTTGATGGGCTTGGTCGGGCAGACTTCACTGCACAGGCCGCAGAAACTGCAGCGTGACAGGTTGAAGTCGAAGTAGTCGAGGATCTTGATCTTCTGGCCGGGCTCCCGGTGCCCGCCGAGCGCGATGAGATCGTCTGGACACGCCTTCGCACACTGGTCGCAGACGATGCACGTCTGCGCACCGTTGGCGGGATCGACCTGGAGCCGCAAAACACCGCGGAACCGCGGTGCGACCGGCCGCCGTTCGGCCGGGTACTGGAACGTGAACGCGGGTTTCGGCGTGTGACGCAGCGTGAGCCAGAGGCCCTTGCAGAGATCGATCAGCAGAAACGACCGCAACCACCGTGAGAGGTTCGCCATGGCGTGCCTTATCCCCGATCTTCGACGACGAGCGGCGTGCGCAATCCCGGTCGCACACGTTCGTGGCGCAAGACGGCGGTCTCGCGCGCGATCTTGTCCTGCAGACGCATCAGCCCGTAAAGCAGCGCCTCCGGGCGAGGTGGGCAACCCGAGACGTAGACGTCCACCGGGACGATCTTGTCGACGCCCTGCAGCACCGAGTAGGTCGGGAACGGCCCTCCGGCGTTCGAGCAACTGCCCATCGAGATGACCCACTTGGGCTCGGCCATCTGGTCGTACAGCCGCCTGAGCACCGGGGCCATCTTCTTGGTGACGGTTCCCGCCACGATCATCAGGTCGGCTTGTCGGGGCGACGCGCGAAACACTTCGCTCCCGAAGCGCGCGATGTCGAACCGCGGCCCGCCGGCAGCCATCATCTCGATGGCGCAACACGCCAGGCCGAAGCCCATGGGCCACAGCGATGACTTGCGTGCCCAGCCCAGCACGTCGTCTACCGTGGTCGTGATGATGTTGTCGTCGAACCGGTGCTCGAGCAGGCCCATGGCGTCATGACTCCATTACTTCATTACTTCTGATAATACTCTGCGTTCCTGGGGATGAAGGCGCTCCACTTGTCGGGCACTTCATCGAGCGCGAAGATGGCCTCGACGGGGCAGGCCGGCACGCACGCCCCGCAATCGATGCACTCGTCGGGATGGATGTAGAGCATGTCCGCAGCCTGGAACTCGGGCTCGTCCTTGCGGGGATGGATGCAGTCAACCGGACACACGTCGACACACGCCGTGTCCTTGGTGCCGATGCAGGGTTCCGTGATGATGTACGCCACGTGTCGATCCTCCTCGATCGCTGTGCGAGAACTTGCGCGCGGCCCTTACGCCGTCACCGCAAGCGAAGCGGCCGGCAGGTGTCCCAGCCGCATGGAAACAAGTCGTGCCAGTTCGAACGCCTGGCGCGGGGCCCGGCCCGCGAGTTCGGTCTCGTCGGCCGCATGGGCGAACACGCCAATCCGCGCCACCTCGCGTCCCGAGTAGTCGTACACCGGCGCGCACGTGCACGCCAGCAACTGCTTCGTGCCCCCTGACGCGTCACCGAAACGTTGAATCGCGTCAGCCGACCTCGCGAGATCGGCCGCCGTGACCAGTTTCAGGCAACTGAGGCGGCGCGAGGCCGTGGCCCCCTCGCCGAAGTAGAGCGAGCAATGTGAGGGCATCGAACGTCCGTAGGTCGTGTGCATGGCGACCTCGTCGGGCCCGGTGCTCCAGAAGTACGTGACCTCCCCGCTCGACGACGCGGCAAAGAACGCGCGCGCGCCGGTGCGCACGACGTGCTCGCGCAGCACGGGATAGGCGTGCAGCCGCAACTCCGACCGGCCGAGCAGCTTGAAGCTGATGTCGAGCATCTTCAGGCTCAGGGCATACCGGCTGGTGCTGTCGTCCTGCCGGACGTAGCCACGGCGTTTCAGTACCGCGAGCAGGCGATGGACGGTCGGCGCGCTCTGCTTCGTGACCCGGGCGATGTCAGACACGCTGGCGCCCTCGGGGGTCGCGCTCAGGGCCTCGCACAACTCGAGCGCCTTCTCCAGCGAGGTCTGCCGTTCATTCCGCATGTCGGAACGCCGTTCCACGTCACTGAGCATAGGCGGACAGCGCACCAGCTATCAAGGTCTGCTGTGGTCGGGATTCGAGAATTGGCAAGCCGATCGCCCGCGTCGCCCGTCATTTCGCCACCGTCAGCACGATGTCGCCCCGCACGGCATCGGCTGACAGCAGGGGTAGGGCGGTCCCGAAGATGCCCTCCCGGAAGCGAGGGCCGAAGCCTTCACGCTCCGCAAGCGCTAGGTCCGAGGTGATGGTGCCACTCATGGTCAACAGGAGGATGCGAGCGTCGCGAGGCGCTGTCGCCAGTCCAATCCTGATGGCTCCCCGGAAGGTCCGGATGCGCAGCAACCCGTCGGATCGCAGTTCGGCGCGCTCGAGGGTGACGTCGCCCGCCTGGGTCTCGAGCCGGAGGATGCCGGCCACGTCACTGGCGTCGATGGAGCCCCGTTCGACGCGCGCCTGAATCGTCCCGCGCAGGCCGTGGATCCGGACGCGGCCCTCAACGACCGTCAACTGTTTCACGACCGTGACCCGCGGCACCAGCAGCAGGACCCGCGCACGGAGGTCGCCACTGGCGCCGCCGTCCCGTTGCGTGACGTTCACGATCAGCGTGTCTTCGGTGTCGGCCAGGTCGACGGGAATCCGCGCGAACGCTGCGGCATCCGGCGCCTCGCGCTCGATGTCGACGACCAGGTCGGCGCGGTCGGTCGCCCGGATCTCGACATCGCCGATCGTGACGCGGATGTCGATCGGCTTGAAGGGCGGCAGGAACCGGTGTGTCTCGCGCTCGGTGGCCGCGTGGCAGGGGCGCCCGGCACCCACGGTCAGCAGTGTGAGCACGGCCGCGGCGACGACGACCTTCATGCGCCGATTATAATCAGCGCTCACCTCATGGCTGACGAGCGGTTCCGCAACTCGCGCAGGACGCGTCGGCGCTTCGGGAAGATGGTCGCGGCCGCGGCGCTGGTCGCATCGGTGTGTGGTCCCGCGCTTGCGGGGGCGCAGCCCGAGGTGCACGTCCCGCCGTTGGTCGACGGCCGCCTCCTGGTCGGAGGCGACGTCAGCGCGACGCTGGGGTCAGACGACACGGGATTCTTCAACCACACCGACTACGACATCTCGCTGCTGAGGCTGGCCGTCGTGCAGATCGACGCCGAGTGGCGGCTGGGCGGCCGCGCGTCGCTGGTCGGCGAGTTGCGGAGCGAGAACGATCACGGCGTCCGTGGAGCGTTGTGGTTCCTTCGCGTCCGTCCGGTGGCTCGCCTGCCACTTGCGCTTGAAGTCGGCAGGGTCCCACACGTCTTCGGGCAGGCAACGAACCGTCGCTACGGTCACGACAACCCGGTCATCGGCCTGCCGCTCGCCTACCAGTACCTGACGTCGCTGCGCACCGACGCGGTTCCAGCCACGGCCGACGACCTGCTGCGCGTGCGCGGGCGAGGGTGGCTCCTCACCTATCCGTCGGGCGTCGGCGTGCGCAGCCCGAGCGCCGGCCTTCCGCTCTTCGCTGTGTCGCGCAACGACACGGGCGTGAAGGCGTCGTGGAATCCCGGCGGCAACGTCGAGGTCCAGGCGGCGCTGACGATGGGATCGCTGTCGCGGCCGCTCGTGACCGACGACAACGAGGCGCGCCAGGTGTCGGCCCGGGTCGTCACGCGTCCGTCGCCCGGACTGGTCGTCGGCGTGTCTGCAGCGCGCGGCGCCTACCTCAGCGACGTCGCACGTGACGCCGTCGCGGTCGTCCGCCAGGAGGCGCCCCGCGAGTGGTACCAGGAGGTCGTCGGTGCCGACCTCGAATGGTCGCGCGGTCACTGGGTGACGCGCATCGAGGCACTTGCCTCACGGTGGGACACGCCGCAGCTCGGCGCGCCCCGCCTCACGCCGCGCGTCGAGACGAGGTCGGCGATGGCCGAGGCGCGTTACCGGATACACGCGCGGGCCTGGATCGCCGGCCGTGCCGAGCACCTGTGGTTCTCACGCATCACGGGCACGCTGTTCGGGGGCGCCCCGACCCCGTGGGATGCTCCGGTCACGCGCCTCGAGGGAGGCGGCGGCGTGTTCCTGACGCGACAGCTCGTGTTCAAGGCGACGTATCAGCATGACTGGCGTGATGCGGGCCGCACGCGCAGCCCTCACCTCGCTGCGGTACAACTCGCCTGCTGGTTCTGAGACGATGCGACGCTTGCTCATGACGCCCGTCATCACCTTCGCGGTCGGCGCGATCCTCGCCACGGCAGGCTGGCCTGTCGCGCCGATGGAGGCACAGACGCGGACGGGCACCATCCGCGGACGCGTCGATGTCGATGATGGCGCAGCCGTTCATGTGCACCGACCTGCCGTGGTCGACCGGGTGAGACCTGCACCGGTTGCCGAAGAACCCCGTCGCGCAGTCGTGTATCTCGAGACGGCCCCTCGCGGAGCATTCGACGAGGCGCCGCCACGCCGCGCACGGCTCGATCAGCGCGGCGAGGCCTTCGTGCCGCACGTCATCGCCATCCAGGTCGGCACCACGGTCGACTTCCCCAACAACGACCGGACCTACCACAACGTCTTCTCGCTCTCGCGCACGAAGACATTCGACCTCGGTCGGTACGCCGCTGGAAAATCGAAGTCCGTGACCTTCGATCGCCCGGGCATCGTGCGGGTCTTCTGCGACATCCACTCGCACATGAATGCCTGGATCCTCGTCTTCGCGCACCGGTACTTCACGGTCACCGAATCCGACGGCCGCTTCAGGATCGACAACGTGCCAGCCGGCACGTACACCGTGAGCGTCTGGCGCGAGGCCGGCGCCACCGTCTCGCGCAGCGTCACGGTCGCACCCGGAGGTGACGTGGACATCGCCTTCGCCGCTGGCCGGAACACGCCATGACCCGGCTCCTGGGGTCGCTGACGAACCGCATCTTCCTCGCCGCTGCCCTGTTGGCGGTCGCGACGATCGGCATGGCCGTGTTCGTGGTCAACTCGGTCGTGACGGCGCAGGCGGAACGCGAACTGACCGCGGAACTCACCGACACGAGCACCCTGGTCGGGCAGTTCCAGCAGTTGACCGAGACGCACCTGCGTCAGCAGGCACGCCTCGTCGCCGACCTCCCGAAGCTGAAGGCCGCGCTGGCCGTCAATCATGGCCCGACGCTCGCACCGTTGGCGGCCGACTATCGGCAACAACTTGGCGCGGCCGCGGTGGTCCTCACCGGTCGCGGCGGGAACCTGCTTGCGCGCGACGGCATCGACCAGCGCACGGCGTCGGCCCTGTTGGCGCTCCCGTCCCTGGTGCAGGCACGCAACGGCACCGAGGGCGCCGGCTTCCTCGCGCATCACCAGGCGGTGTACTTCGTGGTCACGACGCCGGTGTGGATCGATCCCTCCGACCCCGAGGTGCTCGGCACCCTGAGCATCGTGGCGGCCCTCGACACCGCGCTCGCGCTGCGCTTGCGGGCGTTCACGGGCAGTGATCTCGCCTTCACGTGGGAGGGGCGCGTCCACGCGACCACGCGTCCGGCGCGCGACGTCGACGCGCTCGACCACTGGCTCGGCGCGCAGAGTCCACCAACCGTGCGCCTCGGCGGCGAAGACTACATGACACGCGTCATGCCGCTGCCGACCGCCGAACCGGCCGAAGGGCGCCCGCCGGTCGCCCAGGGGGTCCCGGGCGTGGTCCTGCTCCGCTCCCGCACCGAACACCTGCGCTTTCTCGCTACCCTGCACACCGCCCTGTTCGCCACGGCGCTGGCCGCCGTGCTGATCGCCACGGTGTTGTCGTATGTCGTCGCCCGCACCATCACGCGCCCGATTCGCGCGGTCACCGCCGCGATGCACGAGATGGAGGCGACGGGCGCAGTGGCGATGCCCTCCTTGCCGCCCACGTCGTCATTCGACGACGAGGATGCGCGGGGCCTGGCGCAGACGTTCGCGTCGATGACGGCGGCCATCACGCGCTTCCAGCAGGAGGCCACGCAGCGCGAGCGGCTGTCGTCGCTCGGCCGCCTCTCGACCGTCATCGCCCACGAGATCCGCAACCCCCTGATGATCATCAAGACGGCATTGCGAACGCTGCGGCGCTCCGCGCCCGGCGAAGCACGCGCGACGACCGCCGTCGACGACATCGACGAGGAGGTGGCTCGCCTCAACCGGCTCGTCAACGATGTGCTCGACTTCGCCAAGCCGATCCGCTTCGACATCGCGCCCGTCGACATGCGAACCATCTGCGAGGGTGCGGCGCTGGCCGCGATGGCCGACGGGACGCCGCCGCGCGTCGACGTCGTGGTGCCGGCGGTCGGCGTGACGGTCGAGACCGACGGCGAGCGCCTGCGGGCCGCGCTGGTCAACCTGCTCGACAACGCGCGACAGTCCGTGGCGGCGGCCGGCACCGCGCGGGACCTCGGCGATCTGCCGCCGGTCGTGCTCGAGGCGCATCAACCCGCCGCCGATCGGGTGGTACTCGTGGTGCACGATCAGGGGGCCGGGATCAGCGCGACCGACCTCCCGCGCATCTTCGATCCGTTCTTCACGACACGCCGGACGGGTTCCGGCCTTGGACTGGCGATTGTCCGCAACGTCATCGAGGGGCTCGGAGGACAGATCAACGTCGAGAGCCGCCCGTCGGAGGGCACCACCGTGACCATCGAACTTCCGCGGCGTCACGCGACGCCCGCCCACCCGGTCTCCGCATGAACACCATCCTGCTCGTCGACGACGAACCGAAGATCCGCCAGCAACTGCAGATCGCACTCCATGACGACGGCTTCGAGGTCGTCGCGGTCGCAAGCGCCGTCGAGGCGCGCGTGCTGCTGGCGGCACGCCTGTTCGACATCATGATCATCGACAATCTGATGCCCGGGCTGACCGGGCTCGAGCTGATCCGCGAGTTGACACAGGCGACGTCCGAGGCGGAGCGCCCGCAGATCATCATGATGACGGCCTACGCGTCGGTCGAGAGCGCGATCGAGGCCATGCGTCATGGCGCATTCGACTACCTGCAGAAGCCGTTCGAGGTCGACGAACTGCTCGTGGTCGTCAGGCGGGCACTCGCGCACGCGGCGCTTCGCAACCAGCACCGTTACCTGCTGCACGAGCGCGACGAAGAGTACCAGCACTACGGCATCGTCGGTCGCAGCCGGCAGATGCAGGACATGATTCGCACCGTTGAACTCGTGTCGGCCTCGAAGAGCACGGTCCTCATCACGGGCGAGACAGGCACGGGCAAGGAGCTGCTCGCTCGCGCCATCCACGACCGCAGCGCGCAGCGCGACCGGCCGCTCATCAAGGTGAACTGCGCGGCGATCCCCGAGACGCTGCTCGAGTCGGAGCTGTTCGGCCACGTGCGCGGGGCGTTCACCGGCGCCGTTGCAAACAAGAAGGGCAAGTTCGCGCTCGCCGACGGCAGCAGCGTGTTCCTCGACGAGATTGGCACGATGAGCCTCACGCTGCAGGCCAAGTTGTTGCGGGTGCTGCAGGAGCGGGAGTTCGAACCCCTCGGATCGGATCGCCCGCAGCGGGTGGACGTGCGCGTCATCGCCGCTACCAACCGCAACCTGCCGCAGATGGTGGCCGAGGGCCGGTTCCTCGACGACCTGTTCTTCCGCCTCAACGTGATTCCCTTGCAGCTGCCGCCGCTGCGCGACCGCAAGGAAGACATTCCGGCCCTCGTCGATCACTTCGTGCAGAAGCACGCGCAACGCGCCGGCAAGCGCGTTGACCGGGTGGACGAGGCGTTCCTTGCCAGCCTGGCCGACTACAACTGGCCGGGCAACATCCGCGAGCTCGAGAACACCATCGAGCGCGCGGTCGTCCTCGCGACGGGTCCGGTCCTGTCGCCTCGGCTGGTGGCGTCGCTCACCCCCGCCACCCTGGCCAGTCCGCAACTCCCGAGCCTCAACCTCCGCCAGAACCTCGATTGGGCCGAACGGGAAACCGTGCGACGCGCCCTCGACCACGCGGGAGGCATCAAGAAGGACGCGGCGGAACTGATGGGAATCAGCCAACGCGCCCTCAGTTACTACCTCTCGAAGCACCGCCTCGACGGCCCGACACCGTCGTAGGGTCGCCTTCCTGGTGCGACCCGTTGCACGTCGCGCCACGGACCCGGAACGCTTACGCAGCAGGTAACCGCTTTCGCGAGCGGTAAGCCGGCCCTGCACGCACAACGTCGGCCTGGGCGGTATTCGTTGAGGATTCACCACCTGGTCCGGTCGGCATCGCCCTTGCCACTACTCCCCTCGAGCATCCATCGCGAGGAGAGTACGACGTGGACGAACGTTGCGGACCCATTGTGAAGCAGTCGCACCGGCGAGCGGCCTGGACCCTGGCCCTGGCGCTGGTCATCTCGACAGGATGTGACGAGACCCTCTCGAAGATCGCCGGCCCGACGCCGTCGCTCGAGCCGACATTCTCGAGCATCAGGGCCAACATCCTCGAAGCACAGGATTCAGCGGGGCGGCGGGCCTGTGTCCAATGCCACACCAACGCCGGGCGCAATCCCGCGGCGGGCCTGAATCTCGCGATCGACCCGTATGCGGCCCTCGTCAACGTCCCGAGCAGGAACAAGCCTGGTGCGGTGCTTGTCATCCCGGGCGACCCTGACGGCAGTTACGTGTATCAGAAGCTGATCGGTGCACCCGGGATCGCCGGCCTCCGCATGCCCATCGTGCCGCCGTACCTCACCGATGGACAACTCTTGATCGTGCGTCGCTGGATACAGAACGGCGCGAAGAACGACTGAAGCGCCTGACGGCGTCATGGAGACTGCACACATGAAGCGACACGCCCGCGCCATCGGCACCGCCCTCGGGGTGGTGCTCGCGATTTCCTCGCCGGCCCTGGCACAGGCCCCTCCGCCCCCGGCGCCGACCGAGGCGGCCGATCCGACACCGGTGCCCACACCGGCGCCGACGGCGACACAGGACACCAGCGACGCGGTGGACGACAAGGTCCTGAACCCGGCACAACCCGACTTCACCCTCGTAGGGTTGCCGACGACGCTGCGGCTGCCCCGCGGCACCCTGGCGTTCCGCGTGACGCACCGATTCGCGCGTCCCCTGGGGCAAGGCAGCTTTGGCGACCTGGCCGAGGACTTCTTCGGGCTCGATGTGGGCGGCCTGATAGGGCTCGAGTTGCGATACGGCGTCTTGCCGGGCTGGCAGGTCGGCATCCACCGGACCAGCGACCGGACGATCCAGTTCTTCACGCAGTACAACGCCATCCGCCAACGTGAAGGGCGACCGTTCGCGATCGACGCCTTCGCGTCGGCCGAAGGCACGAACAACTTCAAGAGCGAGGATCCGACCACCCCCACCGGCGAGGGCATCAGGTCTCCGGCCATCGGGGCCATTGTCTCGACCACGATCGGGCGGCGCGCGGGTGTCTACGCGATGCCGGTGTGGGTGAACAACACCAACGCCCTGCCGGAGGAACTCGTCGACGACAACAGCACCCTCGCGCTTGGCCTCGGGGCACGGCTGCGCGTCTCGTCATCGCTGTACGTGGTCGCCGAGATGATGCCGCGACTGTCGGGGCACGACCCCGGCGCGACGCACGCGTCGTTCGCGATCGAAGCCCGCAAGGGCGGTCACTCGTTCCAGATCAACTTCTCGAACGGGCTGGGCACCACCATGGCGCAGATGGCGCGAGGCGGATCCCCGAACGACGATTGGTTCATCGGCTTCAACATCTCGCGCAAGTTCTTCTGACGGCACGTGAACGCGCGATGGGCACGCGCCGCGACAGCGGTGCCGCCGCGCGTCCTTGACAGGGGGACGGCGGCAGGGCGAGAGTTACGTGGAACTCTGCAGTGCTGAGGACACGGACATGACGCGCACATACGTCTCGCTCGGATGCACGGTGATCACCCTCGTGGCGGCGCTCGGCTGCGGCGGGGGCGGGGGATCGGCTCCGACGCAGCCCTCCACGAACGCCGGCGGCGGGACGAGTTCGGGCGGGGCGACAGGTGGCTCGTCGGGCACGAACCGCATCATCATCACGGCCAGCGGTGTCGACCAGAAGGCGCTGACGATCAAGGTCGGCGAGCGCCTCACGGTCACCAACAACGATTCGCGCGCCCACGAGTTCTCGTCGGACCCGCATCCCGAGCACACGAACTGCCCCGAACTCAATCAGATCGGGTTCATCCAGCCGAACCAGACCAAGGAATCCGGGAACTTCGTCAGGACGCAGACGTGCGGGTTCCACGATCACAACCAGCCGACGAACACCAGCCTGCAGGGACGCCTGACGATCGCGCCGTAGCCTCGGCGGCGGTTTCAGCAAGGGCCGGGCGCCGTGTCTGCAGCGGTCGCCGCCGCGAACGGAGTGGCTACCTCTGGCGCTCCGGCATGGCCGCCACCAGCTCGTCGAGGACCCCGAGCGCCAGTTCGACGTCGTCTGCCGTCGTGTAGTAGTGAGGCGCGATCCGTATTCCGGCGCCGGGCCGATAGTCGACGATCACGTCGCGCGAGATCAACGCGCGCGAGATGGCCTCGCCGTTCGGCAGGTCGAGCGTGACGGTCCCGCCGCGGGCGGCATCGGCGCGGGGCGTTCGGACACGCCAACCGCGGGCATCGGCGTGATCGAGGATGCGCCGGGTCAGCAGGAGGGAGTGCGCGCGGATCCGATCGACGCCCACGTCGTTGACCAGGCGATAGCCCGCCCGCGCCGAGTAGAAGGTCGGCACGTTCGGCGTGCCGCTCTGGAAGCGCTCGATGCCCTCGGCGTACTCGACGGGGCCGATGGCAAAGTCGAAGGGACGGCGATGCGCCGCCCAGCCAATCATCGCGGGCTCCAACGTCCGAATGAGGTCGGGCCGCACGTACAGGTATCCCGCCCCCGGACCTCCGCACAACCACTTCACCGAGCCGCCAACCGCGAAATCGGCCTCGAGGCCCGCGAGATCGAGGGGAACGGCGCCTGCCGCCTGGTAGGTGTCGGCCACGACGCGCGCGCCGACCTGGTGCGCCTTCTCGATGATGGCGGTCGCGTCCTGGATGGCCGACGACTTGAAGAGCACGTACGAGAAGGGTACCAGCGCCGTGCGCTCGTCAATTGCGTCCACGAGGGCCTGCGTTGGCGGGTGCACCCCGTCGGGCGACTCGACGATCACGACCTCGGCCCCGTATTTCCGCCAGTTCTCGAACAGGTAGATGTTCGACGGGAACTCGACGTCGCTGACGATGATGCGGTTGCGGCGACCCGAGAAGTCGCAGGCCGAGAGAATGACCCCGAGCGCGACGGCGACGTTCTGGTGCATCGAGATGGTACCCGTTGCGACCCCGAGGATCGGGGCCAGCAGGTCGCCGGTCTCGTGCCCCATGTCCCACCAGCCTTCGTGCCAGGCGCGCACCCCGCGCATGGACCACGCATCGGCGAACGCACGCAGTTCGTCGTAGGCCGCTCGCGGCATCGCGCCCAGCGAGTGGCTCACCAGGTAGGTGCAGTCGGCGAGGATGGGAAACTCGTCGCGATACGATGCCAGGCTGCGGCCCTGTGTCAGCATTCCTGCCCGCCCCTGATCGGCATGGCTGCCGTTGACCGTTCCATTCCCGGCGATTATCACCGTCGCTCGCCCGCACGGTCAATGGCACGTGCGGCTCAGCGGCCGCTCGTGACGGTCGCCACGAGGGGTGGAGCCTGCGCAACTCCGCGAGCCCTGCTGCGGGCGTGCGGGCGCCGTTTCGGGCGAGCCCTACGGGATTCGGCTGCCCGGCCCGATAACCGGGCTGCTATGGCGTGGGATCCCTCGAAACCCGACCGCCGCACGGCAGAAGACCGTCGCGGCTACCAGCGTGGCGGGCGTCGCAAAACCGATTGGCCGGCCGACGTGGGCGAACTCAGCTGCCCGTCGTGCCTGTCGAAGGAGATCAAGTTCATCGACGCGACGCCGGCCACCTATTTCTGGCAGTGCCACCGCTGCCGCCACACCTGGGACTCTCCGAGGAAGTGAGTCACTACGGCAGGATGGACAGGCGGCCGCTCGCCGCGGCGTCTACCGCGGCGCGCGAAAACGGCAACGGCACGTACGTCGTGGTCTGCCACAGGCTCAGCATGTCGTCGACGTGCGCCGAACCCAGTTGGCCGCTCTGCCCCAGCGTCAGCACCACCTGCGATCGATCGAAGTCCGCGAGATCGATGATCTGCCGGTACGACGAGACCACCGTCTGGGTCTCAGATCGCATGACAGGCGTCACGGTCGAGGCGTTGCCACCGAATTCGGCCCGACGACTGAAGAAGCGTCGCAGGATCGGCTGCGCCTCGAAGGGCACGTGTGGAAACACCACCTCGTTGAGCGCCCCCCAGCGCCAGGCATCCTCCGACGAGGTCCCGGTGCGCACGTCGAGCGACGTGAGCGCCAGTGCGAGAGCGGTCGAGAGCATCTGTTCGCACGTTTCCCGTCCGGGCGTGCGCCGGTCGTCACACCATCCGTCCTCGGTCCGCATCACGATGCCGTGCATCGCCTTGGTCGGCCAGTGGGGCAGCCCCGCCCAGTCCTTCCACAACGCGTCGCCCAGGTCGTCGCTGAAGAGCACCTCGACCAGCGCGTCGTACCACGCCATGTAGATGGCTGCCGCCGACGAGCCCCGATCGAGCGCGCCATCCCACGCCTTCAGGCGATCGATGGCGGCGCGCTGGCGCGGATCGCTGGTCACCGTGCGCAGCATCCACGGCAGCAGGACCCTGACCTGCGCCGATCGCACGTCGGCATGCATCGCCTTCATGGCGTCGACGCTCAGGACCGGCGTCGCCTCGATGAGTTCGGTGATGCGCGCGGCGCGATACCCGGGTTCCCAGTTCGTGCTGACGACAGGTAGAGAGGCCTCGGGCAGGGCCTGGTTGTTGGCGGTCACCACGTACCCCCGCGTGGGGTTGGCAATCTGCGGCATCTCGGGCAGGGGCACGTATCCCGTCCACTCGTACTCGCCGGTCCACCCGGGGACGGGCACGGTGCCATCGCCCTTCGCGCGCACGGGCAGGGCCCCGAAGGCCATGTACCCGATGTTGCCCTCGACGTCGGCGTAGACCCAGTTCTGGATGGGCACGTGGTAGTCCGCCATCGCGGCCTGGAACTCGCGCCAGTTCTGCGCGAGGTTGACCCCCATGAACGCCACCAGGGTGTGGTCGCGCGCGTCGAGGGCCGTCCAGCGCAGCGCGAGCGCGTCGCTGGCGCCCTTCGCGATGTCGGTGATGATGGGGCCGTGCCGCGTGCTGCGCACCGCCAGCGGGATGTCTGGCGCACCCCTGACCTTGATGATCTCGTGCACGACGCGCATCGGTTCCCACGCGCCGTTGTACTCGGCCGCGCCGTCGGCGTTCAGTCGCTCGATGTAGAGATCCTGCACGTCGGCCATGAGGTTCGTCACGCCCCACGCGATGCGCTGGTTGTGGCCGATGACGATGCCCGGCACGCCCGGGAGGGTCGCACCGGCGGCGTTCAGGGCCCCACCCTCGATGTGCGCGAGATACCAGACTGACGGCGCGCGCGTGCCGAGGTGCGGGTCGTTGGCGAGGAGTGGCTTGCCCGTGGCCGAGCGAGCGCCCGAAACGACCCAGTTGTTGCTGGCGCCAAGCGCGTCGAGCACGAAGGGGGTCGCGGGCACGCGGTCTGCCAGACGCGCCACGCTGTCGATCGCCTGGCGCGACAGGTCGCCGGATGACGTCAACACCGGCACGGTCGACGTCAGCCCCTCGGGCAGGATGACAGGCCCGCCCGCGGTGTAGGCCGGCATCAGCGCGCGTGCGCCGTCCATCCCGACCTTGCCGGCGATACGCGCCCGCAGGATCTCGTCGCGGTAGTTCGTCGAGAGGTTGAGCGCCATCACTTTCGACCACGCCAGCGCATCCTCGACGGTGTACGGTTCAGGCGTCGTGCCGAGGAGCGCGTATTCGACGGGCAGGCCGCGTCCGCTGTGCGTGGCAATGAACGCGTTCACGCCGCGCACGTACGCGTCGAGATACCCGCGAGCACCTGGAGGCAACGACGCCGCGCCTGCTGCTGCGGCGCGACGCAGACCGAGCGTCCTGAAGAGGCGGTCGGTCTCGACCGCCGCGGGGCCAAGGACCTCGGACAGCCGACCCGCCGCCAGGCGACGCTGGAATTCCATTTGCCACAGGCGGTCCTGGGCGTGCACGTAGCCGAGGCCGAACGCGGCATCGTTCTCGCTGGCCGCCCGGATGTGCGGGATCCCCCACCCGTCACGGACGACCTCGATCGCCGCCGAGGGGCCCGAGATCCGGATGGTCCCGCTGACCTGCGGCAAGGCCGCGCGCAGGCGGAACCAGGCGTATCCACCAACGGCGAGGGCCACGACGAGGAGGCCCAGCACCACCCACTTCACCATCCGGCCGATGAGGCGCATCCGCGAGAGGATACAACGTCCTCCCGGCAGCCGGTACCGCGCGGCATGCTACGATCACTGGTCATGTCGTCAGTGATTCCGCTCGATGCCCTGCGTGCCCAGCCGCGCCTGCCGAAGCCTGAATGGCTCAAGGTCCGAGCGCCCGGCTCGGACGGCTACCAGCGCCTCAAGGGGCTGATGCGCGGGCTCAAGCTCAACACGGTGTGCGAAGAAGCCCATTGCCCCAACATCGGCGAGTGCTGGCACCACGGCACGGCGACCTTCATGATCCTCGGCGATGTCTGCACCCGCGCGTGCGGTTACTGCGCGATCGCGCACGGCAAGCCGCCGGTGTACGACGTCGAGGAACCGGCCCGCGTGGCGCACGCCGTCGCCACGCTGGGGCTATCGTATGTCGTGATCACCTCGGTGGATCGCGACGACCTGCCGGATGGCGGGGCCTTCATATTCGCCGAGACGATCCGGCAGATCCGGCAGCGAACCGACGGCGTGCGCATCGAGGTCCTCATCCCGGATTTCCAGGGCAAACCGGCTCCCCTGGCCGCCGTGCTCGACGCCGGCCCAGACATCCTCAACCACAACACCGAGACGGTGCCCCGACTCTACCGCCTGGCCCGCTCAGGCGGCCGTTACTCGCGCACGCTCGAGTTGCTCGCGCGCGCACGCGCGCACGCCCCCCACATCCCGACCAAGACGGGGTTGATGCTGGGACTCGGCGAGGACACGGCTGAGGTCGTCGAGGTCCTGCACGACCTGCGCAAGGCGGGCGTCGACATCCTCACGCTGGGGCAGTACCTGCGTCCGAGCGAAGACCACCTGCCCATGGTCCGTTACTACCACCCCGACGAGTTCGCCGAGTTGAAGCGCGTCGCGCTCTCGCTCGGGTTCGGCCACGTCGAGTCGGGCCCGCTGGTCCGCAGCTCGTACCACGCGCACGAGCAGGCCGACGCGCTGGCGGCCGTTGGCCGCTGAGCGCTCGTGGCCACCGCGCCCTTGACGCTCTCCGCGCTCCGCGAGCGCATTGTCGGGTGCGACAGGTGTGAACGCCTGCGCGAGTACTGCACGCGGGTCGCACACGAGAAGAAGCGCGCGCATCGTGACGAGACGTACTGGGGACGCCCCGTTCCCGGATTCGGCGACCCCCTCGCCCGCGTGTGGGTGGTCGGACTCGCACCGGCCGCACATGGCGCCAACCGCACCGGCCGTGTCTTCACCGGCGACGGGGTCGGCGGGTCATGCGACTTCCTGATGACGGCGATGCACGCCAACGGCTTCGCCAACCAGCCGACGTCTCATCACGCTGCCGACGGCCTCCATCTGCACGACGCCTACATCGGGGCGGTGTGCCGCTGCGCTCCGCCCGACAACAAGCCGCTGCCGTCGGAGATTGCGAACTGCGCCCCTCACCTGGAAGCCGAACTGGCGACCTTGCCTCGCGTGCAGGTCATCGTTGCCCTGGGGCGGATCGCCTCTGATGCCTGCTGGAGGATGGCGGCGCAGCGCGCAGCGGGGCGCCGGGTGCGTCCGGCGTTCGCGCATGGTCAAGTGGTCGATCTGCAGGTGCCCGGCATGCCGGTACTGGTCGAGTCGTACCATCCCAGCCGCCAGAACACCAACACCCGGCGTCTGACGCCATCGATGATGTCGGACGTGTTCGCGACGGCCAGGCGCCTCATCGGGCCACCCCGGGGGAGACGCTGAGGGGCGCGCCGCTCGGCGCGTCCCTCGGCCATCGCTCACCCACTCAGCGGGATGGAGCCGCGGGCGCCGGCTGTCCCGGTGGGGCCGGCATCGGCGCCGCGACGATCGCATCAGGCACCGTGTTCTTGATCGCGGGCACCGTGCGCAGGTAGGCGAAGACAGCTTTCAGATCCGCGTCGGTCATCCTCGAGTAGGCCTGCCACGGCATCGGCGGCATGATCATCCGCCCGGTGGGGATCCCCAGGTGGCGGCCGGTCTTCAAGGCCTGAACGAAACCGTTCTCGGTCCACTGGCCAAGGCCCGTCGTGTCGTGCGACGTCAGGTTGATGGCGTAGCTGATGCCCCAGGGACCGGCGTAGGCGGTGTTGGTCGCGTTGCCGGCGTACATCCACGGCATCTCGAGCTTGGGCGCCGGTGGCAACTGCATGCCCTCGGGATGCCCGCTCAGGTAGCGCGTCATGTCGGGCTCAGGCCCGCGGGCGCCCATCTTCAGGGGCGTGTGGCAATCGTTGCAGCCGCCGATGTCGACGAGGTACTTGCCGCGGGCGACCGCGTCATCGTGCGCCTGCGTCGTGGCGCTGGTCGCGTTCGAGGTTGTCGAGACATCAGGCGTGGGCCTGCAGGCGACACTCACTGCGACGACGGCGAGGCCAGCCAGCAGGCCCAACCTCCGTGCGGCATCGCCGCGCTTCGACCTCGCAGGTCCCTGCATCGCGGTTTCTCCGCCGACCACTGCTCTTCCTTCGACCGACATGCTTGCCCTCCATTTCGCGGCACGTGGGCAACGGCCCGTCACCCCTGGCCACCGATTCGTGATGACGATCATCGACGGATCGCGGAGGAGGAAGTTCCAGCACGGACGAGCTGTGATGTCACTTCTTCCTGGGGCGGTAGATGTGCGTCGACGTGCCGAAGTACGCGTCGGCGCTCTCCATCACCGTTTCCGAGAGCGTGGGATGCGGATGAATGGTCATCGCGACGTCTGCAGCGGTCGCCGCCATCTCGATCGCGAGCACGCCTTCCGCGATCAGTTCGCCGGCACCCGGGCCGACAACTCCCATGCCCAGCACACGCCCGCTGGGCTTGTCGATGATCAGTTTCGTGACACCATCGCTGCGGTCGATGGTCGTTGCACGACCTGACGCCGCCCAGGGGAACCGCGCAATCTCCACGTCGGCCCCGCTGGCCTTCGCCTCGGTCTCGGTCAGCCCGCACCAGGCCAACTCGGGGTCGGTGAAGACGACCGCCGGGATCGCGGCCGGCTCGAACGCCGCCTTGTGTCCCGCGATCACCTCGACCGCAACGCGGCCCTCGTGCGACGCCTTGTGCGCGAGCATCGGCTCGCCGGCCACGTCACCGATGGCGAAGATCGAGGCCTCGGCCGTGCGACGCTGCGCATCGACCACGATGAATCCACGACCGTTGACCTGCACCCTGGTGCGCTCGAGCCCGGGGATCCGGGAGTTCGGCCGGCGACCGACCGACACGAGCACCTTGTCGAACTGCTGCGACTTCTGCTCGAGGGTGCCCTCGAACACCACGTCGAGTGCGCTGCCGGAGTCGGTCAGCGACACGACCTTCGTCTTGAGCAGAATCGCCTTGAACCGCGGCGCGATCGAGCGCGCCAGGACGTTCGCGAGATCGCGGTCGGCACCCGGCAGCAGGCCGTCGAGCATCTCGACCACCGTGACCTCCGAACCAAGTGCAGCGTACACGCTGCCGAGTTCGAGGCCGATGTAGCCGCCGCCGACGACGAGCAGGCGACGCGGGATGTCGCGCAGTTCGAGCGCGCCGGTCGAGTCCATGACGCGCGGGCTGTCGATCGACACGCCGGGGACCTTCGTGGGAAACGAGCCCGTCGACAGGATGATGTAGTCACTGGTCACCCGCTGCGCGCCCGTGGCCGTCGCAACGCTCACCGTGTGGGGGTCGACGATCGTCCCGCGCCCGCGCACGAAGGTGATCCCGCGCATGGTCGAGAGTTGGCCGAGGCCGCCGGTCATCTTGGCCACGACGCCCTCCTTGAAGCTCCGGAGCTTGTCGAGATCGATGGCAGGCGGGCCGAAGGTCACGCCCCACGCGGCACTGTGGCGGGCTTCGTTGACCAGCCTGGCGACGTGCAACAGCGCCTTCGACGGGATGCATCCGCGGTAGAGGCAGACGCCGCCGGGATTGGCCTCCTCGTCGATGAGCGTGACAGGCAGGCCGAGATCGGCAGCGAGAAAGGCCGCGGCGTAGCCGCCGGGGCCTCCCCCGAGAACAGTCAACGATGGAGTCGGATGCGCCATGAGGGGTGCGGAAGTGGGAACGTCGCGGGCTAACCGGCCAGCGACAACAGGAAGGGCTGCTCGAGCGCCTCGCAGACGAAACGCAGGAAGCGCATCCCGTCGGCGCCGTCGATCACGCGATGATCGTAGGACAACGACAGCGGGAGCATGAGGCGCGGCACGAACTGCCCGTCCTTCCACACGGGCTGCATCGTCGCACGCGACATTCCCAGAATCGCCACCTCGGGCAGGTTCACGATCGGCGTGAAATAGGTTCCGCCGATCCCGCCGAGGTTCGTGATCGTGAAGCAACCGCCCTGCATCTCGTCGAGCGACAGCTTCGCCGTTCGCGCGCGCTCGCTCAGTTGCTGGAGTTCGGCCGACAGCTCGACGATGTTCTTCTTGTCGACATCGCGGATGACCGGCACGAGCAGTCCGCGCTCGGTGTCGACCGCCACGCCGACGTTCACGTACTTCTTGAGGATCACTTCGTCGGCGTTCATGTCGACCGCCGCGTTGAACTGGGGAAACTGCTTCAGCGCCGCTGCGACGACCTTGAGCGCCACCGCGGTTACCGTGAGCTTGCCGCCCGCGGCCTCGGCGCGCTTGCCGAACTGCTTCCGCAGGTTCTCGAGTGCGGTGATGTCGGCGAGGTCGCACTGCGTGACGTGCGGAATCTGCACCCACGCATTCGACAGGTGTTCGGCCGTCTTGCGGCGAACACCGCGCATGGGCTTGCGCTCGACGGCGCCGAACTTCGTGAAGTCGGGCAGAGCCGTCTGGGCAATCCCGCCTGATGCCACGGCCCCCTTCGGCCCTCCCCCGCTCATCATCGACTTGACGTACGCCTTGACGTCGTCGGCCGAGATGCGCCCGCCGGGACCTGTCCCCTTGACCTGATAGATGTCGACGCCGAGTTCGCGCGCGGTGCGACGCACCGAGGGCGAGGCCGGCACCGGGGGACGCTTCTGGTCACCCTCGCGTCCCTGCGCCATGTCAACCACACCCGATCGCGCGGGCAGCACGGCGCGCGGCGTTCCATCGGCCGCCGCCTCCTCGAGCGCATGCTCGAGCATGCCGGGCTTGTCGGTCACCGGCGACTTGATGGTGCCGCCAACGTGCTGGTGCATGCCCTCGTCTGCCATCACCGACGGCGAGGGTGACGTCGACGAGGTCGTGGTCTTCGGCTCGGCCGACGCCGGGGCCAGCACAGCACCGCTGGTCTCGACCACGAGGATAACCTGGCCGATCTTGACCTTCTCGCCTTCGTTGACACGCACCTCGGTGACACGCCCGGCCACCGAGGACGGGACCTCGATGGTGGCCTTGTCGGTTTCAAGCTCGAGCACGGGCTGATCGTTGGCGATCGCGTCTCCGGGCTTCACCAGGACCTTGAGGACGTCGCCACCGGCGACGTTCTCGCCCAACTCGGGGAGGGTGAACTCGACGAGTGCGGGTTCCGCCGGAGCGGCCGGCGCGTCCGCAGCGGCAGGCACCGCATCAGGCGCGGGCTCCTCGGCGGGAACGTCGGCGGCGGCCGGCGCGTCAGGGCTGGCCGCCGGGGCCGCCTCGACCGCTGGCGCCGGTGCCGTCGCGCTCTCGGCAGCGTCGACGGTGAAGACGACCTGCCCGACCGCGATCTTCTCGCCTTCCTTGACGCGCACGTCGAGTACGCGTCCCGAGACGCTCGACGGGACCTCGATGGTGGCCTTGTCGGTCTCGAGTTCGACGACCGGCTGGTCGAGGGCGACCGTGTCACCAGGCTTGACGAGGATCTTCAGGACGTCGCCGCCGGCGACGTTCTCTCCGAGAGACGGAAGTGCGAATTCAGTAGGCACGATGCGTATGGCCTGAGCGAGTCTGCGTGCGTGAGTGTCAAAGGTCCGTGGACATCGGCGACGTGTCAGCTGATCGCTGGATCCGCCTTCTCGGGGTCGATGCCGAGATCGCGAATCGCCTGGTCGACGACCGTCGCGTCGATCTGTTTCTCGCGCGCCAGCGCCGCCAGGGTGGCGACGGTGATGAAGCGATGGTCGACCTCGAAGAAGGTGCGGAGGGCCGACCGGCCCTCGCTGCGCCCGAAGCCGTCGGTGCCCAGCACGTGAATGGGGCGCGATACCCACCGGTCGATCGCGCACGGCAGGGCCTTGACGTAGTCGCTGGCGGCGACGATGACGCCCTTCGTGTCGTTGAGGTGTGCACCGACCCACGGCACGCGCGGCGCCTCGGTGGGATGCAGCATGTTCCACCGATCGCACGCGTTGCCGTCGCGATACAACTCGGTGTAGCTCGTCACGCTCCAGACGTCGGCGGCAACGTGGTACTTCTCGGCGAGCAGCGCCTGCGCCCTGACCACCTCGGGCAGGATGGCGCCGCTGCCGAGCAACTGCGCCTTGAGCTTCGACTTGGGCGCGCTGGCGGGCTGCAGCTTGTACAGGCCCTTGAGAATCCCCTCGCGGGCGCCCGCAGGCATCGCCGGCTGTGCATACTGCTCGTTCATCACCGTGAGGTAGTAGAAGACGCTCTCGCCCTCGCCGTACATCCGCCTGATGCCGTCGTCGATGATGGTGGCGATCTCGTACGCGAACGCCGGGTCGTAGGCGAGCAGGTTCGGAACCGGCAACGCCAACAGGTGCGAGTTGCCGTCCTGGTGCTGCAACCCCTCGCCGGCCAGCGTCGTGCGGCCGGCCGTGCCGCCGAGGATGAACCCACGGCAGCGCATGTCGCCAGCGGCCCAGATCAGGTCGCCGACGCGTTGCATGCCGAACATCGAGTAGAAGATGAAGAAGGGGATCGTGTTGACCCCGTGCGTCGCGTAGGCCGTGCCCGCCGCGATGAACGACGCGAGTGAGCCCGCCTCGGTGATGCCTTCCTCGAAGATCTGCCCGTCGGTGGCTTCCTTGTAGTAGAGCAGGTTGTCGATGTCGACCGGCTCGTACAACTGCCCGACGTGCGAGTAGATGCCCACCTGCCGGAACAGCGCTTCCATGCCGAACGTCCGGGCTTCGTCGGGCACGATCGGCACCACGAGGTCGCCGAGTTCCTTGTCGCGCAGCAACTTCGACAGCATCCGCACGAACGCCATCGTGGTCGAGACCTTGCGGCCATCGGTGCCGGTGAGGAACTCGTCGAAGATCTCCCGCTGCGCCGCCGGCTTCAGCGCCGGCGCCACGACGGTGCGGCGCGGCACGGCGCCCCCGAGCGCGGCGCGGCGCTCGCGCATGTAGGTGATCTCGTCGCTGTCGTCGGCGGGCCGGTAGAACGGCAGGTTGGCAATCTCGGCGTCGCTGATGGGAATGCCGAAGCGCGTCCTGAACGCGCGCAGTTCGTCCTCGTTCAGCTTCTTCTGCTGGTGCGTGATGTTCTTGCCCTCACCGCTCTCGCCCATCCCGTAGCCCTTGATGGTACGGGCGAGGATGACCGTGGGCGAACCCTTGTGGTTCACCGCCGACCGGAACGCGTTGTAGACCTTCTCGGGATCGTGGCCCCCGAGGCGCTGCTTCTTGAGCTGTTCGTCCGACAGGTGCTTGACCATGTCGAGCAGGCGCGGATCGGCACCGAAGAAATGCTCGCGCAGGTACGCGCCCGACTCCACGGCGTACTTCTGGTACTGACCATCGACGATCTCGCCCATGCGGCGGGCGAGCAGGCCCTCGTGATCGCGCGCCAGCAGCGCATCCCATTCGCGGCCCCAGAGGACCTTGATGGTGTTCCAGCCCGAGCCGCGGAAGATGGCCTCGAGTTCCTGGATGATCTGGCCGTTGCCGCGCACGGGTCCATCGAGGCGCTGCAGGTTGCAGTTGATGACGAAGATGAGGTTGTCGAGCTTCTCGCGCGACGCCAGCGTGATGGCCCCGAGGGCCTCGGGCTCGTCGGTCTCGCCGTCGCCCAGGAAGCACCACACCTTGCGGTGGCTGGTCTTGGCGAGGCCGCGATCCTCGAGGTACCGGAAGAACCGCGCCTGGTAGATCGCCATGATGGGGCCGAGGCCCATCGACACCGTGGGGACTTCCCAGAAGTCCGGCATGAGCCACGGGTGGGGGTACGACGACAACCCGCCGCCGGGGGCCAGTTCGCGCCGGAAGTTCTCGAGTTGCTGCACGCCGATGCGCCCCTCGAGGAACGCACGCGCATACACGCCGGGGGCCGCGTGCCCCTGGAAGAAGATCAGGTCGCCGTCGACGTTGCTCTCGCCGCGGCCCTGGAAGAAGTGGTTGAAGCCCACCTCGTAGAGCGTGGCCGCCGACGCGAACGTCGAGATGTGCCCGCCGATGCCGTCTTCCTGGCGGTTGGCGCGCACCACCATCGCCAGCGCATTCCATCGAACGAGGCTCTTGATGCGCCGCTCGAGCTCGTTGCTGCCCGGCATCGGCGTCTGCTCGTCAACCGCGATGGTGTTGACGTACGGCGTGTTGGCCGTAAACGGCAGCCGGACGCCGTGCTTGCGGGCATGGATCTCGAGCTGGCGCAGGAGGCGACCGGCGCGGAGGGGACCGGCGGTCTGGAGAACGTAGTCGAGCGATTCCAGCCACTCACGGGTTTCGATGGGATTGATATCGCCGGCGTCGCGCGGAGCAGTGCTTCTCATCAGATGGTGTCCTTCACCGACGCAACGGGCACAGGCCCGTGAGAACGTCATGCGGGTGGCCTGGCTCGGACGGATGCTCCGAAGCGGCGCGGGTCCCGTCATCGTATCAAAGAACGCGCGATTGACGCCCGTCGGTGCGATAAACTACCCGCATGAGCCACCTCCTGCGTCGTCTCGCACCTGCTGCTGCCGTGCTCGTCGCTGCCCTGCTGCTGTCGGGCTGTTCCTACAACCGGTTCACCACGAGCGAGGAAGCCATCAAGGCGTCATGGGGCGAGGTGCAGAACCAGCTCCAGCGGCGCAACGACCTCATCCCGAACCTCGTCGAGACCGTCAAGGGGGTCGCCGGCCAGGAGCAGGCGGTCTTCATCGCGATCGCCGAGTCTCGGGCGAGGCTCTCAGGCGCCACCACGCCGGCCGAGACGATCGAGGCGGCCAACCAGCAGTCCGCGGCCCTCGGCCGCCTGCTTGCGATCGTCGAGAACTACCCGCAGCTGCGATCGAGCGAGTCGTTCAACAAGCTGATGGACGAATTGTCGGGCACCGAGAACCGTATCGGCGTGGCGCGCGGCCGTTACAACGAGCGCATCCAGGAGTACAACACCCTGCGCCGCGCCTTCCCCTCGAACATCACGGCCAAGATGTTCGGCTTCAAGGAATACCCCTACTTCGAGGCTCCCAGGGAGTCGCAGGCCGCACCGAAGGTCTCGTTCGGCACCCAGCCGTGAGCCTCGACGACGCGTCGTGGCGCGAGTTGCGGGCGGAGTTCCCTGCCCTCGCGAGCGAGGTGTACCTGAACGCGGCGGCCGCCAGCCCGACGCCGCGCGTCGTCCGCGCCGCGGTCGATCGGTTCCACGAGACACTCGAAGCGCGCGGAGACGCGGCGTGGGACGAGTGGATGGCGGCGCGCGAGGCCGTCCGGTCGCGGGTCGCGGCGTTCGTGCATGCCTCCAGCGACGAGATCGTGTTCGTCCCGAACACCTCGACCGGCATCAACCTGATCGTCGATCTGCTGGAAGACGACGGCGATGTCCTGAGCGACACGCTCGAGTTCCCCACCGTCACGCTCCCCTGGATCCATCGTGGCGTCCGCGTCGATGCGCTCCCGCCGCGCGAGGACGGACGACTCGCGCTCGACGATTTCGTCGCCGCCCTCGAGCCGCGGCACGCGACGCTGCTGATCTCGCACGTCCAGTTCTCGAACGGCTGCCGGCAGGACCTGTCGGCCTTCGGAGCCGCCAGGGCGGGCCGGCATCTCGTGGTGTGCGGCAGCCAGTCGGCCGGTGCCTTCGTCATCGACGTGCGGCGCGATCGCGTGGACGCGTTCGCGACGGCCGGGCACAAGTGGATGTGTGCGGGGTTCGGCGCCGGGTTCGCCGTCATGCACCGCGACCTGGTGGCCCGACGCCCGCGTGTCATGGGATGGTTCTCGACGCAGGAGCCGTTCGCGTTCGACAACCAGCGCTATGCCCTGCTCCCCTCGCATGCGCGCAGCGAACTGGGGTGCCCGCCCTTTGCGCAGATCTTCGCGCTTGGAGCGGCAGTCGATTTCCTCTCGGCCATCGGCACCGATCGCATCGAGGCGCGCGTGCTCGCGCTCAACACCTACCTCACCGACGGTCTCGACCGGCTCGGCATCACCACGCTCTCGCCCCGCGGACCACATCGTTCGGCCGAGACGCTGTGCGCTTTCCCTGATCCCGCCCATGTCGTGGCGTTCCTGGGCGAGCGGCACATCCAGGTCTCGCCCAAGCCCCAGGGCATCCGCGTGTCGACGCACTTCTACAACACGGCCGCCGACATCGACGCATTGCTGCGTGCGCTCGGCGAGTACCGGCCGGCCTGAAAGGGTGCCCGTGGACCTTCCGTTCATCGACCCCGACATCAGCGTCGCCGAAACGCCCCCCGGGCGTTTCTATCGCGACCCCGAACTCTACGCCGAGAGCATCGAGCGCATCTTCGCGCGGTCGTGGCAGGTCGTCGGCGACGCGCACGACATCCGGGTGCCGCTGCAGTGCACGCCGACGACGTTGCTCGAAGGATCGGTCGACGAGCCGCTGGTGCTGACACGCGACGCCGACGATCGGGTGCACTGCCTGTCGAACGTCTGCACGCACCGGGGCACGCTGGTGTGTGAACACGGCGGGGTGCTGCCCGTGCTGCGGTGCCGCTATCACGGGCGACGCTTCGGACTCGACGGCCGCTTTCTGTCGATGCCAGAGTTCGAGGGCGTGCAGGGCTTTCCCGCGGAGCGCGACGCACTCCGGGCGCTGCCGGTCGAGACCTGGGGGCCGTTCGTGTTCACCTCGATCGCGCCCTCGTGCAGCTTCGCCGAGGTCGCGTCCGACATGCACCGGCGCGTCGGCTTCCTGCCGCTCGCGTCGGCCACCCTCGACCCGAGCCGATCACGCGACTACATGGTGCAGGCCCACTGGGCGTTGTACTGCGAGAACTACCTCGAGGGGCTCCACATCCCCTACATCCACGCCGGACTGTCGGCCGCGCTCGATTACGGCCAGTACCGCACCGAGTTGTTCCGTTACGCCAACCTCCAGCTCGGTGTCGCCAGCAACGACGACGACGTGTTCGACATCCCCACGGGTTGGCCGGATCACGGGACGCGGGTCGCGGCGTTCTACTTCTGGCTGTTCCCCAACACGATGGTCAACGTCTACCCCTGGGGCATCTCGCTGAACATCGTGAAGCCGCTCGGCGTTGATCGCACGCGTGTCTCGTTCCGCTCGTACGTCTGGGATCCGTCGCGCCTCGACCGGGGGGCGGGCGCGTCGCTCGATCGCGTGGAACGCGAAGACGAGGCGGTCGTCGAGAGCGTGCAGCGAGGCCTCGGCGCCCGCCTGTACTCGCGGGGGCGCTACTCGGTGACGCGGGAGACGGGCACGCACCACCTGCATCGGCTGATGGTCGAGCATCTGGCGTAGGCCGGTGCCACCCTGCACACGCTGACTGACCACCCTGATGGCTATTGGCCTGTCAAACGTGATCGAATGCGGGCAGACAGCCTCTGACCCCCTCGCCGCCCGTCAGGCGCCCGGCCGTCGCCGGCAGCGCGCTCAGGCGAGCGCGGCTGTCTCGCGCACGACCGCGGGCTCCACGGTGATCGTCACCGACGCGCGCAGCGCGTTCGTCACGAGACAGTAGTTGTCGGCCTTCCGCGCAAGGGCGAGCGTCTGTTCGACCTGCGCGTCGGTCGCCTCGGGGCTCACCACCACTCGCGGACGCAACGTGATCGCCCGGTAGGTGAATCGGGGCCCGTCCTCGTCCACCTCGCCGGTGCCGTCCACGTCGACCCGGATGACGGGCAGACGCTTGTGTGCCGCGACCACGCCGAAGGTGATGGCATAGCATCCGGCCACGGCCGACGCCAGCAGTTCCTCGGGATTGGTGGCAGGCACGGTTCCCGTCCCGCCGAATTCCGGCGGCGCCGCAATGTCGAACGACTGGGCCGTGCGGAGCGTACGGATGGTGCCCTGCCCGCTACGCCCGCCCTGCCACGCCACATTCACCGGGTATCGATGCACAGTTGCCATGAAGCCTCCGCACGCACGGGGCGCGCACGGGCATGAGACGCAGGATGGGAGAGATCGGTCACACGCCTTCGCAGTCCACCCGTCGATCGGGGGGGGTGGACTGCTTCGGCGATGCAGGCTCTCGGGGGGGTGGACTGCTTCGGCGATGCAGGCTCTCGGGGGGGGGTGGACTGCTTCGGCGATGCAGGCTCTCGGGGGGGCGGTGGACTGCTTCGGCGATGCAGGCATCTCGGGGATGGGGGGAGTGGACTGCTTCGGCGATGCTGGCCAGCACTGTCGCGACGCCGAGGCAGGGACCCGTCTCGCCGTAGCGCCATGGGCGCGAAGGCGGAGTAGAATCCCTGTCGCCGTGACCTATCTCATCAAGCAGTACGGACTCGAACAGGGTGCGCTCGAAATCGCGTATATCGAGGAGTTCTTTGGCGACTTTCCGAAGAGGAAGGACGCCGGCGAGATCGTCAGGCGGCTGGAAGGCCGCGACGGGTCCATCCTCATGGCCGAGGCGGCGCTGCCCGATGATCCGACGTCGATGGTGCCCGTCGCCTACAAGGTGAGCCACGAGCTCCGGGCCGACGAGACCGACCCCAAGCTCGCCGACCTCGTCGCACGCCTGGCTGGATGCGTCGAGTTCTGCGACCGCCGGGTGCTCTACAGCTGGATTGGCGGCACCCGCAACGACTGGCGCGGCCAGGGGCACTTCCGGGCGCTGAGCGAAGAACAGGAAACCTGGGCAGTTGCTGCAGGGTTCCATGAAATCGTCGTCAAGACCAAGAACCGGTTCTACGGCATGCGGGGCACGCTGACGCACCTCAAGTATGACGTGGTCAAGTATGAGCCCCACCCTGCCGATAACTCTGAGGCGAAGGTGTACCTGAGCAAGAAGCTCGGGGCCGAGGTCCTGCGCGCCCATCGCAGTCAGCGCACGGTCGTCCAGGTGAGCTAGCCGACGGCGGCCGACCTGTGACAAAGGGTATGGCCATGGCCACAATCGACTGGATGCCCGATCGGCGTCGTTCGGCCCGCGTCGAGCTGCTCGCTGAACTGCAGGGACAGCTGCTCGCGCTCGATGAAGACGTGCTGGTGCGGCAGGTGGGCCTTGGCGGCCTGCAACTCGAGACAAGCGCCCCGCTTTCACTGCGCGAGGAGCACGACCTGCGCATCGCGTTCGGCGACCGGTCGGTCGTCGTGCGGGCACGGGTGCTGCACAGCCGGGTCTCGATCAAGAGCGACCAGGTCACCTACCTGTCTGGCGTCGAGTTCGTCGCCCTGTCGCCCGAGGCCCTGGCGCTGATGACCGACCTGCTGTCGCACCTGGCCGCCTGACCACCCGATGCTATGATCGCCCGTCACGGCGACTCCGGTTGCCAACGGTGATCATGCCCATACTCCGATTGCATCGCACTACCGGCGTCCGGGTGGGCGCCGTCCAGGTCGGCGGCGGCGCTCCGGTTGTCGTCCAGTCGATGACCAGCACCGACACGACCGACATCGAGGCGACGGTCGCGCAGAGCCTGGCCCTCGCCGAGGCCGGCTCCGAACTGGTCCGCGTCACCGTGAACACCCCGGAGGCGGCCCAGGCCGTGCCCGTCATCGCCAGGCGGCTGCAGGCCGCGGGTTGCCACGTCCCGCTCATCGGCGACTTCCACTACAACGGGCACCTGCTGCTCACGCGCTATCCCGAGTGCGCCGACGCGCTCGACAAGTACCGGATCAACCCGGGCAACGTCGGCACCGGGGTGCGGCGTGACGAGCAGTTCGCCATCATCTGCGGCGTCGCGCGTGACAGGCGCAAGCCCGTGCGCATCGGCGTCAACGGCGGCTCCCTCAACCAGGAGCTGGTCATGCGCAAGATGCAGGAGAACACCGACCGCGACCTCGGCCTGACATCGGACGAGATCGTGAACGAGTGCATGGTGATCTCCGCCGTCGAGTCGACGGCGCTCGCCATCGACTGCGGGCTGCGACCCGACCAGATCATCATCTCGTGCAAGGTCTCGCGCCCGCAGCACCTGATTGCCGTCTACCGCGAGCTTGCCCGCCGCACCGACCAGCCGCTGCACCTCGGCCTCACCGAAGCGGGAATGGGCATGAAGGGCCTGGTGTGGTCGTCGGCCGCCATCGGCATCCTGCTCAACGACGGCATCGGCGACACGATCCGCTACTCGCTCACGCCGCGGCCCGGCGGTGATCGGCGCGACGAGGTGTATGCCTGCCAGGAACTGCTGCAGGCGCTCGGCATCAGGTCGTTCGCGCCCTCGGTGACGGCGTGCCCCGGGTGCGGGCGCACCACGAGCACCACGTTCCAGGAACTCGCGGAGCGCACGCACGAGTACATCCGCGAGCGCATGCCCGAGTGGCGCACGATGCACGACGGGGTCGAGACCCTGACGCTGGCGGTGATGGGCTGCGTGGTCAACGGCCCTGGCGAGTCGAAGGCCGCCAACATCGGCATCAGCCTCCCGGGCACGGGCGAGGCGCCCCACTGCCCGGTCTTCATCGATGGCCGGCACGCGGTCACGCTGCGCGGCAGCTACGACGAACTCGCGGTCGCCTTCCGGAAGCTGATAGACGACTACGTCGCGTCTCACTACCCCGCGAAGGCGGCGGCACAGCCCGGCGGTGTCGCATGACGACGGAACGACGCCGCACCAGCCGGATCGACGTCGTCCGGCACGCCACCGGCGTCGACGAGACGGCACGCGCGCACGTGCGGGTCAAGGAGATCAGCCTCGGCGGAATGCTGATTGAGACCAACGCCGACCTGTCGCCACTGGGCGACCACGAGTTCCGCCTCCGGTTGTCGGACGGGGGCGAGACCGTCGTACGCGGCCGCGTCGTTCACGGGCACTTCGCCGTCAAGGACGGTGCCGTCATGTACACGCTGGGCATCGAGTTCTCGTTCGTGCCTGCGGCATCGGCCGAGGTGATCCGGCGCTTCGTGCTGGAAACGAGGGCCGACCCGTTTCCGGTGAAGTCGCCCTCGCCTCCCTCGTCGTAGGACGGGGCGGACACGCCAGTCGCCTCGCGCGGCGGCAGCCCGTCACACGCGTGCCCCCGCCCTGAGTCGGGCCTACTGCGTGCCTCCCGCTGCAGGCAGCGTTGCGCCCAGGCGCGATGCCACCGCGTCGGTCCCGGCGGCCCAGAAGACGCCACCCGCATCCCAGTACATCGCACGCTCGACCACGAGCTGCGCCGGCGTGTCGCCGACGCTCTCGATGATCGTGCCGAAGCGCGTGCCGCGCGCCGCGGGGAATTCGGCGGCGACGTCGATGTTGAAGCGGCTGCGCGCCGCAACCGAGAAGTCGCGCACCAGGGTCGACCCGTCTTCCATCAGCAGCGTCACGTGCGCCGTGGCGGCGAAGGCCGAGGTGTTCGCGACCAGGACGTAGGTCACGATCGAGCGTTCGCCACCGATTTCGCCTTCGGCCAGCGCCCAGCGCGTGCCGGTCGACGTCGTGCCGAACGCGTTGTGGGCTTCCTGCCAGCCGGTGGTTGCCAGGTTCGGCCACCACAACGTGCGCTCGACGATGATCGGCACGCCGTTGGTCGACACGTAGGTGGCTGACACGGCGGTGCTGGCCAGTTCGGGGTCCTCGAGGTCAACCCAGATGTTGAACCGTGAGTTCGCTGGAACCGCGTACACCTTCTCGATGGTCTTGCCCGATGGCAGCAGGTAGGTGCCCTGCACGGCGGCCGCCGTCGAACCGGGATTGGCAATCAGGACGAACATGTCGAAGTAGTCACCCGTCGCGCCTTCGGCGAGGAACCACGTCGTGCTCGGCGCCGTCACGCCGGCGCTGTTGTGCCCCGCGCCGAACGCGAGCCCGCCAGCGGCCAGGTACAGCGACCGCTCGACGATCACCGGCACGCCGTTGGTCGAGGTGATCACGGCCGACACGTCGGTCTGCGCGAGGCGCGGATCTTCGAGGTCGACCCAGATGTTGAAGCGCGTGTTGGCCGGCACGTCGTACGTCTTGGTGATGGGTGTGCCCCTGGGCAACAGGTAGCGGACCTGCACCTTCGCCACCTGCGGGTTCGGGTTCTGAATGAGGTAGAAGAGGTCGATCCCCGAGTGCGTCGCGCCTTCGGCCAGGTACCAGGTCGTGCTCGGAGACTCGACCCCGGTTTCGGCGTGTCCACCGTAACCCGACGCATCCCACGACACGGTGCGGTCGGCGACGAACTCGACGTCTGACTCGATGGTGGTCGAGAAGGCCGTGTTGGCGATGGCGTCCACGGTGTGGGCATCCACCGTCGCGCGGGCGTGCGCCGCCACGCTCATCGGGTGCCGCGCCACGCTGCCGTCGGGCAGGAGGAACGACAGGAGCATCGCGGCGCCCGTGGCGTTCGGGTTCGCAATCGCGAGGGTCGTGCTGAAGAAGATGCTGCTGACGCCTTCGGCAAAGTAGCGCCGATAGAACCCGCGCGGGTGCGACCCGGCCTTGTACTCGACCAGGTTGGTCTGGCCGTCGTGGTCGGGATCGCCGGTGTCGCCGTCCTCGCCGGTCGGAATCGCGGGGTCGAGGCCGTACGTCGTCTCCCATGCGTCGGGGAGGCCGTCGCCGTCGGTATCCGTCGACGGATTCGACGACACGAACGTGAAGCCCGACGTGCGACGTGCGGTCGCCCCGCCCGGGTTCGTCACCACCACGTCGACCGCACCAGCCGCGTGTGCGGGTGAGACCGCCGTCAACGTCTGGGCGTCGAGGAAGGTCACCGTCGCCGCGGCATCGCCGAAGGTGACCGTCGCACCCGCCTGGAAGGCGGATCCGCTGATCGAAACCGCCGTGCCGCCCTGGACTGAACCGCTTGCGGGCGTCACGGCCGTGATGCTCAATGCCGTCGCCACGAAGCTGTAGGCGTTGCTCTTGATGGCCTGTTTGCCGCCCGGGAACGTCACCGTCACGGTCACGGCTCCCGCGGCATGCGCCGGCGTCCGGGCGGTGATGGTCGTCGGCGACACGTAGGTGATGGTGTCGGCCAGGATGCCGCCCACATTCACCGCCGCCCCGGCGATGAAGTCGGTGCCGGTCAGCGTGATGAGGGTGCCGCCTGCGGTCGGGCCCGAACTCGGGGTGACGAGGGTCAGCGTCGGGCCGCCCGTGACGGGTCCCGGCGGCGTCGTGGTCGTCAACTCGGTGGAGTACGGGCCAGACAGGCCGTTGGTGTTGTAGGCCTGCACGGCCACGTAATAGGTGGAACCGGGCTGCAGATCGGGCACCGTGTAGGTCGCCACGTTCCCCACGTCCTGCGAGTTGGTGTAGATCCCCGTCTGCGTTCCCCACGAGACGATGTAGCCAGCCAGGTCGGCTTCGGGATTGGCATCCCACGCGACCGTGACCACTGCCGCCTGGGCGCGCGCGGCGCACACCAGCAGGAGCATCACCAGGGAAACGGCACGAAGCGGATGACGAAGGCGGAGGAAGACGTCCATGACGCCCCGAGCAAGGGCAACGGACGTGCCCGGGGCGATCTGCGACCGGCATCGACGAATCAGGCCTGAATCCGCGGCTCCGACCCTGCCCGGAATGACGGCGACCTGAAGGCGCCTGACGATCCTGTAACGTGATCACGCCTTTGTGACCGGGGCGCCGTGAACTCCGGCCCCGTGCGACACGTCTAGAAGACACCGGAGGAACGTGACATGCGAACACGCCTGACTTCGCGCTCACTCGCGCTGGCCGCCAGCCTCAGCCTGGTCGCCCTGACCTCGGCGGCGTGCGAACTGGCCGTGGCCAGTTTCAAGGCCGAGACCAAGGACGAGTGGACGCGGTCGTACCCGCTGGGCGCGGGCGGCTCGGTGGAGATCGGCAACACCAACGGCGCCATCGAGGTGACCGAGACGAGCGGATCGACGGTCGAGGTGCGAGCCGAACGCGTGGCGAAGGCCGCGAGCGAGCAGGCCGCGAAGGACCTGCTGGGGCAACTCGAGATTCGCGAAGACATCAGCGCATCGCGGGTGAAGCTCGAAACGAAGCTCCCCCAGGGGATTCGCTGGGGCGGCCTTGAAGTCCGCTACTTCGTCAAGGTGCCGTCAGGCACGACCGTGAAGGTCGACAACACGAACGGCAAGATCCGCCTCACCGACCTGACCGGCGCCGTGACGGCCGAGACGACCAACGGCGGCGTGTCGGGAACCGGCCTCGCGGGCGCCGTGCGCGCCTCGACCACCAACGGTGGCGTCGACATCGACGTCCGGGCCGTTCACGCCGACGGCATCGTGCTCGAGACGACGAACGGCGGCGTGTCGCTGTCGCTGCCAGCCGACGCCAGGGCTGACGTCTCGGCCAGTTGCACCAACGGCGGCATCTCGGTCGATCTGCCCATCGAAAAGGACGGCGACTCGAGCCGTCGCAGCCTCAGGGGGCGCCTCAACGGTGGAGGCCCACGCATTTCGCTCGAGACGGTGAACGGCGGCGTCAAGATAGGAACGCACGACAGCCACTGAGTTGGTGGCCAGTCACCACGCGCATCGCCACTGACATGTAGACGCGAGCGAGCGCCACAGGCACCCTTCGTGCCTGTGGCTGCCTCGCGGCACGGTCGCTGCGGGCCCGGTCACCGCTGCGCGAGTGCAGGCAGCCAGTGCTCGTCAAAGCGGGCACGGGCCATCAGGGTCACGACGCCGTCGTAACTCTCGAGCCCTTCCCGTACGCGATTCGTCTTCAGATACGAGTCGTACCCCGACCACGCTACCTGCTGGGCCGCCGGCGACACCCGCGTCAACCGTTGCCGGATGGCGGCGAGGTCGGCGCGCGGCCCGGAGGCCAGCCGCTTGTGCATGGCCTCGCGCTCGGCGCGCGGCAGCGCGGCCAGCAGGCGGACGTAGACATCGAGCCAGCCGCTGTACCTGGCCTGGACGTTGCCCTGCTGCGTCGTCACGAACCCGACGAACCCCGCTTCGTCCTCGCGGGCAAATCCCGCGACGTGCGCCCACTCGTGGGCAAGGAGCGCAGGCACCTCGAACGGCAAGGCGTCGGGCGTCAGCATCACATCGAGCTGGAACGGGTTGGTCATTCCCGCGATCCCAGCCCTCACGAACCACGCGCCGAGCGCGGTGGGCTTGGGCCGGGGAGGTACGGCCGCGGGTTCGACCCCGAGCACCCGCTGTGCCGCGACGTATGCCGGTGCCAGCGCGCCGACCCACGCGCTCGGCGCAGGCCACGCGGTCGCATGCGCGGACGCGTGCAGGCTGTTGAGCTGGAAGATCGCCGTGTCGGTCAGTTCGCGCACGCGCTCGGCCGTCACCCCCTGATCACGCGCGTCGAGGCGCATGCCGAGCGGTTCGCGCCGGTAATGCCAGCCCCACGTCGCCATGAACACCAGGTACACCGCGGCGCCGAGCGCCACGAGGTCGAACGCCGCGCGCCACCATCGGCCTTTGCGCGAGGCGCCCCTGGCGCCGCGCACGCGTGTCACGACCATCGTGACGGCCGCCACGCCGATCGCGACGCACGTCACGTCGAACAACGACCACCCCACCACGTTCGCCAACGGCGTCAGCACGCGCTGCAGTGGTGGATACCACGTGCGACTGAACCATCGCTCGACGACGTGCGGCTCGACGGGCAACACCACCGTGACGAGCGCCGCCAGGATCACGAGGAGGCGGATGACGGAGGCGATACGGTCTCCTCTCCGGTAATCAACCGGATGCTTCGCTGATACGTGAAGTAGGCGAACGCCCACTGCAGGAACACGCCGAGGCGGTTCCGGAACCCGGTGAGCTTCATGATGTGGACGAACAGCCAGAAGGCCCACGCGGGCATGCCGCTGAAGCGAACCCACCCGAGGTCGGCGACCGCACGGGCGCGACCGACGGTCGCGAGGTTGCCCAGGTCGCGGTAGACGAACGTCGTGCGCGGACGACCGGCCAGCGTGGCAATGATGTTGCGCGCCGCGTGTGCGGCCTGCTGCATCGCGACCTGCGCCACGCCGGGCAAGGGCCCCTGTGCGCCCTCGGGAACGAAGATCGCGAGGTCGCCCACGACGTAGACGTCGTCGCGACCGGGAATCGTCAGGTCTGCCCGCACGATGACGCGCCCCGTTCGATCGAGCGGGACGCCCAGCGATCGTCCGATCGGCGACGCGGCGACGCCCGCAGCCCACAGGATGGTCCCGGCGTCGATCACGCCGTCGCCCGTGTGCACGCGGTGGGCCTCGATGCGCGTGACGGGCGTCTGCAGCCGGACCTCGACGCCAAGGTCGCGCAGCGACTCCGCAGCGTACGTCCGCAGCCTGTCGGGAAACGCCGTCAGCACCGTGGCACCGCCCTCGAGTAGCACGATGCGCGCCGACTCGGGACGAATCGACCGGAACTCGTGTTTCAGGGCGTGACGCGCGATCTCGGCAAGCGAGCCCGCCATCTCGACGCCCGTGGGTCCGCCGCCGACGACGACGAACGTGAGCAGGCGACGCTGCACCTCGGGATCCGACGTGCGCTCCGCGAGTTCGAAGGCCAGCAGCACCTTCCGCCGGATCGCCAGGGCATCGTCGAGCGTCTTGAGCCCGGGAGCGTGCTCCTGCCAGGCGTCGTTGCCGAAATACGCATGCGTGGCACCCGTGGCCACGATGAGGGCCTGGTACGGCACCTGGCCGACATCGAGCACGACGCGCCGCGCCTCGACGTCGATCGACTGCGCCTCGGCGAGCAGGACCTGCACATTGCGCTGGCGGCGCAGGATGTAGCGGATGGGAGACGCGATGTCGCCCGGTGACAGACCGGCGGTTGCCACCTGGTAGAGCAGCGGCTGGAACAGGTGGTGGTTCTTCTTGTCGATCAGGACCACATCAACCGGCGCACGACGAAGCGACCGCGCAGCCGACAACCCTCCGAAGCCGCCCCCGAGCACAACCACGCGTGGTCGCCCCGACGCGCGCAGGGGCACGTGCGGCAGCGACGCGGTCACAGGCGCGTGAGGCGAACCAGGTGCGAGAGGCCCGCTGGCGGGCGTGACGGTCGGCATGCGGCAGGCGCTCCAGGTGGCGCGCGCCGCACCGTCGAGCTGGTTGCGCGCACGTCCTACTCGTATCGTAGCGCCTCGACCGGATCGAGGTGCGCCGCACGGCGCGCCGGGAAGTAACCGGCGACGATGCCCGTCGTCACCGCGCTCAGAAAACCGGCCACGATGACCCACGGTGGTGGCATGGCCGACAGTGCCGGCAGCGCAAGCGTGATCAGCCCGCCGACCAGGGCCGCAACCGCGAGCCCCGCGACGCCGCCAATCGACGACAGCAACATCGCCTCGATGAGGAACTGGCGCAGCACCTCGCGTCGACGCGCGCCGATCGCCAGCCGCACCCCGATCTCGCGCGTGCGCTCGGTCACCGAGATGATCATCACGTTGGCGATCCCGATGCCGCCGATGAACAGACTCACCGCGGCCAGGGCGATCGTCACCAACCCGATCGCGACGCTGATGCGATCGAAGTTCGCGATGATCTGCTCCGAGGTCGACAGGTTGAAGTCCGACTCGTCGCCGGGTCCGAGGCGCCGCAGTTGCCGGAGGATGGTCTCGGCCTGCACCTTGGTGTCTTCGAGGCGCCCCGGCTTGCTCCTGATGTAGAGAACGGTGTTTTCGGCCTGCGGGAACCGTCGCGTCACCGTTCCGAGTGGCAGCGTGAGGACGTTGTCCTGCCGGTTCTCGCCGAAGAAGCCGCCCTTGCGCGGTGCGAACTCGCCGACGATCGTGTATGTCTCGCTCCCCAGCACCAGGGTCCTGCCGACGACGCGACCGCGCGCATCTGCGCCATACAGCGCGGTGACCAGGTTCGCGCCGATGAGCGCGACCGGCGCACCCGCCCGCACTTCGAGATCGGTGAACGGTCGCCCGGCCGCCAGGTCGGCGCCCACGATCTCTGCGAAATTGGCCGAGGCCCCCTCGACCAGCACCGTGTCGCTCTCGTTGCCGCCGGCACGCGCCGTGAGGGCCCGGCCGCTGATCACCGTGGGCACGATGACCTGTACCCCCACGTCGCGCACTGCGTCGCCCAGTCGCAGGATCGTCGGGGCGTAGGACGCCTCGAGCGGTCGTCGTCGTGCTTCGCGTTCAGACGCCGACGAGTACGGGTCACCCGTCAGGTGGAAGGCAAACACGTTGTCGGTGCCGAGATCCCTGAACAGGTCGGCGATCGAGTTCCGCAGCCCCGCGAGCACCGTCGCCACGAGCACCACGGTCACGATGCCGATCACGATGCCGCTGATGGCCAGCGCCGACCGCGCGGGCTGGGTGCGCAACGACTCCACCGCAAGCGACGCCGACTCGCCAAACAGGTCGCTCAACGAGCGGACCTCGGCGGCGATGGGCGCCTCGACGGGAACATCCAGGAGGGGCTCCATTACTCGGTGCGGATGGCCGTGATGACGTCGACCATCACAGCACGACGAGCCGGATACCACCCGGCCGCGAGTCCGGAGAACACCGACGCGGCGACGCTCCACGCCATTGTCGACGGGCGCACCGCCAGCGCGAGGCCGGCGACTTCCCCGACGACCGACGCCAGCACGAGCACCACGGCGAGCCCGAGGGTTCCTCCTCCGATGGCGACGATCAGCGACTCGGCCAGGACCTCGGATGAGATCTGGCGGCGGCTCGCCCCGAGGGCACGGCGAACGCCAATCTCGCGTGTTCGCTGACTCACCGACACCAGCGTCGTGTTCGTGACGACCACGATGGCCGCCAGCAACGCCATGATGGCGATCGGCACCGCCGCCACGCCGATGCGCTCGGTGACGCGCTGGACGAAACCGCGAGCCGAGTCGGGCGTGAGGATGTCGAAGTTGTCGGCCTCGCCAGGTGCGAGGCTCCGTCGCGCCCGCATCGTGGTGCGCGCGATGTCTTCCGCCTCCTGCACCGTGCGTCCACCATCCGCCCTGGCGAACACCTGCAGGGTCGCCGGCGTGCCGAAGGCGCGCTCGAACGCAATCAGGGGGATCCAGGCGTATCGGTCGAGCGAGGTGCCGCCCGAGGTGCCCAGCTTCCCCTGCACGCCAACGACGGTGAAGCCTCGACCCGCGATGCGGACCGACCGGCCCAACGGGTCGCCCGACGGGAACAGCGCGTCGGCCACGTCGGCCCCGATGACGACGACCTGCGAACCGCGCGTGTCTTCGTCACGGTCGAAGAAGCGCCCAGCCACGATCCCGAGATCGCGGATCTCCACGAGGTCGGCCGTCGTTCCCGTCACCGCGCCGTTCTCGTACTCGTAACTTCCCCGCGTCACCCCCGCTGCGCGCTGCACGTTCGGCGCGTAGAACACGCGCCCGCCGTTCTGGCGTTCGAGAAACCTGACGTCGGCCCGGCGGATTGGCAGGTTCCGCTGCAGCTTCTCTTCGAGCTCACGGCGGCTGATCTGCCCGGTGGACGCCACCTGCGCGATGACGAACGTGTCGCTGCCGAATGCGCGCTCCGCGCTGACCCGCGCGAACTCGCGCACCCCGTCGAGCGCCGTCACGACCACGCAGATCGTGGCCACGGCCACGAGGATGGCCAGCACGCCCAGGGCGGTCCTCAGGGGATACCCCCGCAACGAACCCAACGCTTGCCGCAGTGCTTCTAGTATCATCCGCACGACTTCGGGGCCTCGACATTGCCCCGCAACCAGGCGCCCGGGGCGGGCGTCCAAGCGGCGAGTCCCGCCGTTGAGACGCTCGCGCGCGAAAGGCGTTGCAGCGCGCTTGTGCGTGCGATCGTCCAAATCATGATGCGACCTTCCCGTCTCATTCCCCTGCTCGTCGTGCTCATCGGCGCTGGCTGGTTCTTCTTCGGCCGCGACCGCCGCCCCGTCACCGACGTGAACGTGACACCCGTGACGCGGGTCGCGACATTCCGCTCGACGGTGACCGCATCCGGCGAGATCGTGGCCACACGATACGCCGATATCGGGTCGAACGTCATGGGGCGTCTCGTCGCGGTGCTCGTCAAGGAGGGAGACCGCGTGCGGGCCGGGCAGGTACTCGCGCGGATCGATCCCGTGCAGGCCCGGGCCGATCTCGGGGGCGCGGCCGCGGCAGTCGCGGCACTCGGGGCCGAGGCCGAGGGCGCCGTGAACCAGATCCGCGCGGCCGAAGCCGACGTCGCGTCGGCCGAGGCGCGCTACGCCGAAGCCGAGACCGCGCTCAAGCGCGCGCGCGATCTGCACGACCAGGCGCTCTCGCCGCGTGCGGATCTCGACAAGGCACAGGCCGCCTTCGACGCCGCACGCGGGACGCTGGCGTCAGCGCGCGCGGCCGCCCAGCGCGCGCTGAACGCCAAGGCGGCCGCCGAGCAGCGCGTGGCGCAGGCACGCGCGCAAGCGGCCCGCGCGCGCGACGTCGTGTCGAAAACCGAGATCACCTCGCCTATCGACGGCATCGTCTCGCGCCTCCAGGTCCGCGAGGGCGAAATGGTCGTGATCGGCCTTCAGAATCAGCCCGGCTCCATCCTCATGACCGTGTCGGACCTCTCGTCCATCAACGCCGAGGTCAAGGTCGCCGAGGCCGACGTCCTCCGGTTGCGCACGGGACAGTCCGCCAGCGTGGTGCTCGAGGCCCTGCCCGGTCGCACGTTTGCCGGCACGGTCGTCGAAGTGGGCGCCGGTGCGTTGCCCGTGGTCGGCACACAGAACGCGGCCCGCGAATTCCGGGTCGTCGTGCGTCTCGACGCCACCGACGCCGACCTCCGTCCCGGGCTGACGTGCGACGCCGAGATTCTCGCCGACGAGAAGACCGGTGTGCTCACGGTCCCCCTGCAGTCGGTGGTGCTCAGGCCCGGCTCGACCCCGGCAGGCGCCGGCGCTGTCGCGAATGCGACCGAGCAGGCCGGGGTCTTCGTGATCGACAACGACACGGTCGCCTTCGCGCCGGTCACGACCGGCATCATCGGCGGCCTGCAGGTCGAGGTCAGCGGCGTCGCCGAGGGAGCCATGGTCGTGAGCGGCCCGTTCCAGGCGCTGCGGCAGTTGCAGGCGGGATCGAGGATTCGCATCCAGGCCGAGCCCGCGCGCCGCTGACGCACACGGGCCGGGATGCCGGGCGTGCGGTAGACTGACGCATGGCTTCATCCGAAAAGCTCCGCTGGGGACGGAGTGTCGTCGAGACCGCCTGCCCCCTCGATTGCCCTGACGCCTGCTCGCTGAACGTCTCGGTCGAGAACGGGCGCCTGGTCGCGCTCGACGGCTCGCACCGCAACCCGGTCACCGACGGATACATCTGTGCGAAGGTCCGCGGCTTCGCCGACCGTGTCTATGGACCGCTCCGCGTGCAGACTCCGCTCGTCCGGACCGGCCCCAAGGGCAGTGGGCAGTTCTCGCCGGCCACCTGGGACGACGCGCTCGACCTGATCGCCACGAGAATGCGCGACGCCCGGTCGGCGCACGGCGGGGCATCCATCCTGCCCTTCTACTACGGGGGGTCGAACGGCATCGTCACGCAGGACACGGCAGATGCCGAGTTCTTCCGTCAGCTCGGCAGCTCGCGGTTGGCGCGCACGGTGTGCGCGGCGCCGACCGGCGCGGTGGCCAGGGGCATGTACGGCAAGATGGGGGGCGTCGGATACGCCGATTACGTTCACGCCGGGTTGATCGTGGTGTGGGGGGCGAATCCGACCGCGTCAGGCATCCACCTGATGCCATTCATCAAGCAGGCGAAGGAACGGGGCGCCAAGGTCGTGGTCGTCGATCCGCGCGCGACCGCGATGGCGCGTCAGGCCGATCTCCACCTCGCACTCCGGCCCGGCTCCGACGTGGCGGTGGCGCTCGCGGTGCACCGGTTCCTGTTCGAGGGTGGGCACGCCGACGAGGCCTTCCTGGCGGCGCACACGCTCGACGCCGACAGGTTGCGAGATCGCGCCAGGGAGTGGACGTTCGAACGCGCGGCGGCAGTGGCGGGCATCGATGCGTCGACGATCGCGGCTCTCGCCGAACTCTACGCCGGGGTGTCGCCCGCGGTCATCCGCTGCGGCTGGGGCCTCGAGCGCAACCGCAACGGCGGCAACGCCGTCATGGCCGTCCTCGCCTTGCCGGCCGTGGCCAACAAGTTCGGCGTGCGTGGGGGCGGCTACACGCTGAGCAACTCCGGGGCGTACGGCTACTCGAACGAGAGCTGGCTCACGACGCCGGTCCAGTCGACGCGGATCGTCAACATGAACCGGCTTGGACGGGTGCTCCTCGACGATCCGGAGCCGGTGAAGGTGCTGTACGTGTACAACGCGAATCCCGCGGCCACGATTCCCGACCAGCAGCGCGTGCTGGCCGGGCTGGCGCGCGAGGACCTGTTCACGGTCGTCCACGACCAGGTGATGACCGACACGGCACATTACGCCGACGTGGTGCTGCCCGCCACGACCTTCCTCGAGCACTACGACGTGGCGCGCGGGTATGGCGCCTACCACATGCAGATGGTGCGCCCCATCATCGAGGCAGTGGGTCAGTCACGGCCGAACACGGTGGTGTTCGCGGCGCTCGCGGCGCGCCTGGGCCTCCGCACGAGCGACGACGAGGAGGGCGGCGACGCGATGGCCGTCGTGCGCGTGACGGCTGCACTGCCCGATCACCTGCGTGACGGCGTGCACAGCGAGGCGGGAGCCGCGCCGTCGAGCGGGACCACGCCCGTCCAGTTCGTCGACGTCTTCCCGCTGACCCCGGATGGCCGGATCCACCTGTGGCCCGCCGAACTCGACCGTGAGGTCGAGGGACGTCTCTACGTGTACCAGCCGGATCCGGCGACGCCTGAGTTCCCGCTCGCGCTCATCTCGCCGGCCAGCGAGAAGACGATTAGTTCGACCCTCGGTGAGCTGCGTGAACGGATCGCGTCGATCGCGATACATCCGGACGATGCGGCCGAACGGCTGGTCGAAGAGGGCGACACGGTCCGCGTGCACAACGCGCTCGGCGAGGTGCACTGCCTGGCGACTATCACACCGCGCATCGCGCGCGGGGTCGTGAGCCTGCCGAAGGGCCTGTGGCGCAAGAGCACCTTCAACAGGGCCACCGCAAACACCCTGGCACCCGACTCGCTGACCGACCTGGCCGGCGGCGCGTGCTTCAACGATGCGCGCGTCGAGGTGACGCGGATGGTGAGCGCGACGTTTGGCGACGCCCCGGTATCACTGTGGGTAGGGACGAAAGACGACGCCGTCCACTGACCCGACGCTCATGCGTCATCGCGAGGCGGGCGGTTCGGCGGGCGCTTCGTGCGAGGAATGGCACGAGGGACCGCGGCTGATGCCGCGACCCCTCGCCTGATGGAGGCGCTCGCGCGACCGCTCGTCGGTCGCCGGCGCAGAACCTGGCCTAGGCCTGCTCGGGAATGCTCTTGCCGCGGCCACCGCGGCTGGCGAGGCCGCCCTTGCGGCCGGCGTTGCGTGCCTCGTCGGCGGTCCACTCGTGAGCGGTACCCTTCTCGTGTGCAGCCCGCCCGCCCTTGCTGGCGATCTCGCGCTGCTTCTCGGCTGACATGGACGCGAAGCCCCGGCGCATCTTCGGACGTGGTGTCGGTGCACTGGTGTTCATGGTGTCACTCATTGTGTAAACCCTCCTGCCATCACCCCCCTGTGTCGATCGATGGATGACACGGTGACGGGTGCGGCCTCCGCCGCACACCTCTTGCTTATCAACATGTGTGCCAGCAAATTCGGCACGATGTCAAGAATCGATGGAGCGTGCGAACTCGTTATCCTTCAATGCTTTCGACGAACAACTCCGCGAACGGCTGGCGTTGCTGGAAACCGGACTTCCCCGCTGGCGCATTGAATTGATACAGATGCTCGTCGATTCCAATACAGCCGAGTAGGAATGCAACACGGGCGGACGCCTGCACTGCGTGTAGGGGGCTGTTGTTGTACCATGCCGGCATGACCATCTTCGGAGCGCAGCCCCCGGCGTCGGGCCCACGCATGGTGAAGTGTGTGAAGCTCGGCCGCGAACTTCCCGGACTCGACGAAAAGCCCTGGCCAGGGGAACTCGGTCAGCGCATCTACGACAACGTCTCGGCCGAGGCCTGGGCCATGTGGGAAGAGCGCATGAAGATGATCCTCAACGAGTACCGCCTGATGCCTTTCCAGAAGGAAGCCCAGGAACTCGTCGCCAGGCACATGGAGGAGTTCTTCTTCGGCGAGAGTGCCTCGCTGCCTCCCGGCTACGTACCCCAGAAGTCGAAGTAGTGTCAGAGCGTCAGGTCGCGATCGAACCTGAATGTGAGCAGGCGGTGCGCGTCGCGCACCCGTGCCACTGCGCCCTCGGGCGAGTCAGCTGACGCGAAGACGAAGCCCAGGTAGCTGTGCCCTTCGGGCAACGGTTCGAAGAACTGCCCTGCCGACGCGGTGATCACCACGTCGCGCACCCCGGCCACGGCACGCGCCCGCTCGACACCCTCGACGCTGCGGAACCGGCCGCGTGACGGAATCGGCATCATCATCACCGCCGACGCCTGGGCCTCGCGGCCGAACCCCTCGAGCGGGTCGTCGAGCGCGAATCGCAGCAGCACCTCCTCGAAGGGGATGTCGTCGCGCCCGTGCGTGCGGAACCGGAGCGATCGGCCGCACAGGCCGCCAATGGGACGCGGCGCCACTTCCAGGATGTAGACCCCCGACGTGTTCACCCGGCACTCCGCGTGCACCGGGCCATGCGCCAGGCCAATGGCCGCTGCCGCATGCGCCACGGTGCCCGCGATGAGGCGCTCGGTTGCCTCGGGCATGCCTGGCGGCGTCACGTAGATGGTCTCCTCGAAGAACGGACCATCCAGCGGGTCGGGCTTCGCGAAGATCGCGAACACGCGGAGCCGGCCGCGATCCATCACGCCCTCGAGCGCGTACTCCTGCCCGGGAATGAACCCCTCGACCAGGATGTCGCGGTGGTCGGCCCCGGTCGACACGTCCGGGCGGTCGAGCAACGCCGCGATTCTGGCGCGCGCACGTTCGAACGCCGCCACGTCGTCTGCCCGGATGACCCCGCGGCTCGCCGACAGGCCGATCGGCTTGAGCACGCACGGAAAGCGCAGGCGATCGGCAAACGCGTCGAGCGGCGTGTCGACCGGCGCCGAGATGAACCATGGCGTCGCGAGATCCGCCGCGAGGAGCCGTCCGCGGGTGTGCACCTTGTGGATCGCCACGCCCACGCCCTGCGGCGGATGAAACGGGACGCCCAGGCGTGCCGCCGCGCACGCTGCCACGTAGGCCGGCCGGTCGCCCAGACCGATGACGCCCGACACGCCCTCAGCCTGCAGCCGATCGGCGATGGTGGTGGCAGCCGCGTGAGGGTCGCCGAACCTCACGGGGATCGCGCCGTCCCGCCACGGGTCCTTCAGCGACTGGCAGCGGTCGGTGGCGTACACGAGATCGACCCCGAGTACCGTCGCGGCGTCCTCGAAGGCGTGCGTCTGGTACCCGGTGGTCGCGGCAACAATCAGGATGCGGCTCATCGCGTCTCAGCCAGTTCAATCGCTGGCGCTTGCGGGAATCAGAAGGGAGCCGCCGGCTCCCCTGTGGGCTCGGCTCAACAGTACCAAGGCTCGTCAATCGTCGCGATGGTCGCCCCGCGGGTGCGCCCGCGGTCGGCCGAGGCGCTGACCCGCACGCCGTGGGCCACCGCGCAGGCGACCACGGCCTCGAACACCGCGCGACGCGGCCGGCGGCCAGTGCGTGTCACGACATCCATCACGGCTCGCTGCAGCACATCCAGGCGCGGATCGGGATGGTCCCAGCGGTAGGCAAGGTGCGCTGGGTTGAAGTCTGGCGCCAGCGCGGCAATCTCCGGCAGGTCGCGCAACAGCGAGCCCGCCGGGACGAGCAGCCGCAAAGCCAGCTGGACCGGCGCGACGACGTCGATCAGGTGCCAGTCGGCGATGGTGTCGAGGAACTCCCCGTACGTCTCGTGCGACGTCCACGGCGTGAACGCGACAAATGTCGGGGCGATCGGCAGCCCGATCTCGCGCGCGTGGGCGACCACCGACTCGGCATCCGCACGGGTGTGTCCCTTGGCCAGCCGCACCAGCACGGTATCGTCGAACGACTCGAACGCGCTCGTGACGAACGCGCAACCCGTCGCGACGAGGGTTGACAGCGCGCCGCGATGCGCTGCGAGATGCTCGACCTTGATCGTGGCGTCGTACGTCAGGCCTGGATGGCGTGTTGCCAGCGCCTCGACGATGCGGAGGGCATGCGTGACGCCATTGAAGAAGTCGGGATCACCGAACGTGATGTGCGTGGCCCCTGACGCCACCTGCTGCGCGATGTCGGCGAGCACGATTTCGACCGGCACGACGCGGAAGTGCCCGTTGTAGAGCGGCACGATTGGGCAATGCCGGCACAGGTGCTTGCATCCGCGGGTCGTGTCGGTCGAACCGACGACCCGCTGGCCGCCGCCGTCGGCGTCCGCCAAGCGGGCGTATCGCGCCAGCGGCGGCAGGCCACGCCGGTCGGGCACGCGAAACGCGATCCGTGGAACGGTTGACGCCGATGCCGTCGACCGAGGCAGGGTCGCCGCAGCGAGCGAATCGGCCAGGTCGCGCAGGTCGGACTCGAACTCGGGCCCGAGGATGGTGTGGACGCCGCACGCGCGAAGATGCTCCGCGTTCGGTGGCGCGTACAGCCCGAATGCACAGATGTGGGCGCCTGGGACGACCTGCCGCACACGCTCGATCAGCGGCAGCGCCAGTCGCGTCGCGGTGTGCATGGGCAGGTGCACACCCACGAGATCCGCCAGCGCGACGACGTCGGCGTCGAGCGGCTCCCGTGACACGTCGCACGGAACGACCTCGTGCCCCGCCTCGCGCAGCCACGCGGCGGGCGACGCCAGCCCGAACGGCTGGCGGCCGAGTTCGTAGGTCGCGATCAGGACGACGCGCATGCGTCGATGTTACTTCGCCGGACGCGGTGCGACGAATCGGTCGTAGAGCACCATGAGCGTGGTCGAGACGACCCCGATTGCGCCAATCACCAGCCACATCTGCTGCGGGGCGCCCGCGCCCGGTCCTGGCTGCAGCACGCCATCGACCCTGATGCCGACGTAGTGGGTCACCAGCGGGCCCGCGATCCAGCCGGCCACGAACGTGCCGATCGCGACGGGCAGGAAGGCGAAGCCCATGTAGGTGCCCACCTGGTCCTTGGGCGCCAGGTCGGCGACGTACTCGTAGTAGCGAGGTGCTTGCGTCGCCTCGCCGACGGCGAACAGCGCGATGGCGCCGATCGTGATGGCGGTGATGGCCGGGGACAGGCCGATGATGAACCACGAAAGGCTCGCCAGCGCGAAGCCGACGGTCATGGCACGGATCGGCTTCAGCTTCTTGGCCAGCGCCGTCGCGGGCACGGTCACCAGGATGATCGTCCACGCATCGACGGTCTCGATGATCTCGAACCGCGGGAACTCGAGCACGTCGCGCACGAAGAACGGCAGCGAGTAGAAGATCTGCCAGAACATGATCCAGAAGCCCGAGAACACCACCAGGAACGCCATGAAGCGCAGGTCGGCGAAGACCTTGACCATGTCGCCGAGCACGAGCCCCATCGACTTCGTCGGCGGCGCATCCGCGGGTCGCGGCGGCTCCTTGAAGAACACCAGCGTTGCTATCAGCAGCAGGAACGTGACGGCCGACGACATCACCAGGACGTACGCGATCCCGAGGTTCTCGCGCACCGGCACGGCGAGCAGCGGGCCAATCGCACCGCCGACGTTCACGAGCATGTAGTAGACCGAGTACCCCAGCGACTTCGTCTCGGCCGTCGTCGTTCGCGCGACCGTTCCGACGATGCTCGGCTTGATCAACGACCCGCCGGCCGCGGTGATCATCAGGGCGATCAGCGTGTACGTCTTGGCGCCGAACAGCGCGACGAGGCCCTGTCCTGCCGGCAATCCAGCGAGCCCGATCAGGAAGTACCCCACCGAGAAGATGGCGAAGCAGATCGACAGCGAGGTCTTGAACCCGTAACGGTCGACCACCGTGCCCGCGAGGATGGGCAGGAAGTAGAGCATCGTGTTGAAGACGCTGCCCACCAGCCACCCCGCCGACTCGGGACCGAGTCCCACGGTCTCGGCGATGTACACGGTGAGGACGGCCTTGCTGCCGTAGTAGGCAAACCGCTCGAAGAGCTCGAGGGTGTTCGCCACCCAGAAGTCCTTCGAGAACCCGGTCCGCATCGCCTGCAGGGTGTCGCTGATGGCCACGATGACGTGCTCCCTTCGACTCGTGTGCACGCGTGCGCGCCGTTCATTCGCCTCGCCAGGGCGCCGCGCGCGCGCAGCACGGGCTTACTGTACCGCGGCCTTCGACAATTGCTCGATGCGGGCCTTGATCCGCGCATTCGCCGGGAACTGCTGCGCGAGCTCCTGCAGCGCCGCGACGGCCTCGGCGTGCCGTCCGTCGGCGATCAGCGCATCCGCCTTCAACATCGTGGCGCGGACCTGCATCGAGGCGTTGCCTGCCGGCACCTGCATCGTCGAGAGGGCCTGCAGCGCCCCGGCAGTGTCCTTGCGGTCGATCAGACGCGACTCGGCCTGCATCAACTGCACGTCGATGTTGCTGCTGAAGCGCCGCGCGGCCTCGTCGATGAGATCGGCCGCCCCGTCAGGGCGGCCGGACTTCCGCTCGAGTTGGGCCTGGTGATACAGGCCTGCCAGCAACAGGCGGCCGACATCCTGCGTGTCCCCGCTGCGGATCCCCGGACCGCCTGCATAGGAGTAGACGATCTCGCCGCCGTGCTCGGCCGTCTTGTACATGCTGTAGACCGCGGCCAGGCCGACGACCGCTGCGGCCGCGTGTACGAGCTTCACCTTCGGCGATCGACGCAGGACCAGCGCCAGCAACTCGATCACCGCCAGGCCGACGACGATGTCGTGGGTGCGTTCGGCCCACTCTTCATGCTCGACCACGATGCTGCGCACGCCCGGAATCCGTTCGACAGGTCCATGCGCATCCTCGCCGCTCTTGACCGCGCCGAGCACGGCCAACGCCCCGCCGAGCAGCAGCGTCGCGGCCGCCGGCCCGATCCACGCGGGACGTCCCAGCAGCGACACGACGCGGAACAACACGCCGACCACGATCAACACGATGGCGAAGTGAACGACCTGCGGATGGTATGCGCCCATGGACTCCCTCGATGTCGACGCCGACAGTGCGAGTGTGCCGGGGATTCTACCGCCCGGACGACGGATCGTCGACGGAAAGCTGTGGAGCGTTTACCGCAGGTGCGCCGCGAACAGCTGCACCACCTCGTCGCGCATCGCAGCGGCCTCGTCGGGTCCGCGCCGGATGGCGTCGGTGACGCAGTGGGTCAGGTGGTTCCGCAGCAGTTCGCGCGAGACTGCGCGCAAGGCCTCCTGCACCGACACGACCTGCATCAGCACGTCGGCGCAGTAGCGCTCTTCGTCGACCATCCGCTGCAGGCCACGCACCTGTCCCTCGATGCGGCGCAGGCGCGCCAGGTTCCGGCGCTTGATCGCCGGATCGACCGCGATCGCGTGCCGCACGTCACCGCCAGGCGCAGTCCCGGCCTGGCACCCGCACGAGGCAGCCGATTCGCCCGTCTCCACGTGCTCGTCTGTTTGGGTCGTCGTCATGATGTGATCCGCGTGCGGCGCAGGCGCAGGCTGTTGGTGACCACGGTCACCGAACTGAACGCCATCGCCGCGCTTGCCAGGATGGGACTCAGCGTGATGCCCCAGGGCGCGAGCACGCCGGCCGCCACGGGCACCGCAAGCACGTTGTAGGCGAAGGCCCAGAAGAGGTTCTGCCGCATCGTCGCGACGGTGCGGCGTGCAAGGTGCACCGCCGTCACGAGCATCGACAGGTCGCCACGCATCAGCGTCACGTCGGCAGCGTGCATGGCCACGTCGGTGCCGGTGCCCATCGCCACGCCGACGTCGGCGCGGGCGAGCGCCGGCGCGTCGTTGATGCCATCGCCCACCATCGCCACGCGCTGGCCCGAGGCGACCAGCGTGTCGACCGCGTGCAGCTTGTCTTCAGGTGTCGCCCCTGCGACAACGTGATCGATGCCGAGACGCGCGGCCATCGGCTGTGCGACCGCCGCACGGTCACCCGTGAGCATCGTCAGCCTGACGCCGAGGGCGCGGAGGCTGGCGACCACCGCCGACGCATTCCCCCGTTCGCGATCGGCCAGCGTGATGCGTCCGAGCAGGCGTTCGTCGGACGCGATGAAGACATCGGTGTGGGGTGACGCGTCGGTGGCCTCGGGTTCGCCCGCGGCCTCGGCCGGAAGCGCGATGCCGCGTTCCTCGAGAAAGGCCGCCTTCCCTGCCAGCACGACCTGCCCATCCAGCGTTCCCGACACACCGCCCCCGGCAACTGCGGTGATGGTCGCCGCCTGCGGAAACGCGATTGCGCGCTCACGCGCGAGATCGACGATGGCGCGTGCCAGCGGATGCTCAGAATCGCGCTCGACCGCGGCGGCCGCGCGCAGGACGTCTGCCTCGGTGACACCGGGCGCAGGCGTCACGCTGATCACGCGCGGACGTCCCTCGGTGAGGGTGCCGGTCTTGTCGAACGCGATGGCGGTTACCATCGACAGCCGCTGGAGCGCATCGCCGCTCTTGAACACGATGCCCATGGACGCCGCACGACCGCTCGCGACCATCATCGCCGTTGGAATCGCGAGGCCCATCGCGCACGGGCACGCGATGATGAGCACGGCCACGGCAGCGACGATCCCACGCGCTGCGCCTGACGTCCCCCCGAAGGCGAACCAGCTGGCCCAGGTGGCCAGCGCGATGACGACGATGACCGGCACGAAGACCGCGCTGACGCGGTCTGCGAGGTCCTGCATCGGGGCGCGTGACGCCTGAGCGTCGCGCGTCATCCTGACGATCTGCGCAAGCACCGCGTCGGCGCCGAGCGATGTCGCCCGCACGCGGAGCGCGCCCTGTCCGTTCATCGTGCCGCCAATCACGCGCGCGCCGGTTGACTTGGCGATCGGCTCCGACTCCCCGGTGAGCATCGACTCGTCGACGTCGCTCTCGCCCGCCGTGACGATGCCGTCCACGGGGATGCGCTCACCCGGGCGAATGGCCGCGATGTCGCCCGTCCGCACCTGGTCGATCGACACGTCACGTTCCACGTCGTCAATCACGAGCCGTGCCGTGGCCGGACGCAGTTGCATCAGCGACCTGAGGGCTTCGGATGTCCGCTGCTTCGCGCGCGCCTCGAGCAGGTTGCCGAGCAGCAGGAACGCGATGATGAAGACGACCGCCTCGTAGTAGACGTCGGGCGCGAGCGCGCGCGCGGTGAACCAGCCGGGCGCGAACGTCGCGACGAGCGAGAAGGTCAGCGCGGCGAGCGTACCCAGGGCGATCAGGGTGTTCATGTTGGCCGTGCCGTGCCGCGCCGCACTCCAGGCACGCGTGTAGAAATGCCGCCCCGCCCAGCCCATCACCAGCAGCGTGAGCGACAGCGTCGCGGCGTGCAGGACGCGGGGGTCGATCTGGTACAAGGCGGGCGCCAGCGCGCGCAGGCGCGGGTCGAAGCGCGCCATCCACCACTGCATGAAGGGATCGGCACTGCCGGCGCCGTGCGCGAGGTGCGCCGCAGAGGCCATCAATGGCATCGAGAGCGCCATGACGAGGGCACCGGCGGCGAGCGCCACGCCGGCCTTCCACCGCAAGGCGCGCGCCTCACTCGCCACCGCCGCGTCGTGCGCCGCCTGTTCATCGAGCAGCGCCCGTTCGTCGAACGGCACGTGCGCGTCGTAGCCGGCGTCGCGCACGACCTCGACCAACCGTTCGGGCGACGTCACCGCCGGGTCGAAGGCCACGGTTGCCTGCCCCAGCAGCAGGTTCACGCTGGCCTCGGTCACGCCAGCCTGGCGCGACAGGGCGCGTTGGACGGCGGCGGAACAGGCCGCACAGGTCATCCCGCTGACGGGCAGGACGGTTGCCGCAGATGACGAGACCTGGGGTTCGGCCACGGTTGTGCGACCTACCTTTCGACTCGGTTGTGTTGCGTGCAGATCATGTGCGAACCAACCTTGACGAACGTGCCCGTTCCGTGTCGGTACGGCCTCGACACAGATGAACTCAGGGTTCAGGACTGGGCCGGACGCGCCGGGAAACCCACGTCGTCGAGGGCGGCGATGACGGCATCCAGCATGGTCGGCTCGGGCAACGTGACATCGGCAGATCCGACCTGCACGTCGTGGACGTGCACGCCGGGTTGTGCTTCGAGGGTTTTCCTGACGCGAGCCACGCAGTGACCGCAGCTCATGCCGGTGATGGCGAGGGACTGTCGAACGGGCATCATTGACCTCCGCAGGCAGTATACCCCCTACCCCTATTTAGTTCATCCAGGAAATTCATCCTCGTAATGAAAACATGCATGGGGATGCCTGTCCGGTACCCCCCTTGCATCTGCTGACCTGGGGTTTCGGGTTCCGCCGGAAAGGCGTCAGCGCGCGGCGCGGCGTTCCGCCCTCCCCACCACGCAACGTCGGCGAGGGAACCACCGGTTACCCGCCGATTCAGGAGTTTCGGGCATGCCCCACGTCTCAGAACGACCCAAGCCGTTCCTGTTTCCCGAGTTCTGCAAGGGATGCGGGCGCTGCATCACGGTCTGCCAGAAGCACTCGATTCACTTTGCCGAGCACATCAACCCCAGGACCGGCGTCGTCCCCGTCGAGATCGACCTCGACACCTGCAACGCGTGCGGGTTGTGTTTCGAGGCCTGCCCCGAGCCGTACGGTCTCATCGGGCGCCCCGTCGAGGCCACCGACTGGGAGTTGGAGGATCCGGCACACCTGTTCGGGCAGCGGACCACGACGGCGCCGATTCCCGTCGACATCCCCAACCAGCGGCTGGCCTTGCCGGCGTGCGAGCCGCTCGTGGTGAAGGGCAACTACGCCGCTGCGATCGGGGCCCTGCTGGCGGGATGCCGTCATTTCTTCGGCTACCCGATCACGCCGTCGACCGAGGGGGCCGAGTTGATGGCCGCCCTGCTGCCGAAGCTCGACGGCGTGTTCCTGCAGGCCGTCAGCGAAGTGGCCACCGTCAACCACATGTACGGCACGGGCAGCGCCGGGTTGCGGTCGATGACCTTCACCTCGTCACCGGGCTTCAGCCTGATGCTCGAAGGCATCTCCTACATGATTGGCGCCGAGGTGCCCGGCGTGTTCGTGAACATCATGCGCGGCGGACCCGGGCTGGGCAACATCGCCCCGGAACAGACCGACATCAAGCTCGCCTGCCGCGGGCTGGGCCACGGCAACACGCACGCCCTGGTGTTCGCGCCCTCGACCCCGCAGGAAATGCTCGACATGACGATGCGGGCGTTCGACCTGAGTTTCAAGTACCGGAACCCGGTCATCATCCTCGGCGACGGCTACCTCGGGCAGATGACCGGACGGGTCATGCTGCCGCGCGAGATGGTGAAGCCGGGGCTTCCGGAGTGGGCGGTGTGGGGCGACGAGATGCACCGGCGCAACCTCATCTCGTCCATCATGCTGGAAGAAACCGATCTCGAGGCTCACAACCTTCACCTGAACCGCAAATACGAAGCGATGCGCGTCGAGGCCATGGCCGACACCTTCCTGTGCGACGATGCCGAGGTGGTGGTGGTGGCGTGCACCACGCCTGCGCGGATGGCGAAAGGCGCCGTGCAGGAACTGCGGCACCTGGGCGTGAAGGCTGGCCTGTTCCGGCCGCAGACGTTGTGGCCCTTCCCCATCGACGCGTTCCTGCCGTTGCTCACGCACGCTGAGCGCATCATCGTGGTCGAGGCCAGCGCCGGGCAACTGGAAGACGAGTTGCGGCTCGCGCTGAGCCACGCCGACGTCCGGCACCATCCGCCGATTGAGGCGGTTCGGCACATGGGTGGCATCCTGCCCCAGCAAGAAGAAATCATCACGGCGATCATGGCGCCCGGCGTGGCGTTCACGCGAGCCGAGTTCGGTCACGAGGTGCACGCATGAGCACCGTCTTCTTCGACCGCTTCGAGCGTCACTCGCACGGCGAGGGGCTCAAGGGCCAGTCCACGCACTACTGCGCGGGGTGCGGACACGGGCTGGCGCACAAGTACCTGGCCGAGGCCATCGACGCCCTGGGCATCCAGGACCAGACCGTGGCGGTGTCGCCGGTCGGTTGCAGCGTGTTCCTGTATTACTACTTCGACGTGGGGAACACCCAGGCCGCGCACGGCCGCGCGTCGGCGGTGGCCATCGGGCACAAGCTGGCCAATCCGAAGTCGATTGTCGTCAGCTACCAGGGCGACGGCGACCTGGCGTCGATCGGTCTGGCGGAGATCGTCTCGACCGCGCAGCTTGGCCTCCCCATCACCGTCATCTTCGTCAACAACGCCATCTACGGCATGACGGGCGGGCAGATGGCCCCGACGACCCTCATGCAGCAGAAGACCTCGTCGAGCCCGTACGGTCGCGATCGCTACATGGGTCAGCCGATGAAGATGGCCGAACTCATCGCCGGCCTCGACGGCCCCGTGTACGTGGAGCGCGTGGCCCTGTTCGACGCCAAGCAGCGGAATCGTGCGCGGAAGGCCATCAAGAAGGGGCTCACGCTGCAGGTCGAGAACCGTGGCTTCAGCTTCATCGAGGTGCTCGCCGAGTGCCCGACGCACCTGAAGATGACGCCCACCGAGGCCGAGACGTGGGTGCGCGAGCAGATGGTCCCGGTCTATCCGCTCGGCGTGAAGAAGGACGAAGTGCGCGAGCCCTGGTTCGCGCCGGCCCCTCCCACCCACGAGCCCTCCGTGATGTTGTCGGTCATCGGCGGGTCGACAGACTCCGTGCCGCGCTTCTGCACCGCGTATCCCGAGCACATCGCCCCGCACGACATCTCGCTGAAGCTCGCGGGATCGGGCGGCGACGGGGCGCAGACGGCGGCGATGCTCATCGCGCGCGCCGGCATCAACGAAGGGTTCGACGCCACGCACATCCCCAGCTATGGCCCCGAGTCACGCGGCGGCACGTCGTACGCCGACGTCCACGTCGCGGCCGACGAGGTGCTGTCGCCTGCCTCTCCGAGCCCGCACGTCCTGATTGCGTTCAACGCCCCGAGCCTGACCCGGTTCGCACCGACCGTGCGCCCGGGCGGGACCGTGATCTACGACAGCTCGGTCATCGACGCGCCGCCGGCGATGCCGGTGGGCGTCACCGCCTACGGCGTCCCGATGACGCGCATCGCCAAGGATCTCGGCAAGCCGGTGGTCAAGAACATCGTCGCGCTCGGTGCCTTGCAGGCGGCGACGGGGCTGTTCCCACCCGACACGTTCCTGACCGCCGTCCGTCAGGCGCTCAAGGACAAGTGCGCGATGATCCCGCTCAACGAAGAAGCCTTCGAGTGGGGCCGCAAGGCCATCGCGCCACGCACGATGTAGTGACCGGAGGTCGAGATGCGCGAGACGCCCGTGCACGTGACGCTGACAGCTGAAGAATGGGAGCTCGTCTCGACCCTTCGAAGCCTGCCCGCCAGCCCGCTGAAGAACCGGGTGAACGCGCTGATCAACGAGCTGCTGCAGTTCATCCGCGACCCGCACTGCGCCGAGATGCAGGGCGACGGCATGCCCTGCGACAACGTGACGACCGCCTGCGAGCAGTGCACCCACGTGGCCGACATGCTCGACTCCATGGACCGCGTGTCCGCCCTGAAGCGCTGACGCCGCCGGAATTGGGGTCAGACCCCAATTCCGGCTTCCTCCCGGCACATCCTCAGAATCAGGCCTGAATCTTCAGGTCGCGTCCCCGATCGGGCGAATTGGGGTCAGACCCCAATTCCGACAATTCCAATACATTCGTATTGACGAATGAATTGAGGCGATCTAGCATGGCCAATATATTCGTATTAGCGGATACATCGAGGAGCGACCAGATGATCGACCTGACCACTGTCATCAAGGAGAAGTACGGAGAAGCCGCCCGCCGTGCTGCCGCAGGGGGCCAGGCCAGCTGCGGATGCGGATGCAGCACGACTGCCACGCCGGGAGGTCAGGACGCGATGACCCGCGACCTCTACGGCGCCGATGAGCGCCACGCCGTGCCCGACACTGCGTTCGCCGCCTCGCTCGGCTGCGGCAATCCGACTGCCCTCGCCCAACTCGCCCCCGGGCAGGTCGTCCTCGACCTCGGGTCGGGCGGCGGTATCGACGTGATCCTGTCGGCGCGACGCGTCGGGCCCACGGGCAAGGCCTACGGCCTCGACATGACCGACGACATGCTTGCCCTCGCCAACGAGAACAAGCGGAAGGCCGGCATCGACAACGTCGAGTTCCTCAAGGGCCACATCGAGGCCATCCCGCTGCCCGACAACTCGGTCGACGTCATCATCTCGAACTGCGTGATCAACCTGTCGGCCGACAAGCCGCAGGTCTTCCGCGAAGCGTTCCGCGTGTTGAAGCCAGGTGGACGCCTCGCCGTCTCGGATGTCGTCGTGCGCGGCGACGTGCCGCCCGACATCCGCCGAAGCGTGGAGTTGTGGGTCGGATGCGTTGCGGGCGCGCTGCAGGACACCGATTACCGAGCGGGCCTCGAAGGCGCAGGCTTCACGGACGTCACCATCGAGCCCACGCGCACCTACAAGGTCGAAGACGCCCGCGAGTTCCTCGAGGCCGCCGGCTTCGACGCGGCCTCCCTCGCGAGCCAGGTCGATGGCAAGTTCGCGAGCGCATTCGTGCGGGCGGTGAAGCCGGGGGCGTGAGCGTCGGCACTCTGCCAGGCCACTTTCCGGTCAATCGTCGCGTGCCCGCTGGCCGGGCACGCGACCTGCCCTCGCCACATCAGGCGCCTTGCGCCCTATCCGATCATCAACCGCAGCACCTTCGCCAACCCCGCCGCCACGTCGCTCCCAAGGTGCACGCGCAGCGCACGACCGCTCCACGCAAACTAGGGGAGTGGGTTCGTGCGGGCGATCACGGCTCCAGGGCAGGCGGGCCGGTCGTCGACCTTAACGCGTACCACTGGCAGGTCGCCAGTTAAAGGGGTGGATATCCCCCGACGCCATCGTAGACGACGTCGATGGCTCCCGCAACCATCGGGGTCGCAAGGCCCTGGAGGACGTGGACCCACGACTCGACGGTGAACGTGCGCGACTGCGGCGAACACCCCATCTGACCGACGATGCTCCCGTCGATCTTCAGGTTGATGGCGCCACGCCAGCAGCAGGCATGTGTTCCCCGGCCTCGTGGTGAACTGCACGAACGCGACCGACGGCGCCGTGTAGGCGAAGCCGTTGGCCAGCGTGGCACTCTGTCCGTCCGGATTGATTACCTGCACAGACACGGTGCCCGCCGCGCCACGGGCCGGTGTCACCGCGGTGGCCGCGTTCGGCGCCGTCACCACCACGCCGGTGGCCTCGACTCCGCCGAACCTGACACGCGCCCCTGCCACGAATCCCGCCCCCGTCAGGGTCACGGCGGTACCTCCGCTCACCGGCCCGCTGGATGGGAACACGGAGTTCAGGCCTGGACCGGCGACGTACGTGAACGCGCCGCCCAGGGTGGAACTCTGGCCCGTCGCGTTGGTGAACGTCACGCTGACGAGACCAGCCGCATGGGGCGGAGTTACGACGGTCGCTGCGCCGCCGCTCGACACCGACACATTGCTCGCGAAGGCCCCACCGAAAGACACCGTGGCACCTGCCGAGAACCCGCTGCCCGTCAACTGAACCGTCTGGCCGCCGGCGGCGGGGCCAACACTCGGCGACACAGATGTCAGCGTGACAGGCGGCACGTAGTTGGGTGCCGGCGGAGGCGTGGCGATCGTGCCCGTCCAGGGGGTGCCGACATTCACGTGGCCGGCGGCGAACCCTGGCCCGATGTAGACAGCGCGTTCGGCCACGAATTCCTCGCCGCCGACGCTGCCGCACGTCGCGCTGGCAACGGTCTCGACGAACGCCGCAAACCGCTGGTTCGTGAGCGGGCTGTACTCGGCCGTCCAGATGTTGGTGCGCGCGTTTGCGGCAACGCACACGACGCGCACCAGCCCCAGACCGTCCTCTCGCACGAAAGTGGCCCTGACGCCGATCGGTGTCGGGTTGGGGTTGGCCAGCAGGAAGAACGAGTCGAAACGGGTATCACCCGGCCCGAAGTTGCCCTGCTGCCCCTCTGCAAATCCCCACTTCGCGGCCGGCGCGATGACGCCGGCCGTGTCGTGTCCTTCGATCCACGGGAACGTCGGCGTCCTGGGATCACCGACCGACGGCGTGCCCCAGTACATCGCCCGCTCGGCCACGATCGGACTCGACGACGTCACGCGGATGCCGAAGGCCGCATCGGCAAGCCTGGCGTCGTACACCCGGCCTTCGTGATCCACCCAGACGGTGAAGCGGCTGCGCGCCGGCACCGGATAGGCGCGCGTCACCACCTGGCCACTGTCGAGCAGGTAGTCGACCGTCACGGTGGCGCTGGTCGAGCCCGTGTTGGCCAGCAGCAGGAACGTCTCGAACGCAGTCTGGGCGTTGCCGCCGGTGAAGCCCTCGGCGAAGTACCACGTCGTGCTCGGGCCCGAGACGCCAAGGGCGTCGTGTCCGCTGCGGAAGCTGTCGAAGTACATGGCGCGCTCGGCCACGACGTCGTTGCCGGTGGTCATCGACTCGATGAACGTCGAGAACTCGGCCGCGACGAGCGCAGCGTGCTCGCTGCGCGGCCAGAACGTCACTCGACCGTCGGCAGGCGCAATGACCTCGCTGGTGTACCGCGCGCCCAGCGCGGTCAAGTACGTGGCACGCACACGCGTGGCGGTCGGGTTCGGATTGGCCACCAGCACGAACGTGTCGAACGCACCTGTCGCTCCTTCGGCCAGCGTCCAGTTCGGGGCGAGACGCGTCACACCGCCGGCGTTGTGCGCACCGGGCCTCGTCGCGTCGGGAAAGTACATGCTCCGCTCGACCACGATATCGGCCGGTGTGGAGGTTCCGGCGATGACCGCACTGACCCGCGCCGAGCTGGCACCATTGAGCTGGAACTCCGAGGCCAGCGAGACGGTCAGGCGCGCGGTGGGTCCGAGCGTGTAGACCTTCGAGGTGATGGGCGCCAGGGCGTCGGGTGCCGGCAGCAGCGTGACCCTGACGCTGAGCGCCTGGGCGCTTGGGTTGCCGACCAGGATCTCTTCCGAGAAGAGCTGATTGGAAGCGCCTTCAGCGAGGAACCAGGTCGAGGCGCTCTGCGCATGCACGCCAGCGGCACACAGCAGGATGGCGAAGACGAAGGCGAGCACACGTGCCACAACCCGTCGCTTCATGTCGAGTGTCCTCCGTGATCGCAGCCAACGGATGAACGACACCGAACTCTAGCACGGCAACCTGGCCTGTTCTAGTTCGAAGGAGGTCGAATGAGGTCGCAGGCACGCGAGTCCGTGCTTCCTGTCTGAACTCACTCGCCGGTCGACACGATCGACGATCACGTGTTGAGCCCGATACCGAAGCCCGGCGCACGCGACAACCGTGGTATATCGTGGATCCATGCCTCTCGAGGAATACCGGCGCAAGCGCGACTTCTCGCGCACGCCAGAGCCTGCAGGTGACGCGCCGCTCGCGGTGAAGGACGGCCCGCGGTTCTTCTGCGTCCAGAAGCACCTCGCCACGCAGTTGCACTACGACTTCAGGCTCGAACTCGACGGCGTGCTGCTGTCGTGGGCGGTCCCCAAGGGACCGTCCCTCGATCCCGACGTCAAGCGGCTCGCGATGCAGACAGAGGATCATCCGTTCGACTACGGCGAGTTCGAGGGCGTGATTCCCGACGGATACGGAGCGGGCGTCGTCATGCTCTGGGACAAGGGCACCTGGGAGCCCGAGGTCGCCGATGTCGCGGCCGCGCTGAAGAAGGGTGACCTGAAGATCCGCTTGAACGGCTTCAAGCTGAAAGGCTCGTGGGCCCTCGTGCGCACGCGGGGCTATCGCCGCAGCGGAAGCGCGCCGCCCGCTGACAGCGGGAACTCGTGGTTGCTGATCAAGCACCGCGACGAGTGGAGCGGTGACCTCGACATCACCGAGTTCGCACCGCTGAGCGTCAAGAGCGGCGGGGACTTCGCCGACATCCTGCAACAGGAGTTGCCGGACTTCTGGACGAAGAACCCGGGTGCCGCAAACGATGCCTCGACGATCGACAGCCTCAAGAAGATCGTCGAGAAAGTCGCGAAACTCCCGCGACGCCCGTAGGGGCCGCGTCCCCGCCATGCCCGCGGGGGCCCCGCCCCCGCGATGCCCGTGTCGTCGGGTTCTTACTCCAGCAGTCGTCCTGCCAGCACCGACCACACGGCATACGCCAGCCGGCGCCTGTCGTGCCGTGCAATTCCCGACGTCCAGAACTCCCCCATCACCACTTCGCAGCCGGGAGGCACGTCGCCGAGCGGCAGCGGCTCCTTGTGTTCCGTGGCGTAGCGCTCGATGACGTCGTCGGTCGGGCGGCCGTCGTTGACGATGATGGCATCGATGTCGCGGCCGATGACGTCGGCCATGCGACGCGCAGCCTCGCCCGCCGTGAACCCGCGCATGCCGCGGCCCTCGGTCAGGAGGTTGGTGACGAGGACGACCGGCCCGTCCACCTCGTTGATCGCCTCCTGGATGCCCCGGGCCAGGAAGATTGGCACCAGGCTCGTGTAGAACGACCCCGGGCCGATGACCACGGCGTCGAAGCCGCCGATCGCCTCTGCCACCCTTGGATGGATGGTGGCGGGCGGCTCGAGCCAGAGGTGCTCGATCCACTGCCCCTGCGCCTGCCCGGCGTCGACCTCGACCTCGCCACGCGTCGTCGAGCCGTCGGTGTACTCCGCGCACAGCGAGGCCGACTCGGTGCTGACCGGCCACACGCGTCCCTCGCAGCCCAGCATCGTGCGGAGCCCGTCGATCGCCGCGAGGAAGTCGGTCGAGGTACTGCTCCATCATCGACAGCAGCAGGTTGCCCCCGGTGTGCCCACCGAGCCGGCTGTGCTCGAGCGAGGGAAACCGCGTCAGCAGGATCTTTCGCGCTTCCTTCTCGTTTCGCGAGAGCGCCAACGCGCACTTCAGCACGTCGCCGGGCGGCAGCACCCCGAGTTCGTCGCGGAGCTGGCCTGAGCTGCCCCCGCTGTCGAACATCGTGACCACCGCGTTGATCTTCAGCCAGGGATTCCGTTTGAGCCCGCCTATCAGGCTTGGCAGGCCGGTGCCGCCGCCGAAGCAGCCCACCGTCAGCGGTCGCATGCGCATCTGGCCGAGATTCTACATCGGTGAATCGCCGAGGGCCCGTAAGATGTCCAACAAGGCTGTGACACTCATGGTCCTCACTCCGTTGCTGTCAGGATGGGCTGCCGCCTCGCTGCTGATGCTCCTGGTCTGGGTGATTGCCCGCCGCATCGGCAACAACGGCATCGTCGACGCCGCGTGGTCGTTCACGTTCACGCCCCTCGTGCTGGTGTATGCGCTCGCCGTCGAAGGGGATCGCGCCCGGACCGTGCTCCTCGTCGGGATGGTCCTGGCCTGGAGCCTGCGGCTGACGATCTACCTGTATCGACGGGTGATGGCCCTTCACCCAGTCGAAGACACGCGCTACCAGGACTTGCGCGAGGCGTGGGCCGGCAACCTGCAGCTGCGCTTCTTCGTGTTCTTCCAGGCCCAGGCGGCGATCGCCGTCTTCTTCTCGGTGCCGCACCTGCTCGCGGCGTCACACCCGGCACCGTTGACGACGACCGACCTGGTCGGCGCGGGCGTCTGGGCCGTGGGCTTCATCGGCGAAGCGACGGCAGACTGGCAGCTGGCGCGCTTCAAGGCGAATCCCGCGAACAAGGGCCGGATCTGCGATGTGGGCCTGTGGGCGACGTCGCGGCACCCCAATTACTTCTTCGAGTGGCTGGTGTGGATCGGCTTCGCCCTGTTCGCGTGGAGCGCCCCGTGGGGATGGCTGGCGCTGAGCGCGCCGGCCGCCATGCTCTACCTGTTGCTGCGGGTGACGGGCATCCCTGCCACCGAAGAGGCGGCAGTGAAACGGCGAGGCGACGCCTACCGTGAGTATCAGCGCACGACCAGCGCCTTCGTTCCCTGGTTCCCCTCGCGATGACGACCGATCGCCTGCTGGAGTCGGGGATCGTGCCCGACTGGCTGATCCGCGTCGGTATCCGTCGCAACCTGCGCGAACGCCTGCGCCACGAAGACCACGGCAGCGCCGACGCCAACAGGCGTGCCAAGGACGCCTACATCGCGACGCTCAGAGAGAGCCCGATTGCAACCGACACCTCGGCGGCCAACGCGCAGCATTACGAGGTGCCGGCGGCGTTCTACGAACTCGTGCTCGGCCCGCGTCGCAAGTACAGCAGCGGCTTCTATGGGCCTGACGATCACTCGCTGGCCCAGGCTGAGGAGTCGATGCTGCGCCTGACCTGCGAGCGCGCCCGACTGCGTGACGGGATGCGCATCCTCGAGCTCGGCTGCGGCTGGGGATCGCTTTCGTTGTGGATGGCCGAGCACTACCCGAACGCCCGCATCCTTGCCGTCTCGAACTCGCAGTCGCAGAAGGCGTACATCGACGCGGCCGCCCAGGCGCTTGGGTTCACCAACCTGGAGATCGTCACCAGCGACATGAACGTCTTTGCACCGCGCGCGACGTTCGATCGCGTCGTCTCGGTTGAGATGTTCGAGCACATGCGGAACTACGAGGCACTGCTGGCGCGCATCGCGACGTGGCTGGCTCCCGGGGGACGCCTGTTCGTCCACATCTTCACCCATCGCACGTTCGCCTATCCCTACGAAGACGCCGGGCCAGGCGACTGGATGGCCCGACACTTCTTCACGGGCGGGCAGATGCCGTCCGACGACCTGCTCTTCCACTTCAATCGAGATCTCGAGGTCGTCGAGCACTGGCGCGTGAACGGCAGTCACTACGCGCGCACGAGCGAACACTGGCTCGAGAACATGGACCGTCACCGCGAGGCCGTCGACCGGGTGCTCGCGAGCACCTACGGCGCCGGCGAGGTCACGCGCTGGCGCGCGAGGTGGCGCGTGTTCTTCATGGCGTGCGCCGAGTTGTTCGCCTGCAACGGCGGGCGCGAGTGGCTCGTCTCGCACTACCTGCTCGCACCGTCGGGCTCGGCAGCGCCTGTGGCGTTCGTTCCGGCTGAGGCCTGATGACCGGGCACTGAGCGGCGCTGGCCATGGGCGCTCGCTGCCCTCGATGGCGGGTACAATATGTCCATGCCAGACGCCAGGGCACTTCCGCCGACGTTGACCACGCTGACCGCGCCGCTCGTCGCAGACCTTCAGACGATTTTCGGCGCCCGACTGCGGGCTGTCGTGGCGCACGGCCCACGCGTCCGGTCGCGTGCGCCCGTCTCGGCCGACGCACCGCCGATCGCGACGCTCGCCATCACGGCATCGCTCGACTACAAGGACCTCGTGGCCGCCGCTCAGCGCACGGGTGCCTGGAGGCGCGCCGGACTCGCCGTGCCGCTACTGTTGAGCGAGCGCGACTTCGCGCGGTCGCTCGACGCCTTCCCCATCGAGTACGGCGACATCATCGCGCACCACGTCGTCCTGTTCGGCGCCAATCCCATGGTCGGGCTCACGGTGCAGGCGCCCGATCTCAGGCGGGCGTGCGAACGCTGGGCGAAATCGCACCTGATTCACCTGCGCGAGGGCTTCGTCGAGGCGGGCGGCGACGCACGAGCCGTCGCGGAACTGGTCGTGGCGTCGGCGCCGCCGTTTGCGGGCCTCCTCGCGCTCATCGCGCGACTCCGTGGGCACGACGACTCGGGTCCCGAGGCCATCGCCCGGGCGACCGAGGGGATCGCAGACCTGCCGACAGGTGTCCTGCGCGACGTCGTGGCGCTCGAGCAGCGAACGGCGCTCGACAACGACACCGCGATGGCGCTCTATCCGCCCTATCTCGACGCGGTCGAGAAGCTCGTCGTCTTCCTCGACGCCTGGTCGGCCTGATGGGGCGCCGGTCCCGCCTCGGACTCGTCGTGTTCCTCGTGTGGCTGCTCGTGGGGCTGCCCGCGTCGCCGCTCCACGCCCAGGGGGTCCGTGAACTGACCGGGCCCGTGAACGACTACGCCCAGGTCATCGACCCCGACAGCCGCGCGACGCTCGACCGGATCATCCGCTCGCTGCAGCAGGCCACCGGAGACGTCATCGTCGTCGCCACGATCCCGACGTTCGCGCCCGGCTACGGTGACATCCGCGACTACGCGGTCAAGATGTTCGAGAACGGCGGACGCGGGATCGGCGACAAGGACAAGGACAACGGCCTGCTGGTCCTCGTGGCCGTCGACGATCGCAAGGTGTGGATCGAGGTCGGCTACGGGCTCGAAGGACCAATCACCGACGGCTTCTCGGGATCGACGAGCCGGAACGACATGGTGCCGTTCTTCCGCACCGGTGAATACGGCAAAGGCCTCGTGGCAGGCGTCACGCGACTGGCGGGCCGCATCGCCGAGGAACGCGGCGTCACGCTGGCCGACCTGCCCAGGCTCGCGACGCGTCCCGCGCCGGCAGAGCGCCGCGCCACCGGTCTCGATCCCCGGTGGATCCTGGCCCTCATCGTGGGGATCGTCATCCTCAACATGATCATCAGCGCGATGACGCCGGCCTCGTTGCGTGGGCGGCGTCGCGGCGGCTGGTCGTCGGGCGGCTGGAGCGGCTGGGGTGGCGGCGGCTCGTTCGGTGGAGGCTCGTTCGGCGGCGGGGGCGGGTTCGGAGGATTCGGCGGCGGCGGTTCGGGCGGTGGCGGCGGCGGCAGCAGCTGGTAGGATGATGCTCGATTCCTGATGGACCGCGCCCGCAGGAGCCATGCCATGAACGCCGTCCCCACCGCCCGACTCGACCGCTCGGCCCTTCGTGTTGTCAAGGCCGCCTCACACCTGGAATCGCACGACAACGCATGGCGCGAGTACTGGCTGTCGCAGCCGATCGAAGCGCGCGTGGCAGAGCTCGAATCGCTGAGAACGCAGCTCCATGGACCTCTCCCCCGACTTCGACGAGTTCTTCGGCAGCCTCCTCGCTGATCGCGTCGCGTTCCTCGTCGTGGGCGCCTATGCCGTCGCCCTCCACGGATGCCCTCGCTACACGGGCGATCTCGACATCCTCGTCGAGCCAACGCACGAGAACGTCGCGCGTCTCGTTGCGGCGATCGACCGATTCGGCTTTCCGACCGCTGCGATCAACCGTGACGGCTTGGTGGCTGGAGACTCGATCCTCGAGCTGGGTGTGCCGCCTGTGCAGATCCATGTGATGACCCGGATCAGCGGCGTCGGATGGCCGCAGGCTCACGCCGCATGTCTCGTCGTACGCCTGGGCACCCACGACGTGCCCGTGATCGGCCGCACTGCCCTCCTGGCGAACAAGCGTGCGGCCGGACGTCCGAAGGATCTCGCAGACGTCGCCGCACTCGAAGGCACGCCACCGCGCGTCGACTAGCGCCACCGCCGTCGGCCGGACGTGCGCCCACGTCGCGCGTCCGGTGAGATCCCACGATCCTCCGGCATCATCACTGCATGTCCCGCGCGAGCAGCCACTCCCGCAGCTTCGACCAGCGACGGCGCGCCGCCTGGCCCTTGACGGCGATGGCCAGCGCCTTGACCTGCCCGACCAGGACGACCAGTTGCCGGCCCCGCGTGAGGCCCGTGTAGATCAGGTTGCGCTGCAGCATCGTGTAGTGCTGCGTTGACACCGGGATGACCACGGCCGGGTACTCTGAGCCCTGTGCTTTGTGGATGGTCGTCGCGTAGGCGAGCATCACCTCGTCGAGTTCCCCGAAGTCGTAGGCCACCGGCCGCCCGTCGAACTCGATGGTCAGTTCCTGCTGGTCGGGATCGATCGCCGACACGAAGCCGAGGTCGCCGTTGTAGACCTCCTTGTCGTAGTCGTTCTCGACCTGCATGACCTTGTCGCCCACGCCATAGGTGTATCCGAACCGCTCGACGCGCGGGTCGCGCACCGGGTTGAGCGTCGCCTGCAGCGCGACGTTCAGCGCGCGCGCACCGAGGCCGCCGCGATTCATCGGGCAGAGCACCTGCACGTCGCGTCGTGCGTCGAGGCCGAAGCGCGCCGGAATGCGCTCGGCGACGATCTGGATCAGCTTGCGCGCCCCGTCCTCGGGGTCGTCGGCCTCGACGAAGAAGAAATCGCTCGCTGTCGCCTCGGCCCGCTGCAGGTCTGGCATCAGCCCCGCGTTGACGCGGTGCGCGGTCTGGATGATGCGGCTTTCGGCAGCCTGCCTGAAGACCTCGGTCAGCCGGACGACCGGCAGGGCGCCCGACGCGATGGCGTCGGCGAGCACCTGGCCCGGGCCGACGGACGGCAGCTGGTCGGCGTCTCCGACCAGGATCAGGGCCGCCCGCGGGGGGATCGCGCGCACCAGCGACTGCATCAGCAGCACGTCCACCATCGACGTCTCGTCGCACACGACCAGGTCGCAGTCGAGCGGCCGGTCCTCGCCGCGCCTGAACTGGCCGGTCCGGGGGTCGACCTCGAGCAACCGATGGATGGTCCTGGCCTCGAGCCCGGTGCTCTCGGCGAGGCGCTTGGCCGCGCGCCCGGTCGGTGCGCACAGCACCGGTCGCACGCGCTTGGCGGTGAGCACGCGCAGGATTGCCTGCATCAGCGTGGTCTTGCCGACGCCCGGCCCGCCCGTGACGATCAGCAGCCTCGATTGCGTGGCGAGCCGCAGGGCCTCGCGCTGCTGGGCGGCGAGCGTGATCGTCAATCGCTCTTCGACCCACGCGACGGCCTTCTCGGCGTCGATGCTGCCCCAGGGTGGAGCCGCCGACGCCATGAGCAGGAGGCGGGTGGCGATCGCACGCTCGGCGCGATGCAGCACCGCCAGGAAGATGCACGGCTCGCCGTCGACCGTGTCGGCCACGATGTCGGTGCCGCGCAGTTCGTGGGCGAGGGCGTCCTCGACGAGCTGACGGGGCGCCTCGAGCAGCGCGGTCGCCCGCTCGAGCAGTTCTGCGCGCGGCAGGCCGCAGTGCCCATCGTCGAATGCGCTCGTCAGGGCGTACCCGATGCCCGCCCGCAGTCGAATGGGCGCCGTCTTCTCGATCCCGAGCTTCGCCGCGATGCGATCCGCGCTGATGAACCCGATGCCGCGGATGTCGCGTGCCAGCCTGTAGGGATTCTCCTTGAGGAGCGCGATCGCGTCGGCCCCGTAGACCTTGAAGATCCGCACGGCCCGCGACGTCGAGACGCCGTGGCTGTGCAGGAACACCATGATTTCGCGCACCGTGCGCTGCGTCTGCCAGCTCTCGCTGATGCGCGCCGCGCGGACGTTGCCGATCCCCGGCACGTCGCGCAGGCGTGCCGGCGTCGCTTCGATGACGTCGAACACGTCCTCGCCGAAGGCCGCCACCAGCTGTTTTGCGAAGTGAGGCCCAATCCCCTTCACGAGGCCAGACGCCAGGTAGCGCTCGATCCCCTCGAGCGAGGTCGGTGCCACGGCGGTGAGGTACTCGGCCTTGAACTGGCGCCCGTGCGTCTTGTCACTGATCCAGACGCCACTGGCCTGGATCGACTCGCCGGGGGCGATACTCGGCACGTGGCCGACGACGGTGAGCAGGTCGCGCGGTCCGCGCGCCTTGACGCGCAGCACGCAGAAGCCGCTGTCGGGATTGTGGAACGTGACGCGCTCGACCACGCCTGAGAGCAGTTCGCGGGGCACGGTGGGATCGGGAACGCGCGACATGGTCAGGCAGCAGCGACGATACCGGCTGGTATCCGGGGCGTCAAACGTGCGTCACGGGCGTGTGGCCACGAAGCGCTTCACGGCCTCGATGGCGAGATCGGGCCGGTCGGAGATCACGGCATCGACCCCCCAGCCGAAGAGGCGGTCGAGATCGCGTGGATCGTTGACGGTCCAGACCTGCGTCACCAGGCCCTTGCGATGCGTGACGCGGAGCCAGCGCGGCGTCACGACGCGTAGCGCGCCGTAGCGTTCGGGAAGCTGGAAGCCGCCGTACACGGGGTTGCGCGGCGACAGGCCGACCCACGATCGATACAGCGCCCAGCGCGCTTCCTCGGTCGCCGCGCTCGACACGACACGCGGGTCACGTGCGCGGGCCGCCCGGACGACGGCGTCGGTGAACCCGCCGAAGCACACGCGCGACAGCGCGCCGCACTCACGCGCGGTATCCACGGCCGCGTGGGCAACGCGCGGGTCGCTGCCCTTCAGTTCGACGACGCACCTGAGGCGGGGATACCGCGTCAGCACGTCGCGAAAGCGCGGGACGCCATGGCCCTCGCCGCGGAACCGAGGCGAGCCGTCGAGGGCCGTGAAGCGGTGCGCCGCATCCACCTGCGCCAACTGTTCGCTCGTGAGGTCGGCGACGCGCCCCGTGCCGTCGGTGGTGCGCTCGAGTGTGGCGTCGTGGATGATCACGACCTCTCCGTCGCGCGCCACGTGCACGTCGAACTCCACGCCATCGGCGCCGAGGGCATCGGCGTTGCCGAAGGCGGCCATGGTGTTCTCTGGCGCCAGGTGCGACCCGCCGCGGTGGGCGAACACGCGCGGGCGCCCACGGTCGAACACGTGGATGGGCTGGTCGGGGGAGGCAGGGAGACGCGGCGGGATCAGATCGGCCATCCGGGGAGTCGAAGGAGGTAATGATACGATCTGCCTCGATGCTTCCAACGACCCTGGGCGAATTACGGCGCGCAATTGCGTCGGGCGATGTCCCACGCCGCCCCGTACGCGCGGAAATCCGCGACAATCTCTCACGCAAGCTGCGGGCCGGGACCGAGATCTTCCCCGGCATCATCGGCTACGACGACACGGTGGTGCCGCAGCTCGTCAACGCCATCCTGTCGCAGCACGACTTCATCCTGCTCGGCTTGCGGGGCCAGGCCAAGACGCGCCTGCTCCGGGCCCTGACGAGCCTGCTCGACGAGTTCCTGCCCGTGGTGCCGGGGTCGGAGATCAATGACGACCCGCTCGCGCCCTTGTCGGCGTGGGCGCGCCGGCGGATCGCCGAGGAAGGCGACGGCATGCCGATCGCCTGGAAACACCGCGACGAACGCTACGTCGAGAAGCTGGCCACGCCCGACGTGACGATTGCCGACGTGATCGGCGACATCGATCCCATCAAGGCGGCTCGCGGCGGGCTCCAGCTCGGCGACGAGATGACGATGCACTTCGGGTTGCTGCCGCGGGCCAACCGGGGGATCTTCGCGATCAACGAGCTCCCCGACCTGGCCGGCAAGATCCAGGTGGGGCTGTTCAACATCCTCCAGGAGGGCGACGTCCAGATCAAGGGCTACCCGGTGCGGCTCCCGCTGGACGTGCTCATGTGCTTCAGCGCCAACCCGGAGGACTACACCGCGCGCGGGAAGATCATCACGCCGCTCAAGGACCGCATCGGGTCGGAGATCCGCACGCACTACCCGACGAGCCGCGAGTACGCGATGGAGATCACCGCCCAGGAGGCGTGGACCAACCGGGGCGATGCGAACGAGACCACGGCGCGGGTCGACGTCCCCATCTACATCCGTGAGATCGTCGAAGAACTGGCGTTCCAGGCCCGTGCCGACTCGAAGATCGACAAGCGGTCGGGCGTGTCGCAGCGGCTGCCGATCTCGGTCATCGAGAACGTCGTGTCGAACGCCGAGCGCCGCGCGATCGTGAACGACGAGACGATCGTCGTCCCGCGCGTCACCGACATCTACGCGGCGATGCCCGCCATCACCGGCAAGTTCGAGCTCGAGTACGAGGGCGAGCTGAAGGGCGCCTCGAGCGTCGCGCACGACCTGATCCGCAACGCGGTCAGCAACGTCTTCACGGGCTACTTCGGCTCGCGCGACGTGCGGCTCATCATCGACTGGTTCGACATGGGCGGGTCGCTGCAGGTCACCGACACGACGCCGGCCGTGCTGCTGCTCGACGAGGCGGGACGCATCGAGACGCTGATCGATTCGGCGGTGACCGCGCTCGGGCTCGACACCGAGTCGGCCGCACACGTCGCCTCGGCGGTCGACTTCGTGCTCGAAGGCCTCTACGCGCAGAAGAAGATCACGCGCAGCGACGACTGGAAGTACCAGGCCAACGAACCGCAGCGCCGCCAGCCGCGCGAGCAGAACGTGCCCGAAGGCCCGCTGCCCGGCAAGGGCAACAAGAAGAAGTACTACAACTGAGGGTGCATGAAGTACCGCTACTCGAAGTTCACGCAAGACCTCCTCGACGAGATCGACATCGAGGACCTGGTGTCGAAGCTCTCGGACCTGCTCCTGTCGAGCGGCTTCGACGATCCGTGGTCGGTCTACGACGAGGAGCGCCACGAGACCCTGCAGGCGCTCCACGACGCCATCATGGACGCGCTGCTCAACGGCGGCATGCTGAGCAGCGAGGCCATCCAGCAACTCCTCGGCGACGCGCCCAGCGAGGATTCGTGGTCGAAGATCGAGGAGCTGATCCAGCAGTTGATCGATCGGATGGCCGACCGCGGCTACATCACGTTGCCTCCCGATGCCGAGGCCGAGCGACAGGATCGTGAAGGGCGCGCGGGGCGCGGGCGCGACATGGAGAACGTGCGGTTCGAAGTCACCGACAAGGGCCTCGACTTCCTCGGGTATCGAGCGCTCCGCGACCTGATGGGGTCGCTCGGCAAGGCCAACGCGGGCCGGCACGACACGCGCGATGTGGCCAGCGGCATCGAGGCAGGCGCCGCGCCGAAACCGTACGAGTTCGGCGACACCCTCAACCTCGACGCGAGCGCGACGGTGCTCAGTGCCGTCTCGCGGGGCGCCGTCGACCAGGCGCGTCTCGCCGCGGGCGGGCCCTTGATCGACGTGAGCCACGAGGATCTCATGGTCGCGCAGGGCGAGTACCAGAGTTCCTGCGCCACCGTGCTGATGCTCGACTGCAGCCACAGCATGATCCTGTACGGCGAGGATCGGTTCACGCCGGCCAAGCGGGTGGCGCTGGCGCTGGCCAACATGATTCGCCACCAGTTCCCCGGCGACGCCCTGAACCTGGTGCTGTTCCACGACTCCGCCGAGGAGATTCCCATCCAGCAGCTTGCGCGGGTGCGCGTCGGGCCGCACTACACCAACACGCGCGAAGGCCTGCGCCTCGCCCGGCGCATCCTCGAGCGCCAGCGCAAGGACATGCGGCAGATCGTGATGATCACCGACGGCAAGCCCTCGGCGCTCACCACGCCCGACGGGCGCATCTACCGCAACGCCTTCGGCCTCGATCCGATGGTCGTCCACGAGACCATCGCCGAGGTCGCCGCCTGCCGCAAGGCGGGCATCATGATCAACACGTTCATGCTCGCACGTGACCCCGACCTCGTGGCCTTCGTCAGGAAGGTGGCACACATCTGCCGTGGCAAGGCCTACTTCACCACTCCACGGACGCTCGGGCAGTACGTGCTGCTCGACTACATGAACAACAAGACCCGCACCGTCCACTGAGCGCCGGAACCGCACGCCCCTGCCATGCTGCCACCGAAGATTCCGCTCTTCCCGCTGCCGAACGTGGTCCTGTTTCCCACGGTGTTCATGCCATTGCACATCTTCGAGCCTCGCTACCGCGAGATGGTGCGCGACGCGCTCGAGGGGGATCGCATCATCGGCATCGTGATGCTCAAGGCGGGCTACGAGGACGACTATGCGGGGCGGCCGGCCATCTACCCCGTGGGCTGCGCGGGCCTCATCTCGCACACGGAACCGCTCGACGACGGCCGCTACAACCTCGTCCTGCGGGGGCTCGAGAAATTCCGGGTCGTCTCCGAGGAACGTGTCGGCGGCTATCGGCTCGCCGAGGTCGAGGCCCTCGAAGAGTCGCTCGACGCCGCGGCGCAGGCGGTCCTGCGCGACGAGCGCCACCGCCTCGAGTCGCTGCTCGTGCCGCTCGTGGAGGGCGGCGACCAGCAGTGGCCGGCGAACATGGCCGACGAGGCGCTCGTCAACGCGCTGTCGCAGTACCTCGACCTCGACGGCATCGAACGCCTCGCCCTGCTCGAGCGCGCCGATCCGCTCGATCGCTGCCGGGGACTCATCGAACTCGTCGAGATGAAGCTGCTCACGATGCACCACTCGCCGGCGTCAACGGGCGTGCACTGAGCCCCGTGAAATGACTCCGGGAGTGGTTTGCCGCTATCGGATCAGGTACAGCGCCTCCTGGCGTCGCAGGATCCAGTCGCGGCGGCCGTCCGCGAGGATGGCTGCGTCCTCTTCGAGAGCGAACCTCACCTTCTGGCCGCCCCACTCCGCGACGGGCACCTGTGCGTTGAGCTCGACCGAGTGCCACGTGTTGGGGCGGAAGGTGTCGTCGCCCCGCACCGGCACGCCGTCCTGGTAGTCGGTCATCCCGATGGGCGGCCCGGCCGCATGGCCGTGATAGCCCACCGGGTGGCAGTAGATCGACGGTTCGATCCCCTCGGCGATCGCCTGCGTCCGCACGTCCTTCAGGACCTGGTTTCCCGTGCGGCCGACCTGCACGAACTGGATGGTCAGGTCCTGCAGGCGGTTGGCCGCCTTCAGCCCGTCGCGTAACCCCTGCGGGGCCTCTGACTCGCCGTCCTTCAGCACGTACGCATGGTGTTGCGTGTCGGTCGAGAACCCGAGGTACACGATGCCGAAGTCGGTGTGCAGCAGGTCGCCACGCCGGATGACGCCATCGCCTGCCACGACTCCGCCCCGACGCTGGATCGACACCGACGGGTGGAACCACTTTCCCAGTCCCATCTCGGCGACGCGTTGCCGCATCCACCAGGCCACGTCCTCGGTGGTGGTCGTACCCGGCGTGATCACCTGGTTCGAGAACGCCTCTCCGATCACCCGGTGGGCAACGGTCATCACGTGACGGTAGGCCTCGAGTTCCGCGTCGATCTTCACCTCGAGCCATCCGATCGCCAGCGCCTCGGCCGACTTGATCTTCGCGGCGTTCGCGGGACCGAGGGCGTTGACGAGCAGGCGCTTCTCGGTGGCCGTGATGCCATCGGCGTGGTTCGAGTGCTCCGACTCGTTGATGCCGATCACCCTGGGCTGCCGCTCGTCGACGAGCGCGCGGAGGCCCTCGTACTGCGCGTCGTTGCCGGTGGGCACGACGGTGAACAGCTTGTCGTAGTCGAAGCGGCCAATCGAAAGACGTTCCACGCCCTTGTCGCCCCCGCGATCGACGAAGACGAGGATCGTGCGCCGTCGCGACGAGAACGTCGTCAACGGCGCCATCGAGCGGAACACCGGGTCGTCGTTGTACTCGCGCGACACGATGATCCACATGTCGATCCCCGTGCGGCGCATCAGTTGCGGCAACACGGTGTCGAAGCGCTGTTCGATCCAGCGGCGCACGAGCGGTGCCTGCTCGCGATGCGTCAGGACGCGCGTGGTGGGATAGTCAACGGCCTCGAGCGCGGGCGACAACGCCGCCAGCGTGCATACGACGACGAGCAGGCGAACAGGGCGCAGGACTGACATGGCGCGCAGTGTAGCGCTATCGCCGTGTCGGGTGACAGGGGGGGCGAGCGCTCAGAGCCTCGCGGACGCGAGTTCAGGCAGCCGCGCCAGGCGCCGGGCGCCCTCGGCCAGCGTCTCGTCCTTCTTGCAGAAGCAGAACCGCAGCTTCGTCCGCCCACGCACGGCGTCTCGATAGAAGCTGCTGCCCGGCACGGCGGCCACGCCCACGTCGGTCACCAGCCACCGCGCGAACTGCACGTCGTCGTCGAAGCCGAAGCCGGCGATGTCGGTCATGATGTAGTACGCCCCGCGCGGGACGTAGCACGTGAATCCCAGCGGACGCAGGATACCAAGCAGCACGTCGCGCCGCCGGCCGTATTCCGCCGCGAGCCCCCGGAAGTAGTCGCCGTGCAGCGCGAGCGCGACGGCGCCCGCCTGCTGCAGCGGCGCGGGGGCCCCGACGGTGAGGAAGTCGTGGACCTTCCGGATCGCGCCCGTCAGCGACGGCGGCGAGATCGTCCAGCCGACGCGCCATCCCGTCACGCTGAACGTCTTGGACAGCGAGTTGATCGTGACCGTCCGCTCGGCCATGCCCGGCAGGGTCGCCAGCGGCAGGTGCACCGCGTCGTCGTAGACGATGTGCTCGTAGATCTCGTCGGTGACGGCGATCACGTCCCAGCGTTCGCAGAGGTCGGCGATCTGTTGCAGTTCCTCGCGCGTGAACACCTTCCCCGTCGGGTTGTTCGGCGTGTTGATGATGATCGCGCGCGTCCTGTCGTTGAACGCGGCGGCGAGTTCGTCGGGATCGAAGTTCCAGTCGGGCTCACGCAGCGTGACGAAGCGCGGCACGGCGCCAGACAGCACGGCGTCGGGACCGTAGTTCTCGTAGAACGGCTCGAAGACGATGACCTCGTCACCCGGGTCGACGACCGCCATCATCGTCGCCATCATCGCCTCGGTGGAGCCGCAGCACACCGTCACCTGGCCGTCGGCATCGACGGGCACCCCGTACCGTGCGCTCACGTCGTGCGCGATCGCGTCGCGCAGGGCTTTCGCCCCCCACGTGACCGCGTACTGGTTCACGTCGGCGAGCACCGCATCACACGCCGCCTGCTTGATCGCCGCGGGCGCTGCGAAGTCGGGGAACCCCTGCGACAGGTTCACGGCGCCGTGCCGGTTGGCCAGTCGCGTCATCTCGCGGATGACCGATTCGGTGAACTGGGTGGCCTTGACCGACCCGCGTGGCTTGCTGATGGGCATGATGGGATGCCTCGTCCGGAGCGCACGCGAGGAGGGTGTGGCGCACGCGCGACACGCCGACCGCGCTAACCGCGTCCGGGCGGAACCTTCTTGCGTGGCGCCTTCTTTGGTGGAGCTTTCTTCGCCGGGGCCGTCTTGACCTGCCCCTTCGTCGCCGACGACGCCTTCACCGCGCTGTCGGACGATCGCGCCGCGTCGCGGGCGGCCTGGGCGTCGGCGTAGAGACGCCTGTAGTCGTCAACCGTCCCGAGGATCTTCTTCACGTAGTTCTGCGTCTCGGGAAACGGGATGTCGTCGATGAACTCCTCGCGCTCCACGCCCGGCTTGTCGTTCTGCCACCGCACGACCCGCGACTCCCCGGCGTTGTAGCTCGCGAGTGCGAAGTGCGCCCCGCCGAAGCGGTCGACGAGGCCTGCGAAGTAGCGCGTCCCGAGCCGCACGTTGACCTCGGGATCGGTGAGCTTCGCCGGCGAGAACCGGGGGATGCGCTCGGCGCGCGCCAGGCGGCGTCCCGTCGAGGGAAGCACCTGCATGAGGCCCACCGCCTTGGCGGCCGACCGGGCATCGGGCTGGAATGTCGACTCCTGCGAAATGAGCGCGGCGACCATGTACGGGTCGAGGTCACGCTGCGTGGCGTACTTCCTGATCAACGGCCAGTACTCGACCGGGAAGATCACGCGCTGGATCTCGTCGGCCACGCGCTCGCCATCGGCCGTGAGGTATTGCGGATAGGCGCGCTTCATGATCGTGATGGCGCGCCGCAGATCGCCCCGGCGGTTGAGCGCCCAGGCGTGCGTCGCGTCGAGCACCGGCGACGCCCCAGCCGTGCGCTGGGCGTGCTGGATCTCGGCCACGGCGTCGTCCACGAGATTGGCGGCCAGCAGCGCCCGGATGCGTGCCTGCGTGGCCGGCGGCACCTCGACGGGAATCGTCGTGAGCGTCGCCGGCGCGACCAGCGGCGCCGTCAGCCGGCCCGGCACGCGACCGGCGGCGGTGAGACGGCGCGCGGCCAGCCGGCCGTAGTACGAGTTCAGGTAGTCGTACGCCACGACTTCGTACCGCTGCATCGCGAGCGCCCGCTCTCCGCGTCGCTCGTGCGCGCGGCCGGCCCAGTAGACCCACGCGGGCCGGTAGTCGGATCGTGGCGAGGCAAGGGCCGCACGTTCGAACACCGCAATCGTCTCGTCGTCGCGCTTCTCGCGGTACGCGGCCCATCCCAACTTCCAGCTGGCACGCTCGGCGTGCCGTCCACGCGGGAACCGCTCGACGATCTCGCCGAACACGTCGAGCGCCGCCGCATCGTCATCGACCAGGATGAAGTGCGTGGCCAGGTTGTTGAGCGTGTCCTCACTCCAGGTGCTGTCGGGGAAGTCGGCGACGAGTTGGCGGGCCTGGCGCACGTACTCGTCGTGCCGGCCGAGTCCACGCAGTGACGACAGGTAGAAGAACCGCGCCTCGGCCGCGCGCGAGGCGCCTTCGAGGTAGGGTGTCAGGCGATCGGCGGCGCTCCGGTACCGCTTCTCGAAGTAGTCGCACTCCGCGATCCGGAGTTCGACGAGTTCGCGCGTGTCGCCGGACGCGATCGACTGCAGCGCCAAGAACTGCTCGCGCGCCTCGTCGTACTTCCTCATCCCGAACAACTGCTCGCCCCGCGCCAGGTCGAGCTTGAAGAATTCGATCACGCGCGCCGGCTCGAGCTGTGCCCGCGACTCGTCCACCACGGTCCGCACATCGGCGACGAGCGCGCTCGCGGGATACTCGTAGAACAGCCGACGGGCGGCCGAGAAGGCCGCGTCGCGGTCGTCGGCAGCCTTCGCCACACGGACGATCGCGGCCAGCAGGATGTCGCGGTCGCGCGTGGCGACCTCGAACGCCTGCTGGTAGGCGCGCAGGGCGGCGGGCGCATCGCCCCGTGCTTCGGCGATCGCGGCTCGCCTGAACGCCACGTCCTGGGCCAGGGCGGTCGCCTTCGACGCGCTGCGGGCGTCGTCGAGCACCCGTACTGCCTCGTCTGTCCGGTCGAGCGCCGCCAGTGCCAGGCCCTTGTAGTACAGCGCGTAGGGGGCCAGGGGTGTGCCAGCCAGGCCCGCTACGTCGATCGCGCGCAGCGCCTCGGCGGGAGCGCCATCTGCAATCGCTCGGGCAGCCTGGCCCAGTTGCCGCCATGCCATCGGAACGGTTGATGTCTCGTCGGGCACGATCCAGGCGTCGGCCGCAGACGAGGGGATGGGCAGGTGCGCGGTCGGCACGATTGACGGCGTCGCCGTCGTGGCGTCACCGGCATTACCGGGTGCCTGGGCAGACAGGATGCCAACCGCCGCAACCGACACGACGAGCATGCTCCACGCGCGACGCGACCGATTCGAAGGCGACGCGTGAGGCAGCGGTGACATGTCGGGCATGCGGTGGTGAGGATGCGTCACGCAGCAGACGTCGCGGCGTCGCCGAGCAGGGTGGCATCGCCATCCGCCAGTGTGCGCACGACTTCCTGGTCGAAATAGTCGTCGCGGTCCGGCAGCAACGCCGGCACGCGGGCTTCGTACAGGCGTCGGGCTCGCGCGAGCTCGTCGCGCAGGCGCACGCGCAGATCACGCGCCTCGCGCCCGGCGATCACCGCCGACTCGTTGTACAGCTTGAGTTCCGATACGACCAGGCGCGCAAACCTGCGCGCGGCCTCGATATCGGCGGCCGTCGCGGCCGCTGGCATCGACACGCGATCGGGACTATCACTCGAGCTCGCCGGGACGACGGCGAGGCGTGCGAATCCCGCCGCACGGCGAGCGGTGTGCGCCTCGAGGCAGACGCTGGCATGACGGACCAGCACCTGCACCACCTCGGGCCATGCGGCCGGCACGTTGCGATCCTGGCGCAGGCCGTCGTCGCAATAGACCAGCGCGACCGCCTCGTGATCCACGACCAGCGGCACGGCCATCCCGGCCATCGGCTCATCGCCGCCAGCCGGGGCGATCCACCCCAACGCCGGCACGGCGTTGGCCAGTTCCGAGGCCAGCACTTCGCACGCGGCTCTGTCGACGAGCGTTGCCTGCAGGGGCCCCGCGAACTCGCGACCGATCGCCACGTCCGACGCCTCTGACGGAGCGTCGGAGATCCCGATGAACCGCCAGCCCCGAAGGCCCGTGCCACGCACGACGAACACCATGACGCGAGCGACTTCCGCGGCCACGCTCTCGGCCAGTGCGTCCAGCGTGTCGCGCAGTGTCTGCGCAGCGTCGAAACGTTCAAAGGCGGCGAGCAGGCGCGCGCTGGCAGCCAACGCCAGCTCCCGTTCGACGATGCGGGTCTGGGTGGGCGCGTCGAGCGCGGAGGCATCGGCGTTGCCGACATTGCCCTCGGGCGCAGCCTCGAGCGAGGTCGTCTCGTGCGTGCCCGCCTCGTCATGCGACACCGAGGCGGAAGCGGCCGCCCACTCGGCCCTGAGCTGGGCCTCGAGTTCCTCACGCTCTGCGTGTGCCCGCGCCGCCTGCGCCTCGAGGCGAGCGTCGTAGTCGTGGCGGAGCGCCCGAATCTGGTCGTCGAGCGCCGCCACCTGCGCGTCGCGCTCGCGGGCAGAGGTCTCGGCCTGGCTCGCGACCGCCTGCGACACCGCGTCGCGACGTTCGCGGTCGAGGCGTGCCTCCACCTCGGCGAAGGCCTCGGCGAGTTGACGCGAGATGGCGTCAGACAGCTGGGAGACGAGGGGAGCGAACGCGGGCGGCGTCGTGATCGGATCGATGGCCATGGCGAGTGAGGGCGGCGTGGGGCAAATGGACTCCCGCATTATGGAAGCCTGCGATCACCGGGGTCAAGAAGCGTGCCCGGCGAATGTCATTCCACGGGCGTCGAGAAGCGGCCTGTCCTGTCGTGGTTGGCTCGGCCCCGGGGCGTCCGGGCGTGACGGATTCGTCACACCGGTGTCGGTGTTGCGGCCGCCCATGTGGGGGGACTGCCCGCTGCGCGGCGACCTGGTGGCCGGTGGCCGCGAAGCCTCTTGCACCGGCCTGCCGGCCCTGCCATAGTCGTACGCAGCCTCATCGTGCCTGCCTTCAGGAGGGGGGCCATGTGCGCTTCGCCACCACGCAGACTGCTGCTCCAGGAGCCACTGGCCGTCTTCTGGGTCGTGCTCCTCTCCCTGCTTCCGGCCGTTTCGCGGGCTCAGGACACGAAGGCTCCAACCGCTGGTGACCTGCTCAACGACCGCGTCGTGCACGAACTCCGGCTCGCGATGCACGCCGACGACTGGCAGGCGCTGCAGGAGCACTTCCTCGAAGACACCTACTATCCCGTCGACCTCACCTGGAACGGCCTGACCGTCCGCAACGCCGCCGTGCGATCGCGCGGCTCGGGAAGCCGCGATCCTGTCAAGCCGAGCCTCAAGATCGACTTCGGCAAGTACGTCTCCGGCCAGACGTTCGTCGGTCTCAAGTCGATCGCGCTCGACAACTTCCGGCAGGATCCCGGCATGATCAGGGAACTCGTGTCGATGCAGTTGTTCCGCAAGATGGGGTTGGTGGCCCCGCGGGTCGCGCACGCGCAGGTGTACGTGAACAACGAGTACGTCGGCCTGTTCGCCATCCTGGAGCCGATCGACAAGACGTTCCTCAAGACGTGGCTCGGGTCGAGCGATGGGTACTTGTTCGAGTACAGCGGAGGCAACTGGCACTTCGAGTGGCTGGGCGAGGATGTGTCGCAATACGCCGCGATGTTCGAGGCGAAGACGCGCGAAGACGAGCCAGCCGATCAGCTGTTCGGGCCGATCGCCGCGATGGCCGACGTCGCCAGCCACCGCGGGATGGCCGAGTGGGAGTCGTCGGTGCGGGAACGGCTCGACCTCGACCGGCTGCTGATCTACCTGGCGGTCGAGTCGTTCCTCTCTGACCACGACGGATTCGCAGGCGACTGGGGCATGAACAACTTCTACATGTACCGTGCGTCAGCGTCGGGTCCGCATGTGATCCTGCCGTGGGACAAGGACGTCAACTTCCGCGAAATCGACCGCGGCATCTTCGTCGGGTTCGACGAGAACATCCTCCTCTCGACCGCCATGCTCGTGCCGCACCTGAAGGACGCCTATCTCGCGGCCCTGCGACGCTGCGCCGAGGTTGCATCCGATCGTGGCACCGATCCACAGGGGCCCGGCTGGCTCGAGGCCGAGATCGCCCGGGAGGTCGCCGCGATCAGGTCGTCGGCCTACGACGACCCGCGCAAGGCGTACACGAACGAGCGCTTCGAACAGGAGGCGGCGTGGATGATGACCTTCGCGCAGCGTCGCCCGCGCGAGGTGCTGGAGCAGGTCGCACAGCACGCGCGACGGTGAGTGCGTGGTGATCGCGGACCACGACGCCACGTGGTCACGGAGGTGGTGCCATCATGCCGCTCGCACGCCTTCATCCCCGGTTCGTCGTCGAGCACGTGCGCAACCCACGCGTGTTGCTGGTGGCGGTGGTGGTGGCCGGTCTGGCCCACGCGACACTCGCGTCTCCCCAGACGACCACCCGCGTCAACGTCCCTTCGGGCGGAGCCCAGGCGCAGTACGGCGCATGGTACCCGGCCATCAGCGCCGATGGCCGATATGTCACGTTCACCTCGCACGCCACGAACCTGGTCGCCGGCGACACCAACGGATCTGACGACGTGTTCGTGCACGACCGTGCGGCCGGCATCACCACGCGCGTCAGCGTGGGATCGGGTGGGGTGCAGGCCACGGGCCACTCGAGCGGCAGATCGGCCGTCAGCGCAGACGGTCGGTTCGTCGCGTTTTCGTCCAGCGCGGCGAACCTCGTGCCCGGCGACACGAACAGCGCCGATGACGTGTTCGTGCACGACCGACAACTTGGAGAAACGACCTGCGTCAGCCTGGCCATCGGCGGGGGCCAGGCAGCCAATGGCTGGAGCTACTTCGACGACCTGAGCGCCGACGGGCGGTATGTGGCGTTCTCGTCTACCGCGACGAACCTCGTGCCCGGCGACACCAACGGCGCCATCGACGCCTTCGTGCACGACCGTGCGACCGGCGTGACCTCGCGCGTGAGCGTGGCGTCAGGCGGCGCGCAGGCGTCGGGAGGCGGGAGTTCGCTGAGTGACGATGGACGGTATGTCGCGTTCACGTCCGCGGCCTCGAACCTTGTCGTCGGCGATACCAACGGGTTCACTGACGTGTTCGTGCACGATCGGCTGACGGGCATCACCAACCGCGTGAGCGTGCCGACGTGGGGTGACCAGGCAAACTACGACAGCTACCCCGCCCGATTGAGCGCGGACGGCCGTATCGTCGTGTTTGCATCGGGCGCGAACAACATGGCGTACGGCGACTCGAACGGCCGATGGGACGTCTTCGCGCACGATCGGCTGACCCACACGACCACGCGCGTCAGCGTGGGGTCTGGAGGTCGGCAGGCGACGGCCCACAGCGGCGGACCGACCTTTCCGGCTCCCGCCGTGAGCGCGGAGGGGCGGTATGTCACCTTCATGTCATACGCGCCGAACCTGGTGCCCGTCGATACGAATGGCGTCGCGGATGTGTTCGTGCACGACCGGCTGACAGGAATGACCGCACGCGTGAGCGTCGGGTCTGGAGGCGTGCAGGCGAATGCCTGGAGCCTCGATTCTGCCGTGAGCGCGGACGGGCGAGATGTCGCCTTCCTGTCGGATGCGTCGAACCTGGTGGCCGGCGACACCGGGCCCCACCGCGACGTGTTCGTGCACGATCTCGACGCGGACGACGACTTGCTCCAGGGCTCATGGGAAAGTGCCTTCGGCCTCGATCCCCTGTCAGGCACCGGCGACGATGGCATGAATGGCGACCCTGACGGCGATGGGCAGACGAATCTCGAGGAATACACCGCGGGAACCCACCCGAGAGGATTCCAGACGCGGTATCTCGCCGAAGGGGCGACATCCCTGCCGTTCCTCGACACGCAACTGGCGGTGCTCAATCCCGGCGGTTCGTCAGCCAGCGTGCTGTTGCGGTTCCTCATGACCGACGGATCGACATCCGCGTTGCTCGTGCCCGTGCCGGGGATGACGCGCGCGACGGTAGACGCCAAGATCCAGGCTGGCTTGCTGGAGGCGGAGTTCTCGACGGTCATCGAGTCAGATGTCGAGGTGGTGGTCGACCGGTTGATGCAGTGGGATCTGCGCGGCTACGGTGCGCACGCCGAGACGGCCGTGGCGGCCCCGGCGTTGACCTGGTACCTCGCCGAAGGAGCGACGCACAGCGGCTTCAGCCTGTTCTACCTGCTCCAGAACCCGAACGCGACCGAGGCGCAGGTACGGGTGCGCTTCCTGCGTCCCAGCGGTGTGCCGATCGAGAAGACGTACGGGCTGCCTGCCAACTCGCGCACGAACATCTGGGTGAACCAGGAAGACTTCCCGGGGCTCGGCAAGGCGCTGGCCGCGACCGATGTCTCGGCCGTGTTCGAGTGCACGAACGGGCAGCCCATCATCGTCGAGCGTGCCTTGTATCTGGATCTGCCCGGCCAGGTATTCGGCGCGGGGCACGAGAGTGCCGGCGTGACGGCGCCTGCCGAACAGTGGTTCCTGGCCGAAGGCAACACGGGTTCGTACTTCGACCTGTTCGTGCTCATCGCGAATCCCGGGAACGCCGACGCAGACGTCGAGGCCACGTACCTGCTGCCGGACGGCACCGTGATCGTGAAGACGCAGACGGTGGCGGCCAACAGCCGCTTCAACATCTGGGTCGACTTCGAGGACGCGCGTCTGGCCGACACCGCCGTATCGACGGCGATTCGATCCACGAACGGCGTGCCGGTGATCGTGGAGCGTGCGCTGTGGTGGCCGTTCGGCTACGGCCAATGGTACGAGGCGCACAACTCGCCCGGCGCCACGTCGACGGGCACACGCTGGGCGCTCGCTGAGGGCGAAGAGGGCGGCACGCGCGGCGTGGACACCTACATCCTGCTGGCGAACACGTCCGCCGCCCCGGGGACGGTGAAGGTGACGCTGCTGTTCGAGGACGGGACCACCGCGGTGAAGGAGTTCGGCGTCGCGGCCCGCAGCCGTTTCAACGTCGCCGTGCGCACGGAGTTCCCCGCTGCACACGACAGGCGCTTCGGTGCCATCGTCGAGTCGCTCGGCACGACGCCGGCGCAACTCGTCGTCGAACGGGCGATGTACTGGAACGCGCTGGGACAGAACTGGGCGGCAGGGACCAACGCGCTCGCGAAGAAGCTGCAGTAGCAGCGTTGACGCACCGCCGGTCATGGTGACGTGACGCGAGCAGCCGTTCCCCTGCCCCGAGCACCGGCGCTCGAGGCAATCGGCTTCCTCACGCCCGAGAGGGTGTTACACTGAGAAGGTCGCTGACGGACAGTGCTTCACGTCGTTGCGGCGTCTCTCCAATGTGGGGGCGTCACGGTTTCGACGGAGGTTCGGATCCGCGGGAGGCATGCCGAGCACCCTCGACTCGTAAATCCGATGGAACAAAACGTAACTGCGGACAATTCGCAGCTCGCTCTCGCCGCCTAAACCCCGGTGAGCGCCCCTGCCGCCGGCGCCTGCGCGGTGGCGACGGGGTGTCATTTAAGCAGGCTGGTCGTGTGAAGGCGCCTGAGTGGCACACGATGAGATCAAGCTCGGGCTAGCCTGGCGCGGTTTCGGTCGCACTTCGACGCGCCGGGCGAACTTTGAAGCGCGACTACGCATGTAGAATCCTGCGAGGATGGGCTTTCGGACGCGGGTTCGACTCCCGCCGCCTCCACCACTCAACTCGTTGACCCCGTAGCACTTACGGGATCACGATCCTGCCGTTTCCAAACATATCTCCAAAATGCTCGACCGTCGGCCCCTGGTCGAGCGGCCGAATGGCGCATGCCGTAGCTGCCGGCGGACCTCTTCCCGGCGATTGAGCCTCTATACGTCTTTGACGTATACTCGCTACCGGCCGTGCTGACGTTCATCGCGACCAGGCTCTTCACGTCGCTGGTCGGTCAGTCTCTGTCAGGCGACGACTACGCTGCGTTGCAGCAGGCACTGGTCGACAACCCGGAAGCCGGAGACGTGATTCGCGGTCGGGCGGCGTCCGGAAGCTTCGCTGGCGACTCGCGGGCCGCGGCAAGCGTGGCGGAATTCGGGTCATCTACTACCTGCGGTCGCGGCAGGGGGAGATTCTGGATGCTCACCCTCCACGCCAAGAACGAAGTCGAGAGCATCCCGGGACACGTCTTGAAGAAGATAAGGGAGGAGATCGATGGCGGCGCCTAGTCGGAACGTCGGGCGGGAGATTCTGGACGGGCTCCGGCAACTCAAGCGGGGCGAGCAGGGCCGCGTGACCACGGTGCCGTCCGTCGCGTCCATCCGCGAAGGCACGGGGCTGTCGCAGCCGCGATTCGCCGAACTGCTGGGCGTGTCGGTGCGCACGCTGCAGGAATGGGAGCAGGGTCGCCGCGCCCCGTCCGGCGCAGCACGAACCCTGCTGCTCATTGCCGCCAGGAATCCGCGCGCGCTCCTGGACGTGGCGTAGGCGGCGCCTCCAACACACCACCATTTGGAGGCGGCGGGACAGGGCCCGCCCAGCAGGGCTCCGTTGAACCTGCAGGATTCATGGTTTCACCATCCTGCGGTCTCCAACATGTCTCCACAGTTCTCGCCCGTTTCCCCGCGGCGCCCCAGGGGAGCAGCCAGGCCTCCGCGCCGCCGCTGCAGCGCCCTCCTCTGCCAGCCCGTTTGGGCGTATCCTGACCTCGACGAAGGCTCCCAGGAGCGGACACCATGTCTGTCGGGCTTCGCGTTCGTCCTCCCGCGGTCGCTGGGACGTTCTACCCCGCCGATCCGCACACGCTCACGTCGCTCGTTGATACGTTGCTTGCAGGCGCGAGCACGGCCGACGGTTCGCACCGGCAGCAACCGCGAGCGCTGATCGTGCCGCACGCCGGATACATCTACTCCGGCCCCGTCGCGGCGACGGCCTACGCCCGCCTGCGTCCGTTTGTCGACCGGATCACGCGCATCGTGCTGCTGGGGCCAGCGCACCGCGTCTGGATTGACGGGCTTGCCCTTCCAGGCGCCGAGCGGCTCGACACGCCGCTGGGCGGGATTCGCGCAGTCGAAGTCAGCGACGCAGGGATCAGCACGAACGCCCGCGCGCACGCGCAGGAACACTCGCTCGAGGTCCAGTTGCCGTTTCTACAGCGCGTGCTCGGCGATGTCGAGGTGGTGCCCCTCGTCGTTGGCGACGCGTCAGACGAGGTGGTCGCACGCGTGATCGATCACCTCTGTGGCGATGTAGGAACGCTGGTGGTCGTCAGCAGCGACCTCTCGCACTACCACGACTGGCACGACGCCAACCGTCGCGACGCGCGATCGGCGGCGCAGATCGAGGCGCTGGGCCCCGCGTTGACGCATGAACAGGCGTGCGGCGCCACGCCCATCAACGGGCTGCTGCTCGTGGCCAAGCGTCGAGGACTCCGCGTCGAATGCCTCGACCTCCGCAACTCAGGCGACACGGCTGGCCCGCGCGATCGTGTGGTGGGCTACGGCGCGTTTGCCTTCTACGAGCAGGGAGCGCGGTCATGAGCCACGATGGCGCGGTGCTGCTCGGCCTGGCGCGCCAGGCCATCGAGACGGCGTTCTTCGGCGGCGACGTGACGCCACCTCCGCTGGCCTGGCTCGACGAACCGCGCGCGGTCTTCGTCACGCTGCGCGAGCGAAACGGAGACCTGCGTGGCTGCATCGGGTCGATCGAGGCACGGCATCCGCTCGGCACGGCGGTGATCGAGGCTGCGCTCGGTGCGGCGTTCAGGGATGGCCGGTTCGCGCCGCTCACGGCAACTGAACTCGAGCGGGTGGCTGTCGAGGTGAGCGTGCTGTCACCGATGACGATGCTCCAGTGCACAGACGAAGCCGATGCCGTGCGACAGATCGCGCGCAGCCGGCCGGGCGTGTTGTTCACCTGGGCTGCACGCCGCAGCGTGCTGCTGCCACAGGTGTGGGACAGCATCCCCGACGCGGCCGGTTTCCTGCGGCACCTGAAGTTGAAGGCCGGGCTGCCCGTCACGTTCTGGTCTCACGACGTCGCGCTGCACGTGTTCACGTGCGAACATTTCGCCGAGTCGGCCGAGCCGATGCTGCAGGGGAGCGTCACGTGAAGGACACCATCGCCGCGCACGAGTCGCGCTACCGGGCCCGGTGGTGGTCGATGCTCGGCGACGGTCGCCTGGAGTGCGACCTGTGCCCCCGCGAATGCCGCCTGGCCGAGGGACAACGCGGCTTCTGCTTCGTCCGCGCGCGCGAGGACGACCGCCTCATCCTCACGACCTACGGGCGCTCATCCGGCTTCTGCATCGATCCCATCGAGAAGAAACCGCTCGCGCACTTCTTCCCTGGGTCCAGCGTGCTCTCGTTCGGCACAGCGGGGTGCAATCTCGGGTGCCGCTTCTGCCAGAACTGGGACGTGAGCAAGGCACGCGAGTTCGATCGGCTCGTCGACGAGGCGACGCCCGACGCGATCGCCGCTGCGGCCGTCCACGCCCGCGCGGCGTCGGTGGCGTTCACCTACAACGACCCGACGATCTTCGCGGAGTACGCCATCGACGTCGCCCAGGCCTGCCGCGCACGGGGCGTGCACACGGTCGCGGTCACGGCGGGCTACATCTCGCCCGAGCCCAGGCGGGAACTCTACGCGGTGATGGATGCAGCCAACGTCGACCTGAAAGCGTTCACCGAAGACTTCTACGCGAAGTTGACCGGCTCGCACCTGGCGCCGGTGCTCGACACGCTCAGATACCTGAAGCACGAGACCAACGTCTGGTTCGAGCTGACGACCCTCGTGATCCCCGGCTACAACGACTCCGAGGGCGAGATCGCCGAGGCGTCGCAGTGGATCCTCCGCGAACTGGGCCCCGACGTACCGCTGCACTTCTCGGCGTTCCATCCCGACTTCAGGATGCTCGACGTGCCGCCGACGCCGCCAGCGACGCTGCGTCGCTGCCGCGCGCGGGCCCTGCGGGAAGGATTGCGTTACGTCTACACCGGCAACGTCCACGACCGCGAGGGGGATGCCACCCACTGCCCCGGCTGCGGCACCGTGGTGATCGGGCGCGACTGGTACGAGATCCTCGAGTATCGGCTCGATGCAACAGGATGCTGCCCGTCGTGCGGCAACGCGATCGCGGGACGGTTCGCCGCCGCGGCAGGACACTTCGGGCGACGGCGGGTGCCGGTGGTCATCGGCCGCTAACCACGTGTCTTGCGGGCGGACGAGACCGGGGGTCAGCTGATCTTCACGACGTGGCGAGCCTGCGGCCCTTCCGGGCCGTCGCCGACCTCGCCCAGTGCAGCCGCGTCCGGCGATACCTCTGAGCCGGACCGCCTCCCGAGGACCTACCCACAAAGAACGAACCGCACGACCATGTCGTGCACCGCGGGTCAGGGCGCGAACATGAGGGGTGTTGGCGCGACACCCGAGCGTCGCCAGCCCCTCGGCCCACCGGCCGGCGAGGTTTGAACGCCCGCTGATGGCCTGCAAAATATCCTCATTGTGATGTTATAAGTCTCTTTTTCAGCGTACTAATTGGTTGCGTATTCACATAAATGCTAATAATTTCTGTTGGAGAATGAATTGCTATGAAAGGCTGACGAAAGGTCGACAGAATCGCCACGTCGACCGGGGAGTGGGTGACATGAAGCAGATTGCAGCAGGGATTGCGGTTGTCGGGGCGCTGCTCATGACACCGTCGCCGTCTGGTGCGGCACCAATCAACTACGCCGCGAACGGCCACTATTACGACCTGGTCTGGTGCGGGGCCAGTGCGACCGCTGGCTGCGGCTGGACCTGGCTGACGGCACGGGACAATGCCGCAACGCAGTCCTACCTGGGCATGCAGGGCCACCTGGCAACGGTGACCGACGCCGGCGAGAACGCCTTCATCGTGAGCAACCTCATCACCGGCCCCGCGAAGGCCGTCTACGGCCCGTACTTTGGCGGTTTCCAGCAACCTTCGGGTCCGCCCAACGAGCCTGCGTCCAACTGGCAGTGGGTCACGTTGCCCAACGGAGTGCAGGAAGCGTGGAGCTACGCCGACTGGAACTCCGCCGAACCCAACAACTCGGGCGGCATCGAACACTTCCTGCACTACACCTACAACACCGCTGTCTCGAACGCCGTGAAGTGGAACGACGTGCCGAACAACACCAACAACCAGATCAAGGCCTACGTCATCGAGTACCAGGTGCCCGAGCCCGTCTCCCTGCTCCTGCTCGGCTCCGGCCTCGCCGCCGCCGTCGCGCTGCGGCGGCGCCGCGCCTGAGCGGCCCGGCGTCTCGTTCGCGACATATGGGGTCCGGCGGCGTATGACCGTCGGGCCCCTTCTCGTATGCGTGCCTTCGTACCCGTCGCAGCCTGTTCTCACAGCGACCGCCCCGAGGGCCGCGTGTGAACTGGCATCCCGTGTGAGGCGCCTTCGTCGCCCACGGGTCGGTGTCATGGAGGGCGTCCGCCCGGGGAAGACCACCGGCATCCTCGCCGTCCGTTCTTCTGCTACTCTCCCCCGTGCCGGGCCATGACGAACGTCTTCATCAGTTATCGCCGCGACGACGCCAGCGGCCACGCCGGCCGTCTCGCCGACCGGTTGATCGAGCGGTTCGGCGGCGACCGCGTCTTCATGGACGTGCAGGACATCCAGCCCGGCCAGAACTTCGAGCAGGCCATCGAGCAGACGCTCGCGCGCTGCGACCACATGCTGGCCGTCATCGGGCCGCGGTGGCTCGCAGGCCTGCAGGCCCGCGCGACGAACCGCGAAGACTTCGTCCGCAGCGAGATCGGCACCGCCCTGTCGCGGGGGATGACGGTCATCCCCGTGCTGGTGGGCGGCGCGAAGATGCCGGCAGGCGACCAGTTGCCGACGGCGCTTGCTGCCTTCAGCCGCTGCCAGGCCGCGGAGATCCGCGACGACCGTTTCGATGAGGATGCGGCGCGCCTCATCAGCTTCCTGGCCGGCGGCTCTGGCGCCACCGTGCCCAACCTGTTCGGGCAGCGCGTGTCGCGACGGGCGCTCGCGTGGTCGCTGGCTGCGTTGACACTTGCACTGGTCGGCGGATGGGCAGTGTGGCCGAGGTCTGCGCCCGCAACACCGACCGGCGTGACGGTCGCACCATCCGCCGTCTCGACGCGCGCGTTGCCGGGCCTGTCGTACGGCACGTGGACGCTGCGCAACGCCCGCGACGAGGAGGGCAAGGACTGGAGCAACTCGGTCCTGCAGTTCACGTCGCAGGAAGAAACCGCCGACGGGTTGACCCTGCGCGGGCGGTTCACGTGGCGGCTCGACAACGTCCTGATGGGCACCGAGGAGGTCTCCGGCCGCTACGTCGAGCGCACGCGGCAGATCATCCTCGAGGGGAGTGACCGTGGCCGACGCCGCTCACGAGGGACCCGAGCGCCTGGCCGTTGGATCGGTACTCCGCGGTGCTGACGGCTGACGAACGCGCGCTCGTCCAGGGCCGGTGGGGATCGACGGCACACGACGAGCCAGGCTTCGCGGGCGAGTGGGAAGCGATTCGCTGAACGACGACGAGCGCTTTGACCTGAGCACGAGCGCAAGCGATACTCGACCGCGATGGTGCCGTTGCACGCCCGCGCGCTGTTCTGGGATACCGACGCCGACGCATTCGATCCTGCGGCCTATCCCCGCTACACGATCGAACGCGTGCTCGAGCACGGCACCGAAGACGATGTGGCGTGGTTACTGAGTGTGTTCCCGCGCGCGAGGGTTGCCGACGTCGTTCGCACCGACGATCGGCTCTCGCCGCGCTCGGCGAACTTCTGGGCGCTGTGCTTCGGCATTCCAGCCGATGAGGTGGCCGCGCTGCAGGCACGCTGACGCTGCATCGCCTTTTCGAGGGTCCGTGCCAGCATCCCCCGTGACGTGGCATCGCCAGGTACTTCCCGACAGGTGGACGCGAGCAGCGGCTGATCTGGCGTCGCGGGGTGCATTCGCGGAGTGCTACCTCGGTGGCGGAACGGGGCTCGCACTCCGGGTCGGGCATCGGCGCTCGGTTGACCTCGACCTGTTTCGCGAGCGACCGTTCGACAGTGCCGCGCTGCGCGACCGCCTCTCCGGGCTCGAAGGACTCCGGAACGTGGAACTGGCGAGCGGGACCGTCTACCTCGTCCTGCACGGGGTGAAGGTCAGCATCCTGCACTATCCCTATCCGCTGCTGTTTCCCGCCGCGGAATTCGATGGCCTGGCGGTCGCCGACCCTCGGGACATTGCCTGCATGAAGGTGGACGCCATCGGGAGCCGGGGCGCGCGACGCGACTTCGTCGATCTCTATGTCGCGGCGAATACCTACGGACTGCCGTCCATCTTCGAATGGTTCGAGAAGAAGTATGCCTCGGCGGCGTACAACCGAGCGCACCTGCTGAAGGCACTCACCTACTTCGCCGACGCCGAGCAGGAGCCACTGCCCGACATGCTGATTCCTCTCGACTGGCGTGCGGTCACGCGATACTTCATCCACGAGGTGCCGCGTCTGGCACGGATCGGGTGACCGCCACGGCAGAGGCGTAAACTTGATCTGATGTGAGACCGCCTCCCTACCGTTCGATTGCCGATCTCTTCCTGGCGCGCGTGGCGGCGACGCCCGACGCCGCGGCGTTCCTGTGTCCGGAGGACGGGGCGTGGAAGACCCTGTCGTGGCGTGAGACAGCGTCGCGTGTTCGCGACATCGCGTGCGGGTTGCTGTCGCTCGGCCTCGTGGCAGGCGACCGCGTGGCGATCGCCTCGACGACGCGCCTCGAGTGGATCCTCGCGGATCTCGGCGTCGCCTGCGCGGGCGGCGTGACCGCCACGGTCTACCCCGTCTCGACGGCCGACGACACGACGTTCATCCTCGCCGACTCCCGGGCAACCATCGCCTTCGCCGAAGACGCCGCGCAGGTCCGGCGCATCATGAGCCGCAGGCGGGAACTCCCGCAACTGCGCCAGATCGTCATGTTCGACGCCTCGGGAGGGCTGGACGGTGAGGCGATGTCACTGCACGGTCTCGCGGACGCCGGGCGCGCATGGGACGTCGCGCATCCAGGTGGCTTCGAGCGGGCATCCAGTGCGGCGACGCCGGCAGACCTCGCGACGTTGATCTACACGTCCGGTACGACCGGCCGTCCAAAGGGCGTCGAACTGCCGCACGACTGCTGGCTCTTCGAGGTCGAGTCGATCGGATCGCTCAACCTCTTCGGACCGTCGGATCTGCAATTCCTCTGGCTGCCGCTCGCCCACGTCTTCGGCAAGGTCTGCGTGACCCTCGGGATCGGCTTCGGCTTCCCCACCGCCGTCGATGGCCGTCCAGACCGCATCGCGGCCAACCTCGCGGCCGTGAAGCCCACGTTCGTCTGCGTCGTCCCGCGGATCTTCGAGCGCGTGCACGCGAAGGTCGTCGAGCAGGCGCACGCCGGCGGCGCGGTGAAGGCCGCCCTCTTCCGCTGGGCACTCGGGATCGGCACCGAGGTGGCGCAGTGCCGCCACGACGGCCGGCGCGTCGGGCGCCTGCTCGACGTGCAGTTCCGCATCGCAGACGCGCTCGTCTTCACGAAGGTTCGCGAGCGGTTCGGCGGGCGCCTGCGCTTCTTCGTCTGCGGGAGCGTCGCGCTCGCACGCGAACTGACCGCCTTCTTCGCCGCCATGGGCCTCACGATCCTCGAGGGCTACGGCCTCTCGGAATCGACGGCGATGACCGTCTCGAACCTTCCGGGCCGGAACCGGTGGGGTACGGTCGGCATCCCGATTCCCGGCATGGAGCTGTCGTTCGCGCCAGACGGCGAGATCCTGCTCCGCGGACGCGGGATCATGCGCGGGTATCTCGGCCTTCCCGACGACACCGCCCGGGCCATCGACGCCGAGGGGTGGCTTCACACCGGCGACATCGGCACCCTCGATGCCGCCGGCCATCTCACGATCACCGATCGCAAGAAGGACCTGATCAAGACCTCGGGCGGGAAGTTCGTCTCGCCACAGCACGTCGAGGGGCAGTTGACGCTCGAGATGCCCCTGATCGCGCAGGCCGTCCTGCACGGCGAAGGACGCCGCTACTGCACGGCGCTCCTCAGCCTGTCTGAGGAGGCACTGCGCGCCTGGGCACGCGCCGAAGGGATGCGCGATACGCCCTACGAACTCCTGGTGCACCACACGCACGTCGTCGATCTCGTCGGCCGGCATGTCGAGCAGGTGAACAGGCGTCTCGCCCAATACGAGGCCGTGCGGCGGTGGGCGATCCTGCCCGCCGAGCTGAGGGTCGAGACGGGAGAACTGACGCCGAGCCTGAAGGTGCGGCGACGCGTTGTCGAACAACGCTACCGCGACGTGCTCGATGGCCTGTACGTCGAACCCGCCACGGCATCGCGCCAGCCCACGTCGCCGCCGTGATCACGGCGCCCGTCGGCACCTCGGCGGTGACCTTGGTGTAGAGTCGCCACGGGCGTACGACCCTTCCTGCCCTGCCGAGGATCACATGACCGTGAAAACGCCGTTCGTCCCGCTCCTCTTCCTGGCCGCATCACTGTTCGCGGTCTCCGCCGTCGCGCAGCCGGCCGCCTCCGCCCCTCCGACCACGTCGTTCAACGCGTCCGCAATCGTCGAGCACGTGAAGGTGCTCGCGTCCGACGAGTTCGAAGGGCGCGCGCCGGGCAGCAAGGGCGAAGACCTGACGGTCAAGTACCTCACCGAGCAGTTCAAGGCGCTCGGCCTGGCGCCGGGCAACACCGACGGCACCTACGTGCAGGCGGTGCCGATGGTCGGCATGACCACTGACCCGAAGACCACGCTGGTATTCGAGAAGGCCGCGACGAAGCAGACGCTGGCCTACCGCGACGACTTCGTGGCGTGGACACGCCGCGTGGTCGATCGCGTCGAACTCGCGAACTCGGAGCTCGTGTTCGTCGGCTACGGCGTCACGGCGCCCGAGTTCAACTGGGACGACTACAAGGGGGTCGACCTGGCCGGCAAGACGCTCGTCGTGCTGATCGGCGATCCGCCGGTGCCGGACCCCGCCTCGCCTGAGAGCCTCGACGCGAAGACGTTCGGCGGCCGCGCGATGACCTACTACGGCCGCTGGACCTACAAGTTCGAGATGGGCGCCGAGAAGCGCGCCGCCGGCGTGCTCATCGTCCATGAGACCGGGCCGGCAGGCTACCCGTTCTCGGTCGTGCAGGGCATGGGGGGCGAGAAGTTCGACCTGCGCACGCCCGACAAGAACATGGGCCGCGCCGCCGTCGAAGGATGGGTGTCGCTGGAGCGGGCCAGGCAGCTGTTCGCCCTCGCGGGTCACGACTTCGACGCGATGAAGAAGCGAGCCCTGTCGCGCGACTTCGCGCCCGTGCCCCTGGGCGTGCGCGCGTCGATCGCCTTCACGAACGCGGTGCGGCCGGTGGATTCGCGCAATGTCGTGGCGCGGTTGCCCGGCCGCGACCCTGCCCTCGCGAGCGAGCACGTGATCTACACCGCCCACTGGGATCACTTCGGCATCGGGGTCCCCGTCGACGGCGACAGGATCTACAACGGCGCCCTCGACAACGCGAGCGGCACGGCGGCGTTGATCGAGATGGCGCGTGCCTACACGAAGCTCACGCCACGGCCGAAGCGCTCGTTCCTCTTCCTGGCGGTCACTGCCGAGGAACAGGGTCTCCTGGGCTCCGAGTACTACGCGACGAACCCCATCTACCCGCTGGCGTCGACGCTCGCCGTGATCAACATGGACAGCATGAACATCCACGGGCGCGTGTCAGACATGACGGTCGTCGGCCTCGGCAACAGCGACCTGGACGATTACGCGGTCGCGGCCGCCGGCGAGTTCGGTCGCACGGTCAAGGGCGATCCGGCACCCGAGCGCGGCGGCTATTACCGCTCCGACCACTTCCCGTTCGCCAGGCAGGGGGTGCCCGCGCTGAACGCGGGAGGCGGCAGCGCGTTCATCGGGAAACCCGCCGATTACGCCGCGCAGATCCGAGAGCAGTACACGTCGAAGCACTACCATCAGCCCTCGGACGAGTACTCCTCATCGTGGAACCTCGAGGGCGCGCTCGAAGACCTGGAGATCCTGTTCCGCGTCGGCACCGTCGTGGCCAACGCAGAGCGGTATCCCTCGTGGAAGCCGGGGACCGAGTTCAAGGCGAAGCGCGAGCAGATGCTGAAGTCGCGGTGAACCTGGCGGCGGGCGCAGAGACACCGCGCCCGCCCCATCTCAACCCTTCAGGGAGTTCACGAGGTCCACGTAGCCCTGCATCGCTGTCGCGGCGGGCGTGCCCTTCATCGCCGCCCACGCGTCGTACTTGGCCTGGCCGACGAAGTCGAAGCCACCAGGCCGCGTGCCTGACGCATCGCCGCTCGTCGCCTGCTTGAACAGCGCATAGAGCTTCAACATCGTGTCGTTGTCGGGGCGCTTCGGGAGTTGCTTCGAAGCGGCGGCGGCAGCATCGAACTGCGACTGCAGGTTGTCCATGGCATCCTCGCCTGTGTAGGGCGGCACGCGAGCCCGCATGCCGGCACCAGCATTCCATGAAGGGGCCCGAGCCTCGAGCCACCGGGCCGAGAAGACGCGCACCCACGCGATCGAGAGCAGCGCCGCCAGGCCGTAGCCGAAGACCACGCTGTAGAGCGTCCGCAACGGAACCGAGGCAATCGACAGGTAGACGGCAGATGGTGAATGAAGCACGTTGCTCAGCCAGTGGATCGCCATCGATGGGAGCAGGCTCCCCGACTTGATGAAGATATACCCGTAGAACACGCCGTACAGGAACGCCCACGCCGCCTGCCCCAGGACGAACACCACCGGGGGCCCGGTGAACACCGTGGGCAGGTGCATCAGTCCGAACGCGGCAGCGGAGTAGACGATCGCCCGCGCTGGCGGGTGCATCCGCAGAAGCATGGTCAGCAGCACACCTCGGAAGGCGACTTCCTCGAGCGACGAGAAGAGCTGGGCGAACAGCCGCATCGATCGAGGCGGCAGGTCGGGGCGCACATCGAGCACGCGCGTGATGACGTCGATGGTGATGAGGTTGCCCTGTGCGCGCCAGGCAACGAGCGAGCCGGCGGCCCGGCACGCGATCAGTATCGCGATGCACGTCGCCGTGAGCGCCAGGAGCGGCAGCCACGGCCGTGCCCTCGTCAACCGGATGTCGTGAAGATACTCCTTGAATCCGCGCGCGCCGCTCGGAAGGCCCAGCAGGAACGGCATGACCACGTAGCCGAGCAATCCGCCGAGGGTGAACACCGCCACCGTTGAGAAGGCGTCCATGTCCGGCAGTTGCACGGGCACCCGGAACACGCCGTAGACCACGAGGCAGGCCAGCGCGAAACCCACAGCCTGCAGCGCCATCAACAGGAGGAATGCTCGCCACGGGTGCCGTGCCAACCGCTCCCGATACCGCGAGAACGCCGTGATCCTGCCAGCCGTCGGGCTGTTCCGGGATGCCATCGCCGGACCTCGCGGGCCGCTGCCCGGGCGACGTCCCGCCGCCTCGTGCGGAGCCCCGCCTATCATGCACCTCTTCACGAACCGTGTCTCGCAACCGCTTGACCGGCAGCTGACGCTTGCCAAGAGTCGCCGACCGATTCATGCTGGCTGCCGCATGCAGCTGATTGAGCAACTTCGAACCGAGCACGCCCTGATCGAGCAGGTGGCGGGCAGCCTGAGGACCTATGCACGGCGTCGCGCGCGGGGCGAGGGCGACGTCGCAGACGGGGCCTGGTTCCTCGCGTTCTTCCGGCTCTACGCGGGGCACTTCCACCACGCGCGCGAGGAAGACACCTTGTTCGTGTCGCTGCAGCGCGATGCCGAGATTCCCGGCGATCGCGGCCCGATCGCCGTCCTCCTCAACGATCACCGACGGATGTCGGGCCTGCTCGACGCGCTCGAGCCGCTCATCACGGCCCCGTCGCTCGACGAGGGCGAACGGGCGCAGTTGGCCGCGGTCGCGCTGGAGTACACCGAGCAACTCTGGCATCACATCGACGCCGAGAACTCCGTCCTCTTCCCCGAGAGCGAGGCGCGCCTGCTGCGTCACGGGGTCGCCGAACTGCCGTCACGCGACATGTCGGCCGACGAAGCCACGGCGCGTGAGCAGGGCGTGCGCCTCGCAGCGACCTACCCGCCAGCCCACGAGCCCGACGTGATGCGCGGCGACGGCTGCGTCATGTGCCCCGCGATGCTCGACAACTGCGAAGGCCTCGAGCGCACGTGGTGGAACGAGTGGGAGTGGGAGGAGTTCGAGGACCACCTGCCGTCGGGCTGATCGCCCGGCGCGGCCTCGAGGCGTCCATTGGCCGTCGGGGTGACCTCGTCCGCCCGGACGCTCGAGCGCAGTCGGGCGCCGTCAGGGCACCACGCGCTGCCTGACCGCACCGCTGGCAAGCCGCTGGGCCCAGGCGCCTCGCACGTAGTTGAGGATGGCTCGTGCCATGTCGTCGGCCGAGTGACGTTCGTTGCTGTAGATCGCGTCGTAGTACTTGGGATTGCTGATGTCGGCGCCGAGGTTCTCGCGGAGGAACCGCGCGCGCATCTCCGCAAGCTCCTTCACGACGCGCGCGGCCTCGTCGAGCGGCATCTCCATCCGGCGTGCGTACGACCGGACCCGCCACTCGAAGCTCGCGACGAGCCTGAAGTGGAAGCAGTTCGGCAGGTCCTGGCACAGCACGGCCCCGCCGCGCCCGACGATGATGGCGTTGCCGCCCCTGGCGATGGGGACGAGGCAGCGGACGACCTTCTGGAAGAGCACGTCCTGGCTCTTGCTGACGCCCTTCGGATGGAGCCCGAGCGCTTCGATGGCCCTGGGCACATCGCCGAGGTGCCGCAGGATGCGCACGGCGATGTCCTCGTCTTCTGCGACCTTCTCGATGAGCAACTGGTCGAAGACGGTCCACGGTTCGCCGAACGCGTCGTCGAGCAACTCCTTCAGACGTGTGGCGAGCGCGAAGCCCTCGCACCCGAACTCCCGCGAGAGGGTGATGGTCGGCCGAGCCGGAGCCTCGGGCACCTGCTGGCGTTCGTGGATCGCGACCCAGCCGGTCAGCCGCTGTTCGATGCTGGGGATCAACTCGGAAATGTTCCTGGCCATCGCAACCTCCGGCCGAGCGGCGCGTCTCGGACAGGTGTGCGGCGCCTCTCGGACGCCGACGGAGGCGCTGGAGTCGGTGTTCGTCGCCCGTTCGGGCGCGCCTCCAGTGACCTGCGGCCTGGAGGTCCGACTGCCCTTTCAGTATATCGCGATCCGCAGCCCTCGACGGCGTCGTGAGACGGTGGCCCGCGAACACATCGCGGGGGCCGCGCGGGGGCGCGGCCCCCGCGCGATCACCTGCATTCCGGCGACGCATGTGGCGCTCGGATGCCGTCGCGGAATAGGATGTCGGCCTGGAGGACATTGACATGCGCGTGAAATCACTGGTCACCTGGGGGCTGGCCGCAGCCCTTGGCGTGGCATCAACCGGCGTCGCCCGAGCACAGGCGCCACCCGTCGAGCTGAAGGTCGGCGACGTCGCACCGGCGTTCTCGCTGGTCGGATCGGATGGCAAGACGCACACGCTCGCGGAGTCGAACGGCAAGCGGACCGTCGTGCTGGCCTGGTTTCCCAAGGCCTTCACCGGTGGTTGAACGGCCGAATGCAAGTCGCTCCGTGAGAGCGGCGACCTGATCAAGCAGTACAACATCGCCTACTACACCGTCAGCGTCGACACGGTCGACGACAACAAGAAGTTCGCCGAGCACGTCGAAGCCGACTACCCGATCCTGAGCGACCCGGCCAAGGACGTTGCCAACGCCTACGGTGTGCTGGGGCCGTCTGGTCTTGCACGGCGCTGGACGTTCTACATCGGGCCAGACGGCAAGATCCTCGACATCGACAAGAGCGTGAAGCCCGCGACGGCCGGACCAGACCTGGTGGCCAGGCTCGGACAACTCGGCATTGCCAAGAAGTAGCTGACAGCAGCCAGACTGCGTACCGTCGATGCCCGCGCCGCACCCTTGTGCGGCGCGGGCACCCCGGAGGAACACCCATGATCCGATTGTGCGCGCTCGCCAGCGTCCTCGTGATTCTGCCGGGCGTGGCGGCGTCGCCCGCCATCCCCGTCGCCCACGCCCCGGCGCAGACCACCGCGGCCCAGGCCCAGACGTCCGCGAGTCCCCAGGACGATGCGGCCATTCGAGAGGTCGTTCGCCGTTACGTCAACGCGCGCGAAGCCAGAGATCCGGCAGCCATCGGCGCGCTGTTCACGGCTGACGCCGACCAACTCGTCTCGTCGGGCGAGTGGCGCCGTGGCCGCGAGGCGCTGGTCAAGGGCACGCTCGCCTCGTCGGCCGCCACGGGCGGCACGCGCACCATCGTCGTCGAGACCGTCCGCGTGCTCAGCCCCGACGTGGCACTCGCCGACGGCCGCTACGAGATCAGCGGCATTGCGGGCGGTGGCGTGCGCCGGATGTGGAGCAGTTTCGTCATGACGAAGCAGGACGGCACGTGGCGCATCAGCGCCATCCGCAACATGGCGCCCACGCCACCGTCCGCCACACCGGCTCCGCGGCACTGAGGCAGTCACGTCCGGTCATCGCGTCTGCACGAGCGACGATGCGGTCGTCGCCCGGCCGCGTCGCGTTCGCACCCTGCACTGACTCACGGGACCCGTGGGCGGACGAAAGGAAGCTCGTACGACAGGTAGCCGAGGACCGACGCGTCACGGCGATCGCCTCGCGTCACGGGCACCGCGACGCCAATCACGATCTGTCGGTCGCCGCGGTTCCACCCTGCCCGGAATCCGGGGGCCAGGGTGACGCTCGTCTCATGCAGGTCGGCCACTCGCTCCCACACGACCAGCGACTCGAGCATGAGGTTGAACATCGGCGTGACGGCGACAATCGCGCTGCCGCCGACAAACGGCGTGTTCGACCACTTGCGATCTCCGGTGTCGGCCGCCCGCACCGGGACCACGGTCGTGCCCCCGTTGCCATGGAAGAACATCCGGCCGACCTCCTTGCTCAGCGGGAGGTTGAACTGCCAGCCCACGCCGCGTGAGCCCAGCGACCGGCGATCCGCGCTGGTCGGCGCCAACACGGTCATCCGGGGTGAGAAGGCGGGAAAGCGGCCTTCGCTCGTCGTCACCTGGAGCCGGTAGTTCAGCGCGAGGTCGCCGAGGGCAACGGCGTTGGAGGTCGCCGAGAACGGCACCGTGAACGACAGTTGATGACGCTGCGACACGAGCGGCCACTCCTGCGTGAACGACCCGTCCCACTCGCCGTCGCTGTTGCGGGCCATCACGAAGATGTTCTGGAAGATGCCGGGGTCCTGGTTGAACGCTTCCTCGATGAGGAAGGAGTTGTCGGTGATCCCGAACCGGGACGGCACCGCGACGGTGGGCGTTGCGGGCGCGCCCTGCGCGGCCACCCGGTCGCTAGCCCCCAGCATCGCCAACCAGACCATGACCATTGCTCGGCGAGCGTGGCTATGCACAGGCCTCCTCGGGAGGCTCGGAACGGTGCCAAGCGGGTTCCACGCTGACTGCGGATACGCGACGCGGGAGACAGGCATGCGGCAAGACCGAGATGCCGCAATTCTAGTGGCAAACGCAGTGCGCACGCCCGGGCCCACGCGAGTGGCACAGCGTGCGCCTTCGTGGCAGTTGTAATGGCTGCGCTGCGCGGCAGCGGGCGGGAGGAGGGGGCGGCCAGGTGGCCGCCCCCCATTTCGCAGTCTTACTTCTAGAAGTAGAACTTGAACACCAGCTCAACCACCCTTGGCGAGCTGATCGTGTTCGTGATCACGCCGAAGGTGGACGGCACCGAGATGTCGCGGGCCGGCGGACCAAAACTCGGGATGTTGAACACGTTGAACGCCTCGACGCGGAACTCCGCGTAGCGTGGCCCGCCGACCGCGAAGCGCTTCGAGAGCATCAAGTCGACGTTCCTGTACCCGGGCGCGCGCGCCACGCCCACCGGGCAATTGCCGAACGTGCCGAGTGGCACCATGGCAAACGCGGTGATGTCGAGCCACCTGCTGATCGACTGGTCGCTTGGCACCGGGTCACCCACGCAGTTCGGGCGCTCGGCCCCGCGCTCGCCCTGCAGCGAGCGGGCGCGTCCGTCGATCACCGTGATCGGCATGCCGGTGCGGGCCTGGAAGATGCCGCCGAGCCGCCATCCGCCGAGCAGGGAGTCGGTCAGCGTCGACCAGTCGTCGCCGACCGCGCGCCCCTTGCCGAAGGGCAGTTCCCACGTGCCCGACAGCAGGAAGTTGTGCCTGACGTCGTGGAACGCCGGGCCCCATTCGGCCTCGGGGTCGTACGTGTTCTGCCAGTAGGCGCCCTCGGTGGCGCTCGTCACGCCCTGGAGCCCCGTGCCGCCGAACACGCCGTAGAAGCCGCGGTTGTTGGTCCGCGCCTTGGCCAGCGTGTACGACGCCATGAACTCGATCCCGTGGTTCATGCGCTGCCGGACGCTGCTCTGCAGCGAGTGATAGCGGCTGCCGCCACGCGACGCCGTCGTCGCGATGGTGGTGACGAGCGGCTGCGCCGAGTACAGCGGCCGACGCACGGTCTTGCTCGCCCACGTGCTGGGATCACCCACGCCGGGCAACGCCTGGTTGCCCTCGACAGGCGTCACCAGGTGCTCGCCGTGGTGCCCCACGTAGCCGACCTGGGCCGACATCGACGAGGTGACCTGGTACTCGACGAAGGTGTTCCACTGCTGCGTGAACTGCGGGCGCAGCTCAGGGTCGTACCGACCGGACGTTGCCCGCCGGCGTCGTGCCCGGCACGAGCCCGGCAAAGCCCGACGATGCCGACCCGGCACCGGTCGTGCGGTCGTAGGTGACCGACGACTCGTAGAAGAACGGCGGGTTCATGGGAAGCCGCAGGTTGGCGCCGGTGCCTTCCATGAACTGCGAGATGCCGTAGCCGCCGCGCAGCACGAGCCGGTCGCTGAGCTTCCACGCCATGCCGAGCCGGGGTTCGAAGCCCTTGTAGTAGGGGGAGTAGAGCGCGCGGTCCTCGAGGCTGCCGTCGGTCGCGAAGATCTGCTTGCCCGTGGTCAGGTCGAACGTGGACTGCCGATTGTCCTTCTCGACCAGCGGCGACGTGTACGCCCACCGCATCCCGACGTTGAGCGTGACGTTCGGCGTCAGCTTGAGGTCGTCCTGCGCGAAGAGCGAGATGCGATTCTGCAGGTGGGTCCAGGGGTCGTCCGGATCGCCGCCCCCACGGCCCTTGCTCGACACCAGGTCGAGCACGAAGTCGGAGAACGCGAAGCCCGTGAAGGCCCCGCTGTAGCCGAAGAAGCCGAGCAGGCCGTTGTTGCCCGCGTAGAAGCGTTGCTGGTCGTACTTGAGCCACTGCCCACCGAACTTGACGGTGTGGCGCCCGGTGAGCCACGTGAGCTTCTCGTTGATCTGGAACGTCTTGGCGAGCGTGTTCGAGTCGGCCGCCACCGCCCCGAAGGTCGAGAGACCGCTGAGTCCTGACGTGCACTGCACGGTGGAGCCGATGCAACTCAGGCCGTCGATCGGCTGGCCGCCGGCGATGCCGTACGTCGCATTGGCGGTCCCGACATCTGCCCAGTCGTAGGTTTCGGCAATCACGTTCGTGTGGCTGAACCCGACGAGGAGTTCGTTCATGATCGTCGGCGAGAACACGCGATTCCAGTTGGCGCCCACGTTCCAGAACGGCTGGTCGTTTCGCGTCGAGAAGACCAGCGGCAGCGGCTGCTTGTCGCGCGCGTCCTCGTACTTCGCGAATGAATACCGCACGAAGAACCTGTCGTTGTTCGAGGCGTTCCAGTCGATGCGCGCATCACCCTGGTGCGCCCGGATCTTGAGCAGCGTCTCGCCGACGTAGTTGCCCGTCACGCCCGACACGGTCCGGTTCGGGAGCGGGTAATTCGCCGTGTCGGCCAGCAACGCCTCGTGCGACCTGGCTGAAGCGGGTCAGCGGGATCTGGTTGCCGGGGAACGGCAGGCCGGTGATCGGATCGATGATCGGCGTCGCCACGCTGGAAAAATCGCCGCGCCGCCACGTCTCGGGCGCAACCGACGCCGTACCGAAGCCCGGCGCATCCTGCCGCGACCCCTGGTAATCGCCAAAGAAGAACAGCTTCTGCCGCGCAATCGGCCCGCCGAACGTCCCGCCGTAGATGTGCTGCGTCCGCTCCTGCTTCGGCGCGCCCGAGCGGTTGTTCTCCCAGGTGTTCGCGTCGAAGTCACTGTTGCGGTAGAACTCGAAGACGTTTCCCCTGAAATCGTTGCTGCCCGACTTCAGGACGCTGCCGACCACCGCGCCGCCGACGTTGCCGGTCTCGGCCGAGTAGTTGTTGGTTTCGACCGAAATCTCGGCCAGCGCGTCGGGACTCGGCTGGTACGCGACGCGGTTGTCGATCGTCTCGTTCACGTCGAGACCGTCGACGGTGAAGTTGTTCACCTGTTCGCGGTTGCCGTTCACGAACGGCCGGTTGCTGTTGATGCTGCCGATGTTCGTGAACCCGCGCGGGTTGTAGGTCATCGTGCCAGGCAGGAGCAGGGCGAGCTGGCCCGTGTTGCGCCCGTTGAGCGGCAACGAGGCCACCGTGTTGCCCGACAGCACTTCGCCGACGGTGGCCGATTCGCTCTGGAGGATCGGCGAGGCGCCCGAGACCTCGACGGTCTCGGTGACGGCTCCCACCGACATCTTGAAGTCGAGGCGGGCGATCTGCCGGGCCTCCAGCGTCACGGGCGGCGTCGCGGCAACGCGGAACCCGGCCAACTCCGCCTTGACGACGTAGGTGCCCACGAGCACCGACGGGATCGTGTAGTTGCCAACTTCGTTCGAGACGGTTTCGTACGCGACGCCGGTGGCCTGGTTGGTAGCGGTCACTGTGACGCCGGGCAGCGCGCCGCCCGTCTCGTCGGTGATGAGGCCGGTAATGGACGCCGCGCCTGTCTGGGCCAGCGCAAGCACCGGCAGACCTCCGGCAAACACGGCGAGCGCGAGCACGCGTCGCCATCGGGTAATGAGCATCTGATCCCTCCTGGGAAGCGCCGGTCGGGTGTGAGCACCGGGCGAGTCGAGCCGCAAACCGTCGAGCTGAGATGTTGTTACACGAGCATCTGGTGGTTGTCAAAGCCACTGGGACGAGCCGGATCCATGTGCGGCACGAACCACGCTCGTGAAGGAGCATGACGGTCGTGCCACCGACTCACTCACTCCGGAGTTCGGCTACAGTGCTTCGCATGTCGCCGCACCGCCATCAGATGCCGTCCCGTCCGGTTACCCCACCGACGACCGTGCTGGCGCTGGCGGTCGCGGTCGCCCTCACCCTGTCTGGTGGCGGATCGGGGCTCGACGCTGCGCGTCCGCTTGCCGACCGGGTCACGATCACGCGCGACACGCGGGGGGTGCCGCACATCCGGGGCGAGACCGACGAGGCGGCGGCCTTCGGCTTCGGCTACGCGATGGCCGAAGACCATGCCGCCGAGATCGGGCGCAAGTATCTGGCCGCACGCGGCGAATCGGCACGTCACTTCGGGCCGGAGTTCGCTGGACCGCGACCTCGCGATGCAGCGGATGCGCAACCGCGAGTCGGCACGCGCGGCGCTGCTGGCGCTCGACCGGCGGTTCCGCGAGTGGCTGGCCGCGTTCGCTGCGGGCGTCAACCAGTACGTTGCCACTCACCGCGAGCGCGTCCCGTCATGGATGCCCACGGTTGACGCCAGTGACCCACTGGCGATGGGGCGGATGGCCGCCATCACCGGTGCGCTCACGCCTCCCGCCGCGCTGTTGCGGAAGTACCCGCCGATCGCCACGTCGGCATCAGCACGCGCCGCGGAGCCACGGGCGGGCGGACGATCGGAAGACCGGGATGACGATGGCGACTCGGGATCCAATGCGTTCGCGCTGAGCGGGGCGATGACCACGGTGGGGGTGCCGCTGCTCCTCGGCAATCCGCACCTGCGCTGGTCGGAGCGCTATTGGGAGGCGCACGTGCGCGTGCCGGGGCGCATCGACTTCTACGGCTCGACGCTGGCGGGCATCCCGGTCCTGCGCGCGGGCTTCAACGCGCACCTGGCCTACGTCCAGACCAACAACGCGCCCGATGACGAAGACATCTACGCGCTGCCGACCGATCCCGCACATCCCGAGCGCTACACGTTCGCCGGCACGTCGCACCGCATCGAGCGGCGGCAGGTGAGCGTCGAGGTGCGCCAGGCCGACGGAACGGTCACCACCGTGAGCCGCACCTTCGCATCGACGCACCTCGGCCCCGTCATCCACGAGGTGCCCGGGAAGGTCTTTGCCGTGCGCTCGCTGGCGCTCGAGTGGTGGCGCCACTTCGAGGGCTTCTTCCAGTTGTGGCGCGCCCGTTCGCGCAAGGAGTTCGAGCGCGTGCTCGATCGGCAACTGCTGTCGACGTCGAACTTCACCTATGCCGACGCCGAGGGCAACATCCTCTACCGCTGGAACGCCCGCCTCCCGAAACGTGCCGACACCGCGACCGACTACGCACTCGACGTCGACGGGTCGGATCCGCGCCGGCTATGGGCCGGCATCCACGCGCCACGCGATCTCCCGCGGCTGGTGAATCCTGGAGGCGGCTACATCCAGAACGCGAACAACGCGCCGTGGTGGACCTCGTTGCGGGATCGGCTGGACCCCGAGCGCTATCCGTCGTACGTGGAACGTGGTCCGCTGGCGTTGCGTCCGCAGGTCATCCTCGAAGCACTCGCCACGCGCACGCGCTGGTCACCCGACGAGGTGATTGCCGCCAAGTACGACACCCGTGTGTTGCTTGCCGAGCGCGTGCTGCCCGACCTGCTCGCCGCGGCCGCGCGCGTGGTGACGCCGTCGGCGGATCTTCGCGACGCGCTGGACGTGCTCGGCGCATGGGATCGCCACGCGGGCGCCGACAGTCGCGGGGCCGTGCTGTTCCAGCGTTTCTGGGAGGACTACAGCGCGCGCCGTGAGTCGCCCTTTGCCGAGGCCTGGACGCCCGGGCGGCCCATCGAGACCCCGCGCGGCCTGTCGGATCCGGTCGCGGCTGTATCGCACCTCGAGAGCGCGGCCCGCGAGATCCGTGCGCGCCACGGCGACGCCGGCGTGGCGTGGGGCACGGTCCACCGGTTCCGGTTCGGCAGCCTCGACCTGCCCGCCGATGGCGCGCCCGGCACGCCACTCGGCCTCTACCGGGTCGTGGGCTTCGATCAGCTCCCGGACGGCGCGCGCGTGGCCGGGCACCTGGGCACACCCGCAGACCAGGCGCGATCGCCGATGGCTGGCACCGGCGACGCATGGGTCCTGCTCGTGCAGCTCTCGCGCCCGGTGCGTGCGTGGTCGATCGTCGCGTACGGACAGTCGAGCGATCTCGCCTCGCCCCACAGCAGCGATCAGATCCGCGACTTCGCCGGCCACCGCCTGCGACCGGCGTGGTTCACGGCGACCGAGGTCGCCGCGAACGCCGAGCGATCCTACCGGCCGCAGGCGCCCGACGCGCCGTGACCAGCGCCTCACTCGCGACGACGACGTCGCGCGGCCCCGCGCCGCGACTATCCCGGGCGCGTGAGGTCGAACGGCTCGCTGATGAAATCCATGCCCTGTTCAGGGCGCAGGATCATCTCGGTGAACATGAAACGCAACGTCATGCGGCTCTGCTGCCGCGATACCTGCAGCGGCTGGCCGTGCTTCACGTGCCAGTCGTACAGGTCGTAGAACACGCCAAGCCCGATCTCGCAGTAGTCGGGAAACTTGAAGTTGGCGCGGGTGAACTGGCTGAACTGATCGCGGATGCGCGCCACCGTGCCCTGCGCGAGGGTGTTCTGGTTGTGCGCGATGTCGAGCGACAGCTCGATCTCCTTCAGTTGCCGAGCGGCCTCGGTCAGTTGCCGGCCGATCTCTGTTACCGCCTGCAACATGCGCGGGTCGCTCGCCGACAGGTCCTGGGTCGTGGCCGCAGCAAGCGGCGAGGTGAGCGCCGCGGTCGAGATCGCGCCGATGGCGCCGGTGGTGACCACATCGCGACGGGTGAACATGGGCTCCTCCTGGACAGGCACAAGGCAAGACGCGACACCACAGCCTACCCGAGTTCGACGGACCTGCCGCCCGCGCGGCCTGCGGGAGACGGGCCTCAGCTTGACAGCGTGTGCAGCGCGACGAACACTGGACGCGGTGCCGTGCACGTCTCGCACGGACAGGAGGTTGCACCCGTGACGACCCCGCAGACCGGCACGCCAGGCGACGCAGCAGGTGACCCGACGCCGCTCGACATGGCCGAAGTGGCGGCCCTGGTGACCGCGATCGAACAGGATCTCGCGCTCGTCCGGGCGGGTGCCGGCGACCTGGATGCCCTTCGCGACGAGGTCAGCGCCCTCGGGCGCCTCCTCGAGGCCGAACCCGGTCAGCAGGAGATGGGCCACGGCCTGCGCAACGTGCACGGCCTGCTCGCCGGCCTCACCGAGATCGCCGTCGAAGACGGCTTCAAGGCCGCCGATTACCTCGCGCGCATCGGGAAGATGCTGGCGTTGTAGTCCGCCTGCCAGCACACGGCCGACGGATCCCGCAGCGCGTCGCGGCGAACCAGCGGGTTTGCATTGCCGGCTCCGACCCGACGACGTATCCTCATGGGATGTCGCCGGATCCCGCCGCCGCAGCGGCCTTTCCCCTGCCGCTGTCTGACTACCCTGCCGCCGCCGCAAGCCTCGTCGAGACGCTGAGCACGCGCGTCGCGATCGAACCGTTCAACGCCGTCGCAACGGGCATCTTCGTGCTCGCCATCCTCCACACGTTCGGGGCCGCGCGTTTCGCGAAGCTGGCGCACCGCATCCAGCACGCCAGAAACGAGAGTGCCGCGCGCGAGGGCCGGACGCCGCGCCCGAGCGTGCGCGCCGAACTGCTGCACTTCCTCGGCGAGGTCGAGGTGGTGTTCGGCCTGTGGGCGGTCGTGCTCATCATCGCCCTCACGAGCGCGAAGGGCTGGGAGGCCGCCAAGCACTACTTCAACGACACCGTCGTCTACACCGAACCGCTCTTCGTGATCGTGATCATGGCGCTCGCCTCGACGCGACCGGTCATCGGCTTCGCCGAGGCGGCGCTGCGCCGCGTGGCGAATCTCGGCGGGGGCACGCCGGCCGCGTGGTGGGTCGCGATCCTGACGGTCGGTCCCGTGCTCGGCTCGTTCATCACCGAGCCTGCCGCCATGACCATCTGCGCGTTGCTGCTCGCCCGGCAGTTCTTCGACCTCGCGTCCCAGCGACGCCCTGAAGTACGCGACGCTCGGCCTGTTGTTCGTCAACGTGTCGATCGGCGGCACGCTCACGCACTTTGCGGCGCCGCCGGTCCTGATGGTGGCGCGCGTGTGGGGCTGGGACACTGCCTTACATGATCGCGAACATGGGCTGGCACTCGGTCGTCGCGGTGCTGGTGTCGGTCGCGTGCTACTTCCTGATCTTCCGCCGCGAACTGACGGCGCTGGCGCGGCGCGCCCCGGCACCCGACGTCGACCAGCCCGAGGACCCGGCGGCGGCGCCAGCCGATGGCGCCCTGCTGCCGGTGCCACCGTGGCTCACGGCCGCGCACCTGGCGTTCATGGGGTGGACGGTGCTCACCTCGCACTACCCGGCCCTGTTTCTCGGTGGGTTCCTGTTCTTCCTCGGGTTTGCAAGGGCGACCTCGGCGTACCAGAGCCGGATCGAGCTGAAGACGCCGTTGCTGGTCGGGTTCTTCCTGGCAGGCCTGGTGATTCACGGCGGCCTGCAGGGATGGTGGATTGCGCCCGTGCTCTCGGGACTCTCCGAGTTGCCGCTGTTCGGAACGGCGATGGTGCTGACGGCCTTCAACGACAACGCGCTGATCACCTACCTCGCGACGCTGGTCCCCAACCTCAGCGAATCGCTGAAGCTCGCGGTCGTTGGCGGGGCGGTCGTCGGCGGGGGCCTGACGGTCATTGCGAACGCCCCGAATCCCGCAGGACAGGCGTTGCTGTCGCGGTTCTTCGGGGACGCCATCGAGCCGCTGCGCCTCTTCTACGGGGCGCTGCTGCCCACGCTGATCGCCGCGCTGGCGTTCACCGCGCTGTAGGGTCGGCGAGCCCGCCCGCGGAGCGGCATCGCCGATCCACGGGCAGGGCCCAGGGGCGGGGAGTTCACCGCATCCAGTCGAGGTCCATGGTGATGCCCACCTGGAACGTGCGCGGCGCGAGCCAGATCTGGAACTCGCCCGGCACGGGCGAACCATCGGCACGCCGCAGGAAGATGTCGCTCGTGTCGAAGAGGTTGTCGACCTGCGCGTAGAGGTTGAAGGCATGGCCCTGTCGCGTCTTGAACTGCTTGGCGACCTGCGCGTAGAAGACCGAGTAGCCCGGGCGATACGTGCCATCAGTCGCCGGTGGCACGTCGCCGAGCACCTGTCCGCGCACGTTCGCGCGGAGGCCGAGCTTCGATGACGTCCACAGCAGTTTCAGGACGGCGCTGTGGTTCTCGAACCCGCCGATCTCGTTGCCCTGGTCGTCTTCGCGACGGTTGTAGGAGTACGACACGCTCGGCGTGAAGCCCCCCGGCAGCGACATCGAGGCCGTCACGTTCGCGCCCCGCGAGTGGTACTCGCGCAGGTTCACGTAGGTGAACGGCAGGGTGCTGAGATCGAACGTGATGCCGTCATGGATCGCCGCCTGGTAGAGGTCGAGCGACACCTGCACGCGCGAACTCGAGTACGCGTAGCCGAGGTTGATCGTGTCCGAGGACTCCGGCGTGAGGTTCGGATTCCCGACGAACGAGGGCGGCGTGTAGAGGTACAGCTCGTTGAAGTACGGAGGGCGGAACCCGTGACCGTAGCTCCCGCGCAGGCGGTGCTGGTCGGCGATCGCGAACACGGCGTTCACCTTGGGGCTCCACTCGCTGCCGAAATCGGAGTAGTCGTCGTACCGCACGCCGGCCGCAAGACGAAGCCGCGGCGTCACGGCTACCTCCTGCTGGAACCACAGCACGTTGATGTCACGTTCAGGGTCGGTCACCGACAGCGTCCCGCGACGGAGTTTCTCATCGCGCCGCTCGACGCCGACCTGCAGGGGGTGCTGCCGGCCGAAGGCCGACCAATCGTGCCGCCCCGACACCTTGAGTTCCTGGTTCCACTCGCGCCAGGGGGCCTGCGGCACGACGCGCCCGCCGACGCTGAACACGCGGGTTTCGTCGCGCGCGTACTTGCCGTACGTGTACGACGCGGTGAGGAAGGTGCTCGGAGACACCTGCACGTCGAACTGCGGCATCACCGACTGCCTGATCAGCGTCCGCTGCGAGTCGTAGACGGTCGCAGGCAACTGCGTGGCGCCCGAGAAGAAGTAATTCTCGATGTCGCGGTTCGACTGGTCGGCGAACACCCGCGCGACGATGCGCTCGCCGAGCTTGACATCGGCGTTGACGTCGGCGTTCCACCACGTGCTCTCGGGCTGTCCGATCGTCTGCGGGTTCGACTCGCTCAGGTCGAATCCGTCGTACTGGCGGTAGCCTCCGCTTCCGCCGATCCCTCCGCGCGTCCCACGCCAGCCGAGTGCGCCTGTCCCGCGGAAGTCGCCATAGGAGCCGCCGCTCAGCGTAGACGTGGCGTAGACCCCGGGGACGGTGGACCGGCGCGTGATGAAGTTGATGACGCCACCGAGGGCGTCCGACCCGTAGAGCGCCGAGCTCGCGCCTTTCACGACCTCGACGCGATCCACGCCCGAGAGCGTGAGGTCTTCGAGATTGAGGTTGCCGTTGGCGTCCCTGCCGAGATAACGACGACCGTCAATCAGCACGAGCACGCCGCTGTTCGGGATGCCGTTGATCGACACGTGTCCCTGTCCGCCACCGGCCTGCACCTGGATGCCGGCGCCGGACTGTTCGATGAGCAGGTCCTTGGCGGTGCGCGCGCCCGTGTCGGCGATCTGCCCCCGGTCGATCAGTACCGTGGCGTCGGCGACGTCGAGCAGCAACTGCTCGCGCCGGCTTGCGGTCGTCACCGTCACCTCGGACGAGAACTGCACCAGGGTCATCTTGAGTTCGAGTGCCTGCTCGGCGCCCGCGGCGAGCGCGACGCCACGGCGTCCGGTGTCGGCGAACCCCGGAAACTCGGCGCGGACGTCGTACGTCCCGGCAGCGAGCGCCGGGAACTCCGCGCGTCCGTCCGCGTCGGTGACGAGGCGTGTGATCGCCTCGCTCGCAGCCATGCGGACCGACACGGTCGCCCCGGGGACCACGCCCGACGTGTCGACCACCGTGACGGTGAGCTTCGCAGTGCTGGCCGGCGACTGGGCCGAGAGGTTCGTGAACGAGAGGCTGGCGACGACGGCGGACGTCGCCGCCACGCGAGCCAGGGCAGCGAGGCCGCGTGTGACGCCGGCGAGCACACCGACACGCGGAGCGGGAAGGCGAAGTGTGGAAGTCATAGGTGGATCCGAGTATCCGGGCAGAACGGGTCCGCTTCAACATTTTTCGGATCGCCCGGACCACCGGGCGCGCGCGACGGCCCATCGGACGCCGGCGTGCTTCATCGGTCGACCACGGCCCCGGCCCTACTGTCGCGACCGAGTCGGCCCGCATCCGCGCCGGGCACGCGCAGCGTGACCTCGTCCGGCGACCCGCAGGGATCACCGGGGGCTGGAGCGTCTGAAGACGCGTTCGAGCAGGCGGGACGCTGACTCGACCGTTTGGACCGGGGGGCCGAACCGCTCGGCCGCCAGAGTCACCAGGCCCTCGGCGGTGTCGGCCAGGCGGGGTTCGACCGCGACATCGCTCGCGGTCAACACCACCAGGTGGATATCGTGGTCGTGTCGTGTCGCCGAGAGTGCCGACAGCAGGCGCTCGACGGTGTCGCCGTGTGCCCGAACGCTGAAGTCCGCGCGAATCATCACGAAGGTCGTCGAACTGACGCGTTCCCCAGCAGCATGGACGGCCCTCACCTTGCGCTCGATGCCTGCGGCGTCCTCGAGGAGACGAAGAGACACGACCGAGGACGGGTCGATGCGCGGCGCGTAGTAGAGGATTGGCCCGGCGACGTAGTCGGGATAGAACACCACTGTGTCGCCGGGGCGCCAGGTCCGCTCGATCCGGCTCGCGGCCTCGCGCCACGGCTCGACCGCCGTCCACGCGCCACCCTGCACCCAGTCGGCGATCCACGCACTGCACACGACGACCACTGCCACGGCGCCGGCCACTCGGACGAGAGCCCGCCGATACGTGGCGAGCAGCAGTGCGATGCCGCTCGCGGCGGGCACAAGCGCAATGAACGCCGTGCGCGGCCAGAACACCGGGAACACCAACGAACCCGCCACGAGCCCCGCCAGGTACAGGGCCGCCGCGGCGACGAGGGCGACGCCGAGGCGGCGATCGCCAGGTCCCCCGTCGGTCGATCGCCGCAGCGGGGCGGCCACCGCGACCGCGGCCGCCGCCATCAATGCCGCGCCGGTCGCCCCTGCGAGCGGCCAGGCGATCCGATCGGTGCCTGCCACGACGCGCAGTACGCCCACGATCACGGGGAGCGTCGGCTCCGGCATCCACCACTGCGCATGGGCGCCGCGCTGCAGCCAGACCGAGGCCCCTGTGGCGAGCGTCGCAACCAGGGCCGGAGGCACCAGGACGCCAGTCCAGGCCCCGAGGTCACCTGCCCGGGCCGGCCGGGTCGCGGCACACACCAGGATGAGCGCAGGCACGAGCATGACGGCCGTGGGATGCGTTGCCAGGGCCACCGACAGCGTCACCGATAGCGCGACCCGCAGCGAGCGGCGTTCGAGGGCATCAGGCCGGGAGACGATCGCGAACGCCACGGCCGCGCACGCCACCACCAGCCCGTAACCGCGGATCTCGAGTCCATAGCGCAGCATGATCGGCGAACAGGCCAGCAGGACGCCCGCGAGAACCGCCGCACTTCCCGATCGTGCCCACAGTCCTTGCATCGTGGCCCCAACGGTCGCCAGGGCCAGCACCATCGAGGGAAGTCGCAGGAACCAGACGCTGTCGTCGATCAGTCTCCACAGCGACAGCCCGAGGTGATACGGCAGCATCTGCGCAACGACGCCACGCAGCCAGGCCTGTCCATGCGTGCGACAGCAGGCGTCCACTGACGCATATTCATCGAGCCAGAGGTCCCGCCCCAGCCCCATCCCTCGCAGCACGATCGCGAGTCCCCCGACGGCGAGTCCGGATACGATGACGAGCCGCCGCCTCGATGTGCCCGCCGCGGGCCGGGGGTGTGCGCCGTGACTCGTCATCGATGAACTCTTCGCTCCGCGGTCGACTCGTGGCTGTCTCGATGTGCTGTGCGCTCGCTGTCGGCAACGCGCGGGCCGCTGCCAGCGCGGACACCTACCTGGCCTCGTGCCGTCTGGCTCCCCAACTCGCGGACGACGTCCAACACCACGTGCTACCGTTCTGGCTTCACACGGTCGACGAGCAGCACGGCGGCTACATCGTCGAACGCGCGGTCGATGCCAATGCCCGCGGCGCAACGAGGCAACTCGTCACGCACGCCCGGCTGCTGTGGGGCTTTGCCCGCGCCCACCGCGCGGGAATCGACGGCCCCGATGACAGGTATCTGCGGGCGGCCGACACGGGCTATCGATTCCTTGCCGACCACTTCCTGGATGCAGCGCACGGCGGATACTACTGGATGACCGACCGGGCGGGCCACCCCGTCGATCGGCGCAAGGTGCTGTATGGGCAGGCGTTCGTGATGTACGCGCTCGCGGAGTACTACCGTGCGAGCGGCAATGCGGCGGCACTCGACGACGCGCACCGGCTGTTCGCGGCACTCGAGCGCCACGCGCGCGACCGCGTGCACGGCGGCTGGATCGAACACTTCGAGGCAGATTGGCGGCCGATCCTGGCGCCGCAGCGGTACCTTCTCGTCGAAGTCGCGGGACTCAAGAGCGCCAACACCCACCTGCACCTGATGGAGGCACTCACCGACCTGGCCGAACTCACACCATCGCCCCAGGTCACTGGCGCCCTGCGCGACGTCCTGGCGATCAATGCGCGGGTGTTCTTCAGCTCACCCGCGCACCCGGTCAGCCACGTGTCACGGGATTGGTCGGCCCCGCCGCGCGCGTGGAGACCCCGTGCCGTCGCGGAGGCCGTGCGTCGCCTCGCGTTCGGCGGCGCACGCATCTCGTACGGGCACAATGTCGAGTTCGCCTGGATGGCGCGTCGCGCCGAATCGGCGCTGGGCATGACTGCCGACTGGGCGGCCTTCGATGCCTTCCTCGGGCACGCGCTCGCCTACGGCTTCGATCATGCGCGCGGCGGGCTCTACGACGCCGGCTTCGGGTCAAGCACCGCATGGTTCACCGACAAGCTGTGGTGGCCGCAGGCCGAACTGCTGATGGCGCTGACCATGGCCGACGAACGGCGCCCCAGCCGGTCGTACACGCGAGCACTGGGCCGGCAGATCGAGTGGATCGTCGGCGTGCAGGCCGATCCGCAGACCCGCGTCTGGCGAAGCGCGCTGAGCGCGAACGGCGACGACGCCGACCCGCGGCTCGCCTACGACTGGAAGACGACCTACCACGACCTGCGTGCGAGCCTGACATATCTGGGGCACTGTGGGCGCATCCGCTTGTCGATGCTGCAAGCCTCCCGATAGAATGCGGCCCGCATGTCAGGCACGCCCCAGTCTCTCGAACTGAATCCCGATGTCGTGTGCAGCCCGCTCGCCGAAGGCGGCGTGCTGTTCGATCTCGCCACCAAGCAGGTACTACGCGCTGAACAGCACGGGGATGCTCATCTGGCAGGCCCTCGAGGATGGCGCCTCGTTCGACCCCGTGTTGGTGCTGGTCGAGCGCCGCTACCCGGAGACGTCCTCCGATGCGCTCGGCGTGCGCGAGTTCGGCACGCAACTCGTCGCCCTCGGGCTTGCGCAGGGCGCGAGCGGCGGCAGCGCGCCCGAGTCACCCGCCGCGCCCCTGGCGTTTCCGTCGACCTGGGCATCGCCCGAGGTGACACCGCATGGCCGGCCGCTCTCGAAGGTCATCCTGTCGCCGTTCGATCCCACCGTGCCGGTCCCGGAGTGACGCGTCGCGTGCCGGACGCTGCCGTGACGGGGTCGTCGGCAGTCGAGTCGCAGGTGCTGGTCCTGCCATGGCTGACCGCGAGCGTGAGCGTGGCTGACGCAGGCTGGATGTCGCAGGTGCGTGCAGCGACGGTGAAGTACGCGCGCGGCGACGACAGCCGTCAACGGGCCGCCTCCATCGCCGTCACGGCGTGCACGGACGCCTCGACAGCCTGCGCACGGGCAATCTTCGAGGCGCCATCTGTCGAGTACCAATTCGTGCGTGGATGTGTCACCGACGACCTCTCGGTGTTCGCCACGGCAGACGGGTCGCTGGCACGCCTCGCGCACGCGACCCGGCACATCGACCTGGCGCTCACGCCGGCGGTCTTCGTGGCACCGTATTCGACGTGGCCCGACCTGTTCGCCGCGCCGCTCGCCGAACTCTGGCGCGACGGCGGCTGCTACCCGCTGCACGCCGCCGCGGTCACCCTCGGTACACACACGGTGCTCATCGTCGGGTCGTCGGGCGCGGGCAAGACCACGACCGCGCTCGCCCTGCTGCAGGGCGGCGCCACGTGGCGCGCCGACGACAAGGTCCTGCTGGCGACCCGCGACGAGGCGGTGCGCGGTGTCAGCCTGTATCGCAACACCAACGTCGCCCCGACGACCATCGGCGCGTTTTCGTCGCTCGGGTTTGCACACGACCGGCCGCCGCTCGACGAGACCAACGACAAGCGGGCGTGCATGCTCGACGAGGTGACGACAGCGGTCGACCTGCGACCGTTCACACCGACTGCGGTGCTGTTTCCCGCGCAGACAGGTGCGTTGCAGACCCGCATGGTCCGCATCGACGAAACGACCGCGCTGCTGCGTCTCGCGGGACAGAGCCCGATGTCACCGGTGCGTCGGCGCGCGCGGGCACAGCACGAGATGCTGTGCCGCGTGGCGTCGACTCTGCCGGCGTATGCCCTCGAGGCTGGCACCGACGTGCTCACAGCTCCCGCGGACGTCGCGGGTCGCGTGTTCGACGATCTCGGCCGGCACCTGTAGCGACACGCGATGAGCGGGCTGCGCGTCTCCGTGGTGATTCCGGTGTTCGACATGGCCGACACGATCGGCGCGTGCCTCGACGCGCTCCTCGCGCAGTCGTATCCGACGGCCCTCACCGAGATCCTCGTCGTCGACAACGGATCGACAGACAACACGCGGGCGGTCGTGCAGCGATATCCTGTGCGATACGTGATGGAGCCGACGCGGGGAGCCCCGTCGGCCCGCAACCGGGGAATCGCGGACGCCACGGGTGACCTCATCGCCTTCACCGACGCCGACTGCGTGCCCGCGCGCACGTGGCTGGCGAGACTCGCGGCAGCCGCAACGGCACAACAGGCCGATGTCGTCGCCGGCGGCCTCGCCGTCCTCGACCCGTCGAGTTCCCTGCTGGCCCGCTACTCCGCCAGCATCGGGCAGTACGACCCGGATGTCTCGCTGCGGCATCCGCGTTATCCGTACGCCACCACGGCCAACGTGGCCATCCGTCGGTCGTTGCTCGAGGCGGCTGGCGGGTTCAACCCCGCGTTCACGACCTACGATGCGGCGGAGTTGTTCTGGCGGCTGTCGCAGCAGCATCCCGTCGGCTTCGTGGTGGAGCGGCGTGCCCTCGTGTTCTACCGGACGCGTGCAACCGTCGCGGCGCTCGCCGAGCAGAACTATCGGTACGGTCTCGGCTACGCGCGCTTCTGCTGCACGGTGCCCGACGCGGCCGACGTAGCGGCTCCCGCAGGGGTGGCACGACGATGGCGCCAGCGCCTCGCCTGCGGCTTCAGGCAGTTCTCGACCGATACCGGGGCCAGGCGGCGGGACATCGCCGGATTATGGGCACTGCACATCGTGCGCGAGACGGCACTTGCCGCAGGCACCATCGTGGGACACCGACGCTTCGTGCCGACCGCGGGGTCCTGACCCGTGGCCCCTCTCGTGCTCGCCAGGCGCATCCGCGCCAACGTCACGTCGCTCGACGACGTCGGCCTGCTCGCGCGTGTGAGCCTGGTGATGGCCGTGATGCCGCTGCTGATCCGGCTGCCCGTGCCGCACCTGATGCGATGGCTCGACGCCGCGAGCACGTGGCTGTCTGTGCGAGATCCCGAGCGCGTTGCGCGCGTTGTGCGGTATTGCCGTGGCCTCGGGGGCCTGCACCTATGGGCCTTTCAGGACAACTGCGTGGCGCGCAGCCTTGCTCTCTTCACGCTCCTCAATCGGCGCGACGCGCCACTCGACGTGGTGTTCGGGGTGCGTGCGACCGCGTCGCCACGGGGTGCCGTTGCGCTGGGACGACGCCACGTGTGGCTCGAGATGGACGGCGAGCCGCTGTTCGAAAGCGAGTCGATCAGTGACTACGTGGTATCGACACGGTATCGCTCAGGAGCCGTTCCCGCCGCGGCAGCCGTCGATCCGCGTCGGGCCGCCGAGCGTCGACTCATGTGGTCGGCCACCGTGGTCGGTGCGCTGGCGGTGGGCGTCACCGTTCTCGCCGGCGCGGCCCGCACCAAGGCCGTCGCCGTGATGCTCGGCCCGTGGGCGCTCGGCCTGCTCGGGCAACAAGCCACGCTCGCGGTGCTGCTGTCGTACGTCGCCTCGTTCGGGACGTCGGGAGGCACGACACGCTTCCTGAGCGAGGCTGTCGCCGCGGGCGACACGCAAGGGGCTGGTGACGTGGTGCGCACGTCGATCCTCGTGCAGGGCCTCGCATGCCTCGTGCTCGTCGTGCTCGTCGGCATGTTCGCCTCACCGCTGGCGTCGCTGGCATTCGGTCACCCTGCCGACGCGCGCTGGCTGCTGTGGCTGCTGCCTGCGGTACCCTTGACGGCGGTGACCGCGGTCTCGGCGTCGGTGCTGCGAGGGCACCGGCTCGTGGGCAGGCACAGTGCGGCACAGGCGGGTTCGGCGCTGACTGCGCTCGCGATCGTGGCCATGCTCACGACACGGCGCGAGCCGATGGTGGTCATGGTCATTCCCGCCCTCGTGGCGCTCGCCTCGGCGGTGGCGATGACCGGCGCGGCCTGGCCGCGACTCGTCGCCGCCTGGCACTCGGCGCCTGCTCGCGTCAATCGTCTCCTCGTGCGCCACATCGTGTCGTACGGTGCCGCGAACGTCGCCATGGCGGCCTGCACGGCTACGGCAACCGTGGTCGTCGGGCGCCTCCTCCTGGCCAACGGACGCGGCGAGGCGCTGGGGCACTTCTACGCGCTCACGATGGGCGCCGACGTGCTGCTGAACCTCGCGCTGGGCGGATACCAGGCGCATTACTACCCCACCTTCTGCGCCGCCGCCGATCGGCCGGACGCCTCGTCCGTGCTCGGACGGCTCGTCCGCACGGCGGCGGGGTTCACGGTGCCTGTGCTCGCCATCACGACGATCGCGGCTCCCATCGCCGTGCCACTCCTCCTCAGTGCGCGCTTCCTTCCCATCGTCGACCTCGTCGGCCCGCTCGTCGTCGGGGTGTACCTGCGCGTGCTGGGCGCGATGCTGGGCATTCCGCTCCTCGCCCGTGGGCATCTGGCAATTGTGGTCGGGCTCCACGCCGCGTGGAGCCTCTCGCTCGTGGCGCTGTTCGTCTGGCTCGGCGTCGATGGCGGGGCCTCGAGCTGGGTCCTGGCGTTCGCGATCACCGCGGGGTTGCACGTCGTCGTGCTGACGACTGTCACGCACGCGTGGCTTCGGGTGCGGCTCGGGTGGGGAACCCTTGCCCTGGCGCTTGGAGGCGCCCTGCTGCTCGTGGGGCTGGCGCAATGAGGATCCTGCACGTCAACAACTGGCTGCCGGCGCCGCCGGTGGACGGCGGCAAGCTGCGCAAGCTGCAGCAACTCGATGCGCTGCGGCACGTGCACGAGGTCCTGGTGCTCGGGCGTGCCGCGACTGACGCAGACCGGCCGTGGCTCGAGACACGGCTGCCGGGGATACGCGTCATCGAGGCAGACGCCGCTCCAGACGGCACAGCCGCCACGACCGCCGCCATCCGGCTGGTGCTCGGCGCCCAGCGCGTCGACGCTGTACACGTGTCGGGCGTGCCGCAGTGGCCCGGGACGCGCGGCTTCGAGGCGGTGCACGTGGTGCTCGACGTCGACAGCATCGAGAGCCGCGTGCTCGACACGCTGCGCGCTGCGGGTGTCGCCGACATCACGCCGCTCGACCTGGCCGCGGTGCGCGCGCTCGAGCGTCACGCCTATGCACACGCCGGCCACGTCATCGCGTGCTCGCACGTCGATGCCGACGCCATCCGGCGCATCGCCCCGAGCGCGCGAGTCTCGGTGGCACCCAATGCGATCGATGTCTCGTCGTTCGCGCTCACGCCGCTCGCCCCGCCGCGCACACCGCCGGTGATCACCTTCACGGGCTTCCTCGCCTACCGCCCGAACGCGGACGCGTGCCGTCACTTCGTGCGCGACATCCTGCCCCACGTGCGCGCCCGGATGGGCGGCGTCACCGTCCGCCTGGTCGGGCGTCTGCCGCCCGCGGAAGTGCAGCGTTTGAACGCTGTACCCGGCGTCGAAGTGATTGCCGATGTGCCAGACATCCGGCCCTATCTCTCGCAGGCCGACGTCATCGTCGTCCCCCTGCGCGCGGGAAGCGGCACGCGGCTCAAGATCCTCGAGGCATTCGCCGCCGGCCGTCCCGTCGTGTCGACCACCCTCGGGTGCGAGGGTCTCGACGTGGTCGACGGGGTCCACCTGGCAATCGCCGACGACGCGCCTGCGTTCGCCGACGCCACCGTCCGTGTACTGCGCGATCGCGTGCATGCGGCGACGCTGGTGACAGCGGCACGCGCACTGGTGGAACGCGTGTACGATCGCACGGTGGTGGGCGACGACATCCTCGCGGTGTATCGCGGACTCGCGTCGTCGGCCCCTCGAGTGCAGCGCGACGCGCCGACATCATGACCACGCATGCCACCAGCGCCGACCCGCACGCACTGGTGCGGGAGGTCCTTGCGTTCAGGCCGTCTCCGACGGACGCGACGGCCCTCGCTGACGCGCTCGCGCGAGACGGCACTGGTCGAGGCCCGCTGTGGCAACTCCTCGTCGGCGCCAACCTCCTGCCGTTCACGGGCCTGCTGCTCGAGTGGCATCACGTCCTGGGTCGACTGGACGCATCACAGGCGCAGTGCCTGAGGCAGGCTGCCGAGGCGAACGCGTTGCGACAGGCGTTGCTCATCCGCCGCGCGACCGAAGCCACACGCGTTCTCGCCGCGCACGGCGTCGTGGTCGGATGGCTCAAGGGTGCCTGGATCAGCGCGTGCGTCGTCGAACGCCCGGGCATGCGCTACATGGAGGACGTCGACCTCCTCGTGCCTGGACCTCAGTTCGACCTCGCGCGCGACGCACTGCTCGCAAAGGGGTTCGTCGCCGACATGCCGGGCGAGTTCCTCGACGAGCGGCTTCCGGCGATATCGCTCCGGCGACCGGACGAACTGCCGGGGGCGGACGGCGTGTTGCGCATCGACCTCCACCACGGCGTGGCCGCCTCGGCGGACCGCGTCTGGAGCACGGAGGCGTTCTGGTCGTCGGCGATGCGTCGGCGCGTGCAGGGCCTCGAAGTGACCGTGCCGTCGCACGCGGCAGGCCTGGTGATTGCGGCACTCCATGCGTTCAAGCACGGATACGACACGCGACATCACTGGACGGCGGTCGCGGATGCGTCGGCGATCCTGCGCGCGGCCGGCGCGTCGCTCGATCTCGAGTGGCTCGAGGCGCACATGCGAGAGCCGCGAATCGCCACCGCCCTCTACATGCTGCTCAGCGCATGTAGCCTCCCACACAGCGGCACGGCGTCCGGTGATACGGCGCGTCACCTGCAAGCGGCCGCGGCCACGCGTGTCAGCGCGCTCGGCGTGCGTGACGCGGCCGATCGCGTCTTGCACCACGGTCGCCGACTCAGGCCGATCACCGGGGCAGACTTCTCGCTGATGGCGGTCAGCGAGCAGCCGACAGTGAGCGCGGCGGCCAGGCGCTTCGCCTCGGCCTTCACGCGGCGGCGGCGGCGGGAGGCTGCAGGCGTCGCCCGTCAGCCACGTCGTCGGGCGATCAGGTCCCTGAGCGCGTGGTCGGCGGTGCTGCGCACGAACTGGCGGTACGCCTACACGACGTTTCTCGTCGGCCGCCTGGTGGCACGACTGGACGTGCAGGCGCGGGCCGATGATGACCCGCCCGCGTGACCGCGGCCCCTCGTCCACTGCCCTCTGACGCCGGCGCACGGGCCATCGCGGGATGGCTGCCGGAGGTCCGCCGCCGGATCGTCGCACGGGCGGCACGATTCGTCGGTGGGCGCGCCGAATGCGTCGTTTGGCGCCATCCGGCCAGGTCGGCCAAGGGCACGCCACTTGGGTACCGCATGGGGCCTTCCCGCTCGTTGCCGGGAAGGCGTCGATCCACGCTGTGCTACCCATCGAGGCGCGCATGTCAGAAGGGGCTCCCTTCCCATCATTGCGGCGGTCTCGCCCGGTGATCCTCCTGCTGCTGGTCGGCCTCGTGGCGATCGGCATCCCCCGGCAGGTCGGGGCTCAGACACCGACGTTTTCGACGTTTCAGACGCGATTCACCTCGGGCAGTTTCGACGAGACGATCTCGTGGAGCGCGGCTGGGATCACCAACCTCGAGCAGTTCATGCTGCTCCCGCCGGCGGCCAATTACCGCGGCGACCCGCCGACGTATGGCAAGTCGATCTCGCTGACCGCCAGCGTTGACGTCAACGACACGACCCCTGTGCCGGGCGCGTGCGGCGAGTTTCGGTACCACACGCTGACCCTCTACGGCTACAACCTCGACGAACTCGAGACCACCGTCTTCACCTGCAAGCCCGGCCAGGCCTGCCCGTCCGACAACGCATCCAGCGCACTGGGTGTGTCCGGCAGCTTCACGTTCTGGCCCACGGTGCAGGGGGCCACGCTCGCGGCCATCGACTACCGGGTGGATGGCGGCTGCGAGCCGCAGCGACGTGCCGTCATCACCATTGTCGCCGCATGGGACACCGCGGTCTGGCGCAGCGATCCGCAGCAGAACGGCGGCCCGGACGGCAAGCCGTTCGTGCTCTTCACGGATGGCGACGGCGACGACGGAGGTGGGGGCGGCGGAGGCGACGACCCTCCGACGCCCGAGGACTGCGTCGATGGCGGATGCAACCAGTGCCCCGAGGGCATGACGTGCGACCCCGGCGAGTTCGGCCAATGCCCTGCCGTGACGATCAACGGCTGCCCAGGGAGTTCCGGACCGAACGCGTGCGGGGGATCGTCGTTCGGGCGGTCACAGGGCCTGCCTGGCTACTGGGTTGACACCGCACTGGTGATGCCGGTCATCAAGGACACCGACTACGTGATGGTCGGCAACGGGCCTCCCGTGCGGATGACGCGCACGTGGACACAGGTCGACTCGGGCGCGACCATGTTCGGACCGAACTGGAGCTTCCCCTACGACGCGTGGCTCGAGGGCGGGTTCTGCGGGCCGGCGGTCGTGTGGACAGGCGCCGGTGGGGGACGAGGGTTCACGCCGCCTGCCGGCGTCGTCTGCGACAACCCACCGGTGGGCCAACCCATCGTCTACGACCGCATGCCGGGGCACCGCGACACGCTGACCTACACGCGCGACGCGCTGACGGCCGAGCACTTCGACTTCGACGACGCGCAGTCCGGCTACCGATATCGCCTCGAATACCTGAGCGGCAGCGGGTTCCGCCTTGTATCGATCACCGACCGCAACGGCCAGGCGGTTACCATCGGCAGACACGCGAACGGCACGATCGCCACGGTGACCGACGCCAGCGGCAACGTGACGAGGTTCGGCTACGACGCCAGCAAGCGTTGCACGTCGATGACGACCGCCGACGGGCTCACGGCGACCTACGGGTACGACGCCAACGGCCGACTGGCCACGACTACCGACCTGCTCGGCACCACGAGTGCGTTCACGTACGACGCGGCCGGCACCCTGACAGGGTTCTCGGCCGGCGGACGCTCCGTGTCGTTCCTCTACGGCATCTCGTCAGGACGGAAGTTCCTGGCGGGGATCAGCCACGACGCGGGCGCGCACTGGACGACGATCGCGCCGCCGACGGTCGGCGGCGGCTTGCAGACCCTGCAGGTGACCTCGCCCGCCGGGCGCGTGCGCCAGTTCACCGCACGCGACGGCAACACCATCTCGGCCACCGACGTCGTCGGGACCACGACCTTCGAGTACGACGCCGATCGGCGCCCGCTGAAGATCACTCGACCGGACTCGACGTTCGTCACGTACCAGTACGACACGGCCGGCAACCTGCAACGCTTCGTCGATCCCGCGGGACGCCAGACCACGTATACGCACGACGCCGCGCGGCGGATGCTGACGAAGACGAACCACGCACTCGGCACGTGGGAGTACGGCTGGAGCGCACAGGACAAGTTGACGAGCGTCAAGACGCCGGCGGGCGTGATGACGACGTATGGACGCGACGCCAGGGGACGCGTGTTGACGGCCACGCAGGGAGGCGCCGGACTCTCGCTGGCCTACGACACCGGCGGTCGCGTGACGAAGCTCACTGACGCCCTGGGACGACAGAACCAGTTCGCGTACGACGCCGTCGGAAACGTCGTGTCGTACATCGACGCCCTGGGCGGAGAGCGTCGGTACGAGTACGACGCCAACCGCCGCCTGACGAAGATGATCGGCCCGGATGGCACCGCCCGGCTGTTCTCGTACGACGCCTGCGTGGCGACCGGTGTCACCGACGAGGGTGGCCGCACCGCGGTGACGAGGCACAACGCCGACCTGTTCCCGACTGCGATCGTCGATGGCGCAGGTCGGCAGCTTGCATTGGCCTACGATGCCGACAATCGGCTTCGCAACCGCTCGCTGGGCGGCATCACGACAGTGTTCGGCTACGACGCGGCAGGTCGGCTCACCAGCATCGCCACCGGTCCCATCGTCAGCTACCAGCAAGGGCAGCCCGTCTTTGAGAGCACCGTGAAACTGACGTTGGACGCACTCGGCCGGACGACGACGGTGACCGACGAGCGCGGCAAGGACACCGACTTCACGTACGACGCCTCCGGCCGCTGGCTGACGGCGACCGATCCGGACGGTTACGTCGTCAGCGTCACGCGCGATGCGCTGGGTCGCGTCCTCACGAGGACGAACGCCCGCGGGGCCGTCATGTCGTTCGACTACGACCCTGACGGACGATTGCTGAAGAAGTCGCTCGGCGGCACTCCCGTCGCCACGTTCACCCGACACGCCGCGTCTGGCCGCCTGGCCAGCACCACGGATGCGACTGGCCAGACAACCTTCGGCCACGATGCGGCAGCGCAACTGACGGCCATGACGGCCCCGGATGGCAAGCAACTCGGTCTGGCGTACAACGCCGTCGGGCAGGTCTCGCGACTGACATACGCGGGCGGGTTCGTCGTCGACCACACCTACGACGCGCAAGGGCGGTTGGCGCGTGTGCAATGGCCCGGCGGCTTCTTGCGCCTGTCGTACGACCTTGCCGGCAACCTCGTCGTCGAGCAGCGATCGAATGCGACCGAGACGCGGTACACGCTCGACGCCGGGAGCCTCCCCTCACGAATCGAGCACGTGGCCGGCGGATCGGCGTTCGCGCGGTTTACGTTCACGCGCAACGACGGCGGACGCCTCGTCGAAGAGACGCGGCAAGTGCCAGATGCCCCGACGGTCGCAGGACTCGGGACGGCATCGGCCACCTTCGGCGACGCGAACCAGCAGGTGACGTCGGGCACTGACGTCTACACGCACGACGCAGACGGCAACCTCACGACGGTGACGGGTTCGCGTTCATGGTCGGCCACCTTCGACGCCGAGAACCGGCTCGTCGCGCTGACGCGGGGAAGCGAGACCCGGACCTTCACCTACGACGCGTCGGGCGCGCGGGTGTCGTCCTCGGTCAATGGCCAGACGCAGCGCCACTTCTACGACCCGCGAGGGCGCCTGCTGTGGGACACCGACGGCACGGGGGCGGTCATGGCCTACTACGTCTACACGGGCGACCGCCTCCAGGCCAAGGTCGGGCCTGGCGGAGCGACGTACTTCTACCACCACGACTCGCGTGGATCGACGGTGGCACTCACCGACGGCACGGGCACCGTCATCAACGCCTATGCCTACGGCCCGTTTGGTGAGATCACGCGACGCCGTGAAGCCGTCGCAAACCGGTTCACCTACGTTGGCGCACACGGGGTGCAGGACGATGGCGACGGCCTGTTCTTCATGCGCCATCGCTACTACGACGCCCGCACGGGACGCTTCGTCAGCCGTGATCCCATCGGCTTCGACGGCGGCTACAACCTGTATGGCTATGTCGGCGGTGATGTGGCCAACGAGGTCGACCCGTCTGGTCTCGAACCACCGAAGAAGAACGACGCCGGCGCCGCGGCACTCAAGTGCATGGTGGTCGTGTCGAACGGTATCTTCGCGGGTCTCGAAGTCGGCGCCGCGTTCACAGTCGGGGGACCGGTCGGTGTGGTGGCGGTCATCCTCGCCGCCGACGACCTGATCACCGCCTTCCGCTACGCCGGCGGCAAGACGCCACGCACGTACGACAGTGCCCTCGATCTGGCAGACGATATGTTTGTTCCCGGGGGCGACGGCCGCGGCTACCTGCTCAACAAGATCTATCGGCTGTTCATCCCTGAACCCCTGGACTTCAGCGCCGATGCCGGACTCGTACCGCCCCCTGCACACGACGACTGGGAACAGCGATGAGGGAGGCCACCATGTCGATGCCGCACAGGCGCTGCACCCGCCTCGTCGCCGCGGTGCTCGGTCTTGTCGTGATCGCCCGACCCGGTGCCGACTCGGCCACGGCCCAGTCGCGGGTCGAGTCCGTCCGCTACACGTACGACGCGGCAGGGCGGCTCACCGCCGTCTCGCAGCCGGGCGCCGACCTCGTCTACACGTGGGACGCCGCGGGCAATCGCACGTCGGCCCTCGTCACGGCGCTGACGGCCCCGGTCGTGGAATCGCTCTCACCGAGCGCGGTTGCGGCCAACACCGCGACGCCCATCCACGTCCGGGGACGCGGGTTCCTGGTCGCCGGTGCCGGCGTGCCGACCATCACGTTCCTGCTCGCCGGGAACGTGCGCGGTACCGCCACCGGCGTGGCAGTCCTCTCGGATTCAGAGATCGTTGCCGTTGGTCCCCCACTCGTCGGCGTGCCGCCGGCGTCGTCACCGCTGGTGTTCGATGTCGAGATCGCGTTTCCGGGCCGCTTGCCGCAGACGCTGTCGTCGGCATGCCGATCGATCTCGAATCTCAGCGACACGCCGGGATCGGACCTGGACGGCGACGGAATGCCCGACACGTGGGAGGCCGCGCACGGCACCGACCTGCAGGTGGACGATGCGTCCCTCGATCCCGATGTCGACGGCATCAGGAACATCGACGAGTACCGAAGCGGCACGCTGCCCCGCGGCGGCCACGTCCGCTACTTCGCCGAGGGCGCCACGAGCACGTTCTTCGACGATCGTCTCGCGCTCCTCAACACGACCGACGCCACAGCCGACGTGCAACTGCGCTTCCTGAAAACCACCGGCGCGACGGTCGCGCACGAACTCCGGCTCGGGCCGCACACGCGAGCCAGCGTTGACCCGAAGGCGCTGCCGGGCCTGCAGAAGGCCGAGTTCTCGACGGTGATCGAGTCGAGCCAGCCGATCGTCGCGGATCGGACGCTGTCGTGGGATGCCACCGGCTACGGGGCACACGCCGAGACGAGCGTGGCCTCGCCGGCCACCGAGTGGTACCTGGCCGAGGGCGCCACGCACTCGGGGCTCGAGTTGTTCTACTTGATCCAGAACCCGAACGCGTCGCCGACCACGGTCACGGTGCGCTACCTGCGCCCCTCGCCCGCCCCACAACTCGTCCGCACGTATCCCGTCGCCGCGAACAGCCGCTTCAACATCTGGGTCGACCAGGAGGGACCGGAGTTCGCGAACGCCGACCTCTCGGCGGTCCTCACCGCAACGCGACCGGTGATCGTCGAGCGCGCGATGTACCGGGATGCACCCGGGCAGTCGTTCACCGCCGGACACGCGAGCGCGGGCATCACGATGCCGGCGCGCGCATGGTTCCTCGCCGAGGGCGCGACGGGGCCGTACTTCGACCTGTTCGTGCTGGTCGCCAATCCGAACGACCGCGCGACCCAGGTCCGCGCCACGTACCTGCTCGAGAGCGGGGCCACCCTGCAGAAGACCTATCCGGTGGCCGCCAACAGCCGCTTCAACATCTGGGTCGATCTGGAGGAGTTCCCCGACGGGTCCGGCGTGCGCCCGCTGGCCGATGTCGCCGTGTCGACGATGGTCGAGTCGCTCGATGCCACTGTCCCGATCATCGTCGAACGCGCGCTGTGGTGGCCGGGGTCGTTTGCGACCTGGTACGAAGCGCACAACTCGCCGGGCACGACGGCACCGGGGACCGCGTGGGCGCTGGCCGAAGGCGAAGTCGGCGGTAGTCGGGCGACAGAGACCTACGTGCTGGTCGCCAACACGTCGGCGTTCGCGGGGCAGGCGCGCGTGACGGTGTACTTCGTGGACGGCACCTCGGAGTCGGCCCTGGTGGATCTGGCCCCGAGCAGCCGTACGAACGTGGTGCCGGCCGCCCTGTTTGCGCACACCGCCGGGCAGACGTTCGGCACGGTGGTCGAGAGCGTCGACACCGGTGGCGGCCTGCCGCAGATCGTCGTGGAGCGCGCGATGTACTGGGATGCCGGCGGCGTGTGGTGGGCCGCCGGCACGAACGCCGTCGCTACACGGCTGCGGTGACGCCTACCAGCCGAGGATCCAGGCGAAGATCAGGGGGGCGACGATGGTCGCGTCGCTCTCGACGACGAAGCGTGGGGTATCCACGCCGAGCTTGCCCCAGGTGATCTTCTCGTTCGGCACGGCGCCGCTGTAGGACCCGTACGAGGTCGTGGAGTCGGAGATCTGGCAGAAGTACGACCAGAGCGGCACGTCGTGCCACTCGAGGTCCTGGTACATCATCGGCACCACGCAGATCGGGAAGTCGCCCGCGATGCCGCCGCCGATCTGGAAGAAGCCGACGCCCTTCCCTGCCGAGTTCTGCCGGTACCACTCCGACAGGAACACCATGTACTCGATGCCGCCACGCACGATCGATGGCTGCAACTCGCCCTTGATGCAGTACGAGGCGAAGATGTTCCCGAGCGTCGAGTCCTCCCATCCCGGGACGACAATGGGGATGTTCTTCTGGGCGGCAGCGAGCATCCAGCTGTTGGCGGGATCGATTTCGTAATACTGCTCGAGTTCGCCGCTCAGGAGCATGTCGTACATGAACTCGTGCGGGAACGCACGGCGACCACTCGCCTGTGCGGCGCTCCAGCGCGCGAAGATGTGCTTCTGCAGGCGCCGGAAGGCTTCTTCTTCGGGAATGCACGTGTCGGTGACACGGTTGTAGTGCTGGTCGAGCAGGTCCTGCTCGTCCTGCGCCGACAGTTGCCGATAGTGCGGCACGCGCTTGTAGTGCGAGTGCGCGACGAGGTTCATCAGATCTTCTTCGAGGTTCGCGCCGGTGCACGAGATGATCTGCACCTGGTCGCGCCTGATCATCTCGGCGAACGAGATGCCGAGCTCCGCGGTCGACATCGCCCCGGCGAGCGTCACCATCATCTTGCCGCCGCCGACCATGTGCGCCTCGTAGGCGGTGGCGGCGTCGACGAGTGCGGCGGCGTTGAAGTGCAAAAAGTGCTTCTCGACGAAGCGCGAGATCGGACCCTTCTCGGTGCTCACAGTCTGCTCCACGGACGACGTCTCGCTCTTCCCGGCGGCGTCGCCCCCGCGCGATTGTGCCACGAAGCGCAGAAGGGGTCACATCTTGTTTCATCGCATTCTTCAAGACCTGACCCCGCTGAAAGGGGTCAGGTCTTGAAAAATGCTGGAATGAAAGACGTGACCCCTTCTGTCTATCGAGACGCGTAGTACTGCTTGTACATCCCGCGGCGGAAGATCCAGCCGCCGAGCGGACCGAGCCAGCCCAGCACGTGGTACATGTAGCCGAGGTCCATCAACTCGATCAGGTTGCCGTCGAAGTCGCGAACGAAGAAGAACGAGTGCCCTCGCGGTGACCGCTCGGGCCTGGTCACGCACTCCACGCCCTTGCTGACGAGGTAGTCGTACCACTTCTGCAGGTTGCGCACGTTGAACGAGAAGTGCGTCAGGCCCACCCGGTTCCACGGAATCGTGACGGCGGGTTGCCGGGGCTCGAACGCGAAGATCTCGAGCACGCCGCCGCCCGGCACCCGGATCCAGCCGATCTTGCAACTGGGAGCGGGCGCGTCCACGCCGAAGAAGCTCTGCACGCGTTCCGGCGGCGTGTCGGCCACGCCGACCAGCGGACACCCGAACACCTCCCAGTAGAACTGCACCGCCTTGTTGAAGTCCGAGACGGTGATGCCGACGTGGCTGAACGAGCGTGCTGTCACGGCTGAACTCCGCTACGAGAGGTGCGTGTCGATGATGTGGTCGGCGACGCGCAAGGCCTGGGCCGCAATGGTCAGCCCGGGATTGACGGCCGCCGACGAGGGAAAGAACGACGCGTCGACCACGAACAGGTTGTCGACGTCGTGCGTGCGACAGTACGGATCGAGGACCGACGCGCGCGGGTCGGTGCCAAAACACAGCGTGCCGCACTGGTGCGTCGTGTTCTTGTTCTTGTGCGAGTGCTTGATCACGATCCAGGCCCCGAGCCGCTTGAGGATCCGCATCGCCTCCTTGACCAGCCGCCGGTGCGCCTCGACGTTGTTCGGCCGGTAGCGCAGCCGGATGCGCCCCTCGCGGTCGACCGTCACGCGGTTCTCGGCACGCGGCAGGTCTTCGCTCATCACCAGCCAGTCGACGCCGCGCGCCACCCACGCCTCGTAGGCCCAGAGCGGAATCCACGGCACGACAATCTGGGCCATCACCCCATGGGTGCGGCCCTGCGACTGGATCTGGCCGAGCGGGTACGTGCGGCCTGGCCCGGCGAGGTAATAGTCGTTGATCGCGACGGTCTTCTGGAAGACGGTGTCGTTCTTCCTGAGGGGATGGAACCCCTGCATCATGGTCGCCAGGTGCGCCATGTAGCGCGTGCCCACCATGCCCGACGAGTTCGCGAGACCGTCGGGATGGGCCTCGCTGGCCGACCGCAGGAGCAGCGCGGCGGAGTTCACGGCGCCGCACGACACGATGACGAGCGGTGCTTCGACACGCACCTGTTCGCCGCGGCACTCGACCTCGACCGCCGTCACCCGGCGCCCCGCCGCGTCGGTAACCAGTCGGCGCGCCGTCGCGCCGGTCCAGAGCGTGACGGTGGGCTGGCTCACGGCCGGCACGACACAACAGATTTCGGCGTCGCTCTTCTTGCGGATCTTGCACGGAAACGAGTTGCACGTGTTGCAGAGGATGCAGCCGTCCGGCTCGCCGGGGTCGATCAGGCCGAGCGGGAGGGGCGACGGGTGCAGTCCGAGTCCTTTCAACTGCCCGACGATGGCCGCCATGCCGTTCGCGTGCTCGATGGGCGGATAGGGATACGGCCCGCGCGGTGCCTCGGTCGGGTCGTCACCCTGGGCGCCATGCACGTGATACAGCCGCTCGGCCCGGTCGTAGTACGGGGCCAGCGTGTCGTAGTCGATGGGCCAGGCGGGCGAGATCCCGTCGAGGTGCTGGAGTTCACCGAAGTCCTCGCGGCGAAGGCGGTAGAGCACGCTGCCCCAGAACTTGGTGTTCCCGCCGACGCAGTAGTGCGTGTACGGCGTGAACTCCCCTTCCTCCTCGAGCCATCGCTCGGTCGCGCGGTACCGCAGGTCTTTCCAGACGGCCGCGGGATCCCAGTTCTCGTCTTCGCGGGGCACTGGTTCGCCGCGCTCGAGGATCAGGATGCGCGCCGGGGTCTGCGACAGCGCGTGCGCGATGGTGCCGCCCCCGGCACCGGTGCCGATGACGACGATGTCGAATCGTTCACTACGCATCGGAGGTGTGCACGCCGGTCACGCCTGCGCCTGCGTCGCGCACGGTCCCCCCCGGCCCGGCAGTCGCGTAGACCTGGTCCATCAGTCGCTGATCCTCGATCGCGCGCTCGAGGCTCATTTCTGGAGCCCGGCCCTCGCGAATGGCGCCGAAGAAGTCACGGTACATCGCACGATAGCCGCGGATGTCACGGAATCCGGGCAGGATGACACGTGGGAATCCCTTGCCGCGCGCCACGACGAATACCCCGTTCGACTCGAACGTGATGACGCCTTCGCGGCCAAACAGCGTCGAGAGCCGAAGTCCCCGGAAGAACGAGGGGATCTCGCGCGAGTAGTAGAGCGACCCCACGGCGTCGTTGTCGTAGCGGAACGCGACCATCATGCTCTTGGCACGCCGGTCGGGGCCCTCGCGCGAAATCGACGGCCGGTATCCGTGAATCGCGGTGATCCGCGGGCCCAGGCTGCCGGCCACGTGCAGCCAGTGAATGCCTTCCTCGAAGAAGGCGTCGCCGCCGGCCGTGGCTTCGTCGTTCCGCCAGTCGTCGGCAGCCTTGAGCCGCCGCGTAATCGTGGTGAAGTGCGCGAACACCAGGTCGCCGATGGTCCGTTCGGCGAGCAACCTCCGCAGCGTCACCGCCAGGGGCTTGTAGTGATCGTTCTCGCCGACGATAACCACCCGTCGTGCGCGGTCCCGGGCCTCGCGCACGGTGAGATAGTCGGCCATGGTGAGAAAGGCCGGCTTCTCGACGAACACGTGCTTGCCCGCTGACAGGGCGCGCAGGGCCAGGTCGAGGTGGCGGGTCGGGGGCACCGCGATCACGACCGCGTCGGTCGCCGGATCGGCGACTGCCGCCTCGTAGCTGTCGTACGCTCCCGCGCCGCCGTACCGCTGCCGGTAGGCATCGGCCTTCGCCCTGTCGCGGCTGGCGTAGCTGCACACGACGTGGGTTCGGTCGAATCGTGCGAGCACCCGGCTGTGAACAGCTGTGATGAAGCCGCATCCGAGAAAGGCCAGTTGGATGGGGCGAGACGTCGAGGGCATCGGGTTCGAGGGGTCTTGGCTCCGGGGACACACCGCCCGCGGCCCATCATTGAACCACACTGCTGCGCCGATGGTGAAGTCCGAGGAGGGGATCCATGGCGAGGTCTCCCACGGTAGTATCTGTGGGCGGCGACGCATGCCGTCGCAGCCACCGCGCGGCGAACGTCGGCGTTCCGGCGGGTCTCGCCCGCGCCGGAGAGCCCGATGCACCTGAGCGAGCAGGACCGACGAGACCTCCGGGCCCAGTGGGCCTTCGACACCCGCCCCATCCTCGGGCGCTTCCACCTCTGGCTCGACGACGTCGACATCCAGTGGACGCGCGGCTTGCCTGCACACGATATCCCCGGCGCGCGCACGGCGTTCCTCGCGGGACGCATCGAGCGGCTGTTCGCGGTCACGGGAGCGGTGACCGCCCTTGGCACACAGCTCTTCGGTCAATTCGGCGAAGGACGCGGGCGCGACAAGGCGGGACTGAACCAGGTCAAGAAGAACGCCGACGCCATCTCGGCCTATGCCATGAGCGAGGGCCTGTGGTACCTCTCGCGGCAACTCCCCGAGAACCACGCCATCATGGTGTGCCTCGGCGAGGGGCTGATGCCCAAGGCCGGCGAGACGCCCGAGATGGGTGCGAATCCGCAACTCGGGTTCGGGCGTGTCTACGCGCGACCCGACGTGGCGCGCTGGCTCGACGAGCGCGTCACGCGGCTGCTCAACGACCCGGTGTACGGCTGGAACGAGTTCTACGCCGATCTCGCCACGGCACACGTGACGGTGTGGGGCACGGCCATCGACACGCTCGAGAACACGTCGCGCTTCGCGCTCGGGCACGAGACGGGCCCGATGACCGTGCTGCACGTCTTCGACCAGCCGCTCAACATCGTCAAGCCGTACGAAGGCTACATGGGAACGCTGTTCCTCCCACAGGCCGTCATCGACGCCGCCGTGTCGCGGTCGATCCTCATCACATTCAGGACCCCGCGACAGCAGGTGCTCGAAGCCATCGAGCTGGCCTACCCCGACATCAAGCGGCACAACATCCACGTGTGGACGCTGGGCGGGAAGAGCCGCGTGGCGAGAATCGGTTCCCTGTGGCAGACCTGGCGTGACCTGGGCATTCACGTCGTCGAGGACGGCTGGACGCTGCCGACCGGGCTGAAGGCGTTCACCGACTCGGGAACCTATGCGCCGACGTACGGCATCGGCACGTGGCGCGACGAGGCGGGTGACCTGCACCTGCTGTTCTGCGACGGGTACGCCGCGTCGGCCGAGGCGGTGCAGGCCGCCAGCCTCGCGCCCATGTTCAAGCTGCAGGCGTTCCTCAACGTCTTCACGTCACGCTTCGACTTGCCGTACGACAAGGAGATGGACGTGATGGCGCTCGATCCCGACGCCGGCGACTTCGGCCAACGCCTCGCGCGGCTGGTCGACCAGGCGTCGCCCGACGACGCGACGATTGCGCACTACCGCCGGATGATTGCCGAAGCGCGAGATGCCGGTCTGCCCCTCGACGCGCCGGCACTGCGCGCCGACGATTTCTTCCCCCAGAAGCGCTGGGACGTCCTTGCCGTCTCGAGCTACATGCGCGACGACCCCTACACCGGTGCACCGGGCGTCGAAGAGGTCGCGCCCGACACCTTCCGCGTCACCACGCGCCTGGCCTCGGTGCCGTGCGACAAGCTCGTCACGCTGACGCTGCGCCTGATGAAGCCGCGCCACGATGCGCGGCTGGTCTTCATCCCCCTGCTCCACCGGTTCCTCGCCGGCGCCGACTACACGAAGCGCGCGGTGAAGATCTCGGACTCGGGACGCATCCGCAACGAGTTGCAGACGCTGTGCGCCGACGCGCTGGAGTTCCTCCCCGGCAATCGCATCCGCGTACACCTCGATCGCATCCCACCCGAAGTCATCCCGCTGGCCGACCGCGCGACACTGCACGATGTGCTGCGCTGGTACAAGACGCGGCACCCGATCTGGTTCTCGTGGATGGAACTGGCCGAGGAGTCCGCCTGACCTGTTGCGCGATCCTGACGTTGCGCGCATGTCCGGGCGGCTCTGGGGAGCCGCCCCTACACATCGCTCGGCGAACGACGATTCACGTGCCAGGTGCATGTCCGGGCGGCTCTGGGGAGCCGCCCCTACACATCGCATCAATGAACGACGCTCCCATACCAGGTGTAGGGGCCGCACCCCTGTGCGGCCCGGGCACACCGTCCTCAGCGATTCGTTGCCGGACAGTCGTTCGACAGTGGCCTGAACGACGTCACGTCCATGACGATGACGTCGAACGAGGCTTGCCGCGTCGGGTCGGTGCTCGTCGGCGATGCCGCCCCCGCCGTCACGCGCATGCCGCCGATCGTCGTGCTCGGCCCCGCAGCGCGCAGGTCGGCCTTCTTGACCAGACCCGTCACCTCGATGAGGTGCCCTTTCTCGGCGCCGATGCCTTTCATGAGGTCGCGCGGGCCATTGAGCCGCATGGGCCGCCCGATCAGCGTGGCTGGCGTGGCCGCCTCGCCCTCGAGTGCGAGTGGCACCAGGGCGCGCCCCTTTGGGCACCCGCGTACCACGACCAGCATGGAGTTGGGATCCGCCTTCGGCGTTTCCTGTGCCAACGCGACGAGGGGCAGGAATGCGAGGCCGGCGAGCACGAAACGTGTGATGGCGGTCATGGGCTGGTTGTCCGGGGCAGGCAACCCGATGTTACACGCATCACGCGCCGGCGTGCTGCCACGGCAGTGAGACGTCGGTTCAGCGGGCAACGGACTGAGCCGACAACGCACAGGCGAGACAGGACCAGGCAGTCACGGGGGCGCGTCGTTTGCAGCGACGACCGGCGCGCACGACTCTTGCATCGACTGGACTGTGTCTCGTCGCGTATGGCGGGATTCCGTCAACGCCATTAATTCCTGGAGGCTTCGCGATGCCCTATACCAAGGCCGCTCGCGTGCTTTTCTCACTCGTCGCCGCACTTCTTCTCTCGCTCCCCATCGCCTCGGCACAGCAGACTACCGGAGTTCCGACAGTGAAGCGGACCGTCGCCCCGAACATCCGCCCCGACTCCGGGGTCGAGATGTACAAGGCCTATTGCGCCGCCTGTCACGGTGCCGACGGCAAGGGCAACGGCCCGGCAGCGCCCGCCATGAAGGTCATGCCGACCGATCTGACCAAGCTCGCCGCCAACAACGGCGGCAGGTTCCCGCAGAAGGACGTCGAGGACGTGCTCCGCTTCGGCAGCGCGCTGCCGGCGCACGGCTCGCCCGACATGCCGACCTGGGGGATGACGTTCCGCGTGATGGGCGATGAAGCCATCACCAAGATGCGTATCTCGAACCTGATCAGCTACATGGAATCGTTACAGGTCAAGTAGGGCCACCGGAAGCGGCCCGGCCGCGGCCTGTCTGCCGCGTCCGGCACCGTTCCCCTCAATGCGTCGCGCGGGGCGGCCGTTACGCCCCGCGCTGCACGTACGCCCCACCCCAGTCGGGCCGGGGTTCCCGGGTCACCTCGTGTGTCGGCGTTTCCCGGTACGCGGCTACAATCGCCGCGTCACCTGGAGGTCCGATGCCCCGTGAATGCCTGTCGCGGCTGTGGCCAGCCGTCGCCGTCCTGTCGCTCGCGTTCACGGTGGTGCCGCACGCAATCGCGCAGCCCGCTCCTGTCACACCAGACGCTGCCACTGCCGAGAAGCCTCCGGAAGGGCTCGTCCTGAAGACCGAGCGCACCATCACCTTCACCACCGACGAGGTGACGTGGATGTCGCTCGACGTCTCGCCCGACGGCCAGACCGTCGTGTTCGACGTGCTCGGCGATCTCTACACGATGCCGATTACCGGCGGCGCCGCGACCCGCATCGTCGGTGGGTTGTCGTTCGAGAGCCAGCCGACGTTCTCGCCCGACGGCAAGACGGTCGCGTTCCTCAGTGACCGGTCGGGCGTCGAGAACCTCTGGATCGCCGATGCGGACGGCAGCAACCCGCGCGCTGTCACCAGGGATCGGAAGACCGACGACCGGCCGCAGATCATGGTCTCGCCCGCGTGGACGCCCGACGGGCAGTACCTGATCGTGTCGAAGAGCCGCCCGCCCGAACCCGGCACGTTCGGCCTCTTCATGTATCACCGCGATGGCGGCACCGGCGTTCGCGTCGGGTCGCCGCCCCCGCCACAGGCCAATCCCGACACCCCCGGTCCACCCGCCGGTCCGGCGCTCAACCGCATGGGCGCCGTCGTGTCGCCCGACGGCCGCTATGTCTACTACGCGCAGCGGACGGGGACGTTCACCTACAACGCGCGGTTCCCGCTCTGGCAGATCTACCGCCACGACCGCGAGACGGGTGACGTGATGCAGGTGACCAACGCCCAGGGCAGCGCGATGCGTCCCGTGCTCTCGCCAGACGGCCAGTGGCTCGTCTACGGCACGCGCGTGCACCTCGACACCGCCTTGCGCGCCCGCAACCTCACCACCGGCGCCGAGCGGTGGCTCATGAAGCAGGTCACGCGCGACGACCAGGAATCACGCGCCAGCCGTGACACGCTGCCCCGCTACACGTTCATGCCCGACGGCAAGTCGCTGCTCATCCCGATCGGCGGCAAGCTGCAGCGTGTCGATTTCGCCACCGGGGCTGCGACACCCATCCCGTTCACGGTGAAGGTCGAGGCCGAGGTCGCGGCGCGGGCCTACACGCCCGTCCGCGTCGAGGATGGGCCGATGGTGCGGGCGCGCCTCGTCCGCTGGCCCTCGCTGTCGCCCGACGGATCGCACCTCCTGTTCAGCGCGTTGAACCACCTCTACACGATGGCGTATCCCGGCGGCACGCCGCGCCGTCTCACGACCGCCGACGAAGGCGAGTTCATGCCAGCGTGGGCTCCTGACGGCCGCTCGATCGTGTACGCCACCTGGACGACGAGTGGCGGACACATCAAGCGCGTCAGCGCGGGCGGCGGCGCGCCCGAGACCCTGACGCAACACGAGGGTTACTACGTCGAGCCCACGTTCACGCCCGACGGGACGAAGGTCGTCTTCCTTGCCGGCGCCGCATCGGATCAGCTCTACTCCATCCTCCTCGACACGCCTCCGCCAGATCACGACGAAGGGTTCGAGGGCCCGGGGCGCGAGATCGGCGGGATCGATGCACCCAACACGCTGGAGCTGCGGTGGATTCCCGCGGCGGGCGGTGCGCAGACCAGCATCGCCGCGGCGCAGAACGGGCGCGCCCCGCAGTTCGCGCGCAACGACTCGACGCGCGTCTACCTCACCACCAACCGCGGCCTCCAGTCGCTGACGCTCGACGGCCACGACCGTCGCACGCACCTGCGGATCACGGGAGTCGGCCCCGGCAACAATCCGCCAGGCGCCAGCGAGATCCGTCTCTCACCCGATGGGTCGCGGGCCTTCGTGAGCCTGCAGAACAAGCACTTCCTCGTGACCGTGCCGCGTGCCGGACGCGAGACGATCGAGGTGCGCATCCAGGGCAAGGCGCAAGACACCTCGGTGCCGGTCACGCGCATGTCGCTCGACGGCGGCGATTACCTCGGCTGGACGGCCGACGGCAAGGCCGTGACGTGGGCGTGGGGTGCCCGATTCTTCAGGCAGGCAATCGGCCAGGCCGACCCCGTGCGCACCGACGTGCACGTCGAAGCGCCGCGCGCCATGCCGAAGGGATCGATCCTGCTGCGGGGCGCGCGCGTGATCTCGATGAACGGCGACGAGGTGATCGATCGGGGCGACGTGCTCGTCACCGGCAATCGCATCGCGGCGGTCGGGCGGCGCGGTGCCGTGCGTGCGCCTGCCGGCACCACGATCATCGACGTCTCGGGCAAGACGGTCATGCCCGGGTTCGTCGACGTGCACGCGCACATGTGGGCCCCGCGGGGACTGCACCAGACGCAAGTCTGGCAACACCTCGCGAACCTCGCCTACGGCGTGACCACGACCCGCGATCCGCAGACGTCCACGCCGGACGTGTTCGCGTACGCCGACCTGATCGACGCCGGCGTCATGCCCGGCCCGCGCGTGTATGCCACGGGCCCCGGCGTCTTCGCGGGGTCGGGCATCGAGGATCGCGATGCGGCGTTCCACTTCATCAAGCGCTACAAGGAGGCCTACGGCACCAACACCATCAAGCAGTACGTGGCCGGCGACCGCATCGTGCGCCAGTGGATCATCGAGGCCTCACGCGAGTACGGCATCACGCCGACCATCGAGGGGTCGCTCGACCTCAAGCTGAACCTGACGCAGATCGCCGACGGCTACACCGGGCAGGAACACAGCTTCCCGATCCTGCCCCTCTACAACGACGTCGTCCAGTTCGTGGCGCAGACGAAGACGTTCTACACGCCAACCATCCTCGTCGCCTACGGGGCGCCGTGGACGGAGAACTACTGGTTCGAGCAGGGCGATGCGGCGAAGGATCCGAAGCTGCGCACGTGGATACCGAACGAGTTGCTCGACACCATGGTGCGGCGTCGCCCGCAGTGGTTCCTGCCCGAGGAGTACGCCCACCAGCGCTACGGCAAGCAGGTCGCCGACATCGTCCACGCCGGTGGACGAGCCGGACTCGGGAGCCATGGGCAGTTGCAGGGACTCGGGGCGCACTGGGAGACGTGGAACCTCGGCTCGGGCGGCCTCACGCCGCACGAGACGCTGAAGGTGGTCACCATCTTCGGCGCCGAGGCGCTCGGGTTGCAGCAGGATCTCGGATCGCTCGAGTCCGGCAAGCTCGCCGACCTCATCGTGCTCGACGGCAATCCCCTCGACGATCTCAGGCAGACCAACACCGTGCGGTATGTGATGAAGAACGGTGAACTGTTCGACGCGTCGACCCTCGACACGATCTGGCCGGCGGCGAAGGCACTGCCAACGCCGTTCTGGCGGAAGGAGGAGCCGCGATAGGACGGGCGCAGAGCCCCTGCCAACCAAACCGACACGCCTGTGAAGGTCGTCGATAGCGCGAAGCCCGCTGCGGCGATGACGCGATGCCAGGACGTTCGTCCCGCACCGCGCCCCGCCACGGGGCGGGAGGGTCTCCCGACGTGCGGCCGCCCGGCGCTTGCTATTGGAATGTGATCACGCGGCTGATGGCGACGGCGCGACCGGCCGAACGCGCGTCGGCCTGTCCTGTCGTCACCACCTTGAGCACGTGCTCGCCCGGCGGCAACCCCGTGGTGTGCCAGAGCGCGTGATCGAGCGTGCGTTCGCCGATGTACCCGTCGATGTCGCCAACAGCCTTGCCGTCGACGTAGACGGTGGCGCGCCCGCCGTCCTGCCGGTGCGAACCGACGAGGGCGACCGCGGTGCCCGTGAACGTCACGCTGGCTTCATCGCCCGCCGCGGTGGAGACCTTCATGCCCGCGCGATACCCGCCCTCGCTCGCGGTGTCGTCCACCCAGGCCCCTGACCACTGCCATGCCCCATCCTTCGTCGTGATGTCGCGGTCGGCCCTCCCCATGGTCCACTGTTCGAGCTTCGGCGCCAGTGGCGCCTGGAACGGCACCCGGACGTCGGTGTCGGTCACGGTCCCGCCCGCGCCCTTCACCAACGCGAGCGCGCGCTCGAGCGACAACCTGACCACATCGTTGTACGAGTACGTGGTGTACGAGAATTTCTTGTCGGCCACCGCCGGGAGGCCCGACGTCCACTGCGCGGGGATCTTCGAGTAACCCAGCATCACGCCGAGCACGCCGGCAGCGCTCGCGGGGTTGCAGTCGGAGTCCTGGCCCGCACGCATCGACACCTCCATGGTCTTCGCGAAGTCGCCGCCGCCGTACAGGAGACCGAGGGCGATATAGGCGCCGTTCAACCGCGCGTCGATGTTGAACCGGTGCATGGCGCCGTCGGGGCAGGAATCGTCCTTGTTCCACTTGTCCTCGATCAGTTGCCACGTCGTCTTCCAGTCGGCCGGGTGCGCCTTCGACCACTCGAGCACGTCGCGGATGACCGCGGCGTAGCCGCTCCCGGCCGGGATGCTCTCGAGCGCCTGCTCGACCACGAGTCGCGGATCGGTCGCGAAGAACGCCGCCGAATACAGGCCCGCCACGAACATGCCCCCGTACAATCCGTCGCCGTAGTTCATGACGCGGCCGACCCGCTCACAGAACCTGTTGGCATCCTGTGGAAGCCCGGGGGTCATGAGCCCGATGAAATCGGCTTCGATCTGGAAGTCGATGTCGTTGGCGTGCATGTTGTAGAGCGGGTGTCCGCTCATGCCGGGAGGCACCCCGCGGTTGAGCAGCCTCCGCGCCCCGGCGTTGGCGTGCCACAGCATGTATTGGCTGGTCCGGAACGCTTCTCCGTGATCCACGGTCGTGGCGTCGAGCCCGCGCCGCTCCATGACATCCATGAACGTCATCTCGACGTAGAGATCGTCCTGGTCGAGCGCCCGCGCCACCAGCTCCGGCGACCACGTCGGCAGGGGCCCCTCGATCATCGTCCCGATCGCCTTGAACTCGGTCTCCTGCCCGTACGACACCCCGATCATCTGTCCGGCCCAGCCACCACGGATCTTGTCTTCGAGCGCCGCGCGCGTCAGGCGCCGTTCGCCTGCCGCCGGCGCCATCGTCTGTGCAGCCACCGCTCCGAGCGCCATACCGAACACGACGACCAACACGACCGCTCGCTTCATTGCCGTCTCCCCTTGTTCCGGATGTCCGTTCCGCTTGCATCGCCCTGCACACGAGCCACGAGCCCGTCGTTCTCCACGCGTCGGCGGCGGTCGTATCGACGGCCGACACGATGCAGGCAGCCGTCACGCCTCCACCCTCGTCATCGACGAATGGTCACGCCTTCCCGCGCGAGGACCGAATGAAGCCACGAAGGTGCCAGCCCCCACAAGGTGATATCGATTACATTACATTGCCCGCGATAATGATTGCGTCGCGCGATGACATGTCCACGGTTGCGATGTAATCGATATCGCATTGAGCTCGTCGGTGGTGTACCGTGTCAAGCGCTTTGTAGGACTCATCACGACGCTCACCCCCAGCGGGTGGGCGAGGGTTCCCCACCAGGAGGCCGCAGATGCCAGCGCCGGAACGACCGCGCGGCGTCACACGCCGTTCGTCGAGTTCGACCATCACGCAGGTCGCCGAGCGCGCCGGGGTGTCGACCGCCACGGTCTCACGCGTCTTCGCCAACCCCGATCGCGTGAGCGAGGACCTGCGCGCCCGCGTCGATCGGGCCGCACGCGCGCTCGACTATCGCCCGAGCCGTGTCGCACGTCACCTGCGTGTCGGCACGAGCATGACCATCGGCGTGGTCATACCCGACATCCAGAACCCGTTCTTCACGTCGGTCGTGCGCGGCATCGAACAGGTGTTGCAAGCCGCAGGCAACTCCCTCCTGCTCGCGAACTCCGACGAGAGGCCGGAGCGCGAGGAACGCGCGCTCGACACGCTCCAGGCGGACGGCGTTGCCGGCATCGTGTTCGTCCCCATCGGCGCGCGCAGGAGCAGTTACAAGTTCCTGGCGTCGCGCCCGCTGCCCCTTGTCGCCGTCGACCGCCTGCCAGCCGGACTCCACGTCGACCTCGTCACGGTCGACAACGCCGGCGGCAGCCGGCGGGCTGTCGAACACCTGATCGCGATGGGCCACCGGGCCATTGCACTGCTTGGCGGCCCCCCCCAGCACAGCACGGCGTCTGAACGCGAGGCCGGGTATGACGACGCGCTGCGTGAGGCCGGGCTCCCGCGTCGGCCCGAACTCACCGGACACGGCAACTTCCGCCAGGAGGGGGGATACGATGCAATGCGCGCCCTGCTGCAGGTGCCCAATCCGCCGACCGCGGTGTTCGTCGCCAACAACCTGATGGCCCTCGGGGCGTTGCGTGCCATCCACGAGAGCGGGCGACGCATTCCGCTCGACATTGCCGTGGTCAGCTTCGACGACATGCCGTGGGCCACCTCACTCAATCCCCCGCTGAGCGCCGTCGCGCAGCCCGCATGGGAGATCGGTGAGGCCGCGGGTGAGCTGCTGCTGTCACGTATCGCGCAGCCCGATCGCCCCGTGCGCCAGGTGGTGCTCGACACGCAACTGATGGTCAGGGCCTCGAGCAGCCAACGGGTGGACATCGTGCCGGCCAACGCTCCCCCGCACGCGCCGGCTGACCTCGCGACGACCAGACACGACTCCCGCCGGCGCTGATTGGAGGGCGACGCGGCTGGCCTCCGCAGGCGAGCCACTCCGGCGGCACGGCAAGGCGCAGTTCGCTTGAGGGAGCGAGCCGACGCACCAGGCGGCGCACCCTCCTACCCACACGCCGCAAGCTTCGCGTCGACGAGCGTGGGCTTCAACACGCGCACCACCTCAGTCGGCGCAAGCGCCACGAGCAGCCCGCGTCGTCCGCCGTTGATGGCGATGCGGTCGAGGTCGAGAATCGTGCGCTCCATGAACACCGGCAGGACCTTGCGCGTGCCGAAGGGCGAGGTGCCCCCAACGAGATAACCCGTGTGGCGGCTCGCCACCTCGGGTGCGCACATCGTGACGGTCTTCACGCCGACCTGTCGCGCGAGCTGCCTGGTCGATACTTCGCAGTCGCCGTGCATCAGCACGAGCAGCGGCTGTCGCGTCTCGTCTTCCATCACCAGCGTCTTGATCACCGCGTGTTCGTCCATCCCGAGTTCGCGGGCCGACACGCTCGTTCCCCCGTGTGCCTCGTAGCGATACGGATGTTCGGTGAACGACACGCCGTGCGTGCGGAGGACGTGGATGGCAGCGGTCATGGGCGTCGATTCACGCGAGGCCCTTCGACTCGCGGCGCTCGCTCAGGGCAGGCTGGGGTGCGGCCCCTACCTGATCGAGATGATGACAGGACGATCGTAGCCGCGGCGTTCGTAGCCGAAGCGGATGGTGTCGTTCACCCTGAGGCCGTCCATCAGGCGTCGATCCGACACGTCGAACGTCTGGCGGCGCCGCGTCGATGACAGCTCGATGGTCACCTGCGTGCGCCGGCGATCGACATCGACGACGCGGCCCGAGTCTCGAATCTCGTTGTAGGAGCCGCCGCCGCTGCCCCACCCGCCCCCACTGCCGCCGCCCCAGCCCCCGCCGCTGCCGCCGCCCCAGCCTCCACCCCCACCGCCGGCAAGGGCCCAGCGCGTAATCACCCGGCGCATCCCGCGTTCCTCGACCTCGAACGTGACGACATCGCCTTCGCGCAGTCGTCGCGGTCCCGAGCCGTCGTCGAAGAAGTACGTGTCGGTCGTGCGATCGTCGCTGTCCTGGATGCTCACCGACCCTCGTCGTTCGTCGACCCGGATCACGCGTCCCTGCTGCGACGCCCCCCGGGCGTCGACAATCGTGTGCCGCCCTCCGACGCGTTCGGCGGTGATGATCACCAGCCGGCCCTGGCGCAGCACGCGGTACAGCGAGCGGTCGTCGACGCGGTACGTCCGACTCTGCCCGGCGACGTCGACCTTCACTTCGTTCCTGCGCTCGTCCACGTCGAGCACGCGGGCCTTGACCGTCTCGGCCAGCGCGACGGCGGGCGCACACAGGCACAACACCGCCACCAACACCGCGCAGAGTGCGACGCCTCGCTTCATGGTCCCTACTTCTCGTTCGTGTCGTGGCCCAGTTCGCGCGTCAGCTCGACCATCGTCCGCCGAAAACCGACGCCTTCGAAGAGACGTTGGGCCGCCGTGTTGTGATCGGCCGACCACAGGATCACCCTGGGGGCTCCCCGCGACCGAATCCAGTCCATGGCCTCGTCGAGGAGGCGCGTGGCGAGGCCAAGACGACGCCCGTGCTCCGCGATCATGAGGTCGTGGATGAACCCCGCCTCGTCGCGCAGCTCCTTCCACGAGTGCGGCTCGATGCTCGCATAGACATACCCCACCAGCTCGCCATCCCGCTCGGCGACGAAGATCGCCGCATCGTCGCGCGCGAGCTGCGTCCCGAGGAACCAGGCATAGCCCGACGCCGGATCGCTGCCAGGCGCGATGAACCGCTGCGGGTCGAGGTGGTGGTGGAGGACGAGCAGGGCCGCGCCAAGCCGGCCCAGGGCCGGAAGGTCAGCCTGCTGCGCACGACGGATGTGGATGGCTGATTCCATGGCCTCGTCCGCCATCATACTCACCTCGGGAGCCGGAGTCACCGGCCCTGATGCGTCGGTCAGGCGTCGCCGAGGTCGAACCAGCGGCGGGCCGTGTCGTCGGTCGCCGCGCTCCTGGGCCTGAACTCGTTCAGCGGCGCGACGTACTCGTAGTCGGCGGCCCAACGCGCACCCTCGCGGGCGATGGCATCGACGGCGTCGACGATCACGGCGATCTCGGCGTCGGGCGTTGTCGGGTGGATCGACAATCGCACCCATCCCGGCTTGGCCGAGAGGTCGCCCCGATCGATGCGTGACGTAATGGCCTGCGATTGCTGCCGCCCCACGTGCAGCAGGTAGTGGCCGTACGTGCCGGCGCAGGAACATCCGCCACGGGCCTGCACGCCGAAACGATCGCTGAGGAGCCTGACCACCAGGTTGTAGTGGAGCGCGTCGAGGTAGAACGACGCAATCCCCAGGCGATCGTCGACGTGCGATGCCAGCAGGTGAAGCCCCGGCACCCTGGCGAGTCCCCCGAGCAAGGCCTGCACCTGCTCACGTTCGCGCGCCAGCATGCGTTCGACGCCCAGCGATTCCTTCAGCCTGATCGCCAGGGCGGCGCGAATCGCCTGCATGAAGCCGGGCGTCCCGCCGTCTTCGCGCACTTCGATGTTCGAGATGTAGCGGTGCTCCTGCCAGGGATTGGTCCACTCGACCGTGCCGCCGCCGGGTTGATCGGGCACGCGGTTGCTGTAGAGCGCAGCGTTGAAGACCAACACACCCGGCGATCCCGGCCCGCCGAGGAACTTGTGCGGCGAGAAGTACACCGCGTCGAGATGTTCGCCGGGAGCGGGCGGGTGCATGTCGATCGACACGTAGGGCCCCGATGCCGCGTAGTCGGCGAAGCACACGCCCCCGTGCTCGTGCATGATGCGCGCGAGCGTGTGGATGGGCGTCCGGATGCCGGTGACGTTCGAGCACGCCGTGAAGGCGCCGATCTTCATGCATCGGTCGCGATGCACCGCGAGCCGTTCGCGCAGGTCGTCGGGGTTGACCAGGCCGTCGTCATCCGGGACGAGCACCTCGACGTCGGCGATGGTCTCGATCCAGGGCGTCTGGTTGGAGTGGTGCTCCATGTGTGTGACGAACACCACGGGTCGCGCAGCCACGGGCACACGCGTGTAGCTCTCGAGCTGTTCGGGCACGCGGAGGCCGAGCAGCCGGATCAGCTTGTTGACGACGGCCGTCATCCCCGACCCCGCCGTCACGACGACATCGTCGGCCCCCGCGTTCACGTGGCGCCGGATGACGGCGTGGGCTTCGTGGTACGCCTCGGTCATCAGCGCGCCCGTGTAGCTCGCCTCGGAGTGGGTGTTGGCGACGAAGGGGCCGATCTCGCCTGACAGGCGCTCTTCGATGGGCGCGTAGAGGCGCCCGCTGGCGGTCCAGTCGGCGTAGACCAGCGGCTGTTCGCCAGCGGTGCCTCGCACCGAGGCGTCGATGCCGATGATGTGGCGGCGGAAGCGCGCGAAATGTGTCTGGAGGTCGGTCGATGTCGGAATCAGGGTCATGGACAGGGGCACACGGGCCGCTCCGGGGAGCGGCCCCTACAGGAGCGCACGGGCCGCTCTGGGGAGCGGCCCCTACAGCTTATGCGCCTGGGGGTGGGCAAAGATACACCGCCCTCGACGGATCCGGCAACGGGTGCGGACGCTGCGCGGACGCGCGGGCCGGGACACGTACACGGGCCGCGGCGCACACGCGGGCCACGCGGGGGCGCGGCCCCTACGCGTGGGCGATGGGTTTGCGCGACGTCGCGATCTCGTGGACGGCGCCGATGGCTGTCTCGATGTGCGCCGGTGTGTTGAACGGGCCCACGCTGAGCCTGACGGCGCCGTGCAGTGCCGCCGTGCCGAGTTGTTCGTGCACCAGCGGCGCGCAGTGCAACCCGGTGCGGCACGCGATGTTGTGATCGACGTCGAGCATCATGCCCACGTCGGCGGCTTCGTATCCCTCGACGTTGAAGGCGAGCACGCCGATGTGGTTCGCCAGGTCGTCCTGGCAGTACATGGTGACGCCGTCGATCTCCGCCAACCCGTCGCGAAGCCGGCGGATGAGCGCCATCTCGTGGCCGTGCACCGTGTCGAGGCCGCGCGAGGTGAGCCACTCGATGCCCGCGTGCAGGCCCGCGATGCCAAGCACGTTCCCGGTGCCATACTCGAGGCGGTACGGATACTCGTCCAGGTGCGCGCGCACCGCGGATCGGACGCCAGTGCCGCCCGCCCGCGTGTGGCGGATCTCCACGCCCTCGCGCACGTACATCCCGCCGATCCCCGTCGGGCCGAACAGCGACTTGTGGCCGGTGAAGACGAGCACATCCACCTGCATCTGCTCGACGTCGATCTGCACCTTGCCTGCGGTCTGCGATGCGTCGACCACGAGGCGCACGCCGTGCTGCTGGCACAGCGCCCCGATGTCGGCGACGGGCTGCACCGTGCCGATCACGTTCGAGGCGTGATTCACCGCGACGACGCGCGTGTTCGGGCGCATCCGTGCCCGGATGGCGTCGGGATCGATGAAGCCGGCCGCGTCGAAGGGCACGTGCTCGACCTCGACACCCGAATCCCGCTCGAGGTGGTAGAGCGGCCGCAGCACCGAGTTGTGCTCGAGCGTGGTGGTGATGGCGTGGTCGCCCCGCTGCAGCATCCCGAAGAGCGCGAGGTTGAGCGCGTCGGTGGAGTTCAGGCCGAAGACCAGCCGGTGCGGGTCGTGGCCGCCGAACAGCGCTGCCGCCTGCCGGCGGGTGTCTTCGACGAGCTGCCCGGCTTCCATGCACAGGTCGTAACCCGAGCGCCCCGGATTCACGCCGGCCCGGCGGAAGAACTGGTCCATGAAGACATAGACCGGCTCTGGCTTCGGGTACGACGTGGCAGCGTTGTCGAGATAGATGATCGACTCCATTACGGCCTCCGTACGAGCGCGTCGGCGACGATCTCGCACATGGTCTTCACTTCGATACCGAGCGCGTATTCCTTGTTGAGTTCCGTGAGCTGATCGACGCAGTTGTGGCACGGCGCCGCCACGACACGCGCGCCGGTGGCGCGAATCTGGTCGGCCTTGACCTTGCCCGCCTGGAGGCGGCGCTTCGCGAAGCGGGTCATCGACAACTGGCCCCCTCCACCGCCGCAGCAGAAGTTCTGGTGGCCGTGCGGCGTCATCTCGACCCACTGCGCGACGGCGTGGGCGAGAATCTCGCGCTGCGGCTCGAGCACGCCGCCCGCCCGAACCAGGTTGCAGGGATCGTGCAGCGTCACGAGGGCCGGCACGCGCGAGGGATCGAGTTCAACCCGTCCCTCCCTGATCAACTCCGCCACCACCTCGACGACGCTCTTGACCTCGAATCCAGGCGCCTCGCCCAGCCACTCGGGCGACAGCCAGCGATTCGCGACGAAGCCGTGCCCACACTCGCCGAGCACGAGGCGCTTCGCACGCAGCCGTCTCGTCGTGTCGACGAGGCGGCGGGCAATCGTCGCGGCGGCGTCGGGACTGCCCGAGAACAGGCCGTAGTTGGTGACGTCGAAGTAGTCGCGCGCCAGCGTCCACCGCACACCGGCACGGTGGAAGATCGCCCCCGCCGCGACGATCGACAGCGGGTAGAACTTCGGCTCGCGCGGGTTGAGCACGTAGAGGAACTCGGCGTCGTACTCGTCGAGCGGCAGGCGCGCGGTCGGGTCGTTGACCTCGGCGCGCAGTTCGTCTTCGAGCCACTCGATCGTGCCGATCCAGTCGTCGGCCTCGATCGACATGTTGTTGCCCGTGTTGACGGCCGCATCAACGGTGGCCTGCAGTTCTGAAGGAACGAGGCCAACGGCCGCCAGGGCGCCGCGCGCTGCGCGCACCAGGGCGGGCACGTCGATGCCGACGACGCAGTTCGAGGTGCAGCGTCCGCACATCGAGCACCGGCCGAACAGCACATCCACCCACTCGCGCATCAGGTCGGCGTCGAGTGCCCGCGCTCCGCTCCACCACGGGAACACCCGCGCCAGCGGCGACGCCTCGTAGCTGAACGCCTCGGCGATGAGGTGCACCTTGTAGGCAGGACTGTTGCGCGGATCGTCGTCCACGATCGCGTAGTGGCAGCTGCCCGTGCAGAGCCCGCAGTGCACGCACGCATCGAGGTTGACGGCGTGGTCACGACGCAGCAACCCACGGAACACTTCTCGCGCGCGCGCCACGGTCTCCGGGTCGATCGTGGCGAGCCGGCGACGATACGCGTCGCTGTCGGGTCCCGTGGCAGCCGCCTGGTTCACCGCCTGCGGCGTGGTGCTCACGACCGTCCCCCGTGCCGCGCGGCGGCGACGATGCCGCGGCGTCCGATACGAACGCCGAAGAGCCCGCGCGCGAGGAAGAAGAAGACGCAATGCCGGATCTTGCCCAGCGGTGCGTAGATGCCCAGGACGATGGTGAGGACCAGGAAGGGCGAGGTCGTCGCCGGTGCCAGGCTCGCGAGCGCCGCCGACACCAGCCAGGCGTCCACCAGCACGTTCGAGGCGTAGTCGTCGGGAGCGCTGATCGCGCGCAACAGCGGCACCTGCATTCGCCGCACGAGCAGTGCGGCGCCGGCAAGGGCGGCCAGCAGCAGCATCCCGGCCAGTGGGCGCGTCACCGCGCGTGGCGCTGCCGTTCCGGTCAGCGCCAGGAACAGCGTCGCGAGGCCAGCGAAGATGCCGGCGTGGTAGAGCATCCCCGCCAGGTAGATGTAGGGATGCTGCGTGGCGCTCTCCTTCGCGCGGGGACTCATCCCGGCGCCGAAGGCGTATCGCACGCCCGTCCAGGCCGATCCGGCCGGTGCGGCGACGGTAGCAACGGTGCCGCGGCCCCAGGCGCGCGCGGCCGACGCCGTCAGCGCGAGCAGGCTCCAGCCGACGGCTCCAAGTGCGGTGGCTTCGAGGGCCGTCATCGGGTCTCTCTAACCTCAGACGCAGCCGTCGGGCTTTGGCAGGCCCGCGATCTTGCACGCGCCCTTGGCCGGCCCGGAGGGGAAGAGTTCGTAGATCTCGCGCAGGCGCAGCCCCGAGTTCTGGCACAGGGCGCGAATCATCGGGGCCATGCCCTTCTCGAGGTAGTAGGCGCGGATGTAGTCGATCGCCGCCCAGTGCTTGTCACCGAGCACCTCGATGCCTTCCTGCTCGCGCGCCAGGATCTCGGCGACGGCACGATCCCACTGCTCGGGATGCGCCAGGAAGCCCTCTTCGTTCAACTCGAGCGCGGGGTTCGTGACCTCGGGCGACATGCAACGTGCTCCTGGAGTCGGAACCGGCGTGACGAAATCCCGGCGTACTGACGGGAGTCCTGACGGGACCGACGGAAAACTGGCGTCGTGACCAGCGACTTACCGACCGATCTGCATCGGCAGCGCTGCCCTGACCACCGCACGCAACCTCCGTGCCCGGCCGTGGCGGCCCCGGCGCCTCGCTGCCACGACGGCCGGCCCTCCCGACGAGGAGTCCGTGGCAGAATGGCGGGACCCGCTCGCCAGGGGTGTGGCCAGGGTCTCTTCCCGAGTTCCGAAGGTGTGCATGTCGAAGCCGTCTCGCCGGATCCCGTTGCTCGTCTCGGTGGCGCTCGTGACCGGGTTGGCCGCCCTCTTTCCGCCTGCCGTGCCGCTCCTTGCCGGCCAGCACGACCCGGCGTTGGCGCCCGCGGACGCCGGCAAGCGCATCGTTGCCCGCCATGGCGTGGTGACCTCGGCCAACGCGCTGGCGAGCGACGCGGGCCTCGCGATGCTGCGGGCGGGCGGCAATGCCGTCGATGCGGCCGTGGCGGCGACGTTCGCCGTGGGCGTGGTCGAACCGCAGATGTCGGGCATCGGCGGCAGCGGGGCGGCGACGCTCTGGATGAAGCGGGACGGCAAGCCCGCGTATCTCGACTTCTACGCCTCGCAGCCAGCGGATGCCTGGGTGGGACACGTCGAGCCGACGCCCGTGGCGGCGACGCCGCCGACGGGCCAGGCCCCCGACACCACGACGCCTCCGCGCCGGGAGCCGGGCGACCTCCGGGTCGTCGGCATCCCCGGAGCCGTTGCCGGGTTGCTCACCCTTCACGAGAAGTACGGCGTGCTCACGCGCGATCAGGTGATGGCTCCGGCCATCCGCCTGGCCGACGAGGGCTTCCCCGTGGGCAAGGTGCTCGCCGACTTCATCGTCGCCGGCGAGGACAAGATGAAGCCGTTCGCCCAGGCGATGGCGCTGTACTTTCCCGGCGGGACGCCGCTCGGGCCAGGTGAAATCCTGAAGAACCCGGAACTGGCTGCCGCGCTGCGCCGCGTGGCGCGCGAGGGGCGCAAGGGGTTCTACGAAGGCCCCACGGCCGACGCGGTCATCGCGACGCTGAACGCCGGCAAGCACCCCGCGCGCCTGCAGGACCTCGCGGGCTTCGAACCGCAGTGGAAGCGGCCGCTCTGCACCGACTATCGCGGCCTGACCGTGCTGTCGGCGCCGCCGCCGCAGACCGGCTTCCAGGTGCTGCACACGCTCGAGCTCCTCGAGCCGTTCAACCTGAAGGCCCTCGGATTGCCGACCCAGTCGGCGGCCGCGTTCGACGTGCTCACGTCGGCGCTGCGCGTGGGACACGCGCAGGCCGCTCTCAACGGCGATCCGAACTGGTCGCCCGTGCCCGCCAACGGCATCGCCTCGTCGCTGTTCGCGGCCACGCGGGCGGCGCTGGTGGGTACCGGCAGCGCTCCCGCACGAATCCCCTCGGGCGATCCCGGCCCGTTCGACACCACCGCGGCGGCAGGCGCCTGCGGGCGCCATGACCCCTACGGGCCCGCCGCTCCCCTCCCGAGCCAGGCAGCCCCGTCGCAGGCACGGCAGCTGACAGGGGACGACCCTGTCGGCGAGCGATCGGACGAGGAGAACGGCGAAACCACACACCTGTCGGTCGTGGATCGTGACGGCAACGCCGTGGCCCTCACCATCACCAACAGCAGCGTGTGGGGCTCCGGCGGCTTCGCCGAGGGCTTCTTCCTGAACGACTCCGGCTTCCGCTTCACCGACCGCAATATCAACGCGCCGTCGCGCAGCCGATCGCGCATCCGCTCGACGACCATCGCGCCGACGATCGTGCTCAAGGGCGGGGACGTGCAGATGGTGATCGGCGCACCCGGAGGCGGGCGGATTCCCACCGAGATCGTGCAGGTGATGGTGTACGTGCTCGACTACGGGCTCGATCCGCTCCAGGCGGTCAGGCTCCCACGCATCTATGCGTCGGCGTCCAACCAGAAGGTGCAGGTCGAACACGGCTTCACGCCGCAGCTGCTGCACCAGGTGCGCACCATGGGCTACGACCCGGTGGCGGAAGCCTCCGGGTATGCGCGGCTCTACCTGGTCACGCGGCAGGGCAAGTCGTGGATCGGCGTCGCCGACACGCGCCACGACGGCCAGCCGCGCGGGTACTGAGGGACTCGACATGCTGGGCGGCGGACGCAGGGTCAGGGTTGCGTGGCACCCGGCGCATCCAGGCGGCGCAGTTCCGCCTCGGAGGCTCGCGCGCCCCATGACGTGACGAGCCCCGACCCGATCGACCTCCTGAAGTACGTCCGCGCCTCGGCCTGGCGGCCGTTGAGCAGGTGCCATAGGCCGATGCCGTAGCCCACGGTGGCCTCGGTGACCGCCCCCTCAGACGCCATGGTCGCCGCCACTGCCGCCTCGGTGCGCGTGCCTTTGAAGAGCAGCAGGCGATCCAGGTAGAGTCCGGCGTGTCCCGCAAGCGAGGTCAACCGGACGGCGTCGAGCAGCCTCCTCGCATCCTGCCGCCGCCCGGCACGAAGCAGGCTTGGCAGGAGCCATGCCTGGCACTCCACCCTTGCACCGTCGGTGTCAGAAGTGGCCAGACACCCTTCGTACGCCGTCGCCGCCCGGGCAAACTCGCCCTTGAGGTAGTAAGCGAGCCCGAGGTGATAGAACGTCCCGCGATCGCGGCGCGACAGTGTTTCTGCTCTCTGCAGGTCGGCCAACCCCTCGTCGAGGTGACCCAGGTTCAGGTGGTAGTGCCCACGGTCGCGCAAGGCCTCGGCGCCGTCGGGCTGCAGGCGCAGCGACTCGCCGCAGGCTGCCAGCGCGTCGTCGTAACGGCGCAGGCCGGCCAGTGAACGGCATTTCAACAGCGGCGCGGCGGCATTGCCCGGCTCGAGCGCCATCGCGCGGTCGAAGGCGGAGATCGCCTTGGCATGCTCGGCGTTGCGCGCCAGCACGACGCCCTCGGCGAGCGCTGGCGCAGCCAGCGATGCCGTCACTGTCGTCCCGGTGCGCGGCGGGGCCTCGACGGCCTTCAGGGCTGCGAGGGCACGCGTCGCCATCTTCTGCTGGAAGGCGGCGAGCGCCTCGACCGGCGGATTGGTGCGAAGGAACGCGTCGGTCTCCGAGGCGATCTCGCGCTCCACGGTGAGCAGGCCCGGCAGCCACCCCGTCCCGGACGCGTTGTCGAGCCGCGTGACATCGGCGTACTCGTTCCGCTCGCGGGCGTGCAGGGGCCGAAGCACCGCCTTGAGTCGCGCCGCTTCCCCACTGATCGGCGCGTCCTTGCCCTCCCACAGCTCGGCCGGCGGGATGCCGGCAGCCAGCCAGAGCGGAACCGCGATGGTGGTCACCGGCTCGCCGAGTGCCACCCACATGGTCGTGAGCCTCGGATCCTGCCCGGGACGGACGCCCTGCACGACCACCGCCGCGGCAGTACTCGGCCGATCGATCGTGTAGTTGCTGTGCACCCAGTACGGCGTCGTGGCGGGAAGCGACCTCCACTGATCGCGCGAGGGGTGCGAGAGCAGGGGATGCCCCAAGTCACGCGCGAGCACGTCGAATATGGTCGCGGCGGTCAGGCGATCGGGCGTGACGGATTGCAGCAATTCGCTGGCGCGATCGAACCGCATGTAGCCGGCGCCCTCGTGCTCGCCTCCGCTGCGCGAGAAGTTGGTGTTGGCGAGTCGAGACCCCGGAAAGGCCGACGCGTCGTACCGGGTGTGGCCGCCGTTGTGCGTCTCGATGATGGCGGCGCCGCCCTCCGCGTCGATGGCGAAGAAGTTCGCACGCACGCCGAGCCGCTTGCCCTGCCGGCGCACCAGCATCTTCTCGAAATCATCGACGGTGCGGCACGTCCGCAGCGCCTCTGCCATCACGACGCCCTCCTGCTCGCGCGCCTCGGTCGCAGGCTGCGGGAGGTTGTACGACGCCGAGTTGGCAACGGCGAAGCCTGCGGCATTGACGCCCGCCCACGCGGCACGTCCGACCGTGTCGTCTGCATCGACCAGTGCCAGGAAGCTGTGTGGTTGTTCGGTCACCAGGATGACCTTGTTCGACAGCGTGCCGGTATCGCGGTTCTTCCACAGCATGGGCCCACCGGCACTGGTCGCGGCGCCAGCGGCCACCAGCGTGGTGCACTCCTCGGCGTCTGACGCCGCTGACACGCGAAGGGCGACGAGGGCGGTGATGATGGCTAGCGCGGCGATGCACGTTCGGGTTGTCGTTCTCACGGGGCCTCCTGACGAATCACGCATCGAAGCACCCACGCGGGGATCATCGGCGTGCATCGGTGACGAGCGGGTCTTCTCGAATCCTGAGAACGCCTTCCACGCTGCTGTTCCCGAGAGTCACCCGCACGTTGTAAACACCCACGCCCGCCAGCGCGCCGGGCGGCGTCCTGAATGCCGCCAGGAACGGCGACTCGCCGGCCGGCGGAGGTGGTGGCCTGTAGCCGGCAGGCGGATCGAATCGCCCATCCCACGCCAGGCGCGTGATGCCCGCCTTTGCAGGCACCGACAGGGTTCGCGCTAGCTTGCCATCCAGGCTTCGGATCGAGAGCGTGACCGACCCCGACGGGGCTCCACCGAGATACCAGGTGATGACAGGCGTGTTGACGATCTTCGCCCGGTCCATGGCCGCACCGGGCGGACGCACCGACGAGGGGTTGCGTCCGGCAAACGTGTCGTCACCGAACTGCCCGCCGCGGCTCTGGTCGACCCACCACGTCGCCTGCCGCTGTTCGAACACGTGCACATCGCTCGCCTGGATCGCCGTCGTCAACTGCTGCAGCGGCGTGATGTCGTCGAGGACGTAGAGTCCCCGGCCGTGCGTGCCGGCGATCAGGTCGTTGTCGCGGGGGTGGATGACCAGGTCGTGCACCGCCACCGTGGGCATCCCCTGCATCAGGGGGCGCCACGAGCTGCCGCCATCGAGGGTGACGAAGACGCCGAACTCAGTGCCCGCGAAGAGGAGCCGCGGGTTCTTCCGATCAGCGGCGAGTACGTGCACGGGCTGGTCTGCGGGGAGGCGCGTCGCGATGTTGGTCCACGTGGTCCCGTAGTCGGTCGTTTTGAAGACCCACGTCCCGAAGTTGTCGCTGCGATGGCCGTCGAAGCTCACGTAGGCCGTGCCCGCCGCGTGGGGCGAGGCTTCGACGTGGCTCACCCACAGTTTCGCCGGCACGTCGGGGATCGCGGCATTCACCTGCGCCCATGTCGCGCCGTCGTTTCGCGTCACCCACACGTTACCGTCATCCGTGCCGGCCCACACCACGCCCTGCACGAGCGGCGACTCCGACAGCGACACCACGGTGGCATGCGTCTCGGCGCCCGTCGCATCGGGCGTGAGCCCGCCCGTCTCGCGCCGGGTCGTCTCGGGATCGTTGTTCGAGAGGTCGGCACTGATGGCGCGCCACGAGACACCGCCGTCCACGGATTTCAGCACGTGGTTGGCACCGAGGTAGATCGTCCCGCCGTTGTGCGGCGACACGATGAACGGGGTCTGCCAGTTGAAGCGGAACGTGCGGTCGGCACGCATCTGCGCGTAGAACGCCGCGAGATCGGTCGCCGCCTCGGCCGCGGGGCGCGGCTTGCCCGTCACGTCCTCGATGTTGACCACGTTGAGGGCGCCGGGCCGGCCGTAGGTCTCTGCATACGTCAGCGCGTCGTAGCGTCGGAAGCTGCCGTTCTCGGCCTCCGTGTAGACGCGGCGCCAATTGTCGGGATCGGCGGCCGCGTGCATCCCGTCGCCCCAGTGCATCTTCCACGTGTCGTCGTTCCTGATGCCGAAGGCGTCGCGGGTGAAGCTCGGCACCGCCCATGAGCCGTTGTCCTGCGTGCCGCCGTAGATCACGTACGGATCGCGCATGTCGGTGCCGATGGCGTAGTACTGCGTCACCGGGAGGTTGTCGAAGAACTGGAACGTCCGCCCGTGGTCGTGCGTCAGGAAGAGGCCCTTGTCCTGGCCCAGGTAGTACCGGTCGTGCTGGTTGGGGTCGAGCCAGAGCGCGTGGAAGTCGTAACCGAACGTCCTCGCACCCATCTCCAGCGTGCGGCCGCCGTCGCGCGACACCCACAGGTTCACGTCGAGCACGTACACGTCCTGGTCGTTGGTGGGGTTGATCCTGATCTGGCTGAAGAAGAACGGACGCACGCTGTGTCGGTTGAGGAATTGCCAGGTCTCGCCGCCGTCCTCGGACCGATAGACGCCGCTGCCGAGACGCGTCATGTCGGCGAAGGCCGGGTCTTTCTGCTCCGGCTGGAACCCGGCTTCGACGACGGCCATGATGGTCTTCGGATTCCTTCGAGAGAGCGCGAGGCCGATGCGCCCGAGGTCACCCTCGGGCAAGCCGCGCGTCAGGCGACGCCACGTCTTGCCCGCATCGATCGACTTGAAGAGTCCGCTGTCGGGTCCACCGGAGTCGAATCGGTGTGGCCGTCGCAGCCGCTGGTAGAAGGCGGCGTACAGGATCTGGGGATTCGAGGTATCCATCACGATATCGGTGGCGCCCGCGCGCCGACCGGATGGCAGTCCCTGCTGGAGTTTCTGCCACGTCGCGCCGCCGTCGATGGTCTTGTAGAGTCCCCGGTCGCCCGTCTCGCCCCAGAGGTTGCCGACGGCCGCCACGTACGCGATGCGCGCATCCGTCGGGTGCAGCACGATGCGCGCGATCTGGAAGGTGTCGCGCAGGCCGACGTTCAGGAACGTCACGCCCCCGTCGATGGACTTGTAGACGCCGTCTCCCCAGCCCACGTCGTTGCGGTTGTTGGCTTCGCCGGTGCCGACCCAGATGATGCGCGGATCCCTCTGGTTGACGGCGACGTCGCCGATCGAGCCCGTCGCATAGCGATCGAAGATCGGCGAGAACGTCGTGCCGGCGTTCTCGCTCTTCCAGACGCCCCCCGACGCCGAGGCCACGAGGACGAACCGCGGATCGGCGTCGAGGCTCTCGACGTCGACGATGCGGCCGGCCGCGCTGCCGGGCCCGATGCTGCGCCACGAGAAATCAGACAGGATGCCGTCTTCGGCACACACCGGCGGTGCCGACGGTCCAAGGCTTACGCAGGCCGCAGCTATCGCTGCAGCGGGCCAACAGCGTCGCTGGAACATTGGTTCTCCGTGGCCGCGCATGGCGGGCAATCGCGGCAGACGAGCGTGCGTTGCACCGGGCCGCGGGCGCACGCCTTGCCGACGTGCGCCCGGACGAAGCTGAAACCGCGCGGATCAGAAGCTGTAGGTGACGCCCAGCTTGGCCACCAGCGGTGGCACGATGCTCGTGATCTTGTTGAAGTTCGCGCCAGACCTCGCCGTGACCCCCAGCTCGACGTTCGTGTTCGTGACATTGAAGACATCGACCTGGAATGCCGCCGTGCCGAAGCCGATCTTCTGTCGCTTTTCGAACCTCAGGTTGAGGATGTTCTGCGTGGGGAGGCGCCTCGCGGCGGCGTCTTCCATGAGCAGGATGACCTCTGCCAGGCGAACGAGGCCGGTCGTGAAGCGGGCCTCGCGCGCCCACACGGATCCGCTCTGGCTGGTGAACATGGCCGCGGCCTGGATGCCCCAGGGCAGTTCGTAGCTTCCCGACAGCTTGAAGTTCCATTCCCAGTACTTCGATTTCGGGAAGTAGTTCTCGCTGTTGGGATCCTGCGGAATGCCGTTGCGCCACATGTCGACGTGGGTGGCGAGGAAGGAGGTCACCAGTTGCCACCGGTTCGACAAGCGCTTCTGTGCCGCCACCTCGATGTTGTTGTAGCTGTTCTCGAAGCCGTCCGTGTTGACGTCGACGTTCTGCACGAACGACGACCCCGCATAGGCCGCCGTGTAATCGAAGTACGTGACCGCCCCGCCGTCGTCCGACGTGTTGAGCACACCGTCGGGACCAGGATCCTTGTTGGTGATCGGGATGCTGTACGCCTCGTAGGGCCGCAGCACGTTGACGTTCTGGTAGCGATCGACTTCGCGCCGGTAGACGTAGCTGAGGCGCGTCGAAAAGTTCGCGGCGACCTGCCGCTCCAGCGACGTCGTGACCTCGTGGGTCTTCGGCTGCACCAGGTCGGGGTTGATGGCAGACGCCGACGCCCCGGTGGCGCTGACGAACGGCCCGAGTTCCCCGTCGTTGTAGTCGCGGTTGCCGTTCAGGTCGAACCAGCGATACGTCGTCGTGCTCAGCGCGTTCCGGTTGTAGGTGTCGCTGTACGTCGCCTGCGTGGCGAAGTTGTACCAGCCGTAGGTGGCCTTGAGCACCGTGCGGTTGTCACGGTCGAGCGGCAACGACAGGCCCACGCGGGGCGCCCAGTTGCGCCAGGTGAGGACGTCCTGTTCCTCGAAGTCGCCGGCGGGATAGAACCGTCCCGCAGGCTTTGACTGGGCAGGCAGGGAGACATCGTAGCTCTCGTACCGGAGCCCCAGGTTCAGCGTCACGCGCTCACGGAACCTCCAGGCGTCGCGCACGAACAACGACTGCGTCGTCATCTTGCCCAACGAGCTGTACGGATAGTTGGCGACCGCCACCTGGAACGGCACACCGTTCTGGAAGCGGAGCTGGTAATCAGCCCCGTTCGATCGGGCGGGCGCATCGTACGTGCGCGATTCGTCGGTCATCTCGAGACCGACCTTGAGATCATGGCTGCCCCCGAGGGCCTGCGACACGTAGTGCGACACGCTGGTGTTGTACTGCCAACGTCCCCGCCCTCCCAGGTAGGGCGACGTGTTGAACCGGCCCGCGTAGCGCAGCGTCACGGTGTCGAAGGCGGGCGGCGCCTCTGTCAGGTTGCGCGCCTCGGTTTCGTATTCCCAGCGACCGACGAACGCGTTGACGAACGTGCGGTCGGAGACCATCCACGACCACTCTCCCTTGCCGGCGAGCGGCTTGAAGATCTGGTGCCACGTCGACTCCCTGAAGCGGAAGGCGTCGGCGTTGCGCTCCGGGTAGTCCTTGGTCTGTGCCTGCATGAAGCTGGCGAACCGGTGCTTGGGACCGGCCTGCGCCGTCACCTTGCCCGTCAGGTTGGTGAGCGTCACGTGGTACTCACCCGCCTCGTCATCCGATGTGCCGACGATGTTGTCGGCGCCGGGCGATGCGACGTAGCCCAGGACCCCCGTGCGAATCTCCTGGTGCCGATACGACCCGTAGAACCACGCGCGCCCCTTGAACACCGGGCCGCCGATGTCGACGTTGCCGTCGTGGTACGACTTGAGGGGGTTGCCGTCGCTCACGCCTCGTGCCCGCAGCTCGTCGGTCACGTTGTTGGCCTGTAACTGCGGCGACTCCCATCCGTAGAAGCCCGACCCGTGGAACTGGTCGGTCCCCGACTTCAGGATGCCCATGAACTGCGTGCCTGGCGTCGGCATCTCGGCATCGGCGCCCATCGCCTTGATCTGCACTTCCTGGAACGCCCCGTAGTCGTAGTAGAACCCGGCGCCCGTCGCGTCTTCCCGGGTATCGACGCCGTCGATCGAAGGCTTGTTGCCGCCGACCGAGGTGCCGTAGTTCGCGTAATTCTGCTGCGTGCCCACGGCGGTGCCGCCCACGTCGGCGCCCGAGACGCGCAGGCCTGGGGCCAGGTTCATCACCTGCCACATGCTGCGCGAGGTGGGCAAGGCCTCGAGAGCTTCCTTGCCAAGGTTCGTGCTGACGGACGTCGTCCGGATATCGACAACGGCCGACACCGCGCTGACGGTCAGCGACTCCTCGATGCCGCCAACGCCCATTGACTCGTTGATCGTCGCGACGAAGCCGGTATCGAGTCGAACACTGCGCTTGATGAGGGCAAACCCCTCGAGTTCGAACGCAACCTCGTAGGTGCCGGCCGGCAAGGCGGCGAAGCGGTACTGCCCTTCACCATCGGTGACGGTCGTGCGACTTCCACCCGTCAGGTCAGGGCTCGAGATACTGATGGTCACCCCAGGCAGCATCCCACCACTCTGGTCCATGACCTTGCCTTCGATCCCGGAACGGTCGGTGGTCTGCGCCTGCCCACTCCACGGCGCGACGAGCACCGTTGCCACCACGACGAACCAGACCGTCCAATCGCGCATTCGCATGTCCTGCCCCTCCATCAACGAACCGGCGTTCCAGGCGCACGTGGCGAACAGGCATCGGCCGTGTCGTGCCCGCGCACGTTGCACCCTGCGCCAGCGCGGGTTCCACGTCAAGCGACATGACACGACAAGGCCCCGTGTCGCCTGATGTCGTGATGGAAGCAGCCGGTAGTGCGCGGCGGAATCGGCGGTAGAATTGGCCACCGTGGCAACGCCTCCGCCAGGACGCACGACGGGCACCGATGTGCGCGACGAACGGGCCCCGGGCCGATCCGGCGAACGCCTGGACGGCTGGAAGGCGATTGCCGGCTACCTGGGACGCGACATCAGGACCGTCCAGCGCTGGGAGCTCAGCGAAGGCCTGCCGATTCACCGGCTCGAGCACAAGCAGCGGGCGTCGGCTTACGCGTTCACCGCAGAACTCGACGCCTGGCTGGCGACACGAACGCCAGCCGATCCCGTGGGCGAGGTCACCGCCTCGGATCCGACTGCCGTGCCTGCGGTTCCGCAGCCGTCCAGGAGGCTCGCCCTCGCGGCTACTGGCCTCGTGATCCTGGCGATCGTCGGCGTCCTGGCGCTTCGCCTGGCCGAGCCGACACCTGGCTCCGGCAACGTGGACACGACGGATGCCGAAGCGTACTCGGCCTTCGCCGAGGGACGGGCGCTGTACTTGTCTCGGCAGTACGCGGACGCGTCCGTGTCGCTCGAGCGCGCCGTGACCCGCGACCCGCAGTACGCGGAAGCCTGGGCCTGGCTGGCGAAGACCTACGGCCGGCTCGCCCAGCCTGTGTGGGCAGGCGGGGCGCAAGCCCGGGATCGCGCGACCGAGGCAGCCAGGCGTGCCGCCGGCCTGGCGCCTGGATCGGCAGACGCACACGTCGCCCTGGCCCTTGCCGCCCGTGCCCGCGGCGACATGGAGGAGTTGCGTGCGGAGGCACAGCGAGCCTTCGACCTCGATCCCCGAGCCGCCGAGGCGCTCGCGCTGCTGGGAGATTCCTACAGCGCCGTCGTGTACGCGTGCCACGCGGGGCAGAACCCGGAGCTGGCGGAGTCCTACTACCGCCGGTCGATGGAGCTGATGCCCAGCATGACCACGACCGCGAGCAACCGCGCCGGCAACCTGCGGCGCATGGGACGGTACACGGAGTGCGTGGACCTCCTGAACAGGGTCATCCGGTCGTTCAGGGACGAAACGCCTTTACTGGCAGTCCGCGGCGGGTGCCGCCTGCTGATGGGCGACCTTGCCGGCGCGACCGAAGACATCGCACCGCTCCGGCACAACCCTCGGATCGCGCATGCCGGCTCCCTCGTCTACCTCGGACTCCTCGGCTTGAAGAGCGGCCGTACGGAAGAAGGCATTCGCGACCTCGAGTCGGTCACGCAGTACGATCGGAGCGCGCGCACCGAGTTGATCGTCGCGGAGGCCTATGGCGTCGCGGGCGAGGTCGATCGAGCGACGGCGCATCTCAAGCGCGCCTTCGATCTCGACAAGGCGTGCCCGGCGATGGTCGCAACCTCGATCGCCTTCAAGCCGATTCGCCACACCGAGGCCATCGAATCGCTCCTCGCCCGATACGGAATCCGCTGAAACCCGGTCACGTTGTCGCTCGACCTGGAGTCGGTCACGCCTGCTTGACAGACTCGAGGTCGCCGGCGATACCGGCGTCTGTTCGACGCATGCCACCACCGTGGCGGAGATCTAGAATGGAGGGTGTGGCAGTGCCCGCCTGCGAGCCAGGCCGACTGCCACGTGGGTGTCCAGTCCGGGGAGGCCGTCATGACGCCACCGCTGACCGTTCCACGTACCCCGACCCCAGCCGGCGCCCCCCACGCTATCTGGATCAGGCCTTCGTCCGGAGCGTACGCAGTCCGATTCTCCAATGGCCTCGAGGAACAGCACGGCGGAGGCGCTCCGGCGTTCACGCTCATCGTCCGCGATCCCGAACACCTGCAGCGCGTGCTGTCGGCTGACGCCTATGCGGTCGCCCTCGCGTTCATTCGAGGCGATTTCGACGTCGCAGGCGACGTCATTGCCGCGGTGCGGTTTCATCAGAACCGTCAGCAGCCAGGGTGGCCCGCATTCCTCCATGCGTTCATGGCACGCTTCGCCCCGCGCCGCATCGAGGCCTGGCTCCAGTCGCGCGATCGCGCGGCGCAGAACATCCGCTATCACTACGACCGGTCGAACGAGTTCTACCAGCAGTTCCTCGACCGCCGCATGGTGTACTCGTGCGGCTACTTCACGACGGCCGACACGCCGCTCGACGAGGCACAGGCGGCGAAGCTCGATTACATCTGCCGCAAGCTGGACCTCCACGCCGGCGAACGCTTCCTCGACATCGGGTCGGGATGGGGCGCGCTGCTGATCCACGCCGCGGAGCATTACGGGGCCAACGCCACCGGCTGCACGTTGAGCCGGAGGCAGGCCGAGTATGCCAGCGAGGCCGCGAAGCGCCGTGGGCCGACAGCCAGGGTGACGGTGCTCGAGACCGACTTCCGCGAGGTCTCCGGCCGCTTCGACAAGGTCGCCTCGGTCGGCATGTTCGAGCACGTGGGGCGTCACCGGCTCCGCCGCTATTTCCGCACCGTGCACGACCTGCTCGAACCGGATGGCCTGTTCCTGAACCACGGCATCGTGCGCCCCGAGTTCGTGACCGACGATGCGCAGACGCTGTTCCTGCAGCGACAGGTGTTCCCGGGTACCGAGTTGCCGTACCTGTCGGACGTCGTTCGCGACGCCGAGCTGGAGGGCTTCGAGGTCCTGGACGTCGAGAACCTGCGGCCGCACTACGCGCTCACGTGCCGTGCCTGGGTCGAACGCCTCCGGCAGAACACGGCCGCCTGCGTCAGGACGGTTGATCGGACGACCTACCGGACGTGGCTGCTTTACCTGTCGGGTGCGGCGGCGGGCTTCGAAGACGGGCTCACCAGCGTTGCCCAGTTGCTGCTGGCAAAGCGGACGCGCCCCTGGCGGCCGTTGACTCGCGAGGTACATGTACGCGGGGGCGGCGACGCGCTGACGTCGACACCGCGTACGCGCAGTGCTTGCGCTGGTCCTCGTGGTCGCCGGCCTGAGGCTGAACCTGGTCGCCTCATGCCGCACGGCTCGGCCTGGAACACGGGTTCACCGTTCCTGACCTTCCACCCGGCTGCGGATAACATGGAGGGGTGGCACAGACGAGCCGACGATGCTGCGGCCCAAGTGGCGCTGATGCTCGCGGGCATCGCCACCATCGTCGTGCTCCACCATGGGGCGTCGTGATGTCGCCCACCATCGTGTCACCGGAGAAGGAGGAAGCCGTGAGTGCTCCCGTCAAGATCGGCATCGTCATCTGTGATCGGTATCGCAGTTGTGCTGGGGGCAAGTGCTTCCGCGCCCTGAGGGCGCGCGAAGGCGCATTCGCGGCCTACGAGGGCCGCGACGTCGAGCTCGTGGGGTTCACGAGTTGCGGCGGCTGCCCGGGGGGCAACATCGAGTACGCCCCCGAAGAGATGAAGAAGAACGGCGCCGAGGTCGTCCATCTCGCGACGGGATTGCTCGTCGGCTATCCGCCCTGCCCGCACATCGAGGCGTTCCGCCGGTTCATCCCGGAAAAATATGGGATGCAGGTGGTCATCGGGACTCACCCGATTCCCGAGAAGTACTACCGGACGCACACCGCCTGTGCGACGTGGGCCGGCGAAGCGTGGAGCGAATTGCTCGCCCCGACGCTGACCGACCCCGAAACCCGGCTGGCCTACGACTGAACGACGTGGCGGAGCGTCATCTCACCCAGTTGTGCAGGTGACGCCGACGTTCCTCGTGCCTCAACTCGTCGGCGGTCTCGTCCCCTGCACTCACGATGACTCTCGTCGCGTTGCGATTCCACGTCGTGTGCTCGACCACCACGCCTGCCGGGACGGCCAGCCGGGGCGACCGTTGTTCGAGAAGCGCCGCTATAGTAGCGTTCTGCCATGACCATGGGTCGACTTTCTGGACGCGATGCATTGCCGGCCGCCAGACCCGACGAGCAGTCGGTCGCGCCCGACGACCGTCCGCTGTCGGCAACGACAGGATCGTGCCTGATGGCGGCCTGGCAGAAACACGAGAGCGAACTTCGCGGGTGGATGATCGGGCGGATGGGCAACCGCGCCGACGCCGAGGACTTGCTGCAGGAATTGTTCCTCAAGGCGATCCGACAGGGCGATCGCTTCTGCTCGGTCACCAACGCGCGGGCATGGCTGTTCACGGTCGCACGCAACGCGCTGGCCGATCGCACGCGCGTGCAACGCACGCAGGTGGCCTTGCCCGATGAGTTCCCAGCCCCCACCGACATGGCTGCGCCGATCGATGCGCTATCGGCGTGCCTGCCACGGGCCCTCGCCGAGATGTCAGACGACGACCGCGAAGTCATCGAACGCTGCGACCTCGGCTGCATGACGCTCGAAGCTTACGCCAACCTCAAGGGCATCTCGGTGCCCGGGGCGAAGTCACGCATCCAGCGCGCCCGCAAGCGCCTTCGCGCGCACCTGACCACCGCCTGCCAGGTGCGCCTCGACCAGGCCGGGAAGGTGTGCTGCTTCGTGCCGCGCCCTCCGGCCGGCGACCCGGTGTGACCCTGCGGCAGCGCGTCTGGCACACCCACACCTGACAGGATGCAGCACGGCGTGCGCCCTTCCAGCCGTGGCGCCGCCTCTCGCATGGGAGCACAGGTCACGCATCAGACGCCGGCGCCCTCATTGCTTGACCGGGGTCTGGTCACGTCATATCGTCTAGCGACGATGAACGATATCCCCTGCTGCCTCAGCCAGAGAACGCCATCATGGCCAACGTCGATACACCCTCAGCAATGACCACGCGTACGACACCGGGCGGCCCCTTGGTACCCAAGCGGCTCAACCCTTTCGAACGGTACCTGAGCGTGTGGGTCGGCCTGTGCATGGTTGCCGGCCTGCTGCTCGGACACGCCGTCCCCATGGGCATTGATGCCCTTCGCCGGATGGAGTTCGGCGCAGGAAGCCAGATCAACGTCCCGATCGCCATCCTGATCTGGCTGATGATCATCCCGATGATGATGAAGGTCGACTTCGGCGCGATTCGCGAAGTCGGCCGACGACCGCGCGGGTTGTTCGTGACGCTGTTCGTGAACTGGCTGGTGAAACCGTTCTCGATGGCGCTGATCGCGTGGGTCTTCTTCCGCCACGTCTTCGCGGCCTGGATCCCCGTCTCCGACGCCGACCAGTACATCGCGGGGTGCATCATCCTCGCCGCCGCCCCGTGCACCGCGATGGTGTTCGTGTGGAGCTACCTGTCAGACGGCGACCCGGCATACACGCTGGTGCAGGTGTCGGTGAACGACTTGATCATGCTGGTGCTCTTCGCGCCGATCGTGCGCTACCTCGTGGCGGGGGCATCGTCGCTCGAGGTACCCTTCAACGTCCTGCTCTACTCGGTCGTCGTGTTCATCGTCATTCCGCTCATCGTCGGCGTGATCCTGCGTCACTGGTTCATCAGCCATCACGGCGTGCAGTGGTTCGAGCAGGTCCTGCTGCCACGCTTCGCGCCGGTCAGCATGGGCGCCCTCTTGCTCACACTCGTCCTGATCTTCGCGTTCCAGGCCGACAACATCACGTCGAAGACCCTGCACGTCGTCCTGATCGCGGTGCCCATCCTCATCCAGGTCTACTTCAACTCGTCGCTGACCTACGGCCTGATGCGCCTCTTCCGCGTGGAGTACGCGGTGGCGGCGCCAGGTGCCTTGATCGGCGCGAGCAACTTCTTCGAGCTGGCGGTCGCCACGGCCATCGCCTTGTTCGGACCCGAGTCGGGCGCGGCGCTGGCCACGGTGGTCGGCGTGCTCATCGAGGTCCCGGTGATGCTCTCGGTGTGCGCGGCGTGCACACGCACGCGGCATTGGTTCCCGGCGCCCGCTCGCGTCGGGTAGTGCGTCGTCATCGCCGGGGCAAGTCGGTACGGCGCCCTGAAGGCGGCCGAGGAACGCCGGACGTCGTCGCGGGGCTCGCGCTGGCTGGACGAGCCGCCGTCTGCAGCCCTGGATCCTTTCCTGCATCCTTTCGGGGACCCGTTCGTCTTCCCCTGTGACGGGCTCAACCCGGGCCCTCCGAGGTGAACGGTGAACTGGCGGCAGGAATGGAAGTGGCTCGCGCTCATGGTCGGCGGTTTTCTTGCCGTCTTCTACCTGCCCGTGGGATCGGCGCGGTTCGACGGCGCGGTGCTCGAGGCGTTCCACCTGGTGAAGTGGTACGCCCGTGAGCACGTCCTGCTCTGCCTGATCCCGGCACTCTTCATCGCCGGGGCGATCGCGGTCTTCGTCAGCCAGGCCGCCGTCATGAAGTACCTCGGTCCCACCGCTCACAAGGGCCTGGCCTACGGTGTGGCCTCGGTCTCGGGCACCGTGCTGGCCGTCTGCTCGTGCACCGTGCTGCCCTTGTTCGCGGGCATCTACCGCATGGGCGCGGGCATTGGGCCGGCGTCGGCGTTTCTGTACTCCGGTCCCGCCATCAACGTCCTGGCAATCATCCTGACCGCACGCGTCATCGGCCTCGAGATGGGCATCGCCCGCGCCGTCGGCGCCATCGGCTTCAGCGTCGTCATCGGCTTGCTGATGCACATCCTGTTCAGGCACGAAGAGCAGGCCAAGGTCGCCGCGCAGATCCACCAGCCGCTGCCGACCACCACGCGCCCGCTGCGGCAGGATGCGCTCTACTTCGCGTCGATGATCGGCGTGCTCGTGTTCGCCAACTGGGGCGCGCCCAACGACGCGACGGGATTCTGGCGTGGCGTGTACGACGCCAAGTGGACGATCACTGCCCTGTTCGGCCTCGGCTTCGGCGCGATTCTCGCGGTGTGGTTCCGCCTGCCGTGGTGGAAGGTGGCGGCGGGCGTGGCCGCCACGGCGGCAGCTGCGCTGGTCGCACCTGGCATGCCACTGCTGCCGTTTGGTGTGGCCGTCGTGGCCCTCTCGCTGGCCACCGCCACGCAAGACGACGAGTCGAGCGACTGGTTCGTGGCGACGTGGGAGTTCGCCAAGCAGATCCTGCCGTTGCTGCTGTTCGGCGTCTTGCTCGCCGGCCTGTTGCTTGGGAGGGTAGGGCACGAAGGGCTCATTCCGTCGGCGTGGGTCACGCGCGCGGTGGGCGGTAACTCGATCGGCGCCAACCTGTTCGCCGCAGTGGCCGGTGCGTTCATGTACTTCGCCACGCTCACGGAGGTGCCCATCCTGCAGGGGCTCATGGGCAGCGGTATGGGCAAGGGCCCCGCGCTGGCCCTGCTGCTGGCCGGCCCAGCGCTGTCGCTGCCGTCGATGCTCGTGCTCAAGAGCATCATGGGACTCAGGAAGACCGTGACGTTCGTCGGGCTCGTCGTCGTCATGGCCACCGCGAGTGGCCTCATCTACGGGTGGTTGTTCTGATTAGTGGAGGACATCGTGAAGAAGCTGCAGATCCTCGGTACCGGATGCCCGAAGTGCCGCATGTTGACCGAACACGCCGAGCAGGCCGCCAAGGCGCTCGGGCTCGAGTACACGATCGAGAAGGTCACCGACATCCAGGACATCATCGCCTTCGGCGTGATGACCACGCCCGCGCTGGTCGTTGACGGCGAGGTCAAGGTCGCGGGCCACGTGCCGAGCGCCACGGCCATCCAGGCCATGTTGACGTAGGAGCGTACCGTGCCTCCACATACACGCCCGCCGCACCGGCCGAAAGCGCCCAGCGTGACTTCGAGCGCTACCGCCGCCTCGCGCGGACGGTCGCTGGTGAAGTTTGCGGTCGTCGCCCTTCTGGTGTCTGTCGTCGCCATCGTCATTGCGCGGAAGCCGTCGCGCACCCCGTCGGCGGCGCTCCTGGCGTCGCCAGCGCCCGCCGCGCAGGCCAGCCACCAGTCAGCGGTGCCCACAGCGCAGGTCCCCCGACTCGTGGACATCGGCGCCGACAAGTGCATCCCGTGCAAGGCCATGGCGCCCATCCTCGTGGAGTTGCGCAAGGAGTACGCGGGGCGCATGGAGGTGGAGTTCGTTGACGTCTGGAAGAACCCGGCGGCAGGCGATCCGTATCGCATCTCGCTGATCCCGACGCAGGTGTTCTTCGATGAGCACGGGCGCGAGCTCCATCGGCACGAGGGCTTCATCGGGAAGGCCGACATCCTGGCAACCTGGAAGCGCCTGGGCTACGACTTCACGCTGCCTGGCCCGATGTCGCCGACAAGCTGACGGCCGATGGACACCCTCTTCACTGGGCTCACGCGAGCCATCGAGGGCCAGCCGGCCATCGCGCTGGTGGCGGCGTTCGCATGGGGCCTCGCCAGCCTCCTGCTGAGCCCGTGTCATCTCACCTCGATCCCACTGGTGGTTGGCTTCGTCAGTGGCCAGGGCGCCGTGCCGACGCCGGCGCGTGGCGCACGCATCGCGCTGGTGTTCTCGCTCGGGCTCCTCACGACGATCGCCGCGATTGGCGTGGTCACCGCCGCAGCCGGACGCATGATGGGCGACGTGGGCCCGTGGGCTGACTACCTCGTCTCACTGGTCTTCTTCGTCGTGGGCCTGTCGTTGCTCGACGTCATCCAGCTCTCGTGGACGCAGCCCACGGCGTCCGCGCAGCTCCGCGGCGGCGGACTCGGCGCGGCGTTGGGCCTGGGCCTCGTGTTCGGCATCGCGCTCGGGCCCTGCACGTTCGCCTACATGGCGCCCGTGCTCGGCGTCACGTTCGCGGTCGCGACCTCGTCGGCACTGTACGGTGTGCTGCTGATCCTGCTGTTCGGCGTGGGCCACTGCTCGCTCATCGTGGTTGCCGGCGCATCGGCGAGTTGGGTGCGGCGGTACCTGCAGTGGAGCGAAGCGTCACGCGGCGTCACCTACCTCCGCTACGCGTCCGGGATGCTCGTGCTGGCCGGCGGCGTGTACCTGATCTACTCTGCCTGATGTCGCACGCGAATCAGGGAGGGCTCTGTGTGGATAGTCCTTTCCCCGCCTCCTCGACCGTCCGGCCGTCGCGGATGTTGTAGATGCGCTTGAACGTGGGAATGATCTTCTCGTCGTGGGTCACGACGATGATGGCGGTGTGGTACTGGCCGGCCAGGTGATGAAGGATGCGCATCACCGCGAGGCCGCGTTCGCTGTCGAGGGGCGCGGTCGGCTCGTCGGCCAGGATCACCGGCGGTCGGTTGGCGAGCGCTCGGGCAATCGAGACGCGCTGCTGCTCTCCACCGGATAACTCGGCGGGAAGTGCGCGGGCCCGATGCGACACGTCGAGCGCCTGCAGCAGCTCCAGGGCGCGGGCCCGAGCGCGCACGTTCGGTTGCCCCGCCAGCATGGGCAGCAGCGCAACGTTGTCGGTCGCGTCGAGAAACGGGATCAGGTACGGGGCCTGGAAGATGAACCCGATGCGATCCCGGCGCAGCACGCGCAGGTCGGAGATCTTCCAGCCATTGTCGTAGATCACCTCGCCGCCAAGGGTCATGCGGCCGCGCGTCGGCTCGATGACCGCCCCCAGGCACTTGAGCAGGGTGGTCTTGCCGGACCCGCTGGGGCCGATGAGGCCGACGACCTCGCCGGGGGCGACAGTCATGTTCGACGTCCTTGAGCGCATCGACGGCCGTCGCGCCCTCGCCATAGCGTTTGCTCAGTCCTTCGATCTGGATGCCGAGCGCCGGTCGCCACGTCAGCCGCCAATCGCGGCCGCCGGATCGACCTGGATCGCCGCACGAATCGCGAGGGTGCTGGCGAGCACGCAGACGAGCATCACGATCACGAAGCCGCCGACAGCGTCTCCAGGTTCGAGCAGGACGTATCGTGGGAAGCGCCGGCGCCCAGAGCGTTGCGGCGATCTTGCCGACGGCGAACCCGATGAGGCCCAGCCCCAGGGCCTGTTGCAGGATCATGCTGGCAATGGTGCGGTTGTGCGTGCCGATCAGCTTCAGCACGGCGATCTCCCTGATCTTGCCCAGCGTCATGGTGTAGATGATGAACGCCACGATGGCCGCGCTGACGATGGTCAGAATCACCAGGAACATGCCGATCTGCTTCGACGCGGTGGCGATCAGCTTCGCGATCAGGATGTCTTCCATCTGCTCGCGGGTGAAGGCCTGCACGATGCTTCCAGCGGCGGATCGCCTGCGCCACGACCTCGGGCGACCGGCCCTCGGCCACGCGCACCAGCACCGCATTGACGTTGTGGTTGCTGGTCTGCGACGCCTCGATCGCCTCCAGCAGGCCCGGAACGCCGGACGATTGAGCGTCGGGTTGGCGGCGGTGCGGGCACGCTCGTTGACGATGGCGTCGTTGTCCTTGAGGAACTGCGCTTCCTGTGCGTCCTTGAGCGGGATGAACACCATCGGATCGCCGCCGGACGACACCATGCGCCGGGTCAGGCCGACGACGGTGTACTCGTGGCGACGGATGCGGATGCGATCGCCCACGGCGAACCCCGCACTCACGTCGGCCACCGCTTCGTAGTGACTGCGGGTCACGCGACGGCCCGCGATCAGGTAGCCCGGTTCGCCGGGCCCGCCGGCGACGAAGCCCACGACCATCGCGCGTACGTCGGTGCCGCCCTTGCGCGACCTGCATGGTGAGATAGGTGACGTTGGCGGCCTGCGCCACGCCGGGCATCCCGAGAATGCCGCGGTAGACATCGTCGTGAATGCTCGACGGCTCGGCATAGGGCCCCAGCGTGTCTTTCTGCACCACCCACAGATCGGCGCCGCTGTTGTTGAGCAGCACCTTCGCGTCGTCGACCATGCCTCGATAGACGCCGGCCATGGTGAAGGTGACGCCGATGAGCAGTCCGAGTCCGAGGCCGGTGAGGACGAACTTGCTCCAGGAATGCAGGATGTCGCGGCCGGCGAGACTGATCATCGCCCTGCGCCGCGCAACGAGGGCACGACCTTGATGCGGCTGGCGTCTTCGAGGTCGCGCTCGCTGTAGACGACCACCTCGTCGCCGGCCTCAGCCCTTCGAGGATCTGCAGCCGTCCGTCGAGACCTTCTGCTCCCGTCTTCACCGGCACGAAACGGAGTTGTCCGTCGGCGTGCAGCCAGACGCCGGCCTGGGCGCCGCGATGCCGGAGGCTGGCATTGGGGACGATCACCGCGTTCGCCACGACGGGCAGGTGCAGCGTCACCTCGGCCATCTCGCCGGTGGACACACCGTCCGGCAGACGCGTCGAATGCCACCTTCGCCAGGCGCTCCTCGGTCACGCTGTCGCTCGTCGGCTCGACGCGAACGACCTTGCCCGTCAGGGCTGTGCGGCGGATCGGATCGGCGCGTGATCGTCGCCGGCAGCCCAACGCGAAGGCCTGCGGAGCGGCCCTGGTCGAGCCGGACCGTGATCCACAGGCTGCGCGGATCCTCCAGCTTGAGCACGGCCTGACCGGCAACGACCGTGGAGCCGGGTTCGGCGTCCCGCGACGTGACCACGCCGTCGACGGGCGCGAAGAGACGCATGTTCGCCGCGCTGCTGTTGCGCCCCTCCGATGTCGGCGTCCAGCCTGGCGAGGTTACGCCGGGCGCCGGCCAATGCGGCGTCCGCGGCGGCGACCTGGGCATCCGCCGATTTCTGCGCCTGCAGCTTGCCGTCCACCGTCGCTCTGACTCAGGACTCCTTCCTGCCCGAGAGCCACGGAGCGGCGCGCCTCGGTGGCGGCCAATGCCTGCCGGCTCCTCGCGTCGCGCTCCTGGGCTTCAGCGGCCGCCACGGCGCTGCGCCCGCTCGCAGCCGACGCGCACGCTCGAGGCCACCCGCGTGTCGAGGTCCACCGGTTCCATCTCCGCCAGGAGCTGGCACCCTGCTCGACGTCGCCCACGTGAGGGCGCCGTTGGACGCGCCGACGCGTCGGCCCGAGGTATGCCCGTTGCGCCTCGACGTGCCGATACGACAATGGTCGGACGATCGGTCTGGTCACCTCGATCGGCGCGAGCGGGCCGCTCCTGGTGACCACCCAGCCGAGGGCCAGCAGCAGCGCCACGCCGAAGACGCCAAACCACCACGCTCTTGCGCTCGGCTCCTTGGCCATGTCTGACCTCACGATGACGGTGATGGCCGCGCCTGAGCCTCGGCCCGCGCGCTCGTTCGTCACGCAGGCTGCCGCCTGTTTCCGCAACTCCTGACGCGACGTCGAGTCGCTTACGCGATCGCGCGCTCGAGGAGAGTATGTCCCCAACCATCCGCCCCGTGTTGTGCATTCGTGTACAGGAGTGAACGGGCGGCCTCTTGACCCGCCGCAGCAGCCGAGGATATCGTCAATCGTCGATTGACGTTCACGCGGGCAGGCACCAGCGTCCCAGCGTTGCTGTGTGGTCCAAGTCCAGCAGGATTCGATTCCGATGACGACCGTGGTGTTCGCCTGCATCCACAACGCCGGCCGTTCGCAGATGTCCGCCGCGCTGTTCAATCAGCTTGCCGATCCGTCGAAGGCGCGAGCGATCTCGGCCGGCACCAACCCCGGCCCTCGCGTGCATCCCGAGGTGCAGGACGCGATGATGGAGCTCGGCATCGACCTCGCCGGCATCACACCGCAACGCCTCACCGCTGAATTGGCCAGCGGCGCGTCGTTCCTCATCACCATGGGATGCGGCGACGAGTGCCCGGTCATCCCGGGCGCGGTGCGGGACGACTGGCCACTGCCCGATCCCAAGGGGCGATCGCTCAACGAGGTCCGTGAGATTCGCGACGACATCCGCGATCGCGTGGCGCGTTTCGTCGCCTCACACGGCTGGGCGCGTCGGTCGTAGCCGCGCAGGCTGTCAATCCGCAGGCTCGCCGCACGACCGAGGAGTATGCTGACGTACCCGCGTCCCACACGACGCTCGCGAGTGGGCTCGCTCGCGCACTCCTTCATCGTCTACTGTTCATCAGGCTCAGGCACATGCTTCGTCCAACCATTCCGACCATGTTCGTCGTCGCCCTGGCGTTCACCCCGCTCGCGGTGCACGCCCAACCTGCGACTCCCTCGGCCCCGAAGGCCGTCAACGGGATCGACAGCCTCCACCGCGTGTCAGCAACCGTTACCCTGGCGGGCAATCTGGACCCGTCGTCGATGGCAGACCTCGGACGCCGCGGCTTCACGACCGTGATCGGGCTGCGCGCCCCCGACGAAGAGGGTTACGACGCTGCGGCCGTCGAGGCGGCCGCCCGTGATGCCGGCCTGCGCTGGATCGCCTTGCCGTTCGTCCCTGATGCACCAGACGAGGCTACCGTCGACCGCGTGTTGGCTGTGCTCGCGGCTCCTGACACCACGCAGGCCATCATTTTCTGCAAGACCGGGCAGCGTGCAGCCCTCATGTGGTTTGCCAAGCGCGTCGTCAGGGATGGCATCGGCCAGGAACAGGCGATGTCGGAGGCCACGACGCTGGGGCTCGTCAGGGCCGACTTGAAGGCGTTTGCGCTCGGCTACGTCGCTGCGCGAGCGGCTGGTCGCCCGCCACAGTAACAGCCCCGGGCGATGGTCGAGCTGGCGTTGTCGGTCCGGTCACGCTGAGGCGTCGCGCGTTCGTGCCTTCAGTGCGTCCTTTTCAGGGATACTCCGTCTGTATGGGCGAACAGGATGCACCTCCCAGGAGAAACCTCATGCCCACCACGTCCCCTGATGCCGTGAAAGACGCCGTCCGCAAGACCTACGGCACCATTGCCCTGACCCCATCGCCCTCAGGATGCTGCGCGCCCTCGTGCTGTGGCGGCACTGCGCCCACCTCGTCTGCCGACATCGGCTACTCGGAGGCGGAGCGAGGCGCCGCACCCGAGGGCGCCGACCTGGGCCTCGGCTGCGGCAACCCGCAGGCCATCGCCGATCTGAAGAGGGGCGAGCGCGTGCTCGACCTCGGCAGCGGCGCTGGCTTCGACGCCTTCCTCGCCGCGCGACAGGTGGGACCCTCCGGCCACGTCATCGGCGTCGACATGACCGCCGAGATGCTCGCCAGGGCGAGGGCCAACGCCGAGAAGGCCGGTCTCGCACACGTCGAATTCCGCCTCGGCGAGATCGAGCACCTGCCCGTCGCTGACGCGAGCATCGACGTGATCATGTCGAACTGCGTCATCAACCTCTCGCCCGACAAGCCCGCGGTCTTCCGCGAGGCCTTCCGCGTACTCGCGCCCGGCGGTCGCCTCGCCATCTCAGACATCGTCGCGATCGCACCGCTGCCCGAACAACTCGCGGCAGACATGGCCGCCTACACGGCCTGCGTGTCGGGCGCCGCGTTGATCGGCGACCTCGAGCGCATGCTGGCGGAGGCAGGCTTCACCAACATACGCATCGCGACGAAGGATGGCAGCCGCAGCCTCGTGGACGGCTGGGTCCCCGGCGCGTCGGCAAGCGACTACGTGGCGTCGGCGTCCATCCAGGCGGCCAAGCCTGCCGGCGCCCCCTGACGATCAGAGGCAGAGAGAGCGCTCGCCACTGCGCGAACGAACGACACGATGGTGCCATCGACAGAACGGGCGTGGGCAGAACTCCACGCCGACATCCACACGTTCGTGCGACGTCGCGTGCAGGCACACGCCGACGTCGACGACATCGTGCAACGTGTGTTCCTGCAGGCCCATCGCGCCCTGCCGACGCTGCGCGATGCCGACCGCCTCCGTGCATGGCTGTACCAGACGACGAGGCGGGCAATCGCGGATCACTACCGGCAGCCGTCGCGCCGCCGCGAAGTGGCATCGAACGAGGCCCTCGACCTCCTTCCCGCGAGTCCCACGGCGGCGGACGAACAGCCGCTGAAATCGCTCGCGGCGTGTCTGGGTCCCCTGCTGGGGAGTCTGACGCCGTCAGACCGGGAGGCCCTCCAACTCGTGGAACTCGAAGGCCTGCGACAGGCCGCGGCTGCGGCACACCTTGGCCTCTCGGTGTCGGGCATGAAGAGCCGCGTGCAGCGCGCACGGATGCGGCTGAAGGCCGCCGTCGAAGCCTGCTGCCGCGTCGAGCTCGATCGGCGCGGCGGACTGTTGGCCTACGAGCAACGGCATGCCGCCTGCGGGTGCGACGACGCGTCCGACGACCCTGCGGCGGCGAAGCGGGCACCAGGGCGACGGTCTCGGCGAACTGCGTTATAGATTCGCCATGGATCGCGCGACCATGCTCGACCGGGCCTGCCGGCAGCACGGCGTGCTCGCCGTCTACCTGTTCGGCTCGCGAGCCGATGAGGGCCAGGCGCTGGAACGTCGGCGCCGCGGACTCGTTCCTGCGCCGAGCGCTCGAAGGCCTCTTCGACACCGCTCGGCATCTGCTTGCCAAGCGGTTTGGTGACGCAGGGCTGGAGTATCGACAGGTCGCGCGAGCCTGCGCCGAGCGCGGATTGATCGGCGATAGCCTCCTTGCCGCCCGCTTCGTGCAGATGGCGGGATTCAGGAACCGACTGAAGGCGTGCAACGCGGGGGCGACGGCCGTCGATCCCGTTTGCCTGTCGCCACTGCCCGCGGCGTGACGTAAGCTCTGCGCAACTGCCCGCCGCTCGCCGGCAGCATCATCGTGGAGTCGTCATGCCTGATTCGCCCTGGCCTCATCGGCTCGACCGCCGCGCCTTCTTCAGGCGCGCAGGACTCACCACCGCGCTGCTCTCGGGTGTCACGAACGCGTTCGGGCAAGACGTGAAGAAGCCGCCGTTCGTGCCGATCGCGCGTCCCAACGGCCTCGTCCGCGTGCGCGGGCGGGTGCATGCCCACGGGGCCGGCATCGGCCGCGTGGCGGTGACCGACGGCGTCTCGGTGGTGCAGACCGATGCGAACGGCCACTTCGCACTGGTCGCCGCGCCGCGGCAGCCGTTCGTCTACATCTCGGTGCCGCGCACGCACAGCATCCCGCAGAACCCGACGGGCACGGCGCGGTTCTACCAGCCGATCGTGGCCTCGCCATCCGGAGACGCGTCGGCCGAGTTCAACCTGGCACCGCGCCTTGCATCGTCCGAGGACCACGGTTTCCTCGCACTCCCCGACCCGCAGACGCAGGATGCGGAAGACATGGGGATGCTCCACGCCCAGACGGTGCCCGAGATCCGCCAGTGGACGTCGCAACAAGGCCAACGTGCGCTGTTCGGCGTGGCCGTCGGCGACATCATGTTCGACGATCTCACGCTGTATCCCGAGTACGAGCGCGCCGTGCAGGCGATGGGTCTGCCGTTCTTCCAGGTCGTCGGCAACCACGACCTCGACTACGCGGCGCGCTCAGCCGAGCTGACCACATCGACCTTCATGCGCCATTTCGGGCCGCCGTATTACTCGTTCGACGTGGGCGCCGTGCATTACGTCGTCCTGCAGGACGTGCTGTATCACGGCACCGGCTACGTCGGGTACGTCGATGAACGACAACTCCAGTGGCTGGAGGCCGACCTGGCGCTCGTCGAGCCGGGGCGGCGCGTTGTCGTGTTCATGCACATCCCGCTCGAGAGCAAGCAGTGGACCCGTGACAACGAACGGCGCGCATCGCCCACTGTGTCGGTGAACAACCGCGCGGCGGTCTACGCACTGCTCGCCCGCCACCACGTCGACGTCATCAGCGGGCACACGCACGAGAACGAGCACGTGTTCGAGGGCGGTGTGCACGAGCACGTGCAGGGCACCGTGTGCGGCGCGTGGTGGACGGGACCGATCTGCCATGACGGAACGCCCGCCGGCTACGGCATCTACGACGTGCGCGGAGAGTCGATCGCGTGGACGTACAAGGCGACCGGGCAGCCGCTCGATCACCAACTGCGTGTCTATGGTCCCGGCAGCGACCCCGCCGCCCCCGACGAGCTGATCGCCAACGTGTGGAACTGGGATCCGAAGTGGACGGTCGAGTGGATCTCCGACGGCGTTCCGCGCGGGCCAATGGCCCGGCGCGTCGGGCTGGATCCGCTGTCGGTGCAGTTGCACGCGGGCGCGAGCCTGCCGAAGCGGCGGACGTGGGTCGAGCCCGAACGCACCGGGCACCTGTTCTATGCGCCCGTCGGACCGGCGACGCGCGAGGTGCAGGTGCGCGCGACCGACCGGTTCGGTCGCACGTTCACGGCGCACTGGCGTGCATCCTGACCGCCTCGGGTCGACTGGCCCGGACGCCCGGCTGGCGCGATCGCGGCTCGAGAGCGGCCATGGCGTCACCCCTCCAGCGGGCTCGGAGGGGTCGCCGGCGTGACCTTCGCATTACACTAGCTGCCAGAGTCGTGATCGGTCGCGCTGCACTCCTCGCTCTCGCCTCACTCCTGCTGGTGGCCCACGCGCCGGCGCAAGCGCAGCACGACGGGATCGACACGCTCCTCACGCAACAGTTCCGCTTCACGGCCACCGAACTCGCGCGCCTGCGCGCCGGTGACGCGATTGCCCGCCATGTGCCCACCAACACGGGGCGCGAGATCGTCCTCGTCGGCGCGATCAAGGTGGCGGCTCCTGCCGGTGCCATGGTGGCGATGATCCGCGACATCCAGCGCCTCGAGTCGGGGCGCGGGTTCCTCGCGACACGGAAGCTCAGTAATCCGCCCCGCCTCGACGACTTCGCGCCGCTGCAGTTGCCACCTCGCGACCTCGATGCCCTGCGCTCGTGCCGGCCGGGTCGGTGCGATGTCAAGCTGGGACAGGCAGCCTTCGACCGGCTCGCCGCCTTCGATTGGCGAGTCGCCGATGCGGCGTCACGCGCCCAGGCCCTCGTGCACGAGATGGCGCTCGCGTACGTCGAGGCGTATCGTCAAGGCGGCAACGGCCAACTCCCGGTGTATCTCGACAAGGCCAAGCCCTCCCCGGCGGCGCTCGAGTTCACGGAACTCCTCGAGCCCGCACGACCACTGCTCGACCGCGCGCCCGGGCTCGCCGATCACCTCACCGACTATCCCGCCCGGCGTCCGGCGCACGCTGACGAGTTCTTCTACTGGTCGGTCGTCGACTTCGGCCTCAAGCCGCTGTTCCGCATCAACCAGACCGTGGTCGCGCCGGCCGAGGGAGCCGACGGCACGCGGTTCGTGGTGGCCACCAAGCAGCTCTACGCAAGCCATTACTTCACCACGGCCCTCGAGGTCCGCGCCATCATCGACGACCCGGAGCGGCCTGGCACGGGACACTACCTCGTGGCCATGACCCTCGGGCGCGTCGATGGGTTCCCGGCCCTGTTCGGTGGCCTGGTCAGGGCGAAGGTGCGCTCGGCATCGCTCGACGCGATGCTCCGATCGCTGCGCGCGACAAAACGCCGCGTCGAAGCCACTTCGCTGACGATGCCCCACCGCACGCGCTGAAACAACTCCCGGAGTGATTTGTACCGGCAGGAGTGTCAACCACTCCGGGAGTCATTCTTCGCGTGGGACCACGATGCGCGCACGTACGCACCACGGGCCCGAACGTCGTCACGACGCCGGGCCCGGTGGATGCCTAGCGCGGGATGAAGTTGTCGAGGATGCGCTCGCGCGGCACGGACTTGACCGCGAACTGCTCCTGGCGTTGAGCGACCGCTTCGTCGTACGTCGGCCCGGGGTTGGGGTCCTGGTAGAACACGCCCGTGTAGAGCGTTTCGCCGTATGCCTGCGCCAGGTCCATCGCGGCGATGCGGTTGGTCGAGTCGTGGCCGATCGACGCCAGGCTCTTCATCCCCGACTTGTGCGCCTTGAGTTGCTGGTCGGGCTGCCCGAACGTGATGCACGGCGACTGCACGTTGACGAACGCGAAGCCCCTGAAGCGAATGGCCGCTTCGATCAGCGTCGAGAGCCCCGCCATGTCGGCCGGTGTGCCCTGGGCCACGAACCGCGCCCCGTACCCGAGCACGTACAACAGCGGGTTGACCGGATCCTCGAGGCTGCCGAACACCGACGAGGCCGTCGTCAGGCCGCGGGGTGACGTGGGCGACAGCTGACCTTTCGTGAGGCCATAGATCTGGTTGTCCATCACGATGTAGGTCATGTCGATGTTGCGGCGGATGGCGTGCGGCAGGTGGCCGCCACCGATCGAGAACCCGTCGCCGTCACCCCCGGCGGCCAGCACCAGCAGGTCGGGATTCGCGAGCTTGATGCCCTGCGCGATCGGCAGCGCGCGCCCGTGCACGCTGTTGAACCCGTACGCCGTCGTGTAGCCGGGAATGCGGCTCGAGCAGCCGATGCCCGACACGAACGCGATGTCGTGCGGCGCGCGCCCGATGGCCGACAACGCCCGATAGATCGACTGCAGGACCCCGAAATCGCCGCAGCCAGGACACCAGATCGGCTTGAGCTCACTCTTGAAATCCTGGACCGCGAAACCCGTTGTGCACGTGCTCATTGGTGGAATCCCCTGTGTTCTCGCTGCCTGACGCGGGGGCGCCCCTCGGTGCGCCCGGCCTCGCATGCGCTCAATCGATCGCTGGTTCGTGAAGCCCTGACAGATTCCGCTGCACCGACATGGCGATGTCGCGCAGGCGTTCGGCGACCTCGGCCGGCGTGAACGGGTTCGATCCGCTGCGTGACCACGACTGGATGGACCTCGGCACTTCGACGTACATCCGCAGCATGCGGTAGAGCTGTCCCTGGTGCGACTGCTCGACGATGAAGCCTCCGCGCAACGACGCGAAGAACTCATCATAGACCTCCTGCGCCACCGGGTAGATCAGGCGGGGCACGAGGAGCTTGGCCGACACGCCGATCAACTCCGCCTGGTGGAGCCCCTCGCGTGCCACGCCCGCCACGCTGCCCCAGCTGACGATGCCGATCGTCGCCTTCGGATCGCCATGCAGGTCGAACAGGTCGCGCCGTGCCTTCAGCGGCGTCAGCTTCCTGATGCGCTTCTCGTTCATCCGCGCGTGAATCGCCCCGCTCGCCGTCGGCGCGCCCGCCTCGTTGTGCTCGATGCCCGAGGCCAGGTAGTTCCCGCTCGGCATGCCGGGCGCGCTGATCGGGCTGACGCCCGACTCCGTCATCGCGAACCGCTGGTAGTGCTCGAGTTCGACCGGTGTCGGCGTGCGACGCTCGATGAGCGGGAAGCGCGAGGTGTCGATCGGATCGACCACTTCCTTCCGCTGCCCGAGGTCACCGTCAGAGAGGACGATGACCGGCGTCTGGTACTGCTCGGCGATGTTGAACGCCTCGACGGTCGTCCCGAAGAGGTCGGCCACGGTCGTCGGCGCCAGCACCGGACGCACTGCGTCGCCGTGCGCCGAGAACACCGCCTGGTACAGGTCTGACTGCTCGCTCTTCGTAGGGATGCCCGTCGATGGGCCGCCACGCTGGACATTCACGCAGACCAGCGGCAGTTCGGCGATCGTGGCCAGCCCAAGCATCTCGCTCTTCAGCGACATGCCGGGACCCGAGGTCGCGGTCATCGCCTTCTTGCCCGCGAACGACGCCCCGACGACCGCGCCCACGCCGGCGATCTCGTCTTCGGCCTGGAAGACGACCCCGCCGTACTTCCAGATCTCGCGTCCCAGGTACTGCATGATCTCGGTCGAGGGCGTGATGGGATAGCCCCCGAAGAACGTGCAGCCCGCGAAGATGGCCGCGGCGCCGCACATCTCGTTGCCGTCGGTGAGCAACTTGGGCGAGGCTTCGGTCCCCAGCGGCAGCAGCGGCTTGGCTTCGGCCAGCGGGTGCGCTTCGGCATACTCGCGTCCGGCCAGGAAGGCGCGCTCGTTCTGGGCCAGCACGTCTTCGCTCTTCTTCGAGAACTTCCGGCGGATCCCGGAGAGCAGCGCGTCGGGAATGAACCCGAACCATCCCGCCATCAGGCCGAGCACCACGGTGTTCTTGGCCTTCTCGGTGCCCGCGACCTCCTTGGCGATCTTCGTGACCGGCGCCGGCACCAGCGCCGCCGGCCTGTACGCCACCGAACGGCGGACCCTCGGGACCGATTGGCTGTTCGGCCTCGTAGATCACGATCGTCTGCGGTCCGACGGGCAACTCAGCGCCAAATCGCAGGAAATCGGCCCAGTTCAGCGCCACGGCCACGTCGAGCGTGCCCGCGACCGTGAACACCTCGGCCTTGGCGACGCGAAGCTTGAACGAAGACTCACCGCCCCTGATCTGGGGACCGAAACTCTTCGTGAGAATGGCGTGGTAGCCGGTCAAGGCCGCAGCCGTGATGAGCGAATCGCCGGCCGAAATCACGCCGTCGCCGCCAGCGCCCGCCATGCCAATCAGGATGTCGTCGGTGGTCATAGTTCCTCAACTGTGGTTCGCATCAGACACGGGAAGAGAACGTAGCCAGGAAGGATAGCAAGGGTGGTACCGTACCGGTTTTCCTGATGAAATCATCGGCGGGGCCCCAGCGGTGCCGGATCTCCGGCAACCGTGCCTAGGGAAACAACCACCGCAGGCCCACGCGCGCGGTCCGCGGCCAGCCGATCGCCCGCGTCGGCGTGCGCGCGACATCATACTCGGCATCGAACAGGTTCTCGACCGCGACCGAGACCGCCAGCCCACCAGCCACGTGCCTCGACAGCGCCGCGTCGACGACCGTGAACGGTTCGAGCACCAGCGTGTTCAGGTCGTCGTCGTACTGGGCCCCGACGCGGCGGGCCTGCAAGGTCATCGTGCCGAGGGCCTCGCTGATGAGGGTCGCACCACCCGTGAGCTGGTAGCGCGGCGACTGCGGCACGGTCTTGCCCTCGAGCTGCGGTTGCGCCGGAGCGCTGTGGACACGCGCCCAGCCGACCACGCCGGCGGCTGTCATACGCAGCCACGGGGCCGCGCGCCACTCGGCTTCGAGCTCGGCACCCCGCGCCCGCAACGTGTCGGTGTTCTGCCGCTGCCGCGTGACCTGAATCGGCGTCGAGCTGAGCGTGACGTTGGTCACCGCATCCTCGAGGCTGTTCCAGTACACCGTGGCACGCGTGGTGATCGCGGCGATCCGCCACCTGGCACCACCCTCGACACCCGTCAACTGCTCGGGATCCAGCGACGGGTTGGCGTTCGTGAGGATGTTTCCTACTCGGAACGCGCGGTAACGCTCGTTGAGCGTGGGCGCACGCGACGAGCGGTAGGCGGCGCCGTGCACCGACCATGCGTCAGAGATCTGCCAGCCTGCGCTCACCCGCGGGTTGAGCAGCGTGGACGACTGTTCGGGCTGCGACGTCACGACGGGAGTGGTCTGCACGCGATCGAGGCGCATGCCCGCCGAGATCGTCACGTTCGACGCAGGCGTGAACGATCCCCTGACGAACATCCCCATCGCGCGCTCGGTGCCCCCGCTGCTCGCCTCTTCGATCAAGGCACCCGTCACGCCGTAGCGACGCTCGGTCTGCGTGGCGCGCGTGCGGTGCGCGTCGGCGCCCACCAGGAAGGCCGCGTGCAACCAGGCACGCGCCCACTGCGCCTGCCCCAGTTCGAAGCTGGTCGGGATCCGCTGCTCGGACGTCAGCCTCTCGGCCGAACGCCCCGCGAGGATGGCCGAGAACGTCTGGTAGTAGCCCTGCGTTCCTGCAGCCACCCGCGTTGACCACTGCCCTCCGGCGAGATGGCCAGAGACGTCTCCCGACCACTGCCGCCAGTTCGTGTCGTTCACCTGCAGGGGCGTGCCGTTCGCACGCTGCTCGTCGGATGCGCGCACGCGCGCCGCCGCCTGCCAGGCCCGCCCCTGGCGCGCCACGGCCACACCGCTCGTGAGGTAGGTGCTCGCGGCACGCGTATCGACGGCACCGCGATCGGCCTCGGCGACGACGAACACACCGTCCGTGTCGTACCACTCACCCGCGGCCGACGCGCTCCATCCGCCCGCCCGTGCGACGGCAAATGCCGACAGTCTCGACGTCTCCTGCCCTCCGTACTCGGCAAGCAACCGCGCGCGGCTGCCGCCGGACGCATCGATCGTCACGACCTGCACGACCCCGCCGAGCGCTTCGGCGCCGTAGAGGTCGCCACCAGCGCCGCGCATCACCTCGACACGGTCGATGGAGGCCAGCGGCACGCGGTTCCAGTAGACCCAGCTTCCGAACGGATCGTTGAGGGCGAGGCCGTCGGCCAGCACGCTCGATCGGCTCGCCCCGGATCCCGACACGCCGCGCAGTGTCACGCCTTGCGTCGTGGGATTCGCCACGCGCGAGGTGCTCCGGCGGAACAGGCTGAAGCCCGGCGTCTGCCGCAGCGCGTCGTCGATCGCCCCGGCCCCGGATGCCAGGAGTTCCGCGCCGGTCACCACGGCGGTCGTCGGCGCGCCCGCCAACGGATCGGCGCCGCGCGATGCGGTCACCGTGACCGCTTCGTCGAGTCCTGCAGGAGCAAGGACGATGCGCAGCGTTTCGCCGGGCGTTGCGTCGGCCAGCGCGATGTCGGCAGTCGCGAAGCCGGCGGCCGACACGCGCAGCGCCAGGCGCCGTCCTCCGGACGCCGGCGGGAGCGGATCGATGATGAACCGACCGGCGGCGTCGGACGTCGTCGTCACCGCCGACGCCGCACCGAGCAGTTCGAGTGTCGCGCCCTGGACGACACCGCCCGACATGTCGACGACGAGGCCGGGCACACCAGTCGCCGACACGACAGGCTCCTGCGCCATGCCGACCGGAGGACACAGGAGCACCGCCGCGAGAATCGTCCCGAGGGCGAATCGCATGCCAGCGAGCATGCTGGACGCGCACCTCGTGGCGCCAGCGTCCGTTGAGGCATACGCCCGGATCAGCACGATCGCAGCGACGTGCCGTCGACTGACAACTCGTCCAGCTGAGCGATCCGCACGCAGTCGCGCGCGGCATGCAGGTTGAGCGGATCGAGCAGCACCGCCTGCATCCCCGCCCCGCGCGCGCCCACGACATCGACTTCGTAGAGGTCGCCCACGTGCGTGGCCTCGGCAGCAGGAACGTCGAGCGACGCCAGCGCCGTCGTGAAGATGCGCGGGTCGGGCTTCTCGACACCCGCCTCCGCAGAGTCGACGACGAGTTCGAAGTAATCAGCCAGTCCGAGACGGCGCAGCAGGGCGTGGAGGCGTCCGTCGGAGTTCGAGATGACGATGAGGCGGAGTCCCTCGGCCCGAAGGCGCGTCAGCGTGTGGACGACCTGGGGACCGACCGATTCCCACAGATTGCGGGCACGATGCTCCTCCCTGACCGCTGCGAGCGCAGCCTCGAGGACCGCTGGCGACGAGACGCCCGCCGCTGTCATCAACTCTGCGAAGTAGATGGCGCCGTGCCCCGAGTTGCCGGTAGCCGACACGTGGCGTGGCTGGTCCATCGCGAACTTCGCGAGGGCATCGGCGCGAGCGAGCGAGGCCGGTGCGATCTCGATCGCCACCTTCGCCAATGCCGCCGACACGCGGTCCCAGTCGGGAAACACGAGCACACCGCCTGCGTCGAAGCTCACCACCTGCATTCGCCCCCCCTGCCTCCCGGCCACCTGCGCGCGGAGGTCGCGGACCGCGCGGGGCATTGTGTCTCTTGACGGGGCCTCGCCCGCAAGCGTATCGTCAATCGACGATTTACGATGCCAAAGACTCCAGACGCCTGCTGCCCTCCTTCGACCGACGTCGCCTTCACGGCCGCCCCAGACGACCCGGTCGCCGATGCGCAACTCGCGGCCTTCGCCAAGGCCATCGCGCACCCGACGCGGGTCCGCATCCTGCGCCTGCTCGCCCACCGTGAGGCCCGCATGTGCAGCCACATCGTGGACGAACTGCCGCTTGCGCAGTCCACCGTCTCGGAACACCTGCGCATCCTGCGCGCCGCCGGCCTCGTCCGGGCCAACGAGCAGGGCCCGCGTGTCGGCTACTGCATCGTGCCCGGCGTGCTGAAGCAGTTCAAGCAACTCCTCCGCGCGCTCTGACCGTCGCGGTCACCACCGATGGAGAAAGGACGACCCATGGTTCGCATCGACGTGTTCGACCCGCCCATGTGCTGTGAGACCGGTGTCTGCGGCCCCTCGATCAATCCCCTGCTCGCCGCCTTCGCCGCCGACGTGCAGTGGCTGACCGAGCACGGCGTCGCCGTGACGCGGCACAACCTCGCCCAGGACCCGCAGGCCTTCCTCGACCAGCCCATCGTGAAGGCGGCACTCGAAGACGAGGGCGATGCCTGCCTCCCGATGGTCGTGGCCGACGGGGCCGTCATCGCCCGCGGAGCCTACCCCCGTCGTGACGCGCTCGCCGTTTGCGCCGGCCTGCTCGCCACGGCGTCACGGAGCAAGCCCGTCATCACGCTGGCGCCATCGGGAGGATGCACGCCGAAATCGGGCTGCTGCTGATGGATCCGCTGCTCGACGGCGGGCTGGGGGCACCCACGCGCATCCTGTTCTTCACGGGCAAGGGTGGCGTCGGCAAGACATCCCTCGCATGCGCCGCCGCCGTCGCGCTCGCGGATCGCGGGCGGCGGGTGCTGCTGGTGTCGACGGATCCCGCGTCGAACCTCGACGAGGTGCTCGAAACACCGTTGTCGCGAACCCCGCGCGACGTGGCCGGCGTCCCGCGACTGCAGGCGCTGAACATCAATCCCGACCAGGCCGCCGGCGCCTACCGCGAGCGTGTCGTCGGGCCGTTTCGCGGCGTGCTTCCCGATGCGGCCGTCGCGCGGATCGAAGAACAGCTGTCGGGCGCGTGCACCACCGAGATCGCGGCGTTCGACGAGTTCACGCAGGTGCTCGCGTCAGCCGACACCGCTCGAGCGTACGATCACGTCGTCTTCGACACGGCACCCACGGGGCACACGCTGCGCCTGCTGATGCTGCCTGCCGCGTGGACCACGTTCATCGACACCAACACCACCGGCACGTCGTGCCTGGGTCCGCTCACCGGGCTGAAGGCGCAGCACGCGATCTATCGGGCAAGTCTCGCGGCCCTGACCGATCCCGCGCAGACGACCGTGGTGCTGGTCACGCGACCCGATGCGTCGGCCATCGCCGAAGCCGAACGCACACGCGGGGAACTCGCCTCGCTCGGGATGGTCAACCTGCACTTCGTCGTGAACGGCGTGTTCAGGGCCAGCGATCCCGCAGACGACCTGGCCGTGGCGCTCGAGCGGCGCGGTCGCGCCGCGCTCGCGACAATCACTCCCGGACTGATTTCGCTGCCGAGGTCGACCATCCCGCTCAGGCCGTGGGCGCCACTCGGGATTGGACGCCTGCGCCACTTGCTCGACAGCGGCACCACAGCGGCATGCGACGAGGTGCCGGGCGCGAGTGCCGGCACCATCGCGTGGCCGACGCTGCACGAACTGGTCGATGGCATTGCGGCGCGCACGCGCGGCGTCGTCCTGGCCATGGGCAAGGGTGGCGTGGGCAAGACGACCGTGGCCGCGGCGATCGCCGTGGACCTCGCGCGGCGCGGACACCGCGTCCACCTGAGCACCACCGACCCCGCGGCGCACCTCACCCTGACGCTGGATGACGCGTCGCCGCTGATCACGATGTCGCGCATCGATCCCGTGGTCGAAACGCGTGCCTACGCCGCCGAGGTGATGCGCACCGCTGGCGGGTCGCTCGACGACAGGGGACGCGCGCTGCTCGAGGAAGACCTGCGCTCGCCCTGCACCGAGGAGATCGCCGTCTTTCGTGCATTCGCGCGCACGGTGGCGGCCGGTGCCGACGGGTTCGTGGTGCTCGACACCGCGCCGACGGGCCACACGCTGCTGTTGCTCGACGCCGCCGAGGCGTATCACCGCGAGGTGTCGCGGACGCAGGGTGACGTCCCCGACGAGGTGCGGCAGCTGCTGCCGCGCCTTCGCGACGGCACGTTCGCGCACGTCGTGCTGGTGACCCTGCCCGAGGCCACGCCCGTGCACGAGGCCGCGCAGCTGCAGGACGACCTGCGTCGCGCCTCGATCGAACCGTATGCGTGGGTGGTGAACCAGAGCTTCGCGGCGACCGACGTCACCGACCCGATCCTGCGAGCACGCGGAGACAGGGAGGCGACGTACCTGGCCGAAGTGCGCGACACGCTGGCCGCGCGCGTCGCATGCATCCCGTGGGTCGGGGAGCCGCCCGTGGGTGCCGCGTCGCTCGAGGCGCTCGCACACGCGACGAGCCGCATCCGGCGGTAACGAGTCACGACACAGGTCCACTGGCCCTGCCCGGCCTGCCGAACCCGGCACGCCGCCACCCCGGGTGGAATCGCAGTAAGATCGATTCTGGCCGCCAGCCACTGCACGTGGGAGACACTCAATGAGGGGATTCCGCCTGGTGCGACGCTGCTTCCTGCCGGCACTTCAGGTCCTGCTTGCGGTGGTCGCGTGCACCCCTGCCGCCTACGCGCAGTCGGCGTCGGCCTCACCCGCCGGTCAGCCCAGCGATGTGCCCGAGCGTCGGCCGGCACCCGACTTCCTGTTCGGGCAGCCACGCGCGTTCATCAGCCTGCGCGGGAACTGGATGTTCGCCAGCGCGGGCAGCGACCTCTACGACTTCGTCACCTCGACGCTCACGATCGACAAGAAGGACTTCGACACGGGCACCCTGGACGTCGAGTTGGGCATCGGGCTCACCAGCCGTGTGGACGTGGTCGTCGGCCTCGAGTTCGGCTCGTCGACGTCTCCGTCCGAGTATCGCGACTACGTCGACAACGCGTTCCAGCCCATCACCCAGACCACGAAATTGCGCGAGACGAGCGTGACGGCCGGCGTGAAGCTGTCGCTGACGCCCAAGGGCCGGCGCGTCACCCGTTACGCCTGGATTCCCGCGAACCTGACGCCGTATGTCGGCGGCGGCGCGGGCCTGATCAACTACCGCCTCTCGCAGGACGGCGATTTCGTCGACTTCGTCGATCTCTCGGTCTTCTACAGCACGTTCCGGTCGGAGGGATGGGCGCCGAGCGCCCACGTGTTCGGCGGGGCCGACCTGCGCGTCTACCGACGGCTCTACCTGTCTGCGCAGGTGCGCTACGTGTGGGCGTCGGCGACGCTGCAGCGCGACTTCGTGGACTTCGATCCCATCGACCTCGGCGGGTTCCGCGTCGGCGCCGGCGCGCGCATCGTCTTCTGAGTGGCGTCAGACAGGAGCGTCATCATGCATCTCACCACGCTGTTCACCCTTGCGCTGGCGGCCGCCCCGTGGCCGGGCCAGGCAGCGCCTGCGGTCGAACCTTCCGCTTCACACCCGCTTGCCGATGCGCTCGGCCGATCGACCGGTGTCGCGTCGCCCGCTGGCGGTGTGCTTGCCGATGAGCGATTCGCGCCCTGGCTGGGCTGCTGGGAACTCGACGATGAGCGGCTCTCGGACGGCCTGGGGGTTGCGCGCCTGTGTGTCGTCCGCGGCGACGAGCGCAGCGTCCGCCTGCTGACCGTGGTCGGCAGCCGGGTGGCCAACCAGGAAGCCGTCATCGCCGACGGCGTCGCGCACCCGATCAGCGACACCGACTGCTTCGGCACCGAGCTGGCGGAGTGGGCCACGCACATCCCGGGGTTCTTCCGCACGGTCGACGTCACGTGCGGCGACGGCCAGCCGCGCAAAGTCAACAGCATTGCGTTCCTCGTGCGCGGCCCGGCGTGGGTCGACGTGCAGGCGGTGCGGACCGAGGAGAAGATCGACCTCCGCGTCCGCCGCTATCGGCGCGCCGCCGACCAGTCGCTGCCCGAGGACCTGGCCGAGGCGTTGCCGTCGGCGCCCGTGGAGAGCGCGGCGGCGGCCGACCAGGCCGTCCGCGACTGGACCATCGACAGCGTGGTCGAAGCGAGCCGCAAGCTGCCGACCGAGGCGGTGCAGGCGGCGATCACCGAACTGGATCGCGGCTTCGACCTGCGGGCGAAGCAGTTGGCGACCCTGGCCGATGCAGGGATCGGGGAACCGGTCATCAACCTCATGCTGGCGCTGACGTATCCAGAGCGGTTCGTCGTGAAGCGCATGGCGTCGGGCGGCGGGTGGTCGGCGCCGAGCGACTTCGGCCTCTGGATGAGCGTGTGCGATTCGTTCGACCTGGTGATTGCGTCGCCGTGCATGATGTCGATGTACTACAGCGACTTCTACTGGAGCGACTACGGGCCGTTCGGGTATTACGGGCGGTATTACGGCGACTACAACGAGATCTACGGCCCCGGCTACGATGGCGGCTGGGTGGTCGTGCCCGGACCGCCCCCGCCCGAACCGCGTCACGGACGCGTCGTGAACGGGATGGGATACACGCAGGTCACCGCGCGCGGGTCAGAGCCCGTGCACGGCACGGCGTCGTTCGGCGGAGACGGCGGCGGTGGTGCCACCTCGTCGCCAGCCGGCGTCTCGTCGCAGGGGTATTCCAGCGGCAGCAGCAGCAACGCCGGCGGCGGCGAGCGCACCGCCCAGCCCCGCCCCCCGCAGTAACGCCGAAGGGGTCACGTCTTTCATTGCAGCATTTTGCAAGACCTGACCCCGCCGGCGACGCCGTCGCCATTCCCCCAACACGGTGAGGAACTCCTCGCCGCCGTCTCCGGCGCCTGCGCGGCGGGATACGGGCTCAGGCGCTCGCCCTGTGGACGGACACGCCGCGCTGCACCAGTGACAGGCTGGCGTCGACCACGAGCGCGAGCGCGGCCGCCGGGAGCGCACCCGACAGGATCATCCGCGTGTCGGCCAGCGCCAGCCCCGAGACGATCGGGTCGCCCAGCCCTCCCGCGCCGATGAACGCCGCCAGCGTGGCGGTGCCCACGTTGAGCACGGCGGCCGTGCGCACGCCGGCCATGATCACGGGCGCCGCCAGCGGCAGGCGCACCCAGCGCAGCACCTGCCACGGCGACATCCCCAGCGCCGTCGCCGCATCCACCGCCGCGCGATCGGCGCCGCGCACTCCGGTGAGCGTGTTGCGCACGATCGGATACAGCGAGTACACGAACAGCGCCACCAGTGCCGGCACCACGCCAATCCCGAGCAGCGGCAGCATGAATGCCAGCAACGCGATTCCCGGGATGGTCTGCAGCACGCCGAGCGCACCGACGAGGGATTCGGCTGTGCGTGTCCGCTCGAGGGCGACGCCGAGCGGCACGCCAACCACCACCGCACATGCCAGAGACACCGCCACGAGCAGCAGGTGGCGCAGCGTCATCGCCCAGATCGCCGCCCGGCGCTGAAGCAGGTAGTCGAGCAGCGAGGCCGACGGCGTCGCCGTCACCCTCGCCTCCCTTTCCTTCGCGTCGACCGACGACGAGATCACCAGTCCGAGTTCGTGCAGCGCCGCCGCCGCGACGCGCGCCACGTCGTCTCCGTCGACCTCGAGGCGTTCGTTGAGGCGGCGCATCCGGGTGACGTCGAATCGGCCGCTCAACTCCGACAGGGCCGAGACGACCTCGGGTCGCGCGCGGAACACGTCGCCCCGGATCAACGCTGCCGCGTCGTAGGGCGGGAAGAACTGCCTGTCGTCCACGAGCACGGTGAGCGGATACCGCTGCAGCAGGCCGTCGGTCGAATACGCGTCGATGATGTCGACCTCGCCGGCGGCCAGCGCCTGGTACTTGACCGCGGGCGCCAGCGCGCGCACCTCGCGCGGCGCCAGGCCGTAGGCGTCGCGCAAGCCGGGGAGGCCATCGGGCAGGCCGATGAAATCGGCCGTGAACCCCGCCCGCATGCGCGGGCTGACCTTCGCGAAGTCGCTCAGCGTCCGCAGGCCCATGGCGGTGGCCATGTCGGTGCGGACCGACATCGCGTAGGTGTTCTCGAATCCGAGCGGCGCGAGCCAGCGCATGTCGTGGCGCGCCTGGAACTCGCGCGACACGAGGTCGAACACGGCAGCGCTGCCGCGGATGGGCGTCGCCTTGAGCAGCACCAGCATGCCCGTCCCCGTGTACTCGGGATACACGTCGATGTCGCCGCGCTGCAGCGCGGGAAACGTGATCTCCGTGCCGCCGAGGCCGAACCGTCGCGTCACGACGATGCCGCGCGCCTCGAGCACCTGGGCGAACAGCTCGGCGAGCAGGTAGCCTTCGCCGAAGGGCTTCGATCCGACCACGATTGGCCGCGCCGACGTGACACCGACCTGGGGCGCCGGTTGCGCAGCCGCGGGCCACGCCGCGATGCACACGGCGCCGATGAGCAGGATGCGCCTCACGGTCGCGACTCCGCGGCGACGCGCGACCGGGCGAGCAGGTCGCGCACGTAGGATGTGGCGGGCGCCTGCACGAGGGCGTGCGGCGTGTCGCACTGCTCGATGCGGCCGGCGCGCATCACGGCCACGCGATCGGCGATCAGGAACGCCTCGTGCATGTCGTGGGTCACCAGCAGCGCCGTGAATCCCCGCGCCCGGCGGAGGCCAGCGAACATCGTCTGCGTGTCTGCGCGCGTGATGGCGTCGAGCGCGCCGAAGGGCTCGTCGAGCAGGACGATGTGGGGCGAGGCGGCGAGGGCGCGGGCGATGGCCACGCGCTGGCGCTGGCCGCCCGACAGCTCGTGCGGATAGCGTCGCGCGAACGTGGCGGGCGGCAGGTCCACGAGCGTCAGCGCCTCGTCGGCATCGCGCGAGGGGTGCGGCCGTCGCAGCAACGCCGGGACGAGCGCCACGTTGCGCTCGACCGTCCAGTGCGGCAGGAGCCCGCCATCCTGCGGCACGTAGCCGATGCGCCGGCGCAGCGCCACGGGATCGAGTCCGCGCGCGTCGGCGCCCTCGATCGCGATGGTCCCGCGGTCGATGTCGGTGAGGCGATTGAACGCGCGCAGCAGGGTGGTCTTGCCCGATCCGCTCTCGCCGACAAGCGCCACGCACTCCCCGGCGTGCACGTCGAGCGAGACCTCGTCGAGCGCCACGACCTGGCCGTACCGCTTGCCAATCGCCGATGCAAGCAAAGGGGTCACATCTTTCATTGCAGCATTTTTCAAGATCTGGCCCCCCAGCAGGCTGCACTTTCTTCGTGCAAGGCCGCAACCAGCTGCCAGACGGCCGCAAATCGGCGCGGCGCGCGTCCCCGCCGGCTGGCGCGCTTCCTGTATGTGCACGCCGCATGGCGCGCGCCCTTCGGATCCAGGCTGCCGGACTCACGTATCACGTGACCGCACGCGGCACCGGGCAGATGTCGATCTACCGCGATGACGTCGATCGCAGGCGCTTCCTGGCCCTGCTCGGGTCACTGTCGCGTGAACACGGACTAGCCTGCCACGCCTACTGCCTCATGTCGAACCACTACCACCTGGTGCTGACCACCTCGCGCGCCAACCTCTCGACCGCCATGCGGCACCTCAACGGCATCTACGCGCAGAAGTGGAACACGCGGCACCGTCACGTCGGCCACGTCTTCCAGGGGCGATACGTCGCGCAACTGGTCCAGGATGGCCAGTACTTCCTCACCGTCTGCCGCTATGTGGCCCTGAATCCTGTGCGGGCAGGCCTCGTGCCCACGCCCGACCGGTGGCGGTGGAGCAGTTTCGCAGCGACGGCGGGGCTCTGCCCCCCGCCCCGATTCCTCGTTCGCGAGACGCTGCTCGGCCACTTCGTCGCCGAGAGGGAGGATGCCGAACGTGGCTACCGCGACTTCGTGAACGCGCAGATGGCGACACCTGCCCGGCTACCGCGCCGCCGCATTCTCGGCGACGACACGTTCGCGCAGTCACTCGCGCGGGTGGCCGCAGGAGCCTCGTCCGAGGTGCCGCGCGTCGAACGTCTCGCCCTCGAGCCGATGGCGTCGTTCTTCGGTGCCGCCGTGACACGCACGGCGCGAAATCAGGCCGTCGTGGCGGCCCACGGGGCCGGCCACACGCAACAGGCCATCGCGGCCCATCTGGCGCTCCACTACTCGACGGTCAGCCGCATCCTGGGAGCCGCGGGTGAAGGGGTCAGGTCTTGAGAAATGCTGGAATGAAAGACGTGACCCCTTCGGCGCTTTCTGCGCGCCTGCTCGACAGCGTCCCTGACGCGGCAGCCGTCGAGGTGGTCGTTCACGAGGCCCATCGCCTGCATGAACGCGTAGACCGTGGTCGGGCCGACGAACGTCCATCCGCGCCGCTTCAGGTCCTTCGACAGGGCGGTCGACTGCGGGGTCGCCGACAGGGTCCGCAGCACGTCGAGCGTCACGGCCGGCGGGCGCATCTCGGCCGGCGGCTCCCATCCCCAGAAGTAACTGGCCAGCGAGCCGTGCGCGTCGGCGAGTTCCCGCGCGCGGCGGGCGTTGTTGATCGTCGACTCGATCTTCCCGCGGTGCCGCACGATGCCGGCATTCGTCAGGAGGCGTTCCACACGCGCCGGCGTGTAGCGGGCGACGCGCGCGAAGTCGAATCCGTCGAAGGCCTCGCGGAAATGCTCCCGCTTCCTCAGGATGGTCAGCCAGCTGAGCCCCGACTGGAAGCCCTCGAGGCAGATCTTCTCGAACAGCCGATGGTCGTCGACGACCGGACGTCCCCATTCGCGGTCGTGGTACGCCACGTACTCGGGCAGCGTGCCGCACCAGAAGCATCGGGCGCGACCGCGATCGTCGGTGATGAGACCTGTCGGCGGGATGGGCATGGCGATACCAGCGGGGCGAAACGGTATCATGGAGGGCCATGCTGTCGTGGTTCCGCCTCGGCCGACGCGCCCCGGTCATCCCGGTCGCGCTGGCCCTCGTCGCCCTCCTGGCCGCCGCGGCCGTGCTCACGGCGCAGCCGCGCCCGCTCTCGGTCACGATCCTGTCGAGCGGTCCGCGCCAGGCGCTGCCGGTCGCGCTCGTCGACGGACAGGAGATGGTCGCGGTCGATGACCTCGCCTCGTTGTTCCAGTTGACCTCGCGCGAGGATCAGCTGGCGGCCGGCCTGACGATGAGCCGCTCGGGCCGGACGCTGGTCTATTCGGCCCAGGGACTGGTGTCGTCCGCGGGACGGCTGGTCCAGCTCTCGGCCGGACCACGCAAGGAACGCCGCGGCTGGATGGTGCCGGTCGAGTTCCTCGGACGCGGCCTGGCGCTCATCCTCGACCAGCGGGCCGAGTACCCGTCGGGGCTCCAGGCTGCTCATCCTCGGCGACCTGCGGGTCCCCCGGGTCACGGTCAGGCCCGAGGTCACCGGCGCCTCGGCGCGGGTCACGATCGAGATCACGCCGCGCACCGAGCGCCAGCTGACCCGCGAGAACGGACGGCTCGTGCTCACGCTGCAGGCCGATGCTGTCGACGCCGACCTGGGAGCCGGCGCCTCGAACGACGTGCTGGCTGGTGTGCGCGTGATCGACACGCCGCCGGCCATCGCCCTCGACCTTGGTCCCGCATTCGCGACGTTCCGCTCGACCGAGGTTGCCATCGACTCGGCGAGCAGCCGCGTGGTCATCGAGCTGTTGGCGGCAGGCGCGACGCCGGCGCCCTCCACGTCTGCCGCTCCCGCGCCGGCACCCGAGTTCCCGGGGACGCTGCCCTTCGACGCAGCCGCCACGGGGATCAGGACCATCGTGATCGACGCCGGCCACGGCGGCGACGAGACGGGCGCCCGTGGCCCGAACGGCACCCAGGAGAAGGACGTCACGCTCAGCGTGGCGCGCCAGCTCAAGTCGTCGATCGAGGCGCGGCTCGGCCTGCGCGTGCTGATGACGCGCGACAGCGACGCCACGGTCGGCCTCGACGAGCGCGCCGCCCTCGGCAACAACAACAAGGCCGACCTGTTCGTGAGCATCCACGCGAACGCGTCGGTGTCGCCGCAAGCCACGGGCGCCGAGGTCTTCTACCTGAGCCTGGACGAATACGGTGAACGCGCGCGTCGCGACGCACAGCCCGAGGTGACGACGATCCCGTCGATGAACGGCGACAGGCAGATCGAGTTGCTGCTGTGGGACATGGCGCAGGCGCGGCACCTCGAGGACTCGGCCATCTTCGCGACGTTCGTCGAACAACAGCTGCGCGCGCGCGTGCCGATGAGCACGCGCGCCATCCAGCAGGCCCCGTTCCGCGTGCTGGTCGGCGCCAACATGCCGGCCGTGCTGGTGGAACTCGGGTTCGTGACGAACCCCGGCGAAGAGGCAAAGCTCGCCACGCCCGAGCACCAGGCACGCCTCACGCAGGCCATCTACGACGCGATCGTGCTCTTCCGCCAGTACGTGGAAGGCGGGCGCAGGCCCGTCGCGCCGGCGCCCGCGCCAGCGGCCGGGGGCCCGCGCTAGGTGCGCCGCGCCTCTCTCGTCGTCGCGCTGGCGATCGCGGTGTCGCTGGCGCTCGGCTACGGCGCCGTCCGCTGGTGGATGGCGCGCACCCGCGTGACCGCCCCATCGGCCGCCGTGACGACGGCGCCGGCGGTCCCCGTCAGGAAGATCCGCGCGAGGCTCTCCTACATCAGCGACGATGGGATGCGACTCGTGCCGGTGGATCGCGAGGTGCCGTTCGGGGCCACGCCGACCGAGCAGGCCACACGCCTCGTCGAGGCCCTGCTCGAGGAACCGCCGCCTCCCTACAAGGCGCCGGTGTCGGTCAACACCTCCGTGCGCGGCGTCTTCCTCACCGAGCAGGGCGACGCGTTCGTCGACTTGAGCTCGGAAGCCGTCACCGAGCACACGGGCGGCTCGCTCGACGAGCTGTTCTCGGTCTACGCCATCGTCAACACCCTCGCGGGCAACATGCCCGCGATCAAGCGCGTGCAGATCCTGGTCGACGGCAAGGAAGTGGACTCGCTCGCGGGACACGTGGACCTGCGCAACCCGCTGCCGCCCTCCGCACGCTGGACGGCGTTGCCGTCGGCATCGGCGCCGGCTCCGTCCGCGACAGGCGCAACACCGCCCGTATCCGATCCAGCACCTGTGCCGCCTCGGCCGCGATAGGCGCGACCGACCGTCACACCACTCACCACTCACGAAGGCCCCGACTCATGACCCGTTCAGATGCGCGCACTCCCCTCGACCTTCGCCCCACCACGATCACGCCGGGCTTCCAGATGCACCCCGAGGGGTCGGTGCTCATCGAAGTCGGGCTCACGCGCGTCATCTGCGCGGCGAGCGTCGAGGATCGCGTGCCCGGGTTCCTGCGCGGGCAGGGCAAGGGATGGGTCACCGCCGAATACGGGATGCTGCCGCGTGCGACCACGACCCGATCGACCCGCGAGGCGTCGGCGGGCAAGGTCGGCGGGCGCACGATGGAGATCCAACGGCTCATCGGCCGCTCGCTGCGTGCGGTGATCGACCTGGACCGCGTGGGCGAGCGAACGATCTGGATCGACTGCGACGTCATCCAGGCCGACGGCGGCACACGGACCGCATCGATCACCGGGGCCTTCGTGGCCATGGTGCTCGCGCTGCAGACGCTGCGCGCCGCGGGCAAGCTGAGCGAGATGCCCGTCACCGATTACGTCGCCGCCACCAGCGTCGGCATCGTCGACGGCGTGGCCCTGCTCGACCTCGCGTACGACGAGGATTCGCGCGCCGAGGTCGACATGAACATCATCAAGACCGGCGACGGCCGCTTCATCGAAGTGCAGGGTACGGCCGAGGGCAAGCCGTTCGATCGTGCTGCCCTCGACGAACTGCTCGAGGTCGGCAGCCTGGGCATCGACGCGCTCGTCGAGAAGCAGCGCGCCATCGTCGGAGCCTTCCTGGCGTGAGCGCCCTGCTCATCGCGACGTCGAACCAGGGCAAGTTGCGCGAGATCCGCGACATCCTGCGCGACGTCGCGGGGCTGGAACTGCGGACGCTGGCCGATATCGACCCGATGGAGGAACCCGACGAGACGGGCGCGACCTTCGAGGAGAACGCCCGGCTCAAGGCGCAGGTACTACGCTGCCGCAACAGGCCTGCTGACCGTCGCCGATGACTCCGGCCTCGAGGTCGACGCGCTCGACGGGGCCCCGGGAGTGTTGTCGGCGCGGTTTCCTGGCGACACCTACGCCGAGAAGTTCGACACCATGTTCGCCATGCTGGACGCACGCGGCGTCGAGTCGAGCACGGCCCGGTTCGTGTGCGCGCTGTCGCTCGTCCGCGGCGACGAGGTGCTGTTCGAGGCACGCGGCGTGGTCGAGGGCGTGATCACGAGGCGGCCGCGGGGCGAGCACGGATTCGGTTACGATCCGATCTTCTTCCATCCCCCGTTTGGCCTGACGCTGGCCGAGGTGCCGCTCGAGCGGAAGCGCGAGGTGAGCCACCGCGGGAAGGCGTTCGAGCAGTTGAAGGCCTTCCTCGTCTCCCGTGGTGGTGGCGCATGGACCTGACGTTCGTCGATCGCGCGCTGGGCAGCGGCATCCCGTACATCACGTACGCGATTCCCATCTTCTTCCTGCTGATCGGGATCGAGTTCGTCGCAGGCCTCGTGCTCGATCGCGACGACTACCGCCTGAACGACTCGCTCAGCGATCTCGGGTGCGGCATCGCCGACCAGGTCGTCGGCATCTTCCTCAAGACCGGCGTCTTCGCGGGCTACCTGTGGTGCTTCCAGTTCGTCACGACGCGTGGCTGGAATCTCGTCGACGTCAGCAGTTACTCGCCGGCCGGGAAGTGGGCCGCGGCCATCGCGCTGCTGCTCGGCGTGGATCTCGCCTACTACTGGTTCCACCGCGTGTCGCACGAGCGCAACCTGCCCTGGGCCGGGCACGTCGTGCACCACTCGAGCGAGGAGTACAACCTGACGGTGGCATTGCGCCAGGGGGCGACGCAGTCGCTGTTCTCGTGGGTGTTCTACCTCCCGCTCGCGCTGCTCGGCTTCCCGCCGCTGTGGTTCCTCGCGGTGTCGGCCTTCGACACCCTCTACCAGTTCTGGATCCACACCCGCGTCATCGATCGGCTCGGATGGCTCGAGTGGGTGCTCAACACGCCGTCGCACCATCGCGTGCACCATGCGCGCAACCCGAAGTACCTCGATCGCAACTACGCCGGCGTGCTCATCGTGTGGGATCGCTGGTTCGGCACCTTCCAGGCCGAAGACGAGGCCCCGGTCTACGGCCTCACGAAGCCGCTCGCCTCGTGGAACCCCGTGTGGGCCAACCTGCACGTGTGGGCCGACCTGGCGCGCGACGCGTGGATGGCGCCGCGCCTGTCAGACAAGCTGCGCGTGTGGATCGCGCCACAGGGATGGCGCCCCGAAGGCGTGCCGGCGCGCCCGTCGGCCGAACCCGTGGACCTCGCGCATGCCGAGCGCTACGACGTGCGCGCACCGACGCGCGTGAGCCTGTATGTCTCGCTGCATTTCCTGGTGACGCTCGGGTTCGCCGTGTCGTTGCTCGTCTCGTCGCGCGAGGTCTCCAATCCTGTGGTCGTCGCGGCGAGTGTCGCGTTCGTCCTGTGGTCGCTCGGCAACGGCGCAGGCCTGACCGAGCGCCGATGGTGGGCGAGCGCGTCAGAGGGCATGCGCCTCGCCGTGGCGGCCGCGATTGGCCTGCACCTCGCAAGCAGCGATGCCGACAGCATCCGCGGCGGCCTGGTGCTGGGCGGTGTCGCCGTGTCGGCTGCGTGGCTCTCCACCTGCCGCGACTGGCTGCGCGTGGCCCGACGCGGCATGGATGCGCACCCGATCGCCGAACAGGGATGAGTCGGCGGGCTGACCCGCTGGCCTGAGCCCGTGGGGCCAGAGCCGGGGCGGCCAGAGCCGCGCGATCGAACGGGAGTAGACTCACCGCGTGATCGGGCCGTTCGTTCACCGCATCGATCCCGTGATCGCCGAGGTCGGCGGCGTCTACCTCTGGTGGTACGGCCTCAGCTACACGCTGGCGTTCATCCAACTGCTCGTCTTCGTGCGGCGGCATCGCGCGTCGCTCGCGCTGAGCGATCGCGAGGCGTGGGCGCTCACGCTGATGTTCGCCGCGGGCGTGTTGCTCGGCGGACGCGCCATCCAGGTCGCCTTCGACGAGTGGCCGCTCTATCGCGAGGCCCCGCACCTCGTGCCCGCCTACTGGCTCGGCGGGATGGCGACGCACGGCCTGATGCTCGGTGCCCTCTGCGGCACGCTGCTGTTCACGGTGGTCTACGGGAAGTCGTTTCTCGCGCTGGCAGACGCGCTGGTGATTCCGGGCGCTGTCCTGATGGGCCTGGGCCGCATCGGCAACTTCATCGACGGCCAGATCGTCGGCGCCGTGACCGATGCCTGGTGGGCGGTGAAGTTCCCCGACGCCGAGGGGTTCCGACACCCCGTGGTGCTCTACGACGGGCTCAAGAACCTGCTGCTGGTGCCCTACCTGCTGCACGTCCGCCGCCACAACCCGACGCCAGGCGCGGTCGCCGCCCGCTTCGTGTTCTGGTACGCCTTCCTGCGGTTCTTCATCGACCTGTTTCGCGACTACCCGACGCACCGCCTGGCGCTCGGCACCGGCCAGACGCTGAACCTGGTGATGGCAGCCGTCGGCGTCGTCCTGTTGATTCGCTCACGCATGCGCCGCCTCGGAAAGCTGCGTCACGCCGGCGCGACACCTGCCAGCGTGGCACTGGCCCGCACGGAGCGCGCCACCACGCTGCAGCGCGTGCTGTTCGTGGCGCTCGTGCTCGCGTGCTTGACCATCCCGAGCAACTGGACGCAGGACATCCCTGCGCGTTACGGCAGGCGCCACCCCGGCATGCAGCATTCGGCGCTCTATCCCCCACTACACACGGTTGCGCCGTAGGGGGTTATACTCCCGGCGCGGCCCTCGCTTCGAGCGCATTCCCACCCTCGAGCTGCTGCCGCGCTCCTGCCGACTGCCGCGCTGTGTGCGCTGCGCACCCGCGATCCGCGCGAGCTCGCGTGAGCCCGCCTCCGACGATCGCTGGGCGCGGCGCCCTACGGAGGGGCCCGATGGCTTCGCACGACCCACACGACCCACACGACTGTCCGCACGCAGCCGGCGTCAGCCGGCGCGGATTCCTGACGTCCGTCAGCACCGGGGCCATCGGCGTCGTCTCGGTGGCCCACCTGGCCGGCGCCGTCGCGCAACAAGTTCCTCCTGACGTCACGGCCGCCGACGCGCAACGCACCATCGCCCTCACCGTCAACGGTGAGCTGAAGCGCCTGCACGTCGAGCCGCGCTGGTCGCTGCTCTACGTCCTCAGGCAGCACCTCGGGCTCACCGCCACCAAGTCGAGCTGCGAGCGTGGCGAATGCGGCGCCTGCACCGTGCTGATCGACGGCGAAGCGCGCTACGCGTGCATGACGCTGGCCGTCGAGGCCGACGGTCACGCCATCACGACCCTCGAGGGCCTGATGAACGGCGAGGCCATCGGCCCCGTGCAGCAGGCGTTCGCCGAGCACGACGCGCTGCAGTGCGGCTACTGCACGCCCGGGCAGATGATGTCGGTCGAAGGCCTCCTGCGCGCGAACCCCGCACCGACACTGGACGACGTGCGCGTCGCCGTGTCGGGCAACTTGTGCCGGTGCGGCACCTATCCGCACATCTTCAAGGCCGCTCAGCGCGCCGCAGAGTTGAAGGGGGGACGGTCATGAATCCCTGCAACGACATCGCCCTCGACGGCGTCGAGCTCGACGCTGCACTGGCCGAGGCACTCGCCAGCCCCTCGAGTGCTCCAGATGCGCCCCCCTGGGCCGACACGAAGGTGGTCGGACAACGACTTCCCCGCATCGACGCCTACGAGCGCGTCAGCGGCACCGCCGTGTATCCGGCGGATGTGTCGCTGCCGGGGATGCTGCACGCGGCCATCCTCAGGTGCCCGCACGCCCACGCCAGGGTCGTGAAGCTGGATGCGAGCAAGGCCGCCCGCATGCCCGGCGTCCGCGCGGTGCTCACACCCGATTCGCCCGGCGCCGACATCCCCTGGTATCCCGGCGAGAAGGGCCCGATCAGCCGGCTGCTCGACACGCATTGCCGCTACGCGGGCGACGAGGTGGCGGCCGTCGCGGCCGACACGCCGTACCAGGCGTTCGACGCGCTCCGCGCGATCGCGGTGGAATACGAACAGCTGCCATGGGCGGTCACCGCAGACGCCGCGATGAAGCCCGACGCGCCGATCGTCGTCTCGGGGACGTCGAACCTCGCCGGCGAGCCGCGCACGCAGGGCCGTGGCGACATCGCCGCGGGCTTCGCCGCGGCCGAGGTCACCATCGAGGGCACCTACTCGACGTCGACGGAACTCCACGTGCCGATGGAATTGCACGGGTGCGTCGTGCGGTGGGACGGCCAGAAGCTGATCGTGTGGGAGTCGCTGCAGGGCGTGTTCGGGGCCCAGAACACCTACGCCCGCTCGCTGAACCTGCCGCTCTCGAACGTGCGCGTCATCGGCCACTACATGGGCGGCGGATTCGGCAGCAAGCTCGACACGGGCAAGTACGGCATCATCGCGGCCCTGCTCGCGCGCACCACGGGCCGGCCCGTGCGCCTGTTCATGCCGCGCGAAGACACGATGCGCGCGATCGGCAATCGGCCCGGCGTGCGCATGACGGTCAGGATCGGCGCGAAGAAAGACGGCACGCTGACCGCCATCGACTTCGCGTGCACCGGGTCGGGCGGCGCGTACTCGGCCGGCGGCACCGGCGGCGTGAACTGGCTGCCACTCGATCTCTACCGCTGTCCCAACGTCAACACGGTCTCGACGAACGTGTTCATGCACGTGGGTCCGGAGCGGGCGTTTCGCGCACCCGGGCATCCGCAGGGGGCGTGGGCGCTCGAGCAGGCGATGGATACGCTGGCCACGAAGCTCGGCATGGATCCGGTGGAGCTTCGACTGAAGAACGTTCCCGAGATCAGCCAGGGCCGCCAGGATCAGGCACGCTACACGAGCACCGGCCTGCGTGACTGCCTCACCGAGGGCGCACGCACGTTCGGATGGACCGAGGCGAGGGCCAACGCGCAACAGCAGCGCGGCGTGATCCGGCGCGGGGTCGGGGTCGCTGCCGGGATGTGGCGCGGCGGGGGCGGCAACCCGCCCGCCACGATCATCGTGCGCCTCGTGTCGGATGGCAGCGCGAGCGTCAACATGGGCGCCAGCGATCTCGGCACGGGCACCAAGACCTGGGCGGCGATGATCGTCGCAGAAGAACTGGGCATCCCGGTCGAACGCGTCGCCATCGAGCACGCCGACACGGCGACCACGCAGTTCACGAACGCGAGCGGTGGCAGCAAGACGGTGCCAACCGAGGCGCCAGCCATCCGCGCGGCGGCGCTCGAGGTCAAGCGCCAGCTCTTCGCGCTCGCGGCCGCCGACCTGAAGGTCGATGCGTCGGCGCTCTCGGTCGCCGACGGCGCCGTCTTCGTCACGGCCGATCCGTCGAAGCGGATCGTCATCCGCCAGTTCAGGCCGCTCGCCCAACGTGGCGTCATCGTCGGCGTCGGCGTTCGCAGCGCCGACACGCACGGCATGGCCGTCAATCCCTGGGGCGTGCACTTCGCAGAGGTCGAGGTCAACACGCAGACCGGGACCATCAAGGTGCACCGCTACGTCGCCGCGCAAGACAGCGGACGCGTCATGAATCGCCTGACCTACGACAACCAGGTCATGGGCGGCATCACGATGGGACTCGGGCTCGCACTCACCGAGGGCCGCGTGATGGACGACGTGCATGCGGGCCGGGTGCTGACGGCGAACCTGCACGACTACAAGCTGCCGACTGCGATGGATTCTGTCGTCGCGCCCGAGGTCGTGGTCATCGATCCCCACGACACCACGTGCAACATCGCCGGCGCCAAGGGACTCGGCGAACCGGCCACGGTCCCTGCCGCCGCAGCCATCGCCAACGCGGTCGCGCACGCCCTGGGGGTCAGGGTCGCCGACTCCCCCATCACGCCTCAACGAGTGATTGACGCGCTGGCTGCACCCCGGCCCGCCGCGAAGGGGGTACGATCATGATTCCCGCGTTCGCCTACACGCGCGCACGGACGGTCGACGAAGCCGTCTCGCTGCTTGCACGCCCAGACACCCGCGCCGCCGCAGGGGCGACCGACCTGATCGGATGCCTGCGCGACGACGTGTTCACGGCGAAGACCGTCGTGTCGCTCGGCGGCATCGATGCGTTGAAGGGGATCACCGAGACCTCGGACGGCGGCCTGCGCATCGGGGCGACTACGACCCTGTCGACGATCGTGAAGCACGCCGCCGCGGCCGGCCGGTATCCTGCGCTCGCGCAGGCGGCGGCGTCGGTGGCGAGCCCACAACTCCGGAACCAGGGCACGCTGGGCGGCAACCTCTGCCAGCGCCCTCGGTGCTGGTTCTATCGGGGGCAGTACGACTGCGCACGCAAGGGCGGTGACACCTGCTTCGCGATGCAGGGCGACAACCGCTACCACTGCGTCCTCGGCGGCAGCACGTGCCTCATCGTGCACCCCTCCGACACGGCGACGGCGCTCACCGCGCTCGACGCGATGGTGCACATCGCCGGACCAAAGGGCGAGCGCACGATGCCCATCGGGCAGTTCTTCGTGCTGCCCGAGCAGGACATGCTGCACGAGAACGTGCTTGGGCCGGGTGAGATCCTGACGGCCGTGACGCTGCCGCCACCGCGGCCAGGCATGGTCAGCGTGTACCGCAAGGTGCGCGCGCGCGGCGTGTGGGACTTCGCGCTCGCGGCGTGCGCCGTCGCCATCGGGGTCGAGCAGGGCAAGGTCCGCGAGGCGCGGATCGTGCTCGGCGGCGCAGCGCCGAAGCCCTGGCGCGTCGAGGGCGCCGAGCGGTTACTGATCGGGCGCCGCCTCGACGAGCCGACGCGGGTTCGTGCCGCCAGTGCTGCCGTGGCCGGCGCGACACCCCTCGAGCACAACGCGTATAAGGTGGCGATGCTCCGCGGGGTCGTCGCCGAGGCCCTCGGCAGCGTCGGATGACCGCAGGGGCCGCGCCCATGCGCGGCCCGTTTCTGAACCGTGGTGGCCGTGCCCCTGCGCGGCCTGTCGGTGAGGCGTAGGGGCCGCGCCCCCGCGCGGCCCGTTTATGATCCCGTGCGGCCCGCCACGGGTATCGCGGGCAGAGACAGGAAGGGCCAGGGTCAGCATGCGGCACCGGTTCACGCGCCGCGGCGAGGACGTGAGCGTCACCTCTCGGCCGGTCACGGCCAAGACGACCCTGACAGTCGCCATGGCGCCGGGCGGAGGCTTCGCCGCCAGGATCCACCCATGACCGAACGTCACGTGCCTCAGGCCGTCACCTTCGCCTCGCTGTTCGGCCGTCATGCGCCCGTCACGGCCAGCGCACACGGCCGCGTGAACCTGATCGGCGAACACACCGACTACAACGACGGCTTCGTGCTGCCGACGATCATCCCGCAGGCGACGCACGTGACGCTCGCGTCGCGCGACGATCGCCGCGCGCGGGTGTTCAGCACGTTGCGAGCCGACGCGGGCGTCGTCGAGTATGGGCTCGGCGACGAACATCGCACCGGCCGCTGGATCGACTACGTGCAGGGGGTGACGTTCGCCCTGGCGCGGGCAGGCCACACGCTGACCGGCTTCGACGCGTGGATCGACTCCGACGTACCGCTCGGCTCGGGTGTCTCGTCGTCTGCCGCGCTGCTGGTCGCCATGCTGCGCGCCCTGCGCGAGGCCAACGGGCTGGCGATTGACGACGTGCGACTGGCCCGGCTGGGACAGGAAGCCGAGAACGACCTCGTCGGCGCGCCGGTGGGCATCATGGACCAGATGTGCGCGTCGCTGGCCGACGAGCACGCGGCCCTGCTGCTCGACTGCCGCTCGTTGCACTACGAGCGGGTTCCCCTGCCCGAACACGCCGACCTGGTCGTGATCAACTCCGGGGTTGCGCACCGGCTCTCGGAGGGCGACAGCGGGTACGCGACACGCCGCCAGCAATGCGACGCCGCGGCACACCTGCTCCACGTAGCGTCGTTGCGCGATCTCACGATGGCCGACCTGCCGCGCGCCATGGACCTTCCCGAACCACTCGGCAGGCGCGTGCGCCATGTGGTCACCGAGAACGCACGCGTCCTCGAGGCGGCGGCTGCCCTTCGCGCGGGGGATCTCGCGTCGGTCGGGCGGTTGTTCGCCGAGTCGCACACGTCGATGCGTGACGACTACGAGGTGTCGGCGACAGAGGTCGATCTGCTGGTCGAGATCGCCGCAACTGACGACGAGATACACGGCGCGCGGCTGACCGGCGGCGGCTTCGGCGGCGCCATCGTCGCGTTTGCACGAGCTGGGGCGGGCCGTGCAGCGGCTCAGCGCATTGCCGCACGGTATGCTGATCGCTCACGGCAGACCCCGACCATCCTCGTGCCCGTCACCACCTGACCCTGACGATGATCCTCGCCAACATCCAGCGTCCCCATCGGCGGCTCAACGCGCTCACCGGTGAGTGGGTGCTCGTGTCGCCCCACCGCACCCAGCGACCCTGGCAGGGGCAGGTCGAGGAGGGCGACACCAGCACGCTGCCGGCCTACGACCCGACGTGCTACCTCTGCCCCGGCAACGAGCGGGCAGGCGGCATCCGCAATCCCGACTACACGAGCACCTTCGTCTTCGACAACGACTTCCCTGCCCTGCTGCCCGACACGCCGCCCGCGCGCGCCGAGGCGGCCCACGGGCTCGTCGTGTCGGAGGGCGTACCTGGCATATGCCGTGTCGTGTGCTTCTCGCCGCGCCACGACCTGACGCTCTCGCGCATGCCGGTCGAGGACGTGCGCCGCGTCATCGACCTGTGGTGCGATCAGACGACCGAACTGGCCTCGCGCGCAGACATCCGGTACGTGCAGGTGTTCGAGAACCGCGGCGCCATGATGGGCGCGAGCAATCCCCATCCGCACTGCCAGATCTGGGCAAGCGGCGACGTCCCGAACGAACCCGCGAAGGAACTCGTCACGCAGCGCGCCCACTACGGCGCACACCACCGTACGCTGCTCGGCGACTATCTCTCGTTCGAACTCGGTGCCCGCGAGCGCATCGTCATCGAGAACGAGCACTGTGTCGCGCTCGTACCCTTCTGGGCGCTGTGGCCGTTCGAGACATTGATCGTCGCGCGGCGTCCCGTGACCGACCTGCCGTCGCTGGCCGACGAGGAGCGCAACGCGTGGGCCGGCATGCTCACGCAACTGACCGCGACGTACGACCGCGTCTTCAATGCACCGTTTCCGTACTCGATCGGCGTGCACCAGGCGCCGTGCGATGGCGACGAGCATCCCGAGTGGCACCTGCATGCGCACGCCTATCCGCCGCTGCTGCGGTCGGCAACCGTGCGCAAGTTCATGGTCGGCTACGAACTGCTCGCCTCGCCCCAGCGCGACATCACGCCCGAGGCCGCCGCACAACGCCTGCGCGACGCATAGGGGGCCGCGCCGCGCGCGTTCACCCGAGGGCCGCCTGCCTCACGCCGGGCCGCGCAGGGGCGCGGCCCCTACACCTGAACAACAACGTCCATTCACGTCGCGGACGACCTCAACGACAACACACCACGCACCACCTGGTCGCGAAATGCACGGCGCGCACAATCGACGGACCACCACGACGCGCGCCGCACATGCCGACATGTGCCGGTCGACCGCCGTGAGGACGGGTTCACTGCCGGGTGTAGGGGCCGCGCCCCCGCGCGGCCCGAAGTGATGTGTGCCGCCGCCAACGACCACTACGCCGACCGCTTGGCCGATCGCAACGTGGCGAGGGTCAGGATGCCGATGCCCCACGCGAGCAGGGCGAGCGCCTGTGGCCACAGGGTCTCGAGCCCGACGCCCTTCAGGAAGATCCCGCGGACGATGATGAGGAAGTGTGTCAACGGGATGAAGGCGCAGACCGGCTGGATGACCGCCGGCATGTTCTCGATCGGGAACACGAAGCCCGAGAGGTAGATCATCGGCGTCAGGAAGAAGAAGACCGCCGTCATCATCGCCTGCTGCTGCGTGTTCGAGATCGTCGACACGAAGAGCCCGAGGCCGAGGGTGCTCAGGAGGAACAGCATGCTCAGCGCGAACAGGAGCACGAAGCTCCCCCGCAGCGGCACCTCGAACCAGAGGGTCGCGACGGCCGTGACGATGAACACGTCGATGGCGCCGATGAGGCCGTAGGGCAGCAGCTTCCCCACGATCAGCTCCCAGCGGCGCAGCGGCGTCACGTGCAGCTGCTCGAGTGTCCCCAGTTCGCGCTCGCGCACGATACCCATCGACGCGAGGACGATCGTCATCACGATCAGGAGCAGGGCCAGGACGCCCGGTACCATGAACAGGCGGCTGTCGAGCTGCGGGTTGAACCACACGCGAATGTCGGCACTCAGGCCGCCGTTGCGCGCCCCGCCGTCGCGCGCCGAGGTTTGGGTGCGCGCTTTGGCGAGGACGAGGTCCTGCGCGTAACCCGCGACCAGGCCCGTCGCGTATCCGAGCGCGATGTTCGTGGAGTTTGCATCGGTTCCATCGGCGAGCACCTGCACGACGGTCGGACGCAACACGCCGATGTCGCGGCCGTAGCCGGAAGGGATCGAGACGGCCAGCCACGCGAGGTTGCGCTCGAAATAGGGCGCGACGTCGGCGGCACTCGACACGATGTCGGTCACGGTGAAATACGGTGACGCATCGAACTGCTGCACGAGGTCGCGGCTCGCCGACGAGCGATCGGCATCGACCACGACCAGTGGGACGTTGCGGACGTCGGTCGTCGCCGCGTAGCCCAGGACGAGCAACTGGAGGATCGGGGCGATGAAGACAATCGGGAGCATCCGCTTGTCTTGCCTCAGCTCGAGCAGCTCCTTCCAGATCATGAACGCGACGCGTCGCATGCCCCCTCCTCAGCCCTGCTCGCGCCGGAGGCGGATCGACGCCAGCGTCAGGATCACCACCGCGTACACCGCCAGGGCGACCAGTTGGGGCCACACGATGCCGAGGCCCACGCCCTTCAGCACGATGCCGCGCAGGGCGACGAGGAAGTACCGCCCCGGCACGGCATACGTGACCACCTGGATCGGGTACGGCATGTTCGGGATGGGAAACACGAAGCCCGAGAGCAGGAACGTGGGCAGGAACGCGAGGATCAGCGTGATCTGGAAGGCAACCAGCTGCGAATCGGCCACCGTCGAGACCAGGAGGCCCGTCGCCAGCGCCGCGAGCAGGAACAGCGAGGTGGCGAGCAGCAGCGACCCCCATCCGCCGCGCATCGGCAGGCCGAAGAGCCCCATCGCCGCGACGACGATCGCCATCGACGTCACGGTAGCCAGCAGGAGATACGGCAACGTCTTCCCGACGACGTACGAGACGGTGCTGATGGGGGCCATCCGCACCTGTTCCCACGTGCCCCGCTCCTTCTCGCGCACGACCGACAGCGCCGTCGAGATCGCCGAGACGATCATCCCGATGAACGCAATCAGCCCCGGCACGAGGAACAGGGCGCTGCGGAGTTCCGGGTTGTACCAGATCCGCGGCTCCACGGTGATCGGCGGCACGATCGGCCGCCCGCGCGCCTCGACCAGCAGGTTCGCCGACACGGTCCGGATGATCGTCGTCGCGTAACCGAGCACGGTGGCCGCCGTGTTGGCGTTGTCGCCGTTGATGATCACCTGCACGGGCGCGACGTCGCCGCGGCGGAGCGTGCGTGCCGTCTGCTCCGGGATCACGAGGGCGGCCCGCGCGCTGTTCGTGTCCATCATCCGTTCGAGGTCGGCGGGCGAGTGGATCGCTCCGACATACTCGAAGTAGCCCGAGTTGAGGAAGGCCGAGACCACGGCGCGGCTCTCGGTCGTGTTGTCGCGGTCCTGGACGGCGAGCGCGATGTGCTTGATGTCGAAACTCAGCGCGTAGCCGAACAGCAGCAGGAAGAACACCGGGATGAACAGCAGGATCATGAGCGTGCGCCGATCGCGCAGGATCTGCCGGAACTCCTTCCGCGCCACGGCCAGCGCTTTTATCATGATTGTGCCGCCTTCTCGACCACGTCGAGGAACACGTCTTCGAGCGACGGCTGCACGAGCGTCGCGGAGTCGACCGTCAGCCCATGCTGCCGCAGGCGGCCGACGAGGGCGGCCGGCGTTCCGCCGCCCCGCCGCAGCACGGCGTGGACAGCGGTGCCGAACACGCTGCTCGTTTCGACATCCTCGATGTCGTCGAGCGCGCGCATCACGTCGATCTGGCGCGGCGCCTGGATCTCGACGATGGGGCGATCCCTGAACGCGCCCTTGAGCTCGGTGCTCGTGCCGAGGGCCGCGATGCGACCCGCGTGGATCACGGCGATGCGGTGGCAGGTACTCGGCCTCGTCGAGGTAGTGCGTCGTGACGAGCACCGTGATGCCCGATGCCGACAGGTCGCCGATGAGCCGCCAGAACTGCCGGCGCGAGATCGGATCGACGCCACCGGTGGGCTCGTCGAGGAAGAGGATCGGGGGCTCGTGCAGGATGGCGCACCCGAGCGCGAGACGCTGCCTGAAGCCGCCGGGCAGGTCACGCGGCAGCGCGCGCTCGCGGCCCGCAAGGCCGGCCATCTCGATGACGTACCGGCGCCGCTCGTGGAATCGTGCCGGATCGAGTCCGTACAGCTCGGCGTAGAGGCGGATGTTCTGGTCGACCGTCAGCAACTCGTACAGCGAGAACTTCTGCGACATGTAGCCGATGCGCGCCTTCACGCGCTCGGGGTTGCGGCCGACGTCTTCACCCCCGACCATCGCGCTGCCCGACGAGGGGCGCAGCAGCCCGCACAGCATCCGGATCGTCGTCGACTTCCCCGCGCCGTTGCTGCCGAGAAAGCCGAACACCTCGCCTGTGGCCACCGTGAACGACACGTGATCCACCGCGACGAAGTCGCCGAAGCGCCGCGTGAGGTCGTTCACGACGATGGCGTTCACGAGATGCCTCCGGGGTGCGTGGACATGACCTGACGGCTCAGCGACCGATCGCCCAGTCGAGCCGCGCTTCGGCGAGCCGCACCGCGGCCAGCGCCTGCGTGCGGTCGAGCGAGGCCTGCAGCAGCGCCACCTGAGCGTCGAGCACCTCGGTGCTCGTCGCAACGCCCGCGGCGAAGCGCTCGTTGACAACACGTCGAGCCTCGGTCGCCGCGCGCACGGCGTCGGCAGTGGCTTCCACCGCCGCGAGGGCCGAGTCGACATCGAGTCGGCTGCGACGCACGTCGGCCGCGAGCCGGCTGTCGAATTCGGCCAGCCGCTCGCGTACGGCCGTCTGCGCGGCGGTCGCGGCGGCCACGTCTGCCCGCACGCGTCCGCTATCCCACAGCGTCCACGAGAAGCTGATGCTCGCATCCCACGACGGGTTCCACTCCGCGGCACGGGGGAAGATGCGGGGATTCGGCCGCGCGTAGTCGACGCCGGCACCCAGGCCGAGCACTGGCCGCAAGCCCTTCGTCGCCGCGTCGCGACGCTCGGTGACGCTCTCGAGGCGCGCCTCGATGGCGCGGCGATCGGCACGGTCGCGGATGGCGTCGGTCACGAGCACGTCGGCCGGCGTGATCAGAGGCACTGCACGTTCGAGCACGGCCTCGATCTCGATTGGGGCGTCGGGCGCGAGCCCGATGAGTTGCCTGAGGTCGGTCAGCGTCTGCTCGACCTGGTTGGTCGCCCTGATGAGCAGCATCCGCTGACGCGATCGCTGCGCCTCCATCGAGAAGACGTCGTTCGGCGGCACGAGGCCGACCGCCAGGTAGTTGCGCACGTCCTCGAGCGAGGCATCCATCCGCTCGAGCGACTGCTTCACGACGAGGACCGCCTCGCGCGCGGTGACGACAGCCCAGAAGGCGCGCGTCACCTCGAGCGTCAGGTCATGGCGGGCCGCCGCGAGATCGTGTGCGGTCGCCTGGGCTTCGGCTCTCGCGGCGCGCTCGAGCGCGTCGAGCCGGCCGAACGAGTAGATGGGCCACTGCAGGTCGATGCGCCCGCGGACGTTGTCGGGCACGTCGGGATAGATGATGCGAACCTGGCCCGTCGGCATCGTGATGCCGAACTCGTCCACGTGGTTCGTGCGCATGTAGCCTGCCAGCGCCGACACCACCGGCTGGTCGGCGACACGCTGCGACTCCACCGCGGCCTCGGCGCCCGCCTGGCGCGCCCTCCCCTCTGCGAGGCGATGGCTCGTAGCGAGCGCACGCTCGATGGCCTGGTCGAGCGTCAACCTGACAGTGGACTGGCCCTCGTCGGCCGCGCGCACGGCCGAGGCCGTCAACAGTGCCGCTGCCACGACAACGAAGGCGATCTGGAGTGGCTTCATACCTGGTGCACCCTGTTGATGAAGACGTCCTCGAGCGAGGCGGGAATCGCGCGGATGTTGGTGGCCGTGACGCCCGCGCGCTGCAGGTCGGCCGCGAGCCTGTCGAGGAGGACCGCGGGATCTGCGCCCACGAGCCTGACGTGCAGGCGCTCGCCGAAGCTCTCGACGTCGGCGACGCCGTCGAGTTGCGCCAGCGTGCGTATCGCGGCGGCCTGCGGCGTGGCGACGAGTTCCACGACCACACCGGCGAGGCCCTGGCGGAGCGCTGACGGCGTGTCGGTGACGAGCAGCCGACCATCCGACAGCAGCGCCACGCGCGAACACCGCTCGGCCTCGTCGAGGTACGGCGTCGACATGACGATCGTGATGCCCTGCGCGAGGAACTCCGACAGCAGCTTCCAGAACTCGCGCCGCGACACGGGATCGACGCCCGTTGTCGGCTCGTCGAGCAGGATGACCTGCGGCTCGTGCACGAGCGTGCACGCCAGCGCCAGCTTCTGCTTCATGCCGCCCGAGAGCCGGTCGGCGAGCCGGTCGCGGAACGGCGTGAGCTGCGTCATGTCGAGCAGCCGGTTGCGGCGCGCGGTGTAGTCGCGCATGCCGTGCAGCTCGGCGAAGAACGCGATGTTCTCGTCGATGCTGAGGTCGCCGTAGAGGCTGAACCGCTGCGACAGGTAGCCCGCGTGCTGCGTGATGTGGGCGTGCTGGCGCACGGGATCGTGTCCCAGCACGCGCAGTGTGCCCTTGTCGGCGCGCAACAGCCCGCAGATCAGCCGGATCGTCGTCGTCTTGCCGGCGCCGTCGGGGCCGATGAGACCGAACATCTCGCCGCGCTCGATCGACAGCGACAGGTCGTCGACGGCAGCAATCGCGCCGAAGTGCCTGCTCACGTGATCGAGGACGACGACCGGTTCGGGCATGGTGTGGAATCCAGGGCGCCGGCGGCACGCCGGGGCCGTGTGACTACTGGGCGAACGGCACGTCGGCTTCGACGGGCATGCCCTGCTTCAGGACGCCCGCGCGGTTGTCGACGCTGACCTTGATGCGGTAGACGAGCTTCGAGCGTTCTTCGGCGGTCTGCACGTTGCGCGGCGTGAACTCGGCTTTCGGCGAGATGTACGTCACCGTGCCGGTGATGCCTTCGCCCCCCGCGTCGGTGTAGAGCGTGGCCTGCTGGCCGAGGCGCAGCTTCGGCACGAGGGGTTCGTCGATGTAGATGTTGGCCCAGGCACGATCGAGGTCCACCAGCGTCACGAGCGGCGCGCGCGGCGCGACTATTTCGCCGACGTCGGCCAGTTTCTGCGTGACGATGCCGCCGACGTGTGCAACCACGGTGGCGTAGCGGAGGTGCTGTTCGAGCGTCGCGATCTGCGCATCGACCGATGCCACGGCCGCGCGCGCCGCCGTGATCTCCTGTGGACGTGCACCCCGCTGCAGGCGTACCAGCGCTTCGCGCGCCGCCTGCACGCGCTCCTGGCTGGCGTGCAGCCGTGCCTTCGCTGCGTCGCGCCGTGTTGCCGCATCGTCGCGTTGCTTCTGCGATCCCGACTTCGAGGTGAGCAGCGTCTCGAACCGCGCCAGGTCGGCCTCCGCGTGCGACAGGTCGTCGCGCGCGCCCGTCACCTCGGCCTCGGCGCCACGAATCTGCGCTTCGGCCTGCCGGATGTCTTCGGCGCGGGATCCCGCCTCGAGCAGTGCAAGTTGCGCGATCGCGCGATCGCGATCAGCCGCCGCGCGGCGCAGCGCCAGCTTCGTGTCGGTGTCGTCGATGGTCGCGATCGTCGCCCCGGCCGTGACGCGGTCGCCTTCATCCACCGTCAGCGTGACAAGGCGGCCCCCGACCTCGGGTGCGATCTGGACCTCGATGGCTTCCACGTTGCCCGACGCCCGCACGCTGGTGGCCGGCGCGGGTGTGCGACACGCTGGCAGCACGGCGAGTGCGACGGCCACGAGTGCGAGAGGCAGTGACTTCATGCGCGAACTCCAGTTCTCGGCGTGCGGCGCCGCCTTGCCGGTGCCGCGGGCATCGTGATGTCGAGCGACTTCCTGGCGCCCGCGTTGAGCACCGCGAGCGCCCCGGCCTTGACGTATCCGACGAACGTCTCGCGGTCGAAGACGACCGCCGGCGCGAGCCGTTCGCGGGCCATTGCCTCGCGGGCGGGCGCCGAGACGCGGAAGAAGATGACGGGGCTCACCAGGGTGAAGTACGTCAGGAACGGGTTGGTTTCGTGAAAGATACCGGCCTTCACGCCCTGTCCGAGGATGGCGCCGAGGTTGCCGACGATGACCGTCATGAGGCGGAGCGTCTCGGCATCGAGGTGCCTGGCGCCGTCGGCCATCTCGCGCATCATCAGGAACGGGAACGCCGGGCGCGCGTCGGCCTCGGCATTGATGGCGTCCACGAAGGCGCGCACCTTGGCATCGGGCGTGTCGCCGCTCTCGGCGACCTGGCGCGTGCGTGCGCCGAGCGACCCGATGACATCGCGCAGGATCTCGACGTAGAGCCCGAGCTTGCCCTCGAAGTGGTAGTAGATCATCGCCTTGTTGAGGCGGGCGCGCCGCGCGATGTCGTCCACCGTGGTGGCGTCGTATCCACGCGCCGCGAACTCTGCCGTGGCGGCGGCCAGGATGCGTGCACGACTGTCGGGTGCGGGTGTGGGCATGGTGGACAGGGGCCGCGCGGGGGCGCGGCCCCTACGGCCGATGAGGGCGCTCAACTAACCAGTTAGTTAATACGCCTGCCGTGGGCGCGTGTCAACACCGGGCTCGTCCGTGAACGCCGGCGTCGCTCCGCCACGTTTACGGCAGTAGAGCCTCGACCCTGGCGCCCGGGTTGCCAGCCGCGTCGTACGGAATCGCGCAGAAGACCTGCGGGCGATCGATGCGCGGCACGTTCAGGAACTCGAAGAACTGGTAACGGTAGCCGGCGTTGTCGGCACACGACGTCTCGCCGGCGGGCCCGTACTTGATCGTGTACTGCGCCACCTCGTTGCCGGCAGTCACGAACAGGATGAAGTACCCGTTCCCCGAGGCCTCGATGCGGAGTGGCGCCGGCAGCTTCGGCGGGATCGTGTCGATGTAGACGCGTGACACCGTCGGAAAGTCCACCGACTGCCATCCGGGGCCCCACCGCCGGGTCTCTCCGCCAATCCCGCACAGCATGTAGAACCCGTCGGTCGTCGGCAGCGGATCGTTCATCACCGGCGCATCTGCGGCGCTCCGCACCTCGCCGTATCCGCGCAGATCGCGGCAGGTGCCACTCGGCAGCTTGACGATCTTGTAGCGGTAGTACGGCGCCCTCGACACGCGGACGTTCCACGTTCGGCGCGGCTGAATCAGCGGTGCGCTCGCGAGCAGAGGATTCTCGTTCCCGAGGTTCCCCACCGAGTGCCTGATGCCGATGCCCGGATCCAGCGGACAACCCGGCGCATCCAGGTCGAAGTCACCGCCGACGAAGCAGCGATCCACACCGACGAGCGGCGTGGCGTACGACGTGTCCTCCGGTTGCTCAGCATTCACGCCCGTCGGCTCGCAGGGGCTGTCGATCTGGCACGCGGTGTACCACGGCGCGTGCGCGTTCGTCGTGTTCAGGAGGCCGACGATGCGCCCGGTGCGGCGCGAGATGACGGGGGATCCGGAGCTACCGGGCTGGATGTCGGCGCATCCCGTGCGTTCGAAGTCCACCCAGTGCCAGATGTATTCGAGCACGAGCGGCGCGCGCCCCTCGAGTCGGCACGCGGCCAGGCGAAGGAACGCGAGGCGCGCATCCGCCTGGAGCGGCGCGCCGACGACCACGACCGGCTCGTCGGCGTCGGGGAGCGTCAGCACAGGCCGCCACGGCTCGAATCCCGCGTCGCGCAACTCGCCGACGCGCGCAGAGAGCTCGACGAGCGCGATGTCGTGCCCCTTCATCGTCGCGTAGGCGATGCGGCGGATGGGCACGCGCAGTTGGCGCGCCTGCGTGTCGATGAAGTAGTCGAACGTCACCGTCCCGCGGCCGGGGAGGTCGTGGAGTACCTCGTTGGTACCCGGGAAGTCGACGCAGTGCGCGTTCGTGGCGACCCATGCCGACGCGTCCTGTCCACGCGGATCATCGTCTTCGGTCGTGGCGAGGAACACCCCAGTGCAGGTCGCGCGCGACTGCACGCGGACGACCCCGCTGTAGGGACTTGCGCCATCTGCGTTCGAGAGCAGGACACTCGGGCCGCCGTCTGTCGCGCCGTATGTCGGGACAGGGCGTACGTCCGCTCCGGCCGCGTTGACCATGCAGGCCAACGAGCCGAGCGTCGACAGCAGCAATCCCGCGCGGCGCGACATCCTCATCCCACGAACCTGAAGCCGATCACGAGCGACCAGTCGTATCGGCGCGACGAGTCCGACCCGAACGCGCGGCCCGCGCGGACCCACGTGCTCATCCCGCCCGTCAGCACGCGGCCCCACTCGCCATCGAGGCGGACGTAGTCTTCGTCGTGCTCGTAGTCGATCACGACCGCCGGCAGCACGCGCAGCCACGTGCCATTGCCGAACCGCTGGACGACCGCCGCTTCGAGCGTGCCTTCCGAGATGTCGGGCCTCTCGTCGGCCGATCCGACTGACACGCGGTGCTGGTAGCGTGCACTGACGTTCGTCGCGAGCCTGGGCGCGAAAACGAATCCCGCCGACGGGGCGAGAACGTGTTGTCCCGTCGAGAGCGCCTCGTTCGTGCTCGTGTCGAACGCGACATCCGCACCCGCAAGCCACGCCGTGCGCTCTCGCACGAGGGCAGCCCACTCCACGCCGAGCACCACGTCGCCGAAGCCGGCTTCGGTGCGCCCCGTGACGTTCGCCACCAAGAGCGGCAGTTCCAGGCGCGCCCGCAGCCTGCGTCCAGCGGTTGACTGGGCGTAGCCCCATCTCACCTGGTCTTCGAAGAGCCCGTCGCCGAGCGAGCGGAAGCCGTTCGACACATCGACCGTGTCGCGCAGGTTGGCGGGGTTGGTGCCCGTCCGGTCTGTCGGGTCGGTCACGAGCGATGCCGAAGGCGCCGCTGCTGCCGTCGCGCCCGTCTGGGCGGATGCAGGCACAGCCAACATGGCTGCCACCGCGCATGCGGCAATCGCGAGGATGACGTGATGGCGTGCCGAGCGCTTCTGGAGGTGGAGCCGCCCGAAGCAGCGCGCGTCCGCGAACGCTGGTGAGGGTCGTCGTGTGAGCACGACGCCGATTCTACTCAACTACTGCACGGCCGGATCAGGCGTGGTCGGATCGCCGCTCGGGCGCAGCCGTGCGCCGCCCGCGCCGGCGCGGTGCCTTGTGGAAGCGGTCCTTCCACAGGTGCACGATCGTCAACCACGGATGCTTCCACAGCATCCGCGGTCCCGCCTCGCGCATCACCGCCCGCATGCGCTCGCGCTGCTCTGGCTTGTAGCAGTGGGTCGGACACGTCTTGCACGAGGGCTTGTCGTCGCCGTACGGGCACCCATCGAGCCGTGCGTGCGCGTAGGCGAGCAGCGTGCCGCACTCCGTGCAGACCCCGTCCGCGTCGGGGTGGTGTTCGGTGCAGTAGATGCGGACCATCGCCGCCACCGTCTTCTTCTCGGTGGCGATCGGCCCCCTGGGACGCGTCATCGGAGGATCATCATTGACCGTCACCTCGCAGTGTCGCAAGCACGGCAGCGGCTCGGGGCATTGGCGGGCACGAATACCCCACTCGCCTCGATGCGACCATCCTTCGCCCGTACTATCCCGTCTCAGACCTCTTCCGCGTCGCGCGCGACGATGGGCTGCAGGTGGATTTCATGGGAACGATCCATGGCGTGCGCTCGTTCGAGGGACTGCGGGAGCGCTCGTCGATGGTGACCGTGGAGGACGCCGTGCTCCGCGTGGCGGCGCTTTCGGATATCGTGAAGAGCAAGAAGGCCGCCGGGCGCCCTCGCGACCGCGCGGTGCTGGACGTCCTGGAGCGGACCCTTGAAGCGCAAGAAACCCGTCAGCCGTCGTCAGCGCCTCGCCGCCCTCAAGCGCGAAAGCGCTCGTGATCTGGACGAGATGATCCGCCGGCTCCAGGCGCTGCCGATGTCGAAGCGCACGCACTTCCTGCGCAAGCGGACGGGGTTCGTGGGGTCGGCGCTGTAGGCCGCGGTATCGTCCGTGCCGCATGGTCGTGTCGCTCAGTCGCGCCGTCCTGGCGGCGGATGTGGGATAATCGCGTTCTTCCTGGTCGGGGCGTAGCGCAGCCTGGTAGCGCACCTGCCTTGGGCGCAGGGGGTCGCTGGTTCGAATCCAGTCGCCCCGACCAAAATCTTCCCATCCGCTTGCTCTGAACTTGCTCCAGATTCCCGGTACGGCGCTGCTCTTCGGGCGGCTGCCAGCCGCGGCGGCGGAGCCGCTCCCCCGTGGATTCGTGGGCCACCGAGTGAACGCGATTAGTTGCTCAACCGCCCGGCGGGGCTCGAAGCTGCGACCGTCGGCTTAGAAGGCCGTCAGAAGCGCTGTTCGGCGGTGAGGATCTGCGCCTTTGCGATGTCTGAGACGACGGCGGCAAGCGGCCGCCTCATCCGCGACGGCGAAGATCGGCGAGGAGTTCGGCCATGGATGTCGTCTGGCCGTCCTGGCACTGCCCGATGGCCGTCAGCAAGACCTGCTTGGTCTCCGCGTCAACCTCGAAGGTCTCGTCGCCATCGGACGCCAATACGGCGACCGTGGCGCCTTCGGGCAACTCGCCGTCAAACTCGACGCGACCGCCGACCACGCGTCCGGGGGCAATCGTCATAGGAGCCATTCTAGCGCCCCTTGGACCTGTGGCGACTGGGGCCGCCGATCGCGCCCGACCGAGAGCGGTGATTGCCGGCGCGCGGGTCGATCGGGTGAGCGCCGCCAGATCGATCTGCACTTCCACGACCTTCGGCACGAAGGGCCCGTCGGCTCGTGGCCCGGCGCTCGCGACGCTGCCGAGCCCGTTTCGGCCGAACAGCCGAACAGCGCGCTCTGCAGCCCCGGACGAGCTCGATCCGGGCGACGTCCACCAGGAGCGCCAGTTCTGGTGTCCCGTCCTCTTCGGCGCGCCAGGTGGACGCCCGGTGGTCGTGCTGCGAGGCGCGGGGACCAGGGATTCGCCGCCGGCGTCTCACCGGGCGTTCGCTTCACGGACGCCGTAACGAATCCACCCGGGCACGTGCCCTTGCTTCATGGAGAGACCGATGCGATTCCACACCCTCAGTGCCGCCCTGGTGGCTGGTGCCGCGTTTTTCGGCACCGCCGCCGTGGCCGTCCCGGCCGGAGCCACCGGCTCCAGCCAGCCGGCCACCATCATCGACGCCCTCGCCGCCAGCGCCGCCAACAACCCGGCGGGCAGCGCGACCGACCACAACTGGAACGACCTGGACATCCTCCTGGCCGCCGCCGCCATCCTCCCGTTCGATGGGCTCAATCCCGACAGCCCGACGATCGCCGAGGCCCTCGTCGGCTTCACCGGCACGGTGTTCGCCCCGGCGGATGCGTCCTTCCGCGGGCTCGTGGCCGACCTCACCAACACGCCGATCTGGAAGCTCACCGAGGCCGACGTCCTGAACGTCCTGCTCGCGATCGCCGGCCAGACCTTCCAGGTGAACGGCAGCAGTGTGCCGGGCACGGTGGTGCTGTCGGAGACGGTGAAGTACCACGCCACGGTGGCTCAGATCCCCGACCTGCGCCGGCCGGCGTCGCGGGGCGTGGTCACCCTCACCCAGTTGCCGGCGCTCGGACTGTCGGACGGCATGTTCGAGATCAAGCGGCCGCTCCTTGGCCTGGTCGGCCTGGCCGACGACGACCCGAAGGACCTCGATCCGTTCTGGTTCGGCCGGACGGTGCGCACCGCCGACGGCGGCACGATCCACGTGATCGCCGGCGTGCTGCGACCTCTCGACCTGGTCGCCCTGTTCCCCCTCGACTGACACGACCTTCCACGCGAGGCCCGGCCCGTTCCGCTGTCCGGGCGGCCGGGCCTCGAGGCGTGCAGCTGCCGATTGTGCTTTGCGAAAGTGGCGCGCCCGGAGGGAAGCGGACCCTTTCACGCTGCTTGGAGCGATACGCTTGCGGGCGGCCTGACCCGCCCGGGATGACACGGTCGGCTGACGCGCGCCTCGGCCACGATGTCGTGCACGTCCGGACGCTCGGCATGCAACGGGCCCCCGATCGAGCGATTACCGATCACGCACGAGCGGACGCTCGAGTCGCAACGTGCACGTTCCGAAAAGGTGAAACGTTGCGGACGTTGGAGACGTTACCGACGCCTTTGGAGAGAACGCATGTCAGGCGGCCTTCGTGCGCGAGGCCTGGGTCAGCAGACGCGCCACGTCGCGCTGGTTTGCGCCCAGCCGAAAGAGGCACTTGAGCAGCAAGTCCGTGCTCACGGTCTTGTCCGCCGCCTCCATCTTCGCCACCCGCGACTGACTCGATCCCACCTGCCTCGCCACTTGCGTCTGGCTGAGCCCAAGGTGCTCACGGCGTCGGCGAAGCCCATCGGCCAACGCCAGCTTCGTCTCGACGAACTGCCGTTCGTCGTCAGACAGACCGAGGAAGTCGCCCGCGTCGCCAATCGCCCAACCGGCACGGGCAAGGCGCCGTCGCTTTTCGTCCTTCATCGCTTTCCCCTTCCCGGTTGGCTGGTTGCCAGGAACACCGAGAGTCGCCGGTGGCAGTCCCTGATCACTTGCACTGGCGTCGCCCGGGTCTTCTTCTGGAACACCGCCAGGATGGCCACCGCATCTGCCGTAACGTGATAGACGATGCGCCAGTTCGCGCTGACATCGAGCACGCGAAGCTCGTGACAGCCCCTGCCGACACTCGGCATCGGTCTCGAATGGGGCAGGCTCAGGGACTCGCCCCGTTGGAGCCGACGCAGAAGGAAGCCAGCCTCAAGGCGCGCGCTTGGGCCGAACGGCGGGGTCTTGATCTCTCCGCTCAGCCACACAATCGGCTTGTCCTTCGGACTCACGGCAAGGCCAGTATATGTCCGTTCTGACATACGCGTCAATGTGGCGCACCTTGTCCCGAAGGGAAGCCCCTACTCGCCTTCCCTTCCTTCGGCGGCCACGTCGCGGCCAATCGCTTTCACCGCTCCCCGTCCAGCATCCGCATCAGCACTTCGGCGTTGCCGAGCGCATCGCGTACCGGATGGTGGTCGTCCGTGGTCCGCCGCAGGCGACATCGACAAGAGAAGCGTGTGGGGCGCTGGTGTCCGCAGCGGGCCAAGACCGCTGGGCGTGTCGCGTCCCGCGCTTTCGACGCTGCTGAACGGTCGTTCGGACCTGTCGGGCGACATGGCCCTCCGAGCCACCCGGGCACGTCGTCGCGAACTTCCTCGACAACATACCTGGCAACAACGACGGCCGAGCACGCTTGAGGCTCATCCAGGGGCCGTCGCCCCGACGAGGAAGTGTGTTGCACGTCGCTCAGCTTGCACGAACCAGGGCATCTCTGAGATGAAGATGCACAAGGAGCACACGAACATGAAGCCGAAGAACACGATCTGCCTCTGGTTCGACAACGACGCGCTCGAGGCGATGGGCCTCGCCATCTGAGCGGCCCTGGAATCCGCCCGCTGGCCGCGCACGGCATCTTGAGCCACATGTCAGCCCGAACGATCTCGCGCTGGAGGCGTGGCCGCGCGGCCCGGGGATGGTGCAAGAAGCAGGGCAGGCATGCGGGGTAGCGCCGAGGGCCTGAGGAAGGCCCTGCACCTGTTTGAACCGCGGCATTTCGTCATGCCGTTCCTAGCGCACGCCGTTGACAACCTCTGCCAACCACGCCGCCTCAGTGGCGGCAGTAGGTGACGCGTCCGGCGGTCCTTCCCAACCCTTGGATCTGGCCGCTCAAACGAACTTCGACATGACCCAGGGCGCATTGGGCAGATGGCTGCGTGACGACCTGCGCCGACGTGGAGAAGTCCCCCTTCAGCAAGACCGCAGCGGGACCCAGCGCTGGCGCGAAAAAGAGGCCCAGGAAACGCATGGACTCTCCAGGGGCCGGCACGAACTCGAACCACGTGACAAACGGCTGCGGAGGAGGGAGCTGCCTTCCGTCGCGGTCTGCCGCGAACAGATTGCCGCCGGTGGCGCCCTCAAAGCGCCCGCTCCCTTTAAGGTCTTGGCACATGCCCGCTCTGATCAGCGAATTCCCTTCCAGTTCCAAGTAGCATCCGCCAGACAGCTCATCGCCGTTAGCCGCCCTCAAGTAGAAGGCTCCCCACGAGTCACACGGTTCATCGTCGCCAACACACCCGCCGCCTCCTCCACCAACATACCCCACGCGCCCGTAGGTTCCGGAGACACCTCCGCTGCCCTGGCCCACCGTCGATTCGGCCTTTGCTGCCAGGGTGTTCGTCGGGGCGGTGGGCTTGGTGGGGGAGGATGTGCTGCACGCGATGGTCAGCAGCGTAAGGGATAAGCAACGGAAAAGCGCGAAGGTCTGTTTCGTTCTAGACCGCATGGGCCCTCCTGCTTCGCAGAGACCCGGACGGGCTCTGCTCGTGGGGCCCTCCATTTCAATTCTCATGCCTGATCTGAGGTCCCCTTTACTCGGTTCGCATACCTGCGCTTCCCCGTACTAAGCAGCAAGAAAGGCGACAAAAATCCGAGAAAGCGGATCCTTCCCACGGGCTAGGGCTCAGGGCCGCCGAGAATCGGCACACGCAATTGCGACCACGCCGGACTCGCTCGCGACGAGAATCACGTTGGCGGGCTTCAGGTCACGGTGAGCCACTCCCGCCCGATGGCGGCGTCGATACCGTCGGCAAGCTGGCCGGCCACGGCAACCGCGCAGCCCAGTCAGCAACTCCATCGTCACAGAGGGCTCCCCCGAGTGGTCGACATGGAAGAGATCGTGGAGGCGACACACATTGCCATGCGGCACGTGCGTTGCGAGCTGCCCGTCATCGTCGAATCGCGTGCGTCCGAGCGGGCCGTCGCGCAGCGACGCGGTAAAGCGTCCCGCACCGTAGGGCACCCGCGGCGACTCCAACGATGGCGGCCGACCGTCTTCGACTTCACGCATCACGTGTTCTTGCAGAATGACGGCGTGCCTGCATGGTGGCCGGGATTCTGCCTTGGGTTCGATGTCACCTGCGGCGGTCTGCCATAGCGCGTTGCAGGTCACACGCACGATCCCCTCGTTGCCGCCAGACGTTTCCGGCGTTCGCTGAACTCACGGGTCTGCCCCGACGCGTGGCGCTGGCGCCAGCCTCAGCTCAAAACGGGCCAGGCATGCGGGGTACAATGCGCGCTCCTTTATCAGGGAGTGTGCCGTGTCGAACGCCGCAGCTCGTCGGACGCAATGGATTGGGGCCGCCGTGTCGTTCTCGGTCCTCGTCGCGCCGGGCACCGCGTCGCGCGCGCAGACCGCGTCGCCCGGCGCGCCCAACGTCCTCCTCGTCCTGCTCGACGACGGAGGGTATGGACAGACGAGCACGTTCGGTGCGCCCATCCCGACGCCGACGCTCGATCGACTGGCGTCCGCGGGCGTGCGGTTTACGCGCTTCCACGTGACGGCCCTCTGCTCGCCGACACGCGCGGCGCTGTTGACGGGTCGCAACAACCACGCGGTCGGCATGGGCTCGATCACCAACTGGTCGACCGAGCAGCCGGGCTACAACGCGTCGATCCCGAAGTCGGCCGCGATGCTCTCCGAGATCCTCCGCCAGAACGGATACGCGACTGCCGCCATCGGCAAGTGGCACCTCATTCCCGATCACGAAACGACGCCCGCGGGCCCGTTCGATCACTGGCCGACGCATCAGGGCTTCGACTACTACTACGGGTTCATCGGGGGCGAGACCGACCAGTGGCATCCCGACCTGCGCGAGGGCATCGCGCCCACCCGCCTCCAGCCACCGCCGGGGCGCGAAGACGACTACACGCTCACCGAAGACCTGGCCAACCACGCGCGCACGTGGATCCAGCAGCAGAAGGGCGTTGCGCCCGATCGTCCCGTCTTCATGTACCTGGCCCCAGGTGCCGTCCACGCACCACTCCAAGCGCCGAAACGCTGGATCGAGCCGTTCAAGGGCCGCTTCGACATGGGCTGGGACGAGTACCGGACGCTCGTCTTCGAGCGCCAGAAGCAACTCGGCGTGATCCCCGCCGACGCAGTGCTGACACCGCGTCCGCCCGAGATCCCGGCGTGGGACTCGCTCAGCGCCGACGAGCGACGCGTGGCAGCGCGCCTGATGGAGGTGTTCGCCGGCTTCATGGCACAGACCGATCACGAGATCGGGCGCGTGCTCGACGCCTTCCGCCAGACGGGTCAACTCGACAACACGCTCGTCGTCTTCATCGCGGGCGACAACGGCGCGAGCCTCGAAGGCTCGCTGACCGGGACGGCGAACCTGATGGCGACGATCAACGGCCTGCAGACGCCGGCCTCCGAGGTCGTCGATCGCCTCGACGAGATCGGCGGCCCGCGCTCGAACCCGCACTACCCCGTCGGGTGGGCCTGGGCCGGCAACACGCCGTTCCAGTGGGGCAAACGCGTGGCGTCACACCTGGGCGGCATGCGCGCACCGGTCGTCGTCTCGTGGCCCGGTCACGTGAAGGACCCCGGCACGACCAGGTCGCAGTTCACGCACGTCATCGACGTGTTTCCCACGATCCTGCAGGCGGCGGGCATCGCGATGCCGGCCTCGGTCAACGGTGTGGCGCAGCAACGTGTCGACGGCGCGAGCTTCCTCGATGCGCTGACGAACCCGTCGGCGCCCGACACGCGGACGACGCAGTACTTCGAGATGCACGCCAACCAGTCGATCTACCACGATGGCTGGCTCGCCGGCCGGCGCAGCGGCTTCCTGCCGTGGCCAACGGGCACGTCGAAGACGCCGCCCGCGTGGGAACTGTACGACCTCGCGCACGACTACTCGCAGTCGAACGACGTCGCCGGCCGCAACCCGGCGAAGCTCGCGGAACTGCAGCGGCTGTTCGACGAGGAGGCGGCCAGGAACAAGGTGCTCCCGCTCGACGCGCGCGTTGCGGAGCGTGCGCACAAGAATCCGCCGCCGCCGGGCCAACGCCCGTTCTACACGTTCTATCCGGGCGTCACGCACCTGTACGACGCGGTCGCGCCTGGCACACGCAACCGCACGCACACGCTGACGGCGTATGTCGACATCCCTGAACAAGGTGCCGAAGGGGTGCTGGTCGCCGACGGCGGCATCGCGGCGGGCTACGCGCTCTACGTGAAAGACGGCCGTGCGACGTACACCTACAACTACTTCCGCCGGACGGTCACCACCATCACCGCGCCCACCCCGTTGCCGGCCGGGCGCGCGGTCGTCTCGGTGCATTTCGCCTACGACGGCGGAGGCATCGGCAAGGGCGCCACCGTGACGCTGACGGTCAACGGTGTCGACGCCGGCCGGGCGCGCCTCGCCCAGACGGTGCCGATCGTCTACTCCTACGACGAGACATTCGACGTCGGCGAAGACTCGTCGTCGCCTGTCGGCCCGTACGAGGGACCGTTCCGTTTCACCGGCACGATCGATCGCATCGAGTTGCGCGCGGAACCGGAGGCCACCCACCCCGGGCCGAGGCACTAGAGGTCAGCGGCGCCGACGCCAGCACGGGGTGCCATTCGCACGGAACGCACGCACTCCGGCTACTTCGTCATCAGGCCGACCATCACCTGGTCGTCGAGCGTGCGGAACGAACTCACCGCGTCGAACACCATGGTGCCCTGCCCGGCCTCGGTCCAGGGTTTCCACTCGAGCCCGGTCTGGCTCGGATTGCCCGTGTAGGCGAAGTTCACCCACGCCCTGGCCACCGTGTCCTGCACGCGGTACGCGCTCGGCGCGCCGCCGGTCGCGCGTGTCAGTTCCGGCAGGTCGACGTTGTGGAACACGTAGATCAACTCCGCACAGTGGAACGGGGTGATGCCGCCGTTGACCGGCGCCTCGTACGAGAACAGGTAGTTGTAGACGGGCCCCCGGCTCTGCGCGATCCGGTTGGCCAACACGCCGCGGACAGTGTTCCGGTACGAGGGCGCGTAGAAGTACGCATCGACGCCCTGCTTCATCGGGAAGAGCCTCGTGAACTCCTGGACGATGCGATCGGCGTTGGCGCCATATCGCTTCGCCATGTTCGCGCGGACCTCGTCAGGACTCCATGCGTTCTTCCGGCCGTCGCCGATGGCAAACGTGCTGTTGCGCTCGCTGAAGTTCGTGCCCACCATGAAGGGCATGTCACGCGAGAACTCACTGAACTCCACCTCGATGTACTTGCCGTCGCGCACCGGGCGCCACTCGAGGTTCCTGCCGCCCGTGGCGCCCAGTTCCTTCTGCGCCTGCTCGAGCGCGGCATTGGCTGCCTTGAGCAGATCGCGATAGGGCACCGTCTTGATGCTGGCGGCCTGCGCGGCGCTCAGGCCGAGGTTCTTCAGCGTCAGTTCCGCAATGCGACGCGACTCATCAACGGTGAGATAACCGGCGCTGCCGCTGCTCTGGGCGATGCCGCGATGGAACAGCCCCCTGGCCGACGGCATGTGCATCAGGTGCACGACCTTCCCCGAGCCGCCCGACTGGCCGAAGATCGTGACGTTGCCGGGATCGCCGCCGAACACCTCGATGTTGGCCTGCACCCACCTGAGGGCTGTCTCGATGTCGGCCATGCCCGTGTTGCCGTTGGCCATGAACTCGGCGCCAAAGGCCGAGAGGTTCAGCGTGCCCAGCACGTTCAGCCGGTGGTTGAGCGTGACGACGACCACGTCGCCAAAGCGGCTGAGATTCTCACCCTCGTAGGCCACGCCCTCGATCGACGAGCCGTTGGTGAAGCCGCCGCCGTGCAGGAAGATCATCACGGGCCGCTTGACGCCGGGCGCGAGGTGCTGGGTCCAGAGGTTCAGGTACAGGCAGTCTTCGCTCTCGGGCCAGTAGCGATGCGGCCAGTAGAACTCGTCGGCCGAGATCTCGGTCTGCGCCGGCACCGGGCAGACGGGCCCGTAGGTCTGCGCGCTCTTCACACCATCCCATGCGGCAACGGGCCTGGGTGCCTCGAACCTGCCTGCCGTCGCGTACCGGATGCCGACGAATGCGTACGTCCCGTCGCTCACGTAGCCCTTCAACTGCCCACCAGCGACCTTGACCACGGGTGGATTCAAGGCATCGGGCTTCGGGCCATCCGCCGCGCCCGCCGGGCTCGCCACCGACAGCACCAGGCCCACGACTCCAACAGACAGGGCTTTCACGATCGTCCTCATGGTCACGTCCCCTCCGACGCGTCCGTTCACTGCCACGCGCGCGACACGAACAACACCGCCTGAGCGCGGCGCGGCGAGCATACGCGCGCACCGCCGTCGGGCCGTCGGCCTTTGTTACGAACGCCGCCACGATGTTGCGAGCCGGACACGGCGTCTCGACGCCGATCCTGCGGCATCTGCGGCACGGGATTGTCGAACGGCGCGATGAGGATCCAGGAACAGATGTACCGCTCGAGGAGTTGGAAGCCTTCGGCGGTTGGCGCGGGACGAGGCGTCCGCGCCCACGCGTCACTTCGCTGGCAGCGTCGTCATGAGGACGCAGACAGGCTTGGCGACGCGGATGACCGTGTCGCTGGGCACCGGCATGCCGCTCTGCGCATCCATGCGGAACACGGCGATGGAGTCGTCGCCCTGGTGTGCCACCAGCATCCACCCGGAGGTTGGATCGATCGCGAAGTGACGCGGAGTGCGCCCTCGCACGGGCACGTGTCCCAGGGGCGCCAGGCGCCCGGTGGCGCCCTCGATCGTGAACACCGCCACGCTGTCGTGGCCACGGTTCGACGCGTAGGCATGGCGACCATCTGCCGAGAGCGCAAGCTCCGCCGTCCAACTCGTGCCCGTGTGCCCAGCGGGCAACGTCGGCACGTCCTGCTTGCGCGTCAACGTGCCCGTCTTCGCGTCGACATCGAACACGCTGATCGTGGATGTCAGCTCGTTGATGGCGTAGAGCAGGCGCCCGGTCGGATCGAATGCCACGTGCCGCGGGCCGGCCCCTGGTTCGACGAGGCCCGCACCGATCGGCGTGAGCCTGCCGGCATCGGCATCGTACCGATAGACGAACACGCGATCGGCGCCGAGGTCTGGCGACACCGCGATGCGCTCCGACGGGTCGAGGTAGATGCCGTGCGCGTGGGCCGCCTCCTGCCGTGCACGGTTCGGCCCTGTGCCCTGCTGCTGCCTGACATCCGACGCCGGCCCGAGGCTGCCATCGGCCAGGATCGGCAGCACGGCGACATTGCCCCCGCCGTAGTTCGCGACGAGCACGTGCCGGCCACCCCGATCGACGACGAGGTGACAAGGCGCGCCGCCCTCAGACGACCGCTGGTTGAGCAGCGTGAGGTCGCCGGTGACCTGGTTGACCGCGAATGCGCTGACGCGCCCGCCGGCGCCATCGTTCTCGTTGACCGCATACAGCACCCGGCCATTCGGGTGCATGGCCAGGAACGACGGGTTCGTTGTCTCAGCCGCCAGCACGGGCGTCGTCGCCACGCCGGTCGAAGGATCGAACGTGAACCTGTAGATCCCCTGGCTGGCACCGTCGGTGTAGGTGCCGACGTAGACGGTCACCGCGGCCGCACGCGCCGTCGTGGCCCGGCCCAACAGGGCGACGAGCACGAGGCACGACATCACCAGCGTCGGGAGTGCGTGGCGCATGCGCGCAGCATGTGAGCGGAACGGCCAGCGTGTCAACGAACTTCCGGTTCACTCAACGATCGTCCCGCGGGCCTTGTCATCACCTCGCCGTGAGCCGGTGGAATACTTGCAGCACGCTCCTGATCAATGCTGTAGGGCGACTGACCATGACTCCCCTCCCGCGCCCGCTGGCTTCGTTCCGCCGCATCTCGCTTGCGCAATGGATCCTGGTGGGCGCCGCCGGCGGTGTGGCGCTCGGCTTCGTGGCGCCAGACGTCGCCGTGCGGCTGACGTTCATCAGCGACATCTTCCTCCGGCTGATCCGCGCCATCATCGCGCCCGTCCTGTTCGGCGTGCTGGTGCGCGCGGTCGGCGGCGTCGGTGGCCTGCAGGACCTCGGCAGGCTCGGCCTGAAATCCGTGGTGTTCTTCGAGGTTGCGACGACGCTGGCGCTGCTGCTCGGATGGTTCACCGCCGCCGTGTTCCGGCTCGGCGACAACGTCGCCCTGACCGCACTGGCCACGCCCACGGTGGCGCAGATGACGCTCACCGAGGTGCTGGTGAATGCGTTTCCGACGAGCGTCGTCGATGCCATGGCCCGCGGCGACGTGCTGCAGATCGTCGTGTTCTGCTTTCTCTTTGGCGTCGCGTGCCTGGCCGTGGGCGAGAAGGCGACGCCGGTGCTGGTGCTCGCCGATGCGATCGTCGCGATCGCGTTCCGCTTCACCCACATGATCATGGTGCTGGCGCCCGCCGCGGTGTTCGCGGCGCTGGCAGCGACCGTGGCATCGGGCGGGATGGACACGCTTGCTGGCCTCGTCCGCCTGCTGGTCGCCGCGTGGGGTGCGGAACTGGCCTTTCTGATCGTCTTCCTCGGCGGGTCGCTGGTCGCCTGTCGAGTACCCGTGCGACGCTTCGCGCACTTCGCACGCGAGCCGTTCCTGATCGCGTTTGGCACAACATCAAGCGCCGCCGCCCTGCCGCAGACGCTCGAGAACATGGAGCGCTTCGGCGTGCCGAGCCGGATCCTCGGCGTGGTCGCACCGCTCAGCATCAGCCTGAACCTGTGCGGCAGCACCATCTACCTTGGGCTCGCCACGCTGTTCGTGGCGCAGGCGGCCGGGATCGATCTCTCGTTCGATCAGCAGGTGCTCATGCTGCTCACGCTCAAGCTCACCAGCAAGGGCGTCGCCGGCATCCCGCGCGCGAACTTCGTCGTGTTGACGGCGCTCTTCCAGAGCTACGGCCTGCCGCTCGAGGGTCTCGGACTGCTGCTCGGGATCGATGCGCTGATCGATCCGATTCGCACCAGCGTGAATGTGCTCAGTCACTGCGTCGCGCCTGCGGTGGTCGCGCGCTGGGAAGGCGTGGAGTTCACGGTCACGCCCGAACCGACTCCGCCTTCGGCTCCCGGAACTCCCACTCTTTGGCGTTGACAGCACCGCGCGTGCAACCTAACGTGCGCGAACACGCCATGAAGCTGTTCAGTCTCTCGCCTCACCAGGGCCGCTCTATCGCGGGTGCGGTCTTGCTGGCCACCATCGGCATGTCAGCGCTGTTTGCCGAACAGCCAGCCCCGCCGCTGGCAACGCCACCGTCGCCGCCCGTCATCTCGGTGACTCACGGCCAGCCCGTTCCGGCGTGGGCGTTCGCGGAGCGCGCGATGCTGGCCGCGGCCGCCGACGGCGCGCAGCTCTGGGTCGATCGCTACCTCAACGCCGACGGCTCGCTCAACCTCGTCGAACGCTGGGGCGTCTCAGACGGCCCCGACGACATCATGGAAGCCCTCAGGGGCTGGCCACTCGCCTACGCGATGGGCGCGCCGGAATCGGTCATCGCGAACTTCGAACGGGCGTGGGAAGGTCATCTGCGTCAGTTCGGCCGCGCGAAGCTGCCGACGGTCGATCTCGCGAAGGATGGCATCTACGTCAAGGAGTTCCCCTCGTCGTTCGACTGGGAGCACAACGGTGAGGGCCTGCAGGCGTTCTACTGGTACGGGCTGGGTCGGCCCGACGATCCGGTGAGCCGCACGCGCGCGCGCCGGTTCGCGGGCTTCTACATGAACGACGATCCGGCCGCGCCGAACTACGACGCGAAGCTCAGGATCATCAGGAGCCTGTTCAACGGCAGCATCGGCCCGGTGACGCGGCCCGCGACGCCGGTCGACTGGGACGGCGACGAAAACCCGCAGCGCGCCGCGCGCTTCCGCACGTCCACCAACATCCGCGGCGACCATCCGCTGAACCTGCTGACGGTCACGCTGGCCACGCACGCGTACCTGCTCACGCACGAGTCGAGGTTCAGGACATGGGCACTCGAGTACGTCGATGCCTGGCGCGATCGCGCGGCCGCCAACGGCGGCAACATCCCCTCGAACATCGGCCTCGACGGAACGATCGGCGGCGAGTGGGGCGGCAAGTGGTACGGGGGCGTGTTCGGGTGGAACAGCCCGGACGACGGGCTGCGCAACTACGTGCTGCGAGGCGTGCCCGCGGCATTCGGGCAGGCCGCGATGCTGACGGGCGATCTGCAGTACGTCAACGTCATTCGAACGCAGGTAGACAACATCTTCGCCGCTGCAAAGGTGGAAGACGGCCAGACGCTGCTGCCGCACTACTACGGCGAGAAAGACGGCAAGGTCGGTTGGTACGGATACCGGCCCGGTGAGTTCTTCGCCACCGGCGCGCTCGGCAACCTCGCTGAGACGACGGTCGAACTCTACCTGTGGTCACTCGACCAGGCCGACCTCCGGCGCATCCTTCCGAGTCCGCCTGATCGCCGCGACATTCGCGGATGGATCTCTTTTCTGCAGGGCACCAATCCCGGCTATCCGGTCGAGGCACTCCAGCAGGAGTTCCAGCAGTCGGCGCAGGCCGCCGCGCGCGTTCGCGATCAGGCCAGCGGGTACGGACCGAGCCCCGTGGCGTTCGAGGCGCTCGCGAACCTCACGATGGGCAGCGCGAATCTGTATGGCTCGGGCGACGTGCTGCGCAGCCAGGTCCGCTACTTCGACGGCGAGCGCCGACGCGCCGGACTCTCTGAAGACGTCGCCGCGCTGGTCGAGCAGATCACGCCGGAGGGCGTCACGCTGACGCTCGCCAACACGAGCACCGTGCACACGCGCCGCGTGATCGTCCAGGCGGGCGCGTACGGCGAGCACCAGGCCGTGGCGGTCACGGTCGGCGGCACGACCACCAGGATCGACGCGCCCTGGTTCGAGGTGCGCATCGCGCCGGCAACGGCCGAGAAGCTGACGGTGACCATGAAGCGTTACGTGAACGATCCCACGCTGGCCTTCCCGTGGGACCGCGGCTGGTGGAATGAACAGGTCGCACCGCCGGTGCGCCGTCGAGGACCCGCATGAGCGTCTCGAAGCCCGCCCGCACGACCGTCATGCTGCTGACGCTGTTGGGACTGCTGCCGCTCCTGCTGCGCGCCGGCGGCCAGACCACTGCGCCTGGCGCGGTGCTCACGGGCAGCGCCCTGCTCGACGAGATACGGGCGCACACGTCGGGGATCGCGGTCTGGTGGCTGGGTCACAACTCGTGGATCATCAAGTCGGACGGCCTCGTCGTCGCCACCGACCTGGTCGCCGACGAACCGCAGCGGATGGCGCCGCCGCCCCTGACCGCGGTCGAACTCGCCACCATCGTCGACGTGTCGTTCGTCACGCACGGCCATCGTGACCACTTCCACCGCTACACGTCGACCGTCCTCGCCGAGCGGGGCCACAACACCTTCGTGATCCCGAAGAGCACGGTCGCCATCGCGAAGGAACTGAAGCTGCCCGACGATCGCGTGCGCGTGGCGACGCCGAGGGAGCCGTTCGACGTGAAGGGCATCCACGTGCAACCGATCCGCGCGCTGCACGGCAACGGCCGCTTCGCCGTGTACGAGCACGCCAGCATGGAAGACTGCGGGTACCTGTTGACGATCGGCGGGAAGACCTTCCTGCAGCCGGGCGACTCGGTGCTGCTCGAAGACCAGCTGTTCGTGAAGCACGTCAACGTGCTGTTCTTCTCGCCCACCGAGCACAACACGTATATCGAGCCATCCGTCGTCCTGATCAACGAGCTCGAGCCCGACTACATCCTGCCGCAGCACCGCGACACGTACACCGTCACGCCCGAGAAGCGCTTCTGGACGCAGGGCTACCCGCGTGAAGTCGAGGTGCTGCTGTCGAAGGCGCTGCGCCAGCGGTACCGCATCCTGCGTCAGGGCGAGCGCCTCGTGATCGAGTGAGGCCGCCTCGCTGCTGCTGTGACACGCCGCGCTGCTGCCCTTGACATCGCACCCGTGGGGGCGGACAGTGGTCGTGTCGGGTTCGTTCGGCTGACCCCTCATTCGGACGCGTCGCGGGTGGCTGTCCCGCCTGGTTCGTGTCGCCGTCGAATGACATCACGTCGCGCCGCCTGACGGCGACAGGGCCCTCACACACGGCCTCCCGCGATGTGTCCATCGCGATTGGAGGCCCCATGTCCGCTCGCCTGCCACGCCTCAACAAGCGCGTTCTCGCGGTGTTCCTCCTCGTCGGCCTGCCGATCCTCGCGCTCGGGATCGGCGTCGTGCTGTCGCTCGGCCAGACACGTCTTTCGGAGAGCTTCGGGCGACACCTCGCGCAAGTCGCCCAGCAGACGGCCGCGTCGGTCGACGCCTACGTGTATCGCCGGTTACTCGACGTCTCGCTGATCGCGAGGACGCCCGACCTGCGGCGCGAGGCACGGACGGGGTCCGCGCGCCCGTTCGACGCCAGTGACGCCGCAGCACTCGACAAGATCTGGCAACAGCAGGGCGCCCGCCCCGATGCGCTCGCCGCACTCCTGCAGACGCCCGTCTCGCGCTATCTCGCCGACATCGTGGCGCACGACCGCATCTACCGGGAGCTGCTGCTCACCGATCGATTCGGACGACTGGTGGCTGCCTCCGGACCCACCACCGACTACTTCCAGGGAGACGAGGACTGGTGGAAGACGGCGGCCGAGGGACGGGGCCAGGTGATGATGACCGACGTGCGCTGGGACGACAGTGCGCGCGTGCACGCGGTCGAGATTGCCGTGCCGGTGCCGGAGCCCGAGAGCGACGTGCTCGCCGGCGTGCTGAAGGTGGTCACCGACAGCCGCGAGATGCTGGCGGCGGTCGGGGGCGTGCAGTTCGGCGCCAGCGGCCAGGCCATGCTGCTGCGCGAGAACGGCTCGATCGTGTTCAGTCGTCGGACCAGCGATGCTTCAGCGCGGTTCTTCGCGTCTGACGAAGTCCGGCAGCGCGGCGCGGCGCTGCTGGCCGGAGGGCCGGAAGCGAGCGAGTTCTTCAAGGCCTCGTCAGGTGAAGGCGACACGCAACTCGTCGGCCTCGCGGCGAGCCAGTTGGGACGGAGCTACAAGCACCTGGCGTGGATCGTGGCCGTGACGCAGTCCGAGAACGAGGCGCTGGCGCCCGTCCAGGCGATCGGGTGGTACCTGCTGGCCGTCCTCGGCCTCACGATGGCCGCGGTGCTGTTGCTGGCGCTGTGGTTCTCGGTGCGGCTCGAAGCGCCCGCCGTCGAAGAAGACATGCGCCTCGTGGAGCATGCGCCCGTGTCGCACGTGGGCGACGTGGACGAGTCGCCCACGTCGTCGAGACTGGCAAGCTGACAGGACGCGTCCGGTTGAACCGCGACGGGACGTCGAACGAGGCGCCCCGTCGCGGGCTCGCCCCGCCATTCACAGAGCAGCCCGACCGTTCGCGCGTCGGGCGCCGCTCAACCTCAGGTCAATGCGGTAACCTGCTCCCGGCACTCGGGTTTGGCGCCCGGGCCGCACTGGGGTGCGGCCCCTACAACTTCAGGGAGCACGCATGAAACGGTCTGGCATCGCGGTGTGGTTGGCAACAGCTGCGGCGGTTGTGATGGGGCACCATCCGCTCGACGCCGCCGAGGGCGCAGGACTGGCGGGCTCATGGGCACTCAACCGCTCGCTGAGCCAGTTCCCGCGCGAGGTCGGATTCGGCATGGACCTGCTGCCGGCCGGGCGTGGTAGCGGGCAAGGCGACGAAGCCGGTGGCGCGCGTGCTGGCCTGCTCACGAACACCCGGGAATCGGAAGATGACGCGAGGAGGACGAAGCAGCTCGTGGCAGAAGTGGCCGGCGCCTCCCCAATGGCTGACCGTGACCGAGGCCGACGGCCTCGTGGCAGTCACCGACGAGAAGGGCCGCACGCGCCGGTTCGCCACCAACGGCCGCGAAACGTCCCAGCAACTGGACGGCGTGACCGTCTCCACGACGGCAAAATGGGAGGACTCGCGGCTCGTCGTCCGCTACCGGGTATCTGAACACCGCGAGCTTCGCTACACCTACTCACGTACGACCGAACCCGCGCAACTCGCGGTACAGGTGCAGTTCATCGAGCGCGGCGGGCGCGACACGATCGTCCGTGTGTACGAACCCGCCCCGCCAGGCGCGGCGCCGACGACCCTCCAGCCGGAATCGGCACCCAACGCGCCGGCCGGGCAGTCGCCCGCGTCAGCCGCCAACCCGCTGCCTTCGCAGCCGCCGCGATCCGTGTCGGCATCCGGCGAACCCGCAGGCACTCCACTCGGTGGGCAGAAACCCGATGCCGAGTTGAAGGGCATCACCAAGGTCGGCCTCGTCGTCGAGGACCTGACGTCACAGGCGGCCGCGTGCGGCCTCAACGCCGACACAATCTCGTCGGCCATGGCGAAACTCCTGACCGACGCCGGGTTCACGGTCGCCCGCAACTCAGACGAGGACACGTACCTCTACATCGACATCGTCACCACGAGTGCCTCGGCCGGCTTGTGCATCTCGCGCTTTGACGCCTCGCTCTACACGCACACCACCGCCCGGCTGTCGTACCAGGATGCCCCTGTCCTCGTGAGGGTCCTGCTGCTGCGCGACGGCGGCCTCGCCGGCGGCGGGGCCCAGGTGCACGCCGACACGGTCATGCGCACCCTCAGCCGGTACGTCGGACAATTCGTGACGAGGATGCGCAACGCCGCGTAGGTCTCGAACGTCTAGGAAGCCAAAAATCGTCTAATGCGGCGACTTCTGTCGCCGCCCACGCCGAGTAAACCACTCCGCCTTCGCCAATGGCCGTAACTTTGCGTGATCGCGCGACACTCTGGTGGCGGAAGTCTTGCAAACGGCTCATCGGTGTCTTCGAAGACGTCGGACCCGAAGCGCCATCCTGTGTCAGCGTCCCCCACTGAGGCGGCCGAATCAGTCGCCCCTGTAGCGCTCGCGCGAATGCCTGGAGACGCCTCAATGGTGCCTGTTTCTACTGAGACCGAGGCACTGCCGTCGCCCGCGGTGGCGCCTGCCGTCGCGCCGACTCACCCGCCATCCCATGAGTTCCAGTGGCCGCCCGCCGAGGCAGACCTCGACCGCGTGTCGGTGCTCGCCATCGACCCGCCGCCCGAACCGGCAGCGCGGGCGTTCCGCCCAGCGCCCAGTCCAGGCCCCCTGCACGCCGACGTGACAGCGGAACCGGCCCCCGCCGGCAACGCCAGCGTCGCGATCGAACCGCGGCCGTTGGTGTCGAAGCCGGCAGTGCGAACGTCGGGTCCCGGGACGAGCCCCGTCGCCGGTCCGCTGGCGATCATCCGGGAACAGGTCCGTCGCTACACGCCGCAACGACGACGTGCGGGCAGCGCGGGTCTGGTCGGCACGATGCTCGCGGTGGCGGCGACAGGCATCCTGAGCTTCGCGGCGGCCTGGTGGTGGCGGGGGCTGGACGCGGCCGCGAACCAGCCCGCAACGCTCCTGGTCGAAACGACACCACCCGGCGCGCGCGTCCTCGTCGACGGCGAGCACCGCGGCGACGCGCCGCTGAAGATCGCGGTGGCGCCCGGCGCACGCCAGTTGACGATCGAAGCGGGGGGACAGCGACGCGAGCAGCGTGTCGAGTTCGTCGCTGGCTCGCAGGTCTCGTATCACTTCGATGTCGGCCCCGTGGCGGGCATCGTACCCGCGGCGGCACTGGCCGACAGCGCGGTGGGCACGGCCGGAGAGTGGCCGCCCGTGCCCGTGGACGCAACGACGGGGGCCATCCAGGTCGCAACCGATCCGTCGGGTGCGACGGTGATGATCGATGGCCAGACCCGAGGGCGCAGCCCCACGGCTGTCACCGGGCTGGCGCCCGGCTACCACAACCTGCAGTTGACGGGTCCGGCGGGCACGGTCCGCCGCCGCGTGCTGGTTGAAGCGGGACGCGTCGCGAGGCTGTCGGTGCCGATGACGTCCATCCCAACCACCGGCGGGGTGGCCGTGCTCGCGCCCTTCGAGTTGCAGGTGCTCGAGAACGGCACCGAGGTTGGTCGCTCGGGCGCGCTGATCCAGTTGCCCCCCGGCCCGCACGACCTGGAGTTCGTGAATGACGTGCTCGAGGTGCGGATCGCGCGCCGCGTGGTGGTGACGGCTGGCGCGACCGGCCAGGTGAACGTGACGCCGCCCGACGGGCGCGTGAACGTCAACGCGCAACCCTGGGCCGAGGTGTTCATCGAGGGACGACGGCTCGGCGAAACGCCGCTGGGGCAGGTGACGCTCCCGGTCGGCCTGCACGAGCTCGTGTTCCGGCACCCGCAACTCGGCGAGCGGCGCGAAATGGTGGTCGTGCGCGCGAACACGACCAGCCGCGTTGCCGTGGCCTTCAAGCCATGAGTCGTCGGCCCTCGTGGTCCCTGTGCCCCATCATCGTCGTGCTGGCGGTGTGCCTGCTCGGGGCTGCGCAGGAGGCGCCGGTCGATTCCCTCGACAGGGCGCGATCGCTGTTCGCAGGCGCGGCGTATGAGGACGCGCTCGGCATGCTCGACCGACTGCGCGCGGCGCCCGGCGCTGCCGAGGGAGCGCTTCGCGACACCGAGGCGCTGCGCGCCATCTGCCTCCTGGCTCTCGGGCGCGACGATGACGCCCGGGCCGCCATGATCGCGGTCATCGATCTCGATCCGCAATTCGAGTATCCCGAGGCCGACGTCGCGCCGCGTATCCGGTCGACGTACCTGGCGCTCCGGACCGAGCGACTGCCCGACGTGGTGCGGGCGCGGTACGCGGCCGCGCGCGCGGCGTTTGCGGCCGAGGACTATGCGACGGCCACCTCGCGGTTCCGCGCCGTCATTGCCCTGCTCGACGATCCGGCGCTTGCCAGCGCGCTGTCGGCCACGACGTTCGGCGATCTGAAGACGCTCGCGAGCGGGTTCTACGACCTGAGCGTGAAGGAATCGAACCTCGCGGCGGCACGCACCGCGCCAGGTCCCGCCACGCCCGGTGCGCCCGCCTCCACGCAGCCCGGGTCAGACTCCCCGGCGCGGTCCGTCGCCAGCAATGCGGGCAGCGACACCACTCCCGGTGACATCAAGCCGCCCGTGCCAACCGATCAGCGCATGCCGGCGCTGATGCAGCTCGTGGCCGAGAAGGACAAGCCGTATCGCGCGTCGATCAGGATCATCATCGACGAGAACGGGCGCGTGGCATCGGCGAACCTCGTCGCGTCGAGCACGCCGACCTACGATCGGCTGGTCGTCGATTCAGTCAAGTCGTGGCGCTATCGCCCGGCGACGCGCAATGGCGTTGCCGTCCCGTACGCGCGGACCGTGGACGTCACGATCGCTCCGGCGACTCGCTGAGCGCGCCGGCGGCGGCCGCAACGGCTGTTCGCTTTGGAACAGTCACCCGAGCCCGAGTTGCGTAGCGTAACCGCATGGGCGGCATAGGTCGCGGTGACGGGTCGCCCCAGACGAGGGAGCAGATCATGTCCAAGGCAGCAGCGAAGCGTTCCAGGCCGATGAGCACGCCCGAGCGGGCCCAGAAGGCCATGTCGGCCGAGGCCCGCGCCATGTATGTCGAAGTCCAGCGGTGCGTCAAGCAACTCGACAAGTCGATCGGCGAGATCCAGCGTGGCGTCCGCAAGGCGGAGCGCGACCTCGAAACCGCCGCCCGCGTGCGCGTCCGCGAGCTACGCAAGAACGCCCGCACGCACCTGAGCGTGCTGAAATCGAAACAGCGCGAGGCTGCGCGCGCCCTCAAGCTCGTGCCCTCGGCCGCCAGCGACACGTGGGACGACATCAAGCACACCGTCGACTCGGTCATCGTCGACGCCCGTGCGACCGCCACCGCAGCGGTCGATCGCTTCCGCAGCTTGTTGGGCGGGTAGCGTCCTGGCGACGATCGGCGCGTGAACGGAGGCCGTATGAACGACCGGGTCATGACGCTACGCCTGACTGCCCTCGTCTTGGCGGTCTACGGCGTCTATGTCGCCAGCCATGTGCCGGCGATGCTGGTGGGACCAATCACGCCCTTGCTGCTGATCGGCTTCGTCGTGCAAGCCGTGTGTGCACTGGCGGCGGCAGTCGGAGTGTGGCGCGGCGACACGTGGGCGTCGGGCGTGATCGTGCTCCTGGGTATTGCCGTCGCAGCCACCTGGCTCGTCGAGGCGTTCGTGCTCGGCATCGTGGCCTATCTCCAGGCTCTGCTGGTCGCGCTCCTCGCCATCGTCATCGCCGTGCTTGTTGCCCGGTACGTCGATCGGCGTCGGACCGCCTGAGCAGGGCGGTGACGGCGGCGTCCTCCGCCGCGCCCTGACGTGACCTCGTCGATGCGCGGACACGCCGGTGGGTGCTGGGCGCGGCGATCGTCGGAGGCCTGGTCGGCAACCGCCTGCTCTACCTCATCGAGGATCCCATCGCCAGTGGCACCTCGGGCCGCGTCATGTCGATGGCGCGGCCCTTCGTGTTTCTGGCGATCCGCCACGAACGGAGTGGCCGGTGGAACGGCGTCGAGCCCGTGACGCGTATCATCAGGGCCGTTGCCCGGGCGACGAGCACGTCACGCGCCCGTGGGCACAACCCTGCAGGAGACGAACAGCGTGAAGATCCCGTCCAGCATGATGATGGTCGCGGCACTGGCGGCCGCAGCGAGTTCCGCGCAGGCGCAGGATGCGCCCCGAACGATTCTCGTTCGCGGCGACAACCTCGCCGGGGCGAAGCGACAGCTGGCGATGGGGAACGCGTCGCTGAAGGCATCGCTCGACCTGCTCCTCGTCCAGGCACGCCAGGCGCTCGCCGCGCCGCCGCTGTCGGTGATGGAGAAGCAGCGCACGCCGCCGAGCGGCGACAAGCACGATTACATGAGCATGGCGCCGTACTGGTGGCCCGACAGCAGCAAGCCGGGTGGCCTGCCGTTCGTTCGCCGTGACGGCGAGACCTATCCCGAGAGCCGCACCGATCATGACGGCGTTCGCCTGCAGAAGACGATCGCCAGGGTGAAGGCGCTCGCCTACGCGTGGTACTTCACGGGCGACGTCGCGTACGCCGACGCTGCGGCGACACGGCTGCGGGTGTTCTTCATCGATCCCGCGACGCGCATGAACCCCAACCTGCAGTTCGGCCAGGCGGTGCTTGGCGTCACCGATGGTCGTGGCGCCGGCCTGATCGACACGCGCGCCCTTCCTGAACTCGTCGATGCTGTACGCATCCTTGCGGGATCATCCGCGTGGACAACGGCTGACAACGACGCGATGACGACGTGGTTCCGCGAGTTCCTCACGTGGATGCGCGACAGCAGGATTGGCCGCGAGGAACGGGCGGCAAAGAACAACCACGGGGTGTTCTACGACGCGCAGGTCGCGTCGCTCGCGTTGTTCGTTGGTGACGGCACCGTTGCGCGCGAGGTGCTCGGCGACAGTGCGAAGGCGCGCATCGCGTCACAGATCCGGGCCGACGGCAAGCAGCCGCTGGAACTGCAACGCACACGCCCGCTGCACTACAGCGTGTTCGCCCTCCACGCCTTCACCATGCTCGCCGAGATGGCGCGCCACGTGGACGTCGACCTCTGGCACTACACGGCGCCATCCGGCGGCAGCATCGAGAAGGGTCTGCGCTTCGTGGCGCCGTACGCGGGTGCGCCCGCGACCTTCCCGCAGAAGGACATCACGCCCGTTGAAGCGGACGCGTTCGTCCTCCCCTTGCGCCGCGCGGCCGCCGCATACAGCGACGAGGCGTTCGCCCGTGAGCTGCGGCGGTTGCCGCCCGACGTGTTGCGATCGCATCTGTCCGCGTTCGAGTTCGCCGGCGCCGCGCGCTGAAAAGGGGTCACATCTTTCATTGCAGCATTTTTCAAGCTCTGACCCCACTGGCGAAGCGGTGCGGCCCACGCGCGCGGCTCGAAACATTCGAGGCGTGCGCCTTCGGCGCGAGGCGCCCGAGACGGACGCGGACATTCGGCAGACGGGCACGCTCAGCGTCATTTGTCGCCAAGCCCGGGTGCTATGATTCGCGCCGGAGGCGGCCATGCCCCTCGATGCGGGTTCGCGGTTAGGCCCCTACGAGATCCTCGCCCCGCTCGGAGCGGGAGGGATGGGCGAGGTCTACCGCGCCCGTGACACGCGACTCGGCCGCGACGTCGCCGTCAAGGTGCTGCCGCCCGAGTTCGCGGCAGACCCGGATCGGGTCACGCGGTTCGCGCGCGAGGCTCGGGCCACCGCGGTCCTCAACCATCCCAACATCCTGACGGTGTACGACACCGGCACGCATGACGGGCAGCCGTACCTCGTCGAGGAACTGCTCGAGGGCGAGTCTCTCCGGCAACGGCTCGGCGCCGGTCCCCTGTCGCCACGGGCGGCGACCGACATTGGCATACAGGTGGCACGCGGCCTGGCCGCGGCGCACGAACGGCAGATCGTCCACCGCGATCTGAAGCCCGACAACGTCTTCCTGACGACGGGCGGGGGCGTCAAGGTGCTGGACTTCGGCCTGGCGAAGCTCCTGGCGCCGTCGGCGGCGCCCGACCACGACGCGATGACGCAGAGCACCGGCAGCCACACCGCGCCCGGGCACGTCGTGGGCACGGTCGCCTACATGGCGCCGGAGCAGGCACGCGGTTACGGCGTCGACCTTCACGCCGACATTTTTTCGCTCGGCGTGCTGCTCTACGAGATGCTCGCCGGTCGGCGACCGTTCCGCGGGCAGACGTTCACCGATACGCTGGCGGCGATTCTCACGGAGGATCCCGAACCGTTGCCTGGACACGTCCCGCCCGCCCTGTCCTCGCTGGTGCGGCGCTGCCTGCAGAAGCGTCCGGAGGATCGATTCGGGTCGGCGCGCGATCTGGCGCTTGCGCTCGAGGTGATCTCTCCGTCGCCGGACGCCACGTCGGCGCCACAACCGGGTTCCGCGTCGAAGACCCGCGTGGCCGTGGCGGTCTTCGAGAACCGCACCGGGGAGCCGTCGCTCGACCTGCTGGGACTGATGGCGGCCGACTGGATCACGGACGGCCTCACCCAGATTCCATCAGTCGACGTAGGCCTGCCACCCTCGTCTGCAATCGGGCTTGGCGCGGCAGGCGATCCGTCAGGACGTGCGGCCTACGCTGACCCGAGACGGGTCGCCGAGGTGACCGGCGCGACCCTCGTCATATCCGGGACGTACCACCTCGCCGACGATCAGATCGTGTTCCGGACGCGCCTGAGCGAGCCGGGTCGGGGCCGCGTCATCGCGGCTCTTGAACCGACCGGCGGCGCCCGCGAGCGACCGTCCGACCTGGTGCAGCAAGTGAGCGAACTCGCAGTGGGGGCGGTGGCGCAGCACCTGGACACAAGGTACGACTTGCGCGCCGAGCGTCCTCCATCGCTCGACGTCTACGCGGAGGTGGCGCGGGCCAACGACTGCTGGTTCCTTGACTGGGACGTGGTCATCCACCACCTCGAACGTGCTGTGGCACTCGATTCCCGCTATGTCCGCGCACGGATTCAACTGGCCTGCGCGCGGTTCTTCTCGGGGCACTACGTGGACGCACAACGTGAGCTCGATGCTGTCGGTGATACGGGGCGGCTGACGGAATACGAACGACAAGGCCTGCTCGCGATGCGGGCGCACCTGAGCGGTCAGACATGGGGCTATCTGGCGGCGGCACGGGAGCAGGCGCGCCTGGCACCCGGGGCGGCACAGGGACCGTTCGACGCTGCCGTAATGGCGTACTACGTGAATCGCCCAATGGAGGCCGAGAGTTATCTGGCCGACATCGGCGAGGCGACCTACCTGGCGTGGTCGGCGCCCGAGATACGCGCCCACGTCCTTCACCTGGCGGCCCGCTACGGCGATCAACTCGATCTGGCGAGGCGTGCCGGTGCTCGCTATCCGACCATGCTCTACTTCCACGAGCACGAAGCGGCCGCGCTCGCTGCCCTGGGGAGGCTGGACGAGCTCGAGCAGACCGTCAACCGCGCATTGACGGCTCAGGCGAGCAGCGGCACACCTGGCCTCGTCATGCTGGTCGCCGCGATGGAACTGCGAGCGCATGGGCGCCGCGGCGAGGCCGACGCGATGGCGACGCGTGCGGCCCACTGGTATGGCGCTCAGTCTCTGGACCGGTTCGTGGCCCTGCAGGCACCCAACCGCGGAGTCGAGTGGTACCGCAGCCGTCCGCCCGACATCAAGAAGCGGCTCCGGGAAGAACACGCGATGGCGCTTGGCCTTGCCGGGCGGTGGAACGAGGTGCAATCCCTCGTCATCCAACTCGCACACGAGGACCCGGCCAGCATCGACTACATGGGATGGCTCGGGGTCCTAGCGGCGCGCCGTGGCGACCATGCCGAGGCTCGCACTGTTGCCGAGCAACTGCTCACCCTGGATCGACCATACGTGTTCGGGTCTGGCACCTACTGGCGGGCCTGCGTCGCTGCGCAACTCGGTGAGAAGCAACAGGCAGTCGATCTGCTGACGCAGGCGTTCTCCGAGGGCTACTGGTTCCAGACGCAACTGCACCGCACGATCGACCTGGAACCGCTCTGGGACTTCGCGCCGTTTCGGGGACTGCTGCGGCCGAAGGGGTGAGTCCGCCGCAGGCAGGGGCGGTCATGCGACATGTCAGGCCGGCATTGGTCGGCCGTCATCACTCACCGTGGCGACGCGATACGAATCATCTCGGTGCGCCGAGCACGCGACGAGGAGGTCGCTCTGTATGAAGGCGCGTGACTTCGACAAGAAGGCTCTTGCGACGATGTACATGTAGATGTACATTGAAGGCATGCCGCACAAGTACTCCATCGCCGAAGCACGGTCGAGCCTTCCGGCCATTGTCGACCAGGCTGAAGCCGGACAGGATATCGAGCTGACCAGGCGCGGCAAGCCCGTCGCGGTCGTCGTGTCCATTCGGCGATTTGAACGTCTCCGGCGCGATCGGCTCTCGTTCGGCGAGGCATACCAGGCGTTTCTCGATCAGCACTCCCTCGAGGAGATCGGGGTCGCTCCAGGCTTCGCGGCGTCGCTTCGTGATTCGGCGTCGGGCCGCAAGGTCGCGTTCTGATGCTCCGGTACCTCCTCGACACGAGCATCGTGTCGTCGCCGGTCTCGAAAATCCCCGATCCCCGGATCGTCGGCCGACTCGCTGAACATGGACCCGAGTGCGCCATCGCCGCCCCGGTCTGGCACGAGCTCGTGTTCGGCTGCCGCCGCCTGCCCAAGGGCAAGCGCCGCTCCGGCCTCGAGGCGTATCTCGACAAAGTCGTGCGAGCGACGTTTCCGATACTGCCGTACGACGACGTCGCCGCGACCTGGCATGGGCAGGAACGGGCTCGACTCGAGGCGCTGGGGCGCCCAACACCGTACGTCGACGGTCAGATTGCCGCCATTGCCCATGCCAACCAGTTGGTGCTCGTCACGTTGAACACGAAAGATTTCGCGTCCTACATGGGTCTCGAGGTCGAGAACTGGGCGAAGCGACGCGCGGTCGTTCTCCGCACCTGACGCCGCGGCAGCCTTGCCTGGCCATCCAACGGGCCTGGCTTCCTTGTCGATGTGACCTGCGAACTCCCCCATGCGTCGGGGATTCGACCGGTGCCAGGTCGTGCAAAATGCGATGATTCAAGATGTGACCCCTTTGTTGGGCCGCATGCGATACGTCCTCGTCTCAGACGTCGAGTGCCGAGGCGGCGCCGGCATCGCTGCCGGCCGCCTCGCGTCGGCGCTCGTCGCGCGGGGCCACGACGTGCACTGGGTGGCGGCGCGGCCAGGCACGGGCCAGCATGCGTGGCACTCCGTGCCGTTTCCACCGGCCCGAGCGCTGCGCACGCTGCACGGCCTCGTGCGCCGGGGGCCCGAGGCGCTTCGCTGGCACTTGCACGGAACGCTGGTCGAACGGCCGCTCGCCCACCTGCTCCACTCGCTCGCCCCCGACGTCGTCAACCTGCACAACGTGCACGGCGCGCGGTGGCGTGCCGGCGTGCTCGATGCGGTGCCCGCGAGCGCCCTGGCGATCTGGACGCTGCACGACATGTGGACGCTGACGGGTCGCTGCGCGTACGCGTACGACTGCCGGCAGTTCCTGGACGGATGCACCGCGACGTGTCCCACTCCCGCGGGATACCCCGCCCTCGCCGCCAGGCGCATCGCGCCGGCGTGGGCCGAACGGTCGGATGCACTCGGTCGCACGCCCAACGCGGTGGCCGTCGCACCGTCACGATGGTTGGCACGCGAAGCAAAGGCAGGACTGTGGAGGCAGCACAGGGTCGCACACATCCCGAACGGGGTTCCTTCAGATGTGTACTTCCCGGTCGCGCGAGCCGCAGCGCGTGAGGCCCTCGGCCTCGACGCGCGCGAGCGCGTCGTCGTTGTCATGGCCGAGAACCTCAGCGACAGACGCAAGGGATGGAACTACCTCCACGGCGCACTCGAGCAGTTGCATCACCCGCCCCTGCACGTGCTCCTCGTGGGAGGCGGGTCGGCGCACGTGCGTCTGCCGTCGCCCCACCGCGCCACATCCGTCGGTCGTGTGGACGATGCGGCGAGGCAGCGGCTGCTCCTGAGCGCGGCCGAGTGCCTGGTGCATCCGGCGCCCGTCGACAACCTGCCGAACGTCGTGCTCGAGGCGCTGGCGTGCGGGCTCCCGACGGTCGCCTTCAACGTAGGGGGACTTCCCGACATGGTGCGCCCGGGCGTGAGCGGATGGCTGGCACGCGCCGTCACCGCCGAAGCGCTGAGCGCCGCACTCGGCGACGCCCTGGCGACCCTCGCAGACACCAGCCCGGTGGCTGCCTGCCGGGCACTCGCCACAACCGAGTACGCGCCTGACCTCCAGGCGCGCCGCTATGAACAACTGGCGGACGGCCGTTCAGACGACATGGTCACGCCTGCCGGCTGAACGGCTGTGACAGGTATCGGCCGATGCGATGCAAGCGCCGGTCACACGGGGCGAGGATCTTGAGCGCGGTGCGCCCCGCGCGATACCAGGGCGAGGCGAGCAGGCGCTCGATGTCGTCGGTCGATCGGAGTTGGCCGGGGTCGATCGCGCGGAGGTCAGCGACCATGCGGGTCACCTCGGGCGGGTGCGGCCCGTCATAGCGTTCGAGCCAGCTCGGATACGCGAACACGTTGTGGACGCGAAAGGGACGTCGAAGCTGCAGGAACACCTCCTGCGCCCATTGTTTCGCCCCGGCGCGGTTCGCCCATGGCGCGGTCGCGTAGTACTCGCACTTGTCGGCGACCTGCTTCGGCAGCAGCAGCGAATAGTGATGCAGGCGGATGCCGAGCTGGTGTGGTCGCACCCAGTGAAGGTCGCGGAGGTTGCGGCCGCGGTCGTCGAGCACGGTCGGTGGCCGGTGCGCGGCGTAGGTGTAGCCAGGCCCCCACTTGAACAGTCGATGGTAGTGGCCCGCCCCGCGGCGAAGGTACCAGCCGTCTGTCACGTAATCGAGGCCGCCCCAGAACGTCATCTGCTCGAACGTCACGGCATCGATCGAGGGGTCGGCGCCGAGCGTGTCGACAATCCGGGCCATGTCGTCGGGACGGTAGTACTCGTCCACGTCGACCTGCCAGAGGTAGTCGCCGGTCGCACGGCTGGCGTAGGCGCGGCTCTGCTCGTCTTTCTCGCCGGGCCACCATCCACCCGGATGACCCTCGTCTTCGGCGGTGACGAGCCTCACCTTGCCCTCTGGGTCCTCCTCGGCCATGAAGCGCCTCACCTGCGCGAGTGTGCCGTCGCGCGAGTGGCCGTCGGTGGTGGCCAGGTGCGCCGCGCTCGGCGCCGCGCCCTCGACGACGATGATCTCGTGCGCGAACGGAAGGAGCGCGCGCAGCGTGTATCGCGTGAACGGCTCGCCGTTGAACACGATCATGCCGAAGGTGATCCGTGGCCGCGCAGGGCTCATGCCGCTCACGTCTGCCGAAACCGGTCGACGAGCGTCATGCGCCAGGGGGCCTGACGCCGCGCGCCGTGTCGTGGTGTGCCAGCAGCCAGCCATACGCCTGCGCGATGCCCTCGTCGAGGCCGATGCGGTGTCGCCAGCCGAGACCGTGGAGGCGCGAGACGTCCAGCAGTTTGCGTGGCGCACCATCGGGTTTCGCGGTATCGAAGACGATGTGGGCCTCGGGATGGATGACGGCGCGCACGCGCTCGGCAAGCTCGCGGATGGACAGATCCTCGCCCGTCCCGACGTTGATGTGCATCGGGTCGGCGTAGTGACGCATCAGGAAGACGCACGCGTCGGCGAGATCATCCACGTGCAGGAACTCGCGTCTCGGCGTGCCGGTCCCCCACACCACGACGTCGCGGCGCCCCGACTGGCGCGCGTCGTGAAACTTCCGGATCAGGGCGGGCAGGACGTGCGCGCTCTGCAGGTCGAAGTTGTCGTGGGGCCCGTAGAGGTTCGTGGGCATGGCCGAGATGAAATCGCAGCCGTACTGCCGACGGTAGGCCTGGCACAACTTGATTCCGGCGATCTTGGCCAGCGCATAGGCCTCGTTGGTCGGCTCGAGCGGCCCGGTGAGGAGGGCGTCTTCGGTGATGGGCTGTGGGCAGTCACGCGGGTAGATGCAGGAGCTCCCGAGGTACAGCAGCTTGCTCACGCCGTAGAGATGCGCCGCGTGCACCACGGTCGCGTGGATCATCATGTTGTCGTAGATGAACTCTGCCGGGCGCGTGGCGTTCGCGAAGATGCCCCCGACCGTGCCCGCCACCAGGAACACGTATTCGGGACGATTCGCTCTGAACCAGGCATTGACCGCGGACTGGTCACGCAGGTCGAGCTGCTCGCGCGTGGCCACGAGCACGCGCGCGAACCCCTCGCGCTCGAGACGCCGCATCAGGGCAGAGCCGACCAGGCCGGCGTGCCCGGCCACGTAGATTCTCGACTCGGCTGTCACTGGCGCCCTGCGTTGTGCGCCTCATGATAGTCCGAATCGGCATTCTGAAAAGGGGTCACATCTTTCATTGCAGCATTTTGCAAGACCTGACCCCATCGGCGCAGGGGCCACGTCTTGAGAAATGCGATAAAGAAAGATGTGACCCCTTTTTTACTTGATCGGTTCGATGCGGCCGGCGAGCAGCAACGTGGCGGCCAGGCCGATGGGGCCCAGCACGCCGGCGACGACGAACACAGGGGTGTAGCCCATCGCATCGACCACCTGGCCCGTTCCCCAGTTGAACAGCACGCTCGCGATCGCGGCCGACGTGCCGCCGAGGCCGAACACCGACGCCACCGCCGACTTGGGGAAGAAGTCGCTGGGCAGCGTCTGCAGGTTGTTGATCCAGACCTGGAAGCCGAACAGCACGAGGCCCATCAGCAGCAGCGCGGTGTACGGGCTGTCTGCACCCATGGCGAGGATGCCGGCCGGGGTCAGCAGCGCGCCGAACGCCATCACGCTCTTGCGCGCCCGGTCGACGCTCCACCCGCGCTGGATGAGGAACCCCGACGCCCATCCGCCGCTCAGGGCGCCGATGCCCGCACACAGGAACGGGAACCACGCCGACCAGCCAATCTGCTGGAGGCTGAATCCGCGCGCTTCCTGCAGGTAGCTGGGCAGCCAGAAGATGTACAGCCACCAGATCGGATCGGTGAGAAAGCGTCCGATGACCAGGGCCCACGTCTGCCGGCGCGTGAGCAGCTCCAGCCAGCCCGGCGTCCAGTTGTCGGTCGCGGCACCAGCCACGGGACGGTCAGACAGGATGTGCGCGCGCTCCTCGTCGGTGATCCACGGATGCTGCTCCGGCGCGCGATACAGCACGATCCACAGCACGAGCCACGCGAACCCCAGCACGCCCGTCACGATGAACGTCGCGCGCCAGCCGTAGACGATGGCGAGCCACGCGATGATGGGTGGCGACACCGCGCCGCCGACCGCGGCACCGGTGTTGAAGATGCCCATCCCCAGCGCGCGCTCCTTCACCGGGAACCACTCGCCGATCAGCTTCGCCGCGCCGGGCCAGTTGCCGGCCTCGCCGAACCCCAGCACGCCGCGGAACAGCTGGAACTGTCCCGCGGTGCGCGCAGAGGCGTGCGCGATGGCCGCTACCGACCAGACGACAATCGAGAAGATGAACCCGAGCCGCGTGCCGATGCGGTCGTACAGGCGGCCCGACAGCATCTGGCTGATGCCATACAGCACGAGGAAGCTGTTCTGGATGGCGGCGTAGTCGGCGTTCGACAGGCCCAGGTCGGCGCTGATCGCCGGCTTGAGCACCGACAGGGTCTGGCGATCGATGTAGTTGATGACCGTGGCCAGGAAGACCAGCGTGATCATCAGCCACCGCAGGCGCGCCATCTTCACAAGGCCCTCGCTTCCCCTTCGGGATTCTGCTGCTCGACGCGGCGGCGTGGCGGCGTCATCGCATGAACATGCCGCCGTTGATCTCGACGGTCTCGCCCACCAGGAATGCCGCGCCGTCGCCGGCCAGGAACGCAATCACGCTCGCCACATCGTCGGGTGTGCCGGCGCGCCCGAGCGGGATGGTCTTCGTCGCCGCGGCGAACGCCTCGGGGCTCGTGAACGTGTTGTGGAACGGCGTGCCGCCGATGAGGCCCGGCGAGACGGCGTTGACCCGGATGCCGTGGGGCGCGAGTTCCTTCGCGTACGCCTTCGTCAGCGTGAGCACGGCGGCTTTCGCCGCAGCGTACACCGACGCGCCCGGGCCGCCGCCGTTGTGGGCCGCCAGCGACGTGAGGTTGATGATGGCGCCTGACTTCCTGGCGATCATCCCCGGCACCACGGCCTGGCAGCACAGGAACGTCGTGAGCGCGTTGACGTTCATCACGTCGTGGAAGAACGCCTCGGGCATCTCGGCGAGCGAATAGCGACCGAGCAGTCCCCCGGCGTTGTTCACGAGGATGTCGATGCGGCCGAACTCGGCTTCGACGGCCTTGACCATCTGCGCGACCGCGGCAGCCTGCGTGAGATCGCCCGTGACGACCACGGCTCGCCGGCCGAGGGCCCGGATGGCGTCAGCCACCGTCTCGGCGCCCGCCGTATCGGCACGGCAGTGCACGGCCACGTCGGCGCCGTCGCCGGCAAGCGCCAGCGCCGTCGCACGTCCGATGCCGACATCGGCCCCCGTCACCAGTGCCATCCGCCCTGTCAGTCGATTCATGATGTCGCCCTCACACGGGCCGCGCGGGGCGCGGCGCATTCACCTGGCCAATTCCACGGCGGCACGCGGGCCGCGCAGGGGCGCGGCCCCTACACCTGCGAGGCGGAGACACGGCCGGCGCCAGTATTGTTCTGGCGGGAGACAATATGCGACCGGCAGGCCCATCCGTCAAGGGGAAAAACTGCAGCAATTCAGCCTTGGCCGGTCGGTCACACGAGGCTTGACAGGCCGAGGTGGCGTGTATATTGTCTCGCCGGACGACAATATCGGGTCACCGTTTCCGAGGGGTGTGCTGTGATGAAGAAGAACGCGTTGGTTGCCTGGCGCTGCTCGCGGCTCTGTTGGCGTTCCCGCTGGCGTCGACCGCCGGCGCGCAGGTCACGTCCGCCACGATCGTCGGCACCATCACCGACACCGAGCGGCGCCGCGCTGCCCGGCGCCACCGTCACCGCGCGCAACGTCGACACCGGGCTTCACCCGCACCGTGCCCTCGAACGAGGTCGGCGCCTACCGTCTCGAGTTCCTGCCGATCGGCAACTACGTCGTCGAGGTCACGCCTCGACGGGTTCAAGACGGTCGAACCGCAGCGGCATCGTGCTGCAACGTCAACGACACGATCACGCGTCGACGCGACGCTGCGAACTCGGCGGCGTCGACCGAGACGGTGACCGTCGAGGCGCGCCGCGCCCGACGTCAACACCGTCGACCTCCGACATCTCGAAGACCATCGACGCCGGCGCGATCCAGAGCCTGCCGCTCGTCGATCGCAACGTCTACTCGCTGCTCGACCTGACGCCGGGCGTGCAGTCCAACAACAACGGCGTGGCCAGCGCCTCGGCGACGACCAGCTCGCTGAGCCTCGGCTTCCCCGAGCAGCGCACGCTGATCAACGGCGGCGCCGACGGCGGCACCGGCTCGGTGAACTACTACCTCGACGGCGGCATCAACATGACCGGGCTTGCGCAACACCGGCAACATCCTGCCGAACCCCGACGCCATCCAGGAGTTCAAGGTCCAGACCAACAGCTACAACGCCGAGTACGGCCGCTTCTCGAGCGGCATCATCAACGTCATCACGAAGGCCGGCACCAACAGCTACAAGGGATCGGCGTTCGAGTACATGCGCGACGAGCAAGTGAACGCGAAGGAGTGGGGCTCGCAGCTCGACGACGCCGCCGTTCAAGCGCAACCAGTTCGGCGGCACGCTCGGCGGGCCCGATCCTGCACGAACCAGACGTTCTTCTTCGCGTCCTACTCGGGGCTGCGGCAGGACGACGAGCACGTTCCTGAACACCGCCATCGTGCCGACCGCCCTCGAGCGGACGGGCGACTTCAGCGCCTCGCGCACGCTGCCCGACCGACCCGGCCACCGGCCAGCCCTTCGCCTGCAACGGCGTCGTCGGCGTGATCTGCCCGAACCGGCTCGACCCGGTGGCGATGAAGATCATCAACGACCTACATCCCGACGTCGAACGTGCCCGGCAACATCTGGCAGGGCTACATCGCCAGCCCCTACGACACCGACGAGTTCCTGATCAAGCTCGATCACCAGCTCAACGTCGCGCACCGGCTCACCGGCAGCTACTTCCTCACCGTCGGGCGAGAACACGGTGCGGGCGGGCACCGGCAACCTGCCGTGGGCCAGCCAGCAGTTCAAGTGGCGCCAGCACAACGTCAACGTCAGCGACACGTGGGTCGTCAGCAGCAACAAGATCAACCAGGCGTGGTTCTCGTTCAACCGCAACTTCGGCGGCCGCCTGAACGATGCCGGCGACGTCGCTCACCGACCTCGGGTCGTCGGCCATCATCCAGGGCGCGCCGTCGCTGCCGCAGATCACCGTCAGCGGCTACTTCACGCTGACGCAACGCGATCGGCGGGCCGAAGGCCGGCGGCGACTTCTACTCGGTGCGCGACGTCTTCAGCTGGACCAACGGCGACGCACGCGATCAAGATGGGCGGCGAGCTCTCGTACAACGAGACCGATCCAGGACACGCTGCTCAACAACTACGGCGTCTTCACGTTCAACAACAGCGTCACGCAGGAACGCGCTCGCCGACTTCATGATCGGCATCCCGAGCGCGGTCACGCAGGACGCGCCGGTCAACGCGCTCTGGAACAGCTGGTACGGCGCGGCCTTCGTGCAGGACGACTACCGCATCGGCTCGACGCGTCACGCTGAACCTCGGCCTGCGCTGGGACGTGCAGACGCCCGGCACCGATCCGCTGAACCGGTTCACGACCTACGTGCCCGGGCAGAAGTCCACCGTCAACCCGCGGCGCCCACCGGGCAGCTGTTCTACGGCGACCCGGGCGTGGAGCGCGGCGTCATCCCGACGTCCTGGAGCCACGTCTCGCCGCGCGTCGGCATCGTGTGGGATCCGTTCGGCGACGGCAAGACGTCGATCCGCGCGGCGGGCGGCATCTTCTACGGCAGCATCTCGGGCAACGAGTGGAACACGATGACGAACTTCCAGCCGTGGTCCACGCGCCTGACGTTCACCAACATCGAGCCGCGGACGTGAGCCCGGCCGGCGTGCCGCTCGGCGCGTCGCTCAGCAATCCCTACAACGACTTCGTCGGCGGCGTGCCGTTCCCCTACAACGGCTCGTACACCGTCGGCGGCGGCCTGTTCGGCGTCGACCTCGACTTCAAGTGGTCGCACGCCTACCAGACGAACGTCGGCATCCAGCGCCAGGTCGGCAAGTTCACTGGCGGTCGGCGCCGCCTACATCGGCACGTTCAACCGCAACCTGCCGTTCGGGCGCGACGTGAACTACCCGGTCGTGACGCCGACGGCGACCGCGGCGGCGCCAACGTCCTGTCGCGCCGGCCCAACACGCAGTTCGGCGCGGTGACGATGCTCGACTCGGATCAGTACGTCGAACTACAACGGCCTGCAGCTCACCGCGCAGATGCGGCCGTGGCACCACATCAGCTTCAACGGCTTCTACACGCTCAGCAAGACCATGACGAGCGCGCAGTTGCAGAACAACACCACGCAGGGCCTGGCGCAGAACTACAGCAAGCTCGACGACGAGTACGGCCGCGCCGACACCGACCAGCGCCACGTCTTCAGCATGAGCGTCAACTGGGAGCTCGACTACTACACGGGCTCGAACGCCGTGCTGCGCGGCATCCTCAACGGCTGGACGCATCGCGCCGATCCTCAAGCTGCGCAGCGGCCTGCCGTTCACGGTGACCAACGGCAACGTCGACGCCAACCTCGACGGCAGCACGAACGACCGCGCGCAGCTGATCGGCGATCCGAACATCGACAACCCGACGGCGGCGCAGTGGTTCAACACCGCCGCGTTCGTGCAGAACAAGGTCGTGACGGGCGTGGCCGTCGACGGCAACTCGCCGCGCAACCTGCTCGACGGGCCCGGCTTCCGCGTCGTCGATCTGGCGATCTCGCGCGACTTCCGGCTGCCGCGGAAGATGAAGCTGACGTTCCGCGGCGAGGCCACCAACGCGTTCAACATCGTGAACCTCGGCCAGCCGGGCAACAGCGTCCCGTCGGGCGCGACGTCGACCACGTTCGGCGTGATCCGCAGCGCCAACGCGATGCGCCGCGTGCAGTTGGGTGCGCGCCTGACGTTCTAGCGACTGGCAACTCCCGGAGTGATTGTCGGTCGGCACATCACTCCGGGAGATTGCTTCTCCGCCCGTTTCTCGAGTCACACGGACCTGAACATGAGCATCCGCCGTCTTGCCCCGCATGCCGTCGACGCCGGCGCGCCTCGCCGTCGTCGCCGTGATCACCGCCGCCGCGCTCGCGTTGCCGACGCGCGCACGCGCGCAGGACGCCATCCCGACGTTCGATCAACTGCTGGCGCACACGGTGCAGCTCAAGCCGGAGCTCGTCGGCGTGCACCCGCGCGTGTTCGTCACGTCGGCCGAGCTCGAGGCGCTGCGCCTGCGGGCGCACACGACGCACAAGGCCGAGTGGGAGCGCGCGCGGTCGGGCCTCGTGGCCCTCACGCAGGCTCCGCCGCCCGCGCCCGGGCCGCAGGAGCGGCGCTCGCAGAACAACGTCGCGCTCGCGATCACCGGGCGTGAGCCTCGCGTGGGCCATCGACCGCAATCCGGCGTACCTGCGATGCCGCGAAGGCGTGGGTGCTGGCCGCGATCGACTACGAGCCGTGGGGCTATACCTACAACAAGCCCAACACCGATCTCGCCGCCGGGTCACCTGCTGTACGCGATCGGCTGGGCGTACGACCTGCTCTACGACGAGCTGTCGCCGGCAGAACGCGGCCGCATCCGCGCGTCGCTCGAGCGGCACGCCGGCCTCGTGTACGACGCGTTCGCGCCCGAGGCCGGGGACGGCAGCTGAACTTCACGCAGAACCACGACTTCATCCCGACCGCCGGCCTCGCCGTGACGGCGCTGGCGCTGATGGGCGAGTCGCCGACGCGCCGAGACGTGGGCCGTCGCTCGCGCGCGCCCACCATCATCGCGCCGGCCAGCTGCTCAGCCCCGACGGCTACTACTACGAGGGCATGGAGTACTGGATCTTCTCGACGCCGTGGCTCGTGCACTTCCTCGACGCCTGGGAACACTCGACGGGCGAGAGCCTCTGGGACCGCGGGCAGTTCCGCAACTGGAAGTACTTCCTCGCGCACACGCATGCTGCCGGACGGCCAGAACGTGTTCGACTTCGGCGACATCTGGGCAGGGGCCGCTGACGCGCGCGAAGCAGGGCGACGGATTACGCACGCGAGTATCCGACCGGCACGCTCAAGAGCAACTTCAACGTGCTCTACCGCGTGGCCGCGCGGTTCCAGGACCCCGAGGCGCAGGCGGTGGCCGCAGCGGCTCGCGGGCTTCGGCCACACGAACCGCGAGGAGTGGTGGACGCTGCTCTGGCGCGACGCCGCGCTCGCACCGGCGCCGATGAGCGCCCTCCCGCTCACGCACCACTTCGACGACTCCGGCGTGGTCTATCACCGCACGTCGTGGAACGCGGATGCCACCGCCGTGGCCTTCAAGGCGGGCCCGCCCGAAGGACATCGCGCGACGACGCTGCTGGCGACGGTGCCCGAGTGGCGCCTCGAGCAGCGGGCACGCGCATCCCGACGCCGGCAGCTTCATCATCTGGGCGCGCGGACGCTACCTCACCGGCGACACCGGCTACGCGGGCCAGCCGCAGGCGCGCCACCACAACACGATCACGGTCGGCGGCCAGGGCCAGGGCGACGAGGGCGAGCACGACGTCTGGGCGACGATGGACCAGGCCGCGCTCGACACGGTGCGGATCACGTCGGTGCAGGCGACGCCAACGGGACTGCGCGTCGAGGCCGATGCGACCGGCGCCTACCTGCCGTCGGCCGGGCTGATTCGCTTCTTCCGCACGTTCGTCGTGACCGGCGCCGACCAGTTCTCGGTGACCGACGCCATCGAGACCCGCACGCCGAAGACCATCGAGTGGTACCTGCACGCCGACGCGCCGATCGAGCAGCGCGCCGGCCAGCTACCTGCTTGGCGGCGGAGCCGTCGCCGCTGTCGGTCACGGTGTCGGGGCCAGAGGGGTCACGGATCACCACGCGCGGCGACCGTCCTCACGGCGCCCGGCAAGCCCGGGGCGATCACCGACGGGACCGCAGGAGAATCGCGGCCACCACCTGATGCTCGAGACGCCGCCCGCGACGCAGCACCACGGTGCAGGCCATCATCACCGTCGGCGGCCGATAGCGAGACGATCGCGCTCGACGCGCAACGCGGGTCCAGCAGCTAACGTCATCGAAGAGGCCGATGCAGCACAAGCACGCGCAGAGCCACGGCGTCGCCACCCGCGGCACCCCGCGGGCGATCAACCGGCGGATCGCGCTGAACCTCGTCCGCACCAACCAGCCGATCTCGCGCGCCGACCTCGCGCGGCTGATGGGCACGCGGCGCGGCGCCGTCAGCCTGCTCGTGAACGAGCTGATCGAGCGAGGGCGCCATCTTCGAGGGCGCCACCGGCGAGGCGAAGCGCGGCCGCAAGCCGACGTTCCTCTACATCGACTCGCGCAAGCGGTGCGTCGTCGCGGTCGACATCCGGCCGACGCGCACCTTCATGCATGGTGACCGACCTGGTCGGCCGCCAGCTCGCCAGCGTCACCAGCTTCCCCACCGAGCGCGACCCGAAGCGGTTCATCGCCGGCCTCGCCAAGCGCGTCAAGGCCGTGCTCGCCGAGCACACAGGACCTCGGCCGCTGCGAGGGCGTCGGGCGTCGTCGTGCCGGGCATGGTGGAGTCGCAGACCGGCCAGCGTGCTGCTGCGCGCCGAACCTCGGATGGCGCGATCTCAGCCTGCGCGATCCGCTCGCCGCCGCGCTCGGCCTGCCGGTCCAGATCGAGAACTCCGGCAAGGCGTGCGCGCTGGCGCAGCTCTGGGACGCGCGGCGCGCCGAAGGCGCCCAGCAACTTCGTGTACGTCACCGTGTCGGACGGCCTCGGCGTCGGCATCGTGCTCGGCGGCGAGCTCGTGCGCGGGCAGCACAACATCGGCGGCGAGTTCGGCCACGTGCCGCTTGAACATCGACGGCCCGCGCTGCGGGTGCGGCGCCACCGGGTGCTGGGAGGCGTACGTCTCGAACCTCGCCACGCTCTCGCGGTACTTCGGGCGCGACCTGCGCGACCGGCCGCGTCGGCGACGCCGATGCGATCTCGCTGACCGTCGACGACCTCATCGCCCGTGCGCGCGGCGGCGACGGCAAGGCGCTCGCGGCCCTGCTGTCGACGGGACGGTATCTCGGCCTCGGCCTCGGCTCGGTGGTGAATGCCATCGACCCGGCGCACGTCTACATCGGCGGCGAGATCACCGACCGCGTGGGATCTCATCGAGGCCACCGTTCGCGCCGGCGCTCGCCGAGCGCGCGCTGACGCCGTCTGCCGGCGCGACGCCGATCACGATCGTGCCGCCCGAGCAGTATCCACGGCTGCGCGGCGCGGCCGCCCTCGTCGCCGCCGCCGTCGTTCGCCAGGGGATTGCGTCGCATGAGACGTCACGCACTGCGCGGCGGTGCCCTCGCGGTCATCGTCACTCGCGGTCGTTGCTCGGCCTGCGCGACGAGCCGTGCCGCCGCCGCCGCCGAGCCTACGGTCGACCACCGCCGCGTTGAAGGCCGACGTCGATGCCTTCTTCGATCGCGAGGTCGCCGTCGCACCTGGCGCAGATTCCGGCCGACGGGCCGCTGCCCGATCGGGTGCACGGCGCGCTCACGACCGGCGACTTCTCGTGGGGCACCTTCGTCCGGGCGCTGGCCGCGTATGCCGAGACGCGCGACACGCGGATGGTGGGCGGTCGCGACGTCGTGCCGCTCGATCGCGCGCGTCGGCGTGAGCGAATCGGTCAACGGCGGCAAGGCGTTCGCGCAGCTCTACGCCGCGCTCGCCCTCCGCCACTTCGGCGCCGACCTGCAGCAGAACGCCATCTGGCAGTCGCTGTCTCGCTCGCGACCGCACCGCGTGGACGCTGCTGCTCGATCCCACGCGCTTCTACGATCCCGCAGACGCGGCGCGTGATCAACCTGCCCGAGAACTACCTCGGCGTCGCCTCGCGCGATCGCGACCCTGTCGTTCCAGATGGGCGTGCTCAAGGACCGCGCGTTCGTCGACTCGCTGATCGATCGCGCCGCCGAGCCCTTCGTCAAGGGTGCGCTCTATGCAGACGATGCGGGGACGCGGGACGGTATGACCGGTACTCGAACGAGTACGCGCGGTACGTGTACGAGGCCGCCGAGACCGTCGGCCGCCAGCGACATCATCGCCGCGTTGCGGCCGACACTCACCGCGCAGATGAAGCTCTGGTGGGATCTCGTCTCGCCCGACGGCTACGGGTATCCCTGGGGACGCAGCCTCGGCGTCGTCTGCTATCTCGACACCCTCGAGATCGTCGCGTTCCTCGCCGCGCATCCCGAGTTCCGCCCGGCGCCGCTCCCCGACCTGGCGAGCGAGTATCGCCTCGCGTGGCTCTGGCTGCGCAAGAACTACGACGATGACCGCCACGTGCTGACCGTCTTCGCGCCCGGCCGCGGCAACTACTCGTACATCACGAAGGAGCGCGAGTGGCAGCAGACCGTCGGCTTCTTCGGCAAGGCCCTGATGGCGCACGACACCCTCATGCGCGTCCTCGCGGCCGAGAAGGTCACGTCGTTCCCCGAGCGTCCCGCGTTGCCTGACGTTGCGCGCTTCGAGTTCTTCCGCCGCGGCGATCGTCCCGCTGGCGTCTGGCTGGTGCGGCAGGGGCCGCTGCGCTTTGCGCTCCCGATCACCACCGGCACCAAGCCGGGAGTCGCTGACTACCTGCCGGCGCCGCACGGCCTGCCCGGCTTCGTCGCGCCCGTCGAGCAGACTGTTCCCGCCGGCGCGTCGTTACTTCGAGATGGCGGACGGGCGGACTCTCGCCGCCACCGACGGGGCGGATGAGATCGCGCCTGGCGCCGACGGGCGGTCGCTGCGCGCCGCGTAGCGGCGCTTCGTCGTCGTCGGGCGGCAAGAGCGGCGAGTGGATCGAGCCGGGGTTCGAGGTCACGATCGCGTGGCGCATCGAGGGGGCGTCGCTGATCCGGACGGAGACGATCAGGGCGAGTCGCGATGTCGCGATACGGCGGGTGTGGATGGTGGTGACGTCTACGGGGACGGAGTCAAGTGCGTCACCGACTGCATCACCGGATGCAGTAGGAGCCGCGTCGCGCAGCATTCGGCTCTCGGGGCCGGAGGGGTTGCTGGAGGTGCAGGCTTCGGGGGAGCTTCGGTGTCGCGGTATCTACCCGCACGGTCGGCGACGAGCCGCTTGGTCGCGGGCCGCGGCTGCCTGCTCCCACACACCTCACGTTCGAGGCGAAGGATGTTCGGCTCGCGGCTGGGGAGGCGAAGGCGTGGGAGGTGCGGATGGGGGTGGGAGAGGTCCCCGGCCGGTGAGCGGCACTACTGGAGCCTGCTCAACCGACTCGGCCGCGCGGCAACTGGCCTCGAGCGAGTGTTCCTGCGTGTTCAACGCGATCTGAGGGCAGTTCCCGGTGTCCTGCCAGCCAGATTCCGCAGCGACTCGCATTAGAACCATTAGCCCCACCCCGCGGTGTCGCATTCCCTGGGATAGACTGCAACCGCAACGGCGCCGCGAAGCATTCCCTTGCTTCTGTTGGGACACACGTTCACGTCAATGTGAAGGATCGGCCCATGCCTGGAGGCTCGTGGTCTCGCGACGAAGTTGAGGCAACGGTTGCTGACTACTTCAGCATGCTCAGCAGCGAACTCGCCGGAGAACGTGTCAACAAGTCCGAACATAACGAGCGTCTCAGACGTGTTCTCGATGGCCGATCCAGAGGTTCCGTCGAGTTCAAGCACGCGAACATCAGCGCCGTCCTCACGCTGCACGGCTGTCCATACATCGACGGCTACAAGCCGCGCTCCAACTTCCAGGTTCTGCTCGAGCAGGTCGTCCTCGAGTATCTCGACGTCCACCGCAGCTTCTTCGAGCCTCTGGTGACTGGCCCGGTCATCAATCCCGTGAGCTCCCCTGACCTGCATGGTGTTTCTATGGCGAATCTGGTGGTGCCGCCTCCAGAAGCGATGAGGATCCCGCTCGAGGCGCCGTTCCAACCAATTCGCCTATCTCGGATCGACTTCGTGGCTCGAGATGCAGCCAATCGTGAGCTCGGCCGCCGCGGTGAAGAGTTCGTTCTGGAGTTCGAGCGGAGGCGGCTGCACGATGGCGGCCAGCAACTGCTGGCGACGCAGGTCGAGTGGACGGCGCAGGTCAGGGGAGACGGCGCGGGCTACGACATCCGGTCATTCAACGACGACGGGACACCGAGGTTGATTGAGGCGAAGACCACAGGCTTGGGTAAGTACTTCCCGTTCAATGTCACCGTGAATGAGGTCCGCTGTTCAGAGGCTCGACCAAAGGACTTCCAACTCTACAGGGTCTTCAACTTCGGCACAGATGTTGGCTTGTACGTGCTTCCCGGTGCGCTGACGAGTTCGTGTCGTCTGGCTCCTACGCAGTTCCGAGCCTTCGTTCAGTAGCGAAAGGACGAGCTCCTACCATCATGGATAACATTCGTTTCGCCTCAGGTCGCGAGCATTGTCCGGTGCGCTGGTATGCTCCCCACCGATGAGTGCCGACCCTGGCATCGACGCTGCGTGCCCACTCTGCACCTCCATCGAAGTCCGACCGAATCTCGCATCCAACGCATCTGTCGTCGCGTTCGCCGACGGCTACCCAGTAAGCCCCGGCCACGCGCTGATCGTTCCGCGCCGACACGTGGCCAGCCTGTTTGACCTGACGATCGAGGAAGCCGCCGCGCTCTGGTCGCTCGTGCCCGCGGTCAAGTCCGCGATCGAACACGCACACGCGCCAGCCGGCTACAACATCGGTGTGAACATCGGGGCGGCGGCGGGGCAGACGGTCGAACATGTTCACGTGCACGTCATTCCTCGTTACGACGGCGACGTGGCGGATCCGCGCGGCGGTATGCGCTGGGTCATCCCAGCACGAGCCGACTACTGGAGTCCTCGCACGTGACGCGAGACGCCGACGCTTTGGCGCTCGCCGAGCGGATGCTTGCCATCCTTGGCGACGGTAGTTTTGCCGCCACCTACAAGTTCGCGCTGGTCGTCGCCCTGCTCGACGTCTGCATCGAGAACACCTCGAAGTACGGCGAACCTCCATCTTCGATCACGACTCGTCAACTGGCGGAGCGCGTGCTGGAGTTGTATTGGAGGCACGCGACCACTTATCGCGGCGACGTTGTACTGCGGCAGGGAGGAGGCAGACTTCAGCAAGCGGCAGTCGTGAGTTGGATCCTCGCGTTCAAGCACACTCACGACAATGGTCACGCAATGAACGCCGCCGCTGCACGTCGACTGCATTCTCACGACTATGAGCGGCTCATTAGAGACGTCGAATGGAAGCTGATCGAGGACCCAATACCGCGGTTGCAAGTATTGGGGCGCCGCGAAGATGTCTTCCTGTATCGACATGGGTGCCCGCTTGGAACGACAGAAGGAACTGTCAGAAGCTATCAAAGGAACCCAGGTACTTCCCGCTTTAGCAACTTGATAACCCTGTTGCCTGAGGTATCCGAGTACCTTGTGCGTTTTAACGGCGTACTACGTCCGCTGTTCCGGCGTGAGTGGGCGCGCAAGGTTGCCAAACTGAACGATCTCCCAGAATGCGAGCTCGAGGCGTTTCTCTTCGGGACCGAACGCATCGGTTTGAAACGGGTTCGACAACCGCTGCTCGAACTGCAGCACGGACACTGCTTCTACTGCGAACGCCCGACTGACGACGCGTCAGACGTTGACCACTTCCTGCCATGGGCTCGCTATGCCGACGATGCAATTGACAACCTGGTTGTTGCACATCCTCGCTGCAATTCCAGCAAGAGCGACTTCCTGGCCGCCGAACGTCATGTTGTTCGGTGGCGGACGCGCCAACTTGAGCACGATGCGGATCTAGACGAGATCGCTCGGCACGCTGAGTGGGAACGCGACTCGGCGCGCACCCTGTCGGTGGCCACGGCCCTCTACCTGGGGCTGCCGGATACGGCACGGCTCTGGCAGGGGTCGGCAGACTTCGTGGATTTCGATAGAACTCGGATTAGCGACGCGTTAGGTGTGGCCGTTCGATAGTGCAAGAACTCCGCTGCCTCGTCGGCTGAACTGTTCTTTCCGTAAACCGGACTCGGTCTAGCCGCGCCTCTTTGAGCGCACGAGCGGGTCCAAGTCTCTTTCAAGGAACACTTCCAGGGCGGCTATCCAGTGGCAGTCACGCTCCTGCGACACGGTAAACAGCAGGAGAACGGCCGTGGGATCAGCGCCGAGGGCTTTCATGAGCCCTCCGGTATCGGCAGGAATGTGCTGAAGCGCACGAACGCGCGCGTTGCTCAAGCTTCGGCCAACTCTGACTACGCGCCCAGCTTGTAGATGGACATATACGCCTGGGCGATCGGCGCGCGAGTCCGAACTGGACACCGCACTCATCGTATGCAGTTCGATGGTCTCGAACTTCAGGCTTAACGGGCCGAACTCCTTTTCGAATCCGTCCGCGAATCTCGCCCGACGTAACGGTCTTCATTCCCGAGATGGCTTCCTGACTCATACCAGCCGCTGCAAGTTCTCCAGCATTCGACCCCTCACCTGCGCCTCGATCGCTAACCTTGCTGCCCCCGTGACACCCAAGGTCACGCGCCCGATGCCCTTCCCCTCCGCCTCCCCCAAATCTCCCCCTCCGTCCTCTCGATAACCTCCCCCACCCCCTCGCACCACGTGAGAAGTTCGTCCCGCGTCGGTGCGAGCTCGTACGGATGGTGATGACACGCGCGACTGAGCGCGACCACGTCTGATGCGCACGACGAGCAAGCGGTTCGTCCGAAAGGTAGCGGCCGAGGCACAACAGCTGCGCGCGGGCGGTGCAGTCTTCGGCGCCCATCGCGGCGAAGCTCCAGTAGGTCTTCAGCGCAACTTCGAGGGCCTGGCGCGAGAGGAGGGCGGCGGCGCGTGGCCACAGGCCGGCGGTGCCAGGGGAGGCACGGTCGACGAGGGCACGCGCCACCGTCAGCAGCTCGCGCGCGGGGGTGGCGTCGCTGCTGCTCACTCGCTCAGCGCCGCCAGGCGCACCGTGACTTTCTGCACGGTGTCCACGAGGGTCTTCGGGTCGCACTCCTGCACGTCGTGGCTGCCGGCGTTGCACGTCCTGAACGCGGCGGCGCCACCCGTCAACCAGCCGATCGAGGCGCGTCAGCACCTCGCCTCCTCCCCTCTTCTCATCGTCAAACAACGCGAGGGCCATGAGGGGATGCAGCCTGGCGTTCGTTTCGAGCAACTGCTCGATGTCGTCGTGCCGCTCGCCCCGCTTGAGACGCACGCGGCGGATGCGATCCATGCACGCGGCCTCGAGCGCGCTGCGGCAGAAGCCGGGGACGACGCGCTCGACGACTTCGCGCGGCAGCTCCTTCGTCAGCAACACGGCACGCGCATCGTCGATGTAGGCGCTGACGGGATCGAGGCCGGGACGGGTCTCGACGAGGGATCCGGCGCGCCGCGAGACGCCGATGACCGACGCAGGGATGCCGAGACGACGGACGGCCTCGGGCAGGCGGTCGTCATGGGTGAAGACGATGACCTGGCGCGTGAGGGCGGTGTCGGCGAGCGCGCGGGCAAGGCCCTCGACGCGCGCGGGATCCATCGACTGCACGGGGTCGTCAACCGAGATGAAGCGGAAGGGACTCTCGGGCAACGTGGCGCGCGGCAGGAAGAGGCTCAGCGCCAGCGAGTGCAACTCGCCCTGGCTCATCACGCCGAGCGCGTCGGCGTTGGCGCCGTCAACGCTCACGGGAAGCGTGACGTGCCGCCTCTGCGCGGTGCCGGCGAGCTCGATGTCGCCGAGATCGACGTTGCTCTGCAGCCGCAACTGCTTCCACACGTCGGCAACGCGCGCGGCGATGGGCTTGAACCGCTCGTTGCGCATGGCGTTGGCGGCTTCCTTCAACCACTCCTCGGCCTTCCTGAGTTGAGGCAGTTGCGAGGTCGCGGCCTGCGCGGCGCGCGCCGACGGCAGCCACTCGGCAATCCGCAACTGGACGGGTCGCCAGGTGTCTTCCCTGCGCGTCAACTCGATCCCGGCCTCGTCGGCCAGTGTGGCAACGGCTTCGGCGAGCTCGAGGACGTGTCCTTCAAGGTGCGTCGCCAACGCCGATGCTGTCGTCAGCTCCAGCCCCTTCGCCCACTCACTCCACATCGTCCGCACGAGCGAGAGGCTGTCGAGCGATGTGACTTCAGCGGCCTGCGCGAGCACGGGCGGCACGGGCGGCACGACGCTGCGCGCGTGCGCGATGACGGCGCGGCGCTCGTTGTCGGCGGCAAGGCACGCGGTCGCCTCCCTGGTGAGGCGCTCGACTTCGGCGATGGTGTCAACGCGCCATCCGGCGCCGAGGGCATCGGCGGTGCCGCACACGGGACACGCGGTCGGCGCGTGCTTCTCGTGGAAGGTGAGCGCTTCGGTCAGCAGGCGCGCGCACTCGCGCGAACGCTCGGCATTGGTGCCGGCAAACTGCGCACACGCACGGTCGGCAGCGCGCAGGCGCTCGACGATCGCGCTGACGGCGACGGGATCGGGCCGCGCGAGCGACTGCAGGCGCCGCAGGATGTCGATCCCTGCCGCGCCGTCGGTCATCTCGCCGGCGGCGAGATCCGACAGGGTCGCGAGATCCCATGTCTTCGCAGTCAACGCCTTCAGCGCGGCGGGTGGACGTGGATCGCCGCTCGCGAACTCACCGAGCCTCGATCTCGCGCGCCAGCCGCTTCGCCTGCTCCGTCGCGCTCTTCTGCCGATCGGCGCGCAGCTTCCGTGCATCCGCCAGCACAGACTGCAGGTGCACCATGTCGTCGAGGCCGAGCACGCTGCTGAGCGCGTCGTAGAGTTTCGACGGACCTTCCTCGAGCAGCGAGCCGAGCTCGTTGTACGAAAGGAACGGGCGGAAGGTGCCGAGCGCACCGCTCCATCCCAGTGTGTCGAGAGCGCACGCGGGCTTGCCCTTCGCGACAACGCTCGCGACGCTGCTCTCGACCTCGTCGCCTGTCCACGTGCGTGTCAGGGTCAGCGGACCCTGTCCCTCGACGATCAGGTCGGCCTTCAGCGTGGCGGTGCCGTGATGGAGGTTGCGCCATCCGTCAACCCACGCGCGCGTCCGCTTCAGCCAGCGATAGTTCTGGCCGGTGAGCAGCACCTCGAGGCCTTCGGCGAAGCTCGACTTCCCCGAACCGTTGCGCCCGACGACGAGCGTCAGGCCCGGGCCGGGACGCACGGTGAGCGTGGCCGCCGGGCCGATGCCACGGAATCCTTCAACGGTGATGGAGGATACGAAGACGCCCGGCTTCGGCTCCTTCGCTGTCGTCTTTGCTGTAATCGTTGGAGCAGCCGGCGCACCGGCCTTCGTCGCGCCACCTTCGAGGTAGTTGTCCAGGGCGGCCACGCCGTCGAGCGCGGCCATGACGAGGAACGACCACTCTTCGCTGTCCACGCCGCTGCTGACGAGGCGGTCGAGGACCTGTGCCTTCAAGTCGGGGGTCATGCAGGCATCTGGCGACTTCCCGTGTGAAGAGAACGGGGGCGATTACGACACGGGCTTCACCGGGGACTACCTCGGCCGGTGCGCCGCGCGCACAACCTACTCGATCGCGGGGACGAAAGCATAGGGCTTCTTCGACGAGGGACTCGTGTTGCGTCCAAACACGTTGACCAGCACCGCGCGCAGGTGGTTGCTCCACGTCACCGCGCTGTGGCCCTCGGGCACCTCGATGTAGTCGACGGCATGTCCCGCGCCGGCGAGCGCCTGCCGCAGGTGGCGCGCGGTCTCGATGTTCGCGTGATCGTACTGACCGGCGAGGATGGCGACGCGCAGGCGCCGGTCGCGCCGCACGGCGAATGCATCGATGTCGGCGCGCGACATCCGCCGGCCGGGAATCAACAGGCCGACGCGATCGAACGCGGCGGCGGTAGACATACCCGCCTCGAGCGCGTCCTTCGCGCCGTACGAGATGCCGATCACCGCGCGGTCGGCCGCGCGCCTGCTGACGCTGTAACGCGACGCGACCCACGCGGGCAACTCGTCGTTGAGGAAGGTCGGCAGCGCCGCGCCCGCCGCGTGGTCACCGCCGCGCGACGTCGGGCCCACGAACACGGCCACGATCGGCGCGATCGCGCGGTGCGCGATCATCCAGTCGAGCACACGCGACACCAGGCCCGCGCGAAGGTCGAGAAACACCGCCACGGGGTAGCCTCCCCCGTCTCGATAGCCCGGGGGCGTGTAGACGATCAGGCGGCATGGCCCACGGAGCGCCGCGCTCTCGACCGTCGCCTCGGTGGTCACTGCCGGCCGGCGAGACCGGAGGCGCGGTGAGTTCGGGCGGCGGCACGTAGCCGGGCATCACGAACTCCGAGGCGGGCGCGCCGCCACGTTGCAGCCCGGCAGACTGGCGCGGGTTGTGCGGATCGAGCTGGTGATCGGCGACGCCGTAGGCGATGAGGTACTCGATGCGGGCGCGCGGCGCGACCTTCGCGTCGAGCGCATACCACTCGGTCTGCCCGACGCGCGTCATCGTGCCCACGCTGAAGTCGAACGTGCCATCGGTGTGCTCGCCCCATCCGGTCACGTCAGAGACGATGCGCGGCACGCGATCGCCCATCCGCTGTGCGAGAAACGTGACGGTCGCATCCGACTCGCCGTCGCGCGGCGCGGCGATCAGCGGCGTGGCCTGTCGTCCCGCTTCTATGGCGGCAATCGCGGCCTCGCGGGCATCCGCAACGGACGTCGCCGCGCGTCCACGCGGCGTTCCGCGCGAGCGGTCGTCGTGGAGGCCGTACGCGACGACGCACGCGAAGGCAACGACGAAGACGCGTGTGCGAAGGCGCATGATCCTCGAATTCGCCAGGTGTAGGGGCCGCACCCCAGTGCGGCCCGCAGAAGGGGTCACATCTTTCTTTATCGCATTTCTCAAGCTCTGGCCCCATGCCAGGCGTCGGTGTCGCGCGGCGCGGCGGGCCGTCGGGTATCGCTTCCCGCGGTCGCTTCGTGCATCCATGCGGACGATGTACACCCACGCCCGCGTCCACCGACACCCGACGCCCCTGTGCCGCGGAGCCCGGTTGCACGAGGTGCAGGTGTTCAGGTGTAGGGGCCGCACCCCGGTGCGGCCCGCCGCAGGGGATGCAGGTCCCGACCGCGGGAGCCGATGCCGGCGGCGCGAGCCCTGCACCGGGGCGCATCGCCGGCGCGAGACGGGGGTCAGGTCTTGAATAATGCTGCAATGAAAGATGTGACCCCTTTTGCACCTTTTGCAGGCTACCGGCGATACGTCTTCGAGTAGCCGTTGCGGCCGTTGGTCACGACGAACGAGCCGTCGGCGTTCGCTTCGATCTTGATCCAGGCGCTCGTCGACTGGTCGAGGTTCGCGAGGCGGTCGTCGGGCGCATTCGTGGCGCCGGGGTTGATGGTGCGGTGCAACTGCCAGCCGTCGATCGACGGCATGCTGGCAACGGTCGCCAGGGTGGCTGCCTGCGCGCCCTTGCGCGGGCCGTTGTTGAAGACGGCGACCAGCGGCTTGACGGCCGCGAACGTCGCGGCGTCGGAGGCATCGGCGCCGCCGTGATGCGCGATCAGGTAGACGTCTGCGGCCCCGACCAGGTCGGTCGGGCAGGTCAACGCAAACAGCGGGTCACCGCTCAGATCGCCGAGGTCGAGGAACCTGAACGCGCCGTACTGCAGGCGCACGCCCACCGAGTGCGGGTTCTCGACCTTCTCCTGCGCGGGCACGCCGCTCCCGCTGCACGCGGCGTTGGGCTGCCCCGCCCCGGCAAGCGGCGCGCTGAGCACCACCCGGTCGGCGCTCACGACGCGCGCGTCGATGCCCTTCATCGGAAGCACGTCGCCGGGCTTCGGCTGGATGTGCCGGGCCTTCGCACGAACGGGCAGGTACTGCTGGTAGATCGCCATCGAGCCAGGGACGTTGTCGTCGGTGCCGGGCGCGGGCGCGCCGTGATCGATGTAGGCGCGTATCGGGATCATCTTCGACAACTCGACGACCCCGCCGGCGTGATCGGCATGGAAGTGGGTGATCAGCATGTAGTCGATCTGCGTGATGCCCGCGTCCTTCGCCGCAGCGAGGATGCGCTTCGGATCGCGTCCGTTCGCCGACGCGCCCGCCGGCTCCCCGAACGCGGGCGCAATCAACGCATCGTCGCTCGGAAACCCCGCGTCGATGAGCAGTGACTCGCCTGCCGGCGTCACGACCAGCGTCGCCTGCCCACCCTCGACGTCGATGAAGTAGATCCGCAGCGTGTCCGCCGCGCGCATGCCCACCGGCGCCATCAGCACCGCCACCACTACCGCACACGCCTGCACCAATCGCTTCACGATCACGCTCCTCCACTCATCCACACACGTCGTCGCGTCACCTCGCGCCACGCCCGCCCACTGAGATGAGGTGACAGGATACGCCGGAAGGGTCCATGCCGAGTGCACGGGTGTCGCAACTGCGGGTGTCGCACAGTGCGGCGGGCCGTCGGGTATCGTCTACCCTGTGTCGCGCTGCGCGGCGGGCCGTCGGGTATCGCTTCCCGCGGTCGCTTCGTGCATCCATGCGGACGATGTACACCCACGCCCGCGTCCACTCCGCCCTGAGCGAGCGTAGCGAGTCGAAGGGCGACACCCGACGGCCCTGTGCCGCCACGTCGGCACCATCAGCGTGGGCGTGTGGCGACGGTGTCACCACCACGGACGTGACGAATACGCCCTGCCACGGGCGACAGGAGACGCAGCGGGCTTAGGACTGCGGTTACGGCGACATCATCGGTCGCGCCTGCCCCAGGACGGAATTTCACTTGCGGCCGGTGGGCAACAGGTCTAGCGTCACCGTGGAGGTGGCTCATGGCTCATCGCCTGATGCCGTTGGTCATCCTCGCCGTCCTGTTGGCGCCGGCTGTTGCCCTCAACGCGCAGCAACGCAGCCCGGGTACCGCTCGCCCCGAGGAATCCGACCACATGCGCCAGGGAACCGCGCACTTCGAGCGCGCGTTCTACCAGTTGATCCCACACAAGCGACAACACGAGGCCGACGCGGAGTTCGACCTCGCAGCCGCCGCGTTCCAGCGCGAACTGGACGTCCGCCCCTTGTCGGTGGATGCGCATCGCCGGCTGGCGCGACTGAACGCGGTGCGAGGACGCTTCGCGCTCGCCGCGAGCGGATACGACGAGGTCACGCGCCTCGATCCGCCCAATCTCGATGCCTACGTGCTGGCGGCCCTCGCCTACATCGAACTGGAGCAGTTCGACACGGCGCGCGACCGACTGCTCGACGCGCGCAGCCGGGCCCTGGAACCGCACGCGCAGCAGATGCTCGACCTGTACCTGTCGAGACTCGCTGCCCGTTCACCGCAGAAGTAGCCGGAGGACACCATGACCACGACCGGAACGCGCCGCACGGCGACGACGACCGGGCTGGTGCTCGCCGCCGGCCTGCTGATGCACCCTCTCGCGAGCGATGCGGCCAACCCGCGCCTCGCATCGTACTGCCAGGATCACGCGAACGTGCTCTGGTTCGTGCAGATCAGCGATCCGCACATCGGGACGTCGGGCTCGGCGGACTCCGACCGCCTCACGTGGATCGTGACGACGGGCCGGAGCGTCATCCAGCCATCGTTCATCGTCGCCACCGGGGATCTGACCGATTCGACGAACGGGAATTTTCTTGGATTTCCGAACGGGCCGTACCAGGCCGAGTGGGATCGGTACACGGCCATCCTGACGGCCGCGGGTGCCGGGGCCAACGTCTACTTCGACCTGCCCGGGAATCACGACGCGTACAACGACCGGTACTTCGCGTACTACCTCGCGAACTCGGTGCAGGGCCGGGCCGCCGGGTCGACGCAGGTGTCGTGGACGCGCGACCTGCCGCTCGGGACGTATCACTTCCTCGGCGTCAACACGGCCGACAACACGGGGGCCGGCTTCAGCCTGGGGTGGCCCTACGGCGATTACGCCGGGACTCGACGCGACGGAACTCGCATTCATCAACCAGCGACTTGGGGCGCAGGCCGACGCCCGCCTCGTGCTGGCGTTCGGGCATCACCCGGTCACCGACACGGGGGTCAGCACCGACACCTGGCTCTTCTACGGCCACCAGGAGTTCGTCGAGGCGCTCGAACCTGGGGCGGGCCTCGCTGTACGGATACGGCCACACGCACGACGACTCCGACACGCAGTTCACCGGCAACGCGTACACCGGCACCATGGTGAACGGCGGCGTTCGGTACCTCAACGTGACGTCGCTCGGGAAGTCGACGACGAACCAGTACGCGCTGCTGGCCATCGACTGCGACGGGCTGTCGGGGACGATCCAGACGGTGGGCACCTGGCCGGCGGTGTTGATCACTGCGCCGACGAGCGCGAAGGTCGGGAGCGGCGGTGAACCCGTATGCCTACACGGTGCCCGCCTCGTCGGGCAATCCCGTGCGTGCGCTGGTCTTCGATGCGGGCACGGTCAGCGCGGTGCGCTTCAGCATCGACGGCTCGACGACGTGGCAGTCGATGACGCGCGCGGCCGCCGGGTCTCCGATCTGGACGGGCACGTGGGATGCCTCGGCGACAGCGGCCGGACTCCACACGCTCGAGGTGCAAGCCGCCGGAACGACCACGAGGTCGCACATGATCAGCGTGACGGTCGAGGCAGGAACGAACCGTGCGCCGGTTGCCGCCAACGACACGTACACGGTGACGAAGGACACACCGCTGTCGGTCGCGTTGCCGGGCGTGCTCAGCAACGACAGCGACGCGGACGGTGACGCGCTGAGCGCGCAGCTGGTGACGCCGCCGGCGCACGGCGTGCTCGATCTCGCGGCGACGGGGGGGTTCACCTACACACCGGCCACGGGTTACACGGGCGCAGACACCTTCACGTACGTGGCGCACGACGGAACCGTGGCCTCGGCGGTCGCGACGGTGGCGCTCACCGTGGTGGCTCCAGCGCACGACACGGTGACGATCACGTCGGCGACGTACACGACGAGGAAGAAGACGCTGACGGTGACGGCGACGAGCAGCCAGCAGCCGGCTGCGACGCTGACGGCGTACGGGCCAGACGGAACGCGATACGGCACGATGGAGTGGCAGGCAAGGAAGAAACTCTACTCGCTGACGGTGACAGTCGCGACGCGCCCGACCTCGGTCACGGTGACGTCGAGCCTGGGCGGGACGGCGACGCGGAGCGTGATGTAGATCGCGAACGGAAGGGGTCACATCTTGATTCATCGCATTTTTCAAGATGTGACCCCGTGCTGGGTGTCTCCATGTCGCGCAGCGCGGCGGGCCGTCGGGTATCGCTTCCCGCGGTCGCTTCGTGCATCCATGCGGACGATGTACACCCACGCCCGCGTCCACTCCGCCCTGAGCGAGCGTAGCGAGTCGAAGGGCGACACCCGGCGGCCCTGGTGCCGCCATGTCCGTGCTGGCAGGCGTCAGCGTGTGGGAACAGGGCCACCGCGTCCACTCGTGTCGCGCAGCGCGGCGGGCCGTCGGGTATCGCTTGCCGCGGTCGGGACCTGCATTCATGCGGAAGGTGTACAGACCCACGCCCGCGTCCACCGACACCCGGCGGCCCTGGTGCCGCCGTGGCGGCGCTGGCAGGTGTCTGCGTCTGGCAGAGATTCGAGTTTGGGCGGACACCACCATGGGCGACGACAAGCGACGACGACGAGTGACAGGCAAGGTGGCGCCGCCGACGCGTGGTTCGCGGAGTGCCGGGAACGTCCGGACAGGAGCACGCTCCTGCGATCGGGACCTGCACCACGCGGAAGAGGACGCGCCACGCCGCGTTCAGCCGCGACAGGAGTGACCCAGGACGCGAGACGCGAGCCCGGGCGGCAGGCGCCGGCGTCGTCGTCAGGATGCCGTCGAGGGCCGCAACACCATGCGGATGTCGCTGTCCCACGAATGGTCGCGAAGCGACACGGCCTGCCGATACGCAGCGGGCGCAGATGCTCTGGAAAGTCCTGCGGAGAGGGAACATGGAGCCATCGACGAGGACCGGGACGACGCGCTTGCCGCGCTCTAACGCCGGCGCCACCTGGTGCCGGATGAAATCGTCGGGATGGTCGAGGCGACGCCGGCCGCGACTGTCTGGGCGACAGACCACGACGGGCCGATCGCCACGAGCATAGGGCGCACGACGACGGGCGTTTGCGGAACGCGGGCGTGGGTGTACAGATTCCGCAGAGATGCAGGCTCCGACCGCGGGGAGCAAATGCCCGGCGGCGCGAGCCCGGCGGCGTTCAGCCGGCAAAAGCGCACACGCCCTGCCATGGGCGACACGACGTCGGGCGTTTGCGGCCGGAACGCGGGCGTGGGTGCTGACAGATTCCACAGGAGATGCAGGCTCCGACCGCGGGAGCAAATGCCCGGCGGCGCGAGCGCTGCAGCAGGGCGCACCGCCAGTTGACATGGGGTCAGAGCTTGAAAAATGCTGCAAAGAAAGATGTGACCCCCTCGGTCCGGCAGGCTCCTACACCCGGGGCGGCACTGGCGGGCAGGCGGGTGACGGGGATGCCGGAGGCCTCGAGCGTGTCGGGGGTGCCGTTTGACGGGATCAGTGCCTCGATGTGGCACGCAAGGCGACCGACGTGGCACTGCTCGACGAAGCCGTCGGTGATGACGAGTGCCTTTGATGGGCGAGTCTTCCGGATGTGATCGATCACCGCCGACAGCGCGGTGCCGCCGGTCGATTCGGTGCGGAGCTCACCGCGGACGATGGTGGCGGGCGCGATCACCGTGGAGAACGCCCACAGCGGGTGGCGGACCCATCCCGCGAACTCGCCGAGCAGCCGCACGAGGAGCCGCAGTTCGGCGCCCATCGAGCCGCTGACATCGAGGTAGACCTGCACCGATCCCGGCGGGGCGCGGGCGGCTGCCCTGCCACGTGATCCCCGGCACGAGCGGATTCCACAACGAGCGCAGGTACCCGCGCCGATCGCCGGCGTGCAGGATCGGCAGCACGCATCCCGTGGACGCCACGTCGCGGCGCGTGTCCCGCGCGGGTCCGGCGCGATCAGGCGACGCAGCAGCGGCACGCGTGGCGCTCCGCCACGCGGCCGGCACGCCGGCCTGCACGGGCATCGATCGCAGCACCTGCGGGATGTGCGCGTCGGTGTCGCGCCAGATGCTCGTTGCCAGGCAGGCCGCGGAGCGCCTGGCGCAGGTGGTCGGCCACATCGGCGTCGAGCGCGTCGAGCGGATCGCCGGACGCATCGTGGCCGCCAACCAGCACCCGTCCACCCTCGCCCAGGTCGTGCAACGCAGACACGTCCATTTGCCGCGCCAGGTCGAGGACATCGTCGGAGACGATGTGGCCGCTGGCAAGCGCGCGGTGCAGTCGCAGGAGGTCGAGTTCCGCCTGCTCGGCGTCGGTGAGGTCAGGTATGCCCTCCAGGTCGCGAACCGCCAGCAGCTCGTCGTCCGCGCATCGGCCGCAACAGGCGCAGCACGCCGCCGACGTCGGCGTAGTAGCTGGCCATGACATCGCTGTAACTCGCTCCCAGGCGCCGGTGGATGATCGCGTTGATCACCGCGTCGAGCGCGATGTTGAGGGCTGCGGGACTCATCGACGCGAAGCGGAGCGTGTGGCCGAGGAGCACGTGGAGGAACTCGTGCACGAGGAGCGCCTTCACGTGGTCTTCGGTCGTGCAGTGCGCGGCAACGAAGTCGAGGTTCACGCGAAGCACGCTCCGGCGCCCGAGGCTCACGCACAGCGTGGGCACCGCGGTGGTGAACTCGACGCGACAGATCGAGAACACGGCCCGGCAGCACAGCGGGTTCTCGTCGATGGTCTCGTGCAGCAGCGAGCGGAACCACGCCTGGTCAATCTCCATAGAACGCCTCGACCGAGATGAGTTCGACCCGCCGCCGCAGTCGCGCCTCGGTCCACACGACCGGGCGTTCCGACGAGTAGAACGCGGCATTGCACAACGCGAGGATTGCGGCATCGAGCAGCGGGTCACCGCGAGGGGCCTGGCAGGCGGCGTTCTTCACGTCCCTGCAGATGAAGCGGCCACGTGGCAGGGCGTCGAGGCTGCGCAGATCGTCCAGGTCGCGCATCCCGGCCTTCGCGAGCAGCGCGCGGGCGAACGCCAGGTGCGACATCCCGCCGGGCGGACGCAGGGCCACGACGCGCCGCACGCGGAACGGCGCGGACGCAGAGCGGTCGCGCACGAGGCTCGCCTGGATGAACTGGCGGCAGTTAAACGGGCGGCGGTCCCATGGTACCTCCTGCACACGGCCATGCACCGGTTCAACACGCGCCTCGCACTCGTGCGGCGCCTGCGTCATGTGCCCGTGCGCCAGCAGGTGGAGGAACAGCTGCTCGGCGCGCGTCCGCCGGTCGCCCTTCAACGCCTTGAGCACGCCCAGCGCCGGCTCGAAGTCGGGATGCACGCCCGTCCACTTCGCGCCGCCTGCGGGAAGTACGGCGTGCGCTGCCGGTCGCGCCACGTCACCTCGGTGTCGAGCTCGAGCATCGGCACGGCGATCCGCCCGAGGATCCTGGATGCCCTCGTCGCCGACGGGTGGCTTCGCGTGCGCGAGGAGCGCCGGGTAGAGCGCGAAGGCGACGATGGCCTGGCGCTCGAACGACTCCGAGACGAGGAACTGCGACACGGCGAGCGTGCCGGTATCCGGGCACGGGCACGTCTCGAGCAGCAGGGTGAGCTTCCGGGCGAGATCCTGCTCGGAGTGGAAGCGGTGGAGCCACCGCTCCTCGCCCACCGAGCAGACCGCCTCCCACGCGCGGCGGTGCGCCGCCAGGATCACGGCCGCGTCAGGCGGCGTGAGCCCGCTGCGCTGCGGCAGGCTCCACTCGAGCGCCAGCCGGAGGTTGCGCTCGCGCGGCAGGCGGCTCACCGCATCGACCGCGAGCACGTTGCGTACGAGCTGGCGCACGCGCCGCGGCGAGATGCGGAGTCCCGCGTCGCCGAGAGACGAGGCCACGTGGCAGCAGTAGCCGATGACCAGCGGATTGGGTGAGGCGAGCGCTCGTTCGAATGCGGCGCGCGCGTCGGCGATGAACGCGCGGAGCCCGCAGGCATCGCGCGACACGACGCCATCGCCACGCGGATCGGCGATCGCGCGGCGGTCTTCGTCGCCGAGGTCGTCCCAGTCGCCGACCTGCCACGAGAAACGCGAAGCGATCCGCGAGCGCCGCGTCGAGCGGCTCGCAGCCTGCGTAGGTTTCTCCATCCTGGTCGAAACCCGCGGGTTCATCGCGGCCCATCGAAAGCGCAGGCGCTCGAGCTTCATCCCCTGGACGCGCCGCTCGTGCACAGCGAGAACAGCCGGTTCTGGTGCTCGGGCTTGCAGCGGTTGATCTCGTCGACGAGGACCGACTCGGCCTGCCACACGGTGGCCGGGGTCTCGATGTAGCGGATGCCGCTGCCGTCCGGCTCGGGCCACGGGAAGCCGACGAGGTCGTCGAACGCGATGAGGCTCGCGTTGTAGTGGCGGTGCTCGAGGCCGAGCGCCTCGGAGAGGCTGTTGAGGAGGAACGTCTTGCCGGTGCCCGCGCGGCCGATCAGCAGCAGCGGATCCTCGGTCACGAGCGACGGCGAGGATCACCGGCTCCACGTCGTCGTAGCCGAACACGCCGAGCTGTCGCAGGAAGCGGGCGCTCATCGTTCCCACGCCAGGCCGGGCTTTGCCGAAGTGCCCGTAGTTGGTGGTCGTGCGGTAGACGGGCGCGCGCAGATCGAGGCACTCGATGATCGCGTCGGGCCGGTAGTCGAAGCGGCGCGCGTACTGCTCGGCGAGGCGCGCGTCGCCGGTGCGCCGCGTGTCGACGTGAATCGAGACGGGCTGCGCAACGCCGATGGCGTAGGCCACCTGGATCTCGACGGTGTCGGCGATCCCGCGCAGCACGATCTGTCGCGCCACGTAGCGCGCGAAGTAGGCGGCGCTGCGATCCACCTTCGTCGCGTCCTTGCCGCTGAACGCGCCGCCGCCGTGCCGCGCGTATCCGCCGTAGGTGTCGACGATGATCTTGCGGCCCGTGACGCCGCAGTCGCCCTCGGGGCCGCCGATCGAGAACTCGCCGGTGGGGTTCACGAACGTGCGGATGCCGTCGTGCCACCATCGACCGAGGCTCGATGGCAGCAACTGCGTCGTCGACGTACGCGCGGATCTCGTCCTGCGGCGTGCCCGGCGCGCGCCGCGTGGAGACGACCACGTCGGTCACCGCGACGGGGATGCCGTTGTCGTAGCGCACCGAGACCTGCGCCTTGGCGTCGGGGCGCAGCCACGGCGCGCTGCCGCGGTGCCGTGCGGCCGCGAGCGCGCGCATTACGGCGTGCGCCAGGCTGATCGGCAGGGGCATCAGTTCGGGCGTTTCGCGTGTCGCGAAGCCGAAGACCAGGCCCTGGTCGCCGGCGCCGGTTTCGCCGTCGCGGATGACACCCTGCGCGATGTGCGGCGACTGCGTGCCGAGGAAGTTCTGCACGTCGGACTTCGTCGGCGTTGAAGCGTGCGGCGGGATCGGTGTAGCCGATCTCGCGGATGGCCGCGCGTGCGACGGCCTCGACGTCGACGACGGCGCGCGACGAGATCTCGCCGGCGAGCACGACGTGGTGGTCCTTGCAGAGCACCTCGCAGGCGACGCGGCTGGCGGGATCCTGCGCGAGGTGCGCGTCGAGGACGCTGTCGGCGATGTAGTCGCACACCTTGTCGGGGTGTCCTTCAGACACCGACTCGGACGTGAAGATGAAGCTGGCGGGCATGTGTGTCCTCCTTCGAGACGAGGACACCCGGGCGGGGACAGTTGGTTACGCCGTGCTGGCGTCGCATCTCTCGCCGGTGAGGACGAGAAGGGCACCTTGCCTGTCCTGGCAGGTTGCCGCCGCCCGCGTCAGTGCGGGCGGCTCCGGATGTCGGGAAAGATCATACGACGTGATGACTTGCGCGCAACGGCTTGCGTGCGCCATAGGGCAAGCCCCAAAGGGGTCGCATTCTCGAATTGCAGCATTTCTCAAGCTCTGGCACCGGGGCCAGGTCTTGAATTTTGCTGCAATGAAAGACGTGACCCCCTTTGTTCTTCGCATGAGTTTGACAGCGTGGCGGGGCGGGTCCACACTGCACGCCTCCCCACGATGCACGCGGCCAGGGACGGCGTCTCCGTTCCGTAGACGGGACCGCCCGCTCCGCGGAAACGGTAGACGTGCCCGCTGGTCCGCGACGACAGACGACGACTCGCTCGTCCGGGTTTCAGAGATGGCGCGTACCGCCTTTCCGGAACGGTTCGTCGGAACTGATCCTGCCCTCCGGGCGGTGCTGCAGACGCTCGACCTCGTCGCAGACACCGATGCGACCGTGCTCATCACCGGCGAGACCGGCACGGGGAAGGAACTGATCGCCCGCGCGCTGCACGAACGGAGTGCGAGGCGCCGGGCCCCGCTGATTCCCGTGAACTGCGGCGCCCTGTCGGAGACACTACTGGAGGCGGAGCTGTTCGGTCACACGCGCGGCGCGTTCACCGGCGCCACCGAGAACCGCGTCGGGATGTTCGAGGCGGCCAACGGCGGCACGCTGTTCCTCGACGAGGTCGGCGACATGTCGCTCGCCCTGCAGGCCAAGCTGCTGCGCGTGCTGCAGACCGGCGAGTACGCACCCGTGGGCAGCGCAGTGAGCCGGCGATGCGACGTCAGGGTCGTCGCGGCGACGCAACCAGCCCCTGCGACCGCTCGTGGCGGCCGGCACGGTGCGTGCCGACCTCTACTATCGCCTCAACGTGGTGTGCCTCGACTTGCCGCCGCTGCGGGCGCGACGCAATGACATCCTGCCGCTGGCCGAGCACTTCCTGTCGCATTTCGCCGACTCGGACTCGCGGGGCCCGCGGCGCCTCGGTGCGCGACGCCCAGCGCGTCCTGCTCGCCTACGCCTTTCCCGGCAACGTGCGCGAACTCGAGAACGCCATGCGTCGCGCCGCCATCCTGAGCCGCAGCAGCAGCGTCGCGGCCGCAGACCTGCCCTCTGAAATGCGTGAGCCGGTCACCCCACCATCACCGACCGTCGAGCCCGCAGGGTTTCACGCGGCACGTGCGCAGCGCTGGCGCTGTTCGAACGAGACTTCCTTGCGGGGCTGCTGCGCGAGTGCGGAGGCATCGTGAGCCGCGCCGCCGACCGCGCCGGCATCAGCGAACGCAGCTTCCACGTGAAGCTCAAGAAGCACGGCCTGCGAGGACGCGACTTCCGCATCCCGTCGGCACGCGCCGGTTGAGGCGGCGACGGGAAAGGCTGACGGCGCCTTCCGCAAAGACGGAACCGGGGGTTCCTGACGCCGTTCGCCGCCCAATGGCGCTGCATCGTCCCGTCGCCCGGCCAACTGCGCACGAACGCATCACTTCGACATCCCGTCGCGAGTCTCGACGCCCGACGGCGTCCTCCTTGCACCCTCGCCTGCCGGAATCCTCATCATGCCGGCACACGGACACATCTGCCTCGTCGGCGCTGGGCTCTGCCGCAACTGGCAACTCGTGCAACGTCTCGCGGGCCGACACGGCCTGACGCTGCTGCGCACGAGCGCGCTATTGGAACGCGACGTCGTGGCCGTGGCCGACATGGTGGTGATCGACTGCGCACAGGGCGGACCCGACGGTTCGCGCACGCTCGTGGATTCGCTCCGCCGCACGACCGACGCGCCCATCGTCGTCATGGACGGCGGACTCGGGCCCGCAGACGTGGCGCAGTTGCTCAACGCCGGGGCGAGGGACTACTTCTCGGAGCCATACAACATCGCGCTGATCGCCGAGCGTCTCGAGTACCTCGCAGACGTCCGGCGCTCGCAGCGCGAACGCCTGGAGGAGGCATGACCATGCATCCCCGCGACAGCTTCTGGATCTCGGGCGAAGCCGACGCCGCGGCCGAGGAAATCGACAGTGCCCTCCCGATCGTGATTGGCAGCGGCTTGCGCGACGCGCCGTGGGAAAGCGTCGACGACGTGTTCGCGAGGTTGACCGAACGCCTCTCGCCTCCCGAGACCGAGGGCATCGGAAGCGCGCTGCGCACGATCGGCAAATGGGCGAGCCGTGCCCAGCTGGATCAACTCGCGGGAAAGCTGGCACCGGTGGCCGGCGCCGCCGCAGGGACGGCGATCGGCGGACCAGTCGGCACGATGATCGGCAAGTCGATTGGCGACAAGGTCGGGCAGATGGCAGGGGGCAGCCGCCCGGCCGGCGCGCCCGCTGCAGTGCCGCCGGGAATGGCTCCCGTCGTACCCGCCGCCACCATCCCGCCGGCCGCGCCGACGACGGGCACTGATCCTGGAGCAGCGCCGCCGCCCACCGGCACCACGGCACCGCCCACGGGTGGCGAGTCGCAGGCCGCCGCCCGGCTCCTGTATCTCGTGCAGAACCCGGCCTTCCTCTCGAGCCTGGTGTCGCTGGCGCTTGGATCGGCCGGTCAGCCAACGGTGCCGGCCGGCCCCGACGGCACACCGGTCCGCGTGGGGGCGTTCATGAACCTCGCGACGACGCTCGCAGGGAAGGCGGCCGAAGACGCCGACGCGCTGGCCGGTGACGCTGGCAGCGATGGCGCCGAGGCCTACATCGCGGGCGCTGACGGTTGCCCATCGTGCGACCCGGCCATCGCCACGGAGCGGGCCGACGCACTGCTCGCGTTCCTGCAGCGCCAGGACGCAGGCGAGGCGCTCGACGATTCCGGCGAGGCGTCGTTCGAGGATCGTACGAGGCACTCGACGACCTCGAGTGGTGGGATGACGACCCCTGGTGAGCGAAGGAGGAGCAGATGTCACTTGATGCATTGGCGCTCGTGTCGCGGGTGATCGACCGCGCGGCACAGAAGGCGAGCCAGGCGATGGGACCCGCCGCCACGGGCCTCGGCGAGGAGCAGCGGATCGACCTGATGGTCGACACGCTTGCCTCGCAGGTGCTCGGCTTCATCGGGCTTGGCCCTCCTGCGGGCCCGCAGGAGGGCGGTGACGCATCCGACCTCGAACGGCTGTGTGCGGAACAGATGGCGCGTAACCAGCAACTGGCGCGCGCCCTCGGCGCCTGCGATTGCTGGGGAGAAATGCCGTCGTGCCCGGCGTGTGGCGGACGCGGTGCGGCCGGCTGGCAAAGGCCACACAAGGCGCCGTTCGACCAGTTCGTCTCACCGGTCGTGCGGCGCGTCGTGCAACACCGCGTGAGGGCCCGCCGGCACGCGGCCGCCGGGGCAGGTCCCGGCTATCGAACGCAATAAGGAGGCGACATGGACGCGTACGCGTGGGAACCAGAAGACTACTTCGACGATCCGGCCATGGAGTGGGAAGACCCCGAGGCGCTGCCCTTCGGGTTCGGCAGACGCGCGCCTGGGCGGAGCACCGCGCTGACGCGACGGTTCTTCCCGCCGCGGCCCACGAGCGTGCCGGCGCGGCCCGCCGCGCGGCCGCCCACGCCGGTGCCAACCACGGTTGTCGATCGCGTGCGCGAGCTCGACCTGCGGCAGCGCGCCGCGGCCAACCAGCTCGCGAGCATTCAGCAACGCACCACGGTGCAGCAGTCGGCCGAGCAATTCGGCCCCATGGCGACAGGCGCCGTCGGGGCCCTGGCGCTCGGGTTCAAGTCGGGTGACCTGTTCGCGCCGACCGTCACCCACGGCCTGCCGCTGCTGCAGTTGCTGCTCGCCAGCCGCGGGAACGCCATCACCTCAGGTTTCAGGGCCAACCCCTGGACCACGCTCGGCTTCCCCGCGCTGGCGTTGTTCCTCACGGCGTTCCGCGAGAGCATCCCCGGCCTGCGGCCGACCGTCGTGGATCAGCCAGAGGTCAACATCACGCCAGACGCAAGCAACACGTTGCTGGTGACGGCGCGAAAGGCCAAGGGCACCGTCCTGCGATTCACCGGGCCGGCGCAGTCTGTTGCCGATCCCGATTCGAACTCGTCGGAGTTCCCTGGCGTGGTCAGGCTCTCGGCCGGCGAGACGCTGAAGGTGCGTGCCTTCATCGGCACCATCGGCAGCGACGTCGTCACCATCCTGGCACCCGCGTCGGCCAGGGCATCACGGTAGCAACGCCGCACACGGGGCACGGACGTGGATCCAGCCCTGCGGGAGTTGCTGCTGCGCGGCGAAGCGGAGGACGAGATCGAGGCCGTCCTCCGATTCGCTCACGGTGTTCGCACGGCGCCTCCCGGCGTCGCCGTGGTCGCACGGTTCGACGCGATCGCGACCTGCCGCCTCAAGCGGCGCGACATTCCACGCGTGCGCGAAGCGCCCGGGGTGGCGAGCCTCAAGGCGCCACGGCTGCTCGGCCCCGAACGCCCGCCAGTGGCCGTGGAACCCGGCTCGGCATCGCCGGGGCCCGGAGATGCGCGGCGGCCGCACGGCCTCGCCGAAACCGGGCGCGGCGTCGTGATCGGCGTGCTCGACTGGGGACTCGACGTGGCGGCCGCGTCGTTCCGCCACGCCGACGGCTCGACGCGCCTGCTCGGCCTGTGGGACCAGCGCACCCGGCGCGGCCGGCGGCAACGGAACGCCTACGGCTACGGATGGATCCACAGCCCGCGCGCCATCAACGCGGCACTGCGATCGGCGAACCCGTACGCCGCGCTCGACTACGACGCGGCCGACTCCGACCCGGTCGGGGTGGGGGCGCACGGCACGGTGGTCACCGACCTTGCCGCGGGCAACGGCCGCTCGGGGCTGCCGCCCGGTGTCGCGCCGGGCGCAGACATCGTCTTCGTGCACCTGGCCAGTCGTGATACGGCGGGGCTCGCCAACCTGGGCGACTCCATCGGCATCCTCGAGGGCCTCGATTTCATTCGCCGCGTGGCGGCAGGACGTCCGCTCGTCTGCTCGCTCTCGGTGGGCGGCATGCGGGGCCGCACGACGGGTCCACGCTCGTCGAACTCGGCATCGACGCCTTCGTCACCGAGTCGCGCGGGCGCGCGGTGGCGCAGAGCGCCGGCAACTACGCGTTGCGGCGGTGTCATGCGCGCAGCGTCCTCGAACCCGGCACGACGCGGGCGGTCGCGATCGTCATCGATGCGGCCGATCCGACGCAGAACGAGCTGGAGATCTGGCACGAGTGCGATCCGTGTTCGGTGGAACTCGTGCTGCCTGACGGCAGCACGTCGGGGTGGACGCCGCTCGGCGCGGTGAACGACGTCCGTCGTGACGGACGAGTGCTCGCGCGCGTCTACCATCGCCGCTCGCGATCCGCAGAACGGATCGCATCACGTGGATGCCTTCACGGCACCGGGCGCGCCGGGCGGCACATGGACGGTGCGTCTGCGCGACGAACGGCGCACCGGCCCCAGGCTGACGTTTCACGCGTGGATCGAGCGCGACGATGCCTGTCCCTCGTGCCAGAGCCGATTCGACACCGACGCGAACGACGCCTCGTGCACGCTTGGAACGCTGGCCAACGGTCGCCACACCCTGGTGTGCGGCGCCTACGACGCGCACGATCCCGCGCGGGCCGTTGCGGCATTCAGCAGCAGCGGGCCGACTCGCGACGGCCGGATCGAAGCCCGACCTCCTGGCGCCCGGCGTGGCCGTGCTGTCGTTGCGCTCGCGCGCCGCGCATGCGGGGCGCACGACGCGGAGCGCTTCACGCGGCGATCGGGCACGAGCATGGCGGCGCCGCACGTCGCGGGTTGCGCGGCCCTGATCCTGGAAGCTGGCGGCGGGGCGCTCTGGAACTCCGAGGTCCGCGACCTCGTGCTCGCGAACGTCGATCCCATCGCGCCGCCGCACGGCGACCGGGAGCGGCTCGGGCTCGGTTATCTCGACATTGCCCGAGCGGTGCGCGCGGCGCGCCGCCATGCGTCACGGGCATCGACACGTTATCGAGAAGGGACGGTAATCATGAATCCGCACAGACGTTGAAAGACGTGGTACGGGCCGTCGAAGCCGCGCTCGCGGCGGCCGCGGGCACGCCACAGGTTGAGCGGGTGGTCTCGGCCTGGCTCGGTGGCAACCCGCCTTCGTCACTCGATGCGCTCTATCGACGCCTCGCCGACGCGTCGCGCGATGTGGCGGGAGTCGCGCCGCGTGTGCTCGCGCGTCCGGGCCAGCGCCTCGACGTGCCGCTGCGTGCAGGCGACGCCATCCTCCGCGTGGCGCTCGGCGAGCCGGGGTTCGCGCACCTGGCGGTGCTCGTGGACGGCCGCCTGCTGTCGCGCGACGAACTCGCCGCCGGCCAGCTCCGCGCGGAAGGCGACCGGCCGGGGCAGTACGCCTGGGTGATCGAGGCCGGCGCACGCCACCATCGCGCCGACGATCGCTTCGCGCGGCTCGTCACCGATCGCTCGGGCGTGGTGCCGCCTGGGCAGATCGTGCTGCGGCCGCTGTCGTCGCGGGCCGATGACGTCCCGGAACACCTGCCGGGCGACGACATCCTCTGGAGCGATGAGACCGTCGACTCCGGCTGGCCGGCGGGCACGCATCGCGCGGAACGCGGTGACCTGGCCAGCCTGCCGCTGGTGGCCGACAACGAGGACGTCGATATCGCGCGCAGCGAGGCCGGCACGCTGATCGATTCCGCTGCGCTCTCGTCGCTGGAGATGGAAGACGTGGCTGCGCCGGGCTTCGACGAGCCGGTGGCCGAGGCGACGGAGGGGTGGACGGTCGCGGCGACCGATGACGCGTGGCATGACGCGTACGACAGCGGCGTCGAGTCGGTGCCTGGTGATCCGGATCAGCGCTGGGAGGCCGCCGAGGCAGAGCCACCCGTGACCACGCTCAGGATGCGACAGGGACCGGCGCCCGGGCCCAGGCGCGTCCGCGCACGCATCCTGTGGCCAGCCCTCGGCTTCCCTGCGGTCATCACGCCACCGGCGACGCCATCGCCCAGTACCTTCGAGGACGGTGACGCCACGCGGTGCATCTGCGTGCTGCTGCTGTCTGACACCGAGCTCCTGTCGAAGGAGGAGGCGGCGCGGTACCTGCGTTTCGTGCCGTGGGCCGAGCGCGGCCGGCGCCACATCCGCCCGGGGCAACCGGGCACCTTCCGCGAAGAGGAACTCGCGGTGCGCAACGGCGGACGTCAGGCGCTGCTCTCCGATCCTCGCCCCAAGGATCGGCTCGGCGAGTTCGTGCGGTTCGGCGCGAACGGCAACGACCGCAACGGCATCGTCGCGAGCCTGGGCAAGAAGGTGAAGGAGCTGTACGCCGCCGACGGCCTGCAGTACATGCACGAGATCAGGATCTACGACACCGCGACGGCACGGATGCCCCTCGAGCTCTATCACCTCTTCTGGAACAACGAGTCTCCCGACGAGACGGCGCCGTCAGACGAGATGGCGATGCTGGTGCGCCTGCACGCGCGCCGCGAGCGCTCGAAGCTCGGCACGCTCTGGCAGCAGACACGGCGCAGACCTGTTGAAGGAGTACCAGTTCGAATACGGCGCGCTGCACCCGCCCTACAGCACGACCGACGCGGCGCGGGCAGCGGCGCGCCGAGATCCTGCATCCCCTGTTCGTGCGCCGCCGACCCTCGACGCTCCTGCGGATCGCCCAGTTGAGCGACACGCACGTCGACGTGCGCAACGACGTCTACGAAGAGAATCTCGCGCAGTCGAAGGACCCGGCGATGCGCAAGGTGCCGTTCAACAACTGGAACAAGGACTTCGTCGCACTCTACCGGGCAGCGAAGCCTGACGCCGACGTCGATCATGCTCACGGGCGACCTGATCGACTACGGACGTGGCCACTGGGGCCCGAAGCAGCGCCTGCCGCGTCGGTGACGACACCCTGTACCAGTCGGATCGCAACTGGTTCCTGTTCTCGTACCTGCTGTCGCGCGACAACGAGTACACGCATCCGGTGTACACGATCCTCGGGAACCACGACTGGCGCCTCAACCCGTATCCCCCGTTCGCGATCGCGGGCGCGCCCAAGCCGGCCGCGTTCATCCACGGGGCCCAGGGTCCGGAGACCGAGCAGCAGAAGGCCATCCTGAAAGAAGCGCACGGCGACGGGTGGCAGCGCGCGATCTCGTACACCCCGGCGGTCGAGAAGCAGCTACGCGATCGCGCTGCGGAACACCGGCACCATCGCGGGGCAGGCGCTGCGCAAGATGTTCGGCGGCGAGAAGACCATGGACAAGCCCGGGCTGCCGACCGAGACGAATGTCGAGTCGGTCGCCTGGTACCTGCTGGCGATCAATCCCGTTCCTCGACTATCGGTTCACGCTGCCGGGCGGGCACGACGTGCTGATGCTCGACTGGGCCGAAGACGAGAGCGTGTTCCTCGGCGACATCTACCGGGGCAAGCGCTACGCCTCGTTCGACAAGGCGTCGGGCGACGAGGGGCCGAAGGCGAAGAACGCACTCACCGACCTGCAGATGGCGCTCGTCAAGGAGTTCGTCGAGGCGCCGGGTGTCGCGAAGATCATCGGCATTCACGCGCCGCCGATCGGCCCCTGGGACGACTGGACCGACGCGGAGCTGGCCGACGGGTGGAGGGCGTTCGACTACGGCGGTCGCGGCTACCCGCACTACAGGCGCACGCGTGCGGGAGGGGCGCAGGAGCAAGGGCACCCGCTGTTCGCGGTCAAGCCCGCGAAGGGGCGTCGAACCGGATGCGGTCGAGGGCATGGACGCCAGCTACAACTCCTTCGAGCGTCACCGCGACACGTTCATCAGGACCGTGACCAACCCGCGGCACGGCGTGCGGCTCGTGCTTGTCGGGACACATTCACCGGCAAGGCCTCTACGTCGTCTACAAGGCGCCGGAGGCGCTGGGATCAGTCGTGGCGGGAGAGTTGCTCGTGCGGGCGGTCAGCGAGAGCGACACGCGCGGCGTGCGCCACCCCGCCGGGTCGCTGAAGAAGATCCGCAACTCGACGCAGGAATTCGGGCTGGCGCCGGGTCCGCTGTTCGTCAACGCCACGAGCGCGGGGCCACGCGGCAACTGGATCGTGAGCAAGGGCGTGTCGCGCCGCCGCGATCCCGGCTTCGGACAAAAGGGGTCACGTCTTTCATTCCAGCATTTTTCAAGATCTGGCACCGGGGTCAGGTCTTGAATTTTGCTGCAATGAAAGATGTGACCCCTTCGCACACTGAGTCTTGACACGCCCGTCACGCGGTGGGAGAGTTGGCGATGACATGGGGTCGCGTGCTTCGTGCGCGCGACCCGATGCCGCGTCGATGAGGACATTCGATGCGGGACGCACAGTGACGTGTCGACGCTGCGTCCCATCCTCATGGAGTCGGGAAGGGGCCAGGATGGCTTGCCCGCACCTTCGACGTCGCCGCGTCGCCCCGCCGGTGTTGATGTACCTGGCGGCGCCACGCTCGCCTCGCGCACCGCCCTGACCGACACCGCACCCTTCTCCTCCAGGCCCGTTCCCGCACAATCCCACGTCAGCCCCCGGAGACCCTGCCAGGTGACGCACGACTCGTCGCCTCGCGCGCTCGCGAGGCGTCACTGCATGTGACGGAGGTAGTGGTCATGCCAGAGAACACGGTTACGTTGTACCTGACGAGTTGGCAGAAGCGGATGATCCAGGACTTCATGCCCCTCAAGACCATGCGGATCAGCTCCATCGACAAGCTCACGAAGGTGAAGGTGTCGATCATCGACAGGAAGCAGTGGGTCATGTACAGGCAGCCGATCGACGCCATCAAGGCCGGTCAGTGGAACCTGTACCTGACCGACGAGCAGATCAACATGGTCACCCAGATGACCGGGATGCGCGCCAAGTTCTCGGCCCTGAACGTCTCGCCAGAAATGGTGGCGTCGGGCGCGCTGGTCTTCGGGTAACTCCCGGGCCGCACTGGGGTGCGGCCCCTACACCTGACCGTCCGGGGCCGCACGGGGGTGCGGCCCCTTGCCCATCCCCCAGGTGGGACTCCCCGACGCGAGACAGTCAGACACCAGCCCCATGCCGACCCAGTCCACCAGCCCGACGTACACCCTCGATGCGTGCAACTGGGAGTTGACGCTCCTGTGCAACCTGCAGTGCGTCCACTGCGGGTCGCGCGCGGGCAGGGCGCGAAAAGGTGAACTCACCCTGCAGGAGTGCTGTGTCGTCGCCGACGAACTCTGCACCCTGGGCTGCCGGGAACTGACCTTCATCGGCGGCGAGGTCTTCCTCTTCAAGGGGTGGGACGTCTTGTCGCGGAGGCTCACTGACAAGGGCGTGCTGGTCAACGTCGTGTCGAACGGCTACCGCATCCGCGACGTGGAGGTCGCGCAGATCCGGGATGCGGGACTGGTGAATGTCGGCATCTCGATCGACGGGATGGAAGCGAACCACAACAGGATACGCGGGCGTGCCGATGCGTTTGCACGCGTGCGGCAGTCGCTCGACCTGTTGAGCGAGGCAGGGATTCGCGTGGGCGCCGTGACGAGCCTCATGCGAAGCAACTGCGGGGATCTCGACGACCTGTACGAGTTCCTCTGCGATCACGGCGTGCAGGTCTGGCAGTTGCAGCTGGTCAGCGCCATGGGCAACATGGCCGGGAAGAACACCCTCCTGGTTGGCCCGCGACAGGTCAGGCGGCTGACCGAGTTCATCCGCGAGAAGAACCGGGAGCGGCGGATGCTCGTCCTGGCGGCAGACAGCATCGGCTATTTCGACGACAACGAAGCCTACATCAGGGGCTTCGACTCGCCGCTGTGCTGCTGGGACGGCTGCAAGGCCGGCATCGTCAGCGTGTTCATCGACAGTGTCGGCAACGTAAAGGGCTGCGGGGCCCTCTATTCCGACGACTTCGTCGAAGGCAACGTGCGCGACCGGTCACTCACGGACATCTGGAACGACCCGACGTCGTTCTCCTACAACCGCCGATTCACCACCGACCTGCTCGGGGGGCGGTGCCGCACGTGCGATGTCGCCGACGTCTGCCGCGGCGGGTGCCGCTCCTCGAACTACTTCGCCACCGGGTCGCTCTACACCAGTGCCTTCTGCTGCCGGCCACGACGACAGCAATGACAGGCCGGTGCACAGGCCGCGCGGGGGCGCGGCCTTCGTGCGCGGGCCGCGCGGGGGCGCGGCCCCTACTGGGTGCCGGCCGGGGTCGCCCGGAGCCGGGTGGACGTCAGACGCACCACGGCACCGGGTCGCTTCACCTCGACCCTCACGGTGTGCGGCTGGCCGTCGCGGTCGGTCGCGGTGGGCGCGACGCCGAGCAGGTACACGGCCGACAGTTCGCGCGCGACGGCACGGAACGCGGCGTCGCCGTCATTCCGAAGCGGGATCACGACGCCACCGACCTGTGCCGCAAGGGCGTCGAGTCCCTGCCGCCGCAATGCTTCGTCTTCCGCCACGGTCTGGCTGATACGGCTCCTCCCCATCTCGAGCATGCGCGCCTGCACCTGGAACACGTAGAGACCGGCGCCCGCCCGCGCGGCGGCTGTCCGCACCACGCTCGGATCGACCACCGACGCTGGCCGTTGCGCCGAACCCGTGACGATGCCTTCGCTGACGAGCAGGACGGTCTTCACGCCCTCGATCGGCGACAACTGGAGGAGGACCCGGCGCAGCGCCGCCACCGTGTAGGTCGTCGACTCGGTCACCGCGGCCATCATGACCTCGGCATCCTGCTCCATGCCGCTTCTACAGTGTTCGTTCATGAACGGGTCGCGATAGCGCTCGTCGCACTCACGCCGGACCACGCTCTCCCACCGCGGGTCGCGGTCGAAGTAGTAGAGGGCTTCCACCAGTCCGAGGCTGTAGGTGCTGGGAACCGGATGCCTGTTGCCGACGATCCTGCCCACCGCATCCTTGATGCTCGCACGATCGGTCGTGAGGTCAACGACAGGTCCTCCCCCGGGAAAGGTGACCAGGCCGACCCGGTCGGTCGGTGCCAGGGAGTCAACGAACGCGGAGACCGATTCCAGCATCGCCTGACCGCTGCCTGCGCGGATGCTGCCCAGGTCGATCGCGAGCACGACGCTCCGCGCCGGAGCGCCCACCTGGCCCGTCGTCGTCCCGAAGAACTGCACTGACGTGACCGGGCGTTCCACGCCATCGACGCTCACGAGAAAGTCGCCAGACGCCAGCCCGGCGATCGGCTCGCCGGTCTTGTCGAGCACGATGACATTGAGCACGACGCTACTACCGGGCTCGGTCGCCTGAGCCTGACCGGCGTACGTGGTGACCGCCCCGACGGCCAGCATGGTGCAAAGCAGTGTGGGGATTCTCACCTGGACCTCCGTGTGCGAGCCGCACGGGCCCGAGAAGCTCGGCCGGTCATCGAGCCACCAGGCGGTGGGGCTGCGGTCGGCGAGCATGCTGAACGTACACGATCTGCAACGCAGCGTGGTGGGAGGTCCCGGCTCCCGGAAACTCGGGACGGCCAGGACACCGTCACAACTCGACAGCAAGTGCCGGTCCAACGCGGATGCCTGGTAATACGCCGCTCCCGTGGCATGCCGTCGACAAAGGGCGGCCCGGAGGACAGTGGCTATCGGCGGCGGCGAACCAGCGGAGGACGATGCGAGGCCACTGGAGGTCAGCGGCTCGTCGCGTCGACGAACGTCGCGAGGTCCTTCTTGAACTTCACCATCGAGGCGGGGTGCACGTACATCATGTGGCCGGCCTCGTAATACTCGATGGTGACGTTGCGGCGCACGTCGGGCGGCACGTTCATGTGATCGACGAAGTACTCCACCGTGCCGTACGGGCAGGCCAGGTCGAAGTATCCCTGCAGCACCAGCAGCTTCATCTTCGGGTTCTTCACCATCACGTGCGCCAGGTCGATGCCCGCGTTGGCCACCGGCACCGTCCGGCCCACGTCGGGCTGGCGGTGGCTCTCGTCCCAGTCGCCCCAGACGTTGCCCGACAGCAGGTACTCCCGGTCTGACAGCACCTTCAGCTCGTTCCGGTAGTAGTCGTTGAACGTGGCCACGATCGCGGGGGCGACCGCCGCAGAGTACGGGTCGTACCTCATGGTCTCGGCCGTCGAGCTCAGGTTGGCCCCCGTGTACCGCGTATCGATGCGGCCGACGACGAGGCCACGGCCGCGCAGCAGCTCCTGCAGGAAGCGGCTCTCGTCCATGCGCAGGTTGGCCTTGTCCCAGTACTCGGCGCTCACGCCGGTGAATCGCGCGAGGCCGTCGAGCGCCGCGCGGCGCTCGGCGGGCGTCGCGCGCGCGCCCTTGAAGAGCACCGGCGCGTACGTGTCGCGCGCGAAGGCCTCAGCCTCGCGCAGGAAGGCCCGCAGGTCGGCGGGCCGGTTCGGGATGACGTTGTGATACCAGGCCGTCGCGGCGTACGTGGTCATGAAGTTGACGTTCGCCACGTCGAACTGCAGGTCGGCGTTCCCGCCGACGAAATCCATGTAGGGCGACACGAGGATCACCCCGTTGAGCGCGACGTTGTGGCGGCCGAGCAGCACGTTGGCGACCGCGCCCGACCGCATGCCGCCGTAGCTCTCGCCGAGGATGTACTTGGGTGACGACCAGCGCCCGCTCTGGTTCAGGAAGCGGACGATGAAGTCGGCGACCGAGCGCGCATCCTGATCGACGCCCCAGAAATCCTTGCCGGTGCCCTTCCCGACGACGCGCGAGAAGCCGGTGCCGACGGGATCGATCATCACGAGGTCGGCACGGTCGAGGATCGTGTACTCGTTCGCGACGGTGCGGAACGGGCCGCGCGTATTCGAGTCGAGGTCGGCGAGCATCGTGCGCTTCGGCCCCAGGATGCCCATGTGCAGCCACGCCGACGCCGAGCCGGGACCGCCGTTGTAGGCGAACACGATCGGGCGCGTCACACGATCCGCGCCGTCCTTCGTGTACGCCGTGTACCCGAAGAGGGCGATGGGCTCGTCCTTGTCGTTCGTGATCAGCATCGTGCCGGCTGTCGCGGTGTACACGAGGGGTGCGCCGCCGATTGACGCCGTGTGGTGCGTGACCCAGGTCTTCGCCTCGGGCACTGGCGCCTCGGCCTTCGCCGGGACGGTCGCGGGCGGCTGGCTGTCTTGCGCGGACGCCCCCAACAGGCCAGGGGCCACCAGCAGAACGACGGCGAACAGGGATGGAAGGGTCAGACGCGCGCTCGTCATTGGCGCACTATACTCACAGATGGCGCACGTGACCATGATGTTGGTGAGTTCGCGCCGTGGCCGGCGTCGACACGCTTTTCCGGGGAAGGAATCTCTGCGCATGATGCGGGCTTTCGCGTGCGGCACCCTCGTGGCGTGCCTCCTGGGAGTGGTGAACGCGTCTGCCACCCAGCAGCCGGTGTTCAAGGGCACCACCGACGTGGTGCGCGTCTTCGTGACCGTCACCGACAAGGACGGCCGCATCGTCACGACGTTGAACGAGCCCGACTTCGAGGTGCGAGACGAAGGCAAGCCGCAGCCGATTGCGCTGTTCGACAAGAGTCCCCAACCCATCCGGCTCGTCCTGCTGCTCGACGTCTCGGGCAGCATGGAGGGCAATCTACCGCTCCTGCGGGCGGCGTCAGAGCAGTTGTTCGCGCGGCTCCGGCCGGGCGACCGCGTGCGCGTCGGCACCTTCGGCCGGGAGATCGCCATCAGCGAGTCGTTCACCCGCGACCTTCGTGCGTTGCGCGACGCGCTGCCCGATGTGATCTATCCCGATTCGCCGACGCCGCTGTGGCGCGCGATCGACCAGGGCATCGCCGCGTTCAAGGACGAGGGCGACGAGCGGCCCGTCATCGTGGTGTTGAGCGATGGCAAGGACAGCGGGCAGATCGACTTTCGCCAGAAGGCGACCAGCCAGGTCGAGGTCATCGAGCGGGCCCGGCGCGACGACGTGATGATCTACGGGATTGGCATGCGCAGCCGCGGTGGGCGACAGCAGATGCCCGCACCGGGCCCTGGCGGCCTGCAGGCGCTGCTTCTCGCCGATCTCCCCGATCCGGGTCTCGCGCGCGTGGCCGAGGAAACAGGCGGCGGCTACTCCGAGATCCGGTTCGGCCAGGATCTCGGGGCTGAGTTCGAGCGGGTCGTCGACGAGTTGCACAGCCAGTACCTGATCGGCTTCGCCCCACCGAAGCGCGATGGCAAGGTCCACGACATCGACGTGCGTGTGTCGCAGCGCGGCCTGACGCCACGCGCGCGCAAGAGCTACGTCGCACCCAGGGAACGATAGGCCGCTCCCGCTAGCGAAGCACCTTCTTCATCACGACGGCACTGGCCGGGCACACCGTCGTGAACTCGACGGAGGCCTGCACGCTGGCGGGCACGTCGGCACGACTGATCGGCTCGAACCCGAACTTCGGGAAGAACCGTTCGGCTGTCGTGGTCAGAAGGAAGAGCGCGGGCACCTGGAGGGCTCGCGCGCGCTCGATGGCCGCGGCGGTCAGCCGCCGGCCAACGCCGCTGCCGCGCAGCGACGTGTCAACGGCCACTGAACGCAACAGCGCGCCCCCGGCGTAGCGCTCGAGCGCGACCGTCCCGACGATGCGCTCGCCGTCGCGCGCGACCATCACGTCGGCAAGGTGCTCGATCAGGCCGGCCGTCGGCAACGCCGAGCGCGTCAGCAGGTCGAGAATCGCATCCGCGTCGGTGGGCGCGGCCGGCCCGATGGTCAACTCGGTCATCCCATCACCTGCTCGCGCCTCTCTGCCTCTGCCGACGGTCCCCGGTACCGCACGACCATCGCGGTGATGTCGTCGTACTGCGGCGTGCCCGCGCTGAAGCCGGCGACTCCGTCGGTGAGTGCCGTGAGCAGGTTCTCTGCGCTCGTATCAGGCGATGCCGCCAGGACGGTTTCGAGCAGCGCGAAGACCCGATCATCGCCGAACTCCTCGCCGTCGTGGCCGACTGCCTCCGACACGCCATCGCTGAACACGACGATGCGGTCGCCAGGCAGGAGTTGCACGACCCCCTGGTCGTACGGCGCATCGGCGAAGAGGCCCACGACGGGACCTCCTGCCTCGAGGCGGCGAACGCCCGACCGGCCGAGCACGACGGGCGCATCGTGGCCGGCATTGCAGTAACGGAGGCAACCGCTTCGATCGAGGACGCCGTGGAAGAGGGTCGCGAACCGCCCCTCGATCGCGCGGCGGCACAGCGCGCCGTTGACGAGCGCGACCACTGACGCAGGTGCCTCGTTTCCCACCAGTGCGAGCGAGAACATCCCAAGGAGCAGCGCGCTCAGGAGTGCGGCCGGAGGGCCCTTGCCGGCGACGTCGCCAAGCGTGAAGGCAAATCGGCCCTCGTCCTGGTCGGCGTAATGGAAGAAATCGCCACCGATCGAGCGGCACGGGAGGCTGACCGCGGCGGCTTCGACACACGGCTTGTCGATCGGCGCCTGTGGCAACAACATCCGCTGGATGTCGGCGGCGATGTGCAACTCCTGATCGATCCGCGCCTTCTCGACCGCCGCGCGATAGAGGCGGGCGTTCTGGATGGCCACCGCCGCTTCGCCAGCCAGCGTCTCGAGCCCCGACCGCACGGTCTCAGACAGCAAGGCGCCGGCCTTTCGCCCGTCGAGATACAGCACGCCCAGGCGGCGCTCGTCGGGATGGGCGTCGGCGGCTTCCACGAGCCGCACCAGGTGCAACGGCACGCACAGCACCTGCCGGATGCCGAACTCCCGGGTCTCAGGGTGTTCGCCGGCCGCGTCGTCCTCCACGAGATCCCGAACAACCTGCATCTGGCCTGTCGCGAACGCTGCTTCCGGGATCTTGCGGCTGGTCCTGAACGTGGCATCGTCCAGGGTCTGCTTGCCGTTGCCGCGCGCGAGCTTGAACTCGAGCCTGCCTTCGGGCGACGCGAGCATGATGAATCCGCGATCGGCGCCAGACAGGGCGATCGCCGAGTCGAGCACCAGGGCGAGCACCTCCTGAAGGACTCGTGCGTGGCCAAGGGCGCGGAGGGTCTCGAGGAGCACGGCCACCTGGTGGACGTCGCTGACCGGATGCGAGAGCAGGCCGGTCGAGAGGCTGCCCGTCACGTCGCCCAGGTCGAACACGAGTTCGGCGCCTCCGTTGATGCCGAGCCGGATGCGGTCGCCTGGCCTGAGCACGTACTCGGTGATGCGCGCGTCGTTGACGTAGGTCCCGAACCGCGAGTCGAGATCGCGCAGGATGTAGCGCGTGCCCTCGATGACAATGTGCGCGTGCTGGCGTGAGACTTCCGCGCCGCCCAACTGCAGCGCGTTCATTTCGCGCCGGCCGATCGTGAACGGGCTCGTGGTGATCGTCACGGTGCGATCGCCTCGGCCATCGCGCACGTCAAGGCGCGCGAAGGACCGGGACACGCCTTTCGGCGTCAGGCTGGGAGTCTGGAGGTCGAGCTTGAGTCCCATGTTCTTCTCCCGCAGCAAGAGAGAGAGAGGGCGCAGCGGGCGCCGCGCGGGGGGACGCAGTACCTGACTCACGCTAACACAATGAAGGCGCCGCCGGCGCTCGCCCGACGGAATGCGCAGCCCGCCGCGCCGACGCCGAACGAAGGCGACGCGTCAGGCGAGGAGCCTGCCCGCCGAAGCCGTCAGGCGAAGGCGGATCAGGCGGTCCCGAGCAACTGCGCGGCGTACGTCGCGGGATCGACGTTGGCCCCGCACACGATGAGCCCCACGCGCAGGCCGTCGAGCCGCATCCGCAGGGGATACATCAGGGCCGCAAGTGCCGCCGCACCGGCGGGCTCCACCGCGAGCTTCGCCGAGCGGAACAGGAGGCGCATCGCCTCGCGGATCTGCTCGTCGTCCACCAGCACGACCTCGTCGACGAACTGGCGATTCAACGCAAAGGTGTAGGGCTCACAGCGCGGGGCGCCGAGCGAGTCGGCAATGGTGCGCACGGCGTCGATCGACTGCGGCGTGCCGGCCTTGAAGCTGCGGTGCATCGAGTCGGCACCCTCGGGCTCGACGACGTAGACGCGCGTCCCGGGACTCAACTGCTTCACCGCGCACGCAACGCCGGCGCTCAACCCGCCGCCCCCGGCCGCGACGACGACGGCATCGAGGACCGTCCCCTCGGCGCGCAGTTGCTCGATGAACTCGAGGCCGACCGAGGCGGTCCCGAGCACGGTCTTGGGACCTTCGTACGGGTGAACGAACGTCCGGCCCTCGGTGGCCACGATCTCGTCGGCGCGCGTGAACGCCTGGTGCACGTTGTCGACGAACTCGATCTCGGCGCCCAGTTCGCGGCAGACCTGGACGCGGAACGCGTTCGCGGTCTTCGGCATGACGACCTTCGCGGTGGTCCCGAGCCGGCGCGCCGAGTAACCGAGCGAGATGGCGTGGTTGCCCGCCGACACCCCGGTCACGCCGCGCGAGAGCGCCTCGGCGTCGAGATCGAGCATCACCGAAAGCGCGCCGCGCGGCTTGAAGCTGCCGGTCCGCTGGAACAGCTCCTCCTTCAGCCACACCTCGGTGGCGGCACCAACGGCGCGGCCGAGCGCCTCGTCGTCGACCCGGCGGATCGGGGTCGTGACGATGTACTCGGCGATGCGTGCGCGGTTGGCGCGGATGGCGTCGATCGTCGGAGCAGTCATGGAGCCGTGAGCGTACTACAGCGCGATTCGCGACCGCAGCACCTTCTGCATCACGACGGCTCGTGCGGGGCGCCGGCGGCATCGCTGCAGTCGAGGAGGCGCGTGATGTGCGCGCCGCCGGTGACGCAGTGCGCCGGGCTAGCCGCCGATGACCAGCGCGTCCGGAATCTCGAAGCGCTCGTCGGTGCCGAGGCTGACAATGGTCACGTCGCCCTTGCGGGTGGCCACCAGGGGATCCGTCGCGTCGGACGAGACAGGCTTCCCCGCCACGAACAGGATGCGGCGCTTGTAGCCGTCGCGCCCGCGCACTTCGACCGTGCCCGTGCCGTCGCGGCCACGCCGCACAACGAACGCCTCACACGGCTGCGGCTTTGGATCGATCATCGTCGCGCACGTCACCGACGCCGCGGCATGGAACTTCGTGCCCGCCACCAGCGCGTCCTCTGCCGCGGCCAGCGGCGGCAGCGGCTTGCCCGTGACGCCGATGGTGAGCGTGTAGGTGCTCGACTCGTTCCGGCGCGCGGCGGCACGCATCAGGTAGACCCGCACCCTGTAGTCGCCGTCGTCGGGCAGCGTGACCGTGAAGGTGTCTCCGCTCGTGCTCCCGACGAACATCGCCGCGTCGCTCCCCGGCGGGAGGACGTTGAAGTAGTTCTGGCGGTTGGACGCCTTCAGCGTGATGGTGAGCGTCTGGCCCGCGGCGGCACCGACCTGGTAGTCGACGTCCTGGTCGCCTTTCAGTTGCGCCTTGATCTCCTTTGAACTGGCGCCGGCGGCGAATTGCACGCGCTCCGTGCGGATGCCGGGTTGCGCCTGCGCAGCGAGCGTCGCTGCCAACGTGATCAGGCCAGCGGCAACGATGGTCACCTGTGTCTTCACGAAGTTCCCCTTCCGGCGCTGCACCGACATCGTCGCGGGCACACGGTTCGCGTGCCGGGCACCACGCGTGAAGGCCGCGCCCACTGCGCCAGCATGCAGCCGTCCGAGGTCAGCAGTGTCCAGTGCTTGCGAATGCACCCGCAATCCACTTCCTGCCATCACCAGCGCTGCGCGTCAGGCGCGCACAGCCGGCGCACTCACCTGCGCCCGAACAACTCCCGGTTCAGCGCATCGGAAAGGCCTGCCGCGCCAGAGGCGAGGGCAACGATCCGATAGAGGTGCCGCGGCCTGCCCAGGCCGGCCTGTTCGGCCAGCGCACGCAGGCGCGTCACTTCCTCGTCGCGGGGCGTCGTGCCGTTGAGCAGCGACACGATGGCATCCGCGACGCGCCCACTGCCCTCGATGACGAGCATCGTCCGCCCCGACGCCACGTTCGCGGCGACCTCTTTGAGCGTGATCCCACCGCCGTTGGCGACGATCGTCACCGAGGGACGTCCCGCAGACAAGCGATCGAACAGTGCGTACATCGTCTCGGTCTCGGATCCCCATCCGTCCTGGTCAGGCAGCAATGACGGGTCGTCGACCGCGACGATCACCGAGTGATTGGGATCGACCGGCGTCCCGCCGCGCGGGGGGATTTCCTTTGCCGGCGCCACGCCGACCAGCGGAAACCCGCCACGGGCCGCCTTGCGCGCCTCGCCTGCGGCTTGCATGATGCCCGCCTGCGTGCCGCCGTCGCCCACCGCGAAGCGCTTGCCCGACCTCGCCAACTGCGCAAGCGCGTCGAACATCGACAGCAGCCGCCGCTGGTCGTCGGCGCTCATCCTCGACGCGCCTCCGCTCAGGAAGATGAATGCATCGGCCTGTTGACGCACGTCTGACACGAGCGCGGCGAGTTCGGCATTGCCGGCGTGCGTGCCTGCCGTCACGACGATGCGTGCCGGCGCCGCCTGCGGCTGGCCCACAGCCACAGACGCGAGCATCATCGACAACATCCATGTTGCCGCCGCGGCGGGCGCCGTCCGGGCCAGCCACTCGTCACGGGACCATCGACCACTCAGGTTCGACATGCAGGCCTCCCTGGCGTGCGAGCCGCCAAGTGTATGTGATGTCACCGTGTCGAACACACGCGGTCTGCCGCCCTGCACCGATGGTGGCCTCCGCACTCGGGCGGCCTCGTGCCCGCACGCGCCCGCTCCGCTCCCGCACGATCCTGCCTCGCGCGGCGAACGCGCATGGGTCGGGTGGCGACCTGGGAGCCACCGCGCGGTACAGGTGTATCATCCGCGGATTCGACAGCCGCCTCGAGCGTCATCACGGGCTGTCGCAGACGATGCGAGGACGGCTTGTCAGACACCGATACGCACCTGGCCCCGAACGTCGCGGAAGTGGCCGCAAAGGTCATGGACGGCGAGGCCATCCTGATCAACCTGGCCAACGGCATGTACTACAGCATGGATGGCGCCGGCGGCTTCCTGTGGACGTTGATCGAACGCCGGCTGGGCATCGCGGCGATCGCCGACGCGCTGCACGCCCGTTACGACGTGGCACGGCACGTGGCAGAGGCCGACGCGAGCGCCGTGGTCAGCCAGTTGGTGGACGCGGGTCTGGTGCTGCGCGAGACCGGACGAGGCGCAGCGACCGGACCGGTGGAGCCGCCAGCGGCGACGCGCCTGCCGTACACGCCGCCGCGACTGCTCGCCTACGACGACATGGCCGACCTGCTGGCGCTTGACCCTCCGCATCCGTCGCTCACCGACACGCTCTCGCGGAACCTGGTCGAGTAGTCGCCGCACACGCTGGCATGACGGCTCCTCTCGTCACCTGCATCATTCCGGTGTTCAACGGCGCACGCTTCCTCTCCGAGACGGTGAACAGCGTGCTGGCGCAGACGTACCCGGCCATCGACATCCTCGTGGTCGACGATGGCTCGACCGATGACACGCCGTCGGCAATCGCGTCGTTCGGCACGCGCATCCGCAGCGTGCGGCAGACGAACAGCGGCGAGGCTGCCGCACGGAACACGGGCGTGAAGCACGCCACCGGTGGCTACGTGGCGTTCCTCGACGCCGATGATCTCTGGGAGCCCGGCAAGCTCGCCGCGCAGGTCGATGCCATGCAGCGCGACCCGGGGATCGACCTGTGCTTCACCGCCTTCCAGAACTTCTGGATGCCCGAGGTGCGTGACGAACACCAACAGGCTCCCGCGCGCGCGGAGCTGCCGTTCGCCGCCTGGAGCATCTGCACCGTGCTCACGCGCCGCGACGTGTTCGATCGCTTCGGCCCGTTCGACGAGCGCCTTCGCAAGCTCCCGAACATGACGTGGTTCCTGCACGCGGTCGGCCGCGGCGCTCGCGTCACGGTGCTTCCCGAGGCGCTCATGCAGCGCAGGATCCACGCCCAGAACGCCTCGCGCCTGCACGACGTGCTCTCGAACGACGAGTTCCTCCCGATGCTGAAGGCATGGCGCGACTATCGTCGCCAGGGCGCCCGATGACGTCGCCCGCCGCTGCGCCGCTGATCAGTTGCATCGTCGCGGTCTACAACGGTGACCCCTACCTGGCGGAAGCGCTCGAGAGCATCCACGCGCAGACCTACCGGCCCATCGAGGTGCTGGTCGTCGACGACGGATCGACAGACGGCACGCCGGCGGTGGTCGCGCGCCACGCCGATCGTGTCAGGGCAGTGCACCAGGCCAACGCGGGGCCGGCGGCCGCGCGGAACCTCGGCCTGCGCGAAGCCCGCGGCGAGTTCATCGCGTTCCTCGACGCCGACGACCTCTGGGCACCGACAAAGCTCGAGCGGCAGTACGCATCGTTCGAGCAACGACCGGAACTGGACCTGTCGGTCACCATGGTGCAGAACTTCTGGACCGCCGACCTGCGCGACGAGGAAGTGCGCTTCAGCGACCATCGCCTCGCGCAACCCGTGCCCGGATACAGCACGGTGGCGCTGCTCGCCCGGCGCTCGGTATTCGATCGCGTCGGCTGCTTCGACGAGACATGGCGGCACGTGCACGACACCGAGTGGTTCGCACGGGTCAGGGCGCACGGCCTGATCACCGAGTTGCTGCCCGACGTGCTGGTGCAACGACGCCTGCATGCCACCAACCGCAGCCGCCTCGGCGCCGCGGCGAGCCGAGACGAATACCTGCGCATGGTCCAGGCGTCGCTGACCAGGAAGCGCGGTCAGTCGCCCTGCGGCTGACTCGACACGCATGTCAGCCTGGTCGAACCTCGATCGCGCCGCCAGGGATCACGCACGCTCGTGGCGGCGCGCGCTGCGCACGGCACGCGCCACGCCACCGGAGCGGTGGGTCGAGGCCACGGCCGTCGATCCCCGGTGCCCAGGCGTAGACAGCGCGTACAACGGCCTCTGCGCCGCATCCGACGGCCGCGTCTACTTCGCGCTGAGCACGCATCGCGCCGACGTGTCGGCGTTCCTCGGGTGCCTCGACCCTGAACGGCAGACGATCGAGTGGTCGGCCCCGTTGTCGGCGGTCGTCGGCGGCGATCCTCGGGATGCACGGGCGCACGCGAAGGTGCACGTCCCCATCGAAGAGGTCGACGGCCGCCTCTATTTCGCCACGATCGCCGGCGACCGTGCACCGGGCGGCCCGATGGCGTTCCCGGGGTTCCGGATCATGTCGGTCGATCCGGCAGGCAACTCGTGGATCGTCCACGCCGCGGGACCGCGCGGCGAAGGCGTCATCTCGGGATGCCTCGATGCACGGCGCCGCGTGTACCACGCGCTCACGCACCCGTCGGGCCTCTACTGCCGTAGCGCACTCGACACCGGCCACCTGCACGTGTCGCCCCTCGCCCCCGGTATGTCACCCGGCACGCGCGGCGCACCGCGGGATCCATCGACGCCGGTCTGCCGGGCGCTCGGCCTCGATCCCGATGGCGCGATCTACGGGTCCTGTCACGACGGATCAATCTGGCGCTGCGACCCGGACGGCGAACCGCACCTCATGACCAACGCGAACGTGTTCGACGGCATGGTGCCGCCCGTTGATCGGCGTGGCCGCGCGAGCGGCCTGTGGCGCGCGATCGTCTGGGACGACGACGGGGCCTGCTTCTACGGACTGCACGGGGCCACGGGCAGCATGTTCCGCTTCAGTCCGGGTGCGGACGCCGCGTGGAACCCGTCGCACGCCTCGGGCCTGCCGCACAGCACCGGCTTGGCCACGCACCGTTCCGCTCGCAACTCGGACTCGTCCTGCACGGTCGTACGCTCTTCCAACTCGCGCACGGCGCGTCGGTCCGCGACGGCAACGGCGCGTTGCCCGAGCGCAGCGTGTTCCTGACGTCTGTACGCCCTCGACCGTGGCACGTTCCGCGAACACGGGCCCGTGCAAACGCGCGATGGCGATCGCCTGCTGTTCGCCGAGTCACTGACTGCAGACCACGCCGGCACGCTCCACACCTCCGGGTGGGTCGAATGCCGCGACCGCGCGGCGTGGGCGCGAGATCGCGCCGAACGGGCCATCGCCGCGAGCGGCGAATGCCGCGGCGAGACCTATCGCATGATGCTGCTGCAGATCCCGCAGGGCGCGCGGTGACCGTCTCGGCTGCGCGTCATCGTCCGGCGTTCATCGTGACCGTTGACGTGGAGGGCGACGACGCCTGGGCGCGCCGGCCAGTCGTCACGGTCGAGAACCTGCGGCACTTGCCGCGCCTGCACGGGCTGTGCGCGACGCACGGTGTGCGGCCGGTCTACCTCGCCACCCACGAGGTCACCGGCTCGGCTGACTTCCGCGTGTTCATGCGCAGGGTGCTCGAGCGAGAGGAGGCCGAAGTCGGCATGCACCTCCACGCGTGGAACACGCCGCCCATGGCACCACGCGAAGCCAACGACTGGAGGCAGCAACCACTCGCGACCGAGTATCCCCGCGCGGCACTCGAGGCGAAGGTCCATCACCTGACGCGCACGCTGCGCGCGGTGTGTGGCGTGCAACCAGTCAGCCACCGAGGTGGCCGATGGGCGTTCGACGCCGCGTATGCCCGCGTGCTGCTGGACGCCGGCTACCGCGTCGATGCCTCGGTGACGCCGGGGATCTCGTGGCGCGGATCGGCGGGCGCCCTGGGTCAGGGGCCCGACTACACAGACTTCCCGGTGGATCCCTATTTCGTCGATCTCGATCACATCGAGCGTGCGGGAGCGTCGACGCTGCTCGAGGTGCCGCTCACCACGCGGCGCATCGACATGGGACGTACGCGCGCGGATGGCCGCCCGGCCGTGCTCGTCGAGTGGCTGCGGCCCAACGGCCGGAATCGTGCGCAGATGCTGCGGCTGGCCGGTGACGCGATCGCCAGCGGCCGGCCCTGCCTCGTGCTGATGCTGCATTCCTCAGACCTGCTGCCGGGCGGCAGCCCTGCCGCGTGCGATGCGGACGCCGTCGAGGCGATCCTCGACGATCTCGAGGCGCTGTTCCGGCATGTCGCAGGGTCCACGCACCCGGCCACGCTCGCCGAGTTCCACCAGGCGGCGTGCCACAGCACCGGACGAATGGCCTGACATGGAACGACTGCTGGACGACGCGCTCGTGGGCGCCGCGTTCGACGACCTGCGTCGCCGTTTCTGCAGTGTGGCGTCGGCGCCGGGCATCGACGTCAGCGTGCGCGACTGCCTCTTCGCGGGGCGCCGCGTGCGCCTTCGCGTCGCCGGACGGGCACTCGCGGATCGTGTCGTCCGGCCCTTCGCGCACCTGTGCGTCGCCGTCAACGAGGGTGCGCACGTGAGCCTCACCATCGACCTCTGGGATCGCGAGGGCGAAGGTGCGCCCGCCGAGTGCTGCGCCGCACCCGGCGAGACCACCGACGTGAGCCTCAACGGGCGGTTCCTGCTCCAGGTGACTCCGCACACGCGCGTGGCCTTCGATCGCTCGCGTGCCAGCATCGTCGGATGCAGCGACGGCACGAGAGAGGTCGGCGTGTACGAACGCGGAAAACCGCTCGCGCGGTTCCTTGCCGAGTGGTACGCCGATGTTGCCGTCCCCGTGGTGCATGCAGGGTTCGTGGAGACAGGCGAGGAAGGCGTTCTCCTCGCGGGCAAAGGCGGATCGGGTAAGTCGACCCTCTCGGTGGCCTGCGCGAGCGCCGGCCTCGGGTTCCTCGGTGAGGACTACACCGCGGTCGAGTTCACGCCCGACGGTGGCGTGATCGGCCACAGCGCGTACGGGTCGGCCTTCCTGTCGCCAGGCGCGGACAGGTGGTGCGGCCCGCTCACTGGCCACCTGATCGCCAGCACCGACGACGCCGAGCCGAAGTCGGTGGTGCTGGTGGGCGACGTGTGGCCCGACCGGCTGCGCCGATCGGCACCGGTTCGCGCCGTGGCGTTGTGCAGCGTGGCCGACGTGGACGGCTTCGACATCACGGCCCTGTCGAAGCCCGCCGCGCTGCTGGCGATCGCCCCGAGTTGCCTGCTCCAGATCCACGGGCGGCGACGCAACAGCCTCGACACGATCGCGCAACTGGTGGAACGCGTGCCGTGTTTCAGGCTGCGCCTCGGACCGCGGATCGACGCGCTGCCCGCGAGCATCGGCGCGCTCGTCCGGCTCGCCGGGGGGCGAACGGCATGACCAGGCGTGCACGACCCGCGTGGTGGCGCAAGGTGTCGGACGCGGTGTTGCCGTCGGCACTCGACACCTTGTTCCTGCAGGCGTGCCTCCTCGATCGCGAGCGTGCCACCGGCGCCTGGCACAAGTGGTCTGACGCTGTCACCCGGGACGGGACCGCCATCGAGCGGGCGCTCGCGCGCGTCGGCTCGTTCCTGACGCTGCTGGCGTGGAATCTCGATCGCCACGCGGTCGAGATGCCGCCACCACTCGCGACGCACCTGCGGTTCGCGCAGTTCACCGAGCAACTCCGCGACACGACCTATCGGCGCGTGTGCCGTGCGGTCTTCGACAACCTGACGACCGCCGGCATCCCGTTCGTGGTCCTCAAGGGCGCGGCGCTTGGCGACACCGTCTACCCCGACCCGCTCCTGCGCCACTCCGACGACATCGATCTCTGGGCACCCGAGGACGAGTTGACGCGCGCGAACGACATCCTCCTCGAGCGCGGCTGGAGCGTGCTGGCGGAGCCGTCGTTGCCGAGTCCGCTGCACCTCCCGCCGCTGGCCGACCGGTCACGCGTCCCTGTCGAACTTCATCGTGCGCTGCTCATCCCGCACTACACCCTGCCGTACGACGAGATGTGGGGGCGGAGCGTGCCCGCGCGTGTCGCTGGCAGTGACGTGCGTGCGCTCGGACCCACCGACGCGCTCGTCCACGCCTGCGCCCATGGGCTCACGGGCGCGCCAACGCAGCGATGGGTCGCCGACGCGGTATTCGTCCTCGCGAGCGCCCCGGCGATGAGATGGGACACGCTCCGGCAGACGGTGCTCGCCGCGCGGCTCGCCATCCCGCTCACGGTCGCCCTCGAGTACCTCGTCACGCACTTCGACGCTGCCGTCCCGCACGACCTCGTCGACGGCCTCGCAGAGGCGGCCGCGCACGCGACGTGGCTCGATCGGGCGGCTGCGCGCCCATGGCCGGTCGTGCCCGTCGCGCGTGGACGACGCGGATGGCGGTCGCTGGCGTCACGCGCGCACGCATTCACGCGAGCGGCGTTCCCCCCGCCGGCGCAGCTCGCCCTGATGCACGACCTGCGGCCGTGGCAGTTGCCGCTGGCCTACCTGCGCCGACTGGCCGCCTACCCGCGCCTCCGCCGAACGAGCCCGTCCCGTGCCGGCTGGCGCGCCCGAGCGCGCGGCTGAGCCCGGGGCGTCGCGACGCCCGGGTGTGCAGCGGATCCGCCGGACGCGTGGCGTCGTCTCGACCCTTCGGGCCCGGGGCGTACGGTCATCCGACCGGCGTCACACGGTGAACCTGAAATACGACCACGGCGACCACGCGCACACGACACCACCGATGACCGCCCTGACCCGCCATCGCCCCGGCTGCGCCCCGACGAAGCTGTGGTTCAACGAGTTCGTCGAGATGTTGTGGTAGATGGCGAAGATCTGGCCCGTCTGCTCTGCCCACTGGTTCGCGTGGATCGCATGGAATGCGTCGACTTCGACGCTGTACTTCACGCCGGGCAGGCTCACCGGGTTCCACTTGAACTGCAGGGTCCGTGGGTAGTGGTTGAACACCTGCCCGTCGGTGGGAAGCGTCGGCTGGGGCACGTCGCCCTTCCACCACGTCAGGGTCGGGTCACCGAGCAGCACCATCCCGTAATGCCAGTGACGTTCACCGTCATCATGGACCGGGCCGCGCGCCTTCCACCAGTCCACGAACGCGTCGCCGATGACCTTGCCGGCACCGAGCGGGCCGTAGAAGTCCTCGAAGAAGAGCATCGAGCCCGACTTCGCGCTGGCCACGGCCGTCAGCCCGCGGCACGTGCCGCCGCCGGCCTTGTCGAAGATGTACCAACCGGCGAGGTAATCGGCCTCGGTGTACCGGCCGGGCCCGCAGCAGAACAGGTTGTAGAAGTGGGCGTCGGGCGGATTCGTGTCCCTGAAGTGCGCCGATTCGATGTACTCGTGCCCGCTGCCGACGGTGAACTGGTGTCCCTGCGGCCAGGAATGTGCGCACAGCTGCACCCACGACCGCAGCTTGTCGACTTCGAGCTTGTAGAGATCGGCGTCCGTTGTGACGGGATCGGTGTACTTGGTGATGGCCGACGACGGGAACATCGAATCGAACGCGCAGTCGTCGAAGCCGGTCCAGTCATCGTCCACGTAGGCCAGCGCCGAGCGCGCATGTCCGAGCAGGCCGAGGCGGAACGTGTGGTTGCGCGCGAAGTAGCTGTTGATCAGGGCGGCGTCGTTGCCGCTCTGCGTCGGCGTGTACAGCCGCCCGATCCAGATCTCCGGGTTGAGATCGCCGCTGTGGCCCTCGAACTTGCCATCCCCGTCGGGATCGGTCCAGGTGCCGTTCGTGTCCATGTAGTACAGGTCGCACGGGAACTCGTCGTGGTTGCCGTTGCTGTCGACGATGTCGTACCACGGCGCGGCCAACGCCCCGACGAGGAGCGCGCCAACCGGGTTGTGGTTCTTGATGTAGGTCCGCAGGTTCGCTGGCGTGCCCCCGTGGATGGTGTGAATCGTGGCCCAGTAACCCTCGCGGCCGACGTCGAGCACGTACTGGTTGATGCTCGCGGCGACGGCGTCGTAGATCGACGCATGGACCAGCACCAGCATGGTCCCCCTGGGGTAGTGCAGTGCCGACTGGGTATTGCGGTAGGCCTCGGCCGACGGGTAGGACGGCCGCGGCTTCTCAGTCGCCTTGAACATGAGCGCCAGCACGCCGGCCTTGACGGTCAGGTAATCCCTGAACGACTGGAGCTTCAGTCGCTCCTTCGAGCGAAACTCCAGGTTCCTCACGCTCTCGTACGCGCGCCCCAGCTTGTAGCGGCGGGGGTATGTCTGCAGGTTGAACAGCGTCCTGTCGCCGACGACCTGCGAACGCAGGTTCGCTGCCGCCGTGAGTTCCTTGCCTTTGCCCTGGGCGGGCGCCTTCTTGCGTGCCTTTCCGTTGCCCATCGCAGTGTCCTCCGACTATGGGAAACGCTGGCGAGGTCCCTCGCCAGTTCGCGGACGTCCCGCGGTCGCACGACCGCGGTCTCGGCGTACTGCATTACATCGTCAGGCGTGATGTGAACAGTTCCCGGAGCGTCCGAGCGGGCACGCCGCCTTCGGATGCCCTCCTGTGTCAGCAAGGCTGTTCAGTGGAGTTTCCGCGGGCTGGGGAGAAGACGTGGCCTGTCGGGAGATCCGCGCGATGCATCCCTGCTGCGGCGACGGCGCACGGTGGCGCGCGGGCGCCTCGCGAACGATCGTGTGCGACCACCATGCCAACCCCCGGCGTGAGGGTGCGCGCGGCGGGCATGACCCTGGGGCGAGATCGTGCTCGTCGAACCGAACGAGTACAGGAGTTACGCCCTTTGCACAGCGATGTCAATGACAGGTGACCGACGAGTCAACGTGGCCGCAGATCCCCCTGGCGGCCTGCATCGCGCTGGCCCATGCCCACTGGAAGTTGAAGCCGCCCAGGCGTCCGTCCACGTCGAGCACTTCACCCACGAGGTACAGCCCTGGGCAGCGCCGCGAGTGCATCGTCGCCGGATCGACCTCCGACAGCGCCACGCCGCCCGCGGTGACTTCGGCGTGCGTGTAGCCGCGTGAATCGCGCACGTCGAGGTGGAGCGCCGTCATCGCGTGCACGATCCGGCGGCGCGTGTCGCGCGTGAGCGTCGCCATCGTCGCATCCGCGGCCACGCCGGCTTCCAACGCCAGCCGTTCGGCCAGCGCGCGTGGCACGCGGTCGGCGGCGACCGTCACGGGATGCGCGCGTGGCCTGAACTGCCGTTCCAGCGTCCACCACGCGTCAACCGCGTCGAACGACTCTCCCACGCTGTCGAGCGCGAGCGTGGGCGACATCCCCTCGAGCCGCGCCCGCAGCCAGTGGCGTGACACATCCAGGACCGCCGGACCGCTGCAGCCGACGTGCGTCCACAGGAAGCTCCCCGTGATGGTGCGCGGCCTGGCGACGTTCCAGAGGCGCAGCGTCGCGTTGTGCGACACGCCGCTCAGCGCCACGTGGCGATCGCCGTCGAGCACCAGCGGCACCAGGGCGGGCGTCGTCGGCACGATCGAATGGCCGAGCGCCTCGGCGAAGGTGTAGCCGGCGCCGTCGCTGCCCGACTTCGGCAAGGCCAGGCCTCCGGTGGCCAGCACCACCACCCGGGCATGCAGCGGCCCCGACGTGGTCGTCAACCGGAAGCCGTCTTCGTCGCGTTCGATGCCCCCGATGCGCGTGGCGGGAAGGATGCGCACGCCGGCGCGCTGCGCGTCGCCGAGAAGGGCGTCGAGCACGTCGCGAGATCGGTTGGAATCGGGGAAGAGCTTGCCGAGCGCTTCCTCGTGGAGTGGAACGCCGATCGCGGCGAACCACGCGATCGTGTCATCGACCGGCAACGCGCGAAGCACGGCGCGGATGGCGGCGGGTGTGGCCCCGTTGAAGTCGCGCTCGGTGACGCGGACGTTGGTGACGTTGCAGCGACCGCCGCCGCTGACGAGGATCTTGGCGCCGAGCGTGCGCGCGCCATCGACCACCGCGACGCGCAGGTCGCTGCGCAGGCGCGCCGTGAAGATGGCCGTCGCCAGGCCCGCGGCCCCGCCGCCCACGACTACGACATCGTGCATGGTGCGAAGCATGTCACGGCATCCGATTGGCGCGCTCGCGTCGGGAGGCCCCGGGCTCGCCTCGTCGGATGATACCTGCGCCGTCACGCCGGGATCGCACCGACTCGCAGCACGGACCCGCCGCCGACAGCACCGGGCCGATGCCTACGAAGGCCGCAGCAGCTTCGCGAAGGCGGCCGACATCGCCGTGTCGCTCGGACGATCGGGTTTGACAGCCGCCGACCGCGGGGCGGCCGCGCCATTCCCCTCGCGTGGCGGACGCGCATCGCGCGGCGCACCGCCGCCCGGCTTCGGGCCTCGTGGCGCCTGGCCTTGCGGCCGGGCGTGCTGCGGGCGGCCGCCGGCCTCGCGCGGGCGCGGCGGACGCGGCCCCTGCGGGCGTGCGCCCGCCTCGCCGGATGGTACGGCGGCCTGCGGCCGCGGACCGACCGCCGGCTTCGCGGCGGGGTCACCCGTCCGCATCGTCAGGCCGATGCGCTTCCGCGCGGCGTCCACCTCGACGACCGTTACCGTCACGATGTCGCCCGCCTTGACCACCTCGCGGGGATCCTTCACGAACTTGTCGGCGAGCTGCGAGATGTGGACCAGGCCGTCCTGGTGCACCCCGATGTCGACGAACGCGCCGAAGTTCGTGACGTTCGTCACGGTGCCTTCGAGGCGCATTCCCGGCTGCAGGTCCTTCAGGTCCTTCACGTCGTCCTTGAGCACGGCCATGCGGAACTCCGGACGAGGATCGCGACCCGGTTTCTCGAGTTCCGCGATGATGTCCTTGATGGTCGGCACGCCGAATCGCTCGTCGACGAAACGTGCCGGGTCCAGCGTCTTGAGGAACGCGCCGTTGCCCACGAGGTGCTGCAACGGCGTGCCGGTCTCGCGGCTGATGCGCTCGACCACCGGGTAAGCCTCGGGGTGGACGGCCGACGCATCGAGCACGTTGTCGCCGTTGGCGACGCGCAGGAAGCCTGCGCACTGCTCGTACGTCTTGTCGCCGAGGCGTGGAACGTCACGCAGGTGCGCGCGTGACCTGAACGCGCCGTGCGCGTCGCGATGACTGACGATGTTCGACGCGAGGCGCGCGTTGAGCCCCGCGATGCGCGCCAGCAACGGCGCCGACGCCGTGTTCACGTCGGCCCCGACGGCGTTCACGCAGTCTTCGACGACCGCGTCGAGCGTGCGCGCCAGGTCGCCCTGGCCGACGTCGTGCTGGTACTGGCCGACCCCGATCGACTTCGGCTCGATCTTCACAAGTTCGGCGAGCGGATCCTGCAGGCGCCGTGCGATCGACACCGCGCCGCGCAGCGACACGTCGAGGTCGGGGAATTCCTTCGACGCATACTCGGACGCCGAGTACACCGACGCGCCGGCCTCAGACACGATGATGCGCGTGAGCCCGAGCTCGGGTCGGCGCGCGATCAGCTCGCCCGCGAGCTTCTCGGTCTCGCGCGAGGCCGTGCCGTTGCCGATGGCGATGATCTGGACGTGGTGCGCCTCGCAGAGCGCGGCGAGCGTCTTGAGGGCGCCTTCCCGGTCGTTGCGCGGTTCGTGCGGATAGACCGTGCCGGTCGCCAGGACCTTGCCCGTGGCGTCGACGACCGCGACCTTCACGCCCGTGCGGATGCCGGGATCGAGCCCCATCGTGCTGCGCGGCCCCGCGGGCGCGGCCAGCAGGAGGTCGCGCAGGTTGCGCCCGAACACGCGGATGGCCTCGGCTTCGGCGGCGTCGCGCATCCGCCCCTCGAGTTCGTTCTCGAGCGACGGGAAGAGCCTGACCTTCCACGTCCAGCGGACGGTGTCGCGCAGCCACGCATCGGCCGGGCGGCCCTCGTCCACGACGCCCGCGTGGTGGGCGATCTTCCCCTCGGGAACGGACGGCGCGCCTGCGTCGGCGGCCGCCACCGAGTCGTCGAGCGTCAGGGCGAGGCGCAGGATGCCTTCGCGGCGTCCCCGCAGCAGCGCGAGTGCCCGGTGCGACGGCAACTTCGCGATCGATTCCTTCGCGTCGAAGTAGTCGCGGAACTTCGCACCCTCCTGCTCCTTGCCCTCCACCACCTTCGACTGCAGCTGGCCGTGCGTCCACAGCCACTCGCGCAACTCGCCGACCAGCGGCGCGTGCTCGGCGAAGCGCTCCATCAGGATCCAGCGGGCGCCGTCGAGCGCCGCGGCGGCATCGGGCACCTGGCGCTCGGGGTCGATGTACTTCGCGGCCTCGACGTCGGGCACCAGCGTGGGGTCGGCGTGCAGCGCGTCGGCGAGCGGCTCGAGGCCGGCTTCGCGCGCGATGGTCGCCTTCGTCCGGCGCTTCGGCTTGTAGGGGAGGTAGAGATCCTCGAGCGCGACCTTGGTCGCGGCCGTCCGGATGGCCGCCTCGAGTTCCGGCGTCAGCTTGCCCTGCTCGGTGATGCTCGCGAGCACCACGTCGCGCCGCTCGTCGAGCTCGCGCAGGTAGCGGAGGCGTTCGTCGAGCGCGCGCAGCTGGATGTCGTCGAGTCCGCCCGTGGCTTCCTTGCGGTATCGGGCGATGAAGGGAACGGTGCCGCCCTCGTCGAGCAGGCGCACGGTCGCCTCGACCTGCGACGGTTGCACCGAAAGTTCCGTCGCGAGACGTTCTGTGATGGTCATGGTTGGGAGGTGACTAGCGCGTCAGCTTGCGGTACTTGATGCGATGCGGCTGGTCGGCCGCAGCGCCGAGCCGACGTTTCCGGTCGGCTTCGTAGTCCTGGTAGTTGCCTTCGAACCAGACGACCTGTGAGTCACCTTCGAAGGCGAGGATGTGCGTGGCGATGCGGTCGAGGAACCACCGGTCGTGGCTGATGATGACCGCGCAGCCCGCGAAGTCGACGAGCGCCTCTTCGAGCGCGCGGAGCGTGTCGATGTCGAGGTCGTTCGTTGGCTCGTCGAGCAGCAGCAGGTTGGCGCCGCCTTTGAGCAGCTTGGCCATGTGCAGGCGGTTGCGTTCGCCGCCCGACAGGGTCCCGACCTTCTTCTGCTGGTCGCGGCCCTTGAAATTGAACCACGAGGCGTACGCGCGCGAGGCCACCGTGCGCTTGCCGAGTTCGACCTCGTCGAGGCCGCCGGAGATCTCCTCGAACACCGTCTTGTTCGCGTCGAGGGCATCGCGGCTCTGATCCACGTACCCGAGCTTCACGGTCTCGCCGATGCGCAGCGTGCCGCTGTCGGGCGTCTCGGTCCCCACGATCATCCGGAACAGCGTGGTCTTGCCGGCGCCGTTCGGGCCGATGACGCCGACGATGCCGCCGGGCGGCAGGGTGAAGTTGACGTTGTCGAACAGCAGGCGATCGCCGTAGCCCTTCTTCAGGTCACGGGCTTCGACGACGATGTCTCCGAGGCGCGGGCCCGGCGGGATGTAGATCTCGGCGGTCTCGAGCTTCTGCGCCTGGTCCTGCTGCAGCAGGTCCTCGTAGGCGTTGAGGCGCGCCTTGCCCTTGGCCTGGCGGGCCCGCGGCGACATGCGGATCCACTCGAGTTCGCGCTGCAGCGTGCGCTGCCGCTTCGATTCCGACTTCTGCTCGAGTTCGAGGCGCTTCTGCTTCTGGTCGAGCCACGACGAGTAGTTCCCCTGCCAGGGGATGCCGGTGCCGCGATCGAGTTCGAGGATCCAGCCCGCGACGTTGTCGAGGAAGTAGCGGTCGTGGGTGATGGCGACCACCGTGCCGGCGTACGCCTGCAGGAAGTGCTCGAGCCAGGCCACGGATTCCGCGTCGAGGTGGTTGGTCGGCTCGTCGAGCAGGAGCAGGTCGGGCGACTGCAGCAGCAGGCGGCAGAGCGCGACGCGGCGGCGCTCGCCGCCCGACAGCGTCGTCACGTCGGCATCGCCGGGCGGACACCGCAGGGCGTCCATCGCGTGTTCGATCTGCGAGTCGAGGTCCCAGGCGTTGGCCGCGTCGATGCGGTCCTGCAGGCGCCCCTGCTCTTCGAGGACCTTGTCCATCTCGTCGGCCGAGAGATCCTCGCCGAGCCTCATGTTGATGTCGTCGTAGCGGTTCAGCAGGTCACGCACCGGCTTGACGCCCTCGTCCACGTTGCCGAAGACCGTCTTGGCCGGATCGAGCTGCGGCTCCTGCGAGAGGAAGCCGACAGTGAGCCCGTCGGACGGGAACGCCTCGCCGATGAACGACGTCTCGAGCCCCGCCATGATGCGCAGCAGCGTGCTCTTGCCGGCGCCGTTGTACCCGAGGACGCCGATTTTGGCGCCCGGCAGAAACGACAGCCAGATGTCCCTGAGAACTGTATGGTCGGGAGGGTAAACCTTCCCGAGCCCCTTCATCGTGAAGACGTACTGTGGTGCCATGCGGAGGGGTGCCTAACCTTGAGCGAACCGAACGGACCGCCGATTGTAACAAAAAGGGGTCGTGTCTTGCATTGCAGCAAAACGCAAGACCTGACCCCTTCTGCACTCCCGACCGTTCAGTTCTTGCCGCCGAGGATGTTCCCGAGGCCGAGGGCGTGGTCGAGCACCGAGCCTTCTTCCTTGCGGCCCCCGGTTCTCTGCGGCGCAGCCTTGTAGATGCGGTCGGCCAGGCGCGACAGCGGGCAGCGACTGCAGCCACACCTTCCCCGGCCCGGTCAGCGTCGCAAAGAAGATGCCCTCGCCGCCGAACAGGGCCGTCTTGACCTTGCCGACGAACTGGATGTCGTAGTTCACCGTCGGCTGCAACGCCACCAGGCACCCCGTGTCGACGCGCATCGTCTGCCCCGGCGCGAGTTCCATCGCGTGGATCGTCCCGCCCGCGTGCACGAAGCACAAGCCGTCGCCCTGCAGGCGCTGCATGATGAAGCCTTCGCCGCCGAACAGGCCCACGCCGAGCCGCTTCTGGAACGCAATCCCGATTGACACGCCGCGCGCCGCGCACAGGAACGAGTCCTTCTGGCACACGAGTTCGCCGCCGAGCGCCTTCAGGTCCATCGGCAGAATCTTGCCGGCATACGGCGCCGCGAACGCCACCTGCTGCTTGCCGGTGCCCTTGTTCGAGAACACGGTCATGAACAGGCTCTCACCGGTCAGCAACCGCTTGCCCGCCCCGAGCAGCGCGCCCATGATGCCGCTCCCCTGCTGCGCCTGCTGGCTCCCGTCGCCGAAGACGGTCTCCATCTCGATGCCGGGCGTCATGTACATGAACGTGCCGGCCTCGGCCACGGCACTCTCGCCGGGATCGAGTTCCACTTCGACGAACTGCATCTCGGTGCCCTCGATGCGGAAGTCGATGTCGTGCGCCGCACGGCCGGGCGGCGGAGGCGGCGCGAACGCGCTCCTGGCGGCGTTTGCGGCGCCGGGCAGGTACGGCGTCAGGGCCGGCACGTCGCGCAGCGGCGTCCACGTGGTCATCCCGCCGGTGAAGACGAGCGTGCCGGGATCGACGCTCCCGCTCTTGATGTTCGCGATGAACTCTTCCTCGACGATGGGCCCGACCTGGTGTCCGCCAATCGCCATGTACCACTGCTGCCCACTGGGCATCTGCGCACCCTCCGTGCTGACCACCGCGCGCCACGCGCGCGGAATCGACCTGCGGTTGTGTGTTGGAACGAGGCGAGTCTATCCGGGCGTCGCGTCGCCACGCGCGGCGGCCGTGATGCCCGCGGCGGCGTCGAGTTCGAGCTGCGCCGCCACCTCGGCGTCGATCCCGAGCTGCTGCGCCAGTTGCGCCAGGTACGTCCGCTCGCCCGGCGTCACCTGCTCGTCGGCGCGGACGATGGTGAAGGCGAGCGTGTAGAGATCCTGCTTCAGCCGGGGTTCGGTGATGCCGTCGAGCACGGCCGCCAGCGGCAGGGGCGTCTGGAGTTCCATCCGCACCATGTCTTCGACACCCGCTGCGCGCGCCTGGTCGAGGATGCTCCTCTCCTCGTGCGGCGCGAGCGTCCCATCCGCTCGTGCCGCCGAGATGGTGAGGCGGATGACCCGCAGCACCTCTGGAGGCACGGCAGGCACGGCGGCCGGCGCGGTGGCCGCGGATGGCTGGCCGACCGCAACGCCAGGTCCGGCTGCCGGCGACATCACGCCCGACGGCACCGGCGGAGGCGCGCTACCGGGCATCCCGGTCGGCGCGGCTACGGTCCCCTGCTGCTGCATCGTCTCGTAGAGGCCCCACGCCACACCGGCCGCCGCCAGCAGCGTGCTGCCGTTGATCCAGCTGCTCGACCCGCGCCCTCCCGTCAGGTAACCGAGCGCACCGCGATGCCGCTTCTTCTTGCCCGTCAGGGCGCCCCGCACGACCGACCCGATCAGATCCTCGATGTTCACGGTTGTTGCTCCTGCCCACGACGGGCGGTGACCAAAGCAGAACGCTGCACGCGCAACCACGCGCGCGCCGCGTCAACGTCCTCCGAGACGAGTGCATGCCCCCCGTCGTTCCACGCGGTCTCCACGCTGGCACCGCATTCCGACAGCAGCACGGCCAGCGCCGCCGATTCCGACGAGGGAATCAGGGGATCGTGACGTCCGGCCGTCAGCAGCACCGGCACCCCGTCGAGGCGTGGGCGATGGTCGGGCTGCAGCGGCACCTGCGCGTGGAACAGGATGGCGCCCCGCAGGACCTCGGGACGCAACAGCAGCAGGGCCGCCCCGATGTTGGCGCCGTTCGAGAACCCCACGGCGACTACGTGGTGGGAATCGAACCGGTGTTCGGCGGCGGCCGCCAGCACGAAGTCGCCGAGCGCGTGCGTCCGGGCGATGAGGTCGGGCACGTCGAACACGCCCTCGGTGAGGCGCCTGAAGAAGCGCGGCATCCCGCGCTCGACCACGTCGCCGCGCGGGCTCAGCAGGCCGGCGCCGGGCAACAGCATGTCGCCGAGCGGGATGAGATCGTCTTCGTTGCCGCCCGTGCCGTGGAGGAGCAGGAGCGTCGGCAGCCCAGGCATCGCCGCACGCTCGAAGCGGTGGATGAGCGACATGGCCACAGTGTACTCGCCGCGGGCCCAGTTACACTCCTCGACGTGCCGCCGCCGCGCCGCATCCTCCACATCGACATGGACGCGTTCTTCGCGTCGGTCGAGCAGCTCGAACGGCCGGAACTCCGCGGGCAGCCGGTGGCCGTCGGCGGCGACCCCAACGGGCGCGGTGTCGTCGCCGCGGCCAGCTACGAGGCGCGCACGTTCGGGGTGCGCTCGGCCATCCCGATGGCGCGGGCCGTCAGGCTCTGTCCGCACCTCGTCATCGTCCGGCCGAACTTCGCCCGGTACCAGGCCATCTCGAAGCAGATCTTCGCGCTCTACCGCGACGTCACCCCGCTGGTCGAGCCGCTGTCGATCGACGAGGCCTACCTGGACGTGACCGAGAACGCCTGGGGGGAACCGCTCGGGATGCGGGTCGCCCAGCGGCTCAAGGCTGCGATCCGCGAGGCCACCGGCCTGACCGCGTCCGCGGGCGTCGCTCCCAACAAGTTCCTCGCGAAGATCGCCTCGGGCTGGAAGAAGCCCGATGGGCTCACCGTCATCGCGCCGGAGCGCGTCGAGTCGTTCCTTCAGCAACTGCCAGTCGATGCGTTGCTGGGAGTCGGCCCGGTGACCGCCGCCAAGCTCCAGGCCATCGGCATCACCCAGCTGGTCGACGTCAGGAGCGCCGACCCCGACCAGCTGACCCGGACGATCGGGAGTCACGCCGAGTGGCTCCGGCAGCTCGCCCAGGGCATCGACACGCGTCCCGTCCAACCCCACCGCGAGTCGAAGTCGTCGGGCATGGAACGCACGTTCGCGCACGACCTGGGCGATCGCGCCGAGATCGTCGGCCAGATCGAGCGGATGGCCGACGCCGGGGCCGCCTGGCTCGAGCGGCACGCGCTGTTCGCGCGGACGGTGACCCTCAAGGTGCGCTACGGCGACTTCACCACCATCACCCGCAGTCACACGCGCGAGCCCGCGACACGCGACGCGGCCGTCATCCGGGCACGGGCCATCGCGTTGCTCGACCGGACCGAGGCCGGCTCGCGTCCGGTGCGGCTGCTCGGCGTGAGTGTCCACAACCTCAGCGACGGCACGGCGCCCGAACCGATCGGGCGCACAGACCTCCCGCGGCTCCCCTTCGAGGCCCCGTGAACGATGTTTTTTTCTTGCGGGGATGCACAACCCGGCGGGTTTTCGTGTAGAATCCTGCCCCGTGCCCTTGTCAGGCTATGCGAGTTGACAGCGCCCTGACCGCGCCAGACGACAGTGTGTTCACCGACCCGCGTCATGGCGCGCCTTCAGCCTCCTTGCGATCACCGCTGCGGCATGGCCGTTATCCAACCACCTCCACACCACGCACGTTCGTTCACTGAGGGCTTCACGAGGTCAGAATGCCGGTCCGTCTGTTCGTAGGGAATCTCCCGTACGACGCCACCGAACAGGAGTTGCGCGAGCACTTCGGGGCGATTGGTCAACTCTCGTCGGTCTTCTTGCCGGTCGACCGCGAAACCGGGCGCCCGCGAGGGTTTGCGTTCGTCGAGTTCGTCGAACGTGGTCCGGCCGAAGAGGCGGTCGCTCGCCTCAACAACGGGCCGTTCCGCGGGCGCAGTCTCTCGGTGAGCGAAGCCCGAGCCCGCGAAGACCGCGGTCCGGGTGGTCCACCGCGGCCGTCCAGTCCGGGCGGCGGCTTCGGGCCGCGTCCCGGCGGGCCGATGGGTCCACGCCCGGGCTCCAACTTCAATGGCCCGCGGCCCGGTCCTGCCGGCGGCTTCGGCGGCCCTCCCGTCGAGGGACGTGCCCGCAACTTCGGGCCCGACGCCCCGCGACGCGGAAAGGCCAAGCCCAAGAGCGGCAGGCGCGATGAAGGGCCCCGTGGCCCGATCCCGATTCGCGGCGGTGGCCGGATCTACGACGTCGAGGATCCGGAGGAAAACGTCGACCTCGAACTGGCGGCCGACACGACCGACGTCCTCGATGCAGTGGACGCGGTCGACACGGTTGACACGATCGACGACGTGAACGACGACGACCGCGACTGAGCGGCGCCCCGCTGGCGCCGCAGCGACAGTCGGATGCAGTTGCAGGGGCGCACTCCGGGTGCGTCCCTACGACTCGCCGATGCCCAGGGCGTACTCTTCGCCCGGATTCACGAACCGCTCACTTTCCCACGCGTACTGCCGATCGTGCAGCTGGCGGTACCGTCCGCCCTCTGCCATGAGTTCGGCATGGGTGCCACGCTCGACGATCCCGCCCTCTTCGAGCACGAGGATCTGATCGGCGCTGCGGATGGTCGACAGCCGGTGCGCGATCACGAACGTCGTGCGGCCCGACCGCAGTTGCTTCAGGCCATCCTGGATCAGGGCTTCGCTCTCGGAGTCGAGGCTCGACGTTGCCTCGTCGAGAATCAGCAGCGAGGGGTTGGCGAGGATCGCCCGCGCGATCGCCACCCGCTGTCGTTGCCCGCCCGACAGGCGAATGCCCCGCTCGCCCACGATGGTGTCGTACTGCTCGGGGAACGTCTCGATGAACTCGTCACAGTGCGCGATCCGGCTGACCGCCTTGACCTCGTCGAGGCTGGCGCCGGGCCGCGAATAGCGGATGTTCTCGGCCACGCTGCCGTCGAACAGGAAGTTGTCCTGCAGCACGACCCCGAGGTGCGCGCGGTAGTCGTGGAGCCGCACGCTCGCCAGGTCGTGACCGTCGACGGTGACGCGTCCGCGCGTCGGCCGATTGAAGGCCATCACCAGGCTGATGAGCGTGCTCTTGCCCGACCCGCTCGACCCCACCAGGGCCGTCGTCGTGCCGGCGGGCGCCGTGAACGACACGCCGTTGAGCACCGGCACGCCCTCGGTGTACTCGAACCACACGTCGTCGAACGTGACGTCGCCGCGCACGTGCGCGATCGGCGCCAGTGACGCGTCGCCCGCGTCTTCGGCGGTGACCTGCATGATCTCGCGGATGCGATCCAGCCCCGCGAACGCCTCGGTGATCTGCGTCCCGATCGACGCGATCTGCACGATGGGCGCGGCGACGAGCCCGATGAAGAAGACGTACATGATGAGTTCGCCGAGCGTCATCGTGTTGGTGATGATGGCGCGCCCGCCGAAGACGATCATCACGATCCCGATGAGGCCGACGATGACGGTGGAGCCCGCGGTGACCGCCGACACGCCCGTAATCGACTGCGCGACGTTCCGGAAGATGCGGTGGGCGCCGCGCGTGAAGATCAGCTCCTCGCGCTTCTCGGCGGTATAGGCCTTGACGACGCGAATGCCCCCGAGCGACTGGTTCAGGCGCCCGGTGACCTCGGCCGTGATCTGGCCCCGCTCGCGGAACAGCGGGCGGAGGCGCTTGAAGGCGATCGCCATCCCGCCGCCGAAGAGCGCGAGCACGAGGATGGTGACGGTCGTCAGGCGCCAGTTCAGGTAGAAGAGGACGCCCAGCGAGAGCATCCCCGTGAGCATGCTGCCGAGCAACTGGACGAGGCCGTTCCCGACCAGGTTGCGAATGCCTTCCGCGTCGTTCATCACGCGCGAGATGAGGACGCCGGTCTGCGTCGTGTCGAAGTAGCGCACCGGCAGGTGTTCGATGTGTGCCTGCACGCGGCGGCGCATGTCGGTGATGGCCTTCTGCGCGGCGACGCCGAGCACCTGCGACAGCGCAAACGCCGTCCCGGCCTGCACGAACGTGGCACCGCCCGCCGCCAGCGCCAGCGGCACGAGGAGGTCGTGTCGGCCCTTCCCGACCACGTCGTCGATGAGGTACTTCGAGGTGGCGGGCAGGACGAGTCCCGCCAGCCGGCTCACGACCATCAGCGAGAGGCCCAGCGACAACCGCGCCCGGTGGGCCCAGATGAGCGTGCGGGCCTCGGCCCAGGCGCTCGCCCAGTGGATGTCCTTCTTCTTCTCACCTGCCGGTGGCGGCACGCCCCGGCCCGCGCCCGAGCGCTCGGCCCGGCCCAGGTCAGGCATCTTCGACGTTCCCAGTCTGGCCATGAGGTACCTGTGATTCCGGAAGCAGTGCATTCGGTACGGCGGGCGTATCAGGGCGTTGGCGTGATGCGCACCGCCTTGAGATCGATCCGTTCCACCGGGGTCTCGCCGTTGACCGCGACACCGGCGATCGCATCGAGCACCGACTCCCCGTCGATCACGCGGCCGAACACCGTGTACTTCCCGTCGAGCGACGGCGCCGGCCCGAGGCAGATGAAGAACGACGTCGTCGCGCTGTCGAGAGCCTCGCCGCGGGCCATCGAGACGATGCCCCGCTCGTGCTTCTTGGCGCTGAACTCCGGCGGCAGGTTTCGCACGAGCTCCTGCTGCCGGCTCCGCAACGGCGTGGCGCGCGTGTCGAGGGAGCCCGTCTGGATGACGAAGCCGGGCGCAACCCGGTGGACCGACGTGCCGTCGTAGACGCCGGCCACGGCGAGCTTCAGGAACTGCCTGACGTGCCCGGGCGCGCGGTCAGGCCACAGCTCGATGGTGAGGTCGCCCTTCGTCGTCTGCACGGTGGCCCGGTATTTCGCCAGGTCACTGTCGGTGTCGCGAGCGAACGGCTCCGGCGGCGTGTCGCGAATCGTCACGCTGGTGATGGTCAGGCGGTCGGTCAGCATCCCGTTCGCGTCGGTCGGCTCGGCCGACATCGCCTGCGCGACCTCCAGCCCGTCCACGACGCGCGCGAACACCGTGAACTGTCCGTCGAGCGCGGCCTGGTCGGTGATGCAGATGAAGAACTGCGTTCCGGCGCTGTTCGGGTTGCCCGGAACGAGCACGGCCGACACCGCCCCGCGCGTGTGCTTCTCGTCGTTGGGCTCGGCCTGCAGCAGGTTGAGACCGCCGGTGCCGTACTTCGCCTTCTGCGCGGGATCCTTCGACAGCGGGTCGCCACCCTGGAGGATGCCGAACTTCACGGCGCGGTGGAAGGTCGTGCCGTCGTATCCACCCTTCTGCGCCGTCTCGATGAAGTGTCCGACGTGGTTCGGCGCCTTCTCGGGCAGCAACTGCAGGACGATCTCGCCACGGTCGGTGGCGATGACCGCCTGCTTGCCGCGCATCGCGTCGAGCGGCAGGGTCGTGGTGTAGAAGGCCGGCTTCTTCGCGGGCGCCGCTGCCCGGCGCGGCTGGGCCTCGGCCCCCGCCACCGCCGACAGGACGATCGCCGCCAGCCCGATCAGGCGCACTGAAGTCGTCGACATAGGGAGGATTCTACCCGTTCACGACTCGCCGAAGCGCCGGAGGCGCGACCGGCCGAAGGCTCGCCGAAGCGCCGGAGGCGCGACCGGCCGAAGGCTCGCCGAAGCGCCGGAGGCGCGAAGGCGGCTACTGGTCTGCGGGTTGGCTCGTGTAGTAGTCGAGCAGCACCTGCTGCGAGTTGAGCGGCGCGGCGCCGGGCGGGGGCACGACGCGTTCATAGCAACCGTTGGTGCGCAGCTCGAACGCGCGGTGCGTGTCGCCGAGCAGGGCGTCGAGCACCACCTCGCGCAAGTGCGTGCGCAACTCGGGGTCGTGCACGGGCGCGAGCGTCTCGACGCGGCGATCGAGGTTGCGCTCCATCAGGTCGGCCGACCCGATGTACATCTCCTCGTCGCCGCCGTTCATGAAGTCGTAGATCCGCGAGTGCTCGAGGAAACGTCCGACCACCGACCTGACACGGATGGTCTCGCTGATGCCCGGCACGCCTGGCCTGAGGCAGCACACGCCGCGGACGATCATCTCGATCGGCACGCCGGCCTGCGACGCCCGGTAGAGCGCCTTGATCATCGCGTGGTCGGTGACCTGGTTGTTCTTGATGAGGATCCGGGCCGGCCGCTTCGCCCGCGCGTGCTCGGTCTCGCGGTCGATGAGCGCCTTCAGCGACGGGCGCAGGCTCACGGGCGCGACGAGCAGTTCCTGGTAGGCCTTCCGCGACGAGTAGCCCGTGAGGTAGTTGAACACCTCCGAGATGTCGTCGAGGATGGCTTCGTTGGCCGTGAACAACCCCAGGTCGGTGTAGACCTGCGCGGTGCCGCGGTTGTAGTTGCCCGTGCCGAAGTGCGCGTATCGGCGGATGCCGTCGGGTTCCTTGCGGACGACGAGGCACAATTTGCAGTGCGTCTTCAGGTTCGACCAGCCCGTAGACGACGTGGATGCCCGCCGCCTCGAGGCGGTGCGCCCAGATGATGTTGTTGCGCTCGTCGAAGCGCGCCTTGAGCTCGACGAGCACCGCGACCTGCTTTCCCTCCTCGGCGGCCTCGATGAGCAAGTCGACCAGCGGCGAGTTCTGGCCGATGCGGTACAGCGTCATCTTGATCGCGACGACCGCCGGGTCCTTGACCGCCGCACGCAGGAACGTCTCGACCGTGGTGAACGAGTCGAAGGGATGGTGCACGAGGTGGTCCTGGTAGCGCACCTGCTCGAAGACGGTGTCGATGTCGTTCGGCGCCCAGAGCGTGCGGGCGAGGAACGGCGCGTCCTTCAGGCGCGGACGATGCAGCTTCGTCAGCTCCATCCAGTCGCCGAAGCCCATGCGGTCGTCGCTTCGCACGACCACGTCCTCGTCGACCTCGAAGTTCTCGATGAGGATGTTGAGGATGCGCTGGGGCATGCGTTCATCGACCTGGAGCAATGACAGCGCGCCGTAGCGCATCTGCTTGAGGCTGCGGTCGACCGACTCGAGCAGGTCGTCGGCCTCGTCTTCCTGGATGACGATGTCGGTGTCGCGGATGATCCGGAAGAGCCACGCCCCCTCGACACGGGTGCCTGGGAAGAGCTCCTGCACGTTGTGCCGGATGACGTCTTCGAGGAACACGAAGGTCGAGCCCTCGGCGGGCGCGCCAGCGGCCGGCGGCACCGGCACGAAGCGCGGCAGCATGTCGGGCACCTTGACGCGCGCGAACTTCGTGCGCCCGCCGTGCCGCACGACGACCGCGAAGTTCATGCTCAGGTTCGAGATGTAGGGAAACGGATGCCCCGGGTCGAACGCCAGCGGCGTGAGCACCGGATGGATGTCGCGCTTGAAGTAGTCGCGGAGCCACCCCTTCATCTGCGGTGTCCACGCGTCGGGGTCCAGGAGCGTGATCGATTCCTCGGCGAGGGCCGGCCGCAGTTCGAGCTCCCAGCACGCGGCCTGGTCGTCGAGCATGGTCCGGGCGCGCTTGAAGATCGAGCGGAGTTGCTGGAAGGTGTTCTGCCCGTCGGGCGCAACGTCCTCGACGCCGGCCCTGATCTTCTTGAGCAGCGTCGCCACGCGCACCATGAAGAACTCGTCGAGGTTGGTGCCGACGATGGCGAGGAACTTCACCCGCTCGAGGAGGGGGTGGTAGGAATCGTGTGCCTGCGTCAGGACGCGCTGGTTGAACTCGAGCCAGCTCAGCTCACGGTTGAGGTAGAGCGCGTGGTTCCCCAGGTCATCGGGCGCGACCTGCGTCCAATCGACCTGCGGCGAGGCCGCGTCGGGAGTCCGTCGCGGTCGGCGCGCGCGCACGCGCTCCTGCGCGGTGGACGCATCGTGCAGCGTGACGGTGCGCTTCGGGGAAGGTGCGGCCGTGCGTGAGCGTGTCGCCATGGAAACGGGTTGCGTGCGCGGGAGTGCAGCGTCCGGGCATGATAGCAGAGCCGTGGGACGGGCTTGCGCTGCGACCCGGCCAGCTACGTCCCGGCCTGGCGCCCTCCCGGCATCTTCTTCGTCACCTCGTCTGACATGCGGTCGATGCTCGCCATGGCCTCGTCGCGCCCCGGCGACTGGTGGAGCGCCAGGTACTGCCGTGTCATCCGGAGGGTGAACGCCATCTCGGAACTGAGCGCGCGCATCGCGAGGCGCGTCTCGCCGATCAGCAGCATGCTGCCGGCGAACAGGAACAGGGTGCCGACGATGCCGAGCAGCGAGGGTACCCACAGCAGGCTCGCCACGAACGCCGTGGCGCCGATGGCGATCGTCGAGGCCACGAAGAGTCCGAGCGCCAGGTAGAGGCTTGTCAGCGCCTGCTGCACCAGCTTGCTGCGCCGGACGTACAGCCGCAGTTGCACCTCGATCTCCTGGCGACGCGCCATGCCGAACTCGTCGAGGGGCGACATGAACAGCTGCTCGATCTGCTGACTCAGGTGGCGCACGCGATCCACGACGCGCGCGAGCCGCGTCGAGGTCGAGAAGATCAGCGCGCCGCACGCCGAGATGAGGACGGCGGGGGTGATCATGGTACTGAGCAGGCCGAGCCCGGTCAGCTTGTCGATCACGTCCAGGTCCATCAGGGGTCCCCGAATTCGGCGTGCGTCGTGAACGGCTCGATGACACGTCCGGCCACCATCAGCGCGATCGCCAGGGTGAGCAGCAGCGCCGCCAGCGACGCACTGTGCGGCAGCGCCAGCCAGGCGCTCACCGCGAGCGACGCCGCGAACGCGGCCTCGGCGACGCGCACCATCCACGCCGTGCGGGATCGCTGGGTGGCGAATCCCTCGCGGTCGATGCTGGCGGCAAAGCACCAGTGCAGCCGGATCGACACCGCGAGCGTGGCCAGTGCCAGTCCCGCGAAGAACACCACCGTGCCGGCGGTGCGCACGTCGTCCCAGCGCCTGATGCTCCACAGCGGATAGAGCGTGAGAGTGATCACGGCCGACACGACGTACTGGTGGATGCTCCACCAGCGCGGCACGGCGGACGACGACGCACGGACGGCGGCAATGGCGTAGGGGGTATCCGTGATGAGGCTCAGCACCGCGACAAGGTCGTGCCCGCTGGCCGGCCGCCGCGCGGGATCCTTGTCGAGGCACCGCGCAATCAGGGTCCGGACGGGCGCACTGACGCCAACGGCCTCGGGGACGTCCGGCGCCGGCCGGTCGACGATGCCGGCCACCGTTGACGCCCAACTCCCCCCGCCAAAGGGATGCCTGCCGGTCAACAGCTCGTACAGGAGGATGCCGAAGTTGAACACGTCGCTGCGGGCATCGACCTCGTCACCGCGGATCTGCTCCGGGGAGGCGTAGGCGGGCGTCGCGCGCACCATGCCTGTCTTCGTGTCGCGAGTCTGCGTCAAGGCCGTCCCGTCGACGTTGCACGCGCGTGCGAGGCCGAAGTCGACCAGCTTCACGGTCCCCTCGGCCGTCACCATCACGTTCTCGGGCTTCAGATCGCGATGGATCACGCCTGCGCGATGAGCGGCCTCGAGCGCCAGCGCCACCTCGGTGGCCAGCGTCAGCGCGCGTGGGACGCCCACTACTTCGCCGGCCTCGAGCAGGGCGCGGAGGGTTCGACCGTTGACGAACTCCGACACCACAAACAACTCGTCGCCCGAGTCCACGAGCGCGTAGGTGGCTGCAATGTGGGGGTGCTGGATCGACGCGGCCAGGCGCGCCTCGCGTGCGAGACGCTTGCGGCGCTCGGGATCGGCCGCCATGTCAGGCGGGAGCATCTTGAGGGCAACCGGCCGCTCGAGTTGCGTGTCCCACGCGGCCAGGACGATACCCTCTCCTCCCCCGCCGGCCTTGTGCGTCACACGGTAGGGACCGACGGTCTTGCCGATCAGGTGATCGACCGAGGCGTCGAGTGTCGCCGGCGGCGCTGCTCCAACACTCGCCGGCGACTCGAGGTACTCACTCTCGTCGTGCGCGGCGAGCAGGCGCATCACCTCGGCCGCGTCGCGGGGCTCGCCCTCGCAGGCGTCGGCGACGAATCGTGACCGTGACTCCGGTGAAAGCTCCAGCGCGGCGGCGAAGATGCCGCTGATTCGCCGCCAGCGCGCCACGTCCGTCGTCATGACGGAGGCCTCGCTGTCAGCGCGTCGGCCAGCCACGCGCGCGCCAATGCCCATCCCCGTTTCACGGTCGCCGGCGACGTGCCGGTGACCTCGGCGACTTCCTCGATCGTCAGGCCGCCGAAGTAGCGGAGTTCCACCAGGCGCGCCCGTGCAGGATCCACGGCTGCCAGCCGGGTGAGCGCCTCGTCGAGATCCTCGAGATCGACGTCCACGGCCGGTGCGGTGGGCGCCAGGTGATCCTCGAGCGTGATGCGATGCAGGGCGCCGCCGCGCTTGGCGGCATGGCGGCGGCGGGCACGCTCCACGAGGATCTGCCGCATCGAGTTGGCGGCAATCGCACAGAAGTGGGCGCGGTTCTGCCAGTCGACGTGCTGCTCGCGCATGAGTCGCAGGTAGGCTTCGTGGACCAGCGCGGTGGCCTGCAGCGTCTGCCCGGGGCGCTCGCGGCGGATAAAGGAGCCGGCCACCCGGCGCAACTCGTCGTAGACGAGCGGCAGCAAGGCATCGACGGCGTCGGCGTGGCCGCGGCGGGCCGCTGCGAGCAACTGCGTCAGGTGGGCGGGGTCGGGTCGCGATTCGGTCACGGCAGCAGCCCCGATCGGGGAACGCGCGCCCGCGGTCCAGGCGACCCTGCCGGGTTCCATACGCAGGCGGCTCATCTGCCACTTTATCGCAGAAGCAGCCCGCGCGTGCACGTGGAAGCACGGCCGATGCACACGCGCGGCGTCGCGCGCGACAGGTGGATCCGCGTATGCTGCTTCGTGGATGACGCCACCTGATCTGCGCACGCTCGGCTGGAACGCCCACTGGGAGGCGGCCTTCGCCGCCTTCGCTGCCGACGGTTTCGTGCCGGCGCGCGTCGGCCTCGAACACCAGCACATCTACAGCGTGTTCACGGGCCATGACGAGATCCTGGCGACCGTCGCCGGCCGCCTCCGCCATCGCGCAACGAGCAAGCAGGAGTTCCCCGCGGTCGGCGACTGGGTCGCGCTCAAGCCGCGTCCCGACGCGCGGGCGCGCGCCACGATCCACGCCGTGTTGCCGCGCAAGAGCCGGTTCTCGCGCAAGTCGGCGGGCGACGTCACCGAAGAGCAGGTCGTCGCGGCCAACGTCGACATCGTGTTCCTGATGAGCGGCCTCGACCACGACTTCAACGTGCGCCGGATCGAGCGCTACCTGATCACGGCGTGGGATGGCGGCGCGACACCGGTCATCATCCTGAACAAGGCCGACGTGTGCGACGACGTGCCGGCGCGCGTCGCCGAGGTCGAAGCCATCGCCAACGGCGCGCCCATCCACGCGATCAGCTCGCTCGGCGGCGCCGGCCTCGCGACGTTGGAGCCCTACCTGGCCGTCGGGGTCACCGTGGCGCTGCTGGGCTCGTCAGGCGTCGGCAAGTCGACGCTGATCAACACCCTGGTCGGCAACGAGCGCCTGCGGACGTTCGTCGTGCGCGAGCGCGACAGCCACGGCCGGCACACGACGACGAATCGCGAACTGGTCGTGCTGCCCCAGGGCGGCCTGCTCATCGACACGCCCGGGATGCGCGAGTTGCAGCTGTGGGAGGGCAGCGGAACGATGTCGGACGTCTTCGACGACATCGCGTCGATCGCCGCCACGTGCCACTACCGCGACTGCCGGCACGACACCGAGCCGACCTGCGCCGTCAAGGACGCCGTCGCCCGCGGCGAGTTGTCTGAAGCGCGCCTCGACAGCTACCGTCGCCTGCAGGCAGAGTCACGTCACCTCGAGGCCAAGGTCGACGAGCGCGCTGAACAGCAGGAGAAGCGCAAGCAGAAGGTGCTCAGCAAGAACATCAAGAGGCTCACGTCGAAGCGCCTCTAGCCCGCCATGACCCCGTCTCTCGTCTCAGACCTCCACGCGCTCGCCGGCGCACGCGCGCTCACCCGCCGCATCGACCGCATCGCCTTCGCATCAGACGCCAGCTTCTACCAGCTCGAACCGCAGGCGGTCGTCCTCACCGCGTCAGAAGACGAGGTCAGGCGGCTGTTCGCGATCAGCCGCGCGCATCGTATTCCGCTGACGTTCCGGGCCGCGGGCACGAGCCTGTCGGGACAGTCGATCACCGACGGCATCCTCGTCGAGGCCCGGCGGCACTGGTCGCAGATCGTCGTCGAGGCGGGCGGTGCCCGCGTGCGTGTGCAACCCGGTGCGATCGGCTCACACGTGAACGCGCGCCTCGCGCCCTTCGGCGCGAAGATCGGACCCGATCCCTCGTCGATCGCGGCGTGCGCGATGGGCGGCATCCTGGCGAACAACGCGAGCGGCATCTGCTGCGGCGTCGCCCAGAACGCGTATCACACGCTGGCGTCGCTGCGGTGCATCCTGCCGTCGGGCACGGTGATCGACACGGGTGATCTGGCCGAGGCCGATGCACGGCTGCGAGCCCAGGAGCCGCAGCTCTGGTCGGGGCTGGCGCGACTGCGCGACCGGGTCAGGAGCGACGCGGCGCTCGCGGCGCGCATCCGCGCGAAGTACCGCATCAAGAACACGACCGGGTACGGCCTGAACGCCTTCCTGGATCACGACGTGCCGGCAGACATCCTGCAGCACCTGCTGATTGGATCCGAAGGCACGCTGGGATTCATCGCCGAGGCCGTGCTGCACACCGTGCCCGACCTCCCGGTGAAGTACACGGGGATGCTCTACTTCGCCGACGTGTTCGCCGCCAGCGCGGCGGTGCCGGCGCTGGCGCAGGCCGACGCCAGGGCCGTCGAGTTGATGGACCGCGCGTCGCTGTCATCCATCGCGCTCGCGCCGGAGGCGCCGCCGCTCATCGCCACGCTGCCCGCCGGCGCCGCGGCGCTGCTGGTCGAATTCCAGGCCGCCGACGCGGCGTCCCGGAGCGAGCTCGAGACGCGCGCGGCAGACACGTGCGCCGGCCTCCGCCTGCTGATGCCGGCGCAGTTCACCCACGACACCCGGGAGCAACTCGGCCTGTGGAAGCTGCGGAAGGGGCTGTTCACCTCGGTCGGCGCCGTCCGCGCGTCGGGGACGACGGTCATCATCGAAGACGTGGCCTTTCCGGGTGATCGCCTCGCCGAGGCGACCAGCGACCTGCACGCCCTCTTCCCGCGGCACGGGTACGACCGCAGCATCATCTTCGGCCACGCGAAGGACGGCAACCTGCACTTCGTCATCACGCAGTCGTTCAACGACGCGGCGGCCATCGATCGCTACGCCCGCTTCATCGACGAGGTCGTCGAGATGGTCGTGGTGCGTCACGACGGATCGCTGAAGGCCGAACACGGTACGGGCCGCAACATGGCGCCATTCGTCGAGACCGAGTGGGGGCCCGAGGCGATGGCGATCATGCGCGAGCTGAAGGCACTGATCGACCCGGATCACCTGCTCAACCCCGGGGTGATCCTCAACGACGATCCGCGGGCGCACCTCGCGAACCTCAAGGCGCTGCCGTCGATCCCCACGCAGGCCGATGCCTGCATCGAGTGCGGCTACTGCGAAGGCGTGTGCCCGAGCCGGCATCACACGCTCACGCCGCGGCAGCGCATCGTCGTCGAACGCGCGCTCGAACGCCTGTCGGCCGCCGGCGATCGCGAGGCGCTCGCCGACCTGGCAGGCGATGTGGAGCACGATGTCGTCGACACGTGCGCGGCCGACAGCCTCTGCTCGACGCAGTGCCCGGTCCTCATCGACACGGGGTCGCTCGTGAAGCACCTGCGCCACGAACACCATGGCCGCACCGCCAGGACCCTCGCCGCGTGGACGGCCACGCATTTCGACCTGGCCGAATCCGCCGTCGGCGTGGCGCTGCGCGCGGGTCACCTCGCGGCGCGCGTGATTGGCGACGAGGGCGTGCGCGCGATCTCGCGCCTTGGCGGCAAGGGCGGCGCCCAGTGGATCGCGCCCATGCCTCGTGCCGCGCGGCCCATGCGCACCGGCGGCGATCCCGGACACGCCGAGGTCGTCTTCGTCACCTCGTGCATCACGCGGAACATGGGCGAGGCCGTGCCGGAAGGCGATGCACTACGTGAGCCGATGGCATCGACGGCCGAGTTGTTCATGACGCTCTGCGCGCGGGCACACGTCGAGGTGTTCGTGCCCGATGCCACCGGCACCTGCTGCGGCGTGCCGTTCTCGTCGAAGGGCTTCACCGAGGCGCACGAGATCGCACGCGTGCGACTGCGGCGACAGCTCGACACGTGGTCGCGCCACGGGGTTGTGCCGGTCGTGCTCGACACGAGCCCGTGTGCGCACGGCGTGAAGCACGACCTCGTCTCGTCTGCAGACGTGGGTGCCGCTTCGCTGCAGGTGCTCGATGTCGTGGAGTACGTCCACGACGTCCTGCTGCCGCGGCTGGCGATCACGCGTCCCCTGGGCACGGTGTACGTGCATCCTGTGTGCTCGCAGACGGTTGATGGCATCGCCGGCAAGGTACACGCGCTTGCGCAGGCCTGCGCCGCACGCGTCGAGGCACCGCTCGACGGCCAGTGCTGCGGCATGGCGGGCGACCGCGGGTTCTCGCATCCCGCTCTGACGGCGTCGGCCACGGCGCCGCTCGTCGCGGCGATGCGCGGCCAGTCGTGCGACGGCGCCTTCGTCAGCAGCCAGACCTGCAGCATCGCCCTCGCACGCGCCACGGGACGCCGATGGGAACCGCTGCTGGCACTGGTCGAACGGGCGACCCGGTGAGCGTCGACGGGATCGGCGCCGGTTCGTGCCCGGGCCGCGCGGGGGCGCGGCCCCTACACCCGCACGGGCAGATCCGGGGAGGGCGCGCACGGGGCCGGGATCCGGGCCGCGCGGGGGCGCGGCCCCTACACCCGGCAACGGGGCGATCCGGGGACGGCGCGCACGGGGCCGGGAGCCGGGCCGCGCGGGGGCGCGGCCCCTACACCCGACAACGGGGGGCGATCCGGGGAGGGCGCGCACGGGGCCGGGATCCGGGCCGCACGGGGGCGCGGCCCCTACACCCGCGCGGGCAGACCCGGGGAGGGCGCGCGCGGGTCGCGTGGGGCGCGCCACGCGGGCGACGTGGATTCCATCAGGATTGGTGTAGGGGCCGCGCCCCTGCGCGGCCCGGACGCCGATCATTCGGCGCCTGGACGCCAATTGTCGTGAGGTTTGTTCGTGAAGCACTCAACCGGGAGCCGTCAAACATGCGTCGTCTGATTTCGTCCGTTCTTGTTTCCGCCGCCGGGGTCGTGGCGGCCGTCGCACATCTGTCAGCGCAGTCGGCCCCGTCGAACGCGTGGCTCGACGCCTATCGCGCGCCGGCCAGCCAGTTGATTGGCGCGGCACTCGCCGACCAGGCGGCGTTCGAGAAGCTCGCGTACCTCGGTGACACCTTCGGATCGCGCCTGAGCGGATCGCGTGGGCTGGAACTCGCCATCGAGTGGGCGCAGGCCGAGATGAAGCGCGAAGGTCTCGAGAACGTCAGGGCCGAACCGGTCATGGTGCCCAGGTGGGTGCGGGGCAAGGAGTCGCTGGTGCTGCTCGATCCGCTCGAGCGTCCGCTGGTCATGCTCGGGCTCGGCAACTCGATCGGCACGCCTGCCGCGGGGATCACGGCCGACGCGATCGTCGTGTCGTCGTACGACGAACTCGAGCGGCGCGCGGCCGAGGTCAAGGGCAAGATCGTCGTGTTCAACGTGCCGTTCACGAACTACGGCGAGACCGTGCAGTACCGCGGCGGCGGCGCCTCGCGCGCCGCGAAGCTCGGTGCGGTTGCCATGCTCCTGCGCTCCGTGGGCCCGATCGGTCTCCGCACGCCCCACACCGGCGGGCTGAACTACGACGAGACCCTGCCGAAGATCCCCGCCGCCGCCATCAGCGCCGAAGACGCCGCCACGCTCGCGCGCCTGCACGCCCGCAAGCAGTCCACGCGGATGCGCCTGATGATGGAAGCGCGCTTCGAGCCCGATGCGCAGTCGTACAACGTGATCGGCGAGATCCGCGGGCGCGAGACGCCCGACGAGGTCGTCGTCGTCTCGGGCCACTTCGATTCCTGGGACACCGGCAACGGGATGATGGACGACGGCGGCGGCTGCATCGCCGCGTGGGAAGCGGTGCGGTTGATGTTGAAGCTGAACCTGCGGCCCCGCCGCACGGTGCGCGTCGTGCTCTACACCAACGAGGAGAACGGACTGCGGGGCGGCACGGCGTATCGCGACCAGCACAAGGACGAACTCGCCCGCCACGTGATGATGCTCGAATCCGACTCCGGCGTGTTCCGTCCCCTCGGCGTCGGCTTCAGCGGCAGCGCGCGTGCCCGCGCCACCGTCCAGCAGGTTGCGACGCTGCTCACGGGCATCGACGCGCATCGCGTGGCCGACAGCGGCGGCGGGGCCGACATCGGGCCGAGCGTGCGCGCCGCGCAGATCCCCAGCATGTCACTCGAGGTCGACGGCTCCGAGTACTTCACGTATCACCACACGCCGGCCGATACGCTCGAGCGCCTCAACCCGCAGGATGTCGCCAAGGGCGTGGCGACCATCGCGGTCATGTCGTACGTGATTGCCGACTTGCCCGAACGGCTGCCGGTCGATGCAGGCAGCCCGCGGTAGGAAGCGGATCACCCGCGACGCACGCGACGCGTGCGCGCTGCGGCGGCGTGCTTACGGACGTCGCCGCGGCGGCGCCGCGGCGCGGCGCTGCGCCGTCAGCGCCTTCGGTTGCATCACCACGTGCAGGCGGCTCGGGGTGGTGAGGCCGACGAGCACCGTGTAGTTCTGTTCGCCCCACCGCGCGTGGCGGAACGTCACCTCGTGCATCCCGAGGGCGATCGCCAGGTTCGTCAGGGGCGTCAGCCCGATCGGCCGACCATCGAGGTAGACGTCAGTGGTCGTGTCGGCCGTGATGTTGAGCACGCCGTTCGGCGGGGTCACGACCAGGGTCGTCACCCTGCCTGCCTTGACGTCGATCTCGCGCACTTCCTCGAATCCCAGTTCGTAGTTGGAGAGCGAGAGACGTTTCATCCCCGCCCCGACGGCGAGGCGTCCGTTCCGCAGTTCGCCCAGCGGTTGGTCGCCGTCGTGCACGCGCAGCGGAATCGGCGACGAGATCTCGACAAGACCCGAGAGCGGGATGTCGATCGCAGCGACCTGCTCCGACAGGACCTCGACCTTCCGCTCGACCCGCGCGGCGCTGTTCTCGACCACGACCGTGTACTCGCCGGGCGCGAGGCCTTCGACGTGCACCGGCGTGCGCCCTTTCGACTCCCCGTTGATCGACACCGCTGCCCCGGTCGGCACCGAGCCCACCGTGACCTCGCCCGGCGGGCCGGGCGGGTACAGCATCACCGATTGGTAGGTCTCGTTGTTGCTCGTCACGACGACCGAAATCGAACGCGACTCGTCGCCCCGCTCGAACTCGAGCCGATAGGCACCTGGCGGCACGGCCAGCGTGAGGGGCGTCGAGCCCTTGCCGACGCCATTCACACGCACCAGCGCCCCGGCAGGTTTCGATTCGAGCCGCATCCGGCCCGGTTCCGCCGCGGCGGCAGCGGCTGGCGCAGGTGATCCCTTTGGCCACAGGTACAGGTAGCCCGCCGCCAGTCCGCCCCCCGTGACCACCGCGATCACGGCGCCGATCGCGAGCCAGCGACGCAGCGTGTCAGCCTGTTGCGGTGCCTCGACGATGGGTCCGACCCTGGCCGGCACGGCAGGCGACGGTGCGGCACGCCTGCCCGTCTCGCGCCCTTCGCCCTGGCCAACCGCTGCGGCCAGGGCCGACTTGCCGACGACGACCTCGTGGGTCTCTGCGCGCGCCGGCTCGCGCGCCGGCGCTGCGGGTTCCGCCCTCGGAGGTGCGGGCGCCATGGCCTTGGTAACGTCCTGCCGGACGGGCGATCGCTCCAGTTCGGCGACCGCGTCGAGCAGGTGAGACGAGGACGCCTGCGGCGCCTCGAACCGTGCCTCGGAGTTGCCAGCCGTGGCGCCCTGCGGCAAGGCGCCCGAAGCCGCGATCCTGAGCATCCGCGGAGCCGGCACCCCGTCGTTCGACGTGTGTGGCTGCTCGGTCACGGGCGGGATGGCCGTCCCTGGCGACACGAGCGCGACGTGTCCTGCGTTCGGCTGCGGATCTCGAACCGGCGCCGCGTTTCCAAGGGGCAGGTCCCAGAACGGCCTCGGTGCCTCGACCAATGCTGGTGGCGCGGCGTTGGTCTGGATGGTCGCCTCGTCTGGCTCCGCGTCGTACGCCGACGTCGTGGCCCCGTCGCCGCGCGGGGCCACCCTGCCGCGCACGCGCCGGTCGATCGGCTCGTACTTCGTGCCCTCGGCAAGAAGCGGTGCGGCCGACCCGTCGTTCGATTCGACGATGAACGAAAAGTCCTCGTGTGAGGCGCGCTCCGCATCCTCGTCCTCGCCCTCGTCCGCGGCGTCGGCCTCGGCCCCGTCGTCGCCAGCAGCGCCGCTGCCCGCGTTCGCGAGCGCGAACGGGTCGTACGAGGCGAGTGGCCGGCTCCGGGGAGCGGCCGCCGGCGTGTCGAACAGGCCAGCATCCGACTCCAACACGTCAGAGCCCGACACCTCGTACGCCCCGTCGGACGACATGTCGAAGGCCGACTCGTCCGACGCCATCGCGTCAACGTCGTCGATGCCTGCGACGTCCGGGGCCACCTCGAGTCCGATGGGCGCGGCGACGTACCCGGCTTCAGCATCGAGCAATTCGTCGAGGCTCTGGGCCGCCGCGCCCAGCGAGCGGAACGGACCGTCGGCCGACACGAGCAGGGTGCGCTCCATCCACGCTTTCAGGGCAGCCCCTAGCGGCTGCTCGTCACCGTCGATGGAGGTCTCGGTCGCCATCTCGAGCAGCGTGCCGAGCCGACTGGGGTACTCGGCCCGATCGAGACGACGCCCGAGGAGCAGGCTCAAGGCCAGGACGCCAATCTGTACCTGGTCGGTCAGCGGCGTGAACGCCGGGATGCCCGCCGTGGCTGGCACGGGAATCTGATGGTCGCGCCACCAGGCGTCGGCTGGCAGCGACACCGTCGTCAGCGCATGGCCGAACACCTGGTCTCGCAGGACGACGCGCTGGTCGCTGGTGATGATCACCGCATCGACGGTGATGGCGCCATGGAAGAGGCCGGCCCGATGCGCGTGCAGGCCGCGCACCACGTCGATGAGTTCGCGAACGAGGTACAGGACCGCGGCGGTCGAGAGGGGGACGCCGGATTCCTGGCACCGATCGAGGAGGTGCCCGAGGCGCTCGCCGGGCGGGTGCTCGCTCACGACGTCGCACGTCAGCCGGCCGCCATCCTGGCGACGCCCCACGGCCGTCGCGCTGGCCAGTTGCGGGTGGTCGAACTGTTTCAGGACGTCCCGTTGCCGGGCGACGGCATCGAAAAACCCTTCGGCCGACACCAGCGCCGGATCGACCTCGAGGGTCGTTTCGAGGGAGCCCGCGCCGGTCCGGACGGCGCGCCGTGTCCCAAGCCCCTCGCGGTCGCCAGGTCCCTGAGGCGACACGGCCGCTGCTGCAGATCCGCCCACCCCATGCTAATCGGCCCGCACACGGGGATCTCTGAATCGGGGGCCGCCGCGGTCAGGAGGCTGCCGTGGGGATGGTGGGTGAGGGGCGCGGGCGGCTGTCGATCCGAGGATCGACAGCCGCGGCAGCAGGCTCAGCGCTACTTCTTGTGCGACAGGCTCTTCATCGCGCCGAAGTAGAAGCCCCTGAAGTGCGGGCTCTTGTCGTTGTGACACACCGTGCACGACGACTCCGAGGGCGACTTCTTCAGGCCTGCGGGAATGGGGTTGCCAGCGGTGGCCGCTTCGACGTGCGCCTTGCCCGGCCCGTGGCAGCTCTCGCACTGGACGTTTGCGTTCAGCACGGTGTTGCCGTCCATGACGCGTTCCTTCGGCCCGGTGAGGTGACAGCCCGCGCAGTCCTTCTGCCGCTCGTCGTTCGACAGCCGGTTCCATGTCTTGGCGTGCTTGGTGCCCGCCCACGACTCGTGAATGGCCTTGTGACAGGTCACGCACGCCTTGTCCCACACGTATCCTTCGGCGCCGGCCACGGCCGCAGCCGCGGGCGCGGGAGCGGAAGCTTGAGCAGGAGCAGGAGTGGGAGCGGGTGTGGGAGCAGGTGTGGGCTGTGCCTGGGCGACCGCCGCCACGAACAAGGTGCCAAGCAGGCCAAGCATCCATCGCGTACGCATTGCCGTGTCTCCCTGCGGACCGTCGATCCGCGTCTCGACTCGCGCGCTCAGCTGCCGGACTCCCGTCGCTGCGCCACGAGCAATAGAGGCAGAGGCAAGTGCCGTGCCGCGGCCAGTCCGCCTGCGGTGAGCGTACGTGATGTATACGCGCAGATTCAACAGTGAATGCCGTGTGCACCCGCGGCAGGTTGCGGCACATCTGCCGAGAATCCGTCGAGGCGAGGCACGGCCGACTCGAGACAATGCGAAGTGCCGTTCGGGCTGACAGGAGTCGAGAGCCCCTCCGCCGAAATCGCGCTCGACCAGGCGGGATGTCAGCCGGACGGAAGGCGTGTGAGACGACCGCGTCGCGCGAGCCCGACGGTCAGTGGACCCCGTGTCCCATCTGCAGCAGCCCCGGGTCGGCACCGAGCTGTCGGATGGCCGCCTCCCACATGTGGTCCGAGGCGGTATCGAACACGAGCTGAGGGGTGACGTCGGCGGTCAGCCAGGCCGACTGGGCGAGCTCGTCGTCCAGCTGTCCCGGCCCCCAGCCGGCATACCCGGTCAGGACGCGCGCACGGGCATCGCCGCCCTCGATCACCGTGCGCAGCACCTCGACCGATGTCGAGAGGAACACGCCGTCGGCGATCTCGAGCCCTTCCCCGTCGCCGGGAGCGTCGGGCATGAGGATCCAGCCGCGCTGTGGCTCTACCGGACCGCCGAGCCACAGGCGCGCGCCACCATCCGTTGCCGGTGGTGGTTCCAGTTGCACGGCCGACGCCGCGGGGGTGTCGGTGGGTCGATTCACCACGAGGCCGAACGCGCCCGCCGCCGAATGCTCGCAGAGCAAGACCACGGCACGAACGAAGTTGGGGTCGAGCATCTGCGGCATCGAGACGAGCAGCGTCGGCGCCAGGGTCGAAGACGGTCGGGGGCGCGCCATGGATCCATCATACCCTTCGACTCGCCGATGATCGGGGTGGCTCGCTCGCTCAGGGCGGGGCGCCGGGGGCTTGTCGGGGCCGTCGCGGCCGATGGCTGCCAGGGTGCGGCGCAGGCCCTTCACGCCGGTCCGTTTCATCGGGCTGCCCTTCAACGCCGCGCGCAGGTCGTCATCGGACATCGCGCGCAGGGTCGCGAGGGTCGGGCGATCGAACGCCGGGCGCGGCTGCCACGCGGGGTCGAGGCTGATGGGCGGCGCGTGATTGAAGGGACACACCTCCTGGCAGATGTCGCACCCGTAGACGTGCGCGCCGAGCGCCGCGCGCAGGTCGTCGGCGACGTCGCCCTTCTGCTCGATCGTGACGTACGACAGGCAGCGCCGCGCATCCATCACGTGCGGGGCGACGAAGGCCTGGGTGGGGCACGCCTCGAGGCACAGCGTGCAGGTCGCGCACTGGTCGAGGCCTGGGGCATCGGGCACGAGATCGAGCGTGGTCAGGATGACCGACAGGAAGAGCCACGATCCCAGCTGGCCGTTGATCAGGCAGGTGTTCTTGCCGATCCAGCCCAGGCCGGCGTGCTGCGCGACGACCCGCTCCTGCACCGGGCCGGTGTCGACGTACCGTCGCGCCGCGAAGGGCGAGGCATCCTGCGTGCGCATCCAGGCGATGAGCGCGTCGAGGCGCGCGGTGATGACGTCATGGTAATCGTCGCCCCAGGCGTAACGCGCGATGAGGGCTTCGCCGGGATCCGCGACCTCGGTCGAGTAGGGCCTGTCGGTGTGGTAGTTGGTGCCGAGCGCGATGACGCTGCGCACGCCGGGCACCACCTGCGCGAGGTCGCTGCGCCTGTCGATGCTGCGTGCGAGGTAGTGCATCTCGCCCGCGTAGCCGCGCGCGACCCACTCGCGAAAGAACGCCAGCTCGGGATACACGGCAGCGGGCGCGATGCCGCAGAGATCGAACCCGATGGTGCGCGCCTGCTCGCGGATGGCCTGCGACGTGAGCACCGATCGAGGGTACCACGCCCCGCGACCGCACGGGATCATCACTCCCGGAGTGATTGTGCTCGCACAAAACACTCCGGGAGTGATGATCTGGACGCGCTACTTCGCGGCGAGCTTCCGCAGCACGTAGGGCAGGATGCCTCCGTGCCTGAAGGCCTCGAGTTCCTCGGGCGTGTCGATGCGCACGCGCGCCGTGAACGACGTCGAGGCGCCCCCCTCACCTGTCGCAGTCACCGTGATCGACCCGCGCGGCGTGAGCCCCGAGGCCACCCCCGTGATCGCGAACACCTCGCGCCCGGTCAGCCCGAGCGAGGCCGCGTTCTGTCCGTCGGGGAACAGCAGCGGCAGCACGCCCATGTTGACGAGGTTGCTGCGATGGATGCGCTCGTAGCTCTCGGCGATGACCGCCTTCACACCCAGCAGCATCGTGCCCTTGGCGGCCCAGTCGCGTGACGATCCCGATCCGTATTCCTTGCCGGCCAGGATCACCGACGGAACGCCCTCGGCCTTGTAGGCCATCGCCGCGTCGTAGATGGTGGTCTGCGTCCCCTCGGGAAGCTTCACGGCATACCCGCCCTCGACGCCAGGCACCATCTGGTTCTTGAGGCGGATGTTCGCGAACGTGCCGCGCATCATGACCTCGTGATTGCCGCGCCGCGCGCCGTACGAGTTGAAGTCGGCGGGCTCGACGCCGTGGGCCATCAGGTAGGCGCCAGCCGGGCTGTCTTTCTTGATCGATCCCGCAGGCGAGATGTGGTCGGTGGTCACCGAGTCGCCGAGCACCGCCAGCACGCGCGCGCCGACGATGTCGCGGAGGGGTGCGGGCTCGGCAGTCAGGCTCTCGAAGTACGGCGGGTTCCGGATGTAGGTGGAGTCAGGCTCCCACTGGTAGACCTTGCCGGTCGGCGCCGGCAGGGCCTGCCAGCGTTCGTCGCCCTTGAAGACGTCGGCGTACTTCGACGCGAACAGCGCGGCGTCGATCGACGTGAGCATCGCGGCCTGGATCTCCTGCTGCGTCGGCCAGACGTCTTTCAGGTACACCGGCGCACCCGACGATCCCACGCCCAGCGGCTCGGTCGTCAGGTCCACGTCCATCGTCCCCGCGATCGCGTAGGCGACCACGAGCGGCGGCGACGCGAGGTAGTTGGCCCGCACGAGCGGCTGGATGCGGCCCTCGAAGTTGCGGTTGCCTGACAGCACCGACGCCACCACCAGGCCCTTGTCTTCGATGGCCGCCGACACCTCATCCGGAAGCGGACCGCTGTTGCCGATGCAGGTCGTGCATCCGTATCCGACGAGGTTGAAGCCGAGCGCGTCGAGGTACTGCGACAGGCCCGCCCGATCGAGATAGCCGGTGACGACCTGCGAGCCGGGCGCGAGGCTCGACTTCACCCAGGGCTTGCGCGTCAGGCCCTTCTCGACGGCCTTCTTCGCGAGCAGGCCCGCGCCGATCATCACGCTCGGGTTCGACGTGTTCGTGCAGCTCGTGATCGCCGCGACGACCACGGCACCATCCTCGATCTCGACGCGCGAGGCGACGGCGGTGCCCCCGCCGCTGCCGGCCTTCTTCCGGGCCGCGCTCTTGAGCTCGGGGAGCGCCGCGGCGAACTTCGCCTTGGAGTCCTTCAGCGTCACGCGATCCTGCGGACGACGTGGTCCGGCCATGCTCGGGACCACCGTGGCCAGGTCGAGTTCCACCGTCTTCGTGTAGCGCGCCTCGGGCTGGCCTGGCAGCCGGAAGAGGCCCTGTGCCTTGGCGTAGGTCTCGATGAGCGCCACGTGCGCGGCGTCGCGACCGGTCAGGCGGAGGTACTCGAGCGTCATCTCGTCGATCGGGAAGACGGCGATCGTCGCGCCGTACTCGGGCGCCATGTTGCCGATGGTGGCGCGATCAGCCAGCGTCAGGAACTCGAGGCCGGGGCCGAAGAACTCGACGAACTTCCCCACCACGCCGGTCTTGCGCATGATCTCGGTGATCGTCAGCACGAGGTCGGTCGCGGTCGTGCCCTCGGGGAGGCGGCCGCCGAGCTTGAATCCGACCACGTCGGGAATGAGCATCGAGATCGGCTGGCCGAGCATCGCGGCCTCGGCCTCGATGCCACCAGCGCCCCAGCCCACCACGCCCAGCCCGTTCACCATCGTCGTGTGCGAGTCGGTGCCGACCAGGGTGTCGGGGAACGCCCACGGGGTGCCGAGCCGATCTTCGCGGCACACCACGCGCGCCAGGTACTCGAGGTTGACCTGGTGCACGATGCCGGTTTCGGGGGGCACGACGCGGAAGTTGTCGAACGCGTTCTGCCCCCAGCGCAGGAACATGTAGCGCTCGCGGTTGCGCTGGTACTCGAGCGCCGCGTTCAGGTCGAAGGCCCCGGCCACGCCGTAGTGATCGACCTGGACGGAGTGATCGATGACGAGTTCCACGGGCTGCAGGGGGTTGACACGCGACGGATCCCCGCCCAGCTTCGCGAGCCCCTCGCGCATGGCCGCGAGATCGACGACCGCGGGCACGCCCGTGAAGTCCTGCAGGAGCACGCGCGCGGGCGTGAAGGCGATTTCCTTCTCGCCGATGGTCGCGGGATCCCAGGAGGCCAGCGCGCGGATGTCGTCGGCCTTCACGAAGGCTCCGTCTTCGCAGCGCAACAGGTTCTCGAGCAGGATCTTGAGCGAATACGGCAGCGTGGCGACGCCGGGAAACTGCGTGGCGAGTGTCGCGAGGCTCGCGATGCGAACGGGAGCGCCGGCCCCGGACAGGTCGACGTGCGCGCCAAAGGAGTTGGTGGTCATTGAAGCCCTCTAATCGGAAGGAAAGGCCGAAAAACGGCCAATGGTAGCACGCCCGCGCGCCCTGCCGGGGTGGTGAAGACGTCGACGTGATTCACTGCCGGGTGTAGGGGCCGCACCCCAGTGCGGCCCGGCGTTCAGCCGCGTGGCGCGCGACCCAGGCGACGGCGGTGGATTCGGCCCAGTAGCCGTCGCTGGCGGGAGATGACTTCGCGACGTAGGCGCAGTGTCCGCCGTGATCGGTCAGGATGATCGAGACCGAGGCGTTGTTGCGCACCTCCTCGGACTCGAACTGGACGGCGGGGACGAAGGGGTCGTCTTTCGCCGTGATGATCAGCGTGGGGACCTCGATCCGCGCGGCGACGCGCTTCGAACTGGCGCGGTAGTAGTAGTCGGCCGCATCGCGGAACCCGTGGTACGGCGCCGTGTAGGTCTCGTCGAACTGCCGCACGGTGCGGATGCGTGACAGGCGCGAGAGGTCGAAGCGTCCGGGCCAGTAGCGCTGCTTGCGCCGCATCCTTGCCTTGAGGTTGCGGACGAAGTTCCACTGGTAGAGCGTGTTCGACGGGCGTTCGAGCGCGTCGATGCAGCACGGCAGGTCGAGCGTCGGCGACACCGCGCACGCCGCGACGAACTGCGGCGGGGGCTCGACGCCGAATTCGCCCGCGAGCTTCAGCGTGAGATTGCCGCCCAGCGAGTATCCGACGACGCCGATCCTCGGCAAGCGGTCGACGTCGATCAGTTCCCGCATGACGAATGCAGGATCCTCGGTGAGGCCCGAGTGATACAGGCCCGCGCTCAACTGCTCGGTGTTGCCGCAGTTGCGCTGGTTCAGCAGCACTACGTTCATGCCGCAGCGCCAGGCCTTGTCGGCGATGCCGCGCATGTAGTGGGCCGACGAGGAGCCTTCGAGCCCGTGCAGGGCCAGCAGCGTGACCGCGTCGCGCTTCTCAGGTTGCCAGAAGCACTCGGCGAGCACCCGGGCGTCGGCCGCGACGTCGAAGTACCGGGGCACCGCACGAGGGAGGAGCGGGAACCGGCGCGATCGGGCCCACGCGTAGATGGTCATGCGGTGGCCCCCCGTCCACCGCGGATGCGGAACGAACGTCATCGGGCGGCAGTGTACCGCAGTGCCTGACCGTGCACGGGATCCCATGCAGTATCCTCGTGCGCATGCGACTGGTGACCTTCACGCCCACCGCGGCCGACCCCGGACGCGAGCGCACCTGGCGCCTGGGGATCCTGCTCGACGGCATCCCCGACATCCTCGATGCCGCTACCGCGATCGCAACGATTGAACCGTCTGCGGGCCGCCCCGAGCAGTATCTCGACTGGTTCGACGAAGACCGCCCGTGGCTGGCGCGCGCGCGGGCGGCGCATGCACGGTTCTCGGAGGTGTCGGCCCGGGCGGTCGGGCGTGAGACGGGGATCGTTATCGCCGCATCGACCGTGCGCGTGCTCGCGCCCGTCCCGCGGCCCGGCAAGATCGTCTGTGCGGGCCTGAACTACCGCGATCATGCGATCGAGGCGAAGCTGCCGATCCCGGAGTCGCCGGTGCTGTTCGCGAAGTTCACGAGCGCCGTCATCGGCAGCGGCGAGCCGGTGGTGCTTCCCGCCTCGTCGTCACGGATCGACTACGAGGCCGAGCTGGCGGTCGTGATCGGCCGCCGCGCGCGCGGCGTGCCACGCGAGCACGCGCTGTCGCACGTCCTGGGATACATGAACGCCAACGACGTGAGCGCGCGTGACTTCCAGAAGCGCGACGGCCAGTGGGTGCGCAGCAAGTCGTGCGACACATTTGCCCCGATGGGCCCCTGGCTGCTCACGGCCGATGACGTCCGCGATCCGCACGCCCTCGGGATCCGCCTGCGCCTCAACGGCCGGACGATGCAGGATTCGTCCACCCAGCAGTTCGTCTTCGACATCCCTGACCTCATCGCCTTCCTGTCGGCGACGACCACGCTGGAACCGGGTGACGTGATCCTGACCGGCACGCCGCCCGGCGTCGGCTTCGCCCGCACGCCACCGACGTATCTCGCGGCCGGCGACGTCATGGAAGTCGAGATCGACGGCCTCGGAACGTTGCGGAATCCGGTCACCGGGCCGCAGGCACCTGTGTAGGGGCCGCGCCCCTGCGCGGCCCGATGCACGGCAACCGGCCTCGTGTCATCGACACCGCACGCGCGCCCGGGCCGCGCGGGGGCGCGGCCCCTACACCTGTCGATGAATCACGTTGACGTTCCGATGTCCGGCGGCCGGCACCCGGGACGATACCGTCAGCGCGGGCGCCGGGCCGCGCAGTCGACGCGACACCGTTACGCCGTAGGGGCCGCGCCCCTGCGCGGCCCGGACAACAGTTCGATGAAGCGGCGCGCGAACTCGGGGCCGCGGGCTTCGTCCTCGTGCTTGAAGTACACGTAGGTGTCACGCCACGGCCCGAGGGCCCTCGCGCGGTCGGCCCACGTGGCCAGCCCCGCGTCGTCGTACCCCTCGTCGCGCAACCGCAGGTAGCCGAAGTCTGCCGTGGCCTCGATCGGCGGGTGCCGCTCGGCACTGTCGGCCAGGCACAGCGCGTGGTTGCGATCGCGCAACCGCGCATACACCTCGGCATCGAACCAGGTGTCGTTGCGGAACTCGAACGCGATGCGCACGTCGGGCGGCAGCCAGCCCAGGAACGTGTCGAAGCGCGCGAGGTCACACTTCATGTTGGGCGGCAACTGGAACAACAGCGGGCCCAGCCGCGCGCCCAGCGTCGCCGCGGATTCGACGAAGAACCGCACGTCGGGTTCGCACTCCTTCAGCCGCCGCTCGTGCGTGATGCGCTTGGGCGCCTTCAGCCCGAACACGAACGCCTCCGGCACCTGTGCCGCCCAGCCGGCGAGTACCTTCGGTGTCGGCATGCGGTAGAAACTGGCATTGATCTCGACCGTCCCGAAGCGCTCGGCATAGAACGGGAGCATCTTCGCCGACGCAAACGGGTCGGGATAGAACTTGCCCTTCCACTCGGGATAGTTGTAGCCGGACGTGCCGACGCGAATCATGACGCTGCTCCAGGCATGCAAGTCGAGGGTGTGGCGGAGTATAACAACGAGCAGCGCCGCTGTCGGCCGCCGACTTCCCGCCATCTCAGCCAATGCCCCATCGTCGTCGCTCGCGTTTTGCCTGGCTTCCGCTGACCGCGGCCGCGCTCATCGCGGCCTGCTCCCCTGCGTCGCAGTCGCCGGGTCAAGGCGCCGACGCGCACGCGGCGCACGCGCCCGCCCCAACCGCGTCGCGGGAGTACCTCATGACGGGCCAGGTCGTCGCCCTCATGCCGGCGACCAACCAGGTCCGCGTCGCGCACGATGACGTGCCCGGCTACATGGACAAGATGACGATGCCGTTCACCGTGCGTGACGTGAAGGAACTCGAGGGGCTCGCGCCGGGCGATCTCGTCGAAGCCCGCCTGCACGTCACCGCGTCTGGTGAGTGGATCGACGGCGTGAAGAAGACCGGATCGCGGCCGCTGCCGAAGGAGCTGACCGACGCGCCTCCCCCGCCGGTCGACCTGCTCGATCCAGGCGACCTCGTCATCGCGCCCCGGCTCGTCTCGCAGGACGACGTGCCGTGGACGCTCGATCAGCTGCGTGGCCAGGCCGTCGCGATCACGTTCACCTACACGCGCTGCCCGACGACAGACGACTGCTCGCTGATGGATCGGCGCTTCCTCGAGGCCCAGGCCCGCGTGCTGGCGTCGCCGGCGCTGAGGGGGCGCGTGCACTTCGTCACCGTGTCGTTCGACGCGCGGCACGACACGCCCGCGGTGCTCGCGGCGCACGCGGCGCGGCTCGGCGCCGACCGTGCGGCGTGGACGTTCGTCACGGCTTCACCAGCCGACGCCGAGGCCTTCGGCGCGCGGCTCGGACTCACGGTCATGCGCGAGTCGGACGCCTCGGCCACCATCACGCACAACCTGCGCACTGCCGTGCTCACGCCGGCCGGAACGCTCTCGGCGATCCTGCGGGGGAGCGAGTGGAGCACCGACGACCTGCTGCGGGCGCTCGAGGTGGCACGCCAGTGAGCGCGCCGCCGCTCGATGCGTTCGATGCGGAGGAACGGCGGATCATCCGGCGCTGCCCGACGCCACAGGCCGTCCAGCGCTGGCTGAACAGCATGCCCTACAACGCCGAGCGCGACGGTCCGACGCAGCGAAGCTTCCGGGGCGTCGTCCGCACCGGCACGGCGCACTGCCTCGAGGCGGCGCTCTCGGCCGCGACCATCCTCGAGCAGCACGGGTATCCGCCGCTCGTCCTCAGCTTCGAGTCGATCGATCAGCTCGACCACGTCATCTTCGCCTATCGCGACGACGGCAAGTGGGGATCGGTTGCGCGCTCGCGCGATCCCGGCCTGCACGGCCGCCTGCCTGTCTTCAGGCGGGCACGCGACCTGGCAGCCAGCTACGTGGATGGCTATGTCGACTTCACCGGTCGCATCACGGCCTACGCGCTGGTGAACCTCGACGAGGCGATGGGCCGGTACGACTGGCGCCTGACGACGAGGAACGTGTGGAAGCTCGAGCAGATGCTGATCGACTTCCCCCATCGCCCGTTGCGCACGTCAGACGTCCGGATCGACCGCCTGCGGGCCGCGTATTTCCGCTACAGGCGCCTGCACGGCCGGAAGCCGACGCAGTACCAGAAACCGCCACACGTGGTCGGAGCTGCCGGAGGAGTACCGGTACTGACGATCGTCGCGGATGCGGGGTCGCGCCGATGCGACATGTCGCGCTGGCCGTTTGCCCCCGGAGGAGGCTCGCGCCGCCGGGCATTTGCTTTCGCGGGCGGGACCTGCCTCCCTGTGGACCCTGTACGATCACGCCCGCGTGCCGCAAACGCCGACGTCGTGTCGTCCGCGCCGGGGCATGATCGGACTTACGGGCAGGTGCAGGGGCCGCACCCCAGTGCGGCCCGGGCGTGAACGCTGTCGCCGGTCACAGGCCTGCGGCACTCCGCGGCAACCGATCCGCGCGGCATGCGGCACCCGTCCCGCACTCGCCGGCCCGCGCGCAGTAGAATCCTCAAGAGGGAGATTGCCGGAAATGGCCAAGACGTTGTCGAGCGAGTTCGAGATCACGTGCCCGTGTTGCGGCGGCCTGCTGGTGGTGGATGGCTCTCTCAAGCGCGTCATCCGGCACGAGGCCCGCGCGTCGGGCGACCGGCCCGAGCTCCACGACGCGCAGCGCATCGTCGACGAACAGGCACGCCGACGCGAGGCGATCTTCGAGGCGTCGTTCGCGGCCGAGCAGACCCGCGGCGACGTGCTGGCCAAGCGGTTCGAGGAAGCCCTGAAGCAAGCCCACACCGAGCCGATCACCAAGCCGACGCGGGACTTCGATCTGGATTGAGCAGGCGCCGGGCCCTGGTGCCGAAACTGGCGGAGCGGAGCTCTCTAGACGTCCTCGCGTTCGTCGTGCCCGCCGAGGTCGAGGGCCCGCTCGGTGAACGCGATGTCGTGGGCCTGGATGAGGTCGCGCAGCAGGCGCCGCGCCGCCCCGTAGAACTGGTGTGGCACGACCAGCGTCAGCGCAATCTGTTTCATGCGCGGGATGAGCACCAGCGTCGGATCGCGCTCCTCGCGCCATCGCAGGCCGCCGATGCGCGTGTAGGGCACGAAACCCGCCTCGCACCACACGCCGTCGCGGTAGAAGCCGTACCCGATCCGCATCGACAACGGCACCAGGTAGCCGTAGTAGATGAGCATCATCGACTCGCCGAAGACGTCGCGCGGATGGCGGTGCTGCACGACAAGCTTGAACAGGATCAGCACACCGAGCACGGCGCCGAGAAACAGCATGAGCCCGTAGAACGGCGGATGCTGCCGCGGCCAGGTCAGCACGGCCGACGACCTGAGACGATAGAAGCGCACGAATTGCACCACGAGGCGCACGTTCGCGGCGAGGAAGCCGACGCCGAACACGAAGAGCACGCGCGGAAGGATGTCGTCGGTCAACGGCGATTCCCGAGGGGTCTCGCACGGTTGTACCGACCTTGCGCGCACGCGTCAAGATGCGTTCACTGCGAACGCCGCCGAGGCGCCTACCCGGCGAGTCGCGGATCGAAGCACACCCGGCACCGTGCCTCGTAGGCGCCCGACGCCCCGACGAGCACGCGCTCGCTGCTCTGCACGAGCCGCTGCGTGTGGTTCGCCGGGTTGCCGCAGACCACGCAGATGGCCAGCGTCTTGGTGATGTACTCGGCGATCGCCAGCAACTGCGGCATCGGCTCGAACGGCTTGCCGAGGTAGTCCTGGTCGAGGCCGGCGACGATGACGCGCTTGCCCTGGTCGGCGAGCGTGTTGCAGACGGCAGGCAACTCGGCGTCGAAGAACTGGCCTTCGTCGATCCCCACGACCTCGGCGCTCTCGTCGATCTGCTCGAGCAGGAGGCGCGACGAGGGCACGGCCACCGACTGGATCCGCATGTCGCTGTGCGACACGAGGTGATCGGACGCGTACCGATCGTCGATGCCCGGCTTGAAGATCTGGACCTTCTGCCTGGCGATCTGCGCGCGGCGCAGCCGTCGGATCAGTTCCTCGGTCTTGCCCGAGAACATGCTGCCGGTGATGACTTCAATCCAGCCGGTCTGGCGGGCGTGTCGAACGACATCCATCATGGGAGGGAGGCTCAGGAAGTGTAGGGCGCGGGATTATAGAACGGTGCCAGCGCGGCAACAACGGCGAAGCGGAACGCGTCGCGGCGGCCGATGACATCGGCGGTCAGCACGCCCCACGCGCCACGGTGGCTGCGTGTGCCGGCACCGGCACGCGCATCGATGACGTCGCCGAGTTCGCGCCCTGCCTCGACTTCCCGCATCACCGCGGCGGGCACGACGATGGTCGGGCCTGCGCCGACCGACTCGAGCCGGCCGTCGTAAGCACACGCCCACGAGCGCAGCACCCACACGGCACCGTCGCCGTCCCCGTCGCCGAGGCGATCGAGGCCGCCCTCGAGCCCCAGCGCGATCGTCGGGTCGGCGGCCGTCGGCATCCGATCGAACAACGTCCGGGCGCGCATCCTCGCGCCGGCGATGGTCGCGGCCTCTGACATGGGCATCGTGGGCGCAACGTCTCCGACGTCGTGCGCCGAGATGAGGCAGCCGGCATAGGCAGCAGAGACGGCCGCGATGGCGGTGAGGGCCTCGCGCGCGCCCTCGACCTTGGCGGGGCGCGTCGACGCCACGGCGATGCGCAGGGGCATCAGACGCGCGACAGGTACTCGCCGGTTTCGGTGTTGACGCGAATCTTCTCGCCAACCTCGACGAAGGCCGGGACGTTGACGATGAGGCCGGTCTCGAGCGTCGCCGGCTTGAGTTGCGCGCTCGCGGTCGCGCCCTTGATCGCGGGCACCGCCTCGACGACCCGCAGGTCGACCGTCGGTGGCAACTCGACGCCGACCGGCTCGGTCTCGTAGAACTCGACGTTGATGGTCGATTCGGGCAGCAGGTACAGCATCGAATCGCCGAGCGCCTCGTCGGAGAGGTGGATCTGCTCGTAGTTCGACGTGTCCATGAAGTAGAAGTCGCTGCCGTCCTTGTAGAGGTACTGCATCTCGCGCTCGTCGAGGATGGCACGCTCGACCACGTCTTCTGAACGGAAGCGGTGATCGACCAGCGCCCCGTTGCGGATGTTGCGCATCTTGACGCGCACGAACCCGCGAAGGTTGCCGGGCGTGACGTGCGTCGCCTCGATCACGCGCACGAGTTGGTTCTCGTGCTTGATGAGATTGCCCTTGCGGAGCTTCGTCGCCGAAACGGTATTGGCCATGCTGATGGACGCTTCCGGAGTCGTGTTACGTGTTCGGGACGCGCAGGGGCGCGGCCCCTGTCTCGTCTGATTCGTATCCGGGCCGCACTGGGGTGCGGCCCCTACACCTGACAACCTGTGCGCTGAGGGTCACAAACCGGGGGGCGGCCCCTGCACATGACAACCTGCGCGTTCGCGTCGCAACGAGGGTGCCGCCACAGCCTTCCCCGGCGAGGGTCACGTCAGCGTGCGGCCGCCAACGACTGACACCCCGATCGTCGAGCGAACAACCGCAGGATGTTAGCACGCGCGTCGCGGAACCCGGCAAAACCGCCCAGCCGCTCCGTGGTACCATCACGAGACGGATCCCACACCCATGGCCAAGCGCTTCCTACTCGCCACGCTCCTCATCGTGACCGGCTTCACGGCCGGCCTCGTCCTGACCGGCCGCCTCCAGTTGTCGCAGGAGAGTTCCGCCCTGCCCCAGCCGGCCGCGCGACAGGCCGCCCCGGCACCACAAGCCGTGACGCGTGGCGGCCCCTGGCGCCGCACGCGGCGCCATCGGCACGCTGGCGACACCCGACTTCAGCGAGATTGCCGAACGCACCGTCGGCGCCGTCGTCAACATCTCGGCCGTGCAGATGACGCGCACGTATGACCCCTTCGCGGGCTTCTTCGGCGACGACCCGTCGATGTTCGGCTACCGCCGCGGCCAGAGCACCGGCTCCGGCGTGCTGGTGTCACCCGACGGCTACATCCTGACGAACAACCACGTCGTCGACGCGCAGATGCAGGAGATCACGGTCATCCTGACCGACCGGCGCGAGCGTCCGGCCAAGCTGATCGCCGTGGATCGCGCCACCGACCTCGCCGTCATCAAGATCGACGGCAGGAACCTGCCCACGATCCCCTGGGGCGACTCGGCCCACCTCCGCGTGGCCGAGTGGGTCCTCGCGATCGGCAATCCCTACCAGCTCAACTCGACGGTGACGCTCGGCATCGTGTCGGCACTCGGCAGGTCGAACATCAACGTGGCCGACTACGAGGACTTCATCCAGACCGACGCCGCCATCAACCCCGGCAACTCGGGCGGGGCGCTGATCAACACGCGCGGTGAGTTGATCGGGATCAACACGGCGATCTTCTCGCAGAGCGGCGGCTACCAGGGCATCGGCTTCGCGGTGCCGAGCAACCTCGTGCGCCGCGTGTTCGACGACCTCGTGAAGTTCGGCGAGGTCCGCCGCGGCTCGATGGGCCTGATGCGCCTTGTCGCGATGAACGCGCAGCTCGCCGAGGAGTTGAACCTGAGGAACACGAAGGGGCTCCTGGTCTGGCAGATCAGCCGCGACGCGTCGGGCTACCAGGCCGGCCTGCGGCCCGGCGACGTGATCATCGCCATCGACGGCCAGGAGATCGACAACGAGTCGCAGTTCCAGCGGCACCTCGCCGACACCGCCATCGGCAGCAAGGCCTCGCTGCAGGTCGTGCGTGACGGGCGCACGGTGACGCTGTCGGTGCCGGTCGAGAAGGCGCAGGCACAGGCGCCGAGGCGCCGGAGATAGCCGATCTCGCCGCCGGGCCGGTGTCAGGCCCAGGAGGCCGAGACGCACCGGTTGCCGCGCGCGAAGGCGCGCCACGGGTGCTCGACGCCAAGGCGGATGCCAATGCGCGGCGACCAGGCGATCGGGCCTCGCTCGAAGCCGCGATCCACGACACGCAGGGGCGACGAGGTGAGCGCCCACTGGTTCTGCCGGAGGTCGATCGCAAGCGCTTGCGCCAGGTTGGCCGGCCCGCGACACAGGTCTGACTCGCGCGCGACGGCGGTGGCGCGTCGCAGGCGACGGCGCGCGTGCATCAGTGCCACACCGTCGAGCGGCTCGAGCGCCCGGATCAGGCACGCTGCCGGAAAGCCCTCGCGCTCGGTGACGGCGTTCACGAGGTAGTGCATCCCGTAGTTGAAGTAGACGTAGGCGAGGCCGGGCGGCCCGTACAGCGGCGCCGTCCGCGGCGTGAGCCCGGCGGCGGCGTGGCAGGCGGGGTCGTCCTCACCGATGTAGGCCTCGGTCTCGACGATGATGCCGCTGGCGAAGCCGTCGGGGGCGTGGTGCTCGAGGACCTTGCCGATCAGGTCGCGGGCGACCTCGAGCGTCGGGCGGGCGAAGAACGACGCCGGAAGCGCGGCGGCAGAGCGGATGTCGGGATCGCGCGGCGCTGGCGTGCGCTCGCCCCCCACGAAGGGCGTCACGGCATCCGTGCCCGCGCGAGGGCGCGCTCGATGGCACGCGCCGTCTCGGTGTCGGCGTCGCCCTTCGCGCGGTCGAGTGCCGCAACCGCGTCGGGTCCGCCGATGAGGCCGAGCGTCATCGCGACGCGCGCGCGCTGCGCCGGATCCGGATCGGCGATCGCCGCGCCCAGTTGTCGTGCCACCGGCTGGCCGAGCTCAACGAGATAGGCCATGGCCTGCGCCGCGGTCTTCTCGTTGCGCAGCGCCTCGACGAGCATCGGCATCTGCGGCCGCCCGACGCTCTGCAGCGCATAGGCGAAGGCGAGGCGCGTGGCGGCGTCCTTCTCGCGCGCGAGCCCGTCTTCGAGCGTCGGCATCGACAACGAGGCCGATCCGCTGCGGGCGAGCCCTTCGGCGGCCCATCGGCGCATCAACGCGTTCTTGCTCGTCAACCCCTCCTGGAACAGCGGCACCTGCGACTCGTGCCCGATGCGTGACATGGCGTCGAACGCCGCTTCGGCCACGGGCCCCTTCCCGTAGAAGGCGAACTGCTCGCGCAGGGCCTGCAGGGCGCGCAGGTCCTTCACGTCGCCGATCGCGCGCAGGGCCGCCACTTTCACCGCGATCTTCTTGTCGTTGACGGCCTCGATGAGCGCGTCGCCCGCGCCGATCACGCGCAACCCGCCCGCAACGCGCGCCGCCGCGACACGGATCTTCTCGTCGGGATCACGAAGCGCCGCCCCGAGCACGTCGGCCGTCGGCTGATCGACCGGCGGCCGGGCGAGCACGCCCAGCGCGTAGGTCGCCTCGAGGCGCACCTTCGGGTTGTCGTCGCGCATCGCCCCGCGCAACCCCTCGACCACCTCGGGCACGACGGGGCGCGGAAGCAGCACGAACGGCCCCATGTCGAAGACGGCTTCGGCCGTGGCGCGGTCGCGCACTTCGATCACGAGCGCCACGTGCTTCTTCGTGGCCACCTTCTCGACCACCACGAACCCGAGCAGTGTCTGGATGGCCTCGAACTGGATCGCGTCGAGCGGGATCGGTGAGCAGCGCGCCGATCGGCGCCATCGACTCGGGATAGCTGGCCGCGCCGAGCACCCGCATCGCCGCAATGCGCGTGTCGGGATCGGTGCTCTTCAGGTCGCGAACCACCTCTTCGTACGGCCGCTGCGCGGCTGCCGGCGACGCCGTCAGTGCCAGCATCACCGCCATCGCCGCGGCTCGCGCTCTCCATGCCTGCGTCACGACTCGCCTCCTGCGAATGCATGTGTCCGGCCCACGGCCAGGACCCGGGTCAGGAACTGGCCCGTATACGAGTTCGACGCGCGAGCCACCTGTTCGGGCGTGCCCGTCGCCACCACGTACCCGCCCCCGGCCCCACCCTCGGGCCCGAGGTCGATGACCCAGTCTGCCGTCTTGATCACGTCGAGGTTGTGCTCGATCACCAGCAACGTGTGCCCGGCGGCGAGCAGCTTCCTGAACGCCGCGAGCAGCTTCGCGATGTCGTCGAAGTGCAAGCCCGTCGTCGGCTCGTCGAGGATGTACAGCACGCGCTCGCCCGCCTGCGTCGTCAGGTGCGAGGCGATCTTGATCCGCTGCGCCTCGCCGCCCGACAGCGTCGTCGCCGACTGGCCGAGGCGCAGGTAGCCGAGCCCGATCTCGTCGAGCACCAGGAGCCGGCGCAGGACCTTCGGCGACGCCGGTGAAGAACTGGATGGCCTCGCGCACGGTCATCCCGAGCACGTCGTCGATGTTGCGGCCCTTGTAGCGGGCCTCGAGCACCTGCGGCTTGAAGCGCTTGCCGCTGCAGTCGTCGCACGGCACGAAGACGTCGGCGAGGAACTGCATCTCGACGCGCACCTGCCCTTCGCCCTCGCACGTCTCGCAGCGGCCGCCCGGCACGTTGAACGAGAAGTGGCTCGTCGTCAGGCTGCGCGCCTGCGCGTCTTTCGTCGAGGCGAACAGCTCGCGGATCGGATCGAACGCCTTGAGGTACGTCACCGGGTTCGATCGCGGCGTGCGCCCGATGGGCGTCTGATCGACCAGCTCGACGCCGCGGATGAGCTCGGCGCCGTCGAACCGCCGGAACAGCCCGAGCTTCTTGTCCCACTCGCCCTTGGCCCGCTTGACCGCCGCCGTAGATCACGTCGTGCACGAGCGTCGACTTGCCCGATCCGCTCACGCCGGTGACGCACGTCATCACGCCGAGCGGGATCTCGATGTCGATGTTCTTGAGGTTGCGCTCGCGGACGCCGTAGAAGCCGAGCCGCTGCGCGGTCACGCGCCGCCGGACGGCGCGGCACCGGGATCGCGAGCTCGTCGCGCAGGTACTTCGCCGTCAGCGAACGCGGCTCGTGGACGAGACCATCGACCGGTCCCGAGTAGACGACGCGCCCGCCCTGCTCGCCGGCGCCGACCCCGAGGTCGATGATGTGGTCGGCCACCATGATCATGTCGGTGTCGTGTTCGACCACGAGCACCGTGTTGCCCTGGTCGCGGAGCTGCCGAAGGATGGCGATGAGGCGCTGGTTGTCGCGCGGGTGCAGCCCCACCGACGGCTCGTCGAGCACGTAGAGCGTGCCCACGAGCGCCGACCCGAGCGACGTCGCGAGGTTGATGCGCTGCGACTCGCCGCCCGACAGCGTGGACGACAGCCGATCGAGCGTGAGGTACTCGAGCCCGACGTCGACGAGGAACTGCAGGCGCCGCCGGATCTCGCGCAGGATCTTGTCGGAGATCACCTGCTCGCGCGCCGACAGATCGAGGCCGGCGAAGAAGTCCTGCGCCTCGCGCACCGTCTGCTGGCACACGAAGTCGATCGTGCGCCCGCCCGACCTGCACGTCGCGCGCCTCGCGCCGCAGCCGGGCGCCCTTGCAGTCGGGGCACGTCGTGTAGCCGCGATACCGGCTCAGGAACACGCGCACGTGCACCTTGTACTTCTTGCGCTCGAGCCAGTCGAAGAAGCCGCGAATCCCTTCCCAGTCGAGGCCGCCCTCGATGACGAAGGCACGTTCCTCGCCGGTCAGGTCCATCCACGGCACGTCGAGCCGCAGGCCGGACTTCTTCGCCGCCTTCTTCAGCGATCCGAGCAGGCTGCGGTAGTGCGGCTTCGTGAACGGCTCGATCGCGTCCTGGTTGATCGACTTGCCGGGATCGGGCACCACGAGGTCGAGGTCGAGCTCGATCGTGTTGCCGAAGCCGTGGCACGTCGGGCAGGCGCCGAAGGGGTTGTTGAACGAGAAGAGCCGCGGCTGCGGCAGCTCGTACTGGATGGCGCAGCGCCGGCACTCGAAACGCTCGCTGAACACGTGCCGCACGGGCGGCTCGCCCGATGCCGGCAACTCGAGCGCGAATGCCGCCCCGCCGCCCTCCTGGTAGGCAATCTCGACCGAGTCGGTGAGGCGCGCCTGGACCTCGGGCTCGATCTGGATGCGGTCGACCACGACCTCGAGCGTGCTCCGTCCCGCCAGGCTCGCCACGTCGACGTCGTCGAGCGAGACGGCGCGCCCGTCGAGCAGCAGCCGTCCGAATCCCTTCCGCCGCAACGCATCGAGCGTGGCCGCGACGGGATCGCGAGCCGTCGGCGCGACGCCGTTCGGCTGCCGTTTCCGTTTCCGTTTCCGTTCCCACGCGGGCGGACCTTGCCGGCCACCGCGGCATCGAACAGGTCGGAGTCCCCGGCCGTGCCCTCGTCTTCGTCGCCCGTGGCCGATCTCGTTGTCGATCAGCGCGTAGGCGGCCGACGACACGACCGGCATCTCGTAGCCGACGAGCAGGCGCGTGCCGTCGGGCAGCCCGGCGAGCTGCGTGGCCACGACCTCGGCCGTCTCGCGAATCACGTCGAGGCCGCACGAGCGGCACACCGTCCGCCCGATGCGCGCGTACAGCAGCCGCAGGTAGTCGTGGATTTCGGTGGTGGTCCCGACCGTTGACCGCGGGTTGCGGATGCTGTTCTTCTGCCGGATGGCGATCGCCGGGCAGATGCCCTCGATGGCGTCGACGTCGGGCTTCTCCATCCGCTCGAGGAACTGGCGCGCGTAGGCCGACAGCGACTCGACGTACCGGCGCTGCCCCTCGGCGTAGATGGTGTCGAAGGCGAGCGACGACTTGCCCGACCCGCTGACCCCGGTGACCACGACCAGCTTTCCGGCCGGAATGGTCACGTCGACGTTCCTGAGGTTGTGCGTGCGGGCGCCGCGGACCACGATGTCGCCGGCGCGGGGAGCGGGGATCTCTGTCATTGACCAGGTGATGGAGGGGACCAGGGCCGGTGCCGGAAAAAGGCATCGTACCCCATGCCTTCCGATGCCAGCAACCACGACAGCACCAGGGCGGGCGCCGTCGCGTGCCGCCATCGTCGCCGGGCGCCCTCGCGGGGCGGACTCGTCCCCGTCGCCGGCGGGGCTATTCGTCATACAATCCGCACGTCGTGACCAGGGCACGGGAGACTTCTCGATGACCACCGAGGCGGCTCCGGCGACAGCGCCGGGCAGTGCCACGCACAACGGGCCCGAGTGGGCCGACTGGCCCGACGAACGGCTGCTCGACCTGAAGTTCTGCGACCTGAAGATCGGGATCGAGGGGTCGTGGCTGGCGCAGCGCATCGAGGAGCTGCACGTGGAGCTGCAGGCGAAGGGCCTGGTCTTCGTGCCGCACTACTGGCTGTCGGACGAGTGGTTCACGCCCGACGGCATGACCGGGATCGCCATCCCCTTCTACCTCGCGCACCCGCGGCTCGCGAAGCTCGAAGAGACGATGATGCTCGAGGTCGAGGGCGGCACCGACGCGTGGTGCATGAAGATCCTGCGGCACGAGGCCGGCCACGCGATCGACAACGCCTACAAGCTGCAGCGACGCCGGAAGCGGCAGAAGGTGTTCGGCCTCAACTCGGTGCCGTACCCGGAGTACTACTCGCCGAAGCCGTACTCCAAGTCGTACGTGGTGCACCTCGACTCGTGGTACGCGCAGAGCCACCCGGCCGAGGACTTCGCCGAGACGTTTGCCGTGTGGCTCACGCCCGACTCGGAGTGGCGCTTGCGCTATGCCGACTGGCCGGCGATCAAGAAGATCGAGTACATGCACGAGCTGATGGGCGACATCGCGGGCAAGCCGCCGCTGGTCGACGTGCGGCAGCAGCTCGAGCCCCTGCCGTCGTTGCGCAAGACGCTGCGGGCGCACTACAAGCAGCGGCGCGATCACTACGGCCTGACGCGCCCCGGCGTGTTCGACCGCGAGCTGCGCCGGCTGTTCACCGATGCGCCCGAGGCGGCCGGGAACGTCACGGCCGCGCGGTTCCTGTCGCGGATTCGCAAGGACGTGCGCCGGCGCGTGGCCGGGTGGAGCGGCATCCACCAGTACACGATCGACCAGGTGTTCGAAGACATCATCGCGCGGTGCCAGCAGCTCAAGCTGCGGCTCGCGCGTCCCGAAGATCAGACGCGGATGGATTTCATGGTTCTCCTCACCGTGCAGACGATGAACTACCTGCACAGTGGGCGACATCGGATGGCCGTGTGAAGAAGCTGCGCGTGCTCGCGCTGATGCACCCGAACCTCGTGCCGCCCGACGACGTGTCGGGATTCGACGTGACCTCGGTGCCGTGGAAGATGGAGTTCGACGTCGCCGAGACGTTGCGCTACATGGGCCACGAGGTGTTCCAGTGCGGCGTCGAGGACGACCTCGGCATCATCCGCAAGGCGATCGCCGAGTTCAAGCCGCACATCGTCTTCAACCTGCTCGAGTCGTTCCACGGTATCGGCGTGTTCGACTCGCACGTCGTGGGCCTGCTCGAGTTGCATCGCGTTCCCTACACCGGCTGCAACCCGCGTGGGCTGATGCTCGCGCGCGACAAGGCGTTGTCGAAGACGCTGATGCTGAGCCATCGCATCCCGGTGCCCGACTACATCGTCGTCCGCATGGGACGCAAGGCGCGCCGGCCCAAGAAGCTCCAGTTTCCGCTCATCGTGAAGTCGCTCACCCAGGAGGCGTCGACGGGCATCTCGCGGGCGTCGGTCGTGGACGACGACGAGAAGCTCCAGGAGCGCGTGCGGTTCATCCACGAGAGCATCGGCACCGACGCCATCGTCGAGCGCTTCATCGACGGGCGCGAGTTGTATGTCGGCATCGTCGGCAACCAGCGCCTGCAGGTCTTCCCCGTGTGGGAACTGCGCTTCGAGACGCTGCCCGACGATGGACGGCTCCTGATGACCGACCGGGCGAAGTGGAACGCGAACTACCAGAAGAAGTACGGGATCATGACCGGCGCCGCCGACCTGGCGCCCGAGCTCGCTGCTCGCGTGCAGCACCTGTGCAAGCGCGTCTACCGCACGCTCGATCTCAGCGGTTACGCCCGCATGGACCTGCGCCTCGACAACAGCGGGCGCCTGTTCGTGCTCGAGGCCAACCCCAATCCCCAGCTCGCGTACGGCGAAGACTTCGCCGAATCGGCCGAGCACGGCGGGCTGGCGTACGAGGGCCTGCTGCAGAAGATCCTGAACAACGGCCTGCAGTGGCGCCCGGAGCAGCGGGGGTAAGGACCCGCGGGCCCAGCCCCGGGAGATCAGCAGGCAACGATGGCGTCCGAACGTGTGTTCGATCCGCAGGCCCTCGCGATCGCGGCCTCGCTCGCGGGACGTCGGTTGCCCTCGCCGAGGCGACGGCTGGCGGCCTTCGCCGTGGACTTCTGCCTGCTCGTGCTGCCCACGTTGGCCACCGCCCTGTTCTTCTCGGGCCTGGCGCTGCGGGTGAGCGACCCGGTGGGCTACCGCGCTTGGCAAGCGCCTCTGCGGGCTCGAGGTCGTGCGGCTCGATGGCCGGCCGCTCACGCTCCTGGAGGGCATCGAACGCTTCGGCGCCTACTTCGCCGTCTTGGGCACGTTGGGCCTCGGGCTGCTCGACCTCTGGCGCAATCCCAACCGGCGCCTCGCGCACGACCTTGCCGCCGAGACGGTGGTGGTGCGGCGGCTCCCGCCGACACAGGCGGTGTGAGCGGGAGCGATCGGGCGAAGGCGCTGCCCGGAGGGGGCCAGGTCTTCGTTGCGGCGATCGTCGAGACCTGACCCCTGACGGTGTGGGCGCGGAGTTACTCGATCTTCAGGTTACGGAAGCGGAAGTACAGCTCGTCGTAGTAGATGAAGTAGGGCCCCTGCTGCTCGACCTTGAGTCGCGTCGAATACCCACCACTTGCCTTGGCGTACTTCCCGGTTCCGCCGACGACGAGGCCTTCGGCGCCCCCGACCAGGACGACATCGCCGTGCTTTGGCGGAACCAGCGTCGTGTCAGCGAACGCGCCGCCCGGGTGTCCACCGTCCTGGCTCAACGTGTAGACCTGTCCGCCCGAGAAGTCATAGAGGATGAACTCCTTGAACTGTAGCGTGACGCCAGAGCCCAGAAACTCCTTGCCCCAGGCGTAGATCGTCCCGAGACGGCGCGTCTTCTGGACGTCGTACACGTCGAGTTGTACCGTCGGCACGCACACGCCATCGCACCAGTCGTCAAAGAAATCCGGCAGCGGACCCGCGTAGGCGTTCGGCGCCGAGAATCCTTCGGCGACGATCACCGACCCGTTGGCACCCTGGGCCTGGACCGCGCCCGCGAACATCAGCAACCCGACCAGCGCACCCGACGCGACCATCCCTATCTTCCGCATGTGGACCTCCGTGATTCGAAGTCGTCGTTCAGCCACAGCACGCACACAACGCGCGGCCACGGGCCGCGAGTGTGCGACACGTGCCGCAGGGGAAGCCGCGTGGCTTCACCTGCGCGCTGATGCTGAACGTTTGTGTCGCGACGATAAGCGGAGTCTGCTCAGGTTGTCCACTACGAATCGCACTCGCGAGGGCACGGCGCTGCGAGTGTGCGCTGTCGTCACACGAGGGGCGGTGCCGCGAGCCGCGCATCCCGGCTGCGGGCAATTTGCGAAGGACTGCACCTCCGGCTAACGTGCGGTCAGCCGGGCGAGGAGCGAGCGCCTGAACTCGGCGACGCCTTCGAGAGCGGACGCGTCCATGTCGCTTGCGGCGGCCAGCTGTGCGAAGGGCGTCGTTTCGAGTACCCAGGCGAGGGTGAGCGCCGAGAAGCCCCCGTCCTTCCTGGGCGCGTCATTCAGAGCTCGCTCCAGATCCCCGCCCGCATCGACCAACGCCTTGACGTCGACGAGATCGCGGAGCTCCGACCGCTCGAGCAGCGTGCACAGCTTGTTGACCAGGATCTCGTGCGCCGAGTCGACGGCGACGCGTGTCTCGCCGAGCATGCGGAACTCGGGTGGTCCGATGGCCGCGACGGGTTCGGCCACCAGGTCGAGAAGGCAGACCTCGTTGCCGAAGGAGATCCTGGCCTGAAGGAATGCCCTGGTGCGCTGGATGACCGACACCGACAGTCCCGCATCAGCGAGCCCGTCCAGGACGAGCTGTGACAGGTCGCCCAGGCTGTCGCGGCCACGCCAGAAGGCGTCGACGTCCCGCGTCGTCCGATGGCCCGTGTAGAAGCCAGCCAGCGCAGCGCCACCCGTCACCACCGGCTGGGGTTCGACGCCGGCAATGACCCGGAGAATGCGCTCCTGCAACGGGCTAAGTCGACTCGGCATGGGGCAACAACTGCCAGCGCGTCATCAACCAACGCCAGAACGGCCTGGACTTGCCGAGATAGCGCTCGACATCCCCCCACGACGCGGCGATCGTCTCCGGCGTCACGAACGTCAGCACGTCATCGGGCTTCGCCTGGCGCATGAGCTTGCCCAGGAGGTTGGCGCGGACCGCCGGCTCGGCGTGGGCCAGTTGCTCGCGGAACGACGCCAGCGTCACGTCTGAATCCCAGAGGAAGTACGGCCGCCCCTGCGGGTCGCACAGGCGTTCGGGCGGCGTGGGATTCAGCACCATGTCCGGATTGTAGTCTGACCTGCGCTCACGCGCTGCCGTCTCGTCACGAGTCGCCGACGGTACCCGCGGTGGAGGGGTGTCGCGCTGTGCGCCGCCGTGCCGACGGGCATCCGCTCCCGCACCCTCGGCTCCGCAGGCGGGACTCCGTCTCTACACGGTGCTGCCCGTGCGCCGCAACACAACGCGGCGTGAGCCGCCGTTCCGAGGCGGAGTCCGGATGCATGCGTCGCCTGCTGCGCAGGGGCGCGTCCGCAGACGCCCGTCGGCACCCTGGCGGCGTGCCCGGCTGTCGCGGCGCGCATGGCGCAGCGGCACTCGTCCCCGGAGTTCGAGCCCCTTCGTCACCGCGATCGCTGAGGATTCCGGGCGTGCCGGGCTATGCTATACTGCGCGTTCGCGTCTGGAGGGTTGAGTTTGCCCTGTCATGCGCGCTGCGGCTTCCCCAGCCGCAGTTACGCCGAGAGCCGGCGTAGCTCAGTTGGTAGAGCAGCCGATTCGTAATCGGCAGGTCGAAGGTTCAAGTCCTTTCGCCGGCTCCAGTCCCTTCAATCACGAAGACATCCGTTCCCCACTGGCGGGCAAGCTGTGCGTCGGGCTCACGCCTGCGCATGCGCCGCGCGGCGGTCCATCTCAACGCCGCGTCGGCTCTGTTCGCTTGTTGGCCGGCCGGCGGCGAGAAGCCCGCCACCGCTGCAACGAGGCCACGCTCTCGCCCGACGGCCGCCCGAGGAGAAGTCCCTCGATCGAGATGTCCTCGTCGAGGTCCGGCCAGTGGATCCCGACTCCCGGGCCGATCAACTCCCAGCGGCGCCGCTCGCTTGGCCGTCCTTCCGCAAGGCGGGGGTACCACGCGAGGGGGACCGACACGCTCCGACCATCGCGGAGGTCCACGACGAGCGCGCGCCCGGTCACCCGGACGTGCTTAGCGGTCGCGATGTCCGCTGCCGGGCTTGAAGTAGTCATGCCATGCCCTCACCAATTCGTCCTGATGGTCGCGCACGAGTGCCGCGATCTTGTTCAGTTCGGTTGTCGTGAAGCCCAAGCTGTACCCGAGTCGCACCGGAATCAACCAGTACTTCGCCGTCTTGTCGTCACGCCCGACGTGAACATGAATCGGCTCGGCCCCATCGCTCGAAAAGAAGAAGAACCGATACGGGCCACTCCGAAGCACCGTCGGACTCATGTCGTCGATTGTGCCAGCTTTCCGACGGCGCTGCCAGATTGCCTCAGGTCCGGCCAACGAGCAGGCCGGGCGAATGCCGGGACGGCCGGCAGCATCCTGTGCGGGGTTCTTGATCAGCCGGTCGAAGGCTCGAGTCGCTTCGTCCGATTGAAGACATGAGCCGCGCGCAGGAATCGTGGCTCATCGAGCACGTCGTGGCGCTGTCGAGGCAACGGCACGGCCAGTGAGCCACGGCATGGGGTCCTGACGTCCAACTCCGCCCGAGCCCCGCTCGACCTCACGGCCCGAGCGCGGCGCGCACGTCGGCTTCGATCTCGTCGAGCGCCCGGGCGATTGCCGCGCCGTCGCCGCTGTCGTCGGCTGCCGCGCGCTGCAAGCGTCCGCCCCACGCCGATAGGTTGGGCGAGCCCTGCCACAGCGTCGAGTGGATGCGCCGCAGGCGACTCTCCTTCGCCCATTCGCCCGCGATCACCTTGCCGATGGCGCGCACGCGATCGCGAAGCCGCGCGACGACGACCCTGTCGCGCACGCTGCGCAGGACGTCATCGCCCTGCTCGAGCCAGCCGCGCTGGCCCGCCCCGCCGGTCACGAGGAACACCTGAATCCAGGCCCAGTAGTCGTCGAACGACTGCTGGGCGACGTTGCGCGAATCCTCCTCGTACGCGACGCGGAAATCGTCGCGCCAGGAGTCGACAAGCTCTTCGTGATCCTTCATGGCGGCTCGGGTCACCCGGGGTTGAACATCGGATCAGGGGCGTCAGAACTGGAAGTAGTGTGGTCGGCGTCGAGACGCGCGACCGAGTATCCGTCGCCCGTCCACGCCACCGCCCAGTCGTGGACGAAGATCGGCACCGAGTACGTGACGCGGCGATCATGACGGTCAGCAGGAGGAGGGTGGCCGAGCGTCGCGGCGTGTCGTGCCGGGGTTCCACAGGCGGCATAGTGTAGCGGAAGGCGGTTGTCCCGGCCCAGATCCGTCGCCCCCGCTGCGGCTATACTCCCGTTCTGTGCCCGGAACACCCGGAGAGGCCCCTCGTTCGCGCTGGCCTGGAACGATACATGGCTGACGAACTCATCCCTCCGTTCGCTGACGAACCCACCGCGCCGTCAGTTGACGAACCCTCTACGCCCTTCGAGGGACTCGAGAGCGCCCAGGAGTACATCGGTCTCCTCTGTGAGGCGCTGAAGGAGGCCCGCCGCGACGTCCAGGAGGATCTCGACTCAGCGATCCGGGGTGACGCCACCCGCCGCGTCGATGCCCTGAGACTGGTGGGCTTCAAGCTCGATCGCCTCGAGAGCAACCTCGAGAACAGCCGTCGCATCCTCGGCGACCTTCGCAAGCTGAGGCGCCTGTTGCTGTCGGAGCCACGCTGACATCCCAGCCGCGACGAGCCGCTCGGCGCCTCCGAGCGCCAGCGCCGCTACACCGGCTCTGCCGGCCCCTCGTGGGTGCCGCCCCGGTCGTTCCCGGCCGCGTGACGGATGGGCAGCCGCACGGTGAACACCGCGCCCAGTCCCTCTCCGTCGCTCGACGCGGTCACCGTGCCGCCGTGCAGTTCGACGATGTGCCGCACGATCGCGAGCCCGAGCCCCAGGCCGCCATACACCCGCGCCAGCGAGCTGTCGGCCTGGCTGAAGCGCTCGAAGACGTGCGGCAGGAAGTCGCGATCGATGCCGATGCCTGAATCACGCACCGTGATCTCGACCTCGCGGTCAGTGCCGTGCGCCGAGACCGCCACTGCTCCCCCCGCGGGGGTGAACTTCACGGCGTTCGACACCAGGTTCCACATCATCTGCTGAAGACGCACCGCGTCGGCGCTGAACGTGACACCCGGCTCGAGATCGACGTGGATGCGAAGGTGCTTGGCATCGGCAGCCGGCCGGATCACGTCGAGTGCGTGAGTCACCACGGCCTGCAAGTCGACGGCTTGCAGGTCGAGGCGGAAGCTCCCGGTCAGGATTCGGCTGACGTCGAGCAGTTCCCCCACCAGTTGCCCCTGGATCTGCGCGTTCCGGCTGATGATCGCGAGCCCTCGCTCGAGCGACGCCGGCAGGTCTTCGGTCGTCGCGAGCAGCTGCGACCACCCGAGGATGGCGTGCAGCGGCGTCCGCAGCTCGTGCGACAGCGTGGCGAGGAACTCGTCCTTGAGGCGATTGGCGGTGGCGAGCTCCTCGGCCCGTGCCCGCAATTCCTCCTCGAGCCGCTTCCGTTCGGTCACGTCGAGCACGAGCGACAGGATCGACTGCAACGTGCCGGACGCATCGAGCAGCGACGAGTTGTACCACTCACAGAAGACGACGGTCCCGTCCTTCCGGCGATTGCGGTTCGCCGAGAACCGCTGCACGTTCGCCCCGGTCTGCAGGTCCATCGCCACGTCATGGACGTGGACGACATCCTCTTCGTACACCCACGGGAATTCCTCCATCCGCTTGCCGATGACTTCCTCGGCGGTCCAGCCGAACAGGCGCGTGGCCTCGCCGGTCCATCCCGTGATGCGCATGTCGGGGCCGAACTCGACGACGGCCAGCGGCGAGTGGCTGACGTGGTATGCGAGACGCTGCGACATCTCGTGCAGCATGGCCTGCGTGCGTCGGCTCTGTGTCGTGTCGCGACTGAACGCGGCCACCGCCACGACCGCACCTTCGGAATCGAAGGCGGGGTAGAACGTGTGCTCGAACCACATTCCCGCGCGCTGGTCCTCGAACTGCACGGGCCGGGCCGTGGCGAACACCTCGTCGATCCGGGCGGCCCGCGACGCGGCCAGGTCTGGAGGAATCAGCGCTCGCCACTTCGCGCCGCGGATCTCCGCGACGGTCGTGCCGAGTCGCAGGGCCGCGGTCGCGTTCGCGGCGAGGATGCGCTCGCGGTCGAAGAGGAAGATCGACTCCGTGGCCGCGTCCATGAGTGCCGTGAGGGTGCGCTCGTTCGCCCGCAGGGCGTCCTGCGCATCCCTGGCATCCTGCTCGGCGCGCACGCGCTCGGTGATGTCGCGATTCACTTCGAGGACGAGGCCCGAGTCGGCGACCGCCTGCCGGCTCTCGCAGAGGACCCGCGACCCGTCCCTGCGCCGGTGCGTGATGGTTCCGCTCCAGGTGCCACTGGTCGCCAGCGCGGCGTGCAGGGCACGCTGGGTGTCGGGCTCCGTCCCGAGCAACTGGTGCGCGTCGCGCCCCATCGCCTCGTCGGCTGCCCAGCCGTACAGGCGCTCGGCCTCGCGGTTCCACATGATGATCCGCTGTTGCGCATCACGCACGAAGATGGCGTCGTAGGCGTGATCGAGCAGGGTGCCCTGCAGCGCGAGCGTCTCGGCACGCTGGCGCAGGGCATCGCGGCTCTCGACCAGCCCGTGCTCGACCCGGCGCCAGCGGGTGATCTGCCACGACATCCCGAGTGACAGCAGCGTGAACAGGATGGTGGCGGCAATGTCGGCACTCTTCACCAGCGCCAGCGAGTGACGCGGTTCCATGATGAAGAAGTCGACCGCCAGAGCGCCACCCACCGTCGCGACGACGCCGCCGCCGAAACCCGCCACCCACGCCGCAAGGACGACCGCGACGAAGTGGAAAGCAAACGGCACGACGCCGCCAACCACCGGGGTGATGGTCACCCGGGCGATGGTCGCGACGACCACCAGGCCGATGGCGACGGCAACGCCTGTCAGTGGGCTGAGGGGTCGCGCAACGCCATCGGGAGGGCCGCCGCTGGAGTCAGCCTTCATGACGCGGCCCGGGACGCACCGCGATGGACGGAGGGTGATGGACGTGGCACGGAGGATGTCGCCGTGGCGAGATTCTAAACCCTGAGCTCACAGGTGTTGAGGGCGAAACGAATCGGACCCTCAGGTCTGGCAGGGTGATTCGCACGCGTCCCGCCCTCGACACAACTGAGTCGAAGGGTCGCGCGTCCACTACGCAATCGCGGCACGCCGGCGGTGTCCCGGTTCGATGATGCGGGTCGGCCCTGGGGCCGCGTCGGAGCCGCACGCGTGGTCGCCGGAAGTCGGCGAGGAAGTCGTGGCGCGCCCGCCCGCACGGTAGTAATCTGCTCCTTGTCGCCGAAGGTCTGCCGTCGCTCGGTCGGTCCGATGCACGCGCAGTTGACGTCGGGTCACAGTCGTTGTCAGGTCGTTCGCCGTTGACCAGTCATTCAAGGAGGCCCCATGAACATGAAGAAGGTCGTTCCACTTGCCCTCGTCGCGTTGGGCGCACTGTGCAGCCCGCTTGCGGCGTCCCGCGCCGAGGCGCAGGAGAAGCCCCTCGTGAAGATCCCCGATGCTGGTGTGCCGGAGATCATGACGATGGAGGGCAAGTTCGTCCGGGCCGCGTACAACAACGAAGGCTACGTGATTCTCGGCTACCAGCTCGCCAACCGCTCGATCGGCGAGGAGTGGATGCTCCTGGAAGTCGGCATCACGGTGCTCGGCAAGACGCCCGATTACAAGTTGCTCCGCAGTGCCCTGTCGATCGAGACACCAGACGGCAAGACCATCCCCTTGGCGACCGTCGAGGAGCATCGCAAGGCCGACACGCGCGCATTGGAGACGCGGGAACGGGTCCAGCGCGACTCGATCAACTACTTTCCGCCGCAGGCGAGCCGGGCGTGTCGCATCGGGTACTTCGCCGACATCACGTCACGCGCCATGCCGTTTGACGAGGTCGAACTCAGCAACACCCGCGCCTGCCTCGGCCGGCTCTACTTCAATGTGCCGGGCGGCATCAAGTACGGCCAGTACTGGCTGAACGTGAAGTTCGAGAAGAGCCTCGTGCGCGTGCCGTTCAAGATCCTGACCGATGACGAAGAGAAGTTCCTGTCGAAGAACTACAAGGACATCAGCAAGCAGGTCAAGGAGGCGTTCGCGCCGAAGAAGAGCTGAGCGCGCGACATCGCGTAGAGGGTCGTGGATCGGCGACCGGAAGCCCCCTGGTCGCCGATCAGCCTTGCGCTCTCAGAGCTGGTACACCAGGAAGGCACCGGGCAGTTCGGCGTTCGTGGCTGGCTTCTTCATCACCGGCACGTGGCCGAACGCGTCTTCGAAGCGCGGGTTGGCCACGAAGCAGGCGGCCCGCCATCCCGGGAAACGGGCGAGCGCACGGCCCATCCCGCCGTACAGATCGAGCAGCCTCCGCTCTCCCGCCTCGCCCCCGATCCTGACACCGTACGGCGGATTGAAGCAGAAGACGCCGGCCTGCATGCCGCTCGCGCGCGGCAGCATCCTGGCGACGTAGTCGGGCGTGAGCGTGCGCACATCCTTCTGGCCGATGACGATCGAGCTGTCGTACGCCGGCCCGGTGAATCCGGCGGCGCGAAGGTTGCCGACCATCGCCGGGATGCGCTCTTCGTCGATGTCGAGCGAGAGGATGTGCGCGGTCGTGCCCGGGAACAGGTCGGGCGCATCAGTGGGCAGCCCAGCGAACGCCGGCAGGTGACGAAACGGCAGGTCGGGCGGCTGCCTGATCGCGGCACCTGCCGCGAGGCCAGCGGCCTCGATGGGAATGGTGCCACCGCCGGCCATCGGATCCACGAGGATCTCGCTCCGCGCATCCCACCGCGACAGCATGATGAGCTGCGCCGCCATGGTCTCGCGCAGCGGCGCGGGTCCCCCGGCGACGCGCGCGCCTCGTCGATGGCGTGCGCCCAGGCCGATGTCGATGCCCGACGACCGTGCGCCGGTGCTCGGGCGTGCCGGCGCGCCGCGCCACGAACACGACGTCGGGCGCCTCCGCATCGACGACCGCCGTGACGCCCCGCGACGCCAGCGCGTCGACGATGGCGTTCTTCACCACGCCGCGCAACTGCAGCGGCGACGCCTCGAAGTCGTGCGCCGAGCCGAGATCCACGGTGAAGCGCAGCTGCGGCCCGACGGGCAGCCGGTCGTCGACCTGCAGCGCGGGCAGCAATTCTTCGAAGAGTGGCTCGAGCCTGACGGCAGGACTCGAAAAGAGGTCCCACGAGATCCGCGACGACGTGCGGTGATGACACGCCGCAACCCATGCGATCCGCGGATCGAATGGATACAGGAGGGTCGCGTCACCCTCGCGTGAGGGGTGCGGCACGCGGACGTGGAACGGCGAACGCATGACGAGCCGCTTCAGTTCCGCCTCCATCACGCGGTTGGCGCCGCCGGACCCCGTCAACCGCAGCTCGTCGCACCGCATTGGCGGAGTATACCGGCATGCGACGGCGACGAAGGGAGGACGCCGATCTCGCGGCGTGGGGCCGGTGACGGTTCCGCCACGCTTGATCTGCGCAGGCCTCGGCTGTAATGCAGGGGAGTAGTGGTGTCATTATTGGAGGAATCATGATTGCGGTCGCGAAGATCACCGCCAAGGGCCAGACCACAATCGACCTTCGACGGCCCGGCGGCGAACTGCTGCTGAATCTGCTCATCCGGCGTCGGTCAACGCACGACGCGAACACCGCCCGCGCTCACCCGCGCTTCGCCACCGTCACCAGGTCTGCCAGCAGCGCGTAGGCGGTCTTCTCGAGGCCGCCGTCGCGTTGCGTGATCACGACGCGGCCAAGCGGCCAGGTGTCGAGTTCGAGCGCGTTGCCCTGGCCATCGAGGATGGCGAGCGGGTCGTCGGCGTCGAGTTCCTCGAGGCGAACACGCAGCGTCGCCGCTGCTCCACGGCCCGATCCCGACGCGACCAGCTTCAGGCGCCGGCCGCGCGCGCGCGCCTCGACGGCTCGCGCGCCGGTACTGGGCCCGATGCCCTCCCGTTCCACGGCACGCGGCGTCGTCTCGGCATCGAGGAGCACGTTCGCAAGCGCGGCCGCCTTCGCCGCCGCGTCCCATCCGTCGATGTCGAGCGAGGGATCGGCCTCCGCGACTCCAGCGTCCTGCATCCGCGCCAGCGCCGCGTCGAACGACTCGCCGCGCTCCATGCCGGTCAGCATGTAGTTGGTGGTGCTGTTGACGACACCCCGGAATCCGCTGCACCAGCACCGTCGGCATCGTCTCGCGCACGAGGTTGAAGATGGGGATGCCGTCCATGACCGCACCCTCGAACAGGAACGAGCGTCCGGCTGCGGCGGCCTCGCCGGCGAGCGCGCGGTACGCGAACGCGACGGGGCCCTTGTTGGCCGAGATGACGTCGGCGCCGCCGGCGAACGCGGCGCGCACGTGCGAGGTGGCCGGCTCGCCCGCCGTGACGTCGAGCGTCGTCGTCTCGACCACGACGTGCCGGTCGAAACGCGCGCCGTGCAGACGCCCGAGCGCGCTGGCGATGAAGTCGGCGCCACTCCCCTCGCGTGTTCCGTGTGTGGTCAGGATGGCGTCGATGTCTCCCGCGTCGAGACCGGTGGCGTCGAAAGCGGCGCCGTGTCGGCGCGTCGCCACGCCGACGACGACCGGATCGATCCCGAGGGCAGAGAGCGCCGGCCGCGATTCGTCCAGCAACCGGACGAATCGGCGCGCGACGTTTCCGTATCCAACCAGCAGCAGGGCGATCCTCACAGGCGGCACTCCTCCGGCACGACGTTCGCGTGGAGTGTAGCCGAGAGGACGTCTTGACGCCGTCACGACACCGGAGGATCACGTCAGGAATCCAGCACGGCGTCGTGAGGCCGGCGTCGTCATCCAGCACGTGGAATGGCCGAGTTGACACTCGCCCGGCCGCGCGCGATAGTTTCGCCACTTCGACAGCGCGTGCCCGGCGCGTGCACCACACGCCGCAGGCGACGCCACACGAGCATGGAGGCCCCGATGACGCTGGCGCGTGCGTCCAGATTCTGTTGTCTTGCAACGCTGGTCACCGTCCTGGTGACCGCCCTGCCGGTGAGCGCCCAGGTGACCGGCGCGGTGGTCGGCGCGGTCAAGGACTCGAGCGGCGCCGTGCTGCCTGGCGCGAACGTCACGCCTGCGCGGCGGCACCCTTGCGGCGGCTGGCCTCACGGCCACCACCGACGCCGCGGGCGTGTACCGCTTCCCGCTCGTCCCGCCGGGCACCTACGAGATCAGCGTCGAGCTGCAGGGCTTCGGCTCACAGGTGCGCAAGAACGTCGATGCCGGCGTCGGCCAGGAGATCCGCGTCGACTTCACGCTCGGCCTGGCCGGCCGCGAGGAGATCGTCGAGGTCACGGCCAAGGGCGAGGTCGTGGACGTCTCACGCTCGGCCATCGCAAACCGCGTGACGCAGGAGACGATCGACGCGCTGCCATTGAACAGCCGCGAGTTCGTCGATCTGGTGGGGCTGGTGCCCGGTGCCACGCCGGTGTCGGGGGGCGCGCAGGGCGGCGATCTCGACCAGGTCTCGATCTTCGGTGAGCGCGCGGCCGCCGTCTCGTTCCTCGTCGACGGCGTCGACAACAACGATCCGCTGAACGGGGGGCCGTTCATCCGCTACACGCAGGACTCCGTGCGCGAGTTCGAGGTGATCACCACCGGCTACGAGGCCCAGTTCGGGCGCGCGCAGGGTGGCGTGACCAACGTCATCACGCGCTCGGGCAGCAACGACTGGCGCGCGTCGATCTTCGGCTTCTTCCGCAACGACAGTTTCGACGCGGCGCCGAGCGAACTCGAGGGCCAGGACCCGCCCGCGCTCGACCGCAAGCTGTGGGGCGCGAGCCTCGGTGGTCCGGTGATGCGTGACCGGCTGTTCGGCTATGCCACAGCCGAGATCCTCGACGAGACGCGCGGCGTCAGCATCGATCAGTCGAAGATCCCGGCCTTCGTGCGCAGCGGCCTCGTGACGCCGGGGGGCGTCGAGGACTTCGGGATCACGCCGAAGACCGATCGCCTCAACGGCATGCTCAAGTTCGACTGGAACCTGAACACGAACCATCGGCTGCTGTTCCAGGCCAACCACAGCGACGAAGATGCGGCGGGCGAGATCAGCTCGCCCGTGCTCGGCACGGTCGCCCTGCCCAGCGCCGAGCGCGCGGTGACGCGCGCCGCCAACGCGGGCGTCGTTCGCCACACCGGCGTGTTGGGGACGAACGTGTTCCTCGAGACGTCGGCCTCGCTGCTCAAGGGACGGATCGGCAGCAACCTCGAGCGCGAGGGACGCTTCGAGCCGATTCTCATGCTGCTGGCGAGCGGGTTCGTGCAGACGGGCGCACCGTTCGGGGGCAAGAACGATCGCACCACGCAGCGCGTCCAGCTGGCGCAGGGCCTCACCGTGAACAAACAGGGTTTTGGTGGCGACCACGAGTTCCGCGTGGGATGGGACGTCAACAAGACGGGTGTCACGGGCTTCGACGACGTGGTGAACGACGTCGAGTACTCGGCAGCCTTCCTGTCGCCGAACGCGCACGCGATCAACGAAGACCTGTTCCGCCGCCTCGGGTTCCAGCAGTCGGCGGCCCGGTTCTTCCTGGCCCTGCCGGGATCGGGCAACGAACTGCAGCTCGACATGGATGACACCAGCTGGTCGATCTACGGGCAGGACGACTGGCGGCTCGCGCAAGGCGTGACACTGAACCTCGGCGTGCGCTACGACCGTTCGAGCCTGTTCGGCGATGACACCGACAACATCGGCCCCCGGCTCGGGCTCACCTGGGACATCGGGAACCGCCACAAGAGCGTGATGCGTGCGAACTGGGGCCGCTTCCACGACCGGAACCTGCTGAGCGCCGCGGCCACGGTGCCCGAGAAAGGCGGCTTCTTCGCCAAGACGGCGTTCGACGTGGCCTTGCCGCGGCTCGGCGTCGACTACACCGACTCGCTGATCGACCTCGTGATCACGTCGGGCTTCCCGACCGGCGTCGGCGCCGGGCGCACACCGGCCGAGAACCCGGCCTACCTGCCGTTCGCCAACGACCTCCGCAGCGATCCGCTCGCCCTCTACCGGTTGCTGGGCATCCCGGTCGCCGACCCGCGGCTGCCGCCCGTCGTCTCGGCCGGGAACATCCAGCAGTTGTCGGGGCTGTCTCCCGCACAGGCGCTGGCCAGGCTCGAGAGCAAGTACCCGGGCACCGACTGGGAGTTCTTCGCGGTGCCGGGCGGCTCGCTGCTCGGCGACCAGGTGCTGTCGTTCTTCCCGCGCGGGCCGCTCTCGATCACGCGCGAGGTGTCGCGCTACTCCGAGGATCGCACGCCCGTCACCAACGCGTTCAGCGTCGGCATCGAGCAGGAACTGATCGCCGACATGTCTGCGTCGATCACCTACGTGCACCGGCGCAGCGAGGACTTGCTGACGCGTCGGATCGTCAACCTGGTGCGGGCGCAGCAGGGGCAGCCGGGCTTCGGGCAGACCACGGACGGCGGGCCACGCATCAACCAGGTGACCTACGAGGGCCGCGTCGAGTACGACGGCGTTGCGGTGGCCATCACGAAGCGCTTCAGCAACCACTACAGCTTCCTGGTCTCGTACACCTACTCGAGCAACGACGACAACCTGCTCACGGGCGGCGTCGGGTCGACGTTCAGCGACAACAACGATCCCGAGAAGGACTTCGGGCCGTCGAACCAGTCGGTGCCGCACGCCTTCGTGGCGAGCGGCCTCGTGCAGTTGCCGTGGCAGATCTCGTTGAGCGGCATCCTCAACACGCGCAGCGGCATCGCCTTCAACCCCCGCGGCATCCAGGATCTCGACGGCGACGGCCTGGTCGACCAGCGCGACACGACGGTGCCCCGCAACAACGTCCGCACCGACACCTTCGTCAACGTCGACGCGCGGCTCGAGAAGACGTTCCGCATCGGGAACCATGGGCTGTCGGTGCTGGTCGAGGCGTTCAACCTGATGAACCACGGCAACGTGAAGAACGTGACCAACGTCTCGGGCGCCGACTTCGGCACGCCCACCGAGTACTTCCCCGGGCGTGAAGTGCAGTTCGGGGTGCGGTACCTGTTCGGCAAGTAATCGCCTTTTGGCGCTCGGCGTCTCGACACGGCGGCGCTGCAGCGACCTGGTCGACGGAGACCTCACGGGCGCGTGGGGTCTCCTCGCCTCCGTCTCGCCTCCGTCACGAAGTCGGCCACCGGCGCGTACGCGGCCTGCTCGAATCCCTCATCGCTCCCGCCGCGAGGCGACGGTTTCCACTGCAGCTTCCGCGTGCAGGCCTGGAACAGAAAGCCAGTCGGGCGCAGACTTTAGTCCGCGCGTCACAAACCTGCCACCACCCGTCGGGGTGCTCAATCTGCAAAATCGTTTCGTTTGTCGTCGCGAAATCCAGCCCGACCAATGGACCGTTTATTGCAGCGCTGCAAGAGTTCCACACAACGTCGCACCCGGCCCACGTGGCCACGACGGGGCCTTTCGCCCACTGGACGATGCCATGCCGGGAGTGCGCGTGGCGGGAGAGACACGGATGCATCGAACGTCACGAGCCCTCACTTCCACATTCGTCGTTGCGATCGGACTGATTGGCGCCACGAGCACACCGGCACGCGCGGCCGCCATCGTCATCAACCCGGATGCGGGACTCGCCGCCAACGCCTCCGCGCTCGCGGCGTTCAACCGGGCGGCCACCTACCTCGGATCGATGTTCTCGGACGCCGTGACCGTCAACATTGCCGCCGGCCTGTCGAACGCGTTCGGGAACCCGAACATCATCGGCAGCGCGAGCTCCACCCTTCTCGCCGGGTCCTACAGCACGATTCGCAATGCCGTGGTGGCTGACGCCGCAAACGAGCCGACCAACGCCATCGTGGCATCGCTTCCCACCGCTGCTCAATTCTCGGCGTTCATCCCCTCGGGCTTCTCGTTGAACGGCGCCGTGGCCCTGACCTCGGCCAACGCGAAGGCACTCGGTTTCGCGGTCGCGGTGGCGTCGGACGGCACCATCACGTTCAACTCGAACTTCGCCTTCGACTACGACAACAGCGACGGCGTGGGAGCCGGCCTGATCGACTTCGAGACCGTGGCGCTGCACGAGATCGCGCACACCCTGGGGTTCATCTCCTGGGTCGACCAGATCGATGGCACACAACCGGAGGCGACGTATCTCGCGACACTCGACTTGTTCCGCTTCCCGGCCTCGGGCGCGCCCACCACGGGGGCAGAGTTCACCACGTTCGCCCGGTCGCTGGTCCCGGGCGCCGCGGCAGTCTTCAGCGACACCGTGAATGCCTGGAGGATGTCGACGGGAGTGACCAACGGCGATGGCCGCCAGGCCAGCCACTGGAGAGATGACGCCCTGAGTGGCGTCAACATCGGCATGATGGATCCGACGCTCGCCACGGGGGTGGCCTTCGGTGCCTCCTATGCCGACCTGCGGGCACTCGACCTGATCGGATGGGACCTGCGAGCGCCGCAGCCGTCCGTGCCGGAACCGGCATCGCTGGGCTTGCTCGTCGCGGGCATGGCGCTCGTGCTGCGACGCCGCACCGGTCGGGTGTCGTAGCGACAGGTCACGAACGGCCACAGACGCCAGGCGCGATCTCCGCTCCGCGGTATCGCGCCTGGCGTGTCTTCAGACCGCAGTCACTGCTCGGCGTTGGCGTCGCAGGAGCGTCGATGCGCCGGCGTTCCGCCAGCCCCTACGCGGTCTTCAAAACCTGCCGTCGAGATGCCCGCAGCATCCTGCACCCGCAGGATCGGGCACACCCGCCGGATCCGTGCCACTCCGACCCGGAGTCTCCGCGCACGGGCACGGCGCTGTAACATGCTCCGGCAGTTGAGCCTGCGTGGACTCCCCTTCATATCGCCCGAGGTCATCGATGAAACGTCACACCCTGGTCGTCGCCTGCATCGCGATGGCGGTCACGGCCGCGTCCGGCAGCGCCGAGTCGACGCGGTTGCTTCGGCAGCCGACCGTCAGCGCCTCGCACATCGCGTTTGCGTACGCGAGCAACATCTGGGTCGTGGAGCGCGCCGGCGGCACGGCCAGGCGCCTCACGAGCTTCCAGGGGCAGGCGCTCAACCCGCGCTTCTCGCCCGACGGGAAGTGGATCGCGTTCAGCGGCGAGTATGCCGGCAACCTCGACGTCTACGTGATCGCGGCCGAGGGCGGCGAGCCGAAGCGTCTCACCTGGCACACCGGCGCCGACACGGTGCAGGGCTGGACGCACGACGGATCGGCCATCGTCTTCGCGTCGTCGCGCGCGACCTGGGCGCCGAGCCCGGCGCCGCGCTTCTGGACGGTGCCGTCCGCAGGCGGCGTCGAGACTCCCATGGCCCTGCCCCGCGCCTTCCAGGGCCGCATCTCGCCAGATGGCTCGCGCATCGCGTACCGGGTGAACTCGTCGTGGGACGACGAGCGACGCAACTACCGCGGCGGGCAGAACCGCCCCATCTGGATCGTGGACCTCAAGACCTACGACCTCGTCACGCCGCCGTGGACCGACTCGAAGGACATCGAGCCGGTGTGGGTCGGCAACGCGGTGTACTTCCTCTCTGACCGCGACGGCGTGTCGAACGTCTGGTCGTACGACCTCGCGACGAAACAGCTCGCGCAGGCGACGAAGTTCACCGACTTCGACGTGAAGACGATGGACGGACGCAGCGACGCCGTGGTGTTCGAGCAGGCGGGCTACATCCACGAACTCGATCCGAAGACCGGCCGTGCACGCGTGGTCGACATCCGCGTGCTCGGAGACTTCCCGTGGATGATGCCGCGCTGGGACGACGTCACCGCACGCATGACGAACATCGCGCTCTCGCCCACGGGCAAGCGCGTAGTCGTCGAGGCACGCGGCGAGATCTTCACCGTCCCGGCCGAGAAGGGCGACATCCGCAACATCACCCGATCGAGCGGCACGGCCGAGCGCGCGCCCGCGTGGTCGCGCGACGGCAAGTGGGTCTCGTACTTCTCTGACAAGTCGGGCGAGTACGCGCTGGTGATCGAATCGCAGGACGGCATCACGCCGCCGCGCGAGATCGCGATCAAGAACGCCAAGCAGTACTACACGCCCTCGTGGTCGCCCGACTCGAAGAAGATCCTCTTCACCGACACCGACTTCAACGTGTGGGTGGTCGACGTGGCGACCGGCCAGCCGAAGCTCCTCGGCAGCGATCCCTGGGCCGTCCCGCGACGCGTGGGGCAGCCGTCGTGGAGCCCGGACTCGAAGTGGGTGGCGTACGCGGCGCGCCTCGACACGCTGTTCCGCGCGATCTTCGTCGCGAACGTCGAGACCGGCGAGAAGCGACAGGTCACGGATGGTCTCGCCGACGCGACGTTCCCCGTGTGGGATGCGAACGGGAAGTACCTGTGGTTCCTCGCCTCGACCAACATGGGCCTGGGATCGCAGTGGCTCGACATGACCTCGTACGACCGCGAGGAGACCTTCGGCCTCTATCTCGCGGTGCTGAAGAAGGGCGAGGCCAGCCCGCTGCTGCCTGAGAGCGACGAGGACAAGGGTGCCCCTGTCGAGGCGCCGCGTGCGGCACCCTCGACGGCCCCGGCGTCGCCCGACGCGCCGGCTGCGGCCCCGACGCCACAGGCGGCGAATGGTGCCGCCGCGCCTCCGAACGTGGTCATCGACTTCGACGGACTGCAACAGCGCGTCGTGGCAGTCGACGGCGTGCCCGAACGCCAGTACTCCGAGTTGCGAACGGGCCTGACCGGCACGGTGTACTACCTGCAGGCGCCTGATGCCGGCAGCGGCGCCAGGGGCAACACGCTCCACCGCTACAAGCTGAGCGACCGCAAGACGGCGCTCTTCGTCAGCAACGTTGCCGAATACGACGTCAGCGCTGACGGGAAGAAACTGCTCTACCGCACGCCGGCGCCCGGCGGTGGGCCGGGTGGTCCACCGGCAGGTGGTGGCGGCGACAGCCGGCCGTCGCTCTTCCTCGTCGATGCCGACAAGGCGCCGCCGACCGCGGGCACTGGCCGGCTCGACGTGTCGCTGCGCATGAACATCGACCCGAAGGCCGAGTTCACGCAGATGTTCAACGAGGGATGGCGCAACCAGCGCGACTACCTGTACGTCGAGAACATGCACGGCGCCGACTGGCCGAAGGTCAAGCAGATGTACTCGGCCCTGCTGCCCTACGCGATGCACCGCGCCGACCTCACGTACCTGATCGACATGATGGGCGCGGAGATCGCCATCGGCCACTCGTACGTGCGCGGTGGCGCCCTGCCCGAGGTGCCGACCTCGCCAGGCGGTCTGCTGGGGGCCGACTTCGTGGTCGAGAACCAGCGCTACCGCATCACGCGCATCTACGACAACGAGAGCTGGAACCCCGACCTGCGGGCGCCCCTCGCGGCGCCAGGCGTCAACGTGTCGGTCGGCGACTACGTGCTCGCGGTGAACGGGGTCGAACTCACGGCACCCGACAACATCTACCGCGTGCTCGACGGCACCGCCAACCGTCAGACCGTCATCACGGTGAACAGCCAGCCGACGATGGCGGGCGCGCGCCAGGTGACGGTGGTGCCGGTGGCCAACGAGCAGGGCCTGCGCACGCGCGCGTGGGTCGAGGCCAATCGCCGCCTCGTCGACAAGCTCTCGGGTGGCCAGCTCGCGTACGTCTACGTGCCCAATACCGGCCAGCCGGGCTACACGAGCTTCAACCGCTACTACTTCGCGCAGCAGGACCGCAAGGGCGCGATCGTCGACGAGCGGTTCAACGGCGGCGGGATCGGCCGCCGACTACATCATCGACGTCCTGCAGCGCGACTTCGACGGCTACTTCAACAACGTGGCTGGCGCGCGCGTGCCCTTCACCAGTCCCGCCGCGGGCATCTGGGGGCCGAAGGTGATGATCATCAACGAGATGGCGGGCTCGGGCGGCGACCTGATGCCGTACATGTTCAAGCGGCGCAGGATCGGGCCGCTGGTCGGCACGCGCACGTGGGGCGGCCTCGTGCACACGGCCGACTCACCGACGTTGCTCGATGGCGGCACGATGATCGCGCCGCGCGGCGGCTTCTTCACGCGCGACGGCAAATGGGCGGTCGAGAACGAAGGTGTCGGCCCCGACATCGAGGTTGAGAACTTCCCGAAGGACGTGATCGCCGGGCGGGATCCGCAACTCGAACGTGCGGTCGAGGAAGCCCTGCGCCTCCTGAAGGAGAAGCCGGTGGATCGATTGATGAAGGAGCCGCCACCACCCACGTGGGGCAAGCGCAAGGTCGGCCTGCAGTAGCGGTCACGTCTTCCGATTCACCGGCCAGTGACACCACTTGCACCAGGTGTCGGCGGTCGTGATCGGGTGCGCGCAGGCGGGGCATTCGCCGGCGGGTTTGGCGGCACGTGTCGTCGCACGTGCCGCCGGACGCGCGGCTGAAGGGCGCACAGCGCCCGCCAGGCGGCTGGTGGCCCGTTCGGCGCGCGACGGTGCCGGCTTGTGTGCCGGTGCGGCAGGCGCCACGCGGATTGGCCGCAAGACATCCGGAAGCTTGAGGAAACAGTGGGGGCAGTAGGTCGGCCCGCTCTCCAGCGTCTTGAGGCAATGGGAGCAGGTGATGGTCGCCACGACAGCCATCCTACATCGGCTGGCCCCCGGTGGCGTCACGTCGGTGCGTTCACGGGTCAGCGCCGTGCACTCGTCCACTCACTTCGCCAAGCGCGCCCGCCACGCCGCAAGCGCCTTCGCCTCGGCCTCGTCAGACAGCGCGAATCGCGGTTTCGCACGCCGCTCCTCGGGCACGGTCGCCCACCATGCGAGCGTGTCGGCGAGGGTCTGCTCGATCGGCCTGAATCCCAGCCCTGCCGCCACGACCTTGTCGTTCTTCACTGACTGGTGGCCCTCGTCGTTGCCCCTCAGCATCACCCAGGGCACGGCGGCGTCAATCCCCTGCGACGCGAGGAAGTCGTAGTCGTCGACGAACACGAGCGTCGCTGCGGGATTGATGGCCGCGCGCGCGCGTTCATAGAATTCGCGCGATGACATCGGCCGCTTCGGGCCGACCACGTTGTAGATGCCCGCTTGCCGTTCCTCGACGAGCGCCACCATGAACTCCGCCAGGTCACGCACGTCGATGAACGCCACCGGATCGTCCTTCTTGCCCGGGGCGAGCACCTCCCCGCCCTTCGCCAGGCGCACGGGCCAGTACGGAAACCGATCGGTCGTGTCGCCCGGCCCGACGATGTACGTCGGCCGGATGATGACCGCGCGATCGCCGAACACGCGCTGCACCTGCTGTTCGCACAGGGCCTTGTTGACGCCGAAGGTCTCGGATCCGTCCTTGGGATCCGAGAGCGTGGTGTGCGGCACGTCGCGTTCGTCGTATCCCCGCTTCAGGTACGGGTAGTAGACACCGGTCGACGAGGTGAACACGTACTGTCGGACGGCGTCCCGCAGCAGCTCGGTCGACTGCCGCACCCAGTCGGGATTCGTGGCGGAGTCGTCGATGACGACGTCCCACTTCCCTCCCTTGAGCGCGTCGAGTTGGCCGTTGCGATCGCCGATCAGCCGGGTGACGCCTGCCGGCAGGTCAGCCGTCCGCCGCCCACGCGTGAGCGTCGTCACCGTGTGCCCGCGCGACACGGCGTGGCGAACGAGGTGTGGGCCGATGAATCCCGTTCCACCCAGGATGAGGATGTTCTTCGGTGCCCGTGCCGATCCTCGCGGAGGCCCGGACTGCGCCGACACCAAGACCGGGATGATGCGCGTTGCCAGCGCGCCACCCACGAGCGCCCCGGCACGGATGAACTCACGACGGCTCGTCATGACACCCCCTCGCTCGCGGTTTGCAGGCGGTTACGACCCCATTGTCGCAGAACATTGCTACCATGGGCGGATGGGCCTTGACGAACGCGCCTTCTTCATCGAGAAACCGGAGACACGACAGGGCCACCACCGCTGCCCCAAGTGTCGGCGGTCGGGCGACTACAGCATTCGCTGGGTGCGGCGTGTGAAGAAGGACCGGCTGCCACCCGGGGCCGACGAGGACGACAGGGCGAAGTTCGCGAAGATGCGCGACTACCTGCTGCGTCTCGATGACGAGGTCACGTGCAAGACGTGCGGGAAGCGGTTCGAGATCCCGTCGCAGCAGTCGATCATGTTCGTCGACCAGTTCGAGGGGTTGCCGAACGACGAGGACCTCGAGCGCGAGATTGCCGCAGCGTCTCGCGGCCCGCAGGCACCCGCGGCCGACACGCCGGCGGCGCCAATCCCCGCACGCTTCACGCGCAAGACGACCGGCTGGAAGTAGGGGCCGGCGGCCCCTCCATCGCGGGTGCGTGCACGGGCCGCACGGGGGTGCGGCCCCGACATCGCGGGGCGTGCACGGGTCGCACGGGTGCGGCCCCGACGTCGCGGGGCGTGCACGGGCCGCGCGGGGGCGCGGCCCCTACTGCTGCGGCGGGGGCACTGGCGACACGACGGTGTGCGTCTGCGTGCCGATCCCTTCGATCATGCAGGTCGCCGTGTCGCCCGCGCGCATCCAGCGTGGTTCCGCGCGCTCGATGTTGGTTCCCGCGGGGCTCCCGCCCGAGATCAGGTCACCAGGGTTCAGCGTCAGGATGTTCGACGCATAGTGCAGCAGCTCGTAGACGTTGTGCGACATGCGGCTCGTGTTCGAGTCCTGCATCACGGTGCCGTTCAGCGTGAACGTGTGCTTGACGTTCATCGGATCCTTGATGAACTCCTTGGGCACGATGAACGGGCCGAGCGGTCCGAACGTGTCGTGGTTCTTCCCGACCAGCCAGTCTGACCCGCCCATCTTCCGGTCGCCGCGACCACCGCGATCCGAGACGTCGATCTGGATGGTGTAGCCGAAGATGTAGTCGGCCGCGCGTGCCACCGACACGTGGTGCGCCGGCTTGCCGATGACCACGTTGAACTCGCACTCGAAGTCGATGCGATCGCGGCCGCGCGGCATGCGGATGGGATCGAAGGCGCCGATGACCACCGTCGGTGACTTGAGGAAGAGGTACGGATTGTCGCGCGTGTCGCCTGCCGGGCGCTCCCAGATGCCGGGCGCGGTCACCGGGGGAGGCGCTGCCGGCGCCGGCGTCCCGCCGCCCGCGCGCGCCTGCTGTTGCGCGATGCCCTGCGTGTGCTCCTGGTAGTTGCCGCCCGCGTTCAGGATGATGGACGGCCTGACGGGCGGCAGCACCCTCAGGTCCTTGAGCGCGTAGACATACGCCGGCGCGCTCGACGCGCCCGCCACCTCGTTCACGACCGCGTAGATGCGCGGCTTCAGTTCGGCATCGTAGCGGCTGATCAGGTCTTTCATGTCGGCGGGCATCCGCAGCTTCGCGAGCGCGGGCGTCTTGCCTTCCAGGGCCGCGCTGGCCGCCGCCAGGTCGATGACCTGCGTGTCTTTGAGGACGACCCCGACAAACGCCTTCCCGCTCCGCTCGAACGTGCCGAGCTTGAACGGTTCCCGCGGCCCGGCGCCCTGCGCGAACGCCACGGCGCCGCTGCCGAACACACCCACCGCCAGGACAACTGGAATCAACCGGCTCCGCATGACTGCCTCCCATCCTCGATTGTTCGCGGGCCGCACTGGGGTGCGGCCCCTACGTGAACCATACGACCGTCACGGGCCGCACTGGGGTGCGGCCCTGATACGACCGTCACCGGGCGGCACTGGGGTGCGGCCCCCCACGTGACGCGATCTCGTTCGATGTCGACGTGCGCAGCTAGTATCCGCCTCGAGGGCCCGCATCAACTGCCACCGCCGTGTCTTCTTTTGTCTTGTTTTGTCTCGCTTTGTCTCGTCGTGTCGGGCCGCGCCGCGACGCAGACCCGGCGCACTCGCCTCTTGGACCACGAGCTCACGTGTGTTGAGGCCGAACCGACACCGGACCGGCACGTCCGGCAGGCTGGATTCGCACGTGCCCTGCACTCAACGCAACCGAGTCGAAGGGTAGCTGGGCCGTAATCAAAGGATTGACACCGCCGCGCACGCGCAGTTATCGTCCGCCCACTTCCCAGGTGTGTGAATCGCGTCGGGCGCTCCTGCCCTCGGCCGGGGCGTCGTGTCTCAACTCGGTGCGCGGAGGCGTCGCGTGACGTACGAGCACATCTTCCAGCCGCTGCAGTTCCGCAATCTCACGATCAAGAACCGGGTCGTGCGCTCGAACGTCTCGGGCCGCTTCGACAACTACCGCCACATCCCCCTTCTGGCGCGCGGTCGGCGACGCGGTGCACGCGCACGACTGCACGTTCATCCTCCAGCTCAGTCACGGTGGACGCGGTGATCTGCACCGGCGGATTCCAGACCGCCGCCGTCATCGATGGGGCGAACGCCCGCGGCGACTGCGACGCGGTCAGCATCGCGCGCCCCCTGATCGCCAACCCCGACCTCGTCGAGCGCTTCCGACTCGGCCAGGGACGGCCGGATCGGCCGTGCACCTACTGCAATCGCTGTCTCGCGAACGTCATCGAGCACCCGCTCGGGTGCTACGACGAGTCGCGTTTCCCGTCACGAGAGGCGATGGTGGCCGAGATCCTGTCGGTCTTCCAGCCGCCGTCCCTCGCCTGACCCGTCACGGAGGCCCCGCCAATGCCTGCAGACCTCGTCTCGCTCATCGGCAACCTGCTCAAGAAGCGTCCCTGGCACGACCTCCCGCCCCTGCTGGCGATGCACCAGTTGATCGGGATCCGCGACGACCTGCGCGCAAAGAACCTGTTCGACACCGAGGAACCGCCGATGGCGACCGGCGCGCCGACCACTGATCCCGTGTTGCTCAGTACGCGCACGGCCGACGGCTCGCACAACGACCTGCGCTGCCCCCACATGGGCGCCGCCGGGCGCCGGTTCGGCCGCAACATGCCGCTCGATCAGACGTTCCCCGACACGGCCCGGCTGATGGTGCCCAACCCGCGCGAGGTCAGCCGCGTGCTCATGACGCGCGACGAGTTCAGGCCGGCGACGATCCTGAACCTGCTCGCGGGGGCGTGGATCCAGTTCATGGTGCACGACTGGTTCGCGCACCCGCTGTCGGAGGATCGCACCATCGACATCCCCACGGCAGCCGACGACGACTGGGGCGCGCCGGCCATCACGGTGCCCGCGTCGAAGCCCGACGCGGCCGTCGCGGGCTCGACCCGCCCGCCGGCGTACGCGAATCTCAACAGCCACTGGTGGGATGCGTCGCAGATCTACGGATCGGACGCCGACATGGCCGTGCGCCTGCGCGCGCACGTCGGCGGCCGGATGCGCATCGAACCCACCGGGCTGCTGCCCGTGGATCCCGAGACCGGCGTGCACGTCGGCGGCTTCACCGACAACTGGTGGATCGGCCTCGCGATGCTGCACACGCTCTTCACGCTCGAGCACAACCACATCTGCTCGCTGCTCGCGGCCCAGCATCCCGACTGGGACGACACGCAGCTCTTCGCGAAGGCGAAGCTGATCAACTCCGCCCTGATGGCGAAGATCCACACGCTCGAGTGGACGTGCGCCATCCTGCCGCATCCCGTCGTGCAGAGGGCGATGAACGTGAACTGGTCGGGCTTGACCGGCCAGGAACTGCAGGACGCCCTCGACTTCATCGACGACAACGAGTTGATCGGCGGCATCGTCGGCTCGAAGGCCGACCACCACTCGGCACCGTTCTCCCTCACGGAGGAGTTCGTGGCGGTGTACCGGATGCACCCGCTGATTCCCGACGAGCTGGCGTTCCGGTCGCTGGCCACCGGCGGCGTGCTCGAGACGCGGACCCTGCACGAGGTCTCCGGGCAGCGGACGCCACACATCGCCGAGCGCCTGTCGATGCCCGATCTGCTGTACTCGTTTGGCACGAGTCATCCTGGCGCGGTCACGCTGCACAATTATCCGCGCCACCTGCAGAACCTGACCAAGGACAACGGCGAACGGCTCGACCTGGCGGCCGTCGACATCCTCCGCGATCGTGAGCGTGGCGTGCCGCGCTACAACGCCTTCAGGCGACTGCTGCGCAAGGCGCCGGTGCGGTCGTTCGAGGAGTTGACCGACAACCCCCAATGGCGCGAGCAACTCCGCCAGGTGTACGCCAACGACATCGAGCTGGTTGACCTGATGACCGGGCTCTACGCCGAACCGCTGCCGAAGGGGTTCGGGTTCAGCGAGACCGCGTTCCGGATCTTCGTGCTGATGGCGTCACGGCGCCTGAAGAGCGACCGCTTCTTCACCGATTCGTTCACGCCCGAGGTCTACACCCAGTTCGGGCTCGACTACATCGGGACGAACACGATGCTCACGGTGCTGACGCGGCACTACCCGCAGCTGGCGCCCGCGCTCGAAGGGGTGACGAACGCCTTCGCGCCGTGGAAGGCGGTGCAGCGCGGGCCTACGGGTGCGTGACCTGGATGGCGTAATCGACCGAATCCGACAGGTTGCCGGAGTCGAACACCTGGATGCAGAAGTTCCCGGGATTGGCGATGCCGCTCAGGACCGACGACGTCCCGGCGCGGGCGTTCTGGTTGATCGCGACCGGCGTGCAGTTGGTGCCGTCCCATCCGCCAATCGCCACCCCGATGGCCATGGTCGCCAGCGGCGCCACCGAGTTCAGCATGACGGTGAGCTGTCCGCTGGCCTTCACCGTGAAGGTGTACGTGTCGGTTTCCTGCGGGGCGATCGTCCCGGTATAACTTTCGGTGGTGAGTTCCGTCGGCGCGGTAGGGGTCGTCGAGTCGTCGCCGCACGCGGCGGCTGACAGGGCGAGCCCACAGACGAGGACGAGAGACAAGGGACGACGCCACATCATGAAGAATTGCTCCGGAAAACCGTAACGCACCACGGCCGGCGAACCGCGGTCAGCGGGCGACCGCCGCGCGGGTCATCCGTACGGCATCGGCTAGCATAGCAACGTCCGTGCCCGGCGACAAACAGTTCCCGTCGCGGCGGTTCCAGGCCGGCGGAGAACGCACGACGGGCGGGGCTGGCTGCAGTCGGCTGCCTGCGGCCGGCCCCCAGCGGTCAGAAGGGCTGCACGCTGAAATTCAGGACGGTGCCGTCACGCCGCACGATCGACGACTGCCACACCGCATCGGTCCCGTCCGAGATGGCCTCGGCAAGGTCGACCGCCGCCTGCGCCTTCTGCGCCGCGTCGGAGCCACCCACCTGCGCCACGGCGAACATCAGCCGCCGCTGGCCGAAAGCCGGCACGGCGATCGTGAACCGCACGCGCATGCGGCCGCCAATCATCTGCGGCTCGACCAGCGCGGGCTTCAGCGCCAGCGCCTGGCTGCCCGCGAACACCTGCACGACGAGGTCGCGGGACGTGTCCTTGACCCCGGTGATCACGTAGCGGTCGCCCGCCTGTGCCGCCGTCCGCACGTATTCGACCTCGTCAATCGTCTCCGACAGGTAGTCGACCTGCAGGGTGACGGGGGCCGACCTGGTGTTGACGAACGTGTCGCGCATCAGCACTACGCCGCTGTTCAGCACGTGCGAGACGGCCCGCGAGACGAGCACGCCACCGGTGCTGAACGGCGCGGTCTCGCCGACCACCTGGCCCGCGTCATCGGTGTACTGCAGCCGTTGCGGCAGGCACCCGATGGGGTTGCCGTTCACGCGCACGTCGAGCGCGCGCCGCAACGAGGGGAGCTCGTCGTCACCAGCCGGGTTCGTCACCGAGAAGTCGCAGTAGAACTCGTAGCGCCGGCCCTGCAGGGTGAGTTCCAGGCCAGGGTCGACGTTGTAGGTGTTGTCGCGGAACGCGCTGGACGCGACAATCTCGATTTCGTCCTCGTCGCCGGGTGTGTCAATCCGCGCGAAGTCGAAGCCGCGTGCGTTGCCGTCCGCGTCGAACGCGCTCGCCAGGACGATCCCCACCGGGATGGTCGGGATGACGAGTTCGCCGGCCTCGTCGGTCTGGAGCTGGCGCTCTGCGGTGGTCGCCGGGCCCACCTGGCCGGTGATCACGCTGACGTTGCTCTGGACGCCGACGAAGTCGCCCTCACCGTCGTCCTCTCCGGTGAGAATCGAGATCGTGCCCACGTCGGGTATCGCGACGTTCATCGGCAGCACCTGGCCTGACACGGTCACTGTGCCCGTGGCGCCAGCGCACCGATCGCCGTCGGTCTCGGCGACGCACGCCTGCAGCGTGAAGACGCCGAGCGACACGTTGGCGAGGGTGTAGCGGCCATCGGCATCGGTTGTCGTCGACCCGTAGATGCCGCCCCATGTCGCCGAGGGCACGAGCGCCACCGTCGCACCCTCGGCCGGCGAGCCGTCGTGGCGCGTCACGGTCCCGGTGACCGTGCCCCATGCACCGAAGCTCACGTCACGTGTCGTCGCGCCCTGCGTGGGATCGGCGATCGTCCACGACGCGGCGACCGTCTGCAGCCCGCTCGGGTGATACACCTCGACCGAGGCCGGGCCCTCGACGACGCCCGAGGCACGGTACTGTCCCTGCCCATCCGCCTGGACCTGGACCTGGAGCAGGTCGCCTGGCGCACTCATCTGTGACACGACGACCCACGCATCCGGCACGGGTGTCGAGCCGTCGTGTTCGTAGATCGTCCCCGTGAGCGTGCCCACCGGGATGACGACCGGCACCGTGAGCGACTGCCCGCTGCCGGCCGGGAACGTCGCGAGTGCCTCGCCGAACACTTCCCCGCTGCCGAGGTAGATGCTGGCGCGAATCCGCATGCCCGGCGAGGCGTGCTGCACGCCCGTGAGCACGTATTGGCCGTTGGTCCCGCCCGACGTGCGGGCGACTTCCACGCCGTTCCCGACGTCGGCCACACTGATCGTCGCCTCGTCGATCGGCGTGACGCCATCGGCGGCCGTGACCGCCACCGTCAGCGTGCCGCTGCGGGTGAGCAGGTGCAGGTCGCGCTCGACGACCTGTCCTGCCATGACCGCCTGGGGCATGTTGAGCGGCGTCGTCGCTCCAGACGACGTCGAGGCCTTCATCCGATACGACCCCTGGCTCACGGCCAGGAAGGTGTACTCGCCAACCGGGTTCGTCACCGCGGTTCGCGTCGACACGGGGAAGGTGCGACGCAGTTCCACCGTCGCGTCGGCGACCGGCGCACCCTCGGCGAGCACCCTGCCCCGCACCTGTCCCACCGTGCCGCCCGTGAAGCTGATGTTCACGGTGATCGCCGACTGGCCGGCCGCGAGCGTGCCCGTCGTCGCGGGCGACGTCGAGCCCTGGTAGAGCGCCGTCGCCGAGTAGTTCGCGACGACCGGGTAGGTGAAGGCGAAGTCGCCGTTCGCGTCGGCGGTGACCGTCTTTGCGGCGTCGCGGAAGGGGTTCGACGCCGTGAACGTGACGACGGCCCCGGGCGCGGGCGTGGAGCCATCGAGCGTCACGCGTCCGGTCACGCTCGCGAACGGCGTGACGGTACTCGCGACGGGCACGACGAAATTGACGATCGCCGCGCGGTCCTCGTCTGTCAGCCCTGCAAGGGCTTCTGGCGGCAGTTGCGCCAGGCGTGACACCGCGCCGGTCGCCGCCGCCTGGTCGCGGTGCTCGGCACCGAAATGCAGGAACGCGACACGCTGGCCAGGCTGAAGCGTCAACGACGTCCACCGGCTCGTCAGGGTGCTCGACGTGCCCTCCGACCCGGTCGTCGTGGGCTGGGTACCGCCGGCACCGGCGAAGACGTGGCCGTAGCGACGCGTGCCCGAACTGCCGGTCACCACCCATTGGTCGCCGGCCTGCAGCACGGCGTCGCCACTCGACGTCGCCTTGACCGTGTGGTTCCACGCCGCAAGGATCAGCGAGTCGATCGAGACGTCGAAGGTGAGCGGCGTGGTCGAGCGGTTCTCGTAGGTCTCGACGAAGCGCACGAAGTACCCGTCGGCCGGCACGAAGATCGACCGCGTGTGGAAGAGGCCCGCGATGGCGCTGGCGTCACTGGCAACGCGATACGGCAGCGCGAACTGCCGTCCGCCGGCCGCCACGTCAGCGACGTCTGCATAGTTCTCGCCGCTGTCCGTGCCCGACCACGCCCGCGGGTGGAAGCGCTGGTGCGACGAATTCTGGGTCGTCGTGTAGACGCGTCCACCCGAGTTGAACCGGAACGCCGTGCCGTTGCCGTCGACCAGCGTCTGCGGCATCTGGACGCCGTCGAGCACGATGTCGTGCGCAAACGTCGTGACGCCCGACGGGATCGCGAAATCGTCTACCCCGACCGGCTCGGGCTCGAGGTTCGAGTTCCAGTCGGCCGCGACGAGCAGTACCGACGCCCCGAGCGGCACCTCGAGGCTGTAGCTCCCCGTCGAGTCGGTTTCGACGTAGTCGTCGAACGACGGGCCCGCATAGACCTCGAGGCTCGCCTCCGCAACAGGCTGGCCGCTCGTGTCGAGCACGCGTCCGGTGAGGGTCGTCAACTCGGGGAACGTGAGGGTGATCGGCACGTCGACGTCGTTCTGCGTGATCGTGCCCGTCTTCGTGTCGGTCGCGATGACGTCGTTGGGGGGCAGCCAGGCCACGACGCGATACTCGCCGAAGACCGGTATGGCCACGACCGACGTCGAGCGCGACGTCGCCCAGGTTGATGCGTTGTTCGGCCCGAACCGCGCGTTGACGTCGGCCCCGCCATATTGCGATCCGTCGGCCCGCAGGACGGTCACGTGCAGATTCGCGGCGGGCGGCAGCGCAATCGCGACCGGTGTCGCGGGCGCGGCCGCCTCGACGGTCACGATCACTTCCTTGAGGTTCGCCGTCACCAGGGGGTGCGAGCCGCGCACCGAGTGACGACCAACGAGCGCGTTCGTGATCGTGTACTGTCCGCTCGCGTTGGTGTAGCCGCGGAACGACTCGGCGCAGTTCACCGCCGTCGGCGTCGGCAACACGCAACTCTCGACCCGGGCGCCCGACAACGGCGTGCCGTCGTCGAGTGCCACCGTCACGAGGATCGATCCCACGTCCGACAGCACGAGGTCCTGCGTCGTCGTCTGGTTCGCCACCACGACAATCGGCTGCGTCACGCGAACGTTGTTCAGCGGATCGACGGTCGTCAGGTTGTAGTCGCCCGGCGCGACGCCCGCGAACGTGAACAGGCCCGTCGCGCTGCTCGATGTGACGCTCCGCGTGAACGTCGGCGTCGCCTGCGTCCCCTGGTAGAGTTGCACCGACACGCCGACGTTCGTCTCGTTCGGTCGCTTGACGCGCCCCGTGACAGTGCCCGTCGCCGGGTACTGCAAGTCACGCGACACTGGCGCAGGTGGCACCACCGTGATGATCGCCGACACCACGGTGTTCGAGACCGGATCGGTCGTGCGCACGAGGTAGGTGCCCGCGACGACATTGGTGAACGTGTAGACGCCGCTGCCGTTGGTCGACAGTGTGCGCGCCGTGCCCGACGGCTGCGGCACCAGGCTCACGCTCCGGCCAGCCGGGACGGTGTTGCCGGCGCCGTCTCGCACCGTGCCGCTGACCGTCGAGACCCCGATGTAGGCCAGGTCCTGCACGGTCGTCTGATCCACGGCGACCACCAGCGGCGCGCTCGTCGTGAGGTTGGTCGTCGAATCCACGGCCGACAGCGTGTAGGCCCCCGCCGGAACCTCGATGAACGCGAAGTTGCCCGACGTGTCGGTCGTGCGGCTGCGCGAGAAGCTGCCGGCCGTCAGCGACACCGTCCGCGAGGTGACTGCCGACCCGTCGAACCGCCTGAGCGTCCCCGACACGCCCCCAACGCCGACGACGGTGATGTCGCGCGCGATCTCCTGCCCTTCGACCACCACCACGCCCGCGACCACCGTCGTGATGCTGCTCCCGCCCTGCGACGAGGGAACCGACGCGGTGAGGGTATAGGTGCCCGGCGGCACGCCGTAGACGCGATACGTGCCGTTGGTCGTGCTGATCGTGGCCGGCACGATCGTCAGCGCCGATGGCTCCGTGCGTTGGACCTGCACGGTGGCATTCGAGACGTTGACCACGGGCGTGCCCGTGTGGCGCGACACCATGCCCGCGATCATCGACGTGTTCGAGAAGACGATGTTCGTCGGCGCCGTCGTCACTCCTTCGGCGAACGTCCCGCTCACCAGCGGCGACACCACCGGCGTCGACGACGACGAGTGCACGCCCTCCACCGTGAACGGCGCCAGCGGCACCGAGATGTCGTTGAACGAGTTGGCGTTGCTGGTGACGAACCCGTAGTCACCGAGCGCGTTCGCCAGGTTGACCTGCTGCACGCGGCCGAAGAGGATCTCGCTGCTCCGGAAGCGCACGCTGGCGCTCGCGTTGCCCGTGCGCGGCACGGGCGTCGTCGCGTCGTGCTCGTACGCCTTGCCGCTCACCGTGCCGGCGATGGCGGGCAGCGGATTGAGCGCGCTGAGGCCGTCGGCCGGCACCGCGAAGTTGCGGATCGTCGCGATCTCGACCGGGCTCAGCCCCTGGATGGCTTCGGGCGGCAACTGCACGAGCCGCTCGGCGGCCGCGACCGCCGACGCCTGCGAGTACATCTTGGCGCCGAAGTGCATGAACGACACCGTCTGGCCGGGCTGAATGACCACATCCCAGCCGTAGGTGATCGTGTAGCCCGACGATGACGAATCGCTGCCGGCGCGCGTGACTGCCGACACCGTCTGCGTCGCCCCGGCGCCATCCAGCACCCAGGCGAACGACGTACCGTTCACGCCCGCGGCGAGGTTGGCATCGGTGGACCTGCGCACCACCAGCCAGCGGTCATCCGCGGTGAACTCGCTGTCGCCGCTCGACGAGAGGCGCAGGCCATTCACGCCCTGCTGGTACACGCGGTTGGCAATGGCGACGTTCACCGTCACCGGCGCTCCCGAGGTATTGGTGAACGTCTCGAGGTACCGGGAGAAGTACTGTCGCGGCACCGCAATCTTGCGGGTCACGAGCAGGTCACCCATCTGCTGGCGTGTCGCGATCTCGCGCCCACCGTCTTCTGACGTCCCGAACGTCGATGCACCCGCGAACCGTGTCGTCGTGCCGGCGACCGTGACATCGAGCGCGAACGACTCGAACGACGACGACGACCCCGAGTAGATGGTGTTGAGATCACTGCCGCCCTGGCGAATCACTGTCTGCCGGGCATTCGCGTCGTAGAGCGATGTCGGCAGCGTCACCGAGTTCGCCACGAGCGCAAGGTCGAGGGCCACGTTCCCGCCGAGGAACGGGATCTCGCCCGTCGCCTCGACGGCGAGCTTGCGCACCAGGTCGACGGCAGAGATCCTGAACGTGCCGGCCGGCACGTGCGGGATGACGTAGAAGCCCGCCGCATCGGTGTAGTCGGAATAGGAGCCCCCGATGGTCGGCGCGAACGCCTGGAGCTCGACCAGCTGGTTCGGCGCACCAGAGCCATCCGGGTTGAGCAATCGGCCTGACACCGTCCCATCGCCCGCGAGCACGAGCGTCCGCTCTTCGACCTCACCTGCCACGTCGAGCCGGATGTCGCGCACGATACCCCGCAACCGGCGCCCGTTGTCGAAGCCATAGACCGTGTAGGTGCCGAACCGCTGGTCGTCGAAGCTGAACGAACCGTCGGCGGCCACCGGGTCGGCGAAGCCGCCGTAGGCACTGTTGAGGGAGACGAAGCCGCCAGCGGCCGGTGTCACGCCGTCCGGCCCGACGAGCACGCCGCGAATGGACGCAAGGGCCTCGAGCGACAGCGTGATCGGCTCTTCCTCGCTGGCGGTCAGCGTCCCTGTCCTGGTGTTCGATCGCAGTGAGCCTGACACGGCGCTGGCCGAGTAGGTCCCGACCATCAGGTTGCTGATGATGGCGATACCTTCCGCGTTGGTGACGCCCGTGCGCTTCTGCGTGCTGGCGCCGATCTCCACGGTCACCGTCGCGCCGGGAGTCACCAGGCCGTCCTGATCGACGACCGTCGCGATGATCTGCGCCGTCGCCGGCAGCACCACGTCGACCGTCACGGTCGCCCGCGGGGTGACCAGATTGGCGCTGGCCTGTCCGTAGACAACGCCGAGGGGCTCGCCGCGGTAGTCGAATCCCTGTGCGGTCGCGACGTCCTGCGCCACGACCGTCTTCGTCCCGAGCGGCAGGAAGTCGAACCGGAAGGCGCCGTTGGCGTCGGTCGTCACCCTCTCGCCACTCACCCGCACCGACGCGTTCGCGACCGGCGTGATGCCGTCGGCCCGCAGCACGCGTCCCTGCAGGATGCCGTAGTCGGCCAGCGTCAGGTCAGCGGTCACCACCTGGCCGTCGGTCTCGATCGTCCCGTTCGCGTGCGCGTAGCGGTCCGAGGCCTGGTCGCGGGTGTTGACCGAGAACGATCCGATGAACACACCCTCGACGCGATAGACACCGTCGAGGCCTGCGTTCGTGATCACGGCGGCACTGCTGCCAAACACACTGCTCGCGTTCAGTGTCACGCGCGCGTTCGGCACGACGCCGCCGTCAGCGCGCACCGTTCCCGTCACGACACCACGTCCCAGGTAGCCGATGTCTGCCGTGACCTCGTCGCCGCTGGCGGCGATCACGGCGGTCGTCCGGCCGCGGTTACCGTTGGTGTCAGACGCCTCGAGCCGATACGTCCCCAGCGTCACCAGCGGGAATTCGAAGCTGCTCGCCTCGCCGGTGAACACCGAGGCCAGCGCGTCGCCGCCATTCCCCGGGAAGATCTGCACCAGCGCGCCGGCCGCCGCGAGGCTGCCGTCGGCCTTCCTCACCACGCCGCTGATCCGGCCGGCCTCGATCAGGATGACGTCCACGAACGCGTACCCGTTCTGCCGGTTCATCGACGCGCGGCTGTATCCCAGCAGGTTCGTGCCGGGGTCACTCGCCTTCACCTCGACGGTCGGCGACTCGTTGAGTCCCTCGGCGAAGTAACGCCCGTCGAGCCCAGTCGCCGTCGAGATGATCTCGTTGCCGGCCTGGATCGAGACGTTCACGCCGGCCGCAGGGCCGTTCGGGCCGATGACCGTTCCGCGCACGACGCCACCGCGCACGGTGACCGTGAACGTGGTGCGGAGGACGCCCTGCGCGAACACGTCGACCTGCGTCGTCCCGCCGCTGATGCCGTCCAGCTGCAGCGTGGCGGTGGTCTGGCCTTCGAGGATCGTGATCGGCCCCACCGGCACCGCGACGTTGGCGTTGCGGCTCGTGAACGTCAGTGCCAGGCCACCGGCGCCGGCGGCAACCGAACTCGTCACCGTGGCAGGCACACGGTCGCCCGCCAGCATCAACACCGTGTCGACCGTCACGTCGCTCACCGCGCGCACCGTCAACAACATCGTCACGGGGTCGCTCGTGTTGCCGAACAGGTCGACGGCACTCGACGTGAGGGCGAGCGTCGTCCCCGGCGTCGCACCGGCCGGGACGTTGATCGTGAACTGCGCGCTCGCCGTCCCGAGCGCGGGTGAGAACGACCTGGCGTCGTTCAGCGTGAAGGCCCCGTCGCCGCGCAACGTGATGCGCGACACGCCGACCTCATCGTCGGCGTCGGCGATGACGACCAGTTGCGTGCCCGGCACCGCCTCGAGGCGGCCGGTCGAGGTTCGCAGCGTCAGCCTCGGCGCCTGCTGGTCGGCGATGGTGAGCACGAGTTGCCCGGCATTCGCCGAGTTGTTCGACACGTCGGTGGCCGAGGCCGACAACGTGATCACCTGGCCTGCCGTCGCACTCGCCGGCACGTCGACGGCGAACGCGGTCGCCACGTCAACGAGCGCAGGGTCGATCGCGCGCGCCTCATCAGCCGTGGCCGCGCCCGTGGCCCGCAGCGTCAGCGCCTTCACGCCGCCGGCATCCGACGCGGCGACGATCACCTGGACACGTGTGCCGGGGATGACGCGGGCGCCGCTGGTCGTCCCGGTGATGGCAACTGCAGGTGGCACGGCGTCGAGCACCGTGATCCCAATCTGCGCGGTGGATGACTGGCCCTTGCTGTCGCGGACCGACGCGGTCACCCGCACGATGGATCCTGGCGCCGCGTCAGACGGCATGTTGAAGCCGAACGACTGCTGCGACGTCAGCACCATGGGCGACAGCGCCACGGTCGCGGTGTCGGTCGGGCGCCCCGTCTCGGCGCGGTACGCCACCTGCGTCAGGCCCACGTCGTCGGAAGCCGACACATTGAGCGTGAGACGTTGGTTGTTGCCCGCCGCGAACCCGTCGGCGGGAGACGTGATGATCACCGACGGTGCCTGGTCGGCGACGATCTCGACGACCGTCGCCACCGGCTGCGTGCCGCGGTTCCCCGACGTGTCGGTGGCAACCGCAGCGATGGCCACCTGCGCCCCCGGGCCGGCAATGCTCGGCGCGGCAAGGAACGGGAGTACGAACGGTGCGCTGCGGTCAGTGAAGGTGAGCACGCCGGCCACGTAGAAGTCGACGAACGCGACATCGCTGGCCGCCCCCGCCGTCGCCGTGACGTCGACAGTCGTACCCTCGATCACGCGTCCGCCGTTTGCCGCCGTGACGGCCGTGATCTGCGGAGGCGTGCGATCGGTGGTGCTGAAGGTCGTGTCGAGCGGCGTGCCCTGCGCGTTGCCGGCGGCGTCGCTCGCGGCGGCCACGTGCAAGCCGTATGACGTGTCGTCGAGCAGGGGGAAGGCCGGCGTGAACACGACGACCGTGTTGCCGAACAGGTAGTCGGTGCGCCCGGCGAGCGTCTCGCCACCGCGCCGGACGACGATCGGCGCGCCCGCGAACCTCGCCGGATCGACGGGTTCGCTGAACTGCACGCGGACGGCCGACGTCACGGGCACGCCGCTCGATGACGCCGACGGCGACAGCGACACGATGGCCGGCGCGGTCAGGTCAATCGCCGTGTACGTCGTGGCAAACGGTGTCGTCATCACCTTGCCGAATCGGTCCTTCAGGTTCCTCACCTGGAGCGTGTAGCGCGTGCTCTCGAGCAAGGGCGACAGCGGACGCAGCACCACTGAGGCATCGCCGGATTCGAGCGTCAGCACCGACGTCAGGGCGCCAGCAGGCCCACTGAGCAGGATGTTCGCGGCCGTGACGGTCGAGAGGTCGACCGGCTCCGAGAACACGATGCGGACCGTGCTGGCAAGCGGCACGCCCACCGACGCCGGCGTGGGCGTGGTGGTGAGCACCGACGGCGCGCCTTCGTCGAGCACGATGTCGCCGAGATCGATGTCGTTCCCGGTGCTCGTCACGCTGCGCGCCGCTATGCCGTCGCCGAGGGGATCCGTGATGCGCAAGGCAAACGGTCCGCCGGTGCGGATCGATTCGAAGACGAACGTGCCGTCGGCAGCGGTCTGCGCGTAGATCGTCGAGGGCTGACCGGGCGCCAGCGGCGGCACCGAGAACTCACCCACCGCGAGCGCGACGGGGGCGCCGGTGCTCGACAGCACGCGACCGGTCACCCGGCTTGCGTCAGACAGCACGATGCGCAGGTCGAGCGTCTGGTCGGGATTCAGCGGCCCGCCGACCTGCCCCAGCCTCCCATCGGCCGCCTCGGCGACCACCGAGAACGTCCGCGCCGAGATCCGCGAGAACGTGAAGCGGCCTGTCGCGTCTGCCGCGTTCAGGCACCCGCCCCGCGCCGCGCGGGCGAGGCACTTCGCGCTCGGCTCGCCCGTGGGGCCCGCCGAGCACGAGATGGGCTGCGCAGACTCGCATCCCGCAAACGGCACGCCGCTGAAGAACACGTCGGCAAACGGGGCAGGCGTCACACCGTCGGCCTGCACGACCGTGCCCGTGACCGTCGCAGTGCCGCCGAGGATCAGGCTGATCCGCGCAAGGTCGTTCTCGAACACCAGTTCGCCGCTGGCCGACGCCTCCTGGGTCGCTCCGACCTGGGGCGTGGCGCGCAGGTAGAACCGCCCCAGCGCGACATGGCTGAAGCCGAAGGTGCCGTCGGCCGCCGCCGTCGTCATGGGCGCCGTCGGTCCGCCGCCGAGCACAACCTGCGCAAACGCAGCCCGCGACCCGTCGGGATTGAACACGGTGCCTTCGATCGACCCGTATTGCGCGCGCGGGATGTCGATGACGAGCGGCAGGTCGACGACCTGCCCGTCGCGATCGATCGAGGCCGATGCATTGCCAGCGGCCGGCACGCCCTGTTTCGACGCGTTGACGTGGAACGGTGCCGTCACGACGCCGGGGAAATAGAAGCGACCGGCGGGATCGGTCGTCGAGTGCAACGCCGGAAGCCCGCGCCCCGAGGGCAACCGCGACGACAACCGCACGTCCCAGGCCTTGAGCGGCGCGAGCGTGTTGGTCTGGAACAACTGGCCGCGCACGAGCCCGAGCCCGTACTCAGCCACGTTGATGACGATCTCGCGCCCGCTGAGGTCGATGTTGCCGGCGGCGAAGCCACGACGACCGCGCGCCGCCTCGAACACGTCGACGAACACATCACCCAACGGCACGAACTCCACGCGGTACTGACCGGTCGCGTCGGTCACCGCGAACGCGATCGCCCCGGCGTCGGTGCTGATCGTGACCTCGGCATTCGGCACCGGCGTGAGGCCATCGGCCTGGAACACCGTGCCGGTCACGACACCGCTCTGGTCGAACAGGTACACGTCGAGCGTCACCGTCCTGCCGTCGTCTGCCTGGCGGATCCGGCCGGCGACGCGGCCCGAGTCGAAGCCGTTGCCGTCAACGTCGGTCGCCTTCACCGTGAACTCGCCCTCGACCGGGGCGTTGGCCCCGACGAGCAGCAGTTCGCCGTTCGCGTCGGCCTTGAGCCGTCGCTGGTACGTCTCGGGCCCGTCGCCACGGCGGATGCTCTGCTCGATCTCGACCAGCGCACCGGCGATCTTCGTCGTGGCGTTGCTCCCGAAGACACGCACGCGCAAGGTCGGCAACGCAAGCAGGCGCAGCGCGATATCCGCTGTCTCGCCTGGGCGCACGTGCGCCTTGATCACGCCGAGGCGCCCGCTGCCGGGGTCGGTGGCCGTCAGCGTGAACCCGCGCACGGGGACCAGCGGGAACGTGAACCGGCCCGCCTCGTCGGTCACTGCGTCGAGCCGCTGGACGCCCTGCCGTACCTCCACGCATTGCGTGTCGCCGATCTCACCCGACAGACCGCCGGCCAGTGGGTCGACGTCGCTGCAGACGACGGCCACCGCGTCGGCATCGAGGCGTACCTGGACATTGCGCCCCGCGGGCGTCACGCCGTCGGGCAACAGGACGGTGCCGGTCACCTCGCTGGTCGCCTGCAACTGCAGGGTGACGTCGAGGACCTGTCCCGGGTGCGCAATCGCGTAGTCGAACGACACCGGTTCCGGGCTGAACACGCCGACCGCGCTCAGCGAGAACGGCCCTTGCCACACGTTGTTGAACTGGAAGCGGCCGGTCTCGATGCTGGTCTCGGCCACGTCGAAGTACTGCACGCGCTTGAACCGCACCCCCACGAGACCGCCGGCGATCACGACCTGGTCGCCCGACACGCCGACTGCGGCCGCGAGCGGCGTGCCGTCGGCGCCGTTCTCAGGCGCTCCCACCACGGTGCCGCGGACCGTGCCGCGACCGCGATACCGCAGATCGACGCGAAGGACCTGGCTGGGGAACTTGAGCGCGGCGAGCGCGATGTTGCCCTCGCTGAACCCGTTGAGGAACGACGACACCTGGTAGTCGCTGCGCAGCGCCACGCCCTCGAACCGGTAGGCGCCCGCCGCGTCGGTCTGGGCCGTGCCCACCACCCGCACCGCGTCGTCGACCGGGAAGAAGAGGTAGACCTTCGACAGCGACGCCGGCGTCACGCCGTCGGCGCGCGTCACGCGGCCCGTGATCGTGCCGACAGCCTCGAGCACCACCGTCGCGTTGACCGTGTCGCCGGCGCGAATCAGGTCGACCACCGTCGTGCCGCGCGTCTTGAGCACGTCGCTCACCGCCACGATCTCGCGTCGGCCGATGGGCACGTCGGTCAGCGTGAACAGGCCGTTGGCGTCGCTCGTCGCGATCGACAGGCCACCTCCGACACGCGCGCCGCCGACCGGTGTGCCTGACGGATCGAGCACCACGCCGTTGACCGTGCCCAGCCCGAGGTCGAGGAGGATGGTCACCGACGCCTGTCCGTTGGCCGGCAGGACGATGCCGGCCTCACCCTGCTGGAACGATGTCTGGTCGAACGTCTCGATGCGGAACTTGCCCGACGCCAGTTTCTCGAACACGAACGCACCGTTGGCGTCGGTGTTCACGACCCCCAGGGCGCACTCGTTCGCGTCCGACTCGGTGGCACTGCACTGCACGCCGGGCTGCGAATCGCGCTTGTAGTAGGCGATCACGGGCACGCCGGGCGCCGGCGTCACGCCGTCGCCGCGCAGCACGACACCGCTGATCGACCCGAACGTCACGGTCGGCGGCACGCGGTCGTCGCGCAGGAGCGTGATGTCGCGCACGACCAGTGCCCCCGCCGTCGGGATGAACTCGCTCTGCGTCGTCTGGGCCTTGATGACCGTGTTGACCGCCTCGATCAGCACGTTGCCGACCGGCACGCCACTCACGGTGAACGTCCCGGCTGGATCGGTCGTGGCGCCGTACTGGCTGCGGTCGGTCAGGCTCGTCACGCGGATGGCGGTCCTGGCCACCGGTGTGCCGTCTTCGTCGAGCGTGCGCCCCGTGATCGTGCCGCGCCCGAGGAACACGACGTTGACCTCGAGGCGCTGCCCGTTGCGCTGCACCGCGAAGTTCACGCCACGCGAGTCGCCCGTCCGCGCATCGACGGCCACGAGGCGGCTGGTGCCGACGCTCTTGCCGAGCACGAAGTCGAACGAGAACGTCCCGTCTTCGCCGGCCTGCTTCTCGCTGATCCCGATGGTGCAGCCAGGGACGGCGAACAACCGCACGTCGACGCCCGCCGCCGTGGTTCCGTCGCTGTGGATCACGCGACCCGACACGATCCCGCCCTCGACCTCGATCGTCGACCGCATCGGCAGCGTCGTCTCGGCCATCACGTTGCCGCGACGGTCTGCTGCACCGCGGATGGTCATCGTGCGCGGCACGAGTGGCCCGAGCGAGTCGCGAAGACCGATGAACGCGATGCGCCGGCCGGGCTGCAGGGCCACCCCGACGGCCACGTTGGCCTCGGGCAGGAAGCTCGAGATGAGCCCGCGGGTCAGGCTGTCCTGCACGCTCGCCTTGGTCACTTCCTCACTGAAGAGCACCGCCACGACGCGTCCGGCGGGAATCGTCGGGATGTCGCACCCGATCAGGTCGGCCTGCGCCTGCTGGACAACGGCGATGGCGCGGGGAGCAGGATCGTTGACCGCGGTGTCGAGGGACGGTGGGGCCGGCGCGCCGTTCGCACCGACGATCTCGAAACGCACCCGGTACGCGCCAGTGCCTGGCGCCACCATGGCCGGCACGTCGCCGATACCCAGCGACGAGAACGCCACGTGCCGCAGCCCACCCTGTCCGTCGGGCACCACCACGCTGATGGCATAGGTCGAGGTCGTCGCCTCGGTCGGCGTCAGCCTGACGACGAACTCGCCGTCCGACGGGACCGCGACCATCGCCATCTCTCCGAACGCGTCGCCGCCGAGCGTGCGCAGCGGCATCAGGTCGGCAAACGGGATCTCCTTGCGGATCTTGTTTTCGCTCGCAAGGCCACCCATCCGCAGCCCGGCGGGATCGATGATCTCCAACGCGAACGGCGACGCGCCGCCGTTCCCCGCGATCGCGACCGCCAGGTGCGCAGGACGCCACGTGGCCTCTTCGGCCATGTGCGCGTGGAAGGCGATCAGGCCCTGCTGCTGCACGGCATCGCCCAGGTACTTCCCAACGGCCGACGCGAGCACGTCGCCGCGCACCGACGCGCGTCGCAGTTCGTCGAAGCCGCGCGCGTCGCTCTCGCGGTAGCCGCGGTCGGCGGCCGAGGTCGCCACTTCGGGGATTCGGGTGAAGTTGTTGCCCGCGTAGTCGAGCGCGAGATGCGTCACGCGTGTCGGGCAGCGGCTCGCCGAGTGTGTAGCGGAAGCCCGCCTCGGCCAGCTCGATGGCGCGGTCGTAGACGATCTGCTTCGAGAAGCGCGTGACGCCCGGCGGCAGCGCGGCGGCCGGCGCGGTCGCCACGGCCCACGCCTTGCCGAGCAGGCCCAGCGCCGCGCGCGCAGGTCGGCCGGCAGCGACGAGGTCTCCTTCGGCAGCACGAGCGAGTCGGGCGAGAGCGGAATCCCCAGCTCGCCGACCGACGTCTTCAGCGCGAAGCGCCCGTTGACGTTGTCGTCGCGAGTCGAGCGTGGCCGCGACGATCGGGCCCGTGAGCTGCGCGATGAGGTCGAAGCTGACCGTCGCCGAGTCGCCCGGCGCGATGAACTCGACCTCGCGCGTCGGTGACCGCCGACGAGCTGGGCGCCGGCGATGTTCGCGGGATGGAGGTTGACGCTGACGAAGTTCGCCGGCGACTCCGACGTGTTGGTGACGGTGACGTCGAGCGTGTAGGGTTCGCCCGCGTTGATGAGATCCGGATGCGTGAACGTGAGCGTGAACGTCGGGTTGCGGACCAGCACCGTTCCGGCCGCACGGCCCGTGATCGTGACGGGGCCGACGGGCAGCCCCGTCAGCGTGCCGGTCATCGCCATCTCGATGACGTGTGTGCCCTCGCGGCGCCCCTCGACGAGGTACTCGGCGCTGCCCGTCTCGCCGGGCGCCAGCGTGCCGATGTCGTCGCCCGTGCCGAGCTTGCCGTCCGCGCCTGGCTGCATCACGAGGCGCACGCGCGGCGACTCGCCCGCGTTCGTCCGCGCCATCCGCAGCGGGTCGTCGTCGCTGTTGGGCACGTTGTCGCGGCCCGGCGGCAGCACGATCTCGGCGCGCAGCGTCGATGACGACGAGGTTCGACCCCAGCGGCGCCACGTTGCCCACCAGCAGCGTCACGTTGAAGAACTGGTTGAGGAACCCGATGTCGCCCGGAATCACGACGATGCCGGGGATGGGCGGCACGCTCAGGTTCTTGCCCTTCAGCTCGGGGATGCCGCAGCGTGAAGCCGACCACCTGCAGGTTGGGGATCTGCGTCTGGATCTTCAGCGTGTCGGGGATGATCGTCTCGAGCCGCGGCAGCCTCGGCGGGTCGAGCGAGCGCAGCCCGACATCCTCGAGCGACACGTCGCCCGGCCCGTCGAGCCGCGGCAGCACCACGGGGAACGAGATCGGCACCGGGTTCGACGCGCCGACGGCAAACGCCGCCGTGAAGTTGTAGGCCTGGAAGTTCGTCTTGTCGAAGACGATGCCCTTCTCGCGGATCTCCTCTGCCGTCAGCGGCCGCGCCGTGACCTGCGTGACCAGCAGCTTCTCGATCACCTCGATGGTGACGCTCTCGGGCGATGCCGTAGAGCAGCACCTCGCCGCCGCTCTCGAGGCGGATCGTGTCGAGCGTGTAGAGTCCCGCGACCGAGAACGGCGGCAGGTTGAACGGGCGTGTTCGGGCGCGCGGTGATCTCGATCGGCTTTGCGAATCCCGGGCCGCGCAGCGTGCCGCGCACGATGGCGTCGGCCGCAAACGGCGGCAGCGGCGAGTCCGGCAGCGTCGGCGCCTGCAGGTACGTCGAGACGATGGTGGCGATGTCCTTCGGCACCACCTGCCGCGCAGGCGTCACGCGCAGGCCGACGCCGAGCAGGCGGATGTCGTCGCGCCCGAGCACGTCGGTCTCCGCAACCTGCGCAGCCGACGGCACGATGGCGGTCAGCAGCAGCACCAGCGAGAGCAGCAGGCGGCGCATCGTCGTGTCGGCAGGAAGCACCAGGAGTCGTCGGCAGGTCATGGCGATGGCTCCTTTATGGCTCTGGGACGGCAGGAACGAGGCGATCGATGAAGGTCGTGCCGCCGTTGGCCGGCCAGGCGACCACGCGCGACAGGTAGACGCCAGCGGGTAACTCCGCGTCGAACGTGATCACCCCGTTGACTACCGGCACCTGCGTCCCGGGCGTGTTCGGGTCGGCGTCGTCGGCGAGAATCGTGCCGACCTGCACGACGTTCTGCGCATCGAGTTCGGTCGTGAACACGGTGAACAGCGTGCCGTTCGGCACCATGCCGCCAGCATTCATCGCCAGCGGCGTCGACGTCACCCGGATGCGCGCCTGGTTCTGCGGGCCGCCCGGCAGCGCAGTCGCCGTCACGTCGGCGAGGCCGGCCGGCATGGCCGGCGCCGCCGTGTAGGTGCCCAGCCGATCGACCAGCACGGTGACCTTGTTGTTGGCCGCGTCCACCGTGCCGCCAACCAGGTCCCACAGGTTCGTCGCGTCGTTCCACCGGTAGATGCGAATCGACGACTCGTCGAACGTGGTGATCTCGTCGTCGAGCCAGTAGATGGTCAGTCGGGCCGGTGCGGCCAGCGCATGGTCGATCGGCCCGAAACTGAAGAACCCGCCGATGCCGTTGTGCGGACGATCGATCCGTCCGCTCGTCGACATCGCATCCTGCGCGACGGGCGCAGCCTCGGGCTCGAGACGGCGGTACTTGAACGCCACCAGTTCGGCGTCGAGGTTTGCCGGCTCGGCGGCCATCAGTTCCAGGTCCGCGCCCGAGGGCGAGAACCTGACCCCGAAGAAGTCGCCGACATCCTTGAGCGTGGCCTGGGCCTTCGAGTACTTCGCCTTGAGCTTGTCGTAGAAGGCCTCGAGGTCGGTCGCGATGTCGATCAGGCGGGCCGGGCCGGTCACGGGAATCAGCGGATCGTTCTCGAGGTACTTCTCGAGGGGCAGGATCTGCCCCTTCACGATCCGCCCTGCCTCGGTCCGGTACTTCGTGGCCGTGTCGAGCTTCAACTCGTAATCCACGCTGATCGGCAACACCTTCGACGCCTGCGGACCCAGCAGTTTCTTGACGAGCGGAGTCAGGCCGTACGGGTACGTCTTCGATCCGCCGTCTTCGAAGAACGCCTCGAACTCGTCTGCATACGAGAGCAGGACCGCCAGTTCCTGGCCGATCTGGTCGACGGTGAAGACCGCCGAGGCCGGTGACGTGAACGTCACGCCCAGCAGCGCGTTCACGATCGCGGCACTCTCGAGGACCTTCTCGGTCTTCTCGGGCGAGTCGAGCTTGATCGTGTAGGCCACCGACCGACGGTAGTTGTCGCCCTGGTCGACGACGGTCTCGCCCATGTACGCCGCACCGAACTTCTTCTGCTGCAGCACCGTGACCACGAGCCGGTCGGCCTTGAGCGTGTCGAGGTTGATGGGGAGCTCGAACTTGACTGCGCCGACCAGGCGGCCGTCGGCCTTCAGGAACGAGTTGAGCTTCTCGTTGATCCACTTCTCGATCCGCTTCGCGACCTCGATGTCGTTGATCAGCGCAATCCCGGCGCTGTAGCCCACGTCGAAGCTGAAGTCACCGCGCGTCTCGATCGAGACGTTGGCCATCTGCGGGTTGAGGGCTTTGGTCAGGTCTCCGGCGAGCGTCAAGGTGCCGGCGAGCTTCGCGGTCGACGACGACTTGAGGCCGAGGTCCTTGACCTTGAGGTCGTCGGACTTCCCGAAGCTCAGGTTGAGCCCGCCCAGCTCGCTGGCGAACTCCTCGGTCACCTGCAGTTGGGCGCCCGACGAGGTGCGATACAACTCGGTGTTGAACGGGTCGTCGATCAAGGCGTCGAGGATCGACGTCACGATCGGGTGCCGCTGCGAGGCAGCGAAGCGGATACCCTGGAAGATGGGCTCGGCGGCCGCGGCCGTGAACGCGGCGCGCGCGTCGACCGACATGGGCGACGCGAACAGGAACTTGTTGTTCAGCGCCAGCTCGAGTCCGACCTGTCCGCTGGCGCTGGCGGTGCCCCCGGCCTTCTGCTCGCCGCCCGCCTTGACGTCGAACCCGGGCCCGAGGGCCGCTTCGGCCTTGAGGCCGGCCTCGAGCCCAAGGGCGACGCCCGATGCCACCTGGTAGCTCTTGTCGCCCGCGTTCAGGCCCGCCTCGAGTTGCAGCTCGAGGCCCTGGCCCGTCTTGGTGGCCGCATCGATGATCTTGTAAATCTTGCCCGAGATCTTGATCGCCGACCCCGCCGTGCCCGTCGCCGTGAACGTGCGTTCGACGACGTCGATGTCCCACGTCACGTCGCTGATGCAGCTGCCGACGTTGTCGATGGCTCTCGCCGTCACCGTGTACTTCGCGCCCACTGCGGTCGTCGGCGGGATGTCGACCTGGATGCCCGGTACGAAAACGGCCTTGCCTTCGCCGTCGGTGTCTTCGAGGCCGATGATGCCGTCCTCGTTGGTCGTGAAGACGAGGGTCGTCAGGACGTTCGGCCCCTTCACCTCGATCTCGACGGTCGATCCCCGCACGGCCAACCCGCTTTCGCGGTCGAGCACCCTGTAGTAGCGCAACGAGGTGCCGCCCGCCTGGATCGTGCTGTTGCCGGTCGGATTCGGGCTCGGGTCGAGATCGACGATCGTGAATTCCTCGCACCCGACGATCACCCGCAGGGGTGGCCCCTGCCGGGCGCCCCCGTCGGCCGACGACGCCGAGATCTCGGCCGTGCGCTGGTCTGACGTTCCCCCCGCTGGCCACAACTGGAACGTCGAGTCCGACTGCCCGGGCAACAGCGTGCCGTGCTCGGTGCACCGGCCGGTCAGCGTGCTGCACACCTGGACGCCGCTGAGGTCGTTCTTGCCGACGTTCGTCACCTCGTAGTTGAGCGCCACCGTCTTGAACAGCGGAACCTCGACGACGTCGTGGTACGAGATGCCGTCGACGTCGATGTAGTGCTGCGAAATCCACAACTCGCTCGGCGGGTCGCACTCCGCGTCGGGCTCGAGGATGGTGCCGGGGTTGCCGAGCGGGAACGGCACGCGTGCGTCGGCGCCGACCGGCGGCGCCGGGTTCGTCACGTCGAGGATGTAGTAGTAGAAGCCGCCGTAGTTGTTCTGCCGGTCGCTCTCGCGCACGTTGCGCTTCGGGCCGTCGAGATCGATCGTGAACGCCACCCAGCGCGCGACGCCGGGCTCGGCCGAGAGGTCGAGCGGCGGGTTCGTCACGGGATCCTTCTTGTCGCCGAGCGAGAAGTAGTCGGCCTTCTTGTCGTCGATGTACTTCTCGTTGTCCGACAGGTTCCGCTCCGCCGCATCGTCCTCGACCTCGATCAGTTCGGTGAGGTCGTCGAGGAACTTCGTTTCGCCGCCGGCCAGGCTCACCTTGATGGCCGGGTCACCGGCCTTTGGCTTCACGCGCGTGCCCGGCGCAGTGCCGATGCCGCGGTACATCACGACGGGCAAGTCGTTGGCCGGCCGGAAGCCTGCGTTGCTCACGCGCGGGACGACCTGCAGCGTGACGCCCTTCTTGGCGTCCGTCGTCTTCGTGAACACGGTGGACAGGTTCGAACCACGCAGCGCCTGCTCGTCAGCCGGCAGCGTTGGGATCCCGGCCGTGTACGCCGGCTGCGTCACCTGGATCGCGTTGTCGATGAAGTTCGCCACCGACGCGATGAAGGCGTTGGCATCGGCGTCGTCGCGGATGTCCTTGCGGGTCGGCAACTGCACGTCGCCCTTGACGCGCCAGAACTTGTGCACGACGTCGAAGATGTACTCCGGCGTGAACAGGTCGAGGTTCAGCTCGGTGATGGTGCGCGCCGCCGTCGAGGCGATGAAGTCCTCGAAGCCCGAGCACCGCTTCTTCGTCCACGTCGAGGTGTTGGCGCTCGTGATCGCCAGGCACGCATCCGCCGAGTAGGCCGGCACGTACGCGGGCAGCGCCGGCTGCCCCGGCAGTGGGGCGGGCACCGGCGGCTGCGGATCGCCCGCATCGCGGCGAATCCGCGTCAGGAACCGGTTCGTGCGCGGGTCGGCCACCATGCGCGCGAACACGGTGCGGATCCCCGCCTTGCCGGCGTCGTGCAGCTGCTTGATGAACAGGTCGTGATACGCGTGCGTCGCGTTCGACGCCCCGGCGATCCTGAGGAAGGCCTTCGTCTTGTACAGGTTGAACTTCTGCAGGTTCGCCCACTCGTAGCCCTCGAGCTGCGGGATGAACGTCTGCGACGAGAGCTTCAGGAGGATCTCGCTCAGCGGCGTGCCCGTGACGTTGTAGCCGGGGACGTTCACGTACTCGCCGCCCAGCAGCCACAGCAGCAGCAACTGCTGGCGACCCATCGCGAGGTCGCCGGTCGTGTCGCCCTTCTTGTTCTGTGGCATCAGGATGTTGACGCGGCCGGCCTCGAAGCCGTCCTTGCGGAACGGGTAGAAGGTGATGTCGTCGAAGCTGACCTTCCGGCCATCGACGTCGATCTCCTTGGGCGTCTTGTCTTCGTTGATGAACTGGTCTGCCAGCGTGTCGCTCACGCAGTCCGCAGGCGATTGCCCCGGCGCCCCTGCGAAGAACTGGTCAGGGATGAAGACCTCGAAGTCGTGATCCGACAAGCCGGGCTGGTAGTTGTCGCTGCACGCATCGGTCGGGTTCGGCTTCCAGATGCACGACCCGCTGCCCTGTTCGAGAATCGTGACGAGGTTGATGTCGACGTCGCACCTGAGCTTTCCCGGGGGCGGGTTCACCGCGGCCGCCAACCCCGCGGCGATGCCCTTCTGCAGCGCCTTGATCTCGAGTTGGATCAGCTCCGCGCGCCCACCGTCGACCGTCTTGGTCTCGAAGTCCTTCGTCATGTCGATGCGCGCATCGCAGCACAACGAGTTGAGCGCCCACGTGTCGATCCCGACCGGCGCGATCGACGCACCCGACGCGCCGCTCGACGTGTAGACCAGCCCTCGCTCGCCATCGACACTCAACAGCCGGCCGCCCCCACCGGAGTACAGCCCGCCGGGCGATCGCCACACGATGCGGTCGTCGACCCCGTCGCTGTCCTTGTCGGGCGAGCCCGGGTAGAACGACGCCGGCGTCGAGAAGTCGAGGATCATCCATCGCCCCCCGGTCGAGGCGATCGCGCGACGGTTGTCGCGGTCCACGCTCACGCGGTGGAGGCCCGCCGCATATGGCACGAACGCGATTTCGGCGGCCTGGCCCAGCTCGGTGATGTCGACGATGGTCATCCCGCGCAGGCCGGCGACGAAGACCAGCGTCCGCAGTTCGTCCTGGTCGATGACGCCATCCTCGTTGCGGTCGATCTGGAACGACTCCACGACGTCGAGCTCGAACGGCTCGGTCTCGAGCGAGAGCGAGACCGAGGCGAGCTGCGACAGCGACGGATCGAAGACGTCGACGCTCACGGTGCTCTGCTCGAGCGCGACGACCTTGCCGCCCGTGACGTCGACCGACCGGTAGTTGCCGGGCACGATCGGCGACTTCACCTTCGGCGCGTCGTTGCCAATGATCTGGCCGATGTCAGTCGAGGTGAGGCCGATGAACTGGATGGCCGTGAAGGCGAGCACGCCGGCGTCGTGCCTCAGCAACGCGACGCTCTTCGCGTAGCCCACGCCCTCGTAGGCGCCGGGATTGTCGAGGTTCGTGCCGGCCAGGATCTTCACGCCGAAGCGGCACGGGGCCGACGGGTTGGTCAGGTCGAAGATGTCGAGGGCCACGGCCGAGAAGCCCCAGAGCGTCGACGACTGGCTCTGGCGCGCCATCACGCCGAGCGTGCCGGAAAACGCCTGCTGGCCCGAGCAGATATTCGGAGCTCGCAGCGGCATGTTCTGCAGTCCCGTCGCGATGCCCCAGTCTTCGACCTCGAAGTACCGCAGCCCGCCGGTGTCTTCGTACAGCTTCACCGGTGCGTCGCTGTCGGTCAGGTCGAACGACGTGACCACGGGCTCCTGGATCGAGAGCCCGGTCTTCCCCTGCATGGCGTAGGTGTGCGTGACATCGGTGGCATCAGGCGCGCGCCACAGCTCGAGGTGACGCGGCGGCTCGTTCTGCAGCGTCAGGAAGGTCTCGCCGATCCGGCGCGGCTGGAAGACCTTGATCTCGACCGGCCGGCTCACGACGGTGTTGCCCGACGCGTCGGTGACGCCCGCGAACGTCATCGTGTAGGTCTGTCCCAGCTTCAGCGGTGCGCGCGGGATGACCGTGACCACGCGGTTCAGTTCGGTCAGGCGCACCTCGATCTCGACCTCGTTCCCTGCAGCGTCGACGAGCTTCAGCCCGTCGATCACGCTCTGCCGGTCGAGGCCCTCAGAGAACCTGAAGGTCAGGAACGACTGCGGATCGAAGAACGACAGGTTCTCTGGCGTCGACACGATGAACGGGCGCGTCTTGTCGCCGCTGACGGCCCCGAGATTGAAGGGCTCGTCCTGCGGCGGCACGGGCACGTCGAAGGTCCGCTCGGTCTTTCCCGTGTCGGGGTTGATCGAGTAGACCTTGATTTGCGGGACGACGGTCAACTGCGGCAACTGGCTGTTGTCGGGATACGACACCTCGAGCGCGAAGCGATCGGCGATGTCGCCGTCGAACCCGTAGGTGAACCCGCCCCGGCCGTCGGCGATCATGGCGTCGGCGATCACGGTGTTGGTCCCCTTCGTGAGGTTCTTGAAGGTGGTGACCGTGCCTGGATCAATCGTGAGCGGGATCACCTTCACCATCAGCGAGCCCGGGCCGTTTGGTGAGGTCAGCGTGAAGGGGATGGTGCGTGACACCTCGCTGCCGGTGACGGCGTTCACGAGGTAGTCGCCGGCTTGGCCGCTGCCCGCCACGCGCACCCGCAGGTCGAGCTGCGAGACCGGCACCACCGTCTCGCCCGCCGGTTCGAGGCTCGTGTTGCGAATCACGATGGCCGTCGCGGCAATCGCGATCTGGTCCATGTCGACGCGGATGGTCGTGAACCCCGGCAGGCCGCGCTTGACTTCGAATCCAACCGGGTTCAGGGCGCCCTGCGCCTGGGCGAAGACCTCGTAGGTGTGCGTGATCTCGCCCGGCACCTCGCGCCAGAACTCCACCACGTTGCGCGGGTAGAAGAAGCGCTGCCCCGTCTGCGTGTTCTGGACGACGATCTGGCGATCGGCAGGGGTGAGGCTCGCGCCGGCGATCACGACCTCCTGCACGTTGGGCGTCACGGTCACGCGCCCAGACAGCGCCGGCAGGCACACGTTCTGGTCGTTCGACGGATCACCGTCCACGACGACGCCCCACGGCGTCGCGCCCGACAGCAGCGGCCCGAGGAACGGCGTCGAGAACATCATCAGCTGCTGGTACTGCGACCGGTAGGCCGCATCGTTCACGCCCGCCCACGGATCCGGGTTCGGGAACTTGCCGTAGGCCAGGCCCACCGGACGCAGTGACTTGATCAGCCCGTAGGTGCGTGCAGCGAGCACGCCCGGGCACGGCGGCGACGACGTCCGGATGCGCGCACCGACCAGGCGCGCAGTGTCGGCGACGGTCAGGTACTGCTGCCCGGCGATCGTCTCGACGCCGCCGAGGACCCAGCGATCCTCAGGGGTCTCGCCGCCCTTCGCCGGAATCGACAGGTCGATGTACCGCGTCGGCGTCGCGCCGCCGAAGTCCACGCTGATGCCGCCCGCAAAGGCGAACAGCGTCTTCTGCTCGGGCGTGAGCTGGATCGGGAAGTCGTCCTCGGTCACGTATTGCAGCGTCACGACGGCGCCGTCCGGGAAGGCACCGGCCGGCACCTCGGCCTCGATGCCGTTCGGGCCCGACAGCACGCCGCCGCTGCCGTCGACCGTGCTCGAGATCGACCCGTCGGCGTTCTCCTGCGAGAAACGCGCGATGTCGATCGTCGTCTGTACGCCCGCCGTCGTCGTGATCCCGATGCGCAGCTTGTCGGTCGTCTTCGCATCGAGCGTCGCCGTGAAGCTGCCGTCGGGATTCACGAGCGCCACCTGGAACGTGTTCCGCGTGAGGTTGAAGATCTTCACCTCGTCGCGCAGCCCCGCGGTGCCCTGCGTGGCCGACACGGTGGTGCGATTGCCCGTGCCGGGCACGGTGGCGCTGATCGACCCCGCGGGGGGCGTCGGCCGCGGGGCAAGGTCGATGGTCGTGAACGTGCTCGTGAACTCAGCCGCCGCGTTGCGGCCCTCCGCGTCTTGCAGCGCGGTCGTCACGCGCACGCGATGCGTGGCGTTCGCCGGCAGCGGGTCGGCGGATCGGAACGTGGCGACGCGATTCGCGTCGCTCCAGTGGATCGCGCCAGGGATCACGTCGCCCGTCGCGGTCTCGAGGGTGATGGCCGACGCGGTCGCCGGCGCGACCGGCTCCGAGAACGACAGCACGAGGGGTGCGGTCAACGCGACGTCGCCTTCGCCATCGGACGGCGTGACGCTGGTCACCCGTGGCGCCAGCGCCTGGATGCGCAGATCGACGCGGGCGCGCCCGCCAGGCACGATGGCAACCGACACCGTCACGGCGTCGAACGACGTCACGTCGGTGGCCGACAGCTCGTTCGTGCCGGCGAGCCCGGGCACGACGTAGGCGCCGTTCGCTCCGCTGAGGGCGACGAGCGGCAACGTCGAGGTCGCCACCAGCGCCTCGGGCGCGAGCGCGTTCGTGACGCCACGCACGAGCCCGAACGCGAACCCGAACGGGTGCGCGATGCGAAGGAACACATAGCGGCCTCCGCTCCGCGCGCCGGGGAGCGGCGCGTCGAGCCCCGTCACTGCCGTGTCAGACACGATTGTGTCGCCCGCAATCCGCCCCACGGCGACGAACTGCAGGCGCGTGGCGTCGGCGATCTCGACCAACTTCGCGACCACCAGCCCGCTGTCGTCGACGAGACCCGACGGTCGCGGCATCGACAGGGTGCCCGGCTGCGACAACACCGCGCCGTTCAACGACAACTGCATCGCCCCGATGGCCTCGAGCGTGGCGGGCAACACGATTCCGAGCGACTCGACCTGCACCTTGTCGATGCGGGCCGCGAGATCGACCGGCGTCGCGTCGGGCGGCAGCGTGAACGCCTCTCCAGTGGCGCTCGTCACGCGCCCGCCGTCGCGGCCGATCAGCGCCACCGACGCGCCGGCCGTTGACCGGAGCTCGACAGAGATGACGCCCTCGGCCAGCGCCGCGGCCTCGAACACGAGTGACGGCGACACGACAAACGTTGCGGACGGCGAGGCGGGCACGCCGGGGAACTGGTAGAAGACAAGGTCTTCGACGAACGGCTCGGGCGCGATGCGCGGGCTGTCGATGAAGTCGTATCGCTCGACCAGCCGGGCCCGCAGGATGACGCCGCTCGACAGCCACGACGCGGTGACGACGGATGCCGACACCTGTGATGCGAAGCCAGGCGCATACACGGCGACGCGTGGATCGGGCGACACGGTGACCGCGGCATCTGCCGGCAGCACCGGCCCGCCCGCGAGCCCTGTCAGCAGCTCACCGGGTTGCTGGACGGGAGGCGCGACCGGCTGGCTGTCTGGCAGGAGCCACACCACCTGCGCGGTCTGCGGAACGTGAGCCGTGAGCGGACTCCCCTGGCTGACGACCGAGGCCTCGACAAAGCGCCAGTCGGCAACGGCCTCGTCCCACATCGCCACGCCGAGCAACACACCCGCACCGATCCCGTGCACGTTTGCCCGTGTCACGACGAGGTCGCCCGCCACCGGCCGGCCGGCGGGTGCGACATCGACGACACCCACCGGCGACCATCCGGGCGGCAACATCCCCCGCAATCCCTGCGCGCCGAGGGCGGTCACCTGCACGCGCGCGTTCGCGGCCAGCGCACCGGCGGCGAAGGTCGCGCGCGCCTGCGCGTCTCCCACGTCGCGTCCCAGCGTTGCCTCGACGTCCACGCCCTGGGCGAGCGGTGTGAGGCGCGCGTCGACCATCTCAACCACGCCACGGTCAGGAACCGTGAGGCGACGCTCGACGACGGTGAAGCCGCTGCGCATCACGCGCACCGCGGCAACTCCGGCGGCGCTCGGGATCGCGAAGCGTCCACGCCCGTCGGTCTGCGTCTCGCGGGCAACGCCGTTGATCGACGCGCGCACGTCGACGCCAGGCAGCGGCAGGCCCGTTGTGTCGTCGTAGACCTCTCCGGTGATGAGGCCCGTGCCCTCGGTCACCCCCGTCACCAGTGTGCTGGCCGAGGCCGATGCCTTGAGGTTCGCCGTGTCGGTGGCCGTCGCGGTGATCGAGAGGACCGAGCCGGGCCCTCGCATGGCCGGCACCGTCACGCGCGCCGCGAACGGGGCGGCCGTTGCGGTCGCCACCGGCACCTCGTCTATCGCGAACGTGACCGATGAGACCCTGGCGTTGTCACGCGCGTCGGCCTCGACCTCGAAACTCGCCCCCTCGGGCACCGTCGCCGGAGCGACCAGCGTCACCGTCGGTGGCGTCGAGTCCGGCGCGCTGACGATGGCGACGGTGGCCGAGGCATCTGCCGTGAGCCCGGCGAAATCGGTGGCGCGTGCCGTGAACACGGCGAGGCTGCCGACCTGCGCGTCGGCAGCGATCACGTGCGTCGTGCTGTAGGGTGCCGACGGGTCGGTGGCGATCGTCGCGCCCGCCGCGATGAAGCGCACCGACGCAACACCCACGTTGTCGCCGGCTGTCGCGCTGAGCACGATCGTCTGTCCGGGTGATGCTGTCTCCGGACCGCTCAACGTCACCGTGGGCGCCACCGAGTCGGGAGCCGCGATCACCGTGATGATCGCCGCAGCACTTCCGGAGTTGTTGCTGGGATCGACCGCGGTCGCCCGCACGGTGATCTTCGTGCCGGGCGCCGCAACGTTGGGGATGGTGACGAGCCGTTGATACGGCGCGGACGGTGTGGAGGGGTTCGCGTTGTCGACCGTGAACGTCAGTGAGGCGACGCCGACGTTGTCAACGGCGTCGGCGGTCACGACGACCTGGTCTCCCGGCAGCGCCTGCGATGGCGCCGCGAGGGTCACCGACGGCGGCGCACGATCCCTCGCCGGGCTCACCGTGACAGACGACGCTGCCGTGTGCGACGCGCCCTTGGTGTCGGTGACGGTCAGCGCGATCGTGTACGTGCGCGCCTCGGACCACGCGTGGATCGGGGCCGGACCACTGCCCAGCGTGCCGTCGCCGAAGTCCCAGGCGTACGTCAGCGCGTCGCCATCGGGATCGCTCGACGCGCGACCAGACAGGGGCACGCCCGTGCCCGCGTTGCCTGTGTACGGTCCGCCGGGCCGCGCCGTCGGCACGCCGTTGGTCGGCGGCGGGGCCGCGCCCGGGTTGACCGTCACGTTCACGGTGCGCTCCGTCGTGTCCTGTCCGTCGCTGACCGACACCCGCAGCACGTACTGGCCACTGACGCTGAACGTCGCCTGCGTCAGCGCGCTCGCCTCGTTGGCGAACGTCACGGGCGCCGGCCCGCTCACCGTGCTCCAGCGGTACGCGAGCGTGCCGTTCGGCAACCCGTCGTCGGTCGCGGCGCTGGTGAGCGACGTCGTGTTCGTGGGGAGCGTCAGCGCGGCAGGTGACGCACTCGCGGTGACGACTGGTGCGAGATTCGTCGGCGGCGGGGGCGCCGGCTCCGGGTTGACGGTGACCGTCACGTCGGCGAACCCCGAGAGGGCGCCATCGGTTGCGGTGATGCGCAACGTGTAGTTGCCCGACGACGAGAACGTCGCATTGGTGCTGGCGCCGTTCACCGACGAGAACGACACCGTCCCGGCCCCACTCTGCTTCGTCCACTGGTAGCCCAGGACGCTGCCAGTCGGAAGGCCATCGTCCGACGCCGTGGCATTCAGGCCCACCGACGATGTCGGCAACGTGATCGATGCCGGCGAGGCGGTGGCCGTCACGGTGGGCGCGAGGTTCGTCGGCGGCGGGGGCGGAGGCGGGGGCGTCGACTCCGGGCTCACGACAATCGACACGTCGGCCGTTCCCGACAGCTGGCCGTCGCTCACGGTCATCCGCAGCACGAACGTACCGTCCTGGCTGAACGTGGCCGTCGTCGTGGCGGCGTTCTCGTTGTCGAACGCCATCCCGAGCGGCCCGCTCACCCGCGACCACCTGTAGGTGAGCGTCGGCGTCGGCTTGCCATCGTCCACGGCCGTGGCCGCAAGCGCCACCGCGTTCGTCGGAAGCGTGATCGCCGTCGGTGTCGCCGTGACCGTCACCACGGGCGGCTGGTTGGTCGGTGTTGGCGCCGGGTTGACCGTGACCACCACCGTGTCTGACGTCGATGCCTCACCGTCAGACGCCGTCAGGCGCAACTCGTACACGCCCGCCCCGCCGAAGACCACCGTCGTCGTCGCCAACGACGGCGTCGAGAACTCGGCAACGCCCGGGCCGCTCGCCTTCGCCCACGACAGCGTCAGCGTGCTGCCTGCGGGCAGGCCATCGTCAGAGACCGCGCCGGCAAGCGCCACCTGGTTGACGGGCAAGGTGATGGCGGTGTCGCGACCGGCGTCGACCGTGGGCGGCGCGTTGGGAGGAGGATTGACCGTGACCGTCACCGTGTCGCTTGCCGTGGCCTCGCCGTCGTCGGCCGTGAGGCGCAACTCGTATGTGCCGGCCACCGTGATCGTTGCCGTTGTCACCGCCGATGCCGCGTTTCCGAACACGACCGTGCCCGGGCCACTGACCTTCGTCCACGACACCAGGAGCGCCTGCGTGCCGGGATTCCCATCGTCGGTGGCCACACCTGACAGCGCCGCCGTGGTCGTCGGCAACGTGATGGAGACATCGGGCCCCGCGTTGACCGTGGGCGGCACATTGACCGGACGATTCACCGTCACGACCAGCGTGTCGGTCGCCGTCTTGTCACCATCCGACGCGCGCAGTTCCAGTTCGTACGTCCCTGCAGACGTGAAGGTGGCGGTGGTCGACGGGGCATTCGGCGTGCCGAACGCGACGGGCGCGGGTCCCGAGAGGCGACTCCAGTGGATCACGAGTGCGTTCCCTGCGGGCAACCCATCGTCGGTGACCGAGCCGACGAGCGAGAGCAAGGCGTCGGGAAGCGTGGCGGTCACGTCGGGACCTGCACTGACGACGGGCGCGCCGTTGGGCGGCGGAGGCGGTGGGGCTACTGCCACCGTGAACGCGTTCACCAGCACGAGGCTCTGTCGCGGCACCGTCACGCTCATCGCGCGCGCGCCGGGCACCGCCGCTGTCGACACGTCGATCGTCGCGACCAGTTCCGTTGCGCTTTGCACGGCGACCGCACGAACGGTGATGCCGGCGCCGAACGTCACGCGCGTCTGCCCGCTGACGAACGCCGCGGCGCCGAGGGCGCGCACCGTCACGGCCACACCAACCGCGCCGGGTGCTGCCTGCGACGGCTGGGGAGGCGTCAGCGCAAGGATCTCGATGGCCGGGACGACCGTGACGTCAGCGGTCACCGTGTTGACGATGCGAACGCTCGCGGCGCCGACGGGGAGGCCATCGGGAACGCGCAGCGACAGTCGCCGGATGCCGCGTGCCGCATCGACCACCGTGCTGCTCGTCGCTGCGATCGTGACCGGAGTCCCGGCCACCGGCGTGAACGTGACCTGGTGATTGGCCGCCGTCGCATCGAACCCCGTCGCCGTGACCGAGAAGACGGCGCCGGCTGACACGCCCGTCGTCTCCACCGACACCACGGTGCCGGCGTGCGCTGCGACCGGGGACCACGCGATCAGCGCGGCAAGGGCGCCCGCCCAGACGCACGGCACACGACGAACGATTGACGGGACTCGCGGCGGTCGGGCGGCGGCAGGCTGGCTCATAGAGGTCACAGGCTGGCCGCGGCGCATGGCAGAACTGCACAGCGCATCGGCTCTGGTTCTGAGGCATAGAGTCGCAGCCCGACCGGGTGTTACCAGTCTCGCGAACGCGGACCCGATGACCGTCGAAGTGATGGCTGGCTATCAAGGATTGTTCCAACCGGGCGGCGCCCCGACCAATTCGGGGTTTTGCGTCGTTTTCACAACAATCTGGTGGCCCACACCGGCGCCGGCGTGCCGGTCGTCTGTCCCTGGGCAGACTTTCGGCACCCCAAGAGGCATAATCGCCGTATGGAACTCTCGGTCGAGACTGCCGTTTCGGTCGCACTCGGAATGGCCCTGGCGGCTGCCGCCGGCTTCAGGGTCTTCGTTCCGCTGCTCGTCCTGAACCTCGCCGCACGGGCTGGGTACGTCCCGCTGGCGCCCGGCTGGGAGTGGGTTGGGGGGACGACGGCCCTCATGGTCTTTGCCACCGCGACCGTCCTCGAAGTGGCGGGCTACTACATCCCGTGGGTCGACCACCTGCTCGATACCGTCGCCACCCCGGCGGCAATCGCGGCGGGAATGATCACCACGGCATCGGTCATCACCGACCTGCCGCCGATGGTCAAGTGGATCGCGGTGATCGTGGGTGGCGGCGGCATTGCGGCGCTGGTGCAGGGATCCACCGTGGCGCTGCGCGTCGGGTCGACCTCCGTGTCGGGCGGCCTGACGAATCCGCTGGTGGCGACGCTCGAGACCTTCGGCGCCTCGTTCCTTGCGGTCGTCGCGATCGCGCTGCCGGTGGTGGCACTGCTGCTCGTCGTCGTGGTGGTCGCCATCATCTACCGCCTCGGCCGATGGATCCTGATGCGCGCCCGGCCGATCCGTTCGTGACCCACGTGCGACGCCCGACGCGACGATGAGCGACGCGCGCGGCGTGCAGGGGCCGCACCCCAGCCTGCCCTGAGCCTGTCGCAGGGTGCGACCCCTCGTGAACAACCGTTCGGCCCGCCCTGAATGACTGTGCGGCCCGCCTTGATCCAGACGTAGCCCGCCCGTGAAGGATCCCGATGACCCCGATTCGCTTGTTGCCTCTGTTCAGTCACCGGCCGTGGGGCGTCCGCACTCTTCGCCCCTTGATCGATCTCGATGTGGACGGCGAGCCGATCGGCGAGGCATGGTTCACCGACAACAAGACGATGACGGCGGATGGCCGTACCCTCGGCGAGATCATCGCGGCGAACCCCTCCGACGTCCTGGGGCCCGACGTGCGCGGCGACCGCTGTCCGCTCTTGTTGAAGATCATCTTCACGACCGGTCGCCTCTCGATCCAGGTGCATCCCGACGATGAGTACGGGCAGGCGCATCACCAGTCGCTCGGAAAGACCGAGGCGTGGCATGTGCTCGCCGCCACGCCCGATGCCGAGATCGGGCTGGGCTTCGTCGAACCCACGACGCCAGACGCGGCGCGCGCTGCCGCGGTGAGTGGAGCCATCGAGCACCAGGTCGCATGGCGTCGGGCGAAGGCGGGTGACACGTACTTCGTGCCGGCCGGGACCGTCCACGCCATCGGTGGCGGCATCACCCTGGTCGAAGTGCAGGAGCACAGCGACGTGACGTATCGCCTGTACGACTACGGTCGCCCTCGCGAGTTGCACCTCGACCATGGCTTCGCCGTCGCCACGCTCGATCGCTACACCATCGACAACACGCCAACCCCGATGTCGGCGACCCGGACGCTGCTGGCGTCGTGCCAGTACTTCACGATGGAACGCGTTCACGTCGAGTCACCGACTCGCATCGTGCCCGACGGGCGCGAGTACACGTTGTTGATGGCGATCGAAGGAAGCGGCAGCCTGGCGGGGGTGCCGTTCACCGCAGGTTCGGCCTGGCTCGTGCCGGCGGTCGGCGACGCGGTCGATCTCGACACGAGCGACGCGACATTCCTGCTGGCGTATCACGGCGCCGCGCCGTCAAGGGTGATCGAGGCGCCGTAGGGGGCACGGACCGCGCGATTCCCCGGGCCGCGGCGGCGGGCGCGGCGCCTGCGACCGGGCAATCGGGCCGCGCGGGGGCGCGGCCCCTACGCCGGATCCCGACGATTGCGCCAACGGACCGCCGCAGTTCACGCGTAGGGGCCGCGCCCCCGCGCGGCCCGGGTCCGGATCACGGCCTCACCGGCCCGGATGCCCGTAGGACGCGGCGTTGCCGATCAGTTCGCGCAACACGGCCTCTGGCACCTCGGTGTGCCAGTGGCCGGTGACGCGCGCGACGCCGACGGCGCCGATGAAGAACAGCGCCACGCCCGACGCCACCATCCACGGTGTGAGCACGCGTCCTCGCGGCACCGTGCAGGCGAGCGCGTCCTTCACGGGGCAGGCCGCCACGCACGACAGGCAGGTCGTGCATTCCGCCGACCGGACGCGCAGCAGCTGATCGACCGGCAGCAGCGACGGACACGCCTGCGCGCACTTGTTGCAGTCGATGCAGGCCTCGGGCGTTCGCCGAATCCCCGCCGGGCTGAACAGCGCCGCAATGCCCATCAGCGCGCCATACGGGCAGAGCAGGCGGCACCACGCGTTCTTGACGAACACCGAGAGCACCACGAGCCCCGTGATCACGAGCGCCGCCGTCCGTCCCATCTCGCGGAAGAAGTTCAGCATCTTCACGTCGGCGATGACCCCGTAGGGACTCATCAGGAACCCGCGGATCTCGTCGGCGCTCATGATGGCAACGACGTAGACGAACAGCGCCAGGAGGATGTACTTGAGGCTGCGCAACGGGATGTCGAGCCATCGGGGCAGCCGCCACGTCCGGCCGAACAGTTCCTGGCCTCCCTGCCAGAGCCACTCGCTGATCGTCCCGATCGGGCACAGCCAGCTGCAGAACGACTTGCGCAGCGCGATCGACATCCCGAGGAAGGCGATCAGCAGGAACATCCCCGCCGGGTGGGTGTCGGGCACGGTGCCGGTCACCACGAAGTACTTGAGGTTCATCAGCGCCGCGATCGGCAGCCAGCCTTCCACGCCCGGCGGACGCGTCACGGGAGCACTGAGCCCGAACGTCTCGTAGTGGCGCACCCAGAGGTAGAAGCGCCAGCCGATGAAGACGTTGAGCAGCAGGAACGCCCACTGGACCCCGCGGCGGAGGGCCTGGGAGCGATCGTTCACGCGGCGCTCGAGCACGCGCCCGTCCTTCGCGCGGAGGGTGATGGGTGCAACCGGATCGGCGGTGACGGTCGAGCTGGTCATCGAGAGAGGCAGGAGCGCACGGAACAGTCGCATGACGAAGGTCTCTGGCCCGATTGTCTGGCCGCTCCAACGCCCGACCTATGACGAGCGTCATATGGTGCCCCACCGGCGGACGGCACTACAATCGGCCGAATGATCCTCCTAGCCGAGCGGCTCCTGGCGACCACGCCTGTCTGGAGGCGTCTTTCGCCAGCCGACCGCGCCCTGCTCGGTGGCATCGCCCGCGTGGTCGAGTATCCGAAGGGGGCCAGGGTCTTCGAGGAAGGCGAGCCCTCCGACCGCTTCGTCACCATTGCCAGCGGCCGCGTGAAGATCGTGAAGAGCACCCCGGCCGGCAAGGACGTGATCATCGAGATCTTCGGCACGGGCGATCCGCTCGGTGCGGTGGCGACCTACGATGGGCGGCCGTTTCCGGCCACAGCGGTCGCGCTCGAACCGACGACCTGCCTGGTGGTGCCGCGGCGGGAGTTCTTCGGGTTGCTCGAACAGCATCCCTCGCTGGTGCTGGGACTCCTCTCGGGCCTCACCCTGCGCCTGATCGAACTCACCAACCGCATCGTCGAGATGAACGGCGTGCGCGTGGAGCCGCGGTTCGCGCGGCTGTTCCTGAAGATGGCCGACGAGTCCGGACGCCCGGAGACCGACGGGACCCTGGTCCCTGTTGCGCTCTCGCGCCAGGAACTCGCCGACGTGACCGGGACGACCATCGAAACCGCGATCCGGATCATGAGCCGCTGGGGCAAGGAAGGCCTGGTGCGGACCGAACGCGACGGCTTCACACTGTTGAACCGGCCCGCGCTCGAGGCGATCGCCGAGGACTAGGGGGGTATCCTCGGCACGTCGCGGTGTGATGTTGGCCCGAATGACGGGGTGCTCGAGGCCCGGCGCACCGGAGCCTCGAGGTCAATCACCTGCCGCCGCTGGAGCCCGGTCGCCATCGCAACATCTTCGCCGCCTGTGACGCCGCGACCTCAGGCACGAGTTCGCCGGCGGATTGCCGCAGTTGCCAGGCCAGTGCCCAGGAGCAACAGCGAGGCCGGCTCGGGGATCGACGGCAGCGGCGGGGGCGGGGAGGGCGGCACGTTGCCCAGCGCTCCGCTGATGTTGTTGAAGCGCACCTCGCTGAGCGCAATGCCGACAGAGGACGCGACCTGCACGCTGGTCAGCCGATCGGTGCCCGTGGCGAGCACGGTGAAGAAGTTCTGACCGTTGTGCGAGATGTCAAACGTGCCTACCACGGCGCCTCCCCCGACTGTATTGACCGTGATCGTGGCCTGACCTGAGTTACGACCGGCAACGCGCAGGTCGAAGATGTAGTCGACGAAGGTCCCATCGACGAGAGCGATCGTGAGGTCGGTCAACGACCCATCCTTGGCGTTCACGGACGATGCGGCGGTCAGCAGCAGCTCGCTGCCAGTGAACGACACGGCCAGCAGCGATTTGGCCGCGAGGCCGGTCACGGTGGTTCCCTCGGTGATGAGCCCGGGCAGGTTGAACTGCACCTGCTCCTCATCCGGCTGCGGGTTGTTGCCGGTGGCGATGATGACGCCGGCGTCGGCGGAAGCGACACACAGCCAGGACACGAGTAACAGAGAACCGATCGGAACACGCTTCATGTGGACCTCCTTCAGGGGGCTTCGGTCAAAGGAATCCCATGCCGTCCATGGAAATCCACCAATTTAGAGCTTTTATTCCAACGTTTATGCCACTTTATTTTGTTCATTTCGAATTATCTAGTAAGTCAATATATATAAACGATTAACAGTCTTTACATGCAGTCTGGCAATGAAGCATACTGGTCAATTAGACATCTATAAAGTAGACTTTAGATTACATTTTGGTAATTATTCGCGGCTGGAACGTGGCGCGCCTGGGATCGTTGTGGCAGGTTGACCTCAGGGCGGAGGCGGTCGCACCGGTCGCCGCTCCCCAGGCGCCTGGCGCGACCGGGCACCGACGGATCGCGTATACTTTTGCCCGCGCCGGAGTGGCGGAACTGGCAGACGCGCCGGACTCAAAATCCGGTTCACTTCACGGTGAGTGTGGGTTCGACCCCCTCCTCCGGCACCAGCCCTACCCGCGAATGTCCACGTCACGCGCGGTCCCGGCACGTCAGCTGTTCGGAACCGGCGTGCGCTTTTTTGACGTTGCCTCTCCCGACCGCCGCCTCATACCCTTCTCGCATTGCCACGTGTCGACAGGAGTGGCCCGGCAACGGTAGGCCCCCGCGGGGGGGGCCTCGTGGGCGGGAGCGAGCCTGTCGGCTCAGGAGACCGGCGTGATCACGGAACAGCGCCTGCGGTGGTTCACGCGAATCTGGGTCGCCACCATGAGTGCCGGCATGGTGATGGCCTGTGCTGCCTCTGCGCGTGCCCAGGTTTCACCAAGCAGCACAGGAGTCGCGATCGCGACGACAGCTGCGCCTCCCGAGCATCTCGCCACGACTGATGCCCAGGCCAGGCCTGCAGACACCCCCCCGACCACGGCCAAGGCCCAATCAGGGTCGACCGGGCTCAAGCGCTGGGTCGACTTCCAGACCGGCACGGTCGCGGCGCGCTACCGGTACATCGAAACGTCCACGGGAGTCGTGGCCAGCAACCACCTGCAGGGCCAGACCGTGGTCAAGGGCCGTTTCAAGTTCGACCGGGGTGCCCGGTTCAGCGTGAACGCCCTGGCTGCCAGCGGCAGCGCGTTCACGGTCGGTTGGAACAACACGGGATGGGGCACCGGCGATCGTTCCTGGAAGTTCTCGGTCAAGCACCTCTTCGTGGCGGTCGTGCCGGTGAAGGGCGTCGAGGCAGCCCTCGGGAGCTTCGCACCGGTCCGGGGCGAATCCACCGAAATCACCACCTTCGACAACGACGCGTACCTCATGGGCGAACGCGTCACCGTCAAGCGGCCGAAGGACCTCTACTTCGACGAGATCGGCTTCACGTCGGCGTATCTGGGAGATGTGTTGGACACCCAGCGTCTTCGAGAGAGGCGACCGCCTGACCGGTTCGCGCAACTACTTCCAGTACTTCGCCGCCAAGCGTTTCAGCAAGCACTTCGCGGCATCAGGTGACTACACGCGCCAGTCGGGTATCCCGATCGTCCATGCTGCGGTCACAGCGACCGTCGCGTGGCGCGTCATCGATTCGCTGAGGTACGAGCATTACGTGCGAGGCGGGGAGCTGAGTGACTGGGGCTTCGGCGTGCTCGCCGAGAAGGCCATCACGAAGAGCGTTGGCGCTCGGCGTCGGGCTACGCCTCGATCGACCAGCACTACGGCGGGCTGAACGCCGACCGGTTCGGCCGAGGCAACCGCGTGTACGAGTCGGCCACCATCGGGATCGCGCGCGACCTGTCGTTGTTGGTGTGGGCGGGTCAGGCGGTTGCCACCGACTACGCGCTTGCCAACGGATACCGCTTCGACACCGTGCTCACCTACAACATGCTCGGGGGCCTGCAGCGCGCGGGTTGGCTGAAGTAGGTCGCGCGAGGACGATAGGGGCGATGGTGGGCCCGGCGACGCGAGCGGCGCGTCGCCGGGTGTGTGGCCTCTCGGCCTGGATCAGGACCGTCGTCGCCTGAGGATCGTGGCCAGTCCGCCCATGCCGACGCCCAGGAGCAGGAGCGAGGCAGGCTCGGGAATGGGAATGCCTCGCGCGCCGCTGATCTGGTTCTGCCGCACGTCGGTGAGTGGGACGTCGGTCACGACTCCCACGCTCACCAGGCGGTCAAGGCCGGTGGTGAACAGGGTGAAGTCGTTCTGTCCCACGTGGACGGTGAAGCTCGCCGTTGCGCTCGATCCACTGAGCAGGTTGGCGGTAATCGTGGCCGTCCCTGCGTCGTGTCCGTCGACATTGAGGTTGAACAGGTAATCGACGAACGTCGACCCCGGCATGGTGACGATGAAACTGTCGAAGATGACGGGAGGGACGATCCCGAGGGCGCCCACGTGCTGTCCCGACTCCGCGAGCATCACATCGCTGCCGAAGGAGACGAGCAGGTCCGACTGGTTTGTCCGGCCGAACAGTGGGTTGCCCACGTCGGGCAGCAACGGATCGTTGAAGTGAACGTTCTCCTCGTCTGGCTGTGGATGGTTACCTGTCTGGAAGATGATGCCAGCGTCGGCGGGGGGGATGAAGAAACCGAGCACCAGCAGCAAGGAGAGGATTGAGGCACGCCTCATCGAACCTCCTTACGCGCGGTGTATAGCTATTGGCGGGTTGCTCGCTGGCCCTCAAGGCCAGATGTCGAGGCCCTCTGTGATCCAATGCCCGTGCCATTCCACGCCCCTGGAGCGTCAGATGCACTTGAGGCTATGGAATCAGCAGTTTATTCAGCCAGAGCTCTTCGGCATCTCCGACGAATCAAGAGTAGAAGACCTCTTATATGCTGACTAAAGGTTCTCAATCGCGCGCAAGAAAGATCTGCTTCATTCAAGACGAGTAGAGAGTTAAAAGACATCTGAGACGATGACTAAAGACTTGCGAACGCGCGCATCCTCACTCTCCGGGTGCGCGCGACAGCAACTCGTTCACCTTCTTCATCACCGCGAACGCATCGGCCACGTAGACGACGTCGGCCTTGCCCTGGGCCCAGCCGCAGTTCGGGTTGAGGTTCACCGCGCGTCGCTCGGTCACGAAGCGCCAGCCGATGACGTGCGGTTCCTCGCCGTGGCAGCACGTCGCGAGGCCCTTGCGGTGCCGCGGGCTCGCGCCGGTCTGCCCCACCTGGTTCAGGTGCGTCATGAACGGCAGCACGGGCTGGCCTTCGCCGCTCTGATCGACGAGCGACTTGCTGCCGCCGAGCGAGGCCTGCGCCGCGCGCAGGAAGCCGAGGATGCGCCGCCTGCGCCTCGTCGGCGTGGACCTGTCCGTCGGGCTGCTTCTTCGTCCAGCCGGCGCCCGCGACGAACAGCAGGTCGGCATCGGGACGCACGGTCTGCTCGCCGGCGGCCGGCGCGCGCACGCCGGTCACGGCGCTGCGGACGTCCGGAAGCGCGACAGCGACGCTCTCGACCGCGACGTCGGCGGCGGCGCCGCTCCACGCGTCGGCCGCTTCCGGCCTCGATCGCGATCACCCACGGACGCGCCGTGCGCGACATCGTGCCCTCGATGCGCTGCCGGTAGAACCAGCGCGTGATCGACACCGCGCCGCTCGCTGGCCTCGATGCGCGTCACGTGCGTGTCGGCCACGCCCCCGAGCCGCTGCGGCCAGCCCGCCGGCGATGCGCAGGAAGCGCGACGTGCCGGGGCCGATGATCGACGCCGGCGCCGGCCGTCGCGCGCGAGGGCCTCGGCGGCCGCGGCGTCGGTCGCGTACCGCGCGGCTGCGCGAACGCCTCGCCGGCTGACCACGAGGAACGCGCGACGGCGCCGCACGAGCCGATGGCGCGCCGCGGGCTGCGCAACGCCGCCGGCGAGCCCGACGACGAGCGGCGCGCCCGTGGCGTCGGCGAGCGCGCGCGCGGAGGCCGACGGCTTCGAGCGCCGGCTTCGCCAGCGATCCGTCGGGTTCGGTGTGGACGAGGGCGAGGACGCTCATTGACGGATCCACTCCACGATCTCCTGCGCGATGGCGTCAGGCGACAGGTCTTTCACCACGCGCGTGTCGCGACGCGCGACGGCACGGCGACGCGCGCTGAACGCGCCGGCCACCGGAATCGCTCGCCGCGCGTGGCCTTCTGCAGCGCGGGCATCAGCGTGCGCATGTTGGCCATGCCGAGCTGCGGGTTGTTGGGCGGCTCGTGCAGGCTGCCGGTCGCCCATCCGAGCACGGCCGGCGCGCCCGCGCACGTCGACACCTGGTGCCGTCCGCCCTCGATCGCGCTCGAGCACCTCGAACTCGCCGTCGGCGCCCACGGTGAGCGCGTCCACGCCCTGGAACTGCTCGGTGATGCCGAGCCGCTCGCCCACCATCTGCAGCGTGGTGCCCGCCGCGCGCGACGCCGATTCCCATCCGCCGAACAGGAGCAGTCTGCTGGCGGTCGAGGCCGGGAATCGCCGCGATCGCGTCGGCGAGCGCCGCCGCGCACGACGCGGCATCGGTGAAGCCGTTGGCGGGCCCGTCGATGGCGACGAGCTCGAACGGCACCTTCTGCGCGACGACCATCAGCACCTGCTGCAGCTTGGCTTTCGGCGCCAGGCTCACCAGCCACACCTTGCTGCCCGGCGTGCGCCTTCGCGAGATGCGCGGCCTCGAAGAGCGCGTGCGCCGCCCACGGGATCGATCACCGACGGCAGCATCGCCTCGTTCTTCAAGCCGGGCCCCGCCGGGCCCATCACCGGCTCCAGCGTCTGGAGCGGATCGGGCACGAGCCCGGCACACACGACGATGTGGAATTCCATGGAAACACCCGTGGGAAACGCCCGTAGGGGCCGCACCCAGTGCGGCCCGATGAACGCCCGTACGGCCCGCACCCCGTGCGGCCCGACGTCCTAATTCTCGACGGCGTGCAGTCCGCCGGCGCCGGCGGTGAACTGCACGTTGCCGTCCGGGCAGTTCCACAGGCACGCGCCGCAGTGCACGCACTTCTCGCGATCGAACGTCACGCCCCCGTCGTCTCCGTCGACGATGGCCTGCCCGGAGCACATCGACGCACACAGGTGCGTGGTGCACTCGCGGCAGAGTCGACAGGTCGCTGAAGCGCACGTGGTCGGCGTAGCCGGCCGCCGCCTGGACCTTGCCGCCCATCGAGCAGCGCATCCTGGTGCGTGACGAGCAGCCGGCCGTCGAACGGGATGGCGGGCCAGCCCGTGCGATCCATCAGGCGTCTGACGTGGTTGACGCCTCGAGCCGCGGATGCCTCTGCTCGTGGCTCCGGCGCGGGATGCGCACGCGGCCGCCCGAGAGTCCCGCCAGCGCCATGCCGGCAAGGCCCCACAGCACGCCGCGGGTGAAGCCGTCGCGTGCGCCTTCCGCGACGCGCAGCTCGCGCTCGAGCCAGCTCGCGCGGCGGCGCTGCGACGTACGTGCGCTCCAGCGCGTCCTTCGTGAACGCCTCGCCGCGCGCCAGCAAGCTCGATCACGCCTTCGGCGAGCTGCGTCCCCGTCGTCCACGCCTCGTCCACGCCCGAGCCGCTGAGCGGGTTCGTGCTGCCCGATCCCTCGCCGATGCGCGCGAAGCCGTCGCCGACGAGGTGCGGCTCGCCGCGCCGTCCCGATTCCTGCACCGACTTCGCGCCCCACGAGCGCAGCGTGCCGCCCTCGAGCCAGCGCCACAGCCACGGGTGCAGCATCCAGTGCTGCAGGTAGCGGTACGCGGTGCGCAAGGGGCTGTCGAACCACGACGGCACGAAGATGCCGAGCGACACGGTGCGCGGCGCGAGCACGTAGAGGAACCCGAAGATCTCCGGCTCGGGATAACCGAGGTGTGGATGACCGTGCCCGGCGCGAGATCGACGTCGTCGCGCAGGTCGACGACCATCTTCATGCCGAGCGCCCACTCGTCGCGCTGACGTGGCCGTCCGGCAACGCCGAACCGTGCGTCGAGCGCGTGTCCCACCGCACCGATCGGCCCGTCGCCGACGACCGTGAGATCGGCGAACACGTCCATGCCCGGCGCGTAGGCATCGCCTGGCACACCGCGCGCATCGGTGCCCTGGTCGACCAGGCGCACGCCGGTCACGCGCGCGTCGCCCTCGCCGAACAGCGGCGCAGCGACCGGCGACGCCGGCCAGATCTGCGCCGCGCCGGTCGCCATCACCTGCGCGGCCACCCACTGCTGGAACTGCCCGAGCGAGAGCACGAAGCCGTCGTGCTTCTGCAGGAAGGGCGGGATGTACGGCAAGCGGACGCCGTGGTGCTCGAGGCCGAGCGCGCGTCCGCCTGCGCGCACGCACCGCATCGACGGCTCGCAACGGACGCGACCGGCGGCTCGCGCCGATGGGATCGAGCAGGTAGACGATCGTCTCGTCGCGCGACGGGCGCAGAGAGCGGGATGCCTGCCGACGCCAGTTCCGGGAACGATGCGCGCAGCCCGCGCGCGCGCGTCACGACGCCCGAGACACCTGCGCCGAGATCGTCGGCGCGCTCGAAGCACAGCACCTGCAGCGGCAGGCCCGGCATCGCGCGGCTCTCGAGGCGCGTGGTGCCGTCGTCGTTGAGCACGGCGCGCCCGAGCGTCGTGAGAAACCCGGCGGTCGCGGGACCGAAGCCCGCGCAGACGATGTCGACGCGCATGTCAGCGCGCGGCACCGCTGACTCGGGCGGCGTGATCGGCGGTGGGGCTGCGCCCTCGCGCGACCCGGAATCATCCATCGAGCGTGTCCTCTACGCCGGGTAGTCGGGCGCCTCTGGGATCATCACCTTCGTGAGCGCGTCGGCGGCCCGATCCTTCGCCAGCCGTGCGCCCGTGAGGCAGCCGTCCATCTTGCCGCGGAGCGCCTGGAACGTCTGCAGGCCCGGCGTGCGCGCGCACGGCCCCGCCTTCGCGGCGTGCGACCCGTCGGCCTCGATCACGTCGAGCGTAGCTCCGCGCCGTCGCTCCATACCCGGGGATGAGCGTGTCGAGGTCGTCCACCTCCTGCGCGGTGCAGCAGCCGACGGCGCACACGTCGTCCCACGAGGGATGGCGGTTGTAGCCGTAGACGAGTTCGGCCGTGATGCGTCCCACCTCGCCCGCCGCGTGCGCCGACTGCACGTGACACAGGTCGGTGAAGAAGCGGACGAACCCCGGGGCGGTCTCGTGCAGGTCGGTGCCGCTGCCGCCGCGCGCCTCGAGTTCGAGGACGTCGAGGATCTGGAAGCGTGCCGCGAGCAGCCAGCAGAGCGCGTCGGCCAGCGGGAAGGTCACGCCCTGGCGGCTGCTCTTGTACAGCTTCGCGCCGTCGGCGTCGGTGGCCTTCTGCAGATGATGCAGCGTCCACAGCCACAGCGTCATCGCCGATGCGAGCGTGCATGCGCCCGTGCCGGGCTTCGTCGCGCCGATGCCTCGCATCTCGCGAATCCAGTGCTCGAACTGCGCGAGGAACACCTCGTTGGTCATCGTCAGCGACAACTGGCGCCGCTGCACGGCCTCGGGCCCTTCGTAGGTCGCCTCGAGCTGCGCGTCGGTCCACTTGTAGCCAAGGAACCCCGGGCAGTCTTCGGTGATGCCGTAGCCCGCCCATCAGGCTGACCGCCTCGCGCATCATCGTCGCGCCCTGTCCCGTGTTCCAGAGCTTCACTGCCGGGCACAGGACCGCGGCGACCGTGTCGCGACGGACGAAGGTGGCGAGTTCGTCCGAGGGCGGCTGCCCCGCCTTGATCCGGGGATCTCCTGCTGGCCAACAGCGGCGAGGGCCTTCGTCTCGGCACGGTCGCCGCGAACGCCGCGTTCCGCGAGGATGGCGTCCTTGCGACGCTCGAGCGGGTCCAGTTCGTCGAACAGCCGCGCCGTGGCGAAGCCGAGCGACGCGCTCGCCTCGCCCGTCGCCCAGATGTCGATCAGCCGGTGCAGCGCGTCTTCGCGCTGCTGCAGTCCGAGCTCGTAGCGCACCGAGCCCGGCGTCACCGACTCGCCGCCGCGGAAGCGCGTCCGCTGGTAGCGCAGGACGGGCTCGACGGCCGACAGCAGCTTGGCGGCCGTCATCAGGCCCACGGTCACGCGCGTGCGGCGGAACACCGCCTCGATGATCCCGCCGTGGTCGAAGCACGGCACGATGACGCCCTTCTCCACGGTGTATCCGCCGACGATGCGGCTGGCCGGCACGGTGAGGCTGAAGACGGGATCGTGCGTCGACGAGAGCTGGTGCACGAGCTTGCGCGTCGCCGGACCGCGGTCGAAGAGGCCGGGATCGGTCTCTTCGAGGATGACCATGCAGCTGCCCTTGATGCGCGGGTCGGCCGAGTCGACGGCGGCCGTGACGAAGTTCGCGAACCCCATGTTCGTGATGAAGCGACCACGCTTCTCGACCTGCAGGATCGGTTCGCCGCCGTCGGGCCATTCCTTGATCGACACCTTGCCGTTGAGCAGGCCGGTCTCGACGCCCACGTACGGGATGGGCTCGGTCAGGCAGAACGCGCCGCGCCAGGTCTTGCGGTCTTCGCCGGGCTGCGCCGGGCGGGTGCGCGCGAGGTAGAACGCGCGCTGCTCGGGCGTGCCCTTCTCGTGGATGGGCGCCAGCGCGAGGTGGCCGGCCATGCTGCAGGTGGCGGCGCCGGCATCGACCCAGGCCAGTTCGAAGGCGGCGAGCGCCATGGCGAGGTTCTTCGGGCCGTCGATGAAGCCGCCCACCTCCGGGTCGAGGTAGAGCGCGGTGATGCCGGCTTCGTCGAAGACCTCGAGCAGGCTGGCCTTCTCGGGGGTCCACTCGTGCGATTCGCGCACGCCGCCGGCGACGAGGCGTGCGACGTGGCCCGCGGGCAACGCCGCGCGCCGACTGCACGAGCATCTGGTGTGCGAACTTGTCGGTGAAGCCGCCACATCACCTGGCGAACGTCGTCGCCCGGCAGCGTGCGTAGCGAGTCGGTTTCGAGCGTGCCCGGCATCGAAGCGTCCTTTCGGTGAAACTGCCCACCGCGTTGCGGGGGATTATAGAAGGGGTCACATCTTTCTTTATCGCTTAATTCAAGCTCTGACCCCTGGCATGGGGTCAGAGCTTGAGAAATGCGATAAAGAAAGATGTGACCCCTTCGGCTAGACGAACTCGGCGGGGCGGCCGGCGAAGCGGGCGCGCATCACGGCAATCGCCTCGGCGCTGCAGTCCACCAGCGTGACGTCGCGACCGTGACGATCGGCCGCGTCGCCGAACGAGCCGCTGCCTGCAAAGAAGTCGAGCAGCCGATCGCCGGGATGCGAATGCACCTTGACGAGCCGCTCGAGGATGCCCAGGGGCTTCTGGGTCGGATACCCCGTCTTCTCGCGGCCCGTGGGACTCACGATGGTGTGCCACCACGTGTCGGTGGGCGTCTTCCCGCGCGCCGCCTTCTCGGGCGTGACCAGGCCGGGAGCCATGTACGGAATGCGGTCGGCCTCGTCGAGGTTGAACACGTAGTCGCCGGCCGTCCGCGCGTACCAGAGGATGTTGTCGTGCTTCGGCGACCAGCGCGTGCGCGACCGCGCGCCGTAGTCGTACGCCCAGATGATCTCGTTGACGAACGCGTCGCGGCCGAACAATTCGTCGAGCAGCACCTTGACGTAGTGCACCTCGCGGAAGTCGAGGTGCACGAACAGGCTGCCGCGCGGCGCGAGCACCCGGTGCGCCTCGGCGAGGCGCGGTCGCAGGAACGCCAGGTAGTCGCCGAAGCGATCGACGTAGGTGCGCTGCGCCACCGTCTCGGTCTGGTAACGCTGCCCGCCGAAGCCCGTGCGATCGCCCTCGACCGACCGCGACATCCGCTGCTCGAGGCGCCGCTGGATCTTCCCGGTGTTGAACGGCGGATCGATGTAGATCAGGTCGATCGATCCGGCGGCCATGCCGGGCAGGACGTCGAGGTTGTCCGCGTGATGCACGCGGATCATCCAGCAGCCCCGTGTTCGTAGCGTGACACTGCGGCGATTGTACCTGCTCCCGACGTCGGCAGTGCGCCGGTTACACTGGGAGGGGCCAGCGCCTGACCCGACCGCGCGCCACCCCATGCCTCCGGCCCCGCCAGCCCCCCCGCGTGTTCGCACGCTGTCTGTACATGCCGACTACGCGTGCGCACACTCGGGCGCGTGTTGCCGGGCGGGATGGACCATCCCGCTGGAGCGGGAGCAGCACGCCGCCCTGGCTGCGCGCCTCGCCAGCGGGCAACTGCCACTCCCTCCTGACGCGACGACGCCGTTCGTCGCCTACGATCCCGACGATCCGAGCCGACTCGCATTCGCCCATGACGCGGCAGGCGCCTGCGTGTTCCTCGCCGGGGACGGCACGTCACTGTGCCGCATACACCGCGACGCAGGAGAGCTCCTGCTCCCCGTCGCGTGCCAGCAGTTCCCCCGCGTCGCCGTGACAGGCGACGGATGGGCTGACGTCACGTTGTCGCACTTCTGCCCGACGGCGGCGCGGCGCCTCGTCGACGCGGTCGCCAGCCTCACGATCGTGTGCGGTCCCCCGAGTTGCCAGGGACGCGTGCTCGAAGGGCTCGACACGCGCGGTCACCTCCCGCCGTTGCTGCGTCCTGGCGTCCTCCATACCCCTGACAGCTGGCGACGGCTCGAGGCGGCGGCCGTCATGGCGCTCGACGCGAAAGGGCCTGTGCGCGGACGGTTGACGACGCTCGACGCCTGGACGCGGCAGATCGAGACGTGGTCGGCCCGCGCCGGTCCGCTCGACGAGTTCGTGACGCGCGTGGTCTCGACGCGCGACGTGGCGGATGCCCGCAGGCCTCCGAGCGCCACGGCTCACGACGCGCGCGACCTCCCTGCCGACCAGGTGCTCGAGGACTGGCGGCGCGCATGGCAGGCGGTTCCCCCTGCGAGAGCCCTGATGCCTCACCGACATCCGTGCGCGACCGACGTCCAGGCAGCGCGCGCTGGCCTGGCGCCACTCGACGCCAGCGTCGGCCGGTACCTGGCTGCCAAGGTGTTCGCGTCGTGGGTGCCCTGGCTGGCGACGCGGACCTCGACGCTCTCGCGCGTGGTCACGTGCGCGTACCACGTCCTCGTGGTCGAGGCGGCGCGCATCGGTGGCCCGATCGGCCGCGACGTGCTGGTCGAGGCGATCCGGCAGGCCGATCTGCTGCTCGTGCACCTCGTGGAGTTGCCCTGGCTGGTTCGGGACCTCGAAGGTGAATCGCCTCGGGCATGAGCACGTGGGTTTTGACTCCGGGCCGTTCTGCTGATTCAATTGGCGTCATGCGCCTTGCACCTTCGTCTCTCTCCGCTTTCGGACTCGGGCTGTTCGCGGCGACCCTTGCGGTCGTCACCGGGTTGGTGTCCCACGCAGCCGCCCAGCAACCTGCCGCCATTGACGCCACGGCGCTTTACAAGAAGCACTGCGTCATCTGCCACGGCGCGACGGGCACCTCTCCCATGAAGAACGCGAGCTTCGCCGACGGGGTCTGGGTGCACGGCACGACCGTCAAGGAGTTGACAGTCGTGATCGCGAACGGCGTGAAGGGCACCGTGATGCAGCCGTTTGCCAGCAAGCTGACCGAGGCAGAGATCACGGCGCTGGCCAGGCACGTCCGGGCATTCGACAAGAAGCTGAAATAGGCCGCCGGGCCAGGCACCCCACACGCCTCACGTGTGAAGCGACCGTGGACACGTCTCTTTCAGTAGCTGCGCGAAGGCGCAGGTCCCGATGACCGCGACGCCGCCCGCGTGTGCCTTCGACCTCAGCGGACGCCTGGCCGTCGTCGTCGGCGGGACCACCGGCATCGGGCGAGCGCTGGCCCTCGGCCTCGCCGATGCCGGGGCCCACGTGGTCGCCACGGGACGCCGCGTGACGAAGGTCGACGAGGTGGCCCGCGAGATCGAGGCGGCGGGGCCGGCGCACGCTGCGGCACCCGTGCGATGTCGTCGATCGCCGGTCGCTCGAGACGCTGCGCGATGCGTGCCTCGACGCCTTCGGCGCGATCGACATCCTCGTCTGCGCGGCCGGCATCACCAAGCGCGTTCCCACGCTCGAGATGGCCGACGCCGACTGGAACGCGATCCTCGACACCAACCTCAACGGGACGCTGCGCGCGTGCCAGGTGGTGGGCGCGCACATGGTGGCGCGCGGAGCCGGCAGCATCATCACCATCGCGTCGCTGTCGTCGTTCGTCGGACTGCACGAGGTGGCCGCCTACACGGCGAGCAAGAGCGCCGTGGCCGGCCTCACGCGCGCGCTGGCGGTGGAGTGGGCGCCGCATGGCGTTCGCGTGAACGGGATTGCGCCTGGCGTCTTCCGTACCGACCTCAACACGGCCCTGCTCGACTCGCCGCGCGGGCAGGAGTTCCTGCTCCGCACGCCGATGAAGCGATTCGGCACGATCGACGAGCTCGTCGGCGCGGCCGTCTTCCTGGCGTCCGATGCCGCGAGCTTCGTCACCGGACACCTGCTGGCCGTCGACGGCGGATTCCTGGCCAGCGGTGTCAACCAGTGAGGGCGGCGCTCGTCATCGACGCCCGCGACAACGTGGCCACCGCCCTGCGGGTGATCGAGCCTGGCGACGAGGTCCTCGTCGGCGCACGCGCCGTGGTCGCGCTCGATCGCATCCCGGCCGGGCACAAGATCGCCACGGCCGACATCCCGGCTGGAATGCCCGTCGTGAAATACGGCAGTCCGATCGGCCTCGCGATCGCCGACATCAACGCCGGCGCGCACGTGCACACCCACAACCTGGCCAGCACTCGCGGACGCGGTGACCTGGCTCCAGCGCCGGGCGGCCGGCTCGCCGAACCCGACGACGAGGGCACGGGGGATGCGGCCACGGTGAAGGCGGAAGGGCCACGCCCGTGAACGCCGCGACATTCCTCGGCTACCCGCGCCCCGACGGCCGCGTCGGCGACGCGGAACCACGTGCTCGTCGTGCCGACGGTGATTTGCTCGGCCGTCGTGAGCGAGCGGATCGCCGCGGTCCGCCCGGAACGCATCGTGGCGCTGCCGCACCTTGCCGGGTGCGGCCAGATCGGACCGGACTTCCACACGACGCACGACACGCTGGCCGCGTACTGCGAGCATCCGAACGTCGGCGCAGTGCTGGTGGTGGCGCTCGGCTGCGAGCAGGTGATCGCGCAGCGCCTGGCCGACGCGGCGCGCGGCGCGGGCAAGGCGGTCGAGATCGTCGCCATCCAGGAAGAGGGCGGCACCGTCCGCACGATCGAGGCGGGCGCGCGGATCGCGCTCGCGATGGCCGATCAGCTGGCGAGCGTCGAGCGCGTGCCGTGCAGCCTCGCCGCGATCACGCTCTCGCTGAAGTGCGGCGGCTCCGACTACACCTCGGGACTCGCGTCCAATCCGGTGCTCGGGCGCGTCGCCGATCGGCTGGTCGCGATGGGCGGCCTCGACCGTCCTCGGCGAGATTGCCGAGATCATGGGCGCCGAGCACCTGCTCGCGGCTCGCGCGACGCGTCCGGAGATCGGCGCACGGCTGCTGCGGATCATCAATCGCGTCGAGACCGAAGCGATGGCGCTCGGCCTCGACATCCGCGGCACGCAGCCCTCGCCGGGCAACATCCGCGGCGGCCTGACGACGATCGAGGAGAAGTCGCTCGGCGCGACATACAAGGGCGGCGAGCACGTCGCCGCTCGAGGACGTGGTGCCCTACGCCGCGCGCATCACGCGCAAGGGCCTGACCGTCATGGACACGCCGGGGCTCGACGTCGAATCGGTGACCGGCATGGTCGGCGGCGGCGCGCAGGTGGTCGTCTTCACCACCGGCCTGGGCACGCCGACCGGCAACCCGATCGCGCCGGTGATCAAGATCACGGGCAACGCCGCGGACCGCGCAGCACATGGCCGACAATCTCGACCTCGACGTCAGCGGCGATGCTCGCCGACGAACGAGACGCTCGACGCGGCCGCGGATCGGCTCCTGGCCTGCATCGCCGACGTGTGCAGCGGTCGCCGCCGTCGCAGCCGAACGCCTCGAGCACCGCGAGTTCGCCATCCACCGGCGCAACCCCACGATCTGAGTACGCCGCCTGGCCAGGGACAAGGGCGTTTGCTGCACGCGGGCGTAATCGGATTCATGGCCAGGTGTAGGGGCCGCACCCCTGTGCGGCCCGGTACACCGCACGCGCACCCGGGCCGCGCAGGGGCGCGGCCCCTACGAGCCCAGGCCGGTGTGCGCCACATCGAGGACGGCGCGCGCGGCGCGCTGGCTCGCACCCGGGCCGCCGAGCTTCGTCACAACCTCGCGCAACTCCTCGCGCATCGTCGCGTGGCGAGCCGGATCGGTGAGGAGTGCCACGGTCTCGCGCGTGGTGGCCTCGGCCGTGAAGCCGTCCTGGATCAGTTCCGTCACGATGCGGCGTCCGGCGATCAGGTTGACCATCCCGTAGGTGTCGACCTTGACGAACGGCTTCCCGAGGCGATAGGTCAGCGCATTGAGGCGATAGACGATCACCATCGGCGTCTGGTGCAACGCCGTCTGCACCGTCGCGGTGCCTGACGCCGTGATCGCGACGTCACTCGACGCCAGCACGGCATCGGTTTCGTCGGCCACCATCGCGATGGGCAGCCCCGCGGTTCTCGCCGCCAGCACGGGTACGAACAGGTGCTCGGCGAGCCGCGGCGCACGCGCGAGCACGAACTGCGTGCCGGGCACCTCGCGGCGAATCGACACTGCGGCATCGAGCAGCGTCGGCAGGATCTCGCGCACCTCGTTCGGGCGGCTGCCCGGAAGCACGGCGACGGTCCGTGCCGCCGGATCCAGTCCGAGCCTTCCGAGAAACGCCTCGCGCGGAGGCATGAACGGGATCATGTCGATCAACGGATGCCCCACGAACGTCACCGGGATACCTGCCCGCTCGTAGATGACCGGCTCGAACGGGAAGATCGGCAGCACGCGCGACGCGAAACGTCGCATGGTCCTGATGCGTCCCGCACGCCACGCCCACAACTGCGGGCTGATGTAGTAGACGACGGGGATGCCGAGGGCGTGGACCGCCTGGCCGAGCCTGAAGTTGAAGTCAGGGAAGTCGATCACCACCAGCACGTCGGGACGACGGGCGCGGGCAACCTCCACCAGGCGCCGATACAGCCGATAGGTCTTCGGCAACTGCCTGACCACCTCGACGAGCCCCGTGACGTGATAGTCGCGATAGTCGGCCACCAGCTCTGCGCCGACCGCCGCGAGTTGTTGCCCGCCGAATCCGAAGACCTCCACGTCGGGCTCTGCCTCGCGCAAGGCCCCCACGAGCGCCCCGGCGTAGGCATCGCCCGAGGCTTCACCGCACGAGATCATCACGCGAGTCACGGCGGCGAGGATATCAAACCCGTGCGACAGCACGGCTGTGCCTCGTGGCGTGGTTGACGGTCTGGCAGGCCGCTGCATAGGCTGAAGCGGTGACTGACGCTCACTCCCGCTTCCTCCGCGACACGGCCCAGGCCCTTCTCGAGGATGAGCGTGCGCTCCTCGCCGACCTTCAGGTCGTCCTGAACGACACGGGAGCCCCCGACAGCGACCAGGCAACACTGGCCGAAAGCGTGGCCCGGCTCGACGCCCTGTTCCTCCTCGTGGTCGTCGGCGAGTTCAACGCCGGCAAGAGCGCCCTGATCAACGCCCTGCTGGGCGGTGATGTGCTCGCCGAGGGGGTCACGCCCACCACGTCGCGCATCACGATTGTCAGACACGGCGACGAGGCGCCGCCGACGATCCTCGACAACGGCCTCGCCGAGGTCACGGCTCCGCTCGAACTGCTCCGCGACGTGCAGATTGTCGATACGCCGGGCACCAATGCCGTGCTTCGCGAGCACGAACACCTGACGCAGGAGTTCGTCCCGCGAGCCGATCTCGTCATCTTCGTGACGTCGGCGGATCGGCCATTCACCGAAAGCGAGCGCCTCTTCCTCGAACGGGTTCGCGATTGGGGAAAGAAGATCATCCTCGTCGTCAACAAGGCCGACATCCTCGAGACGACGGCGGCGCGTGACACGATCGCGGAGTTCGTCCTCTCACACGCCCGGGCGCTGCTCGGCACTGAACCGACGCTGTTCTTCGTGAGCGCGCGGCTGGCACGCCAGGGCCGTCTGGGAGCACCGCAGGCGCGCGATGCCAGCGGCTTCGACGAGTTCGAGGCGTTCCTCCGCGACACGCTCGACGAGACCGAACGCGTCCGCCTGAAGCTCCTCAATCCGCTGGGCGTGGGTGAACGGCTCGCGGCCGCGCTGCATGCCCAGGTATTGGAGCGACGGACCCTCCTGGCAGACGACGTGCGCGTCCTCGACACGATCGAACGGCAGTCGACGATGTACGCCGACGACATGCGGCGCGATTTCGAGTTCCGCATGGCCGACGTCGAGAAGCTGCTCGTCGAGATGGAACGGCGCGGGCACGATCACTTCGACGACACCATACGGCTCGCGCGGGTCGTGGATCTCCTCAACAAGCGCCGCATGCACGATGCCTTCGTGCAGCAGGTCGTCGCCGACACGCCCGATCGCATCGATCGCAAGGTGCAGGAACTGGTCGACTGGCTGGTGGACGCGGATTTCAGGCAGTGGCAGACGGCGCACGAGCTCCTGGCGCAGCGGCGGCTGGCACATCACGACCAGGCCGCGCGCCTCCCGCAGTTCGGCCGGTTCGAGCACGATCGCGCGAGGCTCCTCGACACCGTGGGACGCGAAGCCGAGCGAGTGGTCGAGACCTACGACCGCGTGCGCGAAGCCGAGGAGATTGCGAACAAGGCGCGCACGGCCGTGGCGGCCTCGGCCGCCATCGAGGTGGGCGCGCTCGGCCTCGGGGCCGTCGTGGCGACCATCGCGAGTACCGCTGCCGCCGACATGACGGGGCTCGCCATGGCCGGCGTGATCGCGACCGTCGGCCTGCTGGTCATCCCGAACCGGCGGCGGGAAGCCAAGCGCGAGTTGCGCGAGAAGGTCACGGGACTGCGGGATCGCCTCGGGCAGTCGCTGCGTGGCGCCTTCGAGGACGAGGTGCGCCGCAGCCTCGATCGCATCAAGCACCACGTGGAACCGTACTCGCGCTTCGTCAGGTCAGAGGATGCACACCTCGCGCTCGGTCGCGAGCGGCTCGAGTCGGTCCGCGTCCGCATCGACGCGCTGCGCGAACGCGTCCAGAGACTCGACGGCGTGGCGCGCTGAACGGCGTCACCGCCGATCGACGACGACCACCGTCTCGACGTGCGGCGTATGCGGAAACATGTCGATCGGCGTCACCGACGAGATCGCGTACCCGCCGCGGGCGTCACACAACACGGCCAGGTCGCGTCCCAGCGCCTCGGGATCGCACGACACGTAGACGATGCGCGGCGGTGCGAGCCGGTCGCGCAGGGTCGTCATGAGGCGTTCGCCGGCACCGACGCGCGGAGGATCGAGGATGACCACGTCGGCGCGCGCGTCGCGCACCACGCCTCGCTCGACGGCATCGTCGGTGCGTGCCACCAGGAAGCGACAGCGGTCCACCGGAATCCTGTTGAGCGCACGGCTCGCCTCGCCGTCGTCGACCGCGGCTGCGTTCTCTTCGACGGCCAGCACGCGCGCGCCGCGCCGCGCCACGGGCAAGGCGAACAGCCCGGCGCCCGCATACAGGTCGAGCACCGATCGTGCAGGCGCCGGCACGGCCGCGAGCACGCGCCGCACCAGCACCTCGGCGGCCTCGGCGTTCGTCTGGAAGAAGGCGTCGGGCGACACGAGGTAGCCGATGCCGGCAATGTCTTCGCGCAGCCGGTCGCGCCCCGCCATCCGCCGCGTCTCGTCGCCGAAGAGGAGCGCGTTCGGCTTCGGGTGCACGTTGATGAACCAGCCCGATGGCGCGTGAGGCGAGGCCAGCACGTCGCGCATGACGCGCTTGAGGCGCCCGGCGTCGTTGCGCGTCACCACGAGCGTGGCAAGCATCTCGTCGCGCGAGGCGCTGACGCGAATCACCAGGTGGCGCGCAATGCCCTCGGGCCCGGCCGGCACGTGCGCCCGCTGCAACGCGTCGCGCACGGTGAACGCCAGCGCGTTCGCCCGATCGACGTGGACGGGGCATTCCTCGACGGGCAGGACCTCACGCGATCCGCGACGGTAGTGCCCCATGACGATCGAGGCACCATGCTGCGCGAACACGAAGTGGACCTTGCGCCTGAATCCCCACGGCATCGCCCCTGCCGCACCCTGTGCGACGCCGGCGGCGATGGTGTCGTCGATGGGCACGTCCAGGTGCCCGATCGATGCCGTCAGCGCCTGCTCGACGCGGTCGCGCTTGAGGCGACACTGCGCGGCGTACGTGATGTGCTGCCAGGGGCATCCGCCGCACGCCGTGGCATGCCGGCACGCTGGCTCGACGCCTTCGCCCGGCAGGAGGCCGGGCGGATCGTGCGCCTCCCGTAGGGGCCGCGCCCCTGCGCGGCCCGCAGCGGGCTCGCGCGGCGCGATCGGCGGCTCAGTGCGCGCCGCCAACCGCGGATGCCGGACGGAGGAAGTTCGGCGAGGTCAGGTCGAGACGATCGATGGGCACGCGCTCGAATTCGCCGAATCCGACGCTCTTGAGCTGTCCCTCGATCGTCCGCGCGTCGCCCACCAGGACGATCGACAGGCGCGCGGGCTTGAGGTAAGCGCGGGCCACGCGCTGGATGTCGTCGCTCTTGATGGCGTTCACGCGCTCCCGGTAGGTCTCGAGGTCCTTGACGTCGAGGTCATAGAACAGGACATTGAGCACCTGCATGGCGATGGCGTCGGGCGTCTCGATCGTCAGCGGGAAGTTGCCGGTGAGGTAGGCCTGCGCGTCGGCGAGCTCGAGTTCGTAGACGGGTTCGCGCTGGAGGCGGAAGAACTCGTCGACCACCAGCCGGAGGGCCTCGCCCGTCGTCTCGGACTTCGTGTCGGTCTCGGCAACGATGCCGCCTGCCTGCTTCAACGCCTGGATGTCGGCCGACGCGCCGTAGGTGAGCCCGCGCTCGCTCCGCAGCACGCGCTGGATGCGGTTGGCACCCTCGCCGCCGAGCACCTTCACCGCCAGGTCGAGTGCGGTGTAGTCCGCGTGCTTGCGTGGGATGGCGACGTTGCCGACGCGAATCTCGGTCTGCACGGCGCCGGGACGGTCGACGACGATGACGCGCCGCGTGGCCTCTGGTGCGTCCGCCTGGCGCACGAGGGGCACGTCACGCCTGGCCCAGCTCCCGAACACGAGCTCGGCGCCCGCGAACGCCTCGTCGGCGGTCAGGTCGCCGACGATGGCGAGCAGCGCGTTGTTGGGGGCGAACCAGCGCTCGTGGAAGGCGACGATGTCGTCACGCGTGATCGCCGCCACCGACGTCTCGGTGCCAGAGCCGGGCATGCCGTAGGGGTGGAATCCGTAGATGAGGCGGTCGATGACCGCGTTGGCCACCCACTCCGGGTCGCCGGCGTTGACGCGCAGCGCCGAGAGCACCTGCTCGCGCTGGCGCTCGATCTCCTGCGGTGAGAAGGCTGGCGTCCGCACGACCTCCGAGACGAGGCCGAGCGCGTCGGTGAAGTTGTCCTTCATCACGAGCGCGGTGATGAACGACAGGTCGGTCCCGGCGCCTGCGCCCAGCGCCCCACCGATGTAGTCGATGGTCTCTGCGACCTCGCCCGCCGAGCGCCTGGTCGTGCCCTGGTCGAGCAGCGAGGCGACGATGTTGGCCAGGCCGGCCTTGCCCTGCGGGTCGTTGGCGGCGCCCGTCCGGACGATCATGCGGACGCTGACGGCTGGCTGCTCGTGCTGCAGCACGACCACGACCTTCAGGCCGTTCGCCAGCGTGCGGATCTGGTAGGGCGGAAAGGTGACGCTGCGCGCCTCGAGCGGCTTCGGCATCCGCGACGTGGGCCACGCCTTCCACCGGGCCGTGCGCTCGTAGTCGGCCCCGGTCAGCGTAGACAGCGCCCCCGACACGAGGACGGCGAGCAGCACGCTCCACACGGCGGTGCGTTGGCGATTGGTGAGTCGGCTCAGCATCTCGAACACAGCATTCCTGGAACGGGTGACACGCGTCAGCGCGGGCGCTCGGGCGTCGCGCCCGGCGCCGAAGTCTTCGGCAGGATCGTCAGCACGAACCGGTTCTGCGGGGTGAAGAACCGGCGGGCGACGCGCTGCACGTCGGCAGTCGTGATGTTCTGGAAGATGTCGAACTCGCCGTCGGCGGTCGTGACATCGCCGTGGTGCAGCACGTAGGCGTGCGCGAGGTGCAGCGCCTTCTGCTGGATCGATTCGCGCCCGATGATGTAATCGCGGGCGAACTGGTTCTTGGCTCGCTGGAGTTCACGTGCCGAGATCGGTTCGGTCTTGAGACGCTCGATCTCCTCGATCAATGCCTTGGTCGTGCTCTCGGGCGTGGCGTTGGGCTGCACGATGGCCACCGCGTAGAAGAGGTTCGGGTGCTCGATCAGGTTGGCCTGCCCGAACGCCGCGAGCGCCAGCCGGTCCTGGTAGACCAGCCGCCGGTAGATGCGCGAGCTCTGCCCGTCTGACAACACCTTCGAGACGATGTGGAGCGGGTACGAATCGGGATCGCCGTCGTAGGTGATGTGGTACGCGACGATCACGGCCGGCAGCGGCCACTCCTCGTAGACGGTCTCGCGCCGCTCCTTCGTCTTCATGGGCTCGGCGGGGATCTTCCGCTCGAGCGGACGGGCGGCCTTGGGCACCGGGCCGAAGTACTGCCGGATCAGCTCGAGTGCCTGCGCCGAGTCGAAGTCGCCGACGATGGTCAGCGTCGCGTTGCCCGGCACGTAGTACGTCTCGTAGAACTCGCGCACGTCCTCGACCGTCGCCGCCTGCAGGTCGGCCATCGACCCGATCACGGGGTGCTTGTAGGGATGCCGCTCGAAGGCCTTCTCGTACAGGATCTCCTGCAAGCGGCCATAGGGCTGGTTGTCGATGCGCATCCGCCGCTCTTCCTTGACGACTTCGCGTTCCTGCTTGAACGTCGACTCGTCGACGCGCAACGTCGCCATCCGGTCGGCTTCCATCCACAGCACCATCGGCAGGTAGTGCGACGGCACCGTGTTCCAGAAGATCGTCGTGTCCTCGTTGGTCGTCGCGTTGCTCTGGCCGCCGATGCTCGCCACCAGCGACGTGTGCTGTTCGGGACCGACGTTCTTCGAGCCCTTGAACATCAGGTGCTCGAACAGGTGGGCAAAGCCGGTACGTCCCGGCGGCTCGTCCTTCGATCCCACGTGGTACCAGAGCGACACGTGGACGATTGGCGTCGAATGATCCTGGTTGAGGATGACGGTCAACCCGTTGTCGAGCGTGTGGATCTGGTAGTCGAACTTGGGCGGGCGCGAGGCGGCTGCGACCGGCACGGGAGGCTCGATGATCGTGAGCGCTACGAGCACGGCCGCCGCGACGGCAAAACAGCGACGAGCCAGAGACGGCATGGTCTGTCGATTATGGCATGCCGCAGGCATGGCAGAGGTCGCCCGACCGTGCCTGGGCCCCTGCGGGAGCCACCGCGCGCGGGTCAGCGCGGCCGATCGGGGCTCTCGACGCGGAAGCCCATGAAAGCCCATCGCATCGGACGCGCCTCGATGGCATCGGCCTCGATCCGCTGCTCGACGCCCGCGTAGAACTCGACCCCGGCGCCACGCCCGGTGAACCGGAGCGCCCCCTCGAGGCGGCCGCCGCGCTGGGTGGGCCGGCTCGAGCGCTGCGGGTCGATCGTGCGGACGATCCCGCTGGCCCGCCCCACCACCGCGACATACGGCGTCAGGCGCCGGCGATATCGTGCGTCGGCGGTCAGCTCTGCGTCATAGTCGACGAAGAAGATGGCGGTCGCCTTCGCCGCACGCGCCCGCACCTGCCAGTCGCTGGCCGGCCCCGTGCGGGCGTGCGCCACCTGCACGCCCAGCAGGTTCCAGGCGATGCCGTAGATCTTGGGCCGATCGCCCAGGTGCCTCGACGTGTGATGGTAGACGCCCGACACCTCGGTGGCCCCTGCGCGCACGCTGCTCGAGATCTCGATCGAGTAGTTGCCCTGGTTCGGGTCGAAGGGCTGGTACTGCTCGCCCAGGATGGCTTCGTAGTTGAAGGCGGTGTTGACCCGGCCGTGCACGTAGTCCCAGATGTCGAGGTCGCCACCCGTGTCCAGGTCGAACTGGAAGCGCGGGTCGTCGCCGCTCAGTGTCTCGATCCCGATGTGGACGTTGTAGTTCGTGAACAGCCCCCAGTGATCGGGAGCCGGCGTGATGACGCGGGGCGCCTGGGCCGACGCGATCGAAACCGTCGTCAGCCAGCACACGAGCAGGCTGAGCGTGCCGCCGCGGCCGGGAGACAACATCAGGGTTGTTCGTCTCGGCGGCCTTCAAGTTGCGCGATGCGGCGCTCGAGAGCCGCCAGCGCCTTCCGCATCTCGGGCAGCTTCTTGAACACGGCCGATGCCTTGAGCCAGTCACGATTGTCGATCGCCGGGTAGCCCGATACGAACGAGCCCGGCGCGACATCGTTCGGAATGCCCGTCTGCGCCGTCGCCCGTGTGCCCTTGCCCACCGTGACGTGGCCCGCGACCCCGACCTGCCCGCCGAACATCACGTGGTCCTCGATCGTCGCCGATCCGGCGATGCCGACCTGGCCCGCCAGCAATGCGTGGCGTCCGACGTGCACGCCGTGCGCGATGTGCACGAGGTTGTCGAGCTTCGTGCCGGTCGCGATCCGGGTCTCGCCCAGGGGTGGACGATCGATGGCCGAGCCGGCACCGATCTCGACGTCATCCTCGATGACCACCGCACCGTTCTGCGGGACCTTCTCGAACGTGCCGTCGGGCCGCGGGGCGAAACCGTAGCCGTCGCTGCCGATCACCACCCCGTTCTGGACGATGACCCGGTCGCCCAGCACCACGCGCTCGCGGATCGCCACGTGCGAATGCAGCAGGCAGTCGGCACCGATACGCGCCCCCGGCCCGACATACACGAACGGATGCACGACCGTGCGTGGCCCGATGGTCGCAGATGCCCCGATGCAGGCAAAGGCACCCACCGAAGCCTCCGGGTCGATCGTCGCGCCCTCGGCCACCACCGCCGCGGGATGGACGCCAGCCGGCGGACGCGTGTCGGGCGTCAGCAGCGCCAGCGCGCGGGCGAATGTGAGGTACGGATGCGGCGAACGCAGGATCGCGCACGGCGCGTCGGCCAGCGTGTCGTCGGCGATGATGGCCGTCGCCCGCGTGTGACGGACCTTCGCGTGGTACTTGGGGTTGGCCAGGAACGTGATGTCGCCCTGCTCGGCGTCCTCGAGCGCGGCCACGCGGACGATCTGGATGTCAGAGTCTCCGTCGAGGCGGCATTCCAGGCACGCGGCGAGTTCGCGCAGGGTCATCCGGCCGCCGAGAATATCACGCGCCCCCGAGGGCCACGCGCTCGAAGAAGGCGACGAGATGCACGAGGCCAAGGCGTTCGGCGATCTCGTGGATGAACCGCTCGCGCTCGCCGGGTGCAATCGACGGCAGCCTCCGGAGTTCGACGAGCGTCGCGCTCGACCGTGTCACCCAGGTCACCCTCGTGCGGCCGTGCCGGGCGCCGCGGTGTGAGAAGAAGTGCCCCACGAGCAGGAACGTGAACACATAGCCCACCACGTTCGGGCCCGGCACCAGGACGATGGGAATCGTGAGCAGACCGAGCACGCCGTAGCACGAGGCAAGGATCGCGTGCCGGCGCGACTCGCGGTCGAGGTGCAGCGCCAGCAGCTCATGGGCCCGTGCGGGCTCGAGGTCGTCGGGGAAGACGAGTGTCGCGTGCTCGGTCTTGCGCAGCCGCCACAACAGGCGCTGCGCCGCCATCCAGCGTGCCAGCCAGTGGTAGGCGCGCTCCTTCGCGCGGCCTGCAACGGTGGTCGGCGTGTCGGCCGTCTTCTCGTTGGCGCGACGCTCGATCGTCGCCAGGACGTGCTGGAATCTCGCAGTCAGCCCGTGGAACACGCCCCGGCGCGTCGCGGAGTGCCCCTCCGACTCGGGTGTCTCGGGCACTTCGCAGTAGGGCACATAACGGTCGAGGGTGACCGGCACGAGAAAGACGTCCATGGATGTTTTCTACGATAGCACCGGACCGGCGGTTGCCGGGACGATCAGGCGCCGGGCAGCCGCCGCTTGCGCACCGTGCGCACGGGGTTCACCGGCAGCTCGGGCTTGCCGGCCTGCTCCCATGCCCTGGTGATGAGCGACGCGACGGCCGTGATCGAATTGGCCAGGCGCTTCTCGAGGACTGGCCTGGCCCCCGTCTCGAACTTCGCGAAGTACGCATCGTCGTACTCGGTCGCCTGTCCGATGGCCGCCTTGTCGGCAGCCAGGATGCCCTCGACGAACGCGTAGCTCGCCGCGAGCGTGTCGAAGAAGTAGTCGCGAACGGTCGCCGGAACGGGCGTGAGGGGCGCCGGCGCGACCGTGAGGCGTTCGCGCGCCCGTGCATACAGGTCGCTCTCGAACCGCGCGTGGATGCCGTGCTGCTGGGTGAGTTGGCCGTCGTAGTTGAGCGCGGCGTGGAACGGCACGTGCGCATCGCCCGCGTAGTGCGAGAGGACCGCCGCGTAGAAACTCACGTTGTCGAGGGCGTAGGGGCGGCCCGCCTTGACGTCGTCGAAGGCCTTGACCAGCTTGTCGTAGAACTCCTGGCCTCGCCACGGCAGCGTGCCGTTCTTGAGCACGAAGTCCTTGCCGTGCGTCGCGACGGCAGCGTCGAAGTCGCGGGGCACGGCGGTGAACGGCGGCGGCCCGTACGCGTCCATGTCGACGAAGTGCCGCGGCGGTTCGTCCTCGAAGCCCGCGTTGCGCCACAGGTCGGGATCGACCGAGTGCTCGACGATGAAGGCGCGGTGCTTCTCGAAGAACGGCTTGATCTCGGCCGGCAGCATGTCGAGCGCACGGCCGGTCACGTATCTGTGGGCATCGAAGCCCCACGCATCGAGCCGCGGCGAGGCGTGCAGGACGCACAGGGCAATGAGGGTGATGGCGAGCAGTCGACGGATCATGACGAACATCCTACTCAAAGCGGACCTCGACGGGCGACAGGCGCCTCGAATGCCCGTGGTAGCATTTCGCGCATGAAAGCACTGTTCGGGCCCGATGACGTGGCCCGCGTCGCTGCCCTCGCGCACCTGGCGCTGACGCCTGACGAGGCGGCACGATTCACGCCCGAACTCGCCGAGATCCTCGAGTACGCCACCGAAATCCAGGCGGTCGATACATCCGGCGTGCCGCCCACGGCGTATGCCGTCGCGCACGAGACGGCCGTCCGTCCCGACGAACCGCAGGCGTCGCTCACACGAGAGGCCGCGCTCGCCAATGCCCCGTCAGCGGCGCGCGAGGCCGGCTTGTTCAGGGTCCCCAGGGTCATCGGCTGATGGACACGCGCGCCACGGCCACCGAGATCCGCGCGGCCATCGCCAGCGGTGCCACCTCTGCCGAGGCGGTGTGCGAGACGTTCCTCGATCGCATTCGCGAACACGACGGCGCCATCGGCGCCTTTCTCCAGGTGGATGCGGAGGGCGCCCGCGAGCGCGCCCGCGCCATCGACGCCATGGCCGACAGGGCGGCGCTGCCACTCGCCGGGGTGCCGGTGGCCGTCAAGGACAACATCTGCACGCAGGGTGTGCGGACGACGGCAGGCTCGCGCATGCTCGAGTCGTTCGTCCCGCCCTACGACGCCACGGTCGTCACCCGCCTGCGTGCGGCAGGGGCGGTCATCGTCGGCAAGACGAACTGCGACGAGTTCGCCATGGGCTCGTCGACCGAGAACTCGGCGTACTTCCCCACGAGGAACCCGTGGGACGTGACGCGCACGCCGGGTGGGTCGAGCGGTGGATCGGCGGCGGCCGTCGCGGCGGGCTTCTCGCCGCTGTCGCTGGGCTCCGACACGGGTGGATCGGTCCGCCAGCCAGCCGCCTTCTGCGGTGTGGTGGGCCTCAAGCCCACGTACGGCCGCGTGTCGCGTTACGGGTTGATTGCGTTCGGGTCGTCGCTCGACCAGGTGGGCACGTTCGGGCAGACGGTGCACGACGCCGCGCTGCTCTACGACGTCATCGCGGGCCCTGACGCTCGCGATTCGACCTCCGAGGCGACGCCCGCAACGCCGACCACAACCGACCTCGACGCGCCGGTCACCGGTCTTCGGCTGGGCGTTCCCCGTGCGATGCTGCGCGAGGGCGTGGACCCGGGCGTGCTGGCAGCGATCGACGCCGCGCTCGAGACATGGCGATCCGCGGGCGCGGAACTCGTCGACGTCGAGCTTCCGAACGCGCGACATGCCATCCCGGTGTACTACCTGGTGGCGCCCGCCGAGGCGAGCTCGAACCTGGCTCGCTACGACGGGGTGCGCTACGGGTTCCGGGCGCCGATCGGCCCGCGGGATTCACTCGACGTGATGTACGAGCGGACGCGCGATGCGGGTTTCGGCGCCGAGGTGAAGCGTCGCATCCTGATCGGCACCTACGTCCTCAGCGCCGGGTACTACGATGCCTTCTACCTGAAGGCACAGCAGGTCAGGACGCTGATCCGCGACGACTACACGCGGGCCTTCACGCGGGTCGACGCGATCGTGATGCCCACGACGCCGAGCGCCGCGTTCAGGCTGGGTGAGCGAATCGACCATCCGCTGCAGATGTACCTGAACGACGTCTTCACGGTGAGTGCGAACCTGGCGGGGGTGCCGGCGGTGAGCGTGCCCTGCGGGCTGACCGACGAGGGGCTGCCAGTCGGGATCCAGGTCGTCGGCCCGGCGTTCGCAGAGGCCAGGATTCTGCAGGTCGCCCGCGCCCTCGAGTCGCGCCGTCCTCGTCTCACCTGCCCGTTCTGACCGGTCGCCTGAGCGCGGGGTCCGACTAATCGCGGGATCACGGTGTCACACTGCGCCGAGAGCGACGTGCAGCGCAAAGTGCAGCGGAAGGTGTAGGGGCCGCACCCCTGTGCGGCCCGGAACTGGCGCACCGCGACGCGAGCGCCGGATGTCAGGGTGACGACTGCCCGGGCGGCTCTGGGGAGCCGCCCCTGCACTTCGCCCCTACACTTCGCAACTGGCGACCGCCCCGACAAATCCGCCCGGGCGGCTCTGGGGAGCCGCCCCTACACTTCGCAACTACACTTCGCAACTGGCGACCGCCCCGACAAATCCGCTCGGGCGGCTCTGGGGAGCGCCCCGCACACGGAGGGGTGGCGCTTACGCCGGACGTGCGGCGGGCGGTCGCTTGAGCAAGTGGTAGACCGCCCAGACCGCGAAGGCCACGAACGCCAGGGGCAGCAGCGGGAGCAGCACGCTGACGATCGCGGTCAGCACGGCCCCGACCGCGACGACCAGGCCGACAACGAGGAGGAGGGGCACCATGAGGAGCCCGACCACCCCGCGCAGAACCCATTTCAGGAGGACGAACGGAAGGAACAGGATGCCGAAGAGCAGCTTGAATGGCAGGAGGACGACCCAGAACACCAGCCGGAACACGAGGCCAATCGCCAACGCCAGCCCGGCAAACACCAGGCCGACTGACACGGCCATCGCCACCAACAGGAAAGTCATCACGGTCGTACCCTCCGCCCCTGTGCGGAGTTACGACGAGGTGGGCGGCCGGTTCCCGAACGAAGCTGATCGACCGTTCCCCGCGGGGCGGTGGCGAGCACGGGCAACCCCAGGTCGACGCGCCCGACGAAGTCATCCAGCGTCCGGCCCGACTTCTGGCCGGCCCGGGTGAGCTTGGGGAGCGTCGGCAGCACGCACGCGATCGACGAAGATCCCGAGGATGACCACGACCGCGGCCGCGAGCGAGCCGAGGAGCCCCATCACGAGCTCCATGGCGCTACTCCTGCGACGGCGGCGCGTCGGGGAAGGTGACCTGCTTGACCGGGACGATCGTGTAGTCGATGAGGTGGTCGTGCACTTCGCGCATGGCGACGCGCTCGAGCTTGTGCGACCGCTCGACGCCCTCGGCGAGGCGCGGACGCGCACCGCGGCGCAACTGCTTGGCACGCTGCGAGGCGATGTCGACGAACAGGAAGCGGGAGGTTATCGCGGGCGCCGTCACAGGCTCGTAGACATGCGGGGCGTCTGGCTGATCAATCGGGTTCGACATGACCTGACAGGATATAGGGGTATGCGGGTGAAGAGCAAGCCGCCTTCGCGCCATTCGGGGCTATGGCCGGCCCCATCGGGGCTACAGCGAACCCCTCCGAGCTGCGGCGAACCCCTCTGGGGCTACGACGAACTCGTCCGGAGGTGCGGTGACCCGGACGCGTCTCGCCGCAGCCCCGCAGGGGCGAAGGCGGATCTACCCGTTGACCTGGACCTGGATCTGCCGCGGCTTCGACTCCTCGCGGGTCGGCAGCGTGATGGTGAGCACGCCGTCCTTGTAGTCGGCGGCCACCTTGTTCACGTCAACCGTCGCGGGAAGCGAGAACGACCGGCTGAACATGCCGTACGCACGCTCGACGCGGTGGAACTGCTCGTCGGTCGTTTCAGACGCCTTCTTCCGCTCGCCCCTGATGGTGAGCATGTTGTTCTCGAGCCGGATGTCGATCGCCTCGCGCGACAGCCCGGGAAGCTCGGCAGTGATCACGAGTTCGTGCTTGTCGTTCTCGTAGATGTCGACCGGGGGCATCCAGTCGCCCCGCTGCATCAGGTCGTCATCGCCGCGGCGATAGGTGTCGCCGAAGATGCGGTTGATGCGGTCCTGCATGACCGCGAGTTCACGGAACGGATCCAGACGCACAATCGCCATGGTGGTACCTCCTGCTTATGTGTGGCAGCCTCGCCGCGCCGGTGTGCTGGCGGCGTGGCGGAGCGAGCAAACAACCCGAAAAAGACAATACGGCGTCACATTAGTCCATGTCAATAAAAAAATCTATACTGAACAGACTCATATATTGACTCGTCAGCGCAACGCCTCCGCCGCGGTCAGGACCCGGCCAGCCGGGCCTCCGAGGCCGCTCACCACGGACCTCTGCCCCGCCCTGGCGGCAATCTCGGCCCGTTGCCAGCCGCGCGGGCGCGACGTGCCGATCCCGCCCACGCCTGTGCGATGATGTGTCGGCTTCCGATGACGATGTGGGCACAGCCTGATACCAATGATTTCGACGGCGAGGTCCAGCGGTTGTTCGAGGACCTCGATCGCAGCCAATCCGCCGTCGGCGGCGGCACACCGGGAGGGGTCGTTCCCGCCCTCGATGTGATCGAGACGGCAACCACCATCGACATCCTGCTCGACGTGCCGGGCGTCCCGGCGTCGGCGATCCGCACCGTTTTCACCCGCGGCGCGCTGATCATCGCCGGCGACAAGTGTGGCCCGGAGGCGTGCGGCTCGGACGAGCGCCGCTTCGAGCACGTCGAACGCGGCTACGGCCGGTTTGCCCGGGTCGTGCGCTTCAGCGAGGCGATCGATGCGTCGCGCGCGCGCGCCTCGCTGGTCGATGGTGTCCTGCGTGTCTCCGTCCCGCGCATCGTCGAACGACGCGGACGCGAGATCGTCGTTCCGATCGACACCCCGCGCCCCTAGCGCCGAGCCCGTTCAATGCGCATCCTGTTCGTTGGCGATATCGTGGGTCGCCCCGGCCGCGACATCCTCGCGGCCGCCTTGCCACCGCTCACCCGCCGACACGGCATCGACTTCGTCATTGCCAACGTCGAGAATTCGGCCGGCGGCTTCGGCGTCACGCGCGAGACGGGCGATGCCATCCTGAAGTGTGGTGTGCACGCGATGACGAGCGGCAATCACATCTGGGACAAGAAGGAAGTCTTCCCCTACATCGCAGGCGAACCGCGCCTGCTGCGCCCGCTCAACTACCCGTCCGGTGCCCCGGGCGAGGGCGTCGGCGTCTACTCGGCCCCCAACGGCGAGCGCGTGGCCGTCATCAACGCGATGGGCCGCGTGCACATGCCCCTCGTTGACGATCCGTTCGCGGCGCTCGACCGGGCCCTGACGCGCGTGCGCGACGAGACGCCGCTCGTGGTTGTCGATTTCCACGCCGAGGTCACGTCAGAGAAGATCGCCCTGGCCTGGCATCTCGACGGGCGTGCCACGCTGGTCGTGGGCACGCACACGCACGTGCAGACCGCCGACGAACGCGTGCTGCCCCACGGCACGGCCGCCATCACCGACGTCGGCATGACGGGCCCGCACGACGGCGTCATCGGTGTCGAGAAGACGCCGGCCATCTCGCGCTTCCTCAACGGCATGCCCTCGCGTTTCGAAACGGCCACCGGCGATCCGCGACTGTGTGCGGTCCTGGTCGATGCCGACGAGGCGAGCGGGCGCGCACGATCGATCCTGCGCCTCGCGCTCACGCGCGCCGACGTCGACGCGCTCGACGGCTGATCATGGGGTCGCTCTTCGATCTGCCGTTCGAGGATTCGCCTTCGCCGCAGACTGCGCGCGTGACGGCTCCGGCGCCACCAGGTCTCGCCTTCGCCAACGGCTCCGGCGCAACCAGCGCCAGCTTCGCCTGAGGCGTCGCACGTGGCGCCGTCTCACTCGGAGATCCCGCCAACGCCTGGCTTGCCCGCCGTTCCGGCTGCGCCGGCGCGCCGCGTGTACGAAGTCTCGGCGCTGCTCGCCGACGTCAAGCGTGCGCTCGCCGACGACTTCACCGACGTGTGGGTCGAAGGCGAGTTGACCGACGTCCGCATCATCAAGGACCACCTGTACTTCGCGCTGAAGGACGGCCTGTCGCAAATCAAGTGCGTGATGTGGCGTTCGGATCGGCGCTCGCTGGCCTTCGCGCCCGAGCACGGGCAGCGCGTGATCGTGCGCGGATCGGTGAGCCTGTACGACGTGCGCGGCGACCTGCAGCTGTACGTCACCAGGATGGAACCACAGGGCATCGGCGCGTTGCAGCAGGCCATCGAGCAGCTCAAGCGGCGCCTGGCCGCCGAAGGCCTGCTCGACCCCGCGCGCAAGCGGGGCCTTCCGCCGTTCCCGCGCACCATCGGCATCGTCACGTCGCTCGACGCCGCGGCGCTGCGCGACCTGCTGAAGGTGATCTACACGCGGGCCCCGCGGTCGCACGTCGTCATCTCGCCGGCACGCGTACAGGGCGAGGCCGCCGCCGCGTCCATCGTGAAGGCGCTCGCGAGGCTCACGGCCCACACCAGCGCCGACCTCGTCATCGTCGCGCGCGGGGGCGGTTCGCTCGAAGACCTGATGGCCTTCAACCAGGAATCGGTGGCGCGCGCGATCGCGGCGTGCCCCATCCCCGTCGTCTCGGCCGTCGGACACGAGACCGATGTGACGATCGCCGACCTGGTCGCCGACGTCCGTGCCGCCACGCCGTCGCACGCCGGCGAGATCGTGGTCCGTCCCGCCCGCGACGTGGTCGCCGGCATCGACGAGCGTGCCGGGCGGCTGCGGCAACTCGCCGAGACGGCGCTGCGCGCCGCCGAAGTGAAGCTCCGTCGCCTCGAGCGGCATCCCTCCCTGGTGGCGGTCCCGATGCGCGTGGCCAACCTGGGCCGCGACATCAGCGATGCGGAGCAGGGACTCGCGCGGGCGCTGCACCAGCGTCTCGCCGATGCGCGTGGTCACATTCGCGATGCGCAGCGCCGCCTCGACGCGTATCATCCGCAACGGCGTCTGCAGCGCGCGGCACTCGAACTCGGACGACTCGCCTCGTGCCTGCACGGCGCGGCCCTGGCTCACGTGAGCACCGAGCGGGCGGCGTTGTCGGGACGAGCGGGACGGCTCGCTGCCTTGTCACCGCTGGCGGTACTCGGGCGCGGTTACGCCGTGTGCTGGTCGGATGACCGCTCGACCCTGATTCGTGTCGCAGACCCTCGCCTGGTCGGCGCGCGCGTGCACGTGCGCGTCGCCGAGGGCGAATTGCACTGCGACGTGGCGACCGTCAGCCCGCCATCGGAGATCGATCGATGAGTGATTCGTCCGTCCCTGATCGTCCTTCCGCGCTCGACACGACCACGTCGTTCGAGACCGCCCTGCGCGAACTCGACGATGTCGTGCAGCGCCTCGAGGGCGGCAACCTGTCGCTCGAGGAGTCGCTGGCGCTGTACGAACGCGGCGTGGCCCTGGCTGCCGCGTGCCACCAGCGCCTGCAGCAGGCCGAGCGCCGCATCGAGGTCCTCAACGAGCGCGGCAAGGCCGCCGCCGCCCCGGCCGACCTGACGCGCGACGTGCCCGGCGAGGATCGCGCGTGAGCGCCGGCGTCTCGGCGCCACTGGCAGTGTTCGTCGAGCAGGCCCGGCAGCGTGTCGAACGCGCACTGGCGACGTGCCTGCCCGCGCCGCCGCACGTCCCGCGCGTACTCGACGAGGCCATGCGGTACTCGCTGCTCGGCGGCGGCAAGCGCTTCCGCCCCATCCTCGTGCTCGCGGCCGCGGATGCCGTCGCGCGCGGGGATGAGGTCCGCATCGAGCGGTCGCTGCCCGCGGCATGCGCCATCGAGTGCATCCACACCTACTCGCTCATCCACGACGACCTTCCGGCGATGGATGACGACACGCTGCGTCGCGGGCGTCCGACGAACCACGTGGTGTTCGGCGAGGGGCTCGCAATCCTCGCCGGCGACGGACTGCTGACCGAGGCGTTCGCGATCATCGCGCGCGACACGCACGACGCCGATCCCCTGCACGCGGCCCGCTCGCTCCGTGCCATCGGCGTGCTCGCATCAGCTGCCGGCGCCATGGGCATGGTCGGCGGCCAGGCGATCGACCTCGATGCCGCCGGGCAGGTCCTGCATCGGGATTCCCGCCTGGCGCAGGCGCCGCTCGACGCGTCCTCGCTCGCCGACATGCACGCGCGCAAGACCGGCGCGCTGATCCGCGCGTCGGCCGAAATGGGCGCCCTCCTGGGTGGAGGCACCGCAGAGGAAGTCGACGCGATTGTCCGTTACGCCACGCACCTCGGGCTCGCCTTCCAGATCGTCGACGACATCCTCGACGTCGAGGGCGAAGCAGCGACGCTGGGCAAGACGGCGGGCAAGGACGCGGCCGCCCACAAGCCCACGTATCCGGCCCTGTTCGGGCTCGACCGCTCGCATCAACTCGCGCGCGCGGCGCTGGACGAGGCCCTCGCGGCGTTGCGTCGCGCCGACCTCGGACGACACCTTCCCGATCTCGCGCGCTGGGTCGTCTCGCGCTCCTCGTGACCGCGCCGCGACGCCTTCGTCTCGACCAGGCACTCGTTGCCCGCGGCATCGCACCATCGCGTGAGCGGGCGCAGGCGTGGATCATCGCGGGGCTGGTGCGCATCAACGGCCAGGTCGCGGGCAAGGCCAGCGACAAGGTCACCGACGATGCGACGGTCACCGTCGATCACCCGGAGCATCCATGGGTCGGGCGTGGCGGCGTCAAGCTCGCGCACGCACTCGACACCTTCGACATCAGTTGCGCGGGACGTCTCGGCCTCGACATCGGGGCCTCGACCGGCGGCTTCACCGACGTCATGCTCTCGCGCGGAGCACGGCACGTGGTCGCGATCGATGTCGGGCACAACCAGATCGACTGGAAGCTGCGGCAGGATCCGCGCGTCACGGTGATGGAAGGCGTGAATGCCCGGTACCTGGCGGCCGAACAGTTGCCCGAGGCGTATCGAGTCGTCGACGTGGTCACCATCGACGTGTCGTTCATCTCGCTGCGGCACATCGTACCCGTCGTGCCGCCGCTGCATGGCCCCGGGCGCCGATATCGTGGCGCTCGTCAAGCCACAGTTCGAAGCAGGGCGTGGCGACGTCGGCAAGGGCGGGGTGATCACGGACCCTGCCGTGCACACACGGGTCGTCGACGAGGTGATTGCCTTGGCGAGCGGCCTCCACCTACGCTGTGCGGGCCGGTGTCCGTCTCCCATCACGGGAGGCGACGGCAACATCGAGTTCCTGGTCCATCTCGTTCACGAGGATCGGTCATGAGCGCATCGCGCGTCTCCCGGGTCGGCATCGTCGCCAAGATGCAGTTGCACGAAGCGGCCCACCTGCTCGACGACATCGCCAACTGGTTGCGCACGCGGCAGGTCGAGCCCGTGTTCGAGACGCACACGGCCACGCTCGCCGCGAGCGGCGCACCGGGCGACACGTGCTCGCGCGAGGAACTGCCCGGCCGGGCCGACCTCATCCTCGTGCTCGGCGGCGACGGCACACTGCTCGGAATGGCCGACCGGATCGCGGCCAGCGATCGTGACGTCCCGCTGCTGGGCGTGAACTTCGGCAGCCTCGGATTCCTGACCGAGATCACGTTGCCCGAGTTGTACGGTTCACTCGAGTCGGTGCTCGGCGGCAGGGCCTTGTTCGACGAGCGCCTCATGCTGCGCGCCGAGTGCGTCATGCCCGACGGCAAGCGCGAAACCAGGCTCGTGCTCAACGACGTGGTGATCACCAAGGGTGCGCTCTCGAGGATCATCGACCTGTCGGTGAGCGTCGGAGGGGAGTTCGTGGCACGCTTCAAGGCCGACGGGCTCATCATCGCGACACCGACCGGATCGACGGCATACAACCTGTCGGCCGGCGGACCGATCGTCCACCCCGCGGTGAACGCGTTCCTGCTGACGCCTATCGCGCCGCACACGCTGACGAATCGCCCCATCGTGCTCCCGGCCGGAAGCGAGGTCGAGATCCGGCCGATCGCCGACAGCGATCCGCGCGAGATCTTCCTCACGTTCGACGGCCAGGAAGGCTTCGCGCTGTCGTCGAACGACATCGTCCGCGTGCGGCAGACGAAGCGTCCGCTGCGCCTCGTTCGCGCCGTGACCCGCAACTACTTCGGCGTGCTGCGCCAGAAGCTGAAGTGGGCAGAACGGTAGGCGAGCACGGGTTGAGACCCGGACAGGTGTCGCGATCCGGACGCTGCAGGGGCCGCACCCCAGCCTGCCCTGAGCCTGTCGAAGGAGCCTGCCCTGAGCCTGTCGAAGGGTGCGGCCCGTACGCTTACGGCACCTGCGCGCGCGTAGCGAGCGAGACGTCCTGCTCACCCGGTTGCGGCGACTGGATGGCTGCCAGCGGGTCCGGAAAGCCGGGGAGGCCTTCCGCGTCGTCGCCTTCACAGCGCACCATGTGCGCCGTCGATCGGATCGCGGGCACCTGCCGGCCCTGGTAGTAGTGGACGAACGCATACGACGTCAGCACGGTCGGGCCCTCGACGCAGCGGAACGGGAGGTTCGTGATGTGCACCGCGGCGATGTCGCGATCAACCCACTGCGCGAACGACGTCACTCCCGCCCGCGCTGACGCCGAGGCCATCTGCCACCACCCCGCCTGTGTCTCGAGGCTGACGACCGCGTAGAGCGCGAGCAGGACGGGCAGCGCGTGCGTGCCCATGCGAGCCACGCGCGACGGGACGTTCCCGGCACGGGTCCACGCCGACAGGCAGAGGCCTGCAGCGACCGCCAACCAGGCCCCCGGCAAGTAGAGAAACCGTCCCGACGCAGGTGCCCACAGGGTCGGCCCGAGCGACGCCAACCCCAGGATGAGACAGCCGGCGATGCTCCGCCACTGGCGGCGCGCGTTCCACAGGAGCGCCGGGATCGCGATCGCCAGCACCGGGGTGAGCAGCAAGGCCTCGGCAAGCCCCTGGCGTGGATCGCGCGCTGGCAGCGGCCACGCAACGTACGCGCGCACGAACCCCACCAGGGCGCCGACGACGTCGACCTGCGACATCAGTTCGGTCCACCCGCCGTAGGCGCCACCCATGCCTGGCAGCACGCGCTGGCGCACGACGAGATACGCGCCAACGGCTGCTGCCGACGTGCCAGCCATGACGGCGAGTCGCCGTCGCGCGTCCTGCGTGGTGGCGAACAGCACGGCCAACCCCGCAACTGCGGCCGGCAACGCGGCCGCGTGTTCCTTTGCACCGACCGCCAGCAGGGTGACGAGGAACACGGGCGGAACCGCCAGCGTCCAGCGGCGGCCACGGCTCTCGGACGCCCAGGAGGCGATCACGAGCGCCGACAAGACACCTGCCGCCGCGAGCAGGTCGAAGCGGCCGCTCGTCCAGAGGAACGCCTCCGCAGCCCAGGGCGAGGCGAGGAACAGTCCGCCCGCGAACCACCCGGCCGCACGGTCACGTGTCACCCGGCACGCAAGCACCCGGACCAGCGCGGCGTTCGCGGCGTGCAGACCGGCCGAGGTTGTGGCGAATGCCCAGGGTGCCGACCACGCGTACGCCAGCGTTTCGAGCCGCACGAACAGGAACGTCACCGGGCGGTAGAAGCCGAAGAGCGGTTGCCCGACGATCGCCCCGGCCGGCGTGCCGAGGCTCTCGCCGATGAGCGCGTAGTCGTCGATCAGGAAGAAGTAGCGGCCGGCATGCCGCACGATCAGTGCAACGAACGCGACGCACAGCGCTGCGGCGAAGACGATGGCGGGCCGGTTGGTACCCGCGTCGGATGTGGAAAGGGGCGGCCTCATGGACTACGACGGTCCTGTCACGATCCGCGGCGCACACCACACCGCGGCGTCGCCCACCGCGTTGCCCGACGGCCCCGGTTCGGTGTTCAGCACGATGTCGACCTCGTCACCCGCGTAGGGGGCCAGGTCGAACTCGAACGCGTGCAGGCGACGATCGGGCTCGCGCCCTGCCGGGAACACCCACTGCGTGAGCACATCCCGGTACTCTCCCACGATGCCCGATCCCGATGCGGAACGTGGCGCCGTCGCCCGGACCGCTCCACGCGTCGGGCCTGAGACCGTACGACAGGCGCAACCGAGCCCCCGTTGGCACCGGCTCGTGCCACGTCACCCGGCTGAACGGAAGCGCCAGCAGGCAGCGCCACTCGCTGTCGAGGCGCACGCGCTCGGCTCGGAACGCCTCCTGGAGGTGCGGCATGCTCGTGCGCTTCGCAGCCTCGGGGAAGCGATCGAGCAACTGCACGGCACCGGATTCCTGCCCCGCACGGCGCGGCAGGCGCCACCACTGCACCGCCGCCGTGATGCAGATCACCAGCACGACCAGCACGGCGACAGCGTCCGCAATCCGGTTGGCCGACGCGGTCCCGGGTGACGGCGACGAGATGGCCGCTCGCTCGAGGATGCTGTACGCCGCCGTCCCTGTCATCACGAGGGTCAGGCACATTGCGCAGACCACCGCCCACGGCGGCCAGCCCAGCCCACGCCGCGCACGCTGGATGAGCGTTCCCTGCGCCACGTCGGTCTCGAGCACTGCGTCGCCCCACAGATCGCGGTCGCCGATGGCGAGCACGCCGTCCCGGTAGTGTTCATCGCGCGTGGCCCGCACCAGCACCCCGCGCTCGACGGGCTGATTCGGCACCGACAGTCGCAGCCGGTACGTCTTCCCCGCCGAGTCGTTGATGGGCGAGAAGCGCCACTCGACCCGACGCCCGGTGGCGACCTCCGACATCCGGCGCACGACGCGAAATCCTGACGCGGCATCGGCGCCGTGCATCTCTGACAGCTCAACGACTACGGCTGCATCAGGGAGGGCGCCTGCTGCCGGACGCAGCACCAGCGACACGGCACGCAGTCCCGCCTGCTGGATCGCGAAGGTCTGCGTGAGCGCCAGCGGTCCACCCACGGGCCCGACGTCGTGCGTGTCGCGGCTCGTCACGACGGCTACGCCCGTGCGGCGCACGGTCACGAGGTACACCTGCAGGGCAACGAGGACGAGCGCCCCGGCCAGGCAGGCGACGCGACGGCGATGCCCGTGCAGCGCCATTCACCAGCTCACGCAACGGCGAACCGCCGCGTGGCGGTCGCGCGGACGCGGCCATCCGCCAGGCAACACTCCGCCTCCTTGCTCAACGCCCGCCGGGCACGCGTTCGGCGTGCTCGCGCAGGCGCTTCTCGCGGAAGTACAGGATCTGGTGCTGGAACACGTTGCGATTGTGCTCGGCCAGCGTTGTCGCGAACACGTGCGACCCATCGTTGCGGCTCACGAAATAGAGGTAGGGCACGTCGGCCGGCGAGAGCGCCGCGGCGATCGAGGCGCGCCCCGGGGATGCGATCGGCCCTGGCGGCAGCCCCGCGTAGCGATAGGTGTTGTAGGGCGAGTCGTACTGCAGGTCGGCCTTGCGGAGGTTGCCGGTGTACCTCCCGTCACGTGCAAGCGCGTAGATGACCGTCGGATCGCACTGGAGCCCCATGCCGATGGCGAGCCGGTTGCGGTACACGCCGGCGACGATCGGACGCTCGTCGGGCTTCGACGTCTCCTCTTCGACGAGTGACGCGAGCGTCAGCGCGGCACGCACGCCGCCGGGCTGCGCCGTCGCACGCGCGAGCATCTCGTCGCCGACGGCCGAGCGGAAGCGCGCCACCATCAACCCGACGAGATCGCGTGCCGAGGCGCGGCGCGGCAGGGCGTACGTGTCGGGAAACAGGTAGCCCTCCAGGTCCTTCGCCGCCCGCATCGAGGTCCTTCACGCGTGATGCCTCGCGCGCGGCCTCGGTGAACGCGCGAGCGTCGCCGAACCCCTTCGCCTCGAAGGCGGCGGCCATCTCGCGGATCGACCATCCCTCGGGGAACGTGATGGTGCGCAGATACACGTCTCCGCGCGAGAGACGCTCGACAACCTGCAGCGGGGTCGCCGCATCGGCGAATCGGTACTCACCGGCCTTCAGCGACTTCGCGGCACCGGCGCGCCACACCGCGAGACGGAACGTCCACGGGTCGCGCACGACGCCCGCCGCGGTGAGCCGATTCGCGATCGCGATCACGCCCAGTCCCTGGGGAATCTCGACAAACGTCTCGATGCCCGCATAGCCGCGGAACGGCACGGCGATGCGCGACTGGAGCCACCAGGCGCCGCCGGCGGCTGCCAGCGCCGCGATGATGACGAGCACGAGAACGAAGCGGAACAATCGTCGCATCTGCTGACCGTACCAGCCTTCAGCCGCGCTCGGCAACGCCGCGCGCGCGGGCCTGCGCGTCGAGGTAGTCCTGCAGGATGATCGCGGCGGCGGCCGCATCGAGCTTCAGCTTGCGGCTCCGCCAGTCGCGATCGGTGGCCGACAGCCGCTCGTCGGCGTCCACGCTCGTCAGGCGCTCGTCCTGCATGTGGATGGGATGCGACACGCGTGAGCCGATCGCACCCGCGAAGGCACGGGCGCGCGGGGTCTGATCGGTGGGCGATCCGTCGAGGCGGAGCGGCAACCCGATCACGATCGCCGCCACGCCGTCCTCGCGCTCGAACTCGCGGATGATGTCGAGGGCGGCGTGCAGCACGTGCACGCCGCGCAGGACCTTCAGCGGCCGCGCCAGTGTCTGCGTGGCGTCAGAGACGGCCACCCCGGTGCGCTGCGCGCCGACGTCGAAGGCGATGACTCGCATCGACGCGCAGCGTAGCACGGGCATCGGACGATCTCAGCGAGCCGCCTTCACCACGTGGATGCTGCCAGACCCGGAACTCGCACGGACGACCGGCCCACCGCTGCCAACGGTGCCCTTCAGCGTGCGGCGGCTCGTCTCGGTGGTCGTGACCTGGAAGTCGGACTCGATCCGGCCAGACGAAGACGAGGCGTCGAGCACGAAGCTGGCGGCAGCTGGCAGGTTCACCGTGATGCTCCCGGACCCGGACGAGGCCTGCACATCACCGCGCCCGAGGTTGCCGATCACGATCTCGCCGCTGCCGGTGCGGGCCGCGACGGGCCCGTCAGCCGCACGCAACTCGATGCGCCCCGATCCTGTCGAGGCATCGGTCTTCCCCGTCGTGCCGGCCACGACAATGCTGCCCGAGCCCGCCGACGCCTTGGTGTCACCGGAGATGCGCCCGAGTTCGAGCGACCCGGAGCCGGTCGAGGCGTTCACCGGGCCGGCGAGATCGCCAATCACCTGCGAGCCCGATCCCGACGAGGACGTCAGCGACGTCTGTCGCGGAACGACGAGCTCGTAGCTGATCGACACGTTCTTTCCCTCGGGCCGATCCTTCAGATCACCGACGCGGATCACGTTGCCCTGCTGCTCCACCGGGGGATTGGCGACGATGGCGGCGATGGCGGCCTCGGGGGTCATGCCGTCGGGTCGGCTCCCGCCCCATCCGTCGGACGTCTTCATCGTCGCGACGATGCGGACCTGGCCGTCGGCGCCGGGCTGGATGCTGATGCGGCCACTGCCGGTCATCACCGACAACGTGACCGCGCCGTTCACCTGCAGGGTTCGCTCGAAGCGGCCCTCAGCCGCGTGCGCGACTGGCGAGGCGCCGAGCAGGGCGACTCCGAATGCGGCGGCCGCTGCCGCCGAACGATACGAGCACACGTGCGACATCTCATCCTCCGCGCACCGACACGGTTCTCACGAGGTGCGTCCGAGGTGTGAGACGAGACGAGCGGCCAGAAGGTTGTCAGGCCTGGGGATCGCGATGCACGGTCGCCGGCGAGAAGGCAGGGACGCACACGGCGATGTAGTCGGCCCCGTCGGGACGAGGAGTGCTGTAGCGCACCCACTCGCCGGCCGAGGTGATGATGGCCTGCCCCGCCTCGACATCGAGGGCCCCGCCCTCGAACTCGACGTGCAGGCACCCGGCCAGCACGAGCGTGTATTCGTCGAAGGCCGGCCGCTGGCCGGGCTCGACCCAGCCCGCCGGTGACGTCATGTGCGCGATGCTCAGGGCCGCCGTGCCGGAGTTCACGTGTCCGATGTGCTCGCGGATGACCTTGGGCTTGGTCCCCGCGGCGGGGATGACGGTGGGACCCTCGATGAGTCGTGGCATTGCGACAGATTAGCCAATTGTGGCCGTGCGCGTCAGCCGCCAGCGCTGCCAGAGCCACACGCCGAGTGCCCACGCGAGCAACGCGGCCGCGACGACGTAGTACCAGCGCACGCGTCGGCCGCCCGGGTCGGGCACGAGGTCACCGTCGCCCATGACCACCATCCCCGCCCAGGCCGACATCGGTCTTCCGCGTGCCATCGACTCGACGCGCGCGCGCTGCACGGCGTCGCGCACGGCGAGGCCCTGCCCGAATCCTTCGGTACACCAGTCCCATGAAGTCAGCGGCGTCGGTGTCGCGGACGGGCCACAGGTTCGCGACCACGACGCGAGCGCCTGCCAGCACGAAAGCATGTGTCAGGCCGAAGAGGCCCTCGGCGGGCACGAGCACGCCGTTGGCGCTCTGGCACGCCGAGAGGATCACGGCCTGCCCGCTGAGCGGCAGGTCGACGATCTCGCGCACCTGCAGCATCCCGTCGTCGGTCTCGCTCGGAGCCAGCAACACCGCCGTCCGCTCGGGACGCGCGGTGTCGAGCATCGCGTGCGCCGCGAAATGCAGGATGCGGTAGGTGCCGAAGCCGTCGCGTTTGAATGCCGTCTCACTCGCATCGCTGCCGGTCACGACCCGGCTGCTGCCCGACAGGGCACGAACGGCCGAACGCCCTTCGCGACGCGAACCAGGCAGCGGGACGAGCGTGCCGTCCTCGCGAGTGGTGGTGCGCCCGCCCGACCACGAGGCCCACGGGCTTGCTCCCGACGGATCGGCGTAGATCAGCGCGCCGTGCAGCGCGCCCGGTTGGCCGAGCCGACGCAGGCGCCACCAGGTCGTCGCCGACGGTGCCAGCGCGATGGCAAAGCGCTGTGCCAGGGGCGGGGCGTCGACGCCGGCGCGGAGCGCATCGAACGGCACCATGACGAGCGCGTCGTCGGGCACGATGACCAGGCGACGCACGCGCGCGGGCAGACGGTCGAGCGCATCGCCGAAGATCAGCGCGTGGAGCCGCGCTGACACGCGTGCCGCCTTCGCGTCACCCGACGTCACCAGGCCAAGGAAGATGCGCACCGCGGCAGACAGCTCGCCCGGGCGCGCAATCGGCTCGACCTCGACGCGGTCGCGCGAGATGACCCAGCGCCAGGCGCCGTACGATGCCTGCGCACCCGCCTCGGTGTCGTGCACCTGGAAGGCGACGAGGGCTTCGTCTGCGGCCAGCGCCTGCTGCACATCGGTGATCGTCGCCAGCGTCGGGGCGCGCATCATGGCGAACGCAGGACTCGCCTTCACGAGCGTGCCCCGGACCTCGGCTTCGTCTCGCTCGGCCCCTTCGAGGCTCGCGAGCAACTGCCGGCGCACGTCGGCCGACAACCCGGGACGCATCAGCTCGCGATTCGCCTGGCTGATGCGGTCGAGCACTGCGCGATGCTGCTGGCGAAGGGCCGCATCGACGGTCACAGGCACCTCGGCCCGCGACGCGTCGAGCCGGTCGAGCAGCAGCCGGGCACGCAGCCGCTCGGCGACGCGGAAGGCGTCGTCGCGGTCACGCGGCGACGGCGCGGCACCGGGGCCGAGCAGGTGGCCGGCCAGCAGGTGCCCGGCAGTGCTGTAGTAGGGCACGCGCCACTGGCCGAACCGTTGCGCCCTGACGCGCGGCTCGGGGTGGCGGTTGCGCAAGGCTTCGACTTCGTCGAGCACCTCGAGCGATTCGCTCAGGGCCTGCGCCCGCGGCCCGATCTCCCAGCGCAACATCGACCGGATGACCAGGTTGCGCACGAGCTCGTTGGGATCGCCACTCGTGCGCGAGACGGCGATCGCCTGCTCGACGGCCGACAGGGCCGCAGCGGGATCGGTCGGCAGCAGCCGGTTCGCGATCGTGCGCAGAAGCTGGCTCGTTCCCTCGCGATCGTCGACGCGCGCGGCGACGTCGAGGCCGCGGCGAAGTTCGCGAAGCGCGTCGCGGTCCGGCAGCGAGCTGGCGAGCATCATCACGGCCGACACCTCGCCGGGCGCATTGCCGAGGCGTCGCGCCAGCGACACGCCCTGGCGGGCGTACGCCGCCCGCTCGGCGCCCCTCGACAACAGCGCCAGGTTGTTCAGCACCGTCGCCTCGTCGTAGACGTTCCCCTCGCGTCGCACCAGCGCCAGTTCCTGCTGGTAGGTTGCCAGGGCCCGGTCGGAGTCACCCAGCGCCCACAGGACCGCTCCGCGGCACGACAGCCACTTCGTCTGCACGTCAGCGGCCACGCGGCCCCTCACGGTCGACTCGACGCGTTCGAGCAGGCGGGTTGCCCGTCCATAGTCGGCCGTGCGGTAGGCCACCCATGCCTGCTCGACGGTCACCAGGGCCACCAGTTCGGGATCGCCGGAGGCGGCGGCAATCCGCGCTGCCGCGTCAAGCGGCTCACTCGCCCGGTCGAATCCGAGGATGGAGCGGTACGTGGCCAGGTACACGCGGGCGCGCACCTGGCCCCGCGGGTCGGAGGCGCCGTCGTAGGCGGCTATCGCCTTGCCGTAGGCCGCTTCGGCCGCCGGATCACTCTGGTCGGCCAGCATCAGCGCGTGGACGTAGAGGGCGTGCGGTGAGGGCGACCGCCGCGTGGCCAGCGCCGAGATCCGGCCGAGTGCGACCGCGCGTGTCGCGCGCCCCGCGCGGACGACCGCGCTGAAGCAGAGGTACGAGCGGACGCTGGCCGGCTCACGGGCGAGCAGTTGCTCGCACCCGTCCAGGGAGGCCGGAGGCCACGAACTCCGGGCGTCAGCGGTTTGCGCGGCGGCAGGGAGGGCGCCCATCAGCGCAGCTCCGAGCAGCGGAGCCCCGAACAGCGTGGTAAAGACCAGGCGAGTCACGGTGGGCCGATGGTGCGCCGGAGGGCGCCACGGCGTCAACGCACGACGAGCGAGAAGGTCGCCGACGACATGCGCCGGCCGTCCGGGAGGACGGCCTCGACCTGCCAGAGCACGTCGGCCTCGCGACCGAGGGCCCGAAGGTCGCCGGCCGGTATGGTAAACGCAGGCTCGACGAGACCGGTGGCGACCACGACGGGGACGAGGTCCAGGGTGGTCACGCGAACGCTATAGCGGGCGTCGGCTCCGGCGTCGCTCCACGAAAGCCGGCACGCGGAACGATCGCAGACCGCGCCGTCGGGCAGGTTCGAGATGAGGCCTGGCGACGCGCCCCTGATCACGTCGGCGTCGCCGGGGCCTGTCGTGGCCACGTCGAACCAGCCCCGGTCTGCCCCTGCGCCGACGAACAGCACGGCGACGGCTGCTGCCGCAGGCACCCACACGTGCCACGACACGAAGGAACGCTCCCGACGCGACGCAACAGGCGTCTGGCCGGTCGCCAGCAGCAGTTCGTGCGCCAGTCGCCAGGCCTCGGCACATGCAGCGCACTCGGTGACGTGCCCAAGCCCACGCTCGAGGCCTGCCGCCGACTGCCGGCCCAGGACGGCGTCCCACATCCACTCGGCCGACAGGCACGCCTCGCCCGGCGGCACGTGCGATGACTCGATCCACGCGTCACGCAGGCGAGTCAACGATGCCGACTCGGGTACCACGTCGCTCACGGTCTGACTCCCCTCGTCAGCAGACACTTCCGGAGATCAGCCAATCCCCGGTACACCAGGTTCTCGGCCCGCTTCTCGTTCCACGCCATCAACCGCGCCACGTCGGGCACCGAGTGGCCCAGCAGGTGGAGCGTCGTCGCCGACTTGCGATCGGGCACCAGCCCGGTCAGGCAGTGTCGAATCGCGTCGCTGATGCGGCGCCGTTCAGCCTGTCGCTCGGGATCACCCTCCGGCGCCTCGTCGGCCGAGAGGTGTCCCGCATCGAGCTCGGTTTCGCGCAGGCGGCGCAGGCGGCGGATCTCGTCGATCAGCGCCGAGTACGCCACTTTCGACAGGTAAGACGCTGCAAGCGGAGCGTTTCCCTCAGCAGGAAGGTGCGGCTGCACCCGCATCCAGGCCGCCTGCACGATATCGTCACGCTGGTTGGCGAGCCAGGCAGGGCACACGCGCGACACCACGCGGACGAGCGTGGCGCGGAGCTGCTCGTGTGGATCGACCGCCGTCGTGATCGACGTGCCGGGCATGGCGGGATCGAACGGGGGGAACGGCATCAGATCGTGTTCTTGCGTAGTATAGCGAACAGGATCCCTCTGACTGTGCGCCCACTCCCGCTCGTACTCGTCGTCTCGCTGGCGGCGCTGGCCGGTACCCTGGCCTGCCGCACCCCTGCCTCGGCTCCCCCGCAGCGCTTCTCGCAGAAGCTCCTGATCCTGGGGTTCGATGGCCTGGACCCCGACCTCGTCCGCCAGTGGGTGGCCGATGGCAAGCTGCCCAATTTCAAGGCGGTTATCGCGCGCGGCGGCCTGCACGACCTGGCGACCACTCACTCGCCGGAGTCGCCCACGGCGTGGGCGTCGTTCGCCACCGGCGTGAACCCGGGCAAGCACAACATCTACGACTTCCTGGTGCGCGACACGGCGACCTACCTGCCCGACCTCGGAATGGTCAAGCGGACGCCCGCCAGGTTCCTCTTCGACTGGATCCCGATTGCCAGGCCCGTGATCGAGTCGATCCGCGGGGGCACGTCGTTCTGGATCACGGCAGGCGCGGCGGGGGTTCGCTCGAGCATCCTCACGGTCCCCGTCAGCTATCCGCCAGAGGATGTGCCGAACGGCGAACTGCTCTCGGGATTGCCGCTGCCCGACATCCGCGGGACGATGGGAACGTTCTCGTACTTCGCGACCGACCTGTCGCGGTACGAGGAGGGCAACACCGAGTTCGGCGGCATCCTCAAGCGGATCGCGTTCGAGAACGGCCGCGCCGAGACGCTGCTGGATGGCCCGCCCAACCCGATCGTGCGCCAGCAGATGCTCGCCCTCCGGGCGAAGTCGCCGATGAGCGACGCCGACCGCGCGGCCCTGCGAGCGCTCGAGCCACAGGCCGACGTCAAGGTGCCGATGACGCTGGCCTGGACGCGCGGCAGCGACACGGCCACCATCGAGATCCAGGGCACCACGATGACGCTGAAGGTCGGCCAGTGGAGCGACTGGGTCAACCTGCGCTTCCGCATCAACATGTTCATCACGCTGCAGGGGATGGCGCAGTTCACGCTGCTGAAGGCCGGCGACGACCTGCAGCTCTACGTGTCGCCCGTCAACTGGAGGCCCGACGCGCCGCCCATGCCGCTGTCGTCTCCGGCCACGTTCGCCGAGTCGCTCGTCAAGACGCTCGGACCGTTCCGCACGCTGGGATGGGCCGAGGCCACGTGGCCGCTCGAGGAAGGCCGGATCGACGAAGCGATGTTCATGGAGGACCTCTCGCGCGCCTTCGACGATCGCGCCCGCGTCATCCTCAACCGCATCGACGCGAAGCAGTGGGACCTGCTGGTGGGCGTCATCGAGACCACCGACCGCGTCCAGCACATGATGTGGCGCCTCATCGATCCGACGCACCCGATGTACGACGCGGCGCTCGCGGCCAAGTACGGCGACGCCATCGAGCGCCTGTACCGCCGCAGCGACGAGTTCGTCGGCGAGGTGCTGCGCCACCTCGACCCCGACACGATGGTGATCATCGTGTCTGACCACGGGTTCCACTCGTGGCGCAAGGCCGTGAACCTGAACACCTGGCTGGTGCAGGAAGGCTTCATGGTGCTCAAGGGCCAGCAGGGCGACGCCAAGTCGCTGGGCGACCTCTTCGGCGCCGGGACATTCTGGGAGGGCGTCGACTGGTCGCGGACCCGCGCGTACGCGATGGGCCTCGGGCAGATCTACTTCAACATGCGCGGCCGCGAGGGCCAGGGCATCGTCTCGCCGGGGCAGGAGGCGGTCGCGCTGGCCGACTCGCTGACGGCGCGGCTGGCCACGCTGGTCGACCCCGAGACGGGCGGGCGCATCGTCCAGGCGGTCTACCGGCGCGATGAGGTCTACAGCGGGAAGTACCTCGAGAACGCGTCCGACCTGCAGGTCGGGTTCGCCGACGGGTATCGCGTGTCGTGGCAGACCGCGCTTGGCGGCGCCCCTGCCGGGGTGGTCTATCCCAACATGAAGAAGTGGAGTGCCGATCACGGCAGCTTCGACGTCGCCGACACGTCGGGCGTGCTCATCTCGAACCGTCCGCTCGGGCCGCGCGAACACTACCGCATCATCGACGTCGCCCCCAGCGTCCTCGACTACTTCGGCGTTGCGCCGGGAACGGACCTCGATGGGCGGTCGTTCATCCGCTGACGCGGTGACACGCGGTCGTCGCCAGCGGGGCGCCGCGCGGTTGCTGGCGGCGATCGCCCTCGCGACGGCGGTGGCGGCTGCCGCGCAGGCTCCCGCGGGCGGCGTTCAGGCGGATCCGGCGGCGACCCGCCTGGCGGCGCAGGCGAGGCGCGCGACCGAGCGCCTGGCGGCGCTGCAGCGCGAGGCCGACGCGCTGGCGCGGACGCAGCAGACGCTCCTCGACAGCCTGCGGCAGCTGGAAGTCACACGCGCCCTGGCCGACGCGCGCGCCGAGCAGGCCGACGCCGTGGCACGCGCGGCCGCCGGCGAACTGGCTGCCGCCGATGCCACCGTGGCACGCCTGGATGCGCAGGTCGCGGCCATGGTGCCGGTGGTACGGGCAACGGTGCGGCGTCTCTACATCAGCGGGACCACCGACCGGTCGACCTGGCAGGTGTCGGGCGGCGCCCGTTCCGACACGGCAGGACGTGCCATCCGCCTGCTGGGTGCGCTCGCCGCCCGCGACCGCGCGGTGATCGACGGCTACGCGTCGGCCCGGGCGACGCTGGTGCGCGAGCGTGCCGGGCGGCAGGCCCGGGCGGCCGCCGCCGCGGTGGCCGCCGATGCGGCGGCCACCGCGCGCGCTGCCGCCGCAGGCGCCGCGGCTGCCCAGCAGGCACGCGTGAACCAGATCGACCGGCAGCGCGACCTGGCCTCGCGGCTCGCGGGCGAGTTGCGCCAGGCCGCCGAGCGTCTCGACCGCGAGGTCGCGACGCTCGGAACGGGCACGGCGGCCGCCGACGTGGCCCTGCCGATCAGGCCGTTCAGGCAGGCCTTGCCATGGCCGGTCACCGGCGAGGTCGTGCGGCGGTTCGGCCCGGAGCGATCCTCCCGCTTCGGCACGCGCGTCGTCCGCCAGGGCATCGAACTCGAAACGCGCATCGGCACGCCGGTGACCGCTGTCCACGACGGACGGGTCGTCTTCGCGGGCCCGTTCGCCGGGTTCGGACAGCTCGTCATCGTCGATCACGGCCAGGCCGCGTTCTCGCTGTACGGGTTCCTGGACATGCTGCAGGTCGACCGGGGGACCATGGTCGATCGCGGCGACGAGCTGGGTCGCAGCGGGCGGAGCCCGTCGGGCCGCGAAGGCACGTACTTCGAGCTGCGCATCGACGGCCGGCCGGTCAATCCCCTAGAATGGCTGTCACGCCGCTGATGCGCCTGGAGTTTCACCGAGGTTTCCTGATGACTGCCCGTACCCGACTCGCTGTCCTGCTCGTCTCGACGCCACTCGTGGCGGTGGTGTTGATCGGTGGATTCCTCGGCCGGGCCTCGGCCCGCGAAGACAGTTATCAGCACCTGCGCGTGTTCGAAGACGTCGTGTCGCTCGTGCTCAACAGCTACGTCGAAGAGGTCCACGTCGATCGCGTGATGGATGGTGCGATGCGCGGGCTCGCGGAGTCGCTCGACGCCGACTCGGCCTGGCTGACGGCGGCCGACGTGCAGCGACTCGAGCGCGGAACGGCCCTTCCGGAGGGCGACACGGGGCTGGTGATCACCCGTCAGTACTACCTGCGCGTCGTCGCGGTCCGCGATGGCTCGGCGGCGGCACGGGCGGGCATCCGAACCGGCGACTACCTGCGCGGGATCGACGGCAAGCCCACGCGCGACCTCTCGATCATCGACGGCAACACCCTCCTGCGGGGCCCCGTCGGCACGTCGGTGAAGGTGACCCTGATTCGCGGCAACGCCGCCGAACCGCACGAGATCACGCTGCTCCGCGAGAAGCTGCCCGAGACGCAGGTGACGAGCCGGGCGCTGGGCGACGGCGCCGGGCTGATTCGCATCAGCGCGTTCGGGCCGGGCACCGCCACGGGCGTCGCGGCCCAGGCGGCCACGCTGCAGGCGGGCGGCGCCACGCGGCTCATCGTCGACGTGCGGTCCACGGCGGTCGGATCGTTCGACGAGGCGGTGGCGACGGCACGCGTGTTCCTGGCCAGCGGCACGATCACCCAGCGTGAACTGCGCGGCGACAAGGGCACACCGGTCATGGCCACCGCCCCGGCGACGGTCACACTGCCGGTCACACTGCTGACGACCAACGGCACGTCGGGTCCTGCCGAGGTGTTCGTCGCAGCGCTCGTGGGCAACAAGCGTGCGACCAGCATCGGCGAGCGCACGCTCGGGCGTGCGGCGGATCAGTCGCTGGTGAAGCTCCCGGACGGCAGCGGCCTGTGGATCACGACGGCGCGCTATCTGGGCCCCGATGGCAAGTCCATCCAGGGGACCGGCCTCGAGCCCGGCGTCGTCGTCGAAGAACCCGACGTCGAGTTCGGCGCCGAGGCCCCCACGACCGATCCCATCCTCGACAAGGCACTGGCGCAGGCGACGCCTCCACCGGCCTGACGGCTGGCGTCACGCGTCGCCCGGGCAGCGCTGCCCGTTTGAAATCGCGTGTCCTGCAAGCATCTTGCGCGATCACGTCGCTTGACGATCGGGTACCGGTCGCGTATAACGCTCGGGCCGCTGCACAGGTGCACGCGGTGTGCGCCGGCTCCATCGAGAAGCGCACTCGTTCACCCGCAGGAGGCTGCATGAACAAGCAGGATTTGATCGCGAAGATTGTCAAGGACACGGGCATCACGAAGGTGGCCGCCGCCGCCGCGCTCGACTCGTTCTTCGAAGGCATCACCAAGGCATTGAAGAAGCGCGACGCCATCACGTTCGTGGGGTTCGGCACGTTCAAGACATCGCTGCGCAAGGCGCGCACGGCCCGCAACCCCCAGACGGGCGCTGCGGTCAAGGTCGCCAAGCGTCACGTGGTGCGCTTCACGGCCGGCAAGGCCCTGAAGGAAGCGGTCAAGTAGTCGCGATCGTCCCGCGGCCGCGCGCGTCGACAGGTGCGCGCGGCCCGTTCGCGCCCCGGAACCGGGCGCGCCAGCCGGCCGTGCCGCCCGCCTCGCCGGCGGCCGCGAGATTCCCGCCTCCCGGGTGCCGCAGGCGCCTCGTGCGTTGACGCACTCCGAAACCGATTGCTATACTGCGCGTTCGCGCCAGCGTGACGGCGGCTGGCATAGGCGCGTAGCTCAGTGGTTAGAGCGCCTGCTTGACACGCAGGAGGTCGGTGGTTCGACTCCACTCGCGCCTACCAACACCGTTGCTCGGTCCGCAGGAGATCGCGGGGCCGGCGTTCGACGAGAAGTACTTCTGCTTCGGTCGCCCGCCTGTTCTCCGAAATCTCGTAGACATTGATGTCAGACGTTCTCGTCACCCTTCCGGATGGCTCAAGCCGTCGCGTGCCCTCGGGCACGTCGGCGCGGAGCCTCGCTGAGTCGATCTCGCCGCGCCTCGCGAAGGCGGCGATCGCCGCGGTCGTCGACGACCGCCTGGTCGATCTCGGCACGTCCCTGGATCGCGACGCGTCGGTGCGGATCGTGACGGCCGAGGGCGCCGACGTGCTGACGCTGTACCGCCACTCGACCGCGCATCTTCTCGCGGCCGCCGTGACGCAGTTGTTCCCTGGCACGCAGTGCGGCATCGGGCCCGCGACCGACGAGGGGTTCTTCTACGACTTCGTCGTCGAGCGTCCGTTCGTGCCCGAGGATCTCGATCGCATCGAGGCCAAGATGCGTGAGCTCGCGCAGGCCGACTTCGCCTTCGAGCGCCAGATCTGGCCGCGTGACGAGGCGCTGGCCTATTTCGCGCAACGAGGCGAGCCGCTCAAGGTGCAGCTGATCGAGGAGAAGACGGCCAATCAGGACACGGTGTCGGTCTACACGATCAAGGACCGCGACCTGTTCGTCGATTTCTGTGTCGGCCCGCACGTGCCCTCGACGGGCAAGCTCAAGGGCTTCAAGCTGCTGACGACCTCGAACGCCTACTGGAAGGGCGACGCGCAGGGTCAGCCGATGCAGCGCGTGTATGGCACGGCGTTCTTCAGCGACAAGGAGCTGCAGGCGCACCTGACGCGGCTCGAGGAAGCGAAGAAGCGCGACCACCGCAAGCTGGGCAAGGATCTGGGCCTGTTCACGTTCCACCCGTGGGCACCCGGCGCGACGTTCTGGCTCGACAAGGGCACGACGCTCTACAACATCCTCGCGGGCTACATGCGCGAGGTGCTGTTTCCGGCGGGCTACGTCGAGTTGAAGACGCCGCTGGTGTTCAACAAGGCGCTCTGGGAGACGTCGGGGCACTGGGAGCACTACCGCCAGAACATGTTCCTCATCGAGGCCGAAGGCGAGCAGATGGGGATGAAGGCGATGAACTGCCCCGGCCACATGCTGGTGTTCGCGAGCCAGGTGCGCAGCTATCGCGACCTGCCGCTGCGCTTCCACGAGCAGACGCCGCTGCACCGGAACGAAGCCTCCGGCGTGCTGTCGGGCCTGACGCGCGTGCGCCAGTTCGCCCAGGACGACGCGCACTGCTTCGTGACCGAGGAGCAGATCGCCGACGAGGTCGAGCAGCTGCTCAGGCTCGTCCAGCGCGTGTATCGCGACTTCGGGCTCGAGTACACGGCCAAGCTGTCGACGCGCCCGGCGGAGTTCCTCGGCGAGGTGGCGACCTGGGACCGCGCCGAGGCGTCGCTGCGGGCGGCGCTCGAGTCGGCAGGCCAGGAGTACACGGTCAACGAGGGCGACGGTGCGTTCTACGGGCCGAAGATCGACTTCGACGTCACCGACGCGATCGGACGCAAGTGGCAGTGCGCCACGATCCAGCTCGACTACCAGATGCCGCAGCGGTTCGACCTGCACTACATCGGGGCCGACAACACGCAGCATCGGCCGGTGGTGATCCACCGGGCGATCTTCGGCAGCTTCGAGCGGTTCATCGCGCTGCTCATCGAGAACTACGCCGGGGCGTTCCCGGTGTGGCTCGCGCCCGTCCAGGCGCGGGTGTTGCCGATTGCCGATCGGCACGTCGAGTACGCGCGCACGGTGGAAGCGCGGTTGGCCCAGGCCGGGGTGCGCGTCGAGCTCGATGCGCGCCAGGAAAAGGTCAACTACAAGATCCGTGAAGCGCAGCTCGGGAAGATTCCGTATATGCTCGTCGTTGGCGATCGCGAGGCGGCCGAGGGGTTGGTGGCCGTGCGCAGTCGGACGGAAGGCGATCTCGGCGCGACCCCGGTGGATGCCTGCATCGGCCGGATTCACGACGAAGTAGCGACGAAAGGCCTGGTGCCGGTCACCCCGTAGGGGGGGCCGACTTCCGAGGGAGGCAGCTATCGCATTCGAACGACCGGGCATGCGTTCCGGCCCACGACGGGACGACCGCGTGCGTATCAACGAACGCATCCGCGTACGCGAGATTCGGGTGATCGACGAGGCCGGCACGCAGCTCGGCATCATGACGCCGCAGCAGGCGCTCGTCGTGGCCCGTGAAAAGGGACTCGATCTGGTCGAGGTGTCGGCGACAGCCGTCCCCCCGGTCTGTCGGATCATGGACTTCGGGCGGTTCCAGTACCTGGAACAGAAGCGCGCCCGGCAGGCCAAGAAGCACCAGAAGACGATCGAGATCAAGGAGATCAAGTTCCGTCCGAAGGTGGACGAGCACGACTACCAGTTCAAGAAGAGGAACATCGAGCGCTTCATCGACGAGGGTGACAAGGTGAAGGCGACGGTGTTCTTCCGCGGGCGCGAGATGGCGCATCCCGAGTACGGGCGGCACATCCTCGAACGGCTCGTGAAGGAACTGGCCGACGTGGCCATTGCGGAGTTGTTGCCTCGGCTCGAGGGGAATCAGATGAGCACGATTCTCACGCAGCGACCTGGCGTCAAGAAGCCAGCACCGGCCGTCGAGGCCGATCCGCAACCCTAGACGCTCAACGGAGTTCGACGATGCCGAAACTGAAGACCCACCGGGGGGCCGCCAAGCGCTTCAAGCGCACCGGCACCGGAAAGTTCAAGCGCAGCAGCGCGTTCAAGCGACACCTGCTGTCGAGCAAGACCACCAAGCGGAAGCGCTCCTTGCGCGGCATGACGCTCGTCTCTGAGCAGGATCAGAAGACGCTCGAGCGCATGTTGCCCTACAAGTGAGTCGGGCCCGGTTCTAGGAGCAGATAGTTATGCCGCGAGTCAAACGTGGGTTCGTGCGACGTGCCAAGCGCCGTCGCCTGTTGGATCGTGCCAAGGGATTCTTCCAGACCAAGAGCAAGCTGTATCGTGCCGCGAAAGAAGCGGTCGACAAGTCGCTCAAGTACGCGTACACGGGCCGCAAGCTCCGCAAGCGCGACTTCCGCAAGCTCTGGATCGTCCGCATCAATGCCGCCGCGCGTGAGAACGGTCTCACCTACGGCCAGTTGATGCACGGCCTGAAGACGTTGAACGTCTCGATCGACCGGAAGATGCTGGCCGACCTGGCCGCGACGCAGCCCGAGGCGTTTGCCGCCCTGGCCGCGCGCGTCAAGGACGCGCCAGCCGCCACGGCGTAGCCGTGTGCACGCGCCGCCTCAGCGCGGCGCACCGCGTCTGTTGATCCCTCGCCGACCGACAGCACCGCATGGTGCTGTCGGTCTTCCTGTATCCCCGCCATGACCGACGCGAACGACATCACCCGCCTGCGCGCCGAGTTCGAGGACGCGCTGTCAACGGCGGCAACCGACGGCGACCTGCAGGCGCTCCGCGACCGTTACCTCGGTCGCAAGCAGGGGCGTGTCACCGACTTGTTCGGGACGCTCGCCAAGGCCGGTCCCGAGGCCAAGCGCGAACTGGGCCGCCAGATCAACGAGCTCAAGGGCCACATCGAGCAGACGCTCGAGTCGCGGCGCGCCGCCCTCGAGGCGTCCCGTCCGCCTGCCGGGTTCGTCGACGTGACGCTGCCCGGCCGTGCGGCGACGCCGCTCGGGCGCCGACATCCGCTCACGGTGATGCGCGAGCGCATCGAGTCGGTCTTCACCCGGTGGGGCTACGAGATCGTCGACGGCCCCGAGACCGAAGACGACTGGCACAACTTCGAAGCCCTCAACATGCCGCCCGAACATCCCGCGCGCGACATGCAGGACACGCTGTACCTCGCGGAGCCGTTCCGGCGCGCTGTTGCTGGACGCGCGGGCACGCGCACGCCGCCCCCCGCCGACGTGGCCACGCTGCTGCGCACGCACACCTCGGCGATGCAGATCCACTACATGGCGCGGCACGAACCGCCCATCCGCATCATCGCCCCGGGACGCGTGTATCGCCGCGACAACCTCGACGTGACCCACACGCCGATGTTCCAGCAGGTGGAGGGCCTCGTCGTCGGCGAGCGCGTGACGATGGGCGACCTCAAGGGCACGATCGTGGCGTTCCTGCAGGAACTGTTCGGTGAGAAGACGCGCGTGGTCTTCCGCCCGAGCTTCTTCCCGTACACCGAGCCATCGGCCGACGTCTTCGCGAGCTGCCACAAGTGCGGTGGCAGCGGCTGCGCCATGTGCAAGCGCACCGGCTTCATCGAGGTGCTCGGCTGCGGCATGGTGCACCCGGCGGTGTTCGAGGCCGTGGGATATCCGGGTGGGCGCTACACCGGCTTCGCGTTCGGCATGGGCATCGAGCGCCTGGCGTTGTTGACCTACGGTGTCGACGACATCCGGCATTTCTACGAAAACGACCTGCGCTTCCTGGAGCAGTTCCCCGCGTGAAGATCCTGGTCTCGTGGCTTCGTGAATTCGTCGATGTCCCGGTGAGCGTCAGCACGCTCGCCTGGGATCTCAACATGGCCGGCTTCGAGGTGGCGAGCATCTCGCCTTCGCCGGCAGTGGATGGAACATCGCCTGGGGCCAGCTTCGGCGAGCAGGCTTCGCCTTCGCCCGAAGAGGATGGAACCTCGCCTGGGGCCGGCGCACCTTCGCCGGCGCAGGGCGTCGACGCGGCAAGCGGGGATCCGGATGCCGAGGACGCGGTCATCGATTTCGAGATCACGGCGAACCGCCCCGACTGCCTCAGCGTCATCGGGATGGCACGCGAGGTGGCGACCCGCTATCGCACCACGTTCAGGCCACTCACGCCCCCGGCGCTGGCCGGCACGGCCGACGATGTGCCGGTGCGTGTCGAAATCGTGGATGCGGAGCGGTGTCCCCGCTACACCCTGGCCGTCGCCGACGTCACGATCGGCCCCTCGCCGGCCTGGATGGTGCACGCACTGGCCGCCGCCGGCGTCCGCAGCATCAACAACATCGTCGACATCACGAACTACGTGCTGCTCGAAACCGGGCACCCCATCCACGCGTTCGACATGGCGCGGCTCGGTGGCCAGCGCCTGGTGATCCGCACGGCGCGGCCCGGCGAGACAATTACCACGCTCGACGGGCAGGCGCGGACGCTCACGACCGACATGCTCGTCATCGCCGACGCCGAACGGGCGCAGGCCGTCGCCGGCGTGATGGGCGGCGCCGGGTCCGAGGTGTCGAGCACCACCACCACGATCGCGATCGAGAGCGCGTACTTCCAGCCGGCCAGCGTGCGCCGGACGTCGAAGCGCCTGGGCCTCTCAACCGAGGCGTCGTACCGCTTCGAGCGTGGGGCCGACGTGAACGCGCCGCTCGTGGCCCTGGCGCGCGCGTGCGAGTTGATCGGGCGCCTCGGCGCAGGCACGGTGCGGCCAGGCGTCGTGGATGCGTACCCGCAGCCGCGGCCGCGGACCCGGGTGCAACTCGGGCGCGCCTACGTCAGCCGGATGCTCGGCGTGGCGGTCGCCGACGAAGACGTCGAGCGCATCCTGACCTCGCTCGGCTGCGATCTCGAGCGCGCCGACGACCGGGAGCGCGACCTGCAGTGGACGGTCGGGGTGCCCACGTGGCGCAACGACCTGGCACGTGACGTCGACCTCGTCGAGGAGATCGCGCGCCATCACGGGTACGATCACCTGCCGGTGACGTTTCCGACGCTGGCGACCCCGCCTGCCGCGCCAGATCCGCGTCTCGTGCGCGAACGCGCTGCCAAGGCGAGCGCTTCCCGGGCCGGGTTCAGCGAAGCCGTGACGTTCACGTTCATCGAACGGACGGCGGCCGAGCCGTTCGCGACAGCCCCCGAGCAGCTCGTGGCGATTGCCAACCCGCTGTCGGAGAAGTTCGCCGTGCTTCGACCGTCGCTCCTGCCGGGCCTGGTCGACTCGCTGGCGCACAATCGCCGGCGCGAGCAGCGCGACGTGCGCCTGTACGAGACGGGCACGCGGTTCTCGCGCGACAGCGGCGAAACCCGTGGCATTGCCCTGGCCCTGCTCGGCGCGGGTGCGGCCGAGCACTGGAGCGGCACGGGGCGCGAGGCTGATTTCTTCGACATGAAGGGCGCCGTCGAGTCGCTGGGTGCAGGCCTCGGGCTGCGGATCGGCGTCGCCGCTGCGGCCGTGCCCTATCTCGTCGCCGGGCGTGCGGCCTCGCTCGTGGCGGTCGCCCCCGACGGCGAGCGTGTGGTGTGTGGCGTGATCGGCGAGTTGGTGCCGGCCATCGCCTCGAGCCGCGGACTTCCCAGGCACGACGCCGTGTTCGTTGCCGAACTCGATCTCGACGCCGTCGGTCACCTCGTCAACCTCGGCGAGCACATCGCCGTGCGTCCGCTGCCGCGGCATCCCTCGGTGGTGCGTGATCTCTCGATCATCGTCCCTGACACCGTCGAGGCGGTGAGCCTGCGAAACACCATCCGGAAGGCCGCGCCCGACACCCTCGTTGACGTGCGCGAGTTCGCGCGCTACCAGGGCGCCGGCGTGCCGGCCAATCACGTGAGCCTGTCGTTCCACTTCGTGTTCCGTGCCCCCGAGCGCACACTGACCGACGAAGAGGTGACGACGAGCGTCGAGGCGATCCTCGGCGCGCTGACCACTGCGTACCAGGCGCGATTGCGTTAGCACGCGCCGCAGGAATAGAGTCTCTGCATCATGACGTCGAAATCGCTCTCCCCCAGTGACATCGAGTCGCTCACGCGCCTCGAAACCAAGATCCGCCAGCTCGTCGAGGTCGTCAGCGAGCTCCGGGCCGAGCGGCTGGCGCTGGTCGACGAGAACACCCGGATGCAGGTCAAGGTCGAGGCACTCGAGACCCGGCTGGCCGCCGAGACCGCTTCGGCCAGCGATGCCGAGGCCCTGCGCCACGAGCGCGAGCAGGTGCGGACGCGCGTCGCCAGCCTGCTCGAGCAACTCGAGGCCCTCGACCTGTAGGCGTGCCAGGCCGGCCGCCAATGGGGGATGGAAGCGCGCCGTGGCAGACACGCGCGTCGTGACGGTGGAAATCGGGGGGCTGCGCTACCCCATCCGCAGCACGTTGTCAGATGACTACGTGCACGCGCTTGCTGCGTACGTCGATGCCAAGCTGCAGGCCGCATCCGACGAGAGCGATGCGGGCGACTCGATGAAGATCGCGATCGTGACCGCGCTGAACATCGCCGACGAACTGTTTCGTTCGCGTGACGATGCCGAGGCGCCGGCGGCGACCGTCAGGCTCAGGGTCGAGGCCCTCGAGCACCTCGTCGAGGAGGCCCTGTCGGGGAGGACACCCCTTGCGACCTCCACCGGAAGCGACTAAGATCTTCTCTGGATTCTGCAGTTTCCCTGCGTTGCTCGTGATGGTGTTTCGGAGGCTCGCTTGAGCCAATGTATCACCCCAAGTGAGCCGCGATGTTGCGTGGTGCGCATGCCTCTGTTCGAGGAAGCCTGAAGCGCGACTTTCGTAGTGGCTCCACCTGCTCAGCAGGTTCATGCGACCTCCCCACACGGCAACGCGGGGATCTTCTCTCGCCGCCCTCCGTCCCCGCGTGACCGACCGGACGTCGGCCGGGAATCCGGCGCCGTGCCCGGGCGACCTGGTGCGGTATCACCACTCCGAGGACGTGCAATGGGCTCGTCTCCGATTCAATACTTGCTCGACTTCGTCATCTCGCTCGTCGGCGCCCTTGCGGTGTACTCCTGGTGGGTCGCCAACAAGCGTCGCATCGCGGCCGAGACGGTGGGCAACGCCGAGCAGCGCGCCGCGCAACTGGTGCGCGACGCCGACCGCGAGATCGAGACCCGCAAGAAAGAGGCGGCGCTCGAGTCGAAGGAGCAGGCTCACGTCCTGCTCGTCGAGGCCGAGAAGCAGGCTCGCGAACGGCGGGTCGAGGCACAGCGCGCCGAGCAGAGCCTGGCCGACAAGGCCCAGGCCCTGACCGAGCGGCTGCACTCCATCGAGCGTCTCGAATCCGACCTCAAGCGGCGCGAGGCAGGCCTTGCCGAGCGCGAGGCCGCCGTCACGGCGTCGGCCAGGAAGTACGAGCATCTCGTCGCCGACCAGCAGCGCGAGCTGCAGCGGGTCGCGTCGCTGACCGCCGACGAAGCCCGCGACCTGCTGCTGAAGCAGTTCGAAGCTGACGCCAAGCGCGACGCCGCCAACCTGGTCAAGCGCCTCGACGCCGAGGCACGCGAGTCGGCGGCTGCCAAGGCGAAGCAAATCGTCACCCAGGCCATCCAGCGCAGCGCCGCGGAGCACGCCATCGAGACGACCGTGTCGGTCGTCGATCTGCCGAGCGACGACATGAAGGGCCGCATCATCGGCCGCGAGGGCCGCAACATCCGCGCCCTCGAGCAGGCGACGGGCGTCGAGCTGATCATCGACGACACGCCGGGGGCGATCATCCTCTCGAGCTTCGATCCCTTCAGGCGCGAAGTGGCCCGGCAGTCGATCGAACGCCTGATCGCCGACGGCCGCATCCACCCGGCCCGGATCGAGGAGATCGTCGAGAAGGTCAAGGCCGAGATGGAGGAATCGGTCCGCAGGGACGGCGAAGCGGCGGCATTCGAGCTCGGCCTGTTCGACCTGCATCCCGAGATTGCCCGCACGATGGGCCGGCTGAAGTTCCGGACCAGCTACGGGCAGAACGTGCTCAGCCACTCCAAGGAGGTGGCCTTCCTGGCGGGGATCATGGCGCGCGAAGTGGGCCTCGATGCGGCGGTCACGACGCGTGCGGCCTTCCTGCACGACATCGGCAAGGCGATTGACCGCGACCTCGGGGGCTCGCACCTCGAGCTCGGCATCGACTACCTCAAGAAGCACGGCGAGACCAAGCCCGTCGTCGACGCCGTCGCCGCGCACCACATGGACATCGACTGGCCGTCGCTCGAGGCGATGCTGGTGCAGGCGGCCGACGCCATCTCGGCCGCCCGCCCGGGGGCGAGGCGCGACATCCTCGAGTCGTACGTGAAGCGGCTCGAGAAGCTCGAGGACCTCGCCGACTCGTTCAAGGGCGTGTCGAAGGCGTTTGCCCTCCAGGCCGGGCGCGAAATCCGCATCCTCGTCGAGGCCGAGCAGGTCACCGACGAAGAAGCCGTCTGGTTGTCGAAGGACATCGCCCGGCGGATCGAGAACGAACTCGAGTATCCCGGACAGATCAAGGTGACGGTCATCCGCGAAACCCGGGCGGTCGAGTACGCCAAGTGACGGCGCCGAGCGTTGCCGATGCCGGCGAACACGCGCTGATTGCCCGCCTGCGGGCACGATTTGCGGCGCTGCCAGGGGCCGCCGACCTCCTCGTCGGGATGGGCGACGATGCCGCGGTCATCGCCCCTGAACGGAATACCCTCGACGTCCTGACCACCGATGCCCTGGTCGAGGGCGTGCATTTCGACCGGCGGTGGATGACGCCGGCCGAGATTGGCTACAAGGCGACCGCGGTCAACCTGAGCGACCTCGGCGCGATGGGTGCCCGGCCGCGTCACCTGCTGGTATCGCTGGGTCTGCCGCCCGACTTCAGCCTCGACGACTTCGACGGCCTCATCGACGGCGTCGCGACCTGCGCCGTCGCGCACAGGACGAGCGTCGCCGGGGGGAATCTCACGTCGAGCCCCGGGCGCCTGTTCGTCGACATCACCGCCCTTGGCAGCGTGCGGCCGCGCCGCGTGCTGACGCGCTCAGGCGCGCGCGAGGGCGACGAAGTCTATGTCACAGGCCAACTTGGCGGCGCCGCGGCGGGACTGGGTTTGTGCCTGGCCGGGCGAGCCGACGCAGCCGATCCGCACCTGGCCTCTGCGTTGGCGTGCTTCAGACATCCCCAGCCGCCTGTCGCGTTCGGCGGGCTGGTGGGACGCAACCGTGCAGCCTCGGCGTGCATGGATCTGAGCGACGGACTCTCTGACGGGCTCACCCAGATCGCCGAAGCGTCGGGCCTCGGGGTCGAGGTACGGCTTGCCACCCTCCCCCGCCACCCTGCGGTCGAGGACGAAGCTTTCCGGGATTGTCAACTTGCACTCGTGGTGTCGGGTGGGGAAGATTACGGGTTGGTGTTTGTGGTCCCCCGCCGGCGTCGCCGGGTCTTCCTGACGCTCGCCCGGCAGGCGGGGGTGCTCGTGACACACATCGGCGAGATGCATCGGACCCCCGGGGTCCGCCTGCACGGTCCCGATGGCACGCTGGTCGAACTACCGCGCGGGTTCACTCATTTCGCGCGATGAGTTCGCTCGGCGGCGTCTATCGCCGGGCCATGCAGGCACTCCGGGCCGACGGCGAGTCCCGGCAACGTCGCGCCGGGGCGCTGGCGTTCGGGGTGTTCATGAGCTTCTCGCCATTACTCGGCCTGCAGGTGGCGGTCGGCATGCTCGCGGCCACCTTGTTGCGCCTTAATCGAGTGCTCGTCTTCGTCGGGCTGTGCGTCAATCTGCCCTGGTTCACCGTTCCCTACTACGCGGCGGTGACCGAAATTGCAGCCCGGGCGCTTGGCTGGCCGGCTCCGTCGCACCTCGCGGCGGGTTTGTCGGCAGTCGTGCAGCATTCTGTCGCGTCGTCGGTGTTCTGGCGTGAGCTCGTTGCGCTCCTGCGCCCGCTCCTGTGGCCGTATGTCATTGGGGCGAGTGCAGCCGCAGCCATGCTCGCGCTGGTGACCTACTGGGCGGCCCTCCGCGCCACGCGGGGTGCCGACCGCCGGCTCGCGACAGAGGACGAACACTCTGGGGAGGATCTATGCTGATTTCCCGGTCGTTCAGGCGAAAGGTCGTGGCAACGTGCGGGGCCGCACTGGGCTTCGCGCTGCTCTACGAAGCCACCGTTTTCGACTCGCACACGGCCGCCGAACACACCGACGAACGCCAGTCGGTCGTGCGCCCCGCACCGGGTGCGTCGCTGAGGTTCGCGGCGACGGCCTACTGCAAGGGCCAGACGACAGCCGCCGGCACGGTCGTGCGGTCGGGCGTCGCGGCGGCGGATCCCACCCTCCTTCCGGTGGGATCGGTCATCCAGGTCGTGAGCCTCGGCGACCGCTACGACGGCATCTACACCGTCATGGATACCGGCCCGGCGGTCCAGGGTCGCGAACTCGACCTCTACATGTGGAGCTGTCACGAAGCGCTCGGTTTCGGACGCAGGACCGCCAGGGTGACCGTGCTGCGCCTCGGATGGAATCCCCGGGCGACGGCGCGAACCGTGTCCCTCGTGGCGCCGCCACCCGCCCTTCCAGCCGAGTCCCCGGCCCCGGTGGCCGAGGATCAACCACAATAGCGAGCGCATCGGCCCGGTTGTCTGGCGGGTCGACCGTGTCGGCCACATGGAGAAGACCCTCACCACACTGCTCGAGCAGACTGACGCCGCCGAGCGCGACCATTTCTGGTTCCGTGGATTCCGCCAGTTCACCGACCCGCTGCTCGACCAGGCGGCCGCCGGTCGGACCGGTCTGACGCTGCTCGACTGCGGCTGCGGCACGGGCCTGAACATGCAGCGCTACCGGCGCTACGGTACCGTGTTCGGGTTCGACATCACGCGCCTGGGCCTCGAGCTGGCGCACCGGCAGAAGCAGCAGCACGTTGCCCAGGGCTCGACGACCCACATCCCGTTTGCCAGCGGGCGGTTCGACATCCTCACGTCATTCGACGTGCTGATGTGCCTGGACGAGGCGCAGGAAGGCGAAGCGCTCCGCGAGTTCTACCGGGTGCTGAAGCCGGGCGGGCACGTGCTCATCAACGTCGCGGCGCTCGAGATCTTGCGCGGCGCCCATTCGGCGATCGCGATGGAGGTGAGGCGATACCGGCGACGCATGCTCCGGCGCGGGCTCAAACGGGCCGGATTCACGATCGAGCGGCTGACCTACACGAACGCGACGCTGTTCCCCTTGATGCTGGTCGTGCGACTCGCCCAGCGGCTGGGCGGCCTGCCTGCGGCCGAGGACGCGGGCAACAGCCTGGCCATGCCCGCCGCCCCCGTGAACGCCACGTTCGCCGCCGCCCTGGCGTTGGAGAGCCGTTTGCTGCGCGCCTTCGACATGCCCGTCGGCAGTTCCGTCCTCTGCCTGGCCCGCAAGCCGACGTAACCCCCAGTTACCGCTTCACCCCTGATCTCCCCATCTCCCCCACCAATTGGGGTCAGACCCCAACGCAATGTCCGGCGTCCTGATCACGGCGAATTCTGTGCCGTTTGGGTGAATTGGGGTCAGACCCCAATTCGTGGCGGTTGTCGGAATGGCAACCGGGGTTACCGGGCGGGGGCTTCCTGCTCGCGATACTGGAGTTGGTAGAGGCGGTGGTAGATGCCGCGTTGGGCGAGGAGTTCCTGGTGGCTGCCCTGCTCCCGCAGTTCGCCACGATGCATCACGAGGATGCGGTCCATGTCCTGGATCGTTGACAAGCGATGGGCGATGGCGACGGTGGTGCGTTCCGCCATCAGGGTTCGCAGCGCATCGCGGATGAGCAGTTCGGTCTCGGTGTCGACGCTGGACGTCGCCTCGTCGAGCACCAGCACGCGTGGGTCGTGTGCGAGCGCCCGCGCGAACGACAGCAATTGCTTCTGCCCCACCGACAGCGTCGCGCCACGTTCGGCGACCGGCGTCTGGTACCCGAGCGGCATGCGGTCGATGAACACGTCCGCGTGCACTGCCTCGGCCGCCCGCCGCACGGCGCCGTCGTCGATGCCTTCGGTCCCGAGCCGGATGTTGCTCGCCACCGTCCCCGAGAACAGGTGGACGTCCTGCAGCACCAGCCCGAAGTGCCTCCGCAGTTCCTGGAGCGGCCACTCCCTCACGTCGATCCCGTCGACCAGGATGCGCCCTTTCTGCACGTCGTAGAACCGCAGGACCAGGTTGATGATGGTGGTCTTGCCCGCGCCGGTCGCCCCGACGACGCCGACGCGCTGCCCGGGCCGCACCTCGAACGACACGTCGCGCAGGACCCACGCCTCGTCTCGATAGGCAAACCAGACGTGGTCGAAGACGATGTGGCCGTGCGCCGTGCCGTCGGGAATCGCCGGCCGGGCTGGCACCAGCGGGCTGACGATGTCGACACGCGTGTCGAGCAGGCCGAAGATGCGCTCGGAGGAGGCCATCGCCGACTGCAGCACGTTGAACTTCTCAGACATGTCGCTGATGGGCCTGAAGAATCGCTGCGCGTACTGCAGGAACGCCACCATCGCGCCCAGCGTCAGCGCGCCCGTCCCGACCCATCCGCCGCCCACCCAGATGATGAGGGCGGTCGCCATCGCCGACACGAACTCGATGGCCGGATAGAACACGGCGTAATAGAAGATGCCGTCGATGTTGACGTCGCGGTGCGCGCGGTTGATCGCGTCGAACGCCTCGAAGTTCCTCGCCTCGCGCCTGAACACCTGCACGGTCGTCATGCCGGTGACGTTTTCCTGCAGGAAGGCGTTGATGCGCGCAATCCACGTGCGCACCTGGCGGTACGACTCGCGGACGCGCCGCCTGAACCACTGCGTGATGAGGACGATGCCCGGCAGCACCGAGAACGTCAACAGCGCCAGCCGCCAGTCCATCACGCTCAGGACGACCATGATGCCGACCAGCGTGAACACGTCGCCGAAGATCGCGATGACGCCCGACGAGAACATCTCGTTGAGGACGTCGACGTCGGTCGTCACCCGCGTCATGAGCCGGCCGACGGGCGTCCGGTCGTAGTGCGCCAGGTCGATGCGCTGCAGGTGCGTGGCCAGCTCCATGCGGACGTCGCGCATGATGCGCTGCCCCGTCATCTGCATGAGCCACGTCTGCACGTACTCGAGCGTGAACGATCCGACGAGCACCGCGAAGAACACGAGCGCGAGCCAGTTCAGGCCGACGAGGTCGCCCGCCGCGATGTAGCGATCGATCGCGATCTTGGTGATCCACGGCTGCGCAAGCTGCAGGACGGATGCCGCCACGATGGCCAGCAACGCCAGGACGGCATGGTGCCAGTACGGCCAGAGGTACCGCATCAGCCGGCGCATCAGGCGGCTGTCGTAGGCCCGTCCCAGTACCTCTTCCTCGTGCGCGGCCATGGTGAGCTGCCGCTACGAGGCGGCCAGTTCCTCCTCGAGCAGTTGCGTCCGGTGGAGGTCGGCATAGAAGCCGCCACGCGCGACGAGTTCGTCGTGCGTGCCGCTCTGGCTGATGCGCCCGTCCTCCATCACGACGATGAGATCGGCATGGCGGACGGTCGACACGCGATGCGACACGATGATGGCCGTGCGGTCGCGCATCACGTCGCGCAGCCGCAACAGGATCTCCTCCTCGGTGTAGGTGTCCACTGCCGACAGCGCATCGTCGAGCAGCAGGATCGGCGCATCGAGGATGATCGCCCGCGCGATCGCCGTGCGTTGCTTCTGCCCTCCCGACAGTGTCAGGCCGCGCTCGCCCACGTCGGTGGCGTATCCCCGCGGGAAGTGCGCGACGTCCTTGTCGAGCCGCGCAATCGCGGCGGCGCCGGCAATGCGCTCGGCGCTGGCGGTCCCGTCGGGCAGGCCGAATGCGATGTTGCTGGCCAGCGAGTCGGAGAAGAGGAAGGGTTCCTGTGGCACGAGCGCGATGGCGCCCCGCAGGGTGCGCAACGGGAAATCGCGCACGTCGATGCCGTCGATGAAGACCGACCGCGGCGGCGGATCCTGCAGTCGCGGCAGCACGTTCAGCAGGGTCGACTTGCCGGATCCCGTGGGGCCGACGATGGCCACCGTCTGGCCCGGCGCGATGGTCAGCGAGATGTCGTGCAACACCGGGTGCGCGGGGTCGAAGCCGAACGTCAGCGATCGGAACTCGATGCTCCCGCGCACCGTGGCGCCCTCGGCGACCAGGGGGCTGACGGGATCCGCGATCGTCGGGGGTTCGTCGAGCACCGCGCGCATGCGGTTCCACGACGCCATGCCGCGTTGCATCATGTTGGTGACCCAGCCGAAGGCAATCATCGGCCAGCTCAGCATGGTCAGGTACGAGTTGAATGCGACGAACTCGCCGAGCGAGAGCCGCCCCGCAATGACCTCGCGGCTGCCCAACCAGAGGATCAGCATCGCGGCACACCCGAGCAGGAAGGTCATGCTCGGAAAGAAGGCGGCCTGCAGGACGATGAGGCGCCGGTTGCGCGCGACGTACTCGTCGTTGGCGGAGCGGAACCGCTCGAGTTCGGCGTCTTCCTGGCCGTACGCGCGAACGACCCGCACGCCGGCGAGCGTCTCCTGGCTGATCGCGCTCAGTTCCGAGAGCTGCGCCTGGATGCGCTCGAAACGCCTGTGGATCGCCGAGCCGAAGACCTTGACCACCACCGAGACGCATGGCAGCGCGAGCATGGCGACGCCCGTGAGTCTCGGGCTCAGTGACAGCATCATCAGCACGGCGACGATGAACAGCACGACCGTGGTCGTGGCATACATGACCGCCGGCCCGATCATCATGCGCACGGCGTTGAGGTCGTTCGTGGCGCGCGACATCAGGTCGCCGGTGCGGTTGCGCTGGTAGTACGACAACGACAGCCGCTGCAGCGCGGCGAAGAAGTCGTTGCGCATGTCGTACTCGATGTGCCGTGATGCCCCGATGGTGATCCGGCGCATCCAGAACCGGAAGACGCCGCCGACCGCGTAGACCAGCAGGATGGCACCAGCGTAGGCCGCCAGCTTCGCCCGGGTGATCGCGCCGGCGAGGTCGTCAACGGCGAGCTTGAGGATCCAGGGCGACAGCAGCGAGATGCCGGTGTTGATCAGCGCACATGCGAGCCCGAGGCCGAACGCCGTGCGGTAGCGCCACGCGTAGGGCCAGAGCTGTCGCAGTGCGGTGCGCATCCTCGCCAGTATAGACGACCGGTCGTGAGCCGCCGGCGCCCTATGCTATTCTTCGACGTCTTCCCAGCGACGCCGCTCACGCGGCGCGATGCCTCGCGACGTCCAGCCGTCGTGCACGACACCAACGACCTCCGGGAAACGGACACACACCGATGCAACACGGACGACGATTTCTCACCATGCTGGCCGCCGGTGCCCTGATGGCCTGGTCGGCCGTCACGGCCGACGCACAGTACACCGGCATGGCCGATCCGGCCACCGGCGAGACCTACCACGTCGAGCTGGCCGGCGGCGTCTGGAAGCCCACGATCACCGCAATCATCTCGAGCGAAGGCCTGGGCATTCCCGGCACGAACATCAACTTCGTCGATGACCTCGGCATCGTCGACGAGTCCTTCAAGGACTTCCGGGCGGTCGTGCGCCTCGCGCGGAAGCACAAGCTGCGCGCCAGCTACGTCCCCATCGAGTACGTTGCCGAGTCGACGCTGAAGCGCACCATCATCTTCAACGGGATCAGGTACGACATCGGCCTGCCCGTGAACTCGAAGCTCGACTTCAAGGCCTGGCGCTTCGGGTACGAGTACGACTTCGTCTACCGCGACCGCGGCTTCATCGGCCTCATCCTCGAGGCCAAGTACTCCGACGTCGAAGCCGAGCTCGTCAGCCCGTTCACCAGCGACTTCGTGAGCGCCAAGGCGCCCGTGCCTGCCCTCGGCCTGATTGCCCGCGGCTACGTGTTCGCCAACGTGGCCCTCACGGGCGAACTGACCGGCATCAAGCTGCCCGGCAACATCGAGTCGCTCGACAACAACACGGGCGAGTACTGGGATCTCGATCTCTACGGCACCCTCAACTTCAGCGACAACTTCGGCGTGCAGGGGGGATACCGCCGGCTGTCGGTCGAGTACCGGATCGACGAGGACTTCGGCGACCTGAAGCTGTCGGGCTACTACGTCAACGGGGTGGTGCGGTTCTAGCGCTTCTGATGCTCGGCCGCACCGGCGATGGTCACTCGCGCGTGAGGCTTACCCGGGGGATGTCGGTCTTCGAGAAGTCGTCTCCCTTGAAGAGCAGCGGCTCGCCCGACGTGACGGCGAGAGCATAGGAGAAGCAGTCGCCGAAGTTCAGCGCGGCCTCGTGCCTGCCCCGGCCGAAGCGACGCCACGCGGCGCGGGCTGCCTCGACCTGATCGCTCGTCACCGACACGATCTCGATCGCCGTCTTGTGCAGCAGCAGGTCGAACTCGCGGCCGCCGGCGGGGCCGAGGCGAGCCTCGACGAGGATGGCTGCTTCGAGGGCCGAGGCGGCAGACATCAGCCGCACCGGATCGGCGTCGAGGGCGATCTCGATGTCGTCGGCCTCGCGTTCGTTCAACAACAGCGCCAGGACCGCCGACGTGTCGATGACCATCAGCGGGGGATTCCCGAGGCGTCGTAGCCCAGGATGTCGTCTGCGCTGCGCGCGTCCACGACTGGCAGCGCGGCGCACCGTCGCCGGATCGCTCGGATCTCGTCCCGGAGCGTCGGCCCCTTCGTCCTGCCCTGCTCGCGTTGAAGCCGCTGCCGGAGGGCGTTGATCACTGCGTCGGTCAGGCTCTCCCCGGTCGTGGCCGCGAGTTCGCGGGCCAACCGGTCGGCCTCCGGGTGCTTGATGCTGAGGGCCATCTATCTTCTATACAACTGTCGATAATCTACCAACATGCGAGGACTGGCGTCAATCGCGTGCAGACGCCTCCTCGGCGAAGCAGGTGTGGCGACCGACGAAGAGGTCCACCTTCGACCGCCTGGTACTTCCTTGCCGGTCGCGGTGTCAGGGGAACGACAACCACACGCCAAGAAGGCGGGGGTCGGTAGACGCCTTGTCGACCTCGAGTGGACGGAACCCGCGCGAGGCGCGGATGACGACGCGGGCGGCGCCCTCGATCCACGTCACGTCGAGCGCGACGGTGCGCTCCTCGTTGGGCGCGAGGGTCAGCGACTGCGTCGAGTCACCGGTGAGCGTCACCTGGTTCTCGAATGGCCCGTTGCGCAGGAAGAGGCGCAGCGGCCCCGCCGGCCGCCTCACCCTCACGGGCAACCAGCATCGGCACGTCGGCCGATGGCCTGATCCACATCCCGTCGCGCTCGACATAGAGCAGCATCCGACAGCAGGTAGATGACGGAGGCACCACCGGCCGCGACGCGCTCGACGTTCTCGAGGCCGAGTCGCTCGATCTCGATGGCGCACCTGCACGGGCTGCAGGATCACCTCGGTCACTGCCTGCACCGCTTCGGCCGGTCCTCGCACGGTAACCAGCTGCACGGGCACGACGAGGTCGAACTCCGCGGTGGCCGTCGCCGCGACCTTCGTGCTGGCTCCAGTCCAGCGACCGCAGGGCGGGCCTTCGCGGCCGATGGCGACGTCGAGGCCGCCCGCGGCAGCGTTCCTCGTCGCAACGCGCAGGCGGTACCTGCCCGCCGGCAACGCGCCGGCAGCAAACGCACTCCCGCGAGGTGCCCGCCGCAGCGACGTGGAGAACGACAGGCGGCCGACGAGTTCGTCGAAGGCGATCTGCTTCGTCGTGCGCTCCAGGCGACCGAAGCCGTCGTTGCGCGGGGCGCCCCGATAGACCACCGCCAACGCACGCGCCATCGGATCGCCGAGGGCGTCGGTGAGGCGCACCTGCGACGCGTCTGGCCGGACACCGCGAACGCCACGCATCGACCACGCGAGGTGAGCGGCACCAGACGAGGCCACGACCGCCGTGACGAGCATCCCGAGCGCCACGGCGCCGCGCGAAGTGCGGCCGCGTCGGCTCATCGCCAGGCCGGCGACCAGGGATGCCAGCGGCACGCAGGCCCAGGCCAGCGTCTGCCAGAGCGCAACGTCGAGCGTATCGCGGTGAAGGGCCGGCAACGCCTGCGAGAGGTCGGCGACCGGCGACGCCCAGTCTGCGACCACGGCAAAGCCGTCGCGGCTGTTGAAGGCCAGGGTGCCGCGCTGCACCGTCAGCAACGCCACGAGCACGACGGCCGACAGCACGATGAGCCCGAGCATCGCGGCCCGCGACGCACGCGAACGCCACCGGTGCCACGCGACCGCCGCAGGAATCGCGAGGGGCAGCACGATCGGGGTGAGGAAACGTGCAGGAGCGCTCGCGCCTCCCCACCACATCACGTAGGAGGCCGCCAGCCCCGCGTAGGGCACGGCGACCGCCACGAGCACGAGCGCCATCATGGCCGGCGATACGGATGGTGTTCCCTGGGCTGCCCCCTCCGGGACGTCGCGGTGCCGACGCAGCATCACCACGATGCCGACGATCCCGAGCGCGAGCGCCGGTGCATATGCCAGCAACCCGAACTGCTGATCGAACAGCAGGCCGGTGATTCCGCGCGGGATGTTTCCCGGTCCGCTTTGCGTGTATCCGCCGTACGGCGCCGACGGGTCGAACGCCCCGTAGACGATCTTGAAGAACGCGAGCCACGACAGCGCCCCGACCGAGAGCGGCACGAGCCAGGCGACGAGTGCGCGCGTCGCTCGCCGGCGCCACAGGGTCCACGCGACCGCCAGACCGATCACCAGCGCGATCGGGGCATTGCGCGTGTGGAGCCACGGCAGCACGGCCACGGCCGATGCCTGCAGTCCAGGGCGCCACGCCGGCGTATCGCCGCAGCAGGAACAGCGCCCAGATGCCAACCAGGACGCACACGCCTGACAGGCCATCGGGAAAGACGGTGAAGGTGTGGACGATGAAGGTGATCGACGTGGCGACAACGGCCCATCCCGCCCAGGCGGCGGCCGGGTTGCCCGTCATCCGATACCCCAGCCACCACGAGAGCGCCGCACCCAGGGCACCGCAGAGGATCAGGAAGACGACGACGCCAGGGTAGCCGGCAACGAGGAAGGCGGGGAGGACGATCGCCGACAGGCCGGGCGCGTGGATGGAGTAGATCTGGCGGTTCACGCCGCGCCTGAGATAGTCGGGGGGCAACGCACTCGGGTAGTACGCGAGGTAGTCGCTGCGGATGTGGTTGTTCTCGATCTGGAGGTCGCCGTCTCGGATCAGGCTTTGCGTGATCACGAGATAGTGCGGCTCGTCGCCGCCCGGCAACACGTCCTGGAACTGCAGGGCCCCGGCCCCCGACACCAGTGCGACGACCAGGCCGGCAAGCCATGGCGCGCGACGCGGATCTCTCGAGTGCCGCGATGACCGCCGCGGGCACGGGTACAGGACCCGAGACCAGACACGCGACCAGGATCAGGGTCCACCAGAGTCCCGTCACGGGCCCGGTGAACAGCAGGAAGGCATCGACGGTCGTGCCCGGAAGCCACGGCAGGACGAACGCCAGCGCGGCAAACAGCGGCAAGCTCCGCGCGATCGTGAAGCGCAGGCCGAACACCACCGCGCACGACACGGCGACCGTCGCTGCGAGCACCCAGGCAGGAGGCAGGACGCCGAGGCGACCGCCCGTGTGGGCCACCGCGAGCACGCCGAGGGAACACCAGGCGCCGAGACCGGCCGAGGCTGCTGCGAGCAGGCGCGCCAGCACGCGCACGAGCGTCCCCGTCATCGGGGCGTATGCTACCATGCGCCCCGTGCGCGCCCGGACGATCGAAGTGGCCAGTGTGTGCGCCGTGGCCCTCGGTCTGTCGGTGCTCATGACATGGCCGCTGGCCGGCGGCCTGGGCACGCTGGGTCGCACCAACACCGGCGACGGCCTGTTCTCGATCTGGTGTGTCGCGTGGGTCGCCCGCGCGATTGCCACCGACCCCGCCAACCTCTTCGACGCCAACATCTTCTTCCCGCACAAGGCGACGCTCGCCTACTCGGAAGCGAACTTCGTCCCGGGCCTGCTGGCGGTGCCCGCGTGGGTCGCGACCGGAAACCCGTACTTCGCGCACAACGTGGTCGTGCTGATCGCGTTCGCGCTCTCGCTCGCGGGCGGCTACGTGCTGGCGAAGCACCTGACGGGAAGCCGCCTGGCGGCATTCAGTGCGGGCATCGCGTTCGCCTTCTGCCCGTTCATCTTCGCCCGCACGGCGCACATGCAGCTGCTGATGTCGGCAGGGCTGCCCTGGAGCATGTGGGCGTTGCACCGTTTCGTCGATGCGCCCTCGGCCGGCCGCGCGCTCGGCCTCGGGGTGGTGCTGACGTTGCAGGCACTGTCGTGCGCCTACTACGGCGTGTTCGTCGCGCTGCTGGTCGGCCTCGGCACGATCTGGTTCGCGGCGACCCGCGGGTGGTGGCGATCTCCACGCTACTGGGGCCTCGTCGCACTCGCCGCCGCGGTGAGCCTTGGGCTCGTGTTCCCGTTCTTCAAGCCGTTCCTCGACGTGCAGACCGAATCGGGCTTCGCGCGTTCGCTCGACGATGCGGCGATGTACTCGGCCGACTGGCGCGCGTGGGTGGTGTCGTCGGCATGGGCGCACCGGTGGGTGCTGCCGATCCTCGGGCAATGGAACGAGGTGCTGTTCCCGGGCGCCATCACGCTCGTGCTCGGCGTCGCTGGCCTGTGGCGGGTCACGCGGCGCGGTGACCTCACCGGCGGTGCGCGCGATGTTGCCGGCTACTACGGCCTCGTGGCACTCGTCGCATTCTGGGCGTCGTTCGGGCCGGCCCTCGGCCTGTACACGGTGCTGTTCAAGACCATCCCGGTCTTTGCGTTCCTCCGGGCCCCCGCACGCTTCGGCATCCTCGTGGTGCTCTCTCTCATCGTCGGCATGGCCTTCGCGCATGGCGCGGCTCGCGCGCACGACGTTCGGCTGGCGCCGTACGCTGCTGCAGGCGACGCCCGTGCTGCTGGTGGCCGAGCTCGCGACGTTTCCCATCGCCCTGCGCGAGGCCGTGCCGGTCAATCCCGCGTACCGCCTGCTGGCCAACCTGCCCGCGGGGGTCGTCGTCGAGTTTCCGTTCTACTATCGCCGTACCGACTTCCCGCGACACGCCGAGTACATGGTCAACAGCACGTATCACTGGCGACCGCTGATCAACGGCTACAGCGACCACATCCCGCAGGACTTCCGCGACATGGTCATCCCGCTCTCGTCGTTCCCTACGCGCGAGAGCTTTGCCATCCTCGAACAGCGGCGCGCGCGCTACGCCGTCTTCACGCTGAACGGGTACGACCGGCGCAGCCGCGAGAAACTGCTCGTCCGGCTCGAGCAATACAGCCAGTACCTTCATCCGCTGAGTCGCGAGAACGACGTGTGGCTGTTCGAAATCGTCGACTGGCCGCGCTAGCCCTGTTCGTGGCGTTCGCGGTCGCGCACACGTGGCCGCTGGCGCTCGCCCCGGGCACGACGGGGCGCGTCGATCACGCCGACACACTGCTCAACGCGTGGATCCTCGCGTGGGTGCCGCACGCGCTGATCACGCACCCGCTGCGCCTCTTCGACGCGAACATCTTCTATCCGTCGCACGACACGCTCGCCTTCTCAGAGCACCTGTTCGTGCCGGCATTGATGGGAGCGCCGCTCGCGTCGATGGGCGCGCCGCCACTGCTGGTGCACAACCTGCTGCTCATCGCCGGGATGGCGCTCACCGGGTGGGCGTGGTGCCTGCTCGGATGGCGCTGGACACGCGATGCGTTCGCGGCGGTGTTCGATCGGGACCGTCGCCGCGTTCAACGCGCACACGCTGACGCGCCTGCCGCACGTGCAGGCGATGCACGTGGAGTTCCTGCCGTTCGCCCTGCTGGCGCTCGACCGGCTCATCGAGCGCGTCCGGTGGCGCGACGCGGCCCAACTGTCGCTGGCGTTCGTGCTGCAAGCGCTCTGCTCGGGTTACCTCCTGGTGCTGACGGCGCTTTCGCTCACCGTGATGGCCGCCGTGCGCGTGCGCGAGTGGGTCGATGCCGGGCGTCGTTGGCGCTTCCTGTGGGCCGGCGTGGGCGCCGCACTCGCGAGCGTGCTGCTCCTCGCGCCTTTCCTGCTGCCATACGTCCGCGTGCAGCGCGCCGAAGGCATGACGCGCTCGCTCGACGAGGTGGCGCTGTACTCGGCGGTGCCGATCGACTACCTGACCACGGCGGCGCGGCTGCACTTCGATGCCTGGAGCCACGTGTTCTACCGCTCGACCGACGCGCTGTTCCCCGGGGTGGCGGTGCTCGTGCTCGCCGCATGGGCCATCGCGCGCGGCATCGCATGGCGTGACGTTCGTGCACGCGCGATGCTGCTGCTCGCCGTCGTGGCGTTCGTCGCATCGCTCGGGCCGCGCGTTCCCGGGTACGCCATCGCCTGGGAGTGGGTCCCCGTGCTGCAGGGCATTCGCGGCGCTGCGCGCTTCGGATACCTCGTGATCGTGAGCCTCGGCGTGGTCGCCGGGATCGGCCTGGCGCACGCACGGTCGCAGATGACGCCCCGCGTCGCGGTCGCGTTCGGGTTGGGCGCGGTGCTGCTGGCGCATGCGGACGCGTGGCGCGCGCCGCTGGCCTTCGCGCGCTTCCCGGGTATCCCGGCAATCTACGACGTCCTCGCCGGCATTCCCCACGCGGTCATCGTCGAATTGCCGTTTCCTGCACCGGAGCGCGTGGATCGCAACGCTCCCGCCGTGCTCGCCTCGACGCGGCACTGGCAGCCGATGCTGAACGGCTACAGCGGATTCACGCCGGCCAGTTACGTCGAGCACGCGCGTGCCCTGGCTGGATTCCCCGACGACAGGTCGTGGCAGTTGCTGCGCGACCGCGGCGTGACGCACATCGTGCTCCACGCGGGCGCGTACGGCACCGCGACGCTCGAGTCGCTGGTGCGCGACGCGCGCCTCCGCCTCGTCGCCCGCGACACAGAGACGGTGGTGTTCCAGGTGCAGGCCGCCGGGCCGCCATGATCGCGTCATCGCGACGCGCCGCGTCATCGCGACGGGCCGCACATCGCGACGGGCCGCACATCGCGACGGGCCGCGCAGCGACGGCGCGCGGGGGCGCGGCCCCTACACGGTCGCATACCCTGATCAGGCACGATGCAGGTTCGCAATGTAGGGGCCGCGCCCCCGCGCGGCCCGTTCACCCGAACGCCGTCGGCCGAGGCGCGATTGCGATAGGATGGGCCGTCTTCCGGAGGCTCCAGACATGTTCCCACACGTTCTTCGGCGCGCGCGCGTGTGTGCGTTCGCCCTGAGCACCGCGACGGCCATCGTCGTGACACCTGCCGCGGCTGCGCCGCGAGCGATCGCCGAGACGGATCTGTTCAGCTTCGTCTGGATCGCAGATCCGCAGATGTCGCCCGACGGCACCCGCGTGGCCTTCGTGCGCGTCACCGTCAACGACAAGAAAGACGGCTACGACACGTCGTTGTGGATCGTCGAGACGACGGGCGCGAGCGCGCCTCGGCGCCTGACGTCCGGCGTGAGCGACACGGCTCCGCGTTGGTCGCCCGATGGCGCATGGCTGGCCTTCCTGCGTCCGGTCGAGGCGAAGGGGCGCACGTCGCCGCAGATTCACCTGCTGGCGATGGCCGGGGGCGAGGCGGCGCCGATCACCGACCTCCCCCGCGGTGTCAGCGCGGCGGCATGGGCGCCCGACGGCAAGACAATCGCGTTCCTCTCGACGGCGACGGATGACGACCTCGCAGGAAAGAAGGACGTGGCCGAGCACGTCAGCGACGTGCGCGTGATCACGCGCGCGGTCTACCGCGACAACGGTGGCGGCTACCGTGACTACACGCGCCCGCGCAAGGTCTGGACCGTCGCCGTGCCGTCGGGCGCTCCGTCGGTGCAGAAGGCCACCCGCATCACCACGGGTGAGTTCAGCGAATCCGGGCTCGCCTGGACGCGCGACTCGCAACGCATTCTCTACACGACGACGCTCGACAGGGAGCCGTACTACAAGCCGGAGGACAGTGACCTGTACGCCGTGGCCGCGACCGGCGGCGCCCCTGTACTCGTCGCTTCCATCGACGGCAACATCGGCAACGTGGTCGTCAGCCCCGACGGGTCGCGGGTCGCCTTCATCGCGAACCCGAACATGCCGGTGCAGTCGTACACGCAATCCGACCTGTGGGTGGCCCCCCTCGACCGGTCGAGTGCGCCGAAGAACCTGACGACCGCGTACGACTTCGACATGGGCACTGGCCTCGTGGGCGACCAGGGTGCCCCGCGAGGCGGGCGTGCCGCTGCGCCAACGTGGACGGCTGACGGTCGCGGCATCGTCTACGCCACCCAGCGCGAGGGACGCGTGAATCTCGTGCATGTCGACGCGGGCTCCGGCGCGCTGACGACGTTGACGAAGGGTGACCACGATGTCATGTCGTGGACTGCCGATGCCAGGGTCTCGCAGTTCGTGACGCTGATCTCGACGCCGACCAGCATCGGCGACCTGTTCCTCGTATCCGCCCGCGGCGGCGCGCCGTCACGGCTCACCGACGTCAACGGCGACCTGTTCTCGCAACTCACGCTGACGGCGCCAGACGACATCTGGGTCACCAGCTTCGACGGGCGCAAGGTGCACACGCTCGTGCAGCGACCGCCCGGATTCGACGCGACGAAGACGTACCCGGTCATCCTCGACATCCACGGCGGGCCGCATGCCGCACACGGCTACACCTTCTTCCACGAAGTGCAGTGGATGGCGGCGAAGGGCTACGTGGTCGTCTATCCCAATCCGCGCGGCAGCACGTCGTACGGGCAGGACTTCGGCAACAGCATCCAGCACAGGTATCCCGGCGATGACGGCAAGGACCTGATGGCTGCGGTCGACGAGGTCATCAGGCGCGGGTGGGGCGATCCGGATCGACTCGGTGTCACCGGCGGCAGCGGCGGCGGGGTCCTGACCAACTACCTCGTGACGCAGACCACCCGCTTCAAGGCCGCCGTCTCGCAGCGCTCGATCAGCGACTGGAACGCGTTCTGGTTCACGGCCGACTTCGTGCTGTTCGAGCCGTCGTGGTTCAAGGCCGCGCCGTGGGAGGATTCGAAGGACTTCGCCGAGCGCTCGGCCGTCACCCACATCGCGAAGATCACCACGCCGATGATGTTCGTGGAGGGTGCCGACGACCTCCGGACGCCCCCGAGCGCAGGCGGCGAGCAACTGTTCCGGGGCCTCAAGTACCTGAAGCGACCGACCGTGATGGTGCAGTTCCCGGGCGAGACACACGAACTGTCGCGCTCGGGGAATCCCTGGCACCGCGTCGAGCGCCTTCGTCACATCGTCGGCTGGATGGACAAGTGGGTGCTGGGAAAGGACGTCGCGGGGTACGAACCGTGACAGCCGGTCGCGGGAAGGAGCGGATGGTCCGGTGAACGTGCTGGAAAAGGGGATCGACAGCGTCAGCCTCGCGTACTAGACTGCTGCCATGGCCATGGGAAGGCGACCTCGCCGCCCGAAGCAGCCGTCGATGTGGGTCGCCACACGCGACCTGCCGCGCAGCGCAGGCCATCCGTTCTACGTGCGCCTGAACGGGATCCTCGACGATGCAGCCTTCGACGACTTCGTCGAGGCCCAGTGCGCGCGCTTCTACGCGACCGTCGGGCGCCCCGGCCTGGCGCCCGGTCGCTACTTCCGGATGCTGCTGATCGGCTACTTCGAGGGCCTCGACTCGGAGCGCGCCATCGCCTGGCGTGCCGCCGACTCGCTGAGCCTGCGGACCTTCCTCGGGCTGGAGTTGAACGAGGCGCCCCCTGCCCACTCGACGCTGTCTCGCACGCGCCGCCTGATCGACATCGACACGCACCACGCTGTCTTCACGTGGATCCTGCAGCGACTGGCCGATGCCGGCCTGGTGAGTGGCACGACGATCGGCGTCGACGGCTCCACCCTCGAAGCCGGCGCCGCGCTGCGCAGCATCGTGCGACGCGACGGGGGCGCCGGCTACGAAGCCTTCCTGGCGCACCTGGCGCAGGCGTCGGGCATCGCGACGCCGACCGGTGACGACCTCGCACGGCGCGTCCGGCGTCGGCGCGGCAAGGACCACGACGGCGACTGACGGCAGGCGCGCGATGCACACGCGATGAGTTCGAGCGGTCGTACGTGGAGGAGCATGAATGTGTAGGGGCCGCACCCCAGTGCGGCCGGGAACGATAGTGACGGTTTGTTTCGAGCACCTGCCGACGATCGGCGAAGGAGGTCACATGAACAAGGCTGAGTTGGTGGACGCGATTGCGAAGAAGAGCGGCCTCACGAAGGCAGCGGCAGAACGATCGGTCGAAGCGTTCATCGAGACGGTGACGGAATCGCTCGTCAAGGCCGACGCCATTGCGCTCAGCGGATTCGGGACCTTCTCGGTCTCCGAGCGCGCGGCCCGCATCGGCCGCAATCCCGCGACAGGTGCCGAGATCCAGATCGCCGCGGCGAAGGTCGCGAAGTTCACGGCGGGCGCGAGGCTGAAAGAGGCCATCAACGCGAAGTAGGCCGAGGCCGACACGCTGTCCCGTGGGCTGCGCCCCAGGTTCATGAACTCACCGGCTCGCCTCGTTGCCGCCGCGGTTCCGCTCGTCTTGCTGGCGACGTGTGCCACGGTGGCCTCCCAGCCTTCGTCTGCCGGCGCCGCCAACGATCAGGACGACTATCGGGTGGTCCGCTGGACCACCGCCGAGGGTCTGCCCCAGAACACGGTCAACGACATCGTGCGGCTTCCGAACGGTGAACTCTGGTTGGCGACCTTCGGGGGCCTCGCCCGGTTCGACGGCGACGCGTTCCATGTGGTCGATATCGCCACCGACGAGGGGATGCCGGCCAACCGTGTCGTGTCGCTGGCGCCGGCGAGTGACGAGGGCTTCTGGTTCCTGACCCAGCAGGGACATCTCGGGCGCGTCGAGCGTGGGCGTGCCGCGTTGCACGTCAGACCTCCGAGTGCCGCGCTCGATGCGCTTGCGTTGCACGTCGATCCCTCCGGTCGCATCTATGCCAAGACGGTGGACGGGAGCATCTGGAACACCGACGGCACGCAGCCCTGGCGCCTCCTGCTCGGCAGCTCCGACTCCGGAGGGATGCTGCACGCCTTCGCGACGACGGGGGAGGGCGAGGTGTGGGCCGGCTGGGGCGAGCAGTTGGTGAATGTGACCACCGGAGCACCGGGCCAGAGGGTAAACGTGCCGGTGCCCGACCCCGACGTGTTCCCCCGCGTCGGCGGTGGGATCTGGGTGGCGCTGGAGCGTGGGCTCGCCTCGCTCGTCGACGGCCGCCTCGAGCCCGCGGCAGTCACGCCGGCCATCGAGTGGCGGGTCAAGGCGCTGGCCTCCCGGAACGACGGGATCGTGTGGGTGGGATCGTTCGGCGGCGTGTCGCGCCTCGACCTGCAGCCTGATGGGTCGTGGCGGCAGATCCCGGTGCCGCTGGGGCTGCCCGACAACGAGCAGCTGCGTTCCCTGATGATCGACGGTGCGGGCAGCCTCTGGGTCGGGACCAACACCTTCGGGCTGTACCGCGTGAATCGACACCCGATTCGGCGGTTCGGCTCCGATGAGGGGCTCGGGCCGGTGGCGGCGGTGGCGGCCGATGGCGGCGGGGGCGCCTTTGTGGTCGTGGGATGCCGAGGGGTGGTGCACCTGGCCGCTTCCGGCCTCGCGACGCCAGTTCGCCTGGTGGATCCGGACGACCGCGAAGGCGTCGTGGGCGGCGGCTGTGGACTCTCGCTCGCCACGGGCATCGATGGCCGGGCATGGGTGCGCGCAGGTCCGCACCTCTTCCGCGTCGACCGCGAACGCCGCATCCAGCGTGTGCGCGCCGCCATTCCAGCCGGCGAGGGACCGGTCGTGGCGAACGACGACGGCTCGGTCTGGATCGTCTCGCGCGACGGAACGGTGCAGAGGCTCTCGACCGCGGGCGTGCTGATCCGGGCGCTGCAATTGCAGCCGCCCCTGATGTCGGCGTCGCCCGGACCAGACGGGGCCCTGTGGGTCGGAGGCGACGGCGAGGTCTTCAGGGTCGGGCGCGATGTCGTGGAGCGATTCGGGCCGGACGCACACGTGCCGCGTGGGCTCGTGCGCGACATCGCGGCCGAAGTCGATGGCACCGCGTGGATCGGGACGTATGGCGGCGGTGTGGGCCGGCTGCGCCACGGCCGCGTCGTCCGGCTGACCGTCGAGCACGGGTTGCCCGACAACGCGGTCTCGCGGATCCTCGACGACGGGCGCGGGCGGTTCTGGATCGCGACGAATCGCGGCCTGGCCGTGGTCGACCGGGAGGAACTGCACGCCGCAGCCGATGGGCGCGGGCGGATGGCGCCCGTGGTGCTGGGGCCGGAGCGTGGCGTCGCGGAGGCCAACTTCGGCATCCCGGCAGGCTTCGCTGATGCCCGCGGCCAGCTATGGTTCGGAACGATTGACGGCGTTGCGTCCATTGCGGCCGCCGACTTCCCGTTCAACAGGACCCCACCCGGTATTCGTATCGAGGGAGTGTGGGCCGACGAACGGTCGCTTCCGGTGACGGACGCCGTTCGTATCCCGCCGCGCACAGCCCGCGTACACGTCGCCTTCACGTCGTTTGGCCTGCGGTACCCGGAGCGGGTCCGCTTCCGGTTCCGCGTGGAAGGAATCGACGCCGACTGGGTCGATGCGGGCACGCGGCGCACGGTCGATTGGACGCCCCCTGGCCCCGGCGCCCATCGGTTCGTCGTCCAGGCGCGCAACGAGGATGGCGTGTGGAGCACCGCGCCGGCCGCGGTCGTCCTCGATGTGCTGCCGGCCTGGTGGCAGACGACGCCCTTCCGTGCAGCCGTGGGGCTCTCTGGCGTGTTGACGGTCGTTGCGACGTTTCGGTGGCGAATTCGCACCATCGAACACCGTCACGTCGAGCGACTGCGCGCGCTCGAGGAGCAGCAGGCGGCCGAGCAGCGCGTGGCCAGCCTTCGCGCGCAGTTGGAGCACGTCGCGCGCGTCGCCCTCGCCGGCGAACTCGCCGCCAGCATCGCGCACGAGGTGAGCCAGCCACTGGGCGCCATCGTCAACAACGCCGAGGCGGGCGCGCGTCAACTCGAGCGGTCAGCGCACGCGCCCGCTGAACTCGGGGCGATCCTCCGCGACATCGCCGCAGACGGTCTGCGGGCGTCCGAGGTCGTGCGGGGCCTGCGAGGCTTCCTGCGCCCGTCAGGCTCGGAGGCGGTAGCCATCGACCTGTCGGCGCTCGTGCGCGAGATGCTGCCCATCGTGAGGCGCGAACTCGTCGAGGCCGGCGTGGAGGTCGAACTCGCCCTCGCGAACGCGCTGCCGGCAACGCAAGGGCTTCCTGGGCAACTGGGCCAGGTGGTACTGAATCTGGTGATGAACGCGTGCGAGGCACTTGCCGCCGTGTCGGGCCGCCGCGTCATCACGGTCGCGACTGCGGCACGTGACGGCTGCGTCGAGCTTGCCGTGCGTGACAACGGGCCGGGGCTGAGCCCTGCGGTCGCGCGGAACGCGTTCGAACCCTTCGTGACGACCAAGCATGGGGGGCTGGGCATGGGACTCGCCATCTGCCGCGCCATCGCCGACATGCACGGCGGGCACTTGAGCGCGCACCCGGCACCGGGTGGTGGCCTCGAGGTGGTCCTGTCGCTTCCCGCCGTGCACACGCCGGGAGCGGCGTCGTGATGGTCACCCCAACAGTGCACGTCGTTGACGACGATGCCTCGATGCGGACGTCGCTGGCGCGGTTGCTGGGCGTCGCGGGCTATGCCGTGTCGCTCTATGACACGGCCGAGTCGCTGCTCGAGGTCGCGGGTCCGACGCTCACGGGGTGCATCCTGCTCGACTTGCGGCTCCCCGGCCTCGACGGGCTCCAGGTGCAGGAACAGCTCGCCGGACGCGGGTGCCTCGCGCCGGTCGTCTTCCTCACCGCCCATGGCGACGTCACGGCCAGCGTGCGTGCCATGAAGCGAGGCGCCGTCGACTTCCTGCAGAAGCCCGTCGCGGCCGACGAACTGTTCGCGGCCGTGTCGTCGGCGCTCGCCCGCGAGGCGAGCGCCCGACGGCAGCGCGAGGAACTGTCGGCGCTGCGGGCGCTCGTCTCACGCCTGACCGAGCGTGAGCGCGACGTCTGGCTCCGCGTGGTGCGCGGCCAGTTGAACAAGCAGATCGCCTTCGATCTTGGCATCGTCGAGCGCACGGTAAAACTGCACCGGGCGCGCGCCATGGAGAAACTGCGCGCCAGGTCGACAGCGGATCTCGTGCGCATCGCCGAGCGCCTCCAGGTGCCCGACAGCGCCGACGTGTAAGGGCACTCTCGACTGCCGGACCCGGCCGTGCGCCGGGGCGGCCGGCCGCCGCTACCCTCGACTTCCCCAAAGGGCAGCTATCCGCCTCGAGCGGATCACGCAATGATCGGTTCAGCGTCTTAGAAGACCACGAGGCTGGCAATCGCGTCGCGCTCGCACCTGCGCGACTGGATGTCGGGCTGTACGTCGTTGGTCGCGCGCGTTGAGGCACGTCAGGATGTCAGCTCGAGCTATCACGAGGCACGCCATTGTGGGACTCTGCCAGACTCGCCCACTCGACACACACCACGGACCAGAGGACCGTGGCGGCCATCCCCGCACCGACCCGGCACGTCGCGTTGTCGCGTTCATACGGTCGCGGCTGGCCGAGCCCTTGACCATCGGGTGCATCGCGTCGGCGTGCGGGATCAGCCAGCGCACCCTGTATCGCGCCGTCCTCCGCGAGTACGGTCTCTCGCCCATGGCCCTGCTCCGGCGAGAGCGCCTGGCGCAGGCCAGAAGCGAACTCCGCCTTCCAACGGCAGCGACGACCGTCACGCGAGTCGCCCTGCACTGGAGATTCGACCACCTCGGTCGCTTCGCGCGCTATTACGCCCTGCACTTCGGTGAGTCGCCGTCCGACACGCTGCGGCGCGCCCGGGCGTCAATGCCCATGGGTCGTCGGCCTCAAGTCGAGGCTGCCCGGGAACACGCCGCGTAACACGACGGCCCGCGGGACGCCAGTCCGACGAGGTTCGTGCGCGAGAACGTCAAGCGGCCAGTCTTTCTCGGCGTTCAGGATCCGCCCTACCTCCCGGGGTGTGACGAGGAAACCTATCGCCATTCGGCTCGGGATGCGCTATCCATACAGCGCACGGCAGGCGCCGCATTCGCGCCGGTCGCTTTTCATCCCTGGAGATTCTCCGATGTCGCCTCGCCGTCTCATCACGCTCTCCCTGGCCTCGGCCCTGGCCCTGGTCCCGACCGGTGCGCTGGCCCAGCCCGCGGCAAAGGCCCCTGCGAAAGCGGTCACCGCGCCAGCAGCCAGGCCGAGTGCCGCCGACGTCAAGCTGCAGGCGCTCAAGAAGGACGCCCTCGCCAACGTCGACGGCCTCGCCAAGGAGGCGCAGGTGATGATCGACACGGTGTTCAGCTTCGGCGAACTGGCCTTCCAGGAGTTCGAGACGTCGCGTTACCTGACCGAGGTGCTCGAGAAGAACGGCTTCACCGTGCAGCGCGGGACCTCGGGCATTCCCACCGCCTGGATCGCGACCTGGGGCTCGGGCAAGCCGGTGATTGCGCTGGGCTCCGACATCGACGGCATCCCGCAGGCGTCGCAGAAACCAGGCGTCGGGTACCGCGATCCCCTCATCGCTGGCGCACCGGGTCACGGTGAGGGGCACAACAGCGGCGTCCCGCTGAACATCGTCGCGGCGCTCGCGGTGAAGAAGATCATGGAGCGCGACAAGATCCCCGGCACGTTGATGCTCTTCCCTGGCGTCGCCGAGGAGGTCGTCGCGTCGAAGGCCTGGTTCGTCCGCGACGGCATCTTCAAGGACGTCGACATCTGCCTGTTCACGCACGTCGGCAGCAACATGAACGTGGCGTGGGGCAGCGGCTCGGGCAACGGTCTCGTCTCGGTCGAATACACGTTCAACGGCGAGAGCGCGCATTCCGCGGGGAACCCGTGGCGCGGACGGAGTGCGCTCGATGCGGTCGAGTTGATGAACGCCGGATGGAACGCGCGGCGCGAGCACCTGCGCCTCCAGCAGCGATCGCACTACGTCATCACCAACGGCGGCGACCAGCCGAACGTCGTGCCCTCGAACGCCAGCGTCTGGTACTACTTCCGCGAGACCGACTACCCGCACATCAAGGAACTCTGGGAGATCGGCAACAAGATGGCCGAGGGGGCGGCGCTCATGACCGGAACGACGTTCACGTCGCGCATCCTGGGCACCGCGTGGCCGCAGCACTTCAGCAAGCCGATCGCCGAGGCGATGTACGCGAACATCAAGGCGGTGGGATTGCCTGCGTGGGACGAGAAGGACCACGCGCTCGCCAGGAGCATCCAGCAGGAGATCAAGGCGCCCAACCAGAAGGGGCTCGACACCGAGCTCGCCAAGCTCGAGGACCCCATCGCCGAAGACGACAAGCGCGGCGGCGGCTCAGACGACATCGGCGACGTGTCGTGGAACGTGCCGACGGTGACGCTGCGCTTTCCGGCGAACATCCCCGGCCTCCCCGGCCACAACTGGGCGAACGCGATCTCGATGGCCACGCCGATCGCCCACAAGGGCGTCGTCGCCGGTGCGAAGGCGCAGGCGCTGACGATCCTCGACATTCTCAGCAAGCCTGAACTGGTGAAGGCCGCATGGGACTACTTCACCAACGTGCAGACGAAGGACCTGAAGTACACGCCGTTCATCACGAAGGAGACGCCGGCGCCGACGTGGCTGAACCAGGCCATCCTCGAGAAGTACCGGCCGGCGATGAAGAAGCTGTACTACGATCCGACGAAGTACTCGACGTACCTCGAACAGCTCGGGATCACGTATCCGACGGTGAGGGCAACGCCGCCGGCGCAGTAACGGATCCGGGTCGCGCGGGTGATTCGGCGTACCGGGCCGCACTGGGGTGCGGCCCCGTACTTCTTGGCGGGCGCCTTCGGCGCGGGGCCGGGGACGTATTCAATCTGCACGTTGCTGACGACGGCGATGGGACGTCCGGGCGAGGCGTAGTTCTCGATCCCGTCGAGGGTCTTGACGGTGAGCTTCTCGCCCACCAGGCTGACCTCGGTGACCTCGGGTGCCAGCGTCAGCACGATCGTCTCCGACCCGATCGGCGCCACGGCCTTCACGCCGCCGGTGGCCGAGCCGCCCGAGATGCGATCGAGCAGGTCCTTCGCCGTGCGGAACTGGCTGTTCACCACGCCACGTCCCAGCACGAATCCGTCCATCGACGCGACGATGATGGTGGCCGTGTAGTCGGCGAACGCGCGGCCCGACTTCACCAGCTGCTCCGAGTAGGTGTGACGGTTGTGGAGATCGAAGATCAGCGTGGTCTCGCCCTTGTGCGGCGGGATCGTGATGCGAACGCCGTCTGGCGCGTTGCGGCTCGTCAGCACGTCGCAGAATTGGAGCTTCGACGCGACGCCCGCCCCCAACTGCGCCGGGCACGCGACCACGGCAGGCTCGAGCTTCTTCTTCGTCGCGGCAGGTTTGGTCGCCGTCTTCTTCGCCGGCGCCTTCTTGGTCGTGGTGCGCTTGCGCGTCTGGGCGTCGAACGACGCGGTCAGCAGCAGCATGACGGCAACGAACGTGGCGAACCGGCGAAACATCCGGGGATTATACCCTCCGATTCCGCAGTATCGGCTGCGCGCACGTTCGCCGCCGCAAGGGTGACAACGGCCATGTGACAGCCGTCATACCGTTGCCGCGCGCAGGCTCCTATCGTGTAAGGCAGGGTGACCGCTTCCAAGGCGGCGGGTCACCGGCACCGAGGACCTACGATGAGCGAACTGATCGACAACCGGGCGCAGCGCATTGCCACCCTGAAGAGCATCATCCTGCACCTGCACCAGGGAGGCTCGGCAGACGAGGTGCGACAGCGGCTCGCGTCGCTCGTGCACCAGGTGGATGCGACGGAAGTCGCGGCCATGGAACAGCAACTGATGGCCGATGGCATGAGCGTCGACGAGGTGCGGTCGATGTGCGACCTGCACGCCGAGGTGATGCGCGACGCGATGGCGCCGCTGCAGATTCGCCCGAGCGTCGTGCCCGGGCATCCCGTCGACACGTTCCAGCGCGAAAACGTGGCCCTGCGAGACGCGATCGCCGACGTGCGCAGGTCGATCGACGCGCTCGCGGGCGCCACCGGGGCTGACGAACTCACCGAGGCGCGCAACGCCGCGCGCGCCCAGCTCAACGCGCTGTTCGACGTCGAGAAGCACTACCGCCGCAAGGAGGAACTGCTCTTCCCCGCCCTCGAGCGCCACGGCATCACCGGCCCGTCGAAGGTCATGTGGGCGAAAGACGACGAGGTGCGGGCGGCGCTGTCGACGTTCGCCGGCGCTGCTCGCGCTGGATGTCGTCAGCCGCGATGGCTGGCTGGCCGCCGTGCGCGAGGGCCTGGCGCAGGCGATGCAGGGTCTCGAGGGCATGATCGACAAGGAAGAGCGGATCCTCTTTCCCATGGCGCTCGACACGCTCACGCGCGACGAGTGGGGACTCGTCTGGCACGAGTCGCCTCGCGTCGGATGGTGCCTCGTCGAGCCGCGTGCGGGCTACACGCCACCCACCTCGTCCACTCCACGCAACATGCTCGATGCGCCCGCCGGTCACGCCATCCTGCTGCCGACCGGCCACGTCACCGTCGAGCAACTCGGCGCCGTGCTGCACACGCTACCGGTCGACCTCACCTTCGTGGACACCGACGACCGCGTGGCGTTCTACTCCGAGGGCCCCGAGCGCATCTTCTCGCGCAGCCGGGCCGTCATTGGCCGCAAGGTCCAGCACTGTCATCCGCCCCGGAGCGTCGCCGTCGTCGACCGCATCCTCGACGACTTCCGCGCGGGCCGCCAGTCGACGGCGGAGTTCTGGATCGAGATGCGCGGGCGCTTCATCCACATCCGCTACTTCGCCGTGCGGAACAAGGACGCGGAGTACATGGGGTGCCTCGAGATGACACAGGACGTGACGAAGATCCGTGCCCTGCAGGGCGAGCGTCGCCTGCTGGCCTACGAGGATGACTCGGCGCCCGCGCCGGTGTCGATGCCCGACGCCGCGCCGCTGCCGCCACCCGAAGCCACGACAGCGCCGGCACCGGCGGTCAATGCCGCGCTGATCGTCAGGATCGTCGATGCCGACGAGATGCTCGCCACCGGCACGCATCCGCTGAACCTGGTGCAGGAGGGTGCCGCAACGCTACGTCACGGCCAGGCGCTGGCGGTCGACAGCAGCTTCGTGCCGAAGCCGCTGATTGACATGCTCGGGAACGGTGGCTACGAAGTCACGATGACCAGGGCTCCCGACGGACGCCACCGCACGGTGGTCCGCCGCCGCGGATAGAACGGGGCGGGCCGCACTGGGGTGCGGGCGGGCCGCGCGGGGCGCGGCCCCTACGTGAGCCACCACACGCCGACCGCCATCGTCAGGATGGTGACCGGGGCGCCGACCTTCAGATAGTCGACGAACGAGAATCCCTCGCCGTGTCGCCGCGCCCCCTCGAGGACGATCAGGTTGGCGATCGATCCGAGCAGCGTGAGGTTGCCGGCCAGGGTGCTCGACATCGCGAGCGCCAGCCACGCCGTGTGCGGATCGGCGAGTTGCGGCACCACCTTCGTGAAGATCATCACCGCCGGCACGTTGCTGATCGCGTTCGACAGGATCGCCGACACGACGCTGAGGCTCCACACCTGCGCGATGCCGATGGCCGACAACTGCGCGAAGAACCAGTCGTCGAGCCCCGCGAGTTCGGCCCCTGCCACGACCACGAAGAGGCCGACGAAAAGCATCAGCAGGTCCCAGTCGATCTGCCGGTAGATCTTCTCGGGCTTGACGCGCCGGGTGAGCAGGAGGATCGCCGCCGCTGCAGCGGCGACCTTGGCCGGTTCGTAGCCCATCAGGAAGGCCGCCAGCACGCCCGCCGACACCGTCAGGGCCTTGGCCATCATCGCGCGATGCACCGGGCGCGGTCCGCGCACCGCCACGTCATCCAGCGGCGTCCGCTTCAGGTCGCCGCGGAACATCCACCAGATCAGCGCCACGTCGATGACCAGGCCGATGAGCGCCACCGGCGCGAGCGACGTCGAGAACTCGCGGTAGCCGATGCGCGAGACGCTGGCGATGAGCATGTTCTGCGGGTTGCCCGTGATGGTGGCCACGCTGCCGATGTTCGACGCGGTGGCCAGACCGAGCAGGTACGGCAGCGGTGCGTGCCCGCGCGCGCGCGCCACCTCGATCACGATGGGCGTGAAGACGAGGCAGATGGTGTCGTTGACGAACAGGGCCGAGAGGATGCCGCTGGCGAAGACCACGGCGGCGAGCAGTGCGAGCGGATGGTGCAGGCGCACGGCGATCGCGCGCGCGAGCGTGGTGAAGAAACGCGCCAGGTGCAGGTGCGCGATGACCACCATCATCCCGAACAGCAGCATGAGGGTGCGGTAGTCGATCGCGTTCCACGCGTCGGCGAGCGGCAGGCCGCCCACCTCGATCATCAGGATCGCGCCGATGATGGCGGCGCCCGTGCGATCGAGGCGCAGCGGCGGGAGGCGTCCCACCGCGATGACGGCATACGTGGCGACAAAGATGACCGTCGCGACGAGCGCGGGAGCGGCGGGAGGCACGCGTCAGGCCATGGCGTGCGCGGCGGGACGCATCACGGATGCGCCCCTACGGCTTGATGAGGTTGAGGAACTCGCTGCGGGTGCGGGCGTCCTGCCTGAACAGGCCCAGCATCGCCGATGTCATGGCATACGAGTTCTGCTTCTCGACACCGCGCATCGCCATGCAGAGGTGCGTCCCCTCCATGACGACGGCGACGCCCAGCGGATCGATCTTGTCCTTGATGCACTCGGCGATCTCGTTGGTCAGGCGCTCCTGGACCTGCAGGCGCCGCGCGAAGACGTCGACGATGCGCGGGATCTTCGAGAGACCGATGACCTTGGTCCGCGGCACGTAGGCCACGTGACACTTGCCGAAGAACGGCAGGAGGTGATGTTCGCACAGGCTGTAGAAGTCGATGTCCTTGACGATCACCATCTCGCTGTAGTCCACTTCGAACAGCGCGCCATTGATGACGGCATCGATGTTCTCGGTGTACCCGCTGGTGAGGAACCGCAGCGACTTGTTGACGCGGCTGGGCGTGTCGATCAGGCCGTCGCGATCCGGGTTCTCACCGAGCTCGAGCAGCATGCGGCGCACGAGATCCTGCATGGCGGCATTGTATCGCGCCGTTGTCACGGTCGGGGTACTGGCGGCGGTGGGTGTAAGCGTCTCCATGTTTCACATAGATGCCGTTCCGGCTGCCTGCGGTTCGACACTCACCTCCCCGGCGGCGAATCCGGGCCGGCCCGCGACAGGATGGACTGCGCCCATGTCCCCCGCCCAGCCCGACGACCCCGCCCAGCCCGACGACGCCGGCGACCCCGATGCCCTCTACGCCCGGCGCGACGATCTCGCCGCGGCCCGCCGCGCTGCCGACCTGTGGGCGTCACGTGCCAGGACGAACCCCGCTGACTTCGAGAGCACGTGGAAAGGCGCCCGTGCCCTCTATTGGCTGGGCACGCACGGGCCGCAGCCACAGCGGCGGGCCGACCTCGAGCGAGGCGTCGCCGTTGCGAACGCGGCGATTGCCCTCCGGCCCGACGCGCCCGAGGGCTACTTCTGGATGGCCGCCAACATGGGTGCGCTGGCTGAATCGTTCGGGATCTCGCAGGGCATCAAGTACCGGAAACCGGTTCGGGCGGCCCTCGAGAAGGTGCTCGCCATCGATCCGGCCTTCCAGGACGGCTCGGCTGACCGCGCGCTCGGCCGCTGGTACTTCAAGGTGCCGGGGTTGTTCGGCGGCTCGAACGCGAAGTCGGAGGCGCACCTGCTGGCGTCGTTGAAATACAACCCGCAGAGCACGGCGAGCTTGTTCTTCCTCGCCGAGACCTACCTCGACATGGGAAAGAAGGCCGAGGCCCGCGTCGCCTTGCAGCGCCTCGCCGACGCGCCAATCTCGACCGACTGGGGTCCCGAAGATCGCGAGTGGAAGGCGCGGGGAATGGCGCTGGCGCGCTCGGCCGGCCTGTCGGGACGCTGAGAGTTCGCGCAGGGATGCGAGCAGTCCGACGTGCGGCGCGATTCGCGGGCGCGAGACTGATCGTGGCTATTCGAGGGCGTCGATGTCAGCCAGGTCCTGTGGTCGGCCCGCGGCTCGCTTGTTGCGGAGGAACTCCCGGCGCCCGATGTAGGACACGGGTTCACGACCGAAGCGTCCAGCCACGCGGCCGTCCCACGCCTCGTCAAAGGTGACCCCGTCGATCAGGGTGATGAGGTCGATGCGATTGGGTGCCACGCCGAGTTGGACAATCTGACCGGGGCGAGAGAAGTCCTCTGGCGTCAGGCCAACGGCACCGAATCCGAACGCTTCCAGGCTCTTCACGATCCGGCTGGCGTTCTCGGGCGATGGCTCGACGAACACGTCGAGGGCCTTGGTGAAGCGAGGATGGCCGTGGAATGCGAGTGCGTGCCCGCCGACGAGGATGGCCCTAACGCCGTTCGCGTTGAACACGGCGAGCAGTTCTTCGAAGTCGCTCGATGGGTTGTCCACTGGCCCTCGCCCACTCCTGGCGGAGCTCTTCCACGAGCGCGACCCGCGCATCAGGCGAGACGGTCGCCCAGAACTCACGGTTGGCGGTTCGCTCCTCGTCGAAGGACGCACACTTGCGAACCCAAATGGTCATGGCGTGGTCGATTATAGCTCCCGCAGACGGCTCGGACGCCGCACCCGGCGGCGCCCTGCCGATTCACGTTTGTTGCCCAGCGGTCGAACTACCCTTCGACTCAGTTGTGTTGCGTGCAGGTCACGTGCGAATCAACCTGACGGACGTGCCGGTTCGTTGTCTTGATGGCCTCAACACACGTGAGCTCAGGGTTTAATGAGCCGATCTGCGCCGCCGCGCGACGGTCACTGTAACTGCGAGCACGAGCAGCGACAGCGTCGCTGGTTCAGGTACCGCCGCGGCGAACGCGTTGCCCACCACACGGTGCGCGGCTGTCGTCGGGTGCACGGAATCCCAGAAGACGTATTCGTCCGGATTGGCACACTGCGAGACGATGCCACCACCGAGGCTTCCGATCAGGCATGGGTCGCCCGCGTTGGTGAAGCCGTACGCCGCGGGGTTCGCGTTGATGGCCGTCAGCAGCCCGAAGGTATCGAACGGCGTGATGTCGATGCCCGGAAGCAGGCTGAGGCCGTTCAGTGCGCTTTGCAGCCCCGCATTGAATCCCATCGTCAGCGCTCGCAGCCCGTCGGCCTGCGGCGGCGGCAGCCCCAGGCCGTACGGCGTCAGCGCAAGGTCGGGCATGTTGGGCACCAGGAAACGTCGCGCGCCGTTGCCGTACAACGTCATGACGGCCGTGGCGATGTTCGACACGGCATTGGCCGCCGTCGTCGGGCTTGCATTGATGAAGAAGTCGTTGGGACCGCCCCACACCACGAACAATGAACCCGCAGGGTCTGTCACGGGTCCGGCCAGCAGCGAGGTGAGCACCTGGTTCAGGATGCCGGTGTTCAACAACGCCGGCTGGCCGTAGGCCACGGCGGCGAAGTTGTCGGTCGTCACGGGAATGCTCGCGAAGGTCACGGGCCCCGTCGCGGCACCGAGCACGGCGTAGTTGGTGCCGGTGCCCGGAGCCGCTGGCGCGAGCGTCACGCCAAGCTGCGCAGCGAGAAACTCGACGGCGACGGGCCCGTTCGAGGCGCGCTGTGCGTAGGGAGACGGCGGGAACGCGCCGCCCGTCAGCAGGTAGCCACGTCCCTGGTCGGAGAGGCTGTCGCCGAAGACCGAGATCGACGTAATCGGTGCGGCCAGGGCGAGTGCGGGAAGCAGGACGATCAGTAGGACCAGTGCAGGCAGTCGTTTCCACATGGTGTGCTCACCTCCAGGAAATCCTGCGGCGCGCGATCCACCCGGCTGACCCCGTGTCTGCGTCAACGCGCACAACCGAGCAACAGCGCGCTAGCAGCCTACCACCTCCATCTCACGTCGGAAAGGTCATCCACTCGCCGTCCCCTCAGCGGCGTTTCGCGAGGATGTCTGCCAGGATCACGCGGTCGATCTGCCCGTCCATCCTGACGCGGACGTCGTAGTTCTCCCAGTACATGAAGTCGCGCAGCGCCGCGAGAAAGACCTGGTCTGCCTGGCCGCGGGGCGCATCGAGCCATTTCTTCGTTGCGCCCACGGGTTCGCGCAGCAGGATTGGTTCCAGTTGGCCCACGACGTCTGCCGAGATGGGCACCAGATCCTGCGGCTCGCTTGGGAAGAAATGGAGTTTGTGAAGCACGAGCAGCCGATCGAGTTCAGCGATGGGGTCGGCCGCATCGTAGACGCGGAGGTCGATGAAGCGATCGTTTGCGCCGAGGTATCCCCCGCCGGCCCTGACCACCAGCAGCGCGGCCGACTGCATCCCACGCTTGTCGCCTCCGCCCGCCTGCCCGGCCCTGAGCGCAGCCATCAGCCGGTCGGCCAGCGCGCCCTGGCTGCGTTCGAACGACTCGGCCATGTTCCGCACGGTCTGGTCAGAGACCATGATGTTGGCCTGCGCGGCGTACTCACGTCCGACAATCACGTCGCCCTTCGCACCGGGGCGCCCGCCCGGCGCGCCTCCAACGCGGCCACCCGCCCAGTCGAATGTCTGCCCCCCGGTGAAGCTCGCAGAGCCCCCGCGGGCATCGACGACCCCGACCTGCCGGTCCTGCAGGCTCGTGTCACTTCGCATCACGATGCGCAGGGCCTCCTCGGCGCTGGCGCCGCGCGCCATCAACTCGAGTCCGCGCTCACCGTAGGCCGTGTTGGCCAGGCTCTGCGTCGCGACCGCCCCGACACCGGCAATCGCCCACGGGACGATGCCGCCGACGTTGGGGAACTTCGACTGCACCGCGACACCCAGGTCGCCGGTGACCGGGTCGCGCGCGACGATGCTGTAGGTGTGGGCGAGCTTCTGGAAGTGAGCGGGCGCGGGCTGCGCGGATTGCGCCAGGAGCGGAAGCGTCGGGAGGAACAGGAGCGCGCAGAGCGCGGATGCGGTGAGCGGGACGCGGCTGGTTCGCATGGTGTCAACTCTCGCAGGCGCCTTCTGGCGCAGCATCGGGACGTGGGCGCGTGGCCACGGATCTTACACGACGGCCTGGCGATGCCAGCGACGGGCCAGGCGGAGGACGAACACGCGTGTGTGGCGCTATGCTTGAGACGTCTGCCCCCCGTAGCGAAACATGCGTGCTGCGCGAGGAGGCTCGCCATGGTCGCACTCGCCACCATCGTCGCCATGCTGATGGCGAACGCCGCTGCATCGGCGGCGGCTGACACGCCACTCAGTGTGATCGTCACCGATGCCAGGACCCAGTCACTGGTGCTGATCGACGCGAACTCCGGCCAGGAACGCGGCCGGCTGTCGGTGCCCCCAGGCCAGATCCTCTACCCCCGGGAACCGTCGCGCCTCGTCGTGTTCTCACGCGCGCCGGACGGCAGCGAGTTGGCGTCAGTCGTCGGGCGCGACCCGTTTCGCATCGTCGCCAGCGTGCCGCTCGGTACGCGGTGTCAGACGTCTGGCCTCGCCCTCGATGACGCGAGCTTCGGGCGGTGGCTCCTGCGCACAGGCCCCCTGCAGAGCGCAGACGGCCGACGCATCTCGGTACTCTGTGGTGGTCGGATGGTCAGCGTCGATCTCATCACGGCAGCGACCTCATCACTCGAGCTGGCCGTGGCATCGGCTGCGGTGTACGCGCTGCCGGACGACCGCGCGCTCCTCGTGTCGCGCACGGAGTCGGGGTCAGACATCCTCTTCGTCGATTCTGTCTGGGCCCCGTCTCATCCGGACGGAGCGCCTGGACGGGACTCGGCGCGCCGGCTACGCCACGCTCTCGGCCGATAGGCACACGGTCATTCTCCGCAGCGACGCCGACCCGGACTCGAAACAGCGGACAACAACCGCGTTGCTGTACTTCGACCTCGCCACGGCGACGCTCACCCGCACGGTGCGCCTCTCGAATGCCTTCAGCGACGCCGAGTGGTCGGCCGACGGGCAGTACATCTACGGGTCGACGATCGGAGACAGCCACCTGCCGAAGAACACGCCTCACGTGCTCGAGATCGTGTCGCTGGCTGACGGCAGTGTCCACGAACGCATCACGCTCGGCAACGAACCACGCTGGCTTCGGGAGTACATCGGTGCCGAATGGCGGCCCCAGTTGATCGTTGACGCTCCAGGAACATCGCTCGCGCGGCTGCTGGTGCTGGATGGTGCCCGGAAGGTAGAAGTCCCCCTGCCGGCCGCCACACGCGTGCACGTCATAGGCGACGTGGCCCGCAACCGGTTCTTCGTCGCCGCCGGCCGGCATCTCTCGGAGTACTCGCTCCTGACGTCTGAGCGCACGGCCCAGGTGGCACTCGGCGCCGACCTGAACTTCCGTCAGAACGATCAGTTCTTGCCCTCCGACGACTGCAGCAGAATCCTCTGGATACGTGGCAACTCGGTTCGCGTCGTGCACACCGACACGCGCACACTGCTACCGGCGGCCACGGTCGGCACAGCGGGGAGCAAAGCCACGCAACTGCTCGGAGAGGTGGCGATGAACATGGTCGCGAGTGCGTTTGGCCATCCCGCGCACTCGCTCAGTGTCGGCAGTGCGGCCGTGTTCGGTACCGGCGCGACGCGCGCGTACGTGCTGGCGTCCACCGGCGAGCTCGCCACCATCGACGTCGCCACCGGGCGGGTGACGGGCCACCGGCCCGGTGGCGGACGGTTGATTGCCACGCCGACGCTCGTGCTCGCCGTCAGTCCCCGGTCGGTGCAGGTGATCGATCGCGCGACAGGGACTACGACACAGGCCTTGGCGCTCGACACGCCCGCCGATGGACGCGTGGTGCTCGCCTCGTCTGCCGATCGCACGCGCCTGATCGTCGCTGGCGGATCGGTCGTTCACATCGTCGATGGCGCGACGGGCAGCACGGTAACGACGGTGAAGGGCCTTGGCCGCGTGACCAGCGGGCGCTTTTGGGACTGATGCGTTCGTGTCGATCAAGCGTGCCTGAGCCCCGGTGCGGCTTGGTGACTTCAGGAGCGGGTGCAGGGGTCGCACCCCAGCTTGCCCTGCGCATGTCGAAGGAGGCGGCCCGGTCGCGAACAACCGGCGTTGACGCGCAACCGGGGTGGCCCCCGGGCGGCGGCTTGACAGATTACTCATCGCATTGAGTAAAATTACTCAACATCATGAGCAATCAGGGATATGCGCGACCGCAGGCAGCGACCCTCCTGAGCCGCCTCGGCGAACCCCGCCGGTTCATCCAGGTGGTCGCTGGTGCCCGACAGGTGGGCAAGACGACGCTGGTGAGTCAGGTCGTCGAACGAACGGGCCTTCCCCACGTCTTCGCAAGTGCCGACGAACCGACGCTCCGTGGGCGCGCGTGGGTCGAGGCCCAGTGGGACGCCGCCCGCCTGCTGGTGCGGGAAGCCGACCGCCGCGGCGCGTTGCTCGTCCTCGACGAGGTGCAAAAGGTCCCGGGATGGTCGGAAATCGTCAAGCGCCTCTGGGACGAGGACTCGCGCGCGAAGCGGCCGCTGAAGCTCGTCGTGCTCGGGTCGGCCCCGCTGCTGCTCCAGCATGGCCTCACCGAGAGCCTGGCGGGCAGGTTCGAGGTCGTGCACCTGCCCCACTGGTCGTTCGGCGAGATGCGCACCGCCTTCGGGTGGAGTCTCGAGCACTTCGTCTTCTACGGCGGGTATCCGGGCGCAGCGCCCTTGATCGACGACCCCGATCGCTGGGCACGCTACATCCGCGATGCGCTGATCGAAACGACGATCGCACGCGACGTGCTGCTGCTCTCGCGCGTCGACAAGCCCGCCCTCCTCAGGCGGCTGTTCGAGCTGGGGTGTGCATACTCTGGGCAGATCCTCTCGTACACCAAGATGCTCGGCCAACTGCACGATGCAGGCAACACGACAACCCTGGCGCACTACCTTGACCTGCTTGCGGGCGCGGGCATGCTCGTGGGGCTGCAGAAGCACGCGACCGGCGCGGCACGCCAGCGCGGATCGAGCCCGAAGCTGCAGGTCTACAACACGGCGCTGATGACCGCGCAACTGGGCGTCTCGTTCACCGACGCTCGGGCTGACCGCGAACTCTGGGGACGCATCGTGGAGTCGGCCGTCGGCGCGCACCTGGCGAACGCCTCGGCGGCGGGGGTGTGCGAGGTCGCGTACTGGCGCGACCGCAACCAGGAGGTCGACTTCGTCGTGAAGGCCGGCAAGGTCGTGACAGCGATCGAGGTCAAGAGCAGTAGGTCACGGGACGCATTGCCGGGCCTCACCGCCTTCGGCGCTGCCGTTCCCAAGGCGCGCAAGCTCCTGGTGGGTGGGGATGGCATTGCCATTGGCGACTTCCTCGGCAAGCCGGTGGAGCACTGGGTGCAGGGGTAGGGGCCGCGCCCCCGCGCGGCCCGAATACGCCCGTCGCCGATTTCGTGCAGGTGTGAGGTCCCGGGCCGCGCAGGGGCGCGGCCCCTACACCTGGCAACACATCCCACAACGGCGCGGGGGGCGGGCACACGGGCCGCGCGGGGGCGCGGCCCCTACACATCGTCGTGGCTCGCGGTCAGTACTTGTAGAACCCTTCCCCGACTCTTGCCCAAGCCGGCCGGCCAGCACCATCCGCTTGAGCAGCGGCGGCGGCGCGAACGCGGGTCTCGCGGAACTCCTCGAACATGATGTTGGCGATGTAGTAGGTCGTGTCGAGGCCGACGAAGTCGAGCAGCGTGAACGGCCCCATCGGGTAGCCGCACCCGAGCTTCATGCCCTTGTCGATGTCCTCGACCGTGCCGAGGCCGTCCTCGTAGGCAGCGGATCGCGTCGAGCAGGTACGGCACCAGCAGGCGGTTGACGATGAAGCCGCGGCGGTCGGGCGCGGTGATCGGCTCCTTGCCGAGCGCCTGCGCGAACGCGAACAGCGCGTCGTAGGTCTCGTCGCTCGTCGTCAGCGCCGCGGATCACCTCGACGAGCTTCATCAGCGGCACGGGGTTGAAGAAGTGCAGGCCGCCGAACCGGTCCGGCCGCTTCGTCGCCGCCGCCAGCTCGGTGATGCAGAGCGACGAGGTGTTCGACAGCAAGATCGTCGTGCGCGCCGACGACCGCCTCGAGCGCGGCGTAGGCCTGCTTCTTCACCGTCGACGTTCTCGACGATCGCCTCGATGACGAGGTCGCAGTCCTTGAGGTCGTCGAACGTCGTCGTGCCCGACGAGGTTGCCGAGCGTCGTGCTCGCACGTCCTCGGCGTGACCTTGCCCTTCTCGACGCCGTCGTCGAGGAACTTCTCGATGCGGCCGAGGCCCTTGTCGAGCACGTCCTGATCGACCTCGCGGACGATCGTCTTGAAGCCCGGCCGCGGCCGACACCTGCGCGATGCCCGCGCCCATCAGCCCGCACCCCAGCACGCCAACTGTCTTGATCGCCATGGCTCATGTCCTCGATTCGATCTGAGTCGAGTCTCGGGTCGTCGAGCCTTGACGGACTGCGCGGTCTGCCGTCTGCCGGTCTGCCGGTCGATCACACGCGTTTCGACGATCGCGGCGATGCCCTGGCCGCCGCCGATGCAGGCCGAGGCGACGCCGCGCTTCTCGCCGCGGCGGCGCAGCTCGAGCAGCAGCGTCAGCAGCAGCCGCGTGCCGCTCATGCCGAGCGGATGGCCGAGCGCGATCGCGCCGCCGTTGACGTTGACCTTGTCGCGATCGAGCCCGAGCTCCTTCTCGACCGACGAGGTACTGCGCGGCGAACGCCTCGTTGATCTCGATGAGGTCGATGTCGGCCAGCGACAGCCCGGCCTTCGTCGAGCACCTGCGCGGTCGCCGGCGCCGGCCCCATGCCCATCAGCGTCGGCTCGACGCCGACGGTCGCCCAGCGCGCGCAGCCGCGCCGAGCGGCGTGCAGGCCGCGCGCCTTCGACCGCGTCCTCGCCGGCGAGCACGAGCGCGGCGCCGCCGTCGACGATGCCGCTGGCGTTGCCGGCCGTCACGCACGCCGTCCTTCTTGAACGCCGGCCGGCAGCTTCGCCAGCCCCTCCATCGTCGTGTCGGGACGCATGTGATCGTCCTGCGCGACACGAGCTCGACGCCCTTGCGGCGCCTTGATCTCGACCGGCACGACTTCGTCGCTTCGAGACGCCCTCGCGTCCACGCCTTGTGCGGCGAGCTGCTGGCTGCGCAGCGCGTAGCGCGTCCTGCTCCTCGCGCGTGATGCCGTACTTCGCGGCGCAGTTCTCGGCGGTGATGGCCATCGAGCAGCCGCAGTACGTGTCGAGGAGCGCCTCCCACAGCGAGTCTTCGAGCTTGCCCTGCCCGAGCTTGAGGCCCGCTGCGCAGCGCCGCGGATGACGTGCGGCACCTGGCTCATGCTCTCCATGCCGCCGGCGAGCACGACGCCGGCTTCGCCGAGCTGGATCATCTGCGCGCCGCTGACGGCCGCCTGGATGCCCGAGCCGCAGAGGCGATTCACGGTCAGCGCCGGCACCTCGATCGGCACGCCGGCCTTGAGCCCGACGTGGCGCGCGCCGTAGATGGCGTCGGCGCTGGTCTGCAGCACGTTGCCGAAGACGACGTGATCGACCCAGTCGGGCTGCACGCCGGTGCGCTCGAAGCGCGCCTCGCGCCGCGATCGCGCCCGAGCTCGATGCGCCGAGAAATCCTTCAGCGCGCCCACGAACTGCGCCATCGGCGTGCGCGCGCCACCGAGGATGAAGACAGTCTGTGACATGAACACCTCCGAGTCACGTCCGAGCGGGCGTTCAGGAGTTCGCCGCGCAAGGATGATGTCACTGTTCCGCAGCCTGAATCTGGCCAATCGCAGTCGCCGACTTCGCGCGTGCCGAGCGTGCCGCCGATGTCCGGCGTGCGTCTGCCCGCGCGCGACCGCGGCTTCGACCGCCGCGCTCGATGGCGCCGCGGCCTCGTCCGCGTGCGCCGAGCGTCTCGAGCATCAGCGCCGCCGAGAGGATCGCGCCGATCGGGTTGGCGACGTTCTTCCCCGCCAGCGGCGGCGCCGAGCCGTGCACCGGCTCGAACAGCGACGTCCGGCCCGGGTGGATGTTGCCCGACGCCGCCATGCCGAGGCCGCCCTGCAGCGCGCCGCCGAGGTCGGTGACGATGTCGCCGAACAGGTTGTTGGTGACGATGACCTCGAACTGCGCCGGGGTCCTGGACCATGAACATCGCGAGCGCGTCGATGTAGAGGTGCGTCGCCTCGATGCCGCGGATACTCGGCCGCCACCTCGCGGAAGACGCGCTGCCACAGCGCGTGCCCCTGCGTGCATGGCGTTGCTCTTGTCGGCCATGCACACCTTCGTCAGGCCGTGCGCCTTCGCGAACTCGAACGCGTGGCGGATGATGCGGTGCACGCCCTTGTAGGTGTTGATCTCTTCCTGGATCGCGATCTCGTCGTCGGTGCCGGCCTTGAAGCGGCCGCCGATGCTGACGTAGAGCCCTTCGGTGTTCTCGCGGAAGACGACGAAGTTGACGTCGCGCGCGGCCGCGGTCCTTCAGCGGGCACAGCCGCTCGTCGAGCAGCCGCACCGGGCGGTAGTTGACGTAGAGGTCGAGCTCGAAGCGCGTGCCGAGCAGGATGTCGCGCGCGTGCCGGTTGTCGGGCACGCGCGGATCGCCGAGCGCGCCGACGAAGATCGCGTCGAACTCGTCGCGCAGCATCGCGTAGCCGTTGGCCGGCATCGTGACGCCGGTCTCCAGGTAGTGGTCGGCGCTCCACGGCAGCGTGCTCGAGCGTCGAAGCGGCGGCCGAACGCACGTCGGCCACCGCGTCGAGCACCTTCACCGCTTCGGCGGTGACGTCCTTGCCGATGCCGTCGCCGGGGATGACGGCGAGGTTCATGCGACGCGGACGATAGCACGGTGGGCGTTGCCTTGGAGCAGTCGCCCTGGCTCGTGAAAGACACCCCTGAAGCAGACATCATCGTCGCGGAAGTGACATGGAATCGAGGAGGGGGACTGGTCGCCGTGGCCATTCGTCCCCCGGAGCCACACTTCGAACCGTCACGGCCGGGCACCCGTTCGACCCGGCGATCCATATTCTTGGACTGCTTCGCATCACAGAATTGGATTCCCTTCCCTGCCTACCGGCCATTCGTCACAAAACCGGCCACATTCTCGTGATCTCCGGGACCAGATCGTGGCACGCGCCGTGCTATCTCAATTCCGGCGATTCGTCACGGTTCCCGCTCGATGCAGAGGGGTGCCGAATCGGTTGATCAAAAGACCGGCGCCTTCCCGGTGCCGGATGTTTCCTGTGATTCACAGGAGGATGGTTAATGCGCAAAACTCTTCTCAGCGTCCTGTTGGGCGCCCTGCTCTTTGCCGTTCCCGCGGCGGCGCAGGAAACCCGCGGCGCAATCGAAGGCGTCATCAAGGACTCCTCCGGCGCCGTGTTGCCTGGCGTCACAGTCGAGGCCAAGGGGCCGACCGGCACGTTCTCGTCGGTGACTGATGCGCTTGGCGTCTATCGCTTCCCCGCACTCGATCCCGGCACGTACGAAGTTTCGGCGACCCTCGCCGGGTTCGAAACCGCCAAGGTCGAGGCCGTCGCGCTCAGCGTCGGCAAGGCCCTGAAGGTCGACCTCACGCTGGCCGTCGGCGGCCTGGCCGAGTCGATCCAGGTCAGCTCCGAGTCACCGACCATCGACGTCAAGCGCGCGACGGCGGCGACCAACATCAAGCAGGAGCAGATCGACCGCATCCCGAAGGGCCGCGACTTCTCGTCGCTGGTCACGCTGGCGCCAGGCGCCAACAACGAGACGCGCAGCGGCGGTCTCTCGATCGACGGCGCGTCGGCCGCCGAGAACAAGTACTTCCTCGACGGTATCGACACGACGAACCTGCGCACCGGCGTCTCGGCGACCCCCTTCCTGTCTGACTTCATCGAAGAAGTGCAGGTCAAGTCGTCGGGTTACGCGGCCGAGTTCGGCGGCACGACGGGCGGCGTGGTCAGCGTCATCTCGAAGAGCGGCACGAACCAGTTCCGCGGCGACTTCGGCGCCTACTACACCAACAACAGCATGAATGGCGAATTGTTCCAGACGAGCGGCGGTCCCAACTCGTCGAACAACCCCGTCCGCTCACTCCGACTGTTGCTCTCGGGCGTCAACGCGGCCGAGACGGTGCAGTACGAAAAGGACGATTACTCGCGCACCGACCCGTTCCTGCAGTTGGGCGGACCGATCATGAAGGACAAGATGTGGTTCTGGGTGGGTTACGCCCCGCAGCTCGAGAATACCCAGCGCACCGTGACCTTCCGCAGCAATCTGTCGACCTCTGATTTCGAAGCGAAGGAAACGACCCAGAACCTCGTGGGCAACGTCACGTGGCAGATTGCCCAGCCGACGCGCCTGAAGGTATCGGGCCAGTATCGCCCGTATAAGCAGGAAGGCCGCCTTCCGGCCGTGGACGGCACCAGCAACCCCGCGACGGCGTTCGCCAAGCTCGGTCAGGAACAGGACAACAACACGGCGACGGCCAGCTTCGACTGGGTCGCGTCGAACCGCGCGTTCTTCAACATCCGCGGGAACTACCTGGCGTACGACACGCAGGACGTGGGCATTCCGGACGAGGTCTGGCACACGTTCGTCGGCTCGAACCTCCAGTACGAGACGCGCCCCGACGATGATCAAGGCGAACGGGTACAACAGCCTCCTGACGAACCGTGCGCGTGAGAAGGACCTCTACAAGCGCCTCGGCTTCTCGGCTGACGGCACCTTCTACGTGTCGGCCGCTGGCCAGCACACGTTCAAGACCGGCGTGCAGTTCGAGCAGATCTCGAACGACGTGGCCGACATCGAACAGCAGCCGCACGTGACGGTCGCCTGGGACATCGCGCGCACCACGCTCGACGGCCGGACCGTTCGTGGGCAGTACGGCTACTACTCGTGGCGCCAGTTCGGCACGCTCGGCAAGGTGCAGGTCAACAACGTCGGCCTCTTCCTGCAGGACACGTGGGCGGTCAACAACAAGCTGACCATCAACGTCGGCATCCGCACCGAGCAGGAGGACGTTCCCTCGTATCGCGAGAACCTCGACGGCATCAAGTTCAGCTTCGCCGACAAGTTCGCGCCGCGCGTGGGCGTCGCCTACGACCTCAAGGGCGACGGCAAGTGGAAGGTGTACGGGTCGTGGGGCGTCTTCTACGACACGATGAAGCTCGAGCTGCCGCGCGGCGCCTTCGGTGGCGACGTGTGGGTCGAGGACTACTACCCGCTCAACACGCTCGAGTGGAACACGCTGGGCGTCAACGGCAACTTCCCCGGCACGAAGATCGAGTCGGTGGACTACCGCATCCCGTCGAACGATCCGTCGTGCCCGGAGTGCGGCGCCATCGACCCGGAGCTGAAGCCGTTCAAGTCGCAGGAGCTGGTCTTCGGCGTCGAGCACGAGCTGTCGTCGCGCATGTCCGTGTCGGCGCGCTACGTGCACAAGCAGGTTGACCGCGCCATCGAGGACGTGGGCGTCATCGTGCCGGGCATCGGCGAGGTGTTCTACATCGCCAACCCCGGCGAGGGCGTCGCGACCACGATCGAAGCGGCCACCTGCCCGACCTGCCCTGGCCTGCCGGAGATCAAGCGCGACTACGACGCGCTCGAACTCAAGTTCATCAAGCGGTTCGCCGACAACTGGACGTTCAACGCCAGCTACACGTTCAGCCACCTGAACGGCAACTACCCCGGCCTGGCGAGCTCGGACGAGGTCGCCCGCGTGGCGCCGAACGTCACCCGCCTGTTCGACGGTCTCGTCATGGCGTACCGGCCCGGCGGCGAAGCGGTCTACGGTGTGCTCAACACCGACCGTCCGCACCAGATCAAGCTCAACGGCGCCTACTCGTTGCCGACCCGCACGACCATCGGCGCGGTGTTCCGCATCGGCATCGGGCATCCCGGTCACGCGCCAGGTCAACATGATCAGCTCGCTGCCGGTGTTCTACGAGGGCCGCGAGAGCGACGGCCGCACGCCTGCGCTGACGGTCACCGACCTCAGCGTGCAGCAGGACATCCCGCTGGGTGGCCGCTTCAAGGGCGTGATCGCCCTCAACGTCCTGAACCTGTTCGACCAGAAGGGCGTGGTCGACGTGTGGCGCGTCGCGACCCGGCAGAACCTCCCGGTTGAGCTCGAGACCTTCTTCCGCGGCTTCGACGCGCAAGCGCGTCATCACCGCGCGGAACATCCTGCGCGACCCGCGCTTCCTCCAGGACAACACCTGGCAGTCGGCGCGCGACGTGCGGCTCCAGTTCAAGCTGTCGTTCTAGCTTTTCAGTCAACGGCCGGCGCCTCGGCGCCGGCTTGCGACTTTCAACCCCGTCAGCCTCTCGCGAGGCTGGCGGGGTTTGTTTTTGTACGGTCAAGCGGGCCGGATGGCCACCAATACTGAACACGCCAGTGCCGGGGAGAGTCCGATGCACGTCTCGATAGACATCAGGAATCTGCTGCTCGTTCTCGGAACGGCGAGTGCGCTGGCGTGCACGCAGTCATCACCGTCGCCGTTGAGCAGTACCCGCCCCACGGAACTGCCGGGGCCGAGCACGCGGGCACGCCTCGAGTCGCTGGACATCATCCAGGAGCGGGCAAGCTGTCAGAACCCAGTGGATCAGAGCAGGCCGTGCGACACGGTGCCACCAAACCCTGACGGGTCGGTCAGCGTGCCGCCCGGGACGCATCGCCTCAGGGTCGTCTGGGTCAACCCCCACGTGGTCGGACGCATCGTCGTGCTGACGGTGTCGGTTGACTGGTCGGGTTCGTTGTTGAACACGGCGGCCGTGGGGACCCCGCAAGAGAACACGATCGTGGAAACATCGCCCGAGGACGGGTTCTCGGTTATTCCGGGCGTTCCTGGCCGCAGCGCCCTCACGTTCCGGTGGCCCGCCGGCGTGCCCCTCGGACGCATCACCGCCACCATCGTCGAGACCGGCCGCGACCTCCCCACAGAGACACGTGACCAGCGGGAGCTCGTGATCCAGGCTCGTTGATCCGCACCTCCCACGATCGACGCGGGCGATGGCGGGTCGACCCTGCGTTCGAGGGCTACGCCGTCTTCGTGCGAACGACCAGGTCTATCTCGCAGTCAAGCACCTGAAGAAGGGCCAACACCTGGTCGACGGACTTGCGGTAGTTCGTTTGATCGAGGAGCCGGAACATCTGCGACGCGGATGTTCCCAATCGGCGAGTGATCTCGCGCTTCGATAGCGGGCTCGCAGCAACTCGCTTCTGTGCCTCCAGCGTCAACCGGTAAAGCAGGAGGTTCCTCAGGTAGATGGGATCCTGGTTGTACTCGAGCACCTGCTCAACGTGGACTGTACCGCTGCGACCGGAGCGGAGGATGTAGGTGAACGCCTCCCGGCCCACTTCCTCGTCCACAAATACATCGCTCACCGGGTCCTCGATGGTCGGAGTTGGATCGGCCTTCGAGAAGGGAAAGGCAAGCTCCCTGGTGTGAGTACGGACCTCGAACGTCTTCTTCCGATTGTTGTGCCTGACGGAGCGGATCTTCACAGCACAGACGTTACCACGCGAGGTAACACTTCATCCCTGTCTCTGGGCCGGTGAGGCGACTCGCTGGTCGAGGTAGCCGAGGTACCAGGCAAGTGATCTCTCATTTGGGACGGTCCCCGCCCGGCTCGTCACTGGCCGGCCTGGTCGGTAGGCGAGGATGTCATCGAGAAGAGATCGGGCGGCCATTCGGCTAGCGGTGCGGTGAGCATCCGCTCAACCGGCAGGCCGCGCATGCCGACGACGACGCTGCCGAGCAGCGCGCGCGCCGCATTCTCGTTGCCGGCGTCACGTTCGAACAGCGCGAGCACCACGTTGATCTTGGGCTCGCTTCGACGCTCCCGCGGAAGGGCCGAGAGGTACGTCGCGGCGTCCGAGCGTCGCTTCAACAATCGCAGGCTCTCGAGCACGAGTGCATCCGCCTCCCCGCTCGGCGCGAGCCGCACGAGCCTGTGCGCCAGGTCCAGGGCCTGTTCGGCACGACCGAGTTGCTGGGCACGCACCACCTGGTCGAGCAGGCCTTCGTTGTAGACGCCGGGGAACCCCGGAAACGCCGCGTCAGGACTGAAGCTGCGTCCCCACATCGCCCATCCTGGTCGCCGCAGTAGACGACGGACAAAGTCCAGAGGCACGTCCTGACCACAGGTGATGTCGGGCCGGGCACTCGCCCAAGGCACCGGTTGCAGGCGGCGCGCGGCTTCGTCCACGTCCGTCGTCGCCGTCGCTTCATGGAACCAGGGGAACACCAGGAACGGCGACGCGGAAGGCACGGTCTCGAGCACCTGGTCGGGTGCGACGCGGAAGGTGCCTGGCGGATCTTCACGACGCGCATAGCGCGCGAGTGAACGGGCAAACGTGTCATCCGCAGTCGGCCACTGGCACGACGTGGCGTAGACGGTCACGGGCGCAGCGTTCTGCACCAATCCCGGCAGGTTGATGAGTATGCAGACGATCACGACGGCCGCCCGCACCCACGCGGGCCAGCCAGCCAGCAGCAGGGAAGCCGAAACGGCCAGCACGGGTAGAGCCGGGACCAGCAGCCGGGGGCCCCATCCCCACACGCCGTGCCAGGCCCACCACGGCGCGGCCAGCGCCAGGAGTCCGACGAACACGCCCAGGGCGCCGGCAACCGCGACGCCTTTCCTGACGGTTCCTCCGCGCCAGGCCGCGACCGCCGCCACCACGGCGAGAACAAGCGCCGGATAGTAGAGGACAAAGCCTCGATTCGGCCCGACGAGGAGCCTCCAGAGCCCGTCGGTCCAGGGATGGGTGAAGCTCTCGCCGCCGTAGGAAACACCGAGTTGACCGAAACGAGTCAGTTCGAACGCCAACCAGAGGGCGGCTGGCGGAGAGAATCCACCCAGCGCCGCCCCAACCCCGGCCGCTCGCGAGAGCACGCCGCCGGGCGCCAGCAGGGGGAGCATGGCAAATGGCGCGACGACGAGGAGACTCGACTTCGTGAGGACGGCGATGCCGGCGGCAGCCCCGACGACCACCGAGTGGACGAGTGCGCGGCGCCGAGTGATCCCGCTGGCGGTGGCGGAAATCGCGAATGCGAACGCCACCGCGAGGCTCGCGGCCTGCAGCGGCTCCGATAGATCGAGCGCCGCATACGAGCCGAGCGGCGACGCGAGGGAGGCGAGAAACACGGCTGCTGTCGCCCCGGCCGCCCCAGCGCCGAGGCTGGTTGCAGCGCGGCCCGCGGCCCATGCCCCGATGCATACGCAGAGGAACGGCACGATGAGGAACAGCGGCTGCGACGATCCGGGACCGAGCCGCGCCTCGACCCGCGGCGCCAGCCACGCTGCCGGCACCTGCGCCAAGCTCATGGCCATCCCGTAGCGCGACACAGCGTCGCCCTGCGCGCGCGGCCACGTGAAGTCCCGTCCGCGGGCCTGGCCGATTTCGCCGGTCTCAACGATGGCGATCGCGGTCCAGGTCATCTGCCGCCCGTCGGCGATCGCGCCGGCGTAGCGGTCGTCCATGGTCAGCAGGAGCGCGACGGCGACGACACAGAGCGCCACCCAGGCCATCCGCGGAAGCGGCGGTGTGCTGGCAACGGCGGCGACGTGCGAGGAGGTTGTGTCGTCCCGGGATCGCCGCATCGGCGCGGCCTGATCCTGAGAGCGTCGCGTCCGCGACTTGCGACCCATCGGGCCAAGTCTACATCACGCCTTCCGCTTCAATCCGACGATGTAGTCGTCGATCGCCTCGCGTACGTGCGGGGCGAGGTCCACGAACTCGATGCCCGCGCGGTAGGCCACCTGCCCTTGCTCGATCTGCGCCACGCGGCAGTGCGCCACCCGGCCCTTCACGACCACGGTGCTGGTGCCGAACTCGATGCGGAAGTCGTGCAGCGACTCGAGCGTGAGCGGCTGTGTCACCTCGAGCGAGACGCCGCCCTCTGAGATCTCGAGCAGGCGGAGCGGGTGCACGATCCGAACTTCACCTTGCACCGGCCCCGTGACCGGCAGCCGCTCGAGACGACGACGTTCATCGGTGGGCACGGTCCGTCGCTCCTCGAAAAACACTCCCGGAGTGATTTTCGCTCGCCGAAATCACTCCGGGGTCATTAACTGGAGAGATCTGCGTTACTTCACAGTGATCGCCTGCTCGGCTCGCGGCGGGTTCACGTACGCCGACACCACGCTCTCGTGGCCTCCGGGGCCGATGGCCGACACACCGAAGACGTAATCGTCAATCGAGACGTTCGGCATGACGAAGCTGGTCACGTTGCCGACCACGACGTCGTGCTGCCAGTCCGGGGTCCACGCCTCGCGCCAGAACACTCGGTAGGCGACCGCACCCTCAGATGCCTTCCACTGCAGGCGCGCGTCGTAGCCAGACGGCTGGCGGCCGAGTTGGGGACGTCCCCTGTCGTCGGTCACCTGCGGAGCCGCCGGGGCCATGGCCATCGTCGCCACCGCGGCGACGTTCACGCGGGCATTGCGGGCCATGTAGATCGCGTCAACCGCATCGGCGGTGTCGTCGACCGTGTGCTGCCGCGCGAAGTTCTCGTTCGACTCGGTGATGCGCACGCCCGCGAAGCCGTTCTGGTTGAACGCCGTGTGGTCGCCGCCCCGGCCGAACCGGTCGTGGCGGGCGATGAGGCGGACGGTGTGCGAAGGCACGTAGCGCGCCACGACGCGCTGGATGAAGCGCGCCATCGCACGCGACGCGGAGTCCTCGGGCCCCTCGGCAAACACGCGCACGCTCTCGGCATCGACGATGCCGTTGCCGCCGGCGGAGTTGCCGACCATGTCGTTGTTGAACACGCCGTCAATCTGGACCTTGTCGGCTGCCGCCTTCTGCGCATGGAGCTTGGCGCCCACGAGGCCCTGCTCCTCGCCGGCCAGCGCGATGAACACGAGGGTGGCGTCGAACTCCATCCCGCTCTGCGCGAACACCCTCGCCAGTTCCATCACCAGGGCGGTCCCGCTGCCATCGTCGTTGGCGCCAGGGGCGACGTTGTCGGCGTTGCCCCAGTCGAAGCCTCCCGTGGCGTCGGCAGCCCGTTGCTGCGCGCCGGCGCCCGCCGGACCCGTCGCGGTGGCACCACTGGGAGCGGTGCCCGCGGGGCGCACGATTCGAGCGAGCGAATCGAAGTGGCCGCTGACGTAGATCCGCCGAGGGCTCCTGCCCCGCAGCGTCGCCATCACGTTCCTGACCCGGACGTCGCGGACGATGCGGTCACCCTGCCTGGGGATCTCGTAGTCGTCGAAGGCGACCTCCAGACGCGGGCTGGCGGCGACGAACTGGGCGTGGATCCAGGCCGCGGCGGCGCCGATGCCCCTGACCGGGTCGTCCTGCCGCGAGAGCGTGTTGCGCGTCCCGAAGCCCTGCAGGGCCTTCACCGTGGCGGCCAGGCGCTCGTCGGAAACCTTTGTGACGAGGTCAGCGATGCGGGGGTCGATGTCGGCGACCTGCGCGGCGACAGGGCCAGGCAGCGCGAGAAACGAGGAGATTACGAGGCCGGCAAGGCGCGCGCGCATGGAACACGTCCTCTCAGTGGAACTCCATTACCTGGCCACGCAGCGTGGCCTGGCGCGGGTCGCTCACCGGATGCGGACGTGCTCGAGATAGTCACCCGAGGCGATGAGCGGCGCGCGGCCAAGTGGAGCGTTGTAGAAATAGACCCAGACGTCAACCGTGCTGCCGTCGTCGAGGATGGCAGGCACGCGCGTGCGAACGTAGAGGCTCGACTCGGGTGACATGGGCGAGTGCCCCTCGATCTCGTCGAGCACGCTGAGCACGGGCCCTGGCTCGAGGACGTCGTACACCTCGCCGTACACGCGCCCGTCGTCGTTCGGCACGGCAGCCGGATAGATGCCGAGGTCGAACAGCGCCGCCTGGATGTAGCCCCGGCCCGCGTACGACAGTTTGCCCTCGATGCCGGCGCGAGTGCGCCGGTCGAAGCCTGTCATCAGGGTGCCGTAGAAAAAGACTCGCTCAGCCACGGTGCCGCCTCCCGCCCCGGTACGTGCGGACGACGCGCCCGGCGAAGACGCCTTCGAGGAAATCGCCACTGACATCTGTTGTGGTTGAGTCTATGAACGCGCGTGATGCGAGTCAAGGCTCATTTCGCGCGCCAACGTACACAGAAACGCCCGGCGCGAACACCGGGCGTTTCAAACACGGGCCGCACGGGGGTGCGGCCCCTACATTGCGCACGAGACCGGTATACGGGTGTAGGGGCCGCGCCCCTGCGCGGCCCGATCACCGTGCGGCCCGATTCGAAATCAATGAGCCTTGGTCTTGTCGGCGTGGTGCTTCGCGATCATCGCGTCGAACAGTTCCGACGGCAACGTGAAGCTGACCTCGACGTTCTTGCCCGAGCCGCCCAGCACCAGCGACTGCGAGATGGCCTGCAACTCGGGGTTGGTGCCGGTCTGCAGCTTGGCCAGCGCCATGAAACCATTCAGCACGTCGCGCAGGTTCTTGGCCGCCTCGTCGTCGCGCGCCTCGGCGCGCATGGTCGCTCTCACGCCACCGTTGATGTGCCCAGCCGCCGAGAACCACGCCACCGGCGGGATCCGCGACGCGACTTCCTCCGGCAACTTCGCCTGCGCGGCAATCGCGTCGAACCGTCCGACGGCCCACGCGTTCGACCCGCTGTCGACCGCCGCAATGCGATTCATCATGTCGGCATTCGCCATCACGTTCTGGCCAGAGGCCTTGCGGTCGATGGCCGCCCGCACCTGCTCGACGTTGCCAACGACGATGACACCCGGCTCGGTGAAGGCTGCGGCGCCGGTGAAGTCCTTGTGTTCGCTTCCGCCTTCGCTCTCGGCTTCGCCGACAGCCTCGGCGCGATGCGTCATGACGATCAGGCGGGCGCCCTTGTAGTTCTCGGCGTCAGCGCCCTTTTCGCGTGCCAGGGCTTCGAGCCGGCCGGTATCGAACGTGCCGCGCAGGACGATCAGACCGCCGAACTTGTGCGGCCCCGACGGTTCGCCGGCAATCATGGCCGACGTCACCGCCTCGATGTCGTGCTCGATGTCGATGCCGGTCTGTTCCTTGAATTCCGCCTGGCCCTTCGACTCCTCGCCCTCAGGCATGACGGCGCGGAGTTTCTGGCGCAGGTCGGAGCCCATCACGTCGCTGACATTGGCGTGGGCGACGACGGTGGCATCAGAAGGAAGATACGCGAGGTCGGACGGGCCGCTCTGTGAACTGAAGGCGCCCGTGGGGATTCCGCCGTAGTAGGCCACGAGCCCGGTGCAGAGCCCCGTCACCAGCACTGCCGCTGCGCCGGACACGAAGTACTTGGTCGTCTTGGTCATCGTCGTTGCCCTCTGGAAGGTTATACGGAAGGGCTCATCAGGAAGTTTAACCGTTCGTCACAAAAAGATCGGGCGCGGTCGGGCCGCGCGCGGGCGGTCGGCCCCCGGGGGGCCAGGTCGGGCCGCGCGGGGGCGCGGCCCCTACACGAGACGCGACAGAAGACGCGTCATCATTGTTCGAGGACGTACTCCCGTCGCTCGACGACGCGGGTGGCGAGGTACAGGAATCCGGCGCAAATCACGACCAGCATGCCGAGGCTGGTCGCCAGGGACGGGACGTCGCGGAAGAGGTTCGCCAGGAGCGCCGTGGCGCCCTCGTCGGCCGGCATCGTGTGTGGCACGAGGGCCTGCAGGTAGTGCGCCACCGTGAACTTCTTCATGTAGCCCGGGATGACCAGCACCATCGTCTCCCAGCCGAACACGAAGACCAGGCCGAGCAGGACGGGGCGGGAGAAATAGGCCCCGACAAACGCAAACACCGCCCCGTAGGCCGCCAGGCCGAGGAACAGGATGCCGAGGTCGCCCAGCAACGTCGGGAAGGTCGCCGCCACGCTGCCCCCTCGTCCCGGCACGATGAGGAAGTAGACGATCATCACCGACGGGAGCACGACCAGGGTGGTGCAGAGCAGGTAGGCCAGGTACTTGCCGAACAGGACCGCCCCCCGCGCGATGGGCCTGCTGAACAGGTAGGTGATGGTCTTGTCTTCGACCTCATCGGCGATGAGGGCGGTGCCGTAGAAGACGGCCAGGATCGGAACGATGAACCGGACGAACATCCAGGTCATGGCCCCGAAGATGACCTCGGCGCCCACCACGCGGCCGTTGACCTTGGCGGTGCCCCCGATCGCCTCGGCGAGGCGCACCGCGAGGGCAATCAGCACGGGCCCGCCCACGACCAGCGCCATGAAGACGGTGCGGCGCGACCGGAGCATCTGGCCCAGCGACAGATCGAAGATCCGCGCGCTGGCCGACATGAACGACGGGGCGATGTTCTTGGCCATGGGCTAGGTCTTCACGAGGTAGGTGAACACGGCCTGCAGGTTGTCGTCGGGCGAGGTGACCTCGTCGATCGCCCCGTACTCCTCTGACGCCGCCATCTCGGTGAGTGCCGTGTAGAACTCGTTGGGCCGCGCTGTCTGCACCTCGATCGCGCCCGCGTCGAGCCGCAGGTTGAGCACGTGGTCGAAGCCGAGGAACGCCCGGGCAAGGGCGCGCGGCTGCTCGGCCTTCACGTAGACCAGGTGCGGGTGCTGGTCGATCTGCTCCCGGATGTCGTGGACATTGCCCTCGGCGAGGATCCGGCCGTTGTTGATCAGCAGGATGTTCGAGGTCATCGCCTCGACCTCGTGCAGGATGTGGCTCGAGACGACGACGCTCTTCCCCGCCCGCGCCCAGTCACGGATGAGCCGCATGGTCTTGCGCCGCATGATCGGGTCCATGCCCGACAGCGGCTCGTCGAGGATGAGCAGCTCGGGGTCGTGGGCGATCGCCTGCGCCAGCTTGACGCGCTGCCGCATGCCCTTGCTGTAGGCGCCGATCTTCTTGTTGGCCGCGTCAATCAGGTCGACCTGGTCGAGCGCCTTGCGCGCCGCATCGGTCGCCTCCTGCTCGCCGTAGCCGTTGAGCCGCACGAGCGCGGTGACCCACTCGAGCCCGGTCATGCTCTCGTAGAACTTGTCCTGCTCGGGGCAGAAGCCGATCTTGAAGAACGCCGCGGCGTTCCGCCAGATCGGGGCCCCCAGGCACCTGGATCCCGCCCTTCGAGGGCTTGAGCTGGCCGGTCATGAGCTTCATGAACGTGCTCTTCCCGGCGCCGTTCGGCCCCAGCAGCCCCGTGATCCCCGGCGGGACGCTGACCGTGACGTCGTTGAGCCCGATGACCTGCCCGTACCACTTCGAGATGTGGTCGGTCTGCACCACTGGCTGGGTGCTCATGTGACGATCTCCACGCCGCGGACCTTGCGTTCGAGCACCGAGACCGACACGGCAACAAGGGCGAGCACCACGATGAACGACACGACCGGGGGCGTCTCGTAGTGCAGCTTGGTACGGAAGATGGCGTCGCCGACCTGCTCGACGCTCGCCGAGAACGACACCCACGAGACCGAACTGGTGCCGAGGATGGCGCGCAGGACCCCGAACATCGCCTGCGTGAAGAAGATGACGCCGGCATACATGATCCCGACGAAGCGGCTGCTGTTCGACATCGACGACAGCGCGAGGATCGAGAACGCGGCCGTCAGCACCTGCACGAGCGAGAACGCCGTGATCGCGGGAATGAGCCGCAGGTTGGCGAGCAGGAACTCGAACGTGCCCGCGATGATCCCCTGCAGCAGCAACAGCAGCAACCCCGGGAGCATCGTGACGCCCAGCAGGAACACCAGCAGGATGGCCATCTTCCCGCCGATGTAATCCATCCGCGTGAGCGGCTTCGACAGGTACAGCTGCAACGCGTTCGCCCGGCGATCGTCGGCAATCAGGCCGGCGCCCACGTAGATCGTCACGAAGAACAGCCAGATGCTCTGCACGTCGAGGAAACCGCGATACGACTCGGCGGTGAGCGCGAAGAGCTTCGCCTGCGGGATGGTCGACGTCAGGTACATCCGCACGGCGTAGACGACGAACGGAATCCAGGCCGCCAGCAACAGGCCGACGAACAGGCGCTTCCGCAGCAGGTTCATGATCCCGGTGCGAGCGATCACGAGCCACGCCGCCTTGACGTCGTCGCGCTGGCCCTCGTAATGACGGTAACTCTGGTCGTGGATGGGCATCGCCTACTCCTCGCCCACCGCGCGGGCAAACACGTCTTCGAGGGTCGGCACGCTCGGGCGCAGGTGCCTGACCTGCACGCCATGCGTGGCGGCCAGGCCGAAGACGTCGCGCGCCGTCTTGCCCTCGGGCACGAACACGCGCATGACATCCTCGTCGGTGGCGTGCGCCTGGATGCCCTCGGCCGCCAGCACACCGGTGAACTCCCGGATGTCGCCCTTGAAGCGCAACTCGAAGACACGCCCCGCCGGCCCCTTCAACTGCTGGATGGGCCCCTGGGCCGCCACGGTGCCCTTGTCGAGCACGATGACGTGGTCGCAGGCGAACTCGACGTCGGGGAGCAGGTGCGACGAGAGGATGAGATTGACCCGCTTGTTGTGGCCCAGGTCGTGGATCAGGGCGAGCATCTCGTCGCGCCCCTTCGGGTCCATCCCGTTGGTCGGCTCGTCGAGGAACAGCAGGTCGGGATCGTGCACCAGCGCCTGCGCGAGCTTGATCCGCTGCTTCATGCCCGTGGAATAGGTCTCGAGGTTGCGGTAGCGCGCCTCGCCCAGGCCGACGTAGTAGAGCACCTCGTGCGCCCGCTGCATCGCATCGACGGGCGGCAGCCCTGACAGCTGACCGCAATAGCCGACGAACGTGACCGCGTTCATGCCGGGGATGTGCGCGTCGTTCTCGGGCATGTACCCGATCCGCGCCCGGATGTCGCGCGGCTGCTTCGCCACGTCGAGGCCGAGCACCTTCATCTCGCCCTGCGAGGGCGCGACGAACCCCAGGAGGGCCTTGATCATCGTGCTCTTGCCGGCCCCGTTCGGGCCGAGCAGGCCGACTGCCCCGGGCGGAAACACCACCGAGACATCGCGGAGGGCAGCGGCCTTGCCGTAGACGACCGTGACGCGGTCGAGCGAGACGACCGCCCCCGGCACAGCATCAGGTGGTGTGGTCATCGCGGGCGGCGGAGTCATCGCGGGCGGCGTCTCGGGAAGCGGAACGGCGGGAGGTGACACGCAGGCATATACGGAACCCTCGGGAGGCCAGTTCGGCCGGATGGCACGTTATCGTCGGGTGCCGGTGAACAGCCGGGGCCGCACCCCTGTGCGGCCCGCGTGTGCGCACGACCCGATCCTACAACGTCCCCCGCAGCCCCAGCGCGTCGGCCTGGAGGCGCAGGGCCTCGATCACGTTGGCGATGTGCTCCTCGAGGGGCAGTCCGAGCGCCTCGGCCCCGGCCGCCATGTCCTCGCGCGACACGGCACGGGCGAACGCCTTGTCCTTCATGCGCTTCTTCACCGACCCCGCCTCGAGGTCGAGCACGCTCTTCGAGGGTCGCACGAGCGCCGCGGCCGTCACGAATCCCGACAGCTCGTCGCAGGCGTAGAGGGTCTTCTCGAGCAGCGACTCCCGCGAGACCCCGGTGTACTCGGCGTGCGACAGGATGGCGCGACAGACGAACTCCGGGGCGCCGGCGGCCCGCAGGATCTCGACGCCGCGATACGGGTGGTTCTCCTGGTCGGGGTACTTCTCGTAGTCGAAGTCGTGGATCAGCCCGACGAAGCCCCAGACCTCCTCGTCCTCGCCGAACTTCCTCGCGTAGTAGCGGACGGCCGCCTCGACCCCGAGGCAGTGCTTGATCAGCGACTCGCCCTTCGTGTGTTCCGTGAGCAGCGCCCACGCGTTCTCGCGCGTCAGGTCCATCATTTCACCAGGTTGATGAAGGTCGTGATGATCAGGCCGTTCGTGAAGTCGATGAAGAAGGCCCCGACCATCGGCACGACGAGGAAGGCGCGCGGCGCCGGACCGAACCGTTCGACGATCGACTCCATGTTGGCCACGGCGTTGGGCGTCGCGCCCAGGCCGAAGCCGCAGTGGCCGCCCGCCATCACGGCCGCGTCGTAGTCGCGACCCATGAGGCGGAAGGTCACGAAGTAGGCGAACGTGGCCATCATCGTGACCTGCACGATGAGGATCACCAGCATGGGCACCGCCAGGTCGAGCAGTTCCCACAGCTTCAGCGACATCAGCGCCATCGCGAGGAAGAGCGACAGGGCGATCGTGCCGAGGTCGTCGACGACCCGCTGCTCGATCCGCAGCCGCTTCGTCGCATCGGCCGCGTTCCGCATCACGGCGGCCACCAGCATCGCGCCGATGTAGGCCGGCAGGGTCACGTACTGCCCCATCCACCGGCTCACGAGCGATCCCAGCCACATCGCGACGAGGATCACCGTCATCGTCTGCAGGAGGCGATACGCCGTCGCGGCCTCACCCACCATCTCGGTGTCGATCTCCGAGTCGAGTCCGAGCCCCGCGAGCGCCGGGTCCGTCGTCGTGTCGAGGCCCGAGGACCGCAGGTCACGGCTCTTGATGAGCCTGGTGGCCACGGGGCCGCCGATGATGCCGCCGCTGACCAGCCCGAACGTCGCGGCGGCCATCGCGAGGGTGACGCCGCCGGTGAAGCCGTAGCTCTCCTCCATCAGCTTGCCGAAGGCCGCCCCGGTTCCGTGCCCGCCCGTCATGGTGATCGATCCCGCAATCAGTCCGAGAAAGGGATGCACGCCCAGGAGGTTCGCCAGCCCCACCCCCACCGCGTCCTGGAAGATCGCCAGGGTCGAGGCCAGCACCCAGAACAGCAGGACCTGCGGCCCGCCGATCTTCAGCAGCGACAGGCTGGCGCCCAGGCCGATGGTCGTGAAGAACGCGATCATCAGCGGCGCCTGCAGCGTGGTGTCGAACTCGAACGCGAGGACGCCCTGCAGGCGCAGGACGAGCGCCACCGCCGCGAAGACGAAGCCGCCGACCACCGGGGCCGGGATGTTGTAGCGGTCGAGGAACGCAACGCGCCGCCTGATCCCGTAGCCCGAGAACAGGACCAGGGAAGCGAGCGCGAGCGTCTGGATCATGTCCAGCTTGAGCACGTAGGGGGTCATCAGGGCTCCCGAAGAGCCTGCATGATATATTCCCCGCGCCGTTTGAGCCCAACAAATGCGCTGGCGGCGCACGCCGCTGGCCCGATGCCCCAGGAACCGCATGGCCAAGCCGACCGCTGCCCACCGCCACGTCGCTGCCGATCAGCTCGACACCGAGTTCCACCGCAGCCTCGGCCTCTACGACTCGACCATGGTGGTCGTCGGCTCGATGATCGGATCGGGCATCTTCATCGTCTCGGCCGACATGGCGCGCCTGATCGGCAGCCCCGGCTGGCTGCTGATGGCGTGGGTGCTCACCGGCGTCCTCACCATCGTCGGCGCGCTGTCGTACGGCGAGCTCGCCGCGATGATGCCGCGCGCAGGCGGGCAGTACATCTACCTGCGCGACGCGTTCTCGCCGCTCTGGGGATTCCTCTACGGCTGGACGCTGATCATGGTCATCCAGACCGGCACGATCGCCGCCGTGGCGGTCGGCGTTCGCCCGCTTCCTCGGCGTGCTGTGGCCGGCCATCTCGGAGTCGAGCTACCTGATCGCGCCCGATCCACATCACCGCGGGCTACGCGGTGTCGCTCTCGACGGCGCAGTTCGTGGGCGTCCTCCTCATCGCGTTCCTCACGTGGACCAACACGCGCGGGCTCGAGGTCGGCAAGGTCATCCAGAACGTCTTCACCACCGCCAAGACGGGAGCGGTGCTCGCCCTGATCGGCATCGGCCTGTTCCTCGGCTGGAACAGCGGCGCGGTGTCGGCGAACTTCGGTGACCTGTGGACCCCGCGCGGCCACGTCGACATCGTGCCCGGCCTGACGGCGATGAGCGGATTCGGCCTGTTCGTCGCCATCTGCGTCGCGCAGACCGGCTCGCTGTTCTCGAGCGACGCCTGGAACAACATCACGTTCACCGCCGGCGAGGTGAAGGATCCGAAGCGGAACATCCCGCTCTCGCTCGCGCTCGGCACGGTGATCGTGATCGGTCTCTACCTGCTGGCCAACGTCGCCTATCTCGTGACGCTGCCGATCGAGGCCATCCAGAATGCGCCCGTCAGACCGCGTGGCGACGGCCACGCTGAACGCCGTGTTCCCCGGCCTCGGCACGACGATGATGGCGATCGCCATCATGATCTCGACGTTCGGCTGCAACAACGGCCTGATCCTCGCCGGCGCGCGGGCGTATTACGCGATGGCCCGCGACGGGCTCTTCTTCCAGCGGGCCGGCCACCTGAACCGCGCGAAGGTGCCGTCGTGGGGTCTCGGCCTGCAGGGCGTCTGGGCAGCGGCGCTGGTCCTGCCGCGCACGTTCAACCCGGCGACGGGCGCCTACGGGAACCTGTACTCGAACCTGCTCGACTACGTGATCTCGGCGGCGCTGATCTTCTACATCCTGACGATCGCCGGCATCTTCCGCCTGCGCCACACACGGCCGGATGCGCCGCGTCCCTACAAGGCGTTCGGCTACCCCGTACGTGCCGGCGCTCTACATCCTCGGCGCGTCGGCCATCCTCGCTGGTGCTGTTCGTGTACCGGACGTCGACGACCTGGCCGGGGCTGGTGATCGTGCTGCTGGGCGTGCCGGTGTACCTGGTCTGGCACAAGCGTTACGTGTAGAGGGCAGAAGGGGTCACATCTTTCATTGCAGCATTCTTCAAGACCTGACCCCGTCTCGCGCTCACGATGCGCCCGGTGAAGGGCTCGCGCCGCCGGTCATTTGCTCCCGCGGCCGGGCACTTGCTCCCGCAGCCGGGACCTGCATTCGTGCGGACGCTGTACACCCACGCCCGCGTTCTGCATACGCCCGACGTCGTGTCGCCGCGGGAATGTCAAGGACGGCGTGATGGTGCGGACGACGCGTCTCCGCCGACTTCGCATGCCATCCTGATCACCTCGATCGTGGCCTGCGGCCACGCCGTAGCGCGGCAGCTCATCGATCTCGACCCACGTCACCTCGTCGGCATCGTCGCCGGCGCGGAGGGTGCCGCCGACGACGCGGCAGCGATAGTCGGCGAGGACGAAGTGATACTGCACCGCGCCGCTGGCGTCGCGGCTGATGCGATCGAGCACCGTCACGAAGCGATCGATCGCGACGTCGAGCCCGGTCTCTTCGCGCACCTCGCGGCACGTCGCGGCTTCGAGCGTCTCGCCGAGCTCGACGTGGCCGCCGGGCAGGCTCCAGCGCCCCTTCAGCGGCGTCCCGTCCGCGCTTCACGATCACGACGCGCGTCGCCATCCACGATGACGGCGCCGACGGCCACGACAGGATGCGTCGCGCTCACTCTCCCATCACCTTGACGACCACCCGCTTGCGGCGCTGGCCGTCGAACTCGGCGTAGAACACCTGCTCCCAGGGACCGAGATCGAGGTCGCCGTTCGTGATGGGCAGGATCACCTGGTGTCCCATGATCGTGCGCTTCAGGTGCGCGTCGGCGTTGTCTTCGCCGGTCTGATGGTGCCGGTAGGGCTTGCCGCTCGGCGCGAGCTGCTCGAGCCACACCTGGAAGTCGTGAATGAGCCCGCCCTCCCAGTCGTTCACGTAGACGCCGGCGGTGATGTGCATCGCCGACACGAGCACCATCCCTTCGTTGACGCCGCTCGCCTTCACGATCCGGCGCACGTCGTCGGTGATGCGGATGAACTCCTGCCGTGTCTTCGTCTCGAACCAGAGGTAGTCGGTGTGGGTGGTCATCGGAAGCTCCAGAGACGCGGCAGGACGACCGGCTGCGTCGCAGGCGTCGCCTGCGCGCCGCCCTTACAGGGGCAGGCTCGCCGTCGCCGCGAGGTCGAGCGGGGCGTAGTCGCCGCGCGCGATCTTCCGCATCGCCGCGGCGCCGATCATCGCGGCGTTGTCGGTCGACAGCGCCATGCTCGGCACGAACGTCGGCAGTTCGTGCTGCGCGCCGCGCGTCACGAGGTCGGCACGCAGCCGGCTGTTGGCCGACACACCGCCGGCCACGCCCACGCTGCGCGCGTTGAACCACTGCGCGGCGTCGAACGTGCGGTCGAGCAGCGCCGTGACGACCGCCCGCTGGAAGCTCGCGCACAGGTCGGCGATCTCCTGCGGCGAGAACACCGTCTGCGGGTCCGGTGCCGGCGCACTGCCCTTCGGGTCCCATCCAGCCTGCTGCTGGCGCTGCCGCACGTAGCGCAACACCGACGTCTTCACGCCGCTGAAGCTGAAGTCGGTGCGCCACTTCAGCGACTCGCCGAAAGCGCCCGTCACGCCGCGTGCGGGACCGGCGGCGCGGTCGGCGCCCGTCATCCTCGCGATGGGAAAGTCGATGGCGCGGTCGTTCCCCTCCGCGGCGAGGCGATCGATGACGGGGCCGCCCGGATACCCCAGGCCCACCAGCTTCGCCACCTTGTCGTACGCCTCGCCGGCCGCATCGTCGCGCGTCTTGCCGACGAGGATGTACTCGCCCTCGCGCGGCACGTGGTAGAGGCTCGTGTGCCCGCCCGACACGACGAGCACGATGGCAGGCAGCGGCAGGGGGCCGTTCTGCAGGACCAGCGACTCGATGTGCCCGGCGAGATGGTGCACGCCGACGAGGGGCTTGCCGTGCACGGCCGCCAGCGACTTCGCGAACGACACGCCGACGAGCAGCGATCCGATGAGGCCGGGCCCCTGGGTGACGGCGATCGCGTCCACGTCGGGCCACGTCACCCGCGCCGTCTGCATCGCCTCTTCGACGACGCCGCAGACGTCGCGGAGGTGCTGGCGGGAGGCGAGTTCCGGCACGACGCCGCCCCACTCGCGGTGGATGGCCACCTGCGACGCGACGACGTTCGAGCGGATGGCCCACGGCTTTGCCGGATCGTCGGTCTGCTCGACGACCGCGCACGCGGTCTCGTCGCACGAGCTTTCGATGGCCAGGACGCGGATCACCTGAGTCGGCACCTAGGCAGGAACGGGCTGCGGATCGAACAGCCCCCGCAGCGACTCGACGAACGGTGCGCGCGCGATGCCCTTCTCGGTGATGATGCCCGACACGAGCGAGTGCGGCGTCACGTCGAACGCGGGGTTGCGGATCCGCGCGCCCGCCGGTGCGACCTGCGTCACGCCGACGTGCGTCACCTCGCGGACAGGACGCTCCTCGATGGGGATCAGCGAACCGTCAGCCGTTGCGAGATCGATGGTGGAGAGCGGCGCCGCGACGTAGAACGGGATGCCGTGCTCGCGCGCGAGGATGGCCACGGTGTAGGTGCCGATCTTGTTGGCGACATCACCGTTGGCGGCGATGCGATCGGCGCCGACCACCACGAAGTTGATCAGGCCCTGGCGCATCAGCGCGCCGGCCATGTTGTCGGTGATCACGGTCGTGTCGATGCCGTCCTTGACCAGTTCCCATGCCGTCAGGCGCGCTCCCTGCAGGAATGGCCGTGTTTCGTCGGCGAACACCGACACCGGGATGCCCGCTTCGACGGCGCCGCGGACCACGCCGAGCGCGGTACCGTAACCGGCCGTCGCAAGGGCGCCAGCGTTGCAGTGCGTGAGGATCTTCGCGGGGCTCGGGACCACGGTCGCGCCGAACGCGCCCATGGCGCGGCAGCTGGCGACGTCTTCGTCGTGGATGGCGCGGGCTTCGTCGGCCAGCCGTCGCTGGAGTTCGCCCACCGATGCGCCGGCCTGCGCGGTCGCACCGAACACGCGGCGCATGCGGTCGATGGCCCAGAACAGGTTGACGGCGGTCGGGCGGGTCGCCGCGAGCAACTCGCAGGTCTTCTGGAACTCGGTGGTGAACTGCCTCGTGCCGGTGGCCTTGCTGCGCCGCATCTCGAGGCCGAGGCCCATCGCCGCCGCCACGCCAATCGCGGGCGCGCCACGGATCACCATCGTCCTGATGGCGCGGGCCACCTCGTTGGCCGTCTTGCAGCGGACGTAGACCTCCTGGGTGGGCAGCTTGCGCTGATCCACCATCACCACCGCATCCTCGACCCAGTCAATCGTCGGAAGCATCGGGCGATCATAACCTGCGAAAGGGGTCACGTCTTTCATTCGCGCATTTCTCAAGATCTGGCACCTTTGGAGGGGGACAGGTCTTGAAAAATGCTGCAATGAAAGATGTGACCCCTTCGGGGGTGCTAGACCTTGCGGGTGGCGTGGGGGTCTTCGCCGAGGTGGCGCGCGTCGAATGGCAGGGGCAGCAACTCGCGCATGAAGTGGCGGCCGGTCTCGCCCGACATGTTGGCCATGATGACCTCGATGTCACCACAGAACTCCCAGAGAATCTGCCGGCACGGGCCGCACGGCGGGGTCGGCGAGTGGGTGTCGGCCACGACGGCAATACGCGAGAACGTCCGGATGCCGTCCGACACGGCCTTGAAGATCGCCGTGCGTTCGGCACACAGGGTGAGCCCGTACGTCGCGTTCTCGATGTTGCACCCCAGGATGACGGTGCCGTCAGCCGCCTCGAGCGCAGCACCCACCCTGAAGCCCGAGAACGTCGCGACGGCCCGCTCGCGTGCCTGGCGCGCGAGCGCGATCAGTTCCTCGTCGGTGACGCGGGTCATGCCGGCAGCCTTTCGAGGATCCCCTCGATGAGCCCGATGAACTCGCCCTTCACGCGGCGCGCCGTCGCCATCACCTCGTCGTGGTGCAGTGGCTGCGGCAGCACGCCCGCGGCCATGTTCGTGATGCACGAGAGGCCGAGCACCTCGATGCCCATGTGGCGCGCAACGATCGCTTCGGGAACGGTCGACATCCCGACCGCGTGCGCCCCGATGGTGCGCAGGAAGCGGATCTCTGCGGGCGTCTCGTAGCTCGGACCATGCAGGCCCGCGTAGACCCCGTGCTCGAGGCCGATGCCCCGCGCGGCGGCGACCGTCGTGCGCCAGGGCGCGCAGCCCCGTCGAGTAGACCTCGGTCATGTCGGGGAACCGGTGCCCGAACCGCTCGTCGTTGGGCCCGATCAGCGGATTGGTCCCGAACATGTTGATGTGGTCGTCGATCACCATCAGCGCACCGGCCGAGAACGACGTGTCGATGCCGCCGGCCGCATTGGTCAGCAGCACCCGCTTCACGCCCAGCCGCCCGAGCACGCGCATCGCAAACGTCACCGTCTGCATGTCGTGCCCCTCGTAGTAGTGCGCGCGGCCCGAGAACGTCGCGATGCGGCGTGCGCCGCTCGTGCCGACGACGAGTTTGCCCGCATGGCCGATCACCGCGCTGGCGGGAAAGTGCGGAATCTCGCCGTAGGGAATCGCCGTCGCGTCGCCAAGCGACTCGCCGAAATCACCGAGCCCCGACCCAAGCACGATGGCCGTGTCGGGGAATGAACCCACACGCTGCACCAGCCACGAGGCGGCAGCCGAAACGCGATCGAAGTAGTCCATGTCGAGGCTCAAATCAGGATGGCGGCCAGCGAGGCGTTGATCAACGTGGCGACGAAGCCGGCGAACAGCGCGCGTGAGCCGAGCCGGGCCAGGTCAGACCGTCGGTTCGGCGCCATCGCGCCAATGCCCCCGAGCTGGATGCCGATCGACCCGAGGTTCGCGAAGCCGGTGAGCGCATAGGTGGCGAGCTGGTATGAACGAGGATCCAACTGGTCTCTGTACGTCGTCGTGAGCTTCACGAACGAGACGAACTCGTTGGCTACGAGCTTGGTGCCCAGCAGGTCGGCCACCATCGGGATGTCCTTGGGCGTGACACCCATCAGCACGGCCACGGGCGCGAACACCACCGAGAAGACTTTCGCCAACGACAAGCCTTCGCGAACGTATCCGAGGACGCCGTCGATCAGCGCGATGCCGGCCAGGAAGGCGATCAGCATCGCCGCGACGTTGATGGCAAGCGACATGCCGTCCGATGCCCCCGACGCGGCCGCATCCACGACGTTGACGTGCTTGATCTCGACCTCGATGCGGGCATCGCCGCTTGTGGCAGGATGCCCGGTTTCGGGCAGCAGGATCTTCGACAGGTACAACCCGCACGGCGCGGCCATGACGCTGGTGGTCAGGATGGCAATCGGATCGGCGCCGAGGCTGATGTAGACGGCCATCAGCCCACCGGAGATGGTGGCCATGCCGCCCACCATCATCGCGAGCAGTTCCGACTGCGTCATTCCCGGCCACGAACGGCTTGACGATCAGCGGCGCCTCGGTCTGGCCCATGAACACGTTGGCCGCCGCCGACAGGGTCTCGGCGCCGCTCGTCCGCATCAGGAACATCATCGACTTGGCCATGATCTTGACGACGAACTGCAGGATGCCGAAGTAGTAGAGCACCGTGAAGAGCGACGAGACGAAGACGATGGTGGTGAGGGCCACCGCGACGAAGACAAAGCCGTTGCCGGGGCCGAACACCTTGTCCATCTCGGGCTGATTGGCGATCACGCCGAACACGAACCGCGCGCCTTCGAGCGAGTAGTTGAGCACCTGGGCGACGACGCGCGCGATCGCGCTGAACAGCTCGTAGCCGGGCCGCCAGTCGCCGATTTGCAGCTTCAGGATGAACAGCGCCAGCAGCAGCTGGATCGCGAACCCCCAACCGACAGTGCGCCAGTTGATCGCGCGGATGTTCGACGACATCGAGCAGGTCAGCGACACCATGCACAGCACGCCGGCCACCGCCTGGCCGCGGGGACCGATCGTGCCCTGGAGCGCGTAGGCCATCGCCAGGAGGGCCGCGGCGGCAACAGCGAAGAGGGCACGCTGCGTGCGCGTGTCGGAGGTCGCAAGAGACGAGGGGGCAGACTTGGCCATCGGTCAGGCACTCACGCCGTGAGGCGCTCGAGGATCAGCGGCGTCCGGGAGGCCGGGCCATCGCCGAGGGTGAAGGCCGCACGCACGTCGGCGCGGGCCTGGTCGCGACGACCCGCGTCGCGCGCATGAATCTCGCACACTGGCTGTCCAGATACCAAGCGGTCGCCGACGCCGGCCTTCAGGACGAGACCCACCGCCGGGTCGACCGCGTCGCCGACACGCTCACGGCCCGCCCCGAGGCCGACGGCCGCGCGACCGAGCGCCAACGCGTCGATCCGCTGGACGACGCCGGCGCCGTCTGCCGTGACCACGTCCACGAACGGCGCCGCGGGCAGCACGTCGGGGCGATCCACGACGCCCGGGTCGCCGCCCTGCGCCTCGACCATCTGCGCGAACCGCTCCAGCGCACGGCCCGAGGTCAGCGCCGCGCGGATCGCCTCCGCTGCGGAGGGCTCGTCGGCACACACCCCCGACACCACCAGCATTCGTGCGGCCAGGGCGAGCGATACCTCCTCGACGTCAGGCGGTCCGTCCCCTCGCAGCGTCGCGATGGCTTCCCGCACCTCGAGGGCATTGCCGATGGCACAGCCAAGCGGGGCGTCCATCGCCGTGATCAGGGCCTCGGTCCGCACGCCGTTGGCCCGTCCCGTCGCGACGAGCATGCGAGCGAGTTCGCGGGCGGCGCCAGTGTTCGTCATGAACGCGCCCTGCCCGGCCTTGACGTCGAGCACCAGCGCGCCGATGCCCTCGGCGATCTTCTTGCTCATGATGGACGCCGTGATGAGCGGGATGCTGTCGACCGTGGCGGTGACGTCGCGCAACGCGTAGAGCACGCGGTCGGCGGGCGCGACCTGGGCCGTCTGCCCGATGATGGCGCAGCCGACCCGGCGCAGGATGTCTCGGAACACCTCGATCTCGACGCTCGTCCGGAATCCCGGGATGGCCTCGAGCTTGTCGAGCGTGCCCCCGGTGTGACCGAGCCCGCGCCCCGACATCATCGGCACGCAGGCCCCGCAGGCGGCCACCACCGGGGCGACGATCAACGATGTCTTGTCACCGACGCCACCCGTGCTGTGCTTGTCGACCCGGGGGCGGTCGATCGTCGACAGGTCGATGCGCGCTCCCGACGCCACCATCGCCTCGGTGAGCGCCGCGGTCTCGTCGCCCGACATGCCGCGCCAGACGATCGCCATGAGCAGCGCTGCCGCCTGGTATTCGGGCCAGGAGCCGTCACAGACCCCGGTGACGAAGGCCCCGATGGCCTCGCGCGACAGCACGCCGCCATCACGCTTCGTGCGAATCACGTCGACGGCACGCATCAGTGGCCGTGAGTATAAGGGAATCCGTCTATACTTTGCCGCGCTGGCCCCCGTCCAAGGAACCCCGATGCACCGCCTCGTCACGCCTGCTGCCACGGCACTCACGGTCGTCATTACGCTGGCGCTTCCCACGCTCAGCGCCCAGGACACGCCGCCGGCCGACCTCATCGTTCACAACGCCGTCGTGTATACGGTAGACGCGAAGGGCTCGCGCGCGACCGCCGTCGCGGTGACGGGATCCCGTTTCGTGTTCGTCGGCGACAACGCGGGGGCGTTGGCACGGCGTGGCCCCTCGACACGTGTGATCGATGCCGGGGGACGTGCGATCGTGCCCGGCCTGCACGACGCGCACGGGCACTTCCTGGGCCTCGGCGCAAGCCTCCAGCAGATCGACCTGCGCGGAACGACGAGCTTCGAGCAGGTCGTCTCGATGGTGGGAGCCAGGGTCGCGAAGGCCGCGCCGGGCGAGTGGATCCTCGGCCGCAGCTGGGACCAGAACGACTGGCCGAACCAGGCCTGGCCGACGAAGGCGGCCCTGGACGCGGTCTCGCCCCGCAACCCGGTGTTCCTCACGCGCGTCGACGGCCACGCCGCGATCGCCAACTCGCTCGCGCTGGCCATCGCCGAGGTCAGGAAGGTGACACCAGATCCCGAGGGCGGGCGCTACATCCGCGACGCCGCCGGGAATCCCACGGGCGTCATGGTCGATCGCGCCATGCGTGCGGTCGGGGCCCTGATTCCAGAGCCGTCGGTGCGCCAGCTCGAAGAGCAGATCCTCCTGGCCGATGCCGAGGCGCGGAAGCTGGGCCTGACCATGGTGCACGATGCGGGAGCCGACACCGAGACGGTGGACGCCTACAAGCGCCTGATCGACCGCGGTGCGCTGCAGACGCGGCTCTACGTGATGCTGGGGATGCCGCTCGCGCAGCTCGCACCGTTCTTCAAGGCGGGGCCCGTCACCGATTACGGCGACCACCACCTTGCCGTCCGCGCCATCAAGATCGGTGCTGACGGCGCGCTGGGCTCACGAGGGGCCGCCATGCTCGCACCGTACAGCGATGAACCGGGCACGTCGGGGTTCCTCACGACCCCCGAGCCCGAGATCTACGCGCGGACGCTGGCGGCGTCGAAAGCGGGGTTCCAGACCTGTATCCACGCGATCGGCGACCGCGCGAACCGCGTCACGATGGATGTGTTCGAGCGCGTCCAGCGCGAGGTGCCCGGGGCGCGCGCCCTGCGGATGCGCAACGAGCACGCCCAGATTCTCGACCCGGCCGACATCCCGCGCTTCAAGGCCCTCGATGTCATTGCCTCGATGCAGGCGACGCACGCGACGTCCGACATGCCGTGGGTGCCCGCACGCATCGGCACGGCGCGCACGGCGGCCGGCGCATACGTGTGGCACACGCTGCTCGCGGCGGGAGCGGTCCTGGCGAACGGGTCCGACTTCCCCGTCGAGGAGCCGAACCCGATGCTCGGCCTGTACGCGTCGATCACGCGGCAGGATCGCCAGGGCCAGCCGCCCGGCGGGTGGATGCCGCACGAGCGGCTGACACGTGACGAGATGCTGCGCTCGTTCACGATCAACGCCGCGTACGCCGCGCACGCCGAGAAGGACCTCGGCTCGATCGAGGCCGGCAAGCTGGCCGACTTCGTGATGCTGTCAGACGACGTGATGACCGTCGATCCGCCGCGCATCCTGCAGACGACGGTCGTGCGCACCGTGATCGGTGGCAGGATCGTGTACGAGCGATAATCGAGCTCCACGTGGATGCCCATGATTGAAGGCGCCGTCACCGCCGCCATCGGCGCAATGCTGCTCATTGCGATGGTCGGGGTCCTCTCGTGGCGCGCGTTTCGGGTGCCGCCGATCGCGCCCGAGCGGCTCGTCGTCGAACTGCGCCTCTCGCAGATCGGCGCGCTGGTCCTGGCGACCACGAGCGGGATTGGCGCCGGGCTGGCGATGCTGCAGCTGGGGCATCCCGGTGCCGGGCTCGAGATCGCCGTGGGATTGGCGTTCCTCGTCGTCGCCATCAACGTCACGTTGCGGGAACCGCACCAGGCGCTGATGCTCCTGGCGTCGGCGTTCGCCGCCCACGCCGTGTTCGACACCCTGCACCAGCCCGGGTGGCTGGGCGACACGCTGGTGCCGGGCTGGTACTCGCTGGCGTCGGCCATCACGCACTTCGCGCTCGCGGCGTTGTGCTTCCTGCCCCTGTTCAGGCGCAAGTAGACGGGACGTGACCGTGGCTTCTCCCCTGCCCACCGCTGCATGGACCGATGCGCGCATCCTCGAGCGCTTCGCCGACGTCGTCGCACGCAGCCTGCGCATCGACCAGGCACGCGTGACGCCCGACACGACCTTGCGCGACCTCGGCGCCGAGTCACTCGACCTCGTCGAAATCACCCTCGACGTCGAGTTGGCATTCGGCGTGTTGTGGCCCGAACGGCACGTGCTCGAGATCGCGACCGAGGAGCTTGGCGCCGCCGCCGTGGCCGACGGAGAGCACGTGACCGCCACGGGGTTGGCCCTGCTGCGCGACCGCTTGCCGCACGCGGCCTTCGCCGCCCTTCCGCCGTCACCGACGACGCGCGACGCGATGGGCCTGTTCCTGCGGATCGACGTGTGGGTCGCCGTCATCCGGAGCCTGCTCGAGGCCGCCCCGCGGGCATGCCCGACGTGCGGATCGGCGCTGGTCCTGGGGTCGCCCGCGCGGGTGAAGTGCCCCACGTGCGGCGGGGAGCATGACCTCGTGGCAGGCGACGAGGTCAACCGGCAGTGGATCCGCGCCTGGCAGGCAGCGCGCACCATGCCATGATCCGCCGACCCAGCTCATCATGAGTGTGATAGGGTGCGCGCGGTTTCATTCGAAGGAGTCCGCCCCGGTGCGTTCTGTTGTGCGTCTCGTCTCCCTCGCCGCGGCGGTTTCGGTGGCCCTCGTCCCAGCGCTCCAGGCCCAGACGCGGACCGTGGCGGCACGCCCCAGGGCAGGCGCAGCGTCGCCGCAACTCTTCGTGATCATCAGCATCGACCAGATGCGCGGCGACTACGTGACGCGGTACGGGCACCAGTGGACGAAGGGGCTCCGGCGCCTGGTCGACGAGGGCGCGCGCTTCACGCGCGCCGTGTACCCCTACTTCAACACCGTGACGTGCGCAGGCCACGCGACGATCGGCACGGGCGCCTTCCCCTCGACCCACGGCATGGTGCTCAACCAGTGGTTCGACCGCACGACGGGCGTCAGCACGGCTTGCACAGACGACCCGTCTGCGATCCCGATCGCCTACGGCGACGGTCCCCTGCCGAACCTCAGCAACAGCGGCGCGCGGCTGCTCGTTCCCACGTTCGCCGACGAAATGCGTGCGCAGAGCGACCCCGCACCGAGGGTGGTGTCGATGTCGCTCAAGCCGCGGTCGGCCATCGGCATGGCGGGCCACGGCGGCGATGTCGTGCTGTGGTACGACAGCGGCCGCTTCATGACCTCGACGGCGTTCGCGCGGGCGAAGATGCCGTTCATCGAGGCGTACACGTCGAGCCACCCAATCGGGCGGGGCTTCGGCACGTCCTGGGTGCGGAGCCTGCCCGAATCGGCCTACCTGTTCGACGACGAAGGTGAGGGCGAGGCGAAGACCGGCTGGACGAAGACTTTCCCGCACACGATGACGGGGCGGAACAACACCGTCGACGCGAGTTTCTACGCGGATTGGGAATACAGCCCGGCGGCCGACGACTACCTGGGTGGCCTGGCCATCGAGTCGCTGGGCGCCCTGAAACTCGGGCAGGAGGCCCCGCGCCGCGACGTGCTGGCCGTGAGCTTCTCGGTGCTCGATCTCATCGGACACGCCTTCGGCCCCCGCAGCCACGAGGTGCAGGATGTGATGGTGCGGCTCGACGCGACCATCGGGAAACTCCTCGACGCGCTCGATGCGCGGGTGGGTCGTGGCAAGTACGTCGTCGCGCTCACCGGCGATCACGGGGTGTCGCCCATCCCAGAGCAGATGACGACGCTCGGGCTGGACGCCGGGCGCATCAACCTCGGCGCGATCCGCACGAAAGTGGATGCGGCGCTCGTCCCGTTCTTCGGCGAGGGGAAGTACGTCGGGGCCGTGCTCTACACCGATCTGTACTTCATGCCGGGCGTGTGGGACCGGTTGCGAGCAGCCCCAGAAGCCATGGCCGCCGCGATCGATGCCGTCCGCAGCGCGGCGGGGGTGTCGCGCGTCTACCGCGGCGACGAGCTCGACGTGAAGCGGGGGCCGGCTGATCCAATCGCCACTGCCCTGGCGACCGGATACATGCCGGGCCGCAGCGGCGACCTCCTCATCGTTCCGAAGACCTACTGGATCTCGTCGGCGTCCGTGGCCACGCACGGGACAGCCTACGAGTACGACACCCGGGTGCCCTTGATCTTCTACGGCGCGGCGTTCGCGAAGGGCGAGTACGCGACGCCTGCGACTCCGGCCGACCTCGCGAGGACGTTTGCCCACCTCGCCGGGATCACCCTGCCGCGCGCGGATGGGCAGGTCCGCAGCGAGGCGTTCGCCCCGCAGGCCGCCCCACCGAAGGCACGCTAGCGTCGCCGCGTCGCGACGCCGCGCTTGACGCTGCGAGACGTCGGGTCTGAGAATGGGCGTCGCCTGCTCCACCTGACCGCGGCCTCCGCGCCGTGGAGGACTCATGCCGTTGCGTCCCCCTCGTTCGCTGCTCACCCTGACAGCGACGCTCTCCCTCGCTGCCGGCTTGTTCGTCGCGGCACAGGCACCTCCCGACGTCGCGCGCCTCAAGACACTCGACGAGGGTCCCGGTGCCATCGACCTCAACACCGTCATGGATCCGGAACAGTACGGCCTCGCGAAGCCGCACGGCCGGATTGCGCGCGAGCGGATGGCCAGCCTGCCCTACGAGCCTGGCAAGGTCATCGTGCAGTTCAGGACGGGCGCGGCCCGGCTCGATCGCGAAGCGTTGATGCGGGAACTCGCCGACGTCGGGGCCCGCGACATGTCGCAGCCGAGCCACGCGAATTTCGAGGTGATCCGCATCGACGACGAGGCCGACCCCGAAGCCGTCGCCGCCCGCCTGCTGGCACGACCCGACGTCGCCCACGCGCAGGCCGCCTACCGCGTCTACAGCACGATGCGCCCGAACGATCCGCTCTACAGCAGCCAGTGGAACTTCAGCACCATCGGCATGGAAGCGGCCTGGGACATCCAGCCCGGGTCCTCGTCATCCATCGTCGTTGCCGTGCTCGACACCGGTGCGGCGTACCAGAACGCCACGTTCGACTTCACCGCCGGACCCTACACCAATGACAACGGCGTCCGCTACCCCGCCCTTGGACGTATCAGCGTCCCCTTCGCCGCCGCCCCGGAACTCACGGGTCCGAATCGGTTCGTGGCGCCGCGCGACTTCATTTACGACGACACCGACCCGGTCGACATGGACGGCCACGGCACGCACGTGTCGGGGACCATCGGACAGTTGACGAACAACAGCACCGGCGTCGCGGGCATGGCGTTCAACGTCCGCCTCATGCCGGTCAAGTGCATTTCGACCACGTGGGATGACATCTTCGATTCCCCCTACACCGGCACCGACGACGTCGTGGCGCGCGCGATCCGCTACGCCGCAGACAATGGGGCCAAGGTGCTCAACCTCAGCATCGGTCGCACCGGCGGTTCGCCCGCGCCACTGGTCGGCGAGGCGATACGGTACGCGGTCTCGCGTGGAGCATTCGTCGCCGTCGCCGGCGGCAACGACTACGAGGATGGCAACCCCGTCGAACGCATTGCCGAACAGGCAGGCCCCATCGAAGGGGCGATGGTCGTCGCCGCGGTCGGGCGCGACATGAACCGGGCGTACTACTCGGGCGTGAAGAGCTACATCGAGATCGCTGCCCCCGGAGGGAATCGCCGCGTCGGCGGCACCGACGGCATGATCCTGCAGCAGACGTACTCGCCGACCGCCACCGACACGTACCTGCTGCCGCCGTCGCAGTACCGCGCCCCGCGGTTCGACGTGCTCGCATACGTCTATTACTCGGGTACATCGATGGCCACCCCGCACGTCTCTGGCCTCGCCGCCCTGCTGATGTCGCAGGGCATCACCAACCCCACGGCCGTCGAGGCGGCGATCAAGCGATTTGCCACCGAAGCGGGCGCCACGGGGCGTGACGACGAATACGGGAGCGGGATCATCAATCCGCGGGCAACGCTGCGGGGACTGGGGCTGGCCAAGTGAGCCGCACACGGGCGTCATCGTGGCTGGCCGTCGTGCTGGGTGGCGTCATGGCCGCAACCTCGGCGCATGCGCAGTCTCAGCCGTCCGCGCCGAAGGCGCCGGCGACGGCAACTGCCGCGCCGCAGAAGCCCGCGACGCCGCAGAAGCCCGCTGCGCCGCCTCCCCCGAACACCCCGCCCCCGAAGCAGCCGGCAGCCGCCGCACGGCCGGTGGCGGCAAAGGCGCCCACGTTCCACGCGAACGCGTTCGGCACCTTCGGCTACCAGCAGTTTGCGGCGAAGGAGTCGTTCGCCGCGCTCTTCGGCCGTTCCGCCGGGGGAGTCGTCGGTGGCGGCGCCCAGGTCTGGCACCGCAGCGGGCTCTTCGTCCAGGTCGAGTACGCCAAGTACCAGGACGAGGGTCAGCGGGCGTTCGTCAACAACGGCATGATCTTCCCGCTGGGCATCCCGTTGACGCTCGAACTGGGCTTTCTCGACTTCGGCGCCGGCTACAAGTTCGTGCGCCGGGTCAAGACACCCAGGCCGCCCGATCCGAAGAAGCCGGTGGCCCCTCCGCCGCCGCGCCGCGACGATGCGCTGTTGACGCGTTGGCAGGCAACCCCGGCAAAGCCGGTCACGCCCCCCCCTGCGCCCGCGAAGCGCCCGTCGTCGTTCCGGATGACACCCTATGTCGGCGGAGGCATCGGCCGTGTCAACTACCACGAGATTGCGGATTTCGCGGAGGCCGGCGAGAACGTGAGCGAGAGCTACTCGAGCTACCACCTGTTCCTGGGCATCGAGGCCCCGCTGTGGAAGTGGATTGGCGTGAACGTCGAAGGACGCTACCGGTGGGTGCCCGACGCCCTGGGCGAAGACGGCATCTCGGCCGAGTATGGGGAAGAGGACCTCGGGGGACCAGCGTTCCTCGTCAAGTTCACCGTCGGGAAGTAGGCGGCACGCAGCAGCGATGGCGGGGGCGCCTGCAGACTTTACGACCCGCGTGCTGGCGATCACGCGCATGATCCCGGCCGGCCGCGTCGCCACCTACGGCGACGTCGCCGGTTGGGCTGGCAAGCCGCTGGCCCATCGGGCCGTGGGCACGATCATGCGGACGTCCGGCGTCGCCGGGGTTCCGTATCACCGCGTGGTCGCCGCTGGGGGCGCGCTTGGCGGATTCGGCGGAAATGAGGCCACAAAGCGCCGCCTTCTCCAGATGGAGGGCCTCGTCGTCGTCGGGACGCGGATCCGGTCGTTTGCCAGCGTACGGTGGACCGGGCCCCACGTGCGGCGGGTCGCGCGAACCAGGTGACACCTTCGTCCGTCTCTTTGTCGCGTGCCCCACAACTTCTCCCCGCGTCAATTCAGCCGGGTGGCCGCCAACGTTTCAGCCCCGTCCTGCCGTCTAAGATGACAGCCGACGCCCCCCGCCCCGCCGAGACCGACCTGGTGGCGCGACTGCGCGCCGGCGACACGACGGCGTACGAGGAGCTCTACCGGCAGCACGGGACGCGGCTGTTCAACCTCGCGTACCGCCTGCTGGGCCACGCGGCCGATGCCGAAGACCAGTTGCAGGACATCTTCCTGCAGGTGTTCAGGCGCATCGACAGCTTCAAGGGCGACAGTTCGCTGTCGACGTGGATGTATCGGCTGGCGATGAACCTGTGCCTCGACCGGTTGCGGAGCAAGGCCGGGAAGGCCGACCGCCGCACGGCAGGACTCGACGACGCGACGCCGGTGATGGCGAGGCCGGGCGCACTCGAGTACACCGTGCACCGGCTGGATCTGGAGCGGGCGATTGCGACGCTGCCTGGCGCGTGCCGCGCGGCGTTCCTGCTGCACGACGTCGAGGGGTTCGAACATCGCGAAGTCGGGAAGATCCTCGGCGTGTCGGAAGGCACGTCGAAGTCACAGGTGCACAAGGCGCGCCTGCGGATTCGTGAACACCTGCTGTCGGTGATCGGCCCCCGGGCCGTGACGCCGACCGCCAACCGATAAATGACCTGCGACGCCTTCCTCGAACTCGTGAGCGACGTCATCGACGGCACGCTGACTCCTGCGCAACGCGCGGAGGCCGACGTGCACCTCGCCTCGTGCGAGTCGTGCCGGCAGGTCCTGGCCGACCTGAGGCGCATCCAGCAGGCCACCACCACCGTCGAGCGCCTGCCACTGCCGGCGGGGGCGTGGTCTCGCGTCGAATCGCACCTGCTCGCCGACGCAGAGCTTTGCGGCCGCGCACGCGGCCCATCGGCGCAGGCGCGGCGTGTCATGGCACTCGCGTGTGTGGATCGCCGCGGCAGCGGTGCTGGTGATTGCGGTTGCGACTTCCTTGTACCTGGCCTATGCGCGCGTCGTGCCGGGCACGACCGCGCAGGGCGGGGCCGCAGGAAACATGACGAGCGGCACCAACGCGAGCCAGTCGGCTCTCGTCCAATCGGTTGAGTCGGAGTTGCAGCTCGCCGCCGACCATTACGAGAAGGCCATTGCGGCTCTCGAACAGGTCGCGTCGCAGTCTGACAACTCGCTCGACCCGGCGGTGACCGCAACGTTGCGGAGCAACCTCGTGATCATCGACCAGGCCATCAACGATTCGCGTGTCGCGCTGCGGGTGCAGCCCGATGACTCGGTCGCGCAGGAGAGCCTGTTCGAGGCGTTCCGACGCAAGGTGGCGCTCCTGCAGGACACGATCGCGCTGATGAACGAGATGCGCAAGGGCGACACAAGCGGCGCCGCGCGCATTGTCGAGGATTTGAACAAGTCGTAGGCGCCGCATTGTTTGCGGCCCGCGCGAGACCAAACGTAGGGGCCGCACCTCAGTGCGGCCCGGACAAGAAGCGTGGAGTTGCACCGTGCGTGTCCGCATCCTGACTTTCGTCGTTGTCGCGGCTTCGGTGGCCGCCCCGTCAGCCTACGGCGACGTCGTGCCCGAGCTCGTGCTCGATGCACAGAGCGTCGCCGCGACGCCGCAGCCACCGCCGCCGCCACCTGCTCCACCGGCTCCGCCAACCCCCGCCACGCCCAAGGTACGCGTCCATGCCCGCGACTGGACGCGCGACCACGGTGAATGGCGCACTGAAGAGCGGTCGTCGTTCTCGAAGGTGGTCAAGGCCGGTGCAGGCTCGACCCTCGAGTTGTCGAACCTCAGCGGCAACATCAGCGTGACGGGCGGCGCCGTGAGCGACATCCGGATCGAGGCGACGAAGCGTGGGCGCGGAACCGACAGCGCCGATGCCCGCAAGCAACTCGAACTCGCCGACATCGAGGTGACCGACCGTGCGGGGCGCGTGACGGTGACGACGATCTACCGGACGTCGCCGAACCGGGTGGCCGTGGACTACACGGTCGTGGTGCCCGCGTCGCTGCCCATCGAGGTCAAGTCGTTGTCGGGGAACGTCGTCGTGAGCAGCCTCAAGGGCATGGTGCACGCCGATTCGGTCAGCGGCAACGTGACGGCGTCGTCGCTGGCGCAGGACTCCTGGCTCAAGACCGTGTCGGGCAACGTCGACGTCTCGGCGAGCACGGTGAGTGGCGAGATCTCGGTCAACAGCGTGAGCGGCAGCATCCGCACGCGCGACCTCAAGGTACGAAGCCTGAGCGCCGGCACGGTCAGTGGCGACGTCGAGGTGGCGACGGCCTCGTGTGACCGGGCTTCGGTCCGCTCGATCTCGGGTAACGTCGACGTGGTCGGCGCGATCACGAAGGGCGCGCGCTACGAGGTGAAGTCGCACTCGGGCGACATCCGCTTCACGATCGACGGCAAGACCGGGTTCGAGATCTCGGCTACCTCCTACAGCGGCACGCTGAAGAGCGATCTTCCGCTGACGAACCATGGGACGACGGAGCCGAATGAGCGTGGCCGGCACCGCGTCCTGAAGGGCGTGTTCGGCGATGGCAGCGCCCAGTTCGAGGTCCAGGCTTTCTCGGGCAACGTGACCATCATCAAGAAGTGATGATCGCCAAGATGTAGGGGCCGCACCCCAGTGCGGCCCGTCGTCCGGTGCGTGGCCCGTGACCTGCGACGGTGTCAACGGGACCATTCGCGTCGCGCGGGGTATCCGGGCCGCGCAGGGGCGCGGCCCCTACACCTGGCCCAGCCACCCCCACCACGGTCGGCAGCCTAGCCCTGCATCACCATCACGTCGAACTGCTCGTGGTGCAGCAGGGCGTCGGGTTTCACGGTGAGCTTCATCCGCAAGGTGCGTTCGATCTCGCGCCGCACGTCGCGTTCCTCGTTCTCCAGCGCCAGCGCGATGTCGGGGTTGACCCGCAGGACGACCTGCTGCCCCTGCATCTCCTGCATGATCTTCCGCAGCTCGTTCAGGATGTCGTAGCAGATCGTGGCGCTTGCCTTCACCGTGCCGGTGCCCGAGCAATACGGGCACTGCTCGGTCATGGTGCGCTCGAGGCTCTGCTTCACACGCTTCCGCGTGATGATGATCAGCCCGAACTCGGCGACCTGCACCACCTTCGACGGCGCGCGATCGCGCCGCAGCTCCTGCTCGATGGCGGCCGCCACTTTCTGGCGGTTCTTCTTCTCCTCCATGTCGATGAAGTCGAGGACGATGATGCCGCCGAGGTCGCGCAGGCGGATCTGCTTGACGATTTCCTTGGCCGCCTCGAGGTTCGTCTTGACGATGGTGTCTTCGAGCCGGCCGGTCTTCTTGCCGACGTATCGCCCCGTGTTCACGTCGATGGCCAGCAGGGCCTCGGTCTGGTTGATGACGAGGTAGCCGCCCGACTTGAGCCAGACCTTGGTGCGCAGGGCCTTGTCGAGTTCCTGCTGGACGCCGTATTCCTCGAAGATCGGGTAGTCGCGCGTGTGCTGGAAGACCCGGGACGCCATCGCCGGCATGATGCGCTCGACGAGGCGGAGCGTGCGCTGGTACTCGGCGGCGCTGTCGATGCGGATGGCGCTGTAGTCGTCGGTGAGGAGGTCGCGCAGCAGCTTGGCCACCAGGCTCTGCTCGCGGTACAGCACGGCCGGCGCGCGCGCCACGTCGTGCTTGCGCCGGACTTCGCCCCAGACCTGCGCGAAGTACGACAGGTCGCCGACGATGTCGCCGTCGGGCCGGCTCGACGCGGCCGTGCGGATGATGACGCCCCCGGTGAAGGCCTGCTCCTCGCGGAAGGTCTTGACGATGCCCCGCAGCCGAGCACGCTCTTCGCGTTGCGCGATCTTGCGCGACACGCCGACATGATCCACCGTCGGCATGAAGACCAGGAAGCGGCCCGGGATGGTGACGTGGCAGGTCAGGCGCGCGCCCTTCGTCCCGAGCGGTTCCTTGACGACCTGGACGATGACCTCCTGCCCTTCCTTCAGCAGGTCTTCGATCTTCTGCGTGGGACGCTCACGTTCGCCGTCGCCGTTGGCGGCGTCGCCGGACTTCTCGCCGCGATCACGGCGGCCGCGATGGCGATCGCCGTGCTGGGCCGACGGGCGCCCCTCGGGTCGGTCTGCCGCGACGGCCGCCACGTCCTCAGAGCGCGGGCACCCCGTCGGGCGTCACGACCACCGCATCGCCCGGCGGCGCGACCTCCTCGCCTGGCGGCAGCACGTCAGCGAGCACGTCGGGCTCGACGGCCAGCGACGCGGTCACCGCCGGGACGTCGTCCTCGTCCTCGTCGTCGGTTTCGCCCTCCATCCGGGCGAGTGTCTCGGCGGTGTCGACGACGTCGGTGACGTAGAGGAACCCGTCACGCTCGAGGCCGATGTCGACGAAGGCCGACTGCATCCCCGGCAGGACCTTCGAGACACGTCCCTTGTAGACGTTGCCGACGACCCCCTGCTGCTTCTCGCGTTCGATGAAGATCTCGACGACCTCGTCGTCCTCGAGGATCGCGACACGTGTTTCGCGCTCGTTCGAGGAGACGATCATCTCCTTGGTCATGGATGTGACTCCGCCAGGCTCCCGGGGACCGCGGCGTGTCGCGCTGTGCCGGTGCGGGCGTCGTGACACCCGCATCGGCACGCCCTGCCGTGGCGAGCACGGCAAGGCACAGGACGCACAACACGCAGAGGCTGGCCAGGGTTCCGGCAACGCCGGCAAGGCGCTGCATCAGTTGGTGAACCGCCGCATCCTCACGTTGAGGACGAGGCCGAAGGAAGCCAGCGTGGCGATGATCGAGGAGCCGCCGTAACTCATGAGCGGTAACGTGAGCCCCTTGACCGGTGCCAGGCCGGCCGACATGGTGATGTTGTAGAGCACCTGGAACGTGAACCAGGACACGAGCCCGATCACGAGATACGCGCCGAGCCGATCCTTGGCAAGGCGCGCCGCGTCGAGCGAACGCAGGATCACGGTCAGGTAGAGCCCGAGCGTCGCGAGCACGCCGAGGAAGCCGTGCTCTTCTGCAAGTACCGAGTACACGAAGTCGTTGTGCGCCACGGGCAGGAACTTGTACTGGCCCTGCGTGCCCTGGCGGAATCCCTTGCCGGTGAGGCCTCCCGACCCCACGGTGATGCGGGCTTGAATCTGCTGGTACCCCGCACCGCGCGCATCCTGCTCCGGATCGAGGAACGTCTGGATGCGCGACTTCTGGTAGTCCTTGAGTGCAAACGACCAGGCGGCCGGTGCCGCCAGGATGGCGATCGCCATCAGGACCGCGATCACCTTGATACGCAAGCCGGCAGCGAAGGCGATGCCGAGCAGGATCGAGACGAGCGTCACCGCCGTGCCGAGATCGGGTTCCCTCGCGATCAGCGTGGCGAGCAGGACCAGGAAGGCGCCCGCGAACAGCAGGTCGCCCGTGTTGCTCGCGGCGCGGCGGCTCTCGGCAAAGAACGTGGCGAGCACGAGGGCCAGCGAGATCTTCGCGAACTCGGACGGCTGGAGGTTCATCGGCCCGAGATCGATCCAGCGGCGCGCGCCGCCCGCGCTGAAGCCGAAGACCAGCACGTAGACGAGCGCCAGCGCCGTGACCACGTAGATGACCAGCGAGTACTCGGCCAGCGTCCGGTAGTCGATCGACATGCAGATGGCCAGCGCCAGGACGCCGATGCCTGCCGCGTAGAGCTGCCGGATGAACTCGCCTCCGACCTGCCCGCGGACCGGGTCGTACGTGGTGCTGTAGATCATGGCGAGGCCGATGCCCGCGAGCAGGAGCACCGCGGTCAGCAGCAGCCAGTCGATGTGGAGGTAGAGGCGTCGCTCGAACACGTCAGTTGCCTCCCCCGGCCCGCACCGACGCCACGGGCGCGACGCGCGACGGCGCGTCGCGGCGACCACGGTCGGCTGCGGAGGCGGGTTGAACACCGGCAGCGGCTGGCCCCGCTGCTTCGCGTAGTAGGTCTGGATCATGTGCTTGGCGATCGGCGCCGCCAGGTACCCGTGCTCGGCGTGCTCGGCGAAGATCACGCCGGCCACCTCGGGATTGTCCTTGGGCGCGAAGAACACGAACCACCCGTGGTCGCGCAGGTCCTTGTCGGTCTTGCCCGCCGCCGCGCGGCCCTGGTTCGAGATCACCTGGGCTGTTCCGGTCTTGCCCGCGACGGCGACGTCGGCGATGCGTCCGCGCCCGCCAGTCCCGGCGCCGTTGACCACCATCCACAAGCCGTCGTGGAGCGCCGACACCGTCTCGGGCTTCATCGGCGACACCGAGCGCGGCGGCGGCGGCTGATGCGGCACCCATCCCTGGCCTTCGTCGATCGCGCGCACGAGGTGGGGGACGAGGCGCGTGCCGCCGTTGGCCACCGTCGCCATCATCACCGCCAGCGACATCGGCGTGACCGACACCTGTCCCTGGCCAATCGCCACCGAGATCGTCTCGCCGGCGTACCACTTCTCGCCCGTGCGCGCCTTCTTCCACTCGGTTGACGGCACGAGGCTGTCGATCTCGTGCGGGAGGTCGATGCCGCTCTTGTCGGTCAGCCCCAGCAGCGCCGCCCACTTGTGAATGCGATCGACGCCCAGCATGTTGCCAAGGGTGTAGAAGTACACGTTGCACGACTTCTCGATGGCGTGCCGCATGTCGACGTAGCCGTGCCCGCCCTTCAGGTGACACTTGAAGTAACGGCCATGGAAGACGGCCCCACCGGTGCAGAACACCCTGAAGTCGGGCGTGACGAGCCCTTCTTCGAGGGCCGCCGCCGCCACGACGATCTTGAACGTCGAACCGGGTGAATACCGCCCCTGGATGGCGCGGTTCTGCAGCGGCCGCAGCTTGTCGCTGTTGAGCGAGGCCCACGTGGCGCGGTCGATCCCCGCGGCGAAGCGATTGGGATCGTAGGCGGGCAGGCTCACGAGCGAGAGGATCTCGCCCGAACGCGGATCGAGCATCACCGCGGAGCCCCAGAACCCGGTCTGCTTGAACCCGTCTTCAGCGGCCTTCTGCAGGTCGTAGTCGATGGTGAGCTGCAGGCGGCGTCCCTCGGAAGGTTGCACTTCGCCGATGGTCTCGATCTCGCGGCCCAGGGAATTGACGATCACGCGCCGCGCGCCGTCACGCCCCATCAGTTGCCGGTTGTAGATCTGCTCGAGCCCTGACTGGCCGACGATCGACCCGACGTGCAGTCCCGTGTTCTCGGTACGCGCCAGTTGCGCGTCGGTGATCTCGCCGACGTACCCGAAGAGGTGCGCGGCGAGTTCGTCGGTCGGGTAGTGGCGCGTGGGCACGTGCTCGATCACGATGTCGGGCAGCTCGAGCCGGCGCGCCGACAGGCCGGCGATCTGCGCCATCGTCGCGTCCTGGAACAGCGTGATCGGCCGGTAGCGCGGCTCGCGCGCGTGCCGGGCCACGATCTCGCGCAGCGCGGGTTCCGGTGTGCCGATGATCCCGGCGACGAGGCGCAGCGTGCGATCGAGATCGGTCGTCTGCTCGCGGACGAGCGACACGTCGAAGGCGTAGCGATTCTCGACCAGGACGCGGCCCTCGCGATCGAACAGCGTCCCGCGCGGCGCACGCAGCGGCAAGGTGCGCATGTGGTTGTTCTGCGCCATCTCCTCGAATCGCTGGTGCTGCGCCACCTGCAGGTACCAGAACGCCACCCCGATCAGCACGAAGCACGTCGCGATGACGTAGCGGAGGATCGCAATCCGCATCGGCAACTGGCGACGGTCTTCGAATCGGTTCACGGCGTGTCTCGTTTCAGGGGGTGTCGACTAGCCCAGCATCCGGCTGCGCACGTGTGCGCGACGGTAGCGGCGCCGCTCGAGCATCTGCGGCGTCCGCTCGACCACCTGGAAGGCGAGCACGCCCACCAGGCCGTTGATCACGGCACGAATGACGATCGGCGTCGGCGGCGCGCCGAACCCGCGCGGATCGATGAGCGAGTACACCGCCACCACGATCCCTGACTGCGCCAGGCTGCCGAGCACGAACACCACGAAGCGCGCCAGGGTGCTCGACACGATGAACTGCGTGCCCAGCACCCCTGCCGCGCACCCGACCAGCGAGTTCGACAGTCCGCTGACGCCGAGCACGCCGCCCGACAACACGTCCTGCGCGATACCCGCGACCGTCCCGATCGCTACGCCCGCGTTCGGGCCCGGTGCCCAGCGCGAAGTAGATGACGGCCACGAGCACCAGGTCGACCAGCGTCTGGTTACCCATCGCGGCCCACGCCACCGTCGTCTGGAGCGCCAGGGCCAGGCCCAGCACGGCGAGGATCTGCAGCGTTCGCATCTACACCCCACCCGCCTTGCTGTCGACGCTCTTCGCATCCTCGGCGCCCGCGGGCGGATCGAGCAGGACGACGACGTCCTCGATCGTGCTGAAGTCGACCGCCGGACGCAGCTTGATGGCGTGGTACAGGCCCGCCCCGCGTTCGACCGAGACCACCTCGCCGATCACGAATCCCTTGGGGTAGATCCCGTCGATGCCCGAACTCACCACCACGTCGCCCGGCTTCACGTCCGACAGGTTCGAGACGTAATCCATGCGCAGCATCTGCCCTTCGTCGCCCACCACGACCCCGCCGGCACGCGAGCGCTCGATCACCCCGCCGATCCCGGCGTTGCGATCCACCAGCAACTGCACGCGCGCGGCACGCGCGGCCGGGCGTCCCACGACACGGCCGACGACACCACGGGGCGCGAGGACGGCGCAGTCGGTCACCACGCCGTCGGATGCGCCACGATCGATCGTGACGGTCCGGAACCACGCCGTCGCGTCGCCCGCGATGATCTGGGCGGCGACGCTGCGCTGCGGGAGCGACTGGCGCAGGTCGAGCAGGGCCTGCAGGCGCTCGGCCCGCAGCGCCAGCGCGCGCTGTTCCTGCAAACGGATTTCGGTGGTTCGCAACTGGGCGCGGAGCTGGTCGTTCTCGACCTGCACGCCGCGCAGCGCGATGTAGCTGGCCCACAGGTGCGACACGCCCCCGTTGAGCCCTGCCGCCGTGCGTTGCACTTCACCAAACGCACCGAAGATGACCGCGTCGAATGCCGAACGTCCCGACTGCGTGTTGACCTGGGTCGAGATCAGGATGACGTGCGCGAGCACGGCGATGCCGAGCACGGCACCGGTCCGGCGCCTGACATCGATGACGGCCGACGTGACGGGCTGACTGGCCTTCACAGCCTGGATCCTGCGTGCGCGAGACTAGTCGATCGCGATCTTGCGGAGGAGGTTGAAGTCGTCGAGCATCTTGCCCGCCCCGAGCACGACCGACGACAGCGGATCCTCGGCCATCGCGAGCGGCAGGCCCGTCTCTTCGCGCAGTCGCTTGTCGAGGTTCTTCAGCAGCGAACCGCCGCCGGTGAGCACGATGCCGCGGTCGACGATGTCGGCCGACAGTTCCGGCGGCGTGCGCTCGAGGGCGACGCGCACCGCGTCGACGATGACGTTGACCGTCTCGGCGAGTGCCTCGCGGATTTCTTCGTCGGTGATCGTGATGGTCTTGGGCACGCCTTCGATCAGGTGGCGCCCCTTGATCTCCATCGTCATGCGCTCCTCGAGCGGGAACGCCGATCCGACTTCCATCTTGATTGCCTCGGCCGTTCGTTCGCCGATGAGAAGATTGTACGTTTTCTTGATGTACTGGATGATCGCCTCATCCATCTCGTTGCCCGCGACGCGCACGGCCTTGCTGTACACGATCCCCGCCAGCGAGATGACGGCGATGTCGGTCGTGCCACCGCCGATGTCGACGATCATGTTGCCCGACGGCTCGGTGATGGGCATGCCGGCGCCGATGGCCGCCGCCATCGCCTCTTCGACGAGGTGCACTTCGCTGGCCTTGGCACGATAGGCGCTGTCCTTCACCGCGCGCTTCTCGACCTGCGTGATCTCCGACGGGACGCCGATGACGATGCGCGGCCGCACCCACACGTTGCGGTTGTGGGCCTTCTTGATGAAGTAGGCCAGCATCTTCTCGGTGACGTCGAAGTCGGCGATGACGCCGTCCTTCATCGGCTTGATGGCGACGATGTTGCCGGGCGTGCGCCCCAGCATCTCCTTGGCGTCGCGCCCGACGGCTTCGATGCGGCCGTTGACCTTGTTGATGGCGACAATCGACGGCTCGTTGACGACGATGCCCTTGCCGCGCGCATAGACGCAGGTGTTGGCAGTGCCGAGGTCGATGGCGAGATCGCTCGAGAAGAGCGAGAAGAGCGAGCGGACGTTCACGTGCAACTCCCCCGCGCGGAGCATGCGATCGCATGCCACGCGGCGCGGCGTGGATTTCTCTGAAAACTCGTTCCGCGGCCCGCGTGCGTGCCCGGCCGGGTCCCGGTCGGGCATGCGACGTGGTCAGCGGTTGTGGCCGCGCACATTGCGGGGCCTCGTGTCCGGCACGGTGATGCGACGAGCGCGCGACGAGGGCGGCGGCCCGATCGGCCACCCCGCTGCGCGGAGTATCGGTCTCAGCAAGTCCTTCGGACAGGCCCGTTTAAGCGAATCGGGACGCCTGCTGTCCGTGACCGCTGCCTGGGGAGACCGCACCTGCGTGCGGCCGAACGATATCACAGCCATCGGATCCACAGCACATCGGATGCCAAGTTGCACACCTCGTGTTCTGGGCCCGTGCCGGGGGCCGGCCGCGTCGGCGGCGAGTAACAGTGGCCCGGGAAGGGAGACGTGCGAATCAGGCCCCAGTCCGGCGCGAACGTGCTTTCGCGACGTGTATTCCGTTCTTGCCGCGCGATTTCACCCAGTACATGGCCTCGTCGGCCGCCTGGATCAGCCCCTCGGCCGTCGACGCACTGGCCGGGAGCGCGGCGACGCCCACCGACACGCTGAGACGGACGTCAGCGCCTTCCGAGGCCAGAAACGCGTGCTCCGCAACCCGTGCGCGGATGCGTTCGGCGACGAGTCGAGCGCCGGCCGTCTCGGTGTCGGGCAGCACCACGGCGAACTCGTCGCCTCCGAACCTGACGACGATGTCTGATTCGCGGGCCGACTGGCGCAGGAGGTCGGCGGCCTCGGCGAGCGTGCGGCTGCCCGACAGGTGGCCGTAGGTGTCGTTCACGTCCTTGAAGCCGTCGAGATCGATGAACAGCAGCGAGAGGGGGCGCCCGCCCCGCAGGGCGCGCTTGGTCTCGCGGCGCAGCACCTGCGACAGGAAGCGGGAGTTGTACAGCTGGGTGAGGTCGTCGGTAACCGAAAGCGCCTCGGCCCGCTCGATGCGGAGGGCGGTGTCGAGCGACAGCGCCAGCAACTCGAGCCCCTGGAGGATGGCGCGGCGCGCCGGCGCCGGGACCGAGAACCTGTCGCTGCCCGGGGTGAGATCGAGGCCCACGAGTGCGGCGCGGGTACGTCCCCGGGCGGCCAGGGGGAGCCCGAACGCGATCCCCTCTGCCGACGGCCCCCCGGCCCGCATGAACTCGTCGTCGCCGCCATGGAACACCCGGCGGGCGACCTCGCGCGCATCGTCGAGCGTCGAGCCGGCCAGTCCCGTCGACGCCAGCAGGCGCGGCAGCGCCGTCCACTCGTCGGCGAACACCGCCCAGCCGTCGAGCGGGAGCCACATCCCCATCTGCGTGGTGATGACGTCGGCGACCCGCGCCGGCTCCAGGGGTTCGGCGGCGCTGCGCCAGAGGTCCCGCATGGCGGCGACCCGGGTCAGGAACGGACGCATCGTCGCGGGCAGGGCGCGCAGCCGCGCCTGCAGCGACCCTGTCGCTGCCTCTCGCCGTTGCTCGGCCTCGCCGCGGGCCGTGACAGGTCGTCGTGGCACAGTAACCGCCCGGTTATACCACGCGCCGGGCAGGGATGGCCGCGTGGCGCTTGCCCGGCTCGACCGCCTGACGTACTATGCCGGTTTGCCCGGGCGTGTGTCCGGACACACCGATAGGACTCGACCGTCATGACCATGCTCGACACGATGCGGCGTCACCGCGGCTGGCTCAAGTGGAGCCTGGCGCTGGTGGTGCTCGCGTTCATCGCCCTCTACATGCCCGACTTCTTCGGCAGCGGCACGTCCCAGACCGGCCTCGCCGCGCCTGGCACCGAAGTCGCCCGCGTCGGCTCCCGTGGCATCACCGTGGCCGAGTTCCAGCGCGTCTACAACGCGCAGATGCAGGCCTACCGGAACGCCTACGGTGCCAACATGAACGACCAGCTGCTCAAGCAGCTCGGCCTCGATCGCCAGATCCTCCAGCAGTTGGTGGACGAAGAGGCGGCGTTGGCCGAGGCCGAACGGCTCGGCCTGGCGGCCAGCGATGCCGAGGTGCGCGAGCGCATCCTGGGCCTGCCGGTCTTCCAGGAGAACGGGCAGTTCGTCGGCGAAGACCGCTACAAGCTGGTGCTCCGGTCGCAGAACCCGCCGCTGACACCGCGCGATTTCGAGGAGAACATCCGCAAGTCGATCGTCCTCGACAAGTTGCGTGACGCGATCACGGGCTGGATCTCGGTGACCGATGCCGAGGTCGACACCGAGTACCGCGCACGCAACGAGAAGGTGAAAGTCCAGCTGGTGACGTTGAACGCCTCGGCGTTCACGGCCGGCGTGACGGCCACCGACGCCGAGGCCACCGCGTACTTCGACGCCAACAAGAACGAGTTCCGCGTCGGCGAGAAGAAGAAGATCAAGTTCGCCACGATCGACGTCCAGAAGATGCGCGACGCGGTCGTCATCAGCCCGCAGGACATCGAGCGGAACTACAACCAGAACATCCAGCAGTACACGACGCCCGAGCAGGTGCGGGCCAGCCACATCCTCCTCAAGACCGAGGGCAAGGACGAGGCCGCGGTGCGCGCCGAGGCCGACAAGGTCCTGGCGCTCGCCAAGGCGCCCGGGGCCGATTTCGCGGCGCTGGCCACGAAGTACTCCGAGGATGAGGCGTCGAAGGACAAGGGCGGCGATCTCGACTTCTTCGGCCGGGGCCGCATGGTCCCCGAGTTCGAACAGGCCGCGTTCGACCTGGCGCCGGGCGCGATGACCGATCTCGTGAAGACGTCGTACGGCTTCCACATCATCAAGGTGATCGAGAAGCGCGTCGGCGGCACGCGTCCCCTGAGCGAGGTCAGCGCGCAAATCACCGAACAGCTCAAGTGGGAGCGCGCCCAGACCCAGGCCGCGAACCTCGCGACGACGGTGAGCCAGCAGGTCAAGAACGCCGCGGATCTCGAGCGCGTCGCAAAGGCCAACAACCTGGCCGTGCAGGAGTCAGACTTCTTCCTGCGCGACGAGCCCATCCCCGGGCTCGGACCCTCGCCAGAGGCCGCTGCGGAGGCCTTCACGTTGAAGGAAGGCGAAGCGAGCCGCGCCATCCGCGTCGCCACGGGGTGGATCATCCTGGTGCCGACCGGCGCCCAGGCCGCACGCATCCCCGAGGTCAAGGAAGTCATGGACAAGGCCAAGGCCGCCGTCGTTCAGCAGAAGGCGCTGGCCGCAGCCAAGGCGCGCGCCGAGACGCTGGCGGCGAGTCTGCGCGCGGCACCCGACTTCGCGGCGGCGGCGAAGGCGGCCGGGTTCGAGGCCAAGACGTCGGAGTCGCTCGCGCGCGGCGCGGCGTTCCCCGACGCCGGCGTCAGCCCCGCGCTCGACGCGGCAGCGTTCGCCTTGTCGGCCGGGGCGGTGAGCAATGCGGTCACGACGCCCAGCGGCGTCGTCATCCTCAAGGTGACCGAGAAGACCGAGGTCACCAGCGACCAGGTGCAGGCCGGACGCGACGCGCTGCGCACCGAGGTCCTCGGCGAGCGGCGCGGCCGCTTCTTCAGCAGCTACATGGCCAAGGCCAAGGAAAAGATGAAGATCACGATCGACCGCGACCTGGTGCAGAAGCTGACGGTCTAGTCGGCGCGCCGAACTCGGAGCCTGGCAATGGAAAGGGACGTCCCCTGGTCTTGGGGGCGTCCCTTTTGTCGTTCAGGTGACGGATGCGTGGCCTACCGCGCGTTGAAGGTGTCGCAGCTGTCGACGCGGCCGGTTTCGTAGCCGCGCGTGAACCAGGCCACGCGCTGCTGCGACGAACCGTGGGTGAAGTTCTCGGGCTGGACGCGTCCGGTCGTGCGCTTCTGGAGGGTGTCGTCTCCGATCGCCGAGGCCGCGCGCAGGCCTTCTTCGATGTCGTCGGCGTCGAGGCGTCCGCGCTGCTTGAGCGAGTGGCCCCAGATGCCAGCGAAACAGTCGGCCTGCAACTCCATCAGCACCGACAGCTGGTTGGCCGCATCCGGGCGCTGCTGCTGCATCTGGCGGATGCGCGGCTCGATCCCCATCAGGTTCTGGACGTGGTGCCCGATTTCGTGCGCGAGCACGTAGCCCTGCGCAAAGTCACCGGGGGCGCCGAAGCGACGGGAGAGTTCCTCGTAGAACGACAGGTCGATGTAGGCCTTCTGATCGCCGGGGCAGTAGAAGGGCCCCGTCGCTGCCTGGGCGAAGCCGCACGCCGAGTCGACCGCGTCGCGGAAGAGCACGAGCGTCAGCGGCCGGTAGTCGCCGGGCATGACGCGCATCCACACGTTGTCCTGGATGTCTTCGACCGAGTCGCTCACGAGCTTCGCCAGGCGCTGCTCCTCGGGCGATTCCTCGATCGGGCCCGAGGGCACGGACGCGCCGCTGCCCGCGTCGCCTGGCAGCCCACCTCCGCCGCCGACGAGAGAGAGAAAATCCTGCCCGGTCACCAGGCTGAGGACGAGGAGGAGCAGGAACCCGCCGATGCCGAGCGGTATCCCGCGCCCGCCCATCCGGCCCCGTGCAGGCTGTCCACGTCGATCTTCGATGTACTTGCCGGAACCTTCGTCGAGGCGCATGGGCTTCTCTCTCAGCTCAGGGGGTCTATCTCATTCTCTTCCGGACCTCGCTCCCCTGGCAACCGCGGCGGTGCTAGGATGCGGACAGCATGACGACGTCATCGTCCTTCGTGTCTGTGGTCGTGGCGCTGGTGAGCCTCGTGACCGCGCCAGCGGCGTTCGCTGGTCAGCCGCCGGCCCGCACCTCGGCGATCGTCATTCGGGATGCGTGGGTGCGCACGCCCGCCCCATCCGTGCCGATGACGGCGGGGTACCTGACCGCCGAGAATCCCTCGTCGCAGGACGTGGTCATCGTCGCCGTCTCGTCGGTCGCGGGAACGATCGAGATGCACGAGATGCGTGACGAAAACGGCCGCGCGTCGATGCGGATGGTCGAGACGATCGTGATCCCGGCCCGGGGCACCGTGAAGCTGGCGCCTGGCGGCCTGCACCTGATGATCATGAACATGCCGAAGCCGCTGGTCGCGGGCGACGAGGTTCGGCTGACGCTGACCATGCGCGACGGCACCGTGGCGGTGGCGCGCGCCGTGGTGAAGGCGGCGCCGTGACCGTGTGGCGTGCGGTGCTCGCGGGGGTGGTGGCAGGCGCCGCGTGCCTGGTGGTAGCGCTGCCGGCGTGCACGTCGGTGCCGTCACCCGGAAGCGGCACGCAGACCAGTGGTGGCGCGGGGCTTGAACTGCAGCAGTTCGACTTCGGCGGCGATTTTGCGCTGGGCGCACCGCCACGGCGGTTCGTGCTGGCCGACCATCGCGGCGAGGTGGTGCTGCTGTTCTTCGGCTACACGTTCTGCCCGGACATCTGTCCGAACACGCTCGGGACGCTGGCGCGCGCGCAGGGGTTGCTCGGCACGGAACGTGACAGGTCGTTCGTGACTCTCGTCAGCGTGGATCCCGCGCGCGACACGCCCGAGCGCCTCGCCGAGTACGTCGAGCACTTCGGCATCCGCGGCATCGGTGTCACCGGCACCAAGGCCGAGATCGACGCCGTGGTGCAGCAATACAGCGCGTTCTACGAGATCCAGCCGTCGCCATCCGCGATGGGCTACACCATCGACCACACCTCGCGCATCTTCCTGATCGACGCGCGCCGGCAAGGTGCGGTACCTGTTCCGCTCGACCGACCGCGCCGAAGACATCGCCACCGGGATCCGCACCCTCCTGACCCCCTGAGTTGTCGTTTCCCCCCGGTCGCCACCCGATCCCCAGCCAATTGGGGTCAGACCCCAATTCAGCCCTCGAATGCCCCAGTCGCCGGCCAATCGCTGATTCTGAGTTGAAAACGCCGGAATGGGGTCAGACCCCAATGCACGCGGGGAGGCGGTGCGACAACTAGCGGTTGCGGTTGGGGTTGCACGTCATGTCGAGGCCGATGCGACGCGAGCGGAGGGTATCGCCGTCGATCCAGACGGCGACAATGCCACCCGGGACGCGGGTCAGGGCCGGGTACATGATATCGGCGCGCGGGACCACGGTCGTCGGCGCGTCGAACTCCGAGGTGGTGGCGTCCTTGCCCTGCCAGTCGACGGCGTAGCGGCGCAGCACCATCGCCTCGCCGCCGTCGGTGCGCTCACGCCAGACCATGGCTAGCGCGCCGTGCTCGTCGAGCGTCAGTGGCGGGATCCCCTCGCCCACCACCGTGGCAGGCCGCGCAGTTGTCTGCACCCCCACGTATCGCAACAGCGGTGGCGGCAACAGCGCCAGCGTGCCGCGGCTGGCAGCACTCGTGGACTCCCAGGGTGCGGGAAACACGTCGGGCTCCCTCACATCGGATGACGCCGGCACGCCGAACGTGCGCCCGCCATCGCGGGATCGGACGACCGTCGCCGACCGGGCATCGCCGACACGGCACCACACCTCCACGCGACTGTCGGGTTGCCCGTCGTTGCTGGGCATCGACAGGTCGAAGGGCGCGTGTACGGCCACGGCAAGGATCTGCACGCCCTCCGCCGGCACGGTGGCAATCGTCTGCGTCTGGAACGATCGCCCTGCATCCGGGCTCACCGAGACGCGGACGTCACCATCGCGATGCTGCCAGGCGACGGCGAGCGTCTGTCCCCAGGCATCCACCGAGGGTGCGACACGCGCCTCGACGCCAGTCGCCACCTCCAGCGGCGCCGCCGGCCCCAGCGGCAGCACTGCAGAGACCGGGCCCACCGCACGATGTGGAGACGAGGGCGGCGCGGCGCGATTGCAGGCGGTGCTGCATCCCGCGACCACGCCCAGGCACGACAGCAGCGCGCACAGCCGAATCATGGGCGATCCCCCGGGAACGTCAGAGCTACCTCGCGGCACCCGCGCGGCCGCGGGCGCGCTCGTCGATCCACGCCATCCACTCGTCCATGCCGGCGCTCGACTTGGCCGACGAGCGGATGATGGGCAGCCCGGGCCGCACAGAGTGGATGCTGGCCACCGCTGCCTGAAGGTCGAACTCGCAGGCCTCGGCGAGATCCCACTTCGTGATGACCGCCACGTCGGCCGAGTTGAAGATGGTCGGATACTTGAGCGGCTTGTCTTCGCCCTCGGTCACCGAGAGCAGCACGACGCGGTGGTGTTCGCCGAGGTCGTAGCTCGACGGACACACGAGGTTGCCGACGTTCTCGATGAACAACACCTCGAGCGGCGCCGACCTGCCACGCATCCAGGTGCTGCCCGATCATCTCGGCCTCGAGGTGACAGCGCCCGTGCGTGTTGATCTGCCTGACAGGCGCCCCGCTGGCGGCCAGGCGCCGTGCATCGTTGTCGGTCTCGAGGTCGCCGACCAGCGCCCCGACGCGTCGTCCGGCATCGACCAGCCGGCGCATGGTGCGCTCGAGCAGCAGCGTCTTGCCGCTGCCGGGGCTCGACACGAGGTTGATGACCAGCGTCCCCGAGGCGCTGAACCGCTCGCGCAAGGCGCGCGCGAGCTGGTCGTTCTTGTTGAGGACTCCCTGGCGCAGTTCGACGATGCGAGTGGACATGCTTCAGGACTCCGGCGTCGCCTCTGGCGGAGGCGGATCCTCGACCTCGAGCGCCTCGATCTCGAGTTGGCGTCCACCGCGTACATCGGCGCTCGGCGTGCCACACACGGGACACGCGAAGTGCTGGACGTCTGGCAACTCGACATCACGATCGCAGGTGAGGCAGTGGATGGCAACCGGCACCGCGCGGATCTCGAGGCGCGACCCGGCCAGCGCCGTCCCCTCGGTCGCGATGTCGTACGAGAACAACAGGGCATCGCCCGACACGCCCGACAGCGCGCCGATGGCCACCCGCACCGCGACCACACGCCCCGTTCCCAGGCGCTCGGCGGCCTGCGCGGCCTGCGAGACGATGCTGTGGGCGATCGAGAGTTCGTGCACGGCGCTACTTCAGCGTACGTGGGCGGCACTTGGCAATCGAGCAGTCGCACACAGCCCGCCACCCCGCCGCGGAAGCGCATCGGTGGCTCGCGGTGCATCGCGACGGGCACCGACGTCCAGCGGCCGCGCGACAAGGAGCACGACAAGGAGCACCTCCCCACGCCGTGGCCGTGCCCGTACAATGCACGCCGTGCCCTCGTCTGACACCACCCGCCGGCTCGTGGTGATCCGCGGCATCGTGCAGGGCGTCGGCTTCAGGCCGTTCGTGCACGGGCTCGCGCAGCGCCTGTCGTTGTCGGGATCGATCCGCAACGTCGGCGGAGGCGTGCGGATAGAGATCGAGGGGGCCAGCGATCGGGTCGCGTCGTTCGTGCAGCGCGTGCGGGCCGACGCGCCCCCGCTCGCGGTCATCGAGCAGGTCGAGGTCTCCGCGATGACCGCAACCGGCGCGCACGGGCCGTTCCTCATCCTCGAGAGCGACGCCCCCTCTGACCTGCTCACGCCGGTGTCGCCGGATGTGGCGACGTGCGACGACTGCCTCGCCGACGTGCACGACTCCGCCAACAGGCGCTACCGGTATCCGTTCACCAACTGCACGAACTGCGGACCACGCTTCACGATCGTCCGCGACGTGCCCTACGACCGGCCGTCGACGACGATGGCTGCCTTCGCCATGTGCCCCGAGTGCGCGCGCGAGTACGGCGATCCGCGCGACCGACGTTTCCACGCGCAGCCGAACGCCTGCTGGGCCTGCGGGCCGTCACTCACGTGCGTCGATCCGCAACGCGGCGCCGATGCCACGGTGCGCGGAGATGCCGCGATTGCCGCGGTGCGCGAGGCGATTGCCGACGGGCGTGTCGCCGCGATCAAGGGCATCGGGGGGTTCCACCTCGCGTGCGACGCCACGAGCGAGCCGGCGGTCGGGCGGCTGCGCGAACGGAAGGGCCGTGGCGACAAGCCCTTCGCCTGCATGGCCGCCTCGCTCGAGATCGTGGCGCGGCATGCCCACGTCGCACCCGGGGATGCGCGCCTGCTTGCCGGACGCGAGCGTCCCATCGTCCTCTTGCGCGCGCGCGAGGATGCCGCGGGCGCACTCGCCGCGTCGGTGGCGCCGCGGCAGTCGTCGCTCGGGTTCATGCTCCCCTACACGCCGTTGCACGCCCTGCTGCTGGGCGACACGCCGTGGGTCATGACGTCGGGCAACCGGTCAGAGGAACCGATCGCGCGCACCAATGACGAGGCGCTCGAGCGCCTCCGCGACATCGCCGACGTGTTCCTGCTGCACGATCGCGACATCCACGTGACATGCGACGACTCGGTCGTGCGCTCCGTGGGCAGCGGCACGATTCCCCTGCGCCGCTCGCGCGGCTACGCGCCGTTCCCGGTACGCCTCGCGCGCGAGGTCGAGCCCGTGGTGGCCGTCGGCGGCGAGTTGAAGGCGACGTGCTGCGTCACGCGTGACGACGCAGCCATCCTGAGCCAGCACGTGGGCGACATGGCGAACCTCGAGACGCTGGCGGCGTTCGAACAGATCGTCGATCACATGTGCGCGCTGTTCCGTGTCGCGCCGCGCGCCATCGCGTGCGACATGCATCCCGGGTACATCTCGACGCAGTGGGCCGAGCGGCGCGCGGCACGCGACGGCCTGCCGCTCATCCGCGTGCAGCATCATCACGCGCACGCCGCCGCCGTCATGGCCGAGCACCAGCATCGCGGTGACACGCCCGTGATCGCGCTCGCCTACGACGGCACGGGCTACGGATCCGACGGCACGATCTGGGGTGGCGAGGTGCTCGTGGCCGACTACGCCGGCTTCGAACGCGTCGCGCACCTCGCACCCGTCGGCCTGCCGGGCGGCGACAGCGCCATCAGGCACCCGGCGAGGATTGCCCTTTCGCACCTGCACGCCTCAGGCATCGCGTGGGACGAGGACCTTTTTCCGGTGCAGGCCTGCACCGCGGCCCAGCGACGGGTGCTGGCGCAGCAGTGCGCGACGGGGTTCCAGGTGGTGCCGACCACGAGCATGGGCCGGCTCTTCGACGCCGTCGCTGCACTGCTCGGCCTGAGCCCCACGGCGAGCTACGAGGGCCAGGCGGCCATGGAGCTCGAGGCGCTCGCCGACAGGGCTGGTTCGCCTGCGAGTCGCGGCGGCCTGCGAATGAGCGTGTCGGCGGGATGGCCGTGCGTGATCGACCCCACCCCCGTCCTGCGCGGGATCGTCGATGGGCTTCGCGCAGGAACGCCGCGGCAGGACCTCGCGGCGGCCTTCCACGATGCCGTGTCCCAGGCGAGCGTGGACGTCTGCGTGGCCGTGCGACGCGCGCGGGGCATCTCGGACGTGGCCCTGTCGGGCGGGGTGTTTCAGAACGCCCGGTTGCTGCTGGCCGCCTCGGCGGCGTTGACGGCCGCCGGTTTCCGCGTGCTGACCCATCACCGCGTGCCGCCGAACGATGGCGGGCTGGCGCTCGGCCAGGCGGCCATTGCGACGCTCGGCCGTGGCTCGGGCTCGCCGCGAGACTGAACGTCCGCAGCCAGGCTGGCCAGACAGTCCTCGGCATGCAGCGTGGCATAACCGCCCGCGCTGAACAACCGTTCAGTGACAGTTCGCGCGCGTCGAAGGAAATCGGCGGCAACATCACGAGCGAGACGCTGGTCAAGCTGCCGAGCGTGAACGGCAACTTCATCGGCTTCGTCGGCCTCCTGCCTGGCATCGTGCCGTCGGTGAGCACCGAGTCCTTCGGCAGCGACTCGATTTCGGTCAACGGGCAAGACCCGCGCAACAACAACTACATGCTCGACGGCGGCAACAACAACGACGACGTCATCGGCCAGCGGGCAGGCACTCAGGCTCGTACTCCATCGAGGCGATCCAGGAGTTCCAGGTCATCACGGGCCAGTACGACGCCCAGTACGGACGCACGTCGGGTGCGGTGGTCAATGCGGTCACGAAGGCCGGCACGAACCAGTTCCGCGGCGTCGCCTTCGGGTTCTTCCAGGACGGCAGCCTCACGACGACCGACTACTTCTCGAAGAAGAAGGGCCTGGCCAAGCCCGACACGCAGTACCAGCGATGGGGCGGCACGTTTGGCGGGCCAATCATCAGGGACAAGATTCACTTCTTCGGCAGCCTCGAGCGGTTCGCGATCGACCGGCCCAACACCATCAACATCCCCGCGCGGCCCGACCTGGCCGGCACGCAGGTGACCAAGGACCGTGTCTGGAACACGGTGATTCGCGGCGATCACCAGGTCAACAACTCGATGACCTACAGCGTCCGATGGCTGCGCGAGGCCTCTCCGCAGGTCAACCAGATCATCCCGACCGGCACGCAGGCGGCTGCGCCGGCGGCCGCGCGCGAGGAGGCAGACGTCGACCAGACGGTGTCGGCGAACCTGAACCTGGTCATGTCGAACACGCGGGTGAGCACGTTCCGCGTGACGTGGACCCGCGAGAACGTCGCGTTCGCCAACGAGTGCTTCAACTCGAACAACCGTGACTTCACGAAGTGCCCGGTGACGCTCGCGTACCAGGACTACATCGATCAGCAGGACAACACGGCCCAGGCCCGCATCAACGACGGCATCCAGCTCGAAGAGACGCTGGCGTGGTTCCTGCCGGGGCACAAGGGTGACCATGACCTCAAGGTCGGGGTGCAGTACCGGTACTCGGGCGCAGACAACGAGAACCAGGGCAACCTGAACGGCACCTTCTCGTTTGGCCGCAACAACGTCCCGTTCAACGCGGCGGTTGCGTCCACCTATCCGGATCGCCTGACGATCCGCGTTGGCGGCGCGAGCACGTTCTACGAGAAGGCGCACTACATCTCGGCGTTCGCCCAGGACAAGTGGCGGATGGGATCCCGGGTCACCTTGAACCTCGGCCTGCGCTACGACGTCGAGGTGATCCCGATCGAGGAGGTCGACGATCCGCTCGTGGACGAGTATCCGTCCGACCGCAACAACCTCGCGCCGCGCCTCGGGATGACGTACGACATGGGGCGCAACGGTGTCATCCGCTTCGGTGCGGGCCGGTTCTTCGACAAGACGAACTTCGAGATCATCACGCGGGCTCTACACGGGCACGCCCTACACGAGCTCGTTCATCGTGAACTTCCCCACGGCGGCGGCCGACAACGGTCCGCGCACCGGCCAGTTCCCGACGGATCCCTTCCTCGTCAACGGTCCCGTGCTCAACACGACCCTGCTGAACCAGCTCTATCCGGGCGGCCAGTTGCTGCGGAATACCGGGGCCACGTGGGACAACCCCGATCGACGCACCCCGTACACCGACGAGATCACCATCGGGTACGAGCGGCAGCTCGCTGCAGACATGACCGTCAGCGCCGACTTCGTCCACTCGCGCGGCCGTGACCTGCTGATGGCCTTCAACCTCAACCCGCAGGTGCGCTCGGTGCCAGTCGTCTCGCAGTCGACGCTGGTGCGCGTGGGCAGCGCGACGCTGACCGCAGCCACGGCGGAACTTGCACAGAAGTATCCGGGATTCACGCCCTTCACCACGAACGTCACGCAGTTCGTCAACGTCGGCGAACTCGACTACAGCGCCCTGATGATGCAACTCAAGAAACGCTTCAGCCACAACTACAGCGCGCAGGTGTCGTACACGTTCGCCAAGTCGCGGGGCAACACCTCGGGCAACGGCGCGCCGCTCAGCAACTTCCAGGTGCGCGACGACATGCACCTCGAGCGGAACGAAGGGCCCACCGACTTCGACAACCGCCATAACTTCACGGTCAGCGGCACCGCCCTCGTGCCGAAGACTGGTGGCCTCAATGTCAGCTGGGTCGCGCGTGCGCTCAGCGGGAGGCCCTTCAGCCTCACCAACGCCAACATCGACCCCGACCTGAACGGCATCCTGGCCGAGCCGCTCCCGGCCGCGAGCTACGAGGGCGTCGGCGCAGACGCGTATGCGGTGAAGAACTACAAGGCCGAGCGAAACGGCGCGTACGGACCGGGCTTCGTCGCGCTCGACATGCGCTTCGGCTACGCGTTCCCGCTGGGGAGCCGCCGGCGCCTCGAGGTGTCAGCCGACATCTTCAACCTCACGAACCGGACGAACTTCCTCAACCCCACCGGCAACCAGGCCTCGCCGCAGTTCCTGTTGCTGACGGCGTACAGCCGTGGTGGCACCGTGCGCGTGAGCCGTGCGATGGGTGCCTCGCGGCACACCGCGGCGCATCCGGCTTGCGCCAACGGCCGGACCGGCGAGATACTCCGGCACTCACACGCTGTTTGTGCCCGCATACGCCGGGCCCCACGGAGGTTCCATGCGATCGAAGTTCGTCGGTGCGGTCTGTCTCGCCTTGCTCTGTCTCGGGGTGTCGGGAGTTCCCGCGTACGCACAAGCGGCGGTCGCGGTCGCCGAACGCACGCAGCGTTTCGCGGCCGACTTCAAGCGGTTCGACGACGAGGATCGGCGCGCGAGGCCGGCAGACGGCGGCATCGTGTTCGTGGGCAGCTCGTCGATCAGGCTGTGGACGTCGCTGGCCGATGACTTCCCCGGCGCCCCCGTCCTGAATCGCGGGTTCGGCGGCTCGCAGATGGACGACGTCGTCGCCTTCGCCGACCGCACCGTGCTCGCGTACAAGCCGAAACTGGTCGTGGTCTACGCGGGCGACAACGATCTCGGTGGCGGCGCGAAGACCCCGAAACGGGTGGCCGACGATGCGGCGGCGTTCGTGAAGGTGGTCCACGCGGCGCTGCCGGCGACCCGCATTGCGTTCATCTCGGTGAAGCCGAGCCTGCTGCGCTGGTCGGTCGTCGACAAGATGCACGAGGCCAACGCGCTGCTCAAGGCGATGGCCGACGCGGATCCCCTGGTCGACTACATCGACGTGATGACGCCGATGCTCGTCCCCGACGGGCGGCCGCAACCCGGTCACTTCGTCGAGGACGGCCTCCACATGACGCCCGCCGGGTATGCCATCTGGAAGACGGCGGTGGCGCCGACGATCGCCGCGTTTCGCTGACGACCGCTCGCGGGCCGCGCCCCATGCTCCTCACTGGCGCGTGATACCGTTACCGCGCCGCGCATCCCGAGGACCTGAATGTCGCAGCTCGTCCGTTACGAGGTGATCGACCGCGTGGCGGTCATCACCATCGACAACCCGCCGGTCAACGCGCTGGGCCCGGGCGTGCTCGAAGGCCATTGCTGCGTGCGTGGCGCGCGCCGGCCTCGACCCCGACGTCGTCGCCTCGGTCGTCATCGGCGCGGGCGCGACGTTCATCGCCGGCGCCGACATCAACGTCGTTCCGGACCCTGCAGACGCGCGAGCAGTCGCTGGCGCGCTCGGAAGGCACGCACGCCCTGCTGCGCCGCATCGAGGACGCGCACAAGCCGCTCGTCGCCGCCATCCACGGGCACGCGCTCGGCGGCGGCCTCGAAATCGCGATGGCGTGTCACTACCGCGTCGCCCTCTCGAACGCCCGCGTCGGACAGCCCGAGGTGCAGCTCGGCATCATCCCCGGCGCCGGCGGCACGCAGCGGCTGCCGCGCCTGTGCGGGCCGGCGCTCGCGCTCGAGATGTGCACGAGCGGCCGCCCACTGGCGGCGCCGCGCACGCACGGCGCGCGGGCATCGTCGACTTCGTCGTCGATGCCGACCTGCGAGGCGCGCGATCGCGTTCGCCCTGGCGCGCGCCGCTTCCGGCGGCCCGCGCCCGACGCGCAGCGCGCAACGAACTCATCGCCGATCGTGACGCGGCGCTGGCGACGTGCGCGGCAATGCGCGCCACCCTGGCCAAGACGGCCCGGGGCGCGCGCGCACCGTTCGCGGCCGTCGACGCCATCGAGGCCGCGATCGCGCTCGGCTTCGACGCCGGATCGGCGCGCGAGCGCGAGTTGTTCGCCGACTGCGTCGTGTCGACCGAGTCGCGCGCCAGCATCCACCTGTTCTTCGCCGAACGCGAGGTCGCGAGAATCCCCGACGTGCCCGAAGGACACGCCGACGCATCGAGATCCATCGCGCCGCAGTCGTCGGCGCCGGCACGATGGGCGGCGGCATCGCGATGGCGTACGCGAACGCCGGCATCCCGGTGCTCCTGCGCGACGTCGAACGATGCGGCGCTGGCGCGCGGGATGGCGACCATCCGCACGAACTACGACGCGACGGTCGCGAAGGGCAAGCTGACGCGGCCGGCGGCCGACCGCACGCTGGCGCTCATCACGCCGACGACGACCTACGACGGCTTCGACAGCGTCGACATCGTCGTCGAGGCGGTGTTCGAGGACATGGAGCTGAAGAAGGCGACGTTCGCCGAGCTCGGACGCGTGACGCGGCCCGACTGCGTCCTGGCGTCGAACACGTCGACGCTCGACATCGACGAGCTCGCGCGCGCGAGCGGCCGGCCGACGCAGGTCGTCGGGCACCACTTCTTCAGCCCCGCGCAACGTGATGAAGCTGCTCGAGATCGTGCGCGGGCGCGAGACGAGCCCGTCGAGTCATCGCGACGTCGCTCACGCTGGCGAAGCGGCTCGGCAAGGTCGGCGCGGTCGTCGGCAACTGCTTCGGCTTCGTCGCCAACCGGATGCTCGCCTACTACATGCGCGAGGCGTACCTGCTGCTCGAGGAAGGGGCGCGCGTGAGCGCAGATCGATCGCGCGCTCACCGACTTCGGGCTGCCCGTCGGGCCGTTCGGGATGCAGGACATCGCCGGCATCGACGTCGGCGCGCGCATCCGCCAGTTCCTCGACGTCGCATGGGCAAGACGCGCGCCGAGGGGCCGCAGTCGGTCGTGCCCGATCGGCTGTTCGCGATGGGCCGCTACGGCCAGAAGACCGGCGCCGGCTGGTACCGCTACGAGCCGGGCAGCCGCACGCCGATCCCCGATCCGCTCATCGACGACCTGGCCGCGGCGGCGGCGGCCGCAGCGCGGCATCGACGCGACGTCCGATCGGCGACGAGGAGATCGTCGCGCGCATCACGACGGCGCTGGCCAACGAGGGCGCGCGCGTCCTCGAAGAGGGCTACGCGCTGCGCGCCAGCGACATCGACGTCATCTACGCGCACGGCTTCGGCTTTCCGCGGCACCGCGGCGGACCGATGTTCTACGCCGACACCGTCGGCCTGCCGACCGTGCTCGCGCGCGTGCAGGAGTACCGCGCGCGGTTCGGCGACTACTGGGCGCCGGCGCCGCTGCTCGAGCATCTCGTGCGCGACGGCCGCGGCTTCGTCACGGGCACCGAGGGGTGACGGTGGTGTGACCCTTCCGCGACGGTGGCGTGCTCGCCCTCAGTCGCGCAAGGCGGTCACGCGCGTCCACGCCTGGCGGAGTGCTCTCGGCACCGTCGGCAGGCGGTGTGTGACCTCGTGGTCAAGCGCGGGCCCGACCACTGCTCTCAATTGAGCGACATCGGCGAGATCCTGGATGCCGCCCGCGAACAGCTTGAGGCACACCCAGTCTGCCCTGTCGATGATCGGCGGCTGGTTCGCACCGTCGCTCGTCTGCACCCGGTCGATGTCGTAGGTGGAGCGAGCCACCCCGCCGGGCGTTCAGCAGTAGCGCCGCACCCGGCGCCGGTAGTCGCGCCATGTCTGCCCGAAGCGTCCGTCGAGGAAACGTTCCTCGCCCAGCACGATCTGATGGTGCAGGACGATCGCGACCGTGGTCGACGCAAGGTTGAGCCACGTCGGCACCAACAGGCACGACCCGATCATCGACAGGAAGATGCCCGCGTAGATGGGATTGCGGCTGTAGCGGTACACTCCACCTGCCCTGAACTCGGTCGCTTCTTCTGGAAGGCCGACGCGCACTGCATCCCCAAGATGGCGGATGGCCACGAAGGCCACCGTGAGTCCCACGACCACCATCGCCAGAGCGAACGGCGCCAGGCGCGGAAGCGCGAGGGTCCCTTGCCGCGCGTGCAGTGCGGCCCACGCCAGCAGGACGTGCGGCGGCACGAGCGCGGCCTTCGCGATGACGAAGAGCACGGGGTGAATGGGCGCACGGCCGATCAAGGACATGGCGGGAGCAGCATACAACGCCAACCTGGTCGTGGGGGCCGCAGCCGCGTGATCGGGTCACGAGATCGCGATCGGGCCGCACTGGGGTGCGGCCCCTACACCTGGCGGAATCGCACCGGGGTGCAGCCGCCACACCTGGCGGAATGGCACCGGGGTGCGGCCCTCGCACGTGGTGGAATCGCACCCGGGTGCGGCCCCTGCGTCGTGGAACGGCACGCGATCACGCGTTGGGCGTCCACAACAGGTCGCGCGTGGGCACGAACGCTACGGGCACCTCGCTGATGAACGTGCGCAGCCAGCGGGCGCACTCGTCCATTCCCGCCTCCTCGCCCGCCTCGTGCGCGACGAGCACGATGCCCTTGACCTGTCCCGAGGCGACGGTGTCGCGCGCGTACTCGATCGAATCCCACTCGCGCGCTTCGCTCACGAGCAGCGCGTCGGCCCCCGGCATCGCCGCCATGTTCCCGACGAGCGTGTGCGCGCCGCGCGCGACGATGCGCACGGGCGTGGACGGATCGCCGACGACGCGCACGCTGCGGCTCTCGAGGGCCGACGCCACGTGCGTCGCCATCGCTCCGAGCGTCGTCGGCGGCAGCACGTACTTCCGCGCGTTCTCGCGCATCACGTATTGCTCCCAGCCGAGCGCGCGGTTCCACCCCACGATGATGCCGTCGGGCTTGCGCGCGTGCCAGTGATCGTGGAACCGCCACACGACCATGCGGTTCCGCTCGACGTAGTCGACCTTCAGCTTGTAGAGCGGATCGTCGGTGAGCCCGGTGGTGAGGTCGGCGTCGTTCCAGAACGTCGGCTCGTGCGTGATCAGCAGGTTGAGGCCGGCGGTCTTCGCGCGCTGGATGACGTCGAGCGTCGACATGAACGTCGACGCGATGCCCGTCACCGTCGTGCCGGGATCCCCCACCTTGAACGTGTCGCGATACGTCGCGTCGTTCCACGGGACGGCGACCGCGCGCTTGATGCGGTCAACGACCTCGAGCGCGGTGGGGCCCGCCTGCGCGCCGGCGCGAATCGGACGGGTGAGCAGCGCCGCACCGGTCGCGCACACGAATTGCCGACGTGAAAGTGATGGCCGGTGCATGTCAGACCCCTTCCGCTTCAACGTGCGCAACGCCCGTGGCCCTTGCAGGCGTCCAGAACGGCTCGCCCGCCCCCAGGAAGCGGATCGGCACGTCGGGAACGACGGTCTTCAGCCATTCCGCCAGCGCCCTGCTCCCCGGCTCCTCGCTGACCGCGTGCCCCAGCAGGACCATCCCCTTCGCGCGGCCGGCGGTGACCAGATCGGCGACGTACGGAAACGCTTCCCACTCCACCGGCTCACCCCCGACGATTACGTCCACCGGCGTGTCGCGGACGATGCGCTGGACGTCGGGGACGAGCAGGAATCCGTGCGTGAGCGCCACCGTGCGCACGCGGGCGTCTGGATCGCCGAGCACCCGCAATGCGCGGACGCCCAGCGACTGACGGATACCAGACACCAGGGCCGACAACGGCGCTGCAGGCAGCGTAAACAGCTCCGAGCTGCCTGCGCGGTGCGCCTGCCAGCCGAGGGCGGCGGCGAGGCTGTCGAGTTGCACGTCGCCGCGGCGTGCGTCCCAGTTGCCGGAGAGGCGCCAGATCACGAGGCCGTGCTCGTCGATGTAGGCCTGCTTGGTCGCAAAGGTCTGGTCCTTGGCCATCCCGGCCCGTGTGGCAATCGCGCCTGCGCCCGAATAACCCTTCTCTTCGGCTTCCCGGCTCCAGAACGCGCACTCGCGCGCGATGACCATGTTGGCGCCGGTCGCGACCGCACGGCGCAGCACGTCGAGCGACGGCGTCCACGCGGTGGCAATCCCGGTGACCACCGTCTCGGACCTGCCGGCCTGCGGTTCGGGCTCGAGGCCGGCATCTGGGGATGGTCCGAGCGTCGCGCGGATGTGGGCAACGACCTCGCGTGCGGTGAGCGTGACGGTCACGTTGATGCTCCTGCTGGGTGTGTGCGCGAGTGCGTGAGGGTGGGGGTTGGCGCGCCGCTTTGTGCCGAGAGGGGGATCAGCTGCCGAGATGCCGGTCGAAGAATCGTGCCATCGTCGTGAGCGCCTCTTGCGACTCGGGCACGCCGACCATGTACCAGAAGGCGTGCGGCAGCGCGTCGTACACGATCAACTCCGCGTCGACGCCCGCATGCACGAGCGCGCGGTGGAAGTTGACCGTGCCGCTGAGCAGTGTGTCGCGCGTCGCCGTGATGCAGAGCGTCGGCGGGAGCCCGGTGAGATCGGCGTAGATCGGTGACGCGAGCGGGTCCTTGGGATCGTGACCCTTCATGTACGGCCGTTCACTCTCCGGCTGCGGAGCAGCCGCCGCGATGCCCGCGAGGCCTGGCACCGCGAAGAACGCACGTGAATCGCCGACGCGGCTGAAATCGCCGTGGCCCGTGAAGAATCCCAACGCGGCGGGCAGCGGGAGCTTGTCGTGTTTGAGACGGACCGCCACCTGCCCCGTGAGGATGGCGCCCGCGGACGTCCCGTAGATCACCATCCGTTCGGGCGTGTGCGTCTTGAGCAGCTCCCTGTAGACCGCCACCACATCGTCAACCGCCGCGGGGAAGGGCGCCTCGGTCGCCAGCCGGTAGTAGACCGAGATGACGCGCGCGCCGGTGAGGCTGGCAATCGGGATGCTTTCGAGGAACGATCCCGAATCGACCATGAAGCCGCCGCCGTGGAGGTTGATGAGCACGCGGTCGTGCTTTGCAGCAGCGATGACGGGCGGCGTGAAGACTCGAGTACGGACACCCGCGATCGTGCGGTCTTCTTCGGTCACCTTGTAGATGGCGCGCGCCTGCTCGATCAGCGCCTTCGCCTCGGCCGTCTCGGGGCCCGGGGCCCAGTTGGTGCCTTTCGCCAGCAGCGCCTGCGCCTCTGGCGACACCGTAGCCGGCACCGGCACGACGCGCGTGATGCGTGAGATCCCGTCGGGGCCGATGGTGGTGGAGTTGGTGGTGGGGGCCTCGGTGCCTGGCGTCGGCGACGGCGGAGTCGTCTGGGCCGAGGGCACCGCCACGAGTGCCGCCAGGGCGGCCATGCACAGCGCCGCGCGCACGGGTTGCGTCATGGCGCGGCATTCTGCCATGGAGTGTGCTCAGTTGTATACATGTGTCGATCTCATGTCGCCTCCTGGGGCACCACGGTCCTGGGAGCCGGGCCGTCACAGAGAGCTCCTGCGACGCACCCTCTCAGCCCAGGCTGGGTCGTGCCCCGCGAGCACGCGCTCCACGAAGGCGGCCACGACCTCGTGGCAGCGAACGTCGGTGGCGACACGATGCGGAGCGCCTGGCACGACGTGGATTTCAGCATCCGGGTTCTCTGCCGCGCGCAGCGCGCCGAACCGCACGTCCACCGTCGCATCACGTTCGCCGAAGACGAAGCACACGGGCCGCCCGATGTCCTTGAGCCGCCGGCGCGCCGCAAGTTGCAGCGGCACGAGCGTCGAGCCCGTGAGCAGCGAGGCGTGCGTGAAGTGCGGCGGCAGCACCTCCTCGCCGTTGCGCATCAGCGTGCCGCCATGCGACAGCGGAACCGTGACCGCGCGCAAGCTGGCCGCAGCCGACGCGAACGCCGCAATCGAGCCCATGACGGCCAGCGCCGATCTGTGCCGACGCCACTTCCGCGAACGGGCGAACCACGCGAGCGTGAAGACCGATCCCAGCAGGGCTGCAGGAAGCAGCGCGTAGTAGGTCGAGACGACCGAGTACCCCATCATCTGGCGTTCGGTGCTCGACAAGCGCAGGACGGGCGAGACGAGCACCAACCCCGACACGCGCGCTGGGTCGCGCGCCAGGATCAGCAGCGCGAGCAGCGCCCCGGTGGAATAGCCGCCGATCACGATCGGTGCGTCGTCTTCTGCGGCGAACGCGCGGAAGCGCCGTTCGGCGGCCTCGAGGTAGTGCCACGATCGGCTTGACAGGAAATCCGGCGTGTCACCACCGTGATTCGACAGGCCGGCAACGACGACCGTGGCCCCGGTCCTCGTGCAGATGCCCTCGGCGAGTTCGCGAATCGATTCGGGCCCGGAGCCGAACCCCGCAAAGAGCAACACGCGCCCGGGACCGGGTCCTTCGACGACAAGCTCCGAGGTCCAGGGCAGCGTGCGGAGTTCCACCCGGCCACTCTACGCGCAATCGACCGACGCTGGAAACGACGCACAACCGCAACCCGAGGATGCACACCACGAGCGGAGGCGCGTCACCGCGTCCTCGACTGCGCCCTATCTCGCGAGGTACTGCCCGACGAGGGACGCCAACCCGTCGGCGATGCCCTGCTCGGCGCAGCCGGGCAGGAGCCGCGAGCCAAGCACCTGGAACGTGTAGCTGCCGAACGCCGCGTCGTTCGGGACGTAGCCGGAGTTGGCGCGGCCGTTCGCGAGCGTCACCATGACGGTGTTGTTCAGCGGCGACAGTTTCTTCATCCGCTGTCCGATCAGCGAGTACACCTCGGCGTTGACCGACGTGAGCGCGGTGTCGCCGATGCCCAGCACGCCGAGCCTGAGGTTCACCGGCTCGCCGGCCTCGTAGCTGCCGGGCGCTCCTTCGCGGCCAGTGTTGGTACGCTGACGGCCCGGGCAGGTCAGCGTCTGCCGCGCGCCCCAGATCCCCACGTCGCGCGACGTCTTCCTGAGCGTCTTCGTCATCACGCGGATGACCTCTTCGCCGAGCACCTGGCCCTCGCTCTCGATCCACCGCTCGAAGTTGTCGGCCACCTTCGGGTCGAGCTTCCCGTGCGGGACCTTGCCTTCGCGCAGCGGCCCTTCGACCGACTCGCGGACCAGTTCGTACCCGGTGATTGCCGCTCCCGACTTCGACGCCAGGGCGTTGGTGGCCGGCCGCGTGAGCAGCGGATTCTGATCGCCCGACGCGCCCTGAGACCAGATCATGACCATCTTGTCGTCGAACGCCTGCTCGACGTAGCGGCATGCGGCGCCGGGGAAGTCGGCGCTCGTGATGCCCACCAGGTACCCGTTGATCGGGTGCATTGCGTAGTTCGCGTAGGCGGCGATCGGCGCGCCCTCGGGCGTGGTGATGGTGACCACCGCAAGCGTCTTGTCGGAGGGTGCATCGAGATTGGCCGCCTGCGTCCACAGGTGCGTGTCGTCGCTGACGGCGTCGCGCGCGACGTTCAGGTACGAGAACCCGGAGCCGAACCCGATTGTGGCGGGCTGCAGGCGGCCGTTCGCCTGGCGCACCGCGTCCATGATGGCGCCGACCGTCGCTCCCACGTCCTGCGTGGGCCGTGCCGCCGGCCCGGGCGGCGGCGGACCTGCGGGAATCGCGCTGTGCGAGTGCGTGGCCGACATGAGGATCTGCTCGGCCGGGACCCTGAGTTCGGTGGCAATCTGCGCGGATGCCTGTTGCCAGACCTCCTCGCCCAGGCCGCTCAGGTCGGCGCCGATGAGCACGGCGCGCGTCACCCCGTTGTCGAGGACGATCGCCCTCACGTAGAGACGTTCGTGGGCGTACTTCCCTGACGGCGGATAGTCGGGATTCACCGGAGGCGTGACCTCCACGCGGGCCGCGCCCGCGCGAAGCGGGCCTTTCTCGACTGCCGCTGCCGTCGGCGCAGTCGCCGTCAGCACGACGGCTCCGACGATCATCGTCACCACGCGCGCGATTCGGGTTTTCATGGGCGTCCTCACACTTGCCTTTCCGCGGAAGGAGATTGCCGCAGCAGGATGGTCTGGAACGCCACCGACGTGCAAGGGCGGGATGAACACCGCGCCGCGCATCACGCCGGCAACGCCCGGTAGCACCACGCGTAACCCTCGAGCACCGTTTCGCCGGTCTGGCGCGTGACACGCACGCCGAGCTTCGACACCGGCTTCGACGCGTGAACTTCCTGCACGTCCACTTCGGCCGTGATCGTGTCGCCGATGAACACGGGGTTCGTGAACCGCCAGTTCTGCTCGAGGAACACCGTGCCGGGACCCGGCAGGTCCATCGCCACGAGCGCATGCAGGAGCCCGGTCGTGAGTCCCCCCTGCACGATCAGCCTCCCGAACCGCGTGCGCGCGGTGAACGTGGGGTCGCTGTGCAGCGGGTTGCGATCCCCGGTGATCTCGCTGTAGGCGCGCACGTGCTCTTCGGTGAGTGTTGCCGTTCGCACCGCCCGCTGCCCGACCATCAACGTGTTGCTCATGTCGCACTCCGTGCCAGGGTCACAGGACTCCCCTCGTGCTCTTTCTGGATGTTAAAACGTCACGAGGCGCGAGAACCCGCCACCGCCCAGGGGGCGTGTCCTGGTCGGGGCAGCCTGGCGAGCGCGGCCACGTCAGACAGCGCGGCTTGCAAGCAACTTGCAGACTCGCCCCCGCCCCACGTCGCGTCTACCGCGGACGACGCCCCCGTATCAGGGGAGAATGTCTCTATTCGCTGAGGAATTTCGTTTGGTGCGGAAGGGGGGACTCGAACCCCCACTCGGTTGCCCGAACTAGCTCCTGAGGCTAGCGCGTCTGCCAATTCCGCCACTTCCGCACGGGACACGCCTCTCGGCGCGTTGGCAAGAGCGACAGCATACCAAACCGTCGGGCAGGCGTCGAGACTCAGGCGCGGCGGCGCCTGCGGTAGGCTATCTGTCCGACAGTCATCCGGCAGCGCCAGGCGGAGCCCATCCATGCCCACTCGCTCATCGGCCACGACCAGAACGTCGCCCTCCGCCATGTCGACCGGCGCGCATGGCACGGAACTCCTGGCGCGCGACGAGGTCGTCGTCGCATCCGACTCGCAGGTCCGCTACCGTGTCGAACGGCTGCTCGGGCAGGGAGGATTCGGCCAGGCCTTCCTCGCACGGCGCCTGTCGCGAGCCGCAGGCATCCCCGAGAGAGTCTGCATCAAGGTCAGCCGGCGCATGGACGGCTGGCTCCGCGAGGCGTACTTCGGACAATTGCTCGGCGACCATCCGCGCGCGATTCGCGTCTTCGACGCCTTTCCGCTGGTGCGTCCGGATGGTCGCCTCCTGTATTGCCTCGTGCTCGAGTACGCACCGCACGGCGACTTGAGCGCGTTCCTCGAACGCCGCGGGTGCTGGACGGATGCGGCGGCGCGCCGCGAGATTGCCGGCGTGCTGCAGGTGCTGGGCAAGCTGCACCGGGGATCGCTGCTGCACCGCGACCTGACGCCCATGAACGTGTTCGTGTGCGACGGGCACCGCCTCAAGCTGGGCGACTTCGGCATCACGCGCCAGCAGTCGAACGAACGTGGCATCACGGCCAGCACGATGAACGCGATGACGGCGCCGAGCGACATCCTCGCCGGCCTCGCGCCCAAGTGGCAGGCGCGCGACGACGTGTACCAGGTGGGGCAACTGCTGGCGATGCTCGTGCGCGGGAGCGCGACGACGCGCATCCGCACGCCCGACGTGAAGAAGCTCGAATGCAGCGATGCGCTGAAGGAGATCATCTACCGCTGCATCGGCGAGCGCCGGAAGCGATACGAGAGCGCCGACGAGCTGATCACGGCGCTGCGCACGCGCCCGCAGGTGCTGAAGGTTGGCGTGCTGCGCTCGCTCCGGGGCGTGCACATCGCGTTCACGGGTATCCTGAGCCGGCTGCGAAGCGAGGCCGTCGAGGCCGCGAAGCGGGCCGGGGCGATTGTCCACGGCGGGCCGTCGGCCCTCACGACGGTCGTCGTGCGCGGACGTCCGAACCCGCTGCAGGCGGCGGGCAAGGACGGCGGCATCAAGCTGATGGAGATCAAGCGCCTTCGCGAGAAGGGCGTGGCGATCACGCTGCTGAACGAAACGCAATTCTGGCGCCTCGTCACCGCGAGCCAGGCCGCGCGGCCGCGTTCGCCGAGGCGAAGAGACACAGATTCATGATGGCGGTTGCGATCGGCCAGGCGCGGACGTCGGCCACGTTCGATGTGTGTTGCGACACCCAATCGGCTGAACCCGGCATCCCATCTGGCATGACGACGACGATGACCAATCCCATCGATGCAGGGGTGCGCATCGGCCACGTCCACCTCAAGGTGGCGGATCTCGGGCGCGCGCTGGACTTCTACGTGGGCGTGCTCGGATTCGAACTGACGCAGCGATACGGGCCGGGGGCGGCGTTCGTGTCGGCGGGCGGCTATCACCATCACATCGGGCTGAACACGTGGGAGAGCCTGGGCGGCGCGCCTCCGCCGCCGGGGACGACAGGGCTGTACCACGTGGCGATCCTCTATCCGACGCGGGCGGCGCTGGGCGATGCGCTGCGCCGGCTCGTCGCGGCGGGGATCGCGCTCGACGGTGCCAGCGACCACGGTGTCAGCGAGGCGCTGTATCTGCGGGATCCCGATCAGAACGGGGTGGAGTTGTACTGGGATCGTCCGCCGGCGGCCTGGCCTCGGCACGAAGATGGCAGCCTGGCCATGACCACGGCGCGTCTCGACCTGGAATCCCTGCTCGCCGCGCGCTGAAGGGAAACCGCCGGCGTCGAAATCCGGCGGTTCCCGCCCGTGTGCCAGCCAATTGGGGTCAGACCCCAATTCAGCCGAACTTCGTTACCTCAGCCGCACAACTCCGCGCCAATCGGGCCACGAACTCGGACGCGCGCCTCAGGACGGCGGATTGGGGTCAGACCCCAATTCCCGTCGCGGAGTCAGCGCGACAACGGGGGTTGCTCGGTGTCGATCTCGATACCGCCGACGACTCCGGCGATCAGGTTGTAGAGCCACGCCATGAAGGCCGTCATCACGAAGCCGAGGGCGCCGTACAGCAGCGGCAGGAACACGACGGCGCCGACGCCGAGGAGCATCCCCGGCACCATGCCGGCCGTGCTGTCGCTGTTCACGGCCGAACCGGCGAAGCCGATCATCCCCGCCAGGGCCACGATCACGCCCATGATGAAGCCGATGACGGCGTAGAGCACGCCCGCGATCTTGCCAACCGACAGCGGATTGATGCGGCGAATGATCATGTGGCGTCTCCTTGACGCGGGCGCGGCGCCCTATTGCGCGGCGGTCGGCTTCTTCTCGGGCTTCAGGTACGTGTCCCACCACCCCAGGTACCGCTGCAGGCGGTCGCGCTGGTAGCTCGGCATCGTCAGCCCATGGAACTGCCCCGGATAGATGACCAGCTTCGTGGTGACGCCGCGGCTCCGCAGCATCTGGTACATCTGCTCGCCGCCCGCGATCGGCACGTTGAAGTCCTTCTCACCGCCCATGAACAGTGTCGGCGTCGTGATCTTCTCGCCCTGGAAGAAGGGATACGAGACCTTCATCCACCGCTCGGCGCTCTTCCACGGCTGCCCCATCTCGAGGTCGTATTGCAGGATGTACTGGTCGATGCCGTAGATCGAGAACTGCAGCGAGCTGCCCGCGCCGCTCACGGCCGCCTTGAAGCGCTGGTCGGTCGCAATCGTGTAGTTGGTCAGGATGCCGCCGTAGCTCCATCCGCCGATGCCCAGCCGCGCCGGGTCGGCAATCCCCTTCGCCACCGCCGCATCCACCGCGCCGAGCAGGTCCACCACTTCCTTGTTGCCCCAGTCGCCGTAGATCGCCTTCTGGAACGCCGCCCCGCGGCCCGAACTCCCGCGGTAGTTCACCTCGAGCACGACGTAGCCGTTGGCCGCGAAGAGTTCACGGTCGAACGAGAACCCCCAGTCGTCCTGCCCGTTCGGCCCGCCGTGGATGTAGAGCAGCGTCGGATACTTCTGCCCCGCCACGTATCCCGCAGGCCTCGCGAGCATCGAGTGCACCTCGGTGCCGTCCTTGCTCGTCGAGCTCAGCTCCTCGACCGTCGAGAACTGCATCTCCTTCAGCCACGGGTCGTTCTGCGCCGACAGCTTGCGCAGGGCGCCCTTCTCGAACGCGTGAACCTCGTTGGGCATCGCCGGCGTTGACACCAGCACCGCGATCCCGCCGTCCTTGCCCACGCTCGGCGCCCCGACCACGTGCTTGCCGACAGCCAGCTTCTCGGGCGCACCGCCCGCCGATGGCACGCGCAGCAGGTAGCCGGCACGATCGTCATCGACCGAGACGACGATGGCCGTGCCGTCGGATGTCCAGGAGGGCGATTGCACCGGCCGGTCGAGTGACCCGGTGAGGATGGTCGGCGCGCCACCCGCCGCCGGCACCACCGCCAGCTTTGCCAGCGAGTACGCAGAGAACTTGTCCTCGTCGGTCACGAGCACGGCGATCCGCGTCCCGTCAGGGCTCCACGCCGGGCGCCCCTCCTCGGATTCGGCAGTCGTCGTCAGGCGCTTCGGCTCCGATCCCGCCTTCGCATCGATGACCCACAGGTCGCTGTTGTTCGTGCGATCGGGATCCGCGTGCGCGCGCTTGCTCAGGAAGGCGAGCCTCGTCCCGTCGGGTGACCACACCGGCGCCTCGTCATCCACGTCGCCCTTCGTCAGCACCTCGTGCTTCTTCGTGGCGATGTCGAAGACCGCGACGCGCGCATACAGCCGCACGAGGTATCCCTGGACGTCCTGCTTGAAGTGGTAGCGATCGATCTCGATGGGTGGCTTCGTCTTGCGCTTCCAGCCCTCCTTCTTCTCGGGATCGTCATTCGGGTCCTTGTCGTTCACCACCAGCGCAAGCCGCGTGCTGTCGGGCGACCACGCGTAGTCGGCGACGCCGCCGTCGATGTCGGTGAGCTTCACCGCCTCGCCGCCGGCGCGGTTGAGCAGCCACACCTGCGAGCCCTTCTTCTTCTCGTCCTCGTCGCCGCGCGAGGCGAGGAACGCGAGGTACTTGCCGTCCGGGCTCCAGCGTGGACGCGACTCGGAATCGGGCGACGAGGTGATCTGCACGTGCGTCCGGCCGTCCCACGACACCATCCAGACGTCGGTGTTGCGCTTGTCCTTCTCGGCGTCGATCGACATCACGGTGTAGGCAACCCATCCGCCCTCGGGCGAGCGCTGCGGATCGTTGACGACACGGACACGCGCGTGATCGTCGATCGAGAACGGCCTGGGAGTGGCGGGCTGTGCCGCAAGGCCAACGGGCAGAACGGCTGTCACCAGCAAGGCGCTGATGACCGACACTGTGGTGCGCATGGAAGGGGCTCCTCGTGACATCGACGGCACGCAGCGGAACGAAAGCGCTTCACGCTAACACAGGATGGACGCCCCGGCACGGCGTGGAATCCGACGCCGAATGCGCACTGCCCCCACGCGGTGGATGGCCCGCACACGGCCGCCGCCGGTTCGGGCCGACGCTCTGCAGGGAGCGCCCGCCGGGCTGGCTCCCACGGGCTCCCGTGCGAGAATGCGCTGCGGGTCGACCATCGCATTCGCCCGCGGATTGCCGAAGCCCTCGGCCTGACGCGACGGCAGTTGGTCAATCTGCGGAATTGCGCGCACGAGCGGCCCGGACGTCTGGCGCGCTCGACCGGCGGCGATGGTAGTGCTACGGGGCGGCCGTCGCGCTCTCAACTCGTGTACAGGCTTCCCCAGGACCAACACGGATGGACGAACGCACCGCTCAGACCGACCCTCCGGCGCAGGTCCTGCCCTTCGCACCCCGCCTTGCCCGCGTGTCGCCGCCGCGCTGGGCCATGGCTGCCATCCTGATGATCGGCCTGGGCCTCGGCTTCGCCGGCCAGCGGTTCCTGGAGGCTCCGGCAGAGGTGGCGTACGTGGCGGGAAGCGCGACGCCGCCTGCCTCGGCTCCGCCTGCCTCGGCCCCGCCTGCCGTGGCCCAGTTGCCCGACCGTGCGGATGTCGGCGAGGCTTCCCGGGAAGCAGCGTCGCCTGTCGGAGAGCGCGCGGCGCGCCAACTCCAACCGGCGCCGGCAGGTGGCGCGTCGAGCGCGGCGCCGCGTGCCGGGGGCCACGCGACACGGTTGGCACTCCGCGACGGGCACGGCGTGTTCGGGATCGAGCCTGACGCAACGCCCAGCGGCGTGGCCCGTTCGGTGGATCCCACGGTCGTCTCGATGGTGGCGGATGGCGCGGCCACCGGCGCGCTGCCGCTTCCGGCGTCGTTCGGACGGGTGCAGTCGCGCGCGGGTCGCCCCATGGGCGCTGCGCAACACCAGCATCGTCCCACCCCCGTGTCGCCGAGATCGACGTTCGTCAGGGACGGACAGCCCAGGTTCACCTGGGAAGCCCTCGCCGACGCGACGAGCTACGAAGTCGTCGTCATCGACGAAGACCTCGCTGTCGTTGCGGTCAGCGGCGACGTGCGTGCGACGACGTGGACGCCCGACGCGCCGCTGGCTCGTGGCGTCGTGCTGACGTGGCAGGTCACGGCGCTCACGCCGTCCGGCCGCGTGACGGCGCCTCAGCCGCCAGACGCCGAGGCCCGGTTCCAGGTGATGACCACCGTCGCGGCAGATGCCCTCGTGGCCGACCTCGCCCGGTGCGGCGAATCGCGCATCGCACGGGCGTTCGTCCTGGCCCGGGCCGGACTGATCGCTGACGCGACGCCCCTGTTCGAAGACGTCGCGGCCCAGAATCCCGGCGACGCGGTGGCCCGTCGCTGGCTGCAGGCCGCCCGGGCCAACCAGGGCCCCTGACGGCGACAGTGCGGTAGACTGCGATCTTGGTCCGGAGTCCCGCGTGCCTGATGCACCTATCCAACCGCGAAGCCCTTTCGCCGCGCGCCTGAGGGCCGGCACCAGCTGCCTGGCCATCGTGATCGCCCTGGTGGGCGTCGGCCTCGCGACGCCCGCGGCGGCAGCGCCCACGTGGCGCACGACCGCGTCCAGGCACTTCACGGCCATCGGTGATGCGAGCGACGCGCGGCTGCGCGAGGTGCTGGTGCGGCTCGAGCAGTTCCGCGAGGTCCTGCGCCGCGTCTCGCCAAACCTGAACCTCACGCCCGCCCTGCCGATCGTCGTCGTCGTCTTCGACAGCCAGCGATCGCTCGAGCCGTTCGCGCCCCTCTTCGAGGGACGCCCCATCCAGCTGGGCGGCGCCTACGTTGGAGGCGTCACCGCACATTTCGTCGCGCTCGACGTGGGACGCGGGGCCGTCGCCTATCCCGTCGTCTTCCACGAGTTCACGCACCTGTTCCTTCGCACGACGCTCGCCGATGTCCCGGTGTGGTTCAACGAAGGCCTGGCAGGGTTCTACGAGACGTTCGAGCTGGGTGCCGGCAACAGGAGCGCGACGATTGGACGTGCCAGCGGACAGCACGTGAACGCCCTGCGCGAGCGGATGCTGCCACTCGAGGAACTGCTCGGCGTCACGCAGGCGTCGCCGCTCTACAACGAAGGCGACCGGCGCTCGGTCTTCTATGCGCAGTCGTGGGCGCTGACGCACTACCTGATGATCGGGAACCCTGCGCGCAGCCGGCAGTTGCCCGCCTACCTTCAGGCCCTCATCGACGGCGTCGACGAGCCAACGGCGTTCGCCACCGCCTTCGGGGCCACCACGTCGCAGATTGAAGGCGAACTCACGGCGTACGTCCGCAACGTGCTGTTCACGGCGGTGAAGTACGACCTGCAGGACACCGTCGGCGAGCTGAGCGTCCCGAAGTCTGTGCCGATGAGCGATGCCGACGCGACGACCCTGCTCGCCGAGCTCCAGTACATGGTCAAGCGCAAGGACGAGGCGCGGTCGCGCCTCGAGGCGGCCCTGCGCGAGGATCATGATCACCCGGGTCTGCTGCGCACGCGCGCGCTGTTCGACATCCTCGACGAGCGTCCCGAGAACGCGATCGCCACGCTCGAGCCCCTGATCGCGCTGCGCACGGCCGATGCCGCCACGCTGGAAGTTGCGGCGCGCGCCTACCTGGCGCCGCGCGTCGATCTCGTGGCCCCCGGCGACATCGACGCCGCCCAGGTCAAGGCGCGCGACCTGCTCACACGCGTGGTGGCGCGCGATCCCCGGCGCGCGACCGCGCACGAGATGCTGGCGCGGCTGCACTTGCGGCGCGACGGCGACGCACGGCTCGCCGAGTTGCACGCGCGCACGGCCTTGTCACTGGCTCCCGTTCGGAGCGACGTGCTGTTCGTCATCGCCGACGCGCTCGTCAAGCAGGAGAAGTTCGCGGAGGCGCGCGCCACGCTGGGCGGATACCTGGCGCGCACGCGCGACAAGATCCGGCGCGAGCGCATCCGCGCGCACATGGCGCGCATCGCCGACTACGAGAAGCGTCTGGCAGACGCGCGCGCCGCCAACCATGCGTTGCCGCAGCAACCGGGCCCGGCAACAGACGACTCCCTGCCCGATGGCGCCTCGCGACTCGTTCCGGTGTTCAGGGAACTGCAGGGCGAGGAGGTTCGCGTCGAGGCGGCACTCGTTGCCCTCGAATGCAACGGGACAGATGTGACGGTCGTGGCTGATACCGCAGAGGGGCGGCTGCGTTTTCCCGCCACTCCCCTCTCGGCCATCGCGTTCATCACGTATCGTCCAGACATTGGCGGCGACGTCGCCTGCGGGCCGCTCACCGCCGCTGAGAAGGTCCTGATCACGTGGAAGCCCTCGGAGGGGGCCATCACGCCCTCGGCCCTGCAGGGCGCGGTCGTCGCGATCGAATTCCCCCCGTTGTAGGGCACACTACTCGGCATGTCGCGTCCCGCACCCATCGTCATCGGCGTCGCCGGCGGATCCGGTTCAGGCAAGACCACGGTCGTCCGCCGGATCGTCGAGAGCCTCGGCGACGAGCACGTCACCGTGCTCGAGCACGATCGCTACTACCGTGACCGGCCCGACCTGAGGCTCGAAGAACGGGCGGCACTGAACTACGACCATCCTGATTCGCTCGAGACCGACCTGATGGTCGAGCACGTCCGTGCCCTCCGGAACGGGCAGGCGGTCGACATTCCGGTCTACGACTTTGCCCGCTACGCGCGGCGGCAGGCCACTGAGACCATCGAACCGCGCCAGGCGGTCATCGTCGAAGGCATCCTGATCTACGCCGATGCTCCGCTGCGCACCTTGATCGATGTCAAGGTCTTCGTCGACACGGACGACGACATCCGCTTCATCCGGCGGCTCAGGCGTGACGTCGCCGAACGGGGCCGGACGATGGAGTCGGTCATCGAGCAGTACCTGCACACGGTGAAGCCGATGCACCTCGACTTCGTCGAGCCGAGCAAGCGCTACGCCGATGTGATCATCCCCCGGGGCGGGCACAACACCGTGGCCATCGACCTGCTCATGCAGATGATCCGGGGCCTCGCGCCGCGCGCGTGAGGCGCCGGTGTCCCGGCCCTGGGAGGCCGTCGTCGTTGGGGACAGTGCTCGTTGAGTGAAACCGACGGGCCATCCGTGGCGGGTGTTCCGGATGTGCCAAAAGCGACATCGCGCGTGGCGTGGGTCTTGCAAAGTATCTTCGCACCGTCGCAGAACGCGGCGACGGCCCTCAGGAGGACGACATGATGACGGCTTCTGCCAACTTGCACCCTTCGCCGCGGCGACTCCGCGTACCCCTGGTGTTGCTGGTCGCCCTGGCGGCCGCGGCGCCGGCCTTGGCTCAGGACCGCGCGACGCTTGTGCTCCGGAGCAACAACGAGCGCGTCACTGGTCAGTTTGAAGATCTGAACAACGATACGGTCTACATCCGCGTGAGTCTTCACGACCAGCGGCGCGTGCCACTGAGCAGCATCGCGGTCATCGACTTCACGGGTGGCGGGCAGAACCTCCCGAACGGCGAGGAGGCCGAAGCGCGCGGCGCGGAGCACCTGCTCGTGACGCGCGATGGCGCGATGACGCGCGGCCGCCTGCTCAACATCGAAGGGGGCGAGGGCTCGAGCAAGCCGGGTGAATCGCGGACTGTCTCGTTCAGAACGGCCGGGGGCCAGGAACGTCGGTTGCGGCCCGCCGACATTGCGCGGGTCTATCTCGGAAACTACACGGGCGGCCAGGCGCGTGCGGATCGATCCCGGCGGAGCCTGAAATCACCACGCAAGGGGGCACCGGCATCGCGGTGCTGGCCAGCCAGCCGTGGACGCGGACCGGAATCATGGTCCAGGAAGGCGACATGGTGACCTTCACCGCCAGCGGACAGATCAGACTCAGCAGCGATGCCAACGACGTCGCCACGCCGAGCGGAGCGCGGTCAGGACGTCAGGCCCTGAATGCGCCGGTCCCGGGCGTGCTGGCCGGCGCGCTGCTCGGACGCGTGGGCAACTCGACTTTCGGCATCGGCGAACAGACGCAACCGCTGCGCATGCCGGCCAGCGGTGAGTTGCTTCTCGGCATCAACGACGATGCCCACGGCGACAACCGCGGCCAGTTCAACGTCGACGTCCAGGTCAACCGCACCACGACCAACCGCCGCCGTCCCCGCTGAATTGGGGTCAGACCCCAATTCCCGAAAGTTGTCGGCAGGGAAACAGCAAATGGCGCGGGAATGCGGACGAGGATGACACCCGCCGGTGTCGATTTCGGCCACTCAACCGCGCTGAGCCAGCCAATTGGGGTCAGACCCCAATTGGCGACGGTGTCACCGGGGGTTGTCGGGAATCCGGGGGGGACGTATCACGGGCGCACCGTGGTGCGTCCCTGCGCGGTGCGGGACTTGATCAACTCGAACGCCATCGGCATCACCGACACGACTACGATGCCCAGCGCCACGAGCGAGAAGTTCTCCTTCACGACCGGCACGTTGCCGAAGGCATAGCCGGCCCCGACGCAGACGCCCACCCACACCACCGCACCGACGACGTTGTAGAACGCGAAGGTCACGTAGGTCATCGCGCCGGCCCCGGCGACGAACGGCACGAACGTGCGAACGATCGGCACGAAACGCCCGAGGACCACGGCCTTGCCCCCGTATTTCTCGAAGAAGGCGTGCGCCCGGTCGAGGTGATCGCGATTCAGCAGGCGATGCAGGGTGCTGTTCGCGTCGTGCGCCCTGAACACCCGTGGACCGATGTAGTGGCCGACCGAGTAGTTGACGGCATCCCCGAGGATGGCGGCCACGAGCAGCAGGCTCGAGGCAATCACCGGGTTCATCACGCCCGTGGCCGACAACGCGCCCACCGTGAACAGCAGCGAGTCGCCCGGCAGGAACGGCGTGACCACCAGGCCTGTTTCGGCAAACACGATCAGGAAGAGCAGCCCGTAGACCCATGGGCCGTATGCCGTGACGAACTCGGCGAGGTGGGCGTCGAGGTGGATGAAGAGATCGATGACCTGTGCCATGAAGATGTGGTGACCCGGCGATCAGCAGAAGCGCAGATCGCGAAAGGCGTGCGTGTCATGAAAGCTCGGACCCGCCGGCACCGACCACGCGGCGTAAATGGCATCGCGGTCGGGATCGGACGGCCCGTGCGGTCGTTCGATGCGGAAGACGTTGAAGCGCCAGCGGTCGCCCCGGCGCGGCGGAATGCGCCCGGCGGCCCGCGGCCCCAGGCTGGCGAGTCCCTGCCACGGAATCGTGAGATCGACCGACCAGCCCGTCGGCTCGCCCGTGGCACCCCGCGCGATCGCGACCGCCGACGTCACCCCTTCGCAGTCCCACGTGGCGTCGGAGTCGAGCGCTGGCCAGGGCGTCCTGACGATCAGGTCACAGATCGCGTTGGCCGGGTTCACCTCGAACTCGGCGTAGTCGCGTCCACGACCTTCGGGGTCGAGGAACAACTCGACGACTTCCTCTTCCCACATCCGCCCGTCGCGGGTCGTGATGGTGAACCACGGGGCGGCGTCCACCGCGTCGAAGCGTGCATACAGGGCCGTGTCGTCCCACGCAGCGCGGAACGTCGTGTAGGCAGCGCGTGGCCCCCACCCGATTGCGGGGACCGTCGCCCACCACGGCCGATCGACGGCGCCACGCGCGCCCTCGAGGTGCGGAACGTCGTACGCCTCGGGCGTCACGACAGTGGAATCGCTGTACATCACGGCCATGGCGGGTGCGGACGGAAGTGCCACGTGAACGGGGAGGCCGTCACCAGGCGCGGACGCGGCCGGTGTCGACATGCACGAAGTTCGAGGCCGGATAGAACCCCACCCCGCCGCGCCTCAGCGCGAGCGCATGGTCGCGGAGCGTGCTCAGCTCGAGGCCCGGCACGCGGATGTCGATGGCCTTGCCGTCCATGTGCAGGCTGTGAGACGCCACGCCACCGCTGAGTCCGCGCAGGCGCGCGTTCGTCTCGGGCGAGCGATACGCCGAGATGACGTGGAACAACGGCGCACCGTTGGCCTTCGTCGCGATCGCGTGCAGGAGGTCGTAGAGCGCGGGCTCGATGGGATGCTGCGCACCCGTGTAGTGATCACGCATGTAACGCTGCAGTTCCGACAGCGCCGTAGACACGTACTCGCCGCCGATCTTGTAGGTGATCGAGAGGGCCTCGTTGGTGTGCGTGTGGACGAATGCCAGCGAGCGGGTGCTCACCCCCGCGGCCAGGCTTTCGATCGGCGTCGCGAGCGCACCGGCACACGCTGCGCCAAGAACGCGCAGGCACACGCGGCGCGAGACGCGGCCGGGGTCGGTCGGGGGGGGCAGGGGCGTCATCGCGGCGCCCTCGATTATGCCAGAGACGCCGTCGCCTTCGATAGAATGCCGTCCATGGCAGGATTCGGCGGTGTTCGCGTTCGACCGCAGAGAGGCCGACTTCGACGTTTCTTCGCGTGCCTCGGGCTCGTCGCGGTCGCGACCGTCGGACGCGCGTCCGCAGGCGACAGCATGCCCGAAGACATCCGGGCGCACGTCGAGCGCCTCCGCGAACAGGGCGCGATCACCCTCCGGGGTGACCGCGTCTACAACACGCCCGAGCTCGCGATGTTCTATGAAGAACGCGGGTTCAGCCCCGCGTGGACGCGGAGGGGGGCGGTCGAGGAGCTGATCGCGGCGATCAGGTCGGTCGAACGCGACGGGCTTACGCCCGATCACTATCACCTGCGGGCCATCGAAGACGCCGTCAGGGCAGGTGACAGCGTCACCACAGACCTGCTGGCCACCGACGCGCTCGTGCACGTCCTGTCACACCTGCGGCGGGGGAAGGTCGACCCGACAACGTTCAGCCGCGAGTGGAACCACGAACCGCGCGCAGACAGCACGACCCTCACCGAACTCCTCAACCTGTCGTTCATGGCGCCGTCGGTTGGGCACGTGATCGACCAGCAGCGCCCGGCCCACTTCATCTACGAGGGGTTGGTGCGGACGCTCGCCGAGTACCGGCTCATCGCGCAGCGTGGCGGATGGCCCAGCATCCCCCCGGGCCCCAGGCTGTCGGTCGGCGACAGCGACCGGCGCGTGCCGGCACTCCGGGAGCGCCTGGCCGCAACCGGCGATCTCGCCGCTGGCGCCGACCGCGCATCCGAGGCGTTCGACGCCGTTGTCGAAGCCGGGATCAAGACCTTCCAGGATCGGCACCGCCTGACTCCTGACGGCGTCCTCGGCAAGGCCACGCTCGACGCGCTGAACGTGACGGTGGGCGCTCGCGTCGAGCAGATTCGCGTGAACCTGGAGCGCGCGCGCTGGGTACTCGGCGGCCTGGGGGATTCGTTCGTGCTGGTCAACCTTCCGGCCTTCAAGGCCTACGTGATCAAGGATCGGTCGATCGCGTGGGAGGCGCGGACGCAGATCGGGAAGACCGCACGACAGACGCCGACCTTCCGCGCCGACATGCGGTACTTGGTCGTCAACCCGACGTGGACGGTGCCGCCGACCATCCTCAGGAACGACATCGTGCCCGCCGCACGCAAGGACCCCGGCTACCTCCAGCGTCGCGGCCTCGTCGCGATCAACTCCGCAGGTGCAGTTGTCGATCCCGCGTCAATCGACTGGAGCCGCGCCGCCACCCGCTTCCCCTACACGCTCGAACAGCCCGCCGGTCGCGACAACGCGCTTGGTCGGGTGAAGTTCATCTTTCCGAATCCATACGCGATCTTCCTGCACGACACCCCGAGCCGGGCCCTCTTCACGCCCGACGAGCGCACGTTCAGCTCGGGCTGCATCCGGGTCGAGTCGGCACTCGACCTGGCCGCCGTCCTCCTCGAGGGCACCGACTGGACGCGCGAGAAGGTGGAGCAGGCGGCCGAGTCTGGGAAGACGCAGACGATCCTGCTCGAGCGTCCACTGCCGGTCGTCATCGTCTACTGGACCGTCAGCGTCGGCGAGAAAGGCGTGGTGCGATTCGCCCGGGACGTGTACTCGTACGATTCCCGCGTGGCGCGTGCACTCGATGCCCCCGTGCACGGCGCGGTCACTTGGCGGTAGGATCACGGCGCTGTCCGCACCACTTGGTCCACGTCCGGCACGGTGTCGGCGATGCATGTCGTCGGGCCACGGTGGGCGGCCCCGTCGATTGCACCCGGCCGCGTGCAGGCCGCGAGGAGTCGGAGTTTGAGCGAACACCGCGTTCTGCTGACGACGACCGACCCCGCATTCGTTGCCGGGCTCCGCACGACGCGGGCTCTCGCCGGGTGTGAGGTCGTCACCGCGAACGGCCCGCGCGAGGCCGAGCGCAGCCTGCGCGCGACACCGTTCGACGCCGTGATCGGCAACCCCGACACGTCACTGGACGAGGACCTCCGACTCCTCGCGGACCTCCGGCGAATCCAACCCGGCGTGCGGTTCATCGCCCTTTCACCAGCTGCCTCGGCCGAGTCCATCATCGCGGCCTTGCAGGTCCGGGCGTTCGCCTGCTTCAGCGCGCCGTTCGATTTCGGCGAGATCGCCTCGATGACGCGCCGGGCCATCCACGACGCGGAGGGCAGCGACGGCATCGACGTGCTGTCCGGCGTCCCCAACTGGATCGCGCTCCGCGTGCGCTGCCGCATCGTGGCCGCCGAGCGGCTCATGCGCTTCATGACCGAGCTGCGCACCGACATGCCGGCAGCGGAGCGCGACCTGCTGATGACTGCGTTCCGCGAGTTGCTCATGAACGCGATGGAGCACGGTGCGGGATTCAATCCCGACCAGGTCGTTTACGTCACCGCGACGCGGACTGCGCGTGCCATCGTCTACTACTTCAAGGACCCGGGGCCGGGCTTCGATCGCGCTGCCCTCGCGCATGCCCGCGACGTCGGCTCGGTGGACGATCCCGTCACGCACCTGGAGCACCGTGCCGACAAGGGCAAGCGTGCCGGCGGCTTCGGCATGTTGCTGGTGCGTGAGATCGTCGATGAACTCGTCTACAACGAGCGCGGCAACGAGGTGATGCTGATCAAGCACCTGCCACGTCCCGAACCACCGCAGCACGCGCCATGATCAAGGGGGTGCTGGTCATCGGCGTCGCATCCATCCTGCTGGCGTACCTGGTCACGCCCCTTGCCGTGTGGGTACAGCGGCGGGTACGCCACGGGCCCGAGCGTCGGCCTCTGTCGCGCAGCCTCGCCATCCTGGCGGTCTTCGGCGCGGGCGCACTGGGCGTGCTGGCCATCTACCTCCTGCTGGCGCCGCGGTACGAGTTCCAGATGGCCGAGGTGCAGCGGCAACTGCCCCTTCACGTCGAACGTGCGATCGGCCGGATCAGGGCGTTGGAACGCGTGCCGCGGGCGCTCGGCCTGCCGTTGAGCATCGAGCGCTCGGCCATCGACTTCACCATGGAGGCCATCAGGAGATTCGAGCGCGAGGTCAGGCTCGTGATGAGCGAGGTGCTCGGTGGGCTCTCGCTGGTCTCGTGGTTGGCGCTCGCGCCGCTGATCGCCCTGACGCTGCTCGAGAGCTTCCCTGCCTTCCGGCGATCGGCCATGCGCGTGATGCCGACCGACCACCTGGCGTGGCGCAGCGGCGAGTTCTTCCTGCACGTGAACATGGTGCTGGCGGGGTACGTGCGTGCACAGGCAGTCTCCGCGCTGTTCATCGGTGTGGCGACGACAGCCCTGCTGCTGGTTGCACGCGTCCCCAACGGCCTGGTCCTGGGACTGGCCGCGGGTGTCCTCGAGTTCCTGCCCGTCGTCGGCCCGCTGACCATCGCCCTGGCCGTGTCGGTGGTGACCGACGGCCCGCGCCTGGTGGTCGTCCTGGCAGGCCTCGCGGCGCTGCGCCTGGTGCAGGACTACGTCATCTTTCCGCGCCTGCTCGGCCGCAGCATGCACCTGCATCCGGCCGCCGTCGTGGTCGCCATCCTCGCGGGTGCACACGCCGGGGGCATCGTGGGCGTGCTGGTCGCGGTTCCCCTGGTCGGCCTCGCGGCCGTGGCCTGGCGTCACTGGCGCGACTACCGGGCGATCGAACGCCTGGTGAGGGAACATGCCAGAGCGCGGGAGGCTGCAGCGCGCGACACCGACGAACCGCAGTAGCAGGTCCGAGGCGGGCTCGAGACGTGGCCGCGACGCTCGGACTCCGTCATGTCGTGAATGTCATTTCTTGCGACAGGTGTCGAACGTATTTACAGGTCACGCGCAATGTCGTGTTGGAGGTGGCCAGACACCCAGCAAAGGGCCCGCCTGACCGTTGGCGCGATATTGGCTCCGGTCGAACGCTGACTCATGAATCGCCCCCTCGCGAACCGTGCACTGGTCACCCTGACGGCCGGGCTGGTGCTGCTGCTGGTGGTGGGCCTCGCCTCGGTGTTCCTCGTCCTCGAGTCACAGCGAGCCGCCGGGCGTGCGGCGCAGGCGCAGCTCGTCGTTGACGAGCTGGTGAGCGTGCACGACCTCACGCGGGATGTGGAACTGGCGGAGCGAGCGTGGCGACTGACGGGCGAACGCGCCGAACTGGTCCCGGTGACCGGATCGTGGGTCGAGGTGAACGACCATCTCGACCGGCTCGAACAGCTGACGCGCGACGATGAGGTGCAGCGTGCGCGACTCGAGACCATTCGTTCCATCGCCGCGCGGCACTTCGACATCGCGCGGACGCTGGCACAGGCGCGGGCCGCCGACCGCACGGCGACCGGGACCATCGACCGTGGCGTGTACCTGGATCTCGACGCGCAACTCGCCGCCGCGATCGGGGCCGAGACGCGCGTCCTGGCCGATCGCCGTGCTCGAGCCGCGGTCCAGGCGACGCTGGCGTCCTGGTCGGTGCCCGTGGCGTTCGTGGTCGGCCTGAGCATCGTGATCCTGGCCGTCCGTGCGCGGCGCGACCTGACCCAACGCGAGCGCCTGCTGCATCGGCTGGGAGAGCTGGCGGCCATCGTCGAGCACTCCGCAGATGGCATGTGCGTGGTCGACGCCGACGGCCGCATCCAGCATCCCAATCAGGCGGCAGCGCACGTCCTCCACTCGTCGAGCCGCGACCTGACCGGGATGCCCTTCCTCGACATCGTCGTGGCCGCGGAGCGGACGGCCGTCGAGACCCTCATCGCGCGCGTGCGCGGCGGCGCGCCTGAAGCCGCGGCCACCCTGCAGCTGGTCTTGCCCGATGGGGCCTTGCTCGACGTGCAGGCCATGCTGTCGCCCCTGCGTCGCGACCCGAGCCCCGAGGGGAGCGGCGTGGTGATCAGCTTCCGCGATGTCACCGCGCAATCGAGGGCGGAGCGCGAACTGCACCGCGCCCACCACAGCCTGATCGCCTCGATGGACGAGGCCGCGCAACGCACGGCCGAGATCGCGAAGCTGACAGAGCTGAGTGAACTCCTGCAGTCGTGCACGTCTGTCGACGACGCCTGGAAGGTCATCGCGCGGGTGATGAGCGAGTTGCTGCCGTCGGACGGGGGCGCGGTCAGCGTCCTCGGGCCCTCCAAGGCACTGCTGGAAACGGTATCGACCTTTGGCGACTCCGCGACGCTCGCGCTCTTCGCGGCCGAAGACTGCTGGGCGCTGCGGCGAGGACGCCTGCACCGCATCGATGACCCCGCTGCCAGCCTCGCCTGTCACCACCAGACCGCGAGCCCGGTTATTGGCACCCTCTGCATGCCGCTGATGGCACAGGGAGAGACGATTGGCGTGATCTCGGTGAGGCCGACGCCAGGCGTGACGCCGACCCAGCCCGTCGAGGTGCGGCAGCGCCTGCTGACGGCAGCCGCGCAGCAGATTGCCGTGGCGATTGCCAACCTCCGCCTGCGCGAGTCGCTGCGCCAGCAGTCCATCCGCGACCAGTTGACGGGCCTCTTCAACCGGCGCTTCCTCGAGGAGAGCCTGGCGCGCGAGGTGAGACGTGCGGAGCGGCACAACTCGCACGTGTCAGTGATGATGCTCGATGTCGATCACTTCAAGCGCTTCAACGACTCCTGGGGTCACGAGGCCGGCGACCTCGTGCTCCGCGAAATCGGCGCGTTGCTCGATCAGGCGGTGCGGGACGGCGACGTCGCGTGCCGGTTCGGCGGCGAGGAGTTCGCGGTCGTGATGCCCGACGCACCGTTCGAGATTGCCCTCCTGCGGGCCGAGCAACTGCGACTGCGCATGAAGGGCATGGCGATCGGCGTCGCGCGACCGGCGCTGGGCACCGTCACCGTCTCGATAGGCGTCGCGAGCTACCGCACGCACGGACTCGATGGCGAACGGGTGCTGCGCGCGGCCGACGAGGCGCTCTACCTGGCCAAGCAGGCGGGGCGTGATCGTGTCGCCGGGGCCGAGCCTCCCGCAATGCTGAGCCTCACGGGGCCGACGGCCCCGCTTCGCCGGGCACTGCTCGACGCCCGACACCCGCACACCACACCGTCACCGACCCGCCGAACCGGCCGATGTAGCGCGCGGTTCCACCCCAACCGTGGGTTGAAGCCGGTCGAATGTGGGTCGGGTCGAATTGGGGTCTGGGGTCGAATTGGGGTCTGACCCCAATTGGTTGGAAAGCGTCTCGCGTCCCCACTGAATCGTAAACGCGCGTTTCCCCGTGAGACGCCTTGACGCCGGCGCAACGGCCGATCACGGCCATCTATGGGTGACACCTGGCGTTTGCGCGACGACAACCTGCGTGAATTGGGGTCTGACCCCAATTCGCCCATTCCCCGCATTCCCCCAGTCTGGAGACCGCCGAGACCGGCTCATCGATTGGCCGGTGCGGCCGACGGATTGGCGGGCACGGGGAACGTAGGAACTGCGCGCATCGCGTAAGGGCTGCTCGATGGTGGTCACTGAACGCACATGCGCTCGTCGTGGTGGAACCGCGGCTCGGCCTGTATTTCGGGGCACACAGAGGCACGACTCTTGCTTGGATTGGTGGTGTTTCCCATTCATCTCCGTCTGCAAAGAGGATCCACATGGCCCTCATGGCTTCGACCGAACTCTGGCGTCTGAAGAGCAGCACGAATCGCAGGGACGCGGCACGATGCGTCGCCGCGACGCATCCCGCGGGGTGGAGTTGCGCTACGAGATCAATGCTCATCCGCTCGTCAGCAAGGTGGTGGAGTCGTGGTCAGACGTCGATCTCCAGGCGCAGGTCTGGCGCGAGGGGCTCGAGTCGCGCGGCTGGGTGGCGGCTCCGGCACGCAAGATGCGCCTGCGGCGTCATTGAGACGCCGCGCCGCCAGCGGCGCGACGCAACCTGCGGCCCGACCCAACCCGTCCATCACCCTTCTGGCTGTGGTAGCGTCGTCGGGTGTCTGACACCACCGCTCTGCAGGGGCCGCACATCATGGCGGCCCTCCTCTGCCAGCATGTCGACCGGCGCCCTGACGGGTCCACCGACATCCTCGGCGTCATCGACGGCCTGGTCGTCGAGCCCACCGACACCGAGACCGACCCGCTGGGGCTGAAGCCCATGGCGTTGTTGCCGCTGCGCGCGGTCGTCATCCTGCGCGCGGGCAGCGAACGGGGCTGGCACTCGCTCGGAATCCAGGGCATCTTCCCTGGCGGGCAGCCCGGTCCGGCCATGCGCACCCGCATCGAGTTCACCGACGAAGCGCCGGGCGCCACCATCAACATCCCGGTCGAACTCGAGGTTCACCACGAGGGCATGTACGAGTTCGACGTGGTCTACGACGGTCGCGTCCTCACGAGGATGTCGCTGCAGATCGTCGTGGGGGATTAAGTCGTAGTCTATCCGCCGGTCGAGCCGAATCCTCCGCGCGACGAGGAGGCGATTTCGTCCACATCCTCGAACTCCACGCGCGTCACCGGCAGGATGAGTCCCTGGGCGATTCGCTCGCCCTGCGCGATCGTCACCGGCGCGTCGGTGACGTTCATCACCTGCACCTTCACTTCGTCCGTCGGCCCGCAGTAGTCACGGTCGACCACCCCCACGGCGTTCGCCACGACGAGCCCCTTCTTGAGCGGCAGCGAACTCCTCGCGACGATGGCGAGGAAGTGGCCGGGCGGGGCTTCGATGACGAGCCCCGTGCCGACCAGGCGAACCTCGCGCGGACCCACCACGACCTCGTCGCGCGCGGCGAGATCGAACGCGGCCGCTCCGGCACTGTGGTATTCGGGCATCGACACCGCCGGATCGAGCCGGCGGACCCTGATCCGCACCTACCGCCGCTCCGTGTCGGTCGCCTTCTTGTAGTACCCCGTCACGTCGCGCGACCCGCGCTCGATGTACGGCACGCCCGTGTCCATCCACGCCGGCCGCGCCGCGCCGCGCAGGTAGTGGTCGAAGAACTCGTCCAGGTGGATGGTCCAGTGCTTCTGGTTCTCGCGCTCGCGCAGGCCGTGCTTCTCGCCGTTGTAGTTGAACAGGTACGCCTCCTTGCCGAGGCGCCGCAACGCGCTGAAGAACTCGATCCCCTGGTACCACGGCACCGCGTCGTCTTCATCGTTGTGGATGGTCAGGTACGGCGTGTTGACCTTCTCGACCCAGAACAGCGGCGAGTTCTCGATGAACTGCAGCGGGATACTGCCACGGCGGTCCGCCGATGCGGCTCTGCGTCTTCTCGTACTGGAACGCGCGCGACATCCCCGTGCCCCAGCGGATGCCGCCGTAGGCGCTGGTCATGTTCACGACCGACGCGCCAGCTTCCACCGCGCGGAACATGTCGGTTCGCGTGATCATGTAGGAAATCTGGTACCCGCCCCACGAATGTCCCTGGATGCCGATCCGCTTCGGATCGATGAAGCCCATGTCGACGACCTTCTGCACCGCCGGGCAGCACGCACTTGTAGGCGCTCTCGCCCGGGATACCCGTTCGTCGTAGACGATGTCGGGCTGGAGCAGGACGTAGCCGTTGCTGACGTAGCGCGTCGCGTTGATGCTCGTGCCGGGCGCCGGCGGCACGTAGCGGTGCAGGCCGTTGGTCAGCTCCTCGTAGATGTAGACCATCAGCGGGTACTTCTTCGACGGATCGAAGTCGCTGGGCTTCGTCAGGATCGCGCGCAGCGCCTTGCCGTCGGCGTTCGTGAACGACACGAGCTCCGACGTGCCCCACGTGAACTGCGCCTGCTGCGGGTTCGCGTCGCTGATCTTCTTCGGCGCCGTGAACGCGTCGTCGTCGAGAGCCACAGGTCGGGGAACTCGTCGAAGCGCGACTGCGTGAACACCAGGGTGTCGGCGTTCTTCGCCTTCACCACGCCCACCGACGCCCTTGTCGATCAGCAGCAGCGCCGCGGGATCCTGCGGCGTCGCCGCATCCAGCGTCACGCGCGCGTAGCCGGACGCCTTCGTCGCGTCGTCGATCACCGACACGAGCAGCGGGCGCGACGCGGGGATGCGTGCGCTGCTCGGGATCGAGGCGAACGACGCGATGCGAGCGCGACTGGCGGCGACCCGCACCGTTCGTCACCATGCGCGGCGCCCGCGAGCCGTCGGGCGCCAGTTCCCAGATGTCGAAGCGGTCGTACACCAGCACCCCGCGGTCGCCCTCGAGCCAGCCGCCGACGCCGTAGGGTTGCGGTTGGCCGGGCGAGTCCCACGTCTCGTCGTCGAAGGCGACCTTCAGGCCCGTCGTCAACGGCGCGTGGCCGTGCCGGTGGCCGTGTCAATCGACGTCCACACGCGCGTGCGGTCGTCGAAGTAGAGCAGGAACTTCCCGCCCGGCGAGATGGTCGCGTCGAAGCGCACCTTCTCGGCCACCCGGGTCGCGGTGCCGGTCTGCAGGTCGAGCGTGTAGACGTCGCTGTAGTCGCCGTCCCACGACATCAGCGGGTAGTAGGGGACGCTCGACGTGCCCATGGCCGCATTGCCGTCGGCGGTGAGCGTGACGTCGGGGCGCGGCGGCGTCGCCAGCGGCACGATCTTCTGCGACGCGACGTGATAGACCGCGCGGTAAGCTGCGCTTCTTCTCGTCGTCGGCGCGGACCTTCTGCATCGGTCTGCAACTGCGGGTCCTTCCAGTGCCACAGGTCGACCTTGACGGGCTCCGGCGCATCGTCGGGCTCGGCAACCGGCCTGGGCGCGGTGCCGAAGAACAGGCGCGCGCCGTCGTCCGAGAACGTCGAGCGTCGCGTGCTCGCTCACGGCGATGGCCCGTCGGTGAAGTCGCCCGCGATCGACACCGCCGACGCCGTCGCCGGGCGTCCAGCGATACAGGACGTAGCGCGGCGCCTTCTCTGACCACGACGTCCCTGTCGGTCACGAACGCGAGCTGCGTGCCCGTGTCGTCGAACGTCAGCTTGCGGTAGTGCCCCTCGCCCATCGGCACCGACGTCTCGACGCCGTCGCGCATGCGCCGCACGCCAACGCCGTTCGACGGCGGCGTCTTGGCCGATGCGACCGCGTAGGCGAGCCACGCCCCGTTGTCACTCCACGCGTAGTCGCTGACGTCGCCGACCGACGTCTCGGTGCCGGCCGCCAGGTCGCGCACCACGAGCTCGGTGCCGGGCTCGATCTTCTTGCGATCGACGGCCTTCTTCGCCGGCGCCTCGTCGCCTTCCTTCTCGGCGGCTTCCTTCCGTTCGCGCTCGCGGTCTTCCTTGCTCTTCGGCGCCGCATCCTTCAGGTACGCGAGCACGCGCACCGGCGTCCTTCGGCACCTTGAAGCTCTTGATGCGGTCGGCGGTGAACGTCGCCTGCGTCGCGAGTTCGACCACGCCAACGCCACCCTTCGGCATGTCCTCGGGCTTCTTCTTGGCCTTCTTCGCCTTGTCGAGTTCTGCGTCGAGCGCCGCGATGCCGAACACCACGAAGCGGGAATCGCTCGTGAAGGTGGCGTCCTTGCCACGCGGATGGCGCGACTCCTTGCCCGTCGCGAGGTTGCGAACCACCAGCTCACCATCCCCGTCCTGCGGCGCCAGCGTGTAGGCCAGCCAGGCGCCGTCGCGCGAGAGGGTCACGCCCTGGATTGACTTCCAGCTGTCGTAGGCATCGTGCGTGATGGGACGCGTGGCGACCACCGCGGCCCTGGAGGCTACCGGCGCCTGGCGGGTGGCCGCCGCCTGCGCGGCGGGATCGGCCGTCCAGGCGACGAAGGCGATGGCAACGAGCGCGATTGAACGTGAACACGTGCGAAGCATGAAGGCACTCCTGGGATCGACGACGGCGCGCATCGTGGCACATCGCCCGATGACCCGCAACCACGACCGCCCCGTCCACGTATAGGCATTCGAGACGCCGGCGGCGACGTCGCAAAGGAGCAACACGATGAAGTTCCTGGTGTGGTTGATCCTGCTCGTGCTGTGCTGGCCCCTTGCCCTCCTCGCCCTGCTGCTCTATCCCCTCGTCTGGGTGCTGATGCTTCCGTTCAGGTTGCTCGGCATCGCCGTCGACGGAGTGTTCGGCCTTCTGCGCGCCCTCGTCACGCTGCCAGCCCGCCTGCTCGGCGCCACCCGCTGAGCGTCTGGCCTTGACCCGGCCTGACGGAGGCGGCCTGGAGTTGTTCGCCGCAGCCCCGGCGCCAGGCAGGGGGCGGACGCGGGGACCTGTCGCGCCGTAGCCCCGGTGCAGTGCAGGGGGCGTAGGCGGACCTGTCGCGCCGTAGCCCCGGTGCCAGGCAAGGGGCGGACGCGGACCTGTCGCGCCGTAGCCCCGGTGCAATGCAGGGGGGCGTAGGCGGATATACTCCCCCGATGCGGTCGATTGGCTTCATCCTCAACGGAGTCGCCCGACGCGTCGAGGTCGCCCCGGGCCAGTCCCTCCTCGACGTCCTCCGCAACGACTGTCACATCATCTCGACCAGGGACGGCTGTTCGCCGCAGGGCCAATGCGGCGCCTGCCTGGCACTCGTCAACGGCCACCCCAAGACCACCTGCGCCGTCGCGGCCGAAAAGGCCGACGGCGCCGAGATCCTCACGCTCGACGGCGTCTCGGCCGCAGAGCGCGAGATGAGCGCGCGCGCATTCGCCGCGGCCGCGGGCGTCCAGTGCGGGTTCTGCATTCCCGGCATCGTGCTGCGCGCCAAGTGGCTGCTCGACCACAACCCCTCACCGACGCGCCACGAGATCGCCAGGGCCATCGACGGCCACCTGTGCCGCTGCACGGGGTACGTGAAGATCATCGACGCGATCGAACTGCTCGGGCGCGCCCGCCAGGGTGAGCCCGTGCCGGATCCGGTCAGCGATGGTGGCGTGGGTGCCCGGCTCGAGCGGTATCACTCCGATGCGCTGACGCTCGGCGAACATCACTACGTGGCCGACCTGACCCGTCCCGGGATGCTGCACGGCGCCCTCGTCCTCTCGCCGCACGCGCGCGCACGGCTCGTCGGCATCGACACGCGCGAGGCCGAGCAGGTCGCCGGCGTCGTGCGCATCGCCACCGCGGCCGACGTGCCGGGACATCGCTGGTACGGCCTGCTCTACAACGACTGGCCGGGACTGGTGGCCGTCGGCGAAGAGGTCCGCTGTGTCGGCGACGTGGTGGCGGCCGTCGCGGCGACCAGTGTCACCGCCGCGAAGGCGGCCGCGGCACTGATCCGGGTCGACTACGAGCCGCTGCCGGCGATCACCGATCCGGAGCGTGCGCTGACGCCCGACGCCCCGCGCGTGAATCCGCAGCACGACAACGTGCTCTCGCGGTCGGTCATCCGCCGCGGCGACGTCGACGCGGCGCTCGCCTCGAGTGCGCACGTCGTGAGCGGGACGTGGCAGACGCAGCGTATCGAGCACCTGTACCTGGAACCCGAGGCCGCGCTCGCGGAGCCCGTTGCTGACGGCATCAGGCTGTATTCGCAAGGGCAGGGCATCTTCGACGATCGCCGGCAGGTCGCTGCCTTCCTCGGCGTGCCCGAGGAGCGCGTCTTCGTCGAACTCGTGCCAAACGGCGGCGCGTTCGGCGGCAAGGAAGACATGTCGGTGCAGGCACAGACGGCGCTGCTGGCGTGGCTCACGCAGCGTCCCGTCCGCCTCGTGCTGTCGCGCGAGGAGTCGATCCGGATCCATCCGAAGCGGCATCCGATCACGATGCACTACACGGTCGGGTGTGACGCCCAGGGACAGCTCACCGCCGTGCGCGCGCGGATGCTCGGCGACAGCGGGGCCTACGCGTCGGTTGGGGGCAAGGTGCTCGAACGCGCCGCCGGGCACGCGTGCGGACCGTACCGCGTCCCCTGCGTCGACGTCGAATCGACGGCCGTCTACACGAACAACCCGCCGTGCGGCGCGATGCGCGGGTTCGGCGCCAACCAGGCGCATTTCGCGATGGAAGGCTGCCTCGACCTGCTCGCGCAGCGGGCCGGGCTCGACCGGTGGGAGATCCGCTGGCGCAACGCCCTCGACGTGGGCGACATGTTCAGCACGGGGCAGATCCTCGAGAAGTCGGTCGGCATCCGGAAGACGCTGCTCGCGGTGAAGGCCGCCTACGACCACGCCCGCGAGTCGGGACACGCCGTGGGGATCGCCTGCGGGATCAAGAACAGCGGGATCGGCAACGGCGTCGTCGAGTGGGGCAAGGCCCGCCTCGTCGTGGAACCCGACGCCACGATCTCGCTCTACAACGGCTACACCGAGATGGGACAGGGCCTGCTGACCGTGCTGGTGCAGTTTGCCGCCGAGGTCACGCGACTTCCCGCCGCGACATTCCGCCCGCGCGTCGACACGACGTTCGCGCTCGGCTGCGGCCAGACGACCGGCTCACGCGCAACTCTGTTCGGTGGTCGCGCGGTGGTGAGCGCGGCGCAGAAACTGCGTGCCGCACTCGACGCCGGCGCCACGCTGACGTCGCTCGCCGGCGAGACGTTCGCCGCCGACATCTTCATCGACGACACCACGCCGCTCGGGGCGCCCGGCACGCGCGTCAAGACACACACGTCGTTCGGCTACGCGACGCAGGTCGTCATCCTCGACGGCCGACGGGCGCGTGGAGCGCGTGATTGCCGCGCACGATGTCGGCCGCGCCGTGAACCCTGCGCTCTGCGAAGGACAAATCGAGGGCGCGATCCACATGGGCCTCGGCTACGCGCTCACCGAGGATCTCCCCTGCGAAGACGGCATGCCCGTCACGTTCAAGCTGCGTGACATCGGCGTGCTGCGCGCGCGCGACATGCCCGACGTGACGGTCATCCTCGTGGAAGACCCCGAGCCCGAGGGACCGTTCGGCGCCAAGGGCGTCGGCGAGATCGGCCTCGTGCCAACGGCGCCCGCCGTGGCGAGCGCCCTCGAGGCTTTCGACGGCGTGCGCCGCTACCGGCTCCCCATGAAGGACTCGCCGGCTGGCCGCGCCATGAGCGTCGGGCGCGTGAAGCGCGCCGCGCCGGCAGACACCCTCCTCGCACCGTGACCGCCGGTCTCGTCAACGCCCACACGCATCTCTACAGCGGCCTGGCCCCGTTCGGCATCCCTGCGCCCGAGCCCGCACCCGAGAACTTCGTGCAGATTCTCGAGCGTCTCTGGTGGCGCCTGGATCGCGCCCTCGACGCCGACACGCTCCACGCCAGTGCGCGCTACTACGTGGCCGAGGCCCTCCTGCACGGCACGACCGCGCTCGTCGATCACCACGAGTCGCCGTCGTGCATCGAGGGTTCGCTCGACGTGCTCGCCGATGCGTGCACCTCGCTCGGCATGCGCGCCCTCCTGGCCTACGGCGCGACCGAGCGCAACGGCGGACGCGACGAAGCGCGCCGTGGACTCGCCGAGTGCCGGCGGTTCATCCTCGCGAACACGAGCCCGCTCGTGCGCGGCGCCATCGGCCTGCACGCCTCGTTCACGGTGTCGGACGACACGATCCGCGAGGCCGCGGCGATGTGCCGGGATCTCGGGGCCGTGCTGCACGTCCACGTCGCCGAAGACGCCGCCGACGTGGCCGATGCGCGCGCGCGCGGCTACGCCGGCCCCGTCGAGCGCCTCGACGCGCTGGGCGCGCTGGGCCCGGGATCCATCCTCGCGCACGGCATCCACCTCACGACCGAGCAGGTGCGGCGTGTGCACGACCTCGGATGCTGGATCGTGCAGAACCCGCGATCGAACCGGGGCAACGGCGTCGGATACGGGCGCGCCCTGCGCGCGAGCGATCGTGTCGCCGTCGGCACCGACGGCTATCCCGCGCAGATGCTCGACGAGCGCGACGTGCTGCGCGAGGTCGGACTCGCGCACGGCGACACCGCCGAGACGCTCGACGCCCGGATGCTCGCCGGTGACGCCCTGGTCCGCGACGTGTTGTGCGGCGACTGGCCCGACACCGATGCCTCACCCCCGGCCGTCGCCGACCCGCTCGCCGCGCGGCGCGAGGCCGCGCTGGCCCACCTCGACGTGCAGGGACGCGCCGTGCTCGATCACGGACGCCTCCTGACCGCCGACATCGACGACATCCGCACAACGGCACGCCGCGCGGCGACGAGCCTCTGGCAGCGGATGCGAGAGGTTGCCCCGTGACACGACTCGGACTCGATACCCACGTCGTCGACGCGAACGTCTACGACCGCACGGTCGGGCGCTTCCGCGATGCCCGCATCGCGCTGCCGACGTTCAGGCAACTGGCCGATCCCGCGACCATCCCCGCGTCGGTGCGCGAGGCGCTGGCGCAGATCGATCCCGACGCGCCGCACCCGCTCAACCTCTTCCGCGTGCACTGGCACAACGACCACACGCGACGCGGCCTGGCCGACGTGCCGGATCACGTGGTGCTGCCCTCGTCGTTGACCGGCGTGCGCGCTCCCATCGTCGTCGCGTTCGGTGACCGGTTTCCGATGATCCACGCCCACAAGGTGCTGGCGGCCTACAGTTGCCTCGCACCGCGCGTGATCACGGGACAGTTCGACCCGACCACCCATCGCGCCCTGTGGCCGTCCACCGGCAACTACTGCCGCGGCGGCGTCGCCATCTCGCGGATCATGGGTTGCCACGGCGTGGCCATCCTGCCCGAGGGGATGAGCGCCGAGCGCTTCGACTGGCTCGCGCGCTGGGTGGCCGAACCGGGCGACATCATCCGCACGCCGGGCACCGAGAGCAACGTGAAGGAGATCTACGACAAGTGCGCCGAACTCGAGCGTGATTCGGCGAACGTGATCTTCAACCAGTTCTGCGAGTTCGGGAACTACCTCGGACATTTCGCGTGCACCGGCGCCGCACTGGGCCGGATCGTGACGTCGCTGCAGGCCGCCAACCCGCGCCTGCGCCTGCACGCGTACACGTCGGCCACCGGCTCGGGCGGCACCCTCGCGGCCGGCGACTACCTCAAGGAACACTTCGGCGCCCGCATCGTCGCCGTCGAGGCGCTCGAGTGCCCGACGCTGCTCTACAACGGTTTCGGCGAGCACAACATCCAGGGGATCGGCGACAAGCACGTACCGTTGATCCACAACGTGATGAACACCGACGTCGCGACGGCCATCTCGGATGTCGCGACAGACAGCCTGACGCTCGTGTTCAACACCGACGTCGGCCGCCGGTACCTCGCCGATCGACGCGGTGTGCCGCCCCATGTCGTTGCGGCCCTGGGCTCGATGGGGTACTCGGGCATCTGCAACGTGCTGGCCGCGGTGAAGACCGCGCGCTACTTCGATCTGGGGCCAGACGAGGCCGTCATCACCGTGGCCACGGACGGTGCCGCGATGTACGCGAGCGAGTGGCCACGCCTCACCGGGAAACACTTCGGCGGCCGCTTCGACGAGGTCACCGCGGCGGAAGCGTTCGCGCAGCACATGCTGGGCGCGGCCACCGATCACTACCTGGAACTCAACGAGCGTGACCGCGCGCGTGTCTTCAACCTCGGGTACTACACGTGGGTCGAACAGCAGGGCGTGACCTCGGCCGAGTTCACGGCGCGTCGCGACCAGTCGTTCTGGCGCGGGCTCCGCTCGTACATCGAGGCGTGGGATGCGCTGATCGGCGAGTTCAACGCGCGGACAGGCCAGGCCGTGGCATGAGCCGGCGATGAGCACCATGCGCGACGCCGGCCCGTCGATGCCCCTGCTGCGCTGTGCCGGCTGCGGAACCGAGGTCGAGGCCATGGGCACGGGCGGCGTCGCGTCACGCTGCCCGCGCGCCGGCAACGACGATGTCGACCACGTGTTGCGTCCCGTTGCGCCCGGCACCTTCGCGACGCTGGCCCGCACCAGGCGTGCAGCACGAATCCGTTCGTCCGTTACCGGACGCTCCTGACCTCATACCGCGCGGCACGTGCGCTGGGGATGTCAGACCAGGAGTTCGTGCGGCTCGTCGAGGATCTCGACGCCCGCGTCGCACGCATCGATGGCACCGGGTTTCGCGTGACACCGCTGCGCGTCGAGACCACGCTGCCGGCGAACTTCCGGATGCCGTGCGGCAACCTGCTGGTCAAGGTGGAGGCCGATCACGTTTCCGGCTCCCACAAGGCACGACACCTCATGGGCATCATGCTGATGCTCGAGGTCGCCCGTTCGACTCGCCCGGCGGGCTCGCTCACGGCAGGGTCCCCGGTTGGATCGGCTGGTGCCACGTCGCGACTCGCGATCGCGAGTTGTGGCAACGCGGCGCTCGCCGCCGCGGTCGTGGCGCGAGCGGCTGCGCGTGAGCTCGACGTGTTCGTGCCCACGTGGGCCAGCGACGCAGTGGTCGATCGGCTCATTGCGCTCGGTGCGACCGTCAACACCTGCGCCCGTAACGGCGACGTGGCCGGCGATCCGTGTTACCTGGGGTTCAAGCACGCGGTCGCGCGCGGCGCCACGCCGTTCTGCTGCCAGGGCCCCGACAACGGCCTCACGGTCGAGGGCGGCGAAACCCTCGCATGGGAAATGGCGGATGCGCTCGACGGCGACGTGCCGGATGCGATCTTCGTCCAGGTCGGAGGCGGCGCGCTCGCGACCGCCATCGTGCGCGGCTTCGTCGATGCGCATCGTGCGGGCCGCACGACACGGATTCCGCGCCTCCATGCCGTGCAGACTCGCGGCTGCGCGCCGCTCGTGCGCGCGTACGATGCCCTCATCGCGCACATCCTCGGACGGCTTGGTGCAGCATCGCCGCCGCTGTCGACGCTCGACCGAGAGGCAGCGCCCGAACGCCTGCGGCGCTCCGAGTTCGTCGCGCTCCACGCCGGCAGCAGCATCCTGACAGACGCCCTGCTCCACGCGGCCTCGCATCGCGCCGCGTTCATGCGCCCATGGGACGTCGAGCCTCGCAGCGTCGCGACCGGCATCCTCGACGACGAGACGTACGACTGGCTGGCCGTGGTCGAAGGGATGCTCCGCACGGGCGGATACCCCGTGCTGGCCGATGAAGACACGCTCGCGTACGCGAACCGCCTCGCGCACGAGACGACCGGCATCGACGTGTGCGTGACCGGTAGCGCCGGATTGGCGGGACTCATCGACACGCTGCCGCTCGACGCACGGCTGGCCTCAGAGCGTGTGGCGGTGGTGTTCTCGGGCCATCGGCGATAGCGTGCACCCGTGCCCGGGCCCCACCCTTCGACACGCTCAGGGCAGGCTGGGGTGCGGCCCCTGCACCTGACACCCTGGTCGTTCCGGCCCCACACCCATCACCCTTCGATGATGGTTCCCGCGCGGCCTTCGACGGCGTCTTCCAGTTGATCGGGGCTCGTGATCACCACGCGCCTGCCGCCGCCATCGAGGTAGCGCAGTGCGGCCTCGATCTTGGGCCCCATGCTGCCCTTGCCGAACTGGCCATCGGCCAGGTGACGCGCGGCCTCTGCGCGCGTCAGGCGATCGAGATTGACCTGGTCGGGGCGCCCGTAGTTCAACGCAACCTTGGCCACACCGGTCGAGATGACGAGCTGGTCGGCGCCCAGGCAGTTGGCGAGCAGGGCCGACGCGAGGTCCTTGTCGATGACCGCCTCGACCCCGCGGTAGTCACCCTCGGCGTCGCGCACGACGGGAATCCCCCCGCCTCCGACGCCAACGACCACGAACCCGGCTTCGACGAGCAGCCGGATCGCGTCGAGTTCGACGATGGTGATCGGGTCGGGGCTCGCGACGACCCGTCGCCATCCGCGGCCGGCGTCTTCGACGACCGTGAAGCTCCCCGCCGCGGAGCGCGCCTTCGCAGTGGCCGCGTCCATGAACGAGCCGATGGGCTTCGATGGTTTGGCAAACGCCTCGCTGGCCGGATCGACCTCGACCTGCGTGACGACCGACACGGCCTGCTTCGCGACGCCGCGGCGGCGGAACTCGTTCGCGAGCGCCTGCTGAATCATGTAGCCGATGGCGCCCTGCGTGTCGGCGTCGCAGGAGTCGAGCGGCACCTCGTGCAACTCGTGGCTGGCCAGTTCGGATCGTCGCAGGATGAATCCGACCTGCGGGCCGTTGCCGTGCGTGACCACGACGCGATGGCCGTTCTCGACGATCTGCGCGATGTGATGACACGTCTCGCGCGCGAGTGCCCACTGGTCGGGCACCGTCCTGTGCCCCTCGTCCTTGATCAATGAGTTGCCGCCTATCGCGAGCACCACCAGGTCGCCGGAACCGGTGCGCATCTCAGTCCCTCCGCCGCATCGCGCCCGCGTGGACGGCCGCCGTCAGCGCATCGGCAGGCTGGCCGAAGCGTGCGGCGAGGATCATCGCCGCGATGACAAACGGCTTGTGCCCGGCCTCGCGATACGTGTCGAGGCGCGCGCGCTCGAAGACGCCCTTGCTGACCTCGCCGGCCTTGCAGCTCACGCCGCTGATGTCTGCCGGCAGGCAGTGCATGTAGAGGGCGCGTCCGCCGCGTGTCAGCGCCATCTTGGCCTCGTCGCACTCCCAGTCGGTGTGTCGTGCGTTGTTCGCCAGTGCCTGCTGCTCGAGTTCGTGCAACTTCGCCTGCTCGCGGGCGTGCACGAGGCGCGTGCGCTCGCGCATCACCCACATCGGCGCCCAGCTCTTGGGGTAGACGATGTCGGCGCCGTCGAATGCGTCCTCCATTGAACCCGTCACGCGGAACGACCCCCCGCTCGCCGCCGCTGCCCGGCTCGCCGCCGCGAGCGGCTCGTCCGCAAGGTCGTACCCGTCGGGATGGCCGAGCACGACATCCATGCCCATTCGCGCCATGAGCGTGATGACGCCCTGGGGCACCGACAGCGGCTTGCCGTAGCTCGGCGAGTACGCCCACGTCATCGCAAGCTTCTTGCCCCGGAGTCCGTCGATGCCACCGAAGTGGTCGATGAGGTGCCGCAGGTCGGCCATGCTCTGCGTCGGATGGTCCAGGTCGCACTGCAGGTTGACCACGGCCGGACGCTGCGCCAGCACGCCCGCGCGGTAGCTCTCGTCGAGCGATGCCGCGACTTCAGCCATGTACTTGTGCCCCTCGCCGAGGAACATGTCGTCGCGGATCCCGATCACCTCGCTCAGGAAGCCAATCATCGTCGCCGTCTCGCGAACGGTCTCTCCGTGCGCCACCTGCGACGTCGACTCGTCGAGTTCCTCGGTCATCAGGCCGAGCAGGTTGCACGCGCTGCGGAAGGCGTAGCGCGTGCGCGTCGACTTGTCGCGGAAGATCGACATGCCGAGGCCGGTGTCGAACAGCCGTGTCGAGACCCCGGCGCGCGCGAGGTCCTGCAGGATTTCTGCGGCCTGCAGCACGAAGCGGATCGTCGGGTCGGCTTGCTGCCACGTGAGCAGGAAGTCGCCGTCGTGGATGCCGGCGTGGTAGGACGCGAGGCGTTCGAGCTTCGCGGCAATCGTGGGTGTCGACATGGTCGAAGGGTCTCCGTGTGGTGTGACGGGCCGCACAGGGTGCGGCCCCTACGTGGTCGCATGACGGGCCGCACAGGGTGCGGCCCCTACGTGTCGCATGACGGGCCGCGCGGGGTGTGGCCCATACGTGGTCGCATGATGGCGCGCGGGCGTGGCCCCTACGTGGCCGAGGCGGCACGAAACGCCTGCGGGTACATCGCGTAGAACCTGGCGCACGCGGTGAGGTGATCGACCGGGCACTGGTCGTCGGGCGTGTGCGCATGGATCTCGTTGCCGGGCCCGAAGCCGACCGTGGGCACACCGAAGAGGCCGCAGGTAGCGATGCCGTTGGTCGAGAAGTTCCACCGCGAGATCCGCGGCACCTCGCCCAGCGCCGCCTCGGCCGCCTGCGCGGCGGCAGCGACGGCGGGCTCGTGCTCCTCGAGCACCCACGTCGGGAAGTACTTCTTCGTCGGGTAGGTGAGGCCCGTGTAGGCCTCGCGGGCGTAGTCGAGCACGGTCACCGTCGCGCCCGCCTGTCGGACGCTCTCGAGCGCCTCGACCTCGGCGACCGCCGATTCGAGCGTGTCACCGCGGGTGAGGCGCCGGTCGAGGTGGATGGTGCAGCTGTCGGCCACTGCGCACAACGAGGGTGACGTCGAGCGCACGTCGGAGATCGTCACCGAGCCCGCGCCGAGAAACGGGTCGGCCTTTGCAGCCAATTGCCGATTGAGCCGCTCGACGTCGGCGATCACCGGCGCCATCCTGTAGACGGCGTTGATACCGCGGTCTGGCATCGAACCGTGCGCTGACCTGCCCTGGGTCCGCACTTCCATCTCCATGCGCCCGCGGTGCCCGCGATACACGCCAAGGTTCGTCGGCTCGGTGATGACCACCGCGTGCGGCACCAGCACCTTCTCGCGCAGGATGTACTGCCAGCAGAGACCGTCGCAGTCCTCCTCCATCACGGTGGCCGTCACCCACAGCTGCACGCCGTCGAGGAGGCCGAGGTCCTTTGCGATCTTCGCCCCGTAGACGGCTGCCGCGATGCCCGCTTCCTGGTCGCCCGCACCGCGTCCGTAGACGATCCCGTCTTTCAGCTCGCCCTGGTAGGGATCGCGCGTCCACGTCGAGAGATCGCCTACGCCGACCGTATCGAGGTGCCCGTCCAGGGCAATCACGGTGCTGCCGCTGCCGACGCGCCCGAGCAGGTTGCCGAGGCCGTCGATCTTGATCTCGTCGAAGCCGAGCATGGCCATCTCGGCTCGCGCACGCTCGATGACCGCTTTCTCGTCGGCACTCTCTGACGGGATGGCGATCATGTCGCGGAGGAAATGGACCATGTCTGGGGTGTAGCGCTCGGCCAGGTGTGCGACGGCGTCACGCGTGGGGTCGGTCATGGTCGGGATTCTCCTTGAGTGCCGGCGGCACCGGGCGGGATGCAGGCCTCTTCGCCGTCGTGTTCCGTCGACCGTCGATCGGCGCGTGGTGCCACGCTGGCGGTCGTGTCGAGGCAGTTGATGTAGTTCACGCGGCTCGGGTCGAGCGCGGCCACGTGGAGGCAGTCCATGATGCGGGCGTAGGTCAGGTCGACCTCGACCGACGCCGTGCCGTGCAGGGTCTCGAGCGCACGGCCGCGCGCGAACGACACGTCGAATCCTTCGCCGCGGAACGCGACCTCGTCGCCCCTGGTGACGAGCACGTACTCCCGGCCGTTGAAGCGGGCGTACACGACGCCCGCGGCCAGCGTGCCCGTCACGAAGAACCCGTCGCGAGGCGCGTCGGCTTCCCACGCGCCGAGCGACCCGAAGAAACGTGGCTTGACGATGTAGGGACCGCCATCCTCCGGGCAGAACACGTCGCAGTTCCCGCAATCGTTGCAGAAGTCGGCGAAGTTGCCAATCTGGTGCTGCTCGACGACGTCGAGTGTCGCGCTCTCGGTGATCGTCCAGCCCGCATCGGTCAGTCTCACCTTCTCGACCCGCAGGCGCATCGGCGGGACGACGAACGTGAAGTTGGCGTCGTTGGGGCACACCGGGATGCACTTGTCGCACGAGATGCAGTCGAAGAGCTGCAGGTGACGACCGATCTTGCGCGGGATCGCGCCGGTTGCGGCACGCGAGTACCGCGGGTTTGCGGCCAGGCGCTCGAGGTACCGCCGGGTGTTGGCCCGAGGCGCCTCCACGGCCAGTGACGTCCACTCGGATGGGTTCAGTAGTCCCCGCAGGTCCCACGGCTTGTGGTCGGGCGGGGGGGCGTAACCGGGCGCGAACACATCGATGCCCGCGTCGGCGAGGAAATGCACGTGGACGCTGAACTCCTCGATCGTCGTGGCACCGCACGATCGCATCCGGTCGAGCAGCGCCATGAAGTAGCCGCGGCTCCGCGCGTACCCCCGCGGCTTCAGCAGGTCCGAGCACACGGTGACCGGTACCAGGCCGAGCGCGACGGCGTCTGCGAAGTTGTGCCGATCGATGCCTGCCGAGAACGAGATGGGGTACTGCGTCGCCGAAGTGCCGACGGAACTGTCCGACCAGCTGCATCGCCAGGACGTGCAGCGGCGCGCCCGACAGGTACATCTCGCGCTCGCCCGCCGGGAAGAAGTCGCGGTGGTTCTCGACGATGAGGGTGTTCGTGAACTTGACGCCGAAGCTGCGGCCGAGCGCGCCCGCCGTGTCGCCGAGCCGCCCGACGAAGCGGCACATCTGGTGCCACGTCGGGTCCTTCGCGAAGGCCGCATCGGGCACCCGCACGTCGTGATAACCCAGCACGTCGTGCAGCAGTTCGCGCGTCTTGCGCGGCCCGAGCAGCGTGGGGTTCAGCTTCACGGTGCAGTCCAGGCCGTTCACCCGCATCAGGTGATCGACCATGCTCTCGATCTCCTGCGGCGGGCAGCCGTGGAACGTGCTGAGCGTCAGCGAGCTGCTGATGCGCGTCGCGAACGGCAGGTCGCGGAACTGCCGGTACTCGTCGGGGATCTCGCGCCGTAACCCCTCGACGAGGTGCGAGGCGTCGCCGAGCCCGCGGATGAACGCCTGCACCGGCTCGCTGCGGATGCCGTCCAGGTCGTAGCCGACGCTCATGTCGAACACCGTGCGGTCGAAGCCGGGCACCAGCGCCAGGCGACCGCTCGCGACGAGGATCTCGATGAGCATCGAGGCCTTCACGTACTCGGTGAGCGACTCGGCAAGGGTCAGTTCCTGCGACCACTCGACGTTGTAGCCAACCGTCTGCATGTCGATGCACGGCCGCGGCAGCACGAGGTGGTCGTTGATCTGGACGGTCTTGAGCTCGATGACGCGCGCGCCGCCGAGCCAGGCCAGCGCGATGTTCTGGGCGAGCTGCGACTGGGGGCCCGCGGCGGGACCGTACGGGCTCGAGGCCACGCGGCCGTGGACGCGCACCGAGAGGTCCACGTCGGGATCGCCGAGAAACCCGCGTGCCACCGGCAGGTCGAACAAGGATTGGTGCTCGTCGAGCTCGCGCAGCGCACGCCTGACGAGCGCGCCGAACGGGTACGGCCGCAGGACGGCCATCCCCCCTCCACTCGCGTGCGCGCGGCACAGGCCGCGGACGCTGTCACTGGCCGCATGCGCCACTGCAGGCGGCAGACGCAGTGCGTGATTCTAGTCCGGATTTGCGGCGCTCACGCCTTACAATCCGCGATCATGCCCACAGGTCACCGCCGACGTCCCTTCGTGTCGAGTGCACGCATCACGATGCTCACGCTGGCCGTGGTCGCTGCCGGCGCCAGCCCACCCGCCGGTGCCCAGGACGCGAGGCCGCGTGCCCGCGAGATCGGCATCACGCCCGGCGTCCTGCCGACCGGCCCGCTCAACGCGATCACCGACGTGCCCGACGTCCGCGTCGGGCACGTCACGCGCATCGAGGGCGACCGCGTCCGCACCGGCGTCACCGCCATCGTTCCGCACGGCGGCAACGTGTTCCGCGACAAGGTCGCCGGCGGCGTGTTCATCGGCAACGCGTTCGGCAAGCTCGCGGGCTCGACGCAGGTGTCGGAACTCGGCACCATCGAGACGCCCATCGTGCTCACCAACACGCTGTCGGTCGGCGCCGGCATCGAGGGCGTCGTGCGCTACACGCTCGCGCAGCCGGGCAATGGCGACATCCGGTCGGTGAACGCCCTCGTCGGCGAGACCAACGACAGTCGCCTGAACGACATCCGCGGGCAGCACGTCACGAGCGACGACGTGCAACGTGCGATTGCGAGCGCGCGGTCGGGGGCGGTGGACGAAGGCAACGTCGGCGCCGGCACCGGCACCGTCGCCTTCGGATGGAAGGGCGGGATCGGCACCAGTTCACGCGTGGTGCCCGCCACGGCCGGAGGATACACCGTGGGGGTGCTCGTGCAGAGCAACTACGGCGGCGTGCTCATGCTCGACGGGATTCCGATCGGCGAGGCACTGGGGCAGCATGCGTTCGCGGCGCGCGCCGCGTCGGCCCCGGTCGTCGCGCGAGGCGGGGCGGCGGTTCGGCCTGCAGAGACTGCGGCGTCGCCAGGGGCGTCGGCTGACGGCTCGTGCATGATCGTGGTCGCCACCGACGCGCCGCTGTCGCCACGCGATCTCGAGCGGCTCGCCGCGCGCGCGGTGTTCGGCCTCGCGCGGACGGGGTCGTCGTTCTCGAACGGCAGCGGCGACTTCGCGATCGCGTTCTCGACGGCCGCCTCGGTGCGCGCGCCCCACGGCGCCACGGCGCCGGCGACGCGCATCGTGCTGCCAACCGAGGCCCTGTCGCCGCTGTTCGAGGCCGCGCTCGAAGCCACCGAAGAAGCGGTCGCCAACTCGCTCTTCAAGGCGCAGACGATGACGGGGAACGGCGCGACGGTCGAGGCCTTGCCGCTTCAGCAGGTGCGGGAGTTGGTGAACAGGCGGTAGGGCTGCGGTGACCAGGCGCGGGGCCTGCTGGTCACCAGATCCGCTTCACGCCGTACCTGCCGAACACCTTGTCGGCCGACACGATGGCCAGGCGTTCGCGCAAGGCCTGCGCCGCCAGCAGGCGGTCGAACGGATCACGATGGTGGAACGGCAGGTCGACGACACCGTCGAGGTGATCGAGATCCAGCGGAAGTTGCCTGAAACCGTTGGCGGCCACCTGCTCGGCGATGAAGCCCGAAAGCGGCGTCGGCGCGCGAAGCTTCCCCAGGCTCGTCTTGATCGCCATCTCCCAGCCGCTGGCCACGCTCAGGTAGCACTCGTTGCCTTCGTCGGCGACCGCTGCCCGCGCCCGGCGCGAGAGCCGGGAACCGCCATCGACCCACCAGAGAAACGCATGCGTGTCGAGGAGCACCCGCACTAGCGATACTCCGCGAAGTCGTCCAGCGGGGCGTCGAAATCGTCGGCCATCCATACGCGCCCCTGGGCGGTTCCGGGACGCCGCGGGCCCGCCGCCTGCGCCAGGGGCACGAGCCGCAACAGCGGCTTGTTGCCGCGGGCCACGACGACGTCCTCGCCTGCAACGGCTCGCGCGACGAGTTCGGAGAAGCGGGCCTTCGCCTGCGCGATGTTGTAGCGTGGCATCAATCCCTCCAGATGGTCATCCTACGTGACCATCCATGAATGATCAAGACCGGCGCGCCGTCACCGCCACTTCGCCGGGATCGTTCCAAGTTCCCTTGCCGAGGGCACGCCGGCCACGCTCTCGGTCTGCGTCACGGCACGGACGATGGCATCGGCCATCGCCTCGGCGGCCAGCGCGCCGATCATCGACAGGTTGACCTCGCCGTCCCACTTGCCCGTGGCCAGCGAGAAGATCGTGTCGCCGTCACCCGGCGTGTGGATCGGCGAGATCGCGCGGGCGAAGCCGTCGTGGGCCATCTGCGCCATCTTCTGGGCCTGCACCTTCGTCAGCTTCGCGTTGGTCGCGACGACACCGATCGTGGTGTTCTCGCCGGCGCGGGGCTGCGCGCGGCGCGCCATCGCGCCCGACCGCAGCAACTGGCGACGGTCGGCGAGGCCCTTGCCGTCTTCGGTGCGCATCCCCGCGATGACCTTGCCCGTTTCCGGATCCAGCACGTCGCCCACGGCATTCACGGCCACCAGCGCGGCGACGACGAGGCCGTCGGGGAGGACGATCGAGGCCGAGCCGAGGCCGCCCTTCATCGAGCGCCCCTGGGCCCCCTTCCCCACCGTCGCGCCGGTTCCGGCGCCGATGCTGCCTTCCTGCACGGGACCATCGGTCGCGGCCTGCGCGGCCTTGAACCCGCAGTCGTGCGTCGGGCGGACCTTGAAGCTCCCGCCGAAGCCCAGGTCCATGAGGATGGCCGCCGGGACGATGGGCACGACGCCCGCGCCGACGCGATAGCCGATGTTCTGGCCTTCGAGGTACTCCATCACGCCCTGGGCCACGTCGAGGCCGTAGGCACTGCCGCCCGACAGCGAGATGGCGTTGACGATCTGGACGTTGTTCACGGGATTCAGCAGGTCGGTCTCGCGCGTGCCCGGGGCGCCGCCCCTGACGTCGACGCTTCCCGTCGTGCCGTCGCTGGCAAGGATGACGGTGCATCCCGTCGGACGCTCCGACAGCGTGTGGTGCCCGACCTTCAGGCCCTGCACGTCGGTGAGCCCCTTGTCGGTCCCCCAGCGCGGCTTCGGCGGCGGAATGGTGACCGGCGTGGCAGTGGCCTGGGCCGACGGCGAGGGCGCGGGCGTGGCTGTGGCCTGGGCCGAGGGCGCGGGCGTGGCCGCCTGCTGGGTGGCGGCCTGCACCGAGAGCACCGCGAGCAGCGAGACGGTAACGAGCGGGATGTGGCGCGACATGGAACGCTCCTGTAGAGGCCGCCCCGTGCGGCCTCCCGTGACAGCTCAGTCGAGCGGTCGTCCCTCGATCAGCGGCGTCGTATCGAGCAGCGCCGGGCCGTTTTCGGTGCAGGCGGCGTACTTGGCGGCGTAGATCGACACGCCCGCGTGCTCGCCGCGTGCGTTCACGAGGTAGAAGTTCACGTTGAAGTTGGGATTGCCCTTCGCATTGAGCAGCCGCTTCTCGATCGTGTTCTGGCGGATGCGCTTCACGACCTCCAGCCCCGCGTCCTTGGGGCTCTTGCCCTGCCGCATCAGCTCGACGGCCAGGTACGACGACAGGTTGTAGAGGTTCGCCTCGCCCCGACCGGTCGACCCTGCGGCGCCGACGTCGCCATCCACGTAGAGACCAGCGCCGAGGATGGGCGAATCCCCGACGCGTCCCGGAATCTTCCACGCCAGACCGCTCGTCGTCGTCACGCCGCAGACCTCGCCCCTCGCGTTGACGCCGTTGCAGTTGATGGTGCCGTAGTAGTGCTCGGGATCGATGAGCCCCAGGCGCACCATCTCGAGACCGGCCGCGTGGCCCGCCGCCGCGCGCTTGGCCGGATCGAGGAAACGCGAGGGGTCGATCAGTCGCTTCCAGTCGAGCCATTTCTTGCGCGAGTTCTCGGTGTTGAGGTCGGCTTCGATGGCGAAGCCCATCTGGCGCGCGAAGGTCTGCGCATCCTTGCCCACCAGCAGGTGGTGATCGGTCTGCTCCATGATCAGGTGCGCGACCCTGGAGGGCGTGCGGACGCCCTCGAGGCACGCCACGCCGCCGGCGCGCTTGCGTGGGCCGTGCATGCAGCACGAGTCGAGCTGGACGACGCCGTCGGCGTTGGGGAGCCCTCCGTACCCGACGCTGTCGTCGAGCGGATCCAACTCGACGATGTTGACGCCGGCAATCAGCGCCTCGAGGACGTCGCGGCCCCCGGTCATCAACTCGAACGCCGTCTCGACGCAGGTCTTGCTGCCGCCGTTCTTGAACCGGTGGCCGTTGGCCGACGACACGACGGCCGGCGTGGCGACCCCGGTGCGCACGGCGGGGGCCTGCCCGAACGTCGGGGAAGGCAGGCTGGCGGCAAGCCCGACGACGGCACTGGTCCTGACGAATTCACGGCGGTTGATGCGACGGCCCATGATGGCTCCCTCGGTGTGTGGCGGCAGCGCGCCGCCCGGGCATGACGTGGTGACGACCGGCGTAGTCTAGCGCAGGCGCGGACCGCGCCGCCGATTCGAGTCCGTGCGGTCGTGCTGCGCGTCGCGCACGGGGCAGAAGCGGCGATTGGCCGACACATTTGACGGGTGGAACACGAGCCGACTAGCATCTTCCCCCAGCCCATGTTTCCGGCACTTCTTCTGGCGCTCGCCCGGCATGCTCCCGGTCTCACACGGTGACGCGGCGCCGGACGGCGCCGGCCCGTCGATCGCCCGCTGGACCCGCGACCTCAACCTTCCGATAACCCGGAGAGCACGCAGAGCGCGCATGCTCCCGCTCACCGGCGCCTGATGGTCGGCTCGCGGTTGAACCTGGCCTGATTGGATATGTCCCCGATGGAACGCCCCTCCGCCTTCCCGAATCTTCCCGATCGCCTCGCCCGGCTGGGCGATCTGGCCAACGACCTCTGCTGGACGTGGCAGGACGACGCACGCAACGTGTTCCGCAGAATCGACTATCCCCTGTGGCGGACGACCGACCACAACCCGGTCAGGATGCTGCACCACATCACCCCCGAACGGCTGGCGAAGATGGCCGCCGACCCGTCGTTCGTGCGCCTCTACGACCGAGCCATCGCGGGGTACGAGAAGATCAAGACCACCACCGAAACGTGGTGGAACCGCGCGAACGGCGGCGGATCGACCAGGACCATCGCGTACTTCTCGGCCGAGTTCGCCCTGCACCAGTCGCTGCCCATCTATGCCGGCGGCCTGGGCGTCCTCGCGGGCGATCACTGCAAGGAAGCCGGCGACCTCGGCCTGCCGTTCGTGGCGGTGGGCTTCATGTATCCGCAGGGCTACTTCCACCAGAAGCTCTCGGCAGAAGGCTGGCAGGAAGAGGTCTACGAGAAGCTCGACTGGCGGGATGCGCCCATCCACCCGGCCCACACCCCCGACGGCGCGGAATGCGTGATCGCGGTGCCGCTCGGCAACCGGACCGTGCTGGTCTCGGTCTGGGAGGTGAGGCTCGGACGGGCGCGGCTCTTCCTGCTCGACACCGATCTCGAGGAGAACGCGCCGTGGGACCGCGAGCTGTCGGCCCGCCTCTACGGCGGCGACCGCGAGACGCGCGTCCAGCAGGAGATCATCCTCGGCATTGGCGGCGTCCGCACGCTGCGGGCGCTGGGCATCGATGCCGCCGTGTACCACCTCAACGAGGGCCACGCGGCGTTCGTGGTGCTGCAGCGGATCCGCGAGTTCCTCGAGACGGGTCGCAGCTTCGAGGACGCTCTCGAGGAGGTGCGCCAGTCGACGGTCTTCACGACGCACACGCCGGTGCCTGCCGGGCACGACGCGTTCCCGTTCCACATGGTCGAGACGCACCTGGCGGGTTGCTGGGGCAGCCTGGGTGATCACCGCGAAGACTTCCTCGCGCTCGGGCGGTACGACAACGGGAGCGGCACGCTGTTCAACATGACGGCTCTGGCGGTGCGGAGCTCGTGCGCGACGAACGCCGTCAGCGAGTTGCACGGCAAGGTCACGCGCGAGATGTGGGCACCGATCTGGCCTGGCACGACGGGCGAGACGGCCCCCGTGGCGGCGGTCACCAACGGCGTGCACATGCCCACCTGGATTGCCGCCGAGATGAAGAAGCTCTTCGACAAGTACGTTCCCGGGTGGCGCGAGGAGACCGACGACGAGGCGCTGTGGCAGGGCATCCTCGACGTCCCCGACGACGAGATGTGGGCGATGCGGTGCCAACTGCGCGCCCACCTGTTCGCCTTCATCCGCGAGCGGATGCGCGAGCGGTGGACGACGGAACGCGTCACCCCGCCACGCGTCGTGGCGGGCGGCACACTGCTCGACCCGAACGCGCTGACGATCGGCTTCGCCCGGCGCTTCACCGCCTACAAGCGGCCCGACCTGATCTTCCGTGATCCCGAGCGGCTCGCGAAGATCCTCAACCACCCTCGTCGGCCCCTGCAGCTCGTCTTCGCGGGCAAGGCGCACCCGATGGACGATGGCGGAAAACACGCGCTCCAGCACGTGTACCGCCAGGCACTCGATCCGTCGTTCGGCGGGAGGGTGGCGTTCGTGGACGACTACGACCTGCACGTGGCGCATTACCTCGTGCAGGGCTGCGACGTCTGGCTCAACAACCCGCGGAAGCCCATGGAGGCCAGCGGCACGAGCGGGATGAAGGCGTCGGCCAACGGTGTCCCGCACCTGAGCATCGGTGACGGCTGGTGGGCAGAAGGGTTCACCGGGACCAACGGCTGGCTCATCGAGCCGGCGGAGTCACATGCCGACCAGGCTGCGCAGGACACGGCCGACGCCAACGCGTTGTACGAACTGCTGGAACGCGACATCGTGCCCACCTTCTACGATCGCGACGACAAGGACGTGCCCCACGCCTGGGTGGCCAGGGTGAAGGAGGCGATTCGCACGGTCGTCCCGCGTTTCAGTACCCGCCGGATGGTCAAGGAGTACGTCCAGCGCGTGTACCTGCCCGCGCTGGGGCCGCGGGTCACGAAGTGAGCGCATGCGGCGCCGTGGACAGGGACTGACGGCCGTCCTTGTGGCCGACGGCCCGCGGCGCATATGATTCCCGCCATGTCACGGAAGGCCGTCACCCAGGCAAAGTGCCCCCTGTGCGGGGCCAAGGATGTTTCGGAGCCGAAGGGCGAGGAACGCTACTGCCGCGACTGCTGGGACAAGAAGCTTGCCGTCGAGGAGATCGTCGCGCGCGAGTTCGCGCTGAAGCGGTACATCCGCGCGCACAGCGCCGAGAAATACCTGATCTACCACTCCACCATCAAGCGTCCGTGCGGGCAGATCCTCGTCGTCGACGACGGTTACGACCTGTTCCTGACGATGATCCTGTACCCGTCCTTCTCGTGGGACGAGCCGGCGTACCACCTCGAGGGCGACCCCGAAGGACGATCATTTGCGGAGTTGCTGGTGGACGTCCTCGCAACCGAGATCATCGAGCCGTGGGGCGGCGGGAAGTGGCACCTGGAGATTTTTCGCTCGACGCAAGCAGACCCGGAGGACTGGAACGGGGAGATGTAAGGTCTTCATCGATCGTAAGGAGGCTCGGATGGTTCGTTTGAGGCTGGCATGTGTGCTCGTGTTCACCGCGGCGATCTTCGTTGTCGCATCGCTCGTTGCCCCCCAGGTCGTTCAGGCGCAGACCACTCCTGCCCCTGCGGCGCCTGCACAACCCAAGAAGTACATTCCGCCGGTCAAGGGCGTCGCCCGAATCACGATGACCAGGCCCAACCCCAAGGTCGTCGGAAATGAAGTCGTGACCGTCATCAAGATCAAGAACCAGATGGCAGGCACGATCGCCGGCCTGCGCGTCGACGAATACTGGTACGACAAGGCCAACAAGATGGTGGCCGGCGACACGCAGCGCGTGCGCACGCCCATCCAGCCGGGCGAGGTGGTGACCATCACCCTGCGCACGCCCAAGACGCCCGGTATGCAGAGCAGTCAGTACCAGTTGAGTCACGCGAACGGCACGATCAAGGCCGAGACCGCGGCCAAGGTCGAGTAGCGGCGTTCACGGCACCCGGCCGGGCGTGTTGATCGCCCGGCCCAGCGCACCTGGGGGCGCGCCCCATGCGCCCCGGCGGGCCTGCTGTCACCCTCGCAGGCCGAGGCGCGGGCCAATCCAGGGCAGCATCCACTGCTCGCCCTTCCAGGCCTTCGCCAGGCACACGATCCAGGCCACAACCCCCGTTGTCCACGTCAGCTGTCCCAGCACGGCCGCCACGCGGAATCCCACGGGCGACAGGAACACCAGGACGAAGCTCAGGCCCCACAGGGCGGCGCCGACCAGCCAGATGGCGCCGAAGACCCGCAGGGCCTGACGCGCATGGAAGCGCACGTACGGGTGCGCCGGCTCGATGACGAGCATCAGCGCGCCACTCACCCACCACATCGCGTAGGCAAGGCAGGCCGCGGCCCGCGGCGACAGTCCTGAGGCTGTCGCCTCCGGCCCGCCTGGCGGAAGGGAATCGGGCAGGAGGTCGTCGGCCACGTGGACGCTGCCGCGCCTAGCGAACTGCGGGGGCCGGCGCCGCCGGCCCCTCGACCTTCACGAAGCTCACCGGGCCCTCGTGCGCCGGCACGCCGGCGACGACATAGGGCGTCGTCATGACCTGACCGACCATCGCGTCGGGCGCGGGCACGCGCTCGGCGTACCCGATGACGAGCGTGTCGCCGTCGCGCGCCACGCTGACGATCTCGACGGCATACCCGGCCGTTGGGCGCTCGCCCAGGAAGAGCGCCACGAGCATCGTGTTGGCGAACGTCACGTTCGGGATCGGACGACGCGTGGTGAGGGTGGCCCAGAACGCCTTCAGCTCGTCGGCATTGCGCACGACGACTTCCTTGTAGGCCTCGACCCCGCTCATCGGCCCGCGATCGACGGGGACGATGGCGCGTCCTTGCGGCTGTGCGGGGGGCGCCGGGCGACGCGGCTCGTACACGCGGAACTCCGTTTCGCGCACCGCCACCGGCATGTCGCCGAGCCGCGACCTGGCCTCGATACGCAGGACGTACCGGCCCTGTGCGATGTCCTTCAGGGAAACCTGGGTGATGAAGCCGTAGCCACCCCGTGCGCCGGCGAGCTCGCTGCTCGACCGCTGGTCCTCGGTCTTGAACATCGACGCGCCGTTCTCGGCGATCACCGAGGTGGTGATGTCGACCGAGTGCGGCTTCGTTTCGTTGTCGTAGATCTCGGCGAAGACGCCGAGGGTTTCGACGTTGAGGAAATCGCGCACGACGGTGGGCGGTGTCTTGAGGGCCTGCGACAGCTGCTCGTCAGGGCGCGCCGTCGGGGCGATTCCGGCCGAACTGCTCGTGAGGACCATCCCGCTGATCGAGAACGACTCCTTCGAGAAGTCGGGCACCTCGAGGTCATAGAGCACCGACCCGACCAGCCCCCCGCTCTCGCGGGCGGCCACGCGCAACTGGTAGCGCCCTGGCGGCAGCTCGACGCGCGAGACCATCCGGAAACCACCGGCGAGCACGCGCTGGTGCGTATCGGGCTTCAGCTGCAGGTCGACCGTCTGGCGATCGCCGCCCTGCACCTTGCCCTTGTTGTCGATGGCGATCATCGACAACTCGATCGTGTTGAGGAACTCGTTGTCCTTCTGGGTGAACTTCAGCTGCCGGCCCCCGAACTGGGCCAGCACCGCCACCGAGGCCTTGGCGCCCGTGCCCTTGAACGCCGCCGCCTGCACCGCCAGCGGGAGCCCTGACTCGGGCAGCGGGCTCGACAGCGCGTCGCGGAGGATGGCCGACGTGCCCGCGGACGTCTCGGCCTCGCGCGTCTCGGCCTTGCCCTTCGGGGCCACGTAGCCCTTGCGCGAGCGCACCGAGAGGCCGGGGCGCGACACCTTCACGTCGAGCTTCCGGAACTTGCCGTCGCGGCGATCGTTCGTCGGGTAGTAGCCGAGCACGTAGTAGGTGGAGTTCTCGTTCTGGATCCTCGCGAACGCCTGGGAGAAGTCGTTGGAGTTGACCGCGGCAAGGCCGCCGGTTTCGTCGGCGAGCACGCGGAGGCTGTCCTGCGCGCGCTGCAGTTCACCGAGGAGGCTGGTGGTGCCGATGTTCAGCGTGTTGTCCTCGGGCGGGGCGCCCATCTCCATCGCCTCGTCGCCGAGCAGGGTCAGGCCGCGGGGGTCAATCGAGTAGATCGCGACGTTCGACCGCGTGGCGGCGCCGATGGCGTCCTTGGTCGCGTCGAGCACCGTCGTCGCGTCACGCGAGTTGAACACGTCGTAGATGTCGTAGTCGATACCTTCACTGAAGAAGAGCACCGCCTTGCGGCGGCCCCTGACGCCCTCGAGGTAGTTCGCCACCTGCCGCAGCGTGTCGAGCGCCATGCGCGCGTTGTACCCCCGCTGGAAGTCGTCCGGGTCGTTGATCCTGCGCTGCCCGCTCGACGTGTCCTGCGGGAAGTCGCGCGTGCGGTTGTACTCGTCGAGGCGCCCCAGCGTCGACGACCGCAGCTTCTGCCCCATGATGCGATCCACCGCCGCCTTCAGCAGCCGCTTGCTGCTGGTGAACTCCTGGCCCGCGTCGGCACGCCCGCTCGTGAACACGACGGCGGCCATGTCGTTGGCGCCGAGGTACCGGTCGATGAACTGGTTCGCCGCGCGGCGCACCAGCAACGTGCGTTGCGGGTGCGTGTGGACGTCGTCGAGCAGCAGCACGTAGACACGCCCCTCGAACGGCTCGTTGAACTTCACGTCCGGTTCCACCGGTGCCGCGCGGAAGGCCGGCGGATCGGGTCGCGCGATCGGGATGTCGACGCGCGTGAAGAGCTCGACCTTCTGCGGCGTCCCGTTCTCGTAGATCTGGAAGTCGTCACGCGTCAGGTCGTTGACCAGCCGGCCGTCGCGATCGGTCACGACCGCATCGACCTCGACGTAGTTGATCTCGACCTTGAAGGTCGGACGAGGGACGCCCGGCCCCTGCACCGGCGCGGTCTGCTCCGCCCCCGGAACTGCCGGAGGCCGGGGAGCCGGCGGAGCCGGCGTCTGCACCTCCCTGGCCGAACCCGACGGCCTCTGCGCCGTCTGCTCGGTCGCAGCCACTGACGCAGTCGGCGCAACACCTGGGGCCGCCGAAGCCGACACGGTCGGCGCAACACCTGGGGCCGCCGAAGCCGACACGGTCGGCGCAATGCACGCCTCGGGCCGCCGAAGCCGACACGGTCGGCGCAACACCTGGGGCCGCCGAAGCCGACACGGTCGGCGAAGGCGCCGACAACACGATGGTGCCAATCATGAGGAGCACGAACTTGCGCATAGGTTCCACTCGTGTGCGCACGGCGACGCCCGGCGAGGCAGACGTGACCGCGCGGAAGACCTTGGGCAGCGCTGGCGTGCGGTGCCAACTGTTGATTATACCGACGCTGACCACGGGCTGGCGGTCGGTCGCCGAGCACGGCCGTTCTGGCACGGCCCATCCGGGGGCGCACGGCGGTCGCTCACGGCCGCCACCTCCATCCGGTCAGTGAAGGCGGGCAAACCACGGAGCCTGATCCGGCGTCAAACGGAGCATCCGACGGATTGGGGCAGCCCTGCTCCCCGTTGCTATACTCACTGGCATGAGACTCGACGTAGCAGGTATCCAGGCGGCCCTGACCGAAGACGCGCTCGATGGCTGGCTGCTGTTCGACTTCAAGGGCAGCAATCCGATTGCGCGCAAGGTCGCTGGCCTCGACGGCCAGGGCAAGATGATGACCCGGCGGTGGTTCTACATGATCCCCCGTGCAGGCGAACCCCGCGGCCTGGTCCATGCGATCGAGCGTCACAACCTGGATCACCTTCCCGGCACGGTCGCGACCTACTCTGGACGCGAGTCACTGGTGCGCGCCCTCGACACCCTGCTGGCCGGCACCAGCCGGATTGCGATGGAGTACTCGCCGGGTTGCGCAATCCCCTACCTGTCGCGCCTCGATGCGGGCACGCTCGAGATGCTCCGCGACCGGGGCCTGTCGGTCGTCGGCAGCGGCGACCTGGTGCAGCGGTTCGAAGCGTGCTGGAACGAGGACGCCATCGCCACCCACCGCGCCGCGTCGGCCAGCCTCTATCGCATCAAGGACCAGGCGTACGCCGAAGTGGCCCGGCGGCTGCGCGATCACGTGCCGACCACCGAGTTCGACATCCAGGCACTGATGCTCCAGTGGTTCAACGAGGAAGGCCTGACCACGGCCGACGAGCCCAACGTGTCGGCGCAGGAAAACGCGGGCAATCCCCACTACCAGCCGACGCGTGACGCCCACCGCGTCATCAGGCCCAACGAGTTGCTGCTGCTCGACCTGTGGGGGAAGCAGACCACGCCCGGCGCCGTCTACGCCGACATCACGTGGGTTGCCTTCACCGGCAGCGTCGTCCCCGACAACATGGCGCGCGCCTTCGACGCCGCGGCCAATGCGCGCGATGCCTCCATCCAGACCGTGCAGCGCGCCGTGCGGGCTGGCGACGACCTCCGCGGATGGCAGGTCGATCGCGCCGCGCGCGGCGTGCTCGAGGCCGCCGGCTACGGGCCGCAGATCTGGCACCGCACCGGGCACAGCCTCGGCGAGGAGGTGCACGGCAACGGCGTCAACATGGACGATTACGAAACCCACGACGACCGGCGCCTGCTCCCCGGGACCGGCTTCACGATCGAGCCGGGCGTGTACTTTCCCGAGTTCGGCGTCCGCACCGAGATCAACATGGTCGTCTTCCCCGACGACGCCACCGTGACAGGTCCCGTGCAGGACCGCATTATTCCGTTGTTCGCCTGACAGTCACGCACGAAAGGAACACTCGCAAATGTCCACGCGCAAGACCACTCTCTTCTACGCCGTGCTGATCGCCGTGGCCTCGACCGCCATCGGCATGGTCATCGCCTCGCGCCTCGACCTTGCGCCGGCCTCGCAGGCCGCCAACATCGTCTCGGCGCCGCAGGTGAACACCGCGCCCATCACCGGCGGCCCTGTCGACGCCACGACGTTCCGCAACATCGCCAAGGCGCAGACGCCGATGGTGGTCAACATCGCCACCGAGCAGCGTCAGCGGACGCGCGACCTCACCGACTTCTTCGGCGAGGGCGTCATGCCGTTCTTCGGGCCGAATCAGCCCAACCGCCGGCCGCAGGAGCAGATCGCCGAGGGCGCCGGCACCGGGTTCATCATCAACGCGTCCGGCCTGATCCTCACGAACAACCACGTCATCGAGGGCGCGACCAAGATCAGGGTCGGGCTCTTCGGTGGCGAGCAGGGGACGACCTACGACGCCAAGATCGTCGGGCGCGATCCGCTCACCGACAGTGCGCTCCTCCAGCTCACCGAGATGCCCAAGGCGCCGCTGCAGGCCGCGAAGTTCGGTGACAGCGACCAGATGGCGCCGGGTGACTGGGTCATGGCGATCGGCAACCCGTTCAACCTCGGGCACACGGTCACCGTTGGCGTGGTCAGCGCGCTGGGCCGGCCGTTCTTCCCCGTGTCGGGACGCGAGCAGCAGATGATCCAGACCGACGCGGCCATCAACCCGGGCAACTCGGGCGGCCCGCTGCTCAACATCCGGGGCGAAGTGATCGGCATCAACACGGCGATCCTCAGCGAACGCGCACAGGCCGGCAACCTCGGCATCGGCTTCGCCGTGCCCATCAACTCGGTCTCGCGCATCATCGAGCAGTTGCAGACGGGCAAGGTCACCCGCGGTCGGATCGGCGTCGCGCTGGCGACGCAGGCCACGAGCGAGACCCTGACCGAACTCGGCGCCACCGACGGTCGCGGGGCGCTGGTACAGTCGGTGGAATCTGCCGGACCCGCCGAGAAGGCCGGCATCAAGCGCGGCGACGTCATTGTCGAGTTCAACGGCAAGCCGGTGGTCAACAACAACGACCTGGTCGATCGCGTCGTCGGCACCAAGCCGGGCTCGTCGGTCCCGATCAAGGTCCTCCGCCGCGGCAAGAGCGAGTCGCTCACCGTGCAGATCGCGGAACTCGACCTCACGGGTGAAGGTGCCGGAACGGCCGATGACGAGACCGACGGCTCTGCCGGTTTCGGGCTGTCGTTGCAGGATCTGACGCCCGAGTTGGCGCGTCGCTTGCGGGCGCCGGCGGGAACCGAGGGTGCCGTCGTCACGCAGGTCGAACCGCGCAGCCCGGCGGCCCGGGCGGGTATGGCGCCGGGAGACCTCATCACCGAGGTCAACAACACGCCGGTGTCGAACTCGAGCGAGGCCAGCCGCGAGTTCCAGAAGGTGCGGGCAGGCCAGATCGCGACGGTGGTCGTCGTCCGCGACACGCAGGAAGTCTTCCTGACGTTGCGCAAGCCGTAACGGTGCTCGGCGCCGACATCCGCGCACGCATCCGCCGCGAGGGTCCGATGACCCTCGCGGCGTTCATGCGTACGGCGCTCTACGACGAGACGCGCGGCTACTACACGTCGCGCACCCAGCGATCGGGCCGCGCCGGCGACTTCTACACCAGCGTCGACGCCGGCTCGATCTTCGGCGACGTGCTCGCGACCTTCGTCGCGCGCGTCGCCGGCGAACGCGCCGCTCCCGACGCGCCGTTCGACCTGGTCGAGGCCGGCGCCGGCAACGGCCGGTTGATGCGCGATGTGCTCGACACGCTCGCGAACGAGCATCCCGCTCTCTACGAACGCATCCGGGTGACGCTCGTCGAGGCGAGTCCCGCGGCCCGCGACGCGCAGGCCGCGGTGCTCCACGCCCACGCCGGGCACCTCGCGCCGCCCACGGCGGCCATGCCCGCACGGATTGACGGCTGCCTGTTCGCCAACGAGTTGCTCGATGCGATGCCGGCACACCGCGTGATCCAGACGAGGACGGGGCTCGCCGAGTGGTACGTGGACGTCACGGACCATGACCGCTTGATCCTGATGCCCGGCCCGCTCTCGACGCCCGAGCTGGCCGACTACTTCGCGGCACCTGGAATCGCCGTCCCGGACGGGGTCAGCGTCGACGTGAGCCTCGACGCGCGTGCCTGGGTGACCGCTGCCGCGCATGCGCTGGAGCGCGGCTCGATGCTGCTGATCGATTACGGAGACCGCCTGCAGGGCCTGCTGCGCCGGCGCGAGGGAACCCTGATGGCCTTCCGCGACCATCGAGTCGCCAACGCCGCCGACGGGCCGACCACGTGGCTGGCCGATCCGGGGGACTGGGACATGACGACCCACGTCGACTGGACGATGGTCTCGGCAGCCCTGCTGGCAGCGGGATTGACGGTCGATCGCGTCGTCGACCAGACGCATTTCCTCTTGTCGCTCGGCGTGGCCGACCGCATCCCGCCGATGGACGACACGTCGGTGGCCGCGGTCAAGCGCCGGCTGACGGCGTCCACGTTGGTGTCGCCCCACGGGCTGGGCTCCTCACACCAGGCGCTTGTCGCGCGGCGCACCTTGCTCGGCTGAGCCGGCGCCACGCCGCAGTTACAATCTCGTCATGGCAACTGCGACCGTCGAACGTGAGATCAAGCTGGAGTGGCCGTCTGTCGAGGCGGCTCGCGCGGCGGTGGCCGCCACGGGTGCCGCGCCGCTGACCCCGCGGCGGTTGCAGGACGACATCCTGCTCGACACCCCCGACCTGGCGCTGCGGGACCGGCGCTGCGCCCTCCGGGTGCGTCGCGACGGCGATGCGGCCAGGCTCACGTTCAAGGGGCGTCCGCAGGCCGACTCGATGAAGGTGCGCGAGGAGCTCGAGACGGCGATCGGCGATGCCGACGTGGCGTTCACGCTCCTCGAGCGCCTCGGGTTCACCCCGGTGTTCCGCTACCAGAAATACCGCGAGGAATTCCGGCTCGGCGTCGTGACCATCGCGGTCGACGAGACCCCCGTGGGTGTCTTCGTCGAACTGGAGAGCGCCGACGGCGCCGCCATCGACGCGGTGGCCGCGCGCCTCGGCCGCACGGCAGACGACTACCTCACCGACTCGTACTACGGCCTGTTCGCCGCGCGCCGCACGGCGCTGGGCCTGGCCGGGCCACACATGGTCTTCGCGCCCGCATGAGCGCGCTGCCACCAGCCCTCGTCCTGACCGCCGGGCTCGGGACGCGCCTGCGGCCGTTGACGGCCCACCGGGCCAAGCCCTCGTTGCCCGTCGCCCGGCAGGCGCTCGTGGCGCGCATCCTGTCGGGGCTTCGCGCCCGCGGCATCAGCGATGCCGTGCTGAACCTCCACCATCATCCACCGTCGATCGCCGCAATCGTCGGCGACGGCTCGCCGTTCGGGATGCGGGTGCGCTACTCGCTGGAGCCCGAACTGCTCGGATCTGCCGGCGGCCCGCGGCATGCGCTGCCGCTCATCGACGCCGACCCCTTCTTCATCGTCAACGGCGACACGCTGACCGACGTCGACCTCGCCGGAATGCTCGAGGTTCACCGCGGCACTGGTGCACGAGTGACCATGGCCGTGATTGCCAACCCTGCGCCGGGGCACTACGGCGGCATCGAGGCCGGCCACGACGGCGTCGCGCGAGCCTTCGTCGGCGCAGCCGCCTGGCGGGCGCGTCAGGCCGAGGATCCCTCGACGCCACGGCCGTGGCACTTCGTCGGTGTACAGGTCGCCCACCACGACGTGTTTGCGGCGCTGCCCGATCATCAGCCAGCTGAAACCGTGCGCGGGATCTACCGCGACCTCCTCGCCGCCGAACCCGGTGCGGTGAGGATCTTCGCGTCGCAGACCGGTTTCTTCGACATCGGCACGCCTGCCGAGTACCATCTCAGCGCCCGCGCGCATGCGGGCGGCGATGACGCGCTGCTGGTGTCGGAGGGCGCGTCGGTGAGCGCGTCGGCACGGCTGGATGGGACGATCGTGCTCGAGGGCGCCTCGGTCGGTGCTGGCGCACGGCTCGAGCGCTGCATCGTCTGCGACACGACCCGTGTGCCGGCCGGCTTCGTCGATCGGGATGCGATACTCGCACCGGCAGACTGGCTCGACGAGGCACCGGGCGGCGTGCGCGCCGGTGTCCTGGCGCGATGGCCGATGACCCGCGGTTGACCCCAGCCGCACCTTTCACCCCGAGAGTGGCGATGACGACCCCGTTCGACGATGTGCGCACCCGCGTGGAGAGCTACCTCCAGCGGAACGGGCTGCGCGAGAAACAGGCCCGTGTCGTGCCGCTGACCGGCGATGCCAGCGACCGCAGGTACTTCCGCCTGCTCGCGCCCAGGCGCCCGTCGCGTGTGATCGCGGCCTACCCCGGGCCCTTCGACTACGACACGCTGACCTTCGTCAACGTCGCGACCCTGCTGCTGCGCATGCCGGTGCCGGTGCCGTTCATCCACGGCCACGCCGACGACCTCGGCATCCTCGAGCTCGAGGACCTCGGTGACGTCACGTTGCAGGCCCACCTGGGCTCCGCGTCGCAGAGCGACCACAACGCGCTCTACCGCGAGGCCGTGAGCCTGATTGCCACGCTGCAGAAACGCGGGCAGGACCTGGCCGCGCCTGCCTACACGCCGTATGGGGTGGCCTTCGACATCGAGAAGCTCACGTGGGAGATGGACTTCTTCGTGAAGCACTTCCTGGAGGCCTACCGCGGTGCGGTGCTGGACGCCGCGAACCGCGCCGCGCTGCGGGCCGAACTGGCGGTCATCGTCGAGGAACTCGCCGCCGAGCCGCGCGTGCTCTGCCACCGCGACTACCACTCGCGCAACCTGATGCTCAAGGAAGGGCGTCTCTACATCATCGACTTCCAGGACGCGCGGATGGGGCCCGACACGTACGACCTCGCGTCGCTCCTCCGCGACTCGTACGTCGATCTGTCTGAGCAGACCGTCGATGACCTCATTGCCTACTTCCTGGCCCTCAAGGGGCAGTCAGGGCAGGAACGCGAGTTCCACCGGCGCTTCGACGTCATGGCGCTGCAGCGCAACCTGAAGGCGCTGGGCACATTCGGCTACCAGACGGCCGCCCGGGCGAACCCCGTCTACATCCAGTACATCCCCCGGACCCTGCGCTACGTGCGGCTGAATCTGGCGCGGAACCCCCGGTTCGGCAAACTGCGCGAACTGCTGGCGGCGCACCTCGAGGAAGTCCGGTAACGGCCGGGGGTCTGGTACAATGGTCGGTCCGGCCAGCGCCGGGCCCAATCATCCCGTGTCTTTCGGACTGTCTACCCATCTCTTCCACGGCGAACGGCTTGGCCGCGCCCACCTCGACCTGATCAAGGCCCATGGCTTCGACTCGCTCGAGGTGTTCGCCACCCGTACGCACTTCGACTACCACGACCCCGCGGCCTGCGACGCGCTTGCGGCGTGGCTCGACGCCACGGGACTTCGCCTGCATGCGCTGCACGCGCCGATTGTCGAAGGCTACGCGAGGGGCGCCTGGGGCGCGGCGATTTCCAACGCCACGGCCGACGCCGTGCGGCGGGTCTTCGCGCTGAAGGAAACCGAGACGGCGCTGAAAGTCGCCTCGCGCGTGCCCTACGACGTCCTGGTCGTGCACCTCGGCCAGCCAGACGACCAGCAGCCGCCACCGAACGACAACCAGCGCGACGCGGTCAGGCGCAGCCTGGAAGTCCTCGACGCGCTCGCAGGCGCGCACGGCGTGACGCTCGCCCTCGAGATCATCCCCAATGCCCTCTCGCACGCCCAGCGGCTCGTCGACCTGATCGACGACCTCGAGCTCGAGCACTCGGGGATCTGCCTCGACTTCGGCCACGCCAACCTCGTCGACGACGTGGTCGATGCGATTGAGGTCACGGCCGGTCACCTGGTGACGACGCACGTGCACGACAACCGCGGCCGGGCCGACGACCACCTCGTGCCCTTCGAGGGCCGCATCGACTGGGACACGGCGCTCTTCACGATGCGCAAGATCGGCTACGAGGGCACCTGGATGTTCGAGTTGTCGAACCCCGGCGATGCCGGCGAGGTCCTGCGCAAGGCGCAGCGCGCGTGTGCGCGCTTCCGCGAGATCCTGGTCAGCTGATTCCCCAAACGAGGACCGACAGTGGCTCAGACGTACATCAAGGACATCGCCGCCCATGACGGCCAGGCCATCACCATCAAGGGATGGCTTCACAACCGGCGCTCGAGCGGCAAGATCCACTTCCTGATCGTGCGCGACGGCACGGGCCAGGTGCAGGCCGTGATGTCGAAGGCCGCCGTCGGCGACGAGACCTTCCGCAAGGCCGATCACCTCGGCCAGGAGTCGTCTGTCATCGTCACCGGGAGCGTGCGCATGGATGCACGCGCGCCCGGGGGGTACGAGATGGACGTCACGGCGTTCGAGGTCGTGAGCGAGGCGCTCGACTACCCGATTACCCCGAAGGAACACGGCGTCGACTACCTGATGGATCGGCGGCACCTGTGGATCCGCGCCCCGCGCCAGGCGGCCATCCTCCGCGTGCGCCACGAGGTGATCAATGCCGTCCGCGACTTCTTCAACAGCCGCGACTTCATCCTCGCCGACACGCCGATCTTCACGCCCGCCGCCTGTGAGGGCACGACGACGCTGTTCCCCGTCCAGTACTTCGAAGACACCACGGCGTACCTGACGCAGAGCGGGCAGCTCTACAACGAGGCGACCGCGATGGCGCTCGGGCGCGTCTACGCGTTCGGGCCGACCTTCCGCGCCGAGAAGTCGAAGACGCGCCGGCACCTGACCGAGTTCTGGATGGTCGAGCCCGAGATGGCCTACGCGTCGATCGACGACGTGATGGACCTGTCGGAACAGCTGGTGAGCAGTGTCGTGGCCCGCGTGCTCGACAAGCGCATGCCGGAGCTGACGCTCCTCGAGCGCGACACGTCGAAGCTCGAGACGGTGAAGACCCCCTTCCCCCGCATCTCGTACGACGAGGCGGTCACGCGGTTGCAGGCGGCGGGCCTCCCGTTCGAGTGGGGCGGCGACCTGGGCGGCACCGACGAAACCGTGCTCTCGAGCCAGTTCGATCGTCCCGTGATGGTGCACCGCTACCCCTCCGCGGTGAAGGCGTTCTACATGAAGCCGGATGCGGAGCGCCCCGAGCTCGCGCTGGGCGTCGACATGCTCGCGCCCGAAGGCTACGGCGAAATCATCGGCGGCGGCGAGCGCCTCGCCGACTACGATCTGCTGCTCGCGCGGATCAAGGCGCACGAACTGCCGCCGGAGGCGTTCGAGTGGTATCTCGACCTGCGCCGGTTCGGATCGGTGCCGCACGGCGGGTTCGGCATGGGCATCGAGCGCGTGGTCTCGTGGATCTGCGGCCTCGACCACCTGCGCGAGGCCATTCCGTTCCCGCGGATGCTGTACCGGATGTACCCTGAAGGCTCCGCCTTCGCCGACGCCGGTGGCGTCGGCCCCGGCGAGACAGGACTTCATGAAGATTGGACTCATCTCGCTCGGCTGTCCCAAGAACCTGGTCGACTCCGAGGTCATGCTCGGGCTCGCGCAGGACGCCGGGCACGAGATCACGAACGACGCCGACACCGCCGACGTGATCGTGGTCAACACGTGCGCCTTCATCGGGCGCGCCAAGGAGGAATCGATCGACACGATCCTCGAGATGGCGCAGAAGAAGGAAGGCCACCCCGGGCGACGGCTGATCGTCACCGGCTGCCTCGCCGAGCGGTACCGCGACGAGCTGACCGCCGAGATCCCCGAGATCGATGCCGTGCTCGGCACCGGTGAGGTGACCGGCATCCTCGGTGCGATTGCTGCCGGGGAGCGATCGGCGCCGAGCGCCGCGCCCGTGACGCTGTTTGCACGGTCGGCCGAGGGGCACGCGACGCCGACGACGCTGCGCGGCATCGCCAGCCGCCACCGCGACGCGGTGAAGCAGCGCGAGTTGCCGACCTACATCTACACGGCCGAGACGCCGCGCCGCCTGACAACGCCCGGCCACTTCGCGTACATGAAGGTAGCCGAGGGCTGCGACTACAACTGCGCGTTCTGCATCATCCCGGCGCTGCGCGGACAGTACCGCTCGCGCACGCACGACGACATCGTCCGCGAGGCGCACGGCCTGGCGGCGCGCGGGGTGAAGGAGATCATCCTCATCTCGCAGGACACGACCTTCTTCGGCATCGACCGGAAGGAACGTGGCGCGCTGGCGCGCCTGCTGCGCGCGCTCAACGCCATCGACGGACTCGTCTGGATCCGGCTGCTCTACCTCTACCCGACCACGATCACCGACGAGGTGCTCGACGCGATGGCCGAGTGCGAGAAGGTGTGCCGCTACATCGACCTTCCGCTCCAGCACGCCGCCGAGTCGATGCTGAAGCGGATGCGGCGTCCCGGGCATCGGGCGACGTACACGAAGCTGCTCGACCGCATCCGGACGCGCCTCCCGGACGTGACCCTCCGGACGACGTTCGTCATCGGATTCCCGGGCGAGACGAAGGCGGAGTTCGACGAACTGCTGGGGTTCGTCCGCGACGTGCAGTTCGACCACGTCGGGGCGTTCACCTACTCGCACGAAGAGGGCACCGCGGCCTACGCGCTGCCCGACGACGTCGCCGCGCGGACGAAGACGGCCCGGCAGCGACGACTCATGCAGGTGCAGCAGGGCATCGTCGAGGCGCGGCACCTGTCGCGTGTGGGCCAGCGGGTGTCTGTGATGGTCGATGGCCCGTCCGACGAGCACGACCTGGTGATGAAGGGGCGGCTCGAAGGGCATGCGCCCGAAATCGACCCGGTGGTCTACTTCACCGACTGCGACCCCTCGCTGCTGGTGCCGGGCACCCTCGTCGAGGCCGAACTGCTCGAAGCCCGGGGATACGACCTGGTGGCACGGCCGGTGTGAGTGTCCGGGCCGCACTGGGGTGCGGCCCCTACGCGTCACCCTGGTCGACGCCGAACTGCTCGAGGCGCGGGGATACGACCTGGTGGCGCGGCCGGTGTGAGTGCCGCGGCCGCCGGCAGCGTGCGGCGGAAAGCACAGAACTGGGCCGATTCGGCCCTCGACGGTGACGCTGCCGGGGCCTTTGTGTTAGGCTCTCGTGTTGCCTTGTGGCCGGGGGCGACGAAATGGGCGGGGTCGCCCATTTTTTGTTTGGGCCCCCAGTTGGTCGTGTCTGCCGATACTCCGAACGAACGCCTCCGCTCTCTCGCCGCCCGCGTTGCGGCCAGTCACGGTCTCGACGTGTTCGACGTGCGGTTACGGCGCGAGTCGATCGGCTGGGTGCTGCGGGTCGTGATCGACCGCCCGACGGTCGTCGACGAGCAGGGTGCGGTGGTCGTCGAACCTACCGATCGTGGGATCGGCATCGAAGACTGTCAGCTCGTCAGCCAGGACCTCAGCGCATTGCTCGACGTCGAAGACGTCGTCGGGCACGAGTACACGCTCGAAGTATCGTCGCCGGGCATCGATCGCGTCCTTCGGGGACCGACCGACTACCAGCGATTCGCGGGGCGCCTGGCCAAGATCGTCGTCACGGAGGCGGTCGATGGGCAGATGCACTTCGAGGGACGTTTGCAGGGCCTCGAGGCCGGTGACGTCGTGATCGCGAGCGGCCGCAAGACCAAACGGATTCCGCTCGACCGTATCAGCCGCGCCCGGCTGGCGGTGGAGTTCTAGGGGACCGGCGAGAGCCGGTGGCGTGAGACAGCAATGACGGCTTCGTTGAACCAGACGATCGAAACACTCGCCAAGGAACGCGGCATCGACCCGCAGGTGATCATCACTGCGATCAAGGATGCCGTGATTGCCGCGTCGCGCAAGGTCCTCAAGACGAACGAGAACCTCAAGGCCGACTTCAACCCCGAGACCGGCATCGTCGAACTCGTGGCGGTCAAGCTGATCGTCGAGCACGTCACCGACCCGAACGTCGAACTCTCGATCGAGGATGCGCGCGCGCTCTACGGCGACGAAGCCGACATCGGCATGGAAGTCGAGTTCCCGAAGCCCACCGAGGCCCTCGGGCGCATCGCCGCCCAGACGGCCAAGCAGGTCATCTTCCAGAAGGTGCGCGAGGCCGAGCGCGAGACCATCTACGACGAGTACAGCCAGCGCGTCGGCGAGGTCATGAACGGGACGATCAAGCGCTTCGAACAGGGCGACATCGTCATGGAGATCGGCGGCCGCATCGAAGGCGTCCTGCCACGCAAGGAGCAGTCGCGCGCCGAGAACTACTCGATCGGCGATCGCCTGCGGGCCGTCATCCGCGGCGTCTCGCGCAGCGCCAAGGGGCCCCAGATCATCCTGTCGCGGACCGACCCGGCATTGCTGGCCGAGCTGTTCAAGCAGGAAGTCCCCGAGATCTACGACGGCACGGTGGTCATCCGCGGCGCCGTGCGCGAAGCGGGCGACCGCGCCAAGGTGGCCGTCTACTCGCGCGAACGCGATGTCGACCCGGTCGGCGCCTGCGTGGGCATGAAGGGCACGCGCGTCCAGGCCATCATCCGCGAGCTGCGCGGCGAAAAGATCGACATCGTCGAGTACGACGAGGACCCCGTGATGTTCGTCACCAACGCGATCAGCCCGGCCCGCGTCCAGCGCGTCTCGATCGTCGACGACGCCGACCGGGTCATGGAGGTCGTGGTCGAAGACAAGCAGTTGTCGCTCGCGATCGGCAAGAAGGGCCAGAACGTCAGGCTCGCCGCCAAGCTCACCGGCTGGAAGATCGACATCAAGAGCGAAGAAGAGAAGCGCAAGGAAGTCGAGGAGCAGTTCGCGCAGCTGGCCGGCGACACGGTCACGGAGGGCGATGCCCCCGGCACCGAGGCCACTGGCGAACTGGAGGCTGCGTCGCCCGAGTCGTCAACCGACGACGGCGCGACGACGCACGAGGCGTCGGCCGCTGAGGCCCCCGCGGCCGAGGCACCGTCACCAGGCGCCGAGACGTCAGGTGACGATGCGGTCGACGAGCCGACACAGGCATAACCGTTCGAGCGCTGCCGCGCGGCAAGGGGGAGCGCGCGTCGCGGTGAGGGTGTGAGCAGGCAGGAGCGCCGGACGTGAGTCCGACGCGGGCGGTTGACGCGGCCCTGATGGGCGCGTCTTGAACGTACGCAGGGCAACGAGGTCACGTGGCGACAGTCCGGATTTACAGGGTCGCGGAAATTCTTGGCACGTCGAGTCAGGAAGTGGTGGCGCTGCTCAAGCGCGACCACGGGATCGACGTCAAGAGCGCATCGAGCACGATCGAAGAGGTCGTGGCGCGGCAATTCGTCGAGCGGTTGGCCAAGCAGCGCAATGTTGCCCTGCCCCCGCCGGCGCAGATGTTTGCCGAGGGGCCGATGGCCCCCGCCGCGAAGCCGTCGCTCAAGAAGCCGGGGAGCAAGGCCGCCGAGCCCGTCAAGCCGGCCGCCCCACCCATGCCCGCGCCGCGCCTGATCAAGACGATCCGGCCTCCCGTCGTGCCGGTCGCCACCGAGCACGAGGCCGAGCCCGTCGCAGCCGCCCCTGTGGTGACCGAGGAGCCGCAGGCACCGCCCGTCGAGAGCGTGCCTTCGATCGCCCCCGCCGCAGACGTGCCGCCCGCCTCACCCGAGCCGGTGCACGCCGATGCCGACGCGACGCCGGCGCCCGAGCCGAAGGTCGTGGCTCCGGTCAGTGTGGCCGAGGAGACGCTGCCGTCCAGCACCGCGGAATCTGAACCACAGGCCGACGTCGCCGCCGCTGCGGCTGCCGACGCGACAGCCGCCGAGGCGGCTGCCGACCTCTCCGGCGAAACCGGCCCCGGCGGGCGCATGATCCCGTCGAGCCTCAAGCTGCGTATCGAGGATCCGACAAAGCCCATCGTCGAGGGCTCGCGCCCGTCGTTGCGCCCCTCGTCGACCGCGAAGCCGGCCGCGCCGTCGCAGCCGACGCGCACGCAGGCGCCCATTCCGCCGCAGCCTCGGCAACCGCTGGGCGGCCCGCGTCCGCTTCCGGCCCAGCCGGTGCGCACCGTGGCCGGTGCCCCGGCGGCCGCGCCTGGAGGCATCAGGACGCCGCTGCAGCCCTACGTGCGGCCGTCGTACCAGCCAAGCGGCTACGTGGCACCCGGCGCCAATCGCCCGGCAGGAACCCCGGGCGGACCGGGCCAGCGGCCCGGCCAGGGTCCGCAGCGCCCCGGAGGCAGCCAGCCGCCGGGACGTCCGCAGCCGGGCCGTCCGACGACCAGCGCCCCCCGCAAGAAGGGCTTCCAGATCCGTCGCGAACTCACCAACATGCCGTCGCAGCAGACCCAGAGTGGTCCGCCGCCGGTCACCCGCGAGATCACGCTCGCCGAAGGCATGACGGTCAAGGACCTGGCCGACAAGCTCGACGTCAAGGTGAAGGACGTCCTCAAGTCGCTGATGGAAAAGCGGCTGGTCATGACGATCAACACCACGCTCGACACCGAGACCGCGATGATGATTGCGCGGCAGTTCGGCGCCGACGTCAAGATGCGGACGTTCGAAGACGAGATTGGCGACGTGCAGAACATCGCGTCGAATCCCGAGGACCTCGTCACGCGCGCGCCCGTCGTCACGGTGATGGGTCACGTCGACCACGGCAAGACCACGCTGCTCGACGCCATCCGGTCGACGCGGGTGGCCGAGCGCGAGGCCGGCGGCATCACGCAGCACATCGGCGCCTACGCGGTGGACGTCAACAAGCGCAAGGTCGTGTTCCTCGACACGCCCGGCCACGAGGCGTTCACGATGATGCGCGCCCGCGGCGCGCGGGTCACCGACGCGGTCATCCTCGTCGTCGCGGCCGACGACGGCGTCATGCCGCAGACGAAGGAAGCCATCGATCACGCGCGGGCGGCCGGTGTGCCGATCCTCGTGGCGATCAACAAGATCGACAAGGCCAACGCCAACCCCGACCGCGTCATGAACGAGCTGTCGGAGCTCGGGCTCATGCCTGAGGCGTGGGGCGGCCAGACGGTCACGGTGCCCATCTCGGCAAAGAAGCGCGAGAACATCGAGCTGCTGCTCGAGATGATCCTGCTCGTCACCGAGATCGCCGAGCTGAAGGCCAATCCCAAGCGCCAGGCCAGCGGCACGGTGCTCGAGGCAAAACTCGACAAGGGGCGCGGCTCGGTCGCGACGGTCCTCGTGCAGGACGGCACGCTCGCCGTCGGCGACACGTTCATCGCCGGCACGATCGTGAGCAAGGTGCGCGCGCTGATCGACGACCGCGGGCGCAACGTGCGCCAGGCACCGCCGTCCACGCCGGTGGAAGTGCTCGGCCTCGACGGACTTCCGAGCCCGGGCGACACGTTCCAGGTCATCAACGATCCCGCCAAGGCGCGCCAGATCGCGATGTTCCGCCAGACGCAGGCTCGCGAGAAGACGGTCGTCCGCGCGCCGCGCACGCTCGAAGACATCCAGCTCGCGCTCAAGGAAGGCGCGCTCAAGGAACTGGCGATCATCATCAAGGCCGACGTCGGCGGGTCAGCCGAAGTGCTGGCGAGCACGCTGCAGAAGCTCACCGACGACACCGTCAAGATCCGCATCATCCACTCGGGAGTCGGCGCAATCAACGAGTCGGACGTGCTGCTGGCCTCGGCGTCGAACGCCATCGTCATCGGCTTCAACGTCAGGCCCGATCGCAACGCGGTCGACGTGGCCGAGCGCGAGAAGGTCGACATCCGCCTCCACTCGGTCATCTACAACGTGACCGACGAGATCAAGAAGGCCATGACCGGCCTGCTCGAACCCGTCAAGAAGGAAGTCAGGCTCGGCCTCGCCGAGATCAGGCAGATCTTCAAGGTGCCCAAGGCCGGCACGATCGCGGGTTGCATGGTCACCGACGGCATCATCAAGCGGTCGGGCGGCGCGCAGGCGCGCCTGCTGCGTGACAACGTCGTGGTCTACGAAGGCGCGCTCGGCTCGCTCAAGCGCTTCAAGGACGACGTCAGCGAGGTCAGGTCGGGCTTCGAGTGCGGATTGTCGTTCGAGCGCTACAACGACATGAAGGTCGGCGACATGATCGAGGTGTACGTCATCGAGCACGTCGCCGCCACGGCGTCGTCGTAGGGATCGCCGCGTCACATGCAGGGATCACGTCCCGCCAGGATCGGCGATCAGATCCGCGAGGAACTGAGCGTGCTGCTGCAGCGCACGGTCAAGGACCCGGGGGTGGGCTTCGTCACGCTCACCTTCGTCAAGGTCAGTGCCGACCTGCAGGTGGCGCGCGTCTACTACACCGTCCTCGGCGACGACAAGGCGAAGCGCGAATCGAAGAAGGCGCTCGAACGTGCCACGCCGTTCCTCAGGCGCCAGATCACGCAGCGCCTCCGCCTCCGCCGCTCGCCGGAGTTGTTCTTCCAGTACGACGAGTCAATCGAGCGTGGCGAGCGCATCGAGTCGCTGATCCAGGAAATCCATGCCGCAGAACGAGCCGCCGATCCCGTCCCCGATCGCGACGACGAGCCCCGCGAGCCCGGCGACGGCACACGCGACTGATCACGCGGCGCGCGTCGCCGAGATCTGCGACGTCATCCGCCGCGGCCAGCACTTCCTCCTGACCTCGCACGCCCGGCCAGACGGCGACTCCATCGGGTCGCAGGTCGCGATGGCCCTGGCGTTCGACCACCTCGGCAAGACCTCGCGGATCATCAACCGCGATCCGGCTCCGCCGGCCTACCGTGACCTGCCCGGCGTAGACCGGGTCGAGGTCGTCACCGCGGCCAACGGCCCGTGCGATGCCTTGTTCGTCATGGAATGCGGTGACCTGTCGCGACCCGGTGTCGAGGGGCTGGCGCGGTACCGCGTCGTCAACATCGACCATCACCTCGGCAACACGCTCTATGGCGACGTGAACTGGTTCGACACGAGCGCGGCGGCGTGTGCCGAGATGGTGGTTGACGTCATCGACGCGCTCGACGTGCCGCTCACGCGCGACATCGCCACCGCCATCTACCTGGGTCTCGTGACCGACACGGGGCTCTTCAGGCACCGCGGCACGTCGGCCCGCTCGTTCGAGATCGCCCAGCGCTGCGTGGCGGCCGGGGTCGAGCCGTCTGACATGGCGCGACAGATCTTCGACGCGAACTCGCTCGGGAAACTCAGGCTGATGGGCGCGCTGCTCGACAAGATGACGCTGCATGCCGGTGGGCAACTCGCGGTGCTCACCGCCGACGACGCGTTGATGGCCGAGACGGGCGCGACGCCCGACGACCTCGATGGCCTGATCAACCTGCCGCTCTCGGTGCGCGACATCCTGGCGGTGGTGATGTTCAAGACGATCGACGGCGCCCAGCGTGCCAGCGCGCGGTCGAAGGGTGACATCAACGTGCGCGACGTCGCGGCACGCTTCGGCGGCGGCGGCCACCGCAATGCCGCCGGGTTCGATGCCCCCGGAACCGACACGGCGGCCCGCCAACTGGTCATCGACGCCGTCGTCGACGCCATCCACCTCGCCGGCCGCACTTCGTAAGGGCGCCGAGAGGTCACGTGGTCGACCACTCGGCGTCGGCGTCGCGCTGCCCGCCGCCTACCGTCGCCGTCCCATCAGTCGGAGCAGCGACAGGAACATGTTGATGAAGTCGAGATAGAGCGACAGCGCCCCACGCATGGCCTCGGCGACGAATCCTTCGTCGGGCACCGCGGCCCCCACCTTGCGCAGCCGCTGCACGTCCCAGGCCGTCAGGCCCGCGAAGGTGACCACGCCAGCCAATCCCAGCAGGAAGTTGACGATCGGGCTCTGCAGCCAGACGTTCACCACCGACACGATGATGGTGCCGATGAGCCCCATCACGAGGAAGGTCGTCCACCCCGCCAGCGAGCGCCGCGTGACCGCCCCGAAGATCCCCATCGCGGCGAACATGCCGGCCGACGTCACGAAGACCGACACGATCGACTCGCCCGTGAAGACGAGCAGGACCGACGAGAACAGCATCCCCGTGAGCCCGGCGTAGGCCGTGAAAGCGGCCACCGCCGTTGTGGTCGACATCGCGCCGGCAAACCGCATGAGGGCGACGGCGCCGCCGAACTGGGCGATCACCAGGCCGAGCCAGACGACGCGCGACCCGAAGATGAACCGCAGCGCGGTCTCAGACGAGGCGGTGAGCCACGCGGCGAGCGCGGTGACGAGGAGGGCGAGCGTCATGTACGCGAAGACGAGCGCGAGGAACTGCTGCGCGCGGGCCAGCACGACCGGCGTGTCGGCCGTGCCTGCCTGCGCCTGGTTGCGGGCGTCGAACGGATTCGTCAGTGGGGCCATCGTCCGACGATCCTCGTCGATTCCGCTGGCGAAGCGCAACGCCGGGTCCCGGTCGTGTCAGGGCGTGTAGGGAATCGCGACTCGCGTGGCGGCTCACTTGCCGAGCGTGCTCCCGATCCATGTGCCGGCCGTGACGATGAGGAAGAAACAGGCGCAACACGTGACGATGGGCAGGAAGTAGACCAGCGCCGCACGTCCGAGGGGAATCTCGTGCGTGCGCGACAGGCCGATCACGTTGATGGCGATCTGCGCGGCACCCGACAGCAGCAGGCCGATGATCGGGATGAACTGCAGCACCGATGCGGCTCCGACCGCGTAGGCCGCCGTCCTGAACGTCGCCTCGAAGGGCTGCGGCGACTTCTCGAGCACGAGCAGCGAGAGGTGCTGCAGGCCGGCGTTCACGAACAGCGAGACCGGGTACATGATCGCCACGTAGAGCGGCATGAAGAACGCTCCCGCGAGGGCCGCCTCGGCGAGCGTCACGGTGTGCTCCTGCGGCTGCATGACGACCTGCAGGAGGAAGTACACGTACCCGGCCACGGTCGCCGCCGGCAACCCGACGAAGAGCGAGAACAGCAGCGGCGGCCCGATCCCCCCTGTGCGTCGCATCTCGTCGAACGCGCGGCGCGGATCGAACAGCACGAACCTCACGGTGGCCATCGCCCGCTCGAGGGCCGATCCCGTCGCGGACTCCCAGGGAAGTCCCGGGCGGTCGTCGGCGCGCAAGGTCTCTGGCAGATCGGCGAGCTGCTGCCCTTCCTGCCAGCGGGTGTACGCGTCTGCAGGATGTGGCGCCCCGGTCACATCCGTCGGGGTTGGCTCTTCGTCCTCGCTTGACTCCGCCGCCTCGGCGGCGCGTGCGCGCGCGTCTGCCGCCTGGCGAATGACCTCACGCGCCTCGTCGAGCCTGGCGAGGCGGTTGCGCCAGTAGGTTGCGATCTCCGGCGTGACGGCCCGTGTGATCTGCAGGTCGTAGTCGGTGCGCAGCCGTGCAATGGCGGCCTCGACCGCCTCGGCATCGGCTCCGTGCGGCACGCCGAGCATCGTGGCCGCTTCGTGGGGGGACATGGGCATCGGCGCGTAGACCTCGGGGGGCGGGGCGACGGACAGACCTTAGCGGCCGGCCGCCTGGTATCCGACCCATGTCGCCGCCAGGCAGGCAATGACCGAGCCGACCACGTTGACGGCGGCCGCCGACCACTCGCCGTCGCGCATCAGGATAAGCGTCTGGAGGCTGAATGACGAGAATGTGGTGAACCCGCCCAGGACCCCCACCGCGAGGAACTGCTGCGCGGCGACGGCACCGGGTTTCATGGGATCGGTGTAGTGACCCATCACGGCTCCGATGAGCGCACACCCAGCCACGTTGACGACGACGGTCCCCCACGGGAAGCTCGGCCCGGTCAGGTGTCCAACACCGGTGGTGATCCAGAAGCGGATGACGCCACCGAGCGCGGAGCCGACCGCCACGAGCAGCGTGGCGGCCCAGGGATGCGAGACCATTCGCGACAATCTATCATTGCCCATGCCCTTCCTCGCCTGCCGCACCTTCCTCGACGACAAGACCATCACCAGCCGCATCTCGTCGCTCGACCTCGGCGACCTGTCGCCGGGTGATGTCGTCATTCGCGCCGAGTGGTCGGGGATCAATTACAAGGACGGCCTCGCGGTCACGGGTCGCGGCAGGATTCTGAAGCGGTTTCCGTTGAATCCGGGCATCGACGTCGCGGGTATCGTCGACTCGTCGACCGACGCACGGTATCCCGCCGGGACGCGCGTCCTCGTGAACGGCATGGGGCTCGGCGAGACGCAGGATGGCGGGTTCTCGGAGGTCGTGCGCGTCCCCGGCGACTGGATCGTGCCCATGCCGGCGGGCTTGACGTCGCGCGAAGCCATGGCGCTCGGCACGGCGGGGTTCACGGCTGCCCTGTGCCTGCACCGCATGGAGCAGAACGGCCAGGCGCCATCGACAGGTCCTGTCGTCGTCACGGGCGCCTCGGGCGGCGTCGGATCGACCGCCGTCTCGATGCTCGCTGCACGGGGATACGACGTCATCGCCGTCTCCGGACGCGTCGAACACCACGCATACCTGTCGGATCTCGGTGCCGCGTCGGTGCTGACGCCCGACGCGCTCGCGCTGGGCACGCGTCCGCTCGAGAGCGTCAGGTTCGGCGGCGCCATCGACAACGTGGGCGGCGAGGTGCTGGCGGGGCTGACGCGCCACGTCGAACTGTGGGGCAACATCGCCTGCGTCGGCATGGCGGCGGCCCCGACGCTCGAGACGACGGTGTTCCCGCTGATCCTGCGCGGCGTGAGCCTGCTCGGGATCAGTTCCGCCAACTGCCCGATGCCGCTGCGCTCGGCCATCTGGCGGCGGCTCGGCGACGACCTGAAGCCACGGCACCTCGACCGGATCGCGTCGCAGGAGGTCACGCTCGACGAGGTCATCCCGGCGTGCGCGCGCGTGCTGGATCGCCAGCACGTCGGTCGCGTGCTGGTGCGGCTGTAATACCGAAGGGGTCACGTCTTTCATTGCTGCTTTTTTCAAGACCTGACCCCTGCGAGGCGGTGCCAGGTCTTGCATTTTGCTGCAATGAAAGACACGACCCCTTTGGCGCCTGGAATCTGTCGTAGACTTCCGGTCTGATGTCGAAGTCACCTTCAGCCCGCCGCGGCTCGTCAGTGATCGATGTCGCCATCACGCAGATGGCGTGCGTCGAGAACGCCACGAAGAACCGCGCCCGCCAGGCGAGCCTGATCGAGCGGGCCGCGAAGGGCGGCGCACGGATCATCTGCACCCAGGAATTGTTCGCGTCGCAGTACTTCTGCCAGGTCGAGGATCACCGGTTCTTCGCGCTGGCCGAGAGCATCCCCGGGCCGAGCACCGACGCGTTCTCGGCGATCGCGCGCAGGCACGGCGTCGTGATCGTGGCATCGCTGTTCGAGAAGCGCGCGCCAGGGCTCTACCACAACACCGCCGCCATCATCGACGCCGACGGCTCGCTGATGGGCGTCTATCGCAAGATGCACATCCCCGACGACCCGCTCTTCTACGAGAAGTTCTACTTCACGCCCGGCGACACCGGCTTCAAGGCGTGGAAGACGAAGCACGCAACGATCGGCGTGCTGATCTGCTGGGATCAGTGGTTCCCTGAGGGCGCGCGCCTGACGGCGATGCAGGGCGCCGAGATCCTGTTCTACCCCACCGCCATCGGCTGGCATCCGAGCGAGCGCCAGGAGTTCGGCGTGGCGCAGCACGAGTCGTGGGAAGTGATCCAGCGCAGCCACGCGATCGCGAACGGATGCTACGTCTGTGCGCCGAACCGCATCGGGCACGAAGTGGTGCTGGGCACCGACCGACGCCCCGTGTCGGCCGACGGACTCCAGTTCTGGGGCCAGTCGTTCGTCTCCGCCCCAGACGGGTCGGTCGTGGCCCGCGCGTCGGTCGACCAGGAGGAGATCCTCGTCGCGCCCGTCGATCTCGCGAAGGTCGAGTTCTCGCGGACGCACTGGCCGTTCCTGCGCGATCGCCGCATCGACGCGTACGGCGACCTCACGAAACGCTTCCTCGGCTGACGCCCCGGCGCCGCACCCCTCGCATCGTGCCTCGCCTCAGACCGCTCGATCAGGCTCCGAAAGCCCTCGGCTACACCTTCCCGCCCGAGTGGGCACCGCAGCGCGGGGTCTGGTTCTCGTGGCCGCGTCCCGAGGGCATCTCGTTTCCCGACAAGTACCATACGGTGCCCGCGAACATCGCGGCCATCGCGCGCGAGATCGCCGCACGTGAAGAGGTGCACGTCAACGTGCCCAACGGCAACTACGCCCGCATCGTCCTCGAGGCGTTCAAGGCCGGAGGCGTGAACCTGCGCCGCGTCCACCTGCACCAGATTCCCACCAACGAGTGCTGGTGCCGCGATCACGGTCCCGCGTTCGTGGTGCGCAGACGCCGGGGAAGGACGCAGGCGGCGATTGTCGACTGGAACTTCAACGCGTGGGGTGGGAAATACCCGCCGTGGGATGCGGACGACGACGTTCCGACCCGGATTGCCGAGGAATGGCGCCTGCCGGTGTCCTGCCCCGGCGTCGTGATGGAAGGCGGCGCCGTCGAGTTCAACGGCGCCGGCACCGTGTTGACCACCAGGTCGTGCCTGCTGAACAAGAACAGGAATCCCGGCCTGTCGAAGACCGACGTCGAACGATACCTGTGCGATTACTACGGGCAGTCGAAGGTCCTCTGGCTCGATGACGGCATCGCCGGAGACGACACCGACGGGCACATCGACGACCTCGCGCGCTTCGTCGATCCGCGCACGATCGTGATGGGCCTCGAAGCTGATCCGCGTGACGAGAACTACAAGGTGCTGCACGAGAACCGGCGCCGCGTGTCGCGCCTGCGCGATCAGGACGACAGGCCGTTCGACGTGATCGAGATCCCCATGCCCCGCGCGGTCGTCCACGACGGCCAGCGCCTGCCGGCCACCTACGTGAACTTCCTGTTCATCAACGGTGCGCTACTGGTGCCCACGTTCCGCGATCGGACGAACGACGCCCGGGCGCTCGGAATCCTGCAACGAGCCCTGCCGGATCGCCAGGTCATCGGCATCGACTGCACGGAACTCGTATGGGGCCTGGGGACGATTCACTGCCTCACGCAGCAGATCCCGGCGTTCTGAGTGCGCCGAGGGGTCAGGTCTTGAGAAATGCTGCAATGAAAGACGTGACCCCTTCGGAGGAGCTCAGCGCGTCCACCGGCCGGTTGGCATCCGCACGGGGCCGGGATGGAAGAACGCCGCCGGGGTCATCACGCCATCACGCTTGAAGACCTGCCCGTTCCTCATCACGAACTGCACGCGGCGCAGGGCGTCGATGTCGGTGAGCGGATCGCCCGACACCGCGATCAGGTCGGCATACATGCCCGGGGCGATCGGTCCGCGCTCGCCGATGATGTCGGCGGCCTTGTAGCCGTTGGTGGTGATCGCCCGCAGGATGTCGGTCGCAGGCACCCCCGCATCCTTCCACGTGCTCAGGAACTCGATGCTCAGTTCGCCCCGTGACAGCCACTCCCCCGTCTTCGGGTCCTTCATCCGCTCGTTCCAGTAGTCGAAGTCGGTCGAGAACGTGAGCGGCACCTTGCGCTCCCACGCGCCGCGCAACTGCGACACGACCTGCTTGTAACGATCCTCGGTGGCGTAGGCCCGCGGCGTGTCGGTGCTCGCCAGGAAGATGCCTTTCGCCGCCATCTGCCGGTGCAGGTCGGCCGTCATCCCGGTGCCGTGCGCGATGAGGTGGATGCCCGCGTCGATGGCGCGCTGTGCCCCCTCTGGTGTCTGGACGTGGCCCTCGACCTTGCACCCGCCCTTCGCGGCCTCGCTGATGGCGAGCTTGATGTCGTCGACCGAGTAGCCCCACGGCTTGCAGTCGATGCAGAGCTTGATGGTGCGGGCGCCGAACAGCATGTTCTCGCGCACCGCCCGCACGATCTCGTCGCGACTGTTCGCGTCGATGTACTCGGGGAACATGATCCCCTTCTGCTTGTACATCTCGGGCGTCGGCCAGAACTGGCCACCGGTGCTGCCGATCATGGGGCCCGACGGGATCACGGTGGGTCCCGGCAGCCATCCCTGCTCGATGGCCTGGCGCAGCGCGGTGTCGGCGTACAACGCGTTGTTCCCCACGTCGCGCACGACCGTGAAGCCCGCGTTGAGCATCTGGATGCCGTTCGAGGCCGCCTGGATCGCCCGCAGCGGCGTGCTCTCCATGACGTAGGTCAGGTAGTAGTAGTTGTTCTCGGGCCGCTCCTTGTACGTCATGGCCATGTGCGTGTGCGCATCGACCAGCCCGGGCATGACGGTGAGTGACGGCAGGTCGATTACCACCGCCCCGGCCGGGATGACGACGTCTGCCCCGACCGCCGTGATCCGTTCGCCCTGCACCAGGATCACCTGGTTCGCCGTGGCGGTGCCGGTGTCGGGATTGACCAGGCGTCCCGCCTTGATGGCGGTGACAGGGAGCGGCGCCGCCGGGGCCTGCGCGTGCGGTGTCACGGTGGCAAGGTACAGGGTGGCGAACACCAGCACCGCGATCCGGTTCGACGTTCTCATGTGACCTCCAGGGTTCCCGATGTCGGTGGCAGTCGGCGGGGGCGGCTCATTCTACCCCTGCCTCGCCGAGCATTCGGTCGAGCACTCCGCGCGCCCGCTGCCGCATAATGACCAGCCATGGAGCATCGGACGTTCGGGCGACTCGGCTGGCGCGTGTCGGCCATCGGTCACGGGTTGTGGGGCATGGGCGGATGGTCGGGATCGGACGACGCGCAATCGCTCCGTGCCCTCGGCCTCGCGACGGAGCACGGCATCAACTTCTTCGACACCGCGCTGGCGTACGGCGACGGGCGCAGCGAGAAGCTCCTCGCCCGGCTGCTGCACATGCACCGCGCCAAGCGGCTCTACGTCGCGACGAAGATCCCCCCGAAGAACCGCCGGTGGCCAGGCGTGGCGACCGACACGATTGCCGACACCTTCCCCGCGAGCCACATCCGGGCGTGCACCGAGGTGAGCCTGCGACACCTGAACGTGGACTGCATCGACCTGCAGCAGTTCCACGTCTGGAACGACGCGTGGGTGCACGACGAGAGCTGGCAACGCGCGGTCGAAGACCTGAAGCGCGAAGGGCTCATCCGCGGCTTCGGCATCAGCGTGAACCGGTGGGAACCCGCCAACGTGCTGAGGGCCCTCGACACGGGCCTCGTCGATGCCGTGCAGGTCGTCTACAACATCTTCGACCAGGCGCCCGAAGACGAACTGTTCGCCGCGTGCCTCGAGAAGCAGGTGGCGGTGATCGCACGCGTGCCGTTCGACGAAGGGAGCCTCACCGGCACGATCACACCCCAGTCGACGTGGCCCGAGGGCGACTGGCGCAACCTCTACTTCACGCCCGACCGGCTCGTCGAGGTCTGCAGCCGTGTCGAGCGTCTGGCCGCCGTGGTCCCCGAGGGCAGCACGCTCCCCGACATGGCCCTGCGGTTCATCCTCCACCACCCGGCCATCTCGACGACGATCCCCGGCATGCGCAAGATCGGGCACGTCGAACGCAACGTCGCCGCGGGCGACGGCCGTCGCCTCCCCCCGGAGTTGATCGACACGCTCCGCGGGCACCGCTGGGACCGCACTGACAGCATTCCGTAGAGGCGGCAGCATCCACGTGCCGCCCAACGCGGACGCCGCGTCTGGAACTCAGAGGTACCGCAGCTCGATCGCCTTCTGCTCGAGTTCTGCGCGGAACTCCGGCGCCGCGATGTCGATCAGCGCGCGCGCCCGCTGGCGCAGCGTCTTGGCGTAGAGGTAGGCCACGCCGTACTCCGTCACCACGTAGTGGACGTGGTTCCGGGTGGTGACCACGCCCGCCCCCTGCTTGAGCATCGCGACGATCTTGCTGATGTTCTCGCCCTTCACCACCGCCGTCGACGGCAGGGCGATGATGGGCAGCCCCCCCTTGCTCCGCGACGCGCCGTAGATCATGTCGACCTGTCCGCCCACCCCGCTGTAGATGCGGGGGCCGATGCTGTCGGCGCACACCTGTCCGGTCAGATCCACCTCGATGGCCGAGTTGATCGCCACCATCCGGTCGTTCTGCGCAACGATGAAGGGATCGTTGACGTACTCGGTCGGGTGCATCTCGATGATCGGGTTGTCGTGCACGAAGTCGTACAGCCGCTGCGTGCCGACCATGAACCCCGCGATGATCTTCCCGGGGTGCAGCGTCTTCATCTCGCCGTCGATCACGCCCCGCTCGACGAGGTCGATGACGCCGTCCGAGAACAGCTCGGTGTGCACGCCGAGGTGCTTCCGGTCGGTCAGCAGACGGATCACCGAGTCGGGGATCGCCCCGATGCCGGTCTGCAGCGTGGCCCCGTCGGGAATCAGCGCCGCGACGTGCGTCGCGATCTGCTGGGCCAGCGGCGACGTGCCCGCCATGTTCACCGACGGCAGCAGGTAATCGACCTCGACGATGTGATGGATTTTCGAGACATGGATGAAGGCGTCGCCGAGCGTCCGCGGCATCTTCGGATTGACTTCCGCGATGACCAGCCGCGCCGACTGCGCGGCCGTCTTCGTCACGCCGACCTCGGCGCCGAACGAGCAGAAGCCGTGCTCGTCTGGCGGGCTGACGTGGACGAGCGCCACGTCGAGCGGCAGGTGGCCGTTCTTGAAGAGCAGCGGCACCTCTGACAGGAAGCACGGGGTGAAGTCGCCACGCCCCTCGTGCACCGCCGCACGCTGGGTGTCGCTGATGAACAGCGTGTTGATGCGCAGGTGGCCGACCAGTTCGGGTTTCGTGTACTCGGCCTTGCCGAACGTCAGCACCTGGCACAGTTCGACGTCGTGCAGGCTCATCGCGTGGTTCACGAGCGCGCCAACAACGGTCTGAGGCACCGAGCAGTTCCCCGTCAGGAACACCCGCTGCCCCGATGCGATGTGGCTGACGGCCTCCTCGGCCGTCGTCACCCGCTGGCGGTATACGTCCATCCAGCTCACAGCGTCACCTCCGGCACGCCCAGGTGGGCCGCCAGCATCGAGTTGATTACGTGCCCCTGGTGGGTCGCCACGCCGCGCCTGAGCGCCGGATGCGATGCCAGCGCGCTCTCGAGGCCGTGATCCGCCACGGCCGACACGAACGGCCAGGCCGCGTTGTTCAGCATCTGCGACGCCGACCGCGCGACGACCGACGTCATGTTCGGCACGCAGTAGTGAATGACGTTCTCGGCCACGAACGTGGGATCACGGTGCGTCGTCGGCCGGCTCGTCTCGAAGCAGCCGCCCTGATCGATCGCGATGTCCAGGGCAACTGAGCGAGGCTTCATCGTCCGCATCATGTCGCGCGTGACCACCACCGGGCTCTTGGAGCCGGGGATGTGGATGGCGCCCACCAGGACGTCGGCGTACCCCATCACCTTCCGGATGTTCGATTCGTACGCCACCATCAGGACCGGGTGCACGCCGGATCCCAGGTGGTCTTCGAGCGACTGCAGTCGCCCGAGGTCATGGTCGAGCACCGTGACATTCGACCCAAGCCCCAGGAACGCGCGTGCGGCGGCCCTGCCAAACGTGCCCGCGCCGAGGATGGCGACTTCGGCCGGCGCCAGTCCCGGCAACCCGGAGAGCAGCATCCCCTTGCCGCCACGATCGTTCTGGAGCAGCGTGCCGGCCACCTGCGGCATCATCATGCCGGCCAGGCGACTGAGCGCGGCCAGGACCGGCAACGACCCGTCGTCGGCCTGGACCGTCTCGTAGGCGATGGCCGTCACGTTCCTGGCGAGGAGCGCCTCGATGCGATCGCGGTGACCCACGGCCAGGTGCAGGAACCCCATCAGCATCGAGCCGTCGCGCAGCCACTGCACCTCGTCCTTGGTCGGCTTCGCGACCTTGAGCACGAGATCGGCTCTGCCGTACGCCTCTTCGGCCGAGTACACGATGCGAGCGCCAGCCCGCTCGTACTCGAGGTCGGGGTAGCCCGCCCCCAGTCCGGCGTTCTTCTCGACCGAGCACATGTGGCCGGCAGCAGTCAGCCGCCCGGCGGCCGCAGGTGTCAGTCCGACGCGGTGCTCGTCGGTTCGCCGCTCGCGCGGAACTCCGATGTCCATGGAACCTCCTGAAGTCTTCGCGACGTTCGCGGGCTCGAGGCGATTGCCCGGAAGGGCCGGGCGGGTCGCGCGGGGGACGGGAGCCGGGGAACGTCGCCGAGGGCAACCCGGGCGGGGCGCGATGCCCGAGCACAGCCATTCTACCTTCGAAACTCCTACTTCAACTCGACCTTCCACGCGCCGCGTCCGTGCGTGAACGCGAACAGCACGCGCCGGCCGTCGACCTCCGCGATGGTCAACGACTCGGTCACCACCGGGGCGAAACCCGTAGCTTCGACCATCCAGCGTTCGCCGCCTGTCGTCGACACGAAGACGCCGAGATCGGTCCCGAGGTAGAGGCGCCGGGGATCGTCGGGGTCAATCGCAATGGCATGCACCGGGATGTCGGGGAGCGCGCTGTCACTCACGCCGTCGAGCGGACGCCACGTCTGGCCCGCATCGTCGCTGCGATAGACGTGCGCGCCGCCAAACGATCCGTAGGTCGCGTAGAGCACGTCGGCGTTACCGGGCTCGAACGCCACCGAGGTAACCCATCCGTCGCGCGGTTTCGTGCCTGGCCACACCGATGCTGCCGACGTCTCCGACGCGCTCGCGTGGTGGTACACCCACCCGTTGTTGGTGCCGACAGCGACGTGCGCGCTGTCGCCTGGCGACACGGCAATCGCGCTGGCCTTGCCCGCGTCGGCAAACGGCGTGCTCGCCTGCCGCCAGCTCGCTGCACCGTCGGTGGTCACGAACATCGTCTCGCCCCCGAGCCAGAGACGACGGCTGTCGGCCGGATCCATGACGAACGGTGTGATGAACAGGTAGTTGCCGCTCGCGCTGAGACCATCGGCCACCACCGGCGCCAGGCCGCGCGTCGCCGACGTGAACGTCGATCCACCGTCGATCGACTTGCGCACGGCGGCCCACTGCGTCTCGACGTAGATGATGTCGGGGGCGTCGGGATCGATCGCGACGTAGCCGCCATCGCCCCCGAACACGCGCCGCCAGCCATCGAAGCCGTCGCCCTCGTCGCCGGTGATCGTGCCGTTGTCCTGCGTCCCTCCCAGCACGCGACGCCCGTCCGGGTACGGCAGGCCGTGGTAGAACTGCGTCACGCCATAGCCGCGATTGAGCGAGCGCCACGCCACCGACGACCCGCCGGGGTTGCACACCCCGAGGCCACCGACGGTGGCCGCGGCCCTGGCGTTGTCGCTGCGGAACACCCCGCCGTCGCCCGCGATGTACACGACCTGGTTGTCGCTCCCGTCGTACCGCGGGATGGAACGCGATCGCGTGCTGGTCGGCGTGCGCGAACGACGGCACCGCCTCGTCGGCCCACCAGTGCGAGACCAGCCCCCACGTCCGCCCGGCGTCGCTCGACCTGAACCAGTCGACGCCCGCGACCCAGACGATGTCGGCATCGCGCGGATCGACCGCGACGATGTTCACGTACCAGCCCATGTTGCTGAAGGCGTTGTTCGCGCCCATCCGGCACTCGACGAGCATCGCCGACACGGGGTTGGTCAGCAGCAGTCGATGCAGCTTCAGCGGATCCGCCTGCGACACCTGCGTCGTCCAACTGCCCGCCTCGCCGGCGCGATCCGACCGATAGAGCGCGTGCAGGCCCTGCTCGCCCGTGCCATAGGGTCCGCGCTCGTTGCTGGCGGCCAGCGCATAGATCACGTCGGGACGCGAGGGGGCGATCGCCAGCGACGTCCGACCCATCCCCGGTTCACGAAGCACCGCCTCGACGCGTGGCGTGCGGCCCGCGTCGGTCAGCCGGTAGACCGTCGCCTGCTCGAACGTTCCGCACGACACGTACAGCACGTCGTCGGTGCGATCGCGGCGGATCTCGAGGTCGAGGCAGCCGCCGCGAACGGCCGGATCGATCAGACGTGTCCAGGTCGCGCCGGCGTCGAGCGAACGCCAGAGTCCAGAGCGCGTCGCGGCGTAGAGACGCCCGCGGTCGCCGTGGCTGACAATGAGGTCGTTGACCCAGTGGAAGTCGTTCGATGCGGTCGCCGGGAGGAGCGCCCAGGTTGCGCCGCCATCAGACGAGGCGTAGATCCCCGCGCCGCGCAGCGGCAGGCCGGTGCCCCTCACCTCTTCACGAAAGTACCCTTCGCCGGTGCCAAGGTACATGACGTCTGGCGCCGAGGGCGCAAGCGCCAGGGCATTGACCGCGATGTTGGCCATCGTGTCGCCCACCGGCCGCCAATGCTCCCCCGCATCGTCGCTGCGCCACAACCCGCCCGAGACTCCGCCCGCAAAGACGACCTCCGGGCGGGCCGGATGGATGGCCAGCACGCGCGTTCGTCCGCCGATGTTGCCGGGACCGAGCGGCGTCCATGCCCCGACGGTGGCCAGGTCAGCGGCACGCTGCCCAGCAGAGGCGGTTGACCAGAGACGGCCGACGGTGTCTGCCGGGTCAAGACGCCGGCCGGCACGCGACGAGAAGCGGTCGAGCATCGCCATGCGCGTGCGCGCCGTCCCGTAGCGTTCGACCGGATCGGCCCGGCCCGTGGGGTCACGCCGCTTCGCCTCGTAGTAGAGTTCAGCGGCCTGCGGAACGTCGAAACGGGCGACACCTGCGGCCGCCTGACGCTGGGCTGGCATGGGCGGCGCCGGTGACGGCAGGCGCGTCAGCCAGAGCAACGCCCCGACGGTCGCCTGCAACACCACCATGATGGCCAGGCCGATGGCCCGGCCGCTGCGAGGGCTCGCCATGAGCACGCTCCTCGCCAGCATCGTAGCCCCAAAGCGACCAGTTCGCCCTCCGTCCCTCGCACGTCGTCGTCAACGCCCGTGATCGCCGTCCCGCTCGCCGTAACTCGCCGTAGCTCGCCGTAGCCCCGAAGGGGCGAAGGCGGCCGTGTTACAATCCCTGTTTGCGTTTGGCTGGAAGGAGCCGGTTGTGAAGGCTGGAATTCACCCGAAGTACCACGAAGTCGAAGCGCGTTGCGCGTGCGGCAACACGTTCAAGACGCATTCGACCAAGAACGAACTGCACCTCGAGATCTGTGCCGCCTGCCATCCGTTCTTCACGGGCCGGCAGAAACTGATCGACACCGAGGGTCGCGTCGACCGTTTCACCAAGAAATTCGGCACGATTTCGGTGGCCGCGCGCAAGGCCGCTGGCAAGAAGCCGGCCGCCGACGCCGCCGCCAAGTAACGTCGAGTCGCCTCGACTCGTGGTTGCGCGGGACGCTTCGCCGCTGGCGAGGCGCCCGCTTCACCCATCGATCAGCGCCAACACCTCATCGAACGACTCGCACAGCTGTGCGCACAGCGGACGTGTGCCGCTTTGGACGATGTTTCCCCCCGGCATCCCGACCGTCGTCACACCGGCCAGGCGCAAGGCGCACACGCCGGCACCACTGTCTTCGAGGCCGACCACGCGGCTGCGGTCGCTGAACGGAATCCCCAGCCCCACGCGCATCGCCTCGGCATAGAGCCAGGGGTGCGGCTTGGGCGCGAGTTCCCCGAGCGTGCCGGGCTGACCCGCGCCGCATGGCGAACCCCGCGGTGATGATCGCGTCGTAGAACGGGCCGAAGGATCTCCCAGATCCATGGCCCGGAAGGCCGCCACGATCTCCGGCCACGCCTTCTCGTGCAGCCCCGAGGTCACCAGCGCGATCCGGATGTCGCGCGACTTCAACGCCAGCAGGAACGTCCCTGAGGCCCTCGACCGGCTCGAACGCATCCGACCCGGCCGTGCCCCTCGACGATCGCGCGCATCTCACGGTGTACGTGGTCGAAGTAGACCGCGCGGGCCTGCTCGACGGTGGCTCCTGGCACGTACTTGCGCACGCAGTGCTCGAGATGCTCCGACACGCTGTGCCCCGAGACGTGCGGCAGGTCATCGGAATCGAGCTGGAACTGGGGATCGCCCAGCAGCGTGGCCGTCGTCTGCTCGATCATCCAGATCCAGAATCGCTCGCTCCGCACGCTGGTGCCATCGAGGTCCATCAGGATCGCCCGGACGGGACGGTCGAGCCAGACCGGCTCGACGGGATAGTAGGCGGGATACCCGAGTCCCAGACCTGACGTGCGCCAGCGTGTGGTCGCCGTGGCCACGAACTCGACCTTGCGGTCGCCCGTCGCCGCAATGGCCGTCACGCCGTGGCGGCCGACGCTGAAGCGACCGTCACTCGTCGCCGCGACGCGGGATGAAACCGCAGGTGTCGTCGAAGGAGCCGAGCGCGGGAAGGTGAAGCATCGCCGCGCATGGTAGCAGTCCCGTGGCGCACCGCGATCGAACCGTGGCGGGAGACGTCTCCCGGGGGGCCGTCAGCAGCGCCGTCAGCTGGCTGTGAGGACGCGGTAGGCGACGGCGATGCGGCCGAACCGGGCGGCGTGCGCTGCACGCACGCGCTCGGTGCCTGCGGGTGCCGGTCGGGATGGTAGGCGCGCGCCAGGAGGCGGTAGGCGTCTCTCAGGACATCGAGGGGCACGTCACGGGCATCACGCGGGAGACCCGCTTCCGCGAACTCGGCCAGGGCCAGCCGCTGCTGCATGTTTTCGATGCGAATCACGGCCGACGGGGCGGCCCGGCGGACCTCTCGCGACACCGCTGGTTGCGTCCGCACGCGGTCGACGAGCGGAACGTCCGGCGTCTGGAGTGGAGCACCTGAGCCGACCTGGGCTGAGGGCTGCACCGCTCGGGACGGCGCATCGGACGCGTACGCGGCGAACGCATGAACGCCCGACGGATTCGGCATCACCCCGCTCCACAGCGCCGCGCGCAGCGCGGGGTCTGAGAGCATTGCGCCAGCCGACCCCGGCCGAGGGCGGAGGCCCACCCAGGTGGCGACGTCGTCGAGTTTCTGATCGAGGACCGTCTCGAAGGCCGAGGCGGCTGGCACGCCGGGTAGATCGGCATCCGCGAGGGGAAGGTGAATCTGCGGTGGCCGGGCGGCTGGCCGTGTGCGTGCAGGGAGACGGGCCGCACTGGGGTGCGGCCCCTACACCATTCGTGGTGAGACCCGGGTGGAATCCTCGGCGACTACACGTCCCAGGGCAACGGGGTCGCGGCGGTGCCGGCGAGGGCCTGGTCCTCACGGGACTGCGCGAGCTTGCGGTCGAGGCGTTCGAGGCGGTGTGTGAGCGAGGCGCGCTTCAGCGGGTCGCGCTCGTGGACCAGCGCCTTCTGCGCGAGGGCGCGGGCGGTGCGCAGGTTCCTGGCGCGATGCTCGTGGTGAATCGCCAGCGCCTCGACGGCTTCCGACGAGATGCGGCTGCGACGATCGACGAGGAGGAGCAACTCGCGCCAGGCCGCGGCCGCGTCCTCGAAGCGACGGGCACGCCGCATCAGCACCGCAAGGCCGTGCCAGGCACGTTCGCAACTCGCCCGGTCGGCCATGGGGTGCGTGATCGCCGCGCGGAACGCCTGCTCGGCCAGGCTGACGGCGCCGCATCGTTCGTGAAGGCGCGCCAGCGCCACGCACTCGTGGGCATCGTGGGCCGCGGCCGCGCCCTCGCACACGAGCTGCTGCGCCCTGGCGAACAGGACGGCGGTCGACAGCAGGTCGAGACGATTGTGCTCGAGCACGCCTTCGAGCGGCTCGGGATTCCCCGACCGCACGAAGTCGAAGTACCGCTGCGGAATCTCGAACCCCGGGACGTCGTCGATGCGCCGGTGGCCAATCAGCGCATCTTCGAGGGCGACGAGTCGGCAACTGCGCGCGTCCACGTCGTGCGCCGCTTTCCACAGGCGCCGTGCCGTCACGAGCATGTCGAAGTGCGGACGTCCCTCGAACGCCGGCCGCATCCGGTGGAACAGCCACCGCGTTTCCATCAACGGCAGGTCGAACGATCCGCCGTTGTACGTCACGACGAGCGGGATGCCCTCGATGTGCGCCGCCACGGCGTGCAGCATCGCCCGCTCGTTGCCGAAGCCCCGCAGGAAGAACTGCCGCGTCTGGAACGCGCCGTCCTCGTCGAAGAATCCCATGCCGACGAGGAACGCAATCGTCCCCGCCCCTCCGTGCAGGCCGGTGGTCTCGAGGTCGAAGAAGAGCGGCGAGCGTGTCGCGCCGCCCGGCACGGCGAGGGGACGCCCGAGCAACGTCGGCAGCGTGTCGGGCGCGAAGAACGCCGCCGCACCGATCCTGACGCCGCCGTGATACGACGAGGGGGCGTAGGTCCGTTCGACGAGCGACGCGACGCCGAAGGGGGTCTCGATGTCGACCGCTCCCGGGAAGCCCGGCGCCTCGATCGGTCTCGACTCGATGGGCAGACCGTCATCGCCCACGGGCTCGTACGTGAGTTCGCGCACGCCGGGATCACGAGCCGCCTGCGCCTTGACAATCTGGCGCAGCCGCTCGAGCGTGCGAGGGGCGACCCTGGATTCAGGACGCATCATGACGCGTCCCTCCAGCAGACCGTCGCCCGGTGGCAGCATGACAGGTGCTCATCACTCCAGGCGATCAGAATGGCACATCGTCGGCGCTGACAGACGGCGCGGGCACACCGAGCAGGTGATCGAGCAACGCGAGCGCGACGATCTTCGTCTGCGGGCCGACCTCGCCGAGCGGACCGACGCACGAGGGGCACCCGTGATCGCAGGCGCAGCTGCCGACCAGGTGCGCGCGTACCGCGCACGAGCTCGTCGTGCATGTCGAACAGCGGCGCGCTGAAGCCGATGCCGCCCGGATAGTTGTCGTAGATGAAGATCCGTGGTTCCTGCTCACGACCCGCCGGCGCCGCGTCAGCTGACGGCTCGAGGAGTCCCGTCTCGACCGACACGCCAAGGTCGTTCCGGTCGCACATCAGCAGCAGCTGCGCGATCGAGCGCATCGCGTTCGCGAGGCCGCTGACCCCGTCGCGCCGGTCGTCGTTGCTGAACGGGAGCTGCTGCAGCAGGTCGTGCGGCAACGTGAGCCAGTACGACGTGGTGTGCATCTGGTGCTCGGGCAGGTCGAGGTCGCCCGCCCCGACGTTCTCGTTCGTGTAGAACTTGATCTTCTTGAACCCGATCACGCGCGACACGACGTGCACCTCGCCGTGCGACCGCGTCGCCGTCAGCCCCCCGGCAGAGGGCGGTTCGAGGGCGGCCTCGCCCGCGTCGAGCACCTGCACGACATCGATCGCGGCGTTCGCGTGTCGTGGCAGGGCACCATCCTCGGGCAGCCCCTCGAGGGCGTCCTGCGGGCGCGAGGCGTCCACCCCCGCGCCGCGCGCGAACTCATCGAGGATGGTGACCTTCGTGTAGGTGATCGCGTCGGTGTAGTAGTCGCACTCGACTTCGCGGACGAACGCCTTGCGGTTCTCGACGTCGAGCCGCTCGACCTGGTAGAGCTGCCCTTCGAGGATGTAGATCGCCTTCTCGTGCAGCATGTTGAACGCGCTGTTGTAGTCGGTCTCGCCGATGACGCGCGGCGCCCGCGTCTCGTCGACGATGACGAAGTTGTCTGACGAGATCGACCGCAGGCTGATCGCGTCGGCCGGATACGACTCGTGCGTCCAGTGCCACTGCCCGTCCGCGAAGTGGACGAAGCGCTCGTCGCTGAGCAGCTGCAGGATCTCCTGCACGTCCTGTCGCGCCGTACCGCTCGTCGCCCTGAACGGCAACTCGAACGCCGCGCACTTCACGTGGTCGAGCAGGATGTGGAGGTTGTCGGGATTGATCAGCGCGTGCTCGGGCGACGCGTCGAAGAAATACGACGGATGCCGGACGATGAACTGGTCGAGCGGCGCGCTCGAGGCGACCAGCACCGCCGCCGATCGGGTCGAACGGCGTCCCGCGCGGCCCGCACGCTGCCAGGTGCCGGCGATCGTCCCCGGGTAGCCCGCCATCACCGCCACGTCGAGCGCGCCGATGTCGATGCCGAGCTCGAGCGCATTGGTCGACACGACGGCGCGCACGTTGCCCTCGCGCAGCCCGCGCTCGATCTCGCGCCGCCGCAGCGGCAGGTAGCCGCCGCGATACCCGCGGATCACGTCCTCGGTGCCCGGGCGGGCCTTCGAACGCATCCTTCAGGTAGGTCGTCAGGATCTCGGTCGAGAGCCGGCTCTGCGCGAAGACGATGATCTGGAGCGAGCGCTTCAGGAACTCGAGCGCGACGCGACGCGTTTCGGCGAGGTACGACCGGCGGATGCCGAGCTGCCGCGTTGACGACCGGCGGGTTCACGAACAGGAAGAACTTCTCGCCCCGTGGCGCGCCGTTCCTGCTCGACGAGCGCGAACGGCCGCTCCGTCGAGCGCCTCGGCCAGCTCGCGCGGGTTCGCAATCGTCGCCGAGCGAGCAGATGAACATCGGATCCGACCCGTAGTGTCGGCAGATGCGCTGCAGGCGTCGCAGGATGTTCGCCAGGTGGCTGCCGAACACGCCGCGATAGGCGTGCAGTTCGTCGATGACGACGTAGCGCAGGTTCTCGAAGAGCTTCGCCCATCGCGGATGGTGCGGCAGGATGCCAGAGTGCAGCATGTCGGGGTTGCGACAGCACCACGTGCGCCTGCCGCGAATCGCGCGGCGTGCGTCCTGCGGCGTGTCGCCGTCGTAGGTGAAGACGCCGATCGTCGTCGCCGGTCTCGCCCGCAATCGACTCCGACAGGCCGTGCAGCTCGGCGAGCTGATCCTGCGCGAGCGCCTTCGTCGGAAACAGGTACAGCGCGCGCGACGACGGGTCGCTGAGGATGGCGGTGAGGACCGGCGCGTTGTAGCAGAGCGTCTTGCCCGACGCCGTCGGCGTGACGATGACGACGTGCTGCCCGCCGAGGGCGTGCGCGATCGCCTCGGCCTGGTGCGTGTAGAGCTGCTCGATGCCGCGCCGCGCCAGCGCGGCTACGACCTGCGGGATGCACCGCGTCTGGCAAGGCGACGTACTGGGCGGCCTCCGCGGGCAGCCGGCGCACCGCGGTGACGTGCACGTCCGGCGCGACGGTGTCGTTGACGGGCGGCAGCAGCGCGCTGACCCCGGCACGTTCGGCCAGCGCCGCGCGGCACGAGTTGCATCAGCGCTGCCTCCAGCGCGCGATCCTTGTCGCCGCTGACGACCGGCAGGCTTGGGCGATTCACGTGCAGCGATGCTAGCAGCGTGCGCGAGGAGCGATCAAGAGGCGAAAGAGCGAGCGAGTCGAGGCCCGAGACGCATGGTGTCGCAGCGTGCGGCGACGTCAGGTGCCGTGTCGCGTCGTCTGCGCGCGATCGCTCGCGGCGACACCCGCTCAGGCCGATCAGGCCGATCACGTTCGGGAAGATCTGCAGCGCGTTCATCAGGTCGCCCCACGCCCAGACGACGTCCACGTGCGCCATCGCACCGAACGGAATGAGCAGGCAGTAGATCCAGCGATACGCGGTCGTCACCTTGCGGCCGGTCAGGTATTCGAGGAACTGCTCGCCGTAGTAGGCCCAGCCGATGAGCGTCGTGTAGCCGAACAGGAAGTGCAGAACGCCACCACGCCGCCGCCCACGACGGGAATGGCGCTGTCGAAGGCCGCGGCCACGGCCGCCGCGCCCTGGCAGGCCCGACTTCCACGCGCCGCTCACGAGGATCGTCAGCGCGCTGATCGTCGAGGTGACGAACGAGACGATGAACACCTCCATCACCGCGTTCAGGCCCTGCTGCACGGGGCGATCGCTCTGCGCGGTGCCGTAGGCAACGGCCGCCGTGCCGTAGCCGGCCTCGTTCGCGTAGATGCCGCGCGCGATCCCGTAGCGCATCGACAGCATCATCGCGCCGCCTGCAACCGTGCCCCGAGCGGCGTCGGTCGAGAAGGCCTCGCGCACGACCAGCGCCAGGATCTCGGGCAGCAACGCGATGTGCGTGACAGATGACGACCAGGCCGCCGATGAGATAGAGCGCGACCTTGAGCGGGGCGAGCTTCTCAGCCGCCCTGCCGATCGACTTGACGCCGCCGATGATCACCAGCCACGTCAGCACGGCGATCGCAATGCCCGTGACCCACGTCGGCACGCCGAGCACCGTGTCGCCACGCGTCGCAATCGAGTTCGGCTGCGTGAACGGCGTCGTCGTCAGCGCGGCGATGGCCGGCGACGAGCGCGTACGTCGCAGCGAGCCACGGCGACTTCAGGCCGTCGCGCAGGTAGTACATCGGGCCCCGACGACACCTGGTCGCCGTTGACCACGCGGAATCTCACGCCGAGCACGGCCTCGCAGAACTTCATCGCCGTCGCGACGAACCCGTAGATCCAGATCCAGAACAGCGCGCCCGGTCCGCCCGAGATGATCGCCGTCGCCACGCCGACGATGTTGCCGGTGCCGATCGAGGCGGCCAGCGCGGTCATGAACGCCTGGAACGGCGTCAGCGCCCCGCCGCCCTTGCCCCGCGTCACGACCATCGTCCGCGCGGCTTCGGGAAAGCGCGTCACCTGGATGAAGCCGATGCGGATCGACAGGTAGAGCCCCGTGCCGAGCAGGATGATGACCGTCCACGGCATGAACAGGGCGTCGGCGGCCGACTGGATCACATCGGACATTCGTATCCTCCGGGCCGCACCCTTCGACAGGGCTCAGGGCAGGCAGGGGTGCGGCCCCTGCACCTGCACAAACATCCGTTCGCACTCTTACACGGGCCGCACAGGGGTGCGGCCCCTGCGTTCGACGCGGTGAGCAGGGCCATCGAGCGCCGGTATTCAGAGGTTGCTGCGCGACTGGCAGCCGTCGACGGGAAGGCACGCGCCGCTGACCCAACTCGCGCGCGGCGAGCAGAGGAACGCGACCACCTCGCCGACTTCCTCGCGCGGCACCGAAGCGGCCGAAGGGCAGCTCGCGCGCGATGAACTCCGCGATCCCCTGCGGGATCGTCCTGCTGCCGCTTCCACCACGATCCGCCTTCGAACAGGATCGAACCCGGCGCGACCGCGTTGACGCGGATGTTGTCGCGCGCGAACTGCTGCGCCATCGACTTGGCAAGCGAGTTCTCCGCGGCCTTCACGGCGTTGTAGACCATGCGGCCGCCCGACTCGCGTCCCCAGATCGAGGTGACGAGCACGATGGCGCCGCCGCCCCGCGCGCGCATCAGCGGCACGCACCGCTTCGACATCCGGATGGCGGGATACAGCGTGACGTCGATCGCTTCCTGCCAGGTCTCGTCCGGCGTGTCGAGCAGCCCCGCCCCTCGGCCGAGACCGAGGTTGTTGACGAGGATGTCGACGCCGCCGAACCGCTCGACCGCGGCGTCCACGACCTCGTCGACGCCCGCCGCGGTGGAGAGATCCGCCGCCACGGCCGCGACGCGCCCGGGTTGCCCGGTGGCATCAGCGAGGTCGCGCGCCGCCTGCTGCACCCCGTCGTTCCCACGTGCGCAGATGACGACCGCGCACCCTTCGTGCGCCAGCGCCAGCGCCGAGGCGCGCCCGAGGCCCTTGCTCGATCCGGTGATGATGGCGACCTTGCCTGCGAGTTCGAGATCCATGCGGTGACGTGCCTGCCCCCGTCAGAGCGACGCGACGAACCGCTCGAGGAGCGGTCGCACCACGTCGGGACGTTCGAGCATCGCGAGGTGTCCGGCACCCTCGATGATCTCGAGCGTCGATTGTGGAATGGCCGCGTGCATCTTCTCATGCAATGCCACGGGCGTCAGCACGTCCTCGCGTCCGACGAGGATCAGCGTGGGCACGTCGATGTCTGGCAGCAGGCGCGTGGCATCGGCACGCCACATGAGGCACTCGATGGCGTCGTGGATGGCCTCGCGTGACGTCGCCTCGATCATCCCGCGCACGTCGTCGGCCAGCGACGGCTGCTCGCGCAGGCTCGTCTGGCCGAGCAGCTTGGGAACCATGTCCTGGGCAATGGCCGGCGCGCCCTGCTCCGCGAGCTTTGCCTGCATCTGGCGGCGGTTGGCCCGTGCCTCGTCTGTGTCGGCCTCGGCGCGGGTATCGCACAGCACCACGCCGCGCACCCGCGATGCGATCTGCCGCAGCACGGCGAAGGTGACATACCCACCCATCGACACGCCGCCGAGCACGGCCGTCTCGAGTCCGAGTTCATCGAACAGTGCGATGACGTCGGCGGCGTGCTCGTCGATCGACTGGGCTCCGGGGCCGTGGGGCGAGCCTGCAGACACGCGATCCGACAGGCCGAAGCCCCGGAGGTCGGGTGCGATCAACCGCACGCCGCGCGGCAGCGCGTCGAACTGGGCGCGAAACAGGCCGTTGTTGAGCGGAAAGGCGTGCAGCATCACCACGGGCACGCCGCTGCCGCCGTCGGCGTACGAAATCCGGCGTCCGTCGCAGATGAAATCCTTCGTCACAGGTCCACCTCCTCGTCGCGGGCCTTGGTCGCCAGGACGCTCAGCACTTCGTCCACACTGTCAGGTAGCCACTGCCCGCCGAGCCGGTCGGTCAGCAGCAGGGTCACGTCGCGCAACGGCATCGCCGACACGAGGTGCGCGAGCCGGGCCGCCTCGCGGGCGTACTCGACGCGCTCGTCGGGCGACGCGTCTGCGAGGAACACGTCGCGCGCCTGCTGCGGCGACTCGTAGTCAATCACCCAGTCCTGGTGCATGTAGCCGCGGAGGAAGGTCGCGACCATCGGGAACGCGCCGCGGGTCACCTCGGGCACGAGGCGGTGCCGATCGTCAGCGTGCGTCACGACGGACCTCCGGGTACGACGTCAGCACGTACCAGTCGTTCGCCGATGCATCCCACCGCAGGACCACGACCGCGTCGTGGCAGGGAATCGTCGCCGCGTCGCCGCGCGCAAGGGATCGGCCGATCACCCGGCCGGGATCGCCGGCATAGTCGAGCGCGAGGTTCGGCCGTCCGCCGTCGCGCGCGGCCCAGCGCGAGACGCGCACGGCCTGCTGCGCGAGGGCGGCGGCCACGGTCTGCTGGGCGGCGGCGCGGTCGGTGTAGGTCGACGCGGCCGGAATGCGCCGTTCGCGCGCCAGGCGCGCGCGCAGGTCAGCGTCCGTCTTCGCGACGTGACGAGCGAGCGTGTGCCCTCCCCGTGCTTCGTCGCGCGAGAGATCCCGTTCGGCCGCAACCGGTGTAACAGTCGCTGCAGGTGCGGCCGGCTCCGGAATCGACGTCTCCGCCCCAGGCGGCACCTGGACGACGACGGGGCCGCGGGCGGCATCTGTAGGCACCGTGCGAACGGCCGGCGTGAAGAGACCGGCCTTGTAGGCCGCCAGCCCCAACGCGACAAGGACGAGGACGATGCGAAACACACGTCGAGCGGTCATCGATTCCTCCCGGCTTCCCCCAGGCAGCGACATGCACCCTCGGGGGCAAGGCGCAGGGGTCGCCGCCCTGCACGCCCCGGGCACGTCGCGCGTCCTCAGCGGGGCGCAATCCAGCCTGCGTAGAGTTCCGGACGCCGATCGCGCAGGAAGAGACGATGCGCGTTCGACTGCTTCGTCTGCGAGAGGTCCACGTCCGCGTACACGATCGCGTCGTGCCCCTGCGGCCCGCGCACGACGACATTGCCGGCGGGATCGCACACGAACGACTCGCCGGCGAACTCCAGGCAGTCTTCCTTCCCCACCCGGTTGCAGAGCGCGGTGAAGTAGCCGTTCTGGAACGCCGCCACGCGCATCTCGGCCTCGTAGAGTCCCTCGGGCCACTCGCCGATCGAGCCGGCCTGCGGGATCACGACGAGGTCGGCGCCGGCCACGGCGAGCGCGCGCATGTACTCGGGATAGTGACGGTCGTAGCAGATCGCTACGCCGATCGCGCCGACGCGCGTGTGATACACGGGCGCGCCCGTGTCGCCGGGCGCGTAGTACCCCTGTTCGTGGAAGCACGGGTACTCGGTAATGTGCACCATCCGCGTCCGGCCCAGCAGCGTGCCGTCGGCATCGATCACGGGAGACGTGTCGTAGGTGCGCTCCCCGTCACGCTCGAAGAGGTTCAGCACCGTCACGATGCCGTGCTGCCGTGCCTTCTGCTGGAACGCGTCGACGATGGGCCCCGGGACGTCGTGCGCGAGCGCACGCACGTCGGTCGCCGCAGGACGCTGCGGGTGGAACCACTCGAACGCCAGCTCGGCGTAGGCGACGAGGTCGGCCCCGTTCCGGGCCGCCTCGTCGAAGGCCGCGAGCCCGCGCGCCACGTTCGCGTCGGTGTCGGGCGTGGCGTGTTGCTGGACGAGTGCGATGCGCATGTGCGTGACGCCCGGGCCGCGACTAGTCGCCGAAGTGGATGCCCTGTGCCAGCGGAAGATCCAGCGACCAGTTGACCGTGTTGGTCTGCCGCCGCATGTAGATCTTCCACGCGTCCGAGCCCGACTCGCGGCCGCCGCCCGTCTCCTTCTCGCCGCCGAACGCGCCGCCGATCTCGGCACCCGACGTCCCGATGTTGACGTTCGCGATGCCACAGTCGGAGCCTCGCGCCGAGAGGAACTCCTCGGCCTTGCGCATGCTCTCGGTGAAGATCGCACTCGACAGGCCCTGCGGCACGTCGTTGTGCAGGGCGAGCGCCTCGCCGAAGTGCTCGTACTCGAGCACGTAGAGGATCGGCGCGAATGTCTCCTCGTGCACGATGGCACTTTGTGACGGCATGCGGATGATCGTCGGCTCGACGAACTGCGGGCCGAGGTCCCCGCGACGCTTGCCGCCGCAGAGCACCGTCCCGCCCTGCTCCACCGCCTGATCGATCGCCTTGAACATGTCGACGAGCGCCGACGGCGTCACGAGCGGGCCCACGAGCGTCTGCGGGTCGAGCGGGTCACCGATCCGGATGTGCGAATAGGCCTGCACCAGCCGGTCGCAGAGGACGCCGGCGATGCTCTTGTGCGCGATGATGCGGCGCGTAGACGTGCAGCGCTGGCCGGCCGTGCCTGCGGCGCCGAAGAGGATGGCGCGCACCGCGAGATCGAGGTTCGCGTCCTCGGTCACGATGATCGCGTTGTTGCCGCCGAGCTCGAGGATGGTGCGGCCGAAGCGCCCCGCCACCGTCGACGCCACGCGGCGTCCGATCGACGTCGACCCCGTGAACGAGATGAGCGGGATGCGTGGGTCGTTCAGCATCTTCTCGCCGACGATCCGGCCCTGCCCGACCGTGAGCGTGAAGATGCCCGTGAGGCCGTGGTCGGCCATCACGCGGTTGGCGATGTGCTGCACCGCGATCGAGCAGAGCGGGGTCGGCTCGGCCGGCTTCCAGATGACCGGGTCGCCGCACACGGCGGCCAGCGCGGTGTTCCACGCCCACACGGCCACGGGGAAGTTGAACGCGGTGATGATCGCGACCGGGCCGAGCGGGTGCCACTGCTCCATCATCCGGTGCGCCGGGCGCTCCGACTGCATCGTCAGGCCGTACAGCTGCCGCGAGAGACCGACCGCGAAGTCGCAGATGTCGATCATCTCCTGCACCTCGCCGTGACCCTCGGCCCGGATCTTCCCCATCTCGAGCGCGACGAGATCGCCGAGCGGCTCCTTCATCTCGCGCAGGGCGTTGCCGAGGTCGCGCACCACCTCGCCGCGCTTCGGGGCCGGGACCATCCGCCACGAGGCGAAGGCCTGGGTCGCCGCGTCGGCGACACGATCGTAGGTCGCCACCGAGCAGTGGTTCACCGTCGCCAGGCGCTCGCCCGTGGTGGGGTTGTACGAGTGAAGTGGTGTGTCGTCGGGCTCGAGGATCCAGCCGTCGGGGCCCGTGCACGCCCCGGGATTGATGTCGGCGATCTGGAGCTTGTTGAAGAGGGCAGAGGTAGACGTCGCGGTCGGCATGATGCCGTGGATGGTACTCGCCCGCGCCAGCGGAGATCAATGCGAACGGGGAGGCCCGTGGAGGCCCCCCCGTCGCGACGCTGCCCTTCGACTCAGTGTGTTGAGCGCCGTCACGTGCGAATCAACCTGGCAGGCCTGCCGGGTCGGTGTCACAGGCGCGCTCAGGGTTCAGAATCGCACGCGCACACCCAGTTGCGCCTGGCGAGGGTCACCGACGCCGTCCTGGACCGTGCCGTCGAAGTTGAACACCAGGTTGGTCACCGACGGACGCTTGAAGTTGGTCGCATTCGTCAGGTTGAAGAGGTCGAGGATGCCCTCGATCGTCGATCCGCCGGCCAGCTTGAAGACCTTCGAGATGCGCAGGTCGAGCGAGAAGTACTCGTTGTCCTTGCGGAGCGTGTTGCGCAGGATGATCGACCCGTCGGGCTGGATGCGATCGGCCGGCACGTCGCCCACCGACTTCGGCTGCGCCGAGCGTGCCTGGACCCGGGTGTTGAACTCGAAGCCCTTGTAGCCCGTGAGCAGGAAGGCGTTGAACCGGTGCCGCTGGTCGCGGTCCGAGTAGTTGTACTCGCGGTCGAGCGCGTCGGCCCGCGCGTACCGGAACGAGAACGGGTCGCGCTCGTTGTCGTCGTCCGACTTGTCTTCCGAGAGCGTGTAGTTCCCCTGGAAGCCCCAGTTGTTCGAGTACTTGCGCGTCATGCTGAGGGTCATCCCGTTGTAGCGCGCCCTGGCCGAACTCTCGACCACCGTGAGCACGCCGATCCCGTTCTTTCCGTCGGCGCCGAGGCCGGTGCTGAACGGCGAGCCGAACACGGGGTCGTTCCGGTTGATGAAGCGGGTCACGTGGTCGGTGCGCGCATGCGTGAAGCTGATCGACGCCGACAGGTTCTCGACGAGCTGGCGCTCGTACGCCGCCGTCACCGACGTCGTGCGCGGGTTCTTGAAGTCCTCGTCGAACACGAACACGTCGGGGTGATCGGGATTCGCGATCTGCGACTGCGGGATCAGGTTCGGCCAGGTCGGCGGCGTCACGCCGAACTCGTTGAAGAAGCTGTCGCGGAAGAGGCTCTGGCCGATGCTGCCGTTGGTCGAGCGCGTGCTGGCGAGCGACAGGCCGGGGATGCGCGAGTAGAACATCCCGGCGTTCAGGCGGATGACCTGCTTGTTGCTCCCCGTCGGGTCCCACGAGATGCCGAGCCGCGGCTGCCACATCTTCATGTCGCTGGGGATGGTGCCGTCAGACGGGAAATCGGACCGGCCGATGAACTTCGAGAAGAACACCTCGCTCGGCGGCGTGATCGGATCGGGCTGGATCTGCGCCTCCCAGCGGATGCCGTACTGCACCGTCAGGTGCGGCGTCGGCTGCCACTTGTCCTGGATGAAGAACGACGGTTCGACCTGCGGGATGTCCTGCGTGCCCGCCTCCTCCACCGTCAGCCCGCCGACGCCCGCCTGCTGCAGGAACAGCAGCAGCGGTCCGGTGACCGACGCGCCGGCCGGGCAGGTGCCCGTGGTGCTGGTGGCACCGTTCGAGCACTCGACGTACTTCGGGCCGAACTTCACGTAGTTCAGGAACCCGTCGGTGCTGCCGAAGATGTAGCGGCCGTTGGCGAAGCCGACGAACGTCTGCGACGAGTTGACGCGGTTGAACTCGACGCCGGCCTTGAACGTGTGGCGGCCCTTGATCCACGACACGTTGTTCGTCGAACTGGACGCGCGTGTCGTTGTACTCGACCGGCAGGAAGAACGGCAGGCCGAACCGGTAGCTGCGGCCGAAGTCGAACGCCGTGTCGGGGAACGGGCGGTTCTGGTTGGCGACGTTGGGCCCATCGTAGGGCCGCGGGCGATCCTCGCGCGCGAACTGGAAGCGGAACTCGTTGAGCAGTGTCGGCGTCAGCGTCGTCTGCAGCGATCCCGAGACCGCGTTCGAGAACCCCGCTCGACGCCGTTGGCGCTGACGCCCCCACGAGTTCACGTCGAACGTGCCGTTCTGCTGCTCGCTCCAGGTGTAGTTGTAGCGGATCGTGAAGAGGTTCGAGTGGTTCACCTGGTAGTCGACCTTGCCGAGCACGACGCGCGCGTCGTTCGACCGCTCGATCGGCCCGTTCTCGCCCGGGCTGCCGAGCGCCGCGAACAGGTCGACCACGCGCTGCTCGATGCGGGCGGGATCGAGCTGCTTGCGTCTGGTCGGAACCGCTGCTGGTCGTAGGCCAGGAAGAAGAACACGCGATCCTGCTGCAGCGGGCCGCCGAGCGTGGCGCCGAACTGTTCCTGGTCGTAGGGGAACTTGTCGCCCTGCGGAGTTCTCGGTCGACAATTCGTCGGCCTTGAAGAAGAAGTTCGCCGATCCGGCCAGGGTGTTGGTGCCCGACTTGGTGACGACCTGGACGAACGCGCCGCCGCTGCGGCCGAACTCGGGCGCGGCGCCGTCCGAGACGACGACCATTTCCTTGATGGCGTCCTGGTTGAAGGTGAACGCCGGGCGCTGCCCGCCGCGCTGCTCGCCGAAGAACGGGTTGTTGAAGTCGGCGCCGTCGACCGAGACGTTGTTCGCGATGCCCTTCTGGCCGTTGACGCTGATCATGTCGCCATCGGGGCCCTGCACGATCGTCACGCCCGGCGTGAGCTGCATGAACGAGAGGAAGTTCCGGCCGTTGTTCGGCAACCCCGCGACCGCCTGCTCGCTGATGCGCGTGGTCTGCTCCGACCGCGTCGTCTCGACGACGGGGGAGTCGGCGGTCACGGTGACTTCCTGCTGCACGGTCGAGAGTTGCATGGTGACGGGGATGTTCGCCGTCTGGCCGACGGTCAACGTGATGCCGTCTCGCACGTAGGTCGCGAACCCCGCGAGCGCCACCGTCAGCTTGTAGGTGCCGAGCGGCAGGAGCAGGCCCCGGAAGCGCCCGTCCGAATCGCTCGTGATCTCGCGCGTGAAGTTGGTGCCGGTGTTGGTCAGCGTGACGGTCGCACCGGGCAACCGTCCACCCGACGTGTCGGCAATCGTACCTTCGATCACACCGGTGGTGGCTTGCGATTGCGCAAGCGCGGCCCCACCGGTCAATGCGCCCAATCCGACGACGAGCGCCAGGGCCCGGAACAACAATGTGAGCTTCACGTGAGGATCCTCCTCGCAGCTGGGGGCTGCAGGCGTGACCACGGGTCACGCATCGCGAACGGAACGGCAGACACGACAGATCGCCACATACAAGACGATGGACGCATGCGAGCGCGCTGAACGTCCGGCTGACACCCGCGCGTGGCACGAGGTCGCGACCCCTGATCGGGACGTGAGTTTCGCCATGCGGCGGGGAGCAATCGGATTTGCCGACACGCTACACCTCGTCGACGGATGCACGCAAGGTGGCGAAAGACATTCCCGGGGTGATTGTGGGGCGGACGGCGGGTCCAAATCGCTCCGGGAGTGATTGGCGGGCGCCGGGGGTGCCGGGCGGCTGTGGCAGCCTCCGGGGCGGGATATCATCCACGCATGTCTCGGCTCGCGCGGTTTGCCTGGGGAGTGCTCGGCTACAACATCCTCGTCATCCTGTGGGGCGCGTACGTGCGCGCGAGCGGCTCGGGCGCCGGGTGCGGGAGTCACTGGCCGCTGTGCAACGGCCAGGTGATCCCCCTGTCACCGTCGATCGCCACGCTGATCGAGTTCTCGCACCGCATCACGAGCGGGCTGGCACTGGTCGCCGTGGTGTGGCTGTGGTGGATGACGCGACGCCTCGCCGCGCCCGATCCTGCGCGCCGGACGGCCACGTGGTCGCTCGTCCTGATGCTGACCGAAGCCGCGGTCGGGGCCGGTCTCGTGCTGTTCCAGCTGGTGGCCGACAACGCGAGCATGGCGCGTGCGTTGTTCATGGCGGTCCACCTGATCAACACGTTCCTGCTCGTCGCCGCCCTCACGCTGACGGCGCACTACGTCGACGGCGGTCGCCGCATCTCCGCCAGCCAGTCTCCGCTCGTGGTCGGTGGCCTGGCCGCTGGTGCCATCGGGATCCTGTTGGTCGGGACGAGTGGCGCCGTGGCCGCACTCGGCGACACGCTGTTCCCGTCGGCGTCGCTGGCCGAGGCCCTCGCGTCTGACCTGTCGGCGACCTCGCACATCCTGATTCGTCTCAGGGTGCTGCACCCGGTGCTGGCCCTGGCCGTCGCTGCCGGCCTGATCATGGGTGCGCACCGGCTTCCCCTGGCCCCCGGCGACCGCCGCGGGCAGGTCGCGGCGACGCTCGTGCTCGGGTTCGCCGTCGCTCCAGGTGATCGCCGGGTTCGTCAATGTGCTGCTGCTGGCGCCCACGTGGATGCAGTTGCTGCACCTGCTGCTGGCCGACGGCCTGTGGATCGCGTTCGTGGTGCTCGCCGCGTCGGCGCTGGCTGCGGCACCCCGGCCCGGTGAGCCGGCCCAGCGCTGATCGACCTCGCGCCACGCGCCCGGTGCGTGGCCGGCGAGACTCCCGACAGACCCTCGGCGACTCGTCGCGGCGATCGGGACTCCTGCCGACGCGACGCACGGTTGGTGCGCGAAGAAGAACGATCCGGAAGGGCGCGAAAACCTCTACTATTGCCATCCGAGGAGGCTGATCGTATGCGCCAGTTCGCTCTTGCTCTCACCATCGCTCTCGCAAGCGTCGGCTCGTCGTCCGCTCAGCAGGCCGTGCCGTCACAGAACCCCTCGCCGGCGGTGGCGACGGCCCGAGGGTCTGCCCAGGCGATCGCGCTCACGCGGGCGCAGCAGGAAGAGTTCCTGCGCACGGCCAAGGTGACCAGGACGAAGGAGGCCAAGAAGGGCGTCACGGGCACGCTGATGGCGACCCTGTCGGATGGCACCACGACGCACCAGGCCAGCATCCAGACGATCGACCAGTCGATGATGCGCTTCGAGTCGAGCCGCGGCGTGGAACTGAACTTCCGCGACTACTGGGGCTACAACGTCGCCGCGTACCGCCTCGCCGTGATGCTCGGCCTCGACATGATTCCGCCATCTGTCGAGCGTCGCCACGGCGACAAGCCAGCCGCCTTCACGTGGTGGGTCGACGACGTGATGATGGACGAACTCGGCCGGGTGAAGAGCAAGACCAGGCCCCCCGACATCATCTACTGGGGAGCGCAGAACGCCGTCATCCTGGTGTTCGACGCGCTGATCGGCAACGTCGACCGCAACCAGGGCAACATGCTCATCGACAAGCAGTGGAAAGTCTGGATGATCGACCACTCGCGCGCCTTCCGCCTGGCGGAAAAGGTCAAGAACCTGGCCGTCATTCGCCGCTGCGAGAGGACGATGTTCGCGAGACTCAAGGCACTCGATGCAGCGACGCTGAAGGCGGAACTCGACGACTACCTCACGCGCTACGAGATGGACGCGCTGCTGGAGCGCCGCGACGCGATCGTCGCGCACATCGAGGCCCTCGGGCCGGCAGCCCTCTACGACCTCGTGCGACCGGCGCGGCCCGGAGCGACGACCGCCAAGTGACCGCAGGCGCCAGCGGGCAGTCACTTCGGGAGGGGCTCGCCTCGTCGCCGATCAGCTCGCAGGTCAGCTGCCGAAGGATGGAGGCTCCACCGCGCGCCAGGTGCCAGGCGCGAGACCGGCAATGTCATACGGGCCGATGGCCACCCGGATCAGGCGGAGCGTCGGATGCCCCACTGCCGCGGTCATCCGTCGCACCTGGCGGTTGCGGCCCTCGCGGATGACCAGCCTGATCCAGGCCGTCGGCACGTTGATGGCGCACGCGGATCGGCGGTTCACGGTCCCAGACATCGGGCGGATCGATGCGCGTCGCCTCGGCGGGTCGCGTGAGGCCGTCGTTGAGCACGACGCCGCGGCGGAGCCGGTCGAGCGACGCCTCCCGCGGTTCGCGCTCGACCTGGACCCAGTACTCCTTGCTCCACCGCTGACGCGGATCGGTGATCTGCCGCTGCAATCGCCCGTCATCGGTCAGCAGCACCAGGCCTTCGCTGTCGGTGTCGAGGCGGCCCGCCGGGTAGACGTTGGGGATGTCGATCAGGCTGGCCAGCGTGGGCCGCCCCGCCGTATCAGTGAACTGACACAACACGCCGCACGTCTTGTTGAGTGCGATGAGCATGGAGGCATCCTATCCGGGGTGCCGCAGCGAGAGAAGCGGCGATTCCGGCGTGGCTCCCCCGGAGTATCATCACCCCGCACCTCATCAGGAGATCGTCCCGCATGCGCCAGTTCGCTCTTGCACTCAGCGTCGTCGTCGCCATCAGCGGGTCGGCATTCGCCCAGGAGGTCGCACCAGCCGCGCAGATGCCGCTGCCGGCAAAACCGGCCGCCCCCCCCTGACCCTGGCCGAACAGGAGCACTTCCTCGTCAAGGCCAAGGTCGGACCGGTCAGGGGCGCCAAGAAGGGCGTCACCGGCACGCAACGCGCCACGCTGTCTGACGGCAGGGTGACCCACGACGCCAGCATCCAGACGTCGATCAGACCGTCGCGCGCTTCGAAACGCCCCGGGGCACCGAGCTCAACTTCCGCGACTACTGGGGCTACAACGTGGCGGCGTACCGGCTCGGCGTGATGCTCGGGCTCGACATGATTCCGCCGTCGGTGTTCCGGCGCTTCCGTGGGAAGGAGGCGGCCTTCACCTGGTGGATCGACGACGTCGATGATGGACGAACGCGGCCGGGTCGAGAAGCAGGCGTCGCCCCCGGATTCGCAGTACTGGCTGGCGCAGAACGACATCGCCCGTGTGTTCGACGAACTCATCGCCAACATCGATCGCAACCAGGGCAACATGCTGATCGACAAGCAGTGGAAGGTCTGGCTGATCGACCACTCGCGCGCCTTCAGGACCACCGAAACGCTGCGGAATCCCCAGTCGGTCAGGCGATGCGAGCAGTCGCTGCTCGCAGAAGATGAAGACGTTGAACGCCGCGACGCTCAAGGCGCAGCTCGACGACTACCTGACGCAGTACGAGACTCGCGGCCGTCCTGAAGCGCCGCGACCTGCTCGTGGCGCACATCGAACAACTCGGCCCCGACGCGCTCTACGAGCTCAAGCGGCCGTAACGACCGCCAGCCGTCACCGCACGCCCCTACTGCTGGTCTGCGACGACGGGCAGCGGCCAGACCGCGCCGCGCGCCATCCAGGCCCGCAGCCTGGACTCGGCGAGGCTCGAGCGCCCGGACGGCGTCGAGGTACGCTGAGAGGTCGGCGTGACGTGGGCAACGGAATCAACGTGCCGCGGTGCCGCACCGACACGGCGCCACGCTCGATCTGGAGAGACGAGGGCGGACCTCCGTAGGTACGACGACAGTCCGACGTCGTTGAGGATCACCTTTCCGCCGAATCGCGGCAACACGACGCCCGGCGCGATCGTGTGCCCGACGACGATCCGCGAGACGCCGTGGAAGGCGAGCAACGCGTCCACGTGTGCCGCCAGTTCGGCTTCGGGCGCGAGGGCGAGGCCGCGATACCAGAGCGGGCCATCGGGATCGGTCATCAGGGGATCGGCAAACGGGGTCGGTGACGCCAGCGCGTCCTTGACGCGCGTGTTGAACTCGCTCACCTGCAGGGTGGCGTACTTCGGGCTGATGCCGCCGTGCAGGAACAGCGTGTCGCCGATCTTCGCGACCGTGTCGTGCTGGCGGAGCCACTTGCCGTACTTGCCCTTCGCGCCGAAGGCCTGCTGCAGTTCGACCCACCCGAGCGGCCGCTCGTCCATCCACGCCTGCTTGTAGCCTGCATCGTCCGCGCGCCGGGTCGGAGAGGCTGAGGTACGCGAGTTCGCGCAGGCCGACGGCGTCGGGCGAGCGATACGACGCGTATTCCTCGGGCGTCACGTACCGCAGGTCGCCCAGCATGTTCATGACCTCGTGATTGCCGAGCAGCGCGTGCACCCGTCCGCCGGCCTTGCGGGCCTGCTTCTCGAGGTCCATCAGCAGGTCCATGATCCTTGCGCGACTCCGGGCCGCGGTCGGGCACGTCGCCGGTCTGGACGAGCACGGTGGTCCCGCCCTTCCACTTGCGCTTCGCATCGATCACGCCGGCCTGGGTGAGCACCTAGACGAACGTGGCGAAATCGCCGTGCACGTCTGACACGACCACGACGCGTGGTGGCGCCTGGGCCGCGGGGAACGCGACGCAGGCGAGGAGCGCGAGGGCAAGCAGGATGCGTTTCATCGGCCATCCGATAGACGAGGGGCCGCCGGAGCGGCCGGGCAGGCACAACTCGGAGATTCCCCCTGATTATGCGACGACTCCGGGCGTGGCGGGACGCCTGACGACCCAGGTGGTCATGGCCCGCTGTTCGTGCACGAGCGTGGTCTTGATGGGGTCGAGGAGTTCGCCGCCCAGGCGCGACGTCAACCCCATCAGCAGCGACGCGTCGACCAGGTAGCGGAACGAGCCGTCTGGCAGCGCAAATCGCCGGTTCCCGAGCGGCGTCACCTTGTCGGCAATGCCCTCGGTCGAGGCGAGCCGGCAGAACAGGAGTCCACCTGGGGCCAGCACGCGCCAGAGTTCGCGCACCATCGCGATGAAGTGCGTGTCGTCGCGTGCGAAGTGGAGCACGGCGCTGGCGACGACGACGTCGAACGTGGCGTCGGGCCACGGCAGGGCATCGATCTGTCCCTCGACGATGCGCTCGGCCGCCGACGCGAGGCCCAGGGCGTGGGCCTGGGCGCGTGCGGCCTCGACGGCGTTGCCGTCGCCGTCGATCCCGCTGACCGCGACCCCGGCGTGGATCAGGTAGGTCATGTTGCGACCTGTCCCGCATCCCGCGTCGAGCACCCGCATGGCCGAGGTGATGCGACCGCGGAGCACCTGGTCGAACAGGTAGATGTCGATGCCACCGAAAAGCTCGAAGAGCCGCTCCGGCGGCGGCACGCGCGACATCAGCGGGAGCGGCGACGAGGCGGGTTGGACGACGCCCCGCTCGCCGGGCGGCGCCGCTGCCCGCCATCTCCGTGCGGCCCCCTGGACGGCTGGCCCTGTGTCGGGCGGCCCTGGGCAGGCCGGCCCTGGCCCTGGCGCCCTTGTCCCTGACGTCCCTGTGGCGGGCGGGCCTGGCCCTGACGCCCGTGCCCGGACGAGGGGCCGCGCCCGGTGACCGGCGCAGGTGCGCCCGGAGGGGCCGGCGGCTCGGCGATCGGCGTCTTGTAGTCGAATGCCGGCAGCGTCACGCGCGGCAGTCGCTTGCCAATCGCCTTCTCGATGCTGCGAAGGTCGCCTTCCTCCTGGTCTGACACGAACGTGAAGGCATCACCGGTGGCATCGGCGCGGCCCGTGCGGCCCACCCGGTGGATGTAGTCTTCGGGCACCATCGGCACGTCGAAGTTCACGACGTGCCCGAGGGCTTCGACGTCGATGCCGCGCGCCGCGATGTCGGTCGCGACGAGGACGCGGAACGTCCCGTCCTTGAACCCTGCGAGGGCCGCCGTGCGTTGGGGCTGCGAGCGGTTGCCGTGGATGCGCTCGGCCTTGAGCCCGTGCCGCACGAGGTAGCGCGCGACGCGATCGGCGCGGTGCTTCGTCCGCGTGAAGACCAGCGCGTCCTGCACGATGCCCTCGCGCAGGAGCGACAGCAGCAGCGACGCCTTCAGGTCCTGCGGCACGGGATAGACGGCCTGCGTGATGCCCGTCGCGGGTGCGGCGTTGCGCTGCAGGTTGATCGTGACGGGGTCCTTCAGGATGTCGCGTGTCAGCAGCGCGATCGGCGGCGGCATCGTCGCGCTGAAGAACAGCGTCTGCCGCTTCGCGGGGATGTGCTTGAGCACGCGCCGGATGTCGGGCAGGAAGCCCATGTCGAGCATCCGGTCGGCCTCGTCGAGCACCAGGTACTCGAGCCCCGACGAGCGTCGCGTAGCGCGAGCGGAAGTGATCGAGCAGGCGCCCTGGCGTGGCGACGATGACGTCGACGCCCGACCTGAACGCGTGCTCCTGCGGCCCCATCCCCACGCCGCCGAACACGGCGGCGCCCGTGATGGGCGTGTGGACCGCGATGTCGTTGAGATCGGCCACGATCTGGGCGGCGAGTTCGCGCGTGGGCGTGATGACGAGCGCACGCGTGACGCCGCGCGGCTTCTCGATCAGGTGATGGAGGATCGGCAGCAGGAACGCCGCGGTCTTGCCGCTCCCCGTCGACGCGCACGCAAGGACGTCGCGGCCGGTGAGGGCCGGGGGAATGGCATCGGCCTGGATGGGCGTCGGGCGCGTGAACCCGAGTTCCTTGAGACCTTTGAGCAGGCTGGGATGGAGATTGAGCGACGTGAAGGGCACGGGAGTCCTCTTTTCTCCCTCCAGTAGACCACAGCCCGGCGGGGTTCCGCCGTGCTATCTCACCGCCGCGCAGGCACCAGCAGCAGATCGTGGAAGTCGAAACTGAAGTCGGTCGTCGGTGAAACGGCCCGCATCCTGGCCTCGGCGACCCTGCCGTCGGGATCGAGCGAAAACGTCACGTACGCATCGGCGCGAAGCTCGCGATCGCGCCATCGCACGATGAAGGTGTCGTACTGCCAGTGCTCGAGATCCCCGACCAGCACGGGCGACTTCGAGAACCGCATCACGAGGTGTTCGCCCTCCATCGCGACGAGGATGTCGCCGTACCATGCGTCGGCGTAGGTCGCGGCATAGCCGGCGAGCGGTAGCGCGGGCTTCGACGCCGCGTTGCGTGCGGTCGAGACCTTCTGCGCCCGCTCCGCCTCCTCGCGGTCGAGCCGCCTGCGCAACGACCGATAGCCTTCGAGCCAGTCGGTCGCGCCAGGGCCCAGGTAGTAGTCGACGATGTGGTTGGTGATCGCGTTGAACGCGTCCCCCGACTCCTGGTTGGTGAGAACGGCGATGCCCAGTCCCGCATCGGGCACCAGCATGACGCGCGACACGTAGCCCGGCAGGCCGCCCGTGTGGGTCAGCACGCGGCGACCGCGGAAGTCGGTGACGCTGAGTCCGAGCGCGTAGCTGCGGAAGTTCGCACGCAGCGCCGGCAGTTCCGGTGGCGGGGGGGCCACGGGCATCGGCGTCACGGGCGCCACGATCTGGCGGAAGGTGCGCTCGCTGACGAGCGGGGTGCCGTCGGCGAGGCGGCCCTCGGCGAGCAGCACGTTCATCCATTTCGCCATGTCGTCGGCGTTGGCGTTCACGCCGCCGGCCGGATTCGTGTTGTCGCTGATGAACGGCCGTATCGGCCGCACGCGTCCCTCGACGCGTGCGTGCGGTGTGGCCACGTTGCCCGCCGTGCCCGCATCGGAGTGGCGGACGCTGCTTGTCGCCATCCCCACGGGCGCGAGGATCCGCTGGGTGACGAAGTCCTCCCACGACTGCCCGCTGACGGTTTCGATGACGGCTCCCGCCACCAGGTACAGGACGTTGTCGTACGCGTAGGCGCTGCGGAAGCTGGTCGCCGGCTTGATGAAGCGCAGGCGCTCGGCGATCTGCCGTCGGTTGTACGTGGATTCCGGCCACCAGAGCAGGTCACCTGCCCCGAGGCCGAGGCCGCTGCGGTGGACGAGCAGGTCACGAATCGTCAACTCGCGCGTGACGTACGGATCCCACATCTGGAACCACGGGAGGTACTGCACGACCGGCGCATCCCACGCGACCTTGCCCTCGTCGACCAGCAGGCCGAGCGCGGTGGCCGTCATGACCTTGGTGTTCGACGCAATGCCAAACAGGGTCTGGCTGTCGACCCGGTCGGGAGCATCGAGCCGTCGCAGGCCGAATCCCTTCGCCGTGACGAGGCGGCCGTCCTTGACGATGGCGAGCGATACGCCCGGCACCTCGAAGGCCTGCATGACGCGGGCGACGTGAGCATCGAGGTCTGGCGGCGCTGACGTCTGCGCGACGGCTCGGGGTGTCCACAGGTAGAGGACGACGCTCAGGACGAACACGATTCGTGACAGTGGCGTTCGCATGCGCCATTCCCGGGAGGAGGTTACCGTGTGCGGCGTCATCGCGCTCGCAGGGCCATCGCGATCGCGTCTGCCAGCGGGCGATCGCGCGCATCATCGTACGCAGGTGCTGCCGACCAGTCGTGCGACCACACCGGAACGCGCCGGCGGTCGGCGGGTTCATCGGCGAAGCGCGGGATCACGTGCGCGTGCAGCGCAGGCTCGACGTTGCCGAGAATCTCGTAGTTGATCCGCTCGGCGCCGGTGACCCTCAGCACGGCGTCGCCGAGCCGCGCCATGTCGGCCAGGTAGTCGGTGCGCCGGCCGCCGCTGAGCGCGTTGAGGTCGGGCACCACGGGATCGGGCAGCAACAGCGAATAGCCGCGCAGGATCTGCGGGTCGCCCAGCACCGCCCATCCCGACGAGGTGCGGGCGATCACGCGGGGCAACGTGCCCGCGCGCAGTTGTTCCACCAGGCGATGGATCGCGGTCATGGGGATCACCTGATCAGCGTCAACTCGACGAGTTCGTGCGGCTCGTCGGTCGCCACGAAGATCTCGTTGCGGTTCTCGAGGCCGAAGGGCATGAGGTCCACGGGCAGGAGGTGTCTGTCGGGCATCGCCAGGTAGATGGAGGTGACCTCGGGGTGCGAGGCGATCACGGCGTGGCCCATCGCGTGCACCGTGTGCTGCAGCGACCTGCCCTCGTGGTCGGCGAAGGTCGCCAGCAGCGTCTGTCGCACCGCGCCGAACACCGCGTTGTACCCCGCCACGGCGCGCGTGTAGCGCCAGGTCGCCGTCAGCGACGTGGCCAGCAGGCGATCCGGCGTCTCGCGCAGGGTCGTGTAGTTGTCTCGGGGAAAGCCGAAGAACGACGATCCGGCGGTCTTCATGATCACGAGATCGGTGACGCCCGCCTCGACGGCCAGCGTGTCGCCACTGGTCATGACCTGTGCCCGGCGGATCTCGGGACCCTGCCTGATGAACGCATGCGGGTGCAGGCGCGTCTCGTCTGGCACGCGCGTCCAGGTGTGCTGGACGAGTTCGACCGTGCAGCGCGTGGTCGACGGGTTCGCGGCGAGGACGTAGCGGGACAGGACGATCCCGAACGCCTCGGGCTCGACCACCGGGTGCTGCGCCGCCAGGGCGTAGACCGCGTTCTTCAGGGTATCGGCCGGCAGGACGTGACTGTTGTCGCCTTCCGTGAGGGCTCGGTCGAAGTCGCCCTCGCAGCGCACGGCGATCGTCAGGTCCTGCACGTCGTGCCGATCGGCGTGCCGGGAGACGGTGACGAGCCTGACACGCGACTTGCCGTAGGCCGAATGGGCGATCACGGGCGACTCCCGAAGTCAGGGGGCTGAGCCAGGCGAGAGCGCGAATCATAGCATCGCGCCGAGTGACTCACGTGCGGCGACGCCGTGCGTGTGGCCCGGCTACGTGCCGCGATACGTCGAATAGCCGTACGGGCTGATCAGCAACGGCACGTGGTAGTGGGCGTCGCCAGGCACCACCTCGAAGACAACCACGACACGCGGGAAGAATGACCGCTCACTGCGGCTGGCGAAATAGGGGCCGGTCTCGAAGACCAGCCGGTACACGCCCGGCGACGGCGCGCGGTCGGTGCGGGTGAGGGTGCGCAGGTGCCCGTCAGCGCCGGCCGTGCCCCGGCCGACGAGTTGCCATCCACCAGACGGATCGTGGCACTCGAGCGTGGTCTCGATGCCCGCGGCGGGACATCCGCGTGACGTGTCGAGGATCTGCGTGGTGATGCCGCTCATGCGTCCGCCCAATGTGGAAACAGCGTTCCCGAAATGCCAGTTCGTCGCCGGTTTGCGAGGCAGCCGCGATTGTAGCGGGTTGTGCAGCCAACTGCATGCCGGGGCGCGGCGACTGCGCTACCCTACCAGCCATGACCATCCTCCCTGTCACACGCCTGCTCGACCTGCGCGGACGCGCCGCCATCGTCACGGGCGCCGGCGCGGGCATCGGCGCGGGGATCGCCGCGCGGTTGGCCGAAGCCGGGGCCGCCGTCATGGTGCACTACCACTCCAACGGCGAAGGCGCGGCCGCGGTCGTCGACGGCATCGTGCGGCACGGAGGGCGTGCCCTCCACCACGGCGGTGACCTCACGGTGGCCGACGATGCCCGACGGCTCGTCGCAGCGACCGTCGCGCACTTCGACTCCGCCGACATCCTCGTCAACAACGCCGGCGTCTATCCGCTTGCGAACATTGCCGACATCGACGTCGAGGCGTGGAACACGGTCGTGTCGGCCAACCTGACGACCACGCACCTGATGACGCGAGCGTTCGCCGTGGCCGCCGACGCCGACCGCGGCGCCGCGATCGTCAACATCGCCTCGATCGAGGCGAGCAACGTCGCGCCGCTGCACAGCCACTACATCGCCGCCAAGGCCGGCGTCGTCATGTACACCCGGGCCGCGGCCCGGGAGTTCGGCCCGCAGAACGTCCGCGTGAACGTGGTGTCGCCCGGACTCATCTGGAAGGAGGGCCTAGACGAGGCCTGGCCGGATGGCGTCACGCGCTACCGCCGTGCCGCGCCGCTCGGACGCCTGGGCTCGGCAGCCGATGTCGCCGACGCGGTGCTGTTCCTCGCGTCAGACGCGTCGCGCTGGATCACGGGCACCGAGCTCGTCGTCGACGGCGGCGTGCTCACGAACACGGCGTACTGAACGTCGCGATGACCGCCAGGGACATCATCGACGCGCTGCACCTCGTGCCGCTGCCGATCGAAGGCGGCTACTACCGCGAGACGTGGCGGTCAGACGCTGGAAGCGCCATCTACTACCTGCTCACCGACGAACCCGATTCGTTCTCGGCGCTGCATCGGCTGCCGACCGACGAGGTGTATCACTTCTACCTCGGCGATCCCGTGGAGCAGTGGCGGCTCCATCCGCACGGCCAGGTCGAGCGCGTGGTGCTCGGATCGTCGATCCGTGCCGGACAGCACGTGCAATCGGTCGCCCCGGCGGGCGTCTGGCAGGGCTCACGGCTGTGCGCCGGCGGGCGCGTGGCGCTCCTGGGCACGACGATGGCGCCAGGATTCGACGCGCGCGGATACGAGCACGGCGACCGTACCGCCCTCCTCGACGCGTTCCCACAGGCCGCCGACGTGATTCATGCGCTGACGCGCAGCGCCCTGACGTGACAGGATCCGATCATGTGCCGCAGCATCAAGACCCTCCACAACTTCGCCCCGCCAGCCACCGAGGCCGAGGTGCGCGCGGCGTCACTGCAATTCGTACGGAAGCTCAGCGGGTTCCACACGCCGTCGCGAGCGAACGCCGAGGTGTTCAACCGTGCCGTCGACGAGGTCGCGGCTGCGGCGGAACGCCTGCTGTCAGGCCTGGTGACGACCGCCGCCCCGCGCGATCGCGCTGAGGAGGCGGCCAAGGCGCGGGCACGGTCGGCCGCCCGCTTCGGCACGTAGGCGGCCAGGGCCTACGACGTCGGAATCCTCGACGCGTTGATGGCCAGCCACTGGTCGAAGGTCTTGATTCCCGGGTGCAGTTCGCGCGAGGCCTCGACCGGCCGCGCGGCCTTGAAGGCCGTCGCGAAATCGTGATTGAACTGGAACATGTTGCCGAGGTCGTCGGCGCCCTGAAACCCGAAGCCGCGGAAGACGTCGGCCGGGATGTGTGCGAAGCGGACCGGCTGGCCCATCGCACGCGACATCGCCGCAGCCATCTCGTCGCCCGAGAGATGCTCGCCCGACGCACCGACGTACTGGCCCGCCAGGGACGTCCCCCGCGCGAACACGCCTGCCGCCACGCCGCCGATGTCATCGGCCGCGATCCCCGGGAGCTTCTCGGTACCCATCGGGAAGCCGAACGTCAGGACGCCGTCGGGAGCGGGCTTCGGCCCCATCCCGAAGTAGATGAAGTTGTCCCAGTAGAACGACGTCAGCAGGAACGTCGTCGGCACGCCTGACTCGGCGAAGAAGTGGTCGGCCTCACCCTTGGCGTCGAAGTGCGGCACCTTGTAGTGCTCCATGAGCGTCGGCATGCGGGTGTCGCTGAGCGGCATGAAACGGCGGGAGTCTTCGAGCGTTGACCACACGACGTGCTGCACGCCGGCGGCCTTCGCCGCCGTCGCCAGGTTCTGTGCCTGCTGCAGTTCCCGGGCCGGCGAGAAATGCTCCCAGAAGTTCGTGAGGCAGAACGCGCCGTGGGCGCCCTTGAACGCGGCGGTCATCGAGTCGGCATCGTCGGAGCTGGCGGCCACGACCTCTGCGCCGCGGGCCGCGAGTGCGCGTCCGGCGTCGGAATCCGGCTTGCGCGTGATCGCACGGACGCTGAAGCGCCGCTGCGGATCCGCAAGCAGCGCAGTGACGAGACCCCCACCCTGGGCACCGGTGGCACCAACGACGGCAATGACGGGCGATGACATGCAACACTCCTTCGGCCGCGCGGCGGCCCGGCAACTCGGTTCAACGTCTGGTTGGACGCTCAGACTATCAGGCTGGTGCCCGGCCTGGAAAGACCGCGACGACGAGGACGTGCAGCGGGAGCGCCCGAGGAACTCCGGACGCCGGACGATTCGCTCAGCAACTGCGGGTATGCTTTGGGAGCTTTCCGTCACCCGATGCTGCCTCGCGTCTACCTCCTGCTCGCGGCCCTGCTGTTCTCGACGGGCGGAGCCGCGATCAAGGCCACCGTCCTCACGAGCTGGCAGGTCGCAGGGTTGCGGTCGGCCATCGCGATCGCGCTGCTGGTGGTCACGGCGCGCCATGGCCTCCGCCTGACGACCCGGGTGGCACTCGTGGGCCTGGTATACGGGGTCACCCTCGTTTCGTTCGTCACGGCCAACAAGCTCACGACCTCGGCCCACGCGGTGTTCCTGCAGGCGGCCGCGCCCGTGTACCTGGTCCTGATGGGGCCGTGGCTGCTGCGCGAGCGTCTCGACCGGCGCGACATCCCGTTCCTCGCGGTCGTGGCGACAGGCATCATCCTGTTGTTCAGCGGCGGCAGTGTCGCGAGCGCCACGGCGCCGAACCCGGTCCTCGGCAACATCGTCGGCGCCGGCAGCGGTGTGGCGTGGGCGCTGACACTCGCCGGGCTGCGATGGCTGGAACGCGACAAGACGCCCGGGGCGTCGGCCACGGGCGCAACGGTGTGGGGCAATGCATTCGCGGCCGTGGTGTGCCTGCCGTTCGCGTTGCCGATTGGCGCGACGACGCCGATGGACTGGATCGCGGTCGGATATCTCGGGCTGTTCCAGCTCGGGCTGGCCTACGTGTTGCTGAACAAGGGCATCGGCCAGGTCACGGCGGTCGAGGCGTCGATCCTGCTGCTGCTCGAGCCGGCGTTGAATCCGCTGTGGTCCTACCTGGTACACGGCGAGACGCCCGGCGTGCTCGCGAGCCTGGGTGGACTGATGGTGCTGGTGGCGACGACGGTGCGCACGGTGCGGGTGGCGAGGCGGTGAACGCGCCCGGGCCGCACTGGGGTGCGGCCCCTACACCTGTCAACGACACCCCACCTGGTCAACGACCATTCGATCACGCCCCGTACGGGCGACACGACGTCGGGCGTTTGCGGAACGCGGGCGTGGGTGTACAGCGTCCGCATGGATGCAGGTCCCGACCGCGAGAGCAAATGCCCGGCGGCGCGAGCCCTCACGGGGGCGTGCCGACAGAGCGACACCCCGCGGCGAGCGATCATCCTCGCCCCGTACGGGCGACACGACGTCGGGCGTTTGCGGAACGCGGGCGTGGGTGTACAGCGTCCGCATGGATGCAGGTCCCGACCGCGAGAGCAAATGCCCGGCGGCGCGAGCCCTCACGGGGGCGTGCCGACAGAGCGACACCCCGCGGCGAGCGATCATCCTCGCCTCGTACGGGCGACACGACGTCGGGCGTTTGCGGAACGCGGGCGTGGGTGTACAGCGTCCGCATGGATGCAGGTCCCGACCGCGAGAGCAAATGCCCGCCGGCGCGAGCCCTGCACCGGGGCGCACCGATCGCGCCACACCGCACGAATCGTCAACGGCCCGCGCCAAGGCCGCACCGGGGTGCGGCCCTGACAGGCTCTCTTACGCGCAGCCGCTGGTCGTCCCGCAGTTGGCGCACTTGTAGCACGCGCCGCTGCGGATCATGATCGCGCCGCAGGTGCTGCACGGCGGTGCATCCTCCTGCGCCTGGATGGTCGAGTGCGGACGCGCGGGTGCCGCGGCCTGCGCCGATCCCGGCGTGGCTGACGCGGCCGGCGGATCGGCCTCAGCCGTCGGCGCAGAGTCTTCACGCTGGTTCAGGCCGGCGCGGAACTGCGCGTCGCGCGACAGGTACTTCGACGCCATCCACCGGAACACGTAGTCGACGATCGACTTCGCGATGCGGATCTCCGGGTTCTTCGTCATCCCCGACGGTTCGAACCGGACGTGCGAGAACTTGTCGACCAGCACCTGCAGCGGCACGCCGTACTGCAGCGCGTAGCTGATGGCCTGGGCGAAGGCGTCGGCAAAGCCCGAGATGGTCGAGCCCTCCTTCGCCATCACCAGGAAGATCTCACCGGGCATGCCGTCTTCGTACTGCCCGACGGTGATGTATCCCTCGTGGCCGGCGATGTCGAACTTGTGGGTGATCGCCTGGCGCTCGTCGGGCAACCGGTGCCGGATGGGCTTGGTCACGAGCTGCGCCGCCGCCTCGGCCACCGCGGCCCTCGGATCCTTGTCCTTCGACGTGTTGAGGGGCTGCGTCCGCTTGCTGCCGTCGCGGTAGATCGAGACCGCCTTCGCGCCGTACTTCCACGACTCGATGTAGGCCAGTTCGATTTCCTCGACCGTGGCGTCCTTCGGTACGTTGACCGTCTTGCTGATCGCGCCCGAGATGAACGGCTGCACGGCGCACAGCATCCGGATGTGCCCCATGTAGTGGATCGACCGCGTGCCGTTGAACGGCTTGAACGCGCAGTCGAACACCGGCAGGTGGTTCACCTTCAGGTGCGGTGCCCCCTCGATCGTCTCGTGCTGGTCGATGTACTCGACGATGTCCTTCACCTGTGCCGCCGAGTAGCCGAGCTTCTCGAGCGCCATCGGGACGGTGGTGTTGACGATCTTCATCATCCCGCCGCCGACGAGCTTCTTGTACTTGACCAGCGCGATGTCGGGCTCGACGCCCGTGGTATCGCAGTCCATCATGAACCCGATGGTGCCCGTCGGGGCGAGCACGGTGACCTGCGCGTTGCGGTAGCCGTGCTGCTCGCCGGATTCGACGCAGTCGTCCCACGTCTCGCGCGCCGCCTCGTAGAGATACCGGGGCACGCGCGTGCGGTCGATGTCCTTGAGCGCGGCGCGGTGCTTGCGCATCACGCGCAGGAACGGCTCACGGTTCTTCTCGTAGCCCTCGAACGGCCCACCGTGATCGCGCGAGATGCGCGCGCTCTGCGCGTAGGCCTCGCCGTGCATGATCGCGGTGAGCACCGCCGCGTAGTCGCGGCCTTCGTCGCTGTCGTACGGCAGGCCGCGCGACATCAGCAGGGCGCCGATGTTCGCGTAGCCGAGGCCGAGCGGACGGTAGGCGTGGCTGTTGCGCTCGATCGCCTTCGTCGGGTAGCTCGCGTTGTCGACGAGGACCTCCTGCGCGGTGATCATCACGCGCACGGCGTGGGCGAACGCCGGCACGTCGAACTCGCCGGCGGAGTCGAGGAACTTCATCAGGTTCAGCGACGACAGGTTGCACGCGGAGTCGTCGAGGAACATGTACTCGGAACACGGGTTGCTCGCGTTGATGCGCGCCGTGTTGGGGCACGTGTGCCATTCGTTGACGGTCGTGTCGAACTGCATGCCAGGGTCGCCGCAGATCCACGTGGCCTCGGCGATCTGCCGCATCAGGTCGCGCGCCTTGTAGGTGTCGACCGCCTCGCGATCGACCACCCCGTAGGTGGTCCACTCGCCGTCGTCGAGCACCGCGCGCATGAACTCGTCGGTCGCCCGCACGCTGTTGTTCGAGTTCTGGAAGAACACCGACGCGTACGCCGTCCCGGTGAACGAGCCGTCGTAGCCGGCATCGATCAGCGCCCACGCCTTCTTCTCTTCCTCGACCTTGCACGCGATGAAGTCGACGATGTCGGGATGGTCGGCGTTGAGGATGACCATCTTCGCCGCGCGTCGCGTCTTGCCGCCCGACTTGATGACCCCCGCGAACGCGTCGTAGCCCTTCATGAACGACACCGGCCCCGAGGCCGTGCCGCCACCGGCGAGCAACTCCCGCGACGAGCGGATCGCCGACAGGTTCGATCCGGTGCCCGAGCCGTACTTGAACAGCATGCCCTCGGTCTTGGCCAGCGTCAGGATCGACTCCATCGTGTCCTGCACGCTGTTGATGAAGCACGCCGAGCACTGCGGTTCGGGCTCGATGCCCACGTTGAACCACACCGGGCTGTTGAACGCGGCCTTCTGGTATACGAGCAGGTGCTTGAGCTCGTCGCTGAACGCCTGGAGGTCGTCCTCGCTGGCAAAGTACTTCTGCGTCCGCGCCCATGCGGTGATCGTGTCGACGACGCGCCCGATCAGCTGCTTGACACTGCGCTCGCGCTCCGGGGTGCCGACCGTGCCGCGGAAGTACTTCGACACGACGATGTTCGTGGCCTGCTGCGACCAGAACTTCGGGAACTCGACGTCGCGCTGCTCGAAGACGACCTCACCCTTCTCGCTGCCGATGACTGCCGAGCGGAGCTCCCACTCGATCTCGTCGAAGGGATCGACCCCTTCGCGCGTGAAGTAACGCGGAAACTCGAGCCCGGTAATCGGACGGGGTTCCGGCGTCACGGGCGCCTGGCTGGTGGTCGGTACTCGTCTGCTGGGCCGCGCCTCTCGACATTGCTTCCTCCTTCACCGGAGACACATCCTGTGTCGCCGTCGTGCTTCGATATCAGTATCGACGTGCAAGTGAATGTCTGTGTCTGCTGAATCCGGAATTGCGTTCGCCCTCCCTGCTCCCAACTCTCTGTGTTCCGCACGCCTCGTGCACCACCGTCCACGACTCCGTGCGGCCCGGGTCTCCCACGCAGCCGTGGGACTCCGAACCGACATCGTTCCGGGGGAGGAACGATCGACCCGTGTTCGATTGTGCTCGTGCCGAAGCGGCCAGGCGTGCTCGGGTCGTGCTTCCACGCGGAAGACGTTCCGGGGCGAGAGCTGGGAGGATCTCGCGGGCGAGGCGCTTCGTGCTACGGGCGACGAATATGCGCCCTGCAGAGGGGGGCGTGTCAACACGAAAAACCCCAACATCTTGTGGAGGCCTTTTAGGTCAGGCGCAAGATGTGGACACCTGTGGAAATCGTCCCCTCGCCCGCCAACTTGCTGCAATCGAACGGGTTCGGTCGCGACGCCGGGCGTTTCCGACCCGACGCGGCCTGCGGCACCGCTACGACCGATGCCGCTCGATCCACGCTGCCCAGGCCGGAAACAGCCACGTGGCCAGCCCTGCCACAGCGATCGCCGTGGTGCCCGGAGGCGGCGGCGAAAACGGGGCACTGGCCCATATCACCACGACCAGCGCCACCAGCGCCGCCAACGACCAGCGCCCCACCGCGTCACGCGCCGGTGCACCGCGCCTGTAGGCCTCCACGCCGATCGCGAGCAGCAGGCCCTCGAGCACGAACGTGCCGGCAATCGAGTTCCAGAGTCCCAGGCCGACCACGGGTCCCCCTGGCCACAACGGCAGGTCGGGCCGGTGGACGATCAGGTCGAGCACCCAGTGACTGGCCACCAGGGCGCCGATGACCCACCCTCCCATCGCCGACTTCAGTCGCCAGGTCGCCAACGTCGCGGCCAGGACGCTCCAGCCGAGCACCGTGGCCAGGCTGTGCGTCCAGGGGTAGTGCTCGAACGCCAGCGGCGTGAACGCTGTGTTGCCGGGGTCGATGCGCACCGACTCGACGCCGAGCAGCAGCATCAGCGGCCAGATCAGGTCGAGCGCGAAGGCTGCGGCCACCAGGGCCGCGAGCGGCACCCGTGGCGAGGCGCGCCTCGCACCGAAGGCGACGGCGAGGTGTCCGACGAACATCCCGCCGAGAATAACCCAGGGAGTCACGGGCCGCGCAGGGGCGCGGCCCCTACCGTCCGGCCAGGCCCCTGGCCAGGGCTTCGGCCTTGTCGGCCAGGTAGGCCGCAAACATGTAGTTCCTGGCGTTCAGCGCCCCTTCGGCCTGGTCGAGGAAGCGGCGCGCGGTGTCGTACTGCATGCGCGCGTCGGCGCTCATGCTCGTGGGGCTGACCCTGGCGAGTTCCGCCCCCGCACGGCCGATGGTGGCGCGGATGCGGCGCCCCGTCTCGGTGTCGTCGGCGATCTGCGGCGTGCGCAGTGGCGGGGCCGGCGTCGCCTGCGGGGGCGTGGCGGCGGGATCACCCTGCGCCGGTTCGGCCTTGGCCGGCTCGGCCGGCCGAGGCTCAGCTGGCCGATCCGTCCGCGGACGCGGGCGCGCCGTTCGCGCCGGGGCGGGCGCAGGCTCCTCGGGCTCGGGCTCCGGGCCGGCGACGGGTTCCTCGGGCAACGGCGCGTACACCCGCGGCGGGATGACGGGCACGACGAGGGCGGGAACACCGGTCGGCTCGGTCGCCACGGGCTTCTTCGCACAGGCCCCTGCACCTGCCGCCATCCACACGCACACGGCAGCGACCGTCGCCCGCGCGACCAACGCGCCCCATCCCGATCGGCTGCCACGGTTACGCATCCCCATCGCTCACATGGCCGCGGGCAGGACCAGCCGGAAGGTCGTCCCGTGCCCTGGCGTCGATTCCACTTCGACGCTCCCCTCGTGCAAATGGATGGCTCGATACACCATCGACAACCCGATGCCGCTCCCGCCCTCCTTCGTCGTGAAGTAGAGATCGAAGATGCGCGGGAGGTCTTCTGGCGGAATCCCCGCGCCCGTGTCAGCGACGCTGATCACGACGTGGTCACCTCCCATGATGCGCCCGCCGAAGCGCAACACGCCACCGGTCGGCATGGCCTGGAGCGCGTTGAGCACGAGGTTCATCAGCGCCTGCGTCATCATCGCGACGTCGACGGCGATGGGCGGCATGTCGCCGACCTCGTTGACGATGCGCACGAACTGGGCGCGCGCCTCTTCGTCGACGACGCGGATGACGTCGTCGCACAGCGTGCGGGGATCGACTTGCGTGAGGTCCAGTTCCTCGGGGCGGCTGAAGCGCAGGAACCCCTGCACCACCGAGTCGAGCCGGCGAATCTCGTCGGCGATCACCCCGACGTGCCGCAGCGCGCCCGGGGCATCGACCGGGCCGGGCACACCCACGGCGCTGATGCCGCCGAGTTTCTGCTTGAGCAACTCGAGGTGGATGGTCATGGCGTTCAGGGGGTTCTTCACCTCGTGCGCCACCCCGGCGAGCAACCGGCTGAGCGATGCGATCCGGCGGGAGTACTTCAGGGTCGACGCCACCTGCGTCCGCGACGCCACGTCGCGAGCCACGATCATGGCGCCCATCGGCGATCCGTCGGCCTGGCGCAGCGCGTGCGCGGTGGTCGAGTACTCCCGGACGCCGCCCCCTTCCTCGTCGGCGCGCAGCGTCTGGGTGCTGCTGGTGCCCCGCGACGCGAGGGCCTCGTCGATCGCGTTCCTCCAGACCGGATCCTTGTCGAGCGCGAGGCGCGCCAGCAGGCCGCGCATCGCGCCGTTGGCGAACATGATCTCGCCCGACGCGGCGACGATGGCCACCGCGTCCTCGAGCCGATCGACCACGGCTTCGGGGGCGACCGGGTCGTTCGCCCGCTCGCGCGACGCGGCCAGCGCGTCGCTCAGCGTCTTGAACGACTCGCCGATGCCGGCGAACTCGTCGCCGGGCGGCAGATCGAGCGTAATCCCGCGTTCGCCCTTGCCGAGGCGCGACAGGCCGCTGCTCAGGATGTGGATGGGGCGCAGCAGCCACTGCGAGAACAGGAGGGCCACCACGGTGGCGACGATGAGCGCGCCCAGCGCGATGGCCGCCGCCGGTTGCACCGTCTCGGCGACGTCGTCACGGAACAGCACCATCGACACGCCGACGCGCATCGTGCCGACGTCGCGGTCACCGAGGAGGAGACGCTCGCGCACCTCGAAGGTGCGGGCCGAGTACACGGCGCGGATCTGCTCGATCAGCCCGGCCGCGACGAGCTGCGCCAGCGCTGGCGCGTCGGGCACGGGCTGTCCCTCGAGCACCTCGCTGCTGTGCACGATGGCGACGTCGCTCGCGTCGGCGATGACCAGGTACGTGACGTTGCGCGAGTAGGCCAGGCCCGACTCGAGGATGCTGCGGATGCCGGTGTCGCGCCTCAGGACCTGCGTCAGGTCGTCGCCGGTGGCAATCTTGCTGGCCTGCTGGTAGATGGTCCGCAGCAGCAGCTCGGCGCGCGCCTGGTTCTCGTCGAGGCGGATCCGCAGCGATCGCCCGACGAACAGCACACCGAGGATGGTCACCGACAATCCGACGATGAGCGTGACGCCCGTGACCTGCCGTGCTTTCAGCGAGAGGCGCATCGCGCCCTGATCCTACTGCGGCTCGATGGAACGGCCGATCGCCTTCAGGCGATTCAGCTTGTTGTGCAGCGTCTTGAGACTGATGCCGAGGATCTCGGCCGCGCGCGTCTTGTTGTTGCGCGTGTGCGCGAGCGTGAGCTGGATGAGTTGCGTCTCGGCCTCTTCGACGGTGGTACCGGGCGTGAGCACGACGTTGGGCCCCGTCTGCACGGGCGCCATCGGATGCGCGATGTGCGGCGGCAGATGCTCGAGCAGGATGAAGTCGCCGGCCGCGACGATCGTCGCCCGCTCGATGACGTTGCGCAGCTCGCGGATGTTGCCGGGCCACGAGTGGCGCTCGAGCGCCCGCATCGCCTCGGGATCGACGGCCCGCACGCTCCGGTTGTTGCGCTGGTTGAACTCCTGCATGAACGCCTCGACGAGCAGCGGGACGTCTTCGCGGCGCTCGCGCAGCGGCGGGATCTCGATGGCGAACACGTTGAGCCGGTAGTACAGGTCCTCGCGCAGCTTCCCGCGCTGCACCGCTTCCTGCGGGTTCACGTTCGTGGCCGCCACGACTCGCACGTCGACCGTCTGCTCGGTGCGGCCGCCGAGGCGGCGGAAGCTCCGCTCCTGCAGCACCCGCAGCAGCTTCACCTGCGTGGGGGGCGTCATCTCGGCGATTTCGTCGAGGAACAGCGTCCCGCGGTGGGCCAGTTCGAAACAGCCCAGGCGGCGATCGATCGCGCCCGTGAAGGCGCCCTTCTCGTGGCCGAAGATCTCGCTCTCGAGGAGCGTCTCGGGGATGGCCGCGCAATTGATGGCCACGAAGGGCTGGGCGCTGCGTGCGCTCAACTCGTGCACCGTCTGCGCCACGAGCTCCTTGCCCGTGCCCGACTCGCCCCAGATCAGCACCGACGCCTGCGTCGGCGCGGCCTGCTCGAGGGTCTTGTAGATGCGGCGGATAGCCGGGCTGTTGCCGACGATGCGCCCGAAGCTGCCTTGCTCGCGAAGGCGGCGCCGCAGTTGCTTGTTTTCGGCGATCGTCGCGTGCCGTTCGACCACGCGCTCGAGCATGATGCGCAGCCGCTGGGGCTCGACGGGCTTGGTCAGGTAGTCGTAGGCGCCGTTCTTCATCGCCTCGACCGCCGTCTCGACCGTGCCCTGCGCCGTCAGCAGCACGAACGTGATGTCGTCGATGTCGGGTTGCAGCGCGCGCAGCAGGTCGAGGCCGCCCATCCGCGGCATCACCAGGTCTGACACGACGATCGACGGGCGGAAATCGGTGAACTTGGCCAGGCCCTCGTCGCCGTCGGCGGCGGCGTCAGCGGTGAAGCCCCACGCACGGACCAGCTCGGCAAGGCCCAGGCGCGTCGCGCGGTCGTCTTCGACGATCAGGACACGTTCGGCAGCGATGGCGTCAGCGCGTTCGGCAGCGGGCATGGTCAAGGCAAAAGTCGACATGGTTCAGCAGCAGCATCCTTGAAAAGCAATGACCTGGCGAGCAGCCGGGCATCCGGTCGTGACACGTCGCCGTGTGGCCACGGATGGGCCGAAAGGGGGAGCAACCAGGCGACTCGCGTGCCGCAGGGAACCGGGCCGGAGTGTAGCACGGGGCGAGCGTGGTACAGTCGCTCCCTGTGACCGACGGTCAGGCACCCGCCCCTGCCATCGTCGACGCCCTCGACGTCCAGACGCCGCCCATGGCCGACGTGGCGGCGATGCCCGTCTCGTGGCGTCACCGCACGCTGTCGTTCCTCGAGGTGCTCCTCGCGGTCGGACTGTTGACCCAGCTCCTGGTGGCCGCCTCGCTCATGGCGGCCGGCATCCCGATGCGGGCGCCCGACGGATCGATCAGCCTCCTCGTGGTCGCCGTCCCGACCCTGATCGACACGGTCGTCTCGGCCGCCCTCATCACCCTGTTCCTCAGGAACCGCGGCGAAAGCCCCAGCGCGGTCCTCCTCGGCACCCGGCCCCTCGGCGGAGAGGCGCTGGTCGGCCTCGCCCTGGTGCCCGTCGTCTTCATCGCGGTGGCGGCGATGGGCGCCCTCGTGCAGCAGTTCGCCCCGTGGATGCACGACGTGCCCGAGAACCCGTTGGCCGACCTGATGAAGACGCCGTGGTCGGCCGCCATGATGGGGTTCATCGCCGTCGTCGGCGGTGGCGTGCGCGAGGAACTCCAGCGGGGATTCATCCTGCACCGCTTCGAGCAGCATCTCGGCGGCCGCGTGGTGGGGTTGCTCGTGTTCAGCATCCTCTTCGGACTCGGCCACGCCGAGGTGCAGGGATGGGATGCCGCCGTCTACACGGGCACGCTGGGCTTCATCTGGGGCGTGGTCTACCTCGCCCGCGGCAGCATCGTCGCGCCGATGGTGTCGCACGCCCTGTTCAACGCCGTGCAGGTGCTCGGACAGTTGGTGCAAGGGTGATGGAACGTCGCGCCGGTCTCGTGCTCGCCCTGCTCTTCGCTCGTGTCACTCCCAGCCGTCACGCCGCGCATCTACGCTTCCGACGAGATCCAGTACTTCGCCTACCTCCGATCGCTCTGGTTCGATCGCGACGTGTCGTTCGAGAACGAGTACCGGTGGTTCTACGACCGTGGGGTCGCGGCAAGCCCCGGTTTCCACGAGACGTTTCTCGAGCGCACGACCGAGACCGGGCGCCGCATCAACTTCGCCACGATCGGCAGTGCCATCCTCTGGGCACCGTTCTACGGCGGCGGAGACGTCGTCGCGCGCATGCAGGCGCGGCGCGATCCCGCGGTGACGACGGATGGCTTCTCGCGCCCCTACGTGGCCGCGGTGGCGTACGGATCGGCCTTCTACGGAATGCTGGCGCTGTGGCTGTCGATCCTGATCGCTCGACGCCTGACCGGCCCGGCGCTCACGCCGGCGCTCGCGGTGCTGTGCGGCACACCGCTCCTCTTCTACATGTACATCGCGCCGCCGATGTCGCACGCGTGCTCGGCGTTCGCGGTGGCGCTCTTCACGTGGACATGGCTGCGCGCCCGCGAATCATGGAGCCCGGGCTGGGCCATCGCCCTTGGCGTGTCGGGCGCCTTGATGGGCATGGTCCGCGAACAGGACGCGTTCTTCGTCGCCGGGCCCGCCCTCGACTGGCTTCGCGCGTTCGCCATCGGACGCGTGCCGCGCGCGACGCTGGTCAGGGCGGCCGTGGCGGCCGCCGTCGCCGGGGCCGTGGGCGTCGTGCCCCAGGTGACTGGCCTACCTCGCCTTGAACGGGTATGCTCGCCCCTTCACACCTGGTCGCGCGAAAGATGACGTGGACGGCGCCACACGCCCTCGAGGTGCTCGTGTCGCCCTCCCACGGTTTCTTCGTGTGGACGCCGCTGGCCGCGCTCGCCATCATCGGCCTGGCCTGGATGACCCTCACCGCCGATCCCCCGTCCACGCCGTTTTCGGTCGACGACCGGCCACGGCGTCGACAGGACGTGCGCTGGATTGCGGTCTGCCTGCTCGTGATGGTGGCCCTGCAGGTGTACGTGGCGGGCAGCGTCGAGTCGTGGACCGTGGCCGGGGCCTTCGGCCAGCGGCGCTTTGTCGGAGTGTCGGCGATGCTCACCGTCGGCCTCGCCGTCTGGTGGGCACATGCGAGCGGACCACTCGCGCGTCGTGTCCTCGTCGGTCGTCTTCGTCCTCGGCGCCTGGTGGAACCTCGGCCTGGCCGTCCAGTTCGGGATGCACCTGATGGACCGCCAGCACCTCGAACCCGCCCGCAACGCCTATACGACCTTCGTCGAGTTGCCGCGGATGCTGCCCGACATCGCCTACCGCTACCTCTTCGCGCGCGACTCGTTCTACGAGACGAAGCCACCCGCCCCATGAGCGGCACGCGTGTGCGAGTGCTGTACCTCGCCGACATCCGTTTCCCGATCGAACGCGCCAACGGGATCCAGACCATCGAGACGTGCCACGCCCTCGCACGCGCGGGCCACGACGTCCACCTGCTGGTGCGTCACGACACCGAGGTGCCGCCGCGCGATCCCTTCGCGTACTACGGGCTGCCTCGCATCGATCGACTTGTCGTCACGCGGCTCTCCCTGTCGGGCGGCCCGACGACGAGGCGCTGGCGATACCTTGCCGCGGCGCTGCGGCACGCGACCTCCGGGCGCGCCGATGTCGTGTTCACGCGCGACCTGCTGCTGGCGTCGCTGCTGCTCGGTGTCCCGCGGCGCATCCGTCCGCCGGTCGTGTACGAATCACATGGCCTGAGCCCGCTCGTGTCGGGATCGCTCGACACGCTGCTGTCGACGGCGCGCGCAGCGTCGCCCGCCAAAGTGCGCCGCCTGTGGGCTCGCGAGCGACGGGTCTGGCGGCGGGCAGAGGGCTACGTGACGATCACCGCCCGCCTTCGCGAGGTGCTGACAGAGCGCTTCGGCGGCAGGGACCTTGTGGTGGTGGCGCACGACGGGGTGAGACAGGACGACATCGAGGCGAGCCGCCCACGTGTGCGGGGCGCACGGTGTGTGGCCGCGTACGCGGGCCACCTGTATCCGTGGAAGGGCGTCGACGTGTTCGTCCGCGCGCTTGCGCCAGACGCCCGGGATCGACGGGCTGATCGTCGGCGGCCACCCGGCCGAACCCGACCTCGCGCGCGTGCGCGACCTCTCGGCGAGCCTCGACATCGGCGGCCGGGTCACGTTCACGGGAATGCTGCCGCCTCGCGACGTGGCGGCACATCTCGCCGCGGCCGACATCCTCGTGCTGCCGAACGTCGAAACGGCGATCTCCTCCGACTACTCGTCACCGCTGAAGCTCTTCGAGTACCTGGCGGCGCAGCGCGCGATCGTGGCCTCTGACCTGCCTGCCTTTCGCGAGGTCGTCGCGCACGAACGCGACGCGCTGCTCGTCGCGCCTGGCAATCCCGGCGCGCTGTCGGCCGCCCTGCAGCGCCTGGCAGGCGACCCCGGCCTCGCGGCACGCCTGGCCACGCAGGCCATCGCGCGGGCGCGGGGTTACTCGTGGGACGTGCGCGCGGCGACGATTGGGCGCGTGTTCGAGGAGGTCGTTGCCGGTCGCGGGCCGCGCGGGGGCGCGGACGGGCCGCGCGGGGGCGCGGCCCCTACGGTATGATCCGACGCCGCAATGATCTCGCCACGGCTTCGTGCCCTCGTCTCGTGTCCTGACTGCCGGTTCCCGCTCCGCGACGAAGGCGCGCGATTCGCCTGCCCCGGGTGCCATCGGGCGTTCGTCGCGGGTGACGGGTTCATCGACCTGCGCCCGGCAGACGCCTTCAGCGAGACGACGAAGTACACCGACGAGGCGCTGCACGTGGATGCGCGGCACGAGCACGTGTCGCCGCCCCTGCTGGGCGCGGGTGTGCGCAACCGCATGCTGCGCGACTTCCTGGCGCCGGTGTCGGGTGATCGGGTGATCGACCTCGGTTGCGGCAGCGGCCGCATCATGGTGTGGAACCACGACACCGGCGCCTGGATGGTCGGCGTCGATGTCGCACCCTACTTTGCCCACGAGGCCATCGAGCAGAGCGACCTCGTGCTCGGCGACCTGCGCCGGCTGCCATTTCCCGACAACAGCTTCACGAAGGCGTGGTCGCTCGACGTGTTCGAACACCTGTCGAAGGAGGCCCTCGAGGGATTCCTGCGCGAGACGGCGCGCGTGATGGCGCCGGGAGGCGCGGTGTTCGTCTACACGCACGTCCGGAAGAACGCGGGCATCGCGAAGGGACTGCGCTGGATCAACCGGCTCGCCGGCTGGCTCGAGCGTCGCGGGCTGATCGACATGACCGTCGAGCGCCTGCGCAAGTCGGATCACCTCAACCCGCTGGCCGACATTCCCGATCTCGAGCAGACGGTGGGGGCTGCCGGTTTCCGCGTCGCCCGCATCACGTACTACACGCCGCTCATCGGCGGCTTCGTCGAGAACATCCTGATGCGCATGGCCGAGCACTTCATGGCGGCGCGGGCGCGCAAGGCGTCACCTGCCCTGGCCGGCGACCCGTCAGCCGCGGCGCGCGACGCCCGCACGTCGGCCAAGGCGCGCATCGCCCGTGGCGGGCCCGTGTACTTCGCCCTGCAGGCGATGACGACGCTGATGATGCTCGACGTGTGGCTGTTCGGCCGCATCCAGTCGGGGCCGTTCTTCGCGCTGCTCGTGAAGGACGCGTCTCCTCGCTCGCCGGCGGGATGAGGCGGATGCGCATCCTGTACTGCGCGCTCGACCAGCGCGTGCCAGGCACGACGGGCGGCGCCACCCACGTGCGCGCGGTGGCCGAGGGCCTCGCACGACTCGGGCACCACGTTCGCGTCCTGACCGGACGGGGCGACGGCCCGTTCCCGGTCGATCCGTCCTGCACCGGCCACCTCGACTGGATCGCGCTGGCCGCCCCGGGCCATCGCCCGCACCTCAGGCTGATGCGGCTGGCTGCCGTCACGCGCCTGGCGCGCGCATGGCGGCCCGACGTCATCCTCGAGCGCTACCACAACTTCGGAGGCGAGGGCGTGCTCGCCGCGCGCGAACTGGACGCGCTGCGGGTGCTCGAGGTGAACGCGCCGGTCATCGACCATCCGGGCTCGTCGAAGCGCACCGTCGATCGCCTCCTGCTGGTGGAGCCGATGCGCCGATGGCGCGAGTATCTCTGCCGGCACGCCGATCTCTTCGTGACCCCGCAGCGGTCGATCCTCCCGGCGTTCGTGGACGAGGCGGCGATCGTCGAGATCGAGTGGGGCGCCGACACTGACCGCTTCCATCCGGCCGCGGAGGGCGCGGCACCGTACGCCCGGACACGAGATGAGGTCGTGGCGGTGTTCGCCGGCGCGTTCCGCCCGTGGCACGGCGCGCACCTGCTGGTCGAGGCGATTGCCGCGCTCGACGCACCGGTGCGCTCACGCGTCCACGCGGTGTTCATCGGCGACGGCCCGGAATTGCCCCGCGTCCGCGCCGCGGTCGCGCGCGCCGGGCTCACGCGTGTCACGTTCACCGGCGCCGTGCCGTACGAGCAGATGCCGGCCGCACTCGCGGCTGCCGACATCGGCGTGGCGCCCTTCGACGTGGCCGCGCACCCACCGCTGCAGCTCGCCTTCTACTGGTCGCCGCTGAAGATCTTCGAGTACATGGCCAGCGGACGCCCCGTGGTCGCCCCGAGGCTGCCGCGCCTCGCGGCGCTCGTGGGCGAAGGACGCGAGGGATCGCCTCTACGATCCCCACGACGCGAACGGGCTGCGCAATGCGCTGGCGGCACTCGTCGCCGACCATGACCTCTGCCTGCGGCTCGGCCAGGCGGCGCGCGCGCGCGCGGTGCGCGACTACTCGTGGCACGCCCACTGCGCGCGGCTGGCCGACACGTTCGCGCGGCACCGCGCCGCGACGGTGCCTGCATGACGTCCCTGCGGGTGCTGCTGGCGACCGACGCGTTTCCGCCGCTCTGCGGCGGCAGCGGCTGGAGCACGTACGAACTCGCGCGCCAGTTGCGCGCGCGCGGGCACGTGGTGCACGTCGTGCAGCCGAAGCCTGGCACCGCCGGGGGCCCGCGAACGCGCGAGTACGACGACTTCGGGGTCGTCGAGGTGGGGTCGTGGGCGCCGCGAACACCGTTCGTGCGCAACTACGTGAAGAACGAGCGCCTCTACCCGCGCCTGGGCGCCATGCTCGCCGACTACGTGCGCACCCACGCCATCGACGTCGTCCACGCCCAGCACGTGCTGACGATCCCGGCGGCCGTGCACGCGCGGGCCGGCGCCGGCGTTCCGGTCGTCGCCACGGTGCGCGACTACTGGCCGGTCTGCTACTGGGCCGACCTGATCGTCGATCGCGACGACCCGCGGCTGTGCCCCGGCTGCACGGCGGCGCAGATGACGCGCTGCGTGCGGCCGCGGGCTGGATCGGCCTGGCCGCTGGCGCTGCCGATGATTCCGTACATGCGCGCGAACCTCGCGAACAAGCGGCGAGCGCTGGCGCGCGTCGACACGCTGATCGCCGTCAGCCGCGTGATCGGCGACGACCTCCTTGCACGGGCCCCGGAACTCGCCGCGACGCCGGTCGAGATCATCCCCAACCCGGTCGACCTGGCCGGCGTGCGCGCTGCGGCCGCGGCCACGCCCGTCGATGCGCCCGCCGGGACCTTTGCGATCTACGTCGGCAAGCTCGAGCCGAACAAGGGCGTCGCGTTCCTGGTGCCGGCACTGCAGCGCGCACGCCTGTCGCTCCCGCTCGTCGTGGTCGGCGACGGCTCGATGCGCGCGCGACTGGAGCGCGAGGCCCGCGACGCGCGACTCGACGTGAGGGTCACCGGCTGGCGCTCCCGCGACGAGACGCTGGCGCTGATGTCGCACGCCGCCTTCGTCGTGTTCCCGTCGCTCGGACCTGAGTCACTGAGTCGGGTGCTGCTCGAGTCGGGGGCGCTGGGCGTGCCGGCGGCCGCGATGGACACCGGCGGCACGTCAGACATCGTGCGGCACGGCGAGACGGGCCTGCTCTCGCGTGACGCGACGATGCTCGGGGATCACGTCGCCGAGCTTGCGGCCGACGAGGGCCTGCGGCGCCGGCTTGGCCTGGCCGCACGCAGGCACGTCGAGGCGACATTCGACGCGCCCGCGGTGGTCTCGCGCGTGGACGAGGTCTATCGGCGCGTGATCGCGGCGACGACGGCCTCCCGCCGACGTCCGACCGACGGAGACGCGTCGTGACTACCCCGCTGCGCGTTGCGGTCCTGTCGCGGTCCATCGCGCCGCTGCACGCGATCGGCGGGCTCGAACGGTCGGCGCACGACCTGGTCGTGCACCTGGCCCGGAGGGGCGTCGAGGTGACGGTCATCGCGCCGCCGGCACGTGACCCGTCGGCGTCGGCGTCGTTGCCGGCAACCGTGATCGCCGTGCCGTACCGCTCGTTCCCGCTCGCCAACCGTCGTGGGACGACGATCCTCGACCGCGACACCGCGTATCCGCTGTTCGGATGGCGCGCGGGCCGCCTCGCCCACGAGTTGGTGAGGCAGGGAAAGATCGACATCGTGCACGGCTTTGGCGCGAGCGTCTTCGGATATGCCCTCGCACGGGGACGGCGTCCGGCCGCGACGGCGCCCCTCGTGCTCAATCCGCAGGGCCTCGAGGAGTTCGGGGGCTCGGCCCCCGACTCGGTCAGGCTCAAGCGCCTCGCGTACGCCCCGCTGCAGTTCGTGGTGCGCGTCTGCGCGCGCCACGCCGATCGCGTCATCGCCACCGACAGGGCGCTGGCTCCGGTCGTGCGCCGGCACCTCGACATCCCGGGCGATCGGCTCGTCACCATCCCGAACGCGATCGACCTCGCGGCGTGCGACGCGCTGGCCGCAGGCCAGGAACGGGAGGCCGTGCGCGCCCGCTTCAACATCCCGGATGGCGTCCAGTTGCTGGTGTCGGCCGGACGGCTCGAACAGAACAAGGGCTTCCACGTGATGGCCCGTGCACTGGGCACCTTGCGCACCGCGCGACCCTGGCACTGGATCCTGGCCGGCGACGGCTCCTATCGTCCGACCATCGTCGCCGCGATCGCCGAGGCGGGGATCGTGGCACACGTGACGCTGGCGGGCCGGATTGACGATGCCGCGCTGCACGGATTGTATGGGGCGGCCGACGTGTTCGTGCACCCGACGCTGTACGAAGGGAGTTCGCTCGTCACCCTCGAAGCCATGGCGCGCAGCGTGCCGGTCATCGCGACCTGGGCCGGGGGCCTGCCCGACAAGGTGCGTCCGCACGAGAACGGCTGGCTCGTTGCCGCCGGAGAGCCCGAGGCGCTGGCGCGCGCGGTGGGTGAGGCGCTCGACGCTGATCCCGACATGCGCGGGCGTTTCGGGGCATCGTCGCGACGGATCGTCGAGCGTGAGTTCTCGTGGGAGGTGATCGCGCGGCAGACTGTCGACCTGTACGAGTCGCTTCTCGAGGCTGCCCCAGGGCGAGCCGGCGCCAAATCGCGATGAACCCTGAGCTCGCCTCTCACGGCGCGACGGGCGCAGCGCGCTCAGGAGGACCCGCCACCTCGGCTAAGATTGGTGAATGCCAAGCGCTGGTGGTTTCGAGGAGGACACTGGACAGTGATCGACGGCTTGGGGCGCCTTGCCCCGGAGACACGAACCCGGTTGCTGCTCGTCACGGTACTCGCCGTGGCGGCGGCCCTCCGCTTCTATCGCATCGGTAACGGCATTCCGTTTGCCCTCGGCATCGACGAACCAGAGATCCTCGTGCGCGCCGTGCGCATCATGCAGACGGGAGACTTCAACCCCCACTTCTTCGACTACCCGAGCTTGCCGATCTACCTGCACCTGCTGGTGGCGATCGCGCGCTTCGTCGTCGGCGCTGCGACGCACGAGTTCACGAGCCTTGCGCAGGCAGACTTCACCGATTACGTGATGTGGTCGCGCATCGTGACGGCAGTGCTTGGCGTGGCGACCGTCTACGTGACCTACCGTGTCGGGCTGCACTGGAGTCGCTGGCACGGCCTGCTCGCCGCCGCCGTGCTCGCCGTGCTACCCATGGCCGTGCGTGAGGCACGTTTTGCGCTGACCGACACGCCGATGGCCATGTTGGCGGCGTCGGCATTGTGGGCGGCGCTCGTCGCGCGTGAGCGGGCCACCCCGTGCGCCTTCGCCGTCGCCGCTGCCGTCGCTGGCCTCGCCATGGGGATGAAATACACCGCCGGCCTGGTGGTCCTGTTCCCGCTCCTCGCTGTGTGGACGTCATCGGTGCACATGCGCGTGCGCCTCTGGTGGAGCGTCCTCGTCGTCGGCACCTGGGCTGTGGCCTTCCTCGTGGTTGCTCCATACACAGTGCTCGACCTGCCGGCGTTTCTGAACGGCTTTGCCAAGCTCATGGGCTCGTATGCCCCGCGTCCGCTGTCCGAGGCGCCGTGGATCACGTACCTGAAGCACATCCGGATCGCGTTCGGCTGGCCGGGCGTGGCGTTGCTGATCGCCGGACTGCTGGTGGCCATCGTGCACATCGTGCGCGGCCCCGCGCGGAGCCGGTGGATCCTGCTCGTGGTGTTTCCCGTGCTTCACTACCTGGTGATTTCGAGGCAGAACCTGGTCTTTGCCCGGTATCTGCTGCCGATCATGCCGGCGGCGTGCCTGCTCGTCGCATCGGGCATGATGGCGATTGTTTCCGCCGCCCGCGGCCGGGTCGCGGCGATCGCGGTGCGGCGTGCCCTCATGGCGGTGTTCGTGGCGGGTGTGCTCGCGCCGCCGGCGATGACGTCGCTGGGCATCGTGCGCGCCGCCGGGCGCAGTACGACACAGGCCGAGGCCTACGAGTGGCTGGAGGCGAACTTGCGCGCCGGCGAGTCGGCCGTGATCGAGAACTACGTGGTGCGGCTGAACGACTCGCGGTTCCGCCCGCTCTACCTCAGGCGGCTCATCGAGAAGACGTTCGACGAGCACGTGCGCTCGGGCGCGCGCTACATGGTGGCGACCTCGCAGATGTATGGCGCGGCACTCGCGCACCCCGAGCAGGATCGCGGTCGCTACGAGGCGTACATGGCGCTGTTCACGCAGGCGAAGGAAGTCGGCAGGTTCTCGCCGTCCGCCGACCGCCCGGGACCCGAGGTGCGCGTGTTCGAGCTCCGATAGCTGGGCTCATCGTCCTGTCGGCAGCATCCACTCGATGGCGGCGAGCATGACGCCGAGATCGCGTCCGTCACCAGGTGCACGCCACGTGGGCGACACCCGCAGGCGAATCGACCGGTACGCGCCACTGCGTTTCGCCGGCAGCACGTAGCGAACCACCCGCCAGTTGTGATCGTCGAGCGTGAGCCGATCGACGGCGCGGCCGTCGACGGCCACGTCGACGCCCTGCGGTGTCGGTGACAGCGACCGCACCGTGAACGACAGGCGCACGGCCTCGGCCGGAACGTGGAACAACGCCTCGTGTTCCGTCCATCGGTACGCACGACCGTCGGCGCCGACTTCCTCGTCGTAGAACCCCTCGAATACGCGCGTGCGGTCGACGGCGTCGATCGCGGCCAGGGCGCGCGGCACGACCGATAGCACCACGACGAGGAGGACCAGCCACGGAAGCCAGCGGCGCCGCGCAGGCGCCGCGCTCCCACCCGGCGCCGGAGCCCCCAGCGCGACGGCGACCAGGGTCCATGTCGTGAACTGTCCTTCACGCAGCAACAGTGAGTGGCCGGTCAGGCACGTGACGGCGAAGGCCACGACGCCGGCGCACGCCGCCGCGGCAGCCCAACGCTCGCCGGCGCGGCACCGTGAGTCTGACAGGTCCCGGCTGGCGCGGCGCAGTGCGGCCGTCCAGATCGCGAGCAGCACCGCCAGCGCCGGCAGGCCCTGTTCGGCCGCCAGCTGGAGGAAGTAGTTGTGCGCGTTCTCCTGCTGGCGAGGCAGCAGCGCGGGGTTGCTCGCGTAGCGCGAGACGTCCTTGAAGAAGCGCCCGATACCGATGCCCGCAAGCGGCCGCTCGGCGACCATGTGGCCTGCCGCTTCCCAGAATGCCAGGCGTCCCTTCAACCGCTCGGCCAGCGGCGCCCTGAAGTTCAGGGTGGCCACGACGGGATCGAGGTACGACCGCTGCTCGACGACACGAACGTCACGCACGGTGCCCCAGGTGGCGAGCCCGATCAGCAGCACCGCACACCCCGCTCCAGCGGCGAACGTGGCGTGGCGCAAACGCCGGCGGGTCTGCTCGGGCAACGGCACCACCCCGTGGTGCCAGACCAGCCCGGCCATCACCAGTCCGCCCACCGCCATGCCCACCCACGCCACCCGCGACGCGGTGAACACGTTGGCCGTCACGATCGCGCAGACCCCCAGCCACCAGAACGCCCGCCGCCCGCGCGTCGATGTCGTCAGCGCGAGCCACACGGCCGCGGGCAGCAGCATCCCGAGGAAGGCCCCGAGCGCGTTGACATCGGTGAACGTGGCGTTGATGCGCCGCAGGAACGGGTCGACCTGGAGCCAGAAGGGGAGCAGGTAGGCACCCGTCCACCACTGCCAGATCCCCAGCCCGGCGACGATCACCGCAGAGACCGCCATCGCCGCCAGCACGGGCGCGCGCCCGGTCACGGCGACCACGCGCCTCGCCAGCCAGAACACGGCGAGCCCTTCGAGCATGACCATCCACGACGTCACCGACGCGAGCACGTGGCGTTGCGTGTTCGAGGTGACGGATTCCAGGCGCAGGAAGGTGACGACCTCGCGCAGCAGGGCGGCGAATCCGCCGTGCCCCACCGCCAGCGGCGCGACGGCCACGATGGCCGAGGCGGTCGTCATGACCGCGAAGACGAGCGTCCAGCGACTCGGGGTGGGACTCGCGCCCGGTGCCCCCCAGGCGGCGCGCAGGGCCGGCGGGAATCAGCAACGCCAGCGCCCACTGTTCGATGAGCGAGACGTTCGGCCAACCCACCAGCGACGGCACTACTGGCAACAGTGGGCCACCGACGAGCAGCGCGAGGAACGAGGGGACAGGGGCGATGGCGCCCAGGATTGCGACCAGCACCCAGGCGGCGCGCAGCGGCAGCGGCAGCAACGGGTGGCCGAGAAACCTCGCCACGGGCCCGAACAGCACGGCGCCGACGGCCAGGGTGATGACAATGCGACGAAGCGCCGTCAGCACGACACCCACTCCGTCTCGCGACTCATCGCGGCGCCGCGACGATGTCGGCACGGCGGCGCACGCCCTCGAGCCAGGAATCGACGAGCGCCTGCTGCCGCGTCGCGATGAGCGCCGCGCGTGCCCTCGCCAGGGCGGCGTCGTCGGCCTGGGTGCCCGCCTGCGTGAAGCGGGCAGCGTTCGTCGCAAAGAACGCCGCCACCTCCTCGTCGGTCGGCTGCGCAGCCGCCGTGAACCGCTGCGCGACATAGGCCTCGATGCGCAGGTCGTCCCTCAGCCACGCCCGCAGCCGGTCGTCGGTCATCGCGTCACGGGTGGCGAGTTGCCCGCGCGCGCTCGCGTCGAGTGCGGCCTCGACCTGCAGCCGCCGCGCCTCGACCTGTGCGTCTGGCAGCGCCGACGGCGATGCACGGTCCACCTCGTCGAGCATGAGCGCTCGATCGACCAGGGCCGCGACGGGATCCGCGGGAACACGGCCTTGCGCACCGAGCAGGTGCGCGGCGGCCCGAACGTCGGATGCCGTGATGACCTGCCCGTTGACGGTCACGACGACCGCGTCGAGCACCACCGGCGCCGGCTGAGCGCAAGCAGGCAGCACGGGCGCCACGGCGATCACCGTCGCCCCGAGCACGATCGCACCGCAGCAGGAGACCCGCATCAGAACGCCTGCCCGATGCTGACGTGAATCGCATACCCGTCTTCGCGGCTGCCGTTGCCGAATGTGCGCCGGTCGAGCTTGAAGCCCAGGTCGAGACGGATGGGACCGACCGGCGACTTGTAGCGCGCACCGAGCCCCACCGTTGCACGGATCTCGCCGACGTCGAACTCCGACACCCGCGCGAAGACATTGCCCGCGTCCACGAACACCACGCCGCCGAACGTCTTGGTCACCGGTATCCTGACCTCTGCGTTCACGATCACCAGCGCGTTACCGCCCGTCGGGAAGCCGTTGCTGTCGAGCGTCGACTCGCTGCCGAGCCGATCGAGCGCGAACCCGCGCACGGTCGTGTCGCCACCGGCAAAGAAGCGCTCACTGGCCGGCAGGTCCTTGACGGTGTCGTAGATCGGCTGGCCATCGGGATCGAGCACCGGCTCCCCGTCACTGTTCAGGCGCTGCACGCTCCGCTCGAACCCCGTGGCGAGGCCGAGACGCGCCCCGCCCGCCACGACGATCCCGGACGTGCCCCGCACGCGCCGGTACGCATAGGCCTGGGTGAACGTCTTGACGTAGCCGACCTCCGAGCCGATCCAGCGTGCGGCCAGGTCGAGGTCGGTGCTGGCCAGCCAGCCCCGGGTGGGGTCGATCACGTCGTCGCGCGTGTCGAGGATCAGGGCGTTCGAGATCGTCGACAGGCGGACCTGCGGGAACAGGCGATCGATCAGGGGACGATCCTCTTCCGGGATTTGCGCATCGAACAAGGTCGTGCTGCCCAGAGTGTAGCGTGCGATGTGCGTGACGCGCGGCTTGACCGGTTCCGAGAGCTGGGCATTGACGCCCCGGCGTCGGAAGCTGAAGCTCGAGCGGATGCCCTGCTCCACGAAGGCGGCGGTCTGGAAGATGCCGTTGATGCCGAATGCCCGGGGCTCGCGGAACGCGGCGAGGACACGGTAGTCGTTGAGGCCGAAGCTCGACACGCCGGTGAGGTCGTTGCGCTGCTTGAGGCTCGCGCGCGCGAACAGGTTGATGCTGCGGTTCTTCCCCCAGAGGTTGCGCCGGCCGAGTTCGACGAACCCGCGCGGCGCCAGCTCGAAACGTTCCTCGGCCGGTTGGGTCGGGTCGTCCGGGGTGACCAGCCGCCTCCCCCCTTCGACACCCACGCCGTAGCCAAATGTCGTGCTCTCGGTCTCCTCCACGACCACGACGACGTCACGCGCCACCTTGCCTGGCTCCGGCACGTCATCGACGCGGACTCGCCTGAACAGGCCGAGGGCCGCAAGCCGGCGCTGGCTCTCGGCGATGGCGTCGGCGCCGATGGGGACTCCAGGAGACAACGGCACCTCGCGGGCGATGGTGTCGTGCGAGATCCGGTCGTTGCCGGCAATGAGCAGGTGATCGACGGTGACGAAGGGACCCTCGGTCACGGCGAAGACGAGGTCCACGCGTGACAGGTCGGCGGTGAAGGTCGGCGTGATCGTGACCTGAGCCTCGGGAAAGCCCAGGTTCAGGTACAGCCGCATGACCGCCACGCGATCGGCGAGCACGGATGCCGGCACGTAGGGTCCACCGCTGCGCGTCGCGATTGCGGCACGCACCGTGGACGCATCGGCCTGCGCGACGCCGGTCAACTCGACGGTGCCCACCGAGGTTCGAGGCCCTTCGACCACGGTGTAGCGCACGTCGGCAATGCGGGGCGGGGTGTCGCCAGCGGTCGGTGGACGCAAGGTGGCGGCGACGGCCACACGGGCAGACGCATACCCGCGGCCCGTCAGGTAGCGCGTCATGAGGCTGGCCCCCACGTCGAGGCGTGCCTGCACGAACGCCGTCCCGGACCGCACGTCGCCGAGGGCGAGCAGGACGTCGGGCGTGACGGTCTGTGCGCCTTCGACGGTGACCGCGCCGATGACCGCCGGTTCGCCTGACGAGACCACGAACACGATCGCCAGGGCGCCGGGTGCCGGCTCGCGCCGGTACGACACCTGCGCCTGGGGATACCCCTGCGCGCGCAACGCGGCCGCTATCGCACGCTGCGCATCCTCGAGCAGGTCCTGGTCGACCGAACCTTCGCGCGCGATCGGCACGAAGGGCGACAGCTTGCGCGGGTCCGGCGCATCGCCTTCGAACCGCCACGTCACGACCGGGCCGATGACCACCGACAGGGTCACGGCCACCTGCGTGGGATCGGCCTCCGCCTTGGCTTCGAGGTCGGCGCGGATCTCGTAGTGGCCGCGCTCGCGGTACTGCGCCAACTCGCGGTCGAGTCGCCGGCGCACCTCGTACTCGTTCCAGGCCTGCCCGGGCTGCAGGTCGAGCCGCTCGCGCCACTCGGGCCTCGTCTGGCACGCCGGTGATCGTCGTGCGGACGATGCGGGCCTGGGCGCCGGCCGCGATCTCGAAGCGCAACGTCGCGTCGCGCCGGCCGTGCGGATCGACGTGCGCCGTGACGCGCGCGCCGCGGAACCCTTCCTGCACGAGCGTGTCGGTGAGCAGGCGAGCGATGTCGTCGATGCGGCGCGCCCGCCGCACAACGCCGAATCGCTCCTCGATGGCCCCGCGCAGCCGGCGTGCCGACAACCCGGTGTCACCCGTGAACACGATGCCGGTCACGGCGCGCACGGGCGTGACCACGACCGACAGTTCGACCGCGTCGCCCGCTGGGATCGCCTCGACGCGCACGGAGTCGAAGCGCTCGATGAGCGCGAGATGCCTGACCGACTCGCGGACGTCCTCCATCCTGAGGGGATCGCCCACGTGCAGCACCAGCGCACGCGTGGCCGACGCATCGTCGAACGGCGTGCCCTCGGTGACGAAGCGGATGCCGGCGATGCGCCTGCCCACCAGTGTCTCGATCGGATCGGCGGCGCCTGCGGCGCCAACGCCACCGGCGAGCACCAGCCAGGCTGCGACCACGACGGGGCGTACGCGGGCGATGCCCATCAGAAGGTGTGCCGCACGCGCACGTCCACGGCGTACGTGCGGTCCTCGTTCTGCGAGACGATCCAGGCGAAGCGCTCGCTCTGGATGTACTCGAGCAGGACGATCTGATCGCGTGTCGATACGCTGAGCGCACGCGAGTAGGTGAGGAAGAGCTTGTCGCTGATGCGCTTGCCCACCGTCAGGCGCGCCGACGGGTTGAGCCGTGCGAACTGCTGCGTCGAGACGTCGCCGAGCGAGGGCGTGATCTGCACCGTGTCGACATTCAACGTCTGCTCGACGACGCGGCCCACTTCGCTGCTGAGGGGGCTGGCGAGCAACCGCGCCGCCCGCGCGGCAATCAGGTCCTGCTCGGCCCGATCGGGTCGCCGGATGGCGTCGATCTCGGCATTGAGCGGATCCTTCACGTCGCCGAACAGCAGCGAGAGGATGTCGATCTGGCTCAGCGGCGGATCCGACGACAGCTCGAACGAGAAGCGTTCGGGCGTCCCCGACACGTGGAAGGTGACCCGGTAGATCTGCCCGGGGACCCGCGCCCGTGTCTCGGCCTCGATGTCGAAGAACGGCTCGATGCGCTGGGCGTTCGAGAAGTCGATCGTGCCGCGGGTCACCGAGTAGCGGTTGCCCTCGAAGAAGACCTCGCCGCGGTTGATGTCGACGCGCCCGAACAGCAGCGGCACCGCGTACGTCCCCCGCAGCGCGAGGTCGGCGGTCGTGACGATGCGTGACGTGCGGTTCTCGACGCGCAAGGTGCCGGGTGCGTTGATGCGCACGTCGTACCGCAGGTTGGCGAACAGGCTGGTGTCGTCGGCCACGGCGCCGGGCGCGGGCAACGTGGCGCCGCCTGCCGCCACGCCGAAGATCCCCGTGCCGCTGCTGTCGATGGCGGTCTCGTACACCGAGGACCGGACGTTGACGATCCCCGAGAGCATTGGCGCGTCGACCGTCCCGCGCAAGGCGAGGTCGGCGTCGAGCTCGCTCCGAAGGCCCTCAGGGTAGCGAATGCGCATCCCTTCGCCTGAGATCGTGATCCCGTACTCGGCAGGCCAGAACCCATCGAACGCCACGCGACCGCCGAACCGCACCGGCCCGCCACCGAAACTGCCGGTGAGCCCGTCGAACCGGAGCCCGCCCGCGTCGAACTCGAGGCGGCCGTTGATGTCGTCGATGGCGTGCGGCAGGGTGAACTGCCGCAGGCGGCCGTTGACGATCGTCGCCGCGCCGCGGATCACCGGCTGGTCCAGCGTCCCGCGAATGTCAGCCTGGACCTCGGCCTGCCCCGAGCTGCTGACGTCAGGCATCACCGCCTGAAGGAGCCCCAGGTTCGCGTCGCCCAATGCCCGGAGCGAGATGCGACGGTCGCTGACGCGGACGTCGCCGGCCACGTCGATCTGCGTGCCCTCGCCCACCAGGCGCATGTGATCGATCTGCAGCGCGTCGCGCTCGAGCGTCAGGACGATGGGCCCGTCGTTGCGCACCACGTAGTCGTAGAGCGTGACGTCGGCGCGATCGGCCGACACCAGCACGCGGAGCTGGTCGGGATTGCTGAGTTCTCCGATGATCCTCACCGTGCCTCCCACCCGCATCGAGGTACGTGGCGACAGGGTCGGCTGGAAGATGCGGATGAACGGGTCGAGCGACGTGTCGGTCACGCGCAGCAGGAGGTCGGCATCCGACTCGTCGGTCATGGCGATGCGCCCGATGCACCGAGATCGCCAGCGTGGGCGACGCCGCCTCGAGTGAGTCGATCAGCAGGGTGTCGTCGCGGACCGTCATCCGCGCCGTGGCCTGGCCAAGCGGTGCGCCCGAGACGGCCAGGCCGTCGACGCGCCCGCGCATCTCGTACCGCGGCGACTCGAACGACCCCGACCCCGACGCCGAGAACGCCAGGTCGCCCGTCACGGGCGCGTCGGGGTACGTCACCACGTTCACGTCGGCCAGCTGGATGTTCCGCGCGTCGACGTTGAACGTGTAGGAACCCGCCCAGGCGATGTAGGCCGCGCCGTTCACGCGCCCGGGCCCCTTCGCAATCGTCAGCTTGTCGAGTTGCACGCCGTCGCCGTCGAAGGTCAGCGTCGCGGTGGCTTCATCGTACTTCTCGTCGTAGGCCACGCCGTCGACGATGGTCATCTGTCCGAATCCCTGCGGGCGCTCGTACCGATCGTACAGATGGAAGCGACCCGACATCCTGCCCGTGAGGGGATAGTCGTCCAGCACGAAGGCGTGCCGCAGGTCGGTGAGCGACCAGTTGACCAACTCGACGCGGGTGTCGAGTTCCTCGCCCCCGTCGCGCCTGGGGTACCCCAGCGCAAAGAGGCCTTCGATGTTCATCTGCGCGTCGGCCTTCGTGATGCGCCCGCGCGAGATCGTCACGTAGCCGTTCTCGATGACCACCTGCGCGTCGGCCTGGCCCCAGTTCACGTCCCAGGCGCGCATCTGCTCACCGCGCATGCGCCCCTCGACGCGGGGCGCGCCGAACGCGCCCAGCATCACGCCGTCGAACTCGCCACGGCCGCCAACCGGCACGGCGCGCGCCGAGCCCGTCACCGCCATGATGATGGCGGCCATCAGGCGGTCACTCTCCTGCCAATCTCCGCTCGTGACATGGAACGGCATGCGCGACTCGCGCCCGGCCCAGGTCGTGACGCCTTCGAACCCGATGAACGTCTCGGGCGACGCCACGTGGCTCGGCGCGACCGTGATCCGCTCGGGCGTGAAACCGTAGGTCACCGTCCCGCCGACGGCGAGCGGGTCGACCAGCGGCTGCGGATTGAACGGGCCCATCTCGGCGCCGCGCTCATCCGCACGTTGCTTCATCGCCTCGGAGAGCTCCCGCGACATCAGCGCCACACCGTCGGGGGCGACCGCGGTGATCTGGCCGTCGCCGTTCCGTTCGGCGAACCGTCCCACGGGCCACGTCATCACGTTGCGCCCCGTCGCTCGCCCGGCCAGCCGCAGCCCGCGCAGTTCGAGGAAGTCCGTCAGTTCGAGCAGGTCGACGTCGGCGTACTCGCCGTCGAGCGTCGCCATCGCGCGAGCGTCAGGCTTGCCGAGCGGCGCCATCTTGTACCCGAAGCGCGCCCGGCCCCCGTAGACGTCGGTGGTGGCATCGGTCACTTCGAACCGGTCGGGCACCCACTGCAGCGCGCCGCGCAACCGTGCGAACCGCATGGCGTTGATCCCGGCCATCTCGGAGGTGAACGTGCCCGACAGGTCGCGTCCTCCCTTGAACAGGTGGAAGCGCCCCTTGAAGTCGCCCTCGCCAGACAGCGTGAACGTCTGCCTGGCGAAGAACAGTTCGCGCATGCGCTGGAACTGGACGCGCGAGGTCAGGTCGTACGTCTGCTCGGGCCAGTGCGCCGCATCGACCACGCCCGTGGCGTGCGACATCGCGCCGTCGGACTCCAGGTCGAGACGGTCGACGTGGATGAGGCCGCCGTCGATCCTGAAGTTGGTGGACATGTTCGCCCACATCGGCTCGTACTGCTGGATCTGGACGGTCGCGTCGCGGAAGCGCGCCTCGCCACGGTAGCCGTTGAGCCGCGCGACCGTAACGTCGAGGTTGCGCGCCACGATGTGCCACGGCACGCCGTGATCGGTGTAGACGAACTCGCCGTTGCGCGCCCGCACCAACTGCGTCGTCGTCGTGAAGCGTTTGGGACCGGTGCGCGGCCCCCCTGTCGGGATCTTGATGAAGTTGTGGCGGCCGTTCGGGAAGCTGTCGACGACCATCCGCCAGTGGTCGAGCGTCACCGACTCGATGAAGACCTCGCCGCGGGCCAGCGTCCACCACGGCAGGATGACGACAATCGTCTTCGCGGTGAAGAAGGGCTCGTCGGCTGGCGTGAGGCCTTCGATGCGGAGGTCTTCGAACGTGAAGTGCCCGCGCAGCAGGTTCACCGACAGCCGGCCGATGTGCAACGGCCGCTGGATGAGCGCCGATCCGCGCCGCTCGGCCTGGCCCTTCAGCGACGGCCCCACGTCGACGGCGAGCGCCGCCACGAGCGCCGCCGCCACGAGCGAAATCACCACGAGCGCCGCGCGGCGCAGCCAGTGTCGCGTGCGCGCGAGCCGCCCCCCCCGTGCGGCCACTGCCGGCACGTCTGGCGTGGGAGCCTCGGGAACGTCGGTCACACAGCTACTCTACGACGACTAGCAGGCGCCCGGCCTCGACCGACACACCGGGCGTGACCGCCACGTCGGTGACGCGTCCGTCGCGCGGCGACGACAACTCGTTCTCCATCTTCATGGCCTCGACGACGACGAGCGGCTGGCGGGCACGCACCTCGTCGCCGGGCGCCACGAGCACGCGCAGGACCTTGCCCGGCATGGGTGCAAGAATGCGCTGCACCCCGTGCGCCGAGCCGACGCCGCCTCGTCCGCGACGCGAGCCCACGTTGCCGGGGATTGCCGTGCCCCGGACGTACGCGACGATGTCGCCCGCCTCGGGCCCGGGCGCGAAGCCGACCTCGTGGCTCCGTCCGGAGGCCAGGTTGATCAGCGTCAGGCGGTCGCCAGCCAACGCCTGCGCGTCGAGTTCGCAGGGGGGGTGTGCGTCGAGCGTCACGCGGACGCGCGTGCCCTCGAGCGGCTCGACGGTGACCGTCCGGGGCTTCCCGGCTATCTCGATCTCGTAGATCATCTCGCCACTCTCGGCCTCAGGTGCGCAACGCCGCGCGTCGCGCAGCCTGCCGCCACGCCGCGGGGGCCACGCCGTGGTTGCCTGCCGGCTCGCGCGTCGCGGGCTGGACGCCCTCGGCGCCTCGTGCCATCAGGAACGCGCGCACGCCCACCGCCATGGCCGCCAGGTCTTCGTCGGCCGCGGTCGGGGGCGCAAACGGCTCGCCGTGCCGCGCGGCCAGCAACTCGTCCAGGTACGTCGTGTGGAAGTTGGCGCGGCGGAAGTCGTCGTGCTCGAGCATCCACACGAAGAACGGGATCGTCGTCTTGATGCCGCGGACGTCGTACTCGCTCAGGGCGCGACGCATCCTCGCGGTGGCCTGCTCGCGCGTGCTGCCCCAGGCCACGAGCTTCGAGATCATCGAGTCGTAGAAGATCGGGACGTCGAATCCGGCCTCGACGCCCGAATCGCGGCGGACCCCGGGCCCTGACGGCGGATGCAGCGTGTGGATGCGTCCCGGCGACGGCATGAACCCGTTGTCGGGATCCTCGGCGTAGACGCGCACCTCGATCGCGTGCCCCCGCGGCCGCAGCGCCTCGTCGGGATCGATGGTCAGCGGCTCGCCCCGCGCGACGCGGATCTGCCATTCGACGAGATCGAACCCGGTGACCATCTCGGTGACCGGATGCTCGACCTGCAGCCGCGTGTTCATCTCGAGGAAGTAGTAGTGGCCCGCGGGATCGAGCAGGAACTCGATGGTGCCGGCGTTCGTGTAGCCGACCGTGCGTGCCACCGCCGCCGCGTCGTGGGCGATCCGGCGGCGCAGGTCGGGCGTCAGCACCGGTGACGGCGACTCCTCGATGACCTTCTGGTGGCGCCGCTGCACCGAGCACTCGCGCTCGACGAACGGAATCACCGTGCCGTGGTGATCGCCGAGCAACTGGATCTCGACGTGACGCGGCCGCACGATGCGCCGCTCGAAGAACACCGCGGAGTCACCGAACGCCGCGCCGGCTTCCGACCGCGCCACGCGCACGGCGCCGAGCAACTCGCCCTCGCTGTTGACGACGCGCATGCCCTTGCCGCCGCCGCCCGCGACGGCCTTCACGAGCAGCGGGTAGCCGATGGTCTGCGCGATCGCGAGCAGGTCGGCGTCGCTCGTCGTGTCGGGCAGGGCGTCCTGGGTGCCGGGCACGACAGGGACGCCTGCGGCGATGGCGCTCGCACGCGCGGCCGTCTTGCTGCCCATCTTCTCGATCGCCTCCGGTGACGGCCCGATGAAGGTGATGCCCGCGTCGCGGCAGGCGCGCGAGAAGTCTTCGTTCTCGGCGAGGAACCCGTAGCCGGGGTGAATGCCATCGGCCCCCGCCCGCCTCGCCGCGTCGAGGATCTTGTCGATGCGCAGGTAGCTCTCCGACGCGGGGCTCGGTCCGATGTGATACGCCTCGTCGGCGTAGCGCACGTGCAGGGCCTTCCGGTCGGCGTCGGAGTAGACGGCCACGCTCACGATGCCCATGTCGCGGCAGGCGCGCATGATCCGGATGGCGATCTCGCCGCGGTTGGCGATCAGGATCTTCTTCACAGCGGGATGTTCCCGTGCTTCCTGGGCGGGTTCGTGTCTTTCTTGTCGGCCAGCCCGGCCAGCGCCATGATCAACCGCGCACGCGTGGTCCTCGGCGCGATGACCGCGTCCACGTATCCCCGTGCGGCGGTCACGTAGGGGTTGGCGAACTTCTCGCGGAACTCGGCCACCTTCTGCGCCCGGAACGTCTCGGGCGACGCGGCGGTCTCGATCTCGCGCTTGTACAGGATGTTGACGGCGCCTTCGGGACCCATCACCGCGATCTCGGCCGTGGGCCACGCGAAGTTGACGTCGGTCCGGATGTGCTTGCTGGCCATCACGCAATACGCGCCGCCGTAGGCCTTGCGCGTGATGACGGTCAGCTTCGGCACCGTCGCCTCGGCGAAGGCGTAGAGCAGCTTGGCGCCGTGCCGGATGATGCCGCCCCACTCCTGCACCGTTCCCGGCAGGAACCCCGGCACGTCCTCGAAGGTGATCAGCGGGATGTTGAAGGCGTCGCAGAACCGCACGAACCGCGCGCCCTTCACCGACGCGTCGATGTCGAGGCAGCCCGCCAGGTGCGCGGGCTGGTTGGCGACGACGCCGATGCTGGCACCGCCGAGCCGGCGAACCCGACGATGATGTTGCGGGCGTAGTGCTGGTGCACCTCGAGGAACTGCCCATCGTCCACGATGCGCCGGATGACGTCGTGCATGTCGTACGGCTGGTTCGGGTTCGCCGGCACGATCGTGTCGAGCGCCGCGTCCTCGCGGGTCGCCGGATCGCTCGTCGTGACGCGTGGCGGGTCTTCGACGTTGTTCGACGGCAGGTACGACAGCAGCTCGCGAATGAGGAGCAGGCACTCGCGGTCGTCTGCAACCGCGAAGTGTGCGACGCCGCTGCGCGCGTTGTGGGTCGATGCGCCGCCGAGTTCTTCCTTGGTCACCGCTTCGTGGGTCACCGTCTTGATCACGTCCGGGCCCGTCACGAACATGTAGCTCGTGCCCTCGACCATGATGTTGAAATCGGTGATGGCCGGAGAGTAGACGGCGCCGCCGGCGCACGGCCCCATGATGGCGCTGATCTGCGGCACCACCCCGGAGGCCAGCGTGTTGCGCAGGAAGATGTCGGCATAGCCGCCGAGCGACACGACCCCTTCCTGGATGCGCGCGCCGCCGCTGTCGTTGAGACCGACGACCGGCGCACCCATCTTCATGGCGAGATCCATGATCTTCACGATCTTCGCCGCGTTCGTTTCTGACAACGATCCGCCGAACACCGTGAAGTCCTGCGCGAAGGCGTAGACCGCGCGCCCGTTGACGCGGCCGCGCCCGGCGACGACGCCGTCGCCGGGGATGACCTGCGTCTCCATGCCGAAGTCGCGGCAGCGGTGCGTCACCAGCTTGTCGACCTCGTCGAACGTCCCGGGGTCGAACAGCACCTCGATGCGTTCACGGGCGGTCAGCTTGCCGGCGGCGTGCTGGCGCGCGATGCGGTCGGCCCCCCCGCCGGCCTCGGCGCGGCGCTCGAGCGACGCGAGCAACTGCTGGGGAGTCTCGTGTCGTTTCGTCATCTACGGCCTGGCAGACTGCGCCTTCTCCCAGTCCTTGAGGAACCGCTCGAGCCCGAGGTCCGTGAGGGGATGCCTGAACATCGCCTCGATCACCGCGGCCGGGCACGTGCAGACATCGGCGCCCATCCGCGCCGCCTGCACGATGTGGATCGGATGCCGCACGCTCGCCACCAGCACCTCGGTGCCGAACTCGTAGTTCTGGTAGATCTCGACGATCTCCTCGACCAGGCCCATGCCGTCGGTCGCGATGTCGTCGAGGCGTCCCACGAACGGGCTCACGAACGTCGCACCGACCTTCGCCGCGATCAGGGCCTGGGTTGCCGAGAAGACCAGCGTCACGTTCACCCGGTGCCCTTCGTGCGTCAGGACCTTGCACGCCTCGACCCCGGCCTTCGTGAACGGCACCTTGATCACCATGTGCGGATCGATCGCGGCAATCTCGCGCCCCTCGCGCAGCATGCCGGCGACGTCGGTGGCGACGACCTCACCGCTGACGGGTCCCTGCACGAGGGCGCAGATGCGCTTGAGGATCTCGCGCCAGTCGCCGCCTTCCTTGGCCATCAGCGAGGGGTTCGTGGTGACGCCGTCGATGATCCCGAGCGGCACCAGGGCTTCGATGTCCTTCAGGTTGCCGGTATCGAGGAACAACTTCATGCTCGGCGCCTCCACCTGCGCCAGTCGGGAAATGATAAATCGCCGCCTCGCCGTTCAGCCGGCAATGACAGGATTGCTGAGTTCGCCGATGCCCGGAATGTAGACCGTCACCGTATCGCCCGCCGACAGGGGACCGACTCCCGCAGGCGTCCCGGTCATGATCACGTCTCCAGGTTCAAGCGTCATGATCGCCGAAACGAAGGCGATCAGCTCGTCGATGGGAAAGATCAGTTCGCGCGTGTTGGACGCCTGCCGGACCTCGCCGTTGACGCGGCCCACGACGTCGATGGCCTCCAGGGCGAGCCCCGTCACGAGGGCCGGGCCGAGCGGAGCGAACGAATCGTAGCCCTTGGCGTGGCTGAACTGCACGCCGGTGTCCTGCAGGCCCCGGGCCGTGACGTCGTTGACGCACGTCGCGCCGAACACGCAGCCCCAGGCGTCGGCGCGCGACACCTTCGTCGCCCGCCGCCCAATCACGACGGCGAGTTCGGCCTCGTAGTCCACGCGGCCGACGTCGGGCGGCAGCACGATGGGCGCCCCTGGTCCGATGACGGCGCTGGTCGGCTTCAGGAAGACGAGTGGGAAGGTCGGGAGCGGTTTCGCGCGCTCCCTGGCGTGATCGCGGTAGTTGCGGCCGATGCCGATCACCTTCCCCGGCGCAACGGGCGCCAGGCGCGGATGCGCGACGGGATCGATGTCGGCGCCGGGCGTCCACGTACCGAACAGGTCGCCCTCGACCAGGCGCGCGCCGCTGCCATCCACCACCGCATGCCTCGGGGAACCCGCATACTGCACCCGCACGAACTGCTGCGTCATCGTGCCGTCTCCTCGACGCGGTTCGACTCGACGCTCACGTTCTGCGGGGTCGCGGTATCGACGGCAACCACCGCATACACGTAGCGCTGGCCGCGCGTCACGTTCGTGTCCCGGTAGATCGTTTCCTTGACGGGCGCTTCGGTCACCGCTGTCAGCGCGCCGCCTCCCGCCAGCCCGCGGAGGACGATATACCCCCCGAGGTCGCCTTCGGTGTTCGGCTCCCAGATCAGGTTGATGGCGCCCTCGCTGCCAACGGCGGCGAGGTTGCGCGGTGCCCGTGGCGGGAACGTATCGGTCGGCGTGATGCACGCGACCGCCGACGAGGGCCCCTCGACGCGGCCGTTGGGCCTGGCTTCAACGAGCCGCAGCACGTAGCAGCGTTCGACCCCGAATGCCATCGCGGGGTCCTCGAACCTGGTCTCGGAGAGCGGCGCTGGATTGACGGGCACCAGTGGGCCGCCCGCCGGGGATGTCGCCACCTCGGGGCCCGTCGGCGCGACGCCTGTGCCGGGCGCCGGCACCACGTAGAGATTGAACGTGTGGGGCGTGGGACCGGGGAACAGCACGCGGGGCATGACCTCGATCGTCTGGATCGGCAGCGCAGGCGCACCCGCCGGTGCCTGGGCCGCGTCGGCCGGGGGTGCTCCCGGCGGGGCGGGGGGCCCAGCCGCAGCCGCCGGTGGCGCTGGCGGCGGCACCGTTGCGCCCGCTGCGGTGTCGGATGCCACAGGAGCGGCCGGAGCGGCAGCAGGTGACCCTCCGGCGGCGAGCGGCGGTTGTTTCACCGCCTCGAACACAGGCCGCCGCGCCTCGGGCGGGACGACCCATTCGACGACGATGGCGTTCTCGGTGTAGCGCAACGTCGGCGCAGCCGCAGTGGGTGGGGTGGGTTCGAGGGGCACCGAGACGCGCGCCGACAAGGCGCCGGGACGCCCCTTCAGGTCACGTCCCACCACGACGTAGGTCCGCCCCAACGGTTCGTCGGCGACAGGGGCGAGCGGCAGGGGGAGGTCATCCCAGGGCTGCGGCACCTTCACCACGGGCTTGCGCCTGGGCTTGCCCGTGGGCACGTAGCTGGTCAGCACCGCGGGCGTGACGACCTCGGTGACCGAGGCGAACTCACCCTGCGCCGGGCGAGGGTCGTCAGGTTTCGGCGGCGGCGGGGGCGGAGGCGGCGCTGCCGGATCGGCCGCAGGCGCCTTATCCTCGTCTTCCGAGGCCGGCGGAGGCGGCGGTTCGACGTCCACCGAGCCGACCTTCGTGGCCGCGCGCAACAGGGCCGCGGCATTGAGTCCGTTACCGTCCGCGTCCCTGGCCTCGCCGGTCAGGCCGTAGACATCGACGGCCGAGAGCGCGGCAGGCGACTTCCCGTCGCTGTTGCGCTGGGGCACCTTGAAGGAGACGTGCACGGTGTCGGCGACGCGCACCACCTGCACGTCTTCCGGTGCGGCCGGACGGATGATCAGCGGCGCCAGCGGAGGCGCCTTCTTGCCGCACCCGGCCGCCACGACGGCGCCCAGCCCGAGGATCGCGAGCGACAGGCGTAACCGGCGGGTCACAGGACGTAGCGGGAGAGGTCGTCGTTCTTGACGATGGACGCGAGCATGCGATCGACGTAGGCGGCGTCGATGGTAATCGATTTCTCGGTCAGGTCGGGCGCATCGAACGAGACCTCGTCGAGGAGCCGCTCCATCATCGTGTGGAGGCGGCGCGCGCCGATGTTCTCGGTCCGGTCGTTGACGGTGGCCGCGAGTTCGGCAATCCGCGCCACCGCATCGGCGGTGAACGTCAGCGCAATGCCCTCCGTGGCGAGCAAGGCGGTGTACTGGGTGATGAGCGAGCTGCGCGGTTCGGTGAGGATGCGGACGAACTCATCGCGTCCGAGCGCCTCGAGCTCGACCCGGATCGGGAAGCGTCCCTGAAGCTCGGGGATCAGGTCAGACGGCTTGGAGACATGGAAGGCGCCGGCCGCGACGAACAGCACGTGGTCGGTCTTCACCATCCCGTGCTTCGTGTTGACGGTCGTGCCCTCGACGATGGGGAGCAGGTCACGCTGGACGCCTTCGCGACTGATGTCGGGCCCGTGGCCTCCCTCGCGCCCTGCGATCTTGTCGATCTCGTCGAGAAAGATGATGCCCGACTGCTCCACGCGCGAGACGGCCGCCTTCGATACACCCTCGGGATCGACGAGCTTGGCGGCCTCCTCGGCCGTGAGCAGGTCGAACGCCTCCTGGACAGGGACCTTGCGCTTGCGCGCCTTGCCCTGGAACATGCCGGGCAGCATGTCCTTGAGGTTCAGGCCGATCTCTTCGACCGACGATCCGCTGACGATTTCGAAGGACGGCGTCGAGGTGTCACGCGTGTCGACTTCGACAATGCGCTGGTCGAGCCGGCCGTCGCGCAGTTGTTCGCGAAGGCGTTCGCGCGTCCGCGAGGATTCGCCGGCGGGCGCCTCGCCCGCAGGGGCGAACCCGGCCGACGGCGCGAATCCCGCGGGCGGCGTTGGAGGCAGGAGCAGGTCGAGCAGGCGTTCCTCGGCAGCCTCGCGCGCCTTTCCGCGCACTTCGGCGGTCCGCTCATCGCGCACGATCTGCACCGACAGCTCGACGAGGTCGCGCACCATCGACTCGACGTCGCGTCCGACGTACCCGACCTCGGTGAACTTCGACGCCTCGACCTTGATGAACGGCGAGTGCGTCAGCTTTGCGAGACGCCGGGCGATCTCGGTCTTGCCGACGCCCGTCGGCCCGATCATCAGGATGTTCTTGGGCGCGACATCGTCGGCCAGGTCGGCGGGGAGCTTCTGGCGGCGCTGGCGATTGCGCAGGGCGATCGCGACGGCGCGCTTGGCGGCGCGCTGCCCGACCACGTACCGGTCGAGCGCCGCGACGATCTCGCGGGGCGTCATCGACTCGGCCGACGATGCAGATGACTCTGGCAGCAGGATGGTCATGGGGGCGTCAGAGTTCCTCGATCGTCAGGTTCGTGTTCGTGTAGATGCAGATGTCGGCCGCGATGATCATCGCCTGCTCCGCGATGGCACGGGCGTCCAGGGACGAGTGCCGCGCCAACGCCCGCGCGGCAGCCAGGGCGTAGGGCCCGCCCGAGCCGATCGCCACGATGCCGTCATCGGGTTCGATCAGGTCACCGGTGCCCGAGACGAGCAGCGTCAGGTCGGCGTCCATGACGATCAGCATGGCCTCGAGCCGACGCAGGAGGCGATCGGTCCGCCAGTCGCGCGCCAGTTCGACGGCGGCCCGCTGGAGGTTGCCGCGGTGCTCGTCGAGCTTGCTCTCGAAGCGTCCGAACAAGGCGAACGAATCCGCCGCCGAGCCGGCAAAACCGGCGAGGACCTTGTCATGGTAGAGACGGCGGATCTTCTTCGCCGTGCCCTTCATGACGGTCGATCCGAGTGTCACCTGGCCATCGCCGGCCATCGCTGCTCGCCCCATGTGACGGACGGCGAGCACGGTGGTCGCGTGGAAGACCGGAAGCTGGGATGACGCTGACATGGATGGATGCACCGGATCGGTCGGCCTTCGCCTTCGGCTACGGCGCGACCACGAGTAGTACGCATTGCAGCGGGCGGGCGCAGTGCTGGAAGTGTAGCCCGCTTCCGGGTGAGCGCCAAGCGGACCCTCGTCGAAGCCGAGCGGTGTTCACGCCCGGTGACACGGGCCGAAAGGGCTGGCGCCCGGCGCCCCGAAGTCCTACGATCAACACAGGTGCGGTGGTGGCCCGAGAGTTGCTACTCCTCGAGACGGTTGTCCACCGCAGGAGTCACGTCATGACCACGTCCACGCGCTTCGTCCGTTACGCACTGGGAGCGGCCGTCATCCTGATGGCCGTCGGCACCGCTGCGGCGGAGCCACCCGAATCAGAGGAGAACCCGCGCGGACAGGCCGTTGCCCGCGAGCACGTGGCGCCTCCTCCCCCATCGCTCCCGGCCAGCCCCTCGCCTCGTGTCTCGACCGAGTCGCGGCAGGCCATCGAGCGCAACATCGACCGCGGCCCCGGCTTCGGCCGGCAGGCCTACGCCAACGGCGGCGCCGCGGCGCCGGTCAGGTACTCCGAGAGCGCCGAGGCCGATGACGGCCAGGCGCGGCAGCGCGTTCCGCCCTCGAGCGGCGGGTCGCGGGGCGGCAGCAGCGCCGGTCGGCCAAGCGGCGGGGGCAGTTCCCCGAGCGCGGGTACGGCACGTCCGCGCGGCGGCCAGGGCACCATGGGTCCGTCACCCCGTTCCGGTGGTGACCGCGGCGCGCCCGCCACAGGGTCTGGCGGTGCCACCCGCCGTTATCCGTACTACGGCCCCGGTGGGTCGGGTGGCTCGGGCTACGCGGTCAGGCGCGGCACCGTGCCCAGCCACTACCCGAGGTACGACTACTACCATCCGTATCGTCCCTCGTACTACTACCCCTACTACGGGAACTGGGGCCTCGGCTTCTACTTCTGGGATCCCAGCTGGTACGGGTGGGGCGGCTACGGCTACGGCGGCTACGGCTACGGCCCGTACAGCGCGCCTTACGCCTACGGCTACGGGGCGAGTTACGACGAGACAGGTTCGATTCGCATGCGCGTGACCCCGCGCGAGGCCCAGGTCTTCGTCGATGGCTACTATGTCGGCGTGGTCGACGAGTTCGACGGCACGTTCCAGCGGTTGCGCCTCGAAGAAGGCCCGCACCGCATCGAGATTCGGCTCGACGGCTTCGACACGCTGCGGTTCGACGTTCGCGTGCTGCTCGGCACGACCGTCACGCTGCGAGGCGCGTTGCGGCCGCTTCCGTAGTCGGTCGCGGTCGTCGGGCGCGACACAGGCGCGACGCACGTCCACGGGGGCGGCTGGCAACAGCCGCCCCCGCTGTCTGTACGGCGCAGCGGCACCGGGGATACACTCTGACCCGGCACGAACATGCTCCGCTACGTCGCGCTCGTCTCGGGTCTCTACGACATCGCCGTCGGCCTGGCGCTGCTCGTCGCGGCACCCGCGCTCGCGCGGGCCTTCGGCGTTCCGCCGCTGGCGCCCGCCGTCTTCGGTGATACCAACGCCCTGTTCCTGATCGCGGTCGGCATCGGCTACTGGAAGCCCTGGCAAGACCCCGACGCGCACAGGTGGTACCTGTGGCTGATGGGCCCGGTGCTGAAGGGCGCTGGGGCGTTGGCGTTCGTGCGCGACGTCTGGATGCGTGGATCGCCCGACAGCTTCCTGCTCTTCGCGCTGTCAGACGGCACGCTGGCCCTCTGGACGTTGTGGGCGCTGGTGCTGACGCGCCGTCGCCGTCAGGCGCCCTGATCGACCTCGTGCCCGGCTGCGGTGAGGGCGTCGATGGCGCGCGCCTGATCGTCACGCTTCACGAACACGTAGTCGGTGTCGAAGGTGCTCATCGCGAGGATGGGCACACCGGCGTCGCCAAGGGGCTGCAGCACCGACGCGAGCACCCCGGTCATCGCGAACGGCAGCGGACCGGCCAGCACGAACCCGCGCCAGCCGCGCTCTGCGGGCACACCGGCGGGCACCGCCGCCGCCTCGACCAGGATCGACAGTTCCACGGGCGTCCGCGCCACCATCCGCACGCGGCCCTGCCCGGCCCACCCCGGCACCTCTGCATCGTGGGCGAGCCGTGCGATGGCGAACTCGCCTTCCAGCAGGCGTAGCCGCTGCGGCATTACGCGGGCTCGCGACGCGCCCGGAACCACAGGTAGAGGGGCACGCCCCCGAGGATGATCCCGACACCGGCCAGCGAGGGACCGGGGTCCGACATGATCGCGTTGATGACGATGGCCATCCCGACGAGCACGAAGATGGCCGGCGCCACCGGGTACCCGAGCGCGCTGAAGGGCCGCCGCACGTTCGGCTCACGCCTCCGCAGCACGAACAGCCCCGCCACCGCCACCGACGAAAAGAGGATCACCGAGAAGCCGGTGTAGTTGACCAACTGCTCGAAGGTGCCCGTCACGACGAGCAGGCAACTCCAGGCGGCCTGCATCCAGGTGGCGAAGGCCGGCGTCCGGTGGTGGGGGTGCACGCGGGCAGCCGGCGCGAAGAACACGCCATCGCGGGCCATGGCGAAGTACACCCGCGGACCGGCGAACACCATCGCGCTGATGCTGCCGGCGAGGATGAACAGGGTCAGCACGGTCAGCATGTCGCCCGCCGTCGTGCCGAACAACCGATCGGCGGCCGCGTCGATGACGCGGACGCGGAGTCCGACGAGGTCGCCCACCGGCATCGCGTACACGTAGAGCAGGTTCAGCGCGATGTAGACGAGCACGACGGTGATGGTCCCGAGCGCCAGCGCCCGCGGGAGGTTGCGGTCGGGGTCGCGAATCTCCTCGGCGACGTAGGCCGCCGCGTTCCATCCCGAGTAACTGAACATCGCCGGGACGAGGGCCAGCAGCCAGTTCGACATGGCCGGCGGCGCCGCGGTGTCGAAGTGCGCCATCGTCCCGCGTCCGAACGCGAAGCCCGCCGCCACGAACCCCAGCAGCAGCAGCACCTTCGCCAGCGCCAGCAGGTTCTGGACGACGCGTCCCGGGGCGAGCCCCCGCGCGTGCACGTACGAGAGCGCAAGAATGGCCGTGATGGCGACCGTGCGCTGGGGGGTGAGCGCCAGGCTGGTGAAGCCAAGGGGGACCGAGAAGAGGGTCGATCCGTCCACCGCGGGCACGAAGCGGCCGAGATAGCTCGCAAGCCCGACGGCGCTGGCGGCGATGGCTCCCGAGAAGCCGGCGACGAACGACGTCCAGCCGGTCAGGAAGCCCGCCAGTTCGCCGAAGGCAGCCCTGAGGTAGACGTACTCGCCCCCGGCACGGGGCCGGATCGTCGCCAGTTCCGCGTACGCCATCGCGCCCGCGAAGGCAAGGAGCCCACCCGCCACCCAGACGGTGAGCATCGCGCCCGCCGACGGCGCGTTCACCGCAATGAAGGCGGGCGTGATGAGGATGCCGCTGCCGATGACGTTCGAGACGACCACCGCGGCGGCATCGAGAGGACCGAGGCGACGCTGGAGCGACGCCGGAGGAGCTGACGGGGGCACGTCGGCTCAGCTCGTCCCGCCGCCTGGAGCAGGGCTCGCAGGCGGGGTCGTCCTTGGCGCCGAGGTGAGCAGCTTCCGCTGAATCACGAACGAGCCGAGCTTGACCCAGTCGTCCGACCGGTACTTGCCGTAGAGGTCCACCCGCACGTCACGGAAGTCCTTGTGGCTGAGCATCTCGCCCCGTGGCTGCTGGCCCGTGTAGCCCAGGCCCGACTGGATGGTGTAGCTCTCGGTGCTCGCCCCCGGCGCCAATCCGTGACGGTCGATGCCTTTCACGAGCGCCGATCCCAACTCCTGGGGATCGTCGACGACCCTGAACACGGCATTGAACTGCACGCTGGCGACCGGGGCGCCGGAGACGTTCCTGGCACGGAAGGTGAGGCTCGGCACGAGCTTGTTCATGCCGTTCGTGATTCCGGCGTCGTACCAGCCAGTGGTGACCTCGGTCACCTCGAGCGCCTTCGTGATGTCGATGGATGGCCCGCATGCCAGGGCGCCCAGCGTGAGCACCACCGCGCACAGCCTCGCAAGGGTCTGCATGAGTCGTCGTCTCCTGCGCTGATCGTCGAGCACCTCGGCCGATTCTACTCGACCCGACGAGGCGACCGACTCGAACGGGCCGGACGGCTCGGGGCGCAACGACGGGAGGTGCCACCTGCTTGGACACCGGATGGCGACAGGTGGCGCCTCGAGACGCGACAGGAGCGACAGGATCAGTACTCCTGAACGACGATCCGTCGCCGCACGTCGTCGCGCGACGCCGTGCCGCTGCGCAGCGCGTTCAGGTCGATGCCCTTGACGGTCATCATGACGGTGACGACCTCGTAGGCGTTGCCTCCAAGCACGTCCTCGTTCGAGCGGGCGGCGATAGACAGCACGTCGCTGTCGGCGATGTTCAGCGTCGTCCCGTAGTCGAGCATGGCATCGGCGATGGCGCGCTTGACCTCGGTCTCGTAGGCCTCGGCCGGGTCTGGCAGTTCGTAGGGGTTGATGTTCGGTGTGGCGACGGCCGGCTCACCCGGCTGTGCGCCCTCGACAACCGTGGCCGACACGCGGCTGGCGCCGAGCGGCGCGGCCTGCGCCTCGACGATCTTGACGAGTTGCTCGAGGTCGCGCCGGGTGGACTGGTCGGCCTGCTGCTGGGCCAGCTTGCGCAACGTAGACGCGGCCTTGGCCATCTCGGGCGCGCCCTGGGTCAGGGTGCGCATGCTCCAGATCATGCTCGGCCGGAGCGTGGGGACCTCGACATCGAAGAACACGCCGAACCCCTCGAGGCGGAAACCGCGCGCACGTGACGGGGCACCGAAGAAGATCACGTCGGGGCTGACGACCCGCATCTGCTGGCCGACGGTGCGAATCCCGTGCTGGACGGCGTTCTCGAGGACGCCTTCCATGACGCGAAGCTGTAACCGGGCCTTCTGCGCGGCATCGAGCGGACGGGCCGATGCCGGGGGCGGAGCACCCTGCGGCGTCTGCGCAAAGGCAGGCGCCGCCAGGCAAGCGAGCACGACGACGAGTCGGACAGACGTCACTTCGAATCCTCCCCCGCGCTCACCGCGGTGGCTGCTGCGTGGACACGCGGTAGATGTAGTTCATCATTTCCTGCGAGCGCACGGCTTCGGCGGCCGTGCGCCCTTCGAGCTGACCGAGCCCGTTCTGGATGCTCACGAGGTCGGTGCGCCGCTGGGCATCGACGTCACGCATCAGTTCGGTGAACCGGACGGCGAGGGCGCGCTGCTGGCGCGACTCGGCCTCCTCGATCATCGACTGCACCGTCTGGATGATCGCGGGGTTCGCGCCGGGCTGGGTCGACACGTTCTGGCCCGCGGGGCGCGCGGCTGACCACTCGTTGCGCAGGCGCTGCTCGAGGGCCACGAGATCCGTTCGCCACGGTGCGGATGTGGCGGCGGCAGGGGCCGATGCGGGCACCACTCCACGCGTCGCGGGATCGCCCGCCGCCGGCTGTGCAGCGGCGCTCACCTCGCCTCCGCGCCCCGTGGAGAACGAGATGCCGTTGCCGTCGATGCGCACGTTGAGGTTGGCCAGGCCGGCGGCCATCCCGAGCACGAGCGTGGCAGCGGCGGCCAGGCCAGCCGTCGCGTAGACACTGAGCGGGGAACGCGGAGCGCGACCAGCCGTGGGCTCGGCCTGGTCGGCCACGATGCGGAAGTGGAAGGGCACGTCGGGCGCCTCCCACTCGCGCAGGACGCTGCGCACGCCGCGCATGCCGTTCCATTCGTCGCGGCAGGCGGCGCAGACGGCCAGGTGCGCGTCGAGCCGTCGAAGCTCGTCGGCCGCCGATTCACCATACAGCGCGGTGATCAGCGTCTTCGTGCGAGGGACAGGTCTGCAGGTCGGTCATCATGATCGTGAGGTCGCGCGCGCGGGAAAACTGACGACCGCCGCGCGGGTGCTGATGCCCTGCCGTTCGAGTTCGCGCCGCAGGACACTGAGGCCTTGGTACATCCGTGTCTTCACCGTGCTGAGGGGACAATCGATCATGTCGGCGATCTCCTGGAACGTCATCCCCTCGTATTCCTTCAGGATGATGGCCGTGCGCTGGTCGGCGGGCAGCAGCAGCATCGCTTTCGCGACGGCCTCGCTCATCACGTTGCGCCCGACCAGTTCCTCGATCGACTCCGTGGGGCCGGTTTCGGTGGCCATCTCGATGATGTCCACGCCCTCGGGGGCCAGCACCACCGGGTTCCGCCGCTCGCGCCGCATCCAGTCGCGACAGAGGTTCAGGGCGATGCGGTAGAGCCACGACGAGAACTTCGCCTCGCCCTTGAACCCCTTGATCGCGCGAAACGCCCGCAGGAAGGTCTCCTGGGCCACATCACGCGCGTCCTCGTCGCGGCCAATCGTCCGGTACGCGAGGGCATAGATCGGCCGTTCCCAGCGTCTCACGAGCTGGTTGAAGCTCTCGGTGTCGCCCGTCATCGATCGGGCGACAAGTTCCTCGTCGGTGGCGGTAGCCGTCATTGGGCGCGTGGGGCAGGCACCGGGCCGGCGTTCGGTGTCCGCGTCCAGAAGCTTAGACGAAGGGGTTCGGATGTGGTCTGCCTCGCCACGCCGCTCGCCGGCTGGCCGTCGGCGCTGCGAAGGCCGCTCGCGTACCAAGGCGGGCTGCCTCGCCAGCCCGCGGGGGCGTGTTAAGTCCGCTGTTGCCCGCCGGGCGGGCGCCTCTCCATGATCCAGCTCTCGCAAGTGACCAAGGCTTTCGGCGGCCGTGTCCTCCTCGACAACGTGTCGTGGCAGCTCGGGCTGCGCGAACGCGTCGGGTTGTGCGGCCCGAACGGTGCCGGCAAGACCACGCTGCTCAAGATGCTCGCAGGCCTCGAAGACGTCGATGCCGGGACGGTCATCACCCCGACAGGCATGACCGTCGGCTACCTCCCGCAGGACGGCCTGACGCACTCGGGAAGGACGCTGGCCGACGAGGCACGGTCGGCGTTCGGGCCGCTGCTCGCGTTGCGCGACGAGATCGGCACGCTCGAGGCCCGGCTCGGCGACCCCGACGTCGACGATGCCGAGCACGAGCGGATGCTGATTCGGTACGCCGAGGCGCAGGAACGCTTCCGCCAGCAGGACGGGTACGCCATCGACCTGAAGGTCGCCACCGTCCTGCGCGGACTCGGCTTCACCGACGTCGACCAGGACCGGCTGACCGAGACGTTCTCGGGCGGCTGGCAGATGCGCATCGCGCTGGCCAAGCTGTTGCTCGGCTCGGCCGGCCTGCTCCTGCTCGACGAGCCGACGAACCACCTCGACCTCGATGCCCGCAACTGGCTCGAGGAGTACCTCGCGACCTATCCGGCCGCCGTGGTGCTCGTCTCGCACGACCGGTACTTCCTCGACGCGGTCGTCACCCGCATCGTCGAGATCAACCTGCGGACCCTGACCGAGTACACGGGCAACTACTCCGACTACCTGCGCGAGAGCACCGAGCGCATGGAGCGCCTGCGCCAGATGAAGCGCGAGCAGGACGAGGAGGTCGCCCGGATCAAGATGTTCGTCGATCGGTTCCGCTACCAGGCCACCAAGGCCGCGCAGGTGCAGAGCCGCATCAAGCTGCTCGACAAGGTCGTCCCCATCGAGGTCCCGCCCGAGCGCAAGCGGGTCCGCTTCGCGTTTCCGTCGACCGTCAAGAGCGGGCGCATGGTGCTCGAGCTCAAGCACGCGCGCAAGGCGTACGACGACAAGGTCGTGTTCCGCGATCTGTCGCTGCACATCGAGCGCGGCGACCGCATCGCCCTCATCGGACCGAACGGTGCCGGCAAGTCGACGCTGATGCGGATGCTGTCGGGCGTCGAGCCCCCGGACGCGGGCACGCGCGAGATCGGCCACCAGGTGGTCATGCAGTACTTCGCGCAGGACGAGGCGACACGGCTGCCGCCGACGAAGACGATCTACGAGACGCTGTCGGACGGGTCGCCCGTCCAGATGGTGCCGATGATCCGGAACATCCTCGGCGGCTTCCTCTTCGAGGGCGACGACATCTACAAGAAGTGCGGCGTGCTGTCGGGCGGCGAACGGACGCGCCTCGCGGTGGCGCGCATGCTGCTGCGCCCCGCCAACACGCTGCTGCTCGACGAGCCGACGAACCATCTCGACATGGATTCGAAGGACGTCCTGCTCGACGCGCTCGAGGACTTCGGGGGCACGCTGATCCTCGTCTCGCACGATCGCTACTTCATCGACCGCCTTGCCACCAGGATCGTGGAGGTCGGCCACGGCGGCGTGGTTGTCTACCCGGGCACGTACGAGGAGTTCCGTTGGAGCCAGGCCCAGGCCGCCGCGCGGGGGAACGCGCCGTCAACGGGTGCCGGTGCCAAGGCCGCAGCGCCGAAGGGGGCCACGTCACGCCCCGGCCCACCGGCAGCAGCGCCCCGTGGCGCGAGCGCCGTCGCCGGGAAGAAGCCGGCGCAGGGGCCTTCACCGGCCCGCCTGGTGCCTGCCGCGTCGGCCTCGTCGTCTGCCGACGCCGCGGCGTCGCCCTCGCGCGACCAGCGCAAGCAACTCGAAGCCGAACAGCGGCGGCACAAGCGGGCCGTCGATGCGGTCAGGCAGAAGATCACCGACCTCGAGTCGCAGATCGCCCAGCACGAAAACGCCATCAAGGCCGTTGAAGTGACGATGGCGGCGCCCGGCTTCTACGAGGATCACGCCACGTCGAAACCCATCATCGACCGGCACCAGCAGATGATGTGGACGGTGGGCGACCTGATGAACCGATGGGAGATGCTGCAGAAGGAAGTCGAGACGCTGCAGCGGCAGGCGCCCACCGCCTCCTGACCTCGCCCGCTCCAGGGCAGGCCCGCCGTCGAGCCCTCGACGCCGGTTACAGATCCGTCGCGACCTGTCGATTTGGTGATCGACGGCCCCCGCGTTTCGGCCCGTCACACCCGTAGTTGCGGACAGTTCTGTCGTGTGCCTGGGCCGACGATCCACGGCACACGCCTTGCCTCAGGAGGGGTGCGGTCTGCCGGTGCGATCCGCCAGGCCACACACGCCCATGACCCAGACCGCAGTGTTCCCTACCCGAGCGGTGTCGCACCTGCCGGCGGCCTACTTCCGCGACCTCGTCGCGAGCCTCCGCAACGCGGTCATCGCCGTGACGATCGACGGCCGCCTGGCGGTGATGAACGACGAGGCGTACCGCGCGCTCGGGATCAAGCCGCAACCCAGCGACATCGGCAACGCGTACGGCGAGGTCCTGCGCGCGCGGCCCGACATCCTTCGCCTGCTGCACGACGCCTTCGAGCTCTCGCACTTGCCGAACCGCGCCGAGATGCGCATCAAGGCGACCGGCAAGGTCATCGGGTACACGCTGTGCCAGGTGAGCGACGAGCGCGGACGCATCGAGGGCGCCGCGCTGCTCTTCAAGGACCTCACGCGCGTCGAGCAACTCGAGGAACGCGAGCGGCTCCGCGATCGGCTGGCGGCGCTCGGCGAGATGGCGGCGGCCATCGCGCACGAGGTCAAGAACCCGCTGGCGGGCATCGAGGTCCTGGCCGGCCTGCTGAAGCGCCGCATCCCGGATCTGCCCGAGGCGCAGGACCTCCTGAACGACATCATCCACGAAGCGAAGATGGCGAACGCGATCGTGATCGAGGTGCTCGAGTTCGTGCGGCCCATCCGCCTCCAGCGCGAGCCGGTGGTGCTGCCGCAGATCCTCAACGAGGCGCTCTACATGGCCGAGAGCCTGGCGACTCGCGGCCAGGTCGTGGTGTCGACGCATCTGGCGAACTCGCTGCCGGACGTCGACGGCGATGCCCAGCAGTTGCGGCAACTCTTCACCAACCTGATCACGAACGCGTTCGAGGCCCTCGGGGGCCGCGGCGCGATCAGCATCACGGCGACACACCGCCCCGGCGAACTGGATCCGGTCGCGGGCGAAGGCGCGCTGGCGGGGCCCGGCGCGATCGAAATCGACATCCAGGACGACGGGCCAGGGGTGCCGGCCGAGATCTGCGACCGCATCTTCAGCCCCTTCTTCACCACGAAACCGCGCGGGTCGGGCCTCGGCCTGGCGATCGTGCGCAAGATCGTCGATGCCCATGACGGCCGGATCGACCTCCGGGTCGGCACGCAGGGCGGCACGCTGTTCCGCATCGCCCTGCCCGTCGAAGCACTCGCCGAGGAACCCGGTTCACCGGAAGCCGCGTAAGCGGGAGGTCACCATCACATGGGTCGCATTCTCGTTGCTGACGATCACGATTCGCTGCGTCGCGGGATGGTCCGGGCGCTCACCGACGCCGGCCACGACGTCGACGAGGCGAGCAACGGCAACATGGCGCTCGAGAAACTCCACGAGACCGGCTACGACGTCATCGTCTCCGACATCAAGATGGGTGGGGCCGACGGCATGGACGTGCTGCGCACGGCCAAGGCGCTGCACCCGTCGACAGCCGTCATCCTCATGACCGCGTTCGGGTCGATCCAGATGGCCGTGGAGGCCATGCAGGTCGGGGCCTTCGACTACGTGACCAAGCCCTTCGAGATCGAGGAGATGGAGGTCAAGATCACGCGCGCGATCGAGCACCGTCGGCTCAAGCACGAGGTCGACTACCTGCGCCACACGCAGCGCGACATCTACGACTTCGACCGGATCATCGGGGGCAGCGGTGCGCTCAAGCGGGTGCTCGACGTGGTGCGCAAGGTGGCGCGCAGCAACACCACCGTGCTGGTCCGCGGCGAAACGGGCACGGGCAAGGAGATCATCGCCGGTGCCGTGCACCACAACTCGGCGCGGGCGGGCCGCAATTTCGTCAAGGTGAACTGCGCCGCCCTGCAGGAGAACCTGCTCGAGTCGGAGCTCTTCGGGCACGAGAAAGGCGCGTTCACGGGCGCCGACAAGCAGCGCATCGGGCGGTTCGAGCAGGCCGACGGCGGCACACTGTTCCTCGACGAGATCGGCGACATGAGCCAGAACACGCAGGCCAAGATCCTGCGCGTGCTGCAGGAGCACGAGTTCGAGCGGCTCGGCGGCACGCGGACGATCCGGGTCGACGTGCGCCTGATCGCCGCCACGAACCGCAACCTGGCGCAGATGGTCGCCAACGGGCAGTTCCGCGAAGACCTCTACTACCGTCTCAACGTGGTGGCGATCGACATGCCGCCCCTGCGCGAGCGCAAGGACGACATCCCCGCGCTCGCCGAGCACTTCATCGCGCGGTTCACGAGCGAGCTCAAGAAGAAGGTCGAGGGCCTCACCCCCGATGCGCTCAAGCTCCTGCTGCGGTACAACTGGCCCGGCAACATCCGCGAACTCGAGAACGCCATCGAACGCGCGGTGCTGCTCGCCGACGAGCGCGAACTCGCCTCGACCGACCTGCACCTCGGCGACGAATCACCGACCGGCGACCCGGGCGAACTGGCCCAGGTGCTGAAGCTCCCGCCGCGCGGGATCGCGCTCGAGGAGATCGAGCGGCAGGCGCTCGTCGAGGCGTTGCGGATGTCGAACTGGGTGCAGAAGGACGCGGCGGAGTTGCTGAACATCAGCCCGCGCGTGATGAACTACAAGATCAAGACGCTGCACATCGACTACCCGCGGGGCCGTCGCGACGCGCTGCTCGCCCTCGTCGGATAGCAGCCGCGCGCCGCGACGGATTGCGCACGGAGATCGACCACGTGGCCGGGCGGCTCTGGGGAGCCGCCCCTACGGATCACGTGTGCCCATCGATCAACGCGTAGCCATCGATCAACGCGTGGCCGCCGATCAACAGTGCCCACCCACCAACACGTGGCCGATGATCAACGCGCGGCCCGCCGATCAACGCGTCGGCCCGCCGATCAACGCGTGGCCGCCGAACACGCGGTCGGTGTGCGTGTCAGGCCGTCCCGCCGCCACCGCGGGCGCGGGGGTGCGCCTTCCGGTACACCTCGATCAGCTGCGTGGCGTTCACGTGGGTGTAGCGCTGCGTCGTCGACAGCCGTGCGTGGCCCAGCAGTTCCTGGATGGTCCGCAGGTCGGCGCCCCGCTGCAGCAGGTGGGTCGCAAACGAGTGCCGCAACGCGTGCGGGCTCACGCCGAAGCGGGTGCTGCAGAGCGCGACGTACCGCACCACGAGGCGGCGCACGCTGCGCGCGGTCAGGCGCGTCCCCCGGTAGTTCACGAAGAGCGGCTGCTCGTCGCGTTCGGCGCGGCGCCGCGCGCGATCGGTGCGCCGTTCCTCGTCGCGCGCAGGCCGCTGCAACGCGCGCCCCTCGAGCACGAGGCGATCGCGATCGGGCAGCCACGCCAGCACCGCCGCGCCCGCCGTCCGGTTGAACGGGACGATGCGCTGCTTCCGCCCCTTGCCCAGCACCCTGACCATGCGCGTCGACAGGTTCACGTCGTCGAGATCGAGTCCCACGAGCTCGCTCAGGCGGATGCCCGCCGCGTAGAACAGCTCGAGGATCGCGCGATCGCGTCGCCCGAGTGGTTGCGACGCGTCGGGCATGCCGAGGAGGGTGACGATTTCCTCTTCGCCAAGGTGCACAGGCATCTTGACGTCGAGGCGCACCGACCCCACCAGCGCCGTCGGGTCGTCGTCTATCGCGCCTTCACGCCTCAGGAAGCGGCCGAAGGCGCGCACCGCATACAGCTTGCGCGCCGACGAACTGCGGGCCATCCCCCGCTTGTGCTGCTCGGCAAGGAAGCTGCGCACGCCCGCGAGGTCGACGTGCTCCGGCCGCAACTGGCTGCGCTTCACGCCGCGGCTGACGGCGAGGTGATCCAGGAACTGATCGCAGTCGCTCTCGTAGGCCGCCACCGTGTTCGGCGGATGATTCAGGTTCAGCTGCAGGTAGTCGAGGAAGTCGGCGAGATACGTCGCCAGCCCGTCCTCGTCGCCCGTGCCGTCAGTCTTCTTCAACCGCGACATGCGATGCGCTCGCCCCGGTGAGCGGCACGGTGAGCGGCACGGCGCACTGCCCCGCCCACGAGGCCAGCCGGTCGAGCGCGCGGGCGCCGAGTGCGGCCTTGCGGTCGCGCCCCTTCCGCACCCGGCCTTCGAACGGCGGCATGATGCCGAACGTGATGTTGGTGGGCTGGTAGTGCGCAGGGTCGGCGTGCGAGACGTAATGGGCCAGCGCGCCGATCGCGGTCTCGCGCGGCGCGACCAGCGGCGGCTCGCGCGAGGCCACGCGCGCCGCGTTCATCCCGGCAAGGAGCCCCGATGCCGCCGACTCGACGTAGCCTTCGACGCCCGACACCTGCCCGGCAAAGAACAGGTCGTCGCGTCCCCGCACCTGCCACGTGTCGCGCAGCACGGTCGGCCCGTTGATGTAGGTGTTGCGGTGCACCATGCCGAAGCGGACGAACTCGGCGCGTTCGAGCCCGGGGACCATCCGAAGCACGCGTGCCTGCTCGCCCCATTTCAGCTGGGTCTGGAATCCCACGAGGCTGAAGTGATCGCCCGCCAGCGTGTCCTGCCGGAGTTGCACGATCGCGTACGCCTGCCGGCCGGTCGCGGGATCGATCAGCCCGACCGGCTTCATCGGGCCGAAGCGCAGCGTGTCGCGCCCCCGGTGGGCCATCACCTCGATCGGCAGGCAACCCTCGAAGAACGTCGCCGTGTCGAAGTCGTGCACGGTGGCCGACTCGGCGTGCGTCAGCGCGTCGTAGAACGCGTCGTACTCGTCCTTCGTGAACGGGCAGTTGAGGTAGTCGCCTTCGCCGTCGTCGACGCCGCACGCGGGTCCGGCCGCCTGGGGTGAGGCGGCGGGCCCGAGGCTCCGGCCCCAGCGCGACGCGCGGAAGACCCTGGTCCGGTCGATCGACTCGGCGAGGACGATGGGGCTGATGGCATCGTAGAACGAGAGGTGTTCGCGCCCGACGACCTGCTGGATGCTCGCCGAGAGCGCGTCGGACGTCAGCGGGCCCGTGGCGATGACCAGGGGATACATGCCCGAGTCGGCATCCGGAATGGCGGGCACTTCGGCGCGCTCGATGGTGATCAGCGGATGCGTGGCGATGGCCGTGGTCACCGCCGCCGAGAATCGCTCGCGATCGACCGCAAGGGCGGCACCTGCCGGAACCCTCGTCGCCTCGGCAGCCTGCATGACGATCGAGCCGAGCCGGCGCATCTCTTCCTTGAGCACGCCCACCGCGTTGTCGAGCTTGTCGCCGCGGAACGAGTTGCTGCAGACCAGTTCGGCGAGGCCATCGGTCTTGTGAACGAGGGTGGGCCTCACCGGCCGCATCTCGTGAAGCGTCACCGCCACGCCGAGCCGCGCGGCCTGCCACGCGGCCTCGCAGCCCGCCAGTCCCCCGCCGATGATGTGGATGCGTGGTGCGTTCATGTGTGCCATGCGTGGCCGACGGAGTCGTGACGCCTGTGCGCCGGCGCGGTCAGCGGCACCGCACGACCGCGCGCGCCGGCTATGCCGACTTGCGCGTGCGCGGCGCACGCGGCGCACGCGGCGCACCAGCGCCACGCCGCGCGGGCTTCTTCTTCGGCGCGATGCCCTCGCGGTCCTTGAGCAGGGCCACCGCAGCCTCGAGCGTGAGCGTGTTCACGTCCACGTCCTTCGGCACCGACGCGTTGGTCGTCCCGTCCGAGACGTAAGGCCCGTACCGGCCGTCGAACATCTTCACGGGAGCGCCGCTGACGGGGTGCGCACCCATCTCGCGCAGTGTCGTCTTCTCGGCCGACTTGCGCATGCGCGACCGCTTCGGCTGCCGCAGCAACTCGACCGCTTCCTCGAGCGTCACGCCGAACACCTGCGACTCGTCGGCCAGCGAACGGAACTCGTCGTTGTGCTTGATGTACGGACCGAACCGCCCGAAGTTCGCCACGATCGTCGCACCATCGTCCGGGTGCTTCCCGATGATGCGTGGCAGCGACAGCAACCGGAGGGCCTCGGGCAGCGTGACCGAGTCCTCGGTGAGCCCCTTCGACAACGACGCGCGCTTCGGCTTCTCTTTCACACCCGGCGCGGGCGTCTCGCCGAGCTGGACGTACGGGCCGAACCGCCCCGTGAGCACGAAAACCGGCAACTGCGTCTCGGGATCGACGCCGAGCGACTTCGGCCCCTCGACCCGTGCACGCACCAGGTTCCGCGCCTGTTCGATCGTGAAGTCGGCCGGTGCCGCGTCTTCGGGAATCGACGCGCTCTGCCCGTCGATCTGGACGTACGGCCCATAGCGACCGACCTTGACGATCACTTCCTGGCCCGACTCCGGATCCACGCCGAGCGAGACCACGGGGTAGTCGATGTTGTGATCGGCCTCGACGAGGTGCACGAGCCCCTGCCAATGCTCGCCGTCGCCGCGATAGAACTTGTTGAGGAACTCGCTCCGGCCACTGCGGCCGTTGCTGATCTCGTCGAGCTGCCCCTCGAGCTCGGCCGTGTAGCCAAGCTCGACCAACTGGCTGAAGTGCCGCTTGAGCAAGGTCGTCACCGCGAAGGCCGTGAACGTCGGGACCAGCGCCTTGCCCTGCCGGTTGGCGTACCCGCGATCGACGATCGTCCGGATGATCGACGCATACGTCGACGGCCGGCCGATCCCCTCGTCTTCGAGGCGCTTGACCAGCGTGGCGTCGTTGTAGCGTGCCGGCGGCTGCGTTTCGTGACCCTGCGCGTCAAGCGCGTCGACCCACAGCGTCGCCTCGGCAGGAGGACGCCCGACCACGTCGCCCACCTTCATCGCGGGCAACAGCGATTCCTGGTCGTCGAGTTGCGCCGCCGGATCGTCGCTGCCTTCGACATACGCCCGCAGGAATCCCGGGAACTCGATGGCCTTGCCCGACGCCGCGAACGTGCACGGGACCCCGTCGGGGCCCGTCGCCACGATTTCGACCGAGGTCCGCAGGAGCTTCGCATCGGTCATCTGGCTCGCGACCGTGCGCTTCCAGATCAGCTCGTAGAGCCGCAGCTCGTCTGCCCCGTAGTCGCGGAGGTCCTGTGGCAGCAGGTGGAAGTCCGTCGGCCTGATCGCTTCGTGCGCTTCCTGCGCGTTCTTGACCTTCGTCCGGTCCTGGCGGGGACCGCCGTAGTACGCCGGCCCGTACATCGTCCGGATGGCGTTGGCCGATTCGGCCAGGGCGCGGTCGCTCAGCGTGGTCGAGTCGGTGCGGTGGTACGAGATGACGCCGTCCTGGAACAGCCGCTGCGCGGCCGACATCGCCCGGTCGGCGCCGAAGCCGAGCTTGCGATTGGCTTCCTGCTGCAGCGTCGACGTGGTGAACGGCGGCGACGGTCGCTGGGGCGTCGGCTTCTCGTCGAGTGACGCCACGCGCCACGGCAGCGCCCCGCGCAGCGAGGTGGCGAGCGCACCGGCGCTGGACCCGTCGAGCAGCCGCACGGTCTTCGCGGTCAGCGTGCCGGTGGTCGCATCGAAGTCGCGCCCCGACGCCACGCGCTGGTCGCCGACCTTGGTCAGCGTCGCGGTGAACTTCGCCGTACCGGTCGCGAACACCGCCTCGAGGTCCCAGTAGGAACTGCGCACGAACGCACGCCGTTCCTCTTCGCGCTCGACGAGCAGGCGGACGGCCACGCTCTGCACGCGTCCGGCGCTCAATCCCGTCTGCACCTTCTTCCACAGCACCGGCGACAGCATGTATCCGTACAGGCGGTCGAGGATGCGGCGGCTCTCCTGTGCGTCCACGAGGGTCAGGTTGACCATCGCGCGCATTGGCGATCGCCTCGTGGACGGCGTCGGCGGTGATCTCGTGGAACTCGATGCGCCGCACCGGCACCTTGGGCTTGAGCGCCTCCTGCAGGTGCCACGAGATCGACTCGCCCTCGCGGTCGGGGTCGGTGGCCAGCAGCACTTCGCTGGCTTCCTTCACCGCCTGCCGCAGTTCGCTCATCGTCCGCTTCTTGTCGGCCGAGACGACGTAGTACGGCTTGAAGTCGTCGTCGGGATCGACGGCCATGCGGCCCCAGGGCTTGTCCTTGATGGCGGCTGGCACCTCGGCGCTGCGCTCGGGCAGGTCGCGGACGTGGCCCACGCTGGCCTTGACGGTATATGCACTGCCGAGCAAGCGGCCGAGAGTCTTGGCCTTGGCCGGGGACTCGACGATGACTAGTGGTTTCGCCATGTGTTCGTTTCGTTGGGGGAAAACGGCGTTCACCTTACCACTTTCGCGCGACGCGGACGAAGCGGCCGCCTGGACCGCGCTCGGCCCAGCCCCCGAGTTCGAGGGTCGCGAGGCGTGCCAGGACGGTCGCCACCGGCATGCCGGTCCGCCGCACGAGATCGTCGAGATCGGCCGGCTCTCCGGGCACGAGTGCCCGGAGGACGGGCTCGTCAGGCGGAGGTTCGCCCGCAGGGAGTTCGGCCCCGGTGCGTCGGAGGTTGAGTGCCACGAGCACGTCGTCGGCCGACTCGACCAGGCGGGCGCCGTCGTTGGCCAGCAGGTGCCCACCGCGGTTGCGGCCCCCGGCGGGAGGACCGGGGACGACGAACACTTCCCTGCCCTGCTCGAGGGCCCAGCGCGCGGTGATGAGCGCGCCGCTGGTCTCGGGCGCCTCGGCGACGATGACGGCGATCGAGAGGGCGCTGATCAGGCGGTTGCGGCTCGGAAAGTGATGCTTGAGCGGCGGGGTGCCGGGCGGAAACTCCGAGAGCAGGAATCCCCGGTCGACGACGGCACGCGCGAGCCAGTCGTGGGCAGCGGGGTACGTGCGATCGAGTCCGCACGCCAGGACGGCGATGGTCCGTCCGGCCTCGAGCGCGCCGGCATGGGCTGATGCGTCGATGCCGAACGCGAGCCCCGACACGATGGTGACGCCGGAGTTGGCGAGGTCGCGCGCGAGGTCGTGGGCGTGCCGGAGGGCGGCGGGCGTGGCCCGGCGCGAGCCGACGATGGCGATGCAGGGCGCGATCGCCGCGTCGAGCGAGCCGCGCGTCCAGAGCGTCTCCGGCGGGTGCTCGATGCGCGCAAGGAGCGCGGGCCAGTCGGCAGGATTCCATGTTGAAACACACATGGCGGCGGCGTGATCGAGCGAGACAGTCATCGATGATCTCCGTCGGCGGGGCGCTGTCGGCCCGGCCGGCTGTGGCCACGCATCCGCACCACGTCGAGCATCACACGGCATTCGCGCCGTCATGCGCGACACGGAATCCTTGCGCCGGGTATCGCGTGGGCTTATAGTCGAATTCATACGCCATGCGTGCAGCAACGATCGTCCTCGCAGCGTGCCTTCTCATCGCTCCCGCGTTGTCGTTCGCCGCCGGCGATGCGCGAAGCGAGGCGAAGGCGCAGGTCGACTTCGGCATTGCCGTTGCGCAGCGCGGCCTCTGGAAGGAGGCCCGGTACCGCTGGGAGCGCGCGACCGAGATCGATCCGACCTACGCGGCGGCCTTCAACAACCTGGCGATTGCGTGCGAGCAGTCGGGTGATTTCGAGAACGCGCGGAAGGCGTACGAAAAGGCGATAGAACTCGAGCCGAACAACCTGCAGATCAAGCAGAACTACGACTTGTTCAAGGAAATCAATGACCGCTCGAACCGTGCTTCGGATCGCCAGTAGCGCCTCGGTAGCGGTCGTGCTCGCCGGGTGCACCTCGTTCTACGAGGTGCCCATCGAAACGCCGATTCAGCCGAAGCTCGACGTGTCGTCGTTCCAGCGCGTCCTGATTGCCGGCTTCATCTCGGGTGGCAGCGACGAAGTCGACGCGAATCTCGAGACCGTGCGCCTGCTGCGCAGCCAGCTCCGGACGAAGTCGCAGCTTCGCGTCATCGAAGCCGACATCCTGCCCCTGCAGGAAATCGCCAACAACCCGCCGGGGCGGGGCGGAGGCGAGCAAGGCGCCAGCGCCGACGGGCCAGCCGCCCTGCCCGAGCGCATCAAGGACGAGAAAGACCTGGAGTTGTACGAGCGCGTCTTCGCGAACGTCGACTACTGGAAGCGCATCGGCGAGGAGTTCCAGAACCCGCTCATCGTCACCGGCACGGTCCTGTTCGTGCCCCACCAGCGTTCCGGGTTCGTGACGCGCGAGCAGGAAGTCTACGACCGGTTCGGCCGGCGCAGCGTGGTGCCGATCCGCACCTACATGGAGCGCAAGGGGTTCATCCTGCGGCCGAAGTTCGTCTTCATCGACGGCCGTACGGGCACGACGCTCTACGCCGAGGCGTACCGCGAGGAAGTCCTGTACAACGCCCAGCAGAACACCCCGGCGTTGTCGTCGTATTTCGAGCTCATGGACCGGCTGGTGCCCAGCTTCCTGAGCACGCTCAGCTCGCAGAAGATCAAGGGCACCCGCGTCCTCCTGAAGTAGCGGGCCGGCACGCGACCACAGCTGCCCCTTGACCGTTCCTGCCGCAGATGCCACACTGAAGGGCTCTCGGACGGGTGCTGGCACCCGGGAGAGGGCCTTCGACGCATCAAGGAGACGACGTGTTCGCGATTATTCAGAGCGGTGGACGGCAGGTGAAGGTCGGACCGGGCGCCAGTGTGACGGTGGACCTCCTCTCGGCGGAACCGGGGCAGGAAGTCACCTTCGACCAGGTGCTCTTCGTTGGCAGGGACGGCGGCGACGTCATGGTCGGTGCGCCCTACGTGGCCGGTGCGAGGGTCGTCGGCATTGTCGACGGTGACGCGCGGGGCCCCAAGATTCGCATCTTCAAGAAGACGCGCCGCAAGGGGTATCGCCGCACCAACGGGCACCGGAGCACGCTGACGCGTGTCACGGTCAAGGACATCCTGGTCTAGACGGGTTCAGGTTCAGAGTCATGGCACATAAAAAGGGACAGGGCAGTTCTCGTAACGGTCGCGACAGCCAGGCCCAGCGCCTCGGCGTCAAGCGGTTCGACGGCAACGTCGTCACCGGCGGCTCGATCCTCGTGCGCCAGCGCGGTCGCAAGTTCCAGGCCGGGCTGAACGTCGGCCTCGGCAAGGACGACACGCTGTTCGCCAAGATCGCCGGCACCGTCAAGTTCGAAGACCACGGCGCGCGTGGACGCTTCATCAGCATCCACCCGCTCGCCGTTGCGGCTGCCGAGTAGGCGCACGCGGGGGCCGCGCCTGCTGCCCTCGCGTTCCACTCCACGATGTTCGTCGACGAAGTAGACATCCACGTGAGCGCCGGCGACGGCGGTCGCGGATGTATGAGCTTCCGCCGCGAGAAGTTCATCCCCCGGGGCGGCCCGGACGGCGGCGACGGCGGACACGGCGGATCGGTCATCCTCGTCGCCCACCCACAGCGCAACACCCTCGTCAACTTCCGCTACACGCCCATCTTCAAGGCCGAGCGCGGGCGCAACGGCGAAGGCTCGAATCGCACCGGCAAGTCGGGGCGTGACCTCCGGATCGACGTGCCGCTCGGGACCGTCGTCTACGAGATGAGCGAGTTCGGCCCGGTGCCGCTCGGCGACATCACCCGCGAGAACCAGCGGCTGAAAGTGGCCCAGGGCGGCAAGGGCGGGTGGGGAAACTCCCATTTCGCCACGTCGACCAACCGCGCCCCGCGGCGTGCCCTGCCGGGCCTGCCGGGCGAGGTCAAGTCGCTGCGGCTCACGCTGAAGCTGCTCGCCGACGTCGGGCTCGTCGGGTTCCCCAACGCCGGCAAGTCGACCCTCATCTCGCACATCTCCGCGGCCAAACCGAAGATCGCGGCGTATCCGTTCACGACGCTCGTCCCGAACCTCGGGGTGGTCTCGATGAGCGGGGATCGCTCGTTCGTCGTCGCCGACATCCCCGGCCTGATCGAAGGCGCGCACCGGGGCCTCGGGCTGGGACACCAGTTCCTGCGTCACCTCGAGCGGACGCGCGTCCTCGTGCACCTGGTCGATGTGTCGTCGCTGTCGGGACGCGACCCGGTGAGCGACTTCGACGTCATCCTCAACGAACTGGCACAGTTCCCTGTCGACGAAGACATGGGCTCCATTCCCCTGGGCGAACGCCCGCAGATCGTCGCCGCGAACAAGATCGACGCGCTCGACGAGCCCGAGCGGCTGGAGCGCCTGCGCACGCACGTCGAGCAGCTCGGCCTGCCGTTCCACGCGGTCTCGGCGGCCACGGGTGACGGGCTGCCCGCGCTGCTCGAAGCCATGTGGCCCTACGTCGCCGAGCGGCTCGCCGCCGAACAGCTCGCGCTCGAAGAGGGCACGCCCGAGACGGCCCACGACGAAATCGACCTCGGGGCGGCGACCGACACCACGCCCATCGATCTCGACGGAAAGCGAGACGACTCCGAGTGAGCGGGAGGCTCGTCGGTGTGCTGGGCGGCACGTTCGATCCCATTCACCGCGGACACCTGGACGCGGCGCGCGCCGTGCACGACGCCCTCGGCCTCGACCGTGTCCTGCTGGTGCCCGCGCGCACGCCGCCTCATCGGCCGCGCGCCCCGCACGCTTCGGCGTATCATCGTTTTGCGATGACCGCGCTGGCGGCGCAGGACGCGCCGTATCTCGTCGCCGACGATCTCGAACTCCAGGGCAACGGCCCTTCGTACACCGCGCACACGCTCGCACGGCTGGCAGCGGCCGGCCATGCCCCCTCGCAGATCGTGTTCATCGCGGGCGTGGACGCCTTCGCAGAAATTGCTACCTGGTACGACTACCCGCGGGTGCTCGATGCGGCGCACTTCGCAGTCGTGGCGCGGCCAGGACACGCCCTGGCAGCGCTTGCGACACGCCTGCCGGCGCTGCGCGATCGCTTCAGCCCGCCGCGGAGACTCGACGACGCCGGGCCCGCGAACTCGCTGCAGACACGGATCTTCCTGGTGGAAGCCGCGACGACCGACGTCTCGTCCACGGCGCTCCGCGCCGCACTGGCCGTGGGACACGACGTCTCAGGGCTCGTGCCTCCGCTGGTTGCCGCGCACCTCGCGCGCCACCAGCTCTATCGCCACCCTCACTCACAGGCAGGTCGCTTGCATGAAGAAAGCTGACGCGAAGCGTGCCGCCAGCGAACCGCTGGCCGAAAGTCCCGACGCACTGAAAGTGGCCCTCGAGGCCGCGTTCAGCAAGAAGGCCGAACACGTCACCGTGCTCGACCTGACGAAGAAGCATGCCTTCACCGACTACTTCGTGATCTGCACGGGCCAGAACGTCAGGCAGGTCAGGGCCATCGTCGACGCCATCGACGAAGCGCTGCGGAAGCACGACGCGCGACCCACCCACATCGAGGGCTACGAGCGCTCGGAGTGGGTGCTCATCGACTGTTTCGATTTCGTCGTCCATGTCTTCACGCCCGACACGCGCGAGTTCTATTCGCTCGACCGCCTCTGGGGAGGCGCCGAGTCGCACGCCGTGTCTGAGCGATCGCTCGCCTAGCCACCCGCCCGCCTGGCGGCGCCTCGCCGACGCCGCCCTCGTGTTCGCGCTCGAGCCACTCTGCGCCGCCTGCGGCCAGCCGGTCGCCACGCCGCTGAGCGGCTGCGTCTGTCGCGCCTGCTGGGACGCCCTGCCCCGCATCATGCCGCCGAGGTGTCGCCGCTGCGGCGCGCCGCGCGCCGCGCACGGCCCCGCCTGCGATCAGTGCGATCCGCGGTGGCAGGTCATCTCGTCGACGATCGCGCTGGGCGTCCACGACGGCCCGCTCCGCGAGGCCCTGCATGCGCTCAAGTACGGACGCCGGACGTCGATCGCCCGAGCGATCGGCCATCAACTGCGGGACGCGGCCCACGACATCCTTTACGACGCCGATGCGGTGGTGCCGGTACCGCTCCATCCGTGGCGCGCCTGGTGGAGGGGGTTCAACCAGGCCACGCTGCTGGCACGCACCCTCGACGTGACAGTCGTCGACGCGTTGTCACGCCGGCGGGCAACGCGCAGGCAGGCGGCGCTCGCCCGTGACGACCGCTGGGCCAACCTGCATGCGGTGATTGCCGTCACGCCGCGCGCACGTCGCGACCTGCGCGGCAAGACGCTCGTCCTGGTCGATGACGTGGTGACGACGGGCGCGACGGTCACCGCCTGCGCGAGAGCGCTGCGCGAGGCAGGCGCACGCGAGGTCCGCGTCGCTACGGCAGCCCGAGCCGTGCGTCGATCGTCTCGCTGACCGAGGCCGCGACGGTGTCGATGTCGTGGCTGGCGTCGATGACGATCCACGAGATGTCGGCGTCGGCCTGGCGCCGGTAGCTGGCGCGCACGCGCGTCAGGAGTGCGAGGTCGCGCTCGAAGTGGTCACGGTTGGCACGCTTGCGCTCGGCCGCGCAGTCGGCCGCGATGTCGAGCAGCACGGTGATCGTCGGTTTCGGCAGGTAGCGCTGCATGTCGGCGAGCCAGGCCGGATCGAGATCGAAGGCCTCGCCATACGCGATGCTCGATGCCGCGTAGCGATCGCAGATGACGATGGCGCCCTCGGCCATGGCCTCGGCGATGCGCACGCGGTACTCGTACCGGTTCGCGACGAACAGCAACTGCAGGACGTCGGGCGCGTAGGTGCGCTCGCCCGCGAGGGCCGCCGCGATTTCCTGCGCGATGGCCGTCTGGTAGCACGGGAACGCCAGGAACTCCACCCGCCGGCCCGCCGCCTCGCAGCGCGCCTGCAGCCGCCGCGCCTGCGTCTCCTTGCCGCTCTGGTCGAGCCCCTCGAAGGCGATCAGCGCGCCGGTCATGATTCGAGTGCCAGCATGTCGTCCACCGATTGACGGCGCCTGACGACCCGCCATCCCCCGCGCTCCACGAGCACTTCGGCGGGCAACGCGCGCCGGTTGTAGTTCGACGCCATGGCCGCGCCGTAAGCGCCAGCGTCGAGTACTGCCACCAGGTCGTCGACGCGCAGTTCGGTGACCTCGCGATCGACGCCGAACTTGTCGCTGCTCTCGCAGACCGGGCCCACGATGTCGCAGGTGACCACCGGACGATCGGCGTACACGTCGATGGGGACGATCCGGTGGAACGCGTTGTAGAGCGCCGGGCGAATCAGCTCGGTCATCCCGGCGTCGAGGACGACGAAGCGGCGTCCCGACGGATGCTGTTTCACGTCGATGACGCGGGCCACCAGGACGCCCGCGGCCGCGACGATCCAGCGTCCGGGCTCGAGCACGATCGGCAGCCCAGTCGCCTCATGCGTGTCGGCGATGATCGTCGCGTAGTCGGCGACGTCGACGACGGGCCCCTCGTCGTAGGCGATCCCGAGCCCGCCGCCCAGATCGACGTGGTCGAGCCCGATGCCCTCGGCCTTCAGCGCCGCCACCAGGTCGATCATCACGCGCGCGGCCTGCGCGAGTGGCTCGATCGTGCGGATCTGCGAGCCGATGTGGACGTGCACCCCCGCGATGTGGAGCCCCGGACGTGTCGCCGCCTCGCGGAGGATGGCGACCGCCGCGGCAGCCGGCATCCCGAACTTGTTGTGCTCGCGGCCGGTCGAGATGTGGGGATGCGTTCCGGCATCGACGTCGGGATTGACCCGCAGGGCGACGCGCGCCCGCGTGCCCTGGCCGGTCGCGATGGCGTCGATGCGCGCGAGCTCGCCGGGCGACTCTGCGTTGATCACGCCGACACCCAGACCGATGGCACGGTCGAGTTCGTCACGCGACTTGCCGACCCCGGTGAACACCAGGTCGTCGGGGATGAACCCCGCCCGGAGGGCCACCTCGATTTCGCCGACCGAGTTCGCGTCGGCCTTCACGCCCAGGCCCCGCAGGTGACGGATGACGGCCAGCGTCGAATTGGCCTTCAGGGCGTAGTGGATGGCCGCCGGCGTCGTCCCGAGCGCCTGCCGGAGCGACCCCACGCGATCGTCGAGGGTGGCGCTGGAGTAGACGTAGCATGGCGTCCCGACGGCGTCGGCGATATCGCGGAGCGGCCTCCCATCGCATGCCAGGGTGCCGCCCGGCCGTGGCGCCGACAGACCGGCGGCGCCATCGTCGCCCGCGGACGTGTACGAGAATCCCATCACGGCCACGCATTGTATCGGACGAGCCGGTTCGGCACCACGCAACGCCCTCGTCGCGCGTGCAGCCCACACCTCGACGCGGCCGTCGGAGCCGGGCGCCGCGCGGGCGTTTGACCTCGTCCCGTACCGCCCGATATCATCCGCTGATTCCGCCACGGCATCCCGCTGACATGTCTACTTACCCCACCGGCAGCCCTCCGACCGCGATCGACGATCTCATCGAGCGCTGCCTGGCGGGTGACCAGGTGGCCTGGGCCGACATCGTCCGCCAGCACTGGCGCCGGGTCTTCAACGTTGCGTACAAGTTCGTCGGCAAGCACGACGAGGCCGAGGATCTGACACAGGACATCTTCCTGAAGATCTTCAAGTCGCTGCACACGTTCGATCGGCGGGCGAACTTCCAGACGTGGCTCATCAGCGTCAGCCGGAACCTGTGCATCGACCACTACCGCAGCGTCCGCAAGGAACGCGAAACCATCGACCGCGACGTGGATGCGGGTGAGCTGACGCCGATTTCGCGCGAAACCGGGCCGTACCATGCCCTGGAATTCAGCGATCAGCGCCTGGTCCTGCGCAAGGCGCTCGACTCGCTGCCGCCCACGCTGCGCTCGGCGGTCCTGCTCCGCGACATCCGCGGGATGGCCTACCAGGAGATCGCCGAGCGCCTCGACCTGCCCGAGGGCACGGTGAAATCGCGCATCAATCGCGGACGTCTCGAACTCGTGCGCCAGATTCAGCGTCTTCAAGAGAGCGTCCCGGGTGGACGGCGTCCCCTCGCCGCTTCTGCCATCCGTCCGACGCGCGGAGCCCCGGAATGAACCTCTCGACCGATCGACAGCACGGCATCGCCATCGTCCGCGTGAAGGAATCGCGGATGATGTACCCCACGCTCACGGATTTCTCGAACACGGTGACCGGCCTGATCACGGCCGGCGAGCGCCGGATCATCATCGACCTCTCTGATGTCGGCTACATCGATTCGGCCACCATCGGCTGCCTGATGGACCTCTACCGGCAGGTCAGTCCCGATGGCGGTTCGCTGAAGCTCGCGGGCGTGCAGCGTCGCGTCGAGACCATGCTCACCATGACCGGTGCGCAGAACTTCATCGAAGTGCATCCCACCGAGCAGGCTGCCATCGACAGCTTCGGGGGCGATCATGCGAACGATTAAGACGACGACCGACGCCGAGCTCCCGCTCGACGGCGAGCTGATGACCGTGCTCGAGACGTTGTTCGAGGAAATCACCGTCCGCAAGGAACTCGACCGGACGTTCGAGGACATGATGCGCGAGATCACCCATGTCGTCGATCAGATGGACGAACAGGAACGACGCGCGTACCTGGTCGAGAGCCTGTTCCTGAACACCGTGACGTACGAGAACGAGCGCCTCGCGGCCGTGATTCGCGACATCGGGAAGAAGCGCTCCCACGGCACGCCGAGCGCACCCTAGCCCCTGCCCATGTCAGAGAACTACCTGGCCACGCGGTTCACCTGTTCGTGGCCCTGGTCCACGCTCATCCTGCTGTGCGACGGGCGCGTGGTCTGCGGCTGCTCCGACCCGTACGCCAAGCGGGTGCTCGGCGACACGCGCCGCGAGTCGCTGGCCGACATCTGGCAGGGCGAGACCGCGCGGCAACTGCGCGACGACATCAACCGCGGCGGATCGAGCTTCTGCGGCGACTGCCCGCTCAAGCTGCCGCTCGCCGACGACGAACCCGCGCCCTTGCGCCCGCTGCCGACGTCGGAACGGCCGCCGCGGCTCTACGTCGAGTGCACGGCCGCCTGCAACATCTCGTGCTTCCAGTCGTGCTGCGCGCCCGAGACGGGCATCACCCGGACGCGCCAGGCCGGCATGCTCGACTTCGACCTGTTCACGCGCGTGATCGACGAGGCCGGGCCGACGCTGGGCCGCGTCGATTTCTTCAACTACGGCGAAGCCTTCCTCCACAAGCGCGCCGTCGAGATGTGCGAGTACATCAAGACGACGTTCCCGCACATCTACCTGTACACGAGCACGAACGGCCTTGCCCTCGACGAGCCGAAGGTGCGGCGCCTGATCCGGTCGGGCATCGACGAGGTCACCTTCTCGATCGATGGTGCATCGCAGGACGCCTACGTGCGCTACCGCCAGCGCGGGAACTTCGAGAAAGCGCTCGCCAACATGCGCGCGGCGGCCGACGAGAAGCACCGGAACGGCCTCGAGCTGCCCTTCATCAACTGGCGTTACATCCTGTTCAACTGGAACGACAACGACCGCGAGATGGACCGGGCACGTGCGCTGGCAGCCGACGCCGGCGTCGATCGCCTCTGCTGGGAGATCACCGACCATCCCGAAGACAGCTACTCGCGCCGGTTCGCGCCCGGGGCCGAGGAGCACGACCGCATCCGCCACCAGATCTGGGACGTCACTGGCCTCGGCAATGCCATCCCCGGGGCAACACCGCGTGCGCGCATCGAGTTGCGCGGTGTCGTCCGTGGCGCGCCCCTGGAGGGCCGTGCCGGCTCCACGACCCACGTGGCCACGCGCGTCCGCAACCTGTCGCAGCGGCCCTTCAAGGCCACCATGCCGCACGGGCGGCGTCTCGTGCGCCTCGGGGCGCAGCTCGCGGGCGCCGACGGCACCCTCATCGACATGGATCACGCCCGCGCGTGGCTCCCGGGCGAGATTCCCAGCGGCGCGACGGCTGACGTGGCCATCGAGGTCCCCCTCCCGGCGACGCCCGGCCGTTACACCTTGCGCTTCGACCTGGTGAGCGAGGGCATCGACTGGTTCGAGACCTGCGGCTCCGAGGTCACGGTCAGGGACCTGATCGTCACGCCGTAATCCGGCGGGGGCGGGGAGGGCCGCACTGGGGTGCGGCCCCTACACCAGACAACACAGCCGGTCCACCAGACAACACAGCCCGGCCACCAGACACGACGGCCCCGCGACCAGACACGACCGCCCCGTTCGACCAGACACGACGACCCGTGCAGCAAAAAAAAGGGGTGACCGATCGCTCGGTCACCCCACGTGGTTTGGGAGGAGGGAGAGTATGCGACGGCGACGAGTTACCTGACGACCGCAGCCGATCCGACGGACGCAGCCGCGGCGACCGGCGAGGCCAGCGAGCCTTCCGACGGAAGCTCCACCAGTTCCCACGCCTCAGGCTGGGCGACAATCGCCGCCGCCAGGGACGTGTGCAAGGCGTGCCCACCGCGCTCGACCACGACGTGGCCGATGATCGGATAGCCCACGAGCGCCAGATCGCCGATACAGTCGAGAATCTTGTGACGCACGCACTCGTCGTCGAACCGCAGCGTGTTGAGCACGCCGCTCTCGCCGAGCACGATGGCGTTGTCGAGCGAGCCGCCGAGCGCGAGGCCGCGCTGACGCATCATCTCGACTTCCTTCAGGAATCCGAACGTCCGCGCCGGTGCGATGTCTTCGGCAAAGGCTTCTTCGGTGATCGTGGCCGTCCGCGACTGCGCACGCAACAGCGGGTGGTCGAAACTGATGCTGTACGTGACCTTGCACTCGTCGGCCGGATAGACCGTCATGCGCTTGTCGCCGTTCGAGACCGAGATCGGCTGCCGCACCTTGAGATACCGCCGGGGGCTCGACAGCTTCCTGACGCCCGCTTCCTGGATCAGGTAGACGAACGGCGCCGACGAGCCGTCCATGATCGGCACTTCGGGGTGCGTCATGTCGACGAAGACGTTGTCGATGCCCTGGCTCACGAGCGCGGCGAGCAGGTGCTCGACGGTCTCGACCCGGGCGTCGCCGACCGACAGCGTCGTCGCGTAGGTGAGGTTGCTCACGGCCGATACGTGGGCCGGAATTTCGAGGCCGCCCAGGTCGAGGCGGCGGAATCGAATCCCACTGTCGGCGGGCGCGGGCTTGAGTGACAGGGTCACCTTCTTGCCCGAATGGAGCCCGATGCCCGCGCAGGAAGTGGTTCGACGAAGAGTCCGCTGAGGAGTCATCAATGAGGGCGCGACGGAATGGCCGTCGCTGACCACCGATTCAGAAGAAAGATACATACCATGTCGGCGCCCAATTGATAATCTCCTGTAACTCGCAACATATCAACAGGTTATGTCGAATATGATGAGCTCGACCTGCCGCCCGGACCAAATATCGTGTCGCGCAGGACACGTCAAATAAACGTCAGGTGTGTCTATGACGCCACACCCTCATGCGGTGTACGCTTCTGCGACACCGCGAGAAAATCGCGCAGCACAGTGCCCGTGTGCGACCCTCGCGCCCTGGCCACCGCCTCCGGCGTCCCCGACGCGACCACCCGGCCGCCGCCGGCGCCCCCTTCTGGACCGAGGTCGATCAGGTAGTCGGCCGTCTTGATCACGTCGAGGTTGTGTTCGATCACCACCACCGTGTTGCCCTGCTCGACCAGTTGACCGAGCACCTCGAGCAGCTTCCGGACGTCTTCGAAGTGCAGGCCGGTCGTCGGCTCGTCGAGGATGTACAACGTCCGGCCCGTGCCGCGCCGCGAGAGTTCCTTCGACAGCTTGACGCGCTGCGCCTCGCCGCCGGAGAGCGTCGTCGCCGACTGGCCCAGGCGGATGTAGCCCAGGCCGACCCGCTGCAGCGTCCGCAACTTGTTGGCGATCGACGGCAGGTTCTCCATCAGCGGGATGGCCTGGTCGACCGTCAGGTCGAGCACGTCGGCGATCGACTTCCCGCGGTATTCGATCTCGAGCGTCTCGCGGTTGTAACGCCGGCCTTTGCACTGCTCGCAGGTCACGTACACGTTCGGCAGGAAGTGCATCTCGATCGCGATCACGCCGTCGCCCTGGCAGGCCTCGCACCGGCCGCCCTTCACGTTGAACGAGAACCGTCCCGGCTTGTAGCCGCGCGCCCGCGCCGCGGGCACCATGGCGAACAGGTCGCGGATGAACGAGAAAAGTCCCGTGTAGGTCGCGGGGTTCGAGCGCGGCGTCCGCCCGATTGGCGACTGGTCGATCTCGATGACCTTGTCGAGCAGCGACAGGCCCTCGATGCGATCGTGGAGGCCGGGTTCGTCTTTCGCCCGGTACAGCAGGCGGGCCAGGGCCCGGTACAGGATCTCGTTCACCAGCGTCGACTTGCCCGACCCGCTGACGCCCGTCACGGCGATGAAGCGCCCGAGTGGGATGTCGACGGTGAGGTTGGCGAGGTTGTTCGCACGCGCGCCGACGATCCGCAGCATGCCGCGATCGTCGGTCCGTCGCGTCCTCGGCAGGTCGATCGTCCGGGTGCCCCGCAGGTACTGGCCGGTGATCGAGTCGGCGTTGTCACCGAGCAGGAGCGCCGACGGGGGCCCCTGGAAGATGACGTGGCCGCCGTGCTCGCCGGCGCCAGGACCAAGGTCGATCACGTAGTCGGCCGTCCTGATGGTCTCTTCGTCGTGCTCCACGACCACGACGGTGTTCCCGAGATCACGCAACCGCTGCAGCGTCGTCAGCAGCCGGCGGTTGTCGCGCTGGTGCAACCCGATCGAGGGCTCGTCGAGCACGTACAGCACGCCCGTGAGGCTCGACCCGATTTGCGTCGCCAGCCGGATGCGCTGGCCTTCGCCTCCCGACAGCGTCGCCGCGCTGCGGCCAAGCGTCAGGTAGCCGACGCCGACGTCGCGCAGGAAGCGCAGCCGATCCTGAACCTCCTTGAGGATGCGGCCGGCGATGAGTTGCTCGCGCGGCGACAGCGGCAGGGCGTCGAAGACGTCGCAGGCATCGGAGATGGGCATCCCAACGTACTCCGCGAGCGTGCGTCCCTTCACGTGCACGCCGCGGCTCTCGGGCTTCAGGCGCGCGCCCTCGCACGACGGACATGTGCGCAGGGCGCGGTAGTCCTCGAGACCCTCACGCTCGCTCCACGTGCCGTTCTCGTAGCGGCGGCGGAGGTTGGGAATGAGCCCCTCGAAGTCGTCTCCGAACGGATCCTTCGCCTTCCCGCGTCCACCGCTCGCGGTCGTTCGCCGGTTGGGCGCGCCAAACAGCAGGATCTCGCGCTGCTTCTTCGGCAGCTTCGCCACGGCGACGTCCGGGTCGATCCCGAACACTTCGCGCAACCGGGCCAGCGCGGTGTCGATCGACGCCTTGTCGCCCCTGGCCCAGATGTCGACCGCCCCTGCGGCGAGGCTCACGCTCTCGTCGGTGATGAGGCGACGGGGATCGAAGTCGAACGTGGCCCCCAGCCCCTGGCACTCCGCGCAGGCGCCGTGCGGCGAGTTGAACGAGAACGCACGCGGCGACATCTCCGGCACGCTGATGCCGCAGTCGATGCAGGCGAGCTTGCGCGAGAACAACCGCTCACCCTGCTGCTGTCCGGCGATCACGACGAGGCCGTCGGCGAGCGTGAGCGCCACGTCGAGCGACTCGGCGAGCCGGCGTTCGATCCCAGATCGCACGACCAGCCGATCGACGATGACGTCGATGGTGTGGTTGCGACGGCGGTCGAGCGCGATGTCGTCTTCGAGCAGGAGGATCTTGCCGTCGATGCGAACCTTCGTGAATCCCCTGGTGCGCAGTGCGGCGAGCTCCTTCTTGAACTCGCCCTTGCGCCCGCGGACGATCGGCGCAAGCACGCCGATGCGCTCGTCTGTCGGATAGCACATCACGAGATCGACGATGCGCTCGATCGACTGCGTGGCAATCTCTCGCCCGCACTGCGGGCAGTGCGGGATGCCGATCGTCGCAAACAGCAACCGCAGGTAGTCGTAGATCTCGGTCACCGTCCCCACGGTCGATCGCGGGTTGGCCGCCGTCGTCTTCTGCTCGATCGAGATGGCCGGTGACAACCCGTCGATGAGATCGACGTCCGGCTTCTCCATCTGCTCGAGGAACTGCCGGGCGTAGGCCGAGAGCGACTCGACGTACCGGCGCTGTCCCTCGGCATAGATGGTGTCGAACGCGAGTGACGACTTCCCCGATCCCGACAGGCCGGTGACGACAACGAGGCGGTTGCGCGGCAAATCGACGTCGATATTGCGGAGGTTGTGCACGCGCGCGCCGCGGACGGCAATCCAGTCGTGACTCATGAGTCTCAGTCAGGTTCCCCGGAGGCGAACCAAACCTTGGATTGTACCACCGTGGGGCGGTTGAAACGGGGTGAGCGCGTTGTGGCTGGACGCACCGACGAGGCTGATGGCGCCGGGACGGGCGAAACGCCCGGTGTGGCCACGCCGGTGGGCGGGGCGGCCTACATCGTGACGGCCGACCCGGTGGCACCGAGGAAGCGCCAGACCGTGTCGTTCGAGGCGAGCACGAATCCCCCGTGCCGGTCGAAGGCCACGCCAACCAGCCCTGAACCTGCGACGACCAGTTCCGGTTCCCCGTCGTCGAGCGGGATCCGGTAGAGCCCGCTGGCGCCGGCCAGCGCATCCACGGCGTAGAGGTCGCCGGTCGGGTCGACGGCGAGCCCCTGGGGACGCCCGAGGGCCGAGGTCACGACCGAGACCTCGCCGTCGGCATCGACGCGATAGATGCTATCGCGCGGCGAGAGCGTCGGCACGGCGACGAACAGGGCCGACTCCGGCCCGCACGCCAGGTGGTAGGCGGCCATGCTGGGTGGGAGGGTGGCAAACCACTCGACCTCGCCGCCGGGCAGGCGCCGATGGATGGTTCCCGTCCGGTCACCCACGAACATCGTCCCGTCGGCGGCGAAGGCGAGGCCGCAGCTGATCCCGAGGTCGCTGGCGACGACGGTCGGCGACCCGTCGCGCTCGATCCGCACCACCGTCCCGTCGTAACGACTCGTGGCGTGCAGGATGCCATCCGGTGCGAGGGCGAGCGACGTGGCGTTCGTGATGCCGGTGGCGTAGATCTCGCGGATGCCGCCCGGGGTGATGCGGTAGACCGACACGGGCGTCTGCTGCCCGCGCGACCCGCTGCAGGTCACGAAGACGCTGCCGTCGGGGCCGACGACCGGACTGTCGACCGCGTGAATGCCGGTCGTGATCTCACGCCCCACGTCGAGAAACGCCGTCTCGCCGCTGACCCCGTCGATGCGCACGGGCGTGGCGCCGCCCGGCGAACGGGCGGGGACGACGACCGCCATCCACGACGAGGCCGCAAACGACGCGCGAACGGCATCGGCGCCGATCCGGACGACGGGCAGGTCGGTGTCGAACGTGAACGGGCCGCCCTCGAGGCGGATGCGGCCACCGGGCGTCGCGCGCCAGGGTTTGAGGGCAGCAATGCGCTGTGCGCTCATCCGATGCTGCCTCCGGCAGACCGGGTGGCTGCGGCCCTCGGGGACCCGTCGATCCGCGTCACGAGTCGTCGCTGCCGTCGTCGAGCTCGACGTTCCAGTACAGGTAGTCGCGCCAGCTCTCTGGCGTATTGCGGATGCCGATGGTGATCCGCAGGGCTGGTGACCGATCAGGACGACGCGGGTGGCGGATCAGGTGCATGCCCGCCTGGGCAGGCGTGCGTCCGCCCTTCCTCCGGTTGCAGCTGATGCAGCAGGAGACGATGTTCTCCCAGTCCTTGCGCCCGCCATGGGCGACGGGGACGACGTGATCGAACGTGAGCTCAGCGGCCGGGTAGACTGTCCCGCAGTACTGGCACCTGTACTCGTCGCGCGCGTAGATGTTGGCGCGCGAGAACGGGACGTAATCGAACTGGCGCTTGATCTTGATGCGGCGGAGGAGCCGGATGACCGACGGAAGCCGGAAACTGAGCGAAACGCTCCGTATCTCACGGTCATAGACCGAGATCACCTCCACCTTCCCCTGGCACCAGAGCGTGATGGCCTTCTGCCAGTGGACGACCTTGAGAGGCTCGAACGTCGCGTTGAGGAGGAGCGTCTGCTCCATGCGCCACCGAAGTGGACTCGATTCTGAGCGAGGGCCGGTGACAGTGTCAAGGCTGAGACGACCGACGGCCGCGCTGGAGCGCGCTGCTGAACCACCTCGGATCGTCCGATAAGTAGCGACGATGTCGTGGATCGCGCGCGCCCGCCTCGTCGCCGCTCTCGGAGCGATCGTCGCCTCGGCGGCGTGCGCCTCGTCATCGGGTGGGCCGACCCCGAAGCCGTTTCCCACGCCGACAGCCCGTCGCGGTGGCGTGCTTCCGCCCGGGGATCCCGCCGGCCGACGCGCCGGCCGCGACCCCTCCCGCGGCAGGCACCTCGTTACCGCCCGCCGCTCGATACGCACCGCCGACGGCACAGGCGGTGGTCACCAGGGCGCTCGACCTGGTGGGCACTCCCTACCGACTCGGGGGAAACGATCCCTCGGGCTTCGACTGCAGCGGCCTGACGGCGTACGTGTTCAAGGCGCAGGGCGTCAGGATGCCCCGCACCGTCGCCGAGCAGTTCGGCGTCGGGCGCAAGGTCGATCTCGACGAGGTGCAGAGCCGGCGACCTGCTGTTCTTCGCGACGAGCGGCCGCCGCGCCAGCCACGTGGCGATTGCCCTGGGTGACGGCTCGTTCGTGCACGCGCCGAACTCCCGGGGCGGCGTGCGCGTGGAAGCCCTCAGCGGCCGCTACTGGACCACGCGCCTGCTCGGCGCCCGCCGCATCATCGGCTAGCACTCCCGGACATCCAGGACCAATTGGGGGACCAATTGGGGTCTGACCCCAATTGTCTGGCGCAAGGCCCGATCCGGGCCGAAACCGACAACCGGCGTTTGCGTCGCACCCGCGGCCCTCACATCAAGCCCGAAATTCAGGCGCGATCACCCCTGTCAACGGCGGGTGTCGCAATGACCCCTGCCGGCAATTGGGGTCTGACCCCAATTCCCCCAAAGTCACGCAATTCAGACGGCGGCGAAGGGCGATTCGAGGCGGGGGTGGCAGAGACGGGCGCCGGAGAGCGAGAACGCGCGCGTCGTGAGATCGTCGGCGGTGTAGTGGGTCTTGCGAGGCAGGGCGCGCAGCGACTCCACGTGGGTCACGGGCTCGACCGGCTGCGGCGACAGGGGCACCGGGTAGCGCTGCGGATACGACGGGAACCGCGAGAACGTGGTGGCCACGACACACCCATAGCGACGCGACAGCGCGTCGAACCCGTACGACAGGAACTCGACCAGCGACGGATCGGGTCGCGAGGCCAGGTAGGTGCGCACGCACCACGCGACGTGCTCGAAGAACTCCGGCGAGTGGTGCCGCATGGCGGGATGGCCGTCCGCGGTGGTTACCCTGCGCAGTCCACGCACCTCGGGATCGACGTGATACAGCTCGTGGACAATCGTGTCGAGCTTCGCTACCCACTCCGGCTCGGTGGGATACCGATCCCGCTTCAACGCCGCGGTCAGGGTCTGGTCACAGAACCGCGGCAGGCAGAACGAGAAGAGGTAGTCGATCGGGCGTCCATCGACTTCGACCGTCGGCGAACAGGTCACGAAGTACTCAGAGCGCTTCACAAGCTGCCCGGTCGTCGGATCCTTCCAGAAGAAGTAGCCGGCCTCGCTCGTCGGCAGGTTCAGCGAGTGACACGTGGCATAGGCGCCCGACGTGCCGGAGCGTCCGAACCGCGCGAAGACCAACGTCCGCGACAGGTCGATATGCGACAACGGCTCGACCCGGCGCACGATGTCCTGGGCGAGCGCCGTGATGGCGTCGGTGTAGTTGAGCAGCGAACAGCAACCCGACAAACGATGCATGAAGCCGATCTCGGATCGATGATCGGCAACCGTCACTGCCTTCATGAGAACCACCTCAAAGCTGAGGCCACGTCCATGCGTGCCTCGACTCCGACGGATCCAAACAGTACCGGCGCGACAGCCTTCGCGGCTCCCGTGCCCGGCTGAGGCACGAACTGATCCGGCACGATGGGCGCCCCCGGCGTGGCCGGGGGCACCGGCGCGCCCGACGGCGGCGCGACGGGCGTCGGCGTCTCTTCGGCCGGAGGCGGCGTGGCCGCGCCCATGCGCCGCAGCAGCATCTTCTGGCGACGGAGGAGCCGGCCTGTCGGTCTTCCCGGGCTGTGCACGCGCGGATTGATGATGGCGCCGGCCAGCAGCGCCGACTGTTCGGCGCCAAGCGCCCCGGCGCCGATCCCGAAGTAGGCGCGGGCGGCCGCATCGGCGCCAAAGATGCCGTCGCCCCACTCGATCACGTTGAGATAGATCTCGAGGATGCGCTGCTTGCTCAACACGGCCTCGAGCCGACGCGCGATCATCAATTCTCGAACCTTGCGGAACGGGTTCTTCGACGGCGAGAGGTAGAGGTTCTTGGCGAGCTGCTGCGTGATCGTGCTCGCGCCGCGCGCGAACTCACCACGTTCGAGATTGTATTCCATCGACTCGCGGATTTGTTCGAAGTCGATACCGTCGTGCTGCCAGAACGCACTGTCTTCGGCTACCAGCACGGCACGCTTGAGCTGCGGTGAAATCCGGCGATAGCTGATCCATTGCTGGCGCGGCTTCAACACCCGCCCTGCATCGCGTGCTTCCTCGATGCGACGCTCGATGAACGCCGTCGTCGCAGGGTTCGCCGTGACCAACCTGCGCACGTCTGGCAAGGTGAGATAGAGGTAGGCCAGCGACCAGAAGCCCACACCGAGGGCGACCCAGACCCACCGCACCGAGAAACGCATCGGCGGGATTATGAGTACAGATGCATGGCCACGCAAATGCGGATCGCGGGCAATGTCACACTGCACGCCCGCGGCCGACGGTCACAGGCGCCGAGCCAGTGCCGACACGACCAGCGTCGTGGTCCCGCAGACCACCCCGCCCCAGAGCATGTCGACCACGACGAGCGTCGCGGGCCAGTTGCGCAGGGTCGCGAAGTTGGTCAGGTCGTACACGCCGTACACGAGCACGCCGAAGAACGCGCCCCAGGCGAACTGCATCGCCATCGATGACGCCTGCACCGCCGGCCACACGAAGTAGACGACCGCCAGCCCCAGGCAGACGTACACGAGCGCTGCGGCGAACCAGTTCGGATCGAGGCTGCCATCGGGTGCACGCCGCGCGAGTCCCCCGAGCCAGTTGTTGTACGAGCGGCTCATGAGCATGCCGAGCCAGAGCAGATCCAGGATGACGACCGTCAGGCCGGCAGCGATGACGAGAGCGAGAGCGCGCATGTCGATTTGACGACGTCGCGCCCCTCCTGGATTCGCCGCCCGCTCGCGGCCGGCCAGGTCACTGCGTGCGGATGACCTTCACCCTGGCCCCTGCCTCGGGCTGCTGCGTCGGTGTGTACCCGTTCAGGATGGCGAGCCGGGCCGGGCTCAGGCCCGAGTCGGATGTCTCGGCGAGGCGCGCCCAGGTGTCACCCGCCCTCGCGGTGCGCAGATCGATGCGTGCCGGCTGGATGCGCTCGGCTTCGGCCGCCGACAGCGTGCGGAACGTGCTGATCGACTGCGTGACGTCACGCACGATGCGATCGAATTGCGACGCCTGCGCCAGGCCGGCGACGCGATAGACGGTCCGGCCCGACGAGAAGAACGCCGCCCTGACGAGCAGCCGGCCCGCCTGCGGGCTGTTGCCCTCGAACGTCCCGACGAAGGCGTCGAGGTCGGTCCCGTCGACGTTGCGTCCGTCGAGCATCCGGAATCCGTTGCCGCTCATCGCGCCCTCGGCCACCTCGGCCAGCGAACGACCGGCAGGCTGTCCGATGATGTCGAGCAGCATCAGCGCCTGCTGCCCCTCGGGTTGCGCCACCACCTGGGTCTTGCCGTTCGCGATGCGCCATCCCGGCGGAAACGACAGGGCGATGCGGAGTTCAGGATGCAGGAACGTGTTCCCGCGCACCACGCCTTCCCTGGGGTTCTCGCCGAACATCAGGCCGTCGATATGCCGAAGGTAGGCGTCACGCGCCACGACCTGGCTTTCGCCGGTGCCTCGGCCGCGGAGGTTGGCGAGCACCGGGCCGATGCGCTCCACGCGCGACGCGGGATCGGGATGCGTCGCCAGCCAGTTGGGAATGCCCCGGCGATCGACTTCGGTGCTGTCGAGGCGCCCGAGCGTCTCGAGCATGTCGCGGATGCCGCCCGGATCCCATCCGGCCTGCGCGGCGTATTCCGCCCCCAGCCGATCGGCCTGTAACTCATCGTCGCGACCATGCTTGAGGAAGAGGGCGCCAAGCCCCGCGCTGGCGAGATTGGTGTACGGCCGCGCGTCGGGCACGAAGATCGACAGGAGCCCGAGTCCGAGGTTCGCACTCGCGCTGCGCGAGTACGCCTGCACGGCATGGCGCGCGGTCACGTGGCCGATCTCGTGGCCGACGACCCCCGCGAGTTCGGCCTCATCGTCGAGGTGCGCCAGCAGGCCGCGCGTCACGTAGATGAAGCCGCCAGGCAGCGCAAACGCGTTCACCGCCGGCGAGTCGACGACCGCGAACGACCACGGCAGTTCGCTGCGCTGCGACGAGCGCGCGAGCCGCATGCCGATGCCGCTGACATACTCCTGCAGCGCGCGATCCTCGTAGACGCCCATCTGCTGCCGCACCTGGGGATCCATCTCGCGGCCGGTCGCGATCTCCTGGCTCTCGCTCATCAGCGCCAGTTCACGCTCGCCGCTGACGGGGTTCGTCGCGCAGGCCGCCGCAACGAGCGCCGTCGCCACGATGCCAGCGGTCGGCCACGTCGTCAGTGCACGCCATCGCCGGCTCTCAACGGAGGGAACCACACGATTGCTGCGGGTCATCATCCACGTTTCCTGAGCAACGCACGTACCACATCGCAAACACGCAGATCACGCCTCGTCGATGCCGCCACGCCCCCATCCGGCAGGGCCACCAGTGTCGTTTCACGACGCACACCATGGCCGCGGTTGTCGCCCCAGGCGACACTCTTCACTGTAGAACATGCCGGGCGCCCCGTCATGGCGAGCCCTGGCGCAATCGATGGGCCGGCGCTACGTCGCGAGCGCGTGCAGGCGGTCGATGAGGCCGCGGAGATCGTCGATGACGGCAGGCGATGCCGACGCCAGCGGCGAACGCGGATGGCCGCCGCGGTAACCCGCCAGGGTCATCGCCGCCTTGAGCCCGGGCACGCCGTGCTTGCCGGTGACGGCCACCGCCAGCGGCGTGATGGCGCGCTGCTGGGCGAGCGCCTCGGCGTGACGTCCCGCCTGCACGTGATCGTAGAGTGCGATGCAGGCGTCGGGCGCGACGTTCGCGAGCGCGACCACGCCGCCGACAGCGCCCACGCAGAGGCTCGCGTAGAGACTTGGCGCCGAACCCACCACGACCTCGAAACCCGGCGGCGCGGATGCGACCTGTTCGTTGATCTGCGAGATGTCGCCGCCAGACTCCTTGAGCCCGATGACGTTGGGATGCTCGCCGAGCGCCGCAATCGCGCTGGTCGGCATGTTGACCCCGAAGTTGGCGGCGAAATTGTAGAGCAGCACGGCGACGGGCGATGCCTCGGCAACCGCCCGGAAGTGCCGCAGGAATGCGTCGGCGGTCATCATGCCCTTGAACGCGGCCGGCGCCCGCACGAGCACCGCATCGGCGCCCGCACGGGCCGCGCGCTCGCACGCGACGATCGTCTGGCGCGTCGAGTCATGCCCCGTACCGGCAATCAGCGTGCGATCGGCGGGCACGCAGGCTCGCGCGGCGGCCACCACCGCCTCCGACTCGTCGCCGTCGAGGTACGCCGCCTCACCGTTCGTCCCGAGCACCACCAGGCCGCGCAGGCGCGTCTGCATCAGCCGCGCGGCGTTGAACTGGAGGGCGTCGATGTCAAGGTCTCCACGCTCGGTGAACGGCGTGGCGACGGGCGGGAAGATGCCGTGCAGGTCGACCATGATGGGGCCAATGTTAGACGGGGTCGCGTCTTTTCGCTGTCACTTTCTGCACAACTGCCTCGGCCCGCGGGTGAACCTCAGATCTCCAGCAGGTCCCTGCCGACGATCACCGTCCCGCGGAAGTGCGCGCGGGCCGCGTCGCCCCACATCTCCGGGGTGATGGTGGGATCGTCGCCGGGCACGAAGTGCGAGAGCACCAGCGTCTTCACGCCCGCGGCCTGCGCCACGCGCCCGCAGTCCTCGGCCGACGTGTGACTGTCGACCAGGTGCTTCTTGAGGGTCGAGGCATTGTGCACGCGCGCCACGAGGCGGTCGACCGCTGGCAGGAAGAGGGCCTCGTGGACGAGCACGTCGGCACCCCGCGCCAACGCGATGAGGTTCTCTGACCGCGCGGTGTCGCCCGAGATCACGATGGACCGATCCGCCGTGTCGAAGCGGTACGCAAACGCCGGGACGACGGGCGGATGGTTCACCAGCGCCGCCGTCACCTTGACGTTGTCGTCCTGCATGACCAGTCCGCCCTCGACGCGTTCGTGTGGATGCACCAGCGGCGCCAGCGGCACGCGTCCTTCGTCGGCGATGCGTGTCGCGATGTCGTAGGCGTTCATCTCGAAGAACAGCCGGGTCATCGCCTCGAGCGGTGGCGGTCCCCAGGTATCGACGCGCGTCTGCAGCCCCGCTGCCCACGCGAGGAAGAACAGGTTTCCGTAGTCGGCGTTGTGATCGGAGTGGTGATGCGTGAGGAAGACGTGCCGGATCGACGGCAGCGGCACACCGGCCAGCACGAGTTGCCGCCCGATGCCGTTGCCGCAGTCGATGACGTAGGCGGCACCGCCGACGAGGATGACCTGCGCCGGCGCCGCGTACATCTTCTTCGGACTCGGTCCGCCCGCCACGCCGAGCAGGATGCACCTGGTCGCGGCGCGCTGTGCGTGCAGCCGAAGCGGCCGGATGGCGGCCGCGCAGCTTGCCACCATCCCGAGCAGGAGGTCACGACGATCGAGCCGGTTCAGCACGCTGGTGCTCCTCACGTGTCGCGCGTGGTCCCCTGGCCGTGCACCGACGCGCATCCGACGCGCCAGCCGTCTGCACCCTCGCCTGCCGCGCGTTCGCCGACTACGCGTCGAGCGACCGGCGCACGAATCCCGCAAGGCCATCGGCCGTGAACGGCTTCGTGAGGATGCGCGAGGCGTTGGCCGCACGCCACTCGCGCGACGTGGCGGCGTCGGCGTGCCCCGACATGAAGACCACCTTGAGCCCCGGCCTGAGGACCTTCAGCCTCGCCGCGAGCTCGTTGCCGCTGATGCCGGCCATCACGAGGTCGGTCACGACCAGGTCGAGCGGACCCTCGTGGAGGTCGACGAGCACCAGCGCCTCGGCACCACACGCCGCCGTCAGCACGCGGTGGCCCGCCGATTCGAGCATGCGACTGGCGATGCGCCGCACGCCGGGTTCGTCTTCGACGACGAGGACGGTCTCGGTGGCGCGCCTGCTGGTCGATGGCACCGCGACGGGAACGGTCGCGGGCGCGGCATCGGCCCTGGGCAGCAGGATGGTGAACCGCGATCCGGCACCCGATTCGCTGTCGACCCGGATGAACCCGCCACTCTGCTTGACGATGCCGTAGACCGTCGACAGGCCCAGGCCGGTGCCGCTGCCGTGCGGTTTCGTGGTGAAGAAGGGCTCGAAGACGCGCGCGGCGGTGGCGGCGTCCATCCCCGTGCCGGTGTCGGCGACCACCAGCTGCGCGTATGCACCGGGGGGAATCGGCTGGCCCGCCGGCGCGTCGCCCGCCATGACGTGCACGGCCTCGATCTCGATCGTCAGGGTGCCGCCGTCGGGCATGGCATCGCGGGCGTTCACGGCCAGGTTGAGCAGCACCTGTTCGAGTTGCCCCCGGTCGGCGATCGCCTTCACCGCGCCGTGGGGCGCGTGCACGAGCAGCGTGATGTGCTCGCCGATCAGGCGCCGCAGCATGTGGCTGAAACGCGAGATGAGTGCCCCGATGTCGAGCACCTCTGGCGTGAGCGTCTGCTTGCGGCTGAACGCCAGCAGCTGGCGCGTCAGCGCCGCGGCGCGTTCGGCGGCGGCAGCGATCTGCACGAAGTCCTCGCGAATCGGGTCGTCGTCTCGCACCTGGTGCAACGCGAGGCCGACCGTGCCGTTGATGACGGTGAGCAGGTTGTTGAAGTCGTGCGCGACGCCGCCGGCGAGCCGCCCGATGCCCTCCATCTTCTGGACCTGCAGGAACTGCGCCTCGAGCTCGAGTTGCTCGGTGATGTCGCGCTTGACCCCCACGTAGTGCCGGATGCGGCCCGCAGCATCGCGCACGGGTGAGATCGCGGCGTCTTCCGTGTACAGGTGGCCGTCCTTGTGGCGGTTGACGAGGCGACCGCGCCAGGTGCGCCCCGAGGCGATCGTGTCCCAGAGATGCTCGTACACCGCGGGGTCCTGGACGCCGCTCTTCAGCAGCCGGGGCGTCTGTCCGACGATCTCTTCCCGGCTGTAGCCCGAGGCCATCGTGAACGCCGAGTTGACGTACTCGACGGTGCCGTCGGCGTCGGTGATGAGGACCGTCTCGCCCGACTGCTCGATGGCTGCCGTGAGCAACTCGCGCTCAGCGACCGCGCGGCGGAGGGCGGCGTTGAGCGCCGTCAGCGCCGAGCGGGCGTCCTCGAGTTCGGCGAGGTGACGCTCGCTGGCACGCGCCTCGCGATACCGACTGGTGACGTCGTGGGCAAACCCCCGCACGACCGGTGTCGGAACGCCCTCGGTGCGGAGCGTATTGCGATACTCGAGGGCGAGACGCTCGCCACGCGGCGTGTCGACGGTGATCGTGCCCTCTGCCACGCCGTCGCGCACGACCCGCGCGAGGTAGTCATCGAACCGATCGCGGAAGTCGCGGGCCACCACGTCCCTGATGTCGCGGCCCACGAGGTCGGCGAGCTGGTAGCCGAGCCGCTCGGCGGCCCACGGGTTGACCGACAGGATGCGCCCGTCCAGGTCGTGCGTGCACATGAGGTCGTGGCTGTGCTCGACCAGGTCGCGGAAGCGATCCTCGGAGTCCTGCAACGCCCGCATGGCCCGGTTGCGCGCGGTCACGTCATAGGAGATCACCAGGCGTGCCGCCCGGCCGTCCACGTCGATCGGATGCGACGAGATCTCGACGTCGATCAACTCGCCGTCCTTGCGCCGGTGGGTCCAGTTCCCCGACGCCTCGAGGCCATCCGGGGCGTTCGCGATCGACGCGCGCAGGCGCGCCAACTCACCGACGGGACGAATGTCCTCGATCGTCATGGCGAGGAACTCGTCGCGGGCGTAGCCGTAGTGGCGGATGGCCGCCTCGTTCACCGCCAGGAAGGCGAGCGTCGAGACGTCGTACACCCACATCGGATGCGGGTTCGCGGCGAACAGTGGCTGGAGGGCGGGATTGTTGCTGCCGTGGACGTCAGGGCCGCGTCGGTCGCCCCGCCTGTCATCTGGTCGGCGTGTCACGGCCAGAGTCTACGCTCGGAGGCGCGGGCGACACCAGGGCCTGGCTGCACGTTGCGCGTCCGGGGTGCATCAGACGGACGCCCGACGTGGCAAGGAAATGGTGACGTGTTCGCGAGGCAGGGGTCAACGCAACGTCCACTCGCCACTGCGTGTGGACGTTGCGCGAGGCGCGCTGGACGCGCGATCCTAGGACTTGCTGAAACGACGGCAGGCGACACCCACCAACCCGGCGCCGAGCAACAGCATCGTCATGGGCTCCGGAATCGCCTGGTACTGGAACGAGCCGCCACCGAACGTCCACGCGCCCTTGTTCACGCCGGTGAGGTTCGTGCCCAGCAGGGTGTTCCCGTCGTACAGGCCGCTCAGTGCCGGAATGGCAATCAGTCCGCCGCCATTGTTGACGGTGACCGGCGTATTGGGCGCGATGTTCGTGTTGTAGTTCGAGTCGGCCCCGTAGCCGACGGCAACCACGGCATAGGCTCCTGCCGACAACGTGAGAGGCGCGATCGGCACGAAGCGCGTGTTGTTGATCAGGGTGCCAGGCGTCCCGGGGCCCACCAGAGTGCTCGTGAGCAGCGCGTTGGCGGTCACGTCGAAGATGCCGACGTTGATGGCACGCGCAAGCCCCGCCGGGGGATTGTCGAAGGCGCCGAGGGCGGTGACCTGGATGGGCGCTCCTGTCACGTTGAAGTAGTTGCCCAGCCGCCCGGTCCAGTTCTGGTTACCCACCTGGGTGAAGTCAAAGGCCACGATCGGGGCGGCTTCACCGGCCCGTGCGGCGATCATCAGCAACAACATCAACCCAGCCAGGCGTACCCTCGCGGTTTTCATGTGGCTCTCCCAGGTGGCACGAATGCCACGTCCGGTGGGAGCAAACAGCATGCCCATCCAGCGCTCAAGGCGAACAGGGAACGTCAGGCTCGAAAGTGGCGCAATTCCTCGAACTCGGCAGTAGATGGCGCCCTCACCCGTCACACGCTGTCGTCCGTGAGGCAGACTTCAGTCGCGCGATTCGGCCGCGATCACGGCTACGCCCTGTGCCCGGCCGCGCGCGTCATCGCGCAGTGAGCGACCGCGGGTCACCGCGTGACGGCGCGACTCGTGCTGATCTCGACCATCAGGTCGGCGTCGGGATCGATGTTGTCGCGAAAGTAGCTGTCTGACACGCCGATGAAGAGGAACTTCGCGCCGGGGGGAACAGCGACCCGAGTCGCCGTTCCGATCCAGAAATCCTCCGCGAGGTCGGTCTCGTGCCCCTCGAACCACGTCGTGCCCGTCCCGACGGGCGAGCCGACGCCGCCGATGGCGTCTGGGACCCGAATCCGGTTGCCGGGACCGAGCAGCGTTCTCGTGCTGCTGAACAAGCCCAGGATGGCGACCTCTTCGTCTGCAAACGTCGACCCGATTGAACCCGCGAAATCGCCGGTGCGCGTGAGCAGCAGGGATCCCCCGGGAGGAATCGCCCACGGTGCCAGATCGACGATGAGCGGATCCGCCGGGGCATCGACGCTGTCGGTTCGAAGGAAGGTGGCCGTCGGGTTCAGCGCCAGTCGTGTCGACTGCCCGGCCGCGGCAGGATCGTCTGGTGCGGTTGGCGACACGTGGTCACATGCAGCAGCAACCAGTGCGCCAAGCAACAACGCAGCACTGACTCGCGACATATGCGTCTCCTCGGGCGCGGCCGGTCAGCAGCCTGCGATCAGTGTGGCCGCCAGAGACAGTTTACGCCCGTCGCGACAAGCGCAGCACGACCCGCGAGCGCGGCGCGCGCCACGCGAGCACCCATCGGGCCGAAATCGATCGTGCGCGACAGCATCCGCTGCCGTTCGCCAGGCGCCAGTGCCGCCGCGACGCGTCCCGCTGTCGCCGCAGCCCCGGTGGGTGACGGTCTGACGACGGGGCGTCGCCACTGCGGGCCGGCCCCGCACGTTTTGCGCGGTTCCGCGGATCGGCTCCGTGGACGACGCAAATGGCCCCGCGCCGTACGCCGCGGATGGGTGTGTCGGGGTGATTCAGGTGCGGGATCTGTAATCACGATCACCGACACGTGCGTCTGCCACCCGCTGCTTCGGCTGTTCACCGCCACCGAGACAGGGAGTGCAGGCCGCGCGGGCGTGCTGGCCCCGTACATGCAAGGCAGGCCTCGGGCGAGGTGTGCGTGCGGGGCGCACACCGGCTGGCGATGGCGCGGGCGGTGGCCTGCAATCGCCGGCCGACGCGGAGCACGAGATGAAGCCACACATGCGCCTGCCGACGGTGCTCTCCCTGGTGCTGGTCAGTGCCACCCTGGGTGTGCGCGACGCAGGCAGCGAGGGAGAGCCAGGTCGCGACTGGCGATGCTGGCCTTTCAGTCGCACGTCGCCGTGGAACACTCCCATGGGCACCGCCGCGCGATTCCGCCCGGTTCCACAACTGGCCGGGACGTCGATCGGCATGAACTTCGAGCACCGGTGGACCAGCGCGGTCGTCGTGGCAACCGACGCCGATCCCATGGCGCGGATACTGTTCGGGCCGGCGTCGGGTGCCGACTCCATGTGGAACTTCCTGGCGAGCGGTGGAAAGACGTGCCGCAACAGCCAGGCGATCGAGATCGCGCTCAAGGGCACCGCCGTTCCGCAACTGCCCTACCCCGCGAACTACTACTCGACGGTCGCAACACCCGACACCTCTCTCTGGACGTTGCCACCGAACTTCGAACCCGCGAGTGCCCGTTACACGTCGTCTCTGCACCTGCCAGCCACTGCCTGCCCCTCACCCGACACGGATGCGCTGCTTTCGGTGTTCCAGCCGAACGGCACCGTCCTCGATGCGGTGAACGCGGTGGTCACGTCAGACGGCGCCATCGTCGCGTCGATGGCGAGTTTCGTGGATGGGCGCGGTGAGGGAACCGGCCAGGCCAATGGGCGGCGCGCCAGCATGATCCCGTCGTTTGCGGGGCTGATCCGGAACGGCGAGATCGCCGGCGGGCGCATCCCGCACGCGCTGGCCGCACTGGCACCGGCCTCGCTCCTGACCACGGCGGCGGTCTGGCCCGCCCTCGCCTTCGACCGCGACGCGGGATACAGCGGGACGTTGCCGATGGGAACCCTGCTCGCCATCCCGCCCGGCGTCGACATCCAGCAGCTGCCGTTGTCGCCGCAGGGACGCGTCATCGCCCGCGCTGCCCAGGACTACGGCATCTACCTCGTCGACCGCGGCGGCGGGGGGCTCACGCTTCTCGCGGAACTCGGCAACACGGAACTCAGGTGGGACGAAACCGCCACCACGCCTCCCTGGTGGCGCGATCTCGAGTTGATAAGGAACACGCTCGAGGAGGTCACGAACAACTCGCCCGCGACTCCAGGCGGCGGCGGTACTCCTCGCGTGGCCCCGGCTCCCGATTTCGCCACCCTCGTCTCTGCCACGCCCGCCTGCGCCCCTCGCATGGCGCCGCCACGCGCTCCCACGGGCGTTCGCGTCGTGGCCGGTGCCTGACGCCGGGCAGATCGTGAGACGCACACGCCCGGGCGCGCTCGACTACGGTGCGCAGCCGCAGAACGGTTCCGCGGAGTCGTAGACCCGTTGCCCGTACTTGGCCGGGTGGTTGTCGGGGCGGAACGGGCGGCGAAACAGGCCTGAGGCGATCCTGCGGAAGACGCCGTAGTCGGCGAGGGCAAGGCGATCCGCCTCCCGGACGCCCTCCTGTGCAAGGCGCACCGCGCCGGTGCGACGCTCGCCCGTGATGGTCCATCCCGGCCCGTCGATCCGCGCCTCGTAGTCGGCGTCTTCGACGGGAAGGGTGCCGGCCCCTCCCGTCCAGAATTCAGCGGCGTCCGGAATGGCGAAGGCGGCAACCAGCGACCGCAGCGACCAGAGGCAACTGGCTGGCCCGGAGTAGTTGTCGAGCACGCGCGCGTCGCGACCACAGTAGCCCTGCGTCACGTTCCCCGACCTGATCGCCCCCTTGCGGATGAAGAACGACCACACCGCGTCGAGGCCTCGCCGGGCCTCGCCAGGCGGGATGAGCTGCTCGTCGGGCCACGAGCCCAGGACGACCGGCGCCGGGGCCGCCATGCGGTAGCAGACACTCCTGCCCATGATCGGAACACCCTGCGGGCCAATGAGGAGGCGGTACCCCCGCAGGAACTCGCGCCGGCGTTCTGAGATGAACGCTCCGTCCCACGCGGGGTCCACTCGCTGCAGCCAGAACAACTGGTAGTGCATGCTCCACGCGTTGTAATAATCGAACACGTCACCGGGGCCGTCACTGAACCACCCACCGGTCCGGGAGAACTGCTTGAACCGGTCATAGTGCGCGGCTGCGGCGCGCCGATTCGTTTCGATCCCCAGCGACCGCAGAACGGCGTCCACGAACACGGGGTAGAGGTGCCAGTTGTTGTCGGGGACCTGCCTGCCCTCGACCTGCCTCAGCCACCGAACGACCTGGTCCTTCTCGGCCTGGGTCAACGTGACCCACACCCTGTCGCGCAACAGCCACAGCGACAGGGCGACATCCGACGCCTCCGGGATCCGCTGATCCAGGTCTCGGATATCGCCCCAGAACTCCGGAGACGCGGGATTGGTGCCGGCCAGCAGGCCGCGCCGGAACAGCGCCGGCAAGGCGACGGAGTGTCCGGTGGCGAGGTGGATTGTCGCGGGGCGTCCGGCCCACGTCCATGCGGCGACAAGGGGCATGGTGCGCGAGAAGCCCTCGAGGGTGTCGGCCGACTCACCGTTGCGGCTGGGCAGCCCGGGGTACCGCGCCCCTGCGCCTCCCGGGGTGCGGTACGTCTCGAACCCGAGGACGAAGTAGGCGAAGAGCCTGGCGTACGTCGCGGCGTCGGGTGTCCCTGCCTGGAAGGCTGCCAACTCCGACTCGCCGACGGCGGGGAACATCGACGCCGTCGTGGCGGGGCGACGCTGCAGCAGCGCCACCGCGAGCACTGACACGGCGACGACCGCGACGACCGCGACGCGGAGCGTCATGCGCCGCTCCAGTCGCCCACCCGCGCTGGCACCGCCGCAGCACGCCTGTCGGGTGGTTCCATCCCCAGCACCGAGTAGTAGAGAGCCTCGGTCCGCCTCGCCACGTCATCCCACGTGTAGTGTTCCTCGACCCTCGCCCGGGCCCGCAGGCCCAGGTTGCGGGCCTCGTCCGGGTTGTCGAGGACGTGCGCCAGCACCCTGGCCAGGCCGTCTACGTCGCGGCATCCGACCGTGAACCCCACGCCCTCGACCAGTTCACGGTTTTCAGGAATGTCGCTGCTGACGACGCACGCGGCGTGCGACATCGCCTCGAGCAACGCCACCGACATCCCTTCGATCGCCGACGGCAGGACGAACGCGGCGGCGTGCGCATACAACTCGGCGCGCAGGCGGCCGCCCACGCGCCCGGGAAACACGACGCCCTCGGGCGCGGTGTCGCGAAGGTGCGCGCCGTAGGCATCGGTGTAGCTCGATCCCCCGGCGATCACGAGCCTCGCGCGCCCGGCCACGCGCCGATAGGCCTCCATGAGCACGTCCACGCCCTTCTCTGGAGAGATCCGTCCCATGAACAGGAAGTAGTCGTGGCCACGCAGCCCGAGCGTCGTGATCTCGCGCACGGGAGGAGAAGGCTCCAGCGTCACGCCGTTCGGGATGCACGGCAGGTCGACGCCGTAGCGGTCGCGATAGTGCTCCTGCAACGTCCGCGAAACGACCACGGTCGCGTTCGGGAGCCGGTAGGAGTTGCGCTCGCAGAACCTCAGGAAGGCCGCCGCGAACGCGCCCCACTTCGCGCGCTGCCAGTCGAGCCCCCTGATGGAGTTGACCGTGTGGCGCCCCGCCAGGCGCGGCACGAACGCGAAGAGCGATGGGCCCAGCGCGTGGAACTGGACGATGTCGACCTGACGGAACAGCACGTCGAGCGTCGACACCACCGTGTGGCTGATCGTCTCGCCGTGCTTGCTGCGAAGGCACGGGCGGAAGATGGGCGTGACGCCCCGGAAGTCGGTGCCAGGCGGGGTCGCGTGCCGTCGGCAGTAGGCCAGCACGTCGTGCCCGTACGCGACGAGCCGTGCCCCGACCTCCTCGTAGTACGTCTCGATGCCGCTGTACGCCGAGCCAATGCCGCGTGCGCCGATGAAGGCGATGCGAAGCGGACGAGTGGGCCTGAGGGTGGTCATGCCGACCGCCTGGCGAACACCGCCGCGCGAAGGCGCTTCGCGCTGTCAGCCACTTTCGCGTGCACCGGGGCCGGCAGCAGTGAACCGAGCGCAGCGCCGAGGGTCACCCACGTGCGCCGGTCGGTGAGGAGCGGCAGTGGCTTCGTCGTGAGCGCCTCGACGATCAGCCGCCGGGCAGCGTGGAAGTCGCCCGCCTCGTACGCGAGGTACGACCGGTAGCGCAGGTGCCTCGCGCGTGCTTCCTGCTCCACCAGGCTCACCCGCTCGGGCATCTCCGACCGCACGCGCGCGAGAACGACTTCCCAGTTCTCGGCCATGCGGCGCCAGTCTTTCGTGATCTGCCCGGCGCGGAGGCGGTACGTGGTGAGCACCGCGTCGACGAAGGCGATGTTCCGCGGACGGCTGCGGGCGATCCGCAGCCAGAGATCCAGGTCAACGGCAGCGCTGAGCGAGGGGTCGAACGGCCCTGCACGCTCGATGGCCGTCCTCCGGCAGATGACGTTGCTGGCGCCTCCGACGAGGTTCTCCTTGAGGAGGTCTTCGACATCGACGTTGCGCGTCCGCGGGGCGCGCGACACCCGGCCGGTCTCCCGGCCGACGTCGTCGATCACCCTCCAGCGCGAGAACGTCAGGTCGATGCCCGGGTCGCCGTCCAGCAGTTCGATGTGGCGGCGCGCCTTGTCGGGATGCCACGCGTCGTCGGCATCGAGAAAGCCGATGTACTTGCCGGCCGCGACGTTCAGGCCGGTGTTTCGCGCGCCAGACGGCCCCCTGACACCCGACGAGTTGTCGAGGAGGCGCACGCGGGCATCGCGTGTGAGGTGGCGCACCGCGGCAGCCGTTCCGTCGGTCGACCCGTCGTCGATCACGATGATCTCGAGATCGTCCATGCTCTGTGCCTGGACCGAGGCGACGGCCTCGACGATGAAGGCGCTGACGTTGAACGCCGGCACGACCACGCTCAGGAGGGGTGGCATGCCTGGACGTCCTTCCGGAGGAGGGGCCGTGCCCTGGCTGCGTACAGTCGCTCGGCGACGATCGACAACACGACCAGTGCGGCGACGGCACCCCACACACCTGCCAGCCACACCAACGCAGTGAACATGACGAGCCCGCAGCCGCATTTGATCGCGGCCAGCACGGTGGCGGCCCGCACGTGCCCGCCCGCCCTGAGGACCTGGTCGTAGAAGTTGTTCAAGTACCGTGCTGGCATGCACAGCGCCACGAGCGACGTCATCAGCCAGAACGACGGGAGCCTGTAGACATACGCGCCCAGGAGCGCGCCGCCGACGGCGAGGGCCGCGGTCGCCAGCACCGACAGCGCGATCACGCGCGACTCGAGCGCTCCTCGGTCGTCGAGCGGCTTCCGCGCCAGTTCCGGGTAGTGCGACTGCACCAACGACCAGCCCGGCGTATCGGCGGCCGTCACCAACTGCTGACACAGGCCGTAGAGCCCGAAGTCGGCGCGAGGCAGCAGGTTTGCCAGCAGGATCGGCCCTGCCTGCTCCGAGAGCAGCGCGATGATGTCCATGGGCGAGTACCTGAGGCCCTCGAAGAGTTGCTGCCCGGTCACGCGCAGCGACACCCGCGCATAGCGCAGGCGGCAGAACACACCGATGTTCCCGGCACAGCGCGCAACGAGCAGCACCAAGGCAAACCCGATCACGCTGGTCGCCGTGAACGCCGCGACTGCCGTCCCGACGACGCCTGCCAGCGCCGGCACGAGCGTCCAGCGCATCCGGTGCTGCAGCAGCAACAGCGTGTTCAGGACGGTGACCTGTCCGAAGAAGTAGCCGCCGCACGCGAACACGGCGATGGTCTGCCACTCCCCGCTCCCCCTGGCCATCACGATCCCGAAGAGGGCCGTCGCGATCAGCACCGGCGGAATCAGCGCCACACCGAGCAGGGCCGCCACGGTGTTCTGCTGCTCGTTCGACAAGGCGCCGCGCGGAAGGGCGTACTGCAGGCCGGCGCCGCACAGCAGCGAGAGCATCGCGACCGCCACGCCGGCGACCGCGTAGGTCCCCACGCTCGACAGCCCGAACATCCTGAGCAGGAGAACCGAGATGGCGAACCCGTTGGCCATGTGAATCAGCCGCCCCGCCAGCAGGAGCGCGCCGTCGCTCGTCAACCACGCTGTGGTGAACACGAGCTTCAGGCCTTCGCCTCGCCACTCCCTCAAGGCGGCTGCGGCTCTCATCACGATGCAACCGTCCTGCGGCGACCGAACACGGCGGCGACACACACCCTCATGAGTGCTTCACCCGCCCGACAGAGCGTCGCGTGCACGCTCGACGGGAGCGTCGCGCCAGACATCACGAAGAGCAGCGTCCCCGCGGCCCGCAGGTCGACGACGACGAGCCATGGGCACAGGCGCAGCGCCTCGCCCAGCAACCGGCGCGCGTCGCGCGGTTGGCTGCTCGACATCGCCTTTCGTGCCGTGATGCGGCAGGCCTCCGCGACGAACCGCCGCCACTGCCGCTGTGAGATGCCGACTTCGTCCCTGATGATGTCGGCGGCCATCCTGGCGTTCGACACGTGATGATCGAACTGCATGGTCAGGCTGGCGTGACGTACTCGATACCCACTCAGCGCCTCGGGAATCAGCCCTGCCCGGTACGTGGTCCGGTGCAGCACCCGGATCCACATCTCGATGTCCTCGCAGGCGCGCAACCGTTCGTCGAAGTACCCGGCCTCCTCGAAACACTCTCGCCGGACGACGACGTCTCCAGTCCCGACGTGGTTACGGCGGACCAGCTGCCGAAGCGAGGGGCACGCTTTGCTGCTGACCAGCCACTGCCCGGTCGGTTCACCGCGTTCGTCGATGTACGCGGAGTAGTTGTAGCTGATACCCAGGCTGGCATCGGCCTCGAGGGCCGACACGTGCGTCGCGGCGTAGCCCGGGAACCACAGGTCGTCGGCGTCGAGCAGGGCGATGTACTTTCCCCGCGCGGCACGAATCCCGGTATTGCGGGCGGCCGACAGTCCGCCGTTCGGACGGCGAATGACCCGCAGCCGGTGATCCGCGACCTCGCGGACGCGACCTTCGGTACCGTCCGTCGAGCCGTCGTCGACCACGATGACTTCCAGATCGGAATACGCCTGGCTCAGCACCGAGTGGACGGCCGGCAGGATGAACGCTTCGACGTTGTATGCCGGGATGACGACGGTGAGCGTGGGCGAGACCGCTCGACAGGTGTCGGGACCCGTGCGGCCGGTGCCTGGCGCGATCATCGGCCGACTCCCGTGCCGGTCGCCCCGTGGGGATCGAGGTGTCGGGGGCTCAGCGCCGCACCCAACCAGCAGAATGCGAAGAGCACGGGAACGGCGAAGCTGTAGATGCCTTCGCCGTACGACAGCAGGCACAGCGCCACGCCGATGCACAGCGCCGACCGGGCGGCGGGTTGCCCCGATCGGGCACGCCGCGTCAGCGCGGCCAGGGTCCACAGCATCGCGGCACAGAATGGCACGAACGTCACCAGGCCACCCGTGTACAACAGGCCGTAGACGCTCGAGTGGCTGCCGACCGGCATCGGAATCGCGTCGCTCACCGGGTCGCCCGGCCAGCCATAGCCGATCGCGGGAGAGAGGAGGAACGCGTCCCAGGCCTCGTCGTACCCGATCTGCCTCGCTTCCGACGAGCCCAGCCTGACGTCGGTCGCCCACTGGTACACGTCCGAGACGCCGCCCACGACGGCTGGGTCCACGGAGACGATGACAAGGGCCTGGGCGCAGAGGAACGCGACGACGAAGCGGCGCAGTCGCAGCGGCGACGACGCCCACAGCCACAGGCCAGACGTGATGACCAGCGCGGCGATTGCCGCACGACTCATGCTTCCCGCGACGGCAACGACACCGCCGACCATCCCGGCCACCCTCCACCCGACATGCTCGCTGAGCCTGGCGATGTGGACGGTCGCGATTCCAGCAAAGCCGAGACAGACCGACCAGGGGTAGAACAGGATCAACCGCGGGACCCGGTACCCCATGGTCTCCTCGAACGCAAAGAAGCGCATCGTGAAGGCGTTCTGCACGGCGGGGAGCTCGCGGGGCAGCAGGAGGCCGACCGGCGAGGTGACCGAGAACGCATCCACGCCAGCCGTCGTGGCCAGCCCGAGCGTCGCTGACCCGATGACCAGGAGGTACAGACCGAGGTGGCAGACGCCGCGTATCACCTGCGGCGAATCGAGGTGGTGCCTCCGGCCGACGTCGATGGCCGCCCCCAGGAAGAACCACCCGCTGACAGTCATCCCGCCCAGGCGGTACAGCAGGAAGCCTGTGCCCTTCCCGCTCTCCCACCAGTTCAGGTACACCGAGAGCGCCTGCGCGACGCCAACCGACCACCAGAGGAGGGCCACCCCGGAGGGTCGCATCGCGCGCGTCCGGCGACACAGCGCGCCGGCGAGCAAGGCCATCCCCGCCGGCGTCAGCACGCCCAGCACCCAGAGGACCGGCGTCAGCCGGAGGTAGGCGGCCAACGCGCGGGCGATGGTGTCGTCATGGACCCGTCCTCCCGGCGCAACGGGCGTGCAAGTTCCCGCGCCGCCCGCGGTCGTTACCGCCGGCACGGTGCGTCACTCTCAGCGAAGGCGGGGGCACTCACGCCGTACCGCGCGGCCCACTCGGCCAGGCACAGGAGGTTCCAAATCTTGGTGTGGTGGACACCGGCACCGCTCCGATGTTCCCGTACCAGGCGGAGCGCCTCTGACCGCGACAACAACTCGCCCGAGAACAACTGGCTGCTCGCCACGAGGCTTTCGAGCCGGCTGCCGGCCCACGTGCGGCACCACTGCTGCACCGCGGTGCCGAATCCCATCTTGGGACGCGTCAGCGCGCGCGCGGGCAGCAGGTCGCCGATGGCCGCTTTCAGCAGCGCCTTCGGATTCGCCCCTGCCGCACGCACGTCGCCCGGGATGCCCAGCGCGTACTGCGCGAGCCGCCAGTTCAGGAACGGGGCACGGATCTCGACCGAGTGCGCCATCGAGAGCTTGTCGACACGCATCAGCAGTTGTTCGGGCAGGCGCATGCGCGTCTCGGCAGCGCTGATCTGCGCCAGCACGTCGCCCTGCAGCAGGTCGTGAGAGGCGACCTGCATGGTGGCGGTCGCGTCACTCGAGCGTTCGTCGCGCACCAGGTTCGCCAGCCGGGTACCCGCCAGCCGCGCCTTCGCGGAATCGACGAACGACGGGTCGGTGCTGACAAACAGCCCCTCGCCCTCGCTCGCACGGCGGAGGAGGTCACGCCTGGCCTCCTGTCCGGCACGTCCGAACAGGGGCGTCGTCGCGCTGACCAGCGCGCCCATCAGCCGGGCAGGGACGTGCCTGCTGAACGCCCACAACGGGTGGATGCGCCGATACCTGAGATACGACCGATAGCCGAGGAACAGTTCGTCGGCGCCTTCGCCCACCAGGGCCACGGGCACTCCGGCCGCGCGCAGATGCCGTGACGCCACGAAGGTGTTGACGCAGGCGGGGTCGGCGATCGGTTCGTCCAGGTGGTAGACGCATTCGGCAAAGCACTGCTCCGCGTCGCCGGGCCCGACCGTCACGAGGCTGATGCGGGCGCCCGTCTCGCGAGCGGCTTCACGGGCGTAGGCCGACTCGTCGCAGGCGTCGTCGGGATACGACACCGTGACCGATTCAACCGGCCGGCCCTGACGGCGCGACATCATCGCCACCACCGCACTGCTGTCTACGCCGCCGCTGAGGAACGCGCCGACCGGCACATCGGCGACCATGCACGACGCGACCGACGCTTCCAGTTGCGCCCGCACGCCGCGCGCGTGCTCGTCGAACGGGAGCGCCCGGATGCGGCGCACTTCGGCGGGGTCGCCGAACGGATCCCAGACGCGCGAGCTCTCTCGCGCACCGTGCTCGTGCACGACGAGCCGTTCGCCCGGCGCGAGCTTCGAGATGCCGGCGAACATGGTGCGGGGCGGCAGCACGAATCCAAACGTCAGGTATTGGTTGAGCGCTTCCAGATCGACGACGCGCGGCACGTCGGGATCCTGCAGGATGGCCTTCACCTCGGACGCGAAGCGAAACACTCCGCCGCGCTCCGTGAAGTACAGGGGCTTCTCGCCCAGCCTGTCCCTCGCCAGCAGCAGCGTGCGCCGGTCCTCGTCCCAGAGGGCCAGGGCGAACATCCCGTCGAGGTCCTGGAGGAAGGCCGGCCCCCGCTCCTCGTACAGGTGGACGAGCACCTCGGTGTCGCTGTGCGATCGGAACTGGTGGCCGCGTCGCTCCAGCTGCGGCCGTAGCGACTGGAAGTTGTAGATCTCGCCGTTGAAGGTCGCCCGGACGCGGCCGTCTTCGTTGGCCATGGGCATGTGGCCCGCCGGGGACAGGTCCTGGATCGACAGGCGGCAGTTCCCGAGGCCGACGCGTCCATCGTCGGAGACGTGCACGCCCGAGTCATCGGGACCGCGGTGGGCGATGCTCTCCACCATCCGGGCGAGCATGTCGCGACGGACTGGTGTCGGCCCGAAACTCATCAACCCTGCGATCCCACACATGCGAGGGCCGTTGCTCCTGTCCGGGCGCGTCGTCAGGCCGCCCCGTTCCCTCTCAGGACCGCCGGAACTGTTCGCATCAGGATCTGCGCGTCCAGCAGGAGCGACCAGCGGTCGATGTACTCGAGATCCATCCTGATCCAGTGATCGAATCCCAGGTCGCCGCGGCCGTTGATCTGCCAGAGGCACGTCAGGCCGGGCATCACGCTGAAACGTCGCATGAGCGAGGCTTCCGTGAAGCGCGACACGTCACGCACCGGCAGGGGCCGCGGCCCGACCAGCGACATGTCGCCGATCAGCACGTGGAACAGCTGCGGCAACTCGTCGATCGATGTCCGCCTGAGGAACCATCCGACACGCGTGACGCGCGGGTCGTGCCTGATCTTGAACACGGGCCCCTGGGCCTCGTTCTGCGACTCGAGCCCCGGCTGCAGTGCCTCCGCGTCGACCACCATGGTCCGGAACTTCCACATCCGGAACCGCCGGCGGTGGTAGCCGAACCTCTCCTGCGCGAAGAGTACGGGACCCGTCCCCGTGAGCTTGATCGCGACCGCGGCGGCCAGCATCACCGGCGAGAACAGCAGCAACCCGGCGATCGCGCCGCAGATGTCGATCGCGCGCTTGGCCCAGAGGCGGTAGTCGTCGGCCGCGACCTTCAAGGCAATCGTCACGTCCCTGGCGTCTTCTGCGCCCCGTCGCGCGGGCGAGCACCGGAACACGTCGGCCTGGTAGGCAGACTCCACCCCGACGCGCTCGCAGGTTGCGATCACCTGCTCGATGGCCGCGTAGCACGACTTCACGGGCAACGCGATGTGGACCGCGTCAACGGCCCTCGCGGCGAGGAGGCCTTCGAGTTCGTCCACCGTCCCGAGAAACGGGGGCGCCGTCAGCCCGGCGGGTGCCGGCCGCTTGACCGTGTCGACGAACCCGATGACGTCGTACGACAACTCGCGCAGGCGACGGTAGTGGTTGAGCGCACGCGGGCCGGTCCCGGCGATGATGACGCGGAGCGGATCGCGCCGAAGGTGGACAGCTGCCCGCAGGACGCGTCGCACCACCGCCCGCGCCGACACGGTGCCTGCGGTGACGGTGACCAGGAACGCAGCCAGCGGGAGCCACCCGAACGTCCGCGCGTCGCTGGTCAGCAACAACACCACCACGAACACGCTGCCGGCCAGGCAGGCCCTGGCAACGCGGTCCAACTCCCGGGCCATCGTGTTCAGCTCGTTGAACCGGTACAACCCGAACGCCCCGAAGACGCTGGTCCAGGCCAGCGTCATGCCCCACACGATCAGGACGCTCTGCACCGTGACCCGCGTGTCGAGCAATGACCCGAGGTTCATGCCGGTCTGCGGCAGCTCCAGTCCCACGAGCACGACCAGCAGCGACACGAGTGCCACGCTCGTGTCGATCGCCCGGCACGCCGGCGCCAGCGACTTGTCTGTGAAGCGATACATGGTGGCAACCCCTTGCGAACGCGCGCGCCACGCGGCTGCACTACTGCATCCACGGGTTCCAGAAGATCCCGAACGACGCCCACTTCACGATCCGCTCCACCTTCGTGAGCGTGTTCTTCGGAACCAGCAGCATGTCGCCAGGCAGCAACCGGTACTCCTCGGCTTGCTGTGGCTCGCGCTCAATCCGCTTGAGGTCGATCTCGGTGACGGCCGCGCGCTCGGCGTCGAGCCTCCTGAGCAGCAAGACCTGGGAGTGCTTCGACCCGCTCGTGAACCCGCCCGCCATGGCGATGGCCTCGAGCGCGGTCGTCGGGCCCCGCATCTCGTACTTTCCCGGCTTCCCCACCTCGCCGCCGACAACGAAGTACGGCTTCTCGAAGTCCTTGATGACCAGTGCCACCTCGGGATCCTTCAACCGCACCGCGCTCGCCTGCGCGATGGCCAGGCGCGCCTCTTCGACCGTGAGGTCAGACAGCTTCAGCTCGCCCGCGATCTGCAGCACCACGAAGCCATCGGGCTGGATGGTCACCGCCTGGTTGAACTCGGGCGTGTAGCGGTACTGCACCTCGATGACATCGGTGGGCCGCAGGCGATACCGCGCGGGAGACGGCGGCGCCGGCGTGCCCGCGTCCTGCGCGAGGGCCAGCCCACACGCGGCGACCGCACACGCCACGGCGAGGAATGCGACGCGACGATGATGCGCGATCATTGGAATCTCCATGGAGTCTGGGCGTCGGGTTCTGAGCCACGGCTGGCGAGCACGGTGTGGTCTGCCGGCACAGGCGGTGGCTGGCGAGGCCTGGGCTTCTGGCTGGCGCGCACGTCTGGTGCGTCCGAGGGCACGTCGGGATACACCGTCGTCCCGTTGCCAGACAGGTAGTCGGCGCCGAGCGCTCCCCCCAGGCCGACGAAGCAGGCGAGGACCAGGCCAACCATCAGCACCAGCGCGCGATTCGGGCTCGAGGGCAACGCGGGAACACTCGGGGCCTGCGCCACCGTCACGTTGGTGATCCGCACCTGGTCCAGCGCCTCGGCGATGCGCGCTTCCTCGCGCTTGGTCTCGTACAGCTGGAAGCTCGCCTCGGCGGCCTTCAGCTCGCGCCCGAGCGCGTCGTGCTCGGGCGTCGAGACCTCCAGGTCGACCATCTCGTCGCGCACACCTGCGATCCCCTCCGTCAGGCTGGCGCGGCGGGCGCGCAGGCCCGCGAGCTGCACGTCGGCGTTGGCCAGGTCTGCGAGCAGCGACGCGCGCAGGGGATTGGGCGTCGTCGTCTGCTCCTGTGCCGGCTCGGTGCTCACGGACTGCAGCGTCGCCTCGGTGTCGAGGATCTGCTGGTCGAGTTCGACGATGCGGCGGTCGTCGCGCTGGAAGTTCAAGGCGAGCAGCGTCCGTCGATTCCTCATCTCCACGAGGATCGTCGTCAGCCGCTCGATCGCGTACTGGTTCGGCACGGCGCGCGTTTGCGCGACGATCGTCGCGTCCATCTGGCCCACGTCCTGGTGCAATCGCGCGATGCGCTGCTGCGTGTCGTGGATTGCCGCGTCGGCCGCGTCGACCTGCGCCTGCAGATCGCTTTCACGGCGGATCAACTGCTCCTTCTGCATGTCGAGCGCCACGACCACGTGCTCGCGACGAAACGCGCTCAACTGCGCCTGCGCCTGCGTCAAGGCCTGCTTGTAGTGCTCAGACTGCGCCTTGAAGAACTCGTGGGCCCCTGCCGTCCGGTGCGCAGACAAGTGCTTGTCCAGGTACAGGTCTGAGAACTGGCGGAGGACGTCGAGCGCAACCTCGGGCGACTGCGCCGCGTAGGCCACCGAGATGATGTTGGTCTTGCGCACCGCCGAGACATCCAGGTTGCGCTCGAGGGTCCGGATGGCGCGGTCGAGGTCGCGGGCGCTCACCGGCGGCGTGACCTTCGCGAGCAGCGTGCGCATCGCCACCTGCGCGAGCAGGTCGCGGCTGTTCAGCAGCTCGATCTCGGTGTTCATTTCAGATTCGCTGACGTCGCCCGACGAGACGCTCGACGTGCGGTCGGCGGTGACGACCATTTCGGTGCGCGCCTTGCGCACGAGGAACTTCGTCGTCCCCTTGTACCGGGCAGGCAGGAGCACGGCGCTCGCGACAACGGCGAGCGCGACGAGGGCGAAGAGCGCGAGGCCGAGCCCCCGGCGCCGACGGAGCATTGCGAGAGCCGGAGCCGTCGAGGTGCGGAGGGCTGGGTCGGGCGGTGAGGCAGGGCCAGTGGTCAGCACAGCAACCCCCACAAACCAACTCAGCCACTGCTATACCACTGTCAGCCCTGTGCACCCAAGGCAAAGTTTGGAACGACGTGTGCGGCCTCGTCACAGCCGCGAGGGACGGCCTTCAGTCGTCTGACAGCATCGCGGCGAAGGCCTCGTCGCGGATCTGATCGGCCGCCTCGACCTCGACCTGCCACCGTTCGTGCGCGTCGATGGAGTCCAGGTGGCTGACCGAACGGAGCCGGTCGTACTCCGCGACCGAGAGCACCACGGCGACGTCGTGGTCCTCCTGCCGGATGACAATCGGTTCGAACTGCGCGGCGTCGAGCAGCGGCAGGAACCCGTTCGTGACTTCGGTCACAGCAATGGTCCGCATGGCTGGCCTCCTCCGGGCTGGGATTATCGCGCAACACGCGCGCGAGGGTACCCCCCCTCCGCCGTCGAAGAGCCTGCAGGCCACGCGTCAGCCGTTCGGCATCACGGTCTCGGCGGCACCGTCCAGAGATACAGGTTGGTGTCGTCTTCGGTCCGCACCGTGGCCTCGGGAGACCAGCGGCCGATCAGGAACTGGTGCGACACGATCCGCGTCCCCGGGCGGAGTTGCCGCAGCTTCGGCTCGAGTGCGCGATTGACGCTGGGAGAGAGATACAGCGTCACCACCGTCGCCGGCGAGATGTCGGCGGTGAAGATGTCGCCCTCGACGAAGGTGACGCGATCGGCCACCTCGCCCTCGATCGCGATCTGGCGTGCCACGTCAACGAGGTGCGGATCGAGCTCGATGCCCACCCCGCGCGCGCCGTATTTCTGCGCCGCGAGGATGACGATGCGCCCGTCGCCCGACCCGAGGTCGTAGACGACGTCGTCACGCGTGACCCTGGCGAGCGTGAGCATCGCGTCTGCGGTGACGTGGCGCGTCGGCACGAAGTAGATGTCGGGCTGGCGTGCGGGACGCCTGTCTGGCACCTGTGGCCGGCCACCAGGGCCGGCGACGATCCGGCCGGTCAGCCCGAGGCCGAGCACGAGCATCCCCACGACGACGTTCCCGAGCGTGCCTCGTGTGGCCATCGAGCGCTCCCTGCGGCGTGTGGACCGGCATTGTGTGGAATCATAGTGCAGTCGGCAACCCGCGTTCACGGCGACGCGGGCGTGCCGGCGCCTGCGGGCGACGGGTGCGCGCAGGCACCGATTCCACGACGAGGTACGGATGTCCCCGATTCTGCGGCTTGGTGTGAGCGTGGTCCTCGTGGCGCTGGCGTGCTACACGCTCGGCGTCATTTCGGCGCAGCGGCGCAAGGCAATCTCGCAGCGCGCGCTGGGCTTCCTGATCGCCGGCGTGGTGTTCGACATCACGGCGACGGTCTTCATGATCATCGGGTCGGGCAACTGGATCACGCTGCACGGCGTGATCGGGTACTCGGCGCTGGCGGCCATGGTGGCCGACACGTGGTTCGCGTGGCGGCACCGCGGGCAGTTCGGTGACGGGCCCACGTCGGACTGGCTGCACCGCTACACGCGGTTCGCGTATGGCTGGTGGGTCGTCGCGTTCATCACCGGCGGCATGCTGGCCGCGATGAACCGCGCGCCGACGGTGACGCCGTCGCTCCTGGTTCCCTGATCCGCGCGACGCACGCGCATGGGCATCGCCGCAGACCTGACCATCGTCGTCGTCGCCGGTGTCGCAGGCGCGATCGTGGCGCGCCTGCTGCGCCAGCCGCTGATCCTCGGCTACCTGCTCGCCGGGGTGGTCGTCGGGCCGAAGCTCGCCAACACCGTCGCGAACGCGGGCAACATCGAACTGCTCGCCGACATCGGCGTCACGCTGCTGCTGTTCGGGCTCGGCCTCGAGCTGTCGTTCAAGGATCTCGCGCCGGTCCGACGCGTCGCGCTGATCGGCACGCCCATCCAGATGCTGCTGACGATCGGCATCGGCGTGTCGCTCGGGCGCGTGCTCGGGTACGCCTGGGTCCCGGCCATCTGGTTCGGCGCCCTGCTCTCGCTCTCGAGCACCATCGTCGTGATCAAGACGCTGCTGGCACAGGGGCGCATGGGCACGCTCTCGAGCCGCGTCATGCTCGGCATGCTCGTCGTGCAGGACGTCGCCGTCATCCCGATGATGATCGTGCTGCCGGGGCTTTCGGCAGCCGGAACGGGCCTGTCGGCCGTCGCGATCTCGATCGGCAAGGCCGCGGTCTTCCTGGCGCTGATGATCGTGGTCGGCGGCCGGGTGTTTCCATGGCTGGTCGAGCGTGTTGCGCGCAGCGGGTCGCGCGAACTCTTCCTGCTCGTCGTGACCGCACTCGCCCTCGGTGTCGGCTTTGCCGCCCACGCCGTGGGTCTGTCAGCGGCCCTGGGGGCCTTCGTCGCCGGCCTGCTGCTGAGCGAGTCGGAGTACAGCCACCAGGCGCTGGCAGACATCATCCCGCTGCGCGACGTCTTCAGCCTCGTCTTCTTCGCCTCGGTCGGCATGCTGCTCGATCCGGCGCAGGTGATCGCGCACCTGCCGGCGCTGCTCGCCGTGGTCGCGATCGTCTTCGTCGGCAAGGGGCTGCTGTTCGCGGGAATCACGCACGCGTTCGGCTACCGCAACGTGATCCCGATCGCGAGCGCCCTGACGCTCTTCCAGGTGGGCGAGTTCTCGTTCGTGCTGGCACGCGTCGGCCTGTTGACCGACGCGCTGCCCGTCGACGTCTACGCGCTCGTGCTCAACACGGCCGTCGTCACCATGGCCCTCACGCCCGTGGTGTCGGGCCTCACGCCGACGGTCTACCGGTGGTTCGCGAGCCGCCGCGAGCCCGAGCCGCTGCAGTCGATCAACTTGCCGGCGGGCATGCACGACCACGTCATCATCGCGGGGGTGGGCCGTGTCGGCACGCAGGTCGCCGGCGTGCTCGCCGACCGCCAGTTGCCGTTCGTCATCGTCGAGCTCGACAGCCATCGTCTCGACCAGGCGCGGGCGAAGGGCTGGCCGATCGTGTTCGGAGACGGCGCGCAACCCACCGTGCTCGACGCAGCGCACGTCGCCACCGCGCGCCTGGTGCTCGTGACCGTTCCCGCCTTCACCGTCGCGCGCAGCATCGTCGATCGCGTGCGGCAGATGCGGCCCGACGTGGCGATCGTCGCCCGGGCCGACGGCTTCGACGCGCTCGCCGCGTTGCGCGAGATGGGCGTCGAAGAGGCCATCCAGCCGGAACTCGAGGCGGGGCTCGAGATGACGCGCATGGCGCTGGTCCACCTCGACCTCCCGTCGCACGAGATCCTGCACGTGACCGACCGGCTGCGCCGTGAGCGCTACGGCAAGGGAGCCCCGCTCACGGGCGAACACGATCTGCACCGCCTTGCCGGCGCCATGCGCCTGATCGACTTCAGGTGGATCGAAGTCGATGCGGGCAGTCGCATCGCCGGCCACACCATCGGCGAAGCGCGGATCCGGAAGCGGACGGGCGCGTCGATCGTCGGCATCGCGCACGGCGACGCCTTCGTCGTGAGCCCCGGCCCGGAGTCGGTGCTCGACGCGGGCGCGCTGCTGGCGGTTGTCGGGCGGCGCGAAGACCTGGCGGCGGTCGAAGCCCTGGCGGCGCCAAGTGCAGTCGCGGAGGATCGCGACGCGAAGCTGCCCGACCTGAACGAGCCAAAGCGCTAGCGCCGCCCCCAACCAACCTCACCACCTTCAGGAGAGGCGATCGTCCATGCATGTCACCACTCCACACCGCGTGAGTCACACGTACACGCAGCGTCTGATCGGCGAGCCATCAGCGGTGTTCCCGCTGCTGTGCCCGGTCCGTGAGGCTGACTGGCTCGACGGATGGGATCCGATCTCGGTGATCACGCGGTCAGGAGTTGCCGAACCCGATTGCGTGTTCGTCACGCCGGCAACCCCCAACGACGCCATCTGGTACGTGACCCAGCATGATCCGCAGAGGGGCTTCGTGGAGATGCTCAAGATCACGCCGCTCGTCACGGCGTGCAGGCTCACTATCCAGCTTCGGCCCATCGCCACGGGGTCGGAAGCGACCGTCACATACACGCATACGAGCCTCGGGCCTGAAGGCGACGCGTTCGTGGCTGCCTTCACGGCCGAGTACCTACGAGCGGTTCATGCAAGACTGGGAAGCGCGAGTGAACCACTACCTCGCAACCGGCACCGCCCTGCGGGCAGCAGACACCGCGCCACCCGCCGAGCCTGGTCGCGACGCGAAACCGTAGGTGCAGCGACCCGTTGCACAATGGGTGTCACTGGACGTCGTCTGACGATGACGCCCAGGGGGATTTCGCCGTGCCCAAGGCCTCGACCATCCTAGTCATCGCCATCGTCGGCCTCGCGCTCGTGGCCGCGTACTGGGCGTTGCTCTTCGTCAGCCAGCGCGCGATGCTGTTCCCGGCGCCACCCGCTGAGCGACGCGCCGCCGCGTCCGCCTGACGCGCAGCAGGTCTGGCTCGAGACGCCGGCCGGCCGTGTCGAGGCGTGGTTCCTGGCCCCGACGGTGGAGCACCCTGGCCGGTCGCCGCTCCTGCTCTTCACGCACGGGAACGGTGAACTGATCGACTACTGGCCGTCGGCGTTCGATCCGCCGCGCGCATGGGGGATGGCGGTGCTCCTGGTCGAGTACCCCGGCTACGGCCGATCGGCAGGTCACCCGTCGCAGCAGGCCATCGTCGACACCATGCTGGCGGCCGACCAGTGGGCACGCGCGCAGCCCGCCATCGACGCCGACCGCATCATTCCCGTACGGCCGCTCGCTGGGAGGCAGCGCCGCAGCGATGCTGGCGGCCGAGCGGCCCGTGCCGGCCCTCATCCTCGAGTCGACGTTCACCAGCGCGCGGGCCTTCGCGCGACAGGTGGGCGCGCCCGGATTCCTGGTGCGCGACCCGCTCGACACGCTCGCCGCCGTGCGCACGGTTCCAGGGGCCGGTGCTGGTGCTGCACGGCGACCACGATGAGATCGTGCCCACCGATCACGGCCGCGCGCTGGCTGCGGCCTCGCCGCGAGCGACGCTGCGACTGCTCGCGTGCGGCCACAACGACTGCCCGCGCGCGTGGACCGACATCCGGACCTTCCTCGAGGCGCAGGGCCTGCTTCCTGCGCTCCCGCGCTGAGGACGCGCGGCAGCAGCCCATGTCACCGGCAGCCTCCCTTGCCCTCGCCGACGCGCTCGTCGTCGTGCACCTCGCCTTCGTGCTGTTCGTGGTGCTCGGCGGCCTGCTCGTCATGCGCTGGCCGCGGATGGCGTGGGCACACGTGCCCGCCGCGGTGTGGGGAGCACTCGTCGAGTTCGCGGGCGCTCATCTGCCCGCTGACGCCGCTCGAGAACTCGCTGCGAGCCAGGGGCGGCGGCAGCGCCTACGCGTCGGGCTTCGTCGAGCACTACTTCGTGCCGCTGCTCTACCCCGCGTCGCTCTCACGCGACGTGCAGTGGCTGCTCGGCGGCATCGTGATCGCCGTGAACCTCGTCGTCTACGCCGTGGTCGTGCGGCGCCGGTCCGCCCCGTCGCCGCGCGTTGTGACGACCCGCGCGACGATGCCAGAGTGCAGCCCGTGACGTTCACCATCGAACTCGAACACGAAGACGACGGGCGCTGGCTCGCAGAGGTGCCTGGTCTTGCCGGGGTCATGTGCTACGGACAGAACCGAGACGATGCCGTAGCGCGCGTTCAGGCGCTGGCACTGCGAGTCCTGGCTGAGCGCCTGGAGCACGGCGAAGGACCACCGGAGTTGTTCGATGAAGAGATCGGCCCACGGATGCTGGCGCGCGTGGCAAGGGTGACCGGACTCAGTCCCGACGACCTCTGAACTGCGAGGCGCGTGCGCCGCCGGCGTCCTCGTCCTAGGAGTAACGCGGGCCGCACTGGGGTGCGGCCCCTGCACCTACCGCATGTTCCTGAAGCCGTCTTCGATCACGGCGGCCAGGCGCGCGAAGACGTCGTCGAACGTGCCCATGCCGTCGATCCTGATCACCTCGTGCCGCTCCATGTACTTCTGGATGACCGGCACGGTCTTGGTCTCGTGCTCCTGCAGGCGCTTCACGATCTTCGCCGTGCTCGTGTCGTACGGCATGCACCGATCGGTCTTGCTCCGCTCGTCGAGGCGCGCGATCAGTTCGAGCGTTGGCACCTCGATGTCGATGATTCTCGAGATCGACGAGCCATGCTTCTTCAGCAGGGCGTCGAGGATGTACGACTGCACCAGCGTGCGCGGATACCCCTTGAAGATGAACCCCTTCACGCCCTTCGAGTCCGCGAGCTTCTTCTCGATGAGCTGCACGACGATTTCGTCGGGCACCAACTGGCCGCTCTCGTACAGGCTCGTGATGCGCTTGCCGGTCTCGCTGCCCTGCTTGATCTCGTGGTCGAGCATCGGCCCGGTCGCGACGTATTCGAGGCCGTAGGCCTTCGCCAGCGCCCTGCCCTGCGAGCCGCGGCCCGAACCGGGATAGCCGAAGAGGACGACGTTGAAGAGTCGCTTCGCGAGCTCGTTCCGGATGATGTCGCTGATGCTGCCGCGGACCTCGTCCACCGAGCGCGTCCCGTCCACCTCCACGTAGAGGCCGCGGTCACGGTAGAACTGCAGCACCGGCAGCGTCTTCTCGTTGTACTCGCGCAGCCGGTTGCGAATCACCGTCTCGTTGTCGTCGCTGCGGCCCGACGTGGTGCCCCGGTTCAACAGGCGCTTGACCGATTCCTCCTCGGGCACGTCGAGGCTGATGAGGCAGCTCAGCGACGTGTGGAGCTTCAGCATCAGGCCCTCGAGGATGTAGGCCTGGATGTAGGTGCGCGGGAAGCCATCGAACAGGAAGCCGTTCGAGCCGGGGTTGTCGGTGATCGTCTTCTCGATGACCTGCACGATGATCTCGTCGGAGCACCAGCCCGCCGGCGGCGATGATGCCCTGCGCCTCGAGCCCCAGCCGGGTCTTGCGGCCATCTCCTTCCGCAGCAGGTGGCCGGTCGAGATGTAGAACAGGTTGTGCTTCCTGACCAGGAACTCCGACTGCGTTCCCTTGCCAGCTCCGGGCGGACCAAACAGGGCGATGTTGAGCACGGGGTGATTGTCTCACGCTGTGACGCACCGCGCCCGCAGGACGCGAACGATCCCACGTCGCGGGAGGCGTTCCCGCAGCCCATCCGCTGCGCCCTGGCGGCCGGCCGCTGCGGTATAGAATGCTGCCGTACCCGTTTCATACGTTCGCCATGTTCCTTTCCCTCGTCCTTGCCGGCCTGTTGGTCGGCCAGGCGGCGCCGGCGCCCGTGCAGGCCACCGCGGCAGACACCAATCTGCTCGCCGCGGCGAAGCTCGGCGACCTTGCGCGCGCCCGCGACCTGCTGTCGGCTGGCGCGAGCGTGAACGCGACCGACCGGCGCGGCTTCACGCCGCTCATGTGGGCCTGTGCGAACGGCAGCGTGCCCGTGGTGACGCTGCTGATCGAGAACCGCGCGTCGGTCGATGCGCGCGCAGGCGACGGCACCACCGCCCTGCTGCTGGCGGCGGCAAATGGGTTCACCGACATCGTTCGCGCGCTGCTCGAGCGCGGCGCCGACGTCAGCGCTGCCAGCGGCGGCCTCACGGCGCGCGAGTACGCGCTCGCCCGCGGGCACACGGACATCGCCGAACTGCTCGGGAGTGCAGAGACGCTCGGCAGCCGCCTGCTGCAGGCAGCGACCGAGGGGCACGACATGGTCGTGAGGCAGTTGCTCTCGGCGGGCGCCCCTGTCAACGTCACCGACGCGCAGGGGGCGACCGCGTTGATGATCGCCGCGCGGAACGGCGACCTCGGCATCCTGCAGGCGCTGCTGACGAAGGGCGCCGACGCATCTGTCCGCGACGCACACGGACGGACGGTCTTCGAGTGGGCAGCGCCATCACCGTCCACGGCGACGTACGTCGAGGCGTTCCTGCGCGACCGCGGCATCACGAACGAGGCCGCGCGCGCGAGCGTGACGCCGCAAGCGCCGCAGGTGAAGGCCAGCCTCGCGGCACTGGCCGACCTCATGGCCCGCGTTCCCCCGGTGCGAGACGACGTGCGCAGAGACAGGCAACGCGCCAACGCAGGGCTGTCACAGCTCCCTGCGCTCTCGGCGAACTGGCAACGCGCCAACACGGCGCTGTCACAGCTCCTGGCGCTGTCGGCGAAGTGGCCGGCCAACTCCCCGGACGACTACCGCGACAACCTTGCCGGGCACGTGTCAGCGCTGGATGACGCGGTCAAGGCCGGCGACGCGGCACGCCTGGCCGCAACGCTGCAGTCCGTCGCCGACGACCTCGAGATCAAGCTCGATCACTGCACGAGGAGCGGAGGCACGCTGGGAGGGTCCGTCGTCGTGCGCGTGCGGACGCTGCAGGGCAGCGAGGAGCGAAAGAGCTGGCAGGTGTTCTACATCCCGAAGGTGTTCGAGGCGGCGGCCAACACCAGCCCCGATCTCTTTCCGCGGTTGAGCAGTCCGACCGACACCGCGCTCGTGCCGGGCCGTTACGTGATGTGGGTGCGCGATCCCGTGACGGCGCGGACGGGCGAACGGACCCTCGTCCGTGTCGGAGGGGGTGTGAAGGAACTGCTCCTCGACCTGCCGGTTCCCGCCGTGCCAGCGCGATGAGCGACGGCGCAGCCCTGCTGCGGGGCCATCGACGCACGTGGCTCGCCGTCGCGGCGGTCGTGGTTGCCGGCGCGGGTGCCGCCCTTGCGCCCCAGCCGGTGGTCGTGGACGACGCGGCCAGCCGATCGACGTTCGCGGCGCTCGCATCTGCCGCCATCGTCGCGCTCGCCATGCTGCCGCTTGCGGTCTGGCGCAGCCGCGCACGGCCGAAGGCCTGGATGGCGGTGGCGATCGTGGCGCTGGCGCTCGGCCTGGGATCGTTCTCGGCCGGCGGCTACGCGCAGCGCGCGTGCATCGCCAGCTACGCCGGCACGCCCGTCATCATCGGCACCGAGTTGACGCCGCTCGGAACGACGTACGTCCAGGCGAACCCGGAGCTTTCGAGCGCCGAGCTCCTCTTCGATGCGGCCGGCGCGGCCGAGCGGATATGGACGCGGACGTCGATCAACCGATGCAGCGCGCTGGTGAGCAGCACGCACTTCCTGTGGATCCCGTTCCTCGTCGTGTGCCTGCTGGCCACCGTGCAGGCCGTGGCGACGACGAAGCTCCTGACGATCGGCCGCGGCACGCCGACAGCACGGGCCGATGCGCCCGTCGCGGCGCGCTACGACGTGTTCATGAGTTACCGGCACGACGGCGCCGACGCCGAGTTCGCCCACGACCTCGTCGAGGCCCTCGAGGCCGACGGCTACCGTGTTGCGATCGACGAGCGCGACTTCCCCGCCAACGCGAGCTTCCTGCAGGAGATGGAGCGCTGCGTGCGCGAGAGCCGCTTCACGGTGGCGGTGATCTCGCCGCGCTACTTCGACAGCGGCCACACCGAGGAAGAAGCGATCATCACCAAGGTGCTCGACATGGGCGACAGGCGGCGACGCCTGATCCCGGTCGTGATCGAACAAGTCGCCATGCCCGCGTGGCTCTACGGCATCGTCGGCATCGACTGGACCAAGCGCGATCCGGTGGTGGATCCACTCGAGAAACTCAAGGCCACACTGGGTACGCCGCTGGGCAGGCAACGAGCGTGACGCGGCACAGGAGCCGCACGTGAAGCAACCGCACGTGAACCGCACGTGAAGGCTGCACGCGAAGGCAGGAGCCCCCAGGAAGCGTGTGGTATCCTGCCCGTCCACTTTTCAAGAAGGCGGTAGACCCATGGTGCTGACCAGGCCCGAGCTCGTGAGTGCCCTGCAGAACGAAGTCCGCATCCTGTTGCACCTTGCCGGCAAGGTCGATCGCGCGAAGCTCGACTACCGCCCGACGCCGAAGCAGCGCAGCACGATCGAGTTGCTGAAGTACCTGACCATGATGGGCCCCGTGCTCGTGCAGGCCATCAAGGCCGGCGCATTCGACCCGGCCGCGTGGACGGCCGCGGAGCAGGCCGCGACCGCGCGCGACTTCGACGCGACGCTTGCGGCGATTCGCGAACAGGCCGACACCTACGCGGCGCTGCTGGCCGACATGTCGGACGCCGACCTGCGTGCAGAGATCGAGCTGTTCGGCGACACGGCCACACGCGGCGCGCAGTTGGTCAACATCGTGCTCTGCGGCTGCGCGGCGTACCGCACGCAGTTGTTCCTGTACCTGAAGGCCTCGGGCCGCGACGAACTCGACTCGATGAACCTCTGGGCCGGCGTCGATGCTCCGGCGGCGAGCTGACGCGTAATTGGGCCTCCGGGCCGCACTGGGGTGCGGCCCCTACACCTGGGACAAGCCACGCGCGACCACGCCGCGGACGTCCGTGGACGCTGGCGTGATCGCACAGCGTCCTCATCGGCCTGGTCGCCGTCACCGGGAATCCCATCACCGGGAATCCCATCACCGGGAATCCCATCACCGGATAATCCCGTCACCGGGAATCCCGTCATTGACGGGTTGGAAGGGTAGGCCTATGCTGGCGGCTCAACCTTGACCAACCGGGTGACGCTGCCCGCTGACCGGGAGATTGCACGTGCCTTCACGCGCGGAAACGTGGCGCCGGGCCTTCGGGTGGCCGGCTGTCCTGGTGCTCTGGCTCGCCAGCGTCTCATGCAACGGAACGCCGGAGCGGGCCGCAGCGCGCCCACCCAATGTCGTCGTCATCCTGGTCGATGACCTCCGCTGGGACGACATCGGGGTCGCCGGGCACCCATGGGCGCAGACGCCGGCGATCGACCAGGTCTCACGCGAGGGCGTCCGCTTCCTCAACGCGTTCGCGACCACCCCGCTCTGCTCGCCCAGCCGCGCGGCGATCCTCACCGGCCAGTACGCGCACACGAACGGCATCATCGACAACACCGCGCGCGATGCGGCAAGCCATCAGCTCGGCACCTTCGCCATCCCGCTGAAGGGGGCCGGCTACCAGACCGGCTTCTTCGGGAAGTGGCACATGGGGAACGACGACTCGCGCCGGCCCGGGTGGACGCACTGGGTGTCGATGAAGGGACAGGGCGAGGCGATCAACCCGAAGCTGAACGTCGACGGCGAGCGCCTCGAGGCGTCTGGCTACGTGACGGACGTCCTCACCGACTACGTCGTCAAGTTCATGAAGCAGTCGCAGGGGAAGCCGTTCATGGTCTTCCTGGCACACAAGGCCCTGCATCCCAACATGCAGCAGAGCGACGATGGCAGCGTGGCGCCGGTGCGGGGACAGGGCGCCGGGTTCGTCCCCGCCGAGCGGCACCGGGGCCGCTACGCGAATGCCGTGGTGCCGAGGCGCCCGAATGCGACCGTGCCGGTCACCGGGAAGCCCGCGCTGCAGCGCACGATCGAGGGGCTGCCGCCACTCGGTCCGGCAACGGGAACGCCCGACAAGGACGTCCGCGACCGGCTCGAGATGCTGCTGGGCGTGGACGAGAGCCTCCAGCGCATCCGGCAGGTGCTCGGCGAGATGGGGGAACTCGACAACACGGTCCTGATCGTCACCAGCGACCACGGCTACTTCTACGGTGAGCACGGGCTGAACGAGGAGCGGCGGCTGGCATACGAGGAGACGGTGCGGATCCCGCTCATCATCCGGTTCCCGCGCATGGCGCGCGCCGGCACGACGCCGGCACAGATGGCCCAGATCATCGACGTCGCCCCGACCGTCCTCGCGCTGGCCGGCGTGCCCGACACGGTGCCACGGCAGGGTCGATCCCTCGTGCCGCTCCTCGAGGGCTCGCCGACCAACTGGCGGTCGTCGGTGCTGTTCGAGTACTACACCGACCGCGTCTTCCCGCGGGCGCTCGACATGGGCTACCAGGCCGTGCGCACCGAGCGTCACAAGTACATCCACTACGTCGACCTGCCCGGCATGGACGAGATCTACGACCTCGAGGCCGATCCGAACGAGTTGGACAACCTGGTGGGCAAGCCGGCCGGTGAGAAGTTGCTTCCCACCCTCCAGGCGGAGTTGGGGCGGCTCCAGCGCGAGACCGGATACCGCGCCGACTTCAAGGGCTACCGTTAGCCGCGGGCGTCGAGGCGGCGTCGGGACCGTGGCGGGGTGGGCGGGCACCACGCGCCGTTTCGAGATGCGGCGTCGTTCTGCCGAACGCACCTTCCGTGCCGGCGACAAAATGCGCTGCCCGCAGCGACTTCTGCGTTGACCTTCACAGCGAGATTCCCGGAAACGTTGGGGAGTTCGCCCATTTCAGCAATTGGCCTTTTTTTTGCTCAGCTAGATCTCACACCGGACTTCGGTTCGCACGTGGCAGTGGTCACGATCTGTTCCTCGTGGCGCGCCGCCGCTCGAGTGCCTGCTTACCCACCGATGCACCGGTGGGTGGACCTCACTCCAGCAGTGGTCTCTCGCCGCCTGCGCGACCTGCCGCGCCGGTTCCACGTTCGACAGTTCACGCACGGGCACCAGCGGCGGCTGTGGCCGCGCACGCAGATGGAGAGAATACGATGACGCTTCGGTCCTGGCAGGCAGTACTCAGTTTCGCGGCGGCTGTGGCCGTGCCCGGTGTCGCCAACGCGGGCGCGATCACCTCGTTCACCAACTTGCCGACCTACCAGGCGGCGCTCGGCGGGGCGACTGAAACCGTGGAGACCTTCGGGAACGTTGCCCGCTTCCCGATCTCGACGGGCGTGCTCAACAGCAGCACGAATCTCGTGGTCGCGTTCGGCTCAGCGATCACGCCCGGGCTGATCCAGCCCGGCGTCACCTACTCCACGCCCATCGGGTCGGGAAACTTCTTCAATATCGACTTCGGTGCCGATTACGTCGGCGGGTTCCTCGACTCCATTACCAATCCCACCGACCCCACCAAGGTGCTGACGACCACCTTCGTGAATCCGGTGAGCGCGTTCGGTTTCGTCACATCGCGCACTCTCAACACGTCGCTGAACATCACGATCAACTTCACCTCGGGCCCGGCGTTCCAGGCGAACAACATCGCCATTCCGTCGGGCGGCATGATGTTCTTCGGCTGGCAAAGCGCCCAGGCCGACATCGTGTCGGCGGTGATCGACATGGCCGGAGCCATGGCTTTTGCGGTGGACGACTTCCGCTTCGCCACGAGCGCTGCGACCGTGCCGGAGCCAGGCACGCTCGTCCTGATGGGACTTGGCGTGCTCCTCGGCGGCGCACGGGGTCGCCGGGCGCGTTCGGCTCGGAGCTAGGAAGATGGCGTTCGAGGACCTGGTCCCCCGTCGTGCGGGGGCCAGGCCTTGAAGAATGCTGCGATGACAGACGTGACCTCTTGGGGGGTTACGACGCGATCGTCGCCACGCCAACGACTTCGTGACCTCGGCGTCGAAGTGGAGGTCAAAGTGGCCGGTGAATGTCCTGATACCACCAGGTGTGACGTGACAAGATCGCGCAAACAGGCGCTTCGACCGCGTTCTTCCTGAAGCCCGGAGCCTGAAGCCGATTGTCGGATCAGGGTCAGGTCCTATTCCCCGCCGGCGCCTTTCGCCGCAGTTCGTCCCCGAAGTTCACAAGAACCGTCAGGCTCGTGGGCAGCTTCACGGCGTCTTGATCGTCGACCATCGCTGCCAGCCGCTTGCCGTCCGGTGCGATGTCGTAGTACGCGTAGGGTCTGACGCGGACGTCCGCCCACACCCGCGGCTTCCCCGCCGCGAACGTGTCGCCTTGCACGTCGCCTTGCACGGTGTAGCTGGCGGCCATCACGCGCCACTCTGGGGTAAGAAAGAGCAGTTCCCGCCCGCCGCGGGACCAATGCGGAAAGTTACCGCCTCCCGTCGACACCAGCCATCGCCCTCCCGGCCCCCTGCCTGACAGAGACAACGGCCGCACATAGATTTCAGCAATTCCCGACTCATCCGACCGGTACGCCAGCCATCGCCCGTCCGGAGAAATCGCCGGGGCAGCCTCGTTGAACGGTGTTCCCAACAACAACTCGGCTTTCCCGAGTCGAAACCCGGGCCCGCCCGGTCCGGAATCGGCTTCCACCGGTAGCATGCCAAGGGGGGCGACGATTTGGTAGGGGCCAAGCCTTTCGCCGGCGGAAAGCGGCATTTGTTCAGTTTATCCGAGAAGGAGGCGGCCAACTCCGGGATCACGGCGCATCCGGAAGTTGGCCGGGCAAGCCGCAGGACGCTAAGAGAATCCTGCCGGGCGAAACGGAAGCGGCACTGCAGGGGACGCAACCATGCTGAGGGATAGTCCGGCGCGCCGTCGATCCCTTGCGGGCGGCGACCTGGACATGCGGGGGTGCCCACCGCGCGGCGACGACGTCCAGCCCGGCGACGATGGCGGTGTCGCGCATGCCGCAGGGCCCCAGCTCTCGCGCGCTCCGTCACGTCTCCATCCAGACGGAGCCGGGGAGCAGTTGCCGCGCCGGGCGTATGCTTGAAGCAGGTCCACGATGGCAACCAAGAGCATCGCCGTTCCAGACGCTATCTACGAGCGCGCGCAGGCAGCTGCCGCCGCTGAGGGCACGACCCTCGAGAAGTTTGCCGCGAAGGCACTCGAGCGAGATCTCGCGCGGCGCTGGCTGGAAAGCATGGGACGTGAGGGCGACGTGCGTCGCGGCTCGATGACCGATGCCGATGTCGAGATCATCGTCGAGCGTGCCGTGCAGGAGTCTCGGGCGCGGCCGTGAAGCGGGTCGTCGCTGACACGAACATTCTGGTCAGCGCTCTGCGGGTCATCGCCCGGGTCGTGGAACCGACAGAGAACCTTCAGGTGATCGCGGCCGACCCGACAGACGATCGCATCCTGGAGTGCGCTGTCGCGGCCGACGCCGAGGTGCTCGTGAGCGGCGATACGCACCTTCTGAGCCTTGGCAGTTTCCGAGGGATTCCGATCCGGCGTGTTGCCGAGTTACTGATCGGCCTTCACACGCGCGACGTGTGACGCTTCACGCGCGCGCATCGCTGAGCAACTCTCCACCCACTCCCGAGCCTTCAGGGCCGCGCCTCACCTGATCATCGAAGGCCCGACTGGACGATGACGATCCGGCGCGCGCGGTCGAAGAAGTCGTCCTCGCACGTGATCCCGAGCACCTCCACCGAGTCTCCCTTGTAGCGGTACTCGATCTTCCCGCGCCCGTCGGGGTGGGTGATCTTCTCGTAGACGAGACGCCCCTTCCCGTCGTAGCTCATCTCGCGAAGGTACCTGTTGCCCTTGATGGCCATGAGGCGTTTCGACCTTCCGTCCCACGTGAAGGTCAGGCGCTCGCTGAACGACGAGACCGGGCGCGAGGCGTCAGGCGCAACGGGGATGGCTTCCTTGATGCGCCCGAGTTCGTCGTACACGAGATCGAACAGGTAGATGTCGTTCCACACGAAGGGATGGAAGAACGGGTTGCCTGCCCATCCGCGCATGGTCGTCCTGGGTGTGAACTTCGCGGCCAGGACCGGATCGAAGTCCGGGCTGTTGAGATAGCGGAGGGGCATGACCCTCCGCCGGCCTTCGGAGTTCGCCCTCGTGCCGATCCCGGTCATGTAGACCCGCGCCTGATCGTAGACGGGTTCGAGCTCGAGCTGCGGCTGCCGGTCAAGCGTCAGCGGACCGTCGAGCGTCCGGATCGAGGCGGCGAGGAACCCCTCCCAGCGGAACGCCGTCGACCGGTTCGTCAACCCCTTCTCGGTCGTGGACGTCAGGATGCGGGTGTTGAAGCTCCCACTGATGGGATCGTAGAACGCTTCGCCCGCACTGTACCGTTCACCGCTCATCCAGTTGGGCGCACCGCCACCCAACGCCGCGCTGCCTGCGGTGGAGGCCTGCCTGCGGTACAGGTCGAACAACATGGCCGTGGCGTCGGGCGCACCCGCGCAACCGGATGCGAGCGGCTTGAGGTAGCGCTGCACGAACTGCCTGGTCTTCTCCTGATCGCGCAGGACGGCAGCGGCGACCGCGCTCCAGTACAGGAAGACGGGGTTGTCGGGCTCCGCCCGCAGTCCGAGGGTGGCCGCGTCGAGCGCGTCCTTGAACTGGCTGTTCCCAATCTGGTCTTTCACGGCCTTCTCGGTGCTCTGGCGAAGCGTCACGAGCTTGCCGTTCAGGCTGGCGTCGAGATCGAGCCATTCCTCGGCCTCGGCGCGGCCCAGTTTCACGGTTCGCTCGACCCGCGTGACGACGTCACGCGATGCCGTCAACTCGCCGACGTTGGCCAGGAACTCCGCCTTCTTGAGCTGGAGCGGCAGGTAGTTCCTGTCGAGGCGTTCGCCTTCGGCAATCCGTCGTCGCACGTGCTGCGCGAGTTCCGGCGTGAGCGTCGACGCCTGTGCCATGCTCTGAAGCTCACGCACGATCTGCTGCAGGATGGTCCAGTTCTCCTTGTCGTACTCCGGCTGGGCCGGCACCATGTTCCTCTGCACCAGTTCAACCCGGGCGCGGTAGTAGAACTCGCTCATGTCCTCGTTGCACGGTGCCCGTTCCGTCGCCAGCCGTGCTTCGTCGAAGGCCTCGCCGTACTGACCGGCCTTCGAGAGTTCGACGGCTCGCTCGTAGTGGGCGCGCGCGCTGGCCTGGAGCGACTGGTCGACCTGCGTGAGCAGGTCGGGACGAGACCAGCGGGCGAGGCCGATCTGCTCGAGCTTCTCGAGAAACGCGTCGTGCATGCCGGCGCGCTGCAGCACGCCGGCGATCGCAAAGCGCTCGATCAGCCTGCGGTGCTCGGCAGGCAGTTCCTTGTGGAGCGTCTCGTCTGGCGCGTCTGGCGTGATCGTCTGGAAGATGCGCATCGCGCCAACGCCGCTGGCCAGCGTCGCCTCCATCAGGGCCGGATCGACCGCCTCGGTCCTGAACAGATCGAGGCTGCTCCGCATGGCGTTCTTCAGCTCGTCGCGCCACAACCGCAGCTCCTCTGACCCGCCGGCAAACGCGAGGGCCCCCGCGATGATCTGCCGCTGGAGCGGGTGCGGAGCGGGTGCCCGCACCTCGCTCTTCAGCCAGTCGACGAGCGCGCCTTCGATCTTCGGACCGCGGATGACGGCCACCACCTGATCGCGCGTCACGGCGACGGCCGTCTTGGAGGCGGCCTGCTGCCGGAACTCGATCGTCCACTCGAGCGACGCGGGTGACCCTGCGACCACCCCGCGCGGGAGCTTCGACGGGAACACGAGATCGCCGAGGGCGCCGTCGCGGTTCATCACGCGCAGCATCCCCGAGTCGGGCTGCCGATAGAGCCCGGTCAGGGTGGCGAGCTTCACCGTTCGCGCCTTGGCTTGTGATGGCGCCGTCCCCTGACTCGAAGGCGGAAGCGTCTTGACGGAGTCGCGGCCACTGAGCGTGGGCGCGTAGGCCCGATGATAGAGGCATCCATCCGTCGTGCAGGCGATCACGACGGCGTCCTGGGCCAGGGCAGCCCCCGGGACGAGACACCCCAGCGCAAGCGCAGGCAACAGGCGAAGGGTGGTCAGTCTGGCCGCGAATCGCATCGACGTCACTCCTCGTCCTGGATCTTCTCGAACTCCGCCCCTGGCACGGCTTTCACCGTCGCCTCGGCCGCCTTGCGTGCGTCGGCGTCGAGGGCCGGGAACTCCTTCACGAGGTCGGCCAGCATCTGCCTGGCCTGCACGGCGACCTCGCTGTCAGACTGCGCGGAGAGCACCGCGAGGGCACGCACGCCGCCCGCGAGATCGTCGGCAAGCAGCCACGCCACCGCTGCCTTCATCGACACCCACTCTCGCACCGCGAACAGGTCGCGGCCCTTCTGCCAGCTCGCCGCGGCACCCGCCCAGTTCGCCTGCTCCTCGGCCCGCTCGGCTTCCATCATGAGACGCGCGAACTCCGTCTCCCTGGCCAGGCGCTGCTGCAGCGGCGTCTCAGACGCCAACGCCTTTCCCCGCGTGACGGTTGCGTGGAATTCGTCCCATGCGCGGGCGCGGTACAGCGCCTCGGCGCTGTTCAACAGGTCCCTGGCCCGCGTGTCCTGCAGCGTCGCGTTGTCGCGCTTGAGGGGCAGGCGGTCGACGGTCTTCGAGCGGTACATCACGGGCTCCTGCCCCGGGCTGATCTCCGCCGTCTTGGTGGCCGCCATCTCGTAGACGTCGAGGACGTCGCCCGTCGAGTTCTCGAGGGCGTACATGAGCGCTTCGGTGAACGGGCCCATGAGGCCGTAATCCGAGCGCACCGGAGTCGGCAGTCCGGGCTTGTTCGCGAACATCACGAACGTGTTCGCGACGTCGTCCTGCTGGAACGCGAACCCGCCCCGCTCGGCCTGCTTGCTGCCTTGACCACCCGACAACACGTTGTCGCGGCAGGCTTCGATGATCAGGACGCGGGCGCCGGGAATCGCCCGCTCCATCTGCGCCAGCAAGTCCTCGGCGCTCTGGGCGTTGTCGCGGAGGTCCTCGGCGACGCGCGCCGCGGGAGACACACCCGTGCTGAGCAGGTGCGCCTTCCCGTCGAGTTGCAGTCCGTGCCCGCTGTAGTAGACGAGCAGCAGGTCGTCGGGCGTCGCGTTCTCCTTCTTGAGCACGTCGTCGAGCGCCTCGACGAATTGGCGCGGGCTCCTGAGGTTCTCCTTCGTCGTCACCGCGAAGCCCGCCGAGGCAAGCGTGGCACTCATCCCCTTCAGGTCGCTCTTGACGGAGTTCAGCGGCATGTTCCAGTACTCGGAGTTGCCGATCAGGAGCGCGATGCCTGCGCGGGCCTTCGGCACGACGTTCGCGCCGGGGGCTGCGGGGCTGGCGGCCTCTGGACCCGCGGCGGTGTCGGTGCTCGTCGCGGGCGACGCCGTGGGCTCGGCGACGCACAGTTCAGCGAACCGATCGGGACGGATGGACGTCTGCAGCAGCGCCCGTTCTTCGTCGAAGTCCGATTGGCACAGGCCGACGACCGCGTACTCCAGGAGCGATCGTGACCCGGCGGCGAGCCGCACCAGTTCGCTGGCGTGTTCCGCCGCGGTAGACCAGATGCCCTCCTCCATCGCCAGCGACATGCGGGTCACGACGGCCGCGGCGCCGCGCTGCGCGTCGAGGGCCCTGACCCGCGCCTCGTAGTCGTCTGTCCGGCTCGACGGAAGGACGTGAACCAGCCGTACGGCGCTCTTGCCGCCGTCGACCAGGATCCGCACGGTGACATCCACGGGATCGTTCTGACCCTGGACCTTCCTCAGGAAAGCGTCCAGCCCGGGATCGGCGAACTCGCCCGCGTCTGCCGATGCCGTGGCACGGAACAGCGCAACTGCGCCGTCGGCGCGCTCGACCAGCACGGCCATCTTCCCCGATGGCATCGGCGGCCAGCGGATCTTGAAGTTCGACACCGCAACGTTCTCGCCGCATGCAGGTGCCTCGAGTGAGAAGTCGCCGCCGCAGCCCGACGCCGCACGCGAGCCCCCGGCGCGCGTCACGCGCGCAAACTTCGCCGCCAGTTCCGACGACGTGGTGGGGAGCACCGGCGGGGGCGGCGGCTTGAGCCTCCTGAGGCTGGCCCACTGGCCGGTCTGCGTGAGCCTGATGGCCAGCCGTTCGGTCGCATTCGACCGCGGATTCACGAGGAACCGAAGCTCGCACGCCTGCAGGTCGGCTTCGAGGCAGCGGACCTCACCCTGCGGAAAGATCGGGTCGTACGGGCCGGTCACCTTCCGCGGTTTCTCGGTGCCGACCCGGTATTCCCAGCGGCCCGTGGCCTGCTCGATGAGCCAGTAGTTCGCGCCCTGCCCGAACACCGACACCGGAAGTGACGCCATGATCAACCCGAACAGCACGCACCGGTTCCTCAACACGTCAGCCTCCTCGCACGCGGCGGGCGGATCCTCCAACTGCCGCGTGGGCGATTCGCGGGACCGCAATCACTGCGTGGTGGAAAGGTCCCGAGAGCGAATAGACCGCCAGGGCGCCCGCCACCCAGAACACGTTCGGCCAGACGATGCCGCTCGTTTGCGCAAGCCAGCGCGAGACGAGAATCACGCCGAAGGCCATCGAGCCGAACACGAAGACTTCCAGGTGCTGAAATGGCACGTGGCGCACCGCCGGCGACACCGAGTGGACCACGCGAAGACCGGCGATCGTGGCGATGAGCAGTGCCACGAGCCCGATCCAGGCGTTGCGGCCCATTGCCGCGCGCGGCTCGAGCAGCATCCCGCGATTCCACGTCGCGAGCGCGCAGCCATGCACGAGGACGCCGGGCAGGGGGCTCATGCGCGGCGTGTAACAGAGGTGATCCGACGTGTCTTCGAGGTCGCCGACGAGCACCAGCCGTCCGGTGATTCTCGACCGATGGGCCTTCAATTGCGTGGCGATGTCGTCGGCTGGATCCCCACTGTCTGAAGACAGCGTGATGATGTCCTGGCGCAGTTCCTTCAGGTACGAGTAGTCGATGACATACGTCCCCAGTTCGACGACGTTGCCGAGGTCGCGTTCGCTCGATGCCGGCTGGCGTTGCCCGACGGTCCGCGTGAGGCGTGTCTCCAGGTCCTGTGCCCGGATCGGCTCGGCCGATTCGCCCGTCGGCCGTTCGCCAATCAGCCAGAGCGCGACGGGCAACTGGAACAGGTCGTCCTTGCAGTTCGTGCCTGCCACGGCCGACGCGCAGTCGGCCGGCTCGCGTCCATCGACGTCCGCACCTGGCGCCTTCATCGCCCAGCGACGGCTGTAGGCATACGCGTATTGCGGGTTGTCGGCGGGCATCGCAATGCCGGCGGCCAGGGTCGAGAATTCGGGCCTGCCCAGCCACGCCTCGCGTTTCTCGACCGCCCTCCGGTAGATGCCCACGCGGACGTTCCCGTGATCCCGCCACTTGTGGAAGTACTGGAAGTCGGCGGGCTGGATGTCGTCGAACGACAGGTCGACGCCGATGGCTCTCGCGCCGTTGAGCCGAAGCTCGTCGATCAGGGCGTCGAGGATCCGCCGGTCGGTCGGCCGGCGCTTGTCGGGATGCAGCGCCGAGACATCGACAACCAGCGGCAGGTGCCTGCCGCCCGCTTCGAAGTCGGCCTCGTCCAGCGGGCCGCCTTCGAGGCTTTCCTGGACGAACGCGAGCTGGAACTGGTCCAGGTACTTGCCCGCCGCACTTCTGTCGATGAAACCGTGGGCGACGAACACGCACGCCGCCACCGTGGCTGCGCGCAGCAGGTCGCCCGCCATGCGCCTGCCCATCGAGGGAGGAGACGACGGCGCCACCGGCACGACAGCCGGAGCCGGCAGGCGATCCTCGGCGAGGTCGCGCTGAAGGCGCCTGAGGTCGGCCGCCATGTCAGACGCGTGCTGGTACCGGAACTCGCGTTTCTTCTCGAGTCCCTTGTCGAGGATGGCCTGCAGGGCCGCCCTGAACGCCGGGTCGATGCCCGAGGGAAGCACCGGCGTGACACCCAGCATCACGGCAGACACATCGGCCGCCGTCGACCCGGGGAACGCGCGCCGCCTCGACGCCATCTCGAACAGCACCGCGGCAAAGCTGAAGAGATCGCTGCGCGGATCGACGTCCTCGCCGCGGACCTGCTCCGGTGACATGTAGGGGAAGGTCCCCAGCACGACGCCGGGCTCCGTGAGTCCCTCGCTCGCGGTGTGGGTGGCGGTGTCGGATTCACTCGAGGAGGCATGGAGCTTCGCCACCCCGAAGTCGAGGATCTTGATCCGGTCGTGGCCGACGACGAAGAGGTTCGCCGGCTTGATGTCGCGATGGACGATGCCCTTCGCATGCGCGGCGGCCAGGCCGTCGGCGACCTGGATCGCCAGGTTCAACAGGCGTTCGGGCGCCACGGCGCCGTGGCGCAGGTGGTCGCGAAGCGACTCGCCTTCGAGCCACTCCATGGCGATGAACGTGCCGGCCTCGCACTCGCCGACGTCGTGGATGGTGCAGATGTTCGGATGGTTCAGGGCCGAGGCCGCGCGCGCTTCGACGCGGAATCGATCGAGCGACGCCTTGTCGTGCGCGGCGGCGGCCGAGAGGAACTTCAACGCCACGAAGCGCCCCAGCCTCGTGTCCTCGGCCTTGTAGACCTCGCCCATGCCGCCGCGCCCGAGCGACGAGAGCACCCGGTAGTGCGCGCACGTCCGACCGGGGACGTGCGCGAAGGCCTCTTCTACGGGGTGCCGGTGCGCGCTGTCAGGTGGGGGCGGCGCCCCCGTGGGCTCGTCGTCGCGCTGAGGCAGGCCATGGCCGCCGTCGCCTGTGTCGAGGCGGCCTGCAGGCGTCGGCGCACTGCGCTCAGGCGACGACCCTGCCTTCCCGATGACCGTGCGAAGAAAACGGCCGATGCTGGCCATCGTCCTCCGACGACTGCGCCGAAGCTACTCAACGTGGTCTGGGTGCACTGCAGGATGCATCCGCCTTCGGCGGCGTGGCACGCCGCCGCCGGGCCCTGGTCACATTCGCTGGAAAGGTCCCTGATCTTCTGCCAGAACAAGAGGACACGCCGGGGGATTGACCACCCCCGACACGGCGCAGCCTATGACTCGGCCAGAGCCTTGTCAAGGGTCGAAAGTCAGTTGTGTCCGGGCCGCACAGGGGTGGGCGCCTACACGTGGGGACGGAACATGCGCGACGACGCCGCCGGGCGTCTGTGGACGCGGGCGTGAGCACTGCGTCAGCACCGACACGAGAATCGCCCGCGTGGAAGGCTCAGGCCACAGGGTCACGGCCCACCTGGCGGACGGCCGGGTGATCACGTGTCGCCGGTGCGACGATCCTGACAGGACGGGCAGCGCGAGGAACTCCCGGGGACTCGGGCGATGAACCGAAGCGGGGGCTCGTCAGGCTCGCGCACGGTCCAGGCTCTCGACGAAGATCCGTGCGAGGTTGGCGGCCACAGACGCCCGCGCCACGACCTTGCGCAGGTTCCCGCCCTCCGTGATCGGCACGTAGGGGTGCGGCCAGTCGACGATCGATCGCAGGAGCTCGTTGGACACCACGTCTCCGTCCTGCGTGACCGAGTTCTCCAGCAAGTCGTCGCCGAGCCAGCGACGAAGGTCGCGGACCGTGACGAACGAACGCTCGGCATCCTCGATCGCGGGGGGCACGGTCATGTTCCAGAGATTGGCTCGCTGGTCGAGTGCGCGCGCCAGGTCGAGCGCGCCGACCGCCTGTTGGCGGCATTGGTCGAGGTACTGGCGCAGGGGCGCGCTCATGGTCGCCAGGCGATCGCGGACGGTGGCCGTGGTGGCGGCTCCAACGTAGCGCTCCCCATCCTCGGTGAAGATCAGCAAACGCGTGGCAGCGAGCTCGCCGGCGACGGCGGCGAGAAAAAAGAGCCGAGTCGACCACCAGTACTGGCCGTCCCTGAGGTCCACCGTCAGGACGCGCAGTTCCGGCGCGCGCACCAGGGAATTCTGAAGGCTCATCAGCGTCGAGTCGGAGATCGGCCCGCCGTACATCAGAGACTCTGTGAGGCCAGGCGCGGCGCTGATGGTGCCCAGCCGATCGGTGACCTCACGCCGGTAGACGGCGGCGCTCACCTGGCGCGCCAGGTCCTCCGGTGTCGTGAAGAAGCCCGCTAACCACTGGCTGGCGAGCTCGTCACGGAGTCGTTTCACAGCGGCCGCATCTTCGGGTGTGCCGGAGAGCGCATCGATGTGCTGCACGGGCCAGCTGGCCTTCGGATCGAGCATGAATACCAGAGGGCGCTTGCCGGCCGCCCGGCGGAACTCCGACTCGGTGACCGAAGCCCGCGCGGGCGCGCCTGCCGGATCGCCGGGTGAGACGGCCGGCGATGGTGGCACGTACCCGTACCGCCAGGCGAAGATGCCAACGTAGATGGCGGCGGAGTCGACATCCTTGAGGCAACGGTCGAGGGGCCGCGAGCCCTCCGCGACGTACTCTTCCATGCCGATGACCTCGTGGCCCATCTGCCTGAGCAGGCGAGCGACCGCCGCACGGTGCTCAATCAGATCGTTGTAGGTCGATGATAGATAGATGCGCATGACTGCTCCAGTGCGAGCTTAGCAAGTCGTCCGGCTTCAGGAAACCGTCTTGCAGCAGGCCAGGGTTCCTTCACGCCCGACCGGCGCTTCCCGCCGCCGCCAGCAGCGTGCGCAGCGACGCGATCTGGGTGTCCATGGTCTGCACCATCCAGTCCTCCGGTGCGCTCTCGCGAATGGTGGCATGCAGGGCCGCCGCCTTCTCTGCCTGCCCGGATCCGACCAGCGCCTCGAGCAGCGAGGCCTTCACCCAGAAGGTCGCGGCCTTGTCAGGGTTGCCGGCGTCGTCCTTGATGCCCTTGTCGAGCAACTGCTCGCACAGCAGCACCACACGCGCGCGCACCCGCTCGGCCGACACCGTGTCGGCCGTGGCGTCGCGTGGAGACGACACCTCCGCGCGCATGTCCAGCATGTAGGCGAAGTTGATCCCGTTGTAGTAGTCGTTCTTGAGGATGAAGCCCTTCTCGTAGGCGCGTATGCCTTCTTCCAGGTAGGCGCGGTCGTGCTTGAGTTCCCACAGCCGCTTGTGCACCGCGCCCCACAGACCGAGCGTTTCGGCGTCGGTGGTGCGATCGGGGTCGAGCTGCTGCAGGATTTTCATGGCCTCGAACAGCGCGCTCTCGGGATCAGGCTTCTTGCCCTTGTACGTCGCCAGGGCCAGCTGCTGCAGCAGGTAGGGGTCGCCGGCGCGCCGTTCCAGCAGCTTGTTCAGGTATTTCGCCGCCGTCCCCCACAGCGAATTCGCCCTTGCTTCCAGGAACGCTTCCGTCAGTTCGGCCGTGTCTGCGGCGGGTGCCACCGGGGCCGGGACTGCGGCAATGACGGCGCCCCTGGCAACGCGAGCCGGATCGACGTGCGACGGCGCGCACAGGCTGGGAAGGAACGTGTACACGGGGCTGTCGGTTTCCTGCTTGGCCAACAGTTCCTTGATGGCCTGGCCGAGTTCCACGCGCATCCGTTCGGCCTCTTCGCCGTCGATGCCCTTCCCCAGGTGTTCGTAGGTGCGCACCAGCAGGTGACCGATGTCGAACGGAAACTTGAACTGCTTTTCGGCGATGACGATGGTCGTGTGAGGCCGCAGCGCGTGGCGCACGCCGAGTTCGTACACCGCGTTGAGGTTGGACGTCGAGAGATCGGCGACCACCACGTCGGCGTCGAGCAGGAGCTCGTACATGGGCTTGTCGATCATGCCGGCGTGCATGACTTCGTCGGCGCGGATGCACTCGAGGCCCGCGTCCTCGACGGCCTTCTTGATGATCAGCCGGTACGACTTGTTCAGGTCGAGCGTGCGACCGGTGGCGAAATCCACCTTCTCATCGAAGCCCATCACCACAAAACACTTTTGAGCCATCGTGATCCTCCTCGGTTGCTGGCAGCGCGGCCACCTTCACGACGCGATCTTCACCGTCCCGATCTCCGGGCTGACTGGACAGACGAACTGGGTGTGACTCGAGCCTGGCTGCAGAGGCCACGGTCACGCCAACTTGTCGAGCGTCCCCTGCGCGAGATAGCGCTTCGTGTAGCGCGGTACGATCCAGCGCGCGAGCGCCCAGATGCTCACGGCGCCGAGCCACCGGCCCGCCTGCGCCTTCACCGCGCTCGCCGGGTTGGCGAGATAGCCGGCCCACGTGCCGAACTTCCGCGTGGCGACGTACGAGATGAGCCAGAGCCCCAGCGCCAGCGCCACGCCGCGCATGGTGATCGTCACGGTCCACGACGCCGATCGGTTCAGCCACAACACCACCGCGCCGATGAGCGCGACACAGCCGAGCAAGGCCAGAGCGACCGTCCTCGCCGCGTCGTCGATCGCAAAAAGCCGCAGGAACTGCCTGGAGCCGGCCCGGAGGTGCTGGAGGAGGCGGTCGTGGCCGTTCTCGAGCTTCGGCACGACAGGGGAAAAGAACCACGATTCGCGTTGGAGTGCGCCCGCCAGCATTGGCACATCGCGACAGAGTTGCTGCATCTCGCAGTCCATCGCCAGGTAGCCGCTCGCCATCAGTGCCGCGGCTTCGATGTCGCTGAAAGCGTCGAGGTCGGTCCTGATCGCGGCGAGGGCCTCCTGGTGCGGCTTCCACACGTTGTAACGGGTCCGCGGGTCTGCGTTTGACATCGCGGGCAACTGGTCGCCCGGCCGCACTGGATCCTCGCAGCCCACCCAGTCGATGGGATCGGCGTCGAGGCCTTGCTTGAGGTGCACATACGCCAGGCCGCCGAGGCGGCCCGTCTCACGCGCCGCCCGCAGGTTGTCGTAGCTGCCCTGGCGCATGCGCTCCTGGAAGATGTCGAACGCGCGCATCAGCGGCGGGACGTGTCCGCCGCCGGGACTCAGGGCAACCGCCAGCTGACCACACGCGTCGCTGACAATGAGCACCGAGCAATCCTCCTGCAGGAGGCCGAGGGCGCCCTGGTTGTCGTAGACGCCGCCATCGACCAGCCGCACGGCGTATCCCTCGTACAGGTTCTGGAGCGCGAGCGGGGCGAACAGGCCCGGCACGCATGCGCTCGCGGCCACGGCCTGCGACAGCGTCACGCCCCGCATCGGCTTGCCGTTCGCGTCCCTGTAGTAGGAGCGCCTGAGGCGGGGCATCGGGTCCGCGCCGGCGACGATGGAGAACGGCGACTCCCCCATCGACGTGGTCGTAAACTGCCACGAGTGCCCGGTGTTGAGCGTCGTCGCGTTGATCAGCAGCGCCGGCACCTTGGCTGGCCTGCGACTGTTGTGGTACCGCGGATGAAAGTGCGGAACCTCACCTGCGGGCACGATCGGCAACGCCTTCATGGGGGGGTCGCGGCCGTCGTCCACGATCGCGGCTGTACAGCGTTCTGAAGATGCCGTCCGCCATCCGCTCCGAGTAAAGCGCGTCGTCGCCGTTGATGAGGGCACGGCATACGTCGAGGTCTTCGAAGAGCGCCGTGCGGAGGTTCGCGTTGGTGCCCTGCCTGAAGTCGTCGATCAAGTCCTTCACGAGCGTCACGTACTCGGCGGGGCCGGGTGTGCCGGTCTTGTGCAGCAGCGTCCTCAGGCGCAGGTAGTACGCAGCGCCGACCATCGAGCCGCCGGACACCATCGAGAGCGCTTCGATGTGCCGCAGCACGTCGGATTCGGCCAGCCGCGCGAGCACGCCCAGGTGATAGAGGGAAGCGCGGAACCCACCGCCGGAGAGCGCCAGGCCCACCTTGCCGATGAGAATCGAGCGGACACGTGCATCGCCTTCGCCGCCATCGCCGACCAGGGCGCCGACCACGCGTCCTGTGTCGGTCTCGTTCACCCCCAGGGCATCGCCGAGGCGGGCAATCTGCCGCGCAGTCGTCTCGCGCTCCCATGGGTCGGTCGTGAGCGGCGCCGCCTTCTGCATCAACTCGACGGCCCGATCGATGTCACCCAGCCCGAAGCGCGCCTCCGCAAGCGTCGCGTACGTCCAGTAATTCGTTGCCGCGACGGCGTGGCAGACGCGCGCGCGCAGGGCGGCGGCGCGGGAGGAATAGAGGTCGCGGGCCGTCGAGTCCGTGGCCGCCTTCCCGAGGAGGTTGCACACGAACGCTGCGTTGATTGCGGGATAGCCGTCTTCTGCGGTGACGCCGTTGCCATCCCTGTCGTGTGCGGCGTCGGTCGCGCCCTCCGCCCGCCCGCGTTCGACCGGTGCCAGGTAATGCCGCAGCGACTGCTCGAGGCTCGCGGTCCTGCCATCGAATTCCCAGCGTCGTTTCCAGATGCCCCCTGCGATGCCCAGCGTCTCTGCCGAGGATGACTGAAGATCGGGTTCCAGGATGCGCAGCGCCCACTCGTGGCGCATCGACGCCGACAGGTCCGGGTCCTTCGACGTCATGAGCGCGGATTGTTCACGGAGCGTCTGCGGCGTCGGACGCTTCTTGTAGTCCTCGCCGGCGGGGAGGATGTTCGAGGCCTTCGTCACGCGCCGGTGCAGCACCCGCCTGGCGTGCGAGAACGCCTCGTCGGTCTTGCAGGCCTTCCAGAGCAGGTCCACGTCGACCTCGCCCAATCGCGTTCCCGCGATGAAGTCCTCGGCAAGCCTGCGCGACAACCGGCGCGCGAGGGCCGGCTCGCCGCCGCCTCGCAGTGCCTCGCGCCATTTCAGCACGGTGCCCGCAGCCGCCGGCGCGCCATCCAGGTAGGCGTTCGCCTCGCTGACGATGTGCGGATCCAGTTGCTCCATCACGCCCTCCCCGGAAGTGCCGAGTATGGCTCCGAATCGTTGCCTGTCAAGTGCGAGTGCCGACCCTTATGCAGGAACTGGATGATCTGACCGCGCCCGACGAACCAAGGATTTGCCAGCGTCGAGACAGAGCTGAGGCGGCAAGCGTGCCGCGGGAGGTGAGCGCGTAGCCGACGACGCGATTGTTGACGGACCAGGATCAACTTGGCGGCGCGCGTGACAGCGAGGGCGAATCACACGGCGGCTGTCACGTGTGACGGCCCGGTGGAGATGGCCTACGTATTGAGCGCAGCCGCCTCCTCCTGCCGCAGCGTGTTGATGAATTGCGTGAACTCCAAGGCCTTCGCCGACGGGTTCCCCGGCGCGATCGCATCGATCGACCGCAACACCTCCTCGAGCTGGAACGGATCCGGGTACTTCGCGAGATCCACCTGCCTGAGGAACGCGTCGGCGCTCGCCTGGCTCTCACCCAGGTACGGCGGCATCGATGCCTCACCGTATCCGACGATCCCGTCTTTCTCGACCTCCAACATCATCGTCGGCGTGGTCGTGCGCGAGCTGGTCGCGATGGTGAACGTGTGCCTGAGTTCGAGCGTGTAGGGATAGAAGCGCGCTGCATGTCGTTGACCGGGGAGGTGAAGGAGAACGCCGACGCGCGCGACCCGACGAGCGTCGCCGCGCCCGCGAGCGTGAACAGGCGCAGGACATCACGCCGCGATGCCTGGTCAGTCATGTGACACTCCGTAGTAAGCAAGATCCTTCAGGCGCAGCACGCCGTTCGCCGCGCCGGCGCCGATGATGCGCTTCGCACGCAGGAACGACTGCGCGCGGTACTCGCTGTAGTCGGGATCGGCCGGCGCGAGGCTGTTGACGCGCACGTCGCCCGAGGCGTGGATGAAGCGCGCGCTCCCTGCGCTGCGTCGTCGCGCGCGTGCCGAAGTACAGGAGGTCGCCGGGGCGCAGATCGATGCCTGCCGACGTGTCGATGAATTCGCCGACATCCACCTGCGACAAGGCGCTGAGCCCGCACCGGTCTGACTTCGACGGCTACATCCTTCCGGGGATGTCGTACCGCGAGGTGCATGCCGGCACGTTCATCTCGTCGGGTTTCATCACGGGCACGGGCTACCTGCTCAACGCGGGCATCGAGTCGTCGTACACCTGAACGCCCTCGTCGAAGCTCACGGTGGCCGGCGGACATGACGTACTACAAGAGCAGCGGCTGGTTCGGCTCGCACGAGCTCCATTTGGGGGTCTACCTGCAGCCGCGACTCCTCGGCTCGACGACGACGATCTACCCGAACGGCGGGTTCAACCAGGAGTGCGTGTGAGCCCTCAACCAGGCAGTGAGCGCACGCCTCACGATGAGACCCTCGTCCTTGGTCCTGGCCAGCCTGTGGTTGTGCCAGGCGCCGCCGGCGCCCGTGCAGGCCACTCCGCAGACACCGACATCTCCGGCGTGATCGTTTGGGACCGAGCAGGCGCGCACCAAGACTGGCGGACGCCTGCCCGCCTTCACCCGTCAGAGCGACGAGGTACTAGGAACGCAGCCGGCGCCGGATGAGCCCGGCCAGCCCGAGTGCCACGAGGCCGAACAGTCCAGGCTCCGGCGTCACCACGACCGGATTGTTCGCGATGTTCAGGAAGAACTTCCCGTTGGTGGTCGCCGCCGTCGAGTTAGAGAAGTCCTGCTCGAAGCGGTCACTCGACACGAAAAGGTATCCGGCGCCGATGGCCTCCCAGTGCACCATGCCGCCCGCGAGAACGTTCCCCCCCGACACCGGCCCCCGCTGGAGCGAGGTCGTGAGCGATGCTCCGACCAGGTTGAAGGGAGGCCCCGTGGACGCGAACACGCCGCCGGACAGCGGCGCTTCATAGTTGCCGATGCTCGTCCCAATCGACATGGCACTGCCGAGTCCGGTCAGGATGCCATTCGCAAGCGTGGCGTCGGAACCGCTGTCGACGCCGAACCACAGGATGCCGCCGGCCGACAGCCAGTTTGCGAGGTCGGTCGTCTCGCCAGCGGTCAGGCCCACCGTTGGCTCTCCGATGACGAACATCTCGTTGTTCGAGAGGTTCGCCGCGGAGATGGCTTCGTTAGCCTCGACGGTGTGACCCGCCCCGGTCATCGTCGCCTTGATGATCGAGAAGCCAGCATTGTTCCAGGAGCGCAAACTGCCGGTCCACTGCCCGATCGTGATCGGCGCGGCTTGGGCGACGGCAGCAAACGCCCACAGCGCAACCGCCAGCAATCCAGTTCTCTTCATCATCGGCATCCCCCGAATCTGGCCCACACGGACCTTGAACCCAGGCAATTGGGAGCGCGCCGCAGCGTCGCTCCCCCAACCTGTACTGTAGGCGCAAGAATTGAACCAATCTCGATCGAAGAAAATCTGTGAGTCCCGGATCGGGCAGGTGAAATGCTCTGAGAAAATCATCAGCGAAGGAGAAGTTGTTCAGCCCTGCGGAAGAAGGATCCACATAGCCCTCGCCGGTTCCAGGTTGCCCGCCACTGGGGCGTCTCCCTGATGGCCTGCGGCCAGGGCACGGCCGGTGTCGTCGTGCTCGCACCGGCTGCTCCTCGGCGTGTATCTTGATTCCTGAGGAGAGAGGCGATAGCCCGAGCGGCCCAGGGACCTCGAGTCTGCAGTGTAGCGTGGGCGCCGTGTCGTCATCCGGGGGTCAGAGCTTGAAAAATGCTGCAATGAAAGACGTGACCCCTTCGGGGGTTACGACGCGATCTTCACCACCCCGATCCCCGGGCGATCGTTCAGCGTGATCTTGCCGTTGACGATCGTGGCGCCGTCGAACAGGTCGTTCTTGATCAGCACCGCGCCGTCGAGATCGGCCCAGTCCACGAGCGGCGAGAGCTGCGCCGCCGCCGAGATCGCGCACGACGTCTCGGTCATGCACCCCAGCATCACCTTCATGTCGAGCGCGCGCGCCAGCGTGATCATCTTGTGCGCCTCGCGCAGCCCCGTGCACTTCATCAGCTTGATGTTGATCCCGTCGTAGACCCCCACCGCCTTGCGCACGTCGGCCAGCCGCTGCACGCTCTCGTCGCCGATGATCGGCAGCGGGCTCCGCTCGCGCAGCCACGCGAGGTCGTCGACCTGCTCCTTCGGCATCGGCTGCTCGACGAACAGCAGGTTGCGCGTCGCGAGCCACTCGCACATCTCGAGCGCCACCTTGCGGTCGGTCCAGCCCTGGTTCACGTCCACGCAGATCGGCGTGTCGGTGACCTCGCGGATCGTCGTGATCATCATCTTGTCGGTGTCGCGCCCCAGCTTCACCTTCAGCACCTTGTAGATGCTGGCTTCCTTCGTCTTCTCGCGCACCACCTCGGGCGTGTCGATCCCGATCGTGAACGACGTCAGCGGCGTCTTCGACGGGATCCAGCCCCCAGATCCGGTGCCACGGCTGCCCCATCTTCTTTCCCACCCAGTCGTGCAGCGCGATGTCGACCGCGGCCTTTGCCGACGGGTTCCCCGGCGCGATCGCATCGATCGACCGCAGCACCTCCTCGAGCTGGAACGGATCCGGGTATTTCCCGAGATCCACCTGCTTGAGAAAGGCGTCGGCGCTGGCCTGGCTCTCGCCGAGATACGGCGGCATCGACGCCTCGCCGTATCCGACAATGCCGTCCTTCTCGACCTCCACCATCATGGTCGGCGTGGTCGTGCGCGAGCTGGTCGCGATGGTGAACGTGTGCCTGAGTTCGAGCGTGTAGGGATAGAAGCGCAGCTGCATGTCGTTGACCGGGGAGGTGAAGGAGAACGCCGACGCGCGCGGCCCGACGAGCGTCGCCGCGCCCGCGAGCGTGAACAGGCGCAGGACATCACGCCGCGATGCCTGGTCAGTCATTGGAGACTCCGTAGTAGGGAAGATCCTTCAGGCGCAGCACGCCGTTCGCCGCGCCGGCGCCGATGATGCGCTTCGCACGCAGGAACGACTGCGCGCGGTACTCGCTGTAGTCGGGATCGGCCGGCGCGAGGCTGTTGACGCGCACGTCACCCGAGGCGTGGATGAAGCGCGCGCCGCCGAGCGAGATCGCGACGTGCGTCACCCGCTCCCTGCGCTGCGTCGTCGCGCGCGTGCCGAAGTACAGCAGGTCACCTGGCCGCAGGTCGATGCCGCCTGACGTGTCGATGAGTTCACCGACGTCCACCTGCTGGCTCGCATCGCGCGGCAGCAGCACGCCGTTGAGGAAGAACACCGTCTTCGTGAACCCCGAGCAGTCCATGCCCTTCACCGACGTGCCGCCCCACAGGTAGGGCACGCCGACGAAGCGCTTCGCCGTGGCGACGATGGTCTCGGGCGTGTCGCGCGCGGCGGCCAGCCACGAGGTGTACCGCTGCGCCATCGCGTGGGGCACGACCGCCGTGCGGCCGTCGGGATACTCCACGCGATAGAACTCCCACGGCGTAGACGAAGTTGCTGGCCGGCTCGGCGTTGACTCGCCCGTGAACGCGAGCAAGTCGCCGGCGACGACATCGCTTACGATCGGCGACGCTGGACCCTCGCCCTGCCGCACGAACGCCGCCTCGGTGGTGACGATGATCTTCGGCCGCAGCGACCACCGGGCGAACTCCGCGGGCGTCATCATGACCACCACGTCCTCGGTCCATCCGAGGTAGCGGTCAGGCGTCTGGACGAAGTACCAGCCCTTGTCCTTCTTGAGGATGTTGAGCGGCGTGCCGAGCAGGGCCTGCGTGGCCATCTCGGCGGCGTGGGCGGGCTTCGTGCGGATGTTGGCGACGCTCACGCTGACGACGCCGAAAATCCTGTCGCCGAGATCGGGGTGCGGCAGCGCCTGGAGCTGGTCGTCGAACGTGTAGCGCGGATCCTTCGAGAGCAACGCGAGCAGCTCCTTCTTCATGGCGGCGGAGTGGATCTCGCCGGTGAGGGTGACCTTCGTCCCCGTGACCTCGGGACGCACATCGAAGACGGCCGTGCGGCTGTCGGGCGCGAGCGCGAGGCGCGCGGCGTCGAGGAGCGTGGTGAGCGCGTCGGGCTGGGCGGCCTGGGCGAACGCGACGTGAGACGAGAGGATGAAGAGAACGAGGAAGACGGCACCGCGTGACGCAGCGCGCAGCCGGCACGGAGCAGGCATTGCAGGTTCCTTTCAGCGGCGAACGGTGCGGGCGAGCCAGACGTGTGTCCACGGGGCCGGCACGGGATGGAATTCTACTCCCGCTGTCGTGCTGCACGCGCGTCGCGGGCCGCAGCGCCGGACGAGGATCCCCGCGGCCGCCCCGGATGCGGCCGGCTCGACGTTGTCGCTTCCGGCCCTGAAAAAGACGTGCGTTCGTCAGACATCCGCCAGCGTGCGTCATGTGACTACCCGGCTTATGTGGGAAATCGTCACTGTCGGCGCCTTGCTCGCCTATACGGCAGCCGGAAACTTCAGTGCTGCGGCGGCAACTACCTGGCCAACAATCTCAACGACGGCGACATCGGCACCGGCGTGCTCAGCGACGGCCTGTATGCCATTCCTTTTGCCGGTGCCAGCTCGCTGACGCTCAATTTCGGCAGCACGAAGGTGCTGGGCTCGATCCCCATCTACAACGGTTACAGCAATCGCGACAACGGCACCTACACGCTGAAGGATGGCGCAGGCACGGTGCTGGGTGCCTGGACGATCGCGACGGTCCCGGGCGCGGGCGGAGGCACCAACGACGGCGTCGATTCGCTCTGGCTCAGGTTCCTGACGCCGGTGACGACCGACAAGCTGGTCTTCAACACCACCTCAGCGGAAAACAGCACGAACAGCTACCGCGAAATCCAGGTCTTCGGCGTTCCTGAGCCAACAAGCCTGGCGCTGGTCGGCCTGGCCCTGGCCGGAGTCGGTGTCAGCCGCCGTCGGCGGCGGTAGCCAACACAGGCAGGGGACGCAGGCCTGATCCGCAAAGGGCCGCACTGGGGTGCGGCCCCTACACCTGGCCAACCACCATCCCGATCAGGTGCCATCCCGATCAGGCACCGCCCGGGCGACACGACGTCGGGCGTTTGCGGCACGGCGTCACACGACGGGCCGCGCGGGGGCGCGGCCCCTACGGGGCGATCGATTTCCTGATCGCCTCGACCGTCCGGTCGGCGTGGAAGTCGATGATGCGCTTGCCGAGCGCGATGGTCTTTTCCAGCGGGTTGAGGTCGACGCCGTTGATCGAGAACTTGCCCTTCGCGATCCGCTGCTTCGCGCGGATCAGGGTGGGATCGACGGTCGCGATGACGGCCTCGATGGCCACCTCGTCGTGGAGCGCCTCGTCGACCTCGCGGATGCCCTGGCTCTCGAGCCACTTCGTCAGGGCCATGTTGTCGTAGTACTCGGCGATGTAGTGGACGCGGGCCTTCTTCCCCACCCACCGCTCGTTCAGTTCGGCCGCGACTTCCTTCATCCCGGCCTGGTTGCCGCCGCTGTCGCCGATCATGACGATGTTCTGGAAGCCGCCCACCTGCAGGCTCGTCGCGATGTCGGCGAGCAGCCGCTTGTAGGTGTCGGCCTGCATCGAGATGCTGCCGGAGTACCGCATCGCGGCCGTGGGCGGATCGAAGTTGCCCTCGGGCACGAACGGGACGACCGGGGCCACCAGCGCGTTGCCCAGCTTGCGCGCGATGGCCTCGGCGGTCGCCCTCACCACGTAGTTGTGCTTCCCCATCGCCAGGTACGGTCCGTTCATCTCGACGCCGCCGGTCGCGATGATGGCGGTCGTCTTCCCCGCGCGCATCGCGTCGCGCACTTCCATCCAGGTCAGCTCCTCGATGAACACCGAGTCGTGCGCGTCGAGGATGCGGGGCGTGTTGGGATCGGGCGACGTCCCCGACGATCCCGCGCGGGCCACCGGCGGCGTCTGCGCGGCGCCGATCGCCAGGGACACGAAGAACCACACCACCGCCAACACGCCGGAGCACGCCCGTTGAGACGACATCGACCACCTCATGTCTGATGAAGAGAACGTCCTGAGCTCGGGATTAGAACGCGAAGCGGAGCCCCCACTGAATCTGTCGTGCGTCGTACGCCGAGTTCCGGATCAGGAACGACGACGAGATGATGTTCCCGTTCACGGTCGACGAGGAGTAGTTGGTGCGGTTCAGGACGTTGTACCCCTCCATGAACAGCTGGAACTGCCGGTCGCCGCCGACGGCAATCGACTTCGTGAGGCGCATGTCGAGCGTGACGTACGGGTTCAGCTCGAACAGCGAGGCATCGACCGGCGGGAGGTTTCGCGTCGCCCGCAAGGCGTTGATGATGGTCCGCGCTTCTTCGACCTTCGAACGGCCCACCGTGATGTTGAGGCCCTCGGGGCGATCGTTCTGCGTCTGGCCGTCGCCGTCGATGTCGAACCCGGCCTGCACGTTGTAGGGCGCGCCGCTCAGCGCCTTGAAGATCCCGCTGACCTCGATGCCCCACGGCAGCGACGTCGACATCGCAAGCGCCAGGTTGTGCCGGGTGTCCTGGCCGCTGTAGCCGGTTTCCTGCGGCGTCCGCATCGTGCCCATGTAGTTGGCGTAGTGCACGACGCCGTCGAGGTACGTCCGCGACAGCGTGTACGACAGCTGCAGGCTGTTGGCGCCCTTCACGCGCGTGCGCATCTGCACCTCGAGGGCGTCGTACCAGCTCTTCGTGTTGTTGCCCCAGACCTTGACGACGGTGAACTGCTTGACCGGCCGCGGATTCGCCGCGCTGATCCGCCCGGTCGCCGGCAGGTTCTGGTCCATCGACCCCACCTGGTCGTAGCCCGCCGCGTGCACGTAGTCGACGTCGAGCGACGTGTCCTTCCACAACTGCATGCCCACACCGACCGTCGTCGTCTGCTGGCTCGGGAGGACGTAGTCGTTGGCGAGCAGCGCCAGCGACCGTGCGCCCCCTGCCCTGACCAGCTCCTCGGGCGTCTTCCCCCCGAGGATCGCGTTGATGTCGGGATAGAGGCGCAGCTTCTCGGGATCCTCGATGCGCACGGCGTTGCTGAGCGTCCCGGCCTGGTCGGATTGCTGGAAGTACGGCCGGTTGCGCGTGATGTAGAGCCCCCAGCCCGCGCGCGCCACGAGCCGGCCGTTCCCGCGCACGTCCCAGGTGATGCCCAGCCGCGGCTGCAGGTTGTTCGTGTCGTTCCCGCGATCGGCGCTCGACGAAGTTCTCGATCCCGGCAAACGCCGGATCGGCCAGCAGCGATTCGTAGATCTCCTTCGAGCGCAGGTCGGTGTCGTAGTCGTACCTCAGGCCCAGGTTCAGGCGCACGCGGTCGGCGACGCGCCAGTTGTCCTGCGCGTACAGGGCCAGCTGATACGACGAGAACGGGAAGTTGCCGGGCGACTGGATGACGAGCGAGATCGGCCAGGTCGCCCTGACGTTCGGATCGAAGGGCAGGTCGGTCGTGAAGGCGAACTGCCCGCTCTCGTTCGCATGCGACTCGTAGGTCGAGGTCGAGTAGCCAAGCTCTCCGCCGAACTTCAGGTCGTGCCGCGACTTGGTCAGGAACAACGTGTCGTTCATCCAGAAGTGCTTGCGCGGGAACTGCTGCGGCCACGTGGCGGGCTGGCCCGTCGTCACCGACGGCCGGATGATGGCCGAGTCGCGGCTGTAGACGTCGGTCCCGACGTTCTGCGTCATGTAGTGGATGCGCGCGCTGTTCACGAGCGCATTCGAGAAGATCGCGGTGCTCTCGGCGATGATGCTGTGGGTGCGGCTCCAGTCGTCGCCCTGCTGCGTGTCAGACGAGGGGTTGCCCGAGCGCAGGATGAACTGGTTGTCGTACGCGTACCGCGCCATCATCGACACCTTGCTGGTCAACTGGTGATCGAGCTTGGCGATGGCCAGGTGGTTGGTCCGCCCCGACGGAAACGTGCCGTTCTCGCGCGTCGCGAAGGGATTGGTCGCCGGCAGCGCGATGATCTTGAAGTTGTTGACGTCGTTGTACTCGTAGCTCCCGAAGTAGTGCGTGCGGTTGACCACGACGGGGCCGCCAATCGTGCCGCCCCCGCGGAACTGCTGGTACTCCGGCTTGGTCTTGGCGAACGAGTTCTTGGCGTTGAGCGCGTCGTCGCGGCCGAAGTAGTAGGCCGAGCCGTCGAGGTTGTTCGTCCCCGACTTCGAGATGACGGTGACCACCGCCGACAGCGCGTTGCCGTACTGCGCGTCGAACTGGTTGCGGAAGACCTTGAACTCCTGCACGGCGTCCTGCGACATGTTGATCGTCGGCACGCCCTGGATGACATCGTCGATGTCGCCGCCGTCGATGATCGTGGTGAACGAGTTGCGCTGGTCGGCGGCGCCGCCGAACTTCGTGGTGGCGAAGCGGCTCGGCCGCTGGTCGGGAGCGGCGCTCGGCAGCAGTTGCGCCAGCGTCACGAAGTTCCGCTCGAGCACGGGCAGCGACGCGATCTGTTCGCCGACGATGGCGGCCGAGGGCTGCGACCTGGCCACCTCGACGAGCGGGACGGCCCCCGACACGGTCACGTCTTCTTTCACGCCGCCCACGCCGAGCCGGAAGTCGATCGTCGCCTCGGCGCCGATGGTCAGGGTGATCTCCCGCGCCTCGGGCGTGAAGCCCGGCAGGTCGGCGACGACCTTGTAGCGGCCTGGCTGCAGGGCCACCGCCCGGTACTTGCCCTCGGCATCGGTCACCGGCACCTGCTGTGTGCCGGTGGCGATGTTGGTGACCGTGACGGTGACGCCGGGCAGCATGCCGCCGCTCTGATCCGACACGACGCCCGACAGGTTGGCGGCCGATGTCTGTGCCCCGGCGGGCGTGCGCGCGATCAACAGGACGATGAGCGACAGGACGATGCAGCCTGCCCTCGACACTCGTGAGACAGGATCGATGATTGCGGGGCGCATGGAGACCTCCAGGGAATCTCGGGTGACCGGGCGGCTTCGCCGAGATGTGGTGCCGGATCGCAACACGAGGCGATTGGACGGAAGGTTGGTCCCGGGTCGAACAGATTGGCAACGAACACGGGGATTATGACCTCGGCCGTCGCCTTGTCAAGGGACGGCCGCGTCGTCGGTCGCCCGCATGACCTGTCCGGGCCGCGCCCTTCGGCAAGCTCAGGGCCGCGCCCTTCGGCGAGTTCAGGGCCGCGCGGGGGCGCGGCCCCTACACCTGGTAACCATTGGGTGGCGGCGCGCCGGCAACCGGCCAATCCATTGGCCACCTCGGCTTGAAAGCTAGCCTCATCTGTAGCAGTGAAAAAACGCGTGATTGCGACGGAAAATCGACCGCCGCCAGGCGGGAGGTCTCAAACCGGCCAAATCCATTTGTCGCCCTCGTGTCGGATTTTCGTCTCCGCTCTGGGGGTACTCATGGCCCTTCTCGTGCATTCCTCGCGCGTGGGTAATGTCACCCCATCGCCCCCTGTGAGCCTCATGTCTACGTTCGATCCCTCCGCTCACGTGCCGGTCTCACGACGCGCCGTTGTCACGGTGCGCGTGCTCTCGCTGGTGCTCGCCGCCATCGTCCTCTTCACGCAGCTTGCGGCCGCAGGTCCGCATCGCGCCCGTCTCGCGTCGAACACCGCGCGGTTCCTGAAGCAGGGCGCCGGCGCGGCCACCGTGATCGTGCCGGGCACCGACGCGCAGATCGACAGCGTCGCCCGCACGCACGGGCTCGTGATCGACAAGCGCCTCGCGGGCGCCGCCGTCTTCACCGTCACCCCCGACCAGCTCGCGGCGCTGAGCGCCGACGCGAACGTCGCCACCATCGCCAACGACGATGTGGTGAGCGCCTCGTCTGGGGTGACCGACGAGACCGTGGGCGCCGACCAGGTGCGTGCGGGGATTGCGGCGATCGGGACGCCGACCGGGAAGCTCGTGGGCGTGGCGCTGATCGACTCCGGCGTGGCGCCGCACGGCGACCTGCGCGGCAGCGTGGTGGCGTGCGTCGACTTCGTGCGGGGCACGCGGCAGTGCGGCGACCCCTACGGGCACGGGACGCACCTGGCGGGGATCATCAGCGGCAAGGGCTCGACGCGCGGCATCGCGCCCGACGCGCACATCGTGTCGCTGCGCGTGCTGGATGGCGAGGGCAGCGGGACGACCAGCGACGTGATCGCGGCGATCGACTGGGCCGTGAAGAACCGCCAGCTGTATGCGCTGCGGGTCATCAACCTCTCGCTGGGCCATGCGGCGACGCAGTCGGCCTACGACGATCCGCTGGCGCTGGCCGTCGAGCGGGCCGTGCGTGCGGGGCTGGTGGTGGTGACGTCGGCGGGCAACATGGGCAAGACGCCGGATGGGCGCCCGGTGCTTGGCGCCGTGTCGTCGCCGGGGACGTCGCCGTCGGCGCTGACCGTGGGCGCGGTGAACGCGAAGGGCACGCCGCAGCGGTCAGACGACGTGATGGCGACGTACAGCTCGCGTGGGCCGACGTACAAGGACGGGCTGTTGAAGCCCGACGTGGTGGCGCCGGGCAACAAGATCGTCTCGACCGCGTCGGCGGGGTCGTCGGTGTTCGTGAAGTACCCGTCGCTGGTGACGACGGGCGGTGGCGGCGTCTACATGAACCTGTCGGGGACGAGCCAGTCGGCGGCGGTGGTGTCGGGCGTGGCGGCGCTGATGATCGAGGCGAACCCGCGGCTGCGTCCGCAGCAGGTGAAGTGGGCGTTGCAGGTGACGTCGAGCAAGGTGGCGGGCGCCGGGCTGATCGAGCAGGGCGCCGGCGAGGTGAACGCCCTGGCGGCGACGCTGCTGGCGGGCCAGCGTGCGGTGCAGTTGCCGGCGACGACCATCGCGGGCGAGAGCGTGAAGCCGTCGGGGATTGCCTGGAACGCGAAGGCGACGAGCACGTCAGACGCGAACACCCTGATCTGGGGCGACACCCTCATCTGGGGCGACACCCTCATCTGGGGCGACACCCTCATCTGGGGCGACACCCTCATCTGGGGCGACACCCTCATCTGGGGCGACACCCTCATCTGGGGCGACACCCTCATCTGGGGCGACACCCTCATCTGGGGCGACACCCTCATCTGGGGCGACACCCTCATCTGGGGCGACACCCTCATCTGGGGCGACACCCTCATCTGGGGCGACACCCTCATCTGGGGCGACACCCTCATCTGGGGCGATACCCTCATCTGGGGCGACACCCTCATCTGGGGCGATACGCTCATCTGGGGGGACTAAGGGCGATAGGATGGCTCGTCTCTGCGTTGCGTTCTTCACGAACCAAGGTCGCCCGTCGTGCTGTCGGAGGCGTCGGGACCAGAGCCCTTGTCGCCCCCCCAGGGTACCGGTCGATCCGGAGTCCCCCCTGCCGTTCCTGCATCTCGCCTGATAACTTCCGATGGCGGTCGCACCGCGAGCTCTTAGCGACGCACTCCGTGAGGCTTCTCAGGCGCTCGACTCTGGCGAGGTCGTTCGAGCAACAGCCACTCTGGTCGCGCTTGGCACTCGCGACATGACCGCGGCTGATCGTGCCCTACTGAATTCCCTGCAGAGTGAGGCCTTCCTGCTCTCAGGCGACAACTCACATGCCATTCAGACCGCCTCGCGCCTTGTCGACGGGCCGCAGATCCCCCGCGAGGCCTTGGCGCGCGCGTCACTGGTGAGTGCAGCCATCGCCGGAGACGAGGGACGCCTTGACAACGCGCGGCGGTTCGCCGAGCGTGCGAGACACTTCGCCGCAGGCACGTCTGATCCGGTTCTCCGCGCTCGCGTCGAACTCCGTGTCCTGGCCATTCTTGCAGATACGCTGCCTCATGCGGAGACCGTGCGCCACCTGCAACGAGCCTCTGATCTCGTACACGACAGCTCAGACTCAGGGTTAGTTGCTCATTTGCATGTCATTCACGCCACGCTCGACGGCAAACGCGGGCTTGTTACAAGAGCGTGGAAACACATCGAGGTAGCCAATGATGTCTTGGGGCGCAGGAGGAACTCGCTTCTAGACACCCAGATTGCGCTCACTTCAATGATTCTGTCCTCACTTGAGGACGACCACGCCTCCACAGTCCACTTTGGCCGGGTGGCCCTTGACGCAAGTACCAAGAATGGTTACCTGCGATTGACACCACGCATACAGAGCAATCTCGCCTTGGCCCTTCTGCGCACAGGGGAGCTCGCCAGTGCCGAGCGCCTGTTTGATGAGGCGCTATCTCGCACTCTCCCAGCCACCTCTCGCGTCGGACTTTGCGACTCGCGCGCGCATCTCTGTCTGCTCCTCGACGACCTCGACAATTGCCAACGCCTCTTGGACGAAGCGTTTGCAATCCTAGGAGAGCGACCTAACGATTACGAATGGTACAGGTTCGGACTGCACGAGACACAACTGCTTCTGAAGGTTCTCGCAGGTCACAGCGATGTGATTGAGTACGCGGAATCCGTACGGCAACTTGCGGAGGTAAGTGGTCATGGGAATTTCGCAGCGCTCTTTGCGATCTTCGCAGCGACATCCCATTGCCTTCATGGCGATCCGGAGGCAGCCATTACTACCGCGTCGTTGGTCGCTTCTTCGCACGGAGAGGTCGCGCTCACGACCATCGGCAGGCGTGAAGCTGTCTTGGCCCATGCATTCGCCCTCGAAAAGAATGTGTCTCTGGCTACGCATCACTTGGGACGCGCGTGTCGGATCATCGGCACCATTGGAACCGCGCTTCACCGCCGCGCACTCGACGACCTAGTTGCAACGCTCGCGCCACTCGGTGTCGCTCTGGAGCACTCCGAAACGACCGCGATTGATTCTATTGACAACGCAGGCTTCATCGTCGAGTGTTCAGCACATCCAGAGGTTCTGGCAAAGGAAGTCTTGTCACAACTGCGTGGATGTGAAACGGTGCATTCGGCTGTCATCTCTCGATCGAGTCAGGACAAATCTGACGCGGCACTTCGCCTCTCTGCGGAGGTCGATGCCACCCGACCGGCAGACATTGAGATTTCGTTGGGCTCGTTACGTGGCGACTTCTACACCCTCAAGGTGTGGTTGGGAGTACCCGTCGCCAGCAACCGTTCCCGTGTCATAACACGCATAGCCGACGCAGCAGTTGCTGAGCGGGAATCGCAGCGGATTGCCTTGGAGAGGTCGATGGTCTCGCCGGTCGCGGTGCCCTGCGCGACTCTGGACGGGGTGTTCAATGCGCCAGAAATGAGAGCCGTCGTTCGAATGATCGAACAAGTGGCATCTACGCCTATCCCGGTACTGCTCCTAGGGGAAACAGGGACGGGCAAGGAGGTTCTGGCACGAGCGCTGCATGATCGGTCGTCGCGTTCAGCCGGTCCATTCATACCATTCAACTGCGGAACTATGCCGAGCGACATGTTTGATGCTCAACTCTTCGGTCACGTGAAGGGAGCCTTTACGGGATCGGTGGGCGAATCGCTCGGTGTCATTCGTGCCGCTGATCGTGGCACACTGTTTCTTGACGAGATCGCCGATCTTCCGCTGACGGCTCAGCCGAAGTTGCTTCGGTTCCTCGAGAGCGGGGAGGTACATCCCGTAGGTGCCGTCCGCCCTGTATCTGTCAACGTTCGAGTCGTTGCGGCTACTAACGCGAACCTGACGCAGATGCTTCTCGACGGGAGATTCCGTGAAGACCTGTACTTTCGCATCAACGGCGTCACCGTCGTGACGCCACCGCTGCGGAAGAGGCGGGAGGATATTCCGGCACTGGCCCGGTTATTCCTAGGCCGCTTCGCTTCCGGCATGGGTCGCCCAACACCGGTTCTCAGCGATGGCGCAATGGAGTTGCTCTTGAGCCATCCGTGGCCAGGAAACATCCGCCAACTCTCCAACGAGATGCGCCGCCTCGTGGCCTTGTCGCCGCCCGGAGAACCAATTCGAGGCGAGCAGATTGAGTTCGAGGCCGCGGCTGCGGCGACGGGATTACCTCGGCACACGGCTGATAACGTCCACCATCGAACGGGAAGCGCTCCTGGGCTCACTTTGGATGAAGCCGTCCAACATCTAGAGCGCGATATGATCTCTAACGCCCTGAAGGACTCCCGTGGTTCAATCAGCGAGGCAGCGGAACGTCTGGGCGTCTCGCGAAAGGGATTGTTTCTGAAGCGCAGGCGCTTGGGCATAGCTTGAACTCGTGGATTGCGCTCACTGAATCATCGGCGTCACCTTAAGCGGCATTGCACTAGCTCTCACGACCGAGGACTGATTGATCTGGAGCGAGACCCCCGCGGCCGAAAGACTTTCGTTGAACACGCGCACCGCGCCAAGTGATCTTCCTGATCGCCGGTGGCGAGACGTTAACACTACTTTGTCAGGACCTGAGGACTGCTCCGCGCGAGGCGCGGCCTGATCTCTAGTACTTCGTGTGCTGATCTGCCGGCTTTCTGCGATGTGCGCGTGGATGCTGAGTCGGCGCGCGCGGTGTTGCAGCGCTTCGGGGGTTTCGCTGGTGCGTTCGCCGACTGCTTCGGGCGCACCGTCCCGCGCACGGCGGCGAGTCAATACCTCGAAGGGCTGTTCAACGACATCGAGCCGAAATCCATGAAGGCGATGCATGGCCGCCTTGAAGAGACGCCGGGCCAGGTGGCCCTTCAAGCACCGCAGGATCTCACGAGGCGTCTTGCCTTCCTCGGCTCGGCGCGCGGCGAAGGCACGCGTCTCGACGTGGTGCGTGAGGCGCGTCAATACGATCGTGTGCAGCGCGCGATTCAACTGCCGGTCGCCGGCGCGGTTCAGACGATGCCGGATCCCCTTGCCTCGCGAGGCGGCGATCGGCGCCACGGCCGCTCTAGCTCAGCAGCCTCTCTGAATTTTCACCACGTGCGGGAACTCTAGCCTGACGCCTGGCCGAGGCTGAAGCACCTCGAATGCCCCCGCACCCGTTGCCGAGGCGCAGCGTGCCGGTGGCGCCGAACTCGCGGGGCCGGGAATCCGTCTAGGCTGTGCGGTCGGCCCAAAGCTGGAGTTCCCCTGGTGATCCCCCTGTTCGTGTACCCCTTGCAGCGTTCCCGTGCCTGGGCGCTTGCGGCAGTGATCGGCCTGGCGTCGGTTCACGGTGCCGGCGCGCAGGCGCCGGCGCGTCCACGCACCGACCTCGACGTCCTCATGGAAGAGGTGCTCGCCAACCGCGACGAGACGTGGAAGCACCTGCGCGACTACGTCCTCGACGAACGCGAGCGGTTCGCCCTCGTCGGCCCCGACGAGGGCCGCCTGTTCGGGCAGGACCGCACCTACACCTGGTACGCCCGCGACGGGGTCGGCGTGCGGAGCCCGGTCTCGGCCAACGGCGTCACGGTCTCGGAGGCCGAGCGCCGCCGCTACGAAGACGACTGGCTGCGCGACGAGCGGAACCGCGAGACACGGCAGAACGAACGCAAGGGGCGCGCCGAACCGCGGGGCGCCGGCACGACGCCCGCCGCGGTCACGCCCGACGGCACGCAGCCGTCGCTCGCCAACGCCCTCGAGCCACGCTTCGTCTCCGAGGCGTTCTTCCTCCGGTTCCGCTTCGAGCCCGGCAACTACTTCTTCGCCGGCCGCGAGACGCTCGACGGCCGCGAGGTGCTCAAGGATCGAGTACCTCCCCACCAGGCTGTACGACGACCGGGACCGCATCGAGGTCGATGCCACCCGGGGCGTCGGGTCAGCCAGAGACGACAGGACGCAGCACGACCGCGACACCGAAGACGAGATCGAACGCAAGATGAACAAGGTCGCCCTCGTCACGCTGTGGGTCGACCAGCAGGCGAAGCAGATCGTGCGCTACACGTTCGACAACGTGGAGTTCGGGTTCCTGCCGGGCCGCACCCTGGCCAGGCTCGACACGGTCCGCGCGTCGATGACGATGGCGAGGGTGCTCGACGGCGTGTGGCTGCCCGCGACGGTGAGCATGGATGGCGCGGTCACCCTGGCAACCGGCTCGTATCGCGTCGAGTACCTGCGCGAGTTCTCGGGCTACCGCCGGGGCGAGACGAGCGTCACGATCCACGTCCGCGAGGAACACTGACCGTGCGTCGCCGTCTCGCGGGCCTCGTGGTGGCGCTCGCGATCGCGCCGTTCACGGCTGGCCTCGGCGCACAGGCCGCCGTGGATCCCGGCGCACAGGCGCAGGCGCCGGCGACGCTCACCATCACCGAGATCCGCGTCCACGGCAACCACACGACGCCCGAGGCCGCGATCGTCGCGCAATCGGGCCTCGCCGTGGGCTCGACGGTCACCGACGCCGACATCGCGCGCGCCACCGGGCGCCTGCGCGCCTCGTCGCACTTCGACGATGTCGAGGTGCGCGTGCGGTCGCGCTCGATTGCCGATCCCGCGCAGGTCGCCGTCATCATCGTCGTCCGCGAACGCCCGGGGGTCACGCCCGACCTGCTGATCGACCGCGCGCCGTCGCCGCTGCGCCGCCTGCGCGGCAGCACGATGTTCCTGCCCATCCTCGACTACGAAGACGGCTACGGCTTCACCTACGGGGCACGCGTGTCGCTCGTGAATCCCCTCGGCGCGCGCAGCCGCCTGTCGATGCCCGCGAGCTGGGGCGGCACGCGGCGCATCGCGGCCGAGGCCGACAAGTCGTTCGCCGCCGGCCCGCTCTCGTCGGCGCGCGCGTCGGTGACGCTGTCACAACGCGAGCATCCGTTCTACGAAGTGGACGAGCGGCGGGTGGACGTCGACGCCAGCCTCAGGCGCCGGTTCGGCGTCGTGTCGCTGGCGGCACTGGGCGCGTGGAGCGACGTCGGGTTCGGGGCGCTCGACGAGCGGTACACGACCGTGGGCGCAGAGGCCGACCTCGACACGCGCACCGATCCGACGTTCCCGCGCAATGCCATCCACGCCAGGGGACGGGTGCGGTGGCTCGACTTCGACTCGGCCCCTGAGCCTCGCTCGGGGCAGGCCGTAGACGAGGACCGCCGCATCCGGCGCATCGACGGCGTCGCGCAGGCCTTCGTCGGGTTCGTGGGATCGAGCGTGATCGCGCTTGGCGCGCGCATCGAGACCGCGGATGCGCCCCTGCCCCCGTACCTGGCGTCGATGCTCGGCGGCACCGGCGCCGTCCGCGGGTTCCCGGTCGGATACGAGGTCGGCGACAAGCTCTGGGCGTCGTCGATTGAACTCCGCGTGCCGCTCTCGCGCGCGACGCGCGTGGGTCGCGTCGGCCTGCGGGCCTTCGTCGACACGGGCGCCGTCGCGGCGTACGGCTCGCGCCTCGCCGACGCGCCACGCCGCACCGGCGTCGGCGGCGGCATGTTCACGCAGGCGTCGTTGCTGCAGCTCGGCGCGGACGTCGCCTACGGCATCGATCGCGGCTGGCGGTTCCACCTCATGACAGGCGTGCGGTTCTGAGCGCGGGCGTGCGCCGCACGTACATCGGCCAGACGCCTCCGGTGGCCACTCCCGCGGCGCGTCGGAATCCGACAGCACGACGCGGTACACATCTTGTATCGGGCGATGTCGTCTGTCGGATCCTGACACGGACGTCGGGAACAGACGGCCGCTTTGGCAGAAGGGGGTGACACCATGACGACGAAGGTCGGGGTCACGGGGGGAATCACCAGCGAGCCGCGCAAACGCACGGCCCCTGCGGGCCGGAACGAACGCATCGACGTGCAGGCGGGCACGAACGACGTGACGCTGCGCGACTACGACGACCAACTGTCGGCGCTGCTGATCGCGCGGAGCCGGCGCCTCGCCGGGCACTGCGACGACGCCTTCGACAGGCTGGCCTGGCTCCGCTCGCAGGTGCTGCTGTCTGACCGCAAGAGCGCAACGCTCCTGCCGCAGATCGATCGCGAGATCGCAGCGGCCCACGCGATGTGCCGCCGCGATCGCAACGCCTCGAAGGGCACGCTCGAAACGGTCAGGCCCACCCTCTCGAAGGCGGCGACCTGGCTGCGCCGCACCGCCACGGTGCTCGACCGCACGATGCTGCGGATCGCCATCTCGATCGTGCTCGCCGTGCACCTGTACAAGTTCCTTCAGGGGATCGCGTGACCGTGGCAGCGCATCGACAGGGTGATGCTCACGAGTCGCCTTCGTCGGCGCGGGCGGGCGCATCCTCGGGTTCGTCGGGCAGCCATCCCAGGAACGTGCTCCTGGGCACGCCGAGCGACTTGGCGGCCTTCGCCTTGTCGCCACCATGTTCCTCGAGCGCTTCGCGCGCCAGTTCCTCCAGGGCCGCTCGCTCATCGGCCTTGGTGAACAGCTTGTGCTTCACGGCAAGCTTGAACTGGCGCCTGAAGCTCTCACTGGTCAACGGCTCGGTGGCCGGGCGGCCCACAGGATCGGGGGCGGGGCCGGCCGCCTGGCCGGCGGGCGTCGCAGGCGCCGTGTGGGTCGCGGTGCCCGCGCCGCTGTCTTCACGAACCAGCGACTGCTCCATCTCGCCCCTGACTTCGTTGTAGATCCGCACGCGGATCTTCGCCTGCTGCTCGCGCATCGGCCAACGCCATTTCATCGCGCCTTCCAGGTAATCGCGCGCAACGCTGTGCGGCCAGTCGTCCAGGAGCGTCGACACGCCGATCGCGGTGGCACCGCGCGGCCCTCCGGCGCTCGCGTTGTCGAGACGCGCGGTGTTGTAACGCTCGGCCACGCTGCGCAGCTCGCGCACGTTGCCCTCCCAGCCATAGTCGAACAGCAAGGCCTCGGCGGCCGGCTTGAACTCAACCTCGGGGGCATACGCGCGCAGCAGGAGCGGGATGTCTTCGCGCCGCTCTCGCAATGGCGGCAACGTGATCGTCACCGCCCGCAACCGGTTGTAAAGATCCACCAGGAACGTGCCCCGCTGGACGGCGTCGTCGAGATTGCGGCTCGTCGCCGCGATCACCCGGCAGTTCGGGACGTCGAACGTCTCTTTCGATCCGAGACTGCGGAATCGCCTCGTCTCGACGAACCTGAGCAGCTTCGCCTGGAGCGAGATGGGCATCAACCCGATCTCGTCCAGGAACACCGTGCCGTCCTTCGCGTTCTGCACGAGGCCAGGGCGGTTCTCCGCACCCGTGAATGCGCCTTTCCGGCTGCCGAACAGCTCTGACTCCAACAGGTACTCCGGCATCGCCGTGCAGTCGACGGTCACCAGGTTGTCGCGCCGGCTCGCCGGCCGACAATAGTGGAGAAAGGCGGCAATCGCCTCCTTGCCCGTCCCGCTCTCGCCGATGAGCAGACCATTGAGGTGCGGCGACGACTTGGATCGAACCAGCTTCTGCGCCTTGGCGAGGTCGAGGATCGTCGCCTGCATGGCATTCCAGCCGCGGCTGATGAACTGCAACGACGACGCATCCCGATGCGACGCCGGCGCAACGTCCATGGCCTTCAGCGTCGTCTGGATGTCCTTGATCGTCTGCTTCACGATCTGGCGCCGCTGGCCTTCCTTTGCGGCGGCCGACTCGGCTGTCACATCGTCTGGGTCGTCGGGGTGCTTGAGATACCGCCGCTGGCTGATTTCATCCTTCAGTTGATCGGCGGTCTTGCCAGAGCGGTCAGAGAAGATCAGCTCGTGGTCTTCCAGCCTGCCGTCGTCGCACGCCTCGCAGAGGCGCCTGAACAGCTGCACTTGCGTCGTGCACTCGGTGAAGATGGCCGCCTGGAGGTTCCCGGCCGTCTGCATCAGCGGATGGAAGCCGAGCGCCTGCCGCTTCATGAGCTCCTGCTGCGCGCAGTACTGGAAGACGATGGCGAGATCGGCGCCGGGGAATGAGTCCTTCAGCTCGACGAACGCGTTCATGCAGGCGTCGACGAACGTCTCGGTCTGGGCGCGCAGCGACTGGGCGCTGAATTGAATCGTCGGGATCTCGATGACCAGCCGCAGGTCATCGCCTTCGACGCTGAGGATGTTCCGAACCACGCTGGTCACGTGTTCCGGCATCACACCCGTGACCGTCATGAAGCCGAAAAGGTCCTGCAGGATGTTCATCCGGGTTCGCTTCCCGGACCCTGATGGCCCAACGACGACGCGCAGTTCCATGGGAGACCACCTTACCTCAGCGCGACATGATGCGTGTTGCCAATCTTGGGCTCCAGAGGGGTGCGATTACACTGGGGCGCCAGGCCCGGGCGGGTGGCAAGGACCTCGTCGAGCTCGTAACGGGCGTCCCCGGAGGCGTCGATCCTCGGCCGCACCGGCGTCGGCGGCGGCATGTTCACGCAGGCGTCGTTGCTGCAGCTCGGCGCGGATGTCGCCTACGGCATCGATCGCGGCTGGCGGTTCCACCTCATGACAGGCGTGCGGTTCTGAGCGCGGGCGTGCGCGCGGCCGGCGACGCCCGGCGGCGCGGCATGGAAGGCACGCGGCCGGGACGGCGACGAGCGTGCGTCCAGGGGGTGACCCCGAGGCCCGTTCGCGCCGCCGTCCCGTCGGGTCAGTGCAGGCGGCCGACCCGCCCGACGGTCGGGTGGACCAGCGCGGCGAAGTCGCTGTAGCGCATCCGGATCGCATCGCGGTGCGTTCCGGCGCAGAAGGCGATCTCGTCGTTGTACGTGATGCGCTCGTCCACGACGACCTGCTGGTCGTACAGCGGTCCGAGCGGGGGCATCGAGCCCAGCTCACAGCCCTGGTAGATCCACGCCATCTCCTGCTCGGTGGCCAGCCGCATTTGCCGGGCCCCGATCAGGTCGCCGAGCGTGGCGAGGTCGACGCGGTAGTGCGCGGGCACGACCGCGAGCACCGGTGCACCATCGGCCAGGCAGGCGACCGCCTTGGCCCACTGGCGGCCGGGCACGTGCGCCGCCGCAGCCTCGCGCGACGCGCTGTGCGCCGGCCGGTGGTGGATCACCGAGTAGTTGATGCCGTGCGATCGCAGGTAGTCGCCGATCGGCGTCGGCAGGGCGAGCGGTTCCTCCACGGGCTCGGGCCCATCGGGGTGGCGCCGCGCGCGTGAGGCGTCTTTCGCGGTGTCGGCTTCGCCCATCTGGTGCCTGGCGAGCCGGAGGTCGAGTTGCGCCACGAGTTCCTCGAGCGTCACCGCGATGCCGCGGAGTTCCTGGCGGAACTGCCGCGTGTCGGTGTGAGAGATCTCGTGGTGGAGGTCGAGGGTCTTGGCCTCGAGGATGGAGCGGAGCACGACAGCCGCCTGGGGCGTGAGATCGAGGTGGAGCATGTGTCACCTCCTGTCAGCGCGCACGAACTGGCTGATTGTACTCCCGCTCGACGTGCCCGGATCCCATGAATCTCTCCGGCCTCCGTCCGCCTCCGAGGCAGCGTTGGTGACCGGCGTTCGATCACCTGCCTGCCACTCGTGTGGATCCCCTCATGAGAACCCGCTCACGCCCAGGGCGCGGCTTCACCGCAGGCCATCGCCGATGCTCACCCTCGTCGCGGTCAGTATCTGTTTCGTCGCCGCGTAGTAGTGGTTGTCGCCCTCGTCTGTGAACGTCGCGGTCAGACGCAGTCCGTGCGACTCGAGCGCGGCGACGTAGGCCTCGCGGCCGAGCGAGCGCGACTCGCGGCCGGTGCTCAGGTCGGTCCAGGTCGCTGCTTGCCACGGCGCCGTGAAGAGGAACCGTCCGCCCGGCACGAGTGCCTCGGCAACGCGGCGGATCACGGCCAGTTGTTCGGTGTCGTCGAGCAGGAAGATCAGGCCGACCGCCACCACGGCATCGAAGGCGCGCCCGAAGAACGTGCACGACGTGGCCGCCTCGCACGCCACCGGCGCATCCGGAAACCGCTCGTGGTATGCCGCGATCATGCGAGGCGAGGCGTCCACGCCCGCCACCGACACGCCCGCCTGCGCCAGCGTGCGCGACACCGGTACGCCTGATCCACAGCCCAGGTCGACGACGCGCGCGCCGGGCCGCAGGTCGCGCGCCCATGCGCGCAGCACATCCACGCCGATCGTCGATGCCTCCCGGCCGGCGATGAGACTGTCGGCTACCGCGTCCCACCCGTTGGCCGGGTCCTCGTCCAGCGCCGCCCGCCACCGCTCGGTCATCGCGTCGTCGATGCCGACCAGCACCACCTCGCAGACCGAACGGGCGCGCGCCAGTCGCTGGCGGATCGTCCTGACGGCGAGCCGTGTGGCGCGGTCGGCCGGGAAGCCGTAGACGCCGCAACTCACGGCCGGGAACGCGACGGACGTGAACCCCTCTGCTTCGGCCACGTCGAGCGAGGCGCGATAGCACGAGGCGAGCGCCTCGTCTTCGCCCTCGGTGCCGCCGTGCCAGACAGGTCCCACGGTGTGTATGACGTGCCGCGCGCGAAGGTCGAAGCCAGGCGTGAGCCGCGCCTCCCCCGTCTCACAGCGCACCCCTGGACGCACCTCACGAAGGGCACGGCACGCCTCGAGCAGCCGGCGCCCGGCTGCGCGATGAATCGCGCCGTCCACACCGCCGCCGCCCAGCAACCTCCTGTTGGCGGCGTTGACGATGGCGTCCACGTCGAGCCGCGTGATGTCGCCCCGGTGCACGGTGAACACGGGTGGCATTGGCGTGAGTCTACGCGGGCGCTCACGTCGCGTCCACGTGCCGGATGTCGCCGGTTCGTCTCTGGCGACCAGCGAAGGCCGACGCGCGGAGCGGCCATCGGCGAGGCGCCGGAGAAGGCGCCAGACACGGCGGCGTCGAGTGTAAGATGACCGCCACCCCATGAACACTGTCTCGATCTTCAACGACGTGATCGGTCCGGTGATGCGCGGGCCGTCGAGTTCGCACTGCGCCGCGGCGCTGCGGATCGGACGGCTGGCGCGCGACCTGATGGATGGCGAGATCACCGACGTGCTCGTCGAGTTCGATCGCGCCGGCTCGCTGCCGACGACGCACGAGAGCCAGGGCAGCGACATGGGCCTCTTCGGCGGGTTGCTGGGCTGGGATGCGGATGATGAGCGGCTGCCAGACTCGGCGAAGGCGCTCGCAGACGCCGGGATCGCGCTGCGCATCGACGTCGTCGATGTCGGAGATCCGCATCCGAACACGTATCGGCTCACGTTGCGGAACGCGCGCGAAGCGCATTCGCTCGTCGCCATCTCGACCGGCGGCGGCATGATGGAAGTGTGCAGCGTCGACGGCGTGCCCATGACGATGGACGGCGGCTACCACGAGACGCTGATCTGGCTGAACAGGGGCCCGGGGAGCGGCGCGGCGGGCGGCACGGTGAGCGGCGCGGTGAGCGCCTTCGAGGCCGACGAGGTAATCGTT
>CAVONI010000013.1:0-59894 GCA_963697285.1 uncultured Acidobacteriota bacterium
CACGACGCGGGCGATGTGCAGATCGTGCAGGTCAAGGCGGCAGGCTTCGTCTCGACTGCCGGCTTGCAGGCCGTCTCGGTCAAGAGAGCTCTCGCCGGTGCTCCCGGTGCCGTCGCGGAAAGACATGCGCGTGCCCTTCACCAGCTGCGCCGAGATGCTCGCGCATGATGGCGATCGGCACACGCCGCTGTGGCAGCTCGCCGTCGAGTACGAGAGGGCACGCGGCCAGTTCACCGAGCGTGACGTCATCGAGAAGATGGTCGCCATCGTGCGCATCCTGCGGCGATCGATCGCCAGCGGCATCGCGGGCACGAGCTACGACGATCGCGTGCTCGGGCACCAGAGCGGACGCTTCCAGGAGATGATGCACGCCGGCCGCCTGCTCGACGGCGGCGCACTGAATCGCATCGTGCTCTACGTCACGGCCTTGATGGAGGTGAAGAGCTCGATGGGCGTCATCGTCGCCGCGCCGACGGCCGGCGCCTGCGCGGCGCTGCCTGGCGCGGTGATCGGCATGGCCGACGCGATGACCCGCAGCGAAGACGAGATGGCGAAGGCGATGCTCGCGGCCGGCCTGATCGGCGTCTTCATCGCCACGCGCTGGACGTTCGCGGCAGAGGTCGGCGGCTGTCAGGCCGAGGGCGGTTCCGCGGCCAGCATGGCAGCGGCAGCCCTCGTCACGCTCGCGGGCGGGACGCGCGATCAGGCCATCGCCGCGGCGTCAATGGCCTTCCAGAGCATGCTGGGACTCATCTGCGATCCCATCGCCAGCCGCGTCGAGGCGCCGTGCCTCGGCAAGAACGTCATGGCCGCCAGCAACGCGCTCTCGTGCGCGAACATGGCGCTCGCGGACTTCGATCCGCTCATCCCGCTCGATGAAGTCATCGACGCGGCGAAAGACGTCGCGAGCATGATGCCTCGCGAACATCGCTGCACCGCGCTTGGCGGACTGGCAATCACACCGGCCTCGCGGGAGATCGAGCGAAAGCTCGCCGCGGCGAAGGGCCCGGGCTGCGGCAACTGCGGATGTCATTGATCCTGCCTGGCCTGGCGAGGCGGGTCTGCCCGTGCCCGGGCGGTGTCGTGGCCGGCGCGCCGACGCGACCACGGTGTCACCGGCTCCTTCACAACGAGATCTGGGTGCCGAGATCCCCGGCGATCGCGCGCTCGAAGACGAGGTGCGCCACGGTGACATCCTCGACCGCGAGGCCGAGTGACTTGAACACGACAATGTCGGCGGCGGCCTTGCGCACGTTCACGCCGGATCGGACGAGCGCGCCCAGCTCCGCGCAAATGTGATCGGGCCCGAAGCGGCCCTCGGCCATGCCCTGCACGATGTCGCCCGACTCGACGAGCGCGGCGTCGCGCGAGTCGACGACGAGGCGCGAGGCCGAGACGAGGTCGGGATCCATCTCGCGGTGGTCGTGCCGGCAGGCGCCTACCGACACCACCAGGGCGCCGTCGCTCACCCAGCGCCGGTCGAGCACCGGCTGGGGCGACGAGGTCACCAGGACGTGGAGGTCGGCGCCGCAGGCCGCGGCCTCGGCAGACTCCGACTCGACGAGCGTCACGCGCAGCTCTGGCGACAGTTCCCGCACGAAGGCCGACCGGTCGGCTTGCGGGCTCCACACCCTGACCTCGTGCAGCGAGGGCGACTCGGCAGCGATGGCCCGCAGGTGACTTCGGGCCTGGGCTCCGGAGCCGAACAGCGCCATCCGGCGCACGGGTGCCGCCGCCAGGTGACGCACCGCCAGCGCCGACACGGCCGCGGTGCGCACCTCGGTGATGTGCGACCCGTCCATCACCGCCCTGAGCATGCCCGTCTGGTCGTCGAACAGCAGGATCGTGGCGAAGTGGCTCGGCAGGCCCCGCGCAGGGTTGCTGTTGAAGACGGTCACCAGCTTGGCGCCCAGCGCGGCGTGCGAGGCGATGTGCGCGGGCATCAGGCCGAACACGGCGCGCTCGGGCCCGACGAGCAGCGAGGTCCTGAGCGGCTGGACGACCTCGCCGGCCGAGAGGGCCCCGAGCGCGGCTTCCATGAGGCCCACGAGGTCCACGCCGACGAGCGCGCGGCAGACATCCTGCTGGGTCAACAACCGGACGGATTGTGACATCGCTGTGCTCCGTGAAACGTCGATCCTACCCTGCCGACCTCTGACGCTGGGCCAGGCCCGGGAACCGTTCGGCCGCCTGGGTTGTGCAGTTCCTGCGATCCCGTCCGCACGCGTGTGCGGGCACACCATCGCCGTTCATCGGCACGACGCGGCCGGGGAACTCGTGCCGGCGCTCGCACTCGCGACTGCCGCCCCGGGCGGCGTCAGGGAGCGCTGGCCGGGTCCTGCGGTGCGCCGCATGCCTCATCGCCGCACGATCGCCAGGCCCAGCCCCGCGAAGATGATCGCCGCCGACAGCGCGACGTGCACGGTCAGGGGCTCACCGAGGACGACGACGGCGCCCAGCGCCGCGATGGCGGGCACCGCAAGTTGGACCAGGCCGGCCTGCATCGACGACAGGTGCGGGACGACCTGGTACCAGATGGCGTAAGCCAGTGCCGACGTCACTGCGCCCGAGCAGGCCGCGAGCAGGAGCCCCCAGGGGCCCGACGTGTGGCCGGCAGCGACCAGCACCAGCGGCGAGACGAGGACTACGCTGCGCGCGAAGTTGCCGCTCGTGGCCGACAGGGCCGACGCCAGGCCCCTGCCCCGCCACGTGTAGACCGCCCAGGCGAGGCCCGCCAGCACCATCAGCGCGATGCCGACGGCGTCGCGCGACTGCGCGCGCGGTGCCGTCAGGACGAACAGGCCGACCAGGGCGAGCGCCGCACCGAACCACTCCGCGGGGCGGTGACGCTCGCCGTGTCGCGCGCCGTTGACGAGCAGCGCCAGGTGGACGACCGGGAAGATGATGAGGGCGCCGAGGGCGGCGCCGATGCGCACGTAGGCGTACGAGAACGCCACGGCGTACGTGGCGAGGGCCGCGGAACCCATCCACGAGCCACCGAGCACCGGCAGCGACGCGGCGCGCGCGAGCACCGCCAGCATCGCCGCGCCCGACGCCAGGCGCACCACGCTGTACGTCGCCGGGTCGATGAGCGCGGTGCCGATCGCTCCCCTGGCCAGGAGGGAGTTCGCAGCGAACCCCACCATGGCGAGCGCGCACAACGCCAGCAGCCGCGAGCGGCTCACCCGATCAACATCCGATGCGTCACCCCGTCGTCGGGGCCGCACCCCGTGCGGCCCGTGCCCGACTCCGCGAAGTGGCCAGCCACGTCCACAACATCACCGCTTGATCGCGATGCCCTGGACTTCGAACCGCGCCCCGAAGAGCAGCGTGCCCGACCCGATGAACGCGCGTGCCGGGAACTCCTTGGTGAAGTACGTGCGGTAGACCTTGTTGAAGACGTCGTAGTGCTTCACGTCGCTGCAGTAGATCGTCATCGTCGCGAGGTCGTCCATGGTGAGCCCCGCCTGCACGACGGCGGCTTTCACCGCGTCGAGCACCGCGCGCGCCTCGACCTCCGGATCCTCGGGCACCTTGCGGTCGGGCCCCAGGCCCAGCATCCCCGACAGGTAGAGGGTGTTGCCGACCAGCACGCTCTGGCTGAACGGCGGCTGCGACGGATCTGCGGGCGTCCTGGCGCCCTGGTAGGTGCGCGGTGTCTGCGCCTGCGCGGCGACAGCGAAGACCAAGAACGACATCACGAGCGTGGTTGCGCAGCGAATCATCGGTTCACCTCGGGATCGCAGACTACTTCGGAAGAGTCATGGTGCACGGGCGCTCGATCGTGTCGGCGACATGCACAACCTGCCAGCCTTCGGCGCGCTTGACGAGGGTGAACACCTCCTTGCCGCAGTGGCTCAGGACGCCGGCGCGATGGAAGTCGTAGGCGCCCCACACGATGGCCAGGCCATTGTGCACCCGCACTTCGGGATCGATCAGGCGCTCGATCCAGGGCTCGTCGGGACGCCCCACGGCGGCGGCGAACTCGGCGCCCGTCACGCGTCGCGTCACGGGGATGCCGTCTGGCCCCGGCCTGACATTCAGGAAGAAGGCGTCCTCGGCGACGACGGCCTTGACCTGCGCCGGGTCGTGGGCGGCCATGGCGGCGAACACCTTGTTCACGGTTGCCAGGACGTCGGCGGCATCGTCAGGCGCCGCCCACGCCGCCTGCCCCGCCAGTGTCACCGCGCACACAACGACCGTCCTCACCCATCGTCCACGCATCGACGCCTCCTTGGCCCCGAGAAACATCCAACCGCCCTGAGCGAGCGCACCCCACACGCGAGTCGAAGGGAGCGAGCGCGCGAACCCGTAGGGGCCGCACCCCAGTGCGGCCCGGGCCCGTTGGCGATTCACCCCGGTGCGGCCCTGACACTCTACCGCACGTGCACCGCGTACAATCGCGCGCACATGGACGGACTGCTCGTCATCGACAAGCCCGTTGGGCCGACCTCGCACGACGTGGTGGCGCGGATGCGGCGCGCCCTGCGCGAGAAACGCATCGGCCACACCGGGACGCTCGATCCGATGGCCAGCGGTGTCCTGCCCCTCGTGATCGGGGTGGCGACCCGGCTCGCGCGGTTCCACAGCACGGCCGCCAAGCGCTACCGTGCGACGATCGTCTTCGGCGCCACGACCGACACCTATGACGCCCTGGGCACGGTCACCTGGCGTGCCCCGGATGACCTGGCACCTCCATCGCGGGCGGCTGTCGAGGATGCGCTCGCGGCGTTTCGGGGGACGTTCGCCCAGGTGCCGCCGGCGTATTCGGCGAAGAAGGTCGACGGCGATCGCGCGTACGACCTCGCTCGGAAGGGCACGGTCGTCGTGCTCGAGTCGGCCATGGTGACGGTCGACGCGCTGAGCCTGGTTTCGTGGCTGCCTGGGGGCCAGGTCTTGAAAAATGCTGGAATGAAAGACGTGACCCCTTCGGTGGTGCTCGATGTCACGTGCAGTGCGGGGTTCTACGTGCGGGCGCTGGCGCACGACCTGGGGCAGGCGCTGGGCTGCGGCGCCTACCTTGCCGCCCTGCGGCGGACGGCGAGCGGACAGCTCGACGAGACGCTGGCGATCACCCTGGACGCGGCCGAACGTGACCCCGACGCGGCGCGCGGCCACCTGGTGCCGCTCGCGCGGATGCTGGCCGAGCACCCGTCGGTGGTGCTGACCGAGGCCGGGGCGACGCGCGCGCGCCACGGCAACCTGATCCGCCTCGGCGATGTCGACGATCCGTCGCAGATTCCGCCTGAACCTGCCGCCGGCGGCCGCGTCGTGCGCCTGGTGACGGGTGCGGGCGACCTGCTGGCGATCGCCGAAATCGCCTCTGGGCACGCGCCGTGGCCTTTGCATCCGGGCGTCGTTCTGGCATAACATTCCCTGTTCCCGTGGCCGCGACAGGCCACACAGACGACGACCTGGTGCGGTACCGCAGTGGCGGGTGCCGTTCCTGGGGCGTACGCGGAGGAAGTTGCGTGGCATTCTCGAAAGATCGCAAGACGACAGTGATCGACACCTACCGCACCCACCAGAGCGACACCGGATCGCCCGAGGTGCAGGTGGCATTGCTCAGTGAACGCATCAGCTACCTCACCGAGCACTTCAAGATACACACCAAGGACCACCACTCGCGTCGTGGCCTGCTCAAGCTGGTCGGCCAGCGTCGCCGCCTGCTCGACTACGTCAAGTCGAAGGACACCGCGCGATACGCCGATCTGATCCGTCGCCTGGGCATCCGCAAGTAGTTCTGCCGACCGGGTGGCTGCGCGTGCAGCCGCCCGGCTCCCGGCCCCACCGCGTTCACCCGCGCACTGTAATTTGCGCTCCCCCTCGAAGAGGCGTTCGTATGCTCAAGCGTGAGATCCAATTAGGTCAGCAGACCTTGTCCATCGAGACAGGCAAGCTGGCGAAACAGGCCGACGGCTCCGTGATCGTCCGCTACGGCGACTCGGTGGTGCTCGTCACGGCCTGCGCCGCAGCCAATCCCCGCGAGGGAATCGACTTCCTGCCGCTGACCGTTGACTACCGCGAATACACCTACGCGTCGGGACGCATCCCCGGCGGCTTCTTCAAGCGCGAGGGCAAGCCGGCCGAGAAGGAAGTGCTCACCAGCCGCCTGATCGACCGCCCGCTGCGCCCGCTCTTCCCGTCGGGATGGCGTCGCGAGACGCAGATCATCGCGCTCGTGCTGTCGGCCGACAGCGACAACGACACCGACGTGCTGGCGGTGACCGGCGCCTCGGCGGCGCTGGCCTTGTCGAGCATTCCCTTCCAGAAGACGCTCGGCAGCGTCAGGGTGGGCCTGATCGACGGCCAGTACATCATCAACCCGACGCACGAGCAGCGGAAGACGAGCCGGCTCGACCTCATCGTCGCCGGCAGCGCCGACGCCATCATGATGGTCGAGGCGGGCGCGAAGATCGTCACCGAAGACGAGATGATCGGGGCGCTCGACGCGGGGCACAACGCCATTCGCCAGATCATCGAGCTCATCGACGCGATGAAGGCCGAGATCGGCAAGACCAAGATGACGTTCGCGGCCAAGGAGATCGGCCACGACTTCTACCGCGAGGTCGAAGAGAAGGTGTACGTCTCGCTGGCCGAGGCGATGCGCATCCGCGAGAAGCTCGAGAGCTACGACCGGGTCGACCAGGTCCTCGACGACCTGATCGCGTCGCTGCCCGATGGCGAGATCCAGCGCAAGCTCGAAGCCAAGGCCATCTTCAAGGAACTCAAGGAGAAGGTGCTCCGCGAGGAGATCCTCGAACGCGGACAGCGGCTCGACGGCCGCAAGTTCGACGAGATCCGGCCCATCTGGATCGAGACGAGCGTGCTGCCGCGGACCCACGGCTCGGCGGTCTTCACGCGCGGCGAGACGCAGGCGCTCGTCACGGCGACGCTCGGCACGGCCGACGACCAGCAGAAGATCGAGCACGTCGACGGCGAGTACTACAAGCGCTTCATGCTGCACTACAACTTCCCGCCGTTCTCGGTTGGCGAGGTGGCGTTCCTGCGCGGGCCCGGCCGTCGCGAGATCGGTCACGGCGCGCTGGCAGAGCGCGCACTCGTCGCCGGTCGTGCCGGGCGAAGACGTGTTCCCCTACACGGTCCGCGTGGTCTCCGACATCCTCGAGTCGAACGGCTCCTCGTCGATGGCGTCGGTCTGCGGCGGGTCACTCGCGATGATGGATGCGGGCGTGCCCCTCAAGGCGCCGGTGGCCGGGGTGGCCATGGGCCTCATCCTCGACGAGAAGACGGGACGTTACGCGGTGCTCAGCGACATCGCGGGCGCCGAAGACCACTACGGCGACATGGACTTCAAGGTCACGGGGACCAGCGAAGGCATCACGGCGCTGCAGATGGACATCAAGGTCGGCGGCATCACGTCGGAGATCATGCGTGCGGCGCTGGCGCAGGCCCGCGACGGCCGCCTGTTCATCCTCGGCAAGATGAACGAGGCCCTGGCCGCGTCGCGCGCGACGGTGTCGCAGCACGCGCCGCGCATCATCACCATCAAGATCCCGGTCGACAAGATCCGCGACGTCATCGGGCCGGGTGGCAAGATGATCCGCAGCATCATCGACAAGTGCGGCGTGAAGATCGACGTCGAAGACGATGGGCGCGTGAACGTGGCGTCGGTCGACGAGGCGTCGGCCAACCGGGCGATCGCGATGATCCAGGAGCTGACGGCCACGCCGGAGCTCATGAAGGCCTACATGGGCAAGGTGGCGCGCATCACCGATTTCGGTGCGTTCATCGAGATCATGCCCAATGTCGATGCGCTCCTCCATGTCTCCGAGATCGCCCTGCACCGCGTGCAGGACGTTCGCGACGAGCTCAAGGAAGGCGACTCGATCATGGTGAAGGTCATCTCGATCGATGGCTCGGGCAAGGTGCGGGTGAGCCGCAAGATCATCCTGCTCGAGGAGCAGGGCGGCGACATCTCCGAGTACCTGGCCGGCACGACGGGACGTCCGGAGCGCGGCGGCAGCCGCGGCCCCGGCGGCGACCGTCCGCGCGGCGGTGATCGCGACCGCGGACGCGGCGGCGATCGCGGCCCGCGCCGCTGAGGCGCGCGACCACCTGCCCGGCCGCGCCGGCGGTGTAGGGGCCGCGCCCCCGCGCGGCCCGGTGACACCGACCGATCGGCCGATCGGCTGACGCACAGTCGTGTGCACGCATCCGGGCCGGGTGACATCGCGAGATGTCATCCGGCCCGTCGTGTGTGTGGGGCCGTTCACGTCGACGAAACGCCGCCGCGTCCGACTATCACCCTCACGACGAGCAGGCGTGGCCTCCTTGAACCGCCAGGTCGGGATCCCGGGTCAAGGCGGGTGCGTCAAACGACCAGGTAGCTGCTTGATTCTCCACATCCTCTTTTCGCTATTCCGTCGCGCAGTCCTCTTCGTCGTCGCGGTGCTCGCCTGGGGAGCGCCAGCGGCGGCCCAGACCGTGCCCGCCCAGCCCGTGCCCGCCCTGACGGGCCGCGTCCTCGACGCCTTCTCGATGCACCCGGTCAAGGGCGCCAGCGTGCGCGCGGGCGGCGGCGAGACGGTCACAGACGCCGACGGCCGCTTCTCGCTCGCCACGCCGCGAGGCTCGGTCACCGTCGAGGTGCGCGCGACCTGGCTACCTGCCCGAACGCATCAGCGTCACCGTCGGCGAGGGCAGCACCGCCTTCGAGTTCCTCCTGCTCGACGAGGCGCAGTTCCGCGAAGAGATCGACGTGAAGGCCGGCGCCAATCCCGTGGCCGAGCCCCCGGCGACGGTGGATGTGACGCCGCTCGAGGTGCGCAGCGTCGCGGGCGCGGGCGAGAACGTGTTCCGCGTCCTGCAGACGCTGCCCGGCGTGGCCGCCACCGACGACTTCGGCAGCCGTCTGGCGGTGCGCGGCGGCGGGCCCGACCAGAACCTGACCCTGATGGATGGCGTCGAGGTACACAATCCCTACCGCCTCTTCGGCCTCACGAGCGCGTTCAACCCCGAGACGGTCGAGAACTTCGAGCTGACCGCCGGCGGATTCAGCGCGAAGTACGGCGACCGGCTGTCGTCGATCCTCCTCGTCGAGAACCGCCCCGGAACCAGCGCGGAGTCGTTCGCCGGCTCGGCGTCGATCTCGCTGACCGACACCAACGTGGTCCTCGAAGGCAAGCTGCCCGGCAGCCTCACGGGGTCGTGGCTGGCCACGGCACGGCGCACGTACTACGACCTGATCGCCGATCGCATCACCGGCGAAGACCTGCCGTCGTTCGCCGACCTGCAGGCCAAGGGCGTCTGGGAACCGCGCCCCGGGCAGCGGGTCACGCTCGTGGCCCTGCGCAGCCGCGAGCAGGCCGACGCCACCTTCGACGACAGCGCGACGAGCAGCGAACTCGGCTTCAAGAACGGCTCGAGCAATGACCTCGTGTCGGCGTCGTTCTTCTCGACGATCGGAACGCGCGCCTCGTCGCGCACGATCGCGTCGTGGTACCGCTACGGTGATGCCCTCGACGTCGACGGCAACGTCCGCGACGAGGCGGAGCGCTCCAACGCGCCCGGCGACGAGGCGTTTGGCCGCGCCAACGTGGTCTTCACGCGCGACCTCACGATCCGCGACGTGTCGGTGAGGCAGGAGTTCGGGCTGAAGGCCTCGCCTGCCCACTTCCTCGAGGCGGGCGTGGACGTCCACGCCCTCGACACCCAGTGGGGCTGGCGCATCGACGGCGACCGGAACACGAACGAAGCGAACGGCTCGAGCATCCGGGGTGGCGTGGGCCTGCCCTCGCAGCTCGACTCGCGTCGAGACACCGTTCGGGCCGCGGCCTGGCTGCTCGACCGCTACCAGGTGACGCCGCGCGTGCTCATCGAGCCGGGCCTGCGCGTCGACTGGAGCGGCCTGGCCAACGAAACCGTCGCCTCGCCTCGCCTGGCGGTCAACGTCGATGCCGGCCGGGGCTTCCGCGCGCGCGCCGCCGTCGGCCGCTACACGCAGAGCCCCGGCTACGAGAAGCTGCTGCAGTCTGACTACTTCGTCGATCTCTCGGCCGCCGACGCGCTCGACCTGCGCAGCGAACGGGCCCTGCACGTGCTGGGCTCGATCGAAAAGGACCTGACGCCCGGCCTGACGGCGCGCGTCGAGGCCTACTACAAGTCGTTCGACCGGCTCATCGTCGGCCGGCTCGAGACGCCGGCAGAGACCGCCGCGCGGGTCGCCCTCTATGCCTTTCCGGCCGACATCGCGTCGAGCGTGCCCACCGCCCCGCAGATCACCAGCAACCCGGTGAACGACGCGACCGGCCGCGCCTACGGGTTCGACCTCTACGTGGCCCGGAAGCCCCGATCGGGCGCGGAGCGGTTCGCGGGATGGGGGTCCTACACGTGGGGGCGATCCGACCAGACCGCCTACGGCAGGACGTACCCGTTCGACTACGACCGGCGTCACGCGCTGAGCCTGGTCGGCACGTACCGGATGTGGCGCTGGCTCGAGCTGGGCGCGACGATGCGCGTGGCCACGGGATTCCCCGACTCGCCCGTCGTCGGGCTCCGCGTTGCCGCCGACGCTGTCACCGACCAGAGCGGCGCCACCACGGCGTACGTGCCGAAGGTGGACCCAAACGGCCTGTACGTCTGGTCGACCGACTCGGGCACGGTCGCCGACCTGAACACGGCGCGCCTGCCTCTGTTCGCGAGGGTCGACTTCCGCGCCACCTTCAAGCCCCGGTGGTGGGGCGACCGCATGCAGCTCTACGTGGAAGTGATCAACCTGCTCAACAGGGAGAACGCGGGCAGTCTCGACCCGGTGCTCGAGTACAATCCCGCCGGCGACCGCCCCCTCCTCACCTACGAGCGCGGCGGTGGAGTGCCCCTGCTGCCGTCGCTCGGGATTCGCCTCAGGTTCTGACGTCGCAGCGCAGACACGGACACAGGCGCGATTGGCCTGTCCAACCCGCGGGCACTGTCGCCGCGCCGCGCGTCGGCGCCCGTGTGTGTCACATGTAGCGCGCACATGTGGTCAGGCGTAGGGGCCGCACCCCAGTGCGGCCCGGCACGCGCCGGCCCTACTGCCCCGCGATCCAGGCCCTCGCGAGGGCGATGCGATCCGGGAGGGGCGGGTGGCTGTGGAACAGCGTCTCGACGAGCGGCGAGGGATGCTCGTCGGCGAGGTTCTGCGCCCCGAGGCGACGCATCGCCGAGACGAACGCGTCGGGGTTCTTCGTGAGATCGAGCGCGAACCGGTCGGCGCGACGTTCGTGTGCACGCGAGATCGCGTTGACCAGCGGCAGTGTCAGCAGGCTCCAGGTGCCGGCCGCCAGCAGCAGCACGGGCAGCCCCGCGACGTCGTCGATCCCGAGGATGCCCGCGTGGCCGACCGCCGCGGTGAGCGCCGCGTGACCCGCGAGCAGGGCTGCAGCCGACAACACCGCGTCGACGATGAGGACGCGCCACAGGTCGCCGTGCACGTGGTGGGCGAGTTCGTGCGCGAGGATGACCTCGATCTCGTCGTCGGAATACTGTGCCAGGAGGGTGTCTGACAGCAGGATGCGGCGCGTCCGGCCCATTCCCACGAGGGCGGCGTTGGCCGCCCGCGTCCGGTCGCCGAGGCTCCACTCGTACACGCCGAGAATGCTCGCTCCCGCCCGCTCGGCCAGCGACGACAGGCGCGCCGCGAGATCGGCCCTCGACAGCGGGGTGAACCTGAAGAAGAGCGGGAAGACGAGGACGGGCGCCAGCCACGTGAGCGCCAGCGACGCGCTCGCGAACACGAGGGCCGCCGGCAACCACCACAGGCGCACCGACCACGCCATCGACGCGTAGACCACCGCGCTGGCGGCCAGCCCGACGAGCACCGCGATCGCCGCCCCCTTGGCGTGATCGATCACCCACGCCCGCAGCGACATGGTCGTCATGCCGTAGCGGCGCTCGATGACGTGCCCTCCGTACCAGGCGATCGGCAGCCCGATGGCCTCGAGCGTCAACGCCAGGCCCATCGTGTAGAGCAACGCCACCGCGAGCGTCCGCACGACGGGGACCACGCCCGCGGCGCCGCCGACAAGGGCCACGCAGGTGTCGCGCCACCACGCCGAGCCCCCCGACACGAGCAGCGCCCCGACGAGCACCGCCATCGCCAGCACGTGCGCCACGCGCGCCGTGCGCTTGAGGCGATGGTAGCGGCTGGCCTTGTCTTCGTTCACGGCACCTACAGCTGCAGCGAGATCAGCTTCGACACGCCCGGCTCCTCCATGGTGACGCCGTAGAGCCGATCGGCGATCTCCATGGTCTTCCGGTGATGCGTGATGAGGATGAACTGCGTGCGATCCTGCATCCCCCGGAGCATCTCGACGAACCGGCCGATGTTGGCGTCGTCGAGCGGCGCATCGATCTCGTCGAGCAGGCAGAACGGGCTCGGGCGGTACTTGAAGATCGAGAACATCAACGACATCGCGGTCAGCGCCTTCTCGCCGCCCGACAGCAACTGGACGTTCTGCAGGCGCTTGCCCGGCGGCTGCGCGATGATGTCGATGCCGCTCTCGAGCATGTCGCTCTCGTCGAGCATCACGAGCCCGGCGCGACCACCGCCGAACAGGATCTGGAACATCTCGCCGAAGTAGGTGTTGATGGCGACGAACGCCTCCTGGAAGCGCGCGCGCGTGGTCTTGTCGATGCGCTTGATGGCCTCGCCCGTCTGCGCGATGGCCTCGACCAGGTCCTTGCGCTGGGCCGACAGGAACGAGTGGCGCTGCTCGAGCTCGTCGTACTGCTCGATGGCCATCATGTTCACCGCGCCGAGCCGGTCGATCTTCGCCCGCAACTCGGCGATCGCTTCCTCGGCCGACATCGCGTGCTGCGCGCTGGCCTCTGCAGCGGCCTCGATGCCGACGCGCGAGACCGCGGCGCCTTCGACCTCGCCGGCCAGGGCCTCGTCGGTGACACCAGGCTCCGCGCCCTCCTCGCCCGGCTCCTCGCCTTCGTCGTCAGCGTAGAACGCCGCCGCATCGGGGACGGCGGTCCCGTCGGCTTCCATCTGCGCGACTTCAGCGGTCACCTCGTCGAGCGACAACTGCAGCGTCTCGGTGCAGGCGGCGGCAAGATGCGCCAGGTCGGCCTCGGCCGTGGCCCGAGCCACGTCGAGCTGACCGGCCTCGGCGCGCACCTCGTCGAGGCGGCCGCGCGCGAGCCGCACGGCGCCTTCGCTCGACGCGAACGTCGCGTTGAGCGACGCGACGTCGGCGTCCACGCGCTCGACATCGGCCCGCAGGGCCTCGAGGCGCGCCTGCCCGTCCTTCAGCGCGGCCTCGCCCGTGACGATCGATGCCTCGAGCGCCGCGCGGCGCTCGGCACTCCGCTCGCGTTCGCGGGTGCGATCGACGAGACGCGCCTCGAGCTCGCGCCCGCTGTCTTCGAGCCGCCTGACCTCGTTGGCAAACGCGAGCGCGCGCTCGACGAGCGTCGCGTGGGCCGCCTTGGCCTCGGAGACCCGCGTGCCGACCTCGGTCATCTCGTCGCGCGCCGCCAGCAACTGCTGCTGCACCTCGCCGAGCTTCGCGTCGAACTCGCGCTGCAACTCCTCGTGGTGGGCGATCGACTCGCGGGCGTCGTCCTGGCGCTGTTCCTGCGCGCGCCGTTCCTCTTCGGCACGGCGCTTCTCGTTCTGGACCTGCTCGATCTTGCGCTGGATGCGCGAGATCTCGTCGGCGGCGCGCTGCACGCCGACCTCGTGGCCGATGGCCTGCTTCTCGTGCTGGTGCAACTGCGCCGAGAGCGCGAGGATGTCGGCCTCGCAGGTGGCCACCGTCGCCGCGAACGACGTCGTCGCCGCCGCCAGCACTTCGAGGGCCGCGTGCTCGGTGGTCCGGCGCTCGCGGAGTTCCTTGATCTCGCGCTTGGTGGCGAGGATGCCGCGCGAGGCGGTGCGCGTGCCGCCCGTGATCTGGCGCCCTCCCCTGAACACGTCGCCGTCGCGCGTCACGATGGGCGCGCGCGTGGTCGCCGCGGCGCGGGCCGCCTGGTCGAACGTCTCGGCGACCCAGGCGTCGCCGATGGCATCCCGAATGGCCGATCCGTGGGGCCCGCCGACACGCAGCAGGCTCCAGAGCGACTGGCACCCGTCGGGCGTGGGCCCGCCGTGCGTCGGCGCCAGGGCCCCGATCACCACGAAACCGCACCGGCCGAGCTGCCGTTCGCGCAGGACCTCGAGGCCGCGCCGGGCCTCGTCGTGCGACGAGACGAGGACCGACTCGAGCAGGTCGCCCAGGCACGCTTCGGCGAGGCGTTCCGCGGCCGGATCCGCCTCCATCGCGTCCACGACCGCACCCTGGTGGTGAATCCCGAGCGAGGCGTCGGCCAGGATGGCCTTCGCCGCATCGGTATAGCCCTCGCGGGCGGCCTCGAGCTCCTCGAGCGAGGTGAGCCGCGCCGTGAGGCCGGCCAGCTCGCGCTCGCGCGTGCGTTGCTCGTTGGCGCGCCACTCGCGCTCGATGCGCGCGGTCGCGAGATCCGCTTCGCGTGCCGTGCGGGCCGCGCGGGCGGCCTCGATGGCGCCCTGCGCCGCGCGCAGGGCCTCGGTGGCCACCTCGCGTTCCGACGCCACACGTTCGGTCTCGACACGGTTGTCGGCCGCCTCGGCGTCGAGGCGTGAGATCTCACCCGCGAGCCGCTCGTGCGCCTCGCGCGCGCGGTCGATGACGTTGCGCAGCGTGCTGATCGAGGTCGTGTTCGAAAACGCCTGCCGACGCGCGTCGTCGAGTTCCTGCTCGAGTGCGCTCACCCGCTGCTGGACGCGCGTGAGGGACTGCACCGCGTCGTCGAGGGCGGTCGCCGCGCTGCCGCGCTCGTCTTCGGCTGCGACGGCGGCGCTCCGCCGGGCGTCGAGCTCGATGCGTCCGGGCTCGCGACGCGCTTCGAGGGCGACGACCTCCTCGCCCAGCCGGCCGAGCGCATCGCCGAGCGCCTCGACCTGTTGCCGGTCGAACTGCAGCTGCTGCTGCCGACGCTCGGTCTCGAGCTGCTGCTGGTGCGCGGCCTCGCGCGCGGCCGTGGCCTGCGCCTCGGCCGAGAGCAGGCTGCCGCGCGTCGCGTCGAGCGTGGCCTGCAGGGCGGCCACCGCCGTTGCGGCCTCCTGCTCGCGCGCACGCGCATCGTCGAGCCGTGCCCGGGCCGCTTCGATGGCCTGCTCGAGCGCGTGATAGCGCCGCGCGAACAGGACCTTCTCCCAGCGACGCAGCTCCTCGCGGAGGCGACGATACTTCCGCGCCTTTGCCGATTGCCGCTTGAGCGAGTTCCGCTGCTTCTCGAGCTCGTAGACGATGTCGTCCACGCGGATGAGGTTCTGTTGGGCCGCGTCGAGCTTCAGCTCGGCGGCGCGGCGGCGTGACTTGTACTTCGTCACCCCGGCCGCTTCCTCGATCAGCTGCCGCCGATCGGTCGGCTTGGCACTCAGGATCTGGCCGATCTTGCCCTGCTCGATGACCGCGTAGCCCTTCACGCCGATCCCGGCGTCCATCAGGAGGTCCTGCACGTCGCGCAGGCGACAGACGTCGCCGTCGATCAGGTACTCGCTTTCGCCCGACCGGTACAGCCGCCGGGCGATCTCGACGTCGCGCAGGTCGGTTGCGGGCAGCTCGCCCTGCACCGGCTCGTCGACCAGCACCTCGACACCGTCAACGGCCGCGGGGGGCGTCATGAGGGCGGGGTCGCGCTGTTCGGCCGCGCGTCGTGCGGCCACGGTCGCCACGCCTGCCAGGCGCAGGCGCACCTCGGCGGCGGCGGTCGGCTTGCGCGCGTCGCTGCCGCTGAAGATGACGTCCTCCATCCGCTCACCACGCAGGCTCTTGGCGCTCTGCTCGCCGAGCACCCACGTGATCGCGTCGACGACGTTGCTCTTGCCGCAGCCGTTGGGACCGACGATCGCGGTGACGCCGCTATCGAAGGCTAGGTCCGCCCGGTCGGGAAAGCTCTTGAATCCTGAAATCTCGAGACGGCTGAGTCGCATCCTGCTGACATGACATGGCCCGGCTCACGGGGGAAGCGGCCGAGGGAACGACCACGACCACCGGAGCACGAGCGGAAGGAGTGAAGGGTCCGAAACAGGGTCAGACGCGGACTCAGCGGCCGCCAGCGCGGCTTGCCAGGGCGCGTCCCTTTCGAGCGGCCTCGCCGAGCCGCGTCGCCTCGCCAAACTGCGAGAGCGCGAACTGTGCCTGCGGGTCGCCCGCGAGCACGTGCCTGCGGGCGTCCTCGACGCCGAACAGCGCGAGGTCGATATCGTAGCGGATCATGGCCCGGATGAACTCGACGTCCTTCGCGAACGCCGCCTCATCGACCTTCACCTTCTCCGCCACCAGGAAACTCTTGAAGTCGGCGATCATCGCGTCGCTGACCTCGAAGTTGCGTGCGACGTACTTCCGGTCTTTCCCGACGGCCCCGATGCGGGTGTCGCCCTCGGCCGAGAACTGCTGGGCGAACGTCGCGAACACCTGGCGCGCGTACAGCGACCGCCCGAACCGCGACGGGTTGAACCCCTCGACGGGTCCCGGCAGGAACTTGTCGGGCTCGATGCCGCCGCCCGAGTAGACCCGCCGGCCGCTGTCGGTGCGCTTCTCGAGGCTGGCGTCGTGCGGTCGCGGCTGGTCCTGATCCTTGAGCGAGTACGACAGGTACTCGTCGAACGTGCCGTCCCAGGGCCGCTGGATCAGGCGTCCCGACGGCGTGTAGTAGCGCGCGGTGGTGAGCGCGAGCCCGGCGCCCTGGCTGATGCGATAGACCGACTGCACGAGCGCCTTGCCGAACGTCGTCTCGCCGACGACGAGGGCGCGGTCGTGGTCCTGCAGCGCGCCCGACGACAATCTCGGCCGCGCTCGCGCTGTTGCGGTTCACGAGCACCACGACCGGCATGTCGGGGACAGTGGGTTCCTCGGTGGCCCGGTAGTCTTCGTCGGACTTCGCCACGCGCCCGCGCGTGTAGACGATCATGTCGCCGCGCGGCAGGAAGCGGTTCGACACGCGGATGGCCTGGTCGAGCGGGCCGCCGGGGTTGTCGCGCAGGTCGAGCAGCAACTGCGTCATCCCCTTGCCCTTCAGCGTCTCGATGGCGCGCCCGAGGTCGCGATCGGTGGTTTCAGAGAAGTCGCGGAGCCTGATGTAGCCCGTCTTCGCGTCGAGCATGACCACGCCCTGGATGGTCGGAATGCTGATTTCGTCGCGCTCGACCGACAGGTCGATCAACTGGTCGTACCCCTGCCGGCGCAGCGAGATCTCGACCATCGTGCCCTTCTGGCCGCGCAGCAGGCTGACCGCCTTGTCGCTCGTCCACCCCTTCGTGTCCTGCCCCTTGATCCTCGCGATCACGTCGCCGCGGCGGATGCCCTTGCGGTAGGCGGGCGACCCCTCGAAGAGCGACACCACGGTGATGTCGCCGTCCACGACCTGGATGGTGATGCCGAGCCCGTAATAGCGGCCTTCCTGCCGCTCGCGCAACTGGGCGTACGTGCGCGGGTCGAGGAAGTTCGAGTGGGGGTCGAGCGTCTGGAGCATCCCGCTGATCGCGCTGTAGACGACGCGATCCGACTCGACGGGCTCGACGTATTTCTGCTCGATGGCCGCCAGCGCATCGGTGAACACGCGGTAGCGGTCGAGGGCGCGGTCTTGCGTGGCGAGCGCGCTGCGCCCGAAATAGCCGCCGACGAACGCCGAGACCACGACGACGAAGACCGCCGCAGTGAGCGACCGGGGTCTGGACATAGTCCGGGAATCGTACCACAGGCCTATTCGGGCCTGTCCCCTTTTTTCAGGGCGTTCTATAATCACAGTTCGTCCCCCCGTAGGCCCGGGTAGGAAAGGGAGCTGTCACATGTTCGGTTCGATTGGCATGCCGGAGTTGGTGATCATCTTCGTGATCGCCTTGATCATCTTCGGCCCGCGCAAGTTGCCGGAACTCGGCAAGTCGCTCGGCAAGAGCATCAACGAGTTCAAGCGCGCGTCCAACGAGCTCCGCAATAGCCTCGAAGAAGAGGTGCGGCTCGAAGAACAGCGCGACACGCTGAAGGCCCGGTCCACGACGGGGGCCGCCGCTCCGACGGCGACCGCCACCGACCCCAACACCCAGCCGCGCGATCCCTCGGCGACCCTCTAGCGCTCGGGAATGTCGCTGCCGCCGACCACGACCGGGTCGTCAGACGAGGACGACCCCTACGCCGACGAGGTAGACGAGGGCCAGACGGCCCGGATGTCGTTCCTCGACCACCTCGACGAGCTCCGGCGCCGGCTGGTCGTCTCGGTCGTCTCGGTCCTCGTCGGGTTCCTCGTCGCCTTCTTCTTCATCGAACGCATCTTCGCGTTCGTGATGCGCCCGCTCCAGGCGGTGCTGCCGGACGGCGGCAAGCTCGTCTATACCGAGCCCGCCGAGGCCTTCCTGCTCTACATGAAGATCGCGTTCCTGGTGGGCCTCTTCCTGGCCCTGCCGGTCGTGCTCTTCCAGTTGTGGATGTTCGTCGCGCCGGGGCTGTACTCGCACGAGAAGAAGTTCGCCATCCCCTTCGTGTTCTTCGCCACGCTGTTCTTCGTGGCCGGGGCCGCCTTCTCGCACTACCTCGTCTTCCCGTGGGCCTGGGGCTTCTTCGCCAGTTTCACCACCGACTACATGGCGTTCATGCCCAAGATCGACGCCGTGTTCTCGCTGTACGTGCGGATGCTGCTGGCCATGGGCACCGTCTTCCAGTTGCCGACGCTGGTCTTCTTCCTGGCACGGATCGGCCTGGTCACGCCGCGGTTCCTGATCCGCAACATCAAGTACGCGATCCTGATCATCTTCATCATCGCCGCCGTGCTGACGCCGAGCCCCGACATCATCACGCAGGTCCTGATGGCCGCGCCGATGATCGTCCTCTACGGGCTCAGCATCCTCATCGCGTGGGCATTCCAGAAGCGCAAGCCAGCCAGCGAGGACTGACACATGCGGTACGCACCCATCGTCGTCGGATGTGCCCTGGTTGCCGGATGCTCGTCGGCGCCGCGACCGGCCGTCTCGCCGGCGACAGCCAACCACGCCCCGCAGGTGAAGGCCCGCTGTGCACCGTGCGCGGTGGCTCCGGGGGGCGCGGTGACGGTGTCGGCCGACATCGTCGATGCCGACGGCGACGCGGTCAGTTACCAGTGGGCCGCTTCGGCCGGGACGCTGGCCTCGCCGACCGCCGCCGAAACGGCGTTCACCGCACCGGCACAGCCCGGACCCGTCCCGATTGCCATCACCGTCCGCGACGGGCGCGGCGGCATCGCGTCAGACACGATCACGATCACCGTCACACGGTAGCCGCTGCGGCGCCGCTCCGGTGCCCCCGGGGCGGCCCCCGGCTCGCCGCCTCACCGGACCGGCAAGGGCGGCCGACATCGATCGCGCGATGCCGCGCGAATCCGGCAGGAGTGGATCGTCGTCAGCGCACGCGCGCTGGAACGCTGCCGACCGACCACACCGACACGACGACGGCGGCGACGAGGGTGAGCACCGCCAGCCACGTCAGCGCGAGCCGTCGCGGATACTCGAGCGACACGACGTAGCTCCCGTCGGCAGGCGCACGAAACGCCAGTTGTCCCCCGGCGTCGAGCAGGTCAACGCCGACGCCGCCCTGGCGCGCGCTCCACGCCGGAAAGTAGTTCGTCCTGATCACGACGTCGTCGCCGCGCCTGACGTTGTCGAGATGCACCTCGGCGCCGAGCGGCGAGAGGCGCTCGAGACGGCCTCGCCCCGTCGCCGTGACGACATCGCGCGTGTCGGCCGACGCGAGTTCGAAGCCGACCCACCGGCCGTTCTGCCAGCGCTCGGCCACGGCCGGCTGGTGGGCACGCAGGTAGGCGAGGGTCGGGGGGCTCCAGGCGACGACGTGGCGTATCCCCCACCGGCGCAGCTCGCCGACGAACGTCTCCCAGGGCACGTCGGCAATTGGCCGTCCCTGGAGCGCACCGCCAGACAGCAGGTTCGTGCGCGCCGGCGACCACTGCCACCCATCCCACACGCCTGCATAGAACCGCTTCCCGGTGGCCGGCACCAGGAGCCCCTCGAGGTGGGCGGCGAAGGGCGTGCGCTCGCTCTCGCGCGCGGGATCGACGTCCATGTCGCGATGGAACGTGTTCTCGAGCAGGATCATCGCCCCGTCGAGGCCGCGCAGGCGATCGACGAGCCCCGGGTCGAGCGCCCTCGCGTCGGGAACGTGCGGCACCGGCACCCAGAGGAACTGCAGGTACAGCGCCACGACGAGGGTCGTCGAGGCGAGCACGCGGCGGGCTCCGACGAAGGTGACGAGAAAGCCCGCCAGGGCCGCCGTCGGATAGACCGAGAGCAGGTGCACCGGCCGCAGGAAGGCGTAGCCGAACTCCGGGGTGTTGAGCCGCAGCAGCGCCAGCGCGGCCAGCGCGGCCCAGGCATGGAAGCGTGTCCGGGCGAACCGCGCGTGGCCGGGGCCAGGCCGGCCGCCAGCGAAGGCCGCGAACAGCAGCACAGGGCCCAGGACGAGGGCGAGGCTGGCGAAGTCGTTGAACCAGCGCGCGGGCAGCACGAGCATCTCGACGTTGTAGTAGACGCGGCGCAGGAACGTGGCCCAGTCGAACGGAGGCGCGCCCACGACCTGGTTGAGGAAGAAGTACTCCGGATAGCGGAACGTCTCCCACGTCAGGGGAAGCGCCGCGACGAACCCGGCGCCGATCGCGATGGCCGATGCCCGGGCCCGCCGCCAGTCGCGGTAGAACACGGCCTCGAGGCCGAGCAGCACCGAGCCGTACACGAAGAAGCCGGCGTGGCTGTAGTTGACCACCGCCATCGACACGACCAGCAGCAGCGCGCCCCACCGACGGCCGGAGGCCGCCGCGTGACTTCCGGTCAGCGCCGCGACGACGCAGACCGTCCCGGCCAGCGAGTTGGTGTCGCCGCTGCGCAGGAGGTAGTACGAGAACCAGCCCGCCACGCTCAGACTGACCAATCCCGCGGCGAGCGGCGCCACGTCGTCGCCGCCGGGTTCGGGCCGCAGGTCGATCCAGATGAGGGCCGGCAGCGCCAACAGGAGCGCGAAGTGCAGCAGGTGGAAGCCGAGTTCGGGCCCCGCGACCCACATCGGAAGGGCGGCAAGGGCCGTCAGCGTGACCGTGATGTCAGACGAGGAGTGGTACCCCCCGAGGAAGTGCCACTCCCAGCCGGCCGCCACGCCCTGGCGATACAGATCCACGGCGTTGACCGTGCTCTGGAAGCGCGCGGGCCAGTTGTCGAGGAACGGAATCTGCGTCCAGGTCGAGACCGGGAACCACACGGCGATCCCGGTGAGCAACACGCCGAGGCCGACGGCGAAGGCTCCCCAGGCCACAAGGCGATCGGGGCGGCGAGGTGTCCATCGCGACAGGCTCGCGATCGTTGCGGCGGCGAGGGCCGCGACGAAGAACCAGCGCTTCGGCCCGTGCACCGATCCGGGCACCTGTGCCCACCGCGACGTCGTGGCGAAGTTGATCCACATCACGACGAACGACGCGACCAGGGCCATGCGCGGCGTCACCCGCGCCGAGACGAGGTCTACCGCACGCGTCCACGCCGGCGGGGTCATCACGGTGTCGTCCCGTTGCGATGCGGAGCACCGAGAACGTCGCGCGTCTGCGCGCGGGTCCACGGCGTGTCGTACACGACGAGGGCATCGTGTGCGGCGGTGACGCGCGGCACCGAGCGCCGGTGCACCTCGCGAAACACGCTGGCGCCTTTGACGAGGTGCGGATACCACTCGGGAAAGATGATCAGGAGATCGGGGCGTTGCTGCTCGAGGTACGCCATGTGCCGCTTGCCGGCCTTGAACGGCAGGATGCCCGGCGTGATGAGGCCTTCGAGGTCGAGAATCGTGCGCCCGGAGAAATAGCCCAGGGCCCCGATGTCGTTCGCAGCCAGCATGGCCCCGGGCGCGGTGTGCGTCGCGGCCCAGCGGCCCATCTCGACATGGAGGGCGTTGATGTTGTTGACCTGGTCGACGTACCGACCCGCGAAGCGGACGTCCTGCGAAGCGAGCCGCGCGAGGGCGACGAGGGCGATGGCGGGAACGATCCAGCCGTTGGTCGTGATCGGGCGCAAGGCGTCGAGCCCGAGCGCGCCGACACAGAAGAAGAGCGCCAGGAGCGGAAGCACGTAGCGTCCCTCCTGGGCGTAGAGGGGCACGTCGGCAGCCATCGCGCCGAGCAACGCGGCCTCGAGGGCCAGGAATACGACGATGACCGCGGCCCCGCGCACGACACGCTGTTGGCGCAGCGCGCCGGCCAGCGCGAGGCACCCGACAAGAAACGTGGCGAACAGCACCTGGCTCTGCTCGAAGAAGAACCGCAGCAGCAGGCTCGTGTTCTCGACGACGCGGACCGTCAGCGAGCGTACCAGTTCGGCACCATCAAGGGACGACAAGGCATAGCCAAGGCCCTGCGGCTTCGACTTGGCCGAGAACGTGGTCGGGAAGATCGTCCCGCCGTGTGACCAGTTCACCGCGGCGTAGAGGCCGAAGACGACGGCGAAGGCTCCCAGCGCCAGGATCACCCCGCGCCAGCCCACCAGGCGCGATCGCGGTGAACCCTGGCGAAGGTGAAAGACCGCCAGCACGCCGATGAGCGGGAACAGTTCGGGCCGCGCGACCCCGGCCAGGCCTGCGAGCGCCCCCCACGACGCCGGGTGCCTGCCCGACACGAACGCCAGGAGCGCCAGCAGCAACAGCGCGCTCGCCAGCCCCACCTCCATGCCCGACACGCTGGCCCAGGTCATGCGCGCCGAGAGCGCGACGCTCAGGCCGGCCAGCCACGCAGCCGGCACCGAGCCCGACACGACGTGCGTGAGGCGAGCGCCGGCGATTGCGGTCGCGGCCACGCAGGCGCACCCGAGGATCTTCGCCCCGACCACGACGTCGGCACCGGCCGCCACGCTGAGCGCGACCAGCACCGTCCAGAGGGGCGACGTCGACCCGGCGCTTGGCTCGCCCAGGTTGAAGACCAGGCCGTGGCCCGCGGCGAGGTGCGAGGCGAACTGCGCGTGGATCCAGCCGTCGTCGAGCGGGAACCCGAGGGCGCCCGAGGCGAGTTCGCGCCAGGCGTACCATGCCGAGGCACCTGCCGATGCCGCCGCCACGCCCACGGCCAGCGGCCACGACCAGCGAGGCACCGCCGCGCTCGCGTCCGGCTCGTGCAGGGCGCGGTCGCCTGGAGGGAGGCGGGGTACGCTGCTCACCGCACTCGCGGCTTCGGGACGTTCTTGAAGACCAGCGTGTCGCCGATCTTCACCCCGTGCTTCTTCGCGAAGCCCGATACGACCTCGACGACGTAGAAGGCGTCGGCCGTCGGCGGGTAGCTGGGGCAGGGGTCTTCCTTGCAGGGCGGGACGGACGGGGCGATCGACACGACCTTGAAGTGCTCGTCGACCCAGATCATGTCGAGCGAGATGAAGCAGTTCTTCATCCAGAACGGGTAGAAGCCCTTCTCGTCGAAGATGAAGACCATGCCGTCGGTCGGCGCCAGTTCCTTGCGGAACATGAGGCCGCGCTGGCGCTTCTCGTCGGTGTCGGCGATCTCGACCGACACCCGGGTGCCATTGGCGAAGGTGACCTCGCCTCGCGGCTGGGCATACTGGGCGATCGTGCGCCCCGCACCGGCGACAAGGGTCACGGATGTCAACAGTACAAGAAGTCGCTTCATGGCGACTATCATACGAGTACCGGGCGGCGCCGCACGCACGTCGTGCGCGGACTGCCGCCGGGTCCCCTGACCAGCCGTGGCCATCCACAAGTCGCGCGCCTCTGAAACCGCTCGCCTCGTCGCGGATGTCGTCTCGGGGACGGCCGTGGAGGCCGAGGCGGCGACCGCCAGGCTCATCGTCCTGGGCGCGCGCAGCGTTCCGCGCGTGCGGACGGCCCTCGCGGCCGCCCAATTACGCCACGACGACGCGATGACGGCGCGGTTGCTCGACATCCTGTCGCAGGTCTCACCGGCCGCGGCCGTTGACGCCGCAGCCGGCAGCGGCGAGGCGGTGGGCCCGCTGCACGCCGCGAGTGTCGTCGACGCCTGGCATGCCGCACTCGACGCCGGCGACCGCGGCCTCTCGACGCGGGCCCTCGATCACCTCACGGCGCTCACGCTCGACGCCACGGCGGCGCGCCCCGTCAGGCAGCGAGCCCTTGACGCCCTGCGCGAGTCGGCTCCCGACGTCGTCGCCCCGCTGGTGGCGCGTGTCGGCGCCGAACTCGAGCTCGACGGCACGGCGCCCCTGCCAGCGGCAGCACCCCGCGCGCTCGACGAATTGCCTGCCGACACCGACGCCGATCTCGAGACGCTGCGAGCACGTGTCACCGAGGAAGGCGACTCCGCGACGCTGTCGGCCCTGCACCGGGTGATCGGCACCCTGCGAGCGGCGGAGCACGCGCGTCGCGCCGGCGACCGGCCAGCGGTGACGCAGGTGCGGACGCTCGTCCACCAGGTGCTCGCACGCAGGCAGAGCACGGTGGCAGTCTACGACCTGCGTGACAGCTTCGAGCGGGATCCGGCGCCGCTTGCCGGTGGGGATGTTTGCCGCGATTGCGGCCATCGGCGACCCCGAGAGCCTCGACGCGCTGGCGGTCGCCTGGGTGCGGATGCCTGACGCGTGGTCGCGGACGCACCTGGCCGATGCGGCCGGGGCGATCATCACGCGACACCAGTTGGGCCCGCGTCATGCATCGATGAAGCGGGCCCGAACCAGGTGTCCAGCGTTGTTCGAGGCGGTCAGTACGCCTTCGCGAAGTACGCCATCGCCACCGCGGGCGCGCCGCACTTGATGCACGCGCCCTCGGCGGGCGGGGCGCAGAAGGGCACGTTGCGGATCGTTGCCTGCGTCTCGGCCTTGACGTCGGCCTCGCACTGCGCCGATCCGCACCACGGCGAGATCACGAAGCCGGGACGCCCTTCCATGAGCTTCTGGAACGCGACGTAGTCGACCGTCGACGTCGTGTGCTCGTCGCGGAACTTCAGGGCCCGCTCGAACAGGTTCTTCTGGATCGCCTCGAGCAGGTCGCCGACGAACGACACGACCGTGTCCATCGGTGCCGACATCTTCTCGCGCGTGTCGCGGCGCGCGAGCATGACCTGCGACTTCTCGATGTCCTTCGGGCCGATCTCGAGGCGCACCGGCACGCCGCGCATTTCCCACTCGGCGTACTTCCAGCCCGGCGTGTACGCGTCGCGATCGTCGAGCATCACGCGGATCCCCGCGGCCGTGAGCGCGTCGCGGATCTCACGCGCCTTCGGCAGCACCGTCTCCTGCCAGTTCCCGCGCGGGATGGGGACGATGACGACCTGGTGCGGTGCGACCTTCGGCGGCAGGATGAGGCCGCTGTCGTCGCCGTGCGTCATGATGGCGGCGCCGATCAGGCGCGTCGTCATGCCCCACGACGTCGTCCAGGCGTGCTGCAGCGTCTTGTCGCGGCCCTGGAACTGGATGCTGAATGCCTTGGCGAAATTCTGCCCGAGGTCGTGCGACGTGCCCGCCTGCAGCGCGCGGCCGTCGCCCATCATGGCTTCGATCGAGTACGTCGTCGACGCGCCTGCAAACTTCTCGGCGTCGCTCTTCGGCCCGTCGTGCACCGGCATCGCGAGGACCTCCTCGCAGAACGCCTTGTAGAGGGCGAGGATCTTCAGGGTCTCGTCCTTCGCCTCCTCGGCCGTCTCGTGCGCGGTGTGGCCCTCCTGCCAGAGGAACTCCGTCGTGCGGAGGAACGGACGCGTCACCTTCTCCCACCGGACGACGTTCGCCCACTGGTTGATGAGGATCGGCAGGTCGCGCCACGACTGCAGCCACTTCGAGTACATCGTTCCGATGATGACTTCAGACGTCGGGCGGATGGCCAGGCGCTCCTCGAGTTCCTCGTTGCCGCCTCTGGTCACCCAGGCCACCTCGGGGGCGAAGCCTTCGACGTGTTCGGCCTCCTTGGTGAGGAGCGACTCCGGGATGAACAGCGGGAAGTACGCGTTGACGTGCCCGGTCGCCTTGAGGCGCGCGTCGAGGTCTTTTTGAATCAGCTCCCAGATCGCGTAGCCATACGGGCGGATGACCATGCAGCCCTTCACCGGCGAGTAATCCGCCAGTTCGGCCTTGCGGACGACATCCAGATACCACGCCGAGAAATCCTCGGACTGCGGCGTGATTTCCTTGACGAGCGGTTCCTTCGACTCGGCCATGATTGCGGCGTGCTTCCTGGCGGGTGCGCGCAGCAGGCACCTCCCTCGTGGGGGCCTGCCACTCAGCGTGAAACTGTTATCCTACCACCCCGAACGACCGTCCTCCGCGAGCCTGCCCTCATGCCTCACCGCTTTGTCGACGTCGCCCCACCCGACGCCACGCCCTATCGCATCACCATCGGCGAGGGCCTCGGTGCCGCCCCCGAGGAGGCGCTCGCGGCGGCAGGCGTCACCGGCCGCCTCATCGTCGTGTCGACGCCGCCGATCTGGCGCGCCGTGCTGGGGCGTCTCGGTCCGGCGCTGAACGCCACCGAGCCGATCCTGGTGCCCGATGGCGAGAAGAACAAGCACCTGGCGTCGGTGGCACGCATCTACGACGGCCTCGTCCGCGCCGGCGCCGACCGGGCGACGACGCTGGTGGCACTCGGCGGAGGGGTCATCGGTGACACCGCCGGCTTCGCGGCCGCGACGTTCCTGCGCGGGATTCCCCTGGTGCAGATCCCGACCACGCTGCTCGCACAGGTCGATTCGTCGGTGGGCGGGAAGGTCGGCGTGAACCATCCGGCCGGCAAGAACCTCCTCGGCGCGTTCTACCAGCCGCGCGCGGTCCTGATCGATCCGGCCATGCTCGACACGCTGCCCAGGCGCGAGTTCCGGGCAGGGCTCTACGAGGTCGTGAAGTACGCCATCATCGCCAGCCCCTCGTTGTTCGCGACGCTGCAACGCCGCATGCGCGACCTGTTCGCGCGCGACCGCGACGTGCTGGCGCCGGTCGTCGAGGAATGCTGCGCCATCAAGGCGCGCATCGTCGAGGCCGACGAGTTCGAGCAGGGGCCCCGGCGAGTCCTGAATTTCGGTCACACCATCGGCCACGCCCTCGAGGCCATCACCAAGTACCGGCGCTTCCGCCACGGCGAGGCGGTCGGATACGGGATGCTCGCGATGGCGAAGCTCGCCGTGGCGCGCAAGGTGCTCGCCCCTGCCGTCAGCGACGACATCGCCGCGATGATCGCCGCCATGGGCCCGTTGCCATCCGTCAGCGACCTGCCGGCCAGCGAGGCGCTCGCCGCCATCGCCCACGACAAGAAGGTGGTTGCCGGCACCCTGCACGCCGTGCTGGCCACCGGCATCGGCCAGACCCGGATCGTCAAGGACGTCACGCCCGACGAGCTCACGAAGGCGATGACGGCGATCGGGATGAAGGGATAGAACTGATCTCGATGTGCTCGACGCGCCCCCAGACACCTGGTGCTCGGGCGAGCGACCCATCGCATGTCAGCAGGACACCATCGAGCACTTCGGCCAACGCGACGTAGACAGCGTCATATGCCGTCAGGTTGTCGCGCAGTTCCCACACCCGCTCCAGCAGCGGTTCGTGAGCGTGGCGCTGGAGGTCGAGGGCGCGCAGATCATCAAGCGCGACCGCTGCAGCGTCCTTGTCGATCTGGTGCTCGCGGACACAGCGGCGCAACACCTGCGCTACCTCGAGATCGGCAAGATGTGGGATGTGCAGCCCGACGCCCGGATCGGAAATGCGGGCAGCCACACTCTCACCTCGCGGGGTGTGCAGCAGCAGTTCCACGAGCGCCGAGGCGTCGAGGATGATCACCGCGCGTCTCGCTCGTCCCTCAGCATCTCGGCCGCGCTGCGCGTCAGGTGCCGCACCGGTCGAGTCCGCAACCTCTCGAGCACCTCATGCCTGGTCGGACGCTCGAGGGCCTTTCCGACCTCGCGGAGGATGTAGTCGGACATCGACATTCCTTCGATGGCAGCGCGAGCCTTGAGGCGGCGGTGGAACTCCGCCGGCACGTTGCGGATCTGGACCATGGTGGATGACATGATTTAACGATGCTTTCATCGTTTTCTCATGTCAAGTCACATTCCGTATTCCTTGATCTTCGCCTGCAGAAAACGCAGCGGCACCTGCAGCGTCTCGGCGGCACGGACGCGATCGCCCGCCGCTTCGTCGAGGGCGGTCCGGATGCGACGCTTCTCGACCTCCGTGATGGCCCGGCGGGTGACGTCGGCAAGCGGACCGCTCCAGTCGAACGTCGCGAACGCATCGCCCGCGCGCGCCGTCATGATGTCGCGCGCCGTGTCCTCGGTCGCGGCCCGATCGGCGATGGTCTGGAGTTGCAGGTGCATGGGATGCACCGTGTCGCCTTCGGCGAGGATGATCGCGCGCTCGAGGCAGTTCTGGAGTTCGCGGATGTTGCCCGGCCAGCTGTAGGCACACAGCCGCTCGATCGCGGCCGGCGAGAGCACCACGCGCTTCTTGAGGTCGCGCCCGAAGCGCTCGATGAAGTGCTGCGCCAGGATCGGGATGTCGCTCGCCCGCTCGCGGAGCGGCGGCACGACGATCGGGAAGACCGAGAGCCTGAAGTACAGGTCCTCGCGGAAGCGTTTCGACGCGACCATCTGCTTGAGGTGCCGGTTGGTCGCCGCCACGACCCGCACGTCGACCTGCAGCGGCGTGTTGCCGCCCACGCGTTCGAACCGTCGCTCCTCGATGGCGCGCAGCATCTTGGCCTGCAGCGCCAGCGGCATGTCGCCAATCTCGTCGAGGAAGAGCGTGCCGCGATGCGCCACCTCGAACTTGCCGGGCTTCCGCTGGGTGGCGCCCGTGAAGGCGCCCTTCTCGTAGCCGAACAGCTCGCTCTCGAGCAGCGATTCCGGGATGGCCGCGCAGTTGATCGCCACGAACGGACCGCCCGAGCGCGCGCTCAAGGCGTGCACCGCATGCGCCACCAGTTCCTTGCCCGTGCCGCTCTCGCCCTCGATGAGGATCGTGGTGTCGCCGCCCGCGGCGCGCTGCACGTTCTGCAGGACGCGGCGCAGCGCCTCGTGCTCGCCGATGATGTGCGGCACCCCGCGCCTGAACGCGAGTTCCTCGCGCAGCAGGAAGTTCTCGGTCAGCACCCGTCGCTGCTCGATGGCGCGCCCCGCCAGCAGCAGCAGGTGCTCGGGATCGACCGGCTTCGCGATGAAGTCGAGCGCGCCCTCGCGCATGGCGCGCACCGCGTCCTCAACGCCTCCGTACGCCGTCATCACGACCACGGGCAGGTCGGGGTCGGTGTCCTTGGCAAGGCGCAGCACGCCGAACCCGTCGCCGTCGCCGAGCCGCAAATCCGAGAGCACCAGCGCCGGCCGCCTGTCGTGCAGCGACGCCTTCGCGTCCTGCACGCCGGCCGCCTCGGCCACCGCGTAGCCGCCCTGCTCGAGGGCGAGGCGCAGCATCCGCCTCAACGACTCCTTGTCTTCGACGATCAGGATCTCCGGCGCGGGTTGGGGCACGGCAGCTTACTTGGGCCCAGGCGCGGCCCGCACCTGCTCGAGCACGTCCTGTTCAAGTTGCGCCAGGGCCTTTGCCAGCGAGTCGATCTCTCCGCGCAACCGTTCGGCCTCGGCAGCCGCGACATCGCGCGCGCTCGCAATCGACGCGCGCGTCGCCTCGTCGGGTGCCCCGACCCAATCGGCAGTGAGCATCGTGACGCGCAATTGCTGCTCGTCGAATGCCGCCCGCGCCTGCGCGAGGTCGTCGCGGGCCGAGAGCAGTCGCTTGGCGAGGACCTCGGCCCCCGTGCCGGCTCCGGCACGCGCATCCGGCGCGGCCGGCGCCTTCTCGTCGGTCGGCGGCGCCGCCGACGCTCCCTGAGACGCCTGCGCGGGTGCAGGCGCGGGTGCCGCCGCAGCGGTCGTCAAGGGACGGGCGTGCTTCAGGTCGGCGTTCGTGTAGACGCGCGCCTGCGTCGTGAGCGTCTTGCGTCGCTCGGCCTCCTGCCGCGCGACCTCGGCCAGTGACGGCCTGGATTGCGCTGCGGCGATCTGCCCTGCCGCCGCGACGAGGCCCAACGCGCCAATGACCAGACTGCCGATTCGGTGTGCCCGCCGCATGTGTGCGACCTCCCCTGCCTCGCCTGCGACCACGTGGCCTTTGCCGGAGCCTCGATCAGTCCAGCAGCACACTCCGCCAGACCAGCCGCTGCAACGCTGACGGCGCGGGTGCGACCCGCGCCACGACGACGTCCATTTCGTGCCTCGCACCCGACGACGAGATCGCGAGGCTGTGTAACCGCACGCGCGCGTTGCTGTCATGCGCGGGGTCACCGTCAGACTCGCCCTCGTCGTCGCTGATCCAGGCGGCGAAGCACAAGTTCGTCGCGGGGGCGATGCCGACCGGCACCAGGTCCTCGAGACGCCCCCACCCGAACAGCCGTGGCGTCGGCGTGTCAGCCGCCAGCGGGTACACCTGCCGCGAGGCGTGCCCCAAGTGCACCTGTTTCCGGGCCGACCGCCACACGCCGCCCCGTCGCAAAGTGCCACTCTTCCGGCCCCGCGGACACCGACGAGCGGACGCCCCCCGACAGTACATCGTCCCAAGTGGCCACGGACTGCAGATCCAGCAGCATCCGCTCGGCCGCCGCCTCGGCGGCATACCGCGTCGCGGCCGCGTCGCGGTACGAGGCGGCGATCCGTTCTTCAGACGACGAGATGACCACGAGGGCCCCCGTCGACACCAGCAGGAACGTGGCCGCGGCCAGGGCGCCCACCAGCGCGCTGCCCTGCTCGCCAGCGTCAGGGCCACAGCAGGTTTCGGGGTGCGACATCGATCACCACCTCGCGGTCGTTGCTGACCGCCGTTCCCCGGGCCCGGCCGGGATTCGAGAAGCGCAGTGGATCGACGCCCCTGACGGTCTCGTCGGTTGCCTCGATCCTGATTCGGACGACGATCCGACGGATGCGCAACAGGTCGGCGTCGAACGACGACGTTCCCGCCCCGCAGGTCGGGCCGTCGCTCAACATCGCAGCGGTCAACTCGACCCACGGCCCCTCGTCTGCCGCCAGCACGGGGAGCAGGGGCGAGCCCGCCGCGTCGTACAGGCACGTCGCCTCGCCCGGCGGCGGACGCGGCAGCCTCGGGGGATCCGGATCGCCGAAGTAGCGGACGCCGAACGCCGCGACGTGGTCGATGAGCGGCGATTCGGCGGCGCCGCTGCCGATCCGCAGCTGCCGGCTCGCGGCGTCGAAGGTGACCGTGGTCACGTGCAACCGCGCCACCTGGGGATCGTCGGCGACCTGGAACGCCGTCCCCAGGTCGGCCGGCACGTGACCGATCGTGCCGGCCGTTGGTGCCACGACCCGCATCGCGGCGAACCGCCCTCGCAGGTCGGTGACCAGCGCGAGGTCGTCGTCCGCAAACCGGCAGGCCATGTTCATCGACGTGCACGGCGCATCCCACCACAGCGAGAGGGGATCGGTCGCCGACGCCATCCCGACGCTCAGCCCGACGCGCGCGAGCGATCCGTCGGATCGCCACACGGTGAAGCGGTCGGTGAACGCCGAGAGCGGCGCATCGCCCGGCAGTGATTCGGCGGCGATGCGGAAACACGGCTGGGACGCTCGCAGTCAGACGGACCCGAGTAGGATCCGGCGCCGAAGCCCTCGCCCGCCCGCATGAGCACGCGTTCGACCATCGTCGCGGCGGCACGCGTGCGCTGGTCGATGTCGGCCGTCGCCGGCAGCGTGCGTGAGGCGTCGCCCGCATGACGCATCAGCGGTGCGAGCAGGGCCAGCGCCCCGAGCGCGAGCGCCGAGGCCACGAGCAACTCGATGACCGTGAACCCGTGGTGCGCGCACGACGGCAGCCGAGGAAGCGTGGCGCGCCGTCCGCGCCGACCGGCGTGCGTCATGGGCGCCGCTCCCTGACGCGCACCGCGACCAGCCACACGTCCCGCGGCCGGGGACGAAGGTCGATGCGAGGGCCGAGTCGCTGCTCGTCGTGCAACGACGTGACGAGCACCTGGATGGCCAGTGCCGACGCGGGTGCCGATGGCAGCGGCGAGATGTTCCAGCGGCGCACGAACAGCGCACCGGCCGGGGGCCGGCCACCAGCGCCCATCCAGCGGCCGTCCTGGTCGAGGTAGTCGACCCAGCCGTCCATGTCGCGCAGCAGGCTGCCGGCGGGCGAGGCGCCCAGGCCAGTGCCGGCCAGGCTCGCGGGCGCGACGTCGAGCCCGGTGACCACGTCGGTGATGTCGATGTCGCCGCCGGCACCGTCATCCGCCACGGCCCAGTCGAGCGCCCGAAGCTGTTCCAGCCGTTCGACCGCTGCAGCCGTCGCGGTCGCGCGTGCCCGCGCGGTGCCGGCCGCCGTCGATGCGCGGATCAGGACCGGCGTCAGCCCGACCGCGAGCGCGGCGCAGAGGCCGATGGCCAGCGATGCCTCGACCAGCGTGAACCCCTCGACGATATCGGCCGCCGTCGCGGCCGCGGCATCAGGTCGTCGGGGTCGAGCACGGCGTCGGCGCGCATCCATGCCGACTGAAGATCGCAAGAGCCGATCCGAACGACGCCCATGGCCGGTCTTGAGACTTCCGGCCTGATCTTCGTGATCCGGCGTGCGATGGGGCCGATCGGTGGCAGGAAATGCCATCCACCGGGGTTCGCGGCATGGCAGGAACTTTCACGGGCGTCAGGCCAGCGGCAGCGAGACCACGAAGCGTGCCCCGCCCTCGGGACGATTCATCGACCCGATGCGGCCCTTGTGCATCACGATGATCTTCTGGACCAGCGCCAGCCCGAGCCCGGTCCCCTGCGCCTTGGTCGTGAAGAACGGCTGGAACAGGCGCCCCGCGGCGTCGGCGCTGATGCCGGGGCCGTTGTCGTCGATCGCCACGTGCTGCATGCCGGCGGGGGCGTCGATGCCGCCGCGCACGACGATGACCGGGGGTTGCCCGCTGGCCCGCACGGCCTCGAGGGCGTTGCGCACCAGGTTGATGAACACCTGTCGCAGCCACGCATCGTCGCCGGCGATCGCACGCCAGTCACCCGTGATGTCGATATGCCCGCCGAGCCGTGCGGCGTCGCCGCCCAGTTCGTCGATGGCCCGCTCGATCAGCGTCCGGAGGTCGACCGGGGCCACCGCCATCTGCACCGGCCGCGCGAAATCGAGGAAGGTCGAGACGATGCGGCCGAGGGCATCGGTCTCGTCGCGGATGCCGCGGATGTAATCGGCGTAGGGGCCGTCGAGGCGTGCGGGATCGATCATCCGCGCGTACCCGTGGATGGTCGCCAGCCCGTTGCGGAACTCGTGCGCGATGCCAGCGGCGAGCTCGCCGAGGCGCGCCAGGCTGTCTTGCAGCCTCACCTGCTCTTCGAGCGCGATGACCGCCGTGAGATCGGTGAAGAGGCAGATGACCGCCTGCCACGAACCATCCGGGTCGAGGATGGGCGACATCGTCACGCCCAGGTGCAGCGGCGCCTCGCGGCCGTCGAGTGCCACCGTCACCATGCGCCGGGCCATCGGCGTGCGTGACTGGAAGGCCTCGCGCAGCAGCGCGATCAGCGCGGGCGCCTTTGCCAGGCTCGCCTGGACGTCGTGCCCGACCTGCGCATCCGAGATCCCGAGCAGGCGTTGTGCGGCCGGGTTCGCGATCCGCAGCCGCTCGGCGGCATCGACCAGGAGCACGCCCGAGGTGATGCCGTTGACGATCTCGTCGCTGAAGCGCTCCGACGCTTCGGCGCGCGCCTGCAGGGCGCGCTCCTGCTCGCGCAGGCGTGTCAGCGCCTCGTGCATCGCGCTGGTCATGAATGCGGTCTCGGTGCGGGCGCCCGCGGCCTCCTGGCGTGCCTCGCGCGCAAACGACCGCAGGCGCAGGATGGCCAGCACCAGGACGAGCAGCATCAGCCCGACGAGCGTGCTGAGCAGGAGGAGCCCGAGCATCGGGGAACCAGCGGAGGGCATCAGAAGATCAGCCTGGTGTACCACTCGATGAGCGGCGAGCCATGAAGTCCCGCCAGCACGGCGGCGGCGGCGAGAAACGTCCCGAACGGCAGGCGCAGGTGTCTCGTGCCGCGGCCCGACGCCATCAGAGCCACGCCCACGAGCGCACCGACCACCGAGGCCATCATGAGCGTGAGCAGCATCAGCGGCCATCCGAGCACTGCGCCGATCATGGCCAGCATCTTCACGTCGCCGAAGCCCAGGCCCTCGACGCCGCGCACGCGATGGTAGGCCTCCGCGATCCCCCACGGGATGGCCCCGCCGACGAGGATGCCTGACGAGAGACGACATCCAGCCCGGGGGCACGAAGAAGCTCGCCGCGAAGCCGAGGACGATGCCGCCGATCGTGATCTCGTCGGGAAGGATCTGGTGCTCGAGGTCGATGGCGAACAGGGCGACCATCGATGCCGCGAATGCCAGCCGCACCACCAGCACCCACTCGGGACCGATGACCAGGTAGTGCCAGAGGAACAGCGCTCCCGTGATGGCCTCGACGATTGGATACCGGATCGACACCGGCGCGCGGCACGCGGCGCACCGGCCGCCGATCAGCGCGTAGCCCAGCAGCGGGATGTTGTGGTACCAGCGGATCCGCGCGTGGCACGACGGGCAGTTCGACGGCGGAAACGAGAGCGACAGGTCGCGCGGCAGGCGATGGATGACAACGTTGAGGAAGCTGCCGATGGTGAGCCCCATCAGCGTCACGAAGACCACCCCGAACCAGAACGGCGGCGCCTCCACTAGCGCGGCTCCCCGGGCCGGGGGTCGTCGGGCAGGGGACGCAGCGTCGAGTCGTCGGCCACGTCGACGTCACCACTCCACGGGCCGAGGTAGAACACCGCGCCCGTGGGGTCGCGTGGAACGCCCCTCAGGCGTCTCGCGCGCACGAGTGCCTCCCACGAGTAGGGCTTCTGGCCGCCCGCGGCGATGAACTGCCCGACGACGCGCTGCAGCGTGTCGCGCGCGTCGAGGGCATCGAGTTGCTGGAGCCGCCGTGCGGCGTCGCGCTTCAGCCAGTCGTTGTCGGCGGTGTCGCGAAGCGTCTGCCAGAGCGACCGCGAGGCCGCCCGGTCGCCGCCCCGGGCCAGCGTGTCGGCGGCCACCGACCGCAGCCACCACGGCGCGCCGGGCACGTCGGCGGCCCGGTCGAACCACGCGGCCGCCTGCTCGTAGTCGCGTCGCCACCAGTAGTGCACGAAGCCGATGTCCTGCATGTAGCGCCACTGCTGCGGCTGCGCCTCGAGCCCACGCTCGAGGAGCCGGATCGCGAGATCGGGCCGCCCGGGACCGCCCGGCGGCGCTTCAGAGAGGAAGACCGCGCCGAAGCGATACGCGATGTTGAACAGCGGATCGAGTCCCGTGGTCAGGTCGAGCAGCGGCGCCAGCAGTTCGTACTTGCGCGTGCCGCCCGCCTGGCGGCGCGTGCCCCCGAAGTGCTGGATCGCGCGGATCCAGTAGATGTCGGCAGCAATCGCGTCGTAGCCCAGCACGATGCGGCGCATGGCGGCGGGCGACCTGACGTAGAGGATGGTGTCGTCGATCGCAGCGCGTGGTGCCACGCGATCGCGTGCGACCTGCACGCCGACAGACGCGGCGAACAGCGTCGCGAGCAGCGCGACAGCGGTCGTGGTGCGCATCCCCGTCTGCGAAGCGGCGGCGGTCGCCATGTGCCCGGTCACTTGAAGTCGCGCCGCGAGAAGATCCATGCCGCCGCCGTGAGCACGAGCGCGATGTACGTCGCGGCATAGAGAGTCGCCAGCCCCACCTCGGCGCCGGGAATCGGCACGCCGTGCACCACCCTCGCCTTCATGTCGAACGTCGAGAGGTTCGGCAGCACGTAGTACAGCGCCCGCGTGAACCCGATGAGCCCCGGCGAGTCACTGACCTGGTCGAAGTTCTTCAGGTCGAGGCTGAAATGGCCCGCGATCGTCAGGCCGAAGGTGAAGGCGGCCGACAACAGCGCGCTCGAATAGGTCGAGAACAGGATCGCGATGGCCGTGATGACCAGCAACTGGAGGTAGATCATCCCGATCGCGATCAGCAGGCGCGGATCGAGCGCGGGCGCCTCCCACGAGTTGCGCACCGGCTCTGGCGCGGCTGCCCACATCACGCCCAGCACCGCGTAGAGCGCCAGCGTCATGAAGGTCATGTTGACGATGAGCGTGATCGCCAGCCCGGCGTACTTGCCCAGCACGAACTGCGTGCGGGTCATCGGCTTGACGAGCAGCGCGTAGATCGAGCGCCGTTCGACTTCCTTCGACACCAGCCCGATGCCGATGAAGATGGCCATGAAGGTCCCGAAGATCGACATGGCGGCAAGGCCCAGGTCCTTGATGATCTTCAGGTCCTGGCCGGCGGTGAGCTGGCCGATGAGTACCGAGGCGCCAATCAGCAGGATGGCGAACGCGACGAGGTTGTACAGCACCTTGTCGCGAACCGACTCGCGGAAGGCACTGAGGGCGATGCGGATGATCGTGGCAGCCATGGCAGCAGCGAGGCGGTCAGTGCCGGGGGCCCGCGGTCCCAGTCGGCCGCGTTCACGTGCGTGACGAAGAAGTCCTCGAGGGTGTCGCGCAGCGGCGTGAGCGAGACGAGCCGGCCGCCGGCGCGGCCGATGGCCTCGACGATGACTGCGGGCGTCTCGTCTGCGGGATACTCGAGCGTGCACCGGTCGGCGGCGATGGCGTTCACGGCACGCGGCGCCGGCACGAGGCGCCCGCGTGACTCGGCGGGCAGCCCCTCGACGACGGCCTCCCAGCCCTTGACGTTGAACGGCACGAGATCGCTCACCGCGCCCGACGCGACCAGTCGCCCGCGCGCGATGATGCCAACTTGGCTGCAGAGCGCCTCGGCGTCGCTGAGGATGTGCGAGCTGAAGAACACCGTCCGCCCCTCGGCGCGCAGGCGCAGGATCAGCTGCCGCACGTCGCGACGTCCGAGGGGATCGAGCCCCGACATGGGCTCGTCGAGGAAGATCAGCTCCGGGTCGTTGAGCAGCGCCTGCGCGATGCCCACGCGCTGGATCATGCCCTTCGAGAACTTGCGCAGCGCCATCCGGCGCTCGGCACCGATCTGCAACTCGTCGAGCAGTCGCGTCACGCGCGCCCGCGCGTCGGCGGCGCGGTAGCCGAAGAGCCCCGCGAAGTAGCCGAGGAGCTCCTCGGCGGTCAGGTGGTCGTAGAAGTAGGGGTTCTCGGGCAGGAACCCGATGCGCCGCTTCACATCGAGATCACCCGGCGGACGGCCGAGGATCTCGATGCGCCCGCTGGTCGGCGACACCAGCTGCATCAGCAGCTTCAAGGTGGTCGTCTTGCCCGCGCCGTTTGGCCCGAGGAATCCGTAGACCTCCCCGGGCGCCACCGTGAGGGTCAGGCCGTCGAGGGCGCGGTAGGGTCGAGGACGCCAGAATCCGACCCGGTAGTCTTTCGTCAGCGCGTCGATGACCAGGGCGTCTGCCATACCACCCCGATCTATCGGACTACTTGCCTGCCTTCTTCAAGGCGTACTCGATGATCGCCTCGAAATACGGCGGCGGCACGCCACCCTGGATGCGCTTGCCGTTGATGAAGAAGGTCGGGGTCGACTTGACCTGCAGGAGTCCGCCGAGCGCGGTGTCGGCCTTGATGCTCTCGAGCGTGCTGGCGAACTTCACGTCGAAGTCGGTGACGCCGGCGATGTCGCGGGCAGCCGTCTTGACGCTCATCGGCGTCACGGTCGCCTGGTTGGCGAAGATCCAGTTCTCGAGCGCGTCGGCCTTGTCGGCGCCCCTGGCCTTGGCCAACCGCATGGCTACGGCGGCATCACACGCGGCGGCGTGCACCTGCTGGACGACGTTGCCATTGCACTCGGGCTCGAGCGGGAAGTCCTTCATGATGTACTTCACGAGCCCCGGACGCTGCTTCTCGTACTTCTTCAGGATCGGCGTGTAGTCGACCCAGGTCTGCTTGCACGGCGGGCACTGGTAGTCGTTGAACTTCACGATGACGACCGCGGCGCCACCGGCGTCGACGGGCACGATCGCGCTCTGCTGCGCGTCGTACCACTGCTGGACCTCGGTGATCTGCGCGGGCGTCAGCGCCGCGGCGCCGGTTGCGAGCTGGCCGGCCTCGAGGGCCACGGGCACGGCGGTTGCCGCCGGATCCACACCCGACGACGCGAGTTGCTGCGTCGGCTCGGGCGTGACGGTGAGTCCCGACCGCATGACGCGATCGGCCTCGCGCGGGAAAAAGGCGATGGCCGATCCAACGCCCGCCATGAGCACGAAGGCGACGGTCAGTGCGGCCGGGCTCGAGAGTGCGGTGCGAAGGTCACGAGACAGGCGGGCGGGCAGTGTAGTCATGGGAAACCGGGTCGCCAAGGCGGCGACGAGAAACACGCCGATCACGGCGATGTAAGTCGAGACACACATCAGGCAGACGGTGTGCAGGACGAAGAAGGCCCCGTAGGCCAGGTAGAGGATCATCGACAGGCCCGCCGTCGCCCACGCGAACAGGTACCCGGGCACATTCTCGCGGGCAGAGAGCGACAGGCGTTCGGCAGCCATCAGCACGAGGACGACGACGAACCAGGCGACACCGAAGATGGCCACCGGCACACCGAAGATCGACCCGTAGGCACTCTGGTAGGCCGTGCTGCAGTTCACGGTCGCGCTGATGTCGCAGAAACTCGCGTACGACGAGTCGGTGAGCAACTGGTAGTGCACCCACGTTGCCATCAGCGCCGCGCCGAGGCCCAGCAGGGCAAACAGGGTGATCAGGAGGCGGGAACGGCTGGTCATCGTCCGAAGCAGCCATCTTATCGCAGAGAAGCGACACCTGCGCAGGATGCCCCGGTGCGGCAGCACCAGGGCTGTTCGGGTCGCAGCGTGCCGCGCCAGCCACCGACCAGGCGGTCCGGTGGCGCGCACGGGCGCGCTTGGCTGATGGGGGCTCTGAGCGCCGGCGCGGCAGGCTGCGTCCCTACTGGATGGGGCCGACCGTTCCGCCGGCGGTGAATGGCTCGGTCGGCGCCACGCCGGTCGAGTCCTGCCAGATGGTCCCGACAGAGTTCGTCGCGAAGGCGCGTGTGCCCGTCGTCGAGGCCACCGGCTCACCCTTGGCGTAGTACTCGGTCTGCGGCACCTCTCCGGCGCAGTCGGCCGGACCGGCGATGGCGTCGGTGCCCGCCACCAGGGCGAGGTTGTAGCCCGACTTCGGATTGAACCCCATGTCGGGCGACAGGTAGTGCTGGTCAATCAGGGTGTTGATGTTGACCGAGTAGTGGCCGCTCCCACAGCTCGTGGCGAAGTTCGCCTCGGAGCTGCTGATGGCCCGCAGCGATCCGATCGCCGATGCCTCGTTCCCCGACGCGCGCGCGGCGAGCAGGAAGGGCGTCGCCAGGGCCGACAGGACGCCGAGGATGGCGACGACCATGAGCAGTTCGATCAGCGTGAATCCCGCCGGATGACGCCGGTCCATAGGACTTCTCCGAGCGCGTCCGACACGCGCCGCTGGAATGACAGTGCGAGGGGGAGCCTGGTTGTTGCCGAAGACGTTCAAGAAGAGCAGGGATGCCGCATGTCCGGCATCCCTGCTCTCGGTCCATGGCGCGCCGGAAGCGCGCGGGCCGCCAGTGCGCAGCCGACGCTTACTGCACGGGCGCTGAGCCGGCGGGAATCGGCGCGGCAAACGCGGCGCCGGTGTTGTCCTGGAAGATGGTGCCGCGGGTGTCGGTGCCGAACGAACGCTGGCCCGTCGAGCCCACCGTCAGCGGCGTCGCGCTCGCGAAGTACCCCGACACGGCGGCTGCCGTCGCGTCGTTGCACAGCGATGCCACGGGTGTCACGTCGATGGCTGCGTCATCGGGACCGAGGAAGACGTCATAGCCGCTCTTCGAGGCGCCGAACGGCCCCGCGTTCACGGCCGGGTCGAGGTCGGGGCTGACGAATCCGGCTGTTGACGCGCCGGGCCCATCGACCAGGTCGGCCAGGTTCTGGGCGTATCCACCGTTGGCGCAGCTCGAGGCATAGGTGGCCTGCGCGCTGTTGATCGAACGGAGCGACCCGATGGCCGACGACTCGTTGCCAGACATGCGGGCGCGGAGCAGGCCCGGGACTGCGATGGCAGCGATGATGCCGATGATGGCAACGACGATCAGCAGCTCGATGAGCGTGAAGCCCTTGGTGTTCTTCTTCATGTGTCCGTCCCCCTGTGTGAACCCGGTTGTGAGCGTGTGCCCTGCGATTCGCGAGGCCGATGCGGCGTCAGCAATGCGCCGCGCCGGACGCCCATCTATGAGCAAGCGGGGTGCCAACCTGCAATCGCTCGTGCGTGCAGGCAGAAACCCTCGTATCCATTGACGTTCTGGCAGGAAGTCCTTCAGGGACGTCAGAAAGCCGTACGACCATCTTCGTCACCCCTGACAATCATTGTCAACGACGACTGACAGGAAGTGTCAGTCGGTCGAACGGGTGTGTCGGCGTATCGACGATGTGGTGGCCGGCCCCGAATCGCCTCGGCTGACGCGCAGCACGCCGCATCTTGGTCCCACCTTTTTTGCCTCGGGGCGAACCGACAGGGCCCGATGTCGGTCTACATGCTTCGACGCGGAGTGGCACCGCTTGGCCTTCACCGCCTCGACCCCCATGGCCATGTTGCGCGAGGCGCTCCCGCCCCCGGCTCCGACCAACGAGCGTCCGCGCTCGGCTGACGACACGATCGCGGCACCGATCGAGTTGCACGACACGTGGGTGCGCCTCGTGGGCATCCCGTTCTTCGGCCTCGTCATCCCGCATGCAACGGGACTCTTCGGTTCGCTCGGTCTGGCGGATTGGCGCTACTGGGCAGGCTCGGCCTGGTTCATCGTCGTCTCAGCCGTTCTCTGGCAGGGAAACCGCGCCATCCTGATTCGCCAATGGCGCCAGAAAGGATGGCTCGCGAAGCCCGGCCGCAAGGTGGCACGCCAGGTCGTGGCGAGCCTGGCCTACACCGTTCCGGTGAGCGTCGCGATGCTCGTCGCCTGGTACCGGCTGGCCGGCTTCCCCTCTGTCGATTGGCCCACGTTGCGCCTCGGCACGTTCGTCGTCGTCGTGTGCGTGCTCTTCATCAGCCACGCGTACGAGTCGGTGTTCCTCGTGCACCAGCGCGAGAGCGACCAGTTGCGGGCGGCCGAGCTGCGCCGGGCGCGTGCCGAAGCGGAACTCGGCGCGCTCAAGGCCCAGGTCGACCCGCACTTCCTCTTCAACGCGCTCAACGCGTTGATCGTGCTCATCGACCGCGACCCCAACCAGGCGCGCGCCTTCACCGAGGGCCTTGCCGAGGTCTACCGGTACGTGGTCGAGGTGCGAGACCGCGACCTCGTCGGGCTCGACGAAGAAATCGAGGTGGCACAGGCCTACGCCGAGGTGCTGCAGTTGCGGTTCGGGCAGCCCATCTCGCTCGAGGTCATCGAAGACGTCGCCGCCGCGCGGGTGCTCGTCGTTCCCATCTCGCTGCAGGTGCTCGTCGAGAACGCGGTGAAGCACACGCGGATGCCCGACGGCATGGTCTTGCACATCCGGATCCGCGTGACCGACGACGTGGTCGAGGTGAACAACGCGCGGCGTGGCCGGCGTCAGCAATGGCCTTCGACGCACGTCGGCTTGGCGAACCTCGACGAGCGCTGCCGCCGCGTCGTCGGCCGCGGCATCGATATCGTCACCGACGAGCGCGAGTTCACCGTCCGCGTCCCCGTGATCGAACGCACCCTGCGCGTCGTCTGACCCCGCGCGTTCCTCGATGGGTGGAACCTTCCCCGCCAGGTGTAGGGGCCGCGCCCCCGCGCGGCCCGATCCGATCGAACGTCGGAACCTCGGCGTCGTGCCCTCTCGGGTGCCTACTGCAACCGTTGCGCGCCGGCCGGCGCTCCGGAGACCGGCATCGTGAAGACGCCTGGCGCCTGGTAGATCTCACCGTCAGTGTTGACGCCGAAATGCCGCGCGCCCGCGTCGTCGACCGGGAACGCGGTCGCCGACCAGTTGTCGACGCCCGCGCCGGCCGGCACGCCCACACAGGAGGCCGGTGATGCCGCACTCACCGATCCGGTCATCGTGATCGTGTAGCCCGACTTGATAAGGGGACCCGGGCCGGCGAACTCCGGTGGAAGGAATCCGACCGACACCTCTGCCGATGTCTTCGTGAGCGCGTCGAGCGTCGGGGCATAGAATCCCGCGCCACACACGGCGGCATAGGTCGCCTGCGCCGACGTGATGGCACGCAGCGTGCCGATGGCAGACGCCTCGTTGCCCGACTGCCGTGCGCGATTCAGGCTCGGGATGGCGATGGCGGCGAAGATGCCCGCCACGATCACCCCGATCACGACGAGCGCGCCAACCACGATGGCGACGACGACCAGTGGGCGGACGCCGCCAGACTTCTTCGGCGCTGCGTCGGCTGGCTGAGGCGTGGACTCCGGATGGTTCGACATGGCTGCCAACTCCTGCACACTCGGGCACGCACGCGTCGGGACGTTGCGCGCACAGCCGATCCCGCGCACCTTGTTGGTCGGCGAGTATACCCCCGCTGCGAGGGGCCGCAGCCTTGTGCAGCTCGGGCTGTCGGCCCGGGCCTGTGACCACGGCCGCACCGTTCACGCGCGCCGCCTTGCCGCAATCAGCGCAGCATCAGCGTGAGATCGCGCGTCACCACTTCAGAGGGTCGAATCGTCACGCGAAGGGCACGCCGCCGGAAGTCGTCGTACTCGGTCGGTGACCCCGCGAAGCCGTACGTCGTTCCTTGCGGAACCGCCGCCACGAGGTAGTCGCCTGGCGGAATGGCCGGGTCGGCGAACTGGCCCGAAGCATCGGCGACACGAAGCCGCCAGATCTCCCACTTGCGCTGTACCGGCGTGAGCGCCAGGCGCGACGGGTCGGCCGTGATGATGAACACACCCGCAAACGGCACGGGCGCTCCGGTCGCATCGCGCACGGTGCCGCCAAATCCGCCCGTGTCGCGGGCGAGTTCAACCTCCACGTTGGCGATCTCGCCAGAGGCCGAGGCATCGATCCCGCCGTTGGTGACATCGCGGCCGCCTGCGCGAATGGCACGCACGCGCCAGGTGCGCGCGCGCAGTTCGGCGACGCTCAATGGTGCGTTCGCGCCGCCGGTCGACGCGGTCGCCGGCCCACCCGCGGGCTGCGCCCGCTGGATGGCCAGCGTCACCAGGCCGCGCACGCCGCGCAATTCAAAAGCGCCGTCCGCCCCGACGTCGCCCTGCGGGTTGGGCCTGGGCCGTGCGCCGAGCGACATGGCCAGCACCGTGAGTGGCTCGGGCGATCCCCGCGGTGGGTCGACATATACCAGTCGCCCGCGGAGCGTCGCGCCCGCATGCGGTCTCAGCACCACGTCGTGCGTCGTCGCAGCGGTGACGTCCACGACCGTGAACGCCTCGTCATCGGTTGCGCCGCGCTCCGGAGCGTTTCCGACACACAGCGCGAGGACCTCGTAACGCCCGGGACCGACGCTGTATGAAAACCGGCCGTCGCCGGCCACGTTCTGGCCGATAGACTCAACCACGTGTCCGTCGGGATCGATCAGGCGCAGATTGATGACACCGCGCGGGCGCCGTGCCGGATCGGTGCACTCGACAACGCCCTTCACTGTGGCTGGGGCCACGCGGCGCATCGTCATGTCTACACGTGACTCGCTTCCGCTCGACACGGTGATGGTCCCCGCGTCGGCGGGGTCGATGGTTCCCGGGTAGTACGTGTTCGCAAGCACCGGGGGCACGACGCCATCGCGAGTCGGCCGCGCATGCCGCCGCGGCGCGAACGTGCTGACCCGGTAGGTGCCCGGATGCAGGCTGTGCAACCTGAACTCGCCCTTGTCGTCGCTGACGTCTCTCGCGGTCGGTGCCTGCTGATCGCCCGAGACAGCGCGCCACGCCCGCGCGAGCACGACCGCCCCGACCACCGGTTGGCCGTCGGGTTCCGTGATGCGGCCGACGATGACCGCAGGCCGGACGAGTGCGAGTTCGACTCCCTCGCGCGTGTCGCCGGGTTGCAGCGTCAACTGCAGGTACGTCCGCTCGCCGCCGTTGGCTCCGGCATAGCCCGGCGAAGCCGCAGACACGCTGAGACCGGGGGTGGCTGGACAGCGGATCTCAAAACGGCCTTCGGCGTCTGACGTTGCGACGATGCGGTCGTCCATGCACGTGACGCGCGCTCCCGGGACGGGCATCCGGCGTGACACGTCGATCACGCGGCCGCGGATGGTCGCAGGGTCCGTCAGCACCTGCGCGACGGCAACGTCACCAGTGGACGCGCACGCGAGCAGTGCGACACAAGCGGTGACCAACGGAAAGAGACAATGTTCACGACTGGCCATGCCGCTCCTCGCGAGGTCGCGCCACGCGTATCGTTGCGCGTCGATCAGAGATCGCGCCATGCAGATGTGCGCGCGCCGATCATGACAGACGTCGCCCCAGCTTGTTTGGCTGCAGCGCCCATCCCTCACCTGCACTACGATGGCGCGCATGCTGCAGCCCTTCGCTCGCGCCGCCCTGACGGTGGTGCTCGTCACCGGCACCTCGTCTGCGCAGTCCCCATCCACCGTCATCGCACCCGTGCCTGCGCGCTTCGAGGTGCACGAGGCCTCGATCGCCGACATCCATGCGGCGATGACCGCGAAGCGCCTCACGTGCCGCGGGCTGGTCGAGAGCTACCTCGCCCGCATCGCGGCCTTCGACAAGAACGGCCCCGCCCTCAACGCGATCGTCGTCATCAACAGCGAGGCGCTCGCGCAGGCCGACGCGCTCGACCAGCGCTTCGCGCAGGGCGGCCTCACCGGGCCGCTCCACTGCATCCCGATGATCGTGAAGGACAACTTCGAGACGATCGGCCTGCAGAGCGCCAACGGGTCGCTCGCGCTCGCGGGTTTCGTCTCGACGCGCGACGCCTTCCAGGTGAGGCGCATCAAGGAGGCCGGCGCGATCGTCCTCGCCAAGTCGAACATGGCCGAGTGGGCGTTCACGCCGTACGAGACGGTGAGCTCCATCCTGCCCGGCTACACGAAGAACCCGTACGCGCTCGATCGCGTGACCGCGGGCTCGAGCGGGGGCACGGCGGCGGCGGTCGCCGCCAGCTTCGGCGCGGCGGGGCTCGGCAGCGACACGGGTAACTCCATCCGCGGCCCTTCGGCGCATCAGGCGCTGGTCGGCATCCGCTCGACGATGGGGTTGACGAGCCGGGCCGGGGTGATGCCGCTGAATCTGCTGGCCGACATCGCGGGCCCGATGGCTAGGACGGTGGAGGACGCCGCACGGATCTTCGAGGTCGTCGTCGGCGAGGATCCGGATGACCCGGCCCCTTCGACTCGTCCTTCGGACTCGCTCAGGGCCGCGGACTCGCTCAGGGCAGGGCCCGAGCGGTATTCAGAGGGCCTGTCTCGTGAGGCCCTGAAGGGCAAGCGCATTGGCGTCCTCGCGCAGGCGTATGCGCCCGAGACGGCGGACGCCGAGGTGCTGGCCGTCTTCCAGCGCGCGCTGGACGACCTCGCCCGCGCGGGCGCCGTCATCGTCGATCCGGCGACGGTCGAGGGACTCGATCAGATCAAGCGGCAGGAAGCCATCGAGCCGTGCATGGGCTTCAAGCACGATATCAACGCCTACCTGGCATCGCACGGGGATCGGGTGCCGGTGAAGAGCCTTGCCGAGATCGTGAAGTCAGGACGCTTCCACCCGACGGTGCGACGGCAACTGGAGCGCAGCGAGGCTGGCCCCGCACATCCGGCAGACTCGCCGCAGTGCGTGGCGGAACTCGCGTATCGCGAGCAGGTCCGCGCGGCCGTGCTGAAGACCATGGATGCGTTGCGGCTGGATGCGTTCGTGTATCCGACCTGGAGCCATCCGCCGCGGCTGATCGGCGACCTCAACACCCCGCACGGCGACAACAGCCAGTTCTTCTCGCCGGTGACGGGCTTCCCCGCCATCCAGGTGCCCATGGGCTACACGCGCGGCGGCGCGCTGCCGGCGGGCATGACCCTCTACGGCCGGGCGCGGTCGGAACGATTACTGATCCAACTCGCGTTCGCGTACGAACAGGCAACGCGGCATCGGCGGCCGCCGGTGGCGACACCACCGTTGCGGTAGGGCCGGTGTCAGGGCCGGCGGCATCTGTGGACGTGCCCATGCGAAGCACCCGACCCGCGGCCTGTCTGCCGTTTGCGCCGGCCGTTGGATCACAGCGGTGGCATTGAGCCGCACAGCCAGTCGCCCAGATGCCAGCCCGTCCCAAAGACCGACCAGCTCGTCATGGCGGTGCTATGATTCGTACTGCTCAGGAGTGTGTCTGTCTTGCGGGGCCGCTGGTTCCGACAGGACGGGCACTCGGGGTGGTACATTCTTGCAAGTCCTTCAGGAGGATTTCCCAATGGCAAGGCTCCTTGTCCAGATAAGAAAGCGCGTCCTCTTTCCCGTGCTCCTGGCACTGCTGGCGCTGCCGGCGCTGGCAGGTGCTCAGGGCACGCTCGGCAGCCTGACAGGCATCGTCCGTGATGCGTCGGATGCGGTGCTTCCTGGCGCGACGGTGACCCTCACTAATCCGGGAACCGGGTTCTCGCAGACCGAGGTCACGACGGGAATCGGAACGTTCACGTTCCCGCAGTTGCCCGTCGGGACCTACACGGTCGAAATCGCGCTCGAGGGGTTCAAGACCCAGACCTACACCGGGGTGGTGATCAACGTCGGCCAGCAGTACTCGCTGAACGCGAAGCTGTCGATCGGCGAGATCTCCGAGACCGTGCAGGTGACGTCGGGTGAACTGCTCGTGAAGACGACGACCCCCGAAGTGTCGGCGACGGTGCTGCAGAAGCAGGTGCTCGAGATTCCGCTGGCGAACCGCGACGTCACCAACCTGATCAAGACGCAGGCTGGCGTCGCTCGGCATCTCGAACCGCACGAACACCGACGATCAACGGCGGCCGTCCGACGTGGACGCAGGTCACGCTCGACGGCATCAACATCCAGGACAACTTCATCCGCACGAACTCGCTCGACTTCCTGCCCGAACCGGCCGAACTCCGACAACGTGGCGGAGTTCGCCATCACGACGTCGGTGTCGGGCGCCGACTCGGCGGGCGGCGCGACGTCGGTGCGCATGGTGACGCCGTCGGGCACGAACACCTTCCGCGGCAGCGTGTTCGAGTTCAACCGCGACAACAAGTTCGCGGCGAACTCGTTCTTCAACAACGCGGCGACGCCGAAGGTCCCGAAGGCGGAGTTGATCGCGGCACCAGTTCGGCGGGCGTCTCGGCGGCCCGATCCTCAAGAACAAGCTGTTCTTCTTCGCCAACTACGAGGGCTTCCGGCAGGAGACGCAGACGTCGCAGAACCTGACGATCCCGGCCAACGCCGACTTCTTCAACGGCGTGTTCCGCTACGTCGACGCTCGACGGGCACGGTGCGCTCGGTCAACGTGATGCAGCTGTACGGGGCTGCCGCGTCGACCCGAAGCTCCGGACCGACGTTCCTGTCGAAGATTCCCGGCTCGTCGAACGTCGAACAACTACGACGTCGGCAACTCGACCGCGGCGCGCGTCGCTGAACACGGCGGGCTACCGGTTCAACCAGACCGACCTGAACAACCGCGATCAGTACACGTTCCGCCTCGACTACTCGATGAGCGACAGAGCAACCGGTTCGAGGGCGTCTACAGCTACTTCAAGGAGACCGACGACCGCACCGACCTCGACTTCGTCAGCCCGACCGGCCGCTCGTGTACACCATCGTCTGACCCGAAGCGCTACGCGCTGGCGTGGCGGTGGATCGGCAGTCGCGAACTTCCAGAACGAAGTCCGGTACGGCGCGAACCTCGCGCCGGTGCAGTTCGAGAGCGACTGGGACTACGAGCGCGGGCGTGCTCTACAACACCAGCGCTCGGCCTCGCGAATCCGCTGGGCGGCAACGGCACGGGCGCGGACGTCGGCGTTCAGCCGCAGGGCCGCTACACGAACACCTACCAGTTCAGCGACAACGCCAACCTGATGTGGGGCAACCACGCAGTTCCAGGCGGGCGGAAGCTGGCAGCGCAACCGCGTGAACCCGTACAACTACGCCGGCGCAGTACCCGACGGTGACCTTCGGCTTCAGCTCGGCCGCGCCCGCGAGCGTGCAGTTGACGTCGGGCATGTTCCCCGGCGGCATCAGCGCGACCGACCTCACCAACGCCAACCGATGGCGGCGATGCTCGGCGGCATCGTGTCGTCGGTGACGCAGACCTTCCAGGTGGAGAGCGCCACGTCGGGCTACGTGCCGGGCATCCCGGCGAACGAGAACTACACGCTCGACAACATCGCGGCGTACGTGCAGGACAACTGGCGCTGGAAGCCGAACTTCACGCGTGCGCGCCGGCCTCAAGTGGGAGTACTACAGCCCGCTGAGGGAAGACGACAACCTCGGCTTCCTGCCGGTGCATCAACGGCTCGTTCGAGGACACGATGCTTGAGCCCGAACGACGGTCGTGACCTTCGTCGACGGCGACTTCTACAAGAAGGACCTGAACAACTTCGGCCCGACGGTCGGCTTCAACTGGGACGTGTTCGAGCGACGGCAAGACCGTCGGTGCGCGGCGGCTACTCGCTGACGTTCGTCAACGAGGAGTCGGTGACGGTCGGCCGCACGGCGGCGCGCGGCAACGCCGGCCTGAGCAGCGCGGTCGACGCTGAGCAACCAGTACACCACGGTCAGCGCGCGGCGTGCCGCTGCCGCCGACGCCGGCGTTCCTGACCGACGCGCACGCTGGCCAACCAGATGGCGCTGAGCGCGACGGGCGTCCTCTGGGGCGATCGATCCCGACATCCAGGCGCCGCACGTCCACCAGGTCAGCATCGGCGTGCAGCGTGAGCTGCCGTGGGCGACTGGCCGCCGAGGCGCGCTACGTCGGGACGTTCGGGCGCGACATCTGGCGCGGCACCGACTTCAACCAGATCCAGATCAGCCCGGCGTTCCTCGCCGACTTCAACCGCGCGCGCGCAGAACGGGTACCTCTCGCAGGCCGCCGGCCTCGGCTTCGCGCCGACCTACAACCCGAACCGTCCCCGGCAGCCAGCCGCTGACGGTGCTGCCGACGTACGGGCCTGCTGACGAACGCCACCGCGATCAACAACATCCAGACCAACCAGGTGGCGGGCCTCGCCGACTTCTACGTCACGAGCCGCGTCGCCGGGGCGCTCGGCACGTTCATGCAGAACCCGGGCATCTACGCCTCGCAGGGCCATCTCGAACGGCGGGTTCAGCGACTACAACGCGCTGCAGCTCGAGCTGCGGCGCCAGTTCCGCAACGGCTTCTTCGGCCAGATCAACTACACGTTCGCCCAACTCGAACACGAACTCGGCCGGCACGGCGCAGAACCGGTTCGAGGCGTTCATGGACAACCTCCGGCCGGAGCTCAACACGGGCCGGTCGGTCTTCCACGTGACGCACGTCATCAACGCGCAGGCCATCTACGAGCTGCCGTTCGGCCAGGGGAAGAAGTTCCTCAACCAGGGCGGGCTGACGAACGTCATCTTCGGCGACTGGCAGCTGGCCACGATCGTCACGTGGCAGGGCGGCTCGCCGATCAGCATCTACTCGGGGCGCGGCGACGTTCAACCGCGCGGGTCGGTCGGCCTGCACCGACAACCCGATCAGCTGCAACACCGCGTTCTCGCACGATGTCGGCCGACGAGATCAAGAAGCTGCTCGGCATCTACAAGACGGCCAACGGCAACATCTACTGGATCGACCCGAAGGTCATCGACCCGAACACGGGCCGCGCGGTGGGCGCCGACAACGCGCACGAACAGCGCCGGCTTCGCCGGGCAGGTGTTCTTCAACCCCGGCGCGGGCGAGGTGGGCAACCTCGAGATCCTGACGTTCGACGGTCCGCCGCAGTCGCGTGTCGACCTGGCGCTGTCGAAGCGGTTCCGGCTCTACGATCGCTACCGCCTCGAGTTCAAGGGCGAGGCGTTCAACCTGTTCAACGAGCCGAGCTTCTTCCGCGGCGACATGGACATCAACAGCACGACGTTCGGCCGCCTCACCTCGGTCAACGTCGGCTCGCGCGTCATCCAGCTCTCCATCCGCTTCGAGTTCTGACGTCCCTGCGGGACGGGACGCCCTCCCGGGCGTCCCGTCCCCGTACGGTGACGAAAACCTCCTGTCGCACTGCCGTTCCCAACCAATTGGGGTCAGACCCCAATTCGGGGCAAACTCGCCTCTACCGCTCATTTCGCGCCTGAATCGTCGTCGCGACCGGGCGATGGATGGAATTGGGGTCAGACCCGAATTCCTGCATGGTGTCGTGGCGACAAAGGCTGGTGTCGCCGTCGCCGCGCCCGCGGCGCAGTTGCGAGCGCCGGAGCAGTCAACCGCCTTGCCTGCTGGAGTTACGGGCTCGGCGCGGGCTGTGATGCGGCCGTCAGCGCCAACCCCAGCGCGACGGACGTGAACTCGCCGCCCGTGTGGATTCGCTCGTCGCCGAAGCGCGACGTGAAGATCCGCCGGACGGCAGGCACGAACGATGTTCCGCCCGTCAGGAAGACAGCATCCACCTCGGCTGGCGAGACGCCCGTTCGCTGCAGTAACCCGTCCACACAGGTCTCGAGTTGGTGGAGTTCGTCGCCAATCCAGCGCTCGAACTCCCATCGCGTCACCTGAGACTCGATTCGCAGGTCGCCGTCGTCGAACAGGAACGTGCCGATCGGCTCGCGCGACAGGTCGCTCTTCAGTTGCTGGACGGAGCGATGCAACTGGAAGCCGAGGTCGTTCTCGATCAAGTAGATGAGTGATTGGATGCGTTCGGGCTCGACCGCGTCGGCGGCCACGTTGGCCAGCATCGCCATGACCTCTCTCGTCTTGAGAAACGAGAGGTGATGCCAGCGCTCGAGGCTGGCGTAAGGCCAGGAGGGCACGGGCAACTGCTGGTTCCACGACCGGATCATCGTCCGCGAACCAAGCGCCGGCGAGACCAGGTGCCGCACGATCTGCGCGTCGAATGCATCGCCGGCGAGCCCCACGCCCGCAGCACCGATGAGTCCATCAGCAGCGCGTACGCTCCCCGGCGCACCCGGCCCCACGCGCAACAGCGAGAAGTCGCTTGTGCCCCCACCGAAGTCGCCGATGAGGATGAGTTCGGCGTGGTCAAGGCGCGACGCGTAGTGGTACGCGGCCCCGACAGGCTCGAACTCGAGGCGCACGCGTTCGAAGCCTGCCTGCGCGAAGGCCTCGCGAAGGCGGGCCTCCGCGTGCACATTGTCGTCCTCGTTGGCTGCACCGACGAACTGCACCGGGCGCCCAACCGTGGCCTCGACAATCTCGAAGCCGAACTGCCGCGACGCCGCATCGCGTAGGTCGCCGACGATGCGAGCGATGAGCGACTCGATGGTCCGCCTGCGACCGAACACGGCGGTGTTCTTGAGGTCGCGGCTCGTCAGGAACGACTTCAGCGACTGAACGAGCCGTCCCTTTGTCTCGGCAGCGAGGTAGCGCTCAATGCCCGCCGGACCTGTCCAGCACAGTGGCTCGACCACGCGTGGCCGTGGAGGTGGCTCGAAGTACAACAGCGAACGGGACGCATCGACGAGCGTGCCCATGAACGAGAACTGCGCGAGCCTCGCACGTCCATCAGGGCCGACCACGGCCACCGAGCTGTTGGTGGTCCCGAAGTCGATACCGACGCCCTGGGTCGGATCCGCGGAAGGCATTCACCTAGTATGCGGGCTGCCGGCCGGGAGGCGGGTTAACATGTCGGGGTGGCGGGGCCGCTGGCACTCAATGACATCTGGCGCGTGATGAAGGACGTCGATCTCGACGCCATCCGCACGCAGGCGAACGCGCCGTTCCACATGCTCATCGTCTCGGACGACGGCCGCGATGCCGAGGCACTGGCGTGGATGATGACGGCCGCGGCGCCCCGGCGCGCCGCGGACCCGCACGACGCTCCGCCGGCCAGCGCCGTTCCCCGCCCCGACCACGGTCGAGGACGTGCACCCGTGGCTGCACGTCATCTCGGCCCGCGCCGGCGTGCCGGCACACCTGCCCGCGTCAGAGATCGCCATCATCGTGTCGCGCCACGCCCGCCTCGAGCACGCGACCGAAGCGGTCCGCGATCACCTCACGGCGCATCGCATCCCCGCGCTCACCGTCATCATCGGCACGCGCGCGAGCGCCGCGCACATCGCGCACCGCAACGAGATGAAGCGCATCGCCATCGACGCGATCGACGTCGATGCGCTCGGCGGCCATCGCCAGCGCCCTCGTCGGCTCGACGCGGCCCGAGGCCCGCATCTCGCTCGCCCGCGGCTTCGCGTGGGCCCGGACGCAGGCGTTCCTCGCGACGGTTGACGAGACCGCGCGCGCCAACGCCAGCTACGCCTTCACCACCGGGCTCGCCGAGACGGTGCCGGTGCTCAGCGCCCCGCTCGCGATCGGCGACATGCTGGTGCTCACGAAGAACCAGTTGATCATGAGCTACCGCATCGCGCTCGGCGCAGGCCGCGACGGCGACCCCAGGGAACTGATCGGTGAGATCATCGGCGTGCTCGGCAGCGGCCTGCTCTTCAGGCAGGCTGCACGCTCGCTCGTCGGCCTGCTGCCCGTGGTCGGCCTCGTGCCCAAGGTCGCCTTCGCGTACGGTGGCACGTACGCCATCGGACGCGCGATGATGGCGTGGGCGACCGAGGGACGCGCCGTCACCGCCGACGCCGTGAAGCGATACACCTCCGAGGGTCTCGCGCGCGGCCGCCGGATCGCGCGTTCGCTGAACGCGGGCACGAAGGCGAGCGCCACCATGGGCACCCGCGTACGGAACTGGATCTCACGCAAGCGTCCGACGTCCTGACCGCTCCACCTCCCACGCATCGCATGTCGCCCTCGCCGCCCGTCACGCTCGCCACACGCATCCGCCTGGATGTCATCGAGCGACATCCGCACGCGGCGCCCCTCGTCGAACGCGTGACCGCCGCGCTCGAGCGCGAGATGGCCGCGGCAACGACCGCGGACGCGATCGAGTCGCTGCGCCCCGTCTTCGCGCACGGCCTCAGGGCCGCCCTGCAGGCCCGCGCCCTCGACGTGCCAGACGCCGACACGACGCCCCGCGTCAGCGCCCGGGCACGTCTCGCGCAGGCCGACGAGGCACTCGTGGCCTGCTGCGACGGCGCGTGGCGGCGCGCGGCGATTGCCGCCTCGATCACCAGCGACGAGCGGCGCGAACTGCTGCGCGGGATGGTCCTCACGCGCGCGACCGACAACCGGTTGAAGCAGTTCTTCATGGGCGGCGAGGTCCGCTACGGCGGCACGTCGTTCCAGGGCAAGGGCTTCAGGTCGCTCGGGCAGGAGGCGATCTACGGCTGCGCGCTCCGCCTCCGCCGCGGTGACGCCTACCGCGGCGACGGGGATGCCTGGCACGGCGACGTCGTCGCGCCGTTGATCCGCGACCTCGGCGCCACGCTCGCGATGCGGCCCACGCCCGACACGGTGCGTCGCGTGCTCGCCGCGCAGATGGCGAAGGCGGATGCCTGCATGGGCGGACGCGACCTGCACGCGGGCGAGCCGGGATGGGGTGTGCTGCCGCCCGCCGCCCCGCTGACCATTGCCACGCTCACCGTCGCCGGGCTGGCGTTCGCGATGGCGCGGGATCCCGATCCCCGCGTCGCCGTGTCGTTCATCGGCGACGGCGGCTCCTCGCTCGGCGAATGGCACGAGGCGATCAACGCGTGCGCCGCGCGGCGGCTGCCGGCGATCTTCTGCATCCAGAACAACCAGACCGCGCTGAGCACGCCGCTCGACGACCAGACGAGGGTCCGCACGTTCGCCGACAAGGCACTCGGATACGGCATCCCCGGCCTCACGATCGACGGCACCGACCCGGAGGCGATCGCGGTCGGCGTTCGCCTGGGCGGCCGAGCGCGCCCGCGCGCGGCTGGGCCCGACGCTGATCGAGATCGTGGCGATGCGGATGTGCGGACATGCGCACCACGACGACATGCTGTACCTGGGCAAGGACACGCCGCCCGGGTGGACCTATCCGGCCCTGCACGACGGCGGCTACGCCAACCGTGACGCGTTCACCTACTGGTCGGCGAAGGACCCTCTCCCCACCTACGCCGCGCATCTCGTCGCGCTCGGCGTCATCGAACCTGGCGACCTCGACGCCATGCAGCGTGACGCCGAGGCGTTGGTCGAGACGCAGGCGCAGGCCGTGATTGCGGCGGCCTGGCCCGACGCCGCGACGGTCGGCGTGGGCGTGTGCGCCGACGAACCCCCACGCACGCGCGTCGAAGTGCTCGATCCGGCGTGGCGCCTCGCGCTCGATTCCGCGGCACCGCCGCTGCCCGCACTGGAACCGTTCGCGCCCTTCGACAAGACGGGGCGCACCTTCCTCGAATCGGTGATGCTCGGCGTCGGCGACGCGCTGCGCGCCGACCCGCGCGTGTTCGTCTACGGCCAGGACGTCGGCGGCACGTACGGCAACGCCTTCCTGCTGCTGCGCCCGCTCGTGGAGGAGTTCGGCGAGCGCATGATCAACGCGCCGCTGGCGGAGGGCGCCATCCTCGGGATTGCGACCGGGGCCGCGCTCGGCGGGCTGCGGCCCATCGCCGAGATGCAGTTCAACGACTTCGTCGCGACGGGCTTCAACCAGTTGGTCAACAACGCCGCGAAGGTCCGCTACCGGTGGGGCGGCGAGGTGCCGATGGTGGTGCGGATGCCGTGGGGCGGCCTGCGCCACGCCGGGCCCTACCACTCGCAGAACACCGAGGCGTGGTTCTACCGCACGCCCGGGTTGAAGATCGTCGCACCGTCGTGTCCGGCCGATGCCCGCGCAGCGATGGCCGCCGCGGTGGCCGATCCCGACCCGGTGCTCTACTACGAGCACATCGCGCTCTACCGTGATCCCCGCATCAGGCAGGTCCTCGCCGCCGTGGCGCCGGAGCCCCTTCGGCTGGGCGCGGGCGCGCTTCGACGCGCCGGCAGCGACATGGCCATCGTCTCGTACGGCGCGTACGTGCACGTGGCGATGCGCGTGGCCGAGACGCTCGCCGGCGAAGGCATCGCGTGCAGCGTGCTCGACCTGCGCTGGCTCGCGCCGCTCGACCGCCCACAGTTGCTGCAGGTGGCACGGCACTGCGGACGGGTGCTCATCGTCCACGAAGACACGCGGACGGGCAGCATCGGCGAGAGCCTGGCCGCAATCATCCAGGAAGAGGCGTTCGAGTTCCTCGACGCGCCCGTGCGCGTCGTCGGTGCGCTCGACACGCCGGTGCCCTATGCGCCTTCGCTCGAAGACGCGTTCCTGCCGTCAGAGGCCGACGTGCTGCGTGCGGCGCGCCTGCTGGCGGCGTATTGAGGCGGCCCATGCATCGTGACCTGCTCCAGATCCTGCGGTGCCCGTTCTGTGGTGGACCCTGCGACATCTACGGACATGGCACGCGCACGCTGCCCGAACTGCTGCCCCACGGCGTACTCGGCTGCGCGTGCTGCGCGTATCCCGTCGTCGACGGCATCCCCATCATGAAGACCAGCGACGAGCTCAGCGACGCCATCCGCGCGATCGAGCGCGGCGCGATCGACGAGGCGCGCGACCTGGTCACCGACCTGGCCCCAGACGACTGCCGTCACCTGCGTGCCCATTACGCGACGTTCGCGGATGCGGTGACCACCCTCCTGCCCGATGGCGAGGGCGACTACTACGTCCGCCGCTTCGGCGACCCGACGTTCCTCGTGGCCGACGGGATCGCGCGGGCGGTGGCGCGCGTCGTGACCACGACCGTGCCGGGTGCGCGGTTCGTGGACGTGTGCGCCGGCTGCGGCCACCTCACGCGGACGCTCGACACGCTGCGGCCTGCCGACGCGCCACCCGTCGTGGCGATGGACGGATCGTTCTGGCGACTGTTCGTGCTGCGCAAGTTCGTCGTGCCCGACGCGCACGTCATCTGCATGGACGCCAACCTCGCCCTGCCGCTGGCGAGCCACGTCGCGTCGCTGGCGATCTGCAACGATGCGTTCTCGTACATCTGGAGCAAGCGCGCGCTGTCGACCGACATGCAGCGCATCACGCATCCGCACGGCGCGGTCGTGCTGACGCACGTGCACAGCATGTACGGCGACAACGCGACGGCCGGCAACACGCTCGCGCCCTCGGCCTACGGCGCGCTGCTCGACCGCCCGGCGCGCGTGTTCGACGATGGGCGGATCCGTGACGAGCGCGTGCGGGCGCAGGTGATCGACCTCGAGACGCCCCTGACCATCGACGTTGGCCCGGATGCCGTCTCGGTGGTGGCGTCGAACGAGCTCCGCGTGTTCGCCGAGCACGTCCTCCCGGATCCCGACGTGCGCGGCGTGCTGCGGGTGAACCCGCTGTACTTCGTCATCGCCGAGGGCGAGATGCTGCAACTGGAATTGAGTTTCCCCTCGGCGCACTACGCCGAGGAATTCAAGGACGTGCGGGCGTACATGCCCACGACCCTGACCATCCCGCGGTGCTGGCTCGAGCGGCGTCACTGGAACGACGTCGAGGTGCTCGCACTGCGACGCACCAGCGTCCTGATCGACGTCCCCGAGGCGTATGTCTAGCCGCTGGAGCGCCGTGCCGTTCGTCATGCTCCTGGCCGCGGGATGTGCGACACGCGCGCCGCACACCACGGTAACGCCGTCACGTCCTGCGGGCGCGCCCGACGCGGTCGCGACGGCGGCGGCGTTCGAGGGGCTGCGGCACGATCCGGTGCTGCGCCGGGCCTTCCTGCGCGAGATGCCCAAGGGTGCCGACCTGCACGTCCACGTGTCGGGAGCGATCTACGCCGAGAACTACATCCGCTGGGCCGCCGCAGACGGCTTGTGTCTCGACAGCGACCAGTTGGCGCTCTCGCGCCCGCCGTGCGCCGGGACTCGCGTCGCGGCCACGACCATCCTCGAGAGCGACGAGTTGCGGCGCAGGGTCGTCGACGCGTGGTCGATGCGCAACTGGCACGAGACGCGCAACAGCGGGCACTCGCAGTTCTTCGACGCGTTCACGAAGTTCAGCCAGGCCACACGCGGTCGGGCTGGCGACATGCTCGCCGAGATCAGCATCCGGGCCGCGGCGCAGCAGGTGAGCTACATCGAGGTGATGGCCCCCGTCGACGATGGCCTGGCGCGGCGGCTGGGCCTGCAGGTCGCCTGGAGCGGCGACATGGCGCAGATGCGTCAGGCGGTGCTGGCGGCAGGCCTGCGCGAAGGACTGGAGCAGGCGCGCCGGGCGCTCGATGCGGCCGACGCGCGACGGCGCGAGCTGTTGCGGTGCGAGGGCGCCACTCCCGACCCGGGGTGTGCCGTGACGATCCGGTACCTCCCGCCCGCCCTGCGCGCGTCGGCTCCGGGCGAGGTGTTCACGCAACTGCTGGCCGGGTTCGAGATGGCGCGCCTCGACCCGCGCGTGGTGGGCGTCAACCTGGTCCAACCCGAAGACTGGGCGGTGTCGCTGCGCGACTTCCGGCTGCAGATGCGGATGCTTGACTTCCTGCACGCGCAGTATCCCGAGGTGGGGATCTCGCTGCACGCGGGAGAACTCGTCGAGGGGCTCGTGCCGCCCGAAGACCTGCGCTTCCACATCCGCGCGTCGATCGAGCAGGGACACGCACAGCGCATCGGCCACGGCGCCGCGGTGATGCACGAAGACGACGCGGTCGGCCTGCTGCGCGACATGGCGGCGAAACAGGTGCTGGTCGAGGTGGCGCTGTCGAGCAGCGACGCCATCCTCGGCCTGCACGGCGCGCAGCACCCGCTGCGCACCTACCTGCGCTTCGGCGTCCCGGTTGCGCTGGTCACCGATGACGAAGGCGTGTCGCGCTCGTCCATCACGCGCGAGTACGAGCGTGCCGTCGAGGAACATGGTCTCGACTACGCGACGCTGAAGGCCATCGCGCGCAACTCGCTGGCGTTCGCCTTCGTCGACGATCAAGAGAAGGCCCGCCTGCTGCGCGAGTTCGATGCAGCGAGCGCACGCTTCGAGGCCCGCTGGGCCGACCCGGCCACCATGCCGCAGGCGCACATCGGTGACCGCTCCCATCGCCGTGATACTCGCGCTCTTCCTCTCTCGCCGTCGCCCTCGCGATCCTCCTCGTCGTCCCGGCCGTGGCGCAGCAGGGTGCGCCGCCAGACGACGCATACGCGCGCGAGCACTACACCAAGTTCGAGTACGAGATCCCGATGCGCGACGGCGTGAAGCTGTTCACCTCGGTCTACGTCCCGAAGGATCGATCGACGACGTATCCGATCATGCTGAACCGGACGCCGTACAGCGTCGGCCCGTACGGCGTCGACAACTACCGCGCCGCGCTCGGGCCGTCGGATCACTTCATGAAGGACGGGTTCATCTTCGTCTACCAGGACGTGCGCGGGCGCTACATGTCAGAGGGGACGTGGGTCGAAGTGCGGCCACACAATCCGAAGAAGTCGGCGAAGACCGATACCGACGAGAGCACCGACACGTACGACACGATCGAGTGGCTGGTGAAGCACGTCGCGGCCAACAACGGGCGCGTCGGCATGTGGGGAATCTCGTATCCGGGCTTCTACGTCGCCGCCGGGATGATCGATGCGCACCCGGCACTCGAAGGCGGTGTCGCCGCAGGCGCCGGTCACCGACTACTACCTCGGTGACGACTCGTTCCACAACGGGGCGTTCATGCTGGCGGCCAACTACGGCTTCTACTCGGCGTTCGTCGAGCGCAAGGGCGGACCAGCGCGTCCGCCGCAGGGCCGCCCGGGGTTCGACTGGGGCACGCCCGACGGGTACGAGTTCTACCTGAAGATGGGTCCGCTCGCGAACGGCGCGGCGCTGTACCAGGCGCCCAATCCCTACTGGCAGATCAACATCGACCACACCTCCTACGACGCGTTCTGGAAGGCCCGTTCGATCTGGCGGCACGCCAGCAACATCACTCCTGCCGTCATGACCGTGGGCGGGTGGTTCGATGCCGAAGACCTGCAGGGACCGTTGCGCCTCTACCGCGCGACGGAGCCGACGAGCGGCGGCCGGACGAACATGCTCGTGATGGGTCCGTGGACGCACGGGAGCTGGGCTCGCGGCAATGGCGATCGGGTGGGCAACCTCCGCTTCGGGTCAGACACGTCGGCGTGGTATCGCGAGCACATCGAGTTCCCGTTCTTCGCGAGCGTGCTCAAGGACCGGGCACTGAAGGCGCCCCTGCCCGAGGCGTTCGTCTTCGAGACGGGGACGAACGAGTGGGCGCGGTACGACACGTGGCCCCCGAAGGACGCCACGCCGACCACGTTCCATCTCGGACCGAAGGGCACGCTGACAACGACTGCACCCTCGGGGCCTGGGGGCTTCGACGAGTACGTCAGCGACCCGAACAAGCCGGTGCCGTATCTCGGCTACGTCGCGATGGGCATGCGCGGCGACTACATGACCGAGGATCAGCGCTTCGCGGCGAGGCGTCCCGACGTGCTGGTCTACGAGACGCCGGTCCTCGACACCGACTTGCACGTGACCGGGCCAATCGACGTCACGCTGCACGTGAGCACCACGGGCACCGATGCCGACTTCGTGGTGAAGGTGATCGACGTGTATCCGAACGACTTCCCCACCCCACCGTTGCCCCAGGGCGTCGAGGCGCCGGCGAATGCCGTGCGCATGGGCGGCTACCAGCAGCTCGTGCGGGGCGAGCCGTTCCGCGGCAAGTTCCGCAACAGCTTCGAGAAGCCGGAGCCCTTCGTGCCGGGGACGCCGGCGACCATCACGTTCGCGATGCCCGATGTCGCGCACGTGTTCCGCAAGGGCCATCGCCTGATGGTGCAGGTGCAGAGTTCCTGGTTCCCCCTCACCGATCGCAACCCGCAGACGTTCGGCGACATCCCCACGATGAAGGCTGAAGACTTCAAGGCGCAGACGCACCGTGTCTATCGCGATGTGGGGCGGGCGTCAGGGGTGACGGTGCGCGTGCGACCGTA
>CAVONI010000014.1:0-19764 GCA_963697285.1 uncultured Acidobacteriota bacterium
GACTGCAGCAGCACCGGTGTGCGCGGGTCGGCCCACGGCTGATCGAGCCCGGCGGCTTTCAGTTCGGCCATCATCGCCGCTTCGATGCCCGGGTAGCGCTCGGGCGCCTTCAACTCGATGAACAGGCCGCTCCGCCCCCGGAGGGCCGCGATGGTCTCGCCGAACGTCGGGATGCGCGTGCCGGCGAACTTCGGGTCGAACCACGTCCCGGCATCGAGCCGCCTCACCTCGGCCAGCGTGAAGTCCTCGAGCGGCCACTGTCGCGTGGCCACGCCCTTCACCTGCACCGTGCGGTACCGGTCGGGGAACACGGCCTCGACGTCGGTCGTGCGCTCCAGCGTTGTATCGTGCAGGCAGACGATCGCGCCGTCCTTGGTGCGCTGCAGGTCGAACTCCACGAAGGTGGCGCCCTGCTCGGCGCCCAGCACGAATGCGGGCACCGTGTTCTCCGGCGCGTAGGCCGACGCCCCGCGATGCGCGACGATCCACGGCATGGGCGGGGCGTCTCCGGCGGCGGCCATCATGGCGACGAGTCCCGGCCCGGCGAGCAGGCACGAGAGGAGCAGGGCATGGCGGGTCAACGGCATGGCGTCAGAGCATCCCACAGGTGGTCTGGCGACGCCGAGCCGTGACCCTGGCAGCCGGAGGGCCGCGCCACGGACCACGGTTCCGCACCGCCCGAGCGCGCCAGCTTGCGCTACACTCGGGCAGCGCACGGGGTGCTGTGCCCCCCGCCCGCAGCGCGCCTGGAACAGGAGTGTGGCCATGACGATGTCCGAACACACACGCCGGGATTTCCTGAAGACCGTCGCCGCGGCGGGGACGGTATCCCTGGTTGCGCCGCGCGGCCTGGACGCGGCCACGCAGCGCCGCAGCATCGGAGCCAATGATCGTATCCGCATCGGCATCATCGGGTGCGGCGACCGCGGCGTCGGCGTCGAGATGGCCAGCGTGCACCAGCACGCCAAGGCCGAGAACCTGGAAGTCATCGCGGTGTACGACCCCTGGCGAGTGGCAAGTGAGGGGGCGGCGGCCAAGGCGAAGGAATGGTTCGGCACGGACGCGAAGCAGTGCCGGGCCGTCGACGAACTGCTGGACCTCCGAGAGGTCGACGCGGTGTTCATCTCGTCGCCCGATCACTGGCACGCCGCGCACCTCGAAGCCGCCGTCACGGCGGGCAAGCATGTCTATGTCGAGAAGCCGATGGCCAACGAGATCGGCGAACTGAACCGCGCGTACGCGGCCGCGAAAGCGTCCGGGGTCATCATCCAGGCCGGCACGCAGCTGCGCAGCTCGGCTGTGGCGGCGGGCTGCCGCGAACTGCTCAAGTCAGGCAAGCTCGGCAGGATTTCCCGCATCGAGCAGATCCGCAACGGCGACAAGCCGTACTGGTACCAGTACCTGAAGCCCGAGGTGAAGGCGGCCGATCTGGATTGGAAGGCCTTCGCCAAGGACCGCACGAAGAAGGCCTTCGACCCGATCCTGTATTCGGGCTGGTACGGGTACTGGGAGTTCTCGCAGGGCCCGGTTCCGCAGTGGGGCGTGCATTTCCTCGACCTCGTGCACTTCATCGCCGACCTCGGGATTCCCGAGACGTGCGTGTGCCTGGGCGGTGTCTACACGTGGAAGGACGAACATCGCTTCACCGCGCCGGACCAGGTGGACGCGCTCTGGCACTATCCCGACGGCCTGATGATCAGCTACTCGACGAACTTCGGGAACAGCGCCGGCAACGTGACCCGATTCGGCGGCGACAAGGGCATGCTGCGGCTCGACTGGTCGAACGCCACGTACAGCGCCGACGGCGGCATCAACCGCGACGGCTCGATTCGTGGCGAGAACAAGGTCGAGCCCATCGAGCAGACGGACCACTGGGTGAACTGGTACCGGTGCATGCGCGATGGCAAGACGCCGAACGCGTCGCTCGACGCCGGCTATCAGCATGCCGTGGCCAGCATCATGGCCACGATGTCCTATGAGACGGGCCGGCGGGCACGCTTCGACAAGGTGAAGCGCACCATCACGCTGGACTGATCAGGGCGGGATCAGGCCAGCCCCCCAACGCAACAGGGCGCCCTGGTCTGGACGGGCGCCCGACTGCCGCGGCCTTCACGACCAGGCGGCGCTACTCACGCGGCCCAGTGGCCCACTATGGTTCGGTGTGACACAAGTCGCAGGACTGGCTGATCACCCGGCCGTCCTTCGTCTTGTGCTCGTCGTCGTGGCAGCGGAAGCAACCTGGGAAGTCCATGTGCCCCAGGTTGTTCGAGTAGGTCCCGAACCCCACTTTCATCGTCGGAAACGTGTTGCGCGCGTAGATGTCCTGTGTGGCAACAACGACCCGCTCCACGTCCCGCCGTCGGTTCATATAGACGCCCGACTGTTCGGTGCGGTAGAAGTCACGCAGGCGCGCGGCGATCGCGTCCAGCGCAGCCGTCTTGGAGGGGTAGGTTTCAGTCAGCGCGGCCACACTCTGACGTCGCGCGAACGGCAGGTCGGTCGGCATCGCGCCGGTGGCCAGGGCGCCGTCCACCGCGCGCTCGGCGGTGTTGTCGAACGGATGCCCTGTCCTGTTGTGGCAATCGACACAGTCCATCTGGCGACGTTCACCCTTCTTGAGGTCGGCGGCGGGCGTGCCTTCGGCGAGATACTCGCGCACGGTGCCGTCGCGGTCGGTGACCTTCACCCAGGGAATCTGCTCGCGCTTGGCATCGGTGGCGATGTATTCGACCGTGCTCGACGCACTGGTATGCCAGTGGATGCCCGTGGCCTTGCGGACGGTGTCGCTGCCGCCGCCGACGTGCAACTGCAACACGGTCTCAGTCACCGTGTTGGCTTCGTCGTCGGCAAATTCACGCCTGGTGCTGACCTTGTCCCCGTGGAACTTCTCCGGCCAGTGACACTGCTCGCATGTTTCACGTGCGGGACGGAGATTGTGGACGGGAGACGGAATCGGGCGCGAGAACGTATTCAGGCTCACCGCAAAGATCTGACGTGTGCCGGACAACTTCGACTGGACGAACCACGACGCGCCCGGGCCGATGTGACACTTCACGCAGCCGACACGTGCGTGGGCGCTCGCCTGGAACGCCATGTGCTGTGGCTCCATGACCTCATGGCAGACGGTGCCGCAGAACGCCGTGGATTCCATGTAGTGCACCCCTGAATACGCGGCCAGCGACACGATGATCACGTTGATGAACGTCAGCACCAGCACCGTCGCCGTGACCTGACGATGTCGTGGCGAATTGAGGTCGAGCGTCGGCCACTGCACGTCGGCCTTGCCCGCCGCCACACGTTTCCGCTGTCGCCACGTACCGAGCGGGATCAGCAGCAGCCCGACGATGAAGAACATCGGCAGGATGAGGAAGAACACCATGCCCATATACGGGTTGGTGTGCATCCCCATCGACTCGACGGCGAAGAACACGATGAACAGGATCGCGCTCATCGTGGTGATGAGCGCACCCGCAAACGAAATCGGATGACGGAGGAACGGCAGTTTGTTCATACGGGCATTCGGCAACTACGCCAGCAGGGCATACAGAATGAGCGACACCAGCGAGAGGCCAATCACGACCGCGGTGGTGCCGATGGCCGTGCCGAGCCAGCGCAGCCAGCGGGGCGGAGCCGTCGTGCGGATCGAGTCGAGGGCCCCGGCCTCCTGCATGCGGGCATATTCTCCGGGACGTTCTTGCTGCATTTCCTCTTCAGGGACGACGCCGGTGAAGATGACCCGGTCCATCGGGAATTTCTCCGGGCGGAGGTGGCCGTTGAAGAAGTGCATCGTGAAGATGAAGCCTACAGCGAGCAGCGCTTCTTCGCCGTGAATCACCAGGGCGACGTTGAAAACCCACCCGGGTATGAACTGCGAGAAGAACACGGGAAACCAGAGCAGCAGGCCCGACGCGCCGATGACGCCCATGCCCCAGAACACGGCCCAGTAGTCGAACTTCTCCCAGTAGGTGAAGCGGTCAAACGCCGGGCGTGGCCCCTGGCCGACGAACCACTTGATGTGGCCGACGAAATCCGTGAGGTCCCGCGGTTGCGGCACCATGGACCTCGGTCCCCACAACATCCCCCAGTCCTTGTCGATCACGATGCGTCGCCCGACCCGCCAGAGGTGGACGGCAAAGACGGCGATCAGCAGCGTGGCGCACGTGCGGTGAATGAACCCGGCGGTTTCAAACGACCCGAACAGGCGCACCAACGTGCGTGCCCAGTCGGCATCGTGGAACACCAGAGGCAGCCCGGTTACCGCCAGACCGAGAAACGCGATCATCAACAAGACATGCAGTGTGCGGTCGACGGCGTCAAAACGCCGTACGAAACGTCCCGTCTCGGTGGTCATGGTTGTTCAGTGTCCTTCGGCGCAGCCGTTGGCTCGGGCTCGGGCTCGGGCTCGGCTCGGCGCGGACTCGGAGTGGGAGCGGTGGTGACGGCGGCGCTCCATGGCGCTTCTGGGCAACCACAACATCGCGTGCAGTCCGAAGAATCCGAACACGCCGATGAGCAGCCAGTGCATGAACCGCGAGGCGTAGTACAGCGTGGGGTTGCGCTCGACGTTGTCCTTGTCGGCATGGGGATCGTATTGCGCAAACCCGGGTGTGGCGTCCGCGTGGCACTGCTGGCACGTCGCCACGATCTTCGCACTGGAGACCAGCGACCGTGGGTCCTCTTTCGGATGGATCTCGTGCGCCGCATGGCAATCGGAACACTTGGCCACACGCTCGAATCCCAGTGAGGTGATCTGCCCGTGGAACGTGTCGCGATAGGTCTTGATCCGATCGAGGTGGCAGGTGCCGCACTCGGCCACCAGGTCCATGCGCCACTCGCCGGTGGCGATCGGTTGAGTGTAGTGCGCGGTGTGGCAATTGACGCAGGTGGCAGCCACGCTCTTGGCGTCTGCGCGGCGCGCGGCGGCATGAACGCTGGTCGCGTAGGCCTTCACCTCGTCCTCGTGGCACGTGGAGCAGTCGACTTTCTCCAGTTTGGACTCGTGCGGCAACTCCTTGCCTTCGAGGTCCGCGTGGCACGTCGTGCAGCTCATCTCGGCTGCCCCGTGCACGGACTTGGCGAATCGCGACGCGTCCACGGCGACGCTCTGCCCGTTGTCGGCCTTGGCCTCCGGGTCACCGTGACAGTCCAGGCAGTCGGCGTTGGTGACTTCAACGGGCGCGTCAGGGGGCTGCGCCGCGACGTCGGCTGAGGGCACGGGAGGAGGGATAACCGCCGGTCGCGACGCCAGCGCCGGCACCACACAAAGGCTGGCCACCCACGCGATGAAGACAACGACGATGAGGGAGAGGGGACGCAGGGTCATAGACGAGTCGCGTGTGAGCCTACCGCATGATCCTTGCCGAGGCGAGTGCCAATGCGGGCAGAACGAAGGCAGACCGCTGAATCGTCCAGGGCCGGGAACGAACACCCAGTCCATGGGGAATAGTCCCCTGTTCGGCCGGGCGATGTTCGCGGCGTTGTACCGAGATCGTCGCTGGAACCGGGCCCCGACGGCGGCCGTTCCGACTCGCTCGAGGCCGCGAGTCCTCGGCGGCCCGGCCCGTGACGGGCTGCCGCCCGCCACGGTGCGAGGATCGCGTCGGCGTGGTCCTACGCCGCGGCCAGGCGCGGCTTCCGCACCCACAGGCCGTGCACGATCCGGTCGAGCCCCGCGAACGTCCCGCTGCCTGTCGCGAAGATGACGACGAGCGCGGCCAGTTCCACCAGGTTCTTGTTCACGATCAGGTAATTGCCCTCTGACGGGATCGTGTAGAAGTAGCCGATGAACGGCGGGTTGCACAGGTAGAACAGCAGCAGGAAGCCGATGCCGCCAAGGCTCGCCAGCCGCGTGAACAGGCCCAGGATGAGGCAGGCGCCGACGAGCGTCAGCCCCCACATCGTGATCGTGTCGGAATAGGCCAGCATGGTCGGGTCGCTGGCGAGCCACCGGAAGAACCCGGCGAACGGCCCGCGCGACTGCTTCATGTAGCCGGCCGCCGACCACGAGTCGGCCGTGAGCTTGGCGAGGCCTTCGTACAGGAAGTGCCACCCCACCAGCACCCGCATCAGGGTGATGCCGACCATCGCCCAGTGAGAAGCCCGCGTCTCGGTCATCATGCCGCCCCCCCGACCTTGAAGTCCTCCGGCCGGAACGCCAGCCGGGTGTTCGCCTCGATCGCCTCGTTGACCTTGAGCACCGCCACCGCCGATTCGTAGGCGACCTCCGCCGGACAGTTGAGCGTCGCCTTCCCGCGCACGGCGTCGAAGAAGTTCTGCAGGTGCGGCTGATGGTACGGGTCGGTGAGCGTGACCGGCACCTTGTGCCGATCGGGCGCCACCGACTCGCGGACGTCCGCAATCGCGGCCGTCTTGCCCTCCTCCTCCTCCTTGGCCGCCGGGACCTGCGGGGCGCTGATGTAGCCCTTCTGGACCCAGTCGTCCCAGGCCGGCGCGTTGGGGTCGCGGTAGAGCGAGCCGGGGTTGTTCCCTTCGGACTCCGAGAGGGTCAACGTGCCCTGGTCGCCCATGAACGTCTCGAAGTAGCCCTGGCTGCCGTTGGTCGTCTGCGTCTGGTAGTACGCCTTGGCCGGGCCGGCCGGCGTCATGTAGTCGTAGATGACCATGACCGTGTCGTACCACTCGTGCGTCTTGGGGTCGTGGTAGAGCAGGCCGCCGCTGGCGGTCACGTGCGTCGGGTTCGAGCCGAGGAACCAGCTGTAGATGTCGATCTGGTGCGAGCCGAGGTCGACGATCGGGCCGCCGCCCTTGCCCTTGTACCAGCGCCAGTTGCGGAACTGGTGCATGTCCTTGAAGCCGAACTGCGTGAGCGTCGCCTGCGGGATCGCGTAGCGCTCGGGCGCGCCGAGGTCGGCCGCCACCGCGCGGTTCCACTGGCCGTTGACGGTGACGATGCGTCCGAGCAGGCTCGCCTCCTTCAGCAGCTTGTCGTGGCAGTGGATGTAGCGCGGGTTCGATCGGCGCTGGTGGCCGATCTGCAGGAGCTTGCCGGTCTCGCGCGCGGCGAGCACCATGTTGCGCGCGCCCTCGAGCGTGTTGGACATCTCCTTCTCGCAGTAGACGTGCTTGCCGGCCTTGAGGCACGCGATGGCATGCTCGGCGTGCCAGAAGTCGGGCGTGGCGATGACCACCGCCTCGATCTCGGGCTGCTTGTCGAGCATCTCGCGGTAGTCCACGTAGCCGGTCACCTCGTGGTTGTACCGCTTGAGCGTGTTGACCACCCGCTTCTGGTTGTACTCGGTCCAGATGTCGCACACGGCGCGGAAGCGCAGCCCCGGGATGCGCAGCATCGCCTCGGTGAGCACCTGCCCCTGCGCGCCGGCGCCGATCAGGGCGACGTTGATCTCCTTGCACGTCACCTGCCGGCCGCGCGCGGGGCGACCGCCGCCTGCGCCGTCGCCTGCTTGACCTGGTTCTGCTTGCGCCACGCGTAGCCGAAGAGCCCCAGCGCCGGGACTGTCGAGAGCCCCATCAGCACGTCGCGGCGATCGAGCTTGCGTTGCCCCGCGGCCGCCGCCGGTGCCGCCTTGTCCTTGCCGTCCTCGCCCGCCATCATGCGTCTCCTGTCTGCAGGGCCGCTGGCCCGTCCGTGTGAATACCGCCGAAGTGCAGCAGGCCGGCCTCACCCGACCCGTCCTGCCCGTGATCCTCCAGCACCCAGGCCTCGAGCCCGGGGCTGCGCGCGCACAGCGCCGCGATCTCGTCCACGCTCATCACCATGCAGGCGGTGGTCAGCGCGTCGGTCACCGCGGTGACCGCGAGTCGTGGCGCCCCGTCGGCCGCCGCGGGCCCACGTGTGGCCGGCCGCGGGGCCGCGACCCACGCCGCCCGGCGTCCACGCACCGGCTCGCCCGTGCGCGGGTCCACGATGTGATCGCCCTTGCACGAGGCCGGACGCGCCGAGCGACGTCTGGCACGCCGACAGCCGCGCGAGCACACGCGCGGGCGCCGCCGGGTCGCTCAGGGTCAGCGGCCAGCCCTCGCCATCCTCGGGGCCGTCGAGCGCCAGCACGGAACTGAAGCCGCCGTGGACGAGCGCCGCGTGCAGCCCCCACTCCTCGAGCACGTCCGCCATCAGGTCCACCGCATAGCCCTTGCCGATGCCTCCGAGATCGAGGCGCACGCCTGCGCGTGTCGCGCGCACCAGGCACGCGTCTTCGTCCAGCTCGATCGACGACAGGCCGGTGCCGATCGAGATGTCGAACGCGCCGTCGGTCACCTCGAACATGTGGCGTGCGATGACGAGACACTCCAGGGTGTCGGGGCCCACGCGGGTCGCCTCACCCGCCTCGAGCCGGTTGATCCGCGAGATGTCGCTGTTGGCGATGAAGCGGCTCAGGTCGCGTTCGAGCCGCTGCGTCAGCGCAAACGCGGCTTCAGCCGCCTGCGCCGCATACCGCTCGTCGGGGTGCAGGGCATACACCTCGAAGACGGTATGCATCGCCTCGTGCGAATGGCGCCGCGCGTCGCGCGCGCGGCGCCCATCGAGACGGAGACTGCTCTCCCCGGCCGGCTGCGTCACCTTACGTCAGCGACCACTTCCCGCGGTAGTTGTGGCTGACGTACTGATCGGCCTCGGGCTTGTTGGTCACCTTCATGGAGGCCGCATCCCACATCAGCCGCTCCCCGGGGAAGCGCAGCGCGACGTTGCCGAGCAGCACGGCCTCGGTGAACGGCCCGGCGTAGTCGAAGTCGGCCACCGCCTTGCCCTTCTGGCGGATCGCGTCGAGCCAGTTCTTCTCGTGCCCGCCACGGCCGCCCTCCACGCGCGGCAGCGACTTCGGCGGCCGCTGGAAGGCCTGCATCGCCGACTCGGGGATGAGGCGCGGGCTCTCCGAGTACGTCTCGCACCACATCTTGCCCTTGTCGCCGACGAAGATGGTGCCCGACTCGGGCAGCTTGCGATCCGGCTCGAGCTCGGCCGGCAGCTCGGGGAGGAGCCCGCCGTCGTACCAGTGCAGCGTCACCGGCGGCATGTCGCCGCGCGCCGGGAACGACAGGTGGATGAGCGACGAGGGCGGGTAGCTGTCGTTGTACTCGACACGCTGGCCGAAACCCCGCTGGCCCGGCGCCGGGGGCAGGAAGTTGTACCCGAGCGACGACGACGACGCTGGTCGGCGCGCCGAGCTTCAGGATGGTGAACGACGCGTCGAGCACGTGGCAGCCCATGTCGCCCATCGCGCCGGCGCCGAAGTCCTGCCACGCCCGCCAGCCGAACGGGTGATAGGTCTTGTGGAACGGACGCATCGGGCGCGGGGCCGAGCCAGAAATCCCAATCGAGGCCGTCGGGCACGGCCATCGTCTCGGTCGGCCGCGGCATGCCCTGCGGCCAGATGGGCCGGTTGGTCCAGCAGTGCACTTCGCTCACCGGGCCGATGGCGCCCGCCTCGAGCCACTCCTGCATCAGGCGCAGGCCTTCCTCCGAGTGGCCCTGGTTGCCCATCTGCGTGACGACCTTGTACTTGCGCGCGGCCTCGGTCGAGCGCGCGCGCCTCGCTGATGGTGCGCGTGAGCGGCTTCTGCACGTACACGTGCTTGCCGAGCTGCATCGAGGCCATCGCGATCAGCGGCGTGCCAGTGGTCGGGCGTGGCCACGAGCACCGCGTCGATGTCCTTCTGCTTCTCGAGCATCACGCGGTAGTCCTTGTACATCGACGGCCTTGGGCACCTTGGCGATCGTGTCGCGACGCTTCAGCGCCTCCTTGGCCGCGACGCTCTCGTCGAGATCGCAGAGCGCGACGACGTTGTCGCTCTTGATCACGTTGAGCAGGTTCGACGTGCCCATGCCGTGGATGTAGCCGACGACGGCGACGTTGACCGTGTCGCTGGGCGCCTGATAGCCAGTGCCGCCGAGCACGCGACGCGGGACGATCGTGAAGCCGGCGGCGGTGGCCGCCGTGCCCATGAACGCGCGTCGGGAGACCTGGGTGGGTGATTGCTTGTCACTGCTCATCGATCTGCTCTCCTGTCCATGTCACGCACACACTCTCACTCCGCGAGGCCATCGTCTGACCCGCCCCGGAGGCAGGTCGGCTCGCGACACGTTCACGCCAGATGTGCCCGACGTCGACGGCCGCACGGGCAAAGTCGTACCAGCGCAGTTTCGACCCGGGGATGTCGTGCCAGGCTGGCAGCACGAGTTCGTACAGGCGGTCCTTCCGCGAGGGTTCGTCCGGTGCGACCGGCGTCCGAAGGTACCGCGCAATCAGCTCCACGTCGAAGATCCAGGGACTGCGGAAGGGCTCCGCGAAGAGCGCCGCCGTCGCCTCGTTGACCCGCAACACCTTGGCGCCGCACTGCGTGTCGTAGACCGCCAGGTCGAGGGCATGCGACACCGCGGTCGCGAAGACGCGCCCGAGGTAGTGCCGCGTCGCCTTCCTTCTGACGTCACGCCCGAGCAGTTGGACGCGCGATCCGAGGACGAACTCGATGGTGGGGCGGCCGTGGAGCACGGCCAGGAAGTCGTCGACGGCACGGAGCGGCGTCGAGAGGTCGGCGTCGAAGTAGCCGACGAGCGAGGCCCGCTGGGCGATCGCCGCGAGGACACCGGCCCGCACGGCCTCGCCCTTGCCGCGATTGGGGGTGTGCCGAACGGTCGTGACGCTTCGGGGCGCCGCCGCGCGCATGCCATCGAGGATCGCCCCGGTCGTGTCGGTACTGCCATCGTCGACCATCACCAACTGGACGCCGGGTCGCGCCCTGGCGAACTCCAGGAACGCGGCGCTGTCGAGCCGGGCCGCTTCGTTGTAGCACGGAACGACGAGGGCCAGCTCGGGAGGCGTCATCGCAGCGTCGGACCGCCGGGCATGCCCCCGTCACCGCGGGCGACACTCGCCAGGAAACGCTCCCACAAATCACGCTCGACGTACAGGGCCTGCAGCACGTCGGGCCTGAGGCCGTAGAACTCGGAGACGTAGCCGTCGCCGAGCGACGCGTCGAGCGCCGGCGTGTGGTCGAGCGACGCCACGAGGACGGGCGCCTGCAGGGCGGTGGGATCGTCGGGCGCGGCCCAGTAGCCGACCTGCGGCATCGTGCGGAGATACCAGGGCAGGGGCCATTGCTCCGAGGGCGGGGCAATCACCGACACCTGCATGTGCGTCCCGCCGGGATGCAGCGCCGCCAGCTCGCGGATGCGCGTGGCCATGCGGACCGCGTCGGGCACGGTCTGGGCGTAGACGTACGGGTTGCGCGGGTCGGAGGCGTAGGTCACCGACGCGCGCCAGGCCTGCCGCCCCAGCTGCGCGCCAGCGATGACGCCGATCACGACCAGCGCGGCGCGCACGAGTCGCGAGGGCGGCCGCTGGATCAGCCACGTGAATCCGATGCCGGCCAGGACGATGGCGGTGACGTGGAAAGGCAGCACGTTCCACGGGGTCTTGTACGGGATCGCCGAGAACACGGCGGCGCAGACGAGCACGTCGATCGTGAGATACCGCGCCCAGAACGCCTCGGACGACGGTGGCAGGGGTCGGCCGACGCCACGCCGTCGCCCCACCGATCGCGGCAAGCACCAGCACCAGTCCTTCGCTCCACGTCACGCCCTGCGACGAGCGATAGGCGAGCAGCCGCAGGTAGTAGCTCCAGGGCTGCGCATGGTCGGCCGGGTTGACGCCGCGATCGAGATACGTGCCGGCGCCGCGGAACGGCTCGAGGAGGCTGCCTGGCGAGGTGAGGAACGAGGAATAGAAGAGGCCCGCCACACCGACCGCCAACGCCACGCTCGCGAGAGCGGCCCGTCGACGGCGCGGGTCGGCCATCGGGTTCCGCCACGTCGCGGTTCCGAGCGATCGGCCGGCGATGGCACTCGCGACGAGCGCCACGGGCAGCACGATGACCGCCGTCTCCTTGGTGGCCGCGGCGAGCCCCGCGGCGACGCCGGCCAGGACGAACCAGGCCATGCCGCCTCCGGTCGCGACACGCCCGACGCCGGCCACGAACGCCAGCGTGAAGCAGGTGAAGAGCGCTTCCTGGATGTACATCCGCGAGTAGAAGACCATCGCGGGCGAGAGCGCCATCAACCAGGCGCCTGCGGCGGCCGCCGTCCGTCCGATGCCGGCCGAGAGCCATGACAGCACGAGGATGGTCGCCGCCCCGAAGGCGACCGTCACGCCGCGCAGGGTGCGCTCGTCGAGGGCGGCAAGGGTGAACTGGCCGCGCAGCCACGCGGCCGGCAGGGTCAGGTAGTAGAGGGTCGGCCCGTGATGGTCGAGCGCGTCGTAGCGGTACTCGCCGCGTTCGAGCAGCGCGCCGAACTTGACGGCCTGGTTCGCCTCGTCATGGTGCATCGGCCGCTCGTCGAGCCGCACGAGCCGCAGCGCGAGGCCGACGACGAGCGCGATGGCGAGCAGGGCGCCGAACGACGCCCGCGTCACTTGGGCAGGCCGTAGACCTCGACCTCGACGTAGTGGTTCAGGTCGTTCGTCGTGTTCCCGCGGGAGTAGAGCCTGACGTACCGTCCGCGAGCCCCCTGCGGATCGATCAACCGACCCTCGGCGACCTCGATGTACTCCTTGTCCTTGCCCTGGACCAGCTTCGACGAGTTGTCGTGGTCGTTGTTGAACACCGTCGTCACGCCGGTCTTGAACGACGCGTCGTTCGAGACCTGGACGATGACGTCGCGATAGACGCGGGCCTGGGTGTGGTAGTGCCACAGGAGAATGGCCGAGAGCGGGTGCGAGGCGCCGAGATCGATCTGCACCCACTGCGACCCGGGCCCGAGTTCCACGAAGTAGCCGTCGCCGCCCGCCTTCTCGCCGTCGGTGATCATGTCGAGTTCGCCGATGACCGGCAGCGAGTCGCTCGAGGTGACCGGCTTCTTCGCCGACAGCAGGACGGTGCCCTTCGGCACGTAGAACGGCCCGCGCGACTTGCCGGAGACCTCGAGGTTGGCACTCTTGATGTTGGTGGGCGTGCCGATGAACATGGGCTTCGGGAGCGACAGCTTCAACTCCACCTTGCCCGCAGGGGCCTGTGCGCCAAGGGGTGCCAGGGTCAGGGCGAATACGATCAGGCCAGCAAATGTGCGTGTAGTCATCGAGGGTCTCGGCCAGGGGGCAGGTGCCGGCTATCTCGGCTATCTCCGCGGAGTGTATGTCCGACCATTTTGGGGGGTCAAGCCGCGCCCGGAGTGATGGACGCGGGGAGCGCATTCGCGTGGCCTCGGTCTGATGACATCGAGACCTGGTGATGGCACAACCCCGACATTCGATGAACGGGGATCACCAACCCCGCGCCGAGGAAGGGCGCCTCGTTCGAGGCGCCCTTGGTGTGGAGACGGCCGGCCCGGCCTTCGACTGGCGCTCAGGCCGCCCTGAGCGGAGTCGAAGGGCGGGGAGCCGGCCTGCCCAATCACCAGAGGTACGTCGCCTTCAGCCACACGGTGTGCGCCGTGTAGTTCTCCCAGCCGTAGTTCATCAGCAGGAACGTGTTGCTGTGCGCGAGGCGGTCGAGGGTCTGCGTACCGAGCGCCCAGTCGTTCACCGAGAACTGCTCGTACATGTAGGTCAGGCCCAGCGACAGGTTACGACGCAGCCAGTAGGCAGTCGTCACACGGGCCTGGCCCCACTCGTTGTAGACGGGGTTCAGCTGCGCCGGCGGCGGGGTGATGGTGCTGTCGGCCGGCACCGTGTACAGCCAGGACGTGTCGGCCTTGGTGTAGTCGTAGTTCACGCCGAAGTCGAGCTTGCCGAAGAGCTTCGGTGCCTCGAAGTACACGTTGACCGTGCCGACCTCCTCGTCGATCTCGTCGCTCCAGTTGCGGCGCGGGTCGAAGAAGTTCGGGTCCGGGATCGGGTTGGCCGTGCGGCTGGTCTCGAGCGACCCGAACGTCTCGTACAGGTAGCTCGCGCCCATGTTGAACGCGTCGCTCGGGGAGAAGTCCACGCCGAAGCCGATGGTCGAGAACTCCTGGCTGCGCAGGCCGAACTCGCCGTCCATCGTTCGGTCGTCATCGCCGACCGAGCCGTTCACGTTGAACGACACGCTGTCGGTGGGCAGGAACGTCACCACGAACTGCGCCTGGTCACGGTCACGGTCGCTGATGTCGGCGTGGCGCATGCCGGGCTGCTCGCTGTAGTCGACGAGCAACCCGGGGTCGAAGCCCTCGCCGCGGCGCTCTCTGCGTGAGGTAGCCGGCGCGCACCGTCACGTAGCGGTTCGACGTCCAGTCGTACCCGATGCGGAACGAATCCTCGTTGGTCGTCTCGAAGATGCGGTGCGTACGGTCGATGCTCTCGCGCACGTAGCCGACGCGGAACGCGCCGTTGCGCCACGGCGTGAACGACGCGTCGAGCTCGGTCGTCTGCCGGTTGAACGAGTACGGGTGCGACTTCTCGCCCGGTGTGTTGACCAGCGTGGTGTCGTAGCTGATCTTCTGGTCGTAGTGGAAGCTCCGGCGTCTTGTTGTTCATGTCGTACGACCGGAAGCTCGCGTTGAGCCACACCCAGTTGGCCGGACGCGAGTTGAAGCGCAGCAACACCGTCGTGACGTCGGCGTCGGCGTCCACGGCGGTCCGCTCCAGCGGCGGCACCGTCGTGATGCCCGGATTGATCGTCCAGGGCAGGATCTGGGCGTCGCTCGTCATGGCCGACTGCGCCACGTAGGCGATCACGCGGCTCTTGGCCGGCAGGGCCACCGAGCCCGTCGCCGACAGCGTGTGCATCGTGCTCGACGGCCAGCGCGACAGGCGGCCGAGCGAAGTGGCGTTGCTCGCGTTGGTCAGGCGCAGCGGGTTGTCGAAGGCCAGCGATTCCGTGTCGCTGTTGAACAGCGACCCGTCGTACCCGGCCTTGAACAGCGCCTTCTTGTTGGCCCACTCCACGTTCGCGGCGATATCCGTGTTCCGCTGTCTGGACCGGCGCCGGCACCTCGAAGGTCGAGGCCATGCCGAAGCTCGAGCCCCACGGCTGGTTGCCCTTGCGGCCCGTGGACGTCAACGCGAAGTTGATGTCCGTGCTCCTGTTGAGCTGATACTGGCCGCCGAACGTGGTGATGTCGCGCTTCGTCCGCAGCTCGAACGGCGTGGCGTACTCCTCGACGACCGGGTTGAGCGTGGCCTGCCCCGCCTGGATGCGCGCCTGGAGCGAGTCGTCGACGGTCACCTGCGTGAGGCTGTCCACCGTGTACGGCGTGCGGGTCGAGTAGTCCTGCTCGTACGGGATCTGGTTGTACTCGAACCAGCCCTTGAAGCGGCCGAACTGCTCGAAGTTGGCACTGTAGCGCTGGTCGCGGTAGCCGACGTTGTCGGCCTCCGCGCGCCACAGGCGGGTGTCGGTCTCGCTGGTGAACCGGAAGCCCTGGAGGATCACGCCGGTTCGCAGGTCGCGGTACCGGTTGAAGCGGGCCTCGTCGCCGTCCACGTCCGACAGGCGGACGCCGAAGTCCACCGACCGCAGGTTGGGGTTCAGGACCGAGGCGCCGTCGGCGTCGGTGGCCGGTGGCTGTCCGATGGGGGTCTGGGCCAGGAGCGGTGCCGTCGTCAGGAGGGCGCCGAGCAGGCCGACTGCAAGAGTGCGTGTCGTCATGATCGTGTCTCCTAGCGAAGCAGCGTGACGCCAGCCGGGTGGTTGCTGCCGTGGATCGCCGAGTGGCAGTTGACGCAGCCGCGCGACAGCATGCGGTTGCTGCGGTTGTTCAACTGGTTCTGGTCGTAGATGGTCGCCGGATGCCGCGAGTGGTTGTGGCAGCGCTGGCAGAGCATGGGCTGCTTCGCGATGAGCATGCGCTCGTGCGGCGAGCCGTGCGGGTCGTGGCAACTCGTGCAGTTGTCACGCACGGCGGCGTGCTCGTGCAGGAACGGGCCGCGCTTCTCCGTGTGGCAGCTGATGCAGGACTCGTTGAGCCAGTTGCCCACCTTCAGCAGCTTGACGTTGGTGGCGCCGTGCGGGTTGTGGCACGACGAGCACTCCATCTTGCCCTCGGTGATCGGCATGTGCGAGGCGCGGCGCATCTTCGCCGTCTGCTGCTGGTGGCAGGTCTGGCACAGCTCGGTCTGCGTCTCGGTCTTCAGCTGGGCCTCGAAGGACTTCGGGCGAGTGCACGCTGTGGCACGACGCGCACGACAGGTTGCGGGCGTCGTGCGCGCTGCCGTCCCACATGGCGTGCGGGCCCTTGGTGTGGCACGAGAGGCAGGCCTCGTTGCTCGATCCGCGCGTCGGCCTTCGTGTCGCCGAACCGCAGGATCTTGCCCTTGTCGTCGTCGTCCACGTGCGCCTGGCCCGGGCCGTGACAGCTCTCGCAGCCGCTGTTGGCCGACGGCGTGCGCGGGTTCTTGACACGACCGTGCGGCGTCTTGTTGATCGCGCCCTGGGCCTCGTGGCACTCCAGGCAGACCGTGTCGCCGGTGAAGCCCGGCGCCGGCTGGCCGTTGGCCAGCGTCGCCTTGAACTTGCCGGTGCCGGTGACCAGCGCCGCGTGCGGCGGGGTGGCCGGCGGCAGTGGGGCCACCGGGGTCGTGGCGGCGCGCGGCTGTGGCCGCACGACACCCTCCTGGTCGTTGGTCGCCTGCACGCCGATCGACGTGACGGTCACCGCGACCCATACCGCGAACACGGCAACGATGCCGGTCCACGCACTTGCTGCTCGCCTCATGTCAGCCTCCAGCACCTTGCCGCGACCAGATTCATCATGAGCCAGCCGTCTCGACAAGGAAGAACGGCAGGAACAGCGCCGCGCTCAACGTCGTGAGCGCGGCGCCAACGGCGGCCAGCAGATGCGCCGTGAACGCGCGGGGAAGGATGGGCCGGCCGTCAGTCACTGGCATTGCCTACTTCAGGCTCTGCATGTAGCCCACGAGCGCCTTGAGATCCTCGTCGGCGAGCTTGTAGGCCTTCATGTGGATCTTCGGCTTCTCGGCGAGCTTGGCCTCCATCGCCTTCGGATCCGTGATCCAGAGGGAGATGTCTGCGGCCGACAGCTTCTTGCCGACCCCATCGAGCGGGAACTTCTTGTTGCCCTTGCCCGCGATCGCGTGGCAGGTCTGGCACTTGTTGGCCGTGTAGATGGCCTTGCCCTTCTCGATGTCCTGCGCACTCAGCAGGGCAGGCAGGGCGATGAACGCGGCAAGGACCGCTCCGGAGGCAATTCGCTTCATGCTCACGTCTCCTTCTCGCAGGCGAACGGGACGAGACCCTGGGACGACACGTCGAGATGCCGCCTCCTCCGCTCGCGTACTGCGATGACACCTACCACGCCTGCCGGAAAGTCGGCACCATGGCGCAGTGCAGGCGGAGAATAGCGCAATGGACGGACGACCGAAAGAGGTAAGTGAATCGCTGAAATGGCGACTTCAGCGGTCCCATATCGCCGTCGCCGGACGCCATCAGCCCGTGCCGTTGCCGACATCGCGGCAGCGACGCGACGCACGCCGTGTCACGGCGATGCTGACGAATCGCGGAATTCGTTCGAGAAATCGTGAGATGCGTGCGTGATGCGCCGACGCCGGCGTTCGCGGCCCCGTGCACTGACGGACGAGGTCCAGCTCCGGCACGCACCGCAAGGCGTAGGAAGGCGACCTACACGAGAATCAGACCGCCGCGTATCCGGCAGTACGCGCAGCGCCGACACGCGATGCGGCCCCTGCCCTGACTCCTGCCTCCTGATTCCTGCGTTCCTGTCTGTGTCTATCTCGACCGGCCACCTGATCCGCGGCTGCCGGGACCACTGCCGGAACCACCGGGCCGGCCACCGGGTCGGCCGCCACCGCCGTGAGGGCGGGCATGCATCGCGGGAGCCGGCCGGCCTGCCGCGTGACCGGACGCCGTGACGTCCCTGCCCGTGCGCCCTGCGCTGCGCCGGCAGGGCGCGCCTGGCCCGGACGACTCACCGGTCCCGTGGTGCTGCCCCGTACACTGCCCGGCAGCCGCTCGGCACGTGCGGCGGCCTTGGCCTGTCCTCGCGGCCCGTTCCTCGGCCTTGCGCTTGCGGATGGCCGCGATGCGCTCGGCAATCGGGATCTCGAGGCGCACCTCCGGCTTGGCGGTGTAGTCGAAGTCGGGCAACTGGACGCGCGGCAACCGCTTGCCCACGACCTTCTCGATCAGCTGCCACTCACCTTCTTCCTCCGTGACACGAAGGTGAAGGCCTCGCCCGTGGCTTCGGCGCGGCCGGTCCGGCCGACGCGGTGGATGTAGTCCTCGGCGGCCACGCGGGACGTCGAAGTTCACCACGTGGCCGAGGTCGGACGACGTCGATGCCGCGCGCGGCGATGTCGGTCGCCACCAGCACCGGGTACTCGCCGCTCTTGAAGCCGGCCAGCGCGAGCGTCCGCTGCGCCTGCGACCGGTTGCCGTGGATGCGGTCGCCTTGACGCCCTGCCGTTCGAGGTAGGCGGTCAGGCGGTCGGCGCGGTGCTTGGTGCGCGTGAACACGAGCGCCTGCGTCATCACGCCACGCTGACAGCAGGGCCGCGAGCAGGGCGCCCTTGAGCTCCTGCGACACCGGGTAGACGGCCTGCGTGATGCCGACGGCGGGCGCGGCCTGGCGCGCGAGGTTGATGGTCGCGGGGTTGTCGAGCATCTCGCGCGTCAGCGTGACGATGGGCGCCGGCATGGTGGCGCTGAAGAACAGCGTCTGGCGCTTGCCCGGCAGGTGCTTGAGCACGCGCCGGATGTCGGGCAGGAAGCCCATGTCGAGCATGCGGTCGGCTTCGTCGAGCACGAGGAACTCGAGGCCGGCCAGCTTGGCGTAGGGCGCCCGGAAGTGGTCGAGGAGGCGCCCGGGCGTCGCGATGATGACGTCGACGCCGCGCCGGAAGGCCTGCTCCTGCGGTCCCATGCCGACGCCGCCGAAGACGGCCGCGCGCGGTGATCGGGCGTGTGGACGGCAAAGCTGTTCAGGTCCTCGAGGATCTGGGCGGCGAGCTCGCGCGTCGGCGTCAGCACGAGCGCGCGCGTCGTCCCGCGCGGCTGCCCCATCAGCTTCTGGAGAATCGGCAGGAGGAAGGCCGCGGTCTTGCCGCTGCCGGTGGCGGCGCACGCCAGCACGTCGCGCCCGGCGAGCGCCGGGGGAATGGCGTCGGACTGGATGGGCGTCGGACGGGTGAACCCGAGCTCCTTGAGGGCGCGCGTGAGGCTGGGATGCAGCCCGAGGTGTGAGAAAGGCACACATCAGTGTATGGGAACCGGGCCCGCTGCCCCCGTTCGACGTTATTGTGGTGCGCGTGACCCCTCGTCCCCCCTTCGCCCGCTCCTTCGACTCGCTGACCAGCCCGCGCACGTGGGCCGCGGTCGGGGCCGTGATGGCCGTCACGGGCCTCGTGCTCCTGGCCATGGGGCGCGTGCCGATGTGCCGCTGCGGGTACGTGTCGCTGTGGCACGGGCAGGTCAACAGCGCGGGCAACTCGCAGCACCTGACCGACTGGTACACGTTCTCGCACGTGATCCACGGCTTCCTGTTCTACGGCCTGCTCTGGCTGGTGGGCCGCTGGCGGGGTGCGGCTGTGCCCATCGGTCTGCGACTGGTCGCCGCGGTGGTCCTCGAGGCGAGCTGGGAAGTGCTCGAGAACACCGACATGGTGATCAATCGCTACCGCGAGGCCACGATTGCGCTCGAGTACTACGGCGACAGCGTGCTGAACTCGCTCAGTGACATCGGGGCGATGGTGTTCGGGTTCGTGCTGGCCGCACGGCTCCCGGTCTGGGCCATCGTCACGGCCGCCGTGACCATGGAACTGGCCGTCGGCTACCTGATCCGCGACAACCTCACGCTGAACGTGCTGATGCTGCTGTACCCCCTCGAGGCGGTCCGGC
>CAVONI010000015.1:0-74896 GCA_963697285.1 uncultured Acidobacteriota bacterium
GGATCGACATCTCCATGCGGAACCAGGGGCTCCTCGAGAGTTTCAGGCGCGCCCTCCCCGACTTCTCGGCCGAGGACAATGTCGGCTCGCCGTATTGCGTGCGCCGCTACGTGGTGGACGATCACCTTGGCGGCCCGGCGGGACTTGCCGCCGCACGCCGCGCGCTTGGCCAACGTGGACTGCGGCTGATCCTCGACTTCGTTCCCAACCACGTGGCGCCGGATCACCCCTGGGTCGTCGATCATCCTGACTATCTCGTGCAGGGGAACGCCGCCGATGCGAGCAACGATCCGGCGTCGTTCATCGAGGTGGCGGGACGGGTGTTCGCCTGCGGCCGCGATCCCTATTTTCCGGCGTGGCCCGACGTGCTCCAGCTCAATGCCTTTCATCCAGCGCTCCGGCAGGCGGTGATCGAGACCATCGCGGAGATCGCCGACCAATGTGACGGCATCCGGTGCGACATGGCCATGCTGGTCCTGAACACCGTGTTCGCGCGCACCTGGGCGGGTCGCGCAGGAGCCACTCCGGCCAGTGACTACTGGACAACGGTCATCCCGGCGATCAGGGGCAGGCATCGGGACTTCAAGTTCATCGCCGAAGCCTACTGGGACCTTGAGTGGGAACTGCAGCAGCAGGGGTTCGACTACTGCTACGACAAGAAACTCTACGACCGGATGGAGCACGGTGCGGCCGAGGCCGTGCGTCAGCACCTCCTGGCCGACCTTCCCTACCAGGACGGCATGGTCCGGTTCATCGAGAATCACGACGAGCCCAGGGCGGCCTCTACGTTCCCCGGCGGCAAGGGCCGCGCAGCGGCGGTGGCGATCATGACGCTTCCGGGCGCCAGGCTGCTGCACGAGGGTCAGTTCGAGGGCCTCACGGTGAGGCTGCCGGTCTTCCTGGCGCGCCGTCCGGCCGAACCGGTCGATCACGACCTCGCGGCCTTCTACCAGCGCCTGCTCCGCGCGGTCGATCGCGATGTCTTCCGGCAGGGCGCATGGCAACGCTGCGAGCGCAGCGGGTGGCCCGACAACCAGACGTGCCAGCAGTTGCTCGCCTGGTGCTGGGCAGCGGACGACGGGCGCGCGCTCGTGGTCGTCAACTTCGGGCCTCACCGGGCTCAAGCCCGCGTCCACGTCCCATGGGACGACCTGCGGGACGCGCAGTGGCGGCTCGGCGACGCCCTGTCGGGCGACACCTACGACCGAAGCGGAAGCGAGATGCGCGAGCAGGGCCTGTATGTCGACCTGGAGCCATGGCAATGCCACGTCTTCGAGGTCCACGCATTGTGAACGAGGCATGACAGTTGTCTCAATTGGTGAGGACCGCGACAGGCTTCGCGTGACGAACCATCTCTACTCCCAAGCGCACGCGCACTGACGCCCACGAGCGGGCGTCGCCGCACCGAGGACACGACACCATGGCCAAGCATCAGATCGTCGACGTCACCGAACAGGCACGATTGAACGAGGCGCGCGAGGCGGGCATCCCGTGGAAGAAGTGGGGGCCGTATCTCAGCGAGCGACAGTGGGGCACGGTCCGCGAGGACTACAGCGCCGACGGCGACGCCTGGAACTACTTTTCACATGACCAGGCGCGTTCACGGGCCTATCGCTGGGGCGAAGACGGCATCGGCGGCATCAGCGACGACAAGCAGCGGTTGTGCTTTGCCCTCGCGCTGTGGAACGAGCGCGACCCGATCCTGAAGGAGCGCCTGTTCGGGCTCACCAACAGCGAGGGCAACCACGGCGAGGACGTGAAGGAGTACTACTTCTACATCGACTCCACGCCCACGCACTCGTACATGAAGTACCTGTACAAGTATCCGCAGCGGGCGTTTCCGTATGGCGATCTCATCGAGACGAACCGGCGGCGGACGCGTGACGAGATGGAGTACGAGCTGCTCGACACGGGCGCGTTCGACGAGGACCGGTACTTCGACGTGTTCGTGGAATACGCCAAGGGCGGTCCGGAAGACATCCTCGTTCGTGTCACGGTGCACAATCGCGGGCCCGAGGCCGCCCGGCTTCGCCTGTTGCCCACGCTGTGGTTCCGGAACACCTGGTCGTGGGGCGTCGACGACCGGAAGCCCTCCCTGCGCGCCGCGGGGCCGGGAACGATTCGGGCGTCACACGTTGAACTGGGCGAGTACTGGCTGTCGTTCGACGGCGCGCCGGAGTTGCTGTTCACCGAGAACGAGAGCAATGCCGGCCGTCTCTGGGGTCAGCCCTCTGCGTCGCAGTACGTCAAGGATGCGTTCCACACGTACGTCGTGTCGGGCCAGGCCGATGCGGTCAATCCCGCCGCAGAAGGGACCAAGGCCGCGGCCCACTACGCGATCGACGTGCCCGCCGGCGGCAGCCACACGGTCTGCCTGCGGCTCACGGCCGCACAGCCGCACGACGCGTTCAAGGACTTCGACCGCGTCTTCGAGAGCCGGATCCAAGACGCCGACGAGTTCTACGCCCGGATCACGCCGCAGTCGTTGAGCGAGGATCAGCGCCGGGTGCACCGCCAGGCCCTGGCGGGCATGCTGTGGAGCAAGCAGTTCTACTACTTCGACCTCGAGCGGTGGTTGAACGAGCACAAGAGTCATCCGCTGCTCGAATCGGCCAGGCCCAACGTGCGGAACACCGAGTGGTTCCACATGCTGAACGCCGACGTGATCTCGATGCCCGACAAGTGGGAGTACCCGTGGTACGCGGCCTGGGACCTCGCGTTCCACACCACCACGCTGGCACTGGTCGACTTCGACTTCGCCAAGGATCAGTTGCTGTTGCTGCTGCGAAGCCTGTACGCGCATCCCAATGGCCAGATTCCCGCCTACGAGTGGAACTTCAGCGACGTCAATCCCCCCGTGCACGCCTGGGCCACCCTCTATCTCTACAAGATGGAGCGGACGCTCGGCCGCGCCGACCTGCGGTTCCTCGAGCGGTCGTTCCAGGGCCTGATGCTGAACTTCAACTGGTGGGTGAACCGCAAGGATCCGACCGGGCGCAACGTGTTCGCCGGCGGGTTCCTGGGCCTCGACAACATCGGCGTGTTCGACCGGAGCGCGCCGCTCCCCACGGGCGGAACGCTGGAGCAGGCCGACGGGACGGCGTGGATGGCGTTCTACTGCCAGTGCATGCTCGAAATGGCCCTGATCCTGACCGAGTACGACGACATGTACGAGGAGGTCGCCTTCAAGCTGGTCCAGCATTTCATGTGGATCTCCTACGCGATGGATCGCCTCGGCGTGAATCACGACGAGATGTGGGACGAGGAGGACGGCTTCTTCTACGACCTGCTGCGGCTGCCCGACGGCCAGGCCATGCGGTTGAAGGTGCGGTCGTTGGTCGGGCTGCTGCCCCTCTGCGCGTCCACGGTGTTCGAAGGCGATGCGGTGGAGAAATACCCCAGGCTGATGGAGATGGTCGCGGCATTCCGCGAGCGTCACCCGGAGCTGGCGTCGCACCTGGCACCGACCGACCAGGGCTTCATCGGGTACAAGGGGCGGCGACTGCTCTCGATCCTCAACAAGAAGAAGCTGGAGCGCGTGCTCGGGTACATGCTCGACGAGCAGGAGTTCCTGGGGCCGTACGGGATCCGTTCGGTCTCGCGGTATCACCTGGATCACCCGTTCAAATTCCAGGTCGGGCCGCAGGAGTACGCCGTGCAGTACCTGCCTGCTGAATCGAACACGGCGATGTTCGGCGGGAACTCCAACTGGCGAGGCCCGGTGTGGATGCCGATCAACGGCCTGATCGTCCGGGCGCTGCTGAACCTGTACGCGTTCTACGGCGACGCGTTCACGGTGGAGTGTCCGACCGGATCCGGCCGGCACATGACGCTGTTCGAGGTCGCGCAGGAGCTTGCCCGCCGCCTCTCGGCCACGTTCCTGCGCGGTGCCGACGGACGACGACCTGTCTACGGAGGGACGGCGAAGTTCCAGGACGATCCGCACTGGCGCGACCTGATCCTGTTCCACGAGTACTTCCACGGCGACAATGGCGCCGGGCTCGGCGCCAGCCACCAGACGGGATGGACGGGGCTGGTCGCCCTCACGCTCGACCTCTTCGGACGCCTGGACGCGAAGGCCACGCTCGAGACCGAGCGCGATCGCCTGGCCACGCGCGTCGTGCGGGAGCAGGTCGGCGGCGAAGCGACCCGTGACGAGCCGGTGGTGTCAAAGCGGTGAACGATGCTGGTCTGCGGCGCGATCCGGCGTTGTCGACGCCGCGTCGCCGCCGCCGGACCCTCGTAGTTTCTCAGCAACCGGCCCCGTAGTTTCCCGAGGTCACGGCCCACGCAATCCCGCTCATACTCCGCTCGACATCGAGCGTGACGGAACGCGTCAGATCGTTTTGAGGAGATTCCCATGAAGAAGCATGCCCTGTTGCTCGTCCTCGTCGGCCTCGTGTCGTTGTGGGCCCCGGCGGCGCCGGTCGATGTGCACGCCCAGGAGAAGCCGGTCGTGAAGATTCCCGACGCCGGCGTCCCCGAGATCATGACGATGGAGGGAAAGTTCGTCCGGGCCGCGTACAACAACGAAGGCTATGTGATCCTCGGCTACCAGCTCGCGAACCGGTCGATCGGCGAGGAGTGGATGCTGCTCGAGGTCGGGATCACCGTGATGGACAAGGTGAAGGACTACACGTTGAAGCGCGAGGCGCTGTCGCTCGAGACGCCCGACGGCAAGACCCATCCGCTGCCGACCATTGCGGAGCACCGGAAGGCCGACACCCGCGCCCTGCAGACGCGGGAGAAGGTCCAGCGCGACTCGATCAACTACTTCCCGCCGAAGGCGAGCCGGGCGTGCCGCATCGGGTTCTTCGCCGAGCTGGGATCGCCCGCGATGCCGTGGGACCAGGTCGAGATCAGCAACACGCGCGCCTGCCTGGGGCGGCTGTTCTTCAACATCCCGGGCGGCATCACGTATGGCCAGCACTGGCTCAACGTGAAGTTCGAGAACAGCCTCGTGCGGGTGCCCTTCAGGATCCTGACCGAAGACGAAGAGAAGCTCCTGTCGAAGAACTACAAGGAGATCAGCAAGCAGGTCAAGGACGCCTTTTCGCCGAAGAAGAGCTGAGAGCACCGACATGAAAGCGATCACCGTCGAACCGCACACCCCGAACAGCGCACGGCTGGAAGATGTCGCCGAACCCGACGTGCGTGACGGGTCGGTCCTCGTGGAGGCCATCGCCGTCGGCGTCTGCGGGACCGACGTGGAGATCGTGGAAGGCAAGTACGGCTGGGCGCCCCCGGGGAAGGAGCGCCTGGTGCTCGGGCACGAGTCGCTGGGCCGCGTGCTCGACCCCGGGACGAGCAGCGCGCTGCGGGAAGGCGACCTCGTGGTTGGCATCGTCCGGCGCCCGGATCCGGTGCCGTGCCCCAACTGCGCGGTGGGTGAATGGGACATGTGCCGGAACGGCCAGTACACCGAACGCGGCATCAAGCAGATCGACGGCTTCATGTCGGAGCGCTGGCGGATCGAGCCCGATTACGCGATCAAGGTCGAGCGCTCGCTCGGCCTCATGGGCGTGCTGCTCGAGCCCACGACGGTCGTCACCAAGGCGTGGGAGCAGCTCCTCGCGGTTGGCCAGCGTGCCTTCTGGGTGCCGCAGACCGTGCTGGTGACCGGCGCAGGGCCGATCGGCCTGCTTGCCGCCCTCGTCGGGCGATTGAAGGGGCTCGAGGTTCACGTCCTGGACCGGGTCGAGTCGGGGGCCAAGCCCGATCTCGTTCGGGCGCTGGGCGCGACCTACCACACCGGCACCGTGGCAGGCGTCGGCTTCGAGCCCGACGTGATCATCGAGTGCACGGGGGTGGGGCAGGTCATCAACGACGCGATCCGGGGCATCGGGGCCGGGGGCGTCGTGTGCCTCACCGGTGTCGGCACCGGTGGTGCCACGGGTGGCCGCGTGGCTGATGTCGCGGCGGCGGTTGTCCTGAAGAACAACGTCATCGTGGGCAGCGTGAACGCCAACAAGCGTCACTGGTACAGGGCGGGACAGGTGCTGGCCCACGCCGATCCGGCGTGGCTGTCGCGCCTGGTGACGCGGCGCGTGGCACCTGGGCAGTTCATGCACGCCCTCCAGCGGCAACCGGACGACATCAAGGTCGTCATGCAGTTCTCGGAGGTGTAACCAGCGGCACGGGGCGGGGCGGGAGGACGAAGCCCCTGGACGCGCCGCAACACGTGCGCCCCCCGGGCGCTATAATCCGCGGGCGTGTCTCCAGCCCATCACGTGGGGCCCCCGGCGGATGCACTCGAAAGCCGTCTCGAATTCGAGACGCTGATTACCGATACGTCTGCCTCGCTGTTCGCGAGTCCACCTGGCGGGCTCGACCGTGCGGTCGAACTCGCCCTCGGGCGGGTCCGGACCTTCTTCCAGGCCGACCGCTGCTGTCTCCTGTCAGTCAGTGCCGACCAGCAGGTCGTGAACGTCCGCCTGGGGGCGTACAGCGAGGGCACCCCGCCCGTGCCCACCGACAGCAACCTGGCGCCGACGTTCCCCTGGTCGCGCCAGACGCTGCTCGTCGAGCGCGCCCCAGTCCGTATCTCGAAGATCAGCGAGCTTCCCCACGACGCGTATGCCGAGCGCGAGATGTGGAGACAGATGCCGATCCGGTCGGCCCTGACGCTTCCGATCGAGAGCGAAGGGACCGTCCGCTACCTGATGCTCCTCAACACGGTGCACCGGGAGTGTGAGTGGCCCGACGTGTTCGTGACGCGCCTTCGCGTGCTCGGCGAGTTGCTCGTCGGCGCGCTGGAACGGCAGGAGGCGCTCGCGGGCCTTCGCGAGGCCAATGAGCGGGTGAGCCTGGCCACCGACTCCGCCGGGGCGGGACTCTGGACGTTCGACTACCGCACGGGCGTATTCTGGCTCTCTGACCAGGCGCGGGTGATGTTCGGATATTCGCCGGACGACGTCGTCGGCCTGGAGCGCCTCGAGGCGGCGGTGCATCCCGACGATTGGGAGCTCGTGCGCGACACCATCGCGCGGTCGGCCCAGACAGGTGAACCCGTCAACACCGAGTACCGGATCATCCCCCGGGGCCAGACCCACGTCAGGTGGATCGCATCCCGTGGGCGGCCTCAGTTCACGTCGGGCGGCGAACCGGAGCGGCTTACGGGCGTCTCCATCGACGTCACCGAGCGCCGGCAGACCGAAGAGGCCCTTCGCGCCAGCGAAGCTCGCCTGGCGTCGGGCGCCGAACTCGCCGAGTTGGGGTTCTACGCCGTCGACTACCACGCGGGCACCGTCTACGCCGACGACAGGTTTCGCGACATCTGCGGCATCCCCCGTGACTGTCACCAGGGCTCCAGGATCCTGGAGTTCTGGAGCGCGCACCTCCATCCGGATGACCGCCAGGCGGTGTTCGACATCCGCCAGGAGTTGCACGACAGCCGGGGCGACCGGATCGCGACGGAGTATCGCTACCTGCATCCCGTGCGGGGGCAGCGGTGGCTGCATCACCAGTCCCGCCTCTCCCGTCGCGCTGTCGCTGGCGTTGCACCAGCCACCTACGGTGTCGTTCGCGACATCACCAGGCAGAGACTGGCCGAGGACGAGTTGCGCGACCTGAGCCGGCGCCTGCTTCGAGCGCAGGAAGAGGAGCGCGCGTTCCTCGCACGCGAGCTTCACGACGACGTGACGCAGCGGCTCGCGGTCCTGGCCATCGACGTCGGCCGCGCCGAAATCTCCGCGCCGGACGCGGAGCACGCCAGGGTCTTGCAGGCCATACGCGGGGAACTCGTGCACATCAGCGAGGACGTGCACTCGCTTGCCTACCAGCTGCACCCGTCGATCCTGGCGGAACTCGGGCTCGTCGAAGCGCTGCGCGCGGAGTGCGAACGGCGGAGCCGCCAGAATCCACGTCGACCTGTCGGTGGACATCGACCCGGAGTCAGCCGTCGTCGGGAAGGACGCGGCGCTCTGCCTGTTCCGCGTCGCGCAGGAGGCGCTGAACAACGTGGTTCACCACGCCAGGGCAGACGTCACGTGCATCACGCTGCGGCAGGCGGCCGACGAGGGGTTGTTCCTCGTCGTCCGTGACGACGGCGTCGGCTTCGATCCCGAGCACACAGGCCACGGCAGGTGCATCGGCCTGGCGAGCATGCGCGAGCGCATGAAGCTCGTGAACGGCACGCTCGACATCGGCAGCGCGCCCGGACAGGGCACGACGGTCACTGCCTGGGTGCCGGCGGGAGGATCGTGATGAGCGTGGTGGACCGTCCACGAGTACTCCTCGCTGACGATCATCTCCTCGTGGCCGAGGCGCTGAAGAGCCTGCTGTCGCCGGAGTTCGACCTGGTGGGCGTGGTCGAAGACGGGCGCGCCCTGATCGAGGCGGCGGGCACCCTGCGTCCCGACGTGATCGTCGCTGACGTCGCCATGCCCACGCTCAACGGCATCGATGCCCTGATCCGGTTGAGGAAGAGCGGCGATCGCGTGCCCGTGGTGTTCCTCACCATGCACCGCGACGTGCATTTTGCGCGTCGCGCACTCGAAGCGGGGGCGTCGGGCTTCGTGCTCAAGCACTCGGCCTCGATCGAGTTGATCACGGCACTCCGCGCCGCGCTCGCGGGCAAGACCTACATCACGCCGCAGCTCGCGGGCGACGTCATGGCGGCCATGAAGCAGGGGCCCGAGCCGGTCGGCGACTCGGCCGGGTGCCTCACGCCGCGCCAGCGCGAGGTCCTGCAACTCCTGGCCGAGGGGCGTTCGGCGAAGGAGATCGCCGCGAGCCTGTCGATCTCGACGCGGACGGTGGAGTTCCACAAGTACCAGATGATGGAGACGCTCGGCCTGCACACCAACGCCGAGTTGATTCACTTCGCGCTCAAGCAGGGTCTCGTCGAGTTCTGACGCTCCGCCCCGCCGATCGTCCGCGCGACCCGTGGCGGTGGACATCGTGCGCCTCGGAACCTCGTAGATTCTCAGTGACACCCCCCGTAGTTTCCCGAGGTCACAGGACCCGGCATCCCGACCATACTCCGCAGGGAGAGGGACCGCCGCATGGGCAAGCACGACGAATCGAACGGTACGCCTGCGATGAAACGCAAGGAGTACGAGAAGCACCTGCGAAAGCTCCAGGCAGAGCTCTGCGAACTGCAGGAGTGGGTGAAGCACAAGGGCCTGCGGGCCATCGTGATCTTCGAGGGGCGCGACGCCGCCGGCAAGGGCGGGACCATCAAGGCGATCATGGCGCGGGTCAGCCCGCGCGTGTTCCGCGTCGTCGCGCTGCCGGCTCCCTCGGACCGCGAGAAGAGCCAGATGTACATCCAGCGGTACATGCAGCACTTCCCGGCCGCCGGCGAGATCGTCATCTTCGACCGCAGTTGGTACAACCGTGCCGGGCGTCGAGTACGTCATGGGGTTCTGCACGCGCGCGCAGCGCGACCGCTTCCTGGAGTTGTGCCCGGAAGTCGAGCGTCACATCGTCGAGAACGGGATCATCCTGATCAAGTTCTGGCTCGAGGCCAGCGACGAGGAGCAGAAGCGGCGGTTCGAGGCGCGGATCACCGATCCGGTGCGCCAGTGGAAGCTCAGCCCGATGGACCTGCCATCGCGGGAGAAGTGGTACGAGTATTCGCGCGCCCGCGATGCCATGCTCGAGGCCACCGACACCGACGTCGCGCCGTGGCACATCGTGCCGTCAGACGAGAAGCGGCGCGCCCGCCTGAACTGCATCACGCAACTGCTGCGACTGATCCCGCACAAGAAGCTGCCGCGCAAGAAGGTGACGCTGCCGAAGCGATCGCGCAAGGAGGCCTACGACGACGTGGCCTCGTTGAAGGGCCGGCGGTTCGTCCCGCAGGAATACTGAGCTGGAGGGAAGACAGATGAAAGTCATCATTGTTGGCGGAGTGGCGGGTGGGGCCTCGTGCGCGGCGCGTCTGCGTCGGCTGGACGAAACCGCCGAGATCCTGATGGTCGAAAAGGGGCCGTACGTCTCGTACGCGAATTGCGGGCTTCCCTACCATGTCTCCGGCGTGATTCCCAACGAGTCGAGCCTGCTGGTCGCCAGCGAGCAATTGTTTCGCGAGCAGTTTGCGATCGACGTGCGGACCAACTGCGAGGCCATCGCGATCTCGCCGGCGGCACGAACCGTCGACCTGCGCAATGTCGTGACCGGTGAGGTCACGACCGAGCACTACGACCGGCTGGTGCTGTCGCCGGGAGCCGCCTCGATCCGTCCGCCCCTGCCGGGCATCGATCTGCCGGGGATCTTCCAGGTGCGAACGGTGCCCGATGCGCGAACGGTTCGCGCGTGGGTCGAACGAGGGTCGTCGTTCCTGACCGGCATGTACAAGTACGGTGGCATCCAGTTCGCGAGGCCCGTGCGCCGGGCCGTCGTGATCGGCGGCGGGTTCATCGGCCTCGAGATGTCCGAGAACCTGGCCCACGCCGGGTTCGACGTGACGCTCGTCGAGATGCTCGACCAGGTCCTGGCCCCGCTCGACCCGGAGGTTGCCGGCATGGTCGAGGGCCACCTGACACGGCACGGCATCCACCTGGCGCTCGGAGACGGCGTGGCCGGCTTCACGCAGGTTGACGACGGCGGCCTCGAGGTCCACACGAAGTCCGGGAAGACGTATCCGGCCGACATCGTGATCCTCGCGCTCGGCGTGCGGCCCGATACGACGCTCGCCAGGGCGGCGGGCCTGACGATCGGCGAACGCGGGGGCATCCGCGTCGACGAGCACATGCGCACGAGCGACCCCGACATCTTCGCCGTCGGCGACGCGATCGAAGTCAAGGACACCGTGACCGGCGAGTGGGGCCTGGTGGCGCTCGCGGGTCCGGCGAACCGGCAGGGCCGGATCGCGGCCGACGTGATTGCCGGTCGCACGTCGCACTTCCGCGGCACGCAAGGCACGTCGATCATCGGGTTGTTCGGCGGCGCCGCGGCGTGGACCGGCGTCAGCGAGAAGACGCTCACGAGGCTCGGCGACCGCGACTTCCAGAAGGTCTACATCTTCCCGAACTCGCACGCCGGCTACTACCCGGGCGCGAAGATGATCGGGATGAAGGTCATCTTCCGGCCGTCCGACGGCCGTCTGCTCGGGGCGCAGGCGCTCGGCGAGGATGGCCCGGCGGTCGACAAGCGGATCAGCGCCCTGGCCGTGGCCCTGCAGATGGGCGCCACGATCTACGACCTCGAGGAAGCCGAGTTGTGCTACGCCCCCCAGTTCGGCAGCGCGAAGGATCCGCTCAACTTCGCGGGAATGGTTGCCGCGAACATCCTCCGTGGCGACATGCCCGTCACGCACTGGGATTCGACCGGCAGCGACTTCCTCCTGGACGTGCGCGAGCCGGTGGAACTGGCCGTGGAGCGCGTGCCGGGCGCGGTCAACATCCCGATGGGTCAGCTCCGTGCGCGCCTCGGCGAACTGCCCCGCGACCGCGACATCCTCGTCGTCTGCCGTTCGGCCCAGCGCGCGTACTACGCCACGCGGATCCTGTTGCAGCACGGGTTCAAGGCACGAACGCTGTCGGGCGGCACGCTCGCGCGAATGATGTTCATGGTGGCGCCTGACGCCCAGGAAGCGACTGCTGCTGCCATCAGGTGACGCACGACGTCCGGCGTGTGGTTGCGGCACGGTGCGCCGTGTCGCTCGGTTCATGGTGAGAAGAAAGAGAGAATGGAATGGCCGTGCAGGTGTCAACACGTTTCGCGCTGGGGTTCGGTGTCGCCGGGTTCCTGTTCCTTGCCTCAACGGCGTCCGTGATCGCCCAGACGAAGCCGGGGGAGGCTCCCGCGACGCCCCCCTCGTCTGTCGAGGCCGAGGCCAACAACCCGTTGGCCAAGTTCCAGGCGTTCAACGTGCACAACTACTACACCCCCGCGCTGTCGGAGGCCGACGGCCAGAACGCCGACACGATGTGGGTGCGGTACGCGCAGCCGTTCGGGAAGTGGCTGTTCCGCGCATCGCTGCCCGTGTCGCGGGTTCCGACGGGCGTCGGCACGACGGCGTCGGGGCTTGGCGACTTCAGCGCGTTCGCCGCCTACCTGTTCGACACCGGCAATCCGGCGGTGAGCGTTGGCCTCGGGCCCCAGTTCACCGTGCCGACCGCCAGTGACGACGCGACAGGGGGCGGCAAGTGGCAGGGCGGCTTCGCCGCGACCTTCTTCAACTCGACGTCGAAGGCGATGCAGTGGGGGGGACTCGTCACCTGGCAGAAGGACTTCGCTGGCGACGACGACCGCGCGGCAACGAACGTGCTCGCGATTCAGCCCTTCTACTTCGTGCAACTTGGGCAGGGGCTGTACGTGCGGGGGGCGGCGGTCGCGGTCTTCAATCTCGAGACCAACGCCTACAACGTGCCGCTGGGGCTGGGCCTCGGCAAGGTCGTCCCCGCGGGCAACAAGGTCTTCAACATCTGGATCGAACCCCAGTACACGGTCCTGTCGCGCGGCGCCTTGCAGCCGGAGTTGCAGATCTTCGTCGGGCTCAACACGCAGTTCCTGAAGAAGTAGCCGAACGGGCGCCGTGGCGAGGGTTGGTCAGTGCTCGGCGGCGCCCTGTTCGAGGAGCGACAGCACCAGCAGCAGGGCGGTGTAGACCGTCGCGCCAGTCAGGAACGACCAGAACCGACCCTCCCGCTCGCGTGGAAGCTCGGCGATCGACGAGTTGACGATGACCCCACCGGCCACGACGGCCACCAGGTTCGCCAGGATCGACGTGGGGACGTCGAGGACCAGGCCGGAGGCCCAGCCCGCCAGGGAGGCCAGCGCCAGCAGGTAGGCGCCGCGACGGTCGTACGTCGCCTGGTAATGGCTGCTCAGGCCGCAGGCGATCGGGAAGATGTGCATGCCCATGGCGACCCCGTACAGGCACAAGGCAAGCGTATGGTGCCCGTTCCAGACCATGAGGTACGTCAGCAGCCAGGTATACAGCGCGAACCCGCCGATGTGCACCCACGCCTGCCATGGGGCCGTTTCGCCGTGGCCACCCGCGTGGTGCTCCTGGTCTCGTCGCGGACCGGCCGCCATCGTCTCGAGGCAGTAGAAGGCGAGGAAGCCGGCCATGGCCCACAGGTACACGCTGTATTCGGGAAACACCCGGTGGAAGTCGTCCGACGACTGCGCCGTGATGTCGCGCATCCTGCCCAGGGCGGGCATCACGTGCACGAACGTGTAGGCCACGGCGATGCCGGCAGCGAACGAGAGGAATCGCCGGCGGCCCGGTTGGCCGGGCCGGAACGCCAGCCGGCCGCCGAACAGGAAGATGGCGGCGAACAGGAGGGCGATGATCAGTGACGTCACGACCGTCATGCCGCAGCTCCCACCGCGGGCTTGTCGGCCAGCCTGCCGAAGATGGGCGCCACGGTCATGAGGGCGACGACCACGTGCAGCGGGACCACCAGCACGACCACCAGGAGCATCCCCGCGGGCGGGTTCGTGATGCCGAAGAACGCCACGAACGCCGCCGAGATGTTGCGCGAACTCATCCCCAGGGCCATGACGCTGCGTTGATTCTGTTTCAGGCCGAAGCCGATCACATACGGCAACACCGCCATCACGACCATGAACACCACCACGGCTCCCGGGGCAAAGCTGCCAATCGTGCTGATCATGTCCTTGCCGTAGATATAGAGGGTCGTCACCAGGCAGAGCAGCAGCCAGACGCCACTGGTCTTCTTGACCCACGGGAAGATCCTGATGGCCACCGCCGGCCAGAAGAACCGGATCGCCACGCCGATCAGCATCGGCGTCAGCACCATGATGATGAGCGGTTTCGCGAGCGGCCACGCGCTCACCTCGAGCCCCGTGATCAGCAGCGGCGCCAGCAGCGGGATCAAGGCGACCGTGAGGACCGTCACCAGCAGCACATAGGCTGCAGCGAAGGTCATGTCACCGCGGGCCTTGCTCGCCGCCAGCGGCAGGAACGGCGCGATTGGTGACAGGCTGCACAACATCAGGCCGGCGGCATGTCCGTCCGACAGCGGAAGGACCATGGTGATCAGCCAGGCGAGCGCCGGCCCGACGACCCACCCCCAGAGGATGGCCGGCCCGACGAGCCTGGGGCTCCGCAGCCACCTGAGCGCCTCTTTCAGATTGCATTCGAGGCCGCCGGCCAGCAGGCCCGACACGGTGAAGACCACCACCGTAAGGTTGAACCACGCTGTAAGAGTCATTTCGTGTTGCCTTTCACATCAACGATTGCGGCGGTCAGGGTTCGTTTCAGCACGCCCGGTCTACCCGGCCCTGGGCAGCACCAGCCGGTCGGGCGTCAGCTCGTACGTCCAGGGGCACCCGGAGTTCTTCCAGCCGTTCTTCAGCCGCTGGCCGAGAAAGAGGCTGTCGGGCTCCTTGACCGCATCTCCCTCCATGCCATCGACGATGTTGTAGACGTGCGTGAACCCGGCCCTGGCAAGCATGTTGACGGCGATCGCACTGCGACCGCCCGACCGGCACATCGCGAGGATCGTGTCGTCGGGCTTCGCCACCTCGCTGACGCGGGCCACGAAATCCGGGAGGGGCCTCATGGGGAACTGCTGCTTGCAAGGCGTCCCATGCATACACCTGCACGGCGACGGGAATCTTCCAGGCCATGGCCGGATGTCCGACAAAGAGATACTCCTCGGGCGTGCGGACGTCGAGGATCATCACCTGCTCCGGATCGGCCTGCCACTTCTCGTAGGCCTCCTTCGCCGTCACATAGAGCCCAAGCACCGTCTGTTTCCCCGCGGGGAGGTTCGCGCCGAGTTCAGCCATGTCCAGTTCCTTTCGCCCTTCGCGACACGGCTGTCTGCCTGTGTGAGCGCGCCGACGCAGGGGTGCCTGGCGGCTTCGTGGGCGTCGTGAGGATGCTAGCGGGGATGCGTCGGGCTGTAACCTCGGAATACTACGGGGCTCGGAGCGGGAATTTACGAGTGCCCGATCCGCGGCTCCTGTCGTCGGCGTCCCGGGCGTCAACTCCGCGTGGACGGACGTCGCGACCCCCGTAATTTCCAAGGGCCGAACCCGTAGTATCCCGAGGTCACAGGCCTCGGATTCTCGACTACCCTCCACTCGACGCCGTGTGTTGACAGGTCATCGCGACGAACGGCGTCGTTGGAGCCGAACGCATCTCCATGCCGCACACGCCTCCCAGTTGTGTCCTGCTCGCAGACCGGCACCACGGTCTCGCAGAAGGCGTACGAGGACTGCTCGAGGCCGCGTTCGGGACGGTCGTCATGGTGGCCGACGAGGCGTCGCTGATCGAGGGCGCGGCGCGGCTGCAGCCGGATGTGGCCATCGTGGATCTGTCGCTGGCACACGACTGCGGCCTGGGCTGGCTGCGAGCGGTGCGGGAGCGTTGCCCGGGTCTCAAGGTCATCGTCCTCAGCGTCCACGACGAGCAGAGCGTGCGCCGGGCTGCGATGGCCGCCGGCGCCGACGCGTTCGTCCTGAAACGTGACATTGCGACCGACTTGCTGCGCGCCGTCGACTTCGTTCGCGGAGTCGGGCAGGCTGGCGCGTCGACGCGCGAGCCGACGTGAGCTCGCTCGGACTCGTCATGAACTCCAGGCACAGGCTCGCCCTGCTCGTCACCGTGTTGCACGTGCTCGCGGTGTGCCCGGCAGATGCGCAATCCAATCTCCAGCTGTGGGGCAACCTGACCCTCGACTGGGTGAAGAGCGAACGCCTGGTGTACGAGATCGATCTCGAGCCCAAGGGGTTGCTGGCGGCGCCTGCAGGCGAGCCCGACTGGCGGAACATCGACCTGACGACGAACGTGGAGTACTCGCCGAAAGGCTGGCTCGACCTGGTCGCCGAAGTCACCGGCGGGTATACGAAGCAGACCGATGATGTGAACTCGACCGAGGTCACGCCTCGCGTGGGCGTGCGCTTCCACCTGTTCTCACGTGACCGGCCCAGGGTCGTCCGCGGGCGCGAGCGCCCTGCGAAGCGTCGCATCGTGGTGCGCGACCTGGTGCGGGTCGAGTCGAGAAACTTCTTCTACAGCGGTGCAGGGAGCGGGTCGGACTCGTCGGTGCGTTTCAGGAACCGTGTCGAATTCCTGGTTGCGCTGAACAGGGAGAAGATCACGGAGGACGGCGCCAGGTACCTGCTCGCCGACTGGGAGTGGTTCATCCCCCTGGACGAGCCCGAGGAGCGCTTCGCGAACAGGCAGCGCATCCGGACCGGCTTCGGGTACCGCCACAGCTTCGCCTGGCGGTTCGAGGCGCTCTACATGTGGACGCGATCGCGAAACACGATCGATGAAGGGTTCAGTACCTCTGACAACATCATCAACATCCGCGTGAAGCGGCTGTTCTGACGAGGCCGCGCCGCGCGACTGACAGGTCAGTCGGCAACGGGTGGCGGGCCCTGGCTCACGAACCGGCGCGCGTCCACGAGGCCACCGCCAGGACGCGCCCCGATGCGTCCTTGGCCGTGATGTCGAGGCGATTCCCGTCGATGCGGTACTCGCGGGCGGCGCTCACGTTGACGCTCGACGGGACATTGCCCGTGCCTTCGAGATCGAGGAGCCGCAGTTGCTGCTTCGCCGCGTCGATGACTGCCCGTCCCTTGTAGTTCAGGAACGCCCCCGACTGCCGCGCACGCTCGTCGCCGCCTTCGACCGTGCCCTGGATGGTGAGGTTGCCGTACTCGTCGTAGGTCAACTTCGCCGCAGCGGGTACCGACACCGCGGCCCCGGCGGCATCGTGCACCGTGTACGAGGCCAGGATCCATGTGCCGGCGAGCTGGCGCCTGGCGGCCTCCAGCGAACCGGCGCCCGTGTCGACAGGTCCCATCTCGACGGGGCGCACGCGCGCACGCGGAGCCTCGGCACAGCCGACGAGCGTTGTAAGCAGGACCGCGATAAGCAGGCGGGGTGTGGCAGTCATGGGCTGAACCTCACGCCGTGTCTCTTGACTCCGGCTGTGCGAAATCGGCAGGCGAACGACTGCGCGATTCTATACGAACCGCGACCACCCCGGCGGCGCGGAAGGCCTGGCCGCGCCATGCGCGGCGAGCCGGCGGGACACGCAGGTCCCACCGGCTCCGCGCGGAGGCCGTCAGCTACGGCTTGGCGGCGTAGGGGTTTCCGCCAAGCGCGTTGGAGATGTCGGCGATCGCCTTCTGTGCGCGGACGCTGTTGCCGGCATCGTCGAGCGGGGGCGAGATCACGGCGATGCCGAACTTGCCGGGCGAAACGGCGATGATGCCGCCGCCCACCCCGCTCTTGGCGGGCAGGCCGGTCGCGTACAACCACTTGCCAGAGTCGTCGTAGAGGCCGGCGGTGGCCATCACGGCCAGCACGCCCGGCACCTTGGCGGCGTCGAGCACCTGCTTGCCGGTCATCGGGTTCTTCCCGCCGATGGCCAGCGTGGCCGCCATGCTGGCAAGGTCCTTCGCGTTGACGCCGATCGAGCACTGGCGCGTGTAGAGGTCGACGGCCTGCTGCCAGTTGTCCTTGATGTAGCCGTAGGCCAGCATCAGCGCGCCGATGGCCTGGTTGCGCTGGTTGGTGTCGGCCTCCGACTTGTAGACGTCCTGGAGCACGCGCAGTTGCCGACCGGCCGCGTCGTTGTGGAACCCGATGATCTTCTTCCACACGTCGTCGGCCGTGGCGCCCTTGACCATGCTGGTGGCCGAGATGGCGCCGGGGTTGACGAGCGGGTTCATCTCGGGGGCGCCGGTGCCGACCACGGCGCGGACGCCCTCGATCGCGATGATGGAGTTGAAGCGCGCGCCGGTCGCGTCCACCCCGATCCGCTTCGCCACCGAGTCGAGGCCCTGTTCCTGGATCACCTGGGCCATCGTGAACACCTTGGAGATCGACTGGATCGACACCTCGGTCGTCACGTCGCCCGCGGTGTAGACCTTGCCGTCGGCGGTCACCACCGCGATGCCGAACAGGTTCGGGTCGACCTTGGCGAGGGCGGGGATGTAGTCGGCGTTCTTGCCTTCCTGCAGGCCTTTGTACTTCGCATAGGCGGCGTCCACTGCGGCCTGGACGCTGGGGCCGGCCTGCGCCTGGATGCGGGGGGTGGCTGCCGCCGCGACGGCGAGTGCAACCACGGCGGTGACGATCGAGGCATGAGTCGTGCGGCGCATCGTTATCCTCCGAACTTGTGTGAGAAGTTGTACTTGAACGAGACCTGTACCTTGACGCCGTCCGAGCTGAAGCCGTCCGAGAAGTTCTCGCGGCGGCCCCACTGCAGCTCGCCGCCGATCATCACGTTGGGCACGGGCGTGTAGAGGAGGTTGCCGAGCGCGTACTGCCCGGTCTTGAAGGCGTCGGGGGCCTGCCCGTTGGTGTTGTCGTTGTCCTGCCGCGAGTAGCCGATCGCGCTGCTCCACTTGTCGTTCCAGTTGTGGTCGAGGAAGGCGACGATGCCGACGATGGGCAGCGGCTTGCCGAGGATGGGCGTGCGCGTGTTCGAGAAGTTGTTCTGGATGCCGATGTCCACCGGCGAGTCGTTCATGTAGTTCTGGATGCCCTCGCCGAACACCACCTGCAGGCGCAGGGTGCTGGCCTCGCCCGCCTTCAGGTTCGAGCTGAGGTTGATGCCCCAGCCGGTCGCGTCGCCGGAGAGGTCGAACTGGTCGTCGAGCACGTCGTCCCACTTGATGTAGCGGAGCATGCCCGCGACCTCGACGTAGCCCCACGCGCCGCCCTTCCGGTACTCACCGGACAAGTCGGGCAGCGGGAAGCGTCCCCGGATGTTCTGCAGCTCGATGCGGTCGGCGTAGACGCCCTGGTCGCCGCTGGCGCCCGGGCGCTCGAGGGCGAGGGTCAACCGCGTATCGCCCTTGATGGGCATCCAGCGGACCTGCACGTTGCGGAAGAACACCATGCCGGTCGGGCCCCAGTACTCGAGCGAGTTCGGGAACACGTCGATGTCCATGAACGGGCTCCAGGTACTGGCCCGCGCCAATGGCACCGAGCTCGCCGTACGCGTGACGCAGCCGGAACGTGGTCTGGCCCTGGTCGGCGCCGGTGCCGAACAGCTCGAACTCGAACTGGGTCTTCAGCTCGCCCATCGCGGTCGGCGTCGAGGTCCTGACGCCCAGCCGGCTCTGGCGGACGCCGGCGAACGTGCTGCCGTCCTTGCCGAACTGGTCCTCGAAGGCCGGCAGCCTGGTCACCCGCAGGGTGTCGGTCCAGTTGGGGTCGATCTGGGCGAAGTTCTGGCCCATGTCGAGCATCGCGAAGCCGTAGATCTCCATCGACGGCTTCGGCTGCTGCACCGGGGCCGCCGCCTGTGCCGGTGCTGCCGGCGGCGCCGGAGGCAGTGTCGTGTCCTGCGCCCGCGCAGCCGGCACGAGGCCGAGCAGGACCATCACCATCACCCACCACCCGCCCGCTCGTCGCCCGGGCGCCGTTGTTACGCAAGTACTCATCAGACCCTTCTCCTCTCTTCTCTTGTCATCGACGCCCTTGGCGGCGCCTCACTTCTCTTCTTGTCATCGACGCCGTCAGCGGCGCCTCACTTCAGGTTGGCCTGCTCCCAGGCCCTCACCTTGCGTCGTGCCTCGTCGAACAGCCGTTCGTAGTTGCCCTTCCGGAACTTCTCACTCACCTCCGGAGTGAGCTTCGCGAACAACGGCGCGTAGAGGTCATAGACCTTCAGGTAGCTCGCCTTGCTGGGAGGCGCGACCTCGTCGGTGCCGAACAGGAAGCGGTCCGGGTACCGGTTGATCAGGTCGGCCGTCGCCTGCAGCGTCTCGGGCGTCGCCACGATGAACTTCGCGGTCTCGTCCCACGACAGGTCGACGTAGAGGTTCGGCAGGCTGGCGAGCCCACGTTCCATGATGGCGAGCTGGTCCTTCACTGGCCGGACGACGCGGCCCAGACCCGCGTGCGCCCAGATGATCGTGGTGTTCGGATTGCGCTTGATCACGTCGCGCAACTGCGTCACCTGATACGGTTCCTGGTCGGGGCGCGGGAACGGCATGTCCACGTCGTTGTGCAGGATGACCAGCAGGCCCGCCTCCGCGCAGAACGCAAACACGCGGTCGAGCGCGGGGTTCAGCAGGCTCGCCGTCTCTCCGCTGATCTTCGAGGAGACGAACTCCTTGTGGATGGAGAACTCGCCGATCCCGGTGAACACGCCGGGGAAGGCCGTCAGCACGCGGCGGATGTGATCGGCCGCGTACATGTCAGCGGGGTTGAACCCGGTGATCATCGGATCGAGTCGCGCCTGCTGCTCCTTCGGCAGCGAGAGGTACTGCGTCGCGATGTAGGCGTCGGTGAACGAGTAGTAGTAGAGCGGCGCGTCGGTCTGCAGGTAGTACGTCGGCGCGAAGTCGCCCGTGTTGGCGTACGACCACTGCTGCTGGAGCGGGATGCCGAACACCGCGACTCGCCCCACCGTGTCGCCCATCATCTGCACGAAGTCGCGGAGTTGGAGACCCTGCTGCACGTAGTTCGTGAGGTGGAAGTGCGAGTCGTTGACCACGTACCCGGCCGTCGCCTCCTGGCGCGGGGCGGTGGCCGGCTGCGCGGCTGCAGGCGGGATCGAGACGACCGTCAGGGTGGCCATGGCGAGCGCGAGCATCACGGCGTGGTTCGACGAGCCACATGGGGCCTGGAGAGAACTGGTCATGACCCAAACTCCTCGGGGCGGTCGGATCAGAAGAACAGCGAGAACGCGGTGGAGAACGTGGTGCCCTCCTGCCCGCCGACGTAGTAGCCGAACGTGCTGCTCACCGGTGAGCGGTTCACGTCCATCAACTGCAGGTTGAGCCGGTAGTTGCGAGACTTGAACGGGTAGTAGTTCGCGCCCGCGAGGTACTCGGAGCTGTTCCCGAAGCCGCTCCGCTTGTCACCGTAGATCTGCGACGTGGCGCCGTAGAGTTCGACGACTTTCTGCACCGGGAAGAAGGCTGCCTGGACCTGGAACCCCTTGTCGTGGATGCTCGACATCGGGAGCACGCCGTCGGCCTGGAATCCGTCGAGCCACCGGTTGTAGATCTCGGTCTGCAGGAAGATGCCGCGGAACTTCAGGCCTGCATCGAACGAGAGGATGCGGTAGTCCGTCCGGTTGACGGTGACACCGGGGGCGAGGGCACCGGTCTCGAACACGTTGACGCTGTCGGCCAGGCGGATGGTCGTGTTGTCGCTGCCGAAGCTCGCGTTCGTGAAGCGCTGCTCGGGGCTGCGCGTCGTCGAGATGCCGAAGCGCGTCGCGACCTTCTCGTGGTGCTCCCAGTCGCCATAGGCGCCACGCGGGCCGAACTCCTTCGTCGTCGGCATCCACCACACGGACGCCCCGGTCGTGTAGCTGCGATCGAGTTGCGTCGCCCTGACGCCGAGGGAGCTGTTGTTGTTCGTGAGCACGGCGGTGTACCAGAGCCCGGGGACGACTTCTCCCGTCGCCCAGACGCCCGAGCCGAAGAACGGCCGGAAGAACTCGTCGGCCATCACGCGGTCGGGCGCGAGCCAGTAGGGATGCGACCCCATCAGCGAGCGGGTGCCGGGGTTGCCGTTGAGACCCGCGTAGAGGCTGAAGCGCCGGTGGAACTGGTAGCCGACCACGCCGAAGATCGCGCGCTGGTCGGTCGTGTTCACGGTCCACAGGGTGATGGCGTAGATGAGCCGAGGCGTCGCCAGCCACCCCTTGAGGAACACCATGATCCGGTGGGAGTAGATGTCGTTGCGCCCCTTGTAGGTGCGCTCGTTCTCGAGGTGGTCGGTGAACGTCCCCTCGGCAGGCGTCTGGTTCATGTAGCGCGCCAGGGCGTACGCGCTGATCGCCAGCTCACCGGCCTTGCTCCGCCCGATGAGGAAGCCCTGCCCGGGGTCGAACTCACCCCACGTCTCGATGGGCGTGTACGGCTCCGCCTGTGGACCTGCACCAGGCGCCACCGTCCCTGACAGCGGTGCCGTCTGGAACTCACCGGCGCATCCGTCGGCCACCCAGACCCCGGTGTCGTCGTAGCCCCACGACTTGCCCAGCAGGCAGGCGGCCGCGCCTGTCGAGCGCACGAGCACGACGCCCCCCGACGTGTCGGCGTCACAGTGCGCGCGCGCCCCTGGCGCCGACGCACAGGTCACGAGCCCGGTCGGGGACGACGTGTCGGCGCCTGTCGTTGTGGGGGTCGCCGGCTGTGCCCACGCGGCTCCGGCGAGCGCGATCGATGCGACGAAACCGTACAGACTCGAGCGAAAACTCACGGGGATCTCCTGCGCCGATGCCGAGGGCCGCGAGTGGTCGCGCGGCAGCATTCTCGGTCGGACCCGGAAGAGCGTTGCAGACGAGGTGCCATGCGGGCCACGCGCCACAACACCATGTGTAAAGACGACTTGCGTGACATGCGGAACTCACGGTGCCACGGCACGGCTCCGTGCCATCGGAGCGCCTCCGAAATATCGGATACCCATCGCCTTGATACTTGCTGTGACGTCGCGGTCAACAGCAGTGCACGTCGGAGGCGACGGTCTTGCGACGTCGAGTCAGTCGAGGGGTTGGCCCCTGGCGCACTCCGCGTACTCGAGACCGCGCGGGCCTTCTGGCAAGAGGAACTCGATGGTGGGCGGCTCGCTCGACCGCTCGATGAGGGATGCGAGCCACGTGAAACGCTCGGACCGCAGCTCCTGCCTGAGCGCCTCCTCCTCGGCCCACTCCTCGACGAGGCAGATGCTCACGCCGCTTGTGACCTCTGCGGCGACCGAGCAGGTCTGGCAGCCGCGCTGCTGTCGTGCGCCGAGCATGATCTGGTGCAGCGCGCTCGTGATCGCGTGAGACTCGCCTTCCGGGACCTTCCAGCGGACGGTCATCCTGACGATGGTCGAAGGCATGGCATGTGCTCCACGGTCGCGGCCACAACGACGCCGACACCGGCTCGAGCCGGCCACTGCACGCTGAATGCCAGTGCCACGCCGCCCTCGGTGGTTCCTGCAACCTCGGTCCAGCAACGATCTCCGGGGTTCAGCCCGGATTCGGAGAGCCACGGCCTGGCCGACCGGCTCCGGAGCCTCGGAGGTTCTCCGACATGTCGGACGTCGGTTCCCACGGTAGAACTCGGGTAAGATGCCCCGGGCCCGTGCCTCACGACGAACTGCTCCGCCTCGCATTCGCGGCCTCGGCCACCGGTCTGCTCGTGGTCGATGCCGAGCGCCGCATCCGGATCGCCAACCCCGCGGCCGAGGCATTGCTCGGTTCCGGACCGCGAGAACTCGAAGGCGCCGACGCGGCTGCACTCATCCCCGATTTACCGTCTCCTGGTCCGGCCTGTCAGGCAGCGACGGTGGAGCAGGTGGGCTCGCTCAGGCGACTGGAGTTGCCGCGCCGGCATGGCGGCACGGTGTCGGTGGAAGTGGCCCTGTCGGTCGCCAGCCTTGGGGCCGAGAGCCTCCTCGTCGTGTCGATCTGCGCTGCCGCCGCCGACATCTCCTTCCATGTGCGCGCGCAGCGCAGCGCGGCATTCGAGCGCGTCATGGCCGACATCGCCGCGAGCTTCGTCAACGTCCCGGCCGATCAGGTGGACGCGCGGATCGTCGACGGCCTGCACCAGACCGCACGGGTGCTCGGCGCGGAACGGTGCGTGCTGTGGCAGCCAGCCGACGACACCGCATCCGGCGACTTCATCGCCACGCACTACTGGACCGACGACACGTGGCCGTTGACGGCGTCTCCGGCGAGCGTGACGGCGGCGCAGCATTTCCCGTGGCTCTTTTCCGCCCTGCGGCAGGGCAAGATCATGTCGTTCGATTGCATCGACCAGATCCCGTCAGAGACCGACCGGGCGAGCTTCGCCCGCTTCGGGACACGGGCGCACTTGTCGGTGCCGCTCCTGGCCGAGGGACGGCGCGGACTCCTGGTCCTCGGTGCCAGCCGGGAGACGCACTGGGATCCGTATGCCGTCGAGTGGCTCCCGTTCCTGGGGACGACCTTCTCCAACGCCATCGCGCTGCGGAAGTCTCGCCTGGCGCTCGACGCGGCACTCGTCGAACTGCAGCGCGTCCGAGACCGGCTGCAGGTCGAGAATGTCCAATTGCGAAACGAGGTGAAGGCGCTCAGGTTGCCCCGCCGGATCGTCACCGACAGCGCCGTGGCGCAGCAGGTGGTCGCGCAGGTGGAGCAGGTGGCCCCGATGCCCGTCACGGTGCTGTTGCTAGGAGAGACCGGCTCGGGAAAGGAGGTCTTCGCCGAGGCCATCCACGAGCTCAGCCCGCGTCGCCAGAAGCCCATGGTGCGGGTGAACTGCGCGGCGATCCCGAGCGCGCTGATCGAGAGCGAGTTGTTCGGACGGGAACGCGGCGCCTACACGGGCGCACTCGCCCGGCAGCTCGGGCGGTTCGAGGTCGCCGACGGCTCAACGATTTTCCTCGATGAAATCGGCGACCTGCCGCCCGATACGCAGGTGAAGCTGCTGCGCGTCCTCGAGGAGCGCGTGGTCGAGCGGCTCGGCAACCCTCAGCCCATCAAGGTCAACGTGCGCGTCATCGCGGCCACGCACATCGACCTCGAGAAGGCGGTCGCGGCGGGGCGATTCCGCGAAGACCTCTACTACCGGCTGAACGTCTTTCCGGTCCGTATCCCACCGCTCAGGGAACGGTCGGAGGACATCCCGGCCCTCGTGTGGGCCTTCGTCAACGAGTTCAGCACGGCCTTCGGCAAGCACGTCGAGTCGATCTCGAAGGAGAGCCTCCAGGCGCTCCAGGCGTACTCGTGGCCCGGCAACGTGCGCGAACTGCGCAACGTGATCGAGCGTGCGCTCGTGATCGCGAACGGACCGCACCTGGTGATCGACCTGCCGAAGCCCAACCCTGTCTCGCGTCGTCGAAGCCTGAAACTCGTCGAAATCGAAGTGGATCACATCCTGGCGGTGCTCGAGTCGACCGGCTGGCGCATCCGCGGCGCCGGCGGCGCGGCAGAACTGCTCGGCATGAAGCCGACGACGCTCGAGAGCCGGATGGCCAGGCTGGGCATCGCACGACACGGGCGCACGTCGGGCGCTGCCTCGTAGCCGATGATCAGCCACTGTCAGCGAGCATTCGCGACGTGAGCGCCGACGCCCTCATTGCCGTGGTCGTCCCGTTGATCGTGGTTGCCGCCATGACGGCCGTTGGGCTGGAACTGCGGTTCCGCGACTTCACCCTCCTGGCGCGCACGCCTGGTCTCGTGTTGGCCGGGCTGTGCCTGCCGCCGCTCCTGCTCCCGTTCGTCGCCGTTGGGCTGATCGCGTTCTTCGCGCCCCCGCCTGCCGTGGCCGTGGGGCTGCTGTTGGTGGCGGCGTGCCCGGTCGGGGGGGTCTCCAGCACCTTCGCGTACCTGGCTGGTGCCTCCACCTCGCTGTCGGTCACGCTCACCGCGCTGTCGTGTCTGCTCGCCACCGTGTCGATTCCGATGCTCGACCTGGTCTACGGCAGCATCCTGCAGCAGTCACTCGGCTTGCAGGTGCCCCTGGGCCCGCTCCTGGCGCAGTTGGTCGCGGCGGTGGTGGCGCCGGTCACGGTGGGGATGGCCATTCGCAAGCGGTGGCCCGCGGTGGCGGAGCGGTACCGGGGCAGGATGCGGCAGCTGGCGTTCGCGGCATTGTTCCTGCTGCTGGTGCTGACCGTGGCGGCAGACGTACCGGGGTTTCTGGCGATGCTACCGGCCTGTGTGCCAATCGCGGCCGCATTCGTGGTGGTGTCGTTCGCCATTGGCGCCGCCGCCGGTCAACTGGTGACCCGCGACCCGCGCGCGCGTGCCACCCTCGCCATCGAGTTCGCGACCCGCAATGTCGCCATTGCCACGACGATCGCGGTGGCCGTGCTCGGCCGCGTCGAGTACGCGACGTTCGCGACGGCGTACTTTCTGACCGAGGTGCCGGTGATGATGCTCGGCGTCGTGCTGATCCGACGGATCCTCGACCCTCGCCGCACCACGGAGGGGACTGCCTCGCACCGCACGGAAGCGAGTCGTCGCGATCCAGCCAGCAACGTCCGCGTGTGACGTTTCCGCATATCGCCGCCGGCCCCTCCATCGGTATGATGCGTGGGCCGCGCTTCACGGCGGCCGATGCATTCCGGGAGAGGACCATCATGTTCAGGGCTACAGCGTCGTTCGTCATCATGCTGCTACTCGGCGCCACGCCGGCATTTGCACAGGCCGGCAAGGCGTTCGACGTGCACATCGGCGGCGGCTACACCTTCACCGGCGGTGAAGTGCGCAAGCACCTCGGCGACGGCTTCAACGTCAACGTCGGCTTCACCTTCAACGTCAGCGAGAAGGTCGGCCTGCAGGCCGAGTATGGCTACAACGATCTGGGCGACAAGAGCATCAAGGTTCCGGTCAGCATCGCTCCGGGTGCCCCGGGAGGGGTGGACACGCCCTTCGACGCGAGCATGAAGATGCAGTACGGCAACGTCAACGTCGTCTTCAAGCCCATGCCGGGCGGACGCGTGTCGCCTTACCTGATCGCCGGGCTGGGCTTGTACTACCGGCCAGTCAAGATCACGTCGCCGGGCGTGGGCTACGTGCCGGGCTACTGCGATCCCTGGTGGTACGTGTGCTATCCGGGCGGATGGATCCCGGTCGAGAACGTCGTCGGCGAGCGCAGTTCCACCGACTTCGGCATGGACGTGGGCGGTGGGATCAACATCGGCTCGAGCGACGGCGTGCGCTTCTACATCGAGGCCCGCTACCACTTCATCTGGGGACCCGAAGTGGCGACGTCGTTCAGCACCACCACGAGGAAGGCCAACGGGCAGTTCCTGCCGATCACGCTCGGCGTGCGTTTCTGACCGGCAGTATGGATGTACGACATCGGCCGCCGGAGGACCTCATCCGCCGGCGGCCTGCTTCCGCATGTGGGAACCTGCCAGGGCGCGCTCGTGTCCGGGCCTGAACGGTCGCCCCGCGACCCGACACAGACAGTGAAAGACACGCGGCCATGACGACACCGAACGCATCGCTGACGACCCGCGCGGCGTGGAAGGCGCTCGCACGCCACCACGCACAGGTCGCGAACATCCACCTCCGCACGCTCTTTGCCGACGATCCAGCGCGCGGCGAACGTCTGACGGCAGAAGCCGCTGGCGTGTACCTCGATTACTCGAAGAACCGCGTCACCGACGACACGCTGCGACTCCTCGTGCAACTGGCGGGGGAATGCCACCTGCGCCAGCGGATCGACGCCATGTTCGCGGGCGACCGGATCAACATCACCGAAGACCGCGCGGTCCTGCACGTCGCCCTCCGGGCCCCCCGGACGGCGTCGATCTTCGTCGATGGCAAGAACGTGGTGCCGCAGGTGCACGACGTGCTCGACAGGATGGCCAGACTTCTGCGACCGCGTCCGGAGCGGCGAATGGAGGGGCCACACCGGCAAACGCATCCGCAACGTGGTCAACATCGGCATCGGCGGCTCCGACCTCGGGCCGGTGATGGCCTACGAGGCGCTCAGGTCGTACAGCGACCGGACGCTGACATTCCGGTTCGTGTCGAACATCGACGGCACCGACTTCGTGGAAGCCACTCACGATCTCGACCCTGCCGAGACGCTGTTCATCGTGTCGTCGAAGACGTTCACGACGCTCGAGACGATGACCAACGCGCAGACCGCACGCGACTGGTCGCTCGCGGCCTTCGGCAACGATGCGAAGGCCGTGGCACGGCACTTCGTCGCGGTCTCGACCAACGCCGAGAAGGTGACGGCCTTCGGCATCGACCCGGCGAACATGTTCGGCTTCTGGGACTGGGTCGGCGGCCGGTATTCGATGGACTCCGCCATCGGCCTCTCGACGATGCTGGCGATCGGCCCTGACAACTTCAGGGCGATGCTCCACGGCTTTCACCAGATGGACGAGCACTTCCGGACGGCCCCGTTCGAGAAGAACCTGCCGGTGCTGATGGGACTCCTGGGGCTGTGGTACACCAACTTCTTCGGTGCCCAGACCGTCGCCGTGCTGCCCTACGAGCAGTACCTGAAGCGATTCCCGGCCTACCTGCAGCAGTTGACGATGGAGAGCAACGGCAAGCACGTGACCATCGAGGGCGCGGAGGTCGACTACGCGACCGGTCCCGTGTACTGGGGCGAGCCGGGGACCAACGGCCAGCATTCCTTCTATCAGCTGATCCATCAGGGCACGACGCTCATCCCGTGTGACTTCATCGCGTGCATCGAGGCGATCCATCCGCTCGGACGCCACCACGACATCCTGCTGGCCAATGCCCTTGCGCAGTCCGAGGCGCTCGCCTTCGGCAAGACGCCCGACGAGGTGAAGGCCGAGGGGACGCCCGACTGGCTCGTCGCGCATCGCGTGTTCGAGGGCAACCGTCCGTCGAACACGCTCCTGGTGCAGCGGCTCACGCCCGAGGCGCTCGGCACGCTCGTGGCCTTGTACGAGCACGCGGTCTTCACGCAGGGCGTGATCTGGAACATCGACTCGTTCGACCAGTGGGGCGTGGAGCTGGGCAAGGTGCTGGCCCAGCGCATCATCCCCGAACTGGAGAGCACGACGGAGCCCACGCTCACGCACGACAGTTCGACGAATCGCCTGATTCGCCGTTGTCGCAGCCTCACGTAGCGATCGCACCCCCAACACAGCCTGCGTTCTGGCAGGCAGCCATTGCAGGGGCCACGGTTCCGGAGAGGGACACAGTCATGCAACTCGGAATGATCGGATTGGGGCGGATGGGCGGCAACATGGTGCGTCGGCTGATCGCCGGTGGCCACGAGTGCGTTGTCTTCGACAGGTCGACGCAGGCCGTTGCGGAACTGGTGGAGGAGCACGCGATTGGCGCGTCGTCTCTGGCCGCCTTCGTCGAGAAGCTCGTGACGCCGCGGGCCGTCTGGTTGATGGTGCCGGCCGCCGTGACCGACGCGGCGATCGCCGAGCTCCTGCCGCTGCTCGACGCGGGCGACATCCTGATCGACGGCGGGAACTCGCATTACGTCGACGACATCAGGCGCGCCGGGGAACTGGCCACGAAGGGCATCCACTACGTCGACGTGGGGACCAGCGGTGGGGTCTGGGGGCGTCGAGCGCGGCTACTGCATGATGATCGGTGGCGACGCGACGGTCGTGACGCACCTGGACCCGATCTTCAGGACGCTGGCACCCGGCAGGGGCGACATCCCGCGGACGCCCGGACGCGAGAAGGCGACGGGTACCGCGGAAGAGGGTTACCTGCACTGCGGGCCGAATGGCGCCGGTCACTTCGTGAAGATGGTGCACAACGGGATCGAGTACGGCCTCATGGCCGCGTACGCCGAAGGGTTCAACATCCTGAAGCACGCGAACGTGGGCAGGAAGGGCCGCGACGCAGACGCCGAGACGACCCCGCTTCGGCATCCGGAGCACTACCAGTACGACATGAACCTCGCCGACATCTCCGAGGTATGGCGGCGCGGAAGCGTCATCGCCTCGTGGCTGCTCGACCTCACCGCCATCTCGCTGCTCGAATCGCCCGACCTGTCGGAGTTCTCGGGCCGCGTCTCGGATTCGGGCGAAGGGCGGTGGACGATCATGGCCGCGATCGACCAGGGCACGCCCGCCGACGTGCTCACGTCGGCGCTCTACCAGCGATTCAGATCGCGTGGCGAAGCCGACTTCCAGAACAAGCTCCTCTCGGCGATGCGCTTCCAGTTTGGTGGACATCACGAGAAGCCGGCGAAATAGGCGGCAGCCCGAGCCCGTGCATGGTCACCTTCGCGATGTCTCTGACGGATTCGGCGACGCCCCACCGGCCGGGAAGTGAGCGCTGTCCGGTCAGTGCGCAGGCCGTGGCTCGCGCGTTGATGACGGCGGTGTTCTGTGTTGTGTGCGCGTCGGTCGTTGCGGCACAAGCTCCTCAGGGGAAGCCGGCACAACCCGCACCCACGACCACGGAACCCGCGCCGGCGACGCCTGAGCAACAACCGCCCACGTCGGAACAGCGCCCGTTCAATCCGACGCAGGAAATCGCGGGAGAGCAGGCCGAGGGACCTGCCCTGGACGTCGGCCCGGTGCAACTGCGCATTGGTGGTTTCCTGGGACTGACCGGCCTGTACCGATCGACCAACAGCGGCGGCGGACCCGGCACCGCGTTCGCGTCCATCCCCTACGCCGACGGCGTGCGCGGCAACGTCTCCGAGGCGCGACTCAGCGCCGAACCGTCGAAGCTGTCGGTTCGGGTGGATGCGCTGTTCCCCGAACCCGGCGAGCGCTTTCGGAGGTTGTCGGGCTATTTCGAGATGGATTTCGGCGGAAACAGCCCCCGGCAACGTGGCGGTCACGTCGTCGAGTTCGACGATGCGGCTCAGGCACGCGTTTGCAGAAGTCCAGTATCGCGACACGTTCTTCATGTCGCTCGGCCAGGCGTTCACGTTGATGACGCCCGTCAAGGATCAGCTGAGCACATGGCCCTCAGACGTCGAGTTGACGCAGGCCGTCGACACGAACTACCTGGCGGGGACGGTGTGGGGACGGCTGCCGCAAATCCGCGTGACGTGGCGCCCGTCGCCGCGGTTCAACTGGGCCGCATCGGTCGAGAATCCCGAGCAGCAGATCGGGACCGCGCTGGTACGGCTGCCCGCCTGCTGCGCCGGCGACATCGAGGCGCAGTACAACACGGGATCGGACCAGTGGCGTGTTCCCAACCTGATGCCCGACGTCATCACGCGGGTGGCGGTGAATCCGGTCAAGGCGCTGCACGTGGACGCTGGCGGCGTGCTGCGCGTGTTCAGGGCGACGGTGGAGCCGTACGACGAGTCCGTCACGCACCTGGGGGGCGGCGTGAGCCTGAATGCCCGCGTCTCGCTGAGCCGCACCACCACGCTGATCGCGCAGGGCGCCGTGGGATCGGGGCTGGGACGGTACATCGGCGGCCTGGTGCCGGACGTCGCCTTCGAGCGTGACGGCTCCATCAGCCCGATTGAGACCGTATCCTGGGTGACTGGCATCGAGCAGAAGGTAACGCGGCTGGCGGCGCTGGCCGTCTACTACAGCGGGGTCGCCATCGATGCCCAGTACTCCTCGGACGACGATGGTCGGTTCATCGGGTACGGGTTTCCAGGTGCTCCACATTCGAACAACCGCAGGATCCAGGAGCTCACGGGTACGTTCTCGCGCCTCGTCACGAAGACCGCGAAGCGCGGCTCCGTGCAGCTCGGCGTGCAAGCCTCCTGGCTGAAGCGCGAACCGTGGTCGTCGGGAGACGGCCCCTCGTCGGCGGACGCCTTCATGTTCTTCACGCAGTTGCGCTATAACCTCCCCTGAGGCTCACCCGATACGCCCGGCGCCGGCGGCCGACGCGGAGCGTCTGCCAGATCCGCGCTGGGACGAGTCGCGGTGACGCCAGGAGCCCACATGAACCCTGCTCTCTTCCTGTTCCGGCGCCAGCACCGGACGTTGTTCCTGCTGGTTGCGGCCATCCACCTGTCGGTCGCGTCGCTTGCTGCCCAGACGCCACCGCCGGCCGATCCGCAGGGCCCGTCGGTCGCGGAACTGGCCAGGCTCGTGGCCTCGCAGGCGCGGGCCATCGAGGAGCAGAAGCAGGCGCTCGAGGCGCAACAGCGCGAGATCGAGCAACTGCGCAAGGTGCTCGACGAGACGCAGAGGCTCTCGCTCGCCTCACATAACCGCCTGGAGGAGTTGGCCAGGGCGGCACCCGCCCCGACGGTGAGTGCGGCCGTCGAGGAGCGCCTGGCGAAGATCGAGCAGGCGGTCACCCAGATCCCCGACCTGCCCACCGACGTCGTGGCGGCTGGGGAATTCCCCGGGTCACTTGCCATTCCCGGCACTGATGCCGCCCTCAGGGTGGCCGGCCTGGTGCGCACGACGGCGGTCGCGTCGCTCGGCCCGCTCGGCACCGAAGACCGTTTCGTGACCTCGTCGATCCCGGTGAAGGGCAGCCCGGAAGCCGGGAAGGAGTCACGCTTCGTCCTGAACGCCGTGCCCAGCCGGTTCAACCTCGACGTGCGGACGCCGACCGGCGTCGGGGCCATGCGGGCCTTCATCGAGGGCGACTTCGCAGGATCGGGCCGGACCTACCGGCTTCGGCACGCGTACGGGCAGTGGAAAGGGTTCGTGCTTGGCCAGACCTGGTCGACCTTCGCCGATCCCGATGCGGAACCCGATGGGATCGACTTCGAAGGCCTGAACGCGATTGCGCTCTTCAGGCAGGCGCAGGTGCGCTACTCGCGCCAGGTGAATGAACGCCTCGACATCGCTGCCGCCCTCGAGAACCCGGCGCCCGACATCACGAACGCCAAGGGCGTGAGCCAGGTTCCGGATCTCGTCTTTCGTGCGCGCTGGCGGCCGGGGAGAGGGCTCGAGAGGGCCCTTCGTGCTCCGCCTGTTCCCCAAGGGATCGCACGTGAGCCTGGCCCTGCTCGGTCGCCAGATTCGCGGGGAACCGCTGGACCAACCCAACACCTCGCGCGCTACCGGCGGCTACGGCGTCGGCCTGAGCGGGCGGTTGGGTGCCCGCTGGCAGCCTGAGAGGGGTCAGGTGATGTTCTCGTTCTACGCCGGTGAAGGCATCGGTCGTTACATCACCGATCTCGGAAGCCTCGGCGGGCAGGACGCCGTCTACGACAGCACCACCGACAGGATCGAGGTGCTGCCGGTCTTTGCGTGGTACTTGGGCTACGAGTCGAGGTGGAACGACAGGTGGCGCTCGACGTTCACCTACGGCACCGTCATCGTCGACAACCTCGATATCCAGCCTGGCGACGCGCTCAAGCAGACCAACCGCGGTTCGTTCAACGTCACGTTCTCGCCAATCCGCACGGCTGGACATCGTGACGGAGTTCCTCTTCGGCAACCGGATCAACAAGGACGGAAACCGGGGAAGTTCGAGCCAGCTCCAGCTCGGCACGAACTTCCGTTTCTGATACCCAGCGCGCCCGGGCCCTGCACGTGGCGGGTGAATCGGTGTCCGGGCCGCGCAGGGGCGCGGCCCCTGCACCTGGCGGGTGAATCGGGTCCGGGCTGTCGCGGGCGACCCACGAGGGACGCGTGCGGAACGCCACCACCACGAGGCGCGCGTGCGGACCGCCACCGCGGTGTCCGGGCCGCGCAGGGGCGCGGCCCCTACACCTGGCGGGTGAATCCGATCCTGCCTGTCACGGGGCGACCCTGTGGGACACGTGCGGAACGCCACCACCACGAGGCGCGCGTGCGAACCTCCAATCGTGGCGGATGTAGGGGCCGCACCCCTGTGCGGCCCGGGCACGATGCCGCCTAGCGTGAGGTGAGGCGAAACGGGTATAACGGACAGCTGGACGGTTGCTGCAGGGGGTCGTCCGCCAGGTAACAGGTGCTGAACGGCGACTCGAGAACCCGGTCGCCGATTCAGCGGCCAAATACAGAGAGTCACGTCATGCGCCACACATCCTTCCGTCATCCGTGGGTCGTCTACCTGCTGTCACTCGCACTCGCGGTTCCGCAGGGCGCGCTCCTGGGTGCACAGGCCCAGGCCGCCGGGCAGGCCAAGACCACAGCGCCAGCCAAGACCACATCACCGGCCAAGACCACCGCGCAGCCGAAACCCGCTGCACAGGCGACGGCCAACGGCCTGCCGCCGGGCACGAACGCCGACACGGGCTGGCCACGTACGATCGCGCTCGAGAGCGGCACCGCCACGTGGTATCAGCCACAGGTCGAGAACTGGGCGGGACAGTCGAAGATCGTCGCCTGGTCGGCCGTGTCGTATACGCCCACCGGAGCGAAGGAGCCGGCGCTCGGCACCATCAAGATCGAGGGGCCGACGAGCGTGTCGCTCGACGAGCGGGTCGTGAGCATGGACCTGCGGATCACGGAGTACCACTTCTCGACCCTGTCGGCGGAGCAGACCAAGGCGCTCGTCGCCGCCGTGCAGGCGCGTCCGCAGAACGAGCGGGTGATCGACCTCGATCGCGTGCTCGCGTACGTGAACGACAGCCCGCTGCAGGTCAAGAACGCCGACAGCATCAAGGCCGATCCGCCCAAGGTGTTCTGGGCGCCGGCGCCCGCGGCCCTCGTCAACCTCGATGGCGAACCGATCTGGAGCCCGATCGATGGCGTGGACCTCCGCTACGCCGTCAACACGAACTGGGATCTCTTCGAGTACACGCCAAGCAAGGCGCTGTACCTCCGGTACAACGAGGGGTGGCTGCAGGCGGCGGCTGTGTCGGGGCCATGGGCGCCCGTGAAGGGCGCGCTGCCCGCCAGTTTCTCGAAGCTGCCCGCCGACGACAACTGGAAGGACGTCAGGGCCGCGCTGCCGGGCAAGCCCCTGTCGGGCAAGGCGGTGCCCAAGGTGTTCGTCAGCACCTCGCCCGCCGAGTTGATCATGCTCCAGGGCGCGGCCAGCTACTCGAAGGTCGAAGGCGCGCAGACGCTGCTCTGGGTGAACAACACGGAAGCCGACCTGTTCAGGATGGGACTCGGCGGCGACTTCTACTTCCTGATCGCCGGGCGCTGGTTCAAGGCCACCTCGCTCGACGGCCCGTGGACGTTCGCGACGCCAACGCTGCCGCCCGACTTCAAGTTGATCTCGGTGGAACATCCGCGGTCGCGCGTGCTGGCCTCGGTGCCGGGCACGCGGCAGGCGACCGAAGCCGTGCTGCTCGCGACGATCCCGCGAACGGCGCGCGTCAACAAGAAGGAGCTGAAGGCTCCCGACGTGGTGTACCAGGGCGAACCGCAGCTGAAGCCGATCGAAGGCTCATCGGGCGTCCAGCAGGCGGTGAACACCGACAAGGACATCGTGAAGTTCGGCGATCTCTACTACATGTGCTTCCAGGGCGTGTGGTTCATGTCGCGCGCCGCAACTGGCCCGTGGGAAGTGACCGGATCGGTTCCGCAGGAGATCTACACCATCCCGGCCAGCTCGCCGGTCCATCACGTCACCTACGTGACGGTGAAGGAAGATGAGAAGGACAGCGATACGGTGACCGTCGCGTACGTCGCCGCGTACACGGGCCTGATGATCGGTTGGGGCTGCGCCGTGTGGGGAAGCGGCTGGTACTATCCGCCCTACTACGGCTACGGCGCCTACCGTCCGTACTACTACCCGTATCCCCACACGTACGGGATGGGCGCCTGGTACAACCCGCACACCGGCGCCTATGGGCGCGGCGTAGCGGCGTACGGGCCGTACGGCGGCATTGGCATGGGCGCGTCGTACAACCCGCGCACGGGAACCTACGCGCGCGGGGCCGCGGCGTACGGTCCCTACGGATCACGCGCCGCAGGGCAGGCCTACAACCCCCGCACCGGGACCTACGCGCAAACGCGGCAGGGCTCGAACGTCTACGGCAACTGGGGCAGCAGTTACGTGCAGCGCGGCGACAGCTGGGCCCAGACCGCCCATCGCGAGAACTATCGGACGGGCTCATCCTCGTCAGCCATTCGCACCAGCGGCGGCGGTGCCGCGGTGTCGCGCACCGGTCCCGGCGGCAACACCGGCACCATCGCGCGCACCGGCAGCGGCGACATCTACGCGGGTCACGACGGCAACGTGTACCGCAAGACCGACAGCGGATGGCAGCAGGCCAGCGGGTCGGGCAACTGGAGCAGCGTCGACCGGGGGCAAGCGGGCACGACTGCATCGCAGGCCGGCGCGACGGCGCGCGACCGTTCGGCGACGGCGGGCTCTTCGCAAGTCAGCCAACTCAACCGCGATAGCAGTGCGAGGACCCAGGGGAACCAGCGCACCGCCAACCGCAGCACCTGGCAATCGAGCGGCGCGACGCGTGCCGGCGCCAGCAGCTACGGGGGTTCACGCTACAGTGGCGGCGGACGGGCGCGTGGTGGTGGCGGACGTCGGCGGTAGCACGACGTCCGTGACGCTTGCCGCGCGGTGCCACTCGTGGGCGGCACTGCGCCCGCATTCGCCTGTGGGGTCGGAGAACCGCGTCGTGTCGAGAACCTCGGTGGAGATCTCGACAGCCGTGACGTGACGAGCGCGCGCGGGGCCTCAAGGCGGACTGGCGAGGGGAGCAGGTGACGGACGTGACGCAGCGTCGCGTCCGTCACTGATGCCAAAGAGGGTGTTGCTCGTCGCTAGTCGCGAACGACGGGTCCGCGGCGGCGAAGACCGCGCAGCCCGACAAGGCCGACGGTCAGCAGCGCGAAGGTCGCCGGCTCGGGGACCAGCGCGAACGCCCGATCGCTGTTCAGGACGCCGTTGCCAGTGGCGGTTCCGAGGCCAATCTGATACGAGCGGTTGTTCCCGTTCGTCCCGTGGATCCACGCGATGATCTCCGGAGTGAACATCGACGTCTCCACCAGCGGCGAGAACCAGTACGGCGTCCCGGCATTCAGGTTGACGGGCGTGGCGAACGTGTACGAGAACTCGTAGACGTTCACGGGACTGCCGGAGAACAGGCCGGTGCCCAGCAGCGTGGTCGTGACGGCTGCCGCGCCCACTGATTCCGAGGCGACCTGCGCGCCCGGTAGCCCCGCGTTGTCGCTGTAGAACGCGATGTCGTATCCGGTGACACCGTTGAGGCCGACTGGGTTATTGCCCGTGTTGATGTAGTCGAAGGTCGCCGCGTACCACCTGACGCCGGTGATGGATGTGGCAGCGGAGAGCGTGAAGTCATCGAACGTCCGGAACCCGTAGTTCTGGGCGGCCGAGAACTCCGTGGTCCACATGGCGCCGACGCCGTTTGCCGGGCCGCCGGCCCAGAGCATCGGCTGGTTGTACACGATGTTCGCGGCGTACACCGGAGAGGCGGCGACCACGGTAGCGAGCAATGCGGCAGACACGAGTTTCATGCAGGGACCTCCTGGGGGATCGCGTGCCGTTGGGACACCTGCGGCGACCCAGCGACCGATCCGATTTGATTGATCGGCCCCGCCCGCTGCAAAAATCGTGCAGGTTCGTGTCGGAACACTGATCGCACGGTAAGTCCTCTTCCATCAATGAATTGACAAATGACGAGGCAGCCTGGGAACGCGTGCAAGTCACGCGATGGGCAGTCTTCTGTCTGAAGCAGGCGCGCCTTTCTCGCCTTCCTCGCCCTGCCCGCCTACCTCGCCTTCAGCACGATGCGCGACACCTCGACGCCGTCGGTCGACGCCTGCTCGACCTGGTGCGCACGGGTGGCCGCATCTCGCTGTTGGGAATGAACACGCGCAGCCAAACTCTGCCACGCGCTCTCGTCCTGATCCACACTGGGATGTGACCGATCCCGCGCTTCCGGTCTTCGTCGCGCGCGGCCTGACCAAGGTGTACCAGATGGGGGAAGTCACCGTGCACGCCCTGCGCGGCGTGGACTTCGACCTCTTCCCCGGCGAGCTGGTGGTGCTGCTGGGGCCGTCGGGCTCGGGCAAGTCGACGCTGCTCAACATCCTCGGCGGCCTCGACGTGCCGACCTCGGGCACGGTCGTCTACCAGGACCACAATCTCACGGCTGCCGGCGAGGCCGCGCTCACCGACTACCGGCGATCGCACGTCGGCTTCGTCTTCCAGTTCTACAACCTGATCCCCAGCCTCACCGCACGCGAGAACGTCGCGCTCGTCACCGAAATCGTCGAGCACCCGATGGCGCCCGACGAGGCGCTCGCGCTGGTCGGGCTCGGCGCACCGGCTCGATCACTTCCCGGCGCAGCTCTCGGGCGGCGAGCAGCAGCGTGTCGCGATCGCCCGGGCCATCGCCAAGCGGCCCGACGTGCTGCTGTGCGACGAGCCGACGGGCGCGCTCGACATCACGACGGGCATCGGTCGTGCTCGACGCCATCGAGCGCGTCAACCGCGAGCTGGGCACGTCGACGGTCGTGATCACTCACAACGCCGCGATCGCGGGCATGGCCGATCGCGTCGTGCGGCTGCTCGACGGCCGCGTGACGGGCGTTGACGCGCAACGCCGCGAAAGTGCCTGTTCATTCGCTCAGGTGGTGACACGATGTTCGACCGTCTTGGCGTGTCGGCGCTCAATCGCAAGCTCCTCCGCGACCTGTGGGAGATGAAGCGGGCAGGCGCTGGCGATCGCCGCGGTCATCGCCGCCGGCGTGACGATGTTCGTCACGTACCTGTCGAACTTCGACTCGCTGCAGCGCACGCGCGCGCTGTACTACGAGCGTCAGCGGTTCGCCGACGTGTTCGCGTCGCTGATCCGCGCCCCGCAGACGCTCGAGGACCGGATCGCCGCCCTCCCGGGTGTCGAGACGGTCGAGACCCGCGTCGTCGTCGACGTGACGCTCGACGTGCCAGGCCTCGACGAGCCCGCGAGCGGGCGCCTCGTCGGCATCCCGGAGCGCGGCACGCCGCGCCTCAACGACCTGTACCTGCGCCGCGGACGCTGGATCGATCCCGCGCGTCCCGACGAGGTGCTGGCCAACGAGATGTTCGCCGAAGCCAACAGACTCTCGCCTGGCGATCGCGTCGGCGCCATCATCAACGGCCGCAGGCGCTGGCTCACCATCGTCGGCATCGCGTTGTCGCCCGAGTACATCTACGCCGTCAAGCCGGGCGAGATCTTCCCCGACCGGCGCCGATACGGCGTGTTCTGGATGGGGCGCCGCACCCTGGGATCGGCCTTCGACATGGAGGGCGGCTTCAACGATGTCGCGCTCACGCTCGGTCGCGGCGTGTCTGAGGTCGAGGTCGTCGCGGCACTCGATCGCCTGCTCGAACCGTATGGCGGGCTGGGCGCGACACCGCAGCGACTGCAGATGTCGGCGTGGACGCTCGAGAACGAGCTGGCGCAACTCCAGATGTTCGGCTTCCTCGTGCCGCTGATCTTCCTCGGCGTCGCGGCGTTCATCCTCAACGTCGCGCTGACGCGCGCCCTCGCGCTCCAGCGCCAGGAGATCGCGGCGCTGAAGGCACTCGGGTACTCGAACCGTGAGCTCGCCTGGCACTACACCAAGTGGGCCCTTGTCATCGCGATCGCCGGCGCGGTGGCCGGTGTCGCCAGCGGTGCCTGGCTGGGATCCGCGTTCATCGGGCTCTACAACGAGTACTTCCGCTTCCCGACCCTCGACTACGGACTCTCGCCCGACGTGGCCCTGCAGGCCGTCGTGATCGCGCTCGCGGTGGCGACGCTCGGTGCGCAGTCGGCGGTGCGGCGTGCCGTGCGCATTCCACCCGCCGAGGCCATGCGTCCCGAGGCGCCGCAGAGCTACCGCGCCTCGATCGTCGAACGGGCATGCGGGCGTGGTCGGCTCTCGCACGCGACGCGCATGGTCGTGAGGAACATCGAGCGTCAGCCCGTGCGGTCGCTCATGTCGATCGTCGGGATCGCATTCGCCGTCGCGGTGCTGGTGGTGGGGCTGGCGTTCATCGACATCATGGACGACCTGATCACCACGCAGTTCACGCAGACGATGCGGCAGGATGCGACGGTGTCGTTCGTGCGTGCGCGATCGGGAAGCGCGTTCCACGATCTTGCCCACCTTCCCGGCGTCATGGACGTCGAGGCCGTGCGCAACGTGCCCGCGCGCCTGCGCGTCGGTCACCGATCGCGCACGCTCGCGGTGAGCGGCGTCGCGGCGGAGCCACGCCTCAACCGGATCACCGACCGCGCCGGACGCTCGGTGACCGTGCCAGGCGACGGGCTCGTCATGTCGTCAATGCTCGGTGAGATCCTCGGGGCGCGCCCGGGCGATCTCGTGCACGTGGAGGTCCTCGAGGGCCGCCGCCCGGTGTTCACGGTCCCCGTGGTGCAACTCGTGGACGATGCACTCGGGCTCCAGAGCTACATGCACATCGATGCCGTGCGCCGCCTGATGCGCGAGGGGCCGTCGATCTCGGCTGGCTTCGTGACGCTCGATCCTGCGGCCCGCGAAGCCTTCTACCGCGACGTGAAGTTCATGCCCGCGGTCGCGGGTGTGGCGCTCCGCAGAGTGATCGTGCAGAACTTCCGCGACACCATGGCTGAGACCATGAACATGCAGATCGTGATCAACGTCGCGTTCGCCGCGATCATCGCGATGGGCGTGGTGTACAACTCTGCGCGCGTCTCGCTCTCGGAGCGCGCGAGAGAACTGGCGAGCCTCCGCGTGCTCGGTTTCACGCGAGCCGAGATCTCGCTGATCCTGCTCGAGGAGCTGGCCATCCTGACCACCCTCGCGCTTCCCCTCGGTGTGGCCATCGGCTACGCGCTGGGGTGGGGCATCATGCTGGGCTTCAGCAACGAGATCTATCGGCTGTCGTTCATCGTCACGACGCAGACCGTGGCGTGGGCGTGCCTCACGGTCGTCGGGGCGGCGATGCTGTCGGGCCTGCTCGTGCGCCGGCGCCTCGATCATCTCGACCTCATTGGTGTGTTGAAGACCCGGGAGTAGACGGCGATGCGACTGCTTCGACATCCCCGCGTGCTGCTCATGGCGACGATCGTCGGCGGCCTGCTGGCCGTTGCACTCTGGCCGCAGGCCGTGTCGGTCGAGGTGGCCACCGTGACGCGCGGCGGGCTGGTGGTGACGGTCGACGAGGAAGCCGAGACGCGCGTCCGCGACCGGTATGTCGTGTCGGCGCCCGTCGCGGGCCGGGTGCTCCGGATCGAACTCGAACCTGGCGACGTCGTGACGCGTGGCCAGATTGTCGCGCGGCTTCGTCCCGAGGCGCCGGCACTGCTCGACGCGCGCTCGCAGGCCGAAGCGCGCGCCGCCATCGACACCGCTCGGGCCATGCTCGGCCGCCTGCGTGCCGAGGAGGAGCGGGCACGAGCGACGCTCGCGCAGGCGCAGCGCGAGCTGGCGCGCGCAAAGGACCTCGTGTCGGATGGGCTGACGACCAGGCAGGAGCTCGATTTGCGCGAGGCCGAGGTGCGGACGACGCAGGAGGCCGTCGAGGCCGCCAGCTTCGCCGCCCGTGCTGCCCAGGCCGAAGTGCGGCGCACCGAGGCCCGCCTCGCGCCCGTGCGCGCCGACGCGCCAGGCCGCGTCGTGAGCGTCACCGCTCCCGCAGGCGGCGTGGTCCTCAAGCGTGTGCGCGAGAGCGAGTCGATTGTCCCGGCAGGCGAGCCGCTGCTCGAGATCGGTGATCCGGGTGCGATCGAGATCGTGTCGGATCTTCTCTCGACCGACGCGGTCAAGGTAACACCCGGTGCCAGGGCCATCGTCGATCAGTGGGGAGGCCCAAGGGCGCTCGCCGCGCGCGTCCGCCGTGTCGAGCCGTCGGGGTTCACCAAGGTCTCTGCACTCGGCGTCGAGGAACAGCGCGTGAACGTCGTCCTCGATTTCGTCGATCCGCCTGCGGCCGTGGCCGCGCTCGGCGACGCCTATCGCGTCGAGGTGGCCATCGTCGTCTGGGAGCAGGACGACGTGCTCAAGATCCCCACCGGTGCGCTCTTCCGGCGTGGTGATGCGTGGGCCACCTACGTCATCGTCGACGGGCGCGCACGTGCCAGGACCCTGCAGGTGGGACACCGCACGGGCCTGGAGGCCGAGGTGCTCGACGGTCTCACAGAAGGTGAGGCCGTCATCCTGCATCCCGGCGACACCCTGACCGACGGTGCCCGGGTGAAATCGCCCCCGCGCGAAAATGACTCCCGGAGTGATTAGGACGCGTAATCACTCCCTGAGTTATTTGCGCTCGGTTGCTCTATCATCTGGGCATGCGCCGACTCCGCCAGTCCGTCGTCATCCTCGCACTCGTCGTCTTCGGCCTCGGGGCACTGGGTGCGCCGCACCTCGATGCGCAGACGGCATCCACTCCGACCGCCTTTCCAGGTGCGGAGTGGGCACGCATCGACACGCCGGAGTCGGTCGGGTACTCGTCTGCCAGGCTGCAGGCCCTGCGGGCATGGCTCCAGTCGATCGACACGACGGGCATGGTCGCGATCGTCGGTGGCCGACAACTCTTCGAGTATGGAGACGTCAAGCGCCTGAGCTATCTCGCATCGGTTCGCAAGAGCATCCTCGCGATGCTCTACGGCAAGTACGTCGAGAACGGCACCATCCCGCTCGGCAAGTCGCTGCGGGACCTCGAGATGACGGATGTCGGCGGACTGATGCCCGAGGAGGTGGACGCCACCATCGACGACCTGCTCACCGCCCGTTCGGGCGTCTACCATCCCGCATCGAACGGCGGTGACGACACCGCAAGCGCGCCACCGCGAGGTTCGCAACCACGCGGCACCTACTTCCTTTACAACAACTGGGATTTCAACGCTGCAGGAGGCGCGTTCGAGAAGCTGACCGGTCGCCAGATCTACGACGCGCTCGAGACCGACATCGCGCGCCCGATCGGCATGCAGGACTTCGATCGCGCCGTGCAGAAGAAGACCGGCAACCCGACGCGCTCGCAGTACCTCGCCTATCACTTCACCCTTTCTACGCGCGACATGGCGAGGATTGGCCTCCTGATGGCGAGCGGGGGCAACTGGAACGGCACGCAGGTGGTCTCACGCGACTGGGTGCGCCGCATCTCGAGCGTCGTCACCCCGATCAACGAGATGAATCCACCCCGCCGTCGGGCGCTCGGCACCGGATATCGCTGGGGCTACGGCTACCTGTGGTGGGTGTGGGATGCGCCGAAATCGAGCGGCCCGTTCACGGGCGCGTACTCCGGGATGGGTGCGGGCGGCCAGTACATCACCGTGCTGCCGGAACTCGATCTCGTCGTCGCCCACAAGGCCGACACGTCAGACCGCTCACCGCACGGCCCTGGTGAACGTCGCCGCGCGGTGACGCTCGCCGAGTACGACACGGCCCTTCGACTCCTCATCTCGTCGCGGTGCCCGGGCGGACGTTGTCAGCCGTAGGGGAACCGCGCCCGGAGACGATGTGAACCGGCGGCCCAACCTCGGAAGAAAGCCAGGGAGGTTCGCCGACGAGTCGCGTCGCTGCGGCGCAACCGCCGTGACGATGGCTTCCTGACGAGCTATGCCACACGCCGGGGATCGCGCTGCGCCCGGCCTCGCCTACACTGACCGCATGTCGAACGTCACCACGTTCGGTTCGAGCCAGGCGCTGCTGTTCCTCGTGGAATGCTTCGTCCTGTGCGCGAGCATCGCTGCCGCATCCGGCAGCGTCCGCGGGCTTCGCCTGCGCTGTCACACCTGCGCCTGTAGGTAGCCTCCCGCGCGTCCTGCGCGTGAGGTGTCGTCTGCTTCCATCGCCACAGTAAACGTCGGGTCGGGCCCATGCCTGCCGCTGCACCGCGCCACGCGCGCGTGCCCCGCGTGCCGTCAGCGGACGCGACCATCATCGAAAGGAACCCGCCATGTCACACGTGTCGTGGCCGACGCTCCGTTGGCTCGTTGCCGCCAGTCTTCTCGCTTTCGTGCCTGCACTCTCCCACGCGCAGTCGGCCGGGGGCATCGTCGGCGTTGTCGTGGACGACTCGGGCAGCACGCTGCCGGGCGTCACCGTGGCGGTCACGAGCCCGGCGCTGATCGAGCGCGAAAAGGTGACGACGACCGCGGTCGACGGCCGGTACCAGGTCGTGGATCTGCGTCCCGGCGAGTACACCGTCACCTTCACGCTCGAGGGATTCAGGACCGTTCGCCAGGAACGCATCGCGCTCAGCACCGGCTTCACCGCCAGCGTGAACGCGAAGTTGCCGATCGGCACGCAGCAGGACGAGGTGACGGTCGTCGGCAGCGCGCCCGTGATTGACACGCGGTCGGGCAGCGCAGAGCGTCCGCTGCACCAGGAACTGCTCGAGGGCATTCCTGTGGGGCGGGTGCCGAACGTCGCGGTGAGCCTGGTGCCCGGCTCGGTGACCGCGCGCCCCGACATCGGCGGATCCGAGACCGGCCAGACGGCGGGCGTGTCGATCCACGGATCGCAGACGCGCGACCTGATCTGGAACACGGACGGTTTGAACATGACGTCGAACACGGGGTCGGGCGGCGTGTCGGGGCAGTATCCGAACCAGAGCGCCATCCAGGAGATCGTCGTGCAGACGCGTGCGCTTCCGGCGGAGATCGGTGCGGGCGGCGTGAGCGTCAACATGATCAGCAAGGACGGCGGCTCGACCTACCGCGGCACGCTTGTTCGGCACGTATACCGACAACGGCCTGCAGAGCGAGAACGTCAGCGGCGACCAGCGCGACCGCGGCCTGCGTGCCCCGAGCGCGATGGACGTCTTCTACGACCTGAACGGCGGCATCGGCGGCCCGATCGCGCGGGACGCGCTCTGGTTCTTCGCCAGCGCGCGGCGGTTCCGCGTCGATCGGTTCGAGGCCAACACGTTCAACCCCGACGGCAGCCAGGCACTCGACGAGAACATGATCTGGAACGCCAGCGGGAAGCTCACCTGGCAGATCAACTCCGCGAACCGGCTCTCGAGCTTCGTCGACTACAACTACAAGCTCCGCGAGCACCGGCGTGAGATCGCGTCAACCTACCAGTTCGTCTCGCCCGACGCGAGCTACTACTCGCCGTTGTGGGGCCCGCTCGCCAACGTGAAGCTCACGTCGACGCTGACGCCGACGTTGCTGCTCGACGCCGGCGCCTCGTGGTACTACGTGCCGTGGTCGCTCGACTACCAGCCCGGCCTCGCCGCCGACGCGTTCTCGCGCAACGACCTCGCGCTGTCGACGCTGACGGGGGCGCCACCGCCGTCGATGGTGCGGGCCAACCAGGAACGGCGGACGCTGAGTGCCGTCCTCTCGTGGCTGCCGCGCTGGAAGGGCGATCACCAGGTGCGCACGGGTGTGCAGTTCGAGCACGCGCCGTACGGACAGAACTTCGACTCGCTCGGCCACGGCGACTTCATCGCACGCTATCGCGCCGGCGTGCCCGACTCGGTCGTCGTCTACAACACGCCGGTGCAGACCAACCTGCAGCAGTACGACCTCGGCGTGTTCGTCCAGGACTCGTGGGCGGTGACGAACCGGCTCACGCTCAACCTCGGCGTCCGGTACGAGCGCCACATCGGCAGCCTTGGCGCGCAGTCGGCGCCCGCTGGGCAGTTCGTCCCTGAACGGTCGCTGCCTGCGCAGTCGGGCCTGGTCGACTGGAACACGCTGGTGCCCCGCCTGGCCGCGACGTTCGATCTGTCGGGGGTGGGCCGCACGGTCGTCAAGGTGAGTGCGAGCCAGTACACCCAGCGACAGGGGTCTGCGCTCATCGACCAGTTCAGCCCGCTGCGCCGCAACACCGAGGTGCGGAGCTGGGTCGATGCCAACGGCGACGCCTTGCCGCAGCTCACCGAGTTCGGCCCGTCGCTCGGCACCCTCGATCGCGGCGCCACGGTGCGGATCGATCCCGACCTCGTGCGTCCGTCGCAGTGGGAGTACGCCGCCACGCTCGAGCACCAGGTCGCCGCCGACTTCGCGGTTGCGCTGAGCTACTTCCACCGCCGCTACAGCAACCTCTACTCGGTCGTCAACGCCGCGGTGGGCCCAGGCGACTACACGCCGCTGGTCATCACCAACCCACTCGACGGATCGCCCTTCACGATTTACAACCAGAACGCCAATACCATCGGGCGGGTCGACAACGTGCTCACCAACGTGCCCTCGCTCGAGCAGACGTACCACGGCGTCGAGGCCACGGTGAACCGTCGCTTCAGCGGCGGGTTGACGCTCTTCGGCGGCGTGACCCTCGGGCGCAATCGAAGCACCAGCCCGTCGGCCGTTGGCGGCAATCCGAACGGCTACATCAACGCCGACGGGTACGACCTGCTCGACTCGCCCGTGATCGTCAACTTCTCGGGCATGTACCAGTTGCCCTGGCGGATCAACGTCTCGAGCCACTTCGGCTACTACTCGGGCCAGCCGCTGCGCCGGCTCTACACCGTGACCCGCACGATCGCGCCGCAGTTGCGACAGGTGAGCCAGGAAGTCTCGCTGCTGCCCGCCGGCGACGTCAGGAAGCCGAACCAGTCGCTGCTCGACGTGCGCGTCGGGAGGTCGTTTCCACTCGGGCGGGGGGCCACCGTCGAGCCGATCCTCGAGCTGTACAACCTGTTGAACGAGAACGCCTCGGTCACCGAGGTCGAGCAGGTCGGCGCGTCACTCGGCCGCGTCTCGCGCAACCTCGACGGCCGCCTGGTCCGCGTCGGCGTCAAGGTGGCGTTCTGACCGTCGTGCCGTCCCGTCGATCGGTTTCCACTCGGATCATCCACATGCATCACCACGAGGAGATCAGCATGCTTCGCACACCAGGCCGGCCGCACCCGCCGCGGTCTTCGTCATTGCCCTTGCCACGATCGCGTGCTCACCCCCGGCGCCGCCATCGCCAGGCTCGGCGGGCGCCACACCTCGGGCGGGCTCCGCGCCCGCGTCGGTCGAACTTCCCTACGCGTCGCTGGCAGGGCGTATCGTCACCGCGTTGCAGCCGTCCGCTGGCGAGCGCGTGCTGCTTCGCTACAACCCCGATGCGCTGGCTCCGCTCGAACCCGAGCTCCGCAGACAGCTCGAGGCAAAGGGCGCGAAGGTCGAGACGCTGAACTACGGCCCCGCGCCCGATCTCGCCGAGCGACTTGCACGCACCGACATCTACGTCTGGCTGCCGGCGCACGGTGCCGAAACGCCGCCTGACCAGCGGGCGCTCCTGGCAAAGTGGCTGGACGAGGGGCGGGGTCGCCAGATTCACTTCCACTGGGGCGAGGGCACGCGTGACGCCGACGGGCTGACCGTGCCGCACACCGCGGCCTACGACCGCGTCTACGTCGATGCGCTCGACATCGACTACGCCGCGCTGAGTCGCCAGCAGGACGCGGCCATCGGGGTGCTGCGGGCGGGTGAGACGCACGTGACCACCCCCGAGGGAACGGACCTCCGTTTCACCATCGGCCCCGATCGTCCGTTCAGCAAGCAGGATGGCAACGCCTCGGCCGAGCGGATGAAGACCGCGAAGGTGCGCGTCGACCGCGAGATCGAACTGCCTGCGGGCGTGCTGCGCGTGGCACCAATCGAGGCGTCGGTCAGCGGCACGCTGGTTGTTCCAAGGGCACGCTTCGGCGACGCGACCGCGACCGGCATCCGCCTGACGTTCACGAAGGGCGTCGTCAGCCACGTCACCGCCGAGAGCGGCCTCGACGCCGTGCAGGCCTTCCTGACGTCGGCCCCGGGCGCATCGCACTTCCGCGAACTCTGCCTCGGCTTCAACCCGAAGCTGGTGGTGCCGGCCGGCGAAACGGCGCTGCCGTACTACGGGTACGGCGACGCCGTGGCCCGCCTCGGGCTCGGCGACAACTTCGAGGTCGGTGGCGCCGTGCGCGGGGGCGGCGTCCGCTGGCTGTTCTTCGCGAACACGACGATTACGGTTGGCGACGTCCTGCTGGTGAAAGACGGGAGGCTGGTGCAGGGATCGCTGCAGTAGGGGCCGCGCCCCCGCGCGGCCCGGGTCGGCGTGTAAGGCGATGAGGTGTAGGGGCCGCGCCCCCGCGCGGCCCGACACCACTGTCACACCGTTCCCGGTGTGTCCGGCACGGCGTGACGCATGCCGGCGTCAACCTCGCGCCCGAGGCGCACCACGATCTGGGGCAGCGCATCGACGTCTGCCGGGCCGGTGTTGAAGTTGACGATGCAGGGGCGAAGCAGGTAGCGGCCGCGCACCACCGCGTTCGAGACGAACGCCTCGCCCGAACCCTGGATGCGCTCGAGGAGCGCCTCGTTGAGCGCATTCAGGTAGCCGTCGGTGGCACCGCTCTCGCTGGTGGGGCGGAGGTCGGCGGGGACGTAGCGGAACGTGGTGATGCTGAGTCCCTGCGTGCACGCCTCCAGTTCCGGGTGCGCCGTCACCAGCGCGAACAACCGCTCGCTCAGGCGGATGTCGTCACCGATCATGCGCACGTAGCCGTCGCGTCCGACCTGCTGCAGGGCAAGCCACACCTTGAGGGCCCGGAAGCCGCGTGAGTTCTGCGGCCCGAAGTCGACGTAGTTCGTCGCTTCCTCGCCGAAGTGGTAGTACGGCGGGTGATACGCGAACGCGCGCCGGAGCGTCTCGGGGTCGCGGACGAGGATGCATCCGGCTTCGAGCGGCGCGTAAAGCCACTTGTGCGGATCGACCGCGACCGAATCAGCGAGGTGCAGTGCCTGCAGGTCGTGGGGGGTGCCCGGTACCGCCGCAGCCAGTGCGCCGTAGGCGCCGTCGACGTGGAACCATGTGCCGGCCTCGCGGCACACGTCGGCGATCTCGAAGAGCGGATCGACCGCCCCCGTGCTCACCGAGCCGGCGGTGCCGATCACCATCATCGGATGGGCACCCGAGCGGCGGTCGTGCTCGAGCGCCTCGCGAAGGGCGCCGACGTGCATCCGCAGATCGTCGCCGGTGGGAATCCACCGGATGGCATCGGTGCCGATGCCCGACAGGTCGGCCGCTTTCTGGATCCACGTGTGCGTCTCGGCCGAGGCGTACACCCGAAGCGGCCGGGCCGAGGGGCCAGCGACGCCTTCCTTGCGGACGTCCCACCCGGCGGCCGAGGCGCGGGCGGCAAGGAGCCCGACGAAGTTCGCCATGTTCCCGCCGCTCACGAAGAGCCCGCCGCAGTCGCGCGGATAGCCAATCAGTTCCGCGACCCACCCGACGGCCTGGGCCTCGATCTCGGTGGCCACCGGGCTCAGCCTCCATGCGCCGACGTTCGCGTTGACGGCGGCGGCGAGCAGGTCGCCCAGCATCCCGATGGGTGCGGGCGACGAGGTGATGTAGCCGAAGAACCGCGGATGGCCGTTGAAGAGCGAGTGCCCGAAGAGCAGGTTGGACGCCGCCGCGATCAGCGTTCCGGCGTCGGTGCCCGACTCCGGCACCCGCTGCGCCGCATCGAGCAGCGCGCGAATCGCCCCGGGCGAGTCGCCCGCGGCGACGGGTCGTCTGGGCAGTGCGCCGAGAAAGTCGGCCACCGCATCGACGAGCGCGCAGCCCGCGCGACGGAATTCGGCAGGCGACATGGCGAGCGGGGCGTGACGCACCTGTGCGTCGACATCCCCTGCTGCAGAGGTCGTGGCCTGATGCTCGCGAGCTGCGTCCATGACGACTCCCCATCCCCGGGTGCGTGCGGCACACGAATCCGCAGGATGCCGCCGCGTGGCGACGCGGCCGGAAGACGCACCGCGCACCGGGCGACACCAGCAGGACGTGCCGGCCATGACCCGAGCCACGAGGATGTCTCGGCCAGGCGCATGCTGGCAAGCTCGTCGATGCACGAGGGGCGGCCATGCCGGACGCGGAAAGCGGAGGTCAGCTGGGGCGAGGCAACGCGATTGGTGCTAACCTCGACTCGTTTGCGTAGGGCGCATCCCCGAGCCGCACGCGCGTTGAATCCCGGTGCAGCGATGCTGGGGTCGACGCCAGCCAGGCACGTTCCGGGCTCGAGGTGCGAGGCGACAGAACGAGAGGCCCCGTGAACGTTTCACTGACACCCGAACTCACGAAGTTCGTCGAAGAGAAGGTCCAGAGCGGCCGGTACGCCGATGCCAGCGAGGTCGTGCGCGAGGGCCTGTGCCTGCTCAAGCGGAGCGACGAGATCCGCAGCACGCACCGCGCGCAGATCGAGAAGAACTGCAGCGATGCCGCTTCACACCGGCCCGCCGCCGTGCCGAAGCCCAGGACGGCGGCCAGGAAGGTCGCCAGGCCGAAAGCGAAGCCGCGCTAGCCTCCGGCTGGTCTGCAGCGGACGTCGGAGCGTTCCGGCCGGGGCGCCACAGGGGTCTTCATCCCCCGCCGCGCCCGGGCAGACTCAGAACGCGGCGCCGAGCCCCAGCACGAACACCGGCTTGACGCTCTTGCCCCCGTTCAAGGCCTCGAGCGTATTGCCCAGGAACAGGACGTCGAGCCCGCCATGGACGTCCCACGTCGCCCCCTTCAGGAACGGCAGCGGCACGCTCGCGATGGCACCGACATCGACGTAGCCGAACGTGTCATTGCTCGCGCCCTCGTAGTAGTCGTTGAGGCTCAGGCCCACCTTCAGCGGGAAGGCGAGGCTGATCGGGGCGGCGAGCGCGACCACCGGCCGCACGCTCAACTCCATGTACGTTCCCTCGTTGGCCCCGCCGTCGGCCTGCCCGTCGAGCTCGAAGGCGACGAGCACCTTCGGCGAGAAGGGCAGCCTGGATCCGCTGTCGTCGTAGCCCACGCTGAACGCGATCTCCTGCACGGTGCTGAAGCGATCGTTCGGGCTGGTGTACGACGTGTACAGGGCCCCGGGTTTCCAGTGGCCCAGGGTGAAGGTCGCCCCGGCATACATGTCGTGCTCGTACCACGTGCTCGTCGGGCCCGAATGCACGCTGCTCCATGTGCCGAGGTTGGCGACCACGCTCTTCAGGGCGCCATCACCGCTCATCACGGTCAGGCCCAGGTCGGCCAGCGGCTGTGTGACGAGCCCGTGGTCCTCCTGGTAGATCCCGCGGAACATGTAGGCGCTCGCGAAATCGATCGACGCGGCGACGGTGGCACGCCTTGGCGCAGGAGCCTGGGGTGCGGCGACGGGCGACGGCGTCTGCGCCGCGCGCTCGCCGGTCGTGGCCGGTGGCTGTTGCGCGACGGCGCCGCCTGGCATCGTGCCAGTCACGAGTGCAACGAGGGCGAACGCGCCCCATCCGAGCCGGTGGTGCATCGACATCTGTGCAGTTCCTCCGACCGGAAGGACTGCAATGCCATGGCCAACGACTCCCCGCGCGCGTGCGGGCGGCAGTGTTGCAGGATTCGTGCGGTAACTCGGTCGGTGACTCGCGTGCGTGGCGGGCGTCGCGCGCAGGATCACGGACGACAGAAGTGTGCCGGTGCATCATCACTGCGACGTTTTTGTCTGACTCACGCCGTGGCGACCCGCGGTGGTGTTGCTCATGAAAAGAGTCCGACACGGACAGAATCGCTTGTCGAGCCACCGTGGACTCTTGTGGATCCGACAGGAATGTCGGATGCGGTCTGACGCACCCACAAGCCTGTGACCCTGGCGTCAGGATGGCGGGACTGCCGCCGCCTGCTTGACCCGCCGCACGTCGATGCGATGCTGCCGGATCTTGTAGCTGAGGATCCGCTCGGTCGTCGCCAGCAGCCGGGCGGCGCGGGCCTGGTTGCCACGGGTCGTCTTGAGGGCGTCGAGAATCAGGTCTTTCTCGTAGGCATCCACCGCCGCCGCCAGCGACGAGCAGCCGATCGTGCCAGACGCTTCGGCGGTCTGGAGTGACGGCGGCAGGTGGTGCGCGTGGACGACCTGCCCGTCTGACGCCAGCACCGCGCGCTCGAGGGCGTTCTCGAGTTCGCGCACGTTGCCTGGCCAGTGATACGCCATGAGCATGTCGATCGCGGGCGTCGCAATCCGCTTCACCGGCCGGCGGTGCTCGCGCGAGAAGCGTTCGAGGAAGTGATCGACGAGCATGAGCAGGTCTGACTTCCGCTCGCGCAGCGGCGGCACGAAGATCGAGAAGACGTTCAGGCGGTAGTAGAGATCCTGCCTGAAGGTGCCCGCCGCGATCGCCTGCTCCATGTCCTTGTTCGTGGCGGCGATCAGGCGCACGTCGACCTTGATGGTCTCGGTCCCCCCGAGCCGCTCCACCTCGCGTTCCTGCAGCACGCGCAGCAGCTTGACCTGTGTCGTGGGGTTGATCTCGCCGATCTCGTCGAGGAACAGCGTCCCGCCGTCCGCGAGCTCGAACCGGCCCTTCTTCCGGGCGTCGGCGCCCGTGAACGCCCCCTTCTCGTAGCCGAACAGCTCCGACTCGATGAGGCTGTCGGGCAACGCGGCGCAACTCACCCTGACGAACGGCCTGGTCGCGCGCGGGGAGTTGTAGTGGATGGCGTGTGCGATCAGTTCCTTGCCGGTGCCCGACTCGCCGCGGACCAGGACCGTGGTGTTCGTCGAGGCGACCTGTGCGACCTGCTCGAACATGTGCCGCACCGGACCGCTGGTCCCGATGATCGACGAGAACTCGTATCGATCGCGAAGCTCCTGCCGCAGGTGCGTGTTCTCGGCCTCGAGACGGCGACGGTCGTCTGCGGCGAGGCGGTGGATGCGCACGCCCTGCACCACCAGGGAGGCGACGATGCTGAGGAGGGCGGCCTCGCGGTCGTAGTCGCGCTCCGGGACGTACCGCAGGTCGACCGCGAGCGTGCCGATCGCGCGCCGGTTCAGGAGGAGCGGCACGCAGATGAACGTCAGCTCGGTCTTCGCCAGTTCGGGGCGCCGCGCCGCCCGCCGCAGGAGGGTGGGCTCGCGGCTCATCTGCGCGACGACCACCGGTCGTCCACTGTCGGCCACGCGGCCGACGATGCCTTCGCCGAGCGCATAGCGGACGCCGAGGGCACGCGGGTCGTAGCGGTGTGCGGCTTCGATGACGAGGTGTCGGTCGTGCAGCAGCGCGATCTGGCTGCGGACGGCGCCGTGGCGTTCGGCCAGCAGGTCGAGCACGTGCTGCATGGCGACCTTGAGGTTCAGGGTACCCGAGAGTGCCTGGGTGATGTCGACGAGGGTTGCCAGCCGCTGCATCTCGTCCTTGTTGCTTTTCACGCCGCAAAGTGTATCGCGCAAAGTGACAAACGAGCGACAAATTTGTCGCTTAGTAGTGTCTATGACGCCATTTTGTGCATTTGCGTGCGTTGATAATTGCACAATGAGCGTGTTTTGAAATACACTTTGCAATCTCAAGCCGGGCAAACAAGCCCATCATGCCCGCCAGGGTGGAGCAGGAGCAATGAATCAGGCCGATACCGCGTGGATGCTGGTCGCAACAGCCCTGGTGCTGCTGATGACCCCCGCACTGGGCTTCTTCTACGGAGGCCTCGTGCGCTCGAAGAACGCCCTCAACACCATGATGATGAGCTTCGTCTCGCTCGGCGTCGTCGGCGTCGCGTGGGCGCTGGTCGGGTACTCGCTGGCGTTCGCCCCGGGGAACGCGCTCATCGGTGACCTCTCGCGCGCGCTCCTGCGCAACGTGGGCCTCGACGCCCAGGGCACGATTCCCCACGTGCTCTTCATGTCGTACCAGGGCACCTTCGCCATCATCACCGCCGCCCTGATCTCGGGCGCCGTGGTCGAGCGGATGCGCTTCAACGCCTACATGCTCTTCATCGCGCTCTGGGCGCTCGTGGTCTACGCCCCCGTCGCGCACTGGGTCTGGGGCGGCGGCTGGCTCGCAGGGCTCGGCGCCCTCGACTTCGCAGGCGGCACGGTCGTCCACGTCAACGCGGGCGTGGCGGCGCTCGTCGCGGCCCTGCTCCTCGGCCGGCGCAAGGATTACGCGCGGCAGGCCATCCTGCCGCACAACGTGCCGTTCTCGCTGCTGGGGGCCGGATTGCTCTGGTTCGGCTGGTTCGGGTTCAACGCCGGCAGCGCGCTGTCGGCCTCCCCGTCGGCCGCCCTCGCCTTCACGACCACGTTCCTGGCACCCATGGGGACGCTGCTCGTCTGGTCGCTGCTCGACCTGCGCCGCAGCCAGCGCGTCACGGCCGTCGGCGCCGCAACAGCCATCGTCGTCGGGTTGGTGGCGGTGACGCCTGCCGCCGGCTTCGTGAGCCCCATCAGCGCCCTGGCCATCGGCGCGCTCGCGGCCCCGCCCTCCTACTTTGCACTCCTCTGGCGGGCGCGGACGCGCGTAGACGACTCGCTTGACGTCGTTGCGGCGCACGGCCTCGGCGGCGTGGTCGGGGCGCTGCTCACGGGCGTGTTCGCCGAGAAGGCCTGGAACAACACCGCCGACGGATTGCTGTTCGGCAACCCGGCGCAGTTCGGCGTCCAGATCGTCGCCGTGCTCGCCACGGTGATTTACAGCGGTGCCGCAACCTTCGTGCTGCTCAAGCTCGTCGGGCTGATCGTGCCCCTGCGTGTCGGGACCAACGACGAGGGTCTCGGCATGGATGTGAGCCAGCACGGCGAAGAAGCCTATGCCGATGGTGAGGGCGCCATCCTGGTGCTGCCGTCCCGCGTCGACGGCACTCGCCTCGGCACCCATCGTGGAAGGACGGTCAGCATGAAGCTCGTCGTCGCCATCGTTCGTCCGGATCGGCTCGGCACCGTGCTCGAGGCGCTGTTCGACGCGGAAGTATCGGGCCTCACCATCGGCCGCGTGCAGGGGCACGGCGGCGAACGCGAGCACGTCGAGACCTATCGCGGCACGACCGTGAAGATGGAGATGTCAGAGAAGGTGCGTCTCGAGATCGGCGTCTCGGATCACTTCGTCGACGCCACGGTGCAGGCCATCCTGCGCGGTGCACGCACGGGCGAAGTCGGCGACGGCAAGATCTTCGTCCTGCCCGTCGAGAAGGTCTACCGCATCAGGACGGGCGAGGAGGACCAGGCCGCCGTCACCCCCGTGCAACGAGTATTCGAGGGGAAGGCCTGACGCGTAGGAAAATCACTCCCGGCGTGTTTTCGCCCTGGGCAAATCACTCCGGGAGTGATCTTCAGCGGATACCAGGCTCGAGGGGCGTGAAGCCCGGTCGGCCGTCCTCGCCGATCACGACCTCGCCGTCGCATTCGAGCCAGCCGTGCGCTTCGATGGCTGCGCCCTCACGGCGCACGCCGAGGCGCACGAAGCTGCCGTGGCCCAGGCGCGCCAGCAGGATGCGGCCCGCCAGCGCCCGGACGAGGCACGTCGCCGCCGGCACGAAACGCGCGGCACTGTCGATCGCGCGGGCGGCGACACGGGCCGGCAATGGCGATCGCGTCGCTCGCACGCGGGCGACGCGGTCGGTCACCGCCACCACGCGGCGATACGGCAACGCCCACAACATCGCGCGGACGACCAGCAGCAGCGCCCACGCGGGCACCAGCAAGTGAGCGTGTGGCCTGGGCGTCACGGCGGGTCCGTCAGTCGGCACATCGTGCGCCGCACCATCGTGTCGAGCAACCGCCCGAGCGTGGCTTCGGGATCACTCGTGCGCCGGGTGATCGTGCGCAGAGCAGGCACGGCTCAATTGTGGCACGGTGCGACGTCAGCGAGGTGCGGCGATCAGCAATCGGTTCTTTGGCGTGATCGCCGCGGGAATGGCCTGCGTCCAGATCCGGTAGCCGTGCGTCTCGAGGCGAATGGCGCGCAGGATGTCGATCGCGAGCGCGTGGTCGACCCAGCCTGACAACGCGCCCGCATCGCACGTCGCACGCTCGTGACAGCACGGCAGGACGGCGACGCGCGCCCGCGCAGCGACCGCACGATCGACAACGCGATCGGTCAGGTCGCCACACGCGTGGCTCGAGACGACGAGGTCGCCTGGCAGGATCTCGACATCCTCGAGGGATGCCGACACGAAGGCGACACGGCCGGCGAGCCGCGGCCAGGCCTCGGCGAGGGCCGCGTGCACGCGCGCCCCGGATGCCGGGATCTCGGTGTCGACGACCAGCGCGTCTGGCGACGAGTTGTCGAGCAGCAGCATCACCTGCGCAAGCAGGCCATGCCCGCCTCCGAGGTCCACCACGCGGCCGCCGCGCAACAGACGTCGCACTCGCCGCGCCATCTCCCACGACTCGAAGAGCTCCTTCCGGGGCAGGCACCCGGCGCGACAGACGGCCCGGCCGAGGCGATCGAACAGCGTCTCGCCAGCGAACCGGGCGAGATCGTGATCGGTCAGTCGTGCGCGAGAGGACGGCGAGAACGGCATGGCCGAGCGTAGCAGGTCGCGGCCCTGATGCGGGCGTAGGGGCCGCGCCCCCGCGCGGCCCGGGTGAAGACGTAGGGGCCGCGCCCCCGCGCGGCCCGACACGCCCCCGTCCCGTGCGCCTTCGCCTATAATTCCGCACTCGCACATGGCGCTCGCACCGGGCACACTCCTTGGCGCGTACGAGATCGGCGGCCTGCTCGGCGCAGGCGGCATGGGCGAGGTGTATCGCGCACGCGACAGGCGCCTGCAGCGCGACGTGGCGATCAAGATCGTGCCTGCGGCGGTGAGCGACGACCCCGTGGCGCTTGCGCGGTTCGAGCGAGAAGCGCAGGCCATCGCGTCGCTCTCGCATCCCAACATCCTCGCCATCCACGACATCGGCCGCGACGCCGGCGTGTCGTACGCGGTGATGCAGCTCCTGGACGGGCAGACGCTGGCCGACGTGCTCGAGCGCGGCCCGTTGCCCGTGCGCAAGGCGCTCGACTACGCCGGTCAGGTCGCCAACGGGCTGGCCGCCGCGCACGAGCGCGGGATCGTGCATCGCGACATCAAGCCCGCGAACCTGTTCATCAACGCCGATGGCCGGGTCACGATTCTCGATTTCGGGCTGGCGCGGGTCACCGAGCCGGTCACCTCGGATTTCGACGTGACCATGGCCCCGTCGACGACGCCGGGGATGGTCGTCGGGACGATGGGCTACATGTCGCCCGAGCAGGTGCGCGGGTTGCCCGTTGACCACCGCACCGACATTTTCGCGCTGGGTGCCGTCCTGTACGAGATGGTGAGCGGCCGCCGCGCGTTCACCGGCGCCACGCCCGCCGACTCGATGAGCGCGATCCTCAACAGTGATCCGCCACCGCTCGTGCTCGATGGACAACTGGTGTCGCCGGCTCTCGATCGGATTATCCGCCGCTGCCTCGAGAAGTCGTCGGCGCAGCGCTTCCAGTCGACGCGCGACCTGGGGTTTGCGCTCGACGCGATTGGCAGTACTCCTTCGTCGGGTATTGCGCCCGCACCGCCACCTGCACCCCGGCGGATCGGTCTGCTGCCGGTCGCCGTGCTGTCGCTGGTGGCGGGCGTGGCACTCACGCTGGGGGCGTCACGCGTGTTCGCGCCGACCGCCGATCGCGTTGCGTCGGTCGCAGCGGCCGTCGTCCGGTTCACCATGCCGTCACGTCCAGGCACAGGAGTCGCGCTGTCCCCGGATGGCACGGCGGTCGCGTGGAACGCGGTCGCCCCCCGGGGAGGCGTCGACGAGTTGTGGGTGCGGCGTTTCGCATCGCCTGCGCCGTTCGCGGTCGAGGGCACCGCGGGCCTGGCGCACCTGCAATGGCGCGACGACAGCCGGCGGCTGTTCGTCGTGCGCGAGAACACCCTGCTGTCTGTCGAACCAGAGTCAGGCGTGTCAACGCCCGTTCGTGACGTTGACCCGAGCGTGAGCCGGACAGATGTGGGCGGCATGCTGATCTCCGAGGATGGCGACATCCTCCTGGGTCTTGGCGATGACATCGCGAACATCCGTCGTGAGGGGTCGGGGTCCCTCGTTGTCGCCCGGCCCGATTCGACGACGTACGTCAGCTACGCGTTTCCCCAACGGGTCGCTGGCGACGCGCGGGTGCTGTTCGTCGGGACCCGCGCGCAGACGGGCGTCAACGACACGCTGGTGGTGCCGAACCCGGGCGGTGCGCCCGTGCGCGTCGACATGCCGACGTCGACCTCGCGCGTGCTCGTCGACCCGGGTGGTGCGCTGGTGTACGGGCGCAACAGTGCGCTGGTTGCCCAACGGTTCGACCTCGCCACGCTGCAACCGCAGGGCGAGCCCGTCGTGCTCGCAGAAGACGTGCTGAGCGACCGCAGCGGGATGCTCGCCGCGGCGATCAGCCCGTCGAACGTGCTCGCGTACCGTTCGGGCGCGCTGTCGCAGCAGCGATTCGACTGGATCGATCGCGAGGGAAAGGTGCTGGCGACGACCGGTTCCCCGGCTTCGTACTCGAACTTCGACCTGTCTCCTGACGGCACGCGCCTGGCGGTCCTCAGGCGGCTGCCCACTGGATCGAACGCCCTCTGGATCTTCGACCTCGCGCGCGGTACCGAGACCATGGTTGCCGACCCGGCCGCTGGCGTCGTGGCGGATCCCACGTGGTCTCCTGATGGGACACGCCTCGCGTACCGCCGCGGGACGACGACGGTGGTTCGCAATGCCTTCGGGGGCACCGAGACGACCGTGGCGAACTTCGAGGGGTTTCCCGACTCATGGAGCCGTGACGGCCGCTACCTGGCCGTCGGCAGACCCCGCAGTCCGTTCTTCGAACTGTGGGTCATTCGCGTGGACGGGACGAAAGACGAGATGCCGATCGTGCAGGGCCAGGTCAATGCCGACGAAGCGCGGTTCTCGCCAGACGGCAAGTGGATCGCCTACCACGCGACCGTCGGCGGCTCGAGCCAGGTATACGTGATGCCGTTCCCCGCAACGGGCGAGCGATTTCAACTGTCGGCAGATGGCGGCGTGCAGCCCCGCTGGCGCGCCGACGGTCGTGAACTCTACTACCTCGACTTCGCGGGACGGCTCTGCGTCGTCGAGATGGCGGGCGGTGATCCGCGCGCGGCGTCGCCCGCGCGCGTGCTGTTTGCGGCTGGCGTTGCGACGTCAAACGCCAACGATCAGTTCACGCCGGCACCCGACGGGAAGCGCTTCCTGGTCAGGCGCACGACGGGCGGCGAAGACCAGTCGCCTGTCCACGTGATCCTCAACTGGCGGCAGTTGCTGGGCGATCGACGCTGACGCGCACTGGACTGCCGGCCTTTGCGCTAGGCTGGTGCCATGATCCACCTCTGCCGCCGGATCGCGTCGAGTCGCCGGTTTCAGAACGCGGCACTTGCCGTCATCGTCGCAAACGCCGTTCTGATCGGTCTTGAGACCTCCCCCGCGCTGTGGGAGCGATACGGGGGCGTCTTCAACGTCCTCAACGCCGCCGTGCAGGTCATCTTCGTCGTCGAGATCACGGTGCGCCTCCTCGCGTACGGCCCCCGCATCCACCGCTTCTTCCTCGACGGCTGGAACGTCTTCGACTTCACGATTGTCGCCCTCTCGCTCCTCCCGGCGGCGGGTCCCTTCGCCACGGTGGCCCGCCTCGCGCGGTTGCTGCGCGCGCTGCGGGTCGTGTCGGCCTTGCCGGAACTACGCCTCATCGTGGCGACGATGCTGCGGTCGATCCCGTCGCTCGCCAACGTCGTCGTGCTGCTCGGCCTCATCCTCTACGTGTATGCCGTCGTCGGGGTACATCTCTTCGCCGGCGTCGATCCGGAGAACTGGGGGTCGCTGCCACGTGCGGGGCTCACCCTGTTCGAGATCCTGACCCTCGAGGGCTGGGTCGATCTCATGAACACATCGCTCGCGGCGACTGCCTGGGCCTGGATCTACTACGTGAGCTTCGTGGTGCTCGCGGTCTTCGTGGTCATCAACCTCTTCATCGCGATCGTGATCAACAACCTCGAGGCGGCGAAGCGCGACGAGCATGTCGCCACGGACTCGCCGACCGAGGCGCTGGCCGCTCGCCTCGCCGGAATTCGCGACCAACTGGAGGCGATCGAGTCGGCGCTGCGCGCCGCGCGTGATGTTCCGGGTGCTCGCCGGCCGGAGTAATACTGCCCCAGGGTCTCAGAATCTGACCACCACCCCAGCGGCCAGATAGTGCACGAGCGCAAACGTGTAGACCTCGTCGTTGTCCGCGCCGCCCTCGAGGAAGCGGTAGCCGGCCTTGATCGACCACTGCCGGCCGGCGTGCACGAGGATGCCTGCGAAGATGTCTTCTGCGCGGCCTTGAGGCGCGGCCAGGGCGTCGCCCTCGAGCAGGAACGCGGCTCGCGCACCCAGCCGGCGCTCGAGTTTGAAATTCACCAGCGGCACGACACCCACATTCGTCTTCTCGGCCGTCGTCCCATTCGATTCGAGCCGGGTGATGGCGTCACGCACCTTGGCGGTGATGCCGACGCCGAACATCCAGTTCTCTCCGCGGACCGGTTCCCAGCGGTAGGTCACACGATACGAATTGAAAACGTACAGGCCCTTCACGGGGACGCCTGGGGCGAAGGTGGCCCCGGCGAACGACACCGGTTGATCGAAACGGCCGGACGAATTGATGGTCAGCGGTGCCACGAGCGCCGACAGCACGTGCTTCGGAGCCAGGCGGACGTCGACGCGCACGCGCCAGAAGTACGCGGTGTCGGAGGCGAGATCGTCGGTGAACGAGAACAAGGTGCCCGTATTTCCGGGGATCCGCACATCGTTGTAGCCGGAGATCGCCGCGCCGTTCTCGAAATCGACGCGCCACCGATCCTGGGCGCCAGCCACCGGGACCACGAGCAACACAAGCGCCGACGTGATCAGCGCGGCAACCGTTCGTCTACACATACCCCATCCGCTCCAGCGTGAGTCCCCGGTCATGCGGCGCCCGTCACGCGCCGAGTGAGCCCGGACCGCCCGGGCCCTCGAACGGCCCCGTCTTCTTCGGTCGCAGCAGGGAGGCCACGACAGACACCGCAAGGATGCCGACGACCACGCCGAGCGACACGAGCGTGTCCATCTTGTACGGCGAATGCGCGAGGAGCATCTTCACGCCGACGAACGCCAGCACGACGCCCAGGCCGATCTTGAGGTAGTGGAACTTGTCCATCACGCCCGCCAGGGCGAAGTAGAGCGAGCGCAGGCCCAGGATGGCGAACACGTTCGACGTATAGACGATGAACGGGTCGGTCGTCACCGCGAAGATCGCCGGGATCGAGTCGACCGCGAAGATCAGGTCGCGAGACTTCCACCAGCAGCAGCACGACGAACAGCGGCGTGGCCATGCGCACGCCGTTTTCGCGCACGAAGAACTTGTCTTCGCGATAGTCGCTCGTCACCGGCATGAGCCGCTTGAACCAGCGCACCACCGGGTTGCGCTCCGGATGGATCTCCTCCTCGCGCTTCACGACCATCTTGATGCCGGTGAGGATGAGGAAGGCGCCGAAGACGTAGATGATCCAGGCGAACTTGGCGATGAGCGCCGCGCCCAGCGCGATCATGATGGCGCGCATGACGAGCGCGCCCAGGATGCCCCAGAACAGCACCTTGTGCTGATAGAGCGGCGGCACCGCGAAGTACGAGAACAGCAGCGCGAACACGAACACGTTGTCCACGCTGAGCGACTTCTCGATCAGGTAGCCGGTGAAGAACTCCAGCGCCTTCTGCGGCGCCGGCGAAGTGCCAGACGCCGGCGTTGAACACCAGCGCCAGCGCGACCCAGACGACCGTCCAGGCGATCGACTCCTTGAAGGACACGACGTGCGCCTTGCGGTGAAACACGCCCGAGGTCCAGCGCCAGCATCGCCAGCACGAAGACGTTGAAACCGATCCAGAGCCAGGTGGTGTCAATCACGGTCTTACCCTCCGCTTGCCCGTTGACCCTGTCGCGTCACCCGTTCTGCACACGTAGCGCCGGAGTTGACCGGGTGCCGCTCAGCGCGGCCTGGATCGCCACGAACTCTCCCACATTGTCCATCGTCAGCAACCCGACCACCCGGCCGGCGTGCACCACCGGCAGCGTGTGACACGCACACTCCTGCAGTCGCTGCATCGCGCCCTCGAGCATGTCGCTCGAGTCGGTCACCTGGAACTCGCGCTGCATGACCTCGGCGACCGCCACCTCGCGACCGCGCTGCGCCAGGGCCGTCAGCAGGTCGCCGCGCGTCAGCACCCCCACCACGCGCCCGCTGTCGATGACAGGGAAGTCATGCTGGGAACCGGCCAGGATGAGTTCGACGGCGCGGCCCAGATGGTCGGACGCAGCGAGCGACCGGAAGTCGGTCAGCATCGCCCGTTCGACGGGGATGCCGCCCAGCGCCGATTTCATCTGCACCAGGCTGGCTTCCTGCCCCGCACCGATCCACACGAAGAACGCGATGAACAGCAGAAAAGGGTTTCCGATGAGGCCCAGGAAGCCGAAGAGCAGCGCCATACCCTGGCCGACGTTCGCCGCCAACTGCGTGGCGCGGGTGTACTCCATGCGCGTCGCCAGCAGGGCCCGCATCACACGTCCGCCGTCCATCGGAAACGCCGGGAGCAGGTTGAACAGCACCAGCCCCGCGTTGACCACCATCAGCCGCTCCACGAACGACCCCTGCGCGACGCTGAGCTCGGCGAGGGGGGTGAACGTGTTGGTCACGACGAGCCAGATGAACAAGGCCGCGGCGATCACCACGTTGACGGCCGGTCCGGCAAGGGCCACCCAGAGCTCCTGGCGCGGGTCGTCGGGCATCCGTTCAAGCCGCGCGACGCCGCCGATGGGCAGCAGCGTGATGTCCTTCGTCCGGATGCCGTAATAGCGGGCCGTGAGGGCATGGCCGTACTCGTGGGCCACCACGCACGCGAACAGGGCCAGGATGAACCCCACGCCCGACAGCACCGCCTCGACGCTACGGGCCTGCACCCAGTGAGAAACCGCCACCCAGCCGACCAGCAGCAGGAAGGTGGCGTGCATGTAGACCCCGATGCCGGCGAACTGCCCGATCTTCCATGACCATTTCATGGCGTCCTCGCGAACCCGGAAGCGTGTGAATCCTGACCGGTCACGCATCGCTCCCTGCGCCTGCCGGACGTCGCGCTCGCTCCGAGCAGCCCAGCGACCCGTGGCTCGGAGCACCTTGATCCAGGCCACCTCCGGGGCGAACGAGCCCGGCGCCTGAGAAGGCCATCATCAGCTTAGACGCGGAGAGACTCAACTGGTACTCACGCCTCGCGTGCTTCACGCGCGTAGCACAGACCCCGCCAACCATCCCGCCGTCGCGGCGATCTACGGGCTCGAAGACCCCGCGCACCCGCTTCGGCGCTACAATCCCCCTCGTCGTCTGACCCATCACCCGAGGAGGCGCCATGGCCGTATCGCGTCGGACATTCGTGAAGACCGTTGGCCGTGCAGGCACGCTGAGCCTGGGAGGTCTCGCGCTGGCTGCCCGTGGCAGTGAAGCCGCGACGGGATGGCTCGCGCGGGGCGAACAGCCGGCGATCGTGCCGGCGAGCCTTGTGCGCCTCGACAGCAACGAGAATCCCGTGGGGCCCGCACCCGCGGTGATCGAGGCCATGAAGGCGGCGATGTCGTACGCCGGACGGTATCCGCGCGTCATGGGGCCGGACTTCGTGAAGGACCTCGCGCGTCTCCACGCGACCGCGCCTGACGCCATCGCCCTGGGCTCCGGCTCGGGCGAGATCCTGCGCATGGCGGTCGACGCCTTCACGAGTCCGACGCGTGGCCTGCTGACGGCGATCCCCACGTTCGAGAGCCCGGCGGCCCGTGCCCGTCAACTCGGGCATCCGCTCGTCGAGGTGCCCGTCGACCAGCGGACTCTGCAGATCGACCTCGACGGCATCGCCGCACGCGCGCGTGAGGCGGGGCTGATCTTCCTGTGCAACCCGAACAACCCGACGGGCGCGCTTCACTCTGCCAAGGTGATGCGGGAGTTCATCGCCACCGTTCGGCGCACGGCACCGCAGGCGTTCATCCTGGTCGACGAGGCGTACCACGACTACGTCGAGGACGCGTCGTACGAGTCGCTGCTGCCGATGGCGCTCGAGGATGCGCACCTGTTCGTCACGCGCACGTTCTCGAAGGCGTACGGCATGGCGGGCATCCGCCTGGGCTACGCCGTGGGCAAGCCCGAGACGATGAAGAAGCTGGCGGAGTATCGCCTGGGCAACAGCGTGAACGTGCTGGCGTTCGCCGCGGGGCGGGCGGCGATTGCGGCCGCGTCGATGATCCCGTCCGAGCGTGCGCGCAATGCCGCGGCGCTGGCGTTCACCGCGCGCCTCTTCGGCGAGTTGGGGTTCACCGTGGTGCCGTCGCACGCGAACTTCGTGTTCGCCGACATCAGGCGCGATGCGCGCGCGTTCCAGGCGGCCTGCCTCGAGCGAGGCGTGATGGTGGGGCGCCCGTTCGCGCCGTTCACGACGTGGACCCGGGTGTCGATCGGCACGATGGACGAGATGCAGCGCGCCGCCACGGTCTTCAGGAGCATCCTGGGAGGCGTCCCGAGCGCGGCCGCGCGCTGAGCGTCAGGCGGTCCCGGCCCTGGCCACTATCGCGAGAAGACGATAGGCGGCGCAGCGCGCGGGACGGCCTGCCTGAAATCCTCGCCGACGAGCGCCGCGATCGTGGCGGCCACCTGCGACGTGGTCACGGTGACGTCGCGGCGCACCCCGAGTGCGGGCACACCGGGGCCCAGCACGGCGATCCAGGTGCGTTCGGCGGCAGGCACGTCGGTCCCGTGATCCCCCCAGTCCTTCGTGGTCGCCCCTCGCCCGTGGTCGGTCGTCACCACCAGCGCGGTCTGGCCCGCGTACTCGGGGATGGACTGCAGGGTGGTCCACACGCGCTCGATGAAGCGGTCGGCGCGGAAGGCGGCGTCGAGATACAGGTCGTAGCGGCCCTCGTGCGCCCATTCGTCACCCTCGCCGAGCAGGATGTAGAGCGCGCGCGGCTGCTTCGTGCGCAGGTGCTCGAGCGCGGCGTAGACGATCGGCGCGTCGAACGGACCGTACTGCCAGTAGCGTGGCAGGTCGCTCGCGAGGTCGTTGATGGCGCGCTCGCGCTCGGTCGCCGCCGCCGGGACGGGCGTGAAGCCGGTGCCGACCGGGAGCCGGCTGCGGTCGACGTTGAGGATCGAGGGCAGCACGTCCCACGAGCCGTACGCGGCGACGCGGCCGTCGAACCCCGGGCGTCGGTTCAACCACTCGAGCACGGTGATGTTGGGGTTCGGCACCTTTCGGTTGCTGTCGACCCGTGGATCGGCGACGCCCGCGAGGATCTCGCTGTAGCCGGGATACGAGAACCACAGGCCGTTCGTGACGTGCGCGAGGCTGCCTGCCGCCGGATCGCCGAAGATCTGTCCCTGCGTCGCGATCGTGTTCCACGTGAACGGCATGAGGGCCTTGCGCCGCTCCTCGGCCGACGCCCGCCAGAAGCGCGCTTCCGGCGCGCCTCCGCTGCCCTCGGCGTCGCGCTTGAAGTACTCGCGATCGGCGCCGGAGAAGAACTCCTGCCACCGCATGCCGTCGAGCGTGACGATGACGACGTGCCTGGCGGCGGGCTGCGCGGCAACGGGGAGGACGTTGCCGAGTGCGAGTGCACCCAGCAGCATCCACGTGGAGGGTCGAAGTCTGGTCATGTCGCTCGTTCCGGTCAGGGGCGTTCGTGCCGGCGACATGCTACCCGATCAGGCCCTGGCGGCCTGGATCGACAGCGACACCTGACCTCGTCACCGGCGAGGAAGCCACCCGTCTCGCGGCAACGCATCCCGGCCGCCCGGGCGGGCCGCGCTACGGCAACGTCGTCATTCGGTGCAGCCCTGCCTGATCTCGACGAGCGCGGCAGACAGCGCGCGCAGTGTCTTCTGGCTGACGTGCGCCAGGCGCCGCCGGTGGATGGCGATGATCGGTCCGTCGAGGCGCTCGAGCAGCTCGAGGCCCTTCGACGTGATGCGCGTGCGCACCAGGCGCCGGTCGGTGTCTCCGCGCCGTCGGCCGATGAGGCCCATCTCGACCATCCGGTCGAGCAGGCGGGTCACGTCGGGGACCGGGCGGAGCAGCCGGGATCCGATTTCGTTTCGGCAGAGCCCGCCTTCGCCGGCTCCCCTGAGGATTCTCAACACGTTGTACTGGGTGGGCGTGATGGCGTAGGGCTTCAGGGCCTGGGCAAAGGCGTGCTCGAGCACCGCGGCCGTCCGCAGGATGCCGAGGTGCACTTCCTCTTCGAGGACTTCGAACCGCCGGGTGCGCTTGATCTCCCCCTCGAGGCCGACAACCATGTCATGACAATAGGTGTGATAACACCATGTGTCAAGCGCCAGGCTGTCCGGCGTGCCGCATCGTGCCGATCACGCCTCGTGCTGGTGTTGGGCCGCGCGGGGGCGCGGCCCCGACGAGATCACGGCGCGTGCCGCGCCTTCAGGCCGAGCCTCGCCAGCGTGTCGCGCTCGAAATCGACCTCGATCAGCACCGCCGGCTCGGTGCCGATCACCCAGGCGTCGTGGCCGGGCTCGATCACCATCACCGCAGGCGCCACGTAATCGAACGCGCACCCGTCTGCATACCGGCCCTCGATGTGGCCCCTCGCGAGGAATCCCACGTGCGCGTGCATGCAGTAGTCGGACTCCACCAGCGGCTTCACGTTGACCGACCAGCGGAACCCGACCGGATAGATGAGCCGCCGGATGCGCGCCGTGCCCGCCCGCGCGACGTCGACCTGGGCCCCGCCCACGTCGCGCCGCTCGGTCCCTGACATCGCAGCAAGTAACGAGTCCATGCGCTGACATACCGTGGCCGCGTCCGCTGCCCGCGTACGTGGGGGTCGCATCTTCTTCGCGCAGATATTCAGGCTCTGCCCCCGCGCGGCCGGGGTGCAGACGTTGAAAAAACTCGATGAAGCAGGATGCGCCCCGCCCCGGCGGTAGAATCCGCCGCGTGAGCCACGCCAACATCACACGCGCGCTCAACATCGCCGACCTCCGCCTCGCCGCCAAGCAGGCGCCTGCCGCGGGTGGCGTTCGACTACATCGACGGCGGCGCCGACGCCGAGGTCACGCTTCGCGAGAACTGCCGCGTGTTCGACGACGTGATCTTCCGCCCGCGTTCGGCGGTCGCCACGACATCGTGCGACCTCCGCACGACGGTGCTCGGCGACGACGCTCGACCTGCCGTTCCTGCTCGCGCCGGTCGGCAGCAGCCGCATGTTCTATCCGCGCGGCGAAGAGGTCGCGGCGCGCGCGGCGGGCGAGGCCGGCACGGCCTACATCCTGTCGACGCTGTCGGGGTGCCGCGTCAAGGACGTCAAGGCGGCGTCGCGCGGGCCGGTCTGGTACCAGCTCTATCTCGTCGGCGGCCGCGACGTCGCGCGCGGCGCGATCGAGCGCGCGAGGGCGGCCGGGTGCTCGGCGCTCGTCGTCACCATCGACACGCCCGTGGCCGGCATGCGCGAGCGCGACTTCCGCAACGGCACGAAGGAGCTCCTCTCCGGCAATCCGTTGACGATGCTTCCGTACGTCTGGCAGTTCTTCGCGCGGCCGCGCTGGCTGGCGGCCTTCCTCCGCGACGGCGGCCTGATGAACTTCCCCAACGTGGTGCTGTCAACGGGCCGATGCCCTACGCCGACGTCGGCGCGACGCTCGAGCAGTCGATGGTGTGCTGGGACGACCTGCGGTGGATCCGCGAGGCGTGGCAGGGGACCGATCGTCGTCAAGGGCGTGCACACGGCCGACGATGCGCGGCGCGCCGTCGATGAAGGCGCCGATGCCGTCGTCGTCTCGAACCACGGCGGCCGGCAGCTCGACGGGGTCGCTGCCGACGATCCGCGTGCTGCCCGGAGGTCGTGGCGGCCGTTGGCGATCAGGTCGAGGTGCTGCTCGACGGCGGCATCCGGCGCGGCAGCGACATCGTCAAGGCCTTGTGCCTCGGCGCGCGCGCGGTGCTGATCGGTCGCGCCTATGCCTACGGACTCGCCGCGGGAGGCGGCGCCGGCGTCACGCGCGCCATCGACATCCTGCGCGCAGACGTCGTGCGGACGCTCACGCTGCTCGGCGTTGCGTCGACGCAGTCCCTCGATCGCTCGCTGGTCGACATCCCCGAGGAGTGGACGCGGCGGAGCTGATCCACCACATGGAGCATGCGCCGGTGCAGGGGCCGCACCCCAGTGCGGCCCGGGCGCGCTATTCCGGCTCCACGACGTCACGCACGCGCAGGCGGCCAATGCGGCCGTTCTCGCCGACGCCCCATCCCACGGTGCCCGATGGCGACACGCTGAAGGCGTGGAAGCCATCTCCCTCGATCGCGCGCCATGTGCGCCCGTCGTCGGTGGAGACATCCGCGCCCGATGGGCCGACCGCCACGAGCGAGGGTGTCTTCGCCCCTGGCACGTACGCGACCACCGAGCGGAATCCGCCCAGGCCCTTGACCAGCGACCAGGTGCGGCCGCCATCTGACGTGATCGCCGCGTTGTCGGAGATCGCTCGCTCCTGCTTGTAGTCGCCGCCGACGACGATGCCGTGGAGGGCGTCGCGGAAGGCCACCGAGAAGATGCCGGCGGTCGGCGACGCGGCGAGGCCGGTGAGGGCGACCGCCCACGTGCGCCCCTCGTCGGCGGATCGCAGTACCCGTCCGGCGCCGGTCCCGATCCACACGTGCCGTGTGCCGTGCATGGCAACGTTGGTGCCGCTGCCCGCGAAGGCGCCCTCGCCCTCGAGGGCGGGCGGCAGCGCCCGGGACGCGACGCGCGTCCACGTCGCGCCACCGTCGCGGGTGGCGAGCACGACGAAGGCGCCGTCGACGGCATCGCTGAACGCGATGCCCCGCCTGTCGTCCCAGAACGCCATCGCGTCGAAGAAGGCCTTCGGGTCGTGGTTCGTGAACTGCAGCGTCCACGTGGCGCCCGCGTCAGACGTCTTGTAGATCCGCGACGCCTCGCCCGGACCGATGCTCAGGGCGTAGGCCACGCGTTCGCTGACCGCGTCGATGTCGCGGAAGTCGAGTGCCTCTGCACCCGGGACGGCCGATCGCGCCCACGCCAGCCCGCCGTCGCGGGTGCGCAGGATGGTGCCGCCGTTTCCGCTCGCCCACGCGACGCGATCGCTCACCGCGCTGACGCCTCGCAGTCGCGCCGTGACGCCGCTGGTCTGCGCGTCCCAGGTCGACGTGGCGGCGGTGACGGCGGCGACCATGAAGACGGTGAGCATGAGTGGGCGCACGCGCAAGGGAATCATGCGCGCAGTCTACCGCTCCTCTGCTGCCGGGATCTTCCTGCGGCACAATCGCCTCCAATGTGATGAGATCGCATTGGCCTCGCATCCCCGCGGCGCCGGCCGCACACTCGCACTGGAAAGCACAGACGCATGCCCGCATCCCCGCCAGACCGACGCATCCTCGTGACCGGCGCCACCGGCTACATCGGCGGCCGTCTCGTTCCGCGATTGCTCGAGATGGGTTACCGGGTCAGGTGCCTGGCGCGCGATCCGGCGCGTCTCGAGGGACGCGCCTGGCACCGGGCGGTCGAGATCGTGACCGGCGACGTGCTCGAGCGCGGCAGCCTCGCACCGGCCATGGAGGGCGTCCACGTCGCCTACTACCTCGTGCACAGCCTCGGCGCCGGCACCGACTTCCACGCGCGCGACCTGGCTGCCGCCACGAACTTCAGCGAGGCCGCCAGGGCCGCAGGCGTCGAACGCATCATCTACCTCGGTGGCCTCGCCGACGCGTCGCCCGCCCTGTCGGAGCACCTGCGATCGCGCCAGCAGAGCGGCGACGCGCTGCGCACCGGTGGCGTGCCCGTGACCGAGTTCCGCGCTGGCGTGATCGTCGGCTCGAGCAGCCTGTCGTTCGAGATGATCCGGTACCTCACCGAACGCGTCCCCGTGATGATCTGCCCGCGGTGGGTCTACACGCGCACGCAGCCGATCGGCATCCGCGAGGTGCTCGAGTACCTGGTCGCCGCCCTGGCGGTGCCCGAAAGCACCGGGCGCATCATCGAGATCGGCGGCTCGGAAGTCATCACCTACGGCGACATGATGATGACCTACGCCGCCGTCAGGGGCCTGCGGCGCTGGATGGTGCCCGTGCCGGTACTCACGCCGCGCCTCTCGTCGTACTGGGTGAACCTCGTCACGCCCATCCCCGCGGTCATTGCGCGCCCGCTCGTCGAGGGGATGCGCAACGAGAACATCGTGCGCGATCCCATCGCCCGGGAACTCTTCCCGCAGGTTCACCCCGTCGGCTACCGCGCCTCGGTCGAACGCGCGCTCGAGCGGTTGCAGGCCAGCGAAGTCGAGACGGCCTGGAGCGACGCCCTGAGCACGAGCCACGGAGGCGTCGCACCTGTCATTCTCACCAACCAGGACGGCATGATCCTCGAACACCGCCAGCGGATCGTGGCGGCCTCACCGGCGTCGATCTTCAAGGTGTTCACGAGCCTCGGCGGACGCCGCGGCTGGTTCTACATGAACTGGGCCTGGCAACTCCGCGGCTTCGCCGATCGGATATTCGGCGGCGTGGGCCTCAGGCGCGGTCGGCGGGATCCCGACAGGCTCCGCGTGGGCGATGCGCTCGACTTCTGGCGCGTCGAGGCAGTGGAGCCCGGCCGGTTGCTGCGCTTGCGCGCCGAGATGAAGGTTCCCGGGCGTGCGTGGCTCCAGTTCGAGGTCGTGCCTCGCGACGACGGCCAGTCGCTGCTGTCGCAGACGGCGTTCTTCGCGCCCAAGGGGTTGCCAGGGTGGCTGTACTGGTATGCGCTCTATCCGATCCACAAGGTGATCTTCAGTGGATTCATCGACCAGATCGCGAGGCGCGCACGGGCATTGGAGGGCGGGTGACACGTCGAACGCGGCGACGATTCAGGGTTCCAGATGTTCAGGTGTAGGGCGGGCCGCACCGGCGCGAGTGCGGCCCCATGCACCTGGCAGCCCGCGGTGACCAACCGGCTCACGGCGCCAGCTCGCCCAGCACGCGATCAAGGGCCGCGACCAGTAGCGCGGCGTCATCCTCCGAAAAGGGCATCGGCCCGCGGATCTTCACCACGTTGTGATGCGGGCCATCGGTGCCCGTGAGGATCCCGAGCTCGCGCATGCGGTTCACGACGTAGTCGGCCTCGCGGGCGGCCGGTTCGCGCGTGCCGGGATCCGACACCACCTCCACCCCGACGAACAACCCCGAACCCCGCACGTCGCCCACCAGCGGGTGCCTCTCCTGCAGCGCCCGCAACGAGGCGATCAACCCGTCGCCGACACGCCGCGCGTGCGCCATCAGCCCTTCGTCCAGCGTCGTCTTCAGGGTGGCGAGGCCCGCCGCACACGCCGCGGTGCTCCCGCCGAAGGTGCTGAAGAACTCCATCCCCGAGTCGAACGCATCCGCAATCCAGGGCGTGGTCACCACCGCTCCCATGGGATAGCCGTTCCCGATCGGCTTGCCGAGCACGACGATGTCGGGAACGACGCCGTGCGCCTGGAAGGCCCACATGTGCGTGCCGATGCGGCCGAGGCCGGTCTGCACCTCGTCGGCGATGGCCACGCCGCCCGCGGCGCGCGTGAGGCGGTAGACCTCCGCCAGGTAGCCGGGAGGCAGCAGCAGCTGTCCTCCGACGCTCGGGCACGTCTCGGCGATGTACCCGCACACGCCGCGTCCCGCGCGCCGGATCTCGTCGATGCGGGCGCCGACCACGGCCGCGTACTTCGCGCCCGCGTCGGGATCGGAGGAACGGTGATCGCCGCGATAGACATCGGGCAGCGGCGTCTTGTGGACCCACGGCGGCGCACCCGCGCCTCCGGGTCCCTCGTGCTTGTAGGGGCTGATGTCGATGGCGGTCGTCGTGTGGCCGTGATACGCGCCCTCGAGCACGAGCAGGTCGGTGGAGCCTGAGCTCGCGCGGGCGAGGCGCAGCGCGAGTTCCGTTGCCTCGCTTCCCGATGCGGTCAGGTAGCAGACCGACAGCGGCGCGGGAAACGTATCGAGCAACTGCTCGACATACTCGGCATGGACATCCTGGAGGTAGCGCGTGTTCGTGTTCAGGACGGCGAGCTGTTCCTGCACGGCCGCGACGACCGCGGGGTGGGCGTGCCCGACGTGAGGCACGTTGTTGTACGCGTCGAGGTAGCGCCGGCCCGTGTCGTCGTAGAGATACTGCATCCAGCCGCGCACGATGCGGAGCGGCTCGCGGTAACTGAGGCGGACGTTGGATCCCACGTGCGCGCGACGTGAATCGAGCAGTGACGCGGTCGTGCGCCGGCGAGGAAGCCGGTCGTCCGGTATCCGAAGGAGGAGGTTCGGGTCAGGGCACAGGCTCTTCCAGACCTCACGCTGCGATGGCAGGGCGCTGCCGTTGACGTTGCAGGCCACGTCGAGCATGTCGGTGATGACCTGGACGTGCAGGTGCGGCCACCAGTCGCCGTTGTGCGGCGGTGCGCCGATGGCGCCGATGCGCGCGCCCTTCGCGACGGGCATGCCGATGTGAACTCCCGCGAGCGACTCGCGGTCGAGGTGTCCGTAGAGCGTGTAGAACGGCACGCCCCCCTGATCGTGCCGCAGGACGATCACCGGGCCATAGTCCTGGCGCGTGGCCGCGTCTTCGAACCCGTGCACGACACCGTCAATCGGTGCGTGCACCGGCGTGCCGGGCGGTGCGGTGAGGTCGATGCCGAGGTGCACGGTGCGCGACGGCGCCAACGCGTCGCTGCCCTGGAACGCCGGCGCGGTGTAGAGGGCGCGTGCCTCGTCGTATCCGCCGACCCCCACCGCATCGCTGGCGGCACCCGGAGTGCGCGCGATGACGCGCGCCAGTCGCGCGCGCATCGCCGCGGGCGCCTGCCCTGCCGGGTCGCTCGTCACGAGGGTGCTGCCGGCACTGAGATCGATGGGAACGGTCGCGCCGGGAGCCGCGAGGTCGCGGCCGAGCACGTGCGCGAACTCGGCACTGATGCGCGCGCAACCATGCGGTGATGGCCGGCGCCTGCGGCACCGGAGCGAGTCCGCACGCGTGTCGCAGCGCGTAGTGCGCAAATCGCGGATGCGTGGCCACGAGGGCAGGGATCGCCGCGCGCAACGGGTCCCTGGCTGATGGCCAGGTAGGGATCGTCGGGGCGCAGCGCCGTCTGTCGCGCGGCGTGATGCAGGCTCAGGGCGAGCCGCAACAGCACGAGCGCGAACACCGCCGCGAGTTCGTCGTCGTCCAGTGGCAGGACGCGGTGGTACCCGCCCACCACCGTCGCGATGGCCTCGACGGCGTCGTCATGGCCCAGGAGCGCGTACGCCGACGCGACCGCCACGTCGTTCACGCGCGCAGACCAGATCATGTCGCCGAAGTCGAGCACGCCCACCACCCGCTGGCGGCGTGACATCACTCCCGGAGTAGTTTCGGCTCCAGCAACCATTCCAGGAGCGATGGGTCCCGGGCCATCCCCGCCGCCCACCAGCACGTTGTAGTCGTTGGCGTCGTTGTGGATGGCCTGCTGGCGCAGGCGCGCGGCCAGGGGCCGAACGTACGCCGCATGGAGCGAGAGCGCATGCGCGACGAATGCGCGCGCCGCATCGTCGAGCCCGACGCTGGCGTCGCTCAGCACACCTGGCGCCATCGCCAGGTCCCACGCGAAGTCGCGGTGCAGCGAAGGGTGATCGATCCCCTCGAGTCCGCGATCGATACGCGCGACCGCACGTCCGAGTGACTCGAGCAGTGCAGGCGTGCGGTGCGCGACGACCCCCATCGGCTCGCCCTCGAGCCAGGTGAGGAGGCGGACCAGGTGCAGACGGCCGTCGATGTCGACGACCTCGATCGTGTGCCCCGAACTGGCGGGGATGGGCGTCGCGCAGAGATCGCCGGCCGTCGCCATCGCGAGGTGTTGCGCCTCGAGGAACGACACGTCCTCGGCACCGTTCGAGATCTTCAGGACGAGGCACCGGCCGTCATGGGCGTCGATCCTGAAGTTCTGATCGCGTTCGCCCGGCAAGGGCACGGCGTCGCCGCCGATGCCGAAGCGGGTGAGCACTAGGTCGGCCGCGGCGGCCGGCGAGAGCGTCGGGGTGAGATGAAGGAGTGACACGAGTCGCGCCTCTGCAGCGCGTTCAGCCTACACCGACTCGGCGAGCGGGGCGCGCAGCCCGTGCCTGGCGGTGACACACGAACAAGGGCTGCCGGTCATTGGCTGATGGCGCCAGCGAAGATGGGCAACGCCGAGGGAGGATGTTCCGTGAGTCGATCTCCGGCGTCCACCACATGGATGTGCTGTAGAATCTCGCGGTTCACCCAGTTCAACGGAGCCTGCTTGACCCGACGATTGCTGCTGTCAGTCGCGGTGCTGCTCACGGCCATCGGAACGGCGCTTGCCCAGGCTGCGCCGCCCGCTGGGGGCAGTTCGCCGCGTCATCCCGAAGAAGGTCGCCCGTTCGTTCGCAACTACGCGCCCGATGAACTGGGCGGTGCGAGCCAGAACTGGGCCATCGTCCAGGACCGCCGCGGCGTGATCGCCTCGATCGATGCGTTCGCCGGCGGCGCCCCGCAGTTCGACGACATCACCCTGATGATCGTCCGCCGCACCTGACAGACGAACCGAAGGGGTCGTGTCTTTCATTGCAGCAAAACGCAAGACCTGGCACCAGACGCAGGGGCCAGGTCTTGAAAAATGCTGCAATGAAAGACGTGACCCCTTCGGTCGGTACTACGACGGCAGCGTCTTGTGCAGCACCTGCAGCAGTTCCACCGGCAGCGGGAAGATGATCGTCGAGTTCTGTTCGGCGGCAATCTCGTTGAGCGTCTGCAGGTAGCGCAACGTCATCGCGCCGTTCTGCGTGGCGAGCACGCCGGCCGCCTGCGCGAGCTTCTCAGACGCAATCAGTTCGCCCTCGGCGTGGATGATCTTCGCCCGTTTCTCGCGTTCGGCCTCAGCCTGGCGCGCCATCGCGCGCTGCATGTTCTCGGGCAGGTCGACGTGCTTGACCTCGACGGCCGACACCTTGATGCCCCACGGATCCGTCTGGCTGTCGAGGATGTGCTGCAACTGCTGGTTCAGGCGGTCGCGCGAGGCCAGCAGGTCGTCGAGCTCAGCCTGTCCCAGCACGCTGCGCAGCGTCGTCTGCGCCAGCTGTGACGTGGCGTACATGTAGTCCTCGACTTCGACGATGGCCTTCCGCGGATCCATGACGCGGTAGTAGACCACCGCGTTCACCTTCACCGACACGTTGTCGCGCGTGATGATGTCCTGTGGCGGCACGTCGTGCACCACCGTTCGCAGGCTGACCTTCACGATCGTGTCGATCGGCTTGAAGACCGCGATGATGCCAGGGCCCTTGGGTTGCGGCAACAGCTTGCCGAGCCTGAAGATGACGCCTCGCTCATACTCGCGGAGGATGTGGATCGAGCTGATCACGTAGAGCAGCAGGACGATGGCGATGATCAGGCCCGGCGAGGGGATCAACGGGTTCATGTGGTGCCTCCTTCTGACGTCGTGGCGTCTGGCTCGACCCGGAGCGTCAGGCCATCGACAGCGGTCACACGCACGAGGCGGCCTGGTTCAAGTGGTGTCGTACACGTCGCCTGCCAGATCTCGCCGCGCACCCGGATCTGCCCCGACACGCCCGGAACGACCGGGTCGATCGTGTGCCCTCGTTGGCCGACGAGACCGTCGATGCCGGTCACGGGCTGGCTGCGCTGGGCCTTCAATCCGAGCCGGCCGAGGAACAGGAAGAGGAGGACCATCGCCCCGACCGTGGGCACGATGACGCCGTAGCTGACCGTCACCCCCGGCACGTCGCGGGTCAGCATCACCGACCCCATCAGCAGGCTCGCCGCGCCGCCGACGCCGAGCACGCCGAAGCTCGGGATCTTCAACTCGAGGATCAGCAGACCGATCCCGAACAGGATGAGCAGCAGGCCCACCGCGTTGATCGGCAGCACCTGGAAGGCGAAGAACGCCAGCAGCAGGCAGAGGCCGCCGACCACGCCCGGCAGAACGGTGCCCGGGTTCCACAGTTCGACCGTCAGGCCAAGCGTGCCGAGCGTCAGGAGGAGGTAGGCGATCTGCGGGTCGGCGATGGCACTGAGGAACTGCTGCCGCCGCGTCATCTCG
>CAVONI010000016.1:0-93683 GCA_963697285.1 uncultured Acidobacteriota bacterium
ATGGGGCTCGCCTGAAGCCAACATCCCCCACCCGGTCGAGACTGATCGACGAGCCGTTGTTACCCCTGGCCGGTTTCTCAGGTCGTCCGTGAACTTCGTCTCGTCGAGATCGGGGCGGTGCGGGGCGAGAGGGTCACTTCGCAGCGCGAGGATCGCGCTGGAGTGGGTCGACAAGGCGTGCGAACCGACCGAGCAGCTTCGCGAGGCCCTGTTCGGCTTCCCGGGTGACTGCCGATCGCTTGAGGCCGCCGACCACCCCTCGCAGGGAGTCGGTGCGGGCGCGCGCGAACTGCACCACGTAGCAGTGGCGCCCCGCGTCGGCCTCGTCATCGACGGCCACGATGAGGTCGAGTGAGGCGTCGAAGTAGCGGCTCGCGTAGAACTGCTTCGAGACCATCACCGACGTGCCCTCGCTGGGCGACGGGAAGACGACGACGTGGTAGAGGCTGAGAACGGGCTTGAGGCCGAACGACTCGCGGGCCCAGTAGATCGCCGACTCAACGCCAGGCAGCCCGCCGTGCGGGAACTCCTCGAGGTAGGTCCGCAGCCCCGGCGCGTACTCGTCGAGGATCGACGCCTCGCGCAGCAGTTGCTGCACTTCCTGCGCAAGCACCGTCCGCCGCGGCTCGTAGACCATCAGCGACCGATCGCCGTCCGCGAGATACTGCGTCACGTGTCGCACGAGCCCTGCCCGCACGAGGGCTTCGGCGCGACCCGCCCGAGCGGGTGCCTGCCAGTCGAAGCGCCTGAACTCCTCGACCGCCAGCGCGGCGAGCTTGACGTCGCAGGGCTGCCCTGCGCACCGCCTGAGCGCCGCCAGGTCAGGTTCGTCGAGTCGCAGCGACGCGACATCGCCAGGCGAGGGCACGTTGCCGAACCGGCCGAGTTGCAGCACCGCGGGACCGCGTTTCCAGCGCGCGATGTCTCCGGCCAGCGCGATGAAATCGCGAGCCGTCGTCGCGACGCGGATGCCGCCCGCGAGCGCCACCTCGTGCGGGGCCGAGGGCTGCAGAACCCGCACCACGGGCGCGCCGCGCTCGATCATCGCCCGCTCAGACGGTGTCGGCCGCAGCGTGCGCTCGAAGAGCGCCGCGGCGCCGTCGTGCCGAGCTGCCGGCGGTGCCGGCGGTGCGGCCAGCACCATGCTCCCCGCAGACAGGACGAACGCCCATCGAGCTGCTCGCCGTGCCAGCATGGCGTCGATTGTCGCACGGCGGGCCGGCCGTGAGGACCGGCGGCAGTTCGATACGCTCGCCCGCCTGTGACGGGAGGCGGATCGCTGCAGCAAGCGGCGCCTACTCGCCCGCTGGACCTGTCCTGAAGCGTGAGCGGCCAGACCCGATCACGGCGGCGATGCGCCCGCCTTCACGACCCGCAGCGTCACGAGGAACTCCCGCACGACGTTGACGTGATGACGCAGGGCGAACTGCAGCTCGGCAGACGTCACCTGCTTCTGCTCGATGCGCTGTTGCCAGTAGTCGTCGTACCACAGCTTCGTGCGCACGACGTCGAAGTCGACACCCCAGTAGATCCCCAGCGGAGTGTTGGACACGCCCTTGGCCGTCCACTCGCGGTTGGCCGCCTGCGACAGCATCTGGAAGGTCTCGGGCAACAGCGCGCGCACGTGGGTGGGATCGACGAGGAAGTTGTCGTGGCGCGGGTGCGGCAGCGCGACGTGGACGAGCGCGTCGTGTGCACACACCCGGTAGATCTCGCACACGACCTGCCTGAACCCCTCGGTGCCGCCCCCGAGGTGCTCGAGCACGTGGCTCAGGATGATCTCGCCGACGGTGTCGGCCTCCCAGGGCCACGGGACGCGCTCGAGGTCCCAGGTGACATCGGGCGTCCCGTACACGTCGACGTTGATGTATCCCGGCAGCGTGTTCGGTCCGCACCCGAGGTTCAGCTTGAGGAGCCCCATGTCGCCTGCCTTCACGAATGGCGCGACCAAACTCCGGCCGCCGTGGTACCGCGTGTCACCTACCGGGCTGGCAGCTGCGCGAGGAACTCGGCCAGTTCCTTCTTCCAGAGCACGGCCCACGTGTGCGAGCTGTGCCCGCGCGTTGCCGGCGAGATCGGGATGAGCAGGTAGCGCCCGCCCGCGACCTTCGGCATGAGCGCCTCCATCAACCCGAGCTCGGGTGGATTGATCTGGTCGTCGGCGGAGTTGATGGCCAGCAACGGCCCGGTGATCTTCGCGAGGTCGGCCGACGGGTCGTAGTCGCGCGACGCGTCGAACTGGTAGAGCATGTCGTTCGCATCGAGCGCGGGCAGCCGCGACGAGACGAACGTGCGGATGAACGCGTCGGCCTGCTCACGCGTCGGCGCGAGCTGGTGCCACTGGAGCGGCACGCTGCTCATGATCGACTGCAGGCGGAGGGCGTTCCGCATGCCGAGTTCGGGCTGCGTCTCGTACTCACCGTTCTTCCAGGCCGGGTCGTCGGTGATCGCATCGGCCAGCATCGTCCGCCACATACGGTTGCGCCCGACGATGGCCGTGGGGACCGAGGCGAGTGGCACCCATCCGTCAGAGAACGACGGATGGCGTGTCGCCCACATCCAGGTGTGCATCCCGCCCATCGACGTGCCCATCACCAGGCGCAGGTGATCGATCTTCAGGTGTTCGGCCACGAGCCGATGCTGCAGGGCCACCATGTCGGCGTAGCCGTACCTGGGAAAGCGCTGGCGCAGGCCGTCGCTGGGCTTGCTCGACGCCCCGTGGCCGATGTTGTCGGGCAGGATGACGAAGAACCTCGACGTGTCGAGCAGTTGCCCGGCACCGAACAGCTCGCCGGCGAACTGCGGCTGGAGGAACTGCGCACCGCTGCCCCCCGTGCCGTGCAGGATCAGCACCGCGTTGCGCGCCCTCCCCTGCGCATCGCGCTGCAGGGTGCCGAGCGTGCGGTAGTGGATGCGGACGGCGTCCAGCCGTTCACCCGACGAGAACGTCACGCCGGCGAAGGTCGCATCGCCTTCGGTCACGGCTGGCTGTGCCGCGGCCGACGTCGCCAACACCAGCAGGATCAGCGCGCCGCGAGCGATCGTGGTCAGAATCATGGCGGCGAGGATACTACTGCTTCGACTGCCTGACCGCCTCTCACGGACGCCAATCGGGAAGCCGATCGTTGCCGCGGCCCGTCGTGAGTCGCGTCACGCTCCGTGTCGCGAAGCTGTAGACCGCCAGGTCCCAGTCTTCGCCTTCATGGTGCGCGGGGCTCGTCGAGAACGCCAGGAACCTATCGTCGGGCGACCAGTCAGGGTAGTAGCTCCACATCGCGGCGTCCTCGACGACGCGCGTGGTCGTGCCGGTGGCCATGTCGCGCACCTCGAGAGACGAGGGGCGGTTGGCGTGCAACCGCACGTTCGCGAGTCGCCCGCCGTCGCGCGACCAACTGGGCCAGCACGCGCCGCTCGTTGCAGGAAGCGCCTGCGTCGTGCCGCGTGCGACATCGAGGACGTGCACCTGGAAGTCCCAGAACTGCCCAATCCGCAACGTCTGCGCGGCGAACGCGACGCGCGCCCCGTCGGGTGAGACGTTCGGCATGATCGCGCGCCCCACGAACTGGCGGGTGAGCCGATCGGTTCGACCCGTGTCGAGCCAGACGCGGTAGATATCGCCGCGACTGTCTTCGTCTGACGAGTAGAAAAGGCTGCGTCCGTCTGGCGCCCACACCGCGTCTTCTTCGTTTGCGCGACCGGACGTCACGCGTCGCCGACCGGAGCCGTCGGCGTTGATCACGTAGAGGTCGAAGTCAGGCGATCCCTGTTCGGGTGGGGAACCCTCGTAGTGTGCACGGTTCGACTTGAACGCGATCAACCGGCCGTCGGGCGACCATCGCGGCGATCCCTCGCTCCACTCCGGCGACCCGCTGAGCCGCGTCACCCGCCGCGTCGCCACGTCGAGCATGTAGATGGCCGGTCGGCCGTCACGATCCGACTGGAACACAAGGGTTCCCTTCAGCGCGGCGTCGTCGGCGTTCGGAGGGGCCTGACGCTGGTTGACAGGCGGGGCGGCAGCCCGGGCCGCATGCCAGGCGAACCCGGCGGTAGCCAGCACGACGATTGTCGCGGGAATAGTGAGCCTGCGCATGACAGTCCTTTTGACGCAATTCTTCGGCCAGGGGGCGGCGCAGCGCCAGCAAGGGCGCGAAATCACTCCCGGAGTGTTTTCGCCGACACAATCACTCCGGGAGTGATTGGCCTGCCGGACGGCCTATGATGACGAGGCCGTGCACACGACGTCTCTCAGCCACATCCTGAAGCGACACTGGGGCTTCGACGAGTTCCGCCCCCTCCAGCGCGAGGCCATCCAGGCCGTGGTCGATGGCCGCGACAGCCTGCTCGTCCTGCCCACCGGCGGCGGAAAGTCGCTGTGCTTCCAGGCCCCGGCCCTCGTCGAGGATGGCCGGAAGGGTATCGCACTCGTCGTCTCTCCGCTCATCGCGCTCATGAAGGACCAGGTCGATGGCCTCGTCGCGAGCGGCGTGGCTGCGGCCCGACTCGACAGCACCATGACCGCGTCAGAGCGGCAGGCCGTGACCGACGGCCTGCGCGAGTCGCGGTTCAGGTTGCTCTATGTGTCGCCGGAGAGGTTGGTCGGCGAGCACGGCGAGGGGTTCCAGCGGCAGCTTGCACGCTGGGGCGTCAGGTTCGTGGCGATCGACGAAGCGCACTGCATCAGCCACTGGGGGCACGACTTCAGGCCGGAGTACCGGCTGCTGGGCACCCTGCGCGCGACGTTTCCCGATGTCGCGATCCACGCCTTCACGGCCACGGCGACCCCCCGCGTGCGCGACGACATCGTCACGCAGCTCGGGCTGCGCGAGCCCCTCGTGCTGGTCGGCGACTTCGATCGGCCGAACCTGATCTACCGGGTGCGGCAGCGCACGAAGCTCGACGCGCAGATCGATGCCGTGCTGAAGACGCGTGCGGGGCAGGCCGGCATCATCTACTGCCTGTCGCGGAAGGACGTGGACACCATGGCCAGGGCGCTCGTCGCCAAGGGCCATCGCGCGGTGCCCTATCACGCGGGCCTTGCCGACGAGGAGCGGTCGCGCAACCAGGAGGCATTCCTCGACGAACGCGCCGACATCGTCGTCGCAACCGTGGCCTTCGGAATGGGGGTGGATCGGTCGGACGTGCGCTTCGTGATCCACGCGGGCGCACCGAAGTCGGTCGAGCACTATCAGCAGGAGGCGGGTCGCGCCGGACGCGACGGCCTCGACGCCGAGTGCGTGCTGTTCTACTCGCCGGCCGACTTCGTGCGCTGGAAGCAGATGCTCGAGGCGAACGGAGAACTGACGCCCGCGGCGGTGCAGCACCTGCGCGGGATGGAGGCGTACGCCAACCAGATGCACTGCCGACACCGCGCGCTGGTCGAACACTTCGGCCAGGTGTTCGATCGCCCCTTCGACTCGCCTGACGCACAGGGCTCGCTCAGGGCAGGCACCTTCGACTCGCCTGGGCCCTTCGACTCGCCTGGGCACGGGGGCTCGCTCAGGGCAGGCACCTTCGACTCGCCTGGGCACGGGGGCTCGCTCAGGGCGGGTCATCTGCGGCCGGTGGGGACGTGCGGGGCGTGCGACTGGTGCCTCGGCGAACTCGAGCACGTGGACGGCGCGTTCGTCATCGCGCAGAAGATCGGGTCGTGTGTGGCGCGGGTGCGGCAGCGCTGGGGCATCGGCCACGTGGCCGCCGTGCTCGAGGGCAAGGCCACGCCCCAGGTGATCGCACAGGGACACCAGGAGCTGAGCACCTTCGGGTTGCTCAAGGACATGTCGAGCACCGAGATCCGCGGTTACATCGAGCAGCTGATCTCGAGCGGCTTCCTGCTGCGGACGCCAGGCGAGTATCCGACGCTGCAGCTGACGGCGCGTGGTGTCGCGCTGCTCAAGGGCGAAGTGCCCGAGCACGAGGTCGTGCTCTGCCGCCAGCAGAAGGCGCCCGCGCGGGGGTCGCGCCGCGCGGCGTCGCTGCCAAGCGTCGAGCGCGAGGGGTGGGACGGCGTGGACCGCGACCTGTTCGAGGCACTGCGCGCCGTGCGGCTCGCCGTGGCACGTGCGCGGAAGGTGCCCCCGTACGTCGTGTTCCACGATCGGTCACTGCGCGAGATGGCGAGGCTGCGGCCGACGTCGCTGGCGTCGTTGCGAGCCATCCACGGCGTCGGCGAACAGAAGGCCGAGAAGTTCGGTCCCGCGTTCGTCGATGCCATCGCCGGCCACCTCGGCGTATCGTAAGGACGCACGCCTGTGCGGCCCGGATGCGCCACCCGGCGCGCCACACATGTCGCGCCGCCGAGGTACAGGGCATGACCCAGCACGATCTCGCCGTCATCGGCGGCGGCATAGTCGGACTCGCCACCGCCCACCAGTACACCGACCGCCATCCCGGGCGATCCGTGGTCGTGATCGAGAAGGAATCGACAGTGGCCGCCCATCAGACCGGGCGCAACTCCGGGGTGCTGCACTCGGGCATCTACTACAAGCCCGGCACCCTGCGCGCGTCGAACGGGCGCGCCGGCCGCCTCGCCATGGAAGCCTTCTGCCGCGAGGAAGGCCTGCCGTTCGAGATCTGCGGCAAGGTCATCGTCGCGGTAGACGAGGGCGAGGTGCCGCAATTGCACGCCATCTTCGAGCGTGGCCGGCAGAACGGTGTGCAATGTGCATTGATCGGGCCTGAGCGGCTGCGCGAACTCGAGCCCGCCGTGGCGGGCGTGCAGGCGATCCACGTGCCCGAGGCCGGGATCGTGAGCTTCCGCCACGTGTCTGAGCGGCTGGCCACCATCGTGACCGAGCGTGGAGGACGCGTCATGCTGAATGCCGCGGTCGTCGGCCTCACGCCGCAACCAGACGGAGTGGTCATCCGCACGTCCCGCGAGGAGGTCAGGGCCCGGCAGGTCGTCAACTGCGGCGGCCTGTACGCCGATCGACTCGCGAAACTCGGCGGGCAGGACGTGAAGGCGCGCATCGTCCCGTTCAGGGGCGAGTACTTCGAACTCACGCCCGACGCGCAGCGCCTGTGCCGCAACCTCATCTACCCCGTGCCCGATCCGAACTTCCCGTTCCTGGGTGTCCACTTCACCCGGATGATCGAAGGCGGCGTGGAGTGCGGCCCCAACGCCGTGTTCGCGTTCGCGCGCGAAGGCTACGGCAAACTCGACGTGAACCTGCGCGACCTCTTCGAGTCGCTGACCTACCCGGGCTTCCTGAGGCTCGCGAGCCGCAACATGAAGATGGGACTCGGCGAGATGTGGCGATCGTTCAGCAAGGCGGCGTTCGTGAAGGCGCTGCAGCGCCTGGTGCCGGCGATCACCAGCGAAGGCCTGATCCCCGGCCGATCCGGGGTGCGGGCACAGGCGCTCACTCCTGACGGGAAGCTGGTCGACGACTTCCTGATCCTGGGGCACGGGCGCATCGTGAACGTCTGCAATGCACCATCCCCGGCGGCGACCTCGGCGCTGAACGTCGGCCGGCTCGTGGTAGACCGGCTGGACACGGTCTCGTAGGGCGATCTTTTTTTCTGCTTGACGGCTTTTCCGGTCGGGCCTATATTTTGTCCCGAGATTAGACAAATGCGCCGCATCGAATGCGTCCCTGGGCTGCACACCCTTTCATCAAGAGGGTTTTTGCGGTGTTTGTCCCACGCAAGGGCGTCCTTTAGTCTGTGAGTGGGACAAATGAGACGCGTCAATCCCGCCCGCTTTCGCGTCGCCACCCGCACCACCTCCCGGCAGATCAACCGATCCATCGTCCTCAACCTCGTTCGTGCCCATCAGCCCATATCCCGCGCCGACCTCGCGCGCATGATGGGCGTCAGGCGCGGCGCCGTCTCGCTCATCGTCACCGACCTGCTCCGCGACGGGCTCCTCTTCGAAGGCGCCACCGGCGAAGCCGTCCGCGGACGCAGGCCCACGTTCCTCTACGTCGATTCGCGCCGCCGCGCCGTCATCGCGGCCGACATCCGCGCCACCGAAACCTTTCTCATGCTGGCCGATGTACTCGGCCACCCCCTGTCGGGTGTGACCACGTTCCCCACCGATCGCGACCCTGACAAGGTCGTGGCCATGCTGGCCGCGCGCATCACCCGGCTCCTGGCCGATCATCCCGAAGTCGTCGCCTGCGACGGCATCGGCGTGGTGGTGCCCGGCATGGTCGAGCACTCCACCATGCGCGTCCTCCACGCCCCGACGCTCGGCTGGCGCAATGTGGACCTGCACGAGGCCCTGACCCGGGCGACCGGGCTTCCTGTGCAGATCGAGAACTCGGGCCGTGCCTGCGCCCTCGCGCAGGCCTGGGCCATGCGCGACGACCGCACCGGGACCGCTGGCGACCTCGTGTTCGTCAGCGTGTCTGAAGGCATTGGTGTCGGCGTGATCATTCACGGCGAGGTGCTGCGCGGGCGCCACAACATCGCCGGCGAGTTCGGTCACGTCTCGCTGTCGCTCGACGGCCCACGCTGCTCGTGCGGCGCCAACGGGTGCTGGGAAGCCTACGTGTCGAACCGCGCCACCCTGGCGCGCTACTTCGGGCGACATGCCGATCCGCCCGGGCCGATGCGCGCCGAGCAGCAGCGCTTCACGATGGAAGACCTGATCGCCCGTGCCCGTGCCAGGGATCCCAAGGCCCTGGCCGCCCTGGACGCCACCGCACGGTATCTCGGGCTCGGGCTGGCGTCGGTGATCAATGCGCTCGATCCCTCGCGTGTGTACATCGGCGGCGAGATCACGCTCGCCTGGGATCTGATCGAGGCGACCGTGCGCACCGCACTCGCCGAGCGGACGCTCACCGCCGCAGCCGCCGACACTGACATCCGGCCCGTGGCCGCTTCGGAGTACCCCCGTCTTCAAGGCGCCGCCGCACTGATCGCGGCGCCTGCCTTTGCCGCTCCGGTAGTGGCGTAGCCAGGATCCCATGCGCATTCCGTTCGTCTCCACGCTCGCGAAACTGGTCGGTCCGGCAGCGCTGACGGCGGCCGGAATGATCGGCGCCGGCGCTGTCGCCACGCGCCTGCTCGCCGGCGCATGGTTCGGCTTCGACCTGCTGTGGGTCGCGCTCTACGTCATCCCGATGGTCATCTTCACGCTCGACTCGGCGTCACGCGTCGGCATGATGTCGGGCGGGCACGGGTTGATCGAGATGATCCGGCGAGACATCGGATCCTGGCTGGCCTGGTTCATCTTCGTCCCGATGTTCCTCGTGAACATCGTCGTCAACATGAGCCAGATGTCGGCCATGGTCGAAGGCGCCTACGGGGCCTTCGGCATGCTGCCGCCTGCGGGATCCGAGTCAGGCGTCAGCCTGGTGATCGTGACGGTGGTGCTGACCGGACTGACGGTGGTCGCCGCAGTGCTCGGAGGCTACAAGCGCATGGAGAAGATCATGACCGCCCTGCTGGTCGTGATCCTGGTTGCGTTCATCGTCGTCGCGATCAAGGGCCTGCTCGACTGGCACACGTGGGTCGCACTCGGTGCCGGCCTCGTCCCGAACATCCCCCAGAACATCCCCGTCGTCGGCGGAACCGGCGTGCGGAACAGCTTCACGCAGATCATGGGTATCGCGGGTCAGGCCTTGCCGCCTGCCGTGATGCTGTCGTACGGCTACCTCACGGCCAACGCCGGCTACACCGTGATCGACGCGAAGCGCTCGTTCTGGAAGACCGTCCAGAACCTCGGCGTCATCTGGGGCATCTTCTCGGTCGTGGTGATCGTCGCGGGCGCCACCGCGCTGCACTACGTCTATGACGGCAACGGCCCCGCGTACCTCGGGGTGAGCCACTACTCGCAGATCCAGAGCATCGCGGTCGCCGGCCAGGTCCTGGGGCCGGCGTTTCCAGGGGCGCTCGGTTTCCTCGCGCCGCGCATGTTCTCGTTGGGGCTCATTGCAGCCGCGTTCACGACGTTGATCTCGGTGTCGTTGACGATGAGTTACTTCTGCCTCGACATCCTGCGACGCGACTGGCACTTCACGAAGCAGAACACCGCGTTCAAGTGGTCGTTCGCGACGTGGATCGCCGTGCCGGCGCTCGTGGCGCCGTTCTGGCAGTTGCCGGCCCTGCTCAAGTCGATTCTCGCGATGGTCGGCAACCTGCTCATGGCCCCGGTGGCCGTGTTCATCATTCTCTACTTCGTCAATCGGCCCGGCATGGGCGCATTGAAGGCAAACACCGGACGCAACATCGTCCTCTGGATCACGGGGTTGTTCGCGTTGGCACTCGTGATCAACGGCGTGCGTGACTTCCTGCGATAGCGCAGGGCAGTACAGGAAGACGTCGGGTACCACCAAGGGTCTGGGCACCTTCAGTTGATGGAGCCCACACCTGGCAAGTCGAGCGTGAGGTCGCGGCGTCGCCGCGGCGATTGCAACTCTCGGGGTACGAAGCGCGACAGACGACGTGCCGTGCCGGGTTCAGGAGGATCGTCATGAAGATGCGTGGGCTATTGTGGTTGTTCGTCGGCCTGCTCTGCCTCGCCACGTCGGTATCGGCCCAGGACTACCGGGCGCGTGTGCAGGGGCAGGTGGTCGACGAGAGCAAGGGTGCCCTGCCGGGCGCGACGGTGACGTTGACGAACGTGGAGACCGGGGTCGCGGTCACACGGGTGACGGACGGCGAAGGCCGATACCTGGTGGACTTCGTGGATCCGGGGACCTACACGCTGACAGGCGAACTGGACGGGTTCCGGCGGGCCGAGCAGACGAACGTCCGGGTGCCCCAGCGGGGCGACGTGACTGTGGACCTGCTGCTGAGCGTGGGCGGCCTCGAGGAGACGGTCACGGTGGAGGCCGCGCCGGTGGCGGTGCAGTTCAACACGAGCAGCCACGACATCACGCTCGAGAAGCAGCTGCTCGACCAGGTGCCGATCTCGGGACGTAATCCGTACAACCTGTCGAATCTCGACCCGTCCGTCCTGGTGTCGACGACGACGAGCGAGAACCGGCCGTATCACCATGCGTACGCGAACGACTACGACGCGGGCGGCGGCACGCAGCGCGCCAACACGGTGTTGCTGGACGGGGTGTCGCTGGGGGCGAGCTTCAAGACGGCGTACACGCCGGCGGTGGATGCGATTGAAGAAGTGACGGTGTCGAAGAACAGCGTGGACGCCGAGAACGGCAACAGCCTGGGCGGCGTGATCAGCCTCAACATGAAGTCGGGGACGAACAGCTACAAGGGCTCGGCGTATTTCTATGGCCGGAACCCGCAGTTCAACTCGATTGCCGATCCGACGCTGACCCGGGCGCCGGGGCAGGACACGAGCAAGCTGAAGGGCACCGACCTGAAGATGTATGGCGGGACCCTGGGCGGCCCGATCCTGCGCAACAAGGTGTTCTCGTTCTCGTCGTTCGAGCAGTGGGACGACAAGCGGCCGCTGACGATCGTGCGGACGGTGCCGACGGAACTGGAGCGGGCGGGCAACTTCAGCCAGTCGACGCAGAGCGGGCGGGTGCGGACGATCTACAACCCGTTCAGCTCGGTGCTCGATCCGGCGACGAACCGCGTGGTGCGGACGCCCTTTGCGAACAACGTGATTCCGCTGGCGCTGTTCGATCCGGTGGCGCTGAAGATGCTGCAGGACCTGCCGCTGCCGAACCTGCCGGGCTACACCGACAACTGGCAGGGGGGCGTCGACGAGAAGGTGGACTACTGGAACTTCTCGCAGCGGATCGACTGGAACATCACCGACACGGTCAAGGTGTTTGCGCGGTATGGGCAGTTCAAGGCCGACCTCTACCAGCAGAACCCGACGGATGCGGGCTTCTTCCCGGCGTCGGGCAGCAACCGCGACGGCATGAGCTTCGCGGGCGACGCGGTGTGGGTGATGTCGGCCCGGACGACGCTGAACGTCCGCGGCAGCTACTACAACATGGTGGATGAGTTCTACAACCCGTCGTTGCTGCTGGGCGCCGAGGGGCTGGCCGACTACTGGGGCAACAACCAGTGGTACAAGTCGCTCTACAACAGCGGCTACGTGTACTACCCGGCGCTCGACGTGACGTCGGGGACCGGCACGAACACCAACAACCGCCTCGGGCGGCTTGGGCGCGAGTGGTATCAGCATCCGGACGCCTGGACGGCGTCGGTGCGGATGAACCGCTACCAGGGTGCGCACAACCTGAAGTGGGGCGGCGAGATGCGCGAGTATTTCGGCGAGGCGGCGCGCTTCGAGCCGATCAACCTGGTGTTCAACTCGACGCTGACGGCCAACTCGTCTGACAGTCCCGACGTGGTGAACTCGGGCAACCAGTGGGCGACGTTCTTGCTGGGGGCGCTCGACAGCCAGACGTCGGCGCGCCTGGTCCCCCTGCAGACGACGAACCTGATGGGGTATGCGGCGTACGTGCAGGACGACTTCCGCATCAACGACCGGCTGACCCTGAACCTGGGCCTGCGCTGGGAGTACGAGCCCGGGCCGACGGATCCGGAGAACCGGTTGTCGCAGCGGATCGACCTGACGTCGCCGATTCCCGAGATGCAGACGACGCCCCCGCCGATGAACGCGCAGGCGCTGGCGTTGATGGCCAGCAAGGGCTACGGCTACACGTACAACGGCGCGTGGGTCTTCGCCAGTGACGACGATCCGCATGCGTGGCACAGCACGTGGAAGAACTTCATGCCGCGGGTGGGCGTGAACTACCGGATGGGCGACAACGCGGTGCTGCGTGGCGCGTATGCGCGCTACCAGATGCCGATCAGCAACGTGCGCGACACGCTGGGCGACTTCGTGAACCAGTACGCGGGCTACGCGCAGACGACCAACACGCTGGGGCTGGCGACCGGGCGGCCGCAGCAACTCCTGGCCAACCCGTATCCGGCCAACAACCCCGTGATCGAGCCGTACGGGCAAGCCTATGGCCGGTACACGAACCTCGGCGGGGCGGTGAGCCTCGACGAGTACGAACTGCGGCCGCAGATCAACGACCGGTTCAACGTGTCGTTCCAGAAGCAGATCTGGGCAGACGTGATCCTGGACCTGAACTACTTCTTCAACCTCGGGACGCGGGTGCCCTACACGATCGACGTGAACATGATGGACCCGGCGTTCAGGTACGAGCTGAAGACCGCGTTGAACACGCAGGTGCCCAACCCCTTCCGCAACTACCTGACGGTCGACAAGTTCCCGGGCGCGTTGCGCAACAATACGACGGTCACGCTGGGCAGCCTGCTCAAGCCGTATCCGCAGTACACGGCCATCAACCAGACGAACACGAACGGGAAGCAACTGCGGACGCAGACGGCCGAAATCCGCGCCCAGCGGCCGTTTGCGCAGGGCGTGAGCTTCATGGTCGCGTATGCCTGGGACCGCGCGCGCATCCAGCAGTGGTTCGACGACCTGGCGACCTACAAGACGCTGCAGACCGACGGCGAAGAGGGCTGGACGTGGTTGCCGGTGGCCAACAGTCCGACGCACCGTTTCACGGCGGCCGCGACCATCCAGATCCCGGTCGGGCACGGGCGCAAGTACGGCGCCGACATGCCGACGGCGCTCGACCTGCTGGTGGGCGGCTGGCAGTACACGATCTCTGCGCGGCTCTACTCGGGCCGGCCGTTGCTGTTCGGCACGAGTTACGCCGTATCGGGCAATCCGAAGCTCGACAACCCGACGCGCGACCAGTGGTTCGACACGACGAAGTTCGCTGTGCTCAGCGACACGAACACGCCGCGCACGAACCCGTGGTACTTCGACGGACTCAACGGGCCGGGGGCGCAATTCGTCGACATGACGCTGACCAAGAGCTTCACGTTCGGCAAGTATCGACTCGAGACCCGGCTGGAAGCCTACAACGCGCTGAACACCATCGTCTGGGACAACCCCGACCTCACCATCTCGTCGTCGAACTTCGGCAAGGTGACGCGCAAGCGCACCGACGGCCTCGGCCGCGAGATCCAGTTCGGACTGCGCTTCGTGTTCTAGTCCGTCGGGTACGACCCTCATCGCTCATGCCCCGGGGGGCCATCCAGGCACCCCGGGTCTTTTTCTTTCGGGACTCCCATGATGAAGTTCGTCACGGCCCTGGCGTTCGCCGCATCGCTGGTCAGCCGTCCGGTGGTTGCGCAACCTGCCGGGCCAGCCGCACCGTCCGTCGCGCCTGCGAAGACCGAGGTGATCGCCGCCATGAAGAAGGCGACGACCTTCATGGTCGAGAAGGTGGCCTATCGCGGCGGGTATGTCTGGGCGTACCTTCCCGACCTGTCGCGGCGCTGGGGTGAGATCGAGGCCCGCGACACCCAGATCTGGATCCAGCCCCCTGGCACGCCAACGATGGGGCACCTGTTCCTCGATGCGTACCACGCCACGAAGGACGAGTTCTACTACCAGGCCGCCGAACAGGTCGCCGGCGCGTTGATCTGGGGCCAGCACCCTGCGGGAGGGTGGAACTACGTCGTCGACTTCGGCGGGGATCGCTCGCTGCGGAACTGGTATGGCACCGTGGGCAAGAACGCGTGGCGCCTCGAGGAATTCCAGCACTACTACGGCAACGCCACATTCGATGACGGCGGCACGGCCGAGGCGTCGAAGTTCCTGCTGCGGCTCTACGTCGAGAAGCTCGATCCGAAGTACAAGCCTGCCCTCGATCGCGCCATCCAGTTCGTGATCGACAGCCAGTATCCGATCGGCACGTGGCCGCAGCGTTATCCCGAGGTGCCCGGCGAGACGCCCGCGGGCCAGAAGTCCTACACCGCGTACCACACGTTCAACGACGACGTCGCCGGAGAGAACATCGACTTCCTCGTGATGTGCTACCAGGCGCTCGGCGATCCGCGCGTGCTCGAGCCCATCACGCGCGCGATGAACGCGTTCGTCGTCATGCAGCAGGGCCAGCCGCAACCCGGGTGGGGGCTGCAGTATTCGCTCGACCTCGCGGTGGCCGGCGCCCGCAGCTACGAACCGCGGGCGCTGGTGACGCACACATCGGCGCGCAACATCGAGCAGTTGATCCGTTTCTACTACCTCACGGGCGACACGCGGTTCCTCGCGCGAATCCCCGAGGCGCTCGACTGGCTCGAGAAGCTCACGCTGCCTCCGGGTGTCGCGCCGAGAGGGCGCACCCACCCCACGTTCGTCGAACTCGGCACGAACGAGCCGCTCTACGTTCACCGCGAGGGCTCGAACGTCGTCTCGGGCCGCTACTTCGTGAACAAGGATCCGAACAACACGCTGGGGCACTACTCGTCCTTCCGCGCCATCGACGTCGCCGGCCTGCGTGCGCAGTACGAACGGGCGAAGGCGACGCCTCCGGCCGAGGCGACGAAGGGTTCTCCCCTCATCGCGGGAACCGGCGCGCTGCCGCTGCCCCGCTACTTCGCCGTGCAGCCGCCGCGCAACGCGCCGGCGGCACGCGACATCGTGAAGGGGCTCAACGACGAGGGCTACTGGCCGGCGAAGCTGGGGATGAACACGTACCCATACCGGGCCGACAGCACCGCGACGGTCGCGCCAGGCAGTTTCGCCACGACGATGGTTGGCGACACGAGCGACACGTCACCCTTCGGGGACGACACACTCGTCGGCATCTCGATTGAGGCCTACATCCGCAACATGAGCGTCCTGATCGCGCAGCTCCAGTAGGGGCCGCACCCCAGTGCGGCCCGGGATCAGATTCCAGGCGTGGCGGCCCGCACCCCGACGCGCCCCGGGGTCGGATTCACGGTCCAGGTGTAGGGGCCGCACCCAGTGCGGCCCGCCACCATCTGCATCCGACATGCGCACATGTTGACATCCCGGAGGCATACGATGCATCGTCGATCGTATGCGTACCACCCTCGATCTTCCTGACGGGCTCGTGGAGGCCGCACGCGACACCGTCGGGTTCAAGTCGAAAACCGACACCGTTGTGTACGCCCTCAAGGAGGTGGTGCGGCGCGGCCGCATCGACGACTTGAAGGCGATGTTCGGCACGGTGCACGTTGCCCTCGACCTCGACACGGTGAGGGAGCGACCTCGCAAGGCCTCGAAGGCACGACGGTGATCGTCGTCGACACGTCGGTCTGGATCTCGGCCTTGCGTCACCCTGCGAGTCCCCACGCGGGGACGTTATCGTCGCTGTTGGACAGCGACGAAGTGGTGTTGCCGGTTCCCGTGCGCAGTGAACTCCTCATGGGCACGTCGGGGCAGACACGGGAGCGCCTGAAGCGTGCGCTCGAAGCGATTCCGGTCGTCTATCCCACCGACGCGACGTGGCAACTGCTCGACGAGTGGTCGGCGCGCGCCCGCGGGCGCGGCGAAACGTTCGGCCTGGTCGACCTGCTCATCGGCGCCCTGTCCGTGGAGATCGGCGCGCTGGTCTGGTCGCTCGACGGCGACTTCGCACGACTCGCGGCGATGAAACTCGTGCACCCCTACGACTGACGTCACCGCCAGCCCGCCAGCGAGGCGTAGGGCTGCACCCCAGCGCGGGGCACGATCGAATTCCGCCCAGGTGCAGGGGCCGCATCCCAGTCGGGCCAACTGTAGGGGCCGCACCCCAGTCGGCCCGGACGTTGATCAGCCGTTGAGGGCGCGCATCGACGCTTCGGGATAGCGGGTGCCGACAGCCGCGCCCTTCGGCGCAATCGCGTCGAGCCGACGCAGTTCGTCTGGCGACAACGTCATCGCCGCGGCCGCCGCGTTCTCGTCGAGACGCTGCCGGCTGCGGGTCCCGGGAATGGCGACGATGTGCGGCGCGCGTGCGATGACCCAGGCCAGCGCGAGCTGGGCGGGGGTCACGCCCCTGGCCCGGGCCAGCGATTCCACCTGTGTCACGATCTCGAAGTTCTTCGCGAAGTTCTCGCCCTGGAAGCGCGGGGTGTTTCGCCGGTAGTCGTCGGGCGCCAGGTCGTCGATGCTCCTGATCTGCCCCGACAGGAACCCGCGCCCGAGCGGCGAGTAGGCGACGAAGGTCACGCCAAGCTCCGCGCACGCGTCGAGCAGCCCGTCCTCGGGGTCGCGCGACCACAACGAGTACTCGGTCTGCAACGCGGCAATCGGATGCACCGCGCACGCCCGTCGCAGTGTCTCTGCCTTCGCTTCGCTCATCCCGAGGTGGCGGACCTTGCCGGCCGCGACGAGATCGGCCATCGCGCCGATCGTGTCCTCGATGGGGACGTTCGGGTCGACCCGGTGCTGGTAGTAGAGGTCGATGACGTCGATGCCGAGCCGCATCAGGCTCTTGTCGCACGACGCCTTCACGTACTCGGGGCGTCCCGACACTCCGAGGAACGCTCCCTGCTCGCCGCGCACGTTGCCGAATTTCGTGGCGATGACCGCGCGGTCGCGCCGATCGCGCAGCGCCTCGCCGACGAGGATCTCGTTGTGGCCGACGCCGTACATGTCGGCGGTGTCGAAGAAGTTCACCCCGATGTCGAGCGCGTGGTGGATCACGTCGATCGAGGTCGCGCGGTCTGACGGGCCGTAGAACTCGCTCATGCCCATGCACCCGAGGCCGACGACCGACACCGAGAGGTCCGATCGGCCGAGTACGCGCTGTGGAGGACGGACGCCTGAACTGGTCTGCATGGGATGCTCGCGTTATGCCGTGAATGGGTGAACCGCCGTGCGCGCGGTGGTCTGAATGTCGGCCATGACGTCGGCCGCGATCGCGAACGAACGCTTCCGCGCCTCGTGGTCGTGAATGTGCCCCGTGATCATCAACTCGTCGATGCCGGTGGCGTCGATGAACGGCTCGAGGCCACGCCGCACGGTGTCTGCAGATCCGACGAACGAGTACTGCAGCGCGTGGTCGATCGTCAGCCGTTCCGTGGGCGACCAGCGGGACTCGACCTCGTCCACGGGTGGCGCAAGCGGACCGGGCTGGCCACGACGGAGGTTGATGAACGCCTGCTGCAGCGAGGTGAACATTCGCCGTCCGTCGGCATCCGTGTCGGCAGCGAAGACGTTGACCACGGCCATGGTATACGGTCGCGGGATCGCGCCGGGCACGAAGCGGGCGCGGTAGGTGTCGAGGGCGGTCATCAGATGGTCGGGAGCGAAGTGCGACGCAAACGCGAACGGCAGCCCGCGAAGTGCGGCCAGTTGCGCGCTGTACGTGCTCGACCCCAGCAACCAGATGGGGACGTCGAGCCCTTCGCCCGGCACGGCGCGCACCGGTGCACTGCCAGCGGGCGCAAAGTACTGTTGCAGTTCCAGCAAGTCGCCCGGGAAGTCATCCACACCTGCCAGCGCATCGCGCCGCATCGCGCGCATCGTCACCTGGTCGGCACCGGGAGCGCGCCCGATACCGAGGTCGATGCGTCCCGGATAGATCGAGGCCAGGGTCCCGAACTGTTCGGCGACGATCAACGGTGCATGGTTCGGCAGCATCACGCCTCCCGATCCCACGCGGATCCGGTGCGTGCCGCCTGCCACGTGTCCCACCAGCACCGCGGGCGCTGAACTGCCCACGCCTCCCATCCCGTGGTGCTCCGCCAGCCAGTAGCGGTGGTAGCCGAGTTGTTCGACGTGCCTGGCCAGGTCGAGCGTGTTGCGATAGGCATCGGCAGCCGTGCCGCCGACGACGATCGGTGCGAGATCGAGCACGGAATACGGGACTGCCATGACGTGTGAGATGCCGGGCGCCACGACGAGGATGCGTGGACGCACAAGCCTACCCCGGCGCCTCCGCGCTCAGCGTTCAGGTCGGATGCAGGCCCGTGTCGAGTGCCAGGTCCAGGTGCAGGCGCCAGGTGCAGGGCCCGGTGCAGGGGACCGGTGCAGGGCCAGGTGTAGGGCCAGGTGTAGGGGCCGCACCCCAGTGCGGCCCTTCCCTCGGCAAGACCGCCGCGTCGGCGTTCTACGCGACGTATCGGGCGATGGCGACGAAATGGCAGGCGCTGCCGGCAATCACGAACAGGTGCCAGACCACGTGCGCCGACGGCCAGCGGTGGTCGATCGCGTAGAACGCCACGCCGAGGGTGTACGAGAGGCCACCAGCAATGATCCACCACAACGCAGCGGCTGGCAGGGCGCGCACCAGCGGGCCGATGGCCACCACGATCAGCCAGCCCATCCCCACGTAGAGCACCAGCGACACGATCCGGCGGCGATCGAGTTCCCACCAGTCCTGGACGATACCGATCACGGCCAGCGACCAGACGACGGCGAGCAGCGTCCAGCCCCAGGGCCCGCGGAGGGGGCCGAGCATGAATGGCGTGTAGGTGCCGGCAATGAGGAGGTAAATGGCCGTGTGGTCGATCTTCCGGCAGATGGCCTTCGCCCGTCCGGAGACCGAGTGGTAGAGGGTTGAACTCGCGTAGAGCGCAACCAGCGTCGTGCCGTAAACGGCGACGCTGAAGACCTTCCACGGGTCACCAACGAGGACGGTCGTGGTGATGAGTCCCGCCACCGCGAGCGTCGCCACGACGGCGCCGGCTCCATGGGTGAGGGCATTGCAGCGTTCAACGAGCGACATACGTGTGATCGTAGCCCCCGATCACGCTGAAGGATCGTCACAGCCGTGTCAGGACTCAAAGGGGTCGCGTCTTGAAATCCAGCATTTTGCAAGACCTGACCCCTGCACCGCCCCGGCTCGCCCGCGCGCCCAGCCTCCCAGCCCTCTGCTCAGGTAAGGTCACGGGGAAGGGTCCAAGCAAGGGGTCAGGTCTTGAGAAATGCTGCAATGAAAGATGTGACCCCTTTTGAAGAGGTTGAGCTGGATCTTTGCGGAAAAGTCGGCGATCCTCTATGCCTTCCCGTCTCACGTGTTCGTCAATGCCTGCGGAGGACGCACCATGTCTCGCACGATTGCGCTTGCTCTGTCGGTGGCGACCCTGCTCGCGCCGCGCCTGGCGCTGGCCCAGGTTCCGCCGCCCAACCACGCACACTACGACAAGCCCGAAGGCTTCGGCCAGCCCGCGGCACCCGGCATGCCACTGGCCCCGCGCCTGCAGAATCTCGGTGTCCACACGTTTCCCGTCTCGACGAAGGTCGAACGCGCGCAACTCTTCATGAACCAGGGCCTCAACCTGACCTACGGCTTCAATCACGCCGAGGCCGGGCGCGCGTTCGCCGAGGCGGCGCGGCTCGATCCGGCGTGCGCGATGGCGTATTGGGGCCAGGCCCTGGTGCTGGGCCCGAACATCAACGCACCGATGGATCCCGCCGACGAACCCAAGGCGAAGGCACTGGTGCAGCGGGCCCTCGCGCTCAAGGGCACGGCCACGCCACGCGAGAAGGCGTACATCGATGCGATCGCTGCCCGCTATACCGGCTCGCCCGAAGACCGGCAGAAGGCCGACCGGGCCTTTGCCGAGGCCATGAAGGCGGTCACCGTCGCATTCCCGGACGACCTCGACGCGCAGACGCTGTACGCCGAGGCCCTGATGGATCTGCGGCCCGTGGAACTACTGGTCGCGCGACGGTGTGCCCTTCGACGAGACGCTCGAGGTCGAGCGCGCCCTCTCGCAGGTCCTCGCGAAGCACAAGAACCATCCCGGCGCCCTCCATCTCTGGGTGCACCTGTGGGAACCCACCGACACGCCCGAACGCGCCGAAGCCGAGGCCGATCGCCTGCTCCCGCTCATGCCCGGCGCCGGGCACATCGTCCACATGCCGGCGCACATCTACCAGCGCGTGGGACGGCATGCCGACGTGATCTCGTCGAACATCCAGGCCGCCAAGGCCGACGAAGACTACATCACGCAGTGCAAGGCGCAGGGGATGTACCCGCTGGGATACTACCCGCACAACCTGCACTTCATCTGGATGGGCGCCTCGGCGAGCGGCCAGGGCAAGCTCGCGATCGAGTCGGCGCATCGCGTCGCCAGCTCGATCCCCAACGAGGCGCTCGGCAGCCTGCCGATTCTGCAGGGATTCATGGTCGTCCCCTACTGGGCGATGGTGCGGTTCGGACGGTGGCACGACATCCTCGCAGATGCCGGCCCGCGCCACGACACGGTGTTCACGCGTGCCGCGTGGCGCTACGCACGCGGCCTGGCACTCGCTGCCACCAACCGCCTCGACGAGGCCGACGCCGAACTCGCGTTGCTTCGCACGCTGGTCAATGACCCCACGCTGAAGGGGCAAGCCACGTTCTCGACCAACACCGGCTACGCGATCATGCGGATCGCTCCAGAGGTCGTCGCTGGCGAGATCGCCGCAAGGCGCAAAGACTGGGATCGCGCCCTGCTGCACCTCGAGCGGGCTGTCCGCTACGAAGACGCGCTCATCTACCAGGAGCCGTCCGACTGGCACGCACCCGTCCGCCAGAACCTCGGCGCCGTGTTGATCGAGGCCGGCCGGCCAGACGAGGCCGAAGCGGTGTTCTGGGAAGACCTGAAGAAGAACCCGGAGAACGGCTGGTCGCTCTTCGGCGTGGTGCAGGCCCTGAAGGCCCAGGGGCGAAACGACGAGGCGGCCGTGGTCGACGCGCGCTTCAAGAAGGCATGGAGGGATGCCGACACGCCGCTGTCGGCCGCGCGAATCGCAGATGACGTCCGCGTCATCGCGACCAGGCAGCCGTAAATCACTCCGGGAGTGATTTCTCAGCTTCCGTTACGATCGCGCCATGCGAACTGCGCTGCTCCCGTGGGTCGTCATCGCGGCAGGCGCGTTCGCCAGCGCAGGGCCGATACACGCGCCGGTCACGCCAGGCTTCGCGCCCGGCCAGCGTGTGCTCCTCGATGCGCACAACTGCTACCCCGAGGGCGACGCATGGCGCGACCGGATCGATCGCGCGCTGGCCACAGGGCTCCCGCTCGCCATCGAGCAGGATCTCGTGTGGCGGCCCGCCGACGCCGGCCACCCCGCACGCTCCATCGTCTCGCACGGAGAACCGTTCACGGGACGCGAGCCGTCGCTGCGCAGCCACTTCTTCGAGCGCATCCGCCCGCTCGTCGAGCAGGCCCTGCGAGACGGTGACCGCCGGAGTTGGCCGCTCATCACGTTGAACCTCGACCTCAAGACCGTCGAACCCGAACACCTCGCCGCCATCTGGCACGTGCTGGGCGAGTACGAGCCCTGGCTCACCACCGCGCGACGCACCGCGAGCCCCGACGTGCCCGCGCCGCTCGACGTGCGGCCGATGCTGGTGCTCACGGGCGATCAGGCCGAACAGGCCGCGGCGTTCCACGACCGGGTGCCGGTCGGCGCCCGCCTCCGGGTCTTTGGCGCGATTGCCGTGCGCCCCGACGAGTGGATCGCGCAGCACGTGCCTGCCGACGCGTCGCGCGATGAACAGCGGCACGCCTACACGAGCGCCCTGCCCGGCATGGCGCTGCCTGCCGCCACCAACTACCGGCGCTGGTGGAACAATCCCTGGTGGGTCGTCGAAGGCGCATCGCAACCGGAAGCCGGCGCGTGGACGTCGGACGAAGACGCCCGCCTTCGTGCGCTGGTCAGGAAGGCGCACGACGCGGGCCTGTGGATCCGGTTCTACACCCTGAACGGCCACGCCGCGGGCAAAGGCCGCGGATGGGGTGACAGCTACAACTTTGGCAGCCTCGGGGCCGTCGGCCTGCGCTGGCGCGCCGCGCGGTCTGCAGGCGTCGACTTCATCGCCACCGACCAGTACGAACAACTCGCCGCGCCTCGGTAGGAAACGCCCCCGCCGCCAGGATGCGGCCGGGGCGAATCCACCCCGCTGCACCCGCCTATGGCGGCGACGATCCCTGCGCACCGGCATCGAGCCAGACCGGCTGCACCATGGCACCATTGCCCGCCGAGTCCCACGCCGCGAAGCGGACCCACTTCTTGCCCGTCGCGTCGAACGGGATTTCAAAACGGTGCGTACCGAAAGGTGCCAGGTGCGTGGCCGCGACGATCGTCCGGTCGGTCGTCTTGCCGTCTCCCCACACGACTTCGACGAACTCCATGGGGAACGTCCACTCGACGTCTGCCGAGATCGTGCGCGCGGCCCCGGTACCCTTCACCGTGAACGACGGGATCAACACCTCGCCCGACGTCACGAAGTAGTCGCCCCGGCTCAAGGTGTCGATCACCGACGACATGTCGTCGACACCGGGCACCGTGTCGAGTTTCAGGTAGCTCACCGGGTTGTTGGCGTAGATGTCATCACCCGGTTCCTTGTGATAGGTCTCGGTGATCGCGTGGATCTGCTTTGGCGGCCCGCCGATGCTGACCATCCAGTTGTTCATGTCGTCGAGCAGCGGCAACACGCGGCGCTCCGACAGTCGCGTCTCCGAAAGGTCCAGCCCCATGCCCCACCGCCAGCCGACGCCACGATAGCGGGCATGCTTGAACTGGAACGAGTCCTTGATCGCATCGGGGTAGTTGGTCGATCCCTTCGTGCGCGGGTGCGGCATGTAGATGATGGCGTTCTCGCGGTCGGCCATCGCCATGATGTCTTCGGCCGAACCCGTGCGATAGACCTTGCCGTACTTGGGATGGTCTTCGACGAGCGGCTGCCCCTCCTTCCTGTCGCGGGTCCAGAAGACCGGCTTCGACAGGAGGATGTCCCAGTGCCCTCCGAGGATGTTGGCCGCTTCCTCGTTGGGCATCACCAGGAACCCCTTGTCGGAATGGCGGCGCGCCCCCTCGTAGAACGCGGCCATGGTCTCGAGCCGCTGTGGGCCGCCAGGGCGATCGGTGATGCTGACGATGTCGACGCCCGTGGACCTGAACGCGTCGATGTCGGGCAACTTCATGTCGAGGTTCTTGGCGGCGAGCAGGCGTTCGCCCATGCTCGTGTGGAAGTGACTGACCATCGTCTTGTAGCCGGGCAACGGCTTGTATCGGTCGTCTCGCGTGAACGCAAGCGCCGAGCGGTGCGCGCGGTCGGCCTTGCCTGCGCTCACGACGAAGTACGACGCCATCCGCTGCCACGTGCCCGGACGCGCGCTGAACAAGGCGAAGTTCGGCCAGTACCGTTCGTCTTCCTCGAGTTCCGCCTGCCGGATCCCGAACCCGAACGTCGTGGCACCCTCCTTCTGATACCAGGAGTATCCGAGGTTCGTCTCGACCTCACGCGTCCAGAAGAACGTGTGGGGCGGTGGCAGCGCGGCGATCGAGCCGGCCGCGTTCTCGGCCACGATGACCCGGTTGGCGCTCTTCACGGGAACCGGGCCGTCGTTCCGGGCGCCGCCGAACCGGTAGTCCTGCGCGAAGTTCGAGGTGTCGCGCCAACTGACGCGCGTCGCCTCGTCGAGGCGGATGCCCGCAAGGCCCGCATCGTACTTGTATGCCACCGACGGTTCGTTCGTCATGGCGATGGCTTCCATGCGAATGAGGTTGGTGCCCGTGTAGACCGTGAACTGCAGCCGGCCTGCGAACGGCCCCATGGTCATTCCGTCGAACGACACGCTCAGCCGTGCGCCTTCGCTGGTGACCTTGCATCCCGTGGTCTTGTAGCTCGCGTCGGCGCGGGTGATCTCTTCGGGCTTGCGCGGCAGTCCCGGCTGCCCGGCGATACCATCTGCAGGGGGCGGATTGCCACCCATCCCGCCCCCACCTCCAGGGCCCGCACCACCGGGGCCAGCACCGCCAGGACCAGCACCGCCGGGCGGTGCGCCAGCCGGGGCTGCGCCAGCGGTTGGTGGCGCGGCGCCCTCAGCCTGTGGCCGGCCTGGCCGGCGCGGCGGGCTCATGTCGAGGGGCGCATCCCAGAACGCATCCCATTTCTTCTCGTCGATGATCTGCTGCGAGATCTCGATCCCGAGGCCTCGCAGCGGCACCATCTGCTGGTTCGACATGCGCCGGAAGCCGGCCACGACCCTGAACGCAGGGGCGGCGCCGGCGACCACCGTCTTCCAGGGCCCGGTGCCTTCACGGACGGCGATCTCGCGCACGACAGGCGCGCCGGCGTCGATGCCCAGCCGAAGGCGCACCGACTGGTTGGCGTCTCCCGGCCACGTGATCGCCAGGGCGTCCTGCGCCAGCGATGCGCCGATGCCCGAAGCCGCCTTGTAGTCGTTGAGGTCGCAGCGAAGCGCATCGCCGTATGCGGGCGAAACGCACAACGCGAATCCGAGAATGGCCAACACGCACTTCATCTGGGTTCCTCAGGTGTGCAGGCGACCGGCCAACGCACAGAGTTCTTGAAAGGGCGACCGAGAACTGTCTCGAGCACTCCGGCCCGTGTTCGCGAGGCGGAGTGCTCGAGCCCATGACCAGGGACACGCGCCGGACACCCGCGTGCCCGATTCGAATTACGTCTAACGGCCCGCCAGCAACGCGGCGATGCCGGCTTCGCGCTTCTTTGACGCCTCGTCGAGCTTGAGGCGGGTGGCGGCCAACCAGTCGCGATCGGCCTGCAGCCGCGCCTTCTCGGCGGCCAGCATCCGGATCACTTCGGCCTTCTGCGGTCCACCGATGGGCTTTGCCGATTCCACCATGTTCTCGCCCGAGAGCGCGCGGCGGAACTGGGCTTCGGTCAACGGCAGCTTCTCGTTGTCCTTCCCGAAGTGCTTCCACGCGCCGGTGAACAGCCGCTGGGCTTCGGCGTAGGGAATCTCCGCCGGCTTGAGCTTGTTGCTGCGGCCGTAGGTGACGATGTCGGAGGCGAAGTGGTGTCCGACGCGGAACGGCACGTCGGAGTCACGCTGGAGGATGTCGGCCAGTTCGGTCGTCATCGAGTAGTCGTTGTTGACCTCCTGCAGCGCCCGCTCCGGGTTGAAGACGAACGCCTTCAGCATCTCGTTGAAGTCCGAGTACATGTTGCCGAGTGCGCGAACGACCTCGAGCGGCTGGCCGCTCTTGTAGTCGCCCATGCCCGACATCACGTTGTTGGCCTGGATCAGGTACGTGACGGCCGCGCCCGTGACCGTGCTGGTCGTGAGATGCAGCCGTTCGAGCCCGGTCGGGTTGCGCTTCTGCGGCATGATGCTGCTGATGCCCGTCTGCGACCCTTCCGTCAGCAGGAACCAGGGATGGGGATCGGCGTACTGCACGGTGAGATCAGCCGCTAGCATGCTGACCGTCAACGCGCCCGACGCCGCGACCGTCGACAGCTCGACGCCATTGTCCTGGTTGGATATCTGACCCGCATCGAAGGAGTTGACCAGGATGCCGTCGAAGCCGAGCAGCTCGGCCAGCCGCGGCCGGTTGACCGGGAAGCTCGACGTGCCACCGGCCGCCCCACCCAGGGGAGACAGGTTCAGCCGCGCCCACGCCTGTTTGTAGCGATCAGAGCTGCGCGTCATGGCCTGCAGGTAGCCACCGAGATAGTGCCCCAGTGACGTCGGCTGCGCCTGCACCCCGTGCGTGTAGAACGGGAGGATGGCATGCGGGTTCTTCTCGGCCATCGCCAGCAGGGTCGCCCGCGCATCGATGAACTTCTCGTAGGTCGTCAGGAAGCCATCCCGCAGGAACAGCCGGGTCGAGGTCTGTCCGAGATCCTGGCGGGAGCGCCCGGAGTGGAGACGCGACACATCGGGTCCGCCGATCTTGATCATGTCGGCTTCGACCGCCAGGTAGTCGCGCGACCGGGTGGCCCCGGGCTTGGCGCCGTCGGCAATCACCTGCGTCAACGAGCTGGCGATCTTCGCCCCCAGTTCCTTGGTGATGATGCCTTCCTCGGCCAGCATGATCACCGAGGCCTTGTTCTGCTCGTTCAGCCAGTAGAAGCCGTCGTTTCCGGGTGCGGCATTTCGGGCGGCAGGCTGCGCGTGCAGCACGGTGCCCAGGATCGTGGTGCTGGCCGTGAGCGCCAGGACGCGGGCGATGGCGCGTCCGGACATACGACGATGATTGCCTGCGTGAACGTGGTTCATAAGTCTCCTGTCAGTCGTTGTTGTGAATGCCGCGTCACCGGCTCGTCGCGGCCGCGAGCCTGATGGGTTGGACGAACGCGCCGTTGGTCGCCACGTCCCAGGCGGCGAACCGCACCCACTTCTTGCCCGCGGCGCTGAACGGGATCGTGAACGTCTTCTTCCCGAACGCCGGCAGGTCGGTGGTCGGAATGACCTGCCGATCCGTCGTCTTGCCGTCACCCCACACCACCTCGACGAACTCGAGCGGGTAGGTCCATTCCACGTCGGCCGTGATCGTCCGCTGGTCGCCCGTGCCCTCGACCGCGTACGACGAGATGAGCACTTCGCCCGACGTCACGAAGTAGTCGCCTTTCTTCATCGCGTTGATGATCGGGCTCAGGTCGTCGACCGTCGGCAGCTTGTCGAGCTTCACGTAGTTGACCGGCCCGTTCGCGTAGATGGCGTCGAACGGGGGCCGGCCGCGCTCACCGATGTCGGAGCGCGCTTCCGAGATGGCCTGCATGTGCTTGAGGGGGATGTCGCGATCCACGTACCAGTTGGTCATCTCGTCGAACACGCCCAGGCAGCGGTACTCGCAGAGCCGCTTCTCGGAGCCGTCGATGCCCATTCCCCATCGGTACCCGGCGCCTTCGTACGTGGCTTGTGCGAAGTGCGTCTCCTTGACGGCATCGGGGAAGCCGGTGGACCCCTTCGACCGCGGGTGCGGCATGTTGATGATCAGGTTCTCGAGCCTGGTCATCTCGAAAAGATCCTCTGGACCGCCAAGGTTGTACACCTTCCCGTACTTGGGATGCTGCGTCACGAGCGGCTGGCCCGGGGCGCGCTTGAGCAGGTAGTAGACCGGCTTCGACACCATCAGGTCGTGATGGCCGCCGATCTCGATGCCGGTGTTCTCCTTGTTCGGCATGACCACGAACGTCGTGTCGGACTGCCGCCGCGCGGCCTCGTCGTACTCGGCCTGTGCCTCGAGGTACTTCTCGCCGTCGGCTTCACCGCGGACGCCGTCGATGACGCCAAAGATGTTGATGCCGACGGCCTTCAGCGCCTCGACATCGTTGAGCCGGTCGTCGAGGCTGCCCAACTCCTTGAGACGCGGCACCATGCCGACGTGGTAGTGCGATCCCATGACCTGGTAGCCCGGGAGCGGCTTGAACTTGTCGCTACGGGTGAAGGCCAGCGCCCCGTCGACGGCCGCCGTCGCCTTGTCGGCGCTGATGTACAGGAACACCGGCATCTGCTGCCAGGTGCCGGGCCGCGCGTTCGTGAGGGCGAAGTTGTGCAGGAACTCCGGGTCCTCTTCCTTCTCGGCCTGCCGGATCCCGAACGCGAACGACGTCGCGCTGTCCTTCCGGTAGTAGTTGTCGCCGAGGACCTGGTTCGTCTCACGCGCACCGAAGAAACTGTGCGGTGGCGGGAAGGCCGCGATCGACCCGTTCGGCAGCTCGGCGGAGATGACCCGGTTCTGGCCCCACACCGTCGCCAGTCCCTTGTTGACGGGGCCGCCGAAGCGCTGGTCCTGCCAGTTTCCGGCGAGATCGCGCCACGTGACCCGAGTCGTGCCGCCGACGGGGAGGCCCTTGAGGCCGGCGTCGTACTTGTACGCCACCGACTGGCGATCGGTCTTGGCGATCACCACCTGGCGAATCAGGTTCGTGCCCTTGAACACGTCGAACTGCAGGCGGCCCGCGAAGACGCCCAGTTCGACGCCCGGGAAGCTGATCTCGAGCCGCCCGCCGTTGGACTTCACCTCGCACCCCTGGGCCGAGTACTTTGCCGAGCCACGCGTGATTTCGTCAGGCGTCCGGGGCAGGCCCTTCTGCTTGTAGATGCCGTTCATCGGGGGAATCGACGTGGCGTGGGTGGGCGGGCGCACGCCGCTGCCTTCGACGTAGAGCGGTGCGTCCCAGAACGCTTCCCACTTCCAGCGCTCGACATCCGACTCCTTGATCTGACCTTCCTTCACGGCCTGATCGATCCAGGTGCCATCGTCGGCCTTGTAGAGTGCCATCACCTTGTCGCTCACCTTGCCGCCAAGGGCCTGGATGGAATCCGGGCGCAACTGCTGCTGCGTGATGCGCCGCATTCCCGACACCACGTGGAACTCCGGCGTGACGTTCGTGGCGATCGTGCTCCACTGCCCGCCCTTCGTGCGGATGGCGAGTTCCTGGATGACCGGTGCGGCGTTGTCGACGCCGAGCCGCATCCGCAGTTCCGCGTCCTTCTCGCCCTGCCACGTCACGATCAGCGAGCCGTCGGCGGCGGTGGCCGTCAGGCCAGCCGCCGCCTTGTACCCCGTCAAGTTGCAGGTCAACGGCTCGGCATAGAGCGCCGTCGCGGTGACCGCGAGCATCATCGTCGTCAGTGACACACTTCTCGGCAGTTTCCAGAGCATCGGCAGTCTCCCGGGGTAAGTTTCGAATGGTTCTCGCGCTCGGACTCAGCACCACGACATCAGTGGCTTGTCGGTGGCGCGAGCCTGATGGGCTGGACGAAGGCACCGTTGGTCGCCACGTCCCACGCCGCGAACCGCACCCACTTCTTCCCGGTGGCGCTGAATGGAATCTTGAACGTCTTCTTCCCGAACGCCGGCAGGTCGGTCGTCGGAATGACCTGGCGATCGGTCGTCTTGCCGTCGCCCCAGACCACCTCGACGAAATTGAGCGGATACGTCCACTCGACGTCGGCGGTGATGGTCCGCTGATCGCCTGTTCCTTCGACCGCGTACGAGGAGATGAGCACTTCGCCCGACGTCACGAAGTAGTCGCCCTTCTTCATCGCGTTGATGATGGGGCTCATGTCGTCGACCGTCGGCAGCTTGTCGAGTTTCACGTAGTTGACGGGCCCGTTCGCGTACGTGCCGTCATATGGCGGCTTGCCACGGACGCCGATGTCCGAACGCGCCTCGGAGATGGCCTGCATGTGCTTGAGCGGCATGTTCCGATCGACGTACCAGTTGCTCATCTCGTCGAACAAGGTCAGCGGGCGATAGTCGCCCAGGCGGATCTCGGATCCGTCGATCCCCATGCCCCAGCGGTAGCCCATGCCTTCATAGGTCTCCTGCAGGAGGTGCGTTTCCTTGATGGCATCGGGATAGCCCGTCGATCCCTTCGACCGCGGGTGCGGCATGTTGATGATCGCGTTCTCGAGCCTGGTCATCTCGAACAGGTCCGCGGGGCTTCCCAGGTTGTAGACCTTGCCGTACTTGGGATGCTGCGTCACGAGCGGCTGGCCAGGCGCGCGCTTCGACAGCCAGTAGGTCGGCTTCGACACCATCAGGTCGTGGTGGCCGCCGATGTCGATGCCCGTGTTTTCCTTGTTCGGCATCACCAGGAACGTCGAGTCGGACTGGCGCCGGGCGGCCTCGTAGTAGTCGGCCTGCGCGGCCAGGTAGTCGTCGCCCTCGGCCCCCTGGCGGCGAACACCATCGATGATCCCGTAGATGTTGACGCCCGCAGCCTTCATCGCCTCGACGTCGTTGAGCCGGTTGTCGAGGCTGCCCGACTCGAGGAGCCGGGGCACGATGCCCACGTGGTAGTGCGACCCCATGACCTGGTATCCAGGCAGCGGCTTGAACCTGTCGCCACGCGTGTAGGCGAGCGCCCCCTCTGCGGCCGTGGTCGCACGTCCGGCACTGAGGTAGAGGAACACCGGCATCTGCTGCCACGTGCCCGGCCGTGCGTTCGTGAGCGCGAAGTTGTGCAGGAACTCCGGGTCCTCTTCCTTCTCGGCCTGCCGGATCCCGAACGCGAACGACGTCGCGCTGTCCTTCCGGTAGTAGTTGTCGCCGAGCACCTGGTTCGATTCGCGGGCGCCGAAGAAACTGTGCGGCGGCGCCATGGCCGCGATCGACCCGTTCGGCAACTCGGCAGCGATCAGCCGGTTCTGGCCCCACACCGTGGCCGACGTCCTGTTGATCGGCCCTCCGAAGCGCTGATCCTGCCAGTTGCCCGCGAGATCGCGCCACACCACGCGCGACGTGACGCCAACGGGGAGGCCTTTCAGCCCGGCGTCGTACTTGTACGCCACCGACGGCAGGTCGGTCTTCGCGATCACGACCTGGCGGACCAGGTTCGTGCCCTTGAACACGTCGAACTGCAACCGGCCCGAGAACACGCCAAGCTCGACGCCCGGGAAGCTGACCTCGATGCGGCCCCCGTTGCTCTTCACCTCGCACCCCTGCGCCTTGAACGTCGCCGAGGCGTGCTGCACTTCGTCGGGTGTGCGCGGCAGGCCCTTCTGATTGGCGACACCCTTCATCGCGGGGATGGCCGTCTGGTGGGTCGGTGGCAACTCGCCGCTGCCCTCGATGTACAGGGGCGCGTCCCAGAACGCTTCCCACTTGATCTTGTCGATCACGGCCGGCGTGAGCTCGATGCCGAGCTTCACGAGCGGCTCGGTCTGCTGCTGCGTGGCGCGCCGCAGGCCGGTGGTGACGCGGAACTCAGGCGTCACGTTGGTGGCCACCACGGTCCACTGGCCACCCGCGGTACGGGACGCGATTTCGCGGATGGTCGGCGTCCCGCCATCCACGGCGAGGCGGATGCGCCACTCGGCATCCTTGTCGCCGCTCCACGTCACGGCCAGGGTGTTGTCGCTCACCGCGGCCGTCAGGCCTGGCGTGGCCTTGTAGCCGGTCATGTTGCACGTCAACGGGTCGGCATATGACGTCGCCGCCAGGAGCACCAGGGCCGCCGCACTCAGTTGGATTTTCATATGTGCTGACTCCAGGTCGTTACGTTTCACTTGGGCGATACCGCGTGCTCTCGCCACGTAGCGGGCCGACGCGCGTCAGAAACTGAACCGGGCCTGCAACTGCGCCACGCGCGCCGCAGCCGTCCCGTTGATCCTGCCGAAGTCAGAGGCGGTGATGTTCGTCTGGACCGACACGTAGTTGACCCAGTTCATCAGGTTCATGATGTCTGACCGGAGCTCGATGCGCCTCTGCCCGCCGAGGGCGAACGACTTGCTCACCGACAGGTCGATGTTCTTGAACCCCGGAGCGCGGAACTGGCCCACCTGCACGTTGCCCGCCCGCACCGGCTGACGCGACACCGTGCCAAGGGGCACCTGCACGAACGCGGCCCTGTTCAGGTACTGCATGTTGCCGCTCTCGATGTCGCAGCACTCGCCGTTGATCGCCTTCGCAGCATCGACCACGTCGGGACGGCTGCCCGCCTTGGATGACGACTGCGTGATGGTGAGCGGCTCGCCCGTGCGCGCACGGAAGATCCCCGACAGCTGCCAGCCGCCGAAGACCGTCCTGAGCAGCGCGTTCGACCAGGTGGCACCAGGCGTCTCGTACATCACGCTGCCGATGAACGAGTGCCTGACATCGCCGATGGCCGGCCCCCACGACGATTCGGTGTCGAAGAAGTCCTGGTTGGTCTGCGACGCGTCGTTCACCGAGCTCAGCGTGTTGTCGCCGTCGTAGTTCGATCGCGTCGACGACCAGGTGTAGTTGAGGTTGAACGACAGCTTCTTCGAGACCTTCTGCCGGATCGATGCCTGCATCGAGTTGTAGGTCGTGTCCTGCGAGTCGTCCACGTAGGTGGCCTGGCTGAGGCTCTGGTTCGGCCGGATCCCCGTCACGCGATCGGGCTCGTTGTAGGTCCTCGTCATCCTGAAGTGGTCACCACGCGTCCCGACATACGCCACGTCGGCCACGAGTGTCGATCCGATGGCGCGCTGCACGCCGATCGAGAACACCTGTGCGTTCGGCGCCTGGATGTTCGGATCGATGAGCAACCCGACCGCAGAAAGCGGGCCCGGCTGGTAGATCTTCGAGTAATACGTGAGCATGTCTTCGTTGTAGATGGGGTACTTCAGCCCCAGGAGCGCGGCCTCGGCGGTACTGAAGGTCCTCGTCGCGGGAACGCCGGAGATCATCCCGATGGACGTCTCGAAGTTCTGCGTGTCGAGGGGCTGGAACATCATGCCCCAGCCGCCGCTGATGACCATCGCCCCGCGACCGTCCGGGTTGTAGGCGAAGCCCACGCGCGGACCGATGTTGATGCCCTCGTCGTTCTCGAAGATCTCGTCAGGCGAACGCGGCGGGCCGAACGTGAACGACGGGTCGGGCTCACCATCGAGGTTCACGATGCCGGCGGGGTTCTCGGGATCGAGGGGCGTGAACACGTAGCGCCCGAAGTAGTCGTACCGCACGCCCAGGTTCAGCACCAGCTTCGACCCGATGCGCCAGTCGTCCTGGACGAAGCCTCCCCAGTTCGTGGTGGTCCACTCGCCGAGCACCGGCCGCATCCTGAAGACGACCGAACTCGGGCGGTTGGCCATGAGATCGGCCTCGTTCGAGAACGTGAACGCCGGGCCCGTGACGTTGAACCGGCCGCCGCTCGGCGTAGCGTAGATGCCCCCAACCTTGAACGAGTGATTCCCGGCGACCATGGTCAACTGCTGCTCGACGGAGTAGCTTGGCAGCTGGCCGCGCGTGTGCTGCTCGCTGCCCAGCGTCAGCAGGCCCGGGTAGGCGATCGACGGGATCTGCCGGCGGTTCTTGGCGTTGATGTCCTCGGGGCCGGGATTGACCGGGTCGAGCACCATGTAGAACGGGTCGGTTCTCGACAGCCAGTTGTAGTTGTAGCCGAACCGCGTCTCCGAGCTCCATCGTCCCCTGGCCAGGGCGTAGCTGGCGCTGGCGCGGCGCGTGGTGCTGTGCCAGACACGCGGCTGCCCGGGCAGTTGGCTCTCCTGCGTCAGGAAGGGATGGCCGTAGGTGAACGTCAACGAGAGGTTGCCGCCCTTGATGCGGAAGTCGGTCCTGGCGTCGAGATGGTCGTCGTTGTTCTCCTTGTTGCCCGCACCGATGAAGACTCCCAGGTTCGCCCCCGGGGCTGTCGGCTCCGTGGGGAGTTTGTATTGATCGAGGAGCAGCTTGGTCTCGGGGAAGGGGAGCGAGGCCATCATCAGGTCGCGGAACCGCTGGGTCGGCACGTTCACGTTGAGTTCCAGCGACCTCGACAGGCGGTACATCTCGAACGCCGTGAAGAAGAAGCCGCGATCCTTCAGGATCGGTCCACCGAGCGACCCGCCACCCTGGTTCCACTCGGACGGAGGCTTTTCCTTCAGGAAGAACGGCTTCTCGACCAGGTTGGCGCCCTCGTAACGGTAGAAGGCGCTTCCACGGAACGAGTTCGTGCCGGCCTTGGTGATGATGTTGAGGTTGCCTGCCAGGGCGTGACCGAACTCGGCCGGCGAGATGCCCTTGACGATCTGCACCTCGCCGACCGACTCGATGCTCACGATGTCGATCTTGCTGATGCCGTTGTACTGGGAGATCTGCCTGGCGCCCGCGTTGGCGCTCGCATCCGTGCCGTTGGCCGTGATCGACATCGCCGCGCCGCCCAGGCCGTTCAGGCGCAGGCGAATGCCGCCCGCGCCGCCGCTGCCTGAACCGCCGCCTTCGACCGTCCCTTCCTGCCGCGTCAACCCGGTGCCCAGATTGAGCAGGTTGGTGAGGTTCCGGTTGGCGGCCGGGAGCGTCTGCACTTCCATGGCATCGAGGTCAATCCGCTGCTCGGGCGACGCGGTGTTGATGAGGGCCGCTTCGCCGCTGACGGTGATGCTCTCGCCCAGCGCGCCAACCTCCAGCTCGATCCTGCGGCGGACCGTCTGCGCCGCCCCGAGCGCGATCCCCTTGATGGTCTGCGTCTTGAAGCCCGACAGCGAGACCTCGAGGGTGTAGGTGCCGCCGGGCACGTAGGTGAAGATGAACACGCCGCTCTCGTTCGTCACCTGCCGCTCGACGATGCCCGTGGCCTCATTCGTCAGCACCGCATCGACCCCGGGCAACACACCGCCCGATGCGTCCACGGCGACGCCCTCGAGCGTGGCCGTCGTGCGCTGCGCCCATGCGGGCAAGCCGGACCCGAGGACCAGCACAGCGGAGAACATCACGACAAGAGTCTTCAGTCGCACAGACATCTCTCGAGCCTTTCTCAATGGACTTGCATCCCCGGGACTTGCCTCATCGGCTTGCCATGTTCAAGGTCGTTCAAGGATCAGGCGCCTGAAGTCGGCGCGTGAACGTCACGGTGCGCGTGCGCCCCTGGCCGGATCGCGTCGCGCGACTACGGCACCACGCCTTCGCGGACGCCACCAGGAGCCAGGACCGGGGGAGCACCTGCGTCCCCATCCGCAAGGGCCTCTGCAACCGTCGCGGCGCCGCCGGGCACTTCGTCTGGATCGTTGACGTCGGTCACGTGCGAGCGCAGCACCCGGCGGGCCTGCGCGAGATCCAGCGCGCCGTCCCAACGGGCAACGGCAACGGTCGCGACCGCGTTGCCAATCAGGTTCGTGATGCTGCGCGCCTCCGACATGAACCGATCGACGCCGAGCAGCAGCGTGATGCCCGCGACCGGAATCGACGGAAAGGCCGACAGCGTGGCCGCCAGGGTGATGAACCCGCCTCCCGTCACCGCGGCTGCGCCCTTCGAGGTGAGCATGAGCAGCGCCAGGATTCCGAGTTCCTGCTTCAGCGACAGCTCGACGCCAGTCGCCTGCGCGACGAAGAGTGCGGCCATCGTGAGGTAGATCGAGGTGCCGTCGAGATTGAACGAGTACCCCGTGGGAATCACCAGGCCCACCACGGGCTTCGCGCACCCGAGGTGCTCCATCTTGGCCATCATCCGCGGCAGCACCGACTCCGACGACGAGGTGCCCAGAACGATGAGGATCTCCTCGCGGAGGTAGCGAAGCAGCGCCCACAACGACAACCCGCACAGGCGCATCACCAGCCCGAGCACCACGAACACGAACACCGCGCACGTGATGTAGACCGCTGCCATCAACTTGCCCAGCGACAGCAGCGTGCCGAGCCCGTACATCCCGATCGTGAACGCCATCGCGCCGAAGGCACCGACCGGCGCGAGTCGCATGATCATGCCGACGACCTTGAAGAGGCCGTGCGAGAACTCGTCGAGGAGGTTGACAAGGTGGTGCGACGCGTCGCCCATGGAGAGCAACGCGAGCCCGAACAGCACCGCGAACAGCAGCACCTGGAGGATGTCGCCGCGGGCGAACGCCCCGACCACGCTGTCGGGAATCACGTTGAGCAGGAACTGCACCGTGGTCAGGTGCTGCTGCGGTCCCGTGTAGGCGGCAATCTGGCTCGTGTCGAGCGACGCGGGATCGATGTTCATGCCCACGCCGGGCTCGATGAATCGGACCACCACCAGCCCGATCAGCAGCGCGATGGTCGACGCCACTTCGAAGTAGAGCAGCGCGCCGAGGCCGATCCGGCCCACGTCGCGCATGCTGCCCATCCGGGCGATGCCAACGACAACCGTCGCGAAGACGATCGGCGCGATGATCATCTTGATCAGCTTGATGAAGCCATCACCCAGCGGCTTCATCATCGCGCCCTGCTCCGGCGCGACGACGCCGAGCAACACGCCCAGCGCGATGCCGATCAGGACTTGAACGTAGAGGCTCCGGAAGACGTTCCGAGTTACCATGAGCGACCCGCGTGACGAACGGCTAACCGAGTGGGGCGCCTGCCCGACCGGCCAGCCTGTTCAATGTGTGAATCTGATGGCGGAGTATACGCACCGGGATTTGGTCGGCGTTTCGCAAATTGTCGCAGGCGCAGCGACTGACCCGCTGCAGACCACGTTGCGGCGGTTCGAGCATCCAGGACAGGCGATGCCACGAGGTCGGCGCGCGGAGCAGGGGCGAGGCGGTTCCACGCGACCGCGGCTGATGGCTGCCGCGCTGCTGTGGCTCCCCCTGGCTGCGGCCTGCGAGCGCGAGGCGCCGATGCCGGTGCCGGCGCAACAGATCGTGCGCGTCGCGACGGGACTCCCCGGCGCGAGCTTCAGGCCTTTGAGCGCCGCCATCCTCAAGGGGCTGCAGGCCGAACTGCCCCAGATCGCGTTCGTCGCCGTCGATACGCCTGGCTCCAACAGCAACCTCGAGTACCTGCAGGCCGGCAACGCCGACATCGGCCTCGCGTACTCGGATGGCGCCTATCGCGCCTACATCGAGGAGTTGCGTCACGGAGGGGGCACGGATGCCGCCCGCGCGCTGGCCGTGCTGCACCCGGCCTCTGTCCACATCCTCGTGAGGGCCGATGCCCCCGTCCGCTCGATCACCGACCTCAAAGGGCGCCGCATCGCCTCGGGTGCGGCCGGGACCGGCACGGCGTTCACGTCTGACACGCTGCTCCGCTTCTTCGGCGTCCCGCCGGCCCAGGCGACCCTTCACCCGCTGTCGTTCGAAGGCTCGGTCGACGCCCTGCTGCTGTCGCGCGTGGATGCCGCGTTCGTGCTGTCGTCTGACCCGGTCGACGCGATCCGCCACGCCACCGATTCGGGTGCCAGGCTGATCGAGATCTCCGGGCCTGCCGTCGATCGCCTGCTGACCGATTACCCGTTCTTCCGCCGCAGCGTCATCCCGCGCCTCACGTATCCGCGCCAGGTCAGCCCCGTCACCACCGTGGCGCTCGATACGTTGCTGGTGTGCCGCCGGCAGCTCGACGATGGCGTCGTCAGGAGCCTCACGGCAGCGTTCTTCAGGATCCTCCCCAACCTGGCCGCCGAATTCGTCGCGCTCCGGTCGATCGATCTCAACCGGGCGCCGGCCGCCCCGCTCCCGTTGCACCCGGGCGCGGCGCTGTTCTACCGTGAGAGCGAACTCGCACGATGACCTGGACCAAGCTGTCGGCTCCCTACAGTGTGCCGGTCGTGGTGCTCGGCGTCATCGTCTGCGGTGCGTTGCTGGCCGAGGCGTGGCTCGGCTATCGCGCCACCCAGGAGTGGCAGGCCAGCTCGACCCTGCTCGTCGAGCGGCGCGCGAGAGAGAGCATCGACCTGCTGACCACCGCCCTGTCGCGCGACATGCGCGGCGTCCAGGCCACGGTGCTCTCGAGCCGCGACTGGAGCGGCCGCTCGTTCCTGCCCCCGTACGAAGTACGCGCGGCGATCGCGGGTGCGTTCGCCCGGTATCCCTACCCCGAGAGCTTCTTCGGGTGGAGCGAGGGGAGCGGGTCGATCCCCATCATCTTCATCCGGGCCAACCAGCCGCCACCGTGGCTGTCGTCGCCCATCCCGGTCGAGCGTTACCCCGTGGAGATCGTCAACGAGCCCGACCTGGGACGCCGGATCATGTCGGGACTCGACAGCGACATCCGGGCCGGGCGACGGCACGCCGTGATCGAACTCGACATCGGCGGGGAGCGCTACCAGATCGTCACGCGCCTCAACTTCTCGGACGACGCCCCGGAACACCTCGAGAGCGCCTTCGGGTTCATGGTGAACCTGCGGCGCGCGCGCAAGGAGTACTTCGCCGGCATCCTGCAGCAGGTGGCGCGGCTGACCGATGCCGGCAAGGGGCTCGACTACTCGCTGATCGACGACCAGGGCGTCTACGTGGTGGGCCCCGAACGGCGGGGACGCGGAGAGGTCATGCTGAGCCGGCAGCTGCCGGTCCTCTTCCTCGACCCCAGGCAGGTGACCCTTCCGCCGTCGATGTCAGGCTCGAGCCGGGTCTGGACGGTCCAGGTCAGCGCTGCCAGAGACGAGACACTGGTCGTCGCCGCCCAGGGCGCGCGCCGGACCCGCATCGTCATCGCGAGCGCCACAGGCGCAGCCGCCCTCGGCCTGTTCGTCGCCATCCGCGTCGCACGCGCCAGCATCGACTTCGCCAACATGCGTTCCGATTTCGTCTCGTCGGTCACGCACGAGTTGAAGACACCGCTCTCGACCATCCGCGGCGTGGCCGAGACGCTGGCCCGCGGCCGCTTCACGTCGCCCAACACGGTGCAGCGGTACTCCCAGCTCCTCATGCAGGAATCGCGGCGCCTCATCCGGCTGGTCGACAACCTGCTGGCCTACGCCCGCGTCACCGATGTGACCGAGGTCTACTCGTTCCAACCGCTCGAGCCCTCGGAACTGGTGGCGGCCGCCATGCAGGGCTTCCCGCAACTCGACAGGTCGTTCGTCGAGATCGACGTGCCGGGATCGCTCCCCCCGTGCGCGTCGATCGCACGTCGATGGTCCTGGCGCTCGACAACCTGATCGACAACGCCCTCCGCTACTCGGGCGAAGGTGACCCGTGGCTCTCGATCCGGGCCACCGAGTTCGCCCACGCCGTCGAGTTCGCGATAGAAGACCACGGCGCGGGCATCCCTGCGAGCGAACTGCCGGAGATCACCAAGCGCTTCGTGCGCGGGCGCACGACCAAGGTGCCCGGCAGCGGCCTCGGCCTGGCCATCGTGACGCGCGTCATCAGCGACCACGGCGGCCACATGAGCATCAGCAGCACGCCGGGCGTGGGAACGACCGTCCGGCTCACACTTCCGGTTTCTGGAGTCTGACCATGGCAAGACGAATCCTTGTCGTCGAGGACGATCCCGCGCTGGCTGAAGTCGTGCGGGACAACCTCGTCGTCGACGGCTTCGACGTGACGGTGGCCCGGAACGGCGACGAGGCGCTGGCTGCCTGCCGATCGAGCCTGCCGGATCTCATCCTCCTCGACCTCATGCTGCCGGGTCACAGCGGGTTCGAACTGTGCGGCCTGCTGCGCACGAACAGCCGCATCCCGATCATCATCGTCTCGGCCAAGGGCCAGAAGGCCGACAAGCTGCAGGGCCTGCACCTCGGGGCCGACGACTTCGTGACCAAGCCCTTCGACATGGAGGAACTGGTCGCCCGGATCACGGCCGTCCTCAGGCGGACCACCCACGATCTGGGCACGCTGCGGCTCGGGCGCGTGACCATCGATTTCAGGACGCAGCGTGCCAGCGACGAGAACGGCGAAGTGCACCTCACCCAGCGGGAATTCGAGGTGCTGCACTACCTCGCCGTCCGCACCGGGCGCGTCGTGCATCGCGACGAGATCCTCCGCGCCGTGTGGGGCTTCATCGATCCGCCGACCACCCGGTCGGTCGACCACGCCGTCGCGAGGCTTCGCAAGAAAATCGAGCCCGATCCGCACGCGCCGAAGTACATCCACACCGCGTTCGGCGACGGCTACCGGATGACGGTCGAGCCCGGCGACGGGCTGCGCTGACACGAACGCCGGGCCCGGTCGTCGATGGCCCGGCACCTCCGCAGCCCCGATGGCGTCTCAACGAGCGCACGGCGTGCATGGGGCGCGACGTGCTTCCGGAAGCCGCCACGTGCGTTCGCCTGCCCACTGTCTCGCCTCCCTCGTCGGAACGGCCCTCCTGTTCGCGCTCCTGATCCCGGCACCGGCGGGGGCGCAGGACACGACCGGCACCGGCGCCATTGCGGGTTCGGTGAGCGAAGCAGGTGACGCACCTGTTCCCGGGATCCGGCTGTGCGCCATCGACACGACACGGTGCGCGACCACCGCGACGGATGGGCGTTTCAGGATCGACGAGTTGCGGGCCGGCACATACCGCCTCGAGATCGTGCTCCCCAGCGGACCGTCGATCACCAGTGACCCGGTCGTCGTCCGCGCGGGCGTGGACAGCCTCGTCGAGGTCACGCTCCCGTCGCTGGCCGGGATCGAGCAGACCGTGACGGTGACCGCACCGCTGTTCGCGACGCCGCAGGAGAACAAGACCTCGAGCTTCCTCGTGCAGCCTCGCGACATCCTCAAGAGCGCCGGGGCGCTCCAGGACGTGTCGCGTTACATCCAGACCCTGCCCGGCGTGGTGATCGGCAGTGACTTCCGCAACGACCTGATCGTGCGCGGGGGCAGCCCGCTCGAGAACCTGTACGTCGTCGACAACGTCGAGATCCCGAACACGAACACGTTCGCGAACTTCGCGTCGGCCGGTGGCACGGTGAGCATCCTCGACGCCGAGTTGCTGCAGGACATCACCTTCCTGTCTGGTGGCTACCCGTCGCCGTACATCAACCGGACGTCGAGCGTGCTCCAGGTGACGCAGCGCGAAGGCAACCGCGAGGCATTCCAGGGCGCCGCCACCGTCGGCTTCGCGGGCGCCGGGGCGATCCTCGAGGGCCCGATCGGCGCGGGCCAGGGCTCCTGGGTCGTGTCGGCGCGGCGCAGCTTCCTCGACCTCTTCACCAGCGACCTCGGCTTCGGCGGCGTCCCGGTGCTCTACACCGTGAACGCCAAGGCGGTCTACGACCTCGGCGCGCGCGACCGCGTGTGGCTCGTGAACGTCACGGGAATCGACCGGATCAGGCTCGGCCTGACCGAAGACTCCTCGGGCGATGACGAGGTGTCGAACTTCGACATCCGGTACGAGGGCTGGCGGAGCGCGACGGGGCTGAACTGGCAACGGATCTTCGGGCAGCGCGGCGTGGGCCTGCTGGGCATCACGCACTCCGAGGCGCGCCTGGAGTCGACGGTCAAGGACCTGGTGCGCGAGGGCGTCCCTCCGCCCGAGGCCACGGTCGACGAGATCATCGCCGGCGCCCCGACGGTGTTCCGCGACGACTCCCGCGAAGGCGAGACCACGATCAAATACGACCTGACGTGGTCAACGGCGGCGATCGACAAGATCCAGGTTGGCGGAAGCCTCAAGCGGTTCCAGTTGCGGTACGACTCGGCGTCGCCCTACGGCGACGACAGCCCCTATTCCGTGGAGCCCGGCGTCAATGCCTTCGTGCTCGACACGAGCTTCACCGCGTACCAGACAGGGGCGTACGTGCAGTTGTCGAAGTGGCTCGTGCCGCGCGTGAGCCTGACGGCCGGCGCGCGGTTCGACAACTACCAGTACCTGTCGGAATCACGGGTCAGCCCGCGGCTCGGCACGCGCGTCACGCTCACGCCGCGCCTGACGTGGCAGGCGAGCGTGGGCACCTACTACCAGCAGCCGTTCTTCCAGTTCCTGGCCGCCTTCCCGGAGAACCGGGACCTCGAACCCTTCCGCGCCGATCACTACGTGACGGGGTTGGCCTGGCAGCCGCGCGAGACGGTCAGGATGACGCTGGAGGCCTACCGGAAGAACTACCGCGACTACCCGGTGGCCACGCAGTTCCCCACGCTGTCGCTCGCCAACGTCGGCGACACGTTCAACGTGCGCGAGGTGCTGTTTCCCCTGGCCAGCGCGGGCAGCGGCAACGCCGCCGGCCTCGAGCTCTTCGTCGAGAAGCGCCTCGCGGGGCGGTTCTACGGCCAGGGCAACCTCGCGGTGTCGCGCACACGGCATGCGGGCCTGGACGAGGTGCTGCGACCCGGGTCGTTCGACTACCCCGTGGTGTTCAACGTGGTCGGCGGTTACCGGCACTCGCCCCGCTGGGAGGTGTCGGCCCGCGCCACGCTCCTGTCGGGCCGGCCCTACACCCCGTTCGACATCGAGGAATCCACCGCGCAGCGGCGCGGCATCTACGACCTCGAGCGCGTCAACGCCGAGCGCGCGCCCGACTACTTCACGCTCGACGTGCGCGTCGACCGGACGTTCACCGTCAACGGCCGGCCCCTCGTGGTGTTCGCAGGCGTCCAGAACGTCACGAACCGCCGCAACGTGGGCACCTACGGCTGGAACCGGAGCACCAACGTCGCGGACGTCGGCGAGCAGCAGGGACTGTTCCCCATCCTCGGGCTCACCTGGCCGTTCTGAGGCCGGGAGCAGGTCGGGAGGGCGCGGCCGACGATTCTGGCGCCCGCGCACCTCGCCCGTATTACCATGGCCGGTCATGGCAGCCCTGATTGAAGCGATCGCCGTCAAGCGCAAGATGTTCTTCGAGTACGAAGATGCCCCGTTCCACTGCCTCGACGTCGAGATCTCGAAGCCGACGGCACGGGGCGGGCAGACGCTGGTGCGCATCAAGATGCGCAACCTGCTGACGCGCGCGGTCTTCGACAAGACCTTCAAGGCAGGCGAGAAGTTCAAGGAACCCGACCTGGTCAAGGTGGACGCGTCGTTCCAGTACGCCGACGGCGACGGCTACCACTTCATGGACCAGGACACCTACGAGACGCTGACCCTCTCGGGCGACATGCTCGGCGACGACCGGTTCCTGCTGTCTGACAACATCCTGGTGGCCGTCCACAAGTTCAACGGCAGCCCCATCGGGCTCCAGTTCCCGCCCATCGTCGAGATGACCGTGAAGCAGACCGAGATGGGCACCCGCGGCGACACGGCGAGCGGCAGCGTCACGAAGCTCGCCATCCTCGAGACCGGGATGGAGTTGCGCGTACCGCTGTTCATCAAGGAAGGCGAGCGCGTAAAGGTCCACACCGAAACCCGCGAGTTCGCCGGCCGGGCGTAGGGGCCGCGCCTCCGCGCGGCCCGGGTCGTCAGGCGTTGCCGGTGCCCGAGTCGGCGAGGTCGCCCGATGCACGAAAACCCGTGACAAACCGGCCCCGCGTCGGGCCGAACGGGTATAAAATCCCTGCCAGTTTTCGAACGTCTTGAGTTCTTGAAGTCGAGGTTGGAGGTGGTCCGAATGGTCCCTGCCGCAGTACGACGTACGCTAGCGTTCTTCTCCTTTGCGCTCATCGCGCTGATTCCCCTCACTGCCCTCGCCCAGCAGACCGGTGCCGTGAACGGCAAGGTCACCGCGACCGACGGATCGGTACTCCCCGGCGTCACCGTCGAAGCGACGGCGGCCGTGCTCCCCGCGGCCCGCGTCACGGTCACTGGCAGCGTCGGTGAGTATCGGCTTCCGGCGCTACCCCCGGGAGCGTACACGCTCACCTTCACGCTCGAGGGCATGGGCACGGTCACCAGGACGGTGGACGTGCAACTCGGGCAGGATACCAAGGTCGACGTCACGCTGAGCGTCGGCGGCATCAGCGAGACGGTCGAGGTGACCGCGTCGACCTCGGTGGTCGAGCGCGACTCGGCCGCGATCAAGAGCTCGGTGTCGAACGAGCAGATCCAGTCGCTGCCCGTCGGGCAGCAGTATCGCGACCTCGTCAAGCTGATCCCCGGCGTGCAGTACACGCAGGACGGCGTTCGCGGCCCCAGCGCGGGCGGCAGCGGACAGGACAACGCCTACAGCTTCGACGGCGTGAACGTCACGTTGCCATTGTTCGGCACCTTGTCTGCAGAACCCTCGTCTCACGACATCGCGCAGGTCACGACCCTCAAGGGCGGCGCCCGCGCCGTGGACTTCGAGCGGGCCGGAGGGTTCTCGATCGACTCGGTGAGCAAGTCGGGCACCAACAAGTTTGCCGGGCAGCTCAGTTTCCAACTGCAGGACAGCAGCATGGTGGCCGAGCAGACCGAGGGTGCGACCTCGCGGTACGACCAGAATCGCAAGTGGTACACAGTCAACGGCGGCGGCCCGGTCATCCCGAACCGGTTGTTCTTCTACGCGTCGTACTACCGGCCCGAAACCACGCGCGAGAACGCCTCGAACCTGTACGGCGATCTGCCCGGCTACGAGAGCACGCGCAACGAGGGGTTCGGCAAGCTGACGTCATCGCCCACCAACTCCACGCTGTTCAACTTCAGCTATCGCTACTCGCACCGGCTCGACAAGGGCGACACGTTCGGTCAGACAACGGCGCCTACTGCTGGCACCGGTGCAGAAGCGTGGCAGAAGATCCTCACGGCCGACGGCTCGTGGGTCATCAATCCCAAGAGCTTCGTGAGCTTCAAGTACACGTACTTCGCCAACCCGACGACGGGGCGTCCCGACTTCGAGGCTGACGTCGAACCGAGCACGGCGGTCGGGACGCGCCTCGACGTCGCCAACCTCGACAAGATCGGACGGTTCTCCGTGCCGACGCCGGTGGCAGGCCAGACGGCCTTCAACACGTTCGTCCAGCCCCTCATCGATCGCTACGGGTACGTGCTGAACGGGACGCCCACGGGCGGCGGCACCGTCGGCTACGGCCTCGAGTTCAACGACCAGGACTTCTACCGCAACGCCGGCCAGATTTCCTACAACCTCACAGTCGGCACGACCGTCGCGCATGATCTGCACGTCGGCTATCAGCTCTACGAAGATTCCGAGGAACTGATCCGCACGTCGAACGGGTGGGGTGCGATCAGCGTGCCTGGCGGACGCCTGCCCGCGACCGGTCTTCCGGGGCTTCCGGCCTACTACCTGGCGACGTTCTACCAACAGGGCATCGGCAACATCCCGCCCATCGAGTCGAGCTACCGCTCGCAGAGCATCGAGTTCAACGACACGATCCGCTGGAACGACTTCACGTTCAACGCGGGCCTGCTGATGAGTTACGACAAGCTCTACGGCCAGGGGCTGAAGGAAGACGAGTCAGCCGTGTCGGGCTTCGTGGTCGCACCAGGCAATCGGTACGAGATGTACCAGGTACCCTTCAGCAAGACGCTCCAGCCGCGGTTAGGCGCTACGTGGGCGTACAACGGCAAGGATACGATCTACGCCAGTTACGCACGGTACGTCCCGGCGGCCAGCTCGCTGCCACGTGCTGCATCCTGGGCACGCAACCTCAGCGGAGCCAGCATCGACGCGTTCTTCGACCAGAACGGTGTGCTTTACGGCTCACGCCAGAACCAGTCGCTGGGTGGCAAGCTGTTCGTCGAAGACATGACGCCGCGCACGATCGATGAGTTCATGGTCGGCACCGCGCGCCAGATCAACCCGAACTGGTCGGGCCGGCTGTACGCGCGTTATCGCGAGGGCAGCCACTTCTGGGAAGACACGAACAACAACGCGCGCGTCGTGTTCGAGCCGCCGGCCGGAATCCCCCGCGAGCTCTACATCCCCGACCTGACAGCGAAGCTCGCGCAGATCGGCAGCGGATCGACCTACGTGATCGCCGAACTCGATGGCGCGTACACGAAGTACTACGAGGTGAGCGTCGAGTCGGAGTGGCGTGCGAAGCGGGCGTTCGTCCGCGGGGCGTACACGTGGAGCAAGTACTACGGCAACTTCGACCAGGACAACTCCTCGACCGGCGGTGGCAATGATGCCAACATCTTCATCGGGTCGTCGAACATCGCCGACGGCGCAGGCCGCCAGTTGTGGAACTTCAAGGACGGCACGCTGCGCGGCGATCGCCCGCACATGTTCAAGCTCTATGGCTTCTACCAGTTGCCGTGGAACGCGACGGCTGGTGCCTTCGGAATCGCACAATCGGGCCAGCCATGGGAAATCCAGAGCTACGAGCCCTACATCGCGCTGACGACGAGCACGTCAGACACGAACCGCTTCGCCGAGAAGGCGGGGTCACGACGCACAGACGCGCACTACCAGCTGGATCTCAACTACACGCAGAACTTCAGGCTGATGCAGCGCCTCAACCTCCAGGTCATTGCCGACCTGTACAACGTCTTCGACAAGCAGACGCCGTACAACATCAATCCGGCCGTGCACAGTTCGACCTTCATGAAGCCACAGAGCTTCTACCGTCCCCGTCTCTTCCAGTTGGCGGCCAGGTTGCAGTTCTAGGCGAACGCACGGATCGGAAAGGTGTAGGGGCCGCACCCTGTGCGGCCCGTGCGCAACTCGACCGTCAGGTCAAGACACGACGACAGGGCCCGGAGGCTTCACGCCGCCGGGCCCTTTGTGTGTACCGGCAACCGCGCGAATCAGCGGCGTCATGCAGTCGGCTGTTACAGGGGCGGCAAGATGTCGGCGACCCGCACTCGCCACCCCGGCACCGCGGGCTCTGCGTCGGCGAGATCGTCCTCGCCGAAGACGTGTGCCGTCTCCGGGGCGTCGGCTCGATACACTCGCGCGACGCGATCCCGCAGTGGGTCCACGTCCCAGACGACCAGCGTTCCAGCAGCAAAATAGTCGCTGCGCTTGCGGGCGAGCCGGTCCTCGGCGTCAGGCCCGAAGTCATCAGGGCTACGAACTTCGACGGCCAGGGTCGGCGGGCCGACGAGGAACCCTTCATCGGAGGGTGGCCCGACGTAGAACGCCACATCGGGTGCGAACAACCGACGGTTCGGCAGGTCGACGACGAACCCGGCGTTGTCGCCGTAGGCCCGACCGCCGTCCTGCCGTTGCACCCCGGCGTGCAGCCGGACCAGGATCTCGCGGACAACGTCGCTGTGGATGCCGCCCGCGGGGCTCATGCGCACGAGCCTCCCGTCCACGAGTTCGGCCTTGCCCTCGACCTTCCGCAGATCGTCGAGGGTCGCTGTCCACACCACCGGCGACACGGTCGCGTTCGACACGGGTTGACGCTCCTTCCTCGCTGACACGGGCACGGCCAGTCTAGCATCGTCGCCCGCGACGATGCGGACGCGGTGCCAACGACTCGAATCACCGTAACTGGCCGCGTTCTGACGATCCGTACGATGGGGGTGGCAGAGTGCGTTGCGTTGGCCCGTCTGCCGTAGTGCAGGAACTGCGATCACGCGACTGGAGCGGTCAGGGTTAGAGGTGTTCGGTGTTGGGTGTTGTGTTCGGTGTTGGGTGTTGTGTTCGGTGTTCGATGTTGGGTCTCGGGTGTCGCGTCGTCGGTAGGCCCCGATGCAGGGGCTCGCGCCGCCGGGCATTTGCTCCCGCGGTCGGGACCTGCATTCACGCGGACGGTGTACACCCACGCCCGCGTTCCGCAAACGCCCGACGTCGTGTCGCCCGCGACGGGGCTGGAATGCCGATGGCACGTCACGCTGTCGGTGCGCCCCGGTGGGGCGAACGCCGTGGGCATGTGCTCCTGCGGGCGGGGCCTGCATTGCTGTGTCGGGCCGCACTGGGGTGCGGCCCGACGCGATCACGCCCGCGTTCCGCACGCGCCCGACGTCGTGTCGCCGTTCGGGGCGTGATGATCGTTGCCAACGGTGTCGCGCTGACGGTGTCCGTCGGTCGGGCGGGGCGTCGACGTGTTCTCACCTGCCAGGTGTAGGGGCCGCACCCCTGTGCGGCCCGGACGCCATGCGACTGACACATCGCGAGGGAGGCGGGCGGCGTCACCACGCCGGTGGGCGTCCGTGGACGCGACCATGCGCAGCAGGCGACGCATGCATCCGGAATCCGCATCGGAACGGCAGCTCACGCCGCGCACTGGTGCGGCGTACGGACAGTCCCGTGCAGATGCGGATTCCCGCCTGCGGAGCCCTGGTCGCGGGAACGGATGCCCACCGGCGCGACGCCGCGCAGTGCGAGGCCGCCTGCGGCGCAGGCCGTGTGGTGTTGGCAACTCCAGGAAATCGGTATCCGGGCCGCACCTTCGCAGGCTCAGGGCAGGCAGGGGTGCGGCCCCTACACCTGGCCCTGCCAGGGCCCGTGCAGGGGCGCGGCCCCTACATGAACAGGCGTTCCCGGGCGATCAACTCGCGTGTCGTCGGGTTCGCGCCGCGCCTTGCGCGTTCGATGCGGGCAGCACGGTCAGGCTCGTTCAGCAGCACGCTCACCTGGGCCCGCTTGAACAGGGCCATCGGGTACTCGGGGTGCGTCGGCTTCACCCGGTCGAGCGCTGTCCGCGCCTGGTCGAACTGGCGCGCAGAGAGGTACAGCACGCCGAGTTCGAGGTCGCGGCCGAAGGCGCTGCCTTGCTGCGCGCGTCCGCGCTCGAAGGCCTCGATCGCGACCACTGTCTGGCCGGCCTGCATCGCCAGGTCGCCAAGATGGATGGACTCTGCCGCCGTCGCGGGCCGCAGCGCGTTGACCTTCTGTCGGAGGGCGATGGCCTCGGGCAGGTTGCCCTGGCGCTCGCGGATGCTCGCCAGTGCCTCGATAGCCGGCACGCGGTCTGGCATCTCGACGAGGATGCGCTCGAGCATCGGGACGGCACGCTGCCACTCTGCGCCACGCGCGTAGTGCAGGGCGAGATACACGCGCACATCCGGTGAATCCGGCGCAATCTGTGCAGCCTTCGTGAACAGCGCCACCGCCCTAGCATCCCGTCCAAGCGCCGAGTGCGCCGTCGCAAGCCGCAGCGTCGCATCGAGGTTGTAGGGATCGGTCGCGAGGATCCGTTCGAGCAAAGGAATCACCTGCGCATACTCGCCGCGCACGAACATGCCCGACGCGCGGTCGAGCACCTCGAACAGCGACACCATGTCGACAGGTCGCGGCGCGTCACGGCGCACGACCGGTGACGCACCCGCGCTCACGTAGCCGAGGCTCGCGAGGTTCCGCCGCGCCTCTTCGCTGAGTTCCTGCGGCGCCGCCGCGTCTTTCGGCGACGGCACGGGATAGTCGTCGAGCGCCTTTCGCAGCGATCCCGGGATGTCGGACGACCTGGCCGAGGTCAGTCGCCTCGCGCGGATCGGCGATCACGTCGTACAACTCGGTGCGCCCTGCGAAGATCGCTTTCCGGCGTCCCTCGACGGCCATGATTTGCGGCTGCCAACCGTACTCGAGGAAGGGCTTCATCGCCTCGCCGAGCACGACGTCGGCATTGCCGGTGCCGCGCAGGCTCTGCTCGCGCCCGAGGCCGGCCAGGTCGAGCAGCGTGTGGAAGACGCGCCGGATGCTCACCGGCGCATCCTCTGCGCCTGGCGCCACGTCGGGCCCGACCAGGAGCAGCGGCACGTGCATGGTTGACTGGTAGACGAGATTCCCGTGCAGCGCTTCGCCGTGGTCGCCGAGGCCCTCGCCGTGATCGGCGACGACGATGATGGCGTGCGGGCCGGGCGTGCTCCGCTCGAATGCCTGCACGAGGCGGCCGAGCTGTTCGTCCATCGCCGCGACCTCGCCGTGGTAGGGAGATGCTGCGAACCGCGTGCGGAACGGCTCCGGCGGCGTGTAGGGCGCGTGCGGATCGAAGTAGTGCACCCACGTGAACACGGGCTGCGCAGACGTCTGCTGCCACGACGCCAGCGCGCGATCGGTGGTCTCCTTCGCACTTCGCTCGACCGCGCCCTGCGCCAGTGCATCGTCGTACTGGTCGAAACCGCGCGCGAGGCCGAAGCGCCGCGCGAGCACGAACGCCGACACGTAGGCCGACGTGCCGTAGCCCGCCTGCTTCAGCCGCTCGGCGATCGTCGGATGCGGCGGCAGCGTGCGCGCGTTCTCGTGGACGCCGTGGCCTGCCGGATAGAGTCCCGTCAGGATCGACGCGTGCGCGGGGAGCGTCTCCGGGACGGTCGCGTACGCCTGCCGGAACCAGCGGCCGCGCGCCACAAGGGCGTTGAAGGCCGGCGTCTCGACGCCAGCGGCCTCCGGACCCATGGCGTCGGCCCGGGTCGTGTCCAGCGTCACGAGGAGGATGGACGGGCGCGATGCAGGCGCGACGGCTGGGGATGGCGTCGCCTCGTTCGACCGGCCGCACGCCATCGTCAACAGGCACAACGCGGCCATGACCGACACCGCGCACCCGCTGCGCGCACTCCTCGACCACGCCGCTCGACGACCCGTCCGGATGTTCATCGTCCTACGTCTAGAGTATCGGATGTCGCGGGAGTGCACGCCCGCCCCCACGACTACTGCGCGCCTGCGACCGCGACCGGTGCCGGCGCCGCGGCCGTGGCCTCCTGGCGCTTGCCGAGCCACCAGCCGTTGATCACCCATACCACCGAGATCGGCACGGCCACCCACGCGATGCCGGCGACGCCGAGTCCCATCATCGTGAGCAGTCCAGACGACCACGCCCCAACCTGGTCGCCGAAACGGTACACCACCGTGTCGATGAAGTTCTTGGTCTTGTACTTGTCCTCACGCGGCACGGCGGTGAACAGCACCTCGCGCGTCGGACGCGCGAATGCGAAGTTGCCTGCCCTACGCAGGACGATGAACCCGACCGCGATGGCGACGATGGGCCAGCTGCCGAGCAGCACGAAGCCGATGACCGTGATCGCGGGCACGATTGTGAGCGTGAGCGCGACGCCGAGACGCTTCATCACGCGCCCCGTCAGGAAGATCTGCGCCCCGATGGTCAGGACGTTGACCAGCAGGTCGATCTTCGCAAAGAAGGCGGTGCGCGCCGCGCGGTTGGCGAACGTGCTGTCGACGATGCTGGCCTGCTGGAAGTAGAGGAACGTCGAGAGGATCGTGTAGAGCAGCATGTAGCCGCAGATGCCGAGCAGGTACGGCGACCGCAGCGCGTTGGTAAGGCCTGCGAAGACGCCGCCGCCGATGATGGTCTCGGCTTCAATCTTGGCCGCCGTGTGCATGGCCGACGAGACGGCACCGAGCCGCTTGGCGCAGAACACGGCGAACTCGAGGAGCAGCGCCGCGGCCAGCAGCAACACGGGGACGCCGTATGTCTCGACAGTCGATGCCGTGAGCCCGGATCCCAGGATGCCGCCCACGGTTGCGGCCGCCGCGATGAACCCGAAGAGCCGCTTCGCCTGGTCGCTCGAGAACACGTCCACCATGAACGCCCAGAACACCGAGACAACGAAGAGGTTGAAGACCGAGGTCCAGATGAAGAAGATCCGCCCGACCCACACGTTTGCGTCGCCGGTCGTCGTCTTGAAGAGGACCAGGAAGACGAGCAGGTTCAGCGCGAAGAAGCGGTACGTGATGCCGATGAAGCGCGACCGCGGGAGCTTCGCCACGAGCGCGGCGAATGGCGGGTTCACGATCATCATCCCGATGAGGGTGCCCGTGAAGAGCCACGGGAGGTTGCTGACGCCACCCGCGACACCGGCCTCGTCGCGCACGGGCCTGATCACGTAGTACGCGAAGAACACCGAGAACAGATACAGCCACGACCAGCCGAGCGTGCGAACTTCGTCTGGCTCGACGGGCAGCACCATCCGCAGGAGGCGATACAGCGGCGACTCGGTGGACGGTGTCGTGGTAGGGGCAGCCATGCGGACCTCGTGAATCGTGGGTGGGACGGCGACCGTGCGGAACCGCGCGATCGCCGTCGTGATCGTCGTGCTGCCGGCCGAGCCTCGGCGAAACTGCCACTGCGCCGGAACGACCGTGGTAACCGAGACGCGGCCTGCGCTCCGAGCGCGCGGGTCTGATGATCAGACGGCGGCGATGACCTGTTCCATCTTCGTGCGCATGGCGGCATTTGGCAGACGTCCCATCGCCGCACCGAAGTTGTCGGGCACGTACTTGGTGCGTGCCGTGCCGGGGATGACGCACGTCACCGCCGGGTGCGACACGATGTACTTCAGGAAGAACTGCGCCCACGACGCGCAGTCGAATTCCTTGGCCCACTCGGGCAGCGGCTTGCCCTGGACGGCCTCGAAGACGCGCCCGCGGCCGAAGGGCAGGTTGACCATGACGGCCATCCCACGCTCGGCGGCCAGCGGCAGGAGGCGCGCCTCGGCCTCGCGGTTGTCGATGGCGTAGTCGAACTGCACGAAGTCGAGCGTCTCGGCCTTCATGGTCGCTTCGAAGTCGGCGTACTGGCGCTCGTTCGACGTCGTGATGCCGACGTAGCGGATGCGGCCCTTCTGCTTCAGCTCGCGCAGCGTGGCGAGCTGCGTGGGCGTATCCTGCAGGTTGTGGACGGCGATGAGGTCGATCTTGTCGGTCTTCATCTTCGTGAACGACGCCTCGATCTGTGCCACGCCGGCTTCCTTGCCGGTGGAGCTCACCTTTGTCGCAAGGAACAGCTTTGGACGCGTGCCCGTGGCGGCCATGATGTCGCCGACGACCGTCTCGGCGGTCCCGTACGACGGGGCGGAGTCGATGACCTTGCCGCCGAGCTTCGCGAACTCGCGGAACACCTGTTCCAGTTCGGTGCGCGTCGCAGCGTCGGGGTTGTCATAGCGCCGGGAGGTGCCGATCCCGACGACGGGGATGGCCTCGCCAGACGAGGGGATCTTCTTCGTGATGATGGTGCTCGACTGTCCGAGCACCCAGGAAGGCGTCAGGGCCAGCGACGCGCTCGCGACGAGCGCGCCCTGCAGAACTTCGCGTCGGGTGATATCCATGTCGTGGTCCTCAAAGGTCAGTTGGAAGGCGTTCGGTGAAGATTACGACGGATTGGTCGGATCTGCTTATCCGCGAGCCCCTCCACGTCACCGTGACGGCGCATTCCAGTCAGGCGATGGCTGGCCCAGCAGGTGCTGCACGAAGAAATCGAAGCGCTTCCGGTCGCCGTAGGAGGCCGTGGGTCCCCCGCGGCCGGCGCCGTGGTTCTGTCCGGGCACCACAAGCAGGTCGAACATCTTCCCGGCCTTGATCAGCGCGTTGACCACCTGCATCGTCGAGGCGGGATCCACGTTCGTGTCGAGTTCGCCGACCACGAGGAGCAGCTTGCCCTGCAGGCGCGCGGCGTTGTCGACGTTCGACGATGCGCTGTACTGCGGGCCGAGTGGCCATCCCATCCACTGCTCGTTCCACCAGATCTTGTCCATGCGGTTGTCGTGGCACCCGGCGAACGACACCGCGACCTTGTAGAACTCCGGGTGGAACAGCAGCGCGCCCATCGAGTTCTGCCCTCCGGCCGATCCGCCGTAGATGCCAACGCGCGAGATGTCGTACCACGGGTACTTCGCCGCAACGGCCTTGTGCCACAGGATGCGATCCGGGAATCCCGCATCGCCCAGGTTCTGCCAGGCGACATCGTGGAAGACCTTCGATCGGTTCGACGTCCCCATCCCGTCGATCTGGACGACGATGAAGCCGAGGTCGGCCTGGGCCTGTGACGCGGAGTAGGCCGAGAAGTTCTTGGGAACGTGAGACCCGTGCGGGCCCGCGTAGATGTTCTCGATCACCGGGTAGCGCCTCGAGGGATCGAACGTCGCGGGACGGAAGATCAGTCCCCAGATGTCGGTCGCGCCGTCGCGGCCCTTTGCCGTGAACGACTCCGGGGCCTTCCAGCCGGTCTTCCGCAGTTCCTCGATGTCGGCGTGTTCGATTTCGGCGACGAGCGCGCGGTCTGACGTGCGGCGCAGTTGCGACACGGTTGGGAGGTCGACCCGCGAGAACGTATCGACGAACAGCTGAAGGTCTGACGAGTAGGCGACATGGTGGTCGGCATCGGCGGCCGTGAGCGCGACGAGGTTCGTGCCGTCGAAATCGATCCGGTAGTAGTGCAGGAAATACGGGTCGTGGCCTGCATTCATTCCGCCGGCGCTGAACCAGACCTGCCGATGCGCCTCGTCGATCTTCTGGACGCTGCGCACGGGCCACGCGCCCTTCGTGATCTGCGTCTTCACCGCGCCTGTCGATCCGTCGAGCAGGTAGAGGTGGTTCCAGCCATCGCGTTCCGACATCCAGATCACCTCGCGGCCATCGTCGAGGTCGTGGCGAAAGCGCTTGCCCGACGAGCGCGTGTCGTTGGCGCTGCTGTAGTAGAAGAACGTCCTGGGCTCCTCCGAAAGGACCGCGCGCGCCTTGCCTGTGACGGCGTCGACTTCGATGACGCGGTAGACCTGGTGTCCGCGCTGGTTGTACTCGAACGTGACGGCACGGCCGTCCTTGCGCCATGCCAGCGGCGTCAGTTCGTAGGGGTTCGGAAAGAGGTCGTTCGCCACCGCAATCTGCTTGCGCGATTCGACGTGGAAGATGAACGGCTGTTCGAGATCGAGCACGTCGCCGGGTTTCGCGTACTGCAACGTCCATGGTCTCGGCTGCAATTGATCCTCTGGTGACGACTCGACGTAGTGGACCGTGCGCCGATGTCCGGCCCTGACGCGGTAGGCCGCGAGCTTCGAGGAGTCTGGCGACCAGGCGATCGACGCAAGTTCGTACGCGTCGCCTTCCGTTCCGTCTGTGCTGAGCAACTCCGGCTTCCCACCGGCTGCGGGCCGAACGGCGATGTTGTGGTTGAGGATGACGGCTTCCCACTTTCCGTCTGGCGACTTGCGGGGCTCGGTCGGGGGCGGGTCGTGCGGACCGCGCACGGGACCGTTGACGCCGCGCAGCGCGCCGGGAGGAGGCGCAGGGAAGTCGCGCTTTGTGCACGTGCAGGGCGTCTCGAGTGTGCACGACCAGCGCGCGTTCTGCGCGGTGAACGTGATGGCTTTCTCGTTGTCGGCGAACCTGACGTCCTCGAACGGCAGCTTCGTTGGCGTCGCGTCGGCGACGCCGGCCTGCCTGAGTGCCTCGGCCAACGCGGCATGGTCGAACGCCGGTCGCTTCTGCGTGGTGTCGGCGTCCACCATCACGAATTCGTGTCCGTCCTTGACCGACTTCCGGTAGACGAAGCGATGCGTCTCGCCCACCCACGTCGCGGGGCCGGGAACGTTCAGTGCCTTGCCGGGCAACGTCTCGCGCAACGCGAGGGCACGCTCGTAGTCGTTGCGGGTCTGGGCGCTGAGTGCGACGGAAGAGAACGGTGCCAGTGTGAGGAGGATGATTGCGAGGCGTCGGACCATGCGGGATTGTAGATCCGGCGACGCCGTGTCGCCCGGACGGGGCGTGATCCGGTTCAGGGCCAGGTGTAGGGGCCGCACCCCTGTGCGGCCCGGGCACGTGACGTGGCAGGGTAACGGGGTGTCGCGCTGTCGGTGCGCCCCCGTGCAGGGCTCGCGCCGCCGGGCATTTGCTCTCGCGGTCGGGACCTGCATTCATGCGGACGGTGTACACCCACGCCCGCGTGCCGCAAACGCCCGACGTCGTGTCGCCCGGATGGGGCTGGTGACATGCGTCGGTGGCGGTGTCGCGCTGTCGGTGCGCCCCCGTGCAGGGCTCGCGCCGCCGGGCATTTGCTCTCGCGGTCGGGACCTGCACTCGTGCGGACGCTGTACAACCACGCCCGCGTGCCGCAAACGCCCGACGTCGTGTCGCCCGGATGGGGCTGGTGACATGCGTCGGTGGCGGTGTCGCGCTGTCGGTGCGCCCCCGTGCAGGGCTCGCGCCGCCGGGCATTTGCTCTCGCGGTCGGGACCTGCACTCGTGCGGACGCTGTACACCCACGCCCGCGTGCCGCAAACGCCCGACGTCGTATCGCCAGGACGGGGCGTGATCAGGTTCAACGGCCAGGTGTAGGGGCCGCACCCCTGTGCGGCCCGGGCGCGTGACGCTGCGGGGAACACGGGAAGCACGCTGTTGTGGCCAACGTCGCGTCGGCGTGCCTCGCACGCGAGCCCCTACCCGCGAGGGCCCTTGTCTCCCCACAGCAACGCCAGGTCGATCGGCAACTCGTCGAACGGTTCGACCCGAACGACGACACTGCCAGCGTGCAGCGCGAGCCTGACCCACCTGTCATCGTCGAGACGCAGTGCTTCGAGCGTTCGCTCCATGGGATCGACGAGCCATGCATACGGTACGCGGTGCTGGGCATAGACGTGCAGTTTCCTGCCGCGGTCGAGCATCTCCGTGGATGGCGACAACACTTCGCAGACCCAGTCGGGCGCGAACTCGAAGAAGGCGGTAGTTGGAAGTTCGGGCATCCGTCTCCGCCGCCACCCCGCGAGGTCTGGCACGACGACGTGGTGCTCGAGGTGAAGTTCGGGTTCGGCAAGGATGTGCCAGCCGTCTGCCGATGGTCGCCCGAAGTCGAATGCCGGCTTCAGCAAGGCCAGGGACCGACGAACTCGCCTCGGCATGGCGCGGCGCGGGCCTGGGCGACGTCCACAGTTCCCCGTCAATGATCTCCGCGACGAGGATGTCTGACACCGCGAGCAGATCGTCGTAGGTGGCCGGGCGTCCAAGATCGACTCGTGGCATGGCAGGCATCATGCGCTTGGCTGTGCAGGCGTTGCGCCAGACAGCACTCGCGCGAATTGCACGTGAAATCCGACGATCGCGCCGAATCACGGCCTCGTGGCGGTCAACGCGCGTTTCCTCACGGCAACGCACGTTGCTGGGGACTATGAAGGCCGACGACGACGATGGCATCGTCGGGGAGGCGAAGGCAAGGGATTCAGGCGGAAGGCACTCCCAGTCCCACGAGGTAGTCGTAGGTCTCGTCGTAGAACGATGGATCCCTTGTGGGATCTGAAGCATCGCCGGGCGGAATGAAGATCGCCATCCCTTGCCGTGCCCTCGTGAGAAGAACGCGGTAGGCGTTCAACTGGTAACGCCTGCGTGAGTCCTTCTTGATCGCTTCCCACTTCGCTCCGCGGAAGGCATGATGACGCCAGCCGCCATGTCGGAATCGAAGATCCGCGTCCCATGCAATGCATGCCCAGTCGACCTCGAGTCCTTGGACTTGGAACTCTGTTGCTGCATCCTCCAGATAGTCGCTTGAGCGCGTGTCTTGGCGGTCTGCCAGGAACCAATGCACGGGATCGACACTGACCCTGAGGTCGATCGCGTGTGGCTTCAGCCTGAAGGCCTGGGAAGAAGCGACGAGCCCAATGCGCTCGGACCCCCGAGCCTGGGTGCGCAACCATGCTCGAGCCGTGCCAAGGTCCCTGGTGACCACGATCGGATAGGTCCTCGACATGTCAGCAACAAGCTGACGGGCCCGGTCGACATCGCAATCCAGCAGCGCCTTGACGAACGCCGAGACGCGTGCAGATCGAAACGATCGCATCGACGTCGAGAGGTGCAGGCGATCGTCGTCGTTCACATTGACACGGGTCCGCATGCCGCGCAGCGACTCGCCAGCGGCGTACTCCGAATCCACAAGGTTGGGTGACACGTAGGTCCGCCAGTGGGGAAACCCGTCGGCAAGCGCGTTCAACCACTCCGATATGCCAGCCTCGCCGGTGTGGATCTCCTGCCCGCCCCCGACGAGACACACGATAGCAGCCCACCCTGCGTGCCGGTCGAGGTACGAGATCAAGAACGCAGGCTCCGAGTAGGCGAAGTCAGGAATGCCCTTGCGACGTTTCATGAAGCTGGCGGTCTGCTCCCTGTCCCATGCACGCTGGGCCTCGTCGAAGATGACCACGTGGTCGTCAGGTGCGCTGCTGGTACGAACTCCCTCGTCGCGGAAGTGGTGAATGTTCTGGATGAACGGTTTCACCTGCTGGCGGACGGCGCCCTTTCGCGCCGTCGGACCGAGCCGGCTAAGCTCGTCGCGTACCAGCGCCTCTCGGAGCACCGCCACGAGTGGCCCGTTCCCGGACAGAAACACAGCTCGGCCGTCTCCGTAGTCACGGCGACGAGTTGCGACATCGAGCCCCACGAGGGTCTTCCCTGCCCCTGGTACGCCAGTGACGAACACGATTGACTTCTCATTCATGCGCCGGGCTCGGTCGACAATCTCTTCGACGGCCTTGGATGTGACCTGTAGATTGCGAGCGCCGGCATCGTTTCGGGTGATGGCATCGACGGTGTGGCGGGAATACAGCGCTCGCGCAGCTTCCACGATCGTCGGGGTTGGCTGATAGGGGGCGCGCCCCCAGTTTGCTCCGTCGATGTCGTCCCCCGACGAAAGGGCGAGTCCCTCCTCGACAACACGAGCGATGTCCATTGGCGCGCAGTGCCTGGGCGGACGGCTCCCATCGCGGTGCGTGGGAAGCCACGACTCGTCGGAACGCCCGGCGGCAGTAGCCACGAGGATGGGCAAGACCGGAACGGGATGACTCGCCTGGTGGAAGTTCTTGAGGTCCAGGGCGTAGTCCCAGGCCTGGTTGTGTGCTGCGACCGAGAATTGCTGCTCGCCGCACTTGAACTCGATCGGAAACACCGCCGGGCCGATGACAAGAACCGCGTCGATCCGACTTCCCAGCCGTGGCACCTCGAACTCAAGAAAGAGGGTGCCGGCGAAGCCAGCGAGGGATCGTTTGAGGATCTGCAGTTCCTCAGTCCAAGCCGCCACCTGCGTGGTGTCGACGTTCGCGTGAACGTGTCTCGACGTTAGGCGTCCGACGACGGTAGCATGCGGGGTCGCGAGGAACTCATCGATGCTCGCGTAGTAGAACGCCGGCACGGCACGACGAGCGTCAACGACCGTCACGCCCGTGATGATACGTCAGGGAACTTCAAACGTCTGACAAGCACCGTGCGCTGGCGGCGCGAGCCTTCGTGGCGACGGGGAGGCAACCATGACTGTCTACATCCTCATCCGCGAAGATCAGAACGAACACGGGTACATCGACACCTCGATCGTCGGCGTCTACACGTGCGAGTCCAAGGCCGACGAGGCGAAGGTGGTCGAGAGCATGCGCGCTCGCGCCGATGGGTTGGTCGTGGAGAACGACGAAAGCCCCGATGGCGAATGGCAGGTGTCGTGGATGATCCGGGCCCACGACATCGACATGTCGCCAGAACACCCGTCGCCTTTGTGATTGGGTGACCTGTCGCCGTTACGGTCACGAGGCAGGCCCAACGGCCCGGACAGCGGCGGCAGTTCGTGGTGCGAAATCAGTCAGGTCCGTCGCGCCACCCCCGCCCTCAGCCGCGTTCGTCGATGGGCGGTCGCGGGTCGCGGGCGTGATCGTACAGCGCCGTCACGATGCAGCGGCGTCCCGACCGCGACGCGGACGCCCAAGACGAACGCGATCACCGGGCGGAACATCCGGAGCGACACGGCCACCGACGAACGTCACCAGCCCCCTCCGGGCGACACGACGTCGGGCGTTTGCGGCACGCGGGCGTGTTCGTACAGCGTCCGCGGGAATGCAGGTCCCGACCGCGAGAGCAAATGCCCGGCGGCGCGAGCCCAGCACCGGGGCGCACCGTCAGCGCGACACCGCAAGACCCACCAGCGACATCGTGCACGGGCCGCACAGGGGTGCGGCCCCTACACCTGGTCGGTGAATCCGACCACGCCCCATCCGGGCGACACACCGACCACGCCGATCACCGGTAGGGCGGCACCGACAGCCACGATTGGCCATGGTCGCCAATCGGGGCACCTGGAGGCGCAGGCGCCGCAGGAAGCATCTTCGCCGTCTCTCCAGGACGCTCGAGGAATCGCACGATGTCGGCCGCGAGCAGCGCGTGGCTGGCCTGGTCGGCATCAGACGCCGTGCCCGGCGCCTTGAGGCGCGACGCCAGGGTCTGCAGCTTCCACGACGCGATCGCCCGCACCTGGCCGTTCGCCGCAGCCGTCGCCAGCCACGTCATCCTGTCGACGAGCACACGCTCCTGCGCACGACGCACCTCGGCCTCATAGGCCGTCGCCGTCGCCGCGTCGAACACCGTCGTCGTCAGCCGGTCGATGACCGCCTCGAGGCCGGGGAGGCCCGGATCGACCGCGTGCTGCGCCACCATCCGCGATGCCCGATCCGGCTGCAGGAGGAAGCCGATCGTCACGTCGGATGCGATCGTCGCCGGCGCCAGTGGATCGAACGTCTCGCCTGTCGTCCGGGCAAACAGCTCGCGGTGCATGCCGAAGCCGGGCGGACGCGGCGGAATCGAGTCGAGCAGGGCCTTCGACAGCGTGAGCTCGGATGGCTTCAGCGACGCCATCAGCGCGTCGAGTGCCTTCTGCTGGTTCGCCGCCGACTCCCACTTCGTCGCCGTCCGCCCGTCGCCACGCATCCCGTAGATGTAGTCCTGGCCCGCCACCATCGACGAGGCCGCCTCGACCGCGTATCGGTGGAACATGAAGATCGGCACCAGCGGCTCCTCGATCGTCGCCATCGGCGCACCCGTGCGGATCGTCTTCTCGCCGAGCCGGTTCAGCGCAGCGCGACGCATCGTGAGCAGTCGCTGCAACTCGTCGGCCTGGTTCGCCCCGTTCGACCACTGGTCGGCCCGTGGATGCGCGTCGGTGTCCTGGTTCGTGAGGTAGCGGAGGTCACCCGCCCATGCCGTGTCGATGATCTTGCGTAGTTCCGCAGGTGCATCCACGCCAGGTGAGAACTCGCGGTAGCCGTAGTTGATCGCCACCTTGTCCCACTCGCCGATGTGGTTGGCGTAGGCCTTCGACAGATCGATCGTCCCGTCGGCCTTGAGCTCGACGAGGGGCTGCGGATAGTCCATCACCGAGATCCAGCCCTTGCTGCTGTCGTAGTAGTTGTGCCCGAGCCCGAGCGTGTGGCCGACCTCGTGCGCCGAGAGTTGGCGGATGCGCGCCAGCGCCGTTTCGTAGAGGATCGACGGCCGCTCGCTGCCCGTCTCGTAGGGCGAGAGCAGGCCTTCGAAGATCATGTAGTCCTGCCGATCGCGCAGCGAGCCGAGCGTCACCGTCGCCTTGATGATCTCGCCCGTGCGCGGATCGGCGATGGTCGCGCCCGAACTCCATCCCCGCGTCGATCGGTGCACCCAGTTGATCATGTTGTAGCGGATGTCCATCGGGTCGGCACCCTCCGGCAGCACATCCACCTTGAACGCGTTCGTGAAACCGGCCGCCTCGAAGGCGGTGTTCCACCACCGCGCGCCCACCAGCAACGCCGTCTTCACGTCCTCGGGCGCGCCCGAGTCGACCCAGTACTGGATGGGCGCGACCGGATCGCTCGTCGGCGCCGACGGGTTCTTCTTCTGGAGGCGATGACGCCTGATGTAGCGCAGCACCAACGGCTCGGTCACCGGCGCGCTGAAGTCGACGACGTTCGGCCCGCCGTAGCCAGCTCGGGGATCGTCGATGCGCGGCGTGTAGTTGGCGTCGGGCAGCTCGACGAGCGAGACGTGCTCGCGGAGCGTGACCGCGTCAGCCGAGGGCGTCACGCTGGCGACGGTGCCCGAGAACAGTCCTCCGCCGAAGCCCCCGCCTCCGCCTGCGGCTGCGGCGAGGGAACCTATGGGTGCTGGGCCCTGCGTCGGGCCACTGCCGCCGCCACGGCCGCCGCCGGGTTCGGCGACGAACGTGAGCGTCATGTCGATCTCGGTGTTCTTCGGGAAGTTCCTGGTGTTGGGCAGGTAGAAGGCGCTGCGCGTGCGATCGACGCGATAGGAGCCCGGGCGCAGCGCCCCTCCGGCGCCGTGCACGTCTCGCAGCAGGAAGTCTGTCGCATCGACCAGCACGCGCGCGCCGCTCTCCGACTCGGCGGCAATCGCGAAGCCCCACAGGATCGACTTCGCGAACGACTCCTCGACCGACTTCCGCTCGAGGGGATTGCGGCTGCTCGACCTGAACGACTGGTTCGGTTGCACGAGCATGAGGCGCGGCCCCATGCGCTCGAACCGCACGACGCGCCCACCGCCGCTCTGGCCGCGGTCGAGCCCGATGTCGTTGGAGCCGAGCCCCGCCGACAGGCCGGTCGCGAACAGGAAGTCTCCGTCGAATCGCGACACCTCGATGAACAGCGCCCCCGCGCGCTCGTCCCAGTACAGCGGGAAGTAGCCGTCGATCTTCTTCATCCCGGCGGTCCGCTCCTCGATCGACGGGATCGATGCCGGACGCTGTGACTGCGCCGCGGAGGGAATGACCAGGGCTGCAAGCAGCAGGACGCCAACGAAGAAGGTGCACCGTCTGGGCATGAGGACTCCTTGAGTCCGAGATTCTACGCCGGGGCAACAGGGGTCCGCCCATCGTCCGACCGACCATGACGACATGGCGCGGCCGCGCCGTGGTTCAGTACGACTCGACGTCGAGCCCCGGCACACGCCTGAAGTGCTCGGTGTTCCGGGTCACCACGGGCATCGCGTAGGCGAGGGCCGTCGCTGCAATCCAGAGGTCGTTCGCGCCGATGAGGCGCCCATCCTCCTGCAGGTGGCGGTAGGCGCGCCCGTAGTGCCAGCTGACGTCTGCGGTCGACGCGAGGACGTAGAACGGCGCGATGAAGGCGGCCCAGCGGGCGCGATCGCGCATCGACACGCCTGCGGCCAGTTCTCCGGCGACGATGAAGGGAAGGTAGAGGCGCGCCTCGTCGTTCGCTTCGAGGAAGGCGACCGCGCGACCCGGCACGCCTCGCTGGTGCTCGCGCTCGAGGTCGATGAGGAAGGTGGTCTCGAGGATCAGCGGCCGGCCCACTTGTCCTCCGGCTCAGACGTGCGCTGCCTGAGCGCCTCGACACGGTCGAGCTCGTCGGGCGACAGGTGGCTGCGGCGCGCGCCGAGCAGATCGAGCAACCCGCGCGCCGTGATCGTGTCCTCGGGCCAGGTCGCCCGGAGGACGACCTCACTGAACGACTCGTCGGCATAGCGGCGCGCGGCCTTCAGCCGCTCGTAGGCCGCATCCTTGAGGGATATCGTCTTTGTGCCCATGCATGCAATATGCACATCGCACAGAGCGCATGTCAATCCGCAGGGAATCAGGGGCGCCCTGCGTTCGGTGCGCGGCCGCGCGGCGGCGGCAGCCGTTACACTTGGCGAATGCTCACACGTCCGGACTTCGGCCGCCTGGCGGCGGCCTCGCTCGTCATCGTTGCGCTCGCCGTAGCGCCGGACCTCTCGGCCCAGACGCCCGTCTCGCTGCCCGACATCCCCGCGACGTTCGTCAGGCCGACCGCCGGCTTCGACTACGACAAGCGCGAAGTCATGATCCCCATGCGCGATGGCGTCAAGCTCCACACCGTCATCGTCGTGCCCAGGGGAGCCACGGGTGCGCCGATCATCATGACGCGCACGCCGTACAACGCGTCGGGTCGGGTCGCCCGCAACCAGTCGGCGTCGATGCTGGCGACGTTGCCGCAGGGTGACGAGGTGTTCGTCGCCGACGGCTACATCCGCGTGTTCCAGGACGTGCGGGGCAAGTACGGATCCGAAGGCGACTACCTGATGACGCGGCCACTGCGCGGCCCCTTGAATCCCACCGACACCGACCACTCGACCGATGCGTACGACACCATCGAGTGGCTGGTGAAGAACATCCCCGAGTCGAATGGCCGCATCGGCATGCTCGGCAGCTCGTACGAGGGCTTCACGGTGGTCATGGCCCTCGTGAATCCCCACCCGGCGCTGAAGGTCGCGGCACCGATGAGCCCGATGGTCGATGGGTGGATGGGCGACGACTGGTTCCACTTCGGCGCCTTCCGGCAGCCGAACTTCGACTTCTTCGCGGGCCAGAGCGCCGCTCGCGGCGCCGGCAGCGTCGTCGTGCGCCAGGGATACGACGACTACGAGAACTTCCGCCGGGCGGGCTCGGCGGGCGACTACGCGAAGGCGAACGGTCTCGACCAGTTGCCGATGTGGCGCAAGGTCTCGGAGCATCCCGCCTACGACCAGTTCTGGCAGGAGCAGGCGCTCGACAAGATCATGGCGAAGCAGGCCATGACGGTGCCGACGATGTGGATCCAGGGGATCTGGGACCAGGAAGACAACTGGGGCGCCATCCAGTCGTATCTTGCGACCGAGCCGAAGGACACGGCGAACACCATGAACTACCTGGTGATGGGTCCGTGGCGCCACAGCGGCGTCAACTACGACGGCTCGTCGCTCGGGCCGCTGAAGTTCGAGGGCGATACGGCGCTGCAGTTCAGGCGCGACGTGCTGAAGCCGTTCTTCGACCAGTACCTGAAGCCGGGCGCGCCGAAGGCCGAGACGCCGCCGGTGTTCATCTACAACACGGGTGAGAACCGATGGGACCGGCTGCAGCGCTGGCCGCTGTCGTGCGCGACGGGATGCCCGTCCACGCCGAAGCCGCTGTACCTGAACGCGGGATTCGGGCTGTCGTTCACGGCACCTTCCACGAAGCCTGCGACAGCGTCCGACGGATACGACGAGTACGTCTCGGACCCCGCGAAGCCCGTGTCGTACCTGCCGCGTCCCGTGCGCTTCGCCAATGGCGAACTGTGGCAGCGATGGCTGCTCACCGATCAGCGCTGGGTGGCCGATCGGCCCGATGTGCTGACCTACGTGAGCGACGTGCTCACAGAACCCCTGCAAATCAGCGGCGCGCCGCTCGTGAACCTGGTGGCATCGACCAGCGGGTCAGACAGCGACTGGGTGGTGAAGCTGATCGACGTCTATCCCGACGAGGTGCCGAGCCAGCCCGAGATGGGCGGCTACCAGTTGCCGGTGTCGATGGACATCTTCCGCGGCCGCTACCGCGAAAGCTTCGAGCGCCCGGCCGCCATCCCGTCGAACACGCCGCTGCCCTTCAGGTTCATCCTGCCCACGGTGAACCACGTGTTCCGCCCCGGGCACCGGGTCATGGTGCAGGTGCAATCGAGCTGGTTCCCGCTCTACGACCGGAACCCCCAGACGTTCGTGCCGAACATCTTCTTCGCGAAGCCCGCCGACTACGTCAGGGCGACGCAGCGCATCTATCGCGCGCCGGGGGCGGCGAGCTTCATCGAGTTGCCGGTGGTCGCGCCTAGGTAGTCGAGGGCGGCAGCTGGCCGGCGATCTTCGGGGCGGGCCCGTGCGCCTCGACGAACTCGCCGTGATCGACCGTCAGCGGCGGCGGTTCGAGCGCGATCAGGTGCTCGAACTCGTCGCGGAACTGCTGGAGCGAGATCCCCAGGGTCGCGGCGAACTTCGCGAGCTCGTGCGGATCCTCGAAGTCGTCGCGGCGCAACCTGATCATGTACCGCCTGGCGATCGCGTACATCGTCGAGTGGATGTTGACGAACCTGACGCGCGCACGCTTGGTCTGCGGGTCGAGCATCTGCTCGAACGGCACCGCGACGAAATGGCCGCCCTGCATCGAGATCATCGCCGAGTTGCCGCCGGCCAGCAGGTACTTGGTCGCGCTGTAGCCGAGGTCGCGCGTGTACTCCATGTCCATCGGGATCGGGTCGGCGCAGCGCAGCTCGTAGCCGATCCCCTTGGCGGCGATCGTGGTCTTGATCCCGAACTTCTGCAGCCGCTTCTGCACTTCGGCCTTGAGGATCTCGCCGATGTTCACCTCGGCGATGCGCACGTGCCCGTGCTCGTCGCGCTCGAGGTCCTTGAGCTCCTTGAGGTCTTCCTGGTCGAGGTCGAGCACCAGGCCCTCGGCGATCACGGCGACGCCGTCGCGGCGCCCGTAGCTGAGGCGCTTGATGATCGCGCCCACCAGCGTGTCGACGATGTCCATCAGGCGCACGCGGCGGCCGGCGAACTCCTCGGGAATCAGCGTGAGCGTCGCCCCGGCGGCCTTGCCCATCCCCAGCGCGAGGTGGCCGGCCTTCCGTCCCATCGTGATCACGAAATACCAGCGCGAGGTCGTCTTCGCGTCGACCATCAGGTTCTTGACGATCTCGGCACCGAGGTGGCGCGCGGTCTGGTAGCCGAACGTGTCGACGTGCGCGGGCAGGTCGAGATCGTTGTCGATCGTCTTCGGCACGTGGACGACGTGGATGCGACCTCCGGCCTTCTGCTCGAGCATCATCGCGGAGTACGCCGTGTCGTCGCCGCCGATCGTAATCAGCATCGAGACGTTCAGGCGGAGCAGCGAGATGACGACGTTCTCGAGGTGCGCGGGATTCTTGGTCGGGTTCGCGCGCGAGATGCCGATGTGCGATCCGCCGCGGAAGTGGATGCGGCTGACCTGCTCGATGTCGAGCGGGACGACGTGGTCGATGTTGCCTTGCATGATCCACTCGAAGCCGTCGCGGATGCCGACGACCTCGACGTCTTCGAGGCGGCCGCGGATGGTCGCGGCGCTGATCACGCTGTTGATGCCTGGGGCGGGGCCACCGCCGACGAGGATGGCGAGTCTCTTGGTCACGGTGCGATCCTACTTCCGCACGAGGGGAGACCTCAAGCGGAGCGGGCTTGGCGGGCGCGCGCCAGGCGCTCCAGCAACGGTCCGGTCTGCTCCAGCGAGATGCACGGATCGGTGATGCTCTGGCCGTAGACCAGCGGGCGGCCGGGCACCACGTCCTGGCGGCCTTCGACGAGGTGGCTCTCGAGCATGGCACCGAAGATGCGCCGGGATCCGGCGGAAACCTGCTCGGCGATCGATGCGGCGACGATGGACTGGCGCGTGTGGTCCTTCTGCGCGTTGCCGTGCGAGCAGTCGATCATCACCGACTCGGGCAGGCTCTTGGCCGCCAGGCGCGCACAGACCTCGCTCACGCTGGCCGCGTCATAGTTCGGCCCCGTGCGTGTGCCGCCCCTGAGGATGACGTGGCAGGTCTCGTTCCCGGTCGTTTCGAAGATGGCGCAGACACCCTGCTTGGTGACCGACGGGAAGAGGTGGGGAGAGCGGGCCGACAGCACGGCATCGACCGCCGTCTGGGTGCCGCCGTCGGTGCCGTTCTTGAACCCCACGGGCATCGACAATCCCGAGGCGAGTTCGCGGTGCACCTGGCTCTCGGTCGTGCGCGCGCCGATGGCGATCCACGACATGAGGTCGGCGATGTGCTGGGGAATCTGCGTGTCGAGGAACTCGGTGGCGGTCGCCAGGCCGGCGTCGTTGATGTCGCGCAGCAGGGTGCGCGCGAGGCGCAAGCCCTTGTTGATGTGGAAGCTCTCGTCGAGGTCGGGATCGTTGATCAGGCCCTTCCAGCCCACCGAGGTACGCGGCTTCTCGAAGTAGCAACGCATGACGACGATGAGGTCGTCGCTGAGGCGGTGGGCGAGCTGCGCGAGGCCGTCGGCGTACTCGAGGGCGGCCGTCGTGTCGTGGATGGAGCAGGGTCCCACCACCACGACGAGGCGCGTATCGCGGCCCGCGAGCACCTCGGCGATCGCCTCGCGGGTGCTGGCCACCACGTTCGACGCCCGGTCGGTGATGGGGATCTCCTCGAGCAGGATGGCAGGAGGGATCAGCGGTCTGACCTGCGTGATGCGGAGGTCGTCGGTTCGTCTGAGCATGGCGCCGAACAGACTACCGCATGTCTGAGAAGGGGTCGTGTCTTGCATTGCAGCAAAATGCACGACCTGACCCCGCGGCGTGGGGTCAGGTCGTGCAAAATGCTGCAATGCAAGACACGACCCCTTCGGTTCTGGCCCGCATCCGCGAACTCGAGCGCGCCTCGCGTGCGCTCGAACCCGGCGCGGCCGAGCGCCGGCGCCTGCGCAACGCGGTCGTCGCCTCGACCGAGCGCTTCCTGAAGGGCGTCCACGAGACCCCGGCCTACGTCGAAACCGACGACAAGGGGAGCCGCCTGCTGGCGTCGCCCATCTCTGAAGCGGGCATCCCGCTCGACGCGGCCCTCGCGCACATCGAACACGACGTGGTCCGGCCAGGCGGCCAGCCCGCCGCGCCGGGCTACTTGGCCTACATCCCCGGAGGCGGGCTGTACCACTCGGCCCTCGGCGACTACCTCGGCGCCGTCACCAACAAGTACGCGGGGATCTTCTTCGCCGGCCCGGGGCCGGTGCGGATGGAGAACATGCTGATCCGCTGGGTGGCCGATCTCGTCGGCTATCCCGCGAGCGCCGGCGGCAACATCGCGTCGGGCGGCAGCATCGCGAACCTCGTGGCCATCGCGACCGCGCGTGACGCGCACGGTGTCTCGGGCGCCCGCGTCTCGTCGGCGGTCGTCTACCTCACCACGCAGGCGCACCACTGCATCGAGAAGGCGCTGCGGCTCGCCGGCCTCGGCGACGTGCAGGTGCGCCACGTCGCGCTCGACGATCGCTTCCGCATGCAGGCCGACGCGTTGGCGCAGGCCATCGCCGACGACCGCGCACGCGGCCTGCGTCCGTGGATGGTCATTGCCTCGGCCGGCACCACCGACACGGGCGCGGTGGATCCGCTCGACGCGATCGCCACGATCGCGCAACGCGAGCGCTGCTGGTTCCACGTGGACGCGGCGTACGGAGGCTTCTTCCTGCTCACGGAAGCCGGACGCCGCCTCATGCGGGGCATCGAGCGATCCGACTCGGCGGTGCTGGATCCGCACAAGACGCTCTTCCTGCCGTATGGAACCGGCATCGTCGTGGTGCGGGATGCGGCGCCGCCTCGAGGCCACGCACCGTTACCAGGGGAACTACATGCAGGACGCGATGCGCGAGCCCGGGGAGGTGTCGCCCGCCGACGTGTCGCCCGAGCTCACGAAGCACTTTCGTGCGCTGCGCATGTGGCTGCCGCTGATCCTGTTGGGCACCAGGCCGTTTGCGGCGGCGCTCGACGAGAAACTGCTGCTCGCGCGTTACTTTCGCGACAAGGTGAGCGCGCTCGGGTTCGAGGTGGGGCCCGAACCTGACCTGTCGGTCGTCACGTACCGCTGGGCGCCGCCGGGCGCGAGCCTGGATGAGGCCAACACGCTGAACCAGGCCATCGTCGAGGGCGTAACGCGCGACGGCCGCGTGTTCATCTCGTCGACGATGCTCGACGGGCGGTTCACGCTACGCCTGGTGGCGGTGTCGTTCCGAACACACCGAAAGACCATCGACCTCGCCCTGTCTGTGCTGCGCGACCAGGTGGCGGCACTGGGCTGGACCTGACGGCGGCGCGTTGATCGATCAACGAACCCTGGGGGTCACATCTCCTTCGAACGCTCCTCAGCGGACGAGCGGTGGCAGCAGATCCAGGATGCCGTTCACGATGGCGGACTCGGCACACCCCGGCTTGAGCGGCGAGTTGAGCACCGAGAAGATCTGGTGCGCGTACGAGGCGTCGTCGGGAATGTAGCCACCCCTCATCATGCCGTTGGCAGCCGTCGTCAGCATCGTCTTCGCGTAGGGTGATTCCTTCTGGAGCCGCAGGCCTATGGCCGCGTACGGGCCGGCGTTCACCTGCGCGATCGCGACGTCACCCACCACGAGCGCGCCGAGCCGGATGTCGACCGGGTCGGCGTCGACGTACGTGCCGGCCACGCCGCTGCGTCCCACATCGGTGCGCTTGCGTCCGGGGCACGTCACGGTCTTGTGGTTCGCGAAGATGCCAACGTTCGAGAGGTCGCGCGCCTCAGTGGTGCTCCGCATGGCGTGCAGGACCGCTTCGCCCAGCATCTGGCCCATCGTGAGCAGCATCCGCTTCTGCTGGTTCATCAGCTTGGCAACGCGGGGATTGTTCCGGTCGAGCCCCACGCCTCCGGGCGGCGGCATCGCGTTGCTGATGTCTTCACCGCGTCTGGCGTAGTCCTTGATCCGGATCTCGCGCAGGTCGTACGTCTGCTGGAAGTAGATCGGATTCTGATCGCCGTGTGCCCCGAGCGAGAGCGCCGCGACCACGGTGTCGTCGTAGAAGTCTTCGATGTACCGCGAGGTCTCGCCCGTGATGTCGCCGCTGACGAGGTCGAGCGTGCCGGCAATCACGTTGAACACCGCATAGTTGTAGTAGACCGCGATGGGGGCACCGTCGAGCGACACGAACTCGAGGACACGGACCGACTTGTCCGACACGCCGTCGTAGTTGGGGCCTTCCCACCACCCGTTGGTCTTCCGGTCGATGTTGTCGCGGTTCACGTTGATGTGCGACACGCTGGTGCCGTAGCGCAGGCGCGCGGGCTGGAGCTTCGCCTTTGCCTGCTTCACCGACGCGACGATCTTGTCTTCGAGGGCGGCGTTGCGCACCGGTGCGGCGCCGGGCGGTGGCGGACCGCTGCTGGTCGGAGCACTGTGCGTGCCGGTGCCAGCCAGCACGATGTTGCCCACCGGAATGCCCAGTTCCGACGCGATGCGCTCGTTCACCCGGCTGGCGATCGCGTCGGGCAGCGAGATGACGTCGACCGTGACAAGCGCGGCGCGGGTCACCCCGTTGTCGATGACGATGGCCCTCGAGTAGACGTGGTCGAGCACGCCGAGGTAGTGCTTCGGCAGGTCGGTTGGCGCGGGCGTGATGTCCACCTTGGCCGCGCCCACGCGCAGTGGGCCAGACTGCGCCGCCTGAGCGTGAACATCGGTGACCAGCGCAAACGACACGACGAAGAACAACGCGGGAACGGACGACCTCATGCCTTCAGCTCCTTTCGAGTGCGTGCGAGACACTCTGCCAGCTTGTATTTACATCATAACGTCTCTTGAGCTTACAGCAATTGACATTCGGTCCAGTTATGTGCCCAAAATCCGCGCGCTCAGTTCTTCCAGCAGAAGGGTGTCAACGCGAGGTGGTCCGATTACCCAGGCGCCCACGGGTTCGGCGTTTGGCGCAACCTCCTCAACGAAACCGCTCGGCTATTGTTCAGGCCAGGCTCGCACGCCAGCAGGTAGGAATCCAATGACTCACCGACACGTCCGACGACTCCTTGTCACAACCCTGTTCATGGTGCCACTCGCGGGTGGCGTCAGCACCGCGCAACAAGCCAGCGCGCCCACGCGCGAAGAGTTCCTCCTGCTTGGCAGCGCGAACCGCGGCGCAGGCGAGCCGATTGTCTTCGTCAATCCCAAGGACCCGAACAACATCATCGTCGCCGCGATGGCGACGTTGAACATGTTGCCGACCGGTGAGCGACCGATCCCTCGCGGCCAACCGGGCGCGACCGAACTGCGGGTGAAGGAGTTATCGACGCCCGATGGCTCGCGGACCGACATCGCCGTGACCCACGATGGCGGCCGCACGTGGACGTTCAGCGAAGACGACTTCCGGCGTTTCTACAAGAAGAACCGGTGCAGCGACTCGTTCTCGGGCGCGGGGCCGGATGGGACGCTGTACGTCGGCTGCCTCGCGTACCTGAATCGCGGCGCCGCCGACTACGACCAGGGCTACGCGCCGAACGGCGAGGCCAGAAACATGCACGGCGGCTCTGCGATCGCGTGGTCGAAGGACAAGGGCAAGACGTGGAGCCAGCCGGTGTGGGTGCATCCCGACCACTCGCCGCAACTCTATCCCCCGTCGGTCAACCCGGTCTTCGAACAGGCATCGCCGTGGGACCGCCCGATGTTCGTCGCGGATGCCGCCACGGGCACGATCTACCTGAGCGGCACGGGGCCGACGTACACGGTCGATCCGGCCACCGTCGAGCGACCGAAGGTCGACCCGACTGTGCCGGGCATGGGTTACACCGGCTATCCGCCGGCCACCGTAGCGCGCACGCGGACGTTCCTCAGGGCCTCACGCGACCAAGGCCGGACGTGGGGCGTGATCTACCCGATCGATTCCGACGAGTACCCGGGCGGACGCGGGTCGTTCAGCGCGGCGCACGGTGTGCTCGCCGTCGCCTACTCGGCGACCGCCGTTCCGGCAAACCTCAACCAGACGTGCCCGTGCACGGTCTTCGGGATCAGCAGGGACGAGGGGAAGTCGTACACGTACTCGGTGGTGCCGCCGCTGCCAGGGCCGCCCGACACGGGGCCCGGCGCGATGTTCCGCGGGGGCGCCATGCTCGGCGCCGACCCGTCGAAGGCGGGGCGCTTCGCGATCGCGCGCCAGCAGGGGACGACGATGGTCGTGCAGATCAGCGACGACGACGGCGCGACGTGGTCGGCCCCGGTCGTCGCTGCCCAGCTCCCCGACCAGGCGATGTTCGGCCATCGGGCGATGAAGTTCGCACAGACGGGTGAACTCGCGCTGATCTGGAAGGCGATGCGCACTGACCGCACATTCGACGTATGGTCGTCGCTGTCGCGCGACCAGGCGAAGACCTTCCACACGGTGCGCGTCAGCACGGCGATGTCGCCCACGATCAAGCCTGAACGAGGCAACTTCATGTTCGGCGACGACCTGTCGTCGGTCGATGTCGACTCGCAGAACGTGTACGTCGTCTGGGGCGATCAGCGCGCGGGATTCCAGGGCACGTGGTTCGCGCGGATTGACACGCGGTTGTACCAGTAGCGCCTGCGTTCTCGCGCTGTCTGCGAGGGGGTCACATCTTTCTTCATCGCTTAATTCAAGCTGTGTCCCCTCGTGTTGCCGTCTTCAGAGCAACAGCGCATCCACCCGGTAGGCGTAGAGGTGGGCAGTCGTGCGCGACCACACGAACACCGTGAAACGGCCGTCCTGCGAAGCGACGAGCGCAATGGCATCACGCTGGTCGTGCACGAACTGCGCGGCCGACATGTGGCGCGTGCCGCCAACCTGCGCCGGCGCGACGACCTGCGGCGCACGGCCCGCGATGGGCTCCGTCATGATGACCGCCTCCGCGGGCGGCGAACCGCGCCTGCGCACGATCTTGGTGCCGAAGGCGAGCAGGTCGTAGGTGTCGGTGATGACGGTGGCCCCGTCTACGGCCGTGAGGCCCGCCACGGCGTCGACCGACGCGCGCAATGCCGCCTGCCACGCGGGCGTGTGCTCGGCGTCGGTACTCTCGCCGACGAGCGACGCGAGCGTGCGATAGGCGGGAGACACGGCATAGGCGATCGGTGAGACGACCGACTCGCGCCACGCATCCGAGCCGGACGGCACGATCAGCAGGGATCCGCCGCGCCGGTGCGCCCGCATCGACACGGCCAACTGGACCAGCACGTTGATCGATCCCGACCACTTCGACGGCGACACCAGGCCGAGCAGCGACGTCAGCAACGCGGGACAGTCGGGAAGGTCCGACGCCGACTCATCCACCAGCTTGACCTGGTCGCCCGACAGCACGGCGACGTTCACGTACTTGGCCGAGGGCTCACCGCGGTGGTGCTTGACGACGAGCAGGCCAGGCTCGACGTTCTCGAGGACGAAGCAGTAGCGAGGCACTGACAGCGTGGTCCCCCACACCTGCAGCCCGTCGGGGCCGTGCCAGACGCCGAAGTGGATACCGGCGCGTTCCACCACGGGCGCGACCTTCGCGAGCACGCCCGGCGAGAACGGGATCGGCTGCTCGAAGCGCATGGCATGCGTCGTCTGTTCTGGCGCCAGGTAGGCGATAGAGATGGTCGGGAAGTAGCCCTCCTCGCGACGCAGGCTGGCCCAGAACGTCACGTTGAGGATGTCTTCGATGGTGGCCGCATCGGGAATCGCCGCATGCCACTCGAAACCATGGGCGGCGTCCACCTCTTCCATGTGCCGCGCGAAATACGCGTGCACGAGAGGTCCGGCGAGGCGGGCGGCGGGGTATGCGTCTGTGCTCACGGCGTCCAGCAGTTCGGGAAGGGATCGATCATACGCGCCTCAACCCGATCATCGCGAGCGCCGCGCAGACGCCCCCGGCAACGAAGGTCGCCTGCGGCCCCAGCCAGTTCCACAGCAGGCCGGCGACGGTGCTCGCCAGCAGCATCGCCACACCGGTCGTGAGGTTGAACAGGCCAAACGCCGTGCCGCGCACCGAGGCGGGGGCCGCGTCGGCGACCAGTTTCGAGAACAGCCCTTGCGTCAGACCCATGTGCATGCCCCAGGCCGCCGTCCCGACGAACACGTGCACCGGCCTCGACGCCATGGCGAGCACGGCATCAGCGACAACGAGCATGGCAAGGCCGGCGACGAGCAGCGTCCGCGCGCTGACGCGGTCGGCCGTGCGGCCGGCCGGATACGCCACGCCAGCGTAGACGAGGTTCATCACGATCATCACGGCGGGGACGTAGGCAATCGCCAACCCCACGTCGCGCGCGCGGAGGATGAGGAAGGCTTCGCTGAACCTTGCCAGGGTGAAGACGACCCCGAGCGCGACCGTCTGCCAGTAGCGCCGCGAGAGCAATCGCACGTCGGCGCGCGTGATCATCCAGCGTCGCGGCGACGCCGCGCGGGAACGGCCTGGTTCCTCTACGCCAACGACCAGGAGGAGTACCGCGACGGCGGCGGGCACGGTGGCAATCCACAGCACCGCGCGGATGTCGTTGGCGAACCAGCCCATGGCCAGCACTGCCAGGAGCGGGCCGACGAACGCGCCGATGGAGTCGAGCGCCTGGCGCAGCCCGTAGGCTGCGCCGCGCAGGCTCGCGGGAACGACGTCGGCGATCAGCGCGTCGCGGGGGGCACCGCGGATGCCCTTGCCGAGGCGATCCACGAAGCGCGCGCCGAACACCCATCCGACCGACGTCGCGAGCGGGAACACGGGCTTGGTGATCGCCGCAAGGCCGTATCCCCCGACCACGAGCCACTTCCGCGACCCGACCGCGTCGCTGAGCGTGCCCGAGAACACCTTGGCAATCGACGCGGTCGCTTCGGCGATTCCTTCGAGGAATCCGACGGTCACCATGCTCGCCCCGAGCGTCGTCGTCAGCAGGACGGGCAGGAGGCTGTGCACCAGCTCAGACGAGGTGTCCATGAAGAGCGACACGATGCCGAGTACCCAGATGACGGGGGGGAGGTGACGGTGGCGAGGGGCGGCTGGAGGCACGGGACTATCGCATCACCAGACGCCGGACCAATCCGTGCATTGCGCCGCATCCACGCGTCCCTTGGCGCTGGGCCGCCGCGAAAGGGCGCCGTCTTCCTGAACCTCGCGTTTCCACTTTCGCGTCCTCCGCCAACGGAATCAGCCAATTGGGGTCAGACCCCAATTCCCGCACAGTCCTGCCGCGGCCACCAAATCACTCGACATTCCGCGAGAGGCTGCCAGGAAATGTCGACTTGGGGTCGATTTGGGGTCAGACCCCAATTCCCGCACGGCGACGGGGCGACAACTCAGGGTTACGGGACGATCCTGAAGGCGAGGAGGGTCTCGTGGGTGGCGTCGGCAAGGACGACCTTCACGCGCACGGCATAGTCGGCAGCCGCCAGAGGCGCGAGTGCAACCTCGGCCACCGCCCACGACAGCTCGCCGTCGGCGGGCGAGAGCGTCGTGGTCACCGGGACCTTCAACACCTTGCCGGTGCGGTCGAGCAGTTCGGCCTGCACGCTGTCGGCCTGCGCGGCGAGCGGCACCTCGATGCGCAGCCACTCGTTGCGCCGGTACGCCGCGTCGCCGGTGCGCTGGAACTGCGTCCCCGTCGACGGCCCGCGACGCCACAACCGCGGGGATCCGACCGGCGAGGGTGTCGGGGGGATCGAGAACCGCACGCTCTCGACCAGCGGCAATCCTCCGCCGGCCGGCGTGATCCGCATCCGCAGCACCACGTCGCCTGGCGGCAGCGCCACATCGGGCATGTCGATCCCCGCACTGCGCTGGCCCGCCGGCAACTCGAGGGTCGTGGCCCCGAGCTTCGCACCCTCGCCGGTCGTGAGCGTCGCATCGATCTTCGCGCCGGCCGTCCATTCAGGCGATCGCGCGAGCGTGCGATCGAGCTCGGCGATCGCCCACAGGCGCCCCTTCGACGCCGCCGACGCCGGGGTCGCCATCCACGCCACCTGAGTACGGACGCGCATGTCGGGCCGCAGCCCTGCCAGGTTGCCGATGGCGCGATCCAGGGCCAGCGTTTCTGCCGACACCTCGAGTGCCGTCGCCGGAGCGTTGGCCGTCATCTCCTCCTCTGTGGCGGCGAGGTAGCCGCGCCGTGCGCGCACGTCAACCCCCGGACGCTTGACGCGCACCTTGATGGCGCGGAACTTCCCATCGAGCTTCTGGTTCGACGAGTAGTACCCAAGCAGGTAATACGATCCGACATCGGCAACGATCCGCGTCAGGCCGCGCTCGATGTCGTTGGAGTTGACCACGGCGATCCCATCCGTCTCGGCCGCCATGATCTGTAGCGAGTCGATGCGCTGGCGCAGGCGCGACTGGTCAACCACGGGTGACGGCACGCCGCTCGTGCCGAAGGGCCGCCCGATCGCTCCCTCGATGCTCGTGTCGAACACCGGAAGCCCGCGCGAGTCGACCGGGTAGAACGTCACGTTCGAGCGGTTCGCGCGGCTGAGGAGCGCGCGGAACTCGCTCTCGTTGTCGATGTTCGAGAGCAGCATGCGGTCCATCTCGCACTTCGAGCGCGAGTTGTTGTACCGCTCGGCCGCGACGTCGCTCGTGAGCCGACCCGTGGGCCCGACCCCGATGCCCGGCATGGACGGAGCGCGGTTGTCGCCGACGTTCGCGAGCGCCGTGTTCGGGCGGAAGAGGCGCCATCCGTCGCTGATCGTGATGACCGCCTTGCGTTCCTCGCGGATGCCGCGGAGGTACACGACGAGGTCGTCGAGGGCTTCGAGCGTCAGCTTCTCGCGCCGGCGCTCGATCATCTCCTGCGCCACCCCGGTCACCTTCTCGTTCTGCTCCATCGTGCGCGGATCGCCGGGGACCTTTGCCACGCCTGCCGTTTCAGTGGGATAGCAGTTGATGTACGCCTCCTCCTCCGGATCCAGTTCCATGCGCTGATCGCGGCGTCCCCAGTTCCAGTACGTCGACAGCATGTTCTCGATCGTCTCGGTGCGGCGCGCGAGCGTCACGTCCTTCGACGACATGCCGGGCGTCATCACGCCGACGAGGTCGTCGGGCCCGAGGATGCGTGTCAGCAGGGTCGCGAGTGCCGTGCGCATGCGGTGGGATCCGGCGACGCCGGTGTGATACGTGTCGAGGAAGATCACGAACACGCGCGCGCGGGGGTCCCGCGCCATTTCGCGCGACTCGGCGACCGTCTCGGGCTCTCGCCTCGAGGTCTGCGGCGTGTTGCCGCGTATCTCGACGAACTCGAACTGCTCGATGCGCTGCGCGCTGCCGTCCTCGAACACCTCGAAGTCGTCCCGGGTGAGGTCGCGCACTGGCTCGCCCTTGACCGTCGGATACACGTCGACGCGGACGAAGTTCGCCTCGACCCTGAACGTCGGACGCGGGGGAGGCTGCGGCGCCGGCTCCGCCGCCTGCTGCGCCGCGACCACCGCGACGGCCAGGACGAAAGCACCGGGCAGAAGCGCGGCGAACGCGATGCGCCTTCCGGGCCGGCGCACCGGGCGATGGGTAGGAATCATCGGACGAGTGTACTGGGGTCACATCGTTCTTCATCACTTTTTTCGCGCGCTGGAACCGGCAGGTGACGTATGGTGACGGGAACCCTCGACGGCTCGTCTTCGTCCCTGACCGCTGCCTCACCCAGGACACCCTTGGCTGCTTCCGCCCCCTCTCCGCGTGTTTCGACGCGCTACGACCGCTCGATCGTCGAGGGCCCGCTCCGCGCTGCGGTGTGGAAAATCGCGTGGCCCACCATGCTGACGAACATCATCGGCGGGATGCAGGGCCTCATCGACCACGTGCTGGTCGGCAACCTCGTCGGTTTCAACGGCAACGCCGCCATCGGCGTCTCGTGGCAGATCTTCATCGTCGTGATCGTGTTCATCACGTCGCTGTTCACCGGCATGAGCGTCCTCGTCGCGCGCTTCGCCGGCGCGGGCGACGTCGAGGCCGTCGACCGCACCGTCTACCAGGCCTTCCTGACCGCCATCGGCATCTCGCTGTTCGTCATGGCGCCGGCGGGATACTTCCTGTCGCCCCTGCTGCTCGACTTCGTGAACGCCGCGCCGGCCGTGAAGGCCGAGGCCCTGCCGTTCCTGCGCGTGATGTTCATGTTCAGCAGCGGGATGCTGGTCTTCTTCATGCTGGGCGGCGCACTGCGGTCGGCAGGCGACGCGCGCACGCCGATGGCGCTCGGCCTGGTGATGACCGTGCTGAACATCCTGCTGAACGTCGTCCTGATCCGTGGTGCGGGTCCGATTCCGGCGTTCGGAACGCGCGGCTCGGCCATCGGCACGTGCATCGCCTCGGGTCTCGTGTCGAGCTACGCGCTCGTGAAACTGTGGGGCGGCGGCTGGGTGGTGTCGTTCCCGCGGCATGGCGGGCTCGGCCCCGACTGGACGATCATCCGGTCGCTGTTTCGATTCGGGTTGCCGACGGGCGTCCAGGGCATCGCGATGAACGTGGGCGGCGTGTTCATGCTCGCGTTCATCGGATCGCTGGCGCAGAGCGCGGCCGCGCAGGCGGCCTTCGCGGTGTCGTACTCGCAGTTGTTCTCGCTGGTCACGTGGACGTCGGTGGGCCTGATGGGCGCGGCGGCCGCCGTCGCGGGGCAGAACCTCGGGGCAGGACATCCCGATCGCGCCGACGAAGCAGTCCACGTGGCGGCGCGCATCGGCGTGACGAGCGCGGCCATCGTCGGCGCCTTCTTCATGTTCGTACCGCGCCAGTTGCTGGCTGCGTTCGGCATGAACGATCCGGCCGTCGTCGAGATCGGCACGCAGTTGCTGCGGGTGCTCAGCGTGTCGGGGCTTTTCATCGCGGTGGCGCTCACGTACACCGGCGGCCTGCAGGGCACCGGTGACACCCGGAGCCCGCTCTACATCTCGGTCGTCTCGCAGGTACTCGTGCCATTGGGGATCTGCTTCGTGATCCAGCAGGCGTCAATCCTGCAGCCGTTGCACATCTGGATGGCGATCCTCGTCGGCCACGTGACGCGCTGCGTGCTCAGCGTGCTGCGCTTCAACCAGGGGCGCTGGCGGACCATTGCGGTCGATATCGGCGGCGCCAGGGCCTGACGTGCGCCCGGGCCGCGCAGGGGCGCGGCCGTCCGGGCCGCGCAGGGGCGCGGCCCCTACGGAAGTACGGAACCCGTCAGGATGGTCTGCACCCTGTCGAGGGGGCGCGGGAACAGCGACAGCTGGGCGGGATCGTCGAAGACGGCGTCGAAGTCGTCGGGCGTGAACGCCCGCGCCAGCCGCTCCGCGAACGTGTCGCGCAGCACGCGCACGTAGTGCTCCACGTCGTAGTCTCGCGGATCGTCCTCGCCGACGAGACGTCCTGACCCCCGCGACGTCCGGTAGACGCGCACCCGTTCGCCGGCGTTCCACGACCGGCGTCCGCTCGCGAGCATCGCTTCGTACGCCAGCTCGCGCCGCTCGTCGCGCACGGCCCGAGGTACTCCTCCGGCGTCTTCGTCAGGCGCACGCGCGACGAGACGTCGCGCGTCGGCAGCTCGCGCCGGCGCAGCGCGTCGACGGTGGCGCGATACGTCGCGCGAACGCCCGCCGACGTCGCCCGCGAGCAGGCACTCGATGCGCGCGGCGCAGGAAGGCCTCGCCGAACGGCTCGGCGCGGCTCGATCGGAACGCCGACGCCGCGCAGCACGCAGCGCGCCGTCGTAGCCGAGCAGCGCGTAGTTCTTCGGCTCGTGCGACAGCATCGCGCGATAGCGTCCTTCGAACTCGAGCTGCACGAGCGGCGGCAGCAGCGCGGCGACCTCGGCGACGACGCGCCGCTCGTCGGCTTCGGTCCATCCCTCGGGCACCGCGAAGTAGACGCCGTCGGTGTCGGCCTCGAGCAGCGTGACGCCGCGCGCCGCGAGCTCGCGGCACATCAGGTCGAGCATCTCGCGCCCGCGGCGCGTGACCTCGTTGGCGGCGTGCACGTCGGCGAAGCGCGTGAGCCCGCCGCCCGCCGCCAGGTAGCCGTACGCGGAGTTGACGACGAGCTTCATCGCCGCCGACATCGCCTCGTGCGTGTGGCGCTCGGCCGAGCCCGGCGCGCGCGGCCTGCGCGTCGGCCTTCGCCGCCAGCCGGCGCTCGACCAGCCGATCGACGAGCGCGAGCATCGCGCCGAGCTGGTCGCGCGCCGGGCCGATGCGGTACGCGCGCATCAGCGACGGATACAGGCTCGCGACGTCGGCCTTGACGACGCGGTGCGCGACGCCCGTCGCGAACAGGTGCAGCGCGGCACCGGTGTGCGGCGTGCCGTCGCCCGCCTCGTGCGCGGGCAGCGCCTTCCCCGCGCGCAGGTACGCGCGCACGAGCAGCGGATCGATCACGCCCGTCGCGGCGCCCGCGTCGGCGAGGCGCTCGTAGCGCCGCGGCGCCATGCGCGCGAGCGCGAACGCCGCGCCGCCGAGCAGCGCGCGAGAGCGCGGCGACCTCCTCGACGTCGGCGGTGGCGTAGCGGCGCACGCGCGCCGGGTCGCGGCGGAACACCTGCGTAGACCTGGTCGCCCCGGATGTAGCTCGCGGTCGGGCCGCAGCGATGCCGAAGTGCCGCGCGACCGCCTTGAGGCCGTGACCCGGGCAGGTCGCGCGTCGAGAAGTCGTGCCGCAGCACCGCGTCGAGCGTGTCGATCAGCTCGCGTCCCGGCGCCACGAACCGCACGCGGTCGCCCGCTCGCTCCCGGCGCGGCGCCGACGCCGCGGCGCGCCGGCGCGCTGCCGCAGGCCCGGCGCCGCCGAGGCGCCCGAGCGCGAGCGGCACGCCGAGCATCGCGCGCGCGCCGATGCGAGGAACGGCAGGTCGAAGCCGTGCAGGTTGTGGTTCTCGATCACGTCGGGATCGGCGTCGCGGATCGCGCGCGACGAGCCGCGCGATCAGGTCGGCCTCCGCCGCGTCGTCTGTCGCCGGCGGCCTCGAGCACCGTCGTGCGTCCCGCCGGATCGCGCACCGCGATCATGAAGATCCGATCGCGCGTCGGCATCGAGCCCGGTGGTCTCGAGATCGAACTGCAGGCGGTGCAGCTCGTCGAACGCGAGGTCGCGGAAGTAGGTGCGACCCGTCGCGACGAGGTACTGCTCCTCGGGCGGCAGCACCAGCGCCGACGCCGTGCCAAGGTCGCGCAGGTGACCGACACGCCGCCCCGACCGACGCGCCGCGGCCGCGAGCACGGCCGACGCCAGCGCCTCGCCCGTATCAGCGCTCACCAGGTAGCGCAGCGTCCCGGGCCCGTCGAGTTCGCGGCACGTCACGCCGGCTCGCGGTCAGCGCGCTGGACGACGAATCCTGCGCGTCAACGGCGAAGTCGACCAGCAGCCACGGCCGGAACCGATCCTCTTCGCGGACGAGCGCGCCGGTGTCGCGAAGACGGCGCCAGACGAACGCCCGCCCATCGGGCTCGGCCCACACCGAGACGATGCCCGGTGTCGGATCCCATCCCCACAGCCATTCGCCTGTCGTCATCGTCACGTGCGCACAGGAGGGCGCGACGCCGGTCGGCGACCGACGCCGTCGTGCACCTGCTGCCCGGATGGATCAACGCCCCGCGGGGATCGGGCGTCCGTGCCACGCGGCCAGCACCTCGGCCTCGCGTTCGGGCGGGAGTCCGGCGCGCAGCGCCGCCTGCCGCTCCGGTGGCTGACGATGGTAGTACTCCAGCGTCGCCTGCGCCGTGTCGGCCAGCGTCCTGAACGTCAGGCCGGCCCCGATGGCCTTGCTGCAGTCCATCCGCGCCCAGCCGGCGCTGTTGCCGCGTGGTGGCATCCACACGGGAAGGTCGGTGTACGGCCGCAGTTTTCGCTCGAGGATGAAATCGGCGTCGACCCACGTGTAGTGCGCGTCGCTGGTGGTAACCGCCTGGATCCCGTGCAGCATGCCCGCCATGGTGAGGCCCGGACGAGGGCCGACGCAGTTGAACGTGCCGCTCGCGCGCTGCTCGCACAGGCGCACCATGAACTCCGCCATGTCACGTGCGTCGATGAAGGCGACCGGATCGTCCGGCGTGCCCGGCGCGAGCACCTCGCCTCCGCGCTCGATGCGCACGGGCCAATACGAGAAGCGATCCGTCAGGTCGCCGGGACCGACGATGAGACCGGGGCGCACGATGAGGGCGCGATCGCCGAACGCGTCGCGGGCCTCCATCTCGCAGCGTACCTTGAGCGGTCCGTACTGGCTCCCGACGGTGGTCGCGTTCGGATCGCCGGGCTCGTGGAGCGGGCCGTCTTCCTTGATCCCGATCTCGCGCCGGTTGGCGAAGGCCGACAGCGTGCTGACGAACACGTAACGGCCGGTGCTGTCGCGCAGCGCGGCCCCGGCCTCGCGCACCCAGCGCGGCAATTGCGCGGGGTTGTCGATGACGGCGTCCCACGTGCGCCCCTTCAGCGAGGCGTAGCCGTCTGGCGCGTTGCGGTCGCCGATCAGTTTCTCGACGGTCGGGAACAGCGACGCGTTGGTCTTGCCGCGATTGAAGAGCGTGACCTGGTGACCGCGCGCGAGCGCGTACTCGACCTGGTGCGGGCCGATGAATCCCGTTCCGCCGAGGATGAGGATCCGCAGCGGCTTGCCCGGCTCGGCCCGCGGTGGCGACGACGCCTTCGCCTGTGCCTGTGCCTGGGCGGCGGCCAGGGGACTCGCCAGCCCGTGCAACCCGATTGCCCCGCCAGCGAGTGCCGACGTCTTCAGAAAGGTTCGCCTGTCGAGTGCCATGTCCACGCTCCCGCGATGCGCGCAGGCTACCACGCCGACGGCACATCCCTCGTCATCACATCGAGGACATCATCACATCGAGGACGCGGCAGCCCTTCCGAGGCGGGCGCGGCCGAGCGCCGACGCCAGCGCCTCGAGATTGATGGGCTTGGTCACGAAGTCGTCCATTCCGGCTTGCAGGCACATCTCGCGGTCGCCGGGCATGGCGTTGGCGGTGCAGGCGATCAACCAGGGGCGCGAGGCCGGTGACGGATAGGCGGCCACGACCCGACGGGCGACTTCGAGGCCGTCGATCTCGGGCATCTGCACGTCGAGCAGGACGATGTCGTAGGGGGCCCCGTCGAGGGCTGCCAGGGCCTGGGCGCCGTCATAGGCAAGGTCGGCCTGGCGTCCCAGCTTGCGCAACATCATCTGGGCGACTCGCCGGTTCACTTCGTTGTCTTCGGCCAGGAGGATTCGCTCCGGCCTGTCAACCATCGCCGGGGGCGCCACGCCGACCTGCACACCGTCGAGCGGCCGTGCCGGCCGGGTCGCGGCGTCGTTGACAGACGCGCCCAGGGGCACCTCCGACAGCACGCGGGCCAGCCTGTGCAGCAACTGTGCTGGCTTCACCGGCTTCGTTACGGCAGCGGCGAACTTGCGTCCCGGCCCTGTGGCCGCCTGCGGCATGAGGGCGACAACGGGAATGCCGGCGCTTGCGAGAGCCTGGTGCAGATCGCGTCCTGCGGGATCTCCCGCCATCCCGTTTGGGCGCCAATCGAATAGCACCACGTCCACCTGCAGAGACGACCCGACGAGATCGAGTGCCGCACCAGCCTCGTGTGCAGCGAACACCTCCATCCCCCATCGGCGCATCGTCTGGCCGAGGAGGTGCCGGCTGGTCGCGTTGCGGTCGACGATGAGCACGCTGCGGCCCTTCAGCGACGCTCGATCCGCATCGCGCTGAACGTCCGGCACCTCGGGCAGCGCGGCAAGCCGCGCGGTGAAGTGGAAGGTCGATCCCTGCCCGACACTGCTCTCGACCCAGATGCGGCCGCCCATGGCCTCGACCAGCCGCTGGCTGATGGCGAGGCCGAGACCGGTTCCGCCGAACTTCCGGGCGGTCGACGTGTCGAGTTGCGTGAACGACTCGAAGAGCCGATCGACCGCGTCGGCGGGAATCCCGATGCCGCTGTCGGTCACCGAGAACTGGATGCACGGCTCGCCGCTGCCCGCGTCGGGACACGTGCGCACCGTCACCACCACCTCGCCCCGGTCGGTGAACTTGATGGCGTTTCCGACCAGGTTGATCACGACCTGCCGCAACCGGTTCGCATCGCCGCGGAGGCGGCTCGGCGTGTCGGCGTCGATGTCGTACAGCAGCTCGAGACCCCGCTCGAAGGCGCGTGTGGCGCAGACGTCGAGCGCCCCTTCGATGCACTCGCGCAGGACGAACTCGCCTTCGTCGAGTGTCAGGTAGCCAGACTCGATCTTCGAGAAGTCGAGGATGTCGTTGATGATCGCGAGCAGCGCATTGCCGCTGGTGCCGATGGTCGCGGCCAGCTCGCGTTGCTCGATCGTGAGCGGAGAATCGAGCAGCAGGTTGGTCATGCCGACCACGCCATTCATGGGCGTTCTCAGCTCATGGCTCATCATCGCAAGGAACCGGCCCTTGGCGCGGTTGGCTTGCGTCGCCTCTCGTGCGAGTTCGCGGGCCTGCGTCGCGGCCTTCTCGAGCTGAGCATTGGCGTGGGTCAGTTGTGCGGTCATGCGCGCGGCGAGCACTTTGGCACGGCGCCGGGCACTGACGAGGGCAAGCGCAAGCAGGGTGCCGAGTACCGAGGCGAGACAGCCGCCCGCGAGCACCGCCATCGGCAGGGCCCGCGCCGTGAACGTGGCGAACTCGGCGCGCGACCGGAATTCGAACCGCCAGCGGCGCCCGTGGAGGTCGAGCGTTCCGTCGTGGACGAGCCCACGCGCTGCGCCGGCAGACGAGGTGGTGTCGTAGAGCGGGATCGTTCCGTCGGGTTGGCCGTCTTCGGTGATCGTGATGTCGAACTGCGAAATCGCGGTGTCGTCAAGTCCGCTGGTCAGTTCGGCGGTCCGCAGCGACGCATAGACCCAGCCACGGAGGGCAGCAGTCCGGCGCTCTGGAGTGTCGGTCGGAAGGCCGTCGCGGTAGACCGGCAGGAAGAGGAGAAACCCGGGCACCTCGTGGTTGCCCTCGATCACCTGCAGTCGCCTCGACAGGACTGCCTGCCCGCTGCGCATGGCCTCTTCGGCTGCAGATCGCCGGGTCACCCCGGACCCGACGTCGAGCCCAAGTGCCCCCCGGTTTCGCTCGGCCGGTTCGATTCGGGTCACGACGAACACCCAGGGATTCCCGCCTGCGCGTTCGACGGTGAAGTCCGGGGCGCCGTCGAGGCGCTCGCGCTGCTCCAGCGCACCGACCTCGTCACGGGTAACACGCTCGACATAGCCGAGGCCGACGACGCCGTCATGGAAGAACGGCTGGGTGGCCTTGACATAGGCAGCCCAGTCGCGCCGCGAGACGTCACCGCGGGCGTTGATCAACGTGCGCCCGCTCAGGACGGCCCGGTGGGCCGAGTCGAAGCGATCGGCGACCTTGTGCAGGACACGCTCGGTCAGCCGCTCGAACCTGGCGGCTTCAGCCTGCTGAACCTGGTGGTGGATGGCCAGCCACGACAGCAGCGTGAGCAGCAACGAGAGACCGAGGGTCGCCGCTGGCAGACGCCAACGATGCGAGGTGGCTGCTACGAGACCTTCCGACACCCTTCTTCTATCGGCCACACCCGGGCTATCCCACAGTGGCCGGCGACGGGAGCGGCAGAGGGCGGGTTTCGCCGGATTTCCGCCGTCGGCCACACGCGACGCCGGCACGTCGCGCGGCCAGCGGAGGCATACAATGGACACATGCGGGGTCGCGGCGCAGCAGGCCTGCTTGGTCTTGCGCTGCTTGTCGTGGGCAGCACGCCCGTGGGCTACCCCGTCGAAGCCGCGGCGCCCGTCGCCATCGTCGCGGAATACGACGGCATCATCCATCCCATCGCCACCGAGTTCATCGCCGACGCCATCGGGCGCGCCGACACGAGCGGAGCCGAAGTCACCATCCTCATCCTGCGGACGCCGGGTGGGCTCCTCGAGTCGACCCGCAGCATCGTGTCGCGAATCATCTCGGCACGCGCGCCCGTGGTGGTGTTCATCGGCCCGGCGGGCGGACGCGCCGCGTCGGCAGGATTCCTGATCACGCTCGCCGCCGATGTCGCCGTGATGGCGCCAGGCACGCACATCGGGGCCGCACATCCGGTCTCTGCCACCGGCGGCGAAACGAGTCCCTCAGAGACGATGGCAAAGAAGATCGCCGCTGATGCGGCCGCGTACGCGCGCACGCTCGCCGAGGCCCGCAAGCGGAACGCCACGCTTGCGGCCGAGGCCGTCACCGAGAGCCGAGCGTTCACGGCCACCGAGGCATTGAACGCCGACCCACGCCTCATCGACTTCATGGCGCCCGACGTGGCCGACCTGCTGCGTCAACTCGACGGGCGGACGGTGACCAGGTTCGACGGCCGCACCGTCACGCTGCACACCGCGGGCATCACCAGCGAGCGGATCGAGATCCCCACCAGAGCGCCATGAGCGCAGCCACGGCAACGCAGTAGAACGTGACGGCAACCTGCACACCGCCACCGTAGAACTGTCCCCTCCCGACAGGTCAAGGACCGAACGTCCAGCTGAAGCCGGATCCGCCTGAAGCGGCACCAGCATGGCCAGCTCATCAGCCGTTACAAAGCCGGTTAGTTAAGGGGCTGCATGCTGCCATGGAGCGATGAAGGGCTTCGTCACGACAGCGTGGGCTGGAGCAACACCAGCGGTGCGTCACAGGTCCGCCAGTCCCCGTCGGATAACCGGTCATGGACGCGCCAGTCTCAGCCCCTACCCAATAACGCCGCGGTACATGTTCTTCGGCGGGGGCTCATAGCCCGCCTTGTCCTCGCCACAGCGCGCGCACGTCTGATAGTCGCCCTTCGGTCCTTCGACCTCAGGGTTGTGTCGGGACTCCCAGCGATGCCGCCCGATCATGCAACGAATGTCACGCATGGTGCACCTCCCTCAGCGACCCACGACGCCATCTTCCACCCGTCACAGAGATCCCGCTTTGCCCGATCGGACTGGGGCCCACCCACTAGCCGCTGCTTGCTGCGCTTATCTGGCGCATGTGAAGGTGCGCGGGCCGTCGACCTAGTGGCGCCGAGTTCCACCCGCGTCTCATCGCCGCGAATCCAGCCTCTTTGATCCTGACGGACGCGCGAACCGCACAGGCCTCGCCCGTGGGTCGGGACTGGATCCGTGTCTGCTGCGGGAAATCCGGAGTCCGCGCCTATCCCGCGGTTGCCCGGAAGCGCATACTCGCAGGAGGAAGTCCGGCGCACTCAGGGGAGGTCGCCGTGCCGCACTGGCGACGGAAGCAGCACATCGACCCGCCCGACCCCGACACCTGCGAGCACAAGTGGCGGCTTCGAGACGTGACAATGGCGCTGCCGGGTCCCTACGTCTGCGAGGTGTGCGACCGGTGCGGCATGTTGCACCTGGACGGACCCGATGCGATCACCGGCCCGCCGACCAACGTGGCCGACGGTGCCGCCCTGCACCTGAAATCCGAACAGCGGCGCCTACACGTGCACGATTCCCCCAGGCAGCTGCCGGACTAGCGGGTGATGGGACCCCAAGCCGATGACTCCGGGCCCACATCGTCGTCCCTCGGAGCACCTCATACCGCGCACCGCACCGGGCGGCATCTGCAGGGGGCGGGACGGGCGGACGAGCACACACCCAGGTTGTCGCGCGCCACCTTTCAGCGCGCCCGCTGCCTTACGCAAGGTTGGTTGGGCAACGTCCTTCCATTGGAGCGCACCCTGCCGAGCGGTGTGACCTGTTCACAAACACGCACCTCGCGGCACGCAGTGCCACCTCGAGGACGCTCCGCCATGCGCTGACCAGCCGCCTCACCGTCCACGAGCGGACGCCCTCGTGCGTCACTGCGCCACGAAGGGCCGGATGTCACTCCGGAGGACTCAATGGACGGCCTCTGTGACTATGGACCGCGCCGGTGTGAAGGTGGACACTCGACCGCAGGACGAGTCCGTCCCCCGATTTCTGGTGAGGCAGGGGGCCACATGGGGATCCTCACTCGAGGAGGAGCCGCCGCACTACTTGGGGTCACGCTCGCGGCCTGCAGTGGCGCTGACCCGGGGCCGGCTCCGGTCACGTCCTCGGCGCCCGCGTCGGGGAGTTCCGCCGTGGCATCACCGGGCGTGCTTCCCTGGCCCGCTGCCCCAACGTCCGCCCTTCCCCCTGAGCGCGCCGCGGCAATGGTTGCGGAGATGCAACGTTGGGTGGATAAGAAGTTCATGCCTGGTGCGACTGCGGCCGTGGTCTCCCCTGATGGGGTGTGGACCTCAGCGGTCGGTGTCGATGGGCAGGGGGCAACACTGAAGCCCGACTCGGGGATGGCGCTGGGTCAGGTGACCCAAACCTTCGTCGCCGCCGAGGCGTTGCTGCTGGCCGAGCAGGGCAAGCTCGACCTTGACGCCCCCGCCTCGACGCTGGTGCCGCTTCCGCAGCTGGGCAACCAAGCCACGACCCGCCAGCTGCTCAGCCACCGGGCCGCAATCCCCGACCCCGGGGAGGAACCGTATGCCTCCGTGTTCACCGCCCCGGACACCGCGTGGTCCGCTGAGCAGTTCCTGGAGCCCGTTCCTAAGCCCACCGAGACGCCCGGGATGGCGTTCTTGGAGCACCCCGCCAACTACGTCCTGGCCGGGCTGGTGGTGGAGGAGGCCTCGGGACGGGACGGCGCAGCTGCGATCGACGAGGACCTGTGGACTCCCCTGGGACTGGCGCGCCTTGCATATCAAGACACCCAAACGCTCCCCGAACCGATCGCCGCGCCCGGCGAGGACGACAACCTCCCAAAGGGGCAGACCGGCAGGCCGTATCTGCCGTTCCGCTCCTTCGTCAGCGCGATCTCGGCCTCTCACGGCGTCGCCGGCGACGCCTCCTCCGTGGCCCAATGGGGGTATGACCTGTACGGCGGGCAGATCCTCAAACCCGACAGCGTGGCGCAACTGACCGACTTCGACTACCCCGACGGGGCCCGCTACGGCATCGCCACCATCGACTTCACCGGCAGCAACTGGGACCAATACAGCGTCGACGGGTACGGGGTGCGAGCCGCCGCCCCCGGCTACCGCAGCGTCCTGGCGGTCTACCCCAACAACCACCTCAGCGTCGCAATCCTCACCCCGTCCGCAGTCGACGTTCTGCCCTACGTGCGATACCTCGTCAACGCGGGATCACTACTCGACTGACACCCAGCCCGACGCCACCTTTTCCAAGAGTTCGCCGGCGATAGGGGCGTCCTTTTACCGAGTGGCCTTCATGCCGCTGCGCCACATAAGTACCGATATCCCGCTAGACGACTGACATCACGCCGCACCGGCGACCACGATGGGGTGCGTCTCAGCGCCGCTTGCGGGCGAGTGCATACAGAGGTCAGCGGGCGCTCGTTTGGCTTTCCGCCTCGGACGTTTGGACGAGGGCTTCTGGGCCGTGCAGACACAATGCGTCCGCTGACGTCCCTTGCGTCCCCATTCGATGGTGCGCCGGCTGCCCGAGGTGCCACGTTGGTTCCAGATGCCCCAGCGGGCTCCCCCCGAACCCGCTGGGGCAAAACCTTGCCCCAACTCGCGACTACCTCCCGCGGCGCACACTCCACCGACATTGCCGGCACCCGGCAAGGACCACACCGGCCCCAGGTCTGCGGTGTCACTCTGATGAAACCGCTGGGACATCGCGGGTCACACCTACGGCTTCTCAACCAACCAGACCCAGGCCCGCGCGACGATGCCCGAGGAGTACTTCTCATCGCCGCGAGCGGGGTCGCGGCGATGAGAGGAACCGATCCTGATCGCAGTCGAGGGCTGCTGACCGTCGAGTAGTCGCGACGATGGGTGATCACGGCAGGAGCTGCCTTCGCGACCGTGACGGCGACGACCTACGCGCCGGCGATCCTGCCGGCAGGGCCTGACCCGCTTTGACTACGGACGCCGCCCAAGCAGGCGCGAACACTCAAAGGACGTCGTGTTTCGGCGAGCGGCCATCTTGGGGAGGTCCGCGATGAAGACAGCGTCCGTTGTTGCCGTCGTTTTGTCGTGCTCAGTGCTAGGTAGCCCGCAAGGCGCTTCCGCCGCGGGCAGCTACGGGGCGATTGTGGAGAGGGGGGTCCGCGACTGCACAACCGCTCCGCAATCAGCTCTCGTGATCTGCTTTGAATCACCCAGCGTCGACTCTGACTCCAGAGACACCTTTCTTCAGGCCTGGAGGGCTGCTCCGCCCACCCTGACCCTCTGGGACAGCGGAGCCAGGATGGTGCGCGTGCGCGCCGTGTCCGCCACCAGCACGAGCGCACCATCCGGGAGGGCAGCTTTCACATGCCTCGCAAGGGCCGACCACCTGGCCCGAGATCTGGTATGCCGTGACGACTTCGGGTTCCAGGCGTCCCAGCGCGTCGTTCGTATGGAGAGATTCGCAAGCGCATGCGAGCCCCGAAGCAAGGGAATGGCCTCAACGAGGCGCTGACACTGACCACCACCGCACGAGATCCGTGGCCCGTCCATCGATGTGCGTCTCTACGCCGCGACACGGGCAACTTGTTGTCGTCCCTCATGCGAGCAGTTCAAGGAATCGGTTGCGGGGGGCGCGCAAGAAACCGTTGAAGGTCGCGAGCACTTGACGGAGTCCGCTGACAGACTCGACGCGTGTGCAAGCCATCGCGCATCGAGCCCTCGGGTGACGTAGTCGCCCGGGTCGCGTCCACGGCTTTGGCGCTGCCCGATGCCTACGAGCAGGACGCCTGGACTGGGGTGAGGTGGCGGGTCCGGAACCGGACCTTCGCCCATGTCATGGTTTCGCAGGAGGGTTACACCTCGGCCTACCGCGACATGACCGGGGTGACCCGACCTACCACAGTGCTGACCTTCCGGTCGGCCGGTGACGAGTTGCACGCCTTGGCCCACATGGGGCCGCCGTTCTATCAGCTGCAATGGTCGCCCACCGTCGTCGGAATGGTGCTCGACGACGACACCGACTGGGAGGAGGTCACCGAGCTGGTGACCGAGAGCTACCGTCATTGTGCACCCCAGAAGCTGGCGCGCCGTCTGGACCGATGAGGAGTGCGGTCGGGAGGTCCTTGACCTCTTGACTGTCGAGCGCCACGTTCGCGAGGCTCAGTGATCCCTAGCAGGGACCAGGGTCATTGCGCCGCCTAACTGGGCGGGATGACTAGTCGAAGGCGTTGAGCGGATCCGGGGTGCCGGAGCCGGCAGGGCGAACGCAGGCGTGACCGGCTACTCGTACCCGGCCATCAGTTCGGTCAGCCTGGCCAGCCCGGGAAGGGTGTTGGTCGCTAGGCGTTCGCGCGCGGCGTCGAGTGCCGCCGACGCGGGATGCCCGGGTGGGGTTCGTACGGGGTTGAGGGCGACCTGGTCGGCCCATTGCTTGATGTCGGGCTCGGCCGAGAAGGACATCGCGGCGCGGGTGCCCAAGACGTTCATTCGCGCCCACTCCGCCATCGAGTTGCCGTACGGCGAGGGCGGGCAGAGCCGATTCTTCTCATCGTCGTCCTGGCGGGTCGCCTCGACGTACCCGACCAGTGCGGCAGCAAAGCACGGGAAACCGGCCCTGATCGGCTGCAGGGTGATTGTCTCGGGGCGCCACACGGGAACGAGCGGGGGGTACTTCAAACCGTCGGCAGCGCAATGCACGACCACGGCGTCGTCCGCGATGGCGACTGATCCGTCGGCGAAGATGAGCTTGCCCTGCTCTACTGCCTGGATGTGACCTCGTCGTACGACGTTCTGCAAGGTGCGCAGCTGATCGAGCTCCCACGTCGCGAGCGTCGGGGTCTTGGCCATCGTCGGCGTGACGGTGCGGTCGATGCGCAGCATGATGCCCGCCTCCTCCAGCCGGAGGAACAGGTCGTCGAACGAGGCCGCGGCCCGGGCAGCCTGCATCGTGTCGGCGGCCATGCCGAGGAAGACCGCGGGATCCGGCTGGACCACGGCGCGATTCATCATCCACGGGTCTCGGGGCCGGACCCAGCAGATCGCATCGGGGTCCACACCGCGCGAAAGCAACCAAATGCACGCGTCGGTCGCGGTCTTGCCCGACCCGGCGATGACGTACTGGCTCGGCGACTCCTCCAGCCGGGCGAGGTCGTTGACGGTGAGCACCCGGGTGACGTCGCCGACGCCGAAGGGTGCCGGCTTCTCAGCGGGAATGCTGGGAGCCAAGTAGCGGGCGTCCACGATCCGGCACCGCTCGGACACCTCGAAACGCTTACCCGAGATGCGCGAGACCACCGTGCGGTCGCCTACGTATTCGCTGTTGGGGAAGAACTCGACGCTTCGCGACTCCACCATCTCGTCGAGCACCCGCGCATAGTAGACGCAGATCTCCGGCTGGGAGGCCCGCTCCTGTAGGCCCTCCTCGGGCCCGCGCTGCTGCAGCTGCCCCCCGCCGAGCAGGGTCGACGCAACGCCATAAAAGGCAGAGGCCTGATGCAGTCGGACGAAGGGGTACGCCTCGAGCCAGTGTCCGCTGACGCCGTGCCGACGGTCGACCAGCGCCACCCGGACCCGGGCGTGGTCGGTCAGTGCGTCGGTGAAGGCCATTCCCATTGCACCGGCACCCACCACGAGGTAGTCGGCTTCGATCGTCGGCGTCACGCGTCCACGGTGGCACTTCCTCCTCGCCGCGTCCACGCATCGGCAAGGGCCCAGACCTACGTGACCGGGGCCGAGCCCCTACGGCCATCCGATGACCGCGGTCAGGTGCCTGACCTCCGACTTCCAGTGGCTCGTCTAGAGCTCATCAGGGTGCGTCTCATCGCCGCCAGTTCCATTCCGGAGCACCAGGCCACGGGCGCCAACCCAATCGGAGTGGTCGTAGCACTGAACTGGCGGGGCCAAAGCGATCCGAACTATCGGCCCGATGACCAGCGTTCAGGGGAACATGTCGGTGGCCCCGGAGATCAGTGGTGAGCAAGGGAGTCGACCTGGTCCTCAGTCCTCGAGGGGGGTGAGGACGACCTTGCCGCGGACCATGCCGGCTTCGAGAAGCCGCATCGCGTCCTTGGCTTTGGCCAGCGGGTAGCTTTCCGCGATGCTCGGCGCTATTCGCCGTGCCTCCAGGTACTCGGTGAGCAAATCCAGGTCGCTGGCTCGCTCCTTGGCCGTGAGCAGGGCCAGGCGTTGACGGACGAACACGGACAGGAGCGCACCGCGCAGCTGCCTGCCCATGCCGGTCACGTTTCCGGTGTTCTCGGCTCCGACGAAGACGACCGTGCCGCGAGGTGCGAGGGCCCGGCGCAGCCTCCTCAGTGAAGAGCCGCCGCCGACGTCGAGAATGAGGTCATAAAGTCGCGTACCGTCAGCGAAGTCGTCCCGGGTGTAGTCGAGAACGTGGTCGGCACCCAGACTCGCGACGAAGTCCGCCTTGGCGGTGCTGGCCACCCCGGTGACTTCAGCGCCCAAGGCCTTGGCAATCTGAACCGCGTAGCTGCCTACACCGCCAGAGGCCCCGATGACCAGGACCTGCTGGCCGGCTTGCACCTTACCGACGTCGGTGAGGGCCTGCAGCGCAGTACCCCCGGAGATGGGTACCACGGCAGCCTGCTCGAAGGTCAGGTTGGCCGGCTTGACCGCCAGCTTGTCTTCACGGCCCACCGCATACTCGGCGAACGACCCTGGCGCCACGCCGTAGACCTCGTCGCCGGGGGCAAACCGTGTCACGGACGAGCCGACCCCCACCACCGTGCCGGCCACGTCACGACCAGACACCCGATTCTTGGGGCGCCGGAGCCCGGTTACCAGGCGCATCGCGTACGGCTTGCCGGTCATCAGGTGCTCCGTGCCGCGGTCCAGACCGGCGGCGTGCACCTTCACGAGAACCTCGTTGGACGCAGGCTCGGGGATGTCCACGTCGGAGACGTGCAGCACCTCAGAGGTGCCGTAACGGTCCTGGATGACTGCCTTCATGGTGCCGCCCGCGCGAAGAGTGACCTGAGTATCGACCATGGTGCCCCGCCAGGCCGTGGCCGGGCTAGGTCCGACGACGGTGTCATCCGGCGGTTGGGTGGCGGCGGGGGTGCTGCGGTCTGACATGGGGGTTCCTTTGGTGGTTGTTACCCAGGGACGTTACGAGCCGCCGGCGATGTTCACCCCGGCAAATGAGCCGGGTTCCGCACCGGTGAAGCCGTGCACAAGGGGTCGCGGCGGTGAATGTTCGTCGGCCGCGCTAGTCCCCCGACGGAACCACGGTTGGTGGCGTATGCCGGTCGCCCGGTGGAGTGCCTTGACCTCGCACTCAAGGTCGGACACATAGTTCCTTTGGAGGGTTTCAGCCGAGGGTGGTTGGCCCCTACCGTCGGTGTGACGACACGTGTCTCGCGTGCGCAGTGCCGCTCCCGCGCGGCGCGTGCGCTGCATGGAATGGAGTCCGCTGTGGCTGGTGTCCCGATCGCACCTGGTACCCCCACGACTGCCGGAATGACGCCCGGGAAGAGCGGCCCGGGCCTGCAGGCTCCCCAGGGCGGGCCGCGCGGCCACGTCGGCAGAGTTGTTGCCGGCTCGTTGGTAGTCGGCCTTGTTGCCGGTCTGTTGTTGGCGTTCGTCCCGGTCGTTCCGGAGCAAGAGCCCCGCATGACCGGTGCGCTGCTGTGTGGTTTCGCGCTGGGCTGGGCGGTGCTGGCCGTGTTGTCGGTGCGGTTCACCGATCAACCGCAGCGGTGGGCCGTCGTCCCGGCGGTGTTCATGGGGGTGGGTGGCCTGCTCCTGCTGGTCTTCGGCTCCTGGGTCACTGGTGTGCTCAGCTGGGTGTGGCCGCCGGCGCTGTTGGCGTTGGTGGTCTGGATGGTGC
>CAVONI010000017.1:0-34834 GCA_963697285.1 uncultured Acidobacteriota bacterium
GCCGTGACGATATCGTGAAACGACCCATCGGCCGTCGGCACTCATCGTGGGGTTGCCGGACGAATAGCAGCAGTCGGCATCGACCCCTGTGGTCGTCACCGAGATCTTCTCGATCGTGTCGGTCACGCGGTCGGTAGACGTACATCGCGTGGCCGAGCTGGTACGCCGGGTTGAACACGTACCACGATGAAGCGTCCATCGATGCTGACGGACGTGGGTGATCCTCGCCTGCCGGTGTTCGTGCTCTGCCCCGTGCTCACGTCGTGGATCCAGATCTCGCTGCCCATGGCGTAGGCGATGATTCGCCCGTCAGCGCTCATCGCGTGGCTTCCGGTCAGAGTACCAGCTGCCCGATCCCACCAGCGAATACGTCCATGTCGCGTCGAGGGCCGTTCCCTCCTGCCCGACGTGGATGATCGTGCCCGCCACGTTCACCACTCCGCTGCGCACGCTGCCGGCATTCGCAGCCACCGTGAACGTCACCGACCCGTCTGCCGTCCCCGATGCGGCACCTGATGCCGTGATCCACGACGCCGCAGTCGAGGCACCCACGTGCACGATGGGGCGGTGGAGATGCTGACGTTGAAGGTGCCACCAGCGGCGGGCAGGCGATCGCTCCCGTGCGAGACGACGGGGTACACGCAGCCGCCCGCGTAGGTGAATGACGTCGCGCTCGGCGCCGCGCCGGCGGGGGTCGTGACGACGACCTGGTGCGCGCCGGCGGCGCCCGGTGGCGTGACCGCGACCAGCGCACCGGTGTTCGTGACGGTGACGGATGGCGTCGCGACTCCACCAACCGTCACCGTGGTGCCCCCGGCGAGGAAGTTGGTGCCGGTGAGTGTGACGGTCGTGCCGCCTCCGACGGGTCCGGTGGTGGGGGTCAGGCTCGTCACGGTCGGCGGGTCGGCTGTGAAGCCGGCACCCACCAGGCGAGGCGCATTCATCACGATCGTGCACTGGCTGCCGTTCGATGCGGGACAGTTCAGCCACCCCGAGAACGTGGCGCCCGGTGAGGGGGCGGCCGTCAACGTGACGCTTGTGCCCGCGACCGGATAGGTCTGCTGGCATGCACCCCGTAGTCGCGGATCCAGCAAGCCCGCACGCGATCGTGGGGCTGAGGCCCGGCTGGCTGCTGACCGTGCCTGCGCCGGTGCCGGCACCGAGCACCGTCAGGGTCGTCGTCGACGCCTGCTGCGTTGCGGTGACCACGGCGAGCCCGGCACCGTCTAGAGGACGAGTAGGCGTCTCCGTTGCCTTCGACGACCACGAACGCGCCGATGCGTGACGAGTAGCCGAGGACGTCGTATGCGCTGCCGACCGGCGGGACGAAGCCGCCTGTGCGCGCGATCGAGAGTATCGCCGCCCAGCGTGGCGGCCGTCGTGGTCACGCGATCGAACGCTCCGGACGCCTGCCCGGCGATGCGCAGTTCGATCAATCCCTGATTCACTAGCGGGAGCCCCATCGAGCAGGTGCCCGTCGGGCCCACGCCGCGGAGCAGGCCCATGTTGGTGAAGGTGGACGTGCCCGACTGCAGAGACACCGTCCAGTTTCCGGAGAACTGCCACTCGGCCGCAGCCGTGTTGGTGATAGGAACGCCATAGACGTACATGGCGCCGGTGGCGGTGACGGTGCCCTGGTTCACCAAGGGACGCGACAGGTACACGTTGCCCGTCTGGACGAGGGTGGTGCCCCCGGCGACCGTGGCGGTACCGGTGCCGCCGAACGTGCCGCCGCTCCAGGTGACGGGCGCCGCGAAGGTGAGGGCGCCGCTGCCCGTGACCTCGCCGCCGTCGAAGGCCAGAGGCCGCGTGATGGTGACGGCGGCGCTGACCGCGAGCGCTCCATTCAGGCGCAGGCTGCCGCTGCCGGCAAACGTCGTCCCCGACGCCAGCGTCAGGTTTGCGAGATCGAGCACTTGCCCGGCAGCAACGCTGAGGACACCGCTGTTCGTGGCGCTCGTCACCGTCACGGTGCCCGCGACGAGGTCGACCGTGCCGGTGTTGGTCAGCGGCACCCCGCTCAACACCAGCCCCGAGCCGCTGCCAGTCTTGCGCAGCGTGCCCGCGTTGGCGAACGTGCTCGCGCCCGACTGGTTCGAGGCGGTCCACGCGCCCGCGGCTTCCCACACCGCGCCCGCGGCGTTCGTGATCGCCGCGCCGTACATGTACATGGCGCCGGTGGCGGTGACGGTGCCCTGGTTGATGAAAGGGCGCGACAGGTACACGTTACCCGTCTGGACGAGGGAGGTGCCCGCGGCGACCGTGGCGGTGCCGGTGCCGCCGAACGTACCGCCGCTCCAGGTGACGGGCGCCGCGAAAGTGAGGGCGCCGCTGCCCGTGACCTCGCCGCCGTCGAAGGCCAGGGGCCGCGTGATGGTCGCCGCGGCGCTCACCGCGAGCGCTCCATTCAGGCGCAGGCTGCCGCTGCCCGCGAACGTGGTGCCCGCCGCCAGCGTCAGGTTTGCGAGATCGAGCACTTGCCCGGCGGCAACGCTGAGGACACCGCTGTTCGTGGCGCTCGTCACCGTCACGGTGCCCGCGACGAGGTCGACCGTGCCGGTGTTGGTCAGCGGCACACCGCTCAACACCAGCCCCGAGCCGCTGCCAGTCTTGCGCAGCGTGCCCGCGTTGGCGAACGTGCTCGCGCCCGACTGGTTCGAGGCGGTCCACGCGCCCGCGGCTTCCCACACCGCGCCCGCGGCGTTCGTGATCGCCGCGCCGTACATGTACATGGCGCCGGTGGCGGTGACGGTGCCCTGGTTGATGAAAGGGCGCGACAGGTACACGTTACCCGTCTGGACGAGGGTGGTGCCCGCGGCGACCGTGGCGGTACTGGTGCCGCCGAACGTGCCGCCGCTCCAGGTGACGGGCGCCGCGAAGGTGAGGGCGCCACTGCCCGTGACCTCGCCGCCGTCGAAGGCCAGGGGCCGCGTGATGGTCGCCGCGGCGCTCACCGCGAGCGCTCCATTCAGGCGCAGGCTGCCGCTGCCGGCAAACGTCGTCCCCGACGCCAGCGTCAGGTTTGCGAGATCGAGCACTTGCCCGGCGGCAACGCTGAGGACACCGCTGTTCGTGGCGCTCGTCACCGTCACGGTGCCCGCCACGAGGTCGAGCGTGCCGGTGTTGGTCAGCGGCACCCCGCTCAACACCAGCCCCGAGCCGCTGCCAGTCTTGCGCAGCGTGCCCGCGTTGGCGAACGTGCTCGCGCCCGATTGGTTCGAGGCGGTCCACGCGCCCGCGGCTTCCCACACCGCGCCCGCGGCGTTCGTGATCGCCGCGCCGTACACGTACATGGCACCTGTGGCGGTGACGGTGCCCTGGTTGACCAAGGGACGCCACAAGTAGACGTTGCCCGTCTGCGTGAGCGTTGCGCCAGGCGCGAGGGTCGCACCTCCAGCGCCACTCCAGGTTCCACCGCTCCACGTGGACGTGCCGCGCAGCGTCAGCGCGCCAGCGCCGGTCAGTTCGCCGCCACTGAAGTCGATGCCGGCGTTGAACTCCATCGAGGTTGTCGCCCCGAGGGTACCGCCGCCCATGATGATGTGCTCGTTGCTCAGCAACGACGCGAGTGCGTTGGTCCCCGTATTCACCGTGACGGTGATGGTCACGCCTGGTCGATCGATCACGACCACGTCACCAGCCTGGGGAACGACGCCGTCACTCCAGTTCGACGCGACGTCCCAGGATCCACTCGCGTCGGTCACCCACGTGCGGGTCGCCGCAGCCGCTGTTGTCGCGACGCAGACGGAACACACGGCTATCACGAACGATCCGATCGTCCGGGCGGTTCGCGATGCAGCGCGCCGAGGGTGCGCGGTGGACCCGGGCTTGTGCGACAGGCCCGTGAGAACCGCCAGCGTGCGAGTGAGTGTCGACATGGTGGCCGTCACTGCGTCATTGGCGGCAACGTCCCCTCAACCGAGGTGCGGAGGCCACTCAGATCGAGCAGCGTTGCCTGGCCCACAGGAGTCGTCTGATTAAGAAGGCGTCATTTTACACGTTCCCTGGATCAGCTGCCACGCTTGCGCAGGCGCGAACTCACAGCGTGCAGGATCCTGCCCCAGCACGGTTCCGGGATCCTGGACGGCGAACACCTTCATCGAAGCAGCCGGCGGGCCGTAGACGCCGACTCGCTGATCGGGCCGCAGCACGGGCGCAGACGACTCGCCTGTTCGCGGGCAAACTCACCACTAGGTCACCGGTGGTGAGTGATGGAGGGTGTGCGGGGATCCCAGGCGTCAGACCAGGCCAACGTGCGGGTACCTCAGCGCCCCTCCACGATGAGGGCGGGCGGCAGCATCACGTGCGATTCGCGTCGCCGATCGTCGACCAGGTGCTCGACCCGGGTTCCCGTCGTCAGCGGCTGGCGTTCGCGGTCGGCGTGTCGGTCTTCTTCGCCGACGGATCCGTGTAGTCGATCTCGGCCGACGGCATCGCGCCGCCCGGTCCCTTCAGGTAGTGGTTGAACCACTGCATCAACCGCAGGCTGTAGTCGAGACGCGAGGCGGCGCGTCGGTTCCCGTGCTGCTCGCCGGGATACGACACCAGCCTGACCGGCGCCTGGTTGCGCAGCTTGAGGTGCCGGTACAGCTCCATCGACTGCGTCGGGCTCACGCGCGGATCAGCGCTTCCACCCATGATGAGCAGTGGGGTCTTCGCACGATCCGTGTAGTAGATCGGGCTCGTCTTCAGCTTGCGGTCCCAGTTCTCCCACGGTCGATCGAGCGCGTGCACGAGGTACTCCTCGTTCGCGATGTCGGTGGTGCCGACCTTCGACACGTTGTTGCTGATGCCGACGAACATCACCGCCGCTGCGAAGCGCTCCGAGTAGTACGTGGCGCCCCACGCCGAGGCGTAGCCGCCGTAGCTGCCGCCGGTGATGCCGACCTTCTTCGGATCGACCAGGCCGATCTTCACGAGGTGATCGACTGCGTCGACGAGGTCGTCGAACTCCTTGCCGGCAGCGTCACCCTGTCCGAGTTTCGAGAACGCGACGCCGCGCCCGGTGCTGCCGCGGTAGTTGGGATAGAACACCGCGTAACCTGCGGCGGCGCCGAACTGGCCGGGATCCGAGTAACGCGTCCGCCACCCGTTGCGGTCATGCGCCTCGGGACCGCCGTGCACGGTGAGGATCAGCGGGTAGCGCACGCCGGGCTGTTCGTCCAGCGGACGGATGAGGATCCCCTCGAGATCCAGTCCGTCGCGCGCCTTGAACTTCACCACCTCCTGCTTTGCCATCCGCGCGCTCTCGAGCCACGGGTTGCTCGTCGTCAGGCGCTTTGGCGCAGCCTCGCCGGCCTTCATCAGGAACGCCTCGGCCGGATGCGCCGGCGTGTCGGCCACGAACGCCACCGCGCGGCCGTCCTTCGACACGTCGAACGCCGCGAGGGTGCGTCCGCCGGCGGGCAGGATGGTCTTGCGACCGGAACCATCCACCTGGATCTCGCCGAACACCGTCTCCACACCTTCGTCGCCGACGAAGGCGATCGTCTTCGCGTCGCGGAACGCGATCGCGCTCACGTGGCCCATGTAGCCGGGCAGCACGTCCTTCAACGGGCCGCCGTCGGCCGACGCCACCAGCAGGCGCCCGGCCGCCGGGTCGTTGATGTCCTGTCCCGAGATCATCGCGACACGCGTGCCGTCGGGACTCCACGTGACCTGCCCCAGCTTGCCGGGGTTGTTCAGATTCGCGATCACGCGCCCGCTGTCGGCGTCGACGATGTGCACGCGTCGCATCATCAGGTCGTCGTCCACGAGCGGCGTGGGCGCAAGCGCTACGGCAAGGCGGTTGCCGGAGGGGCTCCACGCGATCGTCGAGGCCGAGCCGGTCAGCGGCAGTTGGCGCGTCGTGAACGAAGGACCGCTGGCGTCGACCGTGCCGCTGCGGAGGTCGGCGACGAACACGCGGACGAATGGTACCGATTCCTCGTACACGTTCTGGTTGAAGCCCTTCTTCTCGAGGTCTTTCCGCGTCTTCGAGTCGTCGTCGCGCGCGGTGAATGCCACGCGCAGCCCGTCGGGGCTCCACGCGTACGCGTTGATGTCAGTCGCGTGGCTCAGCACGCGGCGCGCTTCACCTCCGCCCACGGGCACCACGTACAGCGAGCGCGTGGTGTCCTTGCCGCGGCGCGCGATGAACGACAGGTGCGTGCCATCGGGCGTCCAGCGGACCGATGACACGTTGACGTCACCGCTCACGAAGGCGCGCGACACGCCGTCGCTGCCGATGACGTGAAGTTCCTCCCAGGCACCGCCGTCCTCGTCCACGAGTGGCGTGCGGGGAACGAGCCGCGTGTAGGCGACCTGCGTGCCGTCGGGCGAGATCGCCACCGACGAGACGTTGCGGAGCCGCGCCACGTTGTGCGGCGTGAGGACGTTGGCCGCTGCCGGTGCCGCGGCCACGGTCGGCGCCGGCACCGTGGCGTGCGCCTGCGCCGACGCGAAAGCCGTGACGCACGGCGCGACGGTCGCGAGGAGCGAGAAGAGAGGTATGCCGACGAGACGCGCACGGAGTGGAGTACGGAACATGAAATGCCCCCATTGAAACGGCCCTTGGCGACTTTACCACCGTGCGGAGCGACCCAGCCATCGCAACCCCGCCGCTGCGCCAAGCGCCACGCCCCAGAGCGCCAGCGGCGGCCACGTGAAGATGGGATACGGATAGGCCTCGCTCGTAAACGGTGCCCGTGGAGCGGCCTGCACGCGTGCTTCCGCATCGGCACGCTGTGCCGGCAGCCAGCGGTGACCCTGCCGGGCCACGTAGGATGGCGTGTCGAGCACCACCGCGAAGTGGCGTTCGAGGATGCCGTTCTCGTGCCACGCACGCACGACATCGCCGGCCGTCCACGCCGTGTTGCGGGCCTGCACGTGCTGCAGGCCTTCGGTCATGAACTGGTCTTCGCGCGACAGGCGGGCGGGCCGAGCCAGTGGGGGATCGGAGCGCCAGCGTGCGCGCCGATCGTCCGACGCGCGCGCGAGGTCCTCCGCGGTGTAGCGCGACGCGAACGACACGTCGCCGTCGCGGATGTCGACCCCGAGATGCACCACGTGCACGAACGCCGCGAGTGCGACCACGACCGACCGCCAGCATCCGGCACGTGCGGCGCGTGGCGTCGCGCGTCCAGCCCGCGAACGCCGCGGGCGGCGCCAGGGCGTTGCTCGCGAGCACACCGCAGAGGATCGCGACGCCGTTGAGCCACACATCCCTGAGTTCGCCGACGCGGGCGGGCAGGAACCATTGATAGGCCTCTTCGGCGACGCCCGCGATGAACGCCGCCAGCGCCGGCAGCACCAGCACCGAGCCATCGTCGAGGTGACGCCACGCGAGGTGGAAGAGGAGCGTGATGGCGCCGTACTGGACGAAGTGAAAGGTCTCGACCGCGCGGATGGACGGATCGACGCTGCCAGTCCACCGCACATATGCCGCAGCGACGGCCACTGCGACGCCGAGCGCGCCGATTCTCGCGAGCCGACGCGCACGCACGCGCCAGAACGCTCCGGCCACGGCACCGAGCACCGCGGCGCCCACGATCGCGTACACGATGAGCGTGAAGTGCGCGGGGAACGTGGCGCGCAGTTGGCTGCGGACCTCGCCAAAGAACGGTGCGGCGAGCACGAGGACACTTGCGGCCCCAATGGCTACCGCCATGCGGCGCCGAACGGTGGATGGCAACTGCGACGGCATGTGCGCACGTGAAGGTTACGCGTCCACGGCCGGCGGCTCAAGCGCTCCAGGACGCATGAGACTGTCGTGTTGAACACGTCAGACGCCGGAGCGGTGGTACGATGCGCCGCTCGAGCGATGGTGCATGGCTCGCCAGTCTCGTGGCGAGCCCTGGAGACGAACGTGACACGACAACGCGTGGCGATGGTGTGCGTGCTTGCAGCGGTGCTCGCCGCGGGTCCCGCCCTGGCCCAGCCCGACTTCTCGACGACCACCATCGCCGTGTCGAGCGAGTCGCCGCTCGAGGCCGACGTCGTGACGTTCACGGTGACGCTGCGGAACACGGGGAACACGGATGTCGGATCGGCCTACCTGTCGGTCGAGTGGCCCCTCATGGGGTTCTTCGTCGACGCCACGGGATTCGATGGTGCCGTGCCCGATCACGACCGCCGCACGATCGAGTCGAGTGCGCCGCTGCCGGCGGGGGGCCAACGGCAGTTCGCGGTGCGCGTGCTGGCGCCGCGAGACTCGGGCGGCGACGCGCTCACGCTGGCCATTCACGCGGCCGACTATCACACGATGACCGAGTGGTGGGATCGACGGACCATCACGATCGATACCCGTCCGGCGAGCACGGGTATCGACGTCGGTGGTTACCGGGTGTTGCCCGCTGGGCTCGCCACGGCCGGAGTGCTGGCGTGTGGCCTCGTGCTCTGGTTGCTCGTGCGGGCGTTCGCAGTGTCAGGCTCCCGAGCGGCCGCGCCGGCCGGGACCTTCGGGCGCCTGGTGGGCCCGGGCGCCGCGGCGTGGGCCGTCACGATTGCGGCGGGCTTCTGGCTCATGTTCGGCGTCATGGCGTGGCGCGACTACCAGTCGCTCACCGCGTGGCCGCAGACGACCTGCACGGTCGTGGGTCGGCGGCTGAATGCCGTCAGCACCACCCGGTCGGGAAGCAGCAGCAGCGGGCAGCCCAGGCGCGACGACACGAATTACGCGCCGGTCCTCGGGCTGCGCTACACGGTGGACGGCCGGGAGACGTTCTCGTCCGGATACGACACGGGCTCGTCGCTGGGCATAGGGGGACGGGGCGGTCGCCAGCGTGAGCTCGACGCGTGGACGGTCGGCAGCGCCATTCCCTGCTGGTACGACCCGGCGGATCCGCTCGACGTCGTGGTCAAGCGAGGCTTCGGCGGCGCGTACCTGTTCGCGCTCGTTGCCGGTGCCGGTCTTCCTGATCGGGTTCTGGCGGATCCGCTCGCTCGTCTCGCGCAAGGACTGACGACGACCTGCGCACCGTGCGCGATTCCAGCCCTGCGATACAGCGAGGCCGGCAGTAAGATGGACATCATGCGTCGTCCCTGGCGCGCGTGCTGCCGCGCCCGGACGACAACGGAGGCCTCATGGCCATCAATGATGTCTACCGACAGCTGAGAGAGAAAGTCGCGGGCTACTCGGGCCCTTACGCGGAGCACGTGCTGCTCGTGCCCGACCTGCTCGCCCTCGTGACTCGCCTGATGATGGATCCGCGCGTCGACGCCAGGCACAAGGCGTACCTGGGTGCGGCGCTTGCGTATGTCGTGTCGCCGATCGACATCATCTCGGAGCGGACCGTCGGCCCGTTAGGTTACGTGGACGACGTGGCGGTGATCGTGGCGGCGCTCAACAACCTCCTCAACGAGGTGGACCCGCAGATCGTGCTCCAGCACTGGTCAGGGAGCGGCGACCTGCTTGCCTCGATTCGGAAGATCCTCGTTCAGGCCGACGGGCTCGTCGGCAAGGGCCGCCTCGACAAGATCCTCGAAGCGATCGGGATTCGCCGCCCCGCAAGTGGACCGGCACCTGGGCTCTGAGAGACGGGCTGTTCGCGTCGCGCGCCCACTGCGCGGGTCCCTGGGCACGCGCGTAGGCAGTCAAGAGTGCCCGTCCGGCAACAATCACGGGTGTCGAGGGGACGCACGCGGGAGCGCCCATGAACGCCGTCACGAAGCTCGCCCTGCTGGGACGTGTCATCAAGTGGCGCCTGACGTGGAATCGTCGCAACCTGCGCTACCGCTACTCCGTCGCAGGCAACGCGAAGTTCATGTCGGCGCGCGAGGCGGCGCGGCTCATTCACGACGGCGCAGTCGTCATGACCTCGGGCCTGGCGGGGAACGCGCGTCCCTCGATCATCTACTGGGCGGTGCGTGAGCTGTTCGAAGAGACGGGTCACCCGCGCGGGCTCACGGTGATGGCCGTTGGCGGGATTGGCGGTCGCGGTCGGGTGCCGGGCACCGTCGAAGAGTTCGGCCAGGAAGGCCTGTGCACACGCTATGTCTCGGGACACCTCGAGACCGTCAAGGCGATGCTGCGACTGGCTGATGCCGGCAAGCTGGAGTTGCAGTGCGTCCCCCAGGGAATCATGACGCTCCTGCTCGAGGCGCAGGGCCGGGGCCAGGACACCCTCACGCTGCCGACGGGGATCGGGACATTCATCGATCCGCGTGCGGGCCGCGGCACGCCGGTCGTCGATCCGACGGCGCCGCAGTTCGTGACCGTCGACGGCGACCAGCTTCGCTACACGATGCCGAAGGTCGATGTTGCCGTCTTCAACCTGCCCGCGGCCGACACCGAGGGGAACCTCTACGGCACCAACGCCGCCATGCTCGCCGAGTGCCATGATGCCGCGCGGGCTGCCCGGCGGAACGGCGGCGTGGTCATCGCGAACGTCGGCCTGATCTGCGAGAAGCAGCCCGACCAGGTCGTCATCCCGGCGGATCTGGTCGACGCGGTCGTCCAGCACCCTGGCACCGAGCAGACGGGCTCCGTGCTGCACCGGCGGCATTGGCCCCTCTTCACGCTGCACAGTGACATCCCGATGGAGGAAGGGGCCGCGCGGCTCAAGTTCGTGAACCAGGTGCTCGGCATCACGCCGCGTCGCGGGCCCGTTGACGATGCGCTCGCGCGGCTTGCGGCGTCTGTGTTCGCCGCCAACGGGTATCCGGGGATGTACGTGAACGTCGGCGTCGGCCTGCCCGAAGAAGTGTGCCGGCTCATTCACCAGGGCGGGCTCACGCGCGACATCACCCTGTTCACCGAGAGCGGTGTCGAGGGAGGACTGCCCGCTCCCGGCGTGTTCTTCGGCGCGGCCGTGTCTCCGAAGCGGATGGTCAGTTCATCAGCGGTCTTCGCGCGGTGTTACCGCAAGCTCGACGCGGCGATCCTCGGCGCGCTCGAAGTCGATCGGCACGGCAACGTCAACGCCTCGAAGCGCGGGGACGGGGCCATCAACTACGTGGGCCCCGGCGGCTTCATCGACTTCACCAGCACAGCGCGCATGGTGGTGTTCGTCGGATCGTGGATGGCGCACGGGCGATTGGCGCTCGACAACGGCAAGCTGTCGGTTGTCAGCCCCGGTGCCCACAAGTTCGTCGAGCGGGTGAGCGAGGTGACGTTCTCGGGACCCCAGGCGCTCGCCGCGGGCAAGAAGATCTTCTACTGCACCAACGTGGGCGCCTTCAGGCTGACGGATCGCGGCATGGAGTTGATGCGCGTCATGCCTGGCGTAGACATCCGCCGAGACATCCTCGATGCCTGCCCGATGCACGTGGTGCTGCCCGAATCGGGGACGGTGCCGGTCGTCGACGACGCGATCGCGACCGGGCGAGGGTTTGAACTGCGCTTCGGCCAGACCATCCGGGATTGATCGGGCGCCCCCGCCGCTGATCCTCGCGGGCTACTTCAACCAGGTTTCGGCAAACGCGAGGAAGGCGCTGCTGCTCTCGCGCGTGCCGCGCAGGCGAGGCGTCGCCTGGCCCGCCGCCTGCCGCCCGTTGATGACGACCCGCGCCGTCCTGGCCGGGACGAAGGTCGACAGGATCGTGTACGGGTTGTGCGGCACGCCCACCTTGCTCTCGATCGCGAAGGGCGGGTAGAAGTCGCTCCACACGAGTTCGACGGCGTAACCGTCGGCCGTGACAGTTTCCCTCCACGCGGTTGCCGTGTCGCCGCTTCGTTCGAAGCGCGCGGAACGGACGGGGAACGGCTTCTCGGCGGCGGCCTTGTCGAAGGCCGTCATCAACTGCGTGGCCACGTAGTCGGCGAGCTTCTCGTTGTCGGCAAACGCCAGCCTGATGTCGTCGGGTGTCGGGCCGTCTCCGGTGATGTCGCTCGTCACGAAGCAGACGTGGCCCATCCCGGCCGGGCTCTGGAACACGCGCCAGAAGCTCACGTTGGTGGATGGTGACGCACCGTCGCCCGACATCAGCCGGATGACCGGGTTCTCACCGATGACGGCGACCCGTCCGTCCTTCACGTCAGAAGGTGTCTGCGCCAGGACGGGAGTGCACACGGCGGTGAAGGCGAGGAACGTGAAGACCTTGCGCATGTCATGCCTCCGGTGTTCGATGCCGACGCATGCGACGTGCCGAGCTCCGATCCGAAAGGCTAACCCGCCAGGCCCGTCCAGAGGAACCAGATCCCCATCCCGAGGATGAACACGTGTGAGAGGTAGTTCACGAGCACGCGGTGCCTGGCAAGGAGCTCGTCGGCGAGCGAGACACCGAGAAGTGCCGGGGCAGTCCCGAGTCCGAAGAGCGCAAGCGCCGCCGCGCCCTCGAGCGGACCGCCGCGCGCGACCGCCGCGATCAGCGCCGAGTAGAGCAGTCCGCAGGGCAGGAAGCCGAGGAACAGTCCGACGGCCAACGGGTGGCCGGGGATGCGCCGCTTCAGCCTGCCTGCGACCCGGGTGAACAGGCTGCCGCCCGTGTAGAGGCCAGGAATCGTGCCCGACAGCGCAGCGATCGCCGAGACGAGGAGGACGGTGCCGGCAACGATCGCGGCTGCGCGCTGTAATCCGAGCAGTGCGCCCGCGAACTCGACGATGCCTCCGAGGACACCGGCGATGGCCCCGAGGCCCGCGTACGTGACGATCCGTCCCGCGGTGTACCAGAGTTGCGCGGCGAGGGCTCCACGACGCCCCGCGCCGGGCGGCACGTAACGCCGCGCCACGAAGAGGACGAACGGCGAGCACATCCCGATGCAGTGGCCGAATCCGCCAAGCATGCCGAGCGTCAGGAATCCCAGGAGGTCGATGGTCTGGATCACGTCAGGTCGGTGTTGCCGCGATAGACTGTAACGCTCATGACCAGCATGCTGCACGCCTGCCCCCTCGTTTCGGCCGTCGGCGTCGTCTGCCTGTTGCTCGCCACCGTGGCCCTGCCGGCCCAGGGTCCTCCCGCGCGCGCTCGCCAGGTGCCAACGTTCAAGGTCGACCCGTTCTGGCCGAAGCCGCTCCCGAACCGCTGGATCATCGGCGCGGTGGCTGGGGTGGCCGTCGACAAGCATGACCACGTGTGGATCACACATCGTCCATCGACGCTTCAGCCCAACGAGACGCGGTCGATCTGGAAGGCGGCTCCGCCGGTCCTGGAATTCGATGCCGACGGCACCCTCCTCTCGTCGTGGGGTGGTCCGGGCGACGGGTTCGAATGGCCGCAACTCGAGCACGGGATCTTCGTCGACGAGAGCGGCAACGTGTGGCTGGGCGCTGGCGGTGCACAGGACGCCCACATCCTGAAGTTCACGCGCGATGGCAAGTTCCTGATGCAGATTGGCCGCCAGGGCAAGGGTGGCGGCAGCAACGACACCGGGAACCTCGGAGGCGCGGCCAACATGACCCTCGACGCCGCGGCCAACGAGCTCTACGTCGCGGATGGCTACGTCAATCACCGGGTCATCGTCTTCGACGCGACGACCGGCCGCTACAAGCGTCACTGGGGCGCCTACGGTAACAGGCCCGACGACACGTGGTTCACGCGCGCCGGCGAGCAGTTGCCGGCACCGTTCAGCGGCACCGTCCAGCACGAGAACAGGCCCAGCCAGTACGATCCGAGCGGCCCGCCGGCCCCCCAGTTCCGGATTGTGCACGCCGTTCGCATTGCGCACGACGGCCTCGTCTACGTCTGTGACCGTACGAACAATCGCCTGCAGGTGTTCCGCAAGGATGGGACGTTCGTCCGCGAGGTGATCATCGCGAAAGAGACGTTCGGCAGTGGCTCGGTCTGGGATGTCGGCTTCTCAACCGATCCGGCGCAGGCGTTTCTCTTCATCAACGACGGAACGAATCAGCTGATCTACGTGCTGGATCGGCAGACGCTCGCGATCGTGAGCACGTTCGGCGGCGCCGGCCGCTGGGCGGGGCAGTTCTACGGCGCGCACAACCTCGCGGTGAACTCGAAGGGCGACCTGTTCATCACGGAGACCTACGAAGGCAAACGGGTCCAGAAGTTCCGGTACGCCGGACTCGGTGCGCCCTCATCGATGCCGTAGCCGGTCTGCAGACGCTACGCCACCAGGGACGGCGCCAGCGACGCATCGCGGGACCGCACCCCATCGCCCGGGACGATGAGCCATGGCCAGGTGTAGGGGCCGCACCCCAGTGCGGCCCGGCTGCGCTCAGCTGACCGTGGCTGCGACCCGACCGACTGCGGCCAGTACCGCTTCGTGTTCCGGCCGCGTCTCTTGCGATCTGATGCTGGCGTCGTAATAGGCCGCGACGATGAGTGCTGCACCGCCGGGCGGCCACGTGATGGCCACATCGTTGACCTTGTTCGTCATGCCGTCGGCAGAGGCGGTGCCGGTCTTGTCGCCCGCTCGCCAGCCGTTGGGCAGGCCCGCGCGAATCCGCTTGCTGCCGGTCCTGGTCGCAACCATCCACGCGATCAGCGTGTCGCGCGACGATGCGGTCAGCAGGTCACCGGTAAGGAATCGCGCCATCGTCGTGGCCATGGCACGCGGCGTCGTCGTGTCGTGCGCCTCTCCGGCCGCCACGAAGTTCATCATCGGCTCGTAGCGATCGAGCCGCGTCGCGCGGTCGCCCAGCGCGCGCAGCATCGCCGTGAACGCTCCGGGGCCGCCGAGACGTGTGATGAGGAGATTCGCGGCAACGTTGTCGCTCGTGACCTGCGCCGCCTCGATGAGCGCGCCGATGGTCATTGCGCCTTCCGCGAGGTGCTCGCGGGTCACGGGCGCATGCGACAGCATGTCCTTCTCGGAGTAGGGGAGCCGTTCGTCGAGCTTCAGGCGTCCCGTGTCGGCCTCACGCAAGACAACAGCCGCGAGCGGAAGCTTGAACGTCGAGCACATCGCGAACGGCTCGTCGAGCCGGTGACCGGCGAGCCGGCCCGTGCCTGTATCGAGGATGCAGACACCGAGTCGACCACCGTTACGCGCTTCGATCGCGCGCAGTCGGTCGGCGACGGACGTCTCGTCAGCCGTGGCACGGCGAGGCGGCGCGCAGAGGGCTGCGATTGCAGCCAGCAGGTGACGGCGCGAGAGCAACATGTGTCGTGCGCGACGAGTGTACACGACAGTGGCGGCCATGGCTGGCCGCCACTATTGGACTACCGTGATGGCGGAGCTTTGCCAGCCGCCCCTTCCCTCTGACCCCTTACTAGCGCGTCCGGCGACGACGAACCACTGCCGTTGCTCCAAGTCCGAGAAGCAGCAGGGTGGCGGGTTCTGGCACGACCACGGGTTCGAACGAGAACGTCCCGGCCAGGTAGCGGTTCGCCGGTCCTGAATCGAGGCTCGTCGGGAACCCTGTGGACCCGCTGTAGCGCGCGCTGCCCACGAACGAGATCACGCCTCCCCCGGTGTTCATCGAGGAGGGCAGAATCGTGTTGCCGAGACACGATGGGCCCATCCCCGCAAGGCATCCGACGTTGCCGTTTGGCTCGTTCGCGCTGTAGCCATACGCAACGATGCTGCCCTGGAAGCCGGCGCCAAGAGCCAGGGGGGAGCCAAGCTGCAGGAACCGGCTGCCGTTGATGAGGATTCCCGTCGGGCCGGCGGCGAACGTCAGCGAGGCCACGGCCGTCTGTGTCGCGCGGTTGTAAATCGTTGCGGTGAGCGCCCCCGCCAGCCCGTTGCCGCCGCTGTCGAACACGCCGAGGCGGTCCACGGTGATTGGGGCCAGGACGTCGAAGTCCATCCCCAACGCCCCGGTCCACACCTGGTTGCCCGACTGGATTGGTGTGTCGTAGGCAATCACCGAAGCGGTGGCTGATGTCGATGCGGCCAGCAGGCATGTGGCAAGGACGCACGTGAGCAGTCGGGACGATCGCATGAACAAGTCCTCCAGTAAGTGTGGGCGGCTAGCGCACTCGCGACGGCAGCAGAGCCCGTGCGGTGAGAGTGCACAAGACGGTCCAACTTCCGGGCACGCAATAGTCCATCACGAATCATCACCCTGAGCGCGAGCGGGGATCCGGGAAAGCCACAAAAGTCTGCGTCGAGGCAGCAATCAACACAGGCACCGCTGCTCCTGGCGTGGCAGTGTTGATTGCGGAGTGTGCGGATCCGAGTCACGCGCCCCTGCTTCCGCGCTGTGAGAAGGCACCGCGCTGGACGCGAGCCTCGCTGACAGTCAGATGTTCACCCGCCACAAATGTCGAATCTACGACCGCCGCTAACACTGACAGCCAGAAGTGGAGCGGGGAGTTGTCAGGAGGCCCAGGAGGTCGATGTCTGAGTCAAGGCGGCGACTCGGCCCCGGGTTTCGTCAGATCGACCCGGAAACGCGCCGCCACGGCGCGGCCATCAACGCTGCCCGTCACCGTCGCATACCACCGGGGATTCCCGCTCGGGCAGAAGGGAAGAACGACCTCGGCCTCCTGCCAGCCATCGCTCGCAGCGACGAGCGAGTACCGGTGGTCGCCCATCGGCATCTTCATCTCGAACGAGATCTGACCTTGTGCGAGCGCGACGGGCACGCCGTTCGCCTCGGCGCGCACCCGGAAGTGCTTCGTCGCGAACGCGACGGGCGGGCGAGGCGCAACCGACAACGTGACGCGCACACCCTCCACGTCAACCGACGCATCCGTCGCGGTGACATCGGGCAACGCCGCGTCGTCTGTGGCGCTGCCGTCGCCGTGCGCGCCGGGAAGTGCCATGTCGTGCGAGGCCCGCCCCGCCGAAGCCCCCTCGTGCGTCCCAGGGCGAAGGCGCGACCAGTAGACTCCCGCCAGCACGAGCCCGAGCACGACGAGACCGACGACCGTCTCCCGCTTCATTCGCGCCTCGACTCGCTTCGCTCGCTCGGCATGTGCCGTTCGCCTCGTTTCGCTCGGGCGGCATCCATCCTTCGGCCCGCGGTTACCTGCTCAGGACTTACGAGTGATAGTCAAGGCACTCCACGAGTGCCGGATCCTTCAGCGGCACCGCATCGTGCCGCGCGAGCGACCATCCGAAGACGAGCGTGAAGAGCCCGATGAATCCAATCGTGACCGCCAGTTCGACGAGCGGCAGGTGCGCGTGCGCCGCCTCTTCGCCGTGCCCGATCGCGGGCGCCACCATCAGGTACAGCTCCCAGAACTGCGCGAACAGGATCAGGAGCGACACGGGGATCAGCTTGCGCGGATTGCGCTTGGCGTCGCGCGGCAGCATGAACAGGAACGGCACGACGAACTTCAGCAGCGGCAGGACCAGGAAGTACGGCAGCCAGCCGTTGTCCTGACGACGCGCGAAGTAGATCGTCTCCTCGGGGAGGTTCGCGTACCAGATCAGCATGAACTGGCAGAAGTAGATGTAGGCCCAGAAGCCCGTCGCGGCGAAGACCATCTTCCCGAGGCTGTGCAGGTGGTGTTCGTTCAGGAAGCCCTGCAGCGTTCCCTTCATCACGAACAGGCTCGCGACGACGGCGACGAAAGCGGTGCCGGTCTGCACGACATCCGTGAACACCAGGACGGCAAACATCGTCGAGAACCAGTGCGCGTCGAGCGACAGCAGGAAGTAGAAGCTGACGATGCTGATCGTCAACGCGAAGATGACGAGGAAGATCGCAGAGAGCGTGTGGCTCAGTCGCGTCGGCCCCATGCCTCCCTCGCGATCCTGCCGGCGCGAGGCGCCCACCATGAGCATGCCGAAGAGGATCCACAGCACGAGGCTGACACCCACCAGCGCGTAGAACATGTTCATGTTCAGGAACGGCGCCTTGTGTGTGAGCAGTTCGTCGGCCGCCACGACCTCGACGTGCGACCACTGGTAGAACGAGTGCGCGCCGAGTCCGACGGCGATCGCCAGGAGGCCGCCGGGAACGAGCCAGGTCGTCATGGCCTCCGGGATGCGCCGCATCGTGACCGACCAGTCGGCGCGGGCGAGGTAGAGGATCGAGAGCCACGCGACGCCGAACACCCCGAGGCCGAGGGCGAAGAAGGCGCCGATCAGGTATGAACTCCAGGCGAGTTGCGCCTCACCGCGACTGAAGGCCAGTGCGAGCGCCGCGGCGCCGACGAGAACGGCCACGACCGCCACGCCCTGGACGATCCCTGGCAACGCGAGGCGACCCGGCACCGAGGGCAGTGCGTGGGCATGTGGATGACTCATGACTTCCCTCCCGGCACGGCTTGCTTCGCCAGAGCGCCCGTTGCTGCCGTTGGTGCAATTGGCGCGGCCTCCGGGCTCGCCGAAGCGACGGGTGGAGCAGGCGTCGCGGAGGCGGCGGGCGCCGAGGCAACAGGGGCGGGCGGAGCAACCGGCTCGACCTTCTGCATTTCCCTGATGTAGAGAACCACCGACCACGCGTCGCGCGCGTCCACCTGTCGCGCGTGGCTCGGCATCGAGTTCTGGCCCCGCATCGGGCGATGGAACAACTGGCCGTCGGGCCAGTCGCGCACCTTCTGCGTCATCAGGCTCGGCGGCTTCGGGAACAAGGCGGTGACGATGCCGTCGCCAGCCCCCTTCGGCCCGTGGCACGTGATGCAGACGTTTTCGAAGACGAACTTGCCGTGGGCGATCACGGCGGGGGTCGGCTGCAGCGGGTTCACGAGCTCCGCGCCCGCCCGGTCGGCTTCGTTCTGCGCGTAGGGATACGGCGTCTCGCCCACGGCGAGCGTTCCCGGCTGCGGTTCCATCAGGCCGGTGGAACGTGTGCCGAAGATGTCCTTCCGCTGCGGCTTGAGCTTCGGCTGGTCGCCCATGTCGAGGCGGTTGCCCTCGCGATGGGGTGTGCGTCCGGCCGGCAGGCCGAGATCGCAGGCCGACACGAGCATGGCGAGCGCCGCGACGGCGAGCGCGCTGGCGGCGTTACGCATGGGCCCCTCCCTTGACGTCGACGATCTTCACGCCGTCGGCACCCAGCGACCTGACGAAGCGTTCGGCCTCGGCGGCATTCCACTTCGGGTCGGTCGCCGAGATCCAGAGCACGAACCTGTCGATGGTCGCCCCTGTCTCGATGAGCATCGGCGGCGGTTGCGGGATCGTGTCCACCTTCCCCGCGACGATCGCGACCAACGCGCTGCCGAGCGCAGCCCAGAAGACCATCGCCTCGAACGTGATCGGGACGAACGCCGGCCATGCCGCAAAGGGCTTTCCCCCGAAGTTCATGGGCCAGTCCCACACCATCACGTAGTTCTGGAGGCCCTGGGCGAAGAGGATGCCGCCGAGCGCGAGGACGGCCGTCACCCACGGGATCCACGACTTCTCGTGGCCCATCGCGTCTTCCATGCCGTGAACCGGGAACGGCGTCAGGAAGTCGAAGTGCGTCCAGCCGGCGTCGCGCACCTTCGCGGCGGCAACGAGCGCATCGTCGGGCACGTAGAAGTGGCCGAGGATGCCTTTGGTCGAGGTGGGCATCATGGCTCAGACCTCCTGGAGCGCCGCGACTGCGGCGGGGGGATGCGAGGGATTGCTCCGGGCGACCCTCGGGTCCATCACGCCCTTGACCTCGGAGATCGCGACCACGGGCAGGAAGCGGACGAAGAGGAGGAAGAGGGTGAAGAAGAGGCCGAAGGACCCGAACAGGAACGCGTAGTCCCAGCGCGTCAAGGCATACATGCCCCACGCCGACGGGAGGAAGTCGCGGTGGAGCGACGTGACGACGATGACGTAGCGCTCGAACCACATGCCGACGTTCACGAGGACCGAGACGACGAAGAGCACCAGGGTGTGGCGTCGCATCGACTTGAACCAGAACACCTGCGGAACGATCGCGTTGCAGGTGAACATGATCGCGTAGGCCCAGGCGTACGGCCCGAATGCGCGGTTCTTGAAGATGAAGCCTTCCCACGCGCTGCCCGAGTACCACGCCATGAAGAACTCGGTCGAGTAGGCGAAGCCGACGAGCATGCCCGTCAGCATCAGGATCTTCGCCATCGCCTCCATGTGGTTCAGCGTGATGTAGTTCTTCATGCCGAAGTAGCCGCGCATGAAGGTCATCAGCGTGATGACCATGGCGAACCCCGAGAAGATGGCCCCGATGACGAAGTAGGGCGGGAAGATCGTCGTGTGCCAGCCAGGAATGACCGACGTCGCGAAGTCGAACGAGACGATCGTGTGGACCGAGAAGACGAGCGGCGTCGCGAGCGCGGCGAGGACCATGTAGGCCGACTCGTAGTGGCGCCACGCCCGATGCGATCCGTTCCAGTTGAAGCTCATGGCGTTGTAGATCTTCTTGCGCCACGGGTGCGTCGCGCGGTCTCTCACGGTGGCGAGGTCGGGAAGGAGCCCGACGTACCAGAACGCGAGCGAGACGAGGCCGTAGGTCGAGATCGCGAAGATGTCCCACGCGAGCGGCGAGTTGAAGTTGACCCACAGGGGGCCGCGGGCGTTCGGGTACGGCACGAGCCAGTAGGCGAACCAGGCACGCCCGAGGTGGATGACCGGGAAGATGCCGGCGCACGCCACCGCGAACAACGTCATGGCCTCGGCCGCGCGGTTGATGCCCGTCCGCCATTGCTGGCGGAACAGGAAGAGGACCGCGGAGATGAGCGTGCCGGCGTGCCCGATGCCGATCCAGAAGACGAAGTTGATGATGAACGATCCCCAGCCGACGGGATGGTTCACGCCGAGGATGCCCATGCCGCTGTAGAGCAGCGTGATGAGCGCGACCACCAGCACGCCGAGGAACGTCAGCGCGACGCTGAACGCGAGCCACCACTTCCGCGTGGGGAACTGCTCGGCGTGCATGCAGATGTCGTGATCGACGTCCGTCCACTTCTTCGCGCCGGTCACGAGCGGTTCTTCGATCTCGAGGTCGCCGCCGTACGGGCCGGCGCCCACCAGGACGATCGGCCGGCCGGTCAACTGGCTGTCGTCCATCACCGTGGCGTAGGGACTCACCTCATGCCTTGTCATTACGCACCTTCGTCAGGTAGGAGACTGACGGCTTGACGCCGAGGGCGTCGAGAAGCCTCATTGCACGCGGGTGCGCGGCGAGCGCCGCGACGCGCGAGCCGGGAGCGTTCACGTCGCCGAAGGTGATGGCGCCGGCTGGGCAGGCCTCCATGCACGCCGGCACGACGGTGCCGTCGGGAAGGTGATCCTTCGTCTTCCCGTCGCGCGTCGCCTCTGCCCGGGCCCCGCGGATCCGCTGGATGCAGAAGGAGCACTTCTCCATCACGCCGCGGCTCCTGACCGTGACCTCAGGGTTGTTCTTCATCTGCATCGGCGTGCGCGCGTTCAGTTCGCCGTTCCGGCCGATGCTGGGCACGAGCCACCTGAAGAACGAACTCTCCTGCGCCTTGCTGTACTCCCAGAAGTTGAACCGCCGCACCTTGAACGGGCAGTTGTTCGCGCAGTACCGCGTCCCGACGCAGCGGTTGTAGACCTGCTGGTTCAGGCCGTCCTCGCTGTGCATCGTCGCCACGAAGGGGCAGACGGTCTCGCACGGCGCGTTCTCGCAGTGCTGGCAGAGCATCGGCTCGAACAGGGTCTGCGGCTCCTCGACGACCTCGAGCGGACCGTCCCATACCTCGGCGTCCCACTCGCCGTCCTTCTTCGGCGCGTCGTAGTACCGGTCGATCCGCATCCACGACATCTCGCGGCCGTCGAGCATCCCGCGCCGGCCGACCACGGGGATGTTGTTCTCGGCCTGGCAGCCGATGACGCACTTGCCGCAGCCGTTGCACTTGCTGAGATCGATGGCCATCGCCCAGCGGGCCACCGGGTACGGATGCTCGGGCCACGCCGACGGTCCACCCGCCTGTTGCTCGGTGCCCGACGCCGGGTTCGCCTCGTAGGCCGAGAGCGTTGTCGTCGGGACGAGCGGTCGCTGCTCACGATCGATGACATCGGAGCCCTGCGCGAAGGCCAGGGGCTCGCTGCCGCCGGCCTTGCGGATCGTGACTGGAAGGCCGGCCGAGAGCAGCCGCCCACCGACGAGGCGCCGGAGGCCGAAGGCATTCTGGCCCACGCCATCCCCGATGACGCCGCATGCCGTGCGTCCCAGGCCCAGTGGAAGGGCCACCTGGTCGTAGTGCATCCCGGCATGCCGGTACGCCGGCGCCACCAGCTTCGCGTGACCCGCATCGATCTCGACGAGGTCGCCGTTTGCCAGTTGCATCTCGTCGAACCGCCGCGGCGCGATCGAGAGCGCGCCTCCCCAGGTGATCCTGGTGATCGGATCCGGGAACTCCTGCAGCCACCCGTTGTTGCCCGACCGCCCATCCCCAAGCGCGAGATGCGGATACAACTGCAGTTCCACAGCCGCCGACGCGAGTCTCGCCGAAGCCCCGTCAGGGGCGGAGGCGGACGCCGTGCCGAGCAGTGACAGCGAACCTGGCGCAGGCCTCCGCGGGGTGAAGATGAGCGGGACTGCCGCCTTGGTGGACGCCTGCGCACGCCCCGCTTCCGACGTCGCGGTCGCGACCGGCGTGCCGGCCGCAAGCAGGGTCGGGATGGGCTGCTGCCAGGCCCCTGTCTTCACGGCGTCGTTCCAGGCCGTGGCGAACGCCGGCGTCGCCGGGTCCAACCCCATGCGGGTCGCCCACGTGGCGCGCAGGTAGTGCCACGCAGGACTCGGACTCGTTGCGGGTGCGGCCGTCGCAGGAACGGCAACCTGGCTCGCAGAAGCCGCTGCCGCCTTCAGCGCCGCGAGGGCGATTGGGTCGCCCAGGCTGGCACCCCACTCGACGAGGACGTCGAGCACGCCGCGCGTGTCGAACAGCGGCTGGATCACCGGCTGCTGGATGGCAAGCAGGCCCTTTGGCAATGCGGCGTCGCCCCAGCACTCGAAGGGATGGCTGGCGGGCGCGAGGACATCTGAGAGCAGCGTCGTCTCGTCGAGCCTGTCGTTCAGCGACACGACGAAGGGCACCTTCCCGAGCGCGTCGGTGAATCTCACCGACCCTGTACCCGCCGACGCCTGCGCTGGCGTCGTCGAGGCGAAGGCGGGCGCGTCATACACGGGGTTCGCCCCCGCGACGATCAGCACCTCCACGTTGCCCGCGAGCATGTCGCCGGCGAGCGACGCGAGCGCGACGCCAGTGCCCGTCGGCACCGCCGACGCTGCGGTCTCGTCGAACAGGCCGGCGTCAAACGCGCCCAGCGTGACGTTGAGGACGATCGTCGCGAGTTCGAGCGCCGGTCCCGATGCCGACGCGCCGGCAGAACCGCCGGCGACGACGAGCGCCCTGCCGGTCGCAGCCGCAAGTTCGCTCGCCAGGTTCCTGAGGACCGTGGCATCGACGCCGGCCTTCGACGCGACGACGTCGATGGCAAACGGTGCGAGCGCCGTGCCGACCGCCGCGTCGGCCGCGAGCGGCCCGAGCTTCCGCATCACCACGAGTTCGTGGGCGAGCGCCGCCGCAACCGACGCGAGATGCGAGTCACGCACACGGATCCGCTGGTCGGCATTCGCGCCGGTCAGCGTGAGGCGGCTTTCGAGCTGAACGAAGCGGCTCATTCCGCCTTCGCCGGCGCCAGCTTTGCCGGCTTCGGCGCGAGGCACGCCTCCGCCTTCGCCCGATCGATCGGGCGAGCGCCTCACGGCGAACTCGCGCTCGAGGCCGTCGTCGGGCCGGTCGAGGAACTCCGCGCCGAGCCCGACCAGGACGTCGGCCTGGTCGATCCGCGGCTTCGCCACCTTCGCGTTGCCGAACGCCTGCGTCCACGCCACGGTCGCGGCGTCGCATTCCAGCGGCGTCCAGGCGACGTGCCTGAGACCGGTGATGGCCGTCAGCGCGGCGATCGCCGAGGCGAGCGCGGGGCTGTTCACCGGACCGGTGAGCAGTACCGCCTTCGATCCGGCCGCCTTCAGCTTCGCGATGACATCGGGGCCGAGCACCGCCCAGCTCGACGCGACGGGCGGACCCTGGCTGCGACGCACCGACAACGGGCCGCGGGCGCGATCGGGATCGTAGAGGTCCATGAGCGCCGCATGATGGCGAACGCTCAGGCCGCGACCGCTCGTGTCGGTTGGGCTTGGCGCGACGAGGATGGGGCGGCCCTCGCGCGTCCGCACGAGCACGGGCGAGTCGTGAATCACCGTGTGGAAGAAGCGGGCCTGCCCGAGGCCGTCAACGAGGCTCTCGGGCATGTCGTGGAAGGCGATCGTCGCTTCCTGCGCTGGCTGGCAACCGGCGCTGGCGAGGGCTCCGGCGGCCACGAGGCCACTCAGCCGGAGGAACTCGCGCCGGTCCGGGCCCGAGACGTCGGGCCGTGCGCTGGTGTCGTTCAGATTCATCGTCATCTCCTCTTCGACTCGCTTCGCTCGCTCAAGGCAGGCCTCAGCGGTGGCACGCGGTGCAGTCCGTGGAGGCCTTCATCTCGGGCTTCCGGTGGCAGTCGAGGCACCATTGCATGTTGAAGGGGTGCTGCACCGAGACGATCTCCATCTCCTCGACCTTCCCGTGGCAGTTCTCGCAGACGACCATCGGCTTGCCATCCGCGTCTGTGGTCGGCAGCTTCGGCTTCCCCTGATCGTCCACGGCATTCAGGTGCGCCGAGTGGTCGTAGTAGACGAAGTCGGGCAGGTCGTGGACCTTCACCCACGGGATCGGTTCGCTGCGATCCCAGTACTCCTTCATCTTCAGGACCCATTCCTTGTTCAGGCCGACGGTCGAATGGCAGTTCATGCACACGGCCGTCGAGGGAACCGTCGAGTGGCGGCCCTTGTAAGGCATGGTGTGGCAGTACACGCAGGGGATGCCGAAGCCGCCGACGTTCACCTGCTCGCCCTTCTCGTTCGCCTGCCAGACCGGAGGGCCCGCCATGCGCGTGTGCCGGAAGAGGATCGGCTGCCGGGGCGCATACCCCTGCCGCGCATTGCTCAGCGCGTAGGCGAGGGTGCCCGTCGCGGCAACCGCCGCCAGGAGCGCAAGGATGCGGACGGTCTTTCTCCTTCCGTTCATTCGGGAACCCTCCTTGTGGAACCAGGTGAAGTCACTGAAGGCTGCGAGGTGGCCGCGACTGCTCCCGACGCGTCGCGTGATGGGGAGCGACGTGGCTCTTCGTCATCGAAGAGAATCCGGATGGCCGGCGTGTCGAGATCGTCGAACTGCCCCGTTCGCGCTGCCCACACGAACAAGCCGACCGCGATGGCCGCGATCAGGAGCGCGAGGGGCAACAGGACGAAGATCGTCTCCACGTCAGGCCTCCCCTCGTGTCGGGACACGCGATGAGCCCGTTCGCGTGCCCCGCACCGCGCTGGAACCTGCGAAGGTGCGCGTGAGCGCCGACGAGAGGACGACGGTGAGTGAGGAGACCGGCATCAGGATCGCGGCGAGCAGGGGACTGACGAAACCAGCCATCGCCAGGCCCGAGGCGCCGGCGTTGTAGAAGAGCGAGAACCCCAGGTTGCGTCGGATGACACCGCGGAGGCGGCGCGCACCATCGAGGATGTCGAGCAACGGCGCGACGCCCTCGCGGGTGAGCACGACGTCGGCGGCGACGATGGTGGCGCCGGTCCCGCCGTGAACGGCGATCCCCACGTCGGCGAGTGCGAGCGCCGCGGCGTCGTTCACGCCGTCACCGACCATCACGACGGCACCGGCACGCGCGGCGTCCGTCACGAGTCCTGCAACCACGTCGCGCTTCTGTTCAGGCGTGAGGCCGCCGAGCGCGTCGCCAGCAGGCAGTCCGAGCTCCGCACCGATGCGGGCAACGACGAGGGGGTGATCCCCCGAGAGAATCTTGACGCGAACGCCCCGGCCGCGCAGCGCCGCGACGGTGCTCGCGGCATCGGGACGCAGCGCATCGCCGATGCCGGCGACACCCTCCACGCGTCCGTCGAGCGCGACGAAGACCGGGCTGAGGCCATCGGCAACCATCGTCGCGGCCAACTGCTCGAGATCCACGGGGACGCGCGCACCTGACGCCTCGACGTGCGACCGGTTGCCGACGCGGACATCGTGGCCGTCGAGCCGGCCGGCGATCCCGCAACCCGCGACCTCGACGACGTTCTCGACGGTTCTCACGAGCCACATCGACCGCCCGAACGATCGCTGGAAGGCGCGTGCGACCGCATGCACCGACTCTGCCTCGAGCGCTCGTGCGAAGCGGAGCACGACGTCCTCACCCTGCCAGCGCGCCACGGTGGCGTGCCCTTCGGTGAGCGTGCCCGTCTTGTCGAGCAGCACGGTGCCGACATGGCGGAGCCGATCGAGGGCATCGGGGTTCTTGATGAAGATCCCGGAGCGTGCGGCCCGCAGCAAGGCGACCGACACGGCGAGCGGAACAGAAAGCCCGAGCGCACACGGACACGCGACGACGAGCAGGGCGACCACGCGCTCGAGCGCGACGGCCGGTCCCCGGGTGAGCCATGCCGCACCGGTGATGAGCGCGAGCACCAGGAGGACCTGGACGAAGCGTCGCGCCAGCACGTCGGTGATCTGGAGGATGGCCGGCTTCCTCGAGAGCGCCTCCTGGACGATCGCCAGTAGCGCCCCGACGCGGGTCTTGTCGCCGGCGGCATCGACGCGAACGACCAGCCTGGCGCCGAGATTCGTCGCGCCTGCGTTGACCACGTCGCCCTCACGCACGGGGAGCGGGGCGGTCTCGCCGGTCAGGATGGCGTTGTCGAGCGACGAACGTCCCGAGAGGACGACGCCGTCGACCGGCACCAGTTCGCCGGAGCGGACTTCGACGCGGTCGCCTGACGACAGCGCCGTGAGCGGGACCTCGACGGCGGGTGCGTCGGCACCGGCTCCCATGAGTTTCCGGGCGAACTCGAGGAACGCGACACCACGCAGGCTGTCGGCGCGCTCGAGGGCCATCCGGTGGGCGCTGCGCTGCACCTGCCGGGCGCCGAGGAGTGCCGCGACGAGCATGGCGAGCGAATCGAACCAGAGCGGCCCGCTCCCTCGCACGGTGTTCACGGCGCTCGCCACGAACGCCACGGTGAGGGCGATCGCGATGGGAAGGTCGATGTGGACGATCCGTGCCTTCAGGCCGGCAAGCGCTGTCTGGAAGAACGGGCGTGCCGAGAACGTGAGCACGGGGACCGACACGGCGAGCGACAACCAGCGGAAGAAGGCCTCGTACGGCGACGCCATTCCCGAGTACTCGCCCGCGTAGAGCGCGCCGTGCAGGAACATGAGGTTCATCGCGCACGCCGCCGCGACGCCCAGGCGGGCGAGCGTGGCACGATCCTCGCTGCGGCGGGCCTCCTCGACGAGCGACGCGCGGTGCACGTGCGGCGTGTACCCGAGCCGATCGAGGGCGCGTGCAATGGTCGAGAGACGGGCGTGGCCCGGTCGCCAGGTGATCTCCGCGACCGCGTTGCCGTAGTTCAGGCGCACCTCGTCAACCCCCGCCAGGACCGCGGGAAGCTTCTCGACGAGCCACACGCACGCGGCGCAGTGCACGCCCTCGAGATACAGCCGTGTGCGGCGGCAGTCTGGTCCAACCGGCTCGGTGGCCTCGGCCTGCAGGTGCTCGTCGTCGAAGTCCTCGAAGTTCCGCCCCGTGACGCGCGCGGGCTCGAGCACTCCCTGCTGCTGGGTGACGAGCCGGTAGTACCTGATCGAAGCCCCACTCGCGCACGAGCGTGTAGACCTGCCGGCAGCCGGAGCAACAGAACTGCTCGGCCTCGCCCTCGCGAACCAGGCCGGCCGGCACCGCGAGGCCGCAGTGTGCGCACGTCGCCGGAGCGACGCGCACGCCGCGTGGCGTGAGGCGGGTCGTCACCGTGCAGCCTCCCCGGCAGAGGGCGCGTCGCCCGCGATGTCGACCCGGGCGGCGTGAACGAACCGGAGGCTGCCCTGAGTGGCGTCGATCCGCAGTTCCCACGCGCCAGGTGCGTCGAGCCTGACCAGGGTCCGGTAGCTTCCGGGCTGCTGCGGCAGTTCGACGAACGCTCCCGACTGGTTCAGGCGCGTATCAGACGGGCGGATGGCGAAGAGGTGACCGGTGAGCCCTGTCACGGGCGCGCCATCACGACCGGCCACGCGGATGTCGACCGGCCGCGGCATGCCCGCGAAGTGCGGGATGTCTGACGGCACCTCGTAGCGGACCGTCCACCCGAGCTGACGGCTCGCGGCCTCGACCGCTTCGTCGGCGTCCCACGCGCGCGCGGCTTCGTAGTAGCCCTTGATGGGGCGCGGCGTGTCGGGGCGCGTCGCCACCCAGACGATCACGCCGCTCGAGACGACCGACATCGCGAGCAGGCCGCCCAGGTAGATTGGCCAGCGATACTCCGAGAGCACCCGCAGGGCCTTCATCGCTCCCTCTCCTCCTTCTCGTGTGCCTTGCCGAAGGGACCCAGGAGCAGGAACTCGACTTCCTTCGTGAACCCACGGTCGGAGCGGACGATGTAGCGAAGCGGCGCCTGGCCGTCGTCGAAGACGGCTCGCGGCACCGTGGCGACGGCGTTCACCGTCACGAGCTGGTCGGGCGCGACCACGACCGGCGACTCACTGAGCACGAGGCTGGCGTCCTGCGGGCTGATGACCTCGATGGTGAACGTCTGGGTCTCTGGGAGCTGGTTCGTGATCCTGATGCGCTGCTGGTTCGCCACCTCGCCGGTCGTCAGCAACCGGTACGGCTCACGCCCGCCGCGGACGACCTCGACCAGCGCGTCGGCGCGCGTCAGCATCAGGACGGCAAACGTGCCCCAGGCGACGGCCATGAGCGCGACGTAGGTGAGATTGCGCGGCCGCCACAGGCGCCTGACGCCGCCGGTCTGCTCGCGCTCCGACGTGTACTTGATGAGGCCGATCGGCTTGCCCTGGCCGAGCATGACCTCGTCGCAGGCATCCACGCACTGCGCCGTGCCGATGCACTCCGGCTGCAGGCCGCGCCTGATGTCGGTGCCCGTCGGGCATGCGTTCACGCACGCGCGGCAGGCGATGCAGTCGCCGGCGAGCACCCCGACGATGCGGTCCTTGAGCCTCACCTTCGGGTCGCCGCGTTTCTCGTCGTAGGCCACGAGGATCGTGTCCTGATCGGCCATGACGTTCTGCAGGCGGCCGTACGGGCACGCGATCGTGCACATCTGATCGCGGAACCACCCGAAGTCGAACAGGATCGCGCCCATCAGGAGCGCCATCGTGAAGACCGCCCCCTTCCAGGCGAGCGGATTCGTCATCACGCCGTATACGACGCCCCGCCATCCGATGAAGTAGGCGACGAAGGTGGCCGACATCGCGAACGCGACCACCGTCCAGATCGACCACTTGGCGGCCTTGATGGCGAGCTTCCGCCCGCTCATGGGCGCGTCGTTCAGCCTCTTCTGCTTGTGGGGGCCGCCCTCGAGGTAGGTCTCGATGGGGCGGAAGAGGAACTCGAGGTAGACCGTCTGCGGGCACGCGTACCCGCACCACATGCGTCCGAACGTCGCGCCCACGAAGAAGACGGTGACGATGATGCCGAATCCGAACGCCGCCAGGATCAGGTTGTCGCTCGGGTAGAACACCGCGCCGAAGACGTGCGTGCGTCGCGTCGCGAGGTCGATCATGAACGCGGGCTGCCCGTTGACCGGAATCCAGGGCAGCGCAAAGAAGAGCACGAACAGCGCGTACGCGACCGCCTGACGGATCTTCCAGAAGCGACCCTTCCGGACGATGGGGTACATGAACCGCCGCTTTCCGTCAGCCGAGAGGCTGTACAGCAGATCCTCCTCGGGCGCGACGTCGAAGACGCGCTCGTGGCCAGACGACACCGCTGCGGCGTCGGGCGTCGTCTCGATCTTTCCGGTGACGGTAGCGTTCACGTCAGCTCCCCGGAATCGGTTCCGGCACCACCGGGTCGCCCTCTGCCGGACGGGCGTTCGGCGGGTTCGACCCCTGCAGGCTCCTGACGTACGACACGAGGGCGGCGAGTTCCTCGGGTTTCACGACGCGGCCCCACGGGGGCATGCCCTTCGCGGGCCAGCCTTTCGCCACGGTCTGGAAGATCTGCTCGACCGAGCCGCCGTGAATCCAGCGGTCATCGGTGAGGTTCGGGCCGATCAGGCCCTGCGCCTTCTCTCCGTGGCACGACGCGCACGTGCGGGCGAACCGCGCCGCGCCCATCTCGAGCACCGCCGGATCCTTCGCGCCCGCGAGCAGGCTGACCGGCGACGGCGGCACGAGCGGGTTCGCGTCGTAGTGCGCCTGGACGGCGGCGAGGGCCGACTGCGTCTCGCTGCGGTACTCCGCCTCCATGCTGCCCTCGCCGAAGCTCAGGGCGTAGAAGATCAGGTAGGCCGCCGAGAAGATGAGCGAGCCCCACCAGATGGCCATGAGCCAACCGGGCATCGGGTTGTCGTATTCCTTGATCCCGTCCAGTTCGTGGAGGACCTTGTCTTCGTACTGGGCCATGGTCTCCCTCGTTCTTCCTTCAGGCCTGTCGTGTGGTGGATCGGGCGTCTGCCGGCGTGTCGCCATCGCCTTCGAGGGCGAGGCGGGCCATCGCGTCCAACTCCTCGGGGCGGGTCCGGAAGACCCGCACCGCGACCACCGCGTAGAAAACGATGAAGAAGAGCATCGAGGCAATCGCCCAGGTGCTCGCTCCCGTGCGTGCCGCCAGTTCCTGCAGCATCGCTATCTCCCCGCCGAAGCGACGGGACCTGCAGGCGTCGCGGCGGCGGGCGGCGCGAAGGCGGGCGTCACGAACGCCGCTTGTGGCAGCGCTCTCTTCCACTTGATGTCGGTGCCGAGACGCTGGAGGTACACCGTGAGGGCGACAATCTCCATGTCGGCGAGCCCGGTCGGCCCCTGCTGCGCTTCGACCTCGGCGGCAATCGTCTTCGCCTGCGTCGCCATGGCCCCCGGCGCCGCCTCGATCTCACCATCGGTGTAGGGCACCCCGAGCGTCTGCAGGGCGCGCATCTTGGCGCCGATGAGGCTCGTGTCGAACGCCGTCGTCAGGAGGTGCGGGTACGCCGGCATGATCGACCCCTGCGTCGTCGAGGCAGGTTGAGCCATGTGGCGTACGTGCCAGAGCGACGGGTACTTGCCCCCGACCCGGTGCAGGTCGGGGCCCGTGCGCTTCGAGCCCCACTGGAACGGACGGTCGTAGACGTACTCACCCGCCTTCGAGTACTCGCCGTACCGTTCGGTCTCGTACCTGAAGGGCCGCACGAGCTGCGAGTGGCAGTTGTAGCAGCCCTCGCGGAGGTAGATGTCGCGGCCGACGACCTCGAGCGGCGAGTACGGCGTCACGCTCGCGATCTCCTTCACGTTCCCCTTGTCGAAGAACATCGGGATGCCCTCGACGAGCGAGCCGACTGCCAGGGCCAGCACCACCAGGATCGTGAACGAGATCATCCGGCCCTCGAGGACGCGGTGCACCCCGTGGCGGATCTCGTGCTGGAACCGGTACAGGGCGTGGTCGTAGGTGTTCGGCGCGGTGACCGCACCGGGCGCCGAGTGGTCGCTCACGAGCGGAGGCGCGCTCACCTCGGGTTCCACCGCGAAGTCGGCGGGGGCACTCCTGATCGTCTTGACGACGTTCCAGACGAGGAGGAGGAGGCCCGAGAAGAAGAGGAGCGCCGCGACGAGGCGGATCCAGTACATCGGCACGATCCGGATGACCGTCTCGATGAAGTCGGGATAGACCAGCCGGCCGTCTGCCTCGAACGCGCGCCACATCGCCCACTGCGTGATGCCGGCGACCCACATCGACACCTGGTAGGTGATCAGGCCGACGGTCGCCACCCAGAAGTGCGCGGTCGCGAGCTTCTTCGAGTAGAGCTCGGTCTTCCAGAGCCTCGGGACGATCCAGTAGAGGATGCCGAACGACAGGAAGGCATTCCAGCCGAGCGCCCCCGCGTGGACATGCCCGATCGTCCAGTCGGTGAAGTGCGAGACCGCATTCACCGACTTGATCGACATCATCGGCCCCTCGAACGTGGCCATGCCGTAGTAGGTCACGGCGACGACCATGAACTTGAGGATGGGGTCTTCGCGCAGCTTGTGCCACGCGCCGCGCAGCGTGAAGAGGCCGTTCACCATGCCGCCCCAGGACGGCATCCAGAGGATCAGCGAGAAGAGCATCCCGAGCGTCGACGCCCATTCCGGGACGGCCGAGTAGTGCAGGTGGTGCGGGCCCGCCCAGATGTAGACGAACACGATCGACCAGAAATGCATGATCGAGAGCCGGTAGCTGAACACCGGCCGGTCGGCCGCCTTCGGCAGGTAGTAGTACATCAGGCCCAGGAAGGGCGTCGTCAGGAAGAACGCCACGGCGTTGTGGCCGTACCACCACTGCATGAGCGCGTCCTTGACGCCCGAATACGCCGAATAGCTCCCGAGCCAGGAGTACGGCATCACCATGCTGTTGCCGATGTGCAGGATGGCCACCGCGACGATCGTGGCGATGTAGAACCAGATGGCCACGTAGATGTGCTTCTCGCGCCTGATCGCGAGCGTGCCGAAGAAGTTGATCGCGAAGGTCACCCAGAGCACCGCGATCACGACGTCGAGGACCCAGGGCAGTTCGGCGTATTCCTTGCCCTGCGTGTTGCCGTTCACGAGCGCGAGCGCCGCGGCGACGATCAGCAACTGCCAGCCCCAGAAATGGAACTTCGAGAGGGCATCGCTGAAGAGCCGCGTCTTGAGCAGCCGCTGCATCGAGTGGTAGGTGCCGGCGAAGATGATGTTTCCGCAGAACGCGAAGATGACGGCGTTCGTGTGGAGCGGCCGCAGCCTGCCGAAGGTGAGATACGGTGCCAGGTTCAGCGCCGGCACGAACAGCATTGCCGCGATCAGGACGCCGACGAGCATGCCGACCACGGCCCAGACGATAGCGGCAAGGAAGAAGAGCCGCGGGGTTCGATCATCGTAGCGCACGGTGTCGCTCATCGGGTTCCCATCCTGTGTGGGTGCGTCTTGCGAAGGTGAATGCGCGGGCTCCGGCCAGTGCGCTCACGCGGCCCGTCGATCTCGCTGTTCGGACTGTTTCGGCGCCGCGGGTGCGGCTCGGGTGACGACAGCGACGTTGCCACCCCGGCCTCGACGACCTGTCGGGCGAGGGCGTTGATGGTGGCCGACCGCAGCACGTCGGCCACGCGGCGTTGCGCCTCGTGCCAGACGAGGTGCGCCGGGCAGAACGACGCGCGCCAGCACGGATCGTCGGGCGACAGGCACGTGTTGAGCGCGAGCGGCCCCTCGATGGCGGTCACCGCGTCGAGCATCGTGGTGTCACCGGCCGCAGGGTGCAGCGCGAACCCGCCGCCAATCCCCCGCTGCGATGTCACGAGGCCCGCCGACGCCAACTGCTGCATCACCTTGCCGACGAAGGGTGCCGGTGCGCCAATCGCCGCGGCGATATCCACCTGCGACAGCCGCGTCGCGGCCGGTTGCATGGCCAGGTGGATGAGCGCCCGCACGGCGTAGTCGGCGGCCCGGGTGAGCTGGAGGCCGCCTCCACGCGCCGCCGCCCTGCGCGATGCGACGCTTCGACTGGCGGCAGGGCACGGCGGGGCGAGGGGTCCGAGGCGATGGGCAGACAACGTAGGCGACACGGCTGGCGGGGGCGGCGGACATCGTGTCTGCCGCACTGCGGCACGATTTGCAACTCGTGTGCCTTTTGCTGAGCTACCGAAAATCGGACGTATCTGCTCTGGTTTGGTGGGAACTGAAGGAATCCAACGGGTTTGCGGCAGGAGAGGGCCTGGTGACGCTGCGCCACTGGCGGGATTTCGGCGACAGCCGTCGCATCGGCCGGCGGTCCAGGCCAAAGGCAGTCGCACCGTCGGCCGGTCGTCATCCCGTTCGAATATCCTTGCAATCGAGGATCACGAATCCATAATTACAAGGATGTTGCAGCGACGAATCACAGAGCGCCTGACTTATCTCTTGAAGCACTATCCAGCCGTGGGTCTGCTGGGGCCTCGACAGGTAGGCAAGACGACCCTGGCGCAGGAGATCGCCGGACAACGGCCCTCGGTCTACCTGGACCTTGAATCCGTCACTGACCTGGCCAGGCTCAGCGATCCTGAGCGGTACTTCGCCGACCACGAGGACGAGCTGGTTGTCCTCGATGAGGTGCATCGTGTCCCGGGTCTCTTCCAGTCCCTGCGAGGTGTTATTGATCGCGGACGCAGGCGCGAGAAGAAGGTGGGGCGCTTTCTCCTGCTGGGTTCTGCCGCCATCGACCTGCTCAAGCAGTCAGGCGAGAGCCTGGCCGGCCGAATCTCTTATCTGGAACTTGCGCCGTTCGACGCACTGGAAGTGCCAGCGGCTGCCCTGGACACGCTCTGGGTTCGTGGCGGATTCCCCACGAGCTTTCTTGCAGACGACGATGCGTTGAGCCTCAAGTGGCGCCAGGATTTCATCCGCACCTATCTTGAACGGGAGATCCCCCAACTCGGGCCACGCATCCCGGCTGAAACGCTCCGTCGCTTCTGGACGATGCTCGCGCACAACCAGGCCGAACTCCTCAATGCTGCCAATCTGGCGCGTGGTCTGGGGGTCGATGGCAAGACGGTCGCCAGCTACCTTGACCTGCTGGTTGACTTGCTCCTCGTGCGCCGCCTGCCAGCGTGGCATCGAAACGCCGGCAAGCGCCTTGTGAAGTCACCGAAGATCTCCGTGCGCGACACGGGGATCACCCATGCGCTGCTCGGGCTGAGAAACAAGGAAGACGTCCTGGGCCATCCGGTTGCCGGGCAGACATGGGAAACGCTGGCAATCGAGACACTGATTGCGGCGGCTCCCGAAGGCACGGACGCGAGCTTCTATCGCACCTCGGCGGGCGCCGAAATCGACCTTGTTCTTGTACTGCCGAACCGTCAACTGTGGGCCATCGAGGTCAAGCGGAGTTCGGCGCCGAAGGTGGGGAAGGGTTTCCACATGGCCTGCGCCGACCTGCAACCACATCGGCAGTCTGTCGTGTATTCGGGGACTGAGCGTTTTTCCCTTGGTCACAAGACTGAGGCCATCGGCCTGGTGGCCCTGGCCAGCGACCTGCAATCGGTGAAGTAGTGCTCCGTTCAGGCGTACCAAACTGATGACGCCGTCGCGGTCGTGATACAACGCTCGCCCATGCCCGCGA
>CAVONI010000018.1:0-7484 GCA_963697285.1 uncultured Acidobacteriota bacterium
TCTCAAATGAGCTCGAAGGGCCCCGGCTTCGGTTTCTGGAATGAATCGCATGAATCAACTCCTTGACGATCGGTGCGATCGCGGTGGCGACCCGCTGTCGTCGCGTTCCACGCAGTTGTCCGTCCCCGCCGACCGGCGTGGGTGCGGCACCGCTCAGGTGGGCACACCCAGGCGCGGGAGGAGCCATGCCTGCAGCACCCACCAGAGGGCAAGAACGCCGACGAAGATGAGCCAGTCCACTGCTTCGGTCCTCCGTGCCTACTTGTATGAGCCACAGGGAGAGAAATGGATTCGGAGCGCTGGAAGGATCTCCATGATCACCCGAACGGTACTTTCGTGAACGCCGTGGGATCGCTGACCAGTAGCGGACTTCGCGCCTGGAATGGTTCCGCATAGCGCACGCCCAGGAGGCTGCCGTAGTACTGGTCCTCTGCTGCGTACCGTTCGACCAGACGCGCCTGATCACCCTGGAACACTGATGCGTACGCCGCGATCGCTGCCCGCTTCCGCTCGTACGACGTCAGAGATATCGACGGTGAAATCGACCGAGCTCCAGGCCGGCTCCATTCGGCAACGCGCGAAGAAGAGGCGGTCGATTTCGTGGGGCTCGGTTCCCTCAATCGCACGCTGGGGCTCCGTTCACCTCGTCCCACTTCGGCAATCGTGCGTAGAAGACACCGTTCACGACGATGTCTGTCACCGCTTGGTGGTCCGGATGCACTCCCGACCCTTTGGTCGTAAACACGTAGCGAGGTCGATGGACTCGGAGTCAGGCGCGCGACCTCGAAGACGGGCTTCAACGGTGTCCTGAATCAATCGGTCCGCGAAGTCGAGTGTCAGTCGCGTCACACCCAGAATTCGGGCGGCCTCGGCGGCTTGAACCTGACGGGCTCCTCGGCTCGCGTGCCGAGTCGGTTCACCGTCACACAAGTCGACGAGGAGCGTCGTCAGCCCCTTGTCTGACAGCTTCGCGATCGTCCCGCCCATCGCGACTTCCACATCGTCGGGATGCGCGCCGAACGCGAGTACGTCGAATCGCTGAGTCACGCACATTCCCCTTGGGCTTCACGTGTTCGCGCCCGACCACTGTCGCGTTATCGCGTACTTGTGACTGGCGTCCCCGGTGCAGTGGCGTCTGGCAGGCCGCCCTTTCGCAGGATCACCATCATCGGACACCAATTGGTAAACGCGGACTGGAACAGGTTCACTCCCACGAACAGCGTGAACCACAGGAAATTCGCGTTCACGTAGATGCCCAGCAGCACACTGAGGGCCACGAACGCCCCTGCTATCAAACGAAGCGCACGTTCGACTGTCACGACGTACTCCTTTCGACGATCCCATCAGTTGAGGGGACGAACAGCACCGGATGGACACACTCCTTCAGCACCTGGACAATCGCGCCGAAGTGCGTGTCGCTGTCAGCTGGCATGGACAGGACGATCAGATCGGTGTTCTGGAGGCGATCCGGAGCACAGTGATAGATATCCGGCGACCGAACAACGTTGCCTGCGAATGTGCTCCTGAGCACATCGACCCACGCATCACCTGCGCCGACATCGCCTCCGGCGGCGAGAATGGTGACCGGGCGACGTGCGTCGGGCACGCCCGCACCGGCAGGAACCACGAGCACCGGACGCGGTGACCGGCGGACGACGGCTTCCGCGACCGAGCCAAGCCACCATCGCCGTGCGCCATGTCGCCTGTGTGTACCGACGACGATCAGATCGAAGTCGGCGGCCATTCGTACCAGTGCGTCCTCCGGCGGACCTTCTTCGACCACCACGTGAACGGCACGCCGCACATGCTGCTCGGCGAAGACGCGGAGCTGGTCGGCCGTGCCTGCGCGGCTCTGCTCGCGTTCGGCTTCAAGCGTCTCGATCTGATCCGCGGTGAAATAGGCGGGCGCTTCCGGTGTCGACGAATGGAAGACGGTGATGTCGGCATCCCAGGTCGAGGCCAGCACTCCCGCCATCTTCAGCGCCGATGCGGAGGCTTCGTCGAAGTCCACTCCGACCAGCACGCGTGAGATCTTCGCGACCGGACTCATGACAGTGCTCCTGCTGGCGATGGCACCACGGACGCAGCCGTGGTGTGCCGCTTCTGGTGACTCATGAAATACAACACGGGAACGGTGACCCGCGAGAGCAGCAGCGACGCCACCTCGCCCGCCATCAGGGAAATCGCCAGGCCCTGGAAGATCGGATCGAAGAGGATCACCGCTGACCCGACGATCACCGCCGCCGCCGTGAGCGCCATCGGGCGGAAGCGCACGGCGCCGGCGTCGACGACGGCGTCGGCGAGCGGCATGCCCTCCCGCAGTCGCATCTCGATGAAGTCCACCAGGATGATCGAGTTCCGCACGACGATACCGGCGCCGGCGATGAAGCCGATCATCGACGTGGCCGTGAAGAAGGCGCCCATCGCGGCGTGCGCCGGCAGGATGCCCACGAGCGAGAACGGAATCGCCGCCATGATGGTCAGCGGCACGTCAAAGGCCTCGAACCACCACACGACGAGGATGTAGATGAGAACGAGCACGGCGGCGAACGCGAGGCCGAGGTCGCGGAAGACCTCGTACGTGATGTGCCATTCGCCGTCCCACTTCATCGCGTACTTCGTCGTGTCGAACGGCTGACGCGTGTTGTAGATCTCGAACGCGTACCCTTCGGGCAGCGTCACCTTCGAGATGACGCTCGTTCATGCGCAGGATCGCGTAGACCGGGCTTTCGCCGGCGCCAGCGAGGTCGCCGGTCACGTAGGTCACGGGCAGCAGGTTCTTGTGGTACAGGCTGTCCGCTTCCGTGCGCGTCTCTTCGCGCGTCAGCTCTCCGACGGCGACGAGGTTCGGGCCCAGGCGCAGCTCGCGCACGGCGGCCAGCGATCCCTGAGCCGAGCGCGGCAAGCGCAGGACAATCGGGACATCCTCGCGCGCATTCGGATCGTGCAGGAGGCCGACGGTGCGGCCCTCGGTCGCCATCTGGACGGCAGCCGACACGTGCGACGCCGTGACGGCGGCGGCACTTGCGCGCGACTCGTCAACGACGAGTGACGTCTTCGGCTGCGGCGCCGCGACGTACCAGTCGACGTCGACGACTCCTGGCGTCTGCTCGAGCACGGATTTCACCTGGCCGGCGAGCTCCAGGCGGCGCGACGGATCCGGACCGTAGACTTCCGCGACCAGCGTCTGCAGCACCGGTGGCCCCGGGGGCACTTCCGATACCTGAATCGTGGCGTTGAACCGTCGCGCGATCGGCACGAGCCGATCCCGCACGCGCTTGGCGATGTCGTGGCTCTGCTCGCTGCGCTCGTCTTTCGGGCGCGAGGTTGACCTGCAGGTCGGCGAGGTGCGGGCCGCGACGGAGAAAGTAGTGACGCACCAGGCCGTTGAAGTTGTACGGCGACGACAGGCCGACATAACTCTGCACGTTGACGACGCTCGCGTCCTTCAGGACTTCATGGGCGAGCTCCGCGGAGACACGAGCCGTGTGCTCGAGGGGCGTCCCCTCGGGCATGTCCACGATCACCTGGAACTCGCTCTTGTTGTCGAACGGCAGCATCTTGACGGTGACGAGCTTGAGCGGCACGAGCGCCACCGACGCGAGGAGCAGGAAGGCGACGCCGGCCGAGAAATGCGAGCCGCATACGGCCGTTCCCGATGAGGCCGGCCATCGCGCGGCGATACAGCCGCGTGGCCGCGCCCTCTGGCGCGTGGCCGTGAGCGCTCTCGGCCCGAAGCAGGCGGGCGGCGGCCCACGGGGTGACCATGAAGGCGGCCGCCAGCGAAAACAGCATCGCCGCGGACGCGCCCACTGGAATCGGCCGCATGTAGGGGCCCATCAGCCCGCCGACAAACGCCATCGGCAGAATCGCGGCGACGACGGTGAGGGTCGCGAGAATCGTCGGATTGCCGACCTCGTCGACGGCGCGGACCGCAATCGCGACGAGGCCTGACCCACCCTCCGGCCTCATGCGGGCGTGCCGGACAATGTTCTCCACGACGACGATCGCATCGTCGACGAGGATGCCGATCGAGAAGATCAAGGCGAAGAGCGTGATCCGGTTCAGCGTGTAGCCGTACGCCCAGAACGCGAACAACGTCAGCGCGAGCGTGACCGGAATCGCGATCAGGACGACGAATGCCTCCCTGAGCCCGAGCGCCAGCGCGATGAGGAGAGACACCGACACGACGGCGAGGAACATGTGGTAGAGGAGCTCGTTCGATTTCTCTGCGGCCGTCTCACCGTAGTTTCTCGTGACCGTGACATTCAGATTGCCGGGCAGGAGTACCGGCCGCACCGTCGCCAGCTTGGCTTCGACCTGATGCGCGACGGTGATGGCGTTTGCGCCCTTGCGCTTCGCCACGGCCAGGGTGACCGCGGGATGCGAGCCGCCGTCTCGCGAGTAGAAGCGGACGTACGACGTCGGCGGGGCATCCGCCATCGGTGACGCGTGCGACGTCGCTCAACCGGATCGACCGTTCGTTCTGCGCGGAGACCACGACGTCACGCAAGGCGCCGACGGTGTCGACGTGGCGACCGCTCTCCAGACGCGTCGACGTCACCGGCCGATACCGGACCGGTGCCCGTGGCTCGTGCGTTGGCGGCTTCGAGTGTCCGCGACAGCTGCACGGGATCGATCGCGGCTGCAGCCAGCCTCGCCGGGTCCAGTTCTACGCCGATCTCGCGCGGGCGTCCCCCAAGCAGCGTCACTTCCGACACATCCGGCACTTCGGCCAGCGCCTCGCGCAGCTGCGCGGCGAGGCTGCGAAGCACATCGTCCTCGTAGCCGTGTCCCCACAACGTCACTGCGGCAATCGGCACGTCGTCAATCGAGCGTGGCTTGACAATCGGCGACGACGCGCCGGGCGGAATGCGATCGAAGTTCGCCTGCAGCTTCTGGTTGAGACGCACGAGCGCCCGTTCCTCGTCTTCGCCGACGAGGAAACGGACGATCACCATGGACTGCCCGGGACTCGACGTCGAGTAGAGGTATTCGACGCCCGGCACTTCCCACAGCAGCTTCTCCATGGGGCGCGTGACGCGTTGTTCCACTTCCGCCGGCGACGCGCCGGGCAGCGCCACGAAGACGTCGACCATCGGCACGATGATCTGCGGCTCCTCTTCGCGCGGGAGCGCCGCGATCGCGAACGCGCCGAGCGCCATCGATCCGACAATCAACAGCGGCGTCAGCTTCGACGGAATGAACGTGGCTGCGAGGCGTCCGGCAAGGCCAAGGCGCGCGGTCATGACGCGCCCCCGGTGCGAGTCGGCACATTCCCAACCGTGACGCGGACTCCGTCTACCAGGCGTGTCAGTGGCGAGACGACAATCGATTCACCGGCGTCGAGGCCGGCCAGCACCTCGACGCCCTCTGGCGATGAAGTGCCCACGCGGATGAGGCGCAGCCTCGCCACGCCGTCCTGCACCACATAGACCGACAACACCTGGCCGTGCCGCTGAATCGCGTGTGCCGGAACGAGCAGGGCACGGCGAGGCGCGCCCCGGAAGACGACGCGGGCAAAGCTGCCGGTGCGAGCCGTCACCGTTGATGGAAGGCTGACCTTGACGGTGAATGCCCGCTGGTCCGCACCAACGGCACGCGCCACCTCGGTGACGACGCCTTCGAGTCCTGTGTCGTCCGCGCCCTGTTCGGCGGCTGCATCGATCAAGACGATCACCCGGTCACCGGCGTGGACGTAAGCGGCGCGGGCCTCATCCACGCGGACCACGACCTGCCGCGCACCGTCAGACTCGATCCTGAGAAGTGGGACGCCGGGTGCCGCCAGATTGCCTGGATCGGTGAGGCGTTCGGTCACCAGGCCGTCGAACGGTGCGCGCACGGTCGTAAAGGATTCGGTCGCCGTGGCGACGCCGACGGCGGCCCGCGCCGAGGCAAGATTGCGCGTCGGCGCCTTCGATGCCGGCCTGAGTGCCCGCGAGCCGCGCCGCCGCCGCTGAGAGACGGGCCTCGGCCTCGTCACGTTCCTGATCCGTGGCCGAATTCCGTGCGTGCAGCGTCGCGATGCGCTTCTGCCATGCCGCGGCCAGCCGATGTTCGGCCTCGGCCGCGCTCTGCTCCGTTCGGGCTTGCGCCAGTGCCTTCTCCGCGGCGACCGCACTGGCGCGCGCCTGCCCCGTGTGCTCCGTGACATCTCGGGCGTCCAGCGTGATCAACACATCACCAGCGCGAACCCGGTCTCCGGCCTTGACGCGTATGCCGGCAATCGTGGCGACGATTCGACTCGAGATCGATGCGGATTCCCGTGCGGCCACGACGCCGCCGGCTTCGAGCCGCTCGGCCGTGTCGATCGTCGCCACAGGAGCGACGGTGACCGGGATCGGCTCTGCTGCCTTCGCCTGGGGCCGGTCCTCGCCCCTGCCGCAGGCGGACAGACCACCCGCCACAACACCGAGCGCGACGATTCCAATCAGTCGATTCATGGCCATCACGTCCTTGGCTCCGAGAGCATCCTTCCTAGAGCCGCCCGAGCGCACGATCGAGCGCCACGGTCTGGAGAATCACGTCCATTTCGGCGGTTGTGGCCCGCGACTCTGCCTCGAGCGCCGCCTCGGCGGCTCGCAGCACGTCGGTCACTGTGGCCAGCCCGCTCTCGTACCGATCGCGGATGATGCGCTGCGACTCGCGAGCCTGCGTCAGGGCGGCGCGTCCGGCCTCTTCTCGTCGCGCGCGCGGCGGCGAGTTGCGCGAGCGCGCCCGCGCACGTCCACTTCGATGCGTCGCTCCACGCGTTCGCGCTCGGCGGTCGCGCGGACGTGAGCGTGGCGCGCTTCGGTCATGCGCGCCGTGTCCGCAAACCCGCGGAAGACGTTCACGCGCACCTCCGCGCCAATCACCCAGCTCGATTGCTGGGCGCCGAGCGTCTCGCCGTTGAACTCCCAACCACCCTGCACGCCGACCGTGGGCAACAGCGCGGCACGAGCGGTGCGCCGCCCGTTCTCGGCGAGTTGAAGATGGAGATTGGCCTGCAGAAGCTGCGGGTGCCTCGTGAGCGCTTCCCGGACGAGGGCGTCTCCGTCGGCAGGCGCCGGCCGCGAGGCAGGACGGACCGGCGCAACCGAGGCGGTCAGCGGCAAGCCGACGGCTTCGGCGAGCTGCATGCGTCCGACCGCGAGGTCCCCGGCCGCCGCGATCTGCCGCTGGCGCATGTCCGCCAGGTGCACGTCGACCGCGAGGACATCCGCTTCGGTGACGAGGCCGACCTCGCGGCGGGCACGAGCACGTTGGCGATCGCTCTCCGCCGCCGCCACGGCCGCGTCCGTGGCTCGCACCGTCGCCTCGAGCTGCAGCACGCGCACGAACGCCTGCGCTGCCCGGAAGCCCAGTTCCTGCCGCGCAGTATCCCGGGTCGCCGTGGCCATGTCGCGCTCCAACGTCGCCGCCTGCACGCCGAGCCGCGTCAAGCCAGCGTTGTAGATCGGCTGCTCGAGTGCCACCGCCGTGCGTGTATTGGTGACAGGATC
>CAVONI010000019.1:0-95612 GCA_963697285.1 uncultured Acidobacteriota bacterium
CGTAGCCGCTCATGATCCCGCCGATCCCCTCGGTGGTCGACGTCCACGTGCACAGCCCGAAGCCACCGGCCATGCCGACCAGGCCGCCCGCGAGCACCGCGCGCTGCACCTTCTTGTCGGCCTGCCCGATCGCCTCGGCCATCCCGTGGATCGGGATCGGCGAGAACGCGTCGAGCACCCGGTAGCCCTCGCGATACGCACGTCCGCCCGCCTCGAGCAGGGCCTGCGCACTCCTGAATTCCGCCATCACGCCGTAGATGGGCGTGCTGGGCGTCGATGCCTGCGTCACGTCCGTCTCCCGCCTACTCGTGCGCCTTGGCCGGCGTCGTCTTGTGCACCAGCTCGCGCAGTTCAAAGATCGAAATCATGGGCAGCACCCGGATGAATATGTAGAACAGCGTCAGGAACAGGCCCATGGTGCCGATGTAGAACGACCAGTCCCACATCGTCCCCTTGTAGAGCCCCCACGACGAGGGCAGGAAGTCGCGGTGCAGGCTCGTCACGATGATGACGTAGCGCTCGAGCCACATCCCGACGTTCACGATCAGCGAGATCACGAACAGGATGCCCGCGTGCAGGCGGATCTTCCTGCTCCACAGCAACTGCGGCACCACGCCGTTGCAGAAGATCAGCGCCCAGTACATCGGCGCATACGGCCCCGTCATGCGGTTCCAGATCATGAACTGCTCGTAGTCGTTCGCGCTGTACCAGCCGAAGAACGCCTCCATCGCGTAGCCGTAGACCACGATCAGGCCCGTGGCCAGCATGACCTTCGCCATGTTGTCGAGGTGGCGATCGGTGATGAACCCCTTGAGCCCGTAGATGGCGCGCAGCGGAATCAGCAGCGTCAGCACCATCGCAAACCCGGAGTAGATGGCGCCCGCGACGAAGTACGGCGGGAAGATCGTCGCGTGCCACCCCGGCAGCAGCGACACGGCGAAGTCGAAGCTCACGACCGTGTGCACCGACAGCACCAGCGGCGTCGACAGCCCGGCCAGCAGCATGTAGGCCGTCTCGTACCGACGCCAGTGCACCGCCGAACCGCGCCAGCCGAACGACAACACGCCGTAGACCGTGCGCGCGAACGCTCCCTTCGCGCGGTCGCGCATCGTCGCCAGGTCGGGGATCAGCCCCGTGAACCAGAACAGCGCCGACACCGTCGCGTAGGTCGACACCGCGAACACGTCCCAGATCAGCGGGCTGCGGAACTGCGGCCACATGCCCATCGTGTTCGGATACGGCAGCAGCCAGTAGGCCGCCAGCCACGGGCGGCCCGTGTGGAACAGCGGATACAACAGCGCGCAGGCGACCGCGAACAAGGTCATCGCCTCGGCCGCGCGGTTGATCGACATCCGCCACTGCTGGCGGAAGAGGAACAGGATCGCCGAGATCAGCGTGCCAGCGTGCCCGATGCCGATCCACCAGACGAAGTTGATGATGTCGAAGCCCCAACCCACCGGGATGTTGATGCCCCACACCCCGACGCCCCGGAACAGCAGCATCACGATGGCGAGCAGCAAGCCCTGCAGGAGCGAAAACCCGACCGCGAACCCGAAGAACCACGACAGCGGGGTCTTCAGGCGCAGGACGATGTCGGCCACCTTCTCGGTGACGGTCTTCAGCGAGTGCCCGGGAGCGAGAACGGGCACGTCCGAACGAGTGACGACGGGCTGCGAATGCGTGTCCATGGCCATGTAGCGAACCGTATCCTGGCGCTCTAGTGATGCGTGGGCGCCGCGGCAGCGGTCACCTGCTCAGCGGGCGCCAGATCCGGATGCGGGTTGCGCACCGCCGCCAGATACGTCGTCCGCGGACGCGTGTTGAGATCCTCGAGCAGGCCGTACGTGCGCGGCTCCTGCTTCAACCTGGTCACGCGCGCGTTGGGGTCGTTGATGTTGCCGAACACGATGGCCTGCGTCGGGCACGCCGCCTGGCAGGCCGTCACGATGTCACCGTCGCGCACCGACCGGTCTTCGCGCTTCGCGTCGATGCGCGCGTGGTTGATGCGCTGCACGCAGTACGTGCACTTCTCCATCACGCCGCGGCTGCGCACCGTCACGTCGGGGTTCCGCGCCATCTTCAGGCTCGGCGTCGTCCAGTCGGAGTAGAGGAAGAAGTTGAACCGGCGCACCTTGTACGGGCAGTTGTGCGAGCAGTACCGCGTGCCCACGCAGCGGTTGTAGACCATGTCGTTCAGGCCCTCGCTGCTGTGCACCGTCGCCGCCACCGGGCAGACCACCTCGCACGGCGCGTTCTCGCAGTGCTGGCACATCACCGGCTGGTAATACATGTCGGGCGCGTCGGTCGTGCCCGTGTAGTACCGGTCGATGCGCAGCCAGTGCATCTCGCGCTGCCGCATCACCTGGTCCTTGCCGACGACCGGGGTGTTGTTCTCGGCAACGCAGGCCACCACGCACGCGTTGCAGCCCATGCACGAGTTCAGGTCAATCGACATGCCCCACGCGTACCCCTCGTACTTCCACTCGTTGGGGTCATAGAAGGTCATGTCCTTGGCGGGCGCGTGCACCATTGCCTTGGCGAACTCGGGCTGCGCACCGTAGGTGGCCAGCGTCGCCTTGCGGACGAGCGCGCGCCCCTCCATCGCGAAATGGCCCTGCGTGCACGCCAGCCGATACTGCTCCCCGTTCTTCAGGATCTCGAGCCCGCCGCCGTGCCACCAGGCCGACGAGGTGCGCAGCGGCGCCACGTCGACGCCCACGCGATCGCCCACGCGTCCCGCACGCGTGCGCCCGTACCCGGTGTTGATCGCCACCGAGCCGTCGGGCTGCCCCGGCAGCACCCACACCGGCGCCTTCACCGTCTTGCCGTTCACGCGGAGCGTGACGTAGTCCTCGTTGAGCAGGCCGAGTTCCTGCGCGGTCTTCGGGCTGACGAACGCCGCGTTGTCCCACGTGAGCTTCGTGACCGGTCGCGGCAGCTCCATCAGCCAGCCGTTGTTCGCGAAGCGCCCGTCCCACAGGGCCGAGTCGGGACGAAACACGATCTCGAGCCCGTCCACCGTCGCGCTCGCGGCGGGAGTGCCGCCCGCGTTGACCGTGGCAGGGCGCGCCGTGAACGCCGAGCCCGCGATGTAGCCGTCGTGGACTGCCCGGCGGAAGAAGCCCTCGAACGTCGCCTCGGTAGACCCGTCGGCCCTGGCCAGCGTGCCGAAGGTGCCGGCCGCGCGGCCGTTCCACTGCTCCTGCCAGAACTCGTGGACGATGTCGTAGCTGGTCTGGTCGGGATGCCCGTTGAGCACCGCGAACAGCTCGTGTGCCGAGTGCCCGTCGTAGAGCGGTGCGATGAGCGGCTGACAGATCGTCACGGTGCCGTCGAACGCGCGCGTGTCGCTCCAGCTCTCGAGGAAGTGCGTCGACGGCACGTGCCAGTGACACATGTCGGCCGTCTCGTCGTCGAACAGCCCCATGTGGACACGAAGCTTCACCTGGTCGAACGCCGCCGGGACGTAGAGGTCGGCCGGCGCACCGTAGACCGGGTTGGCGTCGAGCACGAACAGCAGGTCGACCTTCTTCGCGTTCATGTCGGCCACGAGCGTCCGCAGGGCCGCCGCCTGCCCGGTGGCCTTCGCCTCGGCAGGCGGAGCCAGCGTCACCGTCGAGCCGATGTTGCCCAGGGCGTTGTTGATGGCCAGCGCGAGCGCGTGCACGGCTGGTGGCTGCTGCTCGCCCGCGATGACGATCGACGCGCCGCGGTGTGCCTGCAGGTCCTTGACCAGCGCGCCAATCCACGCGGCCGACACCGTCGAAGGCGCCGATCCCGCGCCCACGCCGAGTTGCCCGGCAACGGCGCGCGCGACCGCCTCGACCTGCGAGGCCTTCACCGCCAGCCGATGATCAGCCGTCACGCCCGTCGGCGACGGCGTGGCTTCGACCATGTACAGCCGGTTCATGTCCGTGCGGCCGGCTATCAGGTTCCGCTGCGCCATGAAGTCGCGTGCGTGCCGCAGCCGCGCCGGGCCCGTCGTGAGGAAGTCGGCGTCGAGCGAGAGCACCACCGTCGCCTTGGCGAAGTCGTAGTGCGGCTCGAGGTACTCGCCCGTGACCGCCTTGACGCCCTCGCGCACCGCATCGCGGTTTGCCGGCTCCCACTGGACCCAGCGGGCGTTCGGGTAGCTCGCCAGGAACGCCTCGATCTGCGAGGCCAGCGTCGGCGACGTCACTGTCTCGGTGAGCAGGCGGATGCGTGCACCGCCGTCGGCCTTGTGCGTCTGCAGTTCGGGGCCGATGGCCTGGACGAACGACGACCACGGCCGGATCTCGTCGAGGTAGGTGGTCGTCTGCGATCGATCGGGATCGTAGAGCGTGAGGATGGCCGCCTGCGCGAACACGTCGGTGCCGTGACCAGCCGGATGATCGGGATTCGGCTCGATCTTCACCGGGCGGCCCATGTGGCTCTCGACGAGCACGGGTGTGGCCGCGCCTGCGAAGGGCATGGCCGTCGCGAAGAAGAGCGGCCGGCCGGGGATCAGCTCCTCAGGGGCCTTGACGTAGGGGACCAGCTTCTCGTCGGGAATGCGCGTGCATCCCGTGACGCCGGCCAGGGCGAGCGAGGCGCCCATGAGCTTGAGGAACTGGCGACGGCCGGCCGGGTCGTCGAACTCGGTGGCCTGCTCGGGAAACTCGCGGTGGAGCAGGTCACGGAACTCGGCCGAATCGGCAAGTTCGTCGAGACCACGCCACCACGCCTGGCCACCGTCGGTGGCGAGCCGGGCCCGCAGGGCCGCAAGGTCGATGTCACGCATAGTCGATGTGTTCCGCTCGCTCGTAAAGTCGCGCCGCCGCGTCTAGCGGTGGCAGGTGGAGCACGACGTCATCTTCTGGATGTCGTAGGCCTTCACCAGTTCGGGGCCCAGCTCGGCCTGGCTCGTGGCGGGCACGTAGCCCATGGTGACGACCGCCTCGCGCGGCCGCACGTACTGTTCCGGGTGGCGATGGCAGTCGAGGCACCACTCCATCTGGAGCGACTGCGCCTGGTAGATGCCGGGCATCTGGTCGAGACGGCCATGGCAGGTCTCGCAGCCGATACCCTTCTTCACGTGGATGCTGTGATTGAAGTACACGAAATCCGGCAGGTTGTTGACGCGTGTCCACTGGAGCGACTCGCCGGTGCGCCAGCTCGAGCGCACCGGCTCGAGAAACGGACTGGTCACCCAGATCTGCGAATGGCAGTTCATGCAGGTCTTCGTCGGCGGGATGTTGGCGAACGATGACTGCTCGACCGACGTATGGCAATACCTGCAGTCGATGCCCAGGCCGCCGACATGGTGCGCATGCGAGAACTGCAGGGGCTGCGTCACGTTGGTGTTCGCGCCCGTGACGAAGTCAGAACGCATCACGATGGGCGCAGCGGCGCCGCCCACCACGGCAATGAGCCCGACGAGGAAGAGGCTCAGCCGCGCCAGTTGGTTCGCACGGGGTTGAAAGATCTGGCTCATACGTCGGCTACCGGGCAGCCCTGGCTGGCGAACACACCACTCCCGACATGGGGGCCGGGAAAGACGCGGTACGAAGGCACAGGGTCAGATCAAAGCTCGTTGAAGAGCGGCAAGAGACACGTTCGTTCGGCGGCGGCCACCTGAGGCGGCTCGTCGAGCGGCGCGCACGACGTCACGATCCGTGTTCGGACACAAGATAATGTGAAAAGTTTCACAATCTGTCAATCGCCCGACATCGAACACGGCACACCGGCGACCGTGCAGACCGGTGACGTGCCTGCTCGCAGACCACCCATTCCGATGCGCTGTTCGACGCTTTCGAGAGGACAGACACGGCTCCCACCAGCCCATAGACGCTCGCTACAGGTGTTTTCCGCCCGGTGCGACTGGCAGAGTTGCGGCGAATAATAGATCAAGTTCCCTGCCGTGTCTGCAAGGAACTGCTCGCGCCTGGGCGAACCGCCGTCCCCCAAAGGGCCCGCCACGGCTATCATGGAGGCGGCAGAGCCAGCCCTCGTCCACTCGACGTCAGCACTACGCCCCCGAGGACCGTCGTCATGTCAGACCGCAAATACCGCCAGCGGGGCTACCAGCAGGACGACCGTGATCGTGATCGCGACCGTGGGCCGCGCCCGCCGCAGGCGCCACGGCCCGACGGCCCCCGCGAACGCCCGGAGGCCCCGAAGACGCCAAACCTCATGGCCTCGCACCAGATCGCGCGGTGCCGCAGCTGCGCCCAGATCCTCACCCTCCCCATCGGGCTCACCGCCACCTGCCCGAAGTGCCGCGCCGATCTGCACGCCTGCGCGCAGTGCAACTTCTTCGATCCCGGCGCGCGCTTCCAGTGCATGCAGCCGCTCACCGCCGCGGTCAGCCCGAAAGACACCGCCAACACCTGCCAGCTCTTCGAGCCGCCCATGCGGTTCGAACGGCAGACCTCGTCAGGCGCGCCCGAGAACAGCGCCAAGAAGGCCTTCGACGACCTGTTCAATTTCTGAAGGGTGCCGCTGGACCGACCCGCCGCGTACAATGGCGGCCATGCTGTCTGATACGCAACGCCAACAGGTGCGCGAACTGCTCGGCGACATGGTCGCCGATGTGCGGATCGTGTACTTCTCGCAGTCGTTCGGGTGCGACACCTGCGCCGACACGAAGCGCATCCTCGACCTGCTCGCCGGGATTTCCAGCAAGGTCACCATCGAGGAGAAGAACCTCGTGATCGACAAGGACGACGCCGCGCGCTACGGCGTGGCCCACGCTCCGGCAATGGTCGTGCTGGGGGTCGGGGCCGACGATGCCCTCGTCGATCACGGGATCCGCCTGCTCGGCGCGCCGTTCGGCTACGAGTTCACGTCGCTCATGGACGCCATCCTCCTCGTCTCGCGCGGGAGGCCGCAGCTGACGGACGCGAGCATGGCCGCGCTGGCGCACGTGACGGCCCCGATGCACATCCAGGTGTTCACGACACCCACGTGACCGCACTGTCCGCGGGCCGTGAGCCTCGCGTTCAGGATGGCCGTCGCCAACCCCCACATCACCGCCACCGCCGTCGAGGTCACCGAGTTCGCCGACCTGATCCAGAAGTACCGGGTCAACGGCGTGCCGAAGACGGTGATCGACGAGCGGATCGAGATCCTCGGCGGCGTCCCCGAGGACGAATTCGTCTCCCAGGCCTTGCGCGAACGGATGCCGACCGCGTGAAGTGCCGGCGGCCGTGGAGGCCGCCCGTGTGGTTGTAGGGGCCGCGCCCCTGCGCGGCCCGGGACCGTTCGGGAAGGCGTGAACGGAAGGCGCAAACCGCGCCGTGTCTATCCGCGCGTGGGCAGGGTCGAAACGCCGAACCACTCGCGGAGGCGGTGTTCGAGGTAGGTCTCGCTGCGGTTGTGGTACACGTTCCACACCGCACGCACCGCGCGCCAGGGGCGCATCAGGATCGACACGGCGAAGAACGATCCCATCCCGAAGAGTCGCCAGAACGCCAACTCGCGGCCGCTGATGTGCTTGCAGGTACTGCGTCGACTCCCACGGGTCCATGTAGACGGCCAGTGACCGGAAGTAGTCGCGATCGAGTTCCTTGATCGTGCCGTCGGCGCGGAGCTCGTCGAACAACGCCGACCCTGGATACGGGGAAAACAGCGTGAACGAGGTCGTGTCGACGCCCCACCACGCCTGCTGCCATCCGAACCACACCGTCTGGATGACGTCGATCCGCCGCTCGTGCGGGAACCCGAGGATGTGGTTCGTCTTGACGCTGATGCCGTTGCGCACCGAGGCACGGATGGCCGCGCCGAGCTTGTCTTTCTTGATCGCCTTCTTGATCGACTTCAGCACCCGCACCGACCCGCTCTCGGGGGCGAACACGACGTTGCGGCAGCCCGAACTCTCGAGCGCGTGCGCGACCTCGTCGTCGATGATCTCGGTGCGCGTGCCGCTCGGCAGTTGCCAGGTGATCCCGACGTTGCGCTGCTTCAACTCCTCGGCAAACTCGAGGATCCAGCGCTTGTTCAGCACCATCGTCAGGTCGTAGAAGTCGACGTTGTCGATCGCGTAGCGCTCCTTGTAGGCCACGATCTCGTCGACGACGTCCGACGGCTTGCGCGCCTTCCAGAGCACGCCGTACATCGACGGGTTCGAGCAGAACGTGCACGAGTAGGGGCAGCCACGCGATGCGAGGATCGGCATGCTCCGGCCACGGAACACGCCGAAGGTGTTGGTGTTGCCGAGGTAGGCCTCCATCGGGAACAGGTCCCACACGGGCCAGGGGATCTCGTCGACCCCGCGGATGCGTTGGCGGGCGGGCGTCTCGACGTAGCGACCCTCGTCCAGGAACCCGATGCCGGTGATGGCGTGCCACGCCGGGCGATCGTGCGCGTGCTCGACGAATTCGCGCAGGGTCTCTTCGCCCTCGCCCATGCCGCAGGCATCCAGTGCCGGGCAGTCGCGCAGGCAGAACTCCGGCAACGCCGAGACGTGTTCGCCGCCGGCAATGATCACCGCGTGCGGGAGCCGTGCGCGAATCGCCGTGATAAGGGCACGGCTCGAGGGCCACTCCTGCGAGAACATGCAGCTGACCGCCACGACCGTGGCCGCCGGGTTGATGAGCGCCGCCGTGTCGTCGGGACGCAACCCGACGCAGTAGTAGTCATCGTCTTCGAACGAGACGCCGATGCCCTCGGCCAGGGCATCCACGGCTGAGACGTCGTGACCGGCCTCACGGAGGACCGCCGCGAGATAGGCAAGCCCGATCGGAGGCGTGATCGGCACGCTCCAGGTACCGGGCGAGACGGCGCGATGCGGACGCACCAGGGCGACGTGGTGACGCGATGTGTGCATGGTGTATGGCGTTATCGTGCTGAGACGACCAGATGAGTGTATCCGATCCCAGCGCCCACCCGCGTCACGGCGGAGTGCCCGGCGCGTGATTCATCAAACGGCCGGGGCGGCCGATTCCCTACAACGGGAGCGGGAGGCCGGATGTGTCGCCCCGTCGCCCATCCACAGCACGACCCCGCGGCCGTTCACCATCTGCCCCGGACGCGGGGGTACCACGGGGCCACGAGCGAGTGCTCCTCGACGGAGTCGCTTCGTTGGCCCCGTCTCTTTTTCCCGTATTCTGTCGGGCATGCGTCTTCACGTGCGTTGTGCCCTGTTCATCGGCCTCGCGGCGGCCGCCGCGCCAGCTGCGGCCCAGGCTCCCCCTCCCGTCGAGTACCGCATCAGCGTTCCGGAGCCCGAGCACCGTTGGCTCCAGGTCGAAATGACCCTGCGCGACGTCGAGGCAGCGCCGGTTGGCGTCCGCATGGCGCGGTCGTCGCCCGGCCGCTATGCCGTGCACGAATTCGCCAAGAACGTCTACGACGTCGCGGTGACCGACCTGGCGGGGCAACCGCTCACCGTGACGCGTCCGAACCCGCACGAGTGGCGGATCGAGGATCACCGTGGCGCCATCCGCGTGCGCTACAAGGTGTTCGGCGACCGGGTCGACGGCACCTACCTCGCCGTGGACGCGTCGCACGCGCACATGAACATCCCGGCGACGCTCATGTACGTCAACGCCCTCGCGACGCGCCCGGCGCGCGTCACGCTCGTGCAGCCTGCAGGCAAGGCGTGGACGGTGGCGACGCAACTGTTCGCGACCGACGATCCGCTGGTCTTCACCGCGCCCAACCTGCAGTACCTGATGGACAGCCCTATCGAGTTCGGCGACATCCGCATCCGGTCGTTCAACGTGCCGTCGCTGGACGGGGGCAAGGCGCAGACCATCCGCGTCGCCCTGCACCATCTCGGCAGCGACGCCGAGATCGACACGTATGTGCGCGACATCGAGAAGGTCGTCCGCGAGCAGCAGGAGATCATCGGCGAGTTGCCCGACTTCGAGCCCGGGCACTACACCTTCCTGATCGACTACCTGCCGTGGGCCAGCGGCGACGGGATGGAGCATCGGAACAGCACGGTGATCAGCGGGTCACGCGCGCTGGCCAACGCAGCGTCCGAACTGATCGGGACGGTCGCGCACGAGTTCTTCCACTGCTGGAACGTGGAACGCATCCGGCCGCGGACGCTGGAACCGTTCAACTTCGATGATGCGAACATCTCGGGCGAGCTGTGGCTCGCCGAAGGGTTCACGAGCTACGTGGACGGGCTGTCGCTCGTGCGGGCGGGGCTTCGCACGCGGGAGCAGACCGTGCAGCAGTGGGGCGGACTCGTCGCGGCGCTCACGGCCATGCCGGGACGGCAGATCCGGTCGGTCGTCGAGATGAGCCAACTGGCCCCGTTTGCCGATGGCGCGACGGCGGTCGACCCCACGAACAGCTCGATTGCGTTCATCAGCTACTACATGTACGGCGCGGGCGTGGGCCTCGGGCTCGACCTGACGCTGCGCGACCTCACCGACGGGCGCGTGGGGCTCGACGACTACATGCGTGCGCTGTGGCAGCGGTTCGGGAAGACGCCGGCACCGCAGCCGGGCATCGTCGCGACACCCTACACGTTGAAGGACCTCCGCGACACGCTGGCAACGGTCAGCGGCGACCAGGCGTTCGCCGACATGTTCTTCTCGAGGTACATCGAGGGGCGCGATGTGCTCGACTACGCGCCGTTGTTCGCACGTGCCGGATACGTGCTGCGGCCGGCCGCCCCGAGCGAGGCGACGATGGGGATGCTGTCGGTGGACGTGGGGAAGGGAGGGGCGCGGGTGACGTCGCTGGTGCCTCCCGGCTCGCCGGCAGCGAAGGCGGGGCTCGAGATGGATGCCATCATCCTCACGCTCGACGAACGGGCGATCACGTCGGCCGATGACATGCGCGCGGCCCTGGTCGCCAAGGTGCCTGGCAGCACGGTGCGCGTCCGCTACACCCTGCGGGGCGTCGAGCAGACGCGCGACCTCGTGACGGTGCCCAATCCGCGCCTCGAGCTCATCAGCTTCGAGAGCGCCGGCCGTGACCTGACGCCCGCCATCCGCGCCTTCCGCGACCGCTGGCTGCAGTAACCCCGACGGAAACGGGCGGTGTCACTTCCGCCCGTTTCCCGTTGCCATCCGCGCCAATTGGGGTCAGACCCCAATTCGGGCACGCCCAGGCTGCGTTCCACGCCAATCGGCGTTTCCTGCAGCAAACCGGGGAATCGGGGTCAGACCCCAATTCCAGGATGTTCCCTCAAGGGAACCGCGCGTTACTCCTCGGACATGAAGGGGTAGGCGTAGTCGTGGGGTGGCGCGAATGTTTCCTTGACGGAGCGCGCAGATACCCAGCGGACCATGTTCAGCTTGGAGCCGGCCTTGTCGTTGGTGCCGGACCCCCGTGCGCCGCCGAAAGGTTGCTGTCCGACGACGGCGCCGGTCGGCTTGTCGTTGATGTAGAAGTTGCCGGCGGCGTTCCGCAGCACTGAGGCGGCTTCGCGCACGGCCTGTCGATCTTGCGCGAACACGGCACCCGTCAGCGCGTACGGCGAGGTGGCATCGACCGTCGCGAGGGTCTCCGTCCACTTCGCATCGTCGTAGACATACGCCGTGATGACGGGCCCGAAGATCTCTTCGCACAGCAGGCGGTAAGCGGGATCCTCGGTCTGCACCACGGTCGGGGCGATGAAGTACCCGACCGACTCGTCGTAGGTGCCGCCCGCGACAATCGTCGCGTGCTGCTTCGCGTGCTCGATGTACTCGACGATGCGCACGTACGCCTTGCGATCGATCACTGCGCCCATGAAGTTGCGGAAGTCGGCCACGTCGCCCATCTTGATCGAGTCGATCATCGCGACGATGCGGTCCTTCACCTCGGGCCACAGCGACTTCGGCACGTACACCCGGCTTGCCGCCGAGCACTTCTGCCCCTGGTACTCGAACGCCCCCCGCACGATGGCGACCGACAACGCCACGGCATCAGCCGAGGGATGCGCGACGATAAAGTCCTTGCCCCCCGTCTCGCCCACGATGCGCGGATAGGCACGATAGTTCGCCATGTTCGCGCCGATGGTCTTCCACATCGAGTTGAACACGTCGGTGCTGCCGGTGAAATGCACGCCCGCGAGATCACGATGCGTGAGCAGCACGTCGGAGATCATCCGCGAGTCGCCGGCCACGAAGTTGATCACGCCCGCCGGCAAGCCCGCTTCCCGAAGGATCTGCAGGATGTAGTGCGCGCTCAGCATCGCACTCGACGCCGGCTTCCACACGACCGTGTTGCCCATCATCGCCGGCGCGACGGGCAGGTTGCCACCGATCGCGGTGAAGTTGAACGGCGTGATCGCATAGACGAAGCCTTCGAGGTGCCGGTACTCGGCCTGGTTCCACACGCCTGGGCTGCTGATCGGCTGTTCTTCGTAGAGTTCCTGCGCGAACGCGCAGTTGAAGCGCCAGAAGTCGATCAACTCGCAGGCCGAGTCGATCTCGGCCTGGAACGCCGTCTTCGACTGCCCGAGCATCGTCGCCGCGTTCAACACGGGACGATACTTCGTGGAGAGCAACTCCGCGGCCTTGAGGAACACCGCGATGCGATCCTCCCACGGCCAGTTCGACCATTCGCGCTGTCCCTCGCGCGCCGCATCCACCGCCTGTGTGACGTGGGCCGCGGTGGCCTTGTGATAGTCGGCCAGCACGTGCTGGTGCTTGTGCGGCGAGACCGAATGCTCGGTCTGCCCCGTGCGGACTTCCTTGCCGCCGATGAACAGCGGGATCTCGATCCGCTCCGCGCTCATCTGCGCGATGCGCGACTTCAGTGCCTCGCGCGCGGGCGTTCCAGGCGCATACGAGTTGACCGGTTCATTCACGGGAACGGGAACGCGACGACGACCATTGAACGCAGCAATCATGGGATGAATGACCTCGTGGCCCACCGCCACGGGCTACGGGCAGCGGACATCACCACGATGACGCCGCCCAGGGTTGATGACGAACGGAACGGAATCGCTAGGACGGCGTCCAGGCGAGCACAACCCGCTGGATGGCGACCTGCGTCTTCTTCGGCTGCAACGTGACGGCATCGAGCGGCGCGCTCGCGAGCACCGACTCGATCGCCGCCACCTCGGCCTGCAACTCCGCGTCGAGCGCGGCGACCGCCTGGTCGATGGCAGCGATGTTCTCCTGCGCGCGCCCCACGTCCTGCGTATCGGTGACCGCCTTCCCGATGCTCCGTGCGGCGCTGGCGGCCTTGGTGATGTTGGTCGCCGAGAACGTCTTGCGCCCGAACAGGGCGCCGAGACCGGTCTGCAGAACCGACATCCCCGCCTGTACCATCGACCCGGTCTTCTGCGCCGCCTCCTTCTGCGCGGCCTGCTCGGCCTTGCGCCGCCGCTCGAGGAGGACGTTGCGCCTGGGTCCGTACTTCGCCTGCAACCTCTCCACGCGCGCGTCGCGCTCCTCGCGCTGCGCCGTCTGCAGACGAATGCGGAAATCGCGCTCGCTCTCACCAGGCTTCGACACGAGCCCCGTCGCGCCGTCCTTCAACAGGCTGAGCGACTGGCCCTGGTACAGCCAGGCCTTGAACTCCTTCTCCCAGGCGTCGTAGCTCTTCGCCTTCCCGGCCGCCGGCGGCAACTCCGCGAATGAGGCGCCCTCGATCGGCTCCTGCTCGAGGTCGGCAAGTGGCAGGTCGGTCTCCTCGGCCTGGTCCCAGTCGACGACCACGGCGCCACCGCCGATCGGCACAAGCACGTTGACCAGGCGCGATTCAGACACGCCGAGCTTCCGGTCGTCGAACACGACGGTCGCGCTCGCGAAGACGCGCGGCTCGTACCGCACGTCGCCTCGCGCACGCGTGGGCACGAAGAACTGCGGAACATCCGGCGGTAGCACGGGGCGGGCCGACGAACGCGCGGATGCCGCCGTCGAATCGTCCTCTGCCGCAACGGCGCGGCGGCCACGTATCGAGGCGGCCACAGGTGCCGATCCGTCGGATGCGACTCCTGCCGCCGTGACCGCAGCGCCAGCGGTGGACTTCTCGGCCTTCTTGCGCGCCGCCATCAGGATGCGGATCTGCTCGACGGTCAGCGGTCCGCGCAGGTACGACATCGTCCAGCGGGTCTCGAAGATCTGCGGACCATCCTCGTGCACGTTGTGGAGCAGGAACACGCGCTTGCCGAGCGCCGACAGCGCCTTGTCGATCTGCCCGCGATCGAAACCAGGCTTGCCGCTGAGCGCACCCTCGAGCCCGTCGAGCACGCGCATCTTGTCGCGCTCGGTCTGGAGGCGGCCGATGCACCACGTGCCCATGTTCGACAGGGCCTTGTAGTCGAGATCAACGGGGTTCTGCGTCGACAGCAAGACGCCGACACCATACGCACGCGCCTGCTTGAGCAGGGTGAGCATCGGCGTCTTCGACGGCGGGTTCGCGGTGGGCGGCAGGTAGCCGGCGACCTCGTCCATGTAGAGCAGGGCACGAAGGCTCGTCGTGCCCGTCTGCTTGCGCATCCAGCCGATCATCGCGCTGAGCAGCATCGAGACGAAGAACATCCGCTCCTCGTCTGACAGATGCGCGATCGAGATGATCGAGAGCCGCGGCTTGCCGCTTTTGTCGTAGAGCAACGTGTCGACGTCGAGCGGATCGCCCTGCATCCACGCCCCGAACGCGGGCGAGGCCACCAGGTTGTTGAGCCGCATGGCGAGGCCGAAGCGATCCTTCTCGGGGAAGAACGCATCGAGCGGCAGCACGCCGACCTTGGTGAAGGGGGGCGTCTGCACGTATCCGATCAGGCCTTCGAGCGTGAGGTCGTGCCCGCCGCGCCATGCCCAGTCGAGAATGGTCGACAACAGGATATGCTCGCGGCTCTGCACCGGATCGGCCGTCACGCCCGCCAGGGTGAGCACGCCGGTCACGCTCGTGCTGATACGTTCGGCGAGCAGTTCGTGGTCTTCGGTGATCTCGGGCGGCGGGGCCGCGAACGACTTCAGCAGGGCGATCGGCAGTCCGGCGCTGCTGCCCGGCGTGTAGATCGCGATGTCGACGGCTGCGCGCAAACGACCGATGCGCTCGCCGTCCTGTCCCCACGACGCGAGGCCGTCCTTCCAGCGTTCGGCCTGCCCCTGGGCGAACGCGTCCGGATCCTGTCCGGCCCTTGCCGCATCGTCCTCGTTGATCCACGGACGGAAGGACTCAGGCGAGAGATCGGGAAACGTCAGCAGCAGGTTCGCAAGGTCGCCCTTCGGATCGATCGCGATCGCCGGCACCCCGTCGATGGCTGCTTCTTCCAGCACGCCGATCCCGAGGCCGGTCTTGCCGCTGCCGGTCATGCCGATGATGACGCCGTGCGTCACCAGGTCGCGCGAATCGTAAAGGACGACGCCGCCCTCATGCCCCGCGCGAGCGGCGAGGTCGTAAGGGCGTCCGAGGTAGAAGGCACCAAGCTTTTCGAAATCCTGCATCAGCGTCTCTCGAAGCAGGCGCATTGTGTCACAGGTACGGCGTGGAGAAGAGGCCGGCGCGACCGGCGCCTGGACTCCCCAACCATCAGTAGACCGACGGCGTCACCGAGGACAACAGCAGGAATTGGGGTCTGACCCCAACTCCAGCGCTTCCTCCATCTGGCGGGGAATTCGACACTATCAGGGCGCATTGGGGTCTGACCCCAATTGGCTGGAAAGCGGCGGGCGCAGGGCGAATCGGGAAACGCGCGGTGGCGCTTATCCCTGCTTCTGCCAGTAACGCTGCAGCCCGTAGAAGCAGTGATCGAGGGGCATTGCAAGTTCGTAACCGCACGCGTCCGACTCCGACATGTGGCGGCGCAGTTCGCGGCGCATCTCGTCGCGGAACAGCCTCATCCGCGCCTCGTCGGTCTCGCCTCGCGCCATCGCGTCACGTGCAAAGGCGGCCACCCGCGGCAAGCGCTCCGACAACTCCGCCATGTGCACCCGAGGTGCCGTGGGACTCGGGCCGAAGTGCGTCAGGAACAACGTCGACGGCTCCCACGCGAGGATGCGATCGATCGACGCCTGCCACGCGGCCAGATCGATGTCGGGCGGCGGCGTCGGTGTCATCACGAACGTCGACTCGCCCAGGCGCCCCCCGGCGACATCGCCCACGACGGCAATCCGCGTCTGCCGGTCCAGGTAGCTGACGTGGTGCGATGCATGACCAGGCGTGTACGCGACGTCAATGGTACGTCCGCAGACGCCGAGGGTTTCACCACCACCGAGCGACTCGATGTTCGCGGCAGGCACCGGCAGGAAGTCGCCCCACAGGCGCACCATGTCGTCGGCACCGTAGAGGCGCGTGGCGCTCTCGAGCAACCGGACCGGGTCGATCATGTGGCGTGCACCGCGCTCGTGCACGTAGACGCGGATGCCTGGCTGTTCCCGCACCAGCGTCCCCGTGGCTCCGGCGTGGTCGAGGTGGATGTGCGTCAGCAGGATGGCGCGGATGTCGTCCACGCCGTACCCGAAGTCGCGCAAGCCCGCGCGCAACGCCGGCAGCGACGTCGACGGACCTGGATCGACGATCGCGACGCCCTCGGCTCCGTCAATCACCAGGGATGCGATGACCTGCCTGACGCCCAGGAACTCGACGTCGATGAAGCGCAACCCGGCCGCAAGCACGCTCATCGCTGGCCTCCCCGGAGGCGGCCGGGCAGGGATCTGTCGGTCTCGCGCCGGTCGACCTGGACGTGGGCCCGGCTGGCGCATGCAAGGACAAACGGCGAAATCATTCAGGAATCCTCGTGCCTTGCTGCCGGCGCGCGCAAGCGCTCGGGGAAGCGCCTGAGCAAGTGGCGCCATGCTAGGGCGCGTCTCGAAGACGTGTCAAACCGTGCCGGAGGGGTATTATCGATCGGGATGGCCACAACCAAGCGACAGGGCGACACCGAGTTGCTCGATCAGGCGAAGCAGAAGACCGAGACGCCCAAGCTGTACAAGGTCATCCTGCACAACGATCACTACACGACGATGGAATTCGTCGTCCTGGTGCTCGAGTCGGTGTTCCACAAGACGCCGGCCGAGGCCTATCGCATCATGATGCTCGTGCACGTCGAAGGCCAGGGATTGTGCGGGTTGTATCCGCACGACATCGCCGAGACGAAGGTCGACACCGTGCACGAGATGGCGCGTGAGGCGGGACACCCGCTGCGCGCCTCCATGGAAGAGGAGTGACGCGCGATGTTCAGCGCGGCCGTCGAACTGCTGCTCAACGTGGCGTGGCGCGAAGCCACGGCACGTCGTCACACACATCTCACGATCGAACACCTGCTCTACGTCCTGGCCCACGATGCCGAGGCCGAGAAGATCCTGACCGCGTGCGGCGCCGACCTGCCACGCCTCCGGTCGCTGCTCGACAAGTACCTGCAGGACCACGTCGAGCAGTTCCGGCGCGGCGACCAGAAGGATCCCGAGCAGACGCTCGGATTCCGGCGACTCCTCCAGACCGCCGTCCTGCACGTGCAGAGCAGCGGCAAGGATGAGGTGGATGCTGGCGACCTGCTGGCCGCCATGCTGCAGCAGCCGAAGAGCTATGCGATCGAGATCCTGCAGAAGCAGGGCGTCACACGCCTCGACATCCTCAACTACGTGTCGCACGGCATCGCCAAGCCTGGCGCGCCGACCGGCGATGCGTCGGCAGACGACGAGCATCGTCCGGCCCCGGGAGGCACCGGCGAGGAGGGGGGAAGCACCGCGCGCGACCCACTGGGTGCCTACGCGGTGAGCCTGACGGCGAAGGCGAGGAACAACCTGCTCGATCCGCTGATCGGCCGCGCCGTCGAGCTCCAGCGCACGCTCGAGATCCTGTGCCGTCGGCGAAAGAACAACCCCGTGTTCGTCGGGGATCCCGGCGTGGGCAAGACCGCGATGGCCGAAGGCATTGCCCTGCGGCTGCTGCAGGACGACGTGCCGCTGCTGCTGAAGGATGCCGAGGTGTTCTCGCTCGACACGACGGCGCTGCTGGCGGGCACGCGCTTCCGCGGCGACTTCGAGGAGCGCTTCAAGGCGGTGATCAACGCCCTGGCGAAGCGGCCGAAGCCGATTCTCTTCATCGACGAGATCCACTCGACCGTCGGCGCGGGCGCCACGACCGGCGGCACGCTCGACCTGGCGACCCTGATCAAGCCGGTGCTGTCTGCCGGCGAGCTCCGCGTGGTCGGATCGACGACGTTCGAGGAGTACAAGCACATCGAGAAGGACCGCGCGCTCGCACGACGGCTGCAGAAGGTCGTGATCGAGGAGCCGAGCATCGACGAAGCGGTGCAGATCCTCGAGGGGCTGCGTTCGCGGTACGAGGATCACCACCTCGTGACCTACACCGCCGATGCGCTCGAGGGCGCCGCAAAGCTCGCGAAGCGGCACCTGCGCGATGCGCGGCTGCCCGACTCGGCGATCGACCTGCTCGACGAGGCGGGCGCGATGGTGCGTCTCGCCGCATCCGTTCCAGTGGCGGCGCCGACATCCACGCCGATGGTCGAGGCCGCGACGGTGGCTGCGGCCACGATTGAGCTCGCCGCGACCGACCTGCCGGTGCCGCCCGCGGGGCCACCTCCGCCGCAACGTCTGCCGGTGACGCTCGACGACATCGAGCGGGTCGTCGCTCGCATTGCGCGCATCCCAGAGAAGCAGGCGAACACGTCAGACAAGCAGCGCCTGCGCACGCTGGACGAGTCGCTGCGGCGCGTCGTGTTCGGCCAGGACGAGGCCGTGAAGACGGTGGTCGCGTCGATCAAGCGCTCGCGTGCGGGGCTCGGCCAGCCCGATCGTCCCGCAGGGTGCTTTCTCTTCACGGGGCCGACGGGGGTGGGCAAGACCGAGTTGGCCAAGCAACTCGCGCTGCACCTGGGCAACGAGTTCATCCGGTACGACATGTCCGAGTACATGGAAAAGCACGCGGTGGCGCGGCTGATCGGCGCCCCGCCCGGGTACGTCGGCTTCGACCAGGGCGGCTTGCTGGTTGACGCCATCCGGCAGCATCCGTACGCGGTGCTGTTGCTCGACGAGATCGAGAAGGCCCATCCCGACATCTTCAACATCCTGCTGCAGGTGATGGATCACGCGACGCTGACCGACAACAACGGCCGCAAGGCCGACTTCCGGCAGGTGGTGCTGATCATGACGAGCAACGCCGGGTCGCGCGAGATGAGCCAGGGCTCGATCGGGTTCGTCGGCGAGGACGGAGGCGAACGGCAGCGCGACCAGGCGTCGAAACAGCGCGCGAAGACGGCCCTCGAGCGCGTGTTCAGCCCCGAGTTCAGGAATCGGCTCGACGCGATCGTCACGTTCGCGGCGCTGTCGTTCGACGTGATGGAGACGATCGTCGAGAAGTTCATCCTGCAGTTGGAGTCGCAGTTGAAGGAACGGCGCGTGGCGTTCGAATTGACGCCGGAGGCGCGCGCCTGGCTGGCGCGGAAGGGCTACGACCACGTCTTCGGCGCGCGTCCCCTCGCAAGAGCCATCCAGCAGTACGTGCGCGATCCGCTGACGGACGAGATCCTGTTCGGCAAGCTCGAGCAGGGCGGCACGGTGACCATCGGCCTTGACGGCGACGCCCTCACCTTTACAGTCGCCTGAGTCGCGAATGGCGGGCGGATTTGGGGGGATTGGGGTCAGACCCCAATTCCCCGTCGTTGCCTTGACGACAACGGCAGGTGACACGGTGCCGGTGCACCGGGCCAGTGATGTGGATCTGCTGCGGGATTAGTGCCCTCAGCAAACTTCAGCGCCGAGTCGGCGCGAGTGTTGCTTGCGTCGCTCCAGCCGATGCGACGAATCGCTGGACCACTGGCCTGTGCCTCGTGCCTTGTCGTCTGCAGTTGGCGATTCCTGGCGCTTCTGAGGTGTATGCCAACCAATTGGGGTCAGACCCCAATTCCCCCCAATTCTCCTCACCACAGGGGGTGGATGGTGGTGAAGAGCGACAGGGCGAGGGTGTAAAGGGCGGCTGACACGACCAGGGCGTATTGCTGGGCGCGCGGCCACGTCCACGTGCCCACCCAGATGAACACGGGAAACAGGACGCTGCAGTAGCGGCCAAGCCCCTCGAATTGGCCCGACGACAGCGGCAGGGCGAGGTTCGCCAGGATCAGCAGCGCGTAGCCGGCGCCCAGCCTCCACCACACGAGCGGCGTCACGGCGATGAACGTCAGCGCGGTCACGGCGTTGAACGCATCGTAGGGCGCCAGGCCGCCGCTCATCAGGTGCTCGCCTGGCCGCGTGGCCATCGTCAGCACGAAGCGGGCGATGGGCGTCCACGGAGCCCCGCCGGGATAGTAGCCCCAGCGCTCGATGCTCGCCTTCCACTCGAGAAACGACCCGCTCAGCCAGTAGACGTAGGTGCACCACAGGGTGAAGGCCGCCAGCATGCCGACCACGGCCAGGACGGCGTTGATGCGCTGCGTCCGGTCGCGTCCCGCGCTCACCCACCCGATCCACGCAAGCGCCGGCAGCGACACCACGCCGTTGACGCGCGTGCAGACGAGAATCGCCCCCGCCAGCCCGGCCAGCCACCATCGCTGCGTCCGCAGGCCGTAGATCGCCCACACCAGCGCGCAGAGAAACGTGCTCTCGCTGTAGACGAGCCCGAAGAAGAACGCGAAGGGAAAGACCATCGCGTGCAGCACCGCACGCTCGGCGCCGTCTTCGTCGAGATCGAGTCGTGCCAGCCGCGCCAGCCCCACCATGGCGCCGAGGAACGACAGCCACGCGACGAGGATGCCGCCACGGTAGTAGTCCGCCATCCGGCCGCCGAGCGCCAGCCCCGCGTAACGCATCGCCAGCGGATACGCGGGAAAGAACGCCAGGTTGCTCCGTCCGCCCTCGACGAACTTGTAGCCGTTGCTGGCGATGCCGTAGTACCAGCCCGAATCCCACCGCGCAAACGTGTCCCAGAACTTGTCGGTCGTGCCCGAAATCGTGAATTGCTCGCGCTGGAATGGAGGCAGGACGACGTTCGCATAGAACGCCAGGCCGGCAGTTGCCAGGCGCACGACGATGGCGAGCAGAACAATCCGCAGGAGCCAGAGGCGCGACGATGCGGGGCTCCCTCGATGCGCGATCACGGCAGGTTGGCGAACGGCCGCCATAGGTGCCGCGCATCCTAGCATGCGAACGCGGGCACGAGCGGCCTCGACTCGCCGCACGCGTCCTGCGCTACCCGGGGGCGGCGCGGTGCATGCTCGCCGGCGCCGCGGCGGCCGACGGGGTCAGCACGAACACGTGAGCGCGCGTCACCGACGACGTCGTGATCGTGAAGCCGTCGCGCATCAGGTCGCTGCCGCTGACGCGCCCCACCACTCCACGGTCGGCCGAGTAGATCTCGTACATGCGGTCGGCACGCAGGGCGCGCGGCGTGACGCGCACGACGTCGGCCTCGCCGCCGTTCTGGTAAGCGAAGATCACGGCGCCGCCGCTGTCGCGGCCCACGTGCTCGATGACATCCCAGGGTGGCTCCGTCCCGCGCGTCACCTGCTGGCTCAGGACGATGCCGTACGACGAACTGCCCACCGTCTCGCGCACCCTGCGATACAGGCCCACCTCGTCGGCGATCCGATCGACGTCGAACTCCGACAACTCGTCGAACCGGTACGAGAACCCGAGCACCCCCGGCATCCGGCTGCGCGTGATCAACTCCACGTCGCCCGACACGTTCATGGGCTCGTCCGGCGCGGTCATCGAGTAGCCGAGCAGGTACGCCGGCGGCAGGAACCAGAGCAGGCCCTCGAGGTTGTGCCGGACGTGCACCGACGGCGTCGTGCGATCGTCCATCCACGCGACGTCGGTGTAACGCGCGAGGCCGAGATCGATCCGGTTCCCGCCGCCCGCGCAGTTCTCGATGATCAAGTCGGGAAAGCGCTCGCGCAGGGCCACGAGCAGCGAGTAGAGGCCCTGCACGTGCCAGTAGTTGCCGTCGCGCGCGCCGTGCCCGTGGTTGTCGCGCGTGCAGTTGATCCAGAAGTTGCTGTCGATCTTGAGGTAGTTGACGTCGTTCTGCTCGATGAGGGTCGCGAGCTTGCCCAGCACCCACTGCCAGGCGTCGGGATGCGACAGGCAGATCTGCGCCGAGCGCGCCTCGTCGTTCGGCACAGACGGATCGGTACGCCCCGCCGGCGGTCGCCAGCCATGCCTCGCGGACCGAGCCGTCACGTCCGACGAGCGAGCGGTCGATGCGCTCGGGCTCGGCCCAGAGGGCGAACAGCATCCCGCTGTCGCGAATGCGCTGCCCTATCGGCCTCAGGCCTTCCGGGAACTTGTCCTCGTCCACCTCGTACGAGCTGACCCCGGAGGTGAAGTCGTACCGGCCGTCACTGCCGGCCCCTCGATACCAGCCGGCGTCGACCTGGAAGACCTCCACGCCGATCGCCTTCGCGACCTCGACCTCGTGATCGATGACACTGCTGTTGATGTGCACGCCGTGGACGAACCACGTGTTGTACGTCACGAACTGGGGAAAGGGCCGACCGCCGCGGAGGGCCATCAGGAACCGGCCCAGCGCATCCGAGACCGCGTGCTCGTCGCCGTCGATGACGCCGATGAACCCGTGCGCCGACTCGATGGAGCGCTGCCCCGGCACGCTGATCTCGATGTCGTGCATGTTGGCGTCGAGGGTGATGCCGGTCTCGCGGCCCGCGACGTTGATCGCCCACATGCCCGACCACAGCAACCCGCCGACGAACGTGCCTGCCTCGCCCGGCGCCACGATGAACGGCACGTTGTTGCCGGTCGATCGCCCCCCGGAGCCGATCGCGAACGACTCGCCATCGCCAAGCTCGCGTGCCTGCCGCTGAAAGCTCACGTCAGGTTGCTCGGGCGGCGCGTCGAGACCGCGCAGCCAGCGCACGCTGCGCGTCGCCAGGGCCACGCGCCAGGCACCCAGCACCGACACGTCGACGGGCGTCTCGGCGTCGAGGCGCTCGACCTCGCTCCAGGTCTCGATGAACGACGGCCCCTCGGGGTAGACGACGTAGTGGCGCGTGATCCGCGCCGCGCGCTCCCCGTCCTCGAACACGACCGAGAGGCGCGCGCCGCCGTGATAGTCGTCCGTCCGCGCGTCGACGAGCCGGACGGGGCGCTCCTTGCCGTCCTGCAACCAGCGCTCCACGCCGCCGACGGCGAGGCGAGACTCCGGCTCTCCTGCAGTGTTGACGTTGTCCTTGCCCGGGATCGCCAACCGCTGGATCTCGAACATCCCGTCGCCGCCGATGCCGACAGCGAGTTCGAGCGCCCCGGTCGAGATGGTCCACTCTGTTTCGGCGGCGTCGTAGGCGACGGCCACCGACGGCCTCGTCATCAGGACGGTACGTGGTCCGGCGCCGACACTTCCGGGTACGCCTGCGACGAGGAGCAGGGCGGCCGATGCAGCCAGCACCTGGCCGCGCGCGGAGCGAAGTATGGCCGATAGTTGAACGAATCTCACCAGGGGAACCAGCGGAATGCACCGCCTGGGCCGGTGCGGCTCATGACCGACCCGGCGGGTGACACACTCACGGGTCATCATGACATGCAAACGGAGCGCCAGTTACTGCCACGTCATGTCGCCGCGCGTGTCCGGTGACCACGTCGCGTCTCGAGCGCCGCCGCGACCGTGTGGATTCCAGCCTCGAGCCTGTCAACCATTCGCCAGTGTCGTCGCCGGGGGTGTGCTGCTCGCCCTGCTCGGCGCGGCGTAGTCGCGCACGCGTCGAACATCGGCACCCTCGCCATCGCCCATCTGCGGCGGCCCGCCGTGTCGTCGAGCTCAGATCGTGGACGTCCTCCCACCTGCTGAAGCCGCCGCCATCGCCGGCACCTCGCCTGCGACCGCATCCAGCGCCTGCGCCAGGTCCGCGATCAGGTCCTCCACGTCCTCGATGCCCACCGAGTAGCGCACGAGACCGTCGGTAAACCCCGCCGCGTCGCGGGCATCCTTCGACATGGCCGCGTGCGTCATCGACGCAGGGTGCTCGATCAGCGTCTCGACGCCACCGAGTGACACCGCCAGCGTGGCCAGCCTGACGCGATCCATGACCGTCCGCCCGGCCTCGAAACCGCCACGGAGTTCGAACCCGATCATCGAGCCGAATCCGCGCATCTGGCGCGCGGCCAGGTCGTGCTGCGGATGCGACAGCAGGCCGATGTACCGCACGTTGCTGACCTTCGGATGCGCCTCGAGCCAGCGCGCGATGACGATGGCGCTCTGCTGCGCCCGTTCGACGCGGATGCCAAGGGTCTTGAGGCCGCGGATGACGAGATACGCCTGGTGCGGATCCATGTTGCAGCCGGTGATCACCATGACATCGCGCAACCGCGCGAACACGGCCGGGTCGGCGGCCACCAGCAGTCCGCCCACCACGTCGGCGTGACCGTTGATGAACTTGGTGATCGAATGCAGCACCACGTCGGCGCCGAGCGACAGGGGTTGCTGGAGGTACGGGCTGGCGAACGTGTTGTCGACCACCAGCAGGGCGCCGTGCGCGTGGGCGATCTGTGCCGCCCCCGCGATGTCGGTGACGTGCATCGCGGGGTTGGATGGCGTCTCCACGTACACCAGTCTCGTGTTCGGACGCATCGCACGGTGCAGGGTGTCGAGATCCGAGGTGTCGACGAACGACGCCTCGGCCCCGAACCGCGCGAAGTGCTTCTCGAGCAGCCCCCGGCTTGGCCCGTAGACCGAGGCCGTGCTCACCATGTGGGCGCCCTGCGCGAGCAACGCCATGTAGACGGTGTTCACCGCGCCCATGCCCGAACTGGTGGCGATGCCCCCGACGCCGCCCTCGAGCGAGGCCACGCTCTCCTCGAGGGCCGCGACGGTGGGGTTGCCGATGCGCGTGTAGATGTATCCCTTCTCGTCTCCGGCAAAGAGGGCGGCCCCGTGCGCCGCGTCACGAAACGCGAACGTCGAACTCTGGTAGATGGGGACGTTGACCGCACCCGTGCCATCGGGATGGTACCCGCCGTGTACGAGCTTGCTGTTGAAGCCGAGGTCCTTCGTGTGCATGATGCCGGTCCTTCTCGGGGATGAGTGCATCAGGATCCTTCACGACGATGCTGCGCATGGCGCGAGAACGGAAGAAAGAAAGAAAACAGGAGCATCGCCGCAGCGACGGCCGAGCCATGGCGCTTGGGAGCATATGCCCTTGCATGTGTGCCGTCACGCATGAACTGGCGCCGTGCTCGAGCGTGACCGATCCGCACACGCGTGACAGGGGCGGCGCCCGGCGCGCATGATGTGCCGATGAGCGACGACGCCGCCGTCAATCGCGGCCACCACGTGCAGACCAGCGACCTGCAGGGCGCGAGTCGCCTCGCCGTGGATGCCACTCTCGCACTCACCCGGCTGGTCGAACACCTGCACCACGACATCGTCAGGACCCCGCGGCCGGTGACGCGGTCGTCGGATCGGACGACTTCAGGTATCACCGGCTTCGTCTACAGCAGCATCCGCGGCGTGACGCACCTGGTCGGTGGTGGCCTCGACGCCGTGCTCGGCCTGGCAACCATCATGGCGGGGGTGGGCGACGAGGTCGGGTCTCCCCAGCGAGAGGCGGCGCTGGCAATACTCAACGGCGTGATCGGCGATCACCTCGATGCCACGGCCAACCCGCTCGCCATCCCGATGCGCCTTCGTCACGACGGCCGCCCGATCGTCCTCGAGGCCGACGAGTTGCGCCACCGCCTGCACGGTCCGCGCCGCCGCGTCATCCTGTTCATCCATGGGCTCTGCATGCACCCGCAGCAGTGGCGCCGCCACGGCCACGACCACGGCACGATGCTGTCTGGCAGCGGCGACGCGACCCCGTTGTACCTGCACTACAACAGCGGGCTGCACATCTCGACCAACGGGCGGCTGCTCGCCGACCAGCTGCAGGCACTGCTCGACGCCTGGCCCGTCCCGCTCGACGAACTGATCATCGTCGGCCACAGCGCGGGAGGTCTCGTCGCCCGGAGTGCGTGTCACCAGGGACTCGCCCGCGGCGACACGTGGCCACAGCGGCTGACGAAGATGGTGTTCCTGGGAACGCCGCACCACGGGGCACCGCTGGAGCGCGGGGGCCACTGGATCGATGCGATCCTCGACGCAGGCCGGTACACGGCCGCGTTCTCGCGGCTCGGGAAGCTGCGCAGCGCCGGCATCACCGACCTGCGCCACGGCAGCCTGCTCGATGCCGACTGGTCGGGGCACGACCGGTTCGCGCATGGGCGCGACACGCGCACGGTGGTGCCGCTCCCGCCCGGCGTGACCTGCTACGCCGTCGCCGGATCCGCGAGCCGGCGCGAGAGCGGCCTGCGGACCTCGGTGATGGGAGACGGCCTCGTGCCGGTCGACAGTGCTCTTGGCAGGCACGCCGACCCGGCACGCTGCCTGCAGTTCGCGCCTGGCCACACGTGGATTGGCGAGGGGCTGCACCACCTCGACCTGCTGGATGCCGAGAGCGTGCGCACCCGCCTGCAGTCGTGGCTCGCCCCCAAGGGCCCAACGCGCCGCGCACGCCGTCCGTAGGGGCCGCGCATCCGCGCGGCCCATCAATGCGCCGATCGACGCGGCCCGACCGTGCCGACGCGACCAGGCCCGTCTCCCCGTGACCGGACGTACAATGGCGCGAATGACACGGATGATGTTGTGCGCAGTGGGAGTTGCGCTCCTCACGAGCGGCGTGGCACGGGCGCAAGACGTGATGGTCGATCCCGATCGCGTCGACCGGTTCACGTTTGCGGTGCCGGCACTCGCACGGGTAACGCACGTGTCGCTCGATCTCAGGATCGACTTCGCCGAGAGGCGAGCCATCGGGACGGCGCGCCTGCGGGTCTTGCTCGCCAGGGGTGCGACCGACGTCGTGCTCGACACGAAGGACCTCGAGATCGACGCGGTCACCAATCCCAACAACCAACCGCTGGCGTTTGCGCTCGGCGATCCCGATCCCATCCGCGGACGTCCGCTGACGATCGTGTTTCCGGAGCCGGCGAAGTCGGCCGCCACCGTAGCCATCACCATCGCCTACCGCACGTCGCCGCAGGCCGCGGCGCTCCAGTGGCTCTCGCCACAGCAGACAGCAGGCGGAAAGCTGCCGTACCTGTTCTCGCAGGGACAGGCGATCCTCACGCGCACCTGGATTCCCACGCAGGACAGTCCCGGCCTCCGGCAGACCTACGACGCGCGGATCGTCGTCCCCGACGGGATGCGGGCGGTGATGAGCGCCGAGTCGCTCACGCCAGACGGGGAACCCGTCGAGGTCGCCGCCGGCGCCGGTGTCGCGTCGCCCGGCAAGGCGTTTCGCTTCCGCATGCCGCAGTCGATTCCGCCGTACCTGATCGCACTGGCCGTTGGTGACATCGCCCACAAGCCGATTGGCACCCGTGCCGGCGTGTACACCGAGCCGTCGCGGCTCGACGCGGCGGCGGCCGAGTTCGCCGACCTCGAACGGATGATCTCGACCGCCGAGTCGCTTGTCGGCACCTATCGCTGGCGCCGCTACGACGTGCTCGTGTTGCCCCCGGCGTTTCCCTACGGCGGGATGGAGAACCCGCGGTTGACCTTCGTCTCGCCGACGATCATCGCCGGCGATCGCTCGCTCGTGTCGGTGGTCGTCCATGAGCTCGCACACTCGTGGTCGGGCAACCTCGTCACGAACGCGACGTGGCGCGACGGGTGGCTCAACGAGGGGCTCACCACGTACCTGGAGCTCCGCCTCACGGAGGCCTTGTACGGGGCGGAGCGTGCGCGGATGCTCGAGACGCTGGGGCGGGCCGAACTCGTGGACGAGATCGCGCGGCTCGGTGCGCGCGCGGCGCAAACGCAACTGCACCTGCCCGATGCCGGAGAGGATCCAGACGCCACGCTCGGCGTGGTGATGTACGAGAAGGGCGCGGCGTTCTTCCGCATGCTCGAGACCTCACTCGGTCGCGAGCGCCTCGACCCGTATCTCAAGGGCTACTTCGAGCGTTTCGCCTTCAAGACGATCACGACGCCGATGTTCGTGGCCGACCTGCGCGAGTATCTCCTGGGGAACGACCCCGCGCTCGAAACGAGGCTGAATATCAACGAGTGGCTCGAGGCCCCGGGCTTGCCGGGCAACGCCACCACACCGCGGTCCGAGGCGTTTGCGACGGTCGAGGCTACCGCGGCGGCGTTCGTCCTCGAGGGCACGGTGGACGAACTCGATCCCGCCACGTGGAGCACGCAGGAGTGGCAACGCTTCCTGACGAAGCTGCCCGTCCCGCTGTCGCACGAGAAGCTGGGCGTCCTCGACGCGCGCTTCCAGTTGTCGAAGAAGACGAACAGCGAGGTGCTGTTCGCGTGGCTCAAGCTGGCCGCCGGCTCGCAATACGGCCCGGCGGTGCCTGCGCTCGAGGCGTTCCTGGGCTCGATGGGCCGCCGCAAGTTCGTCGAACCCCTCTTCGCGACGCTGATGGCGAGCGAGTGGGGCAAGCCAATCGCGCGGCAACTCTACCCGCGCGTGCGTCCCTCGTATCACGCCGTGGTCGCGGCCGGGATCGATCGCATCGTCGTCCCGTAGGGGCCGCACCCCAGTGCGGCCCGCCGTTCGTCCTGCGGCCCGCCGTTCGTCCTGCGGCCCGCCGTTGATGTCAGGCCTGCCGCCGCGGTGACCGCCCGCCGCGCGAACGCAGCCGGCCCCGTTGCGCCGCCGTCGCCCTACTTCACCGACGCCAGGACGCGGCGCACGTCGCGGGCCAGCCGCTCTGCCGACGGCGGGTCGTAGTTCGACATCACGACAACGGTGTAGCCGTTCACGTCCTGGTCGAGGGTCGCGTTCAGGCCAGGAGCGCCTCCCGCGATGCCCATCCCTTGCGCGCTTCGGCCGATGCGCTGCATGTCGGTCGCCGCGACGAGCTTCCCCGATGCGAGCGCCTGTTCGAAGCGGAGCAGGTCGTGCGTCGTGGAGTAGACGCCACCCGCCGAACTTGCGCGCTCCGGAAGCGTGGTCGTGTTGATCTGGCGCGTCGGGCCAAGTCGCGTCGTGTACCCGTTGGCACGACGAGGCGTCGGCGCGCTTTGAAGGAAGAACCCGCTGTCGCGCATGCCCGCCACATCGAAGACGCGCGTCTGGATGTAGTCGTAGTAACTCATGCCGGAGGCGTGCTGGACGATGAGGCCGAGCAGGACGTAGCCGGCATTGGAGTATTGCTGGCCCTGGCCCGGCGCGAAGCGCAACGCGTCGCCCGCGAAGAGCGGCACGTAGTCTTCGAGCGAGCGTAGCTGGCTCCGGGGCGTCTTCTCGTAGTTGGGTCCGAAGAAGTCGCCGAGGCCCGACCGCATGTCGAGCAGCATCTGCACGGTGACGGTACTGCGGACAGTCTCGTTCGGGTAGTCGGGAAGAAAGCGGCCGACCACGTCATCGGGCCGGACCTTCCCTGCTGCCACGAGCTGCGCGACGGCGACCGCCGTGAGGATCTTGCCGATGGAACCGACGTTGAATCGCGTGTCGGACGTGTTGGCGACCTTCTGCTCGACCGACGCCAGGCCCGTTGCCGTCTCCCATACGGTCGTGCCACCGCGGGCGACGAGCACGGCGCCGGAGAACGCGTCGGCCGCCGACGCCGCGGCGACCAGGGCCGCGATGTCGCGCACCGCGGCACGCTCGTCACGGGCGGGCAACGGCCCCGCTCCCTGTACCTCGTCGCCCCCACCGGGCCCGCCCGGTCCGCTGGGTCCACCAATGCGCACCGCGATTCCCTGGAGCGTCACGACCGTGCCCGGTGCGAAGCTGAAGACGAACGTGCCGGCGGCACCGCTGCTTCCGGCGATCTCGGCGGTGACGGTCTCTGCCTCCGATGACACGATCCGGCGCAGCGTGAGCGTGCCGAAGTCGCCGCGCATCTGGCGATAGCGCTGCAGCCGCGTCTCGACCGGCACGCCCGTTCCCGCGCGTGTCTCGAAGAAGCGCTGCATCGCCTCGTCGCCCTGGTTGAACGCGGCGATGTAATCGCCGACCAGCGCCTCGCGCGCCGACGGTTGGGCGTGCGCCGACGGCGCGATGAGACAGAGGAACGCGATGGCGACACACAGTGGCTTCAACATGCCGGGCACTCCCGAGCGGTTTGACGCGCCAGCAGGTGGGATTGGCGGCTCGACGCGTCAGCGGGGCACCACCAGCGGCAATTCGACGAAGGTTGCGCGTGCGGGATCGTGGTAGATCCGCTGCACCGCGCTGCGGTAGTCGCCGGGAGCGGCCAGGAAGATGTTCGGCACGAACGTCTGGGGATTCCGGTCGTACAACGGGAACCAGCTCGATTGCACCTGCACCATGATCCGGTGCCCCGGCAGGAAGACGTGATTCGTCGTCGGCAACGCGAACGTGTACGACAGCGGCTCGTTCGGCGTCAGCGCGGTTGCCGTCCCGAGGTTCTCGCGATAGCGGCCTCGGAAGATGTCCATGGCCACCGCGAGCTGGTATCCGCCCATCGCCGGCTGAGCCGCGACCTCGTCGGGATACACGTCGATCAGCTTCACCACCCAGTCGGAATCGGATCCGCTCGTGGAGGCCACCAGGTGCGCCACCGGCTGACCACTGATCTTCACGGGCGCGTCGAGCACGCCAGACACGAACGTCGCCACGTCGGGACGCCCCGACGCCTCGCGCTGATCGTCCACGAGCCACTGCGTCCACGTCAGGCGCCCCTCGTAGCCGATGGGCTGGATCGGGCGCGCGCGGAACGGGACGGGCCTGGCGGGATCGGAGACGTACTCGGTGTAGGCGGCGTCTGCGCGCTGCGGAAGCGTGAACCCGAGCGTCGCGCTGGCGCCGACATAGAGTGGTGTCGGCTTCACCACGCAGCCCTTGTCGCAGCCGGCCGGCCACGCCGGCAGCCTGCGCCAGGCATTCGTCCCCGTTTCGAAGGCCGTCACGGGCGCGACGCCCGCGGGTGGTGCGCCATCCTTCAGGTAGGCCGCGAGGAACGGGCGCAGGACCTCCTGCCGGAAGTACAGCGCCGTGTCGCTGTTGAACTTCAGCGCACCAAGGGCACTCCCGTCGGCAATCTGCTGACCGTGGTACCAGGGTCCCATGACCAGGAACACCTTGTCGTTGGCGGTGTCCTTCGGCTCGAGCGCCGCGTAGACGGCCGGTGCACCGTAGATGTCTTCCTGGTCCCAGAAGCCGTGGACCAGCATCACCGGCACCGAGAGCGGCTGCGCAGCCAGGACGGTGTCGACCGCCTGGTCGCGCCAGAAGGCGTCGTAGGCAGGATGCTCGAGCAACTTGCGCCAGAAGCCCACCTGTTCGAGGCCGCGGAGGCGACCCAGCGCGCCCGCTGACCCTGCGCGCATGTACGTGTCGTAGTCGTCGTAGTGGCTGGTCCACCATTTCGCCGCGTTCGTGCGCGTGGCGACCTGCTCGTACATGTACGGCATGTTCTGTTGGCGAAACGCACCGTTGTGGAACCAGTCGTCACCACGCCAGCCGTCGACCATGGGGTTCATGGGGACCGACACCTTGAGGGCAGGATGCGGGTTCACGAGCGCCATCAGCGGCAGGAACCCGTCGTACGAGATCCCGAGAATGCCCACCTTGCCGTTGGACTCGGCGACGTTCTTCACCAGCCAGTCGATCGTGTCCCAGGTGTCGGTCGCGTGATCGACGGGTGTGGGATTCTGGGGGCCGCGCAGCGGGCGATTCATCACGTAGTCGCCTTCGGAGCCGTACTTGCCTCGCACGTCCTGGACCACGCGGATGTAGCCGTCGTCGACAATGACGTCCGTGGCGTTGTCGTAGCCCTGCAGGACCGACGCGAGATGGGAACTGGAGGCGTGGCTGGTCAGCGCGGTGGCGTCGTACGGCGTCCGCGTCAACAGGATGGGTGCACCCTTGGCGCCGCGTGGCACCAGGATGACGGTGTGCAGTTTCACACCGTCACGCATCGGGATCATGACGTCGCGCCTGTCGTGGTCGAACTGCGCGGTCACCGGCTGGAACGCCTGGGGCGTCTCGCTCGGGAGGGCCGGGTAGGTGGCTGGCGGCTGCGGCTGGGCGGAGAGCGAATCAGCGCACGCCAGGAACGTGGCAATCGCGAGCAGTGCGCGCGCGGCACGCGCGAAGGGGCGGCACCGCGTGAACGTCCGGGCTGGGTGGTGTCGTCTGCACATGATCGGGGCACTCCTCGCCCGCCGCATTGTTCGCCGCCACGTCGATGGGATGCAAGGCGTTCGGCGAGGCGCGCTTGCGAGGTCCGCCCCATCCGGCCTATGGTCAAGCGACCCCGCTGCCGCACGCGCGGGCACCTGCACCCATGATTCTCGCCACCTGGAACGTCAACGGCATCCGCGCCCGCGAAACGCACGTCATCGACTGGCTCGCCCTGGAGTCGCCCGACGTCGTCTGCCTGCAGGAAATCAAGGCGACGCCAGGGCAGGTCCCTGCGTCGCTGCGCGAACATCCCGACTACTGGACGTACTGGCACGGTGCCGGCGGCTACTCGGGGGTCGCGTTGCTCGTTCGGAAGTCGGCGCATCCCGAGTGCCCGGAATGTCTCCATCCCACCTTCGACTTCGAGCAGCGCATCGCCACCATCGACATCGCCGGCATCACCGTTGCGTCGGTGTACGTCCCCAATGGCGGGAAGGACCTCGAGGCGAAGATGCGATTCCTCGCCGACCTGCAGGCGTTCGCGGTGGAGCGCCACGCCGCGGGACAGGCGATCGCCCTCTGCGGCGACATGAACATCGCGCGCGACGTGCGCGACGTGCACCCGAAGGAGCGCAAGCCCACGGTCATCGGCCAGACGCCGCACGAGCGCGAGGTGTTCGCGGCGTTGCTCGACACCGGCCTGACCGACACGGCGCGCACCCTGGCGCCCGACGATGACGAGTTGTTCACGTGGTGGGCGCCCTGGCGGAACCTGCGTCAGCGCAACATCGGGTGGCGCATCGACTACATCCTCACCAGCCGCGCCCTCGAACCTCGTCTTCGCTCGTCGAAGTCGCAGCGCGAAGTAGGCACCAGCGACCACGCCCCCGTCCTGCTGACGCTCGACGTCTAAAAGGGGTCACGTCTTTCATTGCAGCAAAACGCAAGACCTGACCCCTTCCAGATTGGCCGCAAGAACCGGAGTGCGCGGCCCGCGCGCAAGGCACAGAGTGGTGGCATGATCTCCCGTCAGCCTGATGCCCGCCGCACGCCCCCCAGTGCCTGTTGTGTCGGATGATGCTCGCTGGAACGTCGTCGCCACCCGCGACGCGTCGGCGCGGCATGCGTTCGTCTTCGGCGTAACCACGACCGGCGTCTACTGCCGACCTGGATGCGCCGCCCGAATCCCGTTGCGTCGCAACGTGACGTTCTTCGACACGCCGGATGAGGCGGAGCGGGCCGGTTTCCGGGCGTGTCGCCGCTGCCGTCCGCGAGACGATGATGCGTTTGCCGCCACGCTCCTGCGCGTGTGCCGCCACATCGGGTCGCACCTCGACGAGCGCCTGACGCTTGCACACCTGGGCCGTGTCGCAGGCATGAGCGCATGGCATCTGCAACGGCGTTTCAAGGCGGCGACGGGGATCACGCCGCGTGCCTATGCCGACGCCCTGCGCCTCGGTGTCCTCAAGGGGGAACTCCGGGGTGGTCGACCGGTCCTCGACGCCGTGGTCGAAGCCGGTTACGGATTCGACGAGCCGCGCCTACGAGCGCGCGCCCGGGCACCTGGGGATGACGCCAGGCGCCTATCGAAGCGGCGGACGGAGCCAGTCGATACGCTACGCCATCGACGACACGCCCCTCGGGATGGTGCTGATTGCCGCCACACCCATCGGCGTGTGCGCCATCCGGATGGGCGACGTGCGCGAGGCACTCGAAGACGGCCTCCGCGCGGAATTCCCCAACGCCACGTTCGTTGAAGATGCCGATGCACTCGCCAGCGCCCGTCGCGTGATCAAGTCACTGGCGGCCGGCAGGTCGGTTGGTCGCGGGGTGCCGCTCGACATCGCCGCCACGGCCTTCCAGCACCAGGTGTGGACGGCGCTCCGGGACATCCCGATGGGCGAAACGCGCACCTACGCCGAGATTGCCCGTGCGATCGGCCGCCCCTCGGCTGCGCGCGCCGTCGCCCGGGCGTGCGCGTCCAATCCGGTCGCGCTTGTCATCCCCTGCCACCGCGTGGTGAGGACTGACGGCGCGGCGGGCGGCTACCGCTGGGGTGCCGACCGCAAGTCGGTCCTCCTGGCCGCCGAGCGCGGCCGCACACCACGCAACGCCAGGACGTAGCGTGCACGAGAGGCGCACGTGGCCTGACGCTGCCAGCGACCCGAATGCGGGCGCCGGCGCTTCGCGGCGATGTACCATGCCATCCTCATGGTTCCATACGACCAGCTCTTCGTGAACAACCGGCGATGGGTCGCGTCCAAGCGTGCCAGCGACGATGGGTATTTCAGGCGCCTCGCCGAGAGCCAGGAGCCGGAGTACTTCTACATCGGCTGCTCCGACAGCCGCGTCCCCGCCAACGAGATCATGGGTCTCGAGCCCGGCGAGGTGTTCGTCCACCGCAACGTGGCGAACCTCGTCAACAACACCGACCTCAACGCGATGGCGTGCATCGACTATGCCGTCCGCACCCTGCGCGTGCGTCACATCATCGTGTGCGGCCACTACAACTGCGGGGGCGTGCAGGCCGCGTTGCAGCCGCGCGACATGGGCATCCTCAACCCGTGGCTGCGGAACATCCGCGACGTGTACCGGCTGCACGCGCGCGAGCTCGACGCGATCGGCGACGCCGAACAGCGCTATCGCCGGCTCGTCGAACTCAACGTGATCGAACAAGCCCGCAACGTCATCAAGACCGCGGCCGTGCAGCAGTCGTTCCTCGCACACGGGCATCCGCGCGTCCACGGATGGGTCTGCGAACTCTCGAGTGGCCTCGTGCGCGATCTCGAGATCGACTTCGACCAGGTGCTGCGCGACATCAAGCAGATCTACGATCTCACGGGCGACCTCGACTGAGTCGCGAACACCACTCGTCCTCTCGAGGAGTCCAGCATGAAGACCCCCCTGCTCGCGTTCGCCTGTGCCGTCGTCCTCGTCGCCACGCCCTCGGCCGTGAGCGCCGACGGGTTCATCTCGCCTTATGCCGGCACGCTGTTCGGCGGCACGCTCGGCGACTTCGACTACAAGGAGCGGCCCTACACCATCGGCGTGTCGATCGGTTCAATGGGTGGCGGCATATTCGGCTTCGAGGCCGACGTGGCGTTCGCGCCCGACTTCTTCGGCGACGGCGAGAGCTTCTTCATCGGCGACACGAGTGTCACCACCGGCATGGCCAACGTGCTGCTCGGGGCGCCGATTGGCGGGCAGACAGGCGCCGGCGTCAGACCGTATGCCGCGGCGGGCGTGGGCGTCATCCGGCAGAAGGTGGCCGCGTACGGCGACTTCCTCGACTTCACGTCAACGGACTTCGGCTACAACCTCGGCGGGGGTGTGATGTTGTTCTTCGGCGACACCTTTGGCGTGCGAGCCGACCTGCGCTACTTCCGCAACTTCCAGAAGTCGAACGAAGGCATCTTCACGTTCGAGGAGGGCACGTTCCACTTCACGCGCGCCACGCTGGGGGCGGTGTTCCGGTTCTAGAACGCGCGGCGCGGCACGCAGCGGTGGTGGTCGCTACGTGACGGCTGCCCGCATCAGCAGGTCGCGCTGGCGGTCGGTGCCGAGCACGAAGGCGTGCTCGCCGTACACCGTGAAGCCGCACTTCGCGTAGAACGCCTTCGCGCGCTCGTTGTGCTCCCATACGCCCAGCCAGACGCTGTCGGCGCCGTGCGCGCGCGCCCGGTCGAACACCAAGGCCATCATGGCGTGCGCCACACCGCGTCCATGCCATTCACGGCTGACGTAGAGGCGCCACAACTCGACGGGCGTGTCCGCCGAAGGGGATGCGTCGGTGCCTCCGCTCCGGAGTTGCACGAAGGCGATCGGTGCGCCGGCCGCGTCATTCACCAGCCACGTCTCGACCAGCGGATCCGCGATTTCTGCCGCCTGGCGCGCCTCGGAGTACGCGACGGCGCAGAACATCGCCATGTCGGCCGGTGCCGTGTGCGCATCGAACGCGTCACGAAACGTGCGCTCGGCCAACAGGGCAAGTGCGCGTGCATCCGCTGCAACCGCCCGCCGCATCGACAACCCCGCATCGCGAAGGGTCCACCGTTCGGCGGAACCTGCCGTTGTCATCGTGCCACCCCCAGTTTCCCCCGTCTGTGAATTGGGGTCAGACCCCAACTGGGCAGAAACCACAGATTCTGGCGTGATTCTGCAATTGCGGTCGAATTGGGGTCAGGCACCAATTCCAGACGACGCAGTATCGCATCCTGGGGGGCCAGACGTGGTCAGCGGGTGGCGCGGTGGCGGTCAGAGAGGGCGAACAGCAGGGCCAGCGGCGCCGCCACGACGACCAGCGCCACCGCCCCCAGGAGGGGCACACCACGGGTGACGAACAGCGACACGATGCCGGAGACCTCGGGTGCCGCGGTGCCTGCACCCTGCGCCCACAGCCACGTGCGGATCCACGGCCACGACAGCGACACCACGGCGCCGACCAGTCCCGCCGCACACGCGAGGGCGATGGCCGTGAACGCGCGAATCGGACGCGCCGCGGCGGCCTCGGCCTCGAGCCGCGCCCGCAACTGGGCGCGCCACCAGACGACGCCGGCCGTGGGCACGCGCGCCTCCCTCAACAGGTGATCGACGTCGGCGCGCATCGGCACGACGACCTCGGCGAGATCGCTGCACAGGTCGCACGACTCGATGTGCGACCGGAGGTCGGCATCGCACCGGTGCGGCCAGCGCCCCGAGGCGATGGCGTCCATGACGTCGTGTTCGCGCGGACACTCCGTGGTGCTCATGCGCGCCCCCCGCTCGACGTCGGCGCGGCGCGGCGCCGCTGGAGGAGCCAGGCGAGCCGGCGGCGTGCCCTGAACAGCAGCATCCGGATGCTTCCCGCCTTCAGGCCCAGCGACTCCGCGATCTCCCGGTGCGACGATCCTTCGGCGTAGGCCAGCCAGAGCAGGTCGCGCTCCCGGGCAGTCAAGTGCGCCATCGCGCGCCCGAGGTCGGTCCGCGCAGACACCTGGTGTGCCACATCGCCGCCGCTCGCAGGCGCGTCGTGCTCATCGTCGGACGGCAGCTCGACCTCGACGCCGTGCGCGCGCCGGCGGACATCCTTCACGAGGTTGGTGGCAATCCGATACAGGTAGTTGCGCCGGTGCGCTTCGTCTGACCCGTGCGCGCCAACCCGCAGGAAGCGGTAGTACGCCTCCTGCAGCAGGTCGTCGGCACGATGCGCGTCGCCGCACATCCGGTACAGGTAAACCCACAGCGGGCGAGCGGTCCGATCGTAGAAGGCCCTGAACGTCGTCTCGTCCATGACGAACGCGTGCTCGCTGTCGCCCTGCGCCCGTTCGAGGCGTTCGACGTCCGAGAGAGTCATGTGCCTGGCGGTCACGGCATCACCGGGGACGAGTGGATCACAGCGGGTGTTCCGCGGGCGCCCGATCGGCCGCACTCGCCGGGTTCACGAGAAGGCCGAGCCGACGCGAGATGACATACGCCACGCCGGCCGACACGACGAATCCCGCTCCAAGCGTCAGCGCCAGGACGCCGACGAACGACAGGAACGACCCTACCTCGGGAGGCACGCCCGCGCTCACCCACTGGAGTCCCAGGCCGCCGGCCGCAAGCACGACGCCAATCTGTACTGACCACAGGATGCGGCTGATGGGCGCCGAGATCCGCCCCGGGGTGTTCGGTGCGGCGTCCAGCGAAATGGGAGCCGAGTCGAGGAAGCGCTGGCCCGCTGGCGTCTGGATGTATCGCATCAGGTCGTCATTGGTCGCCAGGCGATCGAACAACTTCTGGTGCACCTCGACCTGCACCTTCGACGCGCGCAGCCAGCGACGGTAGTCGAGCGTCGTCCGGACCAGCCATCCCAGCGCGAAACATACGACCAGGAAGACCGACATCACCGTCATGTTCTCGAAGGCATTGCGCCACATGTCGATGGCGACGGTCTGTGCATCCTCGGGACGGCCGGGCTCGCCGAGGTAGAAGCGCGAGTCACGCGCAATCTGCGGATACTGCGCCACGAAGCGGGCAAGCTCGGGATAGGTGGACAGGTAGCCTTGATCGGCGATGAGCGCGGGATCGGCCCTGAGCACCGTCTGCAGCGACGGCGGATACTGCCGCAGCAGGCTTTCGAGTTCACGCCTGAGATCGCTGGCGTCGGCTGAGCCGCTCGCGGGCTCCGGGACGCAGCGGGGGCTGCACGGCGGAGGGCGGAGCCGTCGTGGTAACGCGTGCGGGTGGTGTCTCCGTTTGCGCGAACTCGTTGACGTGCACCCACCGGGCTGACGAGCGCCGCCGCCGGCGTCGCAGGCGCCATCCAGACGACCATCGCCAACGCTGCCACCATCACCGCTTCCTTGCCGTGCCGCATCGCGCCCTCCGCGGGAGTCTGTCAAACGGAGGCGCCAGATGCAGCCTCCACGACATATGAATACGCAGCGGACGCCGATCGGTTAACAGGCTGGCGGATGGACGTGAGGCAGGTTCGAGCGGGCGAGGGAGGGGGTCCGGCCGCGGGATGCGGCCGGACACCGTTCCGTGCAACTACCGGTACGCGTTCGCGTTCGCCGTTGATCCGAGGAAGTCGCCGTCGCCCGCAAACACTGCGCGGATGGGTCGTGGGCTCCCCGAGATGTAGCGCGTCGGGATCGTCAGGCTCGCCTGGCCGTTGCCGTCTGTCAGCACGGTTCCCACGGCCGTGTAGACGACCGCACCCTTGACCTTGTCCTGGACGTAGAAGGTGATCGACTTGCCGGCGAGCGGCACGCCATCAGCCTCGGTGAGCGTCGCGAGCGCAACCGCGGCGGTCGCTTTCCTCCCTGCCACCGCATCCTTGAGGGTGAGCGTCGTGTTCTCTGCCGCCACACTGAAGCTGGCAAAGGCACTCGATGCCCCGTAGGACGTGTCGCCCGCAAACTGCACCTGCAGCATCTGCGCACCCGCCGGGCCCGTGAGCGTCAGGACGGCAGTCGCGTGCCCGGCCGCGTCGGTCACGCCCGCGCCCGATGTCACGCCGATGCTGAATGTCAGCGTGCGCCCGGCAAGCGGCTGGTTGCTGCTGTCGGCGAGCGTCGCGCCAACGGTGACGGCGTCGGTCACCTGCCCGGTTGCCGGGTTTGACGCATCGACGAACACGCGGCTCATGTCGCCGACCGACACGATGCCTGAACCGGTCGCGGTCTCGAGTTGGCCATCCCAGCTTGCCGTGAACGTCGCCGCACCGACGGGCCTGGTGGGCGTCACGCTCGCCGTCGCAATCCCGTTCGCGTCGGTCGTGCCGGAGTAGGTCTCCTCAGTGCCGTCTCCATCGGCGTCGAACGAGAAGACGACCGATTGTGCAGCGATGCCGTCACCGGCGCCGTTCTTCAGCGTCGCAGACAGCGTGCTCGGCAGGTTGCGCGTCAGGCTCGACGTGGCCGCGAGCATCGAGGCCCCGTCGATGACGTCGCCGACGCCGTCGTTGTCGCTGTCGGCCTGATCGGGGTTCGCCACCGTCGGCGCGTTGTCGTGGCCGAACGCGAGTGCGACTTCGCCCATGGTCATGGCCACGCCGCCGGGATAGGTCTTCACGAAGTCGAGCAGCTGCATCCACGCGTTCCAGCGAGGGAGGTACACCGTGTTGTCCTCACGGTTCGAGCCTCCGTTGCAGGTCCCGAGCCGATCGCTGTTGGGGCAGGGCCTGCCGCTCCAGTCCACTTCCTCGATGAGCCATGTCGTCAGCCCGCCGTCGTTCGTCTTCGACGCGAGGTACTCGTGGTAGGCGGCCGTGTCGTACGAGTCGCCGCTGGTGTCGGGCGGATTGAGCTGCAGGTCGGCAGACACGTGGAACATGCCGAACTGATCGAACTGCTCGTGGTGACCGCCCTCCGGGCTGAAGATCTCGCTGAACCCCGGGTAGCCGGCCTCCTCGAAGACACTGGCCGAGAACGCCTTGTATCCCAGGCGAGCCACGGCCTTGCGCCCCTCGGGGTCCGACGTGTTGTAGGGCGGCGAGAAGCTCAGAAGCGGAATCGCGGAACTCGACCAGTCGATCTTCGGTGACGCGGCAGTCGCGCCAGACTCCGCAATCCACTTGTTGGCGTACGTGCCCGCGAGCGTGTCGAAGCCCACCTTCATCAACTCGAAGTTCTCAGCCTCGGTGAGGCCGCACAGCTCGCACGAGAAGTAGTTCCGATCGGGCAGGTTCTTCCAGTCGCCGAGCGGCGTGTTGTCGACGTGATAGGTGCCGTGCTGCGCCAGCTCGAACAGCGGGGAGTTGTTGCGGTCGTTGATCCACGTGACGACGGGCGGATCGGTCCAGAGCTGCTTCGGGATCACCGCGAGCGTCACGGGGACCTCCTTGCCGCCTGGCAGCGTCAGCGTCTGGTTCGGGAGTCCCTCGTCTGTCCCGCATGGCTCGTAGTCGGGGCTGAAATCGCCCGGCTGGTAGTTCTCCCAGCACTTCACCAGCCAGTCTGACGGCGACAGGACAGCCGCGTCGGTCATGATCTGCGTGAACTCGTTCTGGAAGAACCGTCCCAGCGCGTCGATGCGGATCACGAAGTGCGTCGTGCCCCTGCTCCACTTGATCTTCGCCGCTCTCGAGAGCGGGTAGAGCGGGTCGCTCTGCGCGGGCCCGTCAGGGACACCGTCGGCGTCGCTATCGCGATTGTCGAGCGGATCGCAGGCATCGCCTACTCCGTCGGCGTCTGCGTCAGCCTGAAGACCGTTCGGCACGAAGGGACAGTTGTCGGTCGCGTCGTTGACGAGATCGTTGTCATCGTCGGGGTCGTCGGGATCGCCCAGGCGGATCCACGTCGCGGGCGTCTCCGGATCTCCCAGCACCGTGTCGGCATCGTTGTCGAGTTGATCCCGGTGGTTGGTCGAACCATCGGCGTTCATGTCGAGGCGAGGCGTGTTCGAGGTGCCGGGGGCGTTGTCGAGGTAATCGGAGATGCCGTCTTCGTCTGTGTCGAGCGGTGGAAGCTGCCGCAGCAACTTCACCTGGCCCTCGTAGTTGCCGGCAACGATGTCCAGGTACGTGTCGCCATTCATGTCGGCCAGCGCCACGCCGCGTGCCGCGGTGCCGATGTCGGACAGGGCACCAAGGCCCGTATGGCCCGTCCCGGCGCTCGCATCGAGCAGGAGTTCGCCGTCGTGCGCGACACCTGACGCGGGCGTCTGTGCGCCCGAGTGCAGGCCCAGAACGAGATCCGCCTTGCCGTCGCCGTTGATGTCGGCGCTCGCAAGTGAGGGTGTATAGCCTACGGCCGCCCGGTACCCGTCATGCCTGAGGTACACGTTGGGACGATCCGCAAGCGGCGGCGAGGACGGTGGCGAGAGCGAGAGGACGCCGGCGCCGTTGTTCAGGAAGCGGTAGACGTAGAGGGCCCTGTCTCCGACCCACAGGTCGAGGTCACCGTCGCCGTCGATGTCGCCCAAAGCAAGGCCCCAGGGACTGTTCTGGGTGCTGCTCGCAGGGTAGTAGATCGGACTGCATGGCACTGCGCACGCCGTTGCCTGGCTGATCAGCGTCTCGGAAGCAAAGGTGAGAGATCCAGAGCCGCCATTCCGAAGGAGCTTGACCACCGAATTCAGGGCGTCGATGGCACCGACAACGATGTCCTGATCGCCGTCGCCATCCACGTCGCCGACGGCCAGGCTTCCCGCATCCGTGCCCACGTCGGCGAGCAGCGTTCCGGCATTGAAGGTGATGCCGCTCCGCAGGTAGTTGTTCGTCGTCGCAAATGTGCCGTTGCCGATCCCCAGCAGGACGCGGACATCGCCATCGGCCACGCGGGTGACACCGCCCGCATCAGCGCCGGCGGCGTTCGCGCTGAACACCACGTCGAGCTTGCCGTCGCCGTTGAGATCACCGGCTGCAAAGGACCACGCGTTGAACGTCTCGAGCTTCCAGGCGAACTGGACCGGGACAGCGAAGGTGCCGTCGCCGTTCCCCTTGAGGAAATGCACGCGGCCGTCGGTCCGGCCCACGACGATGTCGGCGTTCCCGTCGGCGTCGAAGTCACCGGCCGCGATGCCGAAGTCACGGTTGGAACTGGTGGATACGGGCGCGATGACCGAGACGTCGGCCACGGTGACCTGGGTGGCAAAGAAGGGATCCCACGGCGGCGACACTGCGGCGAGCACCGCCAGGTTGACGAGCAATACCGCCGCCGCGGCAAGAAGTCGCGCGGCAACTTTGAGAGGTGACCTCATGGGGCCTCCTATGGCTGGAAGAATGCCCTATGCGCACAAGGCGCCACCCGTTGGTTCCGGGCAGAAAGATACCGTCGCCGGTCCTGGGAGGACCGGCCCCTCTTATAGAGCAATTCCCAATCCAAGGGCGTCTGGGCAGTTTGTCTCAGCGGGTCCCTGCCCACCCGAGAACACCCGCGTCAAAGTCACGCGTGGTGAGGGTCGAAGTCATCATTGCGGCAGACTTGCGCCGTCCAGGAGAACGGGCCAGCAGGGTCGCGGCTCCTTCGTCGTCCAGGAACGGGCCACGCCGGGGCGCGGCTCCTTCGTCATCGTGGTGTAGGGCCGCACCTCAGCCTGCCCTGAGCCTGTCGAAGGGTGCGGCCCGGGCGCCAGCGGCCGACCCGAAGCTCCTTCGTCATCGTGGTGTAGGGGCCGCACCTCAGTGCGGCCCGGGCGCCAACGGCCGACCCGAAGGGCGACCGCCAGACCGCGGTTCGTCGAGCGCCGCGTCGCCTAGTATTTAATTCGCGACACGGCGCGCAGTTCGTCTGGCGTCGCCGTCCCGAACCCGAAGAACTCCAGGTAGGCCGGGATCATCTCGAACAGCATGTCAGTGCCCATCTGGAACGGGCACCCCCTGGCCTGCGCGGCGGCGAGCAGCGGGGTGATGGCCTGGCGCATCACGACTTCGCCGACGAACGTGCGGGAGTCCACCCGTGACATGTCGAAGGGCAGTGGGTCGCCTTCGTTCATCCCCAGCGGCGTGGCGTTGACGATGAGGTCGAACCCTGCAGGGTCGTTCGAACCAAGGCTCGTCTTGAGCCGTGGGTAGTGCGCATTCAAGCGGGCGGCGAGCGATTCCGAGGCGGCCGCGATGCTGTCGAACAGGGCCATTTCGGCTACGCCCGCAGCGGCGAGCGAGGCCGCGATGGCCGAGCCCACGCCACCGTTACCCGACACCAGCACGCGCTTGCCCGCCAGCTCGAAACCCTTGCGCAGCACGCCGCGCACAAAGCCGGCTCCGTCGAACTGATCGCCCAGCAGTGACCCATCAGGCCGCAACAGGATCGCGTTGCACGCACCGGCCACGCTGGCGGTAGGCGTCAGTTCGTCCATCAAGCCCAGCGTGGTCACCTTGTGGGGCATGGTCACGAGGGCACCGCGCAGGTTGGTGAACTTGCGGAGCACGCTGATCGTGTTGGCATAGTCCGCAGCCTTCACGCCCATGGGGATGACTGCCGCGTCGATGCCCTTCTTGTCGAACCAGGGGTTGTAGACCATGGGCGCCTTGAAACCCTCGGTGGGGTATCCCAGGTGCGCAATGAGCGTCGTCTTTCCGCTGATCATGTCGAAGTCCTCCCCGATGACGCGATCCGAAGCACCGCGCTGCCAGGCGAGCTTATCTCAGTGATGCGCTCCGCGCTCGCTGCTCACGGTGGTGTGCCCGAGCGTCATCGCCACGAACACGATCGTCAGGACGCAGCACACCACCATCGTCATGAACACCGCGTTCCAGCCCCAGTGGTCGGCGATCCAGCCGACGCCGGTGCCGGCGATGGCCGATCCGAACACGTAGCCGAAGAACCCGGTGAACCCGGCGGCGGTGCCTGCGGCCTTCTTGGGCACGAGGTCGAGCGCGTGCAGGCCGATGATCATGATCGGCCCGTAGATGAGGAAGCCGATGGCGATCAGCGCCGCGTAGTCGATCCAGAGCGGTCCGTGGAGGTTCATCCAGTAGACGACCACGGCGACCAGCGTCAGCGCCATGAAGAGAATGTTGGCGGGCGCCCGGCGACCCTTGAACAACTTGTCAGATACCCAGCCGCACGCGATCGTGCCGGGGATGGCTGCGAACTCGTACATCGCCCATGCCGTGCTGGACTCCTTGAACGAGAACCCCTTGGTGTGCTCGAGGTACGTCGGGATCCAGTTCACGACCCCGTAGCGGACGAAGTAGACGAAGGCGTTGGCGATCGCGATGGCCCACAGGTACTTGTTCGTCAGCACATGCTCGAAGAAGATCTCCTTGAAGGTGTACGTGCGCTCGTGGTCGTCGCTGTAGTTGAGGCGATAATCGTTCTTGTACTTCTCAATGGGGGGCAGGCCGCGTGACTGCGGCGTGTCCTGCAGCAGGAAGAAGACCCCGACGGCGCACACAGCGGCGATGCTGGCGTTGATGAAGAACACCGAGTTCCACGAACTCAGCCAACGCAGGTCGCCAAACAACCGCATCAGCGACGGGCTGGCCCTGACAAGCTCGCCGAGGCCGACGCACGCGAGCGGGATGCCACCGACAAGCCCACCGCCGACGTTGTGCGCGACATTCCACGTGGCGACGGTGCGGCCGCGTTCCTTGGTGCTGAACCAGTGCACCATCGTCTTGCCGCAGGGCGGCCACCCCATCCCCTGCACCCAGCCGTTGAGCACCATCAGCCCGATGAGGAGTCCCAGCGACGTGTACACCAGGTCGAATCCGCACACGGCGATGATGGCGCACGAGAGCAGGAGGCCAAGGGGCAGGAAGTACTTGGGATTGCTGCGGTCGGAGACCGAGCCCATCAGGAACTTCGAGATGCCGTACGCGATCGACAGGCCCGTCAGCGCCGTGCCGAGCTGCGCCTTGCTGTACTCGGGATGGTCCCGGAGGATGTCGGGAATGGCCAGCGCCAGGTTGTTGCGGACGAGATAGTACGCGGCATACCCGATGAATATGCCTGCGAACACGCGGGCCCGCTGGACCGTGTACTCGTGATCGATCTTCGAGGCGGGCAGGAGCGGCTGGTGGACCGCGGGTTTCAGGAATCCCCACATGGTGCGGGATTATACGTGGCGTGCGGGAAGGGCTTGCGCGACCCTCGCGCCGCTCGTCACCGAAACGTCACGCCTGTCTTGACGGGAAACGGCCACAGCGTCAGTATGCCTCTGGTTTTTCTGTGCGTTTTCTGAATGCCGAGTACTGCGGGCGCGGAATGCTGCGACCGTTTCGGGCTCGACCTGGTGACACTGATCCACGTGGAGGGATCACCTGTGATGAATCTCAAGCGTTATCCAATTCTTCTTGCGTTGCTGTGCAGCATGCTGCTCGCCGCAGTGCCGGCGATGGCCCAGTTCGACTCTGCAACAGTTCTTGGCACGGTCAAGGACGACAGCGGCGGCGTCATGCCCGGCGTCACCGTCACGCTGACGAACCTCGAGACCGGCATCGTCGTGGTTCGCGTGACCGATGCGAACGGCGCGTACGAGTTCATGACCGTGCGACCCGGCCGCTACAAGGTGACCGCCGAACTCGAGGGCTTCTCGATCGCGCTTGCCGACAACGTCGAAGCGCAGCGTCGGCGCCCGGCAGCGCGTCGATCTTGACGATGAAGCCCGGCGCACTCACCGAGACGGTCGAGGTGGTCAGCGCCGCGACGCGTCTCGAAACCGACTCGAGCCAGCGAAGCACCGTGATCACCGGCGAACAGGCCGTGGAACTGCCGCTGAATGGACGTGAGTATTCGAGCCTCGCCCTCCTGACGCCCGGCGTCAGGCTGTCGGCCCTCAACACCGGTTCGGCGCAGACCGTGCGCGAAGGATCGTTCAACATCAACGGCCTGCGCAGCACGTTCAACAACTTCCTGCTCGATGGCCTCGACAACAACTCCTACGGCACGAGCAACCAGGGGTTCTCGAACCAGGTGATGCAGCCGTCGCCCGACGCCGTCGCCGAGTTCCGCGTGGTCACCAACAACATGAGCGCCGAGTACGGGCGCAGCGCCGGCGCGACGATCAACGTCGCGTACAAGAGCGGCACGAACAGCTTCCGCGGCGCGGCCTGGGAGTTCTGGCGCGACACCAGCCTGAACGCCACCGGGATTCTTCAAGCCCACGACCGGCGAGAAAGCCCCCGATGAGCCGCGACCAGTTCGGCGGCGTGTTCGGCGGGCCGATCATCAAGAACCGTGCGTTCTTCTTCGGCGACTACGAGGGATTCAGGCAGACGCGCAAGCAGGTGACGTTCCAGACGATCCCGACGCCGGCCCAGCGACAGGGCATCCTGTCGGTTGACGTGCGAAACCCGCAAACAGGGATCCTGTACCCCGCGGGCACTCCGATCCCGATGACCGACTTCGCGCGCAAGGTGCTGGCGGACCTGCCAGATCCCACCAGTTCGACGGTGGGCAGCAACTACACAGTCCTGCAGGAGTTCAAGAACGACAACAACAAGTTCAATGACGAAGGCTGACCTCCAGTTGACGTCCACGCTGACGGCGTTCGCGCGGTACGGCTATCGCAAGGCCGACCTCTTCGATTCGCCGCCGCTGCCGTTGCCCTCGGGCGGCGACGGCAATGCCTTCACCTACGTCACGAACAAGCAGTTCGCGTCTGGCTTCACCTGGGCGCGCTCTGGAACGTCGCTGCTCGAGGGGCGCTTCGGCTGGTCGTACACCATCGCCGGCAAGAACCCGCACGCGCTGGGCACAGAGGACGCGCTCACGGCGTACGGCATCACGGGCCTGCCCACCGACCCGCGCGTGGCGGGCGGGCTTCCGTCGCAGTTGATCAGCGGCTACAACAACCTGGGCCGCCAGGAGACGAACCCTCAGTGGCAGTACCCGGAGATGTGGAACCCGAAGATCAACTACACGTGGATCGTCGGCCGGCACTCGCTGAAGTCGGGCTACGAGTACCAGTACATCGCGACCGAAGTGCAGGACGTGAATCCCCTGTACGGACGTGACACCTACAACGGGCAGTTCACGCGCCCGACCGGCGCGGCTGCCAACAACGTCTACAACCTCGCCGACTTCATGTTCGGGCTGCGCGCCAACTACGCGCTGAGCACGTTCCTGATCGCGAACCTGCGTCAGCAGATGCACTTCGCGTATCTGCAGGACGACTTCCGCGTCAACGACAAGCTCACCATCAACGCGGGCGTGCGCTACGAGTTCGCGACGCCGTGGGTCGAGAAGGACAACATCATGTCCAACTACGACCCGGCAACCAGGACGATGATCCTCGCGAAGGACGGCTCGCTCGAGGATCGTGCCCTGATGAAGCCCGACACCAACAACTGGGCGCCCCGCATCGGGATGGCCTACAGCCTGACGCCGAAGACGGTCCTCCGCGGCGGATACGGCCTGAGCTACATTCACTTCCACCGCGCCGGCGGCGCCAACGTCCTCTCGATCAACGGCCCGCAGTCGGTCACGGCGGTCGCCTCGCAGAGCAACCCCACGCTGCCCTCGTTCCGCACCACGCAGCAGGGCTACCCGGCGGGGTTCACCGACCCGTCCACGTTCAACCCGCTTCTGGCGAACATCACCTACATGCCGAACGACTACCACTCGAGCTACGCGCAGAGCTACTACTTCTCGGTGCAGCGCGAGATCGCCCAGAACATGATCATCGACGTGGCGTACGTGGGCAACCGTGCCGACGACGTGCTGCTGTTCGCCAACTACAACCAGGCGGTGCCCAACAATCCGCAGGGAACGCTGTCGCTGCAGGCACGCCGCCCCATCCAGGAGTTCTCTGACATCACCTACTCGTTCAACGGCGGCAAGTCGCGCTACAACGCGCTGCAGCTCAAGTACGAGTACCGCATGCGCCGCGGCTTCATGATGATCAGCTCGTTCACCTGGTCGAACGCCAAGGACAACGGCTCGGGCTCGCTCGAGGGACAGGGCCAGGGGCCCCAGAACTTCTACGACCTTGAAGACAACTACGGCACGTCCTACTACGACCAGCCCTACAACAGCACGACCAGCATCGTCTGGGATTTGCCGTTCGGCAACGGTCGCAAGTGGATGTCGAACGCGAACGGCGTGGTTGATGCGCTGCTCGGCGGCTGGACAATCAGCGGCATCAACACGATGACGTCCGGTGAAGCGACGAGCCTCACCTACACCCCGGCGGCGGCGTTCCAGGTGTCGGGCATCACCCAGACCTTCCGCGGGGCCAACTTCTATCGCGCCAACGTCAACGGCGATCCCTACGGCGACAAGAACGCCATCGTCGGCTACCTGAGCTCGACGACCGTGACCACTCCCACCGACCCGAGCCAGCCGTTCGGCAACTCGGAGCGCAACTCGGTCAGGGGACCGTGGTACTGGCAGCTCGACATGGTGGCGACGAAGGAATTCAAGATTCCCCTGGGAGACCAGACGCGCCTGCAGTTCCGGTTCGAGGGATTCAACCTCCTGAACCGGACGAACTTCCGGGCGCCGAATTCCAACCGCAACTCGGCGAACTACGGCACGATCACGTCGACATTCGACGCGCGCCAGTTGCAGATCGGCGCGAAGCTGTCGTTCTAGTGCAGTGACGCGTGAGGGGTGCATCGCGACGATGTGCCCCTCATGTGACGTTCAGGGCAACGGGCGCGCTGGTGCAGCTTCGCGTTGTCCCTGCGGTCGAAACAAGGGCGCGGCGCGATGCCGCGCCCTTCACGTTCACGCATCCCCTCACGGTTCACAACATGACTCCTACACAACTCGTCTCGTCCGCCCTCTGCGGGCTGACCCTCGGTGTCGTCGCGGCGGCCGCGACGACCAGCGCGCAGACGGCGACGCCCGAAACAGGAACGAAGGCACTCGTCGCGCACCGCGGCGCCTCGGCCTACGCGCCCGAACACACCATCGCGGCCTACACGCTGGCCATGCAGCAGGGGGCAGACTTCGTCGAGCAGGATCTCGCCGTCACGAAAGACGGGGTGCTCGTCTGCATCCACGACCTGACGCTCGAACGCACGACGAACGTCGAAGAGGTCTTCCCCACTCGCTTCAGCGAAGACAAGAGCGGGCCGACGCCAGTGAGGCGGTGGCTCGTGTACGACTTCACGCTCGCCGAGATCAAGCAACTCGACGCGGGATCGTGGTTCGACGCGAAGTTCGCGGGGGCGAAGATCCCGACCTTCCAGGAGGCCATCGACCTGGTGAAGGGCAAGGCCGGGATGTATCCCGAGCTGAAGGATCCGGAGTTCTACCGCGAGCGCGGCGTCAAGCCCGAGGAACTGCTCGCGGCCATCATGAAGAAGAACGGGTTGATCGACGACCCGAAGACGCCGTTCATCATCCAGTCGTTCGATGCGCCGACGGTCAAGGCGCTCGCGAAGACCCTGCCGCAGGTCCGGCGTGTCTTCCTGGTCGCACCGCAGTCGACCGGGCTGATCGACACCGAGGCGAAGGTGAAGGACGTCGCGACCTGGGCGACGGGGCTCGGGCCCAACAAGATCATCCTCGACCAGAAGCCCGAGATCGTGGCGTGGGCCCACGCCGCGAAGATGACCGTGACGCCGTGGACGTTCCGCGAGAAGGATCCGGCGAAGTTCCAGGCCTTGCGCGACGAGATGTCGAAGTTCCTGTACACCCTCGGCGTCGACGCCCTGTTCACCGACAACCCCGACCAGTTCCCGCGGAAGTAGTTCCAAAAGGGGTCACATCTTTCATTCCAGCATTTCTCAAGACCTGACCCCTCCTGCCCCCCAGGCCCGGGATGTGCCCTCACACACCCCGGGCCTCCTCGCGCCACACCGACGGGGCCACATCTTTCTTCAGCGCGTCTTTCAAGCTCTGGCACCGGCGCTGCTGCCGGGTCAGATGCGCGAAGAGCGGGGCAAAGCAGGATGTGACTGCGTCCTTGCCCGCTACCGGCCCACCGTCGCGCCCACCGTCAGCGTGCGCGACGTGTACTGGTTGTACACGTCGTTCGACAGGTGTGACACGTAGTCGGCGCGCACGAGCAGGGCGACGTCCCACGCGCCCGTCCGCGCAGCGGCCACGGGAATGCTCGTCGCCAACTGCACGCGCGTCACGCGGTCGTGGCGCAGCGCCCCGTCGGGCCTGTAGTCGCCATCATCCGCATAGGCGGGCGTCATCCTGAACGGCTTGTCGAGATACGCGCCCGTCAGTTGCACATCCACCCGATTCGCAAAGATGTGCTTCAGCGTCAGCCGCACATCGGTCGCGTCGCTGGCAAACGGATCGTCATAGAGCCCATCCTCGAACAGTTCGACGGGAGTGGTGATCACCGCCGGCGGCAGCTCGCCGAACGTGGCGCGATGCATCACGTCGAGTGACACCGAGGTGCGCATGGCGAGCGACTGCGCGACGCGGCCGAACACCGTCACCAGGCGCGCCGTCACGGGGCCGGTCGCGCCTGCCATGTGCGCGCCGACCGTCGTCGACGGACGCAGCGACTGCGCGCCACCAGTCTGACCGTTGCCCATCGCCCCGCCCGCACCCATCCCATTGCCTGCCGGCGTCTCCGTGCCTGCCCCCGTCCAGCCAACGTCGACCCTCCCCGCCAGGGGATCGCTGCCCGCCGCAATCGCCCCGGCCCCATCCCCGCCCGCGTAGTGCTTCGCGCCCAGGGTGACCTCGCCGACCAGTGTCGTTCGCGAGGGGAGGTTCACAAGGCCGCTGACGAAGGCGTTCTGCTGGACGTGATCCAGCGACGCGATGTCGTCGAACCGGCGGACGTCGACGCTGTAGCCTGCACGCACGGATGCCGTCGGACGAGGCGTGAAGGCGATGTTCGCGAACGCGCTGCCGGCCGTGACGTTGGCGGCGGTCCACGCGTCGCCGTTTCGCCGCAGCAGCCCCGACCCTCCGACGTAGATGGCCGAGCGGTCTTCAGACAGCGTCAGCGTCCAGGACCCGCCCGACGCCAGTTGCAGCGACGTCCAGTCGCCAGGCGTCGAATAGGTGAACAGGTCACTGCTGGCCCAGACGCGTCCACGGGCATCGGCGAACGCCTGGTCGATCGCGGCGGCCAGCACAGCACGACGCTCGTTGCTGTCGCCGCCTTGCGCCGTCCAGGCGTCGAGCGACTGCCCTACCGTGATGTCGACCTTCGGCTGCGCCGTCGCCAGTGCCGCGGTGGCGAACACGGCGACGACCGCCGTTCCGAGAACGTGCATGCGACGTGTCATGACAGGCCCCTCTCAGCGCACTGCCGACAGGTGCTCGACGAGCGCCGGCGCGTGCGTGCCGTTCGCGGACGCAATCTCGCGCAGCAGTTGGTCGGGGTTGGCGGTGATGCCCTTGTCGTGAAGGGCCGCGACGGCCTTGTCGACGGGGATCCCGAACTCCTGCGCCACCACGGCGAGCGACTTGCGGCCCAGTCCACCGCCGCTGGCGAGCGCCATCGCGACGCTCTTCGACGCTGTCTCGTTGCTCATCCGGACGAGCGCGTAGACCTGGCGCGGAGTCGTGTCCTTCTGCGCGGCAAGCTCCGCGAGGGTGCGCTCGAGCGTCGCGTCGTAGCCGGCCGACCGCAGGCGCGAGACGGCGCCGTCTGCCGGCGCCTCGGCGATCTTCGCCGCCTCGGCAACCGTCTTCAGCTCGATGTGCGGCACGGGCGGCTCGGTGTCGTTGGTGGCCCACGACTCGGCAATCTGTTCGCGCCACTCTGACACGAGCGACACGGGCGCGACGTTGCCCAGCGACAGCACGACGAGCGCGACGCTGCCGAGCGCGGCGAATGCCAGCTCACGCGGCCGCGACACCCCGGCATGCATGCGCGAGCGGAGGTAGTTCATGAACGCACGCCAGTTGAAGAACAGGTGCCAGGCAGCCATCGCGATGAACAGGAAGCCGAAGACCATGTGGACCGACTGCCAGTTGGCCTTCGTCATCCCGACGAGCGTCCAGCCGCTCCAGTTCGCGATGCGCCCGGGAGGGCTGACGTAGAGTCCGATTCCCGTGAGGGCAATCACGAGGAAGGCGAAGGTGATGACCAGGCTCGCGAAGGCGCGCCAGTGGAAGGGACGGGACGAGGAGGTGGTGTTCGACATGATGACGCTCGAGGATGGAGGGTTGAGGGTTGGGCGCGGGACGGCGTGCGGTTGAGGGACCGCGGGTCGGGATGATCGCCGTGGGCGGAGCACCGACGTGCCCCGCCCGCGGCGAGTGTGGCTACTGGCGCCGTCCGCGGCGCATCTGGCCGCCGCCGCCGGTGCAGGTGCCGGTGCAGACGCCGGTGCCGTTGCCAGGGCCGTAGCCGCTGCCGTCACGGGGACCGACGCCCTTGTTGCCGGTGCCGTCGCCGGGGCCGTAGCCCTTGCCGGCGCGCTGGCCACGCCCGGCGTTGCCGCCGGCCTGGTAGAGGTCGCAGATGCCGTCGCCGTTGGCGTCGACAAAGGCGGCGCCCGCCCCGGCCGGCTTGCCGGTGGCCGAACCAGGCGCGGGCGGCGTCTGGGCATAGGCGAACGAGGAGACGAGGAAGAGGAAGGCGAGAACGAACAGGATGCGCTTCATGGTGACCTCCGTTCCGCCCTCGCGGCGTGCCGCTCGGCGGATTCGGGACTTCGTGTGTCGGCGTCGGCGTCGTTGCCGCTGCCCGATGCCCCTTGCCAGAGCATCAGTCGTGCCAGTCGTGGCGACGTCGCCACAGGACACACATCTGCGCCTTCAGGCCTGTTTTCGCGCATTCTTCTGCGTGCGCCGGGGATGGGGGTGCGGCGCTCGACGGAACGGTCGATTGGAGATCGACCAAATGGTCGAGGGGGGGGGGTCAGGCCGATTCGATCACGTCTCGGGCTGCGCAGGGGTGCGGCCCCTACGGAGCTTGTAGCGGAGGTGGCGCTCGCTCATGCCGAGGGCGCGGGCGGCGCGGGTCTGTACACCGTCGGCCTGGGCCATCGCCTGGTCGATCAGGCGGCGCTCGAACGCGGCGACGCGCTCGACGAACGGCAACCCCGCATCGTCGGCCAGGGTGTCGGCGGATCCGGCGGCTGGACGCTGCTCGCTCGCGAGCCCCCGCACGTGCGGGGGGAGGTCGGCCACGGTGACCATCGGGCCGCGGGCCAGGACGAGGGCCCGGTGGATGGTGTTCTCGAGCTCGCGCACGTTGCCTGGCCAGGGCGCACGCACCAGGGCCTCCATCGCCTCGCGCGAGCACGACAGCGCGGCGCCGGGGCGCTCGCTCGCGAAGCGCTCGAGGAACACGTCGACGAGCGAGGGAATGTCCTCACGGCGGTCGCGCAGCGGCGGCAGGTGGATCGTGACCACGTCGAGCCGGTAGTACAGGTCCTCGCGGAACTCGCCGCTCCGCACCATCGCATCGAGATCGCGGTTCGTCGCGGCAATCACGCGCACGTCGACGTTGATCGCGCGCGTGCCGCCGAGCCGCTCGATGCGATGCTCCTGCAGCACGCGCAGGAGCTTGACCTGCGCGGCGCGGGGCAGGTCGCCAATCTCGTCGAGCAGCAGCGTGCCGCCGTCTGCCTGCTCGAACCGGCCGCGGAGTTCGCGATCGGCGCCGGTGAACGCGCCGCGCTCGTGCCCGAACAGCTCCGACTCGATGAGGGTGTCTGGCAAGGCGGCCACGTTGACCGCCACGAAGGGCTTCGCGGCCCGCGGGCTGGCGTAGTGCACGGCCCTCGCGAGCACTTCCTTGCCGGTGCCGCTCTCGCCCCGGATGAGGATCGTCGCGCGGCTCGCGGCGGCGCGCGCCGCGGTGTTGATCGCCTCGGCCATCCGCGCGTTCTGCGTGTCGAGCCCGTGCAACTGGTACCGTGACTCGAGCTGCCGCTTCAGTTCGCGATTCTCGGAGACGAGCACGCGTCGCTCGATGGCACGCGCGGCGATGACGTCGACTTCGTCGAGATCGATGGGCTTGGTCACGTAATCGACCGCGCCGCGTTTCATGGCGTCGACCGCGTTGGCCACGGTGCCGAACGCCGTCATGACGACCACGGCCGTATCGGGCGCGTCGTGCTTGACGGCATCGAGCACGTCGAGGCCGGTGCCGTCGGGCATGCGCATGTCGGTGATCACGAGATCGAACGTCTCGCGGACGAGATGCTCGCGCGCGGCGTCGACACCCGCAGCCAGCGTGACATCGTAGCCGCGCTTCGTGAAGAAGCCAGACAGCACCGTCCGTTGCGCCACTTCATCGTCAACCAGGAGGATGCGGTAGGTGCTCATGCCATCACCGGTGCCGGAGTGGACTTTGGCCAGCGCACCGACATGACGGTGCCGGGGCCAGGCTGACGGTCAGACACGTCGATGCGCCCGCCATGTGCCGTCACGATCTGATGAGCGACCGCGAGGCCAACGCCCGTGCCGTCGCGCTTGGTCGTGAAGTAGAGGTCGAAGATCCGTGACTTCGCCCCATCGGGGATGCCGGGGCCGTCATCCTGAACCTCCACGACCACGTCGGTGCCGAGGAGGGATCCCCTGACCCACACGTGTCCGCCCGGTGGCGCGGCATCGATCGCGTTGCGCACCAGGTTGTCGACCACCTGCTGCATCTGGTCGGCGTCCATCGAGACGATGGCGTCGGTCACGACGACGGGCATCAGCGAGACATCGTGCGACTCGGCGCGGGCGCGCTGGGCATTCACGGCGGCCGAGAGCCACGCCGCGAGATCGACGTCGCGCGACACGAGGCGCGGTGGCCGCGCGTACTCGAGGAACTGGCGGATCTTGAGGTCGAGTCGCTGCGACTCGCTGCGGATGATGTCGAGCAGTGCGCCGGCGTCCTCGTCGCGCGCGAGCACGTCGCCGCATTCACGACGGAGCCGCTGGGCACTCATCGCGATGGCGTTCAGCGGGTTGCGGATCTCGTGGGCCACCGTCGACGACAGTTCGCCCATCGCCGCAAGGCGATCGCGACGCTGCAACGCCTCGCGTGCGCGGGCATGGGCTTCGGCGAGCGCGCCGTAGTCGCGCTGCAGCCAGACCAGGCCCAGCGCGAGGGCGCCAACCGCGATGGCGGCCGCCAGCGACAGGATGCTGCGCCACAACGTCCGGCGTGCGATCTCGTCGAGACCGTCGAGGCGCATCCCGATGCGCAGGCGCGCCGGCTGGCCATCGCCGAACGGCACGGGACCTCCGAGTTCCAGGATGGGGCGGCCATCGAGGTCATGCTGATGCTCGCGCACTGCCGTGTCGGATGCTGCGAGTGGCTCGTCGACAACGGCGTCTGGCAACGTCGCACCCTGGACTGTCTGCGTGCCGCCGTGGTCGAGGATCACGTAGGCGACATCTGGCGTCGAGGCGATGACGTCGGCCAGGAGGGCATCGAGCGACGCCTGGCGTTCAAGCGCGGCAACGTCGGTGGCGTCCACGCTGATGAGTACCGCGCCGCCGTTCGCCCGGCGCGCGCCCACTGCAAGCCGCGCCAATCCGCCGCGCCGTCCCGCATGCAGATCGGTGACGGCCTCGGGCTCCTTCCCTGCGATGAGGCGTTCGATCAGCTGGTTCGCGCCCGGTCCGATGCCGGCGCCGGGTGCATTGCGCCATCCGCCGCCGTCGCCCGTGCCGCGCGCCATGACGAAGTGCTCACGTTCGCCAGACGGGCCGAGCACGGTGACGCGGAACAGTTTGTGGAGCTCGACGATCGGCACGAGGCGCTCCGCGGTCAGCGGCTCCCTCGCATCGAGTGCGACGAGCAGGCGCGCATTGTCGAGCAGTCGCGCCGTGAGCGCGTCGCGCGTCTGGGTGGCCGCGGCCTGGTTCGACCGCGCTGCGGCGGCCACGACGGCCCTCAGCGCCGAGGCGTGGGTGCGGGCAAGCGTGAGCAGATCGCGTCGGGCGGTGGCGTATTCGAGCCAGCCGACACCCAGGAGCGTCGCGCCGAGCGCCACGCTGACGGCCAGGGCCGCCGCGGGCGAGGCGAGCAGCCGAAACAGGCGGGTACGGCGCGGATACGCGGGCGACGATGCCACGTGACCAGAGATGCAATTACCGCGAAGGGGTCACGTCTTTCATTGCTGCATTTTTCAAGACCTGGCACCTTCGTGAAGGGGTCAGGTCTTGAGAAATGCTGGAATGAAAGATGTGACCCCTCCGGTCAGTGCTTGCCGAGGCAGAGGTCGTAGATCCAGCCACCGAGGGTGCCGCCGACAATGGGCGCCACGATCGGCACCCACCACCAGGCATTGCCGGCACGGAACACCTCGCCGCCCCACCCGGCAATGGACGTGAACAGCCGCGGCCCGAAGTCGCGCGCAGGATTGATCGCGTAGCCGCTGTTGACGCCGAACGACATCCCGATGCCCACGACGAGCAGACCCACGACGATGGGTCCAAGGCCCGAGGGCACCCCGTGCCGCTTGTCGATGATCCCGAAGATGACGCCCACGAGGATCGCGGTGCCCACGACCTGATCGATGAAGCCCCCGGGGAACGTGCTCAGGTACGGCTTGGGATAGGTCGCGAAGATGCCCGCCGTCCCCTGCGGCCCCAGCACCTGCCGCACGCCGCCGTCCAGTGCGGCGAACGCCTCGTGGTAGGTCACGTAGACGATCAGCGCCCCGACGAACGCCCCGGCAATCTGCGCCACGGAGTACGGCAACACCTTCCGCCACGGGAAGTCACGATGCACGGCGAGCGCAATCGACACCGCCGGGTTCAGGTGGGCCCCCGACACCCCTGCCGACACGTAACACCCCATCACCACACCCAGCCCCCACGCGATGTTGATCGTCACCTGGTTGCCCGCCGCACCACTGCTGAGGACGGTCTGCGCCACGACGCCCGCCCCGAACAGGATGAGCACACACGTGCCCAGAAACTCGGCGAGCACTTCCCGGGTCAACGCCTTCGACTCTGTCGTCATGCCTTGCTCCTCTGATCGCTCCCTCGTGGGAGGCGACGGGTGTCACGTCTGCGGCACACGTGGAATCTGCGCGCACGGATGCCGGCGGCGGCGCGGAGTATATCGCACTGAAAGTGGCGTCATGTCACCGCTTTCGTCTGTCACGCGACCGCGATAGACTCACGCGAGGTTCTGCACGATCGCTCCCACGTCAGTGGATGCCCCCAGGAGTACCCGGTGAAGTACATACTCGCCCTCGATCAAGGCACGACCAGCTCGCGCGCCATCCTCTTCGATCACGCCGGCGCCATCGCCGGGGTCGCCCAGAAGGAGTTCGAACAGATCTTCCCGAAGCCTGGCTGGGTCGAACACGATCCGCAGGACATCTGGGCCACGCAGATCGCCGTGGCGACCGAGGCACTCGGCCGCGCACACCTCCGGCCGCGCGACATCGCGGCGATCGGCATCACGAACCAGCGCGAGACGACGGTGGTCTGGGATCGTGAGACGGGCCAGCCGATCTACAACGCGATCGTCTGGCAGGATCGGCGCACCGCAGAGTTCTGCGACCGCCTCCGCGCCGGCGGACACGACACGTTCATCCGCGATCGCACGGGCCTCGTCCTCGACGCGTATTTCTCGGGCAGCAAGGTCCGGTGGATCCTCGACAACGTCGAGGGTGCCCGCGCGAAGGCCAACGCGGGCACGCTGGCCTTCGGCACGATCGACACGTGGCTGGTCTGGAAGCTGACGAGCGGCACGACACACATCACCGACGTCAGCAACGCATCGCGGACGTTGCTGTTCAACATCCACACGCTGCAATGGGATGACGACCTCCTGCGCCTGTTCGACATTCCCGCCAGCATGCTGCCGGAGGTGAAGGCCTCCAGCGAGGTCTACGGGCGCGTCTCGACGTCGCTCGGCATGGCCGACGTGCCGGTGGCGGGGATCGCCGGCGATCAGCAGGCGGCGTTGTTCGGGCAGATGTGCGTGGCGCCGGGGATGACGAAGAACACCTACGGCACCGGATGCTTCCTGCTGCAGAACACGGGGACCACGCCCGTGACGTCGCAGAACCGCCTGGTGTCGACCGTGGCGTGGCAGGTGAACGGACGCACCGAGTACGCCCTCGAGGGCAGCGTGTTCATCGGCGGCGCCGTGGTGCAGTGGCTGCGCGACGGGCTCGGGATCATCCGGCACTCGAAGGACGTCGAGGCGCTGGTCGCCTCGGTCGCCGACAACGGCGGCGTCTACCTCGTGCCCGCGTTCGCGGGGCTCGGGGCCCCGCACTGGGATCCGTACGCGCGCGGCACCATCGTCGGCATCACGCGCGGCACGACGGCTGCGCACATCGCCCGCGCGGCCATCGAGAGCATCGCCTACCAGGTCGCCGACCTGCTCGATGCGGTGCACGGCGACTCGGGCATCTCGCTCCACGAACTCCGTGTCGACGGCGGCGCCGCCGGCAACGACGCGCTGATGCAGTTCCAGGCCGACGTGCTCGGCGCAGCCGTGGTGCGTCCGGCGGTCACCGAGACCACGGCGCTCGGCGCGGCGTACCTCGCCGGCCTCGCGGTCGGCTTCTGGGAATCGGTGGACGAGATCTCGGGCCAGTGGATCATCGACCGGCGCTTCGAGCCACGCATGCCCGCAGCAGACGCGGCCCGCCTGCGTGACCGGTGGCAGGAGGCGTTGCGACGATCGCAGGGATGGATCCCCGCCACGGAGCGGCCATGACCCGCGCCGAAATGCTGGCGCGCCTGCGCGCGTCGAATGGCACGTGCGACCTCGCGATCGTCGGCGGAGGCGCCACGGGCGTCGGGATTGCCGTCGACGCGGCGTCGCGGGGCTACCAGGTGCTGCTGCTCGAGCAGCACGACTTCGGGAAGGGCACGTCGAGCCGCAGCACGAAACTCGTGCACGGCGGCGTCAGGTACCTCGAGCAGGGCAACATCGCGCTCGTGATGGAAGCGCTGAAGGAACGCGGCATCCTGCGCCAGAACGCGCCGCACCTCGTCAGCAACCTCGCGTTCGTCGTCCCCAACTACGACTGGTGGGAAGCGCCGTTCTACGGCCTCGGCCTCAAGGTGTACAACCTGCTCTCGGGCAAGTACGGCTTCGGAACGTCGGAGATCCTCTCGCGCGAAGAGACGCTGCTGCGGCTGCCGACGATCAAGACCGACGGCTTGCGCGGCGGGGTCGTGTACTACGATGGCCAGTTCGACGATGCGCGGCTGTTGATCAACCTCGTGCAGACGGCGGCCGAGCAGGGCGCGACGCTCCTGAACTACACGCAGGTCACGGGCCTGACGAAAGGCGCCGACGGGTTCATCGACGGCCTGGTGGCGCAGGATCTCGAATCCGGCGAGACGATCCAGGTCAAGGCCATGGGGGTGATCAACGCGACGGGTCCGTTCTCGGATGCGGTGCGCCACCTCGCCGAGCCAGATGCGCCGAAGCTGATCGCCCCGAGCCAGGGCATCCACCTCGTGTTCGATCGCTCGTTCCTGCCCGGCGACAGCGCCATCATGGTGCCGCACACGAGTGACGGGCGCGTGATGTTCGCGATCCCGTGGCACAAGCACACGCTGGTGGGCACCACCGACACGCCCATCGAGCGCGTGACGCTCGAGCCGCGGCCGCTCGACGAGGAGGTCAACTTCATCCTCGAGACCGCGGGGCAGTACCTGCACAAGGCGCCGACACGTGCCGACGTGCTGAGCGTGTTCGTGGGCATCAGGCCGCTCGTCAAGAGCGGCGACAGCAAGCTGACGTCGGCGCTCTCGCGTGACCACACCATCCACATCGACGCGTCTGGCCTGCTGACGACGACGGGGGGCAAGTGGACGACGTATCGGCACATGGCCGAAGACACGGTCACGCAGGCCGCGGAGCTGGCGCGGTTGCCGGAGCGCGAGTGCGTCACGCGCGCCCTGAACATCCACGGGTTCCACCAGAACGCCGAGCGCTTCGGGGCGCTGAGCGTGTACGGGTCAGACGCCTGGGCGATCCAGGACCTGATGCGCGCCGACAACACGCTGGGCACGCCGCTGCATCCGGCATTGCCCTACACGGGTGCCGAAGTCGTGTGGGCCGCGCGCGAAGAGATGGCGCGCACGATCGAGGACGTGCTCGCGCGCAGGCTGCGCGCGTTGTTCCTCAACGCCGAAGCGGCCGTCCAGATGGCCCCCGCCGTCGCTGCGCTGATGGCGCGCGAACTGGGATGGGACGCCGACCGCACGGTGCGCGAAACAGCCGCCTTCCTCGAGGTGGCGAAGGGGTACCAGATCGAGTCGGCCGTCCTCCGGTGACCGTTGTCGTGTCCGTCGCGTGCAAACCGTGATACCCAGGCCTCTCGAGCCATGACACCAGAAGAATTCCGCAGATACGGGCACCAGTTGATCGACCTCATCGCCGACTACCGGACGCACGTCGCCGAGCGTCCGGTCATGGCGCGCACGGCGCCCGGCGACATCAAGGCGCAGCTGCCGGCGCATCCGCCGGCGCAGCCCGAGGCGGTCGACGACATCCTCGGCGACCTCGAATCCATCGTGATACCCGGCTTGTCGCACTGGCAGCATCCGCAGTTCTTCGGGTACTTCCCGAGCAACGGGTTGCTCGCGAGCGTGCTCGGCGACTACGCCTCCACCGGGCTCGGAGTCCTCGGCCTCGCCTGGCAGTCGAGTCCCGCGCTCACCGAGGTCGAGGAGGTCGTCGTCGGCTGGATGCGCCAGATGGTCGGTCTCTCAGACGCGTGGAACGGCGTCATCCAGGACACGGCCTCGACCTGCACGCTGCTGGCGCTGATTTGCGCGCGCGAGCAGGCCACGCAGTACGGCCTGAGCCGTGGAGGCCTGCAGTCAGAAGACGCGCCGTTGGTGGTGTACGTGTCGGCGCACAGCCACAGCTCGGTTGAGAAGGCGGCGCTGCTCGCGGGCTTCGGGCGCCACAACGTCCGCGTCGTTGCGCACGACGACGCGTACGCGATGCGCCCCGACGCGCTCGAGGCGGCCATCCAGGCAGACCTCGCGCTTGGACGGCGGCCGTGCGCGGTCGTCGCAACGACGGGCACGACCACGACGACGGCGCTGGATCCCGTGGGCGCGATCGCGTCGGTGGCGAAGGCGCACGGGATGTGGGTCCACGTGGACGCGGCGATGGCGGGATCGGCGATGATCCTCGCGGAGTGCCGGTGGATGTGGGAGGGCATCGAGGGTGCCGACTCGCTGGTCCTGAATCCGCACAAGTGGCTCGGCGTGGCGTTCGACGCCTCGCTCTACTACGTGCGCGACAGCGAGCACCTCGTCCGCGTGATGTCTACCAACCCCAGCTACCTGCAGACGGCGGCCGATGGGCGGGTCAAGAACTACCGCGACTGGGGCATCCCGCTCGGCCGCCGGTTTCGCGCGCTGAAGTTGTGGTTCCTGGTCCGCGAGCAGGGCGTGCTTCGCCTGCAGGAACGGTTGCGGCGCGACATGGCGAACGCGCAGTGGCTCGCCGAACAGGTGCGCACCACGCCGGGTTGGCGCGTGCTGGCACCGGTGGTGTTGCAGACGCTGTGCCTCAGGCACGAGCCCGAGGGACTCGAGGGCACCGCACTCGATCAGCACACGACGACATGGGCGGCGAAGGTGAACGCGTCGGGCGATGCGTACCTGACGCCCGCCATGCTCGACGGGCGCTGGATGGTCCGCGTCTCGATCGGCGCCGAGGCGACCGAACGGCACCACGTCGAAGCGCTCTGGCGCACCCTCCGCGCCGTCACGGCCTGACCCCGCCAGTTTCCGTTCGCGCCGAAAACCCCTGAATTGGGGTCAGACCCCAATTCAGGGCGCATGGGGGCAGCGTTCGGCCAATTGGGGGGCGCTGCGGAATTCGAGCGAATTGGTGCCAGGGGAGGGAACCGGACGTTGTCGTTCGGCAACGTCCAGCGGCGGCAGACGGTCAACGCGCGACGCGCGCGTGATCGTCGGTCCAGCGGCTGGCGCGCCAGACTTCGGGCCTGAGGATCACGAGCACGGGAAGCACTTCGAGGCGTCCGATCCACATCGCCAGGGTCAGCGTGACCCGGCTCACCGGATGGAGGTCGCCGTAGTGCCCCATCGGGCCGACCTGGTTGAAGCCGGGCCCGACGTTGCCGAGGGCCGCCGCCGTGGCGCTGAGGCCGGTGACGATGTCTGCACCCAACGCCACGACGATGACGGCGCACACGGCGAAGGTCAGCAGGTAGAACAGCAGGAACACGATCACGCCCTGCAGGACGCTGTCGGGCACCACGCGTCCGCCCAGCTTGACGGGGAGCACGGCCCGCGGATGGAGGGTGCGGCGCAGTTCCTGCAGCGTGTACCGCGCCAGCAGCAGGTGCCTGACGACCTTCGGCCCGCCGCCGGCCGACCCGGCACACCCGCCGATGAACATCAGGATGAGCAGCAGCATCTTTGCCTGGTCGTTCCACGTCTGGAAGTCGACGCTGGCGAACCCCGTCGTCGTCAGGATCGACAGGACCTGGAACAGCGACGTGCGGATGGCAGTCGCGTCCCAACGCCAGCCCACGAGGAACGCCGTCAGCAGGCACGCCGCCACGACCACGATACCGGTGTAGGCGCGCAGTTCCTCGTCGCCGGTGAAGACACGCACATCGCGGCGCGACAACGCCCGGTACTGCAGCGTGAAGCTGGCCCCCGCGATAAACATGAAGACGATGATGATCCACTCGGCCGCCGGGTTCTGGTAGCCGGCGAGCGACAGGGGATGGGGCGAGAAGCCGCCCGCCGCAAGCGTCGCCATCGAGTGGCAGACGGCATCGAACAGCGAGAAACCCGCAATCCACAGCGCGACGGTCTGGATGGCCGTGAGCCCCGCGTAGAGACGCCACAGCAGCGCCGCCGTGCGTCGGATCTGGGGACTCACCCTCTCGTCGCTCGGCCCTGACGCTTCGGCAAAAAAGAGCTCGCGTCCGCCAATCGCAAGCCGTGGCAGCACGGCCACGAACAACGCGATGACGCCCATCCCGCCGAGCCAGTGCGTGAGCGCGCGCCAGAAGAAGACGCCGTGTCCGTACAACGAGAAGTCGCGAAAGACCGTCGCCCCGGTCGTTGTCAGCCCTGACATCGACTCGAACAGCGCATCAACAGGGCCAACGCCAGCCCACACGTAGGGAATGCCCGCGAGGTGCGCGATCAGGAGCCATGCCCCCGACACCACGGCGAAGCCCTCCACGCGGCGCATGCCCTCGATCGCATCCTGCATCGACTCGCCGGCCGCGCTGCGCATGAGCTGACCGAGGATCAGCGTCACGACGCCGGCGCCGGCGAATCCCGCGGCGTCGTGGAACTCGCGGTAGACGAGCGACACCGCGAGGGGCGCGAGGAACATCGCGCTGAACACGCGGACGATGACTCCGCAGACGTGGACGACGAGATTGAGACGCATGCGGTGCGTCGGGCCTGGACGCTCAGCCTCCCGCGCCGCTGAAGAAGGCGTAGACCCGTTCGGCGGCCCGGCGGGTCGAGAACACGAGGATGCGATCCCCGGGCTCGATGCGGTCCTCGCCGCGGGGAACAACCGCATGTCCATCGCGCAGGATGGTCGCCACGATCGCGTCCTCGGCCGTGCCTATGTCCTTCAACTGCCGCGCGACGAACGACGGTGCCACCGTGATCTCGAGCACGCGCGCCTCGCCGTCCTCGAGCACGGCCAGCAGGCTCGCGGTTCCGCCGGTGACCTGGTGCAGGATCGACGCCACCGCGGCGCCGCGCGCCGACAACGCGACGTCGATGCCGACCCGCTCGAAGAGCCTGAGGTTCGAGGGCCGACCGACACGGGTGATGACCTTCGGCACGCCCAGCTGGCGTCCGAGCAGCGACGCGAGGAGGTTGCGCTCGTCGTTGTCGATCACCGACACGAGGACGTCGCTGCGGCTGACGTCCTCTGATTCGAGGAACTCGAGGTCGGTGCCGTCGCCATTGAGGACGAGCGTGTTCGACAGCCGTGCCGCGAGCATCGCCCCGCGGCCCGCATCGCGTTCGACGATGCGCAGGTCGATCAGCGGTGCGCCATCGAGCCGCTCCGCGAGCTGGAAGCCGACGTCGCCTCCGCCGATGATGGTGACCCGCTGCCGGCGCCCGGCCACGCCCGGCTGCACGATGGCCTCGACCTCGCCCATCGCCTCGCGCGTGCCCATGATGAAGACCTTGTCGCCGACCACCAGCTGCGTGTCGCCGCGAGGCACGAAGATCCGGCCGTCGCGCTTCACCGCGACGATCAGTGATCCGCGCGGGATGTGCAGGCCGCGCAGTGGTCCGCTGACGAGGCTCGAGCCCGCCTCGAGGCGATACTCGAGCAGTCGCACGACGCCGCCCTCGAACACCTCGGCGTCGATGGCGCCAGGGGCGGTGACGATGCGCTCGATCTCTGCCGCGAGCTGCGCCTCTGGCCACAGCACGCGATTGATCCCGAATTGCTCGAGGCCGGTCGCGCGTCCCGAGGCGTCGACGAAGTCGCTTCGCGACACGAGGCAGATGGTCTCGGGATTGCCAAGCCGGTTGGCCATGGCGCACGCGACGATGTTGACCTCGTCGAGCCCCGTGCTGGCCACGAAGAACTGCGCCTGCCCGACCTCGGCCCGTTCGAGGACCTCTTCGCTCGTGCCGCTGCCGAGCACGAATTCCACGTCCATCGTCGCGAAGACGTCGGCGATGTCGGGGTTCTGATCGATGACGAACACCTCGTGATCATCGTCGAGCGCACGGGCGAGCGCCGACCCCACCTGGCCGCCGCCGACGATCACGATGCGCATGGCGCGACACCCGAGGACATGGGAGCGAGCACGATTCGGTTCACGACGACCACCGAGTCGCGCGAGTCCGGCAGGAGCCGGGCGGACGGCCGTCACACATGGGCGCACCACGATGGCACTCGAGGACGCTGGCGCAACCTCGCGACAACAGGCAGGTGGCCAGGAATGCGCCCGTGCGCACGCACGATCCTCCGACGACGCACGGAGGCATCCCTACGCGAGTCCGCGGACCGGCAGGTCGCGCACCCGCTTGCCCGTGGCCGCGAAGATCGCGTTGCAGATGGCCGGTGCCATGGGCGGAACGCCTGGCTCGCCCACGCCCGCCGGAGGGGCGTCGCTTTCAACGATGTGCACGCGCGTGTTGAGCGGCGCGTTGTTGATGCGCGCCACCTCGTAGCTGTCGAAGTTCGACTGCTCGACCCGGCCGGCCTTCGTCGTCAGCTCGCTCATCAGCGCGAGGCTCGTTCCGAAGACGGCCGCACCCTCGAACTGGGCGCGCACACGATCGGGGTTGATCACGCGTCCCGCGTCGAGTGCCATGTCGACCTGGTGGATCGTCACGTCGCCACGCGGTGTGACCTCGACGTCCACGACCACCGCCACGTACGTGTAGAAGCTGTAGTGCGCCGCGATGCCGAGCGCGCGGCCCTTCGACGGCTTGCGCGATGCCCATCCCGCCTTGTCGGCTGCCAGCTGGATGACGTGCCGCAGCCGGCCCGTGTCGAACGGGTGTCGAGGATCGCCTGACGGCGCGGGCGTGACGCCTTCCTTGCCCAGGTCGATGATGCGCGGCTGTCCGATCAGGTCGAGCAGGTACTCGACGCGATCGCGCCCTGCAGCGGCGGCGAGTTCGTCGGTGAACGACTGCACCGCAAACGCGTGGTGCACGTGGGCGACCGAGCGAAGCCACCCGATGCGGACGTGCGCCTCGGCGGGGCCGTTCTCGACGCGCAGGTTGGGGATGGCGTAGGGGATGTCGGTGAAGCCCATCCCCGTCTGGCCGCTGCCGTACTGCGCGCCCGCGGCGAACAGCGAATCGATCGGCGGGAACGCAGTGCGTTGCATCCACGCCGTGGGCTTTCCCTTCGGATCGACAGAAGCCTTCACGTACATGGCCGAAGGTCCGTGGAAGTAGTCGAAGTGGATGTCGTCTTCGCGCGTCCACACGATCTTCACGGGCTTGCCGACCTGGCGCGACAGCAACGCCGCCTCGACGACGTAGTCGGGCTTCGACTTGCGCCCGAATCCGCCGCCGAGCAGGGTCACGTGGCACTCCACGTCTTCCTTCCTGATCCCCAGCGCCTCGGCGACCGCATCCTGCACCGCCTGCGGGTTCTGCGTGGCGGCCCACGCCACGACCTTGCCGTCCTTGCACTCGGCAACCGCGGCCGGTGGCTCCATCGGCGCGTGCGCGACGAGCGGCGTCGAATACGTGGCCTCGAGCACCTTGCCGCCCCTCGCGAACTCGGCATCGACTGCGCCGACGTTGCGCTCGACCTTCTGCGGCGTCGAGACGGTCGCGATCAACTGCGCGCGGTACGCCGTGGAGTCGTAGGTCGCGTGCGGACTCGCGGTCCACTCGACCTTGAGCGCCTCGCGTCCCCTCAGGGCGGCCCACGTGCTGTTGGCAATCACCGCCGCCCCGCCGATGGCCTTGAACACGTACGGCGGTGCCGGTGACTCGAGCCGCACCACCTGCGACACGCCAGCGACGCGGCGCGCGGCGGTGTCGTCGATCGACGCGACGGCCTGCCCCATCACGGGCGGGCGCTCGATCGCGGCGTACACCATCCCCGGCATGCGGGCGTCGATGCCGAACACGCCCTTGCCCGTCACGAGATCGTGACGGTCGACCACGGGCATGTCCTTGCCGATGAACCTGAACTCTGACGGTGACTTGAAGCGGAGCGACGCGGCGGCAGGCACCGGCAAGGCGGATGCGGCGGCGACAAGCTCGCCGTACGGTAGTCGGCGTCCAGACGCGGCGTGGATCACGACGTGACCCTGGCCCTTGCATTCCGAGGGCGAGACGTTCCATCTCGCCGCTGCCGCCTGTTCGAGCATGGTGCGCGCGGTGGCGCCGGCTGTGCGCATCGCGTCGTAGAAGTCCTTGACCGAGCACGAGCCGTCGGTGTTCTGGTCGCCGTATTTCTTGTCGCCGAGCGCCTGGATGACGGTGACGCGCGCCCAGTCGGCTTCGAGTTCGTCGGCCACGATCATCGGGAGGCACGTGCGCACGCCCGTGCCCATCTCTGACCGGTGGGCGACGATCTTGACGGCACCGTCCGGCTCGATGCCGAGGTACACGCTGGGCATCCACGAGGGCGTGGTGCCGGGCACGGCATCCTGGCCGAACGCCTCGAGCGGCGCGAGCCGCGCACCGAGGACGAAGGCCCCGGCCGTGAAGGTCTGCTGGAGGAACCCACGTCGCGAGACCGGAGCCAGGGTGATCATGCCTGCACCCCCGCGGCCTGCTTGATCGCCTGGCGGATGCGCTGGTAGGTGCCGCACCGGCAGATGTTGCCTGTCATCGCCTCGTCTATCGCCTGGTCGGTCGGCTTCGGGTGCTGCTTGAGCAGCGCCGCCGCCTGCATGATCTGGCCGCTCTGGCAGTAGCCGCACTGCGCAACGTTGGCCACTTCCCAGGCCTTCTGCAGTGGATGGTCGCCGTTGGCGCTGAGCCCCTCGATGGTCGTCACGGTCTTGCCTGCGACCGACGACATGGCCGTCGCACAGCTCCGTGCGGCCTCGCCGTTGACGTGCACGGTGCAGGCGCCGCATTGCGCCACGCCGCAGCCGTACTTGGTTCCGGTCAACTGCAGCTCATCTCGCAGGAACCACAGCAGGGGCATCTCCGGGTCACCCTCGAACTGGCGAGGCCGCCCATTCACGGTCAGCGTGATCATGCGGGGGAGTGTATTACAGGCGTGTCTGCCTTCGATCCGGGAATTGCAGCGCCGCCGACAACGCGATACGCTGCGCGCATGGTGCGCCTGCATCGTGAAGTGGTCTTACCCTTCCTGTTCTGTTCGACATTCCTCTCAGCCACCATCGCTTCAACGCCCAGGTATGCCAGTGCCCAGATGATGGGCAGGGCGGCGCGCGACGGGGCGTTCGTCGAGGCGCAGCAGTGCGCGCTCTGCCACAGCGGCAGCCCGCGGGCCCGCGCCCTGGTCGACGCGAACGGCAACGACGTCTCGCCGTTCCTCACCTGGTCGGCGACGACCATGGCCAACGCGTTCCGGGATCCCTTCTGGCGCGCGCAGATGTCGCACGAGGTCGAGAGGGACCCCGCGCGCAAGGACGGGATCGAGTCGCTGTGCCTGCGTTGCCATGCTCCGGCGCCGAGCCACCAGTCGCGCCTCGACGGCGTCGTGGTGCCGCCTGCGGCGGCGCTCGAGGCGAGTCCACTCGCGCGCGACGGGGTCTCGTGCACGGTGTGCCACCAGGCGCAGCCCGCGAACCTCGGCAAGACCGAGAGTTTCTCGGGCATGCTCGACATCCGCGACGACAAGCGCATCTTCGGACCGTTCGCGGACCCGTTCACCATGCCGATGCGCATGCACACGGGCTACACCCCGGCGCAGGGCACGCACATCTCCTCGTCTGCGCTGTGCGGCGCGTGCCACACGCTCTACACGCAGGCCGCCGACGCGACGCGCCCGTTCGTGGAGCAGGCGCCGTACCTCGAGTGGCGCAACAGCGTGTTCAACGACGAGCCCGGAACGACTGCCGAATCGCGTTCGTGCCAGCAGTGCCACATGCCCGACGTCGGCGCGATGCGCATCGCGCGCAACCCGATGGGGTTCGACTTCAACATCGCGATCCGCGACAACGTGCGGTCGCACACGTTCATCGGCGGCAACGCCTTCATGCTCGATCTGCTGCGCGCCAACGCCGACGCGCTGGGTGTTGTGGCGACGCCCGAGACGCTCGCGCGTGCCGCCGCCGCAACGCGCGCGCAACTGGCACACGACACCGCGCGGATCGCCATCGGCAGGACGCAGCGCACTGCGACCGGCATCGAGTTCGACGTGGAGGTCGAGAACCTGACCGGCCACAAGCTGCCGAGCGGGTATCCGTCGCGGCGGGCGTGGCTGCAGGTAGACGTCCGCGCGGGGCGCGACACCGTGTTCTCGTCGGGGTCGCTCGACGAGACGGGACGGCTGAGGGGCGTCGCCGACGAACTGGGCGAACCGCATCGCGATCGGATCGAGTCGCCATCGCACGTCGCGATCTACGAGATGGTCGCCGTCGATGCACAGGGCAAGACCACGACGTCGCTGGCCGACATGGTGTCGCGCAAGAAGGACACGCGGTTGTTGCCGCGTGGATGGCGCGCCGACGGGCCACACGCCGACGACACGCACCCCGTCGGTGTTGGCACTGATGACGACTTCACCGGCGGCCGCGACGTTGTGACCTATGTCGCTGCGCTGCCAGACACCGCGCGCGGCGCCCTCTCGATCGTGGCGCGCCTGCAGTACCAGGCCATCCCGGCTGCCTGGGCGAACGGGCTGCGGACCTCGACGACGAAGGAGTCGCAGAGCTTCCTGCGCATGTACGACGCATCGCAGAACCAGCCCGAGACGCTCGCGCAGACCGTGGCGACCATCGAGCCCTGACCGTAGGGGCCGCACCCCTGTGCGGCCCGATACCCGGCGGCGAACGCGCGCCCGGGCCGCGCAGGGGCGCGGCCCCTACACCTGTCCAATCAATCCGGCGTCGCGATACCCGCGCTCACGCTCACATCCCCAGCGTCAGCCCCACGTAGACGTTGCGCCCGGCGGCAGGGATGTAGAGCGGCACGCCATCCTCGACGTAGCCGAAGGTCGTGTAGCGCGCGTCGAAGAGGTTGTTCACGCGCAGGTCGAATTCGATCCGCTCGAGCCCGATGCCTGCCGACAGCGCCGCCGGCAGGGGAACGCGGCCTGACACGTCCACGACGGTGTACGCGTCGTTCAGCCGGTCGTCGCGCTCGGTGCTGTCGACGAAGAAACGACCGACGTGACGCAGCGTCAGCGCAACCTGCCCCTGACCGACCGCCGTGCGCGCCACCATCGACGCCATCACGTCTGGGAACCCGGCGATGCGGTTGCCGTCGTACGTCACCGAGCCGCCCTCGAAGTCGAACTCGCGATACTCGGTGAAGGTGTTGCGCGTGAGCGACAGGGTAGCGTCGATGCTCGTGCGCCGGGGCAACCTGATGCCACCATCCACCTCGATGCCGCGGTGTCGCGACTTCGCGCCGTTACCATACACGGGCACGCCGTTGTCGTCGACCGCACCGGCGTAGACGATCTCGTTGAGGAAGTTCATCCAGAACAGGTTGCCGCGCAGACGCCACGAGGGCCGGTGCACCGACACGCCCGCCTCGACGTTCCACACGTCTTCTGGATCGAGCGTCACTGGAACCGAGTAGTAATCCTGCGGGTCGTAGAGGCTTCGCAAGAACGGCTCCCGCATACCGCGCGCCACGCTCGCATACACGTTGCTGTCGTCGCCGGTCTTCAACACGGCCGACGCGCGCGGCAGCACGAAGGTATAGGCCTCCGAGAACGACACGCCCTTCAGCAGGTCGTCAGACATCTCGTACAGGTGATGTGCCAGCTGGATGCCGCCCGCAAGCGTCAGGCGATCGGTCGCCGCCATCCGCACCTCGACCGCGCCGCTGGCGGTGTTTTTCGCAGCCTCGTAGTCGTAGTAGTGGTGGTTCGGCGCCACGCCCGCCGGGTAGTACTGCGCCCACGTCACCTCGCCGACGTGGTGCGCCCGGTGGATGCGCGCCTCGCCCTGCAGTTCGTACGTCACGCGTCCGCGCTGCTGCGAGAACGACGGCACCCACCCGGCATCCCACTCGTCGACGTTCCGGCGGCGCGTCAGGTCGGTGCGCGTGATGACCGTCCCGCCCGGCAGGACCACCGGCGGCAGTTCGTACTCGTAGAGGCGCCGGTTGGCGCGGAACTGATCGTAGTAGCCGTCGCCCTGGAACAGGTACGCCGTCTGGCTGAACCTGGTCTTCGGCGAGAACTCGATGTCGTGGATGAACTGGTAGTGCGGCTGGAAGAAGTTGTCGACCTCTCCGTCCCACGTGATGGGATTGAAGCGACGGTCGCGTTCCGCATCGCCCGTGAGCCCGCCCTCGAGGACCTCGCGCGACACGCCGTTGTAGGCCAGGTGGGTCTGCTCGGGGCCCCCGAAGATGACGAACCGCGCGCGCGATCGTTCACCGTACCGCGCGGCCGAGAAGTAGTAGTTCCACATGTCGACCCACGACTGATCGCGATAGCCGTCAGTCGTGATCTTCGAGTAGCGGCCCGCGAACGACCATGCCCCGCCCACCAGCCCCGAGTCGAACAGCAGCGAGAGCCGCCGCGTCCCGAACGAGCCAGCGCCGGTGTGCACCGAAACGCGCGGTTCGATCGCAGGCGACGCGGTCGTGATGTCCACTGCTCCCCCGAGACCCGAGAGACCGAACACGCCGCGCTGCACCTGCACGTCGCCGCCCGTCGCGAGGAAGTCGGCCAGGTCGATGAAGAACAGCTCACCCGATTCGGCATCGTTCAGCGGCGCGCCGTTGAGCATCACGCGCGTGCGCGCCTGCCCGAACCCGCGAATCGAGAAGTACGAGTATCCGATCCCGTTGCCGCTGTCGTTCGACGCGATCATGCCCGGGACGAGCGTTGACAGGAGGATCGCCGGGTCCTGCCCCCAGTACGACTCCGCCACCTGCTGCTGCGGGATGTTCGTGAAGCTCACCGCATCGACACCCTCGCGGGCGCGCGTCGCCGTCACCTCGACGCGGTCAGACACCGAGACGATGGCGGCGAGGCGGACGTCGATCGTGCTCGACGCGTTCAGCAGGATCGGGAGCCGCTGCACGTAGTAGCCGGGATGCGACACGACGATGATCAGCCGGCACGCCGCGGCGCCTGCGGCCTCGCGCGCGAGACAGCCGGGATCGAATGGGAGCGTGAATCGTCCGTCTGTGCCGGCCGTGACGACCTGGCGCGACTCGGCGATCTCGATGCGTGCGGGCACAGGCGCGCCCGTCTCGGCATCGACCACGAGGCCAGGGATGGACTGTGCGAACAGTGGCGACGAGATGAACAGGAATGCAGCGAGCAGTGCGGGACGCATCGTTCCCTCCACCCGGGACCCGGCGCTGGGCAGAGGACGACCGCAGGAACGTGAACCCCTGCGTCCGCCGCTCCGTTTCCTTCGCCGGCATGACCCGGATCAGGTTCAAAGGGTGTGATCTCAGCCCTGCGCCTAACGGCAGGACACCCCTACGAAGTAGGCGTAGACACTGTGGCCCAGCGGCGTGCCCTCGTCAAGCACGGCGGCCCGCAGGACGACGGCTCGCAGGGAAGGCAGTCAAGACACCGCCAGCGGAATCCCAGACACGAAGGGCTCGAGATGGGCGCGCCTCGCCCGCCTGCGTCGCCCTGCTCTACGCCCCTGGCCGCGCTGTCTTGACGGTCAGCACGTACTGGCTCTGAGTCGTGCCGTCCGGCGCGACCACGTCGATCGTCACCCTGGCGCCGTCCGAGACCGTCACGGTCCGGCTCGACCGCGACGTGATCGCCACGCCGTTCAGCTGCATGGATGTGATCCGGTTCGACATGGCGGTGGGAACGAGGTCGATGGTCGTCGTGCCGGCCGGAACCGCGATGTCGTACGCGTAGGTCCATGGGTCGAACTTGTTCGGCAGCACGTTGGGCACGCCGTTCGACGGTGGCGCCCACGCGAGATCCACGCCGACCAGCGTGCCACCGGTGACCTCGATGTTGCTGAGCACCGAGTACTTCTCGATCCCGCCCGGCGCGTTGTAGTCGATCGCCGCGTGCGTGGCATACGTCGTCGCGGGCTTGCTGAGATAGTCGACCGGCCCGCCCCACATGCCACCGATCCACAGCGCGATCCAGTTCTTGTCGCGCCACATGTCGCCGACGACGCTCGTGCGCTGGCCCGTGCTCGGCGCGCCCCCGGGGCTGCTGCCGCGCATCGAGGGCACGGTCGCCTTCTCGCCGACGTCGATGAGCTGCTGCACGGCCTTCTCGAAGTTCCGGATGCCCGGATAACCGACCGGCACCTCGTTGTGGGCGTTGTACACCTCGACGATGCGGCCACCGTCCTTGCGCAGGTTGGTGTAGAGCTGCTGGACCATCGACAGGAACAGGTCCATCTTCATGCCCGAGTAGTTGGTGATGTCGACCGTCGCCGGCCGGTTGCAGCCGAACATGTCGGTGCCGAAGATCCAGCCATTGGTCTTGTCCTGCAGGATGACGAGGCCGTGTGAGTGTCCCGGCGCCTGGTAGGCGGTCAGCTTCACGTTGCCGAGGTCCAGCACATCGCCGTCGTTGATCGGCACCGAGGCGGCCGCGGCGGCGAGGAAGTCGGGCCGCTTCGATGCGGCCACCGACCCCTTGTCCTGCGGCGTCATGAACAACCTGACGCCGGCCTCGGTGAACGACGCGATCTGCTCGACGTGATCCGGATTGTTGTGCCCGAGGACGGCGTCGTAGGGCTTCGTCGCGATCGTGTCGATGAAGGCCTTCAGGTTCGCCTTCGCGGCCGGATACTGGCCGGCGTCGAAGACGACGCCGCGCGTGCTGCCCTCGATGTAGTAGGTGTGCGGACGATGGTAGTCGTTCGGGTTGATGACGTCCCACACCGCCGGCGACGTGGGCGTCGGGGCGTGGACGAGGCGAGCCTGGAAGGCCGACGTTTGCGGACGCGTGATGTAGTAGACGAAGGTCCTGACCGCGCTCGGGGCCATCCCCTCCCTCACCGCCATCGCCTTGAGCGTGTAGCGCTTCGCGTCGACCTTGGCCGACATGGGCACGTCGAACAGGAGGAAGCCCTTCGCCGCGTCGTAGCTCTTGCTCGCTGTCGTCGGGTCCGGAGGTTCGGTCGTGTCGTCGGTGAGCGTGTAGTAGATCGTCGCGCCCGGCGTCTCGGTCGTCATGTTGACGTTGCGGCGGTACGACGTCGTGCCGGGCTTGGGCATCACCTGCACCGGCGCCACGAGCGCCGTCGTGATGGACCTCAGGGCGGCGCGAGCCTCGGCGCGCGTGATTGCGGCCGCTGGTGCCCACTGGCGAGGCGACCGTCCCTTCATGTAGCCGGCGGCCACGAGGGCATTGACCATCGGCTTCGTCTGGGGATCCAGCGATCGCGCGTCGGCGAACGGCGCCAGGGCATCGATGTTCGAGGCGGAGATCCTGAACGCCTTCGCGAACACGACCGCCGCGTCGGCGCGCGTCATCGGCGCGTTCGGGCGGAACGCCTCCGTGTCCATGTCGGGCTCGACGATCGACTCCTCGAGCGCGCACTCGATCTGCTTGCCGAACGTGTCGCCGGTCTGCACGTCGCTGAACTGCCGGGGAACCGGCTTCGCGTAGTCGTTGTATTCCGACCAGTGCACCCAGCGGAAGTGATCCGAGATCATCGCGACGAACTCGGCGCGCGAGAGCGTCGCGCTGCGCGCCGGCGCGGCGGCGGCCGGCGGCGCCGCGGGCCCCTGCTGCCCGTATGCACAAAGGGGCAGCAACACGCCGACAACGGCCAGGATCCTGGGAACGCTCATCACACTCACTCCTGCCGACTAGTCCGAGGGCCTGCCTGTGCATGCGGCGCACGGCAGTCCGGGTGTTATAGCACCGGACGCGGGGGAAGCCTGGCGGTGTTACCGTGCCGCTACCGTAGCGCCCCGAACTTCCCGGCCTCGATGAGTGCGCGTGACGACGGGTGGCCGCGTTGACATGGGTGGCTGCGTTCCCTTGACACGTCTCGCGTACGGGCTCTACCCTTCGACTCCGTTGCGTTGAACATGCCCGTACGCGATGCGCCCAGGGAATCGGTCTGGACGCGGAGGCGGTGCGCTCAACACAATTGCGCTCAGGGTCGAGATTTCGTTGCCGTCGAGCATTCACCGGACCTCACCGCCCCGGAGTGGTCTTTCGCGTCGGCCCATTTCACCCGCGGTCGCCGGTGAGCAGGAGGTTGTGGTGGCGGTTCGTGGCATCTATCTCGTCGGGTTCAGCGGTACCGGGAAGTCGACCGTCGCACAGCTCATAGGCGCCCAGTTGGGCTGGAACGTCTTCGATCTCGACCAGGTCATCGCCGAGCGCGCCGGGATGACCATTCCGCTCATTTTCGAACGCGAGGGCGAGCCGGGTTTTCGGCTGCGCGAGGCCGAGGCGCTGCGCGAAGTGTCGGTCGAGGGCGCCTTCGTGGTGGCCACGGGCGGCGGCGCAGCGGTGCGGGCCGAGAACCGTCGGGTGATGGCCAGCCGTGGCTGGATCATCTCGCTCGAGGGACGGCCCGAGACCCTGAACGAACGCATCCAGCTGCAACTGAAACGATCGGACCCGGCGGCCATCCGCCCGATGCTCGATGCGGTGTACCCGCTCGACCAGGTCCGCGCACTCAAGCACAGCCGGCAGTCGGTCTACGCGCTCGCCGACTGGACGGTGCACACCGATCGGCTCACGCCGGGCCAGGTAGCCGCCGAGGTGATCCGGGCCCGCGAACTGCTCGAGCAGACCGACGAACCCGTCGCCAGCGCCGACGTCCCGGCCACGCCCATCCGGCATTCGCTCAGCCCCGACCTTCCGCCCCCGATCGTGGTGGCCGCCGGCCCCTGGCCCTACCAGGCCGTGGTCGGCTGGAACCACCTGCATTCGCTGGGCGCCCAGGTACGGCGCATCCTCCCACGTGCCCGCAAGGTCGCGACCCTCACCGACGCCGCCACGTGGGCGCGCCTGGGCGGTCGGGTGGGTGAGTCGTTGCAGGAGGCCGGGCTCGAGGTGCACGTCCACGAGGTGGAACCCGGCGAACACGTGAAGACCCTCGACCAGGCGAGCCTGCTGTACGACTGGCTCCTCGAGTTGCGGATGCGCCGCGAAGACATCGTGCTCGTCGTCGGCGGCGACGCCATCGACGACCTCGGAGGCTTCGTCGCCTCGACCTACATGCGCGGCCTCCCGCTCGTGAAGGTGCCGACCTCGCTCGAAGGCATGGTCGACACCTCCATCGGCGGCAAGTCGGCGCTGAACCACAAGCGGGCACGCAACCTCGTGGGCACCTTTCACCATCCGCGCCTGGCGTGGGCCGACGCGGCGCTGTTGCGCGATGAGCCCGAGCGCGAGCGTCGGGCTGCCTTCGCCGAAGTCGTGAAATACGGGATGATCGAGAGCTCGCTGATGCCCGGCGAGGCCATCGCCACCAGCCTGCTCGAGCAGGTGGAGCGGCACGTGCCTGAGTTGCTGGCGCTCGACCGCCTGATCCTGCTGCCGGTGATTGCGCGCTGCGTGGCGCTGAAGGCGCAGGTCGTCGCCGCCGACGAGCGCGACCTGGGACAGTTGCGCATGCTCCTGAACTACGGCCACACGGTCGGCCACGCCCTGGAAACGGCCACCGAGTACAGCATGCCCCACGGCGAGGCGGTGGCCATCGGGATGGCGGTGGAAGCGCGCCTGGCGGTGCTGCTCGGGCTGGCCAACGCCGCGTCAGAAACCAGGCAGAACGAGCTGCTGGCCCGCTTCGGCCTGCCCACGCAGTTGCCCTCGCTGGCGCTCGACGTGCTGATCGAGCACATCCACCGCGACAAGAAGGTCTTCGGCGATGCGCCCCGCTGGATCCTGCCGAGCGCGCCAGGACGGGCCGTGGTGTCAGCGGCCGTCGAGGAATCCGACTTGCGACGCGCCCTGACCGAGTGCGCGGCCTCGAGGTAGCGTCACCCCCGGGGCGTCAGGCGCCCCGCAGCACGCCGTCGATCATCGCCCGCAGCTCGCCGACCGGGATCTGTCCGGGTGCCGACGCCGCCTGGCCGACCGCAAACGTCATGTCAGACCCGAACAGGCATCCTGCCGCTCGCGTCGCGACGCCGAGTCCCCCCATCGACAGCGTGCACATCGGCAAGGTCGGAAACATCCGGCGGGCGGTGAGCGTGGCCTCCAGCAACCGTAGGAGGTCTTCGGGCGCCTTCGGCATGCAGGCGACCTTCGCGATGTCGGCTCGCTGGCGGGCCATGTCGGCGATGACCCCCAGCAGGACGTTCGTGCCGGGCGTCGCCTCGAAGTCGTGGAACGACAGGATGAGCCGCACACCGTTGTCGCGTGCGACGGCTGCGATGGCGTCGTTGAACGCGGGCCCGTTGCGCAACTCGACGTCGACGATGTCGACGAGGCCGGAGCGCAGGATCGACTCGATGATGCTGCGGCGGAGGTCCTGGGCGACGACCTTCGCACCGCCCTCTTCACGAATGCGGAGGGTGTAAATGACGGGGCAGTACCCACGACGTCGCGGAGGATGCGCGCCCCGCTGCCCATGGCCTCTGCCGACATGTCGTCGTAGTAGTCGGCTCGCCATTCGATCAGGTCGGGCGACAGGGCGTGCGCCACGCTGGCCTGTGCACGCAGCGCGCCGGCGTCTCCAGCCACCAGGGGCACGCAGATCAACGGCGTAGGGCCGCCGAATTCGGCGTCCCGGATCTTCAGGGCAGGCGTCACGACCGGTCTCATCGTTCTCGTCCTCGACAACGCGGCTCCCCCCCGGTGGAAGACCTCCCCTGGTCTCCGACGGTGAGCCGCCGCGCCGACTGTAGCAGCATCCGGGCCGGATCGATCTGCCGACCGCAGGGCAGGCCTCGCCCGCGGCGCGGTCGCCGGCCCTGCTGACGCCGGCCTGGGCCCCGGGGCGGAGGCGTGTAACCGTATCACTACGTCCGAACCTGCCTCGTGACGCGTCGGCAGTGCTAGCATCGCGCGGCAACGACATTCAGGACACAGGCCCCCACCGATGATCACGCCCACTGCAGCATCCGCCCGCGCGACACGCGTGCGCTGGTTCCCGATCCTCGCGCTCATCGCCACCGGCACGATGATCAACTACCTCGACCGGACCGTGCTGGGCATCGCCGCGCCGTTCCTGAGCAAGGATCTGCAACTCGACCCGACGCAGATGGGCCTGGTGTTCTCGGCGTTCTCGTGGAGCTACGCGCTGTTGCAGATCCCGGGCGGGATCTTCCTCGACCGCTACGGCACGCGGCTCACCTACTTCATCGCCGTGACCTTCTGGTCGGCCTTCACGGCCATGATGGGTGCCGTGCACTCGCTGTGGGGCCTGATCGTGACGCGCGTCGGCATCGGCGTCTTCGAGGCGCCGTGCTACCCCGCCAACAGCCGTGTCCTGGCGACGTGGTTCCCGCAGAACGAGCGCGCGCGCGCCAACGGCGTCTACTCGGTGGGCCAGTACGCCGGCCTCGGCTTCCTGAGCGTGCCGCTCTTCTGGCTCACGGCACAATTCGGGTGGCGCGGCCTGTTCTACATCGTCGGGAGCATCGGCATCGTGTTCGGCCTGGTGTGGTGGGTGGTCTACCGCAACCTCGAGGACAGCAAGAGCGTGAACCAGGCCGAGATCGACTACATCGAAGCCGGCGGAGGGGGCGACTACAAGGGCGAGCGGATCCCGTTCCGCTGGGACCTGATCCGCAAACTGCTCGCGCATCGCCAGATCCTCGGCGCCTCGATCGGGCAGTTCGGTGGCAACTCGACGCTCGTCTTCTTCGTGACGTGGTTCCCGACCTACCTCGTGACCGCGCGCGGCATGTCGTTCATCAAGGCGGGATTCATGGCCTCGATGCCCTACATCGGGGCATCGGTCGGCGTGCTGCTCGGCGGCCTCGTCTCCGACATGATCCTCAAGCGCACGGGGTCGGCGAACTTCGCCAGGAAGCTGCCCATCGTCGGCGGCATGCTCCTCGCCTCGACGATCATCCTGGCCAACTACGTGCCCGTCGACAACAACGCCCTCGTCATCGCGATCATGTCGATTGCCTTCTTCGGTCAGGGGATGACGAACCTCGGGTGGACCGTGATCTCGGACGTCGCGCCCAAGAAGCTGATCGGACTGACCGGGGGCATCTTCAACTTCAGCGCGAACCTCGCGGGCATCGTCACGCCGCTGGTGATCGGCATCACCTACCAGGCCACGGGGTCGTTCGTCGGGCCGCTGGTCTACATCGGCGTGGTCGCGCTGATCGGGGCGTTTTCGTACAGCGTGGTGCTCGGCGACATCCACCGGCTCGACATCGACACCGATATCTGACCCTGATGCGGCGCGCCCGGGCCGCGGGGGGACGCGGCCCCTACGGGCTGCGGGGGTCGCGCGTCTCGCGAGATCGGGCAGCGCGTAGGGGCCGCGCCCCCGCGCGGCCCGGCCTACGAGACGACCGAGATCGACATGCCGTCGAACCGGTTCCGCATGATCGGGAGGATCAACGACGCGAGCCGCGGGTGAGCGGCGATGGCCTGGCTGAACGCGCGCACGCCTTGCACGAGCGGATCTGTCGACGCCGCATCGAGCACGCCGCCTCCGCGGATGACGTTGTCGGCGAGGATGAGACTTCCTGCCCGGACCAGCTCGAGGGCCAGCGCGAGGTACTCGGGATACGCCTCCTTGTTCGCGTCGATGAAGACGACGTCGAACGCCGGCTCCCGTGCGGCAATCATGGCGCGCATCGAATCGGCCGCCGGCCCGACGCGAACGTCGACGATCCCTGCGAATCCCGCACGCGCGACGTTGGTGCGCGCGACGCCCGCGTTCACCGGCTCGAGTTCAAGGGTGACCAGTCGTCCGTGCGGCGGGAGCGCGCGCGCCAGCCAGATCGTGCTGTAGCCGCCCAACGTGCCGACCTCGAGGATGCGTTCGGCCCGAACCATCCTGGCGAGCAGGTGCAGGAGCTTGCCCTGGTTGGGCGACACGCCGATCGGCGGCAGTCCGGCCGCATCCGCATCGGCGAGCGCCTGCGCGAGCACCTCGTCTCGTGCGACGAACAGGTCCTCGATGTAGTCGTCTACCTGCTCGGCTATTCGCTGGTCGAACGGTTCGATCATGGCGTCCTCGTCTCCACAACGTCCTGGCGGCGTGGCGGCATCAGGTGCGGCAGTCGCCACCTGTGATCCGGACGGCGTCTCACTTCGCGGTGGCGAACCGCAGCCGGTCCTTCACCCCATCGATGCGCCCGGGATCGACGCCGGGCACTTTCTTCAACTGGTCGAACGTCGCGATCCCGCCCTCGTGCGTGCGGAATTCCACGACAGCGGCCGCCTCGGTCGCGGTGAGCCCGACAATCTCCTGGAACTCCGCCGCCGTGGCCGTGTTGACGTCCACCTGGCCGTAGCGCATCGACAGGTAGCCGACGGTGGCGATGATGTCGTCGCGCGTGCCGGGGGCGCCGATGCCGGCCATGTTCTCGACGAGCGTCTGCCACTCGGAGCGCGTGTGGCGCCGGGCGAGCGACGTGCGCAAGCCGTGGCAGCCGCTGCACATCTTGAGCATGTTGTCGCGGCCCGGCCCCGGCGGCGCCCCGAACCGGTCACTGACGACAACGGGCGAGCCCGGTGGCGGGGGTGGACGCAACACGCTCAGTGTCGGCTTGCCGTCAGGCAGCGCGAACGCGACGATCTTCGTGCCACGCGGCGACTGGATGAAGCTCCCGCCGCCCGCGGCGACCACCACGTACTGCCGGCCGTCCTTGCCCATGAACGTCATCGGAACCGAGTGGCCGCTCGCCTCGAGTTCGGTCTCCCACAACTGCTTTCCGGTCCGCGTGTCGAAGGCACGGAAGTAGTTGTCGTTCGTCGCCCCGACGAAGATCAGCCCGCTCGCCGTGACAATCGGCCCCCCCATGTTGAGCGCACCGGTGCCCGTGATGCCCTTCTCCTTCAGTTCCTTCACGTAGCCGAACGGCATGTGCCATGCGATGTCGCCGGTGTTGACGTTGACCGCCACCAGTTCGCCGAAGGGAGGTGCCGAGCACGGCAGCTTCGTCTCGGGATTCCAGAAACGCCCGACGGCCCCGCCCCAGGGCGACTGCCGTCCGTAGGTGGGCTGCCCCGTCTGCGGATCGGTCTTCGGCACCATCTTCGCGACCTGCCCGATGTTCATCACGTTCGTGATGGCGAGGCCGAGCGAGGGGTCGAACGCGATGCCGTTCCAGTTCCCGCCTCCGATGGTGCTCGGGAATGTCAGCATCGTGTTCTCGATGCCGGGCGGCGTGTAGAGCCCGTGGGTGTACATCTTGTTCTTCGTGAACAGTTCGCGGCAGTAGGCCTCGTGTTCGGGCGTCAGCGTGTAGAAGTCCTTCGCGGGGTCGAACGAGATGCGACCGAGGGGCGCGGGCTTGAGCGGGAAGGGCTGGGTCGGCCACGACCGCTCACCCGGCACGGGGCTTTGCGCGACAGGACGTTCTTCCATGCCGAAGATGGGTTCACCCGTCACCCGATCGAAGATGAACAGCAGCGTCATCTTCGTGATGACCGCCACGGCCGGGATCGTCTTCCCGTCGCGCTTCACGTCGACCAGCGTGGGCGCCGCCGGGAGGTCGAAGTCCCACAGGTCGTGGTGCACGAGCTGCTGGAACCACTTCATCTTGCCCGTCGCCGCGTCGAGCGCGACGATCGAGTTGCCGTAGAGGTTCTTGCCAGGGCGGTCCGCGCCGTAGTAGTCGGAGGTTGGCGATCCGAGCGGCACGAAGACCATGCCGCGCTCGACGTCCACGGTGAAGAACGCCCACATGTTGGTGCCGCTGCGATTCCTCCAGCTGGTGCCCTCCCATGTCTCCACGCCGGGCTCGCCCTCGCGCGGGACCGTGTGGAACGACCACAGCAGCTTGCCCGTGCGTGCGTCCCATCCGCGGATGTCGCCGTAGAGGCCGAAGCTCGGGGCCTGCTCTCCGTTGTTGCCGCCCGTGATGACGATGTCCTTGAAGATCGTCGGCGGCGAGACGAGGCTGAAGTTGCCGTCCACTTCGTCCTTGAGGCCCTGCTTCAGGTCGACGTATCCCGACACCCCGAACCCGGGAACGGGCACGCCGGTCTTCGCGTCGAGCGCCACCATCTGGCTGCCCGCCCCGCTGAAGATGCGGGCCGGCGTCCCCCCGCCGCCCGGCCAGTAGGCGACGCCGCGGCGCGACACGACTGCCGGCGCCTCGTACTGCCACACGACGCGCGCGGTCTCGGGTTCGAGCGCGAAGATCGTCGACCCGACGCCGATGTACATCAGGCCGCCGACGACGATGGGCGTCACTTGCAGGTTCGCGGCCTGCGTGTCGAACGTCCACGCCGGCTGAAGCGTGGCGACGTTCGCCGCGGTGATCTGCGTCAGGGGCGAGAACCGCTGCGCCCCCGGGTCGCGATCGCGATGTGGCCAGTCGGTCCCCTGCGCCGCGATCAGTGCAGGCACCATCGCGACGGCCAGCAACCAGGCGAATGCTCGTGACTTCTTCATGTGTAGCGTCCTCTTGGCGTCACCGCAGGCCCTGGCTCCGCGGTCTTCGCCGGTGGTGCAGCGACGGGCCCGAACCCGGGGCTCAGGTACCCGCCAGGAATGCGACGTCCTCCGACAACGGAGCGGTCAACTGCGCGATCCCGACGTCTGGACTCGAGCAGGATACGCGCCTCCTTCGCCGTGAGACAAAAGAGCCCGGCGGCCCTGCACGACGCAGGGACCGCCGGGTGGAGGTAAGGCCCGCGGACGGACTGACGCCCGGCGGATGTGTTGCGACTGACGCACCCTACACTTCACCATCGACTCTCGGCAATGGCGTAACGGTGTCGCTACCGTAACAGTCGTCCGGGAAGCCGCGCACCCGCGCGCGTCGGGATGAAGCGTTCGTGGGTGGCGGCAGACCGCTCCGAGGTGCAGGAACCTCGTGACCGACGGGCCGGGATTGGTCGTCCGGTTCCGCAGCCCATGCAGAGCCGCACGTGAAGGCGTGGTCGAGAGCCCTCGAGCACCCGAATCCTGACGAGATGAGTCAGGTTCGGGTGCTCGAGTGACGGTCGCGGGCTGAGGGGCGCTAGAACGTGTACTTCAGCGCCAACTGCATGATGCGCGGGTCGCCGGCGGTCAGGATCTTGCCGAAGTTCGCGTTGTTGAACGCGGTGATGGGCGCGTCGAGGTTCACGTGGTTGATCACGTTGAAGATCTCCCACCGGAACTGGATCGACGTCGCTGAGATCTTGAACGTGCGCGAGATCGAGATGTCGTTAATCAACCGACCAGGATTCAGGATGCTGAACGGCTTGTCGGAGCTGTAGGTGCCCGTCGCCGGCAGGGCGAAGGCCGCCGGGTTCAGGTAGTTGGCCGCGGTCTTCGCCCCGTACGGATCGTCGAGCACCTGCACGGCGCGCTGGTTGCCCATGCCGGTGAGGGCGATGTCGGTGCCGGTCGTCACGGTCGCGCGGTTGCCCGACACGATGCGGACGATCGGCGCGACCTGCCAGTCGCTGATCAACGCGCCGAGCCCGCCGGAGACCGTCGGCGCCCGGAAGACGGCCGACACGTTCCACACGTGCCGACGATCGGAGGAGCAGTAGCTGTAGTCGGCGTCCGGGTTGTTGGGGTCCATGATCGTGGCGCCGGTGATCTCGGTGGTCGCCGGGTCGGTCATGCACTTCGACAGGGTGTAGTTCGTGAGCAGGCTCCAGTTGTTCGACAGGCGCTTCTGGGCCGACAGCAGCATGCCGTGGTAGCTCGACCTGCCCGTGTCGTCCGTGGAGCCGACCGTCGAGAACGACGGTCCCCACGTCGGGTTGATCGACGTGAGGGTGCGCCGCAACTGCGTGTTGCCGGTCGTGGCACCCGGCCCGTAGACGGCCGGGTTCAGTTCCGTGGCGCGCCACACGTACTTGCCGCGCGTGCCGAGGTAGGTGGCGGCAAACAGGTAGTCGCCGATGCCCTTCTGCACGCTGACGTTCCACTGCTCGGTGCGCGTGTTGTGCAGATCGAGCGGCGTGGTGACGTAGACTCCGGCCAGCGGGAAGGTCGACGTGGCCCAGTTCTCACGCAGGTTCGGCCACGGGTTGCCGCCGGGGTAGGTCAGCCACGGATTGGCGAGGCCACCTGCGGGATTGGTCAACGAGATCTGCGCGCCCCACGGCGGGCTGTTGGCGAAGCGGGTGTTGAAGAACAGGTGCGGCGTGTCGTAGAACCAGCCGTACGCCGCGCGCACGCTCATCGAGTTGTCTTCGAGCGGGCTCCAGATCACGCCGAGCCGCGGGGCCACCTGGCCGTACCGCGCGCCATGCGTCCCTGTGCCCTCGGGATAACCGGGGTCACCAGGGAACATCAGGCCCGCGGGTGCCTGCGGGTAGACGGTGCTGCGGGTGCCGGCGCGGAACCAATCCATCGAGAAGTTGTTCGAGAATGCCTTCTCGTTCTGGATGGGCAGGAAGGGCTCCCAGCGCAGGCCGTAGTTGATCGTCAGGTTCGCACGCGGCTTCCAGTCGTCCTGGACGTACACCCCGTAGTAGGTGTGGTTGTGGTAGTCCCACACCTGGTTGCCCTGCAGGAAGCTGCTCATCCGGCCCGTCATGAAGTCGGCCAGGCCGAGGCCCGTATTCGAGCCGTTGAACGTGAACGCGCCATTGGTCGGCCGGTTGTTCGTCGCCTCGATGCTCGTCCGGATCACGCTGAAGCCAACGGCCAGTTGGTGCTTGCCGAGGATGTAGTCGAGGTCATCGGCGATCTGCCAGCCGTTCGAGTTGAAATACCCGGGATTCGTGCCGCCGCTGCCGAGGTTGAACGCCGACGTGATGCTCAGGCCCATGTAGCCGGGGATGGCGGAATCCACCGCAATGCCCACGTCCTTGGGCTCGAAGTACTCCGGGAGGGGGCGGTCGTTGAGTGTCTTGTTGAAGGTGATGTGCAGCGCGTTGACCGCCTTGGGCCCCAGTATCCAGTTGTGGCCGCCGATGATCGAGTGGACGATGTTCTCGCGACCGGTGCGCGTGATCTGCAGCACGTTCTTGCCGTCCCAGTCGACCGGGTTCGCGTAGCGCGCGAACATGTAGCGCGTCATCAACGAGTGGTTCTGGCCGGCCTGGTAGTCGAGGCGGCCGAGCACCTGGTGCTCGTCGTTGTCGTTGGGCACGCCGTACTGGAAGCGGCCGCAGGGATCGGGCGAGACCGGCACGTACTGCAGGATCTTCAGCGCCGCCGGGCTGAACAGGGTGGGGCTGATCTGGTTGTTCACGAAGGGGGCGCGGAGGCTGATCACGCGACCGGCATTGCAGCCGGGCGACGCGAACGTGGTGAAGTCGCCGTTGAGCATTGCCTGTGTCGGCGTGAACACCGTGATGTCGGCCGGGGCCGTGTTCTCGAGCGTGCCCTGGTAGGCGCCGAAGAAGAGCAGCTTGTTGCGCACGACCGGCCCGCCGAGCGTGCCGCCGAACTGCTTGCGCTCGAGGCTGTCGCGCGTCGTGGTCAGCGCGTTCTTCGCGTTCAGGTGGTAGTCGCGCAAGAACCCGAAGGCGTTGCCACGGAAGTTGTTCGACCCCGACTTCGTGACGACGTTCACGGCCGAGGCGGCATGGTGGCCGTAGCGGGCCGGCAGCGCGCTGCTCTCGACCTTGAACTCCTGTAGCGCGTCGGGGTTCGGCGTGGGCAGGTTGAGGTTGTTGAACGGGTCGTTGTACGTGCCACCGTCCATGATGTAGGTCATGCCGTTGGCCTGCCCGCCGGCGACCGAGATCGTCACGGTGGGATAGTTCTTGTTCGTGTTGAGGTCAGCCGCCGGCGCGTCGGTCGCCAGGCCAGAGAGGAACACCAGCTCGGTCGCCAGGCGGCCGTTGAGCGGCATCTCGACCACGCGCGAGTTGTCGATGACCTGGCCGACCGCCGTGCTCCGGGTCTCGACCATCCCGGCGTTCGCCGAGACGGTCAGCGACTCGTCGAGCGTGCCGAGCCCCATCGTCACGTTGATGGTGGGGTTCGACTGCACCTGCAGCACGATCCCCTCCTGCGTGTAGGTGGAGAACCCGTCGAGGGTGACGGTGAGCTTGTAGGGGCCGACCGGGAGGTTGAGCAGGGCATACGTGCCGTCACCCCCGGTGACTGCCGTCCTGACAAGCCCGGTGTCGACCTGCACGACGGTGACGGTGGCGCCCGGCAGGACCCCGCCGCTGGAATCGCTGACGACGCCCGACAGCTGCGACGTCGACACCCCCTGCGCCGAGACGCCGGTCGTCATCAACGACCAGGCGGCTGTGACCAACAGTGCAAGAATCAACCGCTTCACGTTCCCACCTCCAGCAGTCAGACCTAGGGCGCAAGCGAACAGGACGGCGGGGACGCTAGCACGCTGCCCTGACCGCCACAACGTGGTTACCGTGTCGCTACCGTAACAACGGATCGCCGTGGCCGAGAGGTGTCCATAATCTGAAGGGCAACTGTCGAGGGCGGCTTCAGCGCCACGCCAGACGGGGCCACGGGCAAGGCGGAGGCCGATGATGAGGTTCACAGCACGAGCCAGGTGGATGCCCCTGGTGGTGTCGATTGCCGCAACAGCAATGCTGTCTGCCGCCGGGAGGGCGCAGTCTCCACCCGCACCGGCAGGAACGCCCGGCGTCCTCGACGTCCGGTACTTCTACGAGGCACCCACCACGATCGATCCGACCTATCACACGGCCATCTGGCTCGAAGATGCCAACGGGAAGCTGGTCAAGACGCTGTATGTCAGCCAGGAACTGTCCGACAAGGAATACAAGATGGGCACGGTGTGCCCCGACTGGGTCACGCAGGCGAAGTGGGAGTCTGCGCCCAAGGACGAAGTCGCGGCGGTGACCGCACCCACGCCGACGGTGGGCACGGGCGAGATGACGTTCGATCTTGTGAAGCTCGGGGTCGCGCCGGGCACGTATGGCTTCCGGTTCCAGATGCACGTCGAGGAGGAATACAATGTCCTCTATCGTGGCCAGGTCACCGTCGGTGGCCCGACCGCGGTCATTACCCTCGACGTCGTGGGTGGACCCGGCAAGATTTCGACGACCGACCAATTCATCAAGGACGTGGAAGTGCGTTATCTGGCGGCGAAATGACCGCCGAGTGACGAAGTGACGGCCGCGTGCGCGAGCCACGGCCGGGTGTTCTCATTGCTCTCATGAGGAGGCTTCATGGCTGGTGACGGGTTCAATCGTCGCGATTTCCTGAAACGGGCTGGCGCCCTCACGGCAGTTGGCACCGCCGCCTTCAGCTTCGAGGAGCAAATCCTCCAGGCGCATCAGGCGGGCCAGGTGCCGCCGCCGGGGCCGCAGCCGCCGGGAGAGTTCGGCGGCCGCCGCGCGCAGCCACCGGTACCCGACGTCCCCGGGCCCATCCCCACCGGCAAGCTCGGCCACCTCACCTTCACCCGGCTGATCGCGGGGCACAACCTGGTCGGCTGGCAGGCACACTCCCGCGACCTGATCTACACCTCGCAGTTGCTCCGCGCGTACTTCACCGACGACAAGGTCCTCGAGACCTACCAGAAATACGAGGAGAACGGCATCAACGCGTCGATGCTCCGCATCGAGAAGCGCAGCCTCGAGTTGGCGAAGCGCTACAAGACCGAGCGCGGCGGGAAGATCCAGTGGATGGCCCAGTTGGTCATCAACGAGAAGGATCAGACCACCGACCTCGAGAAGGCCGTCGAGGCCGGCGTCGTCTGCGCGCACGTCCGCGGCCTCGAAGGCGACAAGTTCTTCAAGAACCAGCGGATGGACATCATCGGCACGACGCTCGAGGCCATCAAGAAGGCGGGCATGGTGGCGGGCCTCGCCACGCACGCGCTCGATCCGCTGATCGAGGCGGAGCGCCTGGGACTCGGCGCCGACTACTACATGAAGACCTTCAACAGCGCGCAGTACTGGAGCGCCGGCCCACCGCTGCCGCCGGATCCGAACTGGAAACCGACCAAGGAACAGCTGGTCCAGTCGGAATATGCCGACAGCAGGCACGACAACATCTGGGAGACGACGCCCAAGGCGACGGCGGAGTTCTTCGCGAAGTGCAAGAAGCCGTTCGTCGCCTACAAGGTGCTCGCCGCCGGGGCGATTCACCCGCGCGACGGGTTCAAGTACGCGTTCGAGAAGGGGGCCGACTTCATCACGGTCGGCATGTACGACTTCCAGTTGAAGGAAGGCGCCAACATCACGAAGGCCCTGCTTGCCGGCACGCTCGAGCGCCCTCGGCCCTGGATGACCTAGTCGCGGGCACCAACCGATTGGCCGGGCGGCACGACCGTCCGGCCAATCACTCCTGACCTGTCTCCGCCGTCTCCACCGCGAACGCCTCCGCCGACCACGGCGTCGTCCAGGCGGCATCCCCACTCGCGCACTCACCCTCGACCCGCAGCACGTGCACCTGCGGACGCCCGGCGAACAGCTTCTCGATGCCGTCACGCGTCAATAAGAACGCCGCCTTGGTCCACGCATCCGAGTCGGTGGCGGTCGGTGCCGTCACGCTCACCTGGCAGATGTTCTCGCCGGGAGCGCCCGTGCGTGGATCGATGATGTGCCCGTAGCGGTGCCCCTCGGCTCGCACGAAGTTCACCGACACCCCGGACGTCGAGATCGCTCCATCGCGCAACGTCACGTACCGGAGGCTCGTCGCGGGCCTGGCGGGGTTCCGCACGGCGACCTTCCACCCGTTGCGATCGGGCGGGTGGCCCAGCCCGTACAGCGTGCTCCCGCCGGCGCTGACCAGGGCCGACGAGACCCCGTGTTCCCGAAGCACGGCAACCGCGCGGTCGGCCGCGTAGCCCTTGCCGATCCCACCGGGGTCGAACTCGACTCCGGTCACCGTGAACGACACCGTGTGCGCCCCATCGTCGAGCCGCACCTTGTCGAAGCCCGATCGCCCCCTCGCGGCCGCGACCTCGGCCGCTGTCGGCTGCGCGGGCCGTGACGTGAAGAACCCCCACGCCCGCACGAGCGGACCCACCGTGGGATCGAACGTCCCCTGCGTCTCGTCGACGTACCCCCGGCAGCGCTTCACGAACGCGTAGAGTTCGTCCGACGCGCGGAAAGGCCTCGTCGCCGCCTCGGCGTTCATCCTGCTCAACTCGCTGCCGGGCAGGTAGATGCTGAGCAACCGGTCGACGCGCTGCATCTCGTCGAGGGCGGCAGCCATGGCGCGGTCGGCCAGCGCGGCATCGACATGGTGGACCTGTATCTCGGCCAGCGTCCCCATCATCCGGCGAGCCTGGCGATGGAGGGTGCCCGCAGCGTGAGGACCGGAGCCGAACGCGAACAACGCGCCGACGAGTGCGACGACGGGTGCGCAGAGCCGCAAGGGCCTGTCCATCGGGGGTCGCAGACGCCGGCGCGCCGGGGATTACGGCTTTGGCATCGGCCGCGGCGTGATATCCGCGTCCGTCATGCCGAGCGCCCACTTGATCGCCTCCAGCCACATCGTCTGGATCTCGGGCCGATCCCAGGTCGCCGAGTCGTGGCCGAACGAGCACACGAACACGCGCCCCTTCCCGTACGTCTTCACCCAGGCCTGCGGGAAGTCGTTGTCGGTGCGGTGGACGTTGGGGTTCTTCATGTCGACCGACGTCGTGTCGAGTCGCAACAGCACCCTGGCGTTCTCGCGCGAGAACTCCTTGACCTGATACATCTCGTCCTTGAACGTGAAGACCGGCGGGAAGTGCTTCATCGCGGGAAACGCCGGATCCTCGACGATCACCCTGGCCTCGACCTGGTTCCAGGGATGGTTGTCGTAGGCCGACCCCATCATCTTCGCGAACTCGGGCCGGCTCACGAACGCGGTGTCGGCGGTGTGCGCCGCCACGAACCCCTTGCCGTCGTCGCGGATGAACGACATCAGGTCGGCGAACTGCTGGTCGCTGAGCGGGATCTCGCGCAGCCCGCAGAAGAAGATGGCGTCGAACCAGTCGAGGTTCTTGTTGACCGGCCAGTCACGGCCGTTGGCATGGACCGAGATCTTCTGCTTGGTGATCAACTGCGAGTCGGTCCGCAGGTAGGCATCGAACAGGCCCGTGTCGCGGCCCATCTTCTCGATGACCGCCATCGCGTGCGACACCGAGTCGTGGTACGCGCCCCCGCCGGTGGTGTCGCACCAGACGAGCAGCTGCTTTCTCGTGGGCTTCTGCTGGGGCGGGCGACCACCCGGACCCTGTCCTCCAGCCGGTTGACCGTGCGCGGACAACACGCTGGCGAGCACCAGGACGCACCCGGCAACGGCAAGCGCAAGTCTCGGGTGAGACGGACTACGCATGAGGAGATCTCCTTGGACGATCGAGCGAAATGCGAGACGCCCGGCGCCACGCTAGCACTCCGCGCCAGGCTCCACAACCTACCGTGCCGTCAGGCGGCAAACAATGGAGTTACGGTGCCGGAACGGTAACAACCCGTCGCCGTGGCCGTTACCGTGTCAATACTGTTACAACGCTGTCGCCGACACGTCGGCAGGGCATAATCCTCCGCACTGTGATGACGCCCTGGCGCACCGCCCTCGTGAAGTCGGATGCGACCGGACTCTGGATCCGCGGCCACGACATCGCGTCGCTGCTGCGCGGCGCCACCTTCACCGACACGATCTTCCTGCTCCATCGCGGACGGCTGCCCAGCGTGGCCGAGCGCCGGTTGCTGGATGCACTGCTCGTCGGCGCGGCCGATCACGGCGCGGGCGCACCGTCGTGCGCGACGGCGCGGCTTGCAGCGTCGGGCAATCGCGAGTCGTTCTCGGCGGCGGTGGCCGCGGGCATCCTTGCCATCGGCGACGTCCACGGCGGCGCGGGCGCCGAGTGCATGGAGACGATTGCCGAGATGGTGGCGCGCATGCGCACCGAGTCGCTGACGGCCGATGACGTCGCGGCCAGCCTGGTGGCCGAACGACTCGCGCGTGGCCGCCGCATCAAGGGCGTCGGACATCGTGTGCACACGACCGATCCGCGCGTGCCCGTCCTCTTCGCGATGGCGCAGGAGGCCGGCGTCGCCGGCGAAGGCGTCGCGTGCATGCTCGCACTCGAGGCGGCGGTGCGGACGCAGGTCAAGCCGCTCCCGATCAACATCGATGGCGCGTTCGCGGCCGTCCTGCACGACCTGGGCTTCCCCCCGGCAGCGGGCAAGCTCCTCTTCATCGTCGGCCGCGTTGCCGGGCTCACGGCCGAGGTCTACGAGGAACACACGCGCGAACGACCCATGCGCATCCGGATCCCCGTGCAATACGACGGTGTGCCGCCGTCGCAGGCACCACGCGACTAGAGACTGGAAAGGAACACGACAGCTCATGGCCCCACGAGCAATCACGGCTGAAGAAACCCAGGTAGTAGACGACCTCGTCCGACGCGCGCGCGAGGCGATGCGGGCCATCGCCGACTACGACCAGGCGACCGTCGATCGCCTGTGCCGCGCGGTCGCGTGGGCCGGCGGCAACGAGGCGACCGCCACCCGGCTCGCCAACATGAGCGTCGACGAAAGCGGCATGGGCAGCCGCGAACCGACGCGCCGCGCGAAGATCCTCGGCATCCTGCGCGACGCCCTGCGCCAGAAGAGCATGGGCATCATCGAGGAGATCCCCGAGAAGGGCATCGTCAAGTACGCGAAGCCGCCGGCGTCATCGCCGTCGCTGATCCCGGTGACGAGCCCGTACGTCACGCCGGTCGGCATCGCCATCTACGCGATCAAGTGCAAGGACGCGGTGATCTTCTCGCCGCATCCCGGCGAGCCGCAAGACGACCATCGAGACGGTGCGGGTGATGCGCGCCGCCTTGCAGGCACTCGGCGTGCCGGACGACCTGCTGCAGTGCGTCGAGCGGCCGAGCATTCCGCTCGCCAACGAGCTGATGTCGAGCTGCGATCTGACGATCGCCACCGGCGGTCCCGCGATGGTCAAGGCCGCCTACAGTTCGGGCAAGCCGGCCTACGGCGTCGGCGCCGGCAACGCCACGATGGTCATCGACGAGACGGCCGAACATCGACGAGGCCGCGCGCAACACCCGCATCAGCAAGACGAACGACAACGGGTCCGGCTGCTCGGCCGACGGCAACCTGCTCGTCGACGCCAGCGATCTACGACGCGCTTCCTCGCACAGCTGCAGACGGAAGGCGGCTACCTCGTCGACGGCGCCGAGAAGGACCTGCTTCGCAAGCCGCCTACTGGGACGACGACGGGCGCGCGAACGGCCGACACGATCGCGCGGCCGGCCACGGTCGTCGCCGCGAAGGCCGGTTTCGCCATCCCCGACGACAAGACGTTCTTCATCGTCGAGGAAGCCGAGATCGGCAAGGCACAACCCGTTCTCGACCGAGAAGCTCGGCATCGTGCTCGCCATCTTCAAGTACAACGGCTTCGACGAGGCGCTCGACATGGTGCGGCAGATCTTCGAGATCGGCGGGCAAGGGCCACTCCTGCGGCATCTACTCGTTCGACGACGATCACATCCACCGGCTGGCGCTGGTCGCGCCGGTGAGCCGGATCATGGTGCGCCAGATCCAGTCGCGCGTCGAACGCCGGCACGTTCACCAACGGCATGCCGATGACGTCGAGCATGGGCTGCGGCATCTGGGGCGGCAACATCACCAACGAGAACATCTCGCTCAAGCACTACATGAACGTGACCTGGGTCAGCCGGCCGATCCCCGAAGACCGCCCGTCCGAAGCAGGAACTGTTCGGCGAGTTCTACAACACCGAACGCGTTCTGACGGCGGGCCCGACATCATGTCAACAGCCACCACTCCCGCGATCAATCGCACCAGCCCGGCAACCGGCACGCGCATCGCGTCGTACCTGCTGGCCGAGTACCTCGAGCGCCTCGGCGTCGAGGTCATCTTCGGGCTCTGCGGGCACACCGTCATCGCGTTGCTCGATGCGCTCGGCAAGAGCCGGATCCGCTTCGTCACGCACGCGCCACGAGCAGGTGGCCGCGCACGCCGCCGACGGGTACGCGCGCGCGTCCGGCAAGGCCGGGCGTGCTGCTGACGCACCTGGGCCCGGGGCTGACCAACGCCGCGACCGGCGTCGCCAACGCCGCGCTCGACTCGATCCCGATGGTCGTGATCGCCGGCGACGTGCCGTCGTACTACTACGGCCGGCATCCGCACCAGGAGGTCAACCTGCACCAGGACGCCGATCAGTTCCAGATCTACCGGCCGTTCTGCAAGCGCGTGTACCGCGTCGATCGCGCCGCGCGATCTGCCGCGCATCATCGAGCGCGCGTTCCATCTCGCGCAGACGGGACGTCCCGGACCGGTGCTCGTGGACGTGCCGATGGACCTCTTCTCGGCCGACCTGCCCGTCGACGCCTTCCACAAGTTGCCGACGCCGATCGCGCAAGCCGACGATCGACCCGGCGACCGCCGAGCGCATCGTCGCCGCGCTCGCCGCAGCCGAGCGCCCGGTCCTCTACGCGGGCGGCGGCGTGATGTCAGCGCAGCGCGACGGCCGAACTCGTGGCGCTTGCGGAAGCGCTCGAGGTGCCGGTCGCGCACACGCTGATGGGCAAGGGCCTGCTGCCGCGAAGATCATCCGCTGCTGCTCGGGCATGACCGGCTTCTGGGGCACGCCGATCGCGAACGAGAAGTGCCGCACGGCCGACCTGATCCTCGCCGTCGGCACGCGCCTGGCCGAAGCCAACTCGAGCTCGTGGGATCCGCGCTTCACGTTCGCGATTCCGCCGACGCGGCTGATCCACATCGACGCCGACGCCGGCCGAGATCGGCCGCAACTTCCCGACCGAGCTCGGCGTCGTCGCCGACGCCAGGCTCGCGCTCGGCGCGCTGGCGGAGGCGGCGCGCGGCGCGCCCGCACCGCGACCGCGGCTCGCTGCGCGACGAGATCGCCAGCGGCCGCCGCGCGTTCGCAGCGAACTGGGCTGACGCAGTGGAGTTCGAACCAGTTCCCGATGCGGCCGGAGCGGATCCTGAGCGAACTGCGGAAGGCCGTGCCCGAGGACGGCTACATCGTCACCGACGTCGGCTGGAACAAGAACGGCGTCGGCCAGCAGTTCCCGATCACCGTGCCCGGAACGTTCGTCACGCCGAGCGGCCTCGCGACGATGGGATTCGGCCCGGCCGCGGTCGCTCGGCGTGAAGATGGCGCAGCCCGATCGCGCTGCCGTGGCGCTCATCGGCGACGGCGGATTCGGCACGAACCCGTCGGTCGTCGCGACCGCCATGGAGGCCGACCTGCCGGTCGTCTGGCTCGTCATGGACAACGCCGCGTTCGGCACGATCGCGGGCCTCGAGTCGATGCACTACGGCACCGAGTTCGGCTGCCTGTTCGAGTGCGACGGCAAGCCCTACCGCGTCGACTTCGCGGCGATGGCGCGGGCGTGCGGCGCCAACGGCGTGTTCGTCGAATCGGCCGATGAGCTCGGTCCTGCGCTTCGCGAGGCGCTGACGTCGAGTCGCCCGACCGTGATCCAGGTGCCGATGGAGAACGCCCCGACGCCGACGCCCGGGCACTGGAACATCAACGACATCTACCGGAATGGCGAGTAGCGCGCCGCGCCGGAGACCGCTTCGCGACAGGATCCCGTGAACGCGGATGGCGACCGGCGAGACACTCGCCGGCCGCCGTCTGCCGGCGGGCGGTCCCAGGCCGGTCGTGGTGACGCATGCCCGTGATCGTCGTGCCTGCATCTCCCTTAGAATGGTGGCGTGACCACCAAGGCAGCGGTAGGCGAACCGAGCCCGGAGCTCGACCAGAAGATCCGGCAGCAGCTGGATCGCATCATGGCGAGCACCACCTTCCAGCAAGTCGATCGGCTGCGGCGCTTCCTGAGTTTCATCGTGGTCGAGGCCATCGAGGGTCGGCGCGATCAGCTCAAGGAGTACGTGGTCGGCGTGCAGGTGTTCGGCAAGGAGGAGTCGTTCGATCCGCGTACCGACCCGGTGGTGCGCGTGCAGGCGCGTCGCTTGCGCACGCGCCTGGCGAAGTACTACCAGGACGAGGGCACCGGCGACGACCTCCTGATCGACCTGCCGAAGGGCGGCTACGCACCGCTCTTCGTCACGCGCGACGCCCCCAGCGTACGCAAGCGATCGATTGGAGCTGCGCTCGTGACGCACAATAGCGTCGCGGTCATGCCGTTCGCCGACCACAGCCCGGCGCATGACAAGGCGTACTTCTGCCAGGGCATCCGCGAGGAGATCATCCAGGGCCTCTCGACGCTGCAGGGCCTGCGGGTGCTCGCCCTCGACCCCGCCTCGCTCCCGACGGGCGGCGCCCAGCACCTGCTGAAGGACGTGGACGCCTCGATGATCATCGGCGGCAGCCTGCGAACGGCGGGCGACCACCTGCGGGTCACCGCGCACATCATCGACGGCGCCAGCGGCTGCTACGTCTGGTCTGAGTCGCTGGATGCCGACGCGAGCGAGACGTTCGGCGCCCAGGAGCGGATCACGGCGGCCATCGTCAGCAAGCTGCGTCCCGAGTTGCTCGACTCGCTGCACGCCAAGGTGCCGCACGGCACGACCATGAACCTGGCCGCCCACAACCTCTACCTCCAGGGCCGCTATCACCTGAATCAGCGCACCGAGGAAGGCCTCCGCAAGGCGGCCGACTTCTTCGAACGTGCCCTCGTCGAGGACGCGCAATACGCCCTGGCACACAGCGGCCTCTCGGATGCCTACGGCCTGATGGCGCACTACGGCGTGCTGAAGCCGGCCGAGGTGTGGACCAGGGCGGCGTCGTCGGCAGCGACGGCCGTGATGCTCGACGGCAACTCGGCCGAGGCACACACGTCGCTCGCGCACGTGAAGAGCACGCAGGACTGGGACTGGGAAGGCGCCGAGCGCGAATTCCAGCGCGCCATCGCGCTCGACCTGCGCTACGCCACGGCGCATCACTGGTACGCGGCCTCGTGCCTCGCGCCGGTCGGACGCCTCGACGATGCGCTCGAGCAGATGCTGATCGCGCAGTCGCTCGACCCGGTGTCGCCGATCATCGCCCGTGACGTGGCCGTGATGCGGTACTTCCGCCGCGAGTTCGATGCCGCGCTCGAGCAGTGCGACCACACCATCGAGCTGAATCCTCACTTCTCGCCTGCCTACCTCACGCTCGGCCTGATCCAGGAGCAGTTGAAGGACCTCGATGAATCAGAGGCGGCCTTCCAGCGCGCGGCGCATCTCTCGCCCAGGAGCCCGCGCATGCTGGCTGCGCTCGCCCGCGTCTATGCCCTGTCGGGCAGGCGCCAGCAGGCAGTGAAGACGCTGCGTCAGCTCGAGGCGCTCGCCAGGGAACGATACGTGGCGCCGTTCGAGTTCGCGGCCATCCACTTCACGCTCGAGCAGATCGACCTCGGCTTCCAGTGGCTGGCCAAGGCCTGTGACGATCGCTGCTTCGAGTTGTCGTCGATCAAGGTGGACCCACGCTTCGATGCGATACGCGCCGACGCGCGGTTCCAGGACATCACCAGGCAG